>NZ_FNEE01000046.1 GCF_900099905.1 Mesorhizobium muleiense | reverse complement strand
TCGCGGTTTTTCGGGCGGCCTTCGGTGCCTCTCCCGGAAAATACTTCCAAGACACGCCTCTGAAGCTGTGATTCACCGGATGCCCGGCGCGGCTTTCCGCGTAAGTCTGCCTTCTTGGCCTCGCTCTCCAGAACCTGCCAGTCTCCTTCCGGCCCCAAGCTGCTGGACCGGTATGCGCCTCATGTGACGCGGGGCCTTGCAGGCTAACATCCGCTTCCTCTTTTTTTGCCGCAGGCGGCCCGGCCACTTGCGTCCAAGGAAGGAGCTTTCGCTCTTCGTTTTCGTCGGCCTAATGAGTGCATACCGTGGCGACAAGCAGTGTCGCAGGGTCGATGTTAAAAGTGCTTTTCAGGTCCGTACCGAACAGCCGAAGCCAAGCCTCCTGGGCACGATAGGCGAGCGCCTCGCGCTCCCCTGGACAGGCGAAGCGCATCTCGGCGGCGGCCTGGAGGTGGTGAACCATCTCGTGCACCAGAACCGACAATTCGGCCGGGGTGCGGCCCGTCCAGCCTGCGGCAAGAAAGATGGTATTGACGTCTTCATCATAGACGGCAACGACCTCCGGCGACGAGATCGTTGCCCCGGCGCCGTAACGCATCGTGACGAGTTCGATCGCGGGCGCCGTGACAACGGCGGGAAGTTCCGCCAACGGCAGGTCGTAGTTCGCTGCCAGCCACATACCTATTGTCTGGAGGACAGGCGGCGTGTCCACCCGCTCGGCCGCGGTGGCCGCATTCATCGCGGCAAGCCATAGGACAGCGAGCACTAAAACTGATCTGCGCATGGGAGCTTCCTCGGGTGGTGAGCAAGCCGAGGCTGGGCCGGCCGGCGCAGAAGGTCATGAAAGCTCCCTGAAAGATTCCCGAAATCCTGCTATAATCTGGCCGTAGCACCCCCGGGATCCGGTATGGATTACCCACGCAGCATTCACTTCGGCGATTTCGTCCTGAACCGTAGGCGCGGCTGCCTTCAGGATGGTGCCGGCATGGAACGATTGCTGCGGCCGAAGTCATACCGGGTCCTTGAGGTGCTCGCGGAGCGGCGCGGACAGCTGGTCAGCAAGGACGATCTTGTTCAGGCGACTTGGCCGGACGTGTTCGTCTCCGATGACTCCCTTGCACAGTGCGTCAGCGATATTCGCAGAGCACTTGGTCCGGAAGGGACGAACCTGCTGCGAACAGTGCCGAGGCGAGGATATCTGCTCGTGGGCCAGGATTCAGATGCAGAGGGGTCGGCCCCGGCGGGCCGGAAGCACTGGATGGTGTGGGCGAGCGGGCTCAGTGCAGCTCTCATAGTTGCGATGACCATTCTCTGGTGGACACAACCGCGGGACGGCCTAGTCGCCCCCGATTTGGCAGATCAAGCCGTCGTGAAAGCGGACGCGCTGCTGGAGGCGCGGGACTGGCGGCGGCGCGGAGATAACGAACAGGCACGGGAACTTCTCGAGGCCGTGGTGGCCGAGGATGCCGGGCATGCAGGGGCTTGGTCAAGCCTCGGATTGACCTACTGGCTGGAAGTTCAGCACCTTGCGTGGGGAGGCGGTCGCCGCGAAATGGGGCGGGCGCTCGAGATGGTGGAGCGCGCAGTCGCGCTTGGCGGCGGTGCGCGGCCGCACCGGCTTCTCGCCGAAATGCGGCTCCTCTCCCCCTTTCCGGAGATGCGCTCGCCAGTCGACGCACTTGCGAATGCCCGAGCAGCGGTGACGATCGATCCTGAGGATGCCGACAACCTCGCTGTTCTTGCCCAAGCGCTGGCCCTGACAGGGCGTTCGGACGAGGCGGTCCTGACAATCCAGCAGGCCCTGCGCCTAAGTACGAAACCACCCGAATGGCACCGTCAAGTCGCTGGCCTGAGCTACCTGCTCGCGGGAGAGCCGGCGCGAGCTGCAGAGGAACTTGGCCCGCTCTATGGCGCCGGAACTTTCGCACACGCGCGGTGGTGGCCAGGATGGCTCTTCGCCGCGAGCCTTGCTCATGCCGGCCGGCTGGAAGAAGCGGCCAGGGTCGTCACGGCCGCGCTTGGGCACCGGCCCGAGCAGACCGTTGCGGGGGTGGCGCAATCTTTCGATGGCCTAGCCGACGAAAGCGGCCTCGCCATTCTGTTGGAGGGGCTCAGGTTGGCTGGTATGCCGGGCTGATCCCGGCTACTTGGCGTAGGCGCGCGCCTGCCAATCGCCATACCCGTCACGAAATTGCAGATAACTCTTCCAGGCTTCGGCGAGCAGCGGGTCCCGGGCGGTCTCCTCCGCGATGACCTCGTTCCACGCCTTTCTCAGATCAGAAAGCACTTCGTCAGGCCAGGCATGCAGCTCGACTCCCATGGTGCGAAAAGCCGCGATGGCCGCGACCTGTTCAACCGCTGCCTCGGCCGCGGTCCAGGACAGGGTATCGCCGCAGGCAGTCTCCAGAACTGCCTTGTGGTGATCTGAGAGAGCGGCCCAGGTCTTCTCCGGCATCAGAATTTCTAGGGAGGTTACCGGCTGCTGCCAGCCCGGGAAGTAGAGGTATTTAGCTACGTCGGCGATGCCGAGCTCGGCATCGATCGACGGCAGCGAAAATTCGGCCGCATCGATCAGCCCAGCTTCCAGCGCCGGCCGGATCTCCTCGGCTGGAAGTTCGTAGGGGACAACCCCAAGCTTCTGCAGCACCCGAGCGCCGTAACCGAAGCTGCGCATAGCCAGCCCCTCCAGATCGGCGGAATTCTCGACTGGCGCAAGGAACCAGCCTCCGCCTTCTGCGGGAAGAATACCGCAATAGAGGCCCTTCATTTCGTGGCGCGCGTATATCGCCTCCAGTGCCTCGGCCCCACCGCCCCCTCTCATCCAGGCGGTAAAGCCGGCCGGGTCAGGACCAAAGGGAAAGCCGGTAAAGATGGTCAGCGCAGGGTCCTCGCGGTGGTGATGGCCTGCCGAGCCCCAAACCGCGTCGACAAGGCCTGAGTTCAGGGCGCCGAAGGTGTCCTGGTCAAGCACCAGCCGGTCATGCACCTCGATGATGAAGCCGCCGTCCGACAGCCGCCGCACCGTTTCGGCGAAACGCTCGCCAGCTTCGCCGAAAAGTTTGGGGTGGAGCAGACTGTTCATGCGCCAGTGCACGACCCCTTCCTGGCTGGCGGCAGGGTTTGTCGCCAGCCAGAGGGCGAGTGTCAGCCCACCAAGAGGACGAAGAACCTGGGAGACAATCGGCATGGCTCCAACCTCGGCGCCGCGGCGGAGTGAAATCCCTCGCCGGTGGCGCTCGAACTTACCAGTTATCCACCGAGCAGTCTAAGCCGGAACAGGAATCCCGGACCTCTGGGCGGAAAACGCAATCACCTTCCATGCCACGGTTGACGGCAGCTCAGGGCAGGCCGTCGGCCCAGTTGGAGGCAAAGGTCCGGTAGCGATGATATCGACCGGCTGAATGTCCGCTCTTCAAGACTCGCAGCCCGAAGCTGCCGGTCTGCTCACGGCCCATAGCAGTCGGTCCGCAATGCGCCTCATGTCGGCCGTTGAGGTGATCTCTACTGTTGCCCAATAGCAGACGTTGCCGGAGACTATCCTGGAAATCGTGCTTGCGGACATTCCGGCCGTTCAGCTTCAGTCGACGGCCAAAGGAGGCTTTTCCCGACGGCGGAATGACAATGCGCGCGGCCATACGGCCGCGCGCTTCAGTTGTCGGGGGTCCGACTGATCAGATCGCCTGACCACCCGAAACCTCGATCCGCTGTGCCGTAACCCAACGGTTATCCTCGCCCAGAAGGCTTGCCACCATTGGCCCGATGTCATCGGGCAGCCCTACGCGGCCAAGCGCGGTCATCCCTGCGAACTGCGCGTTGACTTCGGCATTGTCGCGCACCAGCCCGCCACCGAAATCGGTCTCGATCGCTCCGGGCGCGACCGTGTTCACTGTGATCCCGCGTGCACCCAACTCTTTCGCCATATAGACGGTCAAGATTTCGACCGCCCCCTTGGCGGCCGCATAGGCCGAGAAGCCCGGATAGGACACGCGGGTCAGGCCCGAAGAAAAGTTCACGGTCCGCCCGCCATCTGCGATGAGCGGCAGAAGCGCCTGAACGAGGAAGAAGACGCCCTTCACATGGACGTCGAATAGACCGTCGAACTGCGCCTCGGTCGTATCGCCGATCATGGCGAATTCGCCGTGGCCGGCATTGTTGATCAGGTAATCGAAGCTGTCGCGGCCCCAGGTCTCTTTCAGCGCCGCGCGCAGGGTCTCGGCAAAGGCCGCGAAGCTGGCGACCACGCCGAGATCGAGCTGCAGAGCAACCGCCTTACGGCCCAGGGCTTCAATCTCGGCCACAACCTCGCGGGCCTGAGATGCGTTGCCGCGATAGGTGACGATAACGTCGCGGCCATGCCGCGCGATGCTGACAGCGATGTTGCGGCCGAGGCCGCGGTTGGCGCCGGTGACGAGTGCGATCTTGGTCATGCGGGAAGTCCTTTCATCCGAAGTGATGGGGACAACATGCGGCAAGAGCGTCTCCAGTTGTTGCCGATTCCTCGCGTAGTCTTGCCTGTTCCTGCAAATCTGGATCGGCCTTGCCATACAGGGTTTGCCAGAATGTTCGGATTTCTTGCCTGATCCTTCTTCAGGTCTTGCCTGAAGCGCCACCACCTTTAATCTTGCTCATATGAGCCGAACGCTTCTCGACCTTGTGCGCAGCTTTGCCGACACTCATGCCGACCGTTTCGGGGCAGCGTCGACGCCTATTCCCGGCCTGACCGCGATCCGCGCCACGGAGCCCGGCGAATTGCAGGTGGCTGTCAATCGGCCGCTGGTGGCCATGCTGTTACAAGGTGCCAAGCGGGTCACGATAGGGGCCGAGACATTGGAATTCGGTCCGGGCGAGTCGCTGCTGATCTCGGCCGATGTGCCCACGGTCAGCCAGATCACGCAGGCAACCCTCGGCACGCCCTACTATTCGCTGGCGCTGGAACTCGACCCCGTCCTTATGCGGGAACTCGCGGTCGAGATAGCGGCGGTCCCGGGCGATCCGCGCAAGCCTGTCCGAGTGGAGCCGACCGACGCAGATGTCGCCGATGTGGCGCGGCGTCTGATGCGGCTTCTGGACCGTCCCTTTGCCCTCCCGGTCCTGCAAGGGCCGTTGCTGCGCGAAATTCATTTCTGGCTTCTGGCGGGACAGCACGGATCGGCCCTCCGCAGCCTCGGCGGGGCCGATGGCCATGCACAACGCATCGCCCGTGCGGTCGCCATGATCCGCGAAAGCTATGCACGGCCGATCCGCATCGAGGAACTGGCCGAGGCCGCGGGGATGAGCACCTCGTCCTTCCACCAGCATTTCCGCCAGACCACCACGCTGTCTCCCTTGCAATTCCAGAAGCAGTTGCGCCTGATCGAGGCTCGGCGCCAGATGCTGGCCGATGGCACGAGCGTGAGTTCGGCGGCATATGCGGTGGGCTATGAGAGCGTGCCTCAGTTCACCCGCGAATATGGCCGTCTGTTCGGCAAACCACCGGCCCGCGACATACGGCGGGCACAGATGGCTGCGTAGTCTGACTCTGCTTCAGAAGAAAGCGAGCGTCCGCTGTGGGGTCACATCCAGACCACCCTTTGAGCGCTGCGTACGTCCGCTTCTGCACCTCGATGGCCGAAAACTGACAGTCCGCAGTCGGCCCCGCTGCCGACTAGTCCCCTTTCGCTTCCCTTCCGGCCAATGGTGCGCCGAAGGAGAAGCAGGATGGACATTTCCAGCACGATCCTGCGATGCCGGAGCGCAAAGCTTGGAATGCTAGCCGGAATGTCGCTCGCGCGATCGAGCGCTCTTTTTCGTCATCCAACGCATCTCTTCGCAACGAACCTCAGGTTCAGGTCCCACAAAAGGTCTTATAGACGCGGCCATCGCGCGGTGGTGGCTCGGCATAGCTCGCGAAGCCTGGCTGGACTTCGTATGGCTTGCCGAGCACGGTCAGAAGGTCCTCGAACGGTCCGAACTCCTGTTTCTCCACGGCGGCCTCGATGACCGCCTCAACGCGGTGGTTGCGCGGGATAACGGCCGGATTTACGCGCTGCATGGAAGCCCGGCGCACTGAACCTTCCTGCGGCTCTTGCCCGAGCCGTTTGCGCCAGCGCTCGGCCCAGTCGTCATATGGGGCAGGGTCTTCGAAGAGGCTGCGCACCGCGACGTCGCCTTCGGGTCCAATAGCGGCCTCGCTCAGGCGTCGGAAAGTCAGGGTGAAGTCCGCTTTGCCAGCGACCATCCGATCGAGAAGATCATGCGTCAGCGCAAGATCACCCTCCCGCTCCGACAAAAGTCCCAACTTGCGACGCAAGCCACTATTATACGCGTCGCTGAACCGTGCGGCGAAGGCAGAAAGCGCCTCTTGGGCCTGCTCCACGGACTTGTCCTGATCCCCAGCCAGGAGGGGCAGCAGACACTCCGCCAGCCGCGTCAGGTTCCACTGGGCGATCGCAGGCTGATTGGCATAAGCGTAGCGACCTAACTGGTCGATCGAGCTGAATACGGTGTTGGGATTGTAGATGTCCAGAAAAGCGCAGGGGCCATAGTCAATCGTCTCGCCGGCGATAGACATGTTGTCGGTGTTCATAACCCCGTGAATGAAGCCGACGAGGAGCCACTGCGCTACGAGGTTCGCTTGGCGCGCAATCACACTCTCCAGGAGTGCCAGGTAGGGGCGAGCAGCGCCCGCGGCATCCGGGTAGTGCCGGGCGATCGCGTGATCAGCGAGAGCCCTCACCGCATCCACGTCCCCGCGCGCCGCGAAGAATTCGAAGGTTCCGATCCGCATGTGGCTGGATGCGACCCGTGTCAGCACTGCGCCTGGCAGGTAGGTTTCTCGTATCACCTCATCACCCGTCATAACCGCAGCAAGCGCCCGAGTGGTCGGAATGCCAAGAGCCGCCATGGCCTCGCTGACAATGTACTCGCGCAGAACGGGGCCAAGCGCCGCCCGCCCGTCGCCGCCGCGGGAAAACGGTGTTCGGCCGGAGCCCTTTAGCTGGATATCCCGGCGCACTCCTTCCTGATCGACGATCTCGCCTAGCAGGATTGCCCTTCCGTCGCCGAGCTGCGGCACGAACTGACCGAACTGGTGTCCGGCATAGGCGGTAGCGATCGGCTCGGCACCTTCGGGAATCCGTTTGCCGGCAAGAATCTCAACACCCGCCTGCGTGGCGAGTTCTACCGGGTTGAGCCCGAGCTGGACGGCCAGCTCCTGGTTAAGCTTGAGGAGGTGCGGTGCGGAGACCGGGGTCGGGGAAACACGCGCATAAAACGAGCTCGGCAGCCGAGCATAGCTGTTGTCAAATGCAAAGCGTACCGTCATTCACACTCCTCAAACATCAACGGCAGTCGCGAGACGCTTCGTCGGTCGCAAAGATTGTTATCAATGAACAATAGTTCCATCAGACTGCCGGTCCGTATACTGATGTGGCGATGCTCGAACTTCATTTCCAGCTACGTGCCAGAAATGGATGTATCGGTGCCTTCGGGCGAGTAGCCTCTTCGAGCGGAACGGCTACGACGCCTCTCGCACCAGCGAACGTCTGGTCTTCGCGAATCGGTAGCCTTAAGCCGCCTGACTGCTGCCCGCCCCGCCCCAGGTCATCAGCGTGCCGCACAGCGGTCGTGCTGTTCCTTCGAAGCAGTGGCTGCAGGAGGTTCAATACCGGACCTCGCCCGGTCAGGTGCTCATACGAGGCCGGCTTTGCGAAGGCCATCCACGATCAGCTCGAAATCGTTGGGATCCTTATAGGGCAACACTTTGCGGCGATGTTCCAGAGAATATTGGGGGTTGACGCGAAACACTTCCTGCCACTCGCGACGGGCTTCTTCGAACCGACCCAGATGGCCGTAGCTCGCCGCCAGGAGCACGCGTGATACGTCGGTGGAAGGGTTCCGACTAAGTCGCCGCCTCAGGATCCCAATTGCCTCTTCGTACCTGCGCAACTGGAACATCGCTTGCGCCTGGAAGTGAAGGTACACGTCCGGATAATACGGGTTCAAGGCCATTGCCCTGTCGAAACACCGGAGTGCGTCCTCAGGCTTGCCGGAATAATGCAGTGCGTAACCGAGATTTTCGTGCCCCTCGGCAAGATTTGGCGCAAGAGCGATCAAGCGTTTGGCCGAGCAGATGGCCGCCTCATGCCGTCGCGAATACAATTCGACGATGCCCAGCGCCCAATGTGCGTAAGGATATCGATCGTCGAGCGCCACTGCCCGTGCCGCGAACATTTCCGCTTGTGCCATTGCGTTCGACCACGACGAGCTCCACTGGTTTGCATAGTCCAGTATGTTTGCGAACGCGAGGAACGCGTAGGCAGGAGCGAATTTCGGGTCGAATTCGACGGCGCGCTGCAACAGTTCCCGGCCCTTGATGTTTTCCGCTTTCGTGAACCGCCATAGCTGCTCTCGGCCATGAAGAAAGCAGTCATACGCGTCCAGGTTGCCGGTTTGCTCGGTCGCGAGCCGCTGCTGGTCGCCCTTTGCCAGGTTGAGCGCCAGCGCGTCGACAATTTGCTGCGTAACGTCGTCCTGTACTGCAAAGATATCGGTCAGGTCGCGATCGAAGCGCTCCGCCCACAGATGTCCGCCTGTGGTCGCGTCAATAAGCTGCGCGGTGATACGTACCTTGTTGCCGGATTTGCGGACGCTGCCCTCCAGCACGTAATGCACGCCGAGGTTCCGGCCGACCTCCTGAACGTTCACGTTCCTGCCCTTGAAAGTGAAGGACGAATTGCGAGCGATCACAAACAGCTGCGACAGCTTTGAGAGAGCTGTGATGATGTCTTCGGAGATTCCGTCGGCGAAATATTCCTGCTCGGCATCACCGCTCATGTTGGCGAAGGGCAGCACGGCGATCGATAACTGAGGCGGTGCCGCTGTCGAAAGCAGAGCTTCCGAAAGTTCGTGGGTCACAGGCGCCTTTGCGTGAGCCGCGGTGCCGACTCGGAGTGAATAAACCCGGATCGGTTCGGCAATATTCTTGAGCTGGGTGTCGCCGAGATCACTGACCGAAACGTCTAGTCTCGTCTTGACTTGCCGATAGGCGTCTTCGGACAGGCAGATGGTGCCCGGGGCAGCGACACCCTCCAGACGCGAGGCGATGTTGACGCCGTCGCCCATCAGGTCGCCGTCGCTTTCTTCGACCACGTCGCCCAAATGTATCCCAATCCGAAACTCGATGCGGCGATCCTCGGGCACGCCGGCGTTGCGCTCGACCATGCCATCCTGCACTTCTATGGCGCAGCGCACGGCATCTACCACACTGCGGAATTCAACCAACGCACCATCGCCTGTGCGCTTGACCATACGACCGTTGTAAACAGCGATGGTCGGGTCGATCAGGTCGCTTCGAAGTGCCCGCAACCGGGCCAAAGTACGATCTTCATCCGCGCTCGCCAGCCGGCTGTACCCGACCACATCAGCGGCAAGGATCGCGGCTAGCTTGCGGCTCTCGCTCACGGGCCAATCTCCTCGTATCCACAATAACACGAAGAGGCAGGGAAATATAAAAGTTCGCTGTCCCCATCAGAGCGGTATCCTGCACTCGCTAGAATTCTACACCCTACGCCGAAGTAAGGGGTCATCCGGCGCGGCTGCCTGGCAAGGGACGGCCATCAGCGCCCGCCTCAATGCCTCTTGAAATACTGCACCTCGCGTTCGTGCTTCTGCGCAGCCTCGCGGCTGTCAAACGTCCCGAGATTGCGGCGCTTGCCGGTCTTTTCGTCCTTCTTGCTCGAATGGAGGCGGTATTTTCCGTCTTTGAGTTTTCTGATCATCTATCACTCCCCGAGCCGCTGCTTCCCCTTGAGGCTGCGCGCGGCTTGTTCGATCGCCGCTCGGTCGTTGCCCAGCCTGTCGATCAGTTCCTGCGCCTGTTCGCCCGATATGCCGGTGCGCACAGCCAGGGCCTCCACCGTCAAGACGTCGGAGCTCGCGACCTCGCGGGTTTCCGGCAGGGCATCGCCTGCGGTCAGCGGCAGGGCTGCCTCCCTGTCGATCTCGGCCTCGGCCCGGTGCCAGTGCCGCTCGGGATCGCCATGAATCCCGCCTTCGCGTTCCCAGATCTGGTATGCGCGCTCACGAATCCTGTCTTCCCGGTCGTCGCCCATGTTGATTCCTCCTTTTGTATCGGATGAACGCCACGCCAACCCGAACGATCCAAGAAGTCTGCGTGATCGTTGGACGGGTTGCCCAGGCGCCATGCGCTGCGGCCGCCAGTCCGCCACCTGCCGGCTACTCGCACTGCCGGCGCGGGCCGCCGGAATAGGGCTGGTAGGTGTTGTCTTCCGGCCGATAGGAGCGGTAGCGGCTGAAGCAATATTCTACGTGGTCGGGCGGAAGCCAGGCGCCGCCGGTTTCATCCGACGCAACCTCGCCATCCATTGGCGACATGTCGGTCGCCTCGACATAGCTGGGGCCATCGTCGGCAGGCTGCGTGGCGCGGTCGGCCGCACCGGCATCGAGATAGGGCGAGATGCAGGGACGCTCCTCTCCGCTGTAGGATGTGTAGTGGTCGTCGCTTGGGCTGTAGGAGCGGTAGCGGCTTGCGCACCATTCCACATGGGCGGCGGGCATCGCCTGCTGCTCGTCGGTTGCCGGCGTTGTCGGCTTGATGGAGGCGGTAGCGGTGGTGTCGGGCGACGAAGATGCGGCATCGGCAGGTTTCGCGGCGCGATCAACTGGGGCCTCATCAACTGGGGCCTCATCAAATGGGGCCTGATCAAATGGGGCCTGATCAGCCGGGACCGCTGCAACCTCTGGGACCTCTGGGACCTCTGGGACCTCTGGTACCTCTGCGACCTCTGGGGCCGCGCGGGCGGGAAGGCGCTCAAGCTGCTGCGAAGCGGGGTTCACCTTCCGCGGCTCCCTCGGCCACAGTTCGGCAACGCTGGAAGTCGGAGCGACCGGCCGCACCGGTTCGGCGAAGAGAATCCAGAGGGCGAAGGCCAATCCGCTGGCGAAAACCGCCAGCGTCAGCACGAAGCCGCCAAGTACCGCCGATAAAGCTTTCACCTTGCGCTCCTTTGCCCCGTCATCTGTTAAAATGCGAGGCATTGGATCCGGTTCCAACCAAGCGCGGCAGCATGAACTTCCGTGCGCAAAGGAAGCCCCCCTCCGTCTCGGCTTCGCCGGGCCACCTCTGCCCGCTTCGCGGGGCGAGGAACCCAGCTTTCTAAGGATCGCCGACAAGCTCGGTATAGGTCCTCAGTTCGCCATCCTGCCCGCGAATCCGCCAGGTATCGCCGTCCCGCGCCTCGACATGGCACGGGCCGAGCGGCACTTTGCCGCCGCCGTCCGGCAGGTCCAGCACGTAGACCGGGTTGCAGATGCCCGACAGGCGCGCCCGCAAGGCGCTGACCAGCGCCCGTCCCTCGGCAATCGTGGTGCGCCGATGCGCCATGCCGCGCGCGAGGTCGCCGTGGTGCAGGTAATAGGGTTTTATGCCGAGGCGGTACATCAGCTCGCGGCACAACTCCTCCAGCACCTCGACCGTGTCGTTGACGCCTTTCAGCAGGACGCTCTGGTTGAGCAGCACGAAGCCGCCCTGCCGCAACGCTCGGCAGGCTTCTTCGGTGGTTGGCGTGATCTCCCGCGCGTGGTTGAAATGGGTGACGACTGTGACCATCAGCCGGCCCTGCAGCGAGCGAACCAGGCCTGACGTGACGCGCGAGGGCAGCGCTACGGGCACGCGCGTGTGGATGCGCAAGAGCCGCACATGAGCAACCGCCTCGATGCGGGCGCGGATTTCTGCCAGCGCCTTGTCCGGCAGCGACAGCGGATCGCCGCCGGTCAGGATCACCTCGCGGATTTCGGGGTGGGCCTCGATATAGGCGAAGGCCGGCTCCAGCGCCTCGCGCGAAAAACCGCGGCCGATCGAGGTCAGCGACTCCTTGCGAAAGCAGAACCGGCAATAGACCGCGCACTGGTAGGTCGCAAACAGCAGGACCCGGTCGGCATGGCGATGCGTCAATCGCGGCACCGGGCTGAAGGCATGGTCGGCGATCGGATCGTCGAGCTCGCCTTCCTGCTCAGCCAGCTCTTCGGGCGACGGGATGACCTGCGCCCGGATCGGATCGGCGGGGTCGCTCCAGTCGATCAGGTCGAGATAGGCTTTTGGGATGCGAACCTTGTGGCGCGTGGCCGCGGCTTGAGTCGCCGCGCGCTCGGCTGGCGAAAGCGGCAGGGAGTCGAGATCGCGCACCTGCCGCACGCCGGCGCGAACATCGCCCTGCCACGCGGCGTCGGGGTCGGCCACCATGCCGGTTTCGGGGGTGTCGAGGTGTGAGGTCATCGCAGGCTCCTTGAACTCGGGGCTGATACAGCATTGGAGCCGGGGTGCGAACCCTTGCCGGATGCACTCAGCGGCGAAGCTGCCAATCTCCCCCGCGAAGGCAGGGCTATTGCAGGTGGAAAGCCGAGGCTTTCGCTCTACGATGTACCCCCACCCCTAACCCCTCCCCACTGTTTGGACCGGAGACATCGCGAACAGGTGTGCGAAGACATCGCGAACAGTTTTGCGCATTGCGCGCGAGGGGTTCGGGATGCCATTCAAGGACAAAAGCGCGATGAAACAGAGGTTGGAGTTCGTGAGGCTCGCCTCCGCAGAGGGGGCGAATGTGAGCGCGTTGTGTCGGCGCTTCGGTATCGGACGGACGTGCGGCCACAAGCTGCTTTTGCGCTACCGGAGCGAGGGCGAGGCAGGACTGGCCGAGCAGTCGCGGCGGCCGCGATCGAGCCCGGCGCAGTGCGCGCCGGAGGTGGAAACGGCTGCACTTGCGGTG
>NZ_FNEE01000053.1 GCF_900099905.1 Mesorhizobium muleiense | reverse complement strand
GGATCCATGCGTGCGCCAGGCATGGCGCGTAGCGCCGTGACTGGCGCTGTTTCGGCCGCTGTGGTGGCGGTCGAGGTGACTTGGAGGTGCAAGTCCTCTGCGGGCCCGGGTGATGGGAACCGCTAGCCGAACAGCAAGGGCGTCGCCGCGAGGCGGGGTCTGAAGGAAGCTGCAAGCAAAGTGCCGGCCTGACGAACAGCAAGCGCATATGAGGCGGCCGCAACCGGGCGAGGGGGCGCATGGACCCGAAGCCCGATATCACCCCGGAGGGTGCGGCCGTAGATGCGACAGGCACATGGCACGAAGGTCACGCGTCTTACCCTGGGAGGCCTGCCGGCCTGCCCCTGGAGACAGGTGTGCTACCGCCGCCGAGAGGCGCCGGGATGGGTCGGCAGGAGTCAGCAGAGGCCGTAGTAGCCGGACCAAACGGCGAAGGGCTGAACATGAAGTGCCGGACGGAGAACGGTCTTTCGATGGTTGGACAAGATGCAGAAAACGGGGCCGAAAACCCCCGTGCCGAAACCTGGAGCAGCGGCCGGAAGCCGCGAGCCCAGGCATCGGTTGCATCGAGCCCCACGGCAGGACTGTCGCCCTCTCGACCGGAGGCAGACGAGCGACTGATGGAGATGATCCTCAGCCGCGAGAACATGATGGCGGCCTACCACCGGGTGGTGAGGAAAAAGGGCGCACCGGGCATCGACGAGATGACGGTGGAACAGCTGAAGCCCCACCTCACGGAGCAGTGGCCGCGCATCAGAGAAGAGCTGCTGGCGGGTCGTTACAGACCGGCGCCGGTGCGCGGGGTGGAAATCCCCAAGCCCGGCGGCAAGGGAATGCGCCAACTGGGCATCCCGACCGTTCTGGACCGGCTCATCCAGCAGGCGATGCATCAGGTGCTGATGCCGATCTTCGATCCGGACTTCTCCGACTCCTCCTACGGCTTTCGGCCGGGGCGGAGCGCCCATGATGCGGTTCGTGCCGCCCGGTCGCATGTGGCCGGCGGCCGCCGCTTCGTGGTCGATCTTGATCTGGAGAAGTTCTTCGACCGGGTGAACCACGATGTGCTGATGGCACGGGTGGCGCGCAAGGTTAAAGACAAGCGGGTGCTGCGGTTGATCCGCCGCTACCTGCAGGCCGGGTTGATGACGGGCGGGGTCGAGACGGCGCGCAGCGAAGGGACGCCGCAAGGCGGGCCGCTCTCGCCGCTGCTGTCGAACATCCTGCTCGACGATCTCGACAAGGAACTGGAGCGGCGTGGTCACGCCTTCTGCCGTTACGCCGACGACTGCAACGTCTATGTGCGGTCGCAGCGTGCCGGCGAGCGCATCATGGCCTCGCTCACCCGGTTCCTGGCCGAGCGGCTGAAGCTCAAGGTCAACGGCGACAAAAGCGCTGTGGACCGACCGTGGAACCGAACGTTCCTTGGCTATACCATGTCCGCCCACAAAGTGCCGCGTCTCTGGATCGAGCACAAAAGCGTGGCGCGGCTGCGGGACAAGCTGAGGGCTTTCTTCCGTGCCGGGCGCGGTCGCGCCCTTGCTGCCACCATCAAGGACCTCACCCCGATCCTGCGCGGCTGGATCGCCTACTTCCGGCTGACCGACGGCAAGGGGGTTCTCGAGGAACTGGATCGCTGGGTACGGCGCAGGTTGCGCTGCATCCTGTGGCGGCAATGGAAACGGCCATGCACCCGGTTCATGCGGCTGATGCAGCGAGGATTGACGGAGCAGCGTGCGCGTGACGGGGCCTCAAACGGCCGCGGCCCGTGGTGGAATGCCGGGGCCAGTCATATGAGCGATGCCTTCCGCAATGCCTTCTTCAACAAGCTCGGGCTGATCTCGCTTCAAAACGAGCTTCGACGCCTAAACCACGCTTCATGAACCGCCGTGTACGGAACCGTACGCACGGTGGTGTGGGAGGGGGGACGCCGCAAGGCTCCCTCCCACCCGATCGT
>NZ_FNEE01000045.1 GCF_900099905.1 Mesorhizobium muleiense | reverse complement strand
CTCCGGGGAAGGCTGAGGTGCCTGTCTTGGCACGCGTCTCCCCGGCGTCGAGGATGTGCACCGGGGCGCCGAGCGCCTGCCACTGCCGAGCTCGCTCCGCGATCTCGGCAACGCCCTTCTTATCGGCTCCACAATGGATCGTGCCGGCCCGCTTCAGCTCGCACTGCAAGTTGTGCTTGTCGACGATCTCGAAGACGGTGCGTGGGGAATCGCGCAGCAAATTAAGCAAACGATCGCCATAGAGCGGACCGAGCGTCTCCTTGAGCGCCGAGGGCATAACCCAAAGGCCCGCATTCACCAACCCGGTGCTTCGCCCGGCGGCGCCAAAACCAATTTCGGCTGCCTCGATCACGACAGTGTCCAGGCCCCGCTCGGCAAGGTGGAGCGCGGTGGATAACCCGGTGTAGCCTGCGCCGACGATCGCGACGTCGGCGACGAGGTCACATCCCAGCCTCTCCGTCGCAGGCGGCGGCGGAGCTGTCCGCTCCCAAAGCCCATGCGACCGTCTATCGTTCAGCATTCTTTCCGCTCCCACCCCTTGTATGGGGCTTTCGCTGTTAAGGGGTATTTTTTCGATCGCATCCCTTTGTTCGACGGTTTGCGGCCATCCCTCCGTCCCGACCTACTTTCTGCGAAGGGCCGTGCGCAGAGCCCTGTCCAGGATGGCCGCTTCCGGCACCGCAGCCGGCGCGCAGCGTCCTGGACAGGGTCGAGCACGGCGCCATCGTTGCCCAAAAGGGGGGACCTCCTCGCGGTTGGATCATCGATGGTATCGGTCAAGCGGCACCGGGCCGATCGGGCGGATTAGCGCAAGGGGCGATCTGAGGGGGGACCTGCCAGCATGACGCCAGGGCGCCACAACCTTGTATTCGGCGGATCGCAGCGATCCGAACCCATGATGCAGTCATGCGCATCGGCGGCAAGGCTCCTCGGTGGCGGTTCCCATCCTCTCCCGCGTGCATGGATGTCCATGCCATAGATGCTTTACGGGTCACCGCCGCCTCGGATCATCTGGCATTGCTTCCGCTGTCGGCGGATGGATGCCCGGACCTTTGTGTGTCGTGTGCTCCTTAACTGTGTCATCCGATCGTTCATGGACCGGGCGCAGGATGGCCGTCCGGCACCTCGCCGCTGCCACATAGCGCCACAGCGCGATCAGCAGCTTGCGCGCCGGGGCCACGATCATGGTGTTGCGCAGGTTGCGCTGGAGACCGGCGGTGCGCTGCGCGAACCACTGCGCCAGGGCGCTGCCCTTCTGGAACATCAGCCACCGCCAGGCGAGGTGGATCATGCCGCGCCTGACCCGCGTATTGCGGGCCCGCTTTCTCGCGCCGTTTGGAGCCGCTCTCGTCCGGCGCGCCGGTCAGCCCGGCATAAGGCCACTGCGCGACGATCGCGCAGAGTGCGCGACAGGATCTCTTGCACCAGCATGCCTGCCGTCTCGATGCCAATGCCCATCATCCTGCTGACCACGACAGAAGCATGATCCCAGCGGCGTGATGATCACTCGAAGGGACTTGACGAGTAAGGGCCCAATACAGAAGCACTACTGATCTGGAATAACGTCTGGATCTGTGTAGGCCGAAACAAGTAATTCGTCCGTTTGGACAACCGTCGTAGGAAATACCTCGAAATATTGCATCATCATGTTGTTGCAAATTCGGTCCCTGACGTAGCAAAGGCCGACTTTCGGAGCTGCACTAAGCGCACGCGTGTTCGTTGGGCGAATGAATGCAGTGACCTTCTCAAGCGTTAAGCGCTCGAAAGCAAATCGTAATGTTGCCCTCCCGGCCTCGGGGGCGATCCCATGCCCAGCGGCCGCAAGGTGGAAGCAGTATACGAGTTCGACGTTATGTGGATCTTCGGGCAGATTCGGGCCACTGCACATCAATCCACAATAGCCAGCGAATTTTCTGGCTTCGCCTTCATCCTTGACAAACACCATCCATAAGCCGAAATGATTGTGCTGCCAATGATTGATAAACTGAAGCAGTGCAGCTTTCGACTGCTCTAGCGCCGGATAGACTCCATCTCCGACAGCGTTTACCACGAACGGATCGCTATGAAGTCCATGTAGAAGAAGCTCGTCGCTACGCGACGGCGGCCTTAGGATTAGGCGCGGCGTTTCTAGGATGTACATGAGAAGATCCCTTTTCCGACCCGGCAATTATCACTGACCGGCACAACAACAAACGTGGAACCATAATCGCCTAGAATGCGCTTTCCTTGGGTTAAAGTTCTAAGAAATCTCTGCAATAATCTTGTTTCTGGCGTGCTGACGGTTCTTCGAATTTGCTGACAGGGGCGGCTATTGCACGCTGATGATGTTGCTGAAGCTGGTCCGGGCGTTGCTGGCCTACAAGCGGGCGAGCCACGGTGTGTTCGATGCTGCGAACTTCCCACACCCCGATGAGGAGGATCGTCGCCGCATCACGCGTGAGCGCATGGCGTTGACGAACGAGCGCGTGCACCACGTCAACAGGATCAAAGGCCTTCTGTTCACCCCGGGCGTGTCCGGCTACGAGCCGCTGCATCGCGACCAGCGTCTCGCCGGCACCGGCGATGCTGCTCAATCTAAAAGGCATCGGGCCGGAGTTCGCATCCTGTGGTCGGAGGGGCTGTCGCGTCACTTTCGACAACGGACGACGGGTTGCCACCTATGCGGGCTCGCGCCGACACCCTGGTAGATCGGCGCGGTCGATCATGATCAAGGGGTCTCGAACTCGGGCAATCCAAGGCTGCGAACGACGCTGATCCAGCTCGCCTGGCTGTGGCGGCCCATGAACAGCGATCGGCGCTCACCTTTGTGGTTCGAGGATCGGGTGAAATGCAACGGCGGCCGTCTCAAGAAGACGATGATCGTCGCGCTTGCCCGCAATTGCTCGTCGCGCTGTGGAAATACGTCAACGCCGGTCCGTCATCAAGGGTGCGGCCATGAAGACCGCCTGACGCGTTAGCCAAACTGGAATTTCTGCAATCTTCCAGGACCCGATCCAGAGTCCTGGCGGATCCAGGTGGACGAACCGACTACTGGTATGGCCTCAATAGGCCCGTACATTAGAACGGTCTCTTCCTCCTGAGCCCTTGTCCGCCGCAAGCGGGATGTTGGTGCCGCTGTCTCGAACAGCGACCGTGTATAAGTTGGATCTGGCTCGGATAAACGAGCCGCGTCACGCAATCGGGCTCATACCATGGATTGGCCAACCGAACCGAGGAAGTGAAAAAATGTTGCCCTCACACACCCTTCCCGCGACCCTTCCTCACATAAGCGGCTGGCGGAGGCGCGGAGCCTTCGATCTGCGCAGCGCCGGAGCCGGTTGCGGTGAAGACCTCGGCGAAGGCCGCCGGGGGTCTGGTAGCCGAGCGAGGATTGCAGCCTCGCGGTGTCGTACAACTCGACCACGCAAGGCCCACAGGACCGATGTTGAGCGTGAGCTTCTTCACCCATGGCATCCCTGGGCTGAGCGGCGAGCCTTATCCATGAGGTGATCGAGAAGGGTGACGTGGCGGTCTTCCGCTGCACCCTTTGTGGCCAGCCATTGCGCCGGTGGCTGGAGATGCCGGCGTGAATCTGTTTTCGAACCCGAACGACGCCAAGACGGTGCAGACGCCGCAATGGCAGGCACTGCCCGCCGACGCGTCTATCAGTGACGAGGCTGATGGTCAGCTGATCCTCGATCACGTCGACAGCGACCGCACTCCAGCACAGGAGGCGCGTTATGATGCATGAGAAGATCAGGTCGCATCATCTGGAGCGCAATGCGATCCTGTATGTGCGGCAGTCGTCAGCCCAATCAGGTCCTGCACAATCGCGAGAACAGCATGCTTCAATACGCGATGCGCGACCGTATAACGGCGCTTGGTTGGTCTCGCATCGACACGATCGATGACGATCTCTGGCCGCTCGGCCGCCGGCACCGTCACCCGCGCCGGTTTCGACCAGATGGTCGCAGAGATCTGCCTTGGCAAGGTTGGTGTGGTTGCGGCGCGAGAGGTCTCGCGCTTTGCTGCAACAGCCGCGACTGGCAGCAGCTCATCGAGATGTGCCGCGTCGTCGATACCGATTGCTGCTGGGGTTGACGGGCAGTCTCAATGAGTACGAGCTCGATCTTCTGCGCCAGCGTTCGCTCTCGGCCCGCTACGACCCCGCCGTGGCGAACTCGTTGTTGCTGCCCCTGTCGGCTTCGTGAAGGTTGGTGATCGCCTGGAGAATGAAGCGGCCCCAAAATATCCGACAGGGACCCACCCTTATGTAAGAGCGAGTCTATCCCGACATTTTGACTAGAATTATCGACGAGAAGCCGATCCGCGCAGAGATTTTGCGGGCCCGGAGCGACGGCGCCGGCGCACCCCAGCCGAGAAGATGCGGATCGTTGAGGAAACTTATGCGCCTGGTGTGACGGTGAGCCTGGTCGCGCGCCAGCACGGCATCGCCCAAACCAGCTCTTCACATGGCGCCGGATCGCGGCACAGGGCGCGTTGACAGCTGCGGTTGCCTGCGAAGAGGTTGTGCCGGCATCGGACTACCAGGCTCTGCAGGCTCAGGTGCGTGAACTCCAGCGCGTTCTCGGCAATGAAGACGCTGGAAGCGAGAGCCTCAAAGAGGCCCTCGACCAGGCGAACCCAAAAAAACAGATGCTCCGCACGATGTCGCCGCCGAAGGACGGTTTGCGACGAGCGCGGTTGCCGAGACATTTGGTGTCGCGCGCGAGGAATGGCTGGCGTTGATCCGGGGCGCCCATGAAGGCTATGTCAGTTGGGAGCGAGCGGAGGCGATCCGCAAGATATTGAGCAACAACGTGCCGACGAGCCGGCATGGGGCGCCGAAGCATGGAGATGCGCTGCTCTCCGGGCTCAGCCGTTGACAAGCTTACGGGGCGATACATGGGCGCCAAGCACAACATTCCGCGCTATTCTTGCTGGAGAAGCCTGCTCGACAATGGCGAGCCGCGCTGCATCGCCTTCGGCGGACGATGATGCGATGAGGAAGCATTCCTGCGTCTGGTCGAGCCCGGCGCGATCGCTGCCGCGAGCGGGCCGAGGCACAGGCAGCAGCCCGCCGCGACCAGGTTCGGGATACCCTCAGTCGGCGATCTGGAGGTCGCCCGAACGCCGCCTACCGGGCTCTCCGGCAATATGATGACGCGGATCGGCTGGTCTCTGCAGAGCTGGAGATGCGATGGAACCATGCCCTCTCGCATGTTGGCGAGATCGAAAGCAGGATTGCCCCGCATGATGTCAGGACGCCAAGGCCATCACCTGTGCTGGGCAAATGAAACAACGGCGCTGGCTACAGACCTTCGCAGCGTCTGGTCTGCACCAACGACGGATGCCAGGCTCAAAAAGGCGCAGCGTGCGCACCGTGATCCAAGAGGTGGTCGCCGATATCGATGGTGAAGCCTCCGAGTTCGTCCTGTTTGATCATTGGATTGGCGGCGCCATACCGACCGGCGCCTGCCGAAGGCTCGGCGGGGACAGCGCAACAGCACTTCCGGCGACATCATCACCGCCATCCGACAACTGGTGCTGATTGCCAGCGATGATCTGATTGCCGGTATTCTCAACCGGAACGGCTTGGTGACTGGGGGATGGCAATCGTTGGACGCGGGAGCGGGTCACCGCACACAGGGCACATCATAGGATTCCGGTCTTCCGGCCCGCACCGGACGGGAATGAACCGTGGCTTAATCTGAACAAGGCGGCGCGCCTCCTTCGCACCGAAGACCTCAGGCTCGCCGTCGAAGCCGGCGAGAACAAAGGCATTCATCCCCTGCCGGATGGTTGCGTGAATATTTAGCCGATCAGAGCTGCGAAAGCCGCAAGCCCAGCACATTGTTCAGCGCGCGACGGAACCCGAAATACCCCCGCAGGATCGCATCCTCACAAGCAAAATCTGTTTACTTCAACGATATAGACCGATGGGTGTTATGAAGCAGGGATTGTAGTCCCCCCGCCATTCGGCGATGGAGATGCGGGCGTTGTCGAGGCCGAAGAACAGGCTCTCGTTCAACAGCTCATCGCCGCATCCAGAGGAGACCGATCAGGCGCTTAGGGTTGCACTCTTTGTCGGATCTTCGACGATGTCGGAACATAAGACACAGCGCTATTAGAGTGATGCATTGTTCAGCAATGGTTTGTTGTTTGGCACGACACATGCAGGGCAATTCGCAAACGCGCTGCGGCACGGACTTAGGAGGAGGCATGAAAGAGGTGTCGCCCACTGGAAGCAGGGATCGCTAGATATGCAGGTGATCATGGGACAGTCACGTCTTGTGCCGACTGGCTTATCTTTCCTGGGTTTTGAAGAACTCGAGGAAGAAGGCAAAGCGTGGCTGCAGCGGGGGCCGGCCTGAATGGCGAGCGTCGCCATCCATTGCGAGCAAGTTTTAGCGAAAGATTTAGCGAGCCAGAACTGGTGTTACTTTCCCTGGTAAGCCCAAAACGCCCCTTCTGTGCTCAGCCTAACCCGAGGGAAGTAGCTGGGTCTCAGCCAAGCATCCACCAACGAATTCAAGATGGCAACCGAGAGGAGCAAGGCCAATGATGCATCCCGATCTCATGAAGCGTTTTGACCTTGCCGGCCGTTCGGCGCTAGTCACCGGCGGCGCGCGAGGCATCGGTCTGGAAATTGCGCGGACGCTAAGGATGGCCGGCGCCTCGCTCATGCTGGCCGATCTCGACCTCGACGCTACCAGGAAGGCCGCAGCCGGAGTAGGTGCCGAGGTCCGTGCATTCCGCTGCGACGTCGCCGATCCGCGGTCAGTGCGCGACCTAGCCGCAGCGATCGGCCCTTGCCCGGATATTCTCGTTAACAATGCCGGGGTCGGATGCGACCTGCCGACAAAAGATATAAGTGATGACGACTGGCGGTTGGTGATCTCAGTTAATCTCGACGGCGCGTTTTATTGCTGCAGGACCTTCGGCGCGGCGATGGCCGAGCGCGGTTCGGGCAACATCGTCAATATTGGTTCGATGTGCGGCTTCATCGTTGCAAAGCCGCAAAACGGCCCAGCCTACAACGCAAGCAAGGCTGGCGTGCACATGCTCACCAAGAACTTCGCCTGCGAATGGGCAAAATCGGGCGTTCGCGTAAACGCGGTCGCTCCAGGATACATTGCCACGAAGATGACCAGTAACCCGGTTTCGACCTGGGTCGAACTCACACCGATGGGCCGCTTGGGCCGCACAGAGGAGATCGCAAATGTCGTTCAGTTTCTCGCCAGCGACGCCTCCAGCTACATGACCGGCGCAATTCTCAACGTGGATGGAGGATACACGAGTTGGTGAGGGCAGAATAAGCGAGGAGCCGTAAGGGCCACGTACGTCCTTCTGCAATCGGCGGGAAGCCATTTTGGCGGTAGGCAATGCGGTTGGCTATTTTCTCCTACTGATGGCGGCTTCACCTCACCCGTTTGCTGCACAGCGGCGATGAGCTTTTGGCGGCCTGAAGCGGCGATCTGCCGCCCTGCACCGATGTTTTGACGATCGTCCGGGATGATGAGAATTGCCGCCGGCTGCCGTCGATTCGCGGTGTCGGCCCGGTCCTGGCGCGGGCCTACACCAGCAGGATCGACATGCCGGCCCGCTTTCCGCAGCTCGAAGGCGGTGACCCTGCTGACGCGGAGGACGAAATGGTCCTGGCCGAAGACCTGGGCGATGAACGTCGCCAAGCGGCGCGGCCAAGAGAAGGCCGTTGTCGCCCGTCGGCTGGCGGTGATCATGCACCGGATCTGGCGCGACGGCACGCAGTTCCGCTGGACCAGGACGGAAATCATGCCGGTCGCCGGCTGACCACGTCCCGACCAGCGTCAGGATGCCGCCGTGCTCGTGACCGTCAAACGCAAGTCGCTGCGCGATGTCCCCCTGCAGTCCCAGCCTTTGGTGAAATCCCGACCCCCTCGACTTTCAAAACGGCTTGTTATCCGCGAACAGTGGGAATGGTGTGATCGACCAACTGATTAAGTCGACGGCATGCTGAAGTATCGCTTCGGTTTGAGCGAGGTTGGGTGAAGAGGCGATGACATGTCCGATCGAATCTCGGTAATCGCCTTTCCTGATGATCGGCATCTTGGGTTCAACATGCAATTTGACCTCGGCGACACCTGATACGGCAGCTGCCCGACTGGCGCCGCCAATGCAATCGAGGGTGCCATCGCGATCAGGAACGAGGAACCGTGCGGCCGCAGTCTGCGAGTGCCTTCTGCGCAAATCCCATTCGTCGCCGATGACAAGCTTGATGTGCTCGGTGATGAGATCGATGCCGTAAGCCAGCTGAATCAGTTGGGGAGTGGGCGTGCCATGAAGCCGCGGATTGACTTCAATGACGACTGGGCCACGCTTCGTCCACCGGAATTCAATGCCCGTTGGCCCCCAGCCAAGGCCGAGAGCTCGCAAACAGCTCAACGAAACATCGGCGATACGCTCACGCTCGTCATCAGTCAGCGGGGCCGGAAAGGTGCACTCCCGACCGACGAAATGCGGTAAGGGGCCGAAGTCAGTGGCGGTAATCCCAATGACCTCATTTCCCATTATGTCGGCGGCATAAAGCGGGCCTTGCGCGAATTCTTCGACCAGTATCCTGGGCGAAGACCACTGTTTGTGCTTTCCGCCCAACAGATGGATGGTATGTTCGGTCAACTCGTCGACGTCGCGGCACAATCGGACACCTACGCTACCGTTGCCGACCGCTGGCTTAAGAACCACCGGCAGGCCGATCTCGGCAGCAGAGCTTTCTATGTCCGTCGCATCCGCTGCCAAGCGATAAGCTGGTACTGAAACGCCGGCCTCGGCGAGGAGTTGACGTTGAACGAACTTGTCGCAGCATCGTTCAATGGATGTGGGATTCGGCCCCGGTAGATCGAAATACCGGCAGAGCTTGCCAACCGTCGCACAGACCGACTCCCTGGCGCACGTAACGCCGGCAATGTCATAGGTCGCACGTAGCCGGGAACATTCGCGGATCAGCGCATCGAGATCGTTTGTATCGACCCGGACTATTGCCTCAATCCTTTCCGCCGCAAGACAGTCGTACTGAGCTGGATCAGCCGACAGGATGATTGCATGAAGCCCAAGACGCTGGGACGCTTGGAGGTATAGCAGACCATTACCCATTGGACTGCCTTCAACCAGGATGACCGCTCTTTTTGCCATTGCTGTTGACCCTCGGTAGCGTGCTGTGCGGCGTCTGAAGCTTAAAGTAGCCGTGCCTGACCTCAGACATTGTGGTGAACGTACCATTGTCGGCGATTTGTCGTCGTGAAGGTTCTGTAAAATTTTGTTTGAGTGCCCGGACAAGGTCTGGGGATTGACCGGAGTTCCCCCTTCGGGGTTTGGAGAGTGTTGGGCAAGGGTGCAAGCGAACCGTCACCGGCAACCTGCATATTGACGAGACCTCCATTCAAGGGCGTAGCGGTCGGATATGCTTCACAAATACCACGAGCTGAACAATCAATTCTATCAAGCGGCAGTCAAACATCAATTTAGTCAGTTTAAGATTGCGCTCCTTCCATCTCAAGCGCGCCGAGCTGTACCGCTTGCTTGAGCGGCTCAAGCTCGTGCGCCGTCAGATCCGCACCAAGGCCCGCATGCGATGGTGCACCTCATCGCACGGGTCAACGGCGTCGGCATCAAGACGGCCGACATGCTGGTCGCGAGTGTCTTTCGCGCGGCTTGCGCGACTGCCGCGCTGGCGCGCTATGCCGGCCTCACCGGCTCGAGAGCGGCAAACGTGAGAAGAGGCTGGCGCGCGCCGGCAGTGCCGGCGTGCGGGGCTGCATGATCCAATTGGCCTGGCGCTTCTGTTCCAGAAGGACGGCGCCTGGCGCAATGATTCCACGCGCGTACGGCCGACGGCCGCAAAACCACGCGCTACGGATAACGATCCGAGGTGACGGTAACCCGAAGCTACACATTGCTGGCATGAATGCAACTCACGACCTTTTGACGATCCAAGCCTGGTGCTCGGGCACGCACAGGTCGCCACGACCCACCGCTATGCCACAGCGGATGTCGAGATGATGCGCAATGGACTCGAGACGGCGGGCGTCACCGACGATCACGGCGTGCGTTTCCGACTAAATGACTCCGTTCTGCAACTGCTGAACTCCATCTGAATATTATGTGGCGGAGGCAAGCTGGGTTTGGTGTCGCTGACGAGGGCTCAGCTGGCGTGTTTGCTCGACGGGATTGACTGGCGCAACCCGCAATACAGCTGGCGTCCGGCGAGCGCGGGATAGGACGCAGATTTCCTCACCCAAAGCGGCATTTTTCGGTTGCGCCGAGAGTCAAGTGCTTCTCTATTCGGCATGTTGAGGTCAAGCGCTTTCGGCTTGCGACTTCTCCGGCGTTTGACGTCGTTCGCGGGGCCTCGCTTCTCTACGGGATCGGCTCCGGGCCCTCCCAGCATGGGATCAGGAGAATGAGGCGGCACAATCTGACTCGCGACCTGATCGGACTGCAGCGCGACCGATCCGAGCGCTTCAACGAACTCGCCTCATCCATCGTCCCGCGAAGGACGTGCTTCCGCCGGTTGGCGGAACTTTATCTCTCTCCTTTGCGGCCTTGCCGGTCAGCCGGCGGCGGGTAGGGCCTCCTGCCGCGTCCAGCGGAATTCGGTGCCGTCCACCCACATGCGGTGCATGATGACTGCCAGCCGACGGGCGAGTGCGACGATCGCTTAGACCGCACCGCTTGGCGACATTCATCGCCCACGCCTTCAGCCAGGACCACTTCTTCACACGCGTTAGCATCACTTGGGCGGCTTCATAGAGCAAGGGGCGCATCATCCCGTCGTCGCAAAGCGAGACACGCCCGGCGCGGTGGCTTTCACCCGATTGGTTGAGCGCCGGCGCTAGTCCCAGGATGGACCCGACCGTTTTGGAGTTTCTGAATCGCTGTGGAATGTCGATCGGGGCGGTATAAGCCAGCGCCACCACAGGACCGACGCCGGAGATCGTCATCAAGCGCCGACAGACTCTTCATCGTCCCGCACGATTCTCAGACGTCTGCGATGTAGAACTGTAAACTGTTCGCGCAGCTTGCAGCGCACCTCCAGCAGCGGCGTGACAATTTCGGCCAGTTCACAACGTCCTTCGACGAGCTCGCTAATCCGTTCCTCAAACTTGACGGCTCCGACGAGGCCAACCTTGAGCCCAAAATTGCGCAACAGGCCGCGGATGTCGTTCTCGATGGCGATCGCCTTTCCCTGCAGCTTGCGGGCCGTCAAGAGTGCCCGCCGCTTCTGGCTCGCCAACGTCTTCACATGCACCGGGCGAAACAGGTTGACGCGCTGATTTGCGAGATGCCGCGCGCATCGTTGCGATCCGTCTTGTTCGGCTGTGCCTTGAGGAATGCCTTGGTGTTTGGCGGGTCTCGATGCAGGGAAGCCGTTTCCCGAGCATCTGCCGCGTGAGCGCATCGTCATCCCCGCGCCGTGTTCGTGCCCGACCTGCGGGACGCGGCTCTCGAAGCTGGGCGAGGACGTGACCGACACGCTGGAGGTGATCCCGCGCCAGTGGCATCCAGACGGTGCGCGAGAAGTTCTCGTGCCGGAACTGTGAGACGATCACCCAGCCGCCGGCGCCGTTCCATGTCGTGTCGCGTGGCCGGGCAGGTCCTGGCTTGCTCGCCCTGCTGCTGTTTCAACAAATCCGGTCAGCATCAACCATTGAACCGCCAGGCTGAGCGTTTCGCGCGCCAAGGCGTGCCACTGGGCCTGTCGACGCTCGCCGACCAGGTTGGCGCGGCCACTTTCGCGCTCATGCCCCTCTATCGCCGGATCGAGGTCCTTGCGAAGGGCAAGACCGATATCGGCAGGCTGTGGGTCTATGTCCGCGACGATCGGCCATTCGGCGGCGCCGATCCGCCCGCCGCGCTGTTCCACTATTCGCGCGACCGCCGTGGCGAACATCCGCGAGCGCATCTCGACACCTGGTCCAGTATCCTGCAGGCACACGCCTATGGTGGCTATGGCGAACTCTACGCTGCCGATCGTCGGCCAGGGCCTGTGCTCGAAGCGGGCTGCTTGCCCATGCGCGCCGCAAGTTCTTCGAACTTGCCGATGTCGAGGGATCAGCGCGCAACAAGAGCCGCGGCGAACGGACAGGGACGATCTACCCCGATCGCACTGGAGGCGGTGCAGCGCCTCGATGTCCTGTTCGATATCGAGCGCGAGATCAACGGATTGAGCGCCGAAGCGCGTGCCTGCGCTCGCCGGGAGCAGAGTGCTCCACTAATGGAGGACCTTCACGCTTGGCTGATCGTCCAGCTTGCCAAGCTCTCGCGCAACCACGATCTCGCCAAGGCCATGAAATACATGCTGCGCCGATTGCCGGCGTTTACCCGCTTTCTCGGCGATGCCGAATCTGCATTACGAACAATGCGGCTGAACGGCCCCTGCGCTGCGTCCCGCTCGGTCGCAAGGCCTGGCTGTTCTGCGGGTCGGATCGCGGCGGCCAGCGCGCTGCTGTCATCTACGCCCTCATCGGCACCGCCAAACTCAATGATGTCGACCCGCAAGCCTGGCTTACCGATGTGCTTGCACGCGTCGCAGAGCACCACGCCAACCGCCTCGACGAGTTGCTGCCGTTGAACTGGCGCAAGCCCGCCGCAATCGCGGCCTGACAATGCACATCAACAAAATCCATTCCCTGCGAACCATCGCACTCGTCGCCCGGGAACTCGGTGAAGATGAAGACTGGCTCGCCGAAATCGCATCGAAATGGAACCCGAGGACAGTCTATCTGGGTCTACGGGCCAGACCACGAAGACGGTGTCATGGCCTTCTCCGAATCGGCATCGCAAGGCTTCAAAACCCCATCGCCATCATCGCGACAAATAGCTTCCGTCCGCGTCCACCACCGGATGGATACCTCCTGTATCGGTTCGATGCGGGTTGATCTTGCCGTTCACGCGCAGATCCTAAAGCTGCTCCAGCCGCTTGGTGTCGAGGCTGCGCTGCAGGCGATCGAGACACGCCGGGTGGCACAATGCGCAACAGGTCCTAAAGAGCAGACCGATCTCAAAGCGAGGACATTTCAGGAGCAGGTCACGCCCGTTATCCGTTGCGCCGGCCCCAACCATTTTGTTCAGGCTTCCGACATTGTTGTCCAACTTCGAACAAAGGAAAAGCTTGCGCATGTCTTCCAGCAGCGCCTCGCCGCTGCTGACTGCTAGCCTTAAGTCAAATGGCACGGCGCTTGCGTCAGACTCTCTGGAATCCAGAGAAAGGTCGGTGCTCGGTAGCTGTATGGCGCATGCTTCAGATCACCCACGCCGACGCGAGGTGGCGAAGACTAGGAGCCAAGACCTCGCTTACATCCGGATGCTAAAGAGGTGGGAGCCGCAAAGCCTCATCTTATGCCTGGCATGCCGCAGTTGGCTTTGCGTCACTACCAGCCGAGAAGCAATGCGCCATCGCATGAGGCACCTTTTACTTGATATTGGAGGAACCTTTGAGTCATGCAGTTGAACGGTGATCAGAGACTAGAAGCATATCGACGGATGCTTCGGATCCGCCGATTCGAAGAAGAGGGTATGCGCCGGTTCAAAGGTGACAAGATCCCTGGTTTCTTCCACGCGAGCGTGGGTCAGGAAGCCGCTGTCGTCGGCGCATGTCTCGCCCTCCGGATCGACGACGCCATGATCGGAACGCATCGTTCGCACGGCCATCCGATCGGAAAGGGTGCGCATTTGGACGCTCTCATGGCCGAGGTGATGGGTAAGGAGGGCGGCATTTGCAAGGGGCGCGGGGGTTCGATGCACTTTGCAGACAGATCGGTCGGGATCATAAGCGAATCGGCCATCGTCGGAGGGGGCATTCCTCTCGCCACGGGTTGCGCGTTCAGCGCCAGGGTGCGGGGTATCGACCAGGTTACTCTTTGCTTCTTTGGCGACGGAGCAGTGAACCAGGGCACATTCCATGAGAGCCTGAATATGGCGTCACTCTGGAAGCTTCCT
>NZ_FNEE01000035.1 GCF_900099905.1 Mesorhizobium muleiense | reverse complement strand
GGGTCGGCGCCGACGGCGCCGCGATGCGTCAGATTTTCGAGCACCGCCAGGCCGTCCGTGACGATCTGATGCGACTTGACGCCCTTCATATTGACGATGAAGCCGACGCCGCAGGCATCGTGCTCGTTGCGCGGATCGTAGAGGCCGTGGGCGGCGAACCCGGTAGGGGTCCGCCCGATCTTGGTCAGGCCAGTGGCGATGGACGGATTTTTGACGGCTGGCGCTTTCGTCTGCGCGGCCGGGCCGTTCGTCGCAGATGGCGTCACTTCCGTCATCGTCCTGTCCTCCATGCCAGCCCTTCGGGCGCTGGTTTCCGTTGGGAAGCGCATGAGCTTCCCTCTCATCCTTGCGGCACGTCTTGCGAAATCCTTGCAGAACCAGGCGGCCTGGTTCGCATCCGGCAATCGTACAGGCCAGAGCCGGGCTGTCTACCTGTCGCTCGCGGCAATGGCCGGAGAGGCCCAATGATACGCCAATCCAGCCTGTTTTGTGCGACAAAATAAGACAGCACTACTGTCCTAAATTTTTATGACAGAAATTGCGGATGCGCACAAGACCGATTCACAACAATCATGGGCATCTAGAGACAGAAAATTACGCGCCACTCCGCCAAAACGCAACCTTCAGTCGTCCGCCTTAATGCATGTCGCGCAAAAGTGTGCAGCGGTTTTGCGATAACGACATGCATGAAAACAACAACCTAAAGCGCGTCGCATGAGGCCGGCCGAACGCGACGCGCTTTAGGTCCCCGGCCTCTCGCTGGCTTTACCGCTTTTCCGGCACTTGGCACTTGCGAGCGGCATGCGAAAGCGGCCAAGGTCACCTTGATTTTCCCAGCACAGGCAAACGCATGAATTTCGCTTCCGACAATTGGGCAGGCGCCCATCCCAGCATCGCCGCGGGCCTGTCGGCCCATGCCGGCGGCTTTTCCACCGCCTATGGCGACGGCGCCCTCGACGAGGCCGCATACGAGCGCTTCAACAAAATCTTCGAGCGCGAGGTCGCGGTGTTTTTCGTGGCCACCGGCACCGCCGCCAATTCCCTGTCGCTGACCGCCTACAACAAATCGGGCGGCATTTCCTTCTGCCATCGAGAGTCGCATGTCATCGAGGACGAATGCGGCGCCCCGGAATACTTTACCGGCGGCTCACGGCTCCATGCCGTCGACGGTGCGCTGGGCAAGATCGATCCGAATAGGCTGGACAGGGCGGTCGGCCGGTTCGCGCCAGAAATCGTCCATTCCGGGCGCCCGATGGCGGTGTCGATCACCCAGTCGACCGAGGTCGGCACCATCTACACACTGAACGAAATTGCCAGGATTTCGGCGATCGCCAAGCATCACAAACTGCCCCTGCACATGGATGGCGCCCGCTTCGCCAATGCGCTGGTCGCGCTCGAAACAACACCGGCGGAGATGACCTGGAAGGGCGGCGTCGACATCCTCTCTTTCGGCGGCACCAAGAACGGCTGCTGGTGCGCCGAGGCTATCGTGCTGTTCGACCTCGACCGCGCCAGGGAACTGGCCTTCCTGCGCAAGCGCGCGGCGCAATTGTTCTCGAAATCGCGCTTCATCGCAGCGCAGTTCGAAGCCTATTTCAAGGACCACCTGTGGCTCGACACGGCGCGGCATGCCAACGCCATGGCAGCACGCCTCGCAGCACTGATCGAGGATTCCGCGTCGGCGCGTCTGGCCTGGCTGCCGCAAGCCAACGAAGTGTTCGCAGTGATGAAAAAGGCCAAGGCTGAACGGGTGCATTTGGCCGGTGCCGCCTTCTACGACTGGCACAAGCCGCACGACTTTGATGGCCATATCGGCGAGGACGAAGCGCTCTATCGTTTCGTCACCAGCTTTGCGACCACGGCCGAAGAGGTCGACCGCTTTGGCGAGCTAATTGCTGGATAGCGGCACCTATCCATCAAAAGGGCGGCGCCAGGCGCCGCCCTCGTCTGTTAGGTCGTCTTTGTGACGCAGCTTACGCGGTGGTCTTGGCCTCGATCTGCTTGGCCTTCGCCGAAGACGCGGTGATCGCGATCTTCCGCGGCTTCAGTTCCTCGGGAATATTGCGCTTGAGGTCGACGAAGAGCAGGCCGTTCTTCAGCGAGGCGCCGACGACATCAACATGGTCGGCAAGCTGGAAGCGGCGCTCAAAGGCCCTGCTGGCGATACCGCGATAGAGCAGTTCGGAGCCTTCGCCATTGCCCTCCTTGCGCTCACCCTTGACTGTCAGAACGTTGCGGTGAGCCTCGATCGAGAGCTCATCGTCCGAGAAGCCGGCGACCGCCATCGAGATGCGATAGGAATCCTCACCGGTGCGCTCGATGTTGTATGGCGGATAGGTCTGTGCACCTTCCGGCTGCGCAAGCGAATCGAGCATGGTGAACAGCCGGTCGAAACCGACGGTCGAACGATAGAGCGGGGAAAAATCAACGTGACGCATAGTGTGTTCTCCTGTTGAGCAACAAACGTATGGCCGGTGCGAAACCCGTGACGGCGTTCCGGATGGGCCAGCGGCCCCGACATTGGCGGCCGCAGCAGACATTTGGGGAGCACGAGAAGGCATTTCAAGATTCTGCCGCCTCGATGAACGGCAGATGAACCGCGGCTTCGGCGGACGTTCAGCTAAGTCGCGCTAGACTGCTTCCAGGATCAAGGAACAGGCGGCGGTTACGGCGTCGCGCGTCCTCTCGGACATGCAAAAGGAAGCTGTAACACTTTGATTGCGCATGATTCACGGCGAAATCGGCTGCGGTTTTCGCGGTTATGCGCGAGATGCCGCAACGGGGCCGACCGGGTGTAACGTCCCTTCCTCCCGGATCGACGGGGGGCCGGAAGCATGCCGCAAGCTGCTTTCGGCCTCACTCGCCGGCTGGCTCGTTCAGCCTTTCCAACGCGTCCGGAATTCCTTTGCTTTTGCTGCCCTTTGCTTTTGCTGCATGGGGCGTCTATGCCTACCACAGCTTGCGCCATGCAGGCAGCGACACATAAAACGCAGCGCCGAATGACGGACCTCCTCGACAAAATTCCCCTCTTCCGCGAAATTCCGGGCAATCCGCTGCCGGAAAATGCGGCCGGTGGTTTCTTCACCGCGCGCGACGGCAAGAAGATCCGTTATGGCCTCTTTGCCGCCGTTGCCCGCCCGATGAAGGGCACCGTGGTCCTCTTGACCGGCCGCAACGAGTGCATCGAAAAGTATTTCGAGACCATCCGCAATCTCGCCGACCGCGGCTTTGGCGTCGCCACCTTTGACTGGCGCGGCCAGGGCGGTTCCGACCGGCTGATCAGCGATCGCGAGCGCGGCTATGTCCGCAGTTTCTTCGACTACACCGGCGACCTGGAACAGTTCTTCGAGGAGATCGTGCTGCCCGACTGCCGGGGGCCGTATTACATATTGGCCCATTCGGCCGGGGCGGTGATCACGCTGCTTGCCGGGCCGTCGATGGTGAACCGCGTACGGCGCATGGTGCTGATCGCGCCCTTCCTGGCAGTGCCCGACCTGCCGGTCTCGACAACCACCGTTCGCCGCCTCTGCTCGCTGTTCTGTCTGCTGGGCCTTGGCAAGCTTTACGCCGCCTGGGGTCCGCGGCCTAGAAAAACCATACCCTTTGCCGTCAACAAGGTGACTTCGGATCCGGAGCGGTATCGGCGCAACACGCTGCTCTACGAAACCTATCCGCAACTGGCGCTCGGCGGCCCGACGATCCGCTGGCTGAAAGCGGCGGCGCAGGCCTCCGAGGTCATCAGCGATCCCGACTTCATGGCCAGGATCCGGGTTCCCTTGCTGGTGGTCGCCGCCGGCGCCGACCAGGTCGTCTCGACGAAAGCGGTGGAAACCTACACCAGAGGCCTGCGTCTCGGTTCGCTGCTGGTGATCGATGGCGCGCGCCATGAAATATTGCAGGAAACCGACTTCTATCGCGAGCAGTTCTTTGCCGCCTTCGATGCCTTCATCCCGGGAAGCGACGACAACGCCTGATTGAGTGCCGTGCTCCTCCGGACGCGCAAAAGACCGCTCCAAATCATTGAAATCCATGACTTGGCTTGAAGAATGACTTGGCCTGGAAACGAACCTGGCTTGAAAAAATGCCTTCCAGGTCGATCGTCGGCCTACACTTGCCGGGCGAAATCCATGATCCAATTGGTCTCCCAGGTCTTGCCGCCATCCGCTGAAAAAGCCTGCTCCCAGCGCGCCGATTTTTCAGTGATCCGCGACCACAGGAAGCGAACCTGGATAGCGCGTCCGTCGAAAACGTCTTCACACAGGAACGTGCCGACGCCTGCTTCGAAGGCGCCGCGCATCGGAATTTCGATGGTCGCCGGGTTGCGGCCGTCGATCCACCAGATCGACCATTGTCTCGTCGCCGGATCGAACGTCCGCAGCGTGGCGGCGCGATAGGCGCCGCCGGGCAATTCAATCACATTGTCGTCGACATTGCCGAGCCCGCCAAGGATCGGGCGCACCTCGCATGTCCCGCCAAACACGTCCCAGTTCGTGTCGCCCTGCAGGCGCTTCTGCAACCTTCGATGGCTGACGTTCCAGCGTCCGAAGAAGAAATCGAAATCGGCCCGCCCATCTCCCAGGGCGTTTTCTGCCGGCGCATTTTCCACTGGAGCATCTTCGGAACGGCTGGTCGTTGACTGCGTCGGCATGAGGCTCCCTCCCCTGGCATCATCGCCATACCAGAGAGCTGCTGACACCCTGCCGTCAGGAGCATTGGGTTGTCGTCGCCGTGAGCCCCTCAGTCCGGCAATGGCCACCTGCCCAGCCGGTTCAGCCGCGCAACGCCGCCATCGCGGCAGCATGAAGCTCCGGCGTCGCCGCAGCCAGGATGTCGCCGCCCCTTTCCGCCGGTCCGCCTTCGAAGGTGGTGACGACGCCGCCGGCCTTCTCGATGATCGGGATCAGCGCGACGATATCGTAGGGTTTCAAACCGGGGTCGGCGACGATGTCGACGCTTCCCGCCGCGACCATGGCGAAGGCATAGCAGTCGGTACCGTAGCGGGCGAGTTGGACCTGCCGCTCGAACAGGTCGTAGCGCAGGCGCGCGTCTCCCTTGAACAGTGCTGGCGTGGTGGTGAACAGCGTCGCCTCGGCGAGGCTTGTCGTCTTGCGTGTCGTCAGCCTACGCGGTCCGCCCGGGCCTTCATAATGGGCGCCGGACGCGTTGGCGTAGAAAAGCTCGCCGGTGAAGGGCTGCGACATCATGCCGGCGACGGCATCGCCGTCGACCGTCAGCCCGACCAAAGTTCCCCACACCGGCAGGCCGGAAATGAAGGCACGGGTGCCGTCGATCGGATCGATCACCCAGACATGCCTGCTGGAAATGTTCTCGCTGCCATGCTCCTCGCCGAGGATGCCGTGATCGGGATATTCCGCTGAAATAAGCGCCCGGATGACCCGCTCGGCCTCGCGGTCCGCCTCGGTGACCGGGTCGAAGCTGCCTTGCTCCTTGTTGGCGACTGCGCCCTGGCTGCGGAAGCGCGGCAAGGTTTCGGCTGCGGCGGCATCCGCAATGCGCCGCATGAAATCGATGCTGATGTCCAACTGATTCTCCCGCGTAATGCATGTCGCGCAAAAGTGTGCAGCGGTTTTGCGATAACGACATGCATAAAACAACAACCTAAAGCGCGTCGTCCGGTCAAACGCGAGGCGCTTTAGCGTGCTGGAACCATCGTCTGCCTGTGGATTTCCGCCAAAACAAGGGCGTGCGGGACTTTTGCGCATCGACGACTGTTGCTCGAATGCAACGCTGGCGCCCTCGAAACGCAGTTTCCACATCATAGTGAATTAAAAACGCCGCACGGCGGCTTGACATTTGTGCATCGCACAATAGATTTGTTCTCGGACAGGTTCTCCTGTCCATGCCCTCCTTGGGCGTTTCCTCCCTAGACTTCGACCGTGTCGTGCAAACGATGCGGTCTTTTTTTCGGCGTGGCACTCAGCCGATTGCGCGTCCCGACCCGCACGCCGATGCCTTTATCCGGCGCAAGATCTCGTTTCGATTTTCGGCAATCATTCGGCGGCAAGCGGCAGATCGATAAAATTGTGGTCGGGCATTGCCATCAGGTCGGCCGAGAATTGCGCCAGATCGTCGGCGAGCGCATCGAAGCCGGCGGATTTCTGGAACGTCCGCTCGTTCATGTAGAGCCCGCGATTGACCTCGATCTGCAGCGCATGGAGATGGCGCACGGGGCGGCCATAGTGCTCGGTGATGAAGCCTCCGGCGTAGGGCTTGTTATGGGCGACGGTATAGCCCATGCCGATGAGCAGGCCGATCGCCGTCTCGGTCAACGCTGCCGCAGCGGACATGCCGAAACGGTCGCCGACGATGAAGTCGGGCCTGACACCGCTGTCGCCGACCCTGATGCTCGCCGGCATCGAATGGCAATCGATCAGCACGGCAAAGCCGAACCGCGCATGGGTCCTGGTCAAAAGCCGTTTCAGTGTCTCGTGATAAGGCTTGTAGACGGCCTCGATACGCGCGACGGCTTCCGCCAGCGGCAAGCGGCCGGCATAGATGTCGAGCCCTTCTCCCACCAGCTTGGGCACGGTGCCAAGCCCGCCGGCGACGCGCGCCGAACGGATGTTGCAGAACGACGGCACCGGTTCGGCGAACATGCGCGGATCGAGTTCCCAGGGCTCCCGGTTGACGTCGAGATAGGCGCGCGGGAAATTTGCCGCCAGCATCGGCGCGCCGAGCGCAACAGCGCCACCGAACAATTCGTCGACATAGCAATCTTCGGAGCGGCGGATGGCGTTTCGGTCCAGCCTTGCCATGGCCAGGAACCGGTCCGGATAGTGACGGCCGCTATGCGGCGAGTTGAAGAGGAAGGGAACACGCTGTTCGGCGCCCGACCGGATTTCGAAGGGGGGAACGACCGAAAAATCCTCGGCTGCCGTTTTCAATTTGAACGTACCCGGAAACACCAATGCATCATGGTTTGAAAGGTGCCACCTCGCCGGCCGCATGTCCAGCGTTTCGGCGTCCGGACCGCTTTGTCAAAGCCGGATCGGGCCTTTATCGTTCACTTGATGTTTACCCTCACCTCCTCATATACAGGATGGTTAACGGGCTGCCCCACGGCAGTCTCGGGCGGGTGATTCGGACGGGATAAGATGGCACGCATTCTACTGGCGGAAGACGACGATGACATGCGCCGGTTCCTCGTCAAGGCGCTGGAGCGTGCCGGCTACCAGGTCAGCGATTTCGACAATGGCGCCAGCGCCTATGAGCGGCTGCGCGAAGAGCCTTTCTCGCTGCTGTTGACCGATATCGTTATGCCGGAGATGGACGGCATCGAACTCGCCCGCCGCGCCACCGAGATCGATCCCGACCTCAAGGTCATGTTCATCACCGGCTTCGCCGCCGTTGCGCTCAATCCGGATTCCAAGGCGCCGAAAGACGCCAAGGTGCTGTCGAAGCCGTTCCATTTGCGCGACCTCGTCAACGAGGTCGAAAAGATGCTGCAGGCAGCCTGACACGTTTTCCGCCGCCGGCTTCCGGCGCGCCTTCGACGGTGCGGCAAGACGAAGCTTTCTTTCCCTTTTCCTGCTATTGACGCGCCGTGGCAAAAATGGTGTATGCGCGGCTTCGGATGGGCGTGTAGCTCAGCGGGAGAGCACTGCATTGACATTGCAGGGGTCACAGGTTCAATCCCTGTCACGCCCACCATCCAGACAATCCGCCGCCACTCGTGCCCCGCGGATTTCCTCGTCTTACGGGCGCACTTCTGGTTGGACCGTGTGAATGCCGTATTCTCGAGAACGCCAAATCGGGGCCGCTTGATTTTTTGGCCCCAGCCAATGCTTCTCATTGAAGTCGGCAAAGCTTTTTTTCGGCCTTATCGACGAGACGATATGAATTTAGATGTCCCGGGGGATCGCTCTTCCAAGTGAATCCGAAACGGTATCCAACATGTCGGTGAGCGAGTTTGCATTGGCCATCGCCAAGAGACGGCCGCCGCCCAGTCATTTCTTGTTCGCCCGCAACCCAAGTGCCGTGAAGCCTTCCGCCACTTCCGGCTTGATGGTCCAGCGGTTGTCGGCTGAGAGATTGGCAAGGATACCGCAGTAGAAGTTTGCGTCGCGGACTACCGCCGGCTCAGCAGGCCACAGACGCGTTTCCCGCTTCTTGCACATCTCTCCAAAGTGCATGTGCCAAGTCTGTCCACCCCATCCTAAGGCACTACTCAGGCCCGTAGACGTTTCGCCAGGATGGTCGAGCAGCACCTGGACGATGTTGCGCTCGTTTTCAGTCATGGACGAAAACGCTTCGACCACCCGCTTCGCGACCGGCAGGTTCGACACGCGATCGGAGAACGCAGCCGCTTCTCTTGCCTCCTGAGCGTCCAATTCCTCAATCACCCGACGAGCGTCTGCGCCCATACGCGCATCGTCGAGCTTCCTTTCCGCATTGCTCCGCGTTTCAGCGCGACGTTTGGCGTCCATGCCGGGGATCGATGCAATGATCTTGTCGAGGCTCATGCGGGCTCCAGTTCTACGCTCGCGATTTCACGGACATCGATCTTGCCTGTGAAGGGCAGGATGACTTTGCCGTAGTCGGTTTGCTTGTAGTCCCCCCTGAGCAGGTCCGCGACGGACCAGATGAACGACGAAAGCTGCTGCTGGTTCAAACCCGACATTCCCCCAAAATCACCTGTGGCCGGAAACTAAAGACCAGAGGTCAACAAATGGCAACGATTGGGTAGTGCTTCAGCTTGAAATTTGATGCCTCGCCTGTCGCGATCCGACACATCTTCCTCTACGCTTCGCGGCAAGGGAGGGTCGCAGGTCGGTTCCGCAGAAAATCAACGACTTCATTACGCAGCATCGTCCGCAGCCGGTGTGCAACAAATGCATCGCGGTCGGCGTTGGCCTATCCAACGACACGGCGCACCCGGCGCAAGTGACCGGCGCTTTTGCGACCACCAACGACTTTGTCCAGGAGTACGGCATCTGCTCGATTTGCAAGAACAGCAAGAAGGTGATTCGACGTGCCTAGAGGTCCCCATGGCCAAAAGCGACCGCCGAGGTGATTCCGTGAAGGTCATACGCATCAGTACTGGCGAAGAAGCCGACGAATGCAGGACGACAGGACGAATGCCGTTGTGGGACGGTGTCCAACACGGGAGGCCTTGCTGGCATCAATCAGCGTCGACGATCAAGCCGCGCCGAGGCGGAGATCGCCCGTCTCGATATGCTGGAGAAACCACGCATAGGTCTGCTCCAATCCGCTCTGAAGCGAGTACCGCGGGCGCCAGCCCGTGGCAAGCAGGCGCGACACGTCCATCAGCTTGCGCGGCGTGCCGTCCGGCTTCGTCGCATCGAATGTGAGCGCCGCCTCGGCGCCGACGACGGAGAGCATGGTGCGGGCCAGTTCGGCAATGGTGATGTCTTCGCCCGAGCCGACATTGACGTGGCTGTCGCCGGCATAGTTTTTCAGCAGCCAGACCAGAGCGTCCGCGGCGTCGTCGACATGCAGGAACTCGCGCATCGGCGTGCCCGATCCCCAGACCTCCAGGGTTTTGTCGCCGGCGCGCTTGGCCTTGTGCGCCTTGCGCATCAGGGCTGGCACGACATGGCTGGTGGAGAGGTCGAAATTGTCGCCGGGGCCATAGAGGTTGGTCGGCATCGCCGAGATGTACTCGACACCATATTGGCGCCGATAGGCCTGGCACAGTTTCAGCCCAGCGATCTTGGCGATCGCGTACCATTCGTTGGTCGGTTCGAGCGGACCGGTCAGCAAGGCATCCTCGGCGATCGGCTGCGCCGCAAACTTCGGATAGATGCAGGACGAACCGAGAAACAGCAATTTCTGCACTTCGTTGCGGAAGGCGCTCTCGATGACATTGGTCTGCATGATGAGATTGTCCTGCAGAAAATCGACCGGCAACCTGTTGTTTGCCAGGATACCGCCGACCTTGGCCGCCGCCATCACCACCGCGTCCGGCCTGTGGCCAGCCATCCAGCGCCGCACACCGGCCTGGTCCATCAGGTCGAGTTCATCGCGTGATGCGGTCAGGACCTCGCAGTCCTCGTCCGCCAGCCTTCGCAATATGGCCGAGCCGACCATGCCGCGATGCCCGGCCACGAAAACGCGCTTGCCCCTTAGGTCGAAATCCATTGGCGTATCCCTATGCAGAACGGCCGCTATGACCATCTTGCGTCGGCGTGCCGGATGGTCCTGCGTCGGACGCATAGCGCATACAGATTTGCCGAGACAAGCCAAATCGGAGATTCGGGCGAGCTCTTCTTGTGGTATGGCGGTCAGACACCCGCCACGGCGCACAGGTTCTCCATTCTGGCGATGGCAAGCTCCGGGTCGGCCAGCAATCCGGCCTGGTCGGCAAGGCGGAACACATCGGCATAGTGGCAAATGCCGCGTGCCGACTGCATGCCGCCGACCATCGAAAAATGGTCCTGGTGGCCGTTCAGCCAAGCCATGAGGACGATACCGGCCTTGTAGTATTCGGTCGGCACCTCGAAGATCTTTCGCGACAAAGGCACTGTCGGCGCCATCAGCGCGTCATAACCGGCGCGGTCGCCGTCGGCCAGCCTAGCCAGCGCGGCATTGGCGACCGGCGCGATAGCGTCGAAAATCCCGAGCAGCGCATGCGAGTGTCTTTCGCCATCGCCGGCGATCAGCTCGGGATAGTTGAAATCGTCGCCGGTGAACATGACCACCCCTTCCGGCAGCCGGTTGCGCAGGGCAACCTCTTTGCCGGCATCGAGCAGCGATATCTTGATCCCCTCGACCTTGCCGGCGTGGCGTTCGATGATGGCGACGACCGCATCGAGCGCAGTGTCGAAATCATGGCTGCCCCAGTAATCCTTCAGCGCCGGATCGAACATGTCGCCCAGCCAGTGCAGGATGACCTTGCCGGATGCCTGGGACAGGATGCGGTCATAGACGCTGAAATAATCGTCGGGACCCTTGGCGACAGCTGCCAGCGCGCGGCTGGCCATCATGATCGCCTTGCCGCCGAGGCCTTCGATGAAACCGAACTGCTCTTCATAGGCCGCGATGACATCGTCGAGCGTCCTGGCGGCGCCTGGCGCCAGATGGTCTGTCCCGGCGCCTGAGGCGAGATCGGCGCCCTCGATGGTGCGCGCCTCGGCGATCGAGCGGCGGACCAATTCCCTGGCGTTTGCCCAGTCGAAACCCATGCCGCGCTGCGAAGTATCCATCGCCTCGGCGATGCGGAAGCCGAGCCGCCACAGATGATGGCGGAACGCCATCGTGCGCTCCCAGTCGACCGCAGGATGAGACCACGGATCGGCCATCGCGAGGGGATCGGCAACGACATGGGCGGCGGCATAGGCGATACGCGAAAACCGCGCGCCGATCACCGGCTGTGCCGGCTGGCCGACAAGGCGGTAGCGAGTGCTGCGACCGCCCTCCCCGGGCAAGGCAATGTCCATCGATCTCTCCCTTGGTCGCGCTATTAAATGGAACGTTCCAACAAATCAAGGACCTTTGTGGATTCTCGATCTATGCCCCAGAATGCTGCGTCGTAGCGAAGAAAGCCGTTTAAGAGCGGCATTTAAGCGCCGACTGCCGGATTTTTCGAATTCTGGAAAAATCCTGATTGACTCGAATCCAGCCCAGAATTAGAACGTTCCAATAAATTCGGCCTGAAAACACCGGAGGACGTATCTGAATGGCCAGCAGGCCCAAGGCGACGATACTCGACATTGCCCGTGAGGCGGGCGTGTCCAAGTCGACGGTGTCGCTGGTGCTGCAGGGCAGCGGACTGATCCGACCTGAGACTGCGCTAAAGGTTCGCAAGGCGATCGAGGATGTCGGCTATGTCTACAACCGCGGCGCCGCCAATCTGCGCAAGGCCCATTCCAACGTCATCGGCATGGTCATCAACGACCTTACCAACCCGTTCTTCGCCGAAATGGCGGTCGGCATGGAGCGTGTGTTCCAGTCGGCGGGCATCGTGCCGTTCATCGCCAACACGGCGGAAAACCCGGTGCGCCAGGAAGAGGTGCTGAAATCGCTGATGGAGCAAGGTGTCGCCGGGCTGATCGTGTCGCCGGCGCGCGGCACGACCCCTGGTGCTTTCCGTCGCATCGAGATGGCGGGCCTTCCGATCGTCTTCACCATGCGCCGCCTTCCTGAAAGCCGCATCCCGGTGATAGCGCCCGACAATCATCGCGGCGCCTGGCTCGCCACCGCCCATCTGATCGGCAAAGGGCATCGCCGGCTGGCGTTCTTCGGCGGCTCATCGGATCTGGTGGTCTATCACGAGCGGCTGGGCGGTTTTCGCGAGGCCTGCGAGGGGCTCGGCATCGCCAAGCGCGATACACTGGTCGTCGAAGGCGAAACCAGCCGCAAGGGCGGCATTGCCTGCCTGGAGACGGCCCTCGCCATGGCCGAGCCGCCGACCGCGGCGCTGTGCTTCAACGATGCGGTCGCCTTCGGCGTCATGCTGGCGCTGCGCAAGCGGGGACTCGAGCCCGGCGCGGATTTCGCAGTTGTCGGCTTCGACGACGTGATCGAAGCCCAGCACTACATGCCGGCGCTGACCAGTGTCGCGGTGGATTCGGCAGGCCTCGGCGAGCGCGCCGCCCATGTCATGCTGAAGATGATCCAGTCGCGCACCACCCGCGCCGAGGACCATATCGGCGCCGTCAACCTCGTCGTCAGGGACAGTTGCGGTCCTGATCGCCGTGCCGGAATGGGAGACGCGGCATGACCGTCAGATGGGGACTGATCGGCGCAAGCACGATCGCCAGGCAATTCGTGATCAACGCCATCCGCGCGCAACCGAACAGCGAGATCACGGCAGTGATGAGTTCCAGCCCGGAGCGCGCCGCTGCCTATGCCAAGGAGAACGGCATTGCGCTCGCCGTCTCGACGCTCGATGCATTGCTCGGCTCCGGCATCGACGCCGTCTACATCTCGACCACCAACGAACTGCATCTCGAACAGGCACTGGCCGCCATCACCGCGGGAAAACATGTGCTGTGCGAAAAGCCGCTGGCGCTGACCAGCGCCGATGCGCGGAAAATGGTCGCCGCCGCCAAGGCGGCCGGTCTCGTGCTCGGCACCAACCATCATCTGCGCAATGCCGGCTCGCACCGGGCGATGCGCGAAGCCATTGCCGCCGGCCGCATAGGCAAGCCGATTGCTGCGCGCGTCTTCCACTCGGTCTATCTGCCCGAAAATCTGCAGGGCTGGCGGATCACCAGGCCGGAAGCCGGTGGCGGCGTGGTGCTCGATATCACCGTGCACGATGCCGACACGCTGCGCTTCGTGCTCGGCGACGATCCGCTCGAGGTTTCGGCGTTCACCCAGGCCGCAGGCATGGCCAGCGGCGGGCTGGAAGACGGCGCCATGTGCATCTGGCGCTTCAAATCGGGCATCATCGCCCAGTCGCATGAAGGCTTCACCACCAAATTCGCCGGCACCGGCTTCGAGGTGCATGGCAGCGAAGGCTCCCTGATCGCGAAAGATGTGATGACGCAGAAGCCGATCGGCTCCGTGCTGCTGCGCACGGCAAAGGGCGAGGAGGAATTGAGCTTCGACCGCGAAGATCTCTATGTCCGTTCCCTGCGCCAGTTCCATGCGGCGATCGGTGGCGAAGGCCAGCCGTCGGCCACCGGTGAGGACGGCGTCTGGTCGCTGACATCAGCCGAAGCGGCGTTGCAATCAGCCAAGTCCGGCAAATCGGTCGCGATCGATCCGACACTCGGGAGCGCAGGGTGAGCAAACTCGTCTCCGCAGCGCAAGCCGCCAGCCTGATCGGCGACGGCATGGTCGTTTCGGTGTCGTCGTCGAGCGGCCTCGGCTGCCCGGATGCGGTGCTCGCCGCGATCGGCGAGCGCTTCGACGCGGAAGGCCATCCGAAGGACATCACAACGCTGCACCCGATCGCCGCCGGCGACATGTACGGCATCAGGGGTATCGACCATCTGGCCAAGCCCGGCCTGTTGAAGCGCACGCTGTGCGGCTCCTATCCGTCCGGCCCTTCATCCTCTGAACCGCCGCAGATCTGGAAGATGATCGGTGACAATTCGGTCGCCGCCTACAACGTGCCCTCAGGCATATTGTTCGACATGCATCGCGAGGCCGCCGCCAAGCGCCCCGGCGTGCTGACCAAGGTCGGCCTCGACACCTTCGCCGACCCGCGTCATCAGGGCTGCGCCATGAATGCGGCGGCCAGCGAGCCGATCGTTTCGGTGCAGCAGTTCGACGGCGAGGAATGGCTCTATTTCCGCTCGATCGTGCCTGATGTCTCCATCATCCGCGCCACCACCGCCGATGAGCGCGGCAACCTCACCTACGAGCACGAGGGCGCCTATCTCGGCGGGCTGGAGCAGGCGCTCGCCGCCCGCAACAATGGCGGTATCGTCATCGCGCAGGTCAAGCGCGTCGTCGAGAACGGCACGCTGAAGCCGCATGACGTGCGCGTGCCCGGTGTGCTGGTCGACCATATCGTGGCGGCGCCCGACCAGTTGCAGACGACGCTGACACCCTACGACCCGGCCATCTCCGGCGAGATCTTCCGCCCGCTGTCGACTTTCCGCAACGCCGAGATGAGCGTCCAGAAGGTCATCGCGCGACGCGTCGCCATGGAGCTTGCCGACGGCATGGCCGTCAACATCGGTTTCGGCATCTCGGCCAACGTGCCGCGCATCCTTATCGAGGAGGGCCAGCACGGCAAGGTCACCTGGGTGATCGAACAGGGCGCGGTCGGCGGCGTGCCGCTGCTCGATTTCAAGTTCGGCTGCTCGTCGAACGCCGACGCGTTCATGCCTTCGCCACACCAGTTCATCTACTTCCAGGGCGGCGGTTTCGACGCGTCGCTGTTGTCCTTCCTGCAGATCGACCGCCACGGCTCGGTCAACGTGTCGAAGCTTTCGGCGCGGCCGCATGTCACCGCCGGCGCCGGCGGTTTTGTCGACATCACCGCGCGGGCCAAGAAGATCGTCTTTTCCGGTTTCTTCAATGCCGGCGCCAAACTGTCGCTTGCCGATGGCGGCATCCGCATCGACGGGGAAGGCAAGGTCAAGAAGGTGGTCGGCGAGGTCGAGCACATCTCCTTCTCCGGCAAGCGCGCTGTCGCGCAAGGACAAGACATCACCTATGTCACCGAGCGCTGCGTGATGAAGCTGACGCCGGATGGGCTGATGGTGACTGAGTTGGCACCGGGCATCGACCTCGAGCGCGACGTGCTGGCGCAGGCCGAGATCCCGCTCGCCGTCGCCAACGACCTGAAGGTCACGCCGGACGCGCTCTACCGTGACCGGCCGATCGGGCTGTCGCTCAATGGCGGCGCCTCGCTTGGAGGCGCGCATGTCTGAGCGTCTCGTCAGCTTTGAAACAGACGGCGACCTCGGCATCGTCACGCTGCGCCGGCCGGAGAAATTCAACGCGCTCGACATCCCGATGCTGCGCGCGCTGGAAGCCGCGCTCGATACGGCGGAAGCTGCGGACAGCGTTCGTGTCGTGCTGCTGTGCGGCGAAGGCAAGGGCTTTTGCGCCGGCGGCGACGTCGAAGCCTGGTCGCAAATGAGCGCCGCCGATTTCCAGGTGCAATGGGTTCGCTACGGCCACCGCGTCTTCGATCGGCTGGCGCGGTTGCGGCAGCCGACGATCGCCGTTCTGTCCGGCCATGCACTGGGTGGCGGGCTGGAACTGGCGGCGGCTACAGACTTCCGCGTCGCCGAGGCGCAGGTCAAATTGGGTTTTCCGGAAACCTCGATCGGCGTGGTGCCCGGCTGGTCCGGCACGCAGCGCGCGGTGCGCCGCTTCGGCGCCCAGACGGTGCGGCGCATGGCGCTTGGCGGAGAACTGTTCGTGGCTGCCGAAGCACTCGTTCTGGGCATCGTCGACCGGGTGGTCGAAACCGGCAACGCATTCAGCGAGGCCAGGGCCTGGGCCGGCAAGATCGCCGAGCGCGGCCCGCTGGCAACCGAAGCAGCCAAGCTGATGATCGCGGTCGCCGAGGGCGAGGAAAGTGCTGCCGCGACAGAGGCGCTGGCCAGCGGCTTCATCGCGCTGACCGGCGATCTCAAGGCCGGTGTCGACGCCTTCAAGGCCAAGCAGAAACCAGCGTTTTCAAGATCATGAGAATGCAAGCGGAACCCAGAACTCACATGAACTTGCCCCTCACCATCGCCATGCCCGCCGAGGCATCCGCAGCACCGAAGACCTACCGGCTGCTGATCGACGGCAAGTTCGTCGATGCCCGCGACGGCCGGACGCTGGAGCGCAACAGCCCTGGCCACGGCTTCACCGTTTCGCACTATGCGCAAGCCGGCGCGGCGGAAGTCGGGGCGGCGGTACAGGCCGCGCACAAGGCCTTCGAGACCGGCCCCTGGCCGCGCATGAAGGCCGGCGAGCGCGCCGCGATCCTGCTCAAGGCGGCAGACCTGATCGAGGCGCGGCTCGAAGAGATTGCCCGGCTCGACGCGCTGGAATCCGGCAAGCCGATCGCCCAGGCGCGCGGCGAGATCGGCGGCGCCGTCGACATCTGGCGCTATGCCGCGGCGCTTGCCCGAACGCTGCATGGCGAGACCTACGCCAATCTCGGCGACGCCATGCTGGGCGTCGTGCTGCGTGAACCGATCGGCGTCGTCTCGATCATCACGCCGTGGAATTTTCCGTTCCTCATCGTCAGTCAGAAACTGCCGTTCGCGCTCGCCGCCGGCTGCACGGCGGTGGTCAAGCCGAGCGAGATGACCTCGGCCTCGACCTTCGTGCTCGGCGACATCCTGATGCAGGCCGGCTTGCCGGATGGCGTTGTCAACATCCTCGCTGGACTGGGCGCCGATGTCGGCGCGCCGATGGTCGCCCACCCGCTGGTCGAGATGGTGTCGTTCACCGGCTCCACCCGGGTCGGCAAGGTGACCATGGCATCGGCTGCAAACGCGCTGAAGAAGGTCTCGATGGAGCTCGGCGGCAAAAACGGCCAGATCGTCTTTCCAGATGCCGACCTCGAAGCCGCCGCCGACGCGGCAGTGTTCGGCGGCTTCTTCAACGCCGGCGAATGCTGCAACGCCGGCAGCCGGCTGATCGTCCATGAGGCGATCGCCGACGACTTGCTCGGCGCAGTGAAGGCGCTTACCGCCAGGGTCACCGTCGGCGATCCGCTCGACGACAGCACCAAGGTCGGCGCGATGATCTCTTCCGAGCACCTGGCCAAGGTCACCGGCTACGTGGCGGCGGCGGCAAACGACGGCAGCAGCGTCTATAGCGGCGGCAAGCAGATCGCCTCCAGTGCCGGTCAGTATCTCGATCCGACCATCCTTCGCGGCGTCACCGAAGACATGGCCATTGCACGTGAGGAAGTGTTCGGCCCGGTGCTGTCGGTGCTGACGTTTGGATCGATTGAAGAGGCGTTGCGCATCGCCAACAACACGCCCTATGGTCTATCGGCGGGTGTGTGGAGCGCCAGCATCGACACCTGCATGTCGGTGGCGCGGAGTGTGCGTTCGGGAACCGTTTGGGTGAACACGTTCATGGAAGGTTATCCCGAGCTGCCTTTCGGAGGCTACAAGCAATCCGGTCTCGGACGCGAACTCGGCAAGCGCGCCGTCGAGGATTATACCGAGGAAAAGACAATCCAGTTTCATCGCGGCCAGCGCACCGGATGGTGGGTCGGCTGAGCTGTGAAGAACCCGGCGGACAGCCGCCGGTCGTGTAGCTGCAACAAGGGAGGAAGTACATGTTGCGCAAACTGCTTATCGGAACGGCTCTCGGCTCGGGTCTTGCGTTCGCGGCCCATGCCCAGGACGTCAAAGAAGTCGAGATGCTGCATTGGTGGACGTCTGGCGGCGAAGCGGCTGCCTTGAACGTGCTCAAGGAGGATTTGGCCAAGCAAGGCTTTGCCTGGAAGGACGTGCCTGTGGCCGGCGGCGGCGGCGACGCCGCCATGACCGCGCTGAAGGCGATGGTCGCGGCCGGCAACTACCCGACTGCCTCGCAGATGCTCGGCTATACCGTGCTCGATTACGCGGCTGCCGGCGTAATGGGCGACCTGACCGAGACGGCGGTAAAGGAAGGCTGGGACAAATCCGTGCCGGCCGCCCTGCAGAAATTCTCGGTCTATGACGGCAAGTGGGTCGCGGCTCCGGTCAACGTCCACTCCGTCAACTGGCTGTGGATCAACAAGGCGGTGATGGACAAGATCGGCGGCACCGAGCCCAAGACCTTCGACGAATTCATCGCGCTGCTCGACAAGGCCAAGGCGGCGGGCGTCATCCCGCTCGCGCTTGGCGGCCAGAACTGGCAGGAAGCCACCATGTTCGATTCGGTCGTGCTGTCGACCGGCGGACCTGAGTTCTACAAGAAGGCCTTCAACGACCTCGACGAGGAGCAGCTGAAGTCCGACACGATGAAGAAGTCGTTCGACAACCTCGCCAAGCTCGTCACCTATGTCGACCCGAACTTCTCCGGCCGCGACTGGAACCTCGCCACCGCCATGGTCATCAAGGGCGATGCTCTGGTGCAGGTGATGGGCGACTGGGCCAAGGGCGAATTCAACGCCGCCAAGAAGACGCCGGGCACCGACTTCCTGTGCTATCGCTTCCCGGGCACCGACGGCAGCGTGGTCTACAACTCCGACATGTTCGGCATGTTCGACGTTCCGGAGGATCGCAAGGCCGCGCAGGCCGCCTTGGCCACCGCCACTTTGTCGAAGAGCTTCCAGTCGGCTTTCAACGTCGTCAAGGGCTCGGTCCCGGCCCGTACCGACGTGCCCGACACCGACTTCGACGCTTGCGGCAAGAAGGGCATGGCCGACCTGAAGGCCGCCAACGAAGGCGGCACGCTGTTCGGTTCGCTGGCGCAGGGCTATGGCGCGCCGCCGGCCGTCGCCAATGCCTACAAGGACGTCGTCTCGAAATTCGTCCACGGCCAGATCAAGACCTCGGACGAGGCCGTGACCCAGTTGGTCAACGCAATCGAAGACGCCAAATAAGAACCAGGCATGAAAGGACCTTCCCCGCTCCGGTGGGGAAGGTTCCACCAAGCCAGGATGGTCGGCTTCTGGTCGGAATGGCGCCGGCGATCAACCAACACGCCCCGTCTCGACGGGGCTATCCTTCCCCGCCCGGCGGTGAAGGGACCCGCGAGGGAGGAGCCCATGACAACGGTCGCGACCCAGATCAAGCTGACGCCGGAGCATAATGCGCGCCCGGGCGCGTCGGTGCGTTCGCGCCTGCAGGACGCGCTGCCGAAGATCGTGCTGGCGCCTAGCTTTGCGATCACCATCGTCTTCGTCTACGGCTTCATCCTGTGGACGGTCTATCTGTCCTTCACCAACTCCAAGACCTTCCCGTCCTATGCGCTGACTGGGCCGCGTGCCTATCAGAGGCTATGGCGCTGGACCTTCGAGAGCGACCCGCCGTCGAGCTGGTACACGTCGATCACCAATATGGGCATTTTCGGCTTTCTCTACATCTTCATCTGCCTGGCGCTCGGCCTTTTCCTGGCGATCCTGCTCGACCAGAAGATCCGTGGCGAAGGCATGTTGCGGCCGATCTATCTCTACCCGATGGCACTGTCCTTCATCGTCACCGGCGTCGCCTGGAAATGGTTCCTCGATCCCGGCCTTGGCCTCGAGCAGACGCTGCATCAATGGGGCTGGACGAGCTTCCATTTCGACTGGATCAAGAACAAGGATTTCGTCATCTACACCGTGGTGATCGCCGGCGTCTGGCAGGCCTCGGGTTTCATCATGGCGATGTTCCTGGCCGGCCTGCGCGGCATCGACGGGGAGATCATGAAGGCGGCGCAGATCGACGGCGCAACCACGGTCCAGCTCTATCGCCGCATCGTCATCCCGCTGCTGCGGCCGGTGTTCCTTTCGGCCTTCATCGTGCTCGCCCACCTCGCCATCAAGTCCTACGACCTGGTCGTAGCACTGACCAGCGGCGGGCCGGGCGGCTCGGCCTGGCTGCCGTCGAACTTCATGTACGAGTACACTTTCAAGCGCAACGAAATGGCCGTCGGCTCGGCCAGCGCCGTGATCATGCTGATGACCATCACCGCGATCATCGTGCCCTATCTCTATTCCGAGCTCAGGGAGCGACCGCGATGAGCGTCATTGCCACGCCCACTCGCCAGAGCACTGGCGGCATCAGCGCCAGGACCGTCAACCGCATCGTCATCTACGGCCTGCTGGCGCTGTTCGCGCTGTTCTACCTGATGCCGCTGTTCGTCATGCTGGTGACCTCGTTCAAGACAATGGACGAGATTCAGAACGGCAACATGCTGGCGCTGCCGCAGGCGCCGACCTTCGAGCCGTGGCTGAAGGCGTGGGGCGAGACCTGCGTCGGCCTGACCTGCGCCGGCATCAAGGGCTATTTCTGGAATTCCATCAAGATGGTGGTTCCAGCGGTGCTGATCTCGACGCTGCTCGGCGCGCTCAACGGCTATGTGCTGACCAAATGGCGCTTCCGCGGCCACACGCTGGTTTTCGGGCTGATGCTGTTTGCCTGCTTCATTCCGTTCCAGTCGGTGCTGTTGCCGATGGCGACGATCCTCGGCAGCCTCGGCCGCTTCGGCGTGACGCTGCGAAACGCAACGGGATTTTCATTCGGCTTGGGCAATCCGACGGTCAATCTGGTCTTTGTCCACGTCGTCTACGGGCTTGGCTTCACCACTTTGTTCTTCCGCAATTATTACGAGGCGTTCCCGACCGAACTGGTCAAGGCGGCACAGGTCGACGGAGCCAGCTTCTTCCAGATTTTCCGGCGCATCATGCTGCCGAATTCGATGCCGATCTTCGTCGTCACCGTCATCTACCAGTTCACCAACATCTGGAACGATTTTCTGTTCGCCTCGGCCTATGCCGGCACCGGTGACGCGATGCCGATGACCGTAGCGCTGAACAACGTCGTCAACACCTCGACCGGTGTCGTCGAATACAACGTCAACATGGCGGCGGCGATGATCGCCGCACTGCCGACCCTTCTCGTCTATGTGGTCGCTGGCCGCTATTTCGTGCGCGGCCTGATGGCCGGCGCCGTCAAAGGATAATCGAATGGCTTTTCTCGAAATTGATGGGCTGAGGAAGCGGTTCGGATCGGTCGAGATCCTGAAGGGCATCGACGTTGATCTCGAAAAGGGCGGCTTCCTCGTGCTGGTCGGCCCGTCCGGCTGCGGCAAGTCGACCTTGCTCAACACCATCGCCGGCCTGGAAAGCATCACTGAAGGCGAAATCCGCGTCGACGGCCGCACGATCAACGATCTCCACCCTTCGAAGCGCGACATCGCCATGGTGTTCCAGAGCTACGCGCTCTATCCGAACATGACCGTCGCGGGAAACATTGCCTTCGGCATGGAGATGCGCGGCGTGCCGGCCCACGAGCGCCAGAAGGCGATCGACAAGGTGGCGAAGGTGCTGCAAATCGGCCACCTCCTGCAGCGCAAGCCGAGCCAGCTTTCCGGCGGCCAGCGCCAGCGCGTCGCCATGGGCCGGGCGCTGGTGCGCGACCCCAAGCTGTTTCTCTTCGACGAGCCGCTCTCCAATCTCGACGCCAAGCTGCGCGTCGACATGCGCATCGAGATCAAGCGGCTGCACGCAACCACCGGCACCACGATCGTCTACGTCACCCACGACCAGATCGAGGCGATGACGCTGGCCACCAAGATCGCGGTGATGCGCGACGGCGAGGTGCAGCAGTTCGGCACGCCTGCCGAAATCTACAACAACCCGACCAACCTGTTCGTCGCCGACTTCATGGGCTCGCCGGCGATGAACCTGATCCCGGCGACGATCGGCGGCAATGGCAACGCGCTTTCCGTGGTGCTGCAGCGCGAGGCGCGCGAGCCGATCTCGCTGCCGCTGGCCGATGCGCCGACTGGTCTGTCGGCATTCCACGACAAGCCGATCATTTTTGGCGTCCGTCCCGAGGCCCTGACCGATCCTGAAGGAGCCGAACGCAACGCATCGAACATCGCCACCGCCGATTGTCACATCGAGGTCGTGGAGCCGGCCGGCTCCGACACCTTCGCCGTCACCAATCTCGGCGGCAAGGCGGTGGTGGCGCGTCTGCGCGCCGACGCCAACATCCAGCCTGGCACCAGCACGCCGCTCGCCTTCAACCTGACCAAGGCGGTGTTCTTCGATCCGGCGACCGAGAACCGCATCCTCTGACAGCCATGACAAACCCGGACATCGTCATCATCGGCTCCGGCATCGGCGGCGCCACGATCGCTTCCGGCCTTGCCGGCAGTGGCGCCTCGATCCTGATGCTGGAGCGCGGCGAACTATTGCCGGCGACGCCGCACACGCGCGACACGCGCGCCATCTTCGTCGACGGCCACTACCGGCCGAAGGAGATGTGGCGCGAGGCCGGGGGTGCTGCGTTCAATCCCGGCAATTATTACTATGTCGGCGGCAATTCGAAATTCTATGGCGCGGTGCTGATCCGCTACCGCAGGCAAGACTTTTCTGTCATGGAGCACTATGGCGGCGTCTCGCCGGCCTGGCCGTTCTCCTATGAGGAATTCGAGCCCTGGTATTCCAGGGCCGAGCAGCTTTTTCGCGTGCGCGGCGCACTCGGCGAAGACCCGACCGAACCGTTCCACTCGATCCCCTACCCCTTCGGGCCGGTGCCGGACGAGCCGCCGATCGCCCGCGCCCGCGCCGAACTCATGGGCCTCGGCCTGCATCCGGCATCGCTGCCGCTCGGAGTCGACATCGATGCCTGGCTAAAGGACGGCAAGACAGGCTGGGACGCGTTTCCCAACACCGGGACCGGTAAGGTCGACGCCCAATCGGGGCCGCTGACAGCGGCACTTGCCGACCGGAACATCAGGCTCGAGACCGGTGCTCATGTCGAATACCTCGAAGCCTCATCGGATGCCAGGACGATCGCCGCCGTTCACTATCGCCAGGGTGGCAGGCTGAAGAAAGTGACGTCGAAACTGGTCATCCTCTCGGCCGGCGCGGTCAATTCCGCCGCCATCCTGCTGCGTTCGCCGTCCCCGAACGGAAACGGCCTTGCCAACCGCTCCGACCAGGTCGGCCGCAACTTCATGAACCACAATTCGAGCGCCATGCTGGCGATCGATCCGCGCCGCAGGAACACCTCCGTCTACCAGAAGACGCTGATGCTCAACGACTACTATCTATCCGACGGCAAGGGCGGCAAGCCGCTCGGCAATGTCCAGCTTCTCGGCAAGATCGACGGTCATATGCTGAGGGCCAACGTCAAGCTTGCGCCCAAATTCGCGCTGGACTTCATGGCCGGCCACGCCGTCGACTGGTATCTGATGTGCGAGGACCTGCCGGACCCCGAAAGCCGCATCATGGTCGACGGCAAGGACATCGTCATGCAGTGGCGGCGCTCCAACATGCAGTCGCTCGACGGGCTGACCAGGGTGATGCGCGAGAACTTCCGCGCCTGCGGCTATCCGATCGTCCTGTCGCGGCCTTTCGACAAGCGCACGCCGTCGCACCAGTGCGGCACGGTCAAGATGGGCGACGATCCGGCGACCTCGCCGCTCGACCCGTTCTGCCGCTCGTTCGACCACAAGAACCTGTTTGTCGTCGACGCTGGCTTCCTGCCGAACTCGGCCGCGGTCAATCCGGCGCTGTCGATCGCCGCACAAGCGCTGCGCGTTGCCGACCACATCCGCAAGAGCGAGCTTGTCCTATGATCGGTCTGCGCCGCCCCTCATCCGCCTGCCGGCACCTTCTCCCCGTGAACGGGGAGAAGCCCGCTGGCCGCAACCCCGGCGCCTTTTTTGCAACGCTGGCGATTGGCGAAGCAGGCGATGAAGGCGTCCTTGTCCCCGTCACTATACGGGGAGAAGTGCCCGGCAGGGCGATGAGGGGCGGCGCTGACGTCCAAAGGAACATCTTCACATGAGCCGTCCGGCAGCCATCATCACCGGCGGCGCGCGCGGCATCGGCCTTGCCTGCGCCGAGGCGCTGGCCGATGCCGGCTTCGATATCCTTGTCGTGGACCTTGCCGAAAAGGCCGGCGACGGGGTTGCCGCTGACATCACCGCCCGCGGCGCGAAATTCGCCTACCATTGCGGCGACATTGCCGACCTCGACGACCATGCCGCATTGGTCGATGCCGCGACGAGCGCCTTCGGCCGCATCGACTGCCTGGTCAACAATGCCGGCATCGGCGCCGTGGTACGCGGTGACCTGCTGGAATTGAAACCGGAAAACTTCGACCGGATCCTCGCCATCAACCTGCGCGGCACCGTCTTCCTCAGCCAGGCCGTTGCCAGGGCGATGCTTGCGGCGCCGGGTGACCACCCGAAATCGATCATCACCATCACCTCGGTCAGCGCCGAAATGGCCTCGCCGGAACGTGCCGACTACTGCATCTCCAAGGCCGGACTTTCGATGTGGGTGAAAACCTTGGCGCTACGCCTCGCCGCCGAAAACATTGGTGTATTCGAGCTGCGGCCGGGCATCATCCACACCGACATGACCGCGGGGGTAACCGCCAAATACGATGCGCTGATCGACGGCGGGCTGGTGCCGGCAAGGCGCTGGGGCGAAGCCGCCGATGTCGGCGCCGCCGTAGTGGCACTCGCCGGCGGCAAACTCGGCTTTTCGACCGGCTCGATCATCAATGTCGACGGCGCGCTGTCGGTGCCGAGGCTGTGAAAAGGTGACGCCATGACCGACTACATCATCGTCGGCGCCGGCCCGGCCGGCTGCGTGCTGGCCAACCGGCTGAGCGAAGAGCCATCGAATTCAGTGCTGCTGCTCGAAGCGGGCGGCAAGGACTGGCACCCGCTGATCCACATGCCGGCCGGTTTCGCCAAGATGACCAAGGGCATCGCCGCCTGGGGCTGGTCGACCGTGCCGCAAAAGCACATGAAGGACCGCGTCTTCCGATACACGCAGGCCAAGGTGATCGGCGGCGGCTCCTCCATCAACGCCCAGATCTACACACGCGGCAATGCCCGCGACTACGACGCCTGGGAGAAGGAAGAAGGCCTTGCCGGCTGGGGCTATCGCGACCTGCTGCCCTATTTCAAGCGGGCCGAGAACAACCAGCGCTACGCCAACGATTTTCACGGCGACCAGGGTCCGCTCGGCGTGTCGAACCCGATTGCGCCGCTGCCGATCTGCGAGGCTTATTTCCGCGCTGGGCAGGAGATGGGCATTCCCTTCAATCCCGACTTCAACGGGGTAGCCCAGGAAGGCGTCGGCTATTACCAATTGACGCAGAAGAACGCGAGACGCTCCTCCGCCTCGGTCGCCTATCTCAGGCCGATCCGCGCGCGAAACAACCTGACCGTCAGGACCGATGTGCTGGTGACGCGCATTGTCATCGACAAGGGCCGCGCCGTCGGTGTCGAGATCGTCGACAGGCCGGGCGGCCAGCCGACGACCTTGCGTGCCGAACGCGAAGTCATCGTCTCGTCCGGCGCCATCGGCTCGCCGAAGCTCTTGATGCAGTCGGGCATCGGCCCGGCCGACCATCTGAAGTCGGTCGGCGTGACGCCGGTGCACGATCTGCCCGGCGTCGGTTCCAACCTGCAGGATCATCTCGACCTGTTCGTCATTGCCGAATGCACCGGCGACCACACCTACGACAACTACGCCAAGCTGCACCGGACGGTATGGGCCGGCCTGCAATACCTGCTGTTGAAAAAAGGCCCGGTTGCCTCCAGCCTGTTCGAGACCGGCGGCTTCTGGTACGCTGACCCGACCGCCGCCTCGCCCGACATCCAGCTCCATCTCGGCCTCGGCTCCGGCATCGAGGCCGGTGTCGAAAAACTGAAAAATCCGGGCGTGACGCTGAACTCGGCCTTCCTGCGCCCGCGTTCGCGCGGCACGGTGCGGCTGAACAGCGCCGACCCCGCCGACCACCCGCTGATCGACCCGAACTACTGGTCCGATCCCTACGATCGTGACATGTCGATCAAGGGGCTCAGGCTGGCACGCGAGATCATGCGGCAGAAAGCGCTAGCCCCCTACGTGCTGCGCGAGGTGCTGCCGGGACCGGCACTCACCAGCGACGACGAGCTGTTCGACTATGCCTGCCGCAGTTCCAAGACCGACCACCACCCTGTCGGCACCTGCCGCATGGGCCATGATGCGATGAGCGTGGTTACGCCCGATCTCAGGCTGCGTGGCATCGAGGGCCTGCGCGTCTGCGACGCCTCGGTGATGCCGCGCATCCCCTCCTCCAACACCAATGCGCCGACGATCATGGTCGGCGAAAAGGGCGCCGATCTGATCCTTGGCCGCGAACCACTGCCGCCGGCCGTGTTTTCCACCAACCAAGCGGCATGAGATTCCAAGAATGATCAGGCACTGTGTTTTCGTTCGATTCCGCAATGACGTCACCGACGACGAGCGCGCGGCAATCCATGCCGATCTTGAGGCGCTGCGGTCGGTGATCGACGGCATGGCCAAGGTCGAATTCAGCGCCAATGTCAGCCCAGAACCGTTCGCGCGCGGCTTCACGCACGGCTTCACCATCGACTTCAGCGATGCCGCCGCACGCGACGCCTACCTGGTGCATGAGGCTCACAGCCGAGCCGGCGCTCGGCTGGTCGCGGCGCTTGAAGGCGGAACCGACGGGCTGATGGTGTTCGACCTCGAGATAGGCGCTTAATGCATGTCGCGCAAAAGCATGCCCTCGGGCACTGACCCGAGGGTGTGCAGCGGTTTTGCGTTAACGACATGCATAAAACAACAATCCAAAGCGCGTCGCGTGAGGTCGGTCGAACGCGACGCGCTTTAGCCTATCCAAGCCTCAGCGCGACGACGCCGGCAACGATGCTGAGCACGGCGGCACCCCGCCAGGCGGTCATCTTCTCGCCGAGCGCAAACACCGAGATCATCATGGCGAACAGGATCGAGGTTTCGCGCAGCGCCGCAACCGAGGCGATCGGCGCCTTGGTCATCGCCCACATCACGATCCAGTAGGCGGCGCCGCTGAGCACGCCGGTGTACACGCCCGCCTTCCAGTCGCGCGCCAGCACCGGCAGCGCTTTTGGTCCGCGAAAGATCAGGCACAGCACCAGCGCCCACAGCGCATCGCAGACGAACAGCCATGCGGCATAGCTCGACGCCGTCGCGGCCAGCCGCGCGCCGCTGCCGTCGGACAGCGTATAGCCGGCGATGAAGATCGAGGTGCCCAGCGCAAAGCCGACGGCGCGCAGGTTCAGCCTTTCCAGATGCGCGCCGCCGCGAAACGACAGCACCAGCGTCCCGGCCGACAAGAGAACAATGCCGAGGATGGCGAGCGGCGCCGGGACTTCGGCGACCACCACGATGCCGCCAAGTGCAGCCAGCAGCGGTGCGGTGCCGCGCGCCAGCGGATAGGTCTGGGCGAAATCGCCGGCCCTGTAGGCGGCGATCAGGAACGTCCTGTAGCCCATGTGGAAGATTACCGAGGCGATGATATAGGGCCACACGTCCGCTTTCGGCACCTCGACGAAAGGCAGCGCCAGAAGCGCCACGGCGCCCATGCCGAGCGTCATCAGCGTGATCGACAAAAAGCGGTCGAGATGAACCTTGACCAGCGCGTTCCAGATCGCGTGCATGGCGGCGGCAGCAAGCACCGCGAAGAAGACGAACAAGGTCATCGGCGGCTCATGCGCCTTCGGCCCCCGTCCCGAACGGCGTTTCCAGGTCGATCTCGACCCGCAGCGGAAAATGGTCCGAGGCGATTTCGTCGATATCGGCACTGGCCGAGCGGACCCGTCCCGCCAACATCCCGCCGACGAAGCAATGGTCGAGCCGTCGCTTTGCCAGCCTGCCGTCGATGGTCTTCACATGGGTATGGAACTCCGCCGTCGGGTCGCTGGCGACGGCGGCGGCATCGACAAAACCGTTGAGATAGGCAGCACCGCGATGGTACGGCGTGCTGCCAACGATGCGCCGGTACTCGGCACTGCCCGGCTCCATGTTGAAATCGCCCATCCAGATCGCCGCCAGCGGGTTTTCCGGCTCCGGCTCGCCATTGCTCCAGTTGCGCACGGGCTCATCGTCGGCGCCGCTCCACGGGCCGCCGTCGGACGGCGCGCGGCGATGCTCGGCGAGCAGATAGTCGATCTGCTCCAGCCGCTCTTCGGCGGCGATATGCGCCAGATGCAGCGACAGCACCCGCACCGGACCGGCAGGGGTGTGGATCATGCATTCCAGCGCTGCGTTGCGGGTGTTGAGCGGACGCACGGTGCGGCGCAGCGGCAGCGTGTGCAGGCGCGACCAGACGATCGGCAGCTTGGACAGGACCATGGTGCCGAATTGCCGCCGCCGGTTGACGATGCGGCCGTCACGCCGCTCGCTGGCGTCCATGTCGAAGGCCGGCCCATAAACCCAATAATGTTCGGGCAGCAGTCGCGAGAGAAGTTCCGGCTGGTCGTCCTCGTTGCTGCGCAGCCAGTGCCGTTCCACTTCCTGCAACGCGATGATGTCTGCGCCAGCGACAACCTCGGCGGAACGCGCGAGATCGTAGCGGCCGTCGCTGCCGAAACCGTATTGGATGTTGTAGCTGACCAGCTTCATTGCTTAACCGGCTCAATTTCGTGATGGCAGTAGCGGTTTGGCGGATTGGTTGCAATGTGCAGCCGGATGCAGAGAGCTTGGGCCAGATAGCGCAGCTAAGTCGTCAGCGGCTGGAATCGTCCCGGCGGAGAGGCGGCCAGTTCCGACCAGTCGATTTCCTCCTCCAGGCGATGATACGCTTCGTCGCCGATCGTCCCGTCGATACGCAATTGCTCCAGCGCGTCACGCTGGCTCTTGATGGCATAGAGGCGCAACCTGTCGTACTCGGTCGCTGCCTGGGCGTCGTCAGGGTTTTCAGCGATCGTGCGCTGCGCGGCAAATTGCTCGCGGACCACGGCCGCGGCATTCGATGTCTTGCCGCTCAACACCTCCAGCGCGGCCTGCATGATGGCGACGCGTGCCTGCGCGACCTCGCGGTCGACAGTTCCGTCCGGATCGAGACGAAGCAGGCGCAGCAGCGGCTTCAGGCTGATGCCTTGCAGCACCAGGGTGCCGAGCACGACCGAGAAAGCGGCGAGCACGATCGGGTCGCGGCCGGGAAAGTCGGCCGGCAAGGCAAATGCTGCTGCAAGCGTGACAAGGCCGCGCATGCCGCACCAGCCGATCAGTACGCCGCCGCGAAATGACGGGGCCTCGGCCTGCCGTTCCGCGTCACCGAAGCTGGCGAGCCACCTCATGATCGCGCCGCATCCCAGCACCCAGACGAGACGCGAGACGATGACGACAGCCAGCACGGCTGCGGCAAAGACAAACGCTTCGACCTGCCCCTGCTCGGCAAGCCGGCCGACGATCGACCGTGCCTGAAGTCCCATCAGGACGAAGGCAAGCACGTTGAGCACGAACACCGCCGTCTCCCAGACCGAGTAGGAGCTGATGCGATTTCTGGCCGGCATGTGGCGCGGCGCGGTACGTGCGATGGTCATGGCATAGACGACGATCGTTATGATGGCGGAGAGCCCGATCCTGTCGGCCAGGATCCAGACGCCGAACGTCCCGGCAAATTGCACCACCGTGCCGCTTGCCGGATCTCTGATGCGGCTGAGGGTGACGAGAGACAATCGGCCGAGCACGTAACCAGCGGCAAGGCTGCCGACCGTCGACAGCAAGATCATCGGAACCGCGCTGCTCAGCAGGATGGAGCCGGCGGCTGCGGAAACCGCCATGCGGTAGATCAGCAGTGCCGTGGCATCGTTGAGCAGGCTTTCGCCTTGCAGGATCGCGGTGACGCGGTGCGGCACCTTGAACTGTCCAAGCACGGCCGACGCCGCCACGGCATCGGGCGGCGCCACGATCGCGCCCAGCGCAATGGCCGCAGCGATCGGCAGGCCTGCCATCGTCCATCCAACGAGCGCCACGGCAGCGGTGGTGAAAACGACGGCGCCAAGCGCCAGCAAGAAAAGCGGCAGTCTGTAGCGATTGAGATCGCGCAGCGACGTGTCGTAGGCCGCGTCAAGAAGCACCGGCGCGATGAACAAGGCAAGCGCCAGTTCGGGATCGATCTCGATGGTCGGCGCAAACGGCAGGAAGGCGATGCCCGCGCCTGCCAACGCCAGCAACGACGGATAGGGAACCTGGAGACGCCGCGACAACGCCGTCAGCGCGACGGCGATCAGCAGGAGAATAAGGGTCAGCTCGAAAAGCGCCATGCCTCATCGTAGCGGCGAAGCCGGGCGATTGGCAGGCAAAAAAACGGCGACGAGTTTGGCTGGTGAATGGTGAATGGTGAATGGTGAATGGTGAATGGTGAATGGTGAATGGTGAATGGTGAATGGTGAATGGTCGCTTGCAGAGAAATCTCGGCGCGTAAAGCGCCTTCTTGCTATTCACTATTCACTATTCACCATTCACTCTTCCCCTAATGCAGCACCAGCATGTCACCCGACGAGAACGAAATCTCGGCCTTTTCGCCGACAGCGGGCGGCGGCGCGGCCGGGCTGTTGAACGTGTCGAGCGACACCGTGCTGCCGCCGATGCCGACGCGAACCCGGATGACCGAGCCGAGGAAGTGCACTTCGGTGATCTCGCCCGAAAGACTGGAGTCGCGGCCGGGATGGCGGCCGAGCGAAATCGCCTCGGGCCGCAGCGCCAGCGACAGCGTGTCGCCGGACTTTGAGCCGTTTAGCTTTCCCTGCAGCGAGACCTCTTGCGAATTGACGCGCACCTTGCCCGAGGCTGCATCGGTGACGGTGCCTTCGAGCACGTTCAGCGTGCCGACGAAATTGGCGACGAACTTGGTTGCCGGCCGGTTGTAGATCTCGAACGGCGTGCCGACCTGCTCGGCCTTGCCGCCATACATGACGGCGATGCGGTCGGAGATCGACAGCGCCTCTTCCTGGTCGTGGGTGACGAAGATGGTGGTGATGCCGAGCCTCTTCTGGATCGAGCGGATTTCCTCGCGCAGCGACACGCGCACCTTGGCGTCGAGCGCCGACAGCGGCTCGTCGAGCAGCAGGAGCTTCGGCTTCGGCGCAATAGCCCGCGCCAGCGCGATGCGCTGCTGCTGGCCGCCGGAGAGCTGATAAGGATAGCGGTCGCCCATCTGCGGCAGCTTGATGAGGTCGAGCATCTCGGCAACGCGCCTGTCGGCATCGGCCTTGGGCATGCCCGCGACCTTCAGCCCGAAGCCGATGTTTTGCGCCACCGTCAGGTTGGGAAACAGCGCATAGGCCTGGAACACCATGCCGACATTGCGCTGGTTGGGCTTGAGCCGGGTGATGTCCTTGCCGGCGACGACGATCTTGCCGGCGCTCGGCTCCTCGAAGCCGGCGACCATACGCAGCACCGTCGTCTTGCCGCAGCCCGATGGCCCGAGGAAGGAGACGAATTCGCCCGGCTCGACGTCGAGGTTGAAATCCTGGACCACGGTGGTGGCGCCGAAGGATTTTCGCACATGCTGGATGGAGAGGAATGGCTCGGCCATGGCTTTTTTTCTTTCGGTCAGTACTTTTCGGTCAGTTTGGCCGGTTCGCCGATCGCGGCGCAAAACGCGACAGGATCTGGATCAGCGACATGCACGCCCAGGTAATGGCGAAGGCGATGATGGCAAGTGCCGCCGGCTCATAGGCGCGATTGGCGCCGATGTTCTGCAGGTAGGGACCGAAGGCCGGCCGATTGAGCAGGCTGGCCATGGTGAATTCGCCGAGGACGATAGCGAAGGTAAGGAAGGCGCCCGACAATACCGCGATCAGCACATTGGGCAGAATGACACGGGCGATGATCGTGCACCAGCCGGCGCCGAGGATCTGCGCCGCTTCCGTCAGCGTGCGCACGTCGATAGTGCGAAGCCCGGTGTCGACGGCGCGGTACATATAGGGCAGCGCCAGCGTCGCATAGCCGATGACCAGCAAGGCGTTGGTGCCCGTGTCGCTCGCCAGGAACGGCAGCGGCGAGTTCGATCCGTACATTCTGATGTAGCCGAAGACGATGACGATGGCGGGGATGACCAGCGGCAGCAGAGTGATGAACTCGACGACCGGTCTCAGTTGCGGCAGCCGTAGCCGGATCCAGTAGGCGGTGGGCACAACAATGAGCACGCCGAGGATGATGGTGAAGATGGCGGCAAGCACCGAATAGCCGAAGGTCGCCTGGAAGCGGGGATCGCCAAGCACGACCTCGTAGGCATCGAAGGAATAGACCCCGCGCCGCATGCGCATCGAGAATTCCACGGTCGCGATCAGCGGAATGAAGAAATAGGCCGCACCCAGCGCGAAGACGACCCAGGCCCAGAAACGTCCGCTCTTCATTTGAGCCACCTTTCGCTGCGCGTCCGGAACCAGATGTAGAAGACGTTGGCGAGGCCGGTGATGACGATCATGCCGAAGGCAATGGCATAGCCGAGATGCGGGTTGTGCAGCACGTCGCCGCGGATCTGTGCGTAAAGCACGATGGGAATGATGTTGAGCGACGAGCCGGTCAGCGCATAGGCGGTGGCGATAGCGCCAAAGGCGTTGGCAAACAGCAGGATGACGGTGCCGAGAAAACTCGGCCATATCACTGGGATGACGACCATGCGCCAGTATTGCGCCGTGGTGGCGCCAAGCGTCGCGGCCGCCTCGCCCCATTCCTTCTTCAGTCCGTCGATCGCCGGCGTGATGATGACCACCATCAGCGGGATCTGGAAATAGACATAGGTCAGCGTCAGGCCCCAGAACGACAGGATGTTGAAGCCGTGGGCGTAGATGTTGAGGCCGAACACGGTGTTCAGGATCACCGTCGCGAGGCCGAGCCGGCCGAGCGTAGCGAGGAACGCAAAGGCTAGCGGCACGCCGGCGAAATTCGAAGCCACGCCGGAAAAGGTCAGCGTCGCCGAACGTATCCAGTTCGGCAGGCCGCCGCGCACGATGGCAATGGCAATGGCCAGACCGGCAAATGCCCCGATGAGCGACGAAGCGAGGCTGATCTTGATCGAGATCCAGTAGGCGGCAAGGATCGTGGGCAGCCTGCAGTTTCCGTCGACCCAGGAGATCCAGGAATCATATTGGCACTGTATGTAGTTCGACAGATTGGGTGGGTCGAAGATACCGACAATGTTGTCGAAGGTGAACGTGCCGGCAGCGTTCTGGAAGGCGCCAAGCACCAGATAGAGTGTGGGCAGGACCAGGAACATGATGGCGAAGATGAAGAACGGCGCCACGCCCAGCCATTGCGTCGGCAGCCGAAACGCGCGCGCCTCGCTGGGCGGCGCCGTCTTCCCGGCAATCGCGTGATCGGAAAGCGAGAGATCGGTCATGCGCCGGCTACCGTCTTATCGCATCGGCCCGAAAATCGAACTCGATTTTCGGAAAGCACGATGCGGAAATTTGAGTTCTAGAGCGTACTTTGCGCGTCTGACGCACGTCGCTCTAGCGGGAATACCGGGCGGCGGTGAAGCCGCCCGGCTTTCAACCTTACTGAACGTTGGCGCCGACGACGGCGTCCCAGTTCTTGGTGATGACTTCCTTGGCCTTGCCCTGCTCATCGAGCGACGGGAACACCGCGGCCTCATAGGATGCGGCCGGCGGCAGCTTGGCCATCACGTCCTCCGGGATTTTGCCGTTCTTGGCGAGATCGTTGAAGCGGATCGGGTGGCAATAGCCCTTCAGCCAGCCGATCTGGCCTTCGTCGGAATAGAGATATTCCAGCCAGAGCTTGGCAGCGTTCGGATGCGGCGCGTAGGCGCTGATCGCCTGCACGTAGACGCCGGCGACGACACCGGTCTTCGGCACGACGACGTCGACCGGCGGATTGCCTTTCAGCGTGTCGCGGCCGGCAAGCGCGTTGTAGTCCCAGTTGATCAGGATCGGTGTCTGACCCTGTGCAAGCGTCGCCGGCTTGCCGATGACCGGCACGAAATTGCCGGCGGCATTGAGCTTCTTGAAGAACTCGAGGCCGGCAGTACCTGCGGCTTCACCGGCCGCGGCGCCGCTTGAAAGACCAGCGGCGTAGACCGCCTGGATTGCCTGATTCGAGGCGCGTGGATCACCGGCGAGCGCGACGGCGTTGGCGTATTCCGGCTTAAGAAGATCGGCCCAATCAGCCGGCACTTCCTTGACCAGATCCTTGTTCACCATCATCGCCAGCACGCCGTAATAGTCGCCGGTCCAGTAGCCTTCGGGATCCTTGGCGCTGTCGGGGATCGTGTCCCAGGTCGACACCTTGTAGGGTTGGATCAGGCCGTCGGCCTTGGCGGTCGGGCCGAAGGACAGGCCGACGTCGATGACGTCGGGCGCCTGCGGGCCCTTATTGTCCTTGTTGGCCTTGATCGCCTCGATCTCGTCTCCGGAGCCGGCATCGGGGTTGAGCTCGTTGACGGTGATTTCCGGATATTTCGCCTTGAAGCCGGCGATCACCGCGCCATAGCCGCACCAGTCATGCGGCAGCGCGATGGTGGTGAGCTGGCCTTCCGCCTTGGCGGCGGCGACCAGTTCATCCATTGACTGCGCCGACGAGATGGCAGAGGTCGCCATCAGGGCGACGGCCGTAAGGGAAAGTACTTTTCCCGTGAATTTGAACATGTGTTCTCTCCGTTGAACTGACGCCGTTGGACGCCTGCGATGCGGTATCGTTTTCGTGTGACAGCCCGATGAATGCTTTGTGAAAGCGATGCCCTGCAGTAGGAAAAATTAAACTCTTTTTAACCGGCTGTAGCAATCGCTCCGCGATTATTTTTCCGGCTAACGAGTTTCCGTCATACCTTTCATCTTTCCCCCTTTCTTTGCCCCTAGTTTCCCGGATCAGTTTCCGGCGCGAATACTGTGTCAGGCGGTGCCGGCAATGGCGTTTTCGAGCAGCGTCAGCGCCGCCTTCCTGGTCAGCTTGACCGGGTTGCCGCCGGCGGTCGGATCGACCACCGCCATGTCGGCGATCAGGCCCTTGCGCTTCTTGTCCATGTCGAGCCCCTTGATCAGGCCCGGCAGCGCGTGCGGCACCTTCAATTCCTTGCGCAGCTTGATGACGGCCTTGGCGAAACCGTCGAAGCCGCCCTTGATCCCGCAATAGGCCGCGAGCCGGGCGATGCGCACCTCGATGGCGTCGCGGTTGAAGGCCAGCACATAAGGCATGAACACGGCGTTGGTCATGCCGTGATGCGTGTCGTAGAGCGCGCCGATCGGATGCGACAGCGAGTGGATGGCGCCCAGCCCTTTCTGGAAGGCGGCAGCGCCCATCGCGGCCGCACTCATCATGTGGGCGCGGGCGACCAGATCCTTGCCATTGGCGAAGGCCTTCGGCAAGTTTTCGAAGACGAGCCGCACGCCTTCGACGGCGATGCCGTCGGCCATCGGATGATAGCCCGGCGCGCAATAGGCTTCGAGGCAATGGGCGAGCGCATCCATGCCGGTGCCGGCGGTGATGAAGCCGGGCATGCCGACCGACAGTTCCGGATCGGCGATGACGATGGCCGGCAAAAGTTTCGGATGGAAGATCACCTTCTTGGTGTGGGTCGCTTCATTGGTGATGACGCCGGCGCGGCCGACCTCCGAGCCGGTGCCGGCCGTGGTCGGCACGGCAATGATCGGTGCGATCGCGTCGGAGTTGGCGCGCGTCCACCAGTCGCCGATATCCTCGAAATCCCAGACCGGCCGCGTCTGGCCGGCCTGGAAGGCGATCAGCTTGCCGAGGTCGAGCGCCGAGCCGCCGCCGAAGGCGATGACGCCGTCATGCCTGCCCTTCTTGAACACGGCAATGCCGGCGGTCAGGTTGGAGTCCACCGGGTTCGGCTTGACCTCGGAAAATACGCCATAGGGTACCTTGGCATCGTCGAGGATCTTCAACGTCGAAGCGACGACCGGAAGTTTGGCCAGCCCCGGATCGGTGACGAACAGCGGCCGCTTGATGCCGGTGGCTTCAAGCACATCAGGCAATTCCTTAATGCGCCCCGCGCCGAAGCGCACGGTCGTCGGATAGTTCCATTTGGAAATCAATTTTGTCATTTCCGTCTTTCAAAAAAATCAGATGGCTTCACGCAGATGATATGACTTCGGCCTCGTCAGATTGTCGTAGCCGATGGCCGACAGCGCCGCGCCCTTGCCGGTGTCCTTGACGCCGGTCCAGACCAGCGCCGGATCGAGATAGTCGCAGCGGTTCATGAACACGGTGCCGGTCTCGACGCGATCACCGATCGCCGCCGCATGCTCGGTGTCGCTGGTCCAAATCGAGGCCGTCAGACCGTAGGGGCTGTCGTTCATCAGCGCGATCGCGTCCTCGTCGTTGCGCACCTTCATGATGCCGACGATCGGCCCAAAGCTCTCCTCGCGCATGACGCTCATCTGGTGATCGACTTCGGTCAGCACTTCCGGCGCCAGATAGGGCGAGCCCTGCTCGTCGTTGGCCACCCTCATGTTGATATGCGCTTTGGCGCCCTTGCGCAGCGCCTCGGCCTTCTGCTCGCGGATCAGGTCGGCAAAGCGCGCCTGTGCCATCGGCCCCATTGTCGTCGCCTGGTCGAGCGGATTGCCGACGACATAGTTCCTGGTTTCGGCGATGAAGCCTTCGACGAATTCGTCATAGACCTTCTCGTGGACATAGACGCGCTCGATGCCGCAGCAGCACTGGCCGGAATTGTAGAAGGCGCCGTCGACCAGGTTGGCGACGGCATGGTCGATCTTTGCGTCGGCCAGGACATAGGCCGGATCCTTGCCGCCGAGTTCAAGGCCGAGCGTCATGAAGGTGCCCGCTGCGGCCTTTTCGATGGCGCGGCCGCCGGCGACCGAGCCGGTGAAATTGACATGGTCGATCTTGCCCGAGCCGAGCAGTGTTTCGGTCTGCGCATGGTTCATGACGAGGTTCTGGAACAGACCCTTGGGCAGGCCTGCCTTGTCGAACGCCTGTTGAAAGCGTTCGCCGACCAGCAGCGTCTGCGCCGCATGCTTGAGGATGACGGCGCTGCCGGCCATCAGCGCCGGCACGATCGTGTTGACGGCGGTGAGATAGGGATAGTTCCACGGCGCGATCACCAGGACCACGCCGAGCGGCACCTTCTTCACATAGCGGCGAAACCCATCCTTGGGATTGGAGGCCATCACCGGCTTGAGTGCCGCTTCCGCAATCTCGACCATGTAGCTGGTGCGTTCCCTGACGCCGCCGAACTCGCCGCCATAGCGCACCGGGCGGCCCATCTGCCAGGCGATCTCCGGCACGATCTCGTCGGTCACGGCGACCAGCGCTTCCAGCATGGCGAGCATGTACTTGCCGCGCTCGACGATCGGCGTCTCGGCCCATTTCTCCTGCGCCGCCTTGGCACGCTCGACCGCCGCATTGATCGCCTGGTCCGTGGCGATGGGCCGTTCGGCATAGATCGAACCATCGACGGGGGATTTGAGTTTTACGGTTTCCAAGTGGGCGTCTCCATATATCGAAGGCAAAGCGTCAGCAGGCAAGGGCGCGAACATGCCCGGCTCTTGCATAATCCAGTATTGACTGATCGCGGGTCACGAGCGTCAAATCGAACGCCCGCGCTGTCGCGATCAATATCCTATCCGCCGGATCGCCGTGGAGCGATCCAGGCAAGAAAGACGATTCAATCAACAATTCCGGCGAAAGAGCCTCGACCTTGATGCCTGGCGTGGCGATCACTTCCCCAAAAATGCTTGCTGGCGACTTTGCTGCCGCCAGCCGGCCCTTGGCGCTCAGCAGGCCCAACTCCCAGGCCGAAATGGGGGAAACCCGGACCTTCTCGTCAACAGCCGCGGCGCCGTTGATGGCAATCTTGGCTTCCGGCGTGATTGGCTCGTTCAGCGCTATCCATATGATCGCGCAAGTGTCGAGCAACAGCCTGTGCGTCACGGCAGCTCAAAGGCCGGCCTCGTGTAATCATGTCCTTTGAGAAGCGTGACCTTGCCTGTCCATATGCCGAAAAGAGGATGGTCGGTATTTCCCAGCGGAAGTTCGTAGCTGGCCTGCGCTGGTTCCGCCATTCCCGAACGAGTCTTGTCTGTGGTAGCCATATTCGGCTTTCGATAACCTTCGGGCCATCCCTCCAGTTTGAAATCCACCCGCTCGTTCGCAAGATCGACACGAGACGCCCGGTAGTTTGCTCGCAACCAGGCGCGCGCCTGGCTGTGCCCGCTCGGGCTGTTCGCCCACCATTCCTCCCGCTGTCGTGCCGACGGCGGCAAGCGGCCACCGATAACTTGCTCGATCTCTGCGAAGCTCATCGACATCTGGCCCTGGCCCGAGAACAGGAGATGCTCGAAAAGCGGATGGTATTTGGTTCCTTCGGTCATCGCACAACCTAGCTCAAGCCGCATTTTCGGTCAAGGTATTGATAGTATCTTACTATCTTTCTAATAACGCTCGAACCCCCTGTGCAGTTCCCAATCGGTAATGCGGCGGTCGTATTCGAACTGCTCCCAGTGCGCCGTATGGACATAATGCTCGAGCACGCCGTCGCCGAGCGCCTGCTTCAGCATCTCCGATTTCGCAAGCGTCTCGGTGGCGTCACGCAGGGTCTTCGGAATTTCCGGCAGCTGCGAGGCCTGATAGGCATCGCCGACGAAGGGTTTTTGCAGTTCAAGCTTTTCATCGATGCCGGCAAGGCCGGCCGCGATCAGCGCGGCGAAGGCGAGATAGGGGTTTAGGTCGGCGCCGCCGATGCGGCACTCCATGCGGATGCCCTTGGTGCCCTCGCCGCACAGGCGAAAACCGGCGGTGCGGTTGTCCTCGCTCCACATGATCTTGGTCGGCGCGAAGGTGCCGGCCTGGAAGCGCTTGTAGGAGTTGACGTAGGGCGCCAGGAACCAGGTGAATTCCCTGGCATATTTGAGCTGGCCCGCCGCCCATTGCTGGCCGAGCGTCGACAGTGTCCATTCGGCCTTTCTGTCGTAAAAAAGCGGCGTCTCGCCGTCGGCGCTCCACAGCGAATTGTGGATATGGCTGGAATTGCCGGCCAGCCCGTAATTGTACTTGGCCATGAACGAGACCGCCTTGCCTTCGGACTCGGCGATTTCCTTGGCGCCGTTCTTCAGGATGACGTGGCGGTCGGCCATCTCGAGCGCCTCGGCATAGCGGACATTGATTTCTTCCTGGCCCGGACCCCACTCGCCCTTGGAGTTCTCGATCGGAATGCCGGCCGCCTGCATCTCGTTGCGCAGCCGGCGCATGACGCCTTCTTCCTTGGTGGTGATGCCGATCTGGTAGTCGCCGATATAGGGCGAGGCTGTGTCGAGGCCCTGCCAGTGCTTCTTGCGGGCGGAATCGTAGGTTTCGCTGAACAGATAGAATTCGAGCTCGGAGGCGAAATAGCCGAGATAGCCACGCTCGGTCAGCCGCCTGACCTGCTTCTTCAGGATGGCGCGCGGCGAATGCGGCAGGTCGTCATGGGTGTGGTGGTCGAGCACGTCGCAGATCACCAGCGCCGTCTTTTCCAGCCATGGAATGCGCCGCAGCGTCGACAGATCCGGCTTCATGACGAAGTCGCCATAGCCTTTCGACCAGCTCGCCGCCCTGTAGCCGGGCACCGGTTCCATATCGATGTCGGCGGCCAGGAGATAGTTGCAGCCATGCGTCTCGTCATGGGCGGAATCGACGAAATACTGTGCCAGGAACCGCTTTCCCGCCAGCCGCCCCTGCATGTCGACAATGCACGCCAGCACGGTGTCGACCTCACCGCTGGAGACCGCCTTTTTCAACTGATCGAACGAGAAATTTCCGGCCATTCTTGCAAGCTCCGCCGCCTTTGTGGCGCTTCGAGAGTTCAAATCTGGACCCGGCCGCAGGAAGCGGCCGGGTAGTTGAGATACCGAGACAGGTCAGGCTTTCTGCGCGTGCTCCAGCGCGAACTCTTCTTCCGGCGACAGGATCAGCTTGTGACGGCCGACCAGCCCGAAATAGACGATCGCGATGGCGAACCACAGCGCCACCCAGACCACGCCCTTGGTGAAGTTCGCGTCCTGAATCTGGTAGAGCAGGGTGACCACGCCGATGATGATCGTCAGCACGGCGCCCGGGACGCCGAGCGGGCTGCGATAGGGACGTTCCATGTTTGGCTGGTTCTGGCGCAGCAGGATGAAGGACACCGCCTGCAGGATGTAGGAGAACATCGCGCCGAACACCGCCATGTTCAGCAACACCGAGCCGATGAGCGAACCGGCCGTAGCGCCGCCAAGCGCGAACCACATGATCAGCATGATGCCGAAGCCGACGATGGCGCCCGCAAACATCGCCACATACGGCGTCTTGTACGATTTGTGGGTGACCGACAGCGCCGACGGGAAATAGCCGGCGCGGCTCAGCGAATAGACCTGGCGGCCCATGGCGAAGATGATGGTGTGGAAGCTTGCTATCAATCCAATCAGCGCGATGACGCCAAGCAGCACTGCGCCCGAGTCGCCATAAATCGCCCGGAAGCCGTCAAGCAAAGGCTCGCCGGAAGTCGCGAGCTTGAACGAACCAACGCCGACGACCGACGGGTTGAGCAGCACGATCATGAAGGCCGAGACCATCAGCGTCAGCATGCCGGCGATAATGCCGCGCGGCATGTCGCGCTTGGGGTCGACCGATTCTTCCGCCGCCAACGGTAGCTGCTCGATCGCCAGGAACAGCCACACCGCAAAAGGCAACGTTGCCAGCACGCCCGACAAGCCGAACGGGAACATCGAGCCATTGCCTTCGGGAAGCTCCATCGCCGCTCCGTCCGGGCCGACGCCGATGTTCAGCGCCCAGCGCGAAAAGTCCATACTCGGGATAGCGCTGATCCAGAACACAATCAGCACGGCCAGCGACAGCAGCGTGACGATCAGCGTGACGCGGAAGGACAGCGCGACGCCGAAAATATTCAACGCCAGGAACAGCCCATAGGTCACCAGCCACCAGAGTGGTGGCCAGACGCTGGAGTCGGGAAAGGCGACCGACCAGATGCCTCCCATATAGGAGCCGATGAAGAAGGCGATGACGGCGGGCGTCACCACATACTCGACGTTTTCGCAAAGCCCGGTGATGAAGCCGCCCCACGGCCCCATCGCCGTCCGGGCGAAGGAGTAGGCAGCGCCGGTGTGCGGCAAAGCCGGGCTCATCTCGGCGATCGAGAAGACGAGGCCGACATACATGATGGCGATGATGATGCCGGCCACCAGCATGCCGCCCCAGCCGCCTGTCCCGAATCCGAAATTCCAGCCCGAAAAATGCCCGGATATGACGGCGCCGACGCCGAGCGCCCACAGATGCCAGACATTGGCGTGACGCACCAGTTGCCGGTCCTCGAAATAAGATTTGTCGCGCTTCGCGTATGCGACGCTGCCAACTTGCTTCGTATTACCGCCTGCCATTTGAAAGTCCCCTTCTTCTTGTCAGTTGACCGGTTCCACCGGATGGCCGAGCCCGCGCCGGCCAGATCCCTGGGATCCGGATGACGGCTCGAGATCGGAAAAAATCCCCGTGAGCAGATCCGCCCATTTTCGCTGCCCGGCTTCGTCGGATATTTCGTCGTTGCGGATTTCGATCATCGCGCAGGGTAGCTCCCGCGGGCGCGCGTGCCGTTCCAGCGTGAAATAGACACGGTCGGCCGGCGAATAGGGTTCGTTGATGCCGACTGTGACGCCGGCGAGCCGCTGCAGCGCGGCGACAAGCGGCGCTGCCAGCCGACGATCCTCGTCATGGATGATGCCGATGTGCCAGGGCCGGCTCTTGCCGTTGTAGACCGGGTTGAAGGAATGGATTGAAACCAGCCGCGTCTCGAGCCCGCGCGCCAGCCTTGTGTTGATGATGTCAGCGACCGCATCGTGAAAAGGTTGCCAGGACAGGGCGATGCGCGCGGCGCGCTGCTTTTGCGACAGGCCGGTATTGCCCGGAATGGTTGTAGTCTCGCTGACCGGCGGCACCAGATCGGGTGCCTCGAGCGGGCGGTTGCAGTCGATGACAAGCCGCGAAATGCGGGTCTCGACCAGCGTCGCGTCAAGCGCCGCGGCCATGCGGCGGGCCACCGGCAACGCGCCGGGATCCCAGGCGATGTGGCGGGAAAGCTCTTTGGCAGCAAGGCCGAGCGTTCCGAATTCCGGCGGCAGGAAATTGGAGGCGTGGTCGCAGGTCAGCACGAAAGGGCTCGATCCGCCGGGGTTCGTCACCCCTACGGCTTCAGGCGATGCAAGGCTGGCGGGCCGTGCTGTCTCCATTATCCTGTCGTCCCCGGGGAGCGCTGTATCGTATGTTACGTATTTTGCCTCATTGCGTCCCTGTGGATGATTTCATACAGTTTGTCCGGCTTTGTCAAACGCGATTTCGGGTCAAATGCGATTTCGGCAAAACGGCCGGGCATGGGGAAAAGATGATTTCGAGCATTGCCGAACTGATCTCGGACCGCATCGGCACGATGCCGGCGGGCGAGCGCCGCGCAGCGCAGACGCTGATCGCGAGCTATCCGCTGATCGGCCTGAAGACGGTCGCCGAATTCTCAGCTGCCGCTGGCGTCTCCTCGCCGACGATCCTGCGTTTCGTCGCCCGCCTCGGCTTCCAGAACTACCCGGAATTCCAGTCGGCGCTGCAGGACGAACTCGCGGCGCAACTGCAGTCGCCGGCATCGCGCACTCTCAACCCGCCATCGCCGAACGGCGGCGCGGTGTCGCCGATGCTGGAGGCGACGCTCGACAACATGCGCGAAACGTTCAGGCACCTGTCCGACAAGCAGCTTGCCGACATCGTCGCAAAGCTTGCCGACCGACGCGGCAAAACCTTCCTGATCGGCGGCCGCTTCACCGATCCGCTGGCGCGCTACATGGCCGCCCACCTCGCCATCATCCAGCCCAACATCTTTCACCTCGCCGGACAGGAAAGCGTCTGGCGCGATCGGCTGATCGACATGGGCAAGCGCGACGTGCTGGTGATCTTCGACATCAGGCGCTACCAGGACAGCCTGGTCCGCTTCGCCGAGACGGCACACCAGCGCGGCGTGCAGATCGTGCTGTTCACTGACCAGTGGCTGTCGCCAATCGCCCGCTTTGCCCGCCATGTCATCGCCGGGCGCACCGCCGTGCCCTCGGCCTGGGATTCTTCGGCAGCCCTTTTCGTCGTGGCCGAAACGCTGATCGGCGCCGTCACCCGGCAGCTCGAGGCCGACGGCGCCAAACGCATCCGCGAGTTGGAAAGCCTGCGGTAGAGGCGCGGGCTGAACAGACGAACCCGACCAGCAGCAAAAAGTATTTTCAAGCAGTTTTTCAGCTACCCTCAGAATCACTTTTCGCGAGATACGCATTTGACGCATCATTTCTCATAAGTTAGAATCATTTTTCAGGGATTTTGGTGGATCGTACCAAAATTCGAACGCGAGGTACGGTTTTCATGGCTGCTCCGCAGGAGCATCAATTTTCAGGGCCGGTGAACGTTTTTCAGGAACTGCGCCTTCCTGAAACCGCGACTCTTGCCGGCTACAGCGCGCTGATCGGGGCCTATGGGCTTGCCGTGCCTCTGCCGCGGACTCTCTCCGCCACCGGCGAGCATCACCGCATCACCGAGCGGGACGGCTGGCGCATCATGACGCCCCGGCATGCGCCGCATTCAACCCTTGAAGGCCACCTGACCTTCGCTCTCAAATACGAAGGACTGGACCTGGCAATCCTCAAGCAGCTATTTCTGGCGACCGGAACCGCACCGATTGAAGCGCTTGTTCGCAAAAGCCCGACCGGCAGCTACGCCCGCCGGATCTGGTTTCTCTATGAGTGGCTGACGGACACGCGCCTCGATCTCCCCGACGCGACCGCCGGACGCTATGTTCCTGTTGTCGACCCCGAACTGCAATGGGCGGCGCGGGGCAAGACCGCTCCGCGCTACCGCGTGAAGGACAACCTGCCCGGCACGCCGTATTTCTGCCCGCTCGTGTTCCGCACCAAAGCCCTTGAAGAATTCATCGGCCTCGACCTGCCTCGGCGTGCGCAGGCGATCGTCGCGAACGTGCCGCGCGACCTGCTTGCTCGGACGGCCGCTTTCCTTCTGCTCAAGGACTCGCGATCAAGCTATGCGATAGAGGGCGAGCGTCCGCCGCAGGACCGCATCCAGCGCTGGGGCCGCGCCATCGGCGAGGCCGGTCGTCAGCCGCTTGACCGCGATGAACTGCTGCGCCTGCAAAGGATCGTGCTCGGCGATGCCCGCTTCGTGAAGCTCGGCTTCCGGCAGGAGGGCGGCTTCGTCGGCGGGCATGACCGCGACAACCGCATGCCGCTGCCCGATCACATCAGCGCCCGGCCCGAGGACCTGGAATCGTTGATCGACGGCATGGTCGCGTTCGACCGCGGCCCCGCCCAAAGCCTCGATGCGGTCATCGTCGCGGCGATCCTCGCATTCGGCTTCGTCTACATCCACCCGTTCGAAGATGGAAACGGCCGCATTCACCGCTACCTGATCCATCATGTCCTTGCCGCGCGCGGCTTGAACCCGCGAGGATTAGTGTCCCCTGTTTCGGCCGCGATACTGGAGAAAATCGACGAGTACCGGGGCGTGCTTGAGAGTTATTCGCAGCGCCTGCTGCCGCTGATCGAATGGCAGCCGACGCCGCAATTCAATGTCCGCGTCCTGAACGACACTGGGGATTTCTACCGCTTCTTCGACGCGACGCCCCACGCCGAATTTCTCTACGCCTGCGTCCGGCGGACGATAGAAAAGGATATTCCCGACGAGACCGCCTTCCTGCGCCGCTACGATCAGTTCCGGCAGCAGGTCGATGCCTTCATCGACATGCCCGAGCGTCTAACCGATCTGCTCTTTCGCTTGCTTCATCAGAACGGCGGCCGCCTTTCGAACCGCGCCCGTGAAAGGGAATTCGCCGCTCTAACGGATGACGAGGCGGAGCGGATCGAGGCGATCTACCACCAAACCTTCGGACCCGGCCTGCAGGCATGATTGTTCCATGGGTAACATCTATCGCGGCGCTTTCGTCACTTCCGGCAATCGAACCGCTCCGTTGGCGACCTCAACTCGACCGCCTGATCGCTTCCGCGCCGGAGAAGGCGTGCGCGCCAGGCTGCAAACGCAAAACGGCCCGCGTGATGCGGGCCGTTTTTGTTTGGTTGCGGGGACAGGATTTGAACCTGTGACCTTCAGGTTATGAGCCTGACGAGCTACCGGGCTGCTCCACCCCGCGTCAACCAGACGGCGAATGCCGGCCGGGCAGCCCGGACTTTTTGTTTTGTCCGTCCTCGAGGCCTTCGGCCTTTGCGGGCGGACGGGGCGCTGCTCCACCCCGCGTCAACGTCAGAAGTAAGCCTTGGCTCACTGGAATCAAGCTTTCGCCAACTGAAAGGGCCGCTTGCGCGGCCCGAGTTCCCGATTGGCGGGCCTGTTTTGTAAGGAGAAGACTGGATTTTTGCAACGTGCGTTTTGCAGACCTGGCAGCGACCTACTCTCCCGCGTCTTGAGACGAAGTACCATCAGCGCTGGAGCGTTTCACGGCCGAGTTCGGAATGGGATCGGGTGCAGCCGCTCCGCCATAACCACCAGGTCGGCAAAGCGCACGTTGCTCGAGAAGCTGTTTTCTGTGCCAACCATCGTTTTCACGATGGGCATAGGGAATGAGAACGATCAAGCCGATCGAACTATTAGTACCGGTAAGCTTCAAGCGTTGCCGCTCTTCCACACCCGGCCTATCAACGTGGTCGTCTTCCACGGTTCTCAGGGAATACTCGTTTTAAGGTGGGTTTCCCGCTTAGATGCCTTCAGCGGTTATCCCGTCCGGATATAGCTACCCTGCTATGCGGCTGGCGCCACAACAGGTCCACCAGAGATCCGTCCATCCCGGTCCTCTCGTACTAGGGACAGATCCTTTCAATATTCCTACACCCACGG
>NZ_FNEE01000044.1 GCF_900099905.1 Mesorhizobium muleiense | reverse complement strand
GATGTCGTGCTCGGGCAGCGCCTTGATCTCAGCGCCGGTCATGCCCTCCAGGTCATGAAGCTCGGAATTGGCGAGCGGGCCGATGGCGGAGCGGCCTTCGCGCATCTCTTTCCACATAGAGGCGGCGTCAGTGCCCAGTCCGCACAGGCCGCCCACTCCGGTGATAACGACGCGCCTGTCCATTCAAGCCTCCTTCGCAAGCAAGCCGCGGACGGCTTCCACGACGTCGCCGACATTCTTGAGATTGGACCAGGCATCGGCCGTGTTCATATCGATCTTGATGCCGTAGGCCTGTTCCACATCCCAGAGGACGTCCGCCAAACCCAGCGAATCGAACCCGAGCGCGTCCAGTTCCGTGGCGATTGTTATCTCGCCGACGAATGACGCAGGCATTCCCTCACCGCTCTCCGACTCGGCGCGTTTCTTGATCAGGGCAATGACGTCCGTTGCGAATTGATCGGCCATTCTGTTTCCTGTCTTTCTTTCCCGCGTTTCGACCTGGACGCGGCTCAGTTCCTGAGGCGCGCCGCGTCGCGAAAGCCATCACGCTTGTGCGACTGACAAAGCCCAATGCTCATAAAGCCGGATCAGGTCCGGCCGGTGTGTGGCGTAGGTGCAGTATGACGATGTGAGCCGCTACACCGTGCGCGTCGTAGCCGATTGCGCGGGCTTCCGGTCTCGCGCCGGCCCAACTGCGGCCGCTTTCGAATGGCTTTGCGTGGAAGGTTCCCAGTCTGTCCATAGGCTCGGAAGAAGTCGGACAGTTGACATGGCCGGTCAGTTGCAACTCCCTTTCCCAGCACTCCACTGCCCGGTAGAGCGCATGAAAGTTCTCCTTTCGGGCAGTTCTTAAGACGCTCGCCACGCCATGAGGCAGTGGGGCATCGGTGTGCGTCAGGTGCTTCTGCCCATGCAGGATTCCACAACATTGATGAAATCGTTTGTTTCGATGAAAGGCATCCACACTTTGGATAGTTGACCACGCGTTTCAAAGATCGTGAACTACATCTCGTCGTTGTGCTCGACGCACTTCCGACAAGTAACCTCACGGGCGCGGCATGCAGGATCCGAGCCCAGCCGGTCATGAGTGCGGCCTTGCCGGGTCGGGCGATAGGCAGTCATGCCCTTCCTGCGGGTCAAGCACTCCGAAAAAACATTTCCCCCATAAATGCTAGATCTTCCGCTGCCTTTTCGCGTCACAGGCCGTCAAACGTCCGGCCGTTCACAACAGTGATCCGGCAAGTGTTTGGCTGCGCGAGACGATGCTGCAGGGAGTCGTCCTGCATGGCACTTCGCTATGATGCTGCGGTGCCGTCTAACGGCGCCTCGTGTTTGAACACACTGAACGGCCACCGCGATCAAAATCGATGGTTCGAGGACCGTTGATCATCACCCCGCCAGCCTCGATCTTGTTTGCCGCCACGAGAGCGACACAGAGACTGCTGGTGAAGATGCCCGCCTGCCCGCTATGTTCGGGATGGTTGACCATCCCGGATGGACCCATCGAGGGTGTCAAGGCGAGCATGAGCACAGGCGCGAACAGTTCACGGGCAGGCGCGACGGTGGCCGCAAAGCAACGTCGCGCCAGCATGCGATCTCAGCAGGATCGGCACCATCCTGTCAGGGAGCAATGCGAGTGGCTGGCTTAGCCGCTGCGACGCTGCCCGGCATCGATGACGAGGACCTGGCGCCGTGCGAGGAGCAAGAGTAGACGGATAGTATGCGCGGGAGTGGCGACCGACCACCTTGTTTCTAAGGCAGACTGAAAGCGGCTCTTACCGGGCGGCTACGCTGTTTCAGAGACTGGGGCGTCGTGCACATCCAGCCGATACTCTTTGTTGCGGATTGCGAACCGATTGCATTGCCGCAGTTACTGGCATCATGTTAACGCGTCGGACGGCGACATTGGCGAGCACGGTTTTGTGGCCGCAGTTGACAAAGCCCATAAGTTCTAGATGCTGCGTGCTAGAATAGATGTTTGAAATCGCAGGGAGTTTCTGATGTCCAACCTTAAGGAAACTGAGGCAACCCAGGCAGCAGGCGAGGTGCCCGTGAAGGAACAGACACCCGATACAAAGGCGCCGAAGACGCGGAAGCGGACCGCGCAGCGCGCAGGTGCTATACGAACCAGAGCCGCCAGCTCGGCTCTTCAGGCGTCTTCATCTAAAGCGATCGCTTCGCCTACAGTCCGGGCAGCGCGGAGAAATTACTCTGAGAACGAGCGTGCCCAGAAGCTCGGCGAGATCGAGAAGCAGATCGGACGGGGAGAGAGTATCAAGGCAGCCGTTCAGAACGCTGGAATATCGGAACAGACGTACTATCACTGGAAAAGGGCTGCTGGGCAGACAACACAGAGCGATGAGCTCAAGGATCTTGTGAAGCTTGAAGAAGAGAACGCCCGTCTGAAGAAGCTCCTCGCTGACCGGCTCCGGAAAGAAAACGCCGAGCTCAGGAAAAAGCTCGGGCTTGCTTGAGCCCTTTGCCGCCATAGGCAAAAAGCCCGAGGGGCGGCTGACCTGAGCTCCAAGGTGACCTTCCTTTCTTCCTGTGACACAGCGAACAGCGTCGCGCCCAGCAGCCGATACTGGCGCAACGAGCTGTTTCGACCTGAGACCGGGCAGCCGGCAACTGAAGACGTTCTTGACGAACGCGCCCAGCCGCTCCCGCCGCCAGTGGTGATCGAGCTGGACGTCGCCGGCAAGGTGCGGCTGCGGATTCCACTGACCACGCCGCCAACACTGGCAGCGGCGATGGTGAAGGCGCGGGGCGTTTCATGATCCCGGTCCCGAGCCAGGTGCGGATCTGGTTGGCGGTGGGCCGGACCGATATGCGTCGCGGAATGCAGCGTCTCGCTCTGCAGGTTCAGGAGACATTGGGCCGGGATCCGCATTTATGCGTCGGGCGAGATTATGTGGCGGAGCCGCCCTGACCCCTTCGGACCGGCCAAACCCAGCTTGCCTCCGCCACATAAACATTCAGATGGAGTTCAGCAGTTGCAGAACGGAGTCATTTGGTCGGAAACGCACGCCGTGATCGCCGGTGACGCCCGCCTTCTCGAGTCCATTGCGCATCATCTCTACATCCGCTGTGGCATAGCGGTGGGTCGTGGCGACCCGTGCATGCCCGAGCCAGGCTTGGATCGTCAAAAGGTCCACGCCGGACTGGAGAAGCTTCATGGCGAGGGAGTGCCGGAAGATGTGCGGCGATATGGGCTTGTCGGCCAAAGCCGGTCTGGTAGGCCCGGCGCTCGTTGCGGGCGCCGAGGAATATCGGTCGCGGCTCGTGATGGGCGATCCCGCGCTCGCTCAACAAGGATGTCAGCGCCCGCAGCCGGGTCCTTAGCAATGGGGACGACGCGGTCTCTACGCCCTTTGCCGCGCAGCAGCACTTGTGGGTGCGGCCGCTCCAACTGAAGGTCGTTTGCGTTGACGCCGGTGGCTTCGGAGGCCGGGCGCCGGTTCGTGCCAAGAAAGAGCAGAAAGGCTCGGTCGCGCCGACCACGGGGCGTCTTTGGATCTGGCGCCGCGATGAGGGTGTCCACTTCGGCCGTGGTGAGGTGGTACGTCACGTCAATGTGCGTCCGTTTAATGGGAATCGTCAGCACGCGTTGGGCGACGCCGAAGGATGCCGGGTCGGCGGCAGCGACGTGGCGGAAGAAAGATCGGATCGCGGCCAAGCGGGCGTTGCGCGTGGTGACGGAATTGTTCCGCTTCTCCTCGAGTTCGTCGAGAAAAGCGAGAACGAGATCTCGATCAGCTCTTCGAGCGCCAACGCCCCCGGCTTCTTCCGCAATCGGGCGGCGGCAAAGAGGATCAGCATGCGCAAGGCATCGCGGTAGCTGGCCACGGTCGCGGGAGTCGCATTGCGCTGCTTCGTCAGGCGCCGGCGGAAATAGGACTCCAGGAGCGGCGCTAGGAGTAGGTGTTAACTCATGCTGCTCCTTGAGCGCGCCGCCATCGAGTGCCACCTCGGCTTGATCAATCAGATCAACGAGGCGTTGACGGTGGTCGAGGCGGATATCGCGGTGGTGCCCACTAGGATCCGACAATCCGTCGCCTGATGACGTTGCCTCCGTCACCGTGGGTGCGAACGTTGCCGCGGCAATCGGCAACATTCGGCGCTTCAGCGATCCACAGAGGCTTGTCGCCTACCTTGGCTTCTTCCGAGCGTGCGGCAGTCGGTGAGGGACCGGCCTATCATGGCCGCATCACGAAGCACGTCTCCTGAATCGAAACCTCTATCCGATCGACGAACGCCTCAAGTCTCGCAGGCGAGCAAGGCCGGGCGGGTCCGGGCGGGTCCAGATGTAGTAGGTATCCTAATCATCGCCGAGCGTGTTTAGCTTGGGTCGCGCAGAAAGGTGGATGGCGTGAGCGCGCTGAGATGGATCGCCATTTGGACTAAACGACGGGACGGCTGACTGGTATGCGCGTTCAATTGATCTGGCGCCTTAAATGCAGGAAGGCTTCGCGGCCGGTACGAGGCGCATCCCTCCTCCGAAGCAGCACGCCCAAGTATCATCACAAGCCCCGAGCGCTCGCGTTCGGCGATGTCCAATTTCCGACAATGTCGGAATACAGTCAGATCTGCTGGATTGACTTTAAATGGTTTTCTCATTTGGCACAGCGCATGCTGGTTATCCGCAAACACGTGACCGACCAACAAGAAGTCGCATGATCACCTCACCAAAACATACAGCCGCGGAACAATCACTTGGCCCGAACTTGCTTATCGCCCTCCCCGTCACCACAACCGGAGCCATCCATGTCTGACGGGCTGCCCAGGATACCTACTGCGACCGCGCTTGCCCGGTGACGACCGCTCCGGCTCCGCCCGTTACCGACGAGGCAAAGTGACGGATTTCCTGCTTTTCAACGACATGGAGGTGGTTGTCATTCCCGCTGGGGGACAGACTCGGCCTGTTCAAGGCATTGCGCGAAGGCGGCAAGATGACGGCCACCCGTGCGCGAACTCAAGGAGCGCAGCCTGTATCGTGTATCAGGCAAATAGGCCGTGGGTCAGTGACCTTGACACAGGGGACATGCGCAAGGTCCTGAAGTTTGATGTAGCGATAGAAGGGTGCCAATGACAACAATAGCTTACAGGAACGGAACCATGGCTGGCGACGGCCGAGCCTTGGGTTTTGACTCAGTATCCGTCGGTGAGAAAACGAAGGTGTTTCGCTTATGCGACGGCACACTCATCGGCGTTTCCTCTTCGTCCTTGGGTATTCCAAAGGCCGTTCGAGACTGGGTTGAGAAGGGCATGGATGTTTCTGATATTCCTGTGCCGCGCAACGACGACAATTTTGAATTTGAGGCGCTGATAGTGCGCAAAAATGGGGAAGCCGTATTGTTGGACGGCAATTGGCTGCCAAGTGATCCCGTGAAAGGTGAATATTATGCCATCGGGAGCGGCAAGCAGTATGCTTTGGCCGCGCTGGTTTTGGGCAAGTCAGCTAAGGAAAGCGTCGAAGTTGCCGCGAAACTCGACGTTTGGACTGGTGGCACAGTCACTGCCATAACTCACTAAACCCGCCTTTCGGCGGGAGTGTGACAGTGCGAGCGTGGAAGTAGGGCGCCACCCCGGGGCACGTCGAGCCCTGTCATCTGCTTGCGTTGTTGGACATGTGAGCTGGTCCATAAGCGCGCGAAAGCGTCCAGTTGTGGCCAAAAGCACGATTTGCGACAGAACCGGCCCGCTTCTATGAGTATGGGCCGCTTTTTGCGGCCAGCGTGCTTGCCATCCTGCCGCCAGTGGCCGTCGCCTTCTTCTTCCAAGGTTACCTCGTCATGAAGTAGAGCACCACGATCTTGTCGGAGAAATCGGAAAGGCGGACGGCCCTTCCGTCCGCGTCGGCCAGTTCGAAAGGCGGCGCGGCCTGCTCGTCGATCGCCTGGAAGAACCTCTCCGCGCTGTCCCTCATCTTGTCGAGATCGGCGCCCGGATGGTGGGCCAGCGCGGAGGTCGCGAGGATCAGCGCCAGAAATTGAATCGCAAGCGACGGTTTCGCTTTCATGGACAATGCATTCCGGTTGGGGGCGTTCGAGGGCTCCGCGGCTAGGATTGGTCTCACTGTGTCTGCTCCCGCTCCCGGCGGCTCATCTGCCTGATAGGCGCGTTCCCGCTCGGGCCATGTGCTTTTGATGAAGGCCAGAACGGCCCGGATCTCCTCGTCGGTGAGGACATTCCCGAAGCCCGGCATGTCGCTCTGGTAGCCGCCGCCGACGACCGCGGCCGGTCCCGGCGCCGGCATGCGTCCCGAAGGCAGCGGGCTTTCCAATCGCGCTGACCTTCGCCTGGCTAAAACCGTCTTGCCTAGCGCTATCGCCGCGGCCGGGGCGCCGCCACCGGCCATCCGGTTGGCGAGCCAAGGCAATGTCCAGACCAATCCGAGGCCTGCCGCGGCCACGCATCGATAAGAGGACCGACGCCCTTCTCCTTTGCCGCCGCTGGAGAACAGGTACTTGATCAGCGCGGCCGTCCCGAGGACGAGCACGACGACGACAAGCAGCCACACCAGGCCCATGCCGAACATCATCATGCCGCTCATGCATTCCATCATCGAAGCCTCCTATTCCGTGGCGTAGACGCCGCCGGTCCCGTCAGACTTCCGGATTTCGAGAATCTCGAAGGGCGCTTCCTTCGTGCCACTCATGCCGGGGGAGCCCATCGGCATGCCGGGCAGCGTCATGCCCTTTGATGTCGGGCCGCTCGGTCAAGAGCTTGTTGACCGTGCCGACCGGCACATGGCCGCTCACCACATAGCCGTCGATGAACGAGAGAAGGCAGCCATCGGCTTCCGGCGGAATGCCCTCTTCGCGGCTCATGGCGAAAAGGTCGTGCGTCGGCCTTGACGGTGACAGCGAAGCCGTTTCCTGCAAATAGCCGGCATAACCTTCGCAGCAGCCGCATTGCGGGTTCTTGTAGAGCGTGACGTCCTTTCGCCGGCGAACGCCGGAGCGGCGCCTGACAGGATCGAGGCGAGGACAAGAGCTATCAGGGTATTGGACATTTTTGCTTCTCCTTCGGCTTGTGGACTGGTCAGGCGACCGGCCGCCTGGTGTTCGAGAACGTGGCAGTGGAACATCCAATTGCCGGGATTGTCGGCGACGAAGGCGATCTCGACCTTCTCGCGCGGCGAAACCAGCGCCGTGTCCTGCCATTCGCGACGTGGGGTGGGCTGGCCGTTGCGGGAAATCACCCGGAAGGAATGGCCGTGCAGATGGATCGGATCATGCCACGCGGTTGCGTTGGTCGTGGCGATGACGTGGCTCTTATTCCGCAAGAGCGTCAGCCCCGGCTTCATGTCGTGATTGGCCTCGTCGGCGGCGACGCCGTTGATGAACCAGGCGGTGCCGGAATTCATCGTCCTGCATCATGCGCCCGGACCCATGCTTTCACCCATGTCCTGCGCCACCATCTCGCCCATCATGCCGCCGGTGAAGACGACTTCGTTGCGGGACGCTGTATCGAGGTCCGGCTCCGGCAGCGGAATGGTCGGCAGGGTCAGCGGCCAATCAGGCACACGTGCCCTAAGCGGAGTGTCGGAATAAACAAGATCGACGAGCTCATATTCCAGCCCCTCGTAGAACTGGTCGAAGATCGAAAGCCGGCTGCCCGGCTTGCCCGTCATGTCGAGGATCAGATCGGTGCGCATTGCGGGACCCAGCACCACCCGCCTCCGGCGCGTGTGGCGTCACCGGCTGGCCGTCGAGCGCGATGACGGCCGGCCTGAAAACCCGTGAAGTCGGGACTGAAGATGCGTGCATTGGCGGCGTTGATCAGCCGCAGCCGGATGCGCTCGCCCTTTCTGACCGCAAAGGTATCCGGCACGCGGCCATTGATGGTAACCGTGTTGCCGACGCGGCCATTGTGGTGAATGTCGTGCCGGTTGCCGAAATCCTCGCTGATTGCGCCAGATTTCGTCAGCCCTCAGTCACCGAGCATCCAGGTCACCTCGCGATCGGCCCGCACCGCCTTCGGTTCCTCGATGATCAGCGGACCATAAAGTCCGCGCCCGACCTGTTCGAAGCTCCGCTGGTGCGGGTGATACCAGCAGATGCCGACGTCGACGGCGTCGAACTCGTAGACGAAGCGCTCGCCCGCTCCAATCGGCTTCTGCGTGAGGTGAGGCACGCCATCCATGGCATGTGGCACACGCACGCGATGCCAGTGCACGGTCGTTTTCTCGGCAAGGCCGTTCTCTACCTCGACCCGCACGCGCTCGCCCTGACGGACCCGGATTTCCGGGCCTGGAACGGGCCTTCGGCGCGCAATCGAGCCCGGTTCACCCGGCCCAATGGCGTCCACTTTGGGGGCGCATGCACTGCAGACCCGCTGGACCTGATCCGGGAGAGAATGGGCGCGGCGATTGGAATAGCTATGAAAGCGCATCGGACCGTGGAACTGCGCGCGCAGACTTTCGGAGGAAGGCTCGCTTTTAAGCGTTATCGTGCAACTCTGACCGTTCTTCGCCTTGGCGGGTGCCGCGGAAGAATCCCGGGTTCTGCGAGCGCTCCGAGAACACCTGCGGTCGATCCTGTACCACAATTTCGCGAAGCTCGATGCTCTCTACAAACGATGTCTTGGATTCTCACGCCCTTATTTCAGCACTTCGCTCGCTTGCCCGACTCGGCCGCGGTCAGCCTTCACCGCCAATTTTATTGGCGCAGCGACGTTCCTATCGGGTCAGGCGAGGCTTCTTGAACCTGCCGCTCTCTCGTTGCCCTGGCACGATTAATCGTCCTCTCAGTCTCGTCATTGGCGGAGTCGCTCCTGAGGCGCGCGCCGGCGAGTTCGAGGAGCGCGTGGCTATCTCCTCGGTCCAGCCGGATTCCGCTGCGCGCTCAGCCAATTCCTGGAAGGCCGATTCCAAGGCGAGCTGGCATTGAAGGCCGCGGTCCGGATGGTCGACTGGGCAGCTTGGTTCCACGATCGCAATGCTTGATCGCTTCATTGCAGGCCATGGGCTCTCGCCCTCTCCTTTTGCCACACGAGGCGCCAGCTCACGTGTTGTTGTTGGCGTGCGCCCCGGCAACCGCTTTCACCAGCCGCTCCGGCGATCCCGCGCGCTCCAGCTCCGCAAAGAATGATGCGGCGTGACGCTACCCAGCCGGTGCTTCTCGGCCAATTTGCACACATAGGGATAGTCGACCATGAAATCGGATCGAGGCGAGGCGTTGGACGTTTCAGTCTTGGTCTGAATGCCGCCGCCCACGAGCCGATCGGCCTTCTCGATGATTTGGCGCACCCTCGTTGTCGACAAGCCATGTTCCTGAGCCAGGTCGGCGAAACTCTTGCCCTTCAGAAAGCCGTCGACCAGGGCTATGTTCCTATCGACGGTCGGCTAAATCCCAGCAGGCGCGCAGTTTTCCAGCATCATTCCGTTTGTTCATCCGCTTGTCCGCGCCCCCTGCAAATCCTACCGGGCCAAATCGGTGCTTGGAAGACCCACTCATGTCATGGCCTCGGGAAAGTACCAGGCCGACGGTCATGTGAATACGAAAGATGCTGGCGATCACCATGATCGTTGGTGACCGCTGACCTCCCGAATGTCGGCTTCGACGGCACACCGGGAGCTCTCGGCAATGTTGAATAATTCCGTTTGAAGATGGTTGACTTCGTCGTCGAGGCTCGATCCATCAGGATCGGTATCGACGATTCTATATTTGAGGAACCCAAATTCGTTTGACTCGCGCAATTCGCTGTACGGCGTATCATCGCAAGCGCGGGATTGCGACATCCTGCGAAGTGCCCACGTTGCTGGAATCGATTTTGCGGAAGTAAAAAGGCCCCGGCGCTGGGTCGGCGCGCAGGGCCTTCAGGCATGTACGAGCTACCAGCATGTCCAGTTATGATCGTGCGCTATCATAATGAACAAACGGTGAATGATCGCTATCCGAGGTGCAGGGCGGGCGAGATGGTGGGGCGGTGGGGGACCTGTACCGCTGCAGCGGGGCCACGAGCAGCGACTCGAGCCATGCGCCACGCTGCAGGACCTCGATTTCGGGCCAAGCCTCGAGCCCGCAACTCGCCTTGCTTCTCGGAAATCATAAGGCTTTGTGGGGCGGTTAAGCAGCGCGATATGGCCGCGGCGATACGAAGTTTTCATCTTTACCCTGTTCAGACGGTCAGGCTGCCTTCGCCGCCGGCTTGGCTGCCTTGACACGGGTTATACTGCGGCGACCGTCGACGCCGATCGGAACGTCACCGTCAACCGTAGCGCGACGCACAACCCGGTGCTGGTCGCCATAGTCGTTGACCGCATAATGCTGGGTAGCACGGTTGTCCCAGATAGCGACGTCGCTTACTTGCCAGCGCCACCGCACGGTATTTTCCGGGGCAGTGACGTAGGACTGGAACACCTCGTAGAGTTTGGCGGAATCGCTCTTGGAAAGGCCGACGAGGCGCTGCACGAAATTGCCGAGCAGCAGCGACTTCTCCCCGGTTTCGGGATGGACGCGCACGACCGGATGCTCGGTCTCGTAGATCGTCGATGTGAAGACTTCCTCGAAGTGCCTCTTCTCTTCGGCTGTGGCGCGCGGGCGCACGGCTGCGTAGTCGTAGGCATTGCTATGAATAGCCCACAGATTGTCCGCCAATATTTTGAGCGGCGCCGGCAGATTCTCGTACGCGGCGTGCGTGTTGGACCAGATCGTGTCGCCCCCCGCCGCCGGAATGACGACGCCACGTAGGACCGAGAATTTCGGATAGGCATCGACGAAAGTCACATCGGTATGCCACTGGTCTGCCCTGCCACCGCCACGGCCGGAATCGAGATTGAGGATTGAGGCCGTGCCGGCTGCCGGCCCCTGCGTGGGATGAGGTACAAGGTTACCCAGACGCCGCGCGAACAATTCCTGCTCCGCATCGTCGAGGTGCTCCTGGCCGCGGAAGAAGATCACCTTGTGTTTTAGAAGAAGCTGGTTGATGGCTGCTATCGCTGCGTCCGAAAGGTCTCCGCCAAGGCGAACGCCTCTGATTTCAGCTCCGACACGGCTGGTCAGCGGTACAACGTCGGAGTCAAGAATGGTCCGGTTGACAAGGACTGGATTGCTCATGGGTTCTCCTGTTTGATCTTGAAAGGGATAGCAAGTCACATCCGGCCAGCGGATGTCCGCGCTGCGTTGAAAAGTCTCATCGCTAGTCGACAGAGCTATCGAACAGGATAATTGACGTAAACTATAGAAAGAATGTTCTAATTTAAACTGGCTCGACGAAAGAGCAGTCTCCGTTGCTCCGGTCTCGGTGTTGAGTTCTCTAAGGCTGCGCCACACCTTGGTCCCCACGCCGGCATATGATCTCATTGTGCAGCCCCGTGCTCGCACGCCCCGTACTGGCGAAACTAATTGCAAGCTGCTGCAACACGCCCCCCTGGCGGCCTGCACCGAAACGACGACAGGGGTGCATCTGATTAGCCGTGAACCCAGGTCTCAAAAACCATCCGGCGTGACGAGCGGACGCACCGCACGTGTGACACCCGCCTTGTGGGGCAGGGTTGCCTTTCTCAATCCCGGCGTTGGTCGACGTCCCAATGAGCAGCAAGCTATTATCGGCCGCCGAATCTTAGTGGCTTCGTCGAGAGCCTCAATCAACCAAGCGGCGAAAGCCTCGCTAGAGTCTCGCCCGCCTGTCGCTATGAAGCAGTTGCAGGCAGCGCTGCTTCAGGCGCATGAACTCGCCCGATGCAATGATTTCCGTTGCCCTGGGTCTTTCGAAGGGCACTGTTTCGATTCCCTTCTTCTTCGGCGCGCGGCTTGATGCCGACATACGGTTTCTTGACCTGCCGCCTGAACGGCTGCCGAAGCGGGTGCCCCGCCAGCGACCCCGACAATCCACTGTTCCGCAACTGCTGAAGAGCCGACTGCGCTCGCATCCCGATGCTGCGCAACGGCACTATGCCGACATTCTGGAGACCGCAGCCGCATGAGCCTCGAGATGTTCCGCCGACCGTCGACAAAGGCGTCCTCTCGCCTGCGTCCGCCATTTGCGTCAGTGCTCGATCTGATTGGGGAGACGCCGGTCGTCGAACTGAAGAGCTTCGATACCGGCAGGTGTCGTCTCTTCGTCAAGCTCGAAAGCCAGAATCCCGGCGGATCGATCAAGGATCGCATTGCGTTGTCGATGATCGTTAATGCCGAACAGCGTGGCCAGCTCGCGCGGGGCGGTACAATCATCGAAGCGACCGCTGGCAACACAGGGCTCGGCCTGACCTTCTGGCGGCACGAAGCGCGTGATCGCGTGTCCAAAAGCTGACAGCGTCAGACAAATGTCAGGTTCATTACAACCAACATCTGGGCACTGTCGAGGTTTTTCGAAGCAATGGGCGCTAACTGCGCGCTGAGCGCGTTGGCATGGTTTTTGAGACTGAGTGACTGTGACTGCACTCAATGGGGCAAGACGAGCGATCCGCTCCTCCCTGAACCCGTGTGCCGTCTCTGAGAGGAAACCAGCTCGTGCAGAAACCTTTGGAAATAGCTTTGGACCGCAACGTGGTATTGCAGACGGAGTCCCCGGCTCCTTCGATTAAAGTCGAGAACTGGCTGCGTGGCGAGCCCCTCACCAGCTTTGAGCCCGGCAAAGTGTGCATAGTCGAATTTTGGGCAACTTGGTGCGGCCCATGTGTGGACGGGATGCCCCATCTGATCCAGCTGCAGGAGAAATACAAGGACAACGGCGTTGAGATCGTCGGAGTCGCGGCTTCTGAAGACGCTCCAACGGCCGACGAGGCCCGAAGCACGTTGGACGCTTGGTTGACCGAAAAATTCCCGAATCTGAACTATCGGATCGCATTCGACTCCACAGGCGAAATGGACAAGCTTTGGATGGAGCCCAGCTTTTCTTACGGGGTCCCGACCTCGTTCGTGGTCGACCGAGACGGCCACATCGCCTTTATCGGTCATCCGACGCAACTCGATGAGGTTTTGCCGAAGGTGCTTAACGGCAGCTGGCGCATCAGCGATCAGGCAAAATCCGCCGATACGGAGCGGATTGCGGAAGGCGAAACCATAGCGCGCGAACAAGCGCTGACCAAGCCCATATACGACAAACTTCGGCCGGCAATGGAGGCCGAGGATTGGAAGACGGCGCTCTCGGCGATTGAAGAAGGCCTCGCATTGATACCGGACAAACTCAACTTCCGCGTGAGTCATGTCAATCTGTTGCTTCACAGAATGCGCGACATGCAGGCCGGCTTGCCCGTAATGCGCCAATTCGTTCGCGACGCGATCGACAGAAAGTCCGAGGGATGGATGTATTGGGCGCTATACCAACTCTTCGCGCCGGGCTTTGATTATTCCGGCTTTCCGTCTGCTGAGCGCTTCGCGATGGGCGAAGAGCTGTCCAAACACATCGTGGCACTGCCGCAAGGCGGCGGCTCTAAGTTCCTGTCTTATCCGGTGGTCGCTCAGTACTATCATGAGAGCGGCAACAAAGATCGCGCCATCGAGTTGGTCGAGCAGACACTGAAAGCGCTGGAGGGTCCGGAGCCTATCTCGGACGACCTGAAACAGCACCTTCTACCCGAGTTGCTGCAGGCTCTGGCCAACTACAAGGGTGAGAAGGTTTGTTACGGCGCTCTCTGTGTGGCTCCGCAAGAGGATTCTCCCAAAAGGTGAAAGGGGCGGCCAAGGAGGAAACCAAAGAGGGGCGAATGGCTTACTGGCCAATTCGTCCATTTCCCTGACGTGGATGTACAAATAGGTCGGCCCAGGCGTCCAGCCCAGCCTCGCCGTTACCGCAAACACGTGACCGAGCAAGGAGAAGACGTGCCTGATCAACTCACCAAAACATACTGCCGCTAAGGGTCTCCCGGACCCGTCAAAGATGGCACTGGAGTAAGGCTGGCAACATGAAGAAGGTTACTCAGCCAGCTCGGCGCTGCCCACCGATCCACCTGCGCCCACAGGCGGGGAAGACGGGGGACGCAGCCGACCGCCTGTCTCTGCGCCAGGCAAGAACGGAGGACAGGACGATGACGGAAGTGACGCCATCTGCGACGAACGGCCCGGCCGCGCAGACGAAAGCGCCAGCCGTCAAAAATCCGTCCATCGCCACTGGCCTGACCAAGATCGGGCGGACCCCTACCGGGTTCGCCGCCCACGGCCTTTACGATCCGCGCAACGAGCACGATGCCTGCGGCGTCGGCTTCATCGTCAATATGAAGGGCGTCAAGTCGCATCAGATCGTCACGGACGGCCTGGCGGTGCTCGAAAATCTGACGCATCGCGGCGCCGTCGGCGCCGACCC
>NZ_FNEE01000042.1 GCF_900099905.1 Mesorhizobium muleiense | reverse complement strand
AGGGGGGTGCTGTCCCTCCAACACTTCCGGAACGGCACCCGGCCAACATCTCACCAATCCATGACAACCTTGCCGGAATTGCCGCTCTTCATCGCCTCGAACCCGGTCTGGAAGTCGTCCACGCCGATGCGGTGCGTGATCAGGCCACTGACATCGAGCGGACCCTGCACCAGCGCGATCATCTTGTACCAGGTCTCGAACATCTCGCGGCCATAGATGCCCTTGAGATGCAGCATCTTGAAGATGACCTTGTTCCAGTCGATCTCGAAGCCGGTCGGCGCGATGCCCAGAATGGCGATCTTGCCGCCATTGTTCATGGCGTCGATCATGTCGCGGAAGGCGGGTGCCGCACCCGACATTTCGAGGCCGACGTCAAAACCTTCGGTCATGCCGAGCGCCGGCATGACATCGCGCAGCTTTTCCTTCGACGCGTCGACGACATGCTGGACGCCGAGTTTTTTCGCCAGCGCCAGCCGCACCGGGTTGATGTCGGTGATGACCACCTTTCGCGCGCCGACGCACTGCGCCACCAGCGCAGCCATGATGCCGATCGGCCCGGCGCCGGTGACCAGCACGTCCTCGCCGACCAGATCAAAGGACAGTGCGGTGTGAACCGCATTGCCCAGCGGATCGAAGATTGCGGCGATCTCGTCGGTCACGTCGTCGGGGATCGGCACGACGTTGTGCTGCGGGATCGCCAGATATTCACCGAAGGCGCCCGGCCGGTTGACGCCGACGCCGAGCGTGTTGCGGCACAGATGCCCCCTGCCCGCCCGGCAATTGCGGCAATGGCCGCAGACGATGTGGCCTTCGCCCGAAACACGCTGGCCGATCTTGTATTCGGTGACCGCAGCGCCGAAGTCGGCGACGGTGCCGACGAATTCGTGGCCGGTCACCATCGGCACCGGCACGGTCTTCTGCGCCCACTGGTCCCAATTGTAGATGTGGACGTCGGTACCGCAGATCGCGGTCTTCTTGATCTTGATCAGAACGTCGTTCGGGCCAATCTCCGGCACCGGCACTTCTTCCATCCAGATGCCCGGCTCGGCCTTGGCCTTGACCAGCGCCTTCATCATGTTCGACATTCTTTTTTCCCTTGAAACTCTTGACCCGGAATCACTTTTCGCTTCCGGCCGTTCAGGAAATCACACCAAGTTCGCGCCCGACCGCGCCGAACGCCTCGACCGCCCGGTCGATATCGGCGGCCGAATGGGCGGCCGACATCTGCGTCCTGATGCGGGCCTGCCCCTTGGGCACGACGGGGAAGGAAAAGCCGATGACATAGATGCCGCGCTGCAGCATGCGGGCCGCCATCTCCTGCGCCAGCGTCGCATCGCCGAGCATGACCGGAACGATCGGATGTTCGGCGCCGGCCAGCGTAAAGCCGAGCTTACCCATTTCAGACCGGAACCGCGCCGCATTGGCATAGAGGCGCTGGCGCAGCGCATCGCCATTTTGGATCAGTTCGAAAACCCGGATCGACGCACCGGCGATCGCCGGCATCAGCGTGTTGGAAAACAGATAGGGACGCGAGCGCTGGCGCAGCCAGTCGACCACCTGGCTCTTGCCCGATGTGTAGCCGCCCGACGCGCCGCCCAATGCCTTGCCGAGCGTGCCGGTGATGATGTCCACCCTGCCCTCGACGCCGCAATGCTCGGCCGAGCCGCGCCCGTTCCTGCCGACGAAGCCGACGGCATGGCTGTCGTCGACCATCACCATTGCATCGTACTTGTCGGCGAGATCGCAGACGCCCTTCAGATTGGCGATGATGCCATCCATGGAGAATACACCGTCGGTGGCGATCAGCCGAAAACGGCAATCCATTGCCTCCTTCAGCCGCGCTTCCAGATCGGCCATGTCGTTGTTGGCGTAACGGAAACGCTTCGCCTTCGACAGCCGCACGCCGTCGATGATCGAGGCATGGTTCAGCGCGTCGGAAATGACCGCATCCTCCTCGGAAAGCAGCGTCTCGAACAGGCCGCCATTAGCATCGAAGCAGGAGCCATAGAGGATCGTGTCCTCCATGCCGAGAAAGCCAGAAATCGTCGCCTCGAGCTGCTTGTGCTCTTCCTGCGTGCCGCAGATGAAACGCACCGACGCCATGCCATAACCATAGCGGTCGAGTGCCTGCTTGGCCGCATCGCGCAAGTCGGCGCTATCTGCGAGGCCAAGATAATTGTTGGCGCAGAAATTCAGCACCCTGTCGCCGCCCACCTCGATCTTAGCCGATTGCGTCGAGGTGATCACCCGCTCGGATTTGTAGAGGCCGGCCGATTTCAGCCCTTGAAGCTCGCTGTCGATATGGGAGAGGAATGCCGCGCTCATGATCTGGCCCTGTTGAGATTGAATGGACTGTCGCCCCGCGCGGGCGAAAAATCCACCGCAAAAGCGAGGGCTTCGGTGACCCGACGGTCAGTGGCCAGAATGCCGCCCCAGAATGCCGCCAATGGCAGATGTTCAAATGCAGCTGCGGCGCGAAAGAAGGCGATAACCATTTTGCGAGCTTTCAACCGCTGCTGCTGTGTCGACTTCCCGAGCTGTTAACCTTTCAAGCCAATGGTTCTCATACCCAACAATCTGTCGGCGAGAGGGACCGCCCCAGAAAATGTCGCAGCAACCGATGCAAACCATTTCGGGCAAGCTCATACTGCTGATCAAGGCAGGCTATTGGCTGGCGCTGCTGATCATTGCAGCCATGGTGATGGCCTCCTTCATCCTTCTCCAGCAGATGATGGCTGGCCATCGGCACGACGACACGCTGCTCGATATTGTCGGCATGCAAAAGGTGCTGTCGCAACGCATTGTCTTCCTTGCCAACGCGGCAGGAGCAGCTACGCCCAACCAACAACCGGCTCTGGTCACCGCATTCAAACAGGCCACGGCCGACTTCGAGAGGAACTACGACCTTCTGCTCGAGCGTGTGGTCGCCGACCCGGCGTCACCGGCAAGGGTCGATCCAAAATCAGTCGAGAACGTCCTTTTCGCCAAGCCGTTTCATCTCGATTACTTCTCGGTCGGGCTTATCGCCAACGGCGAACGCCTGGTTTCGGCGTTTGAATCGCAACTCGGCATGGCCGACAATGGCGGCTACAAGGGTGGCGGCGAACGCGTCAACCTCGACGCTTCCGTCGCCAATGCGGCCCTGTCGGGCTATGCGGCACTCGGCCAGCGCATCAGCGCCCAAGCCGACGCGCGATCGGAGGGCCTTCTCGCTCTCCATCGAACGCTGTTCTACTCCACCCTCGGCGTCATCGTGCTGGTGGCACTTTTCATCTTCAGGCCGATGTCGAACACCATCCTGCGCAAGACGCGTGAACTGATCGATACCCGCAATTCCATGGCCTTCATCGCCGTGCATGACGGCCTTACCGGCCTGCACAACCGCACCTTCCTGACCGACCATTTCGATACGCTGATCAAGGGCGCGCAGCGCCGGCGGGAGCGGCTTGCGGCGGTCCACCTCGACCTCGACCGGTTCAAGCAGATCAACGACACGCTTGGCCACGCCGCCGGCGACTATGTGCTGGTGGTGACGGCGCAGCGCATGCGTGATTCCTGCCGGGCGTCGGACCTCTGCGTGCGTCTCGGCAGCGACGAATTCGTGATGATCCTCAACGGTGCCGGCGGCACCGAGGACATCAACACGGTCGCCGGGCGCGTCCTGTCGCAGATCAACGAACCGATCGTCTATCGCGGCGCGACCATCCTTCCGGGCGCCAGCGCCGGCGTCGCCGTCTATCCGGTCGACGCCGACAATGCGCAAGATCTGCTCGTCCACGCCGACCTCGCGCTCCACGCCGCCAAGAAGCAGGGTGGCGGCAGTCTCTCATTCTTCTCCGAGGCGTTGCGGCATGAACTCGACTACCGCAAGCGGCTCGAGCATGACATCAGGATCGCCATCGCGGAGAAGACGTTCCAGGTCTATTTCCAGCCACAGGTTTCGTTGTCGAACGGCACGATCGGCGGCATCGAGGCGCTGGTTCGCTGGAGACATGCCGAGCGCGGCATGATCGCACCGGGCGAGTTCATTCCCATCGCCGAGAAATGCGGACTCATGCCTGCGATCGGCCGCATCGTCATCGCCAAGGCAATCGGCGAGGCGGCGGAGTGGAACCGTGCCGGCATTTCCTTCGGACGGCTCGCCGTCAACGTCTCCGGCTCCGAATTGCGTGAGGCCAATTTCGACGCGTTCCTCTTCGGTGCGCTGGAAAAGGCTGGGCTGCCGCCACAAAAACTGTCGCTCGAGATCGTCGAATCCGTCATTCTCGACGACGAGAAGACCGGCATCGCGGCAAAGCTGCGGCACATCCGCGCCGCCGGCGTCCATCTTGAACTCGATGATTTCGGCACCGGCTACGCGTCGCTCAGCCACGTCAACCCGAACGAGATCGACAGGCTGAAGATCGATCGCCGCTTCGTCCAGAACATCAATGAGAACGGCGACAACACCAAGATCGTGCGTGCCATCACCGAACTCGCCCGCGGCCTTGGCATCTCGATCGTCGCCGAGGGCGCCGAAACCGAGGCTGAGCTCGATTCGCTGATGGCGATCGGCTGCGACCAGGTGCAGGGCTACTCGATCGCCTTCCCGATGCCGCAGGACCAGGTACGCGAATGGCTGGTCGCGCGGGCGCCGAAGAGAGCCAGGCTGACGGTGCTGCAGGGAAGGCTGGCGTAAGGCGCCAACCTGACACGCCGCTTCGGAAATGGCGGCCTGATGGGGTTAAGGCCGGTCTGTAGCCGGCTGCCGCTACATCTTGGGCTCGCTGAACAATGCGTTCGGCAGTTGGGATCAATCGACATTCGCCCGGAGCGTCGCCAAGACTTCCGCGAACTCCGCCAGCCTGTCGTCGGACAACCCGGTCCGCAGCCGCTTGTCGAAGGCAAGGGCTGCCGTGCGCAATTTCAGGAACAGCGCCTCTCCCGCTTCGGTCAGTTCAACCTGATGGACGCGGCGGTTTTCCGGATCGCGGCGCCGGGTCAGCAAACCTTGCGTCTCCATCGCGTTCAGATGGTGGGTCAGCGTCGCGCCTTGGATTCCGATCATGCCGGCGAGTTCACGCTGGTTGGCCAGCTCGCGCGACTTGATCGACAACAGGGTGACCCAGACCGGCAGTGTGCCGCCCGCCTCGACCAACGTGGCGTCGAAGGCCTGTGCGACAAGCTTTGCGGTGCGGGCGAGATTCATCCCGACTGGCGGGCGGTCAAAAAGCGTCATGATCCGACACTAGAGTAAGGGAAAGGCCGATGGAACTGGCCCTTTGACTTTACATTGACATCTAATCATTTGATATCTAACTTTATGGTTGGCGGTAGGAAAGGAGGAACGCGGTCATGCAGTATGTCTACATCATCGTCCTCGGCCTTCACGTATTGGCCGGTGTGTTCTGGGCTGGAACGACCATCGCTGTCGCCCGCGATCCGGAGATTCGGATCGAACGGTTTTTCCGGCCGCAAATGAACGCGGCCGGCATGGTTTTCCTGACCGGCGCCCTGCTCTGGTATTTCTTCCACAGCGGCTCTTTCGGTTCGATGGAAATGGTTCTGGCCCTGGGTATCGCGACGGCCTTGATTGCCGCCGGTGTTCAGGGAGCGCTGGTCGGCTCTGCCAGCAGGCGGCTTGCCGGCACTGACTCGGCGACGGAAACCCAGTTGCGCGCGAAAATGACAAGGGGCGAACGCATCGCCGGCGGGCTGCTGGTCATCACCGTGCTCTGCATGGCCACCGCCAGAATGTTTTGAGCGGCCAGCCGCAATCGCGGTTCAAGAGATCGTGCGGTGTCTGGCTGCAAGCCGGCGGCGTGCGCAACGCGCAGATCGGACCGACGTGCCTGGTGGCTCTCCGTGCGGAGGTTCGGCTGCGCCACCAAATCAAATTCGAAGTGATCTTCAGATCCATACCGTCTTCGGAAATAGGCCGGCTCGTGGCTGGTCGACATGACCCGGTTCTTCAGCGTCAAATGTTTGAGCTGATAGGGCTGGAGAAGCGAATCGCTGGTGGTCATCGTCTTCCCGTTTCAAAGTGTGCTAATGAGCGGCAAATTTTTTGTTTTTGCGCATGTCGTACCCAAATCCGCGCACCCTCGGGTCGGGCCCGTGGGCAGGCTTTTGGGCGACATGCAGTAAGGAACCCGCCGATGACCGATACGAAAAACCTTACCCAGCTCGGCTCCAACGTCGAGGCGCCACAGAACCCTGAAGCAGCAGTCCTGGAGACCGTCCCGTTTTCGCGCGGCGACGGGCCGCCAGCCATCGTTCGCTTCACCTGCCCGGAATTCACTTCGCTCTGCCCGGTCACCGGCCAGCCGGACTTCGCCCACATCGTCATCGACTATGCACCCGACATGCTGCTGGTGGAATCGAAGTCGCTGAAGCTGTTCATGACCTCGTTTCGCAACCATGGCGCCTTCCATGAAGAGTGCACCGTCATGATCGGCCGCCGCATCATCGCCGCGACCAAACCACTGTGGTTGCGCATTGGCGGCTATTGGTATCCGCGCGGCGGCATTCCGATCGACGTGTTCTGGCAGACCGGCGCGCCGCCGGAAGGCGCATGGCTGCCCGACACCGGTGTTGCGCCCTATCGCGGACGCGGCTGAATTCTGCTGCGAGATGTCCGGCGGGACAGCAGGATCGCCAACTCTGGTTTTCAATCGCCATCAGGCGATCAACTCATCGGTCAGTTCTCACTCACACTGATATTGGCTGAGCGCCCATTCGCCGGTCACCGACAGAAGGTCCGATATCTTCCAGTCGCCGTCGACCTTTTTGAACTTCCATTCCAGCCGGTGCGGATTGCCGGCAACGATAAAGGCGACGACGACCTTGGCCTCATCGCCTTTGACCGCTTCAACTGTCTTCAGGCTGTTGTCGATCTCGGCCCTGTCGTACGCCGCATTGTCGAGCGCCATGTTGGGATCGAGGCATTCGCCCTGCCCCGATTTCCGCAGCGCATCGCTTTTGTCGAGCACCGACTTCGCGGGATCGACGAAATGGCTGCGCTGAGCCGGATCGAGCTCGAGCCCGACATGCTCGTAAAACGGTTTCACCACCGCCGTCGGCGAACCCGGCCGCAGCGGAGTTGCCCGTGCATCTTCTGCTGAGAGCGGCGCGCCGAATAGGCCCTGGCCGGCAGTGCTGCACAAGCCCGCGGCCAGCAGGCACACAGTCGCCAGGGCCAGGACGCGGGCCATGGCATCACTCCGGAGTCTGGCCAGCCAGGCATTCGAGCGCACTCAGCGTCCAGCCGCTGGTCTTCGAGGTGATGTCGGCCACCTTCCACTGGCCGTCGACCTTCTTCAGCGACCAGACCATTTCGCGTTTGGATTCATCGCCTTCCGGGAAAAGGTTGAAGGTCACTGTCACGTTGGCGCTGTCGCCATCCACTGCTTCGGACAGCTTCAACGTCTTGGCGACTGTCTTCTCGTCAAAGTCCTGCGCGCCGAGACTGGGGGCGAAGTCGATGCAAGGCACCTCGTCCGGCTTGTTCTTCTGCGCCTGGTCGTTGAGGTCGAACAGCTTTGTCACCGGCTCGGTGAAACGGTCGCGGTATTTCGCGTCGGCCTCGAACTTGACCTCGGGCATGTAGAAGAACTTCACCGCATTGGAGGCCGGCCCCGCCAGGGCGGCCGCAGGCGCCGCGATCGAGAGAGCGGCGGCAAGCACAATCAGTCTCATCCGATAATCTCCAGGCTTTCGTGGTGGGTACCCGTTCAATACCACGAATCCATAGCGAGCGCGGTGACGTGAGGCCGCCCGAAGAAGTCAGCGAGCAAGAGAGCAGCTGCTCAAGAGCTTTTGGCGAGCCAGCTCGCAAAAAGCCGCGCTTTCGAACCTGCCCTGGGATGGATTTTCAGATAAAATGCCCTGGGTGAGGGAATGTTGTCGGGTACAAGTGTGACCAGCCGGCCCTGTTCCATCAGGCTTTTGACCAATCCATCCCACCCCAAGACCGCCCCGATATCATCCTGAGCGGCCTGGAGGGCAATCATGTAGTTGTTCACGGAAAACCTGCGGCCTTTTGGGATGGTGTGTCCAAGCGCTTGAAACCACTCCGGCCAGTTCGTCCAGTCGGTTTCCTCGTTGTTCATATGAATCAAAGGCGCCTTGAGCAGATCCTCAACTCGGCCAATGCCGTGCTCGGCGGCGAATTTTGGAGTTCCAAGCGCGACAATGCGATCTTGAAAAAGTTTGTGACACTCCTCGGGACTTTCCTGCGCATCTCCGTAATGAATACTTAGATCACAGCGGATCGCTGTTGCGGGCACGTCGCTGACGATCTGCGAGACAGTGATGGTGGGATGGCTCTTCCAGAAGGCTGAAATCTTCGGTGTAAGCCATAGCGAGCTGACGGCCGTCGTTGTCCGGATGGTCACGTCGGCGGTTTCCGGGCGATCGCGCATGTGAGTGACGGCGTCGGAAATCGTCTCAAGCCCGCGCTGCACGGCAACGAACAGGAACGCCCCTTTCTCAGTCAATTCGACGCCGCGGCTCAAGCGCAGGAACAGGTTGCATCCCAAGTCACCCTCAAGCGCCTTGATCTGGTGGCTGATCGCCGCGGGCGTCACATTCAATTCCTGGGCGGCGTTTTTGAAACTCGCATTTCGGGCGGCTGCCTCGAAGCAGATGAGAGCCGTCACCGAGGAGAGATCGTACGGTCTTGGCATCAACGCTTCTTCGGATCCGCTTTTTGGATGGCTCGCTGAGTGCAACAGATTAGCTGAACTAAATCGTTCTGAAAATTAGTGCTATTGCGCAAAAGGCGTTCAGGCAAGAAAATTTCATCTCAAATGTGCACGCCATCTATGGAATTCCGCATGAACGCCCCCTCGCCCTCGATCCAAGAGTTGCTAGCGCGCCGCGTCTCGGGCTATGCCCTTGAGCAGCCCTTTTACACTTCGCCGACGATTTACCAGTTCGATCTCGAGCACATCTTCTACCAGGAATGGCTCTACGCGGCCCCGGCATGCCAGCTTGCGAAAGCTGGTAGCTACGTGACGATGCGCGTGGGTGCCTATGAGGTGGTCATCGTGCGCGCCCGCGATGGTGAAATCCGCGCCTTCCACAATTCCTGCCGCCATCGCGGCTCGATGATTTGCAAGGCGCGCGAAGGCCAAGTGGCCAAACTCGTCTGCCCCTATCACCAGTGGACCTATGAGCTTGACGGCAAGCTCATCTGGGCAAATGACATGGGGCCCGACTTCGACATGTCCAAACACGGGCTGAAGCCGGTTCATCTGCGCAATCTTGCCGGCCTGGTCTACGTCTGTCTGTCCGCTACGCCCCCCGACTTCGAACCGTTTGCCGATCTGGCCCTTCCCTACCTAGAGGTCCATGACCTCAACAATGCGAAGGTCGCGCATACGTCGACTATCATCGAGAAGGCCAACTGGAAGCTTGTGTGGGAAAACAACCGCGAATGCTACCACTGCAGCAGCAACCACCCGTCGCTCTGCCGTTCCTTCTCGCTCGACCCGGAAGTGGCGGGAGTCTCTGCTGACGGGTCGGTCTCGGCGACCCTCAAGGCGCATTTTGACCGTTGCGAAGCCTCAGGCGCGCCGGCGCAGTTCCGCCTTGGCGGCAGCGGCCAATTTCGCCTGGCGCGGATGCCGCTGCAGCAAAAGGCGGTGAGCTACACGCTCGACGGCAAGGCTGCCGTTCACAAGAGTCTTGGCCGGGTGGCTCTGCCCGAAGCAGGCTCGCTGTTGATGTTCCATTATCCAACGACCTGGAGCCACTTCCTGCCGGATCACTCCTTGACCTTCCGAGTCACGCCAATCAGCGCCACGGAAACCGAGGTCACCACCACCTGGCTGGTGAACAAAGATGCCGTCGAAGGGCTCGACTACGACCTCAAGGGCCTGACCGAGGTCTGGATTTCTACCAATGATGAAGACCGTGAGATCGTCGAAACCAACCAGCAAGGGATCTTCTCTCCTGCCTATGTTCCCGGACCATATTCGCCGGTTCAGGAAAGCGGTGTGACCCAATTCGTCGATTGGTATGCGAACTGGCTTGAGCGCTCTCAGGCCTCGATGCAATTGGCCGCGGAGTGAACCAATGAACGTGGTGGCAAAACCCAGGCTGGTTTTCTGGACCGACGCGGAAGAACTCGAATGTGCCTCCTTTCTTCCGGAGGCGCCGAACGTCCTGACCTTTTGTTTCCGGTCGCCGTCCGGATCGCTGTTCAATTTTGATCCAGGGCAGTTCCTCACTTTGGAACTGCCCACTCCCGGCGGTCCGATCTACCGGACCTACACGATATCCTCATCTCCGTCGCGGCCGACCTCGCTGACCATTACCGTAAAGGCGCAGGCCGACTCTGTCGGAACGCAGTGGATGTTTGACAGCCTCCGTCCGGGAATGCGCCTGCGGGCAATAGGTCCGGGGGGCACCTTCTCGATGGCGCATCAGCCAGCCGAAAAGTATCTTTTCATCTCAGCCGGCTCGGGCATCACACCTATGATGTCCATGACCACCCATCTGTATGATTCCGGGGTTGATCCGGACATCGTCTTTGTCCACTGCGCGCGCCGCCCTTCTGAGATCATCTTCCGCGAACGGCTGGAGCATATGGCGTCGCGCGTAACTGGCATCGACCTGAAATGGGTGGTTGAACAGACCGATCCATACAGGCCGTGGACCGGTTACAGAGGCATGTTCAACCAGTTGATGCTCGGACTGATGGCGCAGGATTATCTTGATCGCGAGGTGTTCTGCTGCGGGCCCGAGCCCTTCATGCAAGCCGTGCGCGAGGCGCTGGCCGGTCTCGGTTTCGACATGGCGCATTATCATCAGGAAAGCTTCCGCGCGCCGCTTCCTGAGGCCGAGAAGGTCCCGGATGACTTCGTTCCGACCGAGAACAACGAGGCCGAAATCGAATTTGTCCTATCCGGCGTCTCGGCGAAATGCGTCGAGACGGATACGATCCTTGCTGCGGCACGGGCTGCCGGTCTGGTGATCCGATCTGGTTGCAGTATGGGGATATGCGGGACCTGCAAGGTTCGCAAAACCGAAGGCGATGTTCATATGGTCCACAATGGCGGCATCACCGACGAAGAGATTGCCGACGGCTATTTCCTTGCTTGCTGTTCCAATCCGGTTGGCCGTGTGAAAGTCGAGATATAGCAACCATTTCGCGATCTTTGATCAAGGCGCTTCTTCGAAATCGGCAGCGCCTTGACGGTCCGCGGCCAACCGACGTCGATGATGAAGCTATTGATGAGTCACGCGCTTCACCCGCAAGGCGGTCTTGGCTCTTCCCTCGTCCGGTAGCCGGGTTTCGGGCAAGTTCAGTGATGCGTCTGATCCACCAACAGCGCCCAGAAAGCGAACAGCGGCCGATCCAGCGATCTCATTGCGTGTTTGATGCCTGGCGGATTGTAGAATGATCCACCGATGCCGGGCGAAAACCAATCCTTGTCACCATGCTTGAATTCGCCATGCGAAAGCACGAGGTAGGTTTCTTCCGGCGGATGATCGTGGTCGGGATACCGGACGTGAGGAGCCATCAAGGTGACGCCGAGCCACAGATCGTTTCTGTCCTCGAGGCCGCCCGGGCCAAGGATCATCGCGTTGGCGTGACCGTCGCGGAAATTGCTGCTGGCAGACGGGGCGGGATTTGATTTCAGCCGCCATTCGAGCAGCGGCTCGATCGCCTTGAAGCGCTCAATCAAGTTGCGGAGCGTAGACGGGATCGCCTCTTCCGCCAACGCCGGGCCGAGATAGGAACAGACCGGCAAACGGCTCCCGGCCCTGATCTTTTCAGGCCCGGGAACCTCCGATTGGGCGAAGAGCTGGATGATCGATCTGCGCGATCGCAGGTCGTGTGAGAACTGGTCAAAGGCCACGAACGCTGTGTCTACAAAATATTGCAGGGCCCCACTTCTGTTCATCTTTCAGCCCTTGTTGTGAGCGGACGCTATGGTCCGTTGCCGGATGTTAGATATCTTTCGCCAGTCGCAGTGCATCGTAGATCGCGGCGTGGGTGTTGCGAGCTGAAACGGCGTCGCCGATACGAAAGAGTTGGAATTGGCCCTGCGCATTCCGCACCACCGACTGCGGCTGCCCGGCGATGAGCTCATCTTGCGAAATCTCTCCGTGATTGGTCGATTTCGGTTTCAGTTCGAAATAGATGTCGTCCAGCGGAATGGTGCCGTGATTGACGACAACCTGATCCACGACGCGCTGTTTGGATATGCCGCCGTAGTCACTGCCGACATTTGCAATGAGCTGACTGCCATTCTTTTCAACTGACTCGAGCCGATAGGTAACGGTGAAGGTCACATCGAGTTTTTGAAGAGACCTCATGTAGGGCACGAGGTTCATAGCCATGACCTCGGGTGAGAATGACCGGTCCGGTGTCATGATTTCAACCTTCGCTCCGGCGCCGGCGAGGAATTCCGCGGCCTGGAGTGCCGCGTGGTCACCCGCGTCGTCGAAGATGAGGACATTGGTTCCCGGCTTTGCGTCTCCGGAGATGATGTCCCAAGACGACACCACGAACTCGTTGCCCTTGGAAAGGACGTCGGTGTGCGCCACCCCGCCCGTTGCGACGATGACAACGTCCGGATTTTCCGCCTCGATAGTTTCGGCTTCCGCCCAGGCATTGAACCTGATGGTCACTCCATGTTTTTCGCACTGGGCCATGCGCCAATCGATGATGCTCATCATCTCCTTGCGGCGCGGGCTCAGGGCTGTCAGCCGGATCTGCCCGCCAGGGTCGCTGGCGGCCTCGAAGACCACGACCTCGTGTCCCCGCTCACCCGCGACACGGGCGGCCTCGAGGCCAGCCGGACCTGCACCGACGATAACAACTTTCTTGCGGCTGTCGGCCTTGGCGACAATATGCGGCATGGTCAGTTCGCGGCCGGTCGCGGCGTTGTGAATGCAGTATGCCGCCCCGCCCTGATAAATACGGTCAAGGCAATAGTTTGCGCCCACGCATGGCCTGATTTCGTCTTCGCGCTTTTCGATGATCTTGCGCACGATGTGAGGGTCGGTCATGTGCGCGCGCGTCATGCCGATCATATCCACCTTACCCGATTCAATCGCGTGGCGCGCTGTCGCCACGTCCGGTATTTTCGCTGCATGGAAGGTTGGGAAGTTGGTTGCCGCACGAATCTCGCCGGCAAAATCAAGATGCGGCGCATTCGCCATACCCTGAATCGGAATGACGTCCGTCAGGCCCGCATCGGTGTCGATGTGGCCGCGGATCACGTTGAGGTAATCGATCAGTCCGCTTTCCTTGAGACGCTTCGAGATCTCCATGCCCTCGGACTTGCCAGTGCCACCGGGGAGACGTTCATCCGCAGTATATCGCACGCCCAGGATGAAGTCCTCGCCGACCCGTGACCGGATCGCCTTCAAGACATCCATGCAGAAGCGCATGCGGTTATCAAGCGAACCGCCATAAGGGCCGTCAAGTTCGTTCGTGAGAGGAGACGTGAACTGGTCGAGCAGGTGGCCGTAAGCCTCCAACTCGACGCCATCCATCCCGCCCGCCTTCATCCGCTCAGCGGCGTCCGCAAAGTCCTTGATGATGCGCTCGATATCCCAGTCTTCAATCTTCTTGGGAAACGCGCGGTGGGAGGCTTCACGATGATGGGACGGCGCCAGAACGGGAAGCCAGTCACCTTTGTCCCAGCGTGTACGCCGTCCAAGATGGGTTAGCTGGATCATGATGGCGGCGCCCTCTTCGTGCACCGCATCTGTCATCTGCCTGATCCACGGCACGATCTCGTCCTTGTAGGCGAGCAGGTTGTTGAAAACCGGGGGGCTGTCCTTCGAGACCGCAGCGGACCCGGCTGTCATCGTCATCGCCACCCCGCCCTTTGCCCTTTCAGCCGTGTAGGCAAGATAGCGCTCCTTCGGCATCCCGTCCTCCGGATAAGCCGGCTCGTGGGACGTCACGATGATGCGATTGCGCAGGGTCAAATGCTTGAGTTTGTACGGCTGCAGAAGGGGATCGCTCGACATCTGACGGACTCCGGGCTGGGATGGCAAGTGCGAACGCTATCGAAAATGTACATGCATGTCAAGTTTCGCTTCTGATAAGTCGATAGAGTCGACATAGGTGTACATTTTGCTGGTTTTCACTTTGATATTTTGTTAGGCTGATCGCTCATGGAGCAAATTTCGAACGATAGCGGATGGCGCGGATCGCCGGAGGGGTGGCTTGAAGCCGCCTACGACCTGCTTCTTGAATCCGGCGTCGACACGGTGAGAATATCGCCACTGGCCAAGAAATTGGGCCTGTCGCGCACCAGCTTCTATTGGTTCTTCAAGGATAGAGAAGAACTGTTGGCTGCCCTCGTGACCCGTTGGCGGGACAAGAACACCGGCAACCTCGTCAAGCAGGCTGAGGCATATGCCGAGACGGTCGCCGAAGCGATGCTGAACGTTTTCGACTGCTGGCTCGACAAATCCTTGTTCGATTCCCAGTTCGAGTTCGCAGTCAGAAGCTGGGCGCTTCAATCCCCTGACATTCTGGCGGAGGTGCAGAAAGCCGACCAGACGCGTCTCGATGCATTGAGCCAGATGTTTGTCCGCTTTGGTTACGACGAAGGCTCAGCCGATGTTCGAGCGCGCACCATCTACCTCGTGCAGATCGGCTACATCTCAATGCAGACCAGCGAAGATCTCGCGGACCGCATGAAGCGCATTCCTGGGTACGTGGAGATTTTTACAGGTAAGGCCCCGCGGAAGCGCGAACTCGACCGGTTCTTCGCCAGACACGGCCATTCGGCGGGCTAAGGAAGCGTTTCGACAATGGGTGAACCCCTGAGCATCGGAATAATCGGCGGAGGTGGCTGGCTTGGACGCGCTATCGCCGAGGCCATTATTGATGCGCAAATAGTCGCCGCAGAGCACCTCACGCTCTCTCATAGAACTGGGCAACCCGACTTTCTGCCAAACGCTACATGGACCAGGGACAACCAGGAACTGGTGGATCGATCTGATGTCATCATCGTCTCGGTCCGGCCCCAGGATTGGCCTGCCATCGACATTACTGCGTCCGGCAAGCTCGCCATGTCGGTTATGGCCGGGATCACTCTCGACCAACTGGCGGGACGTCTTAAAACCGACCGCGTCATCCGCACGCTTCCGAATGCAGCGGCAGAGGTGCGGAATTCCTATACTCCCTGGATAAGCTCTCAGGGCGTCACCGCCGATGACCGCAATGTCGTTCGCCGGATTCTGGAGGCCTGTGGCGCGGCCGATGAAGTCAAAAGCGAAGCAGATATCGATTATCTGACGGGCCTGACTGGATCCGGTCCAGCCTTTCCGGCGCTCTTGGCGGCAGCGATGATGGACGATGCCGTCAGCCGAGGAATGGATCCAGATATTGCCCGGCGGAGCGTCAGCGCGGTGCTTGTTGGAACCGGAAAACTCCTCGAGGCTCGTCCAGACAATCCCCAAGATATCGTCCAGACCTTCCTCGACTACCGCGGCACCACCGCGGCAGCGATCGAGGCCATGCGCGCAGCCGGGTTTGAATCTGCCGTGGCAGACGGCCTTGCCGCGGCGCTCCAGAAATCCGTGACTATGGGACAAGCCACCTGACTGCCGCCCGAGGCCTTCCTCCGACCGCTGGTGTGAACTATGTCAAAACTCTTTCCGCGTCTGTTTTCACCTGCAAAGCTGGGCAGTCGCACGCTCCGAAACCGGATCGTGTTCGGGGCTCATACCGCCAACATGGCCGAAAATGGCGTGCCGACCGAACGACACGTTGCCTACTATGCCGAGCGAGCGCTCGGTGGGGCCGGCATGATTGTTGTCGAACCCATGCCCGTCCATCGGGCCGCCGTATTGACACGCGGCAATTTTCGACCTGACGACGACAGCGTCATTCCTCATTTCCAGCAGGTCACACGCGCAATCAAGGACCATGGGGCGATCGCCATCCAGCAGCTCTATCACGTCGGAGCGCACGGGGATTCGGACAACTCATTTCATGCGCATTGGTCGCCCTCGGGCCTTCCGAGCTATCATGACAGCGACGGTTCCCACGCCATGTCCGAGGGTGAGATTTGGGAAACCATCGACAGCTTCGTTCAGGCGGCGCGCCGCTGCCAGGAAGCCGGTTTCGACGGCGTCGAAGTCTGGGCTGCGTATCTCGGACTGGTCGATCAGTTCTGGACGCCCTGGACAAACCGACGCGAGGACCAATGGGGAGGGTCGCTCGACAACCGCACGCGGATCTCGCGCGAAATCCTAACCCGCATCCGCGAAACATGCGGCCTCGATTTCATCATTGGACTCTCGGTCAGCGACGAACCCGACTACACAGTCGCGCTCAGTCGCCAGGAACTGGCGGAGATCATTCGGCTGCACGATGAGCAGGGGCTGATCGATTACGTGACCTGCGGCACCGGCAGCTACCTCGATTTCTACAAGATAATGCCGACGTTTCTCTATCCGGAGAAGCTTGGCACCGATCTCGCGACGACCCTCAAGGCCGCGGTCAAGACGGCCCTCGTGGTCGCCGAAAGCCACATCAGGACGCCTGAAAACGCCGAAACCGTGCTCGGCGAGAAAGCTGCAGACCTGGTGTCGATCGTCCGGGGCCTGATCGCCGATCCGCATCTGGCACGCAAGGCCGCGGCAGACCGGCCCGAGGATGTGCGCGGATGCATATCCTGCAACCAGATGTGCTGGGGCCGTCGTTCGCGCGACTACTGGATCAGCTGCCTTATCAATCCCTCTGCGGGGCGCGAGTTTGAATGGGGTGGTGACCGGTTCACGTCCGCTGCCATCAAGAAACGGGTGCTTGTCGTCGGCGGCGGTCCCGCCGGCCTCGAGACGGCCCGGGTTGCCGCCGAGCGAGGGCACGACGTGGTGCTGGCTGAAGCCTCCAGTAGGCTGGGTGGGAACTTTCTGCTCGCCGGCCTTCAGCCGCGCCGCGGGCAAATCCTCGACCTTCTCGGGTGGTATGAACGCCAGCTCAGCAAACTGAATGTCGACGTACGACTGAACACCTACGTCGAGGCCTCGGAAATCGCCTCTTTCCAAGCTGACACCGTCATCCTGGCCACGGGGTCGGTGTCTCCCGAAACCGGCTTTCAGAAGGCTTTGCCGGCAGTGCCGAGCCTGCCCGGCATCGAAAGGGGCAATGTCTTCTCGATCGAATCCGTCATGGCCCGCGTTGTGCGGCCGGGTAAGCACGTGCTTTTGCTCGACGAGGGCGGAGGCTGGCGCGGTTGTGGCACGGCCTGGAAACTTGCCGAGGATGGCCATCAAGTGACCATTCTCACGCCCGATCCGTTGGTCGGCAAGGAACTGCAGCGGACGGCTGCCGATTTCCCGCTGCGACGGACATTGCGCCAGCTTGGCGTCACATGGTTGTTGGATGTCAGCGTGCTGGAATGGCACGGGGACGGCGTGACCATCGTTGACCACAACACGCGTGAACAAAGCTTCGTGCCTGGCGATTGCCTTGTACTTGCAACCACCAATGTGGCGGCGAATTGGCTGGCGAAAGAGCTGGAAAAGACTCCCCGGCCGTTCATAGAGGTCGGCGATGCTGTTGCTCCGCGCCAGGCGCCCTACGCCTTCCACGAAGGACGGAAAGTTGCCTTGCGGCTATGATACGCGGACGTTGTGCTTGCGCTTCATAAAATCCTTGGCGGTTTCGACTGCCACGGCTGCGTCGCGGCAATAGGCGTCGGCGCCGACGGCCTTGCCGAATTCCTCGTTGAGCGGGGCACCGCCGACCAGCACGACGTAGTCGTCGCGGATGCCCTTTTCCTTCATCGTGTCGATGACGACCTTCATGTAGGGCATGGTCGTCGTCAGCAGCGCCGACATGCCGATGATGTCAGGCTGGTGCTGTTCGATGGCGTCGAGATATTTTTCCACCGCATTGTTGATGCCGAGGTCGATGACGTCGAAGCCGGCGCCCTCCATCATCATGCCGACAAGGTTCTTGCCGATGTCGTGGATGTCGCCCTTGACGGTGCCGATCACCATCTTGCCCTGCTTCGGCGCGCCGGTGGCGACAAGCAGCGGACGCAGGATGAACATGCCCGCCTTCATCGCGTTGG
>NZ_FNEE01000040.1 GCF_900099905.1 Mesorhizobium muleiense | reverse complement strand
AACACGATCGACCATCCGAATCATCTCCCTCTCTTCCTTACCCCCGGAATCATCAATCCGATTCTGTGCAAAGGCCTCCTTGTGGGAGAAGGTGGCCTCGCGAAGCGAGGTCGGATGAGGGGTGTTCCGGTTTGGCCGGGCGGCACTCCGTCCAGCACCCCTCTTCCGTCTCGGCGCTACGCGCCGATCCACCTTCTCCCACAAGGGGAGAAGGCAAGATCAGGACCGCGGCCTGGTCTTTTGCGGGTCGTAATGGGCAAAAGTCACGACGCGTGCGGGCAGCCGCTTGCTGTGGCCGTCGAGCTTGCCGATCTCGACCGCGGTGCCGAACGCAGCATGGGTGACGTCAAGCCTGGCCAGCGCGATGGTCTTGTTGAGCAGCGGCGAGCGCGTGGCGGACGTGACCTCGCCGATCTGGGCGCGGCCGACATGGACGCAATCGCCATGCCCGACCGCGACATTGGCGTCGATGTCGAGGCCGACCAGTTTCCTCTGCGGGTTTTCCTTGCGCCGGATCAACGCCTCGCGGCCGATAAAATCGTCGGTCTTGCTCTTCAGCGGCACGGTGAAGCCGATGCCGGCCTCGAACGGATCGGTCTGGTCGGAAAATTCGTGAGCAGCAAAGATCAGCCCGGCCTCGATGCGTACCATGTCGAGCGCCTGCAGCCCCATCGGCTTCAAGCAATGCGGCTGGCCGGCCGCCCAGATGGCGTCGAACACCTTTTCGGCGTCGCGCGGATGGCACCAGATTTCGTAGCCGAGTTCGCCGGTGTAGCCGGTGCGCGAGACGACGATTGGAATGCCGTTGCCGCCGCCGATGCGGGCGACGGCGAAACGGAACCATTCGAGCTCCTCGATCGACGGCTGCAGCGGCGAAGTCCAGATGATCTCCTTCAGGATGTCGCGGCTCTTCGGTCCCTGCACGGCGACATTGTGCATCTGGTCGGTCGACGAGCGCACCAGCACGTTGAGGTCGAGGCGCGTCGCGGTGTCGCGCAACCATTCGCCGGAAAGATCGTCGCCGCCGACCCAGCGGAAATTGTCCTTGCCGAGCCTGAGCAGCGTGCCGTCGTCGATCATGCCGCCATGCTCGTAGCACATGGCGGAGTAGACCACCTGGCCGACGCCGAGTTTTTTGATGTCGCGGGTCAGCGTGTATTGCAGCAGCGCTTCGGAATCCGGGCCGGTGACCTCGAATTTGCGCAGCGGCGACAGGTCCATGATCACGGCATCCCGCCGGCAGGCCCAGTATTCGTCGATAGGACCCTGCCTGGCGAAGGCGTTGGCGAGCCAATAACCCCTGTACTCGACGAAGTTGCGGGTGTGCTTGGCAAAGCTCGAATGAAATGATGTCTCGCGGGTCATTTTCGGTTCCGAATCGGGCGTCATGCGTCTGGCGATCGCTCGCGAGAATTTATGCTTACCGGAATAGGTCCGCACATGGATGTCGGTCAGGTTCCAGCCATTGGCCGGCGTCGTGTCGTCGGGACAGGCGGACGACACGCAAACGATGTCGGTAAGCGCCCGCAGCAGCACATAGTCGCCCGGCCGCGACCATGGCTCGTCCGACACCATGACGCCATGCGCGTCGATCGCCGTGTTGAAGAAGAAATTGATCGCCATCCAGCCCGCGCGCGGAGTTACACCCTTGTCGGCGAGCGCGCGGTTGAAATTCTCCGAGCAGTTGGGATGACCGGGATAGCCGATGTCGTCGTAATATTTGGCGGCGCAAGCGAGCGCGAACGCATCGTGCCGGCCGCAGGTGTCCTGCATCACCTCGACCAGCGGCTCCATGTCTTGGTCGTAATATTTCGAATGCAGGCCTGGCATCGGATAGCTCGAACCCATCAGCGTGCGGGTCGTCGTCACGTCGAGCGGATGGTCGCGTCCCTTGTCGAGCTTGCGCGCCGAAAAGCACTGGAAGTCGGTGCATTGGCGCCCGTCGACATCGATGATCTGCAGATAGTCACCCGCCTTGACGAAGTAGGCTTCCGCGGTCGCCGAATGGACGCGCAAATCGAGCACCGGGTCGGCCAGCGGGTCGCCAAGCCTGGACTTCGCCGCCGGAAGGATCGTGGCGCGGCGTACGATGACGCCGAGCGGCGTTGCCGTGTCGTGGCCGTCGACCGGCATCGGCCCGCCCGGAGCGGCGATCAGCATCGAGCCATTGCGGGCGACGGCAAAACCCTGTTCGGTCCCGGCAGGGGTGGTGCCGCCGAAGATGCGAACCGCCTTTGCCTGGTCGAGCTGCACCTGGCGTCGCTCGAGCCCCCGGCGCAACGACGCGAGGCTGTCGTCGCCATCGGCCAGCAGCGCCTTGATGCCGGCGGCATTGCTGTTCGAGTTCTCGCCGAAAATGCCGGCATCAGTCACGCCGCTCTTGTCCCATGCCAAGAGCTCGCAGGCCTGGCCGCCTTCGACGTTGCGTACGCTGATGGTATCGCCGGCCTCGACATCGATGAGCACCGCACCATTGCCTTGAACGGAATAGCGCTCCATACCGGCCGGCAGCGCCATCTGGCCGGGCCGCAGGATCAGGCTCGGTCGTGGCGGTCCGGCGGCGACGGCGGGGTAGGGCGACTGGCTCATCTCGACCCGGGTCTCAAGAAACAAGTTTGCCTGTGCGTAAAATTATTTTCGCAGCAAGAATAGCAGTGCGTGTCGGTTTGGCAAGGCGAAGGTGGTGGGGCTCCCCCTTCTCCCCTTGTGGGAGAAGGTGGATCGGCGCGTAGCGCCGAGACGGAAGAGGGGAGTTGGACGGAATGCTGTCGGTGTCAAGCTGGAACACCCCTCATCCGACCTCGCTTCGCGAGGCCACCTTCTCCCACAAGGGGAGAAGGGAAGGTGCGAACAACCGCTACCCCAACTCCCCTGAATACCCGATGTCGACGCCATACTCGGCCGCCGAGTCGAGCATCGTGTGCCACAGGCTTTCGGCGAAACTTGCAAACACCAGAAGATTGAACACCGCCTGCCCATCCGGCCGGTCATCGCCACGCCAGAGATTGACGCTGGTATGGTCGATCGACGTGGCGGCAGCGGCGTAGATCGGAAACGCCGCCGGGTGCAGATCGAGCGACGACAATTTCGCCAGCATGGCGCGCGCCTTGGCTCCCGAGACGCTGATCAGGGCGCGCGCATGCGACTGGTCCGACAGCGAGGCGGACTGCGAGAACGCCTGGCTCAAAATGTCGATCGTGTGCTTGCCGCTCTTGGACAGGACGAGGAACTGATCCGGTCCCGACCAGATGAGCGTCACGTCCGAAGCGCTGACGGCCTTAGGCAGATCCGGAGCCGCCATGCCGAAACGGACCTTGGCGGCGTTTGCCAGTTCCGCCCCTTTGCCGCGCCGCGCCATCACCTGGATCAGGTCGAAATTGCGAACTTCAGTGAGGGAAATGCCCGGCGCGACGTCGCGCGCGCCATGGGCGCCCACGACAAGGACATGCTCCAGCGGACTGCGAGAAAGCCACGAAAACTCAGCCACGCTGGCGCCCTCCATCCGGATCGTAGAAGACGGGATTGCACAGCTCGACATCATAGTCTTCACCGCGCAGCGGATCGTGCGCATGGACGATCTCGCCGATGCGCTCGCGGCCGCGCTCGACAAGCGCCAGCCCGATCCACTGGTCAAGCATCGGCGAGAAACAGACCGAGGTGACATAGCCCTGGTCGTTGGCGGGGCCCGGTATCTCGCCTTTCGGAACGACATGCGCGCCGGAGCGCAGGCGGCGCGCTCTGTCCGTCGGCTTGATGCCGACCACGACCTGCCGATCCGGTGCGACCAGCGCCTCGCGTCCGGCCATGACGCGGCCGACAAAATCCTTTTTGGTCGACATCATCTTGCCCAAGCCGAGATCGGCCGCGGTCGTCGTGCCGTTCAGCTCGGGCCCGGCGACATGGCCCTTTTCGATGCGCATGACGCCAAGCGCCTCGGTGCCGTAGGGCGTGACGCCGAATTGTTTGCCGGCTAGCATCAGGTTGCGCACCAGCGCGTCGCCGTAGCGGGCCGGAACGGAGATCTCGAACGCCATCTCGCCGGAGAACGAAATGCGGAACAGCCGCGCCCTGATGCCGCCGCGAAGGGATACCTCCCGCGCTCCCATGAATGGAAAACCCTCGTTCGAAAGGTCCTCGGCCGGATCGACGATTTCGCGAAGCAGGTCCCGGGTCTTCGGCCCGGCGATCGAGAATTGCGCCCACTGGTCGGAGACTGACGTGAGTTGCACATCGAATTGAGGAAACAGCACCTGCCGGCAGAATTCGAGATGCTGCATCACCGGCCCGGCCTTGGCGGTGGTGGTTGTCAGGAAATAGTGATCCTCGGCCAGCCGCGACGTGGTGCCGTCGTCATAGACCATGCCGTCCTCGCGCAGCATCAGCCCGTAGCGGGCTTTTCCCACGGCAAGATTGGAGAAGGTGTTGATGTAGACGCGGTCGAGGAAGGTGCCGGCATCCGGTCCGTGCACGTCGATCTTGCCGAGCGTCGAGACGTCGCAAAAGCCGACGCCGGAGCGTACCGCCTTGACCTCGCGGATGACCGTTTCCAGCCAGTCCTTCTCGCCGGCGCGCGGATACCATTGCGCGCGCTTCCACAGGCCGGTGTCGACGAACACAGCGCCCTGTTCAACTGCCCAGTGATGCGACGGCGTCAGCCTTGTCGCGTGGAAGTTTTCGTCGCGATGATGGCCGGCAAAGGCGCCGATGGCGACCGGCACATAGGGCGGCCGGTAGATCGTCGTGCCGGTCTCGGGAATGGATTTGCCTGATATCGCCGCCATGATGGCGAGGCCGGCGACATTCGAGGTCTTGCCCTGGTCGGTCGCCATGCCGAGCGTCGTATAGCGTTTCAGGTGCTCGACCGATTCAAAGCCTTCGCGCTGCGCCAGTTCGATGTCGGCAGCGGTGACGTCATGCTGGTAGTCGACAAAGGCTTTGCCTTTGCCGGCAACATGCCAGAGCGGGGTCAGCGAAAAAGCTTCGTCGTCGGCGACTGGCGGCGTGCCGGCACTGCCGCTGTGCCCGGCGCTCTGCGCCGCCGCCGCACCGGCGGCAAACCCCTGGCGCAGGCAGGCGCCGAGCCCAAAAGCGCCGTTGGCGGCACCGGCGGCCACCATGTCGGGAGGCGCGCCGTCCGGCACGAAGGCCGATATATCGTCCTGCCATTTCGGCCGGCCGCGATGGGATGAGGTCAGCCCGACCGCCGGGTTCCAGCCGCCGGAAACGGCAAGCCCGTCGGCTTCGACCTCGGCGCGTGCGCCGCCTGCCAGGGATATCGAGATTTTCCTGACACCGTCCTTGCCGCCGTCCACCCCGCTGACGAAACCGTTCAAAATGGCAAAGCCGGTTTTGGCGGCAAGCGCGCGATGCGCGGCCGATACGTCTGGACGCGCATCGACGACGGCAGCGATCTGCAATCCGGCGTCGAGTGCCGCCTCGACCGTGCGCCAGCCATCGTCATTGTTGGTGAACAGCGCAATCCTCTTCGCCGGGGTTGCCGCATAGCGTGCGATATAGCTCCGCATTGCCGAAGCCATCATCACGCCGGGCGTGTCGTTGCCGGCAAAGACGATCGGCCGTTCGATGGCGCCGGCGGCAACAATCGAGCGCTTTGCCACGATCCGCCACAGCCGCTGGCGCACCTGATGCTCTGGCGGCGAGGGCAGGTGGTCGTTGACCCGCTCGATCGCGCCATAGGTGCCGCCGTCATAGACGCCGAACAGTGTCGTGCGGGTCATGATGCGGACGTCCGGCAGCGAGGCGAGTTCTGCCAGCGTGCGCGAAATCCATTCGGCTGCGGGCACCCCGTCGATCGTGCCGCCGTCGGCAAGCAGGCGGCCGCCAAGCGCAAAATCGTCCTCGCACAGGATGACGCGGGCACCAGATCGGCCGGCGGCAAGTGCTGCCGCCAGCCCGGCTGGGCCGGAACCGGCGATCAGCACGTCGCAATGCGCCCACGTCTTGTCGTAATGATCAGGATCGGCAACGCCCGCGGCGCGGCCGAGACCGGCGGCGCGGCGGATCGCCGGCTCGTAGACTGCTTCCCAGAATTTTGCCGGCCACATGAAGGTCTTGTAGTAGAAGCCGGCGACGAACATCGGTGAGAACAGCTGGTTGACCGCCATCAGATCGTGGCGCAGCGACGGCCAGCGGTTCTGGCTGGCGGCTTCCAGACCGTCATAAAGTTCGGCGGTGGTCGCCTTGGTGTTGGGCTCACGCCGGGCTCCGGTGCGCAGCTCAACCAGTGCGTTGGGTTCTTCCGAGCCCGCGGTCAGGATGCCGCGCGGCCGGTGGTACTTGAACGAGCGGCCGACCAGCTTGACGCCATTGGCGATCAGCGCCGAGGCCAGCGTGTCGCCCTGGAAGCCGGCAAAGGTTTTGCCGTCGAAGCGAAAGTTCAGCAGCAATGAGCGGTCGATGAGACCGCCCGATGTGAGACGATGGGGCTGGCTGGTGATCACGGTTGCCGGCCTTCATGCCGGAGCGTCGCGCTGCCCCTAACCCTCCCCCTTGTGGGGAGGGTCGCTGCGAAGCAGCGGGGTGGGGGTGCGGCGCCGACCCCCACCCGGACCTGCGGTCCGACCTCCCCACAAGGGGGAGGTAGGGGCCTTGCGCTCTTCGCGGCAGCGCTGAGCTGGCTAAGAATACTCATTTTGCCACCTGCCTCGCCCCGACACCCGCCGCCGGCTCGACCGAGGAGATCTCGTGCGTCAGCGTGTTGCGGGTGATCTTCAGCCAGGCCCGGCAGCCGCCGCCATGGTACCAATGTTCGCTGGCCTCGCCGGCAATGTTGTCGCGCAGATAGACATAGTCGAACACCTCGTCTTCCGAGGCGCCGGCTGCCGGCCGCAGCGGCTTGGCGTCGCCGAGACAGGTGAACTCGCCGAGTTCGCGTTCGCCGCAGAAGGGACAGACAATACGCATGCTTTTCGGGCCGTCCTCAGTGCAGGTTCGGTTGGGCGCCGACGCCCTTTTCATCGATGACAGCGCCCCGCCGGAACCGGTCGAGGCGGAAGCGCGCCGCCTCCTTGTGCAGTTCGTCGCGGGCCAGAAGATGGGCAAAGACAAGGCCGGAGCCGGGCGTCGCCTTGAAGCCGCCATAGCACCAGCCGGCATTGAGATAGAGCCCGTCCACCGGCGTCTTGTCGATGATCGGCGAGCCATCCATCGACATGTCCATGATGCCGCCCCATTGGCGCAACAGGCGCACGCGACCGATCATCGGCATCAGCGCCATGCCGCCCTCGCAGACGTCTTCCATCACAGGCATGTTGCCGCGCTGGGCATAGGAATTGTAGCCGTCTATATCGCCGCCGAAGACCAGCCCGCCCTTGTCCGACTGGCTGACATAGAAATGGCCGGCGCCGAAGGTCATGACATTGGGGATCAGCGGCTTGATCGCCTCGGAAACGAAGGCCTGCAGCACATGGCTCTCGATCGGCAGCCGCAGGCCAGCCATCGCCGCGACGCGCGACGAACTGCCGGCGACGGCCATGCCGACCTTGCCGGCGCCGATTGTGCCGCGCGATGTCTCGACGCCGGTCACCTTGCCGTTGGCGTCGCGCCCAAAGCCGGTCACCTCGCAGTTCTGGATGATGTCGACGCCGAGCGCGCTCGCCGCATGGGCGTAGCCCCAGACCACGGCGTCGTGGCGTGCTGTGCCGCCACGCCGCTGCAGCAGGCCGCCTTGCACGGGAAAGCGGGCATTGTCGAAGTTCAGGAACGGCATCATCTTCTTGACCGCGGCAAGGTCGAGCAGTTCGGCATCGATGCCGTTGATGCGCATCGTGTTGCCGCGCCGGGCATAGGCGTCGCGCTGCGCATCGGAATGGTAAAGGTTGATGACGCCGCGCTGGCTGACCATCGTGTTGTAGTTGAGGTCCTGCTCCATCCGCTCCCACAGCTTCATCGACAGCTCGTAGAAGCCGGTATTGCCGGGCAGCCCGTAATTGGAGCGGATGATGGTGGTGTTGCGGCCGGCATTGCCGGAGCCGATCCAGCCCTTTTCGAGCACGGCGACATTCCTGATGCCGTATTCGCTGGCGAGGAACCATGCCGTCGCCAGGCCGTGGCCGCCGCCGCCGATGATCACCACGTCGTAGCGGTCCTTCGGGCTGGCGTCGCGCCAGGTGCGCTGCCAATTCTTGTGACCGGAAAATGCCGCACGGGCGAGGGAGAAGATCGAGTATTTCATGGTTCTATTCCGAGATCGCTCGCGCCGCGCAGGACCATTCTTGACGCATCGGAATCGTCCGAAAACCGCTTCACACTTTTCGGTCCGATGCTCTAGATATCCAGCGTGTGGTCGCGCTCCCACTGGGTGAAGTGGGAAGCATAGGAATTCCATTCCTGATGCTTCAGCTTTAGATAAGCCGACGAGAATTCCTCACCCAGCGCCGCCTTGAGCGATTTGTCGTTGTCGAACTCGCGCAATGCATCGAGCAGGTTGAGCGGCAGCTTCGGCGCGCCCTCCACCGTATGCCCGAACTGGTACATGTCGATGTCGTAGCGCTTGCCGGGATCGGCCTTCGAGCGGATGCCGTCGAGGCCGGCGGCGATGATGACCGCCTGCAGCAGGTAAGGGTTTGCCGCGCCGTCGGGCAGGCGCAGCTCGAAGCGTCCGGGGCCGGGCACGCGCACCATATGGGTGCGGTTGTTGCCGGTCCAGGTCACCGAGTTCGGCGCCCAGGTGGCGCCCGAAATGGTGCGCGGCGCATTGATGCGCTTGTAGGAATTGACCGTCGGGTTGGTGATCGCGGCAAGTGCCGAGGCATGCTTCATGATGCCGCCGAGAAAATTCCTGCCCTTCGCCGACAGGCCGAGCTCCATGGCGTTGTCGGCAAAGACATTGGTCTTGCCGTCCTTGTCCCACACCGAGATATGGGCGTGGCAGCCATTGCCGGTCAGGCCGGGGAATGGTTTTGGCATGAAGGTGGCGCGCAGGCCGTGCTTTTCCGCAACGGACCTCACCATGAACTTGAAGAAGGAATGCTTGTCGGCGGTCGCCAGCGCATCGTCGAAGGCCCAGTTCATCTCGAACTGGCCGTTGGCGTCCTCATGGTCGTTCTGGTAGGCGCCCCAGCCGAGCGCCAGCATGTGGTCGCAGATCTCGGCGATGACATCATAGCGCCGCATCACCGCCTGCTGGTCGTAGCAGGGCTTTGACGCCGTGTCGTATTCGTCGGAAATCGTCTTGCCGTCCGGCGAGATCAGGAAGAATTCGGCCTCGACGCCGGTCTTGACATGCATGCCGTCGCCCGCCGCCTCTTCAATCAGCCGCTTCAGCGTGTTGCGCGGCGCCTGGGCGACCGTTTTTTCGTCCATCATGCAATTGGCGGCAATCCAGGCGACTTCCGGCTTCCACGGCAGCTGGATGACCGAATCCGGATCCGGCACCGCCAGCATGTCTGGATGCGCCGGCGTCAGGTCGAGCCAGGTGGCAAAGCCGGCAAAGCCGGCGCCGTCCTTCTGCATGTCGGCGATGGCCTGCGCCGGCACCAGCTTGGCGCGCTGTCCACCGAACAGGTCGGTGTAGGAAATCATGAAATATTTGACGCCGTTCCCCTTGGCGAAGGCGGCGAGATCGTTCCCCATTATAGTTCCTCGCTTATTGGTATTTGGTAGTTGGTATCAGAAGCCGTTCTTCCCCGGTATCCAGTTGGTGCCGGCCAGCGGCACGCCGGCCATGGCGGCGGCTTCGATCGTCAGCGCGACGAGATCCTCGGGCTCGAGATTGTGCAGGCTGTTCTTGCCGCAGGCGCGGGCGATCGTCTGCGCCTCCAGCGTCATCACCTTGAGATAATTCGCCAGCCGTCGCCCGGCCGCTATCGGATCGAGCCGTTTCATCAGCTCGGGGTCCTGCGTGGTGATGCCGGCCGGATCGCGGCCCTCGTGCCAGTCGTCATAGGCGCCGGCGGTGGTGCCGAGCTCGTTGTACTCCGCCTCCCAGCGCGGATCGTTGTCGCCGAGCGCGACAAGTGCGGCGGTGCCGATCGACACCGCGTCGACGCCGAGCGCCAGCGCCTTGGCGACATCGGCGCCGTTGCGGATGCCGCCGGAGATGATCAGCTGCACCTTGCGATGCATGCCGAGATCCTGCAGTGCCTGCACCGCCGGCCGGATGCAGGCAAGCGTCGGCTGGCCGACATTCTCGATGAACACTTCCTGGGTTGCGGCGGTGCCGCCCTGCATGCCGTCGATCACGACGACATCGGCGCCTGATTTCACCGCAAGGGCTGTATCGTAATAGGGCCGCGCGCCGCCGACCTTGACGTAGATCGGCTTTTCCCAGTCGGTGATCTCACGCAGTTCCAGGATCTTGATTTCGAGATCGTCTGGCCCGGTCCAGTCGGGATGGCGTGAGGCTGAGCGCTGGTCGATACCCTTGGGCAGCGTGCGCATCTCGGCGACACGGTCGGAGATCTTCTGGCCAAGCAGCATGCCGCCGCCACCAGGCTTGGCACCCTGGCCGACGACGATCTCGATCGCATCCGCCCGGCGCAAGTCGCGCGGGTTCATGCCGTAGCGCGACGGCAGGTACTGGTAGACCAGCGTCTTTGAATGGCCGCGCTCTTCCTCGGTCATGCCGCCGTCGCCGGTCGTCGTCGAGGTGCCGGACAGCGTCGCGCCGCGGCCGAGCGCTTCCTTGGCCGGGCCGGACAGCGAGCCAAAACTCATGCCGGCAATGGTGATCGGGATTTTCAGCTCGATCGGCTTTTTCGCATGGCGCGAGCCCAGTACGACACTGGTGTCGCAGCGCTCGCGATAGCCTTCGAGCGGATAGCGCGAGATCGAGGCGCCGAGGACAAGCAGGTCGTCGAAATGCGGCAGCCTGCGCTTGGCGCCGGCGCCGCGGATATCATAGATGCCGTTCGCAGCGGCGCGACGGATCTCGGAAAGCGTGTAGTCGTCGAAGGTCGCGGATTTGCGCGGCGTCGTCGGCGGGTTGCGATAGGTCATTGAGCCTCAATACGCGTCGGCGTTGTCGATGTTGAAATTGTAGAGGGTGCGCGCCGAGCCGTAACGCGTGAACTCCGCCGCCTTGACGCCGGTCACCCCGGCGCGGTCGAGCAGGTCCTGCAGCAATGCCAGATGCTCGGGCCGCATCTCCTTGGCGATGCAGTCGGCGCCGAGGCTGCCGACCTTGCCGCGCACGAACAGCCGCGCCTCGTAGATGGAATCGCCGAGCGCATCGCCGGCATCGCCCAGCACCACCAGATTGCCGGACTGCGCCATGAAGGCCGACATGTGGCCGATATTGCCGTGGACGACGATGTCGATGCCCTTCATCGAGATGCCGCAGCGCGACGACGCGTTGCCCTCGATGACCAGCAGCCCGCCCCTGCCGGTGGCACCGGCATATTGGCTGGCATCGCCTTTGACCGTTATCGAGCCCGACATCATGTTTTCGCCGACGCCGGGTCCGGCCGAGCCATGCACCGTGATGGCGCTGCCGTCGTTCATGCCGCCGCAATAATAGCCGACGCTGCCGCGGACATCGATGGTGACCGGCTGGTCGACGCCGACGGCGACCGAATGGCTGCCTTTCGGATTGAGCACTTCCCAGGCGGTCTGGTTCGAACCGGGAGTCAAATCGTGAAGCGCCTGGTTGAGCTCGCGCAGCGGAATCTCGGCCAAGTCGAACACCCCTGATGCGTGGCTCTGGTCGAGTGCCTTGGAGACGTTGATTGCCGGCATGAACTCAATGCTCCCAGAAATAGACGGTTGCAGGCTCGGGTTCCCAGACCCTCGCATTGTCGATGCCGGGCAGTTTGGTCAGCGCACGATACTCCGAGCCGAAGGCGACATATTGGTCGGTCTCGGCCATGACGGCAGGCTTGCAGGCGATCGGATCGCGCACCACGCCGAAGCCGTTCTTGGTGCCGACGACGAAGGTGAAGAAGCCGTCGAGGTCGCTCAGCGTGCCTTCCAGCGCCTCGCCGAGATTCTTGCCATGCGCCATCTGCGAGGAGAGATAGGCGGCCGCGACTTCGGTGTCGTTCTCGGTCTCGAATTTCATGCCTTCGCGGATCAGCTCGCGGCGGACATTGTTGTGATTGGAAAGCGAGCCATTATGCACCAGGCATTGGTCGGCGCCGGTCGAGAACGGATGCGCGCCCATCGTCGTAACTGCCGATTCCGTCGCCATGCGGGTATGGCCGATGCCGTGCGTGCCGGTCATGCTGCGCACGTCGAAGCGATCGACAACCGTTTCGGGCAAGCCGACTTCCTTGTAGATTTCGACGACCTCGCCGGCGCCCATGATGCGGATGTCGGGGCGCAGCGCCTGGATCGCCTCGCGCACTTCGTCGACCTTGGCAGGCGCGGTCCTGACCACAGCATGCGTCGATTTCACTGCGATGCTTACTGGCGCTCCGATCGCCTTGGCGAGTTCGGCGTCAAGGTTGCTGAAATCCTGCTCCGGCTTTGCCGACTGCATGGTGATCTTGGCCTCGTTGCCGGATGGCGCGCCATAGATGGCGATGCCGGCACTGTCGGGACCGCGATCGCTGAGCGAGATCAGCATCTGCGAAAGCATCGAGCCGAGCTGGGGTTCGAGCGCCTTGTCCTTCAAAAACAATCCGACGATTCCGCACATGTCAGGCTCCCGCGGTGAGGTATGATTTCGGTGCTACCAGCTTCATATCAAGAATTCAACTCATATGAAAGTTTTTTTCATCACGGACAAGTCGTCCGGCGCAATTTGATGCCGGACGACCTTGTCCCGGTCTAATGGCGATCGATCGCCGCTCTCGTCTCCTCGCCGCTGCGATCCGCCGCCAAATCGGCCTCGATCTCAGCGTTCTCCTGGCGCGTCTGGAGGACGTGCCACCCGATCCAGAAGACGAGGCCGACGATCACCATCACCACTTCAGAACCCTGGAAAGGGTAGATCGCGCCGATGTCCTTGAGGTCCACGGCCCAGCTTTCCATTCCATTGGTAGACATTGCGGTTCTCCCTGTCGTTTGACTAGTTGACGGTTGACTATTTGATCATGGCCTTTTCGGCGGTTCCCAGTTCGTGGACCGACGCCTCGAACGCATGGTTGAGGGCAAAGTCGACGCCCTCGAGTTCGACCTTCTTCGGTACGCGCAGGAGGTTCATGCTGTTCAGTATCTTGCAGACGACGAAGGTGGGGACGAAGCCGAGCACGAACATCAGCACCGCACCAGCGAAATTGCCGAGCGGGTTGATGTGCGCGAAGCCCTCATAGGGCGAGGACGGCTGTCCCCACAGCATGAAGCCCGCCACCACCACCCCGAGAAAGCCGCCATAACCGTGCACCGCAACGGCGCCGACCGCATCATCGATCTTGAAGCGGCGCTCGACGAAATAGTGCAGCTTGTAGCAGATGCTCGGGACGATCGCGCCGATCAGCATCGCCTGGATCGGGTGATAGAGGTCATTGCCGGCCGAGGCCGAGATAATGCCGCAAAGCCCCATCGAGAATGTCCAGAAAGGGTCGCCTTTCGAGACGATGTAGCCGGCCAGCATGCCGCCCGACAGCGACATCAAGAAGTTGAAGGTGATCGCCGAGAGCGTCGTCGGCGCGAGATAGATATTGGTCGCCGTCCAGGTCTCGCCGGTGATCTGGCCGGCAATCGTGGCCGGGCTGATCAGCGGAATGTTGCACGCGGCATAGAAGCCCCAAAAGCCGGTGAAGATCAGGAACAGGCCGATCGTGACCAGCCAGACATTGTGGGGCGGGATGTCGCGCGCCGTGCCGTCGGGCCTGAACTTGCCGATGCGCGGGCCCAGCACGATGAGAAAGGCGAGCGCCGCTCCGCCGGCGATCGCGTGCACGACGCCCGATGCATACGCATCATGATAGCCCCAGAGTTTCACCATCCAGCCTTGCGGATGCCAGCCCCAGGACGCGTCGAGGATCCACAGGACCGAGCCGATCAGCACCGCGACGATCCAGAACGCGCCTGAGCGCGCGCGCTCTATGATCGAGCCCGAGATGATCGACGCCGTCGTGATGGAGAACAGCAGAAAGGCGCCCCAGAACACGCCGTTGAGGCGATGCCACAACGCCGCGTCGGTCGGCGTGACCCCCGTCTCGCCGGGATTGACGCCGGAGAGATGGGTGCCCATCAGCGGATTCCATGGTTCGGCGAAAGGTGCGGTGACAAGTCCGCCGGCGATGCCCGGCCCGTTGGGGAAGCCGAAATAGATCCACCATCCGAAAAAATAAAAGGTGATCGTGACGAGCGGAATCGCCATCGCGTTTTTCATCAGCGTTTTCAGATGATTGCGCCGGCGCGACACGCCGACCTCGTACATGCAGAACCCGACATGGATCAGGAACATCATGACGATGGTCACCCAGTAATAGAACTCCGTGAAAATGGTCGTTAGAGCGTTGAGATTCCCTTCCATTGCATGTCCCCTCCGTTCAGTTGCGTTCCTTGCCTCTCAGTAAAACTTTTTGCATCTTAGTATTGCGCGCTTTTGGAGTTTTGAGTCAATATGGCGCGGACCGTCGCATGGCCTCAGTGCCCTTGAGCGGCGGACGCCGGCAATCTTGTGAGGAGAAGCAAGTCCATGACCGCATCCTGGAGATTTTCGACCTTGGCGGATCGCCATCGTGCGCTCGGTTCGAAGCTCGAAGACTGGAGCGGGATGGGCACGGCCTGGACCTACGACAAGGACGCCGACGAGGAGTACATCGCCATCCGCACCAAGGCCGGGCTGATGGACGTGTCGGGCCTGAAAAAGGTCCACATCACCGGGCCGCATGCCTCGCACCTGATCGACCTCGCCACGACGCGCGACGTCGAGAAAATATATCCCGGCAAGTCGGCTTATGCCTGCATGCTCAACGAGGCCGGCAAGTTCACCGACGACTGCATCCTCTACCGCACCGGTCCGAATGCCTGGATGGTTGTGCATGGTTCGGGCACCGGCCAAGAGGAGTTGCAGCGCGCCGCCATGGGCCGCGATGTCTCGCTGCGCTTTGACGACAATCTGCACGACCTTTCGCTGCAGGGACCGATATCAGTCGACTACCTGGCCAAGCATGTGCCTGGCATACGCGACCTCGCCTATTTCCATCACATGCAGACCCGGCTGTTCGGTTTTCCGGTGATGATCTCGCGCACCGGCTACACCGGCGAACGCGGCTACGAGATCTTCTGCCGTGGCCAGGATGCCGGCACGATCTGGGACACCATCCTCGACGAGGGCAAGAGCGCCGGCATCATCCCGTGCCGGTTCACCACGCTCGATATGCTGCGCGTCGAGAGCTACCTCCTGTTCTACCCCTACGACAATTCGCAGAAATATCCGTTCGAGAACGAAGGCCCCGGCGACACGCTGTGGGAACTCGGCCTCGATTTTACCGTCAGCCCCGGCAAGACAGGGTTTCGCGGCGCCGAGGAGCACTACCGCCTCAAGGGCAAGGAACGCTTCAAGATCTTCGGCGTGCTGCTCGAAGGCAAGGAGCCGGCCGACGAGGGCGCACCGGTCTATCGCGACGGCAAAAGGGTCGGCGTGGTGACCTGCGCCATGTATTCGCCGCTGGTCCAGAAATCGATGGGCATTGCCCGGCTCGACGTCGACTGCGCCGTCCAGGGCACCAGGCTCGAGATCCGCAACCAGAGCGGCGCCATCAGCGCGACGGCTGAGCCGCTTCCATTCGATGATCCGAAGAAGACCAAGCGCACGGCAAAAGGCTGAGGCATACTGAGAGGATGGCAGCGAAAAGCATCATCAGCCGGCCGGTCTACGGAACCCTGTCGCCGCAGCCCGGCAAGCACCATCTTTTCGTGGCCGATGCAGACGGCGCGCTGGCGATAACGGACTTGGCCGCCAAGGCGCCCGACGGTTTTTTTGCCGATGCCCATATTATTTTCATCCCCGGTAATGAGGGCCAGCATGTCGCCGCGCTCGAAGCGCTGAAGCCGGCCCAGTTCTATCAGGGGCCTTCCTTCGCCAGCGCCCTGCCGCGGCTGAAGCAGACGCTGGCCAACGCGCATATGGGCCTGCGCCCCTATCTCGCCGGCACCGAGGGGCTGATCGGCCAGGCGATGCAGGCGGCGCTCGAAGCCGGCATCGACCACACCTCGATCCAGACCGAGCATCGCGGCTCGCTGGCGCGCCGCGTCCAATGCGTCCATTGCAAGGGCATCACCGAAAGCGTGACGACGCAGCCGGCGACCTGCTCGCATTGTGGCCTGCTTCTTCTGGTACGCGATCACTATTCCAGGCGCCTCGCCGCATTCCAGGGCGTCTGCATCAATGCGGAAGACCGCAGCGAAATTCCTCCGGCGGAGGAGATCTTTCGATGAGCACCGGCACCACCAAGCTCGACGTCGTGGTGAGCGATGTCGTCCCGGTCAACGAACTGGTAACGCGCTTCCATTTCCGCCGGCGCGACGGGCAGCTTTTGCCGACATTCTCCGGCGGCGCCCATGTTGTGGTGGAGATGCGCGACGGCGAGCGGACCAGGCTCAATCCCTATTCGCTGATGGGCTCGCCGCTCGACACGCGCGAGTATACCATCTCGGTGCGCCGCGACGATGCCGGCCGCGGCGGCTCGCTGTTCATGCACAGCACTGTCAGGCCCGGCCATGAGATGGTGATCAGCTATCCTGTCAATCTGTTCTCGCTCGACCTGCGCGCCAGGAAGCATTTGATGCTGGCCGGCGGCATCGGCATCACGCCGTTCATGGCGCAGACCGCGCAGCTGGCGGCGGATGGCGGCAATTTCGAGTTGCATTACACCTGCCGCACCGCTTCGCTCGGCACCTATGCCGATGTGCTCAAGGAGCGCTACGATCGCCGGGTCAGGCTCTATCACGACGATCGCGACGAGCGCATCGAGCTCGACCGGCTGCTGTCGTCGCAGCCGCTCGGCACGCATCTCTACGTCTGCGGCCCGTCCGGCATGATCGGCTGGGTGCGCGATCGCGCCGCTGCGCTGGGCTGGCCGGCGGAAACCGTGCATTTCGAGCATTTTGCCGCGCCGCAGCCCGGCGCCCCGTTCGAGGTGACGCTGGCGGTCAGCGGCAAGGCCATCCGCGTCGGCGAGCAGCAGAGCCTGCTCGAGGCGATCGAGGCGGCCGGCGTCGATCCGCCCTATCTCTGCCGCGGCGGCGTCTGCGGCCAGTGCGAGACCAATGTCATCGCGCATGACGGCAACTTCATCCACAACGACCACTGGCTGAGCGAGGAAGAGCACCGATCCTGCAAGAAGATCATGCCTTGCGTCTCGCGCTTCGAGGGTAGGTCGCTGGTTCTGGAAAGATAGGAGGCGAGCCTGGGCATCACCTTTCGTAACGAAACGTTCCGTAACGACTTCACCTTCAGGAACAGCCCGGAGCACATCAGGCGGTTTCCGTTCCCGTTCCACGAAGACAGCTACATGTATGCGGTCAACATCGAGCCGCACGTCGTCGGACCGAAGGGCAGCGCGCTCGAAAACCTGATCGACGTCGACGAGCACTATGTCTCCGAGATGCAGGACCGCGCGCTGGTGCTGGCGGAAGACCCGCTGCGCTGCCAGTCGCTGCCGCACATGACGCTGGCCGGCTGGGACCTGCTCGAACTTCTGATGGAACAGCAGGCGCTGGGCTCTCCCGAGCATTTCACGCTGACGCGCGACGGCGACAAATGGCGCTGGATCAACCGGCCGCTCGGCATCGACGACAGCTTCACCTTCGGCGATGTCTCGACGCTGCCCTACGGGCCGATGGAATACATCACGCGGCAAAGCCAGGGCGATTTCTGCATCCTCGACCAGCGTGACGGCAATCTGTGGATGGATGCCGGCATGGTCACCACCCAGGCCGACTGGTCGCTGGATTTCGACATCGGCATGAACTTCTTCGAATGGCACGCGCCGGTGCCGCTGGCGCATGAGAAGGGGATTTTCACCCGGGCGCTAAAATTCCTCACCAACATCCAACAGGGCAAGCCGGCGCGGCGGCTGAACTGGACGATGACCATCAATCCGCGCCTCGACACCAGTCCGGAAAATTATCATAAATGGGGTCCGGACCGGACGACGGTGACGCCCGAAAACGTCGGCGACAAGGTCCACCTGCGCGTTGAGCTGCAAAGCTTCTGGCGGCTGCCGCGCTCGAACGGCATCGTCTTCCCGATCCGCTGCTACCTGATCAAGATGGACGAGCTGGTGACGCAGCCGATATGGGCGCGGCGCCTGCATCGCGTCATTCGCGACCTGCCCGAAGAACTCGCCAATTACAAAGGCTTGTCGCGCTATCGCGCGACGCTGGTCGAGTGGCTGTCGAAGCTCGACGACGGCAGCCCGACGTCAGCAGGCTTCGGGGCCTGATTGAGTTTTTGCCTGGGTTCCCCGTTGCGCTGCCCTCTCAAGACCTGGGTTCCTCGCTCCCGCGAAGCGGGGGAGAGGTGGCCGCGAAGCGGCCGGAGAGGGGGCTTTCGTAGGGCGCGGTTCCCCCTCTCCGTCTCGGCTTCGCCGAGCACCTCTCTCCCACTTCGTGGGGGCGAGGAAGCCAAGCTGGAATGAGGCGCAGTCCTTCGCAGACCAACCCTCTCACCCCGCGCTGCCCTGCGGATAGCAGATGATCGAGAGATAGCGCATCGGCAGGACTGTCAGCACCTCCGGCCCGTGCGGCGCGTCGGCGTCGAAGAACAGGCTGTCGCCGGGCTTCATCGGGTAGAGATTGCTGCCGTGCCGGTAGGTGACCTCGCCTTCGAGCATGTAGAGGAACTCCATGCCTTCGTGCTGAAAAGTCGGAAACACATCGGAATCCTCGGTCAGCGTGATGAGATAGGGCTCGACGACGACGCCACTGGTGTTGGAGCCGATATGGCCGAGCAGATTGTACTGGTGGCCGGCGCGCGTGCCGCGGCGCTCGACGTCGAGGCCTTCGCCAGCCCTGACGAAGACGGCGCTGCGCTCTTCCTCGAAGCGGCGGAAGAAGGCGGTGACCGGAACGCCGAGCGCCCGCGACAGCGCCTGCAAGGTGGTCAGCGACGGCGAGGTGATGCCGTTTTCGATCTTCGACAGCATGCCAAGCGAAATGTCGGTGGCTGCGGCAAGATCGGCAACGGTGATGCCGAGTTTCTTGCGAAACGCCCGCACCTCGCGGCCGATCGCGACCTCGAGGACCTTTTCGCGGGTGTCGCGAACGGCGTGCGGGTCCTGGGTCAGTGGCGCCCGGATCGTTGCCACGTTTTTAGGCGATGGCTTGGCCTTGGCGGCGGCTGCCCCATTGCGGAAACTGGAAGCTTTCTTCGCCATGTCGCCACCCCGGGTCTGCAAATTTATTTCACTCAGGGTGAACATATTCGCTGCGGATACAGAGCGCAACTGCGACAGCAAGCCAGTTTAGCTCGAATGGCATGCTCTCCCGGGTTTCCGCCATCAGCGGTTCTGCCGAAAATCCAGTCGGGTGAACCGTGGTTTCGGCAGAAGGCCTGTTGACAGCATCGAAGGGGCAATTACTGTCCTGTCAGTGAAATTTGTTTCGTTAGGGAAATGAGACCGGGAGGCCCGCAAATGAAAAGTCGTGTTGCCGTCATCGGAGCCGGACCGTCCGGCATGGCCCAGCTTCGAGCCTTCAAGTCGGCAGCCGACAAGGGCGCGGACATTCCGGATATCGTCTGCTTCGAAAAGCAGTCCGACTGGGGCGGCCTGTGGAACTACACCTGGCGCACCGGCCTCGACGAGCATGGCGACCCGGTGCACGGCTCGATGTACCGCTACCTCTGGTCGAACGGGCCGAAGGAATGCCTCGAATTCGCCGACTACACGTTCGAAGAGCACTTTGGCCGGCCGATCGGCTCCTACCCACCGCGCGCCGTGCTGTGGGACTACATCAAGGGCCGCGTCGAAAAATCCAACGTGCGCCAATGGGTGCGCTTCAACAGCCCGGTGCGTATGGTGACGTTCTCCGACGCGACGAAAAAGTTCACCGTCACCGCGCATGACCGCAGCAACGACGTCACCTATTCGGAGGAGTTCGACAACGTCGTCGTCGCCTCGGGGCATTTTTCCGTGCCCAACGTTCCCTATTTCGAGGGTTTTTCGAGCTTCAACGGCCGCATCCTGCACAGCCATGATTTCCGCGACGCCATGGAATTCAGGGATAAGGACATCCTGATCATCGGCCGCTCCTATTCGGCCGAGGACATCGGCTCGCAATGCTACAAATACGGCGCCAGATCGATCACCTCCAGCTACCGCTCGAAGCCGATGGGTTTCAAATGGCCTGACAACTGGCAGGAAGTGCCGCTGCTGCAGAAGGTCGTCGGCAAGACCGCGCATTTCAAGGACGGCAGCACCAGGGATGTCGACGCCATCATCCTGTGCACCGGCTACCTCCACTCCTTCCCGTTCCTCACCGAAGATCTGAAGCTCAAGACCGCCAACCGGATGTGGCCGGACGGGCTTTTTGAGGGCGTCGTCTGGGAGAAGAACCCGCAGCTGTCCTATATCGGCATGCAGGACCAGTTCTACACCTTCAACATGTTCGACGCACAGGCCTGGTTCGCCCGAGACGTCATCATGGGCCGCCTAAAACTGCCCTCGGCCGAGGCGATGGCCGAACATGGCGCGAAATGGCGGGCGCGCGAGGAAACGCTGGAAGACGCCGAGCAGATGATCTGGTTCCAGGGCGACTACACCAGGGAATTGATGGAGCAGACCGACTATCCGGGCTTCGACGTCGAGGCTGTCAATCAGACCTTCATGGAATGGGAGCACCACAAGGCGCAAGACATCATGAGTTTCCGCGACCACGCCTACCGCTCGCTGATGACCGGCACGATGGCGCCGCTGCACCATACGCCCTGGCTGCAGGCGATGGACGATTCGATGGAATCCTATCTCGAGGTGAAAGGCGTCGCGGCGGAGTAGCGGCGTCCTCGCCGCACACTTTGCGCGACATGCACTAGCTGCGCGCCTCGCGCACCTCTTTCGTCGCTTCAATGATCCGGCCGAGCAGGGCATGGAGATCGTCGCGGTGGCCGCTGCGGCCGGCGGGGCCGTTTTCATCTGAAGTCATGACCACGGTCAACGCGCGCCCGGGCACAACATAGACCATCTGCCCGCCATAGCCCCACCCGTAGAAGACCGCTTCGCCCGCGATCTGACGGATGAACCAACCATAGCCGTAACCGTCACCGGTGAAACGCGAGGCGGTGCGTGGCAGCCAGGAGAGCTTGATCCAATCGGCCGGCACGAGCTGCCGTCCGCCGCGGCTCATCCCGCCGCTGCGGTAGAGCTCGCCAAAGGCCAGCAGCGAGCGCGGGCTCATGGCCATCTGGTTGCCGCCGAGATAGATGCCCTGTGGGTCGCGGTCCCAGGCGGTGATGGAAAAGCCCTGCTGCGGCCCGAGCCATTCGCGCGCCAGCTCCAGCGTCGAGCGGCCGGTCCGCCGCGTCAGGATCGCCGAAAGCAAATGCGTTGAGCCGGTGGAATAAAGCATGGTGCCGCCCGGTTCGCCGTCAAAGGGCATGGCGAGGGCTGCCCGCACCCAGTTGCCGCTTGCCACCCAGCGCCCGTAGTTTGGGCCGGAAGTCCGACCGAGCCCCGCCTGCATGGAAAGCAGCTGACCGATCGTCACCTGCTGGAGGCGCGGATCGGCGGCGGCTGGCAGGTCGGCCTGAAGAAGCGGAGCGATCTTCTGGTCAGTGCCTTTGAGCACGCCCTTTGCGATGGCGATGCCGATAAGCGCCGAGATGATCGACTTGGAGGCCGATTTTATGTTGGCAGGACGTGCCGGAGAGTGGCCGCGATAGCCGCGCTCCGCCACCACCGCGCCGTCATGCGCGATGGCAACCGTGCGCAGCGGCGTCAGGCGCTCGGCCTCGTCAAGCAGCTTTCCAAGCCGCTGCTCCAGGCCATCGGCAGCGTGGGCAGCGACGGAAAGGATGAGGAGAAAGGCGAGAATCACGGTGGGGCGCTTCAGCATGAAGCCAGCTTGGGACGCATTTTGGGCAAGACGAAGGTCGGACGCGATCCGCTGTTTTGCGGCTATCCCAGCCTTGCCCGCGCCTTGGCCGTCCAGGCGTTGAACAGCCGGTCGGCGACGATGCCGATGAAGGCGATGGCCAGTCCGGCGACGATGCCGCGGCCGGAATCGGCCTTGGACAGCGCGATGAACACCTCTTGGCCGAGATCGCGGGTGCCGACCATGGCGCAGATGATGATCATCGCCAGCGCCATCAGGATGGTCTGGTTGACGCCGAGCATGATCTCAGGCAGCGCCAGCGGCAGTTGCACGCGCAAAAACGTCTGGCGCTTGGTGCAGCCCGACACCTTTGCCGCCTCGATCAGTGCCGGCGGCACCTGCCTGAGTCCGTGATTGGTGTAGCGGATGGCCGGCACCACGGCGAAGGCGACGGTCGCGATCATCGCCGTCACGTCGCCGACTCTGAATAGCATCACCACCGGGATGATGAAGCAGAACGACGGCAGCACCTGCAGCGTGTCGATGATCGGGGTGACGATCTTCTCGACACGGTCGCTGCGCGATGCCATCAGCCCGATCGGAATGCCGATCAGGCAGGCGATGAAGGCCGAGATGCCGCACAGGTAGACCGTCGCCATGGTCTTTTCCCAGAGGCCGGTCACCGCGCAGAAGACGGTCAGCGCCGCGACCAGGGCGGCGAGGCGCAGGCCGCCGAGCTGGTAGCCGGCAAGCCCAAGCAGAAACACCGCGCCCAGCCACGGAAAACCCTCGCAGAAGGCGCGCACCGGGTTCAGCACATTGAGGATCAGCGCCACGCGGAACGCTTCGATCGTGTCGAAGAAGTTGATCGTGATCCAGCTCACCGCTGTCTTCCACAGCGGCGCGGTGGTGAAGGTGATCACCTTCGGCACCGCAGCGAAGGCCGGAACGAACAGACCAAGCAGTGTCGTGACGGCAAGGACGGCGACGGCCAGCGTCAGATTGGGGTAGCGCCGCCAGAAGCTCGGGCTGACCTCCTGGTAGACATGGCCCTTCGCATGATTGCGCGCGATCGCCTGGCTTAGCCGGTCGAGCGCGATGGCCAGCGCCACGATGGCAAGGCCGGCTTCCATCGCCTCGCCGACCTTCAGCGCCCTGAGCGCCAACAGCACGTCGTAGCCGAGGCCGCCGGCGCCGATCATCGAAGCGATGATCACCATATTGAGCGCCAGCATGATGACCTGGTTGACGCCGACCATCAATGTCGGACGCGCCGAAGGCAAAAGCACGCGCCACAGTTTCTGTCGCGCCGTGCAGCCGGCCATCTCGCTGAAATCGTCGATTTCGGACGGCACCCGCGACAGCCCCAGCATCGTCGCGCGCACCATCGGCGGCGTCGCGAAAATGGCCGTCGCGATCATCGCCGAAACCGGACTGTTGCCGAACAAAAGCAGCATCGGGATCAGATAGGCGAAGGTCGGGATGGTCTGCATCAGGTCGAGGGCAGGGGAGATCAGCAGCCGCTCCGCCCATGGCTTGCGCCACGCCCAGATGCCGACGAACAATCCGGTGACGATGCAGAACGGCACGGCGATGGAGATCAGCCCGAGCGTCAGCATGGCGCTGGTCCACTGGCCGAACAGCGCGATGTAGAGGAAACAGCCGCCGACCAGCGCGCCGAGCTTCCAGCCGCCGGCGGCACGTCCGGCCAGGAATGCGGCGATGCAGACACCGACCCAGGACAGACGCGGCAGGACGAGCATGTCGGCGCCATGGCCGATCTTGAAATTCTTGGCGAGCAGACCGAGCGCAAAATCGAGCGGCACGCCGAGCGCCGCGGTGATCGAGCGCGTCAGCCAGGAAAAGTTCGACTTTATCAGGCTCATCAACGCGCTGACCCAGTCGGCGACCGGAATGATTGCGCCGACCGGATAATTGACCGCCCAGGGCAGCCTGTCCTGCAGCAGGAACACGGCAAGCACGGCGGCAAAGGCGCCGGCCCAGACCACCAGCCAGAGCTGAACAGGCCGCGATCTCGCCTCGCTGGCGCTTGCCGTCACCGTCATGCGTTGGCCCCGGAACGCTCGATGCCGGCCAGAAGATCGATCACGGCTTGCGGCGTGACTTCGCCGATCGGCTTGCCGGTGCCGTTGACGACGGCGAACGGCTTGCCGGCCGAGACGATATCAGCCGAAAAACTCGATATCTTGGCATCCGGCGCGATCACGCCGCCATGCTCGGCGCCGGCGCAGGCGCGCATCAGGCTTCGCGCCGAAATCACCTTGGCGCGGTCGACGTCGCGGGTGAACTCGGCGACATAGTCGGTCGCCGGGTTGACCACCAGCTGTTCCGGCGTGCCGATCTGGATGACCTCGCCGTCCTTCATGATGGCGATGCGGTCGGCCAGCCGGATGGCCTCGTCGAAATCATGGGTGATGAAGACGATGGTCTTGTGCAGCATGGTCTGCAGCCGCATCAATTCGTCCTGCATCTCGCGGCGGATCAGCGGATCGAGCGCCGAGAACGGCTCGTCGAGAAACCAGATTTCCGGCTTGGTGGCGAGGCTGCGGGCGATGCCGACACGCTGCTGCTGGCCGCCGGAAAGCTCACGCGGATAGAAATGCTCGCGGCCGCGCAGGCCGACAAGCTCGATCACTTCGCGCGCGCGCTTCTCGCGCGTCGGCCGGTCCTGTCCTTGGATGCCCAGTGGAAAGGCGATGTTCTCCAGCACATTCAGATGCGGCAGCAGGGCGAAATTCTGGAACACCATGCCCATGCGGTGGCGCCGCAGCTCGATCAGCGCGGCATCGGAGATTTTGAGGAGATCCTTGCCCTCGAACTCGACCTTGCCATGCGTCGGCTCGACCAGCCGCGACATGCAGCGCACCAGCGTCGACTTGCCCGACCCCGAAAGCCCCATGATGATGAAGATTTCGCCCTGGCGGATTTCGAGGTCGACGGCGCGCACCGCGCCGACCAGCCCGGCCGCGGCGACCTCCGCCATGCTGGCCTTGCCGTCGCGCTGGCGGATGAAATTGGCGGCGTTGGCGCCGAACAGCTTCCAGACGTTGCGGCAGGCGAGCTTTATCGGGCGGGCATCGTTTGGCGTGCCTGCCGCTTGCAGCACCTGTTCAGTCGTATCGGCCATGCAGTCTTCCTTCTGGAATAGGGGATAGAGACCCGGCCATGAATGGCCGGATCTCGCAGTTTCCAGTTGGAACGATCACTCGGCCCAGGCTTTCCAGTCGGCTTCGTGGGCGGCGATCCAGGCGGCGGCGACGTCTTCGGGCGTCTTGCCTTCGAGATCGATCTGGCCGCTCATCTTGTTGAGCTCGTCGGTGTCGATCGTGTAGTTCTTCGCGACCTTGTAGGCGACCGGCCATTTGTCCTTCATGCCCGCCCAGGAATATTTCCAGATCTCGCCATGAGGCTTGCCGCAGTCATATTTTGCCTCGGGGTTCACGCCCCATTTCGGGTCGTTGTAGCATTCCGGCGTATAGTCGGGGAATTCGACCCATTCGCCCTTGTACTTGGCCGGCGCCCAATGCGGCGAATAGACCCACAGCATGATCGGCGCCTTGCGCTGATAGGCCGAATCCAGCTCGGCGAACATCGCCGCATCGGTGCCGGCATGGATGACGGTGAAGGGCAGCTTCAGCGCCTCGACGCGTTCGTCGTCAAAACCTTCCCATGTCACCGGCCCGCCGAGATAGCGGCCGTTCGGTGCCGTTTCGGCGGTCGAGAAGGCCTCGGCGCATTTCGGGTCCTTCAGCGCCTCCCAGTTCGGCAGGCCCGGGCATTTCTCCTTCATGTATTCGGGATACCACCATTCCTCCTTGGCCTTGGGCCCGAGCGGGCCGAGGCGTTCGGTCTGCCCGGTCGCATCCGAGGCCTTCATGGCTTCGCCGGCCGTCGTATCCCAGAATTCCATGGCGACAGCGAGATCGCCATTGGTAAGGCCGGTGGTCAGGCTGGAGAGATAATCGGCCGTCGGGTACTCGACCGTGTATCCCAGCTTTTCAAGAATGCCGCCGAGGATCTTTGCGTTCAGATTGACGCTGGTCCAGTCGAACAGCGCGATCTTGATAGGGTCGTTCGATTCTGGCGCCGCCGCTTGGGCCGAAGGCGTCAGTGCACTTGCCGCGGCAAGTGTTAAGGCTCCCATTGATAATCTCGAAATCAAACTCCGAAGTGACATGCCTGTGCTCCTGTCAAGCTCTGGTGGAAGTTATCGTTCGTTCCCTTCTTGCGTCTTTTTGATTGTGTTGGAAAAGCTGGTCGTTGCGCAAGTCCATTGGCAGCAAATTGCTGTCGGCGCTGAAGTAGGCGCAGACGGGAATGATGCCCAATTCGATGAAGAGGTCGTGCGACCGCGTCATGGCTGCCGTGCTGCCGAAGCAGTGATCCGCGGATCGATCGCCGCTCTTGCGGCGCCCTCAAGCTTGCGAGCCATCAAGGTCCCATGCTGTCGGCTCTCGGCAGTCGCCGAAGCCATTTTCATGAGATGAAATTATATATACCAACATTCATGTCGCGCAACGACTAATGCGCCTCTTCCTTCTCCCCTTGTGGGAGAAGGTGGCCTCGCGAAGCGAGGTCGGATGAGGGGTGCTCCAGCTTGGCACTAACAGCACTCCGGCCAACACCCCTCATCCGTCTCGGCGCTGCGCGCCGATCCACCTTCTCCCACAAGG
>NZ_FNEE01000030.1 GCF_900099905.1 Mesorhizobium muleiense | reverse complement strand
GCGCGCCCGCAGCCGAAGGCGAGGACGCGCAGACAAGCAACCGTCCGGCTAATTCATCGTCGGGATGACGAATTCGGCGCCGTCCTTCACGCCGGACGGCCAGCGCGACGTCACCGTCTTGGTCTTGGTGTAGAACCGGAATGCGTCCGGTCCGTGCTGGTTGAGGTCGCCGAAGGAAGACGCTTTCCAGCCGCCGAACGTATAGTAGGCGATCGGCACCGGGATCGGCACGTTGATACCGACCATGCCGACCTGGACCCTCGAGGCGAAATCGCGGGCGGCATCGCCGTCGCGGGTGAAGATGGCGACGCCGTTGCCCATTTCATGGTCGTTGGCGAGCTTGATCGCGTTCTCGTAGGTCGGCGCGCGCACTACCGAGAGCACCGGCCCAAAAATCTCTTCCTTGTAGATGCGCATATCGGCGGTCACGTTGTCGAACAGGCAGCCGCCCATATAGTAGCCGTTCTCATAGCCCTGCATGGAAAAGCCGCGCCCGTCGACGACCAGCTTGGCGCCTTCCCTGACGCCGATGTCGACATAGCCCTTGACCCGTTCCAGCGCCTGCGCCGTCACCAGCGGGCCGAAATCGGCGGACGAATCCGTCGATGGGCCGACCTTCAGGCTTTCGACGCGCGGCACCAGCTTTTCCATCAGCCGATTGGCGGTATCGTTGCCGACCGGGACAGCCACCGAGATCGCCATGCAGCGCTCGCCGGCAGAGCCGTAGCCGGCGCCGATCAGCGCGTCGACGGTCTGGTCCATGTCGGCGTCGGGCATGATGATCATGTGGTTCTTGGCGCCGCCGAAGCACTGCACGCGCTTGCCGGCCGCGCAGCCGCGCGAATAAATGTACTGGGCGATCGGCGTCGAGCCGACGAAGCCGATGGCCTTGATATCGGGATCATCGAGGATGGCGTCGACCGCCTCCTTGTCGCCGTTGACGACGTTGAGAATGCCTGCTGGCAGGCCGGCTTCGATGAACAGTTCGGCGATGCGCATCGGCACGCCCGGGTCGCGCTCCGAAGGCTTCAGGATGAAGGCGTTGCCGCAAGCGATAGCCGGCGCGATCTTCCACAACGGGATCATCGCCGGAAAATTGAACGGCGTGATGCCGGCAACGACGCCGAGCGGCTGGCGCATCGAATAGACGTCGATGCCGGGGCCGGCGCCGTCGGTGAACTCGCCCTTCATCATGTGCGGCGCGCCGATGCAGACCTCGACCACTTCCAGGCCGCGCTGGATGTCGCCCTTGGCATCAGCGATGGTCTTGCCGTGCTCGCGCGCCAGAATGTCGGCCAGCGCATCATATTCCCGGGCGACCAGTTCGAGGAATTTCATCAGGACGCGCACGCGCCGCTGCGGATTGGTCGCCGCCCAACCGGGCTGCGCCGCCTTGGCGTTCTCCACGGCTGCGCGCAGCTCCGCCTGCGAAGCCAGCGCCACGGTGCCGCGCACCGTGCCGTCCATCGGCTGCATGACGTCCTGCTTGCGGCCGCTGGTCCCGGCGACACGCTTGCCGCCGATGAAATGACCGTAGTCGATCATGGTTTTCTCTCCCTGTATTTGTGATGCGGCATTGTCCGCCTTTGCGCCGCCGATGGCAACGTGAGCGGAAACGCAACCGTTGTGCAGAAAATAGAGTGCGAGCGACGCCTGTGCATCAATTGCCGCAAATGATAGGGTGCAGGTCCTAGCGGCAAGGATTGAGAAATTGAGTTCCTTCGCGCCCCCCTTTGTCCTGTCGGACATCTCCCCCTCTAGGGGGGAGATTGGCAGCTCCGCTGACAGCTCTTCCTTAACAGCGTCGATGTTTGGCGAAATCGGGGATGATAGCGCAATCTCCCCCCTCGTGGGGGAGATGTCCGGCAGGACAGAGGGGGGCGCCGTAGAGCGCTGCCGTAATCGTCATCCTCCGGACCCTCCCTCATGAACTGGGATGACGTCCGCATCTTTCTTGCGGTGGCGCGTGCCGGCCAGATACTTGGCGCGGCCAAGCGGCTGGAGCTGAACCACGCCACTGTCTCGCGCCGCGTCGCCGCGCTCGAGGATGCGCTGCGCACAAAACTCTTTCGCCGGCTGACCACCGGCAGCGAGTTGACGCCGGCGGGCGAGCGTTTCCTCGACATCGCCGAGCGCATGGAAGGCGACATGATCGCCGCGCGTTCGACCGTGGCGGGCGAAGGCGACGACGTCTCCGGCACCGTGCGCATCGGCGCCCCTGACGGTTTCGGCGTCGCCTTCCTGGCCAAACGCCTCGGCGCACTGACGGCGCTTCACCGTGAACTCACCATCCAGTTGGTGCCGGTGCCGCGTTCCTTCTCGTTGTCCAGGCGCGAGGCCGACATCGCCATCACCGTGGAGCGACCGACCGAAGGCAGGCTGGTGGCGGGAAAGCTGGTCGATTACACGCTCGGCCTGTTCGCGTCCCGCGCCTATGCCGACGCGCATGGCCTGCCGCAGACGCCGGCCGAGCTTGGCCGGCACAGGCTGATCGGCTATGTGCCGGACCTCATCGTCAGCCCCTCGCTCGACTATGCGGCCGAGTTCAGTGCCGACTGGCGCACGAGCTTCGCCATCTCCTCGGCGCTCGGCCAGGCCGAAGCGGTGCGCTCCGGCGCCGGCATCGGCATCCTGCACACTTTTGTCGCCCACTCGATGCCGGAACTGGTGGCCGTCGACATCGTCGCGCCCATTCGCCGCGCCTACTGGCTGGTCTATCACGAATCGGTCAGGCCGCTGCGCCGCGTCCAGATCGTCGCGAGCTTCATCACCAGGGCGGTGGAACGGGAGCGGAGCCTGTTCGTCTGACAATATTTTCTCTAACGCGGCGAGGTGTGCTGGAGACTGATCCCGAGTCACGCGGCAAGTTTCTCCGCTCAAATGCGTGAAGAATCCTTCCGATCCTACCGCTGGTATCGCTCCGGTCCGAGATCTCGGACATCGATGTCCGGCACCCGGCTGGAAATGATGTCGGCCAGGACCTTGGCCGAGCCGCAGGCCATGGTCCAGCCGAGCGTACCGTGGCCGGTGTTGAGATAGAGGTTGGAAAACTCGGTGCGGCCGATCAGCGGCGGCCCGTCCGGCGTCATCGGCCGCAACCCGCACCAGAAGGTCGCCGACCGCATGTCGCCGCTGCCTGGAAAAAGGTCGCCGAGCGAATGTTCGAGCGTGCGCCGCCGCGATTCATGCAGCGTCAGGTCAAAGCCGGAAATCTCCGCGGTGCCACCGACGCGGATGCGATCGCCGAGCCTGGTGATCGCCACCTTGTAAGTCTCGTCCATCACCGTCGAGACCGGTGCTGCGGCAGCATCCTTGATCGGCACGGTGATCGAATAACCCTTGACCGGATAGACCGGGATAGGTCGTTTCAGATAGCGCATGAACTTGGCCGAATAGCTGCCCATCGCCATCACATAGGCGTCGGCGGCCTTCCATCCCTTGCTCGTATTGATGTCGGCGATCTGGTTGCGCTTGCGCACGATGCGCCTGATCGACGTGTCGTATTCAAAGGTGACGCCGCGCGCTGCGCAGAGCTCTGCCAGACGGTCAGTGAACATCTTGCAGTCACCGGTCTCGTCGCCCGGCAGCCGCAGGCCGCCGACGAACTTTTCACGGATCCCTGCCAAGCCCGGCTCGGCCGCGATGCAGCCGTCGGGATCGAGGATCTCGTAGGGAACGCCATATGTCTTCAGCACCTCGACATCGCCGGCTGTGCCATCGAGCTGCTGTTGCGTGCGAAAAAGCTGCAGCGTTCCCTTGCTGCGCTCGTCATAGGCGATGCCGGTCGCCTCGCGCAGCGCTTTCAGCGTGTCGCGGCTGTATTCGGCCAAAGGCACCATGCGCGACTTGTTCACCGCATAGCGCTCGGCGGTGCAGTTGCGCAGCATCCTGACCAGCCAAATCCACATATGTGGATCGAGAGTCGGCCGCACCACCAGAGGACCATGCTTCATCAGCAGCCATTTGATCGCCTTCAGCGGGACGCCGGGACCGGCCCAGGGCGAGGCATAGCCTGGCGAGATCTCGCCGGCATTGGCAAAGCTGGTTTCCAGCGCCGGGCCCTTCTGGCGGTCGATCACCGTCACTTCATGGCCGGCCTCGGCCAGGTAATAGGCAGTGGTGACCCCGATGACGCCGCCGCCCAGCACGAAGATCTTCATCGCATAGCTCTCCAGAACGATGTCTTGTCAGCGGGCGCATCGTGGCTTTCTGTCTGCCGGATTTTACCGCGTCCGCCAAGTGCCCAAGCATGTCGCCCAAAAGTAGGCAGGAGGTTTTGGGACGACGACACATGACTAAAAAAAAGCCCGCGCGCTATCCATTCACATAGCGTCGGTGAAAGCGGTGTCCGAGGCTGGTCAGGATTTCATAGCCGATGGTGCCGGCATGGCCGGCCGCCTGGTCGACCGTCTGCGATGGGCCGATCAGTTCGACGAGGTCGCCCGCCTTCAGCCTGCCGGGCGGCAGGGCCGAAATGTCGAGGACGATCGAATCCATCGACACACGGCCCAGGAACGGCAAGCGCACATTTTCGAACCAGGCGGCCGAGGCCGCACGTCGATGCCAGCCATCGGCATAGCCAAGCGAGATCGTTGCGGCGATCAGCGAATCGGTGACGTGAAAAATATGGCCATAGCCGACGCCGGCTCCCCTCTCGAGGCTGCGCGTCTGGATGATTTTTGCTTGAAGCCGCACCACTGGCAGCATCGGATTTTCCGCCGCAGGCGTCGGATTGATGCCGTAGAGCGCCGCACCGGGTCGGGCGAGGTTGTAGTGAAAGGACTGCCCAAGAAAGATACCGGAGGAATTGGCGAGCGAGGCCGGCGCATTTGGCAGCATCCTGCGTAGCCGCTCGAATTCCAGCCGCTGCTGCTCGTTGGCCGGATGTTCGGGCTCGTCGGCGCGAGCGAGATGGCTCATCACGATGGTGACGTCGATACCATCGAAAGCCTGCGGGTCGGCAGCGACGGCCTCCACCTCGGCTGCCGCCATGCCAAGCCGCGACATGCCGCTGTCGACCTGGATTGCAGCCTTGAGCTTGTGGCCGGCCCGCTGCGCCGCCGCGCGCCAGGCGGCGAGCTGGCCGGCGCTGTTGATGACCACGCCCAGCTCCGCTGCGACGGCTTCGCTTTCGGCGCCCGGCTGAATGCCGTTCAGCACATAGATCGCCGCCCGTGCGCCGAGCGCCTGGCGCAGCAAGGCACCCTCGGCCAGATGCGCGACAAAAAAAACAGCGCAGCCTTCGGCCGCCAGCGCCGCGGCCACTTGGCGCGCCCCGAGCCCGTAGCCGTCGGCCTTGACGACACCGGCGCAGCCGACACCGCCCAACCGCGCCTTGAGCCGCCGGTAATTTTCGCGGATGGCGCTGAGATCGACGGTCAATATGGCGCCGGCCGCCGCTTCGCTGATCGGCGCGGCTTTGACGGCCCTTTCAGAAAGAGATTTTTTGGAAGTGCCGTTCATGCCAATCCCGTCTGCAGCGGATCGGCCATCAATAAGGCCACCGCGCCGACGCGGCAACCGTGGTCGGCGCGAGCGCGGCTTGCGCCAGGCCTACGCAACCAGATGCCGGAATGCCGCAACCACGTCCTCATAGACCTGACGCTTGAACGGAACGATCAGGTCGGGCAATTCCTTCATTGGCCGCCAGGCCCATCTGTCGAACTCGGCGGTGTGGCCGCCCGGCGGCGGATTGATCTCAATCTCGCTCAAATCGCCGTGAAAGCGGAAGGCGAACCATTTTTGCGTCTGACCACGATACTTTCCCTTGAAGGCGACGCCGACCAGATGGGCCGGCAGGTCGTAAAATATCCAGTTCGGCGCCTCATCCAGCAACGAGACGCTGCGCATGCCGGTTTCTTCGTAGAGTTCCCGCTGTGCCGCCTGCAGCGGCTCTTCGCCCTTGTCGATGCCGCCCTGCGGCATCTGCCAGAGCTGCGTCGTGCCGGCGAATTCGCTGTCCGGCTCGGCAATGCGATGCCCGACCCAGACCAGCCCGTCTCCGTTGAGGACCATCGCTCCGACGCAGCGACGATAGGGCAGCGTCTCGGGGTCGACCGGTTTTTTCTTCGCCATGCTCAACCTTTTTCCGGATCCACCGCCACTGCCGAAATCGGCACGATCTCGATGCCGCGCTTCTTGGCCTCGATCACCCAGGACGACACGGTGTCGACCGTCAGGTCGAAGGCCGAGCCGATGCCGACGGCAAAGCCTTTCGCCCGCGCGGTTGCTTCCAGTTCGTCCAGCTTCTTCAATATGGCGCCGCGGTCGCGCACGGCGTCGATCGACGTGTCGCCGGCGGCGAACGGCACACCGTTCTTCAACGCCAGTTCGGGCGCCAGGCTGCGTGCCGACGAACCGTCGTCGACATAGGCCAGGCCGCGCCTGCCAAGCTCGGCCATCAGTGGCCCCATCGCCGCCGCATCGGCCGAAAAACGCGCGCCCATATAGTTCATGACCCCGGTGTAATTGGTCGTCCGCGACAGCGCCCAGCGCAAATTCTCCAAATTCTCGTCGGGTGTCGCCACGACCGTCAGCGTGTTGCGGCCGGGATTGACATTCGGATAATCGAACGGTTCGAGCGGCACCTGCATGACGATCTCATGGCCGCTCTGCCGCGCCGCCTGCATCCAGCGGCCGATGCTGTTGCCCTGCGGCGCGAAGCCCAGCGTCACTTCGGCCGGCAACTTGGCGATGGCCGCCTGCGTGCCGGTCTGTGACACGGCAAGCCCGCCGATGACGATCGCCACGCGCGCACCGCGCGCACCGGACCACGGTCGCGCATAGACATCGAACGGCCGCCTGCCGTCGGCAGCACGAACCGGCAATGAACCGGTTTCGCCAGACTCGACCAGCGCCCTGTCGGGAATATGCGCGATCCTCAGGTTCTGGCCGGTCGTCGAAGGGTCGTGGATGACGATGGCCCCGGGCGGACCGTCGCCCGCTTCGGCCTGCATGTGGATGATCTGCGGCCCGCCCGTCTTGGATCCGCTTGCCTTGGACCCGCCCGTCTTGGGTATGCTCGCCTTGGACGCTGCTTCGGCCCTCGGCGCCGGTTCAGTGATCGGCGCTGCGGGTTCGACCACGGCTGTCGCCTTCGGCGTCGAAACGGCGACTTCTTCCGGGTTTCGAAACGGCCTTTCACGCAGCGCAATCGCCCCGGAGACGCCGATCACGGCCAGCACCACGACAGTGGCCGCGACCACGCCAGCGCTGATCCTGCGGGCCGCGCGCGGCGGCCGGGCGGCCTGCCCGAGTGGGCGTTCGATGTCACTACCGATGTCAGCCAAGCCGCATCCCCAGCCGCGGTCCCCGAATCAAACTGCCGAGGCCTTGCGGCCCCGGCAGCATTACATCGCTTCGATCAGGCAGCCAGACCTGTTGTCCGGCTGATCGACTTTTACTGGTTCAGCACAGCCTTGTCCGGATTCGGCGGGAACGCCGGATCGGTCTTCTCGCCGCGCAGCAACTGCTGGGCGAAGATGAGCTGCAGATCGTCCTTCGGCTCCGGCGGCACATAGGCTGCCGAGCCTGAACCGGCATCGCCCTCCTCGCTGCCCTTGATGTGGCCCTTGAGGTCCGACTCGCCGCGCGTCAGGTCCCTGCCCTGCAGGTCCGGCGGCAACGGCTGGTCGACCTTGATGTCGGGCGTGATACCCTTGCCCTGGATCGACTTGCCGGACGGCGTGTAATAGAGCGCCGTCGTCAGGCGCAGCGCGCCGTTCTCGCCGAGCGGGACGATGGTCTGCACCGAACCCTTGCCGAACGACTGCGTGCCGACGACCGTGGCGCGGCGCAAATCCTGCAGCGCGCCGGCGACGATTTCGGACGCACTGGCCGAGCCGCCATTGACGAGCACGACCAGCGGCTTGCCGTCGATATCGTCGCCCGGCCGCGCGTCGAAGCGGGTGACGTCCTTCGGATCGCGGCCGCGCGTCGAGACGATCTCGCCACGGTTGAGGAAGGCGTCGGACACGCTCACCGCCTGATCGAGCAGCCCGCCCGGATTGAGGCGCAGATCGAGCACGTAGCCCTTTAGCTTTTCCTTCGGCACCTGCTTCTCGATGGTTTCGATGGCGCTCTCGAGATCATCATGGGTCTTTTCGGTGAAGGAGGTGATCTTGATGTAGCCGATGTCGTTCTCGACCCGGAACTTGACCGCCTTGACCTTGATGATGTCGCGCACCACCGTCAGTTCGATCGGCTTGTCGGCGCCCTGGCGCAGGATGGTGAGCTTGATCGGCGTGTTGACCAGCCCGCGCATCTTCTCGACCGCATCGTTGAGGCTCAGGCCGCGAACCTCCTCGCCGTCGATCTTGGCAATATAGTCGCCGGCAAGCACGCCCGCCTTGGCAGCCGGCGTATCGTCGATCGGCGTGATCACCTTGACCAGGTCGTTCTCCATGGTGACCTCGATGCCGAGGCCGCCGAACTCGCCCTTGGTCTGCACGCGCATGTCCTGCGCCTCTTCGGCGTTCATATAGGAGGAGTGCGGGTCGAGCGAGGTAAGCATGCCGTTGATGGCGTTTTCGACCAGCGACTTGTCGTCGGGCGGCGTCACATATTGCGCCCGCACCCGCTCGAAAATATCACCGAAGATCGCCAGTTGCTTATAGGTCTCGGAGCCCGCAGCGTTCGCCGTCGAGCCGGGCGCGCCATAGACCAGGCTCATCGCTGATGCGCCCATCAGCGCACCGGCAAACAGAAGCGACAGTTTCCGCATCATCTCACGTCCTTCCAGACAAACGGTCCGCCCACCATGGGGTCGGATCGACGGGTTTTCCATCCTTGCGGAACTCAACATAGAGTTCCGGCGTGGCATTTCCATTCTTCGATGCCGAGGTGCTCGCCACCCGGGCCTCTCCCATCGCGCCGACCGGCTCTCCTGCGAGCACCGACTGGCCAGACGCGACGCTGATTCTGCTCATCCCCGCGAGAACGACATGATAGCCGTCACCTGCGTTCAGGATCAAGAGTTGGCCATAAGAGCGAAAAGGTCCCGCATAAAGTACATTTCCGTCCGCCGGCGCGGTGACGATGGCTCCCGATTGTGTCGCAACCATGTCACCGAGCATCACTGCGCCGTTACCGTCGCTGGCCCCGAACCGCCGCTTGATCTTGCCGGTGACCGGCAAAGCGATCTGCCCCTGAAGCGCCGAAAACGGCGCAGCGGCGGTGAGCCGGTTGGCTTCCGGCACCGGCAGGGCCGCCAGTTCCGTCTGTTCCGGGGCCTTCTGTGCCGGAGCCGTCTGCGCCGGAGCCCCCAGTGCCGGGGCCTTGTCGGCACCCGCTGCCTTCTGCTCCGCGGCTTTCTGCTCCGCGGCTTTCTGTTCGGCGGCCTTCTGCTCGGCTGCCTTCGCCGCGTCCGCAGTCTTGCGGGCCTTGTCGGCCTCGAGCGAGGCGATCAGTTCCTTCAGGCTGCCGGCCTTGGCCGCCAGTGCCGCGGATCGCTGCTTTTCCGCCGCCAGGGCCGTTTGCGTCTCGGCCTCGAGCTTCTGCTTGGCTTCGAGCAGCATGCCGAGCCGCTTCTTTTCCGCCGTCTGCTCGGCGACTGCCGCCGTCAGCCGCGCCCGCTCCGCCTCGATCGAGGCCGTCACCCGTGACTGCTCCTTGAGTTCCGCCAGCAATATCTCGGTCTGCTGGCGCAGTTCCGGCACTACGGCGCCGAGCAGGATGGCGCTGCGCACCGACGACAGCGCGTCCTCCGGCTTGACCAGGATGGCCGGCGGCGGATTGAGCCCCATGCGCTGCAGCGCGGCCAGCACCTCGGCCAGAACGTCGCGTCTGGCAGCCAGTGAGGCACGGATTTTCTGCTCGTCGCCCTTCAGCCCTTCCAGCTTGGCACCGATGTCCTCGATGTCCTGGCCGAGCTTCTGCTCGGTCATCGCCGACTGGATCAGCGCCGCGGTGATCGAGGCATGGTCCTTCTTGACCGTCGCCATGTCGGCGGCGAGCCTGGCCAGCCGCTCCGACGACAGCGTGATCTCCTGCGATATCCGTTCGTATTCGGCGCGGCTCTGGTCCGGGTCGGGCGCCATGTCGAGCCTGCTCTGCGCCCGCGCGGCACCGAGCGACAGCATAAGCACCGCCGCTGCCAAGCCGCAGCCTGCGCGCCAAAAGCCCGATCGCGATTTCCAACCTTCAGCCATTGAAGCCCGACTCTATGCGTGGCTTCGTTAACGAACAATCAACCATGTTCGAGAGCCCGCTGACCGAAAAACAGCCTCGTGACGCATTGAGGCGAAAATCCGGGCGGCTGACGCCAATCCACCGGTTTCGGTTGAACCTGCAACGGCTCACGAGCGGTGATAGGGATGACCGGACAGGATTGTGGCCGCCCGGTAAAGCTGCTCGCCCAACATGACACGGACCAGTTGGTGCGGCCATGTCGGCGCACCGAACGACACCATCAGGTCGGCCTGATCGCGCAGCGACTGGTCGTGACCGTCGGCGCCGCCGATGGCGATGACCAGCGCCTTGCGGCCGCTATCACGCAGCAGGCCGATGCGCCCGGCGAAATCCTCGGAGGAAAAACTCTTGCCGCGTTCGTCGAGCAGCATCAGCGCGGCACCAGGCTGCAACTGCGCCTGCAGTTTCTGGCCCTCGTCGCGGCGACGCTCGTTGGCGGTCTGGGCGCGGCCCTCCGGGATCTCGACGACCCCTGAGAATTCGAGCCCCACGGCCGGCCCGCTCTTGGCGAAGCGCTCGAAATATCGGTCGGCGAGCAACTTCTCGGGGCCGGCTTTCATCCGGCCCACGGCATGAACGGTGATTTTCATCCCTGCCTCGAAGAGCCGCTAATGCATGTCACCAAAAGTGGTCACCGGTTTTGGTAAACGACATGCATCAACCGATACGGCTCAGTGGAGGGTCTCTTCCTCGAGGTCCGGCGCCTGCCACATCTTTTCAAGATTGTAGAAGTCGCGGACTTCGGGGCGGAAGACATGGACGATGATGTCGCCCGAATCGATCAGGACCCAGTCGGCGCCGGCCAGTCCCTCGACGCGCGCCGTGCCGAGCCCGGCATCCTTGAGCGCCTTGAGGAGATGATCGGCGACAGCCGAGACATGACGGTGCGATCGGCCGGACGCGATGACCATATAGTCACCGAGGCTCGATTTTCCCTGAATGTCGATTGAGACGATGTTTTCGGCCTTGGAGTCTTCCAGACTGGCAAGGACTGTCTTGATGGCGCGGGACACGGCGTCGTTTACGCTGATCCCGGCCGGCGAAGGCACGATGTCGGCCTTCTTCCAAAGTGCTGTTCTCAGTGTATTTCCTTTCGCAGCAAGAACAACCAAATCACCCTTCAAAGCAGGTGACACCCTTAGATAGGCAGAGTTGCGTTGCAGTTTCAAGACGGCAACCCTACCGTAGCCAACGAAGAACCGTTCTTCCGGTTCCGCAGTTGAAGAAAAATCGGAACTCTTGCCGCCTGGCGAGGGTTATCGGCGCATTGACCATTCGGATCCCCCTCATGCCTGTCGACCCTCAGAACGCTCTCCTCACCGTGCAGTCCGGCCTTGCGCAGCTCAGCGCTCTGATCGTCTCGTACTCGTTCTCGGCCATAGGCGCCGTCATCCTGCTGGTCCTCGGCTATATCGTCGCCGGCCTTGCCCAGCGCTCGATCTACGCCGGCCTCGGCCATATCCATGGCTTCGACACGACGCTGCGCCACTTCTTCTCGCGGATCGTCCGCTACGCCATACTGATCCTCGTCGTCGTCATGGTGCTCGGCCAGTTCGGCGTCCAGACGACCTCGATCATTGCCGCCATTGGCGCCATCGGCCTGGCCATCGGCCTGGCGCTGCAGGGCACGCTGCAGAACATTGCCGCCGGCATCATGCTGCTGGCGCTGCGGCCATTCCGCATCGGCGAATATGTCGAGGTCGGGGTCATTTCCGGGACCATCGAGGAAATCGGGCTGTTCGCCACCACGCTGAGAACGGTCGAAGGCGTTTACGTGGTCGCTCCCAATTCGACGCTGTGGAACCAGCCCGTCCGCAATTTTACACGCAACGGCGTCCGCCGCGCCGATATCACCCTGACCATCGGCTCGTGGAACGATATCGATCTCGCTCAAAAGACCATGCTGGGCGTCGCCGCCGACGAGCGACGCGTCAGGCGGGAGCCGGCGCCGATTGCCTTTGTGGCGACCGTCAGCGACAGCAACGTCGCCATAACCTTGCGCTACTGGACCTCGGCTGCCGATTTCTTCGCGACCCAGATCGATCTCACCAAACGCGCCAAGCAGGCCTTCGACAGCGAAGGCATTTCTATACCCGCGCCACCACCGGAAGCACCGCGGCAGGAAGCCGTCACCAGACAGTGAGACGATCGATTCCCGGCATAGCTATTTATCCGCGCGGCGCTGCTCTTCGGACGGAAAGGCAAGATCGAGGGGCAGCGGTGCCTGCGCGCTCATCGGCGCGAAATTGCCGGTCTCGGCGGCGGGAACAGGCGACATCGCCACCACGCGCCACAGCACGAACAGGCAAAAAACGGTGGCAATGACGACGGCCACATGGATGAAGGCCTGGGTTCCGTAGACGGCGGAAAGCCCGGTCACGATGCCGGGCACGATGAAGCCGGACAGCGACCACGCGAACAGCAGTGAACTGGACAGCGCCACCATGTCGTCCTTGCCGGCGCGGTCGGCGGCATGTGCGCTGGCCAGCGAATAGATCGATTCCGATGCGCCGGCCCAGACCACATAGATGACGACCAGCGCCGCCAGCGCACCACCATCGAAGCCCAGCGCAAACAGGCCCGCCACCATGGCAAGCGCCGAAGCGGCTACCAGCACAAAGCGGCGGTCGGTGCGGTCGGAAATCCATCCGAGCGGGACCTGCAGGATCAATGTGCCGATCGGCATCGCCGACAGCAGCAGTGCCACATCGGCCTGGCTGTAGCCCTTGGCCGTGGCATGGATCGGCGCAAAGCCTGAAATCGTCATCGACAGGCCGCCGACGGCAAGCATGCCGGCGACGCCGACCGGCGAAATCCGCCAGGCCCGGCCAAGCGCCACCGACGCCGCCTGCGGCGGCGGCGGCTGGGCGAGGCGCGTCAACCCGACGGGGAGGATCGACAGCGCGGTGAAGGCGATGCCGACCAGCGGCGCGTCCGCAGCCCGTATGTCGATCAGCGCCAGTGTGGAGTAGCCGACACCGAGCCCGGCAACATAGGCGACGTAGAAGAAGGCCATGACCCTGCCGCGTATGGCGTTGGCGATGACGTCGTTCAGCCAGCTTTGCGCAACGATGAACAGGCCGCATATGGCAAAGCCGTAGAGCGCGCGTGCCGCGATCCACGACAGCGGGTGCGGTCCGGCCCCGACGGCGGCGTTCGACAGCACGATCAAAGCCGACAGCACCATGAATGCGCGCGCATGGCCGACGCGTCGTACCAGCGGACCGGTCAGGATGCAGCCTGCCAGGCCGCCGGCCGAGAGGCCGGTGACGATCAGCCCGGCCCAGGTCGGATCGAAGCCTTCGGCGCCGAGCCGGACCGGGATATAGGCGAACATCAGTCCGTTGCCGACCGCTACCAGCGCCATCGACAGGACGACGCTGGCGATGGCGATCGCCGGGGCCGGCGGGCTGCCCTGCGCCGGGTCGCGTCTGGTCTGGTTTCGCTCGAGAATCGCCATGCCCGCGCAGGATCGCTCACGGACCGAGGAAAGGCAGCCGCAAATGCGACATCGCCCGACAGGGGAGTAGGGGAATAGGGCAGTATGGGAGTAGGGAAAAGAAAAAAATGGCTGGGTCGGCGAGCAGCATAACATACTGCCCTACTCCCTTACTCCCCTACTCCCCTACTCCCCTACAGGGCCCACAGGGGGAGAAGGGAAGACCAGCGCTCATCCTATCCCTGCACCATCTTGCGGATCGCGGTCGACGACAGCGACGAGCGTGGGCCGTGGATGAAGGTCCAGGCCGGCGCCTTCATGCGGGCGAGCCGCGGCGCGTCGCCCTCGTCGACACGCGCGTAGTCGAAGGTCTTGGCGACAACCGACGACAGGAACGACAGCGTCGCGCCAGGGCGATCGATCACCGCGATCGGAAACGTCATCACGATCTGGCGCCAGCGCTGCCAGCGATGAAAATCGCGCAGCGAATCGGCGCCCATGATCCAGACGAAGTCGACGCCCGGGTTGCGCGCCTTGACCAGGGCCAGCGTGTCGGCGGTGAAGCGGACATAATGGCTCGCCTCGAAGGCGGTGACCTTGACCTTCGGGTTCCGGGCAATCTGCTCGGACAGGCGCAGCCGCTCGGCCAGCGGCGCCAGTTCCCGCGCGCTCTTGAGCGGATTGCCCGGCGTCACCATCCACCACAACTGATCGAGCGCCAGGCGCCTGAGCGCGATCTCGGCGACCAGCGCATGGCCGGCATGGGCAGGATTGAACGAGCCGCCGAACAGTCCGACGGCCAGGCCCTTTTCGGCATGCGGCATATGAAGGTAGCGAGAGGGGACGGGTTGTTCGGACGGGGATAGCATGTGTCAGGCACCGGGCAGGACAGAGGGGGGTGGCTGGGCGCACGCCTGTCAGGCTCTAACCGCGAATAAGCTCAAGGCCTCACCTGTCCCGTCCCGCGCACGCGGTACTTGAACGAGGTCAGTTGCTCGACACCGACCGGGCCGCGCGCATGCATCTTGCCGGTGGCGATGCCGATCTCGGCGCCCATGCCGAATTCGCCGCCATCGGCAAATTGCGTCGAGGCATTGTGCAGAAGGATCGCCGAATCGATCTCGTTGAAGAACCGTTCGACGGCCTCCGCATCCTCGGCGACGATCGCCTCGGTGTGGTGCGAGGAAAAAGTCTCGATGTGCTCGATCGCACCGGCAACGCCATCGACCAGTTTTACTGCGATGATGGCATCGAGATATTCGCTCACCCAGTCGGCGTCGGTCGCCGCTTTAGCGTCGGCAAACACTTTCAGCACCTCGGCGTCGGCATGGATTTCGCACCCTGCCGCGCGCAACGCCCCGAGGATCGGCACCAGATGAGTGGCGGCAACAGCGCGGTCGACCAGCAGCGTCTCGGCCGCGCCGCAGACGCCGGTGCGCCGCATCTTGGCGTTGACCGCGATCCTGGCGGCCATGTCGAGATCAGCCGAGCCGTCGATGTAGAGATGACAGATGCCTTCGAGATGAGCAAAGACGGGCACCCGCGCTTCGTTCTGGACGCGTTCGACCAGGTTCTTGCCGCCGCGCGGAATGATGACGTCGATGTTGCCGGAAAGCCCTTTCAGCATCTCGCCGACGGCGGCGCGGTCGGCGGTCGGCACCAGCTGGATGGCATCCTGCGGCAGCTTGGCCGCCTTCAGCCCTTCGACCAGGCAGGCATGGATCGCCGCCGAGGAGTTGAGCGAATCCGAGCCGCCGCGCAGGATAACCGGATTGCCAGCCTTGAGGCACAGCGCGCCGGCATCGGCGGTCACGTTCGGCCGGCTTTCGTAGATGACGCCGACAACGCCGAGCGGCGTGCGCACGCGCTCGATATGCAGGCCGTTCGGCCGGTCCCATGCGGCAATGACATCGCCGACCGGATCGCGCAGCCCGGCGATTTCACTGATGCCGTCGGCCATGGCACGGATGCGGCCGGGATCAAGCTTCAGCCGGTCCATGAAAGAAGGCGAAAGCCCCGACTGCTCGCCATTTTTGATGTCGATGGCGTTGGCGTCGAGAATATCCTGCTCGTGACGAAGGATCGCCTGCGCCATACCGATCAACGCGGCGTGCTTGCGCTCGGCTGTGGCGACGGCCAGCGGTCGGGCGGCAGCGCGGGCGCGGCGGCCGATATCGGCCATCAGCGCCACCGTATCGTCCCGGGATTTTTCATGCAGCTTCAGCATGGCTCATCCTCCGCTACGCACCTCGTCACCGACCGCTTGGTCGCCGGCCTGTACTTGGTCACTGGCCCCTACTTGGTCACTGGAATGGCTCACCACAAGGTCGTCGCGGTGGATCATCGCCGATCGCGCTTCATAGCCGAGCACCGTTTCGATCTCGGCTGTTTTCAAGCCAGCGATCCTTACGGCATCGGCGGCATCGTAGGCAACCAGTCCGCGCGCGATCTCGCGGCCTTCGGGCGACAGGATCGCCACCGTGTCGCCGCGCGAGAAATTGCCGCTGACCAGCTTGACGCCGGCCGGCAGCAGCGACTTGCCCGACAGCAGCGCGCCGATGGCGCCGGCATCGACTGTCAGCCGGCCTGCCGGTTCGAGCTGCCCGGCGATCCATGTCTTGTAGCCCTTGACCGGATTGGCGCTCGGCCGGAAGAACGTCGCCCGCTCGCCACGCTCGATCGCCAGCAGCGGCGACAGCCGCGTGCCTGATGTGATGATCATGGCAGTGCCGGCGGCGGTGGCGATCTTGCCGGCGTCGAGCTTGGTGCGCATGCCGCCGCGTGAAAACTCCGAAGCGGCCGCACCCGCCATCGCCTCGATGTCAGGCGTGATGCGGTCGACCACAGCGACGAACCTGGCATGCTGGTCTCGCGCCGGCGGCGCCGTGTAGAGGCCGTCAATGTCGGAGAGCAGCACCAAAAGGTCCGCGCCCATCATCGTCGCCACCCGCGCCGCCAGCCGGTCATTGTCGCCATAGCGGATTTCGGAGGTCGCCACCGTATCGTTCTCGTTGATGACCGGCACCGCCTTCATCTTGAGCAGCGTCGAGATCGTCGCGCGCGCATTGAGATAACGGCGGCGCTCTTCGGTGTCGCCGAGCGTCAGCAGGATCTGGCCCGATTTCAGGCCGCCCTTGCCGAGCGCATCCGACCAGGCGCCGGCCAACGCAATCTGCCCGACCGCCGCCGCCGCCTGGCTTTCCTCGAGCTTCAGCGCCCGCTTGCCGAGGCCTAAAATGGTGCGGCCAAGCGCGATGGCGCCGGACGACACGACGAGGATCTCGGCGCCATTCTCGGCCAGCACTGAAATGTCGTCGGCAAGCGAGGCCAGCCAGTCGCGCTTCAGCCCCGCCGTGCGGTCGACAAGCAGCGCCGAGCCGATCTTGACGGTGATGCGCCGGTATTTTTTCAGCGACTGCGCGGCCATCGCTATCTCCAGCGCGTCTCGACCGGAGCGGCGACAGCGTCGCGCGCCTCGGCGACGACCGTCATCAGCGCGCGCAGAACGGCTTCGACGCCTTCGCCGGTGACGGCGGACAAAAGCATCGGCGCGCGGCCGGCGGCGCGTTTCAGCGAAGCGACCTTCTTCTTGCGTGCGTCGGCATCGAGCGTGTCGACCTGGGAAAGTGCCACGATCTCGACCTTCTCGACCAGTCCATGGCCATAGGCGTCGAGTTCGGCGCGCACGGTCTTGTAGGCCTTCCCCGGATTTTCTTCCTGCGCCGAGACGAGGTGCAGAAGGACGCGCGTGCGTTCGACATGTCCGAGGAAACGGTCACCGATGCCGACGCCTTCATGCGCGCCTTCGATCAGGCCGGGAACGTCGGCGATGACGAACTCGCGCCCGTCGATGCGGGCCACACCGAGGCCCGGATGCAGCGTGGTGAAGGGATAATCGGCGATCTTCGGCTTGGCTGCGGTGACGGCGGCGAGGAAAGTCGACTTGCCGGCATTGGGCAGGCCGACCAGGCCGGCATCGGCGATCAGTTTGAGCCGGAGCCAGATGTTGAGCTCTTCGCCCGGCTGACCCGGATTGGCGCGGCGCGGCGCCTGGTTGGTCGAGGTCTTGAAATGCTGGTTGCCAAAGCCGCCATTGCCGCCCTTGGCCAGCAGGAAGCGTTGGCCGACGACGGTCAGGTCGCAGATCAGCGTCTCGTTGTCCTCGGCAAAGACCTGCGTTCCCGCCGGCACTTTCAGCGTCACGTCGGCGCCCTTGGCGCCGGTCATGTTGCGGCCCATGCCGTGCGTGCCGGTCTTGGCCTTGAAATGCTGCTGGTAGCGATAATCGATCAGCGTGTTCAGCCCATCGACCGCCTCCACCCAGACGTCGCCGCCGCGGCCGCCGTCGCCGCCGTCGGGGCCGCCGAATTCGATGAACTTTTCGCGCCGGAACGACACCGATCCGGCGCCACCATCGCCGGAGCGGACATAGACCTTGGCTTGATCGAGAAATTTCATCGTATTGCTGAGTTTCTGCTAGTGGCCTTGCGGCATTGCTCTAACGTTTGGCACTGCTCTAAACCAAGGCGGGGCGAAGGGCGAGGCTGATTATCAACATGGCCCGAGTCTGAACATCGCCGGAGTCGCAATGCAGCTTGTAACCTACAACATCCACTACGGCGTCGGTCTTGACGGACGCTACGATGTCGGCCGCATTGCCGATGCCGTGCGCGGCGCCGACGTGATCGCGCTGCAGGAGGTCTCGCGCAACAACCCCAGCAATGGCGGCCGCGACATGGTGGCCGAGCTTGGCGAGGCGCTGCCCGAATATTTCGCCGTCTACGGCAGCAATTTCGAGGCCAATGTCGGCTCGCGTCTGGAAAACGGCCGTGCCATCACCACCACCTTCCAGCTCGGCAACATGGTGCTGTCGAAAACCCCCGTTCATCTGTCGCGCAATCTCCTCTTGCCCCGCAGCCGCAGTTTCGAAGTGATGAATTTCCAGCGCGGCGCGCTGGAGGCGCTGATCGAGACGCCGCTTGGTTTTATCCGCTTCTATTCCACCCATCTCGACCATCGCAGCCCGGTCGAACGCGCCAGCCAGATCCGGTTTCTGCGCCGGCGCCTGTTGAACTATGCGATCGAGGGCGGCGCGCTGTCGGGCGTCGCCGAGGTCGGCCTGCCGGACCTGCCTTGTCCCGAAGGCTTCGTCGTCATGGGCGACTTCAACATGCTGGCCGGATCGCCGGAATATGTCGAATTCGCCGGCCGCCTGGACCACGAATTCGGCATGCCGGTAACCGCGGATCTTGCCGTCGATGCCGCCCTGCGCCTTGCCGCCGCAGGCGCCGATCTCGTCACCTGGGTCGACCCCAAGCGGCCTGACGACGCCAGCCGCCACAAGCGCATCGACTATGTCTTCACCAGCGCCTCGCTGGCCAAATCGCAGAAGCGCCTGTGGGTCGACCGGCAGGCAGTCGGTTCGGACCACCTGCCGGTCTGGGTCGAGATGGTTTGAACCCAAATTCGATCCGCAATCTTCGCGCCTAGGCGTGTTGAAAATCAGGTCAGGCCGCGCCGAGAGTGGTGGCTTCCGAGAACCGGAGCGGAGCGTACTTAAGTACGTGAGCACCGGAAGCGCAGGAAGCCACCATTCGCAGGCCGGCCTCACCTGAAGATCGACATGCCTAGAAATGGACCCAGTTCCGCAGGCTGGTCCAGGTCCTGCGATCGAGGCGGTAACGCTCGACCGGCACCTGGCCGGCAACGATCGAGTTCAGCATGCCCTGGCCGGCATACTGGAAGCCGCATTTGTGGATGACCCGGCGCGAGGCCGGATTGATCACCCGCGTCGAGGCATGCAGCACCTGGATCGCCGTCTTCTGGAAGGCGAGGTCGACCAGCGCATGCGCGGCCTCCGTCGCATAGCCGCGCTTCCAGTAGGGTTCGCCGATCCAGTAGCCGAGCTCCAGCCCGCGATCGGTGGTGTTGAGGCCGGCGCATCCGACGAAGGTTTCGGTGCCGGCCAAGGTCAAGGCATAGGCAATGCCGGACCGGCGCGATGCCGTCATCGCGAGGAAGGCGCGTGCCTCGGCCTCGCCATAGGGGTGCGGCATGCGGGCCAGCATTTCGGCGACGTGGCGATTGTCGGCGAGCACCACCAGTTGCTCGATGTCACTTTCGCGCGGCGCCCGCAGCACCAGCCGCTCGGTCACCAGGACCGGACAATCTATCGCGTAACTTTCACCGTCTGTGTCATCCGCTTCGGCAACCATGTCAGTCCTCCAGGCAAGAAAAAGGGGAGATGGAAACCCATCTCCCCTGATCCATTTCCTGGCTTGGCCAGACACCGGTTCCCGAGATGGGTGCCGGTGTTCTCGTGCGGAACCGGCTACTCCGCGGCCTTGGTCATCGGGTTCACCGATACGTAGGTTCGGCCATTGGCTTTTTTATTGAAGGTGACTGCGCCAGCTTCGAGCGCAAACAGCGTGTGATCCGTGCCAATGCCGACATTGGTGCCGGGATGCCACGTCGTGCCGCGCTGACGAATAATGATGTTGCCCGGAATCACGGCTTCGCCGCCGAATTTTTTCACGCCGAGCCGCTTGGAATGGGAGTCGCGACCATTGCGCGACGAACCGCCAGCTTTCTTGTGTGCCATCTAACTAACTCCGATGCGCCGCTAGGCGCTTAAAGGGTCTTATGAACGCGTTCGCGTTCCGTTTCAAGTCCGAACCGGCGACGATCGCGCCGGCCCGCTTTACTTCTTCGCCAAATCTTTGGCCTGCTCGCGCCAGTCCGTGATCTGGTCGGCGCTGAACGGCGTATGCTCGTCGATCTTGGCGATATCCTTGTCCGACAGCTTGGCGATCTGGGCGAAGGTCGTGATGCCCTGCTCGTTCAACTGGCCGGCCGCAACCGGGCCGATGCCCTTGATCACGGTCAGATCGTCCGGCTCGCCCTTCGGCGCTTTGAACAACGGCGCGGCGGCGGTTTCAGTTGCCTTGGCTTCCTTCTTCGGCGCATCCTCTGGCTTCGCTTCGGTCTTCGGCGCAGCTTCAGCCTTCGCCTCGGCCTTCGCTTCGGCCTTGGCCGCGGCCTTCTTCGTCGGCTTGGCGCCGCCCAGCAGGATCTCGGCGATCCGCACGGTGGTCAACAACTGGCGATGGCCGATCTTGCGGCGCGAATTCTGCCGGCGGCGCTTCTTGAAAGCGATGACGGTGCGGTTCTTGCCCTGTTCGACGACTTCGGCGGTGACCAAGGCGCCGTCGACGAACGGCGCGCCGAACGTGACATTCTCGCCCTCGCCATGCGCGAGCACGTGGCCGATCTCGACGATGTCGCCGACCTGGCCTTCGACTTTTTCGATCTTCAGGAGATCGTTGGCGGCGACGCGATACTGCTTGCCGCCCGTTTTGATGACTGCGAACATTTTTTGCCTTTCGCTGTTCGGTCGGCCTTGACGAACCGCTTCAGCGGTTCGGCCGTCTTTTTGTCAGTCTGCGGGTTCAAAAAGCAAGCGGCGCGGAAGAGCCCTCCACGCCGATTGCGCGCCGTCCCTAGCCGAAGGTGCAGCGCGAGTCAAGGCAAACGGCTGAAAGCAAGACGGTGCCGTTGGCACAGGCGGCGGAGGTAGCGAACAACGACCAATACGGCCCGGAGGGAAGCCTGATATCAGGCAGATTGGCCCTTGTAACCTGTCCGTCCAGCCGTTATCTAGTGCGCCGCGCCGGCAACGGCGGACCATGACCGCGGAGAGGTGGCAGAGTGGTCGAATGCACCGCACTCGAAATGCGGCATGGGTGCAAGCCCATCGGGGGTTCGAATCCCTCCCTCTCCGCCATACGACATTGTTTACATTGATAAAAATCAAAGAATAGGTTGCGCGCCCGCCATAAAGCCCGCCTACCGAAAACGCCGTATTCGCGGCACGTCAGCTTACGACACAAATATGCGGGGTTCATGCTTCGACCTGGTAGATGGCAGAGATCAACTTCGGCCTCGCTAAGCGAAGTCGTGGGGTAGCGACAGCGGAATCAGGATACGCGACTAGCACCCCGTGCAGGGTCAACCTCGCCGTCGGGAAGTACCGATCGGTGCGGACCCAAGCGGATTCACGCTTGTCGGCGGCGGACGCCGGCGGTGGCGGTCAGCACCCGAGCAGGCTTCCCATTGTTGACGTCCGCTGCGCATCTGCGGCGACCGTCGCCAGGTCCTCTGCTCCCGGGTTGACGGTGGTGTAGACGAGGAGCACTCTCGAGTGTCAGCAGATGTGGTCAGGTTGAGTGTCGGCGAGTAGCAGAGGTCCAGCAACCATGACTTTGAGGCGAACCAGAGCTTACGCCGCATCCGGCTTGGTTCTAGCGATTTGCACTGTGTTTGCTTGGCAGAACGCCACTGCTGCTCACAATTGCCACGCAGCCGCGACGCCTGGCGTCAATTGGCACGAGTGTGGCAAGAAGCTTCTCATCCTAGAAGGACAGGACCTGAGCGGGGCGAACCTGTTCGGTGTTGATTTCACTTCGACCGACCTCAGGAACAGCAATCTCCTTGCGGCAAATCTTGAGAAGGCAACGCTTGTGCGTGCTTCCCTGGCCGACTCCACCGCCAAAGGCGCCCGGTTCGACAGAATCGAGGCCTACAGGACCGACTTCAGCCGTATGGACGCGCAGGGCGCTGTGTTTGCGAGCGCGGAATTGCAGCGCTCGAATTTCCAGGACGCCAATCTGACCAACGTTGATTTCACAAAGGCAGAATTGGGGCGTGCGCAGTTCCATGGCGCCGATATCAGCGGCAGCCGCTTCTCGTTTGCCAATCTCGCACGGGCGGACTTCCGAGGAGCGACGTTCACCGCGTCGATAGACTTTGACCGCGCCTTTTTCTTTCTGACCCGTGTCGAGGGCGTCGACCTTTCCAATTCGGCGGGTCTGTCCCAGTGGCAGCTCAACATGGCTTGCGGAGACGCCCGGACCGAGTTGCCTTCTGGCTTGACGAGGCCTGAAGATTGGCCCTGTCAATTCCAGCAGGAATAGTTGTCGGCAAGCGAACTGCGGCAATGCTGCACCCGACAGGATTCGAACCTTTCGGCAAGCCGCCTAACCCGAATGCCCTGCCGTTCCCGAGCGGTTGGTTTTGCGTCTCGGCATGCATGAACTCGTGCTTTCCGCACCGTTCGCAGAGGTGGCTAGTCCACCTCCTGCTCAGAAGGAAGGATCATAGCATGAGTGACGAACTGATCTGCCTTCCGGATGCAATGGAGCCCGTCACGCGCCCCGGCATTATACACCATAGGTGCGAGCATCCAGGCTGCGCCAAGAATGCGGGATGGGCAATGTCCTCTGTTTCAGGTCGAAGTATCCAAGATCATAGGGCATGAGGCTCAAGGGCCAAATGCCATCGTCGAACTCGTTGACGCCGAACCTTTGATCGGCGGGCACGGTGACGATCTTCTTCCTGTGCATGCAGATGCGGCCGGAGGCGGACGAATCTGTTCACCTTCGGGACGAGCCTGCGCTATTCGATTGATGAATCATCCTCATAACGACATGCGGATTTTGCCGTCTAATCGATCGCCGGCGTCGTCGCTATTCTATTTCACACATTCGCAACACTGTCGCGCATGCCGAGGAAATGAGCATGGCCCGGCAGCCCTGCGACAGTTCAGGACGATCAAAGGAGACAGGCATGAACAAGCAGATCGGAATCGAGAGCACGGCGCAGTCCAGTGTCGACTTTGGCCGGCGTGATCTCCTCAAGCTGACCGGTGCCGGCGTTGCTGCGCTCGGTGCGGCGTCGCTGTTCAGCATCCCCGTCGCAAAGGCTCAAGACATGTCAAACGGCGCCAACAACTTCTACACCAGCGATAAGGTGACGCTGGAAAAGATCGCCTTCAAGAGCCAATACGAGATGAACGTTGCGGGCAATCTGTTCATTCCCAACAAGCTCGACCGCAATGCGCGCCATCCGGCGCTCGTCGTCGGGCATCCGATGGGTGCGGTGAAGGAGCAGAGCGCGAATCTTTATGCCACCAAGATGGCCGAACAGGGCTTCGTCGCCATGTCCATAGACCTGCCGTTCTGGGGCGAAAGCGAGGGCGGGGCCCGCCAGATCGTTTCGCCGGATGTCTACGCCGAAGCGTTTAGCGCCGCGGTCGATTTCCTGGGCACACGGCCATTCGTCGACAGAAACCGCATCGGTGCGATCGGCGTCTGCGGCAGCGGCAGCTTCGTCATCAGCGCCGCCAAGATCGACCCGCGGATGCGCGCCGTCGCGACCGTCAGCATGTACGACATGGGGGCCGCCAACCGCAACGCGCTTAACCATTCACTGAGCGTCGAGCAGCGCAAGCAGGCCATTGCTGCAGCTGCCGAGCGGCGCTGGGCAGAGTTTGAAGGCGGCGAGGTCGAATATACCAGCGGCACGGTGCATGAGCTGACCGCCGACACCCATCCGATCCAGCGGGAGTTCTATGACTTCTACCGCACGCCGCGGGGTGAATTCACGCCCGCCAGCGCAAACCCGCAGATCACCACGCATCCGACGCTGACCAGCAATGTCAAGTTCATGAATTTCTACCCGTTCAACGACATCGAGACGATCTCGCCGCGCCCGATGCTGTTCATCGCCGGCGATCAGGCTCATTCCCGCGAGTTCAGCGAGGATGCCTACCAGCGAGCGGCCGAGCCGAAGGAGCTTGTTTGGGTTTCCGGCGCCGGGCACGTCGACCTCTACGATCGCGTCGACCTGATCCCGTTCGACAAGCTGACAAGCTTCTTCAATCAGCACCTCTCCGCGTGAGCGGCGCGATGGAGCCTGTACCGGACGGAACAGGCTCCATCAGCATAGATCGGGAGGTACCACGGAATGCTGAAACTAATGCTGAGTTCCGCTGTTATCGCACTCGCAGCGGCTGGATCTGCCATGGCTCAAGAACGCATTCGCATTTCTTCGGATTGGGGCGAGGTCACAGCCGATCTCGCCGATAACGAGGCCGCAAGATCTCTGGCGCAGATGCTGCCGCTCACGATCGAGATGTCCGATCATCTGCGCCAGGAAAAGACCGGCAATCTGCCTTCCGCGTTGCCCGAGCTGGCGCGGCAGCGCGACTTCTCCGTCGGCACGCTTGGGCTGTGGAGTTCCGATCATTTCGTGATCTACTATCGGAGCGGTCGCCTCCCGGCGCCTGGCATCATCAGGCTCGGGCAGGTCACTGGCGATGTCTCGATCTTCGATCGTCCCGGTCCGGTCACCATCCGCGTTGAACGCGCCGACTGAAACCTGCGCAATCCGCTCGTAGTTCGTCGCCGGGGGGCGAGCGCAGCTGCCGCTCAATGAAGTGTGTTCGCCTTCGATTTATCCGGTATAATCGAGCTCTGGCTATTACAAGGATTCATGAGTGTCGCGGCAGAATGTCAATGATCTGCTCGCGTTCCTGGCTGTTGCTCGGGAGCGTAGTTTTACGCGCGCCGCAGCCCGGTTCGGCATATCGCAATCGGCGCTAAGCCACACCATCCGCCAGCTCGAAGCGCGCCTTGGCGTTCGCCTGCTCACACGCACGACCCGCGCGGTGGCCCCCACGGAGGCGGGAGAGAGGCTTTTGCAGCGGATTGGGCCGCACTTTGACCAGATCGAAATCGAGGTCGATGCCCTGAACGAACTGAGGGAAAAGCCCGCCGGAACCATCCGGCTGTCGGCGCCTGACTATGCAATAAGCAGCATCCTTTGGCCCAAGCTGAAACGCTTTCTGCCGAAATATCCCGACATCAAGGTCGAACTCCTGCTCGACAACGGCCTCACCGACATCGTGACGGAGCGCTTTGACGCCGGGATTCGCATGGGCGAGCAGCTGGCGAAAGACATGATCTCCGCGCGCATCGGACCGGATTTCCGCTTCGCGGTCGTCGGCGAAGAATCCTACTTTGCCGAGCATCCCGCGCCGGAGAAGCCGCAGGACCTCGTGCAGCACAATTGCATCAACTACCGTTTTCCATCGTCCGGGGCTCTTTATGTGTGGGAGTTCGAGGAGAACGGCCGCGAGATCAAGATTCGCGTCGATGGGCAGCTCGTCTTCAACAACATCTTTCATGTCCTGGACGCCGCGCTGGCCGGCCGCGGCCTCGGCTATGTTCCGGAAGAAATGGCCCTTCCCCACATCGCCAAAGGGCGGCTGGCGCGGGTCCTGGAAGGTTGGTTGCCCTATTGGGATGGCTACCATCTCTATTATCCGAGCCGCCGGCAATCCTCGCCTGCTTTCGTTGCCCTGGTCGATGCGCTGCGCCATCGCGACTGACTATCGATGCCGCGGGCTTCGACGTTCCTGCCACTGAAGCCATCGCCAGCGGACGTGAACCGCCCAGGCTGCAGCGTATCAGTCAGGGTTGCTGTATCGCCGCGAGCTTCCAGTCGCCGCCGTTCTGGCGCGTGAAGGTCCACAGTTCGGTCGTTTCCGTCGGCCGATCGGCTTCGCCGGCGACGATCTTGCCGCTGGCGCGATCGCGCATCACGTCAAGAGACTCGTAGCGCAGGGCAGCCGTCGCGTATTCGCGATCGTCTTCCCGCCAGCTCTCCGCAATATCGGCCTCCAGCAGGCTGACGTTCGACACCTCGTTCCTGATGCCGTTTTTGGCATTGTCGGCAAGTTCTTCGGACAGGTACGACACCATCTCGGGGGTCGCCAGCCGGCGCAAGCCAGCATGGTCTTCACGCCCGAACGCTTCCTGAACTTCGGTCAACCGCTGCTGGAATGTATCGAGATCGGCCGGCGTCATCGTAATTTGATCGTTGGCTGGAGCCGTCCGGCCAAAGCCAGACCCGATGCCTGGAATGGGGAAAGATGTGACGTTGTCCGCCTCGCGCTGGGCTGCCGCGTTTCGCCCAAAATTGCCCATGCCCTGGGGAACGCCGGCCATGGCAGGCGCCTGGTTGCGTGCCGATTGCGACCGGAAAAAGCGGATGATCAGCATGATCGCGCCGCCGATCAGCAATCCTTGCAGCAGCAGGCCCAACATGCCAGCCAAGCCGCCGAACCCCTGGCCCAAAAGAAGTCCGATCAGACCGCCGAGCAGCAGGCCACGCATCATCGAACCGCCGAGGCCGCTGAACATTCCTGGTCGTTGGGCTGCCGGTGTCTGGCGCGCCGCATTGTTCGTTGCGGTGTTGGGCGTCATCGAGCGCTCGACCGGCGCGGCCGGCTGTGGCGCCGTCCTGGTCGGCGGAACCGACTGGAACGTGCGCGTGCCGCGGCTGCCGAAGCTGCCGCCACGCCGCGCCTCGGCGTAATCGGCCGTGACCATGGAAAACGCCAGGAACAGTCCTGCAAACAGAACGGCAAACCGGCTCGAACGCGAAATCATCATGGCAAATCCTCAAGCGACACTCTGGCGCTATATGGGGTGCGCCGATCGAAATATCAGTGGCCGCAGCTTCCGTACCTGGCAATTGAGGAGAATTCCAGGACCGCCACAAATTCAGGCAACGCAGCCGACCGTGATCCTTCTGCTACCTTGTGCGTTGTCGCCTGAGGCACACCGAGGAGAAAAACGGTGTTTGCAGGTTTCAGGGCCACCAGCTTGCATCTGGACGACACGACCATTTTCGCAAGGGTCGGCGGAACCGGTCCGCCGCTGCTGCTGCTTCATGGTTTTCCCGAAACGCATCTGATGTGGAGGGACATTGCCGCGGCCCTGGCGCCCCGCTTCACAGTCGTCGCCGCCGATCTTCGCGGCTATGGGCAAAGCGGCTGCCCGGTCTCCTCTGCCGAGCATAGCCCATACGCCAAACGCGCCATGGCCGCAGACATGGTTCAAGTCATGCAGCAGTTGGGATTTGGGCAGTTCATGGTTTCCGGACACGATCGCGGCGGGCGGGTCGCCTATCGCCTGGCGCTCGATCACCCCGATGAGATATCCAGGGTCGCGATCCTCGACGTCATCCCGACCGCCGCCGCGTGGGACAGGGCGGATGCCAGACTGGCTCTCGGCTTCTGGCCCTGGAGCCTGCTTGCGCAACCGGAACCGCTGCCGGAGCGACTGATCGGCGCGGCGCCCGATGCCATCGTCGACAATGCGATTGTGCAGTGGGGATCGCCGGCAGAAATGTTCTCTGCAACGATCAGGGAGGCCTATGTCAAGGCGCTTCGCGATCCCGTTCATATTCATGCGATTTGCGAAGAGTATCGGGCCGCTGCCACGATCGATCGTGAGCATGACGCGCTGGACCAGATAAACGGTCGTCGCATCAAGTGTCCGCTCCTGGCACTGTGGAGTAGCCAGGGCGGCCTGGAGACCTGGTATGCGGAGGAAGGCGGACCGCTGGCTATCTGGAGGAAATGGGCCGACAGAGTTGAAGGAGGTCCCGTTCCGGGCGGGCACTTCTTTCCAGAAGAGCACCCTCACCAGACCGCAGCGGCTCTCTCGAAATTCTTCGAGGTTGAATAGGGAATGACGCCCAGGGCAGAGTGTTGTAGAGCTTCACATGCCTTATTCGCCCGTCCGGCGTCAAATCTGCTTGATAAAATGAAAGCCATCTCGCCAGCCATATCCCTGATATGCAGCATCGTGTTTGTCGGAGGTTGCGCATCGCCCTTCCATGCATCCTTTGATGCCGCGAAATACGACAGGATGAGTTGCGTCGAACTCAACGTGGCCATGGGTGAAGTCGCCAAGGAGCTTTCGGCGACAGCAATCATCCGGGGCAAAGTCGCGAAAACCAACATTCCGAACTGGCTATGGGGAGCCCGGCGTGTCGCCACAACCGTCACAGTCCGCCAGAACGCGAAAATCGAGCAATTGCAGCAGCAGGAGGCCGCGATCGCGGCTGTGAGACGAAGCAGGTGCTGATTGCGGCACCGGTGTGAGAGCCTGCTGCCGAAGGCTGAAAATGATCGATTTCGCAGTATTACAGCCGAGGCTCGACGGCTCCGTGGACTCTGTCATCCTCACCGTCACGGCTTCAGTCTCGGCGACACGGCCAAGCCGAGGAAAATGATAACGGCCTGATTGAGGCGCAGGATGTCCGCGTCGTCTAACCGCCCGATATTTGCGCCGATCTTGGACTTTGGGATCGTGGTGATCTTGTCCACCATCAGTCGGCAGACGGTGAGCAGCCCGTTGCGCTCGTTCGGTTCGACGAACAGACGGAACAATGGCGCGTCGGACGACGGCCGCGTCCCATTGGGCATTGATTTCGAAGACGAACTCCTGGCAGCCGAGCAAAGCCCGAACGATATCGAGGACCGATTCAGGCGCGCCGGTCTCGGCTATATCGACGATGTGCTTGAAGCGTTGGAATGGACCAGCCACCTTGAGTATTTTGGCGAGGAAGATTTGCAATCGCCCTTGCCGGAACAAACTTGGCTCGACGAACTGAAGAGCCTGACAGCGCCGGTCACAAACCCTTGGCGCCATGTCGGACGGAATGATCCGTGTCCCTGTGGAAGCGGCAAGAAAGCGAAGAAATGCTGTCTCGTAAACTGACCTGCTGCAGCACCGCGGATTTGATCTTTGGCTGTCTCAGACCGATCCACGGGATTGGTGCGCAGCGATTGCACCGAGGAAGATCTCGCCGAATTCCCTGAGCTTTGCGGTACCGACGCCGTTGACTGCTGCAAAAGCGTCGAGGTCGCGCGGGCAGCGTTCGGCCATATCGATCAGCGTGCGATCGGAGAAGATGACGAAGGCCGGCACCTGGCGCTCCCGGGCGAGACGCAGCCGAACCGCCTTGAGCGTGGCCAAAAGCGCGGTATCCAGGTCTTCAGTACCCGCGGCAGCATTCGGGGTGGGACGAGTCTTGCCTTGTGCCGCGCGGTTCCGCACCTCTACGCGATACCGGAACGGGACCTCGCCACGGGCCAGCTCGCGGCCCTTTTCGGCGATTGCAAGGCCGCCATGGCCGCCTGAGTCAAAAGTCAGAAACCCTCCCGCGACGAGTTGGCGGATGAGCGACTGCCAGACATCCTTCTTGCGCGCCACACCGGTCCCGAAGCTGGCAAGCCTTTGGTGGTTCCTGGCCAGGACCTTCTCGGTTTCAAGGCCAAGCAGAACATCGACGACATGGGCGGCGCCAAAACGCTCGCCGGTCTGCGCGATGGCCGCGAAGACGATCCGCGCCTCCGCCTCGCCATCCGCATGCGGCGTCTGGTCAAGGCAGTTGTCACAATTGCCGCAAGGCATTGCTGGTTCGCCGAAATAGCCAAGCAGGATCTGGCGACGGCACTGGGCCGTTTCGCAATAGCCGATCAGCGTATCGAGCCGGCCATGCGCGCGCCTTTTATGCTCCGCCGGCGCGTCCTCGTCGTCGATGAAAAGCCGCCGCATGCGAATGTCGCCGAGACCGAAGAGCATATGTGCCTCGGCAGCCCGCCCGTCGCGGCCGGCGCGGCCGATTTCCTGATAATAGGCTTCGAGGCTGCCCGGCAGGTCGGTGTGGAAGACATAGGCGACGTCCGGCTTGTCGATCCCCATGCCGAAGGCGATGGTCGCCACCATCACCACGCCCGACAGGGTCATGAAAGCGTTTTGATTTGCTTCACGCGCCTCCTTGCTCATGCCGGCATGATAGGCTAGGGCGCGCACGCCGTTCTTCTCGAGGAACGCCGCCATCTCTTCCGTCTTCTTGCGCGACAGGCAATAGACGATCCCGCTGCGGCCGGCATGACGCTGCACGAAGCCCAGCAATTGGCGCTTGCTGTCCTGCTTGGCCTCGACGCCAAGCTTGATGTTCGGCCGGTCGAAACCCAGCACCAGGGTTTCGACACGCCCGGCGAACAATTGTCCGGCGATGTCGGTGCGCGTCGCCTCGTCCGCTGTCGCCGTCAGCGCAATGATCGGCACGTCAGGGAAAATGTCGCGCAGCCGCGACAACTCTTCATATTCGCGCCGGAACGACGGCCCCCATTGGGAGATGCAATGCGCCTCGTCGACAGCGATCAGCCGGATGTCGAGCCTGGCCAGCGCCTCGAGCATCCGCGCGGTCATCAGCCGCTCCGGTGCAACATAGAGCAGGCGCGTCTGGCCCGCCGCGACGCGGCGCCATGCGGCGACATTGGCATCGCGGTCGAGCGAGGAATTGATCGTATCGGCGGCCACGCCGGCAAGACGCAATGCGGCGACCTGGTCCTGCATCAGCGCCACCAGCGGTGAAACGACAATGGTGAGGCCGCCCAGGACCAGCGCCGGAACCTGGTAGCAGAGTGATTTGCCGGCGCCGGTCGGCATGACGGCCAGCACATGACGCCCGGCCAGCAGCGCCTCCGTCACGGCGTCCTGGCCGGGACGAAAATCGTCGAAGCCGAACACGTCCTTCAGGACGCGCCGCTTGGGATCCTCCGCCGGGACGCTCGCCGCCGCTGCCTGCATCAGGGAATTTCTATGATCAGCGCTGCCCGAAAAGGCATTGGGGAAACGGCCCGAGTCAGCGGCGACGTGACCTGCCAAAGCTCCCTGGCGAATCGTCGGGTGACCGCTTGGACAGCCGATTCGGACATTCGAACGCTCCTCAAGTCCTGTCTCCGTCGGCTCCGTCTGAAAAGTTATCCCCCTCATTGGCGGATATGCGAGCGTGATTCCAGCCTCTATTCACTTTGGCTGTGAATATCGCGCAACGGCTCGGGCCGATTAATCCTATCTTCACCATGATTCGGCAGGTTCAGGTCCTGCGGTGATGTTTTGAGTACCGCGGCGCCACAAGCGCCCAGGCAACACGCCCGCGTCTCTCCGGAGGCGCGGGCTTTTTGCTTCGGCTGCCGCTGCGTAGTGACCTGCGGGCGTTCTCGTACTGTCAGACGAGGAAATCGGCGCGATGCGGGGTAAAGCTGTCGACGAGGCGGCCGGCCTCGAGCGCCTTGACGCCGTGGATCAGGTTGGAAGGGACGATGAAGCTGCTTCCCGTTTCCAGGATCTCGGTCGTGCCGTCGATGGTGACCTCGAAGCGGCCCTCGGCGACGTAGCTCGCCTGGACATGCGGGTGCGAATGCAGCGCACCGACACCGCCCTTGTCGAACCCGAACTCGACCATCATCAATTCGTCCGTGTGCAGCAGCACACGCCTGCGATTGCCATCCGGGGTCGGCGTCCACGCGCCCTCGCCGGCATGCGTAAAGATCTTCGTTCCGATCATCGCCACATCCTTGTCATGCTCCTCATCGCGCCAGCCAGCCGCCGTCCACCGGCACCACCGCGCCATGCATGTAGTTTGACGCCGGCGCCAGCAGGAAGACGGCAGCGTCGCCGATGTCTTCCGGTCCGCCCCAGCGCCCGGCTGGAATGCGCGCCAGAATGGCGGTGCTGCGGTCCGGGTCGGCACGCAGCGCCTCGGTGTTGTTGGTTTCGATGTAGCCGGGCGCAATACTGTTGACGTTGATGCCTTTCGACGCCCATTCGCAGGCGAGCAACCGGGTAATGCCGACCACGCCATGTTTCGAGGCGGTGTAGGAGGCGACGCGGATGCCGCCCTGGAAGCTCAGCACCGAGGCGATGTTGACGATCTTGCCGCGCCGTTCGGGATCGGCAAGCACGCGCCGGGCAAAGCTCTGGCTAAGAAAAAACACCGTCTTCAGGTTGACGTCCATGACATCGTCCCAATCGGCTTGCCCCAGATCGACGGCGTCGGCGCGCCGGATGATGCCGGCATTGTTGACCAGCCCGTCGAGCGGCCCGGTTTCGTCCCAGACGCGATCGAGTATCGCCTGGGCGGCGGCGTGGTCGGCAAGATCGCAGCGCACCGCCTCGAAGCCGCCGCCCGCACCAGCGATCTTTTCCGCGGTCTCATCCATTGCAGAGCGGCCGACGCCGACCACCGCACCACCGGCGCGCGCGATCGACAGGGCGATGCCTTGGCCGATTCCGGTGTTGGCGCCGGTGACGAGAATGCGCTTGCCGGCCAGGCTGAAAGCCGAGAGGTCGCTCATCGCAGCTCTTCCATCGCTACCGGGTCGACATCCGTATAGTCGACATTGTCGCCGGCCATCGCCCAGATGAAGGCGTAGTTGGAGGTGCCGGCGCCCGAATGGATCGACCAGCCCGGCGACAGCACCGCTTCCTCGTTGCGCATGACGAGATGGCGTGTCTCGTCCGGCTCGCCCATGAAATGAAACACCCGCGCCGTCTCCGGCAGGTCGAAATAGAGATAAGCCTCCATGCGCCGGTCATGCACATGGCACGGGATGGTGTTCCAGACCGAGCCTGGGGCGAGCTGGGTCATGCCGACGACGAGTTGGCAGGTCTTCACACCCTCGGCATGGATGAACTGGAAGATCGAGCGCTCGTTGCAGGTCGCCTGACTGCCGAGGTCGAGCCGCTTGGCATCGCCGATGCGGATCAGCCGGCTGGGATGGCTCTGATGCGCCGGCGCGCTGAGCAGATAGAACTTGGCCGGCTCGGCTGGATTGACTGAGGCGAATGACACCTCATTGGCGCCCATGCCGAGATACAGCATGTCCCGCGGCTGCAGCTCGTAGGACTGGCCGCCGGCTTTCACGATGCCGGCGCCGCCGATGTTGACGGCGATCATTTCGCGGCGATCGAGAAAGTTCTCTGTTCCGGTCGGCTTGATCGCCTGCAGCGAAAGCGGTGTCCCGGCAGGCATGGCGCCGCCAACGATCATGCGGTCGTAATGCGTATAGGCCAGGCCGATGCGGCCGAGCTGGAACAGGCCTTCGATCAGGAAATTGTGGCGGAGCTCGTCCGTCCCCATCGCCGCAGCGGTGACAGGGTCGATGGCGAAGCGCGAGGTGAAGTCGGTGTGATTGTCAGTGTGATTCATTGCTGTCCCATTGGGCTGCCTCATTGGTCATTCGGTTGCCGCGGCCTTGACCGAATCGGCATAAAAGATCTGACGTGCATGCAGGCGCTCGCGATAGCGCTGCTGGCTGGCGCTGAGATGCGCGCGCATCGCTTCGCGCGCGGACTCGGCATCGCCTGATGTAATGGCGTTCAGGATCACCAGATGCTCGTCTTGCAGGCCGCGCTGATAGGCGTCGGATTGGGCGAGTTCTGTCGACCACGGCGATGTCACGTCGCAAGGAATGGCGCGCCGGCCGAGCACGTCGAGCATCTCGACATAGAACGGATTGTTGGTGGCGCTGGCGATCGCCCGGTGGAAGGCGAGGTCGGCCGGACCTGTCGGCTCGCTGTTCAACAGCAGCCGCTCGAACTCGAAAAACGCCTCCTGGATCGCCGCTTCCTGCGCGGCATTGCGACGGATAGCGGCCAGACCGGCGGATTCAATCTCGATCGCCAGGCGCACCTCCAGCACGTTGAGGGCGATCGAATCCTTGCTGCCGATGTCCGCGGCCAGCGTGCCGAACATCGTCGAGATATGCTCGGTGACGAACACCCCAGCGCCCTGGCGCGGCTCGACCAGACCGTCGGCGGCAAGCTTGGCCAGCGCTTCGCGGATGACGGTGCGGCTGACCCCGAAGGTTTCGGTCAGCCGACCCTCGGTCGGCAGCTTTTGGCCTGGCTGGATCTCGCCCGCCTGCAACTGCTTGCGAATCGCCGCGACCACGGTCTCCGACAGCTTGGGCTTGCGTTCGACCTTCAGGTTGATTGCCATGTCCGATGCCATTGCCAGCCCCTATTTGAAGACGCTCGGCAACCATAGCGAGATGGCCGGAATGTAAGTGACGAGCCCCAGCACCACGAGGCCGGCCCCATAGAACGGCCAGATCGAGCGCATCGCTTCCCAGACGGATATCTTGCCCACCGCGCACGCCACGAACTGCACTGCGCCCACCGGCGGCGTGTTCAGCCCGATGCCGAAGTTGAGGATCATGATGACACCGAAATGCACCGGATCGACGCCGTAGGCCTGCGCCACGGGCAGGAAGATCGGCGTGCAGATGATGATCGTCGGCCCCATGTCCATGAAGGTGCCGAGGAACAGCATCAAGAGGTTGAGCAGGAGCAGCACGACCAGCGGATCTTCCGAGATCGCGTTCATCGAGGCTATCAGCGCTGCCGGCACTTTGAGGAAGGCCATCAACCACGAGAACGCCGCTGCCATGCCGATGATGAGCAGCACCATGGCCGTGGTGCGCACGGCGCCATGGGTGGCATGAACGAAACCTTCCCAGGTCATCTGCCGGTAGACCAGGACAGTCACGAGCAATGCATAGATGACGGCGATGCAGGAACTCTCTGTGGCCGTGAAAACGCCCGATCGCACGCCGCCGAAGATGATCGCGATCAGCAGCAGGCCTGGCACCGCGACGGCGAAAAGATGCGCGACGGCGGCGAAGCCAGGAAACGGCTCGGTCGGATAGCCGCGCGAGCGCGCCACGAAGTAGGCGGTGATCATCAGCGCCAGGGCCAACAGCAGGCCCGGGATGATGCCGGCGGTGAACAGGTCGGCGATGGAGATCTTTCCGCCTGCCGAGATCGAGTAGATGATCATGTTGTGCGACGGCGGCAGCAGCAGCGCGATCAGCGCCGCCATCGATGTGACGTTGACGGCGTAATCCGCTCCATAGCCACGCGCCTTCATCTGCGGGATCATCAAGCCGCCGACCGCGGCTGCCTCCGCCACGGCGGAGCCCGAAATGCCGCCGAACAGTGTAGCGGTCGCGATGTTGACCTGCCCGAGGCCGCCGCGCATGTGGCCGACGAGCGAGCCGGCGAAGGCAACGATCTTGCTGGCGATGCCGCCGCGCACCATCAGGTCGCCGGCGTAGATGAAAAACGGAATGGCCAGCAGCGAAAAGACGCTCATGCCGGAATTCAGGCGCTGGAACACGATGAGCGGCGGCAGGCCCATATAGAGAACGGTGGCAAAGCTTGCGACGCCGAGGCAGAAAGCGATCGGCGTGCCGATGAGCATCAGGACAGTGAAGACGCCAAAAAGTATCCAGAGTTCCATGGCGTCAGACCTTCACGTTGGCTGTGTCGAGTTCGGCTGCGACTTCCGCCGGCGGCAGCTCATCGAGCGCATCGTCGATCGGCGCACCGGAGAGGCGAAGCACGATGCGCTCCAGCGTGAACAGCACGATGAGCGCGCCTCCCGCGACAAGCGGGACGTAGTCCCAGCCCCCCGATATGCCGAGCGACGGCAAGGTGGCGCCCCAGGTCAGCGCGACCAGCTGGCTGCCATACCAGATCATGCCGATGCCGAAGGCGAGCGCGACGAGATCCGAGATCATCCTCAGCCAACGCTTGCCGCCTTTCGGCAGCACGTAGAGCAGGACGTCGAAGCCGAGGTGATAGTTCTCGCGCACCCCGACGGCAGCGCCGAGGAAAATGAACCAGCTCATCAGCATCACCGAGCCCTGCTCGGTCCAGCTCGGCGAGCGGTTCAGAACATAGCGGCCGAACACCTGCCAGGCGACGAAGGCGGTCATCAGCACCAGCCCGATGCCAGCGATCCACAGCGCCGCCGTGCTGACGCGCGACATCACCCGCGCGATGCCGGACAGGGACGGTCTCTGTTCTGAGCTGGAGGTCACTGGTTCTCTCCGCAAGAGGGTGGCGGCGCGGAATGCCCGCGCCGCCGCTTGATCACTGAACGGCCCTAATGGCTTCGACCATCGCCTTCAGCTTGTCGTCCTTGACGTGCTTTTCGTAGACCGGTCCCATCGCGTCGATGAAGGCCTGCTTGTCCGGCGTCGTGATCTGCGAACCGGCCGCCTCGACCTTGGCACGCGATTCCTTGACCTTGGCGGCCCACAGCTCACGCTGCTTGGCGACGCTTTCCTTGGCGGCCGCCTTGAAGATCGCCTGGTCTTCCGGCGTCAGCTTGTCCCAGCTCGACTTCGCCATGACAAAGGCTTCCGGCACCATCGTGTGCTCGTCGAGCGAATAGTGCTTGGCGACTTCCGCATGCTTGGCGGTGTCGTAGCTCGGAAAATTGTTCTCCGCGCCGTCGATGACCCCGGTTTCGATCGCCGAATACACCTCGCCATACGGCATCGGCGTCGCGTTGGCGCCGAGTGCGGCCACCATGTCGACGAAGATGTCGGACTGGATGACGCGGAATTTCAAGCCGGCCATATCGGCGACAGAGTTGATCGGCTTCTTCGAATTGTAGAAGGAGCGCGCGCCGCCGTCATAAAAGGCGAGCAGCACCAGCCCGACCTGTTCGAACGCCGCCGCAATCTGGTCGCCGACCGGTCCGTCCATGACCTTGTGCATATGGTCTTCCGAGCGGAAGATGTAGGGTAGCGAGGGAACGGTGGTTTCGGGGATGAGTCCGTTGAACGGCGCCATCGAGACGCGGTTGAGGTCGATCACGCCCGAGCGCACCTGCTCGATCGTGTCCTTTTCCTCGCCGAGCTGCGCGGAATGATAGACATCGACCGAATAGCGGCCGGCCGTGCGCTCCTTCACAAGCTCGCCAAAATATTTGACCGCCTCGACCGTCGGATAGCCGTCCGGGTGCGTGTCGGACGAGCGCAGGACCGTCTGGGCGCTTGCCGTTCCGGCCATCAGTGCGGCGGCCAGTAGCGTAGCTCCCGCCAGTCTAGAAAAATGCAGCATTGGTTCCTCCCGTTTGAACGATGGCGGCAAGCGCCGTTAGAGCCGGTACGCCTTTTTCGCGAGCGTATAGGCAAGTTCCTGCGCCAGCTCGTGCGCCTCGTCCTCGCGGAGCCGGTGCTCGGCGACGAGACGCGCAAGAAAGGCGCAATCGACCCGACGCGCAACATCATGGCGGGCCGGGATGGATGGAAAGGCGCGGGTGTCATCGTTGAAGCCGACGGTGTTGTAGAAGCCGGCAGTCTCGGTGGTCATCTCGCGGAACCGGCGCATGCCCTCCGGGCTGTCGTGGAACCACCAGGCCGGCCCGAGCTTCAGCGCAGGATAGACGCCGGCGAGTGGCGCCAGTTCGCGCGCATAGCTGGTCTCGTCGAGCGTGAAGAGGATGATTGCAAGGTCGCGCTCCAGGCCGACGCAGTCGAGCAGCGGCTTCAGCGCCGTCACATAGTCGGTTCTGGTCGGGATGTCGAAACCCTTGTCCCTGCCGAACTTGTGGAAGACGGCAGGCGAATGATTGCGCCAGGAGCCGGGATGGATCTGCAGGACCAGCCCGTCGTCGCGGCTCATCTTGGCCATCTCGGTCAGCATCTGGGCGCGAAACAGTTTTCGCTCACGCTCGTCGTCCGAACCCCGGCGGATGCGGTTGAACAGCTCCTGCGCGGCAGCATCCGACAGATTGGCGGTCTCTGCCGTCGGATGGCCGTGATCCGACGCGGTCGCGCCAAAACTTTTGAAGAAGGCCCTTCTCTGGCGATGCGCATCGAGATAGCCGGCCCAGCTGCCGGTATCGCAGCCGGTGATGTCGCCGAGTCGATCGAGATTGGCAGAAAAGCCTTCGAAATCGGGATCGACGACGGCGTCCGGCCGGTAGGCGGTGACGACGCGGCCCTCCCAGCCGCTGTCGCGGATCATCTGGTGCCATCTGAGATCGTCGAGCGCGCCTTCGGTCGTCGCGATGACCTCGATGTTGAAGCGCTCGAACAGGGCTCGCGGGCGAAAATTCTCCCACTGCAGCAAGGACGAGATCGTGTCGTAATGGCCGTCGGCGGTTGCGGCCGTCAGCGGCTCTTCGATGCCGAACAGATGGGCAAGCACATGGTCGAGCCACAGCCGCGTCGGCGTGCCGCGGAACAGATGATAGTGCTCGGCGAAGCGCCGCCAGTTCGTTCTGCCGTCGGTCTCCACCGGTGAGCCGTCGAGCGTTGGCACGCCGAGATCCTCGAGCCGGACGCCCTGGCTGAACAGCATGCGGAAGATGTAATGGTCCGGCACGACAAGCAATTGCGCTGGATCGGAAAACGCCTCGTTGAGCGCATACCAGCGCGGATCGGTGTGACCGTGCGGGCTGACGATCGGCAGATCCTTGACAGCGGCGTAAAGATCGCGGGCGAGCGACAGCGGACGCGCCTCCGACGGAAACAGCAGATCCGGATCGGTCAATGCGGCCACGTCGTTCCTCCCATCCCGGCCATCGGTAGGGTCGGAAAGAAATAATGTCAACATACAAAAAATAGATTGTTGTATGATGACTTTAACGCAACGTCAGCCCATTGTGCGGGAACGAAACGGATGTTACGCCGCATGCCTGCCACGCCCGGCACGAGCTCGATCAGACCCATCGCACGATGACAGACAGACGCCTTTCCAACAGCACGCGGCAGGCATTGCCGGCCTCGGTCGCGGTCCCCGGATACGACCGCAACCGTGTCGTACCCGGCATCGTCCATCTCGGCGTCGGCGCATTCCACCGCGCCCATCAGGCAGCCTATGTCGACGATTGCCTGGCGGCAGGAGAGACGGATTGGGGCATTGTCGGTGTCTCGCTGCGCAGCGCCGACACACGCGACGCGCTGGCGCCGCAGGACGGACTTTACACGCTGGCGGTCAGGAGCAGCGACAGCGAAAGCCTGCGCGTCGTCGGCTCGATCCTGTCGATGCTGGTGGCGCCGGAAGATCCGGGTGCGGTGCTGGCCGCGCTGACCGATCCGCGCACCGCCATCGTCACACTGACGATCACCGAAAAAGCCTATCTCAGGGCGGCGGGTGGCGGACTGGACACAGCCCATCCCGACATCGTCCACGATTTGGCCAACCCGCAAATGCCGCGGACGGCGCATGGTTTTCTGGCCGAATCGCTTGCGCGCCGCCGCGCCGCCAGTATCCAGCCATTCACAGTGCTGTGCTGCGACAATCTCCCGGCCAACGGCGCCACGCTGCGCCGGCTGCTGGTCGAATTCGCCGCTTTGCGCGGTACCGATCTCGCCCGCCACATCGCCGATGAAGTGGCGTTTCCGTCGAGCATGGTCGATCGCATCGTGCCGGCGACCACCGATGCCGACCGGGCACGGATATCGGGCCAGCTCGGCGTCGTCGACGCCTGGCCTGTCATGACCGAGCCGTTCTGCCAATGGGTGGTCGAAGACGATTTCCCGGCGGGCAGGCCGGCCTGGGAAAGGTTCGGCGTCACCATGGTCGGTGACGTCGGGCCGTTCGAGGACATGAAACTGCGCCTGCTCAACGGCTCGCATTCGGCGATCGCCTATCTTGGCCTGCTCAGCGGCTATGAGACGGTCGACCGCGCCTTCGCCGATCCGGCGATCCGGCAATTCGTCGACGGATTGTGGGCCGAGGCGATCACGACACTGCCGAAGGACGCCGGGCTCGACACGACCGACTACACGGCCCAGCTTGCCAAGCGCTATTCGAACACCGCGCTCGCCCATCGGACGGCGCAGATCGCCAATGATGGCAGCCAGAAACTGCCCCAGCGCATCATTGCCTCGGCAATGGAGCGGATGAGTGACGGTGCCCCGCCCGCCTATCTGATGCTGGTGGTGGCTGCCTGGATCGCGGCTTGCGAGGCGCGCGGCAAAGCCTTGCCGGAAAACCACTTCACCGACCCGCTCGACCTGGCTTTGGCCGCACTCGACACTCGGCATCTGTCGGCTGGCGAAGCGGTGGTGGCGGTGTTCGACCTGGCCGGCTTCGCCAAGGGCGGTGCCGAGCGCCTGACGCTGATCGACCTCGCGGCCGCCCATCTCGAACGCCTGCGCCAGGGCGGCGTGGCTGCTGCTTTCACAGCGCTGGGGATAGTCACTAAAAGGCCATGAGGCCGCCCTGAAACGCGCCATGCGCCGCGGTAGATTCGCTAATGGGCCGACCGCCCACTTACCTTCTCCACTTGTGGGAGAAGGTGGCCGAGCGAAGCTCGGTCGGATGAGGGGTGTTCCCGAGAACGCCGACGCCTCATTTCTTCCAACACCCCTCAACCGTCTTGGCGCTGCGCGCCAATCCACCTTCTCCCACAAGGGGAGAAGGGAAGTGGCGCCCTGCCCTCTATGCCGGCAAAATCGCGCCTTCGAGTGTGGTGAGCTGGCTAAGGAACTGCTCGGCCTTGCTGCGCGTCTCGTCGTCCTTGGCGTCGGCGACGTCTTCCCTGGCTTCCTGGATACGGCGGGCGAGGTCGGCGCGGTCGATGTCGCCGACGGCTACAGCCGATTCGGCCAGCAGCGTGCAGCCGGCCGGAACAATGTCGGCAAAGCCGCCGAACACGACGTAGCGCTCTGCCTTGCCTTCCGCGGTCTTTACCGTGACGACGCCGGGCTTGATCGTGGTCATGACCGGCGCGTGATGGGCCATGACGGTCATTTCACCTTCGGCGCCCGGAATGACGACGGATTCGACCTGCTCGGAAACCAGCAGCCGCTCCGGCGAGACCAGTTCGAATTTGAAAGCTTCAGGCATGATCAACTCAGCGAATGGTGAATGGTGAATGGTGAATGGTCCGAAAGACCTTCACTCAGCCTCGATTTCCTGTCCGCTGCTCCCCATTCACAATTCACTATTGACCATTCACCAATCACGCCGCTTCGGCCGCCAGGCGCTGTGCCTTCTCGACCGCTTCTTCGATGCCGCCGACCATGTAGAAGGCGGCTTCCGGCAGGTGGTCGTAGTCGCCGTTGCAGAGGCCCTTGAAGCCCTTGATGGTGTCGGCGAGGTCGACCAGCTTGCCCGGCGCGCCGGTGAACACTTCGGCGACGAAGAAGGGCTGCGACAGGAAGCGCTCGATCTTGCGGGCGCGGGCCACCGTCTGCTTGTCCTCTTCCGACAGCTCGTCCATGCCCAGGATGGCGATGATGTCCTGCAGCGACTTGTAGCGCTGCAGGATCGACTGCACCTGGCGGGCGACCTGGTAGTGCTCTTCGCCGACGACCATCGGGTCGAGCATGCGCGAGGTCGAATCGAGCGGATCGACGGCCGGATAGATGCCCTTTTCCGAGATCGCGCGGTTGAGCACGGTCGTCGCGTCAAGGTGGGCGAACGAGGTCGCGGGCGCCGGATCGGTCAGATCGTCGGCCGGCACGTAGATCGCCTGCACCGAGGTGATCGAGCCCTTGGTCGTCGTCGTGATGCGCTCCTGCAGCGCGCCCATGTCGGTGGCCAGTGTCGGCTGATAGCCCACGGCCGAAGGAATTCGGCCGAGCAGCGCCGACACTTCGGAGCCAGCCTGCGTGAAGCGGAAGATGTTGTCGACGAAGAACAGCACGTCCTGGCCCTGGTCGCGGAAATATTCGGCAACAGTCAGCCCGGTCAGGCCGACGCGGGCGCGCGCGCCCGGCGGCTCGTTCATCTGGCCATAGACGAGCGCCGCCTTGGATCCTTCGCCGCCGCCCTTCTTGTTGACGCCGGACTCGATGAACTCATGATAGAGATCGTTGCCTTCGCGGGTGCGCTCACCGACGCCGGCGAACACCGAGAAGCCGCCATGCGCCTTGGCGACGTTGTTGATCAATTCCTGGATCAGCACCGTCTTGCCGACGCCGGCGCCGCCGAACAGGCCGATCTTGCCGCCGCGGGCATAGGGTGCCAGCAGGTCGAGAACCTTGATGCCGGTGACCAGGATTTGTGCTTCCGTCGACTGCTCGACATAGGTCGGCGCCGGCTGGTGGATGGAGCGCATCTCGATGCCGTCGACCGGGCCTGCCTCGTCGACCGGCTCGCCGATGACGTTGATGATGCGGCCGAGCATGCCCGGACCGACCGGCACGGTGATCGGCGCGCCGGTGTCATAGACGTCCTGGCCGCGCACCAGACCTTCGGTCGAGTCCATGGCGATGCAGCGCACCGTGTTCTCGCCGAGATGCTGAGCCACCTCGAGCACGAGACGATTGCCGACATTGGACGTTTCCAGGGCGTTCAGGATCGCCGGCAGATATTCGCCGAACTGCACGTCGACAACGGCGCCGATGACCTGGCGAACCTTGCCGGCCAAGCCGGTCTTGTTGATGGCAACGGTCGGCGCCTTCGCCGCGGCAGCCTTGGCGGGCGCTGCCGCCTTCTTGGCCGGAGCCGCCTTCGCTGCCGCTGCCGGAGCCTTTGCCGGTGCTGCCGCCGTCGCGGCGGTCTTCGGGGCCGCCTTCTGGGGGGTCGCTGCTTTCGCCATCGTCTTTACCCTTTTCGTCTCTTTGTTTCTACGCGATCCGCCTGAAGGTCGCTGACCTTCATGGGAGCGCGCCTAGAGCGCTTCGGCGCCCGAAATGATTTCGATCAATTCCTTGGTGATCTGCGCCTGCCGCTGGCGGTTGTAGGTGATCGACAATTTGTTGATCATGTCGCCTGCGTTGCGCGTCGCATTGTCCATGGCGCTCATCTTGGCGCCCATCTCGCCGGCGGCGTTTTCGAGCAGAGCGCGAAAAACCTGGACGGAAATGTTGCGCGGAATGAGATCGGAGAGGATTTCGCCCGGCTCCGGCTCGTATTCATAGACGGCACTGCCGCCGTCCGTCGCCTCGGCGGTGGCGGTAGGCACGCCTGCCGGGATGATCTGCTGGGTTGTCGGGATCTGGCTGATCACCGATTTGAACTGCGAGTAAAACAGCGTGCAGATGTCGAAGCCGCCCTCGTTGAAGAGCTGGATGACCTTCTTGGCAATGCCATCGGCATTGACGAAGCCCAGCGTCTTCACCTCGCGCAAGTCGACGCGCTCGAGGATCAGCGCCGCATAGTCGCGACGCAGGATGTCGAACCCCTTCTTGCCGACGCAGATGATCTTGACCTGTTTCCCGTCGGCCAAAAGCTTGCGGATGTGGTCGCGGGCAAGGCGTGCGATCTGCGAATTGAAGCCGCCGCACAGACCACGCTCGGCGGTGCAGACGACGAGCAGATGCACGTCGTCCTTGCCGGTGCCGGTCATCAGCGCCGGGGCCTCGCCGCCGCCGCCGATCGCCTGGGTGATGTTGGCCAGCACCGCACCCATGCGCTCCGAATAGGGGCGCGCTGCTTCCGCCGCCTCCTGCGCGCGGCGCAGCTTCGCCGCGGCGACCATCTGCATCGCCTTGGTGATCTTCTGCGTCGCCTTGACCGAGGCGATACGGTTACGAAGGTCTTTTAGTGAAGGCATGCTTCAAACCTGATCCCGTCCGTCCGGCCGTCGTTCAAGCAAAGGTCTTGGCGAAGGTGTCGATCTCCGCCTTCAGCTTGGCGCGCAGATCGTCCGACAGCGCCTTCTCCTTGCGGATGCCGTCGAGCACCTCCTTGCCGGCCGAGCGCATGTGGCTGAGCAAGCCATGCTCGAATTTGCTGACCTGGTCGATCGCCAACTTGTCGAGATAGCCGTTGACGCCGGCGAAGATCACCGCGACCTGTTCTTCGACCCTGAGCGGCGAGAACTGCGGCTGCTTCAGGAGTTCGGTCAGGCGTGCACCGCGGTTGAGCAGGCGCTGCGTCGCGGCGTCGAGGTCGGAGCCGAACTGGGCGAAGGCCGCCATTTCGCGGTACTGCGCGAGCTCGCCCTTGATGGAGCCGGCGACCTGCTTCATCGCCTTGATCTGCGCCGAGGAGCCGACGCGCGACACCGACAGGCCGACATTGACCGCCGGGCGGACGCCCTGGAAGAACAGATTGGTTTCCAGGAAGATCTGGCCGTCGGTGATCGAGATGACGTTGGTCGGGATATAGGCCGACACGTCGTTGGCCTGGGTCTCGATGATCGGCAGAGCCGTCAGCGAACCACCGCCATTGTCGTCATTGAGCTTGGCGGCACGCTCCAGAAGGCGCGAATGCAGGTAGAAGACGTCGCCCGGATAGGCTTCGCGGCCAGGCGGGCGGCGCAGCAGCAGCGACATCTGCCGATAGGCGACGGCCTGCTTGGACAGATCGTCGTAACTGATCAGCGCGTGCATGCCGTTGTCGCGGAAATATTCGCCCATCGTGCAGGCGGTGAACGGCGCCAGGAACTGCATCGGCGCCGGATCGGAAGCGGTGGCGGCGATGATGATCGAATAATCGAGCGCGCCGCGCTCTTCGAGGACTTTCACGAACTGCGCAACGGTCGAGCGCTTCTGGCCGACGGCGACGTAGACGCAGTAGAGCTTTTCCTTCTCCGGGCCGTGCTCGTGCACCGATTTTTGGTTGAGCATCGTGTCGAGGATGATCGCGGTCTTGCCGGTCTGGCGATCGCCGATGACCAGCTCGCGCTGGCCGCGGCCGACCGGGATCAGCGCATCGATGGCCTTGAGGCCGGTCGACATCGGCTCGTTCACCGATTTGCGCGGAATGATGCCGGGCGCCTTGACGTCGACGCGCTTGCGCTCGGTCGCCTGGATCGGGCCCTTGCCGTCGATCGGGTTGCCGAGCGCATCGACGACGCGGCCGAGCAGGCCCATGCCGACCGGCGTATCGACGATGGCGCCGGTGCGCTTGACGATATCGCCTTCCTTGATGTCGCGGTCGGCGCCGAAGATGACGACGCCGACATTGTCGGCTTCGAGATTGAGCGCCATGCCGCGGATGCCGCCGGGGAATTCGACCATCTCGCCGGCCTGGACATTGTCGAGGCCATAGACGCGGGCGATGCCGTCACCGACGGACAGAACCTGGCCGACTTCGGAGACCTCGGCCTCCTTGCCGAAATTCTTGATCTGGTCTTTCAGAATTGCGGAAATTTCCGCGGCGCGGATGTCCATCAGCCGACCTCTTTCAGTGCAAGCTTGAGCGAATTGAGTTTGGTTTTGAGCGACGTATCGATCTGGCGCGAGCCTATCTTGACCACCAGCCCGCCGAGCAGCGACGGATCGACGGTCACGGTGATCGCGACATCCTTGCCGGCAACGCTTCTCAGCGCCGCCTTCAGCTCGGTTTGCTGGGCGTCGGTCAGCGCATGCGCCGAGGTCACTTCAGCGGCGGTCTCGCCACGATGCTCGGCGGCGATCTGGCGGAATGCCTTGATCATGCCGGGGATGGCGAACAGACGGCGGTTCTGGGCGACGACGCGCAGGAAATTGCCGGTAAGGCCGGTGATCCCTGCCTTGTCGGCGATCGCCGCAATGGCCTTGGCCTGGTCCTCGCTGGAGAACACCGGACTATTGATCAGGCGGGTCAGATCAGCACTGCCTTCGAGCATCGCCGCGAAACTGTTGAGGTCGGCCTCGACCTGGCCGACCGAATTCGCCTGGAGCGCGAGCTCGAACAGCGAACCCGCATAGCGCTCTGCGACACCTGAGATTGGCGATGACGATTGGGCCACGGACCGTCTTTTCTCTTGTCTGACAGGCCGCAGATTATTGGCGCGAGCGAAAACTCTGGCTAAATCTTTGACCTTACTGCATTTTTCCAAGCACGAAGACGCGGCTTCCGCTATCCCCGGCCGAAAGTCGATTGCCGTCTAGCACAGGCATTTTAAGACCGCAATGCGTCGCCCCGCATGGTTTTCAGGCACTATTGTCGCATCCGGCGGCGCGGTTCGACCGCCGGTCCCGAATTAGCCTTTGATTCAAGGCACAAAGCCGAAAGCGAAGGCAAGCGGCAGCGCCGCCAGCACCAGTTCGACCACGATGGACGCCCAGTTGAAAGGTGTGTTGGCGCTGTCCGACATCATCGACAGCAGGCGACCGAAGGCGGTGAACAGCCAGGAAAAGCCAAGCGCCATGTAGAGCAGCGGTTGCGCCAGCAGAATGCAGCACAGGCCGACGCCGAGATAGAAGCCTGACATCCTGCCGCGCCCTTCGGCGATCGCCGCCGCCTTTTCGGGCTTGACCTGCAGTCTGAGTATCCGGAAAGCCAGTGCCGGCGCCAGGAACAACATCAGCCCGAACAGCAAGGTCACGACGGCGCTCGACCACGCCAGCCACTCGCCCTGGCTCATCGGCCACGGAAACGCAAATTCCATACTGTCCCCTCGCAAATGGCTGTTTCGAAATTTCGGGCATTCTAGCGAAGCAAGAGCCATGCGCCAGATGCGCGTCACGAATTACGGGCGCGCATCAGTCCAACGCGAACACGACCGCCGCCTCGGTATGGATGCGCGTCGTACCAAGAGCTTCATGACGGGCTGATCCTCCTTTATGGAACGCTATGCATTATGACCACATGAGACCACACAGGGAGTGAGGCGCTCGAGGTGTGGTGCTGGAATATATTGCAAGACCCGCCTGCGGCTGACTAGGCTAACTCCAAACGCCTCACAAAAAGCTCTGCGGGTCGATGTCGACCTGCACGCGCACCGAGCCCCGCAGCTTCGGTCCCTCGGCCAGCATGGCGCGAATGAACCCCTGAATGTCGGCGCGCCGTTCGCCCTGGATCAGCAGGCGAAAGCGATGGCGGCCGCCGATCAGCGACAGCGGCGCCTCGGCCGGGCCGAGCACGAACAGGTCGGCGGCCTGAGGTGCGGCGCGCCGCAAACCCCGCGCATGGCCCTCCGCTTCCGCCCGCGTCGCAGCACTGACGATGACGCCGGCGAGCCGGCCGAAAGGCGGCAGCACCGCCCGCTCGCGCTCGGCGATCTCGCGCTCGTAAAAAGCCTCGGCGTCGCCGGAGACGATCGCCCGCATGACCGGGTGGTCGGGCTGGAAGGTCTGCAGCAGGCCAAGACTCTTCTTGCCGGTGCGGCCGGCGCGGCCGGTCACCTGGCTGAGCAGCTGAAAGGTGCGCTCGGCGGCGCGCGGATCGCCATTGGCCAGGCCGAGGTCGGCGTCGACCACGCCAACCAGTGTCATGTTGGGGAAATTGTGGCCCTTGGCGACGAGCTGCGTGCCGATGACGATGTCGGCCTCGCCATTTGCGATGGCTTCAAGCTCCAGCCTCAGCCGCCGCACGCCGCCCATCAGGTCGGACGACAGGACGATGGTGCGGGCGTCGGGGAAATGCGCGACGACTTCTTCGGCGATGCGCTCGACGCCCGGCCCGCAGGCGACCAGATGGTCGAGCGTGCCGCATTCCGGGCAGGCCTCGGGCCGCCGCTCATTGTGCCCGCAATGGTGGCAGACGAGCTGGCCGCGAAAGCGGTGCTCGACCAGCCAGGCCGAGCAGACCGGGCAACCGAAGCGATGGCCGCAGACCCGGCACAGCGTCAGCGGCGCATAGCCGCGCCGGTTGAGGAACAGCAGTGACTGTTCCTTCTTCTCCAGTGTCTGGCGCATATGGCCAAGCAGCACCGGCGACAGGAAGCCGCCGCGTGCCGGCGGGGCGCGGCGCATGTCGATCGTCTTCAGGTCGGGAAGCGCCGCCTCGGCAAAGCGCGCCGATAGCACCGCCCTGCTATAGCGGCCTTGGCTCGCATTGACCCGGCTTTCGACCGACGGTGTCGCCGAGGCGAGCACGACCGGAAAGCCGCCGATGTGGCCGCGCACCACCGCCATGTCGCGGGCATTGTAGAAGACGCGGTCTTCCTGCTTGTAGGCGGGGTCGTGCTCCTCGTCGACGACGATCAGCCCAAGCTCCCTGAACGGCAAAAACAGCGCCGAACGCGCGCCGGCAACGACGCGCACGCCACCTTCCGCCACCTGCCGCCAGACACGCTCGCGCATTCTTGGCGGCAGGTCCGAGTGCCATTCGGCCGGCTTGGCGCCGAACCGTTCCTGGAAGCGCTCGAGGAAAGCGTGGGTCAGCGCGATCTCCGGCAGCAGGATCAGCACCTGCTTGCCGCGGTCGAGCGCCGCCGACACCGCCTCGAAATAGACCTCGGTCTTGCCCGATCCGGTCACCCCGTCGAGCAGCGTGACGCCGAATGCGCCGGCCGCGACATTGCTGCGCAGCATCTCGGCTGCATCGCGCTGGTCCGGCATCAGCGATGGTTGGGCGTAGCCTGGGTCGGGTGCTGCGACCACCGGTCGCGGCGGGATCATGACGGTCTCGAACACGCCTTGCGCCTTCAACCCGTCGATGACCGTCGACGACACGCCGGCCGCATGCGCCAGCCCGGACCGCGTCCAGGCGAGCCCGCCTTCGGCTGTCTCCAGCACGCGCATCCTCGCATCCGTCACACGGTCGGGTCTGGCCAAGGTGCGTTGCAGGCCTTCGATCCACGGTTCCGGGTCGAAGGCCTCCGGCGCCCGCAGCAGCATGCGCGCCACCATGCCGGGCGGCGACAGCGTGTATTGCGCAATCCAGTCGACGAAGCGGCGCATGGCGCGGCCGATCGGCGGGCAGTCGAAGACCTGCTCGATCGAGCGCAGTTTTTTGGCATCGACCTTTTCGACGGCGCCGTCCCAGACGATGCCGGCAACCTGGCGCGGACCGAGCGGCACGCGCACGATCGAGCCCGGCACCACGCGCATGCCGGCGGGCACGGCATAGGTGTAGGGCCGCTCGGCGGGCATCGGCACCAGCACTGGTGCGGCCGCGACAAAGGGCGAATCTTCGATCATGAGGCGTGACCTTGCCCCGACTTTCGTCTAGATCAAAGTCCGACCCCCAGAGGTGCATGACATGCACTAGAGCGACGTGCGTCCATCCGGACGCACAAAGTACGCTCTAGAACTTTAAACCTCGCATCGTGCTTCCGAAAATCGATTCGATTTTCGGGCCGATGCGATAAAAATCTTCAGGAGACCGTCATGAAATTTTTTGTCGACACCGCCGATGTCAAGGAAATCCGTGAACTGAACGATTTGGGGCTGCTCGACGGCGTCACCACCAATCCTTCGCTGATCCTCAAATCCGGCGGCAAGATCGCCGAAGTCACCAGAGAGATCTGCGAGATCGTCAAGGGCCCGGTCTCGGCCGAAGTCGTCGCCACCGAATACAAGGACATGATGGCGGAGGCCAAGATCCTGGCCAGGATCGCCGACAACGTCTGCATCAAGGTGCCGCTGACGCTCGACGGCCTGAGGGCCTGCAAGGACATCCGCTCGGACGGCCGCATGGTCAATGTCACGCTGTGCTTCTCGGCTACCCAGGCGCTGCTCGCCGCCAAGGCCGGCGCCTCCTTCATCTCGCCCTTCGTCGGCCGCATCGACGACAGCGGCTGGGACGGCATGGAGTTGATCGCCGATATCCGCACCATCTACGACAATTATGATTTCCAGACCGAGATCCTGACAGCCTCGGTGCGCACGGTGAACCACGTCAAGCAGGCCGCACTGATCGGCGCCGACGTCATCACCGCGCCGCCGGCGACGCTGAAGGCGCTGGTCAAGCACCCGCTGACCGACAAGGGCCTGGAGCAGTTCCTCGCTGACTGGGCCAAGACCGGCCAGAAAATCGGCTGAAATCAAGAAGATCGGCTGAAATCAAAACGCCGTGTTCCCGTAAAAAAGGCCGAGCAATCGGCCTTTTTTTGCGCCAGCAATCAGGCCTCGGCGGTAGCCGGAACGTCTTGATCCAGGCCGAACGGCGCTAACCCGCCACCGTCTTGCCGTGCTTGACCAAAGCCTGGGCGATCGACAGGCGCAGCAGGTCCGCCAGTTCGCGCGCCGCGCGGTTCTCGGCGTCGATTTGCGCCCGGTAGGAGGCGAACTCCTGACGGGGCCGGTCGAAGGACGACGCTATCGAGCGCTTGCCGGTCGCGATCGTCGTGCCGGTCCTGGCGTCTGTCAGCACATAATTCGCGGTCAGTGTCACCGTGCCCGCGGTTGGTTCGTCGTCATCGGTCGTGACCTGCACCTTTGCAGCGGATTCAATAAGTTCGGTAACGCCGAGATCGAGCGAATAGGCGGGCGACGCCGGCTCGCCCGCACCCTGGCCGAGCGCAAAAATCAGATTGTTGCGGACCTGCTGGGCGTAGCGCGTGTTGACCGGCTTGACCGAGATGGACCCGAGTTCGGCGGCAGCGCCAACTTGCGAACCGGCCGACAGCGGCGCGCTCGAATAGAGCGGGCGCACCGTGCAGGCCGAAACCAGCGCAACCGAAGCGACCAGCCCATACAGCGCGGCACGGCGCAGCAAATGCGTCACTTCTGTCTTCCTCGGATCAGGCAACGACATTGACGATCCTCTGCGGGACGATGATCACCTTGCGCGGTGCCTTACCTTCGAGCGCTTTCTGCACGAAGTCGAGAGCCAGAACCGCTTTTTCGACGGCACCTTGGTCCGCGTCGCGGGCAATTGTCAAATCGCCGCGCTTCTTGCCGTTGACCTGGACCGGCAGCACGATCTCGCTGTCGACAACAAGCGACGGATCAAAGACAGGCCAGGGCCGTTCGGCGACCAGATCGGTGCCGCCGAGCGCCTGCCAGCATTCCTCGGCCAGATGCGGCATGACCGGCGCAATCAAATGCACGAGGATGTCGACGGCTTGCCGGCAAGAAGCCTTGAGCGCCGGATCGGCCTTGCCTTCGGCCGCCTCGTTGAGCGGCGTGTTAAGCGCATTGGCGAGTTCGTAGATGCGGGCGATGGCGCGGTTGAAGGCGAGCTTTTCAATGTCCTCGCCCACCGATTTCAGGATCTTGTGCGCGGCCTTGGAAACAGTCCCTGCCTCGCCATGCTTCGCCGCTGCCGGCTGGATTCCGGCGAGCGATTCGGCGGCTGTCGACACCAGGCGCCAGATACGCTGGATGAAGCGGTGCGCGCCGGCGGCGCCCTCGTCGGTCCATTCGACGTCACGTTCGGGCGGCGAGTCCGACAGCATGAACCAGCGCGCGGTGTCGGCGCCGTAGCCGTCGGTGATCTCTTCGGGGCTCACCGTGTTCTTCTTCGACTTCGACATTTTTTCGAGCGGGCCGATCACCGCCTCTTCGCCGGTCGCGATTTCTATGGCGCGGCGCTTGCCATCGACGTCCTCCAGCCGCACCTCGCTGGGCGCAAGCCAGCGGCTGTTCGCGCCACTGCCGAGCCGATAGGTCTCGTGCACCACCATGCCTTGCGTGAACAGGCCCCTGAACGGCTCGGCGAGGTCGACATGGCCGGTCTCACGCATGGCGCGGGTGAAGAAGCGCGAATAGAGCAGATGTAAAATGGCGTGCTCGATGCCGCCAATATACTGGTCGACCGGCAGCCATTCGGTAGCTGCCTTGGGATCGGTTGGGTCGTTCGCCCGGGGCGCGGTGAAGCGCGCGAAATACCACGACGAATCGACGAACGTGTCCATCGTGTCGGTTTCGCGGCGTGCATCCTTGCCGCATTGCGGGCATTTGACCTGCCGCCATGTCGGATGGCGGTCGAGCGGATTGCCCGGCCGGTCGAATTCGATGTCGTCGGGAAGCTTGACCGGCAGGTCCGCCTTCGGCACCGGCACGACGCCGCAATCCTCGCAATGGATCATCGGGATCGGGCAGCCCCAGTAGCGCTGGCGCGAAATGCCCCAGTCGCGCAGGCGGAAGTTGACCTTGCGCTCGGCCATCCGCCGGTTGCCGATGGTCTTTTGTTCCAGCAGCTTGGCCACTTCGTCGAACGCCTGATCAGGCTTCATGCCGTCGAGGAAGCGCGAATTGATCATCACGCCGTCGCCGACATAGGCCTCGTCGATGATCTGGAAGTTTCCCTGGATCTCGCCTTCCGGCATCACCACCGGAATGACCGGCAGGCCATATCGGTTAGCGAAGTCGAGGTCGCGCTGGTCACCGGACGGGCAACCGAATATGGCGCCGGTGCCGTACTCCATCAGCACGAAATTGGCGACATAGACAGGCAGCGTCCAGTTCGCGTCGAACGGATGGACGACTCGTATACCGGTATCCATGCCCTTTTTTTCGGCCGTTTCCAGCGCCGCCACCGAAGTGCCCATGTGACGAACCTCGTCGATGAACTTGGCCAGCGCCGGATTGTTTTCGGCCGCCGTCTTGGCCAGCGGATGGTCAACTGCGACCGCCATGAAGGAGGCGCCGAAGATGGTGTCGGGCCGCGTCGTGTAGACCTCCAGCTCATCTTCGCCGTCAACTGGAGTGGCCAGCGGCCAGCGGATCAGCAGGCCTTCCGAACGGCCGATCCAGTTCGCCTGCATCAGCTTGACTTTTTCCGGCCATTCGTCGAGGCCTTCCAGCGAGTCCAGCAGGTCCTGCGCATAGTCGGTGATCTTGAAGAACCACTGCGTCAGCTCGCGCTGTTCGACCAGCGCACCGGAGCGCCAGCCGCGTCCGTCGATGACCTGTTCGTTGGCAAGCACCGTCATGTCCTCCGGATCCCAGTTGACCTTGGAGGATTTGCGCGTCACCAGCCCCTTCTCGACGAAATCGAGGAACAGCATCTGCTGGCGGTGGTAGTAGTCGACATCGCAGGTGGCGAATTCGCGCGCCCAGTCGAGCGACAGGCCCATGACCTTGAGCTGCTCGCGCATGGCGGCGATGTTCTGATAGGTCCAGTCCTTGGGATGGACCTTGTTCTGCATCGCCGCGTTCTCGGCCGGCATGCCGAAGGCGTCCCAGCCCATCGGGTGCAGCACGTTGAAACCCTTGGCCCGCTTGTAGCGCGCCACCACGTCGCCCATCGTGTAGTTGCGGGTATGGCCGATATGGATGCGCCCCGACGGATACGGAAACATCTCGAGCACGTAGTATTTCGCACGCGGGTCGTCGTTGTCAGCCTCGAACAGCTTCTTGGCGTCCCAGGCCTTCTGCCATTTGGGCTCTGATGCGCGCGGATTGTATCGTTCGGTTGCCATTGGGTGTTTTTCACTTAAAAAGCATGCGCGAACAGCCGGACATGCCCGGCGGCTCAGGAAATGTCGTCGCGGTGTTCACCATGGATTGCCGGACCCGTCAACTGCGACGCCCCGGCCAGGACAAAAACCAGAGTCAGGATATAGGCATGGCGAGCGCCGTCGAACAGTTTTTCACGGTCAAGGCGAGGATAGCCGCCGCCGAGCGCGAGGCAGGACGGCAAGCCGGCGCGGTGACGCTGGTCGCGGTCTCGAAGACCTTCAGCGCCGACGATATCCGCCCGGTCATCGACGCCGGGCAGCGCGTCTTCGGCGAGAACCGCGTCCAGGAAGCACAAGCCAAATGGCCAGCGCTGAAGCAAGCCTTCCCCGACATCGAGCTGCACCTGATCGGTCCGCTGCAATCGAACAAGGCGAAGGAAGCAGTCGCCCTGTTCGACGTCATCGAGACGGTCGATCGCGAGAAGATCGCCGCCGAACTCGCCAAGGAAATCGCCAGGCAAGGCCGGTCACCAAAACTCTACGTTCAGGTCAACACCGGCTCGGAACCGCAAAAGGCAGGGATCGAGCCGCGCGAAGCCGTACCCTTCGTTACGCGCTGCCGCGAGGTCCATAGCCTCGCCATCCAAGGCCTGATGTGCATTCCGCCGGCCGATGAGAATCCCGGCCCGCATTTCGCGCTGCTGGAAAAGCTCGGCACGGAGGCAGGGGTGGAGGCGCTTTCGATGGGCATGTCCGGCGACTATGAAACCGCGATCGCCTTCGGTGCAACCAGCATCAGGGTCGGCTCGGCGATCTTCGGCAGCCGCTAGCGGGCATTTTAGCGGCAGTTTAGTGATCAGCCTGTTCCCCGTTGCACCGGATCGTCGGTCGCGGAGCTTGGTCCAGAACCACCAGGCCGTTACGCCAACATATAGAAACGAAACGTATCGTTCCTATATCGACCGGATCATTCCAAAACTTTCCGGAGCCACCATGCGTTACAATCAACTTGGAAACACGGGGATGTTTGTCTCCGAACTGTGTCTCGGCACCATGACCTTCGGCGCCGCCGACCAAAACAACCAATGGGGCCTGATCGCCAGCCTCGACCAGGATGGCGTCGACAGGATCGTCCAGCGCTCGCTCGCCGCCGGCATCAATTTCTTCGACACGGCCGATGTCTATTCCTTCGGCGCATCGGAACGATTTCTCGGCCAGTCGCTGCGCAATCTCGGCATCGAGCGGCAGGACGTGATCATCGCCACCAAAGTCCATGGCGCCATGGGCGACGGCCCCAACCAGCGCGGCTCCTCGCGCGGCCACATCATGGATTCGGTCGACGGCAGTCTCGAACGGCTGCAACTGGACCATATCGATCTCTATCAGTTGCACGGCACCGACGCGGTAACGCCGATCGACGAGACGCTCAGGGCGCTCGACGATCTGGTTGCCAGCGGTAAGGTCCGCTATGTCGGCGTCTCGAACTGGGCGGCCTGGCGCATCGCCAAGGCATTGGGCATCGCCGAACGCAAGGGCTTTGCCCGTTTTGAGACGGTTCAGTCCTACTATTCGATCGCCGGCCGCGATCTGGAGCGCGAGATCGTGCCGCTGCTCAACGAGGAGAAGCTTGGGCTGATGGTCTGGTCGCCGATGGCGGGCGGGCTGCTTTCCGGCAAATACGGACCCGGCGCGCCCGGCAATGGCGAGGGCCGCCGCGCCAGCTTCAATTTCCCGCCGGTCAATGAAGACCGCGCCTGGGCGGCGGTCGCAGTCATGCGCGAGATCGCCGGCAAGCACGGCGCCAGCGTCGCCACGGTGGCACTTGGCTATGTCTTGGCCAAGCCTTTCGTGATGAGCGTGATCATCGGCGCCAGCCGCATGGAGCAGCTCGAACAGAACCTTGCCGCCACCGCGTTGAAGCTCGACAGCGACGATCTTGCTCGTCTCGACGAAGTCAGCGCGCTGCCATCCGAATATCCGGGCTGGATGCTCGAGCGCCAGGCGGCTGGCCGGCGTCCGGCGCCCTTTGCGGAGAAGAAGTAAATCTCATCTTCGATTTCGGAAGCCGGCGGGCTCCCGATCTTCTTGGGCTCAGCTCAGCCGGACCGTCTCGACCAGAAAGTCGAGAAAGGCCCGCACTCGGGCCGGCAAATGTTTGCCCTGGCCGACGTAAACAGCGTGGGTAAGCTCCTCGTCGCCTGGGTTGAAGTCCTCCAGAAGCGGGACCAGCCGGCCGGCGGCGATGTCGGGCTCCACATGCCAGCGTGCCAGCCGGGCGATGCCAGCGCCCGAGAGCGCCATCAGCCGCATCGCCTCGCCGTCGCTGACCAGCGCATTTCCGGTGATCGGGACGATGAGGGCCTCGCCGGCCGCAGCGACGAAGGGCCAGCCGTCGACATGGCGCACGAAGCAGAAACCCATCCGGTTGTGGTGATCGAGATCGGCCGGCGTTTGGAGCGCGCCATGCGTCCTGATGTACGATGGCGCGGCGACGACGACCAGCCGGCTCTGCCCGAGCTTGCGCGCCACCAAACGTGATTCGCCGAGCGGCCCGGCGCGGATGGCGACATCGGCGCGCTCCTCCATCAGGTCGATGACGTTGTCGGTCAAAACCAGATCGATGGCGATTTCCGGATAGCGCTCGAGAAAGCGCGGCAACAGCGGGATCAGCCGGTGCTGCCCGAACGGCACGTAGCTGTTGACCCGCAGCCGGCCGCGCGGCGCAGCACCGGCCGCCGCCTCGCGCTCGGCTGCCGCCATGTCGGCCAGGATGCGCACGCCGCTGTCGAAGAAGGCCGCGCCTTCTGGAGTCAATTGGAGCTTGCGCGTCGAACGGCTGATCAGCCGCGCGCCAAGCCGCGCCTCAAGCCGCGCAATCAGCTTGCTCACCGCCGACGGCGTCATCCGCAGCATCCGCGCCGCAGCCGAAAAACTGCCCGCTTCGACGACACGGACAAACACTTCGATCTCGCCGGAGCGGTTGATGTCAGGCCTCGCCATTCGTGAATCTATTTCACAGACAATGTGCCCGACGCAAGGCTGGTTCACAGCACATGGCAACACGATCTTCCGGGTCGGGACGCAGGAGGACACAACGTCCTGTCCTCAAAACTGCTGTCATCGGAGTGGGAACCGCAATGCCTCTTGCACTTTATGCTCTCGCCGCCGGTGCGTTCGGCATCGGTGTCACCGAATTCGTCATTATGGGCCTGCTGCTCGACGTCAGCACCGATCTCGGCGTCTCGATCTCGGCCGCCGGCCAGTTGATCTCCGGCTATGCGCTGGGCGTCGTCATCGGCGCGCCGCTGCTGACGATCGCCACCGGCCGCTGGCCGCGCAAGACCGTGCTTCTGGCGCTGATGGCGGTCTTCACGCTGGGCAACCTCGCCTGCGCGCTGGCCCCCGACTACTGGACGCTGATGGCTGCCCGCGTGCTCACCGCCTTCGCCCACGGCACCTTCTTCGGCGTTGGTGCGGTGGTTGCGACCGGGCTGGTCGCTCCCAACAGGAAGGCCTCGGCGATCGCCCTGATGTTCACCGGCCTGACCATCGCCAACATCCTCGGCGTGCCCTTCGGCACCTGGCTCGGCCAGGCCTTCGGCTGGCGGGCGACCTTTTGGGCTGTAACCCTGGTCGGCATCGTCGCTTTCGCCATCATTCTCCTGCTGGTGCCGCGCAGCCCGGCAGCGCTGGAAAAGAGAGACCTGCGCGGCGATCTCGCCCTGCTCGGCCGCGCCCCGGTTCTGCTTGGCTTCGCCGTCACCGTGCTGGGCTATGCCGGCGTCTTCGCCGTCTTCACCTATATCGCCCCCCTGCTGACCGAGATCACCGGTTTTGCGGAAGCGGCGGTGTCGCCGATCCTGCTTGTCTTCGGCGGCGGCCTCATCGCCGGCAATCTCGCCGGCGGCAAGTTCGCCGACCGCTGGCTGGTGCCTTCCGTCCTCGGCAGTCTCGTTGTGCTGGCGCTGGTGCTCGGCACGATGACCTTCGCCCTGCACAGCCGGGCGATGGCCGTCATCCATGTCGGCCTGCTCGGCGCCGCCGCCTTCGCCACCGTAACGCCGCTGCAGATGTGGGTGCTGGAAAAGGCTGAAGGCGCCGCCCAGAGCCTCGCCTCGTCCTTCAACATCGCCGCCTTCAACCTCGGCAACGCCGCCGGCGCCTGGCTCGGCGGCATGGTCATCGCCCATGGCCCCGGCCTTGGCGCCGTCACCTGGGTCGCCGCCCTGCTGCCGCTCTCGGCGCTCGCCGTGGCGTGGCTGGCGCTGCGCCTCGATCGCCCGACGCTTGGCGAGCCGGCATCTGCCCGCTCGTAGCAACCCGACGAACCCCCTTAGACATCACAGGAGAAAAAGATGGATTATCGACGTCTTGGCGCCTCGGGCCTGAAGGTTCCGGCGCTCTCGTTCGGCGCTGGAACCTTCGGCGGCTCGGGGCCACTGTTCGGCGCCTGGGGCAACAGCGATGCGACGGAAGCGCGGCGGCTGGTCGACATCTGCCTGGAGGCCGGCGTCAACTTGTTCGACACCGCCGACGTCTATTCGAACGGCGCCTCCGAGGAAGTGCTCGGCGCGGCCGTCAAGGGCCGCCGCGATGCCGTGCTGATTTCGACCAAGACCTCGCTGCCGATGGGCGACGGACCCAATGATGCCGGGTCCTCCCGATCGCGCCTCATCAAGGCGGTCGAGGACGCGCTCAAGCGTCTCGGCACCGATTACATCGACCTGCTGCAGCTGCATGCTTTCGACGCCGCAACGCCGATCGAGGAGGTGCTGTCGACGCTGGACAGTCTCGTGCGCGCCGGCAAGCTGCGCTATGTCGGCGTCTCCAACTTTTCCGGCTGGCAAGTGATGAAATCGCTCGCCCTGGCGGATAAGCACGGCTACCCGCGCTACGTCGCCCATCAGGTCTACTATTCGCTGGTCGGGCGCGACTATGAATGGGAGTTGATGCCGCTCGGCCTCGACCAGGGCGTTGGCGCGCTGGTGTGGAGCCCGCTCGGCTGGGGCCGCCTGACCGGCAAGATCCGCCGCGGCGAGCCACTGCCGGAAAAAAGCCGGCTGCACGACACCGCAAGCTTCGGGCCGCCGGTCGAAGACGAGTTGCTCTACAGGGTTGTCGATGCGCTCGAAGCCGCGGCCAAGGAAACCGGCAAGACCGTGCCGCAGATCGCCATCAACTGGTTGCTGCAGCGGCCGACCGTCGCCTCTGTCATTATCGGCGCGCGCACCGAGGAACAGCTGCGCCAGAATCTTGGTGCCGTCGGTTGGTCATTGACATCAGACCAGATCAAGAAGCTCGACGCAGCAAGCGCGGTGACCGCAGCCTATCCGTATTTTCCGTATCGCCGGCAGGAGGGTTTTGCCCGGCTGAGCCCACCTGCGGTCTGAGAGTCGCGATCGCTCGTTCGGGTGACCATCATAAACATTCGGGACTAGCCGAAGCCTCCCCAACTTCGTCATCCCTGGGCGAAGCAGGAGCGAAGCTCCGTCGCGGAGACCCTGGGATCCATGCCATAACCTTGGCCGTAGGGTGCAGCGGAGCAGAATTCGGCACCGCAGCGGCGCTTTGAAGTCACGGCATGGATCCTGGGGTCTGCGCCGCGTCGCTTCGCTCCTTGCTCCGCCCCAGGATGACGAAGCTCCGAGATGTTTCCGCCAATCACCAAGGCATGCGGAATCCATCATGCAAGCAGCCCGCCAGAACATTCTGCGCCGTTGCCCTAATGCAGCACGAACTCGCCATCGAGCTTCCGCCACTCATTGGGCGCGATCAGCTTCTGGTGCGTATAGCTCACCGAATGCAGCGGGCCATCGAGCTTGGTCTGCCAGAACTCGATGAACCGGATCAGCACCGGAAATTTCGGAGCGATGTCGTAGTCCTGCCAGATGAAGCTCTGCAGCAGATGCGGATGATCGGGAAAATGATAAAGGATCTTGGCCGTGGTCAAGCCATAGCCCTTGAGCATCAGGTCCATTTCGGAATGGTCACGCATCGCGGTCCCCCGGTTGATTCTCCTTCCTCCCAATTTGAAATTGTGCGCGCTATTTGCTTAATCGTCTATTGCTATTTCGTAGTTAGAGGCCGGATTTACGACACAAAAACATGCAGTTAGCAGCGATCGTGGTCGAGTGCTGATAGCGGCAACTCAAACCTCTGCGGCATCCCGCCGCGCGAATCCAACGTCTAATGTTGCCGTCACCGCGGAACTGTTAATAATGCGCGCGAATTCGCGGCCGCTTCGCCGCGATGCCGCCGGCGGTCAAGCCGGGCGGCCTGGTTTCGGGAGGAAAGCAAAGATATGTCCGAGGTTCATGTCCATCGCGTCCAGCCGGCGTGGAAGAAGAATGCGCTGATCGATAAAGACACCTATTTGAAATGGTACGCCGACAGCGTGAAGAACCCGGACAAGTTCTGGGGCAAACACGGCAAGCGCATCGACTGGTTCAAGCCCTACAGCAAGGTCAAGAACACCTCCTTCGACGGCAAGGTCTCGATCAAATGGTTCGAGGATGGCGAGACCAATGTTTCGTGGAACTGCATCGACCGGCATCTGAAGAAGCGCGGCGATCAGACCGCCATCATCTGGGAAGGCGACAATCCCTACGACGACAGGAAGATCACCTATAACGAGCTCTACGCGCATGTCTGCCGGCTCGCCAATGTGATGAAGAAGCACGGCGTTAGGAAAGGCGACCGCGTCACCATCTACATGCCGATGATCCCGGAAGCCGCCTATGCGATGCTTGCCTGCACACGCATCGGCGCCATCCATTCGGTGGTCTTCGGCGGCTTCTCACCGGACGCGCTGGCAGGCCGCATCGACGACTGCAAATCAAGCTTCGTGATCACCGCCGACGAGGGCCTGCGCGGCGGCAAGCCGATCCCGTTGAAGGACAACACCGACAAGGCGATCGAGATCGCCGCCAAGGCCGGAACGAAAGTCGAAAAGGTCGTCGTGGTGCGCCGCACCGGCGGCAAGACCGGCTGGGTGGCCGGACGCGACGTCTGGTACCATGACGAGATCGCGACGGTTAAGGCGGAATGCAAGCCGGAGAAGATGAAGGCCGAGGACCCACTGTTCATCCTCTATACATCGGGCTCGACCGGCAAGCCGAAGGGCGTTCTGCACACCACGGCCGGCTATCTCGTCTACGTCTCGATGACCCACCAATATGTCTTCGACTACCATGACGGCGACATCTACTGGTGCACCGCCGATGTCGGCTGGGTCACCGGCCACAGCTATATCGTCTACGGGCCGCTCGCCAACGGCGCCACCACGCTGATGTTCGAAGGGGTGCCGAACTATCCGTCGCAATCGCGCTTCTGGGAGGTCATCGACAAGCACAAGGTCAACATCTTCTACACCGCGCCGACGGCGTTGCGCGCCCTGATGGGCGCCGGCGACGCCCATGTCGCCAAAACCTCGCGCAAATCGTTGCGCGTGCTCGGCACGGTCGGCGAGCCGATCAATCCGGAAGCCTGGGAGTGGTATTTCAATGTCGTCGGTAACGGCAAGGTGCCGATTGTCGACACCTGGTGGCAGACCGAGACCGGCGGCATCCTGATCACGCCGTTGCCCGGCGCCACCCCGCTCAAGGCAGGTTCCGCGACGCAGCCGTTCTTCGGCGTCAAGCCGCAACTGGTCGACGGCGACGGCAAGGTGCTGGAAGGCGTTGCCAGCGGCAACCTCTGCATCGCCGATTCGTGGCCGGGCCAGATGCGCACCGTCTACGGCGACCACGAGCGCTTCGTGCAGACCTATTTTTCCACTTACAAGGGCAAATATTTTACCGGCGACGGCTGCCGCCGCGACGCCGACGGCTACTACTGGATCACCGGCCGGGTCGACGACGTCATCAACGTCTCCGGCCACCGCATGGGCACGGCCGAGGTCGAATCGGCGCTGGTTTCGCACGAGAAAGTCTCGGAAGCCGCCGTCGTCGGCTACCCCCACGACATCAAGGGCCAGGGCATCTACTGCTACGTCACATTGATGGCCGGCGAGAAGCCGGACGAGGCGTTGCGCAAGGAACTTGTCACCCACGTCCGCAAGGACATCGGCGCCATCGCCACGCCCGACAAGATCCAGTTCGCTCCGGGCCTGCCGAAAACCCGATCGGGCAAGATTATGCGTCGCATCCTGCGCAAGATCGCCGAGGACGATTTTGCCGCGCTCGGCGATACCTCGACGCTGGCCGACCCGGCGGTCGTCGACGACCTCATCGCCAACCGGCAGAACAAGCGGGCATAAGAAACATCCGGTCGACGGAAACCCGATCGGATGAGATCGGCTCGCTCCCGCTCTACCGATAAAGGTCCGACCGCGTCGGCGGCAGTCCGCTCGGGCCCCGCGCGCGCTTGGTGACGACGGTCTGGAAAATCTGCGCCGAGGCGCGTTCGAAAGTGATCGAACAGCCGGTGAGATAAAGCAGCCAGAGGCGCGCCTTGGCTTCGCCGACCTCGGCGATCGCTTCGTCGAAGCGTGCGTGGAGGCGCTCGGCCCACAGACGGCAGGTGCGGGCGTAGTGCTCGCGCAAATTCTCGACATCGTAGACAAGAAAGCCGTGCGCTTCGAGATTGCCAAGCGTCATGCCGATCGTGTCGAGTTCGCCGCCGGGAAAGATGTATTTGATCAGCGCTTTGAATTCCGGGCCCTTGCGCAAGGTCTTCTTGATGCTGCCCTTGTCGCGCCGGGTGATGGCGTGATGCAGATAGATGCCGCCCGGCTTGAGCAGGCGACGAATGGTCGAGAAATATGCGGCGTGGTTGGCCAGCCCCAGATGCTCGAACATGCCGATCGACGAGATCTTGTCGAAGGAGCCGGACAGCTCGGCATAGGACTTTATCTCGATGGTGATGCGATCCTCCAGTCCCTCAGCACGGATGCGCTCGCGGGCGAGCTGGGTCTGGGCTTCCGACAGCGAGACGCCATGGCCGACGACGCCGTAATTTTTCGCGGCATGGATGAGCATGGCTCCCCAGCCGCAGCCGATGTCGAGCAGCCTTTCGCCGGGCTTCAGCCGGAGCTTGCGGCAGATATGATCGAGCTTGTCTTTCTGCGCCTGGTCAATGTCATTGGCGAAATCGGTGAAATAGCCGCAGCTATAGACCATGCGTTCATCGAGGAAGAGCCGGTAGAAGGCGTTCGAAATGTCGTAGTGGTGCTGGATTGCTTGCCTGTTCGACCCGCTGACGAAGGGGTTGCGCCCGGAAAGGTCGGTCCGCGCCGTCATCTGTTTTCTCGAAAACAGCACGGCCGGCAGGTCGCGCAGGACCGCGAGCTTGGGCAACGAATTGAGCTTCGCCCTGAGCTTGCCCTGCGCAGGCAGAGCGTAGAAATCGAACAGCGACCCGTCTTCCACGTCGATGGTCTTGGAAATCCACATTTCGATCAGCGTCGAGAGGTTGGGCCGCCGCATCACCTGCCAGACGATGTCCTGGTCGTTGATGGTGACCACCGGGCCGGTGGCGGGGCCGATCCGCTCGCCGTTCCACAGCTTGACCGCGAAACCCGGCTTCAACGTCTCGATAACCGTTCGAACGATCCGTGCGGCTCTCTCGGCTGCCTCCATCCCCGTTCCTCCTGCTCAGCCCCTGACGGTCCGGCAGCGACATTGCCTGTCCGATCGGATAGCCGCAAGCAGTTAGCGGCAAACGCGCACCGCATTTTCACGATGGCGCCTTGCCATTTGCAGATCGACACCCCATCATGAGGGCGTGTTCAACAAATCGAAAGGAGGTGATCCGATGTCGAGTGATTTCGTTTTCCAGAACGTGGCCTCAGCGGATTGCACTTTCGGGAAGCAGTCTTCCCGTTAAGGCGCGAGATGCGCGGCTGGCGACGCCTGTAGCGCCGCGCGTCCTTTGGACGCGCAAAGGACGCTCCAGCACTTTAGTTACGTCGCCGCCATGAGCCGCGCCATGGACGGAAACACGGAAGGCCGCCGGCTTCGAAAGAAGCGGCGGCCTTTTCCTTTGGGTGTTCGTCTATTAGAGCGGGATGAATTTAGGTTGGCGCATAGCCGGCCTCGATGAAGTAATTTCTGCATTCGGTTGACGTGACAGTGCCGAGGATTTGGCCGATGG
>NZ_FNEE01000037.1 GCF_900099905.1 Mesorhizobium muleiense | reverse complement strand
GCCTTCAAACGTCTCAAGAGCCTGATCGGACTGCGCGCTCCCCCCGCCAAAGACCCAAGGATCGCAAAGCCTTGGATTCTTGCCCACTTCCTCATCGCGCTTGTGACCGAACCCCTCTCGCAGGAGTTTGGTGTCTCTCCCCCTTGAGCGACGGGCGCCCGCTCCTGTGGCGCGCCAGCCGCCAGATCGTCGCCTCCCTGATCGCGGCCATCTTTACTCAACCCCCCTTGGCAATCCTGCGCCAAAACCTCCGTGCCTTGCGACATCGATGGCGTGAGCCACCACGAAAGCGCAAATTTCAGGCCATGCCAAAGCTATCTTAGCGCATATGCCTAGATAGCGGTGTCACGCACCACCCAGGTCGAAAGCGAGGCGCTCTATCCTCTGAGCTACGCCACGATCTGCCTATGCATCGTTGTCCACGACCAGCTGCGGCTTCTTACGCTTCAACCGGTTCGATCTCTCCTCGGCCGCCTTCTTGATCTCGGCGGCCTTTTCCAGCGCAAACGGCTTGGCGGCCTCGATCAGGCCATCGAAATGATAGCGGTTCGTCATGCTGCCATTGGGCGTGTTGCGCCGTTCCTCCCGGCCAAGAAGTTTAAGGGCCTCGAGGGCGGCAATGCGTTTCTGAATGGTGCGGGGCGTCACCCCGATCGCCTTGGCGATGGTTTCGACCGAGGGGTGGGGAAGGTTGTCGGGCAGCCACCAGTACTGGACCAGGTGGATGATGATGTTCATGTCGAGCGCATCGAGGCCGAGAGCCTGCTGCTTCTCGATGATGATGTTGGGGAAAGCGCTCCAGCCCGTGGCCATGAGTGCCTTGGTCCACTTCTTCTCGTTGGTGCGTAGCTTGCCGACGTCTGCCTTGGCGGTTTCTGGCTGGGCCATCTGAGGCTCCCTGTGATGAACTGCGCCTAGATATGGTGGTTTCCCGTGATGACGCAAGGGCATTGGGGACGGTTCTGCATTCAGGGGGAGGGTGTTTCAAGGTTCGCCCGGCTTATGTCCCTGGATTCAGGGGCCGGGGAACCGCGCTGCACCCAAAGAAGAGGACTTGATAATATGAAGTGCCGATCAGACGAACCGTGCTATATGCAAGTGATAAGATAGGGACCCCCCGACCAGAGGTTCACCCGGGGTGTTGACAAAGAGAGCGTCAATACCCATACTTTGGGCGTGAGCATCGCTCCGGGGTTGGCGCCAGGCGCCAGCCGAACTTTTCAAAACGAAGGCCCGGCTAGTCCGGGTCTTTGTTTTTTATCCGTTCAAAGCAGCTGTATTTGATGCCGCAGGATGCCAGGTCCTCGGGCTGCAGGTGCGCGTCGATGAGACGCTTGTGGTCCATCAGGGCCCTGTAGGGCCGGTAGGACGGGTCATAGCCGCCCTTGGCCATCGGATAGAGGTAGAGATCGGCGATCTGCAACATCGGCGTGGCTTTGGTTCTGCCGCGGGGCTCCCCGCGCACGATGTCCCTGAACTCCTCGGCAGTTAACGACCCGTAGCTGGCGGAGTTGGCGCCGTCGAACGGCATCCCCTGCGTCTTCAGGATCCGCGTGTAGGCCACCAGGTCGCGGTCCTCGGCTTTGCCGGCGCGCTCGAAGAACACGCGCAGCTTGCGGTCCTGGCTGCGGGCATATTTGGCGGCGCGCTCGATCAGGATGCAGTAGGCGGTCTTGCACATGAACCAGAGCTGGTCCCGGTACCGGTCGCGGTAGCGGGCAACATAGCCCGGTCGGTCGATGACCGCGGCGATGCCGATCACGGGCAGCCCAAGCAGCATCCCCTGCAAGTCTCCCAGGAATTCAAAAGCGGACTCCGGCTTCTTCAGCCAGCCGAAGTCGCCACGGCCGCCCCGGATCGCCCAGGAGTGGAGCGGGTAGGTGATGCCGTGCTTCTGGCAGAAGGCCTTGTGGCGGGCATAGAGCTCATCGACGTCTTCCTCGTTGATGAGGATGCCGCCGAGGGCGAAATAATCCATTTCGTCCCGGCGCTTCTCTCTGGGCTCTCGGTCTGGCTCACGGCTGCCGCTGTCATCGAGGTAAAGGTGGATTTCGCGGTCGGTCACGGGCAGGCTTTCAATTTCCGCACCAGCTTGGCTCAAAAACCTGAACCTGTACAGCTTGGCGACACTCGTGCGCGCCACAGGGAACGTTGCAGCTCAGGCCGATTTCATCTGCACCATCAGCGTCTCGCAGCTGAGGGTGAGTTGGCGGGCATATGCCTTCGAGGCGTCAAGCGTGGCTCGCTTGGTGACGCCGAAGATCAGGTAGCCCGCATGCACGGCGGCGAGGATGCCGAGGGCCGCAAGCTTTCCATGGGTTAGCTCGGCAAACGATCCTCGTCGACATCAACATCCGCGCCGCCGCCGACGATCCCGAGGACGACACCTACGACGTTGCCCAGGATCTCAAGAGGCGCCTCTCCCGCGACGACAAGGGCCGGCTCTACGTCGACGCCTTCCTGCTCTCGCACCCGGATTCCGACCACGTGACCGGGCTCACGACGCATTTCCACCTCGGCCCGCCCGAGGATTTCCCGGAGGGTGACGAGAACCTCATCCTGATCCGCGAAATGTGGTCGTCGCCGATCGTGTTCCGGCGCGCCAGCAAGCAGCACAAGCTCTGCGACGAGGCCAAGGCGTGGGCCACCGAAGCGCGGCGCCGGGTCGCGCTGTTCAAAGAGAAGGGCCTGACCGGCACCGGTTCAGGCGACCGCATCCTGATCCTCGGTGAGGATAAAGACGGCAAGACCGATGATCTCACGGACATCCCGGTCAAGCAGGACGGCCTGCTGACCGCAGCTGACCGCGTGAACACGGGCCAGTTCGAAGGCCGCCTGCTGGCGCCGATGTACGTCGACGAAGACGACAAGGAGCTGATCGAAGTCCTCGAGAAGAACAACTCCTCGGCGATCGTGCGGTTCTCCATCGCCGGCGACGGCGTGGCCGACCGCTGCCGCTTCCTGACCGGTGGCGACGCGGACGTCTCCATCTGGGACCGGCTGTGGCAGCGCCACAAGGACAGTAACAAGGACTGGCTCAGCTACGATGTCATGGAGACGCCGCACCACTGCTCCTGGCGCACCCTGAGCCACGACCGCTGGTCCGAGATGGGCGAGAAGGTCAAGGTGTCCGAGGACGCCAGGAACGCACTCTCCCAGACCCGTGACGGCGCCATCATCGTCGCCTCCTGCAAGCCCATCAAAAAGGACGACGACAACCCGCCTCATGAGCGGGCCAAGCGGGAATATGTCTCGATCACCTCGGCCGAACGCTTCATCTGCACGACCGAGTATGCCGATGAGCACGACGGGCCGGTCGAGTTCAACATCACCGGCGTCGGCACATCCAAGCAGCTGGCGCTGACCCCGAAAAAGGCCGCCTCGATCGCCGGCGTGACCGGAGTGACGACGACGCCCAGATCCCACGGCTGAGCCATGGCCTCGGCAGACATGAAGCGGCACGCGGAACACTTTCTGCGTGTCGCAACAGAGATTCCGCAATGCCAGCGCTGTGGCCTGATCGCCGTCGGTGACGACGTGGCGACCCTGTTCCTTGATCTGGCCGTGGAGATGCCAACGCACTGGCACGCCAAGGGCACCGCCCCTAACGGCGTCCTGCCGGTCGAACGCGTTGAGGTCCTGCTTGGCGCTGACTACCCGTGGCGGTGCCCCACCTTCACCCTGCGCAAGGGCTTTCCGCGCAACCTGCACCATCTGACGCCCGGCTCGGAAAACGTGTGTCCAACCCCCTGTCTTGTGGATGGCAACCAGGACGAATATTTCAATCAGCACGGCCTGATCGAACTCGGCATCGGGGCCATCGTCAACCAGATGGGCGTTTGGCTCGGTCGCGCAGCAATTGGCACCTTGATGGATCCGGATCATGGCTGGGAACCCGTGATGCGCCAAGGCCTGCCGGACCGGCTTATTATCGATGCGGACTTCGCCCGAAGCCAGATCACCGACAAGTCCGGCTCGGTATGGCTTGCTACCAAATTCATGAAGGGCAAGGATCTCGCTGGCAAAAGGTCCTACACCCTCTCGGCGCACAATGAATTTGCCGCTGCCGTCGGCAACATGTCTGCTTTCCCCTTTGAGGCCGAAAGCGAAGGACGCTACAGCGGCATCACCGCGACGGTGCTGATCTGGCCGCCAAATGGCGCCATCACAAGTGCGGTGCTGCCTGAGACGGTAGCGAACCTTGACGACTTGGCACAACGCGCTGAGGCCTTCGGCTGCGGCGTTGAGTTTGCGAAATTCCTCGACAGGCTCCAGCGGCGCTGGGCGGGCAAAACCGATGACGCGACCTTCCCGATCGCCGTTTTGTTTGGCGTGCGGCGACCTTTTCGGCTGATCGGGCGGGCGTCGACGATCGAGTTGCTTCTTGATTGAAATCACGGCTCCGCAGAAGCGGGCCTCGCTGTTCGAAGGGCCCAACGCGAGAGCCGCCGTTGCCATGGAGCAACTGGGTCGCACGACGCCCGCGCTTCTCCGCGCCGTGTCGGCAGCTCCCTCTTATCCGCCATTCAGCCTGGTTGGCTGCGGCAGCGTCGGATCGAAAACCGCTCTGCATCTGGCCCGTGCCGGCGCCCAGATCTTGGCCGTCTCCGACAGCAACGAGCTGCGGCCCCACAACATGGCCCGGCACGCCCTCGTGCGGCCACCCCTGCCGTGGCCGAAGGCGTTTGAACTGTCTGACGAGCTGGCCCTGCTCGGGCAGAAACCGGAAGCCCATCTGATTGACGTGGTTAGGGGCCTGAAGCGTGCGGACAATCGCCTGCTGATTTCGCCGCCCGGGACCGGCACGCTGCTCAACACGACCGCATCGAGCCTGGTGCGCGATGCCCTGTCAATGGTGAGCCCTGCCGAGCTGCCGGCACGCATGGCGGAGATCGCCCTTTTCGGGCGCGGCCGTGGCGGTTTCGTATTTCATAAGGGAAGCAACCGCAATCCGAGCCTCGCCGACCTGCAGGCGGTGCTGTCCGCGACCGTGACGCCTTATGAACGGACATTGTTGTTCGATCCCGAGTTCGGGCTGACGCAAATTCAGATCGGGGAAGGCTGCGGCTCCATGACTATGCCGATGACCGACGCGCGCCTTTCGGCGATGACCGCCATGGCCACCGAGGAACTCATGCGCCTCGCCGGCGCCAATGCCGATGGCGGAGAACTGGTCGTGGGGGTGGCAGAGCCCGATAGCCCATCGACAAGTTGGCGCCGCCTCTCCGTGTCAAAATTCCTGGAAATCCCGGTCGAGGGCAGCGAATGGACTTTGCGTCTGTCGTCGCACGTCGCCGGCATGATCCGCGAAGAGACCGCGCGGTTTCCCAATGTCGAGACGGGAGGCCTTCTGATCGGCTCCTGCAGTTCTCTCATGAAGACTGTCACGGTGGTCGACCTGATCGAGGCGCCAGAAGACAGCGTGAGGACGCCGACGCTGTTCGTGCTTGGAACGAAGGGCATGAAGAATCGGATCGATGCCCGTTTCGAGGAAAGCGGCCGCTCGCTGCTTGATGTGGGTACCTGGCACAGCCACCTCGCCGAACAAGGTCCCTCGCCCACCGACCGCAAGACGGCCAAGCAGGTCGCCGTGGAGCGAGCGCCGCCGGCCATCCTTTCTCATTGCCACTCCAGCCACGTACCATGCCATCATGCATCAGGACGCGCCATGAACGATTACCTCGACGCCTACTCCATCAAGGCGCGCCTCGCGCCGGCAGCTCTGGCGATTGCCCCGGTCATTGTCCTGATTGTGCTGGCCTTCAACTGGGTTCAGCCGAGCCTCCCCGAGGCCATCATCGGTCTCGCCGTCATGGTCCTGTTCTTCGCTGCCTCGAATGTGGCCCGCCGCCTGGGCAAGAGGAAGGAGAGACAGCTGTTCGCGACGACCGGCGGGAGACCGGAAAATCGCGAACTGAACCACCTGGATAAGACACTCGACGAGCGGACCAAGGACCGCTACCGCAAATTCCTCGCCAAGCAGCTCGAGCAGCCGGCGCCGACGCGCGACATGGAAGTCGAGGACCCCGACGAAGCGGCTGCGTTCTATGTGCAGTGCTACAACTGGCTGCGCGAGAACACCCGCGACACCGAGAAATTTCGGATTCTTTTCAACGAGAACATCGCCTACGGCTATTACCGCAATCTCCTGGCGCTGAAGCCCTATGGCATCGTGCTCAATCTGCTGACCATCGCCGCCGCGGCCGCAATCATCTACTACAAGCCCGATTTCGCTTGTTGTCGAGGTTGATCAGCGCCATGTCCCCGTTGCCCACGGGGAAAAGGTCAGTTTTGCAGGCATCTGTGTCGGTTCCTATGGTTGGCCGGAACGGGCACGCAACGGATCATTTCCGTGTGCGCGCGCCGCCGGCAACTAGCCTGTGGCTTGTCAATGGAGCCTTGGGGCACTAGAACCGACTTGCAACGGTACGGACCTGTGGTCTGGGCAGTCTTACGGCGCCACGTCCGCAGGTACGCACAAACAGAAGGCAGGCGGTGGAATCACCGTCTGCCTTTTTTATGGCACAGCGTTAAAATGAAGTAAATACGTTCGTGCAGCGCGTTGCACTGAGGGTACGATTATTTGGCAAGTTGTCAACAGGCCAATCGGACCAAAACGCCGCAGGCGGCGATGCATGGCAGGTATGTCTTTTTACATATGGTAGCGGGACCCGAGAACGCAAGTCGCGCTTCACGTTGCTCGGTCGAGGGCCAGGTCGGTGAAGCTCCAGCTGCGCACAGGCCACGTTTGAGGCGCAAGCTTCACCGTCGCATGTGTGCCCTAGCATGGAAACGTCGGACGGCAGCGCCACCAGGGGGTATGTGGCTTCCCAGGCTTTCGTGGACAAATATCAGGCTCGCGGGCCGCTCAAAACATTGCTGCCCGCCCGCGTCGCTCAGGGCACCACGTTCAAGCCGACGCATCCGGACGCGGACGATGCCTACGAATGGATGGGACTGGAGGCCCGAAAAGAGATCTTTGCGCTTTTGGATGCAGCAGTAGCCGATCCTGCCGCAACGGTCAGCATGGTCGCCTACGACATGAGCGAAAGCGAAATCATGGACCGCCTGTTCGCGCTCGGTCCGCGCCTCAGGATGATCATCGACGACAGCGATAAGCATGGGCTCAAGACAAGTGGTGAGACCCAGTCCGAGACACTGCTCAAGGCTTCCGCTGGCGAGGACAACGTCAAGCGGGAACGGATGGGAGGTCTCCAACATAATAAGATGATTATCGTGGATGCGGCCGTCCCGCGCGCCGTCTGCGGTTCGACAAACTTCAGCTGGCGCGGGCTCTATGTTCAATCGAACAACGCCTTGCTGTTAACGGGCGCTCAAGCCGTCGCCCCCCTCAAGGCTGCGTTCGAGGCCTATTGGAAAAAGGATGGGTTCGCCAACGGTCCCTCACCCGACTGGCATCCGCTCGGCTTGGCGGGCATTGATGCCAGCATCACCTTTTCTCCCCATGACACAGCCCGTGCCCGCCTTGCGGAAATCGGCCAGGATGTCGAAAAGGCCCAGGCCTGCCTCCTCTATTCCCTGGCTTTCCTGAGCATCACAGGCGGTGCTGTAACCGACGCCGTGGAAGCGGCTACCAACAGCCCGGTTTCACCTACGGCATTTCCGACAACAACACCGGTGTCACCGTTCATAAGCCCAATGGCAACACTGCACCCGTCTATTTCGCTCGCCTCAACAAACACGTGCCGACGCCGTTTAAGGTCGAACCTTACACCGGCATCGGGCCAAATCTGCACCACAAGTTTCTGGTAATCGATTTCAACACACCTGACGCCCGCGTGTGGACCGGTTCTTACAACTTCAGCAAGCCCGCTGACCTTCAGAACGGAGAGAACCTGCTCCTCATCCGCGACCAAAAAATTGCGACATCGTATATGGTCGAAGGGATACGCATCTTCGACGACTACCATTTCCGCGTCACCCAGGAAGACGCTGCAGAGGCCAAAAAGACATCGTCCTTGCAAAAGGCGCCTACGGCCGGTGAAGACCCATGGTGGGCTGAGGACTATACAGACCCGTTCAAGATCCGAGACCGTGAGCTGTTCGCATAGAGCTACTCTTGCGCCAGAGCCCGGTTCTCAGGGGTTGGCAGGCACATTGCGATCTTTCAGGGTCTCAATGAGCTCCCGCAGAATGGCATTCGTTTCGTCCTGCCTGCGGCGAACTTCCTCGACAATTCTTCCGGTCGCCTGATCGTCGCGCTCCTTGAGCGCCTCAATTAGTTTCTGGTTGTCAGCGCTAGCCGCCCGATCGGCAGAAACCACCTCCCGCGTGAGAGCCTCGATCGCCGGAACGGTGCGATTTGGCGAAAAGTAATCAACGACCATCGGGGCGAAGGGACTCAGCGTGGCGATCACGAGCGCAAATACGCCGACAAGAATTGCTTTTTTGGCTGAACTGTCGGTCTGGCTGGAGGCCTCTTCGAACTTTCCTATAAAGGTCGTTGCCTGGGCTTGAATATCGTTGCCGATCCGCGCGGCGTTTGTCATGACATCCAGCATGCTTTCAAACTTCCGTTCGATTTCTGCCAGCTGCGCATTCGTGTCCAGAATGGGGTTTCTGGGCATCTGGAAATCCGGCATTCTAGGGGCCGAAATAGCTCGCTCGGTCAATAGCCCCCCGGCATCCGGCTTCGAGATTGAATCGAGCAGTCGCCTTTGGCCTTCCACCTGATCCAGTATGGACCTCATTGCAGGCGACGGCTGTGTGAGCGATTCAAAGCGCTTCCGAAGCGCCTCCGCCTCCTTCGAGGGCCGGAGCAAATCACTGAACTTGTCTTGCTGTTCCTGCAGGCGGATGGCCAAGTTTTTAGCAGGATTTACGTGTGACCCAATACCTGCAAGTGTTTTTGCAATCTCGCTCAATGGCTTGGCACCACTGCCGGTGCTTACCTTAAGGTCCTCAAGCTTGATGGGCTTGGGAGAGTCGGGAGAATCGTCACTCATCAGTCATGGTCCCCATGGGATAGCGCCGGTTAGATATAGGAATCCGGAGAACACAGTGCCAGTTCGAATGGCCCATCTCGCAGGCATGCACTCCGACAACCCACCGCCATTCCGGTGGTCTAAATCGGCAGCTTCGGCGCAATGTCGGCGACGAACAAGCGAAGCGCCATGGCGATCTCGCTGAATTCCTCCGCGGTGAAAGAGACCGTTTCCCCCAAGGCGAAGACACGAATACGCAAGTCTCTTTTGATTTTGATCGTCGCGCCCTTTTCAAAGTACTGGTTCTTGTGAACCTCGATCTCTTCCCCGTCGCTGACGGTAGAACATTTCAAACGGGGCAACTTCAGGCTAAGGGCCCCCGCGCCTTCGTCGCAGTCAATATGACCTACAACGCCATTGCGATGTTCCAGACAGTTCCGAGCCCTCTGAAGCGAGCGGTACTCCTCAAAGAAATCGAGCTTCGTCGCCAATTGCGCCTGCACGGCCAGCAGCAAATCTGGAAAATTGAGACTCGACGCCTTCTTTTCCGCCGCGAGATAAATGTCCTCGAACTCGCCCCAGGTCTCGACCTTGCGTCCTTCCCTCAAACCAAGCGTGTAGATGTAGGCTTGCTCGAGCGTAGCCCTCAGCCCCCTGGCCAGTTCCTGAAACGCCTTCCCCAATATCCACGCGCGATAAGCTAGCTTGGCCTTGGCTTGATCGGCGTGAGGCACGAAGCTCAGCCCGGAAAACCCGTCCCGAGGTAGATCGTTGAGATCTGTAGCCTCGATCGCTGACGTGCATACGGCCACCATTTCAGTCGCCAAGCGGATGGCCTGAAGCGCCGGCGCGATCACGCCGTCGCCGTTGAGGGTGACCGTTACACTGGGTTTGTCTTCTTCCGTCACGGCGTCAATGAATCCGTGTCGGCGATGCCGTCGCCCGTGTCGTGATGCCAAGGTAGGCTAATCTGCATGGGGCCATTTGTGCTCCATGGATTTAGCTTCACCACCTTAATTTTAGCTTTTGCACCCTTTTTCGGGCCGCAACTGCAGCCGCTTTTGTACTCCAGGTGAGTTGCTCGGCGGGGCCAAATGATTCACCGATTGGGGTCTGGGGTAAACGATCCCCTCCAGGCATTTTGCTGGTAACGACCCTTATTCTTTCACCCTGTTCGAGCGCCGCGATGTTGTCCAAAGCCGCACCCAGGCGAAATTCCATGACGTTCAGCATGTGCTTAACCCGCTCTTTGTCCGTGGTAGAGGGGAATGTCCGGCGGCCTTCGGAAAACGCTTGAGTTATGTCATCAAATTTCGCGTCTGTAGCCATCGCAAATAAGTCCTGTGGGAAGATGCGGTTGCGCCGTCCGGCCTGTAACAATCCGGGGGCACGGCGAGCATAGATCTTCTCGACCAAATCTGAGCAAAATGACGTTCGACTTGCCGCGTATTGCGAAAAACCCAGCAGGTAGTCATATCGCTGATAGCAAAAATAGAAGAAGTCATAAAACCAAGCACTTTGCTTGCTGATTTCGTGCTGGAGGGCGTCCAACGCGTTCTTGAATGACGGCTTTGGCCTCGCTCTCGGAAGTATGGAGGGTCGACGTAGGATGCGGAACTCTCCGGGAGCTAAGCTGTCGAAAATAGCTGACTCGGCGGCAATCATCACGCCGCTTTCTGGCGTTGCATCGGCCCAAATCCCGGAACCGACACAGACCATAACATGGGAGAATCGGGCCCCGTGCCTTCCAAGCGCTTTCTGCCCGATAACAATCAGCCGGCTCAACCAATCATGTTGATGAACGAACGCTATGTCGCCCACCTCGGAAAATGTGACGCCGGGAGGGATCGCCATTTAACGCCAATACGAGCGGCTTATGTAGGTGAGTGCAAGGCTTGTGAGAAACGCCACCAGCGCAACTGTCGCATAGATGAGGGCAGGGCTGGAAGTCGCGGCCGCTTCCGGCTTCAGGAGGGCGATGACCAGAGGATCGATTTTGCTGAACGCGTATCCGCTCAGAAATCCGTAAACGAGCTTTCCTAAGCTGGCAAACGCTTCGCGTTCACCATCCCCGTAAGGTGATATGAATATTCCGGCTGCCCATCCAAGGGATGCCCCGAGGGTGCCGCTGAGGAGACATGGGTAAAACAGTTCAGGCCTACTCGCATCGTAGTTCTTGGCGAACATAAAGAGGCATCCAAAAATCAGGATACTGGCGATCAAACCGACTATAAGATCTGAGCCATCGCCCCATTTTCCCCTTTCACGCCTGGCGCGCCGCTGATTGTCTGAGATCCTGGCGCGCTCATCTTCTGACAGTTGAGATGTCGACGGACTCGATAACTCAGCCATGACCCCCCTACGTCGTCTCCCGGTGGCCAGGCTTGCCTTGGTCCAGCAATCAACGGCCTTGCTGCGTCACCCGCCGACGGAGCAGCTAGGGAAGACGATGCCTGCGGTTTCGGGGATTGATAAAGCGGCTTGAACGTCCTGAACAAGCGTTCAGATGGGATGCTACAGGTCAGCCCAGGAGTGCGAACGGTTTAGAAGAAGTGTGCGGACGGGCGGCGACGCGCTAGCCCGGTGATGACGACCCGAAAGCGACCGTTCTTCAGAAAGTAAACCGGCAGGGTCTGGTGATCGAGTGCTCCGGTTATTCCGATACGGCAAGAACATTTTCCGTTTTTTATGCCTGTAAGCGCGCCGGCCATTGACCCGATGTTTCGAGCATGTTTCTAATAGAGTGAGGGTGTAATCTCGGTAAGTATTTCAATCGGTAGTGTTTGAAATACTAGGGATGGGGGAAATGCCATGTCGGGGCAATATACGGCTCCGCCTGTTCGCCGGTTGCGGGTCTATGCCTTCGACCCGCAGGCTTCTACGTCGGCTGCGACTGCAGGCGTTAATGTTGCAACAATTAAAATACCTTGGGAGCAGAGCTGGGAGGAAGAAATTCAGCCCGGCCCCATCAATGACTACCTTGAAGTTATTGATATCGATCCGGTCAGCGGCCAATTTTATGAGCCGGTGGACCTCAATCACCCCTACCTCCTGGCTCAGGACGGCTTGGCCCCCTCGGAAGGCGATCCCCGCTTTCACCAGCAGATGGTGTTCGCCGTTGCAATGAAGACTATTCGAACTTTCGAACGGGCGCTTGGCAGGAGAGTCTTCTGGGCTCCGCGTCGCGTTCCCAACGGGCGAAAATACGAGCCGGTCTATAAATTGCGTATCTATCCCCATGCCCTTCGCGAGCCCAATGCTTATTACAGCCGGGAAAAGAAGGCCCTCCTGTTCGGCTATTTTCAGACGTCCGCGCACAGCGCCGGCGCCAAATGGGTGTTTACCGCGCTTTCGCATGACATCATCGTTCACGAGGTCACGCATGCTATCCTGGATGGACTTCACCGGCGGTTTGCTGAACCGACCAGCGTAGACAGCTTGGCGTTCCACGAAGCCTTTGCCGATATCGTCGCTCTGTTCTCACATTTTTCGCTTGAGGAAGCAGTCAGCGCCCAGATTGCGAAAGACGGCGGTAGCCTCGACAACCGCTCCCTCCTCAGCGGCCTCGCCCGGCAGTTCGGCGAGGCTACCGGCCGGGACGGAGCCCTTCGCGAGGCGATTGACGATCACAGTGGCGCTGCGCCCGTGATCTTGCGCGACGACATGACGGAGCCTCACGAACGCGGCGCGGTCCTGGTGGCGGCCGTTTTCGATGCTTTTCTGTCGATCTATGAGAACCGCACCGCTGATCTGCTCAGAATCGCCGGCATCAGACCCGGCATTGGTCCCGACCAGAACCTCCATCCAGACCTGGTCAAACGATTAACCCGGGAGGCGAGCAAGGCGGCGGAACACGTGATGCGAATGTGCATCCGCGCCCTCGACTACCTGCCGCCAGTAGACGTCCGCTTTGGCGATTTTCTCCGGGCAATCATAACGGCGGACTATGACCTGGTGCCCGATGACGTGCTTAATTATCGGCTCGCCATCATAGAAGGGTTTCGGCGGCGCGGTATCATCCCGGAGGGCTGTCTCTCTTTGGCTGTCGACAGTTTGTTGTGGGAGGCGCCGGTCCATCATCTGGCGGCCGATTATGACGATTTGGACCTGGATTTGGAGCCAAAATTCGATCGGACGACGGCAATCAAGGCCGCTGAGGAGAACGCGGAGAGCGTGCATTGGTGGATCCTGGGATCGGAGAGCTTTCGGACCACCGAGGATAAGCCATGGCAAGAGGTGTGCGGAGTAGTCTTCCGACGAGGTTTGATCTCGTATGACGACCGCGAGACGATACTGAGCCGGCCAGGGGACCCGAAGGGATTTGCTCCGCCCGTGGAAATTCATTCTGTAAGAACCTCCCGGCGAACAGGACCCGACGGCCAGGATCTCCGCCAACTTATCATTGAAATTGTACAGCAGCGGCGCGGCTTCTACGATCAGAACGAACAGGAGCTTCAAGACAAGCACGGCGATAACCCGTCGGGCGCGGACTTTGTGTTCCGCGGTGGTGCCACACTCATCTTCGACCTTCGGGAGGGTCACCTGCGTTACGCAGTCCGAAAGCGAATTAGTGACGATGCCCGGCTGGAGCAACAACGCGATTTCCTTGCGGGTTACCGCTTCGGCTCGACTGCGTTCGGTTATGGACTGCAAGGGGGATCGACCGGCACTGCGTTGGACGAACCGTTCGCTCTGGTGCACCGGGGAGGTTAGGTGTGGGGATATTGAAGCTCTTGAGGATCAGGATGTATCGCGGCATCTTGGGCGATTGCTTCCTCATTCGCACCACGTTGGACGACGGCGGCGCGGAGTTGGAGCGATCCATACTTATAGATTGTGGGGTCCTCCAGAACGTTGCCGCTGGAGCCGATCTGATCGCCAAACTTGACCCGAAGGTCGTGAACCGGATCGGTAAAAAGCGCCTGTCCGAAGTTGAGGCAGGCCCGGCCCGCATTTCAGCGATCGCGAAAGACGTCCTGAAGACCGTCGGCAACCGGATCGACCTGCTGGTCATAACCCACGAGCACTACGACCATCTGTCCGGGTTTGCGTTCGAAAAAGGCGCATTCCTTGACGGTGCGGTTTCCATCGGCCGGCTTTGGATGGCTTGGACCGAAAACCTGAAAGATCCGCAGGCTCAGGTCCTAAGGGCACGATTTTCGAAGGGAAAGCAGGCTTTGGCGGCGGCGGCCACGCTGGCGCAAGGCGATGCGCATCCCGGCTTGCGAACGGCAGCGGCGCTTGCCGCTTTCGCCGGGCCAGTCGCCATAAACGGGCTAGGTGCATCGGGCGTCTTCGGGACGGCCGAAATCATGCAAATGCTGAAGGATAAAGCTGGTGCCGATTCAACATCTTATCTTGAGCCTGGACAGGTCATTGACCTCGACGAGTTCAATATCAAGGCCTTTGTTCTTGGCCCGCCTCGAGATGAAGTTTTGCTGCGAAAAGACACCCCATCCAAGGGACAGGCGAAGGAGGTATATCTGACGCGTCTGGACGCCGCCGCGGCGGCGGAAAGCACAGTAAATGCCCAGCTCTCGCTTCTTGCCAATCGAACCGACACAGTCCTGCCTTTCTCGGCCGTTTACCAAAGACCCCTGAAAGAGAAAACCCGTCGCAAGAAGGCGACCAAGTCGGGGGTCCGCAAACTGTATGACGCTCCGGCCGAAAAGTGGCGTAGGATTGACAGCGACTGGACAGGCTCCATCGAAGCTTTGGCCCTGAAGATGGATTCGGATACAAACAACACCAGCCTGGCACTGGCGTTTGAACTCCCCGATGGCCAGGTATTGCTGTTTCCCGGAGACGCCCAGGTGGGGAATTGGCTGTCTTGGAATGACCAGACCTATCCTCCCGCCGCGAAGACTATGTCCTCGGGCAAACCTGTCACCGCAGAGGACCTGTTGCGCCGGACAACCTTTTACAAGGTCGGACACCATGGGAGTCATAATGCCACGGTCAAAGCGCTCGGTCTGGAGCGCATGGTCGACCCACGACTAGTAGCCGCGATACCGGTCGTAGAGGCGGTCGCGGCCATTCAAGGTAAGGGTCGAGCGGAACCTGGAAGCGGGTGGAGGATGCCGTTCGAGGAGCTTTACAAGGCGTTGCAGGAAAAGACCAAGGGACGCATCGTTCAGGGCGACGGTAATCCAACCGTCGAAAAACGAGCTTTCCGAAACAACCCGACGTCAGCAAAGCGGCCGGTCAAGATCGAACACAGCGATCTTTTTGTTGAGATGACGTTCGACCTTTCATGATGCCAGCTGCTCGGGTCGGCGGGGAATTCTCAATGGGGGGTATACGATGGTCGTTCTAATCAACGGCGAAACCAAGAAACTTGGAATTGCGCTCTCGGGGGGCGGGTTTCGTGCTGCCGCGTTCCATGTAGGGACGTTTACGGCTCTCCAGGAACTCGACTTACTCGACAAGCTTGATCTCATCAGCTGCGTGAGCGGCGGGAGCGTGGCAGGCGCCTACTTGGCGCTGAATTGGGGCAAACAGGATGTGCTGAAGGGCCTTTCGGACTATCTGCTGACAAAGTCGATCGCCGTCTCTTCGATCATCGGAGGTATCCTGGACCCCTTCGAAACACGCCTGGAGAAGCTTGGCGCAAGCTACGATCGGGATCTGTTCGCGGGTGCACGGCTATCCGCTCTCAGAGATGGTCCACGAATCTATCTCAACGCCACCAACCTGGCCACCGGCAACATGTTTTTCTTTGTTGCAGGCAAGGCATTGGCGCCCGGAGAAGACGCTGGAGAAACGATGGGGGAGCACGAGAGCGGCACCGCGAATGCGAGTAACTATCCAATCAGCTTGGCCGTGGCAGCATCCTCGGCTTTCCCGCCCGTGTTTCCCCCGCTACGGCTCAATGCCGACATCTATCCCAATTCCCTCAGCGAATACGCGACGCTGAGCGATGGAGGCATTTACGATAATCTGGGCGTGAACCCGTTGATGCGAGCGCGGCGCAATCCCGTCGATGTGTGTTTTGTAAGTGATGGCGGCAAGCCGTTCGCCGTGTCCCCTCATCCGACGGAGTCCGGGACAATCGTGCTCAAGGAGGCGATCAACATCATGATGGAGCAGGTAAGAGGTCTTCAATTTGCTCGTCTGCAATTGTCGTACGACGCGAAAAAGGGCCCGAAACCCATCTGGTTTTCAATCGACAGCCGGGTAGGCGAGGAACGGCCTGGCGACGCCGCTTTCGCCTCGCTGGTGGCAACAGATTTAAAGAGATTGGAGGCCGAAGAGCATGAGGTTTTGGTGCGACATGGTCGGGCCCTCACGATGGCACGCGTCAAATCCTATGCACCGGAACTCCTTAAGTAGCAAAGTGTCAAACGCGCCGCCTTGCCGCTTACCCGACACGGACTGCAAGGACGTTATCGTTGGATATATCGCCTCATATTCTATCCAGGACAAGCAGTCCTCAACGCCAAGTGCCTGCCGCGGCGAGATTTGTACCCTCAGTCTCTACATCAGGGACAGCAAGCTCGACTGGGACATCCAGAAGCAAATTTCAGGCACTGGCAAGGCCATCTTCGTGAAGACCTTTGGTGAGCCCGACCCCGAGACCAAGTGATGCGCCATAGTGCCTCCAAATGGCCGCTGCTCTGGGCTGTCGGCGCCGCCATTCTCATATCTGCTCCGGCAAGGGCCCAGGAAGAACCAACGCAACCGAACCCGACACTGAGGTTCAAGCTCGACCGGCGCGACGGGTGCTTCCGCTACATAGGCGATGCCTGTCGAATTCATCGGCCGCTTCAAGACCGGGAGCTACGTCGGCGTGTCCATGATCACCATCGGCCGGCCCACGACCAGCAGCCGCGACTACTCGATCTTGTTCGCGCCTCGTGCCGCTTGGGGCAGTTCAGCCTTTGTCACCATCTGTGGCCGCGTTACCCCACCTTCTTAGCAACCGGACAGAATCTCCGGAGGGCGCTGACTTAGGACCGCTGGACAGCCGCCATATGTCGTGGTCTGTCTTCCTTTTCAAGGAAGCGAAATGGAATCATTATCGGCAGCGGGACCGGGTAAGAAGCGGCTGGCGGTTTTCCTTGATGGAACCTGGAATTCCGTGTCGGACAACACCAATGTCTGGCGCTTGCGCGCCCTGTGTTCAACGAAAGACACCGGAAACCCAGCCCAGCTCGCCTACTATGATATCGGGGTGAACGGAGTCATTGGCGGAGCCTTTGGGAAGGGGCTGCTCAGGAATATCCTTGATGCCTATGAGTGGCTGGTCGAAAACTACAACGATGGTGACGACATCTTCGTGTTCGGCTTCAGCCGTGGCGCCTTCACTGCGCGTTCTCTGACAGGCTTTATCACCAAGTGTGGCCTGTTGAGGCCGGGTGCCCCGTTAAGCGTCAACCAGTTGTTCGCCCGGTACCGCCGACGCGACGCGCTGACCGTGTGGAAGCTTCATGACGACTTGGTCGCAGGCCCGCTGAAGGCCTCTGCCCTGGAAGAACGCTGGATGCTGAAATACTCCCGCCGCGTGCCGATCAAGCTGGTGGCCGTCTGGGACACTGTCGGCGCGCTCGGCATTCCCGCGTTCAGCTGGGAAGGCATCAGTCGGACCAGTTTCCGATTTCTGGACACGGGCTTGAGGGTGCCAATCGAGAATGCGTTTCACGCCCTTGCCCTCGATGAGCATCGCAACAGCTTCATGCCGACGTTATGGACGAAGAGAATCCCTACCGATCCCCAGGCGGTGATCGCACCGCCGCGTCCCTACAGCAGTGTCGAGCAGCGTTGGTTTGCTGGCGCCCACGGTAATGTGGGCGGCGGATACCCGAATGATCTGCTTGCACAGGCTCCTCTCAGCTGGATCATCGAAAAGGCCCGGTCCCACGGTCTCGCGTTCAGGAGCGACATCGAGGTGGACGACGGGGCCCTCGACGCTCCGATTTCAGACTCTTACCGGGAGTTCATGCGCGGCTCCTACGCCATCCTCAGCAAGAGGCATCTTCGGCCCATTGCATCCCCTCCCGGCCGGGACCCGGATGCGACGTACATCAATGTCAATGAGACGATTGATGGCTCGGTCTTCGAGCGGTATCGCCACTCGTCAAGCTACCGGCCCGCCAATTTGGTTGAGTGGTCGACTCGCAAGGGCGTCGATCTTGACGCGGTGATGGGTTGGGTCGATGCCGAACAGCCTGGAAAGGCGGTTGGCGAGATCCACTGACCGCTGAGTGGCGTGCAGTGCCGCCGTCTGCTTCCAGGATCTGGCCGTTCCGGCTGACATGCAGAGCGCGAAAGATGCGCCGTGGGCGGAAATGGAGTAAACGTCGTCCACCTAGATAGTAGATGCTTTGCGCTCTGCCTCAGACGGGAGGGGGAGCGCGAGGGGCGGGCCAGGGGCACGCTCGCCTGGCCTTGGCGGGTTCGATACCGGCTCGAAAGACATTCCGGACGCATTCAAGGTCGGGGCATCGCTGCCCTGACCTTGAATGCGAACCGTGCTTAGTCGGCGGCGATTGCCATACTTTCGCTTTCTACTTTGACCGTCGCCCGCAACGCTGCGGGAAGCCAGCCCTTGCCGTCCAGTTCCTTCTCGGCCTGCAAGAAGCTTCGGGTTTCGGGGCGCGTTCCACCGTCGGCCCACGACTTGCAAAAATGTTTGAGGATGCCTTCTCGCAAAAAGGAACGTCGGCTGGCAGGCCCGTGGCCCGGGACTGGGTGGCTGCCTTGGCCGAACTTGAAGCGAACCTCAAGCAGTGCTCCGCCAATTCCAGCCACTGGTCACTTGGCTCATCGCCGTGCCCTTGGTGCAAAATGGAAGGCGCCACTGGCGTCCCGCTGTTCTCAACCGTTGTTCCCGCCAGCGGGGCGACGCTTTTCGATATCGCCGGATTCCAGCGCAGGTGGACGCCATCCCGCATCCCGGGCCGGTGCCGACCGTCCCCGAGAAGAATGTGACACCAGATCCCAACGCCTTGAAGCTCAAGGGGCACGCGCGCCGCACCAACTTCCGGGCAGGAGTAGCGGCCGCAGTAGTCGGCGTCGCTGGCTTGATGATGGCGCAGATCTGGGTGCTGGGCATTGCCTTGGGGGTTTTTCTGGGGTTGAGAGGTTTCTTGAACAGGGACAGTGAGGCTGCGGAATACCGGCGCATCGCCGGCGAGGCCGCCACCCAGTGGAAAAACGCGCAAACCACGTGGATGCAGAGAGCCGGGCCGGATGCCTTCGACAGGCAAAAAACGGTGCTCGCCGGGCTCAGGCGCGAATGGGACATCTTACCTTCCAAACGGTAGCCAGGATCTCGGAGCTCGAGCGCAACCGCCGTCAGGCGCAACTGCACCGGTTCCTGGACAACTTTGAAATCTCATCGGCAAAGATCGAGAGCATCGGACCGGGAAAGAAACAGGTCCTGGAGTCGTATGGCGTCGAAACAGCGCTCGATGTCGAGAGGAACAAGCTCTACAGCGTGTCCGGATTCGAACCCAAAACGGCGCAGAAGTTGTTAAATTGGCGAAGGTCCGTCGAAGCCCGCTTTGTCTTCGATCCCTCACGCGCGATCGATCCACGCGATATCGCGCAGATTGACCAGGATATTCTCGGCGACCGCAAGCGGCTGCAGGGCGCCTTGGTTCTCGGTCTTGAGCAACTCAAGCAGACAAGAGCCCAGATTCTTGCCGCCCGTGAACACAGTCGCCCGGAAATGGAGCGGTTGGCATTGGATCAGTCGTCGGCAAACGTTGCCGCGATTTCAGGTTGAGACGGCTAACGCTGGATCGCCAATCAGGCTCGGTGGGTTTTGGCATACCTTCATCACCCCGGGTTGCGCGTCAGTGTGAAATACCCATTTCACCTTGTTGGAGGCCTCGACGATTTTGGCCGGTCGGAGCGCTGACTCGAAGGAGAGGTGAACGGCGGCTTTGCGCCTCATTCCAGCCGCTCGAATTGCCCAAGCCATTTCCTGAAAGCTGCCGATCCAGGGGATCCGTCTGGACGTCGATGGCAAGGGTGGTGGACGTACGGCTTCGCCACCAAGCAGGCCGCAACGGATTTCAGGATGTTACGGGTTAGGCGGTGACCCTTGGGCCACTCATGCAGCCATGTCTCATGCTGTCTCGAATCACGTTGTTGACGGTGCAAGCATCGCCGTCAAATCGCTCAGTCCGAGCGTGGCGGGCGCGCAACACTCAATCAGGTATAGCAGTCGCTAGGGCTATATGCATTTAGTGACACGGCCACCCGATCTTTGCGGTCGCAAGTCTTTACCAAGTGTCGTTTCTCGGCAAGGCTGATCATTGAGGCACTCACGCCGCGAGGATTGAAGAATGCTTAACCAGGCAGAAACACTCTACCCATCTCTGACCCCTCTTGCGGTCCAGGTCCGCTGGAAGGTTCCAACCGAATTTCCGGCGTGCCCGGACGAATTCACCGACGACGCCCTTCTTCTTTATGAATCGCGCCTCTCTTTCGGAAGTATCTTCGCGCGCAACCAGCTCTCCACGAGCCTCGTCGTCGACCGGAATCTCAAGGACGATGACCTGATCGTACTCACTCATTTTGCCGGCGACGCCATAAAGAATTGGGCAGTGGCCCACATTTCAATCCATGATGGCCTTTTCCATCACCGAAGCGAATTCACCTTCTTCAGTCTCAAGGGCGCTCTGAAGCACTTCTGCGAACTAGCTGGAGAGGACCTTGGCGACTCGATCGATGACTATTGCTGATGACGTATCAGCTGATGTCGATGCAGAAATGTTGCTGCATATTGACGATTCCGGTTGAGCGTGGGTGTCGAGTGTGAGCGATGACCTTGTGACGTCGGTCAGGTTCGAAGTCATGGTGCCAAGCAGTATCAATAAGGATGATGCCGGAGGGGCCAAGATGGAACATGAGAACCTGCTAGTCGTCGGTGCCGACTTCTCGAAAATGCGCACGCGCTGAATACGACGTGGTGATCTGCAGACCGGAGGTGCGTTTGAGTTCCATATAGACCTAAACTCGCTATAAGATACGCATCATGCGTTGGAGTTGCACCTCCGGGCTGTGCGCAACGTCGTGGCGGATGACTCCTTTCTACCCAGTGGTCCGCAAAGCCGCCTGTCAGCTTGCGGGCCCAACGCGGTCATTTCGGAACATGCAAGCAGACTAAATAGCGATTGGAACTCAATAACCACGCGGCCACAGCGTTCATGGTTTGTACTTCTAAAGTCGCATAATTGGCAGACTGGAACATGGAACTTGGGTCGCGAGGTGGATCAAATGCGTTACGCAGGGTCGCAGAACGCGCAAGAGACATTGCAGGTCATCTATAATCGAGCTGTCGGCCCAGCCGACTTCCTATTCGTGCCAGTGAGCAATGGCAATCGTACCAGCGACAGCACCCATTGCTCGCTGCTGCTCGTTGATGGCCGCAACCCGGAGCGGGTCGCCTATCACCACGACTCCTCCCGGACAGGGCCACAACGACGAGCCTGCAAACCAGCTCGCAAGGGTGCTGAACGGCACCTTCGAGGCAGCCCCCATGACCCGACAGCCGAATGCTTATGACTGCGGCGTGTTTGTGTTGGCACGTGGGCGCCGATTGGACAATTGATGGCCGGGCAGCGGCGCCGGGTCGCTGCGACGACCTCGTCGCCGACCGGCAGGCGCTGCAAGACCGGCTGAGGCGGCGCTTCCACACGGGATTTGTCTAAAATTCCAAGGGGGATTTGTGGAGGTATGACGCCGACAGGCCGCCTACCGCCAGACTACCCCGCTCATGAACGCGACGCCGGCAGCACTCCCATCTCCTTGAGCAACCAGGCAGCGCCGTCAATCTTGTCCATGGTCCAAAGCATGAAGCGACTGTCGACATGGATGCTTCGACTGCGGTCTGCGGCATATGCCCAATCGGAGATCACTCCATCGAGCGTGCCATCAAAGGCGAGACCGACGAACTCGCCGCGCCCATTCAGCGTGGCCGAGCCGCTATTGCCATTGGTAATGTCGACCGTGGACATGAAGTCGACCGGCAAAGTGCCCAGCTCCGGCGCGACATAGGGGCCATAATTCTTGGCCCGGATCGCAGCGACGGCGGCGGCGGGCGCATCAAACTCGCCCTTGCCAGTGTGCTTGGCCAGAAGTCCCTCAGCCGTGGTGAATGGCGTCCAGATCTGCCCGTCGCGTGTTCGCCCCGACACCTTGCCCCAGGTGATGCGCAGCGATCCATTCGCGTCGGGATACACCGGCCGGCCAATCGCCTGCCAGTAGGCGCGCAGGCCCTGCATATAAGTCGCGCGCGCCGCCTGCGCTCGGCCAGCGCGGTCCTTCGCCGCGCGCTCCGCAGCTATGTCGCCGGGATAGAGCGCGACCGCCAGCTTGATGAAAGGATCGTCCGACGCCTCGAAGGCAGCAGCCCGCTTGTCGAGCCAGCCGAGCCGCGTGGCCGTGTCGGCGAGTTTGGTTTCTGCATAAAGTCGGTCAAGGCCGATTTGGTCCAGAGCCGTTTCGAACGCAGTATCGCGGTCCTTTGCGTCTAGCCGGCGATATTCATCGAGCGCGGCCTCAAATAGCTTGCGATCGATGTCGGGCAGGTAACCGCGTTCGATCTGCGTCAGTTGATCCACGGTCTGGTTACGGTCACGATCCTGAAAGCCGCGTTCGCGGTCTTCATCGAGCTTCTCGTGCTCCTTGGCCCAGCGATACAGAGTGCGCGCGGATGAGAGCATTTGCGCGCGGTTCAGCAGCGCCTGGCGCAGCCCCTCGAGCGAGGCCTGGCTATTCTCGTCCACCATGGCGCCCAGTTCGCCGATCGCTGCGCCATAGCGCGCCTGCCGCGCGGGATCGTCGGCGACCCAGTCGAGATAAGCTTTCTCCTCGATCGCCTTGCGCACGTCGAGCCCGATCGCATTGGCCCCGGCGAGATCGCCCGCCAACTTCTTCTTGTAGTTTTCCACGCCTTGCAGGATGGAGGCGTAGCGGATCTGCGCTTCTCGATTGCCTGCCGTGGTTTGGTTTATCTGGGCCGCATAATCCGACAGCAAATGCTGCAACAGCGGTTCGTACCGCGCGAAATTGAACCGTACTTCATCCGCCGTGCGGAACCGATTGGTTTCTCCGGGAAAGCCGACGACCATGACGAAATCGCCGTCTTGCACGCCTTTAGAGGCAATGCGCAGCCAGCTCTTCGGCCGGTAGGGCACGTTGTCGCGCGCATAAGGCCGGGAGGAACCATCAGGAGCGACATAAGCGCGGTAAAAACCGAAGTCGCCTGTGTGGCGCGGCCACGTCCAATTGTCCGTTTCGCCGCCGAAGTTACCGATGCCGAGCGCGGGCGCATAGACTAGGCGCACGTCCTGAATTTCGAGCTTCTGCTGGAGATAGTAGGAGGCGCCGCCATAATAGGACTCCACGTCGCAGCGGCGATTGGGCTGTTCTTCACATGCGGCGATCAGCGCCTTCCGGTTCCTGTCGAGCCGCTCATAGCGGGCAAAGCCGTTCAGCTTGTCCGATACGCCCTTGAGCATGTCGGCGGTCACATCACGGATATCCTCGATCACATAGATGCGGCTGCCGGGCACCGCGGGTAATTCTTCACCAAGGCTTTTCGCTAGAAATCCCTTGGTGAGATAGTCTTGACTCTCCTTGCTGTTGTACTGGATCGATTCCAGCACGCAGTGACGGTTGGTCGCAACCAGTCCTTGCGGACTGACGAAGGAAGCTGAACATCCGCCCAGTGATACGATCGCGTTGAGCGGGGCAGTGTCTAGACGGCTGAGCTGCGCGGGATCAAGCTGGAGTCCATTCGCGCGCATGGCCGCGCCAAGTTCCGTAATCTGGGCCGGCATCCACATGCCTTCGTTCGCCGACGTCCAGAGCAAGTTCATAGCGGTGGCTTGGGCCAAACGACTAAAATTCGAGTTCATGCTGATCTCGTTCCCATTCTGTGTATTGTTCTCCGCTGATCTGGATCGATGAGCTATCGGGCTGACCGGCGTCCGCAAGCGCCTGCGCGGCAGCCACTGGGTGAAGAGTGAGTGGACGGTCAACACAAAAATCTGGGTGACGCTCCCCTCACATTGTATCGGCAACGTTTGCGGATCATCCGTTGCACTAATCGTGCCAAAGGATGCCTGAGACGCCCTTCGGGTCCCGCGGAGAAGTCATTCGAGACGCCTCTAACAATATCTCCCGCATTGCGGGCCGGCCATTGGAGCGCCTCGTCAATAAAGCTTTCAATCACCTACGTGGTAAGGGCCTTGCGTGTCCGACCTCCGACATTTGGGTCCGACCTCCGACATTTGGTTGTAGACCCGACACTCTCGTCCTCGCTCGCGACGAAGCCCACTGCCGAACAGCCGTCGTTAATTGTGAGAATGCGTGCTATCGTTTCTGTTACGTGCGGTGTTGCGCGAGGACGAGGGTGCGAGGAGTGCCCGGACTTCCCCTTGCCGCAAATCCGCTCGGCGCTTGGCGACATAACCCGGCGGACTATGTGCGCGAGTGCCGGCGTGAGGCGCGAAAGTAAATCTGGGATGAAACGTCGACCATCCGAATCGAGCATGGAAACCTCATCAAAGCGACAACCGCCAACCGGGTTCGCGAGGCAGGCGCGTTCGTCGTCCCGACGAACATCACCTTTGCTGTCGTCGCTCGGGACGGAGCCAGATACGGCATGTCCGCCGAATCCCTTGAAAAGGTGAGCTTCGTTCTCGATGCCGGCTTGTCGGCGCTCGAAACGCTTCAAAGCGCTGGCGTGACCATGGGCTACGGCTCCGATCTGCTTGGCCAGATGCATAGGCACCAATCAGAGGAATTTCTTCTGCGCGGCCGCGTTCTCAAGCCTCGGGACGTGATCCGATCCGCGACGGTGGATGCTGCCCGCGTGCTCAACATGGAAGGCCTCATCGGCACCATCGCGCCTGGCGCTCACGCAGATCTCATCGCCGTCTACGGCAATCCGTTGAAGGACCTCGCGATTTTGTCCGATCCCGCCCGGCTTCGAAAGATCATCAAGGGCGGGTGAGTGGTGAAGAATGAATAACCAGACGCAGGTAATCCGTTGCCATTCAGGGGAATTACGCAACACATATACAGGCAGGAGCACAACAGAACGTATTGAGCAGCTACCGATGGTTCCGAAGGCATGACGCTGCGATTGCCGCCTTCGTGCTGCCGGTGCTCAAAACTCTCAATCGTCCCTGACCAGCCTTGAAATCTCGGCGCTAATATCGGCTCCTTCGTAGGGCAATGCCTGAGGACGTTTCTCGCACGCCTAGCCGTCATAATACACGCGCTCATTTGATTGCGTGGCATCGGTGGAGAGCGCTGTCACAAACGGCTGGACGACATTCCTCATATCGCGCCGGCGGAGCCTGTTTTCACCAAAGTCGAACTCGCGGGTGACGCCTACGGCCCCTGCCAAGTTAATCCCATTTGAGATCGAATGCGGTGGGCGTGCCGCTCCTAGCAGCGCCGTTTTTCCCATTGACGTGAAAACATCAGAACAAAGTACCTTATGTCTACAGATTTCGTAGAATATCGTTTGGTTTCGGTGGTGGCCTATGGCGCATGTGTGGGAGATAGATGACTTGGCACGATTATCGGTTCTTGGAATATCCGGCGGTGTAAGCAACCCGTCCCGCACCACGGCGGTCGTCAATGCGCTGGTCAAGGCGGTCGCGTTGCGCCTGCTTGCCGACACCGGTCTGATTGAGATCACGGAGGCAGCACCGTCGCTTTTCGCCGGACTATCCCGCGGCGCACTTGGCGCATCTGGAGAAGCGATTATCCAGCGTGTCGAGAAGGCCGATTTGCTCGTGGTCGGAACGCCTGTCTATAGGGCTTCCTACACTGGCGCTCTCAAGCACCTGTTCGACCTGGTCGACTATCGCGCGTTGACGGGCAAGACCGTGCTTCTCGCGGCGACCGGCGGGAGCCCATACCATGGCCTGGTGCTCGAACATCAGCTCCGGCCATTGTTCGGCTTTTTTGGCTCTGTCACCGTCCCTACGGGCGTCTACGGCACGCCCGACGATTTCGTCGATGGCGAAATCGTCGGCGCAGCCATCATCGAGCGTATTGCAAGGGCCGCTACCGACGCGGTCTCCTTGCTCAACTCAAGTCACGCAAATGCCGCCGTCGCCACCCGCGTCGGCTGAGCCAATCAACAGGGGAAACGACGACATGAGTTCGCATTCCGACGCCATCAAATTCGCCTACTGGGTCCCGAACGTCTCCGGCGGCCTGGTCATCTCCAACATCGAGCAGCGGACGGGTTGGGATATCGACTACAACCGCAAGCTCGCCCAGATTGCCGAGGCCAACGGGTTCGACTATGCGCTGAGCCAGATCCGTTTCACAGCCGGCTATGGGGCCGACAACCAGCACGAATCAGTCTCGTTCAGCCATGCCTTGCTTGCCGCGACCACAACGCTGAAGGTCATCGCAGCGATCCTGCCCGGTCCGTGGAACCCTGCGCTGGCGGCCAAGCAGATCGCTACCATCAACCACCTGACCAATGGCCGCGTCTCCGTCAATGTCGTCAGCGGCTGGTTCCGAGGCGAGTTCGCCGCGATTGGCGAACTCTGGCTCGATCATGACGAGCGCTATCGCCGGTCGGAGGAATTTATCCGAGCGTTGCGCGGCATCTGGACGGAAGACAGCTTCACGCTGAAGGGCGATTTCTACCGCTTCACCAACTATTCCATGAAGCCGAAGCCGATCGAGCCCTTGCCCGAGATATTCCAGGGCGGCTCGTCGCGAGCCGCTCGCGACATGGCGTCTCGTGTCTCCGATTGGTATTTCACCAACGGCAATACCCCGGAGGAGATCCGGAAGCAGGTCGACGACATCCGCACCAAGGCGAAAGCCAACGGCCACAAGGTTAGGATCGGCGTCAACGCTTTCGCCATCGCCCGCGAGAGCGAGCAGGAAGCGCGCGCCGTGCTCGACGAGATCATCGCCAAGGCGAATCCGGAGGCGGTGCAGGGCTTTGCCGATCAGGTCAAGAATGCCGGCAAGGCCTCGCCGGAAGGCGAAGGCAATTGGGCGAAGTCGTCCCTCGAGGATCTCGTTCAGTACAATGACGGCTTCCGCAGCAATCTCATCGGCACGCCGGAACAGATCGCCGAACGCATCCTGAAACTGAAGGACGCCGGTGCCGACCTGATCCTGCTCGGCTTCCTGCATTTCCAGGAAGAGGTCGAGTTCTTCGGCAAGCGCGTCATTCCTCTGGTGCGCGAACTGGAAGCAGCTCGCGACAGGGAGCTTGTCGCCGCGGAATAGGACGGGCGCGGCCCACGGGGCCGCAGCCGACACGCCTTCAAAAGCAGGAATGTTTCATGATTGGTGCTTCGCTGGGAGCGGCCGCATACGAGCGCGCGTCCGAAATTTCCGCCATCCTCGCGGTGGCTAACCCCGTCGGCGACAGGCGTCTGGCACGCCTGTCGTCACGGCCGGATGTGGTTCTCGCGCTGAGCGGGATCGGCATTTCCTTTGGCGGGGTCAAGGCGCTGAGCGATGTTGATCTCGAAGTGGAAGTCGGCGAGATCCGCGCGGTGATCGGCCCCAACGGCGCCGGCAAGTCCTCACTGATCAACATCATCAGCGGCCTCTATCACGCCGACCGCGGCAGGATTGCGATCGGCGGGCAGTCCTTCTCCCGGGTGCCGGCGAGCCGTCTAGCACGGCTCGGCGTTGCGCGAACCTTCCAGAACCTGGCGCTATTCGGCGGTCTGTCCGTGCGCAACAACATCGCGTGCGGCCGCGTCCACACCAGGCGCGCCAGTTTCGTCGAACATATTGCAGGTCTGCCACGCGCCCGGAGCGAAGATGCGGGAATCGCCGAAAAGACCGATCAGATAGTCGCCTTCCTGCATCTCGAAAGCGTCGCCGACCGCCTCGTCGCCACCTTGCCTTACGGCCTGCAGAAGCGGGTCGAGCTGGCGCGCGCGCTGGTCGCCGAGCCGAAGCTGCTGCTGCTCGACGAGCCGATGGCCGGCATGACGGCGACCGAGAAGGCCGAGATGGCCGGCTTCGTGCGCGCCGCGCGCGACCGGCACGGCGTCACCATCATCCTGATCGAGCACGACATCGGCGTCGTCATGGGCCTCTCCGACCGCGTCGCCGTGCTCGACTACGGCCGCAAGATCGCAGACGGGACGCCGGCCGAGGTCAGGGCCGATCCGGCAGTGATCCGGGCCTATATCGGCACCGCCGAGGGCGAGAATGGCGAGGACATCTGATGAGCTACTATGATTTCCTCTTCGTCATCGAAGTGCTGGTCGGCGGCCTGCTCTCTGGCGTCATGTATTCGCTTGTCGCCATAGGTTTCGTGCTGATCTACAAGACGTCGGGCGTGCTGAACTTCGCGCAGGGGTCGATGGTGCTGTTCGCAGCGCTCACCTTTGTCAGCCTCGTCGAACGCGGCATCCCCTTCGCGCTTTCGCTGCTCATCACCTTCGCGGTCATGGTCGCGCTCGGCTTCACCATCGAGCGGACCGTGCTCAGGCCACTGGTCAACCGCTCGCCGATGACGCTGTTCATGGCGACGCTGGGGCTCTCCTACATCATCGAAGGTGCCGCCCAGCTTATCTGGGGCACGCAGGTGCACGGGCTCGACCTCGGCATCGACGACACCCCCTTCGAGGTCGGCGGCATACTGATCTCATCCTTCGACCTGCTGGCGGCGGCGATCGCCGCCGCCATGGTCGCAGGCCTCAGCGCCTTCTTCTATTGGACGCGGATCGGCCTTGCGTTTCGCGCCGTCGCCGACGATCAGTTCGCGGCCCTCGCCGTCGGGCTGCGGCTGCCTCGCATCTGGGGCACCGTGTGGACGGCGGCCGGCTTCGTCGCGCTGGTCACCGGACTGTTGTGGGGCGCGCGTCTCGGCGTCCGGTTCTCGCTGTCGCTGATCGTGCTGAAGGCGCTGCCGGTGCTGGTGCTTGGCGGCTTCGATTCCATCCTCGGCGCCATCGTTGGCGGCCTCATCATCGGCGCCAGCGAGAAGCTGGCCGAGGTCTATCTCGGCCCGTTCGTCGGCGGCGGCATCGAGGGCTGGTTCGCCTATGCGCTGGCGCTGGTTGTGCTTTTGGTGCGCCCCTCCGGCCTGTTTGGCCAGAAAACCGTCGAAAGGGTCTGAACCATGGCCGTGCAAGCTCTCGACGCCGCAAGGCTTCCAGTCGACTGGGCGAAACTCGTTCAGAAGCTGGCGTTGGCGACCGCCCTGTTCGTCGTCGCCTACGGCGTGGTCCCTGCCTATGCTTCGGGCTATCTGGTCGAGGCGATCCTGCTGCCATTCCTGGCGCTCAGCCTGGCGGCGGTCGGCCTCAATTTGCTGACCGGCTATTGCGGCCAGCTCTCGCTTGGCTCTTCCGCCTTCATGGCGGTGGGCGCGTTCGGCGCCTACAATTTCAACCTCAGGGTCGAAGGCCTGCCGCTGGCGGTGACCATGATCCTGGCCGGAATTTCCGCCGCCGGCTTCGGCGTCGTGTTCGGCCTGCCCAGTCTCAGGCTGCGCGGCTTCTACCTCGCCGTCTCGACGCTCGCCGCCCAGTTCTTCGTGCAATGGGCGCTGACCAAGTTCGGCTGGTTCTCCAACGACAACCCGTCCGGGGTGATCTCGGCGCCGCACCTGGCCGTCGCCGGTCTTTCGCTCGACAGCGCGACCGGCCGCTATTTGCTTTCGGTCACCACGGTCATGGTGCTGACGGCCCTCGTCTGGCGCTTGGTCAACAGCGCGACCGGTCGCAACTTCATCGCCGTGCGGGACAACGAAACCGCCGCACGCGTCATCGGTGTGCCGGTGCTGCGAACCAAGCTTCTGGCGTTCGCCATCTCGTCGTTCATCATCGGTATCGCCGGCGTGCTGTGGGCCTTCACCTATCTGCGCACCGTCGAGCCGGCAGGCTTCAATCTCGACCGCTCATTCCAGATCCTGTTCATCATCATCATCGGCGGGCTGGCCTCGATCCGTGGCGCGTTTTGGGTGCGGCGTTCATCGTTGTCCTCCCGCTCTTTCTGTCCCGGCTCGGCGCATTCCTGTTCGGCGGCCTGTTCGATTCGGGCGTTCTCGACATGAGCCAGCGCATCGTGCTCGGCGCCATTATCATCATCTTCCTCATCGCGGAACCGAGCGGGCTGTCGGCCCTCTTCGACCGCCTCAAACGACGGATCGGCTCAAGGTCCAGCTGATTGCCGCTCAACTTCCTCCTCCGCTCGGACCAACCCATCAGGAGACGTAAGCAATGACCTTCTTCAGTCACCTAAGAAAAGCGGCGATCGCCACGGCCTTCGTGCTCGGCGCGACGGCGGTTCACGCCGAAGAACAATACTTTCCCCTGCAGAGCTACCGTGTCGGTCCGTATGCGGCCGGCGGAACCGGCTTTTTCGGTGGCTTCATCGACTATCTCAACCTGATCAACATCCGCGACGGCGGCGTCAATGGCGCCAAGCTGGCCTGGAGCGAAGGCGAGACGCAATATGAGGTCGAGAAGGGCGTCGAGGTGTATGAACGGTTGAAGAGCAATCCCGGCATCGCTGCCTGGAATCCACTCTCGGTCGGCATCGCCTATGCCATGATCGATCGCATCACCGACGACAAGGTGCCGCTGATCACCATCAACCACGGCCGCACAGACACGACCGACGGGCGGGTGTTCCCTTACGTCTTCCCGCTGCTGCTCAATCCTTACAGCGAGACCTCCGGCATCGTGAACTACATCGCGTCCAAGGAAGGAGGCCTCGACAAGCTCAAGGGCAAGAACATCGTCGTGCTCTATCACGGCTCGCCCTATGGGAAGGAGACGATCCCGATCTATGAGCTGCTGTCGCAGAAATACGGCTTCGAGCTGTCGCAGATCGAGGTGCCGCATCCCGGCAACGAGCAGCAGGCGCAGTGGCTGACCATCCGGCGCGAGCATCCTGACTATGTCGTGCTGCGCGGCTGGGGCGTGATGAACCCCGTCGCCTTGAAGACCGCGCAGAAGACAGGCTTCCCGGCCGATCACATCATAGGCAATGTCTGGTCGAATTCCGAAGAGGATGTCATCCCCGCCGGCGATGCCGCCAAGGGCTATACGGCCATCACCACCCAGGCCTCGGGTGAGCGGTATCCGGTGGTCCAGGAGATCGTCAAAACGGTCTACGGCGACGGCAAAGGCAATCTCGAGGACAAAAGCCGCATCGGCTCGGTCTACCACAATCTCGGCATCGTCAATGGCATCCTCAATGTCGAGGCGGTCCGCATCGCACAGGCCAAGTTCGGCAACCGCACGCTGACCGGCGACGAAGTGCGTTGGGGCTTCGAGCATCTCAAGCTCGATCCGGCGCGCGTCGAGGCACTCGGCGCCAAGGACCTGTTCCACTCGATCAACGTCTCCTGGGACAATCACGAGGGTGACGGCTACGTGACCTTCCAGCAATGGGACGGCAAGAAGTGGAATGTCGTCTCCGACTGGATCGCTCCCGACTGGAAGCTGCTGCGTCCGATCATCGAGAAGTCGTCCGAGGCGTATGCCAAGGAAAAGGGCATCAAGATCCGCACGGCCGAGGACGCCGACGCGGTGGTCAGCAACTGAATTTGGTATGGTGCGGCCGACAAATCTGGCCGGCCGCGCCATCCACCTTCCCGAGCGGAGTCATCGATGTCCATCCCGGAATACCCGATACTGTCAGTTAGCAGCGTGGAGGCTGTCTACAACGGCGCCATCGCCGCCCTACACGGCGTCGACTTGTTGGTTGGCAGGGGCGAGATCGTCGCGCTGCTCGGCTCCAACGGTGCCGGCAAGACGACACTGCTGCGCGCCGTATCCAATCTCCTCCCGGCCGAGCGCGGCGCCATTACCGCCGGTCGGATCACCTTCGGTGGCGAGGATGTTTCAAGGGCAAGCCCCTCGCACCTAGTCCGCAGCGGCCTTGTCCAAGTCCTCGAGGGCCGGCATTGCTTCCGCTCGCTGACGGTCGAAGAGAACCTCTTCACCGGCGCGCTCGGACGCTCGTCCTCTCGCACGGGCGTCAAGGCGGACCTGGATCGTGTCTATTCACTTTTCCCAAGGCTCGCCGAGAAGCGGCGAACCCGGTCCGGCCTCACTTCCGGGGGCGAGCAGCAGATGACGGCTATCGGCCGGGGTCTGATGTCGCGGCCGAAACTCTTTGTTCTGGACGAGCCGTCGATGGGGCTGGCACCGCTGATCGTCGACGAGATCTTCAGCGCCCTGAAACGGCTCAACCGCGACGAAGGCCTTTCGATCCTCGTTGCCGAACAGAATTCGGCGGTCGCGCTGAAATACGCCGACCGCGCCACCGTGCTCGAGAACGGCGTCAGCGTGCTGGAAGGATCGGCTGCCGACTTGCGCCAGCGCACCGATATCAAAACCTACTACCTCGGCGGCGCGCCGCTTCCACCGCAACATTTTCCCAAGGAGACAGCAGCATGACCATCCAATCCAGGCAGGCGTCGGATAGCCGCAGTGCCGTCCCGCCGGTCGAACGACCCTCTGCCAAGGCGCATGTGATCAAGGCCGATGCCGAGGCAATCGCTGTCGCCGAAAAACTCGCCGCCGAATTCGCCAGGGATGCCTCCAAGCGGGATCGTGAACGCATCTGGCCGAAGGAAGAGCTCGATGCGTTTTCGCAGAGCGGCCTGTGGTCGATCAACGTGCCGAAAGCCTATGGCGGGCCGGAGCTCTCCTATGTGACCCTGTCGAAGGTGATCACCATCATCTCGGCGGCCGATCCGTCGCTCGGCCAGATTCCGCAGAACCATCTTGGCGTCGTCGCCGCTATCCGCACCGTCTCCGACGAGGCGCAGAAGAAGCTGCTTTTCGCTGAGGTGCTGTCCGGCACGCGCTTCGGCAACGCGTTCTCCGAGTTCGGCTCCAAGCGCGCGGCCGACTTCGAGACAAAGTTCGTCGACGCCGGCGACCATGTCGTGGTCAACGGCCAGAAATTCTATTCGAGCGGTGCTCTGCTTGCCCATCTGGTTCCGATCGTGGCGCTCGATGACGAGGGGCGCGCCTGGTATGCCATCGCCGATCGCGGCGCGCCCGGACTGACGGTGATCGACGACTGGTCGAGCTTCGGACAGAAGACGACTTTGTCCGGCACGGTCCTGCTCGACAATGTCAAGGTGCCCAAAACGCATCTTGTCCCCGGCTACAAGGGCTATGACAGGCCGACGGCCGACGGCGCCATCTTCCAGATCATCCAGGCCGCGGTCGATCTCGGCATCGCCAAGGCGGCGATCGACGAGACTGTCGGCTTCGTGCGCACCAAGTCGCGCGCCTGGATCGACAGCGGCGTCAATCATGCCTGGCAGGATCCTTATACGATCCAGGCGATTGGCGACCTTCGCCTGCGGGCCAACGCGGCAGAGGCGGTTCTGGAAAGGGCCGGGCTTGCGGTAGATCGCGCCGTGGCCGACCCGAACGAGAAGACCGTCGCGGAAGCGCAGATCGCGGTTGCCGAATCCAAGATCCTCACGACAGAGATCGCCATCATTGCCACGAACAAGCTGTTCGAGCTCGCCGGCACACGCTCGACGCTGGCCGAGCACAATCTCGACCGGCACTGGCGCAACGCCCGCACCCACACGCTGCACGATCCGGTGCGCTGGAAATACGCGATCCTCGGCAACTACTACCTCAACGACGTAAATCCGCCGCTCCATGCCTGGAGCTGAGCGAAGCGCCTCCAAATCACAGAGGACCATTCATGAGCATTGCCACTCCCGACAGGATCAAGGTCCTGTGGTTTCTGCCGACTCATGGCGACAGCCGCTATCTCGGCACCTCAGAGGGGGGGCAGGGCGGTCGACTTGCCCTATCTCACCCAAGTCGCGAAAGCCGCCGATGCCATCGGCTACTATGGCGCGCTGCTGCCGACAGGACGCAGTTGCGAAGATAGCTGGGTCGTGGCGTCGGCGCTGGCACCGCTGACGCAGCGGCTTCGCTTCCTTGTCGCCGTCCGGCCGGGCCTGCAATCGCCGACGCTAGCCGCGCGCAGACCTCGACGCTCGACCGCATTTCCAGCGGACGGCTGCTCATCAACGTCGTCACCGGCGGGGATCCGGTCGAGAACAAGGGCGACGGCATCTTCCTCAGCCATGACGAGCGCTATGAGGTGACGCGGGAATTCCTCGACATCTACAAGGCGGTGCTTCGCGGCGAGACCGTAGCGTTCGCAGGCAAGCACTTCCGTATCGAGGACGGTCGCCTACTGTTTCCGCCCGTGCAGACGCCACATCCGCCGCTCTATTTCGGCGGCTCGTCCGATGCCGCTAACGCGGTCGCCGCCGAACAGATCGACAAATATTTGACCTGGGGCGAACCGCCGGCGGACGTCGCGGCAAAGATTGCCTATGTGCGCGGTCTTGCCGAGAAAGCCGGGCGCCAGGTGACCTTCGGCATCCGGCTGCATGTCATCGTCCGCGAGACCAATTATGAGGCCTGGGCCGATGCCGACCGCCTGATCAGCCGCCTGGACGACAACACGATAACCGAGGCGCAGAAGGTTTTCGCGCGCATGGATTCCGTCGGCCAGTCGCGCATGAGCCGGCTTCATGGCGGCCGCCGCGACAAGCTCGAAATCAGTCCGAACCTGTGGGCTGGCGTTGGCCTGGTGCGCGGCGGCGCCGGCACCGCCCTGGTCGGCGATGCGGCGACAGTTGCGGAACGGATCGACGAATACCGGCGCATTGGCATCGATAGCTTTATCCTGTCCGGCTATCCGCATCTGGAGGAGGCCTATCGGTTTGGCGAACTGGTGTTGCCGTTGTTGCCGCTCGATCATGAAATCTCGACGCGCCCGACGGCAGTGAACATGGGACCGTTCGGCGAAACGGTGGCCGGCGACCATCGGCCTTCGGCACTGCGCGCGAGTCAGTCTTGAGCGCCAGAGACTTGGGCAGGGGACCGGTCGTAGCCATCATCGGTGGCGGCTTTTCCGGTGCGGCGACCGCGTTTCATCTTGCGCGGCTGCTGCCCGCCGGTGCTGCCGATATCGTGGTCGTCGAGCCCAGAGAGGGGCTCGGCTATGGTCTGGCCTACTCGACGGCCGATCCTTCACACCGCATCAATGTGCCGGCGTCGAGAATGACGCTGATCTCCGGCCAGGACAGCCACTTTGCCGATTGGCTGGAGCAGACCGGCGCGATTCTCGACGATGCCGAGGCTATTGCCGCAAATGGAGCACTCTACCCACAACGACGCGTTTTCGGGCGCTACGTGGAATCTTATCTCCAACCCTTTCTGTTCGGCAAAGTGATCCGTCATGTCAGGTCCGCCGTCGCGTCAGTCGAGCTTAGTGGCCAGGGCTACATCCTGATTCTCGCTGATGGAAGGACGCTCGCAGCCGACGCCCTAGTGATTGCGGCGACGCATCCGCCACCGGCCTTGCCATCGGCCCTGCGGTCTGTGGCTGCTGCTGCCCGGCTGGTGGCCAATCCCTATGATCTCGGAGGGCTGCAAGCGATCGGCCGCGACGACCAAGTGCTCGTAGTCGGCACTGGATTGACGTCGGCGGATATCATTGCCACGCTGGACCGCAATGGGCATCGTAGCCGCATCGTCGCGCTGTCACGTCATGGTTATCGTTCGCGCAGCCACGCGGTGCTCCCGGGCGACCCGATTGGTGATTTCATCAGTCTGCCTTCACGCAGCGCAACAGTGATGCTCAGACGCATCCGGGCCACGATCCTAGATGCCAAGCGTCGGGGCGAAGACTGGCACCCGGTCCTCGATGCCGTCCGACGTCAGGGACAAATCATCTGGCAGGCCCTGCCGCTCGACGAGCAACGCCGCCTCGTGCGCCATTTGCGCACGCTGTGGGATGTGCATCGCTTCCGCATCGCGCCACAGGTCGCGGACGTGCTCGATCGCCGCGTTGCCGAAGGCATGCTCGCCTATCGCGCCGCATCGATCGTCGGCGCCGAGCAGGTCGACGGGCGCATTCGGGTCACGCTGCGGCCAAGGCGCCAACCCACTCAGACAACCGAGACGTTCGACAGGGTGGTCGTCACGACCGGGCCGGCGCATGCCGATATTTTCCGGACCAACACAGCAATTGCCGATCTCGGGCGAATGGGACTGGTCCGGCTAGACCCGATTGGCCTTGGCCTGGCGACCGACAGCCAAGGCCGTGCGGTCAGCACTTCCGGCCGACCGACCGACAGCATTTTCGTCAGCGGGCCGCTGGCGCGCGGCAGCGTTGGCGAATTGATGGGAATTCCCGAAGTCACCGCGCATGCCGAGCGTATAGCCGCTGAAATCCACCAATGGCTTGGATACCAAACGGCGTTGCGTCGTAAGGCGTCGTGAAGCTGCAAACACGATGAGGCTATCCAGATGACACTCACCGAGCGTATTGCGAAGGTGGAAGCCCATCGTGTCGTAAATAGGCCACTGGTCGCGTGCCGCTCCTGGCGCTTTTAGCAGATCCGCTCGACCTCGGAGGTGCCGATCTCCATGCCCAGACTTCGCACCGGCGTCCACCGCTTTGATGACGATCCGAGACGATCAGCCCACCGCGGCGGGTCGAGAAAGCACTGGGCGGGAAGACGCCTACAGCGAGGCTGCTCGCCTTGTGGCCGCAGAGAGGGAAAGAATCTGCCGCCGGACATCGACTTCAGTGGTTTAGAGAAGGCGGCTCGGCAGCGACCTCTGCGTGAACCCAGACGCCTTGAAAAGCCCGATGCGTCCGGATTTTGGCGGTGATCTTCATCAAATGCGATGAGCTGCAATTTCTGGCGACGGCCACGCTAAGGGCGGGCCTCCAGCACCATGTTGAACGGTGTCTCCGCGGCGCGACGCAATCGCTTGAAGCCGCCACCGGTCACCACCTTGCGCAGCCTCGCCTCACCGGCCTGGGCTCCAAGCGCGAGCCCGACTTCCTGCGACACGGACGCGGGCGTGCACACGAACGTGGAAGCGGCATAGTAAACGCGTCCGACGGGATTGAGGTTCGCCGCCAGATGATCATGCGCGAACGGCTCGACGATCATCCACGTGCCATCCGGCTTGAGCGATCCGTGGACATGGGTGGCGGCGCCCGTCGGGTCGCCCATGTCGTGAAGGCAATCGAAGAATGTGACGAGGTCGTAGGTTCCGGGATAGCTCTTGGCGGCGGCGACGTCGAACCGCGTGTTGACGCCGACGCCGGCTACCTCGGCCGCCTTGCGGGCGCGCTCAATCGAAGGGGCATGATAGTCGAAGCCGACGAAGCGCGAAATTGGGGAAGGCCTGTGCCATGAGCACGGTCGATGCACCATGACCGCATCCAACATCCGCGACGTCCACGCCGCGTTCGAGCTTCTCGACGACGCCCTCCAAGGCCGGCAGCCAGGAGTCGATCAGATTGGCATTGTAGCCTGGACGGAAGAACCGTTCCGTACCGCGAAACAGACACGCGCTATGATCGTGCCACCCGACGCCATTGCCGGACGGAATGCCTGCCTCACCTTTTCTTCATCGAGCCACAGCGCGGACAGGAACTCGAATGCGCCTGCCATGAAGGCCGGGCTGTCTTCATCGGCGAACACCAGCTCTTGCTCGGCGTTGAGATAGAATTTGTCGCTCGCTTCGGTGGTCGGGAATGACAGCCACCTCCATGCCGTTGAAAAGCAGGAAATCCGTCACGTTGCCCTCGTCGGTAACCGGCGGAGCCGGAGTGGTCGTCACCAGGGCAAGCCCTGTCGCAGCAGGTATCCTAGGGCAGCCCGTCAGAACATCGATGACTCCGGTTGTGGTGCCGGGGCGGGCGATCAGGGGCCAAGTGATTGTTCCGAGGCGGCTGTATGTTGTGGTAAGGTGATCATGCGAATTCTTGTTGGTCGGTCACGTGTTTTGCGGATGACCCGCATGTACTGTGCCAAATGAGAAAACCATTCAAACGCAATCCAGTAGATCTGACTGTATCCGACATTGTCGGAATTTGGACATCGCCGAACGCGAAGCGCTCGGGGCTTGTGACGATACTTGAGCGTGCTGCTTCGGAGGAGGGATGCGCCTCGAACCGGCCGCGAGGCCTTTTTCTGGCAACGGATATTCCGGCCGGGTTAGGCCGCGAGGAAAGCGACGGTGAATAAGAGGTAGAGGACCAACCGTTTTGAGCGGGTAGTTGCCGTGTTGCGCCCCCACGCAAAGGCCAGCACCACGGAGCAGTATTTCTGGTGGCGACACTACAACGCCTTTAAGTGCCGGTTACCCGTTTTTACCCGATGCTGGATACGACTACAACGACTCCTTCCCGAGCCTGCGTGCGGCGCTTACCTGGAAGATGGAAGCCGGTCAGATCGCAACGGGGGAGGGCGGCCAGATCTGGGCAATCCCGCATGCATTTGAGAACATCCAGCTGTTCTACCGCCTGTTCCCGCCAACGGCGGAGATCACGCCGTGTCACCCCAAGCACTTAAACCCAGCGTGCCGATGGCAGCCGAAGGACCTGGCGCGCGCGCCTCGTCCGGTTCGGCTTCGCTGGAGGGGCGTTCCATCGACTGTTTCAGCCTTGCAATCATCCAGGCGCTGGCCAAAAGCCAGATGGAGCGCCGGCTCAGGAACCGGCGCAAAAACTCGAGCCTGCCGGCGCTGATCGAGCTGGTGCTGGCGCGGCCGCTGGTGTCGGCAGGTCTGGTCGCGGCCGAGCTGAAAATTAGCCAGCGTGCTGCGCTCGGGCTGGTGCCGAACTCGGCATCCGTGAGGTGACCGGCAGGGGCGCTACCGGACGTGGGGCCCCGTTTAGCTGCGGCGGGCTTTGGCGAAAGCGACAGCACTGATGATTTTTAATGTACGCTCATTCTCCCTCATCTGCGCGTTGACAGAAAACCAGCAGCCGAGGGTCACTGCACGCTGTGCTCCCGCGATTTCCGGAAAACCAATGAAGAACGACTTTGATCTATCGCGCGGGACGTATCATTCAACCATGTCGAGAACGGGCGTGACGGCACGTACACTATGGACCAGAGAACTTTGTCTGGCGACTTTGCGCACGCCTGCAGAACTCTTCGGAAAACTTCCTTCTGTTGATCCAATGATCGTAATGAGCTGGAGTGGCATCGCCGCTCTCCCCGGTTCTTGCTCTCTCAGTTGAACTTGATGCTGGCCTGCACGAACACGCCGTAGCGCTTTGCCTTCCAATCGTCGGCCTGCGGGGAACCACGACCGCCCATTGCCTCTTCGAAATGAGCCGTGCCGTTATTCGCCACGGCCCAGTAGCGGGCGCCGACGCCGATGTTGAACAAATCCGTGACCTTGTAGTTCAACACCGCCTCGAGCTGGACGCCATGCCCATCGCCGTCTTCGGGAATTAGCTTGATCTTGGGGCGCATGTGGTGCTGATCTTTGCCGTCGAGCCGCGTGAAGAGGAACGCCACGTCACCAGAAAGGCTGAGTCGCGCGGTGAGTTGCGTCTGCCCGGCCAAGCCGAGTCGCAGCGAATGCCAATCGTTGTCCTGGCTGATGAGGTTGACGTAGGTCGGGACGGTTGGCACACAGGTCCTCCAGTTGGTCGCCTGCTGCGTGCAACCGAAAGCGTCGTAGCTCTCGTGCCAGAAATTGTTGCCAACAAAAGCACCGATGCGGTAGCGCGGCGCGTTCAAGAAATTATATCCAAGATCGGCGGTGAAATAGCTGACGCCGCCCCCGCGCTGATCACTGAATGTGTTTGAGTAGCCCCCCATTTCCGTAAGAAGTCCTCGTCATGAGAAAACCCTCCCTGATGCCGCCGGCACCGAGGAGGCCTTTACGAAAATGCCAGTCGGATTGTGGATCGCGTTGAAGAAGACTTCACTCGAATGCGCGTCTAGATCGTCATAGGTGAGCCGCGAGACCGGTGACGTACCTTTATGATTGTAAAGGTCCTTCGATGCTTGCCGGTACTGGGCCAGTAGCGTAGTCCACCCTCGAACGAAAAGACTGAGGCCGCCGCCCCGGCTACCGACGCCGACTCGAAATCACCGGCACTCGACGGCGGTTCGGAACTCCTCGGTGCCGCAGCGCCGGCCAAGCCGGGCCCGGTGAAAAATTCGTCGTCGAGGGCAAGGCGCCCGCTGCTTCGCCCGGCCGCGCCGACGATTTTTCTTGGCCGCCAAGGCGGCAGCCTGCGGCCGCGGCCACAACCGAAACGACCACGGCGATCGTCCGTAAACCTGCCCCCGGGACACCTGAAGGGCAAAGCGCCCTCAGATGGCCGCGGGAGTAGCGTTTCCAAACGGTCTCAGCGCGGCAGCACGCTCGATCCCATCAGCGCCTCGTCGATCGAACGCGCTGCCTGACGGCCCTCGCGGATCGCCCAGACGACCAGCGATTGACCGCGGCGCACATCGCCCGCTGCATAGAGCTTTTCGACGCTGGTCTTGTAGTCGCGATCATTGGCCTCGACGTTGTTCGAGCGGCGGCTGTCGATGGCGATCTTCATCTGGCCAGCCAGTTCCGACACTGGCCCGACGGCGGCCGGCCCGGCAAAGCCGATAGCGATGAAGGCGAGATCCGCGCGGATAACGAATTCCGTGCCGGCGATCGGCTTGCGCTTTTCATCGACCTCGCAGCATTTGACGCCGGTCAGCGCGCCGTCCTCGCCGATGAATTCGAGCGTCGCCACCTGGAACTCGCGTTCGGCGCCTTCCGCCTGCGAGGACGAGGTGCGCATCTTCGTCGCCCAGTAGGGCCAGACCGAAAGCTTGTCTTCCTTTTCCGGCGGCTGCGGCCGGATGTCGAGCTGGGTGACGCGAACGGCGCCTTGGCGGAAGGCGGTGCCGACGCAGTCGGACGCGGTGTCGCCGCCGCCGACGACGACGACATGCTGGCCGCCGGCGACGATCGGCGGCGACGGCCACGCCACCGACTGGATCGGCTCGCCGCCGATGCGCTTGTTCTGCTGCACCAGGTAAGGCATCGCGTCATGCACGCCATCGAGATCGTCGCCGGGAATGTTGGCCGGGCGCGGCGTTTCCGAACCGCCGCAATAGAGCACCGCATCATATTCGGCGAGCAGCTCCGCCACCGGCTTGTCGACGCCGACATTGATCCCGCAATGGAAGCTCACGCCCTCGCCTTGCATCTGCTCGATGCGCCGGTCGATATAGTGCTTCTCGATTTTGAAGTCGGGGATGCCGTAGCGCATCAGCCCGCCCGGCCGGCTCTCGCGCTCGTAGACGTGAACGTCGTGGCCGGCGCGGCCAAGCTGCTGGGCGGCCGCCATGCCGGCCGGCCCCGAGCCAATGATTGCGACGCGCCTGCCGGTTTTCCTTTCCGGCGGATAGGGCCGGATATGACCGGTTTCATAGGCCTTGTCGGCGATCGCCTGCTCGATCGTCTTGATGGCGACCGGAATGTCCTCGAGGTTCAGCGTGCAGGCTTCCTCGCAAGGCGCCGGACAGATGCGGCCGGTGAATTCCGGGAAATTATTGGTCGAATGCAGGTTGCGGATCGCATTGTCCCAGTCGCCATTGTAGACGAGATCGTTCCAGTCCGGGATCTGGTTGTGGACCGGGCAGCCGGTCGGCCCGTGGCAGTACGGAATGCCGCAATCCATGCAGCGCGCGGCCTGTTTCTCGACCTCTTTGTCCGACATCGGCAGCGTGAACTCGCGAAAATGCCGGATGCGGTCGGAAGCCGGCTGGTACTTGTGCACCTGCCGGTCGATCTCGAGAAACCCTGTTACCTTGCCCATAGTCCAGTCCCTGCTGTCCAGATGGCGCGTTCGACGACGCACCCGTTAACCTCATAAGGCAGCCATGGCAACCTTCAGTCCGAGGCCAGGATTGTTGATGAAGGCGTCGCCCGGGAAGCTTGGCTTCCCTGCAACTCCCAAAGCCTATTCCGCCGCAACGCCCATGCGCATGCGTTCCATTTCGATCAGCGCACGGCGGTATTCGACCGGCATGATCTTCCGGAATTTCGGCCGGAAAGTCGCCCAGTTGTCGAGGATTTCGCGGCCACGCACCGAACCCGTGTAATGGACGTGGTTCGAGATCAGCTGATAGAGCCGCTCCTCATCATGGCTGGTCATGTCGCCGGACACGTCGACGCGGCCTTTGTGGTCGAGATCGCCGCCATGATGGAGCAGTTTCTCCATCAGGTCGTCTTCTTCGGGAACGGGTTCCAGTTCGACCATCGCCATGTTGCAGCGCTCGGCGAAATCACCCACCTCATCGAGCACATAGGCGACGCCGCCCGACATGCCGGCGGCAAAATTGCGGCCGGTCTGCCCGATGACGACGACAATGCCGCCGGTCATGTATTCGCAGCCATGGTCGCCAACACCTTCGACGACGGCGGCCACGCCCGAATTGCGAACCGCAAAACGCTCGCCGGCGACGCCGCAGAAATAGGCCTCGCCCTCGGTCGCGCCGTAAAGCACGGTGTTGCCAACGATGATCGACTCGGCTGCGACAATCTTCGTGTTCTCAGGCGGGCGGATGACGATACGGCCGCCCGACAGGCCCTTGCCGACGTAGTCATTGGCGGCACCGACCAGCTCGAACGAAACCCCACGCGCCAGGAAGGCGCCGAAGGACTGGCCGGCGGTGCCGGTGAGCTTCACCGAGATCGTGTCCTCGCGCAGGCCCTTGTGCCTGAAGCGCTTTGCCACTTCGCCCGACAGCATGGCGCCGGTCGAACGGTCGACATTGCGGATCGGCAGCTCGATGCTGACCGGCTGCCTGGCTTCGAGCGCCGGCTTGGCCAACTCGATCAGCTTGCGGTCGAGCACGTCGTCGATCGGATGCTTCTGCCGCTCGGTCCAGTGCACCGCCTCATGCGGGGCATCCGGCTTGAAGAACATCCTGCTGAAATCGAGCCCGCGCGCCTTCCAGTGCTGGATCAGCGCCCGCTTCTCCAGGAGTTCGGTGTCGCCGATGATCTGGTCGAGATGGGTATAGCCCATCTCGGCGAGCAGCGCCCGGACCTCCTCCGCCACATAGAAGAAGAAGTTGATGACGTGTTCCGGCGTGCCCTTGAAGCGCTTGCGCAACACCGGGTCCTGCGTCGCGACGCCGACCGGGCAGGTGTTGAGATGGCACTTGCGCATCATGATGCAGCCGGCCGCGATCAGCGGCGCGGTCGAGAAGCCGAATTCGTCGGCGCCAAGCAGCGCGCCGATGACGACGTCGCGCCCGGTGCGCAGGCCGCCATCGACCTGCAGCGCGACGCGCGACCTGAGGCCGTTGAGCACCAGCGTCTGGTGCGTCTCGGCAAGGCCCATTTCCCACGGGCTGCCGGCGTGCTTGAGCGAGGTCA
>NZ_FNEE01000036.1 GCF_900099905.1 Mesorhizobium muleiense | reverse complement strand
CACAAAACTTGCTGCGGCGTTTCGCAAATTCGCCGCGCGGCGCTACCGGCCGGAGCTTTATTATATGCGTGGCCCGGGGCCAGCCACCGCCCGCCATGCGGGCACGCACGCCGAGCGAAAGGCTCTGTTATCGGCAACGGACCAGTTGAGCCGTTTACCCGATGGCGTCCTTGGCGACATCGGCATCTCTCGTGACGAAATCATGTGCGCTTTGCGAAGCCGCGCCACCCGCCCTGCGGAGGCCTTTGCCCACGCCCGCTCTCCCCGAAGAGAGAATGACGCCATTCCGGGCGAGAGCCCAGAAGCTGCGGTAGTGGGTCATTTTGAAATTGCGGAGCAGGGCCATCATTGGCGGAATGAACTCAAGCCGGCCGAGTCCGGCACGCACTGGTTTACGCACGGGGCCACAATCACAGAGCCAGGCTGTCACCCCTTACGCCCCGCAATGGGTCAATAAGTCTGGCACCGTACTTGCCTGGTAAGATATGGGGTGGGGTGGAGGCCCGTCGCTTCGCAAATGTAGCGGCGGGTCTTCTGCATACGGGTCGCGCCCCGCCTACGCGCTGCCGTCCGTCTCGCTTTCCTCGTCGATCGCCCGGACCGGCAGATAAGCGTTGGTTTTCAGCCATTCGCGCAACACGATCTGGATGAGTTAGTAGGGAAATGTGGCGGAGAGAGCGACCGCCATCGCCAGATTTTATAATAATAATTTCAACTACTTAGCTGTTTTGCCAGAGCAGGAGCCGGATCCGAAACCAGAGCAAAAGTTGGCTCGCAATCTCGCGTTTCGCTGAGGTGTGACGCCGCTTGAATAGGGTTAAATATCGCCGCCCCTTGTCGAATAGCCGTTGCCCTCGGCGCGACTAACAGAGAGTCAATCGGCCATGGCGAGGTGATAGCCTTCTACAATGGCGCGCATGTCGGGATCGGTCTCGACAAGCTTGCGCCATTCGGCAGCAAACGTTGGCGAGGCCTTCCACGCGTCCAATTCCCATTCACAAGATGTAATCGCTTCCACGGGATTGCCGCCGCGCTCTGTGAAATAGCCTTTGACGCAATCGCGATAGCTCGCCATTGCGTCGCCAGCCGGCTTTGATCGAGCCGGCTGATCAATTGCTGCGTTGACGCGGTCTGCGAGACCGTTCATCCCTATCAGCATGATGACAGGCAAGGCGCAAAGGCCGGCCAAGAAACCAACGACAAGACCGGCGAAAAACTTAAGCATTGTCGGACTCCTGATAAATCGGCTTGGCGGCGATCCACAGAGGCCGCTGGCGCGACACGTTTGGTGTTAGCAGCCGTGCAAGTTACTGTCCCGCCACGACTTGCCCTGGAACGCCAAGCTCTTGCGCCGTCGGCCGCCTTTTTGCTGTCCGTTGGTGCGGTGGTTGCGATGATGCCAGCGACGTTGAAGACTTCTTTGCGCCGGGGGCATCCTGTCGCCAACCCTGCAACGTCATGCAGTTTTTGATGAATCGCTGTTCGGCAATGGCATTATCTAACGCATTGCCAAGCGCCGCGCCGGCAACATAACTCGGCGACCCGATTGCGATGTATCCTTGATGGACGCTGGGTGCGAGCATATTGCACTTGGCTTGCGCATATTCCAGCGGCGGTCCCGCCATGTACTGCGTGTAGGTAGCAGTCTGACACCCTGCGATGGCGAATACTGACCCAACAGCCAGTAAATTAATAGCTCTCATATTCCAGCACCCCAATTATTACTGCCCTTTGCAGAAGCCGGGATATGAGATTGACCTTACCGCCGGTTTAAGATCACGAAGGCCAGTCGAGATTGCCTGAAAAGGTGCTTAAAAAAGCTATACTGAACGTTGGCAGCGTGCCCTTTTGCGTCTTCATGTGCGTCGTCTTTGGCCTCTTCAAATCGAGCCGCAATTACGGTGACAATGCACTACTTCTTCCCTCGCCTGCCGCCTCCCAATCCTTTTTCCGGTTTGCTCGGCAATCCGGTCCAGAAGTGCTTCGCTGCCTATCGGCCGCGCAGATGCCGACATCGGTGGCGCCCCAATGCAATTCGAGCCATGAGTTGACCGTAATCGTTGGGCCACAGCCATTGGGCGGTGGGCGTGACCCCTGGCGATTCCGGTGCGCTCCCCTTCTCAGGCATTAGCCACCCGAGGAGGAAGCCAATGGGGCCGAACAAAACCGCTCCGCTTACTGCACTGCTGAGAGCCGCAACCCGTGCTGAGGCCGACCAGGTATCCCAGACCGCCGAGACTAAGGTCACGCGTCTGAGGGAAGCCCGTGCAGCGGCATGGCTTGGGCGGGTGCTCTCCTAGCGTACCTTGGCTTTTCAATGGGTGAGAGAGTAGATGGTGGTCTGCCACCGACTGCCTCACGGATCGACTGGCCACTCGGTTATGCTAGATGGGCAGATGTAGACGGTTTTGCCGGCAAGCCCAGTCTGTTGACATTGGGATTGGATCAGGTTGGCCATCCAAGGCCGCGCTTTCTGTCTACCACTGATGTCACCGGATGAGAGGCCGAAGACGTACGCAATAGCAACGCATATGACCCCAAGTGTGACCAGTGCCTTGTTGCTGTCAGCTAACGACATGTGCGCCCCCCCCGCTGTGCCGCCATTATAGTGTCCAACGGAGGAATTGATAGCCGCTGGACTCAAGCAGAGGGCCGCCAAGAGCCTATTGAGGGCGACCAGCCCGCTATTCAGGCTCAAGGAGTTCGCCATTAGGGCGGTTGCTTATCGTGGCCCCTGCGCTAGCCACCGGATGGGCCGCGCCACGGGTCAGCTTCGCGATGGCCCCACAGTGACACAGGGAAGCCCCTACAGTTGGCAAGGGATGATGGGAGGGCCAATCCCCGCCTACGCAGGCCGCCCCACAGTGGCCCTCTATGGCCCGCCGGGTGACCGGCATGGGGGACCGCATCTTGGCGGAGAGACAGTATGCCCTTGAAATCATTAGCAATTTGGGGACCGAAATGGGCTGGCGGAGAGAGCGGGATTCGAACCCGCGTTACGGTCTCCCGTAAACACACTTTCCAGGCGTGCGCCTTCAACCACTCGGCCACCTCTCCGTCCTGGCATTTTCGCTACGGCCGGTTTCGCCGCGCGGGTTGGGGAGATGCCGTCTCCTTGGGGATTCCCGGTCCGGAACTCCGCACCGTAGGCGCCGTCAACCAGCGGACACCTTTTCCCCACACCTGAGCCGTCAAAGCAACAGGTGCGGGGCTCATCTAGTCGATCCGGTGCCGAATGCCAAGACATAACAGCACTCTATTCGCTTGGTCGGATAGGGATGCTCTGTCCATGCCGCCAGCACTGCTTGGCAAGCCGATCGCCGCGATCGGCGGCGTCGTCTTGGCCGACCGACGCTCAGCGGCGAAAACCGGCGGCGTCGGTTCAACTTCGCGTGTCGCGATTGCGGATAAAGCGCGCAGACCCTATCTATCAGGCCGATACAGATATTTCTGAAAAGCTTGCGGGGAGGTAGGATGTTCCGCTTCGTCTTCCGTCTTGCCGCAATGCTTGCGCTTTCGGTTTCGGTCATCATGGCGGTGGTCGACGCGACGCGCTCGGTGGCGGCCTCCGCCCTGGTCATGACACCGCTCAACACCAGTTGGCTCGCCGTCTCGCCGGATACGCGAAGCGCCTTCGAGAGCTTCGTCCGCGACAGGCTGGGTCCGCTGCTGTGGGACGGCGCCATCGCCTGGGTGCTCAACCAGCCTGGTTTCGCGGTGTTCGCGGGGCTTGCCTTCATTCTCTACATGATCGGCTACCGGCGGGAACGGCCGACCGGGCGGTTCGCCTAGACTTGATAATTCTCCAGCGTCCCCAAACAAAGAGAAAGCCGCCAACAAAGAGAAAGGGAGACTGCACATGTTCCTCAGCGACATGCTGAACAAGAAGCTCAACCTGCCAAAACCTGCCGAGGCGCTGCCGGGTCGCGCCAATCCTATCCCGACGGCATCCAATCATTTTGTCTCGAAGCGGCCGCTGAAGGGCCCCTATCCCGACGGGCTGGAGAAGGCGATGTTCGGGCTGGGCTGCTTCTGGGGCGCGGAACGCATGTTCTGGCAGATCGAGGGCGTATGGGTCACGGCCGTCGGCTATGCCGGTGGCGTCACCCCCAATCCGACCTACCAGGAAACCTGCACCGGTTTGACCGGCCATGCCGAAGTCGTGCTGGTCGTCTACGACCCAAAAATCGTGTCCTATGCACAGCTTCTGAAGCTGTTCTGGGAAAGCCACGATCCGACGCAAGGCATGCGCCAGGGCAACGACGTCGGCACCACATACCGCTCGACGATCTACACCTTCGGTGATGCGCAATACCAGGCGGCGATCGCCTCGCGCGACGCCTACGAGGCCTCGTTGCACGGCGCCGGCCGCGGCAAGATCACCACCGAGATCGCTCCGGCACCGGAATTCTACTTCGCCGAGGAAGACCACCAGCAATATCTGGCGAAGAATCCCTACGGCTATTGCAATCTGCAGGGCACCGGCGTCACCTGCGCCATCCCGGCTGCCGGCTCCGCCTGAGGCCTTGGCGGGACGATGATACCGGCTTTTCCAACAGGTCAAAATTCCGCGTGAATTTTGCTTCGGGCCGTGCCAGATTGGCCCGAAGCGGGAGGAAGACACTCCTGTCTGATGTCGCATGCCTGCCGGAGAACCGGGCAGGCAGGCGGTGCATAACGGAAAAATAACCGACAGGGTGTGGATCACATGAAACGTATCGTTCTCGGCCTCCTGGCCGCAACTGCGATGGTTCTTCCGGCCTTCGCCGCGGACATCCAGCCAGCACTTCTCTACGATCTCGGCGGCAAGTTCGACAAGTCATTCAACGAAGCGTCCTACAACGGCGCCGAAAAGTTCAAGGCCGAAACCGGCATCGCCTATGTGGAATTCGAGGTCTCGAACGCCACCCAGCGCGAGCAGGCGCTGCGCCGTTTCGCCGAGGATGGCCGCAATCCAATCGCCATGGCGGGCTTCTCCTGGGCAGATGCGCTGGAGAAGATCGCCGTCGAGTTTCCCGAGACCAAATTCGCCATCATCGACATGGTCGTCGACAAGCCCAACGTCCGCTCCGTCGTCTACAAGGAGCAGGAAGGCTCCTATCTCGTCGGCGTGATGGCAGCGATGGCCTCGAAGACCAAAAAGGTCGGCTTCATCGGCGGCATGGACATTCCGCTGATCCGCCGATTCGGCTGCGGTTATGTCGGTGGCGCCAAGGCGGCCGGCGCGACCGATGTCATCCAGAACATGACCGGCGACACGCCGGCAGCCTGGAACGATCCGGCCAAGGGCGGCGAGATCGCGAAGACGCAGATCGACCAGGGCGCCGACGTGATCTACGCAGCGGCAGGCGGAACCGGTGTTGGCGTGCTGCAGGCAGCGGCCGACGGCGGCAAGCTCGGCATCGGCGTCGATTCCAACCAGAATGGACTGCAGCCCGGCAAGGTGCTGACCTCGATGGTCAAGCGCGTCGATGTTGCCGTCTACAACACCTTCATGGATGCCAAGAACGACAAGTTCACCGGCGGCATCAACGATCTCGGCCTCAAGGAGGGCGGCGTCGACTACGCCATGGACGAAAACAACAAGGCGCTTGTCGACGACGCGATGAAGGCAGCGGTCGAAAAGGCCAAGGCCGACATCATTGCCGGCACCATCAAGGTGCATGATTACATGTCGGACAATTCCTGCCCTTATTGATCGCAGGGCAATCGCATTTGGTGTCTTGCGAAGGTGGACCGGATTCTTGCGAAGAGGACCTCCACCGGATTCTTGCGAAGAGGGACCCCCACCCTAACCCTCCCCACAAGGGGGAGGGAACGCTGCCGCGAGCCAATTTGCCGAGGTCAGCGCCAACGGAAGTCTCCCTCCCCCCTGTGGGGAGGGGTTAGGGGTGGGGGTAAATCGTAGAGCGAAAGCGTCGGCTTTCCACAGCGTAGCCCAGCTATTGATCGCGACCTTGCCGATCCGCTCGAAGCCGCCGGTGAAAACCCGGCGGTTTCTTGCTTATCAGCAAGCTCACCAGTGCGGCGGCTTGGTCACCGGCACGTCGGGCGCGGCCTGTTCCTCCAGCGCCAGGAAGCGGTCGGCCAGCGCGTCGAGTTTGCGCTGCATGCGCTCGATCACCTTCCACTGCTCGGCGATCTGGCCGGACAGTTCCTCGATGGTCTTCTCCTGCTCGGCGGCGCGGATTTCCAGCGTCGTCAGCCGGTCGTCGGGCATGGTCATTTGAAATCCTCGATCCAGGCGATTGTGCAGGCTGCGGCCACGTTCGAAATTGACAAGCGCGCGGGGATTTGTCGAGAGTGAACGCTGCTCCGGCAATTGGCACAGGCGGGGCGTCATGCTAGGCGTTTTGACCAAGCGATAAAAATACGATGGGAAAGGCTGCATGGCGCAAGCCGCAATCGAGCTGATCGGCATCAACAAGAGTTTTGGCGCCGTGCGCGCCAATCGCGACATCAATCTGGAGATCGCGCGCGGCACCATCCACGGCATTGTCGGCGAGAACGGCGCTGGCAAGTCGACGCTGATGTCGATCCTTTATGGTTTCTATCAGGCCGACAGCGGCGAGATCCGCGTCGGTGGCAAGCCGGCGTCGATCAAATCGCCCAACGATGCCATCGCGCTCGGCATCGGCATGGTGCATCAGCATTTCATGCTGGTCGACAATTTCACGGTGCTGGAAAACGTCATTCTCGGCGCTGAAAGCGATGCGCTGCTGAAGAAGAGCATCGCCAAGGCGCGGTCCGAGCTGGAACGGCTCGAGCGCGAATATGGGCTGGAGGTCGATCCCGATGCGATCATCGAGGAGTTGCCGGTCGGCCTGCAGCAGCGTGTCGAAATCCTCAAGGCGCTGTATCGCGGCGCCGAGATCCTGATTCTCGACGAGCCGACGGGCGTGCTGACGCCCGCAGAAGCCGACCATCTGTTCCGCATCCTCAGGCAGTTGAAGGAGCAGGGCAAAACGATCGTGCTGATCACCCATAAGCTGCGCGAGATCATGGCGATCACCGACACGGTCTCGGTCATGCGCCAGGGCACGATGGTGGCGACCAGGCAGACCACGAAGACCACGGTCGGGGAACTGGCCGAGCTGATGGTCGGGCGCCGCGTGCTGCTCAGGGTCGAGAAGGGCGAGGCGGAAGCCGGCGGGGTCAAGCTTGCGGTGAAGAACCTGACGGTGAAGGATTCTCGTGGCGTCACCATGGTCGACGACGTCTCCTTCGATGTGCGCGCCGGCGAGATCGTTGGCATCGCCGGCGTCGCCGGCAACGGGCAATCCGAAATGCTCGAGGCGATTTCCGGCATCAGGCGCGCCGTCTCGGGCTCCGTCATGCTCGACGGCAGGCCGATCGACCTGACCGGGGCCGCCGATCCCGGCGAACTGCGCGACCGCGGCCTCGCCCATGTCCCGGAAGACCGTCATCATGTCGGGCTGGTGCTGGCCTTCGAGGAGAACGAGAATTCGATCCTCGGCTATCACGACGATCCGCGCTATTTGAAAGGGCCGTTCCTCGACATCGACGCCATCCGCGACGACGCGAGGGACAAGATCAGCAAATACGACATCCGCCCGGCGGACTGCCGGCTCAAGACCGCGAATTTCTCCGGCGGCAACCAGCAGAAGATCGTGCTGGCGCGGGAAATGGAACAGGACCCGGGCGTGCTGATCGTCGGCCAGCCGACGCGCGGCGTCGATGTCGGCGCCATCGAATTCATCCACAAGCGGCTGATCGCCATGCGCGACCAGGGCAAGGCGGTGCTGGTGGTGTCGGTCGAGCTCGACGAGATCCGTTCGCTCTCCGACCGCATCCTGGTGATGTTTGCCGGCCGCATCGTCGGCGAGCGCGGCCCCGAGGCGAGCGAAGGCGAGCTCGGCCTGCTGATGGCCGGCGTCGAGCACCGGGAGGCGGCGGAATGAGCACGCCTTACGCCAAGCTGCCGGCCTGGGCGGATTACGGGCTGATCCCGGTGATCAATCTCGCCGTTGCCTTCGTCGTCGCCGGCCTCGTCGTGCTTCTGGTCGGCGAAAATCCGTTCCGCGCTGCCGCCGTCCTGGTCGAGGGCGCTTTCGGCCGTGGGCAAGGCATTGCGTTCACGCTGTTCTACGCCACCACCTTCATCTTCAGCGGGCTGTCGGTGGCGGTTGCGGCGCATTGCGGCCTGTTCAACATCGGTGGCGAGGGCCAGGGCTATATCGCCGGTCTCGGCATCGGCATCGTTTGCCTCGCCTTCGACAGCGTGCTGCCATGGTGGCTCACCTTTCCGCTGGCGATCATTGCCGCTGCGGCGATGGGGGCGCTGTGGGCACTGATCCCGGCCTATCTGCAGGCCAGGCGCGGCTCGCACATCGTCATCACCACCATCATGTTCAATTTCATCGCCGCCAGCGTCATGGTCTACGCGCTGGTCGGATTCTTGAAGCCGGCCAATTCGATGGCGCCGCAGACACGCACCTTCCTCGACGGCGCGCAACTGCCGAAGCTCAACTGGGTCATCGAATTGTTCGGCGCCAAGATCCGCTCGGCGCCGTTCAACATCAGCTTCCTGCTGGCGCTGGCCATGGCGTTTCTGGTCTGGGTGCTGATCTGGCGCACCAGGCTCGGTTACGAGATGCGCACCTACGGCCACAGCGCGAAAGCGGCGCGCTATGCCGGCATTTCGGAAACCCGCATCATCATCGTCGCCATGATGATTTCGGGCGCGCTGGCCGGCATGATGGCGCTCAACCCGACGATGGGCGACCAGCACAATGTCGCGCTCGAATTCGTTTCGGGCGCCGGTTTCGTCGGCATCGCAGTAGCGCTGATGGGGCGCCTGCACCCGGTCGGCATCGTGCTCGCCGCAATATTGTTCGGCATGCTGTACCAGGGCGGCGCCGAGCTCGCCTTCGAAATGCCGGCGATCAGCCGCGACATGATCGTCATCATCCAGGGCCTGGTCATCCTGTTCGCCGGCGCGCTCGAGCATATGTTCCGGCCCTATGTCCAGGCGCTGTTCGCCTCGCTCAGCCCGAGATCTGTCGGCATCGAAGCGATCAAGGGGAAGGGTGCCTGAGATGGATCTGTTCAACGCCATCATCCAGGTTCTGGACTCGACCATCCGCCTGTCGGTGCCGCTGCTGCTCGCCTGCCTCGCCGGTCTCTATTCGGAGCGGGCCGGCATTTTCGACATCGGGCTCGAGGGCAAGATGCTGGTCGGCGCCTTCGCCGGTGCCGCCTCCGCCTCCGTCTTCCATTCCGCCTATATCGGCCTCGGCATGGCCATCCTCATCTCGGTCGCTTTTGCGCTGGTCCACGGCTTTGCCTCGATCACCCATCGCGGCAACCAGATCGTCTCCGGCGTGGCGATCAATTTCATCGCCGCCGGATCGACGATCATGCTCGGCCAGGCCTGGTTCCAGCAAGGTGGACGTACGCCAGCTCTGGCATCGGACGAGCGGTTCGGGGCGATCGTCTGGCCCGGTGCGGACGCGCTCAGGGGCGTGCCGATCCTCGGACCGATATATTCGGAACTGGTCTCCGGCCATTCCGTGCTGGTCTATGTCGCGTTCCTCGCCGTGCCGTTCACCTGGTGGGTGCTGTTCCGCACCCGTTTCGGCTTGCGCATGCGCGCGGTCGGCGAGAACCCGGCCGCGGTCGACACCGCCGGTATCTCGGTCGCCTGGCTGCGCTACCGGGCGCTGATCTGCACCGGCGTGCTCACCGGTATTGCCGGCGCCTATCTGTCGATGGTGCAGAATGGCGGCTTCGTCAAGGACATGACTGCCGGCAAGGGCTACATCGCCCTGGCCGCGCTGATCTTCGCCAAGTGGAAGCCGGTCAACGCCATGTTCGCCTGCCTGTTGTTCGGCTTCCTCGACGCGCTGTCGATCCGCCTGCAGGGCACGCCGCTGCCGCTGATCGGCAAGGTGCCGGTGCAGCTCATGCAGGCGCTGCCCTATATCCTCACCGTCATCCTGCTCGCCGGCTTCATCGGCAAGGCAATTCCGCCGCGCGCCGGCGGCGTGCCCTATGTCAAGGAACGCTAAGCGTGATTTCGAACCGCAGGTCCGCGTCAGCGAAAAGTGGAAGCCGGCTTTCGGACAGGATCATGCAATGGAAAAACAATGTCGCATGATCTGTTCGAAGCGGCCAAGGCCGCCATGGCCAAGGCCTATGCGCCCTATTCGAAATTCCCGGTCGGGGCGGCACTGCGCACCGAGGACGGCCGCGTCTTTACCGGCGCCAACGTCGAGGTCGCGTCCTATCCGGAAGGTTGGTGCGCCGAAACCACCGCGCTCGGCCACTTCATCATGGCCGGCGGCGGCAGGGTAACGGAGATCGCTGTCATCGCAAAGCGCATGGCTAAATGCTCGCCCTGCGGCGGCTGCCGGCAGCGGCTGGCCGAATTCTGCCGGCCGGACACCAAACTCTATCTTTGCGACAATGCCGGCGTGGTCGAAACCGTGACCATGGGCGAGATGCTGCCCTACGGCTTTCAGGGCGATATGTTGAAATGAAGAGCTTGGTTGAAATGAAGAGCTGGTTGACATGAAGGAAGCGCTTGATCGTCTGGTCGAAAGGCTGGACGGGCTGGCGCCCGCCACCGCGCTGGTGCTGGGTTCGGGCCTTGGCGGGCTTGTCGACCAAGTCGAGGATCCTGTCCGCATTTCCTATGGCGAATTGCCGGGCTTTCCCAGAAGCGGCGTCACCGGCCATGCCGGAGAGGTGGTGGCGGGACATTTTGCCGGCACGCCTGTGCTGATGCTGTCCGGCCGCGCTCACTACTATGAACACGGCAACGCGGCGGCGATGCGGCCGGCGCTTGAAGTGCTTGCCGGCCTCGGCATCTCGCAACTGATCCTCACCAATGCCGCCGGCTCGGTCGATCCGGGCATGGGGCCGGGCTCGGTGATGCTGATCACCGACCACATCAATTTCTCGGGTTCCAATCCGCTGATCGGCGAGCCGAGCGACCGCCGCTTCGTCGGCCTGACCGAAGCCTATGATGCCGGTCTTCGCTCAGCGATCGAGACGGCCGCGAAGGCGACGGACACCGCGCTGCACAAGGGCGTCTATATGTGGTTTTCCGGGCCGTGCTTCGAGACGCCCGCCGAGATCCGCATGGCGCGCGTCATGGGCGCCAATGCCGTCGGCATGTCGACCGTGCCGGAGGTCATTCTCGCCCGTTTCCTCGGCCTGCGCGTCGCCGCCTGCTCGGTCATCACCAATCTCGCCGCAGGGATGACAGGGGCGGAGCTTTCGCACCAGGAGACCAAGGACATGGCGCCGATTGGCGGCGCGCGGCTGGCGACGATCCTCCAGCGTGTGTTCCAGCATGGGTTGCCGGAGCGTAAGGTCCCGGCCTGATGCTTCCCCAGGAAATCATCCGCAGCAAGCGCGACGGCCACAAGCTGTCGACGCAGGAGATCGCCAGCTTCATCGAAGGCCTCACCGCCGGCACCGTCTCGGACGGGCAGGTCGGGGCCTTCGCCATGGCGGTGTTCTTCAACGGCATGAGCCGCGACGAGGCGGTGGCGCTGACCCTGGCGATGCGCGATTCCGGCGACGTGCTCGATTGGTCGGACCTGCCGGGCCCGGTCACCGACAAGCATTCGACAGGCGGCGTCGGCGACAATGTCTCGCTGTTGGTGGCGCCGATCGTCGCTGCCTGCGGCGCTTATGTGCCGATGATTTCCGGCCGCGGCCTCGGCCATACCGGCGGCACTCTGGACAAGATGGACGCCATCCCGGGCTATACCAGCCAGCCGGATGTCGCGGGATTCCGCAAGGCAGTGCTCGAAGCCGGCTGCGCCATCATCGGCCAGACCGCCGATCTCGCGCCCGCCGACCGCCGGCTCTATGCGATCCGCGACGTGACGGGAACCGTCGAATCGGTGCCGCTGATCACCGCCTCGATCCTCTCGAAGAAGCTGGCGGCCGGCCTGCAGTCGCTGGTGCTCGACGTAAAGGTCGGCAACGGCGCCTTCATGGAAAAGTCGCGCGACGCAACGACACTGGCGAACAGCCTGGTCGAAGTCGCCAATGGCGCCGGCCTGAAGACCTCGGCGCTGGTCACCGGCATGAACGAGCCGCTGGCCTCGGCAGCCGGCAACGCGGTCGAGGTGCGCAATGCCGTCGATTTCCTCACCGGCCGCTTCCGCGACCGGCGCCTGGAGGATGTGACGGTGGCATTGGCCGCAGACATGCTGCAGTCGGCCGGGCTGGTCTCGTCCAACCAGGACGGCATGCGGCGCGCCGCCGAGACGCTTGCCGGCGGCGGTGCCGCGGCCGTCTTCGCGCGCATGGTGGCGGCGCTCGGCGGTCCGGCCGACTTCGTCGAGAACCCGGAAAAACACCTGCCGAGGGCGGCGACGGAATTTGCGGTCAAGGCCGCCGAAAACGGCTTCGTCACCGGTATCTCCACCCGCGACATCGGGCTTGCCGTCGTCGGGCTTGGCGGCGGGCGCATCCGGCCGGACGACAGGATCGACCATGCCGTCGGCGTCACCCGGCTGCTGCCTGTCGGCGCGGAGGTGCGGGGCGGCGAGGCGCTGGCGCTGGTCCATGCCCGCAATGCCGGGGATGCCGAGGCGGCCGCCGCCGCCGTGCTTTCGGCCTATACGATCGGCGCTTCGAAGCCGCCCGCGGAAAAAACCGTCATCCGGCGGATCCTGCCGCGCGGATGAAGTTTTTTTAATTGGACCATGATCTTTCCGAAAACCGGTTTCCACTTTTCGGGATCATGGTTCACTGGACGAGCAGCAGCGAGCCGTTCTCGACCTGGTATTTTTCCAGCCGCTGGAGAAAGCTCAGACCGATCAAATTGGTGCGCAGCGCCTTGTCGTCGAGCACCACCGCCTGGACACCGTCGAGCGTGATCTTGCCGATCTGCAGCCGATCGACGGTCACCAAGGCAGCCTTGATCGCGCCGTTGGCGGTGTTGACCTGGTGCTTGAAATCCGACGCGTTCAGCGAAACGCCGATCCTGCGCGCCGTCGAACTGTTGATGGCGACCAGCGTTGCGCCGGTGTCGATCATGCCGTCGACCGTTCGACCGTTAAGCTTGAACGCCGACGTGAAATGCCCGCGCGCGTCAGCCGGGATCACGACCTTGCGGCCGAGCGGCTGCGCCGGCCTGCCGGGAACCGTGGCCAGATTCAGGTCCGTTTCGACCGCCGGCCTGGCCCCGACCGCCGATTTCAGCAGGCCTTCGAACATCTGCAGATTCGACTGGTAGAGCATCGGGAACGACGCCGATGCTACGGCGAGCACGCCAAGGATGAGAAGATTGCGCAGCATGGACCGGCCTTCGTGAAGACCCTGCTTATCGCGGCATGGTGTTTGCCGCTTTAACAGATGCAGAAAGCGGTCGTTTGCGTAAACGATCGGTAAACGAGCGGCGCCACGGTCATTTGGTCCCGTACATGCGGTCGCCAGCATCGCCGAGGCCGGGCATGATGTAGCCCTTCTCGTTGAGCTGGCGGTCGATGGAAGCGGTGAAGACCGGGACATCGGGATGCGCCTTGATGAAGCGATCGAGGCCTTCTGGCGCCGCCAGCAGGCAGAGGAAGCGAATGTTGGTGGCGCCGCGTCCCTTCAACTTGTCGATCGCGGCGATCGCCGAATTGGCGGTCGCCAGCATCGGATCGACGACGATCACCAGCCGGTCGGCGAGATCGCTCGGCGCCTTGAAGAAATATTCGACCGCTTCCAGCGTTTCGTGGTCGCGGTAGAGACCGATATGGGCGACGCGCGCCGCCGGCACCAGGTCGAGCAGGCCTTCGAGCAGGCCGTTGCCGGCGCGCAGTACTGAGGCGAAAACCAGCTTCTTGCCCTCCAGCGTCGGCGCTTCCATCGTCTCGATCGGCGTTTCGATCGTCGTCGTCGTCAGTTCGAGGTTGCGGGTGACCTCGTAGCCGAGCAGCAGCGAGATCTCGCGCAGCAGCCGCCGGAAGCCGGCCGTCGAGGTTTCCTTCTTGCGCATGATGGTCAGCTTGTGCTGGACAAGCGGATGGTCGACGACGGTGACGCCCTGCATGGTGGTCTCCTAGCTGCGCAGGTGAAAGTGAGTAGTGAATGGTGAATAGTGAATAGTGAACAGGTTTGCGAGTCCTTGGTTCAGCGGAAAACTCGCGGTTGACGGACCGAAGCGCCGGGTGGACCATTCACCATTCACCATTCACCATTCACCATTCACCCATTCACCTGCCCTTGACGTCGAGCCGGCCCAGCAGCATTGCCTTGGTCTTCCTGTCGACGAAGGCGGCGTCGATGGCGGTTCTGGTGACGGCGGCGAGCGCCTTGTCGTTCATCGAAAAATGCTCGGCGGCAATGTCGTATTCGCGCTTCAGCGACGTCCGGAAATAGGGCGGATCATCGGAATTTAGCGTCACCTTGCAGCCAGCCGCCTGCAGTGCCGGAAAAGGGTGATCGGCGAAACTGTCGAACACCCTCAGCGCGATGTTGGAACTCGGACAGCATTCGAGCACGACGCCTTCGTCGGCGATGCGCCGGATAAGGTCGGGGTTTTCGATGGCACGCACGCCATGGCCGATGCGGGCGGGGCGAATGTGGTCGAGCGCGGCCTTGACGCTCTCCCAGCCCATCAGTTCGCCGGCATGGACGGTGATGCCAAGGCCGGCCTCTCGCGCGATTTCGAAGGCCCTGACATAGTCCTCCAGATCGCCCATCCGCTCGTCGCCGGCGACGCCGAAGCCGGTGACCAGCGGATGCCCGCAGCGGGCGGCGAAGCGCGCCGCCTGCTCGATCGATTCGACGCCGGCATTGCGCACGCCGGTGACGATCATGCGGCCTTCGATGCCGGTCTTGGCCTTGGCGCGCGCCATGCCTTCGCCGAGCGCGTCCGTATAGGCCTTGGGCGACAGGCCGGCCTTCCCGGCGTGGTCCGTCGAGGTGAAGATCTCGGAATAGATCGCGCCGTCGCGGGCGAGGCTGGTCAGATAATGATCGGCCAGCCGCGCATAGTCCTCTTCTGTGCGGAACAGGTCGGAGGAGAAGTCATAGGCGGCGAGGAAGGAGCTGAAATCGTGCCAGACGAAGGAGCCGTCCTGAATGTAGGGCGAGGTGTCCTTGCCGTATTTCTGCGCCTGACGGATGACGAGTTCGGGCGCCGCTGCCCCTTCGATATGGCAGTGCAGTTCTGCTTTCAAAGGCATGCAATCATCCCGTCAGGTCAGTCCAGGACATGGAGCCATAAGCGTGATCCCACGACCGGGAAGCGCGGCCGAACACCGCGCCTTAAACAATAGCGTCGGCATCATCGATCGGCTATGGTCCCGCCGGTTTTATGGCGGATCAAAAATAATGTCGGTTGAGAGAACCACGGCCGTTGGCGGCATGGAAACCTCCTATGGTTTCAAGCGCGTAGGGGCAGGCGAGAAGCAGTCCCTGGTCAACGACGTTTTCCACAAGGTGGCGAACCGCTACGATCTGATGAACGACCTGATGTCGGGCGGCCTGCATCGGCTGTGGAAGGACGCAATGGTCACATGGCTCAATCCACCGAAACGACCGGGCTGGAGCGTTCTCGACGTTGCCGGCGGCACTGGCGACATCGCCTTCCGCATCGTCGAGGCGAGCGGCAGGAACGCCCATGCCACGGTTCTCGACATCAACGGCTCGATGCTCGCCGTCGGCCGCGACCGGGCCGAGAAAAAGGGCCTCACGGCAAATACCGATTTCGTCGAGGCCAATGCCGAGGAGCTGCCTTTCGCTGAGGCCAGTTTCGACGCCTACACGATCGCTTTCGGCATTCGCAACGTGCCGCGCATCGATGTGGCGCTTGCCGAAGCCTTTCGCGTGCTGAAGCCTGGCGGGCGTTTTCTCTGCCTTGAATTTTCCGAGGTCGACATGCCGCTGCTCGACAAGGTCTACGAGGCGTGGTCGTTCAACGCCATCCCCAGGATTGGCAAGGCGGTGACCGGCGAAAACGAACCCTATTCCTATCTGGTCGAATCGATCCGCAAATTTCCCAATCAGCAGAATTTTGCCGCGATGATTTCCCGCGCCGGTTTTGACCGCGTGTCGTTTCGCAATTATGCCGGCGGCATAGCTGCGCTTCATTCGGGCTGGAAGCTTTGAGGCAGGCCCGTATTTTTTATACGCGACCTGCCCTTCGCCGGTCTAGAAAACCGGCAGGACAAGCGCAGTCATGAGCAATGTCGGCGCTGGTTTCAGGCTCGTACGGGCCGGCTGGGTGCTGGTCCGCGAAGGCGTCGTCGCGGCGTTGCCGGGCGATGAGCTGTTCGGCCTGCCGAAATTCGGCTGGCGGGTGGCACGGCTGTTCACCCGCCGCCGCGCGCTTGCCTATGAACGTGGCGATCGGCTGGCCAAGGCCGTCGTCCGGCTCGGCCCATCCTATGTCAAGCTCGGCCAGTTCCTGGCGACACGGCCCGATGTCGTCGGCAACGACATAGCGCTCGATCTCGCCATGCTGCAGGACAAGATGCAGACATTTCCGCAGGCCGAGGCCATTGCGGCGATAGAGGCCTCGCTCGGGCGCAAGGTCGGCGAGCTCTACGCCAGTTTCGGCGAGGCGGTCGCCGCGGCCTCGATCGCTCAGGTCCATACCGCCGAAACCTTGCAGAACGGCGTCGGCTCGCGGGTGGCGGTGAAGGTGATCCGGCCGGGCGTGCGGCGCCGTTTCTTCCGCGATCTCGAAAGCTATTTCCTCGCCGCCCGTCTCCAGGAAAAATACATCCCGTCGTCGCGCCGGTTGCGGCCGGTCGAGGTGACCCAGACGCTGGCGCAGACCACCAAGATCGAGATGGATCTGAGGCTTGAGGCGGCAGCGCTTTCGGAGCTCGGCGAAAACACCAGGGACGATCCCGGCTTTCGCGTGCCGACGGTCGATTGGGAACGCACCGGCCGCGACGTGCTGACCATGGAATGGGTCGACGGCATCAAGATGAACGACATTGCCGGCCTCACTGCCGCCGGCCACGATCTGAAGGCGATCGCCGCCAATCTGGTCCAGTCGTTCCTGCGCCATACGCTGCGCGACGGTTTCTTCCACGCCGACATGCATCCGGGAAACCTGTTCGTCGAGCCCGATGGCACCATCGTCGCTGTCGATCTCGGCATTGCCGGCCGGCTCGGCAAGAAGGAGCGCCGGTTCCTCGCCGAAATCCTCTACGGCTTCATCACCCGTGACTATCTGCGCGTCGCCGAAGTGCATTTCGAGGCCGGCTACGTGCCGCGCCTGCATAACGTCGCGGCATTCGCCCAGGCGATCCGCGCCATCGGCGAGCCGATCCACGGCCAGCCGGCCGAAACCATCTCGATGGCCAAGCTCTTGGCGCTTCTGTTCGAGGTCACCGACCTCTTCGACATGGCGACGCGGTCCGAACTGGTGCTGCTGCAAAAGACCATGGTGGTGGTCGAGGGCGTTGCCCGCACGCTCGACCCGGCATTCAACATGTGGAAGACGTCAGAACCGGTGGTCGGAGGCTGGATATCAGGCAATCTCGGCCCGCGTGCCCTGCTGGCCGACGCACGCGACGGGGCCAGCGCGTTGCTGGCGCTGGCCCGCCAGGCGCCGGACCTCGCCGCCCGCACCGAGCGGCTGTCGCGCGAGATCGATCTGATGGCCGAACACGGGCTGCGTTTCGACGAAAGGACGGCGCACGCCATCGGCAAGGCCGAGGCGCGCCACACCCGCTCCGGCCGGCTGGCGCTGTGGGTTATCGCGCTGACGCTGGTCTTTATCGCCTGGAAGTTGCTCTGACTGCAATGACAGCAGTGCTGTCATTGCAGTCATGTTGCTTATCGCCTATGTTAAGGGGCAAGGAGCAAGAGCATGAGCACGATAACAATCCGCAATCTTGACGAAAGCGTGAAGCAGGTGCTTCGCGAGCGCGCTGCCGCGCGTGGCGTTTCGATGGAGCAGGAAGCGCGGGACGCCTTGCGCGAGGTGGCGATCCCAAAAACCAAGCTTGAAAATGGGGCTTGGCGGCTAAAAGCGTCGCGTGACGAAATCTTGGCGCTTGGACGAAAGCTAGAACGGCCTTTTGATCTCAAGGCACTTACTGACCACATGTGGGACGAGGGACTTCTGTGACAATTGCAGTCGACACGTCGGCATTGATCGCAATTATTGGCGCAGAGCCGGACGCGGCTGCGTTCGTCGATGTTTTCGGAACCTCACCTGCTGCACTGATCAGTACTGCGACGCTGCTGGAGGCGCATTGCGTAGTGAGCCGATCAAGCGGTAGCGTCAACGCTAGCGAGTTCCAAATGCTCATCGACCGTCTTGAGCTGACGGTAGTTCCCTTTGATTTGCCGCAGCTTGAGATCGCGCGGCTTGCTTATTCTCGTTTTGGTCGTGGATCCCGCCATCGTGCCGATCTCAACATGGGCGATTGCTTCGCCTACGCCTTGGCCAAGTCACGAAACCTGCCGCTGCTTTTCAAGGGCAATGATTTCATCCATACCGACATCGAACCGGCGCTGAAGCCGGCATGACATCGGACAAGAACTGGGCATGACCCTCTCCGGCAAGCGCATCCTGCTGATCATCGGCGGCGGTATCGCCGCCTACAAGGCGCTCGACCTGATCCGCCGGCTGCGCGAGCGCGGTGCCGCCGTGCGTGTGGTGATGACTGCCGCGGCGCAGGAATTCGTCACGACGCTGTCGGCCGGGGCGCTGTCGGCCGACCACGTCTTCACGGATTTGTTCGACCGCAATGACGAGCACGATGTCGGCCACATCCGCTTGTCGCGCGAGGCCGATCTTGTCGTTGTGGCGCCGGCTACCGCCGACCTGATGGCGAAGCTCGCCAACGGCCATGCCAACGACCTTGCCTCGACCGTGCTCATTGCGACCGACAAGCCGGTGCTGATGGCGCCCGCCATGAACCCGAAAATGTGGTCGCATCCCGCGACCCGGCGAAACCGGGCGACGTTGCGGAAGGACGGCGTCGGATTCGTCGGCCCGGCAAAGGGCGAAATGGCCGAGAGCAACGAGGCGGGCGAAGGCCGCATGGCCGAGCCGCTGGAAATCGTCGCTGCGATCGAGGCGCTGCTCGATATCAGTCCGAAGCCGCTGGCAGGCAGAAAGATCATCGTCACCTCAGGGCCGACGCATGAGCCGATCGATCCGGTGCGCTATATCGCCAACCGTTCGTCCGGCAAGCAGGGCCATGCCATCGCGGCGGCGCTGGCAAGGCTGGGCGCCGATGTGCGCCTCGTCTCCGGTCCGGTCGGCATTGCCGATCCGGCTGACGTCACCACGCTGCATGTCGAAACCGCAAACCAGATGAAGGACGCGGTCGAACAGCTTTTGCCGGCGGACGCGGCGGTATTCGTCGCGGCGGTTGCGGACTGGCGCAGCGAGACTTCGGCCGGCGAGAAGATCAAGAAGGTGGCGGGCGAGGGGCCGCCGGCGCTGCAGATGATCGAAAACCCTGACATTCTTGCCGGCGTCGGCCATCACAGGAAGCGGCCCAGCCTGGTCGTCGGCTTCGCCGCCGAAACGCAGGATCTGGTCAGGAACGCCGAGGCCAAGCTCAGGAAAAAGGGCGCCGATTTCATCGTCGCCAACGATGTATCCCACGAAAGCGGGGTGATGGGCGGCGACCGCAACACTGTGCGGATCGTCTCGAAGGCCGGTGTCGACGAATGGCCCGAGATGAGCAAGGACGAGGTGGCGACGCGGCTTGCCGCCCTGATTGCCGAACGACTGAAGACGACCATCGTCTAGGGCTAGGCACTCACAGATTTGGTCAGGCGTTACGATCGCTGCGAGTTCCGGACGTCTCGATGCGGCGAATGGCTAGGCCGCAATCTGGGATCTGGCTGAACGTAGAGCCGATGGGGCTATTCTGAAGCGCAGTGCGTGGGTCAGGTCGTTGACATATACCGACCGTATGGTATGTATTGGCCATGTCCAGACCAACCATACAATCCCCCGAACGCGGTGGCGCCCGTATCAGGCTCCTTGAGGCCGCGCGTGACATCATCCGCGCCAAAGGCTTCGCCGCCACCTCCGTCGATGACCTCTGCAAAGCCGCCGCCGTCACCAAAGGGGCGTTTTTCCACAATTTCGGCAGCAAGGACGCGCTGGGAGTCGCGGCGGCCGAATTCTGGGCAGAGACGACGTCTGGTTTCTTTGCCGCCGCGCCGTATCACGATCCGGCCGATGCTCTTGAGCGCGTTCTCGCCTATGTCGCCTTCCGTAAGGCGATCATAGCGGGCGACCTCCCCGAGTTCACCTGCCTGGTCGGAACCATGGCGCAGGAGGTCTACTCAAGCTCCCCTGACATTCGCGATGCCTGTGGACGAAGCATCTTCGGCCATACGGCCACGCTGGAGGCCGACATCGAGACCGCGCGGCGGGATCACGGCATTACTGGCAACTGGACGGCCGAAAGCCTCGCACGCCACACGCAAGCCGTCATCCAGGGCGGTTTCGTCCTGGCAAAGGCGGGGAACAGCCCCGACCTTGCCCGGGAAAGTCTTGACCATCTGGACCGATACATCCGGCACCTGTTTCACGTCACGGAGGAGGACGAAACATGAGCGAAGCCAAGGAGATCAGTTGCGCCTGCGGACGGGTGCGCCTGGAGGTAAAGGGGAAACCGATCGCCGTAACCGAGTGCCTGTGCAACAGTTGCAGGGCTGCAGCAGATCGTCTTGCGACGCTCCCCGGCGCAAAAAATGTCCTTACCTCTTACAGCGCGACGCCTTGTGCGGAATATCGCAAGGATCGGGTCCGGGTCCTGTCCGGCGCAGAGCATTTGAGTGAATTCCGGCTGTCCGCTGATGCGGGCTCACGCCGGGTCGTCGCGCCCTGCTGCAATACGCCGGTCTTCCTGGAAATGAAGGGCGCGCACTGGCTGAGTATCTATCTGCACCTCTGGCCGGATGAGGCGCGGCCGAAAGCCGAAATGCGAACGATGGCTGGCGACCTGCCCGATGCTTCCAACCTGCCGGGCGACATCCCCAATCTGAAAAGCCATACGGTGTCGTTCTACGCAAAGCTTCTGGCGGCGTGGGCAGCCATGGGATTCCGGAATCCAAAAGTCGAAGTGGTGGGGAAGATCGATGCCTGACGACAAGATCGAGATCGAGAACGTCAACATCCCCGGGCGGACCGAACGGGTTGATCGCGCGAAATACTTGGCCATACGCAATGCGCTTCTGACCGTCTTGCCGAGCAAGGCGCCTGGACTGAAGCTCGCAGATGCGAAAGAGGCGCTTCTGCCCCTACTTCACGACGACCTCTTTCCGCAAGGCAAGACGGCTGGATGGTGGTTGAAAGCCGTCCAACTCGACCTCGAGGCAAAAGGCATCATCAAACGCGCGCCTCACAAGCCGGTTCATCTCTACAGGCGTGGGCCAATCTAAAACTCTTACCTGAATCTCAAGTCGTCTAAGCGTCTAGCCGGTTGCTTCCTGTGGCCGGGCTGCCGGCCCCGAGATCCTCAGCGCGGCGAGGCAGCCCAGAATCCCGAGCGGCACGAAGGCGAGGAACAGCCAGGTGGCGACATTCGCCGCCGCCTCACGGTTCAGGCCTTCGGAAAAACCGCTGGCATTGGCGACGATGCCGGTCAACGCGGCACCGACCGCATAGCCGATGCGCTGCATGGTCGGTACGGCGGCGGAAGCGATCGTCTGCTCGCCGTCACTGGCCGACGCGACGATCACGCGTGTGACGAAGGGCCAGGCAATGCCGAAGCCGCCGCCCTGCAGCAAGGCGCAAAACAGGATCACCGGAATCGAACCGGCCGGCACGGCATAGGCGAAACCGGCGATGCCGGCCGCGATCATCAGCGCGCCGCCGGTGATGATCAGTCTTTCCCGCTCCGGCGGCGCATTGGCGACGAGGATCGACAGGATCGACCAGGCGATCGATTCGGCGGCGATGATATAGCCGGTGGTCAGGATCGGAATGCCGTGCAGGCTGGTCAGAAGCAGCGGCCCGTAGACGGCGAAGGAGCAGGTCGCCACCGAAAAGGCGGCGACCATGGTCATGCCTGCGCCGACCGGCGAGCGCCATGAGAACAGCCGCGACGGGAACAGCCGCGAGCCCGGCTTCAGCGCGTCGATGCGGACGAACAGCGCGAGCCCGATCAGGCCGAGGATGAGCAGCAGGGACGAGCGCAGCAGGGCAATGTCGACACCGGCCGTGGCGATCAGCACGACGCTGACGGCAAGGCAGCCGAGCGCGGCAAAGGGGAAGGGCGGCGCGGTTCCAGTGATCGACCGCGGCCGGGTTGCCTCGGGCGTGTCGAGCACGATGAAGCTCGCCAACGCCATGGCCGTGCCGCCAAGCGTGAAGACGCCGAAAGCCCAGCGCCAGGAGAGCAATTCGGTCATCAACGCACCGAGCACCGGCCCGCTGAAGGCGGCGACGCCCCAGATCGCCGACATAACGCCGAAAAGCTGCGGCCAGATGGCGCGTGGAAACAGCCGCTCGACCGAGACGAAGGCCAGCGACACCAGCGCGCCGCCGCCAAAACCCTCGATCAGGCGCCCGGCCAGGAACAGCGGCATGGACGGCGCGATGGCGCAGACCAGGGCGCCGGCCGCGTAGAGCAGGGCGGCAACCACCATGTTGGTGCGCAACGCGACATAGCTCACCAGCCGTCCGGCGGCAGCGCCGGCGACGATGGCGCCGAGCTCGTAGATCGCCAGCGACCAGCCGACCAGCTGAACCCCGGCGAGTTCGCCGACCATCGCCGGCATCACCGTTGCCACCATGGTTTCGTTGGTGGCGTGCAGCAGGATGCCGAGGCTGATGAAGCAGAAGCGCGCCAGATCGCCGCTCGCCCACAGCGCCCGCCAGTCGACCCTGTTTGTGCTGGTTTCGATCACCCCGCCCTCCCGAACTTTCGTATACGCCGATTAAAGAAATGGTGGAGCGCTCTTCGTCTCCAAATGGCACTTCGGGGATGGGTTGTAAAACCTCAACCGCAGTTGAGCTCAAGCGGTTTTTCGTGGGTGCGCTGAGGGTGCTGATGAAGGCGGGACGTCAAGATTGGCGATCATGGCGTCAGCGATGATCTTCCCTCGCACGGCGGTTCCCCAAAAGTCGTGCGGCGCCGAACAGTTCTATCCTGTTCCGCGCCGCATGCAGAGCTACGCTATGGCGTTCATTTGAAAGAGTGGATCAGTTGCAGTGAGGTGACGGCGACTGCCAGGTTGACGCCGGTCTGCGCCTGCACGTTGAGAGGCTGCAGCGAGAAGGCGCTGTTCAGCCCGCCGACCAGAAGGTTGGCGCCGCCGCCGGTCACTACGCTGGCCTCGGCGTTGACGCCATAATAGCTGCCGGCAAGATCGGCGGCATCACGGTTGCGGGTGGCCGCCAGAACCGCCCAAATCAATTCGCCCTGGTGGGTCCTGCCAACGTCGACGCCAAGCTTGGAAATGACCCCGGTATAGGCTTCCGGGGGACCGCCATGATGAGGGCGAAAGGTGCAGGCCACGCCTTTGTTGGATGTCACGATATAGCCGGTGCCGCCGTCGATGGTGCAGTCGAGCACACCGAGCTGCAGCCTTCCTGCGCTGGCAGGGGCGGCGAGAACCGTAGCGGCGAGGGCGGCGGCACAGGCGAGTTTCTTGATCATGGGAGCGGTCCTTTTCGCGAATAGCCTTGAACAACGGCTAAGCGTCCCGAGCGTTCCGCCGAGAACTTGGCGCGATCAAGACGTCAGTCGTTGAAGGTTTCGAAGCCATGCCAAACGGCAGGCCTGCCATGTCAGGCCGAAACGCCGCCGTCGGTCAGACGGCGCTGGTGCGCGCCAGGCCGTCCTTGGCCGGCTGGTAGGTGGGGCTGAGGCGCACGGCCTCGCGGTAGGCTTTTGCCGCCTTGGCCTTGTCGCCGCGCCGCTCGTAGATCAGCGCCTGGTTGGACCAGGCCTCGGCATTCTTGCCGTCGAGCTTGATCGCCATGTTGATGTCGGCGAAGGCATTGTCCTCGTCGTTCATGGCGAGATAGGAGAGGCCGCGGCCATTGTAGGGATCGGCGGCGTCCGGCGCCAGCGAGATGGCTGTCGAGAAATCCTCGATGGCGAAAGCGTGCTGGCCCTGGCTCTGATAGATCAGGCCGCGATTGTGATAGGCGCGCGCGTCTGTCGTGTCGAGCTGGATCGCCTTCTGGAAATCGTTGAACGCTTCCTGGATGCGGTTGGCTTTGCGGTAGAGATTGCCGCGGCCGATATAGGCGGCGTCATAGTCGGGATTGATCTGGATCGAGCGGTTGTAGTCGGCAAGCGCTGCCGCCTGATCGCCGAGGAAACGCTGGATGAGAGCGCGGTTCGAATAGGCCTGGTAGAAATTCGGATTGAGCTGGATGGCGGTGTTGAAATCCTTGAGCGCCGCCTGATACTGGCCGCCGCGGCCATAGGCCGAGCCACGCACATTGTAGCCTTCCGGATCCTGGGGACTGCGCTGGATGACAGCCGACAGCGAGGAGATGTTCTCGGCCGACCCTTGTGCCTTGTCGATGTTGGTGAATTCGCCGGTCGGGGCTGTCTGGCAGCCGGCGAGCGCCAAGCCAGAAAGCAGGGCTGCCGTCAGGGCGAAGCCGCACATTGCGGTTCTGCGCTCCACGCTAATTGCGTTCATGTCTGCTCTGTCCTCACTGCCCGCCCGCGCCGTCAGGTCTGTTCCCTCTCCGAACCGGCCCTCCGCGAGCTGGTCGAATTCAAAACAAAAAGGTGGCGGCGATTTCGCATCGCGCCACCTTGGGTATCCTTCGAAAAGGACGAAAAATTGGCGTCAGAACCGCGGCGGACGCGGAGCGCCGGCACCAGCGGCACCAGCCGCCACCGGGCGCGGCGTCATCGGCAGCAGGCCTTCGCGCTGAGCGCGCTTGCGTGCCAGCTTGCGGGCGCGGCGAACGGCTTCCGCCTTTTCGCGGGCGCGCTTCTCGGAAGGCTTCTCATAATGTCCGCGCATCTTCATTTCGCGGAAGATGCCTTCGCGCTGCATCTTTTTCTTGAGCGCGCGAAGCGCCTGATCAACATTGTTGTCGCGGACGAGTACCTGCACGGGCAATCCTGTCTTTCGGGTTTTGTTAACAACAGGCAAGTGGCCATAGTCGCTTGCCTCCGCGGCGGTCTACACCACGAATTGTGGCGGCTGATAGCAGAATCATGCCGCTCTGTCCACTGCCGAAACGAAAAACCCGCCTCAGCGGCGGGTCGTCGGCGCAAATCACACCATGCGCAAAGCAATAGCATAACTGCCGTCACAAAACAAGGAATTACGCGACCTCTGGTAGCATATTCGCCTGCTCGGGCGGGCTCTCCGCGCCGATGAGCGATCGTTTTCTCCGACACCGATAAATTCTTGGCTGCCCCATCCCGGCAAAACGCTCCGCCCGGCTCTATCAACGAAGGAACCAACCTCGTTCCCCAATGGTTGTTGCGGCGAAGCAAGCACAGGGGAAAACCGATGTCAGGCACCCGTGAATGGCTCGTCCAATGGCTCAAGGATGCGCATGCGATGGAGGAGCAGGCCGAAACCATGCTGAACGGCCAGCTCAATCGGCTGGAGAGTTATCCCGAGCTCAGCAAGCGCATCAGGCTGCACCTCGATGAGACGAAGGGACACGCCGCGCGCCTCGGAACCTGCCTGGAAAGACTGGGCGAAGATACGTCCGCGCTGAAGGACGCCGGCGGCAAGCTGCTGGCGATGGCGCAGTCGCTAAGCGGCGTCTTCGCCGGCGACGAGGTGATGAAAGGCTCACTGGCGAGCTACACCTTCGAGCACATGGAGATCGCATCCTACACGATCCTGATCGCAACCGCCGAGTCCCTCGGCGAAACGGAGATCGCCCGGGCCTGCGAACAAAATCTGCGTGAAGAGGAGGCGATGGCCGAGTGGCTGCACAACAAGCTGCCCGCGACTACGGAGCAGTTCCTGGCTCGCTCGGCGTCGGACAGCGACAATGCCAAGCGATGACCACAGCAGGCCGGCGAGCAACGTGAAGCGACCTTCGGTCTGGCGGGCTTACAGTTATGCCTGGATTACCCTCGGCTTCTTCATCATCTCGCTTGTCGGCCACTGGGTTTTCGGCTGGTTCGCCTATCTCGACGAGCAGCGAGCGCTTGGCCAACCGCCCGAATTCGGCGGCTATCTGATCGAGATGAGCCGCGACACGCTCGAGAACTGGCAGTCGGAATTCCTGCAGCTGCTCTGGCAGGTCGGTGGCCTGGCGTTCCTGCTCTTCGTCGGATCGCCGCAATCGAAGGAGAGTACCGACCGTATGGAGGCCAAGATCGACGCGCTTCTCAGGCTTGTCGATTCGGAGAAGGGCAAGGAGGCGATTCGCGAGCTGGATCTGCAGTATGAAGGCCGCCACACCGACCAGCCGCACGCCCATCGGAACTGATCTGGGGGCTGGAAATGTGGCCCGGAGCCGATCATACTTCGGCTCGGGCCGGCGGGCTTCCTCTATGCCGCGGTCAAATGAAGCCGCTCGAAATCCTCGAAGAACTCGCCGTAGTCGCAGGTTATTTCCTCGCCCGCCGCTATGGCGCGGATCGCGGTTGCCCCGCCATACCGAGAAAAATCAGTGTTCGGCCTTTCGGAATGGTTCATGAAGCGGCCATTGTCGACCTCATAGACGATGAATCCGGGCCGGTCCGGGCTTGGATAGGCATATCTGTCGAGCAATTCCCTGAGGTGCGGCGGCGCCGTCCTATATTTTTCGATCGGGATCAGCCGGTCGAGATCCGGATCGAGCCGCCAGATCGACGCTCCCTTCCTGATCGGCTCGGCGGCGAACACGCCGACGCCCTGGATTGCGCTAGCAGCGATGTAGGTCCTGATCAGCAGCATGTTTTAGGCCCGTCTTCGAACAAAAGTGTCCGAAGAAATCGCCAAATCGCACTGGAAAGCAAGACCGCTTTTGCGACATAGCGGCTTGCTTGCCCATGCGGGAAACGCCTCACGTCCGATTGATCGAAACCCCGCCATCGGCAAACAGCGCGGTTCCGGTGGTGAAGCTCGACGCGTCAGAAGCCAGATAGAGCGCCGAGTGGGCGATCTCCTCAGGCTCGGCGACGCGCTTCAAGGCATGCAGGTTTTCAACGAAGGCTCGCGATTCGGGTGTCTTGAATGTTGCCGAAGGCGTGTCGGTGCCGCCCGGCAGCAGCGCGTTGACACGCACGCCTTTGGCGCCGTATTCGGCGGCAAGCACCTGCGTCAATCCGATCAGCCCGGCCTTGCTTGCGGCATAGCTGGTCATGCCGGGCATGCCGACGGTATGGCCGACAAAGGTAGAGGTGAAGATCAGCGAACCGCCGCCGCGATTGATCATGGCCGGCACCTGGTATTTCGCGCCGAGAAAGGCGCTGGTCAGGTTGGTGTCGAGCGTTTCTCGCCATCCCTCCAGCGACAGCTCCGAAATCGGGCCCGTCTTGCCGACCGAGCCGGCGTTGTTGAAGGCGATATCCAGCCCGCCGAATTTCTCGACCGCCAAGTCGACAAGGGCTTTGGCATAAGCTTCGTCGCGAACGTCGCCGGCAAGGGCGATCGCCGTGCCGTCGGCTTCCTCGATTTCCGCGACGAGCGCGTCCAGCTCTGCCTGGCGACGGGCAGCGACGACCAGCTTGGCGCCTTCCTCGGCAAAGAGTTTTGCCGTGGCGCGGCCGATGCCGGAACTGGCGCCGGTGACGATGGCGATCTTGTTGGCGAGTGCGAGCATTTTTTGCATCCTTCTTTCGCGCCAGCTTTCGCCGGCAATCGGATGCTTGGTCGCAGATCGAGGCGGCACGAGCCACCCGATACCTGAAGGCGTCCGGATGCGTCGTTCGGCTCGTTGCTCGACAGGTCTTTTTGGCCGTGGCGCAAAACGGCAAGCGCCGTCGCAAACAGCGCAAGGGTGGCAGCGCTGTTTCGCTAGTGATACACCTCGCGCGCCGGGGCTCGATTGGATGTCCGGCCGCTATCTGCGAGGCTGGAACGTTGAAGAAATACTCGGTATTCGCCATCGCCCGCGAGGCCATGCGCGGCCACAAGGGCTGGGAGGAACAGTGGTCCTCGCCAGAGCCGAAGAAGGAGTACGACGTCATCATCGTCGGCGCCGGCGGCCATGGCCTGGCCACCGCCTATTATCTCGCCACGGTGCACGGCATCACCAATGTCGCGGTGCTGGAAAAGGGCTGGCTCGGCGGCGGCAATACCGGCCGCAACACCACCATCATCCGCTCCAACTATCTCTATGACGAGAGCGCCGGCATCTACGACCACGCGCTGAAGCTGTGGGATGGGCTCAGCCAGGAGCTCAACTACAACGTCATGTATTCGCCGCGCGGCGTCATGATGCTGGCCCACAATGTGCACGACATCCAGGTCTTGAAACGCCACGTCCATGCCAACCGTCTGAACGGCATCGACAATGAATGGCTGACGCCGGAAGCCGCCAAGGAATTCTGCCCGCCGCTCAACATTTCGCGCGATGCCCGCTATCCGGTGATGGGCGCGACCCTGCAGCGTCGCGGCGGCACCGCCCGCCACGATGCGGTCGCCTGGGGCTATGCGCGCGGTGCCTCGGCGCGCGGCGTCCACATCATCCAGAATTGCGAGGTCACCGGCGTCAAGCGGGCGCCGAACGGTTCGGTCACCGGCGTCGAGACGACGCGCGGCTTCATCGGCGCCAAAAAAGTCGGCGTCGTTGCCGCCGGCCATTCGTCCGTCATCATGGACATGGCCGGCGTGCGGATGCCGCTGGAAAGCTATCCGCTGCAGGCGCTGGTTTCCGAGCCGGTCAAGCCGGTCTTCCCCTGCGTGGTGATGTCGAACACGGTGCACGCCTATATCTCGCAGTCCGACAAGGGCGAACTGGTCATCGGCGCCGGTACCGACCAGTATATCTCCTATTCGCAGACCGGCGGCCTGCACATCCTGCAGCACACGCTCGACGCCATCTGCGAGATGTTCCCGATGTTCACGCGCATGAAGATGCTGCGCTCGTGGGGCGGCATCGTCGACGTGACGCCCGACCGCTCGCCGATCCTGGCCAAGACGCCGGTGCCCGGCCTCTATGTCAATTGCGGCTGGGGCACGGGCGGCTTCAAGGCGACGCCGGGCTCGGGCCATGTCTTTGCCCACACCATCGCCAGGGACGATCCGCACCCGATCAACGCGCCCTTCACCATCGAGCGCTTCCGCACCGGCCGCCTGATCGACGAGGCGGCGGCGGCGGCGGTGGCGCACTGAGCACCGCAATGACGCGCAAGACTCACACCTTGCTTTTCGGATTGGCCCTCGTTGGGGGCACGGTGCTGTTCGCACTGCTGGTGGTTCGGGAGATTTTGGTTCGAATTGGATACGAGGCAAATACGGTCGATCCTGTCATGGGGGCCATGTTTGCCGTAATCGGAGTACCTACCTTTGGCTGCGTGGTGGCGTCTATGCTACCGAAATTTTTCGCGGACATGTTTCTGAACGACACCTATCCAAGGCCTAGGTTCTTTGGACCGCGAAAGCAGGTGGACGTCGATCGAGCCAGAGAGAAATTGCGGTCAGTAGGACTACTCATCGAAGACGGTCCTGACGAAAAAAATGTTGTGACAAACCGTGGCAAGCATGACGCCTCTCCGCACGGTGAGTCGATCAAACCCAAGAAAGTCGATTGATGCTTCTCATCCGCTGCCCCTATTGCGAGGAAGAGCGTCCGGAACTCGAATTCCGCAACGCCGGCGAGGCACATATCGCGCGTTCGGCGGATATGGCCGCGACAAGCGACGACGATTTCGAAAAGTTCTTCTTCATCCGCTCGAATCCCAAAGGCATCATCTATGAGCGCTGGCGGCACATGCATGGCTGCGCGCGGTTCTTCAATGCCGTGCGTGACACCGTCAGCGACAGGTTCCTGATGACCTACAAGGCCGGCGAGCCGAAGCCGGCGAAGCTGCCGGGAGCCTTCGAATGATCGCGACGTTCCGCATTCCCGGCGCCGGGCGCCTCAAGCAGGCAGAGACCGCGCGGTTCAGCTTCGACGGCCAGTCCTATGCCGGCGTCGAAGGCGAAACGCTGGCCTCGGCGCTGCTCGCCAACGGCGTCCATCTGGTCGGCCGTTCGTTCAAATATCACCGGCCGCGCGGCTTCCTGTCCGCCGGGGCGGAAGAGCCCAACGCGCTGGTTGAGATCAAGCGCGACTCGGCCAGGAGGACGCCAAATGTCCGTGCCACCGTGCAGGAGCTCTATGACGGGCTGACGGCACAGTCGCAGAACCGCTGGCCGTCATTGGCCTTCGACGTCAGCGCGCTCGGCGACATCGCCTCGCCGCTGCTTTCGGCGGGCTTTTACTACAAGACCTTCATGTGGCCGAAGTTCGCCTGGAAAAACTTTTACGAGCCCAGGATCAGGGCTGCGGCAGGGCTTGGCGTCGCTCCCGACCAGCCGGATCCCGACCATTATTCGGCGCGCTTTGCCCATTGCGATGTGCTGGTGCTGGGCGGCGGTGCTGCCGGCATCGCCGCCGCACTTGCCGCGGCCGAAACCGGCGTACGCGTCATCCTTGCCGACGAGCAGGTGGATTTCGGCGGCAGCCTGCGCTTCGAAAGCGGCGCCATGATCGACGGCCAGGACGGTTTTGCCTGGGCGCAAGGCGCAGTCGCGACACTCAGGGCCATGGACAATGTCCGCGTGCTGTCGCGCACCACGGCCTTCGGCTATTACGCGCAGAATTTCGTCGGGCTGGTCGAGCGCGTCAGCGACCATCTGCAGAACCTCGGCCGCGAACTGCCGCGCGAGCGGCTGTGGCAGGTCCGCGCCAAACGCGTGGTGCTGGCGACCGGTGCCATCGAACGGCACATGGTGTTTGCCGACAACGATAGGCCAGGGGTCATGCTGGCGTCGGCGGCGCGCACCTATCTCAACCATTTTGGCGTCGCGGTCGGCAGGAATGTCGGCGTCTATACCGCCAATGACTCCGCCTATGCGGCGGCGATTGACCTGAAGAAGGCCGGCATCGGCGTGGCGGCGATAGTCGACCTGCGCGACAACCCGACCGGGTCGGTGATCGACGAGGCGAGGGCGCTCGGCATCGAGGTCAATTTCGGCCGCGCGGTGATCCGCGCCGGCGGCAAATTGCGGGTTTCGTCGATGACCGTGCAGCCGAAGAATGGCGGCGGCGAGCGCACCATCCCGGTCGACGCCATCCTGATGTCGGCCGGCTGGACGCCGTCGGTGCATCTGTTCTCGCAATCGCGCGGCAAGGTCGCCTTCAACGACGAGACCAAGCGTTTCGTGCCCGGCACCTACGCCCAGGATTGCGTCTCGGTCGGCGCCTGCAACGGCACCGACGGGCTGTCGGCGACGATCGACGAGGCCTATGCGGCGGGCGCCAAAGCGGCGAAGGATGCGGGCGTCAAGAATGCCGGGGCCAACGTCGTCAAGGGCACCAAGCCGAAGGTCGACGCCAGCGAGAGCTGGTCGCGCGGCATGCTGGGTGCGGCGCCCGGCGCCGGGCCGGACACGACGGTAAAAGCCTTCGTCGACTTCCAGAACGACGTCACCGCCAAGGACATCCGCCAGGCGGTGCATGAAGGCATGCGCTCGATCGAGCACGTCAAGCGCTTCACCACCAATGGCATGGCGACCGACCAGGGCAAGACCTCGAACATGCACGGCCTGGCCATCGCCGCCGAGACGCTGGGCAAGCCGATCCCGCAAGTCGGCCTGACGACGTTCCGGGCGCCTTACACGCCGGTGACCTTCGGTTCGATCGTCGGACACGCGCGGGGTCCGCTCTTCGACCCGACCCGCAAGACGGCGATCCATCCGTGGGCCGAGGCTCAAGGTGCGGTGTTCGAGGATGTCGGCCAATGGAAGCGCGCCTGGTATTTTCCCAAAGCAGGCGAGGACATGCACGCCGCGGTCGATCGCGAGTGTGTTACGGTGCGCAAGACGGCCGGCCTGTTCGACGCCTCGACGCTGGGCAAGATCGAGGTGGTCGGGCCGGATGCGGCGAAGTTCATGGAGCTGCTCTATACCAATCCGTGGGAGAAACTGGAGCCCGGCCGCTGCCGCTATGGCATCATGCTGCGCGAGGATGGTTTCATCTATGACGACGGTGTCGTTGGCAGGCTTGCAGCCGACCGTTTCCACGTGACGACGACGACGGGCGGTGCGCCGCGCGTCATGAACCATATGGAGGACTATCTCCAGACCGAGTTTCCGCATCTCAACGTATGGTTGACCTCGACCACCGAGCAGTGGGCGGTGATCGCCGTGCAGGGACCGAAGTCGCGAGAGATCATCGCGCCGCTGGTCGAGGGCATCGACATGTCGGACGGGGCGCTGCCGCATATGTCGGTGCGCGAAGGCAGGATCTGCGGCGTGCCGACAAGGCTGTTCCGGATGTCGTTCACCGGCGAGCGCGGCTTCGAGGTCAATGTGCCGGCCGACTACGGCCAGGCCGTCTGGGAAGCGCTGTGGGCCGAGGGCCAGAAGCACGGCGCCTGTGCCTACGGTACCGAGGCGATGCACGTGCTGCGTGCCGAAAAAGGCTACATCATCGTCGGCCAGGACACCGACGGCACGGTGACGCCCGGCGATGCCGGGCTCGACTGGGCGGTCGGCAAGAAGAAGACCGATTTCGTCGGTATCAGGGGCATGGCTCGGCCCGACCTGGTCGCCAAGGGGCGCAAGCAGCTTGTCGGCCTGAAGACCAAAGACCCAAAAGTCGTGCTGGAAGAAGGCGCGCAGATCGTCGGCGATCCGAAGCAGGCGATCCCGATGACGATGATTGGCCATGTCACCTCGAGCTACTGGTCGGAAAATTGCGGCCGCTCGATTGCGCTGGCCCTGGTTGCCGGCGGCCGCGACCGGATGGGCGAGACGCTCTACGTGCCGATGCCCAATGCGACAATCGAGGTGGAGGTCACCGGCATGGTGTTCTTTGACGACAAGGGGGAGCGCCTCAATGGCTAAGGCTGCCGCGAAGGAATCTGCCGCCGCTGCGCCGTCGGTCGAACGCCGGCCGGCTCTCGCCGGTCAGGAGCTTTCCGTAACCGGCGTTACGCTTGCTGTGTTGCCGCCGGCGCAGCGTATTTCGCTGCGCGCGCCGGACGCCTCGGTCGCGGCGCTTTCGAAGGCGCTTGGAGTGAACCTGCCGCGGAAGCCCAAAACCTCGGCGGCAAAGGCCGGGCGCACGGCATTGTGGCTTGGGCCGGACGAATGGCTGGTCATCGACGAGGTGGGAAAAGACCCGCTCGCCGATTGCGCCGAGGTCACAGTGCTGCATTCGGCGGTCGGCATCTCGCATCGCAACGTCGCCATCTCGGTCATCGGTCCAGCGGCGGCGGCGACGATCAATTCAGGCTGTCCGCAGGATCTGTCGCTGGACGTCTTGCCGGTGGGCGCGGCTTCGCGCACCATCCTGGGCAAGGCCGAGATCGTGCTGTTGCGCATCGCAGCCGACGCGTTCCGGGTTGAATGCTGGCGCTCTTTTTCCGATTATGTCTTTACTTTCCTGTCGGAGGCGGCCGGCGACGCAGCGGCTTAGGAATGTTCGCTGGGCTCGACCGTTTGCCGGAGCAAGTCGGGGAGAATGTCGATGCCGTCGAAATCCGCGCCGAATCCAGCGGCTCAGAAGACGCCGGCCGTGCGCTCGTTCGAACACGAGCAGCACAAAGAACCAAACATTGAAGAGGAACTCGAGGAAGGGCTCGAGGACACGTTTCCGGCCAGCGATCCGGTGTCGATCACCGGGACTTCGATTCCCGGCGCTCCTGCAAGACCTGGCAAGGCCAAGATCGTGGCCGGAATGAAGAAGCGCAGGAAATAACATTCATCAGGCTCCGGCGAGCCGGGTCGCCGGCCACGAGAGCAGGCGGTCAGGATTTCCTGTCGTCGCTTTTGTTTCGAACGTCAGAACGTGCTGGGCACGATCCACGGGTCGATGTCGATGCCGAGCCGCGGGTCCTTGCTTTCCGTTGAGCCCTTGTGGGTGGCCGCGCCTGCCTTCTCGACCGATCCGGTCGCGCCGCAATCGAGCTTGATGCCGGTGTCGGCGCAGGCCGCGGCCGGCGCCTGTTTGTCGGGCTGACTCTGGTCGGCGAAGGCAGCGCCCGAGAATGCAAGCACTGCCGCGACGGTGAGGATTGTCTTTTTCATGGTCTGTCTCCGGGCTGGACGACTGGATTTGTACATGTACGACATAGCGTACATATACGACCGGCGAATATGAAGTTCAAGTCGGAAATTGTACATGTACGAAATTTTGACGGCGAGCGTGGCGCTAGCCCGCCGGGTCGCGATCCAGGCCACCAGGGTCCTACACGCATAGATTGATTCCCCAGGCCTTCGCCCTGTTTCGCTTGCCTGTCAGCTATCCGAAACCGAACAAAAACCCTTCAGCAGTTGACCGGCGTCTCGGTCAGCGGCGGCACGTCCTGCGTGGCCAGCGCGGCAAGCGTGAAGTCGCACATCCGCTTGACGAAAGCCTGCTGGTCGCCGAACGGATAGTAGGGAAAGGTGATCAGCAGCGAGATCGTGCCGTGGCCGACCGCCCACAGCATGGTGGCGATGGCGCGCGGATCGCCCTTCAGCCTGCCGGCTGCGACGCAGGCTTCGACCCTCTTGATCAGCACCTTCATCAACGGGTTGCCCTCCTGCATCTCGGCGAAGGTCCTGCCTTCCGGGGGCTTGACCTTCTCGGTCATGAATATCGTGCGATACTCGTTGGGGTTGCCAAGGCCGAAGGCCGCATATTCGGTCATCACCACTTGCAGCGCCTCGATCGGATCGTCGGCCGGGTGATCCTCGATACGCTTTGCCAGAGTCTTGAACGCGTCCTCGGCCAACGCGAACAAGATGTCCTGCTTGTCGGCAAAATAGGAATATACCGACATCGGCGCATAGCCGACACGCTTGGCCAGCTTGCGGATGGTGAGGCCTTCATAGCCTTCTTCCTGGACGAGCTTGTGCGCGGCGTCGACAAGTTCGGAGCGCAGTTCGGCCTTTTGTTTCTCGCGGCGTGTCTGGACGCTAAGCGGCAATTTTCGCCTGCCTTCTGTTTGTGGCTGGCTAAATTATATACGCTGTACGGAATCGGACAAGGCGCGGTCAAAAATCGGCGTCCTTCTCAGCCATTTTCGCCCAAACATCGATCACACGTGTTACCTGGGCAGAACGACGCGACATCGGACTGTTACAACCAGAGGTTAGCTGCAGCCCGGCCAAGAGATTTTGTTGCTAGGGCCGAGATGACCATGACCGAGCTTTCTTCCGTTGCGCCAAACGCAGATCCACTTTCTCACGATGCCATGCTGGCCCTCAGGCGGGTGGTCATGGTTGCATGGTTGGCGATCGCGCTCGGATTCGCCATGGAGGCGCTTACTCTGGCTGTCAGGCTTGCAGCGGGTTCTCACCCGGCTACCACCCTGATCCTGATCGAATTGGCGCAAGGCGTGACGTGGGCGTTCTTCGTCTGCGCCGGTCTCAGCCTCGGCACGGCGATCGCCAAGGTACGAGCCTCGCTCGGCGGCCTGATCGCTGCAATCTCGGCACCACTGGCGATGGCCATCGCCAAGGGGTCGCAAAAGGTCATGGTAACTGCTCTTGATGCGGCCACAAAACCGGCCACCCTCTCGCTCACCACGCTGGGCGTGCTGCGGGCGATCGAATATGGCCTGCTCGGCTGGATCCTGGCCTCGCTGGCGTCGAAGGAAAAACCCCGTCCGCTCCATTTTGCGCTGGCAGGCACCGCGATAGGCGCGGTGTTCGGCGGCGGAATCACGGTGCTGACGATTGAGACGGCCGCGGCGAACGGCGTTGCGCTTGAATTGCCGCGGGCGATCACAACCGGCCTCAACGAGATCGTGTTTCCGATCGGTTGCGCACTGGTCGTCTACATTGCCCTGCAGGTCGGCCGGCACATGAAGATGATCTCTGGCGAGGTTCGTTGAACCGTTCAGGCCGCTTCTGGCTCGCGCTCGATCAATGTCAGCGTCAGCCAGCGCGCGGTCAGCGCCGGCTTTTTCGAGCCCTCGATCTCGATCGTCACGTCATGCGCGGTCTGCACCCACCCCGACGGCCTGACCTTGACGTCGGCCAGCACGAAACGGGTGCGGATGCGCGCGCCGGTCTTCACCGGCGCCAGGAAGCGCAGCGAGTCAAAACCATGGTTGACGCCCATCTTGCTGTTTTCGAGCGGCGGCATGGTCTCGAAGGTCATCGCCGACAGAAGCGAAAGCGACAGAAAACCATGCGCGATGGTGCCGCCGAACGGCGTCTCGCGCTTGGCGCGCTCCGGGTCGCAATGGATGAACTGGTGGTCGTCGGTGGCGTCGGCGAACTGGTCGATCATGCGCTGCGAGACCACCCGCCACGGCGACACGCCGACCTCCTTGCCGACGCTGGCCAGAAGCACATCGAGACTGATCGGTTCCACGCTGATGTCCTCCATTTCAACCGTCCGGAGCGCGAGCGGCTTCATTCCTTGAACAGTGTCAGCCCATGCTGCACCGACTGCCCGCCATCGATCGGCAGGATGGCGCCGGTGACATAGCTGCCGGCACGGCTGCACAAATAGAGCGTTGCGCCGGCAATGTCATCCGACGCGCCGATGCGACGAAGCGGAACATGGCCGCCGACTTGTCTTGCCTGTTCCTCGCTCGCGGTGGCAAAAGCTGTCATCCGGCTCTGGAAGGGGCCGGGGGCGAAGGCATTGACGGTGATGCGGCGGGCGGCGAACTCGATCGCCAAGATGCGCGTCAGATGGTGAACAGCAGCCTTTGAGGCAGAGTAGGAGTAAGCGTCGTCGGCCAGCGGCTGCGTGCCCATCACCGAACCCAGATTGATCACCCGGGCCGGATCGGCATCGCTGGCGGCGGCGTCGAGCAGCGGCAGAAGCTCGCGCGTCAGTTGGAAGACCGCAGTGACGTTGACGCCGAACACCCTGGCCCAGGCATGGTAGGGAAAACTTTCCAGCGGCGCCCCCCAGGAGACGCCGGCATTGTTGACCAGGATGTTCAGCCGCTCGGTCCGCGCCTTGACCTCGTCGACCAGTGCCGCGATGCCAGCCTCGCTGGAGACATCGCCGGCAAAGCCCTGGGCCCGGCCGGTGCCGCCGAGGCCGTTCAGGTCATCGGCAACCCTGATGCAGTCCTCACCCTTGCGCGAGGCGATCATCACGGTGGCGCCGGCCCTGACCAAAGCGGTCGCCGCCATGCGGCCGATGCCGGTCGCAGCCCCGGTCACCAGCGCGGTCTTGCCAGCCACCGAAAACAGCTCGTCCAGATAGCTCATCGCAATTCCTCCGCGCCCGTGCCTCGCCCAGAAGAAAGGCTGCCATGGTCAGGGCCGCAAATCTCTTCAGGCAAATGATAGTGCCCAATTTGTATTGGAGATCAACTTGTTGAAGTCGGCGCCGCCCCTTATCGCCCTGCCGGGCACTTCTCCCCGCAATAGTGACGGGAGAAGGAGCTGATCGCAACGCCGGCGCCCTTCTTGCGACGCCGGTGATTGGCGAAACCGGTGACGAGAGGCCCTCTCCCCGTCCCTATACGGGCAGAGGATGCCGGCAGGCAGATGAGGGGCAACGCAAACGCTCGGAATGAGCGGTCACTGGTCTAAGCTGAAGCGATTGTCCTGCCTACTCAGCCGGCTCGACATTGGTGTAGGCGGCTTGTTCGAGCTCGCGTTTCAGCCGCGATGCCTCTTCCACCTTCGGCGTGACGAAGCGGCCGAGCAGGAGATAGGCGACCGGTGTCAGGAACAGCGTCGAGACGGTGGCCAGGCCCAGACCGCCGACGATCACCCAGCCAAGCGCGATGCGCGCCTCGGCGCCGGCGCCGCTCGCCAGCACCAGCGGCACGCCGCCGAGCACGGTGCAGATCATTGTCATCATCACCGGCCGCAGCCTTATGGTGGAGGCCTGCTCGATCGCCTCGCGCACGCCGAGCCCGCGGTCGCGCAACTGATTGGCGAACTCGACGATCAGGATGCCGTTCTTGGCCATGACGCCGACCAGGAGCACCAGGCCGATCTGGCTGTAGGCGTTGAGGCTGGTACCGCTGAGCAAAAGGGCAAAGATCGCGCAGGCAAGGCCGAGCGGCACCGTCGCCATGATGATGACCGCGCTGACGAAACTCTCGAACTGGGCGGCGAGCACCAAAAGGATGATGACCAGCGAGAAACCGAAGATGGTGATCATGGCGCTGTTGGTCTCGCCCAGTGTCGCCGCCTCGGCCAACGGGACGATGCGGCTGCCCGACGGCAGAAGCGGCGTGGCGATTGCCTCGGCGCGGGCGAGCGCCTGGCCGAGCGCGAAATCACCGCTGAGGTTGGAGGTGATCGCCACCGACGGCTGCTGCTGCTCGCGGGTCAGCGAGGGCGGCACGGCGCGCTCGGTCAAAGTGGCGATGGTCGACATCGGCACGAAGCGGCCGTCGGCCGTCTTCAGGAAGATGTTCTCCAGATCGGTCGGATCGTTGATCGGATTGGTCGTCGAGACGAGTTTCACCCCGTAGCTGCGGTCGGCGATATAGACATCGACGACATCATTGCCGTCGAGCATGGCCTGGAAGGAATCGGCCAGCCTGGTGATGTCGATGCCGAGGTCGGAAGCGCGCTCGCGGTCGATGGCGACGGAAAGCTGGGGCTGCGTCGGGTCGACGGAGAGCCGGGGCGACTGGAAGCGGGCGTCCTTCTGCATCTCGGCGATGATCTTCACCGCAGCGTCGCCGAGCGCCGCACGGTTGTTGCCGACCAGCGCGAACTGCAGGCCGTTGCCGGCGCCGCGAATCCCGAGGCTGTTGGGCTGCATCGGAAAGACGCGCACGCTCGGCACCTGCCGGGTGAGCCGTCTGATGTCGGCCATGATCTGCTGCTGGCTGCGGGTGCGCTCGTCCCATGGCGCCAGCGTCATCACCATGAACCCGGCATTATAGGCGCCGTTGCGGCCGGCGCTCTCGAACGTATTGCGGATTTCGCCGGAATCGCGCAGCGGCTCGATCAGTTTTTCGATCTTCTGCATCTGCTGCGTCGTGTAGTCGAGGCTGACGCCTTGCGGCGCGTCGACGCGCATGAGCACGACGGCACGATCCTCGGTCGGCGTCAGTTCCTGGCGAATCGTGCCGAACAGCGTGAAGGCGGTGGCTGCAAACAGCAGCGCGACCAGGAGCACGATCCACGGCGCGTCGAGGCAGATGCGCAGGCAGCGCCGGTAGAGCGTGTTCAGTGCGCGGCCGATGCGGGCACCGATGCCGCTGCCGCCTTCGTAGTGAAGCGGGGCAACCGACAGCATGCGCGAGGCAAGCATCGGACAAAGGGTCAGCGCCACGACGGCGGACAGAAGCACCGATATGGCGAGAACGAAGCCGAATTCGCGGAACAGGCCGCCGGTCTGGCCGGGCAGGAAGGAGATCGGCACGAAGACGGCGACCAGCGTCAGCGTCGTGGCGATGACGGCGAAAAACACTTCCTGAGCGCCAAGCACGGCTGCGGCACGTGGCCCCATGCCTTCGTTGCGGCGTCGCACGATGTTTTCCAGAACGACGATGGCGTCGTCGACGACCAGGCCCGTCGCCAGCACCAGGGCCAGCAGCGTCAATATGTTGACCGAGAAGCCGGCAAGATAGATGGCGGCGATCGTCCCGATCATGGCGACCGGCATCGCAAGCCCAGGAATGAGCGTCGCGCGCCAGTCGAGGAGAAACACATAGATGACGATCAGCACGATGGAGACGGACAGGCCGAGTGCGATCTCGACCTCATGCACCGCGCCGTTGACGAAGACCGCATCGTCGCTGGTGACCTTGATCGACATGCCCTGAGGCAGATCCGCCTGCAGCGCGGCGACGGCGGCCCTGACGCCGGTCGAAATATCCAGCGTGTTCGATTCCGCCTGGCGGATGATGCCGAGACCGATGCCGGTCTTGCCGTTCGAACGCAATGTGGTCTGACCGATGTCGGGGCCGAGCGTGACGGTGGCGACGTCGCGAATGCGGGTCGTGCCGCCGATGATGATGTTTTCGAACTCCTCCGGCGTGGTCACGTCCGCCGTCGGACGCACGATCAGATCCTGGTTGGTCGTGGTGATCGAGCCGGCAGGCGAATCGAAAGCGACCGAGGCCAGCGCTGTCCTCAGGTCGGCGACGGTGAAGCCCAGGCCGGCGAGCTTGTTCTGATCGACATCGATGCGAAATATCTTGTCGCGGTCGCCATAGACCTGGACGTCGGCTACGCCAGGCACCGCGGCAAGCTCGTCCTCGATCTGGTCCTGGACCAGCACCGTCATGTCCTGCACCGACATGGTGTCGGAGGTGACAGCCAGCCGCATCACCGGCTCGGAATTGGCATCGGCCTTGACGATGCGAGGCGCATCCGCCGTATCCGGCATCTGGTCGGCGACGCGGCCGACGCCATCGCGCACATCGGAGGCGGCGACGTCGAGGTCGACGCCGTCGTTGAATTCGATGGTGACGCGGCTTGTGCCGAAGGACGAGGTGGACGAGATCGACTTCACACCAGAGACGCGGGCGACCGCGCCCTCAATCACGTCGGTCAATTCGCGGTCGACGGTCTCGGCTGCAGCGCCTTCAAAGGTCGTGTTGACGGTGACGACGGCGCGATCGACATCCGGCAGTTCGCGGATTTCGACACCGTAAAAGGCAGCAAGGCCGGCGACCGCGATCAGCGTGTTCAAAACGAAGGCCATCACCGGCCTGCGGATGAACAGCGCGGTGAATCCTGTGTCGCTGGCTGCGTTGTTGGTTGCGGTCATCAGCCGTCGGCGTCCGCGGCGCGCAGTTGTTCGCCGGCGATGCGGACCTCGCCGCCTTCGCTGACATTCTGGGTGCCCTCGGTCACCACCATGTCGCCGCTGACGATTGGGGCATCGATCAGCACGGTCTCAGTGTTGCGCTGGATGATGCGCACCGCAACCCGCTTGGCCTTGCCGTCCACGATGGTCCAGATATAGGCGCCGTCCGAACCCCATTGTATCGCCAGCGGACTGACCGCAGGATAGCTGTCGCCGGGGAACTTCATGGTGATCTGGAAGGACATGCCGGCACGCAGCGAATCGGCCGGATTGGCGATCTTTGCCTTGACCAGAAGGGTACGGCTGGCTTCATCGATGTGGTTGTCGATGGCGGAGACCGTGCCGGTATAGGCTTTGTTTGGGTTGGCGATTGGCGTCGCCGACAATTGCGCGCCGACTTTGACGACGGCGGCGAAGCGCTCCGGCACCCAGAATTCGACCAGTATGCTGGAGCGGTCGTCAAGGGTGGCGACCGCCGACTGGCTGGTCACATAGTTGCCGGCTGATATCGGCAGGATGCCGACGACGCCGGCGATCGGCGCGACGATCGAGCGGCGCTGCAAGGCCAGTTCCGCATCGCGAAGCGCCAGCTTGGCATTGGCCAGCACCACCTCGGCATCGGCAACGGAGACCGCCGTCGCAGCGTTGGAAGCCCGCAACGATTTGACCCGGTCGAGCTTGGCCTGCGCGTCCTGCAAGGCAACCTTTGCGCGGTCCTGTGCGATCACCTCGGTGTCGGAATCGAGGGTGGCAATGATCTGTCCTTTTTCGACATGGGCGCCGGACTCGACCAGAAATTCGACCAGGCGGCCTGAACTGTAGGGATTGACCGTCACCGAGGCGTAGGCTCGGCCGGTGCCGATTGCCCGCAGGCGATCATTGATGACGGCCGTGGCCGCCGGCAATGCGACGATAGTCGCCAGTTGGCCGGCGTCGCTGCGGCGGCCCGCTTGCCCGGCGTTGTCGACGGCGCTCGTCGCTGTCGGAGGCGTCGCGGCATCAGCCCATTCGATGCCCCAGCGCGCCAGCACATCCGGCGCGCCTGGAAAAAAGCGAACCCAGGCGGCCGCGGCCGCGACGAGGATCACAAGTGAAAAAACGATCTGTTTCCAGGCGGCCATCGGCACTCCGGTTGGCAAGATCCCGTCTACGCTTCCCAAGCTGAAGTAGACGCGACAGCACCCTCCGACACAGGGGATGGCCCGTCGATATCAAAGCTTTATGGCAATTCTCCCGCTCGCTTGCACATTAAATCGGTGTAACGTTGATAGGGCCCTACGCTTGAGTCAAACTGGCTCAGCCGGCTGAGCCAATGGAGTAGTGGTCAGTTTGAAACAATCGTTGCGGTGGAAGAAGCGCATGGTAGGCAGGATCGACTTCAGATGTGACTCGCTTTGCTGTCAATCCTCTTCAAATCGAGCCTCGGAATGAGAAAGTCCAAAAATGCTTTAACTTTGGGGGGCTGAACGCCGCCTCCAGGCCGGATCGCATAGAGGGTTGGTTCGGGCCCTGCCCACTCGGGTAGGACACGAACCAGTCTCCCAGCGGCAACGTCCGACTTGACGCGCACATGGTTGGTCATGAACAGACCAACTCCCTCCAGCAGGAACCCGTGAAGAGCCTCTGGATCGCTGGCGACGGCCACTGCTCGTACTTTGAACTGGGACCGCTCGCCGCCGCTCGATAGGGGCCATTCTACTGCCGGACGATTGAAATAGAACTCTGTCAACAGACAGGCATGTTCCGTCAGCTCCGATGGATGCTGTGGCGTCCCCGCACGTTCCAGGTAGGTCGGGGCCCCATAGATGCCCATCGGCAATGCGCCGAGCCGCCGAGCCGTTAGCGTGGAATCGGGCAGGGTGCCTTCCTGGAGCCGGAAAGCGATGTCTATGTCCTTGGCGACAAGGTCGACGACCTCGTGCCCAAGAAGCAATTGCGGTAACACCTCTGGATAGAAGCGGCGAAACTCGGTGAGCAGCGGAGTGAGGACGCGAGTTGCCAGCCAGTACGAGGCTGCAATCCGAAGCCATCCGCGCGGATGTTGCTGCAACTCCGCCACTGCGTTCTCCGCATCCTCCAGATTCTTCACCACTCGTTCGCAGTGCTGGAAATATACCGCGCCCGCTTCAGTCAGCTTCAGGCTGCGCGTTGTCCGATTCAGCAGTTGTGTCCGCAGTCTGGATTCCAGCTCCTGCACCTTCCGGCTGACCCGTGTCTTCGGCACCTTGAGCACGCGCGCTGCCGCTGTGAAGCTCCCTTCCTGCACCACCTTTACAAAAGCGACCGTATCGCTGAAGTCGCGCAGCATATGAGTCCTCCAGCAAGTTCGGATTGTCTCTCATTTTGAGACATTGATGTCCTAATCCGCTCGGTAATCAAGTCAGGTCCGTCAGGGTAGATCATGATTGTCCTATCAACAGCAAAACCAACTGGAGAACTGCCATGATCAAATCCCTAGCGATCGCCGTCGGTGCGCTGACGCTTTCGGTAACTGCTGCTGACGCACAAAGCGCGCCGCTCCGCAACGTCGTTCTCGTCCACGGCGCCTTTGCCGACGGAGCTGGATGGCGAGGCGTCTACGACCAACTAACAAGTCGTGGCTACAAAGTCTCGATCGTCCAGAATCCGCTCACGTCGTTCGAAGACGATGTCGCCGCAACGCGTCGCGTGCTCGCCCGGCAGGATGGGCCAGCCATCCTCGTCGGTCATTCCTACGGTGGCACGGTAATTACAGAAGCCGGCAACGCTGCCAATGTTGCGGGCCTCGTCTATGTCGCTGCCTTCGCTCCAGATGTCGGTCAATCCACGCTGGACCAATATGCCGAAATTCCTCCGCCGCCGAACTTTCAGCCTGACGTGCAGCCCGATGGCTTCGCGTTCCTGAAGATTGAGACGTTTAAGGCCGGCTTTGCTGGGGATACCAAGGATGCCGATGCCGCATTCCTGCGCGACTCCCAAGTGCCGATCGCTATGAAGGCGCTTGAGGCCAAGGTGACGACGGCGGCGTGGAAGACCAAGCCAAGCTGGTACGTTGTCGCGACTGAGGACGGCGCTATTGCGCCCGAACTGCTTCGGAGCACCGCCGATCGTATCGGGGCGGTCACCACCGAGGTCAAAGGCAGCCATGTGGTATTCCTTACCCAGCCACAGGCCGTAGCCGACGTCATCGAACAGGCTGCCAAGGGTGTAGTGCCGGGCGATACCGCGGTGGCACCGAACTGACATCGCCCAAACGTAGCTCTGAGCCACGGCCAAGAGCGCAAGTGGGAAACGTGCAAAGATACTGGAGCAGCCGGGAGCGTCATCGACGTCCCCGGCATTATGACAGGAAGGCCTGATTTACGGCTCGGTAGAGCCGTCGCTTTGAGACGCGACAGCGCTAATGCGCCGCTGAACTCAGTTTGACCACGCAGCCGGGCAGAGCGCTTTACGTCGCGTGTGCGCCGCCGGGTACGACGACACCGGACATCGCGATTCCGGCGGTTGCCGGATCTTCCTTCAGCACCGCGTCCGCGAGCGAGACCACGCCCACCAGGCGCTTGTCGCGATTGAGGACAGGCAACCGCCTGACCTGGATGTCACCCATATTCTGGGCGACGTGCTCGATATCTTCGTCCTCGAAGCAGTATTTGACATCCTTGGTCATCACGTCGCGGACCGTGGCATTGCCGTCCTTGCCCTCGGCGACCGCACGCACGACGATGTCACGATCGGTGATCGTTCCGACGAGTCGGTCGTTTTCTCCAACTGGCAGGAATCCGACATCGTCAACCGCCATGCGTTTCGCGATTTTCTGCAACGACTCGCCAGGACTGGCGAGATGAACGTTGGGGGTCATTATCTCAGCGACTTTCATGGTGAATCTCCCTGTTCGCGCCCAGAACGGCATCAACGCCGGCAGTCGTCGAGCGAGATTGGTCTGGAAGACGTATTGAGGGCCTCAGGCCTGTCGCGCTGCGACGCTCGCTCGGCGGCCTCGTTCTTCGCTGATGGAACTAACAGCCGGGCCGAATGGTTCCAGCCGTTGGGCCGCGCCGCCATAGATATTCGCCGGAACCATCGGGCTCCGGTCCCGTTTGCCGTAAATACCGCCTTGCAGACCGGACATGGGCGGCGTGACCCTTGAAGCTTCCCGTTTTGTTCCCATATAGGGTGAAAGGACGGGAGACGGTTCCTCCGCCGGGTCCCGCGCGGAGACATAGGTAACAAATCGCACCTAAGACATGGTGTAGTGCGCCCCTGAACTGAGACGCCAAAAGCGTAACAGTTCTCCGCAAAAAAGATTGAAATCGTTGTTGACACTTTGGATGGGCGCCGACTATATACGCCTCACCAACGAGGGCGGCGCGCCGCTGGCGACGAAGAAGTTCGCTTCTAGATCTGCCCTCTGCGAAATTCAAGAGAGCCGCGTGAGCGACACTCGAACGGCCCCGAGCCACAAGCGTACGGGCCACGACACCGCGTCTGCGATGTCTGTTCTTTGATAATTGAATATTGAAGAAAGAGAAACGTGGGCGGCAGAGTCCTGCTGAGCCTTTCATCCCGCCAGGGATGTTGGGTTCGAACGAGACTTTGGCGGACACGTTTTGAGAGAATAAGTCTACCAGGGCATGAAAGTGTCCAGGTGTGAATGTTC
>NZ_FNEE01000024.1 GCF_900099905.1 Mesorhizobium muleiense | reverse complement strand
GGAGAGCCTGTCACAACAGCCTCTTGTTCAATCAGGTGTACTTCATCTTACTCCCTATCCAAGGAAATTTGATGGCCGCAGGCCCCGCTTTCCGGAAAGCAAAACTGGGAGCGGATTTTTCCAATGTTTTCCCCGGTGTGGGAATTCCCACAGCCGAGCCTGGTTCGACTGGCATATCCTTGTTTGCAACATCCGGGCCCGCCGGCTCGTGTTCAAGCCGGCGAAGGGAAAGGGAACGGTCATGAAATTCTTGGCTCCCGTCACAAAACTTGCTGCGGCGTTTCGCAAATTCGCCGCGCGGCGCTACCGGCCGGAGCTTTATTATATGCGTGGCCCGGGGCCAGCCACCGCCCGCCGTATGGGCACGCCGCGGCAAAACCAATCCATCGACCACTACGCCTAACTTGCCTCGCGGACGGCTGAAGCTCTCGCCCGGAGTGCCGTTCGCGCCGTTCCGTTCCGGTCAATTCAGATCAATGAAGGTACGATCTGATCATGGTTATAATTCATGCTGCCGCCATTGGTCCATTTCGCAGGTGGTTACGCCTCCGCGCCGAGCGAAAAGCTCTCTTGTCGGCAACGGACCAGTTGAGCCGTTTACCCGATGACGTTCTTGGCGACATCGGCATCTCACGTGACGAAATCATGTGCGCTTTGCGAAGCCGCCCCATCCGTCATGCGGAGGCAGGCGCGGCCGGCACGATGATCGAGCGCACCAGGATCGCTTCGGCCTCGATCCCGAAACGGTTGGCCGCCGGCAGCAGCTACGCCTCGGCCGAGATCCCCTTTGGCTGGTCCACGAGCGCGCGACCGAGCCTTACATCGCGGCTTCGACAAGCAGCGGCGCGCGGACGGGACCTTCGAACGGCACTATACCTGCGACCCCAAGGACTGAATGTTGACCGACGGGAACTGGGGAGGATCTCAAAATGATCATGTCAGTTGTTAAGTCCCTCGCGCTCGCTCACGCTGACATGCCAATCAAACAGCTGAAAGACGTCTATTTGGATTGCGAACGGGGAGGCCGCCGGTGCGCTGGGGACGGAAGACGTGATGTACTGTTCGATGCGCGAGTTCCGACTAGGCGCGCGATAGCAGTTTGCGCATAATCAACGATGCATGGCCTTCTGCACCGTGCAACGCGGCCACTTCGAACCATGTTTGCGGTAAAAGGCCATTGCCCGGTCGTTTCCCTCGAGCACTTCGAGTGCGATGCTCAGGATGCCGGAATGGGCGGCAAAGACAGCGTGCAATATATTAGCGGCTAGCCCGGTGCCGTACTCGCTTTGATCGATGTGGAGCCGGTCAAGCATGACGTCGCCGGCTTCATTCATCTTAGCCATCGCGTAGCCGGCAATCGAGCCGTCTGGCCGTTCTGCGACGAACGACATTTTGTTGGTGTCTGTCAGTTCCGCCGCAATCCGCTGCAGCGTGTGATCTTCATCCGAAATCAAGGCCGCGGTCTCGGCACCCATGATTGGCGAGTACGTCCTGCGCCAAGACTCTCCAATGAGCAGCGATACCGACGGCACGTCCTGCTCAGTCATGGCTCTGATTTGCGTCATCGAATAACGTCCCCTGCCGCTCTGGAGAAGCACCGCGAATGTCTGAACATGGCGCTAATTGCTCGTTCCCATCGACGAGACGAATGGCAGCATTCCACCCGTCTCGGCCATTGGCGACAGCCAGCTGGTTGAGTTTTGACTCTAATGCCGCAGAATCTTGCTCAGGAAGGCGCGGCTGCGGTCGGTCTTGGGGTGCGAGAAGAATTCATCCGGCGTGCCGCTCTCGACGATGGCGCCGGCGTCCATGAACACCACGCGCTGGGCGACCTTGCGGGCAAAGCCCATTTCGTGGGTCACCACCATCATGGTCATGCCTTCCTCGGCGACCGCGACCATGACGTCGAGCACTTCCGAAATCATCTCAGGGTCGAGCGCCGAGGTCGGCTCGTCGAATAGCATGATCTTGGGGCGCATACCGAGGCAGCGGGCGATCGCGACGCGCTGCTGCTGGCCGCCGGAGAGTTGTGCGGGATAGGCATTGACCTTGTCGGCAAGGCCGACCTTGGCAAGCAGCTCGCGCCCGGCCTTCTCGGCCTCGGCGCGCGGGATCTTGCGGACATGGATCGGCGCCAGCGTCACGTTCTCGAGCGCTGTCTTGTGCGGGTAGAGGTTGAAGGACTGGAAGACGAAGCCGATCTCGGTGCGCAGCCGCGTCATGTTGGTAGCGGGGTCGCCGAGGCGCTGGCCGTCGACCACCAGGTCGCCGTCGCGGATCGTCTCCAGCCCGTTGATGCAGCGGATCAGCGTACTCTTGCCCGAACCGCTCGGCCCGCAGACGACGACCACTTCGCGCGGCTCGACGCTGAGCGTGATGTCTTTGAGCACATTGAGCGCGCCGAACCATTTGTTGACGCCGCGAAACTCGATCATGCCGGTACCATTTTTGCTGAGGTTCAGCGTCATATCTGCACCTCGCCATGGGCCGCACCCATGCGCTGCTCAAGCCGGCGCGCCAGCAGGATCAGCGGATAACAGACGATGAAATAGCCGACGCCGACGAGGAAGAAGACGAGGAGGCCGTTGGGCACACGCTGCACCACCAGCCAGCCGACGCGGGTGAGGTCGGTGAGCCCGATAGCCGAAACGACGGAGGAATCCTTGATCAGCAGCACATATTGTCCGACCAGCGGCGGCAGCACGATCCGCATCGCCTGCGGCAGCACCACCTGGCGCATGCGCTGCCAGCGCGACAGGCCGGACGCCAGCGCCGCCTCGACCTGGCCGGTCGGCACCGAGCGGATGCCGGCGACGACGATCTCGCAGATGAAGCAGGCGGCCAGATTGGTCAGGGCGATGATGCCGGCAGTGAAGGCGTCCAGCTCGACGCCGAGTTCCGGCAGGATGAAGAAGATCAGGAAGATCTGCACCAGGAACGGCGTGCCGCGGATCAGGTCGACCCAGGCGCCGATCGCACCGCTGATCAGCCGGTTGCCGCCGGTCCGCAGGATGCCGAGGCCAAAGCCGATCAACGTGCCCAGCACCAGGCTGACCAGCGACAGCATCACGGTCATGCCGAGGCCGCGCAAGGCGAGGGGATAGCTGCCGGCGAGGCTTTGCAGCTGCTGCCAGATCATGTCCGTACCCCCGCCAGGCCGAGCCAGCGCCCGGACAGCGCCGCCAGTCCCTTCAGCCCGTAATAGAGCAGCAGGTAGAAGGCGGCGATGGTGATGAAACCTTCCGCCGGCATGAAGCGGTCGGAGGCGAGCAATTGTCCGGCGCGCGTCAATTCGGCGACCGCGATCAGCGACAGCAGAGCGGAATCCTTGACCAGCACGATCGCCTGGCCGAGCAGCGGCGGGATCGTCACCTTGAACGCCTGCGGCAGGATGACGAAGCGCATGCGCTGGACATAGGTCATCCCCGAGGCGACGCCGGCCTCGACCTGGCCGCGCGGGATCGACAGGATGCCGGCGCGGATGATCTCGGCGACATAGGCGCCGCTGTTCAGCGACAAAGCAAGGATGCCGACGACGAGCTCAGGCAGGATGATGCCGAGCCGCGGCAGCCCGAAATAGAGGAAATACAGTTGCGCCAGCAAGGGCGTGGCGCGCACCGCGTCGATATAGGCCTTGGCCGGGATGCGAAACAGCCAGCCGCGCTGCAGGTTCATGGCGGCGAGCACGATGCCGACGGCGAGCGCGCCGGCAAAGGCGAGGACAGACAGCCACACGGTCGTGACGAGGCCCTGCCCGAACAGGGGCAGATATTCGACGATGGTGCGGAAGCTGAAATTTTCGAGCATGGTGCGGCGGTGAATGGTGAATAGTGAATAGTGAATAGTGAATAGGGATTAGTGAATGGTGAATAGGGATTAGCGAATAGCGAGTAGCGAGTAGCGATTTACTACTCACTATTCACTATTCACTACTCACTACTCACTACTCAGTGATCCTTCTTCCAGTCGTCGGAATTGACCCAGTAGTCGAGGTTCTTCTGCAGGCGGCCGTCGAGGCTGACCTGGTCGAGGAACAGGTTCATCCAGGTCAGCAGGTCCTGCTCGTCATAGCGCGTGGCGAAGGCCAGCGGCTCCTTCGACAGCATCTCCGGCATGATGGTGAAGCTGCCGGCCGGGTAGGCGGTCGACTGGCCCTTGACCGCCGAGACGTCGTTGACGCCGCAATCGGCCTGGCCGTTGTTGACGGCGTCAAGCAGCAGCGGGCCGCCGCCCTTGTAGCTCTTGATGTCGCCGTCCGGGAAAGCCTTCTTGGCCTCCTTCTCGCCGGTGGCGCCGAGCAGCACGGCGATCTTGGTGCCCTTGGCCTTGCAATCCTCGGTGGACTTGAACTTGCCGTCGGCCTTGGTGAAGACGGTGCTGCCCGTGTACATATAGGGCTTGGTGAAGGCGACCTTCATCGCCCGCGCCAGCGTCGGCGTCATGTCGGCGACCAGAAGATCGGCCTTGCCCGACAGCAGCGCCGGGATCAGGCCGTCCCAATCGAAATCCAAAAAGGTGATCTTGACGCCCATTTCCTTGGCCATCAGTTCGGCAAGCTCGACCGAACTGCCGGTGCGCTCGCCGGCAGCACCGACCAGCGAGAAGGGCGGTCCCTGCGTCTGCACGGCAACGCGCAATTCGCCGCGCTTGGTGATCTCGTCGAGCGTTCCGGCACTGGCCGCGGCAGTGAGGCCGGCGAGCGCAAGGCCTGCGATGAAAAGCTTGGCAATCGTCATTGGGCATTCCTCCTTGTTGTCGTTTGTTATTTTCGCTTTGTTGTCCCACCCCTTGGGGGTGCTTTTTTGAGCGGCAGCGCCGTTGCCGGCGGCGACCACCGTTCGAAAATCCTTCAGTCCCAGTCGATCGTTTCGGATACGCGTATACCGCGTCTGGCCAGTTCATCGAGAAAGCGGCCGTCCGGCACATGCAGCAGCGGGTTGAGCAGGCCGGGCTCGGTAATTTCGCCCCGCGCCAGCATCTGCGCCACGATGCTGGCGGGATAGCCGACGCCGAGGCTCATGCCGAACAGGCCGGAGGTGAGGTCGCGTTCGATGATCAGGTCCGACATCACCGTCTTGCGGCGGCCATGCTGGGTGCCGGCAAAGACATTGCGCATCACGCACAGGTCCTTCTCGTCGGCGCCGTATTGCAGTTGCGGGCCGAGCAGCCGGCCGAGAAATTCGCGTGGGCTGGCGCCAACGCCGGGCACCTTGTCTTCGGAAAGGAAGCCAAGCTCCTTCAGCGGCGCCCAGAACGCCGACCAACCCGGCCAGCGCAGCGAATAGCGGCCGGAGCGCTGCAGCCCCTTGGCGGCGGCAAGCATGCCGGCATAATGCGGCGCATCGCCATTGGGGAAGGCTTCCAGCCTGCCGAGCCCCGCGACCTCGATCTCGTGGATAAAGCGATTTTCATGTTGCTGGCCGGCCGGCACATCGACCCGCTTGCCGTTCTCGACCAGCACGCTGTCGCGGTTCTGGCTCATCAGAACCATGTCAAAATTCCAGCTCACCTTGTAGCACAGCGGCTTGGCCATCGCCTTCGGCTCGGGGATACCGCCGCAATAGGAATCGATCGCGGTGATGGCGTCGAACTGCCTTGCGGCGCGCGCGTAGAGCACAAGGTCGATGCCGGGGTCGAGCCCGCATTCGGTCATGATCGAAACGCCGGCCGCTTCCGCCGCCGGGGCAAGGTCGGCGATCGTCTTGCCGTAATTGGTGGTGACCAGCGGCGTGCGCGTCGCGATCGCGGCCTGCACCGCCTCGCGCATCAGCGGCTGCGGCAACAGATCGATGGCGGCGTCGACACCCGCCAGCACATTCGCCAACACAGGGGCGATCGCGCCTTCGGGCACGACGAAACGCACGCGGGCAAGGTCAGTCAGGCCGCCAAGCCGGGCTGCGCCATCCCGGGCGGTATCGACGCAGACGACCTCTTCGACACCGGCGCTGGCGATGAGATCGGCGATCGCCGCCCGGCCTTGCAGGCCGAGGCCGCCGAGAACCGCGATCTTCATGGTATTTCCTTTCGCCCAGTTTCGTCGCGCCCAGTTTCGTCGCGCCCAGTTTCGTCGCGCTTGCTCTCGTCCGACCAGCAGCCTTCCGGCAGGCTGACCCATTTGTTGCAGGAGGCCATGACGACGAACGTCTCGCTGCGCACGACTTCGCCTGGCTCGCCGGCGCCGGGGATCAGCTCGCTGGTGACGCGATAGAGATCGGCGACATCGCCGGCCACCGTCACGTCGACGATGATGTCGAAGCGTCCGGTGACGACGGAGGCCGAGTTCACGAAAGGCAGTTCGGCAATGCGCTGCGCCAGTTCCCGGGCGCGGCCGCGCCCCTGCGCATTGATGCCGACGATCGCCGAGATCAATTCTGGGCGCTCGGTCAGGTTGAGCAGCCCGACGATCTTGAGCAGGTTGCGGTCAAGCAGGTTGCGCAGCCGCATGCGCACCGTGGGCACCGAGACGGCCATCTTCTCGGCGAGGCGATTGACGCCAAGCTGCGCATCCTGCGACAGCAGCTTGACCAGTCGCCGGTCGGTCTGATCGAGATGTTCCCGCAAAAACTCAGGCTTTCATAAATGGAAAGAATTTATCGAATTTTCTTTCTGATATGAAAACAGCTTAGGGTGTATCTTTTTAAATCGCAAGAGCGTTCGGCGCTGTCAACAAGGCCGCATCCTGGAAGACAGAAGGGTTTTGCCAGCCGCAGCCGACCGAGGGCATGCCGACTAACGCGGTTTCTCGATCCCTGGAATGCCGCCGATCCGCTCGGCGAGAAAATCGACCAGCAGCCGGACCCTGGCAATGCCGGCGCGCTCCGGGACGATCAGCATGCTCAGCGGAATGGGAGGCGGGGCGTAGTCCGGCAGGATCACTTCCAGCCGGCCGGCGGCGAGGAGATCGTCGACAAGCCAGTGATGGGCAGGTGCAATACCGCGCCCGGCGACGAGGGCTTCGCGCACGGCAAGCCCATGGTCGACCCGAAACCGGCCTTCAAAAGGCACCGCGTGGCGTTCGCCGCCCGGCCCCTCCAGGGCGAGCGTGTCGCTTCCCGCGATGTTCGACATCCGGATGCCTTCGTGGCCAGGCAGGTCCTGTGGGATAGCCGGTCTGCCCCGCGCCACCAGATAGGCCGGTGCCGCCACCAGCAGACGCCGGGACTGGCCGAGCGCCCGCAGTTTCATCGAGCTGTCGGTGAGCGGACCGAGGCGAAGCGCGATGTCGACGCCCTCCCGCACAAGGTCGATGCGCTCGTCGGTGAGGCTGAGATCGACACCGATGTCGGGATAGCGGTCCTGAAAGGCGAAGATCAGCCGGCTGACGTGCAAGACCCCGAGCGCCGCCGTGCAGGATATCCGGATCGTGCCGGCCAACGTGCCGCGCGTGCCCCGTGCCTCGTCGCCGGCCTGCTCGACGAGGCGCAGGATCTGGACGCTGTCGGCATAGTAACGGCTGCCTTCATCGGTCATCGTGACACGCCGGGTGGTCCTGCTGAGCAAGGGCACCCCGACGGCGTCTTCGAGCTCGCGCACATGCCGCGTGACCGTCGACTGCCCAATCCCGAGCTCGCGCGCCACCGCCGAGAGGCTGCCGCGCTCGGCGACGCGAACGAAGGTGCGCATGCGCTCGAGGGTCACATCTGATCTATCCATTATTCGGCATAATCTTATGCATTGCTAAGATGTAGCGGATCATCTCTGGCCTAGCTACCTTCAGTGCCATCATCCTTCATCGGAGTGGCCCCATGAAAGTCCTGCTTGTTTTTGCTCATCCTGAACCGCGTTCGCTCAACGGAGCACTGCGTGACGTCGCCATCAGGGAACTCGAGGCCCAGGGCCATGAAGTGCTGATATCGGACCTCTATGCCGATGGCTGGAAATCCGAGGTGGACCGTGCCGACTTTCCGTCGTGGCCGCCCGAAGAACGCTTCCTGCCGGCTGTAGCATCCAAAAAAGCTTTTGCGACCAACACGCTAACCGAAGATATTAAAGCAGAGATCGACAAGCTGCTGTGGGCCGACACGCTGATCCTCCAGTTCCCGCTGTGGTGGTACGCCATGCCGGCAATCCTCAAGGGCTGGGTCGATCGGGTGTACGCCTACGGCTTCGCCTATGGTGTCGGCGAGCATAGCGACAAGCGGTGGGGTGACCGCTTTGGCGAGGGAACGCTCGCCGGCAAGCGCGCGATGCTGATCGTGACCGCCGGCGGCTGGGAGGAGCATTACTCCGCCCGCGGCGTCAACGGCCCGATCGACGACCTGCTGTTCCCGATCAATCACGGGATCCTTTACTATCCGGGCTACGACGTGCTTCCGCCGTTCGTCGTCTACAGAGTGGATCGTTTTGGCGAGGCCGATTTCGAGCCTGTCGCGGAGCGCCTGCGCGAAAGGATGCGGACGCTTGAGACAACCCGGCCCATTCCCTACCGGCAGCAGAATGGCGGCGACTACCACATCCCGAGCATGCAGCTCCGCTCTGAGCTGGGCGACCCGGGCGCAGCAGGGTTCGCGCTTCACGAGGATCGCGCAACCGCGAAATCGGCGACGCCGCGTTCGACTTTGCGGGACGTGGCCTGACGCAGCGTCCCGAGAAGATCGGGCAAGGCGCCCGAAGCCGACGGGATGAATCAACGACCGGCGCGGAAGATCGCAACCGCAGCAGCGGTCAGTGCGGCATTGCCTGATGCCGTAGTGCCGTCCGGAAGCGCCTTGCCGTCTTCCAGCCCGACGCGCGTCGACCAGTTGCGCTCCGCCGCCCGGTGCACGAACGGCCACACCGTGGCGTCGGCACCGTGCAGCAGGATGGCGCGACGCAGTCCGGCGCGGTCGAGCACCGCCGCGATGCCGTCGCAGGCTTCCAGCGCCGCGTCCAGCGCCTGCTCGGAAATCTCGATCAGGATGCGCAGCACCTGGTTGCCATGGTCGAGGCGGACCAGGCGCTCGGCATCAGCGACGGAGGCGAGCCCGGCCTCGATGCCGATGCCGCGCTGCCGCAGGCTTTGCATGACTTCGGGCGCTGCTTTCTCGCTCAGATTGACCGAGGCGTAGTCAGGCAGCTCGCTCCAGCCGGCGATCGCCGCAAGCGTCCGCTCGTCATCATTCTCGATCCAGGCGCCGGTCGACACGCCGATCAGCGTGCCCGGGCAGGCTCGGCGCAGCGTCAGGATGGTACGGTCCATCGTCGCCGGGGCAAGGTTTTCGCGGCCGTCGAGCCCGCGTGCATGGACATGCAGCTCGGCCGCACCGGCGGCCACGCAGGACGCGCCGTCACGCGCCATGGCGTCCGCGTCAAGCGGCAGCTGCGGATGGAAATCGGCGCTGCGCGCGCCATTGATGCAGGTCTGGACAATCATGAGAGTGGTCCGGTTGAAGTGGACCAAGTGTAGCGTAGGATGGCGAAAACCGGAATCGGTTCGCGTCAGGAGAGTTGCTGCGGGAGGGACGTTTGCAGATGTTGGCGCTGCCCCTCATCCCCCTGCCGCAGCCTTACCTTAAGGCTTTCAGCGTAGCGCCATCGGCGAAGCTGCCGATCTCCCCCCTTGCGGGGGAGATGTCCGGCAGGACAGAGGGGGGTGGGAAGGATCACCAACCTCGACTTCAGCCATTCTCAACCGGAAACAGCCTAAGGGCATGGCAGGTCGGAGGGACAGCACCCCCCTCTGCCTTGCCAGGCATCTCCCCCGCAAGGGGGGAGATTGGATGCCGCTTCGGCTTTCGCCAACCACCAGCGCTGGAAGCAGGGCAGATGAGGGCAGCCCTAGCCTGTTGGCCCCTCTACCTCGAAAACTCGCTGCGCACGATGCCGTGGCGCTGCAGCTTGTCATAAAAGGTCTTGCGCGGAATCCCCAGCGCTTCGATCGTGCGCCTGACGTCGCCCTCGTTGCGGTTAAGCGTCTCGCGGATGATGTCGGCCTCGTAGCGCTCCAGCCGTTCCGGCAGTTTCATGGCGGCATCCGGCTGGGCTGGGGCAGGGGATGCCACTCCTGCGTCTTCCTCCAGTCCAAGCACGAAGCGTTCGGCGAAATGCGCGAGCTCGCGTACATTGCCAGGCCAGTCATGCTCCCTGAGATGGCGATGCACCGCGGCCGGCACCGCCGGCAGCGGACGCCGGAAGCGGGCGGCGGCGCGCTCGGCGAAGTAGAAGAACAGCAGGGCGACGTCGTCGCGGCGCTCGCGCAGCGGCGGAATGGAGATCGTCACCACGTTGAGCCGGTAATAGAGATCCTCGCGGAAAGCGCCGCGCTGGCGCGGATCGCCGAGATCGACCTTGGCGGCCGCAACGACGCGCAGGTCGACCGGCCGCATTTCGTTGGTGCCGAGCGGGGTGACCTCGCGCATTTCCAGCACGCGCAGCATCTGCACCTGTGTCGAGACCGGCATGCTTTCGATCTCGTCGAGGAACAGCGTGCCGCCGCTGGCGTGCTCGATACGGCCGATCCGCTTCTTCTGCGCCCCGGTGAAGGCGCCGGCCTCGTGGCCGAACAATTCGCTCTCGATGACCGTCTCGGGCAGCGTGCCGCAATTCAGCGCGACGAAATTGCCCTTGGCGCGGCGACTCCAGCGATGCAAAAGGCTGGCCACCACTTCCTTGCCGGAGCCGGTCTCGCCGGTCACCAGCACATCGACATCGGTGTCGGCGATCTGGCGCAGCGTGCGGCGCAGCCTTTCCATCGCCGGCGTCTGGCCTATCAGCGGCAGGCCGTCCTGCGCCTCTCCGGCCGCCTCGCGCAAGGCGCGGTTCTCCATCACCAGACGGCGCTTTTCCGCGGCGCGGCGCACGCTCTGCACCAGTCGGTCGGCGGCGAAGGGTTTGGTGATGAAGTCGTAGGCACCGTCCTTGATCGCCTTGACGGCAACCGCGATGTCGCCATGCCCGGTGACGAGGATGACCGGAATGTCCGGGTCCAGCCGCAGGATGCGGTTGAAAAGCTGCAAGCCGTCAATCTCAGGCATGCGGATATCCGACACGACCACGCCGGCAAAACCGGTGTCGAGCCTGGCCAGCGCCTCGGCCGCCACCGAAAAAGCCGAGACCGAAAAGCCGGCAAGCTCCAGCGTCTGCGCGGTGGCCTTGAGGAGATCGCTGTCGTCATCGACCAAGATGACCGGCGCTGCGTCGTCGTTCGTCATGCTGCCTTGGCCACTATGCTGCTTTCAAGAGATGGATGGCGAAGCGGGTGCCGCTGCCGTCGCTCGAAACCTCGATGCGTCCGCCGTAGTCGGCGACGATATCCTTCGAGATGACAAGGCCAAGACCGAGGCCTTTTTCCTTGGATGTATTGAACGGCGTGAACAGCGATTTGAGAATCCCTGGCGGAATGCCAGGTCCGTTATCGGACACGCCGACCATCACGCCGTCCGCGGTCTCCTCGACCGAAACCCGCACATGAGCGTCGTTGCGGCCGTCCAGCGCTTCAAGCGCGTTCTGGAAGAGGTTGATCAGCACCTGTTCGAGCCGGACCCGGTTGCCCATGACCCTGAGGCTCGGCGGTGGCAGGTCGATCGCCAGTGCGTCGAGCCGGCCGGCAAAGCGGCTTCTCAACAGCACGACGGCGCCCTCGATGACACCGCGCAATGCGACAGGCTCGGCGGCGGTGCGGCCCTTGCGGGCAAAGGCCTTCAATTCCTCGGTGATGGTGCCGATGCGCTCGGTCAATGCTGCGATGGCGCCGAGGTTTTCCTCGGCGGGCGCGGTCTGCTTCCTGTCGAGGAAGACGCGGGCGTTGTCGGCATAGGCGCGTATGGTGGCAACCGGCTGGTTGATCTCATGGGCGACGCCGGCGGCGACCTGGCCGAGGATGGCGAGGCGGTTGGCCTGGACCAGATCCTGCTGCACGACCTGCAGCTTGGCTTCCGTGCTGCGATGGTCTGATATCTCCGCCTGCAGCCGGTCGCGGGCACGGCTCAGATCCTCGGTTCGTTCGACGACGCGGCGCTCGAGTTCGGTGCGCGCCGCCTGTTCGGCGGCGATCCGCATTTGTCCCGACTGCCGGCGCCACAACAGATACGCAGCAAGGCCGAGCAACGGGACCAAGACGCCGAGCGCAAGGAGCCGCATTTCACGGGCCGCGGCGGCGATCGGCGCCTCGGCCGGGACGAGATAGTCGAGCCGCCAGGGGGTCGAAGGAACCGGGGCTGAAAGTCTCAGATATTCCGCGTCGCTGCCGCCGGGCGTCACCGCGTGGACGATCGACACGTCCGGGCTGAGCGCCTGCGGGCGCGTGATCGGCAACGGCATCAGCGGTGCATCGCCGAACTGCTGGCTGTTCTGGATGGCGGCACGATCAGACGCGGCAAGCGGCGCCGTCGTCATGAAGCGCCAGGACCGCACGCTGGTGATCAGGACGATACCACGCTCGTCGCTGACATAGGCCGGGCGGTTCACCTCGTGCCAGTCGGCCTCGAGCTGATCGAACTCCGCCTTGACGACGACGACGCCCAGCGGTGCGGCGGCGTTGCCGACGCGCCGCGAGATGTAGAGGCCTGGGCGTTTGCTGACATTGCCGAGCGCGAAATATTCGGCGGTTCCAGATTGCATCGCCGCGGAGAAATAGTCGCGGAACCGGTAGTCGTTGCCGACAAAGCTGCTCGGGTCGCGCCAGTTGCTGGAGGCGATCGCCAGCCCGTCGGTGCCGATGACATAGAGCACCGAGGCCTTGGTGCCGGAGACCAGCCCTTCAAGCTTGCGATTCAGCACATCGATTGCAGCAGCACTTTTCTGCGCCAGCGCGTCGCGCACCTGCTGGTCTTCCGACAAAAGCAGGGGCAGGGCGCGCGGGCTTTCCAGAACGGCGCGCAATAGCGCGACCTTCAGATTGGCGTCGGTGCGGCCCTGCGCCGCCAGTCCCCTGAGCTCCGTGGTACGGCCAAAGAGACCAGCGCCGTAAAGTGCGGCCGTGGCCGTCGCAAGGGCGATGGCCGCAAACAGCAGCCAGGCACGGCGCGCTCGCCTGCCGAGTTGCTCGGGCGTCGACGGCAAGGCAGCGGCGGGGCGTTGCAGCATCGCCCATTTGTGCATGATTTCGCACAAAGCACAATTCGGCCATGCGAACATCCGCACTTTGTGTGTGTGCGAAACGAACTGCCAGTTCTGGAATACTCAATAAAATCAAAGGGAGAGGCTCTTTTCCGCGCACTTGGCACGGCAGTTGCAAACACGACTTCAGCGGTCGCGAGGCTGCTGGGTCAAATGCAAACGCTCCGGGAGGTCGAGCTTTCGATCGGAGCACAATGGAGGACGTCATGCAGACAGCATTCGCTGCCGCCGCGCCACGCGGCAAACTTCCGTTCTACCGGCATCTCTATGTGCAGGTGCTGGCGGCGATCGCCGCCGGCGTGCTGCTCGGCCACTTCTATCCCGAAACCGGTGAGGCGATGAAGCCGTTCGGCGACGCCTTCATCAAGCTGGTGAAGATGGTGATCGCGCCGGTGATCTTTTTGACGGTGGCGACCGGCATCGCCGGTGTTTCCGACCTGCAGAAGGTGGGCCGCGTCGCCGGCAAGGCGATGATCTACTTCCTGGCTTTCTCGACGCTGGCGCTTGTCGTCGGCCTTGTCGTCTCGAACGTCGTCCAGCCGGGCGCCGGCATGCATATCGATCCGGCCACGCTCGATGCCACAAAAGTGGCGACCTACACCGAAAAAGCCCACGACACCAGCATCGTCGGTTTCCTGATGAACATCATCCCCGACACGATCACCGGCGCTTTCGCAAAGGGCGACATCCTGCAGGTGCTGTTCTTTTCGGTGCTGTTCGGGCTCGCACTTGCCGCGGTCGGCGATCGCGGCCGCCCGGTCGTCGATTTCCTGCAGGCATTGACCACGCCGATCTTCCGCCTCGTCGCCATCCTGATGAAGGCCGCGCCGATCGGCGCTTTCGGCGCCATGGCTTTCACCATCGGCAAATACGGCATCGGCTCGATCGCCAACCTCGCCATGCTGATCGGCACATTCTACCTGACCTCGCTGCTGTTCGTGCTGGTGGTGCTCGGCGCGGTCGCCCGCTACAACGGCTTCTCGATCCTGGCGCTGATCCGCTACGTCAAGGAAGAGCTGCTGCTGGTGCTCGGCACCTCGTCCTCGGAAGCGGCACTGCCGGGCCTGATGGCCAAGATGGAGCGCGCCGGCTGCAACCGCTCGGTGGTCGGGCTGGTCGTCCCGACCGGCTATTCCTTCAACCTCGACGGCACCAATATCTACATGACGCTGGCCGCGCTGTTCATCGCCCAGGCGACCGACACGCCGCTCACCCTCGGCGACCAGATCCTGCTGCTCGCCGTCGCCATGCTGAGTTCCAAGGGCGCCGCCGGCATCACCGGCGCCGGCTTCATCACGCTGGCCGCGACGCTCTCGGTCGTGCCCGCAGTGCCGGTCGCCGGCATGGCGCTGATCCTCGGCGTCGACCGCTTCATGTCGGAATGCCGGGCGCTGACCAACTTCATCGGCAATGCGGTGGCGACCGTGGTCGTGGCGCGCTGGGAAGGGGAACTCGACCAGACCAGGTTCGCTGCCGCGATGGCCGGCGACTTGCCTGAGGAAGCCGATCTGTCGCTGCCGGGGCTGCAGGCTGCGTGACTGATCAGGCCTGCCCCCATACGGCCCGGAGCCGGTTCGCCGGCTCCGGGAAAAGACGATTGGCCTTGTAAGCCGATGGTCGCGGCCGCGTATGATGCCTGGCACGCGGAGCGCGAAGTGGATGTCAGCGCCATTCCAACGCTGCATGCTGCCTGAGACGTAACAGGCTTGTGAGCCTTTGGTCTTGGCGTGGGGCTTGCTCCAGCCGCATTTGAAGGCCAGTATCCGCCATGCCTTCAAGGTGCCTGTCCGCTTCGGTCCCGACCTGATCGCGACCCAAGCCTTTCCGTCAGGCTCGGTTGTCGTGTCATCCGAGCCGAACCGTCGGAGCCCTTGCTGCCGTCGACCATGATCTCGGCGGCAGCTCTTGAAGGCAATGGCGGCCTCAGCATGAAGTCGCAAAGCAAGAGACGTGACCCGTCCTGACGAAAGGCGCCAGCCTTCTCCCAGGAATTCGTGGGACGCGCTTGAGGAGGAACCAGGCCCGCGCGCGGGTTTGCTGAAACCAAAGCAAGATGCGAGGTCAAATGCGATGCAGTCTGTCCCGAGGATTCCAGTATCCATCATCATTCCGAACTACAATTACGCGCGTTTCCTCAAACGCAGCATCGATAGCGCCCTCGAGCAGGACTACGCGGATGTCGAAGTCATCGTCGTCGATGATGCCTCGCAGGACAATTCCACGACAATCATGAAATCATATGGGGACAGGATCCTAGCCTGCCCGCGCGCGCAAAATGGCGGGCATGCGGCGGCGTTCAACACCGGGTTCGCGGCAAGCTCGGGCAAAATCGTCCTGTTCCTCGACGCCGACGATTTTCTTTATCCGACCGCCGTTTCCAGGATCGTCGACACTTGGGATGCGGCAACCGCCCAGGTGCAGTCCAGGCTGCATATCGTCGACGAACGACAACGCATCAAGGACGTCTTTCCGCCGCCCGAACTGCCCTTCGACAGCGGTGACGTCATGCCGAAACTCCTGCACAAGGGCCGCTATCAGACGACTGTGACCAGCGGGCTGGCCTTTGATCGCACAACCCTCGAATCGATCATGCCTATACCGGAGGCGGAGTTCCGCCAGGGCGCCGATGGCTACCTTGTAACGCTGGCGCCCATGTACGGACACGTCCAGTCCATCGACGAATGCGTCGGCGCCTACCGGATCCACGGCGCCAACCATTCGGTGTTCGGTGAAAAGCTCGCCGAGCGGGCACGCTGGCGGGTAACCCACGACTTCCGCCGCATGCAGGCGCTGTCGGACCAAGCCTCCGGGATCGGCCTGACCATCGTTCCGTCGGAGGCTGTCCGCCACGATCCGGTCCACCTGGAAGAGCGGCTGGCGTCGCTGTGCGCGGACAGGCGCCGGCACCCCGTGGCCAATGATTCCCGGCTGGCGCTTGGGGCGGCGGGCGCCGTCGCCAGCCTCGAAATGACCGCGTCGCTGCGCCGGCGCGCCGTCCTTGCCGCCTGGTTCCTGTCGGTCGGGGTGCTGCCGCGGAAACTGGCGACGGCGGTGCTGTCGTGGAAGCTCGACGCATCGTCTCGACCGGCATTCCTGAGCCGTCTGTCCAAGACCATTCGCCACGCAATGGGGTAGAAGAAGCTTTCAAAGGTTGGCAATCTTTCGCGCCCCCCTCTGTCCTGCCGGACATCTCCCCCACTTGGGGGGAGATTGGCCGTCATCTCCGCTTTCGCCAATCACTACCGCCGAAGGAGGGAGCCGTCGCCGAAAGCTGCCGATCTCCCCCCAAGTGGGGGAGATGGCCGGCAGGCCAGAGGGGGGCGCTGTCCCGCCAACTATCGAGCGGAAATGCGCACCGCTTTGGTCGCCCTACTGCCCCGCGCGCAGCCTGACCACGGCACTGCGCGCCGCCAGCACCAGCACCGTGATGATGATCAGGATCACCGAGAGGGCGGCGATCGCCGGGTCGATGTTGTCGCGCAGGCCCATCCACATCAGCCTGGGCAGCGTGATGGCGTTGACCGAGGTGATGAACAGGGTGACGCCGATCTCTTCCCAGGACAGCACGAAGGACAGCAGGGCGGCAGTGACGATGCCGAATTTGATGTTGGGCATGATGATGCGGGTGGCGCGTTCCCACACGGTGGCGCCGAGACCGCGCGCGGCAAGGTCGATGCGCCGGTCGAGCTGGCTGAGCGACACCAGGATCAGCACCGTGGCGAAGGGCACCGTCATCACAGCATGCGCCATGGCGACACCGAGCCAGGTGTCGTAGCCGAAGAACGAAGAGACGCCGGAGATCGAGGTCAGCAGGAAGTAGAGCGTGATCGCCGAGACCACCGGCGGCACCACCATCGGCAGCAGCACGAAGCCGACCAGCGCGGCGGTGAAGCGCGGCTGGAACATCCACACGCCGAGGCTGAAGCACAGCGCCAGCACGGTGGAAAAGGCGCTGCTGACGACGCCGATCCTGATCGAGAGCAGGATCGAATTGATCCAGCGCGGATCCTCGATCAGCGCCCGGTAGTGGCGCAGCGACAATTCGCCGGACGGCATCGCCAGCATGCGGGTCGGCGTCAGCGACACCGGGATCACGGCAAGCAGCGGCAACAGCAGGAACAGCGCCACCAGTGCGGCGAGGACCAGCGAGACGGGGCCGGGGCGGTAGGTCGGCATCAGATCAGCTGCTTCGGTCTGACATAGCGGAACAGCAGCGCCATCAGCGTACCGACGAACAGCACCAGCACGACGCTGATCGCCGCCCCCAGGCCCCAGTCCGGGCTCTGGAAGATGCGCAGATAGATCAGCTCGGCGACCATAACGCTGCGGCCGCCGCCGAGGATCGCAGGCGTCACGAAGAAGCCGAGCGAAAAGACGAAGACGATGAGCGCCGAGCCGATGATGCCGGAGCGGGTCATCGGCACGAACACCGACCAGAAGGTGCGCATGCGGCTGGAGCCGAGCCCGCGCGCCGCCAGCAGCACGCGGTCGTCGAGGCTGCGCATCGAAGACGCCAGCGGAAACACGGCGAAGGGAATGAGGAAATGGGTCATGCCGACGATGACGCCGAATTCGTTGCGCACCAGCGTCAGCGGTTCCGAGATGAAGCCGATCGCCTGCAGCCAGGTGTTGAACAGGCCGCGATTGGAAAGCAGCGCCACCCAGCCGAAGGCGCGCGTCAGCACCGAGATCCAGAATGGCACCAGGATGCAGAACTCGGCGATCACCCGCTGCGCCGGCGTGCCGCGCACCCACACCAGCGTGATGGCGTAGGCGGCGGCAACCGAAACAATCGTGACGATCGCAGCGATGCGCAACGTGCGGACAAACACCGACTGCACCAGCGGGTCGCTAAGCAGCGTGCCATATTGCCCGAGCCCCGGCTCGGGCAGGGTGAAGCTCCAGTTGACGACGCCGAAGAATGGCCAGGCGTAGGCGGCGCCAAGGAACAGCAGCAGCGGCGCCATCAGCAGCGCCGCGCCCATCCTGTCGGAGAGATATGCTTTCATCTCGGCTCCGGTTATCCCGGTCTATCAGGCGGAGATGATCTTCGTGTATTCGTCGAGTGCGGCCCCGTAGTTCTTGGCGTACCACTCCATGTCGAGCGGGATCTGCTTCTTCATGTTTTCGGGGTCGACCGGGTTGATGCGCTTCTTGTCGGCGGGGATCAGCGCGTCGGTGGCCGGATTGGCCGGGCCCTGGCCGAGCTTGTCGAACATGATCAGTTGCTTCTCCGGATCCTGGGCGCTGGCGATGAACTTCATCGCCGCGTCCTTGCCGCCGGGATTGCCCTTGAGCACGGCGAGCGCGCCGGGCGAGATCAGGCCCTGGTCCCAGATGAACTTGATCTTGCCGCCGGAATCCTGCTCGATCAGCGAGGCTCGCGTCGACCAGACGATGGCCATCGAAGCCTCGCCGTCGAGCAGCACGCTCTGGCTCTCGGCGCCGCCGCCCCAATAGGCAACGATATTCTCCTTGAAGGCGGCGATCTTGTCGTGCGCGCGCTTGAGGTCGAGCGGATAGAGCGAGGCCGGCGCGATGCCGTCGGCGAGCAGCGCCGCTTCCCAGCTCGACACGCCCCATTTGTAGAGCGAGCGCTTGCCCGGGAATTTCGTCACGTCGAAGAAGTCGGCCATGCCGGTCGGTGCCTGGCTGCCGAATTTTTCGGAATCATAGGCAATGACATAGGAGAAGAAATAGGTCGAGGCGGCGTGTTCCCAGCCGAAGCCAGGCCGCATCTTGTTCTTGTCGACGATCGAATAGTCGATCGGCTCGAGCATGCCCTGCGCGCCGAGCGTGATCGCCGAGAACGGGTCGACGTCGACCAGGTCCCAGGTCGGGGCGCCGCTCTTGAACTGTGCGGCGATCGCACCCTCGGTCGGACCGGAGCCGTCCATCTTGACGGTGATGCCGGTCTCCTTGGTGAACGCCTGGCCATAGGCCGCGTCATAGGCGGTGATGGCGTCGCCGCCCCAGTTGACCAGCACCAGTTCCTTGGCTTGCGCGAAGGCGCCGGTCGAGCGCAGCAGCATCGGCGTGCCGGCCAGCACGAGCGCAGCCAGCTGCGTGAACTGCCGGCGCGAGATCTCGCCGCGCACCGCCCTGGCGGACAGTGTCTCGATGGCGTGTTTCCTAGTTTCGCTCATCTCTGAATTGTTTGTCATGTCAGTTCCCCTTTTTTGTCGTTGATATTTCCCGAAAGCCAGCCTGGCGAATTTCAGCTTCGCCACGCCGATCGTCATTGTCCTCCGTCCGGAAGGAGGAAACCTTTTTCCGCAGGCCATGTCAGCCATACGGAATTGCCCTTGCTGAGTGCCGAAGCGGCGACCTCGTTCGGCACCGAGACCGTCACCTTGGCACCTTGGCGCGTGGTGAGATCGAGCCGCGTCGCAGCGCCGAGATAGGTCGAGGCGACCGCAGTCGCGGCGATGCCGTTCTCGCCGGCTGTCGCTTCGGGGGCGATCGACATGTATTCGGGCCGGATCGCCAGGATGGCGTTGCTGCCGACGGCGCTTGCATTGCCGCGCAGGGTGATGGTGCGGTCTTCGCACAGGCCGGTGGCGCCGTTGTCGGCGTTGCGCACGCCCTTCAGCGGCAGCATGTTGATCTCGCCGAGGAACTCGGCGACGAAGCGGTTGGCCGGCCGGTCGTAGACCTCGTCAGGCGCCCCGACCTGCAGTAACTTGCCGTGGTTGAAGATGGCGACGCGCGACGATAGCGCCAGCGCCTCGCTCTGATCATGGGTGACGAAGACGAAGGTGGTGCCGGTTTCCTGGTGCAGCCGCTTCATCTCGGCCTGCATCTGGCCGCGCAGGCCCTTGTCGAGCGCCGAGAACGGCTCGTCGAGCAAAAGCACACCCGGCTCGAACACCAGGGCACGCGCCAGCGCCACGCGCTGCTGCTGGCCGCCGGACAATTGCGACGGCAGTTTCTTCTCGTGGCCCTTCAGCCCAACGCGCTCGACCATCTCACTGACGCGACGCTTGATCTCGGCCGCCGATTTCTTGCGCACCTTGAGCGGGAAGGCGATGTTGGCCTCGACGCTCATATGCGGGAACAGGGCATAGCCTTGGAACACCATGCCGGCAGCGCGCTGCTCGGCCGGCCGCTCGGTGATGTCGACGCCGTCGCTGTAAAGGCGGCCGTCTGTCGGCTGCACGAAACCGGCAAGGATCATCAGGAAGGTGGTCTTGCCCGAACCCGACGGCCCGAGCAGGGTCAGGAACTCACCGCGGCCAATATCGAGCGTCAGATCGTCCAGTGCACGGAACGAGCCGAAGCTCTTGCCGATCCCGATTGCCTTGATCTCTGCGGCACGGCCGGGTTGCTGCATCCTGCCTTGTCCTCAATGTGATTGAAATCGTAGGCAGGCCCGCGGCTCACCGCAACCGAATAGTTTTCGCCTGATCGGCAAATTTGATTCATCTATGGCGCCAATCTCCCCCCTCGAGGGGGAGATGGCCGCAAAGCGGCCAGAGGGGGTCGGTCCGACTGGGCTCGGCCTGCTGCTGCAGATGGAGGCTGGGGCTTCACGCGCGGCGACCCCCTCTGTCGCCTTCGGCGACATCTCCCCCTCGAGGGGGGAGATTAGCTAATCTCCGACAGTTTCGACCTCAGCCACCTCCCGAACGCCTCCAGCACCGGATGCGCCGCCTTGGCATGTTCGGAAACGAGAAAATACGAGCGTGGCGAACTGATTGCGGTGTCGAAGGGGCGCACCAGCCGGCCTTCGCTCAGCGCCCGGCGGCTGGTCAGTTCGTCGCCCATGGCGATGCCCTGGCCGGCGATGGCGGCCGAAAAAACCAGGTTCATGTCGGAAAAGAAGATGCCGCCCTCGGTGTCGGGATTCTCGACCTTCGACAGCGCCAGCCAGCGCGCCCAGTCCTCGGTGTCGCCGAGATGCAGCAGATTGGCGCGCAGCACGTCGGCCGGCTTGGAAAAGCCGCCGATCTTGTTGAGCAGCGTCGGGCTGCACAGCGGCGTGAACGAGATCTCGCACAACGGCTCGACCGCCCGGTTCGGCCAGTTGCCGACGCCGAAGGCGATGAAGGCGTCGGCCTCGGCATTGCTGACATCGTCCAGCCGCCGCGGCGTCAGGATGCGCAGCGCGACATCGGGGTACATCTGCCGGAATTCGCCGATGTGCGTGCACAGGAACAGCGAGGCGAAGCCCGGCGTGCAGCTGACGCTGAACGAGCCGCCGACGCCGGTGCCGGCATGGCGCGTTACCGCATCGCCGAGCACCGTCAGCGCCTTGCGTACGTCGCTGGCGTAACGCTGGCCGCGCGGCGTCAGCGCCACGCCCTTGCCGATGCGCTCGAGCAGGTCGAAGCCGAGATCGCGTTCGAGCAGCCGCAATTGATGACTGACCGCGCTGCGGGTCAGATGCAGTTCGTCGGCGGCGCGCCAGACGCTGCCGTGGCGGGCGAAACTGTCGAGGGCGCGCAGCGCCTGCGTCGAGGGAATTCTCAAGAGGTGAACCGAATTTGCATGAGCCGGGAAAACATATCACTTTTTGGCGAGGCGCTTCACTGCTTTCTTTGACGGATGGAGGATCCGGTGACCACCTCGGCCCAAGCAACCGCGCTTGCCTGTCTCGACGACATCCAGCGGTCGCTGTCGGCGTGGACGCGGACGATCTTCGATTTCGGCGAGACCGCCTGGCGCGAATACCAGTCGGCCGCCTGGTATGTCGAGCGTCTGAAGCACGAGGGCTTTTCGGTCGAGGAAGGCTCCGGCGGGATGCCGACCGCCTTTTGCGCCCACTGGACCAACGGCGCCGGGCCGACGATCGGCATGTATGCCGAGTATGACGCGGTGCCGGGCAATTGCCAGGACGCGGCGACCGTCAAGCGACCGCGTCCGGGTCTCGGCGCTGAGGCCGGCGGCCACACCGATCCGCATTCCGGCCTCGGCATTGCCAGCCTGGGCGGGCTTTTGGCGACCAAGGCGGCGATGCAGCGCCACGGCATATCGGGCACGCTGCGCTTCACCGGCGAGCCGGCGGAGAAGGTGCGGGGGTCGAAGCCGATCCATGCCGCAAAAGGCTACTACGATGGCCTTGCTGGCATGATCTCTTTCCATCCCTTTTACATGCTGCCGCTCTGCAACACGGCGCGCTGGGACACGCATTGCGGCGCGGCCTATGCGATGATCTATCGCTTTGTCTGCGACGAACCCGAAAATTGGGTTCGCGCAAGCGATGGAGCGCCGATTCCGCAGGCGCATTCGGCGGTCAGGGCGCCCGGCGCCAACGACGCGCTCATGATGATGTACATGGCGTCCAAGGCGCTGCGCGATTCCATGCTGCCGCATCAGGGCGGCTGGTCGATCAGCGAGGCGATCCTGACCGCGGGGCAGGCGACCGCCGACAATCTGCCGGCCGGACTGGCCGAGATCCAGTACATGATCCGCGTGCCGACGATTGCCATGGCCGAGCGGGTCACCGCCGTGCTCGACCGCAACGCGGAGGCCGCCGCCAAGTTGAGCGGCTGCCGCCATGAGCGGCACTGGGTGTCGAAGTCGCGGCCGGGGCTTGCCAATCATGCCATGGCGGGTATTGCCTACGACGCGCTGTCGACTGTCGGGCCGCCGCGCTGGGACGAGACGGCCAAGGCGATTGCCCGCGAAATCCAGGTCAATGCCGGCGGCGCGGCGAGCGACGAGCCGTTCATCGCCGAGTTGGAGCAGCTGATTGCGCCTGACGAGGCGGAGGCGTTGCTGCGCCGCGACTTGCCGCTGTCGCAGCTCAATTCCACCTCCGACGATTACACCGACATGTCGTGGCAGACGCCGACGGCGCGGTTCTACGTCGCCCGGCCGGCGCTGCGTTCGCAAAACGGCCACGCCTACCCGTCCTGGGCGATGAATGCGCTGGGCGGCATTTCCGCCACCATCGATCCGATGGTTGCCTGCGCGTCGAACACGATTGCGTTGGCAGCTCTTCGCCTGCTGGAAGACAAGGCGGCCCGCGATGCGGCGATGGACGAATTCGTCGCCCGCACCGGCGGCGGCATTGGCGGCAGCAACTGGCTGGCGCCGCTTTGCGACTACGAACCGCCAATCCATTTCCGCTGGCCGGAATATGTCACCACCCCGCGCGGACGGGACTGATGGATACCAGGCAACCCGCAAGCCGCGTGATCACTCGAAGCCAGGAGAATGCCATGACCGTCCATGACCGCATTGTAGCAGAACCGTTTTCATTGCAGCGCCGCAATCCGGCCGGCGGCACCAAGCCATTGACCGCCTGGGGCTTTGCCAACGAGACCGACGTCCTGACCGACGTGCTGCTCGGCTCGCCGAATTTCCTGCGCCACCTCTCGACCAGCTCGCTGTCGCGCAAGCATCTGCGTGAGGCGCCGTGCAACGTCCAGATCGCGCAGGCGCAGCACAAGGACCTGGTTGCCGCTTATGAGCATTTCGGCGTCAACATCCACTGGCACGAGCCGACGTCGGAGCTGCCGATGCAGGTCTATTCGCGCGATTCCAGCGTCATGACGCCGTATGGCGCCATCATCACCGCGATGTCCCAATGGTGGCGGCGCGGCGAGAACTATGCGGCGATCCGCACCTATGAGAAGCTTGGCATCCCGATCTACGACATGGTCACTGCGGGCACTTTCGAAGGCGGCGACTTCAACGTCATCGAGGACGGCGTGGTGCTGATCGGCTGTGGCGGCGCCCGCACCCAGGAGGAGGGCGCGCGCCAGGTCCAGGCCTGGTTCGACAAGGAGGGCTGGGAAACCCGCATCGCCTTCATCGACGAATATTATGTCCATATCGATCTGATGGTGGTGCCGATCGCCGAGAAACTGACCGCCGTCTGCCTCGCCTGCACCGAGCCGGGCATCGTCGACTGGCTGAAGGGCAAGGGCCACGAGATCATCGACGTGCCGTTCCAGGACACGATGGCGCTCGGCTGCAACTTCATGTCGCTGGGCAAGGACCGGGTGATCGCGCCGACATCCAGCCAGACGCTGATCGGTCAGCTCAAGGCGCGCGGCTTCGAAGTGGCGGCGGTCGACATGAGCGAGATCTCGAAGACCGGCGGCGGCATCCACTGCATGGCGCAGGCGCTGAAGCGTGTGCCGGGCTGAGGGACCGCCCTTTAGCCCGGCCGCTTCCGCGAAAGCGCCATTGTCAGCAACGTCGATCCCGCCTGGCTCGCGGCACGCCTACAGCACGATGAGCTTTCCCTTGTGCAGACGCTTGGCGCAACGATAGGCGAGATCGGCGGCGACCATGTCTTCCATGGCAATGCCCATCGCCTTGTAGGTGGTGATCTGTTGATCCGAAACGCGGCCCGGCGCGCGGTCGAGCAGCATGGCGCCAAGCTCGGTGCCGAAATCCGGGTCGAAACCGGCAAGCTCGCTGGAACCGACCGGGGTCGGTTTGAACGCATCCCTGGTCTCGACATAAAGGCTGGATTTGCCGATGAGCTCGATCGATATTTCACCGCCGGGTGGTGCCACCCCGACCGACGAGACGTGCGTGCCCGGCCGAACCCAGCCTGCCTTGATCACCGGCTCGTAGGAATGCGTCGCCAGGCACACCACGTCGGAACTGCGCACTGCCGCCTCGAGGTCGGCGACCGCCACCACCGACGGATGCAGCCGGGCAAGCGCTGCCGCATCGTCGAAGCTCTTCGAAGCGACCCGGATTTCGGCAAAGTCGCGCACCAGCGGCAACAGATGCAGGTGCTGGTTGGCCTGCACGCCGGCGCCGACCACTGTCGCTATCCTGGCGTCCCGGCGCGCGAGCGCGCGCACCGACAGCACGGCGGAGCCGGAGGTTCGCACCGCGGTTATGAAGGTGCCGTCCATGATGCAGACCGGCAGGCCGGACAGCGGATCGAACAGGCTGATGGTTGCGAGGTGGCTGGGCATGTTCTTGGCCAAATTGCCTTCGAAGACGTTGACGACCTTGACGGTCAGGTTCATGCCCTCCATCCAGGCCGGCATGGCGAGGCTGTAGCCGGCCCCCGGGATGTTGAGCTGTGGTCGGGGTGGATTGACGACCTTGCCTTGTGACAGCGCCTTGAAGCCGTCTTCCAGAACATCGAGAAGCTGGCTGAGATCGATGCACGCCATCACGTCGACTTCGCTCAGCACCAGGATCTCGGTCGCTCCCTTGCTGATTTCCGCCGCACTCCTGCCGGCTGGGCTGAACGCTTCCTTGGTCATCTTGCACTCCTCTTGTTTGTCGAAATCGCCTCACCACGTTTGCTTTGAGTGGGTGAGGGAAGCGCAGGCTATTGCGAGGTTTTATGTGATGAAATACGTTGATTTTGACATCTCTGCGTGAAATCAGCACACAAATCCCTGAGATAGAGTGGATTGTGAAAATGGACGACCTCGACCAGATAGACCGCAGCCTGCTCCGGCTGCTGCAGGAAGACGGGCGCCGGACGACGCTTGATCTTGCCGGGCGTATCGGGCTGTCGCCGACCGGAACGAGCCAGCGGGTGAAGCGCCTGTTCCGCGACGGGTTGATCACCGCGGTCAGGGCGGTGCTCGATCCGCGCAAGGTCGGCCGGGGAACGCTGGTGTTCATCGAGGTCCGGCTTGACCACACGGCGCCGCATGTCTTTGACCGTTTCGCCGAAGCCGTGGCGAAGGCCCCGGAGGTTCTGGAGTGCCATATGGTGGTTGGCGGTTTCGATTATCTGGTTAAGGCGCGGATCGCTGATATGGCGGTGTTCCAGGATTTCCTGCAGCGGGTCATCCTGCCTCTGCCCGGCGTGCGCGAAACGCACACTTTCGCCTCCATCGCCGACGTCAAGCCGAACGCCCTCTTGCCGGTGTGATCAGTGGAGGAGGGGAACGCTGTTCAGGGCGACCTGCACGCATCTTCGCCATCCTGTCGCTCCCTGGCGCGCCTTCCGGTGCAGAGATGCCGGAGACCGGCTCTAGCCTTGCGCGGTCAGCAGGTTCGCATCGCGGGCCAGCCGCCACGCACCATCAGCCTCCTTGCGCAGGAGCGTCAGCGTATATCCCGATTGACGCACCGGCTTCCCGTTCGGCGGCGTTGCGGTCATATCGATACGACCGCGCATGAAGGCCCAGTCGCCAAGAAGCTGTAGTTCAACGATCTCGTTCGTGCCGTCGACATGAACGCCGGCCATCTCCTGCGCGGCTGCCGCGAAGATCTCCTTGTCGAAGGGCTCCCGGCCGGGAACCATGAAGATCGCGTCGTCCGTCATCAAGCTGAGGACGGTCGCGGTGTCTCCACGCTTGCTCGCATCCATCCACGTCTCGACCAGCTTTCGGATTGCTCTTTCGTCGTCCGTCATCCGTTGCCTCCCTGGCTTCTCGCCGTCATCGATACCGCACGACGCTCCTCCATCGCCGCAACATAGGGCTCAGATCGCTCTCGTCATCGATTGCAGGGTTTTATCGACGTCACGCTGCGTGGGATGGTCCGTGAAACGGCAGGTCCGCGCGCTCTATGCCTATCTCCAACCGCCCGAGGCGGTGATGCGCTCGCCGGTCAGCCAGGATGCGTCGTCGGAGGCGAGGAACACCGCGATGCGGGCGATGTCGTCGGGCTGGCCGAAGCGGCCGAGCGGGGTCATGGCGATGACCTGCTTCTCGAACTCGCTGCCGACGATGCCGATCCGCTGCAGGCCTTCGGTGTCGACGCCGCCGGGCGCGATGGCGTTGACGCGGATGTTGCGGGCGCCCAGTTCTCTCGACATGGAGAGCGTGATCGAATCCACTGCCCCCTTGGTGGCGGCGTAGACCAGTGAGTTCGGCTGCGGGTTGAGGCTGGCGACCGAGCTTATGTTGATGACGCTGCCGCCTCCGGCGCCGAAATGGTTCACCGCTTCCCGGATGGTCAGGATGGTGCCCAGCACATTGGTGTCGAACTCCCGGTGGAATTCGGCCTCAGTCACCGCTTCCAGCGGCTCGAATGCGAAGACGCCGGCGTTGTTAACCAGGATGTCCACCGCGCCGAACGACGATTTGGCGGCCTCGAACAGGCGGCGCACGTCGGCCGCTTGCGACACGTCGCCGTGGACGGCAACGGCCCGGCCGCCTGCGTCCTTGATCTCGGCAACGACGCGGTCCGCACCTTCCCGGGACGATGCATAGTTGACGACCACCGCGGCACCGGCCGCCGCAAGACCCTTGGCGATGCCGGCGCCGATACCCTTGGAGGCGCCGGTGACGATGGCGACCTTACCGTTCAGCTTGCTCATCAAATCTCTCCTTTGTCGATGATGAGCGGTATTTAATGGTGATCGGATAGCGTATTAGGATTACCTCGATCGGTTCTTTCGTGCCTGGAATTCTTGAATGACCACCATCCTCGAAAAGACCGCCGGTCTCGTCGCCTTCGTGCGCACGGTCGATGCCGGCTCGTTCCATGCCGCCAGCCGGCTGGTCGGCTCCAGCCCGTCGGCGGTGTCGAAGAGCGTGGCGCGGCTCGAGCGGCGCCTGGGCGTGCGGCTGATCCAGCGCTCGACGCGCCGGCTGGCACTGACCAGCGAAGGCCTCGCCTATTACGAGCGAGTCGCGCCTTTGCTGAGAGCGCTCGATGATGCCGAGGACACCGTTCAGATGGCCGATACGGCACGCGGCCTGCTGCGCGTCACGGCATCCGTCGAACTTGGGCGCGGCCTGATCGCCGCATGGGCGCAAGCGTTCCTGGCTCAACACGACGAGGTGAAGCTCGAGCTCAGCGTCACCGACCGCCACGCCGACCTGATCCGCGAAGGCTATGACGTTGCGGTGCGCATGGGGGCGCTCTCGGACACCGCGCTCATCGCACGCAAGATCGCCAATCTGCCGATCGTGCTGGTGGCATCGCCGACCTACGTCGAACGGCGCGGCCGGCCGGCCTCGATCGAGGATTTGCAAAGCCACGACTTCGTCCGTTACCAGATGGCCGGCCGACCTTATCCCGTCACATTGGCCGACGGCACGGTAATCGTGCCGAATGGGCGGCTCGATACCGACGACGGCGGCGCCATCCGGCAAGCGGCGCTTGCCGGAGCCGGCATCGCGCATCTGATGCAGTTTGCCGTGCAGGACGATCTCGACGCCAGCCGTCTGGTCCGCATTCTGCCCGCGGTGGCGATGCCGACCATGCCGGTGCACATTGTCCATGCGTATGGGCGACAGCTACCGGTCCGCGCCCGGCTGTTCGCCGACTTCCTGGCGAACCAGATGGCGGCGCTGACGCGATAGGGCGGGCGCTCTGTGGCAAAGACAGCGGCGCTTCGTCGATGGCCATGCGGTAGCCTTTGAGCGTCGCTGCGTTGAAGTTGAATATCAAGTGCTGGCGCGGCGCGACGTAACGAGAATACCTGTCAGCGAGCTAGAACGTAATCTTCACCGAAGCGGCGCTGCGGTTGGCCGGCCCGTGAAAGACGGCCTCTATGTTGTTGCCGTCGGGATCGAGCAGGAAGGCGGCATAGTAGCCGGGATGGTAGTGCTGCCGCTCACCCGGCGCGCCGTTGTCCGCGCCGCCGGCGTCGAGGCCGGCTCTGTAGAAGGCGTCGACCATCGCGCGGTCACTGGCCTGGAAGGCAAGGTGGTGGCGCCCCGTCAGTTGCCCGCTGGCCGCCCGGCTGTCGATGCTGGAGACGAACAGCTCGTCGGCCCAGAAATAATCCTCGGCGCTGCCGCCGATCGGAATATCGAGCACCTTGAAAACCGCCTCGTAGAAGCGGCGGCTGGCCTTGAGATCCCTGACCACCAGCTGGACGTGGTCGATGAGACGGCCGCGATGAAGTTCCATGCCTGACAGCTCCTGATCGCCAGGTTGGAAATCTAGCTCAGGACGGTGCACGGTCAATGCAATGGAGCAATTGAATGGCGCGATTTCCTGACTGGATAAAAAATGCAACCGGATTGTAGGATTCGAAATGTCGTCATCGTCCTTCGGACGCAAGCGGTGTGACGAAGCTTGAAAGAAGTCGCGCCGTGTCCAAACGATCTCGGGAGAAAAGTATGAGCCTTTCCTATCGTTGGGTCATCGTCGCGGCAGGTGCTGTGATGACCTGTGTCGCCCTCGGGGCGATGTTCTCGCTGGCGATCTTCCTCGAACCGATGGCGCTCGACACAGATTGGTCGCGCGCCGGCATATCGAGCGCTATGACGCTGAACTTCCTGGTAATGGGCCTCGGCGGCTTCGCCTGGGGCGCCATTTACGATCGCTACGGCGCCCGCATCGTGGTGATGACAGGAGCGTTGCTGCTCGGGCTGGCGCTGGTGCTGGCCAGCCGCACCGGCTCGCTGCTTGTCTTCCAGATCACCTATGGCGTGCTCGTCGGCCTCGCGGCAAGCGCCTTCTTCGCGCCGATGATCGCGCTGACCGCCGCTTGGTTCGACACCAATCGCAGCTTGGCCGTTTCCCTGGTCTCGGCGGGCATGGGCGTGGCGCCGATGACGATCTCGCCCTTCGCGCAATGGCTGATCACGGCCTATGACTGGCGCACCGCCATGTTCGTCATCGGCGTCGCGGCATGGGCGCTGCTGGTGCCGGCCGCATTGCTGGTGCGCCAGCCGCCCAAGCCTGCCGCTGAAGACGCCGCCGCCGATATTGCCGCCAACGATACCGGCATGTCGGTTCCACAGGCGCTGCGCTCGCCGCAATTCATCGTTTTGGCACTGACCTTCTTTGCCTGCTGCGCGGCGCATTCCGGACCGATCTTTCACATGGTCAGCTATGCCATGCTGTGCGGCATAGCCCCGATGGCGGCGGTCAGCATCTACAGCATCGAGGGCCTGGCGGGCTTAGGCGGCAGGCTTCTATACGGCGTGCTTGCCGACCGGCTGGGGGTCAAGCCGGTGCTGATTACCGGTCTGGCGATACAGTCCGTGGTCATCGCAGCCTATCTTGCGGTCAGCGAGCTTGGTCAATTCTACACGCTCGCCGTCATCTTCGGCGCCACCTATGGCGGCGTGATGCCGCTCTATGCGGTGCTGGCGCGCGAATATTTCGGCCAGCGCATCCTCGGCACGGTGTTTGGTGCCGTCACCATGCTGTCCAGCATCGGCATGGCCTTCGGCCCGCTCGCCGGCGGCATGGTGTTCGATGCCTATGCCAGCTATTCCTGGCTGTTCATCGGCTCGGCCCTTGTCGGGCTCGGCGCGGTGGCGGTGGCGATCGCCTTCCCGCGGCTGCCGCGCAGGGAGTTGCAACCGGCCCAGAATGGCGGAGAGAGGTTGCAGGGGGGTCGAAAGTGGACATCGCCTATGTCAGCTTTTGACCCCCAGTCGCGAGGTGTTCATCGGCAGCGATAGGAGCCGGGTCAAGACTGTGCAGGACCCATCTCCTTTATTATGATCATGATGCAACGCAGCGAATTCACGTCCAAATGTCGATTGCCGGTAGGCTGAGGTTCGGACGAAAACCGTCAAAGAGGCTTTTTCATGGATCGTGCGCCGCGCACTCACGTGACTATTTCAGGTCCGTTAACATTTTGTGTTTTCGGCGCAGCATTTTTTTCCTATCCTCGCCCTAGGGCTTTCCGCATTCGATTGCGTGAAGAACTGGCGTGAGGATCCCAAACATGCAGCAGGCAAAGCGAGTCTTGGTGACAGGGGGCGCAGGTTTTCTGGGATCGTTCCTGTGCGAGCGGTTGCTTGCTGAAGGCCACGAGGTTGTATGCGTCGACAATTTCTTCACAGGAAGTCGGAGAAACGTCTCGCATTTGCTCGACAACAGATCCTTTGAGATCATTCGGCACGACGTGACATTTCCGCTCTACGTAGAAGTTGATGAAATATACAACCTTGCCTGCCCGGCAAGCCCGGTTCACTATCAGTTCGATCCGGTCCAGACGACAAAGACCAACGTCCATGGGGCGATCAATATGCTGGGGCTCGCCAAGCGGGTTCGCGCAAAGATCCTTCAGGCGTCCACGTCTGAAGTCTACGGCGATCCCGAGATTCACCCGCAGACCGAGGACTATTGGGGCAGGGTAAACCCGATAGGTCCCCGTTCCTGTTACGACGAAGGCAAGCGGTGTGCCGAAACCCTGTTTTTCGACTATTGGCGGCAGAACAGGTTGCGGATCAAGGTAGCGCGCATCTTCAACACTTACGGTCCGAGGATGCGTCCGGACGACGGCCGCGTCATTTCCAACTTCATCGTGCAGGCACTGCAAAACAAGCCGATAACTGTGTACGGCACCGGCGAGCAGACACGCTCATTTTGCTACGTCGACGATCTCATCGACGGTCTGGTTCGCCTGATGAACACGGCCGACGATGTTACCGGCCCGATCAATCTCGGCAACCCGGTCGAATTCACGATGCTCGAACTCGCCAATCTCGTGATCGAACTTACCGGAAGCCGATCCGAGATCAGGTTTTTACCTTTGCCCGTCGATGACCCAAGGCAGCGACAGCCTGATATCGGATGTGCCTTGCGCGAGCTCAATTGGAAGCCAAGAATCGCATTGCGCGACGGTCTCGTCACGACCATTGCCTATTTCGATGACTTGGTCTCATCGGGATCCGCTCGGTCCGCTGCAGCCGAATGAAAACAGTCCTGGTCACTGGCGGGGCAGGGTATATCGGCTCACACTGTTGCAAGGCATTCGCCGAATCCGGCTGGTCGGTCATTGCGTATGACAACCTCTCGCGCGGCTGGCGCGACGCGGTCAAATGGGGACCGCTTGTCGAGAGCGATGTTTGCGACGGCGCAGCGGTGGCAGCAGCGCTGCACCAGTATCGGCCGGATGTGGTGGCGCATTTCGCCGCCTACGCCTATGTCGGCGAGTCCGTCGAGCGCCCGGAACTCTACTACCGAAACAACAGTTTTGGGACGCTGGTCTTGCTCGAGGAAATGCTGAAGGCCGGCGTCGATAAGCTGATCTTTTCGAGCACCTGCGCGTCTTACGGCATTCCCGTTCGTTCTCCAATCGACGAAACGCATCCGCAGTCGCCCATCAATCCCTATGGGTGGTCGAAATTCATCATAGAACGAATGGTGGACAATTTTTCCGACGCTCATGGCCTCAACGCGGTTGTGCTGCGGTATTTCAACGCGGCCGGATGTGATCCCGACGGCGATGTCGGTGAGCGGCATGAACCGGAAACCCATGTCATTCCGCTCGCTATCGAGGCGGCGATCAGGTCGGGCCGGGTTTTTACCATTAATGGCACCGACTTCGACACAAGGGACGGAACCGCGGTGCGGGACTATGTCCACGTCACCGATCTCGCCCGTGCTCACGTTCTGGCAGGGGAGAAGCTTCTGCGCGATCCGGGAGTCCATGTCTACAATCTCGGCACCGGAACCGGAACGACGGTGAACGAGTTGGTCGATGCGGTGAGCCGGGCTTCGGGGACACGCCTCCCCGTAGCCTACGGTCCGCGCAGGGCAGGTGACCCGCCTGCGCTTGTCGCCGCGGCCGGCAAGGCGGCCCGGGAACTCGGCTGGGTGCCTGAGCAATCCGGAATCGACCGGATCGTCCAAACGGCGCTGGCCTGGTATCGCCGCCGGTTGTGAGGATCTTTTTTGCGGAAGAGCCCAACCGCCTGGTCAACAAGCAATCGAGTGCGGCGGCGACTGCGGCAAGCGAGAGATTTTCCTCTATCCGTTTTCGCGATGCCCGACCCAGGCTTTCCCGCAAATGCAGATCGTCCTTGAGGCGCCTCAGGGCATGCGCGGCTTCGTCCGGGCGATCCTTTCGAACCATCAGGCCGCCCCAATCTTAGCCATTTGCCAAAATGTCGGGAAGCCCCTGTACGTCGGTGGCGACGATGGAAAACTGCAAGCCATCGGTGGGACCGGCATGCCTTCGATGCGGGATGTCGTGACGTAGGCATCCGCCGCCGAAAGCCAGTGTCGGATCAGCGACCGGTCCGTACTATAATCGGAAAGCCATCTCACATTCGGCAGTCCGGCCTCGCTCAAGAGCCTGGCAAATATACAGGCGAGATCGTCAACCTCACTTGGCCGTCTGGCCAGTAGTCGATCACCCAATCACCAATATAGCGGGCTGTCAGCGCGTCCTCGGCTGATCTCGCGGTTGTTCCTTGCACATCGCCATCCTTCCCGAACGCCGAGAGAGAATGGACGCGATGCCGCGCTAGATAGCGCAACCGGCCCAAGGAGCGTAAAATGTAACGAGTTGATATCACCCAAATGTGGTTGCCGTTCACGAATTGTTAATTGGAGCGCCAGCGGGTTGCAAACATTCGTCCCCTCAGATTACACTGCGGCATCAGTTGGGTTTAGTAAAAGGCTGCTTCGCAAAGCAAGTTTAGACGAGTTGCTGCAACTCCTTGATGTTCTACGAGGATCTGCACTATCAATCCAGGTTTGCGGCCGGATGGAGAACCTCCGCCTCTACTCTCGGTGGCGGGGGCTTGATTGCCACCGAACGGCTACGCATTTTCTTAAGTCGGGCGGAAGACAATACGGTCGTAGACAATACGGTCGTAGGAGGACTGGACCCTCAGATGGAAGGTGCGATCGAGACCCTCCTAGCGGACCGGCCGAGCTTCCACGCGTGGCCTGACGGGCGACCGGCCAACTGGTCGGTTGCGCCTGCCGTGCTGCGCTTCCTGGTCGAGCAGCTCGAGCCGGGGATGTCGACGTTGGAGACCGGAGCGGGCCAGACCACGGCCGCGTTCGTCATCGCCGGCACACACCATGTTGCTGTGACGCCCGATGCAGCACAGGCGGAAAGAATAGAAAAATATCTTGACGGACTTGGGATCGAACGCGACCTCAAATTCGTATTGGAGAGCTCGGATACCGCGTTGCCGGCGGGGAGGGGCATTCCCGATCGTTTGGATTTCGTCTTCATAGACGGAGCACACCGGTTTCCCTTTCCGATACTGGATTGGTATTATACCCAGGAGAGGGTTCCGGTCGGGGGTATGCTGGCGATTGACGACTTCATCATGCCGTCGGTGCGCATACTCTACGACTTCTTGCTGAGCGAAGACGATTGGGAGCTTGTCCAGGCGTTTCAGGTGACGGCGTTCTTTCGGCGGGTCGGGGCTAGGGAGAATCTCTGGGACTGGGCCGATCAAAAGATCAACAAACCACACCTCGATATGGTCAAAAAAAAAGCTGAGCGGGAGCGAAGATTGCAGAAGCAATCATTCCCGTTTATCACTTGGTTGCGATCTCGCGAGAAAGACTAGCAGGGTCATTTCTGAGACCCGCCTTCCTCGAAGATTGGTGGAGGCATCATGCTGGATAACCTTTTTCGCAAGGCGGCTAGCCTGATCGCCCCTGCCGATTTGGTGCCGCAGCAGGGTCGCATGCTGGATAACCTTTTTCGCAAGGCGGCTAGCCTGATCGCCCCCGCCGGTTTGGTGCCGCAGCGGGGTCGCCCGACAAATTCCGAGAGGCTGTTCTGCTCGCAGCCGTTCAAGCGCTTCGAGGTGCTCGGCGGGGGAGGCGAACGCGGCGACGTGTTCTTCTGCTGCCAGAGCTGGATCACACGCTCCATCGGCAACATGGCGGAAAAGCCGGTCGAGGAAGTCTGGAACAGCAAGGATGCCCAGGCGATACGGCGCTCGATCCTCGACAACTCGTTCCGATACTGCAAGACGCAGGCCTGCCCCTACCTGCAGCGCATCGATGGCCCCGTCCAGCGCATCGAGAACGTGACTGATCCGGAGCTGCTCGAGGTGATCTTGGAAGAGAAGGTAGTCCTTCCCTACGGGCCTAGCGACATCATTTGCTGCTTCGACCAGTCCTGCAATCTCTCGTGCCCCACCTGCCGCAATCAGATCATCATGGAGAATGATCACGCGGTTGCTATCGTGAACATCCAGGAGCGGCTCGAGACGCAAGCGCTCGCCGACGCGCGGCTCCTCTACATCACCGGATCCGGGGACCCCTTTGGCAGCCCCTTCTTCCGGCAGTGGCTGCAGACGATGGATCGCGCCCGGATGCCGAAGCTCGAGCGGATCCATCTTCACACGAACGGTCTGCTCTGGACGAAGCGCATCTGGGAGTCGATCCCGGCATCGACGCGGGAGCTGGTGCGGGGCGCTACGATTTCCATCGATGCGGCCAGGCCGGAGACCTACAAGGTCAACAGGCGAGGCGGCGATTTCAAGATTTTGCTGAACCGTTTGGAAATGATCGGGGGACTACGTGTGAACGGTCCGCTGGATCACCTCGAGTTCCACATGACCGTCCAAAGCAACAATTATCGCGAGATGCCGGATTTCCTCGCGCTCGGAAGGCGCTTCCATGCCGACCGGGTGAGCTTTCATCGCCTCCTGGATTGGGGGACCTTCACGACCGAGGAGTTCGCCGCCCGCGCGGTCCATTTCCCGGCCCATCCCGAGCACGAAGACTTCCTCGACATACTGACCGATCCGAGACTGGACGCGCCGGAGGTCTATTTGTCGAACCTGTCGGATCTCGCGCGTGAGGCGGCGCCGCGTGGCCGCAGCCATGTCGCATGACGTGTCGCAAGGACGGTCCGTTCGTGTGACATCGCTGTCGCCCGAGATACTCGGCACCCAGCGCGAGATCCGCAGTGTCCGGCATCTAGCGAACATGGCCGAGGGGCATTTCTGGTTCCTGCCGATCATGGCCGTGCTGGCCGTGCTTTCGTCGCTTTTCGAGGGCATCAGCCTTGCCCTTATCATTCCCCTGATCGACGCCCTGCAGGGGGGTGGCGGGGTCCAGTCGAAGGGTCCCGCCATCGACCTCGTCCTATGGGTCCTGAGTTTCGTGCCGGTATCTTCGCCGCTCATCGCGGCGCTGGTCGCTATTATCGGGGCACTGATCCTGAAGAACGCTATCAGCTACCTCAACGTGGCGGTCCTCTGCGTCTTCTACGGTCGGCTCAGTCATGCGCTCCGCATCGGCGTATTCCGGTCGATCCTGAATCGCCCCCTTGCCGAACTCGAGCGCGAGCGGGTTGGACGGTTCCTGAACGTCCTCACGACCGAGACGTGGCGTGCCACGGACGCGATCAACAGCCTGTTCACAATCGTCACCAGCACTTCCACGATAGTTGTCTTCCTGACCCTGCTCTTCCTCCTGTCCTGGCAACTCTCAGCCGTCGCTCTCGCCTGTACGGCCCTGATCCCGCCCCTGGTCCATCTTATCAACATGCGCGTGAAGCGGATGAGCCGCGTGGCCCTGGCCGCGAACGAGGCGCTGGCTCAACAGACCTGGTCGTCATTGAACGCGCTACGCACGATCCACATCTGCGGTCGTTCCGTGGCCGAAGTCCTCCGGTTCCAAAAGAGCTCGGATCTGGTGCGCCGCCGCTTTCTCAGGATGGCGCTGATCTCGGCCGGCACGGCCCCGGTCACCGAAGTTCTCGTATCGGCGGCGATCGCCGTGATCGCTGTTCTCGTCAGCAATACCGGCGTCGGGCTGGGCACGCTGGTCGGGTTCCTGGCGATCCTCCTGCGCCTGCAACCCAGGATCCTCGCGCTCGTTTCCGCGCAGGCCAATCTCCTTAGCCACCATGGGTCGGTGGTCGCCGTGGGTGAAGCGCTCGCGGCGAGCCGAGCGCCCTCCACACCTGACGGCGGGGCGCCATTCACCGCGTTGCGGGACGGCATTCAGGTGAGGGACCTCACGCTGCAGTATCCTGGAACAAGCCGTCCAGTCCTCTCCGACGTGTCCCTCACAGTCAAGCGGGGCACGATGGTGGCGATCGTCGGGCCCTCCGGATCGGGGAAATCTACGCTCCTCGACGTGCTTCTTGGATTCCAGCGTCCGACCCGGGGCGCCGTCCTGGTCGACGCGACACCGCTGTCGAAAATTGACCTGAAGAGCTGGCGGTCGCGAATCTCTGTCGTGGACCAGGATCCCTACGTCTTCGACGACACGATCGGTGCGAACATCCGGTTCGGCGCAGACGGGGTTTCGAACGCCGCCGTCATTGAGGCGGCGCGCCTCGCCCGCGCCGACGAGTTCATCAGGCATCTCCCTTCGGGCTACGACACGGTCGTCGGCGAACGGGGGACGCAGATCTCCGGCGGCCAGCGCCAGCGGATTGCGCTCGCCCGCGCGCTGGTCCGCGACCCCGAGATCCTGCTGCTGGACGAGGCCACCAATGCCCTCGACAGACGCACGGAAGACGAACTGCAGGTTTTCCTGAAGTCCTTTGCCCGCTCCCGGACTGTGATCTTCGTCTCCCACAGGATCGAATCCGTCCTCCATGCGGACCTGGTGGTCATGCTGGAGGACGGGCGCGTGGTGGAGAGTGGAACGCCAGGCTCGCTTATCGACAGCGCCGGTCCGTTCGCCAGCCTCTTCGCCGCGCAGCGCAGCGAGACGGTCCCGGAGGATATCCGGGGCGACCGGGAGGGGGCGGCATGAAGTGGCTTCGGCCTGCCGGGCTGCCGCAGCCGGCCCAGGACTGGCTGGACAGGGCCCTCCTCGATCTGCGGTCGATCGGTGGTCATCGCGACTATACGAAATTCGTCATCGTCGGCATCGCCCGGACGGGCTCCACGATGCTTCTGGAACTCCTCAACAGCAACAGTCAGGTCCTCGCGTTCGGCGAATTGTTCCGGACCCCCGAGGCGATCGGATGGGACATCCGCCCCTTCGGCGGATCCTACGATAGACGCTTTCTGTCCCGATACCGAACCGACCCGCAGGCCTTCATCGACGACGTCGTCTTCGGCCCCCGGCCGCGCGTCGTCCGTGCGGTCGGCTTCAAGCTGTTCTACTACCACGCGCAGGAAGCCCCGTTCTCTGACGCATGGAAGCTGATTGTCGGCGACGGGAAGATCAGGATCATTCACCTGATGCGCAGGAACATTCTCGCGCAGTTCGTTTCGCTGAAATTGGCGCACAAGACTCAGGTATGGTCGGCGACCAGGAAAACAGCCGGGACGGTCGACCCTATCCGGCTGGATTCGGAGGAATGCCGGAAACACTTCGAGCAGGTCCGGCGCCACGAGCGGGAATGCGACGCGCTGTTCAGGGATCATCAAAAGCTCAACATCTACTATGAAGACTTGGTGCGGGCGCAGGAGGCGGAGATGGGGCGGACCTTGGATTTCCTCGAGGTCCGCGCCGAACCCGGATCGAGCACCAGGCTGGTGAGGCAGAGAACCGTCCCGCTTTCGGAGGCGATCACCAACTTCTCGGAGCTCCGCGCGGCGTTTCGGAATTCCGAATGGGGCGCGTTCTGCGAAGTCGACCCCGACGGGAACAAGATCATTTAGTGAGAGGACGCTCTGGGAAATGGCGGCGGAATACCAGGAGCCGGACTGGCGAGTCATCGACTACCAGACCTTTTGCCTCGATGAACGCCTCGTCGACCCGTCGACCCACCGCCCGCTCTGCATCCGGGGGCCGCGACCGGACGAACTGCGCAGAGGGGAATACGCGGTGTTCCTGGGAGCGGCGCAGACGTTCGGCCGGTTCTGTCAGAAGCCCTATCCCACACTGCTGGGCGAGCGGCTCGGGCTGCCCATCCTGAACATCAGCCACGGGGGAGCAGGGGCCCTGTATTTCTGCCTGATGAAGGACGCGCTGGCGAAATACCTCAACGAGGCCTGCTTCGTCGTCGTTCAGGCGATGTCCGCACGATCGGAGGGCAATTCGCTGTTCGAGAGCCAAGGGGTCGGACACTACCGCCGCCGCAGCGACGGGGTATTGATCGGCTGCGACGAAGCCTACGCAGACCTCCTGAAGACGCACTGGAAGTGGTACCTCAGGCGCATCGTTCAGGAGACACGGTCCAGCTGGTGTCACAGCTATGAAACCCTGTTCTCGCTTATAAAAGTTCCGAAGATACTGTTCTGGTTTTCAGAAAGAGAACCGGCTTACCGAGACGATTACCGCAACGTGCAACGGTTGTTCTCGAGTTACCCGCAACTGGTCAACGCCGATATGATCGCGACCATCAGACGCATGTGCGACGACTACGTCGCATGCGTCGGACCGCGGGGCCTGCCGCAGACTCTGTTCGACCGGTTCAGCGGCGAGAGGATAATGATCTCGGACCCTTGGACGTCTGCTCCCTGGCCGGAGAACTGGTATTACCCGAGCCCCGAGATGCACGAAGACGCAGCCGCCGCTCTCGAGCCAGTGTGCCGGCGGATTATCCGGTCGGGGCGCGCTGCATGAAGCACCTGATCGTGAGCCGGGAATTTCCCCCCGCCGCCTACGCGCCTGGCGGAATCGGCACCTATGTCGCGAATATTTCGAGACTGCTGGCCGAGCGCGGAGAGGTCGTCCATGTGATCGGCGAACGCTGGTCCGGGGCGCCTGCCCAGACGGAGGTCCGGTGCGACGGACGGCTGGTCATCCACCGGATCGGCGAAGACGACCTCCCAGCGGGCGTACGGGACCCGGACCGGCGCGGGCGGGAACTCAAGGGTCTGAAGAACAGCGATTTTCCATACCAGTGGTTCGCCTGGCATGCAGCCCTGCTTGCGGAGCAACTGATCGACGACGAAGGAATCGACGTAGTCGAGGGACAGGAATGGGAGGCACCCGTCTACTATCTCATGCTGCGCCGCGCGCTCGGAATGGGGTCGAAGAAGGCGCCTCCCTGCATCGTCCATCTGCACTCCGCGACGCAATTCATCCAGTACTACAACGGCGTGCCGTCCACGCCCTGCAACACTCTGATGAAGCGCATGGAGGAGTACTGCGTCCGTGCCGCGGACGGCCTCCTCTGTCCGAGCCGGACCTATGCCGACCAGTGCGCCCGAGCCTTCGATGTCCCGCGGAACGCGATCGAGGTCATTCCGCTTCCGGTCGGATCAGTCGAGCCTCTTCCGCGGGAGCCCGCGGTCTGGACGTCAGGCTCGATCTGCTTCATCGGGCGGCTTGAGCCTCGCAAGGGAATCGTCGAATGGGTCCAGGCGGCCGCAAGGGTGGCCCGCGAGGATCGTGACGTGCGCTTCGACTTTGTCGGCGCAGACACGTTCAATCTCCAGGCGACGCTCACGAGGCGTCTCGATCGCGCCGATCGGACTCGATTCCGGTTCCACGGATCGAAGCCCCGGGAGGAGCTCAAGCGCCATCTGGCCGCGGCGCGATCGGCGGTCGTCCCATCCCGGTGGGAAAACTTCCCGAACGTGTGCGTGGAGGCCATGGGGTCGGGGCTGCCCGTGATCGCCACGCGGTTCGGCGGGATGGTCGAAATGATCGAGGACGGCCGCAGCGGCTGGCTTGCCCGCGACACCGGGGTGACGGGCATGGTCGACTCGCTGGCGGAGGCTCTTCGCCGGTGCCTCGCGACACCGCCGGAAACCAAGGCCTCGATGGGACTGGCTGCTGCCGCGTCGGTCCGCGACCTTTGCGACAATGCGGCGACGGTCGAGCGTCATGTCCGATTCCGGTCTGATGTGGCGGCTCGGGGCGCACGAAAGTCGTGTGCCCTCGCACGTTCGCCGCTGCTTCCCGTGGCGGCTCGATCGCTGGCCGCGGAAGCGCGACCTGGGGGCCGGGCAGGAATCGTGGTCCGGACGTCCCATCTCATGGCGGCGCGAGACGTCGTTGCGTCGCTCGCCGCCCAGACGGCGATGGCGAGCGTGATCGTCCTCGTTTGCAGGGACGGATCCGGCCCGGCGAACAGCTGCCCGGATCACACCGAGGTCCTCGTCCTCGACAGGCCCGACCTCGACGGCGCATCGGCCTGGAATGCCGGATTCGAGGCAATCTGCGGGATCGGCGACCTAGGCTTCTGTCTGTTCCTCGACAGCCACGATCGATTGGAGCCGCGCTGTCTCGAAAGGATCCGCTTGGCCTTCGAGGCCCGGCCGGACGCGGCCATCCTCTCCGTCTGGACGTTGCAAGTGGGCAAGCGTGAGCAACTCCGCGCACCCCCGTGTCCCGAACCCGCCTATCAGCTCATCGGACCCGACCTGACCCCCGCCACAGCCTTTCGTGCCGGGGCTCTCGGTTCGGACCCGCCGTTCCGAACCGGAATGCCGAGGGGATACGATCTCTGGGATCTGGCCAACCGGCTGCTGCTGGACGGCTGGTCGGCGGCGACCCTGCCGGAAGCTCTCCATGAACGCACGATCCAGGACACCGACCTCGCCTGGCCGGGCGCGTCGGCGCTCCGGGCGATCCGTTCCGAACTCCTGTCGCGTTTTGCTGGACCAAACACCGCGATCGCCCTGGATATCATAGACAACCACGTGCCCTTGCCCTTGGCCGCGCCGTTCGGTTACGATCCGACGGCACTGCCGCGGTGGCAGAGGCGGCTTATTACCACCGTGCGGGACCCGGGGAAGGCGGTCCGCCGGATCTTATTCCGGGCACACCGGCTCAAGAGGTAGCCTGTCGAGGTTCGAACTTGGATACTGCGGTTCGCGCACCCGAAATCGGCTGGATTTCCGTGGTGATCTGCACCCGGAACCGGGCCGATCTCCTCCGGAAGGCGATCGCCAGCGTCGTCCGGCAGGATTTCCCGCGGTCCCTCTACGAAATCGTGGTGGTGGACAACGGGTCCACCGACCATACCCGCGAGGTGGTGTCGGAGTTCGAAGTCGACGACCGCGTCGTCTACATCCGCGAAGAACGGACCGGGCTCTGTGTCGCCCGCAACACCGGCTGGCGATCCTGCCGCGGGTCCTACGTCGCCTACTTTGACGACGACGCCATAGCCCAGCCAGGATGGCTTCTGGCCATCGGCGATGCGGTCGAGAGATGCGGACCGAACATGGGCGCGGTCGGCGGTCGGGTCGATCCGATGTGGGAGGGCGCTCGCCCGGAATGGCTGTCAGACGGGATCGCTGGCTCGCTCACCATCGTCGACTGGGGGCCGAGCGAGATGGTGATTGCCGACCTCGCGAGAGCGTGGCTTGTCGGCGCGAACATGGTCGTCCCGAAGGCGCTGCTCGAAAGCGTGGGAGGGTTCGACCCCCGTCTCGACCGCTATGGAAACAACCTCCTTTCGAGCGGCGACGTCTTTCTTCAGAAAAAGATCGCGGAGCGAGGCTACAGCGTCGTCTACGTGCCGAAGATCGCGATTTCGCACCTCGTGCCACTCTATCGTCTAGACCAGACATGGTTTCGGAGCCGCTTCTACTGGCAGGGGATCTCGGACGCGATGATGTACACGATCGAGCGTGCACCGAGCCGGCGCCAGCGGTACCGCGCCGCCCTCGGCCGGGCCCTGCGACTCATGCGTTCGCCGCGGCGCCTGCGGTCCCTCGTGCTTCCGACGACGGATCCCGACACGTTTGCCCTGAAGTGCTTCGCGCTTATTGACGTCGGCTTTATCCGGGGACTTCTCGGTGTCCGGCGCTGAACTCCCCATCCGGATCCGCTTCGAGCACACGCTCTATCCGCACTGGGGCCGATGGGCAGGATACGTCCAAGTTGCACAGCATTTCGACCGGGCGGCCTTCGCCGTGGGGCTGCATGGAACCCCGGACGACGACTCGGACGTTCCCGCCTGGCTTTCCCCGCTGAGGCCCGTCCTGAAGAGATGGTGCCGCCGGTCGGGGATGCGCTGGTACAAGGTGAGCGACCTGACCGCCGAAGCGAGGATCTTCGGCGAGTGCATCCGAGGCTCCTGGGACATAGTGCACTTGCTGGACGGGGAGCATTCCGGGCGGTACCTGCCCGGTCTCCTGAAGCTCGGGGGACGGTCGTCTCTGCCGGTCATCGCGACCTTCCACCAGCCGCCCGAGGTCGCCGAGGCGATTCTCGACGGCGAGTTGCTCCGACGGCTGGACCACTTGATCATAGTCTCACCGACCCAGGCGGAGTTCTTCGGCCAGTTCGTTCCCGCCGAACGCCTGCACTTGGTGCTGCACGGCGTCGACACCTCCTTCTTCGCTCCGGGCGACAGGACACGGGCGAATGCTCGGCTGAAATGCTTGACCGTTGGGAACTGGCTCCGGGACTGGGATACCGTGAGGGCCGTCGCGACCGCTCTGCCCGAGATCGACTTCGAGGTCGTCACGGGCGCGAACCTCGGCCTCATGTCAGCGAACGTGACGATCCGCTCGGGTCTGGACGACGACCGATTGGCCTCCCTCTATCGATCCGCGGACGTCCTCTTCCTGCCTCTCCTGGGTGCAACGGCGAACAACGCGCTTCTGGAGGGCGTCGCAAGCGGCCTGCCCGTCGTTTCCTCGGACATCGCAGCGGTCCGAGCATACCTGCCCGGCACCGAGGCCATCCTAGTCTCACATGCCGACGACTTCGTCGCGGCCCTGCGCCTGCTGCAGGCGGACGAGGGCCTCCGGTCGGCAATGGCGGCGCAGGCACGGGTCCGCGCGGAGGAGTTGTCGTGGCCTAGGATCGCAAAGCTGCATCAGGCCATCTACGAGCGGGCGCTGGGGCGCCTGGCTCCTATCCATGAGGCGTGAGAATTGCGTCGTGATCTCCGATGCCACGCGATACGAGGTCGGGGAAGAGCTGCTCGGACGCATCCGAAACCTCGACCGCTACGACGCCGAGATCGAACCGGCGCTGGCGTCCCTTCCGACCTACACGCAGCTCGGCATGGCGTCACTGCTGCCGAACAAGGAAATCCGGATCGCCAGCTCTTGCGAGCCTGCGTGTAAGCAGGCGGATGTGGTAATGAACAGCGGCTTCCCGTCTTGCGGCTCCTTGAAGCGGCCCTGGATGAAGCGATCGGAAACCTGCACGTCGGCGATCTTGCCGTCGCGTAGGGTCTCAAACTGGCTGTAGGGAATCTGCGCGACGTGCTGCGTGGCAGTGTAGACATATTGGAAGATCATCAGCCCGACGAAGGCGACGATCCAGTCCAGATATTGAACTGCGTCTTCCTATTGCCCATGTCCATGGCGTCTCCTCCAGCGTCACGTCGATGCAGGTCGTCGAACCGCCATGGCACGCTGGGTGCCGCGGCCAGCCGGGAAGCCGACATCCCTCGCTCCAACAATTGGATTTGCCATTGGAGCCGCGACGATCGGCTTCGGAGCGCGCCTTGGGAGAACGTCGGGAAGTGCAAAGTGTTGCAAGGAGCGCTGCGAGGGAGCCTTGGGATTCGCAGTCGGCCGCGATATGCGGTGCTGGCGCGCGAATATTTCGGCCAGCGCATCCTCGGCACGGTGTTCGGTGCTATAACCATGCTGTCCAGCATCGGCATGGCCTTCGGCCCGCTCGCCGGCGGCATGGTGTTCTATGCCAGCTATTCCTGGCTGTTCATCGGCTCGGCCCTTGTCGGGCTCGGCGCGGTGGCGGTGGCGATCGCCTTCCCGCGGCTGCCGCGCAGAGAATTGCAACCGGCGTAGGGTTGGCGAAGGAGCACGCAGGGGTCGAAAGTGGACATCGGCTATGCCGGCTTTTGACCCCCCAGTTACGAGGCTTCCATCGCCCACGATGGGAGTTGTGCTCTGCGAGTTCAGGTCTGTGCAGGACCCCAACTTGTGTTCGATCATGCTGCAATGCGGCACGGTCGTGCCAATCATGAAGTGTGAATAGGTCCGAGCTTCGGTCAAGAACTGTCAAAATTAGCCAGATTCAGGCGATTTTCGCGCATTTTTCAGGCCATGCCTCACGCGACTATTTCAAACGCATTAACATTTTGTGTTGCGACGCAGCATTTTTTTCCTATCGTCGCGCTGGGGCATTCGATGGCGTGAGAGACTCCGTGGTGTTGAGGCAATCTGCAATCTGGTGGGCACATTGGCGGGGGATGGCGCAGAGCCATTTGGTCGCTCCGCCCGAACCTCCGCAGCCCGCGCGAGACGCAGCGCTTTGAGCGAAAACGATCAGCCGCATTGCGGAGGCGCCGCCGTCCGCAGGGTGAGCTGCGGCGACCCGCGGCAACGATGTCATCGGAGACATCTAACTGGCGGAAGCCGCTGATGAGACGCGACACGCAATTGGACGCGCTGAGGGCCATCGCCGTGACGATGGTGATGTATTCGCATTTCTTTGCGGCGGGAGGGTCCTCCTTCTGGGGCCACATCGGCGTGCGATTGTTCTTCGTGTTGAGCGGCTTTCTGATCACGCGGCTTCTTCTGGACGCGCGCGCGTCCGCTGAATTCGAAACCGCGCCCGCACTCAAATCCTTCTACATCAGGCGGGCGCTGCGTATATTCCCTCCCTACTTTGCCGTGTTGGCTCTCGTTTGGCTGGTCGACCTGGAGCAGTCGAGGGGATCGCTGGTCTGGCATGCGCTTTATCTGTCGAATTTCTGGTTCGCACTGCGCAACGAATGGATGCCTTGGGTGCTCGCCCATCTTTGGAGCCTGAGCATCGAGGAGCAGTTCTATATCGTCTGGCCATTGATCGTCTTGCTGGCGCCGCTCCGGCGCCTCCAGTCGATCTGTATCGGCGTCATCCTGCTGTCGTTGTCGTATCGCTTTTATTGGCCGATCACCGGAAGTCCCGACCTCGCGCGCGACCTGCTTCCGCCGGCATCGATGGACGCGCTGGCGTCAGGTGCGTTGCTTGCAATCTACCGAACCAGAACCGCCGTCTTGCCTCAGTGGTTGCGATTTGGCTGGCCGGCGCTCGTGGCCGCCTTTTTCGTCCTGCAGTGGTTTGCTCCGACGCCGGCAAATTCCGTGCAGGAATGGGGCCGCTGGCTGCTCCTGGAAGTCCTGCCTCTCGCGCCGCTGGTCGTGGTCGTTGCGAGCTGTTCCTCCGGCATTGACGGTTATCGGGGGAAGTTTGTCAACCTGCCACCGCTGCTGGCGCTCGGCCGCATCAGCTACGGGGTTTATCTCTACCATCCCATCGTCCTGTCGCTCGCGGTCATGTCCCAGCCCTGGATCCCGCTCAACGTCTCTGAGCAAGGGCCGGGGCGATTCCTGGTTGCGGGAGCGGCGACCATCATCGTGGCTTCGGTCTCATGGCTGCTTTTCGAAAAGCCGCTCAACAGCCTCAAGCGCTACTTCCCCTATGTTGCTCCAGGAGTTGGCGCCGTCATTCTGGCAGGTGTCAAAACGGATGACGCCGGGTGGCTTGGAAGGACAACAGGAGCTTATTTCAGCGGCCCGCTCGATGGCCGCAAAGCATCCCTGGCACGCGACCTCCCGCGAACGGATCGGAGCTGACCATGGCTGCTCCCTTGGTGTCCGTTCTGCTGCCGATCTATAATGCCGGACCTTATCTGGCTGCCGCGCTCGCCAGCATCCTGAGGCAGGATTACGATCGCCTGGAGATCATCGCGACCGATGACGGATCGACGGATAATTCCCTGAAGATCCTGGAGAATTTCCGCAAATCTGACAACCGCATCTCCATCGTCTCACGCGAAAACCGAGGCCTCATCGCAACCCTGAATGAAGGGCTGGCGGTGGCTCGGGGTGATCTGGTCGCCAGGATGGACGCCGACGATATCGCCTATCCCTGGCGCCTATCGCGTCAGGTCGCACTCTTCAACCGGCGGCCCGACCTCGCCCTGTGCGGCGCAGGTGTCGATTTCCTGCTTGGCAACCGCATCGTCAAAGGCCTGCCTGATCCAGCTCTTCAGGAAAATATCCTGGGCATATTGTCAATGTTCTTCACGATATTCATGCATCCTACAGTAGTTTTTAATAGGAACGCCATAAAGGACGGCGATCTATATTACGACGAGAGCTATACCCATGCCGAAGATTTCGATCTCTTCAGACGGCTTACCGACCGTTACCCGGCGGCTATGATCCCCGAAAACCTGATCGCCTATCGTATCCATGGCGACAGCGTGACGAACCGGCACAAGCGGGAGATGCGAAGGACGCATTTGAAGATCGTGGCCGAAACCCTTGAGCGGGAAGGCCTCGCGCCAAACGCGCGGGACCTCCGCGACATCGGTGATGCTGCCTCAATGGACACGGTCCGCCGTGCCGCCGATTGGATGCTTGCGCTGAAGGAGAGGATTTCCGGACTGCCGGCGGAAACGAGGCCGAGCTATGAGGCCGGCACGCTGAACCTGTTCTATTTCCTCTACCAACTCATAGGCGATGAGATGCAACCGCTGTTGACGCATGAGTTCCTGACGCGGACTGCCAATTGGGACCGCATTCGGCGTCGCGAGCGGTACGCATTGCGTGCCGGCGCCTACGCGCCGCGGTTCAGTCTCGTCTCGATGTCGGCGACCAGGCAGGTAGACGCCTTGTCGCGGTACTTGCAATCCGTGCCGGCCGCGGCGGTTCTGCCTTCCCTTGGGTCGAGCTAGAATGACAGTCAAATCCCACCAGCCTATGCAGCACAGTCGCTCGAGTATGCTTGCGTCCATTTCGGCCGATCCCCGGCCGCAGCACGGCCCGGCACCGGAGGTCAGCTTCATCGTCTGCACGCGCAACCGCGTTGCGGTGCTCGAGCCTTGCATCAAGTCGATCCAGGCCGCGTGCCGTGCCCATCCTGCCTTCGCGGCCGAACTCGTGGTTGTCGACAACGGCTCGACCGACCGCACGGCAGAACGCCTGGCCAGCATCGCCGAACTGTCGGACATCCCATTGACGGCTGTTTGCGAGCCACGACGCGGATTGGCGGCGGCCCGCAACGCCGGTCTGGCGCGAGCACGGGGCCGTGTGCTGGTCTTCGTCGATGATGATTGCCAGGTCCATGGCGACTACCTCAGTGATTTGCAGCGACATTACGGGACTGGGGAACGGGTCGTCCGGGGCGGCCGCGTCGAGATCGGCGATGCCAGGGATCTGCCGTTCACGATCAAGCGATCGCTGGTCCGCGAGCGGCTTACATCGGATGTTCATCCCGGCGGTTTTGTGCTCGGCTGCAACATGACGATGCACCGCGATGCTGCTGCCCGCATCGGCCTTTTCGACGAGCGGTTCGGCGCAGGCGGCCCGCTGCGCTCCGCGGAAGATACGGACTATCTTGTGCGAGCGGTGCTGCTCGGAATCCCAGTCGAATATGTGCCCGATATGACGATCTTCCACCATCACGGCCGGCGAGATCACAAGGCCATCGAAAAGCTCCACCGCGACTACTGCCTGGGCAATGGCGGGCTGTGCCTGAAACATGTTCGCCATGCGCCTTGGCTGCTTCGCCATTTCTACTGGGCCGTGCGATCGGCTTTCCGGGAATTGGTGAAGGGGCCTCGGTTCGATTGCGAACTCAAGCTGTCGCACTGGCCGATCGTCATCATGAATCTGCTCGGCGCGGCCAAGTTCGCGGTTCTTTCGTTGGCGAGACGGCCAGAGGCGCCGCAAGTGCGGCAGGATCAACAAGCACAGGATCAACAGGCAAATGCCGAGGCGAGGGTGAATACGCCATAATGCGACTGGTACCGCCGAGCCTGCCGATGCTGCGCCGCGCGCTTGGAGGGAAGCAACTGCGGCTGCTTCCTGCCGTGGTGATGCTGGGTCTTGCCAGCGCGGCCCTTGAAGGCTTCGGCATAGGGCTGATCATCCCCTTGCTGGGCATCATCATGGGGCAGGGGGATCAAACCGGAATGGCCGGCTTTTCTGCCGTGTTCCAGCATTTCGGATCTGACCTCAGCGAGCGCGACCGGCTGATCGTCATTTCGGTCGCCATTCTCGGCTCGATCGTCCTGAAGAACGTCTTCGCCTTCGCAAACACGCTGCTGACGACCTTCATCTATGGCAAGGCCAGCCATTCGATCCGCAGCGCACTGTCGGAGCAGTTGCTGCGGGTCGGTTATCCATTCTTCCTGCAGCAAAGTCCCGGACGGCTGCTCAACATCATCTCCAACGAATCCTGGCGGGCATCGGATGCGATCCAGATCATGCTGACGGCCATCGTCAGCGCATCGGCCGCAATCATTCTGCTGGCTTTTCTGCTCCTGCTTTCATGGCAGATGACACTGTTGGTCACGCTCGGGTTGGTCGTCGTTCAGATCGCGCACGCCGTGCTGTCAGCCAATTTGAAGGCGCCGAGCCGCAGCGTCGCTTCGCGCAACAGCGATCTTGCATCGCAGATGCTCCACCTCGTGCATGCCGGGCGTCTGATCCGTATTTTCGGACAGGAGAGCCGCGAGAAGGCGACATTCGATCAGGCGTCGGACGCGGTTCGCCGGGCTGCTTTCGTCCTGCTTACGCGTCAGGGCGCGCTGCCGCCGCTGACCGAGGTTCTCCACGCGATGCTGTTTCTGGCGGTGGTGATCGGCGCCTGGTTCGTGGGCGTGAGTTTCCCGCTGATCGTCGCGTTCGTCATCCTGCTCTACAGGCTGCAGCCGTATATGCGGGCCCTGCAAATGGCCTGGAGCCAGTTGCAAGGCTTGAGCGGATCGCTTGAAGAGGTGGTCTGGATGCTGGACCCGACCGACAAGCCCGAACCTCCGCGAGGACACCGACCGTTCCAGGGCTTGGCGCAAGGGATCAAGTTCGATGACGTGACCTTTACCTATTCCGGCAAGGACCAACGTGCCGTGGTGCTGCATTCGGCGGCATTCGAGATCCGCAGCGGCCGCTCGACGGCGCTCATCGGCCGCTCAGGCGCAGGCAAGACGACGATCGTCAATCTCCTGTGCCGCTTCGTCGAGCCTGATGCCGGTAGAATTCTCGTCGATGGATCACCCCTCGACCAGATCGATCCCAGCCACTGGCGAAGGCATATCGCACTCGCCAGCCAGGATTTGGAACTGGTGGATGGCACCATTTTTGAGAACATAATCTACGGGCAGGACGCAGCCTCGGCCGGCGACGCCCAGCGTGCTGCAAAGCTGGCCGAAGCTCATGAATTCATTGAACATCTGCCGCAAGGCTACCAGACGGTCGTCGGCTACAGGGGCGTCAATCTTTCAGCGGGACAGCGGCAGCGGATCGCACTGGCGAGAGCATTGGTGCGCGATCCCGATATCCTCATCCTGGACGAAGCCACCAATGCGGTGGACGGACTGTCGGAAGCGGCCATCGTCGAGACCTTGAAGTCGAGGGCAGGCCGCCGCACGACCATAGTGATCAGTCATCATCACAGCACCATCTCATTCTGCGACGACGTGGTGATCCTCAGCGGCGGTCGCGTGAAAAAGCAGGCGCCTTTCGCCTCTCTGGCGACGCTCAGCATGGATGAGCTTTACCAGCATGACTCAATGGATTGACGAGGGATTGCGATTCTGCTTGCCGCGGTCGCCTTCCCGCCGCAGGCAGTATCTCTGATGTGGGGCTGCGGTTTTCGGCAGTCGACCCCGGACCACGTTGGGACAGGAAGGCCGTCACTCGGCCCGGCGCGAAAAATTTGTCGCCGCAGCCTTGCCTCGTCGTATCGGTCGCTTCCCCGATTGCGGTTCGGATGCCGCCGTGCGATCCGGTGTCGCGACGTTTCCGACGAGCGATGCGAGCTCGGCCTCGCTGAGCGTCTCGATCTCGAGCAGCTTGCGCGCCGTCTTTTCCAGCAGATCCCGTCGGTCGGTGAGGAGCCCGACGGTTCGCGAAAAAGCTGTGTCGACGATGCTGCGAACCTCCTCGTCGATGGCCTCGGCGGTGGCCTCGCCGTAATCGTGCTCGCGCGGACCGCCGGCAAGTGGGTTGGGGCTCAGGAAGGAGCGCTGGTCCTTTTCCAGCGCCACATGGCCGAGCTTTTCCGACATGCCGTAACGCGTCACCATGGCGCGGGCGATATCGGTCACTTTGGCCAGGTCGTCGGCGGCCCCCGTCGACAGATGCCCGAACACGATCCACTCGGCCGCCCTGCCGCCGAGCAGCACCGCCATCTTGTTCTCCAGTTCCTCGCGGGTCATGAGGAAGCGGTCCTCGGTCGGCCGCTGGATCGTGTAGCCCAAGGCGCCGACGCCGCGCGGGATGATCGATACCTTGTGCACGGGGTCGACGCCGGGCAGCGCCATGGCTACCAGTGCATGGCCCATTTCGTGATAGGCGACGACCTCGCGTTCCCTCGGGTTCAACAGCCGGTTGCGCTTCTCGAGCCCGGCCACGATGCGCTCGACCGCATTGTTGAAATCGTCCATCGTGACGACATCCGCCCTCCGGCGCGTGGCGAGCAGGGTTGCCTCATTGACCAGGTTGGCGAGATCGGCGCCGGTAAAACCCGGCGTCAGCGCGGCGCCTTTTTCTGCATCGACATCCGCCGCCAGCTTCGCCTTCTTCATGTGGACTTTAAGGATCTGGACGCGACCTTGCTTGTCCGGGCGATCGACCAGCACCTGCCGATCGAAACGGCCGGCGCGAAGAAGTGCCGGGTCAAGGATTTCCGGGCGGTTCGTCGCGGCGAGCAGCACGACGCCGATTTTCGGGTCGAAACCATCGAGCTCGACCAGGAGTTGATTGAGCGTCTGCTCCTTTTCGTCGTGCCCGCCCATCGTCGGGCCGGCACCGCGGGCGCGGCCCAGCGCGTCGAGCTCGTCGATGAAGATGATCGCCGGGGCCTTGGCGCGTGCCTGCTCGAACAGGTCGCGCACACGGGCGGCGCCGACGCCGACGAACATCTCGACGAATTCTGAACCCGAGATCGAGAAGAACGGAACTTTTGCCTCGCCGGCAACGGCTTTCGCGAGCAGTGTCTTGCCGGTGCCGGGCGGTCCGACCAGCAGCACGCCCTTGGGCATGCGCCCTCCAAGACGGCCGTATTCCTGCGGGCTTTTCAGGAAATCCACGATTTCCTGCAACTCGGCCTTGGCCTCATCGACGCCCGCCACGTCGTCGAAGCCGATGCCGGTATTGGCCTCGACATAGACCCTGGCCTTGCTCCTGCCGATTTGCATCAAACCTCCCATGCCACCCGCCATTCGTCTCATCAGCAGCATCCACAAGCCAAAGAAGACGAGGATCGGGACGACCCAGGAGAGCAGGTCGCTCAGGAAGGTGCTTTCGATCTGGCCAGTGACGGTGACGCCGTGTTCCTGCAGCTGCCGCGCGAGGTTAGGCTCGACGCGCGTGGTAATGAACAGCGGCTTGCCGTCCTGCGGCTCCTTGAAGCGGCCCTGGATGAAGCGATCGGAAACCTGCACGTCGGCGATCTTGCCGTCGCGCAGCAGGGTTTCAAACTGGCTGTAGGGAATCTGCGCGACGTGCTGCGTGGCGGTATAGACATATTGGAAGATCATCAGCCCGACGAAGGCGACGATCCAGTACCAGATATTGAACTGCGTCTTCCTGTTGCCCATGTCCATGGCGTGTCCTCCAGCGTCACATCGATGCAGGTCGCCGAACCGCCGCGGCTTCGAAGCGTGCCTTGGGAGAACGTCGAGGAGCGCAAAGTGTTGCAAAGGAGGGCTGCGAGGGAAACCTTGGGATCGCGCTCCCTGCGGCAGCTATCCACCCGATCGCGACCATTTTCCACCGATCGAGATGGCCTGACTCAGGCAGGCCTATAGAAGCTCTGGCCGACCGCCGCACGGTCTTCTAGTCGATGCGCGGTCGCTGCTTGCCACGGCGGGCCAGAACATTGGCGACGACGAGCAGCACGATCGACAACGCCATCATCAGCGTCGCGGCGGCGGTGATTGCCGGGCTCAGCTTCTCGCGCAGGCCGATGAACATTTCGAGCGGCATGGTGCGCTGATTGGCGCTGGCCAGGAACTGCGCCACGACGACCTCGTCGAACGAGGTGACGAACGCAAAGGCCGCCCCTGACAGCACGCCGGGCAGGATCAGCGGCAGCATCACCCTGAAGAACGATGTGATGGGTCTTGCGCCGGAGATGGCGGCGGCGCGCATCAGATTGCGGTCGAAGCCGGAGAGGCTCGCCCCCACCGTGACGACGACGAAGGGGCTGGCGAGTGCGGTATGCGCCAGGATGATCCCGGCATAGGTGCTGGCGAGGCCGACGCGCGCATAGAACAGATACGAGCCGACGGCGGTGATCACCACCGGCACGATCAACGGCGACAGCAGCAGCGGCATGACGATGCGGCGGCCGGGAAATTTTTCGTCGGAAAGTGCGATCGCCGTCAACGTGCCGAGTATCGTTGCGATCAGCGTCGTCCCGAACGCAACGATCAGGCTGTTGCCGATGGCTGCCTGCCAGCGCTGGGTTCCGAGCACGACCTCGTACCAGCGCGTCGAAATTCCCTCCAGCGGAAAGATGAAGAAGGCGCCGCTGTTGAACGACAAGGGAACGGGAATGAGGATCGGCACGAGGAGGAACAGGATCACCATGCCGCACCACAGCCAGAGCAGGGTGATGCGGATTCTTTCGCCTGTCGTTGGATAGGGAGACAGCAACATGGCTACACCAGCTTGAGACGGTCGAGGCCGAGGATGCGGGCGAAGATGCCGAACAGCGCCAGGGTGAAGACGAGCAGGATGAAGCTGAGCGCCGCCGCCATCTCCCAATTCAGTTCGACATTGACATAGCTGGCGATGAAATTGCTGATCAACTGGTCGCTGGCGCCGCCGATCAGCGCCGGCGTTATGTAGTAGCCGAGACAAAGGATGAAGGTGAGCAGGCAGCCGGCCATGACGCCCGGAAAGACCTGTGGCAGGTAGACGCGGCGGAAAGCGGTGAACGGTTTTGCGCCGAGCGAATAGGCAGCCTTCATCTGCGAGGGTTGGATAGTGCGCATGACGCTGTAGATCGGCAGCAGGGTGAACGGCAGCTGGATGTGGGTCATGGCGATGATCAGGCCGATGCGGCTGTACATCAAATCGAGCCGGTCGTCGGCAACGCCGAGCCACAGCAGCAGGTCGTTGACCAGGCCGAATTTCTGCAGGAGCACCGTCCAGGCCGCGGTTCGCACCAGGATCGACGTCCAGAACGGCAGCAGCACCGCAACGATGAGGATGGCGGCGAGCCCCTTGGGCACGGAGGCGATGAGATAGGCGAGGGGGAAGCCCAGGACCAGCGTGGCCAGGGTCACCGCTGCGGCGACCAAAAAAGTGCGCATGAACACCTGCACGAAGATCGCCTGTTCGGGTGGCACTCTTTCGATGCCGCCATCGGCATTCCAGCGCAGATCAAGCGCGCTCAGCAGATAGAACGACGTCACGCTATGGGTGCCGCTCTCGATGACCGGCCATGTGCCCGGTGCCGACCAGAACGGCACCGCTTTCATCACCTCCAGCGGCGGCCTGTCGGCAGCCTCCAGTTGGCGCACCGTCTTGAGCACCTGGCTGCGTGCACCGGGCAGGCGGGCGTTGAGGCTCTTGGCGAGTTCGTAGGCGGTCCCCTTGGCCTGATTGCTGCGGAGATCGGCGGCAAGGGCCAGGAACGCAGCATCGTCGGGCAGTCCGGTGCCGTTCCAGCCGCGCAATGCCTGGCTGGTCTGCGGCAAGGCGTCGGCAATCGTTGGATCGTAGACGGCGCGCGACAGAAGCAGGACAAGCGGGATGCCGAAGCTCAATGCCAGCAGCACCAGCAAAGGTGCCGCCAGCGTCAGCGATCGCAGGCGGTCGCCGAGATCGGCGCGGCGAAGTGCTGCCGCAACCGACTTTGCTGCGCCGGAATCGGCGGCCGACCAGTTGCGGCTTGCCCGCGGCCGGTCCAGTTTCGTGGGCTCGAGCGCCGACATTTTCCCTACTGCGCGAGCCAGGCGTTGAAGCGCTTGACCAGATCCTCGCCATAGTCGCCCCAGAATTCGGTGTCGGCGACCAGGTAAGCGGTCATGTGGTCGGGTGCGTTCGGCAATTTCGGCAGGGCGTCCGGCGCGACGAAGGAGGCCGCATCGATGCGCACCGGCCCGTAGGTGATGTAGCTGGCGAGCTTGGCGTTGATTTCCGGCTGGCTGATATAGGCAAGGTATTTGTAGGCCAGATCCGGGTTCTTGGCGCCCTTCGGAATGGCGATCATGTCATATTCGAGGATCTGGTTGTTCCAGACGATCTTGAACGGCGCCCCGTCCTTGTCGATGGCGTTCTGGATACGGCCGTTCCAGGCGGTGGTCATCACCACTTCCTTGGATGCGAGGAGCTGCGGCGGCTGTGCGCCGGCATCCCACCAGACGATGTCCTGCTTGATGGTGTCGAGCTTCTTGAAAGCGCGGTTGACGCCTTCGGGGGTTGCCAGCACCTCATAGACATCGGCCGCCGCGACCCCGTCGGCCATCAGTGCCCATTCGAGGTTCTGTGCCGGAAACTTGCGCATCGCGCGCTTGCCCGGAAACTTCGTCGTGTCGAAGATGTCGAGGACCGAGGTTGGCGCCTCCTTCAGCACGTTGGGGTCATAGGCAAGGACATCGCCATAGGCGTCGAGACCGACGCCGCAGTCGAGCGCCGAACCTTCGATGAACTTTTCACGCGGGGCGATCCTGGAATAGTCGAGCCGCTCGAGAATGCCGGCGTCGCAACCCTGCAGCACGGTCGCGGTCTCGACCGTCACCAGATCGATCGGCACGTTGCCGGTATCGACCATCGCTTTGACCTTGCCAAGATCGCCAAGATATTCCTGCTCGACGATCTTGATCCCGGTTTCCTTGCTGAACGGCTCGAACCATGCCTTGCGCTGGGCATCCTGCCAGGCGCCGCCGCTGGCCATGATCGAAAGCTCTTCCGCGAAAGCGGCATTTCCCATGGTGATGAATGCTGTGGCTGCCGCGAAGGCGAACAGCCGGGCTTTTGTGATTTTCATTGTTCTTATTCCCCTGTTTTCGAGATGGAACCGCCCGTTCCGGCATCGGCCGGAAAGGCGCGGCAATCGGTGGGCGCGCAGGAAACCGTGACCGGTTCCCCGTTGCCCATGGTCGCTTCGGGGCCGACCTTGACGGTCAGCACCTGGCCGCTTTCCAGCCTGGCCAGAAGACGCTGGTGGTCGCCGAGATAGATGCGGCCTTCGACCGTGGCGGCTAACGCATTTGCACCGTTCGAAGCGGGCGCGAGCTTCAACCGTTCCGGGCGGATGGCGACATGGCAGGCCGCGCCTTCGGCGACGCCGATGGCCAGCGCGGCGACCGAACCGCCGCCGTGCAGCGCGACGCGGCACTCCTTGCCGGAGACGCGCTCGACCTTGCCTTCCAGCGTGTTGTTTTCGCCGATGAAGCTGGCGACGAACGAGCTCTCCGGCGTGTTGTAGAGATCGTCAGGCGAACCGAGCTGGGCAATCCCCCCATTGTTGAACACGGCAACGCGGTCCGACATGGTCAGCGCCTCGCTCTGGTCGTGCGTCACATAGACGATGGTGACGCCGAGCATGGTGTGCAACTGCTTGATCTCGATCTGCATGTGCTCGCGCAGCTTCTTGTCGAGCGCGCCGAGCGGCTCGTCCATCAGCACCAGGCTTGGCTCGAACACCAGCGCGCGGGCGAGCGCGACGCGCTGCTGCTGGCCGCCGGAAAGCTGCGCCGGCCGCCGGTCGCCGAACTGCCGCAACCGCACCATGTCGAGCGCGCGGCCGACGCGGGATGCCACGTCCGCCCTGGTGGTCTTGCGGACCGAGAGCGGGAAGGCGACGTTCTCCTCGACACTCATGTGCGGAAACAGCGCGTAGTTCTGGAATACCATGCCGATGTTGCGTTCGTAGGGCGGCAGCCTGTCGACCGACCGGCCTTCAAGCGTGATGACGCCGCAAGTCGGCCGTTCGAAGCCGGCAAGCATGTTGAGCGTCGTCGTCTTGCCCGAACCTGAGGGGCCGAGAAGGGTGAGGAACTCGCCGCGCGCCACGCTGAGGTTCAGCCGTGTCACCGCGAACGTGCGGCCGTCATAGGATTTCTCGACATCGACGAACTCGACAAATCCCCGGCCACAGGTATTGGGGCTGCCGACGTTGACCTCCGGTGCCGGACCCGCGCTGTCGCGCGACAGGCCTGTCGCTTCGGCGATCACGGACGGAATTCCGTTGAGCGCCCGCAATGGCCGCTTGTCGAAACGAAATGGTGCTTGCCGTCCATGTGCCGGTCTCGCTTGACGCTGGCCGCGCAAGGCGGCAAACCAAACTTGTATGCTCACACAATCAATCGCCAAAGAACCATAGATGCAGACAAGTTTGCCCGTCAAGCGGCTTTCTTCGGTGTTGTGTGAGATTTTCAGCCCGGATTTTGGAATTAGGCACCGGACAAGCGCTATTGTCCGGAACATTGTCTTATGCTAGATGCGCCGGTAGCCAGAGTGTCAACACACCGAAACCGCCAATCCGCATGCTTCATGACCTGCAACTCGCCTCGGAGGAAGGCCCGGTCTACCGGCGCCTTGCTGACGCTATTGCCGAACGGATTACAGCCGGCACGCTTGCCGTTGGAGACAGGCTGCCGCCGCAGCGCGAGATTGCCCGCGCACTGGGCATCAACGTCACCACGGTGACGCGGGCGCTGTCGACGCTGCAGCAGCGCGGCCTGCTCGAAGCGCGGCCTGGACGCGGCACGACGGTGGCTGCCCGCAACGGCGGCGAAGGAACCGGTTTCGTGTCGGCACCAAGCGACGACAGCGGCGTCATCGACCTTTCCGTCAACCGGCCGGCAACCTCGGCCTATCTCGAAGCCCTGGCCCTGCTGCTGCCGCGCCTGGCCAAGGACCGGCACTACGCCACGCTTCAGGACTATCACCCGCCCGAGGGGCCGCTGTGGGCGAGGGCGGCGATTGCCGAGTGGATGCAGCCGGTCGCCGGCGACGGCGATCCCGGCCGGGTGGTGCTGGCGGCGGGTGCCCAGCATGGGCTGGATTGCGTGCTTGGCGCGGTGACCAGGCAGGGCGAGGTCGTGCTCGCCGACGAAGTGACCTATCAGGGCATCAATGCGCTATGCCGGGTGCATGGGCTCGATCTCAGAGGCATCGCCATGGACCGTGGCGGCATGCGGGCCGACGCCTTCGAGGCGGCCTGCGCGCAGCTGCGCCCACGCGCGGTCTTCCTGGTGCCGACCCTGCACAACCCGACCACCATCACGCTGGGCGAGGAGCGCCGGCACGAGTTGGTGACTGTCGCCCGTCGCCATAACGTCCTCATCATCGAGGATGACGTCTATCGGCCGCTGGCGGACAATCCGCCGCCGTCGCTTGCCAGCCTCGAGCCCGAGTTGACGGTTCACATCGGCGCCTTGTCGAAATGCCTTGCCCCGGGACTGCGCCTCGGTTTTGTGATCGCGCCACGCGCCATAGCCGGCCAGGTCGCCGCGGCTTTGCGCATAAACTGCTGGAGCATCAGCCCTCTGACCGCGCTGATCGGCGCACGGCTGATAGAAGAGGGCTCGGCGGCGCGTATCATCGAAGCCCAGAAGCAGGAGCTTCGCCAGCGCCAGGCCATCCTCACCGAAATCCTCGGCCGCTACGATGTCCATAGCCACGCCACCTCGACCCATGCCTGGCTGCGCCTGCCGGAGCCGTGGCGCGGCGCGGGTTTCGCTCGCACCTGCCTGGAACGTGGCGTTGCCGTTCTTCCCGGCGATGCCTTCGCGGTCGGGCGCGAGCCGGTACAGCACGGGGTGCGCATCAATGTCGGCGCCGCGCGCTCGCTCGACGATCTGCGAACCGCGCTGAACACCATGGCCGAACTGCTCGCGGCCGGGCATCTGCAACTGCCTGGCTTCGTCTAGGGGTTTAGTCGTGGCAGCAGCGGAAACCGTTGAAATCGCCATTGTCGGCGCTGGCGTAATCGGGCTGGCGACGGCGCTCCGCCTTGCCGCCGAGGGCCGCGAAGTCTTGCTTGTCGACCCCAATGAGCCGGGCTCCGGCGCTTCGTTCGGCAATGCCGGCACGATCGCCGAGTATGCCTGTATGCCGGTCGGCAATCCGGCCGTTCTGCGCGCGCTGCCAAAACTGCTGCTCGATCCAGACAGCCCTTTTTCGCTGCGTTGGCCGGCTCTGTTCCAGTTGACGCCGTGGCTGGTCAGTTTTGTCAGAGAGTCGCTTCCGGCGGCCACCCGTGCCAATGCGCTGGCGCTCGCCGGGCTTCTGGCTGAGGCCCTGCCGGCCTGGGAGGAGATGGCGCAAGAGGCCGATATGGCCGACCTGCTGCGCCGCAACGGCTGCCTCTACCTGTATCGTCGCGAGAGCGGTTTCGCCAGGGCGGCCGGTGGCAGGGCGCTGCGCGCCGGGTTTGGCGTGCATCAGGAGGTTCTGACGCCGGGAGAGGTGGCCGCGCTCGAGCCGAGCCTGCCCACGACCGGGGCCAGCGGACTGTACTTCCCGGATTCGATGAATGTCACCGATCCAAAGACGCTGATGCGGCGGCTGCTCGATGCCGGAACCGCCCGCGGCGTGTCGGTGGCACAGGCTGCTATAACCGGGCTGCAGGTCGAGGCGGACGGTGTCAGGCTCAGCGGTTCCGGGCTTCGCATCAAGGCGAATACGGTGGTGATCGCCGCGGGTGCGCAATCGCGGGCGTTGGCTATGCAGGTCGGCGACAGCATCCCGCTCGAGACCGAACGCGGTTATCATCTCGAATTCCCGACCGAAGCGCCTTTGCTCAATCGTCCGGTCTGTCCTGTCGATCTCGGCTTCTACATGACGCCGATGACCGGCCGGCTGCGTGTCGCCGGAACCGTCGAGCTCGGCGGGCTTGCAGCACCGGCAAATCCGCGCCGGCTGGCGCTGCTGGATCGCGGTGCCAGGCAGTTCTTCCCCTCACTGGGCCGATCCTCATCCGAATGGCTCGGGTTCCGGCCGTCGCTGCCAGATTCCCGGCCCGTCATCGGTCGGTCATGTGGCAGCCCCAGGGTGTTCCATGCCTTCGGTCATGGTCATCTCGGCCTCACCCTGGCGCCGATCACGGCCCGCCTGGTCGCCGACCTCATTGCCGGACGCGGCGATCCTGACTGCCTTGCGCCCTTTGCGGTGGGCCGCTTCGCTGCTTGACGCCAGGTCGGCTCCGCCGCGGCAGCGTAGCGCGTGAGCATTGGACAGGCAGTTCGGCGACATTCAAGCAGAAACCCGCCCCGGTCTCCGGAGCGGGTCTGTTGCCTGAGGCGGAACTCAACACATGTCCGCAGCCGCAAGGTCACCTCGCGATGCTGAAGATCTGGTTAACCCGCCATATTTGATTCAAATCCAGCTGTGGATGTTCGCCTTTGGGTAAATCGAAATGGGCCATCGTTGTCCAGCGGCGGGCAAAAGGAGAATCCATGACCAGTGACTTTGCCGCAGCCCACCTCCATCTTGAACGAGCCTGTCACTATTTGCGCGGCGATGACGAGACGAGCAGCGCGGCGCGCGCCGCCCTGGACATCCTGATCGATGCAATTGTCGCAGCCCAGTACAAGCGTCCGCCCGCTGACGTGGTGGAATTTCCCAGAACGGCAAAGCAGCGTTAGTCGGCGAAGCGCGGCGCATCCGCAAGATTAATGCGCCGCTTCAAGTTCTTGTTTTCATACATGTCGTTGTGCTGACATGTCGTTGTCCTGATACTGCTGCGCGCCCTCGGTCAGGCCCGAGGGCATGCCTTGGGCGACATGCAGTCGCGGGCGAAACAAATGGAGCGGGATGGCCAGTTCAAATTAAACGCATCCCGCTTTGGGGCCGCCGTACCCTCTCCCAATGGCTGATGCTCGGCAGCAGGAGCTACCGACGACGGCGGATTGACTCTTACTCTGCGCTCATGCTGATGTTGCAGTGCAACATAGAACGGTTCCGAAGGCGCGCCAAGTCGTCCCCAGTTGGGCGCCAAAAGAACCTGCAGGGGAACTTGAGGGGGCTTAACTGGTGTTTATTGGGCAGCAGCAGTATTCAAGCGCGACACCGATATGGAACGTTAGTCGCAGCAAGATCACGAAAGTCAGAGGACGGGACGATACATTTGACGGGTTGACCGCATTTGCCCCGTTCTGGGCAATGGCGGCGATCTTCAGTATCGCCGGTGATATCTACTCCATGCTTGGCTACAAGGGGCCGCTGTTTGCCGCTCTGAGCTGGTCGGTCGTCCTGTTCAGCCTGCTACTCCTGCTGTACCCGCGGCGAACCGAGTTCTTGATCGGGCTCGTGATGGTATCGCTTGTGCTGTACGCGCTGCGCATGCCGGTCGCTTCGAACAACAAGACGATCACGGCGGTGATGAACGGGGCTATCCTGCTCAGTGCGGCAGTGCTCTATCTGCGGGCCGCCGGCCGCGGCGCCGCGCTGGCCCGGATGGAGCTTTATCAACAGATCCGGATCGTCGCCCGGGCGCTGCTCGCCATCATGTATTTCTACGGCATCTTCCACAAGATCAACACCGATTTCCTCGATCCTTCCGTGAGTTGCGCGGTGGGCCTCTACGCTCCGCTGGCTCGTCCGTTCGGCCTCGAGGACAATCTGTTTGGCCGGTATCTTGCGATCTTCGCCACCTTCGTCATTGAGGCGATTGCCATCGTGTCCCTCTACTGGAAGCGCTATTTCGCCGTGGGGTTCATCCTCGCACTCGTCTTCCATTACGTGATCCCGATCTCGGCTTATTCCTGGTACATGGACTTTTCCAGCCTGGTGTTCGCGCTGTATGTGCTGAGCATCCCCACGCCCGCCAGCGAGGCGCTCTATCGCACCTCGCTGGAGTTTACCAATCCGCTGCGCGAGACGTTCGGCCGGATCGGGATCTTGCTGCCGGGCGCGGCCGTGATGCTGGTCGCGGTCACTCTCGTCATTGTGCTCACTTATGCTTTTCCCGGGCGCTCCTTCGACATGATGGTCCACTCCGTCTGGATCCTCATTTGGGCGGTAGTGGGCGGCGCGGCGATGGTCGTGCTGTCCTACGTGGCCCTGCAGAACCTGCCTTGCCGGACCGTCTCCTCGCCGCGCCAGCCGCTCTGGGTCTATTTGGTGCCCGGCTTGTTCTTCCTCTCCTGCCTGTCACCCTATGTCGGGCTCAAGACGGAGAGTTCCATCAACATGTTCAGCAATCTGCACACCGAAGCCGGCCAGACCAACCATCTGCTCTTTCCCAAGCCACCATACATGTTCAACTATCAGAACGAGGTGGTGAAGATCGTTGATTCCTCGGAGCCCCATCTCGTCCGGCAGTCGCAGGCGGGCAATTACCACGTCCTCCTCGATGTGAAGAAACAACTGCGCCGGAAGCCCGAGGCTTGGGTGACTTACGTGAAGGATGGCGAGACGATTACCCGCGCCAACGCGTCGACCTTCGCAGGCGAAATGCCCAGCCTCCTCGAACGCAAGTTGCTTGTGTTCAAGTTGGTGGATTTCTCGCGGCCGAAGTCCTGCACCCACTGAGCGCCGCTCTCACGGAAACTGGTAGATGTCGCCGGGCAGTCTAGCCATCCATTTCGCCGGGAACTGTCCAAAGCGTGTCGCGATTGCAAGGGACACGCGGCGCTTTAAGTTCATGTCGTTGTCGCAAAACCGCTGCGCACCCTCGGGTCAGGGCCCGAGGGTGCGCTTTTGTGACATGCTTTAGCGCCGTTCGAGGTCGGCAGGGATCAGCGAGCGGCCGCGAAGCCTCAGGGTGGCCCGGCGTCCGAGCTTGAGCGCCGGATAGATCAGCCGCGCGGCCGTCCTGTTTGAGAGAATCCTGCGGTTGAGCCAGCCGAAAAGCGTCGAAGAGGAACTGAGGATCGCCAGGAGATTGATGGCTTCCTCGCCGTGGTAGACGCGGTCCTCGAAAACGAAGAGCATGCCCTCGTTCAGGTCGAAGCCCTGGCGCTGAAACCCGACAACGCGCGGGTCGCCGGAGCGCGCGTCGAGCAGCTCGACAGGACCGACCGCGTCGCGCAGCCGGGCAAAGCGGACATAGCTCTGGCAGAAGATGCAGTCGCCGTCATAGACGATAAGCGCCGTCTTGCCGGGGGCCTTCATTGCAGCGTCGGATCCTGACTGTGCCCGATCGGTGCTTCTACGGAGCTATCGATCGCGCAATTGCCGTAGAATGCGCAGCCGGAGACGACGGGCAGATTGCTGAAGGCGTCGAGAATGGCGACGAGCACCAGCCCGACAATGCCGAGCATCAACATTTTCTTGTAGGCGGACAAATCGCGAAGCATCTTGGTCCTTTGCTACTTGAATCGGACCTGGTCGATCCGACGTCAAAGCGCGATCGATTTCAACAGCCGTCTGGCTGCAAGAACGACAGCCCGTGCCGGTCAAGGTTTCCTATAGTAAGCTCTTGAACTGCCATAGTCGGCACCAGCCTGTTATTGTGCAACGCAACAATGGGTGAAGATCGGCGGAAAATCAAGCGGAATGCTGAATTTTGCCGCCTTTATGCGACATTGCGTCGGCGGCAATTTCGATCGGCAATCCGTGACGCCGGGCCAATTCGCACTTGCCACACAGTATGATGCGGTGCACAATCGCCATCGAAACCGAAGGACCGGGCCGGCCGATAAGCCGTATCCAGGAAACGCTGAAGTTGAACCTGCCCATACGTGAGACCTGGCTGGACACCGCCAAGGGCTTGGGAATCACCCTCGTCGTCATGGCCCACGTCCTCGACCACAGCACCTGGCGCTGGGCGCACCCGATTTACTTTGCGGCATCGCTGTTCTTCATGCCGTTCTTCTTCATCATATCAGGCTACCTTTTTGCCGTGACGGAGAGGAAGGCGCTTTTCCGCAAGCGCGTCCAGGGCCTGCTCATCCCCTATGTGATGTTTCTCGGCGCGATCATGGCGAGCGTGCTCGTTGTGGACTTTTTGCGCGGCGACACCCCGGCGCCCTGGCAGATCAGGGAACTCATCACCGACGCGCTGCTGGGCGGACGGCACCTGACGCGCGAACTCGGCGTGTTCTGGTTCGTCACCTGCCTCGTCGCCACGCAACTCGTCTACAACGAGGTCGCGATCAGGACCAGCGGACCGACCGATCCCGGAATGCTGATCTTCGTCGGCGCATCCGTCGGCCTCGCCTATTCAATCCAGGCCTACTGGCAGGAGGTGCGCGCGCCGCTGGCCCTGACGAACGTGCCGCTCGCCATCGGCGCATTCTGGTTCGGACATTTCCTGCGCGAACGCGGCATGAGCGCGCTGTGGTCGGCGGTGTTTGTCGTGGCGGTTGCCGGGGTCGCGCTCGCGGCGGCGCGGACGGGTTCCGACTTTACCTTCAGCATGAAGAACGCCATCTTCGGCCCACCGCTTCTCGGCCTGCTCGTTGCATTGGCGATCTCGACCTTTATCCTCGGCCTCGTCCGCTTCATGGCGATGCCGAGCTTGCGCATCGCTCCGTTGGCGGAAATCGGCGCAGCCTCCCTGGTGATCATGTTCGTCCATCAGTTCGTTCATTTTACGCTGCGGGACTTCGGAATGTCTTCCGAGTTGGCGCTGATCGCCCTGTCGCTCGGATTTCCCTATCTGCTCTATCGCGGACTGAGATCGTCCCGGATACTGTCGCCCTGGTTCATCGGAAGCGGAGACCTGGCGCTCAGCATCCAACTGATGAGGCGGAGCCTCGCGTTCCGGGCAGGCTGAGCACGAACGCGTCCAGGTGACGGCAGCAGCGGTTTGCTTTCGGATCTGAGATGTCCAGCGCCCGGATCGTCTGCCTTGCCGGCCCGGGGCCGAGCGTGCGCGTGTCGGCATCCGAGTACGATCCCCCGGACAGACCTTCCTGGCCCCCTGTTCCCGCGAGGGCGGCGGGCGTATTCTCACGGTCCGACGGGTCGAAATCATCAGGGGAGGAGATTGCGATGGCTGAGGCAACGCGCCACGACACCTGGCAGGCCGGGGATAGCTACGACCTCTATATGGGGCGATGGAGCCGTCAGATCGCTCCACCGTTCCTGGATTGGCTCGATCCGGCGCAGGGTCTGGACTGGCTGGAGGTAGGCTGCGGAACCGGGGCGCTCTCGGCAGCCATCCTGGCCCGTTGCAATCCCGGGAGCCTGGTGTCCATAGACCCGTCGGAGGGGTTTCTCGCCAAGGCGCGGGCAAACGTGCCGGACAAGCGTGTCGCGTTTCTCGCAGGCGATGCGCAGGCCCTGGCAGTCGAATCGGGCAGCAAGGACATGGTCGTGTCGGCGCTTGTCCTCAACTTCGTCCCCGACAGGCAAAAGGCGCTCGCCGAGATGCGGCGAGTGGCCCGCTCTGGAGCGACGATTGGATTCTATGTGTGGGATTATCCTGGCGGCGGGGTGGAATTCATGCGGGCCTTCTGGACCGCTGCGACGGCGCTTGACCCCGGTGCCATCGACCTTACCGAAGACAGGCGTTTTCCATTTTGCACACAAGATGGATTGACCGATCTCGCGGAGAAGGCAGGCCTGGGCTCCATCGACTCCACCCGGATTGAAATGCCGGCCGTGTTCAAGGACTTTGAGGACTACTGGCGCCCCTTCACCCTGGGTGCGGGACCGGCGCCCGGCTACTGCATGAGTCTCGACCCCGCAGCTCGCCAGAGATTGATGGAGAGGCTCCGCGACAGTCTGCCGCGCGGCGAGGGCGGGTCCATTCCCCTGAAAACGAGAGCCTGGGCAGTCAAGGCGAAGGTGCGCTGATGACCGGCAGCCCATGTCGCGCCAAACCGGCAGGCGGCCAATCATAGACTGCCGGCGCAAAGTTCGGGTTGACCGGCCTTGTGCGCGAAGCGACTATTCGTCTGGACAGCCGAGATGCAGATTGCGCGAGGAGATTACGATGGACGAGCCCGATCGCTGGCGTCACATGTCGAGCGCGCCAAGGGATGGCAGCCGAATCCTGGTCACAGTTCGGCCGTCTGAGCAGGGGCCAGCGGAAGTCGACCTGGCTTACTGGTCTCGAGCCGACCAGTTCGGCAGCGAAGGCTGGCGCGCTTCCGACTCGTCGCCCGGACGCGTGGTTGAATACGCCGAGCCCGAGCTGAAATGCTGGATGCCACTGCCGACAGCCAATCTGAGCAAGGGTTCATTGCCGAGCCCCTGGGACGAAGAAGATGTCCCGCTGCTGGATGGATCGGGGATATGAGGCTGAGCGCGATCGTCACAGCTGCCAATCTCCCCCCAAGTGGGGGAGATTGGCAGTTCGCCCGTCGGCTCCTTCTCTTCAAGCTTGCTTAGAACAGGAACGCAGCCGTGGCCGGGTTCGCGCCCGTACGGCCGTCTGATGAATCCATGCCTCGAATGAGCTCGAGGTCCTTTGAATCCAGCTCGAATTCGAAGACGTCGAAATTGGCGGCAATCCGATCCTGGTGGATCGACTTTGGAATGACGATCAGCCCTTCCTGAAGATGCCAGCGGATGATCACCTGCGCCACGGACTTGCGGTGTTTTCCGGCGATCTTTTCGAGGGTCGGGTCGCTCAACAGCCGGCCGCTGCCCAGCGGGCTCCAGCTTTCGATGCGGATGTTGTGCGTGCTGTGAAATTCTCTGGTCTGGCGCTGTTGAAACCGGGGATGGAGTTCGATCTGGTTGACTGAGGGTGTGACACCAGTCTCGCCGATGATCCGCTCCAGATGGTCCTGGTTGAAATTCGAAACACCAATCGACTTGATCCGGCCGGATTGCCTGAGTTCGATCAGCGTCTTCCACGCCTCGACATATTTGCCCTGGCTGGGCACCGGCCAGTGGATCAGGAACAGGTCGATCTGTTCGATGCCGAGCTTGTTCATCGTCTCGTCGAAAGCCCGCCGGGCGGCGTCACGCTGATGCGCGCCGTTGCGCAGTTTCGAGGTGATGAACAGTTCGCTCCTCGGCACGCCAGCCGTGCGGATCGCCTGCCCGACGCCTTCCTCGTTCTGGTAGCCTTCGGCGGTGTCGATCAGTCTGTAGCCGGCCTCGATTCCCCAACTCACGACTTGGGCCGTAATGGCTGGATCGACCTGCCAAACGCCAAGGCCGATCTGGGGAATGGCTGAGCCATCGTTCAATGTGATCTGCTCAGCTTTAGTCAGGGTAATTTGTTCAGGCATGCTCAGGTCCTTCTGCATCGCTCCGCCCAGCGCAGTGCTTATCTAGGCGCGGCGTCCGCCAATGCGAGTCGACAGGTGGAGAAAGTAGAAGTGCGCCGTGAAGCCGGGATGAGATCCGGTTCGAACCGCCCAGCGTTTCCAAACATGGTTCCAGAGATCAATAAATTGGACCGGGGGATGGCACGCCAATCCGGATCGATCTCGAAAAATCTGGCGAAAGGCCCGACTCCCGCGCACGGCCGTCAATGTGGGCCGCCTCCCTCAAAACCGACATCGGCAAGCTGACATCGAGCGCACCCCGTGCATACGCATATTCGGGAAGATAGCCGTTAACGATGAGGCGCCAGTCAAGAGGCACCACGTCACCGACGGCTCGCATCATCTTGACGATCGTGGTCGTGCAGTTCGTCGTGATGGAATTATAGAATTCTGGAGTCGTGGAAAGTGCATTTGCGTCCAAGACGTATTCCAGCAAGAGCGCCCGGGCCGCTTCCGGTGACACTTTTAGCCGATAGATTTGGACATCCTCTCCGCGAACGTTTGACCTGACGCCGACGACGTCTCGCTCATCAGCCGCAATAATGACCAGGGGATTGCTCTTGAACAGGTCTGCCATGGGTGAAAATTTGCCGCCTCCATGGCGCCGCACCTCAATCGACCAGGCAAGATAGTCGCCTCCTGCAAAGCCGAAGCTTATGATGACATGGGCGATTTTGGTCCCGGACCAATAAGACATGAAGAGATCCACCGTCTGAACGCTGGAGAGGTCGTAGGTCCGCGTTGTCCAGCGTTCGGTGAAATCAGTAGCGCTACGCCACTCGAAGTCGCGCACATCAGTCAGCGTCAACAGGTTTCCGTCGCGTGTGCCGGTTACCTGACGGGCGACGTCGGGCGCCCAGTCCGCGTGATCGAAAGGCCTGATGGTGCTCCACCAAACCAGAACCACAGCTAACGCAGCTGCAAACAGGACAAGCGCCTTGATGCGAAACCGGCTGAAGAGGGCGATGATAGTGGCGAGGCCGAACAAGATGAACAGGACGCCGGCCAGAGCCCGTCCAAGCTCAGCCACAGGCAGACGATACCACATGGCAAGTCCGGCCCAGGCAGTCAGGATTGCGACGGCCAGCGAAAGGATGATGGCAAGCGAGATCCGAGCGATGCGACGCATCTATTCCCCCCTGGCGGGCCGCTCTCTGGTGGCCTCGCATTGCCTGGATGCCATTTTTTCACCGGACGTCCGAAGGCAGCTCTACATGGCGATATTGGAGCACATTCGGGCTGTTGCGCCAACTCGGCGCCCGCCCGGCCAGCCGATAAGAGGACTGGTTGAAAAGCCCCGGCCAGCTTGCCGTTCATCGTTGGTACCCGGCGGGCCGACATGTTATGCTGTGGCGGCAACCACTGCAGTCCCAGGTGACTGTCAGGGGGATTGAGTTAGGCAACGCTTTCGGTCGCTAGGTCCCGGCCGGAAGATCGTGCTCGGCGCTGGAAATTTCGCACAAAAGCAACCGCCCGCAACGTTGTGTCTGACTGCCACAGATGCCGCGAAGCTGGCCACGTGGGAGGATATCGTGATCAAGAAACTGGCTTTCGTTTTGTCATGCACTGCCGCCCTTTGCGTCACGTCCGCCTTTGCGCAGGACGAAAATCTCGAGAAACTTGGCGGCTTCAAGACGACCGGCACACCGATGATGGAGCCGATCCCGCAAACCGGAGAAAACGCCGAAGCCCTCAAAGCCATTGCAGCGAAGGTCAAAGTCCCGGATGGTTTTAAGATCTCTCTCTATGCCATCGTTCCCGACGCGCGTCATATCGCCGTAGGACCGCAGGGCGTGGTGACCTTCGTCGGCACCCGCAAAGAGCTGGTCTACTCCATGACCGACCGCAACAAGGACCGCGTCGCCGACGACGTGAAGGCCTTTGCGCCTTCGATCAAAATGACGGTTCCGAACGGCGTCTGTTTCTCGAGGGATGGCCACCTCTACGTCGTCGAACAGAACCGCGTATTGTGGTTCCCGGCGGCCGAGTTTTTCTATGAAGGTCCCGATGTCGCGGCTTTCCCGATCGTGAAGCAGGGCGAGCTGATACCCGCATCCAACGAGAGCTACAATCACACGGCCCGAACCTGTCGCGTCGGGCCTGACAACCGCATCTATATTACCATCGGCCAGCCGTTCAATGTGCCAGCCCCCGAAGTGCTCCCGGAATTCGAGAAACTCGGCATCGGCGGCATCATAAGCATGAAGCAGGACGGTACCGACCGCAAAATTTATGCGCGCGGAATGCGCAATCCCCTCGGCCTGGATTTCAACCCAAAGGATAAGACACTTTGGGTGAACGACAATCAGGTCGACGGCATGGGCGACACCATTCCCCCAGGTGAAATGAACCGTGTTACCGGACCGGACCAGAATTTTGGCTTCCCCTGGTATGGCGGCGGCAAAGTTCGTACGGTTGAGTACAAGGACGCAACAGTCCCCGAAGACGTGATCTTCCCGGAGGTCGAGCAAGAGGCTCACGCGGCCGATCTTGGGCTGTCGTTCTATACCGGCAAGCAGTTCCCCGAAAAATACCGCGGCGGCATCTTCTCGACCCAGCACGGCTCGTGGAACCGCGTGGACCCGGTGGGGGCTCGGGTGATGTTCACCTCGCTCAAGGCGGACGGCACGGCGGACAAAGCTGAAGTGTTCGCTGACGGCTGGCTGAACGAGAATGGCGAGTATCTCGGCCGTCCTGTCGATGTTCAGATGCTCAAAGACGGTTCGCTGCTGGTGTCCGACGATTTGGCCGGGGCCGTCTGGCGGATTTCCTACGGCGATTAAGCGACTGGTCAGGCGGCGGCCTTCTGCTGCTGCCTGGCTTGCTTCTCTTGGATAAAGGAGTTCGGGGTGAGGCGTTTGATCGTCAGTCTGGCTGCGCTCTTTGCCTGTTCGTCGCTTGCGCAGGCTGGAGGTGATGCCGCTTCGGGCAAAAAAATCATGCTGAAGTGCCAAGTCTGCCATGGCAAGGACGGCATCGCCAAGCTGCCCGACGCGCCGAACATAGCAGGGCAAAAGGAGGCTTATCTTGTCAAGGCGCTGAACGCCTTCAAGACAGGCGAGCGCAAGAACGAGCAGATGACTGTCGTGACCAAGGGCTTGAGCGATGAGGATATAGCTGATGTCGCCGCCTATTATTCATCGATCAAGATCACCGTTCAGGTTCCGCCATGAGGCCAGCTCGCAGACGTCCGCCGCCTGGCTACGCCACCGAGCGATCACGGGTTCCATCCGCCGCTGCCGTACTGACGGGTAATGATCTCGAGCAGATGACCGTTGGGGTCCTCGAAATAAACGCCGCGGCCGCCGTCGTGGCGATTGATCGCGCCCAGCTGCGTCCGGCCAGGATCAGCCCAGTACGGCAGGTCCCGTTCACGAATCCTGCCGAAGATCTCGTCGAACTCGGCTTCGCTGACCAGGAAGGCGTAATGCTGCGGCCTGATTTCGCCTGAGGTATCCATATAGTCGAGGTTGGCACCGTTTTCGGTGGTGACCATCTGGAAAGGCCCCCAGCGCCTTGGGGCGGGAAGGCCAAGCATTTCCGCCAGGAATTTTGCCGACGCCTCGCTGTCGCGGGCCGGCAGTATTGTATGGTTGAAATCGATAGCCATGCCGTCACTCCCTTCGATCTCTCCTCGCACGTCGTTGTTCCGCGACTGAAGCGATGCTGCACGAGATGGGGTCGAAGGCCATGATGCTCAAGCCGGCGTGGCAACCTGCCCGATGACCTGCACGGGGTCAGCTTCATGAATACGGACGATGATCATTTCGCCGCTATCCGGCACCTCGCCCGTCAAACCGGTGATGTTGACCTGATGCGTGACAAGCACGGCAGGTCCGCCGAAACGCTGCCCGCGGAGCCACGCCAAAAGGGCAGCGGTGCGCACTTCTGCGGCCGAACTGTCGCCAAAGAAGGAATTGAGCAGCTCAAGAGGCACGACGTCGCCGATCCCGAGCAGGCGAGCGGTATCCAGGCAGCGACACCACTGGCTCGAATGGACGGCTGCCGACGAGATGCCGTTCGCACGGAACAGGTCGCCGATCGCGCGGGCCTGCGCACGACCTTCTTCCGACAGATTCCGCTGGGTGCTGCAGTCACCGAGCCTGAAGCCAGGCGGATCGCCGGAGCCTGGGGCCGCGGCATGGCGCAGCAGCGCAATGGCTTCTCCGGATCGCAGGGCTGCCCAGAGTGGCCCGGAGGCTTGGGCCGTGCCGAAGGCAGCCGCTCCGAGCGACAGGACAAGAAGTTGCCGACGTCCAATTCGCATCTTGCTTCTCACCTTCCGATTAGCGTCTGACGCGGACCAGCACTTCATTCCGTAACTAGCGACATAAATGTTGGTGTCGACGATTTCAGGGCCGATCAGGAGCTGGAAAGATTCCAGCCGCGAGACAGGCCCCGCGTCAGCCTCCGCGACACCCGCCACATCAGCAAGGCGGCGGCCAGGCTGTAGACGCCCATCAAGGCCAGTTGCAGCGAGTAGTCGACGCCGGCGTCGATCAGGTATCCGGTGATGCCGGGACCCATCGCCGAGGCCAGAACCATCACGGCCACCACAACCGAGCGGATCGCGCCGAGATGCGCGGTGCCGTAGATCTCCGGCCACATCGCGCCCTCCAGGGTCGAGGAGAAGCCGTAGCTGATGCCAAGCAGCGCCATGAAGACGAAGATGGCGAAAGGCGCCGCCAGATAGGCAGCCGCGAAGCATGCCAGCGCCAGCGGCAGAAGGAATAGAGGCAGCAGCTGGACCGCCGAGAAGCGGTCGATCAGCCACCCGGCCAGAAGCGCAAAACCCATCGTCGTGGCGGACAGGACGGCGAAGCCGCTGGCGAAGAGTTGCAGCGGCCAGCCCCGGAGCTCGGTTAGATAGACCTGGTGAAAGAAGATGGTCGTGCCGACGAAGGCGGGAGCCAGAACCCCCAGGCAGATGGCGTAGAACGTCGGATCGCGCAGGACTTCAGTCCGCGTCCAGTGCTTCACTGCGCGTTGCGCCCTCGGCTGGGCCTCGCTCTGCGGATTGCGTTCCTTCCGGACCAGCGCACAAACCAGAGGCAAGGCCACGACCAGGATGAAGGCTGCGCAGACGAACCAGCTTCCCCGCCAGCCGACGAGGCCGGCCACGAGGACGAACAGGAAAGGCAGCAGAGCGCCGCCGACATGAAAGCCAAGCGTGACGACCGAGACGGCGCGGCCCCGGTTCGCGGCGAACCAGCGGCCTGTTGCCGTCAGAGCGGTCTGGGTCATCATGCCCTGGCCAAAAAGGCGCAGCAAATAGAGCGCAAGGAGCAGCGTTGGCAGCGACCCGGCGAACCCCATCGCAATGCTGGCGCAGGCAAGCATGAGCATCGTCGCGATCGCCATGGTCACTGTCGAATACCGGTCCAGCGGCCGCCCCAGGAACGGCAGGGTCGCCGCGCTAAGCAGCGTTGCCAGCATGTAGAGCCCGCCGAACTCGCCGTGACTCAACCCGAACGTCTCGCGGATATCGCCGTTCGACAAGGCGATGAAGAAGGTCTGCCCGAAGGACGAGACGAGGGTCAGCAAAAAGGCGCCCGCGAGCCAGCGGACATTGTTGACGACGAATGCACTGAAGGACTGCATGATCCCTTTGTTTCTCGATAGAGTGCGCGCTTCCTGTTCGTCTTTATCGGCCTCCGCTGCCGGAGGATATCGGCCAGTTCCGCTTTGATCAGAGGCCTGGCTTCACGTTCGAGCCGGTCGAACTTCCATGCCGATTACCAACCAGCCAGTCCGACTTCGACGTCCTCGCCACTCTGCTTGCGAGTGAAGTCAGTCGGACGCCGTTGCGCTCTTAGGTCAGGCACTCAAAGGCATCATGCCTCTCGCTCAAGCTCAGGTTCGCTATCTTCTCCTTCTTCCCCTCTCGGATTGTATTTGCGGACACCGTCGAATGAGAAAGGCTTTTCGATGGAAGCCGGTCATTCGGTGGATGTCGGCCGAACCGGAACAATGGTATCCTGCAGGGAGCATTCGGGGAGGCGACTGCATTGACCGAGAGCTTGGAAGTCGAAGTGGCGAGAGGTTGGTCGAATCTGCTGATCGCGGCAGAAAGCGGCGATGCGGGGGCCGTTCGAGCGGAATTGGCGGCCGGCGCCAATATCAACGAGGCGGACGGCGGCGGCTGGTCAGCCCTTCATCTCGCAGCCCTCAATGCCCGCACCGCGGCGGTCGAGGCGTTGATCGAACACCCAGCAATCGATGTGAATTCCAGAAACAAATGGAAGAGCACGCCTTTGAGCCTTGCTTCGGCCAAGGGCCACTACGCCTCTATTTTAGCCCTCGTGAAACATCCCGAAATAGAGATTAATGCAAGAGCCGACTACTACGGCAGAACGGCCCTTATTGAAGCGGCAAAGAACGGGCATCTGGATGTCGTTAAGTTGCTTGTCGAGAATGGCGCCGACGTGAATCTTACTGACAAGACCGGAAGAAACAACGCGCTTATCGAGGCTATCAAGGGACGGCACTACGAGGTCGCGGGATACCTGCTTGATTCCCGGAAAATGAACTTTCTCAACAAGGATATGAGACTGAACGCCCTGATCTGGGCTGGAAGCTGCCAAAACCCTCAACTCATCGAAAAGATGGAAGTCTCGATTCATACTTTCTTCGAAGGCAAGTGAAGGTCCCGCTTCCGCCGCGGTGACCATGTCCGCGGCCCTTGCACTTGCCGAATGTCTTCGATCGCCGCAGACCGCCTGTGGAACTCCCTTCCAAGATCATTCAACCAATCGGTTGACAATTCGAAAGCGTGCCTCTATATTCAACTACATGGTTGAATTAGAGACACCCCAGATCGACGCGGTTTTTCACGCGCTTGGCGACGCCACCCGCCGGCACATGCTTCGCGACCTCGCCGGCGGCGAGCGAACGGTGAGCCAGTTGGCGGAACCCTTCGCCATGTCGTTGGCGGCCGCCTCCAAGCACATCAAGACGCTGGAGAATGCAGGGCTTATTCGTCGCGAGGTGAGGGGCCGCACACATCTGTGCCGCCTCGAACCCGGACCGCTGGCCAGCGCCCACCAATGGCTCGGCTTCTACGAGCGCTTCTGGACCAACCGTCTCGACGTCCTCGAGCGTCTGCTTCGCGAGGAGGACGCACGCAAAGCCCCGGGTGATTCCTGGGCCCGGGATGATTCCAGGAAATCGCCCGCCTCAAGAGAAGGAGACGACCAATGAACCAGATGAAAGCCATCGAAGCCTATGGCGAGCTGACCGAGCCCGCGACGTTCACCATCCAGCGGCTTTTGCCCGGCCCGATCGAGCGGGTCTGGGCCTATCTCACCGAGAGCGACCTGCGCCGGCAGTGGATGGCTGCTGGCCAGATGGAAATGAAGGCCGGCACCTCGTTCGAGTTGATCTGGCGTAACGACGAACTGACCGATCCGCCCGGCCAGCGCCCCGCGGGCTTTCCCGAAGAGCATCGGATGGAGGGCCGGATCACCGAGCTCGATCAACCTTACAAGCTCGCCATTACCTGGGGAAACACCGGCGGGGTTTCCTTCTTGCTGGAGCCGAAGGGCAATGATGTGCTGCTCACCGTCATCCATCGCCGGCTGCCGGAACGCGCAATCCAGCTCAACGTCACCGCCGGCTGGCACATGCACCTCGACATGCTGGCCGCCCGCCTCGCCGGAAAGACGCCGACCTCGTTCTGGGATGGCTGGAGCCGCCTGCGGGCAGAATACGACCGCCGCCTGCCGGCCTGACACGACCGCGTCGGCTGAAATCACCGCCCAGCCTCCACCGGCATTCGCCCGTGGAGGCTCGCACACCAGCAACGAACCGACGATAAAACGTGCTTGCATTTCGCAAGCCCGATGGAGGAAGTCATGCGCAAATTGATCACCGGAATGAAGGTTTCCGTCGACGGCAAGATGGAGGGACCCGAGGGTTACGCGGAATGGGTCGACGCGTGGTCGGAGGAGTATGGGCTGATGCCGCAAATCGATGCCTGCCTGCTCGGGAGCATCATGTACGCCGGCTACGAGCGCTACTGGAGCGCGATCCAGAATGAGCCGGACAAGCCGTTGCCGATGACCGGCAAATTGCCGACGCCGGAGGAGCTCGAATGGGCCCGCTTTGCCGAACATACCCCGCATTATGTGCTGTCGAACACGATGACTTCGGCGGCCTGGCCAAAGACGCGCTTCGTGCGGAGCCTCGAAGACATCGCTGGCCTCAAGCAGCAGCCGGGCAAGGATATCTATCTCATGGGCGGTGCGCGAATGACCGCGAGCCTCATCGATGCCGGGCTGGTGGATGAACTGCGGCTTATCCTCTATCCACTGCTCGTCGGCGAAGGGAAGGCGCTGTTTGGAGCAACGCAAAATCGTCGCGGGCTTGAACTGCGGAAGGTTCAGCAGCTCACAGATGGGCGCGTGAGCCTGGTCTTTGGAATTGGCTAACTCAGCCGGTCTTCGCAGATTTCGCAGCGCTGCCTGGCTGAAATTTATTCCTGAAAGGCACGTCGCCGGTCAGAGGGAAACCGACAGCCCACCGTCGACGGCCAGCACATGGCCGTTGACGTAGGCGGCAGCGTCTGAGGCGAGAAACACCACGGCTCCGCCGAGTTCCTCAGGCTGGGCCCAGCGGCCCGCCGGGGTTCGTGCCTCGACCCATTTGGTGAAGGCCTCGTCGCTCATAAGTGCGGTGTTGAGCTCGGTAGCGAAATAGCCGGGGGCGATCGCGTTGACGGTGATGCCGTGACGGCCCAGTTCAGCGGCGGTCGAGCGTGTCAGCCCGTGCAGGCCCGCCTTTGCCGCCACATAGGCGTGAATGGTGGGACGGCCAAGGATCGCTGCAACCGATCCAGTGTTTATTATGCGCCCGAACTTGTTTGGCAGCATCAGGCGCACCGCGTCGCGCATCATGCGGAAGCAAGCCGAAAGATTGACGGCAATCACATGGTCGAAATCCTCGTCCTGCCATTCGACCAACTGACTTCGATGCTGGATGCCGGCGTTGTTGACCAGAATATCGAGGCGGCCGTGGCGTTCGACGATCCCTTCGAGCGACGCCCTCGAGATCGCCGCGTCGGTGACATCGAACGGCTGGGCTTCGGCACCGATCCTTTCGGCCGCCGCGGACAGCGCCGCCGGATCGCGGGCATTGACGATCACTGTCGCGCCGTTTTCCGCAAGTGCCTTGGCCATGGCGAAGCCGAGGCCACGCGAAGCACCGGTGACCAACGCGACACGGCCGTTGAGCGAGAACAATTCCGACATTGATATCCCCTAGGAAAAGGGCGGGCTATGAAAAGGGCGGGAGTTTGCTCCCGCCCAATTAACGCTATTTGGAGCACTATTTGGCGATGCAGGTATCCGCTGTCTCCGGCGTGCAAATGTCAAGGCCGGTATAGGTCGGGTCGGCCGGCGAAGCCTTGCCGTCCTTCATGTCCCCGATTTACGCAAGGCAGCTAATCAGCGAACTGTATTCGACACAATCCTTATTAGAAGGGGACCGGCATCCCTTGTTAGAGGGGCAGGCGAACCTCGGAGCAGATCGTCACCGCGCGCCGGCTTCGATTGGAGCGAGCTTCGGTTCCTGTCCAAGGTCAAAGCCGAGATGTTCCGCTGGTCTTGACCGACTCGCCTTTGAGGCGACGAAGATCTGGAACAGGTTCAGGCCGATAAAGAACAGTTCCAGGCGACCACGTTAAAGCATTGGCTCCGGCCGGCTATAAAGTAGCATTTTTCGAGGGGGAACAGTTCAGGCGCGGGCGTGGATTGCGAGTGGCCGCGGAGTTCGGCGCGCCGAAGTGATGACGGCAACCGAGAGAATAGGGACTTGCGAAGTTGTAGGATGACCGTATGATCTGACCCGATGATCACGGATCGCCCATCTCAACGCGAAGCTTCCAGCGCAATTGCTGAGCTGCCTGCGCAGTTGGCGGGTGATGCGCTGATTGACGGCCAGTCGCCTCAGGCAGAACGCTACCTCATCGATTGGGGCGGCGACAGGCGCGGCAGTGCCCGCTTCATCGTGCGTCCAGGATGCGTGGAAGACGTCCAGGCGTTTGTGAAATGGTGCTCGCAGAGCGGTGTCGCCGTCGTCGTGCAAGGCGGCAATACCGGACTTGCCGGTGGCGCCATTCCAGACAATTCGGACTACGCGGTGCTGTCGCTTGAGCGTCTCAATCGCATACGCCGCGTCGATCCGCTCGACTTCACGCTGCAAGCGGATGCCGGGGCTGTGCTGCAGGACGTCAAGAACGCCGCTGAAGCATCCGAGATGACCTTCCCGCTCGCGCTTGGCGCACAGGGATCGTGCACGATCGGCGGCAATGTCGCGACCAATGCCGGCGGCATCAATGTGCTGCGCTACGGCATGACGCGTGATCTGGTGCTCGGGCTTGAGACGGTGCTGCCGGACGGCACCCTTTGGAACGGCATGAACGGGCTGCGCAAGGACAATCGCGGCTACAGCCTGAAGCAATTGATGATCGGCTCGGAAGGGACGCTGGGAGTCGTCACCGGCGTCGAGGTAAGGCTCTCGCCCCGGCCGACGCAGGTCGAGACCGCCTATGTCGGACTGGGCAGCTTCCGCCAGGCGTGCGAGCTGTTCCGGACGGCAAGGCATCTCTGCTCCGACCTTCTCAGCGCGTTTGAGGTCATCGGCGAGGAGTGCCTGCCGCTGGTCCACCTCATCGATCCGAACCTGCGCTCGCCGCTGACGCAAGAATGTCCGGTTCATGCGATCGTCGAACTCGCCTGTGGGCCAGGGATAGATGCCGGCGGCCTTCTTGAAATTATGCTGGCGCGCGCCCTCGAGGCCGACCTGATCAGGGACGCCGTCGTCGCGCAAAGCCGTTCGCAGGCTGCCACATTCTGGGCCATCCGTGAGGGCCTGGTCGAGGGGCAGGCGCGGCGCGGCTATCATGTCCGCACCGACCTCTCGGTTCGTCTCAGCCAGGTGCCGACGCTGATCGAGCAAGCACGCGCGTGCATTGTGCGCGACTGGCCTGGCTGGGCATCCCTGACCTATGGCCATGCGGGCGACGGCAACATCCATTTCAATGTGCTGCCTCCCATCGATTGCGACCCCGGCAAAGCGAGGACCGTGGGGCAGGCGGTTTTGACCCGGCTCTACGAGCTGGTCGGAGCGCTCGGCGGCTCGTTCAGCGCCGAGCATGGCGTCGGTCGCAGCCGCAGTCACGTGTTCTGGGCCGGCCTTTCGCAGCGCGAGCGGCAGCTTCATTTCGCGATCAAGGCAGCCTTCGATCCGGCAGGCCTGTTCAATCCGACATGTCTCGTGCCTGATCCGGGCGATTTGTAGGGAAAAGCCGCATGAAGCAGCGTTCGTCCATCATCGGCAGCGTCGAGGCGCTTCCGCACCGCGTCGCGTCGCATCTGAGCCGCGAGATCGAGGGCGGCGACATCATCCCGGGAGCCCGGCTTCCCACCGAAAGCCAGCTCGCCGACAAGTTCGGCGTCAGCCGCAATGTTGTCAGGGAAGCGATTGCCCAGCTTCGCGCCGATGGCATGGTCGAGGCGCGTCAGGGCGTGGGCGCATTCGTCATGGCGCCGGAACAGCGGACAGCCATCCGGATCGACCGTGAGGCACTGAAAGACCAGCGCAACATGGAGCAGCTCTTCGAGCTGCGCAGCATCCTGGAGACCGAATCCGCCACGCTCGCCGCGGCGCGCTGTACGTCCGATGAGCTTGACGCCATCAAGGCTGCGCTGGACCGCATGGGCGGCGAGGAGCGCTGGGAGGATGGCAGCATCGAGGCCGATCTGCTTTTCCATCGGGCGATCGCCCGGGCGACCGGCAATAGTTACATCTACACCTTCATTTCCTTCGTCTGCGAGCAAATCCGCCAGTCGATCCACTATGCCCGCCTCACCAATCCGCTCCACGACCTGGTCGAGGTCAATGTCGCCGAGCACGTGCGGATTTACGACGCGCTCGCCGCGCGTGATCCACAAGCTGCCGGCGAGGCGATGCGCCGGCACATCGAAGGCGCCGCATCGCGCGTAGGCGTCGAGCTCACCGCGATCAATCGGGGCAAATGACCATGTCGCTCGGGCAGACCAAGGCAATCACCGATGTCTGCCTGCTTGTAGAGGACATCGACCGCACCATCGACTTCTACACGCAGAAGCTTGGCTACCGGATCAGACGCCGCGCCGAGGGCTTTGTCGATTTTCATTCCGAGCGCGTGACGCTCGCCGCATGGCAACTGGACCACATCAATCGCCACTGCGGCGTCTCGAATGTCCGCTCACCGAAGCAGGCGCACAAGGCGTGCGTCGCCATGGAACTCGAAAGCGCGGGGGAGGTCGACCGGCTCTACGCCGAACTGTCGGACAAGGGCGTGCCGTTCGTCGGGCCGCCCGGCGACTATGTCTGGAACGCGCGCTGTGCCTACTTCCACGATCCGGACGGGACGCTATGGGAACTCTATGCCTGGACCGGCGCCGGACCGGGCGACTATCACGACACGCAAGTGTGATTGGATCGCGACGGCCTCGCAAGAAAGGGCCGCGCCGCATGCAAGCAGTCCAACAAAGGAGCAAGAAGATGAGTGGGAACGCATCGCAGTGGAATCGCAGATCGATCCTGAAGGCCGGCGCCGCCGGCCTGGCGGCTTTCGGGCCGGGACTTCAGCTGTTCGGCGCCAGCGCCTCGGCAGCCGCCAAGCTCGTCGTCCAGTATGACTGGCTGATGTCGAACGGCCAGATCGGCGACGTCGCAGCCGTCGCCAATGGCTACTTCAGCGAATCTGGGCTTGAAGTGGAGTTCAGCCCCGGCGGGCCGAACGCCGCCACCGTGCCGCCAGTGGTGTCCGGTGCCGCCCAGCTCGGCCAATTCTCGGAATCGCCTCAACTCTATGCCGCGCGTGCGAGCGGCGTTCCGGTGAGGATAATCGCCTGCGGCTATCGCACCGGGCCCTATGCGCTGACGTCGAAACCGGAGAAGCCGATCCGGTCGGTGGCGGATCTGAAGGGGATGCGGATCGGCACGCAGCCGACCGCGCGCTTCGCCATCGACGCGATGCTCGCGAAGAACAAGATCGATCCTTCCGAGGTCACCATCGTCAATGTCGGGTTCGACAAGGCGCCGCTGGTTCGTGGCGACGTCGATGCGATCGGCGGCTGGATCACCAACACGCAGGCGCTCAGCGTCGTCGGTGACGATCGCATCGATCTGCTGTTGTCGGAGCTCGGCCTGGCGTCCTATGCCAATGTCTATTTCGCGACCGACAGCGCCATCGAATCCGATTCCGCGACCCTGGCGAAATTCATCGGCGCGGTCGCCAAAGGATGGGGCTGGGTCCACGCCAATCCCGAGCAGGCGGTCGACAAGCTTGTCGCGGCCTATCCCGAGATCGACGCGGGCTGGGAAAAGAAGACGATCCCCCTGGTGCTGAAACTGTCGTTCGACGACAACACGAAAAAGGATGGATGGGGCACCTTCGATCCTGCCTCGATCGAGAGCCAGATCGCGCTGCTTGACCAGATTGGCCAATACCCGAACGGCAGGCCGAAGGCCGAGGACGTCTATACGACGAAGCTTCTCGAACTCACTGCGGCTGATCGGCCGAAGCTCGGCGCGCCCGCCTCTTGATGGCCGCGCCGGCCATCGAAACTTCCGGGCTCGACGTCGGCTATCCCGGCCGGCGCTCGCCCGTGACGGTGATCTCCGGTCTCGAACTGACAGTCGAGGCCGGGACATTCCTGTCGATCCTCGGGCCTTCGGGGTGCGGAAAGTCGACGTTTCTGCGCGTTGTCGCCGATCTTCTGGCGCCGCTCGCGGGCACGATACGCGTGATGGGCGAAACGCCGTCGGCGGCGCGCTCCGGCCGCGGCGTGGGTTTTGTCTTCCAGGACTCGACCCTTTTGCCGTGGCGCACGGCGCGCGAGAATGTTCGGCTGCCGATCCAGGTCGGCCGCCGCAGCCTGTCGCGCATGATAGACGACCGGGCCGACGAGCTGCTCGAACTCGTCGGCCTGTCGGCCCTCAGTGAGCGCCTGCCGCATCAGCTTTCCGGCGGACAGCGCCAAAGGCTGGCGATCGCCCGGGCGCTGCTTGGCGAGCCACGTCTGCTTCTGATGGATGAACCCTTTGGCGCACTTGACGAGATCACCCGCGATCGCCTCAACGACGAACTGCTGAACCTTTGGCGGCGGACCGGAACGACCGTGCTGTTCGTCACGCATTCCATTGCCGAAGCGGTCTATCTCGGACAGCGTGTGATCGTGCTTGCCGCCCATCCCGGCCGGATCGTCGCCGACCACGACCTTCGTCCGCTGAAGGGGCCGGACAACAGATGCTCGCGCGAGGATCCGGCGATCGTCGCGGCAATGGCCACGATGCGCTCCGCCCTCGGAGCGGCGTCGTGAACCAGGGCGCGCTTTCGCCATTCGCACAGACCGTGCTGCCGATCCTCGGCGCCGGCTCCCTCATTCTCGCATGGCAATTCCTGCTGCCGCTCGCCGGCGTGCCCGCTTACATCGTTCCGACGCCGACCGCGATAGCGGGCGTGTTTGCCAGGAACGGATCGCTTCTCCTGTCGAACCTCTGGCCGACGGCCATCGAGGCGCTCTCCGGCTTCGTGCTCGGCAACCTCGCCGCAGTGCTGCTGGCGGTCGTCTTCGTTCACAGCCGTACGCTGCAGGCGGCCTATTTTCCGGTCGTGCTGTTCTTCAATACGATCCCGGTGCTGGCGCTGGCCCCGGTCGTCATCCTCATCTTCGGCCTCGGCATGCTGCCCAAGATCGTGATCGCGGCGGTGATCTGTTTCTTCCCAACGCTCATCAACATGATCCGGGGTCTGGAATCGGCGAGCCCCAGCGAGCACGAGCTGTTCCGCGTGCTGTCGGCGACGCGCTGGGAAGTATTCTGGCGCCTGCGCCTGCCGCGCGCGCTGCCAATGCTTTTCGCTTCGCTGCGGATCGCCTCGGCGACCGCGGTGATCGGCGCGATCGTCGGCGAGTGGATCGGCTCCGACAAAGGTCTCGGCGCGCTGATCATCCAGGCGACCTTCAACTACCAGTCCGACCGGCTCTACGCCGCCATCGTGCTCTCATCGCTGTTGTCGATCGGGTTCTTCATGACCGTCGTTGCCGCTGAGCGGTGGTCGGTTCGATACCGTTAGAGGCGGCTGAACGCGTCCGGCGACGGACGTAGCATCATTTGTTCCCGCGAAGGCAGGGCGCCTCCTTGAGAGCCGCCCTGTTGCTTGTGTTTCTGGCGATGATTAGAGCTTTTCCGCTGCGAGCAGTTCGCGGGTCCGCTTCAGCGTCGACAGCAGGGCGGCCTTGTAGCCGTTTTCGCTGGCGAACTGAGCCTGCTCGGCCTGCTCCTCGCGACCGTTTGGCTCTTTGCCGCGCAGGCCAATGTAGCAGTAGAAGCGAAGCTGCAGTGCGCCTTCTCCATCTTCGAACAGTTCGTTGACAATCGCTCCCTCGCGCGGACCGGATGCCTGGAAGAAGGTGACCTTGCTTTCCGGCTCGAGCGTGACGATTTCGCGCAGGTCGTGGCCACCGATCGTGGCCTCACGCACGAAGTGGGTAGCGCTTTCCTCCACAACGTCGCAACGGGTGCAGAGACCCGTGACAAGGAACAAGCGGGCGTCGCGTGCTTTCAGCTCGAGACCCTTCCACACTTGAGCGCGCGTCAATGGGACGTCGCCTTCCGGGTTCACCGGAACTGTGGCAGTTGAATAAATCATGATGACAGTCCTTGTGATCAGACAGGGGCTGCGCTTCCGTCAGGCGGAGGCAGCGGTTTCCGAGGCGAAGGCTCGATATGGGCGCAGTGGACGTCCGAGCAGGGCAGTCAGGCGCTCGACGTCGCCGGCCCCAGGCAGCATCCCGTCGGTGAAGAAGCGCTCGCCCATCAGACGCATGTCGTAGGCCATCCAGGCGGGCACGAACTGCTTGAGATTTTGCTCAAAATCCTCGGTATTGTCGCCGCCGTAGTTGATCGGGCGGGCGAGCACGTCTGACCAGATGGCGGCGATATCCGCCCCAGTCAGTGTTTCTGGACCGACGAGGTTGATCCAGTCGATCGCAAGCGGCTCTGCGGCCTGTTCACGGCGCAACAGCTCAAGGGCGGCGATCTCGGCGATATCACGGACGTCGATCATGGCGAGACCCTTGTCGCCGATCGGCATTGTGTAGGTGCCATAGCCGGTGATGACGTCTTTGATCATCAGATCGTTCTGGATGAAGTAAGCTGGGCGCAAGATCGTAGCCTTGAAGTCCATCTGCTCGATCATTCGCTCGACGCCGAACTTGCCAGCGAAATGGGGCACGTTCACGTAGCCGTCAGCGTGGATCACCGACAGATATACGATCCGCTCGATACCGGCCGATCGGGCGACGTTCAGCGCGACCAAAGCTTGGGTGAATTCGTCCGGAACTACGGCGTTCAAAAGGAACAGAGTGGAAACTCCAGACATGGCTTTGCGCAGCGAATCGACATCGAGAAAGTCGCCTTGCACGACGGATACGCCTGCCGGGAAGTTGGCTTTCGACGGATCGCGGACGAGAGCACGTACATCAGCGCCGCGCTTGACGAGGTGTTCGACGACTTGGCGGCCAATATTGCCTGTGGCCCCGGTAACGAGAATGGTCATGAAATTTCTCCTGTTGGGTTGCTTGACACGGCCAATATGTGTGGCTCACTGAGGGTCCAATAGGCTGAAATTTTAGACGCATCGTCTCGCTGGTGGAACGCACATGGATCTTCTTGCCCTCGCCGATTTTAATCTCGTTGCCCGCCACGGTGGTTTCGGCAAAGCGGCAAGGGCCACCGGACGGCCTAAGGCGACCCTGTCGCGGCGCGTTGGAGAATTGGAAAGCAGTCTTGATCTGCGCCTGTTTGAACGGGGTGCGCGTAGCCTGAAGCTCACGGAAGAAGGACGGGCGCTCTTCGAGCGGACAGGGGCGCTGCTTGCCGAACTGGACGAGACGGCTTCGGCGATTGCCTCGGGCGGTCAGAGACCCAGGGGCAGATTACGGATTAGCGCACCTTTGCTTTTTTCTCAGACCGCAATGGGGAGGATTGCTGCGGGGTTTGCCCTTAAATATCCGGAGGTGAGGCTGGAGGTTACGACTGAGGATCGGCCTGTTGACATGATCGAGGAAGGCTACGATCTGGTAATCCGAGTCAATCCAGATCCCGACGAAAGCCTGGTTGGACGGGCGTTTCTCCGCGACCGCCTGGTCGTAGTGGCGAGCCCTGACCTTCCTCGCGCGAGTGGTGGACTCGCCGCTCCTGGCGTCGCGCGCTGGGCGGGCGATCGGCAAACATGGCACGTGAAGACACAAGGTGGCCGGTCAACAATTGCAATCGAGCCTGTCCTCGCTTTGTCGATGCTCATCATGGTCCGGGATGCGGTGCGAGCCGGCGTCGGTGCAGCACGTCTTCCCATTTCGTTGGTGGCCCACGACTTGGCTGACGGCACGCTGGTACTATGGGGGGATATCGACGGCCCCGAGATCGCTCTATGGGCGCTCTACCCATCTCGGCGGCTACTCAGCGCGCGAGTGTCGGCGTTCTTGAATTTTCTAAAACAGGCCTTCCCAAATGGGACGCCGGACGAACTAGCCGCCTATATTGGCAGGTGATGACCGAACCCGAGTTCGGGCGTAGAAAGTCCTATGCAACAAAAAAAACGAAAACTGAGAAGCGCTTTGCCAGCGTCATGGATGAACTCACGTCCCATGCCAGCCTGCTTAGCAAAATGTGCTGGAACTATGGCCTGTCTTCCAATGCACTTTGTCAACAGAACCTAGTGGTGAAAGTCTGACGCTTGGTGCCGGTGGACGGCAAGAACCGACCCGTTGACGACCTTGGGCGTTGCAGACTTGAACCTCCAAATCGAGGTCGGGAACCTGACCTTCAGCGCAAGAGCATTCGGGAGTGCG
>NZ_FNEE01000033.1 GCF_900099905.1 Mesorhizobium muleiense | reverse complement strand
CAGAAGCAGCGCAACCGGCTGATCTCCAAGGTGCGGGCGGCGGTGGAGCGGCCGTTTGCGGTGTTCAAGCAGCACTACGGCATGCGGCGGCTGCGCTTCTTCAACCTGGCGACCAACCGGACGCAGTGCGTGCTTGCCGGCTGCGGCTACAATCTGCAACGGGCGGCCGCCGTCCTCTTCGCGGTGAGGAAGCCGGCATGAGGGGGCGGAGTCTGCCCAAAATCCGCCGAGGGGGGGCCCAATTGGGCCCCCGAGGCCTGCAACCGGGCCAATGTGGCCTGATTGCGTTTCAAAAAACGCCCCATGCGCCATCTGCGCCAAACTTCGGCCCCCGTGCAAAGCCCTCACAAGGGGAGAAGGAGAACGCGCAGCTTCAACGCCTCAATAAATATCGAAGTCGAAATATTTGGCCTGAATCTTCTTGTAGGTGCCGTCGGCGACGATCGCGTCGATTGCGGCGTTGAGCTTTTCGCGCAGCGCAGTGTCTTCCTGGCGCACGGCGATACCGGCTTCGGTCTCCGTGCCCTTGACGTCGCCGACCATCTTGCAGCAGTCGTCGCTCGATTTCTTCATCCAGTCCATCAGCACGAATTTGTCTGAAAGGACGGCATCGAGACGGCCGTTCATCAGGTCGGCGACCGCCTCCTCCTGGGTTGGATAGAGCTTCGCCTCGGCGCCGGCCTTGCCATAGACATCCTGGGCATAGTCGGCCTGGGTGGTCGAAGCCTGGGCGCCGACTGTCTTGCCGGCGAGTGCCGCCGGTTCGGTCGAGGCAATATCGCTGTCCTTCAAGGCCACCAGCGAAAGCGGCGTCGTATAGTATTTGTTGGTGAAGGAGACCTGCTTCTTGCGCTCCTCGGTAATGCTCATGGACGCGATGATGGCGTCGAATTTTTTGGCCTGGAGCGCCGGGATCATGCCGTCCCAGTCCTGCGTGACAAGTTCGCATTCGACCTTCATCTGAGCGCAAAGCGCATTGGTGATGTCGATGTCGAAGCCGACGAGCTTGCCATCCGCGGTGATGGTATTGAACGGCGGATAGGCGCCTTCAGTGGCGATCTTCAACTTTTCCTGTGCTTGCGCCGACAGCGACCCGACTGACATCGCCAGCATGACGGCTGTTGCTGCCGATGCGATCCATCTTGAAATCTGCATTTTTTGTTCCCCTTGTTCCAACCGTATTGACGGCTAAGACAGCCAAGCACGACCCGTAAGGTCAGGCAAGCATGGTCTGATCATAGTGGGCGATCAGCGCGCGGCGCGAAAATGCTTGGACAGTTTCAGGCCCTGCGCCTGATAGTTCGAGCCGAGATCTGTGCCGTAGAGCGCCTGCGGCCGCTTCAGCATGTGCTCGTAGACCAGCCGTCCGACGATCTGGCCGTGATCGAGGATGAACGGCACTTCGTGGCTGCGCACTTCGAGCACGGCCCGGCTGCCGGTGCCGCCCGAGGCCGAATGGCCGAAACCCGGATCGAAGAAACCGGCATAGTGGACGCGGAATTCGCCGACCAGCGGATCGAAGGGCGTCATCTCGGCGGCATAGAGCGGCGGCACATGCACCGCTTCCTGGCTGACGAGGATGTAAAATTCGTCCGGATCGAGCACCAGTTCGCCGGCGCCGCTCTTGTAGAGCGGGTCCCAGAAATCGACGACATCCTGCGCGGCGCGCTTGTCGACATCGACCAGGCCGGTGTGGTGCTTGCCGCGGTAGCCGACCAGCCCGTCCTTGTCGCCATCGAGGTCGATCGACAGTGCGATGCCGCCGCCGGAAATGTTCGGCGGCTCGGTGGCGACGAGCGTCTCGGCACGGTGCAATTCGTGCAGCTCGCTTTCCGACAAAAGCGCATTGCCGGTGCGGAACCGGATCTGCGACAGCCGCGAGCCGGCGCGGACGACGATCGGAAAGGTGCGCGGGCTGACTTCGAGATAGAGCGGGCCGTTGTAGCCGGCAGCGATCTTGTCGAACTCGTGGCCGCGATCGGTCATCACGCGGGTGAAGATGTCGAGCCGCCCGGTCGAGCTTTTTGGGTTGGCCGAGGCGGAAATGTTTGCCGGAAGCGCCAGGCTCTCGAGCAGCGGCACGATATAGACGCAGCCCGTCTCCAGCACCGCACCATCGGTGAGATTGATTTCGTGCAGCTTCAGGCGGTCGAGTTTTTCAGCAACCCTGTGGTTGGGGCCGGGCAGGAAGGAGGCGCGCACCCGCCAGGCCTTGTCGCCAAGCCTGAGGTCCAGGCTGGCCGGCTGGACCTGGTCGGCGTCGAGCGCGCGCCGCGACTTCAGCGCGCCCGACTGGTACAGCGCGGAAATATCCTGATCCGGAAGAATGCCTGTCTGCCGCAAAGTCTGGCTCCGCTCGAAGGCCGGGCGTGGTCTCGTCTTGTCGCAGGTTCTTGCCGTGGAACCCGCTGGTACAAACCTCTTAATCATGCCGGCAATTGACGCAAGCGCGGTGCAGGTCTAAAGGATCGTTATCCCGTGGTGATTTGGCCGGTCGGCTTGCAGCCACGTTAAACAAGTCGCTAAAGGACCGTCGGGCCGAAAGGCCGTACGACCGGTTGCGACTTTCGCGGCCGGTTTTTTTGTGTTTGGACCATTTTTTGTGTTTGGAACAAGGTGATGACGAGCAAAACGCGCAACTGGAAGCCTCAGACCGCCCTCGTGCATGCAGGAACGCTGCGTTCCGGCTTCGGCGAAACCTCCGAGGCGATGTATCTCACGCAAGGCTATGTCTACGATACGGCGCAGGCGGCGGAAGCCCGCTTCAAGGGCGAGGAACCGGGCTTCATCTATTCGCGCTATGCCAATCCGACGGTCGACATGTTCGAGAAGCGCATGTGTGCGCTGGAAGGTGCCGAAGATGCCCGCGCCACCGCATCCGGCATGGCGGCGGTGACGGCGGCGTTGCTGTGCAGTGCCCGGGCCGGCGACCACATCGTGGCGGCGCGCGCGCTGTTCGGCTCCTGTCGCTGGGTGGTCGAGACGCTGGCGCCGAAATACGGCATCGAGGCGACGCTGGTCGACGGCACCGACATCGCCAATTGGGAAAAGGCGGTCAGGCCCAACACCAGGTTGTTCTTCCTTGAAAGCCCGACCAATCCAACGCTGGAGGTCGTCGACATCGCAGCCGTAGCCTCGCTTGCCGATTCGATCGGCGCGCGGCTGATCGTCGACAACGTTTTTGCCACGCCCTTGCAGCAGAAGCCGTTGCAACTCGGCGCCCATATCGTCGTCTATTCGGCGACCAAGCACATCGACGGCCAGGGGCGCTGCCTCGGCGGCATCATCCTGTCGGATAAGAAGTGGATCGACGAGAATTTGCACGACTACTTCCGCCACACCGGTCCCAGCCTCTCGCCCTTCAATGCCTGGACGCTGCTGAAGGGCTTGGAGACGCTGCCGCTGCGCGTGCGCCAGCAGACGGAAAGTGCCGGCCGGATCGCGGACTTCCTCGCCGAGCGATCGGAAATTGTCCGCGTCATCTATCCCGGCCGCGCCGATCACCCGCAGGCGGCGATCGTCAAGAAGCAGATGTCGGGCGGCTCGACGCTGATCTGCCTCGACGTCAAGGGAGGCAAGCAGGCGGCCTTCGCCTTCCAGAACGCGCTCGATGTCGTGCTGATCTCCAACAATCTCGGTGACGCCAAGAGCCTGATCACCCATCCGGCGACGACGACACACAAGAATCTGAGCGACGAGGCGCGGGCCGAACTTGGCATCGGGCCAGGCACGCTCAGGCTGTCCGTCGGACTGGAGGACACTGACGACCTGCTCGAAGACATCGAGCAGGCCTTGACAGCCGCCAGGTAGGGATACGCGCCGAACTGCTGCGCTCTGATCTGCAAAGCAGGCGGGGTCAGGCGCCCGACGGCGTCTCTTCCAATTCCGCAACGGCGCTGGTTTGGATGGTCATCGTGTTGCCGCGCCAGTCGACGGCACCGCTGAGCCAGCCGCGCACCCAGATGGCGGGAAGCATCACGTCCCGCGCAACCATCGCCGGGATCATGCGCAGCGACAGGTGCCAGCCCTTGGCCGAGGCGAGAGCGCATTCCGGCAGATAGGCGACTATCAGCACGGCGATGGCGGTAGCCGGCAGGCTGAAACCGGCGCCTGCTGCCGCAACCAGCGCAAGCACCAGCGGCGGCGCCGCTCCGATCAGTATCTCGGGCGCGAAAAACAGTGGGAAGGTGACGCGACGCAGGCGTGCCCAGCGGGCCTGGCGCGACCAGATTTCGCCAAATGTGCGCAAGCCGAGCGGCTGTTCGAAGGGCGCGGCAACGAGATTGACGCGCAGTCCGAGCCCGTTGACCAGCTTGGTCGCGGCGGCATCCTCGGCAATCTCGGCGGCAAGCGCACGGATGCCGCCATTGGCGTCGAGCAATGGCTTGTTCCACAGCATGCTCTTGCCCTGGGCGAAACCGAGGCCGAGCGCCTCGCCGGTATATTGCCAGCGCGCCTGCAGCGTGTTGAGGAAAGCGCATTCGACCTCCGCCCAGAACCCGTCCGGCCGCGAGCCGATCGGCGTCGAGCAGACGAGACCGGTGTCCTGCCGCCATGCCGTCATCAGATGCTGGACATAGTCCCTCGGCATCAGGACGTTGGAATCGGCAAGGATGACCCAGTGGTGGCGCGCGGCCTCCCAGGCCTTCACACAATTGTTGAGTTTCGGATTGCCGCCGATGCGGTCGTCGCCGACCAGCAGCCGGGCCGGCACGGCCGGAAAGCGGGCTATCGCATCGGTGATCGGCCCGACCACCGGGTCGTCGGCATGGGCGACGCAGAAAATGAGCTCATAGTGCGGCCAATCGAGCGAGAAGGCGCGCTCGAGCGTCTCCTCGGTAAACGGCTCGACGCCGCGCGACGGCACGACGATCGACACCGGCGGCGCCTCGACGGCTGGCGGCGTGATCCTGCCAGGCCGCTTCAGCTTCAACGAAGCGAGCAGGATGCTGGCGAGATTGACAACAAGCAGAGCTATGGAAAGCAAGGCGGCTGTGACTGTCAATTCCATCAATGTCTGGTCGCTCCAGAAAAAACCGGCCGCATGAAAGCCGTTTTCAACAGTTCGACAGAATGCTGAGTCGCCCGGCCCTGCACACCATCCCCGGCCCTGCACACCATCATTGTCACGTGTCACTTAAATGACATTGTTGTTCGGCACCTGCGCTTAACAAATTCGGGCAACGATGGCAGACACCGAGGGGACGCACCCCGTTGACCGAACTGCGGAGAGGGTCGAATGTTCCGTCTGCATAGTGTGGAGTGATTTATGTACAGCGCCGTCACGCGCGACATCGAAGTGCAGGTCAAGCCGTTCTATCTGGAAGATCGCTCCGACCCGTCGGAGAACCGCTATGTCTGGGGCTACCAGGTGACCATCGACAACCAGTCGGATGAATTCGTGCAGCTTCTGTCGCGCTACTGGCAGATCACCGACGGCACCGGCCGGGTCGAAGAGGTGCGCGGCGCCGGCGTTGTCGGCGACCAGCCTGAACTCAATCCCGGCGATAGTTATCAGTATACGTCTGGCTGCCCACTCTCGACGCCATCCGGCATCATGGTCGGCCACTACACGATGCGCAATAAGCGGGGTGAGACGTTCGACGTCGCCATCCCCGCCTTTTCGCTCGACCTGCCGGGCACGCGGCGGACGGTGAACTGAGGCTCACTTGGGCTTCTCGCCCCAGGGCAAGGGGCGAGAAACCAAGCTCTGCGAAGGCACCGAGGCAGCACTGACGCCGGCTATTGAGCCGCAGCAAATTCCGCCGGGTCGAAGTCATATTGCTTCGAGCAGAATTCGCAGGCGACGTGAATGCCGCCATCCTCGGTGCTGTCCCTGATCTCGTCGGCGGAGAAGCCTCCGAGAATGCCGCGGATCTTCTCCCTGGAGCATGAGCACTGGTCGGCTACCGGCACGCCGCCGAAGACGCGCACGCCGTGCTCGTGGAACAGCCGGTAAAGCAACCGCTCGGCGCCGATCGTCGGGTCGATCAGTTCCGTCGGCTCGATGGTGCCAAGCAACGCCAGCAGTTCCTGCCAGGAATTGTCGGCCGGATCATGGATCTCCTCACGCGGATCGCCGTCGCCACCCGGAAGGTCGGGCACGCGCATGCGCTCCGCCGATTGCGGCAGGAACTGTGCCAGGATGCCACCGGCGCGCCATTGCTCGCGGGCACCGCCGATGCCGGGCGTCAACAGCTTGGCCACCGAAAGCCTGAGATCGGTCGGGATCTGCTCCGACTGCCGGAAATAGGTGCGGGCGGCCTCCTCCAGCGTCTCGCCGTCGAGTTGGACGATGCCCTGATAGCGCTGCGTGTGGGCGCCCTGGTCGATAGTCAGCGCCAGCACACCGCTGCCGAGCAGCGTCCGCTGCGAGGTCTCGCCGGCAGAAATCAGTGCCTCCAGCCGGTCGGCGTCGAAGCGGGCATAGGCGCGCAGCGCATGCGGCGTGGAAAAATCCGCCACCAGCATGTCGACCGGCCCGTCGGTGCGGGTCTGCAGGATGAACTTGCCTTCGAACTTGAGCGAGGTGCCGAGCAGCACCGTCAGCACGCAGGCTTCCGCCAGCAGGCGGGCGACCGGCTCGGGATAGTCATGACGGCTGAGGATCGCGTCGAGCATCGGCCCGAGCTGGACGGTGCGGCCGCGCACGTCGAGCGGGCCGACCTCGAAGGGCACGACATGATCGTCGCCGGCGTAGCCGAATTCGCCGAGTTTGGGTTGATGTTCAGCCAATTGACGGGTTTCCAACATGACAAAGCTCCGGGGCGCGGCGATGCCGCCCTCCGGGGCGCATGCGTCGAAACGCGCTCGATTTGCGTGATGCGCCTGAGATAGGCATCACGCACTCCCGGATCAAGGCGGCCGGGATCAAGGCGGCTCGGATCACGGTGACCAGGATCACAGCAGCCCGGATCAAGCGCCGAGGCACCAGGCCAAAACCGCCTTCTGGGCGTGGAGCCGGTTCTCGGCCTCGTCGAACACCACCGAATGCGGGCCGTCGATGACTTCGTCGGTGACCTCCTCGCCGCGATGCGCCGGCAGGCAGTGCATGAACAACGCGTCGGGCTTTGCCTTCGCCATCAGTGCCGCATTGACCTGATAGGGTGAGAAGACATTGTGGCCGCGAGCACGGTGCTCCTGGCCCATCGACACCCAGCAATCGGTAACGACACAGTCGGCCTCGTGGACGGCCTCCTCGGGCGAGCGGGTGAAGTTCAACTTGCCGCCATGCGCCCTCGACCAGTCGACATGCTTCTGCGCCGGCTCGCTGCCTTCCGGCACGGCCACGTTGAGGTTGAAGCGGAACCGCGCCGAGGCCTCCAGCAGCGAATGCAGCACGTTGTTGCCGTCGCCGGTCCAGGCGATGGTCTTGCCGGCGACCGGGCCGCGATGCTCCTCGAAGGTCATGATGTCGGCCATCAGCTGGCAGGGATGGGTGTCGTCGGTCAACCCGTTGATGACGGGGACGGTCGCGTTCTCGGTCAGCTCCAGCAGCCGGTCATGCGATGTGGTGCGGATCATGATCGCATCGACATAGCGCGACAGCACCTTGGCCGTGTCGGCGATGGTTTCGGAGCGGCCGAGCTGCATCTCGGCGCCGGTCAGCATGATGGTCTCGCCGCCGAGCTGGCGCATGCCGACGTCGAACGACACGCGCGTGCGCGTCGACGGTTTGTCGAAGATCATCGCCAGCACCTTGCCTTCAAGCGGTTTTGTCCGCTCGCCGGCCTTCAGCCTCGCCTTTCGCACGACGGCATCGTCCAGCATAAGGCGCAGATCGCCCTCGGAAACGGCGGAAAGATCGGTGAAATGGCGAAGGCTCATCTTGGGTCTTCCGACTGTTATTTCGCCGCAGCCGCGGCGATGGCGTCCGACAGGCCCCGGGCGCCGGCGCGGATGCGGTCGAGCGCCTCACGGATCTCGGCGTCGGTGACGGTGAGCGGCGGCAGCAGGCGAAGAACGTTGTCGCCGGCCGGAACCGCCAGCAGATGCTGGTCGCGCAACGCCATGTTCACCTTGGTGTTGGGCGCGGCGCATTTCAGGCCGAGCATCAGGCCGCTGCCTCTGATGTCTTCGATGACATCAGGAAATTCGTCGGCGACACCCGCCAGCCCCTGCTTCAGCAGCAACGCCTTGCGCTGCACATCCTCCAGAAAACCGTCTTCCAGCACCACGTCGAGCACGGCGTTGCCGACCGCCATCGCCAGCGGATTGCCGCCGAAAGTGGTGCCGTGCACGCCGGCGGTCATGCCGACGGCGGCCTCGTCGGTGGCGAGGCAGGCGCCCACCGGGAAACCGCCGCCGATGCCCTTGGCGACCGCCATGATGTCGGGCGTGACGCCAGCCCATTCATGCGCGAACAGTTTTCCGGTGCGGCCGATGCCGCACTGGACCTCGTCGAAGATCAGCAGCAGATCATGCTGTTCGCAGAGCTGCCTCAGCCGCTTCAGCGACTGCGTCGGCACCGGGCGAATACCGCCCTCGCCCTGCACCGGCTCGATCAGGATCGCGGCGGTCTCTGATGTGATCGCCTTTTCGACGGCGTCGATGTCGTCGAAACCGACCTGGTCGAAACCTTCGACCTTGGGGCCGAAACCTTCCAGGTATTTATACTGGCCGCCGGCGGCAATGGTCGCCAGCGTGCGGCCATGAAAAGCGCCTTCGAAGGTGACGATGCGAAAGCGCTCGGGATGGCCCTTGACGAAATGGTAGCGCCGCGCCGTCTTGATGGCGCATTCCAGCGCCTCGGCGCCGGAATTGGTGAAGAACACCTTGTCGGCGAAGGTGGCGTCGGCCAGCCGCTCGCCCAGACGGCTCTGCCCCGGAATCTCGTAGAGGTTGGAGACATGCCAGAGCTTGGCCGCCTGCTCGGTGAGTGCCGAGACCAGATGCGGATGGCTGTGGCCCAGCGAATTCACGGCAACGCCGCCGCCAAAATCGAGATACCGCTCGCCCTTGTCGGTGACCAGCCAAGTGCCTTCCCCATGGTCGAAGGCCAGGGGTGCGCGGGTAAAGGTCTCGAAAAGCGCCGAACCGCTCATTATATGCGTCTCCGGAACCGGAAAATCAAAAAGCCGCCAAAGCGGCGGCCTGTGCGGCTTATCGTGTTTTTCGGCCATGAAGTCAACGAAAACGTCGCGCAAGGACGCGCGGCAAGCTTTCCAGTGAGACGCCGGCTCATCAGCGACCGGGCAAGTTGGGGAAAACCGAAAAAACCGATTCGTGTTGGCCCTCGGACTCTTGTCACCGAGTCAGCGCATAAGGTACTTATAGGTCGAGAAATAACTAGATTTCGTGCGGCGGACCTAATCACCCGATATATGTGGTGTCTGCCCGGCGGAAGCCGGATCGTGGAAGGATTCCGATCGCCGCACATTTCAGCAGGAGCGCGGTCTCATGAATTGGACTGACGAGCGGGTCGAACTTCTTAGAAAATTGTGGTCGGAGGGGCTGAGCGCCAGCCAAATCGCCGCCCAGCTTGGGGGTGTCAGCCGCAATGCCGTCATCGGCAAGGTGCATCGGCTGAAACTGTCGGGCCGCGGACGCGCGACTGCCACGCCGGCACGCCAGAAGAAGAGCGTGCAGGGATCGACCGTGCAGAAATCGGTGTCGCGGGCCGCGAGCACTGCGCGGCATATCACCACGTCGATCGGCGCGACCGCGCTGCAGGCGCAATTCGACGCCGTACCGGTGACGCGTCATTATGTCCGTCCGGTCGAGAACGTCGTCGTGCCGATCTCGCGGCATCTGCAGCTCGTCGAATTGACGGAGCGGACATGCAAATGGCCGAATGGCGATCCGCTTTCGGAGGAGTTCCATTTCTGCGGCAACGACGCGGCCGAAACCGGGCCCTACTGCAAGTATCACGCCCGCGTTGCGTTTCAGCCCGCTTCGGAGCGGCGGCGGAGTAGATAAGGGAATAGGGGAGTAGGGCAGTACGGGAGTAGGTAAAGATTAGGCTTTGTGAGTGCGACCCTTGGCAACGCACTACATACTCCCTTACTGCCCTACTCCCTTACTCCCCCCTTCTTTCACAGCCAGCCGCTCTTGCGGAAGCGCCAGTAGAGAACCGAGCAGACCAAAATAATCGCTCCCAGAACGACCGGGTAGCCATATTCCATCCTAAGTTCCGGCATGTCGTTGAAGTTCATGCCGTAGATGCCTGCGAGCGCCGTCGGCACCGCCAGGATTGCAGCCCATGAGGCGAGCTTCTTGGTGATCGCCGTTTCCTGGCTCTGGCCAACCAGGAGGCTCGCCTCGAAGGCAAATGCGAGCACCTCCCGCAAGCTGTCGATCTTCTCCTGGACGGTGCGGATGTGGTCGGTGACGTCGCGGAACAGCGGGTGCATGGCCGCATGGATCTGCGGCAGGTCGGCGCTGGTCAACCGGCGGCAGACTTCCACCAGCGGCAGCGCGGCGTTGCGCAGGCGCAAGAGATCGCGGCGCAGCATATAGAGCCGCTCTATGTCGGAGCCGGTCATCGGCTTCAGCAGAACCCTGTCCTCGATCGCCTCGACCTCGTCCTCGATCTGCTCGAGCACCGGCATGTAGTTGTCGACGATGAAATCGAGAATGGCATAGAGGACGAAATCCTCGCCTTTGGCTAGCGAATGCGGGCAGCTTTCCCAATGCTGGCGAACGACGGCATAAGAAGTCGACGGACCGTGCCTGACGCTGACGATGTAGCCGGCGCCGACGAACAGATGCGTCTCGCCGAAGGTGACGCGCCTGTCGATCAGTTGAGCCGTGCGGGCAACGATGAACAACGCATCGCCATATTGCTCGATCTTCGGCCGCTGATGCGGATGCTCGGCGTCCTCGATCGCCAGATCGTGCAGGTGGAATTGCGCCTGGACACGAAGCAACAGGTCGCGGTCCGGCTCCAGCAGGCCGATCCAGACGACATGACCGGGCTTCTTGGCCCATTCGCCGGCTTCCTCGATCGGAATGTCGGCGACACGCCGGCCGGCGGTATAGACGCTGGAAGCGACGATGGCCGATGTCGGCGGGGCCGGCGTCAGGTTCCGAACGGTTTCCATCGCTACCTCCTGGAGGCATGGCCTCGGGTCAGGATCAGGAACGTTCGGTAAAGCTTAGCCTAAATCAGCAAGGGGTTCGAGAGGCAGCCGTTCACTTCGCCGGTAGCGTTGCGGGAAGCACAATCTTGTCTGTCTTGTCGCCCTTCGGCCGCTCGGCCGGCATCTGGTCGCCGGTGACGATGTAGTAGATCGTCTCGGCGATATTGGTGGCGTGGTCGCCGATCCGCTCGATGTTCTTGGCGCAGAACAGCAGGTGCGTGCAGGGCGTGATGTTGCGCGGATCTTCCATCATGTAGGTCAGCAACTCGCGAAACAGCGAGGTGTACACGGCGTCGATCTGATCGTCGCGGTCACGCACGAAGCCGATCTTTTCCACCGAGCGCGACGCATAGACGTCGAGCACTTCCTTGAGCTGCGTCAACGCCAGGTCCGCCAAAGCCTCGATGCCGCGGAACAGGCTGGTCGGCTGGCGCCCTTCTATGACGGCAACCACGCGCTTGGCGACATTCTTGCCGAGGTCGCCGACCCGCTCGAGATCCGCCGAGATGCGGATCGCGCCGACGATCTCGCGCAAATCCGTCGCCATCGGCTGGCGCTTGGCGATGATGATGATCGCCTTGTCGTCGATCTCGCGCTGCCCCTGGTCCAGAACGGCATCGTCGCGGATGACCTTCTGGGCAAGGCCAGGGTCGGCGTTGACCAGAGCGGCAATCGCCTGTTCGACCATGCGTTCGGCATGCCCGCCCATCGCGGCAATGCGCTTCGACAGATATTTCAGCTCCTCGTCATAGGCGCTGACGATGTGCACGGACTGCATGGAGATGCCTTCCCGGGTCTTCTGGTCCGAGTCGTTCCTCGAATCCCCGCTGATACGCTAGCCGGATGACAGAAAAAAGAAAGCGTTAGAGCGACGTGCGTCCACTAGGCCACAGAGTAGGCTCTAAAATCCTGTATCCACGCATCCGGCGGTCCTAATGTCTTCCGGTACTCGGGCCGGCGCGTGCTTAGATAGTGAGGTGTCAGTGCGCCAGCAAATGCACCGTGAAAGCTGCGCCGTTGCCGACCTCCGATGTGATCGACAGCCTGGCATTGTGGCGCGTCAGGATATGCTTGACGATGGACAGGCCAAGGCCAGTGCCCTTCTGGGTCCGGCTGTTTTCGACATCGACGCGGTAGAAACGTTCGGTGATGCGCGGGATGTGCTCCTCGGGAATGCCGGGGCCGAAGTCCCGGATGGTGACGTCGATGCCCGGTTCGGGACCGTCATCGCTGTGGGCAATCGTCACCACGACACGTCCACCCGACTGTCCGTATTTGCAGGCGTTTTCCAGCAGATTTTCGAAAACCTGGAAAAGTTCATCGCGATCCCCCGGCACATTGAGTGGTCCTTTCGCGAAATCCCGCTCGATGGCAACGCCGTTTTCCCGGGCAAGCGGACCCAGCGAATCGATGACGCTGTCGAGGGTCTGGCGGAGATCGACCTCGGTTCCCGGCTTCAGATAGGGTTTCATCTCCAGCCGCGACAGCGACAGCAGGTCGTCGATCAGGCGCGCCATGCGGCCGGTCTGGTTGTGCATGATCTGCAGGAACTGCTCGCGCGCCGCCGGGTCGTTGCGGGCCGGGCCGCGCAGCGTCTCGATGAAACCGGAAATCGAGGCGAGCGGAGTTCGCAGCTCATGGCTGGCATTGGCGATGAAGTCGGCCCGCATCCGGTCGATGCGGCGCGCCTCGCTCTGGTCCTTGAAGACCAGCACATAGAGGTCGGTGCCGTGGCCGACCGAAGATGCACTCACGCGATAGGCCCGTTCGACCGGCAGCTTTTCGGTATATTCGACGACGTCCGAAGCGGCGGCGCCCGACAGGATACTGTCCAGCAAGGCCTGCATCTCGGGCGCGCGGAATTTCAGCGACAGCGACATGCCCGGTGCGATGCCGCCGAAGGCGGCGAAGGCGGCGGCGTTGGCATGGACAATTGTCGCGGTGCGATCGAAGATGATCAGCGGATCGGCAACGGCGGCTGCCAGATATTCTCCCGACAGCTGTTGTAGCCCGCCTGCCTCGATCGCCGCGGCATCCTCCGCGGACTGGCGCGCTACGCCGGCCGGCAGCATCGCGGCGGCGAGCAGCAGCACAGCACATGCCAGCAGCACAACATAGAAGGACATGTTTGCGAAACCATAGACCGTCAAGACCGCGACGATGCCGGCCGCAAGCAGCCAGCGGCTGTTCCACAACCGGGTGGCGACGGCTTGCGCCATGGTTCGCTGTTCTGCGCCGCCCATATCAGCCATTGTCAGCTACTGTCAGCCATTCGCGCGCACTGTGCCTCCGTCCCCACCCCGACCGGCCAGGTTGGAAAATTCCCGCTGACCGGCGTTATCACTAAATCTGCTGCATCGTTCCTTTCGAAAATCGATTCCGATTTTCGGGCCGATGCAGTAAGGCTCCCAATAGCATGAGTCCGGAAGCTGGAAAGGTTCGTCTCGATGAAAAACCCCAAGGAAGATGCCGCCGGGCCTGTTCCAGGTCCGCAAAAGATCCGGATCAACGGCAAGGAGTTCGAGTTCGACATCGAGGATCCCAAGCTTCCGGACTGGATCGAGGACAACAAGCTGACCGCCGGCGGCTACCCCTACGACAAGAAAATGAAAAGCGACGAGTATGACGAGACGCTCGAGCGGCTGCAGATCGAGTTGGTCAAGGCGCAGGCATGGCTGCAATCAACGGGCAAGCGGGTGATGTCACTGTTCGAAGGACGCGATGCCGCCGGCAAGGGCGGCACAATCTTCGCGCTGCGCCAGTACATGAACCCCAGGACAGCGCGCAACGTGGCGCTGACCAAGCCTAGCCCAACCGAAATCGGGCAATGGTATTTCCAGCGTTATGTCGCGCACTTTCCGACATCCGGCGAGTTCGTCACCTTCGACCGCTCCTGGTACAATCGCGCCGGCGTCGAGCCGGTTATGGGCTTCTGCACGCCGGAGCAGCATCAGAAATTCCTGGACGAGACGCCGTATTTTGAACGGATGATCTGTAACGAGGGCATCCATTTCTTCAAATTCTGGCTGAACATCGGTCGGGAAACACAGCTCGAGCGGTTTCACGATCGCCGCTGGAGTCCTTTGAAGAACTGGAAATTCTCGCCGATCGACATTGCCGGCATCGCCAAATGGGACGACTACACCAAGGCGCGCGATCTCATGTTCGAACGCACGCATAAGGAATTCGCGCCCTGGATCATCATACAGGCCAACGACAAGCGGCGCGCGCGACTTGCCATCATCCGGCGCATCCTGTTGTCGCTTCCCTATGACGGCCGCGATCTCGACGCCATCGGCAAGGAAGACAAGAAGATCATCGGGGAAGGGCCTTCGTTCCTGGGAAGACAGGCCTGAAGCGCCGCCGCGCGCCCCCAAGGACGCGCCGCACGATTCCGGATGATCCTGTCATTCTGCCGAATGACGTCTCATGCCGCCAGCCGGGCAATCCGCTGCAGCCGCCGCAGCGTGGTATCGTCCTGCAAAGCCTGCTGAAACAGCGAAATCTCCTGGTCGATGCGATCGCAGAGTGCGCCTGTGTCGCCCTTGAGCAGGTCGCGCGTCTGCAGCAGTGCGGCGACCGGCTTCTTGGCGAGTTGCCTGGCTCTGCCAAGTGCGGCTTCCTCGACGTCGCCGACCACGATCTCCGTGACCAGGCCAAGCATCCTGGCGTCTGCGGCACTGAGCGTGTCGCCCAGGCAGAAGAAGCGGAAAGCGCCGGCATAACCGAGTTTTTGCGGCGCCAGGATGCTGGTCGCCGCGTCCGGCACGAGGCCGAAATCGACGAACGGCACCCGGAACGTGCTTTCGTCAGATGCGATCACCATGTCGCAATGGAACAGGATGGTGCAGCCGACACCGACGGCGTCGCCGTCGACACAGGCAAGGACCGGTTTGGGGAACGTCGCCAACGTGCGGAACATGTCGGTGACGGCAGCGATCAACCGTTGATGCTTGGTGGCGTCGAGGAACTCGGAGAAATCGCCGCCGAGGCAGAAGCAGCCGGCGAGGCCGCGCAGCACCACGACGCGCACATCATCGTCGATTGCAGCTTCGTGGAAGATCCTGGCCAGGCTTTCATAGGCTCGCCCGTCCAGCACCGGCCGGCCGTCATCCGACGACACCGTGACGATCAGCGAATGATTGCGGAACTCTGTTTGCGGGTGGATGTTCATGGCTGTCTCCAATTCTCACGAGGCCTGCCTCATTCCGAGCCTGTCGGGATATCCCCTGGCCAGAACCGGCGCGAAATGACTGCGACGCGACCGCACCACCTCAAGCGTGTGCTCGTTGAAGGTGAGCAGTGTGGCGACGACCTGCTGGTTACCATAGGTGCGCTGGTAGCCAAGCGGTTTCGCCAGGAAGTGCAACTGCAGCGCCCGCAGGACCCACATCGGTTCGAACTCGATGATCACCTGGTTGACATTCCGCTTCAGCCCCCACTCGACGAAGCCGGCAATGAGCTCGGTGCCGACCGTCGAGACGCCGCGCTTGCCGTCACGAAAGCCCGGCGCGACCGCATAGCGGGTCAGTTCCCAGACGTTCGGCCCGGATGGCGGCGTGCCTTCAAAGAGGTCCGCCAGCACCTCGGTCAAAAGATGCGCACGCGTTGTCGGCAACATCCGCTGATAACCGGCGAGCTCGCCATTGCGGATGACGAGCTGATGCACCGCCTCGTCATGGTCGAACTGATCGATCTCAAGGCCGTCGGGGCGCTGCAGATCGGTCCACCCCATCTCCTCGACGAAAATCTTGTAGCGTAAGCGATGAACGGCCTCCCAAAGGTCGGGACGTTCCATAAGTTCCTGTGTTGTAAGGGAAAAAAGCATCTGCCGTCTCCTAGGTTCAATAGGAAGATACGGCCGGGCTGTCCCGAGGAAATTACGCGATCACGTAGGCAAGAATTTCTAGGCCGGCACGGCCGAGCTAGCTAATATAGCCGCGCCTTATCGCTTCCGCGACCGCCTGCACCCGGTTGACGGCACCGAGTTTGCTTTTGGCGTTAAGAAGGTGTTTCTCCGATGTGTGTTCCGAAATGCCGAGAATCTGTGAAATCTCCCATTCGGACTTGCCGACGGCGGCCCATTGCATGCATTCGCGCTCACGCGGCGTCAGTTCGACGTGGTGGTCGACGGTCTTGGCCGCCATCGTGTGGATCTGCATGGCGCGGCCAATCGCATAGGTCGCCACCAGCGACACCAGCCCAAAATCGGCGCCCGACAATTCGACGGCCTCGCCGCCCAGCGACACCATGACGATCTGGCCATCGAGCGTGATCAGCGGGAAGGCCAATCCGTCGCGCAGCTTGAATTCGCCGGCGTCGCCCATCACTTCGCCGCTGCTCTTGTCGATGCGGATGCTCTGGGACGCTTCCCGCCACTGGAACGGCGCCTGCAGCTGCTTCATGTGGCTGACAACGGGGTCATGGTCGACATAGTTGCGCGCCACATAGCGCTCCAGCCATTCTCCCGGCCACTCGCAAAGCAGCACATGGTCCTTTTGCTGGCCTCTTGGCGTGCCCGGTTGCGGAACCGTTCCGGCCATCAGCGCCGTCAGGCCGAACTCGGAGGTTATGCCAAGCAGCTTTTCGCAGACCGCGGCCGCCGTATCGGCGTGCTGCAGCTGATCTATGAATTCCAGTGTGCGATCGAAGTGGCCCATTGCAACATCTACCCCATGTTGCCTTCCCGCGTTAAGATCAACGGCCCAGTGCTTGACCCGCACTTTGCCCTCGACCCCGGATTACAAACCTGCTCCCCTCAGTTTGCAGCGGCTTGCGGCTACCCTCCAGCCGACCGCCACACATGTTTGCAAGCTCGCTGAAGCATAGCCCTAAATCGGCGTGATGAAATCAAAAACCGTTGTGCCTGTGGCATTTTCGTACCAAAAGCCACATTGGACAGGACAGGGCGGAGCTCGATCGTGGCAATTCGGTGGATGACCATCGTCTTGATGCTGGCAATGACGGGGGCAGCGTGGCTCACGGGAGCGCGCGCCGCGGAGCCGCAAGTGCCGGTGCTGTGGGATGCCAAGGAGCGGCTGCCGAAGCCCGACCTTTCCGCGCTGCCGCGTCTGAGATTCCTGACCACCACCGATTTCCCGCCGTTCAACTTCCTCGACGGGGCGGGCCGCTTGTCCGGCTTCCACGTCGATCTGGCGCGCGCGATCTGCGCCGAACTCGGCATCGCCGAAAAATGCCAGATCCAGGCGCTGCCTTGGGCCGAGCTCGAAGGGGCGCTGCAAAAGGGCGAAGGGGAAGCGATCATTGCCGGCATTGCCGCCACGCCGGAGTCGCGGTCGAAATATGCTTTCTCGCGTTCCTACCTGCAGTTTCCGGCGCGCTTCATCATGCCGAAGGCAAAGGCGCTCACGGAGCCTATCTTCGACAGACTGCGTGGCAAGCGCGTCGGCGTGGTCGCAGGCTCCGCGCATGAGCGGATGCTGCGCGATTATTTCGGCACCGTCCAGGTCGTTCCTTTCGCGCAGCTGGAAGAGCTCTACGACGGTCTCAAGGCCGGCAAGGTCGACGCCGGCTTCGGCGACGGCATGCGCTTCGCCTTCTGGCTGGGCAGTTCGAATGCCGCAGCCTGCTGCCGCTTTGCCGGCGGTCCCTATCTGGCGCCCGAATATCTGGGGTCGGGCATGGCCATCGCTACCAGGGCCAACGATCCAGCGCTGGCCGCAGCGTTCGACTACGCACTGCAGGAGATTTCGGTGAAGGGCATCTTCGCCGAGTTTTATCTGCGCTATTTCCCGGTCAGTTTCTTCTGATCCGGCCCGGTCAGCTTTTTCTGATCCGGCCCGGTCAGTTTTTTCTGATCCGGCCCTGTCAGTTTCTTCTGAACCGTTGGGGTCTGGATCAAGTCAGCGTGCGCAGGCGAGCCTTGGCAGCACGGGCGATGGCGGCGACGGTGAGCGTGTCGAGATCGAGCTGGCGACGGATAAGCTGCAGCACCCTCACCTCCTCCAGGCGCATTTCGAGGTCGACGGCCGCGACCTCGAAGGCTGCGGCATAGGCGGTGTCAAGCAGGCGCTCGGGCAGTGCTTCAGCGACGTGCGCCAAAACGCCTTCCAACCCGTCCTTTTCGTGCAGCAACTTCTGGCAGTCCTGGGCGACGCCGACCAGCCGGTTGTGGTCGAAGTCCTCGAACACCGGCCATGAGCGGACGACGTCGCCAATCCGCGCCAATTCGACATTGGTCATGTCACGATCGGACGCGGAAGTGATGACCATAAGATAGATCAGGGCTTCGTGCGGTGGCAATGGCATTTAAAAACTCCTCAAACGGGCTCCGAAGTTAGGAACGCGGCACCGGCGTCGCAAGGAAAAAGCGCCGCGATCGTTGACGCCCACGGCAGGCACGCCTAGAGACCGGTTGAAAAAATCATCCGGCCCCTTCTTGCGACGATGCCAGCGAATAATTTGGAAAACAGTAACATGGCGGGATCAAACATCATCGATCTCAATCCCGAGGTGCTTGCGGCAGCGGCCGAAAGCAAGGCGTGGCCGTTCGAGGAAGCCAGGAAGATCGTCGATCGCTACAAAGGGGCTGACTTTCCCGAGACTGTCCTGTTTGAGACCGGCTACGGTCCGTCGGGGCTGCCGCACATCGGTACTTTCGGCGAGGTCGCACGCACCTCGATGGTGCGCCACGCCTTCCGCGTCCTCACCCGGGACACCGTCAAGACCAAGATCTTGTGCTTTTCCGACGACATGGACGGCATGCGCAAGATTCCGGACAGCGTCCCCGATCGCGCCGCACTCGAGCCGCACCTGCACAAGCCGCTCTCGTCCGTTCCCAATCCTTTTGGCGGCGACTATGCGAGCTTCGCAGACCACAACAACGCAATGCTTTGCCGTTTCCTGGACACGTTCGGCTTCGACTATGAGTTCGCCAGCGCGACGGAATACTACAAGGCTGGCCGTTTCGACGACGTTCTGCTGCGCGCTGCCGAACGTTTCGACAAAATCATGGACGTGATGCTGCCGACGCTCGGAGAGGAGCGTCAGGCGACCTACAGTCCGTTCTTGCCGATTTCCCCCAAAAGCGGCCGCGTGCTTTACGTCCCCATGAAGCATGTCGACGCCAAGGCCGGCACTATCACCTTCGACGATGACGGCACCGAAACCACGCTGCCCATAACCGGCGGCAGGGTGAAGCTGCAGTGGAAGCCGGATTTCGGCATGCGCTGGGCCGCGCTCGGCGTCGATTTCGAAATGTTCGGCAAAGACCACCAGACGAATGCGGTGATCTACGACCGTATCTGCAACATCCTGGGCGGGCGCGCTCCCGAGCATTTCGTCTATGAGCTGTTCCTGGACGAGAACGGCCAGAAGATTTCGAAGTCGAAGGGCAACGGACTGACCATCGACGAGTGGCTGACCTACGCGCCGACCGAAAGCCTCGAGCTCTATATGTACCAGCGGCCGCGGCAGGCCAAGAAGCTCTATTTCGACGTCATTCCGAAGGCGGTGGACGAGTATTACGCCTTTCTGTCCGCCTATCGCCGGCAGGAGTGGAAGGAGCGGCTGGGAAATCCCGTCTGGCACATGCATGACGGCAACCCGCCTGTCGTCGACCTGCCGGTATCGTTCGCGCTGCTGCTCAATCTGGTCAGCGCCTCGAACGCCCAGAACAAGGACGTGCTGTGGGGGTTCATTTTGCGCCACACGTCAGGCGTGACGCCGAAGACCCATCCCGAGCTCGACCGGCTGGCCGAGTATGCGATCCGCTATTTCGACGATTTCGTGAAGCCGGCCAAGGTGTACCGGGCCGCCGATGCGGTCGAGCGCGAGGCGCTGACGAAACTGTCCGAAGCGCTCGCCGCATTGCCGACAGATGCCGATGGCGAGGCGATCCAGAATGCCGCTCTCAACGTCGCGCGCAAGATCGAGCGCTATCAGGACCATTCGAAGCAGAGCCCGGAAGGCGGGCCGGGCGTCTCCGTCGCCTTCTTCCAGATGATCTACCAGATTTTGATCGGACAGGAGCGCGGCCCGCGCTTCGGTTCCTTCGCTGCGCTCTACGGAATAGCAGAAACCCGCGCGCTCATTCAGAAGGCGCTGGCTGGTCAGCTGGCGGCGTAGCCGCCGCCGAAGGATCGAGAATCGGCTGCGTCGGCTGCGCTGTGGCCGCAAAGGGGGCTGGTGCCGGAGGCAGGCCGGAGAGACTGGGCGCCGGCCCGAAAATGCCCTTCCTCGCCATACGGGCCTTCTCGCCGGCCTCGACGTAAGGGCCACCCTTGGCGGCGCGCGCCCAGCCGTTTTCGATCAACCACTGGCCGACATCCTGGTTGCCGACGCGGCATTCGGCGGTGATCAGGTCGCGGCCGCCCTCGGGTGGCACCGTGCAGACCACCGCCCGACCGCGCAGGAAGGCACGGAACGCCGTTCGCGCCCGGGTGCCACACGTCCACGACTTGCCGCCGTCGGTGCACGTTTCGTCCTGCCTGACGATGTCGACGCCGGAAATCGCGACGGAGTAGCCTTTGGCCCCGATCACACCGGCGGCCGATGCAACCGGCTGGAACAGTTTTGTCCCGTTCCAGTCGTCGGGCATTTTCGTTTTGGGCGGCTTGGGCGGTCCGGCCAGCGCCAACTCACTCAGCGGCGCGCGCGGCTCGACCCGCTCAAGCTCTTGCGGCTGAAGCTGCGGCGGCGCGACGACTTCCGGATCGATGGCCCTGGAACGCGCCTCTGGGCTCGCCGCCTTGGGTCGCGGATTTGCTGATGTAGCGGGCGCTTGGGATTGCGCCGCGATGCTGGCCTGCGCCCGAGCCGCGACGCGCCGATTTTCGTCCTGCAGCACGGCGCGGCCACCTGCGGCAATCGCAGCCCCCATTGCCAGGATCGTCAATACCGCGGCGGCGGCATGAAGCGGACTCACCGGCGGCCCCTACTGGCTTGCCCAGACAATCCGCGCCACCCATTCGACATCGCGCATCGGGATGTCGCGATCCGGGTGATCGGGATTGAGCGAGACCAGCATGATCGACTTCGCCGTCTGACGGTCCAGCACCTTGGCCATTACCTCGCCGGCATTGGTCTTGACGACGACGCGATCGCCCTTGCGGGTGGCGGCGCCCGGCTCGACGATCAGCACGTCGCCGTTGCGGTAGAGCGGCAGCATGGAATCGCCCTGGACCTGCAGCGCATAGGAGGTTTCGGTCGCCCGCGCTGGAAGCTCGATCAGGTCCCAGCCCTGCCCCACGGGAAAGCCGGCATCGTCGAAGAAGCCGCCGGCGCCGGCCTGGGCGAAGCCGAGCAGCGGCACCGAAGACGTCTGTGCCGGCAGAGATCCGGGGACGGTCTTGCCCCGGCCTTCGACCAGTCCGGTGAATTCGTCGAGCGAGGCGCCGGTCGCCTCGATGATTTTGGCCAGCGACTCGGTCGACGGCCAGCGCGGCCGCCCGTCCGAGGACAGCCGCTTCGACTTGTTGAAGGCGGTCGAATCGAGGCCCGCGCGTTTCGCCAGCCCCGAGGCCGAGAGCGAATAGCGCTCGGCGAGAGCATCGATGGCGGCCCAAACGCGATCATGCGAGAGCACTTTTGCTCCCCTTCCGAACAGGAAAAAATACCTTCTCCGTTCTAACCGGTGGCCGTGATTTTGTCCACCACCGAAGGCGGCGTCACGCCGCCTTCTTGGCCTCGCTCCTGGCATAGGGATCAAAGCGTTCGTAGAAAGTCTCGCCCTTCTCTGCCATCTCGAGCAGGAGCTTCGGCGCTTTGAACTCGCCGCCATACTTCTTCTGAAGACCCTTGGCGATCTTGACGAATTTTTTTGCGCCGATGCCGTCGATGTAGGACAGCACGCCGCCGGTAAAGGGCGCGAAGCCGAAAGCGAGGATCGAGCCGACATCGGCCTCGCGCGGATCGGTGACGATGCCCTCCTCCATCACCCGGGCCGCCTCCAACGCGATGGTGACCAGGAGCCGCTGCTTCAGTTCCTCATAGTCGACCTCTTCAGGCGGCAACTGCCGATAGAGATCCTTCAGGCCCGGCCACAGCTTCTTCTTGGCAGGCTTTTGCGGATAGTCGTAAAAACCCTTGCCGTTCTTGCGGCCGAAGCGGCCATGCGTGTCGACCAGCGTGTTGATCAGCGTCATCTGCTTCGGGTCGACCGCCTTGTCGCCGAGATCGCGCATGGTCTGCTTCATGATCTTCTGCGCGAGGTCGATCGCCGTTTCGTCCGTCAGCGCCAAGGGGCCGACCGGCATGCCGGCGGCCTTCGCCGCGTTCTCGATCATCGGCGCCGGAATCCCCTCGATGAGCATCTTGTAGGCTTCCGACATGTAGCGCAGCACGCAGCGGTTGACGTAGAAGCCGCGCGTGTCGTTGACGACGATCGGCGTCTTCTTGATCGCGCGGACGAAGTCGATCGCAGTGGCCAGCGCCTTGTCGCCCGTCTTCTTGCCCAAAATGATCTCGACCAGCATCATCTTGTCGACCGGCGAGAAGAAATGGATGCCGATGAAATTCTTCGGCCGCGCCGAATTCTTCGCCAGCGACGTGATCGGGATGGTGGACGTGTTCGACGCAAAGACCGCCGCCGGCTTCAGCACGGCCTCCGCCTTTTCGGTGGCGTCCTTCTTGACGCCCGAATCCTCGAACACCGCCTCGACCACCAGGTCGCAGCCTGCGAGGTCGGCATAGTCCGCCGTCGGCGTGATCAGCGACAGCAGCCTGTCCTTGTCCTCCGGCTTGGCGCGGCCCTTCCTGACCTGATCCGAGATCAGGCTGTCCGAATGCGCCTTGCCCTTGGCGGCAGCGTCCATGTCGCGGTCGAGCAGCACCACCGGAATGCCGGCCTTGGCCGTGACATAGGCGATGCCGGCGCCCATGAAGCCGGCGCCGAGCACGCCGATCTTCTTGAACTTGGTTTCCGGCACGCCGGCCGGACGACGCGCGCCCTTGTTCAGTTCCTGCAGCGACACGAACAGCGAGCGGATCATCGCCGCCGCTTCCCTGGTCTGCATGATCTCGGTGAAATAACGCTGCTCGATGCGCAAGCCGGTATCGAACGGCACCAGTAGGCCTTCATAGACGCATTTCAGGATGGCTGCGGCAGCCGGATAGTTGCCATAGGTCTCGCGACGCAGGATGGCGATTGCCGGTGGCCACAGATTGGCGCCGGCCACCGAATAGACCGGGCCGCCGGGCAGCTTGAAGCCCTTCTCGTCCCACGGCGCCACTGGCTTCAAGCCATTTTTGATCATGGCTTTGGCGGTTTCGACCAGCTTCGTCGGTTCGGCAATCTCATGGATCAGGCCCATCGACCTGGCCTTCTGCGGCGACAGCGTTTGACCGGAAGTCAGCATCTGCAGCGCCTGCTGCTGGTCGGTCAGCCGCGGCACGCGCTGGGTGCCGCCGGCACCCGGGAAGATGCCGATCTTCACTTCGGGGAGCGCCATCTTGACCTTGTCGGAATCGGCCGCGACACGGCCATGGCAAGCGAGCGACAGCTCGAACGCACCGCCCATGCAGGTGCCGTTGATCGCCGAAACCCACGGCTTGCCTGAGGTCTCCAGCTTGCGGAACAAGCCGGTCATGTAGCCGGCATTGTCGAACAATGCCTTGGTCGCCTTGTCCAGGTCCTTGGCTTTATCGGCTGCGAACTTCGACAGCATCTTCTGCAGCATGGTGATGTCTGCACCGCCGGAGAATGTGTCCTTGCCGGAGGTGATCACCGCCCCCTTTATCGACGCGTCGCTCGCCACCTTGTCGACGATGGCGTTCAGCTCCAGCATCGCCTCTTCGGTGAAGACGTTCATCGAGCGGTCGGGCATGTCCCAGGTGACCAGCGCGATGCCATCGGCGTCGATGTCGAGGGTGAAATTGGTGTAGCTCATCGGTCTCTCTCCCGTCAGACGCGTTCGATGATCGTTGCGGTGCCCATGCCGGCGCCGATGCAGAGCGTCACCAGCGCGGTGTTCAGGTCGCGGCGCTCCAGTTCGTCCAGCACCGTTCCGAAGATCATCGCACCGGTTGCGCCGAGCGGATGGCCCATGGCGATGGCGCCGCCATTGACGTTGATCCTGTCGTGCGAAATGTCGAAAGCCTGCATGTAGCGCAGCACCACCGAGGCGAACGCCTCGTTGAGCTCGAACAGATCGATGTCCGACAGCTTCATCCTGGCGCGCTTCAGCAGCTTCTCGGTCACGTCGACCGGACCGGTCAGCATCAGCACCGGTTCCGAGCCGATATTGGCGAATGCACGGATGCGAGCGCGCGGCTTCAGGTCGAGCGACTTTCCAGCCTTCTTCGAGCCGAGCAGAACGGCCGCCGCGCCGTCGACGATGCCGGACGAATTGCCGGCGTGGTGGACGTGATTGACCTCCTCCACCTCGGGGTGCTTCTGCACCGCGACGGCATCGAAGCCGCCCATTTCGCCGGGCATGACGAAAGACGGGTTGAGGGCCGCCAGCGACTGCATATCGGTCGAAGGCCGCATATGCTCATCGTGGTCGAGGATGGTCAGGCCGTTCTGGTCCTTGATCGAGATCACCGAATTCTTGAAGCGGCCTTCGCCCCAGGCTTTGGCGGCGCGCTTCTGGCTTTCGACCGCATAGGCGTCGACGTCGTCGCGCGAAAAGCCGTATTTCGTGGCGATCAGATCGGCCGAGATGCCTTGCGGCACAAACCAGCCCGGCAGGCCGACCGAGGGGTCCATGAACCAGGCGCCGCCGGACGCGCCCATGCCGACGCGCGACATCGATTCGACGCCGCCGGCGATGACGATCTCGTCGGCGCCCTGCGCGATCTTGGCGGCGCCGAAATTGATGGCGTCCAGGCCAGAGGCGCAGAAACGCGAGATCTGCATGCCGGGCGCTTTCGTGTCGTAACCGGCCTCGAAGGCGGCGGCGCGCGGAATGACAGAGCCCGCCTCGCCGACCGGATCGACGCAGCCGAAGATGATGTCGTCGACGGCGCCGGTGTCCAGCCCATTGCGGTCACGGATCGCCTCAAGCACCTTGGCGCCGAGCCGTACCGCCGGCACCTCGTGCAGCGAGCCATCCTTCTTGCCCCTGCCGCGCGGCGTGCGCACGGCGTCATAGACATAAGCTTCGGCCATTTTCCTGCTCCTTGGTTTGCTGAAAGTCTCTCAGAGAGAGCGCCCGATCAGCAATTTCATGATCTCGTTGGTGCCGCCGTAGATGCGCTGGACGCGGGCGTCGCGGAACATGCGGGCGATCGGATACTCATTCATGTAGCCATAGCCGCCATGCAGTTGAAGGCATTCGTCGACGACTTTTCCCTGCAGGTCGGACAGCCAGTATTTGGCCATCGAGGCCGTCACCGGGTCGAGGCCTCCATCGATATGGCGGGCGACGCAGTCATTGTAGAAGACCCGGCCTATGGTCGCCTCGGTCTTCAGTTCGGCCATCTTGAACTGGGTGTTCTGGAAATCGATAATCGCCTTGCCGAAGGCCTTGCGCTCCTTGACGTAGTCGATGGTCAACGCCAGCGCCCGTTCGACCATGGCGATGGCACCGGTGCCGATCTGCAGCCGCTCCTGCGGCAATTGCTGCATCAACTGGACGAAGCCCTGGCCTTCCTCGTGGCCGAGTAGATTGGAGGTCGGCACGCGCATATCGTTGAAGAACAGTTCCGACGTGTCGTTGGCCTTGAGCCCGATCTTGTCGAGGTTGCGGCCGCGCTCGAACCCTTCCACCTCGTCGGTCTCGACGACGATCAGCGAAGTGCCCTTGGCGCCCTTCTCCGGGTCGGTCTTGGTGACAATTATGATGAAATTGGCGAGCTGGCCGTTGGTGATGAAGGTTTTTGAGCCGTTGACCTTGTACTGGTTGCCGTCCTTCTCGGCGCGCGTCTTGACGCCTTGCAGGTCGGACCCGGCGCCGGGCTCGGTCATGGCGATGGCGCCGATCAGCTCGCCGGTCGCCAGTTTCGGCAGCCACTTCTTCTTCTGCTCCTCCGAGCCGTAGTGGAGGATGTAAGGGGCGACGATCGAATTGTGCAGGCCGATGCCAAAACCGTCGACGCCGACATGGCCGATCGCCTCGATGATGGCGCTCTCATGCGCGAACGTCCCGCCCGAACCGCCATATTCCTCCGGCATCGAGGCACAGAGCAGACCGGCCGCGCCCGCCTTCAGCCAGCACTCACGGTCGACCATCTCGTTCTTCTCGAACTCGTCATAGCGTGGCGCGATCTCTTCCGACATGAAGCGGTGCGCCATGTCGTAGAGCATGCCGACCTCGTCCGCCGCCCAGGCAGGTTTGGGAAGGCCAAGAATTTCGGCGGGGTTGGTCATGCTGTTTCTCCCTTGCGCCGACGTCCCCCTCCCCTCGAGGGGAGGGAAAATCGAGCTTAGAACGCTTCCGCCGGCAGTGCCATCAATGTATCGGCGCCGCTGGAGATGCGGGCGAGGTGCGCCGATGTTTCCGGCATGATCCGCTCCATGAAGAAGCGCGCCGTCACCAGCTTGCTATCGTAGAACGCCGAAGTACCATTGGCGCCATTCTCCAATCTCGCCCCGGCTGCCTTGGCCATCTGCGCCCACATATAGCCCAGCGCCACCAGGCCGAAGAGATGCATGTAGTCGGTCGAGGCGGCGCCGGCGTTATCGGGCTTGGCCATGCCGTTCTGCATCAGCCACATCGTCGCCGCCTGCAGATCGTTGAGGCCCTTCTTCAGCGCCTTGGTAACGGGCGCCATCTTCTCGTCAGTGCGGTTCTCCTCGCAGAACTCGCCGACCTCCCTGAAGAAAGCCTGCACGGCGCGGCCGCCATTCAGGGCCAGCTTGCGGCCGACGAGGTCGAGCGCCTGTATGCCGTTGGCGCCCTCGTAGATCATGGCGATGCGGGCATCGCGCACGAACTGGCTCATGCCGTGCTCTTCGATATAGCCGTGCCCGCCGAACACTTGCTGCGCCATCACCGCGTGGTCGAAACCCTTGTCGGTGAGCACGCCCTTGACCACCGGCGTCATCAGCCCGGTGTAGTCGTCGGCAGCCTGGCGGTCCTTGTCGTCACTGGCACGGTGGGCGATATCGGACTTGATCGCCGTCCACAGCGCCAGTGCGCGACCGGCCTCGTTGAAGGCCTTCATGGTCATCAGGCTGCGACGGATATCGGAGTGGACGATGATCGGGTCGGCCTTCTTGTCCGGCGCCTTCGGCCCAGACAGCGAGCGTCCCTGCAGGCGATCCTTGGCATAGGACACAGCGTTCTGGTAGGCAACCTCCGACAGAGAAAGCCCCTGCAGGCCGACGCCGAGCCTCGCTTCATTCATCATCGTGAACATGGCTTTCAGCCCGCCATTCGTCTCGCCAAGCAGCGTGCCTTGTGCCTCGTCATAATTCATGACGCAGGTCGAATTGCCATGGATGCCCATCTTCTCCTCGATCGAGCCGCAGGAGACGGTGTTCTTCTCGCCAGGATTGCCTGATGCATCGAGCTTGAGCTTCGGCACGATGAACAGCGAAATGCCCTTCACGCCTTCCGGCGCGCCCTCGATGCGGGCCAGCACCAGGTGGACGATGTTGTCCGCCATGTCGTGCTCGCCGGCCGATATGAAGATCTTCTGGCCCGAAATCCTGTAGGTGCCGTCGCCATTGGGAACCGCCCTGGTGCGCAGCAGGCCGAGATCGGTGCCGCAATGCGGCTCGGTCAGGTTCATGGTGCCGGTCCAGACGCCTTCGACCAGCTTTGGCAACCAGATCGCCTTCTGCTCGTCGGTGCCATGGGTAATGATCGCGGCGATCGCGCCCTGCGTCAGGCCGGGGTACATCATCAGCGACATGTTGGCCGAAATCATATATTCGGAAACAGCGGTATGCACCGCGTAAGGCAGACCCTGGCCGCCAAATTCGACGGGTGCGGCCAGCCCCAACCAGCCGCCCTCGCGGTATTGGTCGAAGGCCTCCTTGAAGCCTTTCGGCGTCGTCACCGAACCGTCGCCATGGCGCACGCAGCCTTCCATGTCGCCGACGCGGTTCAGCGGCTGCATGACATTTTCAGCGAGCTTGGCGCCCTCGGCGAGGATGGCCTCGACCACGTCCGGTGTCGCGTCGGAAAATCCGGGAAGATTGGAATAGCGCTGGTAGACCAGCACTTCGTTCAGCACAAACAGCGTGTCCTGGACCGGCGCCCTGTAGATCGGCATGCATTTCCTCCACCATGCGGCCTTGGCCCCGAATCCCCCAATGTGAAGTCAGACGGGCATGTGGACCAATGTTCAGGTCGGAATAGCAAAAGTTGACGTTTGCGTAAACGTCAATTTTTTGATGCGACAAATTATTCCGGCCGCTCGCTCATAGCGTAACGGCGCTGGCCGTAGCCAGTGCGAACAGATTGAAAATCCCGGCGCAGCCGCAAGACAACGGGAAGAGCCGCGCAGCCAAGGCCCACGCGGCTCTCTCCCAGAAGGCCGTTCACCGGAAGCCGGCGAAGAATTACCCGGCGACGCTGGCCTGCGGCGCCGAGCGTTCGCTCAGCATCTGACGCACCGCCGCCATCGAGTTGCTCAACTCGTTGATGGCATCGTCGATCAGAGCCCGCTGCTTCTGCAGGCGGGCAAGCTGCTTCTCCGACTTGTCGAGCGTCAGTCGCAACTGCTTGGTGTTGGAACCGCTGGGGTCGTAGAGGTCCATCATCTGCTTGACGTCGCGCAGCGAGAACCCGACCTTGCGGCCGAGCAGGATCAGCTTCAGCCGCGCCTTGTCGCGGCGCGTGTAGAGACGGGTCGAGCCGTCGCGCTGCGGATTGAGAAGGCCCTTGTCCTCGTAGAAACGCAGCGTACGCAGCGTTACTCCGTATTTCTTGGCCATCTCGCCGATGCGGACAAGATCCTCGCCGGCTTTATCGGACATGTCATTGGTATTGGCCGCGGCTTCGCCGGGCGAAACAAGTTTCATGGTCACTGGCTTTCCCCATCTGGTGGCGCCGCGGTCCTGGACCGTGCGTCGCCTGAGTCGAAGCGGGGGCGTGCTTCCACTCGTGGTTTCAACAAACAAAATCGCAAACGGCACAATCTGCACCCTTACGTTTACGTCAATTCTATACCGATAGCCGCCTCACGAAGCAAGGGCGTCGTGCGGGAGGAACTTTTTGCCGCATCCGCCAGCGCATGGCCAGGCGCTTCAGGCGCTCGTCAACATCGTTGCAACTTCTTAAGCTTGGTTAACGCGTTGTTTACCACGTTGGGCGAATTGTGCGCATGTCGGTCACCCGTGGTTATCCTGTAGCGAATTTTTCACGGTTTTTCGGAGTCCACCGCAGCAAAGCCGCGGCCGTCTTCGTTTCCGGCAGGACTTTGGGAACTGGTCATAAAGCCAGCAGCGATTGTGAACGGGCGCATCGATGAACAGCAAGCGGTCCTATCTCGATACACTCAACACCGGCCGGCAGCGCAGGGCGTACACCACGCTTGAACAGCTCAACCGTTCCCTGGAAACGCTGGAGCAGCGGCTGGAGCGGACGCGCGAGGACTTGAGCGAACGTCCCGATCCGCGCCGGCTGAGCGCGGAGCCGCGCTATGCCAGCGCCCGGCCCTATGAGGATCCGCGCCCGGCGCAGTCGCCGAAAAGCCCGGCGCCGGCTGCCTTCGATGAGAATTACCAGGCGATCGCCCGCGACATCGACCGCGTGCGCGGCCAGGAAGACGGCGTCGCCGTGGTCGGCAAGATCGCCGGCGAATTGCGCGGCCTGCGCGAGGAACTGCGCCACCAGATGACCGCCGGCCTGCAGCGCGAATTCGAAGCGCTGCGCAACGACATCGAGCGGGCTTTCCAGGCAAGCACCCAGACGGGTGGCCTATCGGCGGGAGGCAAAGGCAGCGCCGAACTCGGCGTCGAGTTCGAGCGGCTTTCCGGCGCCATCCAGTCCCTGGCCGAAAAGAGCGACGACAGAAGCGTCAACATGCTCCGGCTCGATCTGGAGCAGGTCAAGGCCGCGCTCGACACATTGGCGCGCGAGGAGAGCGTGCAGGCGGTCGGCCGCCGCTGGGACGAGTTCGACCGCCGCTGGACCGCGTTTGAGGATCGTGTCGATGCCGATCAGCGACAGCGGTCGGACGCACCCGGTCTTTCGATGCTGACCGAACGGCTCGAACAGATCAGCAATGCCGTCAACAATCTGCCGGAATCGCTTTCGCTGCGCTCGCTCGAAGAGAAGGTCCGCACGCTTGCCGGCGCCGTCGAGCATTTCGCCCGCCAGCAGGACAGTCTCGGCAGCAGCACATTGGCGATGATCGACGAGCGGCTGGACGAGATTTCCCGCGCCATCGTCGCCTCGACCGTCGCTGCGCAGGCCAATTCATTCGACCCCGAAGCATTCGAGCGTATCGAGAAGCGGATCGCCTCGCTTGCCGAACAGATCGAGGAAGTGACGCAAGTCCACCCCAGCGGCGAGGTCATCGACCGCCTCAACATGCTGTCGAGCCGGGTCGACGACCTTGCCAACCGGGCCAATTTGCCTGAGCAGGCGATGGAGCGTCTCGACAAGCAGATCGCGCTTATTGCCGACAAGATCGACCGGGCGCCTGCCATGCCGGACGCCGACTATATCTTCCAGGGGCTGGAACAGCGTTTCGACGTGCTGTCCGGCATGATGGAGCGCCGCCAGGGCGACGCGATCGAACAAGGCAACATGCTGTTTCGCGATCTCGAGCGCAGGTTGGACGAAGTTGCCGACAGGCTGGACCAGCGCATGCCGCAGATCGACGGGGCCGGCATCATGGACGCCCTCGACGCCCGCTTCAGCGCGCTGGCCCAGCGCTTGGAGACGCGCGTTCCCGATCACGCAGGTGAAGCGGCGATCCGTGGCCTGGAAAGCCGGCTCGAAGACATTTCAGTCCGGCTGGATTCATCGGCGGCACAAGTCGCCGGCATCGACCCGGCCCTGATCCGCAGCCTGGAAGCGCAGGTCGCGGGCCTGTCGGCGCACCTTTCGAAACCCGGCGCGCCACTGCCGGAATTGGAGGATATCAGCCCTCGACTCAACGAAATCGAGAAGTCGCTGGCTGGCACCCGCGATTCCATCCTCAGCGCGGCGCGCGAGGCAGCCGAGAGCGCCGTCCGTTCGTTGGCGGGCTCCAGTGCCAACACGGCGGCCGTCTCTGGCCTCGCCCAGGATCTGAAGACGCTCGAAGCACTGACGCGCCGTTCCGACGAGCGCAATTCGAGGACCTTCGAAGCCATCCACGACACGCTGCTCAAGATCGTCGACCGGCTGGGCTCGCTGGAAACCGACGAGCCGGCCGACGCTGTGAGCGAACTTCTGAATACGCAGCCGGCCGAGCCGGACAGCTGGCGCGGCGTGCGATCGTCAAAGATGGCCGTACGTGACGCGCCGTCCATGGACATCGACCAGCCATCGCCGCTGACGGAAGACATGGCCGACCTCGACAGCCATGTCTCTGCCATGATCAGTGATGAACCAGGTTCCCATAGCGAACCGGGCACGCGTAGCGACCTGGGCACGCGTAGCGACCCGGGCACGCGTACGCCGGCCGAAGCCGCCGCGGCCGCAGCCATGGCGGCGCTTGGCTCGGACACGGCGGAAAAAAGCCAGCCGACCGGCGGCCGGAAGTCGATGCTCGGCGGACTGGCGCGCGCCTTCAAGGCCAAGAAGGAGACGATCGTTCCGCCGCTTGCCGGCTCCGCGCCTGATGTCGAGATACCGATTGCCGATCTCGACGAGCCGCTGGACCCGAAGGTTGCCAACCGGCCGCTGGAGCCCGGCTCCGGCCCACCTGACCTCAACGCCATCATGAAGCGCGTGCGCGACGAACGCGGCCCGCCCGGCAGGGCCGGCAATGCCGACGCATCGAAATCCGACTTCATCGCCGCAGCCAGGCGCGCGGCGCAAGCGGCCGCTGCCGAGGCCGACGCTCTCAAGCGGCAATCGACGATGAGGGGGCCGGTAAAGGCGCTCAGGATCGGCGACTTGCTCAAGGCGCGACGCAAGCCGATTCTGATGGCAGCCGCCGCGGTCATGCTGGCGCTCGCCGGCCTGCAATTGGGCAAGGCCTTTGTTTCCGACCCGGTCGATATTGCCAGCAACGACACGGCGCCGATGGCGGCCGCGCAGCCAGCGGAAAGCGCATCGATCGGTACCGTCAACGAGCCGAAGACGGACACAGAAACTGCAGGGGATAGCGCACCAGACCACGCTGTCCGACAGGCAGAGCCATCCGAATCGGTAGCCGAGGACGACATGCCGGCGCAGGCCGCCATCGCCACGCCGTCGGATAACGAGAGATCGGCAGATGCCGAAACGCCGATCGACTCAGGGTCCGCGGCCGAGCCTGTTCCTGCATCAATGGCTTCAACGACGTCGCCCGATCCGGCGGCGGCGAACGTGACAGCGTCGGCACCTGCGGGCCCGACGGCTGCGGACGCCGAACCAATGGCCACCGCGCCGGACGCCACGCCCGCGACCCAGGACATGACCGGCACGGTCACGTCAGCGGTTGCTTCGACGGCGGCGGCCACTGCCAAGATCGACATTCCAGCCGATGCCGGCCCGGCTGCCTTGCGTGACGCAGCGGCCGGCGGCGACGCCAAGGCACTGTTCGAGATCGGCTCGCGCTACGCCGAATCGCGCGGCGTCAAGCAAGACATGGCAGCGGCCGCCAAATGGTACGAGAAATCAGCCGAGCTCGGCTTCGCACCGGCGGAATACCGCATCGGCAACTTCTACGAGAAGGGCACCGGCGTCGCGCGCGACGTCAAGAAGGCGAAGACCTGGTACCAGCTCGCCGCCGCGCAGGGCAACGCCAGCGCCATGCACAACCTCGCCGTGCTCTTCGCCATGGCGGCGGACGGCGTGACCGACAATGAATCGGCCGCGCACTGGTTCCAGGCCGCCGCCGATCTCGGCGTCAAGGACAGCCAGTTCAATCTCGGCATCCTGGCGGCGAAGGGCGTCGGCATGAAGCAGAATCTCGAAGAGTCCTACAAATGGTTCGCGCTCGTCGCCAAGACCGGCGACAAGGATGCGGCGGCAAAGCGCGACGAGATCGCCAAGGCACTCAGGCCCGAGCAGCTCGAACGCGCACGCGCCGCCACGGAGCTGTGGAAGGCAAAGCCGCTCGATCCTGCGGCCAATTCGGCCGATATTCCCGAATCGTGGCAGGACGGCACGCCGCAGACGACCGCCAGCGTCGACATGAAGAAGGTCGTTCAGAACATCCAGCGCATTCTCAACAAGAACGGCTACGAAGCCGGTAATGACGACGGCGTGATGGGCCAGAAAACCAAGGATGCCATCATGGCTTTCCAGACTGACAACGACCTGAAGCCCACCGGCACGGTCGACGAAAAGCTGGTCAAGGCGCTGCTTGCGCGCAAATAACGGCAGATGCGTCGTTTCCGCGACGCCTTTGCCACACATTTGCCTGTTAACTGATTGAGTTGTTTTTTGTTTCGGCGACGTGGCGAGGTTTGACTTCGCCGCCCGGCCGGCGCAAGAACGGACAGGCTTTTGGCGCGAATGCCCGCCACGGTTGCATTCGCCGACGGGCAAACTGATCGAGACTGACGGGTGGGCATCTATCTCCCGATCGCGGAAATTTCCGTCAACATTTTCGTGCTGCTGGCCATGGGCGCGGCGGTGGGTTTCCTCTCGGGCATGTTCGGAGTGGGCGGCGGCTTCCTGATCACGCCGCTGCTGATCTTCTACAACATACCGCCGGCGATCGCAGTCGCCACCGGCGCCAACCAGGTCATCGCCTCCTCCTTCTCCGGCGCATTGTCGCACGTGAAGCGCGGCACGCTCGACTTCAAGCTCGGCGGTGTGCTTTTGGCCGGCGGCATCGTCGGCTCGACCGGCGGCATCTTCGTCTTTGGCTTCTTGCGCCGGCTCGGCCAACTCGACCTGTTCATCTCGCTGCTCTACGTCGTGCTGCTCGGCACCGTTGGCGGGCTGATGCTGGTCGAGAGCGTCAATGCGCTGCGCGCCGCGCGCAGCGGCGCGGCACCGGTGCTGAAGAAATCCGGCCAGCACAACTGGATCCACCGCTTGCCGCTGAAGATGCGGTTCAGGGCCTCGAAGCTTTTCGTCAGCGTCATCCCGGTGCTCGGCCTCGGCGCCGGCATCGGTTTCCTGTCGTCGATCATGGGCGTCGGCGGCGGCTTCATCATGGTGCCGGCGCTGATCTATCTCTTGAAAGTGCCGACCAACGTCGTCGTCGGCACCTCGCTGTTCCAGATCATCTTCACCTCGGCCTACACCACGCTGGTCCATGCCACCACCAACCAGACGGTCGACGTCATGCTCGCCTTCTTGTTGATGGCGGGCGGCGTCGCCGGCGCGCAATACGGCGCCAAGGCCGGCCAAAGGCTGCGCGGCGAGCAGCTCAGGGCGCTGCTGGCACTGCTGGTCCTGGCGGTTGCCATCCGGCTCGCCATCGATCTGTTCGTGACGCCGCCCAGCCTCTATTCGCTGTCCGGCGCGGATCCGACCTGATGGCGGGTTTTAGGACGTTCCTGGCCGTTGCCTCGCTGTCGCTGTTCGCCGCCTCGTCACCGGCAAGAACGCAGACGCCGGTTACCGAAAACATCCAGATCGGCCTGTCCACCGACCATGTCTCAATCACCGCCGGCTTTTCCGGCGCCGACCTCACCATCTTCGGCTCATTGGAAAATGCCGACCCGCGTGTCGCGCGCCAGGGGCGCTATGACATCGTCGTCGTGCTTGAGGGTCCGGCCCGGAAGGTCGTCGTGCGCCGCAAGGACCGGGTGCTCGGCATCTGGATCAATCTGGAGTCCGAGACCTTCAAGAATGTGCCGGTGTCCTATTCGGTGGCGACGACGCGCCCGCTGCAGGACGTCACCGACCCCAACAGCTACAAGCAACTGTCGCTCGGCGCCGCCAACATCTACATGCAGCCGGCCGACGTTGACGACAGTCCGGCGACCATCCAGGAATTCACCGCAGCGCTGCGCGAGCGCAAGACGGCGACCGGCCTCTACAGCGTGAATGTCGGCGGCGTGCAGTTCCTGTCGCAGAACCTGTTCCGCGCCACCGTCAGGCTCGCCCCCAATGTTCCGGTCGGCACCCACAAGGCACGCGCGTTCCTGTTCAAGAGCGGCCTGTTCATCAAGGAAAGCTCCGCCCAGCTCGAAATCCGCAAATCCGGTTTCGAACAGTCGATCTTCCGCGTCGCCCACGATTATTCTTTCCTGTATGGCGTCTTCGCGGTGTCGTTGGCCATGCTGACCGGCTGGCTCGGAAGGCTCGTCTTCCGGAAGGATTAAACTCTCTTCAACAGGCGGTTCCCCTTTTTACGCTCGTGGGTTAGACCGCGACCCCGGCCCGGCCGAACACCGGCTGTCGCTCCCCAAATAAAAAATACAGGACTTTGAGATGCGACCAGCATTCGGCGGTATCGACTTCGGCACTTCGAATTCCACCGTCGGCGTGATCAGGGACGGGCAGCCGCAACTGGTGGCGCTGGAAGACGGCGAGGTGACGCTGCCCAGCGCGGTGTTCTTCAATTTCGAGGACAACCGCACCTACTTTGGGCGCCGCGCCATAGCCAACTATACCGACAGCATCGAGGGTCGCCTGATGCGCTCGCTGAAGAGCGTACTCAGCGGTACGCTAGTCCATGAAAAGACGCGCATCAAAACCCGATCGATCGCCTTCACCGAGATCATCGGTCTGTTCGTCGGTCACCTCAGGAAAAGGCTGGAAGAGGATACGGACGATACGGTTGAAAGCGTGGTGCTCGGTCGTCCCGTGCAGTTCGTCGACGACGATGCCGAGGCCGATGCCAAGGCCGAAGGTGAACTCGAAAACGCGGCCCGTACCCAGGGCTTCAAGCATATCGCCTTCCAGTTCGAGCCGATCGCGGCGGCGCTCGACTACGAGCAGAAGGTGACGCGCGAAGAACTGGCGCTGATCGTCGACATGGGCGGCGGCACGTCCGACTTCTCGATCGTGCGGGTCTCGCCGCAGCGCGCCCGCTCCCTCGATCGCAAGGACGACATCCTGGCCAGCCGAGGCATCCACATCGGCGGCACCGACTTCGACCGGCTGTTGAGCATCGCCCATGTGATGCCGCAACTCGGCTACCTCTCGCCGACCAAGGACGGCAAGCGCAACTTGCCGGCCAGCTACTTCATCGACCTGGCGACATGGCAGCGCATCAATCTGGTCTACACCGCCCGCGCGATGACGCATCTGCTCCAGATCCGCTACGAGGCGGAACGCGCCGACCTGGTCGACCGCTTCATCGACATCGTCGAGCATCGTTACGGGCACGCGCTGGCCGCTTTGGTCGAGAGGGCCAAGATCGAGCTGACGGAGCAACCGTCCGCCGAGGTGATGGTCGCGCTGACGGGAGCGAAGTTTGCGACCGAAATTACGCGCGCCGGGATCGACGACACGATCGCCAGGTATATCGAACGGGTGGCCGCGACGGTTGGTGAGACGATCCGCGACGCGCAGGTGAAACCGTCCGACATCACCGCGGTGTTCCTGACCGGCGGATCGACCGCCATTCCGCTGGCAAGGCAGCAGATATTGGCCCTGGTGCCGCAGGCGTCGGTCATCGAAGGTGACATGTTCGGCTCGGTCGGGCTTGGGCTGGCGCTCGATGCGCAGCGGAAATTCGGCTGACCCGGCTTACCCGCGGACGGTCTCGCCGGCCCTCACGCCCAGATGCGCCTTGAGCGCCATCTGGGCCAGACTTGCCTGCCGGTCACGATGCGTGATCATGGCGAAATCGCGCTTTGGCAGATCGATCGACACGGCTCGCAGGCTGCCTTCGGCAACCGCGCGTTCGACAACGAGCTCCGAAATGATGGTGGCGCCGGCGCCGGCCTCGACCGCCTGACGGACCGCCTCGTTGCTCGGCAGCACCAGGAATATCCGCAGCTCTGCGAACGATATCCCTTCGCGGCGGGCAAGATCTTCCAGCACCTCGCGAGTGCCCGATCCGCCTTCCCTGATGATCCAGCGGAGTTCCCTGATATCGGGATGCCCGCGCGAGACTTCGGCGATCTCGGGATGTGAATGCGCCACGACCAGCATCAGGCGATCCACATCGACCTTGGCGCGCCGCAATATGTCCGATTCAGTGCGCCCCTCGACCAGGCCAAAATCAGCCGTACCGTCGAGTACGGTGGTCTCAACCTGCCTGGTGTTGCCGATGGTCACGCTCAGCCTGACGGCGGGATAGGCCTCGTGGAAGGAGGCCAGCCGGCGCGGCAGCCAGTAGCTGGCGATGGTCTGGCTGGCGGCGATGGAAAGGCTGCCGGTGATCGTCTGCGAGACGTGCTCCAGCACGTCGTGGGCGGCAGCCGCCCGTTCGAGCACGGCCTTCGCCTCGGGCAGAAACCTGCGCCCGGTCTGCGCCAGTTCGATGTTGCGACCGACCCGGTTGAACAGCTGGACGCCATGCTGCTGTTCGAGCGAGCGGATGGCGGCCGAGGCGGCCGACTGGGAAATGCCCAGCAGTTCGGCCGCCTTGGTCATGTGCGCCCGTTCGGCGACGGCAACGAATATCCGCAGTTGGTCCAGGGTCATGCGGAGAATTAAGAAACAAGTTCGATTGGAATTACAAGAGCAACTTGTTAGACAGATCGATTGCTTTGTTCTAATTTTCCCGGCGGAGTTGGAAAAAAATCGCGGCCAACCTGCAACGGGTAGAAAAGTGATCGGGCGGTTCAAATCCTTGTTTGCCCATTGGACCCGCGGTCTGCGGCGTCGGCTTGCCGGCGACCGTTATCATCCGGAAGAACACTACATGCGCGGCCCCGGGCCGAAGACGAGAGCCAAATTCGCAGACCGCAAAAGCCCCGAATCATGAACCACGGACCGCTGCGCGGCGCCAATTCCGCACCGTCCCAACGGTCGCTTGCCAACACCCGCGCGCCCGACGAGGGCGACGGCGTCGATACCTCACCTGACGTCTCCGACAGCATCGCCAAGACCACCTGCTACATGTGCGCCTGCCGGTGCGGCATCGACGTCCACATCAAGGACGGCAAGGTCCGCTACATCAACGGCAACAAGGACCATCCGGTCAATCGCGGCGTGCTGTGCGGCAAAGGCAGCGCCGGCATCATGCAGCACTACAGCCCGGCCCGGTTGAAGAAACCGTTGCTGCGCAGCGGTCCGCGCGGCACCGGCGAATTTCGCGAGATCGAGTGGGAGGAGGCTTTCTCGATCGCCACGGAACGGCTTTCGAAAATCCGCCGCACCGATCCGAAGAAACTCGCCTTCTTCACCGGGCGCGACCAGTCGCAATCGTTGACCGGCTGGTGGGCGAGCCAGTTCGGCACGCCGAATTTCGCCGCCCATGGCGGCTTCTGCTCGGTCAACATGGCGGCCGGCGGGCTCTATACGATCGGCGGCTCGTTCTGGGAGTTCGGCGAACCCGACTGGGACAACACCAGGTACTTCATGCTGTTCGGCGTCGCCGAGGACCATGATTCCAACCCGATCAAGATCGGTCTCGGCAAGCTCAAGGCGCACGGCGCCAAGGTGGTCTCGATCAATCCATGCCGCACCGGCTACAACGCCATTGCCGATGACTGGATCGGCATCCGGCCCGGCACCGACGGCCTGTTCGTGTTTGCTCTCATCCATGAACTGCTGAAGGCCGGCCGCGTCGATCTCGATTATTTGCTGCGCTACACCAACGCCCATATCCTCGTCATCCAGGAGCCGGGTGCAGCCGATGACGGGCTGTTCGCACGCGACAGCGGCGGCAATCCGCTGGCCTGGGACAGGCTGGCCAAAGTCTCCGTCAGCGCCACCGATAATGGTGCAAAACCGGCGTTGACCGGCAACTTCCAGGTCGATGGCCGCCGCTGCGTTCCGGTCTTCCAGCTCGTTGCCGACCGCTATCTGCAGGAGAGCCATTCTCCCGATGCGGTCGCCGAACGCTGCGGCGTTACCGCCGACACCATCCGCCGCATCGCCGCCGAACTGGCGCATGTCGCCTTCGAGCAGGCGATCGAACTGCCGGTGGCGTGGACCGACTGGGCCGGCCGCCGGCACGAGACGATCAAGGGCCGGCCGGTGTCGATGCACGCGATGCGCGGCATCTCGGCGCATTCGAACGGTTTTCACACCTGCCGCGCCATCCACCTGCTGCAAGTACTCCTGGGTACGGTGGACGTGCCCGGCGGGTTTCGCTTCAAGCCGCCCTATCCGCGGTCGGCGCCGCCGGGGCCGAAGCCGGCGGGCAAGGACGTCAGGCCGATGACGCCGCTCGAAGGCATCCCGCTCGGTTTCGTCTGCGGCCCGGACGATCTGCTGGTCGATGACACCGGCACGCCGATCCGTATCGACAAGGCCTATTCCTGGGATGCGCCGCTGGCAGCACACGGGCTCATGCACACGGTCATCCGTAACGCCTGGGCCGGCGACCCCTACAGGATCGATACGCTGTTCATGTACATGTCCAACATGGCCTGGAACTCGTCGATGAATACCGTCGAGACGATGGCGATGCTGACCGATATGGATGCGTCAGGCGAGTACAGGATCCCGTTCATCATCTATTCCGACGCCTATTATTCCGAGACCGTGCCGTTCGCCGATCTCGTGCTTCCCGACACGACCTATCTCGAGCGTCATGACTGCATCAGCCTGCTCGACCGGCCGATCAGCCACGCCGATGGGCCGGGTGACGCCATCCGTCATCCGGTTGTCGAGCCGGACCGCGACGTGCGGGCGTTCCAGACGGTGCTGATCGAGCTCGGCGCGCGGCTCGGCCTGCCCGGCTTCGTCGCCGACGACGGCTCGGCCAAATACCGCGACTATGCCGATTACATCGTCAATCATGAGCGCAGGCCAGGCATCGGCCCGCTCGCCGGCTGGCGCGGCAAGGACGGAATTTTGATCGGCAAGGGCGATGCCAATCCCGACCAGCTTCGGCGCTACATCGACAATGGCGGCTTCTGGCACCACGATTTTGCCGACGACCAGCGCTACTACAAGATGGCCAACCGATCCTACCTCGAGTTTGCCGAGACCATGGGTTTCATCCCGAAGGCCGAGCCGATCGTGTTCCAGCTCTATTCCGAGCCGATGCAGCGGTTTCGCCTCGCCGCGCGCGGCCATGGCAGGGTGCTGCCGCCGGAGCCGGAGCGCAGCCGCATCGAAACCTATATGGACCCGTTGCCGTTCTGGTACACGCCCTTCGAGGAGGCGGTTGTCGACGTTGAGAAATACCCTCTGCATGCTCTGACGCAGCGGCCGATGCACATGTATCATTCCTGGGGCTCGCAGAACGCCTGGCTCAGGCAGATCACCAGCCAGAACCGCCTGTTCGTGCACAGCCGAACCGCCGCCGGCCTCGGGCTTGCCGATGACGACTGGGTTTGGATCGAGAGCATCAACGGCAGGGTCAAGGGACAGATCAAGCTGGTCGACGGGGTCAACGCCGACACGGTGTGGACCTGGAACGCGATCGGCAAGCGGCGCGGCAGCTGGGGCCTGAAGGACGACGCGGCCGAATCCAACCGCGGCTTCCTGCTCAACCACATCATCGGCGACCAGATCTCTGCCGATGCGAACGGCAAGCGCTACTCGAATTCCGATCCGGTCACGGGCCAGGCGGCATGGTTCGACCTGCGCGTCCGCATCGTCAAATGCGCGGCTGAAGAAGCCGGCTTCACCGAGCCGCAGTTCGAGCGCTTCCGGCAGCCACCGCATTTCGAGCCCTCGCCCGACAAGCTCAGTTTCGGCGCTGAATTCCGCCGGACAAGAGAGGCTTCCAGATCATGACCTGCCTTCCCGCCCATACCGACAAGAAGCTCGGCCTGGTCATCGACCTCGACACCTGCGTCGGTTGCCAAGCCTGCGTTACCGCCTGCAAGGAATGGAACACCGGCGGTCACATGGCGCCGCTGACCGACATCGATCCCTATGGCGGCGATGCCGACGGGGTCTGGTTAAACCGCGTGCACAGCTATGAGCACATGACGGAGATGGGTGGGCGCACGGTCAATTTCCCACGCTCCTGCCTGCATTGCGAGACACCGGCCTGCGTCACCGTCTGCCCGACCGGCGCCTCCTACAAACGGGCCTCGGACGGCATCGTGCTGGTCGACGAAGACAAGTGCATCGGCTGCAAATTGTGCAGCTGGGCCTGCCCCTATGGCGCGCGTGAGTTCGATACCGATGTCGGCGTGATGAAGAAGTGCACGCTGTGCGTCGACCGCATCTACAACGACAATCTGGCGGAAGAAGACCGCGTGCCGGCCTGCGTCGCCGCCTGTCCGACCAGCGCGCGGCACTTTGGCGACCTCGGCGACCCGGCATCGGCGATCTCGCAACTGGTGGCCGAACGCGGCGGCGTCGACCTGATGCCCGAACTCGGCTATCACCCGACCAACAAATATTTGCCGCCGCGCGCCCACACGCCGCGCGCTGCATCGGTGCCGGCGCCGAGGCTCGAACCGTTGCGGGTTGAAGGCGGTTTCCTCGGCTGGGTCGACCGCATGCTTTCGCATTGACCAGCAACCAGCCTCATGCATCCAGCCTTCTCCGTCGTCTTCTTCACCACTGCCACGGGCGCCGGTTACGGCCTGCTCGCGCTGCTCGGCGTGCTGGCCGGACAAGGATTTGTCCCGCCTGACTTCTGGCTCGGCCTCGTCGGCATGGGGCTGGCTCTCGGCCTGATCTCGGCCGGCCTGTTGTCGTCGGCCGGCCATCTCGGCCGACCAGAACGCGCCTGGAGAGCATTCTCGCAATGGCGCAGCTCATGGCTGTCGCGCGAAGGCGTTGCCTCGGTCGCGACCTTCGTGCCGACGGGATTGTTCGCCGTCGGCTGGCTGTTCCTCGGCCGCACAAACGGCTGGGTGGCCGTCGCCGGGCTGCTGGCTGCGGTCGGCGCGGTCGCCACCGTCTGCACCACCGGCATGATCTATGCCTCGTTGAAGCCGATCGCCCAGTGGCACAGCCGCTTCACTTTGCCCGGCTACCTGATCTTTTCGGCGATGAGCGGCAGCGTGCTTCTCAACGCGCTGCTGCAGGGCTTCGCCCTCGGCTCGACTATCGTTCTGACAGGTTGCGTACTGCTGACCTTGCTCGGCTGGGGCTGGAAGCTGGCAAATTGGCGATACAATGACAGGCTGGAAATCCCGACCAACGCCAACACCGCTACCGGACTTGCCGGCGGTACGGTGCGGTCGCTGGAATGGCCGCACACCGAAGAAAACTACCTGCTCAAGGAGATGGGCTTTCGCATCGCCCGCAAGCACAAGGCGCGGCTGCGCCAGATCACGCAAGTGCTGGCCTTCGCTCTGCCCGTCTTGCTGCTGATTGCCGCATTCGCCTTGCCATGGCCCTATGCGGCGGTGCTGTCGGCACTCGCCACATCAGCCCAATTCGCCGGCATGCTGGTCGAACGCTGGCTGTTCTTCGCCGAAGCGAAACACACCGTCACCCTCTACTACGGCCGGTAGAGCAGCTCAGCCCGGCCGCAGCATCGCGTGGGAAATCGCAAAAATGCGCTCGGTGCCGAGCATATAGGCCATCAGCGTCTCGCGGCGGAACAGCCCGGCATAGGCGCGGTCGAGCACGTTGAGCGAGCCGGTATAGGCGCCGAAGGCCGGCATGATCATGCGGCCGCCGTCGCCGGCAAAGCAGCGCCGTCGCACCGAGCGGCCCTGCTGCACGATGCGGGCGCAAGGGTGCAGATGACCTGATACCTCGCCTTCCACTCTCACCGCCGAAGGCTCGTGCCGGAATACGAGAGAGCCTATGGCCAGCTCGCGCACCGTCTCGCCGGGCAGGTCGGCCGGCGCATCCGGGTCATGATTGCCGGCAACCCAGAACCAGTCGCGGCCGGCCATCAGCGTCTCCAGGCGTTCGCGAAAGCTTGAATGCATGCGCGCGGCGCCGCCGCCGTCATGAAAGCTGTCGCCGAGGCTGATGACGATCGCCGGCTGATAATCGGCAATCACCGCCTGCAATCGCAGCAACGTCGCACCGGTATCATAAGGCGGGATCAATGTACCGCGCCGTGCCAGCGACGAGCCCTTTTCCAGATGCAGGTCGGACACGGTCAGAAGCCGAAGCTCGGGAAAATAAAGCACGCCGCGGCGATCGCAGATCGCACGCTCGCCGGCGATGCCGATAGGATCGGCATCCGCCAGGAGCGCCGTCATGGCGAGTGCGAATGTCATTTCGTCCCCATGGCCTCCTCGACCAGCGTTGCCGCATCCATCAGCAGCGTATCATCGGCCTCGCCATGCACCGGCATCTTGCCGATCTCGAGCATGATCGGCACGGCGAGCGGCGAAATCTGCTCGAGGTCTTTATGCACGATTCGTCCCTTGATACGCGAGAGCATCTCGGCAAGTCTGCTGACATCCAGCAGACCCGTGGCCGCGTCGGCACGCGTCGCCTGCAGCAGGATGTGGTCGGGCTCATGGCTGCGCAGGACGTCGTAGATGAGGTCGGTCGAGACGGTGACCTGGCGGCCGCTCTTCTCCTGGCCCGGATGACGTTTGTCGATCAGTCCGGAGATGAGCGCGCAATTGCGAAAGGTGCGCTTCAAAAGCCAGCTGCCGGCCAGCCAGGCTTCGAGATCGTCGCCCAGCATGTCCTGGTCGAAAAGCGCGGCCAGCGACGGTTTCTTCGCCCGGAACATCCTGCCCATATCGGCCAGCGACCAGATGGCAAGCGCATAGTCGGTGGCGACGAAGCCGAGCGGCCTGGCTCCCGCCCGGTCGAGGCGGCGGGTGAGCAGCATGCCAAGCGTCTGGTGCGCCAGCCTGCCCTCGAACGGGTAGGCCACCAGATAGTAGCGGTTGCCGCGCGGAAAGGTCTCGATCAGCAGGTCGTCGCGCTTCGGCAGCACCGATTTGTCGGCCTGGAAGCGCAGCCAGTCGGCGACCTGTTCCGGCAGCTTCTTCCAGCGCTGCGGGTCGTCCAGCATGATGCGGACCTGTTCGGCGAGGTAAGTCGAAAGCGGGAATTTGCCGCCGCCATAATAGGGCACCTTGGCGTCACTGCCGGGCGCATTCGACACGAAGCACTCATTGTCGCGGATGCCCTCGAAGCGCAGCACCCTGCCGGCGAACATGAAGGTGTCGCCATGCGTCAGCGTTTCGAGGAACGCCTCCTCGATCTTGCCGAGAACCCGGCCGCCGCGCGAGGCAGAGCCTTTGACATAACGCACGTTGAGCGCCGGCACCTCGATGATGGTGCCGATATTCAGCCGGTACTGCTGGGCGATGCGAGGATTGGACACGCGCCACAACCCGTCCTTGTTCAGGCGGATGCGGGCGTAGCGCTCGTAGTTTTTCAGCGCATATCCGCCGGTGGCGACGAAGTCGACGACACGATCGAACGTCGGCCGGTCGAGTTCGGCATAGGGCGCGGCGGTTCGCACCTCCTCGAACAGCGCATCGGCATGAAAAGGCGCGCCGCAGGCGCAACCCAGGACATGCTGCGCCAGCACGTCGAGCCCGCCATTGACCAGTGGCGGCGTGTCCTGGGCGCCGAGATAATTGGCGTCGAGCGCCGCCCGGCATTCCAGCACCTCGAAGCGGTTGGCCGGAATCAGGATCGCCTTCGACGGCTCATCCATGCGGTGGTTGGCGCGGCCGATGCGCTGCGCCAGCCGGCTCGCACCTTTGGGAGCGCCGACATGCACGACCAGGTCGACATCGCCCCAGTCGATGCCGAGGTCGAGCGTCGACGTGGCGACGATGGCACGCAAGGCATTCTCGCCCATGGCTTTTTCGACGCGCCGGCGCTGGGCGACATCGAGCGAGCCGTGATGCAGCGCGATCGGCAAAGTGTCCTCATTGACCCGCCACAATTCCTGGAACAGCAGTTCGGCCTGGCTGCGCGTGTTGACGAACAGCAGGGTCGTCTTGTGTCGCTTGATCTCGCTATAGATCTCCGGTGTCGCGTAGCGGGCCGAATGTCCGGCCCACGGCACGTGCTGTTCCGAGTCGAGGATGGAGATGTCGGGCTTGGCGCCGCCGGTGACGACGATCAATTCGGCCATGCAGCCGGGTGGATTCTGACTGACCAGCCAGCGCCGCAATTCGTCCGGCTCGGCGACCGTCGCCGACAGGCCGATCGTCTGCAAGCCGGGAACAAAGGATCGCAGCCGAGCCAGTCCGAGCGACAGGAGATGCCCGCGCTTCGACGTCACCAAGGAATGCAGTTCGTCGAGCACCACATAGCGCAGATCCTCGAAGAAGCGCCTGGCGTCGGGCGCAGCAATCAGCAGCGCCAGTTGCTCGGGCGTCGTCAGAAGGATGTCGGGCGGGGCCAGCTTCTGCCGCTGGCGCTTGTGCGCGGGCGTGTCGCCGGTGCGCGTCTCGATGGTGACGGACAGGCCGATCTCTTCCACCGGCTTGCCGAGATTGCGCTCGATGTCGACGGCCAGCGCTTTCAGCGGCGAGATGTACAACGTATGGATGCCGCGACGCGCCTGCCCTGGCTTTCCCCCTGGCCGCCCGGCCAACTCGGTTAGTGAAGGCAGAAATCCGGCCAGCGTCTTGCCGGCGCCGGTCGGCGCGATCAGCAGAACCGATTGCCCGGCCTGGGCAGTCGCCAGCAATTCTATCTGGTGGGCGCGCGGCGACCAGCCTCTTTGCGCGAACCATTTGAGGAATGGCTCGGGCAATCGCACGGCGGCATTCTGTTCGGCGAGGCGCGGCTGCTCTGTCACCCGCCAGAGGTAGCGCGGTGCCGTGCAATCGCCAAGCAGAATCGGAACAAAAGGTGATCGTGCGCTTTTCCTTCCCCCCCTTGTAGGGCATCGGTCAATGCTCGGTCGCTATTGAGGTTGGCGCTCTACGGCGCCCCCCTCTGTCCTGCCGGACATCTCCCCCACTTGGGGGGAGATCGGCAGTTCCGCCGACAGCGCCTCTTTTTCGAGGTTGGCGATTGGCGAAATCAAAGATGACGGCCAATCTCCCCCCTTGTGGGGGAGATGTCCGGCAGGACAGAGGGGGGCGCTGTCCCGCCGGCGTATCAAGTCGCACCGGCGAGCCCCGCCTCGATGACAATATGCTGGCAGACATTGTCGATGTCACGAATGACGTCGTCGTTCCAGAAGCGCAGGATGGTCCAGCCATCCCGTTCCAGACGCTTTGTCCTCGCCTCGTCGCCTGTATTGGCTTCGGCATGCTGCGAACCATCGACTTCGACGACGAGCTTCTTGTCCGGGCAAGCGAAGTCGACGATGTAACCAGCGATCGGAAATTGTCGGCGGAAGCCAAGCCCCATCAGCCGATGCGCGCGAAGCTCGTTCCAAAGCTTCAGTTCGGCGTCGGTCATGGCTTTGCGCATCGATTTGGCATTTGCGCGATTTCGCGGAGGCAGTGGCGTGTGAGGCATTTGGTCAGTGCTCGGTCCGTATTGAGGTTGGCGCGCTACGGCGCCCCCCTCTGTCCTGCCGGACATCTCCCCCACTTCGGGGGAGATCGGCAGCTTCGCTTTGGCCGCCAATCCTGCAACGATGGTGATTAGAGAAGGAAAAGCGCTTGCGCTACGGCCGCCTAAACCCTGTCGGACCGCCATAGAGATAGCCGATGCGGGCGACGGCCTGCCTGAACCCTTCACGCGAGACCAGCATGGTGTGGCCGTTGGCGTGGATCATCGTTTCCGGATCGGTCATGACAGCGACATGGCCTTTCCAGAACACCAGGTCGCCGCGCCGCAACCCGGCAAGATCCGGACCCGGGTGGAGCGGCTCTCCGATGGTCGCCGCCTGCATGTCGGAATCGCGCAGCACTTGCCTGCCGGTCATGTGCATCGCCAGTTGCACGAGGCCGGAGCAATCGATGCCGAAGCCGGAGGCGCCGCCCCACAGATAGGGGGTGCCGAGAAAAGTCTCCGCGACCGCGACATAGTCGGCAGCCGGCTCTCCTAGAGGCCTGAGATGGCCTGAGATGACTGCCTCGCCGGACGGCAGCAACGCATAATGCGTGCCGCGCGTTTCTGCCGCGCCGGTCACCGTCAGCGCCGATCCCATCGACAGTTGCCCGCTCAGCGGAAGCCGCAAATCAGGTCCCGGATAGAGGAAAGTGCGCGGCACCGAGACGACATGGGTGGGCGCATGGTCCCGTCCGCCCAGCACGGTGTCGGCGACATAGCCGACATAGCCGTCGCGCTCCGACTGGATCCAGGCCCAGCCCTCGGCATCTTCGAAGACGAGGACGTCGTCACCGAACAGGGCTTGCGTGTTGACGCCGGCATCCGGCCGCGGCGCCTTGCGGATGTCGGCCACTGCGGCTGAAATCCGCGCTGGCCGCCCGGCGACGAAGCGATCGGCGGCGACCTCGCCTTTCAGCCTGATATCGGCGAGATCGGAACGGAAGGCGTGAAGGCGGGCATCCCTGGCGGTCAAATCGGCAACTCGACTCTGGCTTGGTGTTGGAGCATGGTCTCTTCCGAAAACGGTGCTGCTTTGCTTCGCTGACCTGCGGTTCGGAATCCCTGCTCTAGATCGGCAATTCCTGGGCTCTGGCAATGATAACATCGCCGAAGCGCTCGACAAAGAGAGCACCTTCTACGGTTCGCTTGACCAGCACGTTGCGCTTGTCGAGTTCATCGCGATGGCGCGAAACCAGCTTCATTGCGCCCATCGTGTCGAGCGCCCGGGTGATCACCGGCTTGGTGACATTGAGCCGCGCGGCGAGGCCGCGCACCGTATGCGGCGGTGGATCGAGATAGATCGTGAACAGGATCGCCGTCTGGCGCATGGTGAGGTCCGGCGCATCGTCGCGCACCTGGTGCAGCATCACCTGCTGCCACAGTCGCAAGGCCTGGCTTGGGCGCATCGAAATCGACATCCGGCCACAATGACGGCAAATTGTTTCGGTTCCGTTTCAGTCACGAGAATGTCCTGCACCGCACCGTCAGGCGTAGCGTTTCGAGATGACTCTTTCCAGCGCGCGGATGCCTTGCGCCTCGCCGCCGGCGAGACCGTACGGACGATCGGACGGGTTCCAGGCGAAGATGTCGAAATGCGCCCAGGCGGCGGTCTTCTCGACGAAGCGCTTCAGGAAAAGCGCCGCGGTGATCGAGCCGGCGAAACTGTCTGACGTGACATTGTTGATGTCGGCGATCTTCGACGACAGCTTTGCGCCATAGGGTTTCCACAGCGGCATGCGCCACAGTGGATCCTCGACTGCGACGGAGGCCGCAGCCAGGTCGGAGGCCAGCGCTTCATCGCCGGTGTAGAACGGTGGCAGATCGGGACCGAGCGCGACGCGAGCAGCCCCGGTCAAGGTCGCCATGTCGACCAGCAGTTGCGGCTCGTCGTCGTCTGCCAGAGCCAAGGCGTCCGCCAGCACCAGCCGTCCCTCGGCGTCGGTGTTGCCGATCTCGACGGTGATGCCCTTGCGGCTCACCAGCACGTCGCCGGGCCGGAAGGCGTTGCCGGCAATCGAATTTTCGACCGCCGGGATCAGCACACGCAGCCGGACCTTCAGCCCGGCGGCCATGATCATCGAGGCGAGGCCCAACACGTTGGCCGCGCCGCCCATGTCCTTTTTCATCAAAAGCATGCCCGAGGACGGCTTGATGTCGAGACCCCCGGTGTCGAAGCAGACGCCCTTGCCGACCAGCGTCACCTTCGGGGCGTTCTCCGGTCCCCAGATCATGTCGATCAGCCGCGGTGCGCCTGTTGAAGCGCGGCCGACCGCATGGATCATCGGGAAATTCTTCTTGACCAGGTCGTCGCCCCTGGTCACCGACACTTCGGCGTCGTACGTCCCGGCCAGCGTCCGAACTGCCTTCTCCAGCTCGTCAGGTCCCATGTCGCTGGTCGGCGTGTTGACCAGATCGCGCGTCAGGAAAACGCCATCGGCGATGCGGCGAACGTACGCCCCTTCAGCGCCGGGCGGCAGCGAGAAACGCAGCGTCCTGCCAGGCTTTTTGCCATAGCGGGTGAAGACATAGCCGCCGAGCGCCAATGCGATGGCCGCGATTTCCGGCTCGGCCAGTGTGGAGGCGAAATGCCAGTCGCCTGCGGGCAAGGCTCTCGCCAGCGCGCCGATGGCAAGCGCGCCTTCGCCGTCGCCCGTGCCAAACAGGGCGCCGGCAAGCGCGCCGTTTTCGTCGGGCAGGATCAGCGTCCGGCCAGCCTGACCGGAAAAGCCGTTGGCCGTGGCCCAGGCGCGCGAGGAGGAGGCAAGCCCTGCCGCATCCAGTCGATCCTTCGCCACCAGATATACCGGCAAAGTGGTCTTCAGTTTTCCCTCGATGAGTTCGACTGGCATTCGATGATCTCCGGCTTCCGAGTCGGCGCTTTTTAACGATCCGTTAGGGTTAACAGAATATTTCTGCGGGAGGGAAGATGGCCACGTAAAAGCCAATTTGACGAATGGAGGCCCGGGTGCAGATGCCGACCAACCGCATGACCAACGCCACGGCCAAGCGGCTGATCACCACGGCGTTCATAATAGCGCTCGCGGCCAGCGTTGCAGGCTGCGGGACCAGCAAGCTGACGACCGGCTCGATCGGACGCCCCAGCGGCAAACCCTTGGAAACCATGTCGGCCGGCGAGTTGCACAAGGCGACGATCGCGCTGGGTCAGTCCTACGCCAAGAACCCCAACGACAAGCGGATCGCGACGAATTACGCCGCGGCGCTGCAAATGGATGGCGACGCCGACCAGTCGCTCGCCGTGATGCGCAAACTGGCGATCGCGCTGCCGAAGGACCGCGACGTGCTCGCCGCCTATGGCAAGGCACTTGCCGCCAACGGGCAGTTCGAGCCGGCGCTCGATGCGGTGCGCCGCGCGCAGACACCGGAGTATCCCGACTGGAAGCTGGTGTCGGCGGAAGCCGCTATTCTCGACCAGCTTGGCCAAAGAGACGGGGCGCGCCAGAATTACCGCAAGGCGCTTGACCTCAAGCCGAACGAACCTTCGATCCTTTCCAATCTCGGCATGTCCTATGTGCTGGAAGGTGATCTGCGCACGGCTGAAACCTATATGCGCTCGGCCGCCCAGCAGCCGAATGCCGACAGCCGCGTCCGCCAGAACCTGGCGCTGGTCGTCGGCCTGCAGGGCCGCTTCGACGAGGCCGAGACGATCGCCTCGCAGGAACTGTCGCCCGAACAGGCGCAGGCGAACGTGACCTACCTTCGCCAGATGCTCGCCCAGCAGAACGCCTGGAGCCAGCTCAAGGACCAGGACAAGACAAAGCCCGCCACCAACTGACCGCGGCGCGGTCTTGCCTTCTCCCCTTGTGGGAGAAGGTGGATTGGCGCGCAGCGCCAAGACGGTTGAGGGGTGTTGGCCGGAGCGCCGTCGGTGCCAAGCTGGAGCACCCCTCATCCGACCGCTTCGCGGCCACCTTCTCCCACAAGGGGAGAAGGGGGAGCCGATCGCTGATCGTCGAGATCGACGGCAGCCAGCATACGGGTTCGAAACGATCGGGTACGAGACGCCGAAGGCATTGTCGCCTATTGGCTGCTCGACGCCGGCTGGTCGCCGAAAATGCCGCGCTCGCTGACCTGGATGCCGGCGGGACCCAGAATGATGGCGAACAGCACCGGCAGGAAGAACAGGATCATCGGCACGGTGAGCTTCGGCGGCAAGGCCGCGGCCTTCTTCTCGGCGGCGTTCATGCGCATGTCGCGGCTTTCGCCGGCAAGCACGCGCAGTGCGTGCGCCACCGGCGTGCCGTAGCGCTCGGCCTGGACCAGCGCCTGCGACACCGACTTGACCGATTCCAGGCCGGTGCGGCTTGCTAGGTTCTCGTAGGCCTGCTTGCGCTCCTGCAAGTAGGAAAGCTCGGCATTGGTCAGGATGAACTCTTCGGCAAGCGCCACCGACTGCGCGCCGATCTCGTCGGCGACCTTATGAAACGCCGCCTCCACCGACATGCCGGATTCGACGCAGATAAGCATCAGGTCGAGCGCGTCCGGCCACGCCATCTGGATCGACTGCTTGCGCTTGGTGGCGCGGTTGTTGACATAGAGCACCGGCGCGTAAAAACCGGCATAGGCGACGACGATACAGACGAACAACTTGATGAGAGGCGGCTGCTCCGGCAACCCGCCGAGCACGAACAGATAGATCGCAGCCAGGGCAAAGCCGACAAACGGCAGGATCAGACGGAAGAAAAGGAAACGCGTCAACGGATTCTGCCCGCGGAAGCCAGCCACCTTGAGTTTCTGCAAGGTGCCTTCATCGGCCAGGGCGCGCCTGAGGTCCAGCCGGTCGACAATATTGCGCATGCCGATCGACTGTTGCTCGCGCAGGCCCTTGCGGCGGCGATCGGCATCGAGGGCAAGCCGCGCACGCTGCTTGGCGCGCAGTTCGTCGCGCTCCAGCGCCACCGATTTCATGCGCGCCTTGAGCTGGTTTCCGCCAAAGGCAGGCAGCAGCGTGAACACGGTGGCAAACACCGCAATGCCGACCAGCAGGGCAATCAGAAATGCCGGATCGGTAAGGGTTTTGACGACGTTCTCGGTCATGCGCTAAACCTCGAAGTTCATCATCTTGCGCATCACCAGGATGCCGATCGACATCCAGACCGCGGAGCAGCCGAGGATCAGATTGCCGACGCTGGTGGTGAACAATGGCATGATGTAGTTCGGGCTTGTCAGGTAGACGAGACAGGCGACGACGAATGGCAAGGCGCCGATGATCACCGCTGACGCCTTCGCTTCCATCGACAGCGCCTGGACCTTTGCCTTCATCTTCTTGCGGTCGCGAAGCACGCGCGAAAGATTGCCCAGAGCCTCGGACAGATTGCCGCCGGCCTGGGACTGGATCTGGATGACGATGCCGAAGAAGCTCGCCTCGGTGCACGGCATCGTCTCGGCCATGCGCAGGCTGGCGTCGGGGATCGACAGGCCCATCTGCTGCGAATCGATGATGCGGCGGAACTCGGTCTTGACCGGTTCGGGGGATTCATTGGCGATCAGGCGGACGGCGTCGTTCAGCGGCAGGCCGGATTTGACCGCACGCACGATGATGTCGAGCGCGTTCGGAAATTCGTTGAGGAACGCCTTGACCCGGCGGGCGCGGCTAAACGAAACGAACCAGCGTGGCAGGCCGAGGCCACCGACCAGCAGCGCACCCGGCAAGACATACAAAGGCGCACCGGCGAAATAGGCAAGAAACGTCAGGACGACGCCGCAAACCGCCGAGTAGAGATAGAAGCGCTCGAGCGAGACCTTCATGCCCGCCTGACGGATCTGGGCCTTCAGGGGCGGCTTTTTGGCGAGGCTCTGGCTGGTTTTGTGCTTCTGTTCGAGGTCCTTCAGTGAATCCTGAACCGATTTGCGCCGCTTGGCCGCTTCCGCCACGCGATCGCGCGAAGCCTTGACGACGGCACCATCCGTCTCGGCGGTCTTGATCGTTTCAAGCCGCCTGCCGACCTGCTTTTCGGTGCTGATCCGGTTGAACAGAAAAGCATAGGCGACCGCGCCGGCGCTGAGGCCGGCGAGCACGATGAATGCCAATACGGTGCCGTCAATTCCAAACATCGGCCCTGGCCCCTACGCCTGCAGATGAATCAGTCAGCGCGTTTCTCCATCGCCTCGAGCGCATTGGCGAGGCGCTGTTCCTCGCCATAGTAGCGGGCGCGCTCCCAGAAATGCGGACGACCGATGCCTGTCGAAACGTGCTCGCCCAGCAGCCTGCCGTTCGCGTCCTCACCTTTGATGTTGTAGAGAACGATGTCCTGCGTGATGATGACGTCGCCCTCCATTCCGATCACCTCGGTGATGTGGGTGATGCGCCGCGATCCGTCGCGCAGACGTGCGGCCTGGATGATCACGTCGACGGAACCGACCACGATTTCACGCACGGTTTTCTGCGGCAGCGTGTAACCGCCCATCGCGATCATCGATTCGATACGGTTCAGGCATTCGCGCGGGCTGTTCGAGTGGATAGTGCCCATCGAGCCGTCATGGCCGGTGTTCATCGCCTGCAGAAGATCGAACACTTCAGGTCCGCGCACTTCGCCGACGATGATGCGCTCGGGCCGCATGCGCAGGCAGTTCTTGACCAGATCGCGCATGGTCACCTCGCCCTCGCCCTCGAGGTTGGGCGGGCGGGTTTCCAGACGCACGACATGCGGCTGCTGCAGTTGCAGCTCGGCCGAGTCCTCGCAGGTGATGACGCGCTCATCGCGGTCGATATAGTTGGTCAGGCAATTGAGCAGCGTCGTCTTGCCCGAACCGGTACCGCCTGAAATGACGATGTTGCAGCGGACGCGGCCAATGATCTTGAGAATCTCGGCGCCGGGCGGCGAAATGGCGCCGAACTTGACCAACTGGTCGAGTGTCAGCTTGTCCTTCTTGAACTTGCGGATGGTGAGAGCGGCGCCGTCGATGGCGAGCGGCGGCGCGATGACGTTGACGCGGGAGCCGTCGGGAAGGCGCGCGTCGCAGATCGGGCTCGATTCATCGACGCGGCGGCCAACCTGGCTGACGATGCGCTGACAGATGTTAAGGAGCTGCTGGTTATCGCGAAAACGGATGCCGGTCTGCTCGACCTTGCCGTTGACCTCGATATAGACGTCCTTGGAGCCGTTGACCATGATGTCGGCAATGTCGTCGCGAGCGAGCAACGGCTCCAGTGGCCCGTAACCGAGCACGTCATTGCAGATGTCCTCGAGCAGTTCTTCCTGCTCGGCGATCGACATCGCGAAATTCTTGATCGCGATGATGTCGTTGACGATGTCGCGGATTTCCTCGCGCGCGCTTTCGGGATCGAGCTTGGCGAGCTGCGACAGGTCGATGGTGTCGATGAGCGCGGCAAAGACCTGGCTCTTGGTGTCGTAGTAGGTTTCGCTCTTTTGGCGCTGGAGCTTTTTCGGCTCCGGCGCCAATGGCGGCGCCTCGACAGCACGGCGTGCGGGCGGCGCGGCAGACACGCCAGGCGTGCCGGATAACGGCGGCGGTGCGGGTTTGGCGAGAACCGCCGTTTCCGCAGGTTTTGCCGCCGGCGCGGCAGGCGCAGGTGCCGGCTGACGGAATTCCGGGGTGAACCGGCTGCCGTCGTCGCTGCCTCTTTTACCAAACATGATCGATTACCAATTCCGCTCCGGAAGCATCACTTCTTGCCGCGCGAGAGCTTGCCAAGGAGATTGCCGAGGCCCGCTTTCTTTCTTGCCTTGATTTCGCTGCGCCCGGTCAGCACATGCGCAATCTCGTTGATAATGCCGACAACCGGGTTCCTGGCATCCATTTCGCCGAGCATGCGCCCGTTGTTGGCGGCGTTTCCGAACAGCAGCGGCTCGAAAGCAATGACCGACATCGGCGACAGGCCGAGCGAATCGGCGAAGTCGGACGACGAAATCTCCGGGCGCTTCGGCACTCCGGCCTGGTTGATGATCAGTTTCGGCGGCGGATCGTTCGGGCGAAGCCGCTTGAACATGTCGGCCAGATTCTTGGTGTTGCGCAGATTGGCCAGCTCCGGCGTCGCCGTGATCACGATCTCGTCGGCTTTGACCAGTATGTTCTTCGTCCAGCCCGTCCAGACGTGCGGAACATCGAGCACCAGCAGCGGCACGCTGCGCTGCGCCGTGTCGATAAGCTGGGTGAAAGCCTCCGGGTCGAAATCGTAGACCCGATCGAGCGTTGAAGGCGCTGCAAGCAGCGACAGGTGCTCGGCGCACTGGGCAAGCAGCCGATCGAGATAGACCTCGTCGAGGCGCTCCGGTGAGAAAACGGCTTCGGCAATGCCTTGCGCCGGATCCTGATCGAAATTGATGTTGGCGGTTCCGAAAGCCAGGTCGAGGTCGGCGACAACCACTTCCGACTTGAACAGCGACGACATCGCCCAGGCCACATTATGGGCAATGGTCGAGGAGCCGACGCCACCCTTGGCGCCGATGAAGGCGATCGAGCGGCCGATCGGCTCGGCTTCCGGATCAACGAAAATCGTCGAAATCACGCTGACGATATCGGCCATCGATACCGGCGCGATGACATATTCGGAAATGCCGGAGCGGATGAGCTCGCGATAGAGCCCGACATCGTTGTAGTGGCCGATGACCACGACCTTCGAGGTCGGATCGCAGTATTCGGAGAGCTGCGTGAGCTGCTCGAGCAATTGCTTCGGCTCGCTGCGCGATTCCAGCAGGATCAGGTTCGGCGTCGGCGCCGATTGGTAGAACTCGATGGCGGTGGCGATGCCGCCCATATGGACCTTCAGATGGGCCTTGGCCATGCGGCGATCCTCGCCGGCGCGCTCGATCGGATTGGCAACGCCCTCGGTCTCGCAAAATGCCTGGATCGAGATGCGCGGAATCGGCCGCAGCGCCTGCATGGCGGCGACATCCTGCTGCGAGCTTTCGCCGCCGTCTAACCCCGTGTCGTAGGCAAGATTGCTCATTGTCATTTCTTTCCGTGACTTGTCTTCCCGTAACTGGCGCGGCTCAAGCTCAATACTCGACTTCCGAATTGCCGAGGAACTCGTCCGAAATGCCTCGCTCGCGGTAGACGTCGATCACCCCGCTGCGATTTTCTGCGTCGATAACGGATTGCTTGCGGGGCCCGAGCAGATCGGTAGGGTTTGCGATCTGGGCGGCAAGATTGTTCTGATACGAGCAGCCGAAATCGGCATAGTGCTTGTTTTCCGAGGTCTGCAGCAGGTCTTCGGGCCAGCGTCCGCATCTGCCGGTCTGCGCCTTCACCGTGACATAGGCGACGCGGATCGGCGCGGACGCTTCGGGCGAAGCCGACTGGTAGGTGGTGATGACGATCCGGCTGCGGCTGATGCCGCTGGCAATCGCAAGCCTGGCGAAATCGCGACCGGCCGCGGTCGCGGCGATCTCGTTCGCCGAACCGCTCGGGATCGAGATCGTCAAGGTCGGAGCGGCGCTCTTGTCATAGCCATCCAGGAAGCCGAGAAGCGTGTCGCGCTGCGACCCGGTCATGCCGCGATCGCCGGCGCCGACCGGAAGGTCGATCTTCTGGTTTTTCTCGGCAATGACGATCGGATGGTTGGTGCGATAGTCGTCCGGAACAGCGCCGACCGTGATGCTGTCCCGGTTGGCGCAGCCCGCCAGCAATGCGGCGACCGCAACCGCCAGGAGCGGAACGACCGGCTGGCTGATCCGCGACCGGCCGGACCGCATCGCTGCGATGATTGTCCTTGGCTTCAATGCTGACCGAGACATGTCCGCTTCCCCCTTACTTGTAGATGAAGCCGACGACGCCGTGGTAACGGCCGTTGGGCTTGTCGGTCTGCATGGTGCCGTAGACGCGATTGACACGGCCAAGGAACATGCCGGCGCCATCGCTGGCGGCGTTGAAATTGTCGTCCGGCTTGGCAAGGGCGTTGCGCGTCACCGGCTTCACCAGATAGGGCGTAATGATGATGACCAGCTCGGTCTCGTTGCGGACGAAATCCCGGCTGCGGAACAGCGTGCCGAGCACCGGAATCTTGGTCAGCCCAGGCAGGCCGTTGACGGCTTGCCTGATGTCATCCCGTACCAGGCCGGCGATCATCATCGAGCCGCCGGAAGGCAGCTCCACCGTGGTGTCGGCCAAGCGTTTACGGAGCGACAGGACGTTCGTGCCGGGGCTTGTTACACCCTCGGATAAGGATACCGATGCCTCGGTCGTCGGCTCGGAAACCGACGTCCTGACCTTCAGGCTGATGCGGCCGGGAGACAGCACCACCGGCTGGAATTCCAGGCCAATGCCGTATTCGAGCTTCTCGATGTCATACGTCTTCACACCGGTCTGGTTATCGTCGGACACAGCTTGGGAAACGCCGGTCACCATATTGTACTCGCCGCCGACCTTGAAGGTCGCCTTCTCGCCGGATACAGCCGTCAACGTCGGCTCGGCCAGGGTTTTCATGACGCCTGACTGCTCCATGGCGTTGATATAGGCGTCCAGCGTCGAGGTGCCGATAGCCAGGCCAGAGTTCGACAGCGACTTGCCCAGGCCGGTGAAATTGTCGCTCAACGCGCTCCAACTGATGCCATTGCTGCTGCCGCTGCCGATCAGGTTGACGCCGAGCTGCTTCATCACCGAGCGGCTGACTTCGGCCACCGTCACTTTCAGCGTCACCTGGTCGTCGCCGATGATCTGCAGCAGGTTGACGATCTGGCTGACGCGACGCTCGGAATCCGGATTGTCGATGTCGACACCGGCTTCGGCCGAGCCGCCGGAGGCGGTCTGCGAATACTGTCCCGTGGTCGCTTCACCGCCGGACACGAAGATGGTGGCCAGCTGTTCCGCGCGCTTGGCATCCAGCGGAGTGTCCACGGTTCCGGTCAGGACGACGTTGTCGTTCAGCAATTCGACCGTGATGCTCGATGACGGTATGAAGCGCCTGATATAGTCTTCCAGTCCGGCGACGTCGCGTTCGACCGCCAGGTCGAGGCTGACAATCTGTTCGCCATTAGGGCCGAAGACGAAGATGTTGGTGTCGCCGACCGCCTTTCCGAAGAGATAGATGCGCCTGGCGGTGCGGGTCACCGCATCGGCGACCGCCGGGTTGGCGACGAGAATATCGTAGGCATCGCTCGGCAGGTCGATGACCACCGATTTGTTGAGACCGAGCTTGACGCGCTGGGTGGCGGTCGAAGCCGACACCTCGGCGCCTGCCGCATTCGCCTCGATGAGGCCATGTGCATTCGTTCCAAGCAGGAACAGGCCGAGAGCCGCAGCCAGTGTGACCGGAGCGTTTAACCTCATTGCCTTGCTCCCACTTCGGAAACTTCGCCCGACTTGATCAGGCGCACTGTTCCGCGCCGGCCATTGCCGGAAACGAGATAGTCGGCCTCGCCCAGATTCTTCTCCTGGGTGTCGGTGATCGACCGCAGCGCCAATGTCAGGCGATCCGCCATCTGCTGGGCGACGGTGATGATTTCCGCCTGCTGCGGTGTCAGTTCCAGCGTCGCGGTCTGGCCGACCCTGGTCCGCTTGCCTTCCTCGTCCTCCTGGATGGTCTGGTCGATCGCCAGGACGCGAATGTTCTTGAGGATGGTCTCGGTGGTAAAGCCGCTGCCGCCGGCTGCCGGATCGGCCCTGCGGGTCATGATGACGTCGACGAAATCATTGGGAAGAATGAAGCCGCCGGCCGACGTGTCGGCCGATACGGCTGTGGCGACGGCCCGCATGCCGGAGGGCAGGATCGACGACATGAAGCTCTGTCCCTCGCCGATCAGCTTGGAGCGCCGCAACGGCTCACCGGCATACATCGCCACACGGGCGACGCCGCCTTTCAGCTTCTCCAGCGCATCGGGCTCCGCGGCGCGGGTTATGAAATTCGCGTTGATGCCGTCGGCCGGCCAGGACTGCCAACTGATGTTGTTCTCCAGCGGACTGCCCATCGGAACGTCGCCGGACAGGACAAGCACGTCCTGCAGCGCGATTGCCGGCGCCTGGGGGCCGGAATCGACGATTTGAGGCGGCGGCGTCGCCACCATGTTTTTTGCGACATATCCTGCGCCACCCGCCGCGGCGACCGCCACGCCCAGAATGATCAGTCGGGATGCTGGCATCTGTCCGAACCTCGTCCTTGGCAAACAAACTAGCCAAGCCGGACCATGCAGCGGCAATCGTCAAAACAAGGTTAATTTAATACTTACGATCGTGATTAATTTAAGGTTTACATAAATTTGAGGCATCGGTCCGGACCGCAAAAAAGGCGGCCAAATCCGCCTGTTTAAACGCCAAATCGAATGTGAAAGGCAGGCCTGACGCGGGAAGAATCAGACCGCCAGGCTTGCGAGCGCCCATGCCATCAACGGGGAAGCCGGAATGGTGAGCAGGCCGCCAATGCCAAGCGCAATGCCATAGGGAACGCCTGATGTCTCGTCGGCGAAATGGCGTAAAAACGGATTGTGGCTTGTGACGGCCGCAAGCGGCGATTTCCGATAGACGAGGATGGCGAGCGTCAGCAGGCCGCCGATGACGGTCGAGACCAGGAGATATTCGACGAGGTGGATGTTCAGCCCCATCCAGACGGCGCTGGCGGCCAGCAGCTTGGCGTCGCCGCCGCCCATGCCGCCGAGCGCGAACAGCCCGAAGGTCACGGCGAGGACCAGGCCGCCGGCGGCAAAATGCCAGCCATAGCTTGCCCAGTCCATGCCGGTCAGCGGCGCGACCAGGGCGAAGACGGCGACAAGCAGCACAGGCACGCGATTGGCGATCGTCATCGACAGCATGTCGGAGATCGCGGCAAAAAGCATGCAGAACGGAAAGACAACGAAGATCAGGGCTTCAAGCATGGGCGTGGCGCCTGTGGTCAAACTGTGGCCGGCCCCAGCCTAGGCATGTCCGATTAACGATTGGTGAGGCCGAAATTTCAAATCGTCCGATACGATTAGATAAGGGCCGCCAGTGCGGCGGCCCTTATCTGGAAACAGCTGAGCGCCGCTAGCTGCCTTAGGGGGCGACGGGGGCGTTGGTCACCGCGTTTCCGATAACGTTGAACTTGGTGTTCAGCGCGGTGCCGAGCTGGCCGGCGCCGACCATGATGGCGAGCGCGATGAGAGCGGCGATCAGACCGTATTCGATGGCGGTCGCGCCGGATTCGTCCTTCACAAAACGTGCAATGAGATTAGACATTCGAGAGCTCCTACTCCAGGTGTTACAGCAATTCCGTCAACTTCTCTGTTGGCTGATCGGATACTGCCAATCTATCGAGAAGCTCTTTCAATCGGCTTAATAAACAGCCTTACCGATTCCTTTCCGTCCTCGATGGCATTGCCTGGTTAATTGTAGACTAAGCGACGCCTATGGATCCGACAGGCACGGCAGGCTGCGAAAGGCGCAATTTAGCGACCTGGTTCCTCGACACAGTGATGTTGACGATCGGTGATCGGCAACGAACGTCGATAAATCCCGTCTTTGAGACTAGCGGATGCATCCCCCCTTCGTCATCCCAGAGCGAAGCGACGCGGCACCACCCCGTTCCGCGAAAAAGCTCGAACCATTCTGGATTGGCCATCTCGATCAGCTCGATCTTCCACTGGCGCGGCCAGCGCTACAGCGACTTCTCGCGCCGGATGGAGTCGCGAATGTCGAAATGTTCCTCGTACCAGACCAGGCGCTGCACGCCGTAGCGGCTGGTGAAGCGCGAGCCTGCGCCGGATTTGTGCTCCGGCATGCGGCGGCCAAGATCGTCTGTTCGCGGATGTAAATCGTGCCGCGCTTCTGGCTCGCGGTCATATAGCCGGTCATGGACAAAGGGTAGCTCGGACCGTTGCGGATGCAAGTGCCGTTCTGGGCCGCTGCATTCTTCGGCTGATGTCACGATCGGGTGGGAGGGAGCCTTGCGGCGTCCCCCCTCCCACACCACCGTGCGTACGGTTCCGTACACGGCGGTTCATGAAGCGTGGTTTAGGCGTCGAAGCTCGTTTTGAAGCGAGATCAGCCCGAGCTTGTTGAAGAAGGCATTGCGGAAGGCATCGCTCATATGACTGGCCCCGGCATTCCACCACGGGCCGCGGCCGTTTGAGGCCCCGTCACGCGCACGCTGCTCCGTCAATCCTCGCTGCATCAGCCGCATGAACCGGGTGCATGGCCGTTTCCATTGCCGCCACAGGATGCAGCGCAACCTGCGCCGTACCCAGCGATCCAGTTCCT
>NZ_FNEE01000032.1 GCF_900099905.1 Mesorhizobium muleiense | reverse complement strand
CAAGGGGGTTCTCGAGGAACTGGATCGCTGGGTACGGCGCAGGTTGCGCTGCATCCTGTGGCGGCAATGGAAACGGCCATGCACCCGGTTCATGCGGCTGATGCAGCGAGGATTGACGGAGCAGCGTGCGCGTGACGGGGCCTCAAACGGCCGCGGCCCGTGGTGGAATGCCGGGGCCAGTCATATGAGCGATGCCTTCCGCAATGCCTTCTTCAACAAGCTCGGGCTGATCTCGCTTCAAAACGAGCTTCGACGCCTAAACCACGCTTCATGAACCGCCGTGTACGGAACCGTACGCACGGTGGTGTGGGAGGGGGGACGCCGCAAGGCTCCCTCCCACCCGATCGTTACCCTTGGAGCACTGCTGCGGTGCAGGACCTTTGATCGCGGGAGGGACAGCGCCCCCCTCTGTCCTGCCGGACATCTCCCCCACAAGGAGGGAGATTGGCTTCATCACTGATTTCGCCAATCACCAACCTTGCGGACGCTGTCCGCGAAGCTGCCGATCTCCCCCAAGTGGGACCCAAGTGGGGGAGATGTCGAGTCTTGGCAAAGAGGGCAGGACAGAGGCGGGCGCGAAGGATCGCTACAGAGCGCTTTTATTCTGCGGCGGCTGTCACGGAATGGCTCCCAGGGTCTGCGCCGCGGCGCTTCGCTCGTTGCTCAGTGTTCTCTCGGGCGGCCAAACGCGGCGCGCAGTTCGTCCTTGGCGTCCTCCAGCACTTTCTTCTGCTTGGCCGGCAGGTTCGTGCCGGCGCGGTTGATGTAGAAATTCAGCATCGACATGGCGGACTGGAACGGCTCGGCCTTGCGCCGGTCGCTGTGCTCGGCCGATCGCTTCAGCGAGGCTGCGATCTTCTTGGGGTCGTGGGATTCGAAGATATGTTCCTCCAGGTCCAGCGCATCGCTGTGCTCGGTGACCTCGGCCGACCATTTCCTTTTCGCGGTCATGACAAGCTCCTTCTCCCTTCTATTGGCCTATTGGCAAGTTTGATGAAAAACTCCGGGACGGCGGCCACCGTTCCACTGCAGCTCAAAATCCCTGGAGCCACGCAATTGCGGATGTGGCGCTGCACGGCGCCGCCAATCCTGCCGATAGTGGTGTCGAACACGTCGACTTGCGCACAACCGCGGACAGGAAACGCCTTGACCACAACCGCCTCCAGCCGGCCGAGCAGCCCCGGCATAGACAGCGCCTATGCCTGGCTGCGGCTCGGCATCTCGATGCTGCTGGCGACGATCGGCGGTGTCGGCATGTGGGCGGTGGTCGTGGTGCTGCCCGCCATGCAGGCCGAATTCGGCGTCGATCGCGCCGCCGCTTCGATGCCCTATACCGCGACCATGGCCGGTTTCGCCGTCGGCAACGTGCTGGTCGGCCGCGCCATCGACCGCATCGGCTACTGGATACCGGCGCTCATTGCCTCGGTGGCGCTCGGTACCGGGTTCCTGCTGGCGTCGCTGACCACTTCGATCCTGCAGTTCACCCTTGTCCAGGGACTTTTGATCGGCGTCGGCACGTCGGCGATTTTCGGGCCGCTGATCGCCGACATCTCGCACTGGTTCAACCGCCGCCGCGGCGTCGCGGTGACGGCTGCCGCCGCCGGCAGCTATCTCGCCGGGGTGATCTGGCCGTTGGCAATGCCCTACGTCATACAGAGCGAGGGCTGGCGCTTCACCTATGCCGCGATCGGCGTCGTCTGCCTCGCCACCATGCTGCCGCTGATCACGCTGCTCAGGCGCGGCGCACCACATGCCGCCGCTCCCGGTTCACCTGGCAGCCGGCCGGTCCAGCCGATCACGCTGTCACCGGCAGCGCTGCAGGTGTTGCTCGTCGTCGCCGGCCTTGGCTGCTGCGTGGCGATGTCGATGCCGCAGGTCCATATCGTCGCCTATTGCATGGATCTCGGCTACGGCGTGGCGCGAGGCGCCGACATGCTGTCGATCATGATGGCGGCGGGCGTCGTCAGCCGGCTGGCGTCCGGCTTCCTTGCCGATCGTATCGGCGGCGTGAAAACCCTGCTGATCGGCTCGGTGCTGCAAGCCCTGTCGCTGTTGTTCTACATCCCCTTCGACGGGCTCGCGTCGCTTTACGTCGTCTCGCTGGTCTTCGGCCTGTCGCAGGGCGGCATCGTGCCTTGCTATGCCATCATCGTGCGCGAATACATGCCCGCCAAAGAGGCCGGCCAGCGCGTCGGCATCGTAATCATGGCAACGATCTTCGGCATGGCAATCGGCGGCTGGATGTCGGGCTGGATCTACGATCTGACCGGCTCCTACGCCGCCGCGTTCCTCAACGGCATCGCCTGGAACCTGTTGAACATAGCGGCCATGGTGCTGCTGTTGTGGAAGGCGCGGCGCAGCGCCGCGGCGATGGCCTGAGCACTGACCCCACTGGCCTTCCGCTGGCCAGAGCGATGGCAGCGACATGGGGTAGGCCCCCGTGACGCGGAGCCCGGTCCAGGTTCCTGCTTGACGTACACATATCTCGGCGGTTATTGGTTTCCAATAGCCAGAGAGTTATCGATCGCCATGTCACAGCCCCACGAGATCCTCTTCAAAACGCTTGCCGATCCGACGCGACGGGCGATCTTCGAGCGGCTGTGTCGCGACGGAGACCAGACCGTCGCGGCCCTGACCGCTCGGGCCGGGATCTCGCAACCGGCCGTGTCAAAGCATCTTGGGGTGCTGAAGCAGGCCGGGTTGGTGCGCGATCGCCACGAAGGCCGCAACACGCACTACAGCGCGGAGCTTGGCGCCTTGGCGCCGCTGATCGACTGGACAAACCAAATGGCTGGGTTCTGGCAAAGCCGGTTCGATAACCTCGAAGATCTGCTCAAAAGGATGGACCAATGACCAATACCGAGACCGAAATGCGCGCCGTCATTGTTGAACGGGAGGTCGCTTTTCCGCCGGAAAAGATCTGGCGCGCGCTCACCCAATCACATTTGATCGAGGAGTGGCTGATGAAGAACGATTTCAAGCCAGACGAGGGGCACCGTTTCAATCTGAGCGCGGACTGGGGGACAGTCGACTGTCAGGTCCAGGCAGTCGAGCCCAACAAGACGCTGTCTTACACGTGGGATACCAAGGATCTCAGGAGCGTCGTCACGTGGACGCTCACCCCTACGAGCACGGGGACCCATCTGCGCATGGAGCAGTTGGGCTTCCGGCCGGATCAGCAGCAGTACTATCAGGGCGCCCAACACGGGTGGCAGCGGTTCTTTGCGAAGCTGGAGCAGGTCCTGTCGCGGATAGAATAGCCGTGCCGGCGCCATACGCATCTGCGGGCGAAACGCAATGCTCAACAAGACGTCTGTCAACGAAACAAGGTAGCAAGAAAGGCCGCCAAGCGGGTCGCCCGATCCGCTTCAACTCGTCTTCAGAGGAGGTGCTCATGAACTGGAACACGTGGATTCGGCAATTCCACCGCTGGCTGTCGATCATTTTTACGGCGGTCGTCGCTGCCATCTTCATCACCCTGGGGGTAGGTGTCGAGCCCGCCTACTGGGTATATCTCATGCCGCTGATCCCGCTCACCTTGCTCATGCTCAGCGGTCTCTATCTGTTCTCCTTGCCCTATGCCACAAGGTGGCGCAACGGACGACGCACGGCGTAGAAGCCTGAGCACGGTGGCCGACAAGACGCCCGCTCGCCACCCACAGCCGAAATTCAAACCGTGGCGCTACCTGAGTTTGGGGTAGCTGTGCTGGCACTGTCTTGGCCGGTTCGCTTGACAATGGGCCAAGGCTGCGCGACGCCAGACGGGTGCGGCAAGTCGGGTTGGCATGGCGACAGTGGCAAAGACGCTGAACAGCATTTCGCGGCCGCGTTTCGGCGAGGGCGCCGCGTTCGAGACCAGGCTATGACCAAACCGCGCTCGCGCCGTGGCGGCGGCCGTCCGACGATCGCAGATGTCGCGCGCAAGGCCGGCGTCGGCGCCATCACCGTCTCCCGCGCCTTGCGCGAGCCGGGGCGCGTTTCGGAGGATCTGCGCCGCCAGATCCAGGCGGCTGTCGATGAGCTCGGCTATCTGCCCGACCCGAATGCGCGAGCATTGGCTTCGGCGCGCGCCGAGGTCTTTGGCGTGCTGGTGCCGTCGCTCACCAACAGCGTCTTTGCCGAAGTGCTGCGCGGCATCTATGACAGCCTGTCGGACAGCTCCTACCGCATCCAGTTCGGCAACACCCATTATTCCGGCCTCGAGGAGGAACGGCTGCTGCAGGTGTTCGGCCCGCAGCGCCCGGCGGCGCTGATCGTGGCGGGCATCGACCAGACGCCAATTTCGCGAAGACTGCTCGAGACGGCCGGCTGCCCAGTGGTGCAGGTCATGGAAACCGGGCCCGATCCGGTCGACATGATGGTCGGCTTCTCGCATTTCGACGGCGGCAGGGCGGCGACGGAGCACATGATCGAAATGGGCTATCGCCGCATCGGCTTCATCGGCGCGCGCATGGACCCGCGCTCGCAGCGGCGTCTGGCCGGCTATCGCGCGGCGATGGAGGCGGCCGGCCTGTTCGACGCGCGGCTTGTCACCACCACGCCAGTGCCGTCCAGCGTGACGCTTGGGCGCGAATTGTTTCGCGACGCGCTGGCCAAGGTGCCGACGCTGGACGGGGTTTTCTGCAACAATGACGACATCGCGCTCGGCGCGCTGTTCGAGTGCCACCGCGCCTCGATCGCCGTGCCGAAGACGATCGGCATCACAGGCTTCAACGATCTCGACATGATGGAAGTGGCTTTCCCCTCCGTCACCAGCGTCCGGACGCCTCGCTACGAGATCGGCCGGCTGTCGGTCGCCATGGCGCTCGCGGCGATTGCAGGCAAGCGGCCGCAAGACCCGGTCGTCGATCTCGGCTTCGAACTCAAGTGCCGTGAGAGCACTTCCCGCTGAAAGCACTGGCCGCTGAAAGCACTGGCCGCTGAAAGCACTGGCCGCTGAAAGCGCTTGCAGGCATCGCGAAATCCCGCTTTACTGTACGTCATGGTAGCGCTACCAGTTGTATCCAGGCGAAAGCTCGCGAAACAGCGAAAGTCTGTTTATTATATATAAGCGACAGCTGATGCTTGTTTATTATGTATAATATGATAGTTTTTATTCCGGTTTACTGAGCCACGAGGGAGGAGATCGGGTTGGCATTCGGCCACCCTGAAAGCGCGACGGCAAGGCAGGAGGTGCCGAGCCAGGCACGCGAGACGCGTAAGAACAATCAGAAACTGCAACTGGGAGGAATATCGATGATCAAGTCACTCGTAGGTGGCGTCGTCGCCGCCACTGCATTCGTCATGCTGAGTTCGTCGGCGCTCGCCGAACCGGAAATCGTCGCAGGCCCATCCGCCGAGCCGGAATGCTTCGCGCCATGGGCCGCCGACACGCAGTTCTTCAAGTTCCCCAAGAAGGAAGGCCCGTACCGCATCGCGCTCGCCAATGGCTACATCGCCAACACCTGGCGCATCCAGATGGTGCAGACGGCAAAAGCCTATGCGGCGCAGCCGGAAGTCGCGGCCAAGCTCAAGGAATTCAAAGTCGTCTCGACCGGCGAAGACGTGCCGGCACAGATTTCGGCGATCAATAATTTCATCGATTCCGGCTATGACGCGATCGTTGTCAACGCGCAGAATCCGACGGCATTCGGTCCGGTCATCAAGCGTGCCAAGCAAGCCGGCGTCGTGCTGGTCGCCTTCGACAACATCCTCGACACCAAGGACGCCATCAACGTCAATGTCGACCAGAAAGGCCTTGGCGAGTTGTGGGCCAACTGGCTGATCAAGCATATCCCCAATGGCGGCAAGCTCCTCGAGGTGCGCGGCGTTGCCGGCACGTCGGTCGACACCGACCGCCACAACGGCATCCATGAGGCCCTCGACGCTTCAGGCAAGAAGTGGGAGGTCACCGAAGTCGTCGGCAAATGGGACGACGGCGTCGCGCAAAAGGCTACGGCCGACGCGATCGCCACCAACGGTCCCTTCGACGGCGTCACCGGGCAGGGCGGCGACACCGGCATCGTCCAGGCGATGATCGACGCCAAGCATCCGTTCGTGCCGTTCGGCGGCGAAACGGAGAATGGCTTTCGCAAATTCTGCGCCAAGTTTGCCTCAGAAGGGCTGAAATGCTCGTCGGCCGGAACCGGACCCGCCCAGGTGGCGGTTGCCATCAAGACGGCGATCGCCGCGCTCGAAGGCCAGGTCGTCCCGCAGGCGGTGAAGCTGCCGCTGGCGATCGTCGAGGATCCGAACCTCAAGGAGGGCGAGGACTATTTCCCCGACCAGTCCGACAATTTCTTCGTCGGCAATTCCTTCCCGACCTGCGGCATCAATTTCACCGCGCAGGAAATCATGGGCCAGAGCAAGGAGAACCAGTAGGCTGGTCGCTCGGCGCCGCGGGTATTCCGCGGCGCCGGTCCCGAAGAAAAAGCGCCTTGGGAGGGGCCGATGGACGGTGCGGTTCCGCTCTTCCGCATGGAGGGCATATCCAAGCGCTATGGCGGTGTGCGGGCGCTGGAAAAGGCCGAGCTTTCGGTCACGCCAGGCAGCATCCACGCCATCCTCGGCGAAAACGGCGCCGGCAAATCGACGCTGATCAAGGTCATGGCCGGCGTCGTCGCGCCTGACGAAGGCCGCATGATGCTGGACGGAAGCGAGGTGAGCTTCGCGTCGCCGGCCGCGGCCAACCAGGCCGGCATCGTCTGCATCTTCCAGGAATTGTCGCTCGTCCCCGAACTCAGCGTCGCCGACAACATCGTCATTTCCGATCCGCCGAAACGGTTCGGCATGATCGACCGCAAGGCGCAGCGGCGCATCGCGGAGGAAGCCCTGGCGCGTGCAGGCGCCGCCGACATCCACCCGCTGGCGCTGGTCAAGGACCTTCCGCTTTCAAGACGGCAGATGGTCGAGATCGCCAAAGCACTTGCCAGGAAGCCGCGCATCCTGATCCTCGATGAGGCGACCTCGGCGCTGACCGCGGCCGACGTCGCCAAGATTTTTGGCGTCTTGAAGCGGCTGCGCTCGGAAGGGTTGGCGCTGCTCTACATCTCGCATCGGATGAACGAGATCGCCGAACTGGCCGACCAGTGCACAGTGTACCGCAACGGCCGCAACGTCGCCAGCTATGCTGCGGGCTCGAAGAGCGACAATGAAGTCGTCGAGCTGATGATCGGCCGCGAATACAGCCATATTTTTCCACCGAAGCCGGTGCGCGCCCCGGCTATAACCGCTCCGGTGCTTGAGGCGCGAAAACTGTCGTGGACCGACCGGCTGGACAATATCTCGCTCACGGTCGGGGCAGGCGAGGTCGTCGGCCTCGGCGGTCTCGACGGCCAGGGCCAGCGCGAATTGCTGCTCGCCTTCTTCGGCGTGCTGCGCGGCCTCAGCGGCCAGATACTGATCGACGGCAAGCCGGTGGCGATCGCCAGCCCGGCCAAGGCCCGCCGTGACCGGATCGGCATGGCGCTGATCCCGGAGGACCGCAAGACCGAAGGCCTGATGCTGCCGATGACGGTGCGCGAAAACCTCTCCTTTGCCGCACTCGACCGGTTATCCAGGGCCGGCATCATCGACCGTGCCGCCGAGCAGCGGCTGATCGACGAAATGGTCGCCCTGCTGGCGATCAAGACGGCCGGCCTCGACATCCCGGTTGGCGCGCTGTCCGGCGGCAACCAGCAGAAGGTGGTCATCGCCAAATGGCTGATGCGGCAGCCGCGCATCATCCTGCTCAACGACCCGACGCGCGGCATCGACGTCGGCACCAAGCAGGAACTGTATCAGCTGATGCGCAAGCTTGCCGACCAGGGCGCGGCGATCCTGTTTTACTCGACCGACTATGACGAGCTGATCGGCTGCTGCGACCGGGTGCTGGTGCTCTATGACGGGGCGGTCAAGCGCGCGCTGGTCGGCGCCGAGATCACCGAGCGGGCGCTGATCGCCAGCGCGCTCAACATCCATGGCGAAGAGATGAAAGTCAAAGGCATGGCGAAGACGCCAGCCCGAGGAGCAGACGCGTGAAGGATTGGCGCTACTGGCTTGCCGAACAACGCGGAACGCTGCTGGCGTTCGGCATCTTCATCGTGATGTTCACGATCTACACCTCGAACCATCCGGCCGGCTTTACCGCCAATGTCGTGCAGACGGCTTCCAACAAGGGCGTGTTGCTTGCCTTCGTCGCCATGGCGCAGACGCTGGTGGTGATCACCGCCGGCATCGACCTTTCCGTCGGCATGATCTTTCTGCTGACCAACTGCCTGGCCTCATGGCTGGTCATCGGCACCGGCATCGAGACCGCGTTCGGTGTCGTCGCGGTGCTCGGCACCGGGCTGCTGTGCGGGGCGATCAACGGCGCCATCGTCATCTACGGACGGCTGCAGCCGATCGTCACCACCATCGCCACCGGCGCGGTCTATTTCGGCATCGCGCTGCTGCTGCGACCGTTCCCGGGCGGTTCGGTCAATGAGGATCTTGCCGACGCGCTGACCGGGCGGCTGTTCGGCGTGGTGCCGGCGAGCCTGGTGGCGCTGCTGGCCATCGTGCTCGTCGTCTGGGTGCCGTTCAGCCGCTCGGTGCTTGGGCGCGCGGCCTATGCCGCAGGATCTTCGGAGATGGCAGCCTACATGTCCGGCGTGCCGATCCGCCGGGGAAAATTCGCCGCCTATGCGCTGGCCGGCCTGCTCGCCGCGATCGGCGGGCTGTTCCTGACCTTCTTCACCTATACGGGCGAGGCGGCCTATGCCAGCGGCAATGCCTATACGCTGTTCTCGATCGCCGCCGTGGTGCTCGGCGGCGTCTCATTGTTCGGCGGCAAGGGCAGCGCCATCGGCGCGATTTTCGGCGCGCTCGCCTTCCGCACCATCGGCGACCTGCTCTTCGTCTTCGATTTCGATCCGCTCTGGCAGCCGCTGTTCCAGGGCGTCATCCTGCTGATCGCCGTCAGCCTCGGCGCCTTCGCCCTGTTCAGGGTCCGCAACCGGCTGGAGTGGTTCCTGTGAGCGAAACGACCATCGCCGGCATCGCCGGCCGCATGCCGAAATTCATCCGCCGCGCCGACCCTGCGGTGCTGACCGCCTTTGCCTGCATCGTGCTGCTGCTGTTTGTCGGCAGCCTTTATTCGCGCAGCTTCCTGTCGCCGGAATATCTGCTGCAGCAGCTCAAGGTGGCGTCGTTTCTCGGCGTCATCGCCACCGGCATGATGCTGGTCATCCTGCTTGGGCAGATCGACCTGTCGGTGCCGTGGTCGGTGGCGACGGGCGCGATGATGGCCTGTGCGGCCGCCGCCTACGGCCCGCTCGGCGTGGCGCTGGCGATCCCGTTCGGCATTTTCTGCGGCGTCGCGATCGGCATCGTCAACGGCATCGGCGTCGCTTATCTGCGCATTCCCTCGATGATCATCACGCTCGCCACCAATGCCGTCGCGCAAGGGCTGATGGTGGTCTATACCGGCGGCTTCTCGCCACAGGATTCGGCGACCCGGGCGATGCGCTATCTGGCGACCGGCTTTGCCATTCCGGGCGTGCCCAATGCCGTCGTCATCTGGGCGCTGATCGGTGCTGCGATGGTTTTCGTGCTGACCCGCACCGGCTTCGGCCGCACGGTCTACGGCATCGGCAACCGCGAGCGCGCCGCCTACCTCTCCGGCATCGACACGCGGCGCGTGGTGCTGATCGCCTTCGCCGTATCCGGCGGCCTCTCCGCCTTCGGCGGCGTCCTTCTGGCCGGCTATGCCTCCAAGGCGGCGCAGTCGATGGGCGACGCCTATCTCCTGCCGTCGATCGCTGCGGTGGTGCTTGGCGGCACCTCGATCCTCGGCGGCCGCGGCTCCTATCTCGGCACGGTCGCGGGCGTCATCCTGATCACGCTTTTGCAATCCATTCTTTCCGTCATGCAGATGCCGGAGGCGGGGCGGCAGATCATCTATGGCGTCGTCATCGTCGCCATGCTCCTGCTTTACGGCCGCGCGCCGGCGAGCCGCTGACCCGCATCGTGGACGAAAAGACAGCACAAATGCAGAGGAAACGCATTCGGCCCGCACCGGCCGTCGTGGTGATGGGCGTCGCCGGCTGTGGCAAGTCGGCGGTCGGCGAAGCGCTGGCGGCGGCATTGGGCGCTGTCTTCGTCGAGGGCGACAGGCTGCATCCACCGGAAAACGTCGCACGCATGGCAAGCGGCGAGCCGCTGACCGACGCATTGCGCGAAGGCTGGCTCGACGCGATCGGCCTGCGCATTGCCGGACCGGTCGGCGATGGGCAGAGCGTCGTCGCCGCCTGCTCGGCGCTCAAGCGCAGTTACCGCGAGCGTCTGCGCGGCTTTTGCCAGGACATTTTGTTCCTCTACCTGGAAATCGATCCGGCGACCGCAAAGCAGCGTGTCGGCTCCCGCCAGGGCCATTTCATGCCGGCAAGCCTGGTCGACAGCCAGTTCGCCACGCTCGAACGGCCGGCAGCCGACGAGAATGCATTGACGCTCGATGCGACGCGTCCGATCGCCGATATCGTCGCCGACGTCACAAGCCTGTTCGAGTCGAATTCATGAGGGTTCGCTGGCGCCGATTCCGCTTCAAGACGCCAGATCAGATCTGTGACGTCAGTTCGACTGGAAAATCGTCATTGTCGGCGTCGCGCATGGCGGCGAGGCTGCGATTGTCCAGCACCTCGGCGATCGCATGGCGCACCTCCAGCATCATGTTCCGGACCTGGCATGTCGCCTCGTCGCAATCATCGCAGCGCTGATATTGGGTACGGCTGGCGCAAGGGATCGGCGCCAGCGGCCCGTCGAGGACGCGCACGACATGGCCGATCTTGATCTCGGAGGCCGGGCGGGCGAGGCGATAGCCGCCTTCCTTGCCCTTGCGGCTCTGGACGAATCCGGCATTGCGCAATTCGCCCAGAATGGCATCCAGGAATTTCTTCGGGATGTTGTTGGCGACGGCAATGTCGTTGACGAACGCCAGCTGGCCGACCGGCAAGCCTGACAGATGCACGAGGGCCTTGAGGCCGTATTTGCCTTTTTTGGTAAGCATGCCCGATTCAGTTCATGAAAACCCCAACCGCCCGCATCTGGCGGTTGTTTGTGTGCAAATCATGACGTTTTGTCGCGCAATGCAGTTTCGCGAAACAAGCCGTCCGCGGGCACAGTAGGCACAAACACGTTGATTCTTCGTGACGTTTTGGACGGCGCGCTGGGAACGTGCGGGAAATCACCTGTCCGGAGCGCGAAAAACGAAGAAGGCCGGCAAAAGCCGGTTTTCTATCGATTTCGAAGATCGCTTGCTTCAGCGGCTGCCATAGGTCTGGTCGAGCAGTCCGCCGGCGGCGAAATGCTCGGCCTGGATCTTGGCCCAGCCGCCGAAGACATCTTCGACCGTCAGCAGCCGGACGTCGGGAAACTCGGCCTTGTATTTGGTGGCGACCGCCGCGTCGCGAGCCCGCAGGCCGTTGCGGGCGGCGATGTCCTGGCCCTGCGGCGTGTAGAGGAAGTCGAGATAGGTCTTGGCGAGGTCACGCGTGCCATGCTCGTCGGCGACCGTGTCGACGATCGCCACCGGAAACTCCGCCAGCAGGCTGACCGAGGGCGTCACCTGCTCGAACTTGTCATCGCCATACTCCCTGCGGACGCCGCGCGTTTCCGACTCGAATGTGATCAGCACGTCGCCGATCTCACGCTGCACGAAGGTGGTGGTGGCGGCGCGCCCGCCAGAGTCGAAGATCGGCACGTTGTTGAACAGCTTGGTGACGAATTCCTTGACCTTGGCGTCGTCGCCCTTGAAGGCCTCCTTGGCGTAGGCGGTGGCCGCGAGATAGGTGTAGCGCGCATTGCCCGACGTTTTCGGGTTGGGGAAGATCACCTGGACGTCGTCGCGCACGAGATCGTTCCAATCCTTGATGTTCTTCGGGTTGCCGGCGCGCACCAAAAAGGACGGCAGCGAATAGAAAGGCGAGGCGTTGTCGGGGAAGTCCTTCTGCCAGTCGGCGGAGATAAGCCCCTTCGAGACCAGGAAGTCGATGTCGAGGACCTGGTTGAAGGTGACGACATCGGCGCCGAGGCCTTCGGCGATGGCACGCGCCTGCGCCGACGTCCCGGCGTGCGACTGGTCGACGGTCACGCCGGGGTGCTCTGCGACGAAGGCCTTGTTGATCTGCGCAAACAGTTCGCGGCCGACATCATAGGACGCGTTCAGCAATTTGTCGGCCGACCAGGCTTGGGAGGATGCGAGGAACAGGCCGGCCAATGTGGCGACGCCAAGCAAAAATCGCTTCATGAAAACAGGGCTCCGATGCAGTGCGCTTATTCCCACCATAGCGGCAAGGCATGGTGGGCGACGAGACACGCAGAGCGGCTTCACCACGCCCTCGCGAGAAAAATGTTCCCATTCCAGGCCGTTGCTAGGATTTTCTTTCACCCGGGGTCTTGCGAAGCACCTGGGCAGCGGTCCCCATGCGTTGGCAAGACGATTGCATCGCGACACTGGCCTCTCGGCGCGGCTCGCGCAATGGGCGCAAGAGCCACCGCTCGGTCCCGAGGACGACTTCCCCGGAACCGACGACATGCCTGTCAAATCCGAAAGAATTTTTTAATGCGGCTCATGCTGGACACCAACTTGTCAGCGACATGATCCGAGACCCGGCGGGCCGAGCCACTATTGGCCAAAACGACCTTTTTATTGCTGCCCACGCCTACGCGCTGGACACCACCCTGGTAACCGCCAACATGGGAGAGTTCAACCGGATCAAGGGCCTGAAGGTCGAGAACTGGCTGAGTAGCGCCGGAAGGGGATCAAGCAGCCGGAAAAAGCTTCCAGCGCCGCGGCCTGAACGCTACCCGGCTCTTCTGCGCCGCCGGATGGTCGACCGGCAGCTCGATCTCGACCCGCTGGCGCTCGCCGCCGATTTCGAGCTCCACCCGTCTGGTGCCGGCGACGCGGCGGCTGGCGGCGACCGTGCCGGCGATGCAGCCATTGCATTCGTCCACCAGGTCGACATCGTGCGGGCGGAAGAACAGCGTTGCTTCGCCCCGCGGCGCCTGCGGCGCCGACAGCCCGATCGGGCGATCGGCGATCCAGACCTGGCCGTCCTCGACGTTGACCGGAAGCGCGCTCGATTCACCGATGAAGCCGTAGACAAAGGGCGAATTCGGCGTGTCGTAGATTTCGTCGGCGGTGCCGACCTGCTCGATGCTGCCCTGGCTCATCACCACGACGCGGTCGGCAAGCTCGAGCGCTTCTTCTTGGTCATGGGTGACAAAGACCGTGGTGTGGCCGGTGGCGTCGTGGATGTCGCGCAGCCAGCGGCGCAGTTCGCGGCGGACCTGGGCGTCGAGCGCGCCGAACGGCTCGTCCAGCAAAAGCACGGCCGGTTCGATCGCCATCGCGCGGGCCAGCGCCACGCGCTGGCGCTGGCCGCCCGAAAGCTGAGCCGGATAGCGCTTTTCCAAGCCGGAAAGCTGGACGAGGTCGAGAAGCTCTGAGGCACGGCGGCGGATTTCCTGCGCCGACGGCCGTGACGGCCCGTGCCGAACTTTTAGGCCGAAGCCGATATTGTCGGCGACCGTCATATGGCGAAACAGCGCATAATGCTGGAAAACGAAGCCGACATTGCGCTGCTGGATCGACTTTTGCGACGCATCCTCCTCGCCAAAGAAGATCTTGCCTTTCGTCGGCCGCTCCAGCCCGGCGATCAGCCTGAGCAGCGTCGTCTTGCCGGAGCCGGATGGCCCGAGCAGCGCGATCAGTTCGCCGGACTTGATGTCGAGCGAAACGTCGTGGAGCGCCGGAAACCGCTCAAACTCCTTACGCACGTTGGCAACGCGAACTTCCATCAACCGTCCCTTTTTTCAGTGTCCGCGCGTCGCGGCGAGCTCGGCGCCGTAGCGCATCTCGAGAAGTGTTTTCAAGACCAGCGTGACCAGCGCCAGGCCCGCAAGCAGTGAAGCGACGGCGAAGGCGGCTGCGGCATTGTATTCGTTATAGAGGATTTCGACATGCAGCGGCATGGTGTTGGTCAGTCCGCGTATGTGGCCCGACACGACGGAGACCGCGCCGAACTCGCCCATGGCGCGGGCATTGCACAACAAGACCCCGTAGAGCAGCCCCCATTTGACGTTGGGCAGCGTCACGTACCAGAACGCCTGCCAGCCATTGGCGCCGAGCGACAGCGCCGCCTCCTCGTCGCCATTGCCTTGCTCCTGCATCAAGGGGATCAGTTCGCGGGCGACGAACGGGAAGGTGACGAAGATGGTGGCCAGCACGATGCCCGGCACGGCAAACAGGATGACGATGCCATGCGCCTTCAGCCAGGCGCCGAACAGGCCTTGCGCGCCGAACAACAGCACATAGACCAGGCCGGAAATGACCGGCGAAACCGAAAACGGCAGGTCGATCAGCGTGGTCAGGAAGGCCTTGCCTTTGAACTCGAACTTGGCGATTGCCCAGGCGGCGGAGACGCCGAAGACGATGTTGAGCGGCACCGAGATCGCCGCCACCAGCAGCGTCAGGTGGATCGCCGAACGCGTGTCGGGGTTGGTCAGCGCCTCGGTATAGGCACCGAGGCCCTTTGCGAAGGCTTCATTGAAGACGACGATCAGCGGCAACAGCAGGAAAATGCCGAGGAAGGCAAAGGTCACGATCATCAGCACGGCTTTCGCCGGGCGGCTTTCGGTCACTGCCGCCGATTGGCTTTCGTGGTGCGGTGTGTAGGATTTTATCTCCGGATCAGCCATAGCGCTTGCGGCTCCACGTCTGCACCAGATTGATGACCAGCAGCATCACGAACGACAAAGCGAGCATGATCGCCGCGATCGCGGTCGCCGCCGCATAATTGTATTCCTCCAGCCGGATGACGATCAGAAGCGGCGCGATCTCGGATTTGTAGGGCAGGTTGCCGGCGATGAAGATGACGGAGCCGTACTCGCCGACGCCGCGCGCGAAAGCCAGCGCGAAACCGGTGACGATGGCCGGCGCCAGGCCCGGAAGCAGAACCCGGGCGATGGTCTGGAAGCGATTGGCGCCGAGCGTGGCGGCCACTTCCTCGACCTCCTTGTCGATCTCCTCCATGATCGGCTGGACGGTGCGCACGACAAAAGGCAGGCCGATGAAGATCAGCGCTATGACGATGCCGAGCGGCGTATAGGCGACCTTGATGCCGAGCGGCGCCAGCAGGCTGCCGAGCCAGCCACTCGGCGCGTAGAGCGTGGTCAGCGCGATGCCGGCCACCGCCGTCGGCAAGGCGAAGGGCAGGTCGACCATGGCATCGACGATGCGGCGGCCCGGAAAGTTGTAGCGCACCAGCACCCAGGCGACGATCGTGCCGAAGACGACATTGACCATGGCGGCAATGAAGGCGGTGCCAAAACTGATTTCAAGCGCGTTGATGGTGCGGCGGTCGGTGGCGATCGCCCAGAAATCGGCCCAGCCAAGCGCGGCCGATCGCCAGATCAGCCCTGACAGGGGAATGAGGATGATGAGCGTGAGGTAGGCAAGCGAGAAGCCGAGCGTCAATCCGAAACCCGGAATGACGCTCGGCTGTCTGAACCGCCACCCCGCCTTGGCGGGTGCTGTGGTCATGTGGTCCTGATCTAGAATCTAGCTTAACGGGTCTACTGGGCCGGCTTGTAGATCTGGTCGAATATACCACCGTCGCCGAAATGGTAAGGCTGTGCTTTCTTCCAACCGCCAAAAAGCGGATCGTCGATGGTGATCAGCTTGATCTCAGGCAGTTTGGCGAGGTCCTCTGGCGGTACCAAATCCGGCTTCGACGGACGATAGTGGTGCTTGGCGATCAGCGTCTGGCCTTCCTTGGAGTAGAGGTAGCTCAGATAGGCTTCGGCGACTTTTCGCGTGCCCTTGGCATCGACATTGGCGTCGACCACGGCGACCGGCGGCTCGGCCAGGATCGAGGTCGGCGGGTAGACGATATCGAAATTGTCGGCGCCGAATTCGTCGAGCGCCAGATAGGCCTCGTTTTCCCAGGCCAGCAGCACATCGCCCAGCCCCTTTTGCGCGAAGGTCACAGTTGCGCCGCGCGCACCGGTGTCGAGCACCGGAACATGGGCGTAGAGATTGCCGACGAATTCCTTGGTCTTGGCCTCGTCACCGCCATCCTTGGCGTTGGCATAGGCCCAGGCGGCGAGATAGTTCCAGCGTGCGCCGCCCGAAGTCTTGGGGTTGGGCGTGATCACCTGGACGTCGTCCTTGACCAGATCGCCCCAGTCCTTGATGCCTTTCGGATTGCCCTTGCGGACGAGGAAGATGATGGTCGAGGTGTAGGGCGCCGAATTGTTCTCGAATTTGGTCCGCCAGTCGGGATTGATTTTCTTCGATTTCTCGACGATGGCGTTGATGTCGCCTTCGAGCGCCAGCGTCACCACGTCGGCGTCGAGGCCGTCGATCACGGCGCGGGCCTGTGCGCCCGAGCCGCCATGCGATTGCTGGACGGTTACCGTCTCGCCGGTCTCGGCCTGCCAGTGGGCGGCGAAGGCCTCGTCGAATTGCTTGTAAAGCTCACGCGTCGGGTCATACGACACGTTGAGGATGGTGGTATCGGCAAACGCGAAACCGAGCGTGCCGAACTGGACAGATGTGGCGACCAGTGCGCCGAGCAGTTTCCTGAAATGAGGATTGGTCATTTCCGCCTCCGTTGAGATCACCTCAATCTACTGAATTGGTAGAAATTAGATGCAATCAATGTTGCTTTTTTCGGCCTTATGAAGCATTTTTTCGCCGGCTTTCGGGATCACGAAGAAATTCTTTCCACGCAACGCTGCAGTGCCGAATCCGGGCACATGAAGCAATCTATCTGGAGACAGGTCGCGCCTCGGCAATGGCCTGAGGAGTCGAGCGTGTCCTGCTTACTCGCCGACCTAATGGAAAGCCAATTCCCTGAATCGCTTGGCGCATTCTATTCAACGAACACTTTCACGCTGGCCGCGCGCCCGGCCGCGTCGATCACGGTCAGGGTCGAATAGCCGGCGCCGTCCGGCTGCCAGGTCGCGGTGCGCCGCCGGTCGATGCCGACCAGCGGCTTGCCGTTGGCCAGCCAGCGGAACGGGGCGCGGCCGCCTTGCAGCTTCAGCACCAGTGGCGTGGCGTCGGCGGTGGTGGCGGCGAGATCGACGTGGGCGCCGTCGGGCGGAAAGATGATCGTCGGCGCTGGCTCGGTCGGCGTCGCCTGGACCAGGCCGTCGGCGCCAGAACCGAAGCGCGCCAATGTCACCGGCAGATCGTCGCGCCTGGGTCTGGTGACGCCGGCCGGCTGGCCTGGCAGCGGCACGGCAGCCAGGCCGGAGCGGACAAAGCCCTCGAACAGTATCGGTGCGGCCGAGACATAGCCGGACAGGCCGGGCACCGCGCCGGCGTCGGGGCGGCCGACCCAGACGCCCAGCACATAGCGCCCGTCGAAGCCGACCGACCAGGCATCGCGGTAGCCGTAGGAGGTGCCGGTCTTGTAGGCGATGCCGCGCCGGGCGGCGCCCTCGGGCGGCTTGACGCCCGACAATATGTCGGTGATCTGCCAGTTCGCCTGATCGTTGAGGATGGTAGCGGTCGAGCGCTCGGCATTCGCCGGCTCGGTGCCGTCATGCAGCGTGTGTGCCTTGCCGCCATTGGCGAGCCCGGCATAGAGCTGGACGAGGTCGCGCAGCGTCACGCCGACGCCGCCAAGGCCGATGGCGAGACCCGGCGCCTTGTTGACGGGCAGGATCGGCGTGACGCCGGCCTTCCGGAAGCGCGCGAGCAGCCGCGCCGGCCCGACCGCGTCGAGAACACTGATCGCCGGCACGTTGAGCGACAGCTGCAGCGCCTGCCTGATGCTGACGTCGCCCTGATAGCCCATGTCGAAATTCTTCGGCCGATAGCCGGAGAAATCCGTCGGCCTGTCGTCGATCAGCGTTTCCTGCGCCACCAATCCCTGCTCGAAGGCGAGCCCGTAGATGAACGGTTTTAGCGTCGAACCGGGCGAGCGGACGATCTTGGTCATGTCGATCCAGCCGGAGCGGCTGGCGTCGAAATAGTCGGCGGAGCCGACTTCGCCGAGGATGTCGCCGGTGCGGGCGTCGGCTAGCACCATGGCGACGGACAGGCGAGGTCCGAGCCTGGCGGCGGCATCCCTGGCCACCTGTTCCAGCCCTTCCTGGACACTCTTGCGGATCGTCAGCCGCAGCTTCTGGCCGGGGACGGCCCGGGGCAGCACTGCATAAGCGGCATGGGCGGCGAGTGCCGGCAGCGGGCGGCGGCTGGCAGGAACATCGTCAAGCGCGGCACGTGCGGCCTCGCGCTCGCCGAGCAGGCCTGATGCGACCATGCGCGTCAGCACCCGGTCGCGGGCGGCTTGGGCGATTGCCAGGTTGCGGTCGGGCCGGCGCTTTTCCGGCAGTTGCGGCAGCGCGACGAGCAGCGCCGCCTCCGAGACGTCCAGCCGCTTCGGCTCCTTGCCGAAATAGGCCAGCGAGGCGGCGCGCACGCCTTCGAGATTGCCGCCATAGGGCGCCAGCGTCAGATAGCGTTCGAGGATCTCGCGCTTGCTGAGCCGCCGCTCGATCTGCAGGGCGCGCAGCAGCTGCTTGAGCTTGGAGCCGAGGCTGCGGCTGTCGCGCGGTTCGGTCAGCCGGGCGAGCTGCATCGACAGCGTCGAGCCGCCGGAGACGATTCGGCCATTGGTCACGAACTGGCCGGCGGCGCGGGCCAGCGCCAGCACGTCGACGCCTCGATGGTCCCAGAAGCGCTTGTCCTCGTAAGTCACCAGCATGTCGACGAACTGTCTGTCGACCTGATCGAGGCGGGTGGCGAGCCGCCAATAGCCGTCCGGCGTGGCAAAGGCCCGCAACAGCTGGCCGTCGCGGTCCTGGACTTCGGTCGATACCGTCAGCGCCGCCGGCAGCGGCGGCGGAAAGGCGCGGTCGAGCTGCCAAAGGGTGGCGGCGGCGATTGCTGCGAAGCCGGAGAGGGAGGCGGCGGCGATGGCTGAACGGCGCAGGAATTTCTTGGCGAGCACGGCGCTGCCCCTCATCCGCCTGCCGGCACCTTCTCCCCGTATAGCGACGGGGAGAAGGGGGCTGTCACGGCCCACGGCGGCTTTTCTGCAGCGTTCGAATTTGGCGAAAACTTCGGCGCAGGCCTCTTTCTCCCCGTCACTATACGGGGAGAAATGCCCGGCAGGGCAATGAGGGGCAGCGCCATCGCCATGTTCCTGTTCGCCGCCTTACGGCGCCCTGACCTCCATCATGCCGGTCGCGGTGCGGGCCGAATATTGCGGCCGGTACATGTCCTCGACGGTTGCCGCCGGGTGGGCATAGGTGCCCGGCGTCACCGCACGCACGACATAGGCGAGCGTGATGTTGCGGTCGCCTTCGCCGTCGTTCGGATTGAAAGCGGCGACGAAACGGTCGTCGCGGAATTCGAGATGGGCGGCGTCTGTCTGGGCCAGCCAGGAGAAATTCGACAATTGGGCGCTGGAAACCAGGCCCGGATTGTCGATCTCGAAGCCGGCCGGCAGCAGATCGGTGATCACCAGCCGCGACGGCCATTTGTTCTGCTCGTAGATATTGAGCACGACGACATAGCGTTCGTTCTGGATCGCCTGCGTGACATTGGCTTCGGTGCCGTCGAGCTTGTAGTAGGTGCGGCCGATGGTGAAGCCGTCGCCGCTGGCCGGCAGCGGCTGGATCGGCGAGGCCACCGTGGTGACGACCGCCTGCAACGGGTTGCTGCCGGTGTTGGCGACGGTCAGCGGACTGTCGGCAATGTCGCTGCCGGTGATCTGGTCCGAATAGGCGCCGGCATGCGGCGCGCCATTGATGGTCAGCGCGATCGCATCATTGCCGGCCTTCAGGGCACGCGCCGCCAGCAGCATCCAGGACTCGTCCTGCGTGCTGGTCCATCTGACGGCGGCGCGTTCCTGCGTCACCCGCTTGATCAGCGCCGGCACGATCGTCGGCACTGGCTTGGATTCGGCGGCAAGCGCCAGCATCGCCGCGCCGTCACGCAGCGGCGAGCCATAATCGGACCTGTAGTAGTCGTATGCCGAGGTCGAATTGGCCAGTTGCAGGGCGGCCTGGAAGGTGGCTTCCGAGCGCTGCGTATCGCCATAGAGCGCCAGGCCCGCCGCCAATTGGGCGACGGCCATCGGGCTGGTAAAGGCTTCGAGCTGGGTGTCGGCATAGTAGCGCAGATCGCCGATCGAGGCCTTCTTGTTGCGGGCCAGCACGTAGAGCGCATAGGCGATCTCGCTGCCGCGATCCTTGACGTCCTGGTCGTAGCCGATCGCGTTTTGCAGATTGCTCAGCGCCTGGTTCATCGCCAGCGCCGGCACGTCGTATTTCTGCTCGCGCGCCCTGGTCAGGAAGTCGGTGACATAGGCGTCGAGCCACAAATCGCCGGAGCCCGGGCCCCACAGGCCGAAGCTGCCGGCCGAGGCCTGGTAGCTCAGCACCTTGTAGATGGCGTCCTGGATGCGGCCGTGCAGATCGACGTCGCTGGCCACGCCGACGCCCGACGCCATCTCGTTGACATAGAGCAGCGGCATGGCCCGGCTGGTGGTCTGCTCGGCGCAGCCATAGGGGTAGCGGTCGAGCGTCATCAGCAGCGATGGCACGTCGAAGGCCGCCGCCTGTGAAACGCCGACGCTGACCGAAGCGCCGTCGAGCAGGCTTGCCGCCAAGAGCTCCTTGTCGACGCGCAGCGAGCCGCCATTGCCCTTGAGGTCGACCACCATGCGGGTGGTCACCGGCAATTGCGCCGGACGCACCGGGACATAGAGCGTCTGCTCGACAGCGGTGCCGTCGGCATGGGCGAGCTTGATGGTGATCGAAGCGTTCCCCGGCGCCTCGGCGATCAGCGGCACGGTCAGCGTCTGCCGCTTGCCCTTGGCCAGTGTCAGCTTTTCGGGCAGGGCGGCACTGCCGGTCGAAAGTTCGCCTGACGTGTCGATCGACAGCGCATAGTCGCCCTCCGGACCGTCGGCGTCGGTGACGTCGAGCCGCATGACGGCCGAATCGCCGGGCGCCAGGAAGCGCGGCAGGCCGGCGGTGATCACCACCGGATCGCGCACGATCACGTCGGACTGGGCGTGGCCGACCCCGTCCTCGGTCCAGGCGACGGCCATGACGCGCACGGTGCCGTTGAACTGCGGGATGTCGAAGTCGACCCGCGCCTTGCCGTCGGCGTCGAGCTGGACCGGACCGGAGAAGAAGGCGACCAGCTTTTCGGTCGGCGGGCTGCCTTGCGACTGGATGTTGGCGCCGTCGCCGCCGCTGCGCAGCTTGCCGGTCGTGCCCAGCGAGCCGTCGATCAGGCGGCCGTAGAGGTCGCGTACTTCAAGGCCGAGCATGCGCTGGCCGAAGAACCAGGTCTCCGGATCCGGCACCTTGTAGTTGGTCAGGTTGAGGATGCCGACGTCGACGGCCGCGACCATGACATAGGCGTTGGCGCCCGGCTGCACGCCGGCCACCGAAACCGGGATCGACAGCTGCTGGCGCGGCATGGTCTTGTCCGGCGGCGTCAGGCTGACGGCGAGTTTTTTCGAGCCCGGATCGACCTTCAGCCATTTGACGCCGATGGCGCGCGCCGGCATGCGGGTTTCCTGCGCATCACCCGGCCTGAACAGCGTTGCCGTCACATAGGCGCCGGCGCCCCAGTCGTCGCCGACCGGGATGTCGATGGTGCTGCCGCCGGCCGGCACGCTGGCGGTGACGGTCTTCAAGAGTTTGTCGGCGCCGATGGTGACGAGCAGCTCGCCGGCAAAATGCGGCGACACTTTGAGCTTGGCCACTTCCCCGGCCGCATAGCTGTCCTTGTCGAGGGCGATTTCGAGGCCGTCGGGCGTTTCGGTGGTGGTGGAACTGACATACCAGCCGGCGTCGAACTCGTAGCTGGTCGCCGGGCCCTCCGGGTCAGACGTCTCGATCTCGAGCCGGTAGCGGCCCCAGTCGACCGGCAGCGAGACGGTGGCCTCGCCGTCGGCGGTCATGTCGACCTGGCCGCTGGCCACCGACTTGGTGAAGGTCACCGGCTCATAATTCCAGGAATTGCTGGAGCGGTACCATTGGTAGTTGCGTTCGACCTTGACCAGCGACCATTGCGCGCCCTGGAGCGCCTCGCGCTTGCCGTCGGGGTCGACGGCAATCAGGCCGAACTTCGCCGTGCCGCCTTGCGGCACCTCGTCGCCGTCGAAATCCGGGCGGATGCCGATCATCTGGCCCTGCGGCCGGATGGCGATGTTGAGCGAGCGTTCGACGGCGCGGCCGCCGGTCTCGCGCATCCTGACCGTAACCTTGGCGTCGACCAGCCTGGTGGTCGAGGGCAACTGGTCGACGGAAACCGGGAAGGTCGCCTTGCCGTCGTCGCCGACCACCGGCAGGCCGGTGAACGGGGTGACTGACGGTTCCGCCGACTGCTCGTCGGCGAGGCCGAAGGAATAGCCCTTGAAGCGGTCCCAGGCGCGGGTGGTCGACAGCGTCAGTTCGCCTTCGAGCGCCAGCCCGGCGGCCGGCGCGCCATAAAGGAAGCGGCCGTCGACGGTAACGTTAGCGGTTTCGCCCTGCGCGAACTCCTGCTTGTCGGAGGACAGGTCGAACTCGATGCGATCCGGCACGAAATCCTCGACCAAAAACATCTGGCTGGCGACCGCCGCCTGCTTGGGGTCGGTGTGGATCGCCACCGTCCAGGTGCCGCGCATGGCGTTGGGTTCGAGCGGCAGGTCGACGGCATGGCCGCCGGCCGATGCGCCGTCGCTGACGATGCGGCGGTTCTCGACGCCGTCGGGACGGGTGAAGATGAAGGTCAGCGGCAGGTTCTCGACCGCCTTGGCGGCGCTGTCGCGGGCAAGTGCTGCGACATGGACGTCCTCGCCGGCGCGGTAGATGCCGCGTTCGGTCCAGGCATAGACGTCGAGCGCGCCCGGCGCCGGACGCCCGGTGACGCCGCGATCGGAAAGATCGAAGCCGGCGCGGCCCATGTCGAGGAAGACGAAGTCGCTGTCACCCTGCTTGGCTGTCAGCACGGCCGGCACCATGCCGCCGTCGCCGCGCGTCAGTCCGGGGTTGAAGACGGCGCGGCCTTCCGCGTCCGTGGTCGCGGTGCCGAGGATCTCGTTGTTCCTGGCCAGCAGCGTCAGTTCAGCACCTGATATCGGCTTGGCGGTTGCGAGCGAACGGGCAAAGACGTTCAGCCCGTCCTGCCCGGTATAGGTCGACAGGCCGATATCGGAGATGACGAACCATTGCGTGGCGCGCGAATCATAGTCGTCGTCGTTCTCGTCGACCGGTTGCGCGGTCAGCACATAGACGCCGGGCTTGCGTTGCGGCAGCGCTTCGTCGACCGGGAAGGAGGTTGTGACTTCCTTGTTCAGGTCGTTGGCGATGTCGATCAGGCCCTGCCAGACCGGCGCGCCCATCTGGTCGGAAATGTTGGAGATGTCGTAGCCGTCAAGCTGGCGCAGGAACTGGTAGCCGGACAGAAGCTGGGTCAGCGAGCGGTCGCCGATGCGATAAAGCTTCATTTCGGCGGCGCTCATGTTGACGGTGACGACCGGGATGCCGCGACGCGCGCCGGCCGGCAGCACGAAGCTGTCGCCGGTGAAACGGGCGGACGGGGCGCGGTCCTGCACATAGATCGACAGCAACACCGGGGTGGAGATCACCTCGCCGACGGCGGCCGGCAGGCCGGGGCGGAAGGTCACGTCGTAATGCTGGCCGTGCTCGAGCCCCTCGACGCAGATCTGCTTGTCCTTGGCCTCGACGCCCTTGGGGGCGGCGTTGTCGACGGTGACGAATTGCGCGTAGTCGACGCCGGTCTTGACCAGGTCTTCTGAAAATTGCGCGCAGATGCGTGGCGCGCTGGTGTCGGCGTCGACCGTGTGATCGACGACGCGGAAGCCCTTGCGCGCCTTGAGGTCGTGGTAGGCGGCCGTGACCCAGGGCGAACTGACCAGCGCGAGGCTCGCTTCGTAGGCCTGCAGCGCCGGCCGAGCGAGGTCGCGGCGATCGAGCCCGTCGCCAAGCAGTGCCAGCGCTTCGGCACGGGTTTTTGTGGTGCGCAGCAATTTGTAGGCGTTGAAGCCGGCGGAGGTGGCGTTCGCCGGCAGGGTCGACGCCTCGGCGCTGTTGGCGGTCGGCTGCACGGCAAGTGTTTCCCGCGCCAGTTCAAGCCAGAGTTGGCCATCGTCGGGCAATACCGAAACCAAAGCCTCGTATTTTTGAACGGCCAAGCGGTGGTCGCCGGTCTGCGACGCTTGCCTTGCCGCCTCCCGCAGCGCCGTCAGTCCTTCGGTGGGCTTGGTGTAGGCCGGGCCGGTGAGCCTGTTGCGGTATTGCTGGGCCTGGTCGGCCATCCAGGCGGGGAAGAAGGCGAGCGCCGGCGGCGCGCCGATGTCGGGGTCGCCTTCGACGTTGACGACCTTGCCGGCGACGGCGCCCTTGAAGGGCTTCAGCGTGTTATAATCGGATTTGAGAAAACACCATTTGGCCTTGGGGTTGTAGGTGAAGGCGCGGCAGGCGGGATCGCCGAGACATGTCGTCGTGCACTGATCGAGGCTGACGTTCTGGTCGGATCTGAGATCGAAGCCGAAATAATCGGAATTGTCCGATGTCACCACCCGGCGCGCTTCGGCCGCTTGCGCGACACTGCCCCAAGCGAAAAAGAGAAGAAAAAGAATCGACAGACCACGAGCCGCGCGCATTGCCATGACACCCCTCCGGACACTGCTTACGTTACGTCCACGTTACGACCAGACATGTTCAAGCTTCGGTCCAGCTTGTCAACACAAGGACGCGGCAGGTTCCCGCCTGCCAACGGTTTCCTTTCCGGCCGATGACCGGTAGTACCTCCACAGGACAGGGATCACGCTTTCTTGCGGCGACGCAGAAGGTGTGAATTCCAAGCCCTGTCCATTTCAGACAGTTGGATTGTGGCATTTGGATTGTGGCCCGTTTACGAGCAATTCAGAACTTCATTCCAATTTTAGCTTTGGCCGCTAGTGTAGAGTTGTAATGTCGGCGTATGAAAGGCAGATGTCGGGAGGAACCGCGCCACGGCGCGTGTTTTCGCTCGCCTTGCTATCCGCCTTGCTATGCTCGACTGCACTGATTGGCGCGAGCGGAAATGCGGCCGCTTTCGAGATCTTCGGCATCAAGCTGTGGGGATCGTCGGAGGATGAAGATGCCGACATCGTCGATCCGCTGCGCTATGCGGTGACCATAGAGGCGCCCGACGCCGACGAGGATCTCGCCGAAAAACTCGAAAACGCCTCGGCGCTGAAGGACGACGAAGAACGTCCGGTCTCCGGTTCGCTCGGCCTGCTGGCCAAGGCGCGTGCCGACCGCGATCAGCTTGTCGCCGCCCTCTATGCGGACGCCCGCTACGAGGGCGTCGTCACCATTACCATCGAAGGCAAGCCGCTCGACGATTTGCCGCCCGACGCCGAATTCTCGGGTCCGCAGCCGATTCCGGTGGTGATCAACATTGCGGCCGGGCCGAAGTTCACGCTTGGCGACATCAGGCTGGAGGGCGATGCGGCGGGGCTGTCGGGCGCCGATTTCGGCCTGATCGCCGGCGGCGATGCCGGGTCCGGTGCCGTGCTCAAGGCCGAGGCGTCGATCGTGCGGGCGCTCAAGGAGGACGGCAGGCCGCTGGCCAAGGTGACCGCCCGCGAGATCGTTGCCGATCACGCCACTTCGACGCTCGACGTGGCGCTGACCGTGGCCGCCGGGCCGGTTGCCGGCTATGGCGACACCACGGTCGAAGGCACCGAGAAGGTCGACCGCGATTTCACCGAATACATGACCGGCCTGAAACGCGGCCGCCAATATTCGCCGGAAGAGGTCGACGAGGCGCGCGACCGGCTGCTCGGGCTGGAAGTCTTCAACAGCGTTACGCTGAAGGAGGCCGACGGTCTCGACGCCGACGGCAACATCCCGATCGGCGTCGAAGTGAGCGAGCGCAAGCCGCGCTATTTCGGCCTTGGCGGCACCTTCTCCAACACCGAGGGGCTCGGCCTCGAAGGCTATTGGGGTCACCGCAATCTGTTCGGCCGTGCCGAAAAACTGCGCATCGAGGGCGAAATCAGCGGCATCGGCAGCAACGAGCTGACTGAGCTCAACTACAATGCCGGCATCATGTTCGAAAAGCCGGGCGTGGTCGGGCCGGCGTCTAAATTCTTCGCCAACGTCAACACCGTGCTGGAGCATCCCGACGCCTACGACCGTTTCTCTGTCAAGGGCAGCACCGGCCTGTCTTATGACCTCGACAGGCAGCAGACGGTTTCGGCGGAGGTCGCGCTCGACTATTCGAAGATCACCGATTCTTTCGGCAAGCACACTTTTCTGATCGCCAGCATTCCGCTGCGATATGTCTTTGACAACCGCGACAACCGGCTCAACCCGACGACCGGATTCAGAGCGCTGGCCTATGCCGAGCCGAGCTACGACATTTTGAACGGAGCCGCCTTCGTCAAGCTGAGGGGCGAAGGATCGGCCTATCAGGCGCTCGACGCGGCCTCGAAGTTCGTCCTGGCCGAACGCGTCGCCATCGGTTCGATCATCGGCGCCGGCCTTCAGGATGTTCCGGCCGACCGCCGTTTCTATTCCGGCGGCGGCGGCTCGGTGCGCGGTTATGCCTATCAGGGCATCGGTCCGAAGGACGCCGACGGAGAGCCGATCGGCGGGCTGTCCATCTTCGAGACCTCGATCGAGATGCGCATCGCCATCACCGACACGATCGGCGTCGTGCCGTTCGTCGATGCCGGCACCGTCTCGACCGATCAATTCCCGGATTTTTCCAACATGAAGGTCGGCGCCGGCGTCGGCTTGCGCTATATTACGCCGTTCGGACCGCTGCGCATCGACGCGGCGGTGCCGCTCAACCCGGATCCCGACGACCCGGATTTCGGTATCTATGCCGGCATCGGCCAGGCGTTTTGATGACAATGTTCAAGCGCATCCTTCGCATTGCCCTTTACACGCTGCTCGTCCTGGTGGCGGCGGTGGTCGGTGCGCTCGTCGTGCTGACCAAGACCGAGCGCGGCCGCGCCAATCTCGCCGGCATCATCTCGACCGTGGCGTCGAGCGATGACCAGAAGGTCACGGTCAGCGGTATCGACGGCATCTGGTCCGGCGCGCTGACGGTCGACCATGTGGTGCTGGAGGATCGCCAGGGCGCCTGGCTGGTGGCGCGCAAGGTGGCGGTCGACTGGTCGCCGCTGGCGCTTCTGTCGAAGAACTTCAGCGCCGGCCGCGTCGCCGCCGATCGCATCGAGCTGGCGCGGCTGCCGGTGGCCGGCACGCAGCCGAGCCAAGGTGGCGCCACCACGCTGCCGGTGTCACTCGACGTCAAGCAGATCGACCTGCCGGAAATCGCGCTCGGACAGGCGCTGGCCGGCAGCGGTATCGCCGAGCTCGCCGCCAAGGGATCGTTCAAGGCCGACGCGGCGCCATTGGCGCTCGAAACCAGCCTCAACATCACCCGCCGCGACGGCAAGCAAGGCAAGGTCGACGCCAACATCCATTTCGCGCCCGCCGACAACAAGCTGGACCTCGATCTGAAGGCGTCGGAGCCGGCCGGCGGCATTATCGCCAATCTGCTCAAATTGCCGGATGCGCCGCCGGTCAGCATCGTCGTCACCGGCACCGGGCCGGTCGCCAACTGGAGCGGCATCGGTACCTTCGTCGTCGACGGCCAGATCGTCACCCAGCTCACCGGTCGGCACCAGGTCACCGACAAGGGCAACTATGTCGAGGCCAAGGGCGACGGCGATTTCCAGCGCTTCTTGCCCGACAATCTGAAATCCTTGTTCGCCGGCAAGACCAGCTTCGACCTCGCCGGAACCGCGATCGTGACAGGCGGCGTCGAGGTTGAGCGCGCCAGCATCGACAGCGATGCCGTGCATGGCACCGCCGCGGGCAGCATCGACCCCAACGGCGCCAGCGACCTTTCGGCGGAACTCGCCGCCAAGGGTCCACCAATCGTGCTCAGCCTCGGCGCCGCGGCGCAGCCGGTGACGGTGGCGATCACCGGCGCCACGGCCCGCGCGTTCGGCGGCGGCGAGGCGCCGATAATCGACATCGGCGCGTCCCTGGTCTCGGTGGTGGCGGGCGGCACCCGGGTGGACGATCTGGTGGCCGAAATCCATTCCGACGGCTTCGACATCCAGGACCGCAGCGGACCGGTCACCATCAAGCTTATCGCCGGCGGCCTGAACACCGACGTGGCGACGCTGGCGCCGCTGGTGACCGGCAGGGTCACCGCGGACCTCGCCGGGTCGGTCAGCAAGGACGAGATCGTCGTCGATCAAGGCACGCTGCGCAGCGATGCGCTCAATGCCTCGGTGACATCCAGGGTGACGCTGGCCGATCTGGCGATGACGCTCAAGATGAATGCCGATGCCGTCTCGACGGCGCTGCCGCCGCAGATACGCCCGATTCTCGGCGAGCGCGTGACATTCTCGGCGACCGCGACCCGCGACCCGCAAGGCTTGTTTGCCGCCAATGCGCTGCAACTCACGTCGGGCTCGCTCAGCGCCAGCGGCACCGCCAGCGCGACGGGCACCGACATCCAGGCCGACATCAGGGGCACGCTCGGCGATGTTTCAGTGCTGTCGCCGATGGTCGGCGTAGCGGTCGGCGGGGCCATTGATTTCGCGCTGACGGCGAGCGGCGCGCGCACGGCGCCGGATTTCTCGGTCTCGGCCGACAGCGACAGCCTGACCGCGTCGGGCCATACGGTCAAGACGATCAAGCTGACAGCGACGGGCAAGGCCGACATCGTCAATCCCGCTGCCGATGTCGCACTGACAGGGTCCGTCGACGACCAGCCGCTCGATCTCAGGGCATCTTTGGTGACGCGCGACGGAACACGTTCCGTCAACGGGCTTAGCCTGTCGCTGGCCGACAACAAGGTCTCGGGCGATCTCGTGCTCGACGACAGCTTGCTGCCGCTCGGCACGCTGACACTCGAAGCGCTCGATATCGGCCCGCTGGCCGCGCTTGCCGGGCAGACGGCGGCCGGCGACGTGCAGGGCAGCATCCGCCTCTCGAATGATGGTGGCGCGCCGTCGGTAGCCGTCGATATGACGAGCGGGTCTATTTCCCGCGGCGATCTGGCGGCGAAGACCATCGCCGTCAACGCGCTGGTCGCCAACTTTCTCAAGGCGCCGGCGATCTCCGGCACGATCAAGGCCGATACGGTCACATCAGGCGCCACCGTGATCAGCGGCATCGGTGTCGATTTGAAGCGCGACGGCGACTGGACCGGGTTTTCCGGCGGCGCCACCGTCGCCGGCATTCCGGCCACGGCCGAAGGCAGGGTGAAGATCGCCGACGGCACGACAAGCGTCGAGATCGCTTCCGGCGACGCGACCATTCGCGGCATCAAGGCGGCGATCGCGCAGCCGTCGACCTTGAGCATCGCCAATGGCACCGCAAGCATCGAGAAGCTGATGCTCGATATCGGCGGCGGATCGGTGACAATGTCCGGCACCGCCGGCCCGACGCTCGATCTCGCGGCAGAGTTTTCCGGGCTGCCGGCCGCCTTGGCCAATGATTTTTCACCCGGCCTCGACGCCGCGGGCACGCTTGGTGGAACGGCGCAAGTGACGGGACCGTCAGCAGCCCCTGACATTCGTTTCGATGCGCAACTCAGCGACGCCGAGACCAGCCAGACCCGCCAGGCGGGGCTTGGGCCGCTCAACCTCGATGCGGCAGGCAGCTTCTCCTCCGCCGGCGGCGTCGCCATCGACCGCGCGACACTTTCAGGAGACAAGATTTCCGGCAAGGCTGCCGGCACCATCAATCCGAACGGCGCCAGCGATTTTGCGCTCGACCTGGCCTCGACCGGCCCGAGCCTGCCGCTGGCGCTCGGCAGCACCGAGAGCCCGATCAAGCTCGAGCTGCAGGCGCTTTCGGTAAAGGCTGCAGGGCAGGGCACGCAGCCGCAGCTCGACATTTCCGCTGTTCTGCCGTCGGTCGCGACGAAATTCAGCGATGTCGAGGGGCTCACGCTGGCATTGCACTCGGACGCTTTCGACGTGAAGAGCCGGACGGGGCCGGTCTCCGGCACGGTGACGGCAAACAAGATCGGCCTGGACAATCCGACCATAGCGCCGCTGATCGCCGGCAAGATCACGGCACAAGTCGCCGGCAGCCTGGCGACCGACGGCATTGTCATCGACAGCGGGTCGGTGACGAGCGACGCGCTGAACAGCGGCTTCAATGGAAGGATCTCGCTGGCCGACGGCGCCATCGACCTCAACCTCAAGACCGACGCCGTTTCCGCGGCGCTGCCGGCGGCAGCGCGCGGCGTGCTCGCGCAGCGGACGGAACTCAGTGCCGCGCTGAAGCGCGACGCCAATGGCAATGTCACCGCCGATGCGATCAGGCTGGTGTCCGGCGCGCTGACCGCCGACGGGCAGGCCAGCCTTGCCGACAACAAGCTCACCGTCGATATCAAGGGCGCGCTGGCCGACATCTCGCTTCTGTCAGGGGACGCCAACGGCGCCATCACCTTTGCGCTGAACGCGCAAGGCGCCAGCACCGCGCCCGACCTGTCGCTGACGGTCAACAGCGAGCGGCTTTCGGTTGCCGAACGCGAGATCACCGGGTTGAGCCTCACCGCCACCGGCAAGGCCGATGCCGCCAACCCGGCGGCCAATGTCCAACTGACCGGAAACGTCGCGGGCCAGCCCCTGCAAGGCAGCGCCGTGCTGGCGACGTCAGACGGCAAGCGCGCCATCGACGGGCTTTTGCTGTCGCTCGGCAAGAACCGGATATCAGGCGACCTGGCGCTTGACGAGGCGTTCGTGCCCGAAGGCACCGTGGCGCTCGACCTGCCCGACATCGGACCGCTGGCAGCGCTTGCGCTGGAAAAGGCGGAAGGCGACATCCGCGGCACGATCGTCTTCTCGAAGGCCGGCAATGCGCCTGGCGTCACCGTCAAGGCTTCGACCGCTTCGATTACACGCGGCGATGTTTCGGCGAAGACGGTGACCATCGATGCATCGATCGGCAATTATCTCGCGGCACCGGTGATCTCCGGAAAAATCCGTGCCGACAGCGTCACCTCCGGCGGCACCGTCGTTCGCGGCATCGATGTCGATCTGACCCGCGACGGCGACTGGACCGGCTTTTCCGGCGGCGCCACCGTCAAGGACATTCCGGCCGAGGCAGCCGGCCGCGTCAGGGTCGCCAATGGCACGACGACGGTCGAGCTCGCCTCCGGTCAGGCGACGATGCGCGGCGTCAAGGCGGCGATCGCCCAGACCTCGACCATCACCATCGCCAACGGCACCACCAGCCTGGACAGGCTCGCACTCAACCTCGGCGGCGGCACGGCGACGGTTTCGGGCAAGGTCGGGGAGGCGCTCAATCTCAACGCGACGCTGGCGCGGGTGCCGATATCGCTTGCCAACAGTTTCTCGCCCGGCCTCGATGCCGCCGGCTCGATCTCGGGCACGGTGAAGGTGACGGGCGCGCCGGCCAATCCGGCCGTCGCCTTCAAGGTCGACGCCGCAGGCGTCCAGACGTCGCAGACCCGCGGCGCCGGTTTCGGCGGCATGGGCGTTTCGTCCTCCGGCACGTTTTCCGGCAACCGACTGACCTTCGAGGCCAACATGAGCGATGCCGCCGGTCTCGGCCTCAAGGGCGGCGGCACGATGACGACATCAGGCACGCCGACGCTTGATCTCGACTTTTCCGGCAAGGTGCCGTTCGCCTTCCTGACCCGGACACTGGCCGCACAAGGCCTGTCGTTGAGCGGCACGGCCGACGTCAATCTGAAGGTGCGCGGCCCGGCGACGGCGCCGGTGATCACAGGCACGGTCCGCACGTCAGGTGCCCGCCTGATCGATGCCCGCTCGGGACTTGCAATCAACGACATCACCGCCGATGTGGCGATCGGCGATGGCGTCGCCAGGATCAACCGCCTGACCGGCAATTTGTCGACGCGCGGCAGCCTGTCGGCCAGCGGCACGGTCGGCATCAATCCGGCGCAAGGCTTTCCGGCCGACCTGTCGGTCAAGCTCGTCGACGGTCGCTACACCGACGGCAGGGTGGTCACCGCCAATCTCGGCGGCGACCTGACCATCAAGGGGCCACTCGCATCGGCGCCGTTGATCTCGGGTACGATCAACCTGGCCAAGACCGTCATCACCGTTCCCGAAAAGTTGCCGGGCTCGCTGGCGGCGCTCAACATCAGGCACAAGAACGCACCGGCCGCCGTGCGCGCGCAAGACAAGGCGTTGCGTCCGGCGACGGCGAGCAGCAGCAGCGGTGGTGGCGGCCTCAACCTCGATGTCACGGTCAACGCGCCCAGCCAGATCTTCATCCAGGGCAGGGGCGTCGATGCCGAGCTTGGCGGTTCGCTGCGGCTGACCGGCCCGGCATCGTCGCCGCAAGCGGTCGGCACCTTTGACTTGCAGCGCGGTCGGCTGTCGATCCTGGCCAAGCGGCTGACCTTCACCGAAGGCACGGTCGGCTTTTCGGGGTCGCTGGTGCCCTATCTCAATCTCACGGCGACATCGACGACGAGCAGCACCACCGTCACCATCGTGGTGTCGGGCGAGGCGACCAATCCGAAATTCAACTTCTCGTCAGTGCCGGCATTGCCAGAGGACGAGGTCCTGGCGCAACTGATTTTCGGCCGCTCGATGTCGAACCTGTCGCCGCTGCAGATCGCCCAGCTTGCCGAAGCCGCCGCGCAACTGGCCGGCATCGGCGGCTCGACCTCGCTGCTCCAGAACCTGCGCAGCGCCATCGGCGTCGACGATCTCGACGTCGTCACCGACGAGGAGGGCGGCACCGCGGTCTCGGCCGGCAAATATCTCAACGACCGCACCTATGTGACGATCCAGAAGGGCGACAAGCCGGGTTCGGGCAAGGCGGCGATCGATCTCGACGTCGGCCGCGGCGTCAAATTGCGCGGCGAAGCCACCGATGCCGGCGAAGCCAAGGGTGGCATTTTCTACGAACGCGAGTACTGAAGCCGGCCTGCGCGAAATGGTCCGGCAATCCGACAGCCCTCGTCGCCATATCGGCACTCATCCGGATCGGCCGGCGCGGTGCAAAGCTTCGCGCATGACCCCGAGAATCGAAATCGATTTCGGCGCAAAATCAAACTGCTACAGCGTCCGTTGCGCGGCCAACCGGACGTGCGGCGCGGCAGTGAATGTCTCAGTTTGATCGATGCCGGAGATTCGAACGAAATCTGCCGGGCAATAGCAATTTTGCGCCAAGACTGTCGTTATCACGCGAACTGCTTCCCTTCCAAAGTTGCACATTCCTTGGCATGTTCCCAATCCGTGCCGTTTTTGACATCACGGCCCGGATGCGGAATGGTAAAAGGCAGAAAGCCAACAATGGGAGTTCTCGATGACAATCTACAAGAGTAATGGCGACCGCGTTCCGGATCACATCCATGCAATGGCCGAGGAAGCCAGGGCGGGACGTGTCGATCGCCGCGAGTTTCTCGCTTTGGCCAGTGTCTTCGGCGCGTCCACGGCGATGGCCTATGGAATGCTCGGCCTCGCCGACCCGACGCCGGCGAGAGCGCAGGACGTGCAGGGCAAGAAGGGCGGCATACTGAAGGTCGCTATGTGGATCAAGGATCCGAAGGATCCGCGCAAGGCAGACTGGTCGGAAATCGCCAATGCCGAGCGCCAGGCGATCGAGCCGTTGGTCAAGTACACAAACGAATACACGTTCCGCCCCTACCTGCTCGAGAGCTGGGACGTCAACGACGACGCCACCGAATACACGCTGCATGTGCGCAAGGGCGTCACCTGGAACAACGGCGATCCGTTCACCGCCGACGACGTCATCTTCAACTTCAAGCGTTGGGGCGACAAGAAAGCCGAAGGCAATTCCATGCCCGGTCGCCTCGGCTCGCTGGTCAAGGACGACAAGCTGGATGAGAGCGCCGTCACCAAGGTCGACGATCACACGATCAAGCTGACGCTCAGCACGCCGGATATCGCGCTCATCCCCAACGTGTGCGACTATCCCGGTCTCGTCGTCCACAAGACCTTCGACGAAAAGGGCGGCGATTTCAAAGCCTGCCCGATCGGCACCGGCCCATTTGAACTGGTCTCCTACGATGTCGGCCAGAAAGTCGTCTACAAGCGCCGCGAAGACAACAAGTGGTGGGACGGCGAGGTCTTTCTCGACGGCATCGAGTTCATCGACTACGGCACCGATCCGGCGGCCACGGTCAGCGCCTTCGAATCCGGAGAGGTCCATACCAACTTCGAGACGTCGGCCGACTATGTGTCGATCCTCGACGGTGTCGACCTGGTCAAGTCCGAGGTCGTCACCGCTTCGACGATCGTCTGCCGCACCAATGTGACCAACAAGCCTTACGACGATCAGAAGGTCCGCAACGCCCTGCAGCTCGCGGTCGACAACGCTGTCGTGCTCCAGCTGGGCGGTGGCAATGCCGGCACTGTCGCCGAAAACCACCATGTCTCGCCGATCCATCCGGAATATTTCGAGCTGGCGAAGATTGCCCGCGATCCGGCCAAGGCGAAGGCGCTGATGGCGGAAGCCGGTCAGGCCGATTTCGAGCACGAGCTGATCACGGTCGACGAAGACTGGCACAAGAATACCGGCGATACGATCGCCGCGCAGATGCGCGACGCCGGCATCAAGGTCAAGCGTACGGTGCTGCCGGGTTCGACCTTCTGGAACGACTGGACCAAATACCCGCTGTCGATGACCAACTGGAACATGCGGCCGCTCGGCGTCCAGGTTCTGGCGATCGGCTATCGCACCGGTGAAGCCTGGAACGAGACGGGCTGGTCGAATCCCGAGTGGGATGCCAAGCTCAACGCGGCGCTCGCCGTTGCCGACCCCGCCAAGCGCAAGGAAATGATGAAGGACATCGAGCAGATCCTGCAGGATTCCGGCATCATCATCCAGCCTTACTGGCGCAAGCTCTACAGCCATTCGGTCGCTGCCGTTAAGAACTACGGCATGCATCCGACCTTCGAGCGCGACTACGGCAAGGTCTGGCTCGACGAGGAGGCCTGATCGGATCGATCGTGGAAGGGGCGGTTCGCCCCTTCCACCCACGCCTTGCATGATCCCACAACCGAAGGTCGGCGCATCAAGAAAGCGCGGACTCTTCGGAGATGGCGTGCAATAAGACAGGGTTGATCGCATTCTGAGGGTCCGTTTGACAGCCAGCTCTGCCGATTGCGGCTGAACTGGCTCCAAGCCGGCCTCAACCCCAACCAGACCGGCAGGGGACCGCCATGCTTTCTTTCATCCTTCGACGCCTCGGCACCATGGCATTGACGATGCTGTGCCTGACGATGGTCGTGTTCTTCCTGATCAATCTCGATCCCAATCTGAAAAAGCTGGCAATCAGCCAGACCGAAATGCACACCTCGGCCGAGCAGCTCGAAAGCTGGCTGGTCAACCATGGCTATCGCCAGAATTTCTTCTCCCGCTATGGCCAATGGCTGGGTATCGTGCCCAAACAGCCGGTCACAGACCCGGCAACCGGCAAACCGGCGCGACGTTTCTCCTTCTGCAACGATCCTGTCGAGCCGACATTTTCCGGCGTGCTGCAGGGTGACTTCGGCTGCTCGACCAAGTTCAAGACGACGGTCGCGTCGAAGCTATTCCCGGCCCTTGGTGCTACCGGAATCCTGATGTTCTGGGTGCTTGTGGTGATGGTGCCGATCTCGCTGCTGATCGGCATCCTCGCCGGCATGCGCGAAGGCTCGCGAACCGACCGGACCTTGTCGGTCGCCTCGATTGCCTCGACGGCGACGCCCGAATATGTGTCGGGCGTCATTTTCACCGTCATCTTCGCCTCATGGCTCGGCCTGCTGAACGGTTCGGCGGCTTCGGCCAGCCGCGGCATCACCTTCTACAATTTCACGCTGCCTGTGATGACGCTGGCGATCTATGGCATCGGCTATATCGCCCGCATGACCCGCGCCTCGATGGTCGAGGTGATGACGCAGCAATATATCCGCACCGCCCGGTTGAAGGGCCTCTCCTTCGGCAGCGTCGTGGTCAAGCACGCGCTGCGCAACGCGCTGATCGCGCCATTCACCGTCATCATGCTGCAATTTCCCTGGCTGCTCACCGGCGTCGTCATTGTCGAGGTGATGTTCCGCTACCAGGGGTTTGGCTACACGCTGGTCGAGGCGGCCGGCAACAACGATATCGATCTTTTGCTCGGCTGCTCCCTGGTCTCGGTGTTCATCGTCCTGATCACGCAGCTCATTTCCGATGTCGGCTACGCGTTTCTCAATCCGCGTATCAGAGTTCAATAGGGGATCGAGCGGATGCAGCTTGAATATATCGGCGCCTTCAATGTGGTGCTTGGCGTGCTTGCGCGTTTCTGGCCGGTCTGGATCGCTCTCGTCCTGGTGATGGGGGCGAGCTTCGCCTACAAGAAGAGGCTTGGCCTCTACGGTCAGCTCTTCGACAGCAGCGTCGGCATCGTCGGCGTCGGCATCTGCCTGTTCTGGCTGTTCACGGCGATCTTCGCGTCGACCGTCTCGCCCTTCAATCCGCTTGTCCAGATCCCGATCATGAAGGACGCGCTGCCGGGCGCGGTCGAGCCGCAATCGGGACTAGTCTACCTGTTCGGCGGCGACAAGCTTGCCCGCGACGTGTTCAGCCGCATGGTCTACGGCAGCCAGATCGTGCTGATCATCGCGCCGGCGGCGACCGGGTTTGCGCTGATGGTCGGCATCACGCTCGGCCTGCCGGCCGGCTATTATGGCGGCAGGATCGATACGGTGCTGTCATTCCTCGCCAATCTGGTGCTCGCCTTCCCGGTGATCCTGCTGTTCTACCTCCTGGTGACGCCGGGCATCATGGAGACACCTATCCCCTATGCGATGGCCGGCCTGTTCTTCATGTTCCCGATCATCTTCTTCAGCGTGCTGTTCTGGACGCGCTACAAGAAACGGCCCGACCGCCTTTACATCCTCCTGGGGCTGACGCTGATCATTGGCGGCTGGGTCTATGCCGGCCTGGTCTTCGATGCCGATCCGTTCAGGATCATCCATATCGATCCCAACCAGCTCAACATCTTCGTGGCGGTGGTGTTCGCCTCCAGCCCCGGCGTGTTCCGCATCGTGCGCGGCCTGGTCATGGACATCAAAACGCGCGACTATGTGGCAGCGGCGCAGACGCGCGGTGAATCGCCCTGGTACATCATGCTGTGGGAGATACTTCCCAATGCGCGCGGGCCGCTGATCGTCGATGCTTGCCTGCGTATCGGCTACACCACGATCCTGCTCGGCACGCTCGGCTATTTCGGCCTGGGGCTGGCGCCCGAGAGCCCGGACTGGGGCACCGCGATCAAGGATGCCAGCCGGCTGCTGCGCTCCTTCATCCATCCGGCGCTGCCGCCGACGATCGCGCTGATGTCGTTCGTGCTGGGCCTTAATCTGCTGGCCGACTCGCTGCGTGAGCAATCGATGAAAGATTGATGGACGGGTTCTCGACCCGATATGCTGAAAGAACAGGATTGGAGCGACCCATGAATGAGGCAGTTCGAAATCCCCCCAAGCCGACCAACGGGCCGACCAATGGGCCGATCATCGAGATCGAGAACCTGTCGATCTCCTTCTTCACCCGCAAGGGCGAGATACCGGCCGTCATGGATTTTTCCTGCACGGTCATGCCTGGCGAAGCGATGGGCATCGTCGGCGAATCCGGTTGCGGCAAGTCGACCGTGTCGCTCGGCATCATGCGCGACCTCTCCAACATCGGAAAGATCGTCGGCGGCCGGATAAAGTTCCAGGGCAAGGACATGGGCGAGCTGTCCGACGAGGAACTGCGCGCCATCCGCGGCAACAAGATCGCGATGATCTACCAGGAGCCGATGGCCAGCCTGAACCCGGCGATGAAGGTCGGCCAGCAACTGATGGAAGTGCCGCTGATCCACGACAAGGTGTCGAAGGAAGAGGCTTATCAACGCGCGCTGGAAATGGTGCGCTCGGTCAGGCTGCCCGATCCCGAGCGCATGATGCGCTCCTTTCCGCACCAGCTTTCCGGCGGCCAGCAACAGCGCATCGTCATCGCCATGGCGCTGCTGTCGAAGCCGGCGCTGCTCTTGCTCGACGAGCCGACGACGGCGCTCGACGTGACGGTCGAAGCCGGCATCGTCGACCTGGTCAAGGGGCTCGGCGAGAAGTTCGGCACCTCGATGATCTTCGTGTCGCACAATCTCGGCCTGATCCTGGAAACCTGCGACCGCATCACGGTGATGTATTCGGGCGAAGCGGTGGAGACCGGCAAGATCAAGGACGTCTTCGACCGGATGCGCCATCCCTACACGCAAGGCCTGTTCCGCTCGATCCCGCTGCCTGGCGCCGACAAGAATTCGCGGCCTCTGATCTCAATCCCGGGGCAATTGCCGCTGCCGCACGAGCGGCCGAAGGGCTGCAATTTCGGCCCCCGCTGCCACCATTTCGTCGAGGGCGTCTGCAACGCCGCCGAAATCCCGATGATCGCGGTCGACGGCCATGAAGGCCATTTTTCGCGCTGCGTGCGCTTCAACGAGATCGACTGGGAAGCGCTGCCGCCCGGCGCCAAGAAGGTCAACGAGCGCGTCGAGCCCGGCGCGCCGGTGCTCAAGATCGAGGATCTCAAAAAGTACTACAAGGTCGGCGGAAGCGAGGTGTTCGGCTCGAGCGAGGGCCGCGTCGTCAAGGCCAATGAGACGATCTCGTTCATGGCGCGCGAATCCGAGACCGTCGCCATCGTCGGCGAGTCCGGCTGCGGAAAGTCGACGCTGGCCAAGGTGCTGCTCGGGCTGGAGACGGCAAGCTCCGGCAGCGTGACGCTCGGCAACCAGCAGATCCAGTCGATCGGGGTCGAGAACCGCAGCGTCGAGACGGTGTCGTCGATCCAGATGGTGTTCCAGAATCCGTTCGACACGCTCAATCCCAGCCATACGGTCGGCTCGCAGATCATCCGCACGCTGGAAAAGTTCAATGTCGGCAACACCGTTGCCGACCGCCGCAAGCGCATGCTGGAGCTGCTCGACCTGGTGAAGCTGCCGCGGGCGTTCGAGACCCGCAAGCCGCGCCAGCTTTCAGGCGGCCAGAAGCAGCGCATCGGCGTGGCGCGGGCTTTTGCCGGCGATGCCAAGGTGGTGGTGGCCGACGAGCCGGTCTCGGCGCTCGACGTGTCGGTGCAGGCGGCGGTGACCGAGCTGTTGATGGACATCCAGCGCAAGAACAAGACGACGATGCTGTTCATCAGCCACGACCTGTCGGTGGTGCGCTACATCGCCGACCGCGTCGTCGTCATGTATCTCGGCTATATCGTCGAGCAGGGCACGACCGACCAGATCTTTTCGCCGCCCTATCATCCCTATACCGAGGCGCTGCTGTCGGCGATCCCGATCGCCGACACCAGCGTGATCAAGAAGCACATCGTGCTGGAGGGCGACATTCCGTCGGCGATGAACCCGCCAACCGGCTGCCCGTTCCAGACCCGCTGCGGCTACAAGAAGCTGGTGCCGGACAATCTTTGCGAGACGCAGGTGCCGCCGGTCAAGCATCTCGGCGACGGCCATATGAGCCTGTGCTGGCTTGCCGACGACGTGCTGGCGAAAATGGAGCCGGTGATCAAGTTCGACAAGGAGCATGCCGCCAATGAAGGCGTGCCCGACGACGCGCCGCAGGGCATCGGTCCGGGCTTTGCCGGCGCTCCGCCGCAGCGTCCGCACGGCAAGACGCCGAAGCTGACGGACGATTAGACCCGTGGCGCCATCAACGCGCGCATTGGCGTAGCTGCGCGGCGTAGTCCCGAGCCATCTGCTCGGTGGCCCGCGCATAGCGCTGCACGCCGGCATCGCCGCGGTTGCCGCGGCCATAGGCCGTCCAGCCGAGATAATAGGCCAGATAGAGATTGTAGGTGTCGTTGCGGGCGACGCCGAGCGTGTCTGATGTCTTGGAATGATACCAGCCGACGAAATCGACGGCATCGGCGAAGCTGGTGCGGCGCGCCGCCCAACTGCCGGTCTCGCTCTGATATTGCGCCCAGGTGCCGTCAAGCGCCTGCGAGAAACCGGTGGCGCTGGAGACGCGTTTCCAGGGAATGAAGCCGAGCAGCTTCTTGCGCGGCGGCCTGGCGTTGCTCTTGAAGCCGGATTCCTTGCGCACCGTCGCCATCAGCACGGGAACCGGCACGCCGTGCTTCTGTTCGGCGCGTTCGGCCGCCGCCTGCCAGTTGTCGAACCAGCCGTCATTCTGGTCGAAGACAGCGCAGACATTGTTGATATGGCTCGGCGGCGTCGCACAGGCCGACAGCGCCAGCAGCACGGTCACGGCTACAATTTTGCTAAAACTCGACCTACCCATTGGAAGAGGATTAGGCCGGAATCATAAAGGGAATCTTGCGGCGTTCCTTAACGGCTGATCGGACGCTTTGGCCGCGGCACAGCGAGGATAGATATTCCGACGTTTTCCGTCGCTTTTGTTGGCATGAAAATCCAAAAATGCCGCCTTGGCTAAAATCGCGCCCGCAGGTGGCGGATTTCTGACAGCCCGACCGTCGTGCCGGCGCTTTGATGCGCCGCATGACCGAACCGAGACGCAAGCGCGGCGCCGAGCGGACCAGCAACAGGGGACCGGCCGCCATCCCGCAACTGCCGTTGCGCCGCGTGACAAATCCCTATCCGCCGATGGCGATGCTCTCGGCCGACCAGATCGAGGCGATCCACCAGGCGTCGATGCACATTCTGGAGAATTTCGGCATCGAGGTGATGAGCCCGCGGGCGCTTTCGCTGTTCGAGAAGGCCGGCGCCAAGGTCGATCATGCGTCGATGACTGTCCGCATCGAGCGCGGCATGGTCGACGAGGCACTGAAGACGACGCGGTCCAGCTATACGCTGACGCCGCGCAACCTGGCCCACACAGTCCATCTCGGCGGCAACACCATCAATTTTACGCTCGTCGCCGGACCGCCGAACGTGCATGACATGGAACGCGGCCGGCGTGCCGGCAATTTGCGCGACTATTGCGATCTCACCCGGCTGGCGCAGCATTTCAACTGCATCCACATGCTCGGCAATCAGGTCTGCGCACCGGTGGAACTGCCGGCCAATTCACGCCACCTCGATACCTATTTCGCCAATCTGACGCTGACCGACAAGAGTTTTCACGTCTCGGCGATCGGCCGCGGCAGGGCGCTGGACGGCATCGAAATGATGGCGATTTCGCGGGGCTTGAGCCTCGACCAGATGCGCGACGATCCCGGCGTCACCACCATCATCTCGGTCAACTCGCCGCGCCGCTTCGACGAGATGATGGCCGAAGGGCTGATGACCATGGCCGAGTTCGGCCAGTCGGTTGCGGTGACGCCGTTCACGCTGATGGGGGCGATGAGCCCGGTGACGCTTGCCGGCGCGCTGGCGCAACAGAACGCCGAGGCGCTGTTCGGCGTGGTCTTGACGCAGCTTGTCCGCCCTGGCGCCCCGGTCATGTATGGCGCCTTCACCTCCAATGTCGACATGAAGTCCGGTGCGCCGGCCTTTGGCACGCCAGAGAACACCAAGGCCAACATCGCCTCCGGGCAATTGGCGCGGCGCTATGGGCTGCCCTACCGGACGACGCCGGGCTCGGCCTCCAACGCCGCCGACGCGCAAGGCGCCTATGAGACGCTGATGGCGCTGTGGGGCGCGGTGCTCGGCCACGGCAATCTCGTCTACCACGCAGCCGGCTGGCAGGAGGGCGGGCTGACTGCATCGTTCGAAAAGTTCATCATCGACGTCGAGATGATCCAGCACATGATGGAGTTTTTGCGCCCGATCGAAGTCAACGAGGCGGAACTCGCCGTCGAGGCGCTGGGTGCGGTGCCGACCGGTGGCCATTTCTTCGGCGAGCCGCACACGCTGGAGCGCTATGCAACCGCCTTCTACCAGCCGATCCTCTCGAATTGGCAGAACTACGAGGCCTGGCAGGAGGCCGGCGGGCTAGACGCCACGGCGCGGGCGACGCGGCTGTGGAAGAAAGCGCTGGAGGATCATGTCGAACCGACGATTGATATTGCCGTGCGCGAGGCGCTGGAGGCGTATGTGGCCAGGCGCAAGGAAGCGATCGGGCAGGGCGAGCCGTGATGGTCGAAGGCTTGCGATCGTGTGGCTTGGCTCCTCCCGTACCGATTCATCTCACCCCTCCAACTCACTGAAATAACGAGAAAAACCCATGAAATCGCATGCGAAGGTCGTGGTCGTTGGCGGAGGTGTTGTCGGCTGTTCGGTGCTGTTCCATCTCGCCCGTCACGGCTGGACCGACATTGTGCTTCTGGAGCGCGACGAGCTGACTTCCGGCTCGACCTGGCACGCGGCCGGCGGCATGCACACGATCAATGGCGATCCCAACGTCGCCAAGCTGCAGAAATACACGATCTCGCTCTACAAGGAGATCGAGGAGCTGTCCGGCCAGGCGACCGGCGTGCATCTGACCGGTGGCGTGCTTCTGGCGGCGACCGAGGCGCGGCTCGACTGGCTGCGCGGCGTTGTCGCCAAGGGCCGCTATCTCGGCATCGACCTCGAGGAGATCTCGCCTGATGAGGCGGCCGAGTTGATGCCGCTGCTCGACCCGAAGCAGTTCGTCGGCGCGGTGCGCAACAAGGAGGACGGTCATCTCGACCCGTCCGGCGTCACCCACGCCTATGCCAAGGCGGCCAGAAAACTTGGCGCCGAGGTTGAGCGCTTCACCAAGGTCGAGGATATCGTGCGCCGCGCCGACGGGTTGTGGCGCGTCATCACCAACAAGGGCGAGGTGGTGGCCGAGCATGTCGTCAACGCCGGCGGCCTGTGGGCGCGCGAGGTCGGCCGCATGGTGGGCCTCGAACTGCCGGTGCTGGCGATGGAGCACATGTACCTGATCACCGAGGACATGCCGGAGGTCGCCGCCTGGAACCAGAAGACCGGCACGGAGATCATCCACGCGGTCGATTTCGACGGCGAGCTCTATCTGCGCCAGGAGCGCGGCGGCATGCTGATGGGCACCTACGAGAGGGCCAACAAGCCATGGTCCGAGCTTCAGACACCGTGGAATTTCGGCCACGAGCTGCTGGAGCCCGACATCGACCGTATCGCGCCGTCATTGGAAGTCGGGTTCCGGCATTTCCCGGCCTTCCAGAACACCGGCATCAAGCAGATCATCAACGGCCCCTTCACCTTCGCGCCCGACGGCAACCCGTTGGTCGGGCCGGTGCGCGGCCTGCCTGGCTTATGGGTCGCCTGCGGCGTCATGGCCGGCTTTTCGCAGGGCGGCGGTGTTGGCCTGGCGCTGTCGAACTGGATGATCGAGGGCGATCCCGGCGCCGACATCTGGGCGATGGACGTCTCTCGCTACGGCGACTGGGCAACGATGGCCTACACCAACGCCAAGGTGCGCGAGAATTATTCGCGGCGTTTTTCCATCCGCTTTCCTAATGAGGAGCTGCCTGCCGGGCGGCCGCTCAAGACCACGCCGGTCTACGACCTGTTGTCGGCCAAGGGCGCGCAGTGGGGCGTGGCCTATGGGCTGGAAGTGCCGCTGTGGTATGCGCCCGAAGGCGTAAGGGACGAGTTCTCGTGGCGGCGCTCGAGCGATTTCGAGCATGTCGCAAAAGAGGTGAGGACGGTGCGGACAAGTGTCGGCCTGTCGGAAATCTCGTCCTTCGCCAAATACAGGGTGACGGGCGCGGGCGCGGCGGCCTGGCTCGACCGCCTGCTTGCCTGCAAGCTGCCAAAGCCCGGCCGCATGACGCTGGCGCCGATGCTGAAGCAAGACGGCAGGCTGATCGGCGACTTTTCGCTGGCCAATCTCGGCAGCGGCAATTCCAGCGGGGAGGGCTGGTTCCTCGCCGGTTCCGGCATTGCCGAGCAGTATCACATGCGCTGGTTCGAGGCGCATCTGCCGCAAGACAGCTCGGTCCATATCGAGGCGCTGGGGGCGAGACTGACGGGCCTGTCGATTGCCGGTCCGAGGGCGCGGGACGTGCTGGCAAAAGTCACGCGGGCGGATGTGTCGAATGCGGCGTTCCCGTTCATGGCGACGGCCAGGATGGATATCGGCATGGCGCCGTGCCTGGTCGGCCGCGTCAGCTACACCGGCGACCTCGGCTACGAGATCTGGGTGGCGCCGGAATATCAGCGTGCCGCGTACCAGACCCTGATGGCGGCCGGCGAAGACTTCGGCATCGGCCTGTTCGGCGCGCGCGCGCTCAACGCGCTGCGGCTGGAGAAGAATTACGGCTCGTGGGCGCGCGAATACCGGCCGATCTACGGACCGCTGGAGGCCGGGCTCGACCGTTTCGTCGCCTACGGGAAAGAAACCGATTTCATCGGCAAGCAGGCGGCACTGGCCGAGCGCCAGCAAGGCGGCAAGCTGCGGCTGCGCGCCTTTGTCGTCGATGCGGCAGACGCCGACGTTATCGGTGACGAGCCGATCTGGTTCGACGGCGCGGTGCGCGGCTGGGTCACGTCAGGCGGCTACGCACATCATTCGAAGACGTCGGTGGCGATGGGCTATGTGCCGAAGGAGATCGCCGACGAGGCCGATGGTTTCGAGGTCGAGCTCTTGGGCAAGCGCTACACCGCACGGGTGCAGCCGACGCCGCTGTTCGACGCGAATCTCAAGCGGATGCGAGGGTGATGGCGCCGCTAGGTGGAGTCTATCCAAAATGCGCGGGGTCGGCGGGACAGCGCCCCCCTCTGTCCTGCCGGACATCTCCCCCACGAGGGGGGAGATTGGCAGTTCCGGCGACGGCACTCTTCTTGCGACCTTTGTGATTGGCGAAATCAGCGAAACAGCCAATCTCCCCCCAAGTGGGGGAGATGTCCGGCAGGACAGAGGGGGGCGCCGTAGAGCGCCAACCGTATAAACAAAATGCCCCTCGGGTGACCTTTCACCGCACCGGCGCCGTCAGCGCGAAATGAGCACCCTGTGGATCCGTGCACATCACGATCCAGCCGCCGCCGGGAACCTCCATCGGTCCCATCAGGATCGTGCCGCCATTATCGGTGACACGCTTGGCCGCCGCGTCGATTGCGGGGACATTGAAATAGAACTGCCAGACCGGCACCGGAACCTGCTCGGGCTTGTTCATCATGCCGCCAACAGGTTCGCCGCCGGCGGCAAACAGCTGGTAGGTGCCCATCGGCCCCATATCCATGGCGTCGCCCTTGGTCCAGCCGAATTGCCCGGCATAGAAATCGAACGCGGCGTGCCAGTCGGTCGTGTAGAGTTCATGCCAGCCAATATTGCCGGGAGTAGTAGCAGGCAACGGCGGCTGGTCAGGGCCGATCGGCTGCAGGAAGTTGAACACCGCGCCTTGCGGATCGGCGACGACGGCAAAGCGGCCGACGCCCGGAATGTCATCGGGTTCGCGGTGAACCGCACCGCCGGCCCCCTTCAGCGATTTCGTCGAAGCATCGACATCCCCGGTATGGATGTAACCGACCCAGGCTGGCGGCATGCCCGTCTTGCGCACTTCGTCCGGCTGCGTCATCAGCCCGGCAACGCCGCGCTCGCCGACATTCATCACGACATAGCGCGGCATGCCGGGCGCGCCGTCGAAGGGCTGCGCCTTCCAGCCCACCACGTCGGTGTAGAACGCTTCGGCGGCGTCGAGATCGGTGGTCATCAGCTCGTACCAGAAGAAGGACGTCGGGGAGTTTGGCATTGTCGTGCTCCTTGGGTTTCCAGTCATCGATCATGCGTGATCCATCTAGGACGATCTTCGCGACGGAATTCCGACAGCCAAGGCCAATATAGAAAACATGAGTATTGATATCATGTTTTTGTCGTGGCTTTTCAGCGGCTTGCGTCGAAAATTGACCAATTGATAAAAAAACAAAACGTGCTAGCCTTCCGCAAAACAACAAGGAATGGGGAAGCGGAATGGCGACTGGTCATTTCAAGCAGGGCATTGCCGGCGGGCGGCTTTCGCCCGAGCAATATGCCGATAATTTTTCCGACCTGCATCCGCCGCTCGATCATCACGAGGCGCTGGTCGAGTCCGATCGCTGCTATTTCTGCTACGATGCGCCGTGCATGAACGCATGCCCGACCTCGATCGACATCCCGCTGTTCATCCGCCAGATCTCGACCGGCAATCCGATCGGCTCGGCCAGGACGATTTTCGACCAGAACATTTTGGGCGGCATGTGCGCCCGCGTCTGCCCGACCGAGACGCTGTGCGAAGAGGTCTGCGTGCGCGAAGTGGCTGAAGGCAAGCCGGTGCAGATCGGCCGCCTGCAGCGTTATGCCACCGATGTCGCGATGGCTGAGAACAAGCAGTTCTATGCGCGCGCCGCTCCGACCGGCAAGACGGTCGCCGTGGTCGGCGCCGGACCGGCCGGGCTTGCCGCCGCCCATCGGCTCGCCCGCCACGGTCACGACGTGACCATCCTCGAGGCGCGCCCGAAAGCCGGCGGTCTCAATGAATACGGCATCGCCGCTTACAAGAGCATCGACAATTTTGCCCAGGCCGAGGTCGACTATGTCATTTCGATCGGCGGCATCGACATCCAGAACGGCAAGGCGCTTGGCCGCGATTACCAGCTGTCGGACCTGACCAGGAATTACGATGCAGTGTTCCTCGGCATGGGGCTTGGCGGCGTCAACGCGCTGCGCGCCGACGGCGAGGACGCGCAAGGCGTCACCAATGCGGTGGAGTTCATTGCCGAGCTTCGCCAGGCCAGCGATCTTGCCAGCCTGCCGGTCGGCCGGCGCGTCGTCGTCATCGGCGGCGGCATGACGGCGATCGACGCGGCGGTGCAATCAAAACTGCTCGGCGCCGAAGAGGTGACAATCTGCTACCGGCGCGGCCAGGAGCACATGAACGCCTCGGAATTCGAGCAGGACCTGGCCGCCGCCAACGGCGTCATCATCCGTCACTGGCTGCAGCCGAAGCGGGTCATTGCCGAAGGCGGCAAGGTGTCGGGCATCGAGCTTGAATATACGGCGATGGATGGCGAGAAACTCGTCGGCACCGGCGAGCGGCTGACGCTCACCGCCGACCAGGTGTTCAAGGCGATCGGCCAGAGCTTTGTCCCGGCTGCGCTCAACGGCAGCGGCGCCTTGCTGGCGCTGGAAGCCGGCCGCATCAAGGTCGACGCCGAAGGCCGCACCTCGCTGCCAAACGTCTGGGCCGGCGGCGACTGCATCTATGGCGGCGACGACCTCACCGTCTCGGCAGTCGCGCAGGGGCGCGACGCGGCCGAATCGATCCACCGGGCGACCTCGAACGGGAGGGCATGAGCATGGCAGATATCAGAAACAATTTCGTCGGCATCAAATCGCCGAATCCGTTCTGGCTAGCCTCGGCGCCGCCGACCGACAAGGCCTACAATGTCATCCGCGCCTTCAGGGCGGGCTGGGGCGGCGTTGTCTGGAAGACGCTCGGCGAAGAGGGGCCGCCGGTGGTCAATGTCAACGGCCCGCGCTATGGCGCGATCTGGGGCGCCGATCGCCGCCTGCTCGGCTTGAACAACATCGAGCTGATCACCGACCGCGACTTGCAGACCAATCTGCGCGAGATCAAGCAGGTCAAGATGGACTGGCCCGACCGCGCCATCGTCGTCTCGCTGATGGTGCCTTGCGAGGAGCATGCGTGGAAGGCGATCCTGCCGGTGGTCGAGGAGACCGGGGCCGACGGCATCGAGCTCAATTTCGGCTGCCCGCACGGCATGTCGGAACGCGGCATGGGCGCCGCCGTCGGCCAGGTGCCGGAATACATCGAAATGGTAGTGCGCTGGTGCAAGGCCAACACCCGCATGCCTGTGATCACCAAGCTGACGCCGAACATTACCGACATACGCAAGCCGGCGCGCGCCGCCCATGCCGGCGGCACCGACGCGGTGTCGCTGATCAACACCATCAATTCGATCACCGGCGTCAATCTCGACAGTTTCGCACCGGAGCCGACGATCGACGGCAAGGGTTCGCATGGCGGCTATTGCGGCCCGGCGGTGAAGCCGATCGCCATGAACATGGTCGCCGAGATCGCCCGCGATCCGGAAACCCACGGCCTGCCGATCTCCGGCATCGGCGGCATCACCACGTGGCGCGACGCTGCCGAATTCATGGCGCTCGGCGCCGGCAATGTGCAGGTGTGCACGGCGGCGATGACCTATGGCTTCAAGATCGTGCAGGAGATGATCGCCGGCCTCGAAAACTGGATGGACGAGAAGGGCCATGCCTCGCTCGACGATATCGTCGGCCGCGCCACGCCCAACGTCACCGACTGGCAATATCTCAACCTCAATTACGTCGCCAAGGCGCATATCGACCAGGAGGCCTGCATCAAATGCGGCCGCTGCCACATCGCCTGCGAGGACACCTCGCACCAGGCGATCACCAGCATGGTGGACGGCAAGCGGCATTTCGAGGTGATCGAGGCCGAATGCGTCGGCTGCAACCTCTGCGTCAATGTCTGCCCTGTCGAGAACTGTATCACCATGGAGCCGCTGGCGGCCGGCGTCATCGACCAGCGCACTGGCAGACCGGTGTCGCCGGTCTACGCCAACTGGACGACGCATCCAAACAACCCGATGGCAAAGGTGGCCGCGGAGTAAGTTTGGTCGAAGCGCCAGATCGGTTTCGTCCGGTTGAATTGTCGAGGTTGGCGCTGCCCCTCATCCGCCTGCCGGCACCTTCTCCCCGTATAGTGACGGGAAGAAGGGGGATTGCCGCAACCTCGCCGCCCTTTTTGCACCGCCGATAATTGGCGAAAATCATCGGTGATAGCGTCTTTCTCCCCGTCACTATACGGGGAGAAATGCCCGGCAGGGCAATGAGGGGCAGCGCCATCGATCGTATAAAATCGCCGTCAGCGCAGCCATCCGGCGTCGAGACTCTTAATTTCCTAATGCGGATAAAAATTATCCACGATAAGATATATCCATGAATTTGGACTCAAAAAAATGAAGCTGGGCGAGGGCGTTGAAGCGGCCATCCACTGCGCCGCCATGCTTGCCGGCGTGGAGGGCGCGGCGACCATGCCGGGTGCTGCCATGGCGGAAGCGTTCGGCCTGTCGCCGAGCTATCTGCTCAAGCATCTCAACGCGCTGACGGCGTCGGGCATCCTGGAATCGGTGCCCGGGCCATCGGGCGGTTTCCGGCTGGCGCGGCCGGCGGAGCGCATAACGCTGCTCGACATCGTGCTCGCCGTCGAAGGACGCGAACCGGCCTTCCGTTGCGGCGAAATCCGTCAGCGCGGGCCGGCCAGGCTCGATGCCTCGGCCTATGTCAAACCTTGCGGCATCAGCGTCGCGATGCTGAAGGCCGAGCGCGCCTATCGCGCCGCTCTTGCCGAGTCCCGGCTGTCCGACATCGTTGCCGACTATATGAGCGACGCCGATCCCCGTTCAGTCGCCGCCAACTGCGCCTTTGTCGAGCGCCATCAACGACCGCAGAAATCCAGTTCAACCAAGCAAGCGTGAAGGGTAAGAGAATGAAACAGAGGCTGCAATTCTTCGGCGCGGCGCCGGAAATCATGAAAGCGGTATCGGCGCTCAACAAGGCAGTCGACGAGTGCGGGCTCGAGGAAGGCCTGCTGCATCTGATCAAGCTGCGGGCGTCGCAGATCAATGGCTGTTCGTACTGCGTCGAGATGCATAGCCGCGAGGCGCGCCGAGATGGCGAGACCGAGCAGCGGCTCTATCTCGTCTCCGCCTGGAAGGAATCGCCGCTGTTTTCCGAGCGCGAACGCGCCGCCTTCGCCTGGACCGACGTGGTGACGAAGATCGCCGACAGCGGCGTGCCGGACGATCTCTATGCTCGCACGCTCGAACACTTCTCGGAAGAGGAACTGGTCAAGCTGTCCGTCGCGATCGGCATGATCAACACCTGGAACCGGCTCTGCGTGCCCTTCCACGCCATTCATCCGGTAGCGGCTGCCAAGGCCGCCTGAGCGGACGAAACTGGGTGGGCAGCCTTAACGCCGCGCGTCTCTTTTTGCTTTGGGATCAAGACCATGTTGTCGAATTTTGAGAATGAGATTCTGGTTGCCGCACGCCTGCTGCTTGGCGGCGCCTTTGTCTTTGCCGGCCTGCGCAACATCCAGAATGCAGGCTTCCTGATCCAGCTGATGACGACGCGAGGCGTGCCGCAGGCGCGGCTGATGCTGTGGTTGGGGATCGTCCTGCAAATCGTATCCGGAGCGCTGGTGATATCAGGTGTCTGGACCGCTGCCGCGGCTCTGTGCCTGGTGCTGTTCCTGATGGTGGCCACGCCGATGTTCCACAATTTCTGGGATCATCAGGGGCCCGAGCGCGCGTCGCGCATCAACGGCTTTGTCGGCAACGTGGCGCTGACTGGAGGTTTCCTGGCGCTGGCGGCGCAGCCGCTTTGATGGTTCGGTCGGTCGCTTCGCGGAGGCAGCCGCCGTAGCCTCTGGCAAACGGTCTCAATCTGTCAAACCATATTGCTGAAGCTTCAGATCTTCGGCTTCAGCCCGTCGATGAACAATTGTTCGAGAAATCTTGCAGCATCCTCGAAGCGGCCGTCGCCGCCGCGGTCGGGGCCGAGCACGGCGCGGACCTGAACGTCGAAATCGGCATAGTGCTGCGTCGTCGCCCAGATCGAGAAGATCAGGTGCCAGGGGTCGGTGGATGCGATCTTGCCGGCGCGCATCCAGCCCTTGATGACGGCGGCCTTCTCGTCGACCAGCGTCTTCAGCTCGCCTTCCAGCATCGGCATGATGCGCGGCGCGCCCTGCAGGATCTCGTTGGCGAACAGGCGGCTTTCCCTGGGGAAATCGCGCGCCATTTCGAGCTTGCGCCTGATATAGCTGCGCAATTCGGTCAAGGGATCGCCGATGTCGTCGAGTTCGCGCAGCGGCGCCAGCCAGGTGTCCAGAAGCCGCTGCATCAGCGTCTCGTGGATATCCTCCTTGCGGCGGAAATAGTAGAGCAGGTTCGGCTTCGACATGCCGGCGGCTTCGGCGATCTGGTCGATGGTCGAGCCGCGAAAGCCGCTGGTCGAGAACACCTCGAGCGCCGCCTCCAGGATCAGCTCGCGCTTTTCCTGCTGGATGCGGGTGCGGCGAGGAGCGGGAATTTCCATGTCGGCCGTCACCGCGGCATATCCTGGGTTGGAGAGCGATCTGGACCAATACTCTGGACCAGTTTTTCTCCGGCCTGTGGAGCGCGCCTCAGCTGCCGCATTTCCGCTAGTAATCCCTTGACCGCCGACAGGGCGGTGCTAACGTTTGTCCAATCGGTCAAAATTTGCGTAGCACGAAAACGCAGCAGAGACCAAGTGTCGGGAAGACCAAGCGTTAGCCGCACCGAAACAGGTTACAAGGGGAAGTCTTGGTCATGTCCAACCGGCTGAAAGTCACGCCGAACGATCTCAGCGCATTCTGGATGCCGTTCACGGCAAACCGGCAGTTCAAGCAGGCGCCGCGCATGATGGTGTCCGCCAAGGACATGCATTACACGACGAGCGACGGTCGTACGGTTTTAGACGGCACTGCCGGCCTGTGGTGCGTCAATGCCGGCCACTGCCGGCCGAAGATCACCGAGGCGATCCAGAGCCAGGCCGCAGAGCTCGACTATGCGCCGGCGTTCCAGATGGGTCACCCGATCGTCTTCGAATTGGCGAACCGTTTGGTCGACCTGGCGCCGGAGGGCATGGACCACGTGTTCTTCACCAATTCCGGATCGGAATCGGTCGAGACCGCGCTGAAGATGGCGATCGCCTATCACCGCGCCAGAGGCGAGGGCTCGCGCACCCGCCTGATCGGCCGCGAGCGCGGCTATCACGGCGTCAATTTCGGCGGCATCTCGGTCGGCGGCATCGTCACCAACCGCAAGATGTTCGGCACGCTGCTCGGCGGCGTCGACCACATGCCGCACACCCACCTGCCCGAGAAGAATTCGTTCACCAAGGGCGTGCCCGAGCATGGCGCGGAACTGGCCAACGAGTTGGAGCGCATCGTCGCGCTGCACGACGCCTCGACCATCGCGGCCGTCATCGTCGAGCCGGTGGCCGGTTCCACCGGCGTCATCCTGCCGCCGAAGGGCTATCTCGAGAGGCTGCGCGAGATTTGCACCAGGCACGGCATCCTTTTGATCTTCGACGAGGTCATCACCGGCTTCGGCCGTCTCGGCACGCCGTTTGCCGCCGACTATTTCGGCGTCACGCCCGATATCATGACCACCGCCAAGGGTGTCTCCAACGGCGTCATTCCGATGGGCGCGGTGTTCGTCAAGAAGGAAATCCACGACGCCTTCATGACCGGCCCCGAGCATATGATCGAGTTCTTTCACGGCTACACCTATTCGGGCAATCCGATCGCCTGTGCGGCGGCGCTGGGCACGCTCGACACCTATAAGGAAGAGGGCCTGCTGACCCGCGGCCAGGAACTGGCGCCGTATTGGGAAGACGCGCTGCATTCGCTGAAGGGCGAGCCGAACGTCATCGACATCAGAAACATCGGCCTGATCGGCGCGATCGAGCTGGCGCCCATCCCCGGCAGTCCGACCAAGCGTGCCTTCTCGGCTTTTGTGAAAGCGTTCGAGCGCGGCGCGCTGATCCGCACCACCGGCGACATCATCGCGCTGTCGCCGCCGCTGATCATCACCAAGGGCCAGATCAACGAATTGATCGACCATGTGCGTGAAGTGCTGAGGGCGGTGGATTGAAGAACTGGGCACGGATATCCCTCCCCCTCGAGGGGAGGGTGGCCGCGAAGCGGCCGGGTGGGGTCGGTGGCGACGCGCGCCAACCTGATCTCTTGCTGCGAGGACGCTTCTGATGCCCCGTACCCGCGTGAGCTTCGAAATGCGCCAAAAGGCGCGGGCGCTTCGAGTTCACGCGACCAAGGGCGAATCCCTGCTGTGGTATGAACTGCGCGAGCTGAAATCGGCCGGTATCAAGTTCCGTCGCCAGTGCCCGATCGGACCCTATATCGTCGACTTCGCCTGTCTTGCGGTAAAGCTGGTCGTGGAAGTGGATGGCGACTTGCACGAGCAGGAGAGGGGCAAGCGGCACGATGCTGTCCGTGATGCCTATCTGCGATCGCTCGGGTTCGATGTCTACCGCGTTGACGAGCCTGATGTCATAAACAGCGCTTGGCATGTCGCGCAAGTGGTCAAGGAGAAGGTCGCGCGCATGTTCGGCGACCCCACCCGACCGCTTCGCGGTCACCCTCCCCTCGAGGGGGAGGGGGACGCCGGCGTGCCGCAATCGAAAAGGTATTAAAATGGCCGCTCCGGGCGAGAATCTGCGAATCAATTCAGACCGTTTGTGGGATTCGATAATGGAGATGGCGAAGATCGGCCCCGGCGTTGCCGGCGGCAACAATCGCCAGACTTTGACCGACGCGGACGGCGAGGGGCGGCAGCTGTTCAAGCGCTGGTGCGAGGCGGCGGGACTTGAAATGGGCCTCGACGAGATGGGCACGATGTTTGCCCGCCGCGAGGGCACCGACCCTGATCTGCCGCCGGTCTATGTCGGCAGCCATCTCGACACCCAGCCGACCGGCGGCAAGTATGACGGCGTGCTTGGCGTGCTCGGCGGCCTGGAGATCGTGCGCTCGCTCAACGAGCTCGGCATCAAGACAAAACATCCGATCGTCGTCACCAACTGGACCAACGAGGAAGGCGCGCGCTTTGCGCCGGCGATGATGGCATCCGGCGTGTTCGCCGGCGTCCTCGACCAGGCCGACGTCTACGAACATGTCGACAAGGACGGCAAAAAATTCGGCGAGGAGCTCGAACGCATCGGCTGGAAAGGCAGCGAGAAAGTCGGTGCGCGCAGGATCCACGCCTTCTTCGAGCTGCATATCGAGCAGGGCCCGATCCTCGAAGACGAGGGCATCGACATCGGCGTCGTCACCCATGGCCAGGGATTGAAATGGCTGCAGGTGACGCTGACCGGCAAGGAGGCGCATACCGGCTCGACGCCGATGCCCAAGCGCCGCAATGCCGGGCTCGGCATGGCGCGGGTGATCGAACTGGTGCACGAGATCGCCATGGACTATCAGCCCGACGCCGTCGGCGCGGTCGGCCACATGGAGGTCTATCCGAACTCGCGCAACATCATCGCCGGCCGCACCATGTTCACCATCGACATCCGCTCGCCGGAAAAGGAAGTGCTCGACGCCATGGACGAGCGCATCCGCGAAGGCATCGACACGATCTGCGAAGCGCTCGACATCCAATATCAAATCGACCAGGTCGGCCATTTCGATCCGGTGACTTTCGATCCGGGCTGCGTCAAGGCAGTGCGGGATGCGGCCGAGCGCCTGGGTTATACGCATCGCAACATCGTCTCCGGCGCCGGCCACGACGCCTGCTGGATCAACCGCGTCGCGCCGACGGCAATGGTGATGTGCCCTTGCGTCGACGGGCTCAGCCACAACGAGGCCGAGGAGATCACCAAGGAATGGGCGGCGGCCGGCGCCGACGTGCTGTTCCATGCGGTGGTGGAGACGGCGGAGATCGTGGGGTGAGCTAGAAACCAGGATTCCGAACGCCGCTCCCCAAGAACCGCGAAGAGAACAAAGGGAACAAGAAAATGACCAAAGTCATCAGGAACGGCACCATCGTCACCGCCGATCGTACGTGGAAAGCCGATGTGCTGATGCAGCACGGCAAGATCGTCGCCATCGGTTCGAACCTGCATGGGGACCACGAGTTCGACGCCACCGGCTGCTATGTGATGCCGGGCGGCATCGATCCGCACACCCATCTCGAAATGCCGTTCATGGGCACTTATTCGGCCGACGATTTCGAGAGCGGCACCCGCGCCGCGCTTGCCGGCGGCACCACAATGGTCGTCGATTTCTGCCTGCCGTCGCCGCAGCAGTCGCTGCTCGAGGCCTTGCAGATGTGGGACAACAAGACCTCGAAGGCGTCCTGCGACTATTCCTTCCACATGGCGATCACCTGGTGGGGCAAGCAGGTGTTCGACGAGATGGCCACCGTGGTCGACAAGGGCATCACCTCGTTCAAGCACTTCATGGCCTACAAGGGCGCGCTGATGGTCGATGACGACGAGATGTATTCGTCGTTCCAGCGCTGCGCCGATCTTGGCGCGCTGCCGCTTGTCCATGCCGAGAATGGCGACGTGGTGGCGGCGCTTTCGCAGAAGCTGCTGGCCGCCGGCAACAACGGCCCCGAAGGGCACGCCTATTCGCGGCCGCCGGAAGTGGAAGGCGAGGCGACCAACCGCGCCATCATGATCGCCGACATGGCCGGCGTGCCGCTCTATGTCGTGCATGTCTCCTGCGAGCAGGCCCACGAAGCCATTCGCCGGGCGCGGCAAAAAGGCATGCGGGTGTTCGGCGAGCCGCTGATCCAGCACCTGACGCTCGACGAGAGCGAGTATTTCAACAAGGACTGGGACCATGCGGCGCGCCGCGTCATGAGCCCGCCGTTCCGCAACAAACTGCACCAGGATTCGCTGTGGGCCGGCCTGCAGGCCGGATCACTGCAGGTGGTGGCGACTGACCATTGCGCCTTCACCACCAGCCAGAAGCGCAACGGCGTCGGCGATTTCACCAAGATTCCGAACGGCACCGGCGGGCTCGAGGACCGCTTGCCGGTGCTGTGGACCACCGGCGTCAACACCGGCCGGCTGACGATGAACGAGTTCGTCGCGGTGACCTCGACCAACATCGCAAAAATCCTCAACATGTATCCGAAGAAGGGCGCCATCGTCGAAGGCGCCGATGCCGACATCCTCGTCTGGGACCCGAAGCGCACAAAGACGATCACTTCCGAGAAACAGCAGTCGGTGATCGACTACAACGTCTTCGAAGGTGTTGAGGTGACCGGCCTGCCGCGCTTCGTCTTCTCGCGCGGCGAACTGTCGATCCAGGAGGCTGAAGTCAAGGCGAAGCCCGGCCATGGCGAGTTCGTCGCTCGCGAGCCGAATGCCGCAGTCAACCGGGCGCTGTCGACCTGGAAGGAAATCTCCGCGCCGCGCAAGGTGGAACGGTCAGGTATTCCGGTGACCGGGGTGTGAGCTTGCGCAAGGACGGTACTGTCCCGGTGCTAGTGTTTCTCGAAGTCGGCGCCGGGGGGCAGCGCAAACCTGAAGCGATTGCACTGTCTCTATGCCCGATACCAATTGGCCGGCGGGTAGCCCGCCTATCGCGCGACCAGCCCCTCCAGTTCCGGCAGCAGCACGACGCTTTCCTGTTCGTTGGGATCGGTGCGGGCGATGACCGCCGAGGCCGGGCTGTCGCTCAGATTGGCCGGCAGATGCGGCACGCCGGCGGGAATGTAGAAAAGGTCGCCGGCCTTGGCGACGATCCGCTGCTCGAGCCGGTCGCCATACCAGGTATGGACCTCGCCGGAGAGCACATAGATCGCCGTTTCATGGCTTTCGTGCATATGCGCCTTGGCGCGGGCACCCGGCGGCATGGTGAGCAGGTGCATGCAGATGCCGGTAGAGCCGACCGTTTCGGCGGCGATGCCGGCGAAATAACTCAGTCCCTGCTTGCCTTCATAAGAGCTTTCGGGGCGGATAAGATGGCAGGTGGGTTTGGACGACATCGGGCAAACTCTCGATCGAGTGGGACAAGATAAGTGGAAAGCAGCATTTTGGCAAAAGCAACGGGTAACCGGCCGCCGCGGCGGCGACGCGAAAAGCCAGGCTGCGGCCTATGACCGGACAGTCGCCAGCCGTCGTTTCGGCAAGCAAGCTCGGCCTGACCTTCCAGACCAGTGACGGTCCGGTGCAGGCGCTGTCGAATGTCGACCTGACTATCGGCAAGGGCGAATTCGTCTCCTTCATCGGGCCGTCCGGCTGCGGCAAGACGACCTTGCTGCGGGTCATCGCCGATCTCGAGAAACCGACATCAGGAAGCATCTCCGTCAATGGCGTGACGCCGGAGCAGGCGCGCGAAAACCGCGCCTATGGCTATGTCTTCCAGGCGGCCGCACTTTATCCGTGGCGCACGATCGAGCGCAATGTGGCGCTGCCGCTGGAGATCATGGGCCTGTCGAAGGCAGAGCAGGCGGCGCGCATCAAGCGCACGCTCGACCTCGTCAACCTGTCCGGCTTCGAGCAGAAGTACCCGTGGCAGCTTTCCGGCGGCATGCAGCAGCGTGCCTCGATCGCGCGGGCGTTGGCCTTCGATGCCGATCTTCTGTTGATGGACGAGCCGTTCGGCGCGCTGGACGAGATCGTGCGCGACCACCTCAACGAACAGCTTCTGGAGCTTTGGGATCGGACCAACAAGACCATCTGCTTCGTCACCCATTCCATTCCCGAGGCGGTCTACCTGTCGACACGGATCATCGTCATGTCGCCGCGCCCAGGCCGCGTCAGCGACGTCATCGAATCGACGCTGCCGAAAAAGCGGCCGCTCGACATCCGCGAGACGCCGGAGTTTTTGGCGATCGCCGCACGCGTGCGCGACGGGCTCAGGGCAGGGCACAGCTATGAGGATTGAGCGGGATGGGCTCCCTCCTCTCCCCGACGGGGAGAGGGTGGCCGGAGCGAAGCGGAGGTCGGGTGAGGGGGCGGTCACCTGTGCCTTCGTCATCCTAGGGCGAAGCAAGGAGCGAAGCGACGCGGCGCAGGGCAGGGCACAGCTATGAGGATTGAGCGGGATGAGCTCCCTCCTCTCCCCGACGGGGAGAGGGTGGCCGGAGCGAAGCGGAGGTCGGGTGAGGGGGCGGCGCCGACAGATCCGACGAAAAGAAATGCCGGGGCAACCGCTCGCGCTCGAAAGCTGCGGGTCGACGAAACCGAGGCTGAGTACCGACTTTGGGGGGAACTGAGAGGACGTCATCTCAACGGCCACAAATTTGTGAGGCAAGTGCCGCTTGGACCTTTCATCGCGGATTTCGTTTGTCGCGAGAAGGGTCTGATTGTCGAACTCGATGGTAGCCAGCATGCGGATTCACCAACCGACCCCGTCAGGACGGCCTGGTTGAATGGCCATGGTTATTCCGTTCTTCGGTTCTGGAACCATGAAGTTCTGGCCGAACGTCGAGCGGTCCTTGATACGATCTTGGCTTGCCTCGACGGAAAGATTTCTACCCCCTCACCCGGCCTCCGCTTCGCTCCGGCCACCCTCTCCCCGTTGGGGAGAGGAGGGGAGCTTCGCTGATGGACTCCTTTCGCGACAACATCGTTCCGGTGACCTCGATCCTCGCAGGCGTGGTGGTCGTCTGGTATGTTTTCGCCGTCATCCTCAACGCGCCGTTCCAGCGCGATCTCGACCGCCGTGCGGGCGAGACGCCGGGGATCGTGGAATTCATCGGCAAGACGATGGCGCAGCCCAAGCCGACGCTGCCGGCGCCGCATCAGGTGGCGGTGAATTTCTTCGAGAACACGTTTCTGCGCAAGGTCACCAGCAATCGCAGCCTTGTCTACAATGCCTGGGTAACGCTGTCCTCGACGCTGCTCGGCTTCGCTTTCGGCACGGCGCTCGGCATCCTGATTGCCGTCGGCATCGTCCATGTGGCGACGCTCGACCGCAGCCTGATGCCGTGGATCATCGCCTCCCAGACCATTCCGATCCTGGCGGTGGCGCCGATGATCATCGTCGTGCTGGCGGCGATCGGCGTCACCGGCCTGATCCCGAAGGCGCTGATCTCGACCTATCTGTCGTTCTTTCCGGTGGCGGTCGGCATGGTCAAGGGGCTGCGTTCGCCCGAACTCACCCATCTCGACCTGATGCACACCTACAATGCCAGCCCCTCGCAGACCTTCTGGAAACTGCGCGTGCCGGCTTCGGTGCCGTTCCTGTTCACCTCGATGAAGGTGGCGGTGGCCGCCAGCCTGGTCGGCGCCATCGTCGGTGAGTTGCCGACCGGTGCGGTCGCCGGCATCGGCGCCAAGCTGCTTGCCGGCGCCTATTACAGCCAGACAATCGATATCTGGTCGGCGCTGGTGGCGGGCTCGGTGGTGGCGGCGCTGCTGGTGATGGTGGTCGGCATTGCCGGACGCCTCGTTGACCGCGCCATGGGCGGGAGGCCGGCATGAGCGATCTCTTCAGCCTTTCATCAATCACGCCTCGTTCCTGGCAGGGGTATGCCGCGCTTGCCCTCCTTGCCGGCGCGCTTTTTTCGGGACTGCTTGTCACTGCTACGCCGGGCTATGACATCGCGACGGTGGCTTTGATCTTCATCCTGTTGCTGTTTGCGATCCAGATGGATCAATTTCCACCCGCAATCGCGGCGACCTGTCTGTTCCTTGGCGCGCATGGCGCGGCGTGGCTGCTGCTCGCCGGCATAACCGGCAATGAGGGGACCGCTCGCGCATCGTTCTATTTGCTGCTTGCCGCCGCATGGCTTCTGGCCTGGCGCTGCGTAACGGTCCTGTCCGCGCTTCGCCCGACCTCGCGCTGGGCGGCGACTGCTTTGAGGCTGATCATCCCGGCGATCTTCGGCGCCTGGATCCTGATCATCTGGGAGGCGGTGACGCGCGGCGCCGGCATTCCTTTCATCCTGCTGCCGCCGCCAAGCGCCATCGGCGTGCGCATCGCCAATTCGCTGCCGGTGCTGGCCGCCGACGTGCGGCAGACCATCTTCAAGGCGGTGATCTTCGGCTACGTCGTTGGCAGCGGCGCCGGCTTCCTTGCCGCCATCGCGGCCGACCGCGTGCCGTTCCTGCGCCGCGGCTTGCTGCCGATTGGCAATATGGTGTCGGCGCTGCCGATCATCGGCGTGGCGCCGATCATGGTCATGTGGTTCGGCTTCGACTGGCAGTCGAAGGCCGCGGTCGTCATCATCATGACCTTCTTCCCGATGCTGGTGAACACGGTCGCCGGGCTTGCCGCCTCTGGCCATATGGAACGCGACCTGATGCGCACCTATGCGTCGAGCTACTGGCAGACGCTGTTCAAGCTGCGGCTGCCGGCGGCAGCGCCCTTCATCTTCAATGCGCTGAAGATCAATTCGACGCTGGCGCTGATCGGCGCCATCGTCGCGGAGTTCTTCGGCACGCCGGTGGTCGGCATGGGATTCCGGATTTCGACCGAAGTCGGACGGATGAATATCGACATGGTCTGGGCCGAAATCGCAGTTGCAGCACTTGCGGGTTCGGTCTTTTATGGCGTGGTCGCTCTTTTCGAGAGAGCAGTCACGTTTTGGCATCCCTCCGTCCGTGGTGGATAGGGCGGTGGCGGGTTTGGAATCAGGGTTGGATTGAAGGTCCTGGTCCTAAAAGGGTGAACACTTAACTCCAGAGGGTAAAAGCATGAAAAGACTTGTTGTTTCGATGCTGGCCGGCGCGATGTCGCTTGCCGCGTTCCAGGCGATGGCCGCAGACAAGGTGACGCTGCAGCTGAAATGGGTCACGCAGGCCCAGTTCGCCGGCTACTACGTCGCCAAGGACAAGGGTTTTTATGAGGCCGAGGGCCTCGACGTCGAGATCAAGCCGGGCGGCCCCGATATCGCGCCCGAGCAGGTGATCGCCGGTGGCGGCGCCGACGTCATCGTCGACTGGATGGGCGGCGCGCTGGCCGCACGCGAAAAGGGCGTGCCGCTGGTCAATATCGCCCAGCCGTTCAAGAAGGCCGGCATGCAACTGGTCTGCCCGAAGGACGGCCCCGTCAAAACCGAAGCCGACTTCAAGGGCCATACGCTCGGCGTCTGGTTCTTCGGCAACGAGTATCCGTTCTACGCCTGGATGAACAAGCTCGGCTTGAAGACCGACGGCGGCCCGGATGGCGTCACCGTGCTGAAGCAGAGTTTCGACGTGCAGCCGCTGATCCAGAAGCAGGCGGATTGTATTTCGGTCATGACCTACAACGAATACTGGCAGCTCATCGATGCCGGCTACAAGCCGGAAGAGCTGATCGTGTTCAACTACTCGGCCATGGGCAACGACCTGCTTGAGGACGGTCTCTACGCTCTGGAGGACAAGCTCAAGGATCCGGCCTTCGAGGACAAGATGGTGCGTTTCGTGCGCGCCTCGATGAAGGGCTGGAAATACGCCGTCGACAATTCCGACGAGGCGGCCGGCATCGTCATGGACAATGGCGGCCAGGACGAGAACCACCAGAAGCGCATGATGGGCGAAGTCGCCAAGCTGATCGACAATGCCGACGGCAAGCTCGACCCGGCGACCTACGCGCGCACCGCCAAGGCGCTGCTCGACCAGAAGATCATCACTAAGGAGCCGACCGGCGCCTACACGACCGCCATCACCGACAAGGCCATCAAGTAAGCCGTCAACCAGGGCCTCTGGGGTCCGCAGTTTGAAAAAAGGGGACGGGCGACCGCCCCCTTTTTGGATGTAAAATAGCCGTTACCGGTGGAAACATCCGCTCGCCACAACCGTTGTTCCAGTGCATCCTGCTTCAGCGGATGTCATCGCCACAACGGAGAATTCCATGCGCATGCAATCCTTCTCGCCGATGCTTTCGGCGCTCGCCGTTTCGGCTCCCTTCCTGTGCGGTTCACCGGCCTTGGCCGACATGATGAAGATGAAGGCGACGCTCGATGGCGCTCAGCAGAATCCAGGCGTCACCACGGAGGGCAAAGGCGAGGCCACTCTCGGCTTCAACACCGACACGAAACAGCTCACCTGGAACGTGATGTATTCAGGTCTCAGTGGACCGGCGACGGCCGGACATATTCACGGTCCGGCAGCAAAGGGTGAAAATGCCGACGTCGTCGTCCCGTTCAAGGGCGCTCCGAAAAGCCCGTTCAAGGGGGCGGCAATCCTGACCGACGCGCAGGCTGCCGACCTGATGGCCGGCAAATACTACATCAACATCCATACGGCGGCCCACAAGGACGGCGAGATCCGCGGGCAGATCGAGAAGGCGGCGACGATGTAGCGCAACGTCGCCGGAGGGCGCTCCATTAAGCTGTAAAAGTCTGCGGGACAGCACCCCCCTCTGCCCTGCCGGGCATCTCCCCCTCAAGGGGGTGTTTGGACCGGAGACATCGCGAACAGGTGTGCGAAGACATCGCGAACAGTTTTGCGCATTGCGCGCGAGGGGTTCGGGATGCCATTCAAGGACAAAAGCGCGATGAAACAGAGGTTGGAGTTCGTGAGGCTCGCCTCCGCAGAGGGGGCGAATGTGAGCGCGTTGTGTCGGCGCTTCGGTATCGGACGGACGTGCGGCCACAAGCTGCTTTTGCGCTACCGGAGCGAGGGCGAGGCAGGACTGGCCGAGCAGTCGCGGCGGCCGCGATCGAGCCCGGCGCAGTGCGCGCCGGAGGTGGAAACGGCTGCACTTGCGGTGCGTGCGGCGCATCCGG
>NZ_FNEE01000027.1 GCF_900099905.1 Mesorhizobium muleiense | reverse complement strand
AGCAGAGCCCGCCGGGCGGACCTACGCTTTTCATACGCACCACCGGGCGCAGCTTTTCCAGATCGTGCGGGGATCGTTGAGGCTAGAGACCGAGCGGGGTTACTTCATCATCCCGCCCGAACGCGCCGTGTTCGTGCCGTCCGGGGTCCTCCACGAGGTAACCTACCTGCAGGAGACGGAGCGCAGCTATCTCTTTTTCCGCCCCGACGCGGTGGCGAGCCTGTCACCGGAGGTCTCCGTGATCGGTACGACGCAGCTCCTGCGCGAGCTAATCCTGGCGTTTCTGGAAATACCTCGCGCGGATGCGGGCAGCCTCCGCGCCGAACGACTTGTGGCAGTCATTCTCGACCAGCTCCAGACGAGTCCGGTCGCACCGTTGTCTCTCCCGTTGCCGGCATCCGAACGCCTCCGGGACATCGCCGCAGACATGCGGAATGAGCCGGGAGCAGATTGGCCCCTCGATGAGCTTGCGTCACGTGCGGCCATGTCCCCACGTAGCTTCCAGCGTCACTTCCAATCTGAGACAGGGATGAGTTTCCGCGCCTGGCGACAGCAGGCGAAACTGCTGAAATCGGTGGAGTGGCTTGCCGGTGGCCGAAGCGTCGGCGACATCGCTTTTGCACTCGGCTACTCAGGCCCCAGCGCTTTCATCGCGGTTTTTCGGGCGGCCTTCGGTGCCTCTCCCGGAAAATACTTCCAAGACACGCCTCTGAAGCTGTGATTCACCGGATGCCCGGCGCGGCTTACCGCGTAAGTCTGCCTTCTTGGCCTCGCTCTCCAGAACCTGCCAGTCTCCTTCCGGCCCCACACAGGTCGTTCCATAACAGCGGCTTGAAGGACCACTCCTGGCGCACACGCGCCGTCGGAGAGCTGGTGAGTTAGGTCTCCTTCCCACCCTGAGGGGGCTAACGGCCCCGGAAGCAAGCGTCAGATTTTGACCACTAGCAATCAGGCAAACTGCCCAATCCGTCGGCGATGCGATGATTTTCGCGTCACTTGTGCGAACGCTCGAAGCCGCACAGTCCACAAATGCCGGCCTTTTTGGCCTGTTCGGCATTGGCATGCTCCTTGCATCGTTGGTGATGTGCAGAGCGTCTAGGGTTCCGGCCGCAACACAGCGGTGCTGGTCCAAGAGATGCGACCGCCAGGGATGCACTGAGGCATCCGGCGGAACACGGCGGGCCAAAATCCCGGGAGAACCCTGCACGGGTTTGCTGGCGCGAACCTCTCCCGGATGCGCGCTCCGCAAACCCCAACATAAAGTCCGGACGCAATCCGGATCGCGAACAGGGGTACGCAATGCTTCGCAAGCTGGCCGCAATCATCCTAGCCGCATCACTCAGCCTTCCCATCGTTTCCGCTGCCGACGCGGCGCCCAAGAAAGACTTCAAGATATGCTGGTCGATCTATGTCGGCTGGATGCCGTGGGGCTATCTCTCCGACAGCGGCATCATGAAGAAATGGGCAGACAAGAACGGCATCAATGTCGAGATCACCCGCATCAACGACTATGTCGAAAGCATCAACCAGTACACCGCCGGCGGTTTCGACGGCTGTTCGATGACCAACATGGACGCGCTGTCGATCCCCGCAGGCGGCGGCGTCGACACCACCGCCTTGATCATCGGCGACTTCTCCAACGGCAACGATGCGGTGATCCTCAAGGACAAGGCCGCGCTCGCCGACATTGCCGGCCAGAAGGTCAATCTCGTAGAGCTCTCCGTCTCGCATTACCTGCTGGCGCGGGCACTGGACACGGTCAAGCTCGCCGAGAAGGACATCACCGTCGTCAACACGTCCGACGCCGACATGGTCGCCGCCTACGGCACCAGCGACGTCACCTCGGTCGTTACCTGGAACCCGCTGGTTTCCGAGATCGTCGCCATGCCGGGTGCGCACAAGGTTTTCGATTCCGCGCAGATTCCCGGTGAGATCATCGACATGATGGTCGTCAACACCGAGACGCTGAAGGACAATCCGGAATTGGGCAAGGCGCTTGTCGGCGCGTGGTACGAGGTGATGGACCTGATGACCTCCGACACGCCGGAAGGCAAGGCAGCCAAGGAGGAGATGGCCAAGGCGTCCGGCACCGACCTCGCCGGCTTCGACGCGCAGCTTGCCTCGACGGCAATGTTCTTCGACCCCGCCAAGGCGGTCGAGTTCACCAATGGCAGCGAATTGCCGAAGACGATGGATCTGGTCCGCAACTTCCTGTTCAGCCACGGCATTCTCGGCACCAATGCGACGAGTGTCGACGTGGTCGGCATGAGCTTTGCCGACGGATCGACGCTGGGCGACGCCAACAACGTCAAGCTGCGTTTCGATCCAGCGTTCATGGCCGAGGCGGCAACCGCAACGCCCTGACCCGACATGCTGGCCAAGGGAATGAGTGCCAGGGATGAAGCCTCCGCGACGGGCGGTGAGGGCACCACGCGCCCTTCCCGGCCAAAGCCGAGGGTGCGCCTTCGCATGATCAATGCGAAGGTTTCGCGCGGCGGCGCCTTGTTCCTCGGCGGCTTGCCGTTCCTGTTCGTGGCGATCGCCTATCTCTTCGCTTCGGCGCAACGACTGGCGGTCAATCCCAGCGACAAGCTGCTGCCTTCGCCGGTACAGATGTGGTCGGCCTTTCTTGACCTTGCCACGGTGCCGGACAAGCGCTCGGGCGACCTCATCCTGTGGGTCGACACCTATGCCAGTCTCCTCAGGCTGTTCGCGGGCGTGGGCGTTGCCACGGTCGCCGCGCTTTCGCTCGGCATTGCCATCGGCTTCATCCCGCGGGTGCGGGCGTTCCTGCTGCCCTTCGTCACCGTCGTTTGCGTCATCCCTCCGCTGGCGCTGCTGCCGATCCTGTTCATCGCGCTCGGCCTCGGCGAAACGGCCAAGATCACGCTGATCGCCGTCGGCGTCGCGCCGGTGATGGTGCGCGACATCGCCAACCGGGTGATGGAACTGCCACCAGAACTGGTGGCCAAGGCGCAAACGCTTGGCGGCAACAGCTGGACCATGGTCTTGCGGCTGGTGCTGCCGCAGATCATGCCGCGCCTCCTCACTTGCGTGCGGCTGGCGCTCGGGCCGGCCTGGCTGTTCCTGATCGCCGCCGAAGCCATCGCCTCGACCGAAGGGCTGGGTTACCGCATCTTCCTCGTCCGCCGCTATCTCTCGATGGACGTCATCCTGCCCTATGTCGCCTGGATCACGCTGCTTGCCGTGATTACCGACTGGCTGCTGGTGCGGCTGTCGCGGGCAATCTCCCCTTGGGCGCATCCGGTGGAGGCCAGATGAGCCGCATCGTCGTTCACGGGCTGGAAAAGAGTTATGGCGATGCCCGCGTGCTCGAGCGGGTCAACGTCACCGCCGAAGCCGGCGAATTCCTGTCGCTGGTCGGCGCCAGCGGCTGCGGAAAATCGACGTTCCTGCGCATCCTGCTCGGCCAGGAGCAGCAGAGCAGCGGTGTCGTCATCGTCGGCGATGGCCCGATCGTGCCCGAGCCGACGCCGCAGCGCGGCATCGTCTTCCAGCGCTATTCGGTGTTTCCGCATCTGACCGCCATGCAGAACCTGCTGCTGGTCGAAGACTTTCGCTCGGGCGGGCCGTTTGGCCGCGTCTTCGGCGCCAGGCGCAGAAACGCCAGGCAACAGGCCGAGGCCATGCTGGCGCGGGTTGGCCTTGCCCATGCGCGCGACCTCTATCCGGCATCGCTCTCCGGCGGCATGCAGCAGCGGCTGGCGATTGCACAGACCTTGCTCGGCCGTCCGCAGATCCTGCTTCTCGACGAGCCGTTCGGGGCGCTCGATCCCGGCATCCGCGTCGAGATGCACGAGCTATTGACCGAGTTGTGGACCGAGCACGGCATGACGGTGGTGCTGGTCACCCACGATATCGGCGAAGCCTTCAAGCTTGGCACCCGTGTGCTGGTCTTCGACAAGGTGCGCCACGATCCGCAGTTCCCGTCGGCTTACGGCGCGACGATCACCTACGATCTGAAGCTCGATCGCAAGACCCGGGCTTCCTCTCAGCACTTGGCCAAGGTGGCCGCGATGGTCGGGACGACCCGACCGGATACAGCAATGGCGACGACGGCGTCGTAACGGAGAGTTGAATGTCCAGAAATATCCCCGAACGCAGCCACCGCCGGGCAGGGCTCGTCGCCCGGGCGGCCAGGGAGCGTTTTCACCACCCCGATTTCGACGCCCGCGGCACGCAGGGCTGGAAGTCCATCGAGGCCGAGGGCAAGCTGCCGGAAAGCGGCTGGCGCAAGGAGCAGCAATGGGCGCTCGACATGGGCCTGCCGGGATCGGAGTCGATCGTCGACAAGTCGATCCCGACATTCGCGCGCGGCGAGCTGCCGCATTTCGCCGGCATCAACACCTTCCTCAAGGCGCCCTATGTCGAGAACGTCCGCGATGTCGGCAAATATGATGCTGCCGTCATCGGCATTCCTTTCGACAGCGGCACCACCTACCGGCCGGGAACCCGCTTCGGGCCGCAAGGCATTCGCCGCATCTCGGCGCTCTATACGCCGTACAATTACGAGCTCGGCGTCGATTTGCGCGAGCAGATGACGTTGTGCGACGCCGGCGACGTCTTCACCATTCCCGCCAACCTCGAAAAGAGTTTTGACCAGATCACCAAGGGCGTCAGCCATGTCGCCTCGTCCGGCGCGCTGCCGATCATGCTGGGCGGCGACCATTCGATCGGTTTCCCTTGCGTTCGCGGCATCGCCGACGTGACCTCGAAGCGCATCGGCATCATCCATTTCGACCGCCATATCGACATCCAGGAAAAGGATCTCGACGAGCGCATGCACACCACGCCCTGGTACTGGGCGACCAACCTGCCGAATGTCTCGGCGACCAATCTCGTGCAGCTCGGCATCGGCGGCTGGCAGGTTCCCCGCTACGGCGTCGCCGAGGCGAGAAAACGCGGCACCAACGTGCTGACCATTGCCGACATCGAGCAGATGGGGCTTGAGAAGGCGGCGGAAATCGCGCTCGAGCTCGCATGGAAGGACACCGACGCCGTCTACATCTCCTTCGACGTCGACAGCCTCGATTGCGGCTTCGTGCCGGGCACCGGCTGGCCTGAGCCGGGCGGCTTCCTGCCGCGCGAGGCGCTCAAGCTGCTTGGGCTGGTGACGGCGCCTGGCATTTGCGGGCTGGAAGTGGTCGAGGTCTCGCCGCCCTACGACACGTCGGACATCACCGCGCTGTTCGGCGTGCGTGTCGTCGTCGAAGCGCTCGGCTCCATGGTCGCCCACGGCAATCTCGGCAAGCACAAATCGATCATCGACAAACCGGTGAGTTTTTGACCATGCACGACGATCATCACCACAGTCATGGCCATGGCGACGGCCACCATCATCACGGGCCGAACGGTCATCATGACCATCCGCACGCCCCCGGCCACAATGGGCCCGCTGGCAAGCCGCTGCAATGGCAGACGCCGCATCTGCCGGAGCAGGCTCACGAGTTGCCGGTTGATCCCGCATCGGTCGACCTCGATCTTGTCGAAACCGCCTTCCTCGAAGGCTTTGCGCGGGCGCCGGACCCATCCAGCTTTCTGCGTCTGGCCGGCATACCCTTTGTCGGCGAGAGGGCCGACGGCGTGCGGCTTCATCTCTTGCGCGTCGAAACCGAGGATCTGGTCGACGTCGGCGCGGTCATGCCGCTCGTCGGCGGCACCGGCGTCGCCTATCACCCGCTGCCGGCGCGCCTGACATCGCATCGCCGCCGCCTCGCTTTCATCTATCACGATGGCGCTGAGCAAAAGCCGCTCGGCTTCGCCGCGGCGCGCGCCCTCGCAGACCGCTCCGCCGCTTCGCAATTCGCCGTTCCCGGGCACTGAAAACCAAAACCCGTCACTCTCATCGAACAGGTACAACCATGAAAACATTTGCAAGCATGAAAACATTGGCAAGCATGAAAACATTGGCAAGATTTGGCATCCTTTCAGCTCTCGCCGCCCTCACACCGTCGCTGGCGTTTGCCCATAGCGGCGGCGCTCACGTCCACGGCTTTTTCGCCGGTCTCCAACATCCGCTCCTCGGCATGGACCATCTGCTTGCCATGATCGCGGTCGGCATCATCGGCGCCCGTGCCGGCGGGCGCAGCATTGTCCTTGTGCCGCTGTTCTTTGTCTCGGCCATGGTCGCAGGGGCGTTTCTCGGCATGGCCGGCATCGGCCTGCCTTCGCTTGAAACCGGCATCGCGCTGTCGCTCGTGGTCTTCGGCGCCATGGTCGGCCTCGTCAGCCCGCTGCCGCTGGCCGCCGCGGCGGCACTGACGGCCCTGTTCGGCCTCTTCCACGGCAACGCCCACGGCCTTGAGAGTCCCGAGAGCGCCGGCGGCATCGCCTACGCCGCTGGCTTCATGCTCGCCACGTCGATGCTGCATGCAATCGGCATTCTGTCCGCTGTCAAGCTGGCTCGTTGGCCGACGACGGTCCGCACCGCTGGAATCGCCACCTCGCTGGTTGGAATGGCCATGGCGGCCCAAGCTTTTTGAGACGTAAGCAGTCGGCGAACAGAACTGGAAAGCAGATGAGCCAGAAGTGGTCGATGAGGCTGCGGCGCGTCCGCGATTTGCTGTACCAGATCCTGAAGGTCCGAGCCCAACGGCTTTGAGGGGCGCGGTATTCGCGTCCCTCCGGTCGAAATGAGCGTCAGAACTCGAGCGCCTGCCTGAGCGCCGGACCGCTCCTGACACGCAGATCGAGGTCGGCCTCGATATGATCGATGTGATGCAGCATCAGCGCGCTGGCGCGTTCGGAATTGCCATTTTCCAGCGCCTCCAGGATATTCATGTGCTCACTATGGCCGCAGCTCGAGACGCCCGAGCGGCCGTAGAGCGCGATCACCAGCGATGACCGCGCCACCAGTTCTTCCATGAAGCGCTGGAGGATGGCGTTTCCGGCAACCGAAGCCAGCAGCAGGTGAAAATCGCCCGAAGCCTTGATTTCCGAGCGTCTTGCATTTGGTCCGCGTTCGGCAATGAAGCGGCCCTCTTCATCGAGCTGCGCCTTGAAGGCAGCGACATGGTCCGGCGTCATCCGCCCGGCTGCCGCAATCGCTATGCCGGGCTCGATCAGCCGGCGCGAAGCGAAGACCTGGCGCGCTTCCTCCGGCGACGGGTTGGCGACGAAGGCGCCACGATTGCGCTCGGTCCGTACCAGGCCTTCGAAGGAGAGCATCTGCAGCGCCGCGCGCGCCACGGTGCGGCTGACATCGAATAAAGTGCCGACCTCGCCTTCCGACAGTTTGGTTCCGGGCGCCAGCCGGCGGTCGACGATCGCGTCGCGCAACTGGTCGCGGATCGCCTGGGCGCGATCCTCGTTGGCACTGTCGACAGCAGGGAAAGTCTGGTCGGCTATATTCATGATGGTGATCCCTGCGCCTTTCTACCCTGAATCGGGTCGCTTGCACGAGGGGCAAAGTGAATACGATGCCGGAAAAGATTGCATACGATTTTTGCGAGAATCGATGGCGATCGCCTATAATTTGTGCATTCTCAGGCATGCCGTTTCGAGGGGCAGCCGGAGGCAATTCTGATTTTCCCAAGGAATCAATCGTTTGAGGCCGATCTGGGGCAACTGGCATGCATGATGCTTTGCTTAAGTTGATTTAGAGAGGAAGCCGGATGTCCAAAGCCGCCGAAATCGACATCGTGTCCGTTTCGAAGATCTATGGCGCAACGACTGCCGTCGAAGACATCAGCTTGAAAATCCCCGCGGGAACCTATTGCTGCCTGCTCGGGCCGTCCGGCTGCGGCAAGACCTCGACGCTGCGCATGATTGCCGGGCATGAGAGCATATCGAGCGGCGACGTGCGTCTCGGCAACACGGTGGTCACCGACTTGCCGCCGGCCAGGCGCGGCACCGCCATGATGTTCCAGTCCTACGCGCTGTTTCCGCATCTCGACCTGGTCGACAATGTTGCGTTCAGCCTCAAGATGAAGGGCGTCGGCAAGGAAGAGCGCCGCGCCAGGGCGCTCGATATGCTGAAGCTGATGCAGATGGAGGGCTACGCCGGCCGCCGCCCGGCGCAGCTTTCGGGCGGACAGCAGCAACGCGTCGCTCTGGCCCGCGCGCTGATCACCGACCCCGAAGCGCTGCTGCTCGACGAGCCGCTATCGGCACTCGATCCATTCCTGAAGATCCGCATGCGGGCGGAACTGAAGAAGCTGCAGACGTCGCTCGGCATCACTTTCGTCCACGTCACCCACAGCCAGGAGGAGGCGATGGCGCTCGCCGACCTGATCGTGGTCATGAATGACGGCCGTATCGAGCAGGCGGCGCATCCGCGCATCGTCTTCGAGCGGCCGGCCACCGCGTTCGTCGCCCGCTTCATGGGCGATCACAACGTCGTCTCCGGCCGCGTCAGCGGCAGCCGCGACGGCATGGTTGTCTTCGATGTGCCGGGTGGGGCCTCGCTTGCGGCCAGCGGGCAGGGCAGGGCGATCGGCGAGCCGATCGATATCGCCATTCGTACCGACCATGTGCGGATCGGCGACCCACTGGCCACGGGGCTCGGCTTCACCGGCATCGCTTCCAACGTCGAATACCGCGGCTCGACCGTAAAACTCTCGGTCAATGGCGCCGGCATTGAGGATTTTACCGTCATCGTCGACGACACCAGCTTCTTCGCCAAGCCGGTCGCCGTCGGTGACGCGGTGCCGATCGCCTGGGACGCCGAGGACGCGATCGTCCTTGGTCGTCTCGATTCCTGAACCAGAACCATCAAACAAAACAGGGGAACTGACATGACCAACACCACCGACAACAAGACAGGAATTTCCCGCCGCTCGCTGCTCAAGACCGGTGCTGCCGCCGTCGGTCTTGCCGCCGGTTCGGGTGCCATCACCGGGTTCCCGACGATCTGGGCGCAGAACCCGATCACGCTGCGCCAGTTCGGCACCGGCGTGTCGAACCTCAACGCCATTGCCGACAAGTGCAAGGCCGACCTCGGCATCACGCTGGAAATGACTGCGACCGATTCCGACGCCGCCGCCCAGCGCGCGGTGACCCAGCCGGACAGCTACGACATCGCCGACATCGAATACTGGATCGCCAAGAAGGTCTATCCGTCCGGCGTGATGCAGCCGATGGATGTCAAGAAGCTGAAATATTACGACAAGATCGTACCGCTGTTCATCACCGGCAAGCTGACGCCCGACAGCGTCATCGCCCAAGGCACCGCGCCGCATACCGTCGGCTTCGTCGAGGCGCAGGACGCCAAGACCTTCGCCAAGCAGCCGACGCAGTGGATGACGATGGTTCCGACCATCTACAATGCCGATACGCTCGGCATTCGCCCCGATCTTGTCGGCCGCGACATCACCACCTGGGCCGACATCATGGATCCGGCCTTCAAGGGCAAGGCCGCCATCCTCAACATCCCGTCGATCGGCATCATGGATGCGGCGATGATCATGGAAGCCATGGGCAACATCAAATATGCCGACAAGGGCAACATGACCAAGGAGGAGATCGACAAGACGATCGACTTCCTGATCAAGGCCAAGCAGGACGGCCAGTTCCGGGCGTTCTGGAAATCGTTCGACGAGAGCGTCAATTTGATGGCTTCAGGCGAAGTGGTCATCCAGTCGATGTGGTCGCCGGCGGTCGCGGCGGTGCGCTCCAAGGGCATCGCCTGCAAATACCAGCCGCTGAAGGAAGGCTATCGCTCGTGGGGCGGCGGCCTTGGTCTGGCAGCGCATCTCAAGGGCGCCGAGCTCGACGCCGCCTACGAGTACATCAACTGGTACCTGTCCGGCTGGGTCGGCGCCTACCTCAACCGCCAGGGCTATTACTCGGCCGCCATGGATACGGCCAAGCAGTTCATGTCCGAGGACGAATGGGGCTACTGGGTCGACGGCAAGCCGGCCAAGGGCGACATCATGGCGCCGGACGGCAAGATCATGGAGAAGGCGGGCGCGGTGCGTGACGGCGGCTCTTTTGTCGAGCGCATGGGCAAGGTCGCCTGCTGGAACTCGGTCATGGACGAGGACCGCTACATGGTGAGGCGCTGGAACGAATTCATCGCGGCGTAGTGCAGCCATTCTGAGATGCCTCACTCCTTCCCACCCCCCTCTGTCCTGCCGGACATCTCCCCCGCAAGGGGGGAGATTGCGCCCTCAATACCGCTTTCGCCAACCGCCGGCACTGCAAGAATGGCGCCGACAACGCAACTGCCAATCTCCCCCCTTGCGGGGGAGATGTCCGGCAGGACAGAGGGGGGTGGGAAGGATCACAACCTGGCAAATCGCTTCTCATCGCACCAAGGCTGTTCAGGATGACTGTGGCTCTCGATCAGCCTGCGACCACTGCCATAAAACCGGCCAAACGCCGCTGCGTCTCGGTCGCCCGCTTCGTCCCCTACCTCCAGGCGGCGCCGCTGGCGCTGATCCTTGGCGCGTTCCTTTTGCTGCCGATCCTGATGATCGCCGTGGTCTCCTTCTGGGATTACGATTTCGCTGCGATGTATCCGGATTTCCTGACCATCAACTACGCCGACACGCTCGGCTCCTGGGTAACCTGGAAAACCTATCTGAACACGCTGAAATACGCTGGTATCGTCTGGGCACTGACGCTGTTCGTCGGCTTCTGGGTCGCCTATTTCCTCGCCTTCCATATCAGGACCACCGCCATGCAGATGGTGCTGTTCCTGGTCTGCACGGTGCCGTTCCTGACCTCCAACATCATCCGCATGATCTCGTGGATTCCGGTGCTTGGCCGCAACGGCCTGGTCAACTCGACGCTGGTTGAGATCGGGCTGATCCCGAAGCCGATCGAATGGCTGCTCTATTCCGAATTCGCCGTGGTGCTGGCCATGGTGCATCTCTACACGCTGTTCATGGTGACACCGATCTTCAACACGCTGATGCGCATCGACAAGTCGCTGATCGAGGCTGCGCGCGATGCCGGCGCGTCCGGCTGGCAGGTGTTGTGGAACGTCGTCATCCCGCTTGCCAAGCCCGGCATGGCGATCGGCACCATCTTCGTCGTCACGCTGGTGATGGCCGACTTTTCGACGGTGCAGGTGATGTCCGGCGGACAGAGCGCATCCGTCGCGCTGATGATGAAGAACCAGATGTCGTTGCTGCAATATCCGGCAGCGGCCGCCAACGCGGTCGTGCTGCTGGTGCTGGTGCTGCTGATGGTCGCCGGCATCCTGCGCATCGTCGACATCCGCAAGGAGCTGTGAGGCGATGAGCCGGGACAAGCGCACCCTTGAATTCTACGTGCTGGCGGCATTCTTCGCCCTTTTCGTGCTGTTTCTCTACGGCCCGCTCTCGGCGATCCTGATCCTGTCCTTCCAGGGCGAGAACGGCGGGCTGACCTTTCCGCTGAACGGCGTTTCGCTGCACTGGTTCGCCAATCTGTTCGAACGCCAGGCGGTCGGTGATTTCGGCGGCAGCTTCAAACGCTCCTTCATCCTCGGCCTGATGGTGATGATCGTCACCGTTGTCGTGTCGCTGCTTGCCGGTCTTGCCTTTCGGCAAAAATTTCGCGGCGCCACCGCTCTGTTCTATCTGGCAGTCGCCAGCCTGGTCGTGCCGTCGATCATCATCTCGCTCGGCATCGGCGTCGTCTTCCAGCAGATCGGCTTTCGTCCCGCCTGGTACACCTCTGCTTTTGGTGCCCATCTGACCTGGACCTTGCCTTTCGGCGTGCTGATCATGTTCGCCGTCTTCAACCGGTTTTCGGCGGCCTATGAGGAAGCCGCGCGGGACTTGGGCGCGACCTCCTGGCAGACCTTCGCGCATGTCGTGCTGCCGATGATCGCGCCCAGCCTGATCGGTGTCGGCCTGTTCGGTTTCACCCTGTCCTATGACGAGTTCGCCCGCACCCTGATGACCTCGGGCACGTTCAACACGCTGCCGCTCGAAATCTACGGCATGACGACGAATGTGACGACGCCAGTGCTCTATGCGCTGGGCACCGTGACCACGGTATTTTCCTTCCTGGTGATTTTGGCGACGCTCGGCGCAATCGCCTATGTCGGCGGCCGTCGGCCGCGAGCTTGAGAGAACCGCAGTGCAGATCCTCGTCGTCAATCCGAACACCACCGCCAGCATGACCGAAACCATTGCAGCGGCGGCGCGGCTCGTCGCCGCCGCCGGAACGGACATCGTCGCCGTCACCTCGTCGATGGGACCGGTGTCGATCGAAGGCTACTACGATGAGGCGCTTGCCGTGCCGGGCCTTCTGGTCGAGATCGCCGCCGGCGAGCGCTCGGGCGCGCAGGCTGCGATCGTCGCCTGTTTCGACGACACCGGCCTCGATGCGGCGCGCGCCATGGCCAACATTCCGGTCATCGGCATCTGCGAGGCAGCGCTCAGCACGGCCTCTTTCATCGCCCAGCGCTTCACCGTCGTCACCACGACCGAGCGCTCGCACGTGCCGGTCGAAGCGCTGGTGCAGCGCTATGGCATGGCAGGACGGGCACGCGTGCGCGCTGCCGACATTCCGGTCCTTGCGCTCGAAGACCCAACCTCCGATGCGATCCTGAAGCTGCGCGGCGAGATCGCGCGCGCTCTCGACGAGGATCGCGCCGAGGCCATCGTGCTCGGCTGTGCCGGCATGGCCGATCTCGCCGCCGCGCTGCGGCGGGAGTTCGGCGTTCCGGTCATCGACGGCGTCGGCGCCGCGGTCAAGCAGGCCGAGGCCCTGATCGCACTAGGCCTGTCGACGTCCAAGCGTGGCGCCTATGCAAACCCGCTGGCAAAGCCCTATCTTGGCGCATTGAAGTCCTTCGGCCCCGGTACCGTAGCCGCCGAGTGAGGCAATGCGCCGAACGATCAGAACGCTCGCACTTGAAGACGTAAAAATCCTTGTCGACTGGGCGGCAGCGGAGGGCTGGAATCCCGGTGTTGGCGATGCCGTGGCGTTCCATGCGGCGGATCCAAAGGGCTTCATCGGCGCCTTTGTCGATGGCGAGATGGTGGCCGGTATTTCAGCCGTCGCCTTTGGCGACAATTTCGGCTTCATCGGTCTCTACATCTGTCGGCCGGACAGGCGCGGCGAGGGCCATGGCAAGGCGGTCTGGGACGCCGGCATGGCGCGGCTCGGCGACCGTACGGTCGGCCTCGATGGTGTCGTCGAACAGCAGGCCAATTACCGCAGCATGGGTTTTGCGCCGGTCTACCGGACGATCCGGTTCGTCGGATCGCCGAACGGTCCGGCAACTGCCGACAGCGACATTCGCGTCATGGGCCCGGAAGCCGATGTCCTGGACTACGACAGCCGGTTCTTTCCCGCTCCGCGGCAATCCTTCCTGGAACACTGGCTGCGCCCGCCGCACGTCGCGCTTGCGATCGTCAGGGATGGCGCCATCGAGGGCTATGGCGTCGCGCGCCGATGCCGGGACGGCTGCAAGATCGGTCCGCTCTTTGCCAACAGCCTGGACGCGGCAAGCCGCCTTTTCGCGGCACTCGCCAACGCCTCCGGACCCGGAAATGTCCATCTCGACGTTCCCGAGACCAGCGGGCAATTTGCAGCCAGGCTGACGTCCGCTGGCCTTCAACCGGGCTTCGAGACGGCTCGAATGTACAGGGGAAAAGCGCCGCAGCTCACGCAGTCAGGTGTCTTTGCGATAACCACCCTGGAGCTTGGTTGACTGGACGACGCTAATACAGCGGCTTGGCCATGTGCCGGGGCGCCGGCCATTCGGTCGTGATCCCAGGCTGCACCGGCCGCTCGAGATAGGTCGACAGAACCACATAGCTTCGCGTCGAGGTCACGCCAGGCGTTTCATAAAGCCGCGACAGCAGGCCTTCGAGCGCCCGTGTGTCCTCGGTGCGGACCTTGATCAGCATGCATGTGTCGCCGGCCACCGAATGGATCTCCTCGACTTCGGGGTGCTCGGAGATCGCCATCAGTTCGGGGGTCTTTCCCCAGCCCTTGGTGTCGATGTGCACGAAGGCAAGCAGCGGCTTGCGCACCGCCTTGGGATCGATGATCGCCGCGGTGTTGCGAATGGCGCCGCTGCGCCGAAGCCGCTTCACCCGTTCATGCGCGGCCGGCGGCGACAGGCCGACACGATCACCGAGTTCGGCATAGCTGACCGTGGCGTCGTCGACCAGAACGCCTAATATCTTTCGGTCGGTCGCGTCGACATCGCGGCCAGCAGGCCTGTTCTGCGGAATGCCATCTGTTTCTTCATCCATGGTGAAATTCCTTATTGATACAGAATTTAATACGGTGATTATCGGCATATGTCGAACAGTGATCAAGTCGCAACATTGACGGCAAGGCCGCCTATCCCGGCGCTCGCCTATCTCTTGACCGGATGCATCGCGGTGATCGGCTCGAACTCACTGGTTCTCGGTCCGATAGCGCCGGCGGTGGCCGCATCGTTTGCGACGAGCGTGCCGGCCGTCATGATCGCGTCCGCTGCGTTCGGGCTTGGAACGTCGGCAAGCGCCCTGTTCCTGGCCCGCCATATCGATCGGCTCGGCGCCCGCCGCATGCTGCAAGGGGCGTTGCTGCTGCTGGCGGTCGCGCTTCTCGCCAGCGCCGCCGCGCCGACGATAACGACGCTGGTTGCAGCCCAGCTTCTCGCCGGCATCGCCGCCGGCGTTGCCATGCCGTCAATCTACGCCAGCGCCGCTGCGATCGCGCCGCCTGGCCGCGAAAGTGGAACCATCGGTGTCGTGCTGACCGGATGGACCCTGAGCATGGTCGCCGGCGTCTCATTGTCGGCGGTGCTTGCCGACCTCGTCCATTGGCGCGCCGTTTTCGCAGCGGTTGCGGTGCTTGCGGCGCTCGCGTTGACCGGCCTTACGCTGACGTCGTTGAGCGACGTCAGGAAAAGCGGCCCGGCGCCGACGCCGCTCGGCGCCTTGGCCGTTCCCGGCATCGTGCCGCTCCTGGTCGCCTGCGGCGCCTTCATGACCGCCTTCTACGGCGTCTATGGCTATCTTGGCGATCACCTTCACAACGGCTTGGGACGGCCGGTCAGCGCCAACGGCTTGGCGGCGCTCGCCTATGGCGCCGGCTTCGGCATGGCGGCGCTGCTTGACGGCGTGATCGATCGGCTTGGCGCGCGACGTGTCATGCCGTTCGCCTATCTCCTCGTCGCGGCCGTTTATGTCGCGCTCGCCGCGGCAGGCAGTAGTTTCCATCTGACCATCGCGATGGTCGCGCTCTGGGGCCTTGCCAATCATTTCGGGCTGAACGTCCTGGTGATGCGCCTCTCGGCGCTCGATCCGGCGCGGCGCGGCACGATCATGGGCCTGAACAGCGCAGTGACCTATCTCGCGGTGTTTGTCGGCACCACGGCCTTCGGACCGCTTTATTCCAGCTTCGGCTTTGCGGCATCGGCAATGGTCGCCGCGCTGCTCATGCTGGTTGCCGCTGCGGCGGCGGCGTGGCATTCGCCGCGGCCCGTCTAGTCGCGAAGCCACGCGGCGGCAGCGCTTGCGCTCCCGTCCTTTCCTTCGATAAATGCAAATGAAAGTGCCGCGCGTCCGGAAGCGCTGTATACCGGTATCCGGCTATGAGTCTGTCTGGACAAGCGATGAACATGACGCTTGAAACCACCGCCGACCCTTCGCCGAAAGAACTCGCTTTTCTCGGGGAGCGGCTCAGCGCGTTCAACGACAGCGAAGTCGGTCCGGCCAACAGGAAGGTGCTCGCCGTGTTCGTGCGCGACGAGCACCGTGCGGTTGTCGCCGGCATCTCGGGATACACCGCCTGGGGCTGGCTCTATGTGCAATGGCTGTGGGTTGATGAGCGACTGCGCGGCCAGCGCATGGCCGGCAGAATGCTGGACGCAGCCGAACAGGAAGCCATCGCACGCGGCTGTCATGGCGCCTTGATCGACACGTTCAATCCGAACGCGGCAACCGCCTATGAGCGTCAGGGGTATCGGCTGTTCGGCGTGCTTCCCGATTTTCCCGCCGGTCGCAGCCGCGTCTTCCTGCAGAAGAAACTGCTGGCTTGATCAGCCGGCAAGGCGTCCGCCGCGCATCGGCTGCGGCACACCGGTGGTGCTCGGAAAACTGATCGGCAGGCCTCTGAGCACGCGAACCGCAAGGAAGGCAAAGCACTCCGCCTCGACCGCGTCACCCTTCCAGCCGAGCGCCTCCGCCGGAACCGCTTCGACGCCGGCGCGGCTGGCAAGCATCGCCATGATCGTCGGGTTGTGGCGGCCGCCGCCGCTGACCACCAGCCGCCTCGGCCGGTGCGGCAGAAGGTCGAGCGCCTTGCCGACGGCCGCGGTGGTGAAGGCCGTCAGCAGTGCGGCACCATCCTCAGCATTCATCCCAACCGCCATGGCCGCGCCAAAATCGAACCGGTCCAGCGATTTTGGATAGGGCTTGGCCAGATACGGATGCTGCAACAGCTTGGCCAGCCGGGCTTCGTCCACAGTTCCGGCACGGGCAATCGCGCCGTCGCGGTCCATCTCACCCAAACCCTTCGACTTGATGAAATCGTTCAGCGGCGCATTGGCCGGTCCGGTGTCGAAAGCGACGACATTGTCCTTGCCGTCCCACCAGGTGATGTTGGCGACGCCGCCGAGATTGAGCACCGCCGTGTCGCCGCTGATATCGGCATCGCGCAGCAGCGCGGCGTGGTAGGCCGCCGACAGCGGCGCCCCCTGCCCGCCGGCGCGCATGTCGGCCGAACGGAAATCATAGGCGACCTTGGTTCCCAGGATTGCATGCATCAACGCCCCATCGCCGAGCTGGCGGGTCTGGCCGAGCCGGCCGGATTGCGGGGCGCGATGCAGCACGGTCTGGCCATGGAAGCCGACGACGCCGATATCGGCCATCGTCAGCCCGTAGCTTTCGACCAGGTCCTTGACGGCCGCTGATTGGGCGCGCGTCAGCGCTTGTTCAGCTTCGCGAAAGATCGCCGGCTCCGGTCCGGCAAAATTCCACGCCCTGGCCTGATCCAGCGTCTCCTCCAGCAGCGTCCGGATTGAGCCGGGGTAAGGCGCCAGCGTATAGGTGCCGAAATCCGCGATCCGCTCGCCGTCGGTCTTGATCAGCGCAACATCGATATTGCCGTCCAGCACGGTGCCGGTCATCAGGCCGACGGCCCAGATTGGTTCGCCACTTTTCGCAATCATCATTTGTTAGGCTCCGTTGACGCGATCGCCGACCGATGGGCGAATCTCGATAATCCCGCGCTGTCGAAACGGATGTGTCGGACGGATCCGTTTGGTGAGCAAGGTCCCATGCCCTGCCTTTGTCGAAGTCGGTCCATCCTGGATACTGGTATACCGGTATCCAGACAGCTTCACAGCGTCTTTTCGCCGATCGCCTTTCGCAAAAACCCGCCCGCATTGTCGAGCGCCTTGCGCGCCTCTTCGATGCCCATCCCGGTGATTGTCACCAGTATCGCCAGCTTGACGTCCTTGCCGGTCTGGTCGAGCGCCCGTCGTGCCTGCTGCGCTGTGCAGCCGGTGGTCTGCATGACGATCCCGACCGCCCTGGCGACGAGCTTCTTGTTGCTGGGATTGAGGTCGACCATCAGGTTCTGATAGCTCTTGCCGATCCGGATCATGCTGGCTGTCGTCAGCATGTTGAGAACCAGCTTTTGCGCGGTTCCCGACTTCAGCCGGGTCGACCCGGCGAGAACCTCGGGGCCGACAAGCGGAGAGATGGCGATATCGGCAATGCCGGCAATGACTGAACTGGGATTGCAGGAAAGCGCCACGGTCGTTGCTCCCACCTGCCTTGCATAGGTCAAGCCGCCGATGACGTAGGGTGTGCGGCCGCTGACCGCGATGCCGACCACCACATCGTCGGCGGTCAACTTGATGTCCTGCAGTGCCTTGATGCCTTGTTGCGGATCGTCCTCGGCGCCTTCCACAGCCCGCACCAGCGCATTCGGGCCGCCCGCGATCAGGCCGAGCACCATGCCCTCGGGCACGCCAAATGTTGGCGGACACTCCGAGGCGTCGAGAACCCCCAGCCGGCCGCTCGTGCCGGCGCCCATATAGACAAGCCGCGCGCCTTTTTGAAACGCACCAACGATCCGGTCTACCGCGGCAGCAATTTCCGGAATGACCTTCTCGACGGCGGCCGGAACGCCGCTGTCCTCGTCATTGATCAGGCGCAGGATCTCGATGGTCGGCAGCAGGTCGATATCCATCGTCCTCGGGTTCCGATCCTCGGAAACCAACCGCTCCAGCTCCGACATCAACTCCTGTTCGTTCATCCGCCTGCTTTCAAACTTCTTGCCATCGGCAACAAGTAATGTGATGCGGCGCCGGGCGTTGACCAGTACCAGAGACTGGCATCGACAGGCTCGCCAGCCAAACAAATGTTGACAACATCATCTGTTGTTGATCAATGTTCAACATGAATTGCGCGGGCCGGGGTGAGGCGATGGACGACCTTGGAGCACAGGAACAGGCAGTGCTGGATCTCATTGCGGCGAACCCGTTCGCCGGCCAGCAGGATATAGCGACCGCGCTCGGTATTGCCCGCTCGACCGTCGCGGCCCACATCGTGCAACTCGTCAACAAGGGCTACATTCTTGGCCGCGGCTATGTCTTGCCGGCGTCCAAGCGCATGATCTGCATCGGCGGCGCCGTCCTCGACCGCAAGTACCACGCCAGGAAGGATCTGATCTTCGGGACGTCGAACCCGGTCGCCGGCTACCGCAGCTTCGGCGGCGTCGCCCGCAACGTCGCCGAGAACCTTGTCCGCCTCGGCGTCGACATAAGCTTCGTTTCGATTGTCGGCGACGACGAGACCGGCCGCTCGCTGGTGCGGCATTTACGCGACCTCGGCGCCGACGTCAGCCAGGTCATCACGTCAACGGAACGGCCGACGGCGGAATATGCAGCGATCCTCGACCTCAATAACGATCTCGTGCTCGGCATCGCCGACATGGAGATCTTCGATCTGTTTTCGCCATCCTGTCTCGACCGTTTCTGGCCGCATCTGGCTTCGGCGAATTGGGTGTTCATCGACTGCAACCTGCCGGCCGCGACGATCGCGGCGCTGATGTCACGCAAGCAGGGCGCGCGCTTCAAGCTCGCCGTCGATACGGTGTCGTCGCCGAAATCGGCACGCCTGCCCAAGGACCTGTCCGGCATCGACCTTTTATTCACCAACCATGACGAGGCCAATACGATGCTTGGCATCACCGATGCCGACAAGGTGCTGAAGCCGAAAGAGGCCGCGGCGGCGCTGCGCGCGGCCGGCGCCAGCGAGGTGATTGTGACCATGGGCGCGCACGGATTTGCGGTCGCGACCGAGGGCGGCGTGGCAACGATGCGTTCCGTCCCGGCCCGCGCCGTCGACATCACCGGAGCCGGCGACGCAATGATTGCCGGCACCCTGTACAAGGTGCTTTCGGGCGATCCCGTGCTCGACGCGGCGCGCACCGGGGCGCTGCTCGCCACGCTGACCACCGAGAGCGAATCCAGCGTCCATCCCGATCTGTCGCCGCGCTTCCTCACCGCCGGCATGTACCGCATTCCCGCCTGAACGCGAGTCGAACCTGAAAGCGAAACGACGATGAAACCTTCCCTTCTCCATCTGAACGACGAAGTCGCTGCAGCACTTCGTGAAGGCCGCGCGGTGGTGGCGCTGGAATCGACGATCATCACCCACGGCATGCCCTATCCGGCCAATCTGGAGACTGCCCGCAGCGTCGAGACCGTGGTGCGCGAGAATGGCGCCGTGCCCGCCACCATCGCGGTGGTCGCCGGCAAGATCAAGGTCGGGCTCGACGACCGCGAGCTGGAGCAGCTGGCAGCGGCAAAGGACGTGGTCAAGGCGTCCGGGCGCGACCTCGCCGCCATTATGGTGGGCGGCGGCTCGGCCGGGACGACGGTCTCGGCGACGATGCGGATCGCTGCATTGGCTGGCATCGGTATTTTCGCGACCGGCGGCGTCGGCGGCGTGCATCGTGGCGCCGAGGCCACTTTCGATATTTCGGCCGACCTGACCGAACTCGGCCAGACCGGCACGACCGTCGTCTGCGCCGGCGTGAAATCGATCCTCGATATTGCAAAAACGCTGGAATATCTGGAGACCCAGCGCGTGCCGGTGATTGCCTACCAGAGCGACGACTTTCCGGCTTTTTATACGCGCTCCAGCGGACTTAAAGCCGATCACCGCCTCGATACGCCGCAGGACATTGCGCAGGCCATGCTGCTGCACGAGCAGATCGGCTCGGGCACCGGCATCCTCGTCGCCAACCCAATTCCGCAAGCGGATGCGCTCGAACCGGCCTTCATCGACGGCACGATCACGGCAGCGGTGGCGGAAGCCGAAGAACGCGGCATCGGACGCAAGGAGCTGACGCCGTTCCTGCTCGCCCGCATCAACGAGCTTTCGCAAGGCCGCAGCCTGAAGGCCAACATCGCGCTGGTCCGCAACAACGCCGCGCTTGCCGCTCGCATCGCCGTGGCGCATGCGGGATTGAAGGACATGAATAGCGGAACTGCCGGCCAAAATCGCTGACCTGTCCAGCCGCTTTCCAGCCGCGACAGGAGTTCGGCAACCCTCTGGGACATGGGGCTCAGTCGTCCGCCCTGGGAGCCTCGGTCTCGGCGCGAACCAGCTTGATGTCGGCGCCCGCGGCCCAAGCGCCGATATCTTCCCGGCGCAATGCCGCCGCCATCATGTCCGGAAACAAATCCGGCGTGCAGGCGAAGACCGGAATGCCCAGTGCGGCAACCGAACCTGCCATTGCCGGATCATAGCCGGGCCGGCCTTGGTCGGTCAGTGCCAGAAGCACGACGACATTGACGCCGGATCGAACAAGCGCCGCCAGCCGCCGCAGCAATTCCTGGCCATTGCCGCCCTCGTAGAGATCGGTCACCAGCACCAGATGCGACTTGGTTGGCCGCTCGATACGGTCGGCGCAATTCAGACTGGCACCGCCCTGCACGATGGCTGCTTCAGCAGGCCTTTTTTGCCCTCTCAAGGTGATTTGAACGCTGCGGCGCTTGACTCCTGCGACACCTTGTGAAAAATTTTGCATCACCTGATAAAAATATCTTAGGGCGGAAATGGTTGGTTTTGGAAACGGCCTCCTGCGCGACGATGAAACCAGTATGGCGACGCGCGCCGCCTGGCTCCATTATGCTGGCGGGCTGACCCAGTCGGAGGTTGCCAAGCGGCTTGGCCTGACCAGCCTCAAGGCGCATCGCCTTATCACCAAGGCCAATCAGGAAGGGCTGGTCAAAGTCTATATCGACGGCGAAGTGTCGGAATGCGTCGCGCTTGAAGACGATTTGTCCAGCCGCTACGGCCTCGACTATTGCGAGGTCGTTCCCGACTTCGATGGCGAAGACTTGCCGCTCAAGGCGCTCGGCATCGCCGGCGCGCAGTTCCTCAAGCGTGAGATCGAACGCGGCGAGGATACGCTGATCGGCGTCGGCCATGGCCGCACGCTCGCCGCCTGCGTCGAATATCTGCCGCGCATATCGGCCGAAAAGACCCGCTTCGTTTCGCTGCTTGGCGGCCTGACGCGCAAGTTCTCGGCCAATCCGCACGACGTCATTCACCGCCTGGCCGAACGGACCGGCGCCGAAGCCTATGTGATGCCGGTGCCGATGTTCGCCAACACGGTCGAGGATCGAACCGTGCTGCTCGGGCAGAAGGGTATCAGCGAGGTTTTTGATCTCGGCAAGGCCGCCGACCTGCTCATCGCCGGCATCGGCACTGCCGAGCGCGAGGCGTCGCTGGTCGCCACCGGCATGATCGAGAAGGGCGAAATGGAGGAGATCCGCCGCAACGGCGGAGTCGGCGAGCTGCTCGGCCATTTCTTCGATGACGCTGGAAAGGCGGTCGAGACGACGCTTTCCAACCGCGCGCTGGCACTGGCGCGCGAAGACATCAGCAATCGCAGGATTGTCGCCGTTGCCGGCGGCAAGGTGAAGGTTCGTGCCATCAAATCGGTGTTGGAGGGTCGCTATCTCAAGGGCCTGGTCACCGATGAGCGGACGGCGCGAAAACTCGTGGAGCAGACGCCGGTCGGGTAGCCGGCAGCCATTCGATTGAAACTACCCTGTGGAGGAGAAGACAAATGCATGAGAAAGAAAAAGACCTGATCGACGCGTTCCTGCGCGGACAAGTCGATCGTCGTGGGCTGATCAAGGGCCTTGGCGCGATGGGCCTTGCCGCCGGCACGGCCGGAACGCTGCTCAATCTGGGGCAGACCCGTGCGCTGGCGGCGGACTTCGACTGGCAGGCGCACAAGGGCAAGACCATCAAGCTCTTGCTCAACAAGCATCCTTACGCGGATGCGATGATCGCCAACCTTGAAAACTTCAAGAAGTTGACCGGCATGGAAGTCGTCTACGACGTCTTCCCGGAGGATGTCTATTTCGACAAGGTCACCGCTGCGCTGTCGGCCAGCTCGCCTGAATACGATGCCTTCATGACCGGCGCCTACATGACCTGGACCTACGGCCCGGCCGGCTGGATCACCGACCTCAACGAATGGATCAAGGATCCGACCAAGACCAATGTGAACTATGCCTGGGACGACTTCCTGCCCGGCGTCAGGAAGTCCTGCGCCTGGAACGGTCAGCCTGGCGGCGTGCTCGGTTCCGACGACGCCAAGCAGTGGTGCATTCCGTGGGGCTTCGAACAGAACAACATCACCTACAACAAGGGCATGTTTGACAAGGTCGGGGTCAGTGTCCCCGGCAATATGGACGAGATGGTCGCTACGGCGGCCAAGCTCACCAAGGATGTCGGCGGCGGCGTCTACGGCATCGGCGTGCGCGGTTCGCGCTCCTGGGCGACGATCCATCCCGGCTTCCTGTCGGCTTATGCCAACTTTGACCAGAAGGACCTGAATGTCTCGGCCGACGGCAAATTGTCGGCCGCGATGAACACCGCCGAATCCAAGGCCTTCCACAAGCAGTGGGTCCAGATGATTCAGGAGAGCGGCCCCAAGGACTGGTCGACCTACACCTGGTATCAGGTCGGCACCGATCTTGGCGCCGGCGCCTCGGCGATGATCTTCGACGCCGACATCCTCGGCTACTTCATGAATGGCGGCGACAACAAGATGGCCGGCAAGCTCGCCTTCTCCGCCTTCAAGGCCAATCCCGCCGCCAAGGCTCCGACGCCCAACATCTGGATCTGGTCGCTGTCGATGTCTAATTTCTCCAAGGACAAGGACGCCACCTGGTACTTCATGCAATGGGCATCAGGGCCCGAGCATGCACTGTTCGGTGCGACCGAGATGGACTTCGTCAATCCGGTGCGTCAGTCGGTCTGGAACGACCAGATGTTCCGCGAGAAGCTGAACAAGAGCTATCCGGGCTATGTCGAGATGTTCGACGTCTCGGCGCCCGGCGCCAGCATCAAGTTCACCCCGCAGCCGCTGTTCTTCGATCTGACCACCGAATGGGCGGCGACGCTGCAGAAGATGGTGGCCAAGGAAGTGCCGGTCGACGAGGGCCTCGACATGCTGGCCACCAGCGTCGACGGCCAGCTCAAGGAAGCCGGGCTCGGCTGAGTCCTGGCGGCCGGCCGGCCCGCTGCTGCGGGCCAGCCGGCCATTCCACTGCGAAGCGGCGCCCGGAGCATCGGACCCAAACCGGTTTTGGGAAATTCCGATACTCAAACACTGGCGGTGCCGCCACTCGCCCAACCGGCCGCCTAGCTCCCTGGGCGGCCGGCAGGGCGAAGCAACAGAGATGACGGGTGAGCCACGATGACTACGGCGACAATGCAAAGAAACAGGCCTTCCGGCTTCAGGATCAGCAAGAAAGTGCTGCCCTATGTGCTCAGCCTGCCGGCCCTGCTCGTCTGCATCGGCATCCTGATCCCGTTCTTCACATCGGTCGTCTATTCGTTCCAGCGCTACCGGCTGAGCCAGCCCTGGGCGCGGCAGTTCAACTGGGGCGACAACTATATCTCGTTTTTCACCGACCCGAGGTTCTGGAACACGCTGGAGATATCGCTGCTCTATGCCGGCATCACCGTGCTGCTTGAACTGCTTCTCGGTCTCGGCATCGCCATGCTGCTGCAGAAGCGCTCGACGCTGAACAACTTCATCTCGATCATGCTGTTGATGCCGCTGATGACAGCGCCGGCGCTTGCCGCGCTGATGTGGAAGCTGATGACCAATCCCGGCTTTGGCGTGCTGAGCTACCTCGCCAGCCTGATCGGATTGCAGGATTTCCGCTGGGCTTCGTCGCCGTCGACCGCGCTTTTCACGGTGGTGCTTGTCGATATCTGGGTCTACACGCCCTTCATCATGATCCTGCTGCTTGCCGGCCTGCGCAGCCTGCCGACGCAGCCCTTCGAGGCGGCGGCACTTGACGGCGTGCCGCGGAGTTTTGTGTTCTTCCGCATCACCTTGCCGATGCTGACGCCCTACATCCTGACGGCGACGCTGTTTCGCCTGCTGGATTCCATCCAGCAGTTCGACATCATCTATGCCATGACCCAGGGCGGTCCGGGCGACACGCTGACCGTCTTCCAGGTCGAGGCCTATCTCAATTTCTTCCAGTCGACCAATGTCGGCCGCTCGGCGGCGCTGATGATCATCCTGTGGGCGATCACCTATTTCCTCTCGAACATCTTCATCAAGAACTGGCTGCGGCTGCGCGAACGCGCCCGCGGCCTGGCATAGGAGGCCGGGATGGAACACACCTCGCTTCTCGAACGCATCCTGCGTGGCATAGCCCTGACGTTGGTCGTGATCTTCTTCATGTTCCCGATCGTCTGGATCCTCATGATGTCCTTCCAGACCAACGAGACCATCCTGCGGATTCCGCCGCAGCTTGTCTTCAAGCCGACTCTGGCCAACTACACCGCGCTGATCACCGGCAAGCTGACCACGGCGGCCGGCACACTCGACATCGCCTTCATGCGCAACCTGTGGAATTCGGTGTTCCTGTCGGTCACCTCGGTCGCCGTCGCGCTGCTGCTCGGCGTCCCCGCCGCTTACGCCTTTGCCCGGCACAAATTCCGCGGCTCGGAGGACATCGCCTTCACGCTGCTGTCGTTCCGGTTCGCGCCGGCGCTGCTGGTGCTCCTGCCGCTCACCCTCTATTTCCAGAAGCTTGGACTGGCCAACACCTATATCGGGCTGATCTGGGTCTATCAGCTGATCTGCCTGCCGCTGATCCTGTGGATCGTGCGCGGCTATTTCGAGGACATCCCGGCCGATATCGAATACGCCTATCGCATTGCCGGCCATTCCTGGTTCGCCACCTTCCGCAAGATCGCGCTGCCGCTCGCCGGCCCCGGCATCGCGGCTGCCGGCCTGCTCGCCTTCATCTTCGCCTGGAACAATTTCATCTTCGCGCTCGTGCTCGCTTCGGCCGACAAGCAGCCGGTGACGGTCGGCGCGCTCGCCTTCATCACCTCCTCCGGCATCCAGTACGGCCAGATCTCGGCAGCGATCGTGCTGTCGATCACCCCGACGCTGGCGCTCGCCCTTTACGCGCAGCGCTATCTCGTCGAAGGCCTGTCGCTCGGTGCGGTGAAAGGATAGCTCCCGATGGCCAGCCTCGAATTGCGAAATGTCGTCAAGCGCTACAAGAGCCAGACTGTGCTCGACAATCTGTCGTTGAGCGTCGCCGACGGCGAAACCCTGGTCCTGTTCGGACCGTCCGGCGCCGGCAAGACGGTGCTGCTGCGGCTCGTCGCCGGCGTCATCGACCCTGATGAGGGAAAAATCTTCATCGGCGGCGAGGACATGACCGATCTTGACGCCGAGTTCCGCGGCGTCGGCATGGCATTCCAGAATTTCGCGCTGTTTCCGCACATGACCGCCTTCGACAACATCGCCACGCCGCTTCAGGCCAAGCGATCGTCGCAAAGCGCGATGAAGGCGGGTGTCGAGAGCGTCGCCAAGCTGCTGAAGATCGGCCACGTGCTCAGCCACAAGCCACGGGCGCTGTCCAACGGCCAGAAGCAGCGCACCGCGCTCGCCCGCGCTCTGGTCGGCTCGCCGCCGGTGCTGCTGCTCGACGATCCGCTGCGCAACGTCGATGCCAAACTGCGCTTCGAGATGCGGCTCGAACTGCCGAGGCTGCTGGCAGATCGCGGTGCGACCGTCGTCTACGTCACCCAGGACTACAAGGAGGCCATGGCGCTCGGCGATCGCATCGCGGTGATGTCGCAAGGCGTCATCAAGCAGCTCGGCACGCCCGAGCAGATCTATCGCGAGCCGGCCAACATCGAGATCGCGCGGCTGTTCGGCGATCCGACAATCAACCTGCTCGACGTCAAGCCGTCGCGCGATGCCAAGGGCATCTATGTCGGTCTGTCGAATGTCCAGGTCCATCTGACCGGCGCCTATGACGCCACGGTCGGCCGCGATTGCGTGATCGGCTTGCGGCCCGAAGCGCTGCGCTTCGTCGACGAAGGAACATCTGCTGCCATTCCGGTGACCGTCGAGGCGGAGACGCCGCTCAACGAAAAGATCGTCACGCTGGTGCGCACCGTGCGCGGCCGCGAAATCCTGGTCTCCCGGCCGGCCGGAACAGCGGGTCAAACCGAGGGCAGGGCCCATATCGCCGTCGACGGCAAAAGCGCCCTGCTGTTCGATCGTGCCAATGGCGACCGTATCGGCTCGAAAAACGTCGTCAATTTGCGCAGCGGAGAAGCGGCATGAGCCAGAGCGCACTCACCATTTCCGGCGTCGACAAATTCTACGGCCCGATCGACCGAGGTGTGCACGCCGTTCAGAATCTGACAATGGAAATCGACAAGGGCGAGATCGTCGCACTGCTCGGCTCGTCCGGCTGCGGCAAGACTTCGACATTGCGCATGATCGCCGGCTTCGAAGAGGTCTCGCGCGGCAGCATTTCGGTTGCCGGCCGCAAGGTGCACACGCTGCCGCCGGTCAAGCGCAATGTGGCGATGGCGTTCGAGGGCTATTCGCTGTATCCGCCGCTGACCGTGCGCGAGAACATGGCGTTTGCCCTGAAGGCGGCCAGGCTGCCGAAAAGTCAGGTCGACGCGAAAGTTGCCAGCATCGCCAAGCTGCTCGAGATCGAGGACATTCTTGAGCGCTATCCGAGTTCCATCTCCGGCGGCCAGCAACAGCGCGCCAGCCTCGGCCGGGCACTGATCCGCGAGGCCGACCTGCATCTGCTGGACGAACCGATGGGCCAGCTCGAGCCGCAGCTTCGCGCGGTGCTGCGCGGCCGCATCAAGCACTTCATCAAGGAGCGCGGCTTGACCGCGATCCTGGTCACTCACGACCAGACCGAGGCCAATGCATTGGCCGACCGGATCGCGGTGATGGAAGGCGGCGTGCTGCAGCAGTTCGATACGCCCGATATGCTCAAGCAGCGGCCGGCCAACCTGTTCACCGGCACGTTCGTCGGCGAGCCGCCGATGAATGTCTTCGAGGCCTATGTCGGCACGGCCGCCGACAAGATCAATCTGCGGCTGCCCGACGGGCTTTCACTCGACTATGACAAGGACGCGTTCAGCGGCTCGGTTCGCGACGAATTGCTCAAACGGCAGCGGGTCGTCATCGGTGTCAGGCCCTATGCGGTTCGCCGCTCGAAGGACGGCGTGCCGGCTACGGTTTCGGCCAACCAATGGCTCGGCGACCAGACCCATATCGCGGCGGATTTCGCCGGCGGCTCGCTGGTCCTGGTCGAACATGACCGGACCCGGCTGGAGCTTGGCGCGCCGATCAACATCAGCATCGATCCGAAAAATCTGCACGTCTTCGATCAGGCCAGCGGCATGGCCATTTCGCACGGCATGGAGCTTGCCTGATGCGGGATGTGCTGATCGGCATCGACGCCGGCACGTCTGTCATCAAATCCGTCGCCTTCGACACGGCGGGCCGGCAGCTCGCGGCCGCGGCGGTGCCGAACCGGTACGAGACCTTGCCGGGCGGCGGCGCCGAGCAGGATCTGGCACGCACCTGGACCGATACCGCGACCACATTGCGCCAGCTTGCCGACAAGGTGCCGGACCTCGCCAGCCGCATCATTGCGATCGCCGTGACCGGGCAGGGCGACGGCACCTGGCTGATCGACAAGGACGGTGACCCGGTCGCCAAGGGCTGGCTGTGGCTCGACGCGCGCGCTGCCGCCATCGTCGAGGAGATCCGCGCGCGCCCCGATGACCGGCTTCGTTTCGAAAAGACCGGCAGCGGGCTCGCCGCCTGCCAGCAGGGGCCGCAGCTTGCCTTCATGAAGCGCAACGCGCCTGACAGGCTTGCCGGCGCCGCGACAGCGTTCCATTGCAAGGACTGGCTCTATTTCAACCTGACCGGCGAACGCGCCACCGATCCTTCCGAGGGCACCTTCACCTTTGGCGACTTCCGCACCCGCGGCTATTGCGACGAGGTGCTTGAGGTGCTCGGCGTCGCCGACCTCAGGCATCTGCTGCCGCCGATCGTCGACGGCACCAGGCATAGCGCCGGCCTGTCGGCGGCGGCTGCCAAAGCGACCGGGCTGCTTTCCGGTACGCCGGTGGTACTGGCCTATGTCGACGTGGCCTGCACCGCGCTCGGCGCCGGCCTGCTCGACCGCGAGCGCAAGCCTGGCTGCTCGATCATCGGCTCCACCGGCATGCATATGCGGCTTGCTCAGACGCCGGACGAGGTGCTGCTCAACGAGGCCAGGACCGGCTACACGATGACGATGCCGGCGCCCGACGTCTTTGCGCAGATGCAGTCGAACATGGCAGCGACGCTCAACATCGATTGGATCCTTAGCCTCGCCTCCGGCATACTCGCCTCGCAAGGCATCACCCGCAGCAATGGCGAGATGATCGCGTTGGTCGACGAATGGATATCGTCATCGGAGCCGGCCTCGCTGCTCTATCAGCCCTATGTGTCGGAGGCCGGCGAGCGCGGGCCGTTCGTCGATGCCAATGCCAGGGCCGGTTTCGTCGGCATCTCGTCGCGGCACGGTTATGCCGATATGGTTCGCGCTGTTTTTGAGGGGCTGGCATTCGCGTCGCGGGATTGCTACGCCGCCATGGGGCCGCTGCCGAGCGAAATCCGGCTGACCGGCGGCGCCGCCAGAAGCCCGGCTCTGCGCAAGATCCTCGGCGCTGTCGTCGGCGCCGACATTCGCACCAGCCAACGCGAGGAAGCCGGTGCCGCGGGCGCCGCGATGATCGCTGCGGTCTGCGTCGGCCAATACAGTTCGATGGACGAATGCGTCGGCGAATGGGTCACGCCGCTGCTGGGCGCGGCGGAACCGAGCGACCGAAAACTTGCCGCGATCTATGAGCGGGCGGTTCCGTCCTACACATTGGCGCATGAGGCGCTGCGGCCGGTCTGGCGGTCGATGGCCGCGTCCAGGGCAAACTGAGAAGTCGAGCATGCGTAAGAAGATTGCAATCATTGGCGACCGCTTCATGCTTCCCGAGGTCTTTCGCGAGAAAATCGAGAAGGCCTGCGGCGCCAATCTCGACGTTCGCACGCTTGAGGCGGCCTGGCCCGACGAGCCGATGGAATTCGGCAATGCAGCGCTCGGCCTCGACAAGGTGAAGGAGTATTTTGGCGATCCGGACGAGGTGGTCGATTTCATTGGCGACGCCGAGATCTTCGTCACCCAGCTTGCGCCGCTGTCCGAGACCATGATGCAGCGTCTGCCTGCGCTGAAGCTGGTTGCGGTCTCGCGCGGCGGCCCGATCAACATCGACATGGTTGCCGCCAGGGCCCACGGCATCACCGTCGTCAATGTGCCCGGCCGCAATGCAAGTGCTGTGGCCGAGTTCACCATCGGCGCGATCCTTGCCGAGACGCGGCTGATCCGGGTCGGGCACGAGGCCTTGCGCAAAGGGGAATGGCGCGGCGATCTCTACCGGGCCGACCGTACCGGCCGTGAGCTCAACGAAATGACCGTCGGCGTCATCGGCTACGGCAATATCGGCACCAAGGTTGTCCGCTTGCTGCGCGCCTTCGGCTGCCGCATCCTGGTCACCGATCCCTATGTGCAACTGAGCGCCGAAGACCGCAATGACGGCGTCGAACTGGTCGCGCTCGACGATCTCCTGTCCCGCTCCGATGTGGTCACGCTTCATCCCCGGGTGACCGAGGAAACCCGCGGCCTGATCAACAAGGACATCATCGCCCGGATGAAGCCGGGGGTGATCTTCGTCAACACCGCGCGCGGGCCGCTGGTCGATTACGACGCGCTCTACGATGCGCTGGTCTCAGGCCATATCGGCAGCGCCATGCTGGAGACGTTCGCGGTCGAGCCGGTGCCTGCCGACTGGCCGCTGCTGCAGCTTCCAAATGTCACGCTGACGCCGCATATCGCCGGCGCTTCGGTGCGCACGGTGACCTATGCGGCCGAGCAAGCGGCCGAAGAGGTGCGCCGCTTCATCGTCGGGCTCCCGCCGGTCAACCCGTGCTGAAGGTCGCGGCAGCCATGAAACGCAATCCAGGCATAGAGGATCCGGCGAGATGAGCGGCGCCACTGAAATCGTCGATCTGTTCGTCATCGGCGGTGGCGTCAATGGCGCCGGCATCGCGCGCGACGCAGTCGGCCGCGGGCTTTCCGTCATCCTGTGCGAAAAAGACGATCTCGCCGAAGGCACCAGTTCGCGATCGGGAAAGCTCGTCCATGGCGGCCTGCGCTATCTCGAATACTACGAATTCCGGCTGGTGCGCGAGGCGCTGATCGAACGCGAAGTGCTGCTTGAATCGGCTCCGCATATCATCTGGCCGATGCGCTTCGTGCTGCCGCACAGCCCGGACGACCGGCCGGCCTGGCTGGTCCGGCTCGGTCTGTTCCTCTACGATCATCTTGGCGGCCGCAAGCGGCTGCCGGGCACCCGCACGCTCAACCTGCGCACCGCGCCCGAAGGCGCACCGATCAAGGATGCGTTCAAGCGCGGTTTCGAATATTCCGATTGCTGGGTCGACGACGCCCGTCTCGTCATCATCAATGCGCTCGATGCTGCGGAACGGGGGGCCAGGATCTTCACCCGGACCGCCTGCACCGCCGCCCGCCGTGAAAACGGCCTGTGGTCGGTCGAGATGCGCGACAGCCGAACCGGCGTCAGGACCACAGTTCGGGCGCGTGCGCTGATCAACGCCGCCGGTCCCTGGGTCAACGACATCATCAACCGCGTGGCTGGTCAGAACTCCAAGCGGAATGTCCGGCTGGTCAAGGGCAGCCACATCGTCGTGCCGAAATTCTGGGAAGGGCGGCAGGCCTATCTGGTCCAGAACAGCGACAAGCGCGTGATCTTCATCAATCCCTACCAGAACGATCTGGCCCTGATCGGCACCACCGATATTCCCTATGATGGGCGGCCGGAAGACGTAGCGGCGGATGCCAGCGAGATCGACTACCTGATCAAGGTGGTCAACCGCTACTTCAAGCGCGAACTTGCCCGAGACGATGTCATCTACTCGTTCTCGGGTGTCAGGCCGCTCTATGACGACAACGCCGACAATCCGAGCGCGGTGACGCGCGACTATATTTTCGAACTCGACGCATCATCCGGGCAGCCGCCGCTGCTCTCCGTCTTCGGCGGCAAGATCACCACCTTCCGCAAGCTGGCCGAGCATGCGCTGGACCGGATCGCGCCGTTCTTTCCGAAAATGGGCAAGCCGTGGACGTCGAAAGGACATCTGCCGGGCGGCGATATCGCCGACGCCGACTTCGAGCAGTTTCTCGGCGACCTCGGCCGCGAATATCCCTGGATGCCGGCATCGCTGGTCAAGCAGTATGGCCGGCTCTACGGCACCAGGACGCGCGTTCTGGTCGGTGCGTCCAGGTCGCTCACCGAACTGGGCCGGTGCTTCGGCAAGGATTTTTTCGAACGCGAAGCCAGTTATTTGTTCGAGCATGAATGGGCGCTGACCGCTGCCGATATTCTCGAACGGCGCACCAAGCACGGCCTGCATCTGTCCGCCGCGGAAAGAGCCGCCTTCGAGGACTGGTGCGTTGGCCGACTGGTGAGGGCAGGCTGATGACTTTTACGCTTTCCCTCAACACCAATCCGCTGGTCAACCGTTTTGCCGAACCGGACGATCTGATCGACGCGATCGCCTACGACATCGGCATCCGGGACGTGCAGCTCACGCATGAATTCGTCAATCCCGGCTGGCCGGCGGCGACGATCTCGAAATTCGTCCGCCTGTTCCGCACGGCGCTCGACCGCACCGGCGTGCGCGTGACGTCCGGGATGACCGGTCCTTACGGGCGGCTCAACCATTTCGGCCATCCCGACGCCGACGTGCGCCGCTACTACGTCGATTGGTTCAAGACCTTTGCCGACATTTCGGCCGAGCTCGGCGCCAGCGGCATGGGCACGCAGTTCGCGATCTTCACGCACCGGGATTTTGACGATCCCGAGCGTCGCGCGCGGCTTTTCGAGATCGCGCTGGAATGCTGGCGCGACGTCGCCGAGCACGCCAGGGCGGCCGGTTTGACCTATCTGTTCTGGGAGCCGATGTCGGTCGGCCGCGAATTCGGCCATACGATCGAGAGTTGCCGGGCCCTGCACAACGAGATCGAAGCGGCCGGCATGGCCATCCCGCTGAAGATGATGGTCGATATCGACCATGGCGACGTCACCTCGAGCAATCCGGACGACATCGACCCCTATGCCTGGGCCGAAGCCTTTCCCACGGTATCGCCGATCATCCACATCAAGCAGTCGTCGATGAACAAGGGCGGCCATTGGCCGTTCATCGCCGCCTACAACAAGGACGGCCGCATCACACCGGAAAAATTGTTGGAGACGGTTCGCCGCGGCGGCGGCGTCGACAACGAGATCTGCCTCGAACTGTCGTTCCGCGAACGCGAGCCGGTCGACCACCAGGTCGTCGCGATGATCCGCGAGTCGGTCGATTATTGGGCGCCGTTTATCGAGACCGGCAGGGCGGCGATTTTGCCGCGAACAGGATAGAACCGGCGGCGAGTCCCCCTCACCCGGATTGCCAACCGAATTGCAAAGGGCAATTCGGGGCAATCCGACCTCTCCCCGAGGGGAGAGGAGATCGCCAGCGTTGGCGCTAAGCCTCTTCTCCCCAGCGGGGAGAAGGTGGCCGCGAAGCGGCCGGATGAGGGGGAGCCTCACTCAGCCGAACTTCGGGTCGAGACTGCCCGACTTGTAGCGCTTGGCCATTTCCGAGACCGGCAGCGGCTTGATCCTGGGAGCGTTGCCGGCGGTGCCGAACTGCTCGAAGCGCTCTTTGCACAGCTTCCTCATCGCGGCCATTGCCGGCGTCAGATATTTGCGCGGATCGAACTCGCTCGGGTTCTCGGTCAGCACCTTGCGGATCGCGCCGGTCAGCGCCATGCGGTTGTCGGTGTCGATGTTGATCTTGCGCACGCCGTGCTTGATGCCGCGCTGGATCTCCTCGACCGGCACGCCCCATGTCGGCTTCATCTGGCCGCCATATTTGTTGATGATCTCCTGCAGCTCTTCCGGCACCGAGGACGAGCCGTGCATGACCAGGTGCATGTTCGGCAGGCGGCGGTGGATCTCCTCGATCACGTTCATGGCGAGCACCGCGCCGTCCGGCTTGCGCGAGAACTTGTAGGCGCCGTGGCTGGTGCCCATGGCGACGGCCAGCGCATCGACATGCGTGTCCTTGACGAACTGCACCGCCTGCTCCGGATCGGTCAGCAACTGGTCATGGCTGACGGCGCCCTCGACGCCGTGGCCGTCTTCCTGTTCGCCGCCGCCCATCTCCAGGGATCCGAGAACGCCGATCTCGCCTTCCACCGACACGCCGCCCCAATGCGCCATGTCGACGACGCGCCGCGTGATGCCGGAATTATGGTCGTAGTCGGCCGGCGTCTTGCCGTCCTCCTTCAGCGATCCGTCCATCATCACCGAGGTGAAGCCGTGCTGAATCGCGGTCACGCAGGTGGCTTCGTTGTTGCCATGGTCGAGATGCATGCAGACCGGGATATCGGGATGGATCTCGACCAGCGCGTCGATCAGCTTGGCCAGCACGACGTCGTTGGCATAGGCGCGGGCGCCGCGGCTCGCCTGCAGGATGACAGGCGATTTGGTCTCCTTGGCCGCCTCCATGATGGCAAGGCCCTGTTCCATATTGTTCATGTTGAAGGCAGGCACGCCATAGCCGTGTTCGGCGGCATGGTCGAGCAATTGTCTCAATGTGATGCGAGCCACCCAATGGTCTCCCGTATTTGGTTTCAAGCCTATGGTTTGCGAGCTGTCCGGTCGTCATTCAGCCCATTGATGCTTCTGGCCGGATTTCCGGAGAACCGCAACCTCTGGCCATGCCGGCGAGAGCAATTCTTGTTACAAGGCAGCGATCAGAAGCAAGGAATATCCCAAGGAAACATAACACCATCACAAAAAATTTGGCATGCATGCGATTTTATCTGTTATAATAGCTTCTATCAGCCGTTTCTGCCACGGCGGACGCGGCGACACGAATTAAAGGAAACAGGCTGGACGATGAAGAGCGACGGCCGGCGGCAAGGCATCATGGATTTTCTGATGGACACCGGCACGGCCAGTGTCGATGACCTTGCCTCGCGCTTCGGCGTGTCGAAGATGACCGTCCATCGCGACCTCGACGAGCTCGAGGAAAGCGGCTTCCTGCGCAAGATACGCGGCGGCGCCTCGATTCAGCCGAGCGGCCTGTTCGAAAGTGATTTCCGCTACCGTCAGAAGCAGGCCGCCGAAGAGAAGCAGCGCCTGGCGGTTGCCGCCGTGGCTGTCATCGAACCGGGCCAGACGGTGATCATCGACGACGGCTCGACGGCGGGCGGCATTGCGCGCCACCTTGCGGATCTGCGCCCGCTGACCGTGATCTCCAACAATCTGGCCGTGATACAGGATCTGGCCGGCGTTGCCGGTATCACCCTGATCGCGCTCGGCGGCCAGTACAGCAAGAAATTCCACGGTTTCTTCGGACTGCTTGCCGAGGACACGCTGAGATCGTTGCGCGCCGATGTCGCCTTCCTGTCGTCGTCCGCCATCCACGGCGTTTCCGCCTTCCACCAGGACCAGGAAGTGGTCCATACCAAGCGGTTGATGATGGCCGCGGCCGCCCGCAAATATCTGCTGGCCGATCACGGCAAGTTCGGCCGCACCGCCCTGCATTTCCTGACCGATCTCAAGGCGTTCGACGCCGTCTTCACCGGTCGAGAACTGGGACCGCAGATGCGCGAGGCGCTGGATGGCGCCGGCGTTTCGCTGACACTGGTCGAGAAGGACTAGACCATGATCCCGAAAAGTGGGAACCGGTTTTCGGAAAAGATCATGGTCAAGGAAGAAGATAGAGCCCCATCCCGCCTCGCGGGATGGAACAGGCTCTAGAAGGAGGACGCGTGGCTTACTGGGTCGGCACAAGCTGGAAAATGAACAAGACGCTTGCAGAAGCGACTGACTTTGCCAGGGCGCTGGCGGGGTTCGTCCCCGGTTTCGACGACCGGATCCAGCCCTTCGTCATCCCGCCCTTTACGGCGGTCCGCGAGGTCAAGAAAGCGCTGGCATCGACGCGGATCAAGGTCGGTGCCCAGAACATGCACTGGGCCGACGCCGGCGCCTGGACCGGCGAGATCTCGCCGGTGATGCTGACGGACTGCGGGCTCGATCTCGTCGAGCTCGGCCATAGCGAACGGCGCGAGCATTTCGGCGAGACCGACAATACGGTTGGTCTCAAGACCGCAGCGGCGGTGAAGCACGGGTTGGTGCCGCTCATTTGCGTCGGCGAGACATTGGCGCAACGCAACAGCGGCCAGGCCGATGCGGTGCTGGCCTTGCAGGTGCACGGCGCGCTGCAATACCTCGAAGGCCAGGCCAAGGCGGCGACGATCCTGTTTGCTTACGAACCGGTCTGGGCGATCGGCGACAAGGGCATTCCGGCAAGTGCCGACTACGCCGACAGGCAGCAGGCGCTGATCAAGAACATCGCCGGCGATCTTCTGCCGGCCATGCCGCCGGTGCTTTATGGCGGCAGCGTCAATCCGCAAAATGCCGCCGAGCTGATCGGCCAGCCGCATATCGACGGGCTGTTCATCGGCCGCTCCGCCTGGCAGGCGGAAGGCTATATCGACATCCTCGAACGCGCCTCGGCGGCGATCTAGAGCATGATCCCGAAAAGTGGAATCCGGTTTTCGGAAAAGATCATGCCCAACAAAAGTTAGAGCCCCATCCCGATGCCATCGGGATGGAACAGGCTCCAGAGCAATCGAACAGGAAAGGACAGAAAAAATGAAAATAGCCATTGGGGCCGACAGCGCCGGCAAGCCGCTGCTCGACGTCATTGCCGCTCACCTGGCCACCAAGCCTGGCCTCTCCGTCAGCGACGTCAGCCAGGCCGGCTACTATGCCGACCTGTCGCAGAAGCTCGCCCAGACCATCCTCGACGGCGAAAACGATCGCGGCATCTTGTTTTGCGGCACCGGCATCGGCGTTTCCATCTCGGCCAACAAGGTGCCCGGCATTCGCGCCGCACTCACCCATGACACCTATTCGGCGGAGCGCGCGGCGAAATCCAACAATGCCCAGATCATCACCATGGGCGCCCGCGTTATCGGCCCGGAACTGGCCAAGTCGATCGTCGATGCCTGGCTCGCATCGGAGTTCGACGAAAACGGGCCATCGGCCGGCAATGTCCAGGCGATCGACAGGCTCGACGCGGCGAAGCTGGGCTAATGCATGTCGCCCAAAAGCATGCCCTCGGGCGTGAACCGAGGGTGCGCAGCGGTTTTGGGATAACGACATGTATAAAACAGGAGCTTAAGCGCGTCGCATTGATGCGATGCGCTTAAGCCAGGCTTTTTCGCATCGCGCCGATAACGGTGACCGCCGATGCCGCGCCGGGATCGATGTGTCCGAGCGACCGCTCGCCGAGCCGCGACGAGCGGCCCTTCGCGGCGATCATGTCCTTGGTCGCCTCGGCGCCCCGTTCGGCTGCTTCGAGGGCGGCTGCCAGGCTTTCGGACAGGGTCTTGCCGGCGGCATGGGCAGCGGCCGCGGCTTGCGCCGCCGGCAGCCAGGCGTCGACCATCGTCTTCTCGCCGATCTCCGCCTTGCCGCGATCCTGGATGCCTTGCGCCATCGCCTGGAACAGGGCGACGACATCGGCGCCCGCCAAGGTCGCCTTGCCCTTGACGGCAGCCGCACCACGCATGAAGGCCGTCGCGTAGAGCGGGCCCGACGAGGCGCCGACGGCGTTGAGGAACGACTTCGCCGCAGTGTTGAGGAGAACAGTCGGCTCGGTTGCCGTGAGCTCCAGCGGCGCCAGCGCATCGCGCACCGCCCCAAAGCCGAGCGCCATGGCGATGCCATGATCGGCGTCGCCGATGACCCCGTCGAGCTGACAGAGCCTGTCCTTGTCGGCTTCGATCGCCACCGCGATCGCATCGAACATTCTTTTCAGATCGGCTGCATCGATGGATGTCATGGATGCACCCTTTCAGCCGGCGCGGAACATGGCGCAGTCGCAAGGATGGTCGAGCATCGTCTGCAATTCGGCGTCGAGATGCATCAGCGTCACCGAGGCGCCGGCCATTTCGAGCGAGGTGCAATAATTGCCGACCCAGGTCGCGTGAACTGACACGCCGATGTCATCGAGCCGCTGTTTGACGCGCCGGTTCATGATGTAGAGCTCCATCAGCGGCGTCGAGCCGAGCGAATTGATGAGCACGGCGACCTTGTCGCCGCGTGCCGGCGCCATCTCGTCGACGATCTTGTCCAGCATCTCGTCGGTGATCTCGTCGGCGGTTTTCAATTTTCCGCGGGCAATGCCCGGCTCGCCATGGATGCCCATGCCGATCTCCATCTCATCCGGTCCGATCTCAAAATTCGGCCGGCGGGTCTGCGGCAGCGAACAGGGCGACAGCGCCACGCCCATGGTGAAGGTGTGATCATTGGCCTTCCTGGCGATACGCTCGCATTCGTCGAATGACAGCATCCGCTCGCAGGCGGCACCAGCGGCCTTGAAGATGAAGAAATTGCCGGCGACACCACGGCGCTTTTGCCTCTGGTCGCGCGGCGCCGATGCCACGTCGTCGGTGGTCAGCACGGTGCGCACTTCGATGTCATCCATCGCCGCCATCTCTGCGGCCATGTCGAAGTTCATCACGTCGCCGGCATAGTTGCCATACATGAACAGCACGCCGGCGCCGCCGCTGGCCGCCTTGGCGCATTCAAGGATCGGGTCCGGCGGCGGCGAGGCAAAGACATTGCCGATCGCCGCCGCGTCGGCCAGCCCCTTGCCGACGAAACCGAGGAAGGTCGGCTCGTGGCCGGAGCCGCCGCCGATGACGAGGCCGACCTTGCCCTGGCGAGGTCCATCGCGGGCGATGATCGAGCGTGGGCTGCCCTCCATGCTTTTGAGATGGCGGGGATGCGCGGCCAGAATGCCTTCCAGCATCTCGTCGACAGTGCGGTTGCCGTCGTTGATGATCTTCTTGGTCTGCACCGGCAGCCTCCCGATTTCGGTAATTTCGCAGATAGTACAGCGTGTTACCGGAATTTCCACCCGGGGAGGGAGATTTCACGCGGCAATATGTTCCGGCGTGGCCAGTACCTGCACGCAGGGATTGGCAGCCGCTTTGTCCTTGAGCTTGAAATGCCCGAACAAGACTTGCCGCGTCAAATGGCGATCACCGGCAAGGCAGGCAGCAGCTTGTCCAGGGTGATGGGAAAGTCACGCACCCGCACGCCGGTCGCGTTGTAGATGGCGTTGGCAACAGCTGCGCCCGCACCGCAGACGCCGAGTTCGCCGATCCCCTTCGCGCCGAATGGATTGGCCTTGTCGTCATGTTCCTCGAGGAAGACGACCTCCATCTCCGGGACGTCGCCGTTGATCGGGACGTGATACTCGGCAAGATCGTGATTGACGAAGTGGCCGTAACGCCGGTCGAGCACCGTCTGCTCCATCAGCGCCGCACCGATTCCCCAGGTCATGCCGCCGATGATTTGCGAGCGCGCGGTCTTGGGGTTGAGGATACGGCCAGCGCCCATCACCGCCAGCATCCGGCGCATGCGGATCTCACCGGTATCGCAATCGACAGCGACCTCGGCGAAATGCGCGCCATAGGAATGCTGCGAGTAAGCCTTGTATGACGGGGTGGCTGCGCCGGCGGCTACGGAACCCTCGGCCTCGAACCCGTCGGGAGCGATCCGCCGGACGAGGTCGGTCAGGCTTGCCGAACGCTGGCCGAGCCTGACCTCGCCGTCGGCAAAGCTCGCTTCGGTGGCGCCAGCGCCGCGCAACGGCGAGGCTTCGCTCGACCGCGCCGCCTGCAATATCCGTTCCCTAAGGGCGTTGCAGGCGTTGTGCAGCGCCGACCCTGCACTTGCCGCGCCCCAGGACCCGCCGGAGCCGGCGGTACGCGGGAAGCGGCTGTCGCCAAGCTCCACTTTGACGGACGAGATCGGCACGCCGAGGCTGTCCGCGGCGATCTGGGTCAGGATCGTATAGGTGCCGGTCCCGATATCGGTCATGTCGAGCCGCGCCGTCACCCGACCGTCGCGGTCGATCGCAACCCGCGCCGTCGCCGCGCCGATGTAGTTCGGACGGATCGCCGCCGCCATGCCGTAGCCGATGAGCTTGCGGCCCTCTCGGGCGCGGCCCGGCGTCGGGTTTCTTCGCTGCCAACCGAAACGGCGGGCGCCTTCCTCCATGCAGGCGACGAGGTTGCGGGTGGAGAACGGCACGCCGCGCTCGGGATCCTGGGCCGGTTCATTGCGGATCCTGAGTTCGATCGGGTCCAGTCCGAGCCGCTCGGCGAGTTCATCCATGGCGCATTCGAAGGCCAGCATGCCGGGGGCTTCGCCGGGCGAGCGCATCCATTCGCCGCGGTTGATATCCAGCGGGACCAGGCGATGGCGGGTGACACGGTTCGGCGCCGCATAGAGCGAGCGGGCAAAAACTGCCGTTTGCTCGCAGTACTCCTCGAAGCTGGACGTTGCCGACCAGACGTCGTGCGCGATCCCGGTGAGCCGCCCGTCGGTGCCCGTGCTGAGACGCACCTGTTGGATCATCTCTGCGCGATGACCGGCATTGGCGAACATCTGTTGTCGCGTCAGCGCGATCTTGACGGGACGCTGCAGGACCTTTGCAGCAAGCGCGGCCAGGATCGTATCGGCATGGGCAATCAGCTTGGAGCCGAAGCCGCCGCCGATGAACGGGCTGATGATGCGCACACGCTCGGGCGGGATGCGGAGTGTGCTGGCGACCCCCGCCCGGAAATTCGCCAGGGTTTGCGCCGATGTATGGATCGTCAGCTCGTTGCCTGACCAGGCGGCGAGCGTCGCATGGGGCTCCATCGGATTGTGATGTTCGAAGGGCGTCCGGTAAGTGGCATCGACCTTGACCGGAGCTGCGGCAAAGGCGCTCTCGAAGTCGCCGATCACGCTGTCGGTCTCGAAGCCGGCATTGGTCCGCTTTGGTGCGTAGGCGTCGGCCACATGTCCCGACAGATCGTAGAGGCCCGGCTCCTCGTCGTAGCGCACTTTGATGAGGCCGGCGGCAGCACGTGCCGCCTCGAACGTCTCCGCAACGATCAGCGCGACGGGCTCGTCGTAATAGCGCACCCGCTCGCTGTTGAGCGCGGGCCGGGCGCGCGTGAAGACCTCCGGCACCGTCGGCGTGACCGCCGGGCCGAAATCCGGCTGGGCCGGCGCATTCCGGTGCGTCATGACGAGCAGCACTGCCGGCGCCCGTTCGGCTTCGGCCGTGTCGATCTCGGCAATGCGCCCCTTGGCGACGGCAGCGCCGAGAATATAGCCAAAGGCTGTACCCTCCAGCGTATTCTCGTAGGCGTAGGTGGCATCGCCTCTCACCTTGAGCGGACCATCGATGCGATCGAATGGACGCCCGATGATGCCGCTGCGTGTTTCGCGAGGACGGTTTGAGGTCTTCGTCTCTGTCATCATGTCACCTCATGCACTCTCGGCGGCAGCAGCGAGCGTGTGCCGCATCGTCCGTTTCGCCAGCGGGATCTTGAAATCATTGCCGCCATATCCGACGGCTTCGGCGAGCGCGGCTTCGGCCGCGTCGGTAAAGGCGCCGTCGGACGCCGCCGCTCCAGCGAGGGTGCGCTCTGCCTCCGTCGCGCGCCAGGGCTTGGCGGCCACGCCACCCATGGCGATCCGAGCGCTTTGGATACGATCGCCGCTTTTCTCGACGACTGCCGCCACCGATACCAGCGCGAAGGCGTAGGAGGCACGGTCGCGCACCTTGCGGTAAACCTGCCGGCCGGGCGGTGGCGGCGGCAGGGTGACGGCGGCGATCATCTCGCCGTGGTCGAGCACGGTTTCCACATGCGGCGTCGCCTCAGGCAATCGATGGAGATCGCCAATCGGAATCGTGCGGGTCCCGCCGCCGGGCGATATGGTCTCGATCCTGGCGTCGAGCCCGGCCATGGCGACCGCCATGTCGGAGGGATGGACCGCGATGCAGGCCTGGCTGGCGCCGAGCACGGCGTGCATGCGATTGAAACCCTGCAGCGCCGCGCAGCCCGAACCTTGCTCGCGCTTGTTGCAAGGCATGTTGCGGTCGTAGAAATAGGGGCAGCGCGTGCGCTGCAGGAGATTGCCGCTGGTCGAGGCCTTGTTGCGTATCTGGCCGGACGCTCCCGCCAGCAGCGCTTGCGTGAGCATCGGATAGCGCGATCTCACCCGCGGATCGGCGGCAAGATCGCTGTTGCGGACCTGGGCGCCGACCCGAAGCCCGCCTGCCGCCGTCTCCTCGATCCGATCGAGCGGCAGCCGGCTGATATCGACGAGATGCGCAGGGCGCTCGATCTCGAGCTTCATCAGGTCGAGCAGGTTGGTGCCGCCGCTGATGAACTTGGCGTCCGGCCGCTCCGCGACCGCGGCGGCTGCCTGCTCGGCACTTGCCGCACGTTCATAGGTGAAGGATTGCATTGCTCACGCCCCCTCTGCCGCGTCGCGGATTGCAGCGACGATGTTCGGATAAGCGGCACAACGGCAGATGTTGCCGCTCATCCGCTCGCGGATCTCGGCATCGGTGAGAGCGACGGGAACCGCTGCCACGTCGGCGCTCGCATGGCTCGGCCAGCCGGCCCTGGCCTCGCCCAGCATACCGACCGCCGAGCAGATCTGGCCCGGCGTGCAGTAGCCGCACTGGAAGCCGTCGCGGGCAACGAAGGCGGCCTGCACCGGATGCAGCCGGTCGCCCTCGGCCAGGCCCTCGACCGTGGTGATCTCGTCGCCTTCATGCATTGCGGCAAGCGTCAGGCAGGAATTGATCCGGCGCCCATCGACCAGCACTGTGCATGCGCCGCACTGGCCGTGGTCGCAGCCTTTCTTCGAGCCGGTGAGGCCGAGATGGTTGCGCAGCGCGTCGAGCAGCGTCGTCCGCGGGTCGAGTTCGACGGCAAAATCCTTCGCGTTGATCCGCAGCGATATCGGCATCGTTGGCGCCGGCGTCGGCGATGCGGCCGCCGCAACAGCGCCGGCCGGCTCCGCGTATACGGGTATACCTGTAGCCAGAAGCACGCCGGTCGCCACCCCGCCCTCCAGCACCGTTCGACGAGTCGGCCCGCTCCTTGTGTCTGTTTTGGCCATGCATGATCTCCCTGTCGCAGTTCTGTCACCCATCGACCTTGCAGGTGGGGAGGCGCGCGGCGGCTTTCTTTCAAGAAACCGGCGGCAATATCAGGATTCCGGAGAAGAATTCACCCGATAGGCCCGAGGCGTCACGCCCTTGAGACGCCGGAACGTCGTGGTGAAGTGGCTCTGGCTTGAAAAGCCGAGCCGAAAGGCAATGCTGCCGATCGACAAGCCCGTTTCGCTCAGCAGTATCTCGGCTCGCCGGACGCGTTCCTCGATCACATAGGCATAGGGTGCAAGCCCGGTCGTCGCCTTGAATCGGCGCGCAAAACTGTCGACGGCCATATCAGCGACGGCAGCCAACTCGCTTAGCGAAATGTCGGCATTCATATGGGCATCGATGTAACCCCGAACGCGACCAAGCGCGCGACGGCTGAGACAGCCGTGGCGCACCGACGGGTGTTGCTCCCGGTTCAGGGCGGCCACGCGGAGGCTGACCAGGGCGACCAGATGCTCGATATAGGCAGTGTCCGGCTGGTGGCCGAGTGCCATCTCGTCGCGAAGCGAACTTAGCAGCGTGGCGATCACCACGTCTTTCCTGTTCACCAGGATCGGCAGCTCTCTCAGGCGTTCGCAGCCAGGAAGCCTGATATCGGGATCGATCCACAGGGCTGAGTAGGAGAGGTCTACATCGCGATAGAAGCCGTGCCGCTCCGCGCCTGCGGGGACGAAGGTGAGGGCTCCGGGACGGTCCATTCCGTCGTACAGCGATTTTGCCTCGTGCCGGATAGATGTATGGGAGGTTCCGCCTTCTTCGGTCAGCACGATCAGATGATGAGGGGCTGTCCAGCGCAGTTCCGCCTCGCGGCACGCCCACCGCCGGTTGTCGAAAACGATCGAAGAACTGGCCCATGACGCGGTTTGCAGGGGCTCCGACTTCTCCTCCTGGCTCCGAACCCGTCCGTCACCAAGCAATGGTCTGAATGACATCGCGGCATCCCGCTGGTTCATTCGCGGAGCCGTGATCCAGCCCCGCTTGAGCGTTTACGCCGCCCCGCCGCTGCGCGTACGGCGCCTTATGTGGGGCAGCTATCGTGTGTTGGTAACCGCGCCGTGTTCAAGAAGTCGTGAGATCAGGCAAATCCAGCGCGCCTGCTGTCACCCGCCGAGCCCATCGCGGATGGCGCAGAAATAGCGATCGGTACCGACTTGCCCGCCCTTGAGCGCAATCTCCAGTCCGTCGATCGCCTTGACGCGCGAGTGGGCGACGCAAAGCGGCGAGCCCGGCGAGGCGGGCAGCGGCATCCTGACCGTCAGCGCATCGACGCCCATCTGGCCGAGCGCATGGCTCGACGTATCGCCGCCGGCAATGACCACGCGCTGCAATTTCAGTTCGATCGTCAGCTCGCGAAGAAGTTCGCCGAGGCCGCGGCCAAGCTTGTGGCGGGCGCCTTCCTGCCGATCGATTTCGGCGCCCCGGTCGGCTGCGGGACCGAGGGCGGTGTAGAGGACGACGCTGCGACCGGCTTCGAGGCTGGCACGCCCGCTTGCTGCCGCGCGCGCAATCGCATCGCTGGAGGCCTCGGAAACCAGTTCGACAGGGTCCACCGCGACGCCGTCGAAACCGTCCGTCAAAGCATGCCGGATCTGTCGTTCCGTCGTCGGCGAGCAGCTGCCCGAGACCACTGCGATCCGGTCGGCCGCACCCGGCGGCGAAAAGCTGGGCTCGGCACGGACGGTCCGGTTGGCGGCCCATTCGGCCAGCAGCGCATATTCGATGCCCGAAGAGCCGACGACGAATGCGCCCGGCCGGCGAACGCGCCATATCTCCTTGCCGGCAAGCGCCTGACTTTCCAGGCTGGCGACATCCAAAAGCACGATGTTGGTGCCATCGGCGAGCAAGCGATCGAACGCTTCCGAGCGCGATGCCGACTGCAGCGTCGCCAGGTCGACCAGCCCCGAGGTGAGGTCCGTCTGGCGCGACAGATGGATCAGCAGGTCGGATTCATCCATCGGCGTGGTCGGGTGTCGGCTCATCACCGGGTGGCGATCGATACGGAAATATTTGTCGCGGTAGGCAGCAAACAGATGGCCGAAGGCGGTATAGCGCTTGAGCTGCGGCGCGCCGACCACCAGCGGCACGCTGTCCTGGCTAAAAACCGAGCGGCCGATCTCGATAGCCCGGCCGATGCTGCCGATCGCCGGGCTGGAATCGAAGGTCGAGCAGACCTTGTAGTGGCAGATCTCGGCGTTCAGGGTCTTCAGCCAGGCGAAGGCGCGGTTGAGGTGCATGTCCATCCACTGCGGCGTCTCGCTTCGGCTGGTGCCGGCCAGGCCGATGGCACGGCAATGCCCGAACTGCGAAAGCATGGCCTCGTCCGGCTGACGCATGAACAGCACGGTTGGCACGCCGCCGAGCTCGAGCGCCTCCATGACGTCGGTCGAGCCGGTGAGATCATCGCCATAATAGCTCAGAAGCAGGCTTTGCATGGCGTCAGGCCGCTTTGCCGTCGCCGAATTTCTCGATCGACCGCGCCAGTTCCGGGTGGCTCAGGGCGAAGTCTGCCAACGGTATGCCATCGACGGCCGCCTGCCAGGCTTGCTGCACGGCGCGTACGCCGGCGCCCGGTCCGTCAGGATGGCTGACGATGCCGCCGCCGCAGAGATAGAGAAGATCGACCGTTCGGCCGGTTCGCCGGTAGGTTTCGGGGGCTTGTCCACCCCATTGGCCGGAGCCGGCGACCGGCAGCGCGCAATCCTCCGGCGAAAAGATCGGCGTGGTCACCGCCTCGAAGGAACTGATGAAGGACCAGTCAGGCTCCCAGTATTTCGAGGCGATGCCGTTGATCTGGAACTGGTCGACGCCGAGCAGCCGCCAGAACTGCTGCCAGACCTTGAAGTCCATGCCCAGACCGGGGTGGCGGGTGAGGATATCCCAGCCGTTGCGGTGGGCATGGAGCACCAGGCTGGAGCGCTTTCTCAGGTAAGCCATGCCGCCGAAGCCGACGGAATTGATGTTGACCACGGCGCAATTGCCGCCGGCCTTCGCCACCAGATCATGGTTGCGCATCATCTCGTCCGGGTCGGCGTGCGAGATGCCAAAGGCATACATCACCTTTTTGCCGGTCTTCTGCTCATGGTCGAGGACGAGCGGCATGATCGCCTTCACCCGTTCCGACAGCGGCGAATAGGCCGGGCTCATCAACTTCTCGTCGTCCTTGATGAAATCGACGCCGGCGTCGATCAGCTCACCGACCATTTCGGCCGTCTCGTGCGGGCGCAGCCCAAGCGCCGGCTTGACGATCGTTCCGATGATCGGGCGATCCCTGACGCCGGTCAGCCTGCGACTGCCGGCGACACCGAATTGCGGACCCGGATGCGCACCCCGGTATTCCTCCGGCAGCTTCATATCGACGACGCGAATGCCGGACAGGCCCTTGATCGAAAAGGCGCCGCCAATGGCGATGGTCATCAATGCCGAAAGATCGGTGCCGATCGCATCAAGCGGAAATGCGATGTTGACATCCGCCCGCTTGAAGGGCCCGTCGCCGGCTTCGGGAAGGGACGGGCGATCGGCGTCCGGCAGAGGCCGTATCGCCAATACGCGCGCCGCCACCCGGGCCTTGAGCTCCTCGGTCTCGCCGGCCAGCGCGACGAAGGTTCCGGTCGACTGGTCGCTGGCGATCTTGGCCGCCAGCGCCTCGATGCTGCCTGGGGTTTCGATGCGATAGGTGAGGGTGATCATAGTCCGAAAAAAGTTCCCTGATCCTCGAAATCTGGTATAATGAGTACATAAGTATTGCAAGCGATATCCTGCTCGGCCGAGCATTCCGAGATTCGTGATGACGATGCTAAACAGAACCGGTCAAGGGAGTGATTCGCGACGATGAACCGTTCGGAGCCGATCGTCCGGCGCAAACTTTCCGACGAAGTGTTTTTGCGACTGAAGCGCTTGATCACCAGCGGCGAATTGCAGCCGGGCGACGACATGCCGTCGGAGCGCGAGTTGATGGAGCGCTTCGCGGTCGGCAGGCCGGCGATCCGCGAGGCGATGCAGGCGTTGAGCAATATGGGCCTTGTCGCGATCTCGCACGGCGAGCGGGCGAAGGTGCTTCAGCTGACCGCCAAGTCGATCATCAAGCAGGTCGACGCCGCCGCCAAGATCATCCTGTCGTCATCGAAGGACACGCTGGAGCACCTCAAGAGCGCCCGCATCTTCTTCGAGCGCGGCATGGTCAGGGAAGCCGCCGAAAAGGCCGCCGCCGAGGACGTGCAGCGGTTGCGGGCAACAATTGCCGAACAGCGGAGCTTTCGCGGCGATTCCGGAGCCTTCATATCCGCCGATATGAAGTTTCATACCCAGATCGCGGCCATATCCGGCAACCCGATCTATGTCGCGGTCAGCGAAGCAATGCTTGGCTGGTTGAAGGAATATCACACCGAAATGCTGATCTGGACCGGCAAGGAAAATTTTACGCTGCTCGAGCACGAAGAAATCATCAGGCGCATCGAGCAGAAGGATGCGGACGGCGCCGAGAAGGCGATGATCAAGCACCTCGAGCGCTCGCGCGCGCTCTATGTGATGAATTCCGGATGATGAATTCCGGCAGCTGATTCACCCGATCCGGGTGATCGCGTAAGGCGTCATCACCAGGTGGCGTCGCTCGAACCTGGAAATATCAACCGTCACTTCGCTCGCCGTCAGGTTCGCCAGCCACATGACGGTCTGGCCCGCGGCAGAACGGCCGGCCAGCGTGAGCAGCCGCGTCTCATCGCTCGTCCTCGCCGCTACCTGCCTGAAGCCGGCCAGTTCGCAAAGCCCCTGCACGGCCTGGAAGATCGGCCGGGGTTCACCTTCGCCGACGGGTTCCCCGGATGCCGCCAGCACGCCGAACGGTCCGCTGAAGCTGGACAGCGTGAGCATCTCCAGCCCGGCCGGCGCGACCCGCGCGCCATAGCCGATCGTCCATGCTGCCGCGAACAGCCCGGCATGGCGGGGATCCCGGTCGGCCATGGCGATGCGCTGATTGTGCGGGTTGGCCTTGGTCGCGCCGCCATAGGGGTTCTGCCGCATGGCGATGGTCGACGGGCCGATCCGGTAGGGTTTTGCCCCGAAGATCGCTCGCGCCGATCGGGTGATGAACGGCAGCGCCTCCAGCGACTGCATGACGCTGAGATCGTCGGCGGCGTGCACGATCGGGCAGGTGCCTGGCGCACAGTCTGGCCGGCGGGCAGCATGTAGGGCCAAGGCAGCGCCAGCGGCCGGACATAGGTCTTGTAGGACGCGTCCGACCAATTGCGCTGGTCCTCCATCTCGAACGCATCGCCTTCCATCCGGCATTCCGCGGTGACGCCGGGCCGGACCTCATGCGTGATCGCCCGCAGATCCTTGAAAGGCTGCCAGGGGTCGATCAGCTCAGGAAGTTTCGTTGCGACGACGCTGCCGTCGGTGTGCTCGACAGTGACCGGGCTGCCGGCCAGGCCGGCGATCGGATGCAGGATGCAGAAGCCGCAGCGATTGGTCTCGAAAGCGTTTTCGGGAAGCGCGCTCACGTCGAAAACCAGCTGGCCGTCGGCGGAACCTTTGATCGTCGCGCGAAAGTCGAGCCGGCTTCGCTCCGGTCCGACACAGCTTGCCGAATAGCTGACAGTGAAAGTGTCGGCGCCCTGGTCGATGACCAAATCCGTCAGCGCCGGCTCGTAGGTGCCCAGTCGCGATCCCTGACGATATAGGCGATGGCGCGCAGCACCTCGATGCCGCCATGGCGGATGGTGCGCAGATTGCCGTTGACGAAGTCGGCGCTGAGCGCGCCGGCGCGCAAGCTGACTGGCTCGGTCTCGACCGCGTGTGTGCCATAGAGGAGGAAGGCATCCGCGGTCATCTCAGCAAAGCGTCGAGCTGCACCGGTTCACCGCTTGCAGCACCGGCATAGGCGGCCTCGACCAGCGCCAAGGTCTTAAGATTGTCGGCGCCCGAGGTTGCCGGCTCGGTTTTGCTCGCCAAGCAGGCGACCCAGTGCTTTTGGATGGCGACGACGCTTTCCTGGATGTTGTGCCACGGCCGCGATGCCCAGGGCAGCAGCGGCGGCGAGACGTCGCTGACTGCCGTTCCGTTCCTGCCGGTGACGGTGAGCCGGTAATCCTGCTCGAGCCGGATCGTGCCGTCGCTGCCGTCGATCTCGACCAGCGTCTGCGGAAATGGCTCGGCCGCGAGCTTGGTCGCATAGCTGCAGTCGACCACGGACGTTGCACCGCTCTTGTGGTCCATCAGCATGGTAGCGACGTCCTCGCCGGCAATGTTGGGGTTGATGCGAGCGGTTCGGGTCGTGATCGTCGAAACGTCGCCCAGCAGGAAGCGGGCTATGTCGAGACTGTGGATGCCGAGGTCTTCGATGATGAAGCGCTTTCCCGTCGCCAGATAGGGCTGCCCGGAAAACACATCATAGGCCGAGCGGAACGAGATCCGGCCGAAGAAGGGCGTGCCGATGTCGCCGCTGTCGAGCACGGCGCGCACCGCCTGGATCGGCGACTGCCAGCGAAAATTCTCATGCACCATCAACGCCACGCCGGCATCGCTGCATGCCTTCACCATGGCCTTGGCGTCGGCAAGCGTCGGCGCAAACGGCTTTTGGCAGATCGCCGGAACGCGGTTTTGTGCCGCCATCTCGACAAGCGAACGATGGCTCGGCGCGGTGGTGGCGATATCGACGAAATCCAGGCTTTCGCCGGCAAACAGTGCCGCCGCGTCTGTGTAGCGTCGCTCAATGCCGAACTGGTCGCCGAGCACCTTGAGCCGTTCCGGGTCGCGGTCGCAGATGGCGACGATCGAGGCGCTGTCGATGTCGCGCCAGGCATGCATCTGGTTGACGGCAAAGAAGCCGCAGCCGATCAGCGCTCCTCGCAGTTCCGCCACGGGTCAGCCCGCCTTTGCCATCTGCATCAGCGTCACCCGGCTCTGCAGCCGGCGCTGCGCCTGGTCGACGACGACGGCGACGATGATGACCAGGCCCTTGATCACCATCTGCCAGAACGAGCTCACCCCCATCATCACCAGCCCGTCGGAAAGGATGCCGATGACGAAGGCGCCGACGATTGTGCCGCCGATCGTGCCGCGGCCACCCGACATCGAGGTGCCGCCGAGCACAGCCGCGGCGATGGCGTTGAGCTCGAAGCTTTCGCCGGTCGCCGGATGCGAGGCCATCAGTTCGGACGAGATGATCAGCCCGACGACCGCCGCGCAGAAGCCGGAGAACATGTAGACGAACATCTTCACCATGTTGACCCTGACGCCCGAAATCCGCGCCGCCCGTTCGTTGCCGCCGACGGCGAAGATGTGGCGGCCGAGCGGGGTGTATTTGGCCAGATAGGCCGCCCCAACTGCTACGACGACAAGAATCCATATCGAGACCGGCAGGCCGAGCAGCCGGCCGGCGCCGAGGAAGCCGAACCCGGTCGTGCCCAGATCGGGCTTGCCGACGAGGTTCGGAAAGGTGCGACCATCCGACGACAGCAGCGCCAGGCCGCGTGCGACATAGAGCACGCCGAGCGTGGCGATGAACGGCGCGACATTCAGCCTGGTGATCAGCAATCCGTTGACGGCGCCGATCAATATACCGACCGCCAGCGTGATCAGTGCGATCTCGAAGACGTTGAAATAGATCGTGTAGCCGACCTGCAGGTCGATGCCGTTGAGCACGAGATAGCCGGCGACCATGCCGCACAGGCCGACAATCGAGCCGACCGAGAGGTCGATGCCGCCGGTGATGATGACGAAGGTCATGCCCATGGCGAGGAAGGCGTTCAGCGCGACGTGCTTCGACATCAGGATCAGGTTGGCGGCCGACAGGAAATTCGGCGCCGCGATCGAGAAGAAGATCAGGACGGCGATCAACGCAATGAACGTCCTCGCCTTCATCAGCGTCAGCAGCACGGACCCGCTCGAGGCGGAGGCAACCGAAGCCTTGGCCGGGATGTCAGTCATGGGCGTGGCTCCATGTGCGGGACCGGCCCGTGGCCAAGCGCCGATGCGGCGACAAGTGCCGCCTCCGTCGCCTCGGCGCGATCGAACATGCCGGTCAGTTTTCCATTGCTCATCACCGCGATGCGGTCGGACAGCGCCATCACCTCGTCGAGATCGGAGGTGGCGAACAGAATGCCCAGCCCGTCGCGGGACAGTTTGCGCATGGTGCGAAAGACGTCGGCCTTGGCGCCGACATCGATGCCGCGGCTTGGTTCGTCCATCAACAGCACCTTCGGTCCGGTGAGCAGCGCCTTGCCGATCACCACCTTCTGCTGGTTGCCGCCCGACAGCGACGAGACCTCCTGCGCCGGATCGGCGACCTTGATCGCCAGTTCCCGCACCATCTGTGTCACCGCCTGGTTCTCCTTGGCGCCGCTGATATGGAACAGGCGGACAAACCGCGACAGGCTGGCCAGAGTCAGATTGCTGGCGACCGAGAGGATCGACACCAGACCTTCGCGCTGGCGATCCTCGGGGATCAGCGCCAGCCCGCGCCGGATGCGCCGCGTGGTGTCGCGTTCCCTGACCTTCTTGCCGGCAATGAAGATCGCCCCGGTGGCATGGCCGTGGCGCCCCATGATGCAGTCGAACAGCTCGCTGCGTCCGGCGCCCATCAGGCCGTATATGCCGAGGATCTCGCCGGCACGCAGCGACAGCGAGACATGATCGACCGCAAGCCCCCCGGTTACGCGCGGCAGGCAGATATCCTCGGCGCGGAAGATCTCATCGCCCGGAACATGGCCGTCGGGCTTGGCGAAGTCCTTGGCGTCGGAGCCGATCATCTGCCGCACGATCCATTGCGTGTCGACGTTTTTCATCCTCTCCTGGCCGGTGATGCGGCCGTCGCGCAGCACGGTGATGTAGTCGCCGATGCGGATCAGCTCCTCGAGCCGGTGCGAGATGTAGACGATCGCCACGCCGCGCGCCTTGAGGTCGGCGATCACCTTGAACAGGATCTCGACTTCCGCCGCACTCAGCGCCGAGGTCGGCTCGTCCATGATCAGGATGCGCGCATCGAGCGAGACCGCCTTGGCGATCTCGACCAGTTGCTGCTGGCCGATGCGCAAATCCTCGACCAGCATGTCCGGCCGGATGCCGGCCTGCAGGCGCTCGAGAAATTCCGCCGCGCGGCGCTCCTGTTCCCGGCTGTCGATCTTGCGGAACCGGTTGGTGATCTCGCGGGTGGCAAATATGTTTTCGGCGACGCTCAGATTGCCGAACAGGTTCAGCTCCTGGAACACCATGCCGATGCCGCGGTTCACCGCGTCGCCGGATGAGGAGAAGGAGACCTCTTCGCCCTCCAGGAGGATGCGGCCGAGCGTCGGCTGTTCGACGCCGGCGATGATCTTCATCAGCGTCGATTTGCCGGCGCCGTTTTCGCCGACCAGCACGTTGACCGCGCCCTTGCGCACTTCGAAATTCGCGCGCTTGACCGCGACTGTCCCCGAATAGATCTTGGAGACGTCTTCCAGCTTCAGGATGACATCATGATCGCCGGCGGCAGTCATGGCTTCGGCCCCACCTCTGCCTCCGCCGGGGTCACCAGCGGCAAGTCCTGGCCGCTGCCCATGACATAAGCGCCGACGACCCTGGCGCTGCGGCCCTCCAGCGCCTCGCGCGGCAGCTTGGAGAGCACCGTCTTGTCGGCATGGATGTTGAACGCCTTGCCGAACTGGGCGAAGTCGATCTGATTGGTGAAATCGTTGAACTGGATGAAGTCGAGGCTGTCGCGCAGCGCGGTGCCACGCATCGCGGGTCCGATCTGCACCCGTGCATCCGCCTTGCCGTCACCGTCGGCATCGACATCCATGGTTGCCGCGTGTGACTGTGTGTTCGCCGCAACAATCTTGCCTTCGAGGCGAACCGCGAAGGTCCACGGCGAATTCGCTTGCTTCTTCGGATTGCCATACTTGGCGCCGGCAGCCGCAGGATCGGCTTTCGCCAGGGCGTGAACCTCGGGAAACGATCCGGCCTTCTGCTGGAGATAGGGCAGCATTTTGGCAGCCCAGATATCGCCGACCATCTTGTCCGCATTGAAGGCCGGTGCATTGCCGCCATCTTCCGCGGACGGTGTCGGCAGGATCTTGCAGGCAGTCAGGCTGATGCCAAATATCACGGCAACGGTCGCCCAAGTCAGCTTGTTCAACATGTCGGCTTGTTCGGCATGGCGGTCAGGGCACCCGGGAAATGGAAGCAAGGGACGAGCCGGAAGCTCGTCCCTTGCGATTGATGTCACACCGGCTCAGTTGGTCAGCGCGAAGGTTTCCAGCTTGGCGGCATTGTCGCCATTGATCAGGACGCAGTCCATCAGCTGCTTTTCCTCGGCCGGAGACTTCTTGTTCTTGATGAAGTCGTTGGCCTGCTCGACCGCCATCTGCGCCTGCGCATAGGCCGGTTGCAGGACCGTGGCCTTGATGCCGCCAGAGGCGATCGAGTCGCGCACGTCATTCGATCCGTCGAAGCCGACGACGATGACGTCCTTGCGGCCGGCGGCGGCAAGGGCGGCATGGGCGCCCATCGCCATCGTATCGTTGCCGGAGATCACGCCCTTGATGTCCGGGTTGGCCTGGAGGATCGATTCCATCTTGGCATAGGCCTCGGTCTGGCTCCAGTTGGCCGATTGCTGCGCCACCATCTTCAGGTCCGGATAGTCGTCGATGACGTCGTGATAGCCCTTGGAGCGGATGCCGGCATTGGTGTCGGATTCCTTGCCGACCAGCTCGACGTAATTGCCTTTCTCGCCCATCAGCTTGACGAACTCCTGTGCGCCAAGCTGGGCGCCCTGGTAGTTGTTGGAGACGATCTGCGCGACGGCGACGCCGGTGGCGTTGATCTCGCGATCGATCAGGAACGACGGAACGCCCGCGTCCTTGGCCTTCTGCACGGCGGCGACCGAGGCGTCGGCGCCGGCATTGTCGAGGATGATCGCCTTGGCGCCGCGGCCGATCGCCGTGTCGATCAGCTCGGACTGCTTGTTGGCGTCGTCGTCATGGACCAGCACCAGCGTTTCATAGCCGAGTTCCTTGGCCTTGGCTTCCGCGCCGACGGCTTCGGCCTTGAAGAATGGGTTGTCGTGCGAGGGCGTGATGATGGCAATGAGATCCGCCGCATAGGCGGGTGCAGCGGTGCCCAGCGCCAGCATGCCGGCAAAAGCCGCAAATGTCATTCTGCGAGTGAGTTTCATGATTTCCTCCCATTTGAAAAAGCCTGTGCTTCCGCGGCCCAGGCTTAAATGCGTTCCAGTTTGTCAGGCGGATCGCGTCCGGTGTCGCGGATCGGGTCATTTGCCGGCTCACCCGGGCGGATCATCCGGCTCGGTTCCGTCTTCAGCCCCTCCACCTGCTGCCTGCCCAATTTTCAGCCCGGCCTCGGCTGGCCAAAGCCAATCCAACAGCTAAGCCAACTGGTATAATGAGTCAACCACAAATTCAGATGATATGTATCTGATGAGCAGCAAGCGCCACCGGAGAGTCATCCCACCAAGAGCGATACTTCGTTCCCTACGATGCGCCTGCATCTGGCCAGGTCGGAGAACCACCACCTTAAGCGGTACGATACGCGGGCGAGGGCGCAATAAGTAAGTAAGGAGGAGACATTCCTAAGCCTAATTCGGTGCTCAGCGCTACGCGCAGGCTTTGCTAATATCGCCTACTGGTTGTGGAATTTCTCCGCGGCCCCAGCCTGCGCGCGGTTTTTCTAAAAAATCCGTTCGCGGCAAGGGTCGCGTTGCCGGTGAGGTTCAGCTATGACTTTTGTGCAGAGTTTCAGGCCGCCATCCTGCAGCCCCGCGCCAAGCTTTGCTGACCGACGGCATTCGGCTTCATTGCGTGGCATGCGCGGCAGGAGGGGCAGCGCCATGCTGTGCCTCATTTCGTTGTGTATCATCCTGCTGCTGGGATCTGCGGCACACGGTCGGCCGAAGGCTGACGACAGACTTGCTCCGCGAGACACGATCGAACTGCACGTTTGGCAGTGGACTGCCTTGCGCGACGGCGTTCTGGAGGCGTTGCAGCTCAACCATAGTTTCACCATCGACTCGACTGGCACGCTTGACCTTCCATTGATCGGCAGCATTGCCGCCGCAGGTCTGCGTGAGGAAGAGCTGGCAAAGCTGATTTCCGACCGCTTGCAAGCCAGGAGCGGCCGTCAGGAACGGGCTGACATAACCGTCAAACTGATACAAAGTTCGCCTTCCGACCTCACGGCTTCGGTGGAGGTCAAACAAGAAGCCCCCGAACCGCCGGCAGACGCAGCCAGCGACGGCTCTTCGGCCGTGGCTTCGCAACGCGCCAGTGTCGAGAACGGCCAGGCCGAGGCGCAGCCGGGCGTGCGCGGTTCCCACACACCTCGGCAGCCTGCTGCGGAGCAACAGCAAGTTCTGCACGGGGCATTGCTGAATGAGCTGTCCGCCGCTCGCATGGAACTTGCGGCAGCGCGCGAGGAAGCACTTGCGGCTCGCCAGACTGCTCGCAACGATGCCGCGCGACACAATCAGGACCTTGCGACGGCGCGCCAACGGGCCGACGCCTTGGTGCGGGAACTCGATGCGATGCGGACTGACCGCGGTACGCTGGAACAAAAGCTCTTTGCGGCGCTAAGGGAAGTCGACGCGCTCAGGAAGAGCGTGCAGCCGGCTCGCGGTGACCCGGCTCGCGCTGACCATGACGGCCGCGATTTGGCGGCGGCGCGAGCCGAACTGGCCGTGATGCAGCGCGGCGCCCGCGATGCCAGTGCGCAGGCGCGTGCGGTAGCCGACATGATGGCTGAACAAGGACAGGCGCTAAAACAGCAGCGGCGATGGGCCGAAGAGCTCGCGCTCGATCTGGAAGTGGCGCAAAGCCAAGTGAAAGGCTTGAAGGCCAAAGCCATTCTCGCCGATCACGAGAAGGCCGCCATGCTTGAAGCGCGTCACTCCATGGCGGCCTCTGTGGCAGAGGCGCAGCGAGCGCTGGATGAGGAGCGGCACAAGGCTGAGCGCTTCGAACGCGAACTCACCGCGGCGCGCCAGACCATCGACGCGCTTAAGACAAGCGCGGATCTGGCTGCGGCTGCGCGCACCGACGCCATCAGGGAACGACAGGTGGCCGAGGCGGCTTTGAAGCGAGCTGGCGACGCATTCGAACTGGAGCGCGAACGGGCAGATTCAGCTGCTCGTGATCGCGACAGCGCCCGGCGGGAACGCGACGCGGCAAGGCAGGAAGCGAGCCGCGTCTCGATGGAGCTGAGCGTGGCGTTGGAGCAAGAGCGCAACAAGGCCGTCGGCCTGGCCCGCGAGCTCAGCGCCGCTCGAAAGGCGATTGACGTTGAACAGGCCCGGGATGAGCGTCGCAGCGAGCGTATCAACCGCGTTCCGAAAGCGCCTGCCGTCGCAGCTTCGCGTGCAGATGTGTCCGTGCGCTCGCGACCAGCCCGTCAATCGGGGTTGCGGGAAAACCACAAAGTGAAGGCCAAAAAACCATCGCGACCTGTTCTGGTGGCGACCATCGCGCTTCCCGACGCGTTGCTCCCGACGCGACCGCCGAAGCTCGGCGCTCCCTAGCGAGGGCTGATCGTGAAGGGCATTTCGGCGGGCCGAATACATGCCGCAGGAGGAATATGGTGATGAACAAATACGTCGCAGCCGCATTGACCGTCGCGATCGCAATTTGCCCTGCCTCGGCTCTTGAGGCGGGGCTTGGCGGCAAACTTGGCGGTGTCGGGGTCGGTGCTGGCCTTAGCGCCGGCCCGAAAGGCGCCTCGGTGGCGGGCGGCTCGAGCGTCGACGGAGTAGGGGGAGTAAGCCTTGGCGGATCGCTCGGCGCGGGCAAGGGATCGCTCGGTGCCGGACTTGGCGTCAGCGGCAACCTCGGCGGCGCAAGCGGCGGCCTGTCGACAGGTGTCGGGGTGGGCGACCCTTCGTCCGCATCGGGCACCGCTCCAGGAGGTAAGCCAGGCAACCCGGCGCTGGGCGCTGGGCAAGCCGCGAGCAGCAATGCCGGCATCACGCCAGCCACCACCAAGGCCAAGGCTGCGAGTCAATTCGCCATCCTGCCACGCAAGCTCAGGCCTTCCGGAACTGGTCGCAACACGTCGGCGCGGATCACCTATGGCTATCCGTTTATGGCGCCACTGAAAGCCAAACCCGGTATCCCACCAGCTGTGGTGCGCGCCTGCCGCACGGCGATCGCGTCGGCCGCGACGCCGCTTGGCGCCGTGCTTGTTCACGCGGTAAGCGCGGGCCCGTTGCAGCAACGTCGGGGCGCGCTCACGGCGCCGATCGAGGTGCGCATACACTATGCAAGACAAGGCGGCGTCGAGGTTCGGCAGGCGCGAGTCGGCTGTCGCCTCGATGCGGCGGGCAGGGTCACCGCGGTGACATAGGACGCGCCTGTACCTTCTCCTACGAGAGGAGAAGGAGGGCGGCTTCCGCCTCAGGTGATGCGCTGGATGCTCGCTGCAATCTCTTCCGGCTCGAAGACCCGCTTCCAGTCTTCGCGCATCAGCACCGGCTTGCCGAACTCGATAGCCTTGTTGCAGGCGTCGGAGAACACGCCCTTGGTCTCGCCGAAGATGACGGCGCCGAGCACATTCATGTGGCCAAGCAGGAAGTCGAGCGCGGCCTGCTGGTCGACTCCGCGCGCGACGACCTCGTCGACCGCTTCCTTCATGACGACCAGCAGCGAAGCGCAGACGGTCTCCGAAAGGCCCGGCTCGAGCAGCGCCATCTGGTCAACCGTGACGCGATGCGACCGCATCACCGGGGCCCAGATGATCTTGGCGATCGCTTCGCCCTTGGCGAAATCCTCCTCCGGTCCCTGCATCAGCGCGCTGACCATATGCTGCTTGGCCTTGACGCCGCCGAAATAGTCCTTCTTGGCCGCCATGTCCGTCTCGTCGTTGAAGATCGGCGGATGGCAGGGATGGGTGACGAAATAGGTCAGGTCCGGCCGCTTCGGCAAATGACCGGCGAAAGGCGCTGCGGCGTCGAGCACGACCACCATTGTGCCGGGCGCAAGCTTGCCCTCGATGCTGGCCGCGACCTTGCCGATATGGGTGTCGGGAACCGCCAGGATAACCACCTCGGCGCCGTTCAGGGCTTCATCGGCGCTGACCGCGTCGAGGCCCAGCCCGATCTTAAGCCGCTCGCGGCCGGCGTCGCTGACCTCGACATGGCGTACGATGTAGGGAGAGCCGCGAAAATTGGTCGACAGGCGGTAACCCATTTTGCCGCCGGCACCAAACAGCGCAATCGTAGTCATCTAGCCCTACTCCTGATCTTCAACGATGACCCTGCCGATCGTCACCTTAGTAACTGGTATAATCACACTACCATCGATTGGCAACCCGTTTGGGACGAACGCGTTCACGAGAGCCAATTCCGCAGTCCCGCGCCGTCGGCTGCGCCAGCTGGTGGCGGCCTTGTCGGATCATGTGGTGGATCGACATCGCATTTGGCATTGCCGGCGAGGCCGGGTCTTTTCAGGGGTCCGGCGAGCCGTCAGTCTTGATATTTAGGGTCCGCTGCCAACCGTCTCAGCAGTATCCGTGGGAGCAGGATCCATCAGCGTTCGGGAAACATCGCCTTCAAGCCGTCGCGCGACGCCCTGGCGACGCCGCGTTCGGTGATCAATCCGGTGACCAGCCGCGCCGGCGTCACGTCGAAGGCCGGGTTTGCCGCGGGCGTCGTCTCCGGCGAGATGCGGACCTGCGCAATCTCGCCACTCGCGGTCTTGCCCCAGACCAGTGAGACCTCGTCGCTGGAACGCTGTTCGATCGGGATTTCGGCCAGCCCGTCACCCACGGTCCAGTCGATGGTTGGCGACGGCAGCGCGACATAGAACGGCACGTCGTTGTCGGCGGCGGCCAGCGCCTTCAGATAGGTGCCGATCTTGTTGCAGACATCGCCGTCGGCGGTGGTGCGGTCGGTGCCGACGATGACCATGTCGATCTGGCCGCGCTGCATCAGATGGCCGCCGGCATTGTCGACGATCAGTGTATGCGGCACACCGTGGCCGGCCATCTCCCATGCGGTCAACTGGGCGCCCTGGTTGCGCGGGCGGGTTTCATCGACATAGACATGAACGGGAATGCCGGCTTCCGTTGCCAGATAGATCGGCGCCGTGGCGGTGCCGTAGTCGACGGTGGCCAGCCAGCCGGCATTGCAGTGGGTCAGGATGTTGACCGGCTCGCCCGGTTGCTTGCGTGCTGCGATTTCCCTGATGATCTCAAGCCCATTGACGCCGATGGCGCGGTTGAGGCCGACATCCTCGTCGGCGATTTCGCCGGCGCGCCGGTAAGCCGCCTCGGCGCGCTGTCCTGATGGAAGCGGCCGCAGCAAATTGCGCATCTCATCGAGCGCCCAGCGCAGATTGATCGCGGTCGGGCGGGTTTCGTGCAAGACCTCCCAGACGCCGTCGAGTGCCGCATCCGAAGGGTCGTCGGCCATCTGCATGGCGACGCCATAGGCGGCGGTGACGCCGATCAGCGGCGCGCCGCGCACCCACATGTCGCGGATCGCCGTGGCGATGCCGGCAACGGTGTTGACTTTTTCGACGCGGAAATCATGCGGCAGCCAGCGCTGGTCGATGATCTCCACCGAACGCCCGTCATCGCTCAGCCAGATGGTGCGGTAGTGGCGGTCGCCGACGTTCAAATCCTGTTCTCCCGTTCGATCAGTGCGGACAGTTTGTTGACCTCGTCGATGCTGTGGATCTGGCGCCGGTTGACGGCGATGTGACGGCCGAATTTCAGCGCCTTTGCCTCACATGTGGCGCGCAGATCGGCGTCGGCAATGGTCTCGAAATCGGCGTTGTGCGCGAGGCCCAGAATGCGCCTGTGCACCTCGACGCCGGCAAAGCCCAGCATGTCGGTCCACACCTGGTGCAGCATGTGGTCGAGCGCCTGTTCGGCGCCAAGCCTGTCGCCCTGATCCTCGAACAGGCTTTGCTGGTAGAGCATGCCGGTGCGCTCGGTCCGCCACAGATGCGAGAACTCGCTGCGGAACACCGACCATGTCTCGACCGTCACTCCGAGCAGATAGGCGCGCATGGCGTCGCGCGTTCCGTTCTGCTCGTGGCCACGCTGCGAAAAGAACGCCATCCAGAAATTGGCGAGCAGCATGCCGACGTCGAAGGCGATCGGGCCGTAGAAGGCGAATTCGGGATCGATCATCCGCGTTTCTGTCTCGGTGACCATGATCGAGCCGGAATGCAGGTCGCCGTGCAGCAGCGTCTCTGCATTGGCCGCAAAAATGTGCTTAAGCCGCTGCGCCTCGACCTTGAGGTCGCGGTCGGCGCGCAATTCTGCAACGATGCTGTCGAGCTGCGGGCTCGTATGCCGGTTCATCCTGGCATCGAAATACGGGTCCGAGAACACCAGGTTCTCGGTGATGTCGCAAAGCTCGACATTGTCGGCGAACAGCGCCAGATCGGCCTTGCGATCCCTGGTCGCCATATGCAGGTCGGAGCCGCGAAACAGGGTGCGGGCCATGAACAGGCCGATGTCCCTGGCGATGTTGGGCAGTTGCCGGCCCTCGATCAGCGCGCGCCGCAGGATGATGTGCGGCGACAGATATTCCATGATGATCAGCGCCTGGCCTTCGTCGAAGTGATGGATCGCCGGCACCGAACCGGGCGCTCTAGCCTGCTGCCGGGTCAGTGCGTGATATTCGAAGAAGGAACGTTTTAGCGGCAGCGGCCAGCTGTCGCCGACCAGGCGGACATAGGGCAGGGCCTGCTTGACGACGGCCGCACCCTGCGCACCCTCGACGATGAACACCAGGTTCAGATTGCCGTCGCCGACCTCGCGAACCTTCCAGCGGCTCGTGTCCTTGCCGATATGCGAGCACAGCGCCGCGTTGGCGCCGAGGCGTGCCGCCAGTGTTTCGACCGACAGTGCTTCGAACGGCAATTTCCCAGTCATCCTCACCTCCCGTTTACGTGCTCTCATCTTAGTGGAGCCATCACGGTTGGTCCAAGCTAGGAAGCCCTCTGGCAATTGTCAATCGTGTTGACAATTGCCGGAACAGCCCATAGCGTCGTCGCCAGGGAGGAACGAATGGGCAATGATGCCGTGTTCCGCGTCGACGGCCTGAGGAAATCCTTCGGCCCTATCGAGGTGCTTGGCGGCGTCTCGCTCGATTTGCATGCCGGTGAATTGACCGTGCTGATGGGCGCCAACGGCGCCGGCAAATCCACCTTGGTCAAGATCATCAGCGGCGTTTATGAGCGCGGCAGCGGCACGATGAGCCTCGCCGACCAAAACTTCGCGCCGAAAACGCCGGCGGCGGCGATCCGCGCCGGCGTCGTCACCGTCCATCAGAACATCAATGACGGTGTCGTCACCGATCTCGACGTTGCCACCAATTTGACGCTCGACAGGCTGAGCGGCAGCGGCGCGCCGACCCTGTTCAATTCGGGCCGGGTGCGCCGCGAGGCAAAGGCGGTTGCCGACCGCATGGGGCTGATGATCGACCTGAAGGCCCGGATCAGCGATCTCTCGCTGGCCGATCGCCAGATGGTGGCGATTGCCCGCGCCATGGCGCATCAGCCGAAAGTGCTGATCCTCGACGAGCCGACCTCGTCCTTGTCCAGTGCCGAGGCCGACCGGCTGTTCGCGCTGCTCGACAGGCTTCGCGAGCAGGGCGTCGCCATCCTCTACATCTCGCACCGCATGTCGGACATCAGGCGGCTTGCCGACCGGATCGTCTCGATGCGCGACGGCGTCATCTCAGGCGTTTTCGACAGCAAGCCGCTCGATTATGAAGGCGCGGTCAACGCCATGCTCGGCCGCAAGATCCACCTCGACCGGATCGTCGCCAGGAATTCGGCCAGGCCAGTCCTGACGATCGACGGGTTGCGCATTGCCGAACGTTCCAGCCCGATCTCGCTGACGCTCGGCGACGGCGAGGTCGTTGCCATCACTGGCCTCGTCGGCGTCGGCAAGACAGCGCTCGCCGAGACGCTGTTTGGCGCCCGCAAGCCGCTGTCCGGCACCATGGTGCTGAACGGCAAAGCCTATGCACCGGGGTCGACAGGCGAGGCGATCGCCGCCGGCGTGTTTCTCGTCGCCAAGGACCGGGGCGAAAACGGGATCGTCGGCGACTTCAACATCCAGAAAAATATCAGCCTGCCGTTCCACAGGCGGATGTCGCGTTTGGGCGTCCTCAAGGGCCGCGTCGAGCGCGCCATCGCCCGCCGGCAGATCGGGGAGTTGGGCATCGTCTGCCGCTCGGAGAAGGACGAAATGTCGGCGCTTTCCGGCGGCAACCAGCAGAAGGTGATGGTCGCCCGCTGGATGTCGCAGGCGGCAAGACTGTTCATACTGGACGAGCCGTTTCAGGGCGTCGACATTTCAGCCAGGCGCGACATCGCCGCCAAGCTGCGGGCGAGCGCGAACGGCCGTGCGACGCTGCTGTTCGTCACCGAGCTCGACGAGGCGCTGGAGACCGCCGACCGCATCCTGGTGATGTCGGAGCAGACAATCGTCGGTGAGCATCGCAACGCCGACATCGACCTCGAGCGCCTGCTGGCCGAAGTGGCGGGCGGGCCGCTGCACAGCGCAGCGTGAGGCGGGCAGATAATGGGACGTGGAATGGAGAGGGCATGAGTTCGGGTTGGGTAAGGATGGCAGCCGCGCGCGGCCATGCCATCCGCTATGGCTTCATCGTTCTGCTGTTCGGGTTGATCGCCTATTTCGCCATCGCCGCCGATGGCTTCGTCTCGCCGCAGAGCGCCGTCTTCATCTTCCAGTCCGTCGCCATCACCGGCGTGCTGGCGCTCGGCGTCACCGCCACCCTGGTCGTCGGCGGCTTCGACCTGTCGATCGGCTCCGTCGCCACCAGCGCCATGATGGCGGCCGCCTATGTCATGGTGGTGCTGGAGCAGAACGCTGTCGTCGCGGTTGTCGCCTGTCTCGCGATCGGCGTCATCGTCGGCCTCATCAATGGCTGGCTGATCGTCTATATGCGTGTACCGGACCTTCTGGCGACGCTCGGCATGATGTTCCTGCTCGTCGGCTTGCAGCGAATCCCGACCGAGGGCCGCTCGATCGCCACCGGCATGACGATGCCTGACGGCTCGGTCGCCAACGGCACGTTCGGCGCCGGCTTCCTGGCGCTCGGCCGCCACCGCTTCGATTTCTTCATCCCCAACCTCATCCCGGTTTCGGTCGTCGTGCTGCTCGTGCTTGCGGTGCTGATCTGGTTCTTTCTCGAATACACCCGTTTCGGCCGCATGATGTATGCGGTCGGCAGCAACCAACGGGCTGCCGAGCTCGCCGGCGCGCCTGTCAAGGCATACAAAATCTGGGCATACGTTATTTCAGGGGTTTTTGCCTCGATCGGCGGCATTTTGCTCGCTGCCCGGCTTGGACGCGGCGACATCGCCTCGGGTAATAATCTCCTGCTGGACGCAGTGGCTGCGGCACTCATCGGCTACGCGGTTCTTGGCGCCGCCAAGCCGAACGCCTTCGGCACGGCTGTCGGCGCGGTGTTTGTCGGCGTGCTGCTGCAGGGCCTGACGATGATGAACGCGCCCTATTACACGCAGGATTTCATAAAGGGCGTGGTTCTCGTGATTGCCCTGGTCTTCACCTTCGCCCTTTCCGGCAGGGGCAACAGGTAGGATTTCGACGGACAGGATTTTCGACCGGCTAAAATTTGAATTCAACAAGTGGAGGAGACAGCATGAAGATCACAAGAAGAGTTTTGGGGAAGGCAGCAATCGGGTTTGCCGGTGCTGCGCTGCTGATGCAGGTCCCGGCGATGGCGCAGGACAGGCCGGCGCCGTTCGACAAGCCCGGCGCCGTCAAGATCGCGCTGGTCCGCTATCTCTCGACCGGCGACTTCTTCCAGGCCTATCTGTCCGGTGTCGAAGCGCAGGCCAAGGCGCTTGGCGTCGATCTGCGCGTCCTCGACAGCCGTCAGGATGCCGCCCTTCAGGCGGACATGGTCGACCAGGCCATCGCGCTCGGCGTTCAGGGCATCATCATCCAGCACGGCTTGACGGAATCGATGAAGGAAGCCGCCCAGCGCGCGGTCGACGCCGGCATCAAGGTCGTCGCCTTCGACGTCAACCTCGAGAACCCCAAAATACCGCAGATCGAGCAGTCCGACCGCGACCTTGCACGCCTCGCTCTCGAGCAGGCAATCAAGGACAATGGCGAGGGCTGGAAGGCCGGCTACGTCTATGTCGCCGGCATCGCGCCGCTCGACCGCCGCAACGAGACCTGGGTCGAGTTCAAGAAGAAATATCCCGGCATCAACGAGGCGGCGATGTTCGGCACGCTCGACAACCCGATCGCCAATTCCGTCGCCAACCAGGCCCGTTCGGTGCTGTCGGCCAACCCCGACATCAAGGTGATGTTCGCGCCCTTTGACGAATTCGCCAAGGGGGTGAAGATCGCCGTCGACGAGGCCGGCCTGTCACAGGACATCAAGATCTATTCGGCCGACATCTCGACCTCCGACATCGCCGCGATGCGCGAGCCCGACAGCGCCTGGGCGGCAACGGCTGCCACCAACCCGGCCGTCGTCGGCCAGGTTTCGGTGCGCGCGCTGGCGCAGCTTTTGGCCGGCGAAGACCCCGGCCAAAACGTCATCGTGCCGCCGACGCTGATCAGCCAGAAGGACCTGATCGACAAGGACATCAAGAACATGGAAGACCTCTCGGCCAAGCTGCCGCAGTTCGCCCATGCCGATGTCGCGATGCCGGCCTGGATGCCGAACCCCAACGCCAAATAAGCGTACCATCACAGGCCCAAGGGAAGAGCGGCTCGCGGGCGGGCCGCTCTTTTCCAGGTCTGAATGCCTGCGCCGTCAGGCTCGTGGTTTACAGCCAGTGCTCCGGATCGCGCATCCCGTGGACGATCGCCACGACCAGGATGCCTTCCAGCTGCGGTTCGTAGATGACGATGTAGCGGCCCTCGATGAGCACGCGGGCCGTCACACTCAACTCTGGCCTGGCTGTGCCCATCTTGGGGTGCTCCGCCGCCAGTTCCAGTTTGTCAAAAATGCGCATAAGCAGCTTGTCGGCTGCCTTTTCATTCTCGATTGCGATAGTGTGCCAAATATCCCGCAAATCTTGCGAGGCGCGCGGCGTGAGCCGATATCTAGCCACGGGCGCGGCGTTCTGCCTTCAAACCGCGTATGAACTCGGCGGGTTCGACTTCCACCGGCTTGCCGCTGGCCATGCCGTCGGCATAGGCCCGCTTCAAGTGTTCCAACTCCAAGGCGCGCAATTCCTCGCGCTGTTCCCACAGGCGCAGAGCGTCGCGGACAATTTCGCTGTTAGAGGCATATCCCCCGCCTTCGACAGCGCTTTGCAGGCGGGCCGCCTGTTGCGGGGTGAGGGATATGGTAAGGGTGCGCATGGGATGGGTTTTCATGCTTGGCCATGTATCATATCTCACAAGGTCTAACAATCTTTGTTAGGATTCTCCGGTGATCTCTCACCGCGAGAATGGCAAAGTTCCAAGCTACCGCAGCGCCGCCGCGATATTGCCGCCATCCACCGTCGTCACATTGGCGGTGGTGCGCTCTGCCAGCGCCTGATGCAGGAAGGCCTGGGCGACGTCTTCGGCCGTCACTTCCTGCCCGAGCAGATTGCCCGCCATATATTCCTTTTCCGAGACCCCGCGGGCGCTCGAACGGCTGGCGATCATCGCGTCGGTCAACAGCCCGGAACGGATGCGGTCGGCGTTGACGGCATTGGAGCGGATGCCGTGGGCGCCGTAGTCGACAGCATATTGCCTGGACAGGAAAAGCGTCGCCGCCTTTGGCATGCCATAGGCGCCGAACTTCGGACCCGGATTGATCGCCTGCTTGGAGGTGTTGAACAAAAGCACGCCGCCGGTGCCCTGCTCGAGCATGATGCGCACTGCGTTCTGCGCCGCCGACTGGTGGGCGAAGAAATTGAGCTCGAAGCTCTTGCGCAAAGTGGCGTCGTCGAGTTCGCCGATCCTGCCTTCCCAGGCCGCACCGGCATTCGAAACGAGGATGTCGAGGCCGCCGTAGACGGCGACCGCCTTGTCGAAGGCAGCGCGCATCTGCGCCGGGTCGGTGATGTCGGCGCCGACGCCGATCGAACCGTTGCCGGCCTTTTTTGCCGCCTCCGTCGCCCTCGCCGCGTCGAGATCGACGACGACCGCATGAGCGCCATTGTCGGCGAACAGCTTTGCCGTGGCGGCACCGATCGCGCCGGCGCCGCCGGTGACCAGCACAATCTGGCCGGTCAGCGGCTTCGGCTTGTTGGCGGCGAGCTTGGCCTGTTCCAGCGACCAGTACTCGAGCGGGAACAGGTCGGCCTTGGACAGTGGATGGAAATCGCCGATTGCTTCGGCGCCGCGCACCGCCTCGATCCACATTTCACCGACGTCGGAGGCAATCTTCGCGTCCTTCAGCGTGCGGCCATGGCCGAACATGCCGAGCCCCGGCACCAGCGTCAGGCGCGGCATCTGGTCGAGCATAGTGCGCTTCACATCGTCGAGCGCGTCGTTGGTCTCGAAGTAGGCGCGATAGTCCCTGGCGAAGTTTTCGACATGCTGGCGAATGACGGATTTGTAGTCGCCGATCTTGTCCGCGTCCGGCGCCGGCAACGCCATCGGTCCGGTCTTGATGCGGATCGACAGGTCGGGCGTCGACACGCCGCGCCCGGCATAGTCGGCAATTTTTGCCGAATTGATGAAATCGACGATCGCGTCCGAGGTGCGGAAATCGCTGATCATGCGGTCGAAGCGGCCTTCGCCGCGCGCCACCGCCACCGCGCCGCGCAGCATCGGCGCAATCTCCGCAGGCTTCGCCAGCCTGGCCGGCAAGGCGGTTTTTTCGCTACGCGGCTTGCCGTGGCTGGCGATGAAATCCTCGGCGATATCAACATAATGGATCATCCGGTCGTAAGCCTGCTTGGCATCGTCGCCGAAGGTGAAAATGCCATGCTTGTCGAGGATCAGGCCTTCGACCGTCGGGTCGGCGTCGAAGACATCGGCAGCCGCCTTCGCCAGGTCGAATCCCGGCATGATGTAGGGCACGAACCCCATCTTGTTGCCAAAAACCTTCTTGCTCAGCGCCTCGCTGTCGTCCTGGTCGACAATGGCGAGGATGGCGGTCGAGTGCGTATGGTCGACGAATTTATGCGGCAGGAAGGCGTGCAGCAGTGTCTCGACTGAAGGGTTGGGCGAAGACGGATCGATCAGGTTCACCCGCTGCAGCGCCACCATGTCTTCGTCGGAGAGTTTTTTGAGCGACCGCGCCTTGAGCAGCGCGCCGAGCTTGACCGCCGGCAGGCCCTGCGGCTCGATGATGCCCATGTCCCAGCCGCTGCCCTTGACGCAGAGCACGTCCCATTCGTCGCCGACGAGATCGATGGCCTTTGTCTTGCACGATGTGTTGCCGCCGCCATGCAGGACAAGCCGCGGTTCGCCGCCCAGAAGCCTGGTCGTGTAGACGCGCAGCGCCAGGTCGCGTGCCACGCCCTTCATCGCATAGTCGGCAACCAGCTTCTCCGCGTCGCCGTCATTCCACAGGTTCTTCATGTTCGCTTCGTCCGGTTGTTTTTGTTGTAAAACAGGAATGCCGCGACGCCTTGATGACAATGCCTCCGCGGCGGCTTGTGTTCTCTAGGCGACCTTTTCTGCTGCCGGTCCGGCATCGTCGAGCAGCCGTCGCGCCATCCGGGCGCCGACCACCAGATGCGTGCATAGCCCACCCGCGATCGCCGCCACCAGCGGTCCGAACTTGCTGTCCTCCTGCACCACCACGAGACGCTTTTCAATCTTGCGCAGCGATGACAGCTCCGCCGAAATGATCCGCCTGTTGTAGCTGCAGTCGAGCGCCTTGCCTTGCGCGTCGATGATCTGACCGGCGATGACGCCGGCAGCCCCGGCACGACGCAGCACCTCCATTTCGCTGGCAGTCAGCGCGCCGCATTTGACGACATGGCTGTCGGCGTCGACGGTGCCGACCGAGTAAAGCGCCAGATTGCACGCGCTGATGCCCGACAACTGCTCGCGGATCACCGGCTCGTCGCGCAGGCTGCGCGCCAGTTCCTCTGTCGTCAGCACCAGCGGCGCATAGAAATTGAGTCCCTTGGCATTGAGCCGGCGGGCGATTTCCATGGTGCATTGGTCGGGCCGGTAGGAATAGGGGGCTCCCAGATTGCCGCAGAGCTGCACCACCGTGACATCCTGCAGATCGGCATAGGACATGATGTCGGCGATCGTATAGATGGTCCTCCCCCAGGCGACGCCGATGCGATCGCCCTTCTTGATCAGCTCGAGAAAGACGCTGGCCGCCAGCACCGCGATGTCGGTCGACGGATCGGCGACATGGCCGTTTTCCGGCGCTATCCAGACGGCATCGAGCTTCAATGCGTCTTCGAGTTTGCGCGCCATGACGTCGTCGGTGAAAAGCTGGGTCGAGGTCGAGATGTTGACGATGCCGGTCTCGCGCGCTTTGCGCAGATACATGGCGACCGAGGCGCGGGAAATCTTGAGCTGGCTGGCGACCTGGTCCTGGCGCAAGCCGTGGGCATAGTAGAGCCAGGCGGCCTTATGGATAAGCTGTTCTGCCGGTCGGATCGCCATGCCATCTCCTCGCTGACATTATTCACGGCTGTCGACAAAAGTCAAATTGTGGAATCTTGGTGAACTGCGGGTATTGTCGATGCCAGTGATTGCGCCATTTTTGTTATCGGGATAAAAACTGAACAGGAGGCCTGACAATGAACGTATCATTGGGTGAGCGCTGGGAAACTTTCGTGTCCAACATTGTCAAGCGGGGCCGCTACGGTTCTGCCAGCGAAGTCGTGCGCGAAGGCTTGCGCCTGGTCGAAGAACGCGAGGAAAAGCTAAAGGCGCTACGCGCCATGCTGGATAAGTCATTTGCTGACGACGGCGAAGCGACCGAGCAGGACATTGACGCGGCTGTGGAAGCCAAGGCTGAGCAACTCGCAAAGGAAGGCTTCTAGGAGTGCCACGGCTGCGTATGTTGCCGTCGGTACAGACAGATTTGGTCAATATCTTTGAATACGTCGCTCGCGAAAGCGGCAGCCTGGTGCTTGGCCGCCGTTTTGTGGATGCTCTGCGCCAGAAATGCCGTGATCTGGCGAGCTTGCAGGCGACGATCGGTCGTGCTCGCCCCGATCTCCGGCCGGACATCCGGAGTTTCGCTTTCCGGGGATACGTCATTTTCTTCCGCTATAATGGAGATTGCTTTGAGGTGGCGAACAGCATCGAAGGGCATCGCGACATCAACGCGTTATGGTCAGAAGGCGAAGGCGGGCAGGGGCGCCAGGAGTAGCTGAGGCGGCCTCGCTCGCCAGCGTCCCGAAGCGTTCGATAAACATGGGGAGGACGGGATGGGCAATCCCTACGAACAGGATCTCGGCAGGAATCCAGCCAACCACCAGCCGCTGACGCCGCTCAGCTATCTGGAACGGGCGGCAAGGACCTTTCCCGCCCATGTCGCGATCATCCATGGCCGCCAGCGCACGACCTATCGTGATTTCTGGCGGCGATCGCTGAAGCTTGCCTCGGCGCTGCAAAAACGCGGCATCGGCAAGGGCGACACCGTCACCGTCATGCTGTCCAACACGCCGCCGATGCTGGAAGCGCATTTCGGCGTGCCGATGACCAAGGCGGTGCTGCATTCGCTCAACACCCGCCTCGATGCCGCCGTCATCGCCTTCCAGCTCGACCATGCCGAAACCAAGGTGCTTGTCGTCGATCGCGAATTCGGGGGCGTCGTCAGCAAGGCGCTGGCGCTGGCCAGGGTAAAACCGCTGGTCATCGACTATGACGATCCCGAATACGCCACTGATGCGCCCTATCCCAAGGGCGAGCGGATCGGCTCGCTCGACTACGAGACCTTCGTCGCGGGTGGCGACGAGGATTTCGCCTGGTCGATGCCGGACGACGAATGGGATGCGATTTCGCTCAACTACACCTCCGGCACGACAGGCAATCCCAAGGGCGTCGTCTATCACCATCGCGGTGCAGCACTGATGGCCTATGCCAACACCATCCATGCCGGCATGGGCAAGCATGCGGTCTATCTGTGGACGCTGCCGATGTTCCACTGCAATGGCTGGTGCTTTCCTTGGACGCTGGCCGTGCAGGCCGGCACCCATGTCTGCCTGCGCTGGGTGCGGCCGAAGCCGATCTACGACGCCATCGCCGACCACGGCGTCACCCATTTGTGCGGCGCGCCGGTGGTGATGTCGGTGCTGATCAACGCCAGCGACGAGGACAAGCGGCAATTTCCGCAGACGGTCACCTTCAACACCGCTGCGGCACCGCCGCCGGAAGCGGTGCTGTCGGGCATGGCCGATGCGGGTTTTGCCGTCACCCACCTCTATGGCCTGACCGAGACCTATGGCCCGGCTGTCGTCAACGAATGGCATGGCGAGTGGGATGGGCTGGAGAAGGGACAGAAGGCGGCGAGGAAGGCCAGGCAAGGCGTGCGCTATGCCGCGCTCGAGGATCTGACGGTGATGGACCCCGAGACGATGGAGGCGACGCCGGCCGACGGCGAAACGATCGGCGAGGTCATGTTCCGCGGCAACATCGTCATGAAGGGCTATCTGAAGAACCGCAAGGCGAGCGACGAGGCCTTCGCCGGCGGCTGGTTCCACTCGGGCGACCTCGGCGTCATGCATCCCGACGGCTACATCCAGCTCAAGGACCGCTCCAAGGACATCATCATTTCCGGCGGCGAGAACATCTCCTCGATCGAAGTCGAGGAGGCGCTCTACAAGCACGGCGCGGTCGCCTCCTGCGGCGTCGTCGCCAGGCCCGACGACAAATGGGGCGAGGTGCCGGTCGCCTATGTCGAGCTGAAGCCGGGCAGGACGGCGACCGAGGCCGAGATCATCGATCACTGCCGCGCGCTGCTCGCCCGCTTCAAAATGCCGAAAGCTGTGATCTTCGCCGAAATCCCGAAGACCTCGACCGGCAAGATCCAGAAGTTCCGGCTCAGGGAGATGGCAAAGGGGTAGGTGCCGTTAGCGTCACGACGGTGCAGAGCGTTTGATGGCAGCGGGACAGCGCCCCCCTCTGCCCTGCCGGACATCTCCCCCACTTGGGGGGAGATTGGCTGTCATCGCCGCTTTCGCCAACTTTCAACATTGCAGGACTAGCTGGGCGCTAAAACCGCCAATCTCCCCCCTCGTGGGGGAGATGTCCGGCAGGACAGAGGGGGGCGCGAAGGATCACGACAGATCAGAATTTAGCCTGAGCCGCCGCTCATGCCGGGAACCGGCAATTGGGCCCGTTCAGTATTGCGAACAATTTTTTCTACCGAAGATGCGAGAGCAGGTTGAGCAGCTTGCCGGCCGGGTCGGCAATGAAGAAGCGTCTTACTCCCCACGGTTCGTCGGTCCGATCATAGACCACTCTGCAACCGATCTCGTTCGCGCGAAGACAAACCGCGTCGACATTGTCGACCTCGATCGACAGATCAGCCACCGGGGTGCCTGAGCCGCACTCAACAACGTGCCTCGCAACACCCGGATCGGCTGAACGGAGCAAAAAGATCACTCAGTGTCGGATCGAGTGCCTCCCGATCGTCCTCGATACAGAACCGACTCCACGGAAGAAGATCTAGAAGGAGGAGCATTCTGATGGAGCACACTGAGCGGGGCCCCAGGGCTACACGGCGCGAATGGACCGGGCTCGCGGTTATCGCGCTGCCTTGCCTGCTCTATTCCATGGACTTGACGGTTTTGAATTTGGCTGTGCCGCGGTTGAGCGCAGCCTTGAGGCCTTCGAGTTCGCAACTTCTGTGGATCGTGGACATTTATGGCTTTCTGCTTGCCGGATGCCTGATCACGATGGGCACGCTGGGTGACCGCATCGGCCGCCGCAGACTGCTTTTGATCGGCGCGGTAACATTTGCAATTGCTTCGGTCTTCGCGGCGTTCTCCACAAGCGCCGAAATGTTGATCGTCTCGCGTGCGCTGCTCGGGATTGCCGCAGCGACACTTGCGCCGTCCACCCTTTCGTTGATCCGCAACATGTTCCTCGATCCGAGGGAGCGCACGGTTGCGATCGGCGTCTGGATCGCCAGCTTCTCGGCGGGCGCTGCCATCGGTCCGCTGGTCGGGGGCATCCTGCTGAGCTATTTCTGGTGGGGTTCCGTGTTCCTCGTGGCCGTACCGGTCATGGTCGCGTTGCTGGTGTTCGGTCCAATGGTCCTGCCCGAGTATCGCGATCCCGAAGCGGGTCGGCTCGACATCTTGAGCGCCGCGCTGTCACTTGTCGCGGTGCTTTCGGTGATTTACGGCATCAAGGAAATCGCCGAACATGGATTCGGCCTGGAGGCGGCCTTCGCCATTGTCTTCGGCGCGGCTGTCGGCGCCGTTTTCGTCTTGCGTCAACCACGGCTGAAAAATCCCCTGGTCGATCTGCGGCTCTTTCGCTCGCGCGCCTTCAGCGCTTCATTGGCGGTCAACGTTCTCGGCTTCTTCGTCGCGTTCGGCTCATTTCTCTTCATCGCGCAATATCTGCAGCTGGTGCTCGGGATGGGACCCTTTGTAGCGGGCCTTTGGACGGTGCCTTCCGCCATCGCTTTCATCGCCGGTTCGATGCTGACGCCGATCGCGGTCGGTAAGGCTCGCCCGGGCTATGTGATGGCTGCCGGCCTTGCGCTCGCGGCAGTGGGATTCCTTATTCTCACCCGCAGTGGCGGCCGAGCCGATCTCGCGGTCATCGTCACAGGCTACAGCGTCTTCTCCCTGGGCCTTGCACCGGTGTTCACTTTGGCCACCGACCTCATCGTGGGCACCGTTGAACCCGGGCAAGCCGGTGCGGCCTCGGGCCTCGCGGAAACCAGCAGTGAGTTGGGCGGCGCGCTCGGCATCGCGATCCTTGGCAGCATCGTCACCGCCATCTATCGCAGCGGCGTGACCGGGATGGTCGCGGATGGGGTGTCCGAACAAGAAATCAGAGTTGCCAAGGACACGCTTGGAGGCGCCGTCGCAGTTGCAATCGCCTTACCGGAGACGCTCGGTTCCGATCTACTCGGCAAAGCGCGGGAGGCGTTCACTCAGGCGTTCCAGATGACGGCCGGTATCTGCGCGTTGGTGGCGCTGGCTGCGGCCATCCTTGCGGGGGTCCTGTTGCAAAAAGTACGGGGGCAGGTCTGAGGCTGGGCAGCAGCCAGCAAAAGCTGCGACACCAACCGACCCCTGAGGCCTAAGCACGACACGGAACAGAGGAGGAAACCCATGCCGATTTTCGGACTATCGCCTGGAGGTCAAGACGAGACCCTTTCTCGGCCATGGGCGCAAAGGCCGCCGCGGTCAGCGACTAGATCGAAAACGCCCCGCTCGCCACCACGATGCCACGTCCACACACGCTCACCGAGCCGGCATCGACATCGACCTCGATGATGCTGGTACGTCCGAGCGCCGTGCCTTGTTCGACCTTGATGACGCCGGGCTGCGCAACACCGTGTGCAACCAGATGTGCGGCGAGCGGACCAGCCGCCGTACCGGTCGCCGGATCCTCGGCAATGCCGACGGTCGGGTTGAAAAAACGTGCATACGCTGTGGTTCCCCGCTGTAGCGGATCAAGTGAGAAGACGTAGCAGCCTTCCCCGCCGACCTCGTTGAGCAGGTCGAAAAGCTGTTTGGCGTCAGGCGAAATCCGGTCGACGGCTTGGCGATCGCGAATTGGCACCAGGAGATGGGCAGCACCGGTCGAGACCACCTGGCAAGGCAGGACGTCCGTTATTTCTTCAGTATTTAGGCCAAGTGCCGCAGCAAGAGCGCCAGGATTTGAGATCTGCCGGCCGGCCACTGGGGCTTCTTGCCGCATAACGACCTTTTCGAGTTTCCCCTGGCTTTGCCAGATGGCCAATGGATGTACCAAATCGCCGATCTGTTGGTGAAACCATGTTGGGCCATCGCCCAGCTCGAGCCGCCCCGCTGCAGCGAGCCACCACCAGGCCCCTAGCGTGTTGTGGCCGCCTGCGCCGAAAACCTCCACGCCTTTCGGCGTGAAAGAGCGCAATTTCCAATCGGCGTCCGCCCGGGTCGCCGGTAGGACAAAAGTGGTTTCGGACTGGTTGAACTCACGGGCAATGTTCTGCATCAGCTCGAGCGCCAACTCGTCACCGCCATCGACCACCGCAAGGGAATTGCCAGTCAGCGGCTCTACCGCGAAGACATCGACGAAATGAAATGGAATTGTTCTGCTCATGGTTTTTCCTCCGAGAACCGCAATTGGGCCCGTTCAGTTTGCAGAACAATCTCTACCGAAGATGCGAGAGCACGTTGAGCAGCTTGCCGGTCGGGTCGGCAATGAAGAAGCGTCTTACCCCCCACGGTTCGTCGGTCAAATCATAGACCACTCTGCAACCGATCTCGTTCGCGCGAAGATAAACCGCGTCGACATTGTCGACCTCGATCGACAGATCAGGCACCGGGGTGCCTGAGCCGCCCTGGCTGGCGATGCTGATCTGGGGGACGGTGGTTTCGCTGGACGCCAGCGTGACGAGCCAGCCGTGATCCATGACGGCATCGAGCCCGAACAAGTCGGTATAGAACTTCCGAACATCCGGAATGCTGTCTGTTGCGATGTTCGAGACGATGCGCAGCACGGTCATTCCATGTCTCCTTCACAGCTTGGCGTATCTCCACAGCTTCGATGATAACGCATTGCTGCGCTGCGGGGACCCGCAGCAGGCTTCGTTAACGCTGTTCACGCCCAGGTTGTATCAACAGGTGTCGCCGGTCGCCCAGAAAGGTTAACATCACCTGTTGACAGGCGGGCGATTTCGAATTACGAGTGACGAAATTCAAAATTCGTCACTCGTAATGAGCTACTGATACATGATGCATGACACCCTCGACACGACGGCTGACCTGGTCCGGCAGGAGAATGTCGCGCGCATCCTCGATTGCGCAGAGCGACTGTTCCGCCACTACGGCTACGGCAAGACCAATGTCGCCGACATAGCCCGTGAACTCGGCATGTCGACGGCCAACATCTACCGTTTCTTCGCCTCCAAGGTTGAGATCCACCAGGCGGTTTGCGGCCGTATGCTCGCTACCTGCTACCAACTAACCTACGACGCCTGCCATAGTCCCGGAACGGCCAGCGACAGGCTTCGCCGCTACGTGCAAACGCACTATCAGTGGACCCGCGACACCATGCTCGACCAGGAGAAGGTGCACGAAATGGTCGTCGTCGCCATCGAGCGCGATTGGCATGTCATCGAGAAGCATATCGACAGGATCCGCGGCTTGGTCGAGGAGGTGATCCGCGAGGGAATCGCGGCCGGCGAGTTTGCCGACCAGGACCCGGAAGTCGCTTCGCGGTGTTTCGGCGCCGCTATCATCACCCTGTGTCACCCGCAGATGGTCGCCCAGTGCCTTGCCAAGAACAACCGGGCGATGCCGGACGAGCTTATCGAGTTTGCCATCAGGGCCTTGAAGAAATGACCGGCGGCGTCCGCCGCGCGTCGACAATCCATCTCCAGTTCGGGAGTACGCAAGTGTCTTTGTCCAAATCCATCATGAACAGGCTGCCGGCCATTGGTCCGGCTCTGGTCGTCGTCGCGGCGCTTGGGCTCGCCGGTTGCTCGCAAGAAAAAGTGGAAGTCAAGGACATCGTCCGGCCGGTCAAGGTCGTCGAGATCGCCAAGGCGAACGATACCCGTGAGCTCTCCTACTCCGGATCGGTGCGTGCCCGCACCGAGATGAATCTCGGCTTCCGCATCAACGGCAAGATCACCGAGCGCCTGGTCGACATCGGCCAGCGCGTCAAGCCGGGCGACGTTCTGGCCCGCATCGATCCCGCCGACTACGACCTTTCGGTCAACAGCGCCGAGGCCAGCCTCGAGGCCGCCGAGCGGCAGGTCGAGACAACGGGCCTTGCCCGCCGTCGTGCCGAACAGCTGTTTGCCAAGAAGTTCTCCTCGAAATCGCAGCTCGAACAGGCGACGCTCAGCTATGATCAGGCGGTCGCCACCCGCAATTCCGCCCGTTCAGCGCTTGACCAGGCGAAGAACCAGGTTCTCTACACCGACCTCAAGGCGGACAGGAATGGCATCGTCACGTCAGTCACCGCCGATGTCGGTCAGGTGGTCGGCTCCGGCACGCCGGTTGTGACCGTTGCCGTCGATGGCGAAAAGGAAGTGCTGATCGCCGTGCCGGAAACGGATATCGCCCAGTTCAAGCCGGGCAAGGACGTCAAGGCAAGCTTCTGGTCCGACGAAGCGCTGACGCTCGACGGCAAGGTCCGTGAAGTCGCCGGCAGCGCCGATCAGCAGTCGCGTACCTTTGCCGTTCGCGTCAGCCTGCCCAGCGATCCGCGCGTGCTTCTCGGCATGACCGCGAATATCGAGGCTTCGGCCGCCAACAACAGCCTGCAAAGCGTATCGATCCCGTTGAGCGCGCTGGCGCAAAAGGACGGCCAGCAGATCGTCTGGACCGTGGACCGCAACGGCGAGACCGTCCATGCGCGTCCGATCAAGGTCGCCGAGTTCACCGCCGACGGCGTGCATGTTGCCGAAGGATTGAAACCCGGCGATGTCGTCGTTGCGGCGGGCACGCAATTCATGACCGAAAATCTGAAAGTCAAGCTGGCCGGCGATGCGGTGCAGCAGTCGGCATCGGCGGACGATGATGGCGACGCCGTCAGGCGCGTGCGCTGACGGCCAGGCAGAAAACGGCTTTTCCTCGCATCGGCGCAAGCCGCGAGGTCAAGCGGTTCACGGTTTCCGGGCGGCAGGCGCCCGATTGTCGAGACGTCAGGTCGATGTACCCCCCCCGACATCGATCCTGGCGCCCCACCGCGATGAGTGTCTCTCCGCTCGGAAAGCCTCGCCGCCCGGAAGCCAGAGCATGATCCCGAAAAGTGGAAGCCGGTTTTCGGAAAAGATCATGCTCGAACAGGAAAGATGGAGCCCCATCCCGATCCTATCGGGATGGAACAGGCTCCAGCATTAGAAGCTCCGTGGGCATGCCATGTGCGTGCGCTGACGATCAGACAGATGGACTGGCGCTATGACCACCGACACCACCGACACCAATGAAAAACGGCCCTTCAATCTTTCGCGGTGGGCGATCGGGCACCCGAGCATTGCGCGGTTCCTGTTCGGCCTGATCATCGTTGCCGGTGCGCTCGGCCTGATGCGCATGGGCCAGAAGGAAGATCCGGATTTCACCTTCCGCGTCATGGTCGTCCAGGCGGTCTGGCCCGGTGCCTCGATCCAGGAGATGGAGGACCAGGTCGTCAACAAGATCGAGCGCAAGCTGCAGGAAACGCCGCATCTCGATTTCGTCCGTTCCTACACGCGCGCCGGCAGCGCCATCATCACCTTGCAGGTGGAAGGCGACACCAATCCGACCCAGGTCGCGGATGCCTTTTACCAGGTACGCAAGAAGGTCGGCGATATCGCCAATGAGCTGCCCCAGGGGCTGCTTGGGCCTTACTTCAACGACGAATTCGGCGACACTTTCATCACCCTGCATTCGATCAGCGGCGATGGTTACAGCTATCCCGAGCTGAAGAAATTGGCCATCCAGGCGCGTGACATGCTGCTGACCACGCCCGGCGTCGAGAAGGCCGTGATCATCGGCGACCAGCCGGAAAAACTCTATATCGACGTTTCGTCCAAGGTGCTTGCCGAGCGCGGCCTGACACTCACCGATCTGCAGAACGCGATCAAGGGCCAGAACAATGTCGATCCGGCAGGCTCGGTCGACACCGGCCAGCGCTCTGTGCGCATCTCGGTCGAGGGCAGCGTGACGGAGGCAGCCGACATCCGCGAACTTCGCCTGCGCGCCGGCAATCAGGTGACGCGCCTCGGCGACATCGCAACCGTGACCACAGGTCTCGAGGATCCCTATCAGCGCAAATACCGCTTCAACGGCCAGGACAGCGTCCAGGTCGGCGTCGTCATGGCCAAGGGCTTCAACGTCACCGATGTCGGCAAGGAGGTCGAGGCGACCTATCACCGCTTCGAAGAGGCCTTGCCCTACGGCGTTTCGGTCGATCAGATCGCCGACCAGCCGGAAGTCGTGCGGGACGCGGTGAGCGAGTTCATGACGGCGCTCGGCGAGGCGCTGCTGATCGTGCTTGTCGTTTCGTTCCTGACGATCGGCTGGCGTTCGGGCCTGGTGATCGCAATCACCATTCCGCTCGTTCTGGCCGCCACCTTCGCCATCATGTACGAGATCGGCATCGATCTGCAGCGCATTTCGCTTGGCGCGCTGATCATCGCGCTCGGCCTGCTTGTCGACGACGCGATGATCGTCGTCGAAATGATGGAACGCAAGCTCGAGGAAGGAATGGTCAAGATCGAGGCGGCGAGCTTCGCTTACACCTCGACGGCCTTCCCGATGCTGACCGGCACGCTGATCACCACCGCCGGCTTCATCCCGGTCGGCTTCGCGGCTTCGACGGCCGGCGAATATGTGCGCACGCTGTTCTACGTCGTCGGCATCGCGCTGGTCGTCTCATGGTTCGTGGCGGTCTATTTCACGCCGTGGCTTGGTCACATGATCCTCAAGCAGCGAAAACACGCCGGCAGCCATCACGATGTCTTCGACACGCGCTTTTATCGCCGGCTTCGCGCCACCGTCAGCTGGTCCGTGCGCCACCGCATCATCGTGCTGGTCATGACGCTGGTGACCTTCGTCACCAGCCTGTGGGCGTTCCAGTTCATCCCGCAGAATTTCTTCCCGCAGTCGTCGCGTCCGGAAATCCTTGTCGACCTCTGGCTGCCGGAAGGCACCAGCATCAAGGAAGTCGAGACGCAGGCCAAGGCGCTCGAAACCAGAATGATGGACGACAAGGACAAGCGCTTCATCGCCACCTATATCGGCGAGGGCGCGCCGCGTTTCTTCCTGCCGCTCGACCAGCAGCTCCGCAATCCGAATTTTGCCCAGCTTCTGGTGATGGCCAATGACGAACCGGCCCGCGAACGGCTGATCGTCAAGCTGCGCACCATTCTGGCCGAGGATTTCCCGTCGGTCCGCGCCAAGGTCGACCGCCTGTTCCTCGGGCCGCCCACCGGCTGGCCGGTGCAGATGCGCGTCATGGGCCCGGATCGCCAGGAGGTGCGCCGCATCGCCGACGAGGTGAAGGCGAAGTTTCAGGCAAATCCGCTGCTCGGCGCCGTCCACGACGATTGGCTCGAGCCGGTGCCGGAGATGAAGCTGGTGATCGACCAGGATCGCGCCCGTGCGCTCGGCGTCACCTCGCAGCGCATCCGCCAGATGCTGCAGGCGACCATGTCGGGAGCGCCGCTCGATGATTTCCGTGATGGCGAGGAGACGGTTTCGATCGTCGCTCGCGAGCCGGAGGCAAGCCGCCACCTGCTGTCGGCGGTCGACTCGATCTCTGTCCCGACGGATTTCGGTGGCTTCGTGCCGCTGTCGCAGGTCGCCAAGGTCGTCCCGGTGCTGGAGCAAGGTGTCGAATGGCGGCGCGACCGCCTGCCGACCATCAGCGTGCGCGCCACGCTGCCGGACGGCGTGCAGTCGAACGATGTCGTCATGAAGATGTACAGCGAGATGCAGGGCCTGCGGGACGGTCTGGCGCCTGGCTATAACATCGAGATCCAGGGCGGCGCCGAGGATTCGGCCGAAAGCCAGGCCTCGATTGCTGCGAAAGCTCCAATCATGCTGGCCGTAATCGTCGTGCTGCTGATGATCCAGCTGCAGCATTTCGGCAAGGCGATGCTGGTGCTGGCGACCGGTCCGCTCGGCATCATCGGTGCTGCGGCGGCACTTTTGATCAGTGGCGCGCCGTTCGGCTTCGTCGCCATTCTCGGCGTCATCGCGCTGCTTGGCATCATCATGCGCAACTCGATCATCCTGGTTGACCAGATCGACCAGGACATCGCAGCCGGCATGGAACGCTCGGAGGCCATCATCGGCTCGGCAGTCCGCCGTTTCCGGCCGATCATGCTGACGGCGCTGACGGCGGTCCTGGCACTGATCCCGATCTCGCGCGGCGTCTTCTGGGGGCCGCTCGCCTATGCCATGATGGGCGGCATCCTCGTTGCCACGGTGCTGACCATCCTCGTCCTTCCGGCAGGCTATGCCTTGTTCTTCGGCCGGGAGCGCAAGAAGGTCGAGGACGCGGCGCCGGCCGCCGAGCCGAAACTGGCGGAAAACGATGACCAGCCGCAACTGCCCCTGGCGGCTGAATAGGGTCGAGGCAGTCGCGCAGGTTGGCGCCGCCCTCATCTGGCTGCCGCCATCTTCTCCCCGTATAGTGACGGGGAGAAGGACGCCTGCGCAAAGGATTTCGCCAATCTCCAGCGCTGCAAAAAAGCGCCGAGCGTGCGGCCAGCCCCTTCTCCCCGTCACTATACGGGGAGAAGTGCCCGGCAGGGCGATGAGGGGCGGCGCCGAGATCGATAATTAATCTCAAGTGAGGCTACCGCGCGCCGGAGGAGGACGTCATGACCATAGCTCAGGCACCGGTGGCGCTGCGCCGGCCGATCGACGGACGCCACCGCAAAATGTTCGTCGATGGCGCCTGGGTCGACGCCCGCTCTGGCAGGATCATGGAGACCCGCAATCCGGCCACCGGCGCGGTCATTGCCACGGTGCCGCGCGGCGACCGCCAGGATGTTGAGCTGGCGGTGGCCGCAGCGCGCAGGGCCTTCGACGGGCCGTGGAGCCGGTACAAACCCTATGAGCGGCAGGTGCTGCTGCTCAGGATCGCCGATCTCTTCGAAAAGCACTGGGAGGAGATCAGCCGCTCGGACACCACCGACATGGGCATGCCGATCGTGCGCACCCTGGCCAACCGCAATCGTGTTATCGGCATGCTGCGCTATTATGCCGGCATGGCGACCTCCCTGCACGGCGAGACGATCGAGAACTCGCTGCCGGGCGAAATCGTCTCCTTTACGCGCAAGGAGCCGGTCGGCGTCGTCGGCGCCATCATCCCGTGGAACGCCCCGACGGCCGCTTCGATCTGGAAGATCGGACCGGCGCTGGCGACCGGCTGCACCGTGGTGCTGAAACCGTCGGAAGAGGCGCCGCTGACGCCGCTTCTGATCGCCGACATCATGAACGAGGCCGGCGTTCCGCCAGGCGTCGTCAACATCGTGACCGGCACCGGCGCCGAGGCAGGCGCCGCCCTTGCCGAGCATATGGGCGTCGACAAGATCGTCTTCACCGGCTCGACGGCAACCGGCCAGTCGATCGTCCGCGCCTCGGCCGGCAACCTCAAGCGCGTCTCGCTGGAGCTTGGCGGCAAGTCGCCGGTCATCGTCTGCGCCGACGCCGATCTCGACAAGGCGGTGCCGGTGGCGGCGATGTCGGTGTTCGCCAATTCCGGCCAGATCTGCATCGCCGGCTCGCGCCTGTTCGTCGAATGCTCCATCCATGATGAATTCATCGAGCGGCTGGCGACCTATGCCAAGGGTCTCAGGATCGGCGACGGCATCGATCCGGCGACCGAGATCGGCCCACTCGTCTCCGAAAAGCAGCTGCAACGGGTCGCCTCGTATCTCGAGGCCGGCGCGGCGGAGGGCGCGACCCTCGTCACCGGCGGTCAACGCCTCATGGAAGGTGCGCTGGCCGCCGGCAATTTCGTCGCGCCGACCGTCTTTGCCGATGTCTCGGACGACATGAGGATCGCGCGCGAGGAGATCTTCGGGCCGGTGATTTCGGCGCTGCCGTTCGATACGCTCGATGAGGCGGTCGAGCGTGCCAACAACACGCCCTACGGTCTTGCCGCCGGGGTCTTCACCCGCAATGTCGCCACCGCCCACCAGCTGTCGCGAAAAATCCGCGCCGGCTCAGTCTGGGTGAACACCTATCACGCCATCGATCCGGCCGTGCCCTTCGGCGGCTACAAGATGAGCGGCTACGGCCGCGAGGGCGGTGCCGAGCACCTCGACGAGTATCTCAACACCAAGGGCGTGTTCATCAAGATCGATTGAGCGATCTTACCTTCTCCCCTTGTGAGGGCTTTGCACGGGGGCCGAAGTTTGGCGCAGATGGCGCATGGGGCGTTTTTTGAAACGCAATCAGGCCACATTGGCC
>NZ_FNEE01000020.1 GCF_900099905.1 Mesorhizobium muleiense | reverse complement strand
ACCGCCCGTCGTCGCGCGCCATGCCCGCGACACCGCCCGAGCCCGACTATCCGGCCGAGGCGGCAGTGCGCAGCGTGCGCCACAATGGCGAGATCAGGTGGAACGGCGGCTTCGTCTACGTTTCCAAGACGCTGGCCGGCGAAGCGGTCGCCGCCACCGAAACCGAGGAGGATGGCCAATGGGCGCTCAACTTCCATGCCCACCCGCTCGGGATCCTCGACACGAGGCGCATGAAGCTTGTCCGCCGCAGCGCCGCGCCAACCAAACCGCTTGGCGCTGCGGCGGACACGACAGGGGGAAAACTGTAACCCATGTATCCGGTTCAAAGTGTTACCCATCTATCAACTGGACACGTCATCGGCGATTTCGCAAATCACCAGCGCTGCAGAAAGGGTACCGAGGTTGCGGCCAGCCCCTTCTCCCCGTCGCTGTACGGGGAGAGATGCCGGCAGGCAGATGAGGGGCAGCGCCGACATCGACGGTGATTTCCTACATGAGTTGGAGCTATCTTGCGACGCGCTCCTGAGCGTTCTTCGAGAATTCGCGGCGGTACTGCGCGGGCGTGGTTCTGAGCCGCGCCGCAAAATGCTGGCGCAGCGAGGTGGCGCTGCCGAAGCCGGCCTCGAAGGCAACCGTGTCCATTGATTTTTCCGTTACTTCCAGCAGCCGCTGCGCCAGCGCGACGCGCTGGTCGGTCAGCCAGTCGCCGAAGCTGGTGCCGATTGTTTTCTGGAAGCGGCGCGTGAATGTCCGGCGGGTGAGGCCGGCGGTAGCGGCGACGCTGTCCAGGCTGTGCGTCGCGTGTAACGTCTGGCGCACGGTGTCGATGGCGTGGGTGAAGCGGTCGGCATTTTCGGTCCTGGCGATCGGACGTTCTATGAACTGTGCCTGTCCGCCCTGCCGATGAGGAGAAAGCACGATCTGCCGGGCAAGCCGGAGTGCCGCCTCCGCGCCATAGCGGGCCCGTATGATGTGGAGACAGCAGTCGAGCCCGGCGGCGACACCGGCCGAGGTCACGACATCGCCGTTGTCGATGTAGAGCACCTCCGGCTCGACGAGAATGTCGGGATAGAGTGTCTGCAGCTGGTCGGAAAAAGCCCAATGCGTCGCGGCTCGCCGCCCCGAAAGCAGGCCGGTCGCCGCAACAGCGAACGTTCCCAAGCACAATCCGACAATCAGCGCGCCGCGCCGGTGCGCGCGACGCAGCGCCTCGATCAGTGCCGCCGGCGGTGCGACTTCGAGGTTCTTCCAGCTGGGCACGATGACGATGTCGGCGTCATCAAGCGCGGAAAGCCCGTGCGGGACGCTGATGGTCAGCCCCGCATCGGTGCGGATCGGCCCGCCCTCAATCGCGCAGACCCGGAACTCGAAGCGCGGCAGGCCGAGCGTCGTGCGATCCTCTGCGAATACAAGGCAGGGCACGGAGAGGTGGAACGGGCTGATGCCATCGAAGGCGATGGCGGCAACGATCGGATCGGCCATGATAAGCACCATGAGAGTTTCCGGAATGTCCCAATTATTTCGAACTATGTCAATCGGGACACTTTTGCGGCCTGATGCCGAGTCTATGCTCGATCCATCAATGTCAACGGGAAAGGAAAGCTCCATGTCGGACTCAGCCAAAGGCAAAGCGCCACGCCGTGCCCTCATCGTCGTCGACGTTCAGAACGACTATGACGGCGGCAATCTCGCCATCAAGCACCCGCCCTTCCGCGACACCGTCGCCAATGTGGCGCGCGCCATGGACGCTGCCGCCGAGGCAGGCGTCAAGGTGGTGGTCGTCAAGCAGTTGGCGCCGGAAACCTCACCGGTCTTCGCCAAGGGCAGCCATGGCGCCGAATTGCATCCCGAGATCGCGAGGCGAAACCGTGACCACACCATCGAAAAGACCTTGCCAAGCGCCTTCACCGGCACCGACCTCGAGGAATGGTTGCGCGCCAACGCTATCGATACGATTACGGTCATCGGCTACATGACGCATAATTGCGATCTGTCGACGGTCATCCACGCCGTCCATATGGGCTTTGCGGTCGAGTTCCTGTCGGATGCAACGGGGTCGCTGCCCTATGCCAACAGCGCCGGCTACGCCTCGGCCGAGGACATCCATCGCGTGGTGACGGTTGTCCTGCAGTCGCGCTTCGCCGCCGTTCTCAAGACCGCCGAATGGATCGACTGCCTGAAGACTGGCGTGCTGCCCGAGCGCGATACGCCCTACGCCTCCAACCAGCGCGCGCTGGCGCGGAGCGCCGCTTAGGCGAACTTGGATGTTCAGGCGTCTCCGGCGTTCCTTTACCAAGGACAATCGTTGAAATCAGCGCCGCCCCTCATTGCCCTGCCGGGCATTTCTCCCCGTATAGTGACGGGGAGAAAGATGCCGTCATCGCCGATTTCGCCAATCTACAGCGTTGCAGAATGCGTGCCGAGGTTGCGGCCAGCCCCTTCTCCCCGTTCACGGGGAGAAGATGCCGGCAGGCAGATGAGGGGCGGCGCCGACATTGAGAATTGGTCGACGCGCTGGTCGATCAGCCAGTCGCCGCGAGCCCTCAGAACAGGCCTTCGATCTGGCCCATCTCGTTCAGGAATATCTTCTCCGAGGACGGTGCCTTGGGCAGCCCGGGCATGGTCATGACCTCGCCGCAGATGACGACGATGAAGCCGGCGCCGGCAGACAGCCTGACCTCGCGCACCGGCACAGTGTGGCCGGTCGGCGCGCCGCGTAGGTTCGGATCGGTCGAGAACGAATATTGCGTCTTGGCCATGCAGACCGGCAAATTGCCGTAGCCGGCGTGCTCCCAGGCGTGGAGCTGGTCGCGCACCGATTTGTCGGCGATCGCTTCGGAACCGCGATAGATGCGCTGGACGATGGTGTTGATCTTCTCGAACAGCGGCATGGCGTCGGGATAGAGCGGCGCAAACTGCGAGGAGCCGGATTCGGCGAGTGTCACCACCTTGTTGGCGAGTTCCTCGATGCCGGCCGAGCCGTGGGCCCAGTGCTTGCACAGGATCGCCTCTTCGCCCATCGAGGCGACGTAGTCCTTCATCGCCCTGATTTCAGCGTCGGTGTCGGAATAGAAATGGTTGATGGCGACCACCGCAGGCACGCCGAACTGCCTGACATTCTCGATGTGACGGCCGAGATTGGCGCAGCCCTTCTTCACCGCCTCGACGTTCTCCTTGCCGAGGTCTTCCTTCTTGACGCCGCCATTCATCTTCATGGCGCGCACGGTGGCGACGATGACCGTGGCCGCCGGCTTCAGGCCGGCCTTGCGGCACTTGATGTCGAAGAACTTTTCGGCACCGAGATCGGCGCCGAAACCGGCTTCGGTGACGACATAGTCGGCAAGTTTTAGCGCAGTCGTGGTGGCGACGACCGAGTTGCAGCCGTGCGCGATGTTGGCGAAGGGGCCGCCATGGACGAAGGCCGGGTTGTTCTCCAGCGTCTGCACGAGGTTGGGCTGCATGGCGTCCTTGAGCAGCACGGCCATGGCGCCGTCGGCCTTGAGGTCGCGGGCATAGACGGCCGACTTGTCGCGGCGATAGGCGACGATGATGTCGCCGAGGCGCTTTTCCAAATCCTTCAGGTCGGTGGCGAGGCACAGGATCGCCATGACCTCCGAGGCGACGGTGATGTCAAAGCCGCCCTCGCGCGGAAAACCGTTGGCGACGCCGCCGAGCGAGCAAATGATCTCGCGCAGTGCGCGGTCGTTCATGTCCATGACGCGGCGCCAGACGACGCGGCGGATGTCGATGCCGAGTTCGTTGCCCCAGTAGATGTGGTTGTCGATCAGCGCCGAAAGCAAATTATGTGCCGTGGTGATGGCATGGAAATCGCCGGTGAAGTGGAGGTTCATGTCCTCCATCGGCACGACCTGCGCATAGCCGCCGCCGGCAGCGCCGCCCTTGACGCCGAAATTCGGCCCGAGCGAGGCCTCGCGGATGCAGACGATGGCCTTCTTGCCGATACGGTTGAGACCGTCGCCGAGGCCCACCGTCGTCGTCGTCTTGCCTTCGCCGGCCGGCGTCGGGTTGATGGCGGTGACGAGGATCAGCTTGCCGTCCTTGTTTGCCTTCACCGACTTGATGAACTCGGCCGAGATCTTCGCCTTGTCGTGGCCGTAAGGCAAAAGATGCTCGCTTGGAATGCCGATCTTCTGGCCGATCGCCTGGATCTGCTTCTTGTCGGCGGCGCGCGCGATCTCGATGTCGGACTTCACTTCGGCCATGGCGGCTTTCCTCTGGATTGGACGGTGGAGGGGACGGGTTTGATCAGTGTGGTCGCAAGCCTGTTCGAAACAGCCCGGTACTGCAGGCGAGGGCACTTTCTAGCCCTGTCGCTGCCGTGGCGTCAACTTGCATGCAACTATGTTTCCTCTAGAGAAAGACGGCTCTTGGTCGACCTGACCCGTATCTTCGCGGGTTGTCGCGCCGTATAGAAGCCAGAGCACGCGCCGTCCTGCCGTCTCAAAACAGCCGCGGAATGCACGGAATGCGACAGGGTTCGAGCGCCGGTCGGCGCTTCGAGCGGTCTCGCTAGAATGCGCCGATCTGGTGCATCAGCCCCAAGCCGTCAAGCTGGCCGAAATGTTCGACCACGATGCCGTTCTCGACGCGATCAATGTTAATCACACCAACCGAGACGCAATTTTCGCTCGGTGCGACGCCGTGGAAGGTGCCGGTGTGCGTGCCCTGAAAGCGACCGCGCGTGACCACCTTGTCGGCATCGCCGACAAAGTCGTCGATGACGTGATGGCCGTCGGGGAATCCAACAAAGAATTCGGTCAGGGATTTTCGCCAGTCATCGAAGCCGATCGGACTGGCGCTGGCGAGGTGAACGGCGAGATCCGGAGAGACCAGACCGGCCAGTTTATCCCAGTCTTGCGCATCGATCGTGGCATAGAAATTTCGAGCAAATTCCCGGATATCCATCGCGTGTCCTCGCTGGCTGCCGCCCACGGTTGAACGACGGCGCGACGATCAGGTTCCGCTCCTCGCAATGCGCAGCCGAACTGCTGCGACAGGACGTTGCCGATCTCGACCAGGGCCAGCGGTGATTCAAGCCAAGGCGTCTTTCACCAATCGCTTGCTTCACCGATCCAGGACAGACCTGACCTCGACGAGGTTCGATCGAACCCTAAGCACATAGAAACCCATCGTGGTGAGGTGGGTGGGCATGATCCAGCCATCCTCGCGGCCGTTGGAGATTATCAGAGGCTGGATGGCGAGCGCTGCCTTGAGCTGGCCTTCCACGCTGTTCCACAGCGGCGTGAGGCCGCGATTGTCGAGGATCTGCTGAAAATCGTGATGCGCCGCCGTCAGGATGCCGTAATAGCCGTAGAGCTGGCCGTAGGCGAACCAGAAGCGGTCGTCAGCGCGCGTGTCGAACCAGCCGCTGTTGAAGTTCTGCGAACGGTCGCGGATCAGGTCCGACGTCGAGCCTATGTCACTCGCGATCCGGTCGACGAACTGCAAGAGATTGTCGGCGCGCGCGTTGAAGACAACCTCGCATTTCATGAGCCGGTCGTTGAAGGCGCGAAGGCTGTTCGCCGCCGTGCGATAAAAACTCGGCGTCGGGGTTTTCGGACCAAACGGCCTGAGGCCGAAATACCAGGTTTCCTCGTCGAAGGTGATCGCGCCGCGCGCATCCTGCAGGTTCTGGTCGATCTGGCTGGTGCCACGGACGCGGCCCAGCGTGTCGACAAGCTCGACCGTGGTGCGCCGGATGGCCTGATTGACCCCGCGCTGGAAGGAGGCCTTGTTGTCGAGAAACGGCGTGCGGTCCCAGTCCATGCCGAAGAGCCCGAGCTTGTAGAGTATCATCGACGAGATCCAGGCATTCTCGTTGACGTTGAAATCGATGAGATCGGCCGTAACCTGGACAATGGCCGAGTGGGTGCAGGTCTTGACCTCTCCCTCGACGCCAGCGGTTTCCCCGGTGGCGGAAGGAGCGGGCTGTGCCGGCGTGGTTCCGGCCGGCTGCGTGAACCTATATGCTTCCGCATAGGCGGGATTGAAATTGCTCCAGACCTGCGTGTTCCAGATGAAATAGCCGTAGAGGCCGATCAGCATGAGCAGAGCGAGGCCGAGCACCGCCTTCAGGATCCAGCCGCGCTGCGTATACCAGCGCCCGGCCCACATGAACGGCCACAGGATCACGCCGACGGCGAAGCCGATGCCGCGGCCGATCCACTGGAATATCCGTGTGAAAAAATTCACGATCGGATCAAGCATGGCGATGTCACCCCTCGTCAGTCAGCCAAGTATTCGATAAGGTTAGGCATTCAATCGGTAAGGCCGTAGAGGCGTGTGCGAAACGCCACCTTGTCTTTCAGATATGTGGTTTTCAGAACGTCCACAACATGCGATCGCCAAGCGTCGCTGAAGCCGTCATAGTCCCTGTAAAAACCCGGTTTGTTGAAGACGTAGCGCGAGACGAAGTCCTGCGGCACGAAATCCGAGATCAGCTGGTTGGTCAGCCAGGCGTCGGGATGTCCGGGCTTGGCCCGGATCGTCAGGAAACGCTGCTGCGGGAACACGTCCTCGACCTTGAGATAGCCGAGGTGAGCGATCTCGCGCTTGGCGGCGTTGAGGAAAGGAAAATTGCCGTCCCTGGTGATCAGGTCGGCATGGCTGTGGATCCAGGTCTGCAGCCAGACCTTGTCGACGTCGGTCAGATTACGGTCGGGCTCGGCGTCGCGGATCAGCGCCCGCACCACCATTTCGGCGCGATGCTCGAGATAGCCTGATGTTTCGATCCACGAGGCCCGCGGCAGTTCGATGCGGCCGGTCGCGGCAAGGAACTTGAACACCCTGTCGGCATCATTGATCGAGAGGTAGCTCACCTGCCACGGCCGCGAGCGGCGGAAGCCGGGTGCTGCCGGGTCGCTGATCACCGTCGTCATGTCGGGGTCGATGAACACATAGAGCCCGCCGAAATGGCTGGTCCAATAGGCGCTGTGGCGAAAGATCACCTGATCCGGCACCAGCGCGTTCTCGCGGATGTCGCCGCAGATCTTGGCAAGCTCGACCATGCGGGTGAGCATGGCGCTGTCGCGCCAGGCGTCCGGCTCCTGCTTCAACCGGTCGACGAGCTTGCCGAGTTCGGCGGCTTTGCCGAGCACGTCCTCCGCCGACAGCACCTTGAACTCGACTTGGTTGATCGACAGCAGGTCCTCGATGTCGTCGACCTTGGGGACCGAATCCTCGATCTCGCCGTAGATGACATCCTTGATGGTCAGCGCGTCGATGGCGCGCTGGTTCGTCGACATGAACTCGAACATCAGCTGCGAGGTGTTGGAAAAGGCGGTGTGGACCACCGGCAGGTCGACCTGCGACGGGGTCAGGAGGATGAAGCGGCGATTGATCTCGTTGGGATCGAGGTAGCTGTAGTCGCCGCATTCCTCGGCCACTTGCGGCGAGAAGCCGGTGCGGTCGATCTCGAAGCTCTTCAGCTTCGTCGGCTTCAGGCCGAAGGCGACCAAAGCCTTGTTGTAGCGCTGGATCAGATGTGGCTCGTCGATGGTCAGCAGCCGGCCATAGATCAGCTCGTTCTCGCGCAAAAGGTCGGACTTCCTGGCGGGGCTCATCTATGCCTTCTCCCCGTTCACGGGGAGAAGGTGCCCGAAGGGCGGATGAGGGGCGCGGGCATCCCTTCTCCCCTGGTGGGAGAAGGTGGATCGGCGCGCAGCGCCGAGACGGATGAGGGGTGCTGGACGGAGCGCCATCGGCGCCAAGCTGGAGCACCCCTCATCCGTCGCCTTCGGCGACACCTTCTCCCACAAGGGGAGAAGGGAGCGTCGGCGCGTCTCACGCATTCCACAGGCCCTTCTTCTTCAGCTCCTCGATCTCGCGGACCGCGCGGTCGCGCAGGCGGGTGTCGCGGATCATCTTGGTCACTGCGGCGTCGTCTGACTTGTCGGAATAGCGGAACTCCGAGTCGGCGTAGCGGTTGACCTCCTGCATGACCATGTCCATCGAGAACGGGCCGCGCAGTTCCTCGATCATCGCCTTCTTGTCGTCGTAGCTCTTGTGCATGAAGACTTCAGGCTTCTCGAACCATTCGTCCGGCAACTCGAGGTCCATGGCGCGCATCTTGATCGCATCGGTGACATTCTTGATGGCGCGGCCGGTGAAGCGCGGCTCGGCCTCCTTGATCATGTGCAGATAGGTGCCGATGTCGGCCATCGACTTCGGCGCGCCGTTCTCCTTCATGTAGCGCTCATAGACCTTCATCAGCCCGTCTTCCCTGGGCTTCTCGTGCTCTTCATAGGCCTCCATCACCGCGCGCTGGATTTCTTGGGCGGCATAGAGCTTGTGGTCGCCGAGCGGGATCTTGTGGTTCTTGCCGGCGAGCAGCACGAAGATGTCGATATAGTCGTCGCGCGTTTGGGGCCCATTGACCAGCCAGCGGGCGCCGGCGCGCTGGCGCAGCGCGTCGTCGACGTTTTCGGGATAGTTGGAGAACATGCCGAAGGAGCAGTTGCCGCGCACCACCGTGGCCGCACCCCCGAATGCGTCCATCAGGACGCCGGTGATTTCCTGCTGGCCGGCCGAGGCGCGATCGTCGGAGCGGCGGGCCGCCACCTGGTCGATGTCGTCGATGGTGCCGAAGCCGATGACGCGCGAGTTCAGCACATTGTTGATGAACTGGCGGCAGTTCTGGCCCGACTTGCCCTGGTAGGAGGAGATCTGGTCGACACCGAAATTCTCGTAGGCGAAGGGATAGCCGGCGACCTGGCAGTAGCCGTTGACGAGACCGGCGATCATCTGGATCAGCGTCGTCTTGCCGGTGCCGGGCGCGCCGTCGCCGATGAAGGTGAACAGGAAGCCGCCGAGCTCGACGAACGGGTTCAGCTCGCGCTCGAAGTCGTATGCCATCAGCATCTTGGCGAGCTTGACCGACTGGTATTTGGCGATGTGGTTGCCGACGACCTCTTCCGGCTTCTTGAAGGTCATTACCAGCGGCTTCGACCGCTTGCCCGGCGCGACGTCGAAGCCGTCGAGGGTGAAGTCGTCGACGTCGATGCGGATATGCGCATTCTCAAACGGACCAATGCCGTCGAAGCGGCCCTTTCGCGCCAAAAGCCCGTCGATGACGACACGGGCGAATGCGCGCGCCCGGGTCATCAGATCGGCGTCGTCCTTCGCGCCTGCTATCGCCCTGTCAAGGCCGGCCACGATCGATTTCACCGCGTCCTGCGGCGTGTCGAACAAAAAGTCCGGCTCGGGCGTGTCGTTCGGCGCCTCGCCGTCGCTGTCGATCAGCTGGAACAGATAGGAGGCGAGGCTGAAGGCCGAAATATAGGCCGAGGCCGACAGCAGCTTCTTGAAGGCGGCGGCCTCGTCGCCTTCGAGCGGCGCGCGGGCGTTTTTCGCCTTCAGGCTCTCGAGATCTGAGCCTTCGGCGAAGACATCGGCGATGGCCAGCGCGATCGCCAGCCCGCGCCGGGTGCGATAAAGCAGCATGTGCTGTGCAATGCTCAGCAGCTGGTCGTCGGGATGGACGGCGGCGACGGTCTTGGAAAGCTCGACCTCGCGCGTGCGGCGCACCGAGCCGACCGAGACGGTCGAGACGAAGCGGCGGTTGGTGCCGGCAAGCGCGGTTCCGGATTCCCGCGACGGGTCCTCCAGCACGACGATGCGGGTGATGAAGCTCTGCGCGGTGGCGCGGTGCTTTTCGATTGCCGCTTCCGAAATCGTGGTCAGGCCGGTGTCCATGAAGGATGCTCCGCGGTTTGACTGTCAGACGTCACTGATGACCTGTCCTTTGGACAGGATGTGGACCTTGTAGCCGGAAAAGATCTTCTGCGCCTCGCCGGCGGCGTAGAGCGCCTGATAGGCCTCATGCGGGATCAGCGCGTGCTTCTCGTAGCTCGACACGCCTTGTCGCGCCGCCTCCAGATCGTCGGTGTCGATGAAGAATTCCTGCGTCGCCTTCTCGCTCGAAAACAACCCCTTGCGACCTGGCTTTTCGGATTTCGAATAAACCTCCTGGATGGTCCAGGTCAGCAGCCAGGCGTTTTCCGGCTTGCGCACCTTGTCCAGAATGTCGGTCACCGTCGAATTGTTGTCGGTGATCCCGGCCGAATAGAAAGGCCCGAGCACGACGCGGCGCAGCTGCTTGGGGTGGAGTTGCTCGAAATCCTTGTCGAGGTTGACCGCGATCGTAGCCGGCGACAGCGTATAGGCGGAGTTCTTCTCGGTGAAGTCGTCGAAGCGGTGGGCAAGCTCGGGATTGAGCAGTCCTTCAACCGGAAGCGGAATGTCGACCTTTTCGTTGAGCTTGCCATTGCGGTCGACAAGCTGCCCGATCATCTCTTCGGAGGAATCCTCGACCGTCACCATGTAGACCAGCGGCAGGTTGGCGCTGCCGTCGAAGGCCGCCCAATGGGCGAGGTAGTAAGGCCGCCTGGTCTTCGGATTGACCGAGACTTTTGCCGTCTGCGCCAAGGTGAACGGCCCGAAGGTCGTCTCGCTCCTGACGCCTTCCAGATAAAGCCGCTCGGCCATCGACTTCTGCAGCGCCTCGGGGAATTCCTTGTGGCGCAGGATGAAGTCGGCCATTTCCTCGCGCAACTCGTCGGCCAGCGGTATGTTGGCGAGACGCGTATCGGCCTGGCGGCGGTCGTTTTCAAGTTCGAGCACGTTCTGGAAGACCGGAAAACCGCTTTCGGCGCGCGAGATGCGGAATGTCTCCATGAAGCCCAGCCGGTTGCGCCAGCAGGAAAACGAGTTGTCGAGCCGCGCTATGTATTCGGCGACGATCTTGGCGACGATGCCGTGCCGGTAGAGCGGCGAGCGATCGTCGCGCATGAACACTTCGAGGCCGCTGAGTGCCGCGGTGATCGCCGAGAAATACCGCGTTGCCGCTTCGTTTTCGGGGGTCATGCAGCCAGCCCTTGGGAGATATGCAGCAATTACGACTGCACGTAGTTTGCCGCATTGTGCTTTTTCAGCACGTCGTCGAAGCGGCGGGCAAAGGCATCGTCGGCCAGCTTCTTGCGGCGCTGGATGTCGGCGGTCGCCACCATGTTCTTCTCGTGCATTTCGAGGAGATCGCCAATGTGCTTCTGCGAGGCCGCGCCGATGCCGGCCATGGTTTCCTCGGCGGTGTTGTCGACCTGGCTGCCCAGCGTATTAATCTTGTGAGCGACGTCCTGCTGGGCGGCGGTCTTCAGCGAATCTTCCAGGGCCTTGTAGAGCACGATGCGCTGCTCGGTATCGATGGTCAGCTTGTTGATCAGCGTCGACTGCGCCGCGATCTGGTTGTTGAGCGAATCGACGAAGGTCTGGAACATCGAGGTGTAGCGCTCCAGGGTCTGGCTTTCGGCCAGCAGTTCCTGCTCCTTGGCCTGCTTCTCGTTGTACTCGGTTGCCAGTTTCGAACGCTCGCCCTCAAGCTCGGTGCGCTCCTTCTGGCTGGTCGAGGCGGCGATCTTGTTCTCGATGTCGAGCAGCATCGGATTGAGCTCCTCGATGCGCTTTTGCACGATCTCGAGATTCGACATGGTTGCCTTGCGGCGCTCGATCACCTGCGACAGGCTGGCCTCGGAGGTCTTATAACGCTGGTCGAGGATCTGCTTCTGCGCCTTGAGGATGCCGACGATGGTGTCGGATTTCGCCAGAAGCTCCTGCAGATTGCCGGCCAGCGACATGTTGCGGACGCGGTCGGTGCGCATGCGTTGCTTGCTCTGGTCGGAAAATATGCCGACGAAGCTTTCCCAGCCGGTGTAGTTCTTCATGCTCTCGAATTCGGCGCCGAAGACGTTGGTGGCGTCCTCCAGCCCGATGATCAGGTCGGCGATGTTGCCTTCCATCACCTTCTGCTGCTTCAGCACATCCTCGATGCGGGCGTTCTCGAGGTCGAAATTGGCGTCGCCGATCTTCCTGTCGGTCTTGGCAAGCGTGTCGAGCACGGCGCCGGACTGCTCGATCTTGGTGCGCATGTCCTGCACGACCTGATTGGTCTTGGCAATTTCGGCATCGAAATTCTGCAATGTCGCCATAGGAGCCTCCCGCTTCGGCAATTGTTCGTGTCGCGAACGCCGCGAATATATGTATGGCAAGGGGGGAAGGAAAGGCGGAAGATGCCGCGATATCTCAAACAAAACCCGACCCCATCGGCCTGCCTTCCACCGCTGGTGATTGGCGAAAAGCCGAAGCCGCACCCGATCTCCCCCGCAAGGGCCCGCAAGGGGGGAGATCGGCAGCGTCGCCGACGGCGCTGCTCAGGCCTTGGTGAAGCCGATGAAATCGTCGGGCGCGGCGCGGCCCATTTCCTCTTCCCAATGGCGGCGGCAGAGCGAGACATAAACATCCTTGCCGATCGCCACCTGTTCGCCCTGTCTCGCCGCCTTGCCGTCCGCGCCGAGGCGCACGACCATCGTCGCCTTGCGGCCGCAGCGGCAGATGGTGCGCACCTCGCGCAGATCGTCTGCTATCGCCAGGAGCGCGCGCGAGCCGGAAAACAGCTTGCCCTGGAAATCCGTGCGCAGGCCGTAGCACATCACCGGGATGTCCAGCCGGTCGGCGATGCGGGCAAGCTGCCACGCCTGCTCCTCTTCGAGGAACTGCGCCTCGTCGACGAAGACGCAATGCACGGTCGTGTGGTCGTGATGCTCGGCGACCCTGGCGAACGGGTCGTCGCCGTCGCGGAACATCTCAGCCTCAGTCTCCAGGCCGATGCGCGACGAGATCAGCCCGGTGTCGCCCTTGCGGTAGTGGCCGGCGACGAACAGCATCGTCGTCATGCCGCGCTCGCGGTAATTGTAGGAGGCCTGCAGCAGCATCGTCGTCTTGCCGGCATTCATCGTCGCATAGTGGAAGTACAGCTTGGCCATGCCGCCCTTTTAAGCCGAGTTGTCCCAACGCGGGGAGGGGGCGTCCCGACGTTCCACCGGAAAAGCGCCTGGCCACCGGAAAAGCGGCGAATCTGTCGCTGGTCGGCCAGCCCGCGCCGTTGATCGCGATTGTCTTATCGCTTGAAACCGCACCAGAATGGTGTTTGGCTGACGAAACAAGGCGGAGACAAAACCGCAATTTCGCTTCGCCGACAGATCACAATGGGAGAATACAGATGTCGCGTATGAAACTACTCGCCGCCGGCTTCGGTCTGGCGGCATTTCTTTCGGCGAGCGGTGCACTCGCCGCCGAGCCGGAAAGCTGCAAGCCGGTGCGTTTTGCCGATGTCGGCTGGACCGACATCACCGCCACCACCGCTACCGCCAGCGTCATCCTCGAAGCGCTCGGCTACGAGCCCGACGTGCAGGTGCTGTCGGTTCCGGTCACCTACACCTCGCTGAAGAACAAGGACGTCGACGTCTTCCTTGGCAATTGGATGCCGACCATGGAAGCCGACATAAAACCCTATCTCGAAGACAAGTCGGTCGAGACGGTCGTGACCAACCTGGAAGGCGCGAAATATACGCTCGCCGTTCCACAGCACACCTATGATGCCGGTCTCAAGGATTTCGCCGATATCGCCAAATTCAAGGACAAGCTCGACGGCAAGATTTACGGCATCGAAGCCGGCAATGACGGCAACCGCCTGATCCTCGACATGATCGCCGCCGACAAGTTCGGCCTGAAGGATTTCGAGCTTGTCGAAAGCTCCGAGGCCGGCATGCTGTCGGCGGTGCAGAAAGCGGCCGCATCGGGCGAAGACGTGGTCTTCCTCGGCTGGGAGCCGCATCCGATGAACGCCAACATCAAGATGGCCTATCTGTCGGGTGGCGACGAGGTGTTCGGCCCGAATTTCGGCGGCGCGACCGTCGCCACCAATGTCCGGGCCGGCTACACCACCGAATGCCCGAACGTCGGCGCGCTGCTCAAGAACATGGTGTTCTCGCTCAAGATGGAAAACGAGATCATGGGTGCGATCCTCAATGACGGCGCCGACCCGAAAGCCGCGGCCACCGAATGGCTCAAGGCCAATCCGGACGCGATGACGCCATGGCTCGCCGGCGTGACGACCTTCGACGGCGGCGACGCCGCGGCCGCGGTGAAAACCGCACTGGGTTCGTAGCAAACTTACACCTCCCCCGTGTGGGGAGGTTCGGCGCGGCACGCGCCGCGGTTGGGATGGTTCGGAACGGAGCATAACCGTGACCATCCCACCCGGCTCGGCTGCGCGGTTCGGCCCACTCCGTCAGGGGAGAGGTGAAGAAGAATGAGGGGACATTTGCCATGGATCCGGTTTCGCAACTGATTTCGAGCTTCAAGATCCCGATCGGGCGGTGGGGCAAGACCTTCTTCGACTTTCTGACCACCAATTTCGAGTGGTTTTTCGACAGTATCGCCGACGGGCTAACCGTCGTTCTCGACGGGCTCGTCGATCTTTTGCTGCTCGTCCCCCCGGTCCTCCTGGTCGCCGCCATAGCCGGGCTTGCCTGGTACCTGCAGAAATCATGGAAGCTGGCGCTTGCCGTCGCGCTCGGCCTGCTCTTCATCGTCAACCAGGATCTCTGGCAGGAAACCGTCGAGACACTGGTGTTGGTCGTGGGCGCCGCTGCGGCCTCGATGGCCATCGGCGTGCCGATCGGCATCTGGGCGGCGCATAACGAGCGCGGCTACCGCTATCTCCAGCCGGTCCTAGACCTGATGCAGACCATGCCGACCTTCGTCTACCTGATCCCGGTGCTCATTCTCTTCGGCCTCGGCATCGCACCCGGCCTCATCGTCACCGTCATCTTCGCGGCTCCCGCGCCGATCCGCCTGACGCATCTCGGCATCACCTCGGTGCCGAAACCGATGATCGAGGCCGGCGAAGCCTTCGGCGCGACAAAACGCCAGCTGCTGTGGAAAGTCGAGCTGCCGGCGGCACTGCCGACCATCATGGCGGGCCTGACGCAGTGCATCATGCTCTGTCTCTCCATGGTCGTGATCGCTGCGCTCATCGGCGCCAACGGCCTCGGCAAGCCGGTGGTGCGCGCGCTGAACTCGGTCAACATCCCGCTCGGGCTCGAAGCCGGCCTCGCCATCGTCGTGCTCGCCATCATCCTCGACCGCATCAGCCGCATCGGCACGGGAGCCGCCAAATGAGCGCTGCGGTCGATTTCAAGAATGTCGACATCGTCTTCGGCGCGGCGCGCAAGGAAGCGCTGGCGCTCGTCGACAGGGGCGCAACGCGTCAGGAAATTTTGGAGAAGACCGGCGCCGTGCTCGGCTGCGCCGGTGCCAATTTGACCGTCAACGAGGGCGAGATTTCCGTCCTGATGGGCCTCTCCGGCTCCGGCAAATCGACGCTGCTGCGCGCCGTCAACCTGCTCAACGTGCCGGCGCGTGGCAACGTCATGGTCAAGGACGGCGACCGCATGGTCGATGTCGCGGCCTGCGACGCCGCCACGCTGCGCCACATCAGACAGACGCGGGTCGCCATGGTGTTTCAGCAGTTCGGCCTTCTGCCCTGGCGCACCGTCGCGGAAAATGTCGGCTTCGGGCTCGAGCTTTCCGGCGTGCCCGAAGCCGAGCGCAATGCGCGCGTCGAGCGCCAGTTGAAGCTCGTCGGGCTCGACCAGTGGGCGTCGAAATACGCCCACGAGCTTTCCGGCGGCATGCAGCAGCGCGTCGGGCTGGCGCGCGCGTTTGCCACCGAAGCGCCGATCCTGCTGATGGACGAGCCGTTCTCGGCGCTCGACCCGCTGATCCGGACCAAGCTGCAGGACGAATTGCTGCAGCTTCAGGCCGAGCTGAAGAAGACCATCGTCTTCGTCAGCCACGATCTCGAGGAGGCGCTGAAGATCGGCAGCCACATCACCATCATGGAAGGCGGGCGCATCGTGCAGACCGGCGCGCCGGAAGACATCGTGCTGCGCCCCGCCAATGACTATGTCCGCGACTTCATCGCCAATGTGAATCCGCTCTCGGTGCTGACCGCCTGGAACGTGATGCGCGACCGCCGCGACCTCGATCACGGCGAGGACGGCTGGGTGTGGCTCGACCGCCGCAAGACGACGCGTTTCAAGATCGACGAGCGCGGGCTGGTGGCAGCGGCCGAGCGCGACGGCAAGCCGGCGTTCTGGGTGTCGTGCGCCGATGTCGAGGCGCAGCCGGAGGAGACGACGCAGGTATTCTGGGCCAATCCCGGCACCTCGCTGAAGACGGTGATGCTGGCCATGCACCGCTCGCAGACCGCACCGGTGGCGCTGTTCGACGACCAGTCGCGCTTCGTCGGCGCCATCGGCATCAGGGACGTGCTGAGCGCGGTATTGCGGCGATAGTTGTTTCTAAACGGAACGGTCCGTATCGTTTCTTCGCGGTCTGCGCTGGCTTGGCGGCGGTCCCATATAGGCACGGACTTGTGAACGGCGGCGCCCCGCCAGGAAGGCGGTTTGCGGGCGGTTCAAAATGGACGATTGCTTTCGTCCATGTCAGAATAAAAGCGAATTTCTTGCGCACAGTTGCCGGTTCCGATGCCTGAGATCGTCACAAAACCCCGCACCAAGACGCGGCCGAAGATCGAACGCCCGAAGCTCTACAAGGTCATCCTCCTCAATGACGATTTCACGCCGCGCGAGTTCGTGGTGACGGTGCTCAAGGGCGAATTCAAGCTGAGCGAGGATCAGGCGCGGCGGGTGATGATCACCGCGCACCAGCGCGGCGTCTGCGTCGTCGCCGTCTTCACCAGGGACGTCGCCGAGACCAAGGCGACACGGGCGACCGATGCCGGCAAGGCCAAGGGCTACCCGCTGATGTTCACGACGGAACCGGAGGAGTAGCGCCGGCTTCCCCTCCTCCCCTTGCTGCGGGAGAAGGTGGATTGGCGCGCAGCGCCAAGACGGTTGAGGGTACTGGACGGAGTGCGGTGATTGACAACTGCTCATCGCCGAGGCACGGTTCGCAGCGCTGCGTAGGGCGCATCGGTGTAACGTCGAAAGGGCAATGCCCGCCTATACTGTGACCACAGTTGCGCCTATGCCGAATCTCGAAAACCTCAAAAAGCAGGCCAAGCAATATTTGCGGTGGCACCGCGAACGGTACTATCCGGTCGCAGCCGAGATCAGAGCTGCGTTGCCACGCTTCCAGCATCTCGATGACAATCAGGTACTGGCAGCAAATTTCAAGCTCAGCGACGCGCAGGAACTGATCGCGCGTCAATTGGGGTTCGAGGGATGGCAGGCGCTCAAGACAGGAGCCCCAGCCATGACAGATCAGAAAAAACAGACCGTGCCTGCACCCGTTCTGAGTTCAACCTCAGCGCAGTTGTTCGTCACCGACATCAATGCGTCGTTCGAATTCTTCACCACCAAGCTCGGCTTCGGAGTCGACTTTGTTTACGGCGACCCGGCATTTTACGGACAGGTGACACGTGACAATGCGCAGCTCGCGCTGAGGTTGGTTTGCGAACCTGTGTTCGTTGGCGATATACGGCAACGTGAACACCTGCTCTCCGCCGGGATCACAGTCGATACTGCAGACGAGATTAAACAGCTCTTTCTGAATTTTCAGGCCGCGGGGGTGCCCTTTCACCAAGTCCTCAGGAAAGAACCCTGGGGTGCCAGAAACTTCATTGTTATGGATCCAGACGGAAATCTCATTTTGTTTGCTGGCCCGGGCGAGTGAGCCGTCTGCGTCGTCGCCGTCTTCACAAGGGACGTCGCCGAGGCCAAGGCGACTCGGGCGACCGATGCCGGCAAGGCCAAGGGCTATCCGCTGATGTTCACGACGGAACCGGAGGAGTAGCGCCCGCTTTCCCTTCTCCCCCTGTGGGAGAAGGTGGATTGGCGCGCAGCGCCAAGACGGTTGAGGGGTGTTGGACGGAATGAGGCGTTGGTGATTTTGCCGATGTATACGAGAGTTTGCGTCAAGCTGGAGCACCCCTCATCCGACCGAGCTTCGCTCGGCCACCTTCTCCCACAAGGGGAGAAGGAAAGGCGCGTCGCTAACGCCCCTCTCGGTACCACATCGAGCCCAATGCCAGAAGCAGCAGGCCGAGGCCGAGGAACCCGCCGAACAGCGGCACGCGCGAGACGGCCTTCAGCACGCTGTCGTCGGTGGTGCGCAGGCCGATCCAGTCGTTGCCGGCCGCCGCGCCCGTGGAGCGGACCGGGACGACCGACGGCAGCGTCACGCCGCCGGCGAGATTGCCAAGGGTCGACGATTGCGCCAGCCGGCGCACGCTGCCGCCGGTGGCCTCGGCCGGGGCTCTCAGCCGGTTCTCGGTTGAGACGACGTCGGTGAATTCCGGTGCGTTGACCGGGCCGACATGGGCAAGCGCTTTCAGGTCGCCATTGCCGACCTGATAGAGGCCGATCTCGCTGGTCTCGATGCTGCCCAGGAAAACGCCGGGTTCAGCTCTCTCGAGCTTGACGGTCATCGCCTTGCCGGACGGGGTGATGATCTGCGCCGGGCCGGGATCGTCGCTCATCGTCTGGCGGCGGATTTCCAGCATCATGCCGCGGCCGTCGGCAGTCAGCCGCTCCTCCTCGAGTTCGGGCTCCTTCATCAGCCAGTGGGCGATGCGGCGATAGAGCTGGACATGCGGGCCGCCACCCTCGAAGCCGCGCGCCCACAACCAGCCCTGGTCGGACAAAAACATGCCGACGCGGCCTTCACCCTTGCGGTCGAGCAGCAGCAGCGGACGGTTGTCGGCGCCCTTCATCACCGCCTCGCCCCCGGGGTTCTCGACGCCGATGGTGCGGAACCAGCGGCTCCAGTGCGGCGGCTCGGTGGCGGAGCCGTCAAGCCCGCGCGTCACCGGATGGCGCTGGCCGAGCTCGGTGAGGCGCGGATAAAAGGCCTTTTCGACGACTTCGCCGGTCGGCATCGCCGGCAGCGCCGACATCAAAGGCGTGCGGGCGATGGAACTTTCGCCGGCATATTCGGGTCCTGCCGCGATCAGCAGCGCGCCGCCCTTTTCGACATATTCGGCGATGTAGTCGTAATAGAGGACCGGCAGCACGTCGCGGTGCTGGTAGCGGTCGAAGATGATCAGGTCGAAATCCTTGATCTTCTCGACGAACAGTTCGCGCGTCGGGAAGGCGATCAGCGACAATTCGTTGATCGGCGTGCCATCCTGCTTTTCCGGCGGCCGCAGAATGGTGAAGTGGACCAGATCGACCGAGGCATCGGATTTCAGAAGGTTGCGCCAGGTGCGTTCGCCGGCATGCGGTTCGCCGGAAACCAGCAGCACGCGCAAATTCTCGCGGATGCCGTCGATCAGCGCGATGGCGCGGTTGTTGGTGTCGGTGAGTTCGTCGGGCTCGGGATCGATGGCGAGCTCGACGATGTTGCGGCCGGCGCCGGGAATGGTCACCTGCAGCGGCATAGCCTGGCCGATGGTGGCGCGCTCGACCGAAACCTGCTCGCCATTGACCGAGACGCGCACATCGACCGAGCCCGCCTCGTTGTTGGTGCCGATGACGCGATAGGTCATTTCGAGCGGCTTGCCGACCAGACCGAAGCGCGGCGCATTCTCGAAGCGGATGCGGCGATCCTTTTCCTGGTCGTTGCCGGTGATCAGAGCGTGCAGCGGGGCGTTGAAGTCGGGCGTTCCGCCTGGGGCGTCATGCACCTCGCCGTCGGTGATCATGATGGCGCCGCCGATGCGCGAAGGCGGCACGTCGCGGAAAGCGCTCTCAAGCGCCCCGAAAAGCCGCGTTTCGGTGCGCTCCTCGGCGGCTTCCGACTTGCCGGCCTCGACGACGCGGACATCGAACTGTTTGAAGCGGCCGAGGCGCTGCTGAAGCCCGGCCAGCGCCTCGTCGGTCTGCCTGGTGCGCTCGCCAATGTCCTGGCTCTGGCTGCGGTCGACGACGACGGCGACGACGCTTTTCAGCGCCTCGCGCTCTTCGTCGAGCAACACCGGGTTGAGCAGGGCCGCAGTCAGCGCCAGCAGGGCGGCAAAACGGAAGACCGCGCCGCGCTGGCGGAACCACAGGCCGACCAATGCCAGCAGCAACAGCGGCGCCAGCACCAGGCCGAGCAGCGGCCAGGAGATGAGCGGTTCGAAGGCGAGCGACAAGTTCATGGCTTACTGCCCCAGCCGTTCGAGCAGCACCGGCACATGCACCTGATCGGATTTGTAGTTGCCGGTCAGCATGTACATCATGATGTTGACGCCGGCGCGCAGCGCATAAATGCGCTGCATCGGATCCGACGGCACGGTCGGCAAAAGCGGGTCGCCATTCTCGTCGACCGCCCAGGCGCCGGCGAAATCATTGGCGGTGATCATGATCGGCGAGACGCCGTCGCCGGTGCGTACCGGGCGGTTCTCGGTGTTGCTGGCTTCGAGCGACGCCGCGACCCACAGCGGGCCACCGGCGAAGCGTCCGGGAAACTCAGGCAGGATGTAAAAGGATTTGGTCAGCACATGGTCCGACGGCACCGGCTCCAGCGCCGGCACGTTGAGGTTGCCGAGGATGTCGCGCAGCCGCTCTGTCGCCGGGCTGGCCTGCTCCGCGCCGATGCCGGTGGCGAACTGGTCGCGCGTGTCGAACAGCACCGTGCCGCCCTGCTGCATGTAGGCGTCGACGCGGGCGATCGCGGCCTGGCTCGGCATCGGCGCGGCAGGATCGATCGGCCAATAGATCAGCGGATAGAAGGCAAGCTGGTCCTTCGAGATATCGACGCTGGCCGGCGCCCCCGGCTCGAGCGCGGTCTTCTCGATCAGGAAGCGGGTCAGGCCCTCCAGCCCGGCCTGGCTGATCGAATCGACGCTCCGGTCGCCGGTCTGCACATAGCCGATCCGGGTTTTCGAAATGTCCTCGATCGCCCGCTCATCACCGGGTTTGGCATCGTCGGCGCGGGCGATGTCGGTGTGGCCGACCAGGGCGCCGAGCGTAATCAGCAGGGCGGCGGTGGTTGCGGCGGCCGTGCCGGCGCGGCGCGGCCGGCGCGATAACAGGCCGCCCATCCAGAACACCGCCAGCGTATCAAGGACCATCAGCAGGAGAGCTGCCGCCACCAGCGGGCCCTTCAAATTGTGCGATTCGTCGAAAGCGTACTGGACGGTGGTGACCGGCACGGTGATCTGAGGACGGACCAGCGGCGCCAAGCGGCTTTCGGCATTGAGCAGATTGTGAGCGATGACGCCGGTGTCGGAGCCATACAGGCCGGGCGGATTCTCGAACGTCACCGGCAGCGGGCCGGCACCCGGCACCAGCGGCCGTGCATCCGGCGTCGGCGGCACCAGCGTGCCATCGGCTGATATCATGCGGTAGGGCGCCAGCGAGGCGGCGGCGGCTTCGGCATTGGCGACCGCCGCACCCTGGTTGCGTGACAGTTGCACGATGCGGCGCAGCATCTCGACGAAGCTGCCGGAGATCGGCAGGTTCGACCAGGTCGCCTCCGGCGTGACATGGAACAGGACGAGCGTGCCTTTGCCCTTCTTCATACCGGTCACCAGCGGCGTGCCGTCGGCAAGCGTGGCCCAGCTGCGCTCGACGATATCGGGCGTCGGCTCGGCCAGCACCTGCCTGGTGACGGTGACCTCGGCCGGCGGAGCGAGATCGGCGAAGGGGCCGGTCTTCGGAAAATCGGTGACCGGCTGCGGCGTCGTCCACGACAGCGCGCCGCCGAGCGAGCGCTCGCCGGTGCGCAGCCTGACCGGCAGCAGGTCGTCGTCATTGCCGGCGGCGACCAGCCGCGAGCCGGCAAATCGCACCAGCGTGCCGCCATTGTCGACCCAGTCGACCAGCCTTTGCCGCACCTGCTGCGGAATGGTGCCGACATCGGCCATGACGATCATCGCCGGCTTCTGGTCGAGGAGCTGCGGGATGGCGTCGGCAAGGTCGGCGCTCGACGGCTCGGCCAGATCGGCGAAGGGCTGCAGCGCGCGGCGGATGTAGTACAGCGGCGACAGAAGCGGCTGCGCCTGGTCGGCTTCGGCCTGCGACAGCAGTCCGACGCGGCGGCGCTTGGAACTCTCGTCGAGCACGCGGACGGCGCCGGCCTGCCGCTGACCGTCGAGCGCGATCGAGGCGAAGTCGTTGCGCAGCTCGAACGGCACCGCCATCGTGCCGGTGGCGGTGGATTCGCCCGGCGAGAAGGTCAGCGTGGCGTCGGCGATGCGGCGGCCCTTGTCGTCGAAGGCGCCGGCGGTCACCTGAGCCGGCGCCGGATCGCCCGGCGCGCGGATGGCGGTCAGCTCGAAGCCGTCCACCTGGTTGTCGGCGCCAGTCAGGCCGATCAGGCCAGGCCGGTCGGAGGCGGCCCAGACGACACGGGCGGCGTTCTTCGACAGAAGCGTGTTGAAGGCGGCCTCGTCGCCTTCCGCCGCCAGACCGTCGGCGAGCACGGCGACGCTGGCGCCCGGCAAGCTCTCCAGGGTTGTCGCGACGCGGGCATAGACGGCCGGGCGGTCGGTCGGGATCGGCCGCGGCTTTGCCGCGCGCAGCCGGTCGAGCGCGGTGGCGGCGTCGAACGGGCCGATCTCGGCATTCGGTTTTTCGGCGGTGAAGGCGATGATGACAGGCACGTCGTTGGAGCTGGCATCGGTGATCAGCCGTTCGGCAGTGGCGACGCGCTGGCCCCAGTCGGCGGCACTTGCCCAGTCATTGTCGATGACTAGCGCAAGAGCGGTGCCCTCGGCCGGCAGTCTTTCACGCGGGTTGAAGACAGGTTCGGCCAGCGCCGCAACGATAAGGGCCGCCATCAGCAGCCTGAGCAGCGTCAGCCACCACGGGCTCTGTTGCGGCGTCTCCTCGCGCTTCAGCACGCGGGCCAGGATCTTCAGCGGCGGGAAGACCTCAGTCTGCGGCTTGGGCGGGGTGAACCGCAAAAGCCACCAGATCACCGGCAGGGCCAGAAGGCCCCACAGCACCATCGGCGCCCCGAAGGAGAGCGGCAGCCAGCTCATGCGCGGATCCTCCCGGCTGAGCTGCCATCGACGGTCATCGCCATGTGGACACGCACCAGCGCATCGGAGGCGAGGCGGTCGGTGTGGTTGACGGTAAAGCTCCAGCCGAGGCGCTTGCACCAGTCGGTCAGTTCCTGGCGGCGGGCGATGTAAAGCAGTCGGTAGTCGTCGCCCAGCATTTCGGCGCGGCCCGCGGTCAGCTTGTCGCCGGTCTCGGGATCGGTGAATTCGGTGCGGCCGGCATAGGGGAATCTCTCCTCGGCCGGGTCGGCGACCTCGATCAGATGGGCACGCACGCCGTGGCGGGCGAGCACGTCAAGCCAGGCGATGGTGTCCTCGACCGGATCGAGGAAGTCGCTGACGATGACGATGTCGCAGAAGCGGCGGATGGCCGACAGGTCGGGCTTTGCCGGCAATTCGCCGGCATGGCTGAGTTGTGCTGCGATCCGCTCGGCGCCGTTGCGGGCGGTGAACGGATCGGTCAGCCCGGGCCAGGCGATGCGCTCGCCGCTGCGCGACAGAAGCTCGGCCATGGCCAGCGCCAGCACCAGCGCGCGGGACTCCTTCGAGACGGTGGCGCCGGTCGATTTGTAGAGCATGGAAGGCGAGGGATCTGCCCACAGCCACACCGTATGGGCGGCCTCCCATTCGCGGTCTCGCACATAGATGTGGTCGTCGCGGGCCGAGCGGCGCCAGTCGATGCGCGAGGAGTCGCCCTCGACATAGGGCCGGAACTGCCAGAAATTCTCGCCGATGCCGCGCTTGCGGCGGCCGTGCCAGCCGGCGATCACCGTGTTGACGATGCGACGCGCCTCGACCAGCAGGTCCGGCACCAGCGAAGCCCGCAACCGGCCGCGGGCGAGCGCGTCACGCGTCGCCGCCGGAGCCTGGGCCTCGCCTATACGCGCCATCAGATGCCTTTTGCCAGTTTCGCCACCACGTCGCGCACGGTTGTGCCCTCGGCACGGGCGGCAAAGGTCAGCGCCATGCGGTGCTGCAGCACCGGCTCGGCCAGCGCTCTGATATCGTCGATCGACGGCGCCAGCCGTCCGTCATAAAGGGCGCGGGCGCGGGCGCACAGTGTCAGCGACTGGCTGGCGCGCGGGCCTGGGCCCCAGGCGACGTGCTTGTCGGTCTCGGCATTGCCCTGGCCGGGGCGCGCCGAGCGCACCAGTTGGAGGATCGCCTCGACGACGCTTTCCGGCACCGGCATGCGGCGAATGAGGGTCTGGATCTCCTTCAGCCGCGCCGGCTGCAACACGTTCTGCGCCTTGGCGTCCTCAATGCCGGTGGTTTCCAGGAGGATGCGGCGCTCCGCCTCGATTTCCGGATAGAGGATGTCGACTTGCATCAGGAAACGGTCAAGCTGCGCCTCGGGCAGCGGATAGGTACCCTCCTGCTCCAGCGGGTTCTGCGTCGCCAGCACGTGGAAGGGCGCCGGCAGGTCATGGCGGACACCGGCAATGGTGACGTGGTATTCCTGCATCGCCTGCAGCAGCGCCGACTGGGTGCGCGGCGAGGCGCGGTTGATCTCGTCGGCCATCAGCAGTTGCGCGAAGATCGGCCCGGAGATGAAGCGGAACGAGCGCTTGCCGAATTCGTCCTGCTCCATCACCTCGGAGCCGAGAATATCGGACGGCATCAGGTCGGGCGTGAACTGGATGCGGCGGGAATCGAGGCCGAGCACGATGCCCAGCGTCTCGACCAGCTTGGTCTTGGCGAGGCCGGGCACGCCGACCAGCAGCGCATGGCCGCCTGCGAGCAGCGCCACCAGCGTGCGTTCGACGACGCTTTCCTGGCCGAAGATGACGCGGCCGACGCCCTCGCGAACCCTGGAAATGTCGGCCAGCGCCGTCTCGGCCAGGGCGATCATGTCCTCTTCGCTGATCGGGCTTTCCTTGATCATCACGCTCATGCAGCATCGATCCTTCTCGTTGGAAATACCGGCTTGCAGCTTCGACGCCACAGAGTGCCGCGATTCGGCCTCGCGTGGCGCCCGTCTTTGAACTTAAATCACTGACTTAGGCTGACAAGCGGAACAACAGTGACTATTTCGTGACCATGACAGAACGCGCCGAAGATCGTGAAGGAAGTTTGACGACCGCGACCGCGGCGCTCGGACTGGAGGCGCTGATCTCGCGTGCCGCCCGCGCGGGCAAAGGACCGGCGCCGGTGGATCGTTGGAATCCGGCCTTTTGCGGCGATCTCGACATGGAGATCAGACAGGACGGCACCTGGTTCTACCAGGGCACGCCGATCGGCCGCATGCCGCTGGTGCAGCTGTTTTCCTCCGTGCTGCGCAAGGACGAAGACGGCAGGACCTACCTGGTTACGCCGGTGGAAAGGGTCGGCATCCGCGTCGTCGACGCGCCCTTCATCGCCGTCGAGATGGACGTTTGCGGCACCGGCGATGGCCAGGTCATCACCTTTCGTACCAATGTCGGCGATGTGGTCGAGGCCGGGCCGGAGCATCCGCTGCGCTTTGTCGACGAGGAGGCAACCGGCGGCCTGAAACCCTATGTGCTGGTGCGCGGGCGGCTTGAGGCGCTGCTGGCGCGGCCGGTCATGTATGAATTGGTCGAGCATGGCGAGGAGATCGAGGTCGGCGGCCGAAGGATGTTTGCCGTCCGCTCGAAGGGTGCGGTCTATCCGATCATGCCGGCGGAAAAGCTGCAGCGGCTGAGCGCATGAGAGGGCGACGCCAAATGGACCGGGGCCAAATGGACCAGGGCCAAATGAACCGGGGCATGATGGACCAGGTGACGCGATGGACCAAGTGACGCCGGCGCCGTTTTCGGCCGAGGATTTTCGCGCCCGCGTCGCGGCGCAGCCGCTGGCGCATGCCGCCGACGACTATGGTGACCATCGCTTCAACCCGGGACATCCGCGTTTGAAGCTCGCAAAGGCGCTGCGCGATGCCGCCGTGCTGATCCCGGTGGTCGATCACGGGCGCGACGCAACGCTTCTGCTGACCAAGCGGGCGGAAAAGCTGCGCAACCATTCGGGGCAGGTGGCCTTTCCCGGAGGCACGATCGATCCTACCGACCCGAGCCCGGAGGCGGCGGCATTGCGCGAGACATTCGAGGAGATCGGGCTTGGTCAGGATCGGGTCGAGATCATCGGCCGCATGCCCGATTACGTCTCCGGCAGCGGCTACCGGATCGCCCCGGTGCTGGGAATAGTGCGGCCGGACTTTTCGCTGACGCTGAATTCCGAGGAGGTCGACGCCGCCTTCGAAGTGCCGCTGCGCTTTCTGATGGACCCGGCCAACCACGGCCGCGACAGCCGCATGTGGAACGATCTCGAATGGGTGTTCTACGAAATGCCCTATGACGGACAACACATCTGGGGCGTCACCGCGGGCATCATCCGCACGCTCTATGAAAGGCTCTATACGTGAGCGGCCGGGAGTCGCTCGCGGGCAAAGCCGACTGGCTCGGGGAACGGCATTTGCAGCGCCTGCTTGCGGCGCTCGCGGATGGCGGCGAGGAGGCGCGCGTCGCCGGCGGTGCGGTGCGCAATGCGCTCATCGGCCAGCCGGTTGCCGACATCGATATCGCCACCACGACCGTGCCTGACGAGACCATCCGCCGCGCCGAGGCGGCAGGCTTCAAGGCCGTGCCGACCGGCATCGAGCACGGCACCGTCACGATTGTCGCCGGCGGCAAGCCGTTCGAGGTGACCACGCTGCGCGCCGACATCGAAACCGACGGTCGGCGGGCAAAAGTGTCGTTCGGACGCGACTGGAAAGCCGATGCGGAACGGCGCGATTTCACCATCAACGCGCTCTATGCCGAGGCCGACGGCACGATCGTCGACCTGGTCGGCGGCATTGCCGATATCGAGGCGCGCCGGCTGCGCTTCATCGGCGATCCGGAGGCGCGCATCCGCGAGGATTATCTGCGCATCCTGCGCTTTTTCCGCTTCTTCGCCTGGTATGGCGACGGCCGGCCGGATGCCGAAGGGCTGAAGGCTTGCGCCCGGCTCAAGGAGGGGCTTGGCCAACTCTCGGTCGAGCGCGTCTGGTCCGAACTGAAGAAGCTGCTGTCGGCCCCCGATCCATCGCGTGCCTTGCTGTGGATGCGCCAGGCGGGCGTGCTCACCAGCGTTCTGCCGGAGAGCGAGAAATGGGGCATCGATGCGATCCATGCGCTGACCAGGGCCGAGAAGGATCTCGGCTGGGCGCCGGACCCGCTGCTCAGGCTGGAAGCGATCGTGCCACCGGACGCAGCGCGGATGAAGACGCTCGCCGAGCGGTTGAGGTTCTCCGTCAGCGACGCCGGTCGCCTCAGGCAGTGGGCGCTGACAGCGCCCGTCGGGCCGAAGACGACCGAAGCGGGACTCGCAAAACGGCTCTATCGCGGCAATCGTCAGGGCCTTGTCGATCGCTTGCGGCTGTCGCTCGCTTCCGCTCGAGCCCGCGCCGTCGAGGACAACGACGCGCTGCTCGAAGCCGGCGGCTTCTCGCGGCTGCTGGCCTTTGCCGAAAAATGGAAAAAGCCCGGCTTTCCGCTCAAGGGCGCCGATCTGACGAGGCTTGGCGCGTCGCCCGGGCCGAAACTCGGCGCAACCCTGAAGAACCTCGAAAACGAGTGGATCGAGTCCGGCTTTGCGCTGGATCGCGGCGCACTTCTCGAGCGCGCCGCAGAAGCACTCGAAAGTTAGAGACCGTTTGGAAACTCTACTCTGGCGGCCATCTGATGGCGTTTTCTGCGCTTCCGGTGCTCACGGACCCAAATGTCCGCTGCGCTCCGGTTCTCGAAGCCACCACCATATGACTCGCCAGAGCGAATTTCGAAACAGTCTCTTAGGCAAATCAGGCCGCGTCGCGAGCCTTTTCGATGCGCGAACGGATCGCTTCGATCATCGTCTCGCGAATGATCGTCTCGCCATGCGTCTCACGCATATGCTCGACGGCGCGCCGCATGATCTCGGCTTCTTCGTCGGCGCGCGTATGCCAGTCACAACCCGGAACCAGCGAGCCGCAGTGGAATTCCTTCATCGGATTTCTCCCTTTTCCTCCTCGAAGCGCCGCATCTGCTCTGACACGGAAGCTCCAGCACCTTTGATCGACGCATGATCCCTGTCGGAAACCGGTTCGGTTTTCGGGTCATGCGCTGGCCGAACCAGCATAACACGATCGGATGGTTTTGGTTGCTGCAGAGACCGAAAAAGGCGGAGCATCGCTGCTCCGCCCTCTTGACGCTACCCCGGAGGCAAGACCTCGTCTTGCTCCCGCGGGCAGGCCATCACTTCACGATCCTGACTGCCTCGGCGATTTTGTGCTTGCCGCTCATGTCCCACGAAACGCGGACCTTTTCGCCGGCCTTCAGGCCAGGATTTTTGAAGGCCTTGGGCAGCGTAAAGGTAGATCCGTTATCCAGAACAAGGCTCATCGCCGTTCCATCGTAAGTTTTGATCGTGCCCGTGGTGTGCTTGACCGCTGCGAAGGCAGCTCCACCAGAGGCAAGAACGGCAGCAGCCGCAACCGACATAATAAGCTTGCGCATGGCATGCTCTCCTGGAAATGAAGGCACCATTTTGGGAAGGTGCCCCACTTAATCATGGGCCGTCCAGTCGCGTCGGGTCGCGGTTCCAGGGAGGCGAGAACCGCCGGCGTTTCCCGGCCCGTAACGAAAAATAGTCTTGCTTTTTCAAATGGATATTAGACGAAAAAGATATTCTGCGCGCCACATTCGCCGCCAGAATCCTGCGATTTGGGCCTGATTGCGACTCACGTCCGACTCACCGAGATTTTACGGCCATTTCACCTCTGGCGGCAGGCTGGACAGGATCGCGGCAACGTTGCCGCCGGTCTTCAGCCCGAAGATGGTGCCGCGATCGTGAAGCAAGTTGAATTCGACATAGCGGCCGCGGCGAATGAGCTGTTCTTCGCGGTCGCCGTCGGTCCAGTTGTTGTTGAAATTGGCCCGCACCAGATGCCCGTAGACGACGAGAAAAGTGCGCCCGACATCCTGGACGAAGTTGAAATCGGCGTTCCAGCCGCCTCTGTCCTCGTCCGAATGCAGCCAGTCGAAGAAGATGCCGCCGGTGCCGCGCGGTTCGTTGCGGTGCGGCAGATAGAAATACTCGTCGCACCAGGCCTTGAATTTCGCGTGGTCGGCGACGCCAGCGTGCTTCTCGCAGGCAAATTGCATCGCGCGGTGGAAGGCGACCGTGTCCGGGTCCTCCTGGCTGCGGCGACGGTCGAGCACCGGCGTCAGGTCGGCGCCGCCGCCGAACCATTGGCGCGAGGTGACGACCATGCGCGTGTTCATGTGCACCGCCGGCACGTTGGGGTTCCACGGATGGGCGATCAGCGAAATGCCGCTCGCCCAGAAGCGCGGGTCTTCCTCGGCGCCCGGCATCTGCTTCCTGAACTCCGGCGAGAACTCGCCATAGACCGTCGAGGTGTGGACGCCGACCTTCTCGAAGACGCGGCCGCGCATCATCGACATGGTGCCGCCGCCGCCCTTGCCGGCGTCGCGCTGCCACGGCGTCTTTTCGAAGCGGCCGGGCGACCATGAGGCCTGCGGCCCCTGCAGGTCCTGCTCGATCTGCTCGAAGGCGGCGCAGATGCGCTCGCGCAGCGTCTCGAACCACAGCCGCGCCTTCATCTTCTTCTGCTCGATGTCGGCCGGCAGCCCCGCCGGTATTTCGGGTCGTTGCAAATGCTGTCTCCGGTTGTGGGGAGCGTACCCCGACAAATGACTCGTCTTTTCCGGCCGCGATCCCTAATCTCTTAGGTGCAAGGGTCAAGTGTGAATGGAGTTCTTTCGTGCGCACTCCGGCAAGACCGCCGCTGGATGGCCTGAAGAAGAGGCTCGACCGTTCGCGCGCCGAGCGCGAGCGCATGCCGCGCGACGGGTTTTTGCGCGAGACCTTCGTCCTGCCGCGCTCCGATGCGCGGCTCAAGGCGAAGGAGTGGTTCGAGCGCTTTCCCAAGCAGGCCTACTGGACCGAGATCGAAAGCTGGTTCGAGCGGCCGGGCGACGTCATCGAATTCACCATCAGGCGATTGCCGGCGGCGGATTAGCGAGCGACCAACAACCGCCTTGCGCCCGGGCCTTGGGCGCTCAGCCGGTCTTCCTTGTTGCGCAGCGGGCACTTGTCGATCGACATGCAGCCGCAGCCGATGCAATCGGTCAGCCCGTCGCGCAGCTTCTTCAACTGGGCAATCTTGCGATCGAGCTGGTCGCGCCAGGCGGTTGAAAGCACATTCCAGTCCCCGCGCGTCGGCGTGCGGCCTTCAGGCAGCGATGCCAATGCCTCGCCGATCTCGGCCAGCGAGATGCCGACCTCCTGTGCCACCTTGATGATCGCCACCCGCCGCAGCACGTCGCGGCCGTAGCGCCGCTGGTTGCCTGATGTGCGGTGGCTGCGGATCAATCCGCGCGCCTCGTAGAAATGCAGCGCCGACACTGCCACCCCGCTGCGCGTGGCCACCTGGCCGACCGTCAATTCCGTCACCGCAGCCATTTGAATTTTCCGCTTGACCTCAAGTTAAGTTGAGCTTGTAACGAAGAAACCCTTGATATGCAAACCGCAGGAGAAGGCGATGTGCGCCTGGGTGAGAATGACAAGCACCGGTGCGGTCGTCGGCGAGAAAGCCGCCATAATCGCTGCACCCGCTGAGGATCTGCAAATCCTATCCGAGCTGCCGGATCGCCTCGCCGGCCACCATGGCGACGGAAAGCGCGACGTTGATGCTGCGCGCGCCCGGCTGCATCGGGATGATCAGTCGCGCATCCGCCGCTTCGTGGACAGGGTCAGGCACGCCTGCGGATTCGCGGCCGAACAGAAGAATGTCGGCGTCGGCGAAGGCGAAATCCGTATAGGCGGTCGCGGCTCTGGTCGACAGCAGCACCAGCCGCCGCGCTTCGCCCCTGCGCCAGTGCTCGAAGGCTTGCCAGTCGACATGCCGGGTCAGCGCCGCCATTTCGAGATAATCCATGCCGGCCCGTTTCAGCGCCCGGTCGGAGAGCGGGAAGCCGGCCGGTTCGATGATGTCGACGCCGAGACCGAGGCAAGCCGCGAAGCGCAGGATTGTCCCGGTGTTGCCGGCGATATCCGGCTGGTAGAGCGCGATGCGGAGACGGTTGTTCATTTCCGCATCCTTCTAATAAGTGGCAGATCGGCCACAACAGGTTCGCGGTTTTGGAAATTTCTGGACCGGCGGGTGGTCATTTTCTGCGAAGTCGGTTATACGCCGGGCATTGTCAACCCGAACCGATGGAGGGGTAATTCATGATGATCATGCACATCCAGCGCCCCTCATGTGGGCTTACCAGCCTGCCGGCGGTTTCGGTTCGACGATTCTCCTGACCTTTTAGATTTCGATCGCACCGATTCTTAGCCGAAACCCTTTTTCGGTCTTCGAAGGAATCCTGCGATGTTTTTCAAGCTGTCGAAGGGGCTGAACGCCCCGCCTGAGCACGCCGCTGTTCAACCCCCGCCATTCGCTGGCCATTCACCTGCGAACAGGCCGGATTTTCTTCCCTATTTTCACATGGAGGACGGACCGATGTTCGATCCCTGCAAAATTCCCGGTTCAAGAAACCTTCACGAGCGCAGGATGGCGACCTGGGCGCTTTTGGTTGGCGAAACCTACTCGTCGGCGGTTCACGCCGAAACCCGCCGGCGCCCACATCGCGGCATGCTGCCGGACGTCGATTTCTCGCGCGCGGTTCCCGACCGCAGCCGGCCGTCGCTGGTGCGCCGGATCATCAGGCTGATCCGCCCTGCCGCAAAAACCGGCGCGAAACTCCGGGTCGTCGACACAGCGCTGTCAGGATCGTCAAACGAGCCTGTCGGCGAAAAGCCCGCGACATCCTATATTGCGCGAAGCAGGATCGGCGGCCCGGGTGATTCCGGGACGCCGGTCCTTGCTGCCACGCGAACCATGACGCCATGCGCTCCCAGGACGCTACGCACTCCCGCGCGGCGTGAGCGAAAACGAGCATGTGAGTACCAAGACAATGTTCCGCTGGTTTGAAACAAGGCTCGATCCGTTCCCTGCCGAGGAGCCGGTCGAGCCGCCGAAGACGCTGATCGCCTTCTGCGTCCACTATACGCGCGGCGCGTGGCCCTACATCGCAATCGATGCGATGCTGGTGACGGCTATCGCCCTTGCCGAGGTGTGGATGTTCGGCTTCATGGGCCGGATCGTCGACTGGCTGTCGGTGCAGAATCGCGAGACATTCCTGCAGACCGAGGGCTGGAAGCTCGCAGGCATGGCTTTCATCGTGGTTTTCGCGCTGCCGGCGACGGTCTGGTTCCATGCGCTCCTCAACCAGCAGACGCTGATGGGCAACTATCCGATGCGTATCCGCTGGCAGGTGCATCGCTATCTGCTCAAGCAGTCGATGGCCTTCTACCAGGACGAGTTCGCCGGACGCATCGCGACCAAGCTGATGCAGACGGCGCTCGCCGTGCGCGAATGCGTCATCAAGCTCATCGACGTGCTCAATTATGTCGTGGTCTATTTCCTCGGCATGCTGTTGATTGTCGGCTCGGCCGACTGGCGGCTGGCGGCACCGCTTGCCGTCTGGCTTGCCGGCTATGTCTTGCTGCTGCGCTATTTCATCCCGCGATTGGGCAAGGTCGGCGAGGAGCAGGCCAACGCGCGCTCGACCATGACCGGCCGCGTCGTCGACAGCTACTCCAACATCCAGACGGTCAAGCTGTTCTCGCATGCGCGGCGCGAGGCGTCCTTCGCCCGGGAAGGCATGGCCGGCTTTCTCGATACGGTCTACCGGTCGATGCGGCTGGTGACGCAGCTCTACGGCCTGCTCTACGTCCTCAACTCACTGCTGTTGTTTTCGGTCACTGCGATCTCGCTGTGGCTTTGGCTCGGCCAGGTGGTGACGATCGGCGCCGTCGCCCTGGTCATCGGCCTCGTGCTTCGGCTCTGGGGCATGTCGCAATGGATCATGTGGGAGATGTCCACCCTGTTCGAGAATATCGGCACGGTGCAGGACGGCATCAGCTCGATCTCGCTGCCGCGCGTCGTCGAAGACAGGCCTGGCGCCAAGGACATTGTCGTGACCAAGGGCGAGATCCGTTTCGAGGACATCCGCTTCCACTACGGCAAGCAGAAAGGCATGATCGAACGCCTGTCGCTGACGGTGAGGCCGGGCGAAAAGGTCGGCATCGTCGGCCGCTCGGGCGCCGGCAAGTCGACGCTGGTCAACCTTCTATTGCGCTTCTACGACCTTGAAAGCGGCAGGATCCTGATCGACGGCCAGGAAATCGCGGCGGTGACGCAGGATTCGCTGCGCGCCCAGATCGCCATGGTCACGCAGGATACCTCGCTGCTGCATCGCTCGGTGCGCGAGAACATCCTTTATGGCCGACCGGACGCCAGCAACGAGATGCTGGTCGAGGCAGCACGCCGCGCCGAGGCGCTTGATTTCATATCAAAGCTTTCGGACGCCAGTGGCCGCACCGGTTTCGATGCGCATGTCGGCGATCGCGGCGTCAAATTGTCCGGCGGCCAGCGCCAACGCATCGCGATTGCCCGTGTCATGCTGAAGGACGCACCGATCCTCATCCTCGACGAGGCGACGTCTGCGCTGGATTCAGAGGCCGAGGCGGCAATCCAGGAGAACCTTTACAAGCTTATGCAAGGCAAGACCGTCATCGCCATCGCGCACCGGCTCTCGACCATCGCAGCGATGGACCGGCTCGTCGTCATGGACAAGGGCCGCCTCATCGAGGAGGGTTCGCATGAGCAACTCGTCGCCAGCGGCGGGCTCTATGCGCAGCTTTGGCAGCGTCAGTCGGGCGGCTTCCTGCTCGACGAGGGTGCGGCCGCCAACGATGCCATTGTCAAGGGTCAAGCAGCGGAATGATGGGCCGCAGAATGATGGCACCAGAATGATGATTGCCGTCTATCGCTGGTTCGAGAACTGGGTCTATCCGTTCAGGGAGCCCGCGGACCTTCGGCCACCGGTCAGCGTCAGCGGTTTCCTCTGGCACTATGTCGGCCAGGCGAAGGTCGCCTTCTTCGCCATGCTTGTCATCGGCGGCATTGCGCCGCTGGTCGAGGCTGGGCTGTTCTACTTCGTCGGCAGGCTGGTCGACATTCTCGACCAGATCCCGGGCGAGCGCAGCTGGGACGCGCTGTGGACTGCCGCCGGCCCCGAACTTGTCTTCATGGCCGCCGTGGTGCTGGTCATCCGCACCATCGTCGTCGGCCTGGCGGCGCTGGTCGACGAGCAGACTATCACCCCCGGCTTCTACAATCTGGTGCGCTGGCAGGCGCACCGCCATGTCTCGCGCCAGTCCTACAACTTCTTCCAGAACGATTTCGCCGGCCGCATCGCAACAAAAGTCTGGCAGGCCGGGCAGGCGACCGGCGATTTGATGCAAAGCTTCATCGAGGTCGTCTGGTTCATGGTCGTCTATACGGTGACGACGCTGGTGCTGGTCGCCGGCCTCGACTTGCGGCTGGCGGCGCTGGTGGTGATCTGGATCACCGCCTTCGGCTGGCTGGCCAGGCGCTATCTGCCGGCAATCCGCAAGCATGCCGAGCAGACCGCAGAGGCCGGTTCGATGATCACCGGCCGCTTTGTCGATTCCTACTCGAACGTGCAGACGCTGAAGCTGTTCTCCGCCGATGGCGACGACCGATACATCAGGAGCGGCTTCAATATCTATCTCGATGCGCTGCGCCCGTTCACCCGCAGGCTGACCGGCGTGCGCATGGCGCTGACGACGCTGTCGGGGATCATGATCACTGCGATCGCCTGTTTTGCCGTCTATCTCTGGATCGGAGGCTCGATCACCGTCGGCGCCGTCGCCTTCACGCTTTCCCTGGTGCTGCGACTCAACATGCTGCTCGGCCGGCTGATGATGCAGCTCAACAGCATCCTGCGGAATCTCGGCGTGCTGGAAAACTCGAAGGCGCTGATCTCGCAGCCGCTCGGCCTGACCGATACGCCCGACGCCAAGGAGCTTGTCGTGACCGGCGGCCGGATCGAAGTGAACAACGTCGAGTTCCACTACGGCAAGGGATTCGGCGTGCTCAACGGCATCGATCTTGTCGTGCGGCCGGGCGAGAAGGTCGGACTGGTCGGTCCGTCCGGCGCCGGCAAGACGACGCTGGCCAATCTGATCCTGCGCCTCTACGAGCTCGAGGCCGGCAAGATCACCATCGACGGCCAGGACGTCTCGAAGGTGACGCAGAATTCGCTGCGTGCCAACATCGGCGTCGTCAGCCAGGATACCGCGCTTTTCCACCGTTCCTTGCGCGACAACATCAAGCTCGGCATGCCGGAAGCAACCGACGCCGAGGTGATCGCGGCCGCGAGGAAGGCCGAGGCGCACGACTTCATCCTCGACTTGCGCGACAATCGCGGTCGCCAAGGCTATGAGGCCTTTGTCGGCGAGCGCGGCGTGAAATTGTCTGGCGGCCAGCGCCAGCGCGTGGCGATCGCCCGCGTCTTCCTCAAGGACGCGCCGATCCTGATACTCGACGAGGCGACGTCGGCGCTCGATTCCGACATCGAGGCGGCCATCCAGGAAAATCTGGCGCGGCTGATGGAGAACAAGACGGTCATCGCCATCGCGCACCGGCTGTCGACCATCGCCGCGCTCGATCGCCTGGTGGTGCTCGACGGCGGCCGCATCGTCGAGCAAGGCACGCATGACGAGCTGGTCGCGCTAGACGGGCTCTATGCGCGGCTGTGGAAGCGGCAGTCCGGCGGCTTCCTGTTCAACGAGGAGAGCGTGCTGGAGGAAACGCGGCCGGCGGAGTAGGGCCAGATTTCAGCAAAACCGGAGTGAATCATGTCGGTGCGAATGCCATCGAATTTCGGACGGTCGGGGGCGCAGGAGAGCGCGCTCGACCTGCTCGGCCATGAAATCCTCGGCGAAAAGGCGGCGGCGCTCGGCCGCGCCGGCCGGCGCGTGGATGAGACGCTAGCGAGATTGCGAGAGCATGGCGACGATGGCGAACATCGCGCCCAGCTGCTCAAGGACGCGGCCGAGGCCGTCCACGCCTATTTCATCCAGCGCGAATTGTGCGGCTTGCGCAAGCACGACGCGGTGATCCGGGAATACAATATTCCCAAGGCCGTGCTGGCCAGGCTCGGCGCGAAATAGATACCAGTGTTGAAATCTGACGCTTGGTACCGAGGACGAAATACTCGACCCGTTCCAGTCGTCCAGATTCGCTCGCGCTACGGAATAAGTTGACCTAACGCAGTGATTGCCGCCACACAGGCGGGATGTCTGGTTGCACGCCGGAAGCGGACCCCTTGCGGTTAGTTGGGCGCCCCTCCCCAAAAGGCACCATTTCCACTAGGATGTTGCGAGATCGCGGGAGGGTTCCGGCTTGGATCGCGTTCATCGCAGAATGGCTACCATCCTCGCTGCCGACGCAGTTGGCTATAGCCGTCTGACAGGCAGAGACGAGGAAGGGACGCTTGCGACGCTGCGGGCGCATCGTCAGATCATTGACCGGGTAATCGAGCAACATGAGGGGCGGATATTCGGGAGCGCTGGGGACAGCGTCATCGCCGAGTTCGCGAGCCCTGTCGAAGCGGTTCGGTGCGCGACCGAAATCCAATTCGAGGTCGACAAACAAAATGCTGAGCTTTCCGAGGCGAGCCGACTGCGCTTTCGCATCGGCATAAATCTTGGCGATGTCGTCGTAGAGGGCGACAATCTCATGGGCGACGGTGTGAACGTCGCTGCCCGTCTGGAAGCGCTGTCACACCCGGGTGGAATGTGCATTTCGGAAGCGGTCTACGCACAGGCACGTGATCGGCTCTCGCTGGAATTCGTGGATCTTGGCGAGCACAGGGTGAAGAACATCGCTCGGCCTGTACACGCTTACCGCGTGCCGCTCGCCTCGGAGGAGCAGGTCACGTCGCCCTTTCGAGGTCTCAACCCCTTCGAGTTCGAAAACGCTGACCTTTTCTTCGGCCGAACCCGCGCGATTGCCGACTGCATTGAGCGCCTCGAGCAGCAAGCTGCCAATGGCAAGGCATTCCTGCTCATCTATGGTATGAGTGGCTCCGGTAAGTCTTCTCTCCTTCGAGCCGGGCTGCTGCCTTCCATCACTCGACCCGGCGCAGTGGCTGGCATCAATTTTTGGCGCCGCTGTCTGGTCCGCCCGTCGGATGGGTCTGATCCTGTCACATCATTGGCTGCGGGGCTGCTTCGGGAAGATGCACTCCCCGAGCTTGGCTGCGAACCGGCAGCGTTGGCTCGACTCTGTCGGAGTTCGCCTGATCGAGCTTTGGCGCTGGTACGCCAGGCCCACGCCAAAGCTGCGGCCGCAGCAGGTTCAGTCCCTACGCGACTGCGACTGATCGTGGCCATCGACCAGATGGAGGAGTTGTTCACGACGGAGGATGAGCCGGCAGCGCGTGCGGCGTTGCTGCGGTTCCTCGCAGCTCTCGCCGGCAGTGGACTGGTTTGGGTGATTGCGACGATCAGATCTGATTTCTTTCACCGTTGTGGCGAAGTCCCCGGTTTCTCGGAATTGAAGGATGGGCTCGGCAGCTACGAGCTTTTGCCGCCGTCCGGGCCCGAGATCGCCCAGATTATCCGCGAGCCGGCCCGCGCCGCCGGGCTCCGCTTCGAGGAGAGTCCTGATCGCGGGCGGCTCGACGATGTGTTGCGGGGTGCGGCATCTGCTGATCCCAGATCCTTGCCGCTTCTCGAATTTGTGCTCGACGCTCTGTACGAGGCGGGGCGGGAGCAGCGCATTTTGACCTTTGCTGCGTATCAGGCGCTTGGCGGTTTCGAAGGGGCGATCGCGCGCCGCGCCGACGAAGTCGTTGACGCGCTCCCGCCCGACATCCAGGAGGAGCTGCCAGTCGTGTTGCGTGCCCTTACCACGGTGCGCCCGGGTGATGAAGCCGTTGCGGCACGTCCGGCCTTGCGCGCCGAGGTCACGGGCACACCTCAACGATTGGCTCTCGTTGAAGCACTGGTCGCCGCTCGCCTCCTCGTCAGCGACGAGGATGCCGCAGGCCACGTCTTCGTCCGCGTGGCCCATGAAGCCTTGTTGAGCCGGTGGCCGCGCGCTGGCAATATTGTTAATGCAAACAGGAGATTCCTCGAGGCGCGGGCTCGGCTCATGGCCGATGCCCAACGCTGGCACTCGGATAACAGGAACCAGGAACTCCTCCTGCCATCCGGCAAGCGTCTGGCTGAAGGCGAGGAACTGCTGCAGTCGAGACGGGAAGAAGTCGACGATCAGGTCATCGCCTACATCGAGGCTTCTTCGCGTGCCCAGAAAGAGCGGGAGGAGAAGGACCGGCAAGGCGAGCGGGCACTGATTGAGGCCGCTGAAGCTGCAAGACGCGAACGCCTCGAGCGAGAGGCTGAACGTCTGGAGCGCGAGGCTGAACGTCTGGAGCGCGAGGCCGAACGCCGTACTCTCGCAGCCACGGCAGCGGGCCGGCTCGCGCGACGCACGCGCTATGCTGCGATCGTGGCAACCGTATTGGCTCTCATAGCCTGCGCGGGCGCGTTCTTCGGGTTTAAAGGACAACAGGAAGCAACGCGGCAAGCGGAGTTGGCGGAACAGAGCGCGGACAAGGCGAGGTCGGCCGAAAAGGACGCCCTCGCAGCACGAGACCAGGCGCTCCGCAACCAATCTCTTTCGCTCTCGCTTCTCTCAAAGCAAACCGCAGCGAGCGGCGATACGGAGACCGCGATCCTGTTGGCGCTGGAGGCGTTGCCTAAGAGCGGAGCGAAGCCTGCGCGACCACATCTCTTTGAAGCGGAGGCCGCACTTTTCAACGCTCTGCTGGCACACCGCCAGACGATGGTGTTCAAACACGACGCCGAAGTGACGCAGGCCGTCTTCAATCGGACGGGCGATCGCATTGTCACTGCGTCCCACGACAAGACGGCACGCATTTGGGACGTCTCGAAAGGTACCGAGATTGCAGTCTTGAAGGGCCATCGGGGACCTGTGGAGAGAGCCGGATTCAGTCCGGACGGACGCCGGGTCATTACGGCCGCAACGGACGGCACCGCGCGCATCTGGGATGCTGCGTCCGGTGAGCAACGTGCTGTGCTCGAGTCGTCCGGCGCCTATCCTACGGCTGTGTTCGATCCTAACGGCGAGCGGGTGCTGACAGAGGGATTAAACGTTCAGGCGTCACTCTGGGACGCCCGGACGGGAACGAAACTCCTGAGCGTAGGCAGCACCGGAGGTGCATCAGACATTGGAGATGCATTGGCCGACTTTAATCCGGATGGTCGCAGTTTTGCGACTTCACAAGCGCGGAAGGTCTTCGTCTGGAATGCCACGGATGGCACTCTGATCCATGAATGGAATGTAGGCACTTGGGCATCCATGCTGACATTCAGCCCCGACGGAAGCCGGCTGTTGGTAGGCTCGTGGGGCACAATTTCATACAGTAGTTTGCCCGCCCTTTGGGACGTTGGGAACGGGACCGAGATCGCCAGACTGGCCGGCCACAAGAGCGACACCCAACTGCAGGGTGTCATCTTCAGTCACGGTGGCCGCCAGATCGCAACGGTCTCGCTCGATGGCAGCGCACGGATTTGGGACGGCAAGTCGGGAACCTTGCTTGACGTGCTTGGCCAGGAGACCCCGAACTTGAAACTGGCTGACATCGGTTATGACCCCTACAAGGAAATGAACAGCGCGTTCAGCCCCGACGATCGCCTCCTGGTGACCACATCCATCGACGGTCCGATACGCATCTGGGACGTCGGTCGAGCGTCGCTGTTCACAACCATTGCCGGCCATGATGCCTTGATCGAACACGTGGAGTTCAGTCCGGTCGACAGCAACACTCTTCTCACCGCTTCACACGATGGCACCGCTCGCCTATGGGACGTCAACGGGATTCTGACGACGGATCTGCTGCATGAATATCCACCGACCTTTGCGGTCTTCAGTCCCGATAGCGTGCATCTTCTGACTGGAGGCGGGGACGCCAAAGTACACCTTTGGGATGTCACGACCGAACGCGAGATTGCCAAGTTCGACACAGGCGAGATCGTCCACAGTGCGACGTTCAGCCCGGACGGAACTCGGGTCGCAACCGTATCTCTCGCGGGCCGAGTTCTGGTCTGGGATGTTGCGAGTAAACGTCAGCTCGCGACCATCAAATCGCCCATTGGACTGCGTCATATTCAGTTCAGCCCGGCGGGAAGCCTTCTGGCGGCGGGTTCGGGTCGCGGTGCCGCCCTGATGTGGGACGCCGCGAGCGGCGCCAAAGTCGCCACCATCCCTTCAAGCAAGACGTTACCGCAGGTTGTTTTCAACCGGGATGGCGATCTCGTCTTCGCTGCGACCGGCAGCGCGGGACACCTGGTGAAACCGGACGGGACCGAACTGAAGAAACTGGTCGGGCACGAGCGCTCAATAACCGGCGCGGCATTCAGTCCGGATGGCCAACTGGTTGCCACGGCTTCGCTCGACCACACGGCGCGGATCTGGTCGGTCAAAGACGGACGCACCGTCGCGATCCTGAAAGGGCACAGCAACGAGCTGACAACAGTGTCCTTCAGCCAGGACGGCCGGTCCGTGCTGACTGCCTCACGCGACGGCACCGTACGAACCTGGGGCGTCCCGGAAGGAACGGAAAGAACAGTTCTAAGGGGACACAGTGGCGGAGTGAATAGTGCGCAATTCAGTGGCAATGGCCTTTATGTCGTGACGGCTTCATTCCAGGATCGAACGGTCCGTCTTTGGGCAGCTCAATCGGGGCGCCAGATGGCAGTACTTGTCAGTCCGGACGAGGAGAACAAGCGACCAGCACTGACGCGCGCGGCCTTTAATTCGGATGGAACGAGGATAGTGATTGTATCCCATAATGAAGGCGTTCGCGTCATACGGGCTTTTCAGACACACCAAGAACTCATCGATTTCGCGAAGCAAACTGTTCCACGCGAACTGACCGCGTGCGAACGGCGTCGCTTCTTCCTTCCCGTAGAAGGCGACGTTAGCGCTTGTCCAAGCTGATGTCGCCCAACGCCCATGACTGGTATCGTTACCTCAACGGCCACGCCGTAGCCCATCGCCGTTGTCTCAAAGGCGCGCATTGGATCTCATAGCGGTCAATGCTGAGCCGTTCGCAGCCGACTGCAGTGGCGCACATCGTCGGTTGGTGCGTTCGGCTTCAGATTGCTTGATGAGGCTCAGGAAGGTCCGGCCGGGGTGGAGAGCGGAGGTACCAGGAATTGTCATCTGTGGCAGGATTGAGGACCAAAACTGACATTCGATGATGCGTGTAAGCGAAGATCCAAATTTCTGGAATCTTGCGGATCTTCGCTTGGGGTGCCGCCTCAGCTCGTCCAAAACATTCGCGCCTCAGTCGAGGCTGGCCGGCGACGAGAACGGCTGATTGGCGTCGACCACGAAGATGGCCAGCTCGTCGAGATCGGTTGTGCCGGCGCTGAACACCTCCATCGGCGTGTTGGCCCCGTGTCCGGTCATGGTCGTGCCGGCTTCAGCATAGGTCACGCCGTGGGGCGTCCTCTGGCCGAGCTTGCCGGCCAGCACATAGAAGGCCTCCGGTCCCGGATGTGTATGGATCGCCGACTTGGCACCGGGCGCTCCACCGGCGCGGTTGACGCGCAGCAAATACTCGCTCGCGCTGATCGGCGGAAGGGGTCCGATCTCGACGACCTTGGTTCCGCCGGGCGTGGAGCCATCCTTCGGTCCAAGCGTGAACAGCCAGACCTTGCCTGCGACCTCCGCCGCAAGTGAGGTCGGGCCCGCAGCGCTCTGGGCCTGCGCCAGCGTTGGGAAATTTTCCAGCCGCCAAAACAATGGTCCGGGCGGCAGTTCCTTCAGCTTTTTCTCAACCACCGGCTCGACGGCGAATTTGCTGTCTGCGGGCATTGAGGCTGACGTCATCAGCCCGAAAGCACACAGTGAGAACATGAGCAGGCCAATACGGCGGGCGCTGAGGGAATGCGGCTTCATGGTTGGTCCTCCTTTGCATGGTTGTCCCCTCGGCATTAATATTAGTTTCTACTAAGATAACATCTGTGCCGCCTTACGGCACGACCAAATTTCGGGCCACGCCGAGAGCGCCTGCCGCCAAAGAAGTCGGATCGCACGAAGGTCCGTTAATGGCGCCACTTTCTCGTTCCCAATCGACGAGACGAATGGCAGCATTCCACCCAAAGCGGTTGTCTAACCTCGGGTACCAAGCGTCGGATTCTCACCACCAGTTCGACCATGGTCTTTTCCGAAACCGGTTCCGCTATTCGCTGACGCGGACTTTCGGTTCGGGGTCTACTCGAGCCATTCGGTGATGAAGCTGCCGTTTTCGTGGATGTCGGTGGTCTCCAGCGCGCCTGGGCCGAGATTGGTGAATTTGTGCGGCGTGTTCGGCGGCACGATCAGGATCTGGCCGGCCGACGCCTCGATCTGCCGGTCGCCGACGGTGAACAGCCCGGTGCCCGTGCGGATGATGAAAATCTCGCAATAGGGATGCATGTGCAGCCGCGGGCCGCCGCCGATCTCCGGCAGATGGTTGAAGATCAGGCAGCTTCTGGAGCCGTAGGCACCGCACTGCAGTTCGCCCTGCCAATGGTCGGGCGAGCGGTCGGGCGTCCTGGCCCATTTGTCGCGGTCGATGACATGCGCCATGAGCCGAGGATAGACCGAGGCTGGGTCTCCTGTCGAGACAACGCACGCGCTGCTTCGCGGGTTGATTTCGCTCGTTTTCGCCGTGTTCGACATGTGCCCGTCGCCACGCCGTCCGCCGTCGAATTGCGTCCCCGCGACAATCTGCCCTTGTGCCTTCACCCGTCTGGACAAAAACGGGCTTCACGCATAAACCGAAGGCCAATTGCCGGAGGAATTCGCTAGCCTGTTCGCCATGCGCTGTCGGGTTGGCGTGAAAGAGCGGGGAACAAGCCTCGGCCACCGGCACGGAAGAGGCGAAAGGATCAGGCACCCGTGAGCGCAACCGACATCCAGGATCCCAACCGTCGTGATTTTCTCTACGTCGCCACGGGCATGGCCGCGGTGGTCGGCGCGGGTGCCGTCGCCTGGCCGTTCATCGACCAGATGCGCCCGGATGCCTCGACGCTGGCGCTGGCCTCGGTAGAGGTCGACGTCTCCTCGCTGACGCCGGGAACGTCGCTTGTCGTGAAATGGCGCGGCAAGCCGGTGGTGGTGCGCAATCGCACCGAACAAGAGATGAAGGACGGCGAGGCGGTCAATCTGGCCGAGCTCAAGGATCCGCTCGCTCGCAACGCCAATCTGCCGGCCGATGCGCCGGCGACGGACGCCAACCGCACCATGCCGGGCAAGGAGGCCTGGATGGTGATGGTCCAGGTCTGCACCCATCTCGGCTGCATTCCGCTCGGCCAGGAAGGCGAGTTCGGCGGCTGGTTCTGCCCGTGCCACGGTTCGACATACGACACCGCCGGCCGCGTCCGCGGCGGGCCGGCGCCGGAGAACATGTCGGTGCCGGTATTCCAGTTCATTTCCGACACCAAGATCCGTATCGGCTGAGGCGAGGGACATTTCGATGAGCGAGGGACACTCGACCTATACGCCCAAGACCGGTATCGGACGCTGGGTCGACGCCCGCATGCCGCTGCCGCGGCTGGTCTATGACAGCTTCGTCGCCTATCCGGTGCCGCGCAACCTCAATTATGCGTGGACCTTCGGCGGCATCCTGGCGCTTATGCTGGCGGCGCAGATGCTGACCGGCATCGTGCTGGCCATGCACTACGCGGCGGACAGCAGTCTCGCCTTCGATTCGGTCGAGAAGATCATGCGCGACGTGAATTCGGGCTGGCTGTTGCGCTATCTGCATTCGAACGGCGCGTCGTTCTTCTTCGTCGCCGTCTACATCCACATCTTCCGCGGCCTCTATTACGGCTCCTACAAAGCGCCGCGCGAGCTTCTGTGGATCCTCGGCTGCATCATCTATCTCCTGATGATGGCGACAGGCTTCATGGGCTATGTGCTGCCCTGGGGACAGATGTCGTTCTGGGGCGCGACCGTCATCACCGGCTTCTTCACCGCCATTCCGCTGGTCGGCGAATGGATCCAGCAGCTTCTGCTCGGCGGCTTCGCTGTCGACAACCCGACGCTGAACCGTTTCTTTTCACTGCACTACCTGCTGCCGTTCATGATCGCCGGCGTCGTCGTGCTGCACATATGGGCGCTGCATGTGGTCGGGCAGTCGAACCCGACCGGCATCGAGGTCAAATCGAAGACCGATACCGTCGCCTTCACCCCTTACGCGACCATCAAGGACGCGTTCGGGATGCTGGTGTTCCTGTTCATCTTCGCCTATTTCGTCTTCTACCTGCCGAACTTTCTCGGCCATCCGGACAACTACGTCGTCGCCGACCCGCTGAAGACGCCGGCCCACATCGTGCCGGAATGGTACTTCCTGCCGTTCTACGCGATCCTGCGCGCCATCACCTTCAATATCGGGCCGATCAACTCCAAGCTCGGTGGCGTGCTCGCGATGTTCGGCTCCATCGCCATGCTGTTCCTGGTGCCGTGGCTCGACACCTCGAAAGTGCGCTCGGCGGTCTACCGGCCCTGGTACAAGCTGTTCTTCTGGCTGTTCGTGATCGATGCCGTCCTGCTTGGCTGGCTGGGCTCGCAGCCGGCCGAGGGCAGCTACGTCTTCATGGCGCAGATGGCGACATTGTTCTACTTCGCCTTCTTCCTGGTCGTGCTGCCGGTGCTGGGCCTGGTCGAGAAGCCGCGCCGATTGCCGAACTCGATCACCGAGGCAGTTCTCGAGAAGAACAAGGGTGGCGGTGGCGGGCATCCGGCTCGCGCGACAGCCGCGCCGGAAACCAAGGGCTGAGCATGACCCCGAAAAGTGGAGACCGGTTTTCGGACAAGATCATGCTCGAGACGACGACAGCGCGCCAGAGAATCTCAAGGGGATTTGGTATGAAGACGATTCTCACCTCGCTGGCGCTGCTCGGCCTTGTGCTGGCAGGCACCGCGGCCGCGACCACCGGGGCGATCGCCCAGGAGGAGGCGCACAGCGAAGCCGCGCCGACGCATTTCCCGATACACCAGCCGAAGGAGATGGACTGGAGCTTCGCCGGGCCTTTCGGCACCTACGACAAGGCGCAGTTGCAGCGCGGGCTGAAGGTCTTCAAGGAAGTCTGCGCCACCTGCCATTCGATGAAATTGGTGGCGTTTCGCACGCTGGAAGATCTTGGCTATTCGGAAGCGCAGGTCAAGGCGCTGGCCGCCGAGTACACGATCAACGATGGTCCCAACGATGCCGGCGACATGTTCGAACGTCCCGGCATACCGTCCGACCATTTCCCGGCGCCGTTTCCCAACGACCAGGCAGCAGCGGCCGCCAATGGCGGGGCTGCGCCGCCCGATATGTCGCTGCTGGCCAAGGCGCGCGGCGTCACGCGCGGTTTTCCGCAATTCGTCTTCGACATCTTCACGCAATACGCCCAGGGCGGTCCCGACTACATCCACTCGCTGCTGACCGGCTATGACGAGCAGCCGCCGGCGGGCATGGAGATACCGGAAGGCACCCACTACAATCCGTACTTCATAGCCGGCGTCTCGCTGAAGATGCCCAACCCGCTTTCCGACGATCAGGTGACCTATGACGACGGCTCGCCGCAGACGGTCGACCAGTATTCCCGCGACGTGTCGGCCTTCCTGATGTGGGCAGCCGAGCCGCATCTGGAAGCCCGCAAGAAGACCGGCTTTCGCGTGCTGGTCTTCCTGTTGCTGTTCGGCGCGCTGGTCTATCTGACCAAGCGCAAGGTGTGGGCCGGCGTGGCGCACTGAGCTACGGAAAACCACGGGATCAAAAGGGCGCCGAAGGGCGCCCTTTTTGCATGTTCTGAGGACTGCCTCCGAAGACCGCCTCCGAAGGCCGCCGGCTCCGGTCCTTTGCCGGACAATTTTCTTTCCAGGCGCCACATCGCGGTAGCCGTCGGCGGCCGCGCCGGGTTACGATCGGCCGAAATTCCCCCTCACGTCTTCAAGTCGGACGAACGCCCGGAGAGCCGCCCCATGAAACCTTCGCTCGAAGACACGCTGCTTGCCGCGATCCGCACCATTCCGGACTATCCGAAGCCGGGCATCCTGTTTCGCGACATCACCACACTGCTAAGCAATGCGCGCGCCTTCCGCCGCGCCATCGACGAGCTGGTGCATCCCTATGCCGGCCAGAAGGTCGACAAGATCGCCGGCATCGAGGCGCGTGGTTTCATCCTTGGCGGCGCCGTCGCCCACCAGCTCTCGGCCGGCTTCGTGCCGATCCGCAAGAAGGGCAAGCTGCCTTACGAGACGGTGCGCGTCGCCTACAGCCTCGAATACGGGCTGGACGAGATGGAGATGCACAGGGATGGCGTGTCTCCGGGTGAGAAGGTGATCCTCGTCGACGATTTGATCGCCACCGGCGGCACGGCAGAGGCAGCGGTCAAGCTTCTGCGGCAGATCGGCGCCGACATCCTCGCCGCCTGCTTCGTCATCGACCTGCCGGACCTCGGCGGCCGCGACAAGCTCGAGGCGCTCGGCGTGCCGGTCAGGACGCTGATCGGGTTCGAAGGGCATTGAGAGGACGCGGCTCTGCCTTCTCCCCTTGTGGGAGAAGGTGGCCTCGCGAAGCGAGGTCGGATGAGGGGTGCTGCATGGAGTGCCGCAGTGCCAAGCTGGAGCACCCCTCATCCGTCTCGGCGCTACGCGCCGATCCACCTTCTCCCACAAGGGGAGAAGGAAGAAACTATTCCACTTTCACCAGCACGGCGCTTTCGAACTCGATGACCTTGTCGCCGGTCGAATCGAAAGCTTCCGAGCGCAGTGTCAGCACTCGCCAGCCCGGCCGCGATGCGATGGGGCGGTGGGCAAGCGCGGTGCGGGTGAAGGTCACGGTTTCTCCGGCATAGACGGGTTTTAGCCATTTGAGGTTCTTGAAGCCGGGCGAGGGGCCGAATTCGGGGGCGGGCCCAGCGCCGGCCCAGCGGACGCCCTCGGCTTCCACGCCGGTCTCGAGGTTCAACTTCATCCAGGTTGCAGCTGTGTGCCAGCCGGAAGCGCACAGGCCGCCGAACACGCTGTTCTTCGCCGCCTCTTCGTCGAGATGGAATATCTGCGGATCGTATTTCCTGGCGAACGCCTTGATCGCCTCGGGCTCGAATCTGTGCGAGCCGAGGGTGACGGTGACGCCGATGCAGAAGAACTCGTCCAATGTCATGAGCGGCCCTGTGCGGCATCACGGGCGAGGAACATGACCGTGTTCTCGAGTTCGAAGACGCCTTCGCCACGCTGGTTGAAAAGCTCGCTGCGCAAAGTGACGAGACCGAGCTGCGGCTTGGACCTGGACAGACGCTTGGCAAGGACGGTGGTGCTGCCGCTCAAGATGTCGCCGGCCAGCACCGGCCGCTTCCACCGGACCTGGTCGACACCAGGCGCGCCCTGCGAGGTCGAGTCCAGCAGGAAAGCGTCGCACAGCATGCGCATGAACATCGCGCAGGTGTGCCAGCCGGAGGCCGCCAGCCCGCCAAGGATGCTGGCCCTGCCCGCCGCCTCGTCGAGATGCATTGGCTGCGCATCGAACTCTTGCGCGAATTCGACGATCTCGGCCGCACTCACCAGCTTCGTGCCGAGGTCGAGCGATGCGCCCTCGACGAAATCCTCATAGGCCCAGGTCTTTTCATGGGCCCCAGTCTTTTCATGGGCCGAGGTCTTTGCGTTCTTTCCGGTCATGGTCTGGAATCCGGTTCAAGATTGTACGATCGCCACGGATCGGGTTTCCCGGATGCAGGCGGGGCGGTCAAGTCATTTCTGGTGCGCCAGGCCATCACGCTCAACGGGAATGGAAGCTCCGAGCCTCTACAACCAGCCGCGGCGGCGGAAATACCAGAAGGGCAGGATCGCCGAGAGGATCATCAAGCCGATGGCGAAAGGATAGCCGAAGCTCCAGGTCAGTTCGGGCATGACATTGAAATTCATGCCGTAGATCGAAGCGACCAGCGTCGGCGGCAGGAAGATGACCGCGGCGACGGAGAAGATCTTGATGATGGCGTTCTGCTCGATCGAGATCATGCCGAGCGTCGCGTCGAGCAGGAAGTTGATCTTCTGCGACAGGAAGGTGGCGTGGTCGGCGAGCGACAGCACATCGCGCGACAAGGTCTTGATGCGCGCGCGGATGTCCTTGCTCATCTTGGTCTGGGTCGAGGCGTGGGTGAGGAAGCCGGCGAGCCGCTGCAGCGAGATCAGGCTGTCGCGGATCGAGGAGGCGATGTCCTCCTTGCGGCCGATGGCTTTCAGCAATTCCTGAAAATCGCGATTGCGCTTCGACGCCTTGGTCGAACTTGGCTGGAAGATGTCGCGCGAGATCGTCTCGATGTCGCGGCCGGCGCGCTCCAGAATGTCGGCGAGGCGGTCGACGATCGCCTCCAGCAGGCCGATCAGGATGGTGTCGCCGCTGGTGCAGCCGGTCGCCACCTTCTCGGCACGCTGCGGAAACGTCTTGAAGGCCTTCGGTTCGTGGTAGCGCACCGTGATCAGCCTGTTGCCGGCCAGCACGAAGGTGACTGGCGACATCAGGGGATCGTCGGCCTCGGTCTGGGCCGGCAGAATGGCGGTCATGAAATAGGCGCCGTCCTCGACATAGAGGCGGCTCGAAATCTCGATCTCCTCCATCTCCTCGCGCGTCGGAATGGCAACGCCGAGCCAGGCCTCGATGGCCGCTTCCTCTTCCTTTGTCGGGCTCACAAGGTCGGCCCAGACGACCTGGTCGCTGTTTGCCAGGAGATCGTCGGCAAGGCGCAGGCGATCATTGTCCACGACGAATGCCTTGATCATCGCCGGGTCTCCCTTGCTGAGGCCAAAAGGATAGGTTGGAGCGGGCGCGTCGTTTCGGATTGCACGCGCTTTCGACGAAAGCAGGGCCGGTGCAGACGCCCCTTAGACCGGGCGTTGCGGGCAGTCAAGCCGGGTGGAAAGGCCCGTGCAGTCTCTTCCTTCTCCCCTTGTTGTGGGAGAAGGTGGCCTCGCGAATCGAGGTCGGATGAGGGGTGTTCCAGCTTGGCACCAGAGAAGGAAGAAGGCGCCGTCGGTCGGCTCAGGTGTTGAACTTGAACAGCATGATGTCGCCGTCCTGGACGACATACTCCTTGCCTTCGTCGCGCGCCTTGCCGGCTTCCTTGGCCGCGACTTCGCCGCCCAGCGTGACGAAGTCGTTGTAGGCGATGGTCTGGGCGCGGATGAAGCCGCGCTCGAAATCGGTGTGGATGACGCCTGCCGCCTGTGGCGCCTTGGCGCCCTTGTGCACGGTCCAGGCGCGCGTCTCCTTCGGCCCGACGGTGAAATAGGTGATGAGCTGCAACAGCTCGTAGCCGGCGCGGATGACCTTGTTCAGGCCGGGCTCGTCGAGCCCCAGGGTCGCCAAAAATTCCATTTCCTCTTCGTCGCTGAGCTGCGCGACCTCGGCTTCGATCGCCGCCGAAATCACCACGGTGCGGGCGCCCTGCGCGGCAGCCATCTGTTCGACCGCTTTGGTGTGTGCGTTGCCGGTGGCAGCATCGGCCTCGGCGACATTGCAGACATAGAGCACGGGGTGCGATGTCAGCAGGTTCAGCCCCTGCAGGATGCGCAGATCCTCCGCGGAGATATTTTTGAGCAGGATGCGGGCCGGCTTGCCGGCCTGCAGGAGTTCAAGGGCGGCTTCCATCATCGGAAGCACGGTCAGCGCCTCCTTGTCCTTGCCGGAAGCGCGCTTGCGGAACTGCACGATGCGGCGCTCGAGGCTGTCGAGATCGGCGAGCATCAGCTCGGTCTCGACGGTTTCGGCGTCGGCGACGGGATCGATGCGGCCCTCGACATGGGTGATGTCGTCATCCTCGAAGCAGCGCAGCACATGGACGATGGCGTCGACCTCGCGGATATTGGCCAGGAACTGGTTGCCCAGCCCTTCGCCTTTCGAGGCGCCGCGCACCAGGCCGGCGATGTCGACGAACGAGATGCGGGTCGGGATGATCTCCTTCGACTTGCCGATCGCCGCGATTTTTTGCAGGCGCGGGTCGGGCACCGCCACTTCGCCGGTGTTCGGTTCGATGGTGCAGAACGGATAGTTGGCGGCCTGCGCCGCCGCCGTTCTGGTCAGCGCGTTGAAAAGCGTCGACTTGCCGACGTTGGGCAAGCCAACGATGCCGCATTTGAAACCCATTTTTATCCGGTCCTATCGGGAAATCGTAATTTGATGAGGGCTATGGGCGAAACGGGTGACGAACGTCAAGCCCTGCAGCCCCGATCCGTGGCCAGGCTCAATCCTTGCCGCCAAACAGCTTCTTCAGCACGGCGGCCATCGGGCCGGTTTCGGGCAGCTTGGCTGCCGGCTGCTGCGGCCGCGCCTGGCGAACGTGGCTTTGTGCTTTCGGCGCCTTGGGTGGTGGGCGGTCGTCGTCGCCCGTCGGCGTGAGCTTGTCGCGCAAGGCCAGCGTCACGCGATTCATGAAGGAATTGTCGTCGCCCTTGGCAAGCAGTCCGGCATCGTCGGCGATGGTGTCGAGCAGCACGTCCAGCCACTCGCGGTCGGCTTTGGCGAAATCGCCAAGCACATGGCCATGCACCATTTCCTTGACGCCAGGGTGGCTGACGCCAATGCGCACACGGCGGAAATCCTTGCCGACATGCTGGTCTATCGAGCGGATACCGTTGTGGCCACCGGAACCGCCGCCGACCTTGACCCGCACCTTGCCCGCGGCAAGGTCGATCTCGTCATAAAAGACGGTCAGCGCCGAAGCGTCAAGCTTGTAAAAGCGCAGGGCCTCGCCGACCGACTGGCCGGACAGGTTCATGAAGGTCTGCGGCTTGATCAGGACGATTTTCTCGCCGGCAAGCGTGCCTTCGGCGATCAGGCCCTGGAACTTTTTCGACCAGGGCGAAAAGGAATGGCGGCGGGCGATTGCGTCCGCCGCCATGAAGCCGACATTGTGCCGATTGTTGGCGTATTTCGCGCCCGGATTGCCGAGGCCTGCAAACAGCAGCATCGTCACCTCCGAGCGGAAAGGATTACTTCTCTTCGTCGGCAGGAGCCGCTTCGGGTTCAGCCGCTTCGACCGTCTCTTCCGCCTCCGGCTTCATCGCCGCGGAGCCGGCAATGGTCGCGACGGTGAAGTCGCGGTCGGAGATCACCGGCTTGACGCCGGCCGGCAGCTTGACCGCCGAGATGTGGATCGAATCGCCGATATCGGTGCCGGTGAGATCGACGGTGATGAATTCCGGGATCGCATTGGCCGGGCAGTGGAACTCGACCTCGTGACGCACGATGTTGAGCACGCCGCCGCGCTTGATGCCGGGCGACTTGTCCTCGTTGATGAAGTGGACCGGCACGTCGACATTGACTTCGGTGTCCTTGCCGATGCGCAGGAAGTCGACATGGACTGGAAAATCCTTGACAGGGTCGAGCTGGTAGTCTTTCGGCAGGACCTGGATCTTCTTGCCGTCGACATCGATCGTGGCGATCGTGGTCAGGAACCCGCCGCCATGGATCTTGTAGTAGATGTCCTTGTAGGTCAGCGCAATCGCCAGGGGAGGCTGCTTGTCGCCGTAGATTACTGCAGGCACTTTACCGTTGCGGCGAACTGCACGGGCGGACCCCTTACCGACCTGTTCGCGCGCTTCGGCCTTGAGCTCGTAAGAAGCTTGGCTCATGGCATTTCCTTTCGCGTTGTTCTGGAGCGTTCGCGGCCGGCGAGATGCCTGGGCCGTAAACGTCGAAAGCCGTCATGGCCTTACATGATCTGGTCCAAAATCTTTTTGGGATCACGTGAGGCCGGACAGCCTTCCGCCGCGTTGCCTCCAAGGGTGTCTACGCGGGTGGCGGCTCTATAGCGGAAGGTGGGGCGGGGTGCAAGCCAAAGGCGGGTGGCGAACGCGGGTGGGCAGTGTCTCGCTTTTGAATTCGTGCTTGCTCCCGCATTTGCAAAATATTGGGGTTGTGTCCTGAAAGCCGACCGCAATCGACCAGTATCAGATCGGGAACAGGTGTGCGGAAAACAACGCAGCGGCATACAGCCCGACGCCGAAGGACAGATGAGTGATGAGGCCGCGCAGACGCGCGGTGCTCGGATTGTGCGTTTTCGAGGCTGCAATTCCGGCTCCAAAGGCTGGCTGCATTATGAAAAACGGGGCAACGACAGTGGACATGCCGACAACAAGGGCGGGAAGCAATGTCGGGTCTCGTGCCCAGTCGAGGCCCCATACTGCCATCAGCAATGCAGCAAAGACGATGCCGATCGTGTAATGCGCGACCCAGCCAACAGGCGTTTCGCCGCGAATTCGGGGCGCCTGCGCGATATTCGCATGTGCGAAACGTCCTCGCGGAAAGTGGCCGATCCAGCGGCCGACCCAAGCATAATCAAGCGGCGGAATCGCCAACGTTCGTTTCAGAAACAATCCCCAAAGATCCATCACCGCCGTCGCCCCCGTTCCGATCGCGGCTGCGCGGACAACGAACTCCAACTGCTCGTTCATTTTTTTGCTCCTGCCTTGTCCATGCTTCCTGTCACGGGCGCCGGACACTAGCCGCTTCAAATAAAACAATCAATGTATTGATTGATCGTTTGATTATTGTACCATGCGATATGAAAAACGCAGATGTCCATCATCCGATCTTTGACGAAATAGCCGATCTCGCCCGCACGCTGGGGCATGCACACCGGCTGGTTCTTCTGCGCCACATAGCCGACGGCGAACTGGCCGTGGAGCAGCTGACGCAACTTTCCGGCATCGCCATGGCCAACACCTCGCAGCATCTTCAACAGCTCAAGCGGGCCGGCTTGGTGCAGACCCGGCGAGACGGGAAACGCGTGCTTTATCGTTTGGCCGATGGTCCAATCGAAAACGTGCTTGGGGCCCTGCGCAGCCTTGCGAACCACAGGCGCGAGCAAATCCGCGAGCTTATCGATGACACTATGAGCCGGCCGGACAGGCTGGAGAGCATCTCGCGCGAGGAACTGGTGCGTCGCATGCGGGACGACGAAGTCGTGCTGCTCGACGTCCGGCCGCAAGAGGAATACGCGGCCGGGCATTTGCCGGGTGCGATCAACATTCCCGTGGGTGAGTTGGAAGAACGACTTGCGGAGCTTCCACGACAGAAGGTCATCGTCGCCTATTGTCGTGGTGTCCAGTGCGTTCTTTCTGCTGACGCGCTGGCAATCCTGAGGGCGCGAGGCTGGGCCTCACGCCGGTTCGAAGGCGGCTTTCCCGAGTGGCTGACCCCAAGCCTTGATGTCGACAGCATGAACTACGAAAGCGGCTGACAGAAGCCGAAGCCGGCGTCGCCGGGCACGCCCGAATATCGCTGGGCACTCCGGTCACAATCTCGCCAGACCGAAGCCGGCTCCTGAGAGCAATGACAGCCCAGCTTTAAGGCCGAAATCCAACTCAAGCCTCACCCGATCGGGGTCTCCTCCTCGATCTTCCTGGCTTGCCTCATATTGGGAAGAAAAACCGTCAGCAGCCCGAGCAGCGGCAAATACGAGCAGATCTGAAAGACGAAGTCGATGCCTTTCATGTCGGCGACGACGCCGAGCACAGCGGCGGCTATGCCGCCCATGCCGAAGGCGAAGCCGAAGAAGATGCCGGCGATCATGCCGACGCGGCCGGGCACCAGTTCCTGGGCGAAGACGACGATGTTCGAGAAGGCCGAGGACAGGATCAGGCCGATCAGCACGGTCAGGATCATCGTCCATTCGAAATTGGCGTAGGGCAGGGCCAGCGTAAACGGCAGCACGCCGACGATCGAGAACCAGATCATCGGCTTCTGTCCGTAGCGGTCGCCGAACGGGCCGCCGAGCAGGATGCCCAGCGCCGAGGCGCCGAGGAACAGGAACAGCATGACCTGCGACATCTGCACCGAAACGCCGAATTTATCGATGGCGTAGAAGGTGTAGTAACTGGCGAGGCTGGCAACGTAGGCGTTTTTTGTCAGCACCAGCAAGGTCAGCACCGCCAGCGCGCTCATCACCTTGCGGCGCGGGAAGGGCGAGACGAAGCCTGCCGCCTTGCGGTTGGCGAGCGAGGCGCGCAGCCGGCTGTACCAGCCGCCGACCCGCCACAGCACGATGATGCCGATCAGCGATCCGGCGGCGAACCACGCTATGCTGGTCTGGCCGAACGGCACGACGATGAAGGCGGCGAGCAGCGGCCCGATGGCCTGGCCGAGATTGCCGCCGACCTGGAACAGCGATTGCGCCAGGCCGAACCTGCCGCCCGAGGCGAAGCGGGCGATGCGCGAGGATTCCGGGTGGAAGATCGCCGAGCCAATGCCGATCAGCGACGCGCCGATCAGCAGCAGCCAGTAGTGTCCGGCATAGGCCAGCACGACCAGGCCGATCAGCGAGGACGCCATGCCGTAGGGCAGCGAATAGGGCATCGGCCGCTTGTCGGTGACCATGCCGATCAGCGGCTGCAGCAATGACGCCGTCACCTGGAAGGTGAAGGTCAAAAGGCCGATCTGCCAGAAATCGAGACGGTAATTGTCCTTCAGCAGCGGATAGATGGCCGACAGCAGCGACTGCATGATGTCGTTGACACAATGGCAGAAGCTCACCGCAAGGATGACGGTGAAGGCCGTCGCTTGCGCCGAAGTGTGGCTGGCCGTCGCCGGCGTGGCGGCGGAGGTGGCTGTCGTATCAGTCAACGCAGGCTCCATGGTCTTTTTGGCGGACGCTCCCGCAGGCGGCCCTTATGGCCCCGCTGCCTTATAAGTTACTTGCCGGGCGACTTCTTTCGTGGTTTGGTCCAATAGTTTCGCGAGTGGGCCAATAGCCAATGCCGCATGGCAAAGAAATCTTCAAAGCGGGCGACACCGATCTCGGCCAGTTCACCGATCTCGGGCTGTTGCGCCGCTGGCAATGGCTGGAGCAGGCTGTCGGGCCGGCGGTGGCCCTGCCGACCGAATTTCCCGACGGCTACCACGTTCCGCAGCACCGTCACAGCCGCAGTCAATTGCTGCATGCGCTTGTCGGCGTCGTGCTGGTGACGACGCGGCATGGGCGCTGGATGGTGCCGCCCGATCATGCGATGTGGATACCCGCCGGCACCGAGCATTCCGTCGAGATGCTTGGCGACGTCAGCATGCGCTCGGTCTATGTGATGCCGGACGCCATTGCCGGGCTGCCGGATGGCTTACGCGTCGTCGGCATCACCGATCTGATGCACAGCCTGATCGTGGAATCGGAAAAGCTGCCGCAGGGCGCCGAGCTTGAGGGGCGCGGCGGGCTGATCATGAGCCTGCTGCTGCACGAAATCCCGAACCTGCCGGAACGGCCGCTCGGCCTGCCTTTTCCTTCGGATCCAAGGCTTGCGGCACTGTGCCGGCGCTTCGTCGCAGCACCCTCGCCGCACGCGACGATCGACGAATGGGCCGATATTGTCGGCATGAGCAGGCGTTCCTTCACCCGCGCCTTTCATCGCCAGACCGGATTGTCGTTGTCGACATGGCGCCAGCAGGCCTGCCTGTTCGCGGCCTTGCCGAGGCTGGCGGACGGCGAGCCGATCACAAGGGTAGCGCTCGATCTCGGCTATGACAGCGTGCCGGCCTTCATCACCATGTTCAAGCGCATGCTGGGGGCGTCGCCGCGCGGCTATATGCGCGGCTCAAGGGACAACATCAGGGTGTCGAACGGAAGCGCATGACCCCGAAAGGATCATGCGCAAAATCAAGGTGCTACAGCGTCCTTTGCGCGTCTCTGGACGCGCGGCGCTGTATCGCGGGCAGATTTCAGTCGAACAGGCTCGACACCGACTCTTCGGTCGCCGTGCGCGAGATCGCCTCACCCATCAGGTCGGCGATGGAGACGACGCGGATGTTGCTGGCGTCGAGCACCGCCTGGGTCGGCTGGATGGAATCGGTGATGACCAGTTCCTGCAGCTTCGAGGCGCCGATGCGGGCGATGGCGCCGCCGGACAGAACGCCATGGGTGGTGTAGGCGGTGACGCTGGTGGCGCCGGCGGCAAGCAGCGCATCGGCCGCATTGCACAAGGTACCGCCCGAATCGATGATGTCGTCGATCAGCAGGCAATCCTTGCCGCGCACGTCGCCGATGACGTTCATGACTTCCGATTCGCCAGGGCGCTCGCGACGCTTGTCGACAATGGCAAGCTGGGCGTCGATGCGCTTGGCGAGAGCGCGGGCGCGGACCACGCCGCCAACATCCGGCGACACGACCATGACATTGGCAAGGCGCTTGTATTTCGCCTTCACATCGCGGGCCATGACCGGCACCGAGAACAGATTGTCGGTCGGGATGTCGAAAAAGCCCTGGATCTGGCCGGCGTGGAGATCCAGCGTCAAGACGCGATCGACCCCGGCCCGCGTGATCATGTTGGCGACCAGCTTGGCCGAGATCGGCGTGCGGCCCGAGGCGCGGCGGTCTTGCCTTGCATAGCCGAAATAGGGAATGACCGCCGTGATGCGCTTGGCCGACGAGCGCATGAAGGCATCGATCATGATGAGCAGTTCCATCAGGTGATCGTTGGTCGGGAACGAGGTGGACTGCAGGATGAAGACATCCTCGCCACGCACATTCTCCTGTATTTCGACGAAGATCTCCTGATCGGCGAAGCGCCTGACGCTGGCTTTGCCCAGCGGGATGTTGAGATAGCGGGCGACCGCTTCGGCCAGCACCCTGTTGGAATTGCCCGCGAAAAGCTTCATGCACCGTTCCTGGTGAAGGATGGAGACTCTGGCAGACTCTCTTGAGCCCCTTAGTCGGGGCTTTTAGCGGCCCGTGCCGGTATTGCAAGCGTCGTGATCGGAATCCGCCGGCTAATCTCAATAAACATGAACGGCGAGGGAAGCCGGCAACATGTCAGCCCGCCGGTCAGCCCGCTTGCCCGCCAAGCCATGTGGCAAACTGGTCGATCGTCTGGTCGGCGATCGATTGCATGGTCTCCGGCGCGACTGCAGCCCAGCCTTCGCCATCATTGACCGAGGGCGCCTTCTGCTGGCCGTTGATGCGATGCAGCCGGTTGCCTGCCGGGTCATAGACGTCCCAGACATAGATGACGGTGGTATCCTTGCCTTCCGACATCGTCGAGAAATAGCCTTTCAGCACATGCGTCGGGGTCTGTCCGGCGCTTCCTGCCAAGGTGATGCCGCGCTGCTTGGCTCGCGTCTGAAGCTGCGCGGTCAATGGTGTCGCGGCTTCCACCGAGGCGCCGACGATCGGCGCCACCTGCAGGCGGGTGCGTGCGATGACGGCGGCGCTTTTTGCCGGCAGCTCGGTTGCGGGCTGTGCCGTCGCGGAAGGCTGTGTTGTCGCGGAAGGCTGGGCGGTGGCTGCAGGTGCGGTCGGCGTTGCAGCCGTGCCGCTTCCGGGCGTTGCCACGGCCTGCGTCGACTGCGGGGCGATGGCCGAGGGTTCGAGAACGTCCTTCGCGTTGGTGCAGGCGGCCAGCGTCAGCGCCGCGAGCAATGACACGGTCGTCGCATGCGATCGCCTCATTTCCCTCAAAACTCCCTGGCGATGAACGCCTCTTGCATTCTTACCATTATGGATTCATTGCACAATCAAGTCGAGATCATGGCGGGACAGCGGCTTCGGCTGCGATTCAGTCGTCAGATAGGTGCGGCCAAGCGTCATCGCCGTCTCGGTTTCGGAGTCCATGATGATCATGTGGGCGAACAGCGTCATGTTCGGCGCGATCGGTTCGGGATTGCCCTGATAGAACATCGGCATGTCCATCCATGATGGGGTGAAGCGGGCGCCGAGCGAATAGCCGCAGGCGTTGAGCCGGTGCTTGGTCAAATTGTGCGCCTCGAGCGTGCGGGCATGCGCGTCGAACACGTCGCCGAAGGTATTTCCGGGCGTCATCGCCTTTTCGACCGCCAGAAGTGCGGCGCGCGCCGCATCGAACAGTTCCTGGTGACGTTTCGACACTTTGCCGGTCAGCACCGTGCGCATCATCGCCGCATGGTAATGGTGGAAGACGCCGGCCCATTCGAGCGTCAGCTGGTCGTTCTTGCTCAGCTTGCGGCGGCCAGCCTTGTAACGGCAAAGCAGTGCGTCCACGCCGGAGCCGATGATGAACTCGTTGGCCGGATAGTCGCCGCCGCCGGCAAAGATCGCGCCCTGCATGGCGGCGAGGATCAAGGCTTCGTCGCCACCCTGCTTGATCAGCGGCAGGGCCGCGTCCAGAGCGTCGTCGGCGAGATTTGCGGCCTTTTCCACCTTGGCGATTTCGGCGGGGCTCTTGAACAAGCGCAGCCGGCTGACGATGCCGGACGCGTCGGCGATCTGGCCAAAGGTCTGCAATTGCTCGTCCAGGCGCCGGCCATTGTAGGCGGTCAGGCCGTGGGTGTCGTATTCGACGCCGATGCGGGCGCCGAGCAGGTCGAGGTCGTTGAGCAAATTGCGCAGGTCGATCGCCGGATTGGCGCCGTCGCGGTCGGTCCACAGCACGATGTTGTCGATGATCGAGGTGTGGCGCGCCTGGCGCAGATCGGCCGAGCGCGTGAGCAGGATCATCGAGCCGTCTGCCTTCACCACCAGGCACTGGAAGAAGCAGAAGCCGAACGTATCGTAGCCGGTCAGCCAGTACATGCTCTCCTGCGCAAACAAAAGGACGGCATCGAGCTTCTTCTCGGCGATCTCGATCATCAGCCGATCGCGCCGCGCGTCAAATTCCGACCGTTCGAAATGCAGCGCCATTATTCTGTCTCCAAAACGATTGCCGAAATCTGCCGCCCGTAATCCGGCTCCTTGCGATGGGTGCTGCGCCGGTAGGAATAGAACAGATCCTCCTCGGCGTAGGTGCAGCGGCCGAGCCCATCGGCGGTGACGCCGGCCCGGGTCAGCCGATCGACCGTATAGCGGTTGAGGTCGAACATTGCATGTTCCGGCTTCGCCGAGGGCGCGAAATAGCCGATATTGTTGGCATCGACCTCGACGAAGCGAGCGATGAATTCCGGGCCGACTTCATAGTTTTCCGGGCCGATGGACGGGCCGAGAACCGCAACGATGCGCTCGCGCCGGGCGCCGAGGCTTTCCATCGCCGCAATGGTGTTTTCCAGCACGCCTGACAAGGCGCCCTTCCAGCCGGCATGGGCTGCGCCGACGATTCGCGCCCCGGCATCGGCGAACAGCACCGGTCCGCAATCGGCCGTCGAGGCGCCCACCGCAATCCCCGTCCGGTCGGTGACGACGGCGTCGGCCTTCGGCCGCTCGCCGGAAAAAGGCTCCCTGGCGATGACGACGTCGGGCGAATGGATCTGGTGGGCGGTCAACAGATGTCTTGATGGCACGCCCATCCAGTCGGCGACGCGGCGGCGGTTCTCGGCGACCTGCGTCTGGTCGTCGCTCGAGCCGGTGCCGATGTTGAGGCCCTGATAGATGCCGCTGGAGACGCCGCCGACGCGGGTGAAATAGCCGTGGCGAATGCCTTGCGCACGCGCTTTCTCCAGCAAGGGCGACCGAACGGGATCCGGTTTGGTCTGATTCAGCATGGCTGCGTTGTTGTCCGTGAGAGCGATTTCGTCAAGCGACAGTCGAAAGATGGCGACAGTCCAACGGCGACAGTCGGAAGGCGGGAGAGTGGGAGAGGCGGCAGTGAAAAGTCAATCCGCCGTTGCAAAGGGCGGAACGGCGATGCCGGCAGGCAGGACAGCAAGCACCTTGAACAGGTCGCCCATGGCTTGCGGGCCGGCGAGGCGTTCGACCTCGCCCGCAATCTTTTCGCGCGCCGCCTCATTGGCATTGGCGCCGAGCTGACCGGCGCGTTCGAGAAGCCCCATTTCCACCAGGAATTCGCCTTGCGTGGAGAGATGGGCATCGAGGCCATGCGCCCGCACAACCGCGGCGAGGGCGGCGAAATCGACATGGGCGGTGAGATCGGCTTCGCCCGGATTGGCCAGCACATCTTCGTGATCGTGCTTGCGCAAGGCCTGCAAGGTGTCGCCGATCCCTGGCTGGAGGTAGCCATAGTCGAGAAACAGGCCGGCGCCGCCGAGCCCGGCCAATCGCTCGGCGATGGTCGCCATCAGCGCGGCTCGGGCCGGCGCGACCTCGACGATCGCGCCCTGTGGCGCGTTTTCGGCATCGTCCGGCAACAGCGTTGGATCGACCGAGCCGGCGCCGGCGAAGACGTGCAATTCGTCGGCGCCGTCGAGGCCGATCATCCGTTCGCGCCAGCCTGTTCCGGCGCGGACGAACTGGCGGATCGGCACTGCGTCGAACAATTCGTTGCCGACGATGAAAAGCGGGGTTTGCGGCAAAGTGTCGATGCTTTCGTGCCAGCCGATCGCGGCAGGCGTGGCGGCAAGCGTTTGCTTCTGGACATCGGCCAGCCGCGGGCTGGTCTCGATCATGGCGAACGATGCACCGGCGATCAGCGCCGGATCGAGCCGCGCAAGCGTGCGCAGCATGTCCTTCATCAGCGTGCCGCGGCCGGGGCCGATCTCGGCGATGGTGGCCGGCATCGGCCGGCCGGTCGCCAGCCAGGCTTCGTAGAGCCAGACGGCGATAAGCTCGCCGAACATCTGGCTGATCTCCGGTGCGGTGACGAAGTCGCCGGCAGCCCCGAACGGCTCGCGCGTCGTATAGTAGCCGTCCAGCGGATCGAACAGGCAAAGCGCCATGTAATGGTTGACGGGGATTGGCCCCGCCGCACCGATCAGCTCGACGATGCGGGTTTTCAGCCGGGTCATACCGGCTGTGGCTGTGTTACCGGCTTTGCAGTCACCATCGCCCAGATGCCGGCCAGCAGCATCGGCAGCGACAGCACCATGCCCATCGTCAGCCAGTTGGTGCCGAGGAGGTAGCCGAGCTGCTGGTCGGGCTCGCGGAAGAATTCGACAAAGATGCGCGAGAGACCGTAACCGGCGATGAAGGCGCCGCCGACGAAGCGCGGCGTCTTCAGCTTGAGCCTGGAATGGGTGAGGAAGCGCAGGACCAGGAACAGCACCAGGCCTTCGAGCAGCGCCTCGTAGAGCTGGCTCGGATGGCGCGCAAAGGGCCCGCCATTGGGGAATTCGACCGCCCATGGCACGTCGGTCGGCCGGCCCCAGAGTTCGGAGTTGATGAAATTCGCCATGCGGACGAGGCCAAGGCCGACCGGCACGCCGGCCGCCACCACGTCGAACAGCGACCATGTGCGGATGCCGCGCGACCAGGAAAACAGCGTCATGGCGAGAATGACGCCGAGCAGCCCGCCATGGAACGACATGCCGCCCTGCCAGACGGCAAGGATATCGAAGGGTTGAGCGATGTAGCGCGGCAGGTCGTAGAACAGCACGTAGCCGACACGCCCGCCAAGCACCACGCCGATAGCCGCCCAGACGATGAAGTCGTCGAGATCCTCAGGCTTCATGGGCATGGTGCCGTCGGGCCAGAGCCTTGCATTGGTGACGAGCCGTTTGGCATACCACCAGGCGAACAAAATGCCGACGATGTAGCCGACGCCATACCAATGCACCGCCAGCGGCCCGATCTGGACGATGACGGGGTCGATGTTGGGGAAGGGCAGGGCGGCCAGCGGCAGCATAAGATACTCGCTCAACAGGATCTCCCGGTTGCGATCACGTTCGGGCGCGGACCATGCGGCAGGGTTTTGACGGGGTCAAGGCGACGTGGATGCTTGCATTCCGCGTCGCGCGCCACTACGTCAAATCGAGCAAGCGAGGATTTGCCATGTCGACCGGACCGAACCGCATTCTCGATGAATTCGCCAAGCTGATGACCGACGCTGCCGGTGCCGCGCAAGGCGTGCGCCGCGAAGTGGAAACCGCCTTCAAGGGGCAGGCCGAGCGTGTTCTCAACTCGATGGACCTGGTGCAGCGCGAAGAATTCGAGGCCGCCCGCGACATGGCGGTAAAAGCCAGGGAAGAAAACACCCGTCTCGCGACGCGCCTCGAAGCGCTCGAGGCGAAGCTCGCCGAACTGACCGGGCAGGCCGCGCCTGCGGCCGCGGCAAAGCCCAGACCGAAAAAATAACGTTAAACTTTTCCACAAAGCACAATCGCAAAAAGCGCTTTGTCGTGAATCGCTTACCGGCATTGCGTGAATCTTTGTGACAGCGGCTTTCCACATGCGAATGACGCAGTGCGAAAAATTGGGCTGGTCACGCGACTCCCGATCAATAGACTGAATTTGTTGCATGATTCGGAGCAGGGTCATGCGCCGGGCGGTGGGGTCCGGTCTGGGGTCTTTGCGTTGACGAAGTCCCGGCCGTCCGAGTTCTAGACAAAATTGTTCGTTGTGGGTGCCCCGCCGGCCGAGGCGAAGGAACGACAGGAAGCATTCATGGAACTTCTCGAACTCGAATTCTCGCGCGAAATCCATCCGGTGGATGTTATCGAGCAGGTGGCGCACAACAACGACTGGTCCTTCGAACGGGCCGGCGACGACGAGATTTCGATTTCGGTTGCCGGAAGCTGGACCGACTACCACGTCTCATTTTCCTGGATGGAGGATTTCGAGGCGCTGCATCTGGCCTGCGCTTTCGACATCAAGGTGCCGGAGGCGCGCGCACTCGAAGTGATGCGGCTGCTTTCGCTGATCAACGAGCAGATGCTGTTCGGCCATTTCGACCTCTGGGAGCAGGAGGGCGCGATCATGTTCCGCCAGTCGCTGCTGCTCGCCGGCGGGGTCGAGCCGTCGAGCCAGCAGGTCGAGGTGCTGTTGTCGTCGGCGCTGGAAGCCTGCGAATGCTACTTCCAGGCGTTCCAGTTCGTCGTCTGGTCGGGAACCTCGGCCAAGGATGCGCTGGCCGGCGTCCTGTTCGAGACCTACGGAAACGCCTGAGCCAGGTCCTGATCCTCCATGAGTTCGAGCAGCCAGCGCAAGCCAGAGATCAGCTTCGCCGATTTCGACCGTGTCGACATTCGCGCCGGCACGATCGTCGAGGCCGAGCCGTTTCCCGAGGCGCGCAAGCCGTCGATCAAGCTGAAGATCGATTTCGGCGCTGACATCGGAGTGAAGAAATCGTCGGCGCAGATCACCAAATACTATGCGCCCGAGACGCTGATCGGCCGGCAGGTGTTCGCGGTGGTCAATTTTCCGCCGCGGCAGATCGGCCCCTTCATGTCGGAAGTGCTGACGCTTGGCTTTCCCGACGAGGAGGGTGCGGTCGTCCTCGGTGCGATCGAACGCAGGGTGCCTGACGGCGGCCGACTGTTCTAGCTTCGTCATCCACGGGCGGAGCGGGAGCGACGCCGACGCGCAGATTTTCCTTGGCCGCTCCAGGGTTTGATCTCAAGAAGCGCGTGGTTTCCCCAAAAGTCGTGATCACCAGAAACCTCGGCCGCAGTATCGCGACCACGCCGAATGCCCGCGAATGAACCAAGGGTGCCCACAGCCTTGACCTGCACGTGATTGCAGTTCTCGGCGACAACATCGATTGAGTTTTCGTTGTGGGCGGCCACCCCAAACGGATTAGTCGACAGTCCAACGGCCCAGGCTTATTGTTTTGACGCGGCATCTGTCGGGCTGTGCCGCCAATTCTCGGGAGGATACGATGGTTCGACTGCTGACTGCGATTTTCGCTGTGCTTTCCCTTTGCCTCTTTTCGTGGTCGTCCGCCAACGCTGACCCCGTCGACGATCAGGTGAAAGCCGCTTACGTGGCCTGGGACGCTGCTTTCAACAAAGCAGACGCAAAGGCGGTTGCGGCGTTCTACACCGACGACGCGATCTTCTTGCCCGCCACCCATGACGTCATCAAGGCACCGGACGGGGTCGAGAAATTCTTTGGCGGCCTCTTCGGCATGGGAGTGACAGGCCACAAGCTCGAACTTATCGAAGCAGGAGGTGACGGCAACCTGCTGTTTGGCACGGCGAAATGGTCGGCCAAGGGTAAAGACGCCAATGGTGCGGATCAGCCGTGGGCCGGGGTGGCAACCCACGTCTTCGAAAAGCAGGCAGATGGCAGCCTGAAACTCCGGCTGCACACCTTCAACTGATCAACGGCGTTCTTGCTTCCGACGGGAGGGGTGCGCTACCGGGTCGCTGCCTCAGCTAGCGCAGTCACGATCCTGACGGACGCCAAGAGCTGCACCCTGGCGCAAGTAATTGAAATCGATCAGCGCCTCCGCTTGCCTGTTTTCGGCAAAGCGTTCCGGATGAACCTGCGGAGTAAGTGCGGCCCGCCGCCGCCTCAACCCAACAAGTTCTTCACCGAAGGGGCCGCTCGGAGGTCACGAAATGGATCCTCGGGTCTGCGCGCCGGCGTTGCCGCCGCTTCGCCCGTGGATGACGAAGGTGGTGTCAGTTTTCGCTGGGTGCCCAGCGCCTCTCCAACCGTCTCCAGGAACATCTCCGCGCAGGCCTTCCAGCTATAGCGCATTGCCCGTTGGCGCGCTTCGGCGCGGTCGACATCGAGCGCGGCGAGCGCGGCCTCACGCAAATCGTTCGATACGGCTCCGCCGACGCCGTCGCCGACAATGTCGATCGGCCCGGTCACCGGATAGGCTGCGACCGGCGTGCCGCTGGCCAGCGCCTCGATGATGACATTGCCGAACGTGTCGGTGCGGCTGGGAAAAATGAAGACATCGGCCGAGGCATAGATTTCGGCCAGTTCGTCGTTCGGGCGGTGGCCAAGGAAATGGGCATCGGGGTATCTCGCCTTGAGCCTGGCCAACTCCGGTCCCTCGCCGACGACCACCTTGCTGCCGGGCAAATCCAGGTCGAGGAAGGCGGCCAGGTTCTTTTCGATCGCGACGCGGCCGACGCAGAGGAAGATCGGTCGCTTGAGCCCCATATCCTTTTTCTTGTCCGGCCGGAAATGGTCGGTATCGACGCCCCGCGTCCATGGCCTGAGCTTGGTGAAGCCGCGCGCCGCCAGATCGTCCGCCAGCGACTGGGTGGCGACCAGCGTGCCTTGTCCGGAATTGTGGAAATCGCGAAGCCAGCGATAGGCCCAGGCTTCCGGTATTGGCAGCCGCGCGCTCAGATATTCCGGAAAGCGCGTGTGATAGCTTGTCGTGAACGGCCGGCCGGCCTTGCGGCAATAGCGCCGCGCCATCATGCCGAGCGGGCCCTCGGTGACGATATGGATATGGTCTGCGTTGCGCACTTCGATCAGGCGCGCGACGTGGCCCGGCGTCGTCAGCGCCAGCCGGATGTCGGGATAGGTCGGCAGCGGCAAGGTGCGAAAGATATTCGGGGTCAGGAAGTCCGTCTCGACGTCGAACGATTTCAGGGTTTCTGAAAGCCGTTCCAGCGTATGGACAACGCCGTTGACTTGCGGCCGCCAGGCGTCGGTGACCATCAGGATGCGCATAGCAGGCCTTTGCTTGAAAGGTCGTCGGTTTCCTTGATGCGGGGCCGCAAGGCCGAATCAATCGGGATCACGCGCTTCATGCGCGCTCTTCAGCATGGTTTCATGACGGGCCGATGAAGGCAGTACGCCCAATTGGACGCACGTCGCGTGGGTTCAAAGTGTAGAGCGTACTTTGTGCGTTCAATTGGACGCACGTCGCTCTAATTCAGGCCGGAACCTTGATGACGGCGCGCAAGCCGCCGAGCGGGCTCTTGTCGAGCATGATGTCGCCGCCATGGCTGCGGGCAATGTCGCGTGCGATGGCAAGGCCAAGGCCGGTGCCGCTGGCATCGAGGTTGCGGGCTTCGTCAAGCCGCACGAAAGGCTTGAACACGTGCTCGCGCTTTTCAGGCGGAATGCCCGGACCGTCGTCGTCGATGGTGACGAGCAGCGAGCCGCGGCCGTGGTTGGCGTTGATCTCAACCGTTTTGGCATAACGGAAGGCGTTGCCGACGACATTGGACAACAGCCGGGCAAAGGCGTGGGGCCGCACATGCACATTTGGATCGCCGGCGAGCGAGGTCGACAGTTTGCGCTTGCGCAGCGTCGCCTCCTCGCCGAGCTTGTCGAAATAGGCTTCAAGGTTGAAACGGCCGGCGTCTTCCGTTGCCTCGCCGCGGGCAAAGGCGAGATAGCCTTCCAGCATGGACTGCATGTCGTCGATGTCCTGGCCGAGCGCCTCGGTGTCGGCCTTGGTCCCGGTCAGCGCAAGCTGCAGCTTGAAGCGCGTGAGGATGGTCCTCAAGTCGTGACTGACGCCGCTCAGCATGGCGGTGCGCTGTTCGAGCTGGCGTTCGATGCGTTCGCGCATCTGGATGAAGGCAAAGCCGGCGCGGCGAACCTCCTCGGCGCCGCGCGGACGGAAATCGAGCGGCATCGGCCGGCCCTTGCCGAAGCTTTCGGCGGCCTCGGCCAGCGTCAGGATCGGCCGGATCTGGTTGCGCAGGAACGGGATGGCGATCATCAGCAGCACCAGCGAGGTGCCGACCATCCAGATCAGGAAAATGTGCGTGTTCGAGGCATAGGCCTGGCTGCGGCGCACGAAGGCGCGCAGCACCTTGCCTTCGAGCTGGACGCGGACCTCAATGATATTGGAATTGCCGACCGTATCGATCCAGAACGGACGGTTGATCTGATGGGTGATCTCGGACGAGAGAATTTCGTCGAGGATCGAGAAGAACGGCTTTGGACCGGGCGCCGGCAGCGGATCGGGCGGCAGCAAGTCGATCTTCAGCTGCATGCGATCCTGCGCGATGCGGATGATGTTGGCGTAGTCGGCGTCGTGCGGATAGGTTTCCACCAGGTCGACGATCGCGGCAATGTCGCGGACCGTGGCCTGCGACAGGCGCTGCGTCACGGTCTGCCAGTGGCGTTCCATGAAGACAAAGGCGAGGACCGATTGCAGCAGGATCATCGGCGCGATGACGATGATCAGCGAGCGGGCATAGAGCCGCTTCGGCATGTAAAGCGAAACGAGGCGCCAGAACCGTTTCCAGGCAAGCGGCACGGCCTTCAGCGCCCGCCTGGCGCGAGCGCTCAAGCCGCGATCTCCCGGCCGTTCCAGTTGCGTGGTCGCCATTCGCCCTTTTTGCTCATCCGCAGCCGCTCGACAAGGGGCTGCGGGCGGCAGTCTATTCCACGCTGAGCCGATACCCAATACCGCGCACGGTCTGCAGCCAGACCGGATTGGACGGATCGCGCTCGATCTTGCGGCGCAGCCTGTTGATCTGGACGTCGATGGTGCGCTCGCCGACTTCGGACTCGTCGCCGACAAGTTCATGACGCGGTATCGTTTCGCCGGCCCGGGCCGCGAAGATCGCCAGGATCTCCTGCTCGCGGTCGGTCAGCTTCAGAGCCTCGCCGCCGCGCTTGAGTTCCCGCCTGGCGATCTGGAACGTGTAAGGCCCGAAAACCAGCTGCTCGACCTTGGGCGTCGTTGCAGGACCGCCGCGGCGCAGGATGTTGTTGATGCGCAGGATCAATTCTCGGGGATCGAAAGGCTTCGGCAGATAGTCGTCGGCGCCGGCCTCGAGCCCGGTGATCCGGCTGTCGGTCTCGGACAGCGCGGTAAGCATCAGGATCGGGACGTTCTTGGTTGCCCGCAATGCCTTGGCGAGATCGACGCCGGTTTCCCCCGGCATCATGATATCGAGCACGAGCAGATCGAAATCGAGGCCGGCGAGCTTGCGCCGCGCTTCGCCGGAATTTCCGGCAACAGTGACGCGAAAGCCGTTTTCGGTCAGATATTGTTTGAGAAGATTGCGGATACGGGTATCGTCATCAATCACCAGCAGATGCGGCGCATCGTCGTCCGGTGCTGCCGGTTGATCAACCCTTTCAATGGTCTCCATGGCTTTTCCCTGACGTTTTTGCGGGCACAATGTCGATCTGCGCCCTTAGTTCCGGATTGACCATCGCTTCCAGGAAGCGCTCGATCAAGGCGCGTTCGGTGGCTCCGGAATCTTCCAATGCAGCATGGATGCGGCGTGACTGTGGCCGTGCCAGCGCCAGCGCCAGGGCGCGGCCCTTGGCTGTCGGATAGAGCTCGCGCTGGCGGCGGTCGCGCGGACCCTGCAACTGGACGATGTGGTCGGTATCGATCAGTTGTTTGAGCACGCGCGCCAGGCTCTGCTTGGTGATCTTCAGCACGTCGAGGAGTTCGGCGACCGTCAGGCCCGGCCTGCGATTGACGAAATGCAGGACCCGGTGATGGGCGCGGCCGAAACCATAGTCGGACAGGATCTGGTCCGGATCGGAGGTAAAATCGCGATAGGCGAAGAAGAACAGTTCGATGATGGCAAAGTCGATGCCGTCCTCGTCGGTGATCGCCGTCCTGATCGGTTTTCCGGCTGGGTGGCTGCGATCCGTCATCTTTTCTCCGTGCGAAAGGGAAATTATGTCAGTACTATTGACGTAATTTCCCGGCAATGGTAATTTTTGACAAGCTTTTCGGCGGATTGCGAACGAAAAGGCAAGGGAAAGCCGTTTTTCCGGAACTTCCTGTGTTTGCCAGACCTTATATATCCGCCTACGCTTCGAGATAGTGGCCGCCCGGTGCGGCTGACAAGAAACGCGCAACGATAATGTGCGGGCGGCCGCCCGCGGGAGGTTACCATGGCATCCGTTCCCTTTGACCAAATGGACGGCTTTATCTGGATGAACGGCGAGTTCGTCCAATGGGCCGACGCCAAGATCCACGTGCTGACCCATGGCCTGCACTACGCCAGCGCGGTGTTCGAGGGCGAACGCGCCTATGGCGGCGAGATTTTCAAGCTGACCGACCACAGCGAGCGCCTGCACGAATCGGCACGCCTGCTCGGCTTCAAGATTCCCTATTCGGTTGCCGAGATCGACGACGCCTGCCGCACGCTGTTGAAGAAGCAGGGTTTTCAGGATGCCTATGTCCGGCCGATCGCCTGGCGCGGCAGCGAACAGATGGGCGTCTCGGCGCAAAACAGCCGGATCAACTGCGCCATCGCCATCTGGCAGTGGCCCAGCTATTTCGATCCGGCACAGAAGCTGAAGGGCATCCGCCTCGATCTGGCCGAATGGCGCCGCCCCGATCCGCGCACCGCGCCGTCGAAATCGAAGGCTGCCGGCCTCTACATGATCTGCACCATGTCCAAGCATGCCGCCGAAGCCAAAGGCTATGCCGACGCCATGATGCTCGACTGGCGCGGCCAGGTTGCGGAAGCAACCGGCGCCAACATCTTCTTCGTCAAGGACGGCAAGATCCACACACCCACCCCCGATTGCTTCCTCGACGGCATCACCCGCCGTACAGTCATTGGTCTTGCCAAGGATCGCGGCTTCGAGGTGATCGAGCGCACCATCATGCCGGAAGAACTCGAAGGCTTCCAGCAGTGCTTCCTCACCGGAACGGCGGCCGAGGTGACGCCCGTTTCAGAAATCGGTCCATACCGATTCGAGGTGGGCGAAATCGCCAAGACTCTGATGAACGACTATTCTGCAGCCGTTCAACCCAAGCATGCGATTGCCGCAGAATAACGAAAGTCACAACTTTTTTAACAAGTAGGGGCGGTTTTCGGACTGCCCCTTTTATTTAAGCACCTCGGCATTTGACTTTCGTCCAGTTCGGCGTCTCATGATGCTGTCGGCCCGGGAGGCTGGCAGCTATGGAGGGACTGGTAATATGGACATGAACACGCTTCTTCAGATCATTGTTCAGGTGATTATGGGTGTCATTGGTGGCCAGGCGGTGGGCGCCGCGCTCAAGACAGCGGCAATGGGGCAGCTTACCAAAATCCTCGGCGGCGCCCTTGGCGGCGTCGGCGGTGCGGCCATCCTCGGCAGCCTGCTCGGCGGCGGCACGATCGATCCGGCTGCGGCCGCAGCGGCAACGGGCGGATTGGGCAGCGCGCTGAATGTGCAGAACATCCTCGGCGGTGCTGGTGGTGGCGCCATCCTGACGGCCATCATCGGCGCGGTCATGAACGCGACGAAGAAGTAAGCTTAATGCATGTCGCGCAAAAGCATGCCCTCCAGGGCCTGACCCGTGATGCGCAGCGGTTTTGCGATAACGACATGCATAAAAACAATAACTTAAAGCGCGTCGCATAAATCCATTCAGCCGCGACGCGCTTTAGCGGTTTCGGGCTTTTGCGTGGGCGGCTTCGGCCGCCCATTTCATTTTGGCGTTGTCGCGACAGCCGGATGCGGTGGACGACGTTCGCATGTGTCTCTAAATCAGAAGCGACACAGCGAAAGGACGATCATGGGTCAGCTCAACGCCGGCATCGTGCCGGTCACGGCCTTCCAGCAAAACTGCACCATCCTCTTCGACATGGACGACAGGCAAGGCGTCGTCGTCGATCCCGGCGGCGACATTGACAAGGTGCTGGCAGTGCTCAAGGACAATGCGATCAACGCCGGCGCGATCTGGATCACGCATGGTCACATCGACCACGCCGGCGGCGCCATGGAGCTGAAGGACGCGCTCGGCATCGAGATCATCGGCCCGCATGAGGCCGACCGTCCGTTGCTTGCCAATCTCGAGAAGCAGGCGAAACACTACGGCATCACCGAGCCGGTGCGCAACTGCGTGCCCGACCGCTTTCTCGGCGAAGGCGATACCGTCTCGTTCGGCCAGCACGCGTTCGAAGTCTTTCATTGCCCGGGCCACGCGCCCGGCCATGTCGTCTACTACAATCGTGCTGCGAAGTTCGCCCATGTTGGCGACGTGTTGTTCCGCGGCTCGGTCGGGCGCACCGATCTGCCGGGCGGCGACCACGCCGCGCTGATCGCCTCGATCAAGAACAAGCTTCTGCCGCTCGGCGACGACATCGGCTTCATCTGCGGCCATGGTCCCGGCGGCCGCTTCGGCGAGGAGCGCCGGAGCAACCCCTTCCTGATTTAAACGCGTCGTGGCTGCGGAGCGTCACGCGGCGCGCGTCGGTCTCTCCTTTCCTTATGACGCCGAAAAAAAAGCGCTGGCCTTGCGGACAGCGCTTTTTGGGGGGCAGGGAAGCCTCAGTTCGCGGTGCAGAAATGCTGTTCGCCGTCATAGCCGGTGAACGTGCCGGTGCGGCCGTTGAAAGAGCGATAGCGATCCGAACAATATTCATACCAGCCACGGGTCCATGGCTCGGCATAGCTGTCATTGTAGACGACCCGCGGTTCCGTGTAGTAGCGGCGCACCGGGGCGGGCCGTGGATAACGACCATAATCGTCATAGCCGGGGTCGTAATAGCTGGGCTGCGGGTTGTTGAGCGCGCCAACGATCAGGGCGCCGGCCGCGAGGCCAAGGACGCCTGCCGCGATCGCATCGCCATTACCCCGGTGGTGCCGGTGGCGCCAGTCACCAGCGCTGGCCGCCGGCAAGGTCGCGAGCGTGGTTGCAACAATTGCGGCGGACAGGACGGCGGTCTTGAAAATTCGGTTCATCTCGGTCTCCTTCATGCCGGCCCGGGTAATCTGCGGCCCGGGTAATCTGGGGGATGCGGTCCGGCTTTACCGAAGATTAATAGGTGACCGTGGCTGAACGGGGGCTGAACGAAATTGGCGGGCTGGGACCAGTCGATTCATCGATCAGGCATGGCGAAAGGCACAGATATCGTATGCTCAACAAGGAGCGGAGCTGCGCCAGCGGACCGTCCGACGCTGTCTCGAACTCGGCTCAGCCGATCGACAGGTTGACGGCTTTCGGACCCTTGCCGCGCTTGTCCGGCTCGGTGTCGAATGTTACCTTCTGCCCATCCTCAAGACCGGGAAGACCCGACGCCTGCACGGCCGAAATATGGACGAAGACATCCTTCGCGCCATCATCCGGCGTGATGAAGCCGAAGCCTTTGGCATGATTGAAGAATTTGACGGTGCCGGTCTGCGGCATGGGAAGCTCCTTTGATCCCATCAAGTCCAGTCTCGGGCCGGCAAATGCCCGAGTGGAAATTTGTCGTTTATTTTAGCGCCATCGGCAAGAGAAAGTTTTGCGAGCAGTGGCTTGCCGCCCTGCCACGAAAAAAGGCGCGACGAAACCGCCGCGCCCTTCGAAACTCGGGTCCGGCGCTGAAAGCCGGTTCAAGGCCTTTGGAGCGGCCTCGGGCTCATTCCTGGCACCTCCGGCCTGGCACGTCCGGGCTGGAGTGAGCGCTGACGGTTCAGTCCGCGCGGAGATTGACCGCCTTCGGTCCCTTGCCCATGCGGTCGGGCTCGACATCGAACGTGACCTTCTGGCCATCGACGAGCGTGCGCAGGCCCGAAGCCTCGATCGCGGAGATGTGAACGAACACATCCTTGGCGCCGTCATCTGGCGTGATGAAGCCGAAGCCTTTGGTAGCGTTGAAGAATTTAACGGTGCCGGTCTGGGCCATTGGGGAAACTCCTTCACCCGTGTCAGTCTTTGTGGTTTGCCCGCCGCCTGACGCCGTGGGCAAGTCCCGGTGGTTGCTTCGGCAGTCATGCATTGGCGCATGGTCAAAACCCCCCGCCGAAAAACGGGGCCGTCAGAGATTCACAGTATCGGGGAAAGGTCGTCCAAAACGTTCCGCTCTCCGGGTCGCAAATGCCCGAACACAAAATTTATCGCACGGAAACGCGGTGGTTGCAAGGTAGCGCCAACGGCCGCCCATGGGCGCGTCCGCACGCACGGCATCGAGAAAGCGGTGTTCTCGCCCGGTGGTCGTCGGCCATAGCCCTGCCACGCAGGCTGGGAGCCTGCAAACAGGGGTTGCATTCGGCGGGTGGAATGGCGAGGATCGGCTTCATTTTTGGCATGCCGTTGTCCCAAACCGCTTCGCACCCTCGGGTCAGAGTCCCGTGGGCATGCTTTGGGTGACATGCATTGGAGCGGGGGCTCGAGGGAGGTCTGGTGATGAAATTTCCTGCGGCAATCTTCTCGCGACAGGGTTTTGCCATCCTGTTGCTGTCGGCAGTACTTGCAGCCTGTACCGCGGTGGTGGTGGAGGAGGACGGACCGGGGTACCGCCCGCCTCGGCCCGAGCCGCAATTTTGCACCAGACAATATGATCCGGTCTGCGCCCGGCGCGGTGGCGACCGCCAGACCTTCGCCAATGCCTGCCTTGCCGAGCGGGCCGGATATCGCATCATCAGCGGCGGCCGGTGCCGCGACGGTGGCGGTGATGGAGAGCAGACGTTCTGCACGCGCGAATACCGCCCGGTCTGCGCCCGCCGCGGCGGCGAGTTGCGCACCTTCCCCAACGCTTGCGAGGCTCGCGCCGCCGACTATCGCATCGTAGACGACGGTCCCTGCTGAGAGGCTGGTTTACTCCCCGTCTCCGGGCGGGGAGGCTCATCCATCAACTGGGCGCAGCCGCGCGACGGCAGCTGGCGGCTCTTGCCTTTACGCCGGCAGCCCCGCCCTGCGGCAATAGGCCATGAACTCGGCCGCGGGCATAGGTTTGGCAAACAACCAACCCTGACCATAGTCGACGTCGCGTTCCATCAGATAGTCGACCTGTGCCTGCGTCTCCACGCCCTCGGCAATGATCTTCAGCTTCAGCGTCTTGGCCATGTCGATGATATGCGGCGTGACGGAACTGGTGGCGGAATCCGTAGCGATCGTGTCGATGAACGACTTGTCGATCTTCAGCGCATCGAGCGGCAGGCCCTCGAGATGGGACAGGCTCGAATAGCCTGTGCCGAAGTCGTCGATTGCGACCGCATGGCCAAGCTCGCGGGCGCGAATGACGGTCGAACGCGCTGAACCGACGTCGACGAAACCGCGCTCCGTCGCCTCCAGCCAGATCTGCCGAGGCTGAATTCCGGTGTGCTGCAGGGCCTTTTCGATGACCGGAAGGACCCTTGCCGTTCTGACGTCGGCCGGGCTGAGATTGATCGCGATGTGGAGCGAACGATTGGCGACAAGAAGTTTTTTCAGGTCCAAAACAACAAGGGCGATGATCTGGTCGGTGATTGCCGCGATCAGGCCGCTCTCTTCGGCCAGCGGGACGAAAAGATCGGGCCGGACCAGCGAGCCGTCGGGTCGTCTCCAGCGCACCAGCGCTTCGGCACCCACGCAATTGCCTGTCCTGAGCGCGACGATCGGCTGATAGTGGACGATAAACTCGTGCTTGCGCACGGCAATCTGCAATTCTCCAAGCGGCGACAGCCGCCGCCGTGACAGCCAGACAACCATGCCGATGATGAAGGCGGCGATGAAAGCGCCGAGGGGAAGCAACAGCAATTGCCGCCGACGCACGCTGTCGACAATCTGGCTTTCCGGTTCAGTGGCGACGGCGATCCAGTCCGTCCCGCGCACCGCGGCAAACAGATGACCGTCATCCAGGCCTTTGCCCGGGTCGGCGATGATCTTGCCGATGCGCGCAGGATCAGGCCCGTTCAGCGCGCTGAGCAGGACGCCCGTGTTTGTCGCCAGGGCAAGCTGAACGTCGGGATCGACGACGATGTCGACAAAGCGCAGGGGGTCGATAAGGACATTATGGCGCTTGTACTGCAGGGCCATCAGCGGATGGTCCTGGTTGGCCAGGGGCCGTATCCGGGCAGTGACGGCAACGCCGTCTGCAGCGGTGAAATCCGGTGCGGCTTGCGCAACGCTTCCTTCGGTCGGTCCCCAGGATGTGCATTTGAGCAGGCCGTTTTCGAAATAGCCCATTTCTTCGATCGAGCGCGTGTTGATGGTGAGCCGCCGCATGCGGGCAATGTGGTCCACCGAACAGCGGTCGCCGGTGAACCGGTCGATCTCCCGCAACGCGCCGGCTGCATCCTTGAGGGATATGCTGGCCCTGGCGATCGCGCGGTTGGCGAACAGCTCCAGCCGCTCGTGTTCTTCTTGAACCGCCAGGACCCATGAAAAGTGGAACATCGCCGCGATGGGCACTATCGCCCCGAGCAGGGCCAGCACCACCGCAGTCACGATGATGCGCGACCTGTCCATGTGCGCCTCCCTGCCTTCGGCTGCGAGCGACGATTTCGCGCGCGGCCCGCCAGGCAGCCAACCGTGATCGGGCCCGGTTCCAGCGGACCTTATAGGGCTTCGAAATTACGTGATCTTTAATCTGGCCCGCGATGGCTGGATGAATGCAGGGCTGCTCATCCGTTTGCCGCTAGCCCTTGGACTTCGGTTTCAAACCGGCTTCCGCCTGCTTCACAGCCGAGCCGAAGGGGGAGACCGGTTTTGCCGCCGTCTTGTCCTTCTTGGGCTTGCGTGTCTCGCGGTTGCTGCGCTGTTGACCCTTGGCCATTTCCTGGTCCCTCGTGATTGGTGAACATGGTGGCGACGGTTGATGGGCGGCTAGCTGTTTGGATCGTCGGCCACTTCGAGATTGTCTTCCGTGGTGACCCGCTCATGGGTCTCCTCGTCGCTGCGGATGCGGTATTGCGGCGAGCCGTCCTTGACCGGCAGCCTGCTTTTGATCTGGAACAGCTCGGCGGTCTTCTGGACAAGGCCGGTGCGACTCTTCATGCGAACGGTCTGGCCGATCGCGAAAAGATGCGCTGGCGTGTCGGTGCGCGGGCGCGCGTTCTGCTGGAAGCGGATCATACGGCATTCTCCTGGTCGCGCCTCAGCGCGGTTTCGAGTTCGGCGAAGTCGATGGCGACCAATTGGCTGGTCTGGCTTTTCACCGTCCTTGCCGGCAGGTGGATGAATGTGGCGACACGGCGCCAGGCAAGCCACGAGATGCCATCGACAAGCTCCTCATCATGGTCGATGTCGTAGTCGCCGGCCGGCAATTGTCCGTCCAGGCCGCCAATCATGAACGGTGCCTCGAAATGCGCGATGGAATGGGTAGTTCGGCCAGACATTCTCGTGCCTCGAAGTGCGTCTTGGATCCGACAAGATGGTGCCCGCTTCGCGGCACCGGGACTTAAGGTCGTGGGTCCCTGTTCGGCAATTTGGGTATCGGCAATTTGGGTATCGGCGATCTGGAATGAGTTTGGCGGGTCGAGAACTTCTGACGCCGCGAGATGCCAAGCTTGGCCCAAAAAACGATCTCAATTCATTAATCCCAAAATGCGGTTTATTCAAGAAGATTCCCGCCTGTCGCCGACCTTGTCGTAAATTTACTTTTCTAGGGCTATTTGGGAAATGGTGATACGGTCCGGAAACTTCACAAGAATTGTTTGAGATTGTGCCGGAAAAATTCATCCCGGCATCGATTTTTATTTATATCTGAAAGGAAAAATCATGGTTTCCGTGAAAACACCTAATGGTTCGACCGTAACCATCAAGCCGATTGTCAAGCAGGTCGCCGGGCCTGCGAAAGTCGTGTCGGCACGGCTGACGATACGAAGTGACGAGGCAGCAAGGCGCAGGATCGCCGATACCGACGGCACGCTGCGGCGGGCCAGACAGGTTGCGGAGACCAACCGCCTGATCTGACACGGCCGGCCCATGAACCCAGGATTTCCGGCAAGCTGGCCTGCGAACCCTTGAACCTGCCGCGCCGATGGCTTAGATCGCGGCAGGCGGACAAAACACGGCAGGTTTCCCATCAACAGAGATCCGAGAAGACCGGCAGGCGCGGGCGGCAATTTCGGCTCAGGCGGACAGCCGCCGCTGGGGCTCGACCAGCACGTGCAGCAGGCACTGCAATTGCATCAGGCGGGGCGCCGGCAGGAAGCCGAGATGCTCTACCGGCAGGTGCTGGCGCAAAAGGCCAATCATGCGGCGGCAGCACATTTCCTCGGTTTGCTGCTGCACCAGACCGGGCGCAGCGCCGAAGGACTTGATCTCCTCGAACAGTCGGTGCGCCTGCAACCCAAGAATCCAGATTTCCTCAACAATCTCGGCACGGTGATGCGCGACCTCGGCCGTGTCGGTGCAGCCGTCGATTTCTTCCGTGGCGCGGTGGCAATCCGGCCGGAGCAACTCGCGGCGCGCGACAATCTCGGCTCCTCGCTGAAGCAACTCGGCCAGTTCGAGGGCGCGGAGGAGATCTATCGCGGCACCATCGGCCGCAACCCGTTCCATGTCCGCGCCCGCATCGGGCTTGCCGAAACGCTGCAGGAGGCTGGGCGGCTCGACGAGGCGCTCGCCGTCTTCCGCGAAGCATTGGCAATTCGGCCGAAGGACGCCGACCTGCTGCACGGGCTGGGCGTCGGGCTGATGGAGAAGGGCAGCCTCGCAGAGGCAGCGGAGCATTTCCGGCAGGCGCTGGCGGTCGATCCCGGCATGGCCAGGGCCTGGCTGCTGCTCACCCAGGTCAAGCGCCAGCAGGAGCGCGACGCCGAGCTTGCCGGGATGGAGGCGCAGCACGCCAAGGCGCCGGACGGCAGCCTGGCGCGCATGCAGCTTTCGTTCGGCCTCGGCAAGGCCAATGACGACCTGAAGGATTATGGCCGTGCCTTCGATTATTTCGCCGAAGGCAATGCCATCCGCCGCATGGGCATCGACTATGATGCGGACAAGACACGCGCCGAATTCGAAACGATGAAGGCGGTGTTCGACAAGGCCTTCTTCGATAACCACAGACCGAGCGGGATTGCCGACGACACGCCGATCTTCGTCGTCGGCATGCCGCGCTCCGGCACCACGCTTGTCGAGCAGATCATCGCCAGCCATCCGCAGGTCTATGGCGCGGGCGAGCTCGGCATTTTGAAGACGGCGGTGGGAAAACAGTTTCCGCCTGGTATGAAGGGCGGTTTCCCCAGCGGGATCGCCGACATGCCCGACAAGGCCTTTGCCGAGGCAGGCCAGGCCTATCTGGACCTGCTGCACGCCCGCTATCCGGGTTTCCGGCATGTCACCGACAAGATGCCCGGCAATTTCCTTTTGGTCGGCTTCATTCATCTGATGCTGCCCAAGGCCAAGATCATCCATTGCGCGCGCGACGCGGCGGCGACCTGCCTGTCGATCTACAAGGTGCATTTCCGCGGCGACAGCCACCGCTACGGCTACGATCTCGGCGAGCTCGCCGATTTTCACAATCTCTACACCGACATCATGGCGCATTGGCGCACCGTTTTGCCTGATGTCGTGCATGATGTGCGCTACGAGGATTTCGTCGCCGACCAGGAAGGGCAGACGCGGGCGCTGATCGCCTATCTCGGCCTGCCATGGGACGATGCAGTGCTGTCGTTCCACGAGACCGATCGGCCGGTGCGCACGGCGTCGGCGGCGCAGGTGCGCCAGCCGATGTACCAGGGCTCGGTCGATCTGTGGAAGCGCTATGGCGACCGGCTCAAGCCGCTGCTCGACCGGCTGGCGTAATGCGGGCCTACAACTCAATGAAGGGCTGAAAGCCGCCGAAGATCATGCGCTTGCCGTCGAACGGCATCGCCGACCAGTCGGACTTCAGCCGCTCATCGGCCATGACCTTGGCCATCACCGCATCGCGGCTCTGCCGCGATTCATAGACGACCCACGAGAAGACGACGATCTCGTCGTCCTTGGCCTGCACGGCGCGCGGGAACGAGGTCATTTCGCCATAGGGCACGTCGTCGCCAATGCACTCGACATAGGCAAGCGCGCCATGCTCCATCCAGACAGTGCCGCCCAGCCGCGCCATTTCCTTGTAGGCATCGAGATTCGCCTTGGGCACGGCGAGTACGAAACCATCGACATAGGACATTGTGGTTCTCCTTGTTGGATTTTCCTTCTCCCACAAGGGGAGAAGGAAGAAACGGTGGCGCTACGCCGCCTTTACTGGCGCGTTCATCGCCCACTCCACGCCGAAGGGATCAGTCAACTGACCCCAGCGATCGCCCCAGAACATCACCTGCAGCGGCGTGCCGACCTTGCAACCGGCATCGATGGCGCGCTGCCACCAGGCGTCGATGTCGTCGCTGCCGAGATGCAGCTGCATGGTGAAGCCCTGCGGCTTCACCGGGGCCATTCCGTGCTCGGGATAGAAGTCGGAAATCATCAAGGTCGAACCGTTGATGTGGAGATGGATGTGCATCGTCCGGCCCTGCTCGTCCGGCGGGTAGAAGAAGACCTGCTCGGCGCCGAAGGCCTTCTGATAGAATTCCGAAGCCTTGAAGGCGCCGTCCAGCTGAAGGTAGGGCGTCAATCCGCCGAGGACTTTCGCTTTAGGCTGGGTTTGGGGCTGGTCGTTCATCTTTTTGCTCCTCTCTGCGTTTGGTTTGACCTTGCGGATCACAGGACGAATGAAGCGGCGGCGATCCTACATGTCAGATGCATTTTTTAATGCCGGGACCAGATGCGCCGGGCCGCCGGCGGTTGGAGTGACCCCGGGCGACGCGCAAGGCTTATGACGGCGCCGCTGCGGCCGGTTGGTCTCTTCAACTTGCCTCGGATCATCTTGCCTCGGACAAGGAGATTGCAATCCGGCGGCTGTTTTGCGCGTCGACGACGATCTCCGGCCAGCCGATGTCCTTGCGCAGTTCGATCGGCAATGAAAGCAGGGCGCGCTCGCTGCGGTAACGGGCGCGAGCCGCCGAGTAACGGGTCGCGATGCGACTAACGGACGACAGAATGGACATGATGCTCTCTCCTCGATTGGCGCCGGCATCACCGTGTCGGCATCCCAAGGACGTGGCGCGCGGCCATGATCCGACAGAGCGTCAGATTTTTTTGCCGCAAAGCTTCAACCGTCCGCTTCTGCCACCGATCGGAAGAAGTCTTCCGGGCTGTCGATCTCGGCCAGCCGCCGCTTCTTGATCAGCCAGAAACGGTTGCCGATCGCCCTGATAAAGGAGCGGTCGTGCGATGCCAGCACGCAACTCGCCTGATGGCCGAGCAATTCCGCCTCCAGCGCCTCCTGGCCGTCGATGTCGAGATGGTTGGTCGGCTCGTCGAGCAGGTAGAAGTTGGGATTGGCGAGCCTGAGCGCCAGCATCATCAGCCGCGCCTTCTGTCCGCCCGACAGCACGCCGATCCGGCGCTCCTGCATGTCGATGCTGACGCCTGCGCCCGCCAGCAGCGAGCGGGCGCGCTGCTCGCCGACATCGAATCTGCGCGAGAGCATCGCCAGCGGCGTGTCGTCGCCGCTGATGCCCGACAATGCCTGGTCGCTGTAGCCGAGCACCGTCGACGGCGTCACCTTCACGCCTTGTATTGCTGTATCTGGCTCGACGACGGCATCTCTGATCAGGCTGATCAGCCGCGACTTGCCGACGCCGTTGCGGCCGAGCAGCACGATGCGGTCGCCTTGGCAGATGTGGCGCTTGCCGATCCTGAACAGCAGCGTGCCGTCAGGCGTTTCGACCGCCACGTCGTCAAGCGTGATCAGCACCTTGGCATGGGTGCCGCGATTGGCGAGCTTTATCGCGCCCGCCGATTTTTCGCGGTGCGCCGGTGCTGCGACCTCCTCGAGGCGCTGGGCGCGCTGGCTGAGCTGCTTGGTCTTGACCGTCAAAAGGTCGCTGCCCGAATTGATGCCGATGTTGTTGAGCTTGGCCGCCTGCCGGCGCAATTGCTGCGCCACCTTCATGTCGCGCTGGAACTTGCGCTCGGTCGAGGCGTCGACTTCGCTCAACGCATCGCGCGCCCGCGAATAGGGCAACGAAAATACCGGCGACTGCTTGGGGCGCAGGAACAGCGTCCGGTTGGTCGTTGCGTCGAGGAAAGCCCGATCGTGGCTGGCGATCACCACCGGCACCTCGCGCGGCAGTGCGTTCAGCCAGGTTTCGAGCTGGCTGATCTTGGCGAGGTCGAGATGGTTGGTCGGCTCGTCGAGAAGCAGGACATCGGGATCGGTGACCCAGACGCGGGCGATCAGCGCCAGTCTTTGCCAGCCGCCGCTCAAGGCCCGCATCGGCCGCTCGCGCATCGGCTGCGGCACGTCGAGTGAATCGAGAACGACATCGACGCGCCATTGCTCGCTTTGGGCCTGCTCGGCCGGCAAGGCGTCGGCCACCACCTGCTGAAAGCCGTGCTCGGCCAATGCTGCGGGAATGGCTTGCTCGACATAGCCGACGCGCAGGCCGCGCGTGCGGGTGATGTCGCCGGATGTCGGCTCCATCTCGCCGGTCAGGCACTTCAGCAAGGTGGACTTGCCGCGGCCGTTGGCGGCGACGATGCCGAGCCGGTCGCCGGTGCCGATGCTGAGGTCAAGGTTGGAAAAGAGCGGCGCACTCATGGTGACGCCGAGGGACTTGAGGCTGATCAGGGCCATGTTGGTTTCTCTGGTCTGCCCGGAATGAATTCCGGTTCGATGCACTTTGACGGTGCGCAGGCTGGCCATCAGGCTCGGCGTTGCAGCACCACGAAGGGCAGGACCAAGAAAATCGAAGCGGGGGAACCCGGACCGTCTTTGGTCAGCCCTGCAAGCAAGCTCGCAGGGCAGGGACAGGGCCGCGCTGACGGTGGTGGTCGATATGCACGCAGCCCTCCTTTCAAGACGTTCGAGTTGTAGAACTGGCTACACCAAGGGAGGGGCCGATGGCAAGGGCGGGCGCATCCCTTCTCCCCTTGTGGGAGAAGGTGGATCGGCGCGCAGCGCCGAGACGGTTGAGGGGTGCTGGACGGAGCACCGCTTTTGCCAAGCTGGAACACCCCTCATCCGACCGAGCTTCGCTCGGCCACCTTCTCCCACAAGGGGAGAAGGGAAGCTCACTACCGTCCCGGCCTGCCCGTCTTGCCCGGCCGGCGCTTTTCGCGGCGGGCGTCGGCGGGGTCTTCGTAGGAGCCGATGCCGGAACGCTGGCGGACAACTGGCTTGGCCGAACCGTCGCGTTCCTTCGCGCCCACAGGTGGGGAGATCGGCTGTGGCTTGGCCGGCACTTTTCCCTCAACAGGCTTTTCAGTCCGTCGCACCGTCATTTCGTCGAGCGAGTTCTTCTTGAACAGCGGCTTGGTCGGCTCGCCGGGGATGCCGAAATCGGAGCCGTGCGCCTCTTCGGCCGACTGTTTCTTGAACAGCGAGCGCGATACCGCCCCGGCGGGCGTCGGCATGTCGGTGCCCGGACCCATGGCGTCGAGCGAGGGTTTTGCGAAGAGCGGCTTCTTGACCAGCACGGCGCCGTCGGCGCCCATCTCGTCGAGCGCGGGCTTGCGGAACAGACCCTTGCCGTCATCATCCACCGTGCGGTGGATGGCGCGGCCCTTGTTGTGCTTGCCCTTTTCGCGGCCCGAAACCGGGCTTTCCATGTCGGCATACTTGGCCAGCGGATCGTCGGAGATGGACAGTTCCATCTCGCGCAGCCGCTTGATCTCGTCGCGGATGCGGGCCGCCTTCTCGAAATCGAGATTGGCGGCGGCGTCGCGCATCTGCTTGTCCATCGCATCGAGATGGGCTTTCAGATTGTTGCCCATCATCGCGCCGGCGCTGTCGGTGAACTGCGAGATGTCGGCGCGGACGTGGTCCTTCTCGTAGACCGAGTCCAGGATGTCGGAGATGCGCGACTTGACCGATTCCGGGGTGATGCCGTTGGCCGCGTTCCACTCCATCTGCTTTTCGCGCCGGCGGTTGGTCTCGGCCATCGCTCGCTCCATCGAGCCGGTGACCTGGTCGGCGTATAGGATGACCTTGCCGTCGACGTTTCGGGCGGCACGGCCGATAGTCTGGATCAGCGAGGTTTCGGAGCGCAAAAAACCCTCCTTGTCGGCATCGAGAATAGCGACGAAGCCGCATTCGGGGATGTCGAGGCCTTCGCGCAAAAGGTTGATGCCGACCAGAACGTCGAAGGCGCCGAGGCGCAGGTCGCGCAGGATCTCGATGCGCTCCAGCGTGTCGATGTCGGAGTGCATGTAGCGGACGCGAATGCCCTGCTCATGCAGATATTCGGTCAGGTCCTCGGCCATGCGCTTGGTCAGCACGGTGACCAGCGTGCGGTAGCCGGCTTTTGTCGTTTCGCGGATTTCGCCGACGATGTCGTCGACCTGGGTCTTGGCCGGGCGCACCTCGACCGGCGGATCGATCAGGCCGGTCGGGCGGATGACCTGCTCGGCAAAGACGCCGCCGGACTGCTCCATCTCCCAGGCGCCGGGCGTCGCCGAAACCGCGACCGAAAGCGGGCGCATCGCGTCCCATTCCTCGAAACGCAGCGGCCGGTTGTCCATGCAGGACGGCAGACGGAAACCGTACTCGGCCAGCGTCGCCTTGCGGCGAAAGTCGCCGCGATACATGCCGCCGATCTGCGGCACGGTGACGTGGCTTTCGTCAATGAAGACCAGCGCATTGTCGGGGATGTACTCGAACAGGGTCGGCGGCGGATCGCCCGGCTGGCGGCCGGTGAGATAGCGCGAATAGTTCTCGATGCCGGCGCAGGAGCCGGTGGCTTCCAGCATCTCGAGGTCGAATCGGCAGCGCTGCTCCAGCCGCTGCGCCTCGAGCAGGCGTCCTGCCCGTTCGAGTTCCACCAGCCGCTGCTTGAGCTCTTCCTTGATCGACTTGATGGCTTGGTTCAGTGTCGGGCGCGGCGTCACATAGTGCGAATTGGCATAGATCTTGACGCTCTTCAATTCGCCGGTCTTCTGGCCGGTCAGCGGGTCGAATTCGGTGATCGCCTCGATCTCGTCGCCGAACAGCGAAATGCGCCAGGCGCGGTCCTCAAGGTGGGCCGGAAAAATCTCGATCGTGTCGCCGCGCACGCGGAACGAGCCGCGGACGAAGTTGATGTCCTGCCGCTTGTACTGCTGGGCGACGAGATCGGCGAGCAGCGCGCGCTGGTCGAGCCGGTCGCCGATCTGCATCTGGAAGGTCATCGCCGTGTAGGTCTCGACCGAGCCGATACCGTAGATGCAGGACACCGAGGCGACGATGATGACATCGTCGCGCTCCAGCAGCGAGCGCGTCGCCGAATGGCGCATGCGGTCGATCTGCTCGTTGATCGACGATTCCTTTTCGATAAAGGTATCCGTCCGCGGCACATAGGCTTCCGGCTGGTAGTAGTCGTAATAGGAGACGAAATACTCGACGGCGTTTTCCGGGAAGAATTTCTTGAACTCGGAATAAAGCTGCGCGGCCAGCGTCTTGTTGGGGGCGAGGATCAAGGCAGGGCGCTGCGTCTCCTCGATCACCTTGGCCATGGTAAAAGTTTTTCCCGAGCCGGTGACGCCGAGCAGCACCTGGGTGCGGTCGTTGTCGTTGACGCCTTCGACAAGATCCTTGATCGCCGTCGGCTGGTCGCCGGCCGGCTCGAAATCCGACACCATCTTGATGGCGATGCCGCCTTCGGATTTTTCGGGCCGGGCCGGGCGGTGCGGTGTCCACAGCACGCCGTCCTTGTGCAGCGGGTTGCCGGATTCGATCAGCGCCGACAGCGCCGCAACGGTGGCGGTGACGCCGCCGGAGGCCATGGTCTCGGCTTCCTCCAGCGAAACATCGAGGCCGGCGACAGGATTGAGGCCAGCCGCAGTGCGCTCCCTGGCAGACGCCGCGCCGCCCATCGAGGTGCCTCGCGCCGTGCGGCCCGGAGAGGAGGAGCGTTCGGGGATCTTTTTCGCCTTGGCGACTTCCCTCCCCCTTGAGGGGAGGGTGGCGGCGGAGCCGCCGGGTGGGGTCGGTGCGGCCGGGCTCGACGATGCCTTATGTTGAGCGCTTCCTTTGCCGACCCCCTCTGTCGCCTTCGGCGACATCTCCCCCTCAAGGGGGGGGACTTGGCGCCCTTCCTTTTCGGCCTCCTGCTCGATCTGCTCGGCCCAATCGGCGATCGAGCCGGTCAGCGGCGTGCCTGACAATTCAGCCTGCGGCGCCTCGGCAAAGCCGCCCTTGTGCAATGGCTCCGACGCATCGAGGAAATCGGTCAACGGGCTGCGCCGCTTGGGCGGCGAAGCACGATCGTCACGCGCCGGCGGCGGCGTCTTTTTGTCGGGAAGTTTGGCCATGCCCCAAATATGGGAGGTATCGGCCAAAATGGAAAGAGCGGAGTGGCCAGGGGCGCGAGAGGAAACCAGGCTGCTGACACAAGGGTGTCAGGAGCGATGTCGAAACGCCCTCAGTTGAACCACAGCGCAAAGGTCAAAAACCCGGCGCCGCCGAACTGGCGCCGGATCTGGTCGAACTCTTCGCTGGTTAGGATCTTTCCGCTCTCGAGATAGGGCGCGATGGCCGGGCCGGTGATCGACAGCACCAGATCGAAGGGCTTTGGTTTGTCGAAAAAGCGCTTCATGTCGATGCCTTTGTCGGCGAAGCGGAAATGCGGCAGCAGGATGCGACCTTCGAGCAGGTCCTCGGCCATGTCAAGCGCGGCGTGCCAGGCCTGGACCTGCTCCTCGCCGACCGCCAGGCCGGTGAGCGGGCTGGCGCCTTTCTGTTGCGGGCCGGGCAGCCATTCACGGTCGTTGTCGGTTTCGGCGCGGATCGCCTTCCAGTCTTCGCGGGACAGCCGGATCATTTCCATGAGGTGGCGGCGCGCCGCCTGGCGGCGCTCCGGCTCGACCACCGGCCAATTGACCAGATGAACCAGCGAGATGAAGTCGGCGATGCGCCACTCGGCCGACAACATGCCGCCGCTCATGCCGCCGTCCGGCGGCACGAGCGTGTCCTGCAGCGGCAGTTTTGCGCGCGGAAACAGCATGTGAAACGAGCCGTCGAAGGCGTTGCTGAAGTCATGCGCCAGCCAGAAATCCGCCTGCGCCATCAGGAATTCGGCATAGCCCTGCAGCCAGTAGCCGTCGGCGCGGTCGAAGCGGAAGGTGAGGGCGGGTGCGGCCGGGTCTGGCGCACCGCCGCGTGACAGGGACGCCATGATTGCGGCGGCACTTTCGTCCGGCGCGATCTGGCCGTCCTCGTTGAGGTCGATGCCGAGACGGGTGAGGTCGACCTCGATGCCGATGTCGGCATCGGGAGGCACGGATCCAAGCGTGGCGGCGGACTTTTCCAGCCGATCGCGGAAGGCGACCAGGATGGCGCGGAAGCCGTCGTAGGTCAGCGGCGCGGGATTGGGATTGTCCGACACCGGCAGCCGCATCAGCGGCAGCATGAAGGATTGCGGGCTTTCGAAACCGTGGCGGTGCAGACCGCCGGCCAGAATCTCCAGCGCGGAAAAGAATTGGCCGGCGCCGGTGGCGTAGGCCGACGCAGGATCAGTGGGCGCAGCGGCTTCCAGCGCAGCAAGCGTGCTGTCGCGGTCGGCCACGGTTTTTGCCTCGAACAGGGCGGCCGGTTCGCGGGCCGCGGCACCGGCGGAAGCAACCGGCAGCAGCAGAAGAAGGGCGGACGCCAGCAGGCTCGGAAATCGCGTCATCTTGGTCCTCCGGTATGCCGTTCGGCGGCAACCATATACGCATCTTGTGTGTTGCGCCTACTGCGGGGCATCTGGCCGCACGATTGCGAACGGAGGCGCTTCGCTATATCGGGCGCATCGTCTACCGTGGCCATTCATCCCGGTGCAGGCTGCGCGTGTCGAATTATCCGCTTTCCTACAAATTGTCCTGGCTGCCACGCTTCTTGAAGCCTTCGCTCAGCGGCGGTCGCCAATGCCTTGCGCCAGCAGCAGGAATCATGATCGAGCCGCCACCGGCGCGAACGGTGCGGCTCGCCTTTGTCGGCGATATCTCGGCGGTGGCCAATCGCAGCGCGCCGCAATGCGACCCGGCGATCGCCACGCTGCTCGGCTCCGCCGATCTGGTGATCGGCAATTGCGAAAGCCCGGTGGTGGAGCGACCGGGCGCGGCGATGGGCACGAAGCTTGGCACCCGTCATGCCATGACCGAGCGGTTCCTTGCCGAGACGCTGGCCGCCGTCGGCATCTCGCGCGATAGGCTGGTGCTGTCGCTCGCCAACAACCATGCGCTCGACCAGGGCGTCGAGGGTTTTGACGAGACCGTGGCAGCGCTGGAACGGCTTGGCATCCGCAGCATCGGTACCGCGGCCGCCGGTCCGGTCGAACGCGTCGCAGTCGGGCCGCTGACAATAGGCTTCGCCGCCTTAACGCTGTGGCGCAACGCCGGCGCGGCGGCGTTCGCCGGCCGTGTGTCGATGCAAGGCGAGCCGGCACGATGGCCGCGCCGCGACGCCGTCGACCTTACCTGCGCCGTGCCACATTGGGATTGGGAATTCCGGCATTTTCCGCAGGCTGAAACGCGGGCGCTGGCCCGGCGATTGGCCGCGCAGGGCGTCGGGCTGATCGCTGGCCACCATGCCCATGTCGTGCAACCGGTGGAGCGGATCGGCAAGGCGCTCGTCGCCTATGGGCTCGGCGATTTCCTCGGCACCGCCTTTGCGCGCCAGCCATGGCCCGGCCGCATCGGTAGCATCCTGACCGTCGATATCAGCGCCGACGCCGGCACGCGTGGCGCCGTTGCCGCCTACCGGCTGCATCCCTTCATGCGGCTGCGCGCCGGCGACCATGAGCATCTGGTTCCCGTCGAGGCGCTGGAGGACCGAATGCGCAGCAAAGTCGAAGGCCGGTTGACTGCGATTTTTCCGTAGCGCCGTAAGTGAGGGCTAGTCGCACGTTGCTTATCGCACAGGTATGGCGCTGCCCCTCATTGTCCTGCCGGACATTTCTCCCCGTAAACGGGGAGAAAGACGCCGTCATTTGATGACTTCGCGAATCACAGCCTCGCCGAACGAGCGCCAGCGCAGCGACAGCGGGCTTCTCCCCGTTCACGGGGAGAAGGTGCCGGCAGGCGGATGAGGGGCAGCGCAAACATCTGCTTGAGAAGCGCTGCCTCTCAGTGCTGTAGTCGAGATGTCGATAAAATCGGCTATCATGAGTTTGTTAGGGGGCGTGGGATGGCGATGGAAGCAGCGGATTTCATGCCTGATGAAGCTGACATCGCCGGCATCAAGAGCAATCTGGCGGCCTACGAGGCCGAAAGGGCTTCGGCCTACCGGCAAGTCCGCTGGCGGGTGCCGCTGTTCATCGGACTGGTGCTGGTGTTCGTGGCGCTTGTCGGCTGGCTTTTCAACAGGATCGCCGATCCCTACGAGCAATGGCTCTCGACGCCGCATGTGTTGCTCTATGTCGTCGGGTTGGTGGCGGCGATCCTGCTCTATTTCCAGGCGATCAAGCCGACGAGCAGGTTGCAGCATCGCAAGACACTGCTGCCGATCATCTTCGGCTTCATCAGGGACCTGCGCTACGAGCATGAGGTGACACCGAATTCGTTCGACCGGCTGCCGCGCGAGACGATCGGCACGTTCAACACCAATTGCTTCGACGACATCGTATCCGGCCGCTACGAGGGATTTCCGTTCGAGCTTTACGAAGCCGATCTCCGGCAAGGCACGGGCGGCACGATAGCATTCAAGGGGATCGTCGTTGCCTTCGGGACCATGGTGCCGTTCCCCGGCATATTGGTGGCGGCGCGCCGGACTGGGTTGGCCGTCGGGTTCTTCCGCGGCATGTTCGCCAGCAAGATGCAGGAATTGTCATGCGGCGTGCCCGAGCTCGATGCCGCCTACGACTTCCGCAGCGACAATGTCGAAGCGGCGCAGCCGCTGGTGAGCGGCCGGCTGGCGCAGGCACTGACATGGCTCAAGGAGACATGGCCTGATGATCCGGCGCGGGTCGCGCTCAATGGCAGCGACGGCTTTTTACTCCTGCCGCAGACGAGGAATTTTTTCGAGCTGCCCGATATCTCGGTGCCGCTCGACTACGCCAAGCATGTCGCGCCTATCATCGCCGACGTCGGGGCGATGCTGGCGACGGCGGCGCTGGTGCGCAAGATCGGCGCAACGGACGCGGCGGCGGGTTAGCCCGAACTTGAGGTCTGCTGCCAGTTTCTGAAAACAACACCAGGAAGCTTCGCTCCGGGCGAACCGCGTGAGACAGGCGGTCAAATCGCGAGAGAAGCCCAAAAAACAGTCGGCGCCGGGATTTCTCCCAGCGCCTCCCTGTCAGATCAGGACACGGTCGCGGCAGCAACTTCCGTAAAGACGTCGCGCCATCCCGGCCTTGATGTTGACGGTCCTGCCAGCCACCGCCCGAGGGCAGCGTCCGTTCGGGACCTCGCCAGTCTCCACCCTTGCAAGCTTCGTCCAGCGCGCCATCGAAGGTTTTTGCCGTCCTTCATGGCAGCATCGGTCCGCCGTAGGCGTTCGCACGCTTTCCGCGGCCCCGTAGTCTCGGTCCTCAAAACAGGCAAGCCTGCGTTCGGGGCCGTACGGGCCTCAGGAAATCCGCCGTTTCGCTTTGCCTTTCGACTTGGCAATCGGTAGCCGCCTGAGATGGGTTTAATGTACGGGAGATAAGCGTTCGGCGAAACGGTTGCGAGCCTGTGGATAGCGGGATTATCGGGGACCAGGGCCCGCATCGGCGCGTTTATTTTGCCGAGATGCAGGAGGCGGGACACGGCCCTGATCTGCGGTGAGCAGCAAGATCGAGCATTCCGCCCTTGCCCGACACTGCGGCGCGGGCTTCAATGCCGGCGAAGGATTTTAGGACAGCAGTGTCGTTGCTATCCTATGGGGAGGCATTCTTGAAGGTCGGGGTGGTTCTCAATCCGATTGCCGGCGGCGGCTGGCTCAAGCGGCATTGGCCGGAGGTCAGCGCTTCGCTCAGGAAACATTTCGGCGATTTCGAGCTGCGCGAGACGCAGGCGACCGGCGACGCCGAACGGCTGGCGCTGGTCCTTGCCGCCAGCGGCTTCGACCTGGTGATCGCGGCGGGCGGCGACGGCACCGCCAGCGAAGTCGCCGACGGGCTGCTGCAGGCGTTTGCGGAAAGTGGCCGGACGGCCGAGCTCGGCCTGCTGCCTTGCGGCGCCGGCATCGATTTCGCCCGCGGGCTCGGCCTTTCGGACGAGGTCGACCTGACGCTGAAGCGCATCGCCGAGGCCAAGGCCCGCCGGGTCGATGCCGGCCGCATCTCTTACGTCGACGACCATGGCGCCCTGGCCAGCCGCCATTTCATCAACATCGCCAGCCTCGGCCTGTCGGGCGCCACCGACCGCGCGGTCAACGCCGACAAGCGCAAGGGCAATGTGTCGGCCAAGGCGCTGTTCTATTGGCGCACCGTGTGGGAATTCATGCGCTACCGATTCCAGGACGTCTTGATCACCATCGACGATGGCGTCCCGGTCGAGGCGCGCGTCGCGCTGGTGGCGGTGGCCAACGGAAAATTCTTCGGCGCCGGCATGATGATCGCGCCGGATGCCGAACTGGACGACGGCCAGTTCGACATCGTCATCCTGCGCGCGGCTGGCAAGCTGAAGCTGATCTGGGACATCCGTCTGCTCTATGGCGGCCGGCATCGCAACCATCCGGCAATCACCATTTTGCGCGGCAGGAAAGTCGTTGTCGAACCACTCGGCGATGTGCAAAAGAACGGCGCTCTGGTCGACATAGACGGCGAGTCGCCGGGGCGCATACCGGCGACCTTTGAAATCCTGCCCGGCGCGCTGACGCTGAGGTATTGAATCAAGCTGTTGAGACCTTGGTTCCGGTCGCTTCGATCGTGATTTAGGCGACCAGGCCAACATGCTGGAATCGCGCGACAATTACCTGACGGCAGAGCTTGAGCCTGGCCGGGAAACCCGGCCGCATCTCTTGCGCGCGCTCACGGCGTCAACGGCGTCTGCATCATCTGCAACTGCAGCTCCGTGCCGGTCCAGGGATGCGCTTCGCAGACGGCTTCGTCGAGCTCGACGCCAAGGCCCGGCTCCTTCGACGGAATGACGTTGCCGTCCTGCCACTCGATCTTCTTCTTCAGCAGTTTTTCGTGAAAACCGTCCCACTGCTTCAGCGATTCCAGGATGAGGAAATTGGGCAAGGTCACGGCAAGCTGGATGTTGGCCGCGCCGACGATCGGCCCGCAATAGCAGTGCGGGGCGACCTGGATGTGATAGGCCTCGGCCATGGCGGCGATCTTCTTGGTTTCGAGAATGCCGCCGGAGCGGCCAAGGTCGGGCTGCAGAATGGTCGCGGCGCGGTTCTCGATGACGCGGGCAAACTCGAACTTGGTCGTCAGCCGTTCGCCGGTGGCGATCGGGATCGACGTGCCGCGCGCCACCTGCGCCATCACTTCGGGCATGTCGGGCGGCACCGGTTCCTCGAACCACAGCGGGTCGTAAGGTTCGATGGCGCGGGCCATGCGCAGCGCGCCCGATGCGGTGAACTGGCCATGCGTGCCGAACAGGATGTCGGCCCTTGTGCCGACCGCCTCGCGGATCGCCTTGACCATGCGGGCGGAGAGATCGATGTCGACGAGACGCGGCTGGTGACCGTCAAAGGCGGTGTAGGGGCCGGCCGGATCGAGCTTGACGGCATTAAAACCCTGCTCGACATATTCGAGCGCGCATTCGGCCGCCAGTTCGGGGTCGTTGTAGACGTTGTTGCCGCGGGCATCTTCCGAATGGACGCTGCCGCTGTGCGGATAGAGGTAGGTATAGGAACGCAACGTTTCGTTCACCTGCCCGCCGAGCAGCTTGTAGACCGGCTTGCCGGCCTCCTTGCCGATGATGTCCCAGCAGGCGATTTCGAGCGCCGAAAAACAGCCCATGCCGGACACGTCCGGGCGCTGGGTGAAGCCCGACGAATAGGCGCGGCGGAAGAAGTTCTCGATGTCGTGCGGATCGCGGCCGATGAGATAGCGCTCGGCCATGTCCTCGATCATCCTTGCGGTGACGTGGGCGGAGAAGGTAGCATTGTAGGCCTCGCCATAGCCGACGACGCCGCCGTCGGTGGTGAGCTTGACGAAGATGAAATACTTGCCGCCGATGCCGGGCGGCGGATTGCCGACAACCCAGGTTTTGACGTCGGTGATTTTCATTTTTGATCCTCCAGAACCAGTTCGGCGCCCTTCCATGCGGTCATGATCGCGGCGGCGTTGGTGTTGCCGGTGATGTTATCGGGAAAGATCGAGGCGTCGATGACCCGCAAGCCGGCGAGGCCGTGAACCCGCAGGCGCGGGTCGACGACGGCGGCGGTAGCGTCCGGTCCCATGCGGCAGGTCGAGACCGGGTGGTAAACGGTGCCCGAGCGCTTTCTGAAATCCTGGATGATATCCGCGTCGGAGGTGATCGACGGGCCCGGCAACACCTCTTCCTCGATGATCTCGGCCATTGCCGGCATGGCGGCGATCTTCCTCAAGAATTTCACCGCCGCCAGCATCTCGGCGACATCAGCCTCGGTCGAAAAGGCGTTGGCGACGATCTTCGGATAGTCGCGCGGATTGGCGGAGCGGATCATGATCTCGCCACGGCTCGATGGACGGCAGTTGGACAGGCCGATCGAAAAGCCCGGCCACGGGTCTGGGGTCAGGATCGGGCGTTCTCCGCTCTTCGGAATGACGGTCGAGAACGCCTGGAAATAGAGCTGCATGTTGGGCCGTGCCGCGGCCGGGTCGGTGCGGAAGAAGCCGCCGGCATTGTTCATCGACAGCGACAGCGGGCCGGAGCGCATCAGCATGTATTGCATGCCGACCATGAGCTTGCCCCACCACGGGCGCAGGATTTGGTTGAGCGTCGGCAGCCTGCCCCTGAAGGTGTAGTTGATGCCGACATGGTCCTGCAGGTTCGCGCCGACATTCTCGTTGGCGTGGACGACGGCAATGCCGAGCGCGCCAAGGATCGCCGAGGGACCGATCCCGGAAAGCTGCAGCAACTGGGGCGAATTGATCGAGCCGCCCGACAGGATGACCTCGCGGCCGGCGCGGGCGGTTTTCGTCTCACCATTTTGGAGATACTCGATGCCAACGGCGCGCTTACCCTCGAACAGGATCCTGGTCGCCAGCGCATTGATCTCGACGCGGAGGTTTTTGCGCTTCATCGCCGGGCGCAGGAAGGCGCGGGCAGCCGACATGCGGCGGCCGTTCTTGGTGGTGATCTGATAGATGCCGGCGCCCTCCTGGGCGGCGCCGTTGAAATCCGGGTTGAACGGCAGGCCGGCCTGATTGGCGGCCGCCAGATAGCGCTTGGTCAGCGGATGGACGGCGGTCGAGCAGTCGGTGATATGCAGCGGACCGCCAACGCCGCGCCATTGATCGGCGCCGGCCTGATTGTCCTCCAGCGCCTTGAAGACGGGCAGCAGGTCGTCGAAGGCCCAGCCGGGATTGCCGGCCGCTGCCCAAGCGTCGAAATCCTCGCGCGCGCCCCTGATCCAGACCATGGCGTTGATCGAGCTCGAGCCGCCGAGCAGCCTGCCGCGCGGCCAGTGGTCGACATTGCCGGCGAGGCCGGGGTCCGGCTCGGTCTTGTAGTTCCAGTTGACCGCAGGGTCGAAGAAGGTCTTGCCGTAGCCGAGCGGCATCTGCACGTAGAAACGCCGGTCGCTGCCGCCGGCCTCGAGCACCAGAACCGAGAAGCGTCCGGAAGCCGACAGTCTTTCGGCCACGACCGAACCGGCCGAGCCGGAGCCAACGATGATGAAGTCATAGGTCTGCATGATGGCTGCGGCCGGCTCCGAATTCTCGCTCAACCTAGACGCCACAAGCCGCCGCGATCACCGGAGCTTCCGGCATCGCCTGTGAAAAAAGCGACCGGCAATTCATTTGCAGTTGGTGTCCTGCCCGAAGCGGCCTTTGCCGCGTCTCCAAGCCGTCCAGTATTACACGCCATCATCAGCATTTTTCTGGAAATCATAACGCATGATCGGGCGGGCTGGCACTCTGCGGGCGACGACCCTGAACCCGGCGCGAGCGAAGGTGGAGGCGTGTCCGCTGCCGGAAGCGCTCGGCGATACGCCGGCATCAAACGGATAGGCCTCGAGTGCAGGGGCGTTTGCGCGCCTTGCAGCTTGCAGCGCCGCTGCGATCAGGTGAGACGTGATGCCTTGCCGGCGGTATTTTTTTCGCACGTAGAGGCAGGACAAGGACCAGACCGGCGCATCATCCACCCGCTTCAACTGCCACAGCCGATCGAGCCAGGGCACGGCATCTCTGGGCGTCACCTGACACCAGCCGACAGCAGTAGCGCCGTCGAAAGCGAGTACGCCTGGAGGCGGACCATGCTCGACGGCTTGCCGGAACGCAGCCTTGTTTTCCTCGCCTGGTCGCTTTCGATAAGAACTGCCGATCCGCCCGTACATACACCAACAGCGACTGCAGACGGCGCTCTCACCGAACAGGTCCTCGAGCGCGGGCCATAGATCTGATGTCAGAGGGCGAGAGGTAAGTTTCATGTCAGCTGCCTTTCTCAACTCGCTGTGCGCAGTCTAGCACCTGGCAGCGCGTTGACGCATCGGTGCCATCCCGATACGGGAGAAGATCGATATCGAGGGGATTTTTGGCGCATGGTGCATTACGCGGACGGACGGCCGATCGGCGATCTGACGCTGAGGACCTTGGCCATGCCTTCGGACGCCAATGCGGCGGGCGACATTTTTGGCGGCTGGGTGATGGCGCAAATGGACCTGGCCTGCGGCATCCGCGCCGCCGAGCGTGCCAAGGGCCGCGTGGTGACGGCGGCGGTGAAGGAAATGTCGTTCGCCAAGGCGATGAAGATCGGCGATACGCTGTGCATCTATACGCATGTCGAGCGCGTCGGCCGCACCTCGATGACGCTCAAGGTCGAGGCATGGGCGCAGCGCTACCTCTCCGACCTGATGGAGAAGGTCACCCACGCCGACTTCGTCATGGTGGCGCTGGACGGCGAAGGCAAGCCGAAGGCCGTTCCGGCGGAAAGCTGAGTTACCTTCTCCCCTTGTGGCTGACTTCCCTTCTCTCCTTGTAAGGGGGGAGATCGGCCGTCATCTTTGAATTTCGCCAATCGCCAACCTCGAAAAAGAGGCGCTGTCGGCGGAACTGCCAATCTCCCCCCTTGTGGGGGAGATGTCCGGCAGGACAGAGGGGGGCGCTGTCCCGCCGGCGTATCAAGTTGTACCGGCGAGCCCTGCCTCGATCACAATATGCTGGCAGACGTTGTCGATGTCACGAATGACGTCGTCATTCCAGAAGCGCAGGATGGTCCAGCCGTCCCGTTCCAGACGCTTTGTCCTCGCCTCATCGCCTGCATCGGCGTCGGCATGCTGCGAACCATCGACTTCGACGACGAGCTTCTTGTCCGGGCAAGCGAAGTCGACAATGTAACCGCCAATCGGAAATTGTCTCCGGAACCCAAGCCCCATCAGCCGATGTGCGCGAAGCTCGTTCCAAAGCTTCAGTTCAGCACCGGTCATCGCCTTCCGCATCGACCTGGCGTTTGCGCGATTTCGCGGAGGCAGTGGCGTGTGAGGCATTGGTCAACGCTCGGTGGTTATTGAGGATGGCGCTTTACGGCGCCCCCCTCTGTCCTGCCGGACATCTCCCCCACTTGGGGGGAGATTGGCAGTTCCGCCGACAGCGCCTCTTTTTCGAGGTTGGCGATTGGCGAAATCAAAGATGACGGCCAAGCTCCCCCCTTGTAAGGCGGCTCGCCCGCAATGCGTCAACACATCCTGAACCTGCCTTGGCGAGCGCTCGCTGCCGCAACCCTTGCAGCGCAAAGGTTTCAGGCATGTATCTCATCGAACTTTTCGCGAGCGGCCTTGACCCGCTCGGTGTTCTTGCGCGCCCATTCGCCGAGCGCGCCGACCGGCACAAGCAGCTCGTAACCAAGGTCGGTCAGTTCATAGTCGACGCGTGGCGGAATGGTCGGAAACACTGTGCGGGTGACGAAGCCGTCGCGCTCCAGCCCGCGCAACGTGGTGGTCAGCATTTTTTGCGAAATGCCGCCGACGGCGCTGCGCAATTCGTTGAAGCGCAGCGGCCCGTCACCGAGCTTGCCGACGACGAGCACGGTCCATTTGTCACCGACGCGCTGCAGGATTTCCGAGATGGCGCGGCAGTCCTCGGTGCGGTGCGGGTGTCTTGGTATCAAAAAGGTGCCTCCTTGCGCCTCGTGAGCACAGTCACTCATATAGCTCAGGTATCTAAACGATACCAGTAATTCGCCTGAAGGAGAGCCCCTCTATGTCCAAACCCAAAATCGCCATTGTCGTCGGTTCGACCCGCGCCGCACGCTTCGCCGACGTTCCGACCCAGTGGATCGCCAAGATCGCCAAGTCGCATGCTGACATCGACGTGGAGGTGGTCGACCTGCGCGACTTCCCGCTGCCGTTCTTCGACGAGGTCGCTTCGTCCGCCTGGGCGCCGTCGCAGAATGAAGTGGCCAAGCGCTGGCAGAGAAAGGTCGCCGAGTTCGATGGCTTCATCTTTACCGCCGCCGAATACAACCATGGCCCGACCGCCGTGCTGAAGAACGCGATCGACTACGCCGCCAATGAGTGGAACAAGAAGCCGGCCGGCTTCGTCGGCTATGGCAGCGTCGGCGGCGCGCGTGCCGTCGAGCAGCTGAGGCTGCATGCGGTCGAGCTGCAGATGGCGCCGGTCAAGTCGGCAGTCCATATTGCGTGGGGCGATTTTCTTGCCGTCCGGCAAGGTGAAAAGAAGCTCGAGGAGCTCGAGCACCTGAACCAGGCGGCGACCGCGCTGATCAACGACGTTGCGTGGTGGGCCAAAGTGCTGAAGGCGGCGCGCCAGGCCGACGCGGTGGCCGAGGAAGTCAAGGCGGCCTGAACCGCAGAACCAGAACAATCCTCCCAAGGTTTTCCGGGGCGGCGCTTGCGTCGCCCCTTTTGATTCAGGCGATGGCTGGCTGCCGCGCCTGCCGAGGCCTGATGATGCAGTCGGCGAGGCGGTCCATCTCGTTCAACTCATCCGCATGGTGCTGGCCCCACCCGCAGAGCGCCAGAAGGATAGGCTCGAGGCTGAGGCCGAGGCGCGTCGCCGAATATTCGACGCGTGAGGGAATCTCGGCAAAGATCTCGCGTCTGACAAGGCCGTGTTCCTCCATTTCGCGAAGCTGCTGGATCAGCACTTTCTGGGTGATATCAGGCACCAGCGTCTTCAGCGCCGACAGCCGCCGGGGGCCGTCGAAGAGATGGTAGAGAATGACAGCCTTCCATCGGCCCGAGATAACTTTCAGGGCGCGTTCCGCCGGCAGCAGCGGCAGTCTCTTGGTTGGCAGCCTTTTGGTCGACACCCTTTTGGTCGGCCCCGTTTTGGTTGGCATGGCCATGGTCACCTCCTGGTCAGCAGGGAACAAATGAGTGTGTAGTCGCGATCAGGCAGATAGTGGCAAACAGCAGCCGATGCCATAGCGATGGATGCATGCCATGAGAGCCATTCAACTGAACCGTTTCGGCGGTCCCGACGTCCTGGACGTCGTCGAGATGCCGAAGCCAGAGCCGCAAACAGGCGAGGTGCTGATCCGCGTTCATGCGGCCGGCGTGAATTTCTTCGAAGTGTTGATGCGCGGGGATCGCTACGCGGTGACGCCGCAATTGCCGATGGTTCTCGGCGTCGAAACTGCCGGCACAGTGGAGGCGCTTGGTCAAGGCGCTGACACCTCGCTGGCAGGGACACGCGTCGCGGCGCCGCTGTTCGCTTCAACGCACCCCTTTGGCGGCTATGCCGACTATGTGACGATCGACGCATCGCTGGCCGTGCCTTTGCCCGACGCGCTCTCATTCGAAGACGCGACGGCCTTGATGGTGCAGGGACTGACGGCTTTTCATCTGCTGCGGCAAAGCCCGCCAGCCGGCAAGTCGGTGCTGGTCACTGCAGCCGCGGGCGGTGTCGGCTCGTTGCTGGTCCAGCTCGCCAAACGCCAGGGCGCCAGCGCCGTGATCGCGGTCGCCGGCAGCAGGGCCAAGCTCGATCTTGCCCTGTCGCTTGGCGCCGATGCCGCGGTCGATTACAGCACGTCGGATTGGCCCGCGCGAGTGCGGGAGGCGGCTGGCGGCGCCGGCGTCGATGTCGTCTACGACATTGTCGGCGGCTCGATGACGGCGGCATCGCTGCAAGCGCTCGCGCCTGGCGGAGAGCTGGTTTTTGCGGCGCTGGGCAGATACACGGTCGGCGCTGCGGAACTGGAAGCGATGATCACCCGGAACCAGTCCCTGCGAGGTTTTGCCCTGCTGCCGCTGCTTTCTCCCGACGTGCTGCGCGGTAGTCTGTCAGAGCTTTTCCATCTAGCCGCCAGCGGCGGACTTTTGGTGACAACAGGCGGCCGCTATCCGCTCGACCGGGCCAACGAAGCGCACCGCCTGCTGGAGGAGCGCCGCTCGACCGGCAAGGTCGTGCTGACACCTTGAGTGGTGGTCGATTAACCGCGCACAGGCTGCGTGCAATGCGTGTGCTCAAATGGTGGGAACAGCGCCAGGAGCCGACTTCTGGCGGGCCGGATTGCAGGCGGCGAAGGCCTCTAAATGACTCTCAAACCTTGTTCTGTGTCCGCTATATTGCCATTCAATTTGATCACAACCCAGCGTACTTTATTCGCATTGTTGTCCGCTTTTTCAGTTGCCTCAGCAATCATCGGCAGTCTTTCTTTTTTTCTTGTTCCAAACTCATCGACATAGATTTTAATTTCATTGTCCCGTTTCGCGCCAGCTTGATCGAATGAGGCGTAGAATTCCAAGCCAGCTGTCAGTAGATTATTGCCAACAATGTCGAAGTATTTAATGCCACCTTTAGGGACGTCAACAGGGTTATCTTCCAAACGATCTATATCTACAGGATCTACAGGCATAGGATGTTCCTCCTTGTTATTGCCTCACTTTCGACGAAATCAATCTAGATCGCCTGCTTTTCGTGGCGTCCATCCGCTTGATCTTGCCATCACGCCGCCCGATCTACCCATGCTGCCACCGGATCTGCCCATGCCGCCGCCCGATCTACCCATGCCTCCGCCCGACCTGCCCATGCCTCCGCCATGGGCCTCTCCAGATAACAGGATTTGCTCGAGTGACCCCGTCTCTGCGTCCAGCCTGAGTGAATGGTCGCTCTTGTCGTAAATCCATACTCTCATGTCCTTGGAGAAGGCTCCAATTTGCAAGCCGAGGCCCGTTCGCGCACTGGAGCCGGGAGCTCGGGACAGTCTTTTGTACTCAACTTGGCCAGCGGCATTGGTCGGGGGAGGGTCGTCGGGGTCAAGGCCAGCCCCATGGACGAGAAAAATCGCTGGCGGAGCCAGTTCATAAAATGCTCCCTCAAAGGAAAAAGAAAAAATCCGCGCCAGACGCGCATCAGGGCGTTGATTCGGAGCAGTTCCAACAACATGTTCGAGCTGGCGTCGCAGAAAATTGTTGTTTCCTGGTCTTGGTACCCGTAAGTTACCGTATACGCCGCCTCCTCTCAGGATCACGTCGTCAAGCGGCCGCCCAAACAGATATACAGATGATACGCCAAGTAGTGTTTCATTATCTGACATCTTCCTCTCCACTCATTATTATCTAGATAGACATCGACCTCGCTAACAGAACTCTTTCTCGATAGCTCATCTTCGGAAAATTAGATATATCTCTCGGCAGCAAGGTGCGCGCCGAATGGGAATGGCCGCGGCGCGGCCTATTGTTGATCCGCCTGCCAGCGTGCAGCTCGCCGATGCCCCGACGCCTGAAATTGCGATCGATGAGCCTTGAGAACCCACCCCCCGTCTCGACCTCGTCGACGGCGAGCATCGCCGTCGCGACATCTCCATAGTCCAGAAAATCGGGCCCCAGAGCCCATAGGGTTTCGGCGAGATACATCCCGACGACATCGCGCGCATCGAGCAGCGCCTCGCGGAAGCCGTCAATCCGGCGGGCGAAAGCGCGGTCGAAGGCGTCCTGTAGTGGCGCCCGGGCAGCCGGATCGGCTTCGGCGACATCGGCGAGATTCTCGACCTCGGACGAGATCAGGCCGCGTGCCACCAAGCTCTCGTGAAAGATATCGACCAGGATGTCGAATATCGCGCCGGTGAGCGGCTCCGACAGGTCATGCTCGTTCTTCCAGCCGTGAACGAATTCGGCCATCGTCCGCTGGTTGTTCGCCAACCTTATCTGGCTATGCGGCGAAAATTCCGAAAAGCGCGCGAGACGGTTGGCGAGATAGAGGTTGCCGCGCGTCTCATCCAGCACATTGTCGATCACCGACGGGAAATGCATGGCGGCGATCAGCGACACGCAGTCGGAAAAGGCTTCCTGGAAGCCGACATATTCGGGGAACTCTTTGCCCAGGCCCGGCACGCCCAGCACGGCGAAGGCTATCGCGTGGCCGACCTCGTGAGCGATGACATCGAAGTCGAGGCTGAAAGGGAGGATACTTCCGTCCGTCTCGAATTGGCTGCCCACTTCGAGATAGCCGTAGCCGAACTGAGCATTGTTCCATGTCGGCAGAATCGAGATTTCCAGACGCTCATGGTGATCGCGGAAATGCCATGCTACCGACTGGCCGAGGTAGCGTTCCCACACATCGAGCGTGAACCGCACGGAGCCGAACAGATGCGCGGCCTCGAAGCCGGGCGTCGATGGCTGGTAGTGATCGAAATTGCCGCGCTCGTCGGGCACTGCCGGCGCGAGGATATTTCCTGTCCAGGGCGGCAGATAGATAAACGGCGTTCCCAAGGGCGCGCGGTTCACGCCATAGGGCATGGTCTTGCCAACCGGCTCCACGACATACATTCGATCGTCCGACGGGCCGACACCGACGCTTCCGAGGGGCGATGAAACCGTGACGATTTCAGGGCACGCTCTATCGTCCTCGAACGGAGGCTGGACAAAGAGCCTGAATCGGGTCGCCATCCCAGTACCCCACGACCTATATTAGCTAAGCATAAATTAATCTCCGTTGCTTGGCGAGAACTTCGTAAGCAACGTAAGCCTTTTGTTTGTCGGGTCTGCGAACGCGCCCCGGCCCCGCCCTATTCCGTGAGTTCTATCAGCCTGGGATAGCGCGGGTGGCCGCGAATGGACTCGAAATCGGAGTCGTTCTTGAACCACAGCTTCATTTCCGTGCCGACCTGAGGCAACCAGGCCTCCAGCAGGTCGATCGACCGGTCGCTCTCGCCCAGCATCGCATAGGTGCAGGCGGCATTGTACTGGATGTTTATGTCGCCGGATTCGGTCGCAAGGGAGCGCTCCAGCCATGCCAATGCTCGATCGTGCTCACCGAGGAAGGCGAGCATGATCGCGCCAAGGCATCCGACATTGGCATTCTCCGGGTGGAGCCTTAGCTCCTCCTCGGCCTTCTCTATCGCGATCCGCGCATAGTTTTCGGCTTGATCGTTCTGCCCGAGCGAGCGGAAGACGTTCACGAGCATAACCGGCGCACCATAGTCCGCCGGCTTGATCTCCATTGCCCTCAGGAAATACGTCGCTGCCATTTCGAACTGACCCTGGGTCACGCAGAACTCGGCATAGTACCGATTGGCCTCATGGCAGTTAGGATCGATGGCCAAAGCCCGCTCGAAGGCGGCAACCGCCTCGGCGCGGCGACCAGCGCCCGAAAGGGCGTGCCCCATGGCCGCATACGCTTCTGGCAGATTGGGGTCGATAGCCAACGCCTTTGCAGTGGTTGCCAGAATATCCTCGACCTGAATGTCGAAGCCAAATTGCGAGCGGAGCCGCGTGTTGCAGACCGCGATGCCGGCATAGGCTCGAGCATAGCTCGGGTCGAGTTCGATAGCCCTGGCGAAACTTTGCCTGGCCATCAGGTGGTTTGCCTTCGACGCGATGTGGTAATACTCGCGGCCTCTCAGATAATGCGTATAGGCTTCGACATTCTCGGTCGGCGCTTGCTCGATCGCCTTCTTCTCCTCGGGAAGGAGTTTGACCTTGAGCTGCTCGACGATTGCCTTGGTGATCCCGTCCTGCACGGCGAAGATATCGGTGAGGTCGCGGTCGTAGCGGGCGGCCCAGACGTGGCCGTCGCTCGCCCCTTCGGTCAGTTCGGCATTGATCCTGACGCGGTTCCCGGCTTTGCGGACGCTTCCCTCGACCACATAGGCGACACCGAGTTCACTGGCGATGTGTTCCAGGTTCAGGGCGCGGCGCTTGCAGGCGAAGACGGTGTTGCGGCTGAGCACGAAGAGGCCCGAAACGTTGGACAGGTCCGTGATGATGTCCTCGGTGATGCCGTCGCTGAAGAACTCCTGGTCGGGATCGTTGCTCATATTGGCGAAGGGCAGGACGGCCACCGAAGGCTTGTCGGGGCGCGTCCCAATGTCACCGGTCCGCATTTCGTTGCGCGAGGCGACATTCCCCCAATTGGCGAAATAGACATGCACCGGATGGGACATGTTCTTCACCGTCCTGGCACCCTGATCGGCGAAGCCCACGCCGAGCTTGTTGCCAACCTCGTGGCGCACCGCCTCCGAACAGGCAATGCCGCCGGGTACGGCGAGACCTTGCAACCGGACTGCCATGTTCACACCGTCGCCGTAAAAATCGTCGCCGTCGACGATAAGATCGCCGAGATTGATGCCCATCCGAAACTTGAAATGGCGGTCTTCCGGGATCCCGGCGTTGCGCTCTACCATCCCGCGCTGGATTTCTACGGCACAACGGGCGGCGTTGAGAACGCTGCCGAACTCGACAAGTAAGCCGTCGCCCATCACCTTGAAGATGCGCCCGCCATGCTTGGCTACAGTGGGATCGAAGAACTCGCGGCGATGCTGGCGAAGCGCGCCGAGCGTTCGCTCTTCATTTGCTTCCATCAGGCGACTGTAGCCTACCACGTCGGCAGCCAGGATCGCCGCCAGACGGCGCTCAACCCGCTCCTCGGACATGCCGTCTCCGAAAAACGTCGATACTACACGATTTAACGGCATACCGGTGAAGGTTTTTCGATGTGGGCCGCAACGCGAGGGTGCGGGCTGGGATCGACATCAGCCCGCGTTGGAAAACCTCCCAAGCAGGAAGCCGCGGGGTGCAGGGTGGATGCTATGGGGAAAGCGCGGGGCTGGCGGTGACCAGCGGGCCGACAGCCGCAATCGGGGTGGCCCCAAACCTTGTGTCGGTCGGCCCTGCGCCTCATTCAGGTCGTTGAGATCAGTTTTGCCGTTTCCTGAAAGCAGACATAGCCAACGACCACGCTGGAGATCATGGTTGCGCCAGTAACCAACGATCCCGCCATCGCGGACAAGGGCTGAATCAAACCATTGACGTTACTCTGCGCTGAGATTCTGCCTCTGAGCGGCGGCACACTCTTCCAAAAAGCAGGATGTTTCGAAGCACGATCAATCGCTTGAACGATTAGGCCGAAATAGCGGAATCCGCATGCAATAATTGGCGAGGTTCTCGTCCCGTGTCGTCGATCAATCCCGGCGCGGATCGTAAGGCCTGGCGGCCCGTTGAGCGACGCGCTCGCGGTACCTCGCGTCCGTTCCACTTCGGTTTTCCGGCTTGGTAAGCGTTTCGACAGGCTTCCCGAGGACGACCAGCAGCGTGTCCCATTCTTCCTGGCCGAGCGTCTTGTAGCGGTACTCCAGACCCGGCGAAGCCAGGAGCTGCTCGATCTCAGGCCGCGCGAAAGAGGCCGCAGGGCCAATGCGGCGAAAGCCGCTTCGCACGGCATCGGTGGCCACGGTCAGGTCGCTGAAGCCATACTTGCCCGGATCGTAGACGGAGTACTCGCGCAGCAGCCGCAACAGGTCGGGCACGGCATCGACGCCGCGATCGCCCTGGCGCTGGATCAGGCCGGTGGCAAAGCGGCTGACCGCCGGATCCGCGAGAATCGCGCGCTCTTCCGGCAGAGGATCGGCGTATGCATCTAAGGGAAGGCCGGCCAGGGCATTGACCCAGTGGCGCGCCTCCTTCTTGTCAGAGGCCGCGAGGTAGCGGCGGGCGGCGAGCCGCCGCAGATCGGCGGAGTCACCATCGACCTGTTTGATGATCGCCCACAGACCGTCTGAGGATCGCACCCGCGGGTCCTCCAAGATGCGAACCAGCAGACGCCGGTCGCTCTCGCCGAGCGGCTGGTCGTTCGCGCGGAACGAGTCCATCCACTGATTGGCGAGCGCGAACGCGGGATTCCTCACCGGCTTACGCGGATCGTCGAGCGCTCTGGCGAGTTCCTCGCGCGTTCTCGTTTTCGTCGTTTCCATATTCACGCCGCGCGAAACGCTGGTGTGGTCGAGTAGCAGCCGGTTGACCGGAACCTCGGCGTACATCCTTCCGTCACCGAGCCGCCGACGCGCCCAGCCGAACCGGAAGTTCTCGATCCCGCCCGAAGCCCCGATCAGCAACGGCGCCGCCGGGGCAAAGATCGACAGGATCGACTGCCGCAGCAGCACCCGTTCACCGGCGTCGGTGATGGTGAGCGCCATGCGGTGGGGTGCGGAGGGTTCGAGCGACCAATCCACCCGTCCCGATCGGGGCTTGGCATCGGGCACGGCGGGGCCGTTCTCGATCGCGATGGTGAAGTCGGGTTCGGGGGCGTCGTCGCTTTGTAGCAGCGCCTTGCCCTCTGACAACATCAGGTTCCATTCGGCTTCCAGCGCGCGCTGAGGGGCGAGCGGATCGGAGGCATTGTAGCGCCGCTCTTCCAGCAGGCCATGCCCGATGACGGCGCTTCGTTTGCCTGGCGTCGAGTCCGGCACGACGCGATAAGTATTGGAATGACCGCGAAGGGTCTGGACGCGGACCGAATTGACGCCCGGGGTCTTGAGCAAGGCCGCGCACAATGCATCGCAACGGCCCTCGAACGGGCGGGCGAGGAGAATGTCGCCGTTGAGCGCAATCGGTGCGCTCGACTGAATGTCCGGCTCCTTCAGGCTGGCCAGCATGCCCTTCGCCCAGGTGAGGCCTGGCTGGGGGATGGTCCAAAACAGTGCCAGCGTCGCGGCGCCCGACATGACGTTCAGAGGAACCCCTGAAACGAAACGTCCGAGCAGCAAGCGGAACGGGGCGAAGGCGACGCCATACATGAAGGCCGTGGGCATCGACGCGAGGATGAGCCCCGGGATGATCAGGAAACTGCCGATAATGACCAGCCATGGCATTGTCAGCGCCACGAACGCGCCGACGCCGGTGATGATCAAGTAAGTCTTCAACCACATGCGCGGAACCTTACCGCGCAGGACTCAAAAAAATGATAAAGCTACTGTTCTCGGGTCGGTGCCGTTTTTGGGGATCCGCCCGTTGACGAATCTCGTTACGCTCACCTCAAAAAGCTGTCGATCGTCCGCGTTTGGAGGCTCTGGCGCCTCCATCAGATGGCCGGCTCGGTGAATGTTTTTCGATGCGGGCGCGCAACGCAGACATCGGCCCGCGTTGGAAAATCTCCCAAGCATCGATCAGGCGATCTGGCCTTCTTCCGTGACCTGGCCGGCCTTGCACTAGGCTGACACCTTCGCCGCCTGGCTCGCGCCGTTACGCAAATCCGAATGGGTCGGAGATAGTTGCGCTGCGTCTCCCGTGAGAAACGCCACATGTTCATGTCGCCGATCAACCGCTGGCGCAAAGGGCTGATGGGTGCATCGAGAGCGGGATGGGTCATTGTCAGGCTCCTTGTTGAAGAAGCCCGTCATGCTCTGCCGCCGCCGAATGACGCTCAATGCGGGCGCGACGACCGGTCCCTGATCTCTACCTCAACCGCAGGCGCCCTCCCGCGTAGCGGGTTCGTTCTCCGACCCGAAGCAGAGTCTCACGCGACGGCGGCATGGCTGCTTTGCGCCGCATGTCCGCCCTTGAGGCGATCCTTTGCGATTGCCGGATAGCAGACGCTGCCGGCGACCACCTTGGACATCTTATTGCGCCAGGGCAGACATTTCCGATCGCGGGGCAGGCGGCCCCGGATGGGTCGCTACTTCGGCATTGGGAGGAGACTTCTGAAGTCCGATCCCTCTCCGCCCCAGATCGGTATTGATGTACCGACACCGGGCAGTCATACTTACGGGGCAAGTGACGAGAAACGAGCCACAATGCGTCTGCTGCCAAATCTGCTCTCCCGTTTTGTAAAAAACGGGCGCCTGACTGTCATATTCGAGGACGGTTTCAGGCAAGCCTTCGGCAGTGGACAGGATGGGCCCGACGTGACGATCCGCCTAACCGACAAAGCGGTCGAACGCGAGATCTTCTTCAATCCGGAACTGAAGGCGGCCGAAGCCTACATGGATGGCCGCTTGGTGATCGAGAACGGTGGCAAGCATTTGACCTCTTGTCACTTTTTTCTGTCAACCGCACTGGGATGGCAGCCCACCCCGTTCAGAAGGCGTTGCGGAAAGTCTGGCGTGCGTTGCGCCG
>NZ_FNEE01000041.1 GCF_900099905.1 Mesorhizobium muleiense | reverse complement strand
AACCGCTTGGCGCTGCGGCGGACACGACAGGGGGAAAACTGTAACCCATGTATCCGGTTCAAAGTGTTACCCATCTATCAACTGGACACCGGCAGCCAGATGAGGGGCGGCGCCGACTTCGGCGATTTGCCGGTTACTGCGCGCCGCGCGCTACGCGTTCGATTTCTTCGCGTACCAGCCGCTCGACCAGCGTCGGCAGATTGTTGTCCAGCCAGTCCTGCAGCATGGGCCTCAGCATCTCCTCGGCCATCTCGTCGAAGGTTTTCTTGCTGCGGCTGGCGAACGCATCGGAAAGCTCGCCGAAGGCGGCGGCAACTTGCCGGCCGGTATGTTCGGACAGGATCGCCGGACGAGAGGACGGTGCCTCGCTCGTCGCCGGGCGCGCCAACCCGCTCCGCGGCGGGGCCGGCTCGAAAGCAGGTTCGGCTGCGTCCTCGAAAATCTCGGCCTTCGGTTCGGCATCCGGCGTCTGTCGCAGCTCTGTCCTGTCTGGGGCCCTGTCCGGCTTGGCCGCGGTCTTCGCTTCGCTGATTGCGGCGATATCACGCCGCCACCCGGCAACGATACTGTCGGTCGTCTCCGCAACCCTTGCCGTCGCAGGCGCATTCGGCTCCGGCTTGGCGGCCGGGGCCGCTTCGGCCGCGACCCTGTCACCAGCAAGCGTCACGGGCGATTTGACCGGAGCCGGATCGGACCGCACCGGCGGCTCGACGCGCGCGATGACAGGCTCGACGGCCGACGGTTGCGCCTGCACCTCGGTCAGCGTGGCCGGCCTCCTGGCGTCGAATCCCGGACGCAACTCGGCGCGAAACGCGCCTGCCTCCGGCGGCGCCCCGCCTGCCGCCGGTGCCGGCACAGCTGCCGCCGGTGCCGACACGGCTACCGCCGGTGCCGGCGCGGCTACCGACGTCAGATCCTGCAGCAGGTCGTCCGTATCGTCCGACTGCTTGCGGCCGGTGTCGTTGTCCTCGATGATCCTCCTGATGGAAGCCAGTATCTCCTCCATGGAAGGTTCGCGCTGTACGCTGCTTGCCGTCGCCATCGTCACATCCGCCGCCCTTGTGACTCGTTGCAGATTTCCTGTCCGGCCAAAGCCCGGATTCGAATCATGGCAACAGCGTAACCCACGGATCGCCTTACGAGAATCCCCAATCTGAGGGCATGTTGGATTTCAACAGATTAGAGCCCGCGCGACCTTTTGGACGCGCGGGCTCTAAATAGCTTGAAACTGGACGGAAGTTGAAACTGGTGAGGGGATCAGCGGCCGTCTGGCGTGCGCAGGCCGAACCACTTGTCCTTGACCGCATTGTAATGTTCTTCGGGCTTGTATTTCACGACCTGAAGGGCGAGACGCTCGACCGAAAGATGACCGATAGCCGACAGGATGGCATAGCTCGCCACCACCAGATCGCGTTCGGCGCTGGCCTGGTTGATCTTGGCGGTGATGAGCGTGGCCTGCGCGTTGAGAACGTCGAGCGTGGTGCGCTGGCCGACGTTGCGCTCCTCGATGACGCCGCTCAGGGCAAGCTGCGCGGCGGCGATCACCTGCCTGTTGGCCACCACGGTTTGCTGAGCGGCGGTATATTGCGTCCACGCCGAGGTCACGGCCTGCCGCACGGTGTCGCGGCTGACATCGACCTCGATCCGGGCCTGGCTGAGCGATTCCTTGTTCTGACGTACTATCGCCGACGTCCGCCCGCCCGAATAGATCGGTATGGTCAAGGTGGCGCCGATGCTGGCCGAATTGGTTGTGCCGTCCTGCCCCGTATCGGCGGAGCCCGGAGCCGTTCTGCGATAGGCGCTGGAAACGCCGGCGGAAGCCGAAAGCTGCGGCAGCAGCGCGCCTTCGGCCGATTTCACCGAAAACGCCGCCGCGTCGACCAGGTGCTGGGTGGCGAGGATGGCCGGGTGCTCGATGGATGCAATCGCGATAGCCGCATCGAGGTTCGACGGCAACAGCTTCGCCAGCGGCGAAGCGGCCCTGAGCCTGCCTGGCTCGTCGCCGACGATCTGGCGATAGGTCGCAGCGCTCGCCAGCGCCTGCGCGCGGGCGGCCGCCAGTTCCGCCACAGCGGAGGAGCGCTCGGCATCGGCCTGCGCAACGTCGGTGCGGGTGCCTTCGCCGACCTCGAAGCGCGAACGCGCGGCGCGCGCCTGCTCGGTCAGGAACTGCAGGTTTTGCTCCGTCAGCACCGCCACTTGGCGGTCGCGAATCACGTCCATATAGGCGCTTGCCGCATTGAACAGGATGTTCTCTTCGGTGTTGCGCAGGCTCTCGAACGAGGCGCGGACCTGCGCTTCGGCGGCGGCGACGTTGTTCCTGGTCTGGAAGCCGTCGAACAGGGTCTGGTCGATCTGGACGCCGAAGTTGCCGGTGGTTAACGAAAGGTCTCGACCCGGCCCGCTACGGGGATCGAAATGGCTTCTGGAGAAGTCGATGTTCGCGGAACCGGTGATGGTCGGGCGCCAGCCGGACTTGGCGATGGCAACGCCCTCATCGGTGACGCGGACGCCGGCGCGGGCCGAATTGAGCTGGGAATTGTTCTGATAGGCTTTTGAAAGTGCACCGAGAATGGTTTCCGCCGAGGCGCCTAGCGGAGAAAGCGCGGTCGCCGAGAAGAGGACGGCAAAAAGACTCTTGCGTAAAGACGGCACGTTATTCCCTCATTCGTTTTGCATGGGAACCACACCGCGCCGGCTTCCCCCATTCGAGCAGCCGGCGCCGTGTGTTTCAGGTTCCCTGCTGTCTGCCCCCAAAAGAACACCCCGGTTGTGCGGATCAGCAACAATTGTTCAAGCGCAAGCGAACATGACAACGGCTTTGCTGCAAGCCAAAATCACTCAGAACTCGAACGCACGAATACGATCGAATCCCGGTAGTGGCTTAATTGCCGCATTAAAGGCGCCTCTTCCGGTTACGACCCCCCCTGTTTTCAGGAACAATCGGGCCACGCCCGAATTCCCCTGCCCTTCGACGGCGACAAGCCGACCGCCTTCCGCAAGCTGGTCGAGCAACGGTTCCGGCACTTTCTCGACGCTGCCGCCGATGAAAATGACGGCGTAGGGTGCTGCCGCGGCATGGCCTTCCGGCAGCGGCCCCCTGACCACGCTGACATTGTCGCAGCCCAGCGCCGAAAGCGTCGACATCGCGGTCTCGGCCAATGCCGGATCGCTTTCCAGCGCAACGACGGACTTTGCCAGCCGCGACAGGATCGCCGCCGCATAGCCGGTGCCGCAGCCGACATCGAGCGCCGAATCGCCAGGGCCGATCTCGGCCAGTTGCATCAGCTTGGCCAGCGGCGAAGGCTCCATGAGATAGCGCGGGCCGTCCGCGGTATTGGCAATGCGGATGTCCTCGTCGATATAGGCCAGATCGCGCTGATCGGGGGCGACAAAGGCCTCGCGCGGCACGACAAGCATCGCTTCGAGCAGCGGCGCGCTGGTTACGTCGGTGGTGCGGACCTGGCCGTCGACCATTTTTACCCGACGTTCGGCAAAATCAGCGCTCATGTTCCAACCAATCCGCCCAAGACCAACCTGTTCAAGATCAATCCGCCCAAGATCGATCCGCTTGCCGCGCCAAGACCGCGGCTCATGTCGACTGGAACTCAAGCCCCCTGGCGCTGGTGCGCGGGAGCTTGGGCAACTGGAGGCCTCGCCCGGAATCGAACCGGGGTGCAAGGATTTGCAGTCCTCTGCGTAACCACTCCGCCACGAGGCCTCATTGCTCCCGGCGTTCCACCCGGTTCCAATAGGTTGCGGCGAAAATGCCGTCAAGCGGCCATGGTGCATTCCCGACGGTTTCCCCTCGGCCATGATGCCACGCGCCGAGCCAACGACACGCATGCTCCGAGAACCGGAGCGCAGCGGACGTCAGAGCGCTGCGCCTCCAATTGGACGTCCGGCGCCGTAGGTATGCGGAGAAACGCCATCATCTGGCCGTCGGAGGAGAATTTCCAAACAAGGCTCTCAGCCAGTCCGGGCATTTAGCCAGCTGAGTCGAGCCGGAAAGACGCCTTCGCAGGGCTTGCCGGCTGGCGAAGTCGGTACAGCCGTCAGTTCGGCCGCCGCCGCCGTTCCCACCACACGACGAGGCGGCGCCGGTGGCGACGCACCACGGCAAACTCGTAGGAGAGCACCAGCAATCCGATCGGCACCATCCAGAAGCCCAGGATCGGCAGAAAGCCGAGAATGCCGCCGAAGATCAGCACGACGCCGATTGCAATCCTGAGGCCGCGCGAGCGCGGCATGGTGAACTCACGGCCGAAGACCGATATTTTTCGTGCCGGTGGGTGGTTGTGGCTTGCTGCGCTCATGTCTGGTCAGTGGTCCGTTCGGGCAAAGTAAAAGCTTCAGCTGACGAAAGCCGCAACCGCCTTTTCGGTTCCGCGCACCCCGCCAGACGGCTCATATGAGGACGCACGCACATGATTGCCAGAAATCGTGGCGCGAAAAAGCGGCGAAAAATACGAAATGCTTCTTTGCAAAGCCGAAACGGGTTTGCTATAGGCTGCGCCACTCACATGAGAGCCTCTGTTCCCCGGTAGCTCAGTGGTAGAGCAACCGGCTGTTAACCGGTTGGTCGCTGGTTCGAATCCGGCCCGGGGAGCCACCGTCTTTTCTACGCCATGGCGCGATATTGCGCGCAGACATGCGATTTTTTCTGCGCATCGATCCGATTCGTTCTCCTGGAATGGCTCGCAAAACGCAGAGATGCCGATCGAAGTCAGTGATAGCCTAGCGTAGCGCCCTCCCCTCGCCTAGGCCTGCAAAACCCCCATCATAGATTCGGCGGCCACATCGTGAAAAGACCTACAGCCGGCGCGATTGCGCCGAAACGAGCCGCTACATAGATTCGGCCGGCGAAACCTTCCAGCTCGAGAACGGGAAGAATTGACCCTAAGGCGACCACTGTCAGGCTGCCACTGGACGACAGCCTTGCGCCTCCTTTTGGACATTGCGAGAGATGCCCGGAAGGTCGCGTCAAACCCTTGCGTCGTTAACCTTAGCCGGGGAAGCCGCTAACCAGTCGGGTGCACGCCGCGACAAATTTGTCGCTTGGCATGCGGCCATCCGCATCGCGCGAATACTCCGGCTTAAGCCGGTTAAGGAAAAACATTTCGAGCCTGCGCCCATGCTTGGTTTCGATGGCGCCTCACGGCTTTTCGGCCATCCTACTGGGGCGGCATTTGGCATATTGGAAGCGGTGTTTTGGCGCGAACGTCTTCACCAATAACGAGCCGCACCGCCCCCGAAATATGCGCGAGTCGAGCCGTGCCTAGCCTCAATGACAGAGCCATGAAGCGCGAGGGCGCAAGATAACTTGCCTTCAGCGCCGACATCGCGGTCGTCTGAAATCGCACTATCGCTCCAGCCCGTCGCCCAGTCGTCTAAACCCGCTGCAGGGCGATAGCGATCCCCTGCCCCACGCCAATGCACATCGTCGCCAAGGCGTATGTTTTCCTAAAGGCGGCGAGTTCGAGAGCTGCGGTTCCAGCTATCCTCGCGCCGCTCATGCCCAAAGGGTGCCCCAAGGCAATGGCGCCGCCGTTGGAATTCACTTGGCTTGCGTCCTCAGGGATCCCCAAGTCGCGAAGCACTGCGATGGCCTGGCTCCCGAAAGCCTCGTTGAGTTCGATCACCTCGAATTCCGCCGGTGCAATCCCAAGGCGAGCGCAGAGCTTCTTGGTGGCCGGTGCCGGCCCAAAGCCCATAATCCGAGGTGGCACGGCGGCGACCGCACCACCTAGTATGCGGGCAATCGCTGTAAGCCCGTAGCGCTTGGCCGCTGCCTCCGACGCGATGATGAGTGCCGCAGCGCCGTCGTTCACGCCTGAGGCGTTGCCAGCGGTGACGCTCCCTCCAGAGAACAGCGGCTTGAGCTTCGCCAGGGCTTCCATCGTGGTGCCGGCTCGAGGGTGCTCGTCCAGCTCGACGGGGATTGCGCCCCCCTTTTTCTGAGGGACCATTACGGGGACGATTTCCCGAGCAAGCCTGCCGCTCTTCTGCGCGGCGATGGCCTTGTCTTGGCTGCGCACCGCAAAGGCATCCTGCGCCTCGCGCGACACGCCAAAGTCCCGAGCGACGTTCTCACCGGTTTCCGGCATGGAATCCACGCCGTAGTGCTCCTTCATGCGCGGGTTGACAAAGCGCCAGCCGATGGTCGTGTCGTAGATCTCGGCATTGCGAGAGAAAGCCGTCTCGGCCTTGGGCAGCACGAACGGAGCTCGGCTCATCGACTCGACGCCGCCGGCGATGACCAACTCCGCCTCACCGGACTTGACCGCGCGGGCTGCCGTGATCACAGCATCCATTCCGGAGCCACAGAGGCGATTGATTGTGGTGCCGGGGATGCTCACAGGCAGGCCGGCCAGAAGCGAGCTCATACGAGCAACGTTTCGGTTGTCCTCGCCAGCTTGGTTGGCACAACCGAAGATCACGTCGTCGACCGCGTCCCAATCGACACCTGAGTTCGCAGCGATCAAGGCCCTGAGAGGAACGGCACCCAGGTCGTCCGCGCGAACCGAGGACAGGACGCCGCCGAAGCGGCCGATGGGCGTGCGTTTGTAGGCGCAGATGAAAGCTTCGCTCATTCCTAGACCTCCGGAACAATTAGGTCGCCGATCGTGCCGTCGACGAGAAGCTCGGCACCCGTTACCGCTTGCAGTACGTCGAGGCTGAGCTTGGGAAGCTTCTCGCGCAGCACGAAGCGCTGGCTCTCGATGTCAACCACGGCAAGGCTGGTATAGACGCGGGTGACGCAGCCAACGCCGGTCAGCGGCAGGCCGCAGCGTTTGACCAACTTGGGGCGTCCGTCCTTCGTCACGTGGTCGGTGATCACAGCAACGCGCTTGGCGCCATGCACCAGATCCATGGCACCGCCCACGGCCGGCACGCCCTTCGGGCCCGTCGACCAATTGGCGAGGTCGCCATTTTCAGCCACTTCGTAGGCACCCAGAATGGCGACGTCGAGATGGCCGCCGCGGACCATGGCGAAGCTGTCGGCATGGTGGAAGAAGGCTGCGCCCGGCTTCAGCGTTATAGCCTTTTTGCCGGCGTTGATCAGGTCCCAATCTTCCTCGCCCTCGGGGGGACTTTCACCGAAATTGAGCACGCCGTTCTCTGTGTGAAAGACCGCTTGTCGGCCGGGTGGCTGGAACTTGGCCACCATCTCGGGGAATCCGATGCCCAAGTTCACATAAGCACCGTCGGCAATGTCCTGAGCGGCCCGCCAGGCGATCTGTGCGTTGGTGAGTTTCTCGGTCATCCGTAGGCCACTCCTGCCCGCATAAGGGTCTCTTCCTGTTGGGCATCCGCGACTTCCACGATGCGGTTGACGAAAATGCCCGGGGTAACGATCTGCTCCGGATCGATCCCACCAGGCCGGACGATCTTTGAGGCCTGCACGACGGTCAGCCTGGCGGCGGCGGCCATTAGCGGCGAAAAGTTACGCGCCGCCTTGCGATAGGTGAGATTACCCATGGTGTCGGCCAGTTCGGCCTTGATCAGGGCTGCGTCCGACTTGAGCCAACGTTCCTGCACGTACATGCGACCATCAAACTCGGCGACCGGCTTCCCCTCCGCCAAATCGGTGCCGAAGCTGGTCGGCGTGTAAAAGGCCGGAATGCCCGCGCCGCCGGCACGGATACGCTCGGCCAACGTTCCCTGCGGCACGAGTTCGAGCCCGATCTGGCCAACACGATACTTCTCGGTGAAGGCGCGCGGATCGGCCGAGCGCGGAAACGAGCAAACCATCTTCGCGACCATTCCAGCGTCGATCATCGCCGCGATGCCGATCCGCCCATTGCCGGCATTGTTGTTGATCACGATGAGTCCTTCGGGGGACCCCGTGGCGCGGAATCGATCGATCAGAGCATGGACGAGTTCGATCGGGGCACCTGAGCCGCCAAATCCACCGATCATCAACGTCATTCCGTCTTCGATCCCGGCTACCGCGGTGGCGAGATCGGAAACCGTCTTGTCCATAAAGCCATCCTTCACGGGCGACGCCGCAACCCAAAGCGACGTTGCATCAATCGGGTGCGCGGGCTGGTGCCGCCCCCTGAACCGAAAGGGCAGCGGCGAGCCCGGTACCCGAAGCAAGGAATAGTCGACGGTTTATAGCCATGTTCTTCCTCCCGTTGATGGCTGTCCCAGCGAGAGCGGGCTCTTCCAAAGAATGCGACCTTCTCTCAGACGTGCTATTTTCACATGGCGGCTGGCGCGATAAAGCGTGCGAATTTGGAAACAGTGTTGTACCGCGCGCAAAAATGAACTCAAAAAGAGCCCCGCAACCTAGGAGGTTCTGGCTCGACCTAAGGTGGCCTTAAAACGTCAACGATACTTCAGCGCCCGCCAATTCAGACGACTTAAACATAGCTTCAAGGAGCCGGTTAACGTTGTGAGCTTGGGTGGCGGGTACAACGGACGGCGTTCCCGTGCGCAGCGATGTGACGAAAGCGGCCGCCTCGCGGTCGAAGTAGATAGGATTACCAATCTCGGCGATCTCGGGAGAATAGACGGTCTTCTTCGTCGCCCAGATTTCCGGGAAGCTCGTCTCACGCCACTCCGTCCATCCTTGCTGATGACCGTTCTTCCCACTGTCGTAGATCTTGTACGACGCCGGCAGAGGGCACGAGTGCATTATTCCCTCGGTCCCGTATGCCGACAAGTCCCAACTCTCCGTCCACGACAGCGGATCCCATGACATGAAGTCGACGGTGACCAACTTATCGGGGTAGTTGAGGATCGCGCCACCGGCGTCTTCCCGAGACTCGGCGCCGAACACCAGCGGAAACTTTGTAATTCTAGCGTTGACTGTATCGGGCATGCCGAAATGGAGCAGGATGCGATCGATGAGGTGGCAGGCGATTACGAACATCGCTCCACCTATGTCTCCAGGCTGATTCATGTGGGCGGTAGCTGCCTCATTATGAGAGCAGCCGGCATGCGCCCTGACCTGGAGAACTTTCCCCAATCGCCCGCTTGCCAGAACCTCCTGCATCTTTCCGATGGAAGGCGCGAAACGCCAACAGTACCCAACCTGAAACAGGCCGTCCGTCTGGTCGACGGCGGCGACGATACGCGCGGTGTCGGCCGACCCTCGGCCGGCCGGCTTTTCACAAAGCACGGCCTTTCCCGCTTCAAGCGCCTCGATGGCAAAATCCGCCATAGCGTGGCTTTTGGAATGCACAAGCACCGCATGGACATCGGCATCCGCCAGGATCTCGTCCTTGCTTCGGGGCTCCAACCCAAGCGCATCGACAAACGGCGTCAGAAGCGGACTTTCGTCGTGGGCACCCAGCAGGCGCACCCCCGACATTCGCTGAAACGCCTTTACCCTGCCGGATGTGTGGGGGTGCGTAATTCCCAGGCAAGCGATGCCGAGCATGGCATCTTCACCAATAGCGTAGCCCATGGCCGTTGACCTTCGTTGTGGAGAAAAGAAGAAAGGGGCGATCCTCGTTGATCACCCCTCCAAAAAGCTCGCGCTGCCGTGGGCCCGATCAGAGATCGGCAAACTGAGCCATGGAGGACCTGAAAACTCGCTCGGCCATTTCGTCCAGTCCTAGCTTGCGGTGTTTGGCCGAAAGGATCTCCGTGCCGTACACGCCGCGGTAACCGGCTGCCTGTACCTCGCGCAGAAACGCCGGGACATCGAGTTCCCCTTCCCCGCAAAGCTCGCGATAAGCGATCGTGTCTTCCCAAATGTCTGGTACCGGCGCCACCTTCAGCGCGTCGTCAATTTCCACAGCCTTGATGAACCGAGCGGGTATCTTGCGAATTTCGCTATAGGGAATGTTGCCTCGGGCCATGTGCCATATGTCAATGAGCAGGCCACCGTTGTTGCGATTTGCACCGGAGACGATCGCCAACCCGGCTTCGATGGTACGCACATTTGACCAAGGCATGATTTCCAATACGATGTCGGTGCCATAGGGCGCAGCCTCGTCGCATAACTTGCCCAGTTCATCCGCCATCAGCGGCACGTCGGCGGGAGCATCCTCGAAGCCAGGCCCGACCTTGATATCCTTTAGCCCCAATTCCGCCGCGACCTCGAGCATAAGCTTGCGGACCTTGTCGGACTCCTGACGCTTCTCGTCGCGGCGGAACCAATTGGTCAGGAACTCGATCTCGAGGTGCTTGATGCCGTTCGCCTCCACGACCCGGCGCATTTCCCGGTAGCCGATCTGATCCCTGACATGAACTACATCCTCCGAATGGAGGCCAAAGCCCTTGAATCCGGCGCGGGCGGCGGCCTCGACACGGTCCTTGAACGGGAAGGGGCTGATTTCCGTCGGGCCCAACGGAAAGACGTCTCCAGAAAGGGCGAAGTAGGAAATCAGGAGTTCAACGTCTGCAGCCATCACGATGTCCTTGCGGGAATGCATACCGTGCCTCCGCGAACAGCGCGGCACCCGTTTTGGCTAACGTTCTACCGTGCGAGAATAAACCCGGTCGCTGGGAAAACTGTGTTGCGTGGCGCGCAAAAATCGGCCTACCGAGTCCACAGTTCCTCGTAGTTGTTTGCGCGGAACTGCTCGACGAGAAAGTCGAGGAACAGCCGGGTCCGGGCAGGCATGAAGGATTTGCTCGGATAGGCGATATTCATTGTCAGCCTCGGGAGATCCCAATCATCGAGGACGCGGACAAGGCGCCCGGCTTCGAGATCTTTCTGGATGATGTACGTTGGTTGCGCCAGGATCCCAAGACCGTCGCGAGCGGCCGCGCAAATGAGCTGGCCGTCATTGGCATTGATGATGCCATCGACCTCGACGGCTACAGCATCCTCGCCCTTGCGGAAGTTCAGGTGATTCCAGTTGTCGGCCAGAGTGTAGAGGATCAGGTCGTGGTCCTTGAGGTCGCTGGGATGCTTCGGGACGCCGCGGCGATCGAGGTACTCCTGTGATGCCGCCAACAGCCGGCGCGTCTCGGCCAGCTTTCGAATAGTAATGGAGCTATCGGCCTCCACGCGACGCGTGCGGATCGCAAGATCGAGTCCATTTTCGATGATGTCGTAATAGCGGTTGGATGCCACCACTTCGATCAGCACACTGGGGTAGCGCTGCCTAAACTGCTGAACCACCGGCATCAGATGCAGCAACGAAAACGACAGAGAGGCCCCCACCCTCAACCTGCCGGTTGGCGCATGAGCCCGGGCCGTAACGTTTGCCTCGGCCTCCTCCCAGTTCGCCAGGATGTCTCGGGCGTCCAAGTAGAGCTGCTGGCCTTCGGTGGTCGTGCTGAGCCGGCGAGTGGATCGTTGAACCAGCCGGGCACCGAGCCTCGTCTCCAGATTCACAAGGTGGCGGCTAACTCCGGAAACCGAGAGGTCAAGGGCATCCGCCGCCTTTGTCATGCTCTGTTCCTCAACGATCTTGAGGAACACCTGTAGCTCGGTCCAACGATCCACTTTTTGCATCCGGCGGAAAGGTGTTTTGAGAAAGCCAGTCTTCATCGCTTCCCAAGCAAATGCAATCACTTCCGTCAAAGTCGCGCGGTCACTTGGCTTGAGAGGGAACGGATGGATCAGCTGGCGGCACAGAAGGGGCAAAGGGAGCGGGTTAAACATGTCGTCATGTGGAACCTCCTTCCAAGCGCCGACGGCCAGAAAGCCGCTGCGGTAGAAGCGGTCAAATCGCGCTTTGAGGCATTACTCGGAGCGATCCCGGGCCTTCTGCACATTGAAGTAGGCGTGGATTTCAGTGGCGTCGATTACGCCTGCGACGTGGTGCTATACTCAGAGTTCGAGAGCGCCGAAGCTCTGGAGGCATATGCCAACCATCCCGCCCACCTGAAGATACGTGACGAGCTCCAGGGTGTGCGTATTGCGCGGTACCAGGTCGACTACGTGTCAACGGAGGAACCCTCGCCATGAAGGTTGCCGTCCACTGCATCGATCATCCAGACGCGATCGATATCCGTCTTGCTCACTACGATGAGCATAAGGCCTATCTGGCCGCGGGAAAGATGAGGACCGTAATCTCCGGACCGCTGTTAGCGGCCGACGGCGCCACAATGATTGGGTCGCTGTTCGTCTTTGAGGCCTCCAGTGTGGCTGAGGTTGAAGCATTCAACGCTGCCGACCCCTTCAACCGGTCGGGCGTATGGGCCGAGATCAGCATCAAGCAATTCAACCTGCGCGTTGACAATCGGGAGTGAGCAAAATGGCAAGGCTGCCTGAGAGTTTCGTCTACAGCGCCAATGCGTCACGAGTGGTCTTTGGCGCGGGATCGGTTGGAAAGGTCGGAGAAGAAGTCGACCGCCTGGGGCTACAGCGGGTTCTGGTCCTCTCGACACCCCAGCAGGAGGACTTTGCGCTGACGGTGGCCTCCCGTCTCGCCGCGAAGTCAGTTGGGGTGTTCTCGGGCGCCGCGATGCACACTCCGGTGAATGTCACCGAACAAGCGATGCGAGACATTCAGGAAAAGGATGTCGACGGGCTCATCGCCATTGGCGGTGGTTCGACGACTGGCCTGAGCAAAGCTTTGGCCCTGCGCACCGATCTGCCGCAGATCGCCATCCCGACCACCTATGCCGGCTCTGAGATGACGCCCATCCTCGGTGAAACGGCGAACGGTCAGAAGAAGACGATCACTTCGCCGAAGGTCCTGCCTGAAGTGGTGATCTACGATGTCGACCTGACGCTTTCCCTACCGGTCGCCCTCTCAGGAACCAGCGGCATCAACGCTATCGCACACGCGGTTGAGGCGCTCTACGCTCAGGACCGGAATCCGATTATCGACCTGATGGCGGGCGAAGCCATCGGTGCATTGGCCAAGGCCTTGCCCACGATCAGGCTTGATCAGCGGGACAAGGAAGCACGATCCCTGGCCCTGTACGGTGCTTGGCTGGCGGGAACGTGCCTGGGGGCCGTGGGCATGTCCCTGCACCACAAGCTTTGCCATACGCTCGGCGGGACGTTCGACCTCCCGCATGCAGAGACGCACACCATCATGCTGCCTCATGCCCTCGCCTACAATGCGCCGGCAGTCCCGGATGCCATCGATCGCCTGAAGCGCGTTCTGAAAACCGACGACCCTAGCCTAGCGCTCTACGAACTCGCCGGCCAGGTAGGAGCCGCGCGCGCCCTCAAGGACATCGGCATGCCGGAAGAGGGTCTTGGTAAGGCCCGCGCATTGGCTCTGTCTAACCCCTACCGGAACCCACGGCAGCTCGATGAAGATCGGATAGAGCGCCTCCTCCATCGCGCCTACGCCGGCCTCCCCCCTCTGGTTGAATAGGTGATCGAATGGGTTCGCTTGAATTGCGGCTGCCCGACATCGTCGTTGTGACTGGGACAGCGTCAGGTCTCGGGCTCGAAGTGGCCAGGCAACTGCTGCAGAGCAACTGTCAGGTGGTCGGCGTCGATATGGCGCCATCTGCGCTCGAATCCGATGGCCGGTACCAACAGGTCACCGGCTCGATCGCTGATACAAGTACCTGGAACAGGGTGGTCGATCTCCTCGACGCCCAAGCGTCCGCAACGCTGGGGCTCGTGACCTGCGCCGCAATCCTCGACGTGGGCACTGTACCTGAAGCGACACCCCAGCGCATCGAGCGCACCATGTCGGTGAACGTGACCGGCACCGCCTTGGGGATGGCGATAATCATCCCTCGGATGGAGGCGAAGGGCGGTGGCGCCATCGTTGCGGTTGCGTCAGTCAACGCCACCTTGGCCGAGCAGCAACTGGCCATCTACAACGCATCGAAAGCAGCCGTGCGTCAGCTGGCTCGAACCGCAGCACTCGACCACGCACGGCGAGGCATCCGGATCAACGTTCTGAGTCCCGGTCCCATGATGGCTGGCCTCTTCAAGCGACACGTCGAGAGCGCCACCGACAGCTCCAGGTTCCTGGCAACCCGGGCAAATCGACAGCCGCAAGGCCGCATCCTCGAGGCAAGCGAGGTCGCGCAAGCAGCGTTGTTCCTATTGTCAGATGGGGCAACGGCACTCCTTGGCGCAGACGTGATCGCCGATGGTGGATTGACTGCTGGTTTCGATTTCCGAACCGGCGCCGAAGGGGCGTCCGTCTAAACTCACGATCGTTGGGAGGAAGCAATATGGACACTGGTCTCAAAGGGAAAGGTCGTAATCATCACCGGCGCCGCCAATGGCATCGGCCGCGCCACGGCCTTGGGTTTCGCCAAGGAAGGCGCCGACCTCGGACTGTTGGATATCGATGAGAAAGGATTGGCAGAGGTCGCGGCCGTCGCCAGTCACCATGGTGTCACGGTTCACTCCGCAGGCGCCGATCTCTCGGAAGCGGCTGGAGTGTCCCGCGGCATGGACGGGCTTCTGAAGGCCTTCGGGAACCGCGTTGACGTGCTCGTCAACAACGTTGGTTCCGGCGCAATCCGCAGCTTCGACGACGTCGATGACGCGGCGTGGGATGCAACGCTTTCGCTCAACTTCATGAGTTATGTACGAGCGATCCGCAAAGCGCTTCCAATCCTGCGGGCCAATGGCGGCGTCATCGTTAACAATGCGTCGGATCTGGCGCGACAGCCAGAACCGGTGCCGGTCGACTACTCGGTATCGAAGGCCGCAATCCTCGCCCTTACCAAGGCATTGGCCCGAGCCGAGGCTCCCAAGATCCGCGTCAACGCTGTTGCTCCTGGCCCCATCTGGTCGCCTTTTTGGGAGAAACCCGGGGGCTTCGCCGAGACGATGGGCAAGTACCACAAGATGGAGCCGCAGGCGGCCGTCGAGCACGAAATGAAACTTCGGCAGCTGCCGCTGCAGCGGCTCGGGACGCCGGACGAAGTCGCGAACGTCATCCTGTTCCTCGCCTCTGATCTGGCCTCGTTCGTTACGTCCTCGGTCTGGGGCGTCGACGGTGGCTCGATCCGATCCATCATCTGACGTGAATGTCTCCGTCCCCAATGATCGGCTGCCGGCTGGCTTCGAGTTCGCCGTCGCCTGCGTTTGCGGCGCAATCGTCGCGAACCTCTATTTCGCACAGCCCATCGTCGGGGAAATTGCCGGCACGCTTGGGTTCGCGCCCGAAGGTGCTGGTATCATCGTGACGCTTGCCCAGTTGGGCTATTGTCTTGGCCTCCTACTTTTAGTGCCGCTCGCTGACGCGCTCGAAAACCGCCGCCTGGCTTTGGCAGTGCTCGTCGTCGGCTTCGCCGCCTCGATCACAATGGCACTGACAACCTCGCCGACGCTCTTCCTGATCGCGTGCTTCGGAATCGGCGTCGGGTCAGTGTCCGTCCAGATCCTGCTTCCCTATGCGGCCGCGCTTTCCGATCCTAAGCGCCAAGGCTTGATGGTTGGGCGAGTCATGTCCGGCATCCTGACTGGCATCATGCTGTCTCGGCCTGTGTCGAGCCTGATCACCGGTCCCCTCGGCTGGCGGTCGGTCTTCTTCGCCTCTGCCGCCATCTGCCTGGGCGCCGCTGGGCTGATCCTCGCTCGGATGCCGGCGCGACACCCCGAGAGCAAGCTTCGTTACGGAGCGATGCTGAAGTCCATGGGTTCGCTCGCTTTGGGCAACCGCCTGCTTCAGCGTCGGGCCGCCTACCAATTCTTGATGTTCTATTCGTACACTCTTTTCTGGACGGCCCTGCCCCTGCTTCTGAGCAGGCCGCCCTACAGCCTCGACCAAAGTTCAGATCGCACTCGTGGCGCTGGCGGGAGCCGCAGGCGCGATCATGTCACCGTTGGCCGGGAGGGTAGCTGACCGCGGAGCGATCACCTTGGGAACGACGCTCTCCCTCAGCGCCGGCGTCCTATCCTGGATCGTTGCCGGCTGGGGCGGATCGGGTGGCGTGGTTGGGCTGGCGGCCCTGCTGGTTGGTGCCCTCCTTCTCGACGGCGCCGTCCCCGTGTCCCTGGTGATGAGCCAGCGTGAGCTCTTTTCCGCTCACCCTAACGAACGGGCTCGCCTCAACGGCCTCTTCATGGCAGCCTTCTTCGTCGGTGGGGCAACTGGCGCCAGCGTCGGCGTCTGGGCGATTGAGAGCTTTGGTTGGCATGGCGCTACGATTGCAGGCGCTTCGGGCCCCCTGCTTGCGCTGACACTGCATCTGACTTTTCTGGCGCTACAAGTGCCGTCACGTTCAAAAGGAGTTCGAAAGTGAGAGCTGCGCGCTTCTACGCCAAAGGCGACGTCCGAGTTGAGGAACTTCCGGATCCGGTCGACCTGCAGCCGGACGAAGTTCTTGTCCGCAACAGGTTGTGCGGCATTTGCGGCACCGATCTGCACGAGTTTGCCGACGGACCCCACTTCATATCTTCTCAGCCCAACCCTTTCTCGGGAGCCTCAATTCCGCAGATTCTCGGCCACGAGTTCAGCGGTGAAATCGCGGCCGTTGGGAGCGACGTGTCCCACCTGAAGCTGGGAGACCGCGTAGCGATCCAGCCGCACATGGGCCCGGCCGATGGTTACTTCGGCGTCCGCGGCCTGTATTTCCTTGGCACCCGCGGGGCCGCGACTGGCCTGACATGGAATTGGGGCGGGTTCGCGGACTTCGCGGTCATGAAGGCCTCCGCGACCGTCAAAATGCCTGACACCCTGACTTTTGAACAGGGAGCGATGGTGGAGCCGGCGGCTGTCGCGGTGACAGCAGTCGACCGCAGCGGGCTTGAGCCGGGCGGATCGATCCTGATCACTGGTGGCGGCCCAATCGGGGCGCTTACGGTCATGGCCGCCGACGCCGCTGGCGCCGGCAAGATCTTCCTCAGCGAACCCAATGCGGCCCGCCGCAAGCGCATCGAGTCGTTGGGCATTCCGGTCATCACGATCGACCCTACCAAGACGCCGCTTGCAGACTTCATTCGAGAGCACACATTCGAGCGCCTCGGATGCGATTCAGCTATCGAGTGCGCGGGCAACCCGCGAGCCATTGCCGACTGCATCAGGTCTGTGCGCTCGCAGGCAACGGTGGTACTGGTCGGCCTCACCAACGCCAAGGCTGAGTTCTCACCTTTTGACCTGATTACACGCGATATTCGACTGCAGGGGTCGCTCTGCTACCCGACGACACTATGGCCGCGTGTTTACGCAATGATCGAAAGCGGCCGTTTGCCTGCCGAACGCCTAATCGATGACACGATCGCCTTAGACGACATTGTCGAGAAGGGATTCAAGCCGTTGCTGGATCCGAGCGGGACCAAAATGAAGATCTTGGTCGAGCTGGGCGCTTAGCTCGCAGGCCCGCAGTCGTCGACACCGCTGCGCGACTGCCGCCCCTCTGAATGAGCCGCTGACGACGATCCTACAGTCGCTTCAGGACGAAGTCGAACTTAACTTTCCACTTGGTCGGCACGTCGACGAGCGGCTCGAAGGCGACGATCAATGTGTCCTTCACCCCAAACACGGAATCCGACTCCAGGTACGGGTCTCCCGCGACGAAGATGTGCGTGCAGAGGCGATCGTATCCGTTCGCGCCAACCAGGAAATGCACGTGTGCGGGGCGGAAAGGATGACGCTCGAGCTGTTCGAGCATTTGCCCCACGGGTCCGTCATTTGGAATGGGGTATGAAGTCGGCTTGATCCCGACAAAGCTGTATCGACCGTCAACGCCAGTTCTGAAGATGCCACGGTTGTTGAACGGCGGCTGCATGTCAGGCTGCTGAACGTCGTAGAAGCCTTCGTCGTTGTCTGACCAAACGTCGACATAGGCGTTGTCGATTGGATTGCCGTCAAGGTCGAGGACGCGGCCCTCGTAAAGACAAAGCTCACCTTTGCCATCGAGGTTGATGTTGTCACCCATCTGCCGTTCGGGCGACCCGTCGACGTGGAATGGTCCAAACACCGTGTTCTCCGTGGCACCGGTGGGACGCCGATGATTGATCGCGTCCACGAGCATCGAAACACCGAGCACGTCCGAGAGCAGGATAAATTCCTGCCGCGTGTCGCTGCACATCTGCCCGGTACGGGTCAGAAACGCGATTGCAATCTCCCACTCTGCCTCGGTAAGTTCGACATCGCGAATGAAACCATGGAGGTGATTGATCAGCGACTCCATAACGGTACGAAGACGAGCATTCGTTCCATCGCCCATCCTCGCGAGGACCGCTTCGACCGAGTTCTGTTCATTCAGGTACTTTGACAATTCGACCTCCTCTCGGTCGCGCTCCCAATTCGGGCCGCCCTCCGACGCGATCCCTAGATCGTTTTTCCGAGCGATGCTTCGAGCTGGGCGAGTTCCTGCCCACCGGCCATCAAACTTTGCAGTTCTTCTGATGAGATATGCCCACGATCGGCCGTGCCAAGCGTCTTGCCGCGGTTGAGAACGGTAAACCGGTCTCCGACCGCCATCGCGTGCCGAACATTATGGGTGATGAACACGACGCCGATGCCCTTCTTGCGTACCCGGTCGATTGTCGTCAGCACATTGGCGGTCTGGCGCACGCCAAGCGCCGAGGTCGGCTCATCGAGAATGAGCACCTTGGCGCCGAAATAGACGGCACGCGCGATCGCGACGGTCTGTCGCTCGCCTCCCGAAAGAGTGCCAACCGCCTGTCCCGGCTCTCGCAAATTGATACCCATTTGCTTCATCTGCTCGAGTGTGATGGCATCGGCCTTCTTGAAATCCAACCAGCGTAAGGGGCCGAAGCCGGCCTCTGGCTCGCGGCCGAGCCAGAAATTCCGGCTGACGCTCATCAGCGGGATCATGGCAAGGTCCTGATAGACGGTGGCGATACCGGCAGCGAGCGCCTCGCGAGGGCTTGTGAAATGAACGGTGTCGCCCGCTACCCTCATCTCGCCACCAGTCGGGGTATGGGCTCCCGACATCGTCTTGATGAACGTCGACTTACCGGCACCGTTGTCACCGAGCAGGCAGTGACATTCACCCGGCATGACGCTGAACGACACGCCGGACAGGGCGATGATGCGGCCAAAGTGCTTCTGGATGTCGATCATTTCCAGGATTGGCGTGGTCATCACCTTTCTCCTGTGATTGAGCGGCGGATGTACGTGTTGGCCACAACTGCGCCGAGGAGGATTGTGCCAAGGAACACTCGGAAGAGTGAACTCTCGACGTTGGTGAAGAACAGACCCTGCTGGACCACACCGAAAATAATGGCACCCAGAGCGGCACCCACCACAGACCCGTAGCCACCGGTCAGCAATGCACCGCCGATGACGACACAAATAATCGCCTCGAATTCCTTCATGATGCCGCGATCGGACGCAGCCGACCCGAACTCGATCGCTTGGGAGATGCCGAGGAGCGCCGCGCATATTGCGGCAACGATAAACATCAGTACCTTCACTCGAGCCACGGGGACGCCGACGTTGCGGGCAGCCTGTGGGTCACCGCCGGCAGCGTAAATCCAGTTGCCGAACTTGGTACGGGTCAGAACCCACTGCCCGACGATCACCAGGCCGATGGCCCAAAGTATCAGCATGGGAATGCCATCGACGATCGGTTGCCCTGCCCGCGTACCTCGGGTGTACGTTTCGATGATGCCTTGCTGACCCAGCCATGTGAACAGGCCTGTGAACGCTTTACCTCCGAAGAGCCAGGCGATGGGGTCGCCCGCTGCAGCATCACCGATCCCCGATACAACCGGCTGCTTGTTGAAGGTGATCGCACTCCAGATCGTCGCGCCGCGAAGGATGAACATGAAGGCCAGCGTCACGACAAACGACGGAAGACCTGTGCGAATGACAAGGACTCCGTTGATGGTGCCAATCAAGGCGCAGACCACAAAGGTCAGCAGGATCGCCAGCCAGACAGGAATGCCAACGTGGACGACCAGCAATCCGAAGACCATGCCGGAAAAGCCCACCATGGACCCGAGCGACAGATCGAACTCGCCTGCGATCATCAGCAGCGACACGCCCACGGCCAGCACGATGAACTGCGCCGAAACGGTGCCCCAGTTAATGACACCGTCCAGGGCGAACATCTGGGTGCCGCCGGCGAGAATGAGGAAGAAAGCGAACACGGCTGCCGTGCCGCCAATTGCTCCAAGCTCCGGGCGAACGAGCGCTCGACGCAGGAGTGAGTTCCGCTTGAGGCGCTCGTCGGTGCTAGTTGTGGACGTCATCTGATCTTGCCCGCAAAAGGAATCTGTAAGAAAGGAAGGGCGGAAGCGCAGGTCGCTTCCGCCCCCCGGGAGGCGAGGCGTTTACCGGTACTTGCCGGCCAGCGACTCGACGAGAGTAAGGTTGTCCTTCGTGACGAACCCCGGTCCTGAAAGCACCGAATTGGCCTGCAGCACCCCATAGCGGAGATCATTGGTCAGCGTGATGACCGGCAGGTAGCCCTGCAGGAAAGGCTGCTGGTCGATGGCGAAGTTGATGACGCCATCTTTGATCGCCTGCGAAATGTCGGGGTTGAGATCGAAGGTCGCGAAGTAGATGTCGCCCGCCATACCGTTGTCCTTCAGCGCTTTGATCGTCGGAATCGCGGTCATGGGGCCGAGGGTCAAAACGGCGCCCGTATCCTGATGGGTCGAAAGGTAAGCCTTCACTCGGTTGGCGATTTCCGCCGCGTCGGTGCCGGAGTCGATCATCTGCTCGCCCAGAGGCACGCCCAGACCTTCCGCGAAGCCTTCACAGCGCTGCTGCCCTGCCACATTGGGGAACAAGCTGTTCACGCAGAGGAACGACTTCATGCCTTCGGCTTTTGCTCGTTCACCGGCGCCCTTGCCGGCTTCATATTCAGGCTGACCGACGTGGAGCAGAGCACCGAGTTTTTTGGATTCCTCTGCCGTGCCCGTGTTCATCGTCACTACAGGGATACCTTGGGCAACCGCGTCCGCGATTGCGCCGCCCACTGTTTCGAGATCGGGGATCGTAACGATGATCCCGTCGGGCTTCTCGGCGGTCGTCTGCTGGATAATGCGCACCATGTCCGCCAAGTCGCCGGACGGCGGATTGCGGAACGTGACGGTTGCACCAACTTCCTCTGCTGCCAAGCTGGCGCCGTTCTTGACGGTGTTCCAGAACGTCTCGCTGTCAGGGGAATGGTGGATAAGGACGTATTTCTCGTCGGCAGCGCTTGCTGACTGTACGACGCCCATTGCGGCTGTTGCGGCGAGACTCGCCACCAGCATCGCCTTAAACGATAGGTTTTTCATCTGCTCCTCCACGTTGTTGACTGTCGCTCTACTGGCGCAATCGGGTTCTCCGCTTTGCGCCACCGTCCCCCTCAACCGCCAGCGTGGGATTTATGCAGCTATCTTGTCGTGGGATGAACTGGGGCCAGCACAAAACTCTATTGCATATCACGCAATAATTGCCGGCAGAATGCCGTCCGCATCACGACCAAAGGCAAAGTCGGCATGAATGGGGCCATGGACCCGACGTCAATGGTCGGCCGCCCTTAGCCCCTGTATCGGAGGGCGTCGACCAGAAGCGTGAAGGCGGCAGTATGCTGCCGCCGGCTTGGATAATAGAGGTGGTAGCCCGAATATGGCGGGCACCAGTCTTCCAGCACCCGGACCAGGCGGCCCTCCGCAACATGCTGGGATATCTGGTTTTCGAACGTGTACACCAAGCACAAGCCATCGACTGCGGCATGCAAGAGCATCTCGTTGTCGTTGAAGATAACCGGTCCATTGACCCGGACCTCAAGTTCGACACCGTCCTGTTCGAACTCCCAGGCATAAAGGCCGCCCCCGGTGTTCTGGCGATAGCTTGCGCATCGGTGTTCGCTCAAGTCGCGGGGTGTCTGCGGGCGGGACGATTGGCAAAGTAGGCCGGGGATCCCACGACTGCCATCCTGACGTCCGGGCTGATGCGGACCGCCACCATGTCCTTTTGCACCTGTTCGCCCATGCGGATACCGGCGTCGAAGCGCTCTGCGACAATGTCGGTGAGACCTTCATCGACATGGACCTCAACCGTGATGTCGGGATAATTCTGCAGCAGTTTCGACAATACCGGCCACAGGACAGTTTGGGCGGCATGCCGGAACGTGGTGATGCGGATCGTGCCTGCAGGCTTGTCGCGAAGCGCCGTGAGCGCAGCAATTTCACTGTCGATATGGTCGAATGCCGGCCGCAGGCTGATAAGCAGCCTTTCGCCTGCCTCGGTCAGCGACAGGCTGCGCGTCGTTCGCGAGATCAACCGCACACCGATCCGTTGTTCGAGCATGCGCACCGCATAGCTGAGCGCGGATTGGGAGAGGCCGAGCTTTGCGGCCGCGCGTGTAAAACTCCCCTCCTCGGCAACCGCGATAAACACAGCCCATTCGCTGAAGTCGCCTCTTCTCACCTATAAACCTCATTTCTGTATCCATGAGGATCATGGCGGATAATCAGCATGCCTGTCTCGACATATTTATGCTCCGCGCAGCCTCGCCGGCACGAGCCAGCATTCGGGACTGCCTGGTACCGCGCCGATTCCGAACGCCCCAATGGCAGCCGAGCGCCTACAGGGCGGTTATCTGCCTCGCTCGCTGCCGGAACAACAAGCAGCGAGCAGAAGCGGTCTGGCGTAAAAACGGCTACGTCAGATTGAACGGCAATTGACGCAGCGGTTTTCCGGTGAGCCGTGCTATGGCGTTGGCAAATGCCGGCGCCAATGGCGGCAAGCCGGGCTCGCCCATGCCCGTGGGCGGTTCGGCGCTAGGCACGATGTGAATGTCGAATTCCGGCACGTCCGTGATGCGCGCAACCGTATAGTCACTGAAGTTGCTTTGCTCGACGACGCCGTCCTTGAGCGTTATTGCAGAGCCTGCCAGGCACATCGACAAGCCCATGATCGCCGCGCCCTGTACCTGCGCCTCCACGGTCAGAGGGTTGACGGCCAGATTGCAGTGAACCCCGGCCGTGGCTGTCCATCGGCAACAGAGGCTTCCACCACGTAAGCGACCACTGAGCTGAAGGACTCGTGCACCGCCACACCCCAGGCCCGCCCCTCGGACAATTGCGTCTTGCCGTACCCGCTCTTGTCAACGGCCAGTTGCAATGCGTCACGATGGCGGATGTGCTGATCGCCGAAGAGCTGCATGCGGTAGGCTACAGGGTCTTGGTCGGTTGCACGCGCTATATCGTCGAGCAGGGTCTCCATCACATAAGCCGTATGGGTGGAGCCGACGCTGCGCCACCACAGAACCGGCACGTTGTCCTTGGGATGATGCACGGTCAGCCGCATTGGAAGCGGATAGGGAGCCCGCATGCCCTCCGTCGTGGCGGCGTCGATGCCGTTCTTCACCATGAACTGCTCGAACACGGTTCCGGTAAGTATCGACTGGCCGACGATGCTGTGATCCCAGGCCAGCACCTTGCCCTTTTTGTCAAAGCCGATGCGGGCGTGGTGCAGGTGCATTGGACGGTAGTAGCCGCCCCTCATATCGTCCTCGCGGCTCCAAAGCGTACGGATCGGTGCATTCAGCCCCGCCGACCTGGCGGCCTTGGCTATTTCGCAGGCCTCGACCACGGTGTCGGAGGTGCTGGAAAAGCGCCGACCGAAGCCGCCGCCCGACATCTGCACGTTAAGCACAACCTGTTCCGTCTTGAGGCCGAGCGCGGCTGCGGCAGCGGCGGCATCGGGTCCGGCACTTTGGCTTCCCATCCAGATCTCGGCACGATCATCGGCAAGCCGTACCGTGCAGTTCAGCGGTTCCATCGCTGCGTGGGCGAGATACGGGAACACGAACTCAGCTTCGAGCTTCAGCGGCGCCGTTTCCAATGGCACCATGTCGGAATCGAACTGGCGCGGGCCGGGGCGAGTGGCCATCTCGCGATAGTGCGCGAGTTGCCGTTCGCTATCGACCTTTTCGACGGCAGATGTGTCCCACTCCACCTTAAGGGCATCGCGGCCCTGAGACGCCTGCCAATATCCGTCGGCCACGACGGCCACGCCCTCGGCACCGCGATCCAGCGGCACGCGCAGGACGGCCTTCACGCCCTTGACCGCCCGGGCTGCGCTGTCGTCCAGGGTGGCTATCTTGGCTCCGAAGACCGGAGGACGAGCCACCACGGCCGTCAACTGTCCCGGCAGCTTGAAGTCGATGCCAAAACTCTGTTGGCCGCTGCTCTTGGCTTGAGCGTCCAAACGCCGGGTGGGCTGGCCGATGATGCGGAAATACTTGGGATCCTTCAGCGCAATCTTCTGCGGCACCGGCAAGGCCATGGCCGCCTCGGCAAGCTCTCCATAACCGAGCTTGCGGCCATCGGAGGCCAGAACCGCGCCGGCCTCGGTTCGCAGAGTGGACGCCTCCACATTCCAGCGGGTCGCCGCGGCCGCCAGCAGCATGGCGCGAACACGAGCACCCAGTTCGCGATACTGCGTAAAGCTGTTCTTGATCGTGTTCGAACCGCCGGTAAGGTGCATGCCGAAGAGCGGATCGACATAGGCGATGTCATTGGTGCCGAGTTGGCTGCGCACCAGGTTCCAGTCCGCATCGAGTTCTTCGGCAAGGATCATGGGCAATGCCGTTTGGACGCCTTGACCGAACTCCAGCCGGTTGATCGTGACCGTAACCTCTCCATTGGGCGCGATGTGGACAAATGCAGAGGGCTGCTCGGTCGGCTTCAGACTGGCTGCCGCCGCATCGGCCTCGGACGACTGCGCGACTGCCAAATCAGGGAAAATGCCGACAGCCAGGCCGAGGGTCCCCGCCAGCTTGAGAAAGCTGCGGCGTGGCATCGCCTGGACCGTCGTTGAACGGCCCCGTTCCATGATGTGTTGCAGCGCACGCGGCAGCTCTTTGTGATCCATGTTGGGGAACATATCCGTCTCCTTCAGACGAGGGTGCTGGCGGCGTCGGCTATAGCGGCGCGGATACGGGCATAGGTTCCACAGCGGCAGATGTTTCCGGCCATGGCGGAGTCGATCTCTTCGGCGGTCGGCTGCGCGCCGGGCGACAGCGACGCGAGCAAGGCCGTCGCGCTCATGATCTGGCCGCTCTGGCAGTAGCCGCATTGTGCCACGTCGTGCCTGACCCATGCAGCGTGGACAGCCGCGCCGACACGGTCGGTGCCGTCGGTTGTCTTTTCAATCGTGGTGATCTTGCCGCTTTCAACGGCGGAAACCGGTGTGCTGCACGAGCGGATTGCCTCGCCGTCCAGATGCACCGTACAGGCGCCACAGAGCGCTGCGCCGCAGCCGAATTTGGTGCCGCTCATTCCGAGCGTGTCACGCAGGACCCAAAGGATCGGAGTTTCGGGGTCAACGTCAACCTCGTGCTCTCGCCCGTTGATATTCAATGAGATCATGGCCGGAAGGTTCTCCTGGGTTGCTCCACCCGAACAGGTTTCCCAAGCGGCCTGGAGCTTCCCGGCCGACTGAGACATTGGCAATCTGGTGGCTAGAGCGGGATGAATTGAGTCTGAATCGAAAGGGGATTCCCGAAGGCGAGCAAATCTGATTCAACCTGCTGGCTGGGTCAGGAGGCCGGCATGGATGGGCAAGCCTTACTCGATGGATCTTCGCACGCGGGTGGTAGCGTCGGTTGAGCAGGAGGGCCTGTCGCGACGTCAGGCGGCAGAGCGCTACGGGGTTGGAATCAGCACGGTCATCCGATGGGTGCGCCGCTTGCGCGAGACGAACAAGCTGACACCTGGCAAGATGGGTGGGCACAGACCGAAGAAGATTGCCGGAGAGCATCGGGAGTGGCTGTTGGTACGCTGCCGGGCGGCGGAGTTCACGCTGCGCGGTCTTGTGGCCGAGCTTGGCGATCACGGCCTGAAGGTCGATTACCGCTCGGTATGGGAGTTCGTTCACGCCGAGAAGCTCAGTCACAAAAAAAGACGCTGATCGCGGCTGAGCAGGATCGCCCCGATGTGGCGCGCCGGCGGGTCCAGTGGGCAAAGTATCAGGACCGCATCGATCCTTCCCGCCTGGTGTTCATCGACGAGACCTGGACCAAGACCAATATGGCGCCGCTCAGAGGATGGGCGCCGCGCGGCGAGAGGATCAAGGCCAAGGTGCCGCACGGTCATTGGAAGACCATGACCTTCTTGGCGGCACTGCGCCACGACCGTGTCGATGCACCATGGCTGATCGACGGACCGATCAACGGCGAGCGTTTCCAGCTCTATGTCGACAAGGTTCTCGTCCCCACCCTCAAGCCCGGTGACATCGTCATCATGGACAATCTCGGTTCGCACAAGGGCAAGGCTGTGCGCCGTGCCATCCGCTCGGCCGGCGCCAGGCTGTTCTTGCTGCCCAAATACTCCCCCGACCTCAACCCTATTGAGAAATTCTTCGCCAAGCTCAAGCATTGGCTGCGCAAGGCTGCCAGGCGAACGGTCGAGACCGTCTGTGACGCCATCGGCCAAATCCTCGGCACTGTCACGTCAACCGAATGCAGAAATTACTTCATCGAGGCCGGCTATGCGCCAACCTAAATTCATCCCGCTCTA
>NZ_FNEE01000012.1 GCF_900099905.1 Mesorhizobium muleiense | reverse complement strand
CACAAGGGGAGAAGGCAAGAAGCGGTGGCGCCTCACGACATGATCAGGCCGCCATCGACATTGATCGTCTGGCCGGTGATGTAGGCGGCGTCGCTGCTGGCCAGGAAGCTGACCAGGCCCGAAACATCCTCGCCGCTGCCGGCGCGGCCCATCGGGATGTTCTTCACCCATTCGGCCATCAACTCGCCGGGCTTGTAGTCGCCCATCAGTCTGCCCCATGCGGCGTCGTTGTAGGCCCACATGTCGGTATCGATGATGCCGGGGCAGATCGCGTTGACGGTGATCTTCTCCTTGGCCACTTCCTTGGCGAGGCTCTGGGTGATGCCGACGACGCCGAATTTCGAGGCGGCATAGTGCGGTGTGAAGATGAAGCCCTGGCGCGCCTGGCCGGAAGCGGTGTTGATCAGCCGGCCGCCGTCGCCATGCTTGCGGATGCGGGCGATCGCCTCCTGGCAGCACAGGAACACGCCCTTGGTGTTGACAGCCATCACCTTGTCCCATTCGGCCTCGGTCATCGCCTCGATCCTGGCGATGGTGATGACGCCGGCATTCTGCACGGAGATGTCGACGCGGCCGAACTGCTGTTCGGCCAGATCGTAGAGGGCGGCGACCTCGTCCTTCCTGGTCACGTCCATACGCAGCGATGCGACCTTGGCGCCCTCCGCCTTCAGTCCGGCGGCGACCTCGTCGACGCGAGGGTCGATGGCGCTGACGACGACAGCAGCACCCTCAGCCGCGAAGCGCCTGGCCATGGCCGCGCCAATGCCGCCGCTGGCGCCGGTGATGACCGCCGTCTTTCCCTCGAACCGCTTCTGCATGTTCTCTCCTACCAGCAGACGAAGCCGCCATCGACGATCAGGTCGATGCCGGTTACGAAACTCGAAGCGCGGCTGGCCAGGAACACGGTCGGGCCGACCATCTCTTCCGGCGCCGCCATCCGCCCCATCGGCGTGTCGCGCTCGAAGATCCTGACCTGGTCGGCGACCTCCGGCCGCTTGTTCATCGGCGTCAGCGTGTAGCCGGGGCTGACGACGTTGACGCGCAGGCCGCGATCGGCCCATTCCATGGCGAGACTCCTGGACATGTGGATGACGGCGGCCTTCGACGAATTATAGTGCGCCTGGGTCAGGCCGCGGTTGACGATCGAGCCCGACATCGAGGCGATGTTGATGATCGAGCCCTTGCGCCGCGTCAGCATTAAGCGCGCTTCGGCCTGGCAGGACAGGAACACGCCGCTGACATTGACGTCGTAGAGCTTCTGCCATGTCTCCAGCGACAACGTCTCGGCCGGCTCGGCCCCGGCGACGCCGGCATTGTTGACGGCGATGGTCAGCGCGCCGAGTTCCTTCTCCGTGCGTTCGATCGCCGCTGCCAAATCGGCCTCTGAGGTCACCGTGCCGGTCAGCACCAGTGCCTTGCGGCCGAGCGCCGAGATCCTGTGCGCGGTCTCGTCCAGCCCGCCCTTCGAGGCATGGCCGAAACAGGCGATATCGGCGCCGGCCTCGGCCAGGCCGATGGCGATTGCCTGGCCGATGCCGCTGCCGGCGCCGGTGACGAGGGCAACGTCGCCATGAAGATCGAATAGTTTCATCGAAATGTTTTCCTGTTGAGCCGCCGGCGCTGCCCTGGGGAGGAAGGGGCGCCAGTCCTGACTGGCGCCCCGCGCGGTCCGGTGCCTGGGAGGATACCACCTGCTGCGCTCTATTCCGATCCTTTATGCCGCCCTCAGCTTGTGGCGAGCTCCATGACGGCGACGTTGCTTGCTTCGCTGCGGTCGAGAATGCCACGCTGGCGGCCACGGCTCAGCACCAGCACGCGATGCGACAGGCCGAGCACTTCCTCGAGGTCGGAGCTCACCACCACCACCGCCATGCCGGAGCGGGCGAGTTCGGCGATGACATCGTAGATCGCGGCGCGGGCGCCGACGTCGATGCCGCGTGTCGGCTCGTCCAGGATGAACACCTTGGGTGGCCGTGAGATCCATTTGGCGATGATCACCTTCTGCTGGTTGCCGCCGGAAAGCTTGCTGATCGCCTGGTTAGGCCGGCCCTTGACGCCGAGCCGGCCGATGCCGGCCTCGGCGAATTTCTGCACCGCCTTGGGAAACACCCAGCCATTCGGCGCGACATGGTCGAAATTGCCGATCGCCAGATTCTCGCCGATGGTCTGGTCGAGCACCACGCCTTGCGCCTTGCGGTCTTCCGGCACCAGCACGACGCCGGCCTTGATCGCCGCCGCCGGGCCAGTGAGGTGCACCGGTTTGCCGGCGATACGCACCGACCCCGAGGAAATCGGATCGGCGCCGGCAATCGCCCGCACCAGCTCAGTGCGGCCGGCGCCGATCAGCCCGGCGATGCCAAGGATTTCGCCGGCCCTTACCGAAAAGCTGACATTCTGAAAACTGCGTTCCGGCGAGGACAGGTTGTCGACCTCGAGCAACGCCTCGCTGCCCGGCTCCGACAGCGGCGGGAACATCCGCTCGACGCTGCGGCCGACCATCTGCTCGACTATCGTGCGCACCGGAACGTCGGCGCGCTCGTGGCGGGCGACAATGCGCCCGTCGCGCATCACCACGACGCGGTCGGCGATCGCAGCGACCTCGTCCAGCCGGTGGCTGATATAGATGAAAGACATGCCTTCCGCCTTGAGCTTGCGGATCTGCTTGAACAACAGCTCCGTTTCCTCACTGCCAAGTGCCGCTGTCGGCTCGTCGAAGATCAGAAGCTCGGCATTGAGCGTCAGCGCCTTGGCGATCTCGACCTGCTGCTGGGCGGCGATGCGCAGCGTGCCGACCTTGCGTTCCGGCGAGACATCGAGGCCGAGCCGCTTCAGTTGGGCCGATGCCCGCGCATTCATGGCCGCGCGGTCGATGCGGCCGCCGCGCATCAGCAGGCGCCCGACATAGACGTTCTCGGCAACCGACAGATCCGGCAGCAGCTTCAGTTCCTGGTGGATCATGCCGACGCCGGCGTCGATGGCCGCGGCGGGAGAGGCGGGGGAATACGGCTTCCCCCGCCATGCGATGCTGCCGGCATCGGGTTTGGTCGACCCGGCGATGATGTTCGAAACGGTGGACTTGCCGGCGCCATTTTCTCCAAGCAGCGCCACGACCTCTCCCGGCCGCACCTCGAAGCTCGCATCGGCCAGGACCTGCACCGGTCCGTAGCTCTTGCAGAGGCCGCTGACGAAGAGCCCCAGATGCGGGGTCTGCGTATGGCTGGGATCCAGGGACATCGTTCCGCTCGTCAATAATCAGGAATGTCTGGGATCAGGGATGCTTGGCGATGAACTGGTCGACATTGTCCTTGGTGGTCAGCGTCGCATCCTGCAGCTGTTCTGCGGGAACGGTTTCGCCGGCCACCAGCTTGATCGCCGCATCGACGGCAAGCCGGCCCATGCCTTGTGTCTGCTGCGTCGCAGTCACGTCGAAGACGCCGCCCTTCAGCGCCTTGAGCGCCGCCACGTCGCCGTCGAAGCCGGCAACCCAGACCTTGTGGCCGGGATTGGCGACCTTGACCGCCTGCGCCGCACCGAGCGCCAGCGCATCGGCCTGGCCGATGACGATCGACACGTCTGGATGCGACTGCAGCAGGTCCTGCGTCAGCTTGAAGCCCTCGTCCTGGTGCCAGCCTTCGCTCCATAGCTCGCCGACCACCTTGATGTCGGGATAGGCGCTCAGCGCTTCGCCGCAGCCCTTCGACCGGTCGACCTCGGGCGTCGTGCCTTTCTGGCCATGGATGATGATCAACTCGCCCTTGCCGCCGGCCTGCTTGGCGATGTAGTCGCAAACCGCCTTGGCCGATGCGACGCTGTTGGTGGCGATGAAGGTGTCGCCGGGTGCGCCCTCGGCGTTGCGGTCGACATTGATGACCGGGATGCCGGCGGCTTTGGCAGTCTTGGTCGGCACGGTGGCGGCGGTGGCGCCGGCTGGGATGTAGATCAGCGCATCGATGTTTTGCGTGATCAGGTCCTGCACCTGGCTGACCTGGGTCGCCGAATCGCCCTTGGCGTCGACGGTGACGATCTCGATGCCCTTTTCCTTGCCATAGGCCTCGACGGACTGCTTGATCTGGTTGAAGAAATCGGCCTGCAGGTTGGCGACTGCGAGACCAAGCTTCTTGGCCTCCTTGGCCGAGGCCATCTCGGACAGTCCGAGCAGCGGAATGACGGCTGCGGCAGCAAGCAGCAATGAACGTTTGGTCAGCATGTTTTTCCTCCGTTGATGTTCAATCTGTCCTGCCGGCGCATCACGGCGCCCCTTGGCCGAACAACTCCCAGTTTCGGATCACCGATCCGTGTTCGCCCGGACATCCGGGTGAATTCTTTAATGCGCCCCACTCTTCATTGCGCGCCAGTCTTCATTGAGCTCTGCGCCGCCATGTATCCGTGGCCACCGCAAGCGCGATCACCACGCCGATCACCACCTGCTGGATGAAGGGCGACACGCCGAGCAGGTTCAGCCCGTTGCGCAGCACGCCGATGATGAGCACGCCGATGGCGGTGCCGCCGATCGAGCCGACGCCGCCCGACAGGCTGGCGCCGCCGATCACCACCGCCGCTATCGTATCCAGTTCGTAGCCGAAGCCGGAACTCGGCTGGACAGAATCAAGCCGTGCCGCAAGCACGATGCCGGCGAGCCCGGCCAGAACGCCGCAGACTGCATAGACCCAGTTGGTCAGCGACTTGACCGGTATGCCGGACAGCCTGGCGACCTCGGCGCTGCCGCCGATCGCGTAGAGGCTGCGACCGGTCGCGCGATAGTTGAGGAAGATCGCGAAGATGATGGCCAGCACGATCATCAAGCCGACGGTGACCGACAGGAAGCCGAAATGGCGGATGATCGACAGGCTGGTGAACCAGTCGGGGAAGCCGATGATCTGCGAGCCGTCGGTGATCATGTTGGCAAGACCGCGCGCCACCGACATCATCGCCAGCGTGGCGATGAAGGGCGGCAGCTTGGTGACGGTCACGAGCAGGCCTGAAACCAGCCCGCAAAGCCCAGCAACGACAAGCGCTGTGACGATGCCGGCAGGCATGCCGAGATTGAGGTGGTCGGGATGGGCGACGAAGCCCATCACCATGGCGGCGAGCGCCAGCACGGAACCGACGGACAGGTCGATGCCACCGATCAGGATGACCAGCGTCATGCCGATCGCCATGATGCCGAGCACGGTGACCTGGTCGAGCACGTTGAGGATGTTGCGGACAGTCAGAAACGTGTCGGTGGTCAGCGACAGCGCAAGGCACAGCAGCACCAGCCCGATTAGCGGTCCCATGGTTCCGGCGAACAGCGCCGAAAGCTTCGCGCCCGCCGCGGCCTGTGCATTTGTGCCGGCCTTCAACTCGCTTGCACCGTTGCTCACAGCCATTTTGTCTCCTCCATCAGCGCTCCGGCGATGCGTCGTCGGCTCACTCTTGTTCACCAGGCACCTCCCTGTGAACAATTTATCTTTGATATGCAATTTTGTTCAGCTAAACTGTTCGTCGGAAAATTGTCAAGGCCCGCCGCATCATTCCAGCCGGTTTGCGCCGCCAGCCGGTTTGCCGTACGAAAGGGCATGAAATGCCGCGTTTTTCAGCTCCGGTCTCATCCTGCGGATTCATGTCGGCTGCTTGAGCAGGGCAGGACGGCCAAGACGAAGTAAATGTTGACCATTTTGGCTTTCACTCACGTTGTAGAGGTATCCTGTCGATGTCCTGAATCTCGAATCCCGGGCACGCAGAATAATTTCGCGTCGCTTGGTCGGATAACGCCATTTGAATGGCATTTAAGGATTCGGACGACCGCGGGAGGGCAAAAAGATGGCGATGACAGACAATGACAAGGCCTCGCGCTTCCCGGATGCCGAGCTGAAGGCCCGTGCCGCGTGGCACTACTATGTCGAGGGTCTGACGCAGGAGAGGATTTCAGAGATCCTCGGCATCGGCCGCATCAAGGTGCATCGCATCCTGTCGGCCGCGCGTGAGGAGGGCGTCGTCCAGTTCCGCATCCGTGACAGCGTCGTCGAATGCCTGGTGCTGGAAGAGGCTCTAAAACAGCGTTTTGGGCTCAGCCAGGCCGTTGTGGTGCCGTCGGCCGCCGACCGAAGCAACGCGCCGCTGATGATCGGCCATGCCGCTGGCGCCTATCTGGCCGACAATGTGAATGCCGGCGATGTCATCGCGCTGGGCTGGGGGCGCACGCTGAAATTCGCCATCAATGAATTGCCGCGGCGGCCGATCGCCAGGACGACGGTGGTTTCCATGCTGGGCGGCCTCACCCATGCCCAGCCGCTCAACCCGACCGAAAGCGCCTGGGAATTCGCCGAAAAGATCGGCGCCGAGTGCTTTCTGCTGCCGGTGCCGGTCTATGCCGACAGGCCGGAGCAGCGCGAAGCCTTCATGAGCCAGCGCAGCGTTCAGGACGTCGTCTTCCGTGCACGCCGGGCAAACATCGCCGTGCTCAGCGTCGGATCGTTTTCCACTGACAGCCCGATCGCCAATTACGGCTTCATCAAGCCCAGCGAACTCGAAGAGCTTCAGGCGGCCGGCGCAGTTGGCGATATTTTATGCCATTTCATCGACGCCGACGGCCGGCTCGTCGACCATGAGGTCAACCGCCGGGTCTGCGCCTATCCGCTGCAGGACCTGTCGGACATCCCGGCCATCATCCTGGTCTCGGGAGGGCAGGAAAAAATCGCCATCATGCGGGCGGCGCTTGCCAACACCAGGATATCGGTTCTGATCACCGACGAGGACGCCGCCAAGGGCCTGCTCAACCGCTAAACCTGCCCGACTTCACCGAGCCGCACATGGGTCTCGCGCGTCGCCTGATAGAGGTCGCGGTAGATTGCCTTGCGCGCACGGTAACCGGAGACCAGCCCGTCGACGGGGTCGACATGCCTGGTCGGCGGCGCGGCCATCGCCTCTGCCGCCGTTTCAGGCGAGGCAAACCATCCGATGGCGGAAGCCGCCAGCATGGCGGCGCCGAGCGCTGCGGCTTCGTTGACTGGCGAGACGGAGAGCGGCCGCTCGAGCACGCTTGCCATGATCCGCATCAGCAGGGCGCAGTTGGTGCCGCCGCCGGCGGCGATCATCGCCGCCGGTTTGCCGCCGGCCAGCGTTTTCGCCGCCTGGGTTTGCGCCGCTTGGGTTTCCACCGCCCGAGTTTCCGCTGCTTGAGTTTCCATTGCCTCGCTGGCGATCGCCTGCTCGAAGGCGATGCCTTCCAGAACCGCTCGAAAAAGGTGCTTCGGCTCATGGTCGAGCGACAGGCCGACAATGGCGCCGCGCGCCGCGCCGTCCCAATAGGGACTCATCACACCGGCCCAATACGGCAAGACGAGCAGGCCCTCGCTGCCGGCGGCAACGTCGACCGCTGCATTCTCCAGGGCTGCAGCCGACGGCGAGCCGGTGGTGCGAACGATCCAGTCGACCAGTTGCATGCCCGAGCGCAGCACGGTCTCCAGCATGAAGCCCGAGCCGGTCGGCGAGACCAGCGTTCGAAACGCGTCCGACGTCGTGATCCCATGGGAGTAACAGCCGCTGACGATGCCCGAGCCGAGCGAAAGATAGTTTTTGCCGTCGCCATAGACGCCCATGCCAAGGCCCATCGCCTGGCCGTCGCCGGCTCCGGCGACAACAGGCGTGCCGGCCTTCAACCCGATCAGCCGGGCCACGCTTTCACCAAGCCCGCCACAGATCGCGCCGGGCGCGACCAGTCGCGGCAACTGGTCCGGGCGCAGCCCCGCGGCCTCGACGAGCTCAGGGTGCCAAGTGCCATTCTTGACGTCGAGCAGCCCGAGCGGATCCGCACTTGCCGTGCTGGTGACCAGACGTCCGGTCAGCCGGTGGACGAAGAAGCCATGCACGTCGACGAGTGCGGCTGCGTCATCAAGCGTTTGCGGCTGGTGCTCGGCAAGCCAGGCGATCGCATAGAGCGCGGGCGTCGGGTCCGGCGGTTTGCCGCTCCAGTCGCGGATCGTCTCGCGGCCGAGCTCCGCCGAAAGCCTAATGACTTGCGGGCGCGCCCGCTCGTCCAGCCACAGGATCGCCGGAATAAGCGGCTTGCCGGCATGATCGATCAGCGTGAAGGTCTCGCGCTGGTGGGCGATGGCGATCGCCGCCACCCGGGCAGCGCCAACCGCCTCAGCGACCTGCTTCAAGGCGCCGAGCAGCGCGGTCCACCAATGTTCGGCATCCTGCTCGAAATGGCCGGGCCTGGGATTTGAAAGCGGATAGGCTTCGCGCGCCTGGAACAGCTCCTTGCCGTCGCGCGTGAAGGCAATCGCTTTCACGGCCGTGGTCGAGGCGTCGATCCCGATTACGACATCGTCCATCAGGCGGGAATCCAGCGGATCAGGCGGCGTTCGTAACGAACCGTCCGTCCGACTGGTCGAGACGACGGCGGATCTGGGTTATCACCATCGAATCGTCAGGTACACAATTTTCATAGGTGAGGAAATCGCCTGTCTTGACCGGCTTGACCACCTTGGCGCGTTCGGCGAGGCCGAGCGGCAGGGCGCCGCGGGCGCGCGCGTCCTCCCAGGTCATGGCGAAGCCGCGATAGTCGTTCTCGCCGATCATGCCGAGCAACTGGCCAGGGGCAAGCTCGCTCTTGGCAACCGCCACCGCCTCGGCGACCGGATGGTCGAGCGGCTCCATGTCGGCGCGCTTGTAGACCACGGCGCGCGCCGCCGAAAGCGGCACTTCCAGGCTGGTCAAATGATAGGGGCGGAAGATCGTGAAATACGGCCCCTTGCCGACCTTGAGGTCGATCATGCGCTCCAGCACGCGCGGATGCCTGGTCTCGATGATGCAGAACACGCCGGGCGCCACGCCCTTGCCGATCGAATAGTCGACCACGCCCTTGCGATGCAGCACGCCGCCATCCTCGCGCGGGCAAAGCACGCCGGCGAGTTCCTCCAGCGTCGCGGTCGGGCCGTGCATGCCCGGCACGTCGGGCACCAGGCCGGTGGCGTTGGCGATCGCCACCATCTCGATCGCCGTCTTCGAGCCGTCGACGAACTCGACCAGCATGCGCGCATTCATGTTGCGCTCGGCCGCCTCCTTCTCGTAGTCGGCCGGCATGGCGTCGATCTTCAGCGGATTGTTCTTGCCCTTGCCGGCGGCGATGATGTTGAAGCCGAGGCTCCTGGCAAAGCCGATGATCTCCAGCGTGCAGGCCGGCTCGTCGCCGGCCGCACCGGTATAGACGACGCCGGCCTTGCGCGCCTCCTCCTTGAGGAAGCGGCCGATGGTGATGTCGGCCTCGACGTTGAGCATGACGATATGCTTGCCGTTCTTCATCACTTCGAGCGCGAACAGCGTGCCGATGTTGGGATTGCCTGTCGCGTCGATGATGACGTCGATGCGGCCGGCGGACGCCAGCGCATGCAAATCTTCGGTCACCGCGATCTTGCCGGCCTCGATGGCGCGGTCGATCGCCGCCGCATTGCCGGCCTGCACGATATCCGAGCGGTCGTGGCCGGCGAGCAGCGCCGCATCGATCGCCGCCTGCGGCCTGACCTCGGAAATGGCGCCGATCCGCATGCCCGGCATCAGCGCGACCTGGACGACGATGTCGGTGCCCATCTGCCCGGCGCCGGCAAGCCCGATGGTGATCGGTCCCTGCTGTTCAGCGCGCTGCAAAAGTTCCGCTGCAAATTGCGGATGGGCCATGTCGCTTCCTCCAGTTCCTGACGCGCCGCAGCGTCGAAGCCATCATTTTGAACATTCCTATTTCCAAATGAAAAATATTTCAACCGGCAATTCGGCAGCCGTCCCCGCAAACATTCTGTGATTTAATTTGTGCAAGCCCTGGCTTGCGGCTTGGCAGCGCGGTCAGCTAGGGCGCAGAAGGCGGTGATCTCTTGGATGCAGGCGGCGACGACCGTGACATCCCTTCTCGCAAGCAAGCGAGTGCGACGAAAAAATGTTTCACGACCGCTCAACTGCCGCTGCGCCAATCGCTAACAACGAAGCCGCGCGACAGAGAGCGCTGGCCGGCATGCTCAGTCGGCGCATGCCAGTATATCAGTCAGCTGCCGACCTCGAAGAAGGGCGCGCCAAGCAGGTCGGGAACAACGTCGATGCCGAGGCCCGGCCCGTCCGGAATGCCCATGCGGCTGCCCGAAACCGGCGGCTTGTTCGATGCGGTGCGCACCGTCACCCATTCGTGGAAGGCGATGGCGTGCAGCCGGCGCTCCTCCGGCGTCGACAGCGACAGATGCGCCATGGCTGATGTGTCGATCTCGGCGCCGCCGGTGTCCTCGACGGTGATCATGAAGCCCAGGTCGACGGCAAGGTCGCGGATCTGGCGCGTCCTGGTCACGCCGCCGAGCCGCGAGATTTTCAGCGTCAGCCCGTCAGCCGCCCCCTTGCGGTGGATGTCGAGCATGTCGTCCAGCGAGGCGACGGATTCGTCGAGCACCATCGGCTTGTCGAGCGAGTGGCGCACCGACATGCATTCGTCGATCGTGGTGCAGGGCTGCTCGAATGTGTAGTCGATGGCGCGCGTCGCGTCAGCGAACTGGCGCGCCTGATAGGGCGTCCAGCCGGCATTGGCGTCGCAGAAGATGACGGTGCCCTTCGGCACTGAAGCGGCGACCGCGGTGACGCGCTCGATGTCGTCATGGACGTTGCCGCCGACCTTGACCTGCAGCCGGTGAAACCCGTCCCTGACGATGCGCTTGGCCAGTGCGGCCATCGCGTCGACGGTGCCATGGGTGACGACCTTGTAGAGTTCCGCCGTCTCGCTCTCGCGCCCGCCGAGCAGCGTCACCAGCGGTATGTCGGCGGCGCGTGCCGCGAGATCCGAGCAGGCCATGTCGAGCGCCGACTTGATGTATGGGTGGCCCTTGAACACCGTATCCATCAGCCTGCCGATACTGACCAAGGCGCGAGGATCGTGGCCGAGCAGATGCGGCGCAATTTCGATGACGCCGGCGCGAGTGCCGGCCGCGAATGCCGGCGAGTAGAAATTGCCGAGCGGCGCCATCTCGCCCCAGCCGGTCAGCCCGCTGTCGGAGGTGATTGCGACGATCACCGCGTCGAACGCGGCGGCGACACGCCCCTTGGACATGCGGTAGGGCCCGTCCACAAAGGGCTGCACGACATGGTAGGCCTTGATGGTTTTGATCCGCAATTTTTCTGTCCGTCGCTGTGACGCCCTGACGAAGCCGCCAACCTGCATCGTCCGCGGGGCTCAACTGCCGTCAGGCCGGTTGCGCCTCAGGCCGGCGCGACGCCTCTGGAAACACACTGTTCGAGGCAGCGCACATAGGCAAGCAATTCTTCGAAGCTGTGCCGATGTCGCCGGCCTTGTCGAACTGCTCAGCAAAACGGCGCCCTCGGCATAGCCGGGGGCGCCGCTGGACCGGGCCTGATGGGGGGTATCAGGTGGCAGGTTTCTGTGGCAGCGGCGAGACAGGCATTCCCGGGCCGATCTTCTGCAGATTGCCTGTTATCACCTGGTCGCCTTCCGCTACGCCGCTCGAGATCGCCACCAGGTCGCCGTTGGTCGGCCCCAGCGAAACAATGCGCTGGTCGACAGTATTGTCCTTGCCGACGACGTAGAGATACTTGCCGAGCTGGCTCGATCCCAATGCCGTCTGCGGCACCATCAGTGCATCTGGCTGCTGCTTGATATGCAGCCTGACACGAACATATTGGCCCGGCAGCAGCGTGAACTTGGCATTGCCGATCGTCGCGCGTGCGGTGATGGTGCCGGTCGAGCGATCGACCGTGTTGTCGATGAAGGTGAGCTGACCTCTCTGGCGCGGTTCCGTATCGCCGGGAAGCAGGACGTCGACATCGATGGGTCCCGTCGCGCGGGCTTCCTCGATCTGTGCCAGATCCGTTTCGCTCGGATTGAAGGTGACATAGATCGGGTCGAGCTGCACCAGCGTGTTGAGCACTGTGCCGGCGACGCTGACCAGCGTTCCGACCGAGGCCTGGTTGCGGCCGACGCGCCCGGCGAACGGCGCCTTGATTTCTGAATAGCTCAGATTGAGCTCGGCGGTCCGCACAGCCGCCTGGTTGACGGCGAGCGATGCCTGGGCCTCGCGCAAGCTGCTGGTGCGCTGGTCGAACGCATCCTTGGCGATGTATCCGCTCTTGGCCAGTTCGGTGCCGCGACCAAGGTTGGATCGTGCATAGTCGAGCGTTGCCTCGTCGCGCTGGACCTGAGCCTTCGCCTGTTCAAGGGCAGCCTGGAAATCCTCTGGAGCGATCTTGTAGAGAAGGTCGCCCTTCTTGACATCGCTGCCGTCGGGCGCGACCTGCTCCTGCAGATACCCCGGCACGCGCGCCTGCAGCGTGATGCTGCGGATCGGCTCGGTGCGAGCGGCATAGTCGAGATAGATCGGGATCGTCTTCTTGACGACGCTCACCACTGGCACCGGCATGACAAAAGCCGCGGGCTCGGGCGCCGCGGGCTCAGGCGTTGCCGCCCCGGCCGTGCCGGCGTTGAGGCCGAAATTTCCCATGTCGAGCAAGTGGACGCTGGCCATCGAGACCGCCCCCACGGCAACAGCCGCTCCCAACGCAATTTTCCATTTACGCATGATCATTCTCCAATTCTATTCGGCCGCTTCGGCCAATCGCTCGAATGCGGGTTCGGCAGTTGGTTCAGTCGGTTCGGCGACAGGCTCGCTCTTGCTGCCGCGCTCGCGCAGCTGCTCGATCACCGCGTAGAAGACCGGCACGAACACCAGCGACAGGATCGTCGCTGCGACCATGCCGCCAAAGACGGTGGTGCCGATCGACTGGCGGCTGGCTGCACCGGCACCTGTCGAGAACATCAGCGGCAGCACACCGAGGATGAACGCGAAGGCGGTCATCAGGATGGGCCGCAGCCGCAGGCGCGCCGCTTCCATTGCGGCGTCGACGATGCTGAGACCTTCCTCGCGCCGGCGCCGGGCAAACTCCACGATCAAAATGGCGTTCTTCGCCGCCAGCCCGATCAGCATGACGAAACCGATCTGCGAATAGACGTCGATCTGCATGCCGCGCATAAGCAAGGCGACAAAGGCGCCGAACAGGGCAAGCGGCACTGCGAGCAGGACCATGAAGGGCATGGCCCAGCTCTCATATTGGGCGGCAAGGATCAGGAAGACGAAGACCATGGCGAGACCAAAGACGATCGAGGCGATCGATCCGGCCTTGAGCTCCTGATAGGTGATGCCCGTCCATTCATAGCCGAAATCCTTCGGCAGCGCCGTGGCGGCGGCACGCTCCATCGCAGCGACCGCCTGGCCCGAGGAGAAGCCGGGTGCGGCACCGCCATTGATCAGGGCCGACGCATTGTTGTTGTAGTGCGGGACGGTTTCCGGGCCGACGATAGGCACCAACTTGCCGAGCGTGCTCAACGGCACCATGCCGCCGGAGGCATTGCGGACATAGAGCCGCGAAATGTCGGCCGCACCCGCACGCGCATCCTTGTCGGCCTGGATCGTCACCCGGAAGGTGCGGCCGAACAGGTTGAAGTCGTTCACATAGAGCGAGCCGAGATAGATCTGCAGTGTGTTGAACACGTCGGGCAGGCTGAGGCCGAGCAGCTTCGCCTTGTTGCGATCGAGGTCGTAGTTGAACTGCGGCGTCGAGGTCGAGAACGATGAGAACAATTGCTGCGGGTTGAGCTCGGGCTGTTTGCGCGCTTCGGCGAGCACTGCCTGCGTCGCGTCGTTGAGCGCAGCGCTGCCGCGACCGGTCAGGTCCTCCACCTGGAATTCAAAGCCGCCGGTCGTGCCGATGCCCGGGATCGAAGGCGGATCGAAGCTTAGCGCGAACGCTTCCGGAAGTTCCATGAGCTTCGAGCGCACGTCGGCGACGAGCTTCGAGGCGCTCTGGTCAGGGCCACGCTCGTCCCATGGCTTCAGGATGGCGAATTCCACCGCCGAGTTCGACTGGGCCGCACTGGTGAGGAAGTTCAAGCCGCTGATTGAGCCGACGATATCGACACCAGGCGTGTTCTGCAGGATGTCGCGCGCCTTGCGGGCCACCGCGTCGGTGCGTTCCAGCGACGCCCCATCCGGCAACTGAATGACCACGAAGAAATAGCCCTGGTCCTCGACCGGAAGGAAGGTCGAGGGCAGGCGCTGCCAGACGAAATAGGTCGCGACAAGCCCAGCCGCGAATATTCCGAGCATGATCCAGCGCAGGCGGATGAGGAAGCGCACACCATTGGCATAGGCATGCGACAGCCGATCGAAGCCCGTGTTGAACCAGCGGAACAGCACGAATTGCGTTGCCGGGCGGTGGCGCAGGAAAGCGGCGCTGAGCGCCGGGGTGAGCGTCAACGAGACGAAGGCGGAGATGCCGAAGGAGATCGCCACCGTCAGGGCAAACTGGTTGTAGAGCCGGCCGGAAACGCCGGGTATGAAGGCGACCGGCACGAACACGGCCATCAGCACGGCGGTCGTGGCGATGATCGGGCCGGTGACCTCGGCCATCGCCGCGCGCGTCGCAGCCAGCGGTTTGAGGCCGGCCTCCAGCTGGCGCTCGACATTCTCGACGACGACGATCGCGTCATCGACGACGAGGCCGATCGCCAGCACCATGCCGAGCAGGCTGAGCATGTTCAGCGAGAAGCCGAACATGTACATGACGACGAGCGTGGCCACCAGCGACACGGGAATCGCAATCGTCGGGATGATCGTGGTGCGCCAGCTCTGCAGGAAGATGAACACTACCGCGACAACCAGGACCAGCGCCTCGCCGAGCGTGACCACCACGTCGTGCATCGACGCCGAAACGAAACGTGTCGTATCGTAATGCATGGCGTAGCTGACGCCCTTGGGGAAGCGGGCCGACAATTCCTGCATCTTGTCCTTGACGCGCTGCTGCAGATCGAGCGCGTTCGAGCCCGGCATCTGGTAGACCGCCAGCACCACGGTCGGGTCCTCGCCGAAGAACGCCGACGACGAATATTGCAGGGCGCCGAGTTCGATGCGCGCGACGTCGCGCAACCGCACCAGCGAACCGTTCGCGGCATCGGCGCGCACGATGATATCGCCGAACTCCTTGGGATCGCTCAGTCGGCCAACCGCGTTGACCTGCATTTCGAAAGCGGTGCCGGCCGGCGCCGGCGACTGCCCGATCTTGCCGGCCGCAACCTGGACATTCTGCTCGGCGATGGCGTTTTGGACATCGACGGCGGTGATGCCGAGATTGGCGAGCTTGTCGGGATCGAGCCATACGCGCATCGAATAGCGCCGCTCGCCGAAGATCTGCACGTCGCCGACGCCGGGCAGGCGCTTCAGCGGGTCGACCACTTGCAGGTAGGCGAGGTTGCTGAGCGCGACCGGATCGACAGAGCCGTCGGGCGAGGTGAGGTTGACGATCAGGACGAAGTTCGGATTCTGCTTCTTGATCGTCACGCCGCCCTGGTTGACGATGGCCGGCAGCGAGGACGCCGCCTGTGAGACGCGGTTCTGGACATCGACGGCGGCGGTGCTCAGGGGATAGCCGACCTCGAAGGTGACGGTGATCGTCGAGGAGCCGTCATTGGAGCTCGACGACGACATGTAGGTCATGCCTTGAACGCCGTTGATCTGCTGTTCGAGCGGCGTCGTGACGGTGTCGGCCACGACTTGCGCACTGGCGCCCGGGTAGTTGGCGCTGACCACCACCTGGGGCGGCGTGATGTCGGGAAACTGCGAAACAGGCAGCAGGAAATAGCAGATCGTCCCGGCGAGCACCATGATGATGGCGATCGACGATGCGAAGATCGGACGGTGGATGAAGAAATTTACCATGACACGCACGCCTCGCCCGATGCTCTTGCCTGGCCAAAGGCCTTGGCCACCCTGGACAGCCGCCGGCTGCGGCTTTGCCCGGAATCCTCCAGGAAACGAGGCGGCGCCTTGCGGCTGCGGCCTTGCGCATCCGCAAGGCTACGCAGCATCGTCTCGAAAGAGCGCGGGTCGACACGGTCGGCCTGCATCAGCATCCGGATCATCGGATCCTTCACAACTTCGTCGATCGTCAAATCTTTGCGCTGCGACATCGTAGCGGCTCCTGGCTTTGGCGATCTGTGGCGTACGCCGCCGCAGATCGGGTGGTCTTCCTTTTCGCGGCCAAAGTCGCCTGGGGCGCAGTTTCATGCCTGGGCCGATTTGGCGGAGGCTGTTCACAGGCGCCTGCGAGATTGACACGAGGCAATGGGGGTGTTACCAGTAAGTAACATCTAGAAGTTACAGACCGGTAACACCCTAGTCAAGAGGTGTGCCGAGGGATTTTTCGGAAATCCCGGAAACCAAGGAGGTTTTGATGGAAGACGGCACTGCGGAACGCATCCGCCCCCGGGATCGCATCCTGGAGACGGCACGGGATATGTTCCACAAGCATGGCATCAAGGGCGTCGGCGTCGACGCGATCACTGAGGCCGCCGGTACCAACAAGATGACGCTCTACCGTCATTTCGAGTCCAAGGACGATCTGGTCATCGAGTGCCTGCGGGCGACCGCATGCAGCGCCAACGCGATGTGGCAAAAGTTCGAGGCGGAGCATCCGGGCGACAAGCTTGCGCAACTGCATGCCTGGGTTCGGATGGCAGCCGATTGCCTGATGATGGACGGCCGCGGTTGCGACATGGCCAACGCCGCCATCGAGTTGAGCGAGACCGACCATCCGGCCCGTCGGGTAATCAAGGAACTCAAGCAGGCTCAGCGCGACCGCCTCGTCGGCCTGTGTCGGGATGCCGGCATCGGCCAGGCAGAGCTTCTCGCCGATACATTGTCGCTGCTGCTTGAAGGCGCCCGTGTCAGCCTGCAAAGCGTCGGAGCCGAAGGCCCCAGCGCGCAGTTTGTCCGCATGGCGGAAGGCCTGATCACCTCGTTCAAGGCCAGATAGTCTCGCAAGCGGCGAAACGATCGGTGGCGTGTTCATTGCAAGCCGCGCCGCGAGTGCTCTTTTGCCTTGGCATGTGCTGTCATCTCACGTCTCCGTTGCCGGTCTGTCGCCGCGCTCTTGCGCGCGGCGGTCGCTGCTGGTTGTGAGCAGGCTAGGCCCGATGGCGAATTGGTGAGAGTGACAAGTGTGGCGGGATTCCGATGGGGCTGCGGCGCTGCCCGAACCAGCCATTGGCGATTGCCGCCGCCTTGCCCGACACCCAAGAACAAAAAAAGCCCGCTGCCGGGAGGAGGTGGCAGCGGGCTCGATTTCGAATACGACGCGGGAGGAGGTGCGCCGCACTCAGCGTCGGCATCGCATCTGGGAGGAGTAGATGGCCGACACCTGAGAAACTATCAATTGCCCAATGATTCGGCAATAGCAAAAGATGCATAGCAGATGTGCAGATTCGCGGTATCAACCGAATTTTAACCATCGCCGAGACCGACCGTGGCGCTTGCGTGGCATCACTGCACCGGAACGTTCTCCTTGAAGATCAGGCGCGGCTCGATGAATTTCCGCGTCAGATAAGGCGCCGAGGAAGCGATCGAGCCGAGCAGGCGAATGACTGATTGCTCGGCGATCAGCCGTGCATTCTGGTCGATGACGACATCGAGCAGATCGTCGACGAGATAGCCGCGTGTCGCCCTTGTCAGGTCGTGACAGATGAACACCGGCTTCCTTTGCGGCTTGGCTTCCAGCAGCGCTTTCGCCACGCCAGAGCGTCCGGCGCCGACGCAATAGATGCCGAGCAGTTCCGGCTCGTTGTGCAGCGCCTTCATCGTCGCCGTGTAGCTGATATCAGGCTCGTCGTTGATCTCGACGGCGCTGGTCACGGTCAAATTGCGGAACTCCTCGCTGAGCACCGAGCGAAAGCCCATTTCGCGTTCTTCATGCCCGCGATAGGAGCGTGAGCCGACGATCATTGCCAGATGGCCCGTGCGGCCGCCCAGGAAACGTCCCATCAAAAGGGCTGCGGTGCGCCCGGCGACACGGTTGTCGATGCCGACATAGGCCGATCGCGGCGCGCCCGGAACGTCCGACACCAGCGTGACCAGGCGGATGCCGGCTTCGACGATCTCGCGCAGGATGTTGCGCGTTCTCGGGTGATCGATCGCAATGACACCGACGCCGTTCGCCCTAAGCGAGAGGTTTTCGACGGCCGCCTGCAACGCGTTCGGCGAGATGCCGGCGAGCTTGTGGATCCGACAGGAGGCGACAAGTGGCAAGCGTGCGGCATAGTCCTCGATATGATTTGCCAGATCCGTCATGAAGGCGTTCGAGCCGATCGGCAGGAAGAACTCGAGATGCGCCGGCCGCGAGGGCAGCGTGACCTGATCCACGACCGGCAGATAGCCAACCTGCTTGGCCGCCTCCATCACCCGCTGCCGGTTGGCGGCGCTGGCGCCCGGCCGGTTGTTCAGCACCCGGTCGACCGTCGCGGTCGACAGCCCGCAGCTTCTGGCGATGTCCGCAACGGTGGCTTTCATAGTCGCAGTCATAGGAGCCGATGTGATCCTGTACCAGAGATACGGCCAACCCGGCTTCCAACTGGCCACTCAGCCTTGTGGTTGCTTCCCCTGCACGATGGCGTCACGGATCTCCTTGTCGGACATGCCGGTGATGATCCGTTCGACTTCCGCGACGTTGGTGTTCTTCGGATCGATATCGTCGGCAACCACCTTGCCGCGGCGCATGACGACGATGCGGTCGACCACCTGGAAGACGTGGTGGATGTTGTGGGCGATGAAGATGCAGGAATGGCCCGAATCGCGGGCGCTGCGCACGAAGCTCAGCACACCTTGCGTCTCGGCGACGCCGAGATTGTTGGTCGGCTCGTCGAGGATGATGAGGTCGCTGTCGAAATGCATGGCGCGCGCGATCGCCACCGCCTGCCGCTCGCCGCCTGAGAGTGAGCCGATTGGTGTGGTCGGCGGGATGTCCTTCGAGATGCCGACCTGCTTGAGCAGATCGCGGGCAACCACGTTCATCGCCTCCTGGTCCATACGGTTGAGGAAACGCGGCGGCTTGATCGGCTCGCGCCCGAGGAACAGGTTGCGCGCGATCGACAATTGCGTGACCAGCGCGGAGTCCTGGTAGATCGTCTCGATGCCGTGGGCGATGGCGTCGCTGGTGCTGCGCAAGTCCACCTTCTTGCCGCGGATGAAGATGTCGCCGCTGGTCAGCGGGACCGCACCCGACAAGACCTTGATCAGCGTCGACTTGCCGGCGCCATTGTCGCCGAGCAGACCGACGATCTCCTTTTCGTTGACATGGAAATTGGCGTCCACCAGCGCTTGCACGCGCCCGTAGGACTTGCGTATGTTTTCCATGCGGACAAGCGGCTCAGCCATGGTTCAAGTCCCCGCCTGATGCCGGCGTTCCAGCCATGAATGGAGCGCCATCATGCCGAGGATGATCGCGCCGATGAAGATGTTGTAGGCAAGCCCAGGCACGCCGATCAGCACGATGCCGTTGCGCATCACGCGCAGGATCAGGATGCCGAGCACAGTACCGATGATGGTGCCACGTCCGCCGGTCAGCGCCGTGCCGCCGATCACCACCATGGCGATGACTTCGAGCTCGTAGCCGGTGCCGCTGTTCGGGTTGGCCGCCGAAGTGCGCAGCGAGCTGATGACGCCGGCAAGCGAAGCCATGATCGACGACAGGATGAACAGGCCGATCTTGACGCCGCTGACATTGACGCCGCGCGCCCTTGCCGCATTGGGGTTGCCGCCGGCCGCCTGGATCCAGTTGCCGGTGCGGCTCTGCGTCAGCACGTAGCCGAGTGCGATCGCGGCTGCGATGAACCAGAACAGCGACATATAGATGCGGAACGGCCCGATGAAGAAATCACCGACCAGCGCCTCGGCGAGCCAGCTGCCTTCGGCGCTCCAGGTGCGTTGCGGAAATCCGCTGGTGACGAACAGAGCGGTGCCGCGCACCACCAGCAGCATGCCGAGCGTCACCAGGAAGGATGGAATCTTGAGTTGCGTCACGAACCAGCCATTGACCAGCCCGATGAAGGCGGCAACCAGCAAGGCCAACACGAAGCCGGCCTCCAGCGAGGTGAGGCCGCTGTTGAAGAGCGTCCACATCAAGACGGGTGAGAAGCCGAACAGCGATCCGACCGAGAGGTCGAATTCGCCTGAAGTCATCAACAGCGTCATCGCCAGCGCAATCAGGCCGAGCTCGACCGTGAAGGCGAGTATGTTGCTGATGTTCTGCGGCGACAGGAAGTCGTGGTTGAACCCCCAGAACACCGCGAGCTCGACGACAAGCAGCACGAAGGGCCCGAATTCCGGCCTGGCGATCGAGCGTTGGATGATGGAACTGTTTTCCACGTTGGACCCGCGACATGGTTGGAACTGGCCAAGCCCGATACCGCATGAGGCGGTTCGAGGCTCAGCGGGATGATGGGGATGATCGTGGCAGGCGTGCCGTGACCATCCCGATCGCGGTTTTATTTGCCGGACAGGATGTCGTCGTAGACCTGTGCGGTGTCCTTTTCGTAGAGCGCGCCGGTGATCACGTCGAAGCCGGGCGGAATGCCGCTGGCGGCCATGTTGGCGATCGAAAGCGCCACATAGCTGGTCGCCTGCGGATCCTGCCACTGCGCGGCATTGACGTAGCCGGTCAGCACCTCCTGGGTGGTGTCGAGCGAGTTGCCCCAGCCGACGACCGGGATTTCGCCCGGCTTGATGCCGGCCTGGTCGAACACCCGCTTGATCGAGCCGGTCACCAGGTCGCCAAGACCGATGATCGCCTTGACCTTGGCCCTGTTGGCGGTGAGATAGTCGACCATGCGGTTGATTGCTTCGGCCTGGTCGAGCGTGGCTTCGGTGATTTCATAGGTGATGCCGAGCGGCTCGAAGACGCTCTTGATGCCCTCTTCTTCCTGGACGCCATAGGTGGCGCCGGGGATTTCAACAGGCATCCAGACAAAATCGCCCTTCTTCACCAGGCCCTTGTCGACCAGATACTGAGCCCAGTTCTTGCCGAAGGTGACGTTGTCGCCGCCGACATAGGCGTTGAAGTCCGCCTTCGGATCGGGCGTGTTGAAGTTGATGATCGGGATGTTTGCCGCTCGTGCCTCCTTGACGAGCTCGATAAGGCTGCCCGGGTCGGGGCTGGTGGTGGTGATGCCGTCGGCCTTCGCCGCGATGGCGGCGCGAACAGCCTCCTGCTGGGACGACACGTCGCCATTGTGGAACGAGGTGTTGACGGTGTTGCCGGTGTCCGTCGCCCATTGCTTGGCGCCGGCGAGGAAGTAGGTCCAGACCGGGTCGGCCGGGCCGCCATGCGAAATCCAGTAGAAGGTCTTGGCCTGTGCCGCCGCCGGAATCGCCAGCGCCACGATCAAGCCGAATACAAATAGTCGTAGCCTCGTCAGCATTTGATTTCCTCCCATTTTGAAAACGTCCTCCAGCTCCGGCGACGATCACGGCAAGCCTGACCGTATTCTTGCCAGCGGCGATCTGGATGCATCAGAGCATCCGCTTTTTCGATCAATGGCAAGCCTCCATTTGCCAGTGGTAGTTGGCGCACGACGATGCGCCATCAGCCATCCCATCAGATCGCATCAGTTTGGCTGATATCTTTTGCGGCAAGCGGTCTCGGCGCCGAAGACGAGGCGCAGGCGGGACGGAAGCTAAATGAGGTCGGCCCTGGCAAGGTCGCGCATCAGATGGCTGGCGCCGTAGGTCCAGTGGGGACAGTCGGGAGACAGCCGTACCCTGTTGATCAGGGCGCCGAATTTCTCCGATGAGATGGTGACGATGTCGCCGACCTTGTGCGTGAAGCCCTTGCCCTTTTCGCCGCGGTCCTTCGACGGCACGAACATGGTGCCGAGATAGAGCGCCAGCCCGTCGGGGTACTGGTGATGCGGGCCCATGGCGGCGGCGACCAGTTCTTCGGGCGAGCGGCTGATCTCGGCCATCGAACTGGCGCCCTCCAGCGAGAAACCATCCTCGCCCTCGACCTTCAGCCGCACGGTGGCCTGCTTCACGTCACCAATGGAAAAGGTATCGTCGAACAGCCGGATGAACGGGCCGAGCGCGGCCGAAGCGTTGTTGTCCTTGGCCTTGCCGAGCAACAGCGCCGAGCGCCCTTCGACGTCGCGCAGATTGACGTCGTTGCCGAGCGTGGCGCCGACGATCTTGCCGCTGCCGGCGACGATCATGGCGATCTCCGGCTCGGGATTGTTCCAGGTGGAGACCGGATGCAGGCCGACATCGGCGCCGAAGCCGACCGACGCCATCGGCTGGCATTTGGTGAAGATTTCGGCATCGGGGCCGATGCCCACTTCCAGATATTGCGACCAGGCGCAGCGCTGGATCAGCTTGGTCTTGATCTCCATCGCCTCCGGCGAGCCTGGCTTGAGCTTCGACAGATCGTGGCCGATCAGCCCGGCAATGTCGGCGCGAATGGCGTCGGCTTTTTCCGCGGAGCCGCGCGCCTGCTCCTCGATGACCCGTTCGAGCAGGCTGACGACGAAGGTGACGCCCGATGCCTTGACCGCCTGCAGGTCGACCGGAGAGAGCAGGTACGGCTTTTGCGGATCGCGCGCGGCCTGGAAACTGTTGGCGGCGATTGCATCGAGCGATCCGATCGGTTCGCCCGCGGCGGCGTGGACGTAGCCTGCTGGGTCCGGCATCTCGCAGACGTCGCGCACGGTTGGTGCCATGCTGGAGGTGATGTCGAAGACCGTGCCGCCGCGTACCGTGACCACCAGCGGATGCGATGCTCCGCTCGTCCGGGCGCGGCCGATGAAGAGGCCCTCGTCGGGCAGGAGGGTGGCGTTCGTCATGGCTTGCGGTCCTCTGCTGTCTTGTTCTGCGTCGTCGCTGCGGACCGATGGTTCATCAAAAGCCTGGCCGCGGCGGCGGCACTTTCGACAAATTCCCGACAAAGGTCTATCCCGTTCCTCGCGGTCGAGCCCCTGCGCTGCATTTCGCAGTGGCGGACGCCTTCCTCTTCAATCCCCCCTGATGCCGAGATCAAAGGCTCTTTCAAAATCATGAAATCGTCACTAGGATTTTCATTTGACGAAGTACATTCAGGTGACCCTTGCCCCTACCGTTTTCCGATCCGATCTGGCGGAAGCCGCCGGCGGCCCCTGCGTTCCGGTCGCTTTTTCCCGGCCGCCAGCGTGCCGATGTCGTCATTGTCGGTGGCGGGATTCTCGGTCTGTCGACAGCCTTGCATGCAGCCCGGTTCGGCCTTGCCGTGCAGGTGCTGGAAGCCGGCGAAATCGGCCAAGGCGCATCGGGTCTGAATGGCGGTCAGGTCATCCCCGGCCTGAAATATGATCCGGAATGGCTGCTGGAGCATTTTGGCCTCGAACGCGGTGAGATCCTCGTCAATTTTGCCGCCTCAACGGCGGACGCCGTCTTCGAATTGATCCGCGACGAGAAACTGGCGGTGCCGTTCGTCCGCAACGGCTGGATCCAGGCAGCGCACACTGAGACGGCGCTGGAGGCGGCGGCGAACAGGGACCGGCAGTGGCGGAACCGTGGCGCCGATGTCCGGCTTCTGAGCCAGACCGAGATCGCCGCGTTGACTGGCGCGCACGGCTATCTCGGTGGCTGGCTCGACCGCCGGGCCGGCGTGATTGATCCGCTTGCCTATGCGTCGGAACTGGCACGGATCGCCTCGGCCGCGGGCGTGAAGATCGCCGAACACCAGAAGGTGATGCGCCTCGATTACAACGCCGGCATTTGGCGCATCTCGACGGAGGGCGGCGCCGAACTGCAGGCGAAGGCGGTCATTCTGGCGACGAATGCCTACACCGGCGACCTGCTTCCCGGTCTCGCCGAGACGATCGTTCCGCTGCACTCCTTCCAGATCGCGACAGCACCGCTGCCGCCCGTTCTGGCGGCCGGGATTCTACCGGAACGGCAAGCAGTATCGGACTCACGTCGCATCCTCGTTTATTACCGCAAGAGTGCCGACGGGCGGCTGGTGCTCGGCGGGCGCGGCCGAATGGCGCTGCCGACCAGCGAAAGTGATTGGGCGCATCTCGAGCGCGCGCTGCTCCGGCTGTATCCGGCGCTATCCGGAGTCGCAATCGAAAAGCGCTGGTTTGGCCGGGTGGCGATGACGCCGGATCACCTCCCGCATATCCACGAGCCCCAGCAGGGCCTGATGGCCGTGGTCGGCTGCCAGGGCCGTGGCGTCGGCCTGATGACCGCGCTTGGCGAGCGCATTGCTGGCTATCTGGCGAGCGGCGACGCCAGGCAATTGCCGTTCCCGGTCTCGCCGATCCGGCCAATCCCATTCCACGTCTTTCGGCAGGTCGGCGTCGCCGCGACGATCGCCTGGTATCGTATGCTGGATGCATTCGAGCGCTGATTTTATGCCTATGCAGGAATCAGCTTGACAGTTTCACGATTCTGAAAAATTCTTAAGTGATTTCAAATTCGATGGGCAACCCCGATGTCGACCATCGTTGCAAGGCAGCCGCTGCCGGAGTCCCGGTCCTCGACGGGTTTCCGGTTGGCCATGCTGCTGCCGGGCGGGCTGGTCACCTTCTTCCTGATCCTGTTTGCCCTCGGCCTCGTGGTTTTCCTCGCCCTTCGCGGCAATGACGGTTCGCTGCTGGGCGCCGGTTTCACTTTTGCGAATTTCATCACCGTGGCATCCGACCCGCTGTACTGGACGGTAACGCTGCGCTCGCTGGCCATTGCCGGCCTGGTGACGCTGGCGACGGTCGTCACCGCCTATCCCGTCGCCTACTATCTGGCCTTCCATGCCGGACGGCGGCGCGGGCTGCTGCTGTTTCTGGTGACGCTGCCGTTCTGGACCAGCTATCTCTTGCGCGTCTTCGCCTGGAAGATTGTGCTTGCCTACAATGGCGTGCTGAACTCGGCGCTCGTCGAAAGCGGCATCTGGTCCGAACCGACACTGGCGTTTCTCAACACGCCGGCCGCCGTCGTCGTCACGCTGGCTCACGCCTATGCGCCGTTCGCCATCCTGCCTATCTATGTGGCGCTGGACACGATCCCGAAATCGCTGCTCGAAGCTGCTTCCGATCTCGGCGCCAGACCGTTCACCAGCTTTCGCCGCGTGGTGCTGCCGAATTCGATGCCGGGGGTGCTGGCGGCGGCTCTCGTCGTCTTCGTGCCGACGGTCGGCGATTATGTCACCCCGGCGCTGGTCGGCGGCCCTGCCAGCACCATGATCGGCTCGCTGATCCAGGCCCAGTTCGGCAAGGCAAATGACTGGCCGTTCGGCGCAGCACTCGCCGTTGCCGTCATGCTGGTCATCCTTGCCGTGGTGCTGGTCGTGCGTTCCGCCGACCGCAGGTTTGGCAGCCGCACATGAGCGCGGCGCGGAAAGACGCTAAGAAAGGTGGGAGTTGGCTCGGCGCCTACGTCCTTGTCTACCTGGTATTTCTGTATTTGCCGGTATTGCTGATCCCGCTTTTCTCCTTCAACGATTCGATCCAGGCGGCGTTTCCGCTGCAAGGCTTCACGTTTGAATGGTACACGACGCTGTCCGGCAATTCGGCGCTGTCCGGCGCCCTTGCCAACAGCCTCGTCATCGGTGCAATTGCCGCCACCGGTGCCACGCTCTGCGGCATCACCGTGTCCTACATGGATCTTTTTGGCCGCTCGCCGCTTGCCGCCACGATCAGCGCCATCGCGCGGCTGCCGATCCTGATCCCTGGCGTGATCGTCGGCATCTCGCTGCTGATCCTGGTCAACCTCATTGGATTCGGTCCATCGCGTACCGCGATCGTGCTCGGCCACATATTGGTGGCGCTGCCGACGACGGTGGTGATCATGAAAAGCCGCTTCGCCGCTATACCCAAGACCATCCACGAGGCGGCACTCGATCTCGGCGCCTCCGACTGGACGACATTCAGACGGGTCATGCTGCCGCTCAGCCTGCCCGCCATTGTATCAGCGTTCATGCTGGCCTTCCTGACCTCCTTCGACGAGTTCATCGTCGCCTTCTTCCTCGCCGGTACCGAACCGACCTTGCCGCTTTATATCTGGAGCCAGTTGCGTTTCCCGAAATCGCTGCCCACCGTCATGGCACTGGGCACGGCCATCCTGGCCGTGTCCTTCGTCATCGCGGCAATTGCCGAAATCCTGCGCCATCGCGGGCTCGCCGCCGCTCAGCGGCCAGTGCCCGCCAACCTGTCCAAACCAGAAGAAACCGAAAGAGGAGAACTGCAATGGCATTCGACCTGAAATCGATAAATCGCAAGACAGTCCAAGCCGGATTGGCAGCCTTCGCGCTGGCGCTTTCGTCGACCGTCGCGCTTGCGGCCGACAAGCTGCAATATTTCACCTGGTCGGGCTACGAACTTCCCGACTTCAACAAGAGCTTCCTCGCCGCACACCCCGATGGCGTCGAGGCCTCGATGTTCGGCGACGACGATGACGCCTTCACCAAGGTCAAGGCCGGTTTCCGTCCTGACGTCGCGCATCCCTGCTACGACAAGGTGGCGCGCTGGAACAAGGAAGGCCTGCTGCAGCCAATCGACACCAAGCGCATCAAGAACTGGGATTCGATCTTTCCGGTTTTCAAGAACCTGCCCGACCTGCAGGCCGGCGACGGCAAAGTCTGGATGGTGCCGTGGGACTGGGGCAACACCTCGATCCTTTACCGCACCGATCTGGTGAAGAACCCGGAGCCGAGCTGGAACCTTTTGTGGGACAAGCAATATGCCGGGCGCATGGCGACGATCGATGCCGTCCACGACACGCCGGTGGTGGCGGCGCTTCTCGCCGGTGTCAATCCGTTCGACATGACGCCGGAACAGATGGAAAAGGTGGCTGAAAAACTGCGCGAGCAGCGCCCGCTGCTCTCCAACTACACCACCGACATGACCTCGGTCGAACAGGCGCTTGCGAGTGGCCAGTTGGTCGCCGCCATGACTTGGAACGCGTCGGCCACCTCGCTGAAGAAGCAGGGCGTGCCGGTCGAGTTCATGAAGCCTAGGGAAGGCATGCTGACCTGGTCGTGCGGCTTCGTCGTGCTCAAGGACGCCAAGAATGTCGACCTCGCCTATGATTTCATCAACAGCCGGCTGGAGACGGATTCGGGAAAATACCTGATTCAGACCTATGGTTACGGCAGCTCAAACAGCTCGGCCTTCGCCGCGGTGCCGAAGGAGGAACTGGAAAAGCTGCAACTGCCGTCCGATCCGGAAGTGATGCTGAAGACTACCGTCTTCACCGGGCCGATGAAACAGAATGACGAACTCGCCAAGATGTTCGAGAAGGTCAAGGCAGGCGGCTGAGTTCGCTCTTCCTTCTCCCCTTGTGGGAGAAGGTGGCCGAGCCCACGGGTCTTGCCTTCGGCAAGCCCGAGGACAGGCTCAGCTCCGTCGGATGAGGGGTGGTCCAGCTCGGCACAACCGCGCTCCGGCCAGCACCCCTCAACCGTCTCGGCGCTGCGCGCCGATCCACCTTCTCCCACAAGGGGAGAAGGGAGAACCGCGAAGCGCCGCTCCAGGATACCGAAAACGAGGTCGGGAAACAGATGGATATACTGGACCAAGCGGCTGAAAAGCCGAAAGACGACGCAGATGTGCGGGTCGGCCGGCGCGTGCGGGCGCTCAGGCTGGAACGCAGTCTTTCGCTGGCCGAGCTTGCCGCCAAGGCCGGCGTTTCGATCGGTGCGCTCAGCCAGATCGAGCGCGGCTTGTCCTCGCTTCGCGTCAAGGTGATCTGGCCGCTCGCCGCCGCTCTCGACATCGAGCCGTCGGCGCTGATTGCTGACGGCAACGATGCAGTCAGCGATCTCTATTGCGTGCGCGCCAACAGCCGGCGCCAGGTCCCGGTGAAGTCGGAAGGCATCGCCAAGGCGCTGCTATCGCCGCCGGCCGCTACGCTCAACGGCATGCTGGTGACGGTGGAAGCCGGCGGCGGCACCGTCGAAGCCTACGCCCATCCCGGCCACGAATTCGGTTTCGTCCTGTCGGGCGAGGTCGAACTCGTGATCGATTCAACCACCTACGGGCTGAAGACCGGCGACAGCTTCGCCTTCAAAAGCACCTTGCTGCATGCCTTCCGCAATCCGGGCGCCGAGCGCTGCCAGATCCTCTGGGTCAACACGACCAAGCCGTCCGAGGTTCGCGATGGCGCCTGATCCTCTCGTCCGGCTGGAGGCGGTGTCGAAGATTTTCCCCGGCGGCATTGTCGGACTCGACGCCGTCGATCTCGACATTGCCCGCGGCGAGTTCCTGACCTTGCTCGGCCCATCCGGCTGCGGCAAGACCACTAGCCTGCGGGTGATCGCAGGGTTCGAAAGCCCGTCGAGCGGACGGGTGCTGCTCGACGGCAGTGACATTACTTCGCTGCGGCCGTTCGACCGTCCCGTCAACACCGTGTTCCAGGACTATGCGCTGTTTCCGCACATGGACGTCGCCGAAAATGTCGGCTTCGGCCTGTCGCTGCGCAAGCTTTCCGGGACCGAACAGGCAAAGCGCGTCGGCGAAGCGCTCGACATGGTCGGCCTTGCCGAGAAGCTCGGCGCCCGCGTGTCCGAATTGTCGGGCGGCCAGCGCCAGCGCGTGGCGCTTGCCCGTGCGATTGTCTGCGAACCACGTGTGCTGTTGCTCGACGAGCCGCTGTCGGCGCTCGATGCGCATCTGCGCGAACAGATGCAGGTCGAATTGAAGCGGCTGCAGTCTCGGCTCGGCACCACCTTCGTCATGGTCACCCACGACCAGACCGAGGCGCTGTCGATCTCCGACCGCATCGTCGTCATGAACAAGGGCCGCATCGAGCAGATCGCACCGCCGGCCACGCTCTACGACCGGCCCGCCACCAAATTCGTCGCCAGTTTCATCGGCACGATGAACCTCCTGCAGTCGCGCTTTGTCGGCCGTGACGGCGATCGATTGCGTTTCAGCGCCGGCGCCCTGCCGCTCGAAGCCACGTCGGAAACCGGCGAAGCGCCGGGAGAAGGCGCGGTGCGAACCATCGGTGTGCGTCCGGAGGATCTTTTGGCGACGACCGAAGCAGCGATCGGCACCGCGCCGGTGCGGGTGAGCAGCATCGTCTTTCGCGGCCGCACCTTGCGCCTGCACGCCGAATTGGGGCAGGGGATACCAGTGGTGATCGATGCGCCACGCCGGGCGGAAGGTTTTCAATTCAGCGTCGGCGACGTGGCGCATATCAGCCTGCGCCGCGGCGCTAACTGCCCTATGCTGCCCATCTGACCCTATCCTTCCAGAAAACCGGAGGCACTACCCATGAGCAATCACCTGAACTTCTTTATCGACGGAAAATGGGTCGCGCCCGTGGTGCCGGCGACGCTGGATGTGATCGATCCGTCCACCGAAGAGGCCTACACCAAAATCTCCGCCGGCTCGAAGGCCGATGTGGACCGCGCCGTGGCAGCGGCGAAGGCGGCCTTTCCGGCCTTTTCGCAGACCAGCAAGGCCGAGCGCCTGACGCTGCTGAAGCGCATCCTAGAAATCTACAACGAGCGCTACGAGGACATCGCCCAGGCTGTCAGCCAGGAGATGGGCGCGCCGATCACCTGGGCGCGCCAGGCGCAGGCCTGGGCGGGCAGGGCACATATGGAAGCCACTATTCATGCGCTGGAGGATTACGAATTCAGCGAGAAGCGCGGCACCACCATGGTGGTCAAGGAGCCGATCGGCGTTTGCGCGCTGATCACGCCATGGAACTGGCCGCTCAACCAGATTGTCTGCAAGGTGGCGCCGGCGATCGCCGCGGGCTGCACGGTCGTGCTGAAGCCTTCCGAGATCGCGCCGATCAGCGGCATCGTCTTTTCGGAAGTGATGGAAGCGGCCGGCACGCCGAAGGGGGTCTACAACATGGTCAACGGCACCGGTCCGGATGTCGGACAGGTCATGGCCGGCCATCCGGATGTCGACATGGTTTCCTTCACCGGCTCGACCCGGGCCGGCATCATCGTCGCCAAGACGGCGGCCGAGACGGTCAAGCGCGTGGCGCAGGAACTCGGCGGCAAATCGCCCTACATCGTGCTGCCCGATGCCGACTTCGAGAAGGCGGTGCGCAAGGGGGTCAACGCGTGTTTCGGCAACAGCGGCCAGTCTTGCGATGCGCCGACGCGCATGCTGGTGCCGGCCGCCCGCCACGATGAGGCGCTGGCGATCGCCAAGAAGGCGGCAGAGGCGCACAAGGTCGGCGATCCGCGCTCGGAAGAGACCAGGCTCGGGCCGGTGGTCAGCAACATCCAGTTCGACAAGATCCAGCGGCTGATCGAGGCCGGCATCGCCGAGGGTGCAACGCTGGTCGCCGGCGGTTCCGGCCGGCCGGAGCATCTTAATCGCGGTTATTACGTGCGGCCGACCGTCTTCGGCCACGTCACGCCGGGCATGACCATCGAGCGGGAAGAAATTTTTGGGCCGGTGCTTTCGGTCATCTCCTATGATGACGACGATGACGCGGTGAAGATCGCCAACGACACCGTCTATGGCCTAGCCGCCTATGTGCAATCAGGGGATATCGACCACGCGCGAAAAGTCGCCGGCCGCCTGCGCGCCGGACAGGTCTCGATCAACTATCCGGAGTGGGACACCTTCGCGCCGTTCGGCGGCTACAAGCAATCCGGCAACGGCCGCGAATATGCCGACTGGGCGATCCACGATTTCCTCGAGGTCAAGGGTATCGTCGGCTACGGCGCCTAGCCCATGACACCGAACAGCGCCGCGCCAAAGAAGCACGCGCGCGCTGTAACGGGCTAACCTGCCTATTCGGCGGCTTCGCGGACAGGGATCAGGCGCCGCTCGACCTGCTGGAGATGCAGGCGCATCGCTGCTGCCGCGCCGCCGAGGTCACGCTCGGCGATCGCCTCGACGATCCGTTCATGGTCGGCGAAGCTGTGATGGTCTGCCGGAGGGCGGGCGCCTTCTGAACGGAGACGTCCCCAGACCACGGTGCGGCGCACGGCGTTCAGCACGTCGAACAGGCCGAGCAGCACATTGTTGCGGCTCGCCTGCGCAATCTGCCGGTGGAGCAGATTGTCGACATTCTCATATTGCCGCCATGTGACGGCTTCCCGCGTCTGGACCAGCGATTGCCGCATCGCGGCGATGTCCGAAAGCGTGGCGTGCAGCGCCGCTTCGCGCGCAATTTCGGGCTCAAGGATGAGGCGCGCGCGCATCACGTCGGCCGGATTGGTGCGCCCGGCGATTTCCGAAATGCCGATCGTCTCCTCGACCGGCCCGCTGCCGACGAAGGTGCCCCTGCCGACGTGACGCCAGATGCGGCCGTCCTTCTCGAGCACCGCCAGCGCCTTGCGCAGATCGCCGCGCGATACGCCGAGGCTCTCCGACAGTTCCCGCTCGGCAGGCAGCCGCGTCTCACCGGCATGATCCATCTGGGCAAGATAGGCCTGCAGCTGAACCAAGGCGGCGTGGCCGCCATTACCGGGATCGTCCATCAATTTAACCAATCCGCATATGATTTCCCTTTGTCGGTGTTAAAACGATTAGTGGAAACCGTCAACTGCCGAGTTTTCTGGGCACACCCGTTCGATACGGTGCAGTTTCTCCTTGACCAATCCGTCCCGTAGTCTTAACCAATCAAGGAAATGGTTACAAAAAACGGGAGGAATGACAATGGCCGGCGTGTCCAGACGTACCATCCTTGCCACCGCTTTCGCCGCGGTCCTGGCATGTGCAGCGCCCTTGTCGGCCGCAAATGCGGGCGACATGCGCATCGCATTCGGCGACCTTCCCGGGATTGAATCCATTCAGACGCTCGCCGCGATAGAGCGGTCCAAGGAGCGCGGCGTGAATGTCGAGCTCATTGTTCTCAATGACGAGGATCTGGCTGCCCAGGCCATTGTCGGCGGCCAGGCCGATGTCGGCATTGGCGCGCCCTATACCTTGATCCAGAAGGTCGGCGTGCCGATCCGCATTTTCGCGCAGATATCAACGCTGCGCTTCTTTCCCGTCGTCAACAGCGAATTCTACAAGGAATGGAAGGATCTCGACGGGCAGGAGGTCGCCGTCCAGGCGCGCGGCTCCGGCACCGAAGCGGTCATGCTGCTGATGGCGAAAAACCACGGCATCAAGCTCGGCAACATCAGCTATGTCCCGGGTTCCGAGGTTCGCCGCAATGCGTTGCTCCAGGGGACCATCAAGGCGTCGATCGTCGATGCCGCCAACAGGCGCGCGCTCGAGGCCGAAGCCCCCGGCAAGTTCATCGTTCTGCCGGTCGAGGATCTCGGCGCCTCGGACGAAGCGCTTTTCGCGACCGCGGACTATCTGAAGAACAACGCCGCCGACGTCGACATCCTGGTCGAGGAACTGATGAAGACCGCGCGCGAGATCACCGCGAGCCCCGCGGTCGCCGTCGAGCTTCGCAACAAATACAAACTGCTGCCGGATCTCGGCGCTGAAGCCGACAGCGAAATCACCGAATACTATAAGGAAACCGCGGAAGCCGGCAGTCTTGCGCTGAACGGCGGCGGAGCCGATGCGGCCAAGGACGACTTTGCCTTCTTCAGCCTTGCCGGCCAGATCGAAGGCGATCCCGCCAGCCTCAAGGTCCAGGACTTCTGGGATGTCTCCGCAATCGACCGCGCCGTCGCCAAGCTCGGCAAGAAATAGGCGGCCTGCCGGATGGCCGTAAGCATCAGAACCGACGGCGAGGCTGCCGGCCCCGCTCCTCTTTCCAATCGCAGCGCAACGGGCGCATCGTGGGACCAGCCGGTCCTGCTTAGGCTGGTGTCGATCGCCCTGTTCGCGGGAATCTGGGAGGTGGCTGGGCGCATTCCGGTCAGCTTCGCCTTCCCGACTTTTTCCGATACGGTCGTCGCGTTCTTCGGACTGCTCGCCGACGGCAGCCTGGCAACCGCCTATCTTTCGACGCTGCAGCCGCTGGTGCTTGGCGTTGTCCTGTCGGCGTTCCTGGGTGTCGGCCTCGGCACGATCTGTGGCCTGTGGCGCACCGGCGAATGGCTGGTGATCCCCGTGTTCATCGTGCTTCAGGCAGCACCGGTCGCCGCCTTCATTCCGATGGTCACCTTTGTCTACGGAATAGGCATGACCGCCAAGACGCTCGCCGTCATGATCCTGGCGCTGCCGGTTATCGTGCTCAACACCTACAAGGCCGTGCGCAACGTCAACGAGTCGTTGCTGGTCATGTGCCGATCCTTCCTCGGCACACGCTGGCAGACCGTCGCCAAGATCATCCTTCCGGACGCCAGCCCGGTGATTTTTGCCGGCTTGCGCCTCGGCGTCGCTGCCGGCTTCGTCGGCGTGGTGCTCGCCGAACTGCTGATCACCCCGACCGGCATCGGCGACCTCATCACCTTCCACCGCTCGCGCGCCGACTACGCCGAGATGTACGCAACAATCGCCTCGATCATTGCGCTTTCCACCCCGACGCTCGTCTTTCTGCAGTGGGTGGAAGTCCGCGTTTTCAGGCCCGAGAGCAGAGGTGCTTAAGATGGGCGCGACCGCATTGCGAAATGGACCGTCGCCGGTTCCCGCACCGATCGATTCAATCGTGGAAGTGAGGGGAATCTTTAAGACCTACGGCAATGTCGAGGCGCTGCGCGGCATCGACCTCGACTTTCCCAGGGGCAAGCTGACCAGCCTTCTCGGACCCAGCGGCTGCGGAAAGACGACGCTGCTGAAGATCATAGCGGGGCTGATACGGGCCGATGGCGGCACCGTCGCGATCAACGGCAAGCACGTCACCGCACCCGGCCCCGAACGCGCTTTCGTGTTCCAGGATTTTGCGCTGATGCCGTGGGCGACCGTGATGCGCAATGTGGCCTTCGGACTGGAGTTGCGCGGCACCAACAAGGCCGAGCGCGAAGCGATCGCCCGACGCTACATCGCCGAGGTGGGGCTCGCCGGATTCGAGGACAAATATCCGCATCAGCTGTCGGGCGGCATGCGCCAGCGCGTCGGCCTGGCGCGCGCATTGTCGGTCGATGCCGACGTCCTGCTGCTCGATGAACCGTTTTCGGCGGTCGACGAGCAGAACCGGCGGAAATTCCAGGAAGACCTGATCCGGCTGCGCACCAACCAGAACAAGACCTTCATCTTCGTGACGCACTCGATCGAGGAAGCGGTCTACATCTCCGACCGCATCGTCTTGCTGTCGCCGAGACCCGGCCGGGTTTCGCAGATCATCGAACCGGAAATCGATCGCTCCGGCGACCCCGAGCGCATCCATCGCGACAGGCACTATCTCGATACTGTCGAGGAGATCTGGCAGGGGCTGAAGCAGTATGTGGAGTGACCGGCCGTGACCTTGTTTGGCTACCGTGTGCCAATGATGGCGTCCCTGCTGGTCTGGTGCGTCGTATGGGAAATCGTCGGCCGGCTCGACCTTGTCTTTCTGCTGCCGCCGTTTAGCGACGTGCTGGTTGCAGCGATCAGTCTGGTGCAGACGCCGTCCTGGCAGAGCGCGACAGTCACGACCCTTCGCGCCTTCGCGGCGGGCATGGCCCTGTCGATCGTTGTCGGCGTGCCATTGGGCATCCTGATGGGACGCGTCAAGATCGCCGACGACCTGCTCGGCATGTGGGTCAACATCTTTTCAAGCGCACCGCTCTCGGCGATCGTCCCGGTGCTGATGATCCTGTTCGGCTTCGGCGAAAAGACGATCGTTGCGGCGGTGTTCCTGTTTGCGATCTGGATCATCGTTCTCGACACCCGTGCCGGGGTCCGCCATATCTCGCCGTCGCTGATCGAGATGGCGCGTTCCTATGGCGCCTCGCGCCCGGCGCTCTATAGCAAGATCATCCTTTGGGCGGCACTTCCGGAAATCCTTGCCGGCATTCGCCTCGGCCTCATCCGCGGCGTCAAGGGCGTCGTCATCGGCCAGTTGCTCGTCGCCATCGTCGGCTACGGTGCGCTGTTCGAAACCTTCTCGCGAAATTTCCGCATGGCCGAATTCTGGGCCTTGACCATCATCCTTTTTGCCTTCGCCCTGCTGATCGCCGAACTGATCGAACGGGCCGAAGCCAAAGTCGAATATTACGCAGGAGCAAGACAGTGAACATGCACGGCACGACTTCAAGCTACGTCATCGAACCGAGCGCAATCCCGAGCATCCCGGTGGCGGGAACCGACAAGATGTTTCCGGTGCACCGGGTCTATTGCGTCGGGCGGAACTATGCCGCGCATGCCGTCGAGATGGGACACGACCCCGACAAGGAGCCGCCATTCTTCTTCCAGAAGAACCCCGACAACCTCGATACGACAGGAGAATTTCCGTACCCTCCGGCCTCCAACGATGTCCATCACGAGATCGAAATGGTCGTGGCGCTGAAAAGCGGCGGTACCGATATCCCGGTCGAAAAGGCTCTGGACTGCGTGTTCGGTTATGGCGTAGGTCTCGATATGACGCGGCGCGACCTGCAAGGGAAGGCGAAGGACATGGGCCGTCCATGGGAGGTCGGCAAGGCTTTCGAGGCATCGGCGCCGTGCACGCCACTGGTTCCGGCAAGCTCGACCGGGCATCCCAGCCAGGGCGCGATCTGGCTGGACGTCAATGGCCAGCGAAAGCAGACCGGCGACCTCAACCAGATGATTTGGAAGGTTCCGGAAATGATCAGCTATCTCTCAGGTCTGTTCACGCTGATGCCGGGGGACATCATTCTTTCCGGCACGCCGGCGGGCGTCGGCGCCGTCGTTCGCGGTGATGTTCTTCGCGGCCATATCGATGGCGTCGGCGACCTAGAGGTTCGCGTTGTCTGAAGCGGCCTCGATCATTGAACGGCTTGCCGCCGGAGCCGACGATGCGCCGGCGATTTCGGCACCCGACAGGATCACGCTCACGCATGGCGGACTGCGCCGCCTGATCTCCGAGACGGCAGCGCAATTGCATGCACTGGGCCTCGGCCGTGGCGAGCGGGTGGCCATCGTGCTGCCGAACGGGCCGGAGATGGCGACGGCCTTTGTCGCGGTGGCGGCGGCGGCGTCGACGGCGCCGCTCAACCCGGCCTACCGGGCCGACGAGCTCGATTTTTATCTCTCCGACATCGGCGCCAAGGCGATCCTCGTCGCCGAAGACGAAAGCGGCCCGGCGGTGACCGTGGCCGAGCGCCTCGGCATAGCGGTGCTCAGGCTCACAGCACTGCGTGACGCGCCAGCCGGCAGTTTTGAGATCAAGGGCAAACCGGTTGGTCCGTCTGTTTCGCCGGGCCTGGCTGAAGACGGCGACATCGCGCTGTTGCTGCACACGTCCGGCACCACGTCACGACCCAAGCTGGTGCCGCTCAGCCACGCCAATCTCGCCGCCTCGGCCGCTCATATCGGCGCGACGCTCGGTCTGACGGCCGGCGATCGCTGCCTCAACATCATGCCGCTGTTCCACATTCATGGGCTGATCGCGGCGGTGCTGTCCTCGCTCGCCGCCGGCGGCAGCGTCTTCTGCACGCCGGGCTTCAACGCGCTGCGCTTCTTCCATTGGCTGAGCGAGGCGCGGCCGAGCTGGTACACGGCGGTGCCGACCATGCATCAGGCGATACTGCCGCGCGCAACGCGCAATGCCGATGCATTGGCGGCGGCGCCCTTACGCTTCATCCGCTCGTCCTCGGCATCGCTGCCACCGCAGGTGATGGCCGAGCTTGAATCGACCTTCGGCTGCCCGGTGATCGAATCCTACGGCATGACCGAGGCCGCGCACCAGATGGCTTCGAACCGGCTGCCGCCGGGCCTGCGCAAGCCGGGCAGCGTCGGCGCCGCGGCCGGACCGGAGGTGGCGGTGATGGCGCCGGACGGGCGATTGCTGCAGCCCGGTGACACCGGCGAGATCGTGATTCGCGGGCCTAATGTCACCGCGGGCTACGAGAACAATCCGGACGCCAATGCCACGGCTTTTGCGCATGGCTGGTTTCATACCGGCGACCAGGGCGTGCTCGACGGCGACTTCTATCTGCGCGTCACCGGCCGGCTCAAGGAGATCATCAACCGCGGCGGCGAGAAGATCTCGCCGCTCGAGGTCGACGACGTGCTGATGGACCATCCGGCGGTGGCGCAGGTCGTCACCTTCGCCACGCCGCACGACAAGCTCGGTGAGGAGGTCGCGGCTGCGATCGTGCTGCGCGAGGGCATGGCCGCGACAGAAGGCGAAATCCGCAGCTTTGCCGCGACACGGCTCGCCGATTTCAAGGTGCCGCGCATTGTCCTGATCCTGGACGAAATCCCGAAGGGCGCGACGGGCAAGCTGCAGCGCATCGGTCTCGCGACCAAACTTGGTCTTGCCAAACCTGGGCTGGGATAATGCGGATCAGCATTTTTGGCGCCGGCGCGATCGGCGGCTATCTCGCGGCCAAACTTGCTATGACCGGCCGCGTCGATCTGTCGATCGTGGCGCGCGGCGCGCATCTCGACGCGATCAGGACGAACGGGCTTCGCCTGATCGAAGACGGTCATGAATCCGTCGCCTCGGTCAGGGCCGCCGCTCAGGCGCAGGAGCTAGGCGTCCAGGACTATGTCGTGCTGGCGCTCAAGGCCCATTCGGTTGCGCCAGCGCTCGACCAGATCGCGCCGCTGCTGGGCGAGGGGACGGCCGTCGTCACCATGCAGAATGGCGTGCCGTGGTGGTACTTCCACAGGATCGGCGGGTCGCTCGAAGGCACACGGTTGCAAGCGGTGGACCCCGGTGGGGTGATCTGGGACCGGCTCGGGCCGGATCGCGTGATCGGCTCGGTCGTCTATCCCGCGGCCGAGGTGGATGCGCCCGGCCTGGTCCGCCATATCGAGGGAAAGCGGTTCTCGCTTGGCGAGCCCTCGGGCGAGAAGAGCGAGCGTGTCACCCGGCTTGCCGAGGAGATGGTCGCAGCGGGGCTGCAGGCGCCGGTTCGCGACGACATCCGCAGCGAGATCTGGGTGAAGCTGTGGGGCAATCTCTCCTTCAACCCGATTTCCGCTCTGACCGGCAGCACGCTTGCGGCAATCGCTGCCGACGAGGCCACCCGCACGCTGGCTCGCACCATGATGCTGGAGGCGCAGGCGATCGGCGAAAGCCTCGGCGTTCGTTTCCCGATCTCGGTCGACCGCCGCATCAAGGGGGCCGGCGACGTCGGCGAGCACAAGACCTCGATGCTGCAGGATCTCGAGCGCGGCCGGCCGATGGAGATCGACGCGCTGGTGACGGCGGTCCAGGAACTCGGCCGGCTGACCGGCCAGCCGACGCCGACCATCGACAGCGTGCTGGCGCTGGTGCGCCGCCTCGCCATCGAGCGCGGCTGCTATCCGGTGTGAGACATTCTTATCAGGCGCTCGCCTTTAGGAGGCGGGCGGAATGCCCTTTACATTCGTATCAGCCGTGATCTTCATTCCTTGCCGGCCCCGGCGGCCGCACTAGCCTCGGCAATTGCCTCATTGATTTCCTCAATAGTGAGAACCTGGCCATTCGTCTTGCCTTTCAGGAAGCCATGAAGGTCCCGAAACGATCCCTTCGGCTGCGATGCCCTTAGCTCTGCCCGGCCATCCGGCAGCAAATCCAGTTCAATTTTTTCTCCCGGCTTGATGCCGAGGTGTTGGAGCACTTCCTTCCGAAAAGTGACCTGCCCCCGTGCTGTTACGGTCAGTGTCGTCATGGCAGAATCTCCTGAGTAAAACAGACATAATGCAAAACTGCATTACATTCGAGCGCCGGCCTTCCCCGGCCGGCTCGATCTCCACTTGACTCTCCAGTTTGTTCCTGTTTTGTTTCACGCGTTCGTTGCATCATAATTGGTTGAGGGCAAGGGGCTGGCACGCGCTATTCATCGTGGCAGGCCAGCAAGTGCCCTACTTGGAATTAGTCTGAACAGGAGGAACATATGACCACCGCGGAAATTGCCAAGGATTTCACAGATCTGCTCAAGCAGGGTCAGAACGATGTTGCGGCTGAGAAGTACAATGCCGACGACATCGTCAGCTACGAAGCGATGGAAGGGCCGATGGCCGTCTGCAATGGCAAGGAAGCCGTGAGGCAGAAGGGCCAGTGGTGGGAAGAGAACCACGAAGTTCATGGCGGCGCGGTCGAGGGCCCATATGTCAACGGCGACCAGTTCGCAGTGCGCTTCAAGTTTGACATAACGCCCAAGGCTACAGGTGAGCGTGTCAGCATGGATGAGGTTGGTCTGTACACGGTCAAGAACGGCAAAATTGCCGAAGAGCGCTTCTATTATTGAAACCGGCTTCCGGAAGCTTTGTACTCGCTGCATCGTTGGAAATCAGGCACGGCGGCCAGGACGAATGCCCTGGCCGCCGTGTGAGCAAGCTCAAATCCCCTTCACATATGCCGCTGATCGCCACGGTGCCCCAACCGTCGAAAAAGCCCATCTCCTCATGATCGCTGGCAAAGTCTGAACGGTGGTTTAGGGTGCGCCAGATTCGACTAGCAATGAGTCCGAGGGCCAAAATATTGACGATCACCATGTACGGCATCACCAATTGCGACACGATCAAAAAGGCGCGCATCTGGCTGGAAAGCCACGATGTCGCCTATCGTTTTCACGACTACAGGGTCGAGGGGCTGGAGGCGGATAGGCTCGACGGCTGGTCCGGCAAGGTCGGCTGGGAAATCCTGCTCAACAAGTCGAGCACGACGTTTCGCGAACTGTCGGACACGGACAGGCTGAGCCTCGACGAGAGGAAGGCCAAGGCGCTGATGCTGGCCAAACCGACGATGATCAAGCGGCCGGTCCTCGATTTTGGCGATCGTATCCTCGTCGGCTTCAAGCCTGATGTCTATCAGCAGGCGCTGGGCGGGTTGAAGTAGCCGGACGGGATGCTTTTCACGCTCCAGCTCGCCAGGCGAATCGGGTCGCGGAAAAGACCTTGGCCTGCCTGGCCGAGAGCGCGTCCCACGCTGCGCGGCAGCCGGGGTCCGGCTCGATTGTCTCGGCGATGCTCGTCATCGCATCCGCAGCCTCGGCAAAACCCTCGAACCATCCGATGCCGACCGCCGCGCTGATCGCTGCACCGAGCGACGAGGCTTCGGCATTGTGACCCTTATGGATCGCGATCCCGGTTGCGTCCGCGATCATCTTTGTCCAAAGCCTGCTGTTGGCGCCGCCGCCGATCGCCACCATTTGCGCCGGCGAAAGACCATGGCTGCGCATCTCTTCAAGAGCCCGGGCGGTTTGCAGCGTCATTGCCTCGAGCCCTGCACGATAAAAATGACCGAGCGTGTGCGAGGGGTGCATGCCGATGAAGCTGGCGCGTGCGCTCGGATCCCAGTGCGGGTCCATGCAGCCGACCAGGGTGGTGCCGGCGAGAAGTCCGTCCGAGCCGATCGGCACGGCCGCCGCTTCCCTTTCGAGGCGGTCGAAGATCGCCGGATCGGAGCGCCCGCCGGCAAACATGTCGACGAACCAGTTGACGAAATAGACACCCGCCCGCTGCACGGCCTCGAGGAAATAGCCATCGCCGGTTGGCGAGGTCATGGTGCGCCAGAAGGCGCCGACCACCGGTTCTGGCGACCAGATTCCCGCGATGATCGCGGTTCCGAGATTGAGATAGACGACGCCGTCGCGCATGGCATTGACGCCGAGCCCGGCGCATTGCCCATCGCCGCCGGCGGCAATCACCGGGGTTCCTTGCGAAAGGCCGGTTGCGGCGGCGGCTGCGGCATGAACAGTCCCGACTCGCGTGCCGGACCGCACCGCATTGGGAAGTTGCGACGGTTTGATGCCGAGATGATCGAGGATCGGCTGCGACCATGCCTTGCGCGAGATGTCGAAGAGACCGAACGGATCGGCGCTGGTCCAGCTCGCGCTTGGCGTTCCCGTCAGTCTCAGCGTCAGATAGCCATGCACGTCGAGGATTTTGTTCGCCTGGTCCAACCGTTCCGGCTCGTTCTCGCGCAGCCATTTCAGGCGATAGACGACCGGCGTCACGTCGATCGGCTTGCCGGTGATCTGGTGCAGTCGCTCACGGCCGATCTCCGCCGCGAAACGGTCGACCAGCCCGGCGGCGCGTTCATCGAGCCACAGGCTGGCGGGTCCGATCGGCGCGCCGGCGCCGTCGATGAGGGCAACGGTCTCGCGCTGGTTGGAGATCGCGATCCCGGCGATGCGTGTCGCGTCGACCGCGTCGACAAGCTGTCGCAGCGCCGCTGTTGCGGCCCGCCACCAGTCGGTGACCTCCTGCTCGACATAGTCCGGCCTCGGCTTCATCAGTTCGAGCGGCGCCCGGCCTTCCGCCACGGCTCGTCCGTCCCGGCTCCAGGCAATCGCCTTGCAGGATTGGGTGGAACTGTCGAGGCCGACGACAAGAGGTCCGTCGCTGCTGCCCATGATTGTCCTCCCGAGACGATGAGTTCCACCGGTGCTGGTTGGTCCAAGTGCCGGTTATTCCAAGAGACTGTTCGCGGTGGCCATGTCGGTGACAAAATGTGTCGCATATCCGCCGCCGAGCCCGGCCCTGATCGCCGCCATCTTGCGGGCGCCACCGGCGGCGCAGATGCGGACCGGCACCGCTTTCAGTTCGTCGAGCGTGATGCCGACGGTGCGTCCGTCGAGCGGCGTTGCGAAAGCGGCTCCCTGAGCGTCGATGAACCGCCCGATGATGACCCCGAGCGCGCCCTGCTCGATCATGCCGGCAAGTGCGGCGGCATCCGATATCCCGGCTCGGGCATAGGTGCTCTCCGGCCCGATATCGCCGATCCCGAAGATGACTTTGCCGGCGGCATGGATCATGCGGAACTGGTTGACGAGCATCGGCTCCTGCATGAGTTGGTCGTGCAGTTCGTCGGTGGAGACGATCGCCGGGGCAAGCAGGTTTATGCAGCGGGCGCCGAGCCGGTTGGCCATCAGCGAGGTGCAGAATTCCGGCGAGAAATCGCTGGTGCCGATCGAGCTTCCCGAGAGCTGGACGACGGTGAGGTTCCGATCATGCCGTAGTCGTGGGATCGAGCGGGCGGCAGCGAGCACCGTTTTTCCCCAGGCAACGCCGATCGTGTCACCCGGATCGACCATCGACGCCAGCAGCCGTCCTGCCGCTTCGCCGATGCGGCGGTCGGCATCGTTTGGATCAAGGTCGGGGATAACCGCGGCGCCGCGAAGCCCGTATTTTTCCATGAGACGCCGCGAGGTCAAGGTGCGGGCAAAAGCGTCGTGGTCGACCTGCACGGCGACAAGTCCGCTTTCGCGCGCCTCCTGCAGATAGTGCACCACGCTCGCCCTGGAGACGTTCATGACCTTGGCCACGTCGCTCTGGTTGAGCTGGTCGACATAGTAGAGCCAGGCAGCCCACGCTACCGCGCTGTCGAATTCGGGCGGCAGTGCCGAGAGCCCAGATGGTCGGACTACGTCGATGTCGGCGTTGGCATTCATGTCCCTTTTTCCGCAGGTTTGCAGAACGAAGTCAAGCGTCGCGGGCAAATGCTTGACAAAAGACAGTGATAGGTGACTATTGTTTATAACGCCAACGCTCCTGCGCCTCGATTACAGGGTCGCCAGCATGAGGATGTCATGACCAATCCGGCAGCCGGATCCTGGACGGCATTGATCGACGACATTCTGGACGGGCGCTGGACCAACCCTGAGACCGGTGAAAAGGCCGTGGTGCCGTATGACCGGATTGTCATCGAAGAAAGCCTCGACGGGCGGGCGGCCGATCTGGTTTCGGAGCTCGATCTGGGCGAGCGGTTCACGGTCGTTGCGGATGCCGCCACCTATGATGCGCTTGGCCAGCGCGTTGCGCGCGAACTTAAGACGCTCGGCCCTGTCGATGTGGTGATCCTGGATCACCCACATGCCGACATGGCCAATGTCGAGAGCCTGGCCGTCAAACTCGCCGATGCAGACGCCGTGGTCGCGGTGGGTTCCGGGACCATCAACGATCTCTGCAAGTTCGTCACCGGAAGGAATGAGCGGCGCTATTGCGTGTTCGGGACGGCCGGTTCGATGAACGGCTACACATCGACGACTGCGTCCATCACACTGGAAAGCGGCCTGAAGGTATCGCTGCCTTCCCACGCCCCTTCAGGCTTTTTCGTCGATCTTGGCGTCTCCGCTGCCGCCCCGACCTACCTGTCGGCGGCGGGGTTCGGTGACTGCCTTTGCCGCTCGGTCGCCCAGATCGACTGGTGGATGTCGCACCGCCTGCTTGGCACGGCCTACCATCAGGTCCCGTTTCTCATCCAGGAAAAGGATGAGGCGGCGCTCAACCAGCGTGCTGGAAATCTTGCCGAACATGACATCGAGGCCAATGGCTACCTCTATCGCGTGCTGACGCTCTGCGGTCTCGGAATTTCCTTCACCGGCGTCTCCAATCACGGTTCCATGGGCGAGCATCAAATATCGCACTACATCGACTGTTTCGCCGGCGAGCGTCACCCCGGCACGCTGCACGGCACCCAGGTCGGCCTCGCTTCGCTCACCATGGCGCGATTGCAGCAGGCAATGCTTGCAAGCGACAAGCCGCCGGTGGTGAAGGCGACGAAGATCGATCCTGACGACATGGTCCGCCGCATGGGTCCGGCTGTCGCCGCACAATGTCTCGACGAACTGAAGAAGAAGGCCTTCGACGAGACTGCCGCCGCCGCATTCAACGAGCGGCTGCAGGAGCTCTGGCCGACACTCAGGCAGGAGCTCAAGCAATTCATGGTGCCTGTCGACGAGATGCAGCGCCTGCTGAAATCGACCGGCGGGCCGATTTCAGCGGCCGAATTGGGCACGCCGGCCGATTTCTATCGCGAAGCCGTCGTTCATTGCCGGGAGATGCGCAATCGCTTCTCGTTCCTCGACATTGCTGCGGATGCAGGAATGCTGGAGGATTTTGCGCGTGGGGAAGCCTGACCGGATGCGCGACCTCGCCGAATTCGGACCCGAAACTGCATCGCGCATTCGCGGCGTCTTCTGCGATATCGACGACACCTTGACCACTGAGGGTCGTCTTCCGGCGGACGCCTACCGTGCGCTCGAACGCCTGCACGAGGCGGGCCTTGTCGTTGCTCCCATTACCGGGAGACCGGCAGGCTGGTGCGACATGATTGCCCGGTTCTGGCCGGTCACCGGCGTGGTCGGCGAAAATGGCGCTTTTTACTTCGCTTACGATCAGGCAATGCGAAAGATGATCCGGGTTTTCGCGGCAAGCGCTGACGAACGCCGGGAAAACAGGCGCAGGCTCACCGAACTGGAAAAGCGCATTGTCCAGGAGGTGCCGGGTTCGGCGGTATCCGCCGACCAGCAATATCGCGAAGCCGACCTGGCCATCGACTTTTGCGAGGATGTTCCGGCGCTGCCGCTGTCCGATGCCAGGCGCATCAAGCAGATTTTCGAGGAGGCCGGCGCTGTCGCCAAGATTTCGTCGATCCATGTGAACGGCTGGTTTGGCCGATACGACAAGCTGGCGATGACGCGCCGCTTTGCAAGCGAGAGGCTGGGAACCGATCTCGATGCTGAAAGGCAGGCCTATGCTTTCGTTGGAGACAGCCCGAACGACGCCCCGATGTTCGGGTTCTTTCCGAACGCGTTCGGGGTCGCGAATGTGGTGGATTTCCAGGGACAGATCGACGCCGAACCCGCTTTCGTCGCCAGGTCGCGGGGTGGCCGCGGCTTCGTCGAGATTGCCGATATGATCCTGGCGAACCGGAGGTCGGGATTGGGCTGATCGGTGGGCGCGAAAAATGCGGACTGCAAAAGACGCAAAAAAGGATGTTCTGCAGGCGATGGAACCGAACCAGGGACGGCCTAGGCAAGCGGGCGCGATGCGCCAGGCAACATCGCACGGCAGCTTCGGCTGCCGCCGCAACCCCGGCCGGTCACAGCGAACTGCCCGTCCCCTGGTCGGTGATGAGGCCAGTGAAGAATCCCTTTTCCAGGAGCTTGGTCATGATGCCGACCTTGTTCTTTCCGCCGGAAACGAGGATGCGCTTGGGAATGTTCAGCGTGTCGCGAGGATAGACCCCGACAATGCGCTCGTTGACGGGATGGTCGATGAGTTCGGCGTCCCGGTCGAAGAAATAGCCGAGAAAGTTCCCGATCGGATTCAGTCTCAGGACATCGTCGAATTCCTCGTCGGTCATGTAACCGACGCTCCGCAGCGTCGAACTGGTTGTGCCGCCGACGCTCATCAGCGCAAGGTCGGCGTTCAGCGCCTTCTGGATAACCTCGCGCGCGCTCGGTTGCTGCAGGATCGTCTCACGGCTTTCACGGCTGTCGCAGATGATGGGTCCGGGGAGATAATAGGATTCGGCCTGGGTGCGCTGGGCAAAGACGGCGGCGGCGTCGTATTTGTCGATCGACGACCGGCGCGACAGCGAGCCGAGAAGCGGCACGACGGTAACGTTTCTGAGCGCCACCGGCTCGATGTTGGAAGCGAGCCATCGCATGGTTCGGCCCCATGCCATGGCGACCGTCATGTCGTCCCTGAGCAGCGTCTCGACGGTCTGCGCGGCATAGATGCCGATCACTTCGGAGAGCCCGAGTTCCGACCCGGTGTCATCAGGTGTGACGCTGCATATGTCGAGCCGGTACTTCCGCCTGAGCTGTTCTTCCATTTCGAGCGCCTGGGACGTCCCGGCATTGATGCGGATCGAGACGATGCCGCGCTCCTTCGCCTCGGCCAGCAGCCTGTGGATCTTGGTGCGGTTGATCTGCAGCCGCTCGGCGATGGCCTGCTGCGTTTCGCCCAGCACGAAATACTGATGGGCAACCCGTGCCAGCAGACCGATCGACGTCATGAGGGTCCTCCGATGCTTGTGGCGCACCCAACAAGTGCTTGCCACAGACAGGGCGACGATATAGCATTTGAACAAATGCACAAGATATGAACATTTGTGCATCGCAAAACGAAGCGGTTCGGGAGGAACGCGTGCGGGTTGCCCAAGCCAGACGTTTCGTCATTTCGGATCACCCGCTGCCCTGGCTGCTGCCGCTGGTGGCGATCCTCCTTGTCTTCACCGTGTATCCTCTCGTCTACAACATCTGGCTGAGCTTCCATGAGTTCGTCCCGCGCCGGCGGGCGCTCGAATTCGTCGGAACGGAAAACTGGGTGCAGCTGTGGAACGACACGCGGTTCTGGCAGTCGCTCGTCATCACCTTCACCTATTTCGCCATCGCGCTGATCTTCGAGCTGGTGCTCGGCATGGCGATCGCGCTGCTCCTCGACAGCGACGGCTTCGGTTTCGGATTCCTGCGCGGCGTACTGACGATGACGCTCGTCATTCCGCCAGCCATTGTCGGCATGATGTATCTGCTGATGGAGGATCCGCAGTTCGGGGTGATCAGCTATCTCCTGCAGTCGATCGGACTGCTCAATTCGAACAACCCCATCCTCGCCACCGCGTCGACCGCGCTTGCCGGCGTTCTCGTCGCGGAAATCTGGCAGTGGACGCCGTTCATGGTGCTCATCTTCCTTGCCGGTCTCAGGGCGCTGCCGCCGGAGCCTTACGAGGCCGCGATGATCGACGGCGCCTCGTCGTTCCAGATCTTCCGGCGCATCACCCTGCCGATGATGTCGAAGGTGATCGCCATCGCGGTGCTGGTCCGCGGCATCGATCTGTTCCGGGTTTTCGACTACGTCTTCGTCATGACCTCCGGCGGGCCGGGAGCGTCGACCTACTCGCTGTCCCTCTATGCATGGCAGCAGACGTTCAGCTTCGTAAAATGGGGCTATGGAGCCACGCTCAGCCTCGTCACCCTGGTGATCATCCTCGTCATTGCCAACCTCTTCATCCGTATCGCCAAGGTGAGGTGGTAGAATGAACGGCTCCTTCTCGACCCGCATGCTTCGCACCATCGCCGCCTGGGTTGTGGTCGCGATCTTCTTCTTTCCGATCTACTACTGGACGTCGGTGGCGTTCAAACACGGCAACGACATCTTCAACCGGCCGCCGAAACTGTTCGCCTTCACGCCGACCTTCGACAATTTCCAGAAGGTGTTCGGGATTTCGCTGGGCAGCGGCGGCATCACCGTGACGCCGGGCGGCGGCAATTTCTACATGGCGCCGCGCGTCTGGGATTCGATCGTCATCGCGACGCTGTCGACCGTGCTCGCTGTCGCCATCGCCACGCTTGCCGCCTATGCCCTGTCGCGCATGAACTTCCGCGGCCGGCACAGTTTCGTCGGCTGGGTGTTGTCGACGCGCATGATGCCGCCCGTCGCGGTCGCGGTGCCGATGTTCTTCATCTACAAGAATTTCGGTCTCATCGACACCTATACCGGCATGGTGCTGATCCACGCGCTGATGAACCTGCCGCTCGCCGTCCTCCTGATGAAGAGCTTCTTCGACGACATTCCTTCCGAGATCGACGAGAGCGCGATCGTCGACGGCGCCAGCCGCTTCATGATTTTTCGCAGGATCGTGCTGCCGATGGCCAAGGGCGGCATCGCCGCCACGGCGGTGCTCTGCTTCATCTTCAGCTGGACCGAATTCCTGTTTGCGCTGACCCTGACCACCACCTCGCTCAAGACCGTGCCTGTCGTCTCGTCGACCTTCGTCACCTCGATCGGCACCGCCTGGGGCAACATGGCCGCGCTTGGCGCCGCCTCCATCATTCCCGCTTTCATCTTCATTCTGTTGGTTCAGAAGCACCTCGTGCGCGGTCTCACGATGGGATCGTTGAAACAATAGATGGGAGGCTCGAATTCGCAGCCTTGAGAAAATCGCGAATTAAACCGGAGGAGTAGACAATGAAAGACAGCATCAGAAAGACGCATCTTGCCTCTGTCACCGACCGCTTCGTTCGCGGACAGATGGACCGCCGCTCGTTTCTTCGCGCAGCAGGCATACTCGGCCTCGGCGCCGGCGCGCTCGGCATGGGTTTTGGACGGCGTCCGTTCTACGGCATCAGCCAGGCATCGGCTCAGGAACAGGAACTAAAACCCAGCGCCGAAATCACCAAATGGCTCTCGGATGTCGGCAAGCCCTTTGCCGGAACGACGCTTCGTCTCGCCACCGAATCGACGCCGCCGTCCAATGCCATCGCCACGCAGCTCAAGCAGTATTTCGAGGAGGCTACCGGCATCAAGGTCGAGATCGAAGTGCTGCCGCTCGAGCAGGTGCTGCAGAAGCTGACCCTTGACGTGGCTTCGAGCCTCGGCACTTACGACCTCTACTATATCGACCAGAGCTGGGCGGCGAGCTTCAGCCAGGACGTCTTCGATCCGCGCGAGCAGCTCAAGAACGCCGACCTGGCAATGCCGAACTACAACATCGACGACTTCCTGAAGCCGCTCGTCGACGGTATCGCCATGTACGAGGACCGCATGGTCGGCGTGCCCTACGACATCCCGATCTTCATCATGCAGTACCGCAAGGACGTCTGGGACGAGCTCAAGCTGCCGCCTCCGGCGACGCTGGACGATTTGCTGAAGGCGTCTGCGGCGATCACCGACGCCAAGGGCCCGAACATGTACGGCACCAGCGGCCAGATGAAATCGGGCCATTACAGCCTCGAATGCGATTGGACGGCGTGGCTTTGGGGCCATGGCGGTTCGATTTTCGGCCCCGACGGCAAGTTCACCGGCAATGACGACGCCGGCTTGGCCGCCATGGCCTACTGGGACAAGCTCAAGGCGACGATGCCGCCCGGCGTCGACGGCTGGACATGGGATGGCGAGGGCCAGTCGGTCGGCCAGGGCGTCGCCGCCTCGATGCTGTCCTGGGGCGAATTCTTCCCGTTCTTCGACGATCCCAAGGCCTCCAAGGTCTCGGGCCTGATGGAAGCGATGGTTCCGCCGAAACCTGCCGCGACGCTGCGCACCGTCGAGCAGACCGGGTTCGGCGAAATTCCGGGCGTTGGTCACCAGGGCGGCTCTTCGCTCGCGGTATCGAAATACTCGAAGAGCCCGGACGCCGCCTGGATTTTCATGCAGTGGGCGACCTCAGCCGATACCCAGGCGCTGATAACGGTTCTGGGCGGCGGTACCGGGCCAACGCGCACCAGCGTCTATGACGATCCGCGCGTGCTGGCCAATGCGCGTGTCGGCGCCGGCACGACCCGCCACTTGCCGGTCGTGCGCGACACCATCGCCAACTACATGGGATCCGAGCCCGACCTGCCGGCATGGGCAGAACTCTCGAGCGACATGATCCCGGTTGCGCTGGGCAAATACTTCGCCGGCCAGTCGGGCTCGGCCAAGGAGTCGCTCGACGCCCTGAAAACCCAGGTCGACGATCTCGTCGCCAAGGGCTGAGTCTTCCCCCGGGCTGGCTGCCCGAAGGCCGCCAGCCCGGGGTATCGACAATTTCGATTGAGGAAAGCCATGGCTGGAAAACAGCTCGTAGCAGTGACAGGAGCCAGTTCTGGTATCGGCGAGGCGGTCGCCAAGGCGTTTTCCCGCGCCGGCCACCCTGTTTTGATGATGGCCCGCCGTCTGGAGCGCATGGAGGCGCTGAACCTGCCCGACAGCATGGCTCGGCAGGTCGATGTCCGCGACCGCGCCGCGATCGCGGCTGCCGTGAAGGAGGCGGAAGCCGAATACGGACCGGTCGACATGCTGTTTGCCAATGCCGGCATTGCGCGGCTTGCCGACATAGGCCGCCAGCCGCCCGAGGAATGGGACGAGATGATCGACATCAACACCAAAGGCGTGCTGAATTCGGTCCACGCCGTGATGTCGGGCATGATGGAGCGCCGTCATGGAACGCTGTTCATGATGAGTTCGATCGCCGGCCGAAAAATCTATCCGGATCATACGGTTTACTGCGGGACGAAATTCTTCGTTCACGCCGTGTCGGAATCGCTGCGCGACTATCTTTCCGACTACGACGTCCGCGTCGTCGTGCTTTCGCCCGGGGTGATCGAAACCGAGGTTCTGAGCGGCGTCCTCGATCCGCAGACACTCGCCAACTACAAGGCCAACAAGCTCAAGATCGGCGGCGGCATCGGCCCGGAGCACGTCGCTGACCTCATGCTGCACACCTACCAGCTGCCACAAAACGCTCTCGTGCAGGAAATCGTCATCACGCCGACCAGGCAGAAATACTGACGACCCGTATCCGGGCGTCTGGAGACAGAGAATGGCCACCGTAGAATATAAGAACATCGCCAAGAATTTCGGCCATGTCGAGGTGATGAAGGACATCTCCTTCGGCATTGCCGACCGCGAATTCGTCGTGCTTCTCGGGCCGTCGGGCTGCGGCAAGACCACGCTCCTTCGCATGACAGCCGGGCTCGAGCGGGTGACCAGCGGCGATCTTTTGATCGGCGACAGGCGGGTCAATGACGTTCACCCGCGCGATCGCGACATCGCGATGGTGTTCCAGAACTACGCGCTCTATCCGACAATGAAGGTGTTCGACAATATCGGCTTCAGCCTCGAAGTGGCGAAAGTGCCAAAGGCGGAGATCAGGAAGAAGGTCGAATGGGCGGCGGAAATCCTGAACCTTACGCCCTACCTCGGGCGCTATCCCAAGGAACTGTCGGGTGGCCAGCGCCAGCGCGTCGCCATGGGCCGCGCCATGGTGCGCAATGCCGCCGTCTTCCTTTTCGACGAGCCGCTCTCCAATCTCGACGCCAAGCTGCGCACGCATATGCGCGTGGAAATCCGCCAACTCCATAATCGTCTCGGCACCACCACGATCTACGTCACCCACGACCAGATCGAGGCGATGACGATGGCCGACAAGATCGTGCTGATGCACGCCGGCAGGATCATGCAGATCGGCACGCCCGACGAGGTCTACGAGCGCCCGAATTCGAAATATGTCGCTGATTTCATCGGCTCGCCGTCGATGAACTTCATCGCCGGCGCTGTCGAGACCGCAGGCGGCAGTCCTCGCTTCGTCGCCGAAGGCGTGTCGATCGGCCTGTCACCGCAGATCAAGGCAAAACCAGGCCAAAAAGTCATCATGGGCGTCCGGCCACACGATCTCGGCATTTCGGATACGGGTGAGATCAAGGGCGAGGTCGTGCTGTCCGAAACGACCGGCGCCGATGTCCAGATTCATTTGCGCGTGGCGGGATACGACGCCGTCGCCGTGGTGCCGCGTGACGAGCGCCGCAACGCCGGCGCCGCGATCAACCTTTCGGTGCTGCCGGGCAAGGTGCACCTCTTCGATGCAGCCACGGAACTGCGTGTCGCCTGAGATTAGCGACGACGGCGTCGGCAGCGCGCTGCCTCAACCCTTAAGGCTGAGATAGTCAGCCAAAGCCACTGCGTTGTTGTGCATGTCGTCCTGGGCGCCGTAGAGCAGCGTCACCCGGCCGTTGTCGAGCAGGGCGCGCAACTGGCCGACCGCCTCGCTGTTCCTATCGAGCTCGCCGCGATAGCGCTGCTGGAATTCCATCCAGCGCGTCGGCTCGTGGCCGAACCATTTGCGCAGTTCATCGCTTGGCGCGACGGTCTTCAGCCACAGTGTCAGCGCGGCGTCTTCCTTGCGGACGCCGCGCGGCCATACGCGGTCTATGAGCACCCGCTGCCCATCGCCAGGCGAGGGCGGCTCGTAGATGCGCTTGACCCTGATATCGAGTTTCATTGCCAACTCCGGGGTTGGCCGCCATGTCGTCTTTCAGGCGGCTGCTTACGCCCACTCGCCCTTATGCCCTTTCGCCCCTACGCCCATTCGCCCTTGCGCATCACCGGCACGCGGCCGCCGTCCTTGCCGACGCCGTCGATGTCGATCTTGTCCGAACCGATCATCCAGTCGATATGGATGAAGCTCTTGTTGCCGCCGCGCGCCGCGATCTCGTCCTGAGTGAGCGAGGCGCCGTCGACAAAGCACTTCGAATAGCACTGGCCGAGCGCGATATGGCAGGCGGCATTCTCGTCGAACAGCGTGTTGAAGAACAGCAGGCCGCTCGCCGCGATCGGCGAGGAATGCGGCACCAGGGCGACCTCGCCGAGCCGGCGTGCGCCTTCATCGGTGTCGAGCACTTTTTTCAGCACATCCTCGCCGCGGCTGGCCCTGGCCTCGACGATGCGACCCTGCTCGAAACGCACCGCAATGCCGTCGATCAGCGTGCCCTGGTACGACAGCGGCTTGGTGCTCGTAACATGGCCTTCGACGCGCCTTGCATGCGGCGTGGTGAAAACCTCCTCGGTCGGGATGTTCGGGTTGCAGGTGATGCCGTTCCTGGCGGTCGAGGCGCCGCCCATCCATTCATGGCCGTCGGACAGGCCGACGGTCAGGTCGGTGCCAGGTCCGGTGAAATGCAGCGCATGGAAATTATGGCCGTTCAGCCATTCGGTGCGGCTGCGAAGCGCCGCATTGTGCGCTGTCCAGTTGCCGATCGGGTCGTCGACATCGACCCGTGAGGCGGCAAAGATCGCGTCGGCGAGCTTCGCCACCGCGACGTCGTCGCTATCGCCCGGAAACACCTGCCTGGCCCAGGCCAGGTCGGGATAGGCGACGATGTTCCAGTTGATGTCGAAGCCGGTGATCTTTTCCAGTGCCGGCTGGTAGGCGATCGAGTTCGCCTTGTTGGCGCGCGCCACTTGTCCCGGATCCTGCGCCGACAGCAGCGACGGATCCTCGCCGCGCACGGCAAGCCGCGCCGCGTTGTTGGCGAAGGCCTTCGCCATGCCCTCATAGAGCCAGCCGGCGGCGTGGTCGAAGCCGGCATCGGCGCCGTAGCGGAAGCGTGCCAGCGTCATCTCGTCGTCGTTGAAGATCGGCGTCACCAGGCCGGCGCCGGCCTTGTAGGCTTGCTCGACGATCCGTCGCGTCAAAGGCAGCGCTGCGATCGACGATGTCAGCACCAGATCCTGTCCCGGCTGCAATTGCAGCCCGACCTTGATGGCGACTTCTGCCAGCCTGTCGAGCTTCACCGGGTCGATCGTTGCGGCAACGCCGCGCGAATGTGTGGTCATGATCCTGCCTGTCGCGATGTGGGAGTCTGGTTCTTACATAGACCGGTGCCATCGGTCTTTCCACCGTGATCAACCGGGCCTGCTCAGGCCGCGCCGGCGAGCGCGCCGAACTGCGCCATCGTCGCCTCGATCTCCTCGCGGATCCAGATCTTGAAATCGCGCACCTTGCGGCTCTCGCTCTTGCTGGCCGAGGTCACCAGCCAGTAGCCCAGCCCGCTCTCGGCGCGGACGCCGAACGGCGCGACCAGCCGGCCGTCGGCGAGAGCGTCAGCCGTCAGCAATTGCCAGCCGAGCATGACGCCGTGGCCGGCGATCGCCGATTCCAGGCACAGCATCGGGTCGGTGAAGCGCGCGCCCTTGAGAAAGGTGACCGGCTTCACCCCGGCCGCCTCGAACCAGCTTTCCCAGCTGATCATCGCTCTTTCGTCGGTGATCGCGCAGGTCGAGGCAAGATCTTCGATCGATTTCAGTTTGTCGGCGATCGCCGGGGCGCAGACCGGGAAGACTTCCTGCGCCAGCAGCAGTTGCGCGCGCACGCCCGGCCATTTGCCGTCGCCGAGCCGGATGGCGATGTCGATGTCCGAGCGATCGAGATCGGCAATCCGCACCGAGGCGTCGATGCGCAAAAGCACATTCGGATGCCGGGCGAAATGACGTGACAGTCGAGGCAGCAGCCACTTCGAGGCAAAGGCCGGCGCGACCGAGACCACCAGCGTGCATTCGGAGGCCTCGTCGGCGAGCGCCACGGCTTGGGCGAGCTCGCGGAAACCTGCCCCGAGCCGGGCGGTGAAGACGGTGCCGAATTCGGTCGGTACCAGACCGCTTGCCGTTCGTTCGAACAGCGCCTGGCCAAGTTGCGCTTCCGTCCGCTTGACCTGCTGGCTGACGGCGCTGGCGGACACGTTGAGTTCGCTCGCCGCAGCCGAAAGCGATCCCAGGCGGGCGACGGTTTCCACGGCGCGCAGGCCGTTGAGGTGGGCGCGGTTCAGCATGGCCATACAGTTTTTCTAAACCGGCACGGTTGAAATCTCAATTGAAATACAGGGAGGAATGGCAAATTTTAAGGAACAAGCAGACCTGTGGAGGAAAAATACGATGAAGATTTTGTCACTGCTCGGGGTCTTTTCCGCTGCCGGCGCGCGGCAAAGCCGGTCGCATGAAAGCGAGGCCACCCGATGGGCCACCGATCCGCTGTCGCATCCTGTGCTCGACACCATGTCGGAGCGCGAACTCGGCGACCTGCCGTTCCGGATGACAGCCCGGCGCACGGCCTACGAGACCGGCACCGGCCAGGCTGGCTGCGGCTGAAATCCTCCGCACATTGAGGATTTGACTTTAATTAGACCCGAAAGGACTGCAGACGGTCGCTGCGGAAACGTTCGCGGGACAGCGCCCCCCTCTGTCCTGCCGGACATCTCCCCCACGAGGGGGAGATTGGCCGTCATCTCCGCTTTCGCCAATCTCCAGAAGTTGAAGAAGGAGAGCCGGCGACGAAGCTGCCGATCTCCCCCCTCGTGGGGAGATGCCCGGCAGGGCAGAGGGGGGCGCGAAGGATCGCCGACGTTCGTTCTGTACCGCCGCTGCGCTCGGATACGGTCCTTGCAACCCGTTCTGGCCCAACAAGAAGCGGATTGTTTCACCCGCTCGTGCACCTATTGTGCACCGCAATGAAAGCCGCTTCGCCGTCCCCTTTGCGCCTCGCCTTCGCCGGCATGATTGCCCTGGCCGTTGCCATGGGCATCGGCCGCTTCGTCTATACGCCGATCCTGCCCGGCATGATGGAGGAACTTGGCCTGACGCCGGCCGATGCCGGCTGGATCGCGTCCGCCAACTATCTCGGCTATCTCGTTGGCGCGCTCGCAGCCGTCGGCGGCTGGGCGCACGGCCGCGAGCGCCTGCTGATGCTTGCCGGTCTTGCCGCCACCGCAGTCCTCACCGGGCTGATGGGCCTGGCCGACACGATGGCGGCCTTTCTCGTCATCCGCTTTCTTGCCGGTGTGGCCAGCGCCTTCGTCCTTGTGTTCATGTCCAGCATCGTTTTCGGCCATCTCGCCGCGGTCGGCCGAAACGACCTGCAGGCGCTGCATTTCGGCGGCGTCGGCCTTGGCATAGCAGCGTCCTCGGCACTGATGGCAATACTCGTCACCGGACAGGCCGGCTGGCCGGCGGGCTGGTTCTGGTCCGCCGCGATCTCGGCCTGCGCCATTGCCGTCGTGGCCTTGCTGCTCGGCAGCACTGCGACCGCCAACGGCGCCGATGGCCGCGAGCCGGCGCTACCAAAGGACCGGTCACTGGTGAAGGTCATAGTCGCCTACGGGCTGTTCGGCTTCGGCTATATCGTGACGGCGACGTTCCTGGTCGCCATCGTCCGGCAGGGCGGCGGCGGCCGCGTCTTCGAGGCCGTGGTGTGGATGGTCACCGGCCTTGCCGGAATTCCCTCGGTCTGGCTTTGGCAGAAGATCGCGGCAAAGATCGGGCTCTACCGGGCTTATGCCTGGGGGTGCCTCGTCGAGGTGGTCGGCGTCAGCGCGAGCGTCACCATGGGCGGACACATTGGGCCGCTGCTCGGCGGGTTGCTGCTTGGCGGCACCTTCATCGCCATCACCGCGCTCGGCCTTCAGACCGGAAGGCAGCTTGCCCCGCAGGCGCCACGCCGGATCCTGGCATCGATGACGGCGTCCTTCGGCCTCGGCCAGATCATCGGTCCGATCGTCGCCGGCTTGCTTGCGCAAGCCTCCGGCGACTTCTTCCTCGCATCGATCGTGGCCGCCGCGGTGCTGCTGGTCTCTGGCGCGGTCATCTGGTCGGCTGCGCCAAAATCGCCATGATTGTGGTCTTGCTCGGTGCCGGGCATCACGCACCGGCCATTTTCATTCCGATCGATGTGTGACCTTATGCCCGCTGAACAGCAACGCCGCTGATTTGCGCATCGACCGAGGATTTCCTAACAGTGTTCGTATCCTTCTTCCCGCAGCCGAAGTTGTTTTTCACTTCGGCCGTCGCCTGGAGCCTTCTGCTCGTCCTCCTGTGGTTTTTCGGCGGCGAGCACCTTGGCACGATGCTCGGCATGCCGCCGGTCGACCCGCAGGCAGCACCAGTCATCAGCCCGATAAGATTCCTGACGCCGGCATTCCTCTGGTTTTACGGATATTTCTTCGCCGGCATGGGCGTATTCTACCTTTTCTGGGCGCTGTATTCCCCGCATCGCTGGCAGAACTGGTCGATCCTTGGCTCTGGTTTGATTATTTTCGTCACCAATTTCATCGTGCAGATCAGCGTGGCGCTCAATGACTGGCGCGGCATGTTTTACGATATGGTGCAGAAGGCGCTGACCACGCCGGGCTCCGTTTCCCCTGCCGAGCTTTACTACGGAGTATGGCAGTTTCTGTCCTTGGCCCTGGTCTATATGAGCATTGCCGTTCTGAACGTGTTTTTCGTCAGGCACTACGTGTTTCGCTGGCGCACCGCGATGAACGATTATTTTACCGCTTACTGGCCGAGGCTGCGCCATATCGAAGGGGCGTCGCAGCGCGTTCAGGACGACACGATGCGCTTCTCCGGCACAATGCAGGGGCTCGGCGTGAACTTCATCGACTCCATCATGACCCTGATTGCATTCCTGCCCTTGCTGGCCTCCCTTTCTCTCCATGTCTCAACGCTCCCAATCGTCGGAGCAATCCCTTATCCGCTGGTCATTGCGGCGATCACCTGGTCGCTGTTTGGCACCGGCTTGTTGGCAGTCGTCGGCGTCAGGCTGCCCGGGTTGGAATTTCGCAATCAGCGGGTTGAAGCCGCGCTGCGCAAGGAACTTGTCCTCGGCGAGGACGATACGGCACGAGCGCAGCCACCAACTCTGTCCGAGCTTTTCAGAAATGTTCGCAAGAACTATTTCACTCTCTATGCACACTATGTCTATTTCGACATGGTCCGCTATCTATACCTTCAAGTCGACAACGTATTCGCTACGCTTATTCTTGTTCCGACCTTGGCAATCGGCAAGATAACATTTGGCGTTTTCCAGCAGATTGTTACCGCCTTTTCACAAGTCGCCACTTCGTTCCAATATCTCGTGAATTCCTGGCCGACCATCGTCGAGCTGATATCCATCTACAAGCGCCTGCGCGCCTTCGAGGCGACACTTGAAGGGGCGCCGCTGCCGGAAATCGACCAGGCCTATCTGGAGCGAGAGCGAGCCGGCTTGCGGCCTGAGGATCAGCCGGTAAGTTGAGAGTGACGGGGCGGCGAGCGGTTTCGGCTCAGCCGCCCACCGACGCCTGCTTTTCCCCGGCGCGTTGGCGCGAAACATAGTCGCGATAGCTGATGCATTCGACGTCGGGCCTGGTGCAGACCTCGCCGGCAAAGCGCTCCAGCGCCTTCCAGTAGGCGCCGTCATTCATCAGTGTGAAATGGAAGCCGAGTTCCAGCGGAATGCGTTTGCCCTGGTATTGCGCGTCGAAGGCGGCGCGAAAGGCGTCATAGGTCCGGTTGGCGAATTCGTCCGCCTGGCTCGGCCGCTCGAAGCCGCCGGAATGCCTGACATAGAGATTGTAGTCCATCGCGATCACCGGCCTTGTGTCAGGACCTTCCGGAATCTTCGGCAGTGAGAAGCGCGTGATGCCGTCGCTGGTCGGTGGCCGGGCAGGGCCGCGCGACACACCGCTCGCGTCGAACCAATAGCCCGCCCTTGGCAGCGCTTCGTAGAGCGCCTTGTTTGCCGACAGATAGGGTGCGCGAAAGCCAACCGCCTTACGTGCAATTTCGCGCCAGCCTGCGGGTTCGGAGGTAATAGCGTTGATCGAATAGGCATTTTCGAGAATGCGCTTGAACGAACCGAACTCGCTCAGCCAGTCGGCCTTGTTCCAGTCCTTGCCGTCGAAATGGCCGCAAGCGTGGCTGCCGATGTCATGGCCTTCCGAGGCGGCAAGGTTTATCTGCTCGAGCCGGTCAGCGATTTCCTGTTTCGAGGCGGCGAAGCCGATATTGGATTTGCCTGATGCCTTGCCGGGCGCCGTGTATTGCTTGCGCGTCTCCGGCGAGAGCAGGAAGACGCAGGACACGAAGTAGGTGAAATGGGCGCCGGTGCGCTGGGCCAGCGCCCGGCTGCGCTTCCATTGCAAAATATCGCGGGCGCTGTCGAACGAGATGAGGACGGCCTGCTTCGGCTTTGCCGGCGCTGGCGGGTCGGCGACAGCAGCGCCCGCCGCAGCAAGCGACGCGATCGAAAACGCAACAGCGCGGGACAAACGAGGCATCAGTGTCTGATCTGGATTTTGAGGAGGGTTCGCGCACCGGCTATCGGCGAAATGTGGCGTGGGTGCGGTCGCCCTTTGCAGTCATCCTTTACATCGTCGTCCGGCGATTAGCCGATTTTCCGGTCGAACCCCTTCCATGCCGGCAAAATTTCGCTAAAACGCGGGCTACCGCATCGGCCTGAAGTGCAGAATTGATTTTTTGTCAGGAAACACGATGCGCAAATTCAAAGTGTTAGAGCGTACTTTCCATGGACGCACGTCGCTCTAAACCGCCCTGAGGCGGGCAGGATGGTTTTGAGATGTCGGACGACAGTTTTATCCGCGAAGTCAACGAAGAGATGCGTCGCGATCAGGCGCATGCGCTGTGGGACCGTTTTGGTCCTGCCTTGCTAGCGCTCGCGATACTGGTGGTGGTCGGCACCGCCGCCTTCGTCGGCTATCGCTATTGGGACGAGACCCGCGCCAATCGCTCGGGCGATGCCTTCTCGCAGGCGCTGAAGCTTGCCAATGAGGGCAAGAGCGACGAAGCGCTGGCGGCCCTCGATGCGCTGGAAAAAGATGGCTACGGCGCATATCCGCTGCTCGCCCGCATGCGGGCGGCAACCGTCAAGGCGGATAAGGGCGATGCCGCCGCCGCCGTCAAGGACTTCGACGAGGTCGCCGCCGATACGGACATTCCATCAGGCCTTCGCGATATGGCGCGCCTCAGGGCAGCGCTGCTGCTCGTCGACCACGGTTCGTTCGCCGATGTCTCGAGCCGCGTCGAGACGCTCACCGCCGATACCAATCCGCTGCGCCATACCGCGCGCGAGGCGCTCGGCCTTGCCGCCTGGAAGGAAGGCAAGGCGACGGACGCCCAGAAACTGTTCGACCAGATCGCTTCGGATGACAGCGCCCCGCGCAACGCGCGCGAGCGGGCGACGTTGATGTCCGAGTTGATCCGTGGGTCGGGCAATGTGTCGTAATGCATGTCGCCCAAAAGTGTGTAGCGGTTTTGGGACAACGACATGCTGGCAGATGTAGGGCCGCATGACGTTCAAAGTCGCCATCATCGGCCGGCCTAACGTCGGCAAATCGACCCTTTTCAATCGTCTGGTGGGAAGGAAGCTGGCGCTTGTCGACGACACGCCGGGCGTCACCCGCGACCGTCGCGTCCATGCCGCCAAGCTCTACGATCTGCATTTCGACGTCATCGACACCGCCGGCTTCGAGGATGCTGCTGCTTCGACGCTGCCGGGCCGCATGCGCGCCCAGACCGAGATCGCCATCCGCGAAGCCGACCTGATCTTTTTCACCATCGACGCCAAGTCCGGGCTGATGCCTGACGACAAGACCTTCGCCGAGATCGTGCGCAAGTCCGGCAAGCCGGTTGTCGTGGTCGCCAACAAGGCCGAAGCGCGCGGCGCCCAGGGCGGCATGCTGGAGGCTTGGGAACTCGGCCTTGGCGAGCCGATCCCGGTCTCGGCCGAACACGGCCAGGGCCTGCCCGATTTGCGCGATGCGGTGATATCAGCACTGGGCGAGGCGCGCGCCTTCGGCGAAGAAGAAGATGCCGACGAGGAGGCCGCCGCCAGCGAGGTGCTGATCGGCGAGGACATCACCGATCCCGACGCCGAGCCGAGCTATGACGATACCAAACCGATGCGCATCGCCGTCGTCGGCCGTCCGAACGCCGGCAAGTCGACGCTGATCAATGCGCTGATCGGCGAGGAGCGGCTCTTGACCGGGCCGGAAGCCGGCATCACCCGCGATTCGATTTCCGTCGACTGGGACTGGCATGGCCGCCGTCTCAAACTGTTCGACACCGCCGGCATGCGCCGCAAGGCCCGGATCCACGAAAAGCTGGAAGTCATGTCGGTGCAGGACGGCCTGCGCGCCATCCGCTTTGCCGAGATCGTCATCATCGTGCTCGACGCCACCATCCCCTTCGAGAAGCAGGATCTGCAGATCGCCGACCTGATCATCCGCGAGGGCCGCGCGCCGGTGATCGCCTTCAACAAATGGGATATGATCGACCACCCGCAGGAACTCCTGGCGGAACTGCGCGAGAAGACCGAGCGGCTGTTGCCGCAGGCGCGCGGCATGCAGGCGGTGCCGGTCTCGGCCGAGACCGGGCGCGGCCTCGACAAGCTGATGGATGCCGTCATCAGGACGCACAGAGTGTGGAACAGCCGCGTCTCGACCGGCAAGCTCAACCGCTGGCTGGAAGGCATCCTGGCGCATCATCCGCCGCCTGCCGTCGCCGGTCGCCGGCTGAAGATCAAATATGTCACCCAGGCCAAGACGCGTCCGCCGGGCTTCGTCGTGTCCTGCTCACGGCCGGACGCGATGCCGCAATCCTATGTTCGCTATCTCTCCAACAGCCTGCGCGAAGCCTTCGACATGCCAGGCGTGCCGATCCGCATCGCCTTGCGCACCTCGGAAAATCCGTTCGCCGGCAAGGCGAAGAAACGCCGCTGAGCGCCGCGTCTTTTGGGCGCCAGCGTCAGCCACGACGCGCTAATGGGCGGTGTAAGCTCCGTCGACCAGATGGTAGCTGCCAGTGATAAAGCTGGCCTGATCGGACAGCAGGAAGCACACAAGAGCCGCTACCTCTTCCGGTTTGCCGCGCCTGCCCATCGGTTGAAGGGCTGCCATGCGCCTGGTATTGGCTAATGCCTCCGCTTGCTCCGATAGAAGCGGCGTTTCGATCCAGCCGGGGCCGACGGCATTGATCCGGATGCCCATCCTCGCATATTCAATCGCCGCAACTTTGGTGAGTCCAACGACCCCGTGTTTCGCTGCCGTGTATGCGGACGCAGTCGGCAAGCCGACGGAACCGAGAATCGAGGACATGTTCACGATGGCGCCTCCGCCTCGATCCAGCATGGCCGCGATTTCGTACTTCATGCTGTAGAAGACGCCATTCAGATTGACGTTCATCAGCCTGTGCCAGTTGTCGAGCGGATAGTCTGCCGTCGCTTTTCGAACGCCGTCGATGCCGGCATTGTTTACCGCCATATCCAGTCCGCCGCATTTCTGGACAGTGAACTCGATCAGCTTTTCGACGGCTGCCGCATCCGTGACATCGACCGCAAAGTCGTAGGCACTGCCTCCTTGCGCGCCTATTTCGGCGGCTCTGCAGCGCGCGGCCTCGGCATCAAGGTCGGCGACAACAACCTCGGCTCCTTCTTGCGCGAGTTGCCGTGAAACAGCCGCTCCTATTCCGGAGCCCGCACCGGTCACAATCGCGACTTTACCATGGAAATCAGGCTTCATCGTCTCTGTCCTATGCCCATTGTGACCATAACCGAACAGAGGCGGACGGTTATCGCAAGAAGTTTCGCTCCAATTCGCTTGTCAATCCTGTGAATTCATTTTGCCGCCACACAGCGAGACTTGGCCCGCAGGCCGTGGAATGGTAGAGACGAGCGGGGCGGTAGATCGACCAGTTTCCTAGCAGGTAGAAATGGAAGAACACCACATTGCGCGCCGGGGGCTCGTGCTGGGTACTCTGGCTCTGATGCTCTCCGGATGTACGTCGACGTTGCGACAGGTGACGGAGCCGATTTCATCCGCGTTCGGACCAAGGGATGGCATCAATCCTCGTTTCCGACGGAGGCAGGTGCGGTACGACGGAAACGAGCCGCCTGGAACGATCGTCGTCGATACTTCGCAACGTTTTCTCTATGCCGTCGAGACCGACGGGTGGGCGACGCGCTACGGCGTCGGCGTCGGCGAGCAGGGACTTTCGTTCAAGGGTACAGCGACCATCGCCCGCAAGGCGGACTGGCCGTCGTGGACACCCACCACCAGCATGATGAGGCGCAAGCCGCGCCTGGTGAAGTATGCCGGGGGGGTCCCTGGCGGACCAAACAACCCGCTTGGTGCGCGTGCCCTTTATCTCTATCGCAACGGGCGCGACACCTACTTCCGGATACATGGTACAAACGAGCCGTGGACGATAGGCACAGCGGTATCGAACGGGTGCATCCGTTTGACAAATGACGACATCATCGACCTCTACGAACGGACTCCTTTGGGCACGACGGTGGTGGTGGTTTGATGGTGGGCAGGCCTGATCTCCGTTGCATGGTGAGACCTGCCGGCACGTCACCGCAAGGATTTCGGCTGCAACCGAATGCCGACTGTGTCATTTCTGCACTAGGCTTTGGTGTAGATCGCAGCTAACTTGGTTGGGCTGCATGTAATTTTTTATTTGTGGCGATTCTATAGGCTGTTCCGCCCCTGGGGAAAGGATTGCTTGATGAACAGAATGTTGATTGTAATGGTTGCTACCCTCGCCGTTACCAGCCTGAGCGGCTGCGCGAACGGGATCGGTAAAGGAAAGGGGAAGGCTCCTCCGCCGGAACCCGTTGCCGTAGAAGAGCCAGTGATTAAGTAAGCATCGGCTTTCGAAGATTTTGGGAAGGGCCGCCAGGCCCTTCCCTATCGATATGCAGGGGCCACCGGATTCGCAGCCTACCTGCGGTTAACGGGCATAGGCTGGCAGCAGGTCTGCGGTCCTCGGAGTTCTGGATGAGATGACGCTTGTAAGTGGCCGTTCAGCAATTGTGGCCCTGCTCGCGCTAGTCGCGGCGTCATGCCAGTCGCAAGACAACAAACCCCAGCCTACTTTTGTGTCCAATAATCGGGCACTGAGTACCGCGGCGATGCCGGCGCGCGCGGCCCAACGGCATTTCATCGAGTTCCGCTCCCGGTACGCCCTTACCTACGGCCATTCCTACGTGATTTTTGGACGACTGAACCAGGCGGGACGCATGGTCAACCCCGAAGTTGCGGGGCTCGCTCCGAAGTCCGATGATCCCAATGTCTATGTTCTCGGCCATTTGGCGCCTGTGCCAGCCACGACCGGGTGGACGGACGGCGACCTCGAAGATGCCTACCGGTCGGCAAGCTGGCGCGTTTTACTTTCCGAAGCCGAATACAGGAAAGTCGTCGCGAGCATACGAAAGCTGCAGGCCAGTTCTCCGCTTTGGCACGCCTCGCTCTACAACTGCAACGCATTCGTAGCGGACATCGCCAAATCGATGGGGTATAAGACCCCCGGTACCTGGCTCCGGCCGCAACAATTCATAACCAACCTTCGGGAGATGAACGGCGGTTGAAATGCGATTGGCAAACCGCTTTCGCCTCATTCGCCCGGTCAACTCCGAAAGGAGCGCGCTCTGAATGTCTATCGGTCGACATTTCGGACGCTGGCATCGTTGCGACGGTCTATCGTGGTCCCAGATCGAGAAAAGGCTCCGGTGACCTGAAGTGACCATTTCTGTAGCTTCACTTGGCGAGATCATATGGGTGATCGGCCTCGTTGCCTGGTATGTGATCCGGTATCCGTTCGAGCGCCGGGCAAGGCGCGTGCGGATTGTAGCTGGCGGCCGCTCGAGTTCCGACACCGTCGGGCTTGCCTCGGCTCTCCTTGGCCTGGCGATCCTGCCTGGCTTCTATGTCGCCACCGGCATCCCCGCAGCGGCTGACCATCCGTCCAGCGTGTGGTCGGTGGCGCTCGGAACCATCATCTTCTGCTCCGCGCTGTGGATTTTTCGCATGTCTCACAAGGTACTTGGCCGTAACTGGTCGATCACGCTCGAGATTCGCGAACGGCACGAACTGGTTAGCGCCGGGCCATACGCCCTGGTCCGTCACCCGATGTACACCTCGTTCCTGCTTATGGGGCTCGGCCAGCTCTTTCTGTTGCCGAACTGGGTTGCGGGCATATCCGGCTTGATTGGTTTCGCCGTGCTTTTCCTGCTGAGAGTGGATAAGGAAGAGCGTATGATGCTGGAGACTTTAGGCTTGCAATACCGTGCCTATATGGAAAGGACCAAGCGAATAATCCCTTATCTTTATTAGAGGTCGTTTGATGCGAGGCCGAGCCCTCAAGCTTTCGGCGCCCCGGCGCCTTGTTGGCGATCTGATGAGGTTTTCGATCGGCGTGCCACGGGTCGCGGTGCAGCGTCAGATGAATCTCGGCCCACTCGTAAGGGCTAGAATGGCGCAGCAGACCCGGCCCTCGTGGACCGCGATCTTCCTGAAAGGATATGCGCTTCTCGCCATCGAGATGCCGGAACTGCGGCGCGCCTATGTCAAGTTGCCCTGGCCGCAGCTTTACGAGTATCCGGCAAGCGTAGCCTCGATTGCCCACGAGCGCGAATATGAAGGCGAGCCGGCCGTTCTGCTGAGCTGCATCAAGTGCCCGGAGCGCTACTCCATCACGCAACTTGAGGCGGCCATCCACGCGGCTCGGTCACGGCCGGTCCTCGAGGTCCCGGAGTTCCGGCGTGCCTTGCGCATGGCAGCTGTGCCCGCGCCGGTCAGGTGGCTGCTTATGTGGCTGGGGTTGAACATCGCCCGGCAAAGGGCAAATTACTTCGGTACCTTCCAACTGTCCGTCTATTCTGGTCTCGGCGCGGAATCACTCAACCCGCTGACACCATTGACCACGCTTCTGAACTACGGTCCGATCGGCAACGACGGATCGGTGAATGTCCGCATCCACTACGATCACCGGGTCATGGACGGAGCGAACGTCGCACGAGCACTGGAGCGATTCGAAAAGATCCTGAACGGCACTGTCGCCAATGAAGTGGTGCTGCTCGGTCAGGATGTTGTCGCTCCCGCAATACGAAGGAACGCGACGTGATTTCGCACCATGAATTGCGGCCGGCCGTCGTCGTGATTGGCGGCTCGGGTGGAATTGGCCGGGCAATTGCAGGCGTCGCTGCACGGGAGCGCGGCGCGATCGTGCTGGTTGCCCGCTCGCCCGAGGGCTTGGCCGCCGCGGCGTCTGAGGTTCGGCAGGCGGGTGGCGAGGCATTCACGCTCGAATTGGATCTCGTGGCAGGCGACGCGCCAACGCGCCTGGAGGGCTTTCTGTCCGCACATGGCCTGGTCTGCGATGTCCTGGTCAACAGCGCCGGCTATGGCTTGCGCGGCGCGACGACGGCGCTGCCTGTTGATGGTCAACTCGGCATCATCGATCTCAACATACATTCCCTCACAGAACTGACCCTCCATTTTCTGCCCGGAATGGTGGCGCGCCGACGGGGCGGGGTGCTCAATCTCAGTTCCGTGGCCGGGTTCCTCCCCGGGCCTTATATGGCTCTGTACTTCGCCAGCAAAGGTTTCGTGCGCTTCTTCTCAGAGGCGCTTCACCAGGAGGTGCGCCGAACCGGTGTCACGGTCACATGCGTGGCGCCTGGCCCGGTGTCGACGGAGTTTCTCGCAAGGTCAGGCGCCAATCAGACGGTGCTCTTCAACGTCTTGCCCAAGGTGGATGCGCAATATGTGGCCGAACGGGCGTGGCGAGGGTTCAAATCGGGTCGTCGCTTGGTCGTGCCGGGAATCTCGGCCAAGTTGGTGGCCCTTGCGGCGACGCTCCTGCCTTCCGCAGCGATGCTGCCCCTGGTCGGCCGGCTGCAACGCAGCGGCAATGATCAATGTCCTTGCGGTTCAGGGTTGAAGTTCAAGAAATGCTGCGGTACCCGCCAGATCCAGCTGCGCCGGGGCCCTCGGGGAATTACCCCCTGACCGGACCAGCACGCCACGGAAAAACCTCATTGACGCAAGAGACCGCTCGCCGATGACGGGCCGTTAAGCCTGTCGTGACATAGCCGTTAAGCATGCTCGTGGCATGGAGGAGGTTCCACCATCTCTGAACATCGCTCTGCGGAGTGGTTATTGCGACCGTTGGAGCCGTTTCCAACAACGCCTTTGAAATGATTGGCGCTGTCTAGCTCCGTTAACGCCCCATCAAGGTTAATGCATCATCGTGCCTCTCCAGTGGGGTCCGTTGCGTTTCTGGAGAGTTCCGTGCATCGACGTGTTTTGAAGCGGCTTGTCGCTTTCGCCGGTGAGAAAAGACGTTCCTTTCTGTCTCCTCTGGTCATTGGACTTGGCATCTGGGTCGGCTTTCCCAATGTCATCGCCTACCAGGACATGACGAGCCTGGTTTCCGGTCTCAAGGCGCCGAACGCCCGCTGGAACGCCTATGTCGAGAAATCCGTCGCCGGCTCGGTCCATGCCGCCGAAATGCCTTTCCTCGATTCGGACACCACCGGCTCGATCTCGGGTTCCGGCGTCCGCTTGCCCGGCATCGGCGCCGTGTCGTTTCGCGGCAAGGGCAGCGTGGCCAGCACGACGCCCGACGAGGACCGCATCCTGCGCGCCGACAAGAAGGGCCGCATCATCATCGTCTCGCCGGTCGCGCCGCCGAAGAACTTCAATGCCGGCTCGGTTTTCGAGCGCTCCTCCTCGCTGCTTCGCCCGAGCATGGACAGTGGCCTGAAAATGGCTTTCGCCAGGGCCGAGATCAAAGGCAAGGAGATCCAGATTGCCGCCGCGTTCCATAGACGCGTCGACAAGAAGCCGGATCCCGGCGTGCCGGCCATGCTGGCCGCGCTGGTCAACAACGACCGCCCCGACGTCCTGGCGACGGCCTACGCAGCGGCCGCGCCTGACTATGCCCAGGCTTCGCCCTTCGAGGCCTTGCTTCAGGACGAGAAGCCGAACGATGGCCGCTTCATTCCGCCGGTGGCCAAGGGCGATCATTCGTGGATGCAAACTCCGCTGCCGGCGAGCGTCTTCTCCAAAGCGGAACAGACTTGCCTCGCCAACGGCATCTATTTCGAGGCGCGCGGGGAATCGGTGCGCGGCCAGGCCGCCGTCGCCCAGGTCATCCTCAATCGCGTTCGCAATCCGGCCTATCCGAACTCGATCTGCGGCGTCGTCTATCAGAACGACAAATGGTTCAACCGTTGCCAGTTTTCCTTCGCTTGCGACGGCAGGAAGAAGCGCATCCAGAGTCCCGCCCACTACAAGACCGCGCAAGACATCGCCATGGCGGTCACTGCCGGCAAGATCTTCATCCCGGAAGTCGGATCGTCGACCCATTACTACGCCAACTACGTCAACCCGGGTTGGGCGCGGACGATGAAAAAAATGACCAGGATCGGCCTGCACATCTTCTATCGCACTTATGGCGGCGGCTGGAGCTGAGCGCGCCGGCAAGGCCCCTGGCGCGGCCGATCGAAGACCTGTCGCCGTAGGGATTCGGCCGCGGCACACCAGCGGCGGTAGCGGGCACGATGTCGCACCCTGGCAAGCTCTTGATTTTCATGGGAAAAATACTTGACGCTGAAGTCCTGCCCGTGGCTTGACGGGCGGGAACCCTCTAACTATGTTGCCGGCGACTTAAGAGCGGACGGACGGTGACGATCTGACCGGGCAAGGGGGTTGCGATGGCCGACAAGAATGGGCCAGACGGAACCGGAGAAACCGGCCGCGGCAAACAGCGTCAAGCCGATATCCGCGACGACGATCTTGAGCGCCGCCGGCGCGACCTTGAAGCTTCGCTTGCGACAAGGCGGCCGGACCGGCTCGAGGGGAAAGACGACGCGAAAGCGGGCAGTGCGGCCGGATATGGCCAGGCGCTCAAGCTATCCAGCGAATTCATCGCCGGGATAGTGGTTGGTGCCGGTCTTGGCTGGATCATCGACCGTGTGGCGGGGACATCGCCATGGGGTCTGATTGTTTTTTTGCTGCTCGGTTTTGGCGCCGGCGTGCTCAATGTCCTGCGCTCCGCGGGACTTATGGCGGAATTCGGGCAGGGCGACAAAGCCCGCGATCCGAAAGAATGACTTGAGGCGCCGCTTGCCGGCGCAGTGAACAGGACACTAAAGCCGCGCGCGGCTTTGATGGGGATTTAAAGTGGCTGCTGACAAGGTCGATCCGATCCACCAGTTCCATATCAACAAGCTGATTCCGATCGAGATCGGCGGCTACGACCTGTCGTTCACCAATTCGGCGCTCTTCATGGTCGCGACCGTCGCCGTTGCCTCGGCGTTCCTCTATCTCAGCACCTCGAGCCGCAGCCTCGTTCCCAGCCGTCTTCAGTCGGTCTCGGAAATGGCCTACGAATTCGTCGGCAACATGCTGAGGGACGCAGCCGGAACCCAAGGCATGAAGTTTTTCCCCTTGGTATTTTCGCTGTTCATGTTCGTTCTCGTTGCCAATCTGCTCGGTCTTTTTCCATATTTCTTCACCGTCACAAGCCATATCATCGTCACCTTCGGCCTTGCCGCGCTGGTGATCGGAACCGTCGTCGTCTACGGCTTCATGAAGCATGGCCTTGGTTTCCTGAAACTGTTCGTGCCGCATGGCGTGCCGGTTTACCTGCTGCCGCTGGTGGTGCTGATCGAGGTGATTTCCTTCGTATCGCGCCCGGTCAGCCTCTCGGTTCGTCTGTTCGCCAACATGCTGGCCGGCCACATCACGCTGAAGGTGTTCTCGGGCTTCGTGGTGAGCTTGAGCGCGCTTGGCACGCTCGGCATTGCCGGATCGGTCCTGCCGCTGGCGATGGCCGTGGCGCTGACGGCGCTGGAGCTGCTGGTCGCCTTCCTGCAGGCCTACGTCTTTGCCGTGCTGACTTGCATGTATCTGAACGACGCCCTGCATCCCGGGCACTGACCCAGGTTGACCCAAGAGTTTCCGGCCCTGCTGCCGGGATAGAAATCGCAACGGAATTTTTAGATCCAAAGGAGTTGAACACATGGAAGCAGAAGCAGCAAAGTTCATCGGCGCCGGCATCGCATGCCTCGGCATGGGTGGCGCCGGTATTGGCCTTGGCAACATCTTCGGCAGCTATCTGGCGGGCGCGCTGCGCAACCCGTCGGCCGCGGATGGCCAGTTCGGCCGCCTGATCTTCGGCTTCGCCGTGACTGAAGCGCTGGGCATCTTCTCCCTGCTCATCGCGCTTTTGGCCCTGTTCGGCTGAGCCCCTGTTCGGCTAACATTGGGAATTGGAAGGGCCGGCCGCAAATCGGCGGCAGGCCTGACATCAGGGGATAGTCCATGTTCGTGACATCTGCCTTTGCGCAAGAGTCCGCGCCTGCCGTCGAAGGCGGCCATACCGGCACGGAAGGCGATACGCATTCCGGCACCGGTGTGCCTGCCGAGGCGCACGGCGTGTTCCCGCCATTCGATCCGGCGACATTCCCCTCGCAGCTTGTGTGGCTGGCGATCACCTTCGGGCTGTTCTACCTGTTCCTGAAGAAGGTGGTGATGCCGCGTGTTGGCGGCATCATCGATGTCCGCAACGACCGCATCACCCAGGACCTCGACCAAGCCGCCAGGCTGAAGGGCGAGGCCGATGCCGCCGTTGCCGCCTATGAGCAGGAACTGGCGGAGGCCAAGACCAAGGCCAATGCGATCGGCCAGCAGGCCAACGATGCCGCCAAGGCGGAAGCCGAGGCCGCCCGCAAGAAGGTCGAGGCAGCGCTTGACCAGAAGCTTGGCGAAGCCGAGGCTCGCATTTCGACCATCAAGGCCAATGCCATGAAGGAAGTCGGTACGATCGCCGAGGACACGGCTTCGGCCATCGTCGAGGCGCTTGTCGGCGGCAAAGCCAGCAAGGCCGAGATCGCGGCAGCCGTCAAATCCGTGGCCAGGTGAGGAGCGCATCATGGACGCCACATCACTCGCGACGCTTTGGGCCACCGTTGCCCTCGTCATTTTTCTGGCCATTGCCGTATACGTCAAGGTGCCGAAGCTGATCGCCAAGGCGCTCGACGCCCGCGCCGACAAGATCAGCAACGAGCTTGAAGAAGCGCGCCGGCTGCGCGAGGAGGCCCAGCAACTGCTCGGCCAATACCAGCGCAAGCGCAAGGAAGCCGAGCAGGAGGCCGCCGACATCGTCGCCGCCGCCAAGCGCGAGGCCGACATGCTGGCTGCCGAGGCGCACAAGAAGACCGAGGACTATGTCACCCGGCGCACCGCGCTTGCCGAACAGAAGATCGGTCAGGCGGAGCGCGAGGCGATCGGCGAAGTGCGCGCCAGTGCCGTCGATATTGCCGTCGAAGCCGCCCGCACGCTGCTCGCCGCCAAGATTGACGCCAAGGCGGGCGCCGACCTGTTCCAGGCCTCGCTTCAGGACGTCAAGTCCAGGCTGAATTAAGCCGGGTAATCTCCCCCCTTGAGGGGGAGATGTCGCCGAAGGCGACAGAGGGGGTCGCCTCGGCGTCGCGACGCCCTATCGGATAATATGTCGAATGAAAGAGGGGGGCGGCGCTTCACGCGCGGCTACCCCCTCTGGCCTGCCGGCCATCTCCCCCTCAAGAGGGGAGAAAGCGCTCAATCCAGACCGGAAAAACTCTCTTCGTCGAGCACTTCGGTTCCGCCAAGCCGGAACGGTGCGAAGGACGCGCGGTGCAGTCGCGCCACCGGTCCATGCACCTCGATCGCCGTGCGGTGGCGGACCGTGGCGTAGCCCATATGGAGCTCGAAACCGTAAAGCGCGTGATGGCTGCCGCAGCCGCACATCATGCGGTCGCGCATCACCTTGGCGACGATCGAGGCGGCGGCGATCGACTGCGAGCGCTGGTCGCCCTTGATCAGCGCTCTGCCTTCGCATGGCAGTCCGGGCGGCACGTCGCGGCCGTCGGCCAGGGCCAGCTTTGGCTGCACCGAGAGCCCGACCAAGGCGCGGCGCATCGCCTCGAGGCTGGCCTTGAGAATATTACTGCCATCGATGCCTTCCGCGCTGACCGAGGCCATCGACACGGCAAGAGCGGAGCCAAGGATTTTCAGGAACAGCGCCTCGCGCTGCAGGTGGCTGAGGCGCTTGGAATCGTCGAGACCGTCGGGAATGTTGGCGGGATCGAGCACTACCGCTGCCGCGACGACCGGCCCGGCCAGTGGGCCGCGCCCGGCCTCGTCCATTCCCGCCACCGGCCACAGGCCCTCAGTCATCGCCTTCGTCTCGAAGGAGAAATCGGGTCTCTCAACGATTTCGAAGAGAAGCGGAGAATCAGAACGCGCGCGAGCCATGTTGCGGCGAGGTTCGCATCGGCTCCGATTCTCCGCAAGCCCCTCCGGGTCGGGTGAGGCACCGGACCCGGAGGGCACCGTCTGCAGGCCCGGGGACAGGACAGGCTGGACGGGATTTTTTCATCTGCCGCCGGCAGCGGCGGCAGACGATGTCTTCAAAGCAGCATCAGTTGCTCGGTTGCCTTGGCTGCGGCGACGAACTGGTCGGTCCTGAGCGACCGCCGCTCGGCGTTGAGGCCAAGCCGTTTGGCGGCGATCTCGAAGCGCCGGCCGATCTGCCAGGCATAGGGGCCGGAGCCTTTCATGCGCTTGCCCCATTCCGAATCGTAATCCTTGCCGTCGCGCATCGAGCGGATCAGCGACATGACGTGACGGTAGCGGTCCGGATAATGACGCAGTAGCCAATCCTTGAAGATCGGCGCGACCTCCAGCGGCAGGCGCAGCAGGACGTAACCGGCCTCGCGCGCTCCTGCCGCACGTGCCGAATCGAGGATACGTTCCATCTCCTGATCGGTCAGGCCGGGGATGATCGGAGCGACCATGACCGAGGCCGGAATGCCGGCATCAGAAAGCTGCCTGATCGCCTCCAGCCGCTTGGTCGGCGTCGACGCGCGCGGCTCCATCGTTCTGGCCAGCATACGGTCGAGCGTCGTCACCGACAGCGCCACCTTGGCCAGCCCGCGTTCGGCCATGCGCGACAGAATGTCGATGTCGCGCGTCACCAGCGCGGATTTGGTGACGATGCCGACCGGGTGGCCGCGCGCCTCCAGCACTTCGAGGATCTCGCGCATGATCCGGTACTGCTTCTCGATCGGCTGATAGGGATCGGTGTTGGTGCCGATGGCAATGGTGCGCGGCTGGTAGCCGTCCTTCGACAATTCCTTGTCGAGCAGCCGCGCCGCATCCGGCTTGGCGAACAGCTTCGATTCGAAATCCAGTCCCGGCGACAGGCCCATGAAGCTGTGCGTCGGCCGCGCGAAGCAATAGACGCAGCCATGTTCGCAGCCGCGATACGGATTGATCGAGCGGTCGAAGGAAATGTCGGGCGATTCGTTGCGGGTGACGATGGTGCGCGGCTTCTCGACCTGCACCTCGGTCTTGAACGGCGGCAGCTCCTCAAGCGAATTCCAGCCATCGTCGAACACATGCCGGCTGACCGGCTCGAACCGGCCGGACGGGTTGATGCCGGCGGACCGGCCGCGATTGCGCTCCGGACGGATACGGACGCCACTCTGCTCGATCATTGCATTGGCCATCTCGGCTCTTCCAGCCCCGAAGGCAGCAATGTCGGCACGCACGATCTGTTCCATTTTCGCCCTCTCCCAGGGACTGTCGGCTGGCTGTCGAATCGCTCTGTTCATGAAAATAATCCTATTTTATTCGATGGAACAAAGCAAGAACATTTTTATAGAGCGACGCAAAAACTGGCGCTGCGCCCGGCTTTCCGCTATTCGGCTAACGATGCTCAGCGTTCTCATCCAGACCCTGAATGACGAGGAAAGACTTGCCCGCACGCTCGCCTCGCTGATCGGCGGCGCGGTCGAGGGCGTGGTGCGCGACGTTATCGTCTGCGACACCGGCTCGACCGACCAGACGCACCGCGTTGCCGAACATGCCGGCTGCCTGTATGTGGCGAGCGGCGGCATTGCTGCCGGCATCAGGCAGGCCAAGGGCGACTGGCTGCTGCTACTGGAGCCGGGCGCGCGGTTGGGCGAGGGCTGGATCGACGAGGTCGTCGCCCACACCGCCAGGCAAACCATGCCGGCGCGATTCTCGCGGGCGCGCGGCAGCCGCGTGCCGTTCCTGTCGCGAGTGTTTTCGGGAAACCGGGCACTGGCCGAAGGGCTGGTGATCAGCAAGCGTCAGGCCGCTTCCTTATCGAAGAACGCCCGCAACGCCGAGGCCATCGCCCGCGGCCTTGCGACCAGGAGGCTCGACGCCGAGATCTGGGTGGCGCCGGTGAAGTGACGGTCGTTTCTTTGCCGGTAAGCGGGCGAGGACGGTCGCGTCGTCTGTGTTCCTCCGAAGGAGCCATGCGACCGCAACGGACGCATCAAGGACGAAGACCATTAGTAGCGATGGCTGTCATGCTTCCAGGCCAGAACCTCCTCGGCGGTGACGGGCTTGGCCCTGGACCGCGCGGCGCGGACTTCTTCGATCAGGGCGCCCAGGTCGTTGATTTTGGGAATTCGGCTCAGTTTCGCGATCGGTTCGTTGCCGCGCGAAATGATGACTTCTTCGCCGGCTTCGACCTTGGCCAGCAGATTTGACAGGTGTGTCTTGGCCTCTCCGACCTTGACGGTGATGGTCATGGTTCTCTCCTGAGGTCGCGCGTCAGCGCCGTCGTCGAGCGGCGTGTGGACAGAACGGCAATCGGGAACTTTAGACGACGGCAGCGCGATTTTTCCGTGTTGGTCAACGCTTGATCTTACGACAATTATCCGGAGCGATTGAAGCAAATTGAATCAGCCGACGAACTCCTGCATGCGGTGATGGCCGGGCATGATGGAACCGCATTGGCGCGATATTCGTGGGAGGGATGCACATGCTTGTCGTCCTGCGGGAAACTCGCGATACTCGGCGACATTTCGGGGAGATCGCAGATGAATATATCCAAATTCGTTCGTATCGCCTTGCTGGCAGCCGCTTGCTCAGTGCCAACGATCGCGGTGGCGCAGGACTCGTCGCTTTGGTCGGTTTATGAGAACACGCTCAAATCGGCCAAGTACATCGATCTGACCCATGCCTTCGAGCCGGTGCAGCCGGTATGGCCGGGCTTCGCCAATGCCAGGTTCAAGCCGGCTGTCGCCGGGAAGGATATCGAGGGCTACATCAAGGCCGGCGAAGAGTTCACTTACGACAAGCACGGGTTTGTTGCGAGCGCCTACGAGTTGACGACGGACCAATATGGCACGCAGCTCGATCCGCCCTCCCACTGGAATCCGCTCGGCGCAACGATCAGCGACCTGCCGGCCACCTATGCCGTGCGGCCGCTCGTCGTCATCGACATCAGCGGCAAGGTGCAGGCTGACGAAGGCTATCACCTCCAGGTCGCCGACATCGAAGAGTGGGAAAAGCGGCACGGCCGCATACCGGAAGGTTCAGTCGTCTTCGTGCGTTCGGATTGGTACAAGAAATGGTCCGATGCCGCGCGCTTCAACCAAAAACCGTTTCCAGGCGTCAGTTTGGACGCACTGAAATTCCTGCATCTGGAGCGGAAGATTCTGTTTCATGGTCATGAACCGCTCGACACCGACACCACGCCCAATCTCGAAGGCGAACACTGGCTGCTTCACAACGATTTCACGCAGGCAGAAGGCGTTGCAAATCTCGACAAGGTGCCAGAGGCCGGCGCGTTGGTCACAATCGGCTTCGCCAAGCCGCTCGGCGGGTCAGGCGGATATGCGCGTTACATCGCGATTGCACCCGCCGACTGGACCGAGGGCGTCTCGGTCACCGAAGCGCCTGGTGCGCCGCTTTCCCGGCAAACCGCGCCGCTCAAGCGCGACGAGAACGGCGTCTTCCGCCCGACGCCCTGATCACTGGCGATAGCAATCGGGGCGGCCTGGGGTGTGGCGGGTCCCTTTCCATGCGATTTGTCTGCAAGTCGGGACAAGGTCCAGACGACCAGCCCCTCCGGCGCTCGCGAAAACGTGACTGTCCCGATGATAGCCATCACAATTGCTGGCGCTATCGTGGCATGAGCGCCAATCCTGCCACGGGAGACAGCCTTGCTCCGCCTGTCCGCCGCCGTTCTGCTGACTGTGGCTTTCTGGCCGTTCGCCGCTTCGGCCCAGGAAGAGCCGCCGCCGTCGAGATGCGTTGCGATCGCTGAAGCGCTGCCGTCGGCCACCTATGCCAGCTTCACAGCGCCAAAGTCGCAGACGTCTCGGCTGGCCCAGGCTTTCGTCGATGGTGACGTTACGATCACCTATGCCGGCCATTCGACCTACGTTATCGAGACACCGGCCGGCGTCCGGATCGCTACTGACTTTTCCGGCGTCTACGGCGCTGACCCGCTGCCGCGCGTCGTGACCATGAACAGGGCTCACAGCACCCACTATTCGGACCATGTCGATCCCGGCATCGAATATGTGCTGCGCGGCTGGAATCCGGACGGCGGTCCGGCGCGCCACGCGCTTGTCGTCGACGATGTCTATATCCGGAACGTGCCGACGGATATCCGCAATGGCGGCGATCTCGGCAAGGACGGCAATTCCATTTTCATTTTCGAAGTGGCTGGACTCTGCATCGGCCATCTCGGCCATCTGCACCACCGGCTGGAGGATGCGCATTACGGCGCCATCGGCCGGCTCGATATCCTTATGGTGCCGATCGACGGCGGCATGACGCTGTCGCTCGACCGGATGACCGAAATCACCGCGCGACTCTCTTCATCGATGATCCTGCCGATGCATCGCCATGCGACCCCGATCAGTGAGTTCACAGGCAGGATGGGCGACGATTTCGCGGTGGAATTCCTCTCCGGCCGATCGTTGACGGTCTCACTGAAGACGCTGCCCGACCGGCCCACGATCATCATCCTCGAAGGTGTTTGATCGCTTCGGCTCGATCCAATCAGCCATGCGCGGCCTCACTACTCCACCTCGTTCAAATCACGCGCTGTCGCGAACTCAACGAGCCTTAATGCTCCGTCAAGCTTGCCAGAAGGATTCCGAGAGATCCTTTTATTGTGCGTTGCACAAAGCCTGGCCGGGGATTACCATTCCTGGGATGTGGGCGGGCGGGTTTGGGTAACGCCTGAGCGGTGAGCGGCCGACGTTTCGTCGGCGCCGCACTCACAGCTGAGGATCCTGATGACCCCTGACAAATCCGGTGCTGCAAGCCTCGAGTCGATCGCTCGAAATGGCAGCCTGCTGCGCCGCATTGCCGTGCGGATTCCGACCTATCTGTCGGACCTTCGTGAGAACCCGGCATGGCTGCCGATGTTCATGCTGGCGCGCACCATGCCGGCGCGGCGGTTGCATTGGCGTGGCGCAAAACCGGTTCGACCGGCACAACAAGTCCAGGAAACGGTGTTCACCGGCATCGATCGTGATGCGGTGGTCGGCGCGCTCCGCTCGGACGGGCTCTTTTCCGGACTTGCGCTGCCGCAGTCGATCCACGAGGAGATCGCCAGCTTCGCGCAGCGCACGCCTTGCTTCGGTAATTTCGACCGTCGGCTGGAGTTCCTGCCGGCAAAGCACGCGGAGGCCGAGAAGCGCTTCGGCCGTCCGTTGCTCAGCGGCCACTTTTTCGAGCGGATCCTCGACTGTAACGCTGCGCTTAGCGTGCAGCGCGATCCGCTGCTTCTCGACATCGCTGCCCATTATCTCGGCAGCCAGGCGAAGCTGATCACCACGCGCGTCTGGTGGAGCTTTCCGACGAGCTCCGCCTCCGACGCCGAGAAGAACCTGGCGTCGCTTGGCAAGTACCATTTCGATCTCGACGATTGGCGGATGCTGAAATTCTTCTTCTATCTCAATCCGGTCGATGCCGAGACTGGCCCGCATGTCTATGTCCGCGGCAGCCACAACCGCCGCACCCTCAAGCACCAGTTGACGCTCCTCGTCGGCCATCCCGCGGAAGAGGTTCTGAATGTCTACGGCGCGCAGAGTCCGATTACGCTGACCGGAGAGGCGGGATCGGGCTTCGTCGAGGATCCCTTCGGCTTCCACATGGGCACCGTGCCGACGCGCAAGCCGCGGCTGATGATGGAAGTCGGCTTCGGCGTATCGTCGCCCTCGCGCCGGCGGTTCCACGGCGAGCCGGTCATTCGGTGATTTCGGCGCTGATTCCGGTCCCGAAACAGCCTTTTGAGAACCTGGTTTAACTTGTCTTGGTGCCGCCGCGCCGCAGATGCTCGTCCAGGCGCGGCATGATCTCGACGAAGTTGCAGGGCATGTGCCGGTAGTCGAGCTGCGGCTTCAAAATGCCGTCCCAGGCGTCCTTGCAGGCGCCGGGCGAACCCGGCAGCACGAAGACGAAGGTCGCGTTGACGACGCCGCCGGTTGCCCGGCTCTGGATCGTCGACGTGCCGATCTTGTCGTAGGAAATGCGGTGGAACACTTCGGAAAAGCCGTCCATGCGCTTTTCGAAGATCGGCTCCAGCGCCTCCGGCGTTACGTCGCGGCCGGTAAAGCCGGTCCCGCCGGTGGTGATGACGACATCGATCGCTTCGTCTTTCGACCAGGCCAGAACCTTGTCACGGATTTTCTCGCGATCGTCGGTGACGATGTCGCGGCCGGCGAGAATATGGCCGGCTTCGACGATGCGGTCGGCCAGCACCTGGCCGGATTTGTCGTCGGCAGGGCTGCGCGTATCGGAAACGGTCAGCACTGCGATGCGCACGGGAATGAAGGAGCGGCTTTCGTCAATCCTGGCCATATGCGTCAGGCTCCGATGTCATGCTTCGCGTCGCGGCGACGAACCAGTCGGGATGGCGGCTGCGGATATCGACGGCGGCCCGCTTGGCGACATTGCCGGTCTCGAACAGCCCAAAACAGGTCGCACCGGAACCGGACATTCGCGCGAACCCCGCTCCGGCCTTGTTAAGCACCGAAAGCGCCTTGCCGATAACCGGTTGGATCGCCCGTGCTGCAGGTTCGAGATCATTGCGGGTGATCTCCAGCCAATTGCGGATGCTGTGGAAGTCGAGGTCGCGCGGCAGCGGCGGCAGTCCGTCATTGTCGCGATCAGAAAGCGCATTGAACACCTCGGCCGTGGCGATGGCAGTGCCGGGATTGACGAGAACCAGCCCGAGCGCGGGAAAGCCCGGCACAGCCGACAATTCGTCACCGACGCCGCGCGCGATCAGCGGCCTTGCCATAAGGCACATGGGAACGTCGGCGCCCAGCGAGAGGCCGACCCGCGCCAGGTCGGCATCGTCGAGGTCCAGCCGCCATGTCTCAGCCAGCCCGCGCAGCACCGTTGCGGCGTCGCTCGAGCCGCCGCCGACGCCGGATGCGACCGGCAGGTTCTTTTCGAGCCTGATTGCGACCGGCGGCGTATGCCGCGCACCAGCCTGTTTTCGCAGCGCATCGCGCGCTTTCACGACCAGATTGCTGTCGTCGAGCGGGACTGCGGAGGCATATCGGCCCGACACGAAAAACCCGTCGCTGTCGGCGAGTTTTATGTCAACACGGTCGCCGAAGCGCGTGAACACCGCCAGGCTCTCGATCGTGTGATAGCCGTCGGCGCGCCTGCCGGTGACGTGCAGCGCGAGATTTAACTTGGCATGCGCATGCAATGCCCGGACCCTATTGCCGGAAGCCACTGTCTCAGTCACGAGGGGGATGATGTCAGTCCTTGGCCAGGCGGTATTCGCCGGTCTTCGGGTCTCTGACCAGCGTGCCCATTGTGCCGTTGCTAGCCTGCTTTTCGGTGCGCCGTATCTTGGCCGTCACGCGCTCGGCTTCCCTGACGAAGGAGCGATAGCCGAAATAGGCGAGCAGGCCGACTGCGATAAAGAAAATGATCTGTGGCATGTCAAACTCCTCCCTCGCAAGGCCGACTGCGGCGCCCGTCGGGCCGATCAAGCTTTAAGTTAAACGCTTTCGCCGGTTTTTCAAAGCCCGAAGCGCGTCCACAGCGCGCGCTCTTCCGCCGCATCGATCACGCCGCTTGCGGCAGCAGCGGCGATCTCGGGCGCCGAAAAGCCGCCTCTGCTTGAGCCGAACCAGCCGAAGCGGCCGAACAGGCCGCGCGGCGCCGTGATCAGCTTGAGCTGGGTTTTTGGCCCGAAACGGGCCCTCAGCACGCTGCGCATATCGCCGAGCGCATCGACAAGGCCGAGTTCCAGTCCCTTCTTGCCGGTCCAGAACAGGCCGGTGAACAGGTCCGGGTCGTCCTTGAGCTTGGCGCCGCGCCGGTCCTTGACGAGGTCGATGAAGGTCTCGTGGACCTCGAGCTGCAGCGCCTTCAGCCGCTCGATATCTTCCTTCTTCTCTGGCTTGAACGGATCGAGCACCGCCTTGTTCTGGCCGGCCGTGTGGACGCGGCGCTCGACGCCGATCTTCTTCAACAGCTCGGGAAAGCCGAACGAGGCCGACACAACGCCGATCGAACCGACGATGGACGACGGATCGGCAAAGATCTCGTCGCCGGCGACCGCGATCATGTAGCCGCCCGACGCCGCCACGTCCTCGACGAAGACCAGCACCTTTTTGTTCTTCTCGCTCGCCAGGTCGCGGATGCGTCTGAAGATCAGCCGCGACTGCACTGGCGAGCCGCCCGGCGAATTGATCGAAATGGCGACCGCGGGCGCGTCGAAGGAAAACGCCTTCTCGATGGGGCCGGCGGTGGATGCCAGCGACAGGCTCGGCCGGAACGGGCCGCCGCCGGGCATGATGGTGCCGTGCAGCCGGATGACGGGAATGGTGACGATGTCGGAGCGCCAGGATTTCGGCAGCAGGCGGTTCAGGAAGCGTTTCACGGGGTCTCCGGTCAAAATTGCCTTGAAGGCATGTAGGGATTCGCCGGCCAACGGCAATGCCGCGACGCCGGCCGGCCAAAAAGGCTCAGTCGCCGAACAGCGATGCCATCCCGTTGTTGATCATCTCGGTCCGCTCCGTGGGGCCGTCACCGGATTGTGCGTGCAGCATCAGCGGCGGGCGGATCGACAGTTTTCCGCGTGCGCCGAGGATTGCCCTGACGACGATGCGGATCGCCGCTGCCTCGGGGCGGGGGTGGACGGCCAGCATCTCGGCGTCGCCGAAGCGGCCTGATATCGCATCGAGGATGGCGCCGAGCTGATCGGGCCTGGCAATCGCGGCAAGACCGCCGCGCGGCCTGACCACAGCAGCCGCGCTTCGGATCCAGCTGTCGAACAGCCCGTCTTCCATCACATGCGCCGCCTTCCTGAGCGGGTCGGGCGTGGCGCGATCCTCGGCGGCGTTGAAGGGCGGGTTCATGATGACGAAATCGAAGGAGTTGTCGGCAAGCCCAGTGGCGGTTCGCGCCTGGCCCGACAGCGCGACGTCGGCGGCGAGCACCGAGGCGCGGTCGTTGAGATGCGCATTGCCGGGGTGGGCAAGCGTCGTTGCGGCGAAGGCCGCCATTTCCGGAGACCGTTCGATGAGCACGGCCTCGGCATCAGGACAGCGCGACAGCACGGCCAGGCCTGCGGCGCCAGCACCCGCGCCGAAATCGGCAAGGCGCCCGGCGAAGGAGGACGGCACCGCAGCCGCCAGCATCATGGCGTCCATGCCGGCGCGATGGCCTGCCTGTTTCGGCTGCACCAGCCAGAACCGCCCGCGATGAAAAGCATCCACCGTATGGGCCGGCGTATCCTGGACAAGGGTGACGCGCACCGCGGGCATTACTTCTGGCGCATCTCGTTGGCGATGCCGGCATCCGTCAGGATGCGCCGCGCCGCATCGGCCTGGTCGGCGTCGACCATGATGCGCCTGGGCAGGATGCCGATCGAACCGTCGAGCACGCTCATGTTCTGGTCGGCGACGAAACAGCCGATGCCGGCATCGCGCATCAGCGATTCGACAAAGGAGATGATCACGGCGTCGTTGGTGCGGATAAGCTCTATCATAGGACGAAACTCGCAGGTTGCAGCGTCTATGTAAACGTGGGTGGCTTCCGTCGCCACCTCGACCGCGCCAAATCGCCTCTTGCCGTGCCTGTGGGTAGCGCCCTAGAGTCTGCTGCGGTATCGGGGTGCCGTCGTGCGCGTGACATAAGACGGGAGTTTGTCGTGGGTGTCGTTCTCAACATCGAAAACGGAAAGCGGGAAGCCGCCTCCATTAAGGATCTCATCGACCTGACTTCGGCCGATATGGGGCGCGTCAACAAATTGATCCTGTCGAAGGCCGGTTCCGACGTCGAGATGATCCCGGAGATTGCCAACCACCTGATCTCTTCAGGTGGCAAGCGGCTGAGGCCGATGCTGACGCTCGCCTCAGCGCAGATGTTCGGCTATTCCGGCGAGGGCCATGTCAAGCTCGCCACATCAGTCGAGTTCATGCACACCGCCACGCTCCTCCACGACGATGTCGTCGACGAGAGCGGCATGCGACGCGGCAAGAAGACCGCCCGCATGATCTGGGGCAACCAGGCGAGCGTGCTGGTCGGCGATTTCCTGCTCGGCCAGGCTTTCCGCATGATGGTCGATGTCGGTTCGCTGGAAGCGCTCGACATCCTGTCCAGCGCCGCCTCGATCATTGCCGAGGGCGAGGTGATGCAGCTCGCCGCCGCCAAGAACCTCGAAACCACGGAGGATGAGCATTTCGCGGTGATCAAGGCCAAGACCGCTGCCCTGTTCTCGGCCGCCGCCGAGGTCGGTCCGGTCATCGCCCAGGCGACGCGAAACGATCGCGCGGCGCTGCGCTCCTATGGCATGAATCTCGGCCTTGCCTTCCAGCTGATCGACGATGCGCTGGATTATGGCGGCACCAGCAAGGATCTGGGCAAGAATGTCGGCGACGACTTTCGCGAAGGCAAGGTGACGCTGCCGGTGATCCTCGCCTACCGGCGCGGCACCAAGGCCGAACGCAGCTTCTGGAAGCGCGCCATCGAGGACAATGTCACCGATGACGCCGGGCTGGAAAAGGCGATCGGATTGATGACCCGCCACGGCGCTATCGCCGACACCATCGGGCGCGCCGGCCATTTCGGCGAGATCGCCCGCGACGCGCTGGCGCCGCTTGAAGCGACGCCGCAGAAATCGGCGCTGCTCGACGTCATCGATTTCTGCATCAGCCGGGTGAACTGAGAGACATCGCCGCCATTTGGCCGGCACGGCGCCGGCCCGTGATTTTGGTCTTCCCCGATGAACCATTGCGGCGGTGAAATCATGCACGTTCCGCAGCAGCATGGTTAGCAGCAGGGCAGGGCTCCGTGACGGTCAGCGCGCCCGGCAAACTGTCGAGGTCATGAAAATGACCACGCGCTCTTCAGCAGCGCCACGAGCTCGCTCTGACGGCTGGTTTCGGTTTTCCGGAAGATTCGCTCGAGATAGGTGCGGGCCGATTTGACGGCGATGCCGATTTCCATGGCCGCCTCCTGCACCGAATGGCCGGAGGCCAGCTCGACGGCGAGCCGGGCTTCCGCCGGCGTCAGGTCGAACAGGCCTGAAAGCACATTGGGCGACGGAACAGTGGCGCCGGTACCGACCGTGGTTGCGACAACCAATACATCTGCACCCGAAAAAATATCGTGTGCGGCGCGGCGCAGCGGCAACAGCTGAATGACCAGCGCGGGTCGCCCTTTGATGGCCGCAACCGGGATGGACCGCACGACGCGGTTATCCCGGTTCTGCGCGATGGCCTGCTGGAAAAGCGCGTTTGCAGTTTGATCGGCAATCGCCATACCACCATGGGCTGTGGGAAGGAAGACGTCCGCCATGCCTTCGAAAAGCGGATTGGCCGTCAGCACACGGCCCGATCCACTCATGATTGCGGCCGGCAGCCCGATTTCCCGGAGAATGGATACGGCGGTCCTGGCCCGTTCCAGACCCAGGCGCCCGGCGACGAGGCCGGCCCGTGCGACGTGCGGACGCAGTCCGTTCAACAGATCGATTGCGGCCTGGTCATAACTCCCGTCCTTCAGCCAGCGCTGGAAGACAAAAAGGACAAGCTCGCCGCCAGGCATGGGGATGGCTGTGCATAGATGCGGCCCGATGCCAAACGCGGTGGCACTTTTGCGAACGGGATCGCGCTCGATCTCCTCGCAGGTGATGAAATTATCGACCCGCACAAAGCTTGCTGGCTGCGCGGCGCACATGCGCTTCACGCTCTCGGAAAACCGCCAAGTATCCCGCTTCATGAATTCGTCGAGCAAGGGCTGGAGATGCGTTTCGGTGATGGCGCGGACCGGCGAATGATCGCTGACTACAAAGATCGCGCCGTTTGCCGAGCGGGAGATCGCGCCTGCCGCCGCCAATACCTCCGGCCACAGCTCGGCCGCGAACGACGCTTCGTAGATTCGATCGACAATGGCGAAGGCCTGCTGGCCCTGCGGCATTTCCAGCATCGGCATCTTCCTGGGCGAAGCAACGGCATCCATCTGCACGGTTCCACGCATCATTCCGCTGCGGAAACTATCGACGCCCGCCGCTTACGGATCGCTTACGGCATCGCGGCGCCGATGCTGCAGCAGGACAGGCCGGCAGCGCGTCAGGCCGGCAAATCGCGGTCGACGGTCGCAATTTGGCGCCTTTCCGCGTTGTTTTTGATAGCATTACCCGATTGTGAATTCGGGCCGGGTTGAAGCCTCACCCCAAAAAGGCCATGCTTAACGTGGAAAAGATCGAGTCAACGGCGATCCGCTGACGCGGGTATGGCTTCGACTGAAAGGGATATGATGCGGCAAGGATGTGCGCGCTGGCTGACAGGGCTGGCAATTGTGACGGGCATGGCGGTCTCCGGTCTGCCCGCCTATGCCAAAGAGACCACCGAGCCAGTCAATATCACGTCGTTCTCGGGGGCCTATCTTGCCGCGCGGGTCGCCGAAGGCGACAATGATCTCGACAGCGCCATCGCCTACTACAAGCAGGCGCTCGCCTTCGCTCCCGGTGACACCTCGTTGCAGCAAAGCCTAATGCTGTCGCTGATCGCGCAGGGGCGCTTCGAAGAATCCCTGGTCTATGCCGACAAGCTCAAGACGGTTCCCGACGTCGAGCGGTTCTCGCGCCTGGCGCTGGCCGTCGGCTCCTTTCACAAGAAGGACTTTTCCAAGGCCGAATACTGGCTCAAGCTTTCGCTCGAATCCGATCTCGACCGGCTGATCTCCGGCGTCATGACCGGCTGGGCCAAGCAGGGCGCCGGCGACCCCGGCGAGGCCATGGCCTCGATCGAAAAGCTGCAGGGCCCGGACTGGTTCGGCCTGTTCAAATCCTTCCATCGCGGGCTTATCGCCGATGCCTCGGGCCTGCCCGAAAAGGCGGATGCGATCTACGCCGCCACCTTGCAGGACACCGCGACCGGCGCCGCCGCGCCCGAAACCTGGATGCGCAACGCGCAGGCCTATGCCTCCTTCCTTGCCCGCAAGGGTGACAAGGACAAGGCGCTGTCCGTCCTCGATCAGGCCGAGGCATTTGCACCCGGCAAGGTCGAGATATCGGCGCTTCGCGACAGGATCGCCAAGGGCGAGAAGATCGAACCCTTCGTTGCCGGCCCGTCCGACGGCGCCTCGGAAATTCTGCTCGATCTCGCCACCGCGCTCAATCGCGGCGGCGGTGAGCCGTTCGTCCGCCTCTATCTGCAATACGCCCTGGCACTGAGGCCCGACAGCGACGCGGCCCTCGTCCAACTCGCCGCCGTCTCCGAGCAGTTGAAGGACGGCGAGGGCGCCATCGCCTTCTATCGCCGCATCCCGGCGGGTTCGCCGCTGAAGACGCTGTCGGAACTGCAGCTCGGGCTCAACCTTGCAGATCTCGACCGCTATGACGAGGCCATCGCCCATCTGAAGGCCCTCGTCGAAGCGCGTCCCGACGACATGCGCGCTTATCAGGCGCTCGGTGGTGTCTATGCCTCGAAGGAGGATTTCCGCTCCGCGGCCGGTCTCTATGACAAGGCGGTGGCGATGCTGAAGGCCCCGACCCGCGCCGATTGGAACATTTTCTACCAGCGCGGCATCGCCTATGAGCGACTGAAGGAGTGGCCGAAGGCCGAGCCGAATTTCCGCAAGGCGCTGGAATTGTTCCCCGACCAGCCGCAGGTTCTGAACTATCTTGGCTATTCCTGGGTGGACATGAACACCAACCTCGAGGAAGGCCTTCAGATGATCCAGAAGGCCGTCGAGCTCAGGCCGAGCGACGGCTACATCGTCGATTCGCTGGGCTGGGCCTATTTCCGCCTTGGCCGATTCGACGATGCGGTGCGCGAATTGGAACGTGCCGTTTCGTTGAAGCCGGAAGATCCGGTGCTCAACGATCACCTTGGCGATGCCTATTGGCGCGTCGGCCGCAAATTGGAAGCCACCTTCCAGTGGAACCAGGCTCGCGACCTGAAGCCGGATCCCGGCGTGCTCGCCGCCTTGCAGCAGAAACTGCTGAAGGGCCTGCCGCCGATCGAATCCAACACGGCGCAGGAAACCCCGAAGGTCAAGCCCGAACCGACGACTGCGCCAAAGGGCTGAATACTTCTGAATTCGATTATGCGGGGCTCGTCGCCGCTGTCGCTAAGGGTCTGGACTATAAGCCATGCTTAATGGTGCGCGGTGCCGAGCACCGCTCGGAGCCCTGAGTCGTTCTGTTCCTCGATCCATCGGGTCGTACGGTCGTAGGCATCCGAAAACAACTCGGAATGCCGACTCCAATCCATGAAGCTGATCGTGTTCGGAACCTCCGGACAGACCAGGATATCCTCTGCGCCGACGGCAATGTCTTGTGGCCGGTGTGCCAGCATGCTCATGTCAATGACCTGAAGGATGCTGGGAACCCGAGGCAAGCGGGCACGACCGAAAGGGTTCAGCAAGGCGAATGCCAGTTCGGAAGCTCCGGGGATGCGGTCATAGTCTATGTCGTATTTCTGCGGTGCACTCGACCCGAAGGTAACGATGACATTGGGTCCGGTCTTGAGCTCCTTCATCTGCTCCAGCGGCAAATTGTTCATGATAGCGCCGTCCACCAGCATATCGCCGTCATCCGTAAAGAACGGCGGCAGGACGCCCGGGATGGAGCCGGACGCCCGAACGGCGTGCCAGAGCTTTCCACGACGGTGGACATGGGGCTGACGGCTGCTCAGATTGGTCGAAAGCGCAAAGAACGGAAGCCAAAGATCCTCGATCAGAACGTCGCCGTATTCCAGCCGAAGGGCCCGATCAAACGCTTTGTGATCCAGAAGCGCGAAATGCGGCAAGGTGGGACGGCGAAACGCCCGGCTCTTGATAAATATATTGTGGGTGCCTCGGTCGATCTGGTCGGCATCCAAGCCTCTTGCGAAGCCGGCCATCATCGCCGCGCCGGAACTTGTCCCGCCGAGATAGTCGAAGCAAGCGCCCGCCTCAACGAAAGCCTTGTAGACGCCCAAATGAGCGCTGCCGAGGGACCCACCCCCTGCCGCCACGAAGCCCAGTGCCTTGCCCGAAATAAACCGGACCAGGCGCTGGAAATCAGACGCGTCGTCCAGCGCAACATGATGATGCTGGTCAACATAGGGTCGCTCATCGAGCCATGCAGAGGTACCGGAGACCGCAGCCGAGCGAGTGTCGTGAATTAGGACAAGCCGACTGGTCGATGGCGGATGGACCGATAGCGTCAGTTCCTCAGACGGGTTCAGACGAGGCGAGCAGGATGCGTTGGCCAGCAACAGGACGGTATCGGCCTGGCGAATGCAGACTTGGGTCCATTCATTAGGTTCCTCATCGGCAACATAGACGATGAATTGGGCTTCCGCCTCCAGTTCGTTCAACCAGTTAAGGATCGGCTGGTCGTCGATCGGAAAACCTGGGAACTTCGCTTGGATGTCAAGCCGGGAAACGAACCGAGCGCGCGTGGCCGCGCCGAACGCTTGCCGCAGGTGCTGGATGAACACCGGTGAGATGCGACTTCCGCCGGCTGCAATGATCGCAAGCGTTCGGATCTTGGCAGGTTCCTTGAGACGCGACGAACTCGGAGATTGGGTGGCAAACCGGCGCGCCAGAAATACCGTGACCGCCTCTCTCAGGCTCGGCAAAGTCTCGGCCGCCTTCTCGAAATGATTGCGACCGATTTCAAGGACGATCGAATCGCGCGCTGCAAGGACAGTGGCCATGCGGGGTAGTCCCGCGAAGAAACCGATTTCACCGATGAGTTCACCCTGCGCGATCTCGGCGACCGATCCAGTCGAATCTCCTTTGTGTACCGTAAAGCGTCCAGACAGCACGATGAAAAACCTGTCCGACGCATCGCCTTCGCGAACCAGAACCTCACCGCGTCTCAGGACCCGACGGTCGGATTCGGCAGCTAAAGCCTCGAGCGCCAGCAACGACGCCCGATCGAACATCAATGTTGCCGACAATAAACTCGCTGCAAGAGAATCGACGGAGGACATCTGAGCCATCCCTTGGGATTCCATGACTTTGTCTCCTCAGGATGCTGGACGCCCTGCCGAATGATACCACACATGAGAGCCGCCGAACGGCTGAGGCGCGGGACTGATCGCTGGGCGCTCTCATCTCTGGCTCCCAGCAAGGGCCACGATCAGGCCGCCACGTCCCTGCCGTTTCGGCGTGTCGACGATTTCACTTGCGCCGTATGTCATGCGTTAACTCACCCGATTGCCCTGGCTGCGGCCGGCCCCTTGCCTTGACGCTTGCCGGTGGGCGCTCTAGGGAGGGCCGCATCCCCGCCTTTCCCGTCGAGGCCGCCGTGACCATTGATATCCCAGCCCATATGCATCCCAGCCGCTCGTTCCAGGGGCTGATCCTGACTTTGCACAACTACTGGGCGGATTATGGCTGCGTCGTTCTCCAGCCCTATGACATGGAAGTCGGCGCCGGCACGTTCCACCCGGCGACGACGCTGCGCGCGCTCGGGCCAAAGCGCTGGAACGCGGCCTATGTGCAGCCTTCGCGCCGGCCCAAGGACGGGCGCTACGGCGAGAACCCGAACCGGCTGCAGCACTATTACCAGTACCAGGTGATCCTGAAGCCGAACCCGCCCAATCTGCAGGAACTTTATCTCGGCTCGCTGGCGGCCATCGGCGTCGATCCGCTTCTGCATGACATCCGCTTCGTCGAGGACGACTGGGAAAGCCCGACGCTCGGCGCCTGGGGGCTGGGCTGGGAGTGCTGGTGCGACGGCATGGAAGTGTCGCAGTTCACCTATTTCCAGCAGGTCTGCGGCATCGAATGCGCGCCGGTGGCGGGCGAGCTCACCTACGGGCTGGAGCGGCTGGCCATGTATGTGCAGGGCGTCGACAATGTCTACGACCTCAACTTCAACGGCCGCGACGGCGCCGACAAGGTGACCTATGGCGAGGTCTTCCTGCAGGCCGAGCAGGAATATTCGCGGCACAATTTCGAATTCGCCAATACCGCGATGCTGCTTCGGCATTTCGAAGACGCCGAAGCCGAGTGCAAGGCGCTGCTCGATGCCGGCGCGCCCCTCTCCCCCCTCGAGGGGGAGATGCCCGCGGAGCGGGCAGAGGGGGTCGCCTCAGAAGGCACCGCAAGCAAGGTCCCAGCGACTCCTCCCGCGTCTGGCCACCCCCTCAAGGGGGAGGGGAACCACCGTCTGGTATTTCCCGCCTACGACCAGTGCATCAAGGCCAGCCACGTCTTCAACCTGCTCGACGCGCGCGGCGTGATTTCCGTCACCGAGCGGCAGAGCTATATCTTGCGGGTGCGCAATCTGGCGAAAGCCTGCGGCGAGGCGTTTTTGCTGACGCAGGCAGGTGGTCTGGCGGCTTAGCTCCAGAGGCTGTTTGCGATTTCGACTGATACGCTGATTGGCGATACGCCTTGACCGCTGGAACCAGCCATTGTCCGCAGCGCTTGTCTAACGCCGGGCATCGTGAACGTGCCATGAGCCTGCGCCGCAAAACAGGCGCTGAGCGCGAGGATCTGCAGAAATGTCGATGCCGTCTTCATAGTCGTTCAGCCAATAGTTCTCTGCCTGAGCGTTGGTCGCTTCAGCGCTGCGTTCGGTTCATGGAGATCTTTGACCCAAGGACGGATGGTCCCGCTCTGGCCCGACAGGCAGCGGCATATTTTTGGCAATCGTCCGTGGATGCGCCGATTGCATGGGACCAGCCGAGTTGCTATGCCGCCTGGACCATTTCGCCGCGTGAGCACAATTTATGCCCGACCTGCTTTTAGAACTTCGTTCGGAAGAGATTCCCGCGCGCATGCAGCGCAAGGCGGCGGGCGACCTGAAGAAGATGATGACGGACGGTCTGGTCGAGGCCGGGCTGACCTATGAGGCGGCGCGCGAATATTGGACGCCGCGCCGGCTGGCGCTCGACATTCGCGGCGTGACCGCGCGCTCGAAGGACATAAGCGAGGAGATCAAGGGACCCTCGACCAAAGCGCCCGAACAGGCGGTCCAAGGTTTTCTGCGCAAGGCCGGTCTTTCCTCGATCGCCGAGGCGCATGTCCACGCCGATCCGAAGAAGGGCGACTTCTATGTCGCCCATATTGCCAAGCCGGGCCGGGCGGCCGAGACGATAATCGCTGAACTGGTGCCGGGCATCATCCGCGACTTTCCATGGCCGAAATCGATGCGCTGGGGGCCGGCCTCGGCGAAACCGGGATCGTTGCGCTGGGTGCGGCCGCTGCAGTCCATCCTCTGCACCTTCGGCCCGGAGACCGAGGAGCCGGTGGTCGTCGATTTCGAGATCGACGGCATCCGCTCGGGAAACATCACCTACGGCCATCGTTTTCATGCGCCGGGCGCTATCGGCGTGCGCCGTTTTGACGACTATGCCGCCAAGCTGGAGGCGGCGAAGGTTGTGCTCGACGCCGACCGGCGCAAGCAGATCATCCTTGCCGACGCAAGGAATCTCGCTTTCGCCAACGGGCTCAACCTTGTCGAGGACGAGGGGCTGCTTGAGGAAGTGTCAGGCCTGGTCGAATGGCCGGTCGCGCTGATGGGCGAATTCGAGCAGGACTTTCTCGCCATTCCGGCCGAGGTGATCCGGCTGACGATCCGCGCCAACCAGAAGTGTTTTGTGACGCGGCCGCAGGGCGCCGGCGAGGAGCTTTCCAACCGCTTCGTCCTGACCGCCAACATCGAGGCCAGCGACGGCGGCAAGGAGATCGCCCACGGCAACGGCAAGGTGGTGCGCGCCCGCCTTTCCGACGCGCTCTATTTCTGGAAGACCGACCAGGGCGATTTGCCCGACCTCGACCAGTTGCAGGCATCGGCGGAAAAGTTCGGGCTCGATCTCAAGAAGCCGCTCGACCAGCGCATGGCCCGCCTCGACCATCTCGGCGTCACCTTCCACGCCAAGCTCGGCACGCAGGGTGAGCGGGTGGAGCGGATCAAGAGGCTGGCCGAAGAACTGGCGCCGATAGTGGCGAGCGGAATCTCCCCCCTTGAGGGGGAGATGGCAAGCGGTGGCAAGGAGGGCAGGCCAGAGGGGGTCGTTGCGCGTGGATCAGCGACCCCCTCTGTCGCCTTCGGCGACATCTCCCCCTCAAGGGGGGAGATTACCGCGCTTGCACGTCGCGCTGTCGTCCTGGCCAAGGCCGACCTCACCACCGAGGTGGTCGGCGAGTTCCCGGAATTGCAGGGCGCCATGGGCAGCAAATATGCGCTGCTGCAGGGCGAGCATCCCTCGGTCGCCGCCGCCGTCGAGGAGCACTATAAGCCGCAGGGCCCGTCCGACCGCGTGCCGACCGATCCGGTATCGGTGGCCGTAGCGCTCGCCGACAAGCTCGACATGCTGGTCGGGTTCTGGGCGATTGACGAAAAACCGACCGGGTCGAAAGACCCCTATGCGCTTAGGAGGGCGGCGCTGGGAGTGATCAGGATTTTGGTCGAGAATCGTGTCCGGCTTGCGCTGACATCTCTCTTCGACCGCGCTTACCAGATGGCGAACTATCTTGCGTCCGGACGGCCCTTTAGCTCCGACCTCCTGTCCTTCTTCCACGACCGCCTAAAAGTCTATCTGCGCGACCAGGGCGCGCGGCATGATTTGATAGATGCTGTGTTGGCCGGTGGCGCTGCCCCCTCATCCGGCCCTTCGGGCCACCTTCTCCCCGCTGGGGAGAAGAGGCTGGCACCGGCGTTGGCGACCTCTTCTCCCCTCGGGGAGAAGGTGGCCGCAGAGCGGCCGGATGAGGGGGCTTCGCGGTCCAACGACGATCTCCTGCAAATCGTCCGCCGTGTCAAAGCCCTTGGCACCTTCCTCGACACCGAGGACGGCAAGAACCTGCTTGCCGGCACCAAGCGCGCGGCCAACATCCTGGCGGCCGAGGAGAAGAAGAAAACGACGATCGCCGAACATGTTGAGCCGGCTCTATTCCGGGAAGATGCCGAGAAATCGCTGTTTGCCGCGGTGAACCAGGCCGAGAAGGAAGCCGGCCAAGCGATTCACAACGAAGACTTTTCCGCCGCCATGCTGGCGCTTAGCGCGTTGCGTGAACCGGTTGATTCATTCTTCGAACGTGTTCTTGTGAATGATGAGGACCAGACCGTGCGCGCCAACCGCCTGGCGTTGCTGGCGCGCATCCGGGCAGCGACCGACCAGGTCGCGGATTTCTCGAAGATCGCCGGCTGAGGCTTGGCAGTTCAGGCGAGCGTCCCGCGAACTTCTATCTGGCCTGGTCGATCTCGGGGATGGGCGTTGGTTGCGGCGCTGCGGGCTCAGGCGGGCTGTTCGTTGCCGTTGTTTTTTTGTCGGATTTTGTAGCTGCCCCGGGCGCTGCGGCAGCAGTTGCCGCAGCAGGTGCGGGGCTGGGCGCCGGCTTTGTGAAGGCGTCACCGACGATGCCGCCGCGAATGATCATCGGGCTTTGCGTGAAATCGTGCTTGGGCTCGGGCTGGCTCGGGATCGCAGAAACTTTTTCATAGGTGACATCGGGCACTGGTTCGCCGAGCGCCACGATCGATGGCGTCGAGGAGTTGCCAGCCACCTTCGCCGGCTCAGGCGCGCCGAGCCTGATGACGGACGGGGTCGAGGATGGTGCACCGGGAACAACGAAGGACGAAGCCTGTGCTGTGCCCGCCGCCAGAGTGAGGCCAAGCGCCCCCAAAATACGCACCCAGACCATGATAGTTCCCCTTGCCCAACAGGCCGGCACCATAGCTTCCGGGAATTGATGCGGGCTTGCCAGGAAAGCTGGCATTTTAGCGATTGGCGATTCGCTTCCGCCCGGACTTGCCCCGTGAACGTCACCGTATTACGCACCGACATCCGTAAGGTCCCGCTTCTGTAAGGTGATGAGAGTGGCTGAGATACTTGCCGCCGGCGAGGCGATGGAGCGGGCGCTGGCGCTGCTCGAAGGCGGCGATGTCGTCGCCATTCCGACCGAAACCGTCTACGGGCTGGCCGCCGATGCCACCAATGGCGTTGGCGTGGCGCGCATCTTCGAGGTCAAGGGCCGGCCGCGCTTCAATCCGCTGATCGCCCATGTCGCCGATCTGGCGATGGCTGAGCGCATCGCGCTGTTCGATCCCGTGTCGAAACGCCTGGCGCAGACATTCTGGCCGGGACCGCTGACGCTGGTGCTGCCGCAGCGGCCCGGCAACGGCATTCATCCGCTGGTCACCGCCGGGCTCGATACGGTCGCGCTGCGCATGCCGAAAGGCTTTGGCGGCCAACTGATCGCCAGGCTCGGACGCCCGCTTGCAGCGCCCAGCGCCAATTCCTCAGGCAGGATCAGCGCAACGACGGCCGAGGCCGTGGCCGCCGATCTCGGTCCAAAAATCAAGCTGGTGGTCGATGGCGGCGCGACGTCGGTCGGGGTCGAATCGACAATCGTGAAGATAGAGGGCGGAAAGCTGCGGCTGCTGCGGCCGGGCGGCATTGCCGCCGAAGAGATCGAAGCGGCCGCAGGCATGAAGCTGCGGCGCGGCGCGGCGGGCATCGAGGCGCCGGGCATGCTCGCCTCGCATTACGCGCCGGGTGCTGCGGTGCGGGTCAACGCCGCAAAAGTCGCAAAGGGCGAAGCCTTGCTGGCGTTCGGCCCCCGCCGTGCCGAAGGCTGGCAAGGCGCCGCCGCCTTGCGCAACCTGTCCGCAACCGGCGACCTGCGCGAGGCCGCGGCCAACCTCTTTGCCCATATGCAGGATCTCGATCGCAGCGGCGCCAAGACAATCGCCGTCGAGCCGATCCCCTCCGACGGGCTGGGCGAGGCGATCAACGACCGGCTTTCGCGCGCCGCCGCCCCTCGTGACAAGATCGATGGAGCACCATAGTTTCCCATCCATGAACGACATCTCAAGGGATATCGACCCCGCCATCATCGACCGCTTTGCGGCAATCGTCGGCGACAAATATGCGCTTCGCGACCAGCAGGATATCGCGCCTTACCTCACGGAGAGGCGCGGCCTGTGGCATGGCCGGACGGCGCTGGTGCTGAGGCCCGGCAGCGTCGACGAGGTCAGCCGCATCATGCAGCTGGCAACCGAGACGGGAACGCCGGTCGTGCCGCAAAGCGGCAACACCGGGCTGGTCGGCGCGCAGGTGCCGGACACGTCCGGCCGCCAGATCGTGCTGTCGCTGTCGCGGCTGAACCGCATCCGCGAGATCGACGTCCTGTCCAACACGGTCACCGTCGAGGCCGGAGTCATCCTGCAGACGCTGCAGGAAGCGGCCGATGCCGCCGACCGGCTGTTTCCGCTGTCGCTTGCCGCGCAAGGCTCCTGCCAGATCGGCGGCAATCTCTCTTCCAATGCCGGCGGCACCGGCGTTCTCGCCTATGGCAATGCGCGTGAGCTGTGCCTCGGCGTCGAGGTGGTGCTGCCGACCGGCGAGGTGTTCGACGATCTGCGCAAGCTGAAGAAGGACAACACCGGTTACGATCTAAAAAACCTGTTCATCGGTGCGGAAGGCACGCTCGGCGTCATCACCGCCGCCGTGCTCAAGCTTTTCCCAAAGCCCAAGGGGCGCGAGGTGGCCTTTGCCGGCCTGTCGTCACCTGAGGCGGCACTGTCCCTGTTCAGCCTGGCGATGGATCGCGCCGGTGCCGCACTCACTGCTTTCGAGCTGATCGGCCAGAGGCCCTACGATTTTACGCTGCTGCACGCGCCAGGCGTCGTGCGGCCGCTGTCCGGCGATTGGCCATGGTATGTGCTGATGCAGATCTCTTCGGGTCGCTCGGCTGAGGATGCGAGGGCCCTCATCGAGGAGGTGCTCTCAGCCGGCCTCGAGCAGGAGATCGTCGGCGATGCGGTGATTGCGGCGAGCATCGCGCAGGGCGATGCCTTCTGGAGTTTCCGCGAGCTGCTGCCCGAGGCGCAGAAGCCCGAAGGCGCCTCGATCAAGCACGACATCTCCGTGCCGGTGGCGGCCATCCCGCAATTCATCGAAAAGGCAGCCGGCGCCGTTCAAACGGCAATCTCCACTACAACATCTCCCGGCCGATCGGTGGCGATGACGAGGCGTTTCTCCGGCTCTATCACGCCATGAACAAGGCCGTGCACGATGTCGTGCGCAGCCTTCACGGCTCGATCTCGGCCGAGCACGGCATCGGCCAGCTGAAGCGGGATGAATTGATCGCGACGGCGCCGCCGATGGCGATCGAACTGATGCGCAGGGTGAAGACGGCCTTCGACCCGGCCGGCATCATGAATCCCGGTAAGGTTATCTGATCCTTTCGCCGTCTTGTGAATGGTTGCATTCCGATAACCATCGCCTCGAGATCAGCAAAATTTAACCGACTTTCTTAAGCGCTGCGATAAGAAGCCCGCGCTAATGTTTCCCCACAACGAGGCCGGAAAAACCGGCCCGGAGAACCGGAAGACCGGCTCTCAGGAGAGACAGGAAAGGCACGATATGAACACTGGACTGAAGCCAGTCTGGGCTGGGCGCAATATGCGCCTCGACCCACTCCGCCTGCCGCAGGTGGTAAGCTACGCGACGCGCGACGACTATGGCGACGTTACCTTCACCATCGACCATCGTGGCGCCGTCATTCGCCGCGTGCTGGAGATGAGCGGCCTGCCGGCGTTCATCGCTCTGCCCGCCAATGCGTTTCGTGGCGTGGCAGCCCGCGCAATGGAGGACCCGGACGGCAATGTCACGGTGACGCTGGAGCTTCTGCACAATGATCCGATGCTGTCAGTGCCGCTGCTGGTGGCCGACGATCTCGAGGATGTCGCCGCCGACTGGCGCGCCTGGGCCGATGCTTACCGTCTGCCGATGCTTCTGATCGAATCCGACGGCATCGCCCGCACGCTGGAGGAATCGCTTGGCGTCGCCATCAAGACATTACCCGCGCAGGACCGTCGCAGGGGTCGGCTTTCGACCATGCGTCGTCCGCGCTTCCTCGCCCGCCGCAGGGCCGGCGCCCTCGGCCTCAGGCTGGTGATCGGCGGCCAGGAAATTATTTCGCGCGACGAATAGAGCGAGCGCTTTCCCTTCTCCCCTTGTGGGTCCCACAAGGGGAGAAGGAAAAAAGCCGCTACACCAGCGGCTTCAGCGCCACCCACAACGCACCGCCGATCAGGCCGAGGAAGACCAGCCAGCCGACCTGGTTGTTCGACCTGAACAGAAGCATGCACTGGTCGGGATCGTCGATGTCGAGCACGGTGATCTGCCGCGCCATATGGGCGCCGGCCGCGACCAGCCCGGCCAGCGCCGGCACCGGCGCCTGCGCCGCCGCGAAGGCGACGGCGAAGCAGACCAGCGCTCCGCCATAAAACCCGACGAGCCAGGTCTTGGTGTTGTCGCCGAACAGGCGTGCGGTCGAGCGCACGCCGACGATGGCGTCGTCTTCCTTGTCCTGATGCGCATAGATCGTGTCGTAGCCGATCACCCACAGGATCGACCCGATATAGAGCATGACGGCCGGGCCATCGAGATCGCCGAACTCGACCGCCCATCCCATCAGCGCACCCCAGGAAAAGGCAAGGCCGAGAACCAGTTGCGGCCAATTGATAAATCGCTTCATGAACGGGTAGATGGCGACGACGGCGAGCGAGCAGATGCCGAGCAGGACGGCAAAGCTGTTGAACTGCAGAAGCACGGCGAGTCCAATCAGTGCCTGGATCAAGAGAAACGCCCAGGCCTGCCGGCGCGTGACCTTTCCCGCCGGCAGCGGCCGCGAGCGCGTGCGTTCCACCTGGTTGTCGATGTCCTGGTCGACCAGGTCGTTGTAGGTGCAGCCGGCGCCGCGCATGGCGACGGCGCCGATCAGGAACAGCACGAGATACCATGGCGCCGGCAGCAGCGAGAGCAGGGGATCAGTAGGGCGTGGATAGGCACTCGCGGCAAGGGCTGCCGACCACCAGCATGGCCACAGCAGCAACTGCCAGCCGATCGGCCGGTCCCACCGGGCAAGCTGCGCATAGGGCCATGTCAGGCGTGGCAGGATGCGGTAGACCCAGTGGCCGCTCGGCGCATCGGCGACGCGGCCCTGGGCTGCTTTCGACTGGATGGGTTCCATTGTGCTGAAGTGGCAGCAGCGGCGAACGCCGTCAAGCGTCAAGCGGGCCGAACCATTCCACGTTCCCGTGTGGAATTGCGCTCAAAGTCTTCCAAATGTCTTGACCCATCGTACGGGGCGCAATAGCGCAGTCCTGATCGTGGAATGGCAAGGGACCTGGGCATGCGCGTATTGTTGATCGGCTCCGGCGGCCGCGAACATGCCTTGGCCTGGAAGATCGCGGCCTCGCCGCTGCTGACCAAGCTCTACGCGGCGCCCGGCAACCCCGGCATCGGCCGCGAAGCCGAACTGGTGACGCTCGACATTGCCGATCATGCGGCGGTGGCCCGGTTCTGCACGGAGAAAAAGATCGACCTCGTCGTGGTCGGGCCGGAAGGGCCGCTGGTCGCCGGCATTGCCGACGACCTTCGCGCTGAAAACATTCGCGTCTTCGGCCCGTCCAGGGCGGCGGCGCGGCTGGAAGGTTCTAAGGGTTTCACCAAGGATCTCTGTGCGAAATACGACATCCCGACCGCCGCATATGGCCGCTTCGGCGATCTGGCGTCGGCCAGGGCCCATGTCGAAAAGACGGGCGCGCCGATCGTCATCAAGGCCGACGGCCTCGCCGCCGGCAAGGGCGTTACCGTCGCCATGAATTTGGCCGAGGCGCTGGCAGCGCTCGATACCTGTTTCGACGGGTCCTTCGGACAGGCCGGCGCGGAGGTGGTCGTCGAGGAGTTTCTCACCGGCGAGGAGGCGAGCTTCTTTTGCCTGTGCGACGGCGCCACCGCGCTGCCGTTCGGCACCGCGCAGGACCACAAACGCCTCGGTGACGGCGACGTCGGTCCGAACACCGGCGGCATGGGGGCCTATTCGCCGGCCCCGGTGATGACCCCGGAGATGATCGACCGCACCATGCGCGAGATCATCGAGCCGACCATGCGCGGCATGGCCGAGCTTGGCACGCCGTTTTCCGGCGTGCTGTTTGCCGGGCTGATGATATCAGGCGATGGGCCGAAGCTGATCGAATACAACACCCGTTTCGGCGATCCGGAATGCCAGGTGCTGATGATGCGGCTGAAGGACGATCTCCTGGTCCTGCTCAACGCTGCCGCCGACGGCCAGCTTGCACATACCTCAGTGCGCTGGCGCAACGAGGCGGCGCTCACCGTGGTGATGGCGGCAAGGGGGTACCCCGGCACGCCGGAAAAGGGCTCGGTCATCCGCGGCGTCGAACAGGCCGCGGGCGATGGCGTCGAGATCTTTCATGCCGGCACCGCCATCGACAGCGGCGCGCTGGTCGCCAATGGCGGCCGTGTGCTCGGTGTCACGGCGACCGGCGGCACGGTCGGCGAGGCGCAGCGGCGAGCCTACGCGGCGCTCGACCGGATCGATTGGCCGCAAGGTTTTTGCCGCCGCGACATCGGCTGGCAGGCCGTGGCCCGCGAGCAGGCGGGCTGACGTCCAAGATTAGCGGGGGCAAGATTAGCGGGGGCTACGATCGAACTCGGTCGACGCAGTGCTGACCGGATCGGTGGGCACGGCTTCAACGGCCGATGCGGAGGGCTTTTCCTTTGGCAGCCACCCCAGATAGTCGGCGATCCGGCGCGGAAGACGCAGCGCTGTCCCTACGGCAGGCATTTGCAAGCTGCCGCGGAACTTGGACCAGCCCGCGCTGAACATGGCGACCATTTCGGTGAAGCTCGGCGGCGGCGCCACGGTCGCATAGGTAAGGGTGACATTGCCGGCAAGGCCGGCCGCCCGCGAGAGTGGCAGCGGTATCGAGGCGAGGTAATCCGGCTGCGCGTCGATCAGGCCGCCGAACGGCCATTGCGCGCGCAAGGCGGCGGCATCCATCGGTGCGACATTGACATCGATGTCGTTGGGCGTGCCAGCCACCCGATAGGGGCAGCGGAACCGGCCGCAATTGGCTTTTGCCGAAAACTGCCAGAGTGCGTAGCCTTGCCAGTTGCCCATCGGAAAATGCACGCCAATGTCGGGCTTGTAGCGCGCATACCAGAGCGGCAGCCGCGACAGCAGCCGGTATTTGTACTTGTTGTCGGCGATGTGCTTGGCGGTCTTGCCGTTGGTGTAGAGCACCGGAAAACGGCCAATCCGCCGATGCACATGGCGCACGAACTCCTCTGCATCCTCGAGCGACATCCATTTCGTCGGGTCGTCATCCTCGATGTCGAGGGCGAGCAGGTCGTCCGGACCAGGTTTCGCGAAATTGATGAAATTATTTGCCTGTCCGACGGGGTTGCCCGGGCGGGCGAGATGGTAAGCACCCCATTTCAGGCCGAGCGCCTTGGCCACCACCTTGCGCGTCTGGAACAGTTCCTGTGCCACCGCATGGCGCTTCCACAGCGCCTTGCAGAGCCGCGTCGCGGTCTCGTCGCCGAAACAGAAATACGCTGGTGGCATCCCGTCGGACGCCTTGTTGATGAAGCCGACGATGCGCTTGTCGGTGGCAAGCTCGGCCCAGTCGATGGGATTGTATTCGTAGGCGTCGATCACCAGCGCCCGGTCGGCATTCTTCCAGGGCGCGGAGAAGTCCGAGGCTTGTGCCGGCGCCAACGCCATTGCCGTCGCGGTCGCGACGGCGAGGAGTCCTGGGCGGCGAAGAGGGTGCGCCGGCGGCTTCAAACAGCAGATCCTTGCTGGCCAAAGCCTGATCCTGAACCGCCATGGTTAAGGAAATACTTTCGGCGGCCCGCGGCGACCGCCGCAATCGTGCCGCGGATGGCTTTGCTGGTCATCAACGGAGGGCGAGCGGGTGGAACGGGTCGGGCGCCGGCGCCTGCGGCAGCGTACCCTCAGCCTGGCGCTTGCGGTGATGGGTCAGCGAGCATTGCGGCGAACACAGAATGCCGCGATCCGACCAATAGGCGGCGCCGTCCTCGATCTTGCCGCGATGGTGACAAAAACCTGCCGCTCGATAGGGCAGGCCGCATTCGGTGCAGCGATAGGCGTCAGGTCTGGCGAGCACGGGCGGTCCCCTCGATATTCTTGATCGGTCGCCGGTCGACTTGTCCGGCTTTTTTGCCGATTTTAGCGTGAACAATTCCAAATGCAAAATCCGCGTGACAAAATTTGACGTTTACGTAAAAAGAAGGCGAGAGAGGCGACCCAAAAGCGGATGGTCTTGTGTCGGCACGGATCTTAAGTTGGCTTGCCGGACAGAGGAGGAGCGAGCGGCATGTACCGGGCACCAGTCGAGGAAATCGCCTTCACGCTGAAGCATGTGGCCGGCTTGAAGCCGGCGCTTGACGCCGGCACCTTTGGCGACCTTGGCGAAGACCTCGTCGACGCCATTCTGGCGGAAGCCGGCCGCTTTGCCGGCGAAGAGGTCGCGCCGCTCTACAAGATCGGCGATGAACAAGGCGCGGTGCTGAGCGGCGCGGCCGTCACCATGCCGCCCGGCTGGAAGGAACTTTATCGCCGCTGGATCGACGGCGGCTGGAACGCGCTGTCCGCGCCGGAGGAGTTCGGCGGCCAGGCGTTGCCGACCATGCTGGGCGTCGCCGCGCTCGAAATGTGGAACTCCGCCGCCATGGCCTTCGGCATCGGCCCGACGCTGACCATGGGCGCGGTCGAAGCGCTCGACAAGCATGCTTCACCGGCGCTGAAGGCCAAATACCTGGAAAAGCTCGTCTCGGGCGAATGGACGGGCACCATGAACCTGACCGAGCCGCAGGCGGGCTCGGATCTGAATGCCTTGCGCGCTCGCGCCGAGCCGGCCGGCGACGGCACCTACCGCATCTTCGGCCAGAAGATTTTCATCACCTATGGCGAGCACGATCTTACCGACAACATCATCCACCTGGTGCTGGCGCGGCTGCCGGGCGCGCCGGCCGGCACGCGCGGCCTTTCGCTGTTCCTGGTGCCGAAATTCCTGGTCGGCGATAATGGCGCGCTTGGCGCACGCAACGACGTCTTCTGCTCCGGGCTGGAGCACAAACTGGGCATCCACGCCTCGCCGACCTGCACTATGATCTATGGCGACGGTTTCGAAGGGACCGCCCCCGGCGCGATCGGCTGGCTGATCGGCGAGGAAAACAAGGGCCTCGCCTGCATGTTCACCATGATGAACAATGCGCGGCTCGCCGTCGGCATGCAGGGCGTTGCGGTTGCCGAAACGGCCACGCAGAAGGCGCTCGCCTACGCCAATGAACGCCGGCAAGGCAAGACCGCGAGCTATGATGGCAGCGGCATGGCGCCGATCGTCCATCACCCCGACGTGCAGCGCAATCTCCTGACCATGAAGGCGCTGACCCAGATTGCGCGCGCCATCAGCTATTGCTGCGCGCACGCCATCGACCATGCGCGCGTATCCGTCGGCGATGAAGCCGTCCATTGGCAGGAGCGCGCCAATCTGCTGACGCCGCTGGCCAAGGCCTTTTCCACCGATGTCGGCGTCGAGGTCGCCTCGCTCGGGCTGCAGGTTCATGGCGGCATGGGATACATCGAGGAGACCGGTGCGGCAGCACTTTATCGCGACGCGCGCATCGCGCCGATCTACGAAGGCACCAATGGCATCCAGGCGATAGACCTGGTGGCGCGCAAGCTGCCGCTTGGCGGCGGCGAGCATGTGCATGGCTACATCGCCGAACTGAAAGCCGTCGCCAATCAAGCGCGGACCTCGAACCTTCAAGGTTTTGGCCGCACCGCCGATGGCCTCGACCAGGCGCTCGACGACCTCAGCCAGGCGACGCGCTTCCTGCAAGGGCTGCTCGCCGACGGCCGCTCGGACGCGGCGCTGGCCGGTGCGACGCCTTATCTGCGGCTGATCTCGCTGGCGGCGGGCGGCGCCTATCTGGCGCGCGGCGCGCTTGCCGATCAAAGCCGCATCGCCATTTGCCGCTTCTTCGCCGAAAACCTGCTTGGCGAGGCGAGCGCGCTGAAGGAGCGTGTCATCGGCGGCGCCGAGAGCCTTGCGGCTGCCGGCCAGACACTGATTTCTGCCTGACAGCCACCAGGTCGACGTTTCACTAAGCCCGGCGTTTCACAAAGGATCACCCGTGACAGACCATATCCTCGTCGAGCGCCAGGGCGCCATCCAGATCATCCGCATGAACCGTCTGGACAAGAAGAACGCCTTGACGCGGGCCATGTATGCGAAAATGTCAAAAACCCTTGCCGAGGGCGACGCCGATCCGGCGATCCGCGTCCATGTCTTCCTCGGCGTTCCAGGCGCCTTTTCGTCCGGCAACGACCTTGCCGATTTCATGGTCGTCGCCACCGGCGGCGACGGCGGCACCGAAGTCTGGGATTTCCTGATGGCGCTGGCCAGGACGGAAAAGCCGATGATTTCCGGCGTCGACGGCATTGCGGTCGGCATCGGCACGACGCTCAACCTGCACTGCGACCTGACCTTCGCCACGCCGCGCACACTATTCCGCACGCCCTTCGTCGATCTCGGACTGGTCCCCGAGGCGGGCTCGAGCCTGCTTGCGCCGCAGATTCTCGGCCGCCAAGGCGCTTTCGCGCTGCTTGGCCTCGGCGAGGGGTTTTCGGCCGAGCGGGCGAAAGCCGCCGGGCTGATCTACGCGGTGGTCGAGGAGAACGAGCTCGAAGCCGCCGTGCTTGCCGCTGCCGGCCAGATCGCGGCCAAGCCGCCGCAGGCAATGAAGATCGCGCGCGACCTGATGCGCGGCTCGCGGGAAGACCTCGTTGCCCGCATCGGCCAGGAAAGCGAGCATTTTCGCGAGCGGCTCAAATCCGACGAGGCCCGCGCTGCCTTGATGGCCTTCATGACCAGGAAGAAGGGATAGCTGGGCTATTAGTTCCCACCACGTCTTCGTCATCCCAGGGTCTGCGCCGCGTCGCTTCGCTCATTGCTTTGCCCTGGGATGACGAAGGGAGGGATGTTTCAGCCAATCCTAGAGGTTTGCGATTGCCACTGAAATTGGCTGAGAGGAAGAGGAATTGTCGACGGTCGCTGCCGATCGGCGCAACCTGTCAAAACCACTGTGCAGAGGACCTAGACGCGCCGACCAAGAGCCTGGAATGTGTCATGCAAATGCATCACATCGTCTGCTAGAGAAGGAGACTGCCATGCCGTCTAACGCACTGGTCCAGACCCGAATTGACGCGGAGGTGAAGGAACGCGCCACGGCGGTTCTGGAAAACATGGGGCTCACGGTTTCCGATGCCGTCCGTATCTTGTTGACGCGCACCGCCAATGAGGGCGCCTTGCCGCTCGAACTTGTCAGCAACAGTGACGCCCATGATGCCTGGTTCCGGGCAAAAGTTCAGCAGGCGCTCGAGGATACGCGGCCGGACGTTGAAGACGTCGACGCCGAATCCCATTTTGCTGCACGCCGGGCGGCAGCGCCTCGCAAGGCGGAGGCAGGTGAGTCTTGAGGCTGGTCTGGGCACGGTTTACCAAGGTGGTTCGGCAAGGATTGCCCCAGGCCCCCTTGGTGAAGCCGCTTAAGGGACCACTCGCTCAGGGATAAAGCCTTGTCTTGTCCCAGCCGCCCTCAGCGTTGCGCGAGAAGACAATGCGATCGTGCAGCCGGAAAGGCCGGTCGTGCCAGAACTCGATCGTCTGCGGCACGATGCGGAAGCCCGACCAGTGTTTGGGTCGCGGGATCTCGCCGATCGCATGGCGCGCCGTGTATTCGGCAACGGCTTTTTCCAGTGCGAAACGGCTCTCCAGCGGCCGCGACTGTTTCGACGCCCATGCCCCGATGCGGCTGCCGCGCGGACGCGTCGCGTAATACGCGTCCGCTTCCACATCGGTAACGATCTCCACCGGCCCCCGTGCACGCACCTGCCGGCGCAGCGATTTCCAGTGAAAGCACATCGCCGCCTTCATGCTGCCAAGAATCTCGCGGCCTTTGGCGCTCTCAAAATTCGTGTAGAACACAAATCCGCTTTCATCGAACCCCTTGAGCAGCACCATCCGCACGTTCGGCATGCCCTCGGCGTCGACGGTCGCCAGCGCCACGCTGTTGGGATCGTTGATCTCGCTCTTCGTCGCGTCGTCAAGCCATGCGGCAAACAGGCGGAATGGCTCGGCAGCCTCGGCAAAGTCACCGCTTGTTAACTCAGTTTCGCTCATAGTTTTTCCAAATTCTATTGCCGGCCGGGGGAGATTGCCGATTGTCGCGCATCGCGCAACTTTTTGACAGCAGGCAATGGCGCCTTATTGCTTCGGCCAACGCGCAAATTGCGGTCAAGGCCGCCGCGATCGTGCTGGTCGCCTTGCCGCTTGCCGCCTGCGGTGCCGGCGGCTTCAGTTTGGAGCAGGCGGAGGTCGACCGTACGATCCTGACCAGCAGCACGCCTGCCTCTGCCATGCCGATCGACCAGGATCGCGCCTCGGACCAGGCGACGATCCGCAACGCGGTGTCTTCAGCCGATATCCAGGAACTTGGCGGGCAGGCCGTTCCGTGGGCGAATTCCGATACCGGTTCGCGCGGCTCGATCACCGAACTGGCGGAGTCCAGGGACCACGGCCAGCTTTGCCGCCGCTTCACCGCCTCACGCGAAAGCTTCGACGGCGTCGCCCTGTTCAAGGGTGAGGTGTGCCTGGCCGGCGCCGGCGCCTGGCGGATGCAGGACTTCAAAGCGCTCTGATTTTCCGCCATCATATGACCGCGCTACTGGAATTTCTTCCTATGCGAGCGCATATAGATGGCAATCATGGACTCACTCCTTCTCCAGGGCAGGAAGCATGCGCGACCCCTATGAGGTGCTGGGCGTTGCCAAGAACGCATCGGCCAAGGATATAAAATCGGCATACCGCAAACTTGCCAAGGAGTATCATCCGGACCAGAATCCGGATCCCAGGGCGAAGGAGCGGTTTGCCGCGGCCAACCAGGCCTACGAGATCGTCGGCGACGAGAAGAACCGTGCGGCTTTCGATCGTGGCGAAATCGACGCCGAGGGCAAGCCGCGCTTTCAAGGCTTCGAGGGCGCCGCCGGCGGCGCCGATCCGTTCGCCGGTTTTCGCCGGCAGCAAGGGCCGGGCGGCTCGCGTTTCGAGTTTCGCTCAGGCCGTCCGAGCGGCGATCCGTTCGACGGCAGCAGCGACATCTTCAGCCAGATTTTCGGCGAGACCTTCTCGCGCGGCGCCGGCATGGGTGCCGGCCGGCAGGCGCCGACCGGCGCCGACCTGAACGTGACGCTCGACATCACCATCGAAGAAGCGGCGACTGCCGAGAAGGTAACGGCGATGTTCCCCGACGGGCGCAAGGTCGCAGTCAAGCTGCCAGCCTATGTCGAAGACGGCCAGACCATCCGGCTGAAAGGCCAGGGCGAGCAAGGGCCGGGGCAACCGGGCGATGCGCTGGTCAAGATCCGCTTCCGGCGGCATCCGCGCTACCGTGTCGAAGGCCGCGACCTCCACGCCGACCTGCCGATTGCGCTGGCGGATGCCGTGCTGGGTGCCAAGGTGGCGGTCGAAACGCCGACCGGCAAGGTTGCAGTCAATGTTCCCGCCTGGTCGAGCTCGGACAAGGTCCTGCGGCTGAAGGGCAGGGGCCTGCCGGAAAAAGTCGGCGGTCATGGTGATCTCTACGCGCATGTGCGGCTGATGCTGCCTGAGGGTGGCGACAGCGATCTCGAAGCGTTGATGCGCAACCGCAAACGCTAGCCTGGCGCGTCAAAGGCGCGCTGCGCCGCAAACGCTCTTGTCTCTCACCTGTCCGTCTTGTTCGACTGCAGGGCTCAGCCGCATTCCGCGACATCGTTCGATGGCGAACGCCCGCCCGCAACGTGGCCGGCTTGCGCCAGGCGGGTCAATCGCTCGTCGCCGAGAGCGTTTTCTTTCGCGCGGGCGGAATAAACCCGCGGCCGCCCCGTTTCCAGACCATGCCGGACCGAACTCAGCCGGGCGGGCTGAACGTCGACGGGCGGTCCAGGAGCACGTCCCGCTTGGTCGACTAACGAAATTTGCCGTCAAACGAATAGCAACGAAGGAGCGCGTCGGATTGCTGGGTCATGCGTTATCGAGTTTGGAAAATGCGTTCGGGGAAATCCGGGCGATGTATCGAAACGACAGGCTCAGCAGGGTTTTCGCGCTGATAGTGATATGCCTGAATATCCTCGTCATCATCGTTCCATTCGCGATCGAGGCGCTTCGATCTGTTGGAATTTCACACTACGATCTGCCTGCGCGTCTCAACATCAGCAGGGATGGATCGCTGCCCGAGATGTTCAACTACGGGCAGGCCGCGCTTTGCGCCCTGTTTCTGTTCGGCATCTGGCTTCGAACCAGGGAGCATATGTTTCTTGCCTGGTCCCTGATTTTCAGTTTTGTGACGCTCGACGACGCCACCCGTTTCCATGAGCGCGGCGGCCTGCTGCTGGCAGCGACATTCGACCTCGTTTCGCTGCCGGGCATGCGGGCTCGCGACACCGGGGAAATCATCACCTGGTCGGCGGTCGCGCTCGGCCTGCTGGCGCCGCTGTTGTGGTCATTCTGGCAAAGCAGACCGAGGCAACAAGCCCTCGGATCGATGTTTTTGCTGCTGTTCGCGTGTCTTGTGGGTTTTGCCGTGGTGGTTGACATGCTGCACTTCCTGACGGGCTCGAAGCTCGTTGGCTACGCGGAAGACGGCGGCGAGATGCTGTCGATTGCCGTCGCCTGTTGCTGTGCGTTCATCCTCTATCGCGGGCTGGGGCGTGATGCGGATCTTCACGCAATGGATCCGAGCCTGCCATTCTCAAAGCGGACATAACCGAATTGCGGAAACGGCCGCGCGAACAGGAGGAATAAGTTTGGCTCCGGCCCGTTACCCCCGGGATCATTCCGGGAGGAGCCAATGCTGTCGCACCTGTTTCCGTCCGTTCCAACGCGCTGGTTCCGGCGTCGTTCAGAACACCAGAGGGTGAAGTCGAAGCCTGCCATGCCGGCGAAACCTTGCCGCTGGCGCGCCCTTCACCTCGCCCTGCCACTGATGGTCTTCCTGTGCGGCGCTTCGCCAGCGGCCAACGCGGTCGTGCCGGGCACCGACGCCAATGTCGTCACAGCAATCGACGTATCGGACTCGATCGGCCGATATGAGGAATGGCTCCAGCAGGCCGGGCTCGTGCGGGCGCTCGTCCACCCCGACTTCCTGCGCGCCGCCACCGCCGGCCCGCGGCGTCGGATCGGGCTCGCCGTCTTCACATGGTCAAGCGATGGCAAGTTCGACCTGTTGGTGCCCTGGACCGTCATCGGCGCGGCCGAGGACGCCGCGCGCGTGTCTCAGGCGCTCGCTTCGGTGACGCTCATCGACCGAACCCATTACGGAGGCGGCGATATGGAGCAGGATCGCGACGGCGACGCTGATCCCGCGGCGATGCACGATCGTCTAACAGACATGTCGGAGGCGATCGCCTTTGCTTCGCTCCTGTTGACGTCATCGCCGCACGCGACGCAGCGCGCGGTCATGAACATCTGCGCCAACGGAACCGACAATTTCGCGGGCGGAACAGAATCCTCGCGAGACGCGGCGCTGGCGCAAGGTTTTACGATCAACGGATTGGTCCTGGGGCAGGATGCGGAACTTGCGCAATATTTCCACTCCAGCGTGATCGGCGGTCCGGGAGCGTTCGCCATGGACATCTCGGATGCGAAAGACGCCGGTGAATTCATGACGAGGAAACTTGTTCGCGACCTATTGGCGTCGGCGCCGACAGATGCGCCTCGTTTCAGGATCGAGTGACCTCTTCGACGCACAACTACGCTTGCAGAACTGCTGCATGGCATCCAGGTCGGAAGGTCAGCCGGGCGGGCACTGTCCGTTTTGAGCGCTTGAAGGGGCTCTGTGCCTGTGCGATAGCCACTTCACGAAGCAGCAAATCTTGCGGAGAGCGCTCACATGGCGGGTGGACAAGGCATTATGGCCGGCAAGCGCGGGCTTGTCCTGGGCGTCGCGAACAATCGGTCGATCGCCTATGGCATCGCCAAGGCCTGCGTCGACCATGGCGCCGAAATCGCGCTGACCTATCAGGGCGAGGCGTTCAAGAAGCGCGTCGAGCCGCTGGCGGCGGAACTCAACGCCCATGTCGCCGGCCATTGCGATGTGACCGATCCGACAACGCTCGATGCGGTCTTCGACGACATCGCCAAGCGTTGGGGCAAGCTCGATTTCCTCGTCCACGCCATCGCCTTTTCCGACAAGGACGAGCTGACAGGCCGCTATGTCGAGACGACGCGCGACAATTTCCTGCGCACGATGGACATCTCGGTGTTTTCCTTCACCACCATCGCCAAGCGCGCCGAGGCGCTGATGACCGATGGCGGCTCGCTGCTGACGTTGACTTATTACGGTGCGGAAAAAGTGATGCCGCACTACAACGTCATGGGTGTTGCCAAGGCAGCGCTCGAAGCCAGCGTGCGCTATCTGGCCGTCGACCTCGGCGCCAAGAAAATCCGCGTCAACGCCATCTCCGCCGGTCCGATCAAGACGCTGGCAGCCTCCGGCATCGGCGATTTTCGCTACATCTTGAAGTGGAACGAATACAATTCGCCGCTAAAGCAGACGGTGACGCAAGAGGAGGTCGGCGATTCTGCGGTCTATTTCCTTTCAAACCTTTCACGCGGCGTCACCGGCGAGGTCCACCATGTCGATTCCGGCTACCATGTCGTCGGCATGAAGGCGGTCGACGCGCCTGATATTTCGACGGTCAAGGAATAGACCCGCCTGGAATATACCCTCCCGCCTGCTCTCGGCCGCTCTCCGGATGACCTGATGTATCCGCTCGTCTACATCGCGCGCCATGGCCAGACGGTGTGGAACGCCGAGTCCCGGCTGCAAGGACAGGCCGACACCGATCTCAACCCGCTCGGCCGCGAGCAGGCGACCGGCAATGGCCATCGGCTGGCCGAATTGGTTCATGATCCCGAAGATTTCGATTTTGTCGCCAGCCCGATGCGGCGAACGCGTGAGACGATGGAACGCATTCGCAGGGCGATGGGGCTCGATCCCCAAGCTTATCGCACCGATCCACGCCTTGTCGAAATGAGTTTCGGCGACTGGCAGGGCTTCACCTTTCCCGAACTCGAGGCCCGGCATCTCGGCTCGGCCAGGGAGAGGCGACTCGACAAGTGGAATTTCCTGCCGCCCGGCGAGGGCGCCGAAAGCTATCAAATGCTGCTCGAACGGGTAAAGCCGTGGTTCGACGCGCTGGATCGCCGGACGGTCTGCGTGACGCATGGCGGCGTCGTGCGCGCCCTGTTCCGCATGGTGCTGGGAATGCCCGAGAAAGAAGCCGCAAGGCTGAATGTGCCGCACGATCGCTTGCTCAGGCTGGAGGGCCGACGCCTGGAGTGGCTCTAATGCACGTCGCCCAAAAGCATGCCCACAGGCCCGCCCTTCTACTGGCCCAACGATCTCAATGCCGCTGCCTCGTCTTCCCGTGACAGAGGCTCATGCGCTCCGGTTGCCGCGAGATAGGAATCGAGCGCTTCCGAAGACGAGGCCGGTGCATATCCGCCATCGCGTGCGGGCGCAACGACGGCAAAATTCACCGCCCAGCCATGATTCGAGTGGCACGCCACGGATATGACGGTCGAGCGGTTGGCGGAATCGATTTCGAATTCGCGGCACAAGGAACCGGCTCCATCGCGAAACGTGGCTACGGCACGGATCCTGTCGGTGGAACCTGCCAGCACGGCTTCTTCGCCGGACGCCACCTGCCCGAGCGCCTCTGAAAGAGGGCTGTCCTGCCCTGCCACCTCAAGTCCATGCGGCTGGTTTTGGCTGGCAAACCCAAAAAAATATCCGCCGCACCCAAAAACGACTGCAACCAGCGAAGCAGCCAGCGGCATGATCCAGGATGCCTGGGGGCGCGGCATCGCCCGATTGTCCCTTGCCCTGAAGGCAACGACATGCGCGCGTTCGCTGGCGTCCGATGGAACGCTGCGCCGCCTGGCCTCGTCGATCATTCGCTGCACGGACTGGCTGAGCCGGTCGGGAACGGGTTCATCGAGAACCGGCCCCAGTGCCTCTTTGGCCTGAACGCGGGTTTCCAGGAACAGGGCGACCCTGCTGGCGATATCCGATTGCATGGCTTTCTCGATGGCTGCGGCAGTCGCGTCGTCAAGTTCGCCGTCTGCAAAGGCCATGAGCGTTTCGTCAGCAAACTCGCATCTTATCATTTCTGTTCTCGCCCTTCATGACCGGTGAACGTGGCAAGCCGGGATTTATTCCGACTGCCTCGGCGAGATTCTTTCTGGCGCGCGCCAGCCGGCTCATCACCGTTCCGATCGGTATGTCGAGAACGCCGGCCGCCTCCCTGTAGGAAAGGTCCTCGACGCAGACCAGGAGAATGATTTCGCGCTGATCGTCCGGCAGGTCGGTGATCGCCTGGGCAACGCTGTTCAGGGTAAAGCGTACTTCGACATCTCGCTCGCCACAGGCGCCGACGAGGTCCTGCCGTTGCTCAATGTCCTCCTGCGGCCCGGCCGTGCGCTGCCTTCTGATGTGGTCGATCCACAAATTTCGCACAATCCGGAACAACCACGCATCAAAACGGGTTCCAGGTTCAAAGCGCTCGGTGTTGGCAAGCGCGCGTTCGCAAGCCGCTTGCACCAGATCGTCGGCAAGATCGCGGGAACGGCAAAGGGAAATCGCAAAACGGCGCAGGTTCGGAAGAAATGCAACAAGCTGCTTTCCGAATGGATCAGTCTCAATCACGTCGAAGTTTCCGGTTTCATGAGGACCAGGCGAAGTCAGCCGCCTCCGCACGCATTCGGGGTGGGTCGGTATCTTCATATGGCAGCATATGACCACGGCGGCTAAACCAGCGTGGGAGTCCGGCTAGATTTCGGCAAGGCCAGGATTAGACTATGGCAAGCATCAGGTTAGAGCTTGGTGAGAGAACTGCCTATTTCCTGAAAACGAAGGTGACCCGCTGGCTTCAAGCCGATATCACGTAGCCGAAGCCCCGCACGGTTTTTATGAGCGGCTTTTCGTCCACGCTTTCGATCTTGCTGCGAAGGTAGCGAATGTAGACATCGACCACCTTCGTTTCCGGGTCGAAGCTCAGATCCCAAACATTGTTGAGCAGCCGGGTTCTGCTGATCACAGCGCCGGAGTGCGACATCAGATACGCGAGAAGCCTGAATTCCTTGGCCGTCAGACTGATCTCGCGTTCGCCGCGCCAGACTTTCTTGCCGACCGGATCAAGCGCCAGATCGCCAACCCTGAGGACCGGGTCCGTGCCTGTGCTGGAGCCGCGACGAAGCAGCGCTTCCATGCGCGCGATCAGTTCGTCGAAGGCGAAAGGTTTGGTCAGGTAGTCGTCGGCGCCACCCTTCAGCCCTTCGACCTTGTCCTGCAGGCTGTCTCTGGCCGTGAGCATCAGGACAAGATGCTGGTGCTGCTCGCGCCGCAACATGCGACATACTTCGAGGCCGTCGATTCCTGGAAGCATTCGGTCGAGAACGATCAGCGCATATGGCGTCTCCCGCACCATCGCCAGCGCATCACCGCCACTGTCGGTCACGTCGACAACGTAACCCTCGGCTTCGAGCCCTCGCTTGATGAAGCCGACGATGCGATCGTCGTCCTCTACCAGCAGAATCCTTGACATTTACACCACCTTCTCCCCGGTCGTATTGCGGGGAGTGAGAGAATTCCCCGCCTCGCGGTGGGCGTGGTCATTCCGCCATGCTCCCGCCTCAACTATCGTAATCCATGAAACGAAGTAGGTCGTTGTTTATTCCGAGCCGGTTTTTGCACGCAGCCTCTTTTTCAGAACGGCTACGGCGGCACCTGCGTTCGCATCCGCAGACGCGGTTGTGTCGGCGTGTGGAAGCCGGACCACGACCTCAGTGAAAGACCCGACCTCGCTCGTGAGCGCAATCTCGCCACGATGCTTTTCGATGAGCCATTTCGCGATCGCCAGACCGAGGCCACTGCCAAGTTGGCGCGACGCCCTTGGGCTTCGGCCACGGTAAAATCGCTCGAACACCTTGGGTATTTCCTCGGCTGGAATGCCCAAACCCTTGTCGCGTATCGCAATCTCCGCATGCCCGTCCATAACGGTCATGCTCAAGTTCACCGAGCGATCGCGCGGAGAATATTTTATGGCATTGTCCAGAATGATCACGAGAGCCTGTTTGAGCCGCTGCGCGTCGGCTGTGATCCAGACCGGACGGGTGCTGTAGGCCGCCTTGATCGAGATGCCCTTGGCGCGCCCCAGGATTTCGCCCTCGTGGACCGCATCGGCGACGATGGTAACGAGGTCCGTTCGGCGGGGCTCGAAACGTATTGTATCGGTTTCCGAACGAGAAAGGAAAACGAGATCGTCGACGAGGCGTCCCATCTCCAGGCTCTGAGTGACAATCCGTTCGAGCGCATCGCGGTACACTGCCTCTGGCTTTGAACCATGGCGCAGCGGAATTTCCGCTTCACCGCGAAGCGCCGTCAGTGGAGTGCGCAGTTCATGGCTGATGTCGGCGAGGAACTGGACGCGCAACCGGTCGAGCTCCGTCAACCGCTGGTTCGCCGCGGCAAGCTCTGCGGTCCGTGCGGCAACTTGCTGCTCGAGTTCTGCTTTGGCGTTGAGCAGCCGGTCGCGCTGGTCTTGCTGGTGTGTGGCCATTTCGTTGAACCGCCTGGCGAGCGCACCAAGTTCGTCGCGGCCATCAAAGGCGATCCGGTGGTCGAGATCACCACGACTGATCGCCTCTGTGCCTTCGGTCAGAAGGCTGATCGGGCGCATCAATGATCGGGCGAGAAGGAAAGCAGCAACAAAGCAGAGAACCACAGCAGCCAACGCAAGCGCGGCCGTCATCCAGGTCAGGCGTCGCCACAGTGCTTCTGCCTGCAGTTCGGTTCGCACGACCTCTTCCTCTTCGTCGCGCCGCGCGGCTTCCAGGATGTTTTCGAACTCGGCGTCGAAACGATTCTCGATGTCCCGGCGAAAAATCCTAACCGCGTCCTCCTGGCGCCCCTGGTTGCGAAGATTGATTGCGTCCGACGTGGCTTTGGCGATTTCTCCGTAGAGCGTGCGCATCCGCGTGATGCGGAAGATCTCGTCACCGCTGTCCTCCTGTTCGCTGCTGCGCCCGAGAAACTCGGCTTCTCCCCTGGTCAGCTGCGCGAGCTTTTCGAATCCGGCCTCAAGCTCGGCGCGGGCGCTCTCGTAGTCGGGCCGCTCCGGCTCGCCAATCAACAGGAACTCGGCGATCTGCTCGGAATATCGGTTGGCGTTGACCGTAAGCGCGGTGACGGCTTCCAGTTGGTTGTTGGCCCATTGCACGCGCTGTGTGTAGTAGGTTGTCGAGCGAATGGTGATGTAGACGATAGCCGCCATAATCACGACTGCCCCCACGACAATGAGCTGAAATACAAGAATGCGAGACCTGATGCCCATCGGTGTCCATCGGCGTTGAGAACCCGAAACCGATCGGATTCAAGAATACCCCCTTCGCGGCAGAGAAGGCCACCGTGCAGGATGACTCGCGCAGATCGGCGCAACATTTCCGCGACGCCGTTTCAGCACGGAGCAACCATAGAGGACCCGCTATTAAGGATACGAGAGATTCAGGTTAGAAATTGGTGAGAATGCAGTCCTGCCGTCCGAATTTAGCGGCTTCCACCCCGTGAGAGGTTAAGTTCAGCCGGACGCCGCAAGCCGAGGCAAGACTGGCTTGCCGGGTTTCATCGGGCGCAGAGTTGAAGCTTTCGCGGGTGACTTGCGAGTCACTTGCGAAACCGCCAGGAACCGAGACCCATCGCAGCCGAAACTGGTCGCGTTGCTCGCGAGAATAGCCAGCACCGTCCAGACTGAATGAGTCTATTCGGTTGAATCGCTATCCGGCAATTGCATGTCGGTGATGATGTTCTCGCCGTTTGTCTCGTCGTAGGCGATCACGATGTCCATGCCAGGTTTCAGCGCTTCGAGATCGGTTTCGGCGTTCAGCTTGTAGGATTTGCCGTCGTCGAGTGTCAGCGTCAACGTCTCCTTGTCGATCTCTTTGATCAGGCCTTCGGTCTGGCCGGCGAAGGCGGCGGTGGAAATCAGCAACATGGCGGCAACGGCGCCGATCGGGATACGCATCATCGTCCTCTTATCATTGCGCCGGCTCGGGGGCGGCGGGTGTTCAACAGACGGTGTTCAACAGACGGGTCGAGGGAAGCAGAAACCAACCGAATGTGTCAAAACTAAATCCGCCAGATCACAGTTTGACCGCTGCGGAAAACGCCAATAGAACGCAGCCAAGGCGCCGCGCGTCCTAACGCAGAAACGACGCTGTGGCACTTTTGTTTTTGCGCATGATCCTTCCCGAAAATCGCTCCGATTTTCGGGGTCATGCGCTAAGCCGGCTCGGTGCCGGCAGGGCTGGTTTTCATGTCTCACAATACGTTTGGCCATCTTTTCCGCGTCACCACCTGGGGCGAAAGCCATGGTCCATCGCTCGGCTGCGTCGTCGACGGCTGTCCGCCCGGCATCCGCTTCACGCGCGCCGAGGTCCAGTCCGAACTCGACAAGCGCCGCCCGGGTCAATCGCGTTTTGTGACGCAGCGTCGCGAGCCCGACGAGGTCAAGATCCTGTCCGGCTTCATCCTGGATGACGACGGCGAGACCATGATCACCACCGGCACGCCGGTGTCGATGATGATCGAGAATGTCGACCAGCGCTCCAAGGACTATGGCGAGATCGCCCGCCAATACCGGCCTGGTCATGCCGATTATACCTACGACACCAAATACGGCCTGCGCGATCATCGCGGCGGCGGCCGTTCTTCGGCCCGCGAGACGGCGGCGCGGGTGGCGGCCGGAGCCTTGGCCCGCAAGGTCGTGCCCGGCATGATCGTGCGCGGCGCGCTGGTGTCGATGGGCGAAAAATCGATCGACCGCGCCAACTGGAACTGGAATTTCGTTGGCGACGCCGAAAATCCATTCTTCACGCCCGATCCGGCATCGGTCACCGTCTTCACCGCGTATCTTGACGGCATCCGCAAGGCGGGTTCCTCGGTCGGCGCGGTAATCGAGATCGTCGCCGACGGCGTTCCGGCAGGCCTGGGCGCGCCGATCTACGCCAAGCTCGACCAGGACATTGCCTCGGGCTTGATGTCGATCAATGCCGTCAAGGGTGTCGAGATTGGCAACGGCTTCGAGGCCGCCCGCATCACCGGCGAAGAAAATGCCGACGAGATGCGTATCGGCAATGACGGCAAACCGGTCTTCCTGTCCAACAATGCCGGCGGCATCCTCGGCGGCATCTCGACCGGCCAGGCGATCGTCGCGCGCTTCGCCGTCAAGCCGACCTCGTCGATCCTGACCCCGCGAAAGTCGATCGACAAGGACGGCAACGACGTCGAGATCATGACCAAGGGCCGCCACGATCCGTGCGTCGGCATCCGCGCCGTGCCGATCGGCGAGGCGATGGTTGCCTGCGCGATCGCCGATCACTATTTGCGTCATCGGGGACAAACGGGAAGGGAGTAGGGGAGTAGGGGAGTAGGGGAATAGGGGAGTATTTTAAGCGACCTGCCGAGGTGACAAACTTTCTTCTTTTCCCTATTCCCCTACTCCCCTACTGCCCTACTCCCGCGAGCAAAGCGAGCAACTTATGCCTTACGACCAGAAGAAGATCGTCGAAGCCCTGCGCGCCTTCGAACGCGGCGAGATTGTCGTCGTCATGGACGATGACGGGCGCGAGAACGAGGGCGACCTGATCGTCGCCGCCGTCCATTGCACGCCGGAAAAGATGGCGTTCATCGTCCGCAATACCTCTGGTATCGTCTGCACGCCGATGCCGCGCGACGAGGCCAAGCGCCTCAACCTGTCGCCGATGGTCGCCGACAACGACTCGGCCCACACCACCGCCTTCACCGTCAGCGTCGATTTCAAGCACGGCACCACGACGGGCATTTCGGCCGACGACCGCACATTGACCGTGCGCAACCTTGCCAACGGCAATGTCGGCGCCTCCGATTTCGTCCGCCCCGGCCACATCTTTCCGCTGATTGCGCGCGAAGGCGGTGTGCTGATGCGTTCGGGCCATACCGAAGCCGCGGTCGATTTGTGCAAGCTTGCCGGCCTGCCGCCGGTCGGTGTCATTTCCGAGCTGGTCAATGATGACGGCACCGTGATGCGCGGCCCGCAGGTGCAGGCCTTCGCCGAAAAGAACGGTTTGAAGCAGATTTCGGTCGCCGACCTCATCGCCTATCGCCAGCGTAAGGAAACGCTGGTCGAGCGTGTCGCCTGTTCGGAGATCGATACACCCGGCGGCAAGGCGCAGGTCTTCACCTACACGCTGCCCTGGGACTCGATGCACCATGTGGCGATCGTCTTCGGCGACATCCGCGACGGCGAGGAGGTGCCCGTGCGACTGCATTCCGAGGATGTTGTGACTGACGTCTTCGGCACCGGCCACAGGCTGGACGGCATCATGAAATCGATGGGCGAGCGCCGGCGCGGCGTCATCGTCTATCTGCGCGAAGGTTCCGTCGGCGTCGCCCATCAGGAGCGCAACCGGCCGGCCGCCGGCGACCGCGAGGACCATGAAGAGGCGCGCCGCCGCGAAAGCGAATGGCGCGAGATCGGCCTCGGCGCGCAAATCTTGAAGGATCTGGGCATTTCCTCGATCAACCTGATCGCCTCGCGCGAGCGCCACTATGTCGGCCTCGAAGGTTTCGGCATCCACATCGCCAAGACCGAGATTCTCTAGGACTGGTTTAGCGGATCGCCGGCATGCGTCCGGTCCCGCTTGGCACCGGACGCATGGAGACTATTCGGCAGCAACCGCGGCTGTTTCGCGCGCGGAGATGTCACTATCGCCCGTGGCAAGGCTGCGCTGGCCGGCGAGCACGGTGACCAGCGCGACAGTGCCCGCCGCCACCGACACCAGGAAGCCGCTCTGGGCACCGAAGGCGTCCACCACCCATCCGGCGGCAAAGGAGCCGAGCGCTATGCCGATGCCAATGCCGGTCATGACCCAAGTCACGCCCTCGGTCAGCATCGCCTCCGGCACGCGCCGCTCGATCAGGCCGAATGCCGTGATGAAGGTCGGCGAGATCGCCACACCGCTAACGAAGACAGCCAGCGCCAGAAGCGGCACCGTGTCTGCGACAAGCAACGGCAGCGTGGTGAGCGCGATGATGGCGATCGCGATGGCAAGCTGAATTTGCAGCGGTGTTTTCAGGTTCAGAGCGCCGAGGGCGATGCCGACGACGAACGATCCGAGGGCATAGACGCCGATGACGAGGCTGGCGGCGCCCGGCTGGCCGAGCTCCTTGGTGATTGCCACGGTGCTCACCTCCGTGGTTGCGAAGGTCGCGCCGATGAAGATCAGGGCCAAGGTGATGATTTGGACCGGCCGCAGGCGGATTGCCGATCCGCGCGAACCCTGGTCGACCGGTCGCACGCGCGGCTCGGTCGAGCGCTGCAGGATGAGGGCTGTCGAGCCGAAGGCGAGGAACAATGTGCTCGCCAGCATTCCCGCTTCCGGGAAAAGCGCGACGCTCAGGCCAACCGACAGCGAAGCCCCGGCGATGTAGACCAGCTCGTCCGCCGCCGATTCGAAGGCGAACGCCGTGTTCATCTCGGGGCGATCCCGGAAGAGCTCTGTCCAGCGCGCGCGCACCATCGCTGGGATGCTGGGCATAGCGGCGGCCAGCAGCGCTGACACGAACAGTGTCCATATCGGCAAGTCCTGATTGGCCGCCGCAATCAGCACCACGAAGGCGAGCACGGAAATGACAGTGGTGGGCGCCACAATCCGCGCCTGGCCGAGGCGGTCCACCAGTCGCGATATCTGCGGCGCGACAAAAGCATTGGCCAGCGCATATGTCGCAGAGACGGCGCCGGCCAGCCAGTACTCGCCGTGCGTCTGCGACAGCATCGCGACGATTCCGATCGGAGCCATGGCCATCGGCATCCGGGCGACGAAGCCGGCTGCAGCGAAGCCCTTGGCTCCCCTTGCCTTGAATATTTCGCGATAAGGATTGGGCATGGGAACACTCCTGGATTTTTGAGGCCGAGCCACTTATATACGTGGCGTATGCAAATCAGATAATGACATACGACGCGTATGTCAAATAATATACGAGACGTATGTGAAGGAATAAGCGAATGGGGCACAAACCACGCAAGGAGATGATCGCCGAAACCCGCGCCAAACTGGTCGCGGCGGCGCGCCATGCCTTTGGCACTGTCGGCTATGCCGAGGCCTCGATGGACGACTTCACCGCATCGGCCGGGCTGACGCGCGGCGCGCTTTATCATCACTTCGGCGACAAGAAGGGCCTTCTCCAGGCGGTCATCGCCGAGATCGACGCGGAGATGTTGGCCCGGTTGAAGTTCGTCTCAGTCAGGGCGGACACTCTCTGGCAGGGCTTTGTCGACGAATGCACCGCCTATATCGAGATGGCGCTGGAGCCGGAGATCCAGCGTATTGTCCTTCGCGACGGACCGGCGGTGCTCGGCGATCCTTCGCAATGGCCGAGCCAGAACGAATGCATCCGCTCGATGAGCGAGAACCTTCAAAAGCTGAAGGACGAGGGAACCATCGTTGCCGTTGATCCCGAAGCCGCAGCAAGGCTGGTCAGCGGCGCCTCGCTACATGCCGCGCAGTGGATCGCAAATTCGGAAAATCCAGAAGCGACGTCGAAAAAGGCGGTGAAGGCGTTCAACGTGCTTTTGGAGGGACTGCTCAGGCAAGGCCGCAGCACTGGCCGTCCACAAGCACCGGCTGAGGTGGACAAATCGCCGGCCTGAGCCTGTATCAAGACCACCAAAGGCAAGGCGCGACCTCGAATGGGACGGCCGAAGTGCGCCTCTAGATTCGGGCAGCTCGCGCCGGACCCAACCAGCACCCAACGCCTAAACCCTGTTGAACGTCTGCCTTTGGCGGTTGCAAAACATGGTCAAAGCCGCCGGGCGCGCCTATATCGGGGGCATGGTCACAAGGCTTTATACCCACCCGATCTTTCTCGAGCATATAACGCCGCCCGGTCATCCGGAGCGGCCGGACCGCCTGCGCGCCATCGAGCGCGTGCTCGACGACGAGGTCTTTGCGGCCCTCGATCGTGCCGAGGCGCCGGAAGGCGACGAGGCCACCATCCTCTACGCACACCCGCAGGAATTCGTCGAACGGGTCCGCGCTATGATACCGGACATCGGTATCGCTCGTGTTGACGCCGACACCACCGCCAGTCCGAAAAGCTGGCAGGCGGCCGTGACGGCGATCGGCGCTGCCAACGCCGCCGTCGACGATGTCTTTCGGGGCGACGTGGCCAATGTCTTTGTCGCCGCCCGGCCGCCCGGCCACCACGCCGAAAAGGCCACGTCCATGGGCTTTTGCCTGTTCAATACCGCGGCGATCGCGGCGCGTTACGCGCAAAGGCAACACCAGGCCGAGCGTGTTGCCATCGTCGACTGGGACGTCCACCACGGCAATGGCACGCAGGATATTTTCTGGGACGATCCGTCGGTGCTCTATTGCTCGACGCACCAGATGCCACTTTACCCGGGGACCGGGGCGGTGAGCGAAACCGGCGCCGGCAACATCGTCAACGCGCCGCTGGCGCCGCAGACCGGCAGCGAGGTTTTCCGCGACGCTTTCCTGTCGCGGATCTTGCCGGCGCTCGACAATTTCGCGCCCGACCTCATCATCATTTCCGCCGGCTTCGACGCGCACCACCGCGATCCGCTGGCCGAGATCAATCTGACCGAGGACGATTTCGACTGGGCAACCGGCCAGTTGATGCAGCGCGCCGGTCGCCACAGCGACAACCGGCTCGTCAGCCTGCTCGAGGGCGGCTACGATCTGCAGGGATTGGCATTTTCGGTCGCCGCCCATGTCGGGCGACTGATGAAAGGATAGACGATGGCTGGTGAGAGCAACGAAGACGTCAAGGCGATGAGCTTCGAGCAGGCGCTCGACGCGCTGGAGAAAATCGTCGATGATCTGGAGCGCGGCGACGTGCCGCTCGACCAGTCGATCCGCATCTATGAGCGCGGCGAGGCGCTAAAACTCCATTGCGACCGGCTGCTCAAGGCGGCCGAGGACAAGGTCGAGAAGATCAGGCTTTCGCGCGACGGCAAGCCGGTGGGGACCGAGCCGCTGGATGCGGAGTAAGCCACGGTCTTGAAAGACAATTTCGCCGTTCGGCTTTTCGACATGATCATGATTGAGAATAATACTCATCCCGCTTGAAACGGCTCCAGGACGAGAGGAGATTGCGAACGATGTGCAGAAACATCAAGACACTGTTCAATTTCGATCCGCCGGCAACCGATGACGAGGTCCGCGATGCCGCACTTCAGTTTGTCCGCAAGCTGAGCGGAACGACACGGCCGTCGAAACAGAACCAGCATGCGTTCGACCACGCCGTCGAGGCCATAGCCGCGTCTGCGCGCGAATTGCTGGACAGCCTCGAGACGACACAGCATCCGCGCAATCGCGACGAGGTGGCGGCCAAGGCGAAAGCCAGGTCTGCACTCCGCTTCGCCTGAGGAAGACCGCATGAGCTTTTTTCCCGGAAACGACCCTCTGCCCGGTGACGCCTTCGCCAGCGACCAGATCGAACTGATGGTTATTCCGAACGCCAAGGACATTGGCGGCTTTCAGGTTCGCCGTGCCTTGCCGACCGCCAGGCGTCGGCTGGTCGGTCCCTTCATCTTCTTCGATCGCATGGGACCGGCGATTTTGCGGGCCGGCCAGGCGCTCGATGTCCGCCCGCATCCCCATATCGGCCTGTCGACGGTCACTTACCTGTTCGACGGCAAGATCAGGCATCGCGATTCGCTCGGCACCGAAATGGTCATCCAGCCCGGCGACATAAATTTGATGACCGCCGGTCGCGGCATCGTCCATTCCGAGCGTACGCCGCAGGAACTGCGCGGTGCGCCGATGTCGGTTTCCGGCCTGCAGACATGGCTGGCGCTGCCGGACGATAAGGAGGAGGTCGACCCGATCTTCGAGAATACCGCGGCCATGCGTCTGCCCGAGATCGACGCTGAAGGCGTCAGCGGACGCGTTGTCATTGGCGCGTTTTCCGGGTTGCGGTCACCGGTCGTGACCGCTTCGGACACGCTCTATGCAGACCTCAGCCTGGCGCCCGGCGCCAGCGTGAAAATCCCAGCCGATGCCGAGGAGCGCGCCATCTATACGTTGGAAGGCGAGGTATCGATCTCCGGTGACCGCTTCCCGGCAGAGCGGCTGCTGGTGTTCCGGCCCGGCGACGAGATCGTCGTGTCGTCGGAGGGGGGAGCGCATTTCATGCTGTTCGGCGGCGCCTCGCTCGGCTCCAAGCGCTACATCTGGTGGAATTTCGTATCTTCGTCGAAGGAACGCATCGAACAGGCGAAAGAAGAATGGAAGACAGGCCGTTTCGATATCGTTCCGGGGGATGAAGAAGAGTTCATTCCGCTGCCGGACAATTAATGCATGTCGCGCAAACGTGTGCAGCGGTTTTGCGATAACGACATGCATAAAACAACAACCTAAAGCGCGTCGCGTGAGGTCGGTCGAACGCGACGCGCTTTAGAGCGCCGCGCGTCCTTTTTGACGCGTAAACGAAACCCTAACAGTTTGAAGCTATGCCGCGTCACTCGCACGCATTTACATTCGCCGGCCAGCAGCCTATTTCGCAGATGAATAAAAAGCAGGCCCCAGCACCAGTGAACGCAAAGCTCCATACGCCACTTCTCGACAAGGTCCGCATCCCGGCCGACCTCAGGGCGCTTGACGAACGTGCTCTGCCGCAATTGGCATCGGAGCTTCGCACCGAGTTGATCGACGCCGTGTCCCACACCGGCGGACATCTCGGTGCTGGCCTTGGCGTGGTCGAACTGACGGTGGCGTTGCACTATGTCTTCAACACGCCAGACGACCGGTTGATCTGGGACGTCGGCCACCAGGCCTATCCGCACAAGATCCTGACCGGCCGCCGCGACCGTATCCGCACGCTGCGGCAAGAGGGCGGCCTGTCCGGTTTCACCCAGCGCGCCGAGAGCGAATACGATCCGTTCGGCGCCGCCCACTCCTCGACCTCGATTTCCGCCGGCCTCGGCATGGCAATGGCACGCGATCTCTCCGGGGGCCGCAACAATGTCATTGCCGTTATCGGCGACGGCGCCATGTCGGCCGGCATGGCCTATGAGGCGATGAACAATGCCGGCGCGCTCGATGCCCGGCTGATCGTCATCCTCAACGACAACGACATGTCGATCGCTCCGCCGACCGGGGCGATGAGCGCCTATCTGGCCCGCCTGGCGTCGGGCAAGGCCTATCTGGGCTTGCGCGATTTCGGCAAGAAGCTGACCTCCTATCTCGGCGAGCGCGCCGATCGCGCCATCAAGCGGGCGGTCGAGCATGCGCGCGGTTACGTCACCGGCGGCACGCTGTTCGAGGAAATGGGTTTTTATCACATCGGCCCGATCGACGGTCACAATCTCGAGCACCTGATCCCGGTGCTGAAGAACGTCCGCGACAATGCCGACGGTCCGGTGCTGATCCACGTCGTGACCCAGAAGGGCAAGGGCTATGGACCGGCCGAGGCGGCCGCCGACAAATATCATGGCGTCAACAAATTCGACGTCATCACCGGCGCGCAGGCCAAGGCGCCGGCCAACGCGCCGAGCTACACGAAAGTCTTTGCCGACAGCCTGATCCAGGAAGGCCGCGAAGATGATCGCATCGTCGCCATCACCGCCGCCATGCCGAACGGCACCGGCCTCGACCTCTTCGGCGAGGCGTTCCCGGCGAGGACTTTTGATGTCGGTATCGCCGAGCAACATGCGGTGACTTTTGCCGCAGGCCTTGCCACCGAAGGCTTCAAGCCTTTCGCGGCGATCTATTCGACCTTCCTGCAGCGTGCCTATGACCAGGTCGTCCACGACGTGGCGATCCAGAAACTGCCGGTGCGCTTCCCGATCGATCGCGCCGGCTTCGTCGGGGCCGACGGGGCGACCCATTGCGGCGCCTTCGACACGACTTTTTTGGCGACGCTGCCCGGTTTCGTCGTCATGGCCGCGGCAGATGAGGCGGAACTGCGACACATGGTGCGCACGGCGGCAAGCTACGATGACGGCCCCATCGCCTTCCGCTACCCGCGCGGCAACGGCGTCGGCGTCGACCTGCCGGAGCGTGGCTCGGTTCTCGAAATCGGCAAGGGCCGTATCGTCAGGGAGGGCACCAAGGTTGCGCTGCTTTCCTTCGGCACGCGGCTGCAGGATTGCCTGGCTGCGGCCGAGGAACTCGGCGCGGCAGGGCTTTCCACCACGGTCGCCGATGCTCGTTTCGCCAAGCCGCTCGACGAGGACCTGATCCGGCGCCTGGCCCGTTCGCACGAAGTGTTGGTGACAGTGGAAGAGGGCGCGGTCGGCGGCTTCGCCAGCCACGTGCTGCAATTCCTGGCCCATGAAGGGCTGCTGGAAAACGGCCTGAAGGTACGCCCGCTTGTGTTGCCTGACAGCTTCGTCGATCACGCCAAGCCCGAAAAGATGTATGCCGACGCCGGGCTAGATGCCGCCGGCATCGTGCGCACCGTCTTCGTCGCACTGGGACACACCGCCAGCGCGCAAAGCGCCTGAATCAAAATCTCAACGGCTTGCATCAGTTTGACGACCGGCGGTCGTAACTGACTGTTTGCGTTGTCATTTGGCATTCGCCCACGGTGTCTCTGCTCTCGCGGCGAAAGCTCGTGCCGCCGGATCAATGTTCGGTCCACGTTGTCCGCCTCAAATTCCTCTCTCTAAGCGAGCGCAGCGAAGATCAGGCCGACATAGGTAAGCTGGTGCAAGAACTGGTCAGCCCCATGCATGGCCCAGTATGTTCGCGTGTCGGGGCCAGCATGGCTGCGCCCGGACAGCCCGGCTTTGGTGTAGTCTGTCGCGTAGTGGACCGTGAATTCCGCGGCAGAAAGCAGGACGACTGCGGTGGGTTCGAGCCCGGCGATGAGAAGGGCCGGCAAAGAGCCTAGCGCATGCAAGCCCGCGTGGACATAGCCGCCGGCGCGGCGCAGATCGCCCTTTCCGCCCAACATCCAGCCGGGCTGGAGCAGATAGTCGGCAATGAAGTGCTTTAGCTGGAGGCAGAAAAGCATTGCGAGCGTCAAAGTCATCATTTCCATGACCATACTCCATGGCCGCAGCGGTTGTTCAGGTTGCGAGCGTGTGTATCAGGACCGGGACTGCCTTCCCGCGAACATTGGTGATGCCAAGTGGCTGCGCGGCGATCTGGCCGCTTGTCTGCGCAAGCGTCATGTCGCTGAGCACGATTTCGACGCCGTGTTCCTTGGCGACGCCAACGAGACGGCTTGCCAGATTGACCGTATCGCCGATGGCCGTATAGCTCAGCCGTTCGGCCGATCCGACATTGCCGACAATCGCGGTGCCGGTATTGATGCCAATTCGCACCCGTATGTCGCTGTGGTCCGGCGAAACGGCGGGCAGCGCATGCATCGCGGCCCGGATCGCGGCTGCAGCGCTGCATGCGCGGCGTGCGTGATCCGGCACGGCTGTCGGTGCGTTCCAGATGGCCATGACGGCGTCGCCAATGAACTTGTCGACGGTGCCTCCTTCGGAATGAATGGCTTCGACTGCAAGCGTGAGAAAGTTGGTGAGATGCGGCTGGACATCGGGGCCGAGCTGCTCGGTGAGTTCGGTGAAGCCCGGCAGATCGGCAAACATCACCGTCACTTCCACGAGCCTACCGCCGGGCGCAGGCTCAAGCCCGCCCGCGACGAGAGGCCGGACGACGTCGAGCGGCATGTATTTGGCGAAAGCCGACAACCCGACCGCCATGCGCTTCAGCGCCTCCGAGAAATCATTGAGTTCGGCCAGGAATGTCGGAACATGCCGCACCTGGTCGAGCGAGAACCGTTCGATCTCACGGAGCTGCGCGGCAAGCTGGCGGATTGGCCTGGCGAAAAGCAGGTTCGAAAAGAGCACGGCAGTGGCCGCTGCCAGCACGACCAGCCCGGCGACCACCAGCAGCACCCGACGCGTGTTGCGGTCGATCTCTTCCGCGAAGGAGGAGCGCGGTATCGCGGTCAGGAGCCGCCATTGTTCGAATGGGAGCGCAAACGACGAGACGTAGACCGGGCCGATCTCGCCACCATCAACCAGCGTGCGAAATTCGTTCCCTTTCATCATCGAAATGGCGTCGCCCACCGCGGCGGCAAGCGCGTCGCTCTTTGGAAAATCGCGAAGATGAGCAGGCATAGGACCGCCGGGCGCATCCGATGCAGCCAGTACTTTGTCGCTACCGCCCAGCACGAACGTCTTGCCGTGACCTGATACTTGCAGACCACTCAGCGCCTGCGACAAATTGGCGAAACTCACGGCCACCATGACCACGCCCTGGTACCTGCCATAGAGCTCGACCCGCTTTGAAACAACCACCGAGGGCTCGAAGCCATTGGGCAGGACGTCGATCACGCTCCAGACAGGTTCCGTCGAGTCCATCGCCCGGCGATACCAGGGCGCACCGAGCGCTAGGTAAGCGGTCTCGCCGTGGATGCGTTCTTCGAACATCACATCGCCGGGGATGGGATGATAGATATCACGGCGCAACGGGCGCGGCTTCCCCCGCATGCCCGGGCCGATTTCAACCATCTCGATCTTGCCGCCGGCCGCCGCGTGCGAGCCGAAAAACCGTCCGTCGGGGAAGCCAAATCCGATCCAGCCGATTGCGCGCTGTTCACGCAGCAGCGACAGGAACAGGAATTCGCGTCTGACCTCGTCATCGGCCTTGATCGTGCCTTGGAACAGGATCGAGCGGATGATCTCGGCCGTGCCTGCCACGACGGCCAGCGTTGATGTCAATTCGCCGCGGACAGAATCGGCGCTCTGGGCGCCAAGGCTGGCGACGATCTTCTCGACATTGCGGGTTGCCGTGCGCTCCCAGATGATATGCACCGATGCAGCCGTCGACATGACCGCCATGAGCAGCAGCGCCGTCATCGCCCGCCCAAGCGCTATGCGCGGCAGGCGGCACCTACCGGTCGCGGCGTTCGGTGATGAGGCGCGCGCTGCGGTCAAATGTTGCATAGGCCCAAGCCCAATCGAGGAAGACACCGGTGCGGTTGCGGAAACCGACAAGGAACCACAGATGCGCGAAGCTCCAGAGCAGCCAGGCTAGGAAACCGCGCAGTTGGATGGGTCCCAAATCCGCGACGGCGGCCTTGCGGCCGATCGTGGCGAGATTTCCGTAGTCGGCGTAGCGGAAAGGTTCTGCCGTCCGCCCGGCAAGTCGCGCCTTGATGAGGTCTGCCACATAGCGGCCCATTTGCTTCGCGGCAAGGGCGACGCCCGGAACCGGACTGTCGTCCTTGCCCTTTACCGAAGCAGTATCACCGATGACATAGAGGCCTTCGCGGCCGGGCACATGCAGATGTTCGTCGACAACGACGCGGCCGGCGCGATCGGCCGCGACGTCCAGCCATTTCGCCGCCCTCGAGGCCATGACGCCGGCAGCCCAGAGCACACAGGCTGAAGCGACGCGTTGCCCATCCGCGAGCGCGACGCCATTGTCGTCGCACTCCGTAACCGCGGCGCCGAGCTTGACCTCGACGCCAAGCTTTTCGAGCTGCGATTTGGCCGATTGCAAGAGCTTCTCCGGAAATGCGGTGAGCAGCCGTTCGTCGGCCTCGACAAGTACAACCCTTGCGGTCGAGGAATCGATGTTGCGGAAATCGCGAACGATCGCTTTGCGCGCGAGTTCGATGATGGCGCCCGCGAGTTCGACGCCGGTGGGGCCGCCGCCGACAACCACAAAGGTAAGGAGTTTTTCCCGAAGAGCCGGATCGTCGGTCACTTCTGCCTTTTCGAACGCGGTCAATATGCGGGCGCGAATTTCGGTGGCGTCGCCTATGGTCTTGAGGCCGGGAGCATTTGCTTCCCAGGCGTCGTGACCGAAATAGGCGTGGCGGGCGCCGGTGGCGATGATCAGGTAATCGTAGGGAATTCGCCTGCTGCCGGTCAGCACAGTCCGCGCAGCGGTGTCGACGCCCTCCACCTTTTCCATCAGGACGGTTGCATTCTTCTGGCTGGCGAGGACGCGCCGGATCGGCATGGCGATCTGCGCCGGAGATAGGCCGGCCGTCGCCACCTGATAAAGCAGCGGCTGGAACAGATGATAATTGCGGCGGTCGACGACAGTGATATCGACCGGCGCGTTGCGCAACCCGAGCGCTGCGTTGAGGCCGCCGAAGCCCGCGCCGAGAATGACGACCCGCGGCCGGCGCGGTGGAAGCGCATCTGTCTTGGCCGGCGTCGCTTCCAACTCTGCCAAGATCATCACTTCTTCGCTGGATTGCCGCAGCATTGTTCACGCTCCGCGACGGAAATAGCCGTCGACCAGATAGTCCAACGATACGACGCCTGCGCCGCGAGCCAAAATGAGCAGCAGCAGCGAACTCCACATGAGGTGTTCGCCCCAGTGTCCCGGATAGACGAAGATCTGGATCACCGCGACTACCCCGAGCAGCATCAGCGCGCCGAGGCGCGAGAACAGGCCGAGGAAAAGCAATGCGGCGCCGATGATTTCGGCGGCTGTCGCGAGCGGGGCCGCCAGCGCCGGCTCGATCAGCGGCAGATCATATTCAAACGCGAAAAGCTGTAGCGTTACCGGCCAGGAGGCGAGCTTGGTCTGCGCCGATTGCCAGAACACGTGGGCGACCGCGACGCGACCCGCCAGCTGAACGAGAGAAAGGGGTATGCTGTCCGCCAGGTTCAGAGCCCTGCGGTAGGCGGCGGCTAGGCTGCGGCCACTGGTTGAAGGCATTTCGCGGGTCACGCTCATTGGTCTCTCCATTTTCGTTTACTGCGGGTGGTCGAAGCCGATGCCGGTCACCAAGCCTTCGCCGAACAGGCTGACGAGGGCGCCGAGGACATCGAACATCGGTTCGTGCGTGAGGGCGCGTGAAACGGCCCTCTCCAGGCCGAGGCCCTTTTTCAGAGAATGGCGGAATGAGAACTGGGCGCTCGTGAGGCGCGCGAAGCGTACATTGTCGCCGTGCCTCCAGAGCGCGATGCGCTCGGCTTTTCGCTGCCAGACATCAGCTTGATCCGGAACGCCTCCGTTCTGATGCGCCGACCAGATCGACAGTACCGGCCAATGCGACATAACGAGGCGCAAGGATGGCTGGAGCATCAGTTCGGGGGTCGAGCTCGAGGCTTCGCCATCCAAAGCCGCCAGGTTCAGGGCCGGCAGTGATGCCGCATCAAGCGCCTCGGCGATCGCCCATTCAAGCCGCGCCGTTTCCGCGACGAAGGGCATTTCGGCCAGACCTTCGAAGGTCCCGAGGAAGCGCGGGAAGTCGGAGCCATAGCGCACCAGCCTTGGCTCGCCGGGTGGATGCTGACGAATGAACTCGCTTGCGGCATAGCGGAAGAACCGCTCGTCGACCATGCGAACGACGACTGGGAATACGGCCATCAGCGTCGCTGTCAGCGAGGCGCGGGTATTGTTCTCATAGATGCGCAGCCGTCGGCATGGATCGGCGCGGCCCGCTGAGACGAGCGACGAAAGGCCGAATTGCGGGTTGCCAAGCACGGACTGCGCTATGATGTTCTGCAGATGTTCAAGCGGCAGCATGGCGGATCCTCCTGGCGTCACGGTCTGCAGCGAGGCGCGCGGGCTTGATCGCATCGAAAGCGGCAAGCACCGGCATCTGCCCGCGCGGTGCATCGCGTTCGAACGGAACGACAATGCCTGGAGCGGACTGCTTCGGCGCGGAAACAGGAAGGGAATCCTGCCGCTTGCGGAAGGCGATCGAAGCGGCAAGCATATCCGCCCACATTGCTTCGCCCAGCAGCACGTCGAGCACGGGCACGTCGGTATCCCATTCGATCAGGGTGGGGCGTGGGCCGAATTTCTCGATCGCGCCGGCATAGAGTGACCACACGGCGGACGGCACGCGCGAGCCGTGGTCGTCGATCAGGACCGTGTCATCGCCAACGTCGTTGACGGCATGGCCTGCCAGATGGATCTCGCCGATCGCCTCGGCAGGCAGCACTTCGATGAACGCAGCCGCGTCGAAGCCGAGATTGTGGGCGGAAACGTAGACGTTGTTCACGTCGAGAAGCAGGCCGCATCCCGTGCGCTTCACAAGTTCGGCCAAGAACTCGGCCTCCGTCATCGTCGAACCGCTGAACTCGATATAGGCAGAGAGATTTTCAATCAGGATGCGGCGCTTCAGAGTGTCCTGAACGAGCTTGATATTGTTGGCGACGATCGCGAGCGCTGCTTCGTCGTAACGGAGTGGCAAAAGGTCGTTGAGGTAGGCGCCGTCGGCGCCGCTCCAGGCGAGGTGTTCGGAAACAAGATCGGGTTCGAAGCGCACGCATACCTTGCGCATGCGTTCCAGATGGTCGCGGTCGACGCCGGAAGCGCTGCCGAGAGACAGCCCTACGCCGTGAACAGAAAGGGGGTAGGTCTCACGCAGGTTTTCGAGCGCGGCGACGGCAGCAGAACCGCCCATGTAGTTTTCGGCATGAACCTCCAGCCAACCCGCCGACGGCCGGCGGCTAAGCATTTCAGCATTGTGCGGCGAGCGAAGACCGATGCCCGCGGCTTGCGGAATTGGGAGGGTGGGAAGCTTATTGGGCATCAGTCGTCTCCATTTGGGTTGCGTGGGAGTGGATCAGGCCTTGGGTTCGGTGCTGCCGCTGGCAAGCTTTCCGCAAGTGCCGGCCGGCACGTAGATCCATGCGTCGGACTGGTTGTCGGCCGTAGAGGTCCCGGCGCAAGAATGCGTGGCAGTCTGGCAATCGTTCTGGCCGGCCTTGACGACGCCGTAGCACTTTTCGAACGAGAACTCCGGTTGAGCGGCCGGACCGGCGAAGGCAGCGCTGGCGGCGAGCGTGGTAGCCGCGGCCAAAGCCGAGCCGATGAGCGATTTGGTATTGATCATGATTTTCCGTCTCCTGGGTTTGTGTTTAGTTCAGACCGGCGATCAGCCCGTCTGAAGCCACTCTCTTCGATCGCAGCCATCAACTGAAATGCTGTCCTGGCATGGTTTCGATAGACGCGCTGTATGCGCCGGCTGCATGAAAAGAGCCCTCCGGGAGGGTTGCCGGAGGGCTCAGCAAACCGGCATCCAGAGGGGGATAATGCCGGCCGGGAGTTGTGTCAGAGATAGCGTTCGTGGATGTCCACCGTCGAACGCTGTCCGATGTGGTTATAGTTGGCTTCGAGCCATTCCTCGGCGCGTTCACGGCCGCGGTCGCGAAGATCCGTAAGCAGGCCCCAATCGGCATTGAGCTTGCTGGAGACGCCAAGCTTTTTCATGGTCTCGTCATCCGAAATGCCGTGGACGAAGATGCGCTTGAGGTCGAGCGTCTGGCCGGCCTCCGAGTCGATCAGTTGCGTGACGAAGGCGATCGCCCGCATTTCCCGCAAAAGCGAAGAGTTGAAGCTTATCTCGTTGATGCGATTAAGGATATCCGTCGCCGAGCGCGGCAGTTCGGCGCGTTCAACAGGATTGATATGTACGATCAGCACGTCCGGCGTGTCGCAGGAATAGATCAGCGGGAAGATTGCCGGATTTCCCATATAACCGCCGTCCCAATAGGCCTCGCCGTCGATCTCGACGGCTTGGAACAGGAACGGCAGGCATGCCGACGCCATGATGGCGTCGATCGACAGCTCGTCATTGGAGAAAACCTTGACCTTCCCGGTCCGCACATTGGTCGCGCAGATGTTGAGTTTCAGAGGACAGCGCGACATGCGGACGGCATCGAGATCGATAGACTGCTCGAGAACGTTTTTCAGCGGATTGAAATTCAAGGGATTGAACTGATAGGGCGACATCAATCGCGTCACCATGTCGAGCATCAGGAAGGCCGGGGAGTATTCGAGCGAACGCGACCCGGTCATCTTGTCAAGCAGGCTCGGCTGCAGGGGGCTGAAGGCCGCCGCGTGGCTGACGCGGCGCCAGAAATTCGCAAGCGCCTTCTGCGCGCCGCGCCGTCCGCCTTCGGCGAGCCCGTAGGCAAGCACCGCCGCGTTCATGGCCCCGGCGCTGGTGGCGACTGCCCCCTCGAGGGACAAGTTCTCCTCGTCAAGGAGCCGATCGATGACACCCCATGTGAAGGCGCCGTGCGCGCCTCCGCCCTGAAGCGCGAGGTTGATCGTCCGCTTCCCGCGGACCACGCTGGCCGCGGCCGGTTCCGATTGGCTGGAGGCAAGCTTCACAACGTCGGCATGAGTGTTCATCGGGTACCCTCCTCGCGTAAAATTGCAGAAATTTGACGATGACGGTGCGCTCAGTGCGCAGTCCAGCCGCCGTCGATCGGCCGTAAATTTCCAATTGGCCGCAGCACCGCTGGCCCTGTCGCCGATGGCGCTCGGTCTCGTTTATTTCGTATTTCTGCCGTCGATGCTGACAACCCCGCTCGCCGGCCGAGTGGCAAGGCGGTTCGGCCCGGCCAGCGGCATTGTCCTGACGCTCGGAATCGCCATCGCCGGCCTTCTGGCGCTGCTCACTCCAAATCTGCCGATCGTTCTTGCGGGCATGGCGCTGATTGCCATCGGAACATTCTTGGCGCAGGCGATCACGACCGGCCATGTCAGCCGCGTCGCCGCCCGCGACAAGGCCGCTGCGAGCGGTATCTATCTTGCTTCATACTATTCCGGCGGGTTGGTCGGCAGCTTTGTCCTCGGCCAGGTCTATGACCGGCTCGGCTGGACCACTTGTGTTATTGTTCTCGTCGCCGCCCTGATCGCGGCAACGATAATCGCCCGCCCGCTGACGGCGCCACGCGTCTGATCCCGCTTCACCTCGACGTTTACCGCCGCTCATGAGCGGCGGCATTTTCCATGGAACCTGCCAGCCATACGCCGCACTCATCAATTCAGGCAGCAAACGGCATTATCAATCCGTCGAGCCTTTCCGCATCCTTTCTTCCAGCCTGTCAAAGGACCGGCTTCACTCACGGAGAAAGAAAAATGATCAATTCAGTCAAATCGACCCTCGCGTCGACGGCGCTTGTCCTGACGCTTGCCACCCCGGGGTTTCTGGCCCAGGCCAATGCTGAGACGGCGTCCGACGGCGTCGTTACAGTCAAGAGCGGCTATTCGGTTGCAGAGACCGTGTCGCGGATCAAGAAGGATGTCGCCGACAAGGGCATCACGTTGTTCGGTGTCATCAACCAAGCCAAGCTCGGCAACGCCGCCGGCAACGTCGTCAGGCCGTCGCGGCTCATCATGTTCGGCAACCCGGCACTCGGCACGACCTTCATCACCGCGAACCCGAAAGCCGGCCTCGACTGGCCGGTGCGCGTCGTCGTTTACCAGACGGCTGATGGCTCGGTCTACGCGGCCTACACGGACTTCGACTACATCGCCAGGCGCCACGGTATCGAAAGCCGCACTAGGGAATTCAAGATGGCGACCGAAGTGATCCAGTCCGTCACCTCCAGCATCGAGAAATGATCCTTGAAGCGGGGCCGGCCTTCCGGCTAGCGGTCCGGCCCCGAAAGTTTTGCGCCGCCACGGATTTAGTTCCTATGACACGTAACACCCTCGTACCCAAGCATCAGACATGACCGGAACGACAGCTTCCCCTGAATTGCGGGCAACGGAGAGACTGGGACAGAAGGTCAGCTCAGGGTCATGGGCGTGAATTTGGCCGGTCGCGAACGAACCACCGCCAAGGGTCATCTTTCGCCCTTCCGCACCGGTGCTGAGTGTCAGATTTTTCCACCTAGAACCACATATCGCGCACGCAGCGACCATCGCCCGGCAGGTCCTCGAATGTGTGGAGACCATCGAAATGGTCGATTGGCAAGTCGGCGACGGTGTCAGGCGGCGCAAGCCTCACATTGACGGCGATCCGCGTGCGACCGGCGGCACTGGCGCGCAAACCACGCCAGGCCAGCACACAGGCGCATGTCGGACAGAACAGGATCTCGAGCGACGGGGCATCCTTTCCGGAGCGCGTGTAAGCACTTGTCGGTCCCGCAAGACGGATGCGTTCGTCGACATAATCGTAAGCCCATAGCGCGCCATAGCGGCGGCAAAGCGTGCAGTTGCAGGCTGTGATCGAGCCGGGATCGCCCTCCAAAGTCCAGTGGACCGCGCCACAATGGCAGGTTCCGGTCAGCATTCGTCCTCCTCACCTTCTGGCAGCAACATGAGCAGTGTTCCCCAACATTGTGGCGGACCCGGCGCGATATTCAACAGACTTTGGGCGGCCTGATGCGCTCGCCGCTTTGGCAAGATGTTCGTTGTCTTGCCCAACATCCTTGCCTTCGTGACAGGCATTCGCCATGAAGGCAGATGACTTTGCCAGCCAGCACACGCCAGCGGCTCGACGAACTCCTCGTCGCGCGCGGCCTGTTTCCCAGCCGCTCTCGCGCCCGCGACGCGATCGAGCGCGGCACCGTGATGGTTGACGGCGTCATCGCCCGCAAGCCCGGCCAGACCGTCCGGGCTGATTGCCTCATAGAAGTCGATGATCCGGCGCACGGCTATGTGTCCCGTGCTGCGCTGAAGCTGATCGCCGGGCTCGACTATTTCGACCTCGATCCAGCCGGCAGCGAAGCGCTCGACGTCGGCGCCTCGACCGGAGGCTTCACTCAAGTGCTGCTCGCACGCGGCGCGGCGCATGTCACGGCGATCGATGTTGGGCATGGCCAGATACATCCGGATATCGCCGGCGATCCGCGTGTGACGGTCATCGAGGGATTGAACGCCCGTGATCTTTCGACCGCCGATCTTGCCGATCGAATTCCAGATTTTATCGTCTCCGACGTCAGCTTCATCTCGTTGAAACTGGCGCTGCCGCCGGCGCTCGCCATTGCCAGGAGCGGCGCCAAAGCAATATTTCTGGTCAAGCCGCAATTCGAGGCGGGCCGCGAGGCGATCGGCAAGGGCGGCTTGCTGAAAGATCCATACGATGCCGCGCGGGTTGCCGGCCTGCTGCAGGATTGGTTGGACGGCGTCCCCGGCTGGCGCTCGCTCGGACTGCATCTGTCGCCGATCGAAGGCGGCGACGGCAACCGCGAGTTCCTGCTCGCCGGGATCAAGGACGCCGGTATCGAGAACAGGGGGATCGGAGGCCGATGACCGCGCGCTTCACGATCGCACGGCTGGGCTCCCAGGGCGACGGCGTCGCCGAAACCGAAACCGGCGAGCTTTTCATTCCGTTCACGCTGCCCGGTGAAACCGTCACCGCCGCGCGCGAAAAGGACCGTGCCACGCTGATGTCGGTGCTGGAGGCTTCGGCGCTTCGCATCGACCCTGCCTGTCGGCATTTCACCGAATGCGGCGGCTGCGCCATCCAGCATCTCGAGGCCGAAGCCTATCATCGGTGGAAGCGTGACAAGGTTGCGCATGCGCTCAACAGCAAGGGCATCACTTGCGACATTGACGCGCTGGTGCCGTGCGCGCCGCAGACGCGTCGGCGCGTCGTGTTCACCGCCAGGCGCAGCGAGTCCGGCATGCTGCTTGGCTTCGTTCGGGCGTTGTCGTCCGAGATCATTTCCATTGAGGAATGCCCGATCTCGCTGCCCGAGATCGTCGCAATGCTCGACCGTCTGAGAGCACTCGCCGAATTGGTTTGCGCCACGACGAAATCGTTCCGCATGACGGTCACGGCGACCGGTTCCGGCCTCGATGTCGCGGTTCACGAGTCCGGCAAGCTCGGCGAGAACCAGCGCCGCGTCGCCTCCAATTTCGTCATCGCCCAGGGGCTGGCCAGGCTTTCGATCGATGGCGAGATCATCATCGAGCCCAAAAAGCCGGTTGTCACGTTCGGCAGCGTCGCCGTCGCGGTGCCGCCGGGCGCTTTCCTGCAGGCGACCGAGGCCGCCGAGCAGGCGATGGCCGACATCGTCGGCCGGCACCTCGCGCGCGCCAAAAAGGTCGCCGACCTCTTCGCCGGCTGCGGCAGCTTCGCGCTGCGCCTCGCCGCCAGGTCGGAGGTCCATGCGGTGGAGGGGGATGCGGCAGCGCTTTCGGCGCTCGACCGGGCATTCCGTTTCGCCAGCGGTCTCAAGCGGGTGACCAGCGAACGCCGCGACCTGTTCCGGCGGCCGCTCACTTCGAGGGAACTGAATGCCTTCGACGGCGTCATCTTCGATCCGCCCCGCGCCGGCGCCGAAGACCAGTCGAAGCAGATTGCCCGTTCCGACGTGCCGCTGGTCGCCGCGGTTTCCTGCAATCCGGTTACGCTGGCGCGCGACTTGCGCATCCTCCTCGATGGCGGCTACGCCCTGAAAAGCGTGACGCCGATCGACCAGTTCCTGTGGTCGCCGCATGTCGAGGCCGTCGCGCTTCTGGAGAAGCCGAAGCGAAGGCGGTAGCGGGTCCGCACTTGTTGAGCTTGAATTTCGCGTAAAATGAGCATACTTTGAATGTGTTCTGTTCAAAATGTGCTAGGAAACTGTTATGAATACCGCAGCTCTCGATATCAGAGCATCGCGCTTTGGCGATGAGCGGACGCCATTTCTTTCGGCAAGACGGGTGGCTGAACTGCTGGGCGTCAATCTGACCGAACTGGCGGGCCTGATCGGCGTCGCGCGCAACACGCTTGCCGCCAAGACCGGCGCGCGCAAGGTCGACGCCGCATTGAGTCCGATTGTCCGTATCCTTGCGATGGCAGGCGAGATGGCCGGCGATGAACAGCGTGCGGCGATCTGGTTCAAGCATCAGCCGATCCCCGGCTGGGCGGGAAAGACCGCCTACGATCTCGTTCGAGAGGGCAAGACGGACAAGGTGCTTGCCTATCTGGAGGCAGTCCGCTCCGGCATCTATGCCTGAAAACAGACTGAGCCTGTGGCGCGCCTTCGTGCCGCGTTGGGCGCATCTGCCGCTTTCCGGCGAAGGAGCAGCCCGCTTTGGCGGTCGCTGGAATCCAGTCGGCGCCCCGACGATCTATGCCGCGGGCGAATTGTCTACGGCCTGGGCGGAGTACAATCAGGGCTTTGTTCAGCATCCGGCGCTGATTGCGCAACTCGCACTTTCAGGCGCGCGCCTGGCCGACCTTACGGACGCTGATGTGCTGACCAGGCTCGGCGTGACGGCGGACATTCACCGATGTGAATGGCGCGACATCATGGATCAGGGCCTTGTGCCTGAGACGCATACGCTGAGAGATCGCCTGATTGCCGATGGGCAGCATGGCGTGATCTACCCGTCCTTCATGTCGCCCGGCGGCACATGCGTGGCGCTGTGGCGATGGAACGAGAGCAACACACCCCGTCTGAAGGTCATCGATCCCGACCATCGCTTGCCGAAAACGGCGGCTTCATGGCTTTAATGCATGTCGCGCAAAAGCATGCCCTTGGGCCTGGACCCGAGGGTGTGAAGCGGTTTTGCGATAACGACATGCATAAAACAACACCCTAAAGCGCGTCGCATGAGGCCGGTCAAACGCGACGCGCTTTAGGGCAGTTCTAACCGGCCGCGCCGCCGCGCTTCGGCCAACACACCCGCGTCCATTTCTTCCAACGTCTTCGGCCTGTCTCTATGGGGCAGGGATCCAAACACGTCTTCTGGCCGTGTCTCGGCGAAGACTGGTGCAGGCTTCAGTAGCACGCCCTCCCGAGTATCTTCGACCAGAAGACGTGTGCCGGCGTCCCATTCCCTCCGCTTGCGGATCGCGCTGGGCAGGGTGACCTGCCCCTTGGTCGAGACGGTGGTTACGAGTCTTTCCGGGTTGGCCATCGCGGCGCATCCTCTGCATGTAAGACAAAAACCGCAGCTTCCGTCAAACCCGCGTTCCGCCAACCGTCATCTGGTTCATCCTGAGGTGCGGCTGGCCGACGCCGACCGGCACGCCCTGGCCGGCCTTGCCGCACATGCCGATGCCGGTGTCGAGCTTCATGTCGTTGCCGATCATCGCAACCCGATGCATGGCATCCGGCCCATTGCCGATCAGCATGGCGCCCTTGATCGGCTGCGTCACCTTGCCGTCCTCGATCATGTAGGCCTCGGTGCAGCCGAACACGAATTTTCCCGAGGTGATGTCGACTTGGCCGCCGCCGAAGGAGACGGCATAGATGCCGTTCTTGACCGAGGCGATGATTTCGTCCGGCTCCATGTCTCCTGAAGTCATATAGGTGTTGGTCATGCGCGGCATCGGCTGGTGCGCGTAGCCTTCGCGCCGTCCGTTGCCGGTGGCGTTCATGCCCATCAGCCGGGCGTTCTGGCGATCCTGCATATAGCCGACAAGCTTGCCGTCGTCGATCAGCACATTGCGGGCCGACGGCGTGCCTTCATCGTCGACGGTCAGCGAGCCGCGCCGCTCGGCCATGGTGCCGTCGTCGACGACGGTGACACCTTTTGCTGCCACCTGCTGGCCCATCAGCCCGGCGAAGGCCGATGTCCTCTTGCGGTTGAAGTCGCCTTCCAGCCCGTGGCCGACGGCCTCGTGCAGCATCACGCCCGGCCAACCGCTGGACAGCACGATGTCAAAGGTGCCGGCCGGCGCCGGGATGGCCTCGAGGTTGACCAGCGCTTGCCGCAGCGCTTCCTTGGCGGCGTGCTTCCAGCTGTCCTCGACCAGGAATTCGCCAAAGCCTTTGCGTCCACCCATGCCGTAGGAGCCGCTCTCCTGGCGGTCGCCGTCGCCGACCACCACCGACACATTGATCCTGACCAGCGGGCGGACGTCGCGCACCATCTGGCCGTCGGCACGCACGATCTCGACATGCTGCCAGGAGGCGGCGAGCGACGCCGTCACCTGTCGCACGCGCGGATCCTCGGCTCGCAGCCACGCATCGATTTCCTGAAGGAGCTTGGCCTTGGCCTCGAAGGAGGGCGAGGGGATCGGGTTGTCGTCGCCATAGAGATGGCGGTTGGTGCGGGCCGGAGCCGCAGCAAGCGTGCCGGAGTAGCCGCTCTTGACGGTTGACACGGCGTCGGCCGCGCGTAGCAGCGACGCTTCCGAAAGATCGCTGGAATGCGCGTAGCCGCTCGCTTCGCCGGCGACCGCGCGCAGGCCAAAGCCTTGGTCTGTGTTGAAATTGGCGGTCTTCAGCCGGCCATTGTCGAACATCAGCGCTTCGCTCTCGCTGTATTCGAGGAACAACTCGCCGTCGTCGGCGCCGTTGATGGTCTCGGCGACGATCTGCTTGATGCGATCGTCGGAAATGTCGAATTGGCCGATCAGGCTGTTCATGGCGCGGTCCGTCCGTGGAAAGAGATTGTCCTCACGATGTAGGCGCGAAGGTGCGCCCAGACAATCGGCAATGACCATTGTCTGTACATGACCCCGAAAATCGGAATCGATTTTCGGAAAGGATCATGCGCAAAATCGAAGCGCTACAGCGTCCTTTGCGCGCCCTTGAATGCGCGGCGCTGTAGCCAAAGGCGGTCACAATCTCATTTTCGTCAGCAGGGTTTGGGCCTCACGCCCCGCCTCAAGGCAGCGCGGCGAAACCGTCGGCGAAACCCTTGAGCTCGACCGGAATGCCGATGCCTTCCTCCGGCGTCTGGAAGACGATGAAGGTGGCCGACGTTCCGGTTTTCAGCGTGTCGAGCAGCGGCTTTTCGAGAATGACCTCGGCATAGCAGCCGTCCTGGAAGCAGCGCACGAAATAGGCCCGGCCGATGTCCTTGCCGTCGACATTGAGGCCGAGCCCGTTGGGCAGCAGCACGCCGAGCGGCGCCAGCACGCGCAGGATTTCGGCCTTGTTGTCGGCGGTGCGCAGCACGACGACGGAAAGCCCCATCTCGGGACGGTCTTCGGCGACGACGTTCTGCATCATCACGCATTGTTCCGAGGTGGCGCCAGCCGGCGTGTCGCAGATGATCGACCATGCGCCATGCGTCGTCCGCACCTTGCCGCTTGGCTGCGCGGCATTGGCCTGGCTGACGCCAAACGAGCCAACATAGGACAGGCCGATCCCGGACAGACCAACGCCAGATAGGCCAACGCTACACACGGCAGCGAGAAGGATGGCCTTTGCCAAGCTTCTAGAAAGCCCAAGTCCCCAAAGCCAAGAGTTCATGACGGCTCCATTGCGAATCACGGCACTTTAAGCCGCGCCAAGGGCAAGTAAAGGATGAGACCACTGCCGGCCTGCCTCGACCAAGGCAATTGTGCGCTTTTCCGTGCCAAATTCGCCCGAATTGCGACGGCCCGGCGCATTTTGCCGGGACACTCCGCCGCTCGGGCATTCGCGGGTCCGACACCGCCGCGGCCGCCGCCACAAGGCGCAGCCGCGCTTGCGCGCAAAAATGCCGCACGGTTTCCCCCGCTCCTTTCTTGCAGAGGCAAATAGAGTATGGTTTGAACCAGCCTCGGGACTATCCGGGATTCCCGTCCCGGCGTTGTTCGATATTCTTGCGGTCCGATCGCGAGGAACTGGGAGATAATGACGGCAATGAGAAAATTCCTAGCAGGCGCCAAACTCCTGGCAAGCGCTGCCGCCACACTGTTCACCGGCGCGTCCGCCCATGCGGCCCAGCCTGCGCCGTGGGAGATGAGCTTCCAGCCCGCCGCCACCGACATGATGCGGCAGATCGCCTGGTTCGAGGGCTATACGCTGTGGTTCATCGTGCCGATCACCCTCTTCGTGCTCTTTCTCATCGCCTATTGCATCCTGAAGTTTCGCGCGAGCGTCAACCCGACCCCGTCGCGCACCAGCCACAACACGCTGATCGAGGTGATCTGGACGGTTGGGCCGGTCGTCGTCCTGCTCCTGCTCGCCATCCCTTCGTTCCAGCTCCTGACCGCGCAATACACACCGCCGGAGGAAGCCAAGCTGACCGTCAAGGCGACGGGAAACCAGTGGAACTGGGATTACGAATACCAGACCGAAAACACGCTTTCCTTCAACTCGGCGATCCTGGCGGATTCTGACCGCGCCGCGGCCGGCAAGGAGGACCGCGGCGCTTATCCGCGCCTGCTCGCCGTCGACAACGAGATGGTGGTGCCGGTCAACACCATGACCCGGGTACTGGTGACGGCGGCAGACGTGATCCACGCCTTTGCCATGCCGTCCTTCGGCATCAAGACCGACGCGGTTCCGGGTCGCATCAACGAGGTCTGGTTCAAGGCGGAAAAGGAAGGCCTCTATTACGGCCAGTGCTCGGAGCTCTGCGGCAAGGACCACGCCTTCATGCCGATCGCGATCCGCGTCGTCTCCGACGCCCAGTACAAGACCTGGCTGGCAGCAGCCGGCACCGACCTTCCCGGCGCCAACAAGGCGCTGATGGCCGAGGTCGACGGCAAAGACAAGGTAGCGGCCGCCGGCAACTGATGCCGCGACCAGAAAAGATCAGGGAACGGAGCCGAACATGGCAGACGCTGCAGCTCACGACCACGACCACAAGCCGTATCATGGCTGGGTGCGGTGGGTGTATTCGACCAACCACAAGGATATCGGCACACTCTACCTGATCTTCGCGATCATGGCGGGCTGCGTCGGCGCTGCCCTTTCGGTCGTCATGCGTATGGAACTGCAGGAGCCTGGGATCCAGATTTTCACCGGCCTGGCGCAGATGGTCTACGGCTTGAACGCCGACGCTGCGCTCGACGGCGGCAAGAACATGTACAATGCCTTCACCACCGCCCATGCGCTGATCATGATCTTCTTCATGGTCATGCCGGCGTTGATCGGCGGCTTCGCCAACTGGATGGTGCCGATCATGATCGGCGCGCCGGACATGGCATTCCCGCGCATGAATAACGTCTCGTTCTGGTTGCTGCCACCGGCTTTCATCCTTCTGATCATCTCGGCCTTCGTGCCGAGCGCGCCTGGCGCCTACGGCGTCGGCGGCGGCTGGACGATCTATCCGCCGCTATCGACCTCGGGCCAGCCCGGACCGGCGATGGATCTTGCGATCCTGTCGCTGCACATCGCCGGCGCCTCATCGATCCTCGGCGCCATCAATTTCATCACCACCATCTTCAACATGCGCGCGCCTGGCATGACGCTGCACAAGATGCCGCTGTTCGCCTGGTCGGTGCTGATCACCGCTTTCCTGCTGCTGCTGTCGCTTCCGGTTCTGGCCGGCGGCATCACCATGCTTTTGACCGATCGCAATTTTGGCACCACCTTCTTCGCGCCCGACGGCGGCGGCGACCCGATCCTGTTCCAGCACCTGTTCTGGTTTTTCGGGCACCCGGAAGTCTACATCCTGATCCTGCCGGGCTTCGGCATCGTCAGCCACATCGTCTCGACCTTCTCCAGGAAGCCTATCTTCGGCTATCTCGGCATGGCCTATGCCATGGTGGCGATCGGGGCGGTCGGCTTCATCGTCTGGGCGCACCACATGTACACGACCGGCCTGTCGCTCGACACGCAGCGCTATTTCGTCTTCGCCACGATGGTTATCGCGGTGCCGACGGGCGTGAAGATATTCTCGTGGATCGCCACCATGTGGGGCGGGTCGATTTCGCTCAAGACCCCGATGCTGTGGGCGATTGGCTTCATCTTCCTGTTCACCGTCGGCGGCGTTACCGGCGTCCAGCTTGCCAATGCCGGTCTCGACCGCCCGCTGCACGACACCTATTACGTGGTCGCGCATTTCCATTATGTGCTGTCGCTGGGCGCGGTCTTTGCCATCTTCGCCGGCTGGTACTACTGGTTCCCGAAGATGACCGGCTACATGTATTCGCCTGTCATCGCCAATACCCACTTCTGGGTTACCTTCGTCGGCGTCAACCTCGTCTTCTTCCCGCAGCATTTCCTCGGACTTTCAGGCATGCCGCGCCGCTACATCGACTATCCGGATGCGTTTGCCGGCTGGAACATGGTGTCGTCCTACGGCTCGTATATTTCGGGCGTCGGCGTGGTCATCTTCCTCTATGGCGTGTTCGAGGCCTTCCAGAAGAAGCGGGTGGCCGGCGCCAATCCATGGGGCGAGGGTGCGACGACGCTTGAATGGCAGCTGCCTTCGCCGCCGCCCTTCCACCAGTGGGAACAGCTGCCGAAGATCAAATAGGCTTCTGCCTGGGCGAATACTGAATCGCCGGTTCGCCCGGCGGTTTTGGCCAACGGAATGATGGACTTTAAGTACGCATGGCCCTTGTCGACGACACCTTGACTGACGAACCGGGCTTTCGCATGTCGGAAGCGACGGCGGGCGATTTCTTCGCACTGTTGAAGCCGCGCGTCATGTCGCTGGTGGTGTTCACCGCCTTTGTCGGCCTGGTCGCGGCACCTGTGGCCATCAATCCGCTTCTGGCGGTGATCGCGATCCTGGCCATTGCCATCGGGGCTGGCGCGTCCGGCGCGCTCAACATGTGGTATGACGCCGATATCGATGCGGTGATGACCAGGACCGCCGGCCGTCCGGTGCCGGCCGGCCGCATCCGGCCAGGCGAGGCGCTGAGTTTCGGCCTGGTGCTGTCGGTGCTGTCGGTGATGACGCTCGGCGTGCTGGTCAATTGGTTGTCGGCGACGCTCCTGGCCTTCACCATCTTCTTCTATGCCGTCGTCTACACGATGTGGCTGAAGCGCTGGACGCCGCAGAACATCGTCATCGGCGGTGCTGCCGGCGCCATTCCGCCGGTGATCGGCTGGGCCGCGGTGACCGGAACCGTCAGCCTGGAAAGCGTCGTCCTGTTCCTCATCATCTTTTTATGGACGCCGCCGCATTTCTGGGCGCTCGCCCTCTTCAAGTCCGAGGACTATGCCAGGGCCGGCATCCCGATGATGCCGAATGTCGCCGGCCAGGCTTCGACCCGACGCCAGATCTTTGCCTACGCGCTGATCCTTGCCCCGGTTGGCGTGCTGCCATGGATGCTCGGTTTCACCACGCCCGCCTACGGCGTCTTTGCGGTGCTGCTTGGTGCCGGCTTCGTCTGGTATGCGTGGCAGGTGCTGCGGACGGCGGACGACGACCATGTGATGAAGCCGGCCAAGGCATTGTTCGGCTATTCGCTGCTCTACCTCTTTGCCATTTTCGCCGTCTACCTTGCCGACTGCGTTGTCGGGCGCGTGCTGACCATGGGCGGAGCATGACCATGGCCGACAAGAAGCTTGAACTCGTCACGCTGACGGAGCGCCAGCAGAAGGCCCGGCGCAACCGCTCGGTAGCCATCGGCCTGGCGCTGGCGGTGCTTGTCGTCATCTTCTACATCGCGACCGTCGTGAAATTCGGTAACAACCTCACCGGAACCATGTGAGGCTCAAGATGAACCGCCAAACAGTGACCAATCCTCAAAAGAAGAACACCAACCGCGTCGTCGCCGGCGTCTGCATCGCCTTTTTCGGCGGCATGATCGGCATGGCCTATGCCGCGGTGCCGCTCTACGCGATGTTCTGCCAGGCGACCGGTTACGGCGGCACTGTGAAACGCGCAACGCAGCAATATGCCGACCGGGTGCTCGACCGCGATATCACCATCCGTTTCGACGCCAACACAGCCGGCGTGCCCTGGCAGTTCGAGCCGGTCGCCCGCTCCGTCACCATCAAGATAGGCGAGACGGCGCAGGCGCATTATAGCGCCACGAACAAATTCGTCCGCGCCACCACGGCCCGCGCGACCTTTAATGTGCAGCCGGAATTTGCGGGATCCTACTTCAACAAGGTCGAGTGTTTCTGCTTTACCGATACGACGCTGAAGCCTGGCGAGACGCTGGACATGCCGGTCGTGTTCTATGTAGATCCCGACATCGTCAACGCGCCAGAATTGAAGGACCTGAAGACGATTACCCTGTCCTACACGATGTTCCCGGTCGAGAAGAACGAGAAGAAGAAGCCGGTCGTGTCGTCAGTGCCGGCCGAAGGCACAAGCAACAAAGTTTCACATACCGAACGAAGCCTCGGGGGTTGATATGGCAGACGCGCACGCAAAACCACAACATGACTACCATCTCGTCGACCCGAGCCCGTGGCCTTTTCTCGGCTCGGTCGGTGCATTGGTCACCGCGATCGGCGGCGTCTGTTACATGCAGTATCTCAAGGGCGGCGATTTCCCGATCTTCGGCTTCAACATCGCCAATCCGTGGCTGTTCTTCATCGGCCTCTTGATCGTCATCTACACCATGTACGCTTGGTGGTCGGATACCATCAGGGAAGCGCATGAAGGCCACCACACGCGTGTTGTGTCGCTGCATCTGCGCTATGGCATGATCATGTTCATCGCTTCCGAGGTGATGTTCTTCGTCGCCTGGTTCTGGGCTTTCTTCGACGCCAGCCTGTTTCCCGGCGAGGCACAGCAATATGCCCGCGCCACCTTCACCGGCGGTGTCTGGCCGCCGAAGGGCGTTGAGGTCCTCGACCCCTTCCACCTGCCGCTCTACAACACCGTCATCCTGCTTCTGTCGGGCACTACGGTGACCTGGGCGCACCACGCGCTGCTTCATGGCGACCGCAAGGGGCTGATCAACGGCCTGGTGCTGACCGTCGGTCTCGGCATCCTGTTCACCATGGTGCAGGCTTACGAATACATGCACGCGCCGTTCGGCTTCAGGGATTCGATCTACGGCGCCACTTTCTTCATGGCGACCGGCTTCCACGGCTTCCACGTCATCATCGGCACCATCTTCCTGCTGGTCTGCCTGGTCCGCGCGATGAAGGGCGACTTCACGCCCAAGCACCATTTCGGCTTCGAGGCCGCCGCCTGGTACTGGCACTTCGTCGACGTAGTCTGGCTGTTCCTGTTCGCGTCGATCTATGTCTGGGCCTCGAGCGGCGCGGTCATCGAAGGCCACTGAAATCTTCCTGAGGAAATCGATGAGGCGGCTGCGGCGACGTGGCCGCCTTACCTTTTGGAGTGAAGGGCACTAAAGTATCGCAATGAGCGACGACAAGGCGATCTGGCCAGCAATCGATCCGATTTCGGCTGGCCTGCACGGCCGCTGCCCGCGCTGCGGCGAGGGCCGGCTGTTTTCCGGCTTCCTCACCGTCGGCGAACGCTGCGCCAATTGCGGCCTCGACTATTCCTACGCCGATGCCGGCGACGGTCCGGCGGTGTTCGTCATCCTGATCATCGGCTTCATCGTAGTCGGTCTGGCGCTGTGGATGGAGGTGACGCTCAGCCCGCCGCTCTGGCTGCACTTCCTGCTGTGGATACCGCTGACGCTGGTGCTTTGCCTGGGCGCGCTCAGGCTGATCAAGGGCGTGCTCCTGACGCTGCAATACCGCAACAAGGCGGCAGAGGGCAGGCTGGACCTCGGCGAATGAGCACGACATCCGCTTCGATTGCGGGCCGTTCGCGGCCGAAGACGGCATTGCTGCTTGGGCTTGGCCTCGTGCTGTTCTTCATCCTGCTGGCGCTCGGCACCTGGCAGGTCCAGCGCCTGTACTGGAAAGAGGGTCTTCTCCAGACCATCGACCGGCGCACGCACTCAGCGCCCGTGCCGTTGGCCGAGGTCGAAAAGCGGTTTGCCGCCAGCGGCGATGTGGATTACACGCCGGTGACGGCATCAGGCACGTTCCTGCATCAAGGCGAGCGACATTTCTTCGCGACCTGGGAAGGCCAGTCCGGTTTCGATGTCTTCACGCCATTGCATCTGGAGGACGGCCGCTTCGTCCTGATCAATCGCGGCTTCGTGCCGTACGATCTCAAGGACGCTGCCAAGCGCCCGCAAAGCCATGGTGCGGGCCAGGTAACGGTGACGGGGCTCGCCCGCAATCCGCTGCCGGCAAAGCCCTCGATGATGCTTCCCGACAATGATCCGCAGAAAAACATCTTCTACTGGAAGGATCGCGACGCCATGGCGGCCAGCGCCGGTCTGCCGGCAGGTGCGGGGCTGGTGCCATTCTTTATCGACGCGGACGCCACGCCGAACCCGGGCGGGCTGCCGGTCGGCGGCGTTACAATCATCGAGCTGCCGAACAGCCATCTGCAATATGCCGTAACCTGGTACGGCCTTGCCGCTGCCCTTGCCGGCGTCCTCATCTTCAGGCTTCGCCGCCCGGCGAAAGAAGAATGATCAGCACTGGTGCCCTTGACAGGGCAGGGGTGCGCACCTCATTTCGCGCCTTGAGTTCAAGACTTGAGTTCACGCTACGACCAACCGGCCGGGAACCATGCTTCACACGACCACAAAGCCACCGCTGACGATAAGGCTCTGCCAGCCGCGCGGCTTCTGCGCCGGCGTCGACCGCGCCATCCAGATCGTCGTGCTGGCGCTGAAGAAATATGGCGCGCCGGTCTATGTTCGCCACGAGATCGTCCATAATCGCTACGTCGTCGAGGGGCTACAAAGCCTCGGTGCGGTGTTCATCGAGGAGCTCTCCGAGATACCGGCTGAGCATCGTCAGAGCCCGGTCGTCTTTTCGGCGCATGGCGTGCCGAAGTCGGTGCCGGCGGACGCCCAGGCGCGCAACCTCTTCTATCTCGACGCCACCTGCCCGCTGGTGTCGAAGGTCCACAAGCAGGCAATGCGCCATCAGCGGCTCGGCCGTCATGTGCTTCTGATCGGCCATGCCGGCCACCCGGAAGTGATCGGCACGATGGGGCAGTTGCCGGACGGCGCCGTCACCTTGATCGAGACCGAAGCCGACGCTGCGAATTTGGTGCCCGCCGACCCGCAGGCGCTCGGGTTCGTCACCCAGACGACGCTGTCGGTCGAGGACACCGCCGGCATCATTCGGGTGCTTAAGGATCGTTTTCCCGATTTGCATGCGGCGGCAGCGGAATCGATCTGCTACGCCACCACCAATCGCCAGGAAGCGGTCAAGGAGACCGCCGCGGGTGCCGATCTCTTCCTGATCGTCGGTGCTCCCAACTCCTCAAATTCGCGGCGTCTCGTCGAAGTGGCCGAACGCGCTGGCGCCTCGATGTCGCTTCTGGTGCAGCGCGCCTCCGAGATTCCATGGACCGAGATCGCCGGCATCTCGACGCTCGGTCTGTCGGCAGGTGCATCGGCGCCGGAAATCATCGTCGACGAGATCATCGATGCGTTCCGGCAGCGCTTCGACGTAACCATCGAGCTGGCGGTGACGGCGACGGAAACCGAGGATTTTCCGGTGATGCGGGTGCTGCGCGACGTCGAGCTGACGGCCGCCGACATGGCTTTCGTCAACGGGGCCGCGTAAGGTTCATGGCGGTCTACACCGACGTCAACGAAGGCGAGCTCGGCGCGTTCCTCAAGGACTATCCAGTCGGCGATCTCCTGTCCTACAAGGGCATAGCCGAAGGCACCGAGAACTCGAATTTCCTGCTGCACACGACCAGCGGCTCCTACATCCTGACGCTCTACGAAAAGCGCGTCGACAAGGCCGACCTACCGTTCTTCCTCGGCCTCATGAGCCATCTCGCCAGGAAGGGCATTTCCTGCCCGCTTCCGGTGACCGCGCATGATGGCGACGTCATCGGAACGCTTGCCGGCCGGCCGGCGGTCATCATCACCTTCCTCGAAGGCGTTTCGCTGCGGCGGCCGACATCAGCGCACTGCGGCGAGGTCGGCAAGGCGCTGGCGGCGCTGCATCTGGCCGGCGCCGACTTTCCGATGACCCGTCCGAATGCCCTTGCCATCGATGGCTGGCGCAAGCTGTGGAGCGCCTCTCGCCCTCGCGCCGACGAGGTCGAGCCGGGACTGGCGGCCGAGGTCGATGCCGACTTCGCCGATTTCGAGCGGAATTGGCCGAACGGCCTGCCGGAAGGCATCATCCATGCCGATCTTTTCCCCGACAACGTCTTCTTCCTCGGCGAGAAACTGTCGGGGCTGATCGACTTCTATTTCGCCTGCAACGATCTCTACGCCTATGATGTCGCGACCTGCCTCAATGCCTGGTGCTTCGAGAAGGATTTTTCCTTCAACCTGACCAAGGGCACGGCGCTGCTTGCCGGCTACCAAAGTGTACGGCCCTTGAGCGGCGAAGAGAAAGCTGCGCTGCCGATGCTGGCGCGCGGCTCGGCACTGCGCTTCATGCTGACCCGGCTTTACGACTGGCTGACCATTGCCAACGGCGGGCTGGTCGTGAAACGCGACCCGACCGAATATATCAGGCGCATGCGTTTCCACCGGGCGATCAAATCTCCTTCCGAATACGGGCTGACATGACCAAGCGCGTCGAAATCTTTACCGATGGTGCCTGTTCGGGCAATCCGGGGCCTGGCGGCTGGGGGGCTGTCCTGCGCTTCAAGGGCGTCACGAAGGAACTGTCGGGCGGCGAGGCTGCTACCACCAACAACCGCATGGAACTTTTGGCCGCCATCTCGGCGCTCAATGCGCTGAAAGAACCCTGTGCGGTCGATCTTTATACCGACAGCAACTATGTCAAGGACGGCATTTTCAGCTGGATCGACGGCTGGAAGCGCAACGGCTGGAAGACCGCTGCCAGGCAACCGGTGAAGAATGCCGAACTGTGGCAGGCGCTCGACGAGGCGCGCAACCGTCATCAGGTGATCTGGCATTGGGTCAAGGGCCATGCCGGCCATCCGGAGAACGAGCGTGCCGACGAATTGGCGCGGCTCGGCATGGCGCCGTTCAAGAACAAGACGGCCAGGCCCGCGCCCGTTTCGGCTGGGGAAAACACCCAAGCCAAACAGCCGGCAGCCAGGAAACTGCGCCGCTCGACCCAAAGCTACTGACCAGTCTGGGCCACTGACCAGTCTGGTCCGCCATATTCAGCGGATCAGCAGCGCTGTGCCGAAAAGTCCGAGCGCGAACACAGTATGCGATACGAGGTTGAGGGCGCGGATCTGCATCGGGTTGGGGCGCTTTGACGCGGCCCAGCCGGCGCCCATGCCGGGCGCCAGCAGGAACCAGCCGGCGCCTACGGTGACGATGCCGAGGATGAAGGCCGGCAGGAAGGTCGGCGCGGCCAGCCACGCCGCTCCCGCCAAAACGGCCAGAACGATGCCGTAGACGATGCCGACAAAATAGTGGAAGGCCCAGCCCAGCGCCGATTCATGCGCATAGGGTGCTGCCTCGCCGATATCGTCATGGAAGACCTTGCCGTCCCTCAGGTGCCAGACCCAGCGACCAACCAGTCCCCAGTTCGGCCGTGGCTGAGCAAACACCGTGTTCAGGAAAATCGCCCAGAGGTCCATGAGCGCCGTGGCGCCGATGCCGATCGCCACAGCGCGCCAGAAGTGGTCAAACATCATTGAGGTCCACTAAAAGCAGGCAATTCCCGAACAGCGTTCTTTGCACGCCCAATTGGACGCGCGGCTGCCGAAACGAGCGCGATCGTCAGGCCAAAGGACCGCGGCAACCTCGGCCTATGCTGTCGCCAAAACGGAAAGCTGTCCGAGAATGTGAGCAGCACCGGATTCATCAACGCCAGGCTTTGTCTCGACATTGAGCGCGGCGACCTTGCCGTCGTCGACGATCATCGAAAACCGCTTCGAGCGCAGCCCCATGCCACCGCCGGAAAGGTCGGCGTCGAGACCGATCGACTTGACGAAATCGCCATTGCCGTCGGCAAGATAGAGGATCTTGCCTTCACCGCCGCTGAAGCGGGCCCAGGCGCCCATTACGTGAACATCGTTGACGGCGACGACGGCGATGGTGTCGACGCCGCGCGCCAAGATGGCGTCGTAATTATCCAGAAAGCCGGGCAGATGGTTGTTGGAGCAGGTCGGCGTGAAAGCGCCGGGAACAGCGAACAGCACCACCTTCTTTCCCGAGAAAATCTCGGCCGTCGTGATCGCTTTTGCGCTGTCGGCAGTCATCGTCTTGAAGGTCGCTTGGGGCAGCTTGTCGCCAACGGCAATCATCATCGTGGTCCTCGTTTTGACAAATGGAAGGGAGTGTCCTTGCGATAGCGAATTCAGCCGTTCCCCGCAACTGTCGGGGTGCCGGAGCAAGGGATGTTCGATCTGAACATCCTTTGCTGGGGATCAAGGGAAGGGCAGCAGGCCTTCGACGGCGCCGGCCGCAGTTGTCAGCGTGTAGTAAAGTCCGCCATCCGTCGGCGTCGTCGTCGGCCTGTCGAGGATCGGCACGGTAAACACCAGCTTGCCGTCCTTTTCGCTGCGGGCCGGCACGCCGAACATGTAGTCGCGCTCACCGGCGACGAAGAAATCCGCTGCTTTGGGATTGCCCGGAAAGCTCGCCTCGACAATCAGTGTCGCGCGGTCGCCCGGCAGGATCTTGACGCCGAAATCGGGTCTTGCGGGAGCAGGCAGCGTTGCAAGCGCCGCTTTCACCAAAGCGGCGTCTTCGACATTGTCCGGATCGGAGCCCGGATCGATGGTCAGCTTTGTTTGCACCGGGATGCAGATCGTCTCACAAATTCCGAGAAAGATATCGGCAACGATGACGGCCGGCTCGTTCGGCGCCGACAGCGTGAACGTTACCGGCAGCGAAACCGGATGGTCGTAGCCGGCCCATTTGCCGGAGCCGTCGTCGTGGCGCTGGGGTGGTGGAAACGAAAACGTCGCGTTGGCAATGTTGGTGCTGGCCGAGATATCGATTTGCGGCGGCACGCCCGCGTCGCCCGGATCGCGCCAGTAGGTTTTCCAGCCAGGCTTGAGCGAAATATCGAGGACGCCATGGATGCGTCCGGCTGTGTCGGGCTTGCCGCTGGTCACAAGGCGTACTTTGCCGCCTTCGCTTTCGTACCAGATCGACGAGGAGGCTGCGGCGGGAAGACCGGTTCCACATCCGACAGCGGCGCTGAGCAGCAGGACTTTCAAGCTTTGCATGGCGGTGATTTGAGCGTCCGTTCATGGCTGCGCAATGACTTCATGGCGTCGCTGCTATCATATTTGCGTGACCTCGGGCACAGCTTTGCGTGCCTTGGATGCACATCTGCGACCAAATCGCGCGCGGCGCATCTTTTCGGCGCTCCAGAAACGCGTTACGCTCCCCTCATGGACTTGTTGCGCCACAAGAAGATGGCTGCGGGACGCGGCTTTCTCGACGACCAGTTCCTGATTGCCATGCCCGGCATGAAGGACGACCGCTTCACGCGCTCCGTCATCTATATTTGCGCGCACAGCGACGAAGGCGCGATGGGCCTGGTCATCAACCAGACACAGCAGATGCTGTTTCCGGATCTGCTCGTGCAACTCGGCATCATGAACGAACAGGAGGCGATCCGCTTGCCCGCGCAGGCCCGCGACTTCGTCGTCCGCAACGGCGGACCGGTGGACCGCAGCCGCGGCTTCGTCCTGCATTCGGGCGACTACCGCGTGGAATCGTCGCTGGCCGTCTCCGACGACATTTGCCTGACCGCGACCGTCGACATATTGCGCGCCATTTCGTCGGGCCGCGGGCCTCGGCACGCGCTGATGGCGCTCGGCTATTCGGGCTGGGGCGCCGGTCAGCTGGAAAGCGAAATCGCCGAGAACGGTTGGCTGACCTGCCCGGCAAATGCGGAGCTTCTGTTCGATACCGACATCGAGCGCAAATACGACCGGATACTCGCTTCGATCGGTATCGACCTCGCGCATCTCAGCCTGGCCGCTGGTCACGCCTAATGCATGTCGCGCAAAAGCATGCCCTCGGGCTTGACCCGTGGGGTGTGTAGCGGTTTTGCGATAGCGACATGCATAAAACGACAACCTAAAGCGCGTCGCGTGAGGCCGATCAACGCGACGCGCTTTAGAAGTGAAAACCCGATACCTGGCTGGTTACCGCCGCATTGCCATCGCCAGCCGTTTGCCCAGATCGTAGACGAGATTCTCGAAACCCGACGTCCAGGACAGGTCAGCCTGTTTCACGCGCGTTTCGACATCGCTGTATTTGCCGATGCGGGCTTCCAGGAAGGAGCGCAGGCGCTGGTGAAACTGGCCGACGGTGAGCTGTTTTCCCTCGGCCTTGAAGATCGCAATATTGAAGCGTGCCGCCTTGGGGAAGATTGTGCTGGCCGTGGCATTGGGCTTCTCATCGGCATTCGACAGGAGCGCTGCTGCCCCGTTGGTGCCAAGGAAATGGGGGAGGTAGAGATCCCTTTCATCCATGGCCTTCTCAAGACGAGCTTCGATGCGTTGCTTGGCCGCGAGAAGGTTCTTGGCCGCAAGTGCCGCCGACAGATAGGGATCGCGCCTGAATTCGAGGATGCGCTGTTCTTCGGCCTTGTCCTCGACGAAATGGTATTCGCGCTTGCCCTCGGGGCGGGTCCGGATCAGTTCCGCTTCGTCGCCCAGGCCGAATTCTGCACCGTACCTCTTCACCGCCTCGAGCCATGTCTGGTCGAGGAATTGCATAAGACCAAGCGCCGACCCTTTAGACGGGCGATTGTTGATGTCGAAGGAGGATTCCTTCTCGGCGATCGCAAAAAGCGTGTCGGCAGGAAATTGGGTGTCCTTGGCTGCACGAAGGATTTCGCTGGCGATGTGCTGCGACACCTTGTACTCGCCGAACTCGTGCATCGACATGCCGATGACGATCTGTTCCGCGCCTTGGGAAAGGATGGAGACGGTGCCCTTCAATGCCTGGGCCAGCGTGCGTTCTCCCTCGCGTCCAGAGGTCGATATGGTGTCTGGATCGATGATGTCGAACTCGGGCGCGGCCGAGGGAAAACTCAGAGCCGAGAACGGAACAGCAGTGGCAACCGCGGCTTCGGTCACGCCGTTGACCAGGACTCCCGAATAGACCGGCCATGGCATGGCTGCCACGGTCGCCGCCAGGCCAAGCCCCGCCATCCTTTTCGACAAAGGCCGTCCGCCCGAAAGGACGAAGGCTCCGCAAGCAAAGAATTCAAATGTTCTTTGGAGTGACGCCAGGTCCCCCTCCGTTCCTTGTCTAGCCGCCCAGATATTTTGGGGCAGGTCTATTTCCAACGTTGAGCCGTCAACGTCGAAAAAGACAAGAAGAACGGTCAGTGCTTCATTCAACTAGTCATGGATAATGGCGGCACAATGGCCACAGTGCGGCAAAATAATTCGAAATGTAAAACAAGCTGGTTTTAATCGAGGGCTGCGTAGCCGATGCGTTGCTTGTGAAGCCTCTCGATTGGCGAGCAGAAATTTCCCTGAGGTGGTCTGCCCTCGACCGCAGCCAGGCAATCCTTTCGGTTCTCGAACGGCAGATTGTGAATGAGCAGCCATTCTCGGCACAATACTCGATCGAACCAGTTCTCCGCTGGTGAGAGGTCATTTATCCTTTGGCTGTCGCCAGATTGGTGCTGAGCTCGAAGGCCAGTCCCGACCCGATGGTGTATGGCTGCAGCACGGACGCACTCTCGCTCACGATCGCCTCCACGACGCGCTTGCGTTCGTGATCACCCAATTCCTTGGCTAAGGAACTCATCCCGACCAGCGCCATCGTATTCAAATGCAGGAAAGGTACGCCTTCCCCGAAATGGATGGTGCGCGAAACAATCCTCGATCGGACCTCGTGGAAGCCGGCGTCTCGCAGCAGCGCCTCAAGCGGAGCCGCTTCCCCGAAGCTGTACCGCTGATCGGCGATGGCGCCCAGATGACGCTCCGCGACGCGGCGCAGGTCGCGAAAGAACGGGATTTCGTCGTCCGGGCGCCACGTGGCGATTGCCAGCCTGCCACCCTTCGTCAGCGCGTGACGCATCTGCGCCGCCGCCGCGGGTTTGTCAGGAAAGAACTGCAGTCCTTGCTGGCAGACGACCACGTCGAACGTCTCACCACTAGGCAGAGGCAACTCGCCGGCATTGCCCTGGCGCCAGTCGACGGCTGGTTCTACAGCCCGCGCCACGGCAAGCATGTCCGCGCTGACGTCGACACCGACGATAAATCCGGCTCCACCGAGCCGCTCTCTTGCAACGCGCGCCACTATTCCTGTTCCACAAGCGATATCGAGTACGCGATCGCCCGAAGACAATTCCAACTCGTCAAGAGCCATCTCGGCCCATGGACGGAAGAGAGGGCCGACGAGCCACCGCTCGTACATCTCCGGGAAACTTGCCTGGTTCATTGCGTAGCTGGGCAAGGTCATGATCGTCCTCCCTCAAATTTCCATCCGACCATTGTGACCCTTCACCCGCGCTAGATCCATCGGGACCCATCGCACCTGAACAATCTATGCGGCTTTCGGGCAGTCAGGCTCGCATAGGCGAAGCGGCCGAAGAATGAGGGTCCGCGCCTGGCGTTTCGAGGATCCGCAAGGCGCGATCAGGCTCGGCAACGTGGCCCTGACTTCAGGCGTTGCTTTCAGCCGTTTTCAACCGTCTGTAGCGAGCAGGGCGCATGACTATGGCAGATGTACTCCACTGGCACCAGCAAGTGCTCGCAAGGCGCATCGGGCCACGTTTGGCGCCATAAAATGACGTTTTGCATCGACGAGAAGCGAAAACCCTTCAGCGGGCTTTGGACCTTCAGCCAGAGCGCTCCGTCGGTAATGGCAACACTCTTCGCGTCACGCGGCTTCGCCGCGTGCAAGGGCCGCCGCCTGCTCCAGACTCACGCCCTTGACCAGGGGGTCAGCGTGCCGATGCACCAGGCGCCATTCCGCCTCTTCGCGGCGATAGACCAAGGTAACCCGCAGCGGCCAATCCTGGGCCGGCAGACCGCCGACCTCGACATGCGGGCGTTCAATGATCGCGAGGACCACCATGTCGGCGGAACCATAGGCTTGAAGAAGTTCGTGCTCGAAGGTCCCGTTCTTGAAAAAGCGGCCCATCGCGTCGATCCGCTCCGCAGTCAGTTCAGAAGCCCGCGTGGGCTTTCCGCCGAATGGAGACATCAGCAGGAAGTCCCCGGTATGTGGGATCACCTCGTAGTACTTCGTTATCTCCCCGCGCATCAGCGCCGAATTTGCTTCCGCAGAACGCTCGAGCAGATCGGCAACCGTCTGGTCTATAGCAGTCTCCTCAAGAGCCTGTGCCGAGGCGTTCGTTAATCTTGCAGTTTCTGACAATGCCACGCCAGCGCTTGCTGCGGCGAGAAGGGAACGTCGTGATACTGGCATGCGGGTGCTCCTGCATCTGTTTTCGATGCGAAGCGCGCCTTGCGCTGCTCCGCTTGCTCAGGAGATCGCACTTCGATGATGTTGAATCCAGTGATATGATTTCATCGATATGCTGAACAAGATTGATCTCAACCTCCTCGTTCTGTTTGAGATCGTGCCCGACGAGTGCCACGTGGGCCGAGCGGCCGACAGGTCGAATCTGACGCATCTCAAATCAGCAAAGCTCAAGCCTCAGCGCTAGACGCCTAGCCTGGCCAATCGAACGTCTGGGCAGCTCGGACCATTGCCGCCGTCGCCGGGCTATAGGGCCGGCCCGGAATGCTAGCCAGGGACACCGTGCGTGCCACCGCGGGTTCGATCAGCGGACGCTGCAAAAGTTCAGGCGATGTCACCGAATATTCAGGCATGAAGGCGAAGCCGATCCGCGCCAGCACCATTGATTGGATCCAATCCTCGCGCTCGGAACGAAAGCGGGCATAAAGGCTGACGTTTCTTTCCCGGCACACACCCATCACTAGGTCCCGCATTTCACAGGACAGACGATCGACGTAGGGTTCTTGAGAGAGATCGACCAACTTGATTGCATTGAGGCTCGCAAGCCGGTGATCCGGCGCGAATACGACGACGTAACGCTCACTGTAGAGATCATGGACGCGGAACGCCGCTCCCAATCCCTCCAGCGGATTGAGAACGGCAAGATCGAGATCGCCTTGCTCAAGCCTGTTTTTCAGTTCCTGAACGCTCGCCTCGCTAACTTCAAGCTCCACGCCATGATAGTCGCGCTGGAACTTTGCGAGGAACCGGGCGAGCTTCACATGGCCGATGGTCGACATGACGCCGAGGCGGATCGGCACCTGGTTGAGCAGCCTGAAATTGTCGGCAAGCGTTCTGGTTGCGTGGGCCTCCTGCATGATCTGCTGAAGATGCGGCAGAATGGAGCGCCCGAACTCACTCAGGAGGACGCGCCTTCCCTCGCGGTGGAACAAGGGCGCGCCAAGCTCATCCTCGAGCGTCTTGACCGCTTTGGTGAGCGCCGGTTGAGACACATTGCAATCGGTGGCGGCCTTGGTGAAGTTCAGCATCTTCGCGGCGGCAAGCACGTAGCGGACCTGAAACATCTCCATGGCGAGCCCTCCCGAGGCGGTTCCACGAAACGACATTGTAATCCTTTCATCGATAACTGTCGGCTATCGATCGATAGAAAAAATGTCGTTCTCTTTCGCCCGCAGCTGCGTTCAACTCCTGTGGTCACTTTTCACAGGAGGAGATCTGGAAATGACTGTCTACATGGTGGAACGCGACCTCAAGGGCATCAGCATGGAAGCTCTGGGAAATGCGCAGAAGGCGGCGATCAGCAAAGCCGCCGAGATGACCTCCAACGGCACCGACATCAGTTATCTGCGCTCGACCTTCGCACCGGAGGACGGGCGCTGCATGTGCCTGTTTGACGCTGCCTCCGATGTCGACGTGAAGCGTCTAAACGACGATGCGGGGCTGCCCTATCACAGAATCGTGCCGGCGCTCGATCTTACCCCATAGGGCCGGCGCGACCGGGCTCGTGATGGCTGTCCGGGCCCGGTGTTCTTGCGGAGTTATGCAGCGCGCCAGTTTGAATCTTTGGAACGACGGAAGGGCCAAGACGTTCGTGCTGCATCCGCCAGGAGAGTCGGAGCATGTTTGGCAATTCGGGCACCCTTCCTCTGCCTCGCCTGCTTGAGCGTCGTGTGGACACCCTTGCGCTGTCGTTCATGCGCCAGCGGCTCGGATCTCAGATGGACTTCTCGACCCCGCAGGGCGAGCCGGCGCTGTTGCCGCCCAACTCGGTGTCGTGGCGTATTTTCAAGAACCCGGTTGCGCTGTTCATCGGCGGGGCTACCGCGGTGTTGCTCGAATTGGCAGAGCCGCGGGTTCGCGACGCCATTTGGCAGCACAGCACATTCCGCTCCGACGCGCTCCGACGATTACGGCGCACCGGCCTCGCCGCCTTGGTCACGGTCTACGGTCCCCGGACCAAGGCCAAGGCCATGATTGAAGGCGTGGTCAGGATGCATGGGCGCGTTTCAGGCCGAACCAGCGAAGGTGAGCCATACCACGCCACCGACCCGGAGTTGCTGGACTGGGTGCAAGCGACGGCCGGGTTTGGCTTCATGGAGGCCTATCACGTCTATGTGCATCGACTGCGTTTTTTCGAACGGGATGCGATGTTCGCCGAGGCTCGCCCCGTCGCGCTTCTCTATGGTGCGGTTGACGCGCCCACGTCGCAGGCCGAGCTTTACGCGCTGTTCGACGCGATGAGGCAAAGACTCGTCGCATCGCCGATCATCCTGGAATTCCTGCAGATCATGGAAGACGTTCCCGTCTTGCCAGGAATGGCTCAACCGCTTCAGCGGCCATTTCTGAAGGCGGCTGTCGAGATCCTGCCCCGCTGGGTCCGCAAGCGGTTGGCACTCGGCGACCACTGGACGTTGAAGCCGTGGGAGCGTGCTTTTGTGAAGACGACGGCTGCAATCTGCGAGCGCATCGTGCTCCCTTCATCTCCGGCCGTCCAGTCGTGCCGTCGCCTCGGTCTTCCCGAGAACTATCTCTATCGCCGACAGAAGGCACCTAGACACGAGCAGCACGGTCGCGATCATGCGGGATTTGATGCCCGCATAGGGGAAAGCGACGGGTTAAAAGTGCGGCAATGGCCGCCCTAAGGGCGCGTATCTCGTGTTGGGGAATGTCCAGTGAAGGGCCCGAAAGCGACGATCAGCGGAGCCGGAACTTCCTATCATTTCGACCTGGCAGGCTGTCGGACATGCTCCGCTGGTAGCCGCCCAGCAAGTTCCCTCGCGATCCTGTTCAGGGCGTCGCGAGGCCGGTCCCGCGACGAGCCGCATCGACGCTCCACGCGCCGCCTCCCGCGAAAAAGAAGTACAGGAAAATGAAGCAGTAGAGGATCGACGAGTCGCCCTCGTTGACAACCGGAAAGAAGTTTTGCGGCGCATGCGCCATGAAATAGGCGACCGCCATGTTGCCGGACAGAATGAACGCGACGGGCCGGGTGAAGAGTCCGAGGGCAAGCAGCGCGCCTCCGATCAGCTCGATCAATGCCTGGATCACAATAAGCCCCGACAGTTGCATCGGCTCGGGAGCGGGCGGAAAATTGAAGAGCTTTTGAGTTCCGTGCTCCAGAAACAGCAGCGCCGACATGATCCTCACGACGCTTAACCACACCGGAGCCCAGGCAGAAATCTTGTCGAAATTCATCAGTTGGGCCTCCATCATGACCCGGTGATTCCGGGCAGCAGGCTGAATTATCAGCGGGTCAGCTCTTCGCACCGATTTCGCGAAGTCGGTATGATGCACAGCGCGAGCCGTAAACCAATACTCCCAGTTCACAGTCGCGTGACCGCCGGTCGTACTTTTGATGGAGTGCCGAGCCGCGGGAGCTGAGACCTTGCCGATGCGCTCCAGCGGGTGCCAATCGCCAGGCTCATGCCGCTCAAAAAGGGCAGCGGTTTTGGGACAACGACATGAACAAGATCAAGCCCGGGTCAGCGGATACTGTTCCTTCAGCGTCCTCAGCACCTGATCGCCGGGCATCGGCGCGCCGAACATGAAGCTCTGCACATATTCGCAGCCCATCTGGCGCAGCTCGAGCGCATCGCTTTCGTCCGAAATGCCCTCGGCCACGACCGAAAGGCCGAGTTCATGCGCCATGTTGACCATCGATTTGAGCAGCACCGCGCGCTTCGGTGTGGTGTCGTCGACAAAGCTCTTGTCGATCTTGATCGTGTCGAAGGGAAAGCGCGTCAGATAGGCCAGCGATGAGTAGCCGGTGCCGAAATCGTCCAGCGACAGGCCGATGCCAAGCTTCTTCAGCTTGTTCAGCACATGGGCTGTCTGCTCGGGATTGTCCATCACCAGCGATTCGGTGAGCTCGAGCCGGAAACAGCGCGGCTTCAGATTGGCCCGCGCGATCACCGAGCGGACGTCGCTGACCAGATCGCGGCGGATGAGCTGTCGGCTGGACAGGTTGACCGAAACCGACAGCGGCGCGTCGCCGATCTGCTTTTGCCATCCCGCCAGATCTTCGGCGGCCTGTTGCATGGCGAACAAGCCAAGCTGCACGATCAGGCCGCAGCTCTCGGCGACCGGGATGAAATCGCCTGGCGGGATCATGCCGCGACGCGGATGGTCCCAGCGCAAAAGCGCCTCGAAGCCGGCAACGCTGCCGTCTTCCAGCCGCACGATGGGCTGGTAGGCGAGTGTGAATTCGCGCCGTTCGATGGCGCGGCGCAGGTCGGACTCGAACTGCAGCCGGTCGGTGCCGACGGTGCGGAAGGCGGGTCGGAACGGTTCGATCCTGTCGCCGCCAAAACGCTTGGCCTGGTGCATGGCAAGCTCGGCGTCCTTGACCATGTCCTCGGCCGAACTCTGCGCCGAGGTCCAGGTGACCAGACCGATCGATGCGGTCAGCACGATCTCGCGCTTGGCAAAGGTAATCGGATTGTTGATCGCATGCTTGATGGCATCGGCAACAGCTGCGATGCGGGCCGGGTCCTGCTCGGAAAGCAGCATCAGCGCGAACTGGTCGCCGGCAAAGCGCGACAGCGAATCCTTCGGCTTGAGCAGCCGGTGCAGCCGGCGCGCAACAGTGAGCAGGATGGTATCTCCGGCCGAGATGCCGAGCCCGTCATTGACCTGCTTGAAGCGGTCGATGTCGATGACGAAGACGGTGGGACGGACCTTCTCTTCCGTGCGCGCGATCGAGATGATCGCCTCCAGCCGGTTCATAAGCAATTCCCGGTTCGGCAGGCCGGTCAGATTGTCGTGCACGGCATCGTGCAACAGCCTCTCCTCGGACTTCTTCTGCTCCGTCACGTCGACCATGGTGCCGACGCAGCGGATGACCTCGCCGTCCGATCCGATCACCGGCCGGGCGCGCAGCGAAAACCAGTGATAGTGCCCGTCGGCGCCGCGCAGGCGGAAATTCTGTGACACCCGGCCGCGCCGGTGTTCGAGCACCACGTCGAGCGTCGTACGGAAGGTGTCGCGGTCGTCGGCATGGAGCACCGGCAGCCAGTTGCGGGCAGCGCCGCCCAGACTGTCGGGCGCAAGGCCAAGCTGGATGCTGACATCCGGCCTGGTGACGACGCGGTCGCGCATCACGTCCCAGTCCCACACCGTGTCGCCCGATCCGGCCACGGCCAGCGCCTGCCGTTCGAGATCGGAGAACAGGCCCTGATGCAGCGCACCGCCGGCAAAGGCGTGCTGCATGACGGTGAAGCCGATGAGCAGGATGATGAGGATCAGCCCGCCGCCCAGTGCCGGCTGGGCGATGTCGTTGTCGAGCATGCCGGTGATCGCCATCCACGACCCGCATAGCCACAGCAGGACCATGACCCAACTGGGCACCAGCATGATGGCACGGTCGTAGCCGCGTATGCCGAGGAATATGATCAGGCCGAGGCCGGTCAGCGCGGTGGCGGCGAAGGACAGCCTGGCGATGCCGGCGGCGACCGCCGGGTCGACGATTGCAACGCCGGCGATCAGCAGCAGCCCCAGAATCCAGACCAGAGCGCCGTAGCTGAAATGGCCGTGCCATCGGTTAAGGTTGAGATAGGCGAACAGGAACACCACGAACGTCGCTGCAAGCGCCACCTCCGTTCCGGCCCGCCACATCTGCTCGTTGCCGGGCGATATTTCCAGGACCTTGTTGAGAAAGCCGAAATCGATGCAGATATAGGCGAGCACCGCCCAGGCGAGTGCTGCGGTTGCCGGGAACATCGAGGTCCCCTTGACGACGAAAAGGATGGTCAGGAACAGCGCCAGGAGGCCGGCGATGCCGATGACGATGCCGCGAAACAGCGTGTAGGAATTGACCGAATCCTTGTAGGATTCCGGCTCCCAAAGATAGACCTGCGGCAGTTTGGGCGACGCCAGTTCGGCAATGAAGGTGATCACCGTTCCGGGGTTCAGCGTCACCCGGAACACATCAGCGTCGGGGCTGCTCTGGCGGTCAAGCGCGAAGCCCTCGCTGGGCGTGATCGCGGCAATGCGGGTCGAGCCGAGATCCGGCCAGAAGATACCGGAATTCACCAGCCGGAAATGCGGTGCGACGATCAGCCTGTCGAGCTGCTGGTCGGTGGTGTTGGCAAGCGCGAACACCGCCCAGTCGCCGGTCGAGCGCGCATCATTGGCCTCGACCTCGATGCGCCGCACGATGCCGTCCGGTCCCGGAGCAGTCGACACCTGAAAATTCTCGCCCTGGTTGCGGTAGATTTCGACGGCGCCCGAAAGGTCGAGCGCCACATCGTCGCGGGCAATCTTGATCGGTTCGACGGCGAAGGCCGAAGACGCCGCGCAGAGCACGACGATTGCCGTCAGCACAAAGGCGAACAACGACCCGATTCGCAGGAAATTCGTCAAAATCAGTCCTTCGTTTCCGCGCCCGGCGGATCGTCCTCGATCCGGGCGTAGAGGTAGTGGTCCTGCCAGATGCCGTTGATCCTGAGATAGGATCGGAGAAGTCCTTCGCGCCGGAATCCGGCTTTTTCAAGCACGCGGATCGACCGGGCGTTGTCGGGAATACAGGCAGCTTCGATCCGGTGCAACCTCAGCGTATCGAAGGCGAAGCGCGTCACCACCTTGACCGCGTCGGTCATCAGGCCACGGCCGCTGTAGCGCTCGCCGATCCAGTAGCCGATATGGCCGCTTTGCGCGACGCCGTGGCGGATATTGCCGAGGGTGATTCCACCGACAAGCTTGCCGTTGCCTTTGTCGAAGATGAAGAAGGCTATGGCCGTTCCCTGCGCATAGTCTTCGCGATAGCGGCTGAGGCGATGCCGCCAGGCCGTGCGGTCGAGCTCGTCGGGGTTCCAGCGCGGTTCCCACGGCTCCAGGAAGGCGCGGCTTTCCCCGCGCAGCACCGACCATTCACGATAGTCGTTGGTCAGCGGCACGCGCAGCGTGACCCGGTCACCCTTCAGTGCCGGCAGGTCACGGCGAAAGAAAGGGAGCGCGAACATGACGCTTTGATGGACTTAGCCGGCGAGCTTTCGGGCCGTGGTCTGCGTGCCCGAAAGCGACTCGAGGACCGCCTCATAGGGAGCGAGCGTGCCCACCGGTCCGACGGCAGTCAGCGTCGGCTTGGTCGAAAACAGACGTGACGACAGGTCCGTCAACCGCTCGACCGTCAACGCCGACAGCCGTTCCATCAGCTCTTCCTTGGCGATCGGCCGGCCGAACAGAAGCATTTGCCGGGCGATCTGCGAGGCGCGGCTGGCTGGGCTTTCGGCAGACATGATCAGGCCTGCACGGTACTGGGCGCGTGCCCGGTCGAGTTCCTCCTGCAGGATGTTCTCGCCGACTTTCTGCAACTCGCCGATGACCACCGGCACCAATTCGGCGATATCGCTCTGCCCGGTCGCGGCATGGACGCCGAATATGCCGGTATCGGAAAAACCCCAGTGGAATGCATAGACCGAATAGCACAGCCCGCGCTTTTCGCGGACCTCCTGGAAAAGACGCGACGACATGCCGCCGCCAAGGATCATCGACAGGACCTGCGAGGCGTAGAAGTCGCGTACATGATAGGCGCGGCCCTCGAACCCCAGCACGATCTGCGCGTCCATCAGGTCGCGGTCCTCGCGGAAATCGCCGCCGACATATTGCGCATATTGCGGCATGGTGTTGTCGGACTTGCTGCGGAAACCGCCGAGATGCTTCTCGACCTCGCGCACGAAGTTGTCGTGCTTGATGTCGCCGGCGGCAACGACCACCATGCGCTCGGCGCCATATTGCCGTTCGATGAATTTGTGCAATTGCTTCGAGGTGAAGGATTTGACGGTTTCCGGCGTGCCGAGGATGGAGCGGCCGATCGTCTGGTGGCGGAAGGCCGTCTCGGTGAAGTGGTCGAAGACGACGTCGTCGGGTGTATCGTGTGCGGCGCCGATCTCCTGCAGGATTACATGCTGCTCGCGCTCCAGCTCCTGCGGGTCGAACTCGGATTCCTGCAGGATGTCGGACAGGATATCGACGGCCAGGGGCACGTCGTCGCTCAGCACCCTGGCATAATAGGAGGTGGTCTCGACACTGGTGGCGGCATTGATCTCGCCGCCGACATCCTCGATTTCGGAGGCGATCTCGAAGGCGCTGCGCCTTCTGGTTCCCTTGAACGCCATGTGTTCAAGCAGGTGGGCCATTCCGTGCTCTTCGCTACGCTCATTGCGGGCGCCTGATTTGATCCAGGCGCCAAGAGCGACGGATTCGAGGCTTGGAAGGGTTTCGGTGGCGACTGTCAGGCCGTTCGACAGACGGCTTACCTCAACACCCATATAGCTGATACTCCCTAATTTGCCGCCCGCGTGTGGCGGCTAACATAATCTTCCACCATTTTCAGGTCGGATGGAAGTACCGTGTATTTTTCCTCTGAAGTCATCAACCCGCCTAGCCATGCGGGCAGGGCAGGCGACACGCCGCTGGACGCTTCGACGGCGGCCGGGAACTTTGCCGGATGGGCGGTGCCCAGCACCACCATGGGCATGGCATTGGTGGCTCTTGCAACCGCAACGTGCATGGCCGCGGCCGTGTGCGGGTCGAGCAGATAGTTGCTGGCTGCGAGCGTCGAGCGGATCGTGGCGGCGACTTCGTCCATGGTCGAGCGGCCGGCGTCGAATTCGGAACGGATTCTGGCGATCTCGCCGGCTTCGATGGTGAAGGCGCCGGACTGCTTGAGGCCGCTCATGTAGCGCCGCACGGTAGAGGCGTCGCGGCCGGCCGCCTCGAACAGCAAGCGTTCGAAATTCGAAGAGACCTGGATGTCCATCGACGGCGACGTGGTCGAAAAGACGCCTTTCGTGCGGTACTCGCCGCTCGACAGCGTGCGCGCCAGAATGTCGTTGTCGTTGGTTGCGATGATCAGCCGCTCGATCGGCAGCCCCATCTTCTTGGCGGCGTAGCCGGCGAAGATGTCGCCGAAATTGCCGGTCGGCACCGTGAACGAAATCGGCCGGTCGGGCGCGCCGAGCGACAGCGCCGATGAGAAGTAATAGACGATCTGGGCCATGATGCGGGCCCAGTTGATCGAATTGACGCCGGACAGCGATACCCGGTCGCGAAAACCGTGATCGTTGAACATGTCCTTCACCAGGCCCTGACAATCGTCGAAATTGCCTTCGACCGCCAGCGCATGGACATTTGCGGCGATGGACGTCGTCATCTGCCGCTGCTGCACCGGCGAGACCCGGCCGTGCGGGAAAAGAACGAAGATGTCGGTGCGGTTGCGCCCGGCGAAGGCATCGATGGCGGCCCCGCCGGTATCGCCGGAGGTGGCGCCGACAATGCTGGCGCGCTGGTTGCGTTCGGCAAGCACATGGTCCATCAGCCGGGCGAGAAGCTGCATGGCGACGTCCTTGAAGGCAAGCGTCGGGCCATGGAAGAGTTCCAGAACGAACATGTTCGAGCCGGTCTGCACCAGCGGGCAGACCGCCTCGTGACGGAACGTCGCATAGGCTTCGCGCACCAGGCGTTCGAACACCGGCATCGCGATCTCGCCGCCGAGAAACGGCGACAGCACGCGGATGGCGAGGTCGGGATAGGGAAGGCCGCGCATCGCGCGGATCTCAGCTGCCGAAAACTGCGGCCAGGTTTCAGGGACATAAAGTCCGCCATCGCGCGCCAAACCAGCCAGCACAGCGTCGGAAAATCCAAGCACGGGCGCTTCCCCGCGGGTACTCACATAGCGCATCGTCATGTTCCATTGCTGCCGGGCGGTATTGTCCGCGGCAAAGTGGTTAATTTCCGTACTTGCTCAGTCGCATTTTTGCCGCGCGGTTGATATACGTCACCCGCTTTGCGAGAGGGAAGTGCAGTTCATGGCGTTACATACATTTAACGGTCGTTTTGTCGCGGGTCTGGCGCTCGCCGGCTTTATGCTTACCGCCGCCGGCTGCCAATCAGGCGGCAGCAGCATGCTGGGCTTCGGAAAGAAGGACACGACACCGCCACCACCGCCGGACCCCAAGGTTCTCGCCAGCCAATTGCTGGCCTATTGTCCGAAAGTGACGCTGCGCGACGGCACCGCCTTCTTCAACACCTATGCCAAGGGCAGTCAAAAGCCCAAGAAAAAAGCCGCCACCCTGGATGCAGAAGCTGCCGCGCTTGACGCGAGCAGCGGCCAGCAGGATGGTTCCGCCAAGATCGTCTATCAGGCTTCGATCACCGATGTGACCCGCGACTGCATCCGCGCCAACGGCTCGCTGACGATGAAGATCGCAGTCGCCGGCAAGGTCGTTCCGGGACCGATGTTCAGCCCTGGCACCATCACCATGCCGATCCGTATCGCTGTGATGCATGGCAAGGAGGTCCTTTACTCGCAGCTTCACCAACATCAGGTCCAGGTTACCAATCCCTCGAGTGCCACCCAGTTCGTCTTCACCGATTCGAACGTTGTCGTTCCCGAGCCCACCGCGCGGGACTATCAGGTGTTCGCCGGCTATGACGAAGGCCCGCCGAAGAAGACCGACAAGAAGGTTGCCGCGGCCGAATAGCCGCGGCTTTGGATCTGCGCGTCCATTTGGACGCCTGCTTCACGCATCCGCCGACCACTCCGACAGGGCGGAGATCACGCTTTTCAGTTCCGCCCAGCGGCGGATGACCGTTTCGGCGCCGGCCTCGGTCAGCGCGTCGGCATGCCCGGGATAGCTGTGCGCCGCTCCGGTGAAGCCGATCACACGCATGCCGGCTGTCCTGGCGCCGGTCACGCCATGCACGGAATCCTCGATGACGAAGGTGTTCGCCGGATCGGCCTGGAGCTTTGCCGCGGCAAAGAGAAACACGTCGGGCGCCGGCTTGGATTTTCCGCTAGGTGTTTCCAGCGACGAAAAAATCCGGCCGCTGAAAAACGGCAGCAGATGCACCTTCTCCAGCATGAATTCGATCCGCTCGGTGCGCGAATTCGAGCAGATGCAGCGCGGCGCCGTCACCGCGGCGACCGCCTCGTGCACCCCGTCGACGGCGCGCACGTCGCTGCGCAGGCGGCGGTCGACCAGGTCTTCGGCGCGATCGATCAGCGAGGCCTGGAACGGGACGCGGGATTTTTCCTCGACCCGCATCATGATGTCCTTGAAGGTCAGCCCGGCATAGGTCTCGGAAATCTCCTCGGCCGATATCTCGTAGCCGGCCGACGTCAACAGCTCGGCTTCGATGCGCGCGGCGATGATCTCGGAATCGACGAGCACGCCGTCGCAATCGAAGATGACAAGGTCTGGCTGGGGCATAGCGATCCGGAAAGCGGGAGGGAGGAGGCTGGGACGGTTCAGGCGGCGCGGCATACACCAACAGGCCGATCTTCGCAAATTACCCGGGGTCCGCACCCCAGGCCTTCACCGAATATTTACGCTGATCGGTAACCATAACAGGGAGTAAACAGTAACGCGTGCTTTGGGTGTAACAATGTCTGCCGTGCGTCTTCTCGACGAGCTTTCCCATGCTCCCCAGCAATCCGAATGGCTCGATACGATCCTGAAGGGCGATTGCGTCGCCGCGCTCGACCGGCTGCCCGAAAAATCCATCGACGTGATCTTTGCCGATCCGCCCTACAATCTGCAGCTCGACGGCGATCTGCACCGGCCCGATCAGTCCAAGGTCGATGCCGTCGACGACGACTGGGACCAGTTCGCAAGTTTTGAGGTCTACGACGCCTTCACCCGGGCCTGGCTGCTGGCGGCGCGCCGCGTGTTGAAGCCCAACGGCACCATCTGGGTCATTGGCTCCTACCACAACATTTTCAGGGTCGGCGCCAAGATGCAGGATCTGGGGTACTGGATCCTCAACGATGTCGTCTGGCGCAAGACCAATCCGATGCCGAATTTCCGCGGCCGCCGCTTCCAGAACGCCCATGAGACGATGATCTGGGCCTCGCGCGATCAGAAGGGGAAGGGTTACACCTTCAACTACGAAGCGCTGAAGGCGTCGAACGACGACATCCAGATGCGGTCCGACTGGCTGTTTCCGATCTGCACCGGCGCTGAGCGCCTCAAGAACGAAAATGGCGACAAGCTGCATCCGACGCAGAAGCCCGAAGCGCTGCTCGCCCGCATCATGATGGCCTCGACGAAGCCCGGCGATATCGTGCTCGATCCCTTCTTCGGCTCCGGCACCACCGGCGCCGTGGCCAAGCGCCTCGGCCGCCATTTCGTCGGCATCGAGCGCGAGCAGGCCTATATCGACGCCGCCAACGAGCGCATCGATGCAGTCCGGCCGCTGGACGGCGCTGCTCTTACTGTGCTTACCGGCAAGCGCGCCGAGCCGCGCGTTGCTTTCGTCAGCCTCATCGACACCGGACTGATGCTGCCGGGCGCCACGCTCTACGACGCCAAGAAGCGCTGGGCGGCCAGGGTGCGCGCCGACGGCACTGTGGCGGTCGGCGGCAGCGCCGGATCGATCCACAAGATCGGCGCGGAAGTGCAGGGGCTGGATGCCTGCAACGGCTGGACCTTCTGGCACTATGAGCGCAGCGGCGGCCTGACCCCGATCGACGAGCTTCGCCGCATCGCCCGCCTCGGCATGGAGCGGGCAGGGGCCTGACGATAACCGCTACAGAGGTCTCGTTGCACATCGTTCTCATGCGGCGCGCAGGCCGAGGTAACGAACCATCGGGTCGAAGTCTCGGTCATCATGCAACAGCGCGTGTCCGCCCAGGATGCAGAATGTGCCGATAATCATATCGACTGTCCTGCGGATGGTGATGCCCCGCCGCCGGAGCATGCGGTAGTTTCGGGCAGCTTCGACTGCCGTCGCCGGATCCAGCATCGGCACGATGGCGAATTGTCGGAAGTTCCGCTCGATCAGTTGGGCATGCGGTTCGTTGAGCGCGCCTTGCAGCACTTCCAGCAGGATCAAGTCTCCGACCAGAATCTCCTGTGTGTCATCGAGATGCCTGAGCTTGCCGACCGAGACGCTGTCCGTATTGCGGAGATGGGCGATCCACACGGAACTGTCGACGACGATCATCGCTGCCGATCGGGCGAACGGCCTTCCCGCATGGCGTCGAGATCGCCCTCCCAGCCGGCGCCAGCAAGGGCGGCGATAGCCATATCCTGCCTGTGCCGGCGCACCAGACTGCGCAGCGCCGCCTCAATCGTCGCTTTCTTGGTCTTGAGGCCGGAGGCGGCCATGGCCTCCGCGATCAATTCGTCGTCGAGTTCGATGTTGGTTCGCATGGTGCTTCTCGATGTGTATAGATTGGACTAAATATACACATTCTGCTCCTGACCAACAAGCCGTCACGACGAAAGAGAGGACATCTTCGACACCTAGTGGTCAGAATCTGACACTTGGTACCCGGTTGGGAGGTCGGTTCAGGGGTTCAGGGCGGTTAGCGAATCCTGAGTGGAGCGCAGAGCAACGCGACTTCGCGACGGAGTGCGGAGCTAACCGAAGTGGACCGTGCCCGGAACGGGTCTTCGGCTTACGCGTTGCAACGTGGAGGTGACGGCAGGCGTGCATCACGACGCGCTGTTGGGTTCCCATCCAATTGTTGCCGCGATCGGACATGCGAAGCGCGCCGCAGTCATCGAAGAAAACGCCCATACATTCGTCATCTCCGCGGCGATGGGAGTGCTGGCACGACGTCGATCCAAAGGAAAGTAGATGAGTGCGTTCTCTCTTTCATCGGACGGGAAACTTGCGATAACGGCGAGCGAGACGTCGTCCAAAAATGATTTCGACTATTTGGTGGGCAACTGGAACATCAGGAATCGTACGTTGAAGGAACCACTGGCCGGCAGCGGCGAGTGGGAGGAATTCGACGCGACCCAGGAGTTCCGCCAAATCCTAGTGGGTTTGGGCAACTTCGACATTTTTCATACGGAGTTGGGAGGAAAGCCGTTCGAGGGCCTCACCGTGCGATTGTTCGATCCAAAGACGCGTCTCTGGACGATCTATTGGGCCGACAGCAACGCGGGCAAACTCGACGACGGAAAGGTGGGCTCGTTCAATGGCGACGAAGGCGAATTCTTCGGCCGTGAGGTTGTGGCCGGCAAGGACGTTATCGTGAAATTCCACTGGGATAAGCGCAACCCGAAAACCCCGATTTACAGCCGTGCGTTCTCCGTTGATGCAGGCAGTACGTGGGAATGGAATTGGTACTCGAAGTTTTCACGACGGTGACTGACTGAGTTGGCCCAAACTAAATGCCGCTCCTTCGCGTGCAGCCAAGAGGAATCCCGAACCGGACTCTTATGTCAGGTGGGTACCACTAGCGCGGGTAGCCGGTTCGGGTTTTCGGCGCCGCCGGAGGATCACGGTGAGCGATTCCCCAGGAAGAGTTATTGACCTTTGCCCACCGTTTCTCGAATGCTCGATTCTCTTATGCAACGGAGACCAGATCCATGAAAGCTCTTGCCTCGCCGCTTGTCGCCGCCCTCGTCATGGGTTTGTTGGCCTCTCCGGCGATTGCGCAGAACACCGGCGCAGAAAACCAGCTTGATGCGGTTATCAAGAACGGCAAGCTGCGCGTCTGTACGACCGGCGACTACAAGCCCTTCACCTTTCATGACAAGCCCGCGAACAACTACCAGGGCATCGATATCGATCTCGCAAAATCTCTGGCAAGCTCACTAGGGGTCGAGGCGGATTTCGTTGCGACTACCTGGAAAACATTGCTTGCCGATTTTACGACCGGCAAGTGTGACATCGCGATGGGCGGTATTTCGGTGACCCTGGAACGCCAGAAGCAGGTGTTCTTCAGCGAGCCCTATCTCGTCAACGGCAAGGCACCGATTGCGCGCTGCGAGGACGAGGCGAAATTCCAATCGATTGCCGACATCAACAAGCCGGATGTGACTGTGATTGTTAATCCCGGCGGGACCAATGAGAAATTCGTGCGTGAAAAACTCAGTGACGCTAAAATTGAGATCTACCCGGACAACGTCACGATCTTCCGCCAAATCCTTGACGGCAAAGCCGATATCATGATCGCCGAATCGGTCGAAACCGAGTTGCAGGAGAAACTTCACCCCGGCCTTTGCGCGATCAACCCCGAGAAGCCGCTCCAATATGGCGAAATGGGTTATATGCTTCCTGAGGGTGCCGTTGTCTTCAAGGCCTATGTCGACCAATGGTTGCATCTTGCCAAGGCGACGGGTGAGTTCGATCGCATCTACGCTTCTCACGTCAAGTAGCGCCCGAGACGGATCCAATGGCAGCGCCGTGGACCGCGCGTCTCAGCGACTGCGGTCAGGCCCGTCACAGTGATCACACTCTGACCCCCAGGCGATCGAGGTCCGCCTCGAGCGTCTTTGCGTCGGTGAACAGCACCGACTGCCAGCCGGCTGCCTTGGCGCCGTCGACATTCTTTTGGCTGTCGTCGATAAACAGCGTGGCCGCGGGCTCGAGGCCGAACGCGGCGACGTGATGGTCGTAAATGCCGCGATCCGGCTTGATCATGCCGATCTCGCCCGAAATGGTCACACCGCGCGGGCGGTTGAGGAAGTCGAAACGCTGCCGGGCTTCGGCAAGCGTGTCGGACGCAAAATTGGTCAGCATGGTGACGTCGTGGCCGCTCTCGATCAGCTTGTCCATGAGTTGGACGCTGTCATCGTAAGCGTGCGGAACCATCTCGTGCCAGAGGCGGCGGAAGTTGCGGATGTTTTCGGCGTGGTCCGGGTATTCGGCGATCAGCAACGCCTCGGCCTCTTCCCAGGTGCGGCCGCGGTCCTGCTCGATGTTCCAGTCATGCGTGCAGACATTGTCGAAAAACCACTTTCTCTCGTCGGCATCCGGAATGATACGGCTGAACGGCAGGTTCGGATCGTAATGGATCAGCACTCTGCCGATGTCGAAAACGATGTGGCGGATTTCGGTCATTCTTGTCCTCGTTCAACGCAGTTCAAATGGGGGCGACGTGGGCGATTCAATGTGCGCGCTGCTTCTTCGTCGCGCCCGGTATCGCTGCTTCGATTACCTTTTTCATGACGGTGGGCAGTGCTTCGCCGGAAATTTCGTCGGCCAGCGACCAGAAATGACCCGCTGGGGCGGCGACATCGGCCATCGCTTTGAAGATTTCGAGTTCGAGCGCGAAATGGGTGAAGACATGGCCAATCTTCCCGGCTGGCCGCCAGTTGCCGGGGAAGGGCGCCGCCGCCGCTGTGGTGCCGCCGTCGATCCGCGCGGTCCAGCCGGTCGTCGGCACTTCGGTCATGCCGCCGAGCAGGCCCTTATCCCCACGTTTGCGCAAAAGGATGGCGCCATCGCCGCGTACGGCAACGAAAGCAGCCCCGCGCCGCAATGGTTTCTCGCCCTTCGGCAGGCGGACAGGGAAGCGTTCGGCATCGCCGGAAATAATGGCGCTGCAATCCTCACGCAGCGGGCAGAGCCCGCAGCGCGGCCGCCGCGGCGTGCAGATCGTCGCGCCGAGATCCATCATCGCCTGGGCGAAGTCGCCCGGCCTGGTCGCTGGAACCATGCGCTCGACATAGGTGCGTATGTCGCCCTTGGCCTCGCTCAGCGGCGTGACGATCGAAAACAGCCGGGAAACCACCCGCTCGACATTGCCGTCGACGACCGCGGCGGGCTGGTCGAAGGCGATCGCGGCGATCGCCGCCGCTGTGTAGGCGCCGATGCCGGGCAGCTCTCTCAAGCCAGCTTGCGTATCCGGAAACCTGCCGCCTTGCCGCGCGACGAGGTCGGCGCAGGCCTTGAGATTGCGCGCGCGGGAATAATAGCCGAGTCCGGCCCAGGCCTTCATGACATCTTCGGTCGCTGAAGCGGCCAACGCCTCGATATCAGGCCATTTCTCGACAAAGGCCCGGAAATAGGATTTTACCGCTTCGACCGTGGTCTGCTGCAGCATGACTTCGGAAAGCCAGACCCGGTAGGGATCGGGTCGTATGCCGCGTGCCAACTCGCGCGGCGCAATGCGCCACGGCAAGTCGCGGTGATGCCCGTCGTACCAGGCGAGCAGGCGGGACGCGATCTCGCCGCTGTCTCCGGATGCGGCTTTGCCGCTGTCTCCGGATGCGGTCTTGCGGGTCTGGTCGTGCAGTGCCATTGATCGAGGACTGGCCTAACCGATGTATGGTGAAGGTCGTGACTGGAGAACGCACATGGCAGGGAAAAGGCCCTTCGGCAATCCCGTTCCGGTGAGTGATCTCGCAACCCAGATCCTCGATCCGGTGCTGCGCAAGCGAGCCGGCATGTCGATCGGGCTCGTCCAGTCATGGGAGGAGATTGCCGGGCCGCGGCTTGCCAGCCGTTCGCGCCCTGAAAAGATCCAGTGGCCGCGCCGCATGCATGAAGATGATCCGTTCGAGCCGGCGGTGCTGGTCATCGCCTGCGAAGGCATGGCGGCGCTCCATCTGCAGCACGAGACCGGCGAGATCATCAACCGGGTCAACGCCTTCCTCGGCTTCAACGCTATCGGCCGGATCAGAATCGTGCAAAAGCCAGTCACGGTTGACAAAGGCCGGCTTAAACCAAGCATCCGGCCGCTGACCGCGGCCGAGAAGGTGAAGCTGTCGGGCACTGTCGGAATGATCGAGGATGATGGGCTGCGCGCCTCGCTGGAGCGGCTCGGCGCCACCATTCTCGGTCAAAAGAAAATATAATCTCGCGCTTTCGTGATCGCGTGCCTAGGATTTGGCGATTGGAATGGGGACGGCGATGCCTTAATTCGCGCCAACTCTCGCCTTTTCTAGCCTTTGCATTGCAAAATCCAACCATTGTCAGGTGATTCGTATGCCCCGTCTTTTGTCCCGCAGAAACCTCCTGTCGTCACTGGCCGCCATTCCGGCGGTGGCTCTGCTCGCCGCCTGCAGCGACTCGGGCGAGAAAGCCGTGGCGGAGGATGTGAAGCCTGCGGCCCCCGCCGATGCGATGAAGCCGGCCGATCCGGCAAAGCCGGCCGCTCCGGCCGCGGCCAAGGCGCCTGAGGCCCAGGGCACGGTGGACATGGCTGCCTTGCTGAAGCCCGGCGCACTGCCCGACATGCAGCTCGGCAAGGACGACGCGAAGGTCGCCATCGTCGAATATGCCTCGATGACCTGCCCGCACTGCGCGCATTTCCATGAAACCACCCTCCCGGCGCTGAAGACGAAATACATCGATACCGGCAAGGCCCGCCTAATCCTGCGCGAATTCCCCTTCGACCCCAGCGCCGAGGCCGGTTTCATGCTGGCGCGCTGCTCCAAGGACAATTATTTCCCAATGGTGGACGTTCTGTTCAAGCAGCAGGCGAACTGGGCAGGTGTCGCCAATACCAAGGACGCCCTGCTGCAAATCTCCAAGATGGCCGGTTTTACACAGGAGTCGTTCGAGGCCTGCTTGACGGACCAGAAACTTCTGGACGATGTGAGGTCGGTCCAGAAGCGCGGCGCCGATGAATTCAAGGTCGACTCGACGCCGACCTTCTTTATCAACGGGAAGACCTACAAGGGGGCGCTGTCGATTGAGGAAATCTCGGCCATTATCGACCCTCTGCTCTGACGTCTCGGCAGCGCCGAAGCGGCTGCGCTTCGGCGTGCGCAACTTTTTGTTGCGCCGCGAGTTCTTGTCGCCAAACCGCGGAACACTTTTGCAGAACCCGCTTTTGGGGCGGCGCGAATGAAATTCTCGCGCCTTCGCCTGCTCGGTTTCAAGTCGTTCGTCGAACCCGGTGAGTTCGTCATCGAACGCGGCCTGACCGGCATCGTCGGCCCCAACGGCTGCGGCAAGTCGAACCTTGTCGAGGCGCTGCGCTGGGTGATGGGCGAAAGCTCGTACAAGAACATGCGCGCGTCCGGCATGGACGACGTCATCTTTTCCGGTTCCGGAACGCGTCCGGCCCGCAACACCGCCGAAGTCACGCTTTTCCTCGACAACAGCGACCGTAGCGCGCCCTCGGCCTTCAACGACGCGGACGAGTTGCAGGTTTCGCGCCGCATCGAGCGCGAGGCGGGTTCGCTCTACCGCATCAACGGCAAGGAAGCCCGCGCCAAGGACGTGCAGCTGCTTTTCGCCGACCAGTCGACCGGCGCTCGCTCGCCCTCGATGGTCGGACAAGGCCGCATCGGCGAGCTGATCCAGGCAAAGCCGCAGGCGCGCCGCGCGCTGCTGGAAGAGGCGGCCGGCATTTCGGGCCTGCACACACGTCGCCACGAGGCCGAACTGCGTCTGAAAGCGGCCGAACAGAATCTGGAACGGCTGGACGACGTCGTCGGCGAGCTGGAAAGCCAGATCGAAAGCCTGAAGCGCCAGGCCCGCCAGGCCTCGCGCTTCAAGAACCTGTCGGCCGACATCCGCAAGGCTGAAGCGACGCTGCTGCATCTGCGCTGGACGCTGGCCAAGACGCAGGAAGGCGAGGCGCGCTCGGCGCTGGCGATCGCCACGGCACTGGTGGGCGACCGCGCCGCTGCCCAGATGGCTGCCGCCAGGGAGCAAGGGATCGGCGCCCATCGGTTGCCGGAGCTGCGCGATGCTGAAGCCGCCGCCGCCGCCGCCTTCCAGCGCCTGTCGATCGCCAAGACGCAGATCGAGGAAGAAGCGGGCCGTATCCGTGCCCGCCAACTGGAGCTCGACCGCCGGCTCCAGCAGCTCGACGGCGACATCGTCCGCGAGGAGCGGATGGTCCGCGACAATGCGGATATTCTTGATCGCCTCGCCGCCGAAGAAGCCGCGCTCAACACCGAGAACGCCGGCGCCGCCGACCGCGATGCCAGCACCCGCGCGGCGGTCGAACAGGCGGCTTCGACGCTTGCCGCCAGTGAAGCCAAACTCGCCGAGTTGACCGCCGAACGGGCGGAGGCCGCCGCCTCCCGCAACCAGATCGAACGAACGCTGCGCGACACCGCGGAGCGCCGCGACCGTTTCGCCCGCCAGCTCGCCGATGTCGACCGGGAATTGTCCGATATCGCCTCCAGGGTCGCCGGCCTGGCCGATCCCGCCGAGAAGCAACTTCTGGTTGAACAGGCGCTGGCGCTGCTCGAGGAAACCGAAGCCGCGGCGATTGCCGCCGAACAGGCTGTCGCCGAGGCGCGCGCGGCGGAGAGCGCCGCCCGCCCGCCGGTTCAGGATGCAAAGGCCGAGCTGGCGCGAATCGAAACCGAGGCCCGCACGCTGGCCAAGATCCTGAATGCCGCGAGCGGCGACCTCTTCCCGTCCGTGCTGGAGCAGATCAGCGTCGAGCGCGGCTACGAGACGGCGCTGGGCGCGGCCCTTGGCGAAGATCTCGACGTGCCGCTCGACCGCAGCGCGCCGGTGCATTGGGGCCAAAGCGAGGCCCAGCCCGGCGACGCCGCTCTGCCCGAAGGCATCAAGAGCCTTGCCAGCGTCGTCCGCGCGCCGGCGCAACTCGCCCGCCGATTGGCGCAGATCGGCATCGTCGACGCTGCTGAGGGAAGACGGTTGCAGGCGCAACTTACTCCCGGGCAGCGGCTGGTCAGCCGCGAAGGGGCGCTCTGGCGTTGGGACGGATTCACCGCCAGCGCCGACGCGCCGACCGCCGCCGCGCAGCGGCTGGCGCAGAAAAACCGGCTGGCCGAACTCGACGCCGAAGCGGTTCATGCGAACCGCATCCTGCGCCAGGCCGAACAGGCCCTTGCCGATGCCGAGCAGGCGCTTGCCCAGGCGAGCGAGGCCGAGCGCAACGCCCGTCAGGCCGGGCGTGATGCCCAGCATGGGCTGGACGCCGCCCGCAACGCGCTGGCCGAGGCCGAGAAGGCCGGCGGCGAGCTGTCGAGCCGGCGCGCCGCACTTGACGAGGCGCGCGCGCGCGTCGTCGACAGCCATGAAGAGACGGCCGCGGCTTTCGTCGAGGCCGAGATGCTGCTGCAAAGCGCTCCCGATCTCGGTGATCTGCAGTTGCAGCTCGATCAGTCGGCCGCCAACGTCGCTCGCGACCGCGCCACCCTTGCCGATGCCCGCGCCGTCCATGAAGGCTTGAGGCGGGAGGCGGAAGCGCGCGCGCGCCGACTCGACGCCATCGGCGCGGAGCGCCGCAACTGGCTGGAGCGCGCCGAAAACGCCTCGACGCAGATCGCCGCACTCGGCGAACGCAAGGCCGAGGCCGAGACCGAACGCGAAAGGCTGGCCGACGCCCCCGACGAGATCGACGCCAAGCGGCGCGCCTTGCTGTCGCAGCTTGCCGAAGCCGAAAGCCTGCGCCAGGCCGCCGGTGACCGGTTGCAGGAGGCGGAAAACAAGCAGTCCGAACTGGACAAGGCCGCGACGTCAGCGATCCAGTCGCTGGCCGAGGCGCGCGAAACCCGCGTCCGCGCCGAAGAGCGGCTGACCGCTGCCGATGAAAGACGGCTCGAGGTCGAGGCGCGCATCCAGGAAACGCTGAACACGCCGCCGCATCTGGTCATCCGCCACACCGGCCTGGAGGCCGACAGCCCGATGCCGGAGATGACTGAGATCGAGCGTCAGCTCGACCGGCTGAAGATCGAGCGCGAGCGGCTCGGCGCCGTCAATCTGCGCGCCGAGGAAGAGCAGAAGGAACTGTCCGACCGGCTGGAGACCATCGTTTCCGAACGTGAGGACATCATCGAGGCCATCCGCAAGCTGCGGCAGGCGATCCAGAGCCTGAACCGCGAAGGCCGCGAACGGCTTCTGGCTGCCTTCGACGTGGTCAACGGCCATTTCCAGCGGCTGTTTTCGCATCTGTTCGGCGGCGGCACGGCGGAACTGCAACTGATCGAGTCCGATGATCCGCTCGAGGCCGGTCTCGAAATCCTTGCGCGGCCACCCGGCAAGAAGCCGCAGACGATGACGCTGCTTTCCGGCGGCGAGCAGGCGTTGACGGCGATGTCGCTGATTTTTGCCGTGTTCCTGACCAATCCCGCGCCGATCTGCGTGCTCGATGAGGTCGACGCACCGCTCGACGATCACAATGTCGAGCGTTTCTGCAATCTGATGGACGAAATGGCGGCCACCACCGAGACGCGCTTCGTCATCATCACGCACAACCCGATCACCATGGCCCGCATGAACCGGCTGTTCGGGGTGACCATGGCCGAGCAGGGCGTCAGCCAACTCGTGTCGGTCGACCTTCAGGCGGCCGAGGCCCTGCGCGAGGCGAGCTGATGCGTCGACCGCGCAGCTTGTCGGTAGCGCCTATTGGGGCTTTCGGCTAAAACACGAATTGGACTGGGTCGGTTCCGTTCATTCTGATGAGCGTTTTGATGTTGCGCATGATCCTCTCCGAAATCGATCTCGATTTCGCGATCATGTGCCAGCATATGCGTGGAGAACTTTGTTGCCTGTACTTGTCACGGGAGCCGCAGGATTCATCGGCAGCCATGTTTGCCATCATCTCCTGAGCAGGGGGGAAGCGGTCGTCGGCGTCGACAATATGAACGACTATTACGACCTGGCGCTCAAAAAGGGGCGCCTCGCCCGCTTGCAGCCTCACAAGGATTTTTCATTTCACCAGATCGACATCGCCGAACAGGGCGCTCTTGCCGACGCTTTGGCCGGGCAAGGCATAGTCAGGATCGTCCATCTCGCCGCTCAGGCGGGTGTGCGCTATTCACTCGACAATCCGAGGCTCTATGTCCGTTCCAATGTTGTCGGCCATCTCGAAGTGCTCGAATTCTGTCGCGCGCAGCCCGCATTCGAGCATCTGGTCTATGCCTCGTCGAGCTCGGTCTATGGCGGCAACCGCAAAGTGCCGTTCAGCGAGACCGATCAGGTCGACAAGCCCGTCTCGCTTTACGCCGCCACCAAGAAGTCCGATGAATTGATGAGCCACACCTATGCCCATCTCTTCGGGGTGCCGCAGACCGGTTTGCGATTTTTCACCGTCTACGGTCCCTGGGGCCGGCCCGACATGGCCTATTGGATATTCACCAAGGCGATGCTCGAAGGCAAGCCGATCCGGGTGTTCAACAATGGCGAGATGTGGCGCGATTTCACTTATGTCGAAGATGTGGTGAGAGCTGTCGTTGCCGTGCTCGACAAGCCGCCATCGGCTGAAGTTCCGCCGAGCAGGCTCTACAATGTCGGCAACAACCGGCCGGTGCGGCTCGGCGATTTCATCGACACTCTGGAAAAACTGCTCGGCGTAAAAGCGATCCGCCACAGCGAGCCGATGCAAAGCAGCGATGTCGAGCGGACCTATGCCGACATGACTGCGCTGGAGCGCGATTTCGGCTTCAAGCCGAGCGTTTCAATCGAAGACGGGCTGAAGAAATTCGTCGACTGGTACCGGTCTGAATGGGCTGCAGGATCAACGACAAGGTGACTGCGGCCCGCGGGTCGTCGCCTGCGGTCTCCGCGTTTGCGGCCCGAGGGGCGCGACTTCGCTCCAGTCGCCGCTTGTTATCGCCTCAGCCCACTCATGAAGGTCTTTACTCGGGCAGGGTCGACCTGGTTCCACCAGACGCCGTCATGCTTCAGCGCACTGGCGATGATGATCCCATCGACGATGCCAAGGATATCGTTCGCATTGTCGGGCGTCACGCCGCTGCCGACCAGCGTCGGCAGGCCGGCGGCCTCTTTGATCATGCTGATATAGCTCAGATCCGCAGTGTGCCCGGTGCGTTGACCGGTCGCAATGATGGCGTCGGCGTCGAAGAAGACCAGATCCTTGACCAGTTCCTCCACCGGGCGGTCGGCAACGATCGCGTGCGCGCCGTGCTTGACATGAGCATCGGCGAAAACGCGGATGCCATTGGCGCGCAGCCTGGCGCGGTAGCGTGCTGCGCGACCGGACTCCCCCTCGACAAAACCCTCATTGGCGACATAGGCATTCGCCCATTGATTGACGCGGATAAAGCCCGCGCCGGAGGCGCTGGCGATCGCAAGGGCAGGGATCGCGGCGTTAGCGAGCACATTGATGCCGATCGGCTTGCCGAACTCGCGGCGGATACGGTCGGAAATAACCGCCATATAGGCCGCTGTCTCCGGTCCGATATCGTCAGGTTTGGCAAACGGGATGTCGCCATGATTCTCTACGATCACGCCGTCGCATCCGCCATCGAGATAAGATCTCGCATCGTCCAGACCGCGCTGATAGATCGCCTCGACCGCCTCGCCGTCATAGCGCGGCGCGCCGGGAAGCGGCGACAGGTGAACGACGCCGATCACCACCTTGGTGCGGCCGAAAAGGTCTACCAGCGCGACGCCGCCTGATTGACCGAGTTGGGTCATGAGAGCTCCGTTTGATCGATGAGCGCCGCCATTTCAGACGCGGAAGGACAGGATATCAATGTGCCCGGGCGAGTCACCGCAATTGCGGCAGCCGCGAGCGCGAACGTCAGCCCTGGGGCAACCGACATTCCCTTGGCAAACCCGCCGGCCAGGCAGCCGCAAAACACATCGCCGGCGCCGCTGGTGTCGAGCGCCTCGACACGTGGTGCCGGCAAACGAAACGATCCTCCCTGGTCCGGGCCAAGGGCGAGACAGCCTTCCGCACCGAGCGTGATCACGACTGTCTCGGCGCCTTTGGCCGCCAGCGCGTCGGCGGCGGCTGCCATGTCATCCTGGCCGGTCAGCGCTTTCGCCTCGGATTGATTCACCACCAACACCTGCGCCAGGCCGAAGTCAGGCAGAGCCGCCGCGTCGATAGGGCTGGCATTCAGGACGGTGCGCGCGCCATTTTCCTGTGCTGCCCGCAGGCAGGCATCTATCGCGGCGCCTCGCAGGTTTCCTTGGCAGACAACGATGTCGCCAGACGCGATTCGGTCCGCAAGTGCGGTTTGTGCGATCGGATCGAACGCCTCGCTGCAGGCGACGCCGCTCACGATGAAGTTCTCGCCGCCGGCCCCAATGACGATGGTCGAGCGGTCGCTTGGCAGGTCGAATTCAATCGCCTCGAGGTCAGACAACTCCCTGTCGAGGCGGCTCCTGATCCATGCGCCTGCGCGGTCCTTGCCGAGCGCCGTCCAAAACGTTACCGCAGCACCCGTGCGCGCGGCGGCAACCGCCTGGTTTGCTCCCTTGCCGCCGAGGCCGTCGGCGTAGCTGCTGGCGTTCAAGGTCTCGCCGGCGGCAGGGAAGCGGCCGACGCGAAAAATCGTGTCGACGCAGGCATTGCCGACGACATGGACATGCATCGCTCAGCTCTCACCGATCGCCCAGCTCAGCATCTGCTCGAACAGGGTTTTGTAGCCTTTCCAGGCGATGAATTCCGGTGGCAGCCAATGCGGCCCGACATCGGACGTCCAGGCCACAGTGCGGCCCTTGCCATAGTGACCGGTGACGAGCAGCGGCAGCGAGCCATAATCCGACGACACGGTTGCCAGGACTTCCGCCCCGTCTTTCAGCGTCACCTCGTTGAAGCCGAGCAGGACTGGCCAATCCGACCCGAGACCCCTGAGGATCGGATGGTCCGAGGAGCCTTTCAGGACAGGCGAAAACCCTTCCGGCACCTCGACGCGGTCGTCGAAGGCGAGGCAGCTCACCGGCAGCACCTCCTCGACCGGCGTCTTGCGATAGCGCGCGCCGCCATTGATGCCCTGGAAGCTATAGTAGCCGCCGAACATCAAAAGCCCGCCGCCGTCGCGCACATAATCGCGCAGCAGCCGCAGGCGGTTCGGCGTCGGCTTGGAGTGAACCCAGGTGTCGGGATGCAGGAGCAGCGTGTTGGCGCCGATGTCGGAGAGCACCACCGCGTCATAGGCCGAAAGCGTCTCCATTGTTTGCGGAAAGCTGCGCTGTGCCTCATGCGCCGGCATGAAGGTCACGTCGAAGTCGGTCGCCCTTAGCGCCGTCAGCAATTCGTCGGCGCCGGTGTGATAGGTGACCGTCGGAAACTGGTCGAAGCCCTTGATATGGGTCGCGGTCGACACCCAGGATTCACCGGCAAGCAGGATTTTTTTCTTGGACATTTGAACTCCGTCGTAAGTCTCAGCCGTAAGTCTGGGCTTGATTCTGCCGCGAGAACACGGCTTTCGGATTGGCGATCAGCATGCGGTCGATGGCTGGCTGCTCGACGCCATGCCGTTTCAGGCGCGGTATGAAATGCTTGAGGATGTAGCCGTAGCCGAAACCGCCGAAGCGGGTCAGCATGATCTTGAGGAACACATCCTGCGACAAGAGCAGGCGATCGCCGAAGCCGGCCTCGACAAGTGCCGCGATTGCCCGCGCGTTCTCTTCGTCGGAGGGCGATTGCGCGTCCTGATCGGCATAATAATAGTCCATGCCGATCATGTCGTATTCCAGGAACGCGCCGCGCCGGGCGAGGCTTGTCTGGTAGTCGAGATCATTGTGGCTGGGGTTCATGTGGCAGAGCACAGTGTGGCGAAGATCGGCGCCCTCGGCCTCCACGACATCGAGCACATCGTGCGCCAGCCGCTCCCAGCCGGGCAGGTGGATCGACAGCGGCACGCCGGTGATGCGCGAGGCCCGCGCCGAAGCTCGCAGCGACTTTCGTTCCTCCGAAGTAAAATCCTTGCTGACGCCGATCTCGCCGATCAGGCCGGCCAGGATCGGCGGCTGCGTCTCGCCGCCGCCGACATCGTTGACGATGAACTCGGTCACCGCGTCGACATCCATCGCCTTCAGCCATTCGGGATGGGTGTGCTCCAGATAGAAGCCGGTGCCCATGACGATCTTCAGGCCGGACATGCGGCTGATGCGGGCGAGCTTTTCCGGCTCGCGGCCGATGCCGATATTGGTCGCGTCGACGACGGTGTGGCCGCCCAGCGCGCGATAGCGTTGCAGCTCAGACAGCGCCAGGTCACTGTCATCGAGCGAAACATTGTCGCGGTTGACGTAAGGGTTCATGCGCAATTCACCGATGATCTCGATGCTCACCGGCTGCTCTGCGAGCGCCATGTCGTCGGGATGACAGGGACATTTCCAGCTGCGCGCACCGTCGAGCAAGATGTGCTCGTGCATCAGCGTGACGCCCATTTCTTCGACCGGAACGGGGCCGAGCACGGTCATCACATGACCGGTTTCGACTCCGATCGCCAGCCTCTGCCTGGGAGCCGCGTCATCGAAAAGATCACTCATGGGCTCAACGGCTCCGCACGGCGCCGCGGAACAGGCGGAAGTTCAGCCAGATGGCGATCAGGATGATTGTTCCGGTCACGATCGGCGTCAGGAATGGCGACAGATGCGCCAGGATCAGACCGTTGCCGATGACGGCCACGGTAAGCGCGCCGAGCACCGTGCCGACGATCGTTCCGCGGCCGCCGAACAGGCTGGTGCCGCCAAGCACGACGGCGGCGATGACTTCGAGCTCAAATCCTTGTCCGGCATTCGACGATCCGGATCCGAGCCGGGCAGCAATGATGATCCCCGCAAGCGCTGCCGCGGCGGCGGAAATCACGTAGACGAAAAGTGTCGTCAGCCGCGTGTTCACGCCGGCGCGCCTGACCGCTTCGGCGTTGGCGCCGATGCCGGTCACGTAGCGGCCGAACGGCGTCTCGTTGAAGGCGATACAGGCGATCGCCAGGATCGCCAGCGCGATCAGCGCCGGCGCCGGCACGCCAAGCAGCCAGGCGCGGCCCAGCACCGTGAAAGGGCTGCCCGGCTCGATGGGGATGGAGTAGCCGCCGGTGATCAGCAGCGCCACGCCGCGGATCACCGAAAGTCCGGCAAGCGTGACGATGAAGGCCGGGATGCCCTCATAAGCGACGAAATAGCCCTGCACCGCGCCAAGCAAGGCGCCCAGCGCAAGCATGGCGAGGATGACCAGCGGCCATGGCAAACCCAGTTGCAGCAGCGTCGCCGACAGCGTTGCCACCAGCGCCAGCACGGAGCCGACCGAAAGGTCGATGCCGCCGGTGGTGATGACGAAGGTCATCGCCGCGGCGACGATCAGCAGCGGTGCCGACTGCCGCAGGATGTTCAGCAGGTTGGGCGACGTCAGGAAGGCGTCCGTCGCCACCGAGAAGATGACGCTAACGATAAGAAAGAACAGCGCGATCGACACGACACTGCCGTTGGCGAGCACCGCATCTCGCCACGTGGATTCGCGGACCCTTCGAGACTGCGCGGAGCGGGTCGAAGTCGCTTCGCTCATGCTGGCGCTCCATCGCGATAGGCGTTGGTGGCCGAACGAGCGTTGAACTTGCGGCCCACGATCAGGTTGACGACATCCTCGATATTGGTTTCGCCGATCAGTCGCTCGGCGACGTTGCGTCCTTCGTACATGACCTGAATGCGGTCGCATACGAGGAACAGATCCTGAAGCCGGTGGGTGATCAGGATGACACTGACGCCGCGGGCGCTGACGGTGCGGATCAGGTCCAGCACAGCCTCGACCTCGGCGACGGCGAGCGCCGCCGTCGGCTCATCCATAATCAGCACGGACGGCTCGAACGAGGCGGCGCGGCCGATCGCGATCGACTGTCGCTGTCCGCCGGACAGGTTTTCGACCTTGAGCCGCGTGTCTGATATAACGATGCCGAGACAGTCGAGCATCTGGCGCGTTTGCTCGTGCATGCGCTTCTTGTCGAGAAAGGAAATGCCGGCGATGCGGCGGCGCGGCTCGCGGCCGAGAAAAAGATTGCCGGCGACGTCGACCGTGTCGCAGAGCGACAGATCCTGATAGACCATCTCGACGCGCGCCGCACGCGCGTCCGCCGGCGAAGTGAAGGTCACCGGCGTTCCATCGATCTCGATCGTGCCGGCATCGGGAACCACCGCTCCCGACAACACCTTGCTCAACGTCGACTTCCCGGCGCCATTGTCGCCGACAAGCCCCAGGACCTCGCCCGGCCTCAGCACCAGCGACACGTCATCGAGCGTCTGAATGGCATTGTAGCGCTTTGAGATGCCGCTCATCCGCACCCGATAGGTCTCGCCACTGCTCATCTTGGATCCCACGGGATTGCAAAGCGTCCGCGGCGTAGCCCTTCGCGGCGCCGCGGACGGGTCATCGATGCAGTCTACTGGAACATCGCGCGGTATTGTTCGACATTGTCCTTGGTCACGATCGTCACCGGAATATTGATGATCGGCTCGACCGTTTCGCCCTTCTTGAGCTTGACCAATGCTTCGACAGCGGCCTTGCCTTCGCCGGCAGGGTCCTGCTGGACGACTGCCACCACCCAACCATCGTCAATGCCCTGAATGACCTGCTTGGTCAGGTCCCAGCCGAACACCTTGACGTCGCCGGTGCGGCCTTGGCTGGTTACGGCCGAAACAGCGCCGAGCAACGCCGGCTCGCCGGTCGCATATAGCGTCGTCATGTCCGGATTGGCGGTCATCAGATTCTCTGAAGCGCTCATTGCGGTCTCCTGGACATTCTGGCCGTCGACCGTGTCGAGGAAGGTGATCGCCAGGCCGCTGTCGGTGACCGCCTTCTTGAAGCCGTCGAGCCGCTGGTTCTGGATGAACGAATTGAGCGCGCCGACAATGCCGATCTTGGCAGAGCCGCCCATCTCCGACTTCACATAATCGGCATAGAATTTGCCGATATCCTCGCCGGCCTTGGCGTTGTCGACACCGATGAATGCAACGTTGTCGCCGTCGGGAATCTGCGCGTCGATGGCGATCACCGGGATGCCGGCCGCCTTCGCGGCGGTGATTGCAGGCTTGACGCCGTTGACGTCGATGGCGACCAGAATGATGCCGTCGACTTTTTGTGTGATGTAGTTCTCGATCGCATCATTTTGCGCGCTCGGCACGTTGTTGGCATTGAAGATGACCAGCTTGGCGCCGGCGGCGTCGGCCGCCTTCTGCGCGCCCTCGTTGATCTGGTTGAAGAACAGGGCCTGCTGGTTGATGTTGACCAGAGCGAACGTATCGGCGAACGCCGATCCCATCGCCGTCGAGCAGATGGCCAAGACGGCGGCGCAACGGAAGAGAAGCTTGAACGGACGCATTTACGGTTCCCCTTGCTTGCGGGCCAAACCTGTCAGGCTGGCCGTTGGTGCTACAGGCACAAGGCAAACATTCAAGAGACTTGAATATTTGTCAACGAATTTGATCTCACAGCAGCCGTCAGAAGGTCGCTGGTGTGTTGACCCAAAAAATGCTGGCTCTCTCCTTGCCGATGTTGCGGTAATGGTGCGGCAGTTCCGACCTGAATACGAACGCATCGCCGGTGGCGAGATCATGGCTCTTGCCATCGACGATCAGCTTGATCCGGCCGGCAAGCACGTAGCCGACTTCCTCGCCGACATGCTGGATGGGACCTTCGCTCTCGCCGTCTGCCTCGATATGATGGATGTTGCACTGCAACAGGTGTCCGGGCGAATAGGGAATGATGCGTTCGAGCGAGATGCCCTCGCCGCGCCTCAGCGCGTCGAGCGAGATCAATGGCCGCGCGCCTGCGCGGAACACGATCGCCTCGTCGCCGTCGACCTGTTCGAACATCCAGCCGATATTGGTCTCCAGAGCTTCGACCAGGCGGTGAAGCATGGGCAGGGATGGCGAAGCCTTGCCGTTCTCGATCTTGGACAGAAGGCTTTCAGAGCAGTGCGCAGCTGTCGCCAGCGTCTTCAGCGTCATGCCCCGCGTCTGGCGGGCGAGGCGCAACCGCGTTCCAAGCCGCGCGGCATTTACGGTGGCGTCCGTTTCGGACTCCGGCCGTCGCCGATCGATTTTGTTCATCCGTTCGCCAACCATTCAACGGGACAACTGTCGCGCGAGCAAAAGACAGCCGCGACCGATTTGCAAGTGGTGATTTGTCAATTTCGACCTACCCGGGCCTCGACCGGTTTTTGATAGCACGGATAAAGCAACCCGGCGTCAAACACTCGCCGTCCACAGCGACATCGGCCGCCCCTCGATTGAACCCGGCGCCGACTGGAACGAAAAGCGTTCCTGCGTTGTTCCCCAACCGTCCCGATGTTCGAAGGGGCTGGTCTATACGCCGGCCAGAGGCGATGCTCGCGGCAGGCGCTCGACGGAAACTCAATGCAGGTAAGATAGGTCTTGAGCCTGCGCAGCGCCTTGTTCGCCCGCTTGAACTGCTTGGCGTGGGCATAGCGCTGATGGCTGATCAGCGCCAGCTTGCCGACCCGCACATAGCTCTGGCGCAAAGAGGCCTTTGCACAGAATCGGATTGATGATTCCGGGGGTAAGGAAGAGAGGGAGATGATTCGGATGGTCGATCGTGTTGTTGGTCAACTGAGCCTGGCGGATGCGCTGGCGCTGTCGGATACGACGCAGCTCGACCAGATCGCGACGGTCATCGACTGGATGCCGATCCGGGCACTTCTTGGTCAGCGCAGCGGGCCGGGCAAGGGCAACACCAGCTATCCAGCCGAGACATTGCTGCGCTGTCTGTTTTTGGGCGTGTGGAACAATCTCAGCGACCCCGCCCTTGAGATGCAACTGCGCGACCGGCTGTCGTTCCGCCGCTTTGCCGGCTTCAGCCTGTCGGACCGCAC
>NZ_FNEE01000048.1 GCF_900099905.1 Mesorhizobium muleiense | reverse complement strand
TGGTTCGAATCGTCGTCGATCGCCTGCTTGCCGAGAATGACGAGACCGGGCTTTTCCGCCTCGACCACGCCCTTCAGCACCTTGGCGACGCCCAGGGGCTCGGTCTGCTCGTCGGTCTTGACCAGGATAGCGCGGTCGGCGCCCATGGCAAGCGCGGTGCGCAAGGTCTCCTGCGCCTGCTGCGGCCCGATCGAGACAACGATGATCTCTTCCGCCTTGCCGGCCTCTTTCAGCCGGATCGCCTCTTCGACCGCGATCTCGTCGAACGGGTTCATCGCCATCTTTACGTTGGCGAGTTCCACCGCCGAACCGTCAGCCTTCACCCGGACCTTGACGTTCGCATCCACAACCCGCTTCACTGCGACGAGTACCTTCATTTCAGATCTCGTTTCTTGTGCTGTCTTGCAACATACTCTTAGAAGACTATCTGCACGCCCAATGTAGGCTGCCCGCCAAACGGGCAGCTCCCATGCCAGGTACTGCCAGAGGTAAGGTGTTTTGCTCTAAGATCGCGACATGAGACGAAACGCAACGCTCGTTCCCGCGATCCTCCACCAAGAACGACAATCTCGTGAGTGCGAATTGGAAGTTCACGAGGACGCAAAGGCGAGTGATCATCTTTATCCTCGTCCGGTTTATACTCAGCCGTTCGAAGCAAGGTGTTTTGTGAGTTCGGTCAGCAGGAGCTTCTGCGTCAGCGCTTTCGCATGCCAACAACGGGCCACAGTCGTGCCACTCCGGACAGAGTAAGGCACGGGGTTCGCGGAGATTGTGCTAATCCGGATGCGAAACGATGTTATTCGGCAATTTTCTTAATTCGGCCGCTGATTATACGCGCGCCGTTGGTCGACGCCGCGCTAAGCGGATTTTGTGTCCATTTTACAAATCACCAATGTGCATTGCGACGGATGAGGTTTCCACCCATGGATCATAGGGTCGACGGCCAATGTAATAGCGCCGTCGACCGCCGAGGTTCAAATTGCCACCAGGTTCAATTCAGTGCAGATCAGGCACGATTCAAGCCAACACATCCTGCCGCCCTTCTTGTTCCAGCTGGGTGGACAAATACTGAAAGCTCGCTGCGAGCTTGGTTTAGTCCAATTCGCCCCGCGCACCCACTCGGTTCGAGGTTTGGCAGGGCGTGATCCGCCTCAAGCCGCTGTGCGTGTGATGGCTCCTGACCGGGATGGGATCTGGACATTGTCGATCAGCCTCGTATCTCCGAGCCACGCCGCCGCGAGCAAACGTGCGGGCCGGTCAAGGGTCTGAATCGGCGCGAGGTCCCCCTCAGCCCGCAGTTCGAGATACTCGATCCGAGTGTAACCTGCCGCAGCAATCGCGGACCGCGCCTCGTCGAGCGTCGCTTCGACCGGCGCTCCACTGGTGATGCGTGCGGCCGTTGCGAAGAGGATGGCGGCGAGCCTGGGTGCTACCTGCCGCTCTAACGGAGATAAGCGCACGTTGCGCGAGGAGAGCGCCAGCCCGTCAGGTTCACGAACAGTAGGACAAGCAACGACGTCGATCGGAATATCCAGATCACGCGCCATGCGACGCCATCACCTGCAGCTGCTGGAAATCCTTTTCACCGAAGAAGGCAAGATCGGCGCCCGTCTGCAGGAAGAGTTTTGCCACCACGATAGCCACACCCTCGAAATGCCCCGGGCGGAACGCGCCGCACAGCCCTACGCAGGTGCGCGCCAAGGGGCGCCAGCTTGGTGGCATCCTCTTCCTCCGTGCGCGGATACGCGGCCAGATCAGCCTGGCTGTTGAACTGCTTCGGTTGACGAAGAGCGTCCCGATCACCTGGTCGGCCTTCTCGAGTGCCGCGCGCACCAAGCTGAGATGGCCCTCCTGCAGGACGCCCATTGTTGGCACCACGGCAATCCTCGCACCCTCGCGGCGCCACGCGGCGACGATTTCGCGAAGCTGGGCAACGCTCCTGGCAATCGGCACGCTCACGCTGTTTCTCCGCTGTTTGTGGCGTCCGCGTCGGCGGGCTTGGGCGCGTCGGCAAACACGTGCTCGGCGGCTGGAAACCGGCGCTCCTTCACTTCCCGCGCATAGGCCGCGATGGCAGCCGCAGCGGCCTCCCCCAGTTCAGCATAGCGCTTGACGAATTTGGGCCGGAAGTCGCCGAAGAGGCCCAGCATGTCGTCGACGACAAGGATCTGCCCGTCACAAGCCGCCGAGGCGCCAATGCGATGGTCGGGATCGCTACCTCTGCGGTAATCCGGCGGGCGAGCGCCTCGGGAACTTTCTCCAGAACGAGCGCGAAGGCGCCCGCTTCGCTCACCGCAAGCGCGTCGCTCCCGACGCGCTCAGCATCACCACCTCTGCCCTGGACGCGGTAGCCGCCGAAGGTATTGACCGCCTGTGGCGTCAATCCGACATGGCCCATGACCGGCACGCCGCGCTCGGCCAGAAACCGGATCGTCTCTGCCATCGTCTCACCGCCTTCCAGCTTGACCGCCGCGCAACCGGTTTCAGCCATGACGCGTGCGGCATTGCGGAAAGCCTGCTCGGGGCTTTCCTCGTAGGAGCCGAACGGCATGTCGACGATCATCAACTGCTGCAAGCCACGCCGCACGGCCTGGCCGTGCATGATCATCATTTCGAGCGTCACGCCGAGTGTCGAGGGCAGGCCGTGGAGAACCATGCCGACGCTGTCGCCGACCAGAACCACATCGCAATGGGGATCGACAGCCGGGCGACAGGTGTCGTGTAGGCAGTCAGGCAGACGAGCGGCATCCCACCCTTGCGCGAGAATATCCGGCGGTGTGATCGCCTTGGTATCCCCAACCGCACTCAATCGACCCTCCTTCCCCGAGGTAAACCGACCGCGGCTGTCGCGTTTGCCACATTTTTGTGCAGGTGCGAAGAGTTAAAATCGCGGCGGCGCGCGGTGTTGACGCGCCTACGGTCATCGTAGAAAAATCATTAAATCGGTTCAGCCGCTTTGGCGGCAGAGCTCTGCCCAACCAGTTCAGGAATCATGGACCATCAGGCAAAGCCAACCAGGAAACGCAGATCCGGCGCCAGGCCAACGACGTCAAAGCGGACCTGATCGCGGTCGTGGTTGCCGTGACGAATGGTGAGCCACGCGTCCTGACCATCGGGCAGGCTATTGCCTTGCCGTCCGGGCCATCTGAACTCGACCATCGCTCTTTGCAATCGGGGCTAAGAGCCTGGGTGGAGCGGCAGACCGGTCATCCACTGGGCTACATCGAGCAGCTCTATACCTTCGCTGACCGCGACCGGATCGGTGACGAGCAGGTGCAGCGCGTGATCTCAATCAGCTATCTCGGCCTGACGCGGGAAGAGCAGGCCGAAAGGTCCGCACCGCACGGCTGGCGGGGCTGGTACGATTATTTCCCGTGGGAAGATCACCGTGCGGGGCCGCCGTCTGACCTGCCCGAGGTTCTCATACCCCGGCTTTTGTTCGGGCGGGTGGTTCACGTAGCCTCCTTCGCGCATAACCAGCTTGCAAGGGCTTTGAGAGGGAGCTTCGAAATTGGGCCACTGGAGCGCATTTCGGGCAGTGATCCCTTCGATTTTCTTTCAAGGTGGGACTGAAGGCGAGCGTTCTTCCCGCTATTGCATCATTTGAATCATTTTCGCTGCCCGCCAGCGTTGCGCTGGGCCTTTACCCGGCCTTCCGGGTGCGCGATTTGGGCGCGGCGATGGTCCTGCTTAAGGTGTGCCTGGCATCGGACGCATAGCGATCCCGTTCAGTCGCTGGCTTGCATCGGCGCCACAAGCTCGTCGAGCACTCACAGGCTGAAGCATCCCCAGTTATAACACGCGATACGAAATGTCTTCTGCGATGGAGCAGGCGCGCGGGATCGAGGGCGAGGCTTGCAATTCCAATGACGGGTTACCTACCTGAACATCGTGCGTTTATCCCGTAGTGGCGCCTGCCGAGCTCGCGAGCTTGTGCGCCCCGCGACGGGTATTAGCGCGCCGGCGGTAGATGCGCGATCTGCGCACCGAGCTCATAGTAGCCCTCTCTGATGGCCCGGAAGGGGGCGTTCTGCGCCGGGGACACGGGCAGGAACATCCCATCGAGCCGCAGCTCGCCGCTGATATGGCGGGCGAGCTCGCGGCCGAACACGGTGCCCGGCGCGATGCCTCGTCCGTTGAAGCCCGTCAGCGCGATCATGTTTTCCGCTGGGGCGTGAAGGCGGGGTAGATGGTCGTTCGTCATGCCAATCCGACCGTACCACTCATGCTCCAGCTCGACCTCACCGATCTGCGGGAAGAGCGCCCGGATACGCCGCCGCGCCCAGTTGCGATGGATCACGGTTCCGGTGCCGCGGAGCGCGCCGACGCTGCCGACGATGAGGCGGCCGGCATTGTCTGTGCGAAAGGCGGTCAGCACGGTGCGGGTGTCCCACGCGCCGTGCCCCTCGGGCAGGATCGTGCCGCGGATGCTGTGGCTCAGCGGCGCAGTCGCAACATGGAAGAAGGGCAGCACCACTTGCTCGCCACGCAGCTCGGGAAAGATGCGCGACGTGTAGGTGTCGGTCGAAAGAACCGCCCACTTCGCCCGGACGGTTCCACCTT
>NZ_FNEE01000026.1 GCF_900099905.1 Mesorhizobium muleiense | reverse complement strand
ACCAGCACGACGTAGTCGTCGCGGATGCCCTTTTCCTTCATCGTGTCGATGACGACCTTCATGTAGGGCATGGTCGTCGTCAGCAGCGCCGACATGCCGATGATGTCAGGCTGGTGCTGTTCGATGGCGTCGAGATATTTTTCCACCGCATTGTTGATGCCGAGGTCGATGACGTCGAAGCCGGCGCCCTCCATCATCATGCCGACAAGGTTCTTGCCGATGTCGTGGATGTCGCCCTTGACGGTGCCGATCACCATCTTGCCCTGCTTCGGCGCGCCGGTGGCGACAAGCAGCGGACGCAGGATGAACATGCCCGCCTTCATCGCGTTGGCCGACAACAGCACTTCCGGCACGAACAGGATGCCGTCGCGAAAATCCTCGCCGACGATGCGCATGCCTTCGACCAGTGCCTCGGTCAGCACCTTGTAAGGCGCCCAGCCGCGCTCGAGCAGGATGTTGGTGCCTTCCTCGATCTCTTCCTTCAGCCCGTCATAAAGGTCATCGTGCATCTGCTGCACGAGTTCGTCGTCGGAAAGCTCGGAAAGGATGATCTCGTCGTCGGCCATTTTTAATCCAGCTCCTTGCCGCACAGATGCAATTGCGGGGGCCTCAAATATCACGTCAATACCTAACCCGCTACAGGCTTGCGTCCATAGCTGATTTGCGACTTCCCGCAAAAGGAAAGCGACTGCAAATCTATTGGAATTCTTGTCGATTTTGCGACAGGCGTTGGCGCTGGCGGGCCGTTTCGAATAGGGTGCATGACTACGATCCGGCCAGAAGCCGCGATATGCGGCCGTAATAATTGTGCCAGAACAAAAGTCAGGGAAGAACGATCATGAGTGAGAACGCGCCGGTCGACCAGGAAGCGTCAAACGCGCGGCGCGGACGCGCCGCCAGCGGTGGTGCCGCTGCCCGGCGGGCGGCGCGCTCGGGTAGCGGCCCCGGCACCCAACTCACCTACATCAAGCGCAAGATCAACGTCTATGAGGTGCTGGACGAGGAAGGGCTGGCGCTGATCGAGAAGAACACCGACACGGTGCTCGAGGAGATCGGCATCATCTTTCGCGACGACGCCGAGGCGCTGCAGCTGTGGAAAGAGGCCGGCGCGGACGTCAAGGGCGAGCGCGTGCACTTCCCGAAGGGGCTCTGCCGCTCACTTTTGAAAACCGCGCCGTCCGTCTACACCCAGCATGCCCGCAATGCCGAACGTTCGGTGCAGATCGGCGGCAACGCCACGGTGTTCGCACCAGTCTACGGCCCGCCCTTCGTGCGCGACCTCGACGGCGTCAGGCGCTATGCGACGATCGAGGATTTCCGGAATTTCGTGAAGCTCGCCTATATGGCGCCGTCGATCCACCATTCGGGCGGCACGGTGTGCGAGCCAGTCGACGTGCCGGTCAACAAGCGCCATCTCGACATGATCTACAGCCACATCAAATATTCGGACAAGCCGTTCATGGGCTCGGTCACCGCGCCGGAGCGCGCCGAAGATACGGTTGCGATGGCCAAGATCGTGTTCGGCGACGATTTCGTCGAGAACAACACGGTGCTGACCAGCCTGATCAACGCCAACTCGCCGATGGTGTTCGACGAGACCATGCTGGGGGCGCTGAAAGTCTATTCGCGCCACAACCAGGCCTGTATCGTCACGCCGTTCATCCTCGCCGGCGCAATGAGCCCGGTGACGGTCGCTGGCACGCTGACCCAGGTCCTGGCCGAAGTGCTGGCTGGCGCGTCGTTCACGCAGCTGATCCGGCCGGGCGCACCGGTGCTGTTCGGCACCTTCGCCTCGTCGATCTCGATGCAGTCTGGCGCGCCGACCTTCGGCACGCCGGAGCCGTCACTGGTTTCCTATGGCGCGGCGCAGCTCGCGCGCCGGCTTGGCCTGCCGTTCCGCACCGGCGGTTCGCTCTGCGCCTCCAAAATCCCGGACGCGCAGGCGGCCTATGAGAGCGCCAACACGCTGAACTCGACGATCCTCGCCGGCACCAATTTCGTGCTGCACTCGGCCGGCTGGCTCGAGGGCGGGCTCGCTTCCTGCTACGAAAAGTTCATGATGGACATCGACCAGCTCGGCATGACCCAGAAGTTCTCCGAAGGCGTCGACCTGTCTGAGAACGGCCAGGCGATGGATGCCATCCGCCAGGTCGGCCCGGGCAGCCACTATCTCGGCTGTGACCACACCCAGGCCAATTTCCAGACCGCCTTCTACCGTTCCAGCATCGCCGACAACAATTCCTACGAGCAGTGGCTGGCCGAAGGCGAAAAGTCGGCACCGCAGCGCGCCAACGAACTCGCCCGCCGCTGGCTGGAAAACTACGAGGCGCCGCATCTCGATCAGGGCGTCGACGATGGGCTGAAGGACTTCATCGCCAGCAAGAAGGCGTCGATGGCCGACGCCTTCACTTGAAAGGAGCCCGAGTCAGGCGGGGCTAAAGTCGCCAACATCATCCACAAGGAAGTCTGGCGGAGCGCCTTCTCCGAGCCGGACAGGAAGGGATGATCCTTGAGCGCAGCATGGTCGAAGATATAGCGGCGGCGCTTTCCGCCCACGGCCTCATCCTGCGCGGCGGCTTCAATTTTGCAGGCGGTGAGGAAACACCCTCCGGTCTCTCCGGCGCTGCCGCCAGATCCGTCCTGCTGGTGGGGCAGGCGGGCGCCGCGCCGTGGCCGCATTTTCTGCGCTGGCGGGAAGGCCAATCGCAAACTGTTGCCGATCCGTTCGATGCATGGTCGCGCGAAGTGATCGGCGCAGTGGCGAAGACATTCGGCGCGCGCGCCGTGTCGCCGTCCGACAGACCGTATCTGCCGTTCCAGCAATGGGCGATGCAGGCGGAGGGTCTGAAACCGTCGCCGCTCGGCATCCTCATGCATCCGCAATACGGGCTCTGGCACGCCTATCGCGGCGCGCTGCTGTTTGACGACGAGATTGCGTTTGGGGAAACTCGCGAAGTGGTTCACCTTTGCGATGCATGTGTCGACAAACCTTGCCTGAAATCCTGTCCGGTCGACGCTTATTCTGCGGATGGTTTCGCGCATGGAACATGTCTGGCGCATGTGCGTGGGCACAACGGCGCGGCTTGCCGAACCGGCGGTTGTCTCGACCGCAACGCCTGTCCCTACGGCGCGGCCTATCGCTATCCGCCACAGGTTCAAGCCTTCCACATGGTCGCGTTCGCGGGCCTATAGCGTCGCCGAATGCCGCACGAAACTTGAACACCGCATTGCGACCCCGATAACCCGCTGGTGGTCATCTGACCGCCCTGCAAAAAAATCCTTCCATCACCCCAAGGAATCGCCATTAGCCTTCGTCCAACAGGCAAATGATGGCGATGATGCTGGATGAAAGCGAAGCCTCCGACGCCGAGCTGATCGGTCGTGCGAAGGGCGGTGACAGGGGGGCTTTCGGCAAATTGCTCGAAAGGCACTATGACTTCGTCTATCGCGCCGCCTATCGCTGGTGCGGGAAAAAGGCCGATGCCGAGGATATCGCCCAGGAAGTCTGCGTCCGGCTCGGCCGGGCGATCCGCGACTATCATGGCAGCGGCGCCTTCACCACCTGGCTCTACACCATGACGCTGAATGCGGCACGCGACATGATGCGCAAGAGCATCCGCGAGGCGATCAAGACCGAAGCCTATGGGGCTTACGGGCTGATCTCGGGAGAGGCCCCGGCCGAGCCCGAAGATCCAGCCGAGGCGCTTTGGGCGGCGGTGCGAATGCTGCCGGACAAGCAGCGCGATGCAGTGCTGCTCGTCTATGGCGAAGGGCTGAGCCACGCACTCGCTTCCGAGGCGATGGGCATCTCGGAGGCGACGGTTTCCTGGCACATCCATGAAGCGAAGAAACGGTTGAAGGCGCTCATGCTTTCAGCCGGGGAAGTGTGATCATGGTCGACGACAACGAACTCAACAGGCTGCGCGACATCGCAGCACCGCCGCCCGGTACCGCGGCGAAGGGGCGTGCCTTAGGGGCGGCCATGCGTGCCTACGACATGGGCGAAAAAACTTCACCTGCCGCCCAAGGATCGGCGAAAGGGCTTCGTCTCACAGAGCGAGCACAAAAGCTCTGGAGCGAAATCATGCAAAAGAAACTCTTCGCCACGCCGGCCATTGCCGGGCTCGTCGCCCTGCCGATCGCCGGATACGCCACGATCTATATGCTGCAGGAGCAGCCGTTCTATTCCGGTGGGGACGAGAAGATCACCGAAACGCTGGCCGATAAACCAGCGGCTAAAGCGCCGGCAACGGTAAGGCCGCTCACCGTAGCCGAGGCCGACAAGCGGAAGAAAGCCGATGCCGACGCCGAAAACCGCGTCGCAGCCGAGGCGCTTGTCGCGCCGGCATCGCCGCCGAAGCCACAATCGGCTGCCGGCCTGGCGCAGCAGGACGCTCTGGCCCGCAATGCGGCGCCCGAGCCGGCACCTGCGCCGAAAGGTGAGTTCGCAAGGGATGGTGGAGCTGCGCCGTCTGGCAGAGTGATGATGTCTATATCTCCTCCGGAAGCCGACGGAGCCACGCGGGCTGGCCGCATGCCAGGCGCCGAATCCAAGCTGATGGTACAGCCGCAGGCCATGCCGGCCGACCAGATGCTGCCGGAGCAAAACCGCGACCGCGTCGGGGATTTCAAGAGCAATCCGGTGCGTGCCGCGCTCGAAGACCGGGTCTCGACCTTCTCGATCGATGTCGACACGGCCTCCTATTCCTTCGTGCGGCGCTCGCTCAGGGAAGGTGCTTTGCCGCAGGCCGACACGGTCCGCGTCGAGGAGATGATCAACTACTTCCCCTATGACTGGAAAGGTCCGGACGTTGCCTCGACGCCGTTCAACTCGACCGTCAGCGTCATGCCGACGCCGTGGAACGAGCACACCAGGCTGATGCATGTCGCCATCAAGGGTTTCGACGCCAAGGCGGCCGAGCAGCCCAAGGCCAACCTGGTCTTCCTGATCGACGTGTCGGGCTCGATGAACGAGCAGGACAAGCTGCCGCTCCTGCAGTCGGCCTTCCGGCTTCTGGTCAACAAATTGAAGCCCGACGACACGGTTTCGATCGTCACCTATGCGGGCAATGCCGGCACTGTACTGGAGCCGACGAAGGTTTCGGAGAAGGACAAGATCCTCGATGCCATCGACACGTTGGCGCCCGGCGGCAGCACGGCCGGCGAGGCAGGTATCAAGGAAGCTTATCGGCTGGCGCAGAAATCCTTCGTCAACGACGGCATCAATCGCGTGATGCTGGCCACGGACGGCGACTTCAATGTCGGCCAGACCGACGACGACGATCTGAAGCGGTTGATCGAAAAGGAGCGCAAGACCGGGGTGTTCCTGTCGGTGTTCGGTTTCGGCCGCGGCAACCTGAACGATCAGATGATGCAGGCCATCGCCCAGAAGGGCAACGGCACCGCCGCCTATATCGACACTTTGGCCGAGGCGGAGAAGGTGCTGGTCGAGGATGCGTCCTCGACATTGTTCACCATCGCCAAGGACGTGAAGATCCAGGTCGAGTTCAACCCGCAAAAAGTCTCGGAATACCGGCTGATCGGCTACGAGACCCGCGCCTTGAACCGCGAGGATTTCAACAACGACCGCGTCGATGCCGGCGAGATCGGCTCTGGCCATTCGGTCACTGCGATCTACGAGATCACGCCGAACGGCAGCGGCGGCCAGAAGATCGATCCGCTGCGCTACGGCCAGGCTGCGGCGAACAATGGCGGCGTCGCCAATGCCGACGAATATGCCTTCGTCAAGATCCGCTACAAGTTGCCGAACGGGGATGCCTCGAAGCTGATCACCACGCCGGTGACATCGGCCAACGAAGTTGCTGATTTCGACCAGGCCAGCATCGACCAGCGCTTCTCCGTTGCCGTCGCAGCTTTTGGCCAGAAGCTCCGCGACGAGGATGCGACCGCGAAGTTCGGCTACGACAAGATCATGGAGATTGCCACTGCCGCCCGGGGAGCCGACCCGTTCGGCTACCGGTCCGAGTTTCTCTCGCTGGTGCGCCTCGCCTCGGCGCTCGGCGGTAACCGGTAATGGTGATGACGGCCGGTTTTCCTCAGATGGGATCGTTCTGATACGGAAAACCGCCGATGGGCGGTGAGGCAGGCCGGCAGGGAAACCTTGCCGGCCTTTTCAATTGCGTCAGGCGCGGCTGCGCCGGCGCTCGCGGCGGGCTTCGCTGCTCTCGACGGTGTTGACCGTCGCCTGCTTGTTGCGCATCGGGCCGATGCGCTCGACGATTTTTTCGACGGTCGGGCGATCCGACCTTGTGTGGGCATCGAGCGCCTTGCGCATGGCGGCGAGGTGGGCGAACGAGGTGCCGCAGCAACCGCCGACGATCTTTGCGCCGGCATCGACGGCGAGCCTGACATAGTCGGCCATCAATTCGGGCGTGCCGGAATAGTGGATTTCGGCGCCGCGAAATTCCGGAATGCCGCAATTGCCCTTGACGATCACCGTCGCCTCCGGCTTCGCCTCGGTCATGTCGAGCAGTGAGGCGAGGATGTCGGAGGCGCCGACGCCGCAATTGGCGCCGACACCGAGCGGCGCCTGCGACAAGCCATCGGCGACGCCGTGGATGTCCTTCGGCAACAGCCCCATCATGGTGCGGCCGGCGGTGTCGAAGGAACCGGTGTAGGTATAGGGCAGGCCGACGCGGATTGCGGCTTCGGCTGCGGCGCGGATTTCGTCCGGCGCCGACATGGTCTCGATCCAGGCGACTTCGGCGCCGCCGGCCTTCAGGCCCTCGATCTGTTCGGCAAAGGCCTCGACCGCCTCCTCATAGGTCATGGCGCCGAGCGGCACCAGCAACTCGCCGGTCGGGCCTACCGAGCCGGCGACGATGACCTTGCGGCCGGCCTTATCGGCGACGGCGCGGGCGATCTCGGCGGCGCGCTTGTTCAGCGCGTAAACCCGGTCCTGCGCATGGTGCAGCTTCAGCCGGTGGCGGGTGCCGCCGAAGGAATTGGTCAGGATGATGTCGGCGCCGGCCTCGACGAAGTTCTGGTGCAGACTGGTGATGGTGTCCGGCGCCGTTTCGTTCAGCAACTCTGGAGCCTCGCCGGCCTCGAGCCCCATGGCGAACAGATTGGTGCCGGTGGCGCCATCGGCGAGCAGGACGCCCTTTTCGGCAAGCAAAGCGTCGATTGGATTGGTCATTGGAAATCACGCCTTCCGGATTGTTTGTCGAGATAAGGATATAAAGAAATCTTTATATGACGTCAATGTCGGTGCAGGAAGCAAGCCGTCAAAATCGCATTTCCGCCAGCCTTTGGGTGAAGCTGGCGGCTTCGTGCGCATTGATGTCGGCGGCGCGGATCAGATTGTCGAAATGGCTGGTCAGCTTGCGGACCGGCTGGGTCGCGTTCAGCACCAGATACATGTCGCCGACATAGATGGCGGCGCGATAAGGCCCGAAGATGGTGTAGGGGATCGAATAGCGCATCCGCCCGTCATAGAGAAACAGGCGGAAGGTGGGATAAAGGTCGTCGAGCAGCGTCGCCATGTGAAGAAGCTGCTGGTGGCGGGCGGCCTCAGGGAAACGGTCCCAGACGCCCAGGCCGCGCGCAAAGATCTCCAGCGTGTGGCGCGGCATGCAGACTTCCATGTCGGTTTCCGGCCGCCGGTTGTAGTCGATGCGGTACTGCGTCTCGCCGGCCTGGGCCTCACGGCTCTTGTTGGCGATACCGGCCTCGTAATCGACGAGCGCTTCGGTGCGCAGAAGATCGGGAATGCCGGCCGGCACGTAACGGATTTTCGTGCCCGCGGCCTCGGCATGCCATCTGGCCAGCAGCGTGCGGTCGAAGCCGTCAGGCGCTTCCTCGATCTCCAGGCTCTCGCGGATTTCACCGGTGAGGCCTTCGTCCTGGCTGAGGCCGAGCAGCCAGTCGAGCGACACTTTGAATTCGGCGGCGATGTTGAGCAGCGTTTCGGCGCGGGGCAGGCGTGTCGAGGCACCGGATAGCAGCTGCGAAAGCGCCGAGCGGTCGATGCCCACCGCAGTCGCGAAGGCCGACTGGTTCAGATCCGATCGTGTCAGGAGCATTTTCAGGCGCTCCCGAAAGACCGTCGACAGGTCGCGTTTGTCCATATCGTCATTCCGGCCATTGGGAGAAAAAAAATTCGCCGAACCCGCCAACGTAGCACTTTGGGCGTAAATGAATCCTCAAGTCCGTTTACAATAGATAACACATGCGGCTGAAAATGCGCAATCGCAACATTTTGTGCGCTTTGTCGCGTTGCAGCATCACGAGGCTCCTGACACAATGCTGTCAGGAATCAAAACGGTTCCGGCGACTGGAAGGGCAGTGGTCGATCCATGACAAGCAGGAATAACAGACGACGCAATGCACCGGCCATCGAATGGCCGACCGTCTTCCTCGCGTTTTTCTGCTACGGCACCTGGCTCGCAGCCGGCCTGTTCCTGTGGCCGTCCTATCCGCTGCTGGCGCTCGTCGTTCTGGCCCTGATGGCGGCGCTGCAATCCTCGCTGGCGCACGAAGTCCTGCACGGCCATCCAACCCGCAATACGCAGCTCAACGAAGCTTTCGTCTTCCTGCCGATTGGTCTTGTCTGGCCGTTCCGGCGGTTCAAGACCATTCATCTGCGCCATCATGCCGACGAACGGCTGACCGATCCGCTTGACGATCCTGAAAGCTACTACAAGGCGCTGTGGCACCATGACGAATTGCCGCCGGCGATGAAGTTCCTGCTGAAGATCAACAACACCATGATCGGCCGGCTCATTCTCGGCCCGTGGCTGTCGTGCACCGGCTTCTTCATCGACGATGCCAGGCAGATGCTTGCCGGCGACAAGGTGATCCGCAAGGCATGGCTGCTGCACGCCATCGGCCTCGCCGTGGTGCTGCCGGTCGTGCAGTTCGGCTTCGGCATCCCGCTATGGCTCTACATCCTGGTGCCGGTGTGGCTGGGCCAGTCGCTGATCTCGATCCGCACCTTCGCCGAGCATCAGTGGTCGGAGCATCCGGAAGGCCGTACGGTGATCGTCGAACGTTCGCCGCTGTCGTTCCTGTTCCTCAACAACAATCTGCATTTCGTTCATCACAAGAGCCCGACGGTGGCCTGGTACAGGCTGCCGAAGCTGTTTCGCGAGCGCCGTGACGAGTGGCTGCGGATGAACAATGGCTATGCCTATCCGAACTATTTCGCGCTGCTCAAGGCATATGCCTTCAAGGCCAAGGAGCCGATCGTCCACCCGGTGCTGCGGCGCACGCCGGAACCGGGCCGGGCGTTCAAGCCGCGCGTCAGGGGGCGCAGCCTCAATGGGCTTGGCAGTGCGCCGGTACCGGCCGAGCCGCCGAAAGAATGAATTTTTGGGTATTGCCGGCAGCGATGCCCAGGTGCGCGTCAATGGCCTCGTCAAATTTTCTCAGCGTAACGATCAAAGTCCCGGCATGAGCGATTTCGTTGCCGGTTTGCCGATGTACGATCGGACGAAAGACGTTGCTTTCCAAGGCGTCCAATAGTCTTTGTGATACAATTGTGATTACAAAAAAGCCCGGAACTTAGTTCCGAGCTTCTGATTTTGGCGCAGGATACGAATGTGTTCACTCGCCGACGCGGCGAAACTCCGTCTTAATTATGTAGTTGCCGTCGCTCTCCTCGATCTCCTGGCGGAAAATGTAGACGCTCCCGCCCAAGGCGATCTCGGCGTCAAGCGCCGCTTTCCTCATGCGGGCGATTGTCTCCAGGTACGCCGAATTATCGCGGCGCGGCGCGCGCAGAATGTCGGGATCGATTTCGAACATGTGCTTTAGATCGGCCGCGTCAACCATCGTTCGAAACCCTGAGGTCAAGCTTGGCTAGGTACTCTCTGAAATCCTTGTAGGCGTCGGCCCGCCCATGCTCCCATTGCTGGAGGCGCTTTGATCGCTGCGGATCGACGGCGGCGTTCCGGCAAACGTTCTCGCGCTTCGCCAGTGTGTCGAGAATATGAGTGCGCAGTTCTTCTGCTGTCATCACCTTCGCCCCTGTAGCTGATCGTTCTCTTTCTTCGCGGCCTCTCGGCGCTTGTCAATCCAGGCGGCGAGGTCGAGCAAATATACGCCCTTCGCCGCCTTCTGGCTGCTCTCGATCCTGACCACGGGCAAATCGATCTCGCCCTCTGTCGTCTTGCGGATGAACTGTTGCGGCGTGAGGTGCTGGAAATAGTCGCGGCAAACCTTGTCGACCGGGATCACAGCCGCGCCGTCGAACTGCGCCATTAGGAGGAACGCGGTGTTCATTCGACCATCCAAACGGAGCCCGGGGTTATGCGGATATCGCGGTCGCTCTGAAATGCCTTGGGTTTCGGGTACATCATGATCGGCGGGTTGATCGCCTTCTCGATGAAGTCGCGGACGATCTCCGGGTGCGAGGTGCCATAGGTGATGATGCTCGCAATCTGGCGCTCCCGTTCGGCTCGCAAGGTCCGCTCGGTCACGCGCCGCCATCTGTCAATCTCGCGCCATTGCTCGCGCGTCGTGGTGCGTGGGATCGCGTCGGCGTTGAATAGGAGGTGGATCATTTCATGATTTCCAGGGCTACATCTGCGGCGTTCGCGCCAAGGCCGTTGTCGTGCATCCATCCATGGGCTACATGCGCGGCCCTTTTGCGCTCGGCTACGATGACGGACGCGCAAGCCTGGATCACAGACAAATGGTCTAGCTTCCCGGCGAGGTATTGGCTTCGCGCCTCGGGTCCGACGCGCTCGGCAATGGCGCGGCGGGCGGCATCCAACACATCTGCCGGTATCTTAGCCGGCGCTGGGTGATCGCCGCATAGGCAGTCTTTCGGGAGCGGCAGCGAGCCACGTTCCTGGCTCGCGCAACGGACGCAAATCGGATCGCCGGCCATTAAATCTCCCTCCTGTAAACAAACCCGTTGATGTTCAGCATGTCGGGCAGGGGCGGCGGCGCGGCGTTCGGATCAATGCCAAGCTCGCCCAGGCAGGCGGCAATGTGGGGCTCGGCCTCCGCGCCTCTGATCTCGCGGCTGTAACCCTTCCAAAGGGCATCGGCAGGGCCGCGCTCGCTGATCTCCAGCCGGCCGGCGAACTCGCGGACAAGGAACACCCTGATCAGCGCCTCGCCGTGGTGGCCGGCCCAATACCGCATAGCGGCCTTGCGCGCCTGGGTCACGTCGTCGGGCCGCTCCTTGCGCGGCGGCTTGAAGGCAACGCCGCCGTTGCGGCGGAACAGGGCAACGGATGCGAACGGGGTCATAGGTTCTTCCTCCAGTCGAAGAACATGAGCGCGCCCTTGACCGGGATGAATTCGACCGGCCGCGCGTTGCGGATGATGAAGCCGTAGCGCCCCACGAACCAAGGGCTGTCGCTGGCGTCGACGCAATCGACAATCTCGGCCACGCCGACGATCCCGCCGCGTAGCGGGCTCCAGTCTGGCGCGCTATACGTCGCCCATCCATCCGTGCTTTCGATCTCTCGCGCCCCTGTGTCGACGGCGAACGGCTCATCAGTCACCGGGTGGAAAGGGCCAGCAGGGTCCGTAAGTGAATAAAAGCAATCCATGTCCTCTTTCTTGCCGGCGTGGATGCATACCGGCCCGCGAAACTTCGTCGGCCAATCGCGGTTCTCGATGTCTTTGTGGCCGTTGACGATCAGCCAAGCCCAGGGCTGCATGATCGAAAGGGCTCTGTCGGGTAGCGATGCGATGTCGATCATGGTTCAGCCCTCAAAGTCGTCGTTGAAATCGTCGGCGGGGTTGTACGGCTCAAGCTCAAGCTCGGCCGGCGTCACACCCCTGTTGAGTTCGTCAAAGGTCCGCTCCAGAACCTCGTAATATTCGCCTTCTACGAGGACGAGGATGCGAGCGGGCAAGCCGCCGCCGTGGCGCTTGCTGATGAGCGTCACGGCCTGCTTGGCTCGCGGCTTCATGCTCAGGGCGGCGGCGATGTCAGCGCCGGTCATGCCGTAGGGCGTGCGGAATTTCGGGGTGGCTCTCATTGCCCTCACTCCGGGATTTCTGGAGCGAGGCCGGCGCGCTTATAGCCGCGCTGCACAAAGCCAGGATGAGCCTGTTCCCACATCTTGGAAAAAAGACCGTCCCGCGTTTCGACTTGGACCTTGTAAAGCTCGCGGCGGTCGCCGTAGCGATCACGGATCATCAAGACGCGATAGATCAGGGCTCGCGCCGCCTTGCCGCCGCGATCAATATAGATGACGTCGCCCTCTTTGTAGGGGATGCGAGCCCTGGCCTCGGCGTATGTCTTGGCGTCTGCGATATCTCCACGGCGCTGGCCGTCCGCTCCAATAGCGCCGCTCCAGAGATAGCGGTGAGGCGCGATTTCGGCGGTCTCAACTTCAATCGGCTTCCAGTCGTTGACTACGCGGCCCATGTTGCGATCCTTGTTGAGTTGATGTGTTAATCGCAACATTACAGTCACATTTATAAGCCTGTCAATAGGCGAAAGGCCCGACATTAGCCGGGCCTCATCGATTTTTTTCTAGTTCACTTGGGAATTCTTTTCCGCGTTGTTCGCGGCGTCGGTCAACCGCTGGGCAAGCTGGCGGGCTGCTTCGGCGGTAATGTTGGCGAACTGCCATCGGCGTTGATCTGGCATCATCATGACCGTGATCTTGTCGCCGCGTCCGAAGTCGCTCACAAACGCGTCGATATCATTCTGTTTTGCGCATGCACTCACTTTTCCTGGGCCTCCTGCCGCACGTTGTTGCCTATAGTTTCCGCCGCCTTCGTGTGGTCGGTCTCTGTGCCAGTCCTGCCGCCTTGATCTCGGCGACAGTGATAGGTTCCTCACTCAAATAATATTCGCTCGCCCAGGCGATCCGTTGGCCGCGCTCGCCGATCCAGGATCGCCGCCATGTGGTCACGCGCAAGCGGCCTAGAGGCGTGTCGATGCCGGCCGTCGCATCTGCCTGCGGCCCGATGCAGTCCGCGCCTCGCTGATCCTCGATCAGGTATATTTGCGTCCAGGCTGTGCGCGCCCTCTCCTGAACCTCGGCCATATAGTCGCGCCGCTCGGTCGAGGTCACTCGCGCCGGCTGGCCGTCGCGCAAGCGTTTAATCGCGTCGATGATCCTGAACGCCTGGTCGGTCGGCAGATCGTCGCCAAGCGCCGTCGTCACAGCGCGCAAGGCGTCTGTGATCGCGTCCTCGCGGGCTAGGCGGGCGGCATGGCTCACGGCCTCGAAACCTTAGAAAGCTGTTCCATGGCGGTTTGGAAGTCGCGCATTTCCATGTTCGTTTTGAACTGGAATTTAAGATATGGGTCGCCGTCTCCAACGACCGATGTCAAAAAGCAGTCTCGGTTGAAAAGCTGCGCCGAAATCCGCTTGCGCTCGGCGAGGATTGCGAGGGCGATGCCCTCGACAAGTTTCTGCTGAATGTACTCAGTCGGTTCCCACTCCTCATGATACCAGCGCCTCGCTACGTCGGTCGCCGCCTCAACCACATCTGCCGGTATCTCTTTCTCGGTCATCTTGCTTCCCTTTCGATCCGCGCCAAATATGCGGCATGCTGTGGTTCTCGCCCGCCGTGACGATCAAGGCCGCGCCCGGCAGAATGCGGGACGTGAACTCCGTCGAGGGCGCGCTTGAGGCGATGCGAGGCTGGCCAGTGCGCCCTAAACTGCGCGCGGCCTATGTGATCTGCGCTGAGGTGTTCGACGGAACCAAGACGGTTGACGACGCGCGCAAGGCGTTCGTCTCGGCTGCGAAAGAGGCCGGCGCTTATCGCGATGGATGATCTCATTTCGCTCTCTTTTGCAGCCAGTAGCGGGCGGAAAACTTGGTGTCCTCGTCCATGTCGCTTGTGTCCCTGATCCACTCCAGGTAGCTCGGGTCATCTTTCGCGCACTGCTCGAATGTCATGTTGACGCCGTTGCGCCGGTACTTGCCGAATTTCATTGCCCTCAACAGCGCGGGATACTCGCTGATCTTCGCCATTTCCTCGGGCGTCTTGTGGTCGAGCAGGCGAACGAATAGATGCGCCGTCACGTAGGCGTCGGGCAGGGCTCTATGTGGCGGCTCGGACAGCTTGCGGTCGCATGGTAGCTCCAGCCAATAGCGCAAGCCCTGGTTCGAATGCGTCGGCGCGTCGGGCCATACGATCCGCGCAACCTTGTAGGTGTCGATCCAAGGGATGCCCCACGGCGGCGTGAAGTGCATTTCGAACTTGGCGTTGTGGGCGACAAGCCATGTCGGCGTGCCGTTACCGGCAAGCAGCCTATCCCACAAATCGCGGGCAGGCGGCGCGTGCCGAACGTCTTCCTCCCATATGTGGTGCACGGCCTTAGTTTGCGGCGGGATCGGCCCGCGCGGCCGGCAGAGCGATTGAAAGGCGCTCTGATGCACAAGCAGGCGCGACGTCAGATTGACGTCATAGCTGCCCATTTCGATCACCTCGGGATCGGCGTCCTCGGGCAGGCCGGTGGTCTCATAGTCGATGACGCGGGCGAGGGCGGTCATTGCGCTATTTCCCTCCTGTAAACAGCGCCGTCGATGTACAGGACATCGGGCTTTGGCAGCGGTGGGTCGCACGGCGACCTGAACACGTAGTCTTGCGGAAAGAGGCCGGGCGCGGTGACCGCGATGACATTCGTCCACCGCGATTGCTCTTCTTTCACCCGACGAAGCTCAGCAAGCGTGCAGTCGATGCAGTCGATCAAGTCTCGGTATGATCGCCAGTTCGGGAAGCGCTCTTCTATTTGCCCGATGATCTGATCTGCGCTCATAGCGTCACCTCGGCGCGTATCCGCTCGGCCTCGGCCCGGCCGGCGTCAGTGACGGCGTATCCGCTGCCGGCGATAGACCAGTCAGCCGGATTGAACGCGGTCGAGAGCTTCACCATGCCCTTGCGGGCGAGGGAGCGAACGACGCGGCGAACATTGCCAGTCTCGATCACTTCGGCGGCGCAGATTGCTCGCATATAGACGGCGTAGTCAGACGGCACGTCCTCGGACATATAGACTAGAACGCGTCTTTCGCGGTCGGTTAGGTTTGGCGTAGTCATTAGTCGATCCCCTCCAGTGCGGCGGCGGCGCATTCCTGAGGCGTCTTCCCGTCAACAAAAGCCGTCAGCATCGCGAGGCGCGCGGCATAGAACAGATGGCTCGCCTCGTAGTTCTTCCACTTCTTTTTTGACGCAGCGACATGGGCGTCAATCTTGGCCTGAACTTCCACCCACTTGTCACGCATGTCGTGCTCAAGCTCGGGCTTGCCCGCGATCTTCTTGCGAGCGGCGGCGGCGATTTTATTGGGCTTCATGGCTGGGAGCTTTCGCGATGGCGTCGCGGATTTCCTGGAGCGTGACCCAGCACTGATTTGCCGGGTCCTGGCCGTGGCAAAGCTCCTCAACAGCGCCCTCTGCGGACTTGAGCGCGGTCAACGCCTGGGCATCGATCTGCGAACGCCCGGCGATGAACGCGACGGCGATGGCGTCTGTCAGGCCGAAATCCTCATGGATCGCAATGTCTCCATCCGGTAGGCCGTAGGCGCGGCGAATGACGGCCTCGATCTCGCGGGCAATGATGTCGACAACATCAAGTCCGGCGTCGGTGCCTGTCTGGTATTCAGCGAACGCCTTGCGGGCGAGCGTCCTGTTCTCAGTCGGCGTCATGATGTGCCTCCGTTTAAGTGTTGCGTCTTTCACAACGCATGACACGAACTGCTTTGCCGCGCAAGTAGGTTTCTAAGGAATCTTTTTAAGCCAGATTACAGGCTGTTATATAATGCTGTGAACATTAAACCGATGCTCGTTCACAATTGCCGAACAATCTAAAAAATTCTCAGTTAAAAACCTCTTCGTCTCTAAATATCCAATCAAATCAATAATATAAGTAGTGACAAGATAGTTTATAAGAAGGCAGTAAACTTTTTAATCGCTAGGGGTAGTGGGGTTTATAAAATAGGTCGGGATATATAAACGCGATTTTCACCATTTTAAAAAAAGTTTAGTGCCTCTTAGAAACCTCCTTCCGAACCTCCAGCGTGATCCGCGTGCTTCACGGCAACCATTGATGCGTAATTCTCAACGCCTAATGCATGCTGCGATTGCGATCTGGACCAATGACGCCGAAACAAGAGCAATTCGTGAGGGAATATTTGATCGACCTGAACGCAACTCAGGCGGCGATTAGGGCTGGATATTCGCAGAAGACGGCGGCGGCTGTCGGTCATGAGAACCTGACAAAACCTGAGATCAAGGCCGCGATCGATGCCGCCCGCGTTGAGCGCTCGCAAGAAACCAAAATTGACGCCGCGTGGGTGCTTACTCGCCTCGCCGCTGAGGCGGTCGCCGATATCGCCGACATCTACGATGACGACGGCCAACTGTTGCCGGTGAAGGAATGGCCGCTGATCTGGCGGCAGGGTCTCGTCCAGGGCGTCGACGTTGAGGAACTGTTTGACGGCTACGGCAAAGAGCGGACGCAGATAGGCGTCGTGCGCAAGGTCAAGCTGTCGGATCGCGTGCGCCGCATAGAACTGATCGGCAAGCACGTTGGCGTGAAAGCATTCGAGGAGCAGATCAGCATGACCGGTCTCGATGCGCTCGCGGATCGGCTGGCTCGGGCGTCTAAACGCGATGCCTGATAGGATCGCCTGTTGCGTGCCGTTCTGCCGCCGCACCATCGCGGCGGAAAAAATCGCGCCTCATAAGGATTGGGTATGCGGCGTCCATTGGGCCGGCGTCTCGCGCAAGCTCAAAGCGGAATACAATCTCGCCAAGCGCCGCGCTCGCCGCATACTGAGGTTCAAGCCGATCTATGCCGAATACTGGAAGCTCCCAGGCGGATCACCTGGGCGGCTATCGGCCGTTGCGATGTGGCGTCGGCTCGATGCTGCCTGGGCGAAGTGCAAGGCCGGCGCAATCGAGCGAGCGGCAGGCATATGAGTGAGGCCGCAATCCTCGTCTGCCGTGGGAAGAACTACGAGATCGAAACGCTGATCTCGCCCGAGGATCACGCGTGGGCTGTGAGCCGTGGCAACTGGTTTGTCACGCATGGCACGCGCCGCGACGGCAAGAGCTACGTGGTGCGAAGCGAGGGCGGCGTTCTCGTATTCCTGCACAAGGTCGTTCTCGCTCGGGCTTGGCAGCTACCGCCGACGCCTGCCCATATCATAGGCGACCATCGCAACGGCAATAGCTTGGACAACCGGCGCGGCAATCTGCGCTGGGCAACGCCGCAGATGAATGCGCGGAACATCTTCGGCCTGATTGAACGGCAAATGGAGTTGGCGATATGACCGCCGCCCGCCGCCGCGCCGATCCGAATGACGCGATAATCGAGCTTGCTGCATCCTGCCGGTTTAATCCTAAGCGATGGACGCGCAAAGCCTGGGATTGGGGCGTCGGCGCGCTGGAGAAGCACCAGGGGCCGCGTGAGTGGCAAGACGACATCAACGGGATCATCGGCGATCACCTCGCCAATCCCGAGACGCGCTATCAACCGTTGCAAATCTCGGTCGCCTCCGGCCACGGCATCGGCAAGTCAGCCGAAATGGGCATGCTCTCGAATTGGGCTATGTCGTGCTGGGATGACGCGAGGATCGTCACGACTGCCAACACCGAAGGCCAGTTGCGCACCAAGACCGCGCCCGAGATTGGCAAGTGGTTTCGCACCTCGCTAACCGGACATTGGTTCGATGTGCAAGCCATGTCGATCAAGGCGCGCGATCCGCTGCACGGCGATAGCTGGCGGCAGGACTTCATTCCCTGGAGCGAACACAACACGGAAGCGTTCGCCGGCCTTCACAATGAGGGTAGGATTATCCTCCTACTGTTCGATGAGGCGTCGAAAATCCATGACAAGGTTTGGGAAGTCGCTGAGGGCGCGCTGACCGACGAAAACACCGTCATCATCTGGATCGTGTTCGGCAACCCGACGCGCAACAGCGGACGGTTCCGCGAGTGCTTCCGCCGCTTTCGTCATCGCTGGGTGCAACGGCAGATCGATAGCCGCACGGTGCCCGGCACGAACAAAGCATATCTGCAACGCCTAGTGGACGATCACGGCGAGGATAGCGATCTCGTCAAGGTTCGTGTGCGCGGCCAATTCCCGAGCCAGTCAGCCATGCAGTTCATCAGCGAGACCGACGCCGACAAGGCGCGCGCCGTCCACCTTCGCCCAGGCCAATACAATTTTGCGCCCGTGATCATTGGCGTCGATCCGGCTTGGACGGGCGATGACAAGCTAGAGATCATGCTGAGGCAAGGGCTCTACTCCAAGAGCCTCGCCAGCATCGCGCGCAACGACAACGATGTTGAGGTGGCGAACCTGATCGCTCGCCTGGAGGACGAACACCAGGCCGACGCGGTGTTTGTCGACGCCGGCTATGGCACGGGCATTGTGAGCGCTGGGCAAGTCATGGGCCGCAACTGGCGGCTGATCTGGTTCTCCGGAAAGCCGCTCGATCCTGGCTACCTCAATAAGCGCGCCGAAATGATCGGTGGAGTGAAGCGCTGGATCAAGGCAGGCGGCGCAATCGATCCGCACGATGAGGAGCTTTATCAGGACATCATCGGGCCTGAAACCGTGCCGCGCTTGGACGGCAAAATTCAGATCGAAAGCAAAGAGGACATGAAGGAACGCGGCCTGCCGTCGCCCAATAAACTCGACGCTCTCGCGCTCACGCATGCTGAGCCGGTCGCCAAGAAGATCGCGCACCACAGGAACGGGCAACCGGGCCATACGGTCATCACGGATTACGATCCGCTCGCCTGAGTTCATGACGGCAACCATCGGCGCGTAGTGGTCGACCTATGGAACAGTTGACCGACGCTTACCGTCTCGCCGTCGCACAGAACGTCGCCACGAATGGCCGGCTGTTCTGCATCCTGCTTGCCGCCGCAAACGCCGCCGCCGCTTGTCCGATTGGCGTTGCGCTTTCGGCCCTTCCTGTGGGGCTCGCCTGGGTCGCTGACGTTGCCCCTAGAAAGTACCGGTCGAACCTCGCCTTGGCGTCCGTCGCGTCGTCGTTCGGTCTCGCAATCGCAACCCTCGTCAACTGCTGGTGATCCGCAATGTGCATCTTCCCGAAGCAAGACACTCCCGACGCGCCTGAGCTTCCGCCCGAGACTGCCGCCATGCGCGAGCCCGACGCGGGCGCGGTACGGTCGAACACCGGCCGGCGCACGCTCGACAAGATCAGGGGCGGCACAAGCACGATCCTAACCTCCGGCTCGGGCGTCACGGCGGCGGCTCCGACCGAAAAGAAAACGCTGCTCGGTCAGTGAGAAAGTCCGCACCGGCAAGCAGGATAATGGCCCCGGCACAGAGGATGGGAATGATTGTCCCAGCACAGCGGCAGAGCAATTCAAGGGCGTTCAAATGACCGACAACGCGCCGCGCAACGAAAGCCAAGTCTCCTATCATCGCCGCCGCGCTGAGGAACTGAAATCAGTTCGCAATCCGTGGGAAACGGTCTGGCGTCCGCTCGCCGACTTCATTGAGCCGACGCGCCTGCGCCTGTCCAACACCAATGAAGGCGCGACCAGTCGCGCCAACATCCTTGACAGCACGGGAACCAAGTCGCTGCGCACGCTGGCGTCGGGCATGCATTCCGGCATCACGTCGCCGGCTCGCCCGTGGTTTCGTTTCGGCACGAGTGACCCTGAGTTGAAGGACTTCGCGCCGGTCAAGACGTGGCTGTCCGATGTCGAGCAACGCATGCGCGAGGTGTTTTCAAGCTCGAATATCTACAACGCATTTCACACTGGCTATGGCGATCTCGGGCAGTTCGGGCAATCGGTCGGGCTCCTGGTTGAGGATGAACAGTCGACCGTTCGCATGCAGCAACTCTTGCACGGCCGGTTCTGGATCGCCCGCGATGAGCGAGGCCGCGCCACGACGCTCTATCGCACGTTCCGTTGGTCGGTGCAGCGCATCGTCAGCCGCTTCGGCTACTCCAAGGTAAGCACGCGCATTCGGACGCTGTTCGATCAAAGCAAATACGATGAGCGCTTTGATATCTGGCATGCGGTCGAGCCGCGACTAAACCGCGATCCGTCCAGGATCGACAAGAAGAACAAGCCGTTCCTGTCGAACTATTGGGAAGACAGCGACACGGCGGGCGGCGCTGGCCTCGAAATGTTTGAGGAAAGCGGTTTCGATGGAAACCCGATCATCGCGCCGCCGTGGGAGCTTGCCGGCGACGATCACTATGCCCTGTCGCCTGGGCAGATCGCCCTTGGCGACGTGAAGGGCTTGCAGCTTGAGACCAAGCGCAAGTGGGAAGCTATCGACAAGAAAGTTCGCCCGCCGATGACCGGGCCAACGTCGATGCGGAACAATCCGGCGTCGCTGCTGCCTGGGTCCGTCACCTATGTCGATGATCCGACCGGCAAAGGCTACCGCGCCGCGATGGACGTGAACATTGATCTGTCGCACCTCACGGCAGACATCCGCGATCTCCGCGACCATATCCGCGAAATCTTCTACGCCGATCTGTTCCTGATGCTTTCCAACATGGAAGGCATTCAGCCGCGCAATCAATTCGAGATCGCTGAGCGCAAAGAGGAAAAGTTGCTCGCGCTCGGGCCGGTGCTGGAAAACATCTACGGCGCGCAGCTGGAGCCGACGATTGATCGCACATTTGAGATCATGAACCGTCGTGGAATGCTGCCGCCGCCGCCGCCCGATATCCAAAACCAGACGCTCAAGATCGAATACATTTCGATCCTCGCCCAGGCACAGAAGGCCGTCGCCACGGGCAGCATTGAGCGCGGCTTTGCGTTCGCCGGCCAGCTTGCGGCAGTCAAGCCCGAGGTGCTGGACAAGCTCGACGGCGACGAAGCGATTGACGTGTATTTCGACTACCTGGGCGTGCCGCCGTCGATTGTCATCCCTGACGAGGAAGTCGCCAAGGTTCGGAAGGCGAGGACGCAACGCCAGCAAATGGCTGAGAACGCCGAAATGATGGCGACCGTTGCGCCTGCCGCCAAGCAGGGCGCGGACGCCGCCGCCGTGCTGGCCGGCGCTCAAGACAACCCAGGCGGCGGCGCGCTGCTTGAGCGGCTGGGGATCGGCTGATGTCGGGCGATTTGAGCGAACAACTGTCTCCGCAGGAACAATCCGAGCGCAATGAGTTGGTGAAGGCGTTCAGGGAAGTCGCGGCGCTCGCGGCTGGCAAGCGCGTCCTTTTCTGGATGCTGGAGCAGGCCGCGATCTATGCCGATCCGTTCGCGGGCGAGAACACCAACGCCACCAACTACACGCTCGGGCAACAGGCCGTGGGGCGCAAGCTGATCTCAAAGTTCGATGAGATCGATCCGCGCCTCTATCCGCGTCTCCTGCTCGATATCGGCGAATTGAAAGCAATGGACATCGCGGCGCTCGCCGCCAAACAGGAGACGGAAGATGAGGAATAGGATCGCTGCGCTGATGACTGGATCATCGCCTTTCGCAATGGCGGCTTACAACGCGGAAGGCGGTAGCGGTGGAGGTGACCCGCCTGCCGACATCACGCCGAAGGAGCCGGAAAGCATCCTGTTTCCGGCCGATGGCGAAAAGCCGGCTGATCCTCCTGCTGGTGAAAAGAAGCCGGGCGAGGGCGATGACACGCCCGCCGACTGGAAAGAATACGTCGATGACCCGGCCAAGTCGGCAGATGAAAACGCCGCCGCCAAGGCCGAACACGACAAGACCAAGCCGACCGAAAAGACCGATGCCGAAAAGGCGCTCGATCTCGTACCTGAGGACGGCAAGTATGCGCTGACGATGCCCGAAGGCGTCGAAGTCGATCAAGAATTGCTCGACGCGCTTGGGCCAAAGTTCGCCGCGAAAAAGATGACCGTTCGCGAGGCCCAGGAACTCACCGACGAATACGTCAAAATCAACGCGGCGCGCACTCAAAAGCGGATGGAAGATTGGGGCAAAACAATCTCCGGTTGGGCCGATACCGCCAAGAAAGACGAGGAGATCGGCGGCGACAAGTGGGATGGCACAGTTCAGGCCAGTCAACGCGCCGTCAATAAGCTCGGGACGCCGGGCCTCAAACAATATCTCAACGCGAGTGGTGGCGGCAACCATCCGGAACTTATCAGGATATTCGCGAAGGTCGGCGCGATGATTTCCGAAGACAGCCCACCACAGGATGGGGCGGGCGGCAAAGGAAAGCCAGTCGAGGCCGCTCACAAGTTGTTTCCGAACGACGCACCGAAAGGCTGAGAACGACTATGGCAACTATCGGCAACACCTACCCACAGCTTATCGACATGCACAAGGCGTCTGCCGAGGGCACCGTCATTGAATTGCTCAAGCAGAACAACCCGATCCTGGACGATGCGATTGCGACGCCCTGCAATATGGACGCCGTGCATCGCCACTCGATCCGCACCGGTTATCCTACCGTCTCCTGGGGCCGTCTCTACAAGGGTGTTGCCGCGTCCAAGGCGACCATGCAGCAGGTCGATGACACGACCGGCTTTATCAACGCCCGCTCCGAGATCGACACGCGCTTGCTCGCTCTCGCTCCCGATCCGGCCAAGGCCCGACTGGTGGACAGCGCGCCGTACCTGGAAGTCATGAACCAGGAAATGGCGACCGGCATTTTCTACCATGACACAGCCACGACGCCCGAGAAGTTCAAGGGCCTCGCTGCGCGCTTCAACGCGTACAACACCAACATTCCGAACCCGGCCGTTCCGAACGTCGCCAATCAGGTGATCCACGGCGGCGGCGCGGGTGCCGACAATACCTCGATCTGGTTCGTTACCTGGGCCGATCACGCGACTTCGCTGCTCTATCCGAAGGCGATGAAGGCCGGCGTCAACATCATGGACAAGGGTGAGGAGCCGGTGAAGGACGCCGACAACAACACCTTCTACGCCAAGGTGACGGTGTTCGAATGGCACATCGGCGCGTTCGTGAAGGACTATCGTTACAACGTCCGGATCGCGAATATCGACGTGTCCGATCTGCTCGCCGGCACGGTCGACGTGTGGGCTCTGCTGCGCAAAGCCTACTATCGCATGTTCCAGGTCTACGGCATCGGTGCCCTGGGCGGCAAGTCGGCGGTCTACATGAACCGTCAGGTTCTTGAAGTGCTTGACGCGCAGTCGACCGACCGTGCGCTGCTCGCAGCCAACCCGAACTATACCGGCCTCGGGCAGGCGCAGGTCGAGGGCCGCTTGGTCCGCACCTATCGCGAAATCCCGATCCGCATGACCGACGCCATCCTCAATACCGAGGCGCTGGTTCCTTCCGTCGCGATCTGACGGTTCACGCTTGGGCTTGCCGCTATGTGGCGGCAAGCGTCGAACTTCAACGAGAGGCAAGGCAATGATTTTAGACCAACAGACTTTGCTTTCCGACGCCCAGGCGATCACTGTGACGGCGGTAAGCACCAACGTAATCGATCTCGGCCCAATCGCTTCGGGCCTGGTCCGCGATATCGGCAAGGGCAAGCCGATCCCGCTGCTTATCCAGGTGACGGAAGCGTTCGCCGCAGCTGGCGCGGGAACGCTCACCTTCGCCCTCCAGGTCGACAATGACGTGGCCTTTGGCTCGCCCACCACGGTCTGGACTTCCGCCGCTATCGGCAAGGCCGAACTGATCCCCGGCAAGGTGATCATCCCCGAATTCATTCCACGCGGCACCAATGAGCGCTATATGCGCCTCAGCTACACGGTCGCCACGGGACCGATGACGGCGGGCAAGGTCACCGCTGGCGTCACCATGGGCAACCAGTCCAATGGCTAACGTCATCGCGAAAGTCCGTGGCTATTTCGGCAACGTCCTGCGCGAGCCAGGCGACCGCTTCGTCATCGATGATGAGATCATGGATGATCCGAAGCGCCGCCCGAAGTGGGTCAATGAGGCTTCGGCCTCGCCGGCTCCAGAGGCGGTCGAGACCGCCGAAGGTGAGGCAACCGACGACAAGCCGAAGAAGGGCAAAGGCAAGGGCAAAGGCAAACCGGAAACGGTCTCCGCTCCTTCCGCCAAGCCCTTCGAAGACGCGCCGGCCCCGATCCACGTCAAGAACGAGATCAACGACGCGCTGGGCTCGACGCAGCCCGATTGGATCGCTCCAGGCGCTCCCGTCGCTGTGACCGATTAAACGGAAGGGCGCTTGCCGCCCTTCTCCTCTCTTCAGGCGAGTGAACCGTGGCCCAGGTCTTCAACGAACAGCGGGTTCTAGGCGTGCGCCTCCAGGCCGAGGGAGCGACCCTGTTCAACGGCCTTCCCGTGTTCGGCGTGGTCGACGCGACCTCCGTCCTGTTCTCCGATAATCAGCGAACGCTTGGCGTCAATATTCTCGATGCTGACGCGGCGATGCATAATGATCAGCCGGTTCGTGGCGTGGTGGTGATTTCGGACGGTCGCAAGCTATACAACGGTCAGCTTGTCGTTCCTGTGTCTGGATTACACTCAGCGGAAGCCCTGGCCCTGTTCGCGCGCTTCACGACGCCTCCGACCGACGCGCGCAAAACGCTGATCAACAATCGCATCCTCGCCGCGAAAGCTTCCGGCGCATGGGCTCTGCGCGACGGCTTCTACATGATGGCAGCGGCCGATGCGCAGGCTGGACAGCGCAATTGGAAAGCTGACGCGTTCAATCTGTCGGAGCAAGGCACAATCGCCTTTGCTGCTGATCGCGGCTACACCGGCGACGGCGCGACGGGTTATCTGGCTACCGGGTTCACTCCAAGCGCGGCAGGCGGCCAGTTCGCGCTTAATAGCGCGCACATGTCTTTGTGGTCGCGTAGCAACGCCCAATCAACTGGCATTTCGATGGGTGCCAGAACAACCGCAGCCACGGCGCAAGCACTCCTCATCCTCCGCAACGCCTCAGATAATGGGTCCTTCCGCCTCAATCAGGACGTGACCACTGGCTCAACAGTGGTGGCGAATAGCTCTGGTGGGTTCGTCGCTCGGCGTTCAGCCGCCGATGCTACGGCGTTGTGGCGTAACGGGGTCAGCCTCGGCACTCACAATGCGCCTTCCACGGCATTGCCGGCAGCCGCCATCGTAATCGGGGCTATGAACACGGGCGGGGTAATCGGCAGCTTCTCCCCTTACCAATTCGCATCAGTCGGCTTTGGCGGCAACCTGTCTGACGCGCAAATCCTCGCCGAATATCAGGCCGACCTTGCGTACCTTCAAGCCGTAGGAGCCGCCTGATGAGCGTCATCTACGATTTCGCTGTCGCGCTCTTCTTGTCAGTCCTGGCCGTAGCGGTCGGGGTCGGGGCAGCGCTCATCGCCATTCCGGGGAGCTTCTGACCATGAAACTGACTAGCCTCAAGCGGAAGTACAGCGAGCTTAGCAAGCCAATCGGCGCTGAGACCGATGAATACTATCCGAGCCTCTATCTCGATGAAAAGCAGATGGAGGGCCTTGATGTCGACAGCGCGCGCGTCGGCACGGAAATGACGATGACGGCGACCGTCCGCGTCTCAAGCCTGAGCGAAAGCAAGAACGGCTCGCGGTCGATGTCATTCGAGATTGTCGAGGCCGGCTTTGAGCCGAAGGAAAAGAAGCCCGACGCGGCCTCTGTCCTGTTCCCGAACGGATAACGCATGGCCTCGATTGTCTCGATCTGTAACATCGCCCTGTCGAACCTCGGCAAGGATAACATCGCCGCGTTGACGGATAGCGGCGCTGAGGCGCGCGCGTGCAACCAATTCTATGACCACGTTCGCGATACGCTGCTCCAGGCGTACCCCTGGAGCTTCGCGGGCAAGACGGCATCGCTGGCGGAAGTCACCAACGACAAGGCCGGAACATGGCTCTACGCCTATCGCCGCCCGACTGACTGCCTCAAGGTCCGCTACGTCAGGCCGGCCTATACGGAAAACGATGCGACTGACTACAGCGCAGCCAAGGCCGACGCTTTCGGCTTTGCGCATGAGATCGAAGGGCAGACGATCTATTGCGATCTGTCGCCGGCCTTCCTCCGCTACACCTATCAGAACATCGATCCGACCAAGTATTCGCCGCTGTTCATTGAGGCGTTGTCATGGCATCTGGCCGTCCGCTTCGCCATGCCGCTGACGCGCGATCCGAAGATACGCGCCGACGCCTATCAGCTTGCCATGGCGACGCAGAACCAAGCGGCGGCGTCCGACGCCAATGAGGTTCGCGAGACATCGGATCACGTCAGCGAATTCGTCACCGGGCGCGCGTGATGGCCGATCTGCGCGCATATCAACCCTCGTTCACTGCCGGGGTTCTCTCGCCGGCCCTATGGGCGCGCGTCGACCTGGCGAAGTACGCGACCGGGCTAAAGACGGCGCTCAACCTGTTCATTCATCCGCACGGCGGCGCGTCGAACCGGGCTGGGACCGAGTTCGTTCGCGAATTGAAGAACAGCACTCACCTCGGCAATCTGATCCCGTTCCAGTTCAATACGGAGCAATCCTATATCCTGGAGTTTGGCAGCCTGTATTTCCGCGTCTTCCGCGATGGCGCGGTGATCCTCTCGGGCGCGGTGCCTTACGAAGTGGTGACGCCTTACGTGAGCGCGGACCTTGACGAGCTTGTTTTCGTCCAAGAGGCCGATGTCATGTACATCGTGCATCCAAGCTATGCGGTGAGAAAGATCGAGCGGCTGGCGGATGACAACTGGACGCTTACGGAGGTTGACTTTGCACCGGCCACAGCCGCGCCAACCGGCCTGGTGGGGGCTGCGATCTACTCGCTGCCAAGAGGCGACGGCGCGACCGTCGGCTATGCGGTCACGGCTGTCAATTCGTCCGGCGATGAAAGCGCCGTATCGGCCTCGGATGCTGAGTTCTTTCGACATGGCGAGCCGGCCGGGCGATATCTCAAGATGGTCTGGAACCCTGTCGTGGGAGCGGAGCGCTATCGCGTTTACAAGACCAGCGGCGACGGCGATGAGGGATTTATCGGCGAGGCTGTCCAGACAGAGTTTGAGACCATTTCAGTCCAGGGCGACCCTACAGACCTGGCTCCTGGCGTAGCCGATCCTGGAGCCCCGGCAACTCCGACCGGCTTCGTCGTAACCTCTGAATTCGGCAAAGACCTGGTTTATGTGGTTTCCGCCGTGGATGATGACACAGGCGAGGAAAGCCTTCCGTCGAACGAATTCACGCTAAAAAACGACATGTCGTTCAAGGGCAACAAAAATAGATTGTCCTGGAACGCCGTGGCTGGCGCTTCGGCCTATATTGTCTATCGAAATGACAACGGCCTCTTTGGTTATATCGGTCGATCTGAAAGCACTACGTTTACTGATGAGAACATCGTGGCCGACATTGCGGACGGTCCTCAGACCGCACGAAACCCGTTCGTTGGGGCTGGCAACTATCCGCGATGCGTCACCTTCGTTGAGCAGCGTCTCGGGCTTTTCTCGACGGAAAACGATCCTCAAGCCGCCTGGCTGTCGCAGTCGGCGAACTATGAGAATTTCGGCGTGTCGTCGCCGGCCAAGGCGAGCGATGCGGTAACGTTCCGAATTCGCGCCCGACAGGTGAATGAGATCAGGTCGGCGCTGCCGATCCGTGGCCTGATGCTGCTCACCTCGGGCGCGGAATGGGTTGTCTCGGGCGGCTCGCAATCGGACGCGATCACGCCATCCGCGATCAAGATTGAAAACCAAGGCTTTCGCGGCGCAGCGCGGGTGCAGCCGGTTGTCGTCGGCAACACGGTTCTGTTTCCTCAGGATCGCGGCTGCGTCATCCGCGATTTCAGCTATGAGTTCGCGCAAGACAGTTTCACGGGCAAGGATTTGACGATACTGGCTCGTCACCTTTTCGAGAATAAGAACATCAAGTCATGGGCGTTCGCCCAGGCTCCTTATTCGATGGTGTGGGTGGTGATGGATGACGGCTCGCTCGTCACGCTCACCTATCTGAAAGAGCATGACATTTGGGCATGGACGCACCACGAAAGCGGCCCGGATAACGATGCCGTCTTTGAAAACGTTGCGGTTGTCGCTGAGGGCAATGAGGACGTGCCTTACTTCATCGTCAAGAGGACGATCAACGGCGTCTCGAAAAGGTATATCGAGCGGCTTCACTCGCGCACATTCACGACTGTCGAAGATGCATTCTTTGTCGATTGCGGCCTCACCTATGAGGGCGCGGCAGCGACCGTGATCAGCGGTCTCGGTCATCTTGTCGGACAGTCTGTCGTCGCTCTGGCGAACGGCAACGTGGTTCGCAACCTGACGGTTTCGGTCGGCGGAACGGTGACGCTGCCGAACGCTGCAACCAAGGCTCATATCGGTCTGCCGATGACGGCGGCGCTGCAAACCCTTGATCTCGATCTCGGCCAAGTGCGCGGGCTCGGCACGGTGCAAGGCCGCTTGAAGACGAATTCTGAGGTGACGCTTAGGGTCCAGGACACGCGCGGCATCTTCTTGGGGCCGCGCGACGGCGGGCGCGACGATCCGAATACGCTGGTCGAGTACAAGCAGCGCTCAACTGAGGCGTGGAACGAAGCGATCCAGCTTTACACCGGCGATCTCAGGATCACGCCGCATTGGGATTGGACCGATGGCGGCAATATCTGGATCAAGCAATTCGATCCGCTGCCGATGACCATCCTTGCGTTGATGCCCGATGTCACGCTTGGGCGTTGAAATCCGGGTAGTACCGGCCCGCGCGGCTCACGTCAGATCGATCGCTCGGCGCATGCGTCAAGCTGATCGCGATGAGGTGTTTGCAGCGTCGGGACGCTCGCCGGCCGACGCGCTCGTCTTCTCGCTACGCAAGTCGTCGCACGCCTGGACGGCGATGATCGACGGCGTTCCTGAGGTGATGTTCGGCGTGGGCGATCTCAATGTTCTTGCCGGTGTTGGTGCGCCGTGGCTGCTCGGGACGGATGCGGTCGAGCGGCATTATGTGGCCTTCCTTCGCTGCTCGGTCGGGTTTCGAGACCAACTATTGCGGCGCTATTCGACATTGAGGAACTTTGTCGACGTTCGAAACCGGGCGTCGATCCGCTGGCTGCGATGGCTGGGCTTCACGCTTTCCGATCCGGTCGCGCTCCGGGGGCATGAGTTCCGGCTGTTCGAACTGAGGTCTGCCTGATGTGCGATCTGTCAATTGCCCTAATGGTCGGCTCGACGCTCCTTGGCGCGGCGGGAACAGTCCAACAAGCGCAAGCCACAGCTGCGGCGAATAAGTACAACGCCCAGGTCCAGGACATGAACGCCACGCTCTCAGAGCGCCGGGCGAAAGACGCCATTGAGCGCGGCGCGAAAGAGGAACAGCGCAAGCGTCAGCAAGTCGCGGGCATTGCGGGGCAGCAACGCGCTGCGATGGCTGCGAACGGCGTCGATCTCTCCTTTGGATCGCCGCTCGACGCGCTAGTTGATACCGCCGTCATGGGCGAGCTTGACGCCCTGACGATCCGCACAAATGCCAATCGCGAGGCATACGATCACCGCGTCGATGCCGTCAACAAGCGGGCCGGCGCGACCATGAGCCGGATGAGCGCCGCGTCAGCAACCACGGGCGGCTATCTCGACGCCCTGGGAACCGTTCTAGGCGGCGCGGGCAAGGCTTACGGCCAATACAAAACGCCTCAAATCGGCCAGATTGCGTGAGGGACTAATGGTAAAGGTTCCTGAATATCAGTCCGACGTTTCGACGCGCCCGATCTTTCAGCAAGATTTGGACGCCAACGCCACGCCGGAAGCTTTCGGCGCGGGCATCGGTCGCGGCATGCAGTCGGCAGCGCGCGGCCTCGATGCTGTCGGAACGGCGCTCGCCCAGGTCCAGGAGCTTGAGGACGTGGCGCGGGCCAAGGAAGCCGACAACTCCTACTCGAATTGGCTTCGCGAACGCATGTACGGCGAGAGCGGTTTCATGACGCTTGAGGGTCGCAACGCGGTCGACCAACGCAAGCCGTTCGAAGAAGAAGCCGCCAACAAACGCAAGGAATTCGGCAGCGGTCTTTCGGCGGGCGCGGCTCGCGCCTATCAGACGGCATCACAGGCGCGGCTACAGTCGGTCTATCAGCAATCCATCGTCCACACTGCCGGCGAGCGCAAGAACTGGTTCAAGGACGCCTCGGCGGCTCGCGTCCAGACATTTGCCAACGATGCGCTTGTGAATTTCAGCAACCCGTCTGCGGTGTCGAAGAACATCGTGGCGGGCATCCTGGAAATCCGCGAGGCGGGCGCGCTCCAGGGATGGGACGCCGACACGTTCAAGCTGCGCGAGGGCGAGTTCACGTCCGGCGTTCACAAGAACATCACGCTTCGGATCGCCCAGGATGATCCGGTTGCCGCCGAAGGCTACATGAAGGCGAACGCCAAGCAGATGACCGGCGCGGATCAATACTCGCTGAGCACGTCGCTTGAAACCGAACTGATCGCGGAAAAGTCCAAGCGTGAGGCTGAGGCGATCCTGTCAGGCGGGCGCGCGTCCGACGCGTCCGCGCCAGCCGCCGCAGAAAGCCGAGTGGTCGGCGATAGCGGACCGTCGAACACGCGCGCGTTCTTGTATGGTCGCCTGACGGGCGGCAAGGGCAAGGGCAGCGTCGACGGGCTGAAAGAGAACTTCGCCGCCAACCTGGCCGCGATGATGCAGGATGCGCCTCCAGAAATCCGCGAGGGCCTTGGCATCTATTCCGGCTATCGCTCGACTGAGCGGCAGGCGCAGCTATATGCTTCGGCCGTCAAGCGTTACGGATCGCCGCAAGCCGCTCGCAAATGGGTCGCGCCTCCAGGCCGGTCGAACCACAATCACGGCGATGCCGTCGATCTCGCCTATAACGGCCAATCGCTGAGCCATGCGCCGAAAGAGGTTGTCGATTGGGTTCACCAGAACGCCGGCAAATACGGTCTCTACTTCCCGATGAAGCACGAGCCCTGGCATGTCGAGCCGATGGGTACGCGCGGCTCGGCTGGGTTCAACGGCACCGTCGCGCCCAGGAACAACACCGTCGCGCCTCGCTCCGTTGCGCCGTCCTTTGACGACATCGAAAACAAGCTTGCCGCGATCTCCGATCCTGACGTGAGGGACGCCACGCGCAAGCGCCTCTATGCGGCGCTGGAGACGCAAAGCAAGGCATACGAAGCCCAGGAGAAGCAAGCCAAGGCCGAACTGTGGAAGTACATCGACCAGGGCCAGACGCCGGATCAAGTGCCTATGGAGGTTCGGCAGGCGGCGGGCATGGCGGCGGTGTCGTCGGCCTGGGAATACATGAACAAGGCAGCGTCGGGTCGGGCCGTCGATAGCGACGAAACGCTGCTCTATGACATGCGCAAGTATGCCGCCACCAATCCGACCGACTTCGCAAACCTCGATCTGAATGATTACCGCGACCGTCTGTCGAAAGAGGCGATCAAGGAATTAACCGGTCAACAGACGACGGCGCTGACGGATCAGCGCAAGGCGCGTGAGGACGGGCTGACGCTGACAACTGCGTTCTCCCAGGCGCAAACCCAGCTTGAGGCTGTAGGGCTCACAACGACCGGGAAAGAGGATAGCGCGCGCGAGGAAGCAGCCAAGCGCATCGCACAATTTCAGAACGCGTTGGCCGCGCAAATGGAGGAGTTTAAACGCTCAACCCAAAAAGCGCCGAACCAAATGGAAATTCAGTCGATGATCAACCGGATGCTCCTGCCGGTCGTGATCAAGGAGCCGGGCATGCTGTGGGGCACAAACGACAGTGACGGCTTCCTGTTCGAAGCCGGCTCGCGCTCGGATGCGGCAACTGTTGATGTGGCGGTCGAGTATACGGATATCCCTGTCGACATCAGGCGCGGCATTTCGACCGATCTTGAGCGTGAGCTTGGACGAAAGCCCAGCGAGGAGGAGGTTGTTCAGCGGTACGAGGATTTCGTTCTCAACCGTTGAGCGCCTTAACGGCTAGGTCGATTTGTGCAGCCAACCAAATTCCAAAGAGGATCAGCGCCGCAATGCTGATGCCCTCATTTGTGACGCGCCAACTACGCTGCTGATCTCTCATAGGAATACGCCCCGACATGGATACAATCGCGGACTATAACGCCTGGAAAGCCAAGCAGCAACAGAACGGCGTCGGCGCGGCTCAAGTCGTGCTCGGTTCGGTTAACGAGAAGCCTGACGATCTGGCCGGCGATCTGAACCTTGCCAACGAATTCGGCAAGGCAACGGGCAACCCGGTTCCGCCACTGCCGATGGTGCGCGAGTATCGGAATGTCTTTCAACAGAAGATTGAAGAACAGAAGAACAAGACGATCCTGTCATCCGCGCCGCGCCTGACGGAGTGGCTGCGCAATCCCGACAACGCGACGCTCGCCCGCGACGATCTCGAAAACCTGTCGTGGTTCGAGGCTATCGGCGCGCAAACCAAGGAAGTGTTCAAGGGCATTCCGGGCGGGGCCGTGTCGAGCACAGGAACGGCAATGGAGGGCGCGGGGCAGCTTTTGACGCCGCGCGATCCGGCTGACCGTCGCCCGATTGCGGAGGCTATTGCTGGCGCTGGAAAAAAAACACCGGAGCAAATCGCCGCTCTCCGGGCTGAGATTTTCCAGCAAGGCGCGGTCAACCCTACGATTGCGCAAAGCATCCTGTCCGATGTGCTATCCGGCGATATGACGCCGGTCGAGGCGCTGGAAGCGCTTGAGCCGGCGCTTGAGCCAGTCCTGAAAGCCGCGTCTGACAGCCTGCAATCGGGCGGGCAGGCGGTGCAGGAATATGGCGAGGGCGTCATGCCTGCTGCGCCTGGTATGGAAGAAAGTTTCGGGCGTGATGTTGGCTCCGGGCTAGGTTCGCTGCTGACGATCCTAGGTGTCGGTTTCCTGACGGGTGGTACGGGCGCAGCCGGGTTCGGCGGCGCTATGGGCGCTGGAGAGGCGTCGGCGCGCGCTCGCAAGGCCGGGAAGGATGAGGACACGCAAACGCTCGCGGCGTTCTACGGCGTCTTCCCGGGCATGACGGAAGCCATCCCGATTGAACGGCTACTGGCGAACCCGATTATCAAGTCGGGCGTTGCTTCGATCTTGCGATCTATTGGTAAGCAGATGGCCCTTGAGGGCGGGCAGGAAGCCATACAGGGCGTGTTGCAGAACGCTATCGCGCAAAATCTCTACGCGGTCGACCAAGGGCTTCTTGATGGAGTGCTCCGCGAAATGCAGGCAGGCGGGTTTATCGGCGGCCTGGTCGAGGCCGGTCGGATCGCGCTCAACGCGGCCTTGCCTGGTCGGCATCACAGGGACAGGGCACAAGCTGCCAAGGCCCCTGAGACCGCTCAACGCATTCATGATATTTCCTCGCAGGCGCAAGCGTCGGCCCTGCGTAATCGCACGCCAGACAAGTTCCGCCAGTTTGTCGAGGCGGCGACGGCGAACGGGCCGGTCGAAAACGTCTATATCCCGGCCGAACAGTTCGCGACCTATTTCCAGGGCCTTGGCGTCGATCCTTATGCGCTGGTCGATGAGCTTGACGGCGTGAGCCGTGACGATCTCGACGTTGCGATTGCGGGCGGCGGCGATCTGCAAATTTCGACCGCCACCTATGCGGCCAAGATCGCCGGTTCCGAACATGACGCTTTCCTTATGGAAAACATGCGGTTCGATCCGAATGAGTTCACGGCGCTGGAGGCCAAGGAATTCAATGAGCGCGCGCAAGACGCGCTCGATGAGGCGTGGGAAGCGGCTGAGGCCGTGCGCCTGGAGCAGGAAGGATTGCGGTCCTTCGAACAGCAAATCTATGACACGATGGTCTCGCGGCTGCGCGAGGCTGGCCGGTCGACCGATGTTGCCACGACTGAGGCGACGCTTTACCCGGCATTCTACCGCGTCATGGCGGAGCGGTCGGGGCAGACGGTCGATGAGTTCATGGCGGCTTATCCGCTGCCTGAGGTGCGCGGATCGCTTCCTGAGGGCATGCAGTTCCGCGACGTTGACGCGCTGAACCGGACGCTCGCGGAGGCCCGAGTTCGCCGCTCTGCCGGTCTCGACAAGCGGCAATCGCTGGCGGAGTTCATTTCCGATTACGGCGGCATCAATGACGTAGGCGGCAACTTGAAGGCGCTCGATGCTGCCGTCATCAAGCGCAAGGGCAAGAAGTCGCTCAAGCTGGCGCGCGGCGGCATTGTGGACGGCGTGCGCGACATGTTCGGGCAGGCGAGCGGCAAGAAGCACGGCGTTGATGACGTGGCCCAGGCGGCGATTGAGGCCGGGTTCCTGGCGAACGATCCGGTCGCGGTCGAGTATCGCAACGCGGTAGCGGAAGGCCGGCAGGTTCCGAACATTGGTAATGCGCTGCTCGACGCCATCGCTCGCGAATTGCGCGGCGAACCTGACTATGCCGTTTCAGCCGACGCGGCGGCGGCTGACAACGATGCGCAGCTTGACCAAATCGAGGCTTATCTGTCGAGCCTGGGCGTCGGCCTGGATGACGATGACGCCGCGATCCGTGCTGCTGTCCAGGCCGATCAGGCTGATGAGGGGAAGAAGTACGGGCAGGGCGGCACGTTCGATGAAATCCTGAGCAAGTCGAAGGACAGGAAGAAGCTCGCCGCCGATTTGGCTGCGCCCGGCAAGCCTGTTCGCCTCGTTCATTCGGATGGCCGCTACGCGCTCGCCGGCCCTGATATGTCGTCGCCTGGAGGCTTTCGGTTGACGCGCTTCGATGCTGACGGGCCGGTGGGGCATACGGAGCATTCGACGCTTGAGGCTGCTGTTCTTGAAGGGCTGCGCAACCATTATCAGCCAGTAAAGCCCGGCGCTCTGCTCTTCCAATCCGGCGACGTGCGCGGCCCGCGCGGTTCAATCCAATTCCCAGGCGGAGGCGTCGGCAATGGCGACACTGTTGTTCGCCTGTTCGAGAGCGCCGATCTCTCGACGTTCCTGCATGAGAGCGGGCATTATTTCCTGACCGTGCTGCGCGATCTCGCCGCCAAGGGCGAGGCGACGGCAGGCAGCGACATGGAAGCCGTCAAAGCCTGGTGGAGCGCGAACGCTGACGCCGTGGCGAAAGACGGCATGCGGGTTATGCCCGATGTCGCCTTGACCGCCGACGACGTGAACGCAGCGATTGCCAATGGCACGACCGGCGATCTGATGAAGGACGCGGCCATTGATGTCGGTATGCAAGAGCAATGGGCTCGCGGGTTCGAAGCCTATTTGATGGAAGGCAAAGCGCCGTCCATCGAATTGCGCGGCGTGTTCGAAAAGTTCCGTTCTTGGCTGATCTCGGTCTATCGCAAGCTGGCCGGGCTCAACGTCGCGATCTCGGATGACATTCGCGAGGTGTTTGACCGCATGCTCGCGTCGGATGACGAGATCGCCAAGGCAAAGGAACAGGCCGGCGATCGCGGGCCGATCTTCGCCACGGCGGAACAAATGGGCCTGACGCCAGGCGAATTCGCATCGTTCCTCAAGCTGCGCGACCAGGCTGAAGATGACGCCAAGGCGCGGCTACTGCGCGAGGCGATGGCTCCAGTGAAGCGCGCGCAAGAGAAGTGGTTCAAAGATGAGCGCGCCAAGGTGTGTGAGGAAGTCGAGCGCCAGGTCAACACCTTGCGCTATTATCGCGCGCTCGAATGGATGGGCAATCGCCGCTGGTGGGGCGAGGACACAAAGCCGGAAGGGATGCCCGATATCCGGCTGTCCAAGGAAATCCTTGTGCAGCGCTACGGCGATGGCGTTTTGAAGACGCTACCGCGCGGGATGCAGACCATATACGCGGTCGAGGGCGGGATTGATCCGGACGATGCGGCTGGATGGTTTGGCTTCGATAGCGGCGATGAGCTTATCCAGGCGATGGAAAAGGCTCCGCCGCGCAAGGAAGCGATTGAGGCCGAAACCGACAAGCTGATGCGCGAGCGTCACGGCGACGTGCTGACTGACGGATCGGTCGAGGCGGCGGCGCTCGATGCGCTGCATTCCGACAAGCGCGGCCAATGGATCGCTGCCGAACTCAAGGCGGTTGTCGAGGTCGCCGGAACCGGCGTTGGTTTGACGGCGAAAGAGGCGCGCGCCTCGGCTCGCACGTCGATTGCTCGCATGCGCGTTCGCGATGCCGTCAACTCGAGCCGGTTCCTCGCCGCCGAACGCAAAGCCGCCGATGAGGCCGCAAGGCTTGGCGCGATGCTGTCTCGGGAAAAGGTTTGGCTCGACGCCTCGCGCCGCCGCATTGAGACGAAAGCCCGCGCGGCGTCCAAAGGCAAAGCGTTGCCCGATACCGTCGCCACGGCGATTGACGCCTACAATGAGAAATTCGAAACGACGCAATCGACGTTCACGGTTCCTGATCGCGAGGCTGTCAGCAAGTCGGGGAACGCGTTTACGATCAAGGGCGGCGAGCGCACGGCAACGTCGCTCGGCTACAACGATCTGGTCGCCAAGCTGGTCGAGGCAAAGCGCCGCCAACTGATCAACCATGCGCTCTATATGGAAGCGCGCAACGTCGCCGATGAGGTCGAGAAGGCGGAGAACTTCGTTGCCAAGCTCGGCAAGAAATCGACGCGCGAAAGGATCGCGGGCGCTGGCCGGCGCGAGAACGCCCAGATAGACTATCTCGGCGCTATCGATGAAATCCTTGAACGCTATGACTTCCGCAAGCTGAGTGGGGCCGCTGAGGGCCGGCGCGGGGCGCTGAACGCGTTTGTCGCTGCTGTGACGGCTGCGGGACGGGAAAACGAGCTTGCCATTCCTGAGGCCGTCCTGAGTGACGCGGCGCGCCGTCCCTACAAAACCCTGCCGGTCGAAGAACTTCGCGGCGTGGTCGACACGCTCAAGAACCTGGAGCATATGGCGACGCGCTGGAACAAGCTGATCGATGCGCAGAAGCAACGCGAGCTTGACGCCGTGGTCGCCGATGTCGTCGCGGCCTTCGACTCCAACATGCCGAAGCGTCCGCCCGGTCGCGTCGGCACAAAGCGCGAGGCGGCGCGCAATTCGGTTCGCCAGTTCTTTGACCTGGTGCTGAACGCCGGAACGCTCCTGCGCGAGATCGACGGGTTCAAGGACATGGGCGCGGCGTATCGGAACATCAAGACGCCGATTGATGAGGCGATGGATCGGCTGACCGTCCGCAAGCAAAAGGCGGCGAGCGATCTGGAAAGCCTCTATGCTGTCTATGACAAGGCGGATCGCCGCCGCATGGCTGTCCGCGAGCATATTCCCGAGCTTGGCTATGCGCTGTCGAAGTGGGAGCGGATCGCGGTTGCGCTCAACCTGGGCAACGCCGGCAACCGGGCAAGGCTTACCGATCCCAAAGTTCGCGGCTCGCTGACTGAGCCTCAGATTGCGGCTGTGATCGCCACGCTGGACGCGCGAGACGCTGCATTCGTGCAATCGGTGTGGGATTACGTCGGATCGTTCCGCGACGATATCGCCGCACGCGAGCGCCGCGCAACGGGCGTCGAACCGGATTGGGTCGAGGCGACGCCGGTCGAGATCGCCGGCAAGACGCTGAAAGGCGGATACTACCCGCTGAAATACGATCCGCGCCTGTCGTCGCTCGCCCGCGACGATGCGGCCAACGATATCGCCCAGGCGCTCCAGGCTGGGCGGTTCGGCAAGGCCCAGACGCGGCAAGGTCACCTCAAGGAACGCGCGAAGTCCTCAGGCCGCGATGTCGAGCTTGATATGTCCGTTCTGCATCGGCACGTCAACCAGGTCATCTATGACCTGGAGCTTAGTGAGGCGGTCGCGAATTCCTGGCGCATCCTCCAGAATGGCGAGATCCGATCCGCGTTCATGGAAGCTGGAAAGCAGGCCGATTTTGACGCGCTCGAAATCTGGCTAAAGGACGTGGCTGAGGGCGAACTGAAATCCGCCGATCTGGTGGGACGCGCGGCGCGCACGCTCAAATCGAATTTCACTGCGGCAAAGCTGGCCTTCAATATCGGGACGGTGGCGGTCCAGGTTACGGGCCTGTCTCAGTCCATGGTCGTTGTCGGCAAGAAGGACATGACCGTTGGCATCATGCAAGCGGCGAAAAACCCGATCAGCGCCGCCCGTGATATCGCGCTAAAGTCGCCGTTCATGGCCTCGCGACAGACCACATTCAACAAGGACATCTATGATTTCTATTCCGATCCGAAAACCGGGCCGGTCGCCTCGCGCTGGGGCGAGATCAAATCCGAGATCATTGGGCCGATGTCGTTCTGGCTGATGACAAAGGTTCAGTTTTATTTGGCCGATGTGCCGACCTGGCTGGCCGGCTATCGGCAGGGCTTGCGGCAGTTCGGTAACGATGAGACCAAAGCCGTTGCCCACGCCGACGCCGTGGTGAAGCGCGCCCAGGCGTCGGGCCTGTTTGCCGATCGCTCGGCGGTCGAGCGTGGATCGGTCTCGCGCACGGCTAGGCAGAATGACGTTGTGCGGCTGTTCACGGCGCTGGGTTCGTACATGTTCGCCAAGTTCAACGTCGCCTATGAGCGCACGGCCAAGGCCAAGCGTTTAATCGGGCAAGAGGGCCTGTCGACGCGTTCGGCGCAAGAGGCGCTGTCCTGGACGCTGGATATGGCGTTCCTGTTCACGCTTGAGGCTGTGCTGGGCGCTGCGATCCGTGGGCGGCTTCCTGACGATGAGGATGACGACGACGATGGTTGGGCGATGTTCCTTGCCAAGCAGACCGGGTTTTCCGTTATGGCAACGATCCCAGGCGTGCGCGATGTCGCCGGGCCGCTGCAAGGCTTCGACGGTGGCGGCTCCTACGGCGCGATCACCAAGGAAGTGGCAACGCCGCTCCTGGAGGGCGCGAAGTCGGCCAAGGATGGCGAGGTGCGCCGCCAGTTCGTCAAGTCGGTCATCAACGCGACCGGCCTGGCTACCGGCTTGCCGGCCACTCAGATCAACCGCGCTGTCGATGCGGCCTGGCGAGAAGCCGAGGGCAAGGACGTTTCGCCCCTTGAATACCTGCTTGGCCGGATTGGGAAATAACCATCGGCTCCTATCGTGCCCGAAACCTATGGGCGCGAGATCACCATGACCGTTGCAAGCGAGACGAACCGTTCCGGCCCGTACAATGGAAACGGGGTCACGACCGTTTTTGACTATGAGTTTCGGATTATCAGCCAAGCTCACCTCCTCGTGATCAAGACAGTCACGGCGACCGGCGTTGAGACGACGCTGACACTGGATGCCGATTACACCGCTTCAGGCGTCGGCGCGTCTGGCGGCGGGCAGATCACCACGCTCGTTGCTCCCGCCGCTGGTGAGACGATCACGATCCTGAGAAAGGTTCCGTTCGTCCAGGAAACCGATCTCGAAAACCAGGGGGCATATTATGCCGAGACGTTGGAGACGGTAGCCGATCTATCCGTCATGCGCGATCAGGAATTGCAGGAGCAAGTCAACCGCGCGATACAGATACCAATCAGTTCCGACCCCGCCGAATTGGACGATCTGGTTGCGAATATAATCAGGCTCAAGGATAGCGTCGATGAGATCGACGTGGTTGCGGGGATCGCCGACGATGTAACGGCGGTCGCTGACAACACAGCCAACATCAATATAGTCGCGGGGCTTTCCGACGAAATCCTTGCCGTGCCCGCCCAGGTGGCGGCGGCGGAAGCTGCTCGCGATGCCGCTGAGGGTGCGGCGGAGACGGTTGTTGTCGCCCGCTATAACAGCAAAGCGGGGGTCGAAGCTGCGACCGTGAATGTTGCGGTCCAGTCAATCGAAGTGACTGGATATTTTGCCGCTGGCGATGGCGGTAAGGCGATATTCAAAAGGGTTGGCGCTGAGCCAGCGGCCGGAAACGGAAAAATCCAAAGCCTGGATGGCGCGTGGTGGCAGCTTTCTGAGGGGCAGAATACTACGGCGGACATGCTCGGCGCAGTAGGCGACGAGATCACGAATGACAATACGGCAGTGCGAAACGCTATAGCCCTCCGCGCCGCTGCGTCTAAAAGGTATCTTGTCAACACGATCAATTCCGTCAGCAACGTCGTTGTTGATGAACGCATAGTAGACAACGGAGCCGCCAACAATCCAGCAATTAGTATCGGGAACAACACGGAGTTCTATCGCTTCTCCGGTCGCGCCGAGTCTCTGGATGGTCAGGCGGTCAACGATAGCTCCAGCGCGGCCAGTAAGATAATCTTTGGGTACGCTGACTTGAAGGCTGCGTCGTACTGTATTCTCTCCGACGATGCCAGCGACACCAACCTTAAAGACGTAATTATTACGTCGAGCTTTATGTACTCCAATCGTGCCGACGTGATCGCGCTCAACCATTTCAACGCGAATGCGCAGAACTTCCTGATGCACGGCAACATCATGGAGACGGGCAACGGGTCGGCTTTCCCCGGCTCCGGTTTTGGCGTGAGCGTGGCCGGGACAAAGGGCTGGCTGCTGGCCGACACCATCATCAAGTATACCCGCTCTGAGGCCATTCACATCGAGGATGAGCAGCGCGAGGGCCAGATATCGAACGTGACCGTCCGCGAGACTATCGATCACGGACTATACATTTCCCGTTCCGCCGAGAGCGGCGGCCAAGGCCCATCGGAAGGCATCAACGTTTCCAATCTTGTCGTCAAGCACAACATCGCTCACCCGAGCCATCCGACAGGGACGAAAGCGGGCTTTTATGGCGTCTATGTCCTTGCAACAGAACATGGCTCTGCGCCTGCCTGTAACTTTTCGAATATCCGGGCGCATGGCTTCGAATACGGCTTCAACATCGGCGGCGGCTCCGCAGTTGAAGTGTGCAGCATCCAGAACGGCTACGCCAAAGACTGCGACTTCGCCATCAACCTCACGGCTGGAGCGATTGTTCGTGGCGAGATACTCGCAACCGATTGCCCGACTTTAGTGCGCGCAAGCAACAACAGCGAACTCGAAAGTATCATTACCAACACGGTCCCGACCGGCCTCTTGGATTACGTCGGCACGACCATCAATCACGGCGTCACCATCCGCCATCTACAGTTCCAGAAGCTATTGACCCTCACCGATGCCGGGGCGCAGGTTATCGATCTGATGGACATGCCGACAAGGCTTCTCGCGCGCATTTCGCTGCGGCTGAACAACAACAATCACGCCTTCCACACTAGCCTTATGGTGTCATTTGATGGGACGACTTTCAGCATCATCCCCAACACGAGCGTTCCCTCGCACATCGGCACTATTAGCGCTGTGACATTGATAAACAACGCGGGCAAACTTGCGCTTAGCCTTACCTGCACGACTATCGTCACAGCCAAGCGGCTGGTGGTCGATATCACGGGCGATACTTACTCCACCAAGGATCTGCTCGCGTACTGATCAGCATTGCCTTTGCGATCGCGCCTTTGATGGCCGCGCGCACAGGCGGCGCTTCAAGGAAGGCCACGATTACGAGAGACATGATCGTCGTGACGATCATACTGAAGGCCAACGCGCTATAGCGCTCGGCTATGATCGTCATCAGCCAAGCCCCGAAGATGTCGTGGAGCAGGTAGAGCGGGTAGGTCGCGACCCCGAGCATGGCTATTGCCCGCTTGGTCCGATCACTAAGGATCGCAGCTATCCTGGTATCGAAGGCAATGAAGAGCCCAAAGGCAACGACACACGCGATCCAGACGAAAGCCGGGGTCCACAGCGACGAGAGCCCCTCTATCGCGGCCAGTCCTGAAACCTGGTGCGTGATTGGAATGGTTCCACCGGCAAGGAATAGGGCGCAGAGGCCAGTCCTGAGCGGTGTGAGACCACGCATGAAGGCGGCAGACATGACCACGCCAAGGCCGAAGTACATGCCATGGTGCATCAGCGTGAGTTGCATGACCCTAATCGGCAATTGGTCTGGCAAGCCATCACTTACGAGCCAGAAGGTCAAGCTGGCGAGGCCGACAACCACCATGGCCGGCTCGATCAGATGCCGCCGACCCATGGCCAAGAGCACAAGCACCAGGCTGTAGAACGCAACCTCGATGCCGAGCGTCCAGTAGACGCCATCGATCCAAGGGCCTCCGGGCCAGAAGATCACGGACCTGATGTATCGCACGATGATTTCTGTAAGCGTCAACGGCGCGGCGACCACGCAAACCGCCGCCGTGATCGTGGCACAGATGACGGCCGAGGGCAGGAGCCGGAAGACGCGCCCGAAGAAGAACGACTCCGGTGTGGCCTGCGAGGCCGAAAAAGAGATGACGAAACCCGAGATGACAAAGAACGTCTCTACGCCGACCCATCCCCACCAACTGAGCGAAATCAGTTCTGGAAATTGGTGCATGCCCCCGGTGATTAATTTCGGGGTGTTGTCGGCCTCTGGTGCCCATGACCAGAAAGCAAGATGAAAAAACATCACAGAAAAAGCCGAGAAAATCCTAAGAATATCCAGACCAATTAGTCGCTCGCCCCGCTTGCCGCGCATGATCAGACCTCGTCACCCATTTTGAAAGCGATACCAGACCACCGGACCTACTCGCAAGAGGTGTAGCAGGCTGTTTGTACAGCCAACCTTTTGCCTCTAGCTACGTTATTCCAATAGCCGCGCGGAGACTGGTCTATTGGCAGACATCAACGATGTAATGTTAGCTCTCGGGCGCGTCCAGGAAGGCGTAAACCGATTGCGTGACGACTTCGGCGACGAAAAGCGTCTTGCGCATGAAAGCCGCGCCGTCATCCATCATCGGCTTGACGAGCAGGGCAACGAGATTGCCAACCTGAGAACTGACGTGGCAATCGCGGGCAAGGTTGATGCCCAGGTTCGCGACGAGATCAAGGCGCTCGCCGGAAAGGTCGAGGCAAACCAAGATGAAGTTCTTCCGTCCGTCCAGGATTGGAAGCGCATGAAGACAATCGGGATCGGGATCGCCGGCCTCCTGGCGCTCGGTGGCTTGTCGTTCGGCGCGCTTATCATGTGGGCTGGCGATGCCGCCGTTGCGGCTATTCGGCATTGGTTGCGGATCACCTGAGTTTTCCGCGTCAACTCTTGCCGGTTCATGGTCTCCCGCCGAACCTGGAGATCATGCCATGATCAAGACCTTGCGCCGCTGGCGCACCTGGATTTTCAACATCCTCGCCGCCGCTGCCCTCGCGCTGCCGGATATCCTGCAATCGCTTGGTGGCATCTATTGGGGCGACATCGTTCCACCGAAGTATCTGCCGTACTTCACGATCTTCGTGGTTCTCACAAACATTTGGATGCGCCCTCGCGCCGCTGTCCTGCCTGACGATGACGAGGCGAGCAAGTGACAATGTTGCTTTGGAGGCTCGTGGCGGCGGCGTTGATCTGTGTCGCGCTGTTCCTTGGCGGATACGCCAAGGGCCGTTCTGATGGGCGCGTCGAAGTCCTGAAAGACACAGTGAAGGCCTACCAGAAACGGAACGATGTCGATGCGACTGTCAAGAATATGGATGCTGCTGCTTTGTGCGTTGAGCTTGGCGGGGTGCGCGACGAGTGCGAGCAATTGCGCAGGCTGGACGCCGCCGCCGAAGATCAACAATCCGGTGCGCCTCGCGACTGAGGAAGAACCTTTGTCGCGATGGGTCGTTTCGACCAAGCGCTACGGCTCGGCGCAAGGCTGCTGGAAATAATCGGCGGCGGCGGTTGAGAGCCCTCAAGCGCCGATGGCTGAGGCTTAGGCGCATATCGATCAGGGCGAGGCGCGAACATTCCTATGCGGTTCGCTTCCCAATCGTAGACCTGTTCACCGCGCTCGATCCTGCCCTTGATCTCACGTGCTCGTGCTAGGTTCTCCCATGCGCTGGCGGCATACTTGTTTGCGTAGTAGCTATCTGAGTTGAACACCATGATCACGCCCTCCGCCTTGATCCGGTTGCGTTGTCGCGCACCAAGACATCGCCTATCGGCAAGCGCCCGGTCTCGCGCAAGTTCGCCAGCGCCTTGGCTGGCGGCATGTAAGAGCGCCGGCCTGGCCTGGTCGCTTCGTCTTCCTGATGCCAGCGCAATTCGAGGCGGCACATTTCCGACCACAGGCCAAGGGCTTTGGCCTGGTCACGCTCGCGGCGCATGGCGCGGAACAGGTCATAGAGTTCTGCGCCGCGTTTCATGCGTCGATTGTTGAAAGCCATGCGGCATGTCGTGCAACAAAACTGTCGGCCCGCCTTGCGGTCATTCCAGAGCTTGCCGCATTCGAGGCATCCGATGTGTCGGGCGATCATGTGTTGCGCTCCTGATGCGAAAAGAACCACGACGTTTAAACGCGTCGCGGTTCCCATATAGCAACATGTTGCGATTAGCGCAACAGTGTTATGCCGCCTTCGACTTCTTGTCCTTCTTCAAGAAATCCGGAACGTCAGCGTCGGCCGCCACGGGGGCCTCCTCGACATCGCTCCATCCCTCGACCTCGGCAAAGTCTGGATCGTTCTCGGCCTGCTCTTGGCCTTCGATACCATCCTCGGTCTCGACCTTCTCTTGGACTTCGCTATTGCTCTGCGGTTGATCCTCGATCCGCCGCGTCTTCTGCTCTGTCTTCACGTCTTCGACGGTCGCCGCCTTCAAGAGCGTCGCATAGTCTCCGGTCGCGTGCGCCTCCCTGACGATGCTGAGCGCGTTGAACTGCTCGTCCAGCGTCTTGCCGGTCGGCAGGAATGCCTTGATGACGATTGCTATTCCAGTCTGATTTGCCATGTGGATGATCTCCGTTGCTGGCGTGGTGGTTGGTGCGCGGTTTGGCCTCAGACCATCCCGAGTGCGGCTTTGTAGAGGTCTAGAATGCTTTCTTCCTCCTGCCGCTCGGCCTGGTCCTTCTTGCGCTGGCGGATGATCGTGCGCATGGCCTTAGTATCAAAGCCTGTTCCCTTTGCCTCGGCGAACACTTCCTTGATATCGTCGCCGATGGTCTTCTTTTCTTCCTCCAGGCGCTCGATGCGCTCGATGAAGGCGCGCAACTGGCCGGCTGCGACGGTCTGCGATGTCTCTGTGATGTCGTCCATGGATTTTCCCTTCGGTTCTCTGGTTGACTACTTGGCGATGAAGGCGCGGACGGCTGCGTCTTTGGCCTCCAGTAGCTTGTTGAGCGCCTTGGTGCGCTCGGGATTGCGGGGTAGGGTCTTGGTCATGTTTTCGGCCATCTGTCCGAACGGCCGGCTGATCTCCTTCAATGCGGGTGGGAGGTGGTCGAACGCGAAGAACTGCAAGACGTGATCGGTGTCGGCAGGCTTGGCTGGCGGCTGATCCTTCCATTCCTCAATGAGGTCATGGCGGCTGGGCTCGCCGTCGCCGTTGTAATAGCCGTCCTTGGTGTACGCCCTGCCAAGCCAGAAGTAATTTCCATCCGGCCCGGCGCGCATTGGCCCTGTCTTGTCGCCGATCCTGCTGCGGTAAAACTTTCCGTCTTCAAGCTGCATCATGTTCCCCTGAGTAGTTTTGACGTTGCCTTGATCTTGTGGTGAGCGAGGATCGTCGCGGTTTCGTCGCAGTGTCCAAGGCCGGCGATCCTGTCGAGTTCGTCGGCCAATTGCCTAAGTTCGTAGGCAGCATTCGCGATGTCGCGCTTGTCGCCTGTGCGGATTTCCACGCGCGAAAATCCGGGGATCGTCTCGGCGCTCATATGTCGTCTCCCGGTCGCTGGTCGGGACCGTCATAGTCCAGCAACTCGCCCGTCTCGTGGTCATAGGGCTCGTCGCTTTGGTCCTGCTCGGGCTCGGGCTTCGCCTGCTCCGCCTTCTTCGGCGTAACGTCCTTGAGCGCCGCCGCCGCGCCGCCTCGCTTCTTGCTGGTCGGCAACGGATCGGCGGGAACGGTCTCGCCACCATTGGTCGCCTCAAAGTCGTAATCATCATCGATCCGCTCGGCGGCTTGGTGCAGCGCGTCGCGGTCACTGCTCGACGGCAGATATTTCGACAGGCGACGAAACACCGTCTTGCGCGCCATTTCGCTCCAGTCGGTCGCCCAGGGCGTCGACTTGATCTTGTTCGCCTTGAATGCCCGGTAGGCGTCGGATCGGTCGCGGATGCGGTTCACGTCCGCGACAGACATGACCTCGTGGACAATTCCGCCGTCCTTCATTTCGGCAAGCGCATAGACCGTGTGAGGCTCGCCGCGCTCGGCTTCATGATTAATTTCGTGATGGATCGGCTGCGAAAGGTTTGTCGGCGAGTGACGGAAAACATCGCCCTTGCGGACGATTTCAACAACGATGCCTTTGATCGCTCCACTGTTGTAGGCGAGTTTCAGAAGCCCCCGCATCATCGGGCGATATTGGACATCGCCGTTGTAATCAACGACAAGCGCAGCCTCGCGCCCGTCCAGGATCAAGCCGTCTGCTGCCGCCTTGGTACATGCGGCAAGCAGAGATTGCGGGTTCTTCACCTTCTCGATATTGCGCGTCAACGCAATCGCCGTCTGAGCGGTGCGAACGAACTTCTCGGCGGTGATGTGGCCTGGCAAGGCCTTGGCAAACTCGGTCTGCATTCTCGCGACGTGATCGCGAAGCGTGACCGGCTTCTGCTCAGCCCGCATAGGTAGTGTGCTGGTCTGCGACATTGATCTCTCTCAACAGGCTGGCGGCGCGATCCTGGACCGTGCCGACTGTGGTTTCTTTGACTTGCACCAGAACAGCGACTGCGATGGCGCGGTTTCGGCTCGGATCGGCGCGGCGATAGAAGTACGCCGCGCACCAAAATTTACGGGTTCGGCCGGCGAGGGTGAGCGTCACGCCGCTTCCTCGCTGTCGAGCCCAGGCGCTTCGGTGAGCCGGTAAGCCCAGCGCTTGAACGAAAGCTCCTGAACGCCCTCACCATATGCCGGCCAATGGTTGGCCTTGACGCATTCGGCGTAGGTGTCGAGCGCCTTGCGCATGACGGCGCGGCCCTCGTCCACGATGGACGGCGGAAGCTCGTAGACTGCGAAGGCGTAAGGCGGCTCCTTCTCGAAAACGAGGAAGGCGAACCAATCGACATCGCGGCCAAGCGCTCGCCATCCGTCCGAATAGTGGGCCTCCTGGGCGTGATAGCCGTAGCTGATGACGGCGCGAGCGAATGCGTCGGGGTGCGCCGATCTCGCTGATTTCACGTCAAGGATGCCGCGCAAGTCGGGGCGGCTAAGATCGGGGCGGCAACGGCAAATCTGGCCGGTCGCCGGATCGATCCAGTAGCCGGATGCCTCGATCTCGGGCTTGCCGCCTGTGATGATTGAGTTGATCCGCTCGTCGGCGTGAACGGTATCGCGGATTGCAAGCACGCCATCATAATCACCCGAGGTGAGCAGCAATTTGCCATCGGCCGTGCAGACTTCGGCGAGGTCTTTCCACTTGTTGCCGCGCCTGTCGTCTGGGCCGCGAACAACCTTGGCCTCGAATAGATCGGGCTGGAGGATGGCGAGGTGGCAGGCTTCGCCGAAGTCGAGCGCCTTAGTTGCCGTGCGCTCGCCGAATTTGTAGTGAGCCGGCGATTGCGTCTCTATCGTCCACAGGCCCGACTTAGAGACGCCTGGGCCGGCGTGATACGCTTCATTCGGAACGCCGTGATAGACGCCCGGCTTGAAGCCCTTGGGGATCGTGACGAGTTGGTTCACTGCTGTTGCTCCTACTGTTGTTGATGTTGTCATCATCGCAACAATAAGCGCAACACTGCGCAACGGTCAATAGGCTGAATTTCAGGATTTCAGAATTTAATCGATTGACGAAACGTGGGAGGCGTGCGTTATTCGCAACAGTCGCTCACCTCCTCCCGAGCGACCGCTAAATCGCCCGGCCCGGCTCCCTCCCGGTGTCGGGCGTCTTTTAATTCCACCAGTTCGCGATCTCAACCGTCTCGCGCTCATGCTGACCGCGCAGACTGCCTCATCCTGATCGAAAGGGAAAACCGATGCGCTATACCAGACTGTTCTATTCGGGGTATCTTTTCTTTGCTGCCACCATCAGCGCCGTTCTTTCGCTGCCCTGGCTCGACGCACGCTCCGCGCTGGACTTCAACGCGATGCGCTCCGAGGCTCACGACAATCCTGCGCCGCTGAGCCGGTTCCGCGCCTTCGTTGCCCGAGCGCTGAAACACGACTGCTTCACTGCCGGCTATTTCGACCCTGGGCGATCCTTCGCCTAATCGGTAGAATGGTATAAAATAGGAAGCCCGCCAGTTAGGCGGGCTTTTTCTATGGGATCATCGCCAAGACAGGCGTTGCCGCTTCAAGCGAAACTTCCTTCGGTTCGCCAGTCGCGCAGATTACACTTGCCTCTCCTGTCTTCCTGGCGCGCTCGATCTTGGCAAGGAACTGCTTACCGTCGCGAGCCCGGCAGATAGACAGTGCACCAATCGCAGCCGGATCGATGCTATCTGCCTGCCGAAACAAAACCACAGCGTCATCCATGACGGACAGTGGCCCTTTCAGGGCGCGTATTTGTGCGCCAATGATTCGGCTGTTCCCGTGAACCGTTATCGATGCCTGGGCGCGCTCAATCACGGCCTGAGGCAGCGGTTTTGGGTCCGCGAGCATTTCCATAACGCCGCGCTCGTCTATGATTGCGGCAAGCAAAATGTTTGTGGATTGTTCCTCCAGGCCAATAGACACCCCGGCATGAACAAGAACGTCAGCGACGGAGACGCCTAGAAATCTCGCGATCTCGTTGGCTTCTTCCATCTTCATTTTACGTTGACCTGAAAACATCCGCGAAACTGCGGACGCGTCTACCCCTAAGTGCCGGGCCAAGCCGCGAACTGACTTGCCCCCTTCCGCCAGCTTTTCGATGAACCAATCCTTATCGATAGCCGGTCTCTCCATCGTCTTATGCATGCTTACACCGTTGCGTGATTTTGAAAAATCTCCGCCGCATCCGCACTGTTGCAGCTTTCGCAACAAGTATCAAGGCGCACGGGATAGGCCATGGGGATTAGCGATTTTAGGTTAATCGTGCCTTGACTAGGCTTGACGATGTGAAAAACGCAACGTACTGTTGTGAAACATGCACCAAAAGGAGACACCTCGTTGACGAAAATCCATAAAACTCCGTGGCAAAAAGTGCATGCAAAGTTCGGCATGCCTCCATCGCAGTTCGCTCGCGTCCTAAATCGGCACAGGTCGAAGATCAGCCGGGCGCTGCGCGACGACAAGGGGCTGATCAGCGGCAGAGATCAAGAACTGCTGATCGAGGTCGCATCGAACTACAATATTCCGCTCACGTCTGACGATCTGACGCCGGAAGTCCAATGACCGACGAGGCGCGACCGGCGCTCACGCTGGCTCAGCAAGCGGATTTTGTCGACGGCATGGTTCTGCACTGCACGATGCTCGGCGGCGTGATTGCCGGCGAAACTCATCTGACGATCACGGCTCGCGAGGTCGAGGATTTGTTGCTGCTCGGCGCTCGCCTTCGCCGGATGGCTCCGCATGAAAGCGCAATCAAGCGACTGGTTATCGGGAGAAATTAGCCATGGGATTTTTCAAGCAAGTCGAGGGTGAGGCGGCAATCGTCATCATCAACGGTGTTTTCAAACAAGTCGATATCTATGAGCGCGACGGCAACCTGTACGCCAAGACGGCGGGCGGTTTCGTTCGCCTCATGGCTGACGGCTCGACAAGCAAAGCCAAGATGAGCCTCAACTACATGTCTTGGAATGGCAAGCTGCTGCGCGATAGCTGGGGCCGGCTCTGCACGTCTGACGCACCGGGAGCCAAGCCGCTTGAGGCTCCTAAGGCGCAGCTGCTGCTTGGGTCTTCGGCTGAATGATCACGCTGCGCGAAGATCAGGAAGACGTTCGGGCCAAGCTTAGGATTGCGCTGCGCACGCATGCGTCAGTCCTGGCATACGCTCCGACCGGCTTCGGCAAAACCGTCCTTGCGGCGGCGCTGATCAAGCTAATCATAGCTGCCGGAAAGCGCGTCATCTTTTGCGTCCATCGCGTCGATCTAATTACGCAAACCGCCAAGACCTTCGAAAAATTCGGCATCCCGTTTTCCTACATCGCGGCCGGCTATCACTTCAACCCGTATCATCGGGTGTTTATCGCTTCGATTGCGTCGCTGAGAAACCGCCTGGGCAAAATCCCTGCGGATTACGTCATGGTCGATGAGGCGCACCTGTCGGCGGCGGCTGGATGGGCGGCGGTTGCTCTGCACTACAAGGCCGAAGGCGCGCGCTTGATCGGCTACACCGGATCGCCCGAGCGTCTGGACGGTAAGCCTCTTGGCGATGTTTGGGATACGATGGTTCTGGGGCCGTCGCCGCGCTGGCTGATCGACAACGGGCACCTCTCCAGATACCGCGCGTTCTCTCCTGCCGGGCTCGATCTGAGCGGGCTCCACGTGCGCGGCGGCGAATATGTTGCGTCCGAGCTTGATGATCTGATGTCGGGCAAGGCCGTTCTTTCTAACGCGGTCAAGCATTGGCGCAAGTACGCCCTCGGCAAGCGCACAATCGGCTTTGCGCCCTCGGTCGCCAGCGCCGAACGTCTCGCCGCTACGTTCCGTGAAAAAGGGATCATGGCCGTCGCACTCGATGGCAACACGCCTCAGCCTGACCGGGTATCTGCGTTCAACGCCTTCGCCGACAGGCAGATTGATCTGATCATCAATTGCCAACTGTTTTGTGAGGGCTTCGATCTCGCCGCCCAGGTCGACCGGCCCGTCACGATTGAGGCGGTGCTTGATAATTCGCCTTCGAGATCACGGGCGCGGCATCTGCAAAAACATGGTCGCGGGCTGCGGCAAGACGGGACAGGCGTTCCTCATATCCTGCTCGATCTCGTCGGCGGCTTCGCTCGCCTCGGTCTGCCTGATGATGAATTCGAATGGTCGCTTGAGGGTACGGCGAAAGCCTTGCGCGAAGAAGAGCTTATGAAATGCACGAGGTGCTTTTACTCGCACGACCCGGCCCCGAAATGTCCGGACTGCGGCTTGGTTTATCCGGTCAAGAAACGCGACGCGCTCGGCCTGGGCGGGCGCGTCATCGGCGAAGTCGACGGGGAGCTTGAAGAAATCGACCTGGAGGCGGCGCGCCGCGACCGCAAGCGCCAGCATGACGAGACGGCCCGTCAATTGGCGTCCGACATCAAGAAGGGCCTCACTGACGATCTTGCTCCCGACATCAGGAAGCAGCTGAAAATCCTGCTCGAAACGACCACGGCCAAAAAATCAAAGTCGCCCGAAAAATGGGCGGCTCACGTTCTGACTGCGAGGCTTGCGAAAAAGGCGGAAAGGCAAGGGGATTACCGATGATGAAGCAGCACATAAACGTCAACGCGCTCAAGACGCGTCATACGGCAGCGTCGTTCGTCACGAGCATGGTTGACGACGATCTTACCAAGCTTGAGCGGGCCGCGCCTTCAATGCAGTCCGACAAAAAGGGCCTGGTTCTAGCCCCTATCGATTGTCCTTGCTGCAAGCAGCGGGTGACCGTTCCGACGCTGGATATCGTGATCGATCGCTACAAGGTCACGCCGCTTGAGGCTCGCATTCTCGGCGCGGTTTGGAAGGGCAAAGGCATGCCCGTCATGACCGAAAGAATTTTCGACGCCATGTACTCGGACGATCCCGATGGCGGGCCGTCGCCGACGCGCATGTACGCCGCTTTCAAGGTGGCTCTCTGTCACCTTCGGGCTCGCTTGGCCGGGTCCGGTATCGCTGTGGAAAATGTCGGCTACCGCCAAGGGTATCGCCTCATCCTGGGAGTTTATTGAAATGGCCGGCTCACTCAACAAAGTAACGCTGATCGGCAACCTCGGGGCCGATCCCGATATTAAAAATCTCAACAGCGGCGTCTCGGTCGCGAACTTCTCTCTCGCCACGTCCGAAAGCTGGAAGGACAAGACCACAGGCGAAAAGAAAGAGGTGACGCAATGGCATCGCGTCGTCGTCTGGAATGATGGGCTGATCGGCGTCATCGACAAATACGTCAAGAAGGGCAGCAAGGTCTACATCGAGGGCGAGTTGCAAACCCGCAAATGGGAAAAGGATGGCGTCGATCATTACGCGACTGAGGTTGTCCTGACTGGCTTTGGTGGCAAGCTGATCCTGCTCGGCGACAGCGGCGGCGGTGCGCGGTCTGATCAGAACGGCAACGCCGACAGGCCGGGCAACAAGAGCGGCAGCTACGGCGAGCAGTCTGGCGGGACTGCGCGCAACGGGGACGGCGGCGGCGCGTCTCGTCAGTCTTCGCAACGCCAGCTTGACGACGAAATTCCGTTCTGAGGGCAAGGCAATGGCTGTCTACGTTGACGACATGAAAGCGCCGTTCGGCAACATGGTCATGTGCCACATGTGGGCCGATACCGACGATGAACTTTTGGCGATGGTCGACAAGATCGGCGTTCAACGGAAGTGGATACAGGGCCACCAAGAGCTTTCGTTTGGTAAGCACAAACGGGCTTCCTGGGTCCACTTCGATATCGCCATGAGCAAGCGAGCGCTCGCGGTGAAGAACGGCGCGGTTGAGACCGACAGGTTTGGTCCACTGGAGCATACCGCCAAGCTCGCAATCGCCAAGGGCAGCGAGATAGGCAACGCCGATCTCATCGCCTACGGCGAAAAGCGCCTCGCTATGGTCGCTGAATGCAGGGCGAGGTAATGGCCGAAGCCGATTTAATGCGCCGGCTGCAAAAGCTCGCGTCCTCTCTCGGGGCGCGACTTTTCAGGCAGCAAGTCGGCATGGCCTGGGTTGGCAACAAAGTGCTGTCTGGCCCCGGCGTCTTTCACCTCGCGCGTGGCGATATCGTGATCCGAAACGCGCGTCCGTTCCATGCCGGCGTGCCTGGAATGTCTGATCTCGGCGGCTGGGTTCGGGTCGAGATCACGCCTGACATGATCGGCTCAACCGTCGCTGTTTACGCTCAGGTCGAGGTGAAGGAAGGCGGCAGGCCAACGAGTGAACAACTCGCGTGGATCAATGCCGTCAACGGCGCTGGAGGCAAGGCCGGCGTCGCGCGGGATGAGGCCGACTTGAGGCGCATTCTCGGGCTTTGAACGCTTCTTAGATTTTTTGCAAATCGTAGGGATTTTCCATGGCTTCCGATGTCGAGCGCTTGCGGCGCGATGTTTCCCTGCCGGCCACAGTCGAAAGCTTCGGGGTCAAGCTTGAGAATGACGGCGACGAATGGGTTGCCTGCTGCCCGTTCCACGCGGAAGACACGCCGTCATTCACGATTTTCAAGGGCAAGGATCACGTCCAGCGTTTCCAGTGCTTTGGCTGCGGAGAGCGAGGCGACGTTCTCGACTTCGTTCAAGGGATCAAGGGCGTCGATCTCAAGGAGGCAATCAGCATCCTCGGCGGTGGCAAGGCCGGGCCGAACATAGAGCCGCGCAAGGTCGAGGCGAGGGATGTTTACGCGGGGATCACGCCGCTCGATCCTGCGCGGACGATCATCGCCGGAAACAAGGTGACGCTCTACAATCCAAAGCGCGCGGGCACAGAGCGCGAATGGGGATCGTTCACGCCGTCGATGATGTTTCCCTACTATCGTGCGACCGGAACGCTGCTTGGCTACGTGCTGCGCCACGATCTGCCTGACGGCGGCAAGGAAACCCCGATGGTCATGTGGGTGCGCCTGCCGAACGGCAAAGAATGCTGGTCGCGTTTCCCGTTTCCCAGGCCGCGCCCGCTCTATGGGCTCGACGGACTGCGTGACGGGCAGGTGATAGTTGTCGAGGGCGAGAAGTGCCGCGACAAGCTCGCCAGCGCCAGCGGTCGCAATGTCGTCTCTTGGCCGGGCGGAACCTACGGCCTCAATCATGCCGATTGGTCGCCGCTGGTCGGGCGCTCGGTCGTGATCTGGCCGGATGACGATGTGCCTGGCCTGCGGACTGCCGTCGAGATCGCCGCGCTCCTGACGAAAATCGGTTGCTCGGTGAAGATGATGCAGAGGGCGGCGAAATGAACTCTTGCCCTTGCTGCGGCTTCAAGGAAGGCACCGGAAACCCGTTTCAGATCGCGCGCACGCTGCGACTGACGCGGAAGGAGCGCGCGCTGTTCGATATCTTCGCCAACAATTTCGGCAGGTTTATTTCCTCCGGCGATATCGTCGGCGCGATGTATGCCGACGATCCCGATGGCGGGCCTGATACAGCCGAAAATTCCCTGTGTGTCGGAATGCCTAAATTCAAGGAGAAGCTTCGCACGCGCGGCCTGGATCTCGACGTGAAGCGTGGGCGCGGCGGCGGTCGCCGCATGGTGTGGGCAAAGACCGGTCGCGCTGCCAAGAAATGACATATTCCTTTTCAGACTGGCAGGCAGGCAAGCAGCCAAAGAAGGGCTGGGATTGCGCCGACGCGGTTGATGATGGCTGGTCGAAAGATCAGCTTGACGCATTCATGCGCGCGACCGCTAGGCCATGGTCGCCACCGCAACAGAAGCCGGCAGGCGAGCCCGCTGAGAGGCGCGAGCTTGCCGCCGCTCCTGCGAAGCCTGCCAGCCCGTCCAAGCCCGTGCCTGAGGCGCGCACGGTGCAGCAAGCCCAGCCCGAGGCGGCGACCGTTACCCAGCTTCATACGCGCAAGACTGTCGCGGCGGATGATGGCTGGCAACTCGGCCTGATCTGCAATGAGGAAGGCAAGATCAAACCTGGCGTCACGAAAAATTGGGGCCTGTTCCTGGAGAACCATCCCGAGACGGTCGGCGTGTTCGCCTTCGACGCCTTCAAGCTGCGCGTCATGCTGATGCGTCGCCCGCCGTGGGAGGCGAAAGGCTCGGCCTGGGAACCTCGCGCCGTCCAGGATCGCGACTATAGCGAGGCGGTCATGTGGCTTGAGGGCCGATACATGACGCCGAAGGCATCGAATATCGCAGCTGTGATCCAGACCGTCGCGGAACATTCGAGCTTCGACCGGCTGCGCGACTATCTCGGCGGCCTCGAATGGGACGGCAAGCCACGCGTGAAGCAATTCGCCAACGATTACCTCGGCTGCGTCGGCGACAACTATGCGCCAATCGTAAGCGAGCGTTGGCTGATCTCCAGCGTGGCGCGCGGGCTCAAGCCTGGCTGCAAGGTCGACACAATGCCGATCATTGAAGGGCCGCAAGGGCTGCTCAAGTCGACGGCGCTGAGGGCGCTCTATGGCTCTGAGTTCTTCACTGACGAACTATCCGACATCGGGTCCAAGGATGCGATGATGGAATTGCAGGGCATATGGGGCCTTGAGGTCGCGGAAATGCACCGCTTCTCTGCCGCCGAAACCAACGCCGTAAAGAAATTCCTGTCACGTCAGGCAGACCGCTTTCGCCCGCCTTACGGTCGCTCGGTCATTGAAGTGCCACGCCGCGTCGTTCTCAATGGCACGATCAACCCAGAAGGCAACGCATATCTTCGCGATCCGACTGGCGCTCGCCGCTTCTGGCCGCTTGAGGCGCGCAAGATCAACATCGACGCGATCTATCGGGATCGTGATCAGCTTTGGGCTGAGGCTGTGGCGTTGTTCAAGGCCGGTGCGCAATGGTGGGTCCGTGAGGAAGAACAGGAAGCGGTCGAGGCCGAACAGGAAAAGCGCACCGACGTTGACGTGTGGGTCGACCACATCGCGCCGATGCTCAAGACGCGAACGTCAATCACGCAATTGGAGATTTTCGAGGCGCTTGGCATTCCGAAAAAGGATGCCGACTGGAAGCATTCAACGCGCGTCGGCCGGATCATGAAAAAGTTGGGATGGCTCACCGGCCGCGACCGCAAGGACGGCGAGGATCGGATCGTGTTCCGCAACCCAAAAGGTAACTTGCTGGCATACGGCGAGGAAAAACTAGACTGGTGAAAATGAAAGAGCCGCGAGCCGGCTCATTCCGGTCGCGGCCCCGTCACCCTGATTTGCCTCATTTCGCCGGGTTCATGGTCCACTGCTCCATGCGCGGCCCAGCGCCGATCTACTCGGACGATGACGGCCATGTTCACCAATCTCACAGGAGGTGATTGGCAGGAGTACCCGCGCCGGAGCGTTCGATACCGCCAACCATTGCCGGGGATAGTTGTCGCGGTTTCACGCTCAAGGAGATAATCGCAATGGCTTCCGGAAATCTGCCTGCCTGTCTCAAAGTCTCGCTCGTGCATGAGGGCGGATGGTCCGACCATCCGAAAGACCCAGGCGGGGCGACTATGAAGGGGATCACGCTTGCGACGTTCCGCCGCTTCAAGCCTGGCGCGAGCAAAACCCAGCTTCGCAACATCAGTCAGACGGACGTTGAATTTATCTATCGTGGCGGCTTCTGGAGCCCGATCCGTGGCGACGATCTGCCCCACGGTGTCGACCTGGCAACGTTCGACTTCGGCGTCAATTCGGGTCCGTCGCGCGCAGTGCGCTATCTGCAAGCCGTCGTCGGCGTCAAGGCTGACGGCAAGATCGGGCCTGGTACGCTCAAAGCGGTGATCCTGGCCGACAAGAAAAAGACGATCCAGCGCCTGTGCGCCAAGCGCCTGGGCTTCATGCAAAGCCTGAAAATCTGGAACACGTTTAAACGGGGCTGGTCCAGGCGCGTTGCTGATGTCGAGGCGATGGCCGTCGCCATGTGGCTGGCTCACGCCGGAACGCCTCCCGCGAGCCGCAAGATCGAGCTTGACGTTGAGGCTGACAAGGCGGCGGGCAAAGCCAGGACCCAGGAGCAAGGCGCAGGCGGCGCGGCGGGCGGCGGCGCGACTGTCGGCGGCGGCGATGCTGCCATAACCGGTGAACCGAACTGGCTCCTGATCGCCGGGATTGCGGTCGCGGTGATCGTGGTTGTCACGGTCCTGGTGATGAAATCTCGCCAGAACAAGGATCGTGCGGCGGCATACAAGGCGGTCGCAGCTGCTGCTTGACATTTCGCAACGCTTGATGCGATAAACGCAACGCAAGCGCAGCACCTCGCCGGCTCTCTGAGCAAGCGAACTAGAAGCTACAAAAGGGCGGACCATTAGCGACCGCACCGGCCCAAGGGTAAGGACTGCTAATTCCTTGGGAGAATTCAAGCCCGGCTTAATCGCCGGGCTTTTTCGTTGCGGCCTCCAGCCATTTCCAGCCGGCGTATTTGTCGCCGGTCTGGCGAATGTGCGTGTAACGCTTTAGGGACTGCCAAGAGCGATGTCCGGAGACAGCTGCGACGTGGGGAATGTTTAAGCCCATTTCGAACAGCCGGCTTATTCCCTCGTGGCGTAGGTCGTGAAAATGAAGATCCTCGATCTCTGTCATGTCGCAAGCTTCGCTCCAGGCTTTTCCGAGGGTGTCGGGCACATAGGGAAATATCCTGTCGCCGCTGCGCGGCATGGCCTGGATGATCCTAAGAGCCGGCTCGGGCAGGTCGCACCAAACGTTGTTGCCGGTCTTCTCGGTCGGGTTTTTCATGTCGCGGACCAAGATGCGGGAATGCTGCTCGTCCAGGTCGGGCCACCGGATATTGGTGATTTCCTCCCGCCGCCGCGTCGAGAATAGGGCGAACGGGACGATCTTGGTCATTGGTGCTGCCGTCGATTTCCTCCCGGCAAGGAAGGTCATGAGCTTTTCTAGTTCTTCCATCGTCGGGCGGCGCTCGCGAACGTTGGACTTGCCGACGATACCCATGCGCTTAAGCACCACGTAGGCGTCATCAAATGCGCTTTTGTCGAGCGGGTACCCCCATGCCGGCCTTGCGATATCGAAGATAGGTGAGAGGTGCGACAGATACCCCGCTACGGTTTGCGGCGTTCGGATTGTCGGGTGACGGGCGTTTGAATGTCGCCCTGCCGAAAGTTCCTGTGCCAGAGTGACGATATGGGGGCTGGCTATTTCGTCGCACACCATGTCAACAATCGGGAACCTCAGGAGCATGTTTAGGGCTTGCGCTTTGGATCGACGGATGACGGTCGCGCTCTCGCTGCGGTACTGCTCTATCACCTTGCGCAGCTTCACCTTGTCGGCGCTCTCTCGCTCGATCTGGCCCGGCTGGGAAAGCTCATCCTCGCGCCGGGCGATCCAGCCCGCCGCCGCTGGCCGGCGATCAAATGTCTTGCTCTCGCGATGGACAACTTTCCCGTCTCGCTTGATGATGATTTTCGCCATATGGGCAGCGGTGCCATTGGCGCGCTTACGCGTTACAATTGTTCCCATTTAGTATCACAAGGCTCCATTCGGTATTACCTTGTGATATCTACAGGCATCAAATGCGCTGCGATATGGTCTAATACGCAACGATCCGCAACATGTTGAGCAACATGCGCAACGATAAAAGGAAATAAATTCAACGATGACAAGCGGTTACATGGGGCTATTCGTTGCCGGCTTGCCGATGTACGACTGGTCTGAAATGCGGAGCGAGGTCGACGCCCAATGGGCGCGGCTGCGTGATGCCTTCCGGCAAAAAGGCATCGACGCGCCGCAGACCATCGCTCGCGTCAATGCCGATCTGCGGCCTGTGGACGGCGGCATCCGCGACGCCGCCGGAAAGGTCATGGCGCCCGATCCGGCGACGCTGCCGCCGGACGAGTTGGATTTTTTCGGCCTCTGGCTGCATCCGGCGCTGCTGTTCGCACAGACCTGCTGGGGTCCGATGGAACTCGGGCTGGCGACGCATGTTCAACTGGTCGGCCAGCCGCGTTACGACGCGTTCGAGGGCGGGCAGGGTGAACTCTATTCGAGTGCGCTGGTGATGCGTGCAGGTGAAGCGCCAACGGTTGGCTCACCGTCCGACGGCAGCCCGCTCATCCCGCTCGATGTCCTGCGTGGCAAGCATTTTACCTTCAACAGCCTCGATTCCATGTCGGGCATTATCGCGCCGGCGCGTGACCTGGAGGCGCTGGGCGAAAGCCTGGACATCTTCTCCGAGCGCAGCGAAAGCGGTGGCCACCGCGCCTCGATCGTCGCCATTGCCGAGGGCAAGGCCGATGTCGCGGCCATCGACTGCCAGAGCTGGGCCAATGCGCGGCGCTTCGAGCCGGCAGCGGAAGCGGTCACAGTCGTCGGCTGGACAACGCGGCGCAAGGGCCTGCCGTTCATCACTGCCAGAACGACACCGGAAAAGATCGTGGAGGCGCTGCGCGAGGTGGTCGCGGCGACCGCATAAAAAATCAGTCGCCGAGCAGCCGCTCGTCGAGCGGATAGGTCGAAAGCTGCTCGTTGCCGGTTTCGGTGATCAGGATCTGCTCTTCGATCTTGACGCCCTCGCGTCCGCCAAGCCGGCCGATATAGCTCTCGACGCAAAGCACCATGCCCGACACAAGCACGCCGTCGGGCGTGTCTTCGGTCCAGTCGATGGCATGCGGCAGCGTCGGGTATTCGTCGGCCAGGCCGACACCGTGATAGAGCACGCCGTAACGCGTCGGGAAACAATCTGCGGGCGGCACCGCCGAGCGTTCGACAAGATCGCGGAACGATGTGCCCGGCTGCATCAGGCCGATGTTGTGGGCGATCTGATCGGCGGCGATGCGAAACAGCTCGCGTTGCTCGTTGGATGGCTCGGTGTCGCCGCAGAGCCAGGTGCGCGACAGGTCGGCGCAGAAACCGTAAGGGCCGATCAAATCGGTATCGAAAGCGACGAGATCGCCGGCTGCGATCGTTCGCGACGAGCATTCCTGGAACCAGGGATTGGTGCGCGGGCCGGACGTCAACAGCCGGGTTTCGACCCATTCGCCGCCACGCGCGATGTTGCCGCGGTGGAGTTCGGCCCACAGTTCGTTTTCGGAAATTCCTGGCCTCAATGCTGCTTCCATCTCGCCCATCGCCGCCTCGCAGGCGACGATCGACCGGCGCATGGCCAGAATTTCGTCGGGCGATTTGATCAGGCGTGCATTTTCCATCAGCGCTTCGCCATTGCCGATCGAGATGCCGAGGCGGGCGAGCGCTTCGACGCCCTCGGGATTGATGTGATCGACGGCGATGCGGCCGATACCGCCGCCATGCTGCTTGACCAGATCGGCGATCCCGGTGGCCCAGCGGCGGACTTTTTGCTCGGTGAGTTCGCCGCTGTAGAGATAGATCCACGACACTGCCGGCCGAACCTCGTCGACGACGCCGGAGTGGTCGGAAAGGTGCTCGCAGGAAAAATAGTCGAACAGCACCACCGGACCTTCGGTGGCAACGAAACAATGTCTTGTCGGATTGTGTGCGACCCAGAGCTGCATGTTGGTCGAGTCGGTCGCATAGCGGATGTTGATCGGATCGTAGAGCAAGGCTCCCGCATAGCCGCGGCGCTTCAGCTCGGCGCGGATGCGGTCGAGCCGGTATTGGCGCATGGCGGGCAGGTCGGGAGCAGCAATGCCGGCGGCGTGCCACTCGGCTTCCGCCATTGCGCCGTAGCCAAGCACATGCTGGTTGAGTTCAGCGGCCTTCTGCCGCGATTTCAGGCGCAACGCATCGATTGAGCCTGCTTCGTCTGGCTCGAACGGCGCGATCCTGCGATGACGACCGAACCGTCGCTCGACGCCCGGATCGCTCATTTCCCTATCCTCCCGATATCAATCGGCCGCGCGGGTCAGGCCCGAGGGCGGGCCTTTGGGTCCAATGCTTTCAGGCCCGCATCTTCTCGCCGCTCGGGTCGAAAGGCGGCTCGACATTGATGCGGGCTGGTCGTCGGCTTCCGAGGATCTCGATCTCGAACAGTCCGGCGCTCTCGTCCGCGGCCAAGGCCGCCGGCACATAGCCTTGCGCCATCGATTCCTTGATATAATGGGCATAGCCGCCGGAGGTGACCCAGCCGACCACGCGCCAGTCGCCGTCGACGATGCCGCGCACGGCCGAAGCGCCTTCCGCGGCCCTCGAGCCGCGCACTTCCTTGCCGTCCGTGTCGAAACGCTGCGCGCCATAACCATGCGGCTTCTCCACCGTGCCGTAATCCTTGCCGCCGACTTTGGCCCAGATCGGTTCGTCGCCCATCACGTCGGCGTCTGCGGCATCGACGATGAAGGAGACACGGCGCAGTTTTGGCCCTTCTGCCTGCTCCCTGGCTGCCGCGTCGCGTCCGATGAAGTCGTTCTTCTCCAGCTTGACGAAGCGGTCCATCGCCCCCTCGAACGGCCCGTAGATCGGGCGCAGTTCGCGGAACCAGGTCGGAAAATTCTTTTCCAGGCGCATCGAGAGCAGGGCGCGCATGCCGAAATCGACCAGGCCAAACTCTTCGCCGGCATCCTTGATCGCCTTGTAGACGAGACGCTGGTAGGCCGGCGCCATCCAGATCTCGTAGCCGAGGTCACCGGTATAGGTGATGCGATTGACCATGCAGGGCGCGCCGCCGACCGCCATCTCGCGGAAGTCCATGAAGCGGAAGGCCTTGGTCGAGATGTCGGCGTCGACCAGTTTCTGCAGCAGGTCGCGTGATTTCGGCCCGGCAATCGACAAGCCGACCAGCGTCTGGTCAAAGCGGTGAATGCGGACCTGTGACGCCCCTGGACCATCCTTCGGCAGGTGCTTCTCGAACCAGCGCATGTGATACTTCTGCGCCGCCGACGAGCTCCAGATCATGAAGCGCTCTTCGCCCGCCTTGGCGATGGTGAAATCGCCGATCAGCCTGCCGAACTCGTTCAGCATGGGGGTCAGCACAATGCGGCCGGTCTTCGGCATGCGGTTGGTCATCAGCCGGTTGAGGAAATCTTCCGATCCCGGCCCGGAGACTTCGTATTTGGCGAAGTTGGCGATCTCGGTGACGCCGACCTTCTCGCGGGTGGCGCGCACTTCCTCGCCGATCGGCCCGAAATCGTTGGAGCGATGGAACGAAACGATGTCCTTCGGCTCGGTGCCTTTCGGGGCGAACCAGAGCGGGGTTTCGAGGCCCCAGCTGTCGCCCATGACGGCGTTGTTGGCCAGCATCGTGTCGTAAAGCGGGGTGGTCTGGGCCGGGCGTGCCGCCGGCAGTTCCTCGTTGGGAAAGCGGATGGAAAAACGGCGCGAATAGTTTTCGCGGACCTTGGCATTGGTGTAGCGCAGTGTCGCCCATTCGCCAAAGCGCGCGACGTCCATGCCCCAGACGTCGAAGCCGGGATCGCCATGGACCATCCAGTTCGACAATGCCAACCCGACGCCGCCGCCTTGTGAGAAACCGGCCATGACGGCGCAGGCGCACCAGAAATTGGTCAGGCCCTGCACCGGGCCGACCAGCGGATTGCCGTCGAGCGCGAAGGTGAAGGGACCGTTGATGATCTGCTTTATGCCGGCCTTCTCGATGCCGGGAAAATGCTTGAAGCCGATTTCCAGCGACGGCGCGATGCGGTCGATGTCGGGCTGCAGCAATTCATGGCCGAAATCCCACGGCGTGTTGACCGGAGACCACGGCTTGCAGGCTTTTTCATAGGTGCCGAGCAGGATGCCGTTGCGTTCCTGGCGGGTGTAGATCTCGCCCTTGAAGTCCATAACGCCGATCATCTCGCGGCCGGTCGACTTGTTGAATTCCTCGACCTCCGGCATCGGCTCGGTCAACAGGTACATATGCTCCATGGCCAGCAGCGGCAGCTCGACGCCGACCATCCGGCCGATCTCGCGCGCCCACAGGCCGCCGCAGTTGACGACATGCTCGGCCTTGACCGTGCCTTGCTCGGTAACGACGTTCCAGGTGCCGTCGACCTCCTGCGTCAGCTCGACGACGCGGTTGCGCAGCACGATTTCGGCGCCGAGCTTCCTGGCCGCCTTGGCGTAGGCGTGGGTGGTGCCGGAAGGATCGAGATGGCCTTCGACCGGATCCCACATGGCGCCGACGAAATTGGTCTCGTCCATCAGTGGGAACATCGCCTTGGCCTCTGACGGCGTGATCAGCTCGGTGTCCATGCCGAGATAGCGGCCTTTGGCGTGAGCAAGGCGCAGGAAGTCCATGCGCTCCGGCGTGTCGGCCATCATCACGCCGCCGGTCAGGTGCAGCGAGCAGGACTGGCCGGAAAGCTCTTCGATCTCCCTGTAGAGCTGCACCGTATAGGCCTGCAGCTTGGCGACATTGGGATCGCCATTGAGCGTATGGAAGCCGCCCGCCGCATGCCAGGACGAACCGGAGGTGAGCTCCGAACGCTCGATCAGCATGATGTCGGTCCAGCCGGCCTTGGCCAGATGGTAAAGCACCGAGCAGCCGACGACACCGCCACCGATGACAACCGCTTTTGCGTGAGATTTCATGAAGATAGTTCCGTTTTTGAAGAGGTTGAATCGGGTGAGCGGGGCGTGAAAACAAAGTGGAGAAGCGCTCCGGCTGGAACAATGTCACGCCCTTCCTCTACCCCGTCGATCGGGGGAGAGGTGTCGAGCGAAGCTCGACGAAGTGGGAGTCGACTGTTCATCAAACCAATACAGATGATCAAAAATCAGTCGGCGCGCCGCCTTCGGACCGACGTTTGTCGACGAAGGCGTCGAGTTCCTCGCGGATAGCCGGGTCCATGTAGGGCTCTTCATAGGAGGCCAGCCGCTCCTTCCACACCCGATTGGCTTTTTCGATAGCTGTCGGCGATCCGGCTTCCGCCCAGGTCTCGAAATTGCGCCAGTCGGAGATGATAGGCGAATAGAATGCTGTCTTGTAGCGGTCCTGGGTATGCTGGGTGCCGAAGAAATGGCCGCCCGGACCGACGGACTGGATGGCGTCGAAGCCGAGGGCCTCCTCGGAGAGGTCGAGCGGGGTCAGGAACTCCGCCACCATCTGCAGCAGATCGATGTCCAGGATGGTCTTTTCGTAGGAGCAGCGCAGGCCGCCTTCCAGCCAGCCGGCCGCATGCATCATCAGATTGCCGCCGCCCTGGATGGCGCCCCACAGCGAGAACACGCTTTCATAGGCGGCCTGTGCGTCGACCGTGTTGGCGGCGCAGGTGTTGGAGGTGCGGTAGGGGATGTTGTAGCGGCGAGCGAGCTGGCCGCCGACCAATTGCGCCTTCATGTATTCCGGTGTGCCGAAGGCCGGCGCGCCGGACTTCATGTCGACGTTGGAGGTGAAGCCGCCATAGCCGACGGGCGCGCCCTTGCGCACCATCTGGGCGAAGGCAATGCCGGACAGTGCCTCGGCATTCTGCTGCACCAGCGCACCGGCGATGGTCACCGGCGCCATGGCGCCCGACAGGGTGAACGGCGTCACGATGACGACCTGGCCCTTGCTCGACATCTGGATGATGCCTTCCATCATCGGCACGTCGAGCTTGAGCGGCGAATTGGTGTTGATGATGGTGAACACCGACGGCTGTTCGAGAAGCTGTTCGGCGCTGATGCCGCGCGCGATCCTGGTGATCTCTATGCCGTCGACATTGCGCTCCTTGCCGAGCGAGTAGATGTGGAACACCTTGTCGGTGAGCACGCTCAGATCGCGGATGCATTCGAGGTGGCGGACGGACGGATGGATATCGATCGGCTCGACCGGATAGCCGCCGGTGCAGTTGAGGATGTTGTGCATCTGCGCAAGTTTGAGGAAGTTGCGGTAGTCCTGCTGGTTGCCCGGCCGGCGGCCGCGATCGATGTCGGAACAATTGGGCGCCGACGCCATCATCGAGATGATCAGGTTGTCGCCGCCGAAGCGGACATTGTGCGCCGGATTGCGGGCATGGATGGTGAATTCCGACGGGCAGTGCGAAACCAGCTCGAGGATCATGTCGCTGTCGAAGCGCACCCGCTCGCTGCCTTCGCGGACATCCGCGCCATGCGCCTTCATGATGCGCCTTGCCTCGTCGTGCAGCACGTCGACGCCGATTTCCCTGAGAACGCGCAGCGAGGCGAGGTGGATCGATTCCAGCTCGTCGTCGGAGACCAGCCTGGTCGGCGTCAGCGGGATTTTCAGCTGACGGAAAGGCGGCTGCTCGAATGCCGCCGCTGCGCCGGCGCGCTTGCCCGCGCGGCCGCCGCGACGGGCTCGGTCGTTCGCCAATGCCGGTTCGGCGGAATGAAGGGCGGCGGTCATGATAGTCCTCGTACGCTGCGATGGTGCGGCGGCATAATGGACCGACCGCCGTCCCGCCATTGCGGAGGCGGCGACCACTAGGACGAGGGAAGCGACATGGACGTTCGCCAGCCGGACGCACCAGGGCGAAATCCAGATCTGCTGCCCGAACTGTGAAACATGTCACGTTGCGATTACGTCATATTGAGTAAGTACATTGAATACAAACCGTCCTGAGGGAGACTATTTCCGTGTCGGATGTTGTCAGCGTGCGTGCAGCGACCAACAACGAAGTCGCTTTCATTGCCTGGGATATTGACGGAATGATCGACGGCTGTCTCGGCTTCGAGATCGTCCGCATCTATCCCGGCACCGGCGAGGAACGCTGTCTGGCGTCCTGGGTGCCTTTCCGGGGGCAACGCAACAGGGACTGGATTCCGCAGGACACCGGCGTCTGGCCGGTGCAGAAGACATTCTGGCGCGATCTTACGGTGCGGCGGCGCCGCGACAGCGTCGAAATCAGGCCGGATGGCGAATTGGTCGCCTACCGGGTGCGTCCGGTCGGCGACATGCGGCCCGGCCTCGATCCGGTGCCGGTGCGGCCCGAGAAAGCCTATAGCGGAGCGGCTCGGCCGCTCGGCTATCTCGGACAAGGCGCCGTCAGCCCGACCATCTTCCTGGGATCGATGTTCGGCAAGGCGCGGCTCGCCTTCACCAACGGCGTGCTCTCGACGCAATGGCTGTCGCGCGCGCTGGAAGACGCCGGCATCAAGGTCGGGCAGCGCGACAAGATCAGGGCCGAGCTTCAGCGTCCCGGCAGCAAGATACGCGCCTATCTTCACGGCGAGGTTCCGGATGTGCTCACCAGCCTGATGAAACGGGCCAAGGCCGAGGGCGGCACTGTCAGGCTTGCCCTCTATGAGCTTGGCGATGACGAGTTGTGCGACGCGATCATCGACGCCAAGGATGTCGTCGACGTCATTCTTTCGAATTCGGGCAGGGATGAACAGACCAAGGCGTGGGACGCGGGCAACGCGCCCTTCAGAAAGCGGCTGCGCGACGCCGGCGTAGTGCTGACCGATCGTCTGTTCAACAACAACCATATCGGCCACAACAAGTTTGCCGTCTACCGCGACGCCCAGGGCAATCCGCAAGCGGTCATGACCGGCAGCACCAATTGGACGTCGACGGGCATTTGCGGACAGTCCAACAACGCCTTCATCCGCGACGACCCTGCCATGGCCGAAGTGTTCGATGCCTATTGGGAACGGATGAAGGCCGACGTGTTCCCGCCGCCGGCGAGCGATAGCGCCGCAGGACGTGTGGCGCAGAAGCAAGGCAGGCCGTTTCGCCTGAAGAATCGCACACCGAACCATGTCGATGGGACCACCATCTGGTTCTCGCCAAACGATCCCGACCGCAGCAAAAAGGACATCTCGGTGCGGCCTGTCGATCTCGAAGATGTTTTCGCACGGATCAAGGCGGCGAAGGAGGCGGTGCTCTTTCTCGTGTTCAATCCGTCGCGGCTTGGCAACAATTCGGTCATCGATCAGGCGGTCGCGGCGGCGACGGCGAATCCAAAGCTGATCGTGCAGGGCGCAATCAGCGATCACACCGCCATGCCCAACTATATTGCTCCGACCCGGGATCCAGTCACCAACAAATCGAACAAGGATGGCAAGTCGCCATTCGTCTTTCCGGAGAAGGTCTGGGAGGCGCCGAACGTCTCCATCGTCAGGGCGGCCAACCTGACGGGGGCCTCCGTTGCGCGGGATTTCCAGGCGGAAGTGCTGACCGTCGGCCATGCGATCGTGCACGACAAGATCGTCATCATCGATCCGATGGCCGACAACGCGACCGTCATCGCCGGCAGCCACAACCTTGGCTACAAGGCGTCCTATGAAAACGACGAGAACATGGTGATCGTCGAAGGCGACAAGACGTTCGCTGCGGCCTTTGCGGTGCATATGCTCGACGTGTTCGACCACTACAAGTTCCGCGCCTGGCGCAGAACGATTGGAGAAGGACCGTCGGACAATGACGGGCTCTCCATCGACGACAAGTGGCTGAAGCCTTACGCGGAGGGCAGGAAGGGGGCGATTGCCCGGTATTTTCCGTAGTGGCCTGAATGGCGCCGCGGAGTCCTTAACAAGGCATGCTCTGGCTGGCGCAAGCGGTTCCTGCCGCCGGTGCTTCCCGGCACGCCGCCGAAACGCTAATCGTGCAGGCTTCGTGGTGCGGATCATGGACCGGGCGGAACAGAACAGCGACCAGACAATACAGTGGGCGGCGATCACCGGCGTGATCGCCACCGTTTCGGTGTTCGCCATCGCGCAAGGGCTGAGCTACCCGCTGCTGAGCTTCATCCTGCAGCGCCAGGGCGTCTCGCCGGCCATGATCGGCCTGTCGGCGGCAATGACGCCGGTCGGCTTTATCGTCTCGTCGCCGCTTATCCCGGCGCTGGCGCGCCGGTTCGGGGCAGGGCGCACGGCGCTGACCTGCGCGGCCCTTTCCGCGATCATGCTGGCGCTGATCGGCTGGACGCAAAATGTCTATCTCTGGTTTCCACTGCGCTTCCTGATCGGCGTGGTGACCAATCCGCTCTATGTGCTGAGCGAGATCTGGGTGATCGCGCTGGCGCCTCCGGCGCGCCGCGGTCGCGTGATGGGCATCTATTCTACAGTCATTTCGGCAGGTTTCGCGGCCGGCCCGCTGTGCCTGCTTGCGGTCGGCACCGAAGGATGGCCGCCGTTTCTCGTCGGCATCGCCGCATTCGTCTTTTGCGGCGCCTGCCTGGCGCTGGTGCTGGGACGGCTGCCAAAGGTCGATGAAGCCGGGCACCAGGTTTCGGTGATGGGGTTCATGCCGATGGCATGGCTGCTGCTGTCGGCGGTGGTGGTGGCCGCCGGTTTCGAACAGGGGGTGCTGGCACTGCTGCCGGTCTACGGAGCGCATTATGGCATCGCGGAGGCGCGCATGTCGGCGCTGCTGTCGATAATGATCGCCGGCAACATCGCCATGCAGGTGCCGCTCGGCCTGCTGGCGGAACGGCTGACAGCGCGTTTGGTGCGATTTATCTGTGTATCGCTAACGGTGCTTGGATGCGTGCTGTTGCCGGTTCTCATCGAGACGCCGCTGATCTGGCCGTGCGTGTTTGTCTGGGGTGCGGTTTCCTACGGCATCTACACGATGTCGATCATCGAGCTTGGCGAGCGGTTCACCGGCTCGGCACTGGTCGCCGGCAACGCCGCCTTCTCGCTAATGTGGGGCGTCGGCGGCATCGCCGTGCCGCCGCTGGCGGGCGGCGCCATGGATATTCTCGGCGCGGACGGCCTGCCGATCACGCTTGGCGCCATTTGTCTGGCGTTGGCGGTCACAACCGTATTGCGGGGGCGAGCGGTCTAAAGCGCGTCGCGTCTGATGCGACGCGCTTTAGGTTGTTGTTTTTGCATGTCGTTATCGCAAAACCGCTGCACACTTTTGCGCGACATGCATTAATACGATTGCGGGGTGCCTTCATTTCCTTGCCATCTGGAAATCGCCCATAAATCACACTCGGCATGGTGTTCAGAGGGATGCATCCTGCGTAGGAGGTCTCGAATTTCAACGGCACGATCAAAGTCGGTTATCAATCCAACATCGGACAGTTCCGTGTTCGCAAACACGTCAGGAAATCCTCCGCAGTTGGTCAAAGCGCTTATGGAGACGTCTTGATCCAACAAGTCGTAGCCCAGGAAGGTAAATCCGTTCCAGTCGAGTGAACGCACGTCAAGCGACGGTCTTCGTATCACATTGAGGACATTCAAATCGCCCGGATCGGCCAACTCCGAAAGGAGGAAGTCCAGGTCCACAAAGAAATCGAGCATGTAGTCCTCGTTAACAATATGGGGCCAGTAGCTGTCCTTTACCTGTCCCAGCGCAACCGGCCCGAGCATTCCATCGAGTGAGACGACCTCGCTTAATTGGGTGAGGCCGGACCAGTTTATGTACATGGTCCACGCAGTGCCGCTGAAAGGACCGAACTTCTCTTTGGCAATGTACAGATGTTGCATGGATTCCCTCGTGGCCTGCGGGCGGCAGGCGGCCCCACCTTAGGAGGCCAACAGCGCAATGGCTCCTTTTGCGTTCCAGGTTGAATACCGATAGTGGCAAGACGACGTTGCCGAGCCTTGACGAATTTATCGGAGACCACATGACCAGTTCGAACACAAAGACGCGTCCCAATTCGGCGACTGAGGATCCCTTTCTCTGGCTGGAGGACAGAACGGGCAAGGAAACGCTCGACTGGGTTCACCGTCAGAACGAGATCACGGTTGCCGAGTTGCAGGGCGATCCATCCTACCAGACCTGCTTCCAAACCGCACTCGACCTGATGACGGCCGAAGACAACATTGCCGTCGGGTCTGCGCTCAACGGCCACGTCTATAATTTCTGGCAGGACAAGACCAACGTGCTCGGCCTCTGGCGGCGCACTCCGGTCGCTTCCTACAAGACCGAGAAGCCGGAATGGGAGACGATCATCGACTTCGACAGTCTGTCAGCCAAAGACGGTGTGAAATGGGTGTTCAGCGGCGCCAGCCGGCTTTACCCCGATTTCAGCCGCTGCCTGCTCAGCCTGTCGCCGGATGGCGGCGACGCCAGCGAAATGCGCGAATTCGACATCGACAGCAAGTCCTTTGTCGAGGGCGGCTTTCGTGCTCCTGCCTCGAAGTCGGGCTTCAACTGGCTGGACAAGGACACGGTCATCGTCTCGGCTGCCTTCGAAGAGGACGAAAAAACCCAGTCCGGTTATCCGCGCGTGGTCAAGCTTTGGCAGCGCGGCACCAGGCTGGAGGATGCGACGCCGATTTTCGAGGCGCAGAAGCAGGATCTCGCCGCCGGCGGTTCCCTCGAATTCGACGGTGACAAGCGGCATCTGTTGCTGACCCGGACGCTCGATTTCTTTGCCTCGCACAGTTTTCTGCGTCTGCCTTCCGGCGAAAACAGGCGCATCCCGTTGCCGGACGACGTGACCGACACGGTGCTGTTCAGGGATCAGTTCGTCTTTGGAGTGCGCAGCCCGTGGACGGCGCCGGACGGCACGCTGTGCAATCCTGATGGCCTCTATTCGCTGGACTTCGCGCGCTGGATCGAGACCAATGCGCTCGCACCTGTCGAGACCGTGCTCGAGTCGGCGGATCGTGTCTCGATTGCCGGCATTGCCCGCACGCGGGACCGGTTGTTCATCAATCTGATGGACAATGTGCGCGGCAAGGTCGTCGCCTGCGATCGCAGCGGCAGCGGCTGGTCGCTGCAGCCGGTGGCGCTGCCCGAAAACGGCAGTGTCGGCATCAGCCACGCCGAGCGTTTCGGCTCCAGCGTGTCCTTCTCCTTCACCGATTTCCTGACGCCGAGTTCGATCATCTGGTCGGACGACAATGCAGCGATGCTGACAACCGTGAAATCGCAGCCGGCGCGTTTCGATGCATCGTCCCTGGTCTCGGAACAGTTCGAGGCACGCTCGAAGGACGGCACCAAAATCCCTTATTTCGTCGTCAGGCGGCGCGACCAGGACGGGCCGGTGCCGACGCTGCTTTACGGCTATGGCGGCTTCGAAGTGCCGCTGCTGCCCGGCTATGCCGGCGTGCGCGGCCGGCTGTGGCTGGAAAAGGGCAATGCCTATGTGCAGGCCAATATCCGCGGCGGCGGCGAGTTCGGTCCGAACTGGCATCAGGCCGCGCTCAAGGCCAATCGCCAGAACGCCTTCGACGATTTCGCCGCGGTCGCGCAAGACCTGGTGGAACGCGGCATCGCCACGCCGGCGACGCTTGGCATCCAGGGCGGCTCGAATGGCGGCTTGCTGACCGGCGTTTCGCTGACCCAGCATCCCGAGCTTTTCGGTGCGGTGATCATCGACGTGCCCCTGCTCGACATGCTGCGCTACACCGAGCTGCCGCCCGGCGCATCCTGGATGGCCGAGTATGGCGATCCGGCGAAGCCGGAAGAGGCCGCGTCGCTGGCGGCTTACTCGCCTTATCAGCATGTCGAGCCCGATGCCGCCTATCCGCCGGTGCTGCTGACCACATCGACGGCCGACGACCGCGTCCATCCCGGCCATGCGCGCAAGATGGCGGCGCGGCTGCAGGCTGCCGGCCACGCGAAGACGCTGTTTTTCGAGGAGACCGAGGGCGGCCATGGCGGGCGCGGCGATCGCCGGCCGCAAGCGGCACAGGCGGCGATGAAGTATGTCTTCCTGCAACGGGCGCTGGCCGGAACGGCTTGAACGGAACGGCTTGAACTGATCGCATCAGACCGCCTAAGATGCTGCATGGCTTGGATGAAGGCATCATGCGCATTTGGGGTGGCGGTGACGCCGTCGCCGCGTACGCTTCGCGCCGAGCTTTTGCGGCTTTGCGCCCGCATCGGCTATTCGCCGCCCGCCTTCCTCTGACGAATCCGCCCCCGCTGCAATTGCCGGATTGTCTGCAATTGCCGGATTGGTTCAAGAGGAAGATCAGACATGACCTATCAGAATTATTCGCTGAAGCAGCTTCAGCAGATCGATGCTGCGCATCACCTTCATCCGTTCACCGACCACAAGGAGATGCGCGAGGCCGGCTCACGCATCATCACCCACGCCAACGGGCCGTTCATCTACGATTCCGAAGGCACGGAAATCCTCGACGGCATGGCCGGACTGTGGTGCGTCAACATCGGTTACGGCCGCGATGAGCTGGCCGACGCCGCTTACGCCCAGATGAAGGAACTGCCTTATTACAATTCCTTCTTCAAATGCTCGACCCCGACACCGGTGCTGCTGGCCAAAAAGCTGGCGGAACTGGCGCCGAAGCATGTCAACCAGGTGTTCTTCGGCTCGTCCGGTTCGGAGGCCAACGACACGGCGCTGCGCCTCGTGCGCCACTATTGGGCATTGGAAGGCAAGCCGGAGAAGAACCGCATCATCTCGCGCAAGAGCGCCTATCACGGCTCGACCATCGCCGGCACGTCGCTGGGCGGCATGGAGCCGATGCACAAGCAGCTCAACGGCGCGGTTCCCAACATCGTCCATGTGATGATGCCTTATGCCTATGAGCTGGCTCTGCCCGGCGAAAGCGACCATGATTTCGGCCTGCGCGCGGCCAAGGCCGTCGAGGATGCCATCCTCGAAGCCGGCGCCGACAAGGTCGCCGCCTTCATCGGCGAACCGGTGATGGGAGCAGGGGGCGTGAAGATACCGCCGATGAGCTATTGGCCGGAAGTGCAGCGCATCTGCCGCAAATACGATATCCTGCTGATGCTGGACGAGGTCATCACCGGCTATGGCCGCACCGGCGAGTGGTTCGCAGCTCAGACCTTCGACATCGAGCCCGATACCATCACCACCGCCAAGGCGCTGACCTCCGGTTATCAGCCGCTGTCGGCGCTGCTGGTCGGTGACCGCATCGCCGCGACGCTGGTCGAGAAGGGCGGCGAGTTCAATCACGGCTATACCTATGCCGGCCACCCCGTGGCCTGCGCCGTGGCGCTGAAGAACCTCGAGATCATTGAGCGGGAGGGTTTGGTCGATCGGGTCAAGAACGACACCGGACCCTATTTCGCCAAGGCGCTGCAGGAGCACGTCGGCGGTCACGATCTGGTTGGCGAGGTGCGCTCGATCGGCCTGATGGCGGCGATCGAGATCGTCAGCGACAAGGCGACCAAGGCGCGCTTCCTGCCGGCCGGGAGCGCGGCCGTGACCGTTCGCGACCACGCAGTTGCCCAGGGCATGATGCTGCGCGCCACCGGCGATACGATGATCCTGTCGCCGCCGCTGATCTGGACGCGCGAGACGATCGACATGGCCTGCGGCCGCATCGCCAAGGCGCTTGATCTGGCGCAGGCCGATTTGCGCAAGCAATAAGATAGATCGATCGCCGGGCGTCCTGCGGCCGGACGCCCGCCGTTTGAATGCCGGATTCTGCCAGCCGGAGGAGCCGCTCACCAAGAACCGAGGCCCGATCGGCGGATTTCACTTTTTTGTCTCGGGCAGCGCCGCTTTGCTCGAGGTCGTGCTGCGCTTCGGTGCGGCGCGCCGGCGCCGCATAAATCGCTCAAGCAAGTTCCGTCTTCTCTTGCGCTGGACAAGATCGATATCGCTGACAAGCTTTGCGCCGCCCTCGCGCCGCTCCAAGGTGATCTTGCGGCTATGAAAGGCTTCCAGCTCGGCGCGATGCGCCACGCTTATGATGGTGACCTTCGGCAATTCGTGAACGATCATCTCCATCATCTTGTCCTGGCTCTTTTCATCGAGTGCTGACGTTGCTTCATCCAGCACGATGATATCGGGGCTGTGCAGCAGAAGACGCGCGAAGGCGAGCCGCTGCTTTTCGCCACCGGAGAGGGTCTGGTCCCATGGCGCATCGTCCTCGATCTTGTCGTTCAGATAATCGAGCCCGACCTTGTCGAGGGCAGCCTTGATCTCGTCCAGCGTCCAGCGATCGGCGGCGCCTGGATAGGCGACTGCGCGGCGAAGCGTCCCGGTGGGGACATAGGGCCGTTGCGGCAACATGAACAGCCGTCTGTCGGCGTGGATGTTGACGCTGCCGCCGCCCCACGGCCACAGACCTGCGACGGCCCGCACCAGCGTACTCTTGCCTGAGCCGGATTCGCCGGCGACGAGCACCCGCTCGCCTGATTCGATCACGACCTTGGTTTCCTTGACCACGGCGGTGCCGTCGTCGAGCGACACGGAGAGATTGTTCAGGCTGAGCATCGCATCGCCTGCAGCTTCGCCGCGCTTTATGCGTCCGAGCGTGTTGCTCTGCTCCGCGCGCTCGAGCCCGTCGAGCGACACCATCAGCGAGGCGATGCGCCGTGCACAGGCGTTCCAATTGGCGAGACGGGGGTAGTTGTCGACCAGCCATCCGAACGCGCCCTGCACAATGGCAAAGGCAGAGGCAGCCTGCATGACCTGTCCAAGTGTCATGCCGCCTTCGAGAAACTTTGGAGCGCAAAGCAAAACCGGCACGACAGGCGCAAACAGACTCGCCCCCTGCGATACCAGCGCTGTGCGCATGTGCTGACCTGTAAGGAGCGCCCATTGCCTGAGCACATAGGCGAACGTCTTGTCGATGCCGCTACGCTCTTCCTCCTCGCCGCCGAGCAATGCGATACTCTCGCCGTTTTCCCGCACCCGCGTCAGCGTGTAGCGGAATTCGGCTTCCGCCTGATTTTTTTCCTCGGAGAGGTGGACGAAATGGCGGCCAATGACCGCCATCGAGGTGGATGTGATCGCGGCATAGAGCACCGCGGTGATGACGAGAAAGCCGGGAATGGTCACCGTCGAACCTGCGATCGTCAGAGTCAGGGCCCCGCCGATCGTCCAGAGCACCACGATGAAGGTCGAGGCCGACAGAAACGCGTTGATGACACCGGCGATGAAGTCGACCGGGGATTCGGTGGCAATCCGCAAATCCTCCGTGATGCGTGCTTCAGGGTTCTGGTGGTCGCCGCCGACGAGGTTCAACTGAAAGTAGCGGCCGCTTGCAAGCCACCGCGCGATGACCGTGTTGGTGAGCCAGGAACGCCAGCGGCGCTGCATCGTCATGCGAAGGAAGACCTGTGCAACGACAAGGCTTCCGCTTCCGAGCACGAGCGGCACGAAAACGGCGCTCAGGACATAGACGGTGCGCGCATTGCGTTGCTCAAGGGCATCGAAAATTGCGCGATTCCAGACATTGATCCCATACTGGAAGCCGACATTGATGACGATCAGGAGCAATAACCCGATCGTGTACGGCCAAGCCCGCCTATCGCCTCCGCGGCCCCAGTAACCGCGCGCGCTGATCCAGAAACGCCTCAGCAAGTATCTCTTGCGCGCCTGCTCGGCCTCCTCAGGGGTCAGCTCCGGATCGGGTTCGACGAACTCCAGCGGCGGCGGGGCCGCGCCGACGATCTCAGACGCGGCTTCGACAGTCGATTGCTTCTCCTGGCGCGACTTCTCGGCATCGCGTGATTTGGAGACCGATTTCGGCTTGGATTTAGCCCCGGACATACCGGCGATAACGGCTTGGAAATCAGAAGGTTTCAATGATGTCCGCTCAAGCCGCTTGATCTCCACGTCAGCGCGGATGCGGTCGGCTTCGTTTCCTAGCGTCTTCGTTGATCTGCTGCCACTTCGTGAGCCTGTCGACAAGCTTGCCGACAGGACCGATGAGCTTCAGGAGATTTCAGATCGCGCTCACCGAACCCTCGCGCTGGGGAGCGTTGCAGCGACCATCTGTGGGTCGACGTCGGTCAGGACCGCCGCCACCAGGCCGACGACCGTCTGGAGACGCGCCAGGGCGATCGTCTCACTGTCGTTGAAGAATGCGAAATGCAAAAACCGCGCTCCATCGGGAACGCGGCTTTGCCAGGATACGCATGGCGCTTCGCTGACTGAACACTTGGCGAAACTTACGGGCTCCGGTACGCGAGACCTGATCCGGAGCGCCGGGCGGTTGCGATAGGCCGCCTCGCACTCCGTTCTACAGGGACATCGTTACCGGGTGGTTATCGATAGTTTAAGCAAATCTAAATTTCCGCGTTTCTTGCCGGAAACCGAAAGCCGGTCGAGTTCGAGGCTGAAGCGCGTCGCGTCTGCTGCGCACGCTTTGCGCACCCTTGGGGGTTAAGCCCAAGCTTTTGGGCGACATGCATTACGCCGGGGTGCCGCGCAGGAAATTTATGATGCCGGAGAAGTCGGCAGCGGCATGCCCCTGGGCGTTGAACAGCGCATAAAGCTGGGCGGCCTCGGCGCCCAGCGGCGTCACCGCACCGGCGCTTTGCGCGGTTTCCTGCGACAGTTTCAGGTCTTTCAGCATCAGTGCCGCGGCAAACCCCGGCCTGTAGCCATTGTTGGCCGGCGATGTCGGCACCGGACCAGGGACCGGGCAGTAGGTGGTCAGCGACCAGCACTGGCCCGACGAGTTCGAGGCGACGTCGAACAGCGCCTGGTGCGACAGGCCGAGCTTTTCCGCCAGAACGAAGGCTTCGGCGACACCGATCATCGAAATGCCCAAGATCATGTTGTTGCAGATCTTTGCCGCCTGTCCGGCGCCGTCGTCGCCGCAATGGACGATGCGGCCGGCCATCGGCTTGAGGATTGGTTCGGCCTTGGCAAAAGCTTCCTTCGCGCCGCCGGCCATGAAGGTCAGCGTGCCGGCGGCGGCCCCGCCGGTGCCGCCGGAAACCGGCGCGTCGATCGACAGCAGCTTGTGTCTGGCGGCAATGGCGTGGGCTTTTCGTGCCGATTCGACGTCGATGGTCGACGAATCGATGAACAGCGCGCCTTTTTTCGCTTTTGGCACGATGTCTTCATAGACCGACAGAACGTGTTTGCCGGCCGGCAGCATGGTGATGACCACATCGGCCTCCTTCACCGCGGCAACGGCATTGGCCATGACGACGACCCCATGCTCCTTGGCGTTGGCGAGATTTTCCGGGATCAGGTCGAAGCCGTGAACGGCATATCCAGCCTTGACGAGATTGGCTGCCATCGGATTGCCCATATTGCCGAGGCCGATGAAGGCGATGGTGGTCATGGTGGCGCTCCGTGGGTTGGGTTAAGTAGGGGAGTAGGGGAGTAGGGGAGTAGGCAACTTATTCGGGCGCAAGTTTGCTGATAAGCTGGCGAAGCATTTTTCAGATCTCCTAGGTCGATAACAGCATCTGATAAGCTTGATCACACGCCAGATCCATCGCTTGCTGCCAGACGATAAGATCCTTGTGCGAATTGATCCTGCCGGTCATTTTTCTCCCCTACTCCCCTACTCCCCTACTCCCCTACTCCCCTACTCCCCTACTCCCCTACTCCCCTACTCCCCTACTCCCCTACTCCCCTACTCCCCTACTGCCTTGCCTTACCGCCCAATCAGGGCGCGTGCGATGATGACGCGCATGATCTCGTTGGTGCCTTCGAGAATCTGGTGAACGCGCAAATCCCGCACCAGCTTCTCGATGCCGTAATCGTGCAGATAGCCATAGCCGCCATGCAGTTGCAGCGCGTCGTTGGCAACGTTGAAGCCGACGTCGGTGACGAAGCGCTTCGCCATCGCCGACCATTTCGAGGCGTCCGGGGCCTTGCGGTCGAGCTTCGAGGCAGCGGCGTAAAGGAATATCCGTGCTGCCTGCAACTCGGTCTCCATGTCGGCCAGCTTGAATTGCAGCGCCTGGAACTGGTTGATCTTGGCTCCGAAGGCCTTGCGTTCGGCGGTGTAGGACAGCGCCTTGTCGAGCGCCGATTGCGCCCCGCCCAGCGAACAGGCGGCGATGTTGAGCCGGCCGCCGTCGAGCCCGGCCATGGCGATGCCGAAGCCGGCGCCTTCGTCCGAGAGCAGGTTTTCAACCGGCACCTTGCAGTCCTCGAAGACGACCTGGCGGGTCGACTGCATGTGCCAGCCCATCTTGTGCTCGTTGGCGCCGAAAGACAGGCCGGGCGCATCTTTCGGCACGACGAAGGTCGAAATGCCCTTCGGACCGTCGGCGCCGGTGCGCGCCATGACGATGTAAAGGTCGCTGTCGCCGGCGCCCGAAATGAACTGCTTGACGCCGTTCAGCACATAGTCGCCGCCGCTCCTCACCGCACGCGTCTTCAGCGCCGCAGCATCCGATCCCGAACCCGGCTCGGTCAGGCAATAGCTCGCCAGCCATTCCATCGAGGTCAGCTTCGGCAGGAAGTGCTGGCGCTGCTCGTCGCTGCCGAAGCGGTCGATCATCGAAGCCACCATATTGTGGATCGAGATGAAGGAGGAGAAGGCCGGATCGGCGCGCGAAAGCGCCTCGAAGATCAGCACCGCGTCGAGCCGGCCGAGCGCTGAGCCGCCGACATCGTCACTGACATAGATGCCGCCAAGCCCGAGCGGGCCAGTCTCGCGGATCACGTCCGCCGGAAAATGCTTGTTGCGGTCCCAGTCGAGCGCGTTCGGCGCAACGCGATCGGCAGCGAAGGCCTCGGCCATTTGCTGGATGGCGCGCTGGTCCTCGTTGAGTTCGAACTGGCTGGTGCCCGCATCAACAGCGGCGTCCATGGCGTGCTCCGTAATGTCGTCGGCCTCCTGGCCTGTCGTTTTTGGCTTTGCGCGCGGTTCAATCTAGACCAATGATGCTGCCGCGCAAGCCGACTAGCTCCATCCAACGATCTGGGGGCGGCTGTGTGATAATGCGTGTCCGGGGCAAGGCGTGACGACAAATTTCGATGAACTGCTCGAGCGTTTCCACGCCACTCTCGCAACATTCGATGATGCGCTGGTGCGCAATGAGGTGGCCCGGATCGGCTGGGCCATGCCGGCACGACCGCTCGATCCGCGTCCGCTTGCCTGCCTGCGCCAGCTCGATCGTATCGTCGAGCTCGCTCCGGCCAACGCCCAGCCGCTGGCGCGGCTGCTTGCGGAGCGTCGCCGCCAATTGCGCTGGGGGCAGACCTACAGCGAGGCGGATTTCGGCAAGACGTTCATCGACAATTACGGCTGGCTGGAGGTCTTCGGCACGCGCGGCCATTTCGTCAACGACGAGGTCGCGGCCGGTCTGCTGATCCTCGGACCTGAAATCGTCTATCCCGACCACCATCATGTCGCCGAGGAGATCTACATTCCGCTGACCGGCGGCACCGAATGGCGCATGGGCGAAGGCGACTTTGGCAGGCGCGAGGCGGGTGAGGTGATCCACCATGCCTCTGATGTCAGCCACGCCATGCGCACCGGCAAGGAGCCGCTGCTGGCGCTCTACCTCTGGCGCGGCGGACCACTGGCCGCGAAATCCACGATCACCGGCAGCGTTTCACAGGGCAGGAATTGATGGCGGCCAAGGCGATCATGCTGCAGGGCACAGGCTCCGATGTCGGCAAGACGGTGCTGGTCGCGGGCCTCTGCCGCGTGGCGAAGAAGCGTGGGCTGAAGGTGCGGCCGTTCAAGCCGCAGAACATGTCGAACAACGCCGCCGTCGCCAATATACCGGGCGACAAACTCGGCGGCGAGATCGGCCGCGCCCAATGGCTGCAGGCGATCGCCTGTGGCGTTGCGCCCACCGTCCATATGAACCCGGTGCTGCTCAAGCCGCAGACCGATATCGGCGCGCAAGTGGTGGTGCAGGGCAAGGTGTTCGGCGAGGCGCGGGCGCGCGACTACCAGGCGCTGAAAGCCCGGCTGATGGATGCCGTGCTGGACTCTTGGGCCAAGGTCGCCGAGGGTGCCGATCTCGTCATCGTCGAAGGCGCCGGCTCGCCGGCCGAGATCAATCTCAGGAGCCGCGACATCGCCAATATGGGCTTTGCGACGCGCGCCAACGTGCCGGTGATCCTGGTCGGCGATATCGATCGCGGCGGCGTCATCGCCTCGGTCGCCGGCACCCATCTGATCCTGCCGGAAGAGGACCGGCGCATGATCGTCGGCTATCTCATCAACAAGTTCCGCGGCGATGTCTCGCTGTTCGATGACGGCATCAAGGCGATCGAAAACTTCACCGGCTGGCGCTGTTTTGGCGTCGTGCCGTGGCTGAAGGCGGCGGCGCGGCTGCCCTCGGAAGATTCCGTGGTGCTCGAACGCCTGGCGTCCGGCGAGAAGCGCGCGCTGAAGGTGGCCGTGCCGATGCTTTCGCGCATCGCCAATTTCGACGACCTCGACCCGCTCAAGGCCGAGCCGCAGGTCGAGGTCGTCTTCGTGCCGCCCGGCCAGCATTTGCCGGAGGATGCTGGGCTGGTGATCATTCCCGGCTCGAAGTCGACGATCGGCGATCTGCTAAGATTCCGCGAGAATGGCTGGGACCGCGATCTTGTCGCCCACCGCAAGCGCGGCGGCCACGTCGTCGGCATCTGCGGCGGATTCCAGATGCTCGGCCGTGTCGTGCGCGATCCCGACGGCATCGAGGGCAGCGCCACCGAGACCGAGGGGCTCGGCCTGCTCGACGTCGAAACGGTGATGCAACCGGAAAAGACTGTGCGCAATGTCAGCGCGCGCTCGGTCCAGTTCGATCTGCCGCTCCAGGGCTACGAGATCCATCTCGGCCGCACCACCGGTCCGGACACGCTGCGGCCGTCCGCCGTCATCAACGGCGCCGATGACGGCGCCGTCTCGGCCGACGGCAAGGTGTCGGGCAGCTATCTGCACGGGCTGTTTTCCGCCGACGCTTTTCGGGCGAAATTCCTGGAAAACCTTGGCGTCAACAGCGGCGGCATCGACTACCGTGCCGAAGTCGAACGGGCGCTGGACGAGATCGCAGCCGAGCTGGAAACCCACCTCGACTGCGACGCGATTTTTGGCCTCGCGCGTTAGCTGGCGGGCTCGCCGGCCTTCGGCCAGTAAGTGCCGAACGACCAGACATTGCCTTCCGGATCGCGGCAGATGAATTCGCGGCTGCCATAGTCGCGGTCGGTGAGCTCTTCCAGTATTTCGGCGCCGGCCTTCTTGGCTCTGGCATAAGCGGCATCGGCATCGTCGACGGCAACATAGATCGATCTGCCGCCACCCGGGCCCGGTGCGCCGATCATCTGGCCAAACTTGTCGTCGCGTGCGGTGCCCAGCATGATCATCGAGGAGCCGAAAGTCAGTTCGGCGTGTTGGACGATGTCGCCTTCGCCGTAGCGGGCATGAACGGCAAAGTCGAAGGCTTCACCGAGCCAGTCGATCATTTTCGCGGCATTGCGGTAGCGCAAGGTGGGATAGAGCCTGGGCGGTTCGACTGACATGGTCATGACGATCTCCTTCAATTGGATTGGACGATAATCCAGTCTGGGCGAAGGCTTTTCCCACGTCTTGAAGAAATGTTACCGGCGCCTCTATGCTTGGGCGGCCAGCGCCGTCGGCGTTTCGCCGGCAAGGTCGCGGAATTCGCGCACCAGATGCGCCTGGTCGGCATAGCCGCAATCGGCGGCGATATCAGCCCAATCGGATTTGCCCTGCCTTGACAGGCCGAGCGCCCGGTTGAAGCGGACGATGCGCGAGAGCGTCTTGGGGCCGACGCCGATCGCGTTGGAGAATTTTCCCGCGAGATGCTTGCGGCTCCAGCCCAGCCTGTCGGCGAGCGATGAGACGCGAATGCGGCCACCCGAGACGATGATCCGGTCATAGGCCCAGGCGATTTCGGCCTGCATTTCGCGGGCCTTAGTCAGTCGCGCGGCGACGAACGTCTCGACGATGGCAAAACGTGCGCTCCAGCCGTGCGCATTGCCAAGTCTTTCGCGCAGCGCGATGCCTTCGATCCCGAGCACATCGTCGAGGCCGACCATGCGGTCGGTCAGTTCGCTCATCGCAAGGCCGAAGAAGCGTCGGGCGCCGAGCGGGGTGAAATTGACCTGGATGCAGCAGGCGCCGCCGCGGGATTCGATCACCACCGGACCGGCATAGAGGCCGGCGGCGAAACTGGCGAAGCGGTCGTTGTCGCCCGGCTCCTTGCCGAGCCCGATGGCGAAGGGTTCGGCAAAGCTGATGACCAGCGGCACGGTCAGCGATGCGTATTCGACGTTGCGGAAACGGCCGGGCATGGTTTCGCGGTAGCCGCAGATGTCAGTGACTGAACCCTGGAGCCAAGGGCCAGGCGCACGCCGAACCATCTCGAACCGGTCGAGGCCAGGACTGTGCTGGTTGCTGCCGTCTTCGCTCTGGGCAGACATGAGCTTTCCTCCGCCCGCGGATGGTAGCAGACCAACCCTCAGAATCAAAAGCGCCCGGCTTGTGGCCGGGCGCTCCGAGTTGACTGAGAGATCTGAGGGCTTAAGCGCCGCGAACCAGGCAGCCGCCGGCAAGCACGATATAAGCGATGAGGACGATCCACACCGCGGCTAGGGGAATGAACGCAAAAACGCCGAGAGCGGCGAGAAGACCGATGATGGCGATAACAAGGGATATGATGAAAATAAGCTGCGTAGGCGCACTGAGATTCATGTGTGGCTCCTCCGACATGATTCGTACAACCGCATCCTATCAGGCGCCCCGTTCACACACCAATCAGCGGGGCGCAGCGGGTTCGCCCGGTCAGACGGTAGCTTGATGGGAGTGGCCCGGAGGATGCGGCGCGTTGCTGTGGGCGGCTTCTCCCTTCTCCCCTTGTG
>NZ_FNEE01000022.1 GCF_900099905.1 Mesorhizobium muleiense | reverse complement strand
GGCGGCGCTGTGCCGCTCGACCGCTACCGCGTCTCGCAGCGCCAGCATCGCGAAACCGTCGAGCCGTTCGACTATGCCAAGGACGATCTCATCCGCCGCGTTCAGCAGCATGGCTTCGTCTCCATTCTCGGCCACAACGTGCGCCTGTGCAGGGCCTTCGCCGGAAAGTCCGTCGCCTTTCGCCCAACCGCTGCCGACGGCGTCTTCGACGCCTGGTTCAGACATCAGAAAATAGAAACCATCGACCTCAATGCCATTGATCGATAGGATGGCAAACTGTTCGCGATGTCTTCGCACACCTGTTCGCGATGTCTCCGGTCCAAACACCCACAAGGGGGAGGGAGACTTCCGTTTGCGCTGACCTCGGCAAATTGCCATGCCTTTCGGGCGCCAAAGGGGAAGTTAAGGCGCGCGGCAGCGTTCCCTCCCCCTTGTGGGGAGGGTTAGGGTGGGGTCCACCTTCGCAAGAATCCAAATGCGATTGACCGGCCCACAAGGGACCCACAAGGGGGGAGATTGGCAGCTTCAGCGCCCGCCTGATTTCTCAGCACGCCCATCCGGCTTCATGATGATCTCGCGATGCGGATAGGGGATGTCGATGCCGTTTTCCCTAAAAGTGTCCCACAGCGCCAGCAGCACCCTGCCGCGCACGTTGGTCAGGCCTTGCTGAGGGTCGTGGATCCAGAAGCGCAGGACGAAATTGAGCGAGGATTCGCCGAAGTCGGTGAGCCAGCAAACCGGCCGCCGGTCCGCTTCGACCCGGCCGACGCTCATGGCGGCCTTGATGGCCAGTTCACTGACCTTATGCGGGTCAGCGTCGTAAGAGACGCCGAAATTCACGTCGAGCCGCACAAGGTTATCGCTGAACGACCAGTTGATGACCCTTTGGGTGATGAAGTCCTCGTTCGGGATCAGGTATTCGCGGCCATCGCGCGTCACCACCGAGACAAACCGCGCCCGCAATTCGCGCACCCAGCCGAAAGTGCCTTCGAGCGAAATGGTGTCGCCCGGCTTGATCGACTTGTCGAGCAGGATGATCATGCCGGAGACGAAATTCGAAACCACCTTCTGCAGCCCGAAAGCCAGGCCGACGCCGACGGCGCCGGAAAATATCGTCAGGGCCGTCAGGTCGAGACCGACGGAAGACAGGGCGATGGCACCCGCCACCAGCACAAGGCCGACCTTTGCGACCTTGCCGACGAGGACGCGGATCGAGGGCGTCAGCTCTTCGGAGATGCGGACGCGCTCGTCGATATACTTGCCGACGACCACCGCAAGCCAAACCGTGGCGATCAGCAGCAGCGCCGCTTTCAGCACCATGAGCGCCGAAAGGCGCACCGCGCCCAAAGGTATTGCGAGGCCGTCCAGGAACGTCGCGGCGTCGTCATCGATGCCCAGGATGACGAGGGCCGCATAGATCCAGGTCAGCCAGGCGAGAGCCCGCGCGACAAAGCGATTGCGGACGATGCGCGACAGCACCGACGCAAACAGCCACGCAAGCGATAACGAGAGCGCGATATAGATGAAATGGGTCCGGCTTGGCCAGGTGACGGCGCGCATGAGAACGAGCGCGGCAAGCAGGAAGACCGTGAACAGGATCCAGTCGGTGCGCCGCAACAGGGCAACGACGACCCTCAACAGTCCGGGATGCCCCTTGATCTGGCGTGCCCGGTTCTCCACGAGCGGTTCGATGCGCTGCGCCGTGAGCTTCGCGACCAGGAAGAGCGTGACGATGATGGCAGCCTGATAGAAAAACCACGGCGTGACGGCGTAGTCGAACCATCGGCTGGCCCAGGCCAGCGATTCATCGATGGCGTTGCGAAAATCCATTCCCACACGACCGTTATGGATTGGCGAACAGCACAATGTCGCCGGCCTGGTGCAGGGTCAAGCCGGCGCTCTGCGCTTCAGCCCCGCGCGCCCCCGGCGCCTCTTGGCCGGTGCGCTCAACATGTCGGGTATAGCCGCCGCCATAAGAGTGACGCACGCGGCCAGGCAGCGGCCGCCAGAAACAACAACTGATTGGAAACAACCGCTGGAAAATCGCCAACGCGCAACATTGAATCACTGTTACATTAGCTTGCTCTTAAATTAGATTTAGCGTATGTATGCAGGTGGCCGGTGATCTACCCCCCAACCGGTTAGGCTCGGCGCCAGTCCCGCCCCCCTCAGGCCAACGACGCCGGGCCGCTCGGCCTTTGTTTTCTCTTTAAGTATCCCTGCTGTTCCTGTCGCGCAGTTGAGAAGTCGACCAATCGCCGGCCGCTTCGATATCGATCAAGGGGCGCCCCTCCTCAATAACCGGCGGTGAACACTTCGACGATGTCCGCGATCCCTCAGGTATCGGCCTTCCCGTCGCCAGCCATGGTCGCTAATCTCGGCTCACGGAAAGGCTGGAGAAGCGGAATGGCGAACGACTTATCGCCAAGGCTATTGGCGATCGTTGACGCGCTGCCTTTGCGGCACGGCATGCGCGTGCTGGAGATCGGCTGCGGACCGGGTGCTGCAGCGCGCGAGATCGTGCGCCGGATTGGCGACGGTCACGTGCTGGCGATCGACCGCTCGGCCAAAGCCATCGCGCAGGCCAGGGCCGCCTCGCGCGCCGAGATTGCAGCGGGCCCGCTGAGCTTTCGTCAGGTCGCCATCGAGGACTTCAACCTTGAGGCGGACGAGAAGCATTTCGACATTGCCGTTGCGGTGCGCGTTGGCGCGTTGGACGGGCGTCATCCCGAGGCAGGGAAAATCGCCCTGCAACGGCTCAAGGCCGCGTTGACGGCGCAAGGCCGACTGTTCATCGACGGCGGCGATCCGCTGCGCGAAATTGTGATACATGGCTGAGCAGCCCGTGCTTCCTTCCGGAATCGAGCGTTTGGGTCATGGCGAGCGGCAACGCCGCTCTGCGCCTCAGCTCCGCAGCCCCGGCGCCTCCTGCCCCGTTCTCTCGACATACTCCGTATAGCCGCCGCCATAGGTATGAATCCCCTCGGGCGTCAGTTCCAGCACCCGGTTCGACAGCGCCGCCAGAAAATGCCGATCATGCGAGACGAACAGCATGGTGCCCTCATATTGCGAAAGTGCCGTGATCAGCATTTCCTTGGTGGCGATGTCGAGGTGGTTGGTCGGCTCGTCCAGCACCAGCAGGTTGGGCGGGTCGAACAGCATCAGCGCCATCACCAGCCGCGCCTTCTCGCCGCCCGACAGCACCCGGCATTTCTTGTCGATCTCGTCACCGGAAAAGCCGAAGCAGCCGGCAAGCGCCCTGAGCGGCGCCTGGCCTGCCTGCGGAAACGCGTCTTCCAGCGTCTGGAACACGGTGCGCTCGCCCTCCAGCACTTCCATGGCGTGCTGGGCGAAATAGCCCATCTTGACGCTGGGCCCGCGCGCCACCGTGCCGTTGTCCGGCGCGGAGGCGCCGGCGACCAGCTTCAGCAGCGTCGACTTGCCGGCGCCGTTGATGCCCATCACGCACCAGCGCTCGCGGCGGCGCACCTGGAAATCCAGCCCTTGATAGATCGGGCGGCTGCCATAGCCCTTGTGGACGTTCTTCAGCGTCACCACGTCCTCGCCGCAGCGCGGCGCCGGCTGGAAATCGAACGACACTTTCTGGCGGCGTTTTGGCGGCTCGACGCGGTCGATCTTCTCCAGCTTCTTCACCCGGCTCTGCACCTGGGCGGCATGTGACGCCCGCGCCTTGAAGCGCTCGATGAAGGCGATCTCCTTGGCCAGCATCGCCTGCTGGCGTTCGAACTGCGCCTGCTGCTGCCGGTCGGCGATCGCACGCTGCTGCTGATAAAATTCATAGTTGCCGGAGTAAGCGGCCAGCGAGCCGCCATCGATCTCCACCACCTTGTCGACGATACGGTTCATGAACTCGCGGTCATGCGAGGTCATCAGCAGCGCGCCGTCATAATTCTTCAGGAACTGTTCCAGCCAGATCAGGCTTTCCAGGTCGAGATGGTTGCTCGGCTCGTCGAGCAGCATGGCGTCGGGCCGCATCAGCAGGATCCTGGCCAGCGCCACGCGCATCTTCCAGCCGCCGGAAAGTTTTCCGACGTCGCCGTCCATCATCTCCTGGCTGAAGCCGAGGCCGTCCAGCACCTCGCGGGCACGGCCATCCAGCGCATAGCCGTCGAGCTCCTCGAAACGCGCCTGCAGGTCGCCGTAGCGGGCGATGATCGCGTCCATCTCGTCAGCGCGATCGGGATCGCCCATGGCCGCTTCGAGCGCTCCCATCTCCGCCGCCACTTCGCTCACCGGCCCGGCGCCGTCCATCACTTCTGCAACCGCGCTGCGGCCCGCCATGTCGCCGACATCCTGGCTGAAATAGCCGATGGTGACGCGGCGATCGACCGAGACCTGGCCCTCGTCGGGCTGCTCCTCGCCGTTGATCATGCGAAACAGCGTCGTCTTGCCGGCGCCATTGGGGCCGACCAGGCCGACCTTCTCGCCCTTCTGCAAGGAGGCGGAGGCCTCGATGAAGACGATCTGCCGGCCGTTCTGCTTGCTGATGCTTTCCAGTCGAATCATGCTTTTCACGCGCGCCCAAGGGAGTTTCCCCGCGCCAATACGCGATAGGCGGCGCCTGCGGAAGCCCGCAAATCAATGGGAATACGACGCCACATTCGAAGTTCGAACTGAATTGGCGGAACCTCAGATAGTGCCGGCAGTTTAGAAAGATGACCTCAAACAGCGAAGGAGGACGAGATGAAGACCCTAACCGCTATTTTGCTCGCCACCTCAATGATCGGGCTGACGGCCGGCACGGCAAGCGCCACCTGCCACGACACGACCGCATCGATCGAAGCTCAATCAGGCGTCGCAAAAGACGCAACGCGCGCGCCCCTCGAAACCGACGCGAATACCGGTAACAGGGTAAAGGGCGGCCCGGCCAACAAGACCGGCAACACCATGCCGCTTGCCAACCAGGAAGCCGGCGGCGATAAAAACCTTGCCACCTCGCAGCAGGATGTCGAGGCGCAGCAGGAGGGCGAGAAGACAGCAGCGGCCAAGGCCGACCCCTGCAAGCCGGACTGACGCGAATTGAAAAGCCGTTTGCAGACGGCGCGCCGCACAAGGCTAAGCGCGATGGTTACCCGATCCCGCCGGTCACCATATAGGCGCCGGCGGCGCGTCCGTCTTCAAAACGCACGACAGCGGTGACGATCGAGCCGTACGCGCCGCGCCAGACGCTGTGGCTCCTCTCATGCTCTTTGGCCGGCACGACCGCGCGCCCCGTCAAGCGCGCGCCGGTCTGCTGCATGGTGACAGGCTCGCCGTTGACATGCACCTTCACACGAGTGTCGGTTCCGGCCTCGCCATCGATGTCGAGCATGATGGTTATCTCATCCTGATCACCGGCATGGCGCGTCTCGGCGGCAAGCGCGACGGTCGGCGGCGGCGGCTCGCCGGGCATGCTCGCGTTGTGTCGGGCGAAAAAAACATCGTCGGGAAGTTCCGGCGTGCGCGGCGGGCGGCTGCGGCGCTGGCCAAAACGCTCGAAGTCGCCGGCCAGCCGCAGCAGCCGGGTGTCGTCATAAGCCTTGCCGGCGAAGGTTAGGCCGACCGGCATGCCGATATCGGCCATCGTGCCCATCGGCACGGTGACGGTCGGAATGCCGAGATGGCGCGGCACCAGATTGCCATTGGCGACCCAGGTGCCGTTGCGCCAGGCCAGCCCTGCGGAGGCCTCGTTGACATCCGCATCGGCCGGCCCGACATCGGCGATGGCGGGAAACACCACCGCGTCGAGCCGTTGCGCGGCGAGCCAATCCTCGAAATCGATGCGCCGCGTCGCCTCCAGGCCTTTCAGGCCGGCCTCCAGCTCGGGAATGGCCAGGAATGGCGTGACGCCGCGCTTGGCCCGCTCGACATATTCCGCCACGTCAAAACTGTCCTCATAACGGTCCGGCAGCGTGCCCGGCGGCTGCGGAAAGATCTTTGGGCCGTCGACCGACGCGAGATCGGCGATGGCAGGGTCGGCATTGGCGCGCAGGAAATCGTCCCAGGCGAAGACGCACAGGTCCCAGATCTCGCGCTCGGCGAATCCTTCCGGCAACAGCCCGCGATCGACCATGTTTTTTGTTCCCGGCCGGTCGCGCTCGTAGTTGGAGACGACGGGAAAATCGACCTCGACCACATCTGCGCCGAGCCGCCGCAGATCGGCCGCCGCCTGCTGCCACAGTTCCAGCACCGAGGCGCGGGTCTGGATCGCAATGTCCGTATCGCGGCCGATATACATGCGCGGCACGCCGAGCCGCATGCCTCGCAGCGCTCCCTCCAGCTCGAGGCCGGTGTAGCTTGGCGGCCGTATATCCGAGCTCTTCGGCAGCGCCACCCAGGGCTGCGCACGCCAGAAATCGCCCCTTGTGTTCGGATCGTCGGCGACGATCACGTCGAGCAGTTCGAGCATGTCGGGCACGCTGCGCGTATGCGGCACCACCACGTCCATCGTCGGCACCAGCGGCCAGTTGCCGCGCACCGAAATGACGCCGCGCGACGGCGTGTAGGCGACCAGCGCGTTGTTCGACGCCGGCGCGCGGCCCGACGACCATGTCTCCTCGCCTAGCCCGAAGGCGGCGAAGCTGGCGGCGGTCGCGGTGCCGGAACCATTCGACGAGCCCGACGCGAAGGCGGCGGTCAGGTAATCGGCATTGTAGGGGCTTTCCGCCCGGCCGTAGACGCCGCGCTGCATGCCGCCATTGGCCATCGGCGGCATGTTGGTCAGCCCGATCAGCACCGCGCCGCCGGCCCGCAGCCGCCCGATGGTGAAGGCGTCCTCATTGGCGACGAGATGTTCGAAGGCCGGCGAGCCCGCGGCCACTGTGAGGCCTGATACCTTGTAGCTGTCCTTGGCGGTATAGGGGATGCTGTCCAGCGGCCCGAGCGCAGCACCTTTCCTGCGGCGCCAGTCGGACGCGGCCGCCTCCTCGAACATTTTGGGATTGAGCACGGGAACGGCGTTGAGGGTGATGCCATGGCGGTCGTATCTGGCGATGCGCCTGAGATACGCGCCGACCAGCTCGACGCTGGTGACAGTGCCGGCCTCCAGTGCCCGCCGCAGCTCTGCGATCGACGCTTCGACGATGTGGAGACTGGTCGCCATGTTCGGTCCCTGTACCCTGCGCGACGATGCGGCTTCGCGCCGCTTTTGTACAGGTCGCGTTCCTTCACACCCCCCTCTGCCCTGCCGGGCATCTCCCCCGCAAGGGGGGAGATCGGCAGCGTCGACGACCGCGTCAACTTTTTAACGCTGGAGATTGGCGAAAGCCGAAGTGACAGCCGATCTCCCCCCTTGAGGGGGGGATGTCCGGCAGGACAGAGGGGGGTGCTCAAGCTCCAGCCAGAAAATTGCTCGCGCCAAAACGCTGGATGCGTCTGGGAACTCGGTTGTTGCGGGACCTCGGTCGCGCGCTAGAATCGCCTAGCAGGGAAATCAGCACCGAGGCCAAGTGATGGATGATTGGAAACTACCCTGGGACGGCGGCTGCCTGTGCGGTGGGATACGCTTTCGCATAAGTGCGCCGCCCTTGCTGACCATGGCCTGTCATTGCACCGGCTGTCAGAAGCTGAGCGCGAGCGCTTATTCCCTGACTATGGCCGTGCCAAGCAGCGGCTTCAGCGTTACGCAAGGCGAGCCGGTGGTCGGCGGCATGCATGGCCCGCACCGGCAACTCTACTGCCCGCACTGCAAGAACTGGATGTTCACCCATCCGCACGGCCTGGACTTCTTCGTCAACGTTCGCGCTACCATGCTCGACGAGCACAATTGGTACGTGCCCTTCGTCGAGGTTTTCACGTCGGAAAGGCTGCCCTGGGCCACGACCGCCGCCAGCCACAGCTTCGCCACCCAACCCGACCTTGAGGGGTATACGCCATTGATCGAGGCCTTCGCCCGCGAAGGTGCGCGACCGGGCTGACCGGTTGCGCATGAAGGATTGAAGATAAGATTGGCGAAACCGCCAATGACGGCCAATCCCCGCCCTCACCGCAACTCCACCCAAACCGGCGCGTGGTCGCTGGCGCCGGGCTCGCCGCGAACGTCGCGGTCGATGCCTGCCCCGGCCAGCCGGCGCGTCAGTTTCTTGGACAGCAATATATGGTCGAGCCGCAGGCCGGCGTCGCGCTGCCAGCGGTTGCGGCGATAATCCCAGAATGTGTAGAGCGTCTCCTTCGGGTGTTTTTTGCGCAGCGCGTCGGTCCAGCCCTGGTCGAGCAGCGCTGCGAAGGATTCCCGGCTCTCCGGCTGCACCAGCGCATTGTCGTCATAGGAGCGGGTCGGATAGATGTCGCGCGGCTCGGGCACGATGTTGTAGTCGCCGGCCAGCACCACCGGCAGGCCGGTGTCGAACAGTTCTTCCGCATGCGCGTTCAGGCGCTCGTGCCAGGCCAGCTTGTAGGTGAATTTCGGGCCGGGCTGCGGGTTGCCGTTCGGCGCATAGAGGCAGGCGACGACGATGCCGCTGACCGCCGCCTCGATGTAGCGGGCCTGGTTATCGCTGTCGTCGCCGGGCAGCGCCTCGCGGGTCAGAACGGGTTCTGAACCCCGCGCCAGTATGGCGACGCCGTTCCAGGTCGGCTGTCCCACCCAAACCGCGCCATAGCCGGCCGCGGCGAGTGCTGTGCGCGGAAACTGCGTCTGCCTGGCCTTCAGTTCCTGCAGGCAGACGATGTCGGGCCTGGCGGCAGTCAGCCAGGCGAGCAGGTTCTGCAGCCGGCCGTTGATGTTGTTGACGTTGAAGGTGGCGATCTTCATCGGCCGGCTTCAGCGCACGATGCGCTCGGTCCACGCCTTCACCGCATCGGCGAGTGCCTTCAGATGATCGGCGGCCGAAAAACCGGAGACGCTCTTGCGCGGCTTCAAATCGTGGTCGCCATCTTCCAGCCACCGCATTTCGATGGTGTCGGAAAGGTCGTAGGTCGCGACCTCGTCCCTGGTCCCGAATTCGTCGCGTGTGCCCTGAAAAATCAATGTCGGCGTCTTGAGACCGGCGAGGTGTTTTGTCCGAAGCTGCGTCGGTTTCCCCGGCGGATGGAAGGGATAACCGAGGCAAAGCAGCCCTGAAATCTCGTCCTTCGAAAACATCTCGTCGGCGATCATCGAAGCGACGCGGCCGCCCATCGACTTGCCGCCGATGATGAGCGGTCCGTTCACGCCCTTCGCCCTGAGGTCGGCGATCGCCTTGATGTATTCCGGGTTCACCGTCTCGGCGCGCGGCGGCGGCTTGGGGTGGCCGTAGCGGCGGGCCGCCATGTAGTGGAATTCAAAGCGCGCAACGCGGAACCCGGCTTCGGCCAGCGCTTTTGCCGTGGCGGTCATCGAGGCAGAATCCATCGGCGCGCCGGCGCCATGGGCGAGCAGGATGGTGATGGGAGCGGTGTCTGGGCCGTCGAGGAGGAAGGTGGTCATGGGGAACTCCAACGTTGACGACCCCTTCTCCCCTTGTGGGAGAAGGTGGCCGAGCGAAGCTCGGTCGGATGAGGGGTGTTGGACGGAGCGCCAACGCCTCATTTCTTCCAGCACCCCTCATCCGTCTCGGCGCTAAAGCGCCGATCCACCTTCTCCCACAAGGGGAGAAGGGAGCGCCATCGCCTCACCCCGACATCCGCGCCAGCTGCAAATCGATGAACTGAATACCCTTGGCCGCCATGCGCGCCCATTCGGAGCTGGCGTCGAGCTCGAGATAGCGCGCCCAGTTTCGCCGCGCCTCGGCGAGGTTGCCGGCGTCGAACTCCAGCCTTGCCAGGTTGAACACCGCATCGGCATAGTTTTGGTCGAGCGCGATCGCCTTCTGCAGATGCCGTCGCGCCGAACCGTCGCGGCCCTCATCGCTCATCAGCCCGGCCAGATTGAACCAGGCCTCGACAAAGCCGGGGTCGCACTTGATGGCGCGGGCATAGTCGTGCGCCGCCTCGGCCGCGCGTCCGGCGGCGCGCAGACAGTTGGCGCGGTTGAAGGCGGCGATGGCGTCGCTCGGATCGATGGCCAGGCAGCGCTGATAGAGTGCCGCCGCCTGCTCGTGGTCTTCAGCCTGTTCCGCGGCTTCGGCATCGGCGAACAGTTCTTCCAGCGTGTCGTCATCCGGCGACCCCAAATCGAACAGCAGCTGGCCGTCGAGTTCGCTCTGACCGCCCTCGAGGTAGATCTGATCGGCACGCCCATGCTGCGAGCCGACATTCAGCGACTTGGCGGTCAGCGAGGCGACCGGACCGCAGCGGTGCACCGAGCGCGCGATCGCCCCCCACGAGGCGCCGCCGGCAATCAGCCCGGCATATTTGCGGGCCAGGATCAGGTCGCGAAACGAATAGGGTTCGCAATCATGCTCGAAGGCATCGAAAAGCGACAACAGGTCGAGGTCGGCGGCGGCAAGCCGCGACTGGTCAATGAGCGACTGCCTGGGCAGCGCCGAAGCCTCCGGCGCCTTCATCAGCCCGAGGAGGCGCAAAAAACCGTTTTCGCTGATCAGCTTGCGTCCGGCCGCACGCTCGGCGGCGACGCGGCGCTCGATCTCGGCATCCCCCGCCTTGGCCAGAAGTGTGCGGCCGAACACGACATGGCTGGTGCGCCTGTTGACGCCGCGCCGCAACTGGCCGTGCCGGCGCTCGACTTCACGCGCCGCCAGCCTGAGCGGGAACGCCGCCAGCGCGCCGATCGCGCCGAAGACGCTGCCGGAAATTATACCGGTGGGCGCTGTCACCCTTTGCTCTTGCCGACGGCCTTGAGCAGATTGGCCTTGAGCGGATTTTCCTTGGCCGCGCCGGCGCCGCCCCTGGCGGATTTCGTTGCCGGTTTCGCCGCTTCATCGGCCTTGCTCTTGCTCTTGGCCGGCGGCTTGGCCGATTGCGACAGGCTGGCCTTCAGCGCATCCATCAGATTGATCACGTTGCCGCGCTCGGGCGCTGCCGCGATGATCGGCTTGTGACCCTTGAGCTTCTCGCGGATCATCGCCATCAGCGCGATCTCGTAGCGATCCTCGTAGTTCTTCGGATCGAAGGTGGTTTCCTTCTGCTTGATCAGCGCTTCGGCAAGCTGCAGCATTTCCGGGTCTGGCTTGCCGGCCGGGATGTTGCCGAAATATTCAGCCGTGCCGCGCACTTCGTTCGGGTTCCTCAAGGTGCAGACGAACATGCCGTTCTCGCGCGCGCCGATCGTCACCACGCGCTCGCGGCTGGACAGCACCAGCCGCGCGATCGCCAGCTTGCCGGACTTGCGCATCGCTTCGCGCAGCACGGCGAAGGTTTCCTCGGCCATCGCGCCATCCGGCGCCAGGTAGTAGGGGGCGTCCTGATAGATGACGTCGACCGAATGCTCGTCGACAAAGGCTTCGATATTCATCGTGTGGTTGGATTCGATGCGCACCGCCTCGAGGTCGGCATCGTCGATGATGATGTACTGCTTGTCCTCGTATTCGTAGCCCTTGACCAGATCCGAGCGCTCGACCAGCCCGAGCTCGGGATCGACCGGCTTCATGTTGATGCGGTTGTGGGTGTCCTTGTGCAGCTGGTTGAAACTGATGCGCTCACGGGCACTCGTCGCCGGATAAAGCCGGACCGGACAGCTGACGAGACTGAGCTTGAGGTAACCTTTCCAACTTGCCCTGGGCGCCATGAAACTCTCCTACGCGGCCGTGCACTTTCGAACTTTTCGCAGCGCTTCGTCCAAAGGACGAACGACGCTGCGCAAAACCTACATCGCCCTCACAATACCGGCAAATCCCTAGCGAACTCTTCCATGTCGGCCCAGGGATCGCCGGAGGTGGCCAGAAGCCCCGGCAGTGAAGAATAATTCAAATCTTCCGGAGCGTCGATGGATTCCAGATCGGACCAGCTCACCGGCGTCGAGGCCGGCAGGTTTGTGCGGGCGCGCAGCGAATAGGGTGCCGCCGAAGTGTGGCCGCGCGCGTTGCGGTGAAAGTCGATGAAGATGCGCTGCTTGCGGTTGTCCTTGCCCATGGTGGTGGTGAAGGTGTCGGGCGCCGTGGCGGCCAATGCCGAGGAGATGGCGCTGGTCGCCTGGTGCAGCTTCTTCCAGTTCTGTTTTTGCGTCACCGGCACTGATATGTGGATGCCCTTGCCGCCCGAGGTTTTGGCAAACGGCACCAGCCCCATCGCCTCCAGTTCGGCGCGGATATGCACCGCCGCCTCGACCACCTCGCGCCAGCTAACGCCCTCGCCCGGATCGAGGTCGAAGACGATCAGGTCGGGTTTGTCGAGCCGAGTGCGATGGGTGCCCCAGGTGTGGAACTCGACGACGCCGAACTGCGCCAGCGCCAGATAGCCCTTGGCGTCCTCGACCGACAGGTAGGATTTGGTCTCGCCCTCGGAATTGGTCGCCTCGAAAGTCGCCACCGATTTCGGCATGCCGGTGAAGGCATGGCGCTGGAAGAAGCAGTCCTGCAGCTTGCCGGTCGGGCAGCGCACCAGCGACACCGGGCGGCCCAAAATGTGCGGCAGCATGAAGTCGCCGACCAGCGCGTAGTAGACGGCGATATCGAGCTTGGTCGGTCCGGTTCTGCCGAACAGCCGCCGCGTCGGGTTGGTCACCCAGATCGTGGCGAGGTCGGCCTCGGCGATCAGCCGCTTGCGCTTGGCCGATACAGGCGTCGACAGGCCGACGTCGCGCAGCCCGCGGAACACGGCATGGCGCAGCGCATTATCGGTGGTCCGGTTGGCATAGTGGATATGGGCCGAAAGCAGCGGCCGCACCCAGTTCATCTCGCGCATGATCTCGCGTGGAACGCCTTCGGGTGCAGACGCGCCGGCGCGCAGCGGCTCCAGCCGGGCCAGCAACGCGGTCGCGGTGGCGGCGTCGAAGCCGGTGCCGACCTTGCCGCGATAGTGCAGCTCGCCATCCTCGAATTCGCCGAGCCCGAGCGCGGCCAGCCCCTCGGCTGCAGCAGAGGTGGTGTAGCCGGCGATGACGAAATCGCCGGTTTTCAGCGCCTTGGTCTTGGTCCAGGTCTTGGTGCGGCCGCTCTGGTAGATCGCCGTGGCGCGCTTGGAGACGATGCCTTCCAGCCCCATCTCGGAGGCCTGGTCGTAGAGCGCCTGGCCATCGCCTTCGACGTGGTCCGAGAACTGGATGGCGGAGCTGGCGCCCAGGCCTAACAGCAATTGCGACAGCAGCGCCTTGCGCCGGCCGAGCGGCACTTTTCTCAGGTCCCAGCCGTCGAGATACAACAGGTCGAAGGCATAGAAGTGGAGCTTGTTGCCGGCGCCCTCGGCCAGCGCCTCCTGCAAAAAGGCAAAGCGGCTGATGCCCCTGGCGTCGAGCACGACGACCTCGCCGTCGATGATTGCATCGCGGCAGGGCAGCCTGGCAAAGGCGAGCGACAGGTCGCCATAGCGCCTGGTCCAGTCGAGGCCGGCGCGGGTGATCAATTTGACCGCGCCGTCGGCCAGATGCGCCATGGTGCGGTAGCCGTCGAATTTTATTTCGTGCAGCCAGATTTCGCGCGTTTTTTCGGCAGGGCCTTCGCCGCCCGGCGGCTTCGGAACCTGCGTGGCCAGCTGCGGCTCGATCCGGGAAGGCAGCGGCGCCTTGACCGCGCCCGGCAGCGCACCGGGTTTCAATGCCACCGGTTTCGCAAGCCTTGCGGCAGGCTTTGCCACCAGCTCCTCGATGCGGCGGCCGGATTTGACGCTTTCCGGCCGGGCTTCCAGTATGTCGAGCCTGGCGTCGGCGGCGAGGTCGCGCTCCTTGAACAGCAGCCAGTTCTTTTTGCCCTCATCCTCGCCGGGCTTCGGTTTCAGCCTGGTCAGCATCCAGCCGCCATTCAGCTTCTCGCCGGCGAGACGAAATTTGAAGGAACCGGTGCGCAAGCTCTTTTCGACATCGTCAATCGGCGCCCAGACGCCGGTATCCCAGACGATCATCGGCCCGCCGCCATATTCGCTCTCGGGAATGACGCCTTCGAAGTCGATATATTCAAGCGGATGGTCCTCGGTCTCGACCGCCAGCCGCTTGTCGGCCGGATTGAGCGACGGGCCGCGAGGCACCGCCCAGCTCTTCAGCACATCGCCGACCTGCAGGCGAAGATCGTAATGGTCGGCAGTGGCATGGTGTTTGTGCACGACGAAGCGATTGCCTTCTGCGGCAACCGGCCCGCCGGCGGGCTCCGGCGTCTTGCTGAATTCGCGCTTGGCGCGATAGGCCTTGAGTTTGGAGGGAGCTGGCATCATCAAGCGCTGCCGCTGACGGGCGTCCGGTACTGCCTGCCGGCTGCTGCCCTGCCTTCGTCATTTGCCGAAAGGCACAGCGATCGAGTACCCGGCACCCTCCGTCGCGTTTCTTCACACCCCCCTCTGTCCTGCCGGACATCTCCCCCGCAAGGGGGGAGATTGGATGTCACGAATGCTTTCGCCAATCTCCAACGTCGAAGAAGAGGCGCCAAGGCGGCAGCTGCCGATCTCCCCCCTTGCGGGGGAGATGGCCGGCAGGACAGAGGGGGGTACTGCCCCGCCAGCATCAAAATTCGATCGCCGCGACGCCCCGATGCCTCGGCATCGATCTCAGTGTCTCCGCGACGTCGCTTCGCTCCTGCTCCGCCCTGGATTGACGAGAGGTCACACGGGCTCAATCGTCGGTGGCCGGCGTCAATTCGAGCTCGGCCGGGGACAGACCCTGCTGGAGCTGGCTCAGCCGGAACTCGTCGACCCAATAAGCCTCGCCGTCGACGAGGACACGCGCCTTGTAGGCGCCGGCGGAAAAGCTCTGTGCGGTGATGTAGACCTTGTGGCGGTCGAGCGCCTTGCGCACCGCGGCACGCTTGGAATTCTGGCTGGTGGCGGAACTGGCCATGGACTGCTCATACACACGCCGCCGCAGGAGAAGGCGGCTGCATAAGCATGGCCGAGACCGGCTCTCGTGTCAATTTTCGCCTACGGCAGCTTCGCCAGTTCGGCAGCGTGGCGGATGGCAAGCAAGGCGTCCCGGTTGGTCACCGGATAGCCTGCGATGAAGCGTTCGACCGAAAAGCCTGGAAATTCGGCTCTCAAGCGGGCCGCGGCGCGCGCCGCCTCGGCGGTCTCGCCCATGGCCGCATGCGAAAGCGCCAGGAACATCAGCACGTCCGGCGACTCCGGCGAACTCCTGCGGAGCGCCGCGACAGCTTCCCGATGCCTGCCGGCGGCAAACAGGATGCGGCCTTGCATGCCGAAATACCAGGGCGGGGCCAATGGATTGAGGCGCATGGCACGCTCGATGAGCGGGATCGCCTCGGCTGAATCGCCGGTGACAAGCGCTTTGCTGCCGGCCAGCAGCGCCAGTATGCCGGCGTGGTTGGAGCCGTATTCGAGAGCGCGCCGGTGCGCGCGCTCCGCTCCTTCGAGATCGCCAAGGCATGCCCTGACATTGCCAAGGCATGCGTGAGCGCAGCTGTCCGTCGGGTCGAGACGCAAGGCGTTTTCGGCCGTGATCCACCCGTTCTCGATCGACGTCAGCACGTCGTCGCCAAAGCCGTTGCAGGCCTCGATCGAATAGGCGTAGGCGAGTTCGGCCCAGCAGTTGGCGAAGGTAGGATCAAGCTCCAACGCGCGCGAAAACAAGCGGATCGCCTCGACATTGCTGGCGCGGCCGAACATGGTGTGCTGTTCGAGGGCAAGCAGATAAAAATCGTAGGCCCGCAAGCTGGCCAGCGGGTTGCGGCGAACCGCATTGCGGCCGACCGTGGCCAGCGTTCCGTAACTGCCGGCGAACACGTTGATGATACTTTCGGTCAGGCTGTCCTGCAGCCCGAAAATGTCCTCGGCCGGGCGATCGTAGCGCTCCCTCCACAGGTCGACGCCGCTACGGGCATCGGCAAGCTCTATCGTCAAGCGAATCCTCTGGTCGTCCGCACGCAACTGGCCCGACACGAAATAGGTGGCGCCGAGCGCCTTGCCGTCCGCCGCGAAATCGGCCGGCTTGCTGCCCAGCGATTTCATCGTGTGGAAGGCGATGACAGGCAAGCCAGCGTATCGCGCCAGGTTAATGGTGATGTCTGACGACAGGCCGTCGGCAAAGCGGCGCCAGCGCTCGTCGGAATTCAGGCATTCGATCGGAAATATGGCGAGCACCGGCGGAGCGTCCGACGGAGGTGACTGCCCGCCCGGCCGAGCGCCGGAAGCGCCGGAAAAATACGCCGCCAGCCCGATCTTGGTGCGCACGCCAAGTTTTTCGTAGATGGCCGCAAGGTGGGTGCGAACGGTGGTCGGGGCAATGAAAAGTGCATTGCCGATTTCGCGATAGGTCATGCCGGTTGCGAATTTTTCCGCGACCGCGCGCTCGCGACCCGACAAGGCATCGAGCGTCTGCGCTTTCGAAGCGTCATTGACCGTCATGGTGGAACCCGTCCCAGGACAGAATACTACAAATGCAGGAGGCCGAATACTGCATCTGCCCGATCCCGCCGCGGGCGCACAAATTGCAAGGTCGTTTGCCGCAAAAAGCGGCAATCCGGGGGAGGTTTCCATGCGTCCTGTTTCGATAATGCTGGCATGCACGATCTTGAGTTTTTCCGCCGCCCAGTCGCCGTCGTTCGCAAGAGGATGCAGGCAGGTGCTGGAATCGGATGTGAAAATCACGAGCATGCGCCTCTATGCCGACATCCTGGCCAATGCCGCCCGCAACGGCTGGGACTACACGCCTGAATCGATCGTCAGCGGCTCAAAGCGGCATTTCGAGGAGATGAAGCTGCAGTTGAATGACGCCGGCTATGAGATCATGCCCGTCGGCGTCCGCCTGTATTGCAAGCGGTGGGACAAGCTCGCCGCCCGCTAGCAACCAGCGATCCGCCCTTTGCGGCGCAAGCTTTGCCGAGACATCGATATGTCGAAGGTGCAGGCCAACTGTCTGCTTCTGCTTGCTGCTGCCTTTTGGGGCTTCGGCAATGTTGCGCAGAAGACTGTGCTGGATCATCTCGATCCGCTCAGCGCCGTGGGCATGCGCTGCCTGATCGCGGGGCTCATGGCCGCGCCGCTGACGATGCTCGAATGGGGAACGAAATTCGGGCCAGGCTACCGGATGAGCCTCGCCAAAGTCAGCGCTCTGTTCTCGATATCCATCATCATCCAGCAGGTCTCCTATCTCGACACCACGGTTACCAATGCGAGTTTCCTGGTGAGCACCGCAACGGTGATGACACCGCTTGCGGCCTGGTTGCTGATTGGCGAGCGCCCGACTGCTGTCGGCGGGCTTGCGGCTGCCATGACATTGGCCGGTGTCCTGCTGCTGTCCGGAGGCTTGATCACCAGCTTCAGCCAGGGCGATCTCGCTGCGACACTTTCGGCCGGTGCTACGCGCTGTGGATGGTGGAGCTTGGCCGCCACATGCAGACCCACGGCGCGCCGGTCGCGGCGGCTGCCGCGCAATTTCTCGGCGCCGCCGTGATCACGCTGCCGCTCGGCGCCCTTCTGGGTAATCTGTCGCTGGCCGCCATCAGCGATGCCGCCCCGGAACTCGCCGTGCTCGGCATCTTCTCGACCGGGGCCGCCTTCGGCATGCAGACGATCGCGCAACGCTTCACCTCGGCCAGCCATGCCGCGGTGATCGTCAGCGCAGAGAGCGTGTTCGGAGCGGTTGGCGCCGCCATATTTCTGGGCGAGCGTCTGTCGCCGACCGGAGCAGCCGGTGCTGCGGTCATATTTGGATCAATCACCTTGCTGTCGCTGACAACCGACAAAATCAGCAAGCCGGCGGTGGCAGACTGAGAGATTGTGGGACCAGGCGCTGCGGCTCCGTTCGATTTCAGCACAATATCAGCATCCGTTCAGGACGCGGATGCCATGTCGCGGCGATGCTCCGGGAGACAAACCCGATGAGCGGCCATGACAATCGCCCTGACAGAAGACCTCCTCGCCAAGACCGATCGCAAGATCGAAGACGCCGGCCCGGCGCCTGGACTGCGCAATCTGGAGGATCGCGACTACGTCGGCATTCGCAAGCAACTGCTTGCGGGACGCCCGCGTGACGTCTGGGTTTTCGCCTATGGCTCCCTGCTGTGGAACCCATGCTTCGAATTCGTCGAGGAGCGACCGGCAACCGTGCATGGCTGGCATCGGCGATTTTCGCTGTGGCTGACCCGCTGGCGCGGCACGCGCGAGCGGCCCGGGCTGATGCTTGCGCTCGACCGCGGCGGCAGCTGCCGCGGTGTCATCTATCGCCTCCCCGACCTTGATATCGACGCGGCAATCAACCGGCTGCTGCGCCGGGAGATGAGTGCCAACCCGCCGACCAACATTCCGCGCTGGGTTTCGGTTCGAGGCGCGGCTGGGAATTTGCGGGCCATCGCCTTCGTCGCCGACCGGAGTGGCCCCGCCTATGCAGCAGACCTGCCCGAGCAGACCACAGTGGAAATCCTGTCGCTCGCCGCCGGCCACATCGGAAGTTGCGCCGACTATGTGCGCCGCACCGTCGTTCAGCTTGAAGCCCGCAACATCCGCGACGCCACGCTATGGCGGCTGCAAGGCAAGGTCGCCGCCTACCTCGGATCATTGCAATCCGGCACGCCCTTGCCGGCACCAACCGTGGAGATCGATTATGCATGCGAAGGCTGAAGGACCATTCTCCCCGTCGGATCTGGCACGGGAAGCCGTGCACCGGATCCTGTCGACGGGCAACGTTGAATTCTGTGGCGGCGAAACGGCCCAAATGCTGCACTATCTCGACCGACTGATGCCGAGTGAGACAGCAAGGATTCCTGCCGAAACGATTCCTGCTGAAACGAGGCCGCGCCTGTGGCAGCGCCTTTCCCGCATCTTTCGGGCTTGACCTTACCGGCTTATGCGGGTCCGATGATCGTTGCGCAATCAGGCGCAGCGGTGGTGCAGGAGCTTGGCACACCAGGTCGGCAGCTCGGTTCTCGATCTCGACCGCGGCACATTGCGGCGTGACGGCGAGATCGTGCCGGTGCGGCCAAAGACCTTCGAGCTGCTGGCCTTCCTGGTGCGCAATCCCGGCCGTGTGCTGAGCAAGGACGAACTGTTCCAAGCGGTCTGGCCCAATACCATCGTGACAGAGGATTCGCTGACGCAATGCATTCGCGATGTACGCAAATGCATAGGCGACGAGACGCAGTCGCTGGTTCGCACCGTGCCCCGGCGCGGCTACATGTTCCAGGCTGCCGACGATCTGTCCGCTTCGCTGCCGCCGGCCAGCGCTGCGGTTCAGATTGAACGAGCGCCCGAGCCGATGGTCGCCATCCTGCCGTTTCGCGTTAACATTGACGATGCGACGGCAAAGCCGCTCTTCGACGGCGCGGTCGAGGAGATTATCAACGCGCTTTCCTACTTCAAGACCATCGCGGTGCTGGCGCGCCATTCGGCCTTCGCGCTTGCCGAACATTCCGACCAGGACATCTGGGCGACTGCTGAGCGTCTCGGCGCCGACTATGTTGCGGAAGGCAGCGTCGAGAGCGCTGAGGATGGTTACAGCACGCATGTCGTGCTGTCCGAGACAGCGTCCGGTCGCCGCATCTGGGCGCAGGCATTTTCGTTCAGGACCAGCGATCTCTTCGTCTTTCAAAGGATGGTGGCGCAACGGATCGCGACCGCGCTGGTCGCCAACATCGAGAGCGCGGCGATGCGGCGCATGTCCCCCGCGCCCGCCGCCAACATCGAGGCCTACGTCCATATCTTGCGCGGCATGGCACTGCTGCGCAGCTATGGCGAGGGCGTCAACCAGCAGGCCCGCCAACATTTGCTGAAGGCGCTCGAACGCGATCCGGACTCGGGGCTCGCTCACGCCTATCTCGCCTTGGCGGAAACGATCATAGGCGGCTATGGCGGTGCGCCCCGCGCCTTGCTCGATCAGGCTCGGGACCGGGCCTTGCACGCCACTGCACTCAGCCCGGACGAGGCACGTTGCCACCGCATCCTGGCGTTGATCCTCATCTACCTGGCCGAATTCGACGCCGCCGCACGCCATTTCGCGCGCGCGTTGGATCTGAACCCCTATGATGCCGACACGTTGGCGCAGACGGGCTTCTTCGAGGTCATACGCGGCCATGGCGAGGCCGGCCTGGTGCTGCTGGACCAGGCGATCCAACTCAATCCGATGCATCCCGCCTGGTATTACTACGACCGGGGTGAGGCCCTGCTTGTCGTTGGCCGCTACCCGGAAGCGGCCGCGTCTTTTTCCTGCCTTCCGCGAAAAAGTGCCTGGCAATGGTCGCGGCTGGCGGCTTGTCACGCGCTTGACGGCAATATCGACAAGGCAAGGGCCTGCACCAGGGAGGGCCGTCGCCTAAACCCCGGGCTGACCGTGCAGGAAATCATGGCGGACCTTCATATGATGCGCTTGGAAGATCAGGAGCGGATACGATCCGGTCTCGAGTTGGCCGGATGGGATGAAGCGCAATTGCCGGACGCGCTATTGCCGACAACACCATGAGCAGCATCGGAGCGTCGAGCACATGACGCGGCCCTGTGTCGGATCCGCGCGCGTTCTTGCGCAAATCTCCGGCCTTGGCTAGCATCCGCCCGCCGGCGCCGAGCGGAGGAGAACGTCGCGGTGGACCGGCTGGAGCGCCGTTGCGTCCCCCTGGGCGCTCAAAGGACACTCCATTTCTGGATCGACGCAGGAATTTTCGGAAAACCGGAACCGGTTTTCGGGTTCATGCGCTCATGTGGGAGGAGACTAAATTGATCAACAGACGTGAATTCCTGCTGTCGTCCGTGGCGATGGGCACGATGGCGCTGGCCGCTCCGCAACTGGCTTTCGCCCAGGACAAGCTGACCATCCTTGGTTCGGTGCCGAGCCTCGGCTTTCCGTTCTTCGTGCACATGCTGAACCAGATCAAGGCGGAAGCTCAGGCGCAGGGCGTCAATCTTGTCGAAAGCGACGGCCAGAACTCGGCGCCCAAGCAGACCGCCGATATCGAGGCAGCGCTCGTGCAGAAGGTCAACGCCATCGTCATCTCGCCACTCGACGTCAACGCGCTGGCCCCGGCCATCGAGCAAGCGATCCAGGCCGGCGTCCCCGTCGTCACCATCGACCGCCGCGTCGACGGGGTCGAAGGCATCCTCGCCCATGTCGGCGCCGACAACGTCAAGGGCGGCGAGGCCGAAGCGCAGGCCATGGTGGCGGCTTTCCCGAACGGCGCCAAGATCTTCCATCTGCAGGGCCAGCCCGGTGCCGGGCCCGCGATCGACCGCAACAAGGGCGTGCACAACGTCCTCGATCCGATGAAGGACAAGTACCAAATCATCTTCGAGCAGACCGCCAATTTCGCCCGCGCCGAGGCGCTCTCGGTCACCGAGGCCGGCCTTGCCGCCAACGGCAAGCCCGACGCGATCATTTGCGCCAATGATGACATGGCGCTGGGCGCGGTCGAAGCCTGCGCGGCGCGCAACTTCACCGACGTCAAGATCTACGGCTTCGATGCACTTCCCGAAGCGCTGGTCGCCGTGCGCGACGGCAAGCTGGCCGGCACCGTCGAACAGTTCCCCGGCGAGCAGTCGCGCACCGCGGTGCAGATCGCCGTCGCCTATGCCAGGGACAAGACCGAGCCGAAGGAAAAGCTTGTGCTGCTGACGCCGATCGTCATCGGCAAGGACAATCTCGACAAGGCGGAAAGGCTGGGCGAGACGAAGTAGGCGGGTCCAGGGCGCGCGGTGGTGAAAGCAGCGTTCTGTCGCGCCCCCCTCTGCCCTGCCGGGCATCTCCCCCACTTGGGGGGAGATTGGCAGCTTCGACGCCGGCTCTCCCTCTGCAACGTTGGTGATTGGCGAAACCAGTTATCAAGGCGCAATCTCCCCCCTTGTGGGGGAGATGTCCGGCAGGACAGAGGGGGGCGCTGTCCCGCGGCCAATCGCAATCAGGGAGAAACCTTTGCCCACAGCTGAAGCCATCGCGCCATCTCTCCCCCTCCTCGCCGTCGAGGGCGTGACCAAGCGCTTTGCCGGCGTCACCGCGCTGAGCGATGTCTCGCTCGAGGTTCGGCCCGGCGAAATCCTCGGCCTGCTCGGCGAGAACGGCGCCGGCAAGTCGACGCTGCTCAAGATCCTGTCCGGCGTGATGCCGCCGTCCAGCGGCCGCATCGTCTTCGACGGCGTCGAATTCAATCCGCACAATCCGCAGGATGCCAAGCGCCTCGGCATCGTCACCATCTACCAGGAACTGAGCCTGATCCCGACGCTGACCGTGGCGGAGAACATTTTTATCGGCCGCGCGCCGCTCGGGCGCTTCGGCCTGGTCAGCTGGCGGAAGATGGAGGTAGACTCGCGCGCGATCATCGCCCGCGTCGGCCTTGACCTCGACCCGGAGACGCCGGTGTCTGCGCTGTCGGTGGCCGAGCAGCAGCTGGTCGAGATCGCCCGCGCGCTGTCGCTGAAGAGCCGGCTCATCATCATGGACGAGCCGACCTCGGCGCTGACCGAAACCGAAGTGCAAAAACTGATGTCGATCATGGGTCGGCTGCGCAAGGACGGCGTCGCCATCATGTTCGTCACCCACCGGCTGGAAGAGGCCTCCGCGATCTGCGACCGCATGACGGTGCTGCGCGACGGCAGGCTGGCCGGCCATCTCGACCGCGATGGCGGGCCGATCAAGCTGCCGAAAATCATCGAGAAAATGGTCGGCCGCGCCGCGTCCGAGCTTTATGCCAGGCCGACGCTGCGCGATGTCGCCGGCGACGTCAGGCTTTCCGTGCGCGGCCTGCGCACGGTGCGCGATCCGCAGGCGCCGCACGCCATCGTGCTCGAGGGCATCGATCTCGACCTCAAGGCGGGCGAGATCCTCGGCGTCGCCGGCCTCGTCGGCTCCGGCCGCACCGAGCTTGCCCGCGCCATCTTCGGCGCCGACCGCATCGCCGCCGGCACCATCACCCTCGACGGCAAGACCATCGCGCCTGAAACACCCGCCGACGCCATCGCCCTCGGCATCGGCCTGGTGCCGGAAGACCGCAAGCATCAGGCGATCTTCGCCGCGCTCGGCATTCTCACCAACTTTTCCGTCGCAGCGCTCGGCCGCTACTCCAACGCTCTCGGCTTCATGGCCGAGCGCCGCGAGCGCCAGGCGCTGGCGAGCTACAGAAAAACGCTGTCGATCCGCATGGCCTCGCCCGAGCAGCCCATCGAGGGGCTGTCCGGCGGCAACCAGCAGAAGGTCATCCTCGCCCGCTGGCTGGCGCGCGACCCCAAGGTGCTGATCGTCGACGAGCCGACGCGCGGCGTCGATGTCGGCGCCAAGGCCGAGGTGCATCAGATCCTGGTGCAGCTCGCCGGGCGCGGCATCGCCATCATGATGATCTCGTCGGAATTGCCCGAAGTGCTTGCGGTGTCGGACAGGATCGTCACCATGCGGCGCGGCCGCATCACCGGCGAGATGCCAGGCATCGAGGCGACCGAGGAAAAACTGATGGAACTGATGGCGCTCGATCAAACGCAGGAAGCGACGCAATGACCAGCACGACCGAACAGAGCCAGCGCAGCGGCATCAATGTCGCGCGCCTGCTGATGAGTTTTGGCCCGCTGATGTTCCTGGCGCTGCTGATCGTCGTCTTCACCGTGCTGAAGCCGAGCTTCATCGATCCCATCAACATCTTCAACATCATGCGGCAGATCTCGATCACCGGGCTGATCGCGCTCGGCATGACCTTCGTCATCCTCACTGCCGGCATCGACCTGTCGGTCGGTTCGCTGCTGGCCTTCTGCGGCATGGTCGCGGCGGTGGTGGCCAAGGGCGGCACTGCCAACACGCTGTCGCTGTCGACGTCCGGCGCACAAGGCTATGGCTGGTTCGCCGCCCTTCTGGCTGCCGTCGTCGTCGGCGCCCTGGCCGGCGGCGTCCAGGGCTTTGCCATCACCCGGCTGAAAGTGCCGCCCTTCGTCGTCACGCTCGGCGGCCTCACCGTCTTTCGCGGCCTGACGCTGACGATCTCCAATGGCGGCCCGATCTCCGGCTTCGACGCTTCGATGCGCTGGTTCGGCACCGGGCTGATCGGCCCGGTGCCGGTGCCGGCGATCATCTTCGCGGCGGCGGCGATCCTCTGCCACATCGTCCTGCGCTACACGCGCTACGGCCGCGCCGTCTACGCCGTCGGCGGCAATGCCGAAGCGGCGCGGCTGTCCGGCCTGCGCGTCGACCGCATCCTGATCTCGGTCTACATCATCGTCGGCTTCTTCGCCGGCCTTGCCGCCTTCGTACTATCGGCCAGACTCAATTCCTCGGAAGCCGTCGCCGGCATCGGCTACGAGCTGACGGTGATCTCGGCGGTGGTCATCGGCGGCACCTCGCTGTTCGGCGGCATTGGCTCGGTCGGCGGCACGGTGGTGGGTGCGGCACTGATCGGCGTGCTGCAGAACGGGCTGCAGTTCAACAACGTCTCGTCCTACACGCAAAGCATCGTCATCGGCCTGATCCTGATCCTCGCCGTGGCCTTCGACCGCTGGCTGAAATCGCGGGTAAGGCGGTGAGGGTTGGAAGGAGGTGCAGCGCGATCTTGCCTTCTCCCCTTGTGGGAGAAGGTGGCCTCGCGAAGCGAGGTCGGATGAGGGGTGTTCCAGTTTGGATGAGGGGTGTTCCAGCTTGGCAATTTGCTTGAAATCGCCGCCGCCTCATTCCTTCCAGCACCCCTCATCCGGCTTGGCGCTTCGCACCAATCCACCCTCTCCCACAAGGGGAGAAGGAAAGAAAAGCGCGTTCACGCCGGTGCGTTGACACGCTGCGAACGCGTTGCCCAATCGATGACCAGTCCACCCGCAACCGTAGAACTCGTCTGCGGCGCGAGAAGATCGTTGCGGCGGGCGAACGCCACGAAGGTCGCCCGTGCCGTCTCGGCGTCGATCTCTCCGTCCATCGCCGCCCGACAGGCTTTGGCGGCGATGTCGTGCGCGGCCGTCCGGCTCGCCCGCGGCCAGTCGCCAAGCAGCGCATAGGCCACACCGCGCTTTCTATCCTGATCGGCGTGCCGAGGCCGGTAAGAATGGTGACCGGCTTTTCAAAAGAAGAACGGTCCATGACACTCTCCCTTCCGGTTCAACTGTCTCCAACAGGCGCAGGCATGCGCGCCCGCGCGGCAATCATTTACGCTCCTCCTGGCCGGCCCCGACGCGTTGGGCCGACAGGAACATCAGCGTATAGGCTGCCTTGCGGCGATCCCAGCCGGCCTGCTCGGCCATATCCAGCAAGCCGTCGACCAAGGGTGCCAGCGCCGCCCTGCAATCGGTTTCATAGTTGAAATCGTTCTTCGGGCGGGTCGGCGCCGCGATCTTTCCAAAACTGTCCATCACATCCATGGCAACACCTGCTCCGCATTGGTCCGGACCGGCAAGACCGTGCCCGCTTTGGCGGACACGGTCCATCTGCCGTTCAGAAGCCTCGCTTTGGAGGCCTGACCTTAGTAGTCCATGCCGCCACCGCCGGGCATTGCCGGTGCGGCAGCTTCCTTCTTCGGCTTCTCGGCCACCATCGCCTCGGTGGTCACCAGCAGGCCGGCGACCGACGCGGCGTCCTGCAGAGCGGCGCGCACCACCTTGGCCGGGTCGATCACACCTTGCGCGTAGAGATCACCGAACTCGTTGGTCTGGGCGTTCCAGCCATAGCCGAATTCGGTCTTCTCGCGCAGCTTGCCGACGATGATCGAACCTTCCGCACCAGCATTCTCGGCGATCTGGCGCACCGGCTGCTCGATGGCGCGACGCACGATCTCGACGCCGGTCCTCTGGTCGGGGTTGTCGACGGCGACATTGTCGAGCGCCTTCGCTGCCCTGAGCAGCGCCACGCCGCCGCCAGGCAGTATGCCTTCCTCGACCGCAGCGCGGGTGGCGTGCATGGCGTCGTCGACGCGGTCCTTGCGCTCCTTGACCTCGACCTCGGTCGAGCCGCCGACGCGGATGACGGCGACGCCGCCGGCGAGCTTGGCCAGCCGCTCCTGCAGCTTCTCGCGGTCATAGTCGGAGGTGGTCTCCTCGATCTGCGCCTTGATCTGGCTGATGCGTGCCTGGATCTCGTCCTTGCGGCCGGCACCATCGACGATGGTGGTGTTCTCCTTCTCGATCAGCACCTTCTTGGCGCGGCCGAGCATCTCCAGCGTGACGTTTTCGAGCTTGATGCCGAGATCCTCGCTGATGGCCGTGCCGCCGGTCAGGATGGCAATGTCTTCCAGCATCGCCTTGCGGCGGTCACCAAAACCCGGCGCCTTGACGGCCGCGACCTTCAGTCCACCGCGCAGCTTGTTGACGACCAGCGTCGCCAGCGCCTCGCCTTCGACATCCTCGGCGATGATCAGCAGCGGCTTGCTCGATTGCACTGCCGCTTCGAGCACCGGCAGCATGGCCTGCAGGTTGGACAGCTTCTTCTCGTGGATCAGCACATAGGGCTCTTCGAGCTCGACGCGCATCTTGTCCTGGTTGGTGATGAAATAGGGGCTGAGATAGCCGCGATCGAATTGCATGCCCTCGACCACTTCGAGCTCGGTCTCGGCGGTCTTGGCCTCCTCGACCGTGATGACGCCCTCATTGCCGACCTTTTCCATCGCTTCGGCGAGGAAGCGGCCGATCTCCACATCGCCATTGGCCGAGATGGCGCCGACCTGGGCGATCTCGTCGTTCCTTGTCACCTTGCGGGCATTGGCCTTGAGTTCGGCGACGATGGCGTCGACCGCCTTGTCGATGCCGCGCTTCAGGTCCATCGGGTTCATGCCGGCGGCAACCGCCTTGGCGCCTTCCTGGACGATCGACTGCGCCAGAACGGTAGCGGTCGTGGTGCCGTCGCCCGCGACGTCGCTGGTCTTCGAGGCGACCTCGCGCACCATCTGCGCACCCATGTTCTCGAACTTGTCCTCAAGCTCGATTTCCTTGGCGACGGTAACGCCGTCCTTGGTGATGCGCGGGGCGCCGAACGACTTGTCGAGGATGACATTGCGGCCCTTGGGACCGAGCGTCACTTTCACCGCGTCGGCGAGGATGTTGACACCGCGCAACATCTTCTCGCGAGCTTCGGTATGGAATTTCACATCCTTGGCAGCCATTGGATAACTCCTTCAAATAGGCAGCTTACGTTGACTGATGGCTTGTTCAGGCCCCACTCAGGCGGCCTTCTTTTTTATCTGGTCGGTCATTTCAATCACGCCCAGCACGTCGCTTTCCTTCATGATGAGCAGGTCCTCGCCGTTGAGCTTGATCTCGGTGCCCGACCATTTGCCGAACAGGATGCGGTCGCCGACCTTGACGTCGAGCGGCTGCAACTGGCCGCTATCGTCGCGCGCGCCGGGGCCGGCGGCGATGACCTCGCCTTCCTGCGGCTTTTCCTTGGCTGTGTCAGGAATGATGATGCCGCCAGCGGTCTTCTCGTCGACCTCGATGCGGCGGACCAGGATACGGTCATGCAATGGACGGAACGCCATGTCGTTCTCCTCATGGGACAAACAGATTTTCTTGGACCTCCCTTCGCAGCCGACCAGTGGGTCGGTGCGACGGTGCGCGACCCCTGCTCAGGCATCACGCGCCTATCGAATTAGTCTGCCTATCCAGCCTTTCAAGAGGACGCCGAAAAAATTTTGGCACTCGCCGTTGTCGAGTGCCAACGCACTGTAATAACGCACTGTAATAATGGCGCTATTTCAGGATTTGAAACGACGGATGCGGCTTGAAATCGGGGCGCAACCTTCCGACATCGTCGTCGATCCCGGCACCGTCTGCCGGCGGGCGGAACCGATGAGGAAGCGGAGGCGTTTTTGCATGCGGAGGATGGACGCCTGATCGTTCGGAAAGGAGACGGCCATGGTCGGCAATGAGTTCCAGGTCAGCAACGAATTCCGGCTCCAGATGCAGGGTTTTGGCCTGACGACGGCAGAGATCCATTATCGTCTTCCCGACTATCGGGACCTGCTGCAGCTCTTCATCTGGCAGCAATACGACATCGCCCCGGATTTCCCGACGCTGAAGCATTTCCTCGAATTTTGGGAACGTGAGATCGAGGGCCCGCTGCATTCTGTGCGCGTCGCCCATCACCGTCTGATCCAGCCCTCCGAATGGCGGGCGGTGGACGGCGTCATTACGCTGCAGTGAAATAGAAAAAAGGCGGCGCTTTTCATGAAAGGGCGCCGCCTCTGCAGCACAGCGCGTCCGCCCCGGCTTCAGGTTCCCCCGGCTTCAGGATCATTGGCGTTCAGGTGGATTGATATTCAGGTGGATTTACGTCCCGTGACCAGCAGTCCGGCGGCGCGCGCCGCCTTGACGAAGGCGGTGCGCGCCTCGCGGGCGGTGCGCCAGCCGTCGAGCGCGTCGCGGCAGGCGCGATAGGCTGCGCGCCAGTTGCGGCCGCGCGCCCGGTCCGGCCATTGCTGCATGCATTCGATGGCTTCCCAGCTGCTGGCGACCTTGCGCTCTCCGACGGATTGGAGCTTCAGCGTGATCGGCTCGGAAAATGGGACGTCGTTCATCACTTCCTCCTTTTCTTTTTGAGAATAACCAGGAAGGCGGCCCGATCTGAGCCCGACTGACGAGATGGTTCGTATGGCTGCACGCTTCAAGACCTCCCCTGTCTCCCAGTCTGCTTGCCGAAACCCGGCGCTATATGTCGTCGTCCGGCGGTTCAAGAAGCCCGATCAGCGTCGCCACCCTTGCCGACGGCAGCGGGCGGCCCTCGTTGACCAGCGCCTCATCGGCGCCGACCCAGGCAAAGGCCTCGCGCAACTCTTCGATCGTCGCGCCGGTCGAGGCGATGTCGGCGATCACGGCGTCGTCGACCGGGCCCAGCACCGAAATGATGTCGTCGCGTGTCATGGTCATGATGTCCTCCATGCGGCGTGCCGGCGCGACCCTCAAACGACGGTTGAAACCGGCATTACCAGTACAATCCGGCAACAAAAATTCTGGCAGCGGGACAGAATCTGGGTCTTGATTTCGGCCTGACAATAACCAAATGAAAATTGCCGGTTGCCGAATGGGACCGGCAGAACCCAGGGAGCGCCAAGCTCTTTGGCGCCCCTCGTACTATGTTGCTCCACGGAGGATGTAGCTATGAGAACCGCATTCGACTTTTCCCCGCTCTATCGGTCGAGCATCGGTTTCGACCGCATCTTCAACCTGCTGGAAAACGCGCCTCAGGCAGTCGAAACCTGGCCGCCCTATGACATCGAGCGAAGCGACGAGAACACCTATCGGGTGAGGATCGCCGTCGCCGGCTTTTCCGAGAACGATCTCGACATCAGCCACGAGCCGAACCTTCTCATCGTCTCGGGCGAGCGCAAGGAACAGGACGAGGTGGAATATCTCCATCGCGGCCTTCCGGTGCGACCATTCACACGGCGCTTCGAGCTTGCCGATCACATGACGGTCACCGGCGCCTCGCTCAATAACGGCCTGCTGACGATCGACCTCGTGCGCCAAGTGCCCGAAGAGATGAAGCCGCGTCGCATCACGATCGCCAAGCAAGACGGCGCGCCGAAGGCCGGACAGGTCGAGAAGCCGAAGCAGGCCGCCTGAGCGAAGGCGATCTCTGGCGTTCGCCTTTGACACAACCAGTCGAGAAAGGAGAACAGCAATGGCTATTCGTGATCTCATACCCTGGGGCCGGGAGAACAGTCCGGTTCCCAGCTTCTATCGTGACGAGGACCGCGACCCGTTCATGGCGTTGCATCGCGAGATGAACCGCCTGATCGACGACGCCTTCCGCGGCTTCGAAACGCGCATGCCGATGCTCAGCGGATTTTCGTCGGCGCGCGGCAGCTGGCCGAGCGTTGAAATCGCCGACGGCGAGAAGGAGATCCGCGTGACCGCGGAAATTCCCGGCATGGACGAAAAGGACGTCGAGGTGATGCTCGATGACGGCGTGCTGACGCTGCGTGGCGAGAAGCGCTCCGAGACCGAAGACAAGGACAGGCAGTTCTCCGAGCGGTTCTACGGCCGCTTCGAGCGCCGCATCCCGCTCGGCTACGAGGTCGAGGAGGACAAGGTGAACGCCGCCTTCCATAACGGCGTGCTCACCGTGACGCTGCCCAAGACGGAGCGCGCACGGACGAAAGCCAAGCGCATCGCCATCAGTGGCAGTGCCGCCAGCCCCGGCAAGAGCAAGCACTGACGACATCGGCAGCCGGACGCGCAAGCCGCGCCCCGGCTGCCGATCGGGCTGCATCCCGATCGGCCCGCGCGCTCCGCCAAAGGCGCGGGCTTCATTTGTTCGGCCGATGCGCCTGACGGCGCGAAGGCCGCATAGTGAGTATCTACGGAGCATTGAGTAGCAGCGTCGCTACCGTGGCGTTCCTGGCGCACAGGCTACGGAGCCCGTCATCCCCTTGCCATCCCATGGGGGTGGCGGGCTTTCGTATCAATTGTCGGCTTTATCGGCCTGTCGGAGTCGAGCGAAAAGTCCTCCCCCATCCGCTTGTCACGATCGCGGGCGCAGGCGGCAGCCACCCGTCTCAGATCGCCTCGCGCTGCCGTTCCGGCGTGGCGACCAGCAAGGCCGCGGCGGCGTTGGCGGCAGCAAGTGCGGCCTCGACCCGATGGCCGCGGGCAAGGCCTGCCGCGAACGCGCCGACGAACTCGTCGCCGGCGCCATGGGTGCTGACCACCTTCACCGGAAGGGCGGCCCGCTCGAACGCCTGGCCGTCGCGGCCGCAATAGGCAACGCCCTCCCCGCCGGCCGTGACGATCGCCGCCGGGTAGAAATCGATCAGCATGCGTGCCGCCTCGGCAGCACCCTCGAGCGTATCGACGACCGCAACGCCGGCCAAAAATTCCGCCTCGATGGCGTTGACGATGACGATATCGGTGAGTGCGATCAATTCGCCGGACAGTTTTCGCGCGGGGGCGGCGTTGAGCACGACGCGGCCGCCATGCGCCTTCACCGCCCGCGCTGCGGCAATGTTGGCGGCTTCCGGCACCTCGTTCTGCAGCAGCAGCACCGCCGTTTGCGCAACCATCTCGGTCGCGGCCACGATGTCGTTCTCGCCCAAGGTGAGATTGCTGCCCGAGACGATCACCGCGCCATAATCGCCGCCGGCGTCGAAGATCGCCACGCTCATGCCCGAGCCGGCGCCAGGTGCGACCCGCACGAAGCGGCTGTCGACGCCGCGGCGCGCGAGATTGCCGACAAGCGCGCGGCCGAAATCGTCATCGCCGACGGCGCCGATCATTGCCGAGCGCACGCCGGCCCGCGCCGCCGAGACCGCCTGGTTGCCGCCCTTGCCGCCGCATTTCGGCTGCCAGGCATGGCCGGTTACGGTTTCGCCCTTGCGCGGGCGGTCAGGCGCTTCGACCATGATGTCGTAATGCAGGCTGCCGAACACGGTGACCAGCGGAGCCGTCATTTGCCCCGATCTTTCATGAGCCGCCCCAATCTTTCATGAACCGCCCTTGTCCCGGCGTTTCGACGTCACCGCCGACATCGTGCGGCCGAGATTGCGCTCCGCCGCCTGGTAGTCGCGCTGTGCCACCGCGACGAACAGCGCGTCGAGAATGTTGAGCTGGGCGATGCGCGCCGCCGCATTCTCGCCCATCAATGGCGAGCCCTGCGCGGTCGAGCACAGCACGATGTCGGCGACGGCGGCCAGCGGCGAGTTGTCGTAATTGGTGATCGCCAGCGTCCGCGCACCGCTCTTGCGGGCGAGATGGATGGCATCGATGACGGCGCTGGTGTTGCCGGAATGCGAGAAGCCGACCGCGATGTCGTCGGCGCCGAGCAGCGAGGCCGACATCAGCATCATGTGCGAATCGTCGTAGACGGATGCGCGGATGCCGATGCGCAGGAATTTGTGCGAGACGTCGCGCGCGATCTGCGCCGAACCGCCGACGCCATAGAAATCGCGGTTCCTGGCGCGGTACAAAAGATCGGCGGCGCGGTCGAAATCGTCCATGTCGAGGATCGCCAGCGTTTCCTCCAGCGCCTGGATCGAGGTGCGGAACACTTTTTGGACGATCTCGGCCGAGCTGTCGTCGACCGACAGTTCCTGGTGCATTTCGGCGGTCGGCAGGCGGCTGTATTCATAAACCGCGGTGCGGAAGTCGCGATAGCCGGAAAAGCCCAGTTTCTTGGCGATCTTCACCACCATCGCCTCCGACACGCCGGCTTCTTCGGCGATCTGCTTGAGCGGAATGGTCTCGTCGAAGCCGCGCCGTCCGAACACGGTTTCCACCACCTTCGCCTCGAGCGGTGTCAAATGCGGCATCATCATGCGGATCCGCGGTCCTACTGCTTTCAGATCCAGGCTGGTCAAGGTCATCCACGTCCCCTCGTCACGCGATCGATGAGCATCGCGGCGAGGATTATAAGGCCAGTTGCCAAGAGCTGATAGAAGGACTGGACATTCATCAGCGTCAGGCCGTTGCGCATGGTGCCGAGGATGACGGCGCCCAGGATGGTGCCGACGACGCTGCCCTTGCCGCCCATCAGCGAGGCGCCGCCGATGGCCGCCGCGGCAATGGCATCGAGCTCCCAGAGATTGCCGAGAATGGGCTCAGCGGCACCCAGCCGTCCGATCAGGATCTGCGCGGCAAGGGCCGCCAGCAGGCCCGAGATCATGTAGGCGGCGATCTTGGTGCGAGCGATCGGCACGCCGGCTATGTAGGCCGCCTCCTCATTGCCGCCGACGGCGAGCAGATATTCGCCGAAAGGCGTCTTCTTGAGGATGATCCAGGCGATCAGCGCGACCACGGCCACGATGATGACCGCCAGTGGCAATCCGAACAGCGAGCCGTTGAAGATGGCGCGGAAGCCGGCTGGCAGGCCGAGCACCGGATTGCCGCCGGTATAGATCAGCGCCAGCGCCCGGTAGGTGCTGAGCGTTCCCAGTGTGACGATGAAAGGCTGCAGCCCGACATAGGCGACCAGCACGCCATTGAGCAGGCCGCAGACGAGGCCGATGGCGAAGCCGGCGGCGATGGCCAGCGGGAACGGCACGCCGGCAACCAGCATCGAGGCCGAGATGACGGCCGAAAGGGCTGCCGTCGGCCCGACCGACAGATCGATGCCGCCCGAGATGATCACCAGCGTCATGCCCAACGCCAGGCAGGCGTTGATGCTCGACTGCTGCAGGATGTTGATCAAATTGCGCTCGGCAAAGAAGCCCGGGACCAGCGCACCGAAGACGGCGAGGATCACCACCAGGCCGATCAGCGTGCCGGCGTCGCGCAACGAAAACCGGTGCAGGAATTCAGCCCGTGGGCGCGCTGCTGTGTGTTCGGTTACATCAGTCATCCGCTCGTCCTGTCCGTTATGCCTTGCTGGCCCGATGGCCTTGCGCCTTGCCGGCCTTGCGTCTCCGATTGGGGTATGGCGTGCGCCGCGATCGCCTGTTCGCTGAGATCAGCCCGGTCGAGCTCGGCGGCGACCGTGCCATCGCGCATGACCAGCACGCGGTCGGCGAGCCGGATCACCTCGGGAAGCTCGGACGACACGACGACGACCGAATGGCCTTCGGCGGCAAGCTCCTCGATCAAATGGTAGATCTCCGCCTTGGCGCCGATATCGATGCCGCGCGTCGGCTCATCGAACAAAAGGATGCGCGTTCCCGCCGCCAGCCAGCGGCCGATGATCGCCTTCTGCTGGTTGCCGCCGCTGAACAGCCGGATCGGCCGGTCGAGCAGGAACGGGCGCAAATTGACCCGCTTCATCTTCTCGGCCGCGACCCGTTTCAGCCTGGTGTGATCGATAACGCCGCGCGGTGCGAACACGCCCATCGAGGCCAGCGCCATATTGCTGGAGATCGACCGCAACGGCACGATGCCTTCGCGCTTGCGCTCCTCCGGCACCAGGCCGATGCCGGCGGCGATGGCGTCGCGCGGATTGGCGAGTTTTATGGCCTTGCCGTCGATCTCGACCCTGCCCGACGAGGCGCGGTCGGCGCCGGCCAGCAGCCGCAGCAGTTCGGTGCGGCCCGAGCCGACCAGGCCGGCAATGCCCAGCACCTCGCCGCGGTGCAGGTCGAACGAGACGTTACGGACTTTTGTCGCCGAGGCGAGGCCACGCACGCTCAGCCTGACCTCGCTCGAGATGTGCGAACGGTGCTGTTCCTGGGCAAGCTCGCGGCCGACCATCATCGAAACGACGGCTTTTTCCGACATTTGCGCCAGATCGACGGATCCGACCACGACGCCGTCGCGCATGATTGTGGCGCGCTGGCAGATGCCGAACACCTCGTCCAGCTTGTGCGAGACATAGACGACCGCGACACCGTCGCGCGCCAGCCCGGCAATGACTTCGGCCAGCCGCTCGAACTCGCTCGGCGTCAGGCTCGATGTCGGCTCGTCCATCGCCACGACGCGCGCCCGATCGAGCAGCGCCCGGGCGATCTCGACGATCTGCCGCTGCGCAACCTTCAGGCTGCCGAGCGGGACTGCCGGATCGATGGTCGGATCGAGGGCGGCAAGGGCTTCCGCGGCGCGGCGTTCCTGCTCGCGGCGGGCGACGAAGATGCCGCCGCGCGTCAGCGGATGGCCGAGGAACATGTTCTGGGCGACGCTGAGATGCGGCACCTGCTGCAATTCCTGATGGATCATGGCGACGCCCGCGGCGCGCGCCGCGACCGGATTGTTCAGCGCCACCGGTCTGCCGTCGATCAGCACGCTTCCGGCGGTCGGCCTGTAGACCCCCGACAGGATGCGCAGCAGCGTCGATTTGCCGGCGCCGTTCTCACCGAGCAGGCCATGGATTTCGCCCGCGCCGACGGAAAAGGACACATCGCTCAGCGCCCGCACCGCCGGAAACACCTTGGAAATGCCCTCGAATTGCAGCCGCGGGACAGACATTGGTTCTATTCTCCAGGCAAAGGGCGCCAGCCCGGCCGGCACCCGCAGTCCTGCTCTTAATTGCCCGCCGCCGCGTCCTCGAGCAGCGCCTTGCGCACGGCGTCGCCGGCGCCGGAATAGCGGTCGGCATTGTCCTTGGTGATAAGCGCCTGCGGCGTGGCGACGACGCGCGGCAGCTTCTGCCCGGCCACCAGCCGCAGCGCCGATTCCAGCGCCACCTCGCCGGTCAGCACCGGGAAGCTATCGACAGTGCCGGTCAGCTCGCCGGCGCGGATCGAGGCATAGGCGTCGGAGATGCCGTCGGTGCCGAAGACGGCGACCTTGTCCTGCAGGCCGGCGGCCTTGACCGCCTCGACGATGCCCAGTGCCATGCCGTCATTGTTGGCATAGAAGCCGATCAGGTCGGGGTGCTGCTGCAGGATGTTGCTGGCAGCGTCGTAGGAGGTCTGGCGATCCCAGTTGCCGGGCACGCTGGCGACGACCTCGAACTTGCCGGTCTCGGTGATCGTGGTCTTGAAGCCATCCGTGCGCTGGACTGCGGCATAGACGCCGGCCTGGCCTTCGACGATGGCGACCTTGCCGCCATCCGGCCGGTTCTTGATGAACCATTTGGCGACGCGCACGCCATTGTCGCGCTGGACATTGCCGACATAGTGCTCGGCCTGCGGGATGACCGCGTCATTGACATTGACCACCGGCACGTTGGCGGCCTTGGCCTGTTCCATGATCGGCTGCAGGTTGGAGTCGGTCTGCGGTGAGACGAGCAGCACGTTGTAGCCTTGCGTGACCAGGCCTTCGGCGATTGTCAGCTGGCCGAGCTGGTCGCCCTCGCTTTGCGCCGCCTGATAGACGACCGGAACGCCGACGCGATCGCCGAACGACTTGTAGCCCTCACCCAGCGAGCGCCAGTATTCGTTGGTCAGCGTCTTGGAGACGGCGCCCGCCCTGGTGCCGTCGGGCAGCTTGGGCAACGCGCCGAACTTGGCCTCGAGTTGCGACCAGTCGATGCGGTCCTTTTCGGTGTCGGAATTGAGCGGCGCGAGGTCGGTGGAATAGGCGGAGCCGATGGACAGCGCCATCAACGCAGCGGTGGCGGTGGCAAGCAGAAATTTCATGGTCTTTCCTCCCTTGTTGAACGATTTTGAGGCCGAGCCTCAGTTCTCCGGCCCGAGCATGGCTTCCTGGATGATGGCTTGCGACGCGACCGCGTCCTGACGGTCGATGGCGGTGGACAGGCGGTTGTCCCCTTCCAGCCGGTCGACGACGCGCAGCATGCGCTTGACGGTGGCGATGTTGACTTCGCATTCGTGGACCGGATCGAGCCCGGTCATGTCGGGGAAGGTGTCGAAGTAGATGGTGCCGGCGTAGCCGTCGCGGCGGATCTGGCGGAGCAGCTCGATCGTCTGCAGCGTGTGCACTGCGCCGACCATCAGGCCGTCGTCGCGCTTGGCGTAGCCGTCGTTGAGATGCACGCCCAAGAGCTTGCTGTGGCGCGCCACAAGTGCTGCGGCAAAGGCCGGCTGCTCTTCGGCATAGAGCACATGGGCGAAATCGAGCGTCACGCCGAGATTGGGCAGGCCGATCTCGCGGATCGCCAGCAAGGTCGTCGCCGCGTCGGGCATCAGGCTGTAGGAACGCGGCTCGTTGGGCTTGTACTCCAGGCTGATCAGGCAGTCGGGATCATGCGCTGCCACTTCACGAATACCATCAATTTCGTGTTGCCATAGCGTCGCGTAATCGGCCTGGAAAGCATAGTCGAAGCCATCCTGGCCGAGCCACAGCGTCATCAGATTGGCGCCCGCCTCACGCGCGGCGTCGATGCCCGCCTTGGTCAGGTCGATGGCTTCGCGGCGAACTGCCGGATCCGGATTGGTGAAGGCGCCGAGCTTGAAGGCCGGATTGGAGTAGTAGCGCATGGCAAAACCATTGATGGAAAGCCCGATGTCGCCGAGTTTTCGCGCCATTTCCACAGGTTTTTCATCGACATGATCGGGAAAGTTGAGGTCAAGGTCGGTCAGCCCCGCAACTTTCGCCGCACGCGCTGCCATCTGCAGCATGGACGGCTTGCCGACAAGCTCCGGCCATTCGGCCTGCGGCCGCGAGGCAAAGGAATTCAGGCGTGTGGCGAAACGATTGGCTGTCATGGATGACCTTTCTTGGACATAACTTCACATACTATAGTTTATTTGTAAAGTCAGATGTGCCGTTTGATTCAAGACTGGGCGACGGTACAGCGTACATAGAGAGGAGCAGGCGGCCACGAAGAGACGAACTGCTGACGCACGATTTGATCCGCGTTCATGATGCTTTAAGCGCAGTTGTTACCGTTTTCGCAAAAACGGTAACAACTCATGATGGCCGTGGCAGCGAAGTTGTGTTATTACCCTTTTCGCGAAAACGGTAACAACGCCCATGCAGCAAATACCCCACACATACCAGACGCTCTATTCCGAGTTGGCGCAGCGGTCGCTGGACGCCGCGTTTTCGACGGAATTCAACATCGGCGGCCGCTTTGTCACAGCCGAGGTGAAAGGCCGCCGCTACTGGTATCTCGACCTACCTAGCCCTGACGGCGGCAAAACACGCAGATATGTCGGCCCCGTCAACGATCCTGAAATCACCAGGAGGGTCGAAAACTTCAAAGACCTGAAAGCCGACATCAAAGAGCGGCGAAAACTGGTTTCGACACTCGTTCGCGAAGCCTACCTGCCACGGCCGGAAAGGAAGACCGGCGACATTGTCCAGGCACTCGCCGAAGCTGGCTTCTTCAGACTTCGTGGCGTCCTGGTCGGTACCGTCGCTTACCAATGCTATCCAGCCGTCCTTGGCGTTCGCCTACCTAGCACGTCAATGGTCACCGGCGATGCCGATTTTGCGCAGTTTCATTCGATCTCGACGGCCGTCGATGACAAAATGCCACCCGTGCTCGATACGCTGAGGCAAGTCGACCCGACTTTCCGAGAGATTCCGCACCAGGCTGATGGCCGCTTCACGACGCAATACTCGTCTCGCTCCGGATACAGGGTCGAATTCCTGACTCCGAACACCGGTTCGGCCGACTACGAGGGTCATCCTACAACCATGCCCGCGCTTGGTGGCGCGTCGGCGCAGCCCCTGCGCTTTCTCGATTTCCTGATATACGAACCGATCCGGGCCGTTCTCCTGCACGGCGCCGGCGTGCCGGTGAACGTGCCTTCGCCCGAACGGTACGCGATCCATAAGCTCATCATCGCCAGCCGCCGCCGGACGGACAACGACGGCACCGCCAAGAGCCGCAAGGACAAGATGCAGGCTGCAACCATCATGGAAGCCATGATCGAACAACGGCAGTCGGAAGATCTGGCCGATGCTTTCATGGAGGCATATGGCCGCGGTGCGGCCTGGAAGGAAGCCATACGCAAGACACTGTCCCAGATTGACCACGGCACGCGCGAAACCGTCCTGCCGGCGCTGGCCCGCGCTATTCGAAAGCTGGAAAGAGATCCTAGCGAATTCCACCTTGAAGACGTGGCGGCCGCACCGAAGCCGTAGGGCCTGCGGATAAAGGTTCCGGGCGGGCGCTGCTGATCGTAACCCTGTACAACCGCTGGCCGCCCTTGCGTCTTGCGCGCCAATTGATCATTCTCGCCGCAGTTGCACCGCGGCCGGGGGGTTCGCACATGCCGACGCTTTATGCGCTGAAACCGGCCTTCCAGGCCAGGCTGCGGCCGCTCGCCGACCGGCTGGCCGCGGCCGGCGTCACCGCCAACCAGATCACGCTGCTGGCTGCCGCCCTGTCGGTTGCCACCGGCTTTGTGGTCGCGGCCCTTGCCGGTCATCGCGCGGTCTTGCTGCTGATGCCGGTGGTGCTGTTTGCGCGCATGGCGCTCAACGCCATCGACGGCATGCTTGCGCGCGAGCATGGCCAGGCCTCAAAACTCGGCATGTATCTCAACGAGCTCTGCGACGCCGTCTCCGACCTGGCGCTGATCCTGGCCTTTGCCGCTCTGTTCCCTGCCTGGGGCGTCGTCGCCTTTGCCGTCACAGCAGTGCTTGTGGAGTTCGCCGGCGTGCTCGGCATCGCGGCAGGCACCGGGCGCAATTATGCCGGGCCGTTCGGCAAGAGCGATCGGGCGCTGGCGCTCGGCATCGTCGCCTTTCTCATTTCCTGCGGCCTCTGGGTGGACGCGATCACGCCGTTCGTGTTTCCGGCCATGGCTACACTCTCGCTGGTGACCGCCATCAACCGGATACGCAGCGGCCTTAACGGGAGCGGCGACTGAAATTCCGGTCGCATCCGCCTGGGGAAAAAAATGCTTCACGAACCGACGATTGCTGCTTCCGCAGTTGAGCAGCGGGTGGCGCAGGAGCGCAGCTTCCGCAGCCATGACGGCACCGAGATCTTCTACCGCTACTGGCCGGCGGTCGGGCAACCCGCCAGGGGCGCGATTGTGCTGTTCCACCGCGGCCACGAGCATGGCGGCCGCATGGCGCATCTGGTCGACGAACTCGATATGCCCGGCCATGCCTTCTACGCCTGGGACGCGCGCGGCAATGGCCGCTCGGCCGGCGAGCGCGGCTATGCGCCGTCTTTTGCCGCACTTGTGCGCGACATCGATTGTTTGGTGCGCGAGATCGGCAGAGACGGTTTTTCCCAGCGCGACATCGCGCTGATCGCGCAATCTTTCGGCGCGGTGCTCGCCGCCGCCTGGGTGCATGATTATGCACCGCAGATTCGCGCCTTGGTACTGGCCTCGCCGGCCTTCTCGGTCAAGCTCTACGTGCCTTTCGCCAAGCAAGGCATTGCGCTGTGGCAGAAGATCAAGGGCCGCTTCTTCGTCAATTCCTACGTCAAGGCCAAGTTCCTGACGCATGACCCCGAGCGCATCGCCTCCTTCGAGGCCGACCCGCTGATCACGCGGCCGATCGCTTCCAACATCCTGGTCGAGCTCTACGACCACGCCGCCCGCATCGTCTCAGATGCCCGCGCCATCACCGTGCCGACGCAATTGCTGATCTCCGGCAGCGACTGGGTTGTGCGGCATGGACCGCAGCACGAATTCTTCGTCAATCTCGCCAGCCCGGCCAAGCAGCGGCATGTGCTGCCGGGTTTCTTCCACGACACGCTGGGCGAACGCGACCGCCGCAAGGCGCTCGACCTGATCAAGCCGTTCCTCGAAAGACAGTTCTCGACGTCGCAGATGCCGGTCGACCTGACCGCGGCCGACCGCGCCGGCTACACACGCGACGAGGCCGACCGGCTGGCCTCGCCGCTCGCTTTGCTGTCACCGAAAGGCCTCTACTGGGCAATGAGCCGCGCCTCGATCCGCGCGGGCGCCTGGCTGTCGTCGGGCATGAAGACCGGGATCGCCACCGGCTTCGATTCCGGCTCGACCCTCGACTATGTCTACGAGAACCAGGCGCGGGGCGCCGGTCCGCTCGGCCGGATGATCGACCGCACCTTTCTCGACGCCATCGGCTGGCGCGGCATCCGCCAGCGCAAGCTGCATCTCGAAGAGCTGATCGGCAGCGCCACCGGGACGCTGAAGGCCGCCGGCCGCACAGTCCATATCGTCGATATCGCTGCCGGCCACGGCCGCTACGTGCTCGACGCCGTCGCCAAATGCGCCGAGCCGCCGGCCAGCGTGCGGCTGCAGGATTTCTCCGAGCTCAACGTTTCGCTCGGCTGCAAGCTGATCGCCGAGCGGCACCTGCCGACCAGCGTCTCGTTCCGCCAGGCCGATGCCTTCGACGCCGCGATGCTTGCCGGGCTCGAGCCGGCGCCGGACCTGGCCATCGTCTCCGGGCTTTACGAATTGTTTGCCGACAACGCCATGATCATCCGCTCGCTCGACGGGCTGGCCAGGGCGATGCAGCCCGGCAGCCTGCTTGTCTACACCAACCAGCCCTGGCATCCGCAGCTCGAAATGATCGCGCGCAGCCTGACCTCGCACCGCGGCGGCCAGGCCTGGGTGATGCGCCGGCGCACGCAAGGCGAGATGGACCAGCTGGTGGCGGCGGCCGGCTTCGAGAAGCTCGACCAGCGCATCGACCAGTGGGGCATCTTCACCGTATCGGTCGCGCGGCGCGTCTGAGCATGGTCTTGCCTGTCCTTGGTCTTGCCCCTGCCCCTTCCGCCACTGGGCGCGAGCCGTACGCCGCAATCGTGCTGCGCGCGGCGCTGTGGCTCGCATTCCTGGCGCCGTTCTTCTATGCGAGCTACGTCTTCGCCAACTGGCTGGCGTCGCAGCGCGACGATGTCGGCAGCATCGTCTTCACCTGGGAGCGCGACATCCCGTTCATCGCCTGGACGATCGTGCCCTACTGGTCGATCAACCTGTTCTACGGCCTGTCGCTGCTGCTCAACGATACCAAGCGCGGCGTCGATCGGCTTGCCTTCCGCTATCTCACGGCGCAGATCGTCGCCGTCGCCTCTTTCATCCTGTTCCCGCTGACGGCGACCTTCGTGCGGCCGCAGACATCAGGCCTGCCAGGCTTCATGTTCGCGGTGCTCGGCGGCTTCGACAAGCCGTTCAACCAGGCGCCGTCGCTGCACATCGCGCTGCTGGTCATCATCTGGGATCATTGGCGCGATCGGCTGAAAAGCATGGCCGGCGTCGTCTGGCATGCCTGGTGTCTGCTGATCGGTGCCTCGGTGCTGACGACGTGGCAGCACCATGTCATCGATATCCCGACCGGCGCTTTGCTCGGCTTTTTCGCCTTGTGGCTGTTTCCGCGCCACGGCGAATTGCCGTTCGCCGGCTTCCGGCTGACCGCTGACGCCGGCGCGCGGCGGCTGGCGCTGTTCTACGCGCTGGTCGCAGCGCTGGCGCTGGCCGGCGCCGCTGCCGGCGCCTTCGTTTCGGCGCTGTGGCACATCCTGCTGTGGCCGGCGCTGGCGCTGGCCATCGTTGCCTTCGCCTATGCCGGAGCCGGCGCCAAAGTGTTCCAGAAAACGGCCGACGGCAGCGTCTCGCTGGCCAGCCGTGTTTTGCTGCTGCCCCACCGGCTTGGCGCCAGGATCAATGCATGGATATGGACGCGCAAGCTGCCGCCGCATGTCGCCATTGCCGACGGTGTCTTCCTCGGCCGCTTTCCCACCGTCGCCGAGGCCGGCGCCTTCGGCACGGTGATCGACCTTGCCGGCGAGCTGGAGCGGCCGCGCGGCGTCGCCTGCCGCTGGACGGCTGTCGCCATGGTCGATCTTTTGCCGCCCTCGCCCGAGGCGCAGGCGCAGGCGGTGGCGGCGATCGAGGACGCGCGCAGCCACGGCACTGTGCTGGTCTGCTGTGCGCTTGGCTTCCAGCGCAGCGCCGGCGCCGTCGCCGCATGGCTGGTTGCCACCGGCCGCGCCGACACGCTGGTGCAAGCGCGAAACAAGCTCGCCACCGCGGGCCGGCCGGTGCATCTTCACGTGGACCAGCCGGCATGAACAGTTCGAGCAATAGACAAAGCCACTTGCCAAAGTCGGCGCTGCCCCTCACCTGCCTGCCGGCATCCTCTCCCCGTATAGTGACGGGGAGAGGGGTGCCGTTATCAGCGGTTTCGCCAATCACCAGCGTTTTAGAAATGGCGCCGACACCGCGGCCAGCCCCTTCTCCCCGTCACTATACGGGGAGAAGGGCCCGGCAGGGCGATGAGGGCCGGCGCAAGCATTTGGAAAAGGGCGGCACCAAACCTGAAGCGATTGTTCCGGCATGAGTGCCCATCGAGACAACGCCGAAGCGTTCGCCGCCGGGCTGATGACGCAGGCGGTGTGGCCGCTGTTTTTGGTGCTGGCCGCGTTGGCGGCCGCGCCGGTCATTGCCGTGGCGGCGCAGCCGCAGGCGATCACGCTGGCGGCAGCGGCCTGGCTGGTCGCGGCAGCGAGCGGCGTGGTCACTCTCGCCGTCTCGGCCCTGCTTGTCTTCGACGCGTTGCTGTTCTGGCTGATGGCGAGCCATATCAGCGAGGCCGCCGGCGGTGCCTCGGTCGACGACGTGCTGGCGCGCATGCGCGTCAAACCGGCCGCAGCCGGCATCCGCTCGCTCGACCGGCGCATCGCGGGCACGCAACGCCTGCTGATGAAGCAGCGCATCGCACTCGGCCTGTTCGTGGCGGCGTCCCTCGTCGCCTTGTCGTTCTGAGCCCGACGATGAGCAAGCTCGGCACAAGGAGCTTCACCCTGCTGCAGACCGTGACCTCGGTCGGCCTGTCGGCGCTGGCCTGGGCGGTGACCGGCGTGCGGCCGATCTGGAACGGCAGCCAGCCGTCGAACCGGCAGCGCATCTACTTCGCCAATCATGCCAGCCACGGCGATTTCATCCTGCTGTCGGCCTGCCTCAGCGAGAAGCAGCGCGCCCGCACCCATGCGGTGGCAGCCGCCGACTATTGGGGAAAATCGCGGCTGCGCCGGTTCATCGCGCAGGACATGCTGTCCTCGGTGCTCATCCACCGGCAGTGGACCGATGAGGCGCAGAATCCGATCTCGATCATGCTGTCGGTGCTCGACGAGGGTCATTCGCTGATCATCTTCCCCGAGGGCACGCGCAACATGACCGACCAGCCGCTGCTGCCTTTCCGCTCCGGCCTCTACAATCTGTCGATGGCGCGGCCCGACGTCGAACTCATCCCGTGCTGGATCGAGAACATGTCGCGGGTGCTGCCCAAGGGCCAGTTCGTGCCGGTGCCACTGCTCTGCCGGGTGGTCTTCGGCGCGCCGATCGCCATTGCGCCCGGCGAGGAACGCCGCGCCTTTCTCGACCGCGCCCGCCAAACACTGCTGGCGCTGAACCCCCGCCCGCCAGCGCATGATGCGGAAAAGTGGAATCCGGTTTTCCGAAAAACATCATGCGACCAAAACAGCGTCGAGCCCAAACAGCGTCGAGCCCAAAGAGCTGGAGATCGTGGCGGATCCGGTATCCGGCACGATGCTCCCAGACACGATGCTCCCAGGCACGATCCTCACAGCCACGACGCTCCCAGCCACGATGTCCCAAGAGACGACTAGAACAACATGCCAATGCACGAGACGCTTATCATGGTTGTCGGCCTCACTGCGGTGCTGACCACGGCAAGCCTGGTCGCTGGCCTCCTGTCGTGGCGCGCGCCGAAGCCGCTGTCCCCGACGCTGGTCAACCTCAACCAGCGCATCAACGCCTGGTGGGTGATGGTGGTGGCGATCACCGTCGCCTTCTTCTTCGGCCGCGCCGGCATGACCATCCTGTTCGCGCTGATCTCGTTTGCCGCCTTGCGCGAATTCGTGACGCTGACGCACAGCCGCCGCAGCGACCATTGGGTGCTGCTCGGCATGTTCGGCATCATCATCCCATTCCAGTACTGGCTGGTATGGACCGCCTGGTACGGCCTGTTCACCATCTTCATCCCGGTCTACTGCTTCCTCCTGATGCCGGCGATCACCGCGCTGCACGGCGACACCGAGCGCTTTCTCGAGCGCATCTCGGCGCAGCAATGGGCGGTCATGATCTCGGTCTACTGCGTCAGCCACGTGCCGGCGCTGCTGACGCTCGACGTGCCCGGCTTCGATGGCCGCAATTTGTTGCTGGTCGCTTTCCTGATCATCACCGTACAAGGCAGCGACGTGCTGCAATACATCTTCGGCAAGCTGTTCGGCAGGCACCTGATGTCGCCGAAGGTTTCGCCGTCGAAGACCTGGGAAGGGCTGGTCGGCGGGCTGGCGACGTCGAGCCTGCTTGGCGCGCTGCTGTCGTTCCTGACGCCGTTTTCGCCGCTCCAGGCAGCGGCCGTCGCCTTCATCGCCTGCCTGATGGGCTTCCTCGGCGGGCTGGTCGCCTCCGCCATCAAGCGCGACCAGGGGGTAAAGGACTGGGGCCATCTGATCGAGGGCCATGGCGGCATGATGGACCGCGCCGACAGCCTGGTCTTCGCCGCCCCGGTTTTCTTCCACACGGTGCGTTATTTCTGGACGTGAGAGCGAGCTACGACCTCAGAGGCTGTTTCGAAAGTCGCTCCGGCGAGTCATATGGTGGTGGTTTCGAGAACCGGAGCGCAGCGGACATTAGAGCGCCGCGCGTCCATTGGACGCGCAAAGGACGCTCTAACACTTTGGTTGGCGCATGATCCTTTCCGGAAACCGAAATCGGTTTCCGGGGTCATGCGCTGGTCCGTGAGCACCGGAAGCGCAGAAAACGCCATCAGATGGCCGCCGGAGTAGAGTTTCCAAACAGTCTCTCACTTTGCAGCGGCAAGCGGCGCCTTCCTGGCCGGGCGCGGCCGGCGTCGCATGCGGCGCTTGGCAGCGACCTTCAGCGCCACCGGCGGATCGCTCGACAATGCGCCCAGAACGGCTTCGACCATGCCAAACGCCACAAAATCGGCATTGATGTCATTGGCCAATTCGACGGCTGCCTCGTTGTCGTCGCCGTCCTTCGACCAGAACACGATGCCTACCCGCAGCGCCGACCTGGCACGTTTCAGCCGACGAACAAGGAAACGGGCGTGCTTGATGGAGTCACGGTTCAGGAATCCGACCACAACGGTGTCGACGGCGTCGAGCTCGAGCCGGCGAATGCCAGTCGGATCCATATCGGCAAAGCTCGCCTTCGAGACCGTTGCCCCCTGGACTTCGAGCACCTGCGCCAGCATTGCGGCGGCGGCATCGTCGAGTTCGCCGCGGCCGCCGGCACACAGCACCGACATGTCAGTGCCATCCGGCAGCTCAGTGTCGTCCTCGCCCTCCGCTTGGGCCTGCTTGTCCCTGTCCTTGTCCTTGTACTTGTCCGCCGTGGCAGGCTCGACTGTGGCCGGATCATCGTCCTCCTCTGCTTCCTCCCGTGCGCTGTCGTCGAGGTTCGCCACCAGCATCTGCGCGCTGGCCGCCACCCGCCGTCTTTGCTCATCGCCCATGACGCCGCGCACGCGATCCTGCTCGCCGAGCAGCAGTGCGGGAATGGCGACCCTGTCATAGAATTCGAACAGATATTTTTCCTCCAGCATCTCCTCGGCGTGATCCGTGGCTTCCTCTGGATCGCCGGCCAGCAGCCGTTGGTAGAGTCGGGCGTGGGGTTCAAGCACCGGTTCGTTGCCGAACAGCACGTCGAGGAATTCGAACTGCGGCACGTGCCTGCCGAGCACAACGAGGCAGACCGTGAGCGGCGTCGACAGGACCAGGCCCAGCGGGCCCCAGAGCCAGGTCCAGAAGATCGCCGCGACGATGATGGCCAATGGTGACAGCCCCGTTCGTGAACCGTAGAGCCACGGTTCGACGACGTTGCCGGTGATCATTTCCATGGCCACGAACAGCCCGGCGGTCCACAGCACGAGCGACCAGCCGGGTGCCACGGCAAGCGCCAGGAACAGCGGCAGCAGCGCACCAATGATCGGGCCGATATAGGGAACAAAGCGCAGCGCCAGCGCCAGCAACCCCCACAGCAGTGCATTGGGTATGCCGAGAACCCAAAGCCCTGCTGTAACCGGTATGGCATAGACGATATTCACGACCAATTGCATGAGCAAATATCGGCCGACCCGCTTGCCCGCTTCCTGGAGCGCCTCGGTGGTCCGATGAAGGTCGCCGTAGCCGACGAGGCGTATGAAACGATCGCGCAGGTCCTCGCGCTCGAGCAGCATGAATATGACGACGACGACGATCAGGCCGGCCGATGCCAGCGGGCTGATCAGCGGGCCGATCAGGTTCTGCAGAACCTGAAGCGGCCTTTCGCGTGCGATGATCTCGACAGGCACCGGCTCGCGCCGTGGCTGATCCGCGGCGGGCGGCGAGGTTTCCTGCCTGTCGAGTTCCTGGCCAACGCGTTCGATCGCCTCGCTCAGCCTGGCGATGACGCCGCCGCCGACGCCGGTCTCCTTCAGCGATCGGACTTTGGTCAGGATATTCGACTGGTAAAGCGGGATGTTCTGCGCCAGTTCGCTGACCTGCGTGGCGACGATGAAGGAGAACAGCGCAAGCACCGTGAATGCGCCCAGCACACTGGCGATGACCGCAGGAAGACGGGGAATGCCGACCCGTTTGAGTGCCGAAACCAAGGGTGCAAGCGCAAAGGTCAGCAGCAGTGCGATTGCGATCGGCAGGAAAACCTCGCGCCCGAAATACAGGGCCGCAACCGCCGCCACGACGGTCGCGACGGTGGGCAGCGACATGCGCGGCAGGGCCATGGCTGCGGAAACAACGCCCACCAGCCCGGGCTCCGACGGATGCATGCCGTTTCGCCGATTGGCCGCCACTTGATGCCTCCATCCCGCCATGGCCATGATCAGGCATATTGAGCCGGCATGCAACGTCCCCACCTTCGTGCCAGCGAGCCCGACCACGCCAGCGACAAGGGTCTTCCCCTCAGCCCGGTGCCAGACGGCCCGGTGCCAGGCGGCCCGGTGTCAGACGGAATGGCTCAGCCAATGACGGTCGAACACGTCGACGATGGCGCGGAACTCGGCCGGTGGGATCTGGCTGGCGCCGCCGTCGCTGTCTCCGACTAGGAATTGCGCCAGCAGCCGGTCAACCGCTTCCGTCTGCTCGACGGACAGGCCAAGCGATGCCAGATCGGCGGCGATCGATCCGTCGGGCGGCAGATATCCGCCCCATGCCTGGGGCGCCGGATTGCGCAAGCGGACCATCAGGATCCGGGTCAGCGACGGCTGCGGCTCCGGGCCGATGATGGTGGTGCCGCACAGGTAGCCGCCAAGCACGCTTCCCGGCCGCGAGTGCGGAAACAGGCATAAGAAGAATTGCGCCTCGCCGCTGGCTTCCTTCAGATGCGCATAAAGCCCGCGTTTTGCCGACGTCATCTGCCCACCGAGCAGCAGCTGTCCGGTCGGCAAGGCCTCGCGATAGGCGGCGGTCAGGCCGTTCGCCCCCGGCCCGGCCTCAATCGACAGGCTGCCCCTGATCAGCTGGCCGCGATAGTAGGGCGACAAGGCGCGCGAATAACAGGCGTAGGTTCCGGCAAGGGCCCCAAGGCTTCGCTCCTCATGCCCGGCAGCGGTCTCGAAATGCGCACCGGCGCGGCGCTCCAGTTCGGCCCTGTCGATGCCGTGGCGGGCACAGATCGCCGCGGTAAAACCTGGCAGGTCGCTCTCGGCGATCCAGGCGCCGGTCTGCTCCAGCTTGAGCAGCTTCGTCCAGTCGTCGTAGACGCTGAGCTCGCGTGGCTGGGCGCGTCCCTGCAGCCATTTGTCGGCGCGGCCGAGATCGAACGCCGTCTTCGGGTTGACCCCCCGGAACGCCGCCGCAAGGTCCTTGCGGGTGACGGTCCCCAGCACGGCCGCGGTCAGCCGCAATTTCTGCGCGATATGCTGTGCCATCCTACCCGCCCCTTATGCCGCCGCGAGGATAGCACGCGCCGGGACCTGCTCACACTATACTTTTCCACAAGCTAATATTCCAGAAATTCCGGAGAATTCCACGTCCTTCCACACGGCGGCCGTGTTCGGGCCGGCGGCCGCGGTTAACCTTACGTTAACCATGGAGGGACCTCGTCATGAAACTTGCCCTGTCTGCACTTCTTGCCGTGCTCGCGCTGTCGCAAGCCGTGGAGGCCAAGACGAAAGCCGTTGCCACTGATACCAAAGCGGCGACTGCCGAGAAAAACCGGCCGCCGCTCGACAACAAGTCCACCAGCGGGATCACGTCGTCTGATGCGACGGCGGCGCCAGCCGACAACAATGGATCCAGTCTGTATCCGCCGGCGATCTATTTCAATTTCTAGAGTCGATCCATCCCTTGTGGTAGGGCTCTATCTTCTTGGTCGACCATGCGCACGCTTGCGGTGCCCGTGATCGACGGCCCCCTGTTCGACAAGTCACTTGTTCGACAGGCCACTTGATCGACAGGCTTAGCCGGCGGCGCGCCAGCCTATAATCCTCCACGTTCCCGTGAAATCGGCTTCGACCACGAGGCATCGCCGACTTCGACGGGCGATGCGGCCACCTGGCATGAGCAACAAGGGTGCCCTGCCCGCTTCACGCGCCAGCGATGGCACAGTTTGCCACCACGCTTGACCTTGCCGCCATCCGCCGGATAGTCCGCTATCCCCTTCGATGAAAGACCCTGATATGACAGACGCGATCGCAAGAGACAGCAACGGCGCCCAGTTGAACGAGGGCGATTCCGTCACCCTGATCAAGGATTTGAAGGTCAAGGGCACGTCGGAGACGATCAAGCGCGGCACGCTGGTGAAGAACATCCGCCTCACCGGCAATCCCGGCGAGATCGAGTGCAGCACCAAGCAGGTCAAGGGCCTGGTGCTTAAGACCGAGTTCCTGAAGAAGGCGTGATCGCGCCCGGCACTCAGTGCCTAACCGGCCGCCCCGGAGCCACTCCTTGAAAGCCGCCGAAAGTGCGATATATCAATGACTAAGCGTGCGTTGCACGCGACGTAGTGCTTTGGTCAAGCTTCATCTGTGGAGGTTGTCATGGCAAACGATCTGATGGAAGGAAAGAAGCCCCAGGATTGGATCAACCTGATCCTTGCGGCATGCCTGTTCATCTCACCCTGGGTTGTCGGCTTCGCTGCTGAAACCGCTGCTGCCTGGAACGCCTGGATTGCCGCAGTCTTGCTCGGCGCCCTGGCGCTCGCCGCGCTTTCGGTATTCGCCGAATGGGAAGAGTGGGTGAACCTTGTCGTCGGGCTCTGGCTGATCGCTTCGCCCTGGCTGCTCGGCTTCGTGGCAAACGCCAACGCAATGGCGACCCACGTTGTCCTCGGCGTGCTGGTGGTTGCGGCATCGGCCTGGGCAGTCTGGGACTCCCGTCATCATCCGCCAGCGCATGCGTGATCGGTGACGACCAAGGGGAGGAGCCCGGCGCGCGAGCGGCGGGCTCCTTCTAGGCCTGATATACAGGCCCGCTGGCCGGGCCAAATGTCCTTTTTGTGCTCCAAAATCCCGCCGCCCAAAATCCGCCGCCGCGGATGCGGATGGCAGCGCTGGCGCGGCGTTCGCTGAGGACACGCCGACGAGTATGCCGCGCTGCACCCGGCAAACTTCCACTTATGTTGCACTGCGTTAGATTTGTTGCATTGCAATATCAATGCATTGCGTCGAGTCTTCGCACGGGTGGCTTTTCAACGACTTCGCGAGGTTTTGCCGTGTCAGCATCGTTTCGGCCTGATATCGAAGGGCTGCGTGCGTTGGCGGTGTCCGGCGTCGTCGCGTTCCATTTTGGTCTGTCGGACCTGCCCGGCGGCTTCACCGGCGTCGACATCTTCTTCGTCATCTCCGGCTACCTGATCACCGGCCAGCTGCTGCGGGAAATCGCCGAGGACGGCAGGCTGGACCTGTGGCGGTTCTATGCAAGGCGCGCCCGGCGCCTGCTGCCGGCTTCGCTGTTCGTCATCTTCGCCACGCTGGTCGCCGGCTACTTCATCCTGTCGCCGGACGAACAGTCGCTCTATTCGAAAGGCGCCATGTTCGCCTCGGCCTATGCGATCAATTTCTGGCTGATACGCTGGTCGTTCGACTATTTCGCCCCCGACGCGGCGAACAACCCCTTCATCCACTTCTGGTCGCTCTCTGTCGAGGAACAGTTCTATTTCGTATGGCCGGGGCTGCTTCTGCTGGCGGCATGGCTGCGCCCGGGCAAGCGCACGGCGATCCTGGTGATCGGCCTCACCGGCGCGGTGTCGTTCGCCGTCTGCGCCTGGCTCACCACCGTGGCACAGCCCTGGGCCTTCTATTTCTCCCCGCTCAGGGCCTGGGAATTCGCCGCCGGCGGCCTGGCGACGATGGCGCCGGCAAAATTCTGGCGAGAGCGCCCGCAACTGGGCGCAGCACTGGCATGGCTTGGCCTGGCGCTGATCGCCGGTGCCTATCTGACCTTCAGCGAGCAGGACACCCCCTTCCCCGGCTTCGCGGCGGTGGTGCCGGTGGCCGGTACCGTGCTCCTTTTGCTCAGCGGCTCCGGCAATGTCCAAAGAGGGCCGAGCGCCATGCTGGCGCTGCCGCCCATGCAATGGGTGGGGAAACTTTCCTACTCGCTCTATCTCTGGCACTGGCCGGTCATCGTCTATGCGACGATGATGGTGCCCGACCTGTCCTGGCCCGGGCGGCTTGCCTGCGCGGCATTGACGCTGGCGCTGTCGCTCTTCACCTATAATTTCATCGAAAACCCGATCCGTCGCAATGGCTGGCTGATGGCGAACGCGGCGCGTGCACTAATCCCCGCCGCAATGCTGACCGGCGCCGGCGTGGTGGCGACTTACGCCAATGCGCGCCTTGCCGTGGACGGCCTCGACCCCTCGCAACGCATCATTGCCGAAACTGCCGCGCAGCCCTCCACCGCGCGCGCCAAGGTAGGCTGCGTTGTCGACTACGAGACCGTGACGCCGAAGGCCTGCGAGTTCGGCGCCAAGAATGCCGAGCGCTCGATCGCGCTGTTCGGCGATTCGCATGCCGATCACTGGTCGACGCCGCTGATCGAGGCGGCGAAGAGAAACGACTACAAGGTCGTCACCTGGCTCAAAGCCGCCTGCCGGGCGTCGCGGCTGACGGTCTGGAGCTCGAAGCTGAAGCGCGACTACACCGAGTGCGATCAATGGCGCGAGCAATCGATCAAGGAGATCATCGCCCTGCGCCCGAGCCTGGTGGTGATCTCGGAGATCTCGCTGACCAGTTCGCGCAAACTGTCGCCCGACGCCCGGCAATCCGAAAGCCTCGATCAGGACTGGCAGGGCGGCCTGCGCGCAACGCTGGAGGCGTTCAGCCAGGCCGGGCTGAAAGTCGCCTTCATCCGCGATGTGCCGTTCAACACCCTTTTTGTCGACACCTGCGTGGCCCGCGCGCTGTGGCGTGGACAGACGCCATCGGTATGTGACGCGCCGCGAACCGACGCCGCCAACGACGCCATGGCCGCGGTGGAGCGTGACATCGTGCGCGCCGTCCCCAACGCGACCTACATCGACATGACCGACCGGTTCTGCGACGCCAAGACCTGCCATGTCTTCATCGACGGCAAGCTGGCCTATCGCGACCGCCACCACATGGCGACGCCCTTTGCGCAAACGCTGGAGCCGACCGTCGAGCGCGCGCTGTTCTCGACTGGGGCGGCCGGGAAGTAAGGCGCGCAAGACGCGCCTTTCACCAGCGTCTCGGTGCCGCCAGTCTCAGTGCTCGCAGTCTCAGTGCCCCCAGTCTCAGTGCCCCCAGTCTCAGTGCAAGCCAAACTCGCGCAGCAGTTCTTCGCGGTAGCGCACGAACCGGCTCTCGCTGCGATCGCGGGGGCGCGGCAGTTCAACCTCGACCAGCCGCGCTGTGCCGCCCTTCTCCCTGGGCAGGATCAGCACCCTGTCGGCAAGATATATCGCTTCTTCCAGATCATGGGTGACCATGACCATGGTGACGTTCTCCTCGCTCCAGATGCGCGCCAGTTCCTCCTGCATGCCGATCTTGGTCATGGCGTCGAGCGCGCCTAGCGGCTCGTCGAGCAGCAGGATTTCAGGTTGCACGGTCAAGGCCCGGGCAATGCCGACGCGCTGTGCCATGCCGCCCGAAAGCTGCCTGGGATAGGCATCGCTGAATTCGGCCAGGCCGACGAGCGCGGTATAGAAGCGGGCCTTGTCCTCGGCCTCCGCCTTGGGCACGCCCCGCACTTCGAGGCCAAAGGCGACGTTGCCGAGCACCGTCAGCCAGGGCAGCAGGCGCGGTTCCTGGAAGATGACCGCGCGCTCGGCGCCGACGCCATGGACCGGCCTGCCGTCGATCGCGACACCGCCGCTGTCGGCAGCCTCAAGACCGGCAAGGATGCGCAGCAGCGTGGTCTTGCCCGATCCGCTGGCGCCGACGATGACGAGACATTCGCCGGAACGGATATCGAGGTTGAGCGCCCTCAGCACGGCAAGCGGGCGCCCGCCGAGGGTGAAGGATTTGCAGAGGTCGCGTATCGTGCCAGCGGAAAGGACCGACCGAGAACCTCGATGTCGAAAACGGTCGAGGCTGCACCGGTGCTGCTCGCCACCTCCGCAACGATGTGGCTGATGAACGCCTTGGTCTTCGACGGACGGATCAGGTTGCCCAACAGCCCCACCACCAGATTTTTCGACTATTTTGGCTCCTCGCAAAACGCTTGTGTGCATTAACTCTACTAAGTTTATAGAGTTTAAAACGAACCCGCCAAGCGGATTGAGTTTGCGGGACATCGCCGTTGATTGGTTCTTTCGACGCGAAATGCGAACGGCGAGTTCGGCAACGGCGCCTTGACCGCATTACGGCCATGCGTTGATGATTTCACACCAAAGGCATCGCCCGGGGGATTCGCATGAAAACAGCCGTTCTGACCTACCTGCTGCTGGCCATTTTGCTGGTGTCGCCGGCGCAGGCGGGCTGGAAGCCGGTCGAGAAGGTCGAGACCTACGCCGTTTCAGGGCAGACCGGTCCCCAACTCCATGCCTCGATGGGCGAGCGCGGGCCGACGATCGGCAAAAGCAGGGTCCGCGCCATGGCCTATACCAATTTCAAGCTGACCTGGGTCAGGGACTACCAGCGGCAAGGCAATGCCTGCGTGCTGGTGTCGGCGCGCCCAAAACTCATCATAACGTATACCTTGCCCAAAGCGTCCGGGCCTATTCCGGCCGTCGTGCAGAAAAGCTGGGACGTTTTTGCCGCTGGCCTTGCCGCCCACGAAAAGGTGCATGGCGACATCATCGTCGACATGGTCCGCAAGATCGAGACGGCGACCGTCGGCCTGTCCGTCCCCGACGATCCCGGCTGCAGCGAGATCAGGACCGAAATGACCAGGCGGCTTGCCGAACTCTCCCAGGCGCAGCGGCAGGCAAGCCGCGATTTCGACCGGGTAGAATTCGCCCCGCGCGGCAATCTGCAGCGGCTGATCGTCGCTTTGCTGATGGGGCGGTAGGGGGATGGAAACCGCAGCAAGGCTGGCGAAGGCGTTGATGACGGCCAATCTCCCCCGCAAGGGGGGAGATCGGCCGTCATCCATGACGTCGCTAATCTCCAAAGCGAGGGTGTCTGATGGGTCACGATCTCGTTCCGCCGCATCAGCGCAAGAACGCAAAATCGATGCGTCGTGTGATGACCGACGCCGAGTTGAAACTATGGAACGAGCTTCGCGCCCATCGATTGATGGGGCTGAGCTTTCGCCGGCAAGTGCCAATCGGACCCTACATTGTTGACTTTGCCTGTCCGACACACCGCCTAGTCGTCAAGGTCGATGGCAGCCAGCACGCGAACACTGAACACGCGGAGCGCGATGCAGCACGCAGCGCTTATTTGAAGAGCAGCGGCTGGACCATCCTGCGCTTCTGGAACGACGACGTCATTCGCGATATCGACAATGTCTGCCAGCACATAATCATCGAGGCCGATGCGGACAGGCGCTGACTTTCACCCCGCCACCGGCGTCCACATCACATCCTCGACCCGCATCGCCCCCGTCGCCAGCATCACCAGCCGGTCGAAGCCGAGCGCGGCGCCGCTCGCCTGCGGCATGATGGCCAGTGCGGCGAGGAAATCCTCGTCGATCGGATAGCGTTCGCCGTAGATGCGCTGCTTCTCGTCCATTTCGAGGATGAAGCGCCGGCGCTGCTCGTCGGCGTCGGTCAGCTCGCCGAACGCATTGGCCAGCTCGACGCCGCAGCAATAGAGCTCGAAGCGCTCGGCGGTCCTCGGGTCATCGGCGCTCGGCCGGGCAAGGGCGGCCTCCGAGATCGGATAGCCGTAAAGAATGGTGGCGCGCCCCTGCCCCAGCCCCGGTTCGATCTTTTCCACCATCACCCGGCTGAACAGATCGGCCCAATTGTCGTCGGGCGCGGTGCGCAAGCCCGCCTGGACCAGAGACGCGTGCAGCGCCTCGCGATCGGTGCTGCCGTCGGCGGCGACTGTGGCCAGCAGATCGATGCCGGCATAGCGGATAAAAGCCTCGGCGACGCTCAACCGTTCCGGCTCGGCGAACGGATCGGCCTCGCGGCCGCGAAAGGCGAAGCGTTTCGTGCCGGCGCGCTCGGCGGCCAGCGCGACAAGCCCGGCGCAATCCTGCATCAGGCTGTCGTAGGTCTCATCGGCCCGGTACCATTCGAGCATGGTGAAGGACGGATGGTGCAATGGGCCGCGCTCGCGGTTGCGATAGACCGCACTCAGGCTGAAGATGCGTTTCTCGCCGGCGGCGAGCAGCTTCTTGCAGGCGAATTCCGGCGAGGTGTGCAAATAAAGCGGCAGGTGCCGCCCATCCGGGCCGATCGCCTCGGTGGCGAAGGCCGACAGATGCGCCTCGTTGCCGGGCGAGACCTGCAGCGCCGCGGTCTCGACTTCGACGAAGTCGCGGCGGGCAAACCAGTCGCGCACGGCCGCGGTGATGGCATTGCGCAGGATCAGCCGCGGCCGCCGGTCGGCGTGAACATCAGGCGTCCACCAGGGCGAGGCGGCGGTCATGGCGACAGGATTTGCATCGGGGACTGGCGATTGCCGCCAAGATGCGCTAGGCCGCACCGAACGGCTCCCGCAGCCGATTTGCGCCATTCGGCGCTCCCAGGCCAGTCAACGCTGTTAGGAATAAAGCCCGTGAAGGTCATCGCCAGTTCCCTACGCAAAGGCAATGTCGTCGAAAAGGACGGCAAGCTCTATGTGATCCTCTTTGCCGAAAACATCCATCCGGGCAAGGGCACGCCGGTGACCCAGCTCGATATGCGCCGCATCTCCGACGGGGTGAAAGTCTCGGAGCGCTACCGCACCACCGAGCAGGTCGAGCGCGCCTATGTCGAGGAGCGCGAGCATACTTTCCTCTACCACGACGCCGAAGGCTATCATTTCATGAACCCGGAAAGCTATGACCAGGTCGCGGTGCCGGAAAGCGTGGTCGGCGAGATGGCGCCCTATCTCAAGGAAGGCATGGCGGTGCAGATTTCACAGTACAACGGCATCGCCATCTCGCTGGTGCTGCCGCAGCGCGCCACCTTCGAGGTGGTCGACACCGAGCCGGTCACCAAGGGCCAGACGGCATCCTCGTCCTACAAGCCGGCGACGCTGTCCAACGGCGTGCGCACGCTGGTGCCGCCGCACATCACTGCCGGCACCCGCGTGGTGGTGATGACGGCTGATGGCGCCTATGTGGAGCGCGCCAAGGACTGAGAGGCAGGATCATTTTTGTCGTCGCTGAAGGTGTCGCGCGCGATGAATGCCAAGGCGCAACTCGCGCCGGTGGCGCGATGCGTGCCGTCTCCTTTACTGAAACGGTGCAGACTCAGCCAAGGATAAAACCCGCCACCAGAACCGTAAGGATCATCGACAGCGGGACGGCAAGCAGGCAGCAGGCCTCCAACGTGTTGATTTGCCAAGGGTTCATCGGGCGCTTCCCAGTTGGTTTCCTATCTAAACGGGCAGACCGTGACGGCAGTTCCACGAAAAATCTCCACCGTCATTCCATGCCGTCTGTCGTGCCGATCGTCTCTTTGCCGGCCATCCAGCGGGCACGCGCCAGATGCGTCGCCCAAGCCCGGAATGCCCGTTCCGGCTCCTGCACCGGATCAATATGCAGGACGGTGCGGGCGACCTCGCGCCAATCGGCCCCGTCCGCCGAAGCATCGAGCAGCCGGATGTAAGTCAGCATGCAGTGCTCATCATACGCGGTCAGCGCCGAAGACGTCGGCGCCGTATCTGCGAAATGAGCGTTTAGCGGCATCTTTGGCATCGTGACCTACCAGCAATGGCGCAGCGTAACAGTCCGTCGGGAAACCCGCGCCCTTCAATTGGAGGACGCTGGCCGATCCAGGTTCGCTGCGCGCCCCAAATCAGGATGCGGCTTAGCTACTTTCGCTTCTGGGGCTTTAGATGAGTCCGTAGCACTGCGGCGGCAAACAAAAGCGCAAAGACAAGCGAGGCATTAAAAATCGGATGGGTGCTGAACACAGCCGCCGTTGCCGCAACAATGCCGACGATCACTAAGATCGCCCCCAAAACACCGCCCATGAAACGCATTGCCAACCCTCACATCTCTTGGTCAGGTAGGCAGCCTCTGATGGCATGACAAGTTCGTAGCGCCCGCCTCGTTTGCCCTCTACCCCCGCGGCCGCCGCATCAGCATCATTCCGTAATGCACCGCCAGCAAGTCCAGCCCGATTTTGAGCAGTTTCGACAGCACATCCCGCGGCTCGCCGGTCTGTTCGGCGAGGCTCTTCACCGTTTCGCCGGCGCAGCAGACTTTTTGCACCACGACCGACACCTCCCAATGCGCAAGCGCCCTGGTGGCGTCGGCATAGGCGCGGCCGGCGGACAGGATGCGGTCGGCAACGCCGCCGCCGATGCGTCCGCCGTCGACGCGCTCGGTCAGCGCCATCGGCTTGACCCCGTCCTGTGCCGAGACGCGAAAATCCTCGCGGTAGCGCATGCCCGCCTCGCGCTGCTGGCGCGACAGCGAGGTGATGCCGGTCAGCGGGTCGACATTGCGCACGCGCACAATGCCGCCGGTCGCGGTGTGGCCGCTATTGGACACCTCATAGACGCGCCTCGCCTCCAGCGTGCCGGTCGCCAGCCGCTTGCGGCCGAAGGCATCGTCCTTCAGCGCGAAATCATGGCCGACCTGCGTGTGGATACGCACCTGCTCGGCCTCATCAGTGGGTAATTTGGGCGGTTTGGCCTTTTGGGCGGTCTTCTTGCTCATCTGTGGCTCCTCGTTTCATTGCTGTCTTCGCAGAACCTGGGCTCCTCCGCGCAGCGGGGGGCGAGGAACCGGGCCGCCGTGCTCGGCGAGAAGACTCTCGACCGATGCCGCTCACGCTGCGTCCGCGAGAGCCGTACGGCGATGATCGCAGAACCGCGCCGCGTGATAGGCGCAGTAGCTTTTCAGCGGCCGCGTGCGCAGGCCGCAGCACAGCATCGCCAGTGCCGGCCGGCTGCCGGGCGCGTCGTTTTCGGGGTCTTGCTCCAGCGTCAGATCGAGCGGTGCGCGGCAGCGGTTGAACAGGCAGTCGATGAAGCGCATGGCCGCGACATGCGGCGGGCGCCCGACGGCGGCAGCGGGGCGCGGCGACGGCAGCTTGAGGGCCTCGCCGTCGGGCCCGTGGATCTCGCGCACCAACGGGCGCTGCGGCAGCCAGACCGGCGGCGCCAGCCTGGCCGGCATGCGGGCGATGCTTTGCAATTTTGTGTCGGTATAGGCGGGCATGATGTTCTTCCATCGAGATCGAAAGGGTTGCGTAGATGCCGAAGCTGCCCCCCTCTCCCCGTTCACGTGGAGAGGATGCCGGCAGGCAGGTGAGGGGCGGCGCGGCGTCGCCGATTACCTCTCCCGGGGGAAGCCGCCCTGCCCGTGCGCCGGTCGAAGACGATGACCGTGCCGTCCTCGGTGCGGATGCACGAAAGGCCCGCATTGCGCGCGCCGAAATTCGGGGCCGGAGCCGTGGGGGACGGCTCCGGCCGTTGCGGTCGCCGCCGCTGACGGCAGGGCGACCGGATCCGAGGCGCGAGCCTCGGGCTTCATCCCGGCCGGGGAGGAGGACAGCCGGGACGGATGGGAAAGCGAGATGGAGCGACGTGGCTTGTGCATGGCTATATATAAGCATAACTCAAAAAATAAGCAAGCCATTCTTCCATGGACGAAACCGATTCTTATGTTTCAGATGGCGCCATGGCGAAAACCTCATTGTCGATCAAGGTCGGGGCGGCGATCCGCAAGGCGCGCAAGCAGCGCGGCCTGGTGATGCGCCATATTGCCGAGCATAACGACACCGACGTCGCCGCTGTCGGCAATTGGGAAACCGGCCGCAACCTGCCGAAGACCGAGAACCTTTTGAAGACGGCCGCCTTCCTGCGCGTCGATCCGGTGGCGCTCGGCAAGGGCGAGGTCGTCTTCCTCGACGACGCCGACAATGTCGCCGACGCCGAGATCGTCACCGACGCCGCCCCCCTGCCCGCCGGCCCGATGGACATCGAGCTTCTGGGTGCCGCAGTCGGCGGCGACGACGGCGACTTCACCTTCAACGGCGAGGTCGCCGGCTATGTCCAGCGCCCGCCCGGCATCGCCCATCTGCGCAAGGTGTTCGCGCTGCACGTGCTCTCCGACTCGATGGTGCCGCGCTACGAGCCCGGCGAGATGCTCTATTGCGGCGGCCGCGACGCTGTGCCCGGCGACCACGTGGTGATCGAGATGTTTCCCGAGGAAAACGAGCGCAACGGCAAGGCCTTCATCAAAAAGCTGGTCAAGCGGACCGCCGCCGAGTTGGTCGTCGAGCAGTACAATCCGCCGAAGTCGCTGACCTTCAACCGCTACGCGATAAAACACGTCTGGCGCGTCATCCCGCTCAAGGAACTGCTGGGTTACTAGGGCGGCGGCGGCGGAGCGCTCCTTCTCCCCGCAACGGCATCGCCGGCAGGGGCAATAGGGATTCTTGCGAAGAGGACCCCCACCCTAACCCTCCCCACAAGGGGGAGGGAATGCTGCCGCGCCTTTACTTCCCTTAGCGCCGAGTCAGGCAATCTGCCGAGGTCAGCGCCAACGGAGTCTCCCTCCCCCTTGTGGGGAGGGGCTAGGGGTGGGGGTACATCGTAGAGCGAAAGCCTCGAAGCCTCGGCTTCCCATGCGATTCCCCTGCCCGCAAGCGGGCGCCATCAAGCCCGCCTGGATCTCTCCAGCGGAACCTCGCGCTCGCCAAGCATCCGCGCCTCGGCGCGGCGCTGCTGCCGCTCGTCGATGAACGCCGCCTGGATCGAGACCGCCGCGCCCGGCAGGCCATCGGCGCGACAGGCCGAGCAGCGAAGCCGCCCCGACAGCGCCGCCAGCGGCGTCTGCGCGGTCACCCCGAATCGCCTCAGCTCCGCCGGCTTCCACCATCTGTTTCGACCGCAATCGATACACTCGACCGCGATCGAGACGACCTCGGCGATCGTTGCTTCCTTGCCCGGCAATGCCATCGTCCCTGATGCCTCAGTTCCTGTTTTGTTCACAACATTAGGGGTTTTTCCCGGAGAGTCGAGTCGGTTCCGCTCAATCCATGAAAAAGTTTAACTTGTGCCAGTTTTTGAGTTATGCTTATATAAAAATACTCCAGATGAACGGGCGACGGGACCGGGTCTCCGTCGCGCCGCCGCCAGCCAAGGAGACGAAGATGGACGCCCTCTCCGCCCAGTTCGCCCGCGATTGCGGCTATAGCGGCGACAGCCCGGCGATGCTCGCCGCCTTCGCCGCTATCCGCCGCGACGGCATAGGCCGGGCGCGCCTCGGCCATGGCCAGCGCAAGGCGCTGGTCGACCGGCTGAAGCTCGGCGAGGCCTTGTTCCTGGCGGCGATCGGCCCGGCGCAATCGGCTGAAGAGGCGCTCGAGGACGCCGCCCGCTTCATTGCCTGTTATCGCAATATGCCGCGCTGGCGCCAGGAAAGGCGCGGCGCCGATCTCGCCCGCGCCAGGCAGCAGCTTCTGCTGGCGCGCTTCTTCCGCCGCTACGGCCACCGCCTCTGGTCACGGCAGGCGGCGTAAGCTGGAAGTCGGCGAAACCTGCGAATGACAGCTACGGTGCGGATCGCGTTGGCGGAATATATTCGCTATCCGGCACCGGCAGCCGCCCGTCCGTGTTGACCGCCGCAGCCCACATCCGGAAATCGACAACGGCCCTGCAATCTATATTGGCCTGGCCGAAATAAGGAGCCCCATACGAACATCCCGCACCCGCTATTCTGGTAATGATTTCAGGCGCGCTGCCGACTGGGCCGAAGGCAACGCCATCGACGTCGAGAATGGTTTTGTAGCCTTGCCACAGCCGGGCCGTCGCCTCCTTCGTGCGAAAGACCAGCCAGTTCTCACCGTCGGAAAACCTGAAAGTAATTGTCCCATCGGAGAATTTCGTCCGCGTGACCTCACCAGTGCAACCGAGCTTCTCGTTGCGGGCGACAAGGCGCTTGCACTCACCTTCGACCGTCCAGGTGCCGGCCTGCCCGTCTTTTGGTTTCAACGATGCACCGGCTGCCGCCGTTGCAGGCATCCCCACTAAAATGGCCGCTGTTAGCACGACGCTGGCGATGACGGATCGATTGACCAAGGCAACCCCATTTGGCGAATGCGCGCAGTCTTCTATGCCTCTTCTTCCTTAGAATCTCGCTCTGAAGCCGTTAGATTTGAACCGTCGTGTCCGAGAACAGACAGTCTTGCGCAAAGCTCGCCGTCCTCGAGATGGTCATGCGCAAGGACGCCGCCGCTCAACCCGCACTTGCCGTCACCAAGCCCGCGCCGTATGTCTCCCGCTCGATGAGCGAGATCAAATTCCGTCGCGCGCAAGCGCCCGACCTGCCGGCGATCGTCGCGCTGCTTGCCGACGATGCGCTTGGCGCTGGTCGCGAAGACGCGTCGACGCCGCTCGCGCCGTCCTATCTCGATGCCTTCAGCGCGATCGATGCCGATCCCAACCAGCTGCTGGCCGTGGCTGTCGAAGCCGGGCAAGTGATTGGAACCCTGCAGCTCAGCTTCATTCCGGGTATATCCAGGAGAGGTGCCTGGCGCGGCCAGATCGAAGGCGTTCGCGTCGCGCGGCAATGGCGGTCTCGCGGCGTCGGCAAGCAGATGATCGAATGGGCGGTTGAAGAATGCCGCTCGCACAACTGCAGCTTCGTTCAGCTCACGACCGACAAGAGCCGACAGAAGGCGCACGCCTTCTACGAGGGCCTCGGTTTCACCGCCAGCCATCTCGGCTACAAGATGGGGTTGTAGGTCGCGGCACCTGCCGTCAGCCAATCGTTTGAAGTCGGCGCCGCCCCTCGTCCGCCTGCCGGGCTCTCAAACATTCCGGGGTAGGTGTCGCCGGCGAAGCTGCCGATCTCCCCTTGCAGGGGAGATGCCCGGCGGGGCAGAGGGGGGAGGATCGCAGATTCATTCCAGCTTGGGTTCCTCGCCCCCAACGAAAGTGGGGGAGAGGTGGCTCGGCGAAGCCGAGACGGAGAGGGGGACTGCGCCCTACGAAAGCCCCCTCTCCGGCCGCTTCGCGTCCACCTCTCCCCCGCTTCGCGGTGGGCGAGGAACCCAGGTCTTGAGAGGTCGGCGGGACTACACCCTCCGTCCTGCCGGACATCTCCCCTGCAAGGGGACAGCAGCCGCTTCAGTTTTCGCCAACCACCAACGCTGGAAAGGTAAGCGGATTGGGCAGCGCAGACCTGAAGCGATTGCCCTCCACCTGCCCTCCACGCTCCTTGACAATCCGCCCTATTTGTTCTCTTTATGTTCCACAAAAACCCACCCTCAAGACAATGCGGCGTTCGAACCGCCGCGGGCGAACGGGCCGGATGGAAGCCAACATCCTCCACGCTGATCTGGACGCCTTTTATGCCTCGGTCGAACAGTTGCTCGACCCCGCCCTGCGCGGCAAGCCGATCGCCGTCGGCGGCGGCGTCGTCTTGGCCGCGTCCTACGAGGCCAGGGCCTTTGGCGTGCGCGGCGGCATGCCGGGGCGGCGCGCGCGTGAACTCTGCCCCGGGCTGATCTTCGTCGGCGGCCATTTCAAGGATTATCAGCGACTCGGCGATGCGGCTATTCAAGTGCTCGGCGATTTCACGCCGGTGGTCGAGCGGATTTCCATCGACGAGGCCTTTGCCGACGTCGCTGGCTGCACCCATCTGTTCGGCCCGCCTGCCGAGATCGCGACAACCATCCGCCGCCGCGTGCGGGCGGAGCTCGGGCTACCGATCTCGGTCGGCGTGGCGCGCACCAAGCACCTGGCCAAGATCGCCTCGCAGGTGGCCAAGCCCGACGGGCTGGTAGTGGTCGATCCGCGCCACGAGCTGGAGTTTCTGCACGACCTGCCGGTCGAACTGATGTGGGGCGTCGGTCCGGTCACCAGGGAGCGGCTGGCCGGCATTGGTGTGCGCACCATCGGCGAGCTGGCGAGGACCAATGGTGGGTCGCTGGAGCGTCTGCTCGGCCCGGCGGCGGGCGAAAAACTCAACGCGCTGGCCTGGAACCGCGACCCGCGAAAACTCGAGACGCAGCGTCGGGCACGATCGGCCGGCGCGCAATCGGCGCTCGGCAGGAAACCGGCCGAGGCAAAAATCTTCGTGCCCACCCTGCTGCATCTGGCCGACAGGGTCGCCACCAGGTTGCGGGCGAAATCGCGGCCCGGCCGCACGGTGACGGTCCGCGTTCGCTTTGCCGATCTGCGCTCGGTGACGCGTTCGATCACGCTCGACCAGCCGATTTCGGCAACCGCGATGCTGGCCGAGATCGCCGAGGCGATGGTGCGCAAGGTGCTTGTCGATCATCCGCACGAAAAGACCATTTCGCTGCTGGCGATCGCCGTGTCGCATCTGGAGAAGCAGCCGGCCCTGCAGCTGGAACTGCCGCTCGGCCTCGACGACGACCGCCGCCGCCCCGGCACCAGGAAGGGCGCGGCGCGCTGGACCGCCGACCGCGCCATCGACAAGATCCGCGACCGCTTCGGCTGGGAGGCGGTCGGCTACGCCTCGGTCGCGCTCGGCCAATCGCGGTCGGTTCCCGACGCGTTTCGCGAGCTGGCAGAAAAGGAATTGTAAGTAGGGGAGTAGGGGAGTAGGAAAGCGAAAAGGCAAGAGGCGCGCCCTACTGCCCTACTCCCCTACTCCCCTACTCGAGCCAGCGGCGCCACGGCCGGTCCGTTCAAGGCCGTGCCATCGATTGCAAAATGCGAACCGTGGCAGGGGCAGTCCCAGCAGCGCTCGAGCGAGTTCCAGTGGACGTGGCAGCCGACATGCGTGCATGCGGCCGAGCGCTTGTAGAGCGTGCCGTCGTCATCGCGAAATGCGGCGATCTTGCTGAGCCCTTCGCGGACGATGGCACCTTCTCCCGGTCGCAGCTTATCGACGGAATCGATCTCGCCAGGCGCGATATATTCGGCAAAACTCTTGATCGCCGTCGCATTCTCCGACAGGTAATCGCCGATCGCGCCTGCCGTCTTGCGCGACGGCTCGTAGAGTTCGCGCCAGGGACTTTCCTCCTTCAGAATCAGGTCTGAAATCAACAGGCCGGCGACAACGCCATGGGTAATGCCCTGGCCGGAATCCCCGGTCGCCACAAAGACGCGGCTGTCGCCAGGATTGCGGCCGATGAACCCCGCATAATCGACGGTCTCCATCACCTGCCCGGACCACCGGTTGATTTCCACGCCGACATCGGGCACCAGCCTTTTGGTCCAGGCCGTCAGGGCCGCGAAACGGTCACCGGCATCATCGGACTGTCCTGTCTTGTGGTCTTCACCTCCGACGATCAGGAAGTCGGTCCGACCGTCGCCAGGCTGAAGCCGAACGTAGTGATAAGGGTCTTCAGTATCCCAATACAGCGCATCCGGTATGGTATCGCGCGCGATCTCGAACGACATCGCGTAGGTTCGATAGGGCGCTTGCTTGGTGTGAAGCGCGACCCGATCGTTGATCGGCGAGTTGGTGGCGACAACGGCCGATCTGGCAGACACGGTAAAGCCTGAAACCGTGGTTACACGCACGCCGCCATCTGTCTCCTCGACCTTTTCGACGATAGTATCAGCATAAAGCACGCCGCCGCGCGCGCGGATGGCCGCGGCCAGCCCGCGGAGATATTTGAGCGGGTGGAAGGTCGCCTGATTGGCGTATCGAAGGGCCTGCACATCCGAAAAGCCTGCAAATGGCACGCCCCTGGTCTTCTCGACCTCGACACCGATCTTCAGAGCGGCGTCCAGTTCGCGCGTGATATTGGATTCCTGGCTGCCGGAAGCCGGAAAGAGAAAGCCATCAAGGCGCCGGAAATCGCAAGCGATACGCTCGGTCTCCCGGATGGATTGGATATGGTCGATAGCGGCCGATTGGCTTTGGTAAAAAATCCGCGCCAGGTCCTCGCCGCGCAATTTGGTCAGCTCCGAAAAATAGTCGTCGCAGACCGATGACAGGTGCGCAGTGGTGCGAGCCGTCATGCCGCTTCCGATCCGGCCGCGATCGAGGACAGCCACCTTTTGCCCGGCGACGGCCAGTTCGTAGGCGACCGACAGTCCGGCAATCCCAGACCCGACGACCACGACATCGACCTGTTCGCTTTGCCCGAGCGGCACCGCATCAGGCACGACTTCGGTCGCCGCCCAGAGCGATACAGTCCTTTCATCGCTGACATTCATCGGCTGAACCTCCCATCCACGATATTCGGTAAACGGAAGCGAGGATTCAAAGTTCCTCGACGCCTTTGAATGCCAACGGAGGCGGCCCTGGTCGTCAGAGGCTGTTTGGAAAGTCGCTCCGGCGAGTCATATGGTGGTGGTTTCGAGAACCGGAGCGGAGCGGACATTTGGGTCCGTGAGCCCGCATGACCCGAAATCGGAAAGGATCATGCGCAAAATCAAAAGTGCTACAGCGTCCTTTGCGCGTCCCAAGGACGCGCGGCGCTGTAGGTAAGCGCAGAAAACGCCATCAGATGGCCGCCGGAGTAGAGTTTCCAAACAGTCTCTCAGACCAAAAGCGTTGCGCCGCCCCATGCGATCAGGGCGATGCCAGCTGCCCGGCCAACCCACGGGCCGGCAGGAAACAGTTTTTCCGCCAGCACCAGAATGGCGAGCGCGGCAACCCAAACCAGGTTCATGACGCCACCCACGAACAACAACGCCATCAGCATCCAGCAGCATCCGACACAAAACGCCCCGTGCAATGCGCCCAGACGCAGCGCGCCAAGGGCGTGCGGACGCCAGTGGCGGGCAAGGAACGCCGTCGGTGCCCGGCAATGCGACAGGCAGGCGTTCTTGAAGGGCGACAGCTGATACAGGCCCGCGCCGATCAGGACGATGGCTGAAAGCCAGCGGCTTTGCGAACTCATCATCGTTGCCGAAACGAAAGCTTCGCGTTCGAGCAGCCAATGCAATGCGGTTGCGGCGACGGAGAACCCCAGCCAGACCAAGAGGTAGCCTGCCATGAACACACCGGTCGGCGCGAGCTTGTCCTGGATCTGACCCTGTGCCAGCGCATGGCGATGGACGCGCGCATAGAGCAGGATGGTCGGCGCCGCACTCGGCGACATCATGGCGATCATCATGACCCACCACATGGCGATCATCAGCGCCCAGTTCGCGGCCCCCCAGGCCCGCGGCTCCGTCGCCATCGCGCTCATGTCCATGCCGGACATATCCATGCCGGACATGTCCATGCCGGGCATGTCAGAGGTCATATCGGATGTCATGTTCGGAGTTTGCAGGTGCGGGAATAACGCGAGCCTCGACATCTCCCACGCATTCATGCCGATCCCTGCGCCGGCGACGATATAGAGCCAGGCCAGCAGGCACAGCGCCGCCATGCCCGCAATCGTGATGACACGGTCGCGCCTGAGCAGCCGTTCCAGTGGCGACCCGCCGTCCATGCGCCGCGTCAGGCCCGCACCACCCCGTGATTGTTGAGATGCAGCCGCGCGAACTGGCCGTAACTGTCCTTGGTGGTCACCTGAACCGGCCCGCTGGTTGTGCTGGAAGCGCTGCCGATCTCGGCGACCGCATATTCGAAGCCGTTCGGCAACACGATCTGAGCCCGCGAGTCCGCGCCCGTCACCTTGTTGCGGATTGGTTCGCCGACGGTTTCGATATAGTCCTTGACGAAGATGCGGCCCCTGCGGCCGTCGACATCGAGGTCGAGATCGATCCTGGTGAAGACCGGCTCATTCATTTTTGTCACGGTCGAGGCGTAGACGGCGAACATCGTCGCGAACGGGTCGGTGTCCTGGCCGGTCATGATGCGCAGCAGCGCGTTACGCTGCCGGTCGGTTGCCTTCTCGTCGACGAAAGCGATGGCTTCGCCGTTGCCCTCGTGGATTGCGCCGGGCCATTTGAAGATCGCGGCGATGCGCAGGCCGTCGAGAACGGTCTCGCCATGATGACCTTCATCGATCTGGATGCCGGCCACGGCATGGCAATGGCCCTTGTCGGGCAGCGCATTGAATTGACAGTTGCAGCCATATTCGCAGGTGCAATTGACGAGTTCGCGTCCCTTGATTTCCCAAGACGTCATGCTGTCCTCCCTCATCTCGAAATATTAGACCATCATCATACACCTGGACTCTTCCCTCTCAAAGGCGCACCCTTAAAAAGGCGAAACCCAAGCGAGAGTTTCGTCCAAGGCTTCACATGTTTGAGATGCGCCGCTGATTGCTTGACCTGTCCGGACAATCTCCGGGTGGGGCAAACGCTCATTGCGCCTATCCGTGTTCAGGCTGCGGCCCAAGGCACGTGCAGCCTGTTTCCGGATCAACTGGGAGGAAACAACATGCCTGATATTCAACGCAGAGAACTTCTTGTTCAGGGAAGTGCTGCCCTTGCCGCAATTGCCGCTCTCTATACCTCGCGTCGGGCTTACGCTTTTCCAACACGGGCGAGCGAGGAGGTTATTCGGTGGCTGGACCAGCCGACCGAAAATCCCGATCCGGTCGGCATCCAGAAGCAGCTTGTCTGGGAGGATCTGGATAGCTGGATAACGCCAAACGACAAGTTCTTCAGCATCTCGCATTTCAATCGACCAACGATTGACGAGAAGACATGGTCGATGGAGATCGGCGGCCTGGTCAAGAAGCCCTTGAAACTGACCCTCGCCGACATCAAGGCGCGGCCGCGCCAGGAGGTCGTTTTCACAGTGGAATGCTCGGGCAACCACGGCTTTCCCTTTTTCACTGGCGGCATCGGCAATGCCCGCTGGGCTGGGACGCCGCTCGCCCCGATCCTCGAGGAAGCCGGCGTTCTGGAAGATGGCATCGAGGTCGTCTTTTTCGGCACTGACACCGGCGAGGTCGCCATCCGCGACGTCAAGATGCAGCAGAACTTCGCGCGCAGCATGTCGCTTGCCGAAGCGACGAACCCAGACAATCTGCTCTGCTATGAAATGAACGGAGCCGCCCTGCCGGCGGCCAATGGTTTTCCGCTGCGGCTGATTGCTCCGGGCTGGTACGGCATCGCCAACGTCAAGTGGCTGGAGCGCATTGAGGTGCGCGACACCCGCTTCATGAGCCTTCTGATGGCCCGTGACTATGTCACCATCCGCGAGGAAGAGCGCAATGGCGAGACCGTGTGGACCGAGGACTCAGTCGGGCGAGCGCTGATAAAGTCGGCGCCCGCGAAGGTCACCCGCAAGGACTCGGACTACCGCATCATTGGGGCAGCCTGGGGGGCACCGATCGACCGGGTCGAAGTGCAGATCGATCAAGCGCCATGGGCACCGGCGACCATCGACCGCAGCGAGGAGGCCGAACACGCCTGGAAGATCTGGTCCCTGGATTGGCAAAATCCATCGCCTGGAGAACACACGGTGACCTCGCGCGCGGTCAGCACCACGGGACAGGTTCAACCGGCAATGGACGATCCCTTGATTGCCAAGAAACACACATACTGGGAAAGCAATGGCCAGGTGACGCGCCGCGTGCGTGTCGTTTGATAGACTTTGCGGGAAGGTGAAGCAGGCAGCGCCTGATCGCAGACTGGTCGCCAGCGTCAGTCCTTGGATGCCGTGATGACGAGCGCCGGCATGTCGAAAGCGACGGCGCCGGCTGCTGTCACGTAAGGCATAAGTGCCCGCTCGGCCTCCTCCAGGAGCCGCTTGAACTGCTCGTTGTCCAAAAGCCCGCCCCCCAACGTCCAGATGCAGGCTCTTTCAGTCGAGATCAGCGACTCGATCGAGGCAAAACGGACCGTTCCGCGGTGCCGCTTCACCTCGGCACGCTCTATGCCTGCCTTCGCGCAGAGCGAGCGCAGTAACTCCGCATCGCCGAGTACGAAGGGCGCGCGGAACGCGTTCGCAACGTCGGCTCCAAACAGCCGTTCAAGCATATCCGCCACTGCGGCATAGCCGGGCGACTGGTCGAGCGAGTCGCAGACCGCGACGGCGAGCCGGCCGCCGGACTTAAGCACGCGCATCATTTCCCGCAGTCCGGCTGCTCGATCGTCGAAGAACATCAGGCCGAACTGGCTGACCGCGGCGTCGAAGCTTTCATCCGGGAAAGGGATCTGCTCAGCGCGCCCTTCTCGCCAATCGATGCGAGTGCTTTTGCGGCGGGCAACGCAAAGCATATCGGGATTGGGATCAAGCCCGACCACCTTTCCCTCCGCGCCAACGCGGTCGAGGGCCGCGAGCGCCAGCACACCCGTACCGCAGGCAATGTCGATCACGCAGTCGCCCCTCCCTATTCGCGCCTCGGCGGCGACGATAGGCCCCCATTGTCGGAACAGCGCTGGAACGAACAGTGAGTCGTAGATTTCAGCCGGAGTTTTCGATATCTTGCCCCGGCGGGTCTGGGCCGCCGCTTGCTCCGATCCCGGCGTTGCACCTTCAAGGAACACTGCGTTGGATCGGGTTCCGGCGACGCGTAGCGCCTTCAGCGGCTCGTATTCGGGCGATGAATACCAGCGCCGGGCATGCTCGCCGTCGGCAAATTCGACGATGACCGGATAGACCGGCTGCCAGTCTCCTTCGACAAGGTCGGATTTCCCGCCCAGCACCAGATAGCGCCCTCCATACTGTTCAACCGTTGCAAAGACCCCTGCCAAATACTGCTCGACCTTGGCCTGGTCGGTGATTTCACGCACGTCGAAGAAGCAATAGGTAGACATGGCCGACCTCCGTTGATCGCATGGACTCCACGGGATGCGCGGTGGATATACTGTTCGGCGCATAGTAGACTTGGCCATGGGCACGCTCCATGACCCAGCGTCTCAATCGCTTGCTGCAGCGTCCGTTCTGGCGCGATCGCCTGGGCGGCCACCGGAAGAGGTCGTTGCCGATGCCGCACCTTCGGCCGCGCCGGACAAGGATGTGCTTTCGGATGTGCTGCGCGTGGTAAAGCTCACCGGCGCGCTTTTCTTCTGGGTCGATGCCTCTTCGCCCTGGAGCGTGGAAGTGCCGCGGGCGGGTTCATTTGCCCATCTTATCCTGCCGCGCGCCCAACATGTGATTTCCTACCACATCATCACCCAAGGATCGGGCTCGGTCAGCATCGGTGACGATCCGCCGATGGAGTTTGCCGAAGGCGACATACTTGTGATCCCGCATGAGGATTCGTACGCGATGTGCAGTGCGCCCGGAGTGCGATCAGGTTTGAGCACGGAAGATTCGCTCGATTTCTTTCGCGCCATGGCGGCCGGACAACTGCCCTTCGTGATCAACGAAGGTGGCGACGGCCTCCTCCTGACCAGATATGTCTGCGGTTTCCTTGGCTGCGATGCACGGCCGTTCAATCCTCTGCTCGGGGCCCTGCCTCCGCTGATACGCATCCGGCGCGCGCCCGGCGCACAGAGCGATCTGCTCGACCGGCTGATCGAGCTAACGCTGGCAGAGGTGTCCGTTCAACGGCCAGGCGCTGAATGCATCCGCCTGCGCCTCAGCGAGTTGATGTTCGTTGAGGTCGTTCGCCGCTATCTTGAGGCACTGCCGCCGGAGCAGACCGGCTGGCTGGCCGGCTTGCGCGACCCCGCCGTCGGCCGGGCTGTTGCGCTTGTCCACGAGAATCCGGCGCGCGGCTGGACAATTGAAGAACTCGCACGCGAAACCGGCGTCTCGCGGTCCGTCCTCGCGGCCCGCTTCACGCGTCTCGTCGGCTGCCCACCGATGCAGTATCTCACGCGATGGCGCGTACAACTGGCCGCACGACTGCTCACTGATGGGCTGGCCAAAGTCTCGGCGGTCGGGCGTGATGTCGGCTACGAGTCCGAAGCGGCCTTCAGCCGGAGCTTCAAGAAGCTCGCGGGCGTCTCGCCGGCTGGCTGGCGCGACGGCCGGCGCGGATAGCGGGCGGCCGGAGGCCGACCCTCCCCCTACCCCTCTATCGTGCTGATCTCGGCATCGATCAGGCACCAGGGCGCATAACGAAAATCGCGGATCTGGACGACCCGCTCCTCCCGCCATTCGACCAGCATGAAGCCGCGCACCGCGCCGTCCGGCTCCTGCGGGTTGCGGATCAGGATCGCCGGCCGGCCGTCGACAAAACCCAGCGACAGCGCCCAGTCGCTGATGCGCTCGTAATTGCCGAAATAGGTCGACACTTCAGCCTTGCCGCGCATGCGGAGCCGGCTGACCAATTCGAGCTGGACATCCTCGGCGATCAGCGCCCTGACCGCGTCGAAGTCGCGCGCGTTGAACAGATCGACATAACGGCGCAGCCGCCGCTCGTCATCGGCGTCGAGCCGTGGCGCGGCAGCCTGTTCGGGCTCGGCTGCCAGCAGGCGCAACTGCGCCCGCCCGCGATGCAGCGCCGCCTTGGTGGCGGCCAGCGTCGCGCCGGTCACCTCGCAGGTCTCATGCAGCGAAAGGCCGAGCACGTCGACCAGGATCACGGCGCCGCGCTGCGCCACCGAGAGCTGCATGAAGCTGCGCAGGCCGGCCGCCGCGGCGAGCCTTGAGTCGGCGCTGCCGGAAGGATCCTCGATCGTGGTCATGTCGGTCTCGGTCATGCGCGACCTTTCCCGATGGCGCCGGCGCAGATGGTCCTGCGCGGCATTATGGGCGATGCGAAACAGCCATTGCTCGGGCCGCTCGACGGTCATGCTGCCGTCGACCGCCTGCAGCGCCTTGATCAGCGTCTCCTGCACGATGTCTTCGCCGTCGATCACCGAGCCGGCCATGCGGGCGCAGTAGCGGTGCAGCTTTGGGCGGAACCCGGAGAGCATCGACTCCAGCGCAGGCCGATCGAATTTCGGTTGGATCATGGCGTCCATTCTATCCGGCCTTGCTCTCCTCAAGCACACGGTAGTTGCCGATAATTTTGGCAGGCGACCGCTTGACCGGCGTCGAGCGCCGTTCCGCATGGTTTTGCGTGAACGCCTCGAAGGCCGCAAGCCCGGTCAGCGCGGATGTGTCATTTCCCTCGCCGACGACATGGACGAACTCGCCGTCGTCGAGTTCGAGCACGAGATAGCGCACGCTCTGCGGCGCCGTTTCATCCAGCGTCTCGAACACTTTTGCCACCAGCGCGCGGTTCTCTTCCAGCCCGGTGTCTTTCACGCTGTAGCGAATGAGTTTGTAGCCCATGGTTCGTCTCCTGAATGGTTGGTCTGAGCAGAAGACGTTTCGCGTTCCCGAAAAGATTCTCGCACGCTATAAATTTTTTCGGCCGCCCGGATCGACTTCCACCTGCGGACGGCTAGGCAGCAGCCATCGAGGAGCAGGAGCGACGACCATGCACATCCAGTTTGCCGAACTGCCGGTATTCGACCAGGACCGCGCCAAGGCGTTCTACACCAGGCATTTCGCCTGCAAGGTGACGGCCGACGAGAAGATGGGCGATAGCGGCTGGCGCTGGATCGAGCTGAAATTTCCCGACGCCGTGACGAACCTGCATTTCGTGAGGCGCGCCGACGACACGCCAGGCGCGGAGCCGGTGCTGGTGCTGGTCGACGACGATGTCGAGGCGACGATCGCGGCGTTGAAGGCGGGCGGCGTCGAGATCATCACCGAACCGCAGGAGGCGCCCTGGCAGCCAGGCCGCACGGTGGCGGAATTTCGCGACAGCGAGGGCAACCGCATGGTGATCGGCAGCCAATGAGCGGGTGCAGCCGGAAAACGGCCACTTAAGCAGCCCCGGCTTTGTGCGCCAAAGCATGCCTCGGCTGGTAAAGGCCAAGCGAGCCGCCACTGGGAAGCGAGACATGCGTGAGCAGGCCCCAGCCTTCATCGGTGACCGAAGTGCATTCAACATCGTGCGATTTCAGCTCTTGGATCGTAGCATTGATGTCTTCGCACATGAGATAGACTTCGTGGCTGTCGACTTCGGCGGCCGGGTGAACGGCAATCTCGGCCGGCGGCAATGCGAAGATCAACCAGCCTTCGCCAGCATCGACTGCTGGAAACCGTAGAACATTGCGAAAAAATGCGCGGTCTGCCTCGGCATCCGTGCTGTAGATGATCATGTGTGCGCCGGAAATCATGGCTCCTTATCTCCCTGAAAGTGATGTGAACAAACAAGCTATTGCCGTTGCAAACGACGTTTCCGCCGTCGACACAGCCGCTCGATATCGGCATGCTTCAGTTGGATATAGGTCGGCCGGCCGTGATTGCAGGTGCCGGAACCCGGCGTTGCTTCAAAGACCGACGCCTGCCAGACCTCACGCTATCAGCGGAAGAAGCTGGAGATGCTGTTGGCGCAGCTGCCGCCATTACCCGGCCATCGGTTTTGAGTCGACCTGGCGTGCGTTTTGGCTCTGGTCGGCGACCGGGCCGGCTGGGGCATCGATCCGGCTCAGAATGTGATCCGAGATGCCGCGCGCGATCTCCCGCTCGCCCATGATGATCAGGTCGGCGCCGAACTTCTTCAGGTAATCCACTTCGGCATCGGAATGCGCACGGGCGATGATCTCGAGCCTTGGATTGATGGCATGGGCTTGCTCGATGAGATTGCCGCTCTCGAACGGATTGGGAATGGCGCTGATCAACCACCGGGCTGAGGCAACGTTGGCCGCCTCAAGCAGGCCCGGCTGGGCGGCATTTCCCGCAATGACATCAACGCCGCGGGCGCGCAGCTGTTCTACTATCACTTGCCGTTCCTCGATCACCAGGTACGGCTGCCTTGCCTTTTGCAACGTCTCCGCGACCAGGCTTCCGACCCGTCCATGGCCGACAAGCACCGCGTGGTCTGTCAGGCTGGTAGCCGCGAGTTCGGGCGGTTCGGATTTGCCTTCTTGCGTGGCGATGGTTCGCTCTCGTGCTTTCAGCCACGGCGTCAGCCGATCCAACGCCGCAAACAGCAGCGGGTTGACGAGGATCGAAAGGATGGCTCCGGCAAGCACCAGGTCACGTCCAGCCTCTGGAAGAAGCGCGAGGTCGACACCCAGTCCCGCCAGGATGAAGGAGAACTCGCCGATTTGCGCCAGGCTTAGGCCGAGTGTCAGGGCCACGTGGGACGGATAGCCGAACATCAATGCGATGGCCGATGCGGCCGTGGCATTGCCGATGACGATGATCAAAAATGTCACGCCGACGAGCAGCGGCTGCTCGACCAGGATCATCGGGTTGAACAGCATGCCGACGGAGACGAAGAAAAGCACGGCGAATGCGTCGCGCAGCGGCAGCGTTTCCTGAGCGGCCCTTTGGCTCAACTGGGATTCGGCAAGGATCATTCCTGCGAAAAACGCCCCAAGAGCAAACGAGACGCCGAACAGCTCGGCTGCCCCGAAAGCGACACCAAGGGCGATCGCCAGCACGGCCAAACGGAAAAGCTCTCGCGAGCCAGTGTGAGCAACGTAGTGAAGGATCGGCGGAATGACACGTCGCCCGACGACAACCATGATCGCGAAGAAAGCCACCAATTTGCCCAGCGTAAGCCCGAGCGCGCTCCAGATGGTCTGCGGCTCAAACAATGTGAACAGGTCATTGCCGTTAAGGTTTGCCCCGTTGACATTGCCACCCAGCACGCCGGCGAAGGCCGGCAACAGCACGAGCGCGAGGATCATGGCGAGGTCCTCTACGACCAGCCAGCCGACTGCGATGCGTCCGCCATCGGTTTCGAGCTGCCGCATTTCCTGCAGCGCCCGTAGGACCACGACTGTGCTTGCAACCGACAGGGCCAGCCCAAACACCACTCCGGCTCCGATCGGCCAGCCGATCGCCTGCGTCACGAGGAGCCCGAGCATGGTCACCAGAGCCATTTGACCGACAGCGCCGGGAAGCGCGATCTTTCTTACCGACAGCAGATCGTTCAGCGAAAAATGCAGCCCTATGCCAAACATCAGCAGGATCACGCCGAGCTCGGCGAGTTGGCGCGCCAGCGCCTGGTCGGCAACGAAGCCGGGCGTGAACGGGCCAATCAAGACACCAGCCACGAGGTAGCCGACCAGCGGCGACAGGCGAAGTCGGTTCGCCAACGTGCCGAGGATGAAGGCGAGTCCGAGGCCGGCGACAAGGGTTGCGATAAGTGGCGCCTGGGGCATCTTCCCAATCCAGGTTTCCGGCCACGCTTGGCGCTCGGGTCAAGCGTTGCGCGAGCCAGAGATAATGGACCCGGGGATAATGGACTAAGACGCGGCGGTCTCAACATCTTTCGCGCGGCGAACGGAAACGCGCCGGTCGGAGCGACCGTTAGTGGCTGTCGTGCTCGCCGTGGGGATGTCCGTGGCGATGATCGGCAACCGCGTTCGCCAATCTTATATTCGCCGCCGCAAGCGCCGGCATGTGCTCGAACAACTCGTGTTCCAGCGCTGCGGTGATCTTCTGCGCTTCGCTGACCGGCAGGCTTTCTTCGACGGCGATGGCAATGTCGGCGTGCAGCCTGTGACCGATCCACCGCGCCTTGGCATCGACAATGCGCGCCTGCGGCACATGCGCGGCGGCATGGTCGATGTCGCCGATGACTTCAGGATCTATACCATCGAGCATGCGGGTCAGCACCGAGCGCGCGGACTGCCAGACGATGCCGAAGATGGCAAGCGTGATGAGCAGGCCGACGATCGGGTCGGCCAGCGCAAAGCCGAGCCAGACGCCGAACGCTCCGAGGACCACGGCAAGGCTGGTCAGGCCGTCGGTGCGGGCGTGGTAGCCGTCGGCAATCAGTGCGGCGCTGTTGATTTCGCGGCCGACGCGGATGCGGAACACCGCGACGGCCTCATTGCCGAGAAAGCCGACAATGCCCGCCGCCGCCAGCCAGCCCAGATGCGTCACCACGCGTGGATTGATCAAACGGTCGATGGTCTGGTAACCGGCGACGATGGCGCTGAACAGGATGATCCCGACGATGATCATCCCGGCCAGGTCCTCGACCCGGCCCAGGCCGTAGGTGAAGGTCGGCGACGGCTTGCGCCGGGCCAGCAGGAAGGCGATCCACAGCGGAATGGCGGTGGTGGCGTCACCGATGTTGTGGACCGTGTCGGCCAGCAGCGCCACGCTGCCCGACAGCGCGACCACGACCATCTGCATCGCCGCGGTGATTGCCAGGATGACGAACGACCATTTTATCGCCCATATGCCGCGGTCGGTCGTGGCAATGGTCGCATCGATGACCCCGTGGCTATGCGACCCGCTCACATGATCGTGATGGCCATGACCATGCGCGGCGTGATGGCGCGACCCGAACCCGAACCAGTCGAGGATGCGCGCGCCGAGCACAGGCATTTGACAGCTCACAAATATTTCGCCAGTTGCTTGAGTTCCGCCAGCGAGTTGCCGCCGGCTTCCGCGGTGTCCGTCAGGCAATGCTCGATATGATCGTGGATCAGTTCGCGCTTTGCACTGCTGATGGCGCTCTCCACGGCGTGGAGCTGCTGCGCCAGGTCAACGCAAGGACGATGCGCCTCGAACATCGACAGCACCGCCGCAAGATGGCCTTGCGCGCGCTTCAGACGCTTCACGATAGCCGGATGCGAACGATGGATGCCTTCGGACATGCCTGTTCGTATCCTCCCCGGGAGGATCCAGTCAAATCTTCTTTCGAGCTCACCTTGCCGGCGAGTCCGTCACAAATCGAAGAACGACGCCAGCCACCTCCTGCGGGTAACCCGCCGGCGGCGGCGGCCCGTATTATTTCGTGACCATGTTGCGCCGGAACCTTCCCCTCGCACCAGCGTTCGGGGCGCTGTATTCGCGATGCCTTATTTTTGGGCAAGCATGATAGGCGACGGGCGAATAGCGGTGGGGAGGCAAAAAGCATGGGTCGGGGAGGAGCATGTTGTCATGTCGAACCGTGAAATTGGAACGTCCCACACATTGGGGCTGCGCATCGCTGATCTCAAAGCCAGGATGCGGAGCGCCCGGATTACCGAGCACGAGATGAAAATTTTTCAGAAGGTAGCCGCTGTCATGGGAGCAGGTGAAGGCTCCCTGCGGATCGATGCCGACGACCTGATTGCCGCATCTTTCGTTGTCGAGGACGAGCCCAGGGCAAACTGACGACTGTGGCGCCCCCGGCGATCAGCGTCGGGGCGCGTGCGAGGCTCGCGATGTTGGCGCTCTACGGCGCCCCCCTCTGTCCTGCCGGACATCTCCCCCACAAGGGGGGGAGATCGGCAGCTTTGCCAACCGCGCCTCTTTTTCAAAGTTGGGCGATTGGCGGAACCAGTGATAACGGCCGATCTCCCCCCTTGTGGGGGAGATGTCCGGCAGGACAGAGGGGGGCGCTGTCCCGCCAACTTTGCCATGATGTCCGGAGGCGACCTGTCGCAACGGAGGGCCGCAGCTCACACGTCCGGATACTCCTATCGAGAAATCCAGATATCCACCCCGGCGGCTTTCTGTTAGCAAATATTCACCTCAGGTGGCGGGAAAGACCTGACTTGCCGGAACGATCACGCAAAACCATGGCGCCACGGCCGAACACCGGCCGGCCCAACCCAGGCGTCAGTTCCCCCAGCGTCAGCCTTTGCCGTGCGCTGTCAAAGCTCGGCCTGTGCTCGCGCAAGCAGGCGGAAATTCTGGTCGCCAAAGGGCGCGTCCGGGTCGCCGGCAAAATCGTGCGCAACGGCTCGCTGCGCGTCGATCCCGGCCGCGACCGCATCGAGGTCGACGGCAGCCGCGTCGTCGCCGAGCGCAAGGTCTATCTGATGATCAACAAGCCGCGCGGCCTGGTCACCACCCGCAACGACCCGCAGGACCGCGGCACCGTCTACGACTGCCTGGCAGAGCTCGACCTGGCCTTCGTGTCGCCGGTCGGCCGCCTCGACAAGGCCAGCGAGGGCCTGCTCTTGATGACCAACGACACGCGTTTCGCCCAGCGCCTGCTCGACCCCGCCTCGCACGTCGCCAAGATCTATCACGTCCAGATCGGCGCCCTGCCCGACGCGGCCCTGCTGGCGCGGTTGCGCGCCGGCGCCACGGTCGATGGCGAAGATTTGACGGCGCGGTCGATCGACATCCTGCGCAGCGGCGCCAGCACCGCCTGGCTGGAAATCACACTCGACGAGGGCCGCAACCGCCACATCCGCCGGCTGCTCGGCGCGCATGAGGTCGAGGTGCTTCGCCTGGTGCGGGTGGCGATCGGCCGCTTGCGGCTCGGCGACCTCGCCAAGGGCAAGGCCCGCCACCTCACGGCCGAAGAACTGGCGCTGTTTCAAGGCTGAGCGAAGGCGCCGAAGCGCGCTCCCTTCTCCCCTTGTGGGAGAAGGTGGATTGGCGCGTAGCGCCAAGACGGTTGAGGGGTGCTGGAAGGATCGCCGTCGGCGCCAAGCTGGAACACCCCTCATCCGACCTCGCTTCGCGAGGCCACCTTCTCCCACAAGGGAGAAGGAAGATCGGCGCCCCGCTACTCGGCCGGGACCGGGCTGAGGCCGGGATCGCCCAGCGCGTGCGGCCTGGTTTCCTTGCGTGCCGACGCCCGGGCGAGCACGCTCTGCCGGTTGACCGATTTGCGCTCGGCATCGATGCGCTGGATCAGGATTTCCGCGCGCTCGATCGACCCGAGCAGCGCCAGGATCGTGCCGCGTTCGGCGGCGCCGGCATTGGGTCCGAGCGCCAGCGTGCGGGCACGCAGTTCCTCGACCTCCGGCAGATTGACATTACCGGCCGGCACCTTCGGGTCGGAGATGCCGTAAGTCGGCAAGATCTGCCGCAGCGAGGCATCGAGCTTGCTCAGCGCGACGTCGACGATGGCCTGCGCCGGACTGCTGAATTTTTCGCGCCGCACGCGGCGCGCCACCTGATGCATCGATTCTGTCAGGGCGGCGGTGAAGTCGGCTTCCTCGATGAGGCTGGCGATCAGGTCGAGCTGGTCGTAAGGCAAATCCTCCTTCATCAATTCGGCAGTGTAGGCGCGGATGTCGCGGCTGAGGATATCGGTTGCGAGATAGTGCTCGCCGGGATCCGACGGCGCCTTCTTCGACGAACGGGCGATGTCGAGGAACATGGCGCCGGCTTGCAGATGGCGGGCCGTCTCCTGCTGGACGGCGGGAACGGCCTTGGCAAAATCGCCGGCCAGCTTGCGGTCGAGGAATCGCGGCGTCGAGAAATCTTCCGTGTCCTCGGCATCCGTGTGACCGACACGCGATAGGACCCGCTCGAACACCCCGATGAACGGAAACAGCAACAGCGTGTTGAAGACGTTGAAGAACGTCGAGTAAAGACCGACCGCGACCGGCACCAAGGGAAAGGTCTCCTTGCCGTCGACGATAACCGGAATGGCCGGATCGCCGCCGAAGAACTGCATCGCCCATTCCAGGACCTGCATGGAGACGAAGAACAGCGGGATGGTGATGCACACGCCGATGATGTTGAACGAGATGTGCGCGTAAGCGGTGCGCTTGGCGTTTTTCGAAAGATTGAGCGAAGCCATCCACGAGGTGATCGTGGTGCCGAGATCGGCGCCGAGCGAGAAAGCGACGGCTGTCGTCCAGTCGAGAATGCCGGCGGCGCCAAGGCCCATGACGATGCCGATCGTCGCCGAGGACGAATGGATCATGGCGGTCACGCCGGCGGCGATGAACACGCATTTGAGCAGGTTGAGGTAGGAGTCGGCCGTCAGCGTTTGCAGCAGGGCCATGACTTCGGGCAGGTTGCGCAGCGGGCGCAGGCCGCCGGTCATCAGGTTGAGGCCATAGAAGATCAGCGCGAAGCCCATGCCGGCAAGCGCTATGTTCTTGACCTTCTCGCTTTTGGCAAAGCAGTAAATCAGCGAGAACACGCCGGCCAGGATCAGCCCGAGCGGACCGAGCGGCAGGGCGATGAGCCCGTTGCCGAGCGTGGTGCCGATATTGGCGCCCATGATCACGCTGATCGCCGGTCGAAGGGCAATGACGCCGGCATTGACCAGGCCGACGACCATGACGCTCATCGCCGTCGACGACTGGATGACGCCGGTGATCAGCGTTCCTGCCAGCACGCCCTTGATCGGCGTTCCGGCGGCCTTGGCGAGAAAGGCGCGCATCCGGTTGACCGACAGCGCCTGGATGCCGTTGGCCATGAAGTCGAGGCCGAGCATGAAGATGCCCAACCCGCCGATCACCGGCACGAGGATGTCCTTGAAAATATCGATGTCCATGTCACGCAGTCCCCAACAAGCCGCCATCACGGCGCGATATGAATTTCAGTTCAGGTGCTGCGCGAAGCAGCAAGCCTGGTTCTTCCGCTCAGTTCTCTTCCGCTCAGTTTGCGACAGGCCCCTGCCCTGCCCAGTATTGCTCGATCCGGGCGACGAGCGCCTTCGGCAGCGGCACGTAGCCGAGCGCGGCGGCGTCATCCGCGCCGTGCGCGAAGGCGAGCCGGAAAAGGTCGTGCACGCGGCGATAGCGATGTTCCGAACGGCCCGAGACCTGAACGACCGCGAACACCGCCGTGCTGATCGGATAGGCGGCATCGCTGTTACGATCGGTCAGCGAAGCGAAGAAGTCGGTCGTTTGCGCCCAGTCGATGGATGTCGCGGCAGCCTGCACGCCCTCCGGCTCCGGCTTGACGAACTTGCCGGATTTGTTCTCGATCAGCGCGTAGGCAAGGTTGGCGCGCTGGGCCTGGCCGGATTCGGCATAGGCGATCGCGCCCCTCGTGTCGTGCACGGCTTGAATGAGGTTCTGTGTGCCTTCCGCGTCAGTGCCGAGCGGCCACGAGATCAGTGTATTGGCGCCGTATTTGGCCTTCCACTCCCCGCTGACCGCCGACAGGTACTCGGTGAAGACAAAGGTCGAGCCGGAGCCATCCTTGCGGTGAACAACGTTGATCCTGAGATCGGGCAGCGTCAGATCCGGATTCACCGCCTTGATCGCGGGATCGGACCATGACTGGATCTTGCCCAGATAGATGTCGGCCAGCACCGGCCCCGTCAGGCGAAGGCTTCCCGGGCCGATGCCGTCGAGATTGACGACGACGGCGATGGCGCCCATCACGATCGGAAACTGCTGGCGGCCGGCCTTCTTGAGTTCGGCGGCATTGATCGGCGCATCCGTCGCGGCAAAGTCGATATCCGGCTGATCGAGACGCAGGACGCCGGCGAGCGAGCCGACGATTTCATAGTCCACCTTCCAATCGGGAGAGACATAGTCCCCGCCGTCGGCGCGGGCGTTCTCGTAGGCCGTTGCCCATTTGCCGATGATCGGGGCGGCCAGTGTCGATCCGGCGCCGCGGATAGGCTCGGCCTGTGCAGCGGCCCCGATCATCAGGCCAACAGCAAGCGTGATGGCGCCGCTTATCTTCGCCGATTTGCGCCGTAGTGACGCAAAGCTTGCTGGAACAATCATGGCGATCCCCGACGCGCGAACAAATAGCTAGTTTTCAGTCTTGGCAGATATCAACAGTCATCCGCCCGGCGAACGAACGCCGGCAGAGAAACAACACCGCTCACCGTATGAACCTTGGTTAACGATTGGATGACAAAGATCTTTGTGGGCGAGATTTTTATTTTTCCGCGATTGCCGCGGTTGCCTGAAGAATTGTTCGGCAGCCAATCGCTTCAGCTTTGCGCTGCCCCTCACCTGCCTGCCGGCACCCTCTCCCCGTATAGTGACGGGGAGAGGGGCGCTCTCATAGATGGTTTCGCCAATCACCAGCGTTGCAGAATATCCGCCACGGTGCGACCAGTCCCTTCTCCCCGTCACACGGGGAGAAGTGCCCGGCAGGCGATGAGGGGCGGCGCCGACTCCGACAACAGATCCCCCTTGGCACGAAGTTGCTGGTCGCCTCCACGCAGGGACAGCCCTATTTCGCGTCGTGGAAGATAATGCCCACCGTATGGCGCAGGCCGGAGCGAATCCGGCTGACGCCGTGCCTGAGATTGACGCGGTAGCTGCCTTTGCTGCCCTGCACCGGACGATTGTGGACCGCGAAGGCGACTGCATCGCCCTGGCGCAGCGGCACCACCTCGGCGCGGCTCTGCATGCGCGGGCGCTGTTCGGTCAGCACGAACTCGCCGCCGGTGAAATCCTTATCCGGTTCCGACAGCAGGATTGCCACCTGCAGCGGGAAGGCAAGATCGCCGTAGAGATCCTGATGCAGGCAGTTGAAGTCGCCAGGGCCATACTGGAGCAGGAGCGGCGTCGGCCGCGTCTGGCCCTGCTCGTGGCATTGCTTGAGGAACGCGGCGTGTTCGTCCGGGTAGCGCTGGGCGATGCCCATGCGCTCGTTCCAGTCGTTGGCGACGGCGGCAAGGCGCGGATAGAGTGCGGTGCGCAAGCCGCCGATCAGCTCTGGCAAGGGATAGCGGAAGTAGCGGTACTCGCCCTTGCCGAAGCCGTGCCGCGCCATGTGGACATGGCTGCGGAAATGGCTTTCGTCGGGATAGCGCCCGGCGATCTCCCGGCATTCTTCTGACGTCAGCAGCTTTTCCATCACCGCGCAGCCATAGAAGCTCATCTCCTCGGCCAGTGCCTGCCAGTCATATCCGGCGACGCGCGCTTCCGCCGATCGGACCGCTGCTGCTGGAACCGTGTGCATGGTCATAGCTCTGCTCCTCTGGCTTCATCGGCTTCTGCCATCAGATGGGTGAAGCAGCGCACACAAACCACCCGTTTCCTGCCAACCGGTTTAGGCACAACGCAAGGTTGCCATGGATCAGCTTCACCGCCGCGACGCAGCATGGATTTTGGCAAAATCGAGCCCATATCCCTGATAGGGAGCTTTGAGCGTGAAACTCGCGCGTGTAGCCCTGATTGCCGCGGCTTTTGTAGCCGCTGTGGCTGTTTGTTCTTCTTCCGCAGCAACAGGAGAAGCAAACGGCCAGGGGAGGACTGCGCTGCGCATCGAGATAGACGGCGCCATCGGTCCGGCGAGCGCCATGCAGTTCGAGGAAGCGCTGGCGGTGGCCGCAGAACGGAACGCCGAGGTTTTCATCCTGCAGATGAACACGCCGGGCGGGTTGGTCACCAGCATGCGTGAGATCATCGCCGACATCCTCGCCTCCCCGGTTCCCGTCATCGGCTATGTCGCGCCCGCCGGCGGGCATGCGGCGAGCGCCGGAACCTACATCCTCTACGCAACCCATGTGGCGGCGATGGCGCCCGGCACCAATCTGGGCGCGGCAACGCCCATCGAGATGGGCGGGCCGATGCCATCCTTTCCCGGCGACGACAAGAACAATGGCCCGGAAGCCGGCAAGGACCCGAAGAATCCACCGGCGGGCAATGCGATGATCGCCAAGGCGACGAACGACGCGGTTGCCTTGATCCGCAGCCTGGCCGAACTGCGCGGGCGCAATGCCGATTGGGGTGAAAAGGCGGTGCGCGAGGCGGCCAGCCTGTCGGCCAGCGCCGCACTGCAGGAAAATGTGATCGACTTTGTCGCCCGCGACACGACCGAACTGCTTCAGCTGGCCGACGGTCGGACGGTCGAGATCGCCGGCAGGAAAAAGGTGCTGGCGACCAAAAGGCTGCCGGTTGAAACGCTCGAGCCTGGCTGGCTCATCCGGCTTCTCGCCGTCATCACCGACCCGAACATCGCCGTCATCCTGATGCTGATCGGCGTTTATGGCCTCGTCTTCGAGTTCACCAGCCCGGGCGCGGTCGCGCCAGGCGTGATCGGCACGATCTGCCTGCTGCTCGGGCTCTATGCGCTCAATCTCCTGCCGATCAGCTATGCCGGCCTTGCCCTGATGCTGCTTGGCATCATCTTCCTCGTCGTCGAGGTCTTTAATCCCACAGTGGTGCTTGGGCTGGGAGGCGTGGCAGCGTTTCTGCTGGGCGCTGCCATGCTGCTCAGGATCGAAGGTCCCGGCTTCGAGATGTCGTGGGCCGTCATCGGCACCGCCGCCATCCTGACGCTCGGCCTGGCGCTGCTGACCGGCAGCTATCTGTGGGCGGCCCGCAAGAACGTTCCGCGTGTTGGCGCCCAGGCCATGCAAGGGCTGCCGGCCAAGGTCCTCGACTGGCAGGGCAGCGAGGGACACGTGCTGGCCCGGGGTGAGCGCTGGCGGGCGAAAGCCGACGAACCCATTGCGGTGGGCGACAGCGTCGAGGTGGCTGATGTCAGGGGTCTCGTGCTGACGATACGGCGCCGCAATGTGCGAAGCGATGGAGCAAGGCAATGATGCTCGGATATGTGGCCTATCTGGTGGCAGCGCTCGTCGTGGTCATGTTCCTGTCCGCGGCCATTCGCATCCTGAGGGAATATCAGCGCGGCGTGGTCTTCACGCTCGGCCGCTTCACCGGGGTCAAGGGGCCCGGCCTGATCATCCTCATCCCCTTCGTGCAGCAGATGGTGAAGGTCGACCTGAGGGTGGTGGTCCAGGACGTGCCGCCGCAGGACGTGATCTCGCGCGACAACGTCTCGGTGAAGGTCAACGCAGTGCTGTATTTTCGTATCGTCGACGCCGAGCGGGCGGTGATCCAGGTCGAGGACTTCATGACCGCCACCAACCAGCTGGCACAGACCACGTTGCGCTCGGTGCTCGGCAAGCATGAACTCGATGAAATGCTGGCTGAACGCGACAAGCTCAACAGCGATATCCAGGAGATCCTCGATCAGCGGACCGATGCCTGGGGCATCAAGGTCTCCGATGTCGAGATCAAGCATGTCGACCTCAACGAGAACATGGTCCGCGCCATCGCCAAGCAGGCCGAGGCCGAACGGCTGCGGCGTGCGAAAGTGATCAATGCCGACGGCGAACAGCAGGCGGCGGCAAAACTCGTCGAGGCCGGCAAGATGCTGTCCGAGACCCCGCAGGCCATGCAGCTGCGCTATTTCGAGGCGCTCCATGACATCGCCGGTGAACGCTCGTCGACGGTGGTGTTTCCGGTGCCGATGGATTTGCTTGGCCATTTCATCAGGCCGACCGGCGAGAAGACGTGAGCTCGAAGGCCGGCGATCCTTCAACCCCCTCTGCCCTGGCAGGCATCTCGCCCCACAATAATGACCACTTCGTGGGGGCGAGGAACCCAAGCTGGAATGAGGCCGCGATCCTTCACGCTCCCCTCTTCCCGGCCGAACAGGGCTAACGGAAAAATCAGACATTCATGGCAATGTTAAAACCCGCCTGCCCGAATGAAGGTCAGGCGACGGCTGGGTGCTGGCCCATCGACAAGAAAAGGATTGCGCATGTCATCCTTGCTCAACACAGGACGTTCATCGCTTAAGCGCAGTCTGATCATGCTGGCAGTCCTGGCGTTTTGCATCCTGCCGGCCGGGGCGTTGGAGCCCGTTGATCTCCCGGAATCGCCAGACATTGTGGCCTTCAGTGTTCAGAACAACGGCAAGTCGGTCCCAGTCACGTTGCGACAGCTGGAAAAGCTCGGTCTCTACCGGGTCACCACCGCAAGTCCATTTGAAAAGGGGCAGCTTACATTTGAAGGCGTCCTGTTCCGCGATGTGCTCAAGCTCGTTGGATTGGAAGGCGAGGATTCCGTTGTTCTGCGGGCGGTGGACGAATATGTGCAGATAATTCCGCGCCAAGATTGGACGGAAGGTCCTCTCCTGCTTGCCACCCGCCAGAACGGAAAATTGCTGACCCGACGCACGCAAGGTCCGACCCGGCTGGTCTATCCGCTCAACGACCACCCGGCCTTCGATACGCCAATCCACAAACCACGGTGGGTCTGGCTGATCAAGACGCTCGAGCCTGGCGGCTGATCGAGTTCCGGCGTGGCTCGAATGGCACGCTTTGGATCGAGAGGCTGGCGCGTTCCCGTCACCTACGGGACCGCCATTGCGGCTGCAGCAGCCAGCTCTGCCGTCCTGATCACCGTACTGTTTCTCAGCCTCAGCAAGATCGAATATTCGCTGCCGCGGTTCGGCTTTTTCGCCATCCGCGAGTTCCACATTGCGATACGCGATGTAACCCACCTCAAAGACATGACATCGCTCGCCCAGGCAGCCCCCGGCTCAGCAGACAGCCTTGAGCAGTTATCGGCGGCGAACGACCTGGTCTACATCCGTTTCAAGCGGATCGACGGCACCGGGACAGCGAGCGAGATTCCCGCCTACGCAAGTATCGTTCCGCGTGTCGTTGACGCGGTGACACGGCTTGATGCCATGATTGCGGCCGGGCCGCCTCTCGATGAAAATATATTGAAGGAAATGGGGTTGGAGCTCGAGCATCTCGTAGCGAGGATGAACGACGAATATTACAAATATGGAGATGAGATCAACGTGGATCTCTATTCGGCGGAAAAAAGCCTGAAGAGATTCAACTACCAGATTGCATTCGCTCTGGCGGTCTTGTCGCTGCTGGCGATCGGAACTGCCGTATTGCTTATCGGCCGTCGGGAAACGATAAGGAAACTGGAGTTTCTGGCCTGGCGCGACGCGACGACGGAATTGAAGAACCGTGCCTGGATGTCAGCCAACAGGGACGTGATGCTGGACCGGGCAAGGCTGGCCGGCAAGCAACTCCGCCTTTTCCTGATAGACTTGGATCATTTCAAGGGCGTGAACGATACGTTCGGTCATCACATCGGTGATCTGCTGCTGAAAGCCGTCGCCGAAATCCTGCAATCGGTCGAACGGCCCGACGAAGTTGTCGCCATCCGTTTGGGCGGCGACGAGTTCGCCGTCATGGCGATTGGGGACCGGCACGCGGCAGCCGATGCGCTCGGCGATCGGCTTCGCGAGCAATTGAACCGGTTTGCCGAACTCGCTGGCCACCACGTGCGGATGGGAGCCAGTATCGGCATGGCGTGTTTCCCCGAGCATGGGTCGGATATTTCCACCCTGTTGCGCAACGCAGACAGCGCTCTTTATGTCGCCAAAGCGGAAGGACGCTCTGGCTTCGTGACGTTCTCGCCTGCAATCCTCAATCAGTTCGATATGCAGCTCGGCGAAGAAGCTGGGATCAAGCGTGCGCTTAACTGCGACGAGTTCTTTCTGGTTTGGCAACCGCAGTTCGAGCTGGCAACCGGCCGCATGATCGGCGCCGAGGCGCTCGTGCGCTGGCGCGACCCCGCTTCGGGAGCGATTCGTCTGCCGATGTCATTCATTCCAATTGCCGAACGAAGCGATCTGATACTGGAAGTCGACAAGGTTGTGCTGAGCAAGGCTTGCCTGCAGGCAGCTCGATGGGCGCCACTATCTGCCGATGATTTCGTTTGCTCGGTCAATCTTTCGGGCAAAAGCCTTCAGAACGATGCGTACTTCGCCCACCTTGTTCTGGTGCTGCAACAAACAGGACTGCCGCCCTCGCGCCTGCAACTGGAAATAACGGAGGGGGTGCTTATCCAGAACAGCCGCAACGCCTTGAACATGCTGACGGAAATTCGAAATATCGGCGTCGGTCTGGCACTCGACGATTTTGGATCCGGCTATTCAAGCTTCGGCTACCTTGCCGATTTCAACCTCGATCGGCTGAAGATCGACCGATCGTTCTTGAGCGGTCTGGAAGCGTCGAAGAAAAAACAGAACGTCGTTCGAGGCATTATAGCACTGGCCAATTCCCTCGGCTTGACCGTTCTGGCAGAGGGGGTGGAAAACGAAGCGCAGCTCGATTTCCTGATCGCCGAGCGTTGTCACAGCGCTCAGGGGTTTTTCCTGTCACAACCGATCGAAGAAAATCGGCTGACGAACCACCTGGCTGCGAGGCGAGGCAGGATGAAAGATACGGACAAGTTCAGGCTGGGCCTGTCTGCGTAGAGCATTTGCACAGAGGATGTGGTCCTGAGCCTGAAAGCGTTGCTGCCGGCCGGCCTCCAGATGCGAAATCCTATGCGAACAAGCCGACTGCTCGATCGTAAAAATGGTCGAGAGCGCAGCGCCTGGCCGCAATCCGGGCGGCTTCAACCAATTCCTCGCGACCCGAGGCGCCGTCCTTGTAGGTTGCGATGACCACACGCGCGATCATTTCGGCGTCCTCGTTGTCGAGCTCCGCTTCGCCGGACCGCAAAATTTCCCGAACCACACCCCTCAAGAGATCCAGTTCAATGGTTGAAAAGACGCCCATATAGGGCGCGGATTTGCACTCCACGGCCATCTGAATTCCTCCCACTGTCACGATATCAAACACGCGACAGATTACAACTAAAGTATTAGGCGAGCGCGCGCTTTGGGAGGTGCCTGTAGGCGGTGAAACGGAATGGGATTAGTCTGCGCGGTCTCGGGCTTAAGGACGCGGCAAAAGAATGGATTTCAGTTCAGGGCAAGGCTATTTCCTCATCGGCGGCCTCATCCTGGTCGGTGCCGGGCTGCTGATCCTTTCGCTGATCGTCAATGCTCGTGTGGCGCACAGCGTGCGCCACGACATGCGCCATCGTGAAAAGCTGCTGGAATATTATCGCAACATCTTTTCCCAGCTCGGCGTCATCCTGATCGGAATTGGCGTTTCTCTGTTCATCTTCTTTTTTCAGCAGAATTATCAGGACCAGCGCAAACGCGAAACGGAGCTCCAGCTGGTTCTTGCCAAACTGGCCGCGCGCATTGCTCGCGGGGCTGCCGTCGTCGAATACTTGGGCGAATTCGATGCGCTGCTGGATGATGGCGGACCCTATACCAGTCCGGAACTCGGCGGGACCAACGCCGCGATCAGCGCGCATGGGGCGGAACTCGGCAAGCAGGTCGCCGAGATCCTTTTGGTTGAGCGCGATGTTGAAGTTCAAGGGTTCGAGATCCTGAACCTATCGCGCGACTTCGAGGCATCGTTCGTCGTCAACGAGCTCGATCCCGCGCTGTGGTTCAACATCGTCCGGGATGAGAGCGAGATCAAATATGCCACCACTCAGCTCGCCCTCGACTACAAGGACCTGCAGGATGCGATCGGCGGAGACTCGATCGCGGTTGCGATCGCAAATCCTGAAAAACAGGCAAAAATCAAGCAGGAGGTGCTCGACATCTTTTATGATGCCGACCTCTTGCGCCAGCGCAGCCGAAGACTTCTCGGCCGTGCGTGCTGGCTTTTCAGCAAGGGGCGCAGCTTCGTCAAGCTTGGACCGGTCGACGAGATCGAGGCCGATGCCAGGTCGCACCAGGAATGGATCGATCGGTCGAAACGCTTCCTGACGCAGTTGAAGTCGGGAAGCGGCGATTGTTTCAAATTGCTCCAGTTCAACCCGGCGCCCTGAGTTGAGAACGCGCCGGCAAGCGGCCCGCCGCCCCGCGGCCTGGCCCAATCGCTGCTCATGCAGAACCGGATGACCATTCCGATCCAAGGCTCTATAACGGGCCGACAGAATTGCGATGATCAAGGGGAGACGATGCGCTACATACGTCCGCTTTCAATGGAAGATGCCGTTGGCCAGTTGGCCGGTTCGCCCGGCACCGCCGCCATTCTCGCCGGAGGCAGCGACCTCCTGGTGAGGATGAAAGGCGGCTTTATCGAGCCCGACCTGATCGTCGACATCAAGGCAATCGACGGACTGGGCGAGATCAGGGAAACGGCGGAAGGCTTCAGCATCGGTGCCGCGGTGTCCTGCGCCCTGATGGGAGAGAGCGCGGCCTTGAACAGGGAATGGCCGGGCGTCGTCGAAGCGGCCAAGCTGATTGGCTCGAAACAGGTGCAGGGTCGCTGCACGATCGTCGGCAATCTTTGCAACGCCTCGCCGGCCGCCGACAGTGTGCCGGCGCTGGTGGCAGCCGGCGCCAGGGCATTGATTGTCGGGCCAGGAGGCAGGCGCACGGTCGCGGTGGAGGCAGTCCCGACCGGGCCTGGCAAGACGTCGCTCGCCAAGGGAGAAATCATCGAGGCGATCCTGCTCGACAGGCGCGCGCCGCGCTCCGGCGATGCCTATCTGCGTTTCATTCCACGCACGGAGATGGACATCGCCGTGGTCAGCGCCGGGGTGAACCTGACGCTCGACGAGCACGGTGTCGTCAAATCGGCCCGCGTGGCGCTGGGTGCCGTGGCGCCGACGGTGCTGCTGGTGGAAGAGGCGGCCGAGGCCCTCATCGGCAGGAAGCTGGACGAAGCAGCACTTGAGCGGCTCGGCAAGGTCTGCTCCGGCGCCTGCCGCCCCATCGACGACAAGCGGGGCACCGTCGAGTTCAGAAGAAAAGTTGCGGGTGTGCTGGCCAGGCGGGCCGCCACGACCGCCTATGCGCGTGCAGGAGGCAAGTGATGGCCGCAATTGCAGTCTCAACGACGATCAACGGCGACAATGTCGAGTACCTTTGCCAGCCGGACGAGACGCTGCTCGACGTGCTGCGCGACCGCCTCGGGCTGACCGGCGCCAAGGAAGGCTGCGGCACCGGCGACTGCGGCGCCTGCAGCATCATCCTCGACGACCGGCTGGTATGCTCGTGCCTGGTGCTTGGCGCGGAGACCGAGGGCCGGCGCGTCGAAACCATCGAGGGCATGGCGCACGGCGACAGGCTGCATCCGCTGCAGCAGAAGTTCCTCGAACACGCAGCGCTGCAATGCGGCGTCTGCACGCCGGGCTTCCTGATCGCGGCGAAAGACCTGCTGGCCAAGAACCCCGACCCGACCGAGGAGGAAATCCGCTTCGGCCTCGCCGGGAACCTCTGCCGCTGCACCGGCTATGACAAGATCGTGCGCGCCGTCCAGGACGCCGCAAGCGTGATGAAGGGAGCCTGACGATGAATTTCGATCCGCGCTATTCCGGACGCAATTTCGCCTCCGTCGGCACGCGTCCCATCCGCCCCGACGGCGTCGACAAGGTAACGGGCCGCGCGCGCTATGGCGCGGATTTCAACATGGCCGGCCAGTTGGTCGGGCGTGTCCTGAGAAGCCCGCACGCGCACGCCACGATCAGGAAGATCGACACCTCGAAGGCGGAGAAGCTCAACGGCGTGAAGGCGGTGATCACCGCGGCCGACCTGCCCGACCTCACCGACGGCGATGCCGCCCTATACGACATCCTCGACAACTGCATGGCGCGCAAGAAGGCGCTCTATGACGGCCATGCGGTGGCCGCGGTCGCCGCGGTCGACGCCCGCACGGCGAGGCAGGCGCTGAAGCTGATCGAGATCGACTATGAAGTGCTGCCGCATGTGACCGATGTCGACGAGGCGATGAAGCACTCGGCGCCCGTGCTCGACGACACCATCTTCACCGAGGGCCTTGAGCAAGAGCCCGTCAAGCCGTCCAACGTCACCAAACGCAGCCAGTACGGCCATGGCGACATCCATGCGGGATTTGGCCAGGCCGATTACGTCGTCGAACGCTCCTTCAAGACCGAGCAGACTCACCAGGGCTATATCGAGCCGCATGCCTGCGTGGCGAGCGTCAGCGCCGACGGCACCGCCGACCTTTGGGTCTGCACGCAAGGCCATTTCGTCTACCGCCAGCACTGCGCCCAACTGCTTGGCATGGAAGCCTCCAAGCTGCGCGTCACCTCGTCGGAGATCGGCGGCGGGTTCGGCGGCAAGACCCACGTCTGGGCCGAGCCGGTGGCGCTGGCGCTGTCGCGCAAGGCCGGCCGGCCGGTCAAGCTGGTGATGACGCGCGACGAGGTGTTCCGCGCCTCCGGGCCGACCAGTGCCACCTCGATCGACGTCAGGATCGGCGCCCGCAAGGACGGCACGATCACCGCGGCCGAGGCGACGCTGCGCTATTCCTGCGGCCCCTATGCCGGCATGTGGGCCGAGCTCGGCGCCATGACCGCGTTTGCCTGCTATAATCTCGCTAACGTTAGGACGGTCGGCTACGAAGTGCTGGTCAACCGGCCGAAGACGGCGGCCTATCGCGCGCCGTCGGCGCCGATGGCGGCGTTTGCAGTGGAAAGTGCCGTCGACGAGCTGGCCAAGGAGATCGGCATGGATCCGGTCGAGTTCCGGATCAGGAACGCCGCCCAGGAAGGCACCCGATCGTCCTACGGCCCGGTTTACGGCCCGATCGGCATCGGCCCGACGCTGGAAGCGGCGAAGAACCATCCGCACATGCAGGCGCCGCTGGGCAAGAACCAGGGCCGCGGCATGGCTTGCGGCTTCTGGTTCAACTTCGGCGGCCAGACCTGCACCGACCTCAACATCGGCATGGACGGCTCGGTCTCGCTTGCCGTCGGCACTGTCGATGTGGGTGGTTCCCGCGCGTCGCTGTCGCTGGTGGCGGCGGAGGAACTCGGCATCGCCTATGAGCAGGTCAAGGCGGTGGTCGCCGACACCTCCAGCCTCGGCTACAACGACATGACGGACGGCAGCCGCGGTACCTTCTCCTCCTCGATGGCGACGATCTCGGCCGCCCGCAACGCCATCAAGATCCTGCGGGAACGCGCCGCGCAGATGTGGGATGTTCCCGTCGACGACGTGGTCTGGGAAAACGGCCACGCCATCGCCAAAGGCGAGAAGTACGGCAACCTTGCGGCGCTGTCCCTCAGGGAGATCGCGGCCGGGTCAGGAAAGACCGGCGGGCCGATCGCCGGCCACAGCGAGCTCGTCGCCGACGGCGCCGGCGTCTCCTTCGCCACCCATATCTGCGATATCGAGGTCGATCCGGAGACCGGCGCCACCAGGGTGCTGCGCTACACGGTCCTGCAGGATGCCGGCAAGGCGGTGCACCCGACCTATGTCGAGGGGCAGTACCAGGGGGGTGCCGCGCAAGGCATCGGCTGGGCGCTCAACGAAGAGTACGTATACGGCAAGGACGGGCGGCTGCAGAACCCCGGCTTCCTCGACTACCGCATCCCGGTCTGCTCCGACCTGCCGATGATCGACACGCAGATCCTCGAGATCCCCAATCCCAACCACCCTTACGGGGTGCGGGGCGTCGGCGAAACCTCGATCGTGCCGCCGCTGGCGGCGATCGCCAATGCGGTGTCGAACGCCGCGGGCGTGCGGATGACGCATATCCCGATGTCGCCGCCGCGGATTCTCGCGGCGATCGAGGCGGAACGGGGAGGCCGATGGTCGAAGTAACGCTCTGGGGATCGCTCGGCGCAATCGCCGGAGGCAAGAGCAAGGTCGAGATCGAGGCGAAGGATATTCGGGAGCTGTTCAGGAAGCTGGCTGAGCAGTATCCCGGCTTCGAGCCCTACATCGACCGCGGCATCGCAGTCGCCATAGACGGGGTTATCTATCGCGACACCTGGTCGAAGGAATTGCCAAAGGGGGCGGAGATATTCCTGCTGCCGAGGCTTGCGGGGGGATAGTTTCACGGCCAAGCCCCGGCCTGTCACGGCTCAGAGTAAAAGCGCTCCGTAGCGATCCTTCGCGCCCCCCTCTGTCCTGCCGGACATCTCCCCCACTTGGGGGGAGATTGGCAGCTTCGCCTGCAGCGCCTTTTCTGCAACGTTGAGGATTGGCGAAAGTGGTCGCGACAGCCGATCTCCCCCCTTGTGGGGGAGATGTCCGGCAGGACAGAGGGGGGCGCCTCGCTCCGCCATCAAAGGTTCTGCACCGCAGCAGCGCTCCAAGGTAACGGGATGGATCCCAGGGTCTGCGCCGCGTCGCTTCGCTCCTTGCTCCGCCCTAGAATGTCGAAGGCGCAGAGCAACTAATCACCGACGCGCTTCAGTGTGCCGAGATTGTTATCGTTGAGAAACTCTATGGTCATGGCCGACGCCTTGCCGTCGGGGCCGATGTCGAAGCCTACGCCCGAGGGCCTGTCCGGCGTCTCGGCGTCCGCGAAGGTCAGGAAGAGGTCGCCGTCGAAATGCTTCAACGAATAGGACCGGGCGCCGGCTGGCCCGACCTTGAGCGCAAGAGCGTCCCCCGCAGTCGACACGACCGCATCGCCGATGAAATCGTTGGAGTAACGGCCCGCATAGGCGCTGGCCGGCCGGGCCGGGCTTGCCGGAGACGGTGGCGCGGCATAGGTGGCCTTGGCCGCCGCGATTGCCGGGCCGAACAGGCTCGCATAAGCATCGTCCCATGCCTTGACCCAGTCCTTCTCGACCCTTCCGTCAAAGGCGAGATCGGCGAAGCTCTCGGACAAGCCTTCCGGCACGCCTGTCGAAAAGGCATTGGCGACGATGACGATGCCAAGCTTCTCCTCCGGGAAGAGCGTCACCAGGGTGCGGGCGCCGACGCTGAACGCGCCGGCATGGCCCCAGCTCAGGCCGTGACGGCCGAATTCGACATTCCAGCCGAGGCCGTAGAAGGACGTGCCGCCTGAGACGGGGTTCTTGCCCCGTTCCATCAGCGGAACATGCGTCTGGTCCAGCGCATCGGCCTTAATGAGCGTCTCGCCGGCATAGACCCCATTGCCGAGCACGAGGCGCACCCATTGCGAGAGATCGCGCGCCGTGGAGCTGACACCGCCCGCGGGCGCCTGCGCATCCGGATCGCGCTTTACCTTCGCGGCCCAGACGCCGTCGATCTTGACGTGGAGCGCAGCGCGATTGGCATGCTTGATGAAGTCCGCATGACGGGAACTGGTCGAGGCCATTCCAAGCGGACGGTAGAGCTTCTCCTCGGCGATCTCCTCCCAGGACTTGCCCGTCGGCTTCGCGGCCGCGACGGCACCCTCGGTCAGTCCGAAATTGCTGTAGGAGTAGCCGGCGCGAAAGCTCGACGATGGCGACACGAACCGCAGACGACGCAGGATCTCCGCGCGATCGTAGCCAATGTCCTCGAGATCGTCTCCGGCGGTGCCGGGAAGCCCGCTGCGGTGCGAAAACAGATCGCGGACCGTGAGTTCACTGGTCGGATAGGGCTCGGCGAGCCGGAAGGCCGGATCGAGATCGACGATCTTCGCATCCCAGGAAACGATGCCCTCGCTGACCAGCGCCGCCACTATCGTTGCCGAGACCGGCTTGGAGAGGGAGGCAATCTGGAACACCGTGTCGGTGTCGACGGTCTCCGGCTTGCCGGCCTCGCGACGCCCGAACCCTCTGAGAAAGACCACCTTGTCGCCATGCACGACCCCGATGGCGAGACCGGGTACGGCACCGTCCGCGACGACACCTTCGGCGAGCGCCTCGAGCTTCGACAGGGCGGCAGTGATCCGGTCGGGCGTAAGGCTGTCGGCCGACGCCGCCTGCGGCGAAAGCACCATGACGGCGATGAAGGCCAACGTCCCCCAACGGCGGAAATTCCGACCCAACCCCACGCTCGAGCTCCTCCCCTGCAAGCACTGTCATACTACAGGGCGACGCCGGGAAGGCCAGCCCTCGCCTGCGCGATACAGCAAAGTCCGCTGCGCGACGCCAAGCGGCCATCCCCGGGTGCCAACCGGTCAAAAATATCGAACGGACCATCGCTCGGCGGCGACGACCGTCATGAAGAACCCGAACGACAACAGCGATGAGAGCACGATAGCGGCGTCGAGCCGGTCGGACCAATAGTTGAAGGTCGCGTCGACGATCGTCGCCAAGACCTTGTCGGACCCGATCCATTCGCCAACGATCGCGCCGATCACCGCGGTCGCATCGCGGCGGTAAGCCGCCGGAAGCGGCGCCTAGTGGTGAAAGCCTGGCGCTTGCTACCCGACGCGTAGGGCAGCTCAGGGTGGAAACTTGCCGTATGCGCGCCTGTCGGAACGACGTGATTGCGGCAAGGAGCGGACGTCGCCCCGCCTATGCGGCTTGCTCACTCTACAGT
>NZ_FNEE01000025.1 GCF_900099905.1 Mesorhizobium muleiense | reverse complement strand
GGCAGCGACGCACCCTTCGCATGGGGCGTGCTGAAAGCATGGGAAGCAATGCGCGTGCTTTCACCCGATACCTGCCGGCCCTTCTCCGCCGATAGGAAGGGCCTGGTGCTGGGCGAGGGTGCTGGCATGGCCGTGCTGGAAAGCTACGAGCATGCCAGGGGGCGTGGTGCCACAATTCTTGCCGAGATCGCCGGCGTCGGCCTTTCCGCCGATGCCTTCCACATCGCCGCGCCATCTGTCGAGGGGCCAGCGTCGGCGATGCGCGCCTGCCTTGCCGATGCCGGGCTGAATGCCGAGGACGTCGACTACCTCAACGCGCACGGCACCGGTACCAAGAGCAATGATCAGACTGAAACGGCGGCGATCAAGCGTGTGTTTGGAAACCACGCTTATTCGATGTCCATCTCTTCCACCAAGTCCACGCACGCGCATTGCCTCGGCGCAGCGAGCGCGCTTGAAATGATCGCCTGCGTGATGGCAATCCAAGAGGACGTCGTGCCGCCGACCGCCAACTATCGCGAGCCAGATCCCGCTTGCGACCTCGACATCACACCCAATGTGCCGCGCGAGCGCAAGGTGCGCGTCGCCATGAGCAACGCCTTCGCCATGGGCGGTACGAACGCAGTTCTGGCATTCAGGCAGGTGTAGAAGCCATGCAAGACGCATCATTTGAGGTCACCTGTCGTATCTAGCTGCTGAGGGGCGGGGCATTGTGAAACAGGGGGAGCTGTGTGGCCCCTCTTTCTCGGCTCGACGATGTGGAAGGAGCCTGTGCGGCGAAACGGGCCGACGCCCTCAGGCCCAGAACTTGGGCGAAACCAACTCCCACCAAAGCACAGCCGCTTTAGTAGCCGAACAATGAAGCCTCGCTCGACGAGCCGCCGCCTCTACTGTCAGCGGCATCACGCGGTTGAAGCGAACAGCGCAGCGGCTACTGTTTCCCGCACAACTCGGATGGCAATTGGGACAAGTCCGCACATGTCGTCACGTACGCTGAACGCCGCAGGTACAGCCAAATTGGGGGCGGAGCGTTTCTGCCGTTTTGATAGAATTCTATCAAACTGACAATTTTCCTTGCACGAATGCAAGGAGAGCTCGATTGACTCCCCTCCTTTCTTGTCAAGGATGGGTTTGCAGGCTGCGGTGCGGCAGAAGCCGGACAGAACGGCGACCGGTCGAGTAAAGGCCTGCGCAAACAAGCGCGCATATTGCGGGCGCCCGCACGGAGGAGAAGACGCTCGTCCTGGTGAAAGACAACGATGCTCAGGCGCCATTGCCATTTGCCGAGGGCGTCCGCGCGCCGGAAATTTCGAGGCACAAAGGTGAGATCGAGAATGATAATGACGAAAAACAACACAGCTCACCGTCAAGTGCAGTTCCACCGGCGGGTGGCGGAGTGGGATGGGCTGCCAAATGGAGCGTAAAAAGATCAGCAAGGAGATGCTTGGCGATAGTCTGGCGCTGCGCAAGCTGCGTGAGCACCTTGTCAAGGTGGCCAAGGCGAAGACTACGGTCATGTTGCGAGGTGAATCCGGAACCGGCAAGGAGCTGGTTGCCAAAGCCATTCACGAACTCTCGCCTCGCGCCAAGCAGCCCTTCATCAAGGTCAATTGCGCGGCGCTCACCGAGACGCTTCTGGAATCTGACTTGTTCGGTCATGAGAAGGGTTCCTTCACCGACGCGATCAATTTGCGCAAGGGGCGCTTTGAGGCTGCCGACAAAGGCACATTGTTTCTGGACGAGATTGGCGAAATATCGGGCTCGTTCCAGGCTAAGCTGCTGCGTGTCCTGCAGGAGCAGGAGTTTGAGCGTGTCGGCAGCAACCACACCATTAAAGTCGATGTTCGCGTGATTGCCGCAACCAACAGGGACTTGGAAAAGGCAGTTCAACGCAAGGAGTTCCGGCAAGACCTCTATTACCGCATCAGCGTCGTCACTTTACGCGTGCCGGCATTGCGCGAAAGGCGAGGTGATATTCCGCTCTTGGCCGCTCAGTTTCTCAAGAATTTCAATACTGAGAATGATCACACGCTGACCTTCGCTCCCGAAGCGATTGAGGTGCTAATGAATTGCGAATTTCCAGGCAACATCCGAGAGCTCGAAAACTGCGTTCAACGGACGGCAGTTCTGGCGACGGGTCCATCAATCCTCAGAACTGACTTTGCCTGTTGCGTGGGTGAGTGCTTGGCCGCGGCGCTGTGGAAGAACGGACCGCCGACGTCAGAGAACTCGACTACGATCGAGCCTTCCGCCGCCCGTGCCGCCCCGCCCGTCGGCGACGGGCAAGCGCCGATAGGCCCTGCCACGACTCGTGGTAGGGTGCCCGATGCCGATACGGTCATTGCCGCCATGGAAAAGTGTGGCTGGGTGCAGGCAAAGGCGGCGCGCCTGCTCGGTTTGACCCCGCGCCAGATCGGCTACGTGCTGAGAAAACACGGCATCGAGATCAAGCGTCTCTGAAACAACCCGCCGAGCAAGAGCTGGAGCAGGTCAAGCATTGGTGCTCTGGCGCCGAGCCCATCGGCCACCTTACGAACGTGGGTGTGAACAGCGCTGCCAAGATTCCGGCCGTGTGCTTTCTACCACCAGTCGTACTGGGGCTCTGCGGCTGACAAAACTAAGAAGGAGGAATCCTATGGCTAGTAACTTCGCTCTACACCGCAAGGGCAAATCCAATCCGACGTGCCTGAAATCCAGAAATAATCGATGTATCATTGGTGACACGCCAGCATGCGTAGAGGCGACGCGCAGATCTCCGCTGGCGGGACCTGGTCGATACATAAGCTGATCGCTTGCCGCTCGATATCGCGCCAATCTGATCTGAAAGAAATAAGTAGTTTTGGGAATAGGGATTAAGCATGCCAACGCGCTTCAGAACGATCAAATTGTTTTTAGCAACAACGGCGCTCTTCGCACCAAATCTGTCCTTGGCCCAGGAATCAGTCGCGTCGCCTGCGCCGGTGGCAGATGCCGAATATTCCAGAAATTGGGGCCTGAGTATGATCAACGCCCTGCCCGCCTACCTTAAAGGCTATACGGGCAAGGGCGTCGTCGTTGCGATTGTGGATACAGGACTGGATATCAACCATCCCGAATTCGTGGCGCGCATTTCGAAGGCGCTGCACAACTTCGGGACGGATAAACGCTTGGCTGACGTCAGCCATTCTGTCGACAAAGACGGTGTGCCTGACGGACACGGGACCCATGTGGCGGGGATAATCGGCGCCGCGCGCGACGGCACGGGCATGCAGGGCGTGGCCTATGAATCGACAGTATTGCCCCTTCGAGCAGTGGATATCGGCGACCCAGATGATCCCGAGATGGACCCGACCAATGAAGCGATCGAATACGCGATTGGTGCGGGAGCTGGCGTGCTCAATGGGAGCTACGGGCCAGGCCTGTTGCTGGGGCGGTATCTCAAGGACGAGAACGGCCAACTGAAACTCGATGGCAAGGGATATGCCATCGATAATAAAAACTATGAGATTCTCGACTATCAGGCCATCTATGATGATCCGAGCAATCTCGTCGATACCTACAATACGTTGAAGAAGGCGGCTAAGGCGGACATCGTGCTCGTCTTCGCCGCCGGTAATGATGCCAGTACCGACGACCAACCCGGCGCTGCTTCGGCGATTCCCAGCGGCATCGGCACGTTGCCGTTAATAACGCCAGAAAATACCAAAGATGGAAATCTTTATAAGTTCATCGACACAAACGATCAAACAAACAAAGGTTTCGATTTCAATAACCCAAATACATACAAGATAGTGAGCGGGTCTGATGTCTCGAAGCTCGACTTCTCGGATCTGGCAGGCTCGCTGATAACAGTCGTTGCTGTCGGCAAGGATGGCAAGATTGCCAGCTATAGCAATAGATGCGGAGCCACAGCAGAGTGGTGCCTCGCGGCTCCGGGTGGCGATATTAATGCCGATCCCGATAATCCGATTGATGAGAACGGCATTTATTCTACCTGGCCACAAGGGGATCGGGCGAACAAGAACAACCCGTATAAGTACGAGGAAGGTACTTCCATGGCAACGCCGCATGTTGCTGGCGCGGCGGCAGTGATCCGGTCGGCATTCCCTTACATGAACGCCCGCCAGACCATTGAAACCCTCCTGACAACGACGACCACCAAAGGGTTCGAGGATGAACAAGTCTTCGGCCAGGGTCTGCTCAATCTCGGCGTTGCGATCGAGGGTCCGGGCGAGTTCCGCTACGCCGGCGTCTTCGACGTCGACACCAAAGGCTACTCCTCGATCTGGTCGAATTCAATCTCGGGCGCCGGAGACCTGACGAAGCGCGGCGAAGGAGCGCTGATCCTGTCCGGCGAAAACAGCTACAGCGGGCCGACCAAGGTGCTTGGAGGCATACTCGCCGTCGATGGCCGCATTGTTTCGAAGGTAGGCGTCTCGGCTACTGGTACCCTTACGGGTATCGGTGCAGTCGGCTCTCTTACGGTTGGCGCAGGCGGCACCGTCGCTCCTGGCAGCGTGCTCGATCCAAGCAAGGGGGTTGCAGTGCTCACCGTCAACGGTGACTTCGTGCAGCAGGCCGGGTCGACCTATTTGGCGGGTATCGCACCGAGCAAGGCTTCAGATCTCATCGACGTTGCCGGCAGTGCCGCCATCAACAAGGGAGCGAGCGTCAACCTGGTGCGTGAAGGTGCCGGGCATTTCTCAGTCGATACCCGCTACACGCTTCTGACCGCCGCTGGCGGCGTGATCGGGACCTACGGCGGGCTGACAGGAGGCCTCTTTACAGACTCGCCCTTCGTCGATTTCGAACTCGCTTATGACCCGACCAACGTCTATCTCGACGTCGATCGCAATTCTGTCACCTTTGCCGATGTCGGCAATACCTTCAATCAGCGATCCGTGGGCGCGGCTGCGGAAGCCCTTGGTTCCGGCAACACGATCCACGACAACATCCTCTTCCTGACGGGACAGGGATCCCGCAACGCATTCGATCAGCTTTCGGGCGAGATCCATGCTTCCGTTCACAGCGCCTTTGTCGAAGACAGCCATTTCGTCCGTGACGCCGCCGGCGATCGCATTCGCGCAGCGTTCGCAGGCGTGGGCGCATCAACCGTGCCGGTCATGGCATATGGACCGGAAGGCCCGGAACTGGCTCCCGCGACCAGCGAAAACTTCGCCGTCTGGGGCAGCGGTTTCGGCGCCTGGGGACATTTGGACGGAGACGGCAACGCTGCTCGCCTCGACCGCTCGACGGGAGGCTTTATTGCAGGCGGCGATGCGGCCATCGGCGAAAGCTGGCGGCTCGGGCTTCTTGCCGGTTATAGCCATACGTCCATCCATGTGGATGATCGCGCCTCCTCCGGCTCAGGCAACAATTATCACCTCGGGATCTACGCTGGCACGCAGCGTGGCCCTCACAGCTTCCGTTCCGGCCTTGCCTATACGTGGAACCGCATCGAGACCGGCAGGTCGGTGGCGTTTCCGGGCTTCTCCGACAGCCTTTCGGCCGATTACCATGCCGGCACGTTCCAGGCTTTCGGCGAACTCGGCTCTCGACTGGATACAGCTTCCGTATCTTTCGAGCCCTATGCGAACCTAGCCTATGTGAACTTCAACGCGGATGGCTTCACAGAGCATGGCGGTGCCGCTGCGCTTTCCGGAAAAGACCGGTCGAGCGACACGACATTCACCACGATAGGGCTGCGCGCCTCGACCGCTTTCCCGCTTGGTTCCGTCAATACAACCGCCCGTGGCGGTATCGGCTGGCGTCATGCGTTCGGCGATGTGGTGCCTGAAACGGCGCTTGCCTTCACAGGCGGCTCATCCTTCGCCGTGGAGGGAACGCCAATCGCAAAGAACGCTGCCGTCTTCGAAGCTGGTATCGATGTCAACCTTACCGACAAGGCAACCATCGGGCTTACCTATAAAGGTCAGCTTGCCTCGGACGCGCAGGAGCATGGCTTCAACGCCAAACTCAGTGTTCGGTTTTAATCGCCGCAAGGGAGGGCGATATGTCATGCCCGATTCCAGCAGCGAACTGACAGCCATCTCTATTGAAAGATCTTATCGCCTTGCAATGGCCGACCATCCTTCGGCCATTGCTGCTTTTGCTTTCCGGAAGGAGTGTTTCGTGAACAAAGTAATTCTAATTGCGATTTGGCAGGGTGCCTTTCTTTCGCTGCCGGGTGCAGTACGTCCGACGGCGGCAACTGGGTGAAGGACGAGACGCCGCGCAGTGCTGCCCAGCAGGACTACACTGAATGCAAGTATCAGTCGGAAATGGCGACGGCGACGATCGGAACGAATAGCCGCCCGAAAACGATGACAGATGCAATCGGGGACGGTGTCGGGGATCGTATCGTCAAGGGTATGGAACAAGGCAATCTCGTCAAGGATTGCATGAGAGCCCGCGGCTACACTCAATCCTGACAGGCAACTCATGGGCTTCCGCCGCTATCGAAGGGATTGTAAAGGACGCGTCGATCTTCGAGAAACGAGGAAGCGGCGTACGATTTCTGTCTCTGAGGGGCTGGGGTCCGACCATGACACGCCGAAGACAGGTGTACTGATACCGGTTACCCGGCGTGCGGTCTCGGCAGTGACCTTGCTGCTCTAGCGAATAAATTGCGCTACTGCCTGCTAGCCGACCCTAAGTCTGGCCTGCTTCAAATGAGGTTGATGCTCGGTCGGCCGAAGCGAATGAGCAGCCATCGCGGCAATGAAAACCTCGGGCGTTTTTAGGTAGCGCTCCAGCTTGTTCTCCCTCATGAGCACTACGAACAGAGCGCACGTTTTCGCCTGACAATTGACCGACTTGGTAGGGTTGAACTCTATGTCAGTGAAACCGGCATACCGCATTTCGCCGTCCACTCGATTTTTGAGCCATACACGGTGAGGAAAGATGGCATTGAGATAAAGCCAATCGTAGAACACGGTCGTGGGTTCTAGCGGGAACTCGAAGCCGTCGAATTTGAAGCCCACCAGTGCGCCGGATTCGCGGAGTCGTGGCTCGCGCTTCGCATCGCGCGGTTCAACCTCGTACAGATCGGTGTACGGCCCGCCACGCTCGAATACCTTACTTCCCTGAAAGGCGTTCTCCAGCGGTATCTCGCCGATGCTGGTCCTCACGCGCAGGTGAAACGCGCTAAGATGCTGGCCGGCGACTTCATCAGACTTGCTAGACACTTCTAGCAGCGGCGCATATCCGGCTTTCTTGGCGGCCTCATGCAGCGACCGTATATTCTTCTTCTTCTGAACCTCAGCGAAGCCACCGGCCCACGGAATTTCGAAATCCAATCGCCTGACGTAACCTTCGTCCTCGGTTGCAGGGATAAAGACTGGTCTCTCAGCCATTCTAAATGTTCCTTACTAAGCCCAGCAGAATGACATGGGGAACCAACACCTCGTATTTCTCCGCCTGAGTGAGACGCGCCTTAATCGCCGAATCCTTCCAGTCCGTTCGGGTGTAAAGTATCTCAAAATCGATTAGCGGTTCAGCCTCTCCGATAGGAATCGATTCGACGCCAGCTTTGTTCGCGACATCGTTGGTAAAACGAACACCCGTGAACTGCATTACCGAGGGGTGTATTTGCAGAAAGATCGTGTCCGTAATCCTCCCATCCTGCCGGGCAACGTACTCCATCGGATGGGTGCTACGAAAGCAAAGGTGGACGTAGTTGCCCATTCCCTTCAACGCGTCGGCGTCACGACTCCATTCATTGCCGCCCGGTGCCGGAACCTTGACCTTCTTCTGGTCAAGCTGCGCGAGTGGATAGAGTCCTCCCATTTCTTTAATCACCGGCAGGTTCCTCCGGTCGGTGAAGTGATAGAGCAGCGGCACCTTATCAAGAGTATCAATTGCCATGTTCCCCTCCGTCGCAGGCCGGTAGCAGCCTTGCCCCACACGGGTGGAATCTTACGGCAGTCATCGTCCGAACGCCATGATCCGAGGCGAGGTGTTCAGATTGGCGACGTTTCTCAATTGTTCTATACGATTAAAATAGAATTCTACATCGCCAACTATGGTTCGAAATCGTCGTGCACGGCAGCTCCACAACGATCATCATCCCGGATCGGACTGTGCGGGAGCTGCAATCGCAGCCGCGCGAAGGCGACCGTGTTGTCACGAGCAACGACGCGCTCCTCCTCGATGCACAGGATCTGGGCCAATTGCTGCGGGTCGGCGGCGACAAAGGCACTGTCTTCAACCGCGGCGGGCCTGGCGAAGCGGGCATTGTGAGCCGGCAGATAGGTCTGTGCGACGAAGCGGTTGGCGGCCTCGATATCAGCCATGCCGGCCAGTGCCAGTTCCCTCGGCAGTCGGTCCTGCAAGGTTGAGAAGATCCGCTCGGAGCGGCCCCTGGCTCCAGGCGAATAGGCTGGAATATGTTCGATGCCGAGCCGCTCGAGCGCCCGACCGACCTGGGTCATGCGAATCTTGTCGACAGCCCCGCCCGCCTTGAGCGTCACGAAATAGTGTCTGCCACGATCGCTGTAGAGGCTTGACGGCAATCCCTTGGCGACAAAGGTCTCCAGAAGTCCCTGGAAGCTCGACGCCGTGCCTTCCTCCTCGATCAGAAAGGCCGAATAGATCGTGCTCGTCGCATCGTCCATAGTCACGATCAGATCCAGCATCGGCCCACTCGCCAGCCACTGATGACGGCTGCCGTCCTGGTGTAGCATCATCCCTTCGCACGGCTTCCTTTCCCGCTTGCGCCGGTGAGCACCGCGCCGCTTGGCCCGTTCCACCAGGCCCGCCGCGTGAAGCTGCGTCTTGATGAAGGTGTAGCCCCAGCTGAAATCGTGATCGCGCAGCAGGTGCTCGTGGAAATGCTTCACGTTCCAGCCAAGGTAGCGATGGCGATAAAGCTCCAGCATCTCCTCGATCGCCTCCACTGGCACCCGGCGCGTCGAAAGCTTGCCCAAACGCCGGTCCAGCAACCCAGCCTCCCCGGCCTCTTCGTAACGGTCGCGATAACGCCGAAATTGCCGCTCCGACATGCCCAGCAACTCGCCTGCCTCCATCATCGAGAGATCGCCGCCAGTCCAACGGCTCAATACGTCCCGAAACTTCTGTATTCTCCGTCCTGGAGCCACGCTGCCCGCTTCATCCCCAGCTTCCATTCGCTGGCGATGAAACCGGACAACTCCTGTGCTACCTAATCCGGACAAATCATGTGCTTACGACACGCCGGAGCGGAACGCTTGCCTGCGGCATCGCGGTCGGGTAATTGTTGCAGATACGTCGGCCCGAAGATCGGCATCGATTTTCGGGCCGACGCGTCGTTTCAATCGGATAGAGCGCCATTCTCGCCTCGAAGGCACGCGCGGCGCTCCACGACAAGGGGGCAACGGAGCTTTGCTGATGTCGGATTCGTCCAGGATTTGTGCGGTGGCCGCGGCCACCCTCATGGCGCTTTCCGCGTCGTTGGCAGCTCAGGAAGCCGGGCTGCCGGGCGGTGCTTCCTCGCTGAAGGAGACCTATGAGGACTGGGATCTCTCCTGCCAGGCCACGCCGACGCTGGTATGCGCGGCTACCTATCAGCAGTCGCAGCAGAACGGACGGCGCCTGCTTGCGGTCGAATTGGGCAAGGGGCAGGAGGACGGCATTGCGGGCAATCTCGTCCTGCCCTTCGGCCTGCAACTCGCCGTCGGCGCGACGCTTCAGGTCGACGATGGGCAAGCGGGCAAGCCGCTGCCCTTCTCGACCTGCCTGCCCGCCGGCTGCTTCGTGCCCCTCAGCTTCGACGCGAAAGCAGCCGCGTCGCTGCGCACGGGCACAACGCTCAAGGTCACGGTTAAGAGTCTCGACCAGAAGGATGTGCCCTTGTCGGTTTCATTGAAGGGTTTGACGGCGGCGCTGGACAGGTTGAAGGTGCTGCTCGGGGCTTAGATTGGGGGCTGGCTGGCTGATGATCTCGGTTGTCACTTTCCTTTGTTCCACTACGGCTTTTCGACATTTTGGTCAGATAATCCCCACGCGCGAGAAGCGCGCGGTCTCGGCCTGAGTGATCTCGGGCGGGCGAGTGGCGCCCGACGCTTCCGACTCCGCGGCAGCGATCCGCTCGATCGCCTTCTTCACCTTTGCACGAACATTCTCGTCGAACGTCCGTACACTGACCTTGAGGAGGGTCTCATCCGGGATTACGTCGTACTTTGTCCCCGCATTGATCGCGCCCACCTTTACAATCATCGCGGCTGTCCTGAGGGAGAGAAGAGTAATGATGCGCAGAACGTTTCTCATGGCGGGCGTGTCCCTGTCTGCCGTAGCGGTCGGCAAGTCCTTAGCCGCGTCGGTATTCCTCGACTACACACAGGAGCAACTGGATACGGCGTATGACCAGTCATTCTGGGCGCCGCGGATGGCGGAACTGGAGGAAGGCGATGGCATCGCCAGCGCCGAGGTCCGGCGCGCGATGCCGCCGCGTCCGGCAAAATACGGTCCAGATGCCAGAGATCTCATCGATGTGTTCGCGCCTGGGATGCCAAGGCCGCCCCGGTCCTGGTCTTCATCCATGGCGGTGCCTGGACCCGAAACACTCGCGAGGATGCATCCTATCCGGCCCCGACCTTCGTTTCGCGCGGGGCGGCCTATGCCGCGCCTGACTTCGGCAGTGTGAAAACGCTGACGCTGCGACAGATGGTCGAGAATTGCAGGCGGGCGGTGGAGTGGACGATGAAGAATGCCGCCAGTTTCGGCGGCGACCCGAACCGGGTGTATGTGGCGGGTCATTCTTCCGGCGCGCATCTGGCGGCCTGCGTCCTCATCACCGACTGGACGGAGCGCAGCCTACCGGCGGATGCCCTCAAGGGCGGCTTGCTGATGAGCGGCATGTATGATCTCTATCCGGTGATGCTTTCCTCGCGCAGCAGCTACCTGCATCTGACGGAGGGGGGAAGAGGCGGAATTCAGCCCGATGCGCCATCTCGACCGGATCACCTGCCCGATTGCCGTCGTGTCAGCCGACCAGGACAGTCCGGAGTTCAAGCGCCAGTCCGATGTGTTCGGTGAAGCGCTGCGCGGCATGGGGAGATTGGCCAGTCGAACGATAGCCTTCAACGCCAACCACTTCCAGGAACCCGAGCATCTGAAAGACCCCGACACTGAAGTCAGCCAGGCGGCGTTCAAGCTGATGGGGATCTGACACGGATGTGTTGCAAACTCTTCAGCTAATGGGATTGTTAGTTTCGTACAAAACGATGCACTTTCTCAATCTTAGAGGGTGTTTGGGAATTAAGTATTTCGGCGTTCGAGCGCGTTGCGCCGCGCTCATGGCACCCGTTGAGATGGGCATGAAAGTGAGTTCGACCGCTGGACAGTTGCCGACTTCGTCAGGTATTGGCCCTGCGACCGGTTGATCTGCGATATTTCCAAAATTCGCAGAAGTTGGTCGAGACGAAACTGTCGCCCCGGCTTGACCACGCGCCCGGCAGACCGAGTTACAAAGTTGCCGAGGCAGTTTGATGTGCGTTCCTGCATCACTGCACGGGACACGACCTGACGGGAGACTATGATGCGTAGCCAGAAAGAAAAGATGCTCGCAGGCGAGTTTTACAATGCGGCGGATCCGGAGATCCAAGCTGACCTGTTGGCCACCGGGGCTTGGCTCAAGCGGTACAATGATACGCTGGGGCAGACCACGGAGCATTGGCATGAGCTTTTGTCCGAGCGGCTGGGAGAGGTTGGGCGCGGAACGGTCATCCGTCCGCCCTTTTTTTGCGACTACGGATTCAATATCCGCATTGGCGCCAATGCCTACATCAACTTCAACTGCGTTATTCTTGACGTGGTAGAGGTCAAAATCGGGCAAGGAACGGCAATTGGGCCTGCCGTGCAGATTTATACCGCCGATCATCCACATGATGCCGAGCAGCGACAGGCCGGCCTGCAGGTCGGGCGTCCTGTTCGCATTGGCAGCCGTGTCTGGATCGGCGGTGGAGCAATCATTCTGCCTGGCGTCACGATTGGCGATAATGCGGTCGTAGGCGCTGGCAGCGTGGTCACACGCGATGTTCCCGCCGGGGCAAAGGTAGTGGGAATTCCTGCTCGCGTCGCCAACCCACATAAACAGGCATAATCAACCTCCTTGACCCTGGAGGTGCATGCGAACTGTCGAAACTGTGCCAAATTTCTGCCGAAGCCATTGAGCGCTGCATATCTTGTCGCGGTTCGGCTCGGGCGCTTCAGTTCTTTTGCCACGGGTGTCACAAAATCATGTGCGTAATGCCGCCGCAACGTGCTCACGTCCCGCAGCAGCGGGCCCTTTCACATGGCCCAACGAATTCAGAGCCTCCGTTGTGCTGCCAGTAGCATTACTGCTCAGATGTATTCCCAACTGAGTTTTCGCCCTTGGAGGCAAGCGACTCACCAGCAATCGCCGGCCATTAATCCTGGCTAGCATCGACCCCGACGAGGCGAGCCGCGGCGTTGCCGATCGGCATGTCGATGACCGTGATTGCGCCTTCGGCAAGGAAACGACGTTCGTTTCTGGTCAGCGTAGCCGAATCGATCACCGCAAAATGTGGGCCAGTGGAGCGCTTCATCATCTGTCTGGCATATGTGCGCAGCATCTGATCGTTGAAGCGACAGCCAACGAAGAAAAAGCCCCGGTTGACGCGCCGTTGCTTCACCACGTCCGGGATCGGCGTCTGGATATCAATTTCGGTTAGGACTTCGACGTAATCGGAATCAGCCACGAGGAAGTTTGCGGCCGGCCTGACGCTGCCGTGCGGCGCATAGAGCACCGTCCTTGCCACTTGTTCGGCGTCGAGTTCTGTTCCTGACAAATCGTAAGTTCTCGTCCAGATGTTACCAATTCCGGTCGCTCGCGTGGTTCCTTGTATCTCGACAACGTCTGTTTGGCCGGCCTCTGCAAGGGCTGCCCGCATGGCGCCATCGTACCAGCTGTCGATGATGACAGACAGTTGAAGGGTTGCGAGCCAGGCGTGAAGAACGGTCGGCTCGGCGGGGGCTGCGAATATCTCCGCCATCCACGCTTGAAGAGTCCGACGATGTCGGCGCTGCTCGATAAACTGCGCGACCGACCACATATTGGTGCGAATCCTGGAAGGGGCAGGCGCCCGCTTGTTGAGCGCCGCGGCGACATCTTCAGGGGTGCAAGGTGCAGGTGATTCCGGCGTGTTAAGCTGCAGAAGACCAGGACCGAGATAGGGGATCACTCGATCGGCCTTGAGAGCGCCCTTCAGCAGGTCAATCAGCTTTTTGGCAAAACTGCCCCGGACGACGACGAGATGGTCCCAGCTCAGCATCGTGTTCATACGCGTTTCCTCTCCGCCACTGAACCCACCGGCATCAGGCCCCGTCGGAAATCTTCATCGCCTCGACGGTGATCGGCAAACGCGTATCGCGCGGAAGGTCGGGCAGCATGAGCCGCCAACCGTTCCTGAGCGTCACGGTCCCGCCCCATAAGTCTGCGTTCTCAATCTCGGTGATCGGCTCTTCGAGATCCTTCTTGGGGACATAAGCCGACAAGCCAGTAGCGGTCCTGCGAATCATTACTTTCATCCGGCTGTTCCTCCGTTGGAAATGCCTTCAGCTCCGCAGGGAACCTCGACTTTGTCGAGGCTAATGAGTTCGCGCGCTCGCATGCCGACGACCGTGCCACGATCGATCCATTCGACCGCATAGATGAAGAATTGCTGGAGAAAGGTTCCAATGTCGCGCACGTAGCCTTCGTCGCCCTTCCGCACGAGGTTTTCGCCGATCTCCTTGCCGGGATAGGTGCCGTCGTTTTTTATGTGGCGTGTTGCACGGACCCGCTCACCCTGCATGAACCGTGGCGGTCTGCCGATTTCGACCTCCTGTTCGCGTCTGGACCACATGCTGTCCATTCCTTTCTCGAGGCTTTTGGTGTGGTCGCGGGTTGCAGGCGTCCTCGCGCGGCGAACCCGACCGTTTCGGTAGGAATCAAGCGGGAACGCAGGTTTTCGGTACCGGACAGACCGACACGCATTGCTGCTTATCGAAGGCCTCCTTGCATTCGGTGCACTTGATTGGATCGATCACATAGGCGTCGCCCTTGAACTTGATCGCTTCCGAGGGACATTCGAACTCGCAGGCCCCGCATTGGGTACATTGGGATGCGATGATCTTGAAAGCCATTCTAACTCCTGGTTATCGGACGAGACCGCTCAGGCCGTCGCCGCTAGTGGTCTGATCCCAAACTCTGCCGCGTAAAGTGCGCTGACTGCGGTCTCGATGTAGTCATGGCCATAGGCGTCGGTTACGCGCAGTCCAGCTCGCGAGAGTTGTTCCTTCGGGCGATTTCCGATCTTGGCGCATAGCACTATGTGTATGCCTTCCAGCGCAGCGAAGACGCCCTCGAGGGTGGCGTCTTCGCCCCCGCCTCCGAGGCAATACCGCTCGACCTTCCGATGCCCGACCAAGCTGATCCCTCTAGGCGAGACTTCATAAACCTGGAATTCCTTCGCGTGGCCGAAGTGTTCGTTGACGCGTCCACCTCCCTTTGTGGCCACCGCAACCAGAAGCGACTTTTCGGAGTCTGTTGCCTTGACCATACCGATGGCCTCGCTCCTCGCCGCCTCATGATCACGGCGCTCGTGTGCGACCACCTGCCGATAGGCCTGACGCTTGCCAGCATCGTAGGTGACATCGTCGGGAATCCCATCCAGCGTGAATTCCTGGCCACGATCTTCACCGAGCAGGCCGACAGCATCTGCCCGGCACTGCCGGCAGTGGCGCATCAACTTGGCGCCACCTTCAAGTCGATCCTGAAGAGCCATCATCTCCATTGCCGTTGGGCCGCGCTGCCCGATGAGTCCGTAGTGGGTGCCGTGCGCCGGGTCCGAAATCAGAGGCATCACGTTGTGCAGGAACGCGCCCCGCTCCTTGACCATTTTGTTCACCTCAAACAGGTGCTGGTCGTTCACTCCAGGAATCATCACCGAGTTGATTTTGGTGAGGATGCCGCGCGCGCTCAGCATCTCCAGGCCCAGCATCTGCCGCGCGTGCAAGATTCGAGCGGCTTCGATGCCGAAGTAGCGGCGATTTTCATAAAAAATCCAAGGATAGATCTTTGCGCCGACTTCCGGGTCGACCATGTTGATGGTGATCGTCACGTGATCAACATTCATTTCGGCAAGCTCAGCTACATGGTCCGGCAGCACGAGCCCGTTGGTGGAGACGCACAGCTTTATGTCGGGGATTTCCCTGATGACGCGGTCGAACGTTGCCTTCGTTTTCTCCCAGTCGTAACAGGCATCCCCCGGCCCAGCGATGCCAAGAACCGAAAGCTGCGGAACTTCGTTGGCAACCGCGATGACCTTGCGTAGCGCTTGGTCGGGCGTCAGCTTCTCAGACACAACACCAGGCCGGCTCTCGTTGGCGCAATCGTATTTGCGATTGCAGTAGTTGCACTGGACATTGCAAGCCGGCGCGACCGCCACATGCATACGCGCGAAATAGTGATGCGCTTCCTCCGAAAAGCAGGGGTGATCCTTGATCTTGTCCCAAATAGCCGGATCCACATCGCCCGGGCTGGTCGGCGACGAACCGTAGGAGGACGGTGCGCAGCCACCGGATTTCGCGGCTGCCAGAAAACCCTCGGATGTCGTGCTGGTCGGCCCCTCAATCGAAACTGTCGGTGAGGACATCAAACGGCTCCGTTGCTGGTAACGTCGCGGTTCAAGGTGCAAGAGCCATACCAACTTAAAAAAGCGGCTTCAGTTCACTATTTGGGTCGATGTCGGATTGTGTGAGGCCGGCGCGACACAATTTTGTCCTGCTTGCGACAGTGCAAGTCCAAATCCGTTCAGAAGCACAAAGCACTCCTTGTCGCGCAGAGGGCGCGCAAGACCACTGGCCTGACGATTGGCTCATCAGGCTCTTAGAATTTCCTTCACCTCGAGACTATGCCGGCGTATCGCCTAGCCGACTTGTCGCGGCGTGAGGCGGAGAATTCGAGCCGCATTAGCCTGAACCCAGCCGGCCTTCTCCATTGTGTCGATCAGCCGGTCACGCTCCGTCCGTCGCGGTCCCAGCGCCGGTCCGGCCGTATCGTTAGAATCGCAACCGGCTATCTCGTGTTCAGGGGCGCCGATGCGCCTAACCGGCTTCGTGCTGGGCCGTGAGAGCTCGTCGATGCCATTGCCACGTTCCGAAAGATTGGTTCCTTCCAGAGGAGAACGCGCAAGTGTGGCTGTTCTTTACACGCAGTTCTCCAGCTCGCGGACGTTGCCGGGGAAATAGCATTGCGAGATCAGCTCAACTGCCGACGGCGTAAAGCCATGGTTCTCCATATTTCAAGGGTAAGCGCTGTGTCCTTCCAGGAGTGCCCGCGATCTGTGGGCCTGCCGATTCTGAGGTGGATCGGAGATCGGCTTGTGTCTGAACTTGAACTTTACGATTGACCCTGAGCGGCAGCCTCGGCGTTTCAAGGTGATCAACGGCGCTGTTAGTCGGCAGGCATTGGTCGATGGACGACAAGGGACGGAGTCATCGCCGAGACCCTGGGGCCGAACGTGGTGATCTCGGAGGTTGCCCGGCGCTACGGGCTGCGGCCGCGGCGGAACGCTCGCAAGCTTGCGACGTCGGCAGGACAGGCCACTCCCGCCTTTGTTCCGGTGGTGGTTTCGGTGGCGCCACCGGAACGACCCGTTGGGCCTACATCCGTGCACCAGAACTCAAGGCCGCGGCCTGAGAATCGGCCGCCCGCTCACCCTTTACTTGGTTCCTCAGCCGACAGCGCTAAGAAGGAGAGCAACTTCCGTCGGTGCGAGGATCATTGCGTCGTGGCCAGTGGCGAGTTCCTGCCACGCCCAGCCATCCTGCTTCGCGACCCATTCTCGCGCTCCCGCCGTCGGCGGGTGGAGCGGATTAGTGCAGACGACATAGGTTCGGGGCCTGCCGTTGCCGAGCGGGGGCTCGAGCTTAAGTCTGCTTTCGTAGGTGCTTGCCGCATGCGGTGTTATCCGGCGCCGCACCCAGTCCGTGAGCGAGTGTCCCTTGGGAATGCCGAATGCTGTTGGCGGCGGAGTCGGCATGAAGATACCCCGTCCTTCCTCCGCAACCAATTTTCGACGGGCGGCGACGATGTCGGGGGGCATGGTGCTGAATACACTTTGACCGCTCTCGACGATGGCGCCGTCGAGCGAGATAAACGAGATGGCTGATATGGTCGGGTATCCGGTCGGCGGCGCCGGTGATGCTGATGCCGCCTAGACTGTGACCGACAAGGATCACATCGCTCAGCTCTTCCGTTACAATGTGGTTGACGATGTCGGTCACGAATGTGTCGGGCGTGATGTCCTTGCACAGCAAATGTGCGCGTTCGCCGACACCTGTCTGGGTCGGCGTGGTCACGTGGCATCCCATCTTGCGAAGATTGGCGGCGACGTCCCGCCAACACCATCCGCCATGCCAGGCACCATGCACTAGCACATACGTCTTTGTCATGGATTGTGCCGTTCCATTTGCTCACCGGCCGTTGTGGCTGCCATCCGGCACGATGGCCGAACGTTGTCCCAAAGGGGCTCGACCACGTTACCGGTGGTAAGTCCGGCGCACAGGCCGCCGCCGTGGCCTGAGGACACCCCTACCAGTCGAGGAAATTTGAATTGCGAACGCCCAATATTCACTAGCTCTTTGCAAGTGGATGGAGAGGCTCATGGTGTGCCGCAGTTGCTCGCTGCCGGCATGCTCTTGGCACGGTCCCGGCTGATCATCCGAACTTGAACAGGACACCAAAGCCGCCGCGCGGATAGTTCCACTCGATGTCGCCGCCTTTCTCGCACAATATCCGGCAGGTGCCGCATTCCATGCAGCCGTCGGCGGTGATCTCGACTTGGCCCCTGTCATTCAACTCATAGCATTTCGCTGGACAGACGTAGGTCAACGCAAGCAAGTTCGCGCTTGGCTTCTCGTGCGGTCGCACTATGATATGGGGGCGGCCGGAATCGACCAGGTAGCGGTTCTGGTAAAGCTTGTCCTCGACACGAACCTTCGTCACTGCGATCGTCATCTTGTACCCTCTTCAGCGCCATGCCAATGCCAGCCGGACCGCGTCGCTGACCAACCCCCAGCGCGAGCGCGCGTTGATGAAGGCGGCCGTGGTGGCCCTTTCCTTCTCGATCTTCGGCGTGCCGTCGACACGCATGAAGTTCTGAGCGGCATACGACATCAACCGCGGATAGCTGGTAAAAAAGTTGCTGGAATTGGTGTGGAGTAAGGCTGGCATGTCCTTGTATTTCTTAAGATCCTTGATCACAAAGGATTCATCCAGCATCGTCTTGTAGAGCGCAAGGTTCCCTTTGGTCATAGGACCGTTGCGGCTTTTGACTTTGATGATCGCCTCAGCCGCGACACGACCCGAGGTCATGGCAAGGTTCGAACCCTCACGGTGAATGGCATTGTTCAGTTGCGCTGCGTCGCCGACGATGACCCAACCGTCGCCGAAGAGCTGCGGAATGGCCCTGTAACCACCTTCGGGGATAAGATGGGCGGCATATTCTTTCACCTCCGAGCCAGCGATCAGCGGCCGGATCGAAGGATGGTTTTTCATCGCGTCTAGGAGGGCGGACGGGCTCTCCAACATCGCGGCGAAATCCGAGACCAGGCAGCCGATGCCGAGTGAAATCGACTCCTTGTTGGTGTAAAGGAAGCCGAGCCCGGCCATGTCGCGAGAGATCGTGCCCACGGCCTCGATTACGCAGCCTTCATCGCCCTTGACACCGAACCGCTGGTCAATGACCTCTTCGGGCAAGAAATGCATTTCCTTGACGGCAAGCGCCACGGTCTCCGGCTTCGGCATCTCGCGCAGGCCTGCGCGAGTGCCAAGCAATCCCGACACCCCTTCTGCGAGAACGACCACATTCGCGAAGACCACTCCGCCAGCCCGGTCTGTGCGGACGCCGATCACCTTGCCATTGCCATCACGGACGAGTTCCGTCGCGGTCGTCTCACACAGGACCGTCGCGCCAGCCTCGCGCACCTTGCGGGAAAACCATTTGTCGAACTGGGCGCGGATGATCGTGTAGCGGTTGGGTTTCGCCTCATTGAAGTCGTCCGACCGGTAATGAATTCCGGTGTGAGATGTGTTGTCCATCACCCAAAGTCGCTGTTCGACCAGGTGCCGCTCGAGGGGCGCATCATCCCGGAAGTCCGGGATGATCTTCTCCAGCATGTTCGCGTACATTATGGCGCCCTGGACGTTCTTAGAGCCCGGATATTCCCCGCGCTCCAACTGCAGTACCTTCAGCCCCTGGCTTGCCAAAGTGTAAGCAGCTGCGTTTCCGGACATGCCGGCTCCGACCACAATGGCATCGAATTGTTCAATCATGTCCTCTCCCTCAACTCGCAAGCTTGTCTCGACTGTGCGGCGACAGCCGCCGGGTGAAGGCTTCCGTGAGTGCGGGCAGGAAGCGGATTGCATCCGTGACGATCCCGAGGTGGGCGAACTCGAAAATCGGCGCGTTCGGATCGGTGTTGATCGCGACGATGAGATCGGCCCCCTCGACCCCAACTCGGTGCTGGATGGCGCCGGAAATTCCGGCCGCGATGTAAAGCTTCGGTCGAATGGTCTTGCCAGTTTGGCCAATCTGGCGATCAGCCGGCATCCAGCCCTTCTGGACCAAGGGGCGCGAACAGCCATGCTCGGCGCCGATCGCTCGGGCAAGATTCTTCACAAGCTGAAGGTTCTCCGCCGCACCGAGACCGAGGCCTCCCGCAACCACGACATCCGCATAGGCAAGATTTGCCATTGCCGACTGGTTATCCGGTAGGAAGCCGAGGACTTTGGTGACGATATCGTCCTCAACGAGCGACAGCTTGTGCCGCATGACACGCCCGACCGGCTTATCCACCCGTTGCGGCATAGGCATGACCCTTGGTCGCACCGTCGCCATTTGCGGCCGGTAATTTAGTGTATAGATCGTACACAACAACGAGCCACCAAAAGTCGGACGGGTCGCGGCGAGTGAACCGTCGGAATCTACATCAAGTTCGGTGCAGTCGGCCGTGAGCCCCGTCTGCAGGGTCGTCGCTACCGAGCCCGCAAGATCCCTGCCCAGTGTGGTCGCGCCGAGAAGGAGGATTTCGGGTTTATGGGTATTGACCAGATCCGTGAGCGCCTTGGCGAACGGCTCGTTGCGGTAGTCGGCGAGCGGCGGCGCATCGACGATGTAGACAAGATCCGCCCCGTAAGCGAAGGCCTCGGCAACAGCGTCCTCGACCATCTCGCCCGGCGGTCCCAGCACGACGCCCGCGAGCTGGACTTCAAGCTTGTCGGCTAATTTGCGGCCTTCACCCAGCAGTTCGAATGATACAGGATGCACATTGCCGCGTTCGAGCTCGAGGAAGACCCACACGTGCCGGTAGTCTTTGAAACGGTCGGGAAGTTCTTTCTTTACACCGGCACGGCCGGGGGCAAGGCGAGGGGTAGCTTGGCTTGCGGTCGACATTTTCTGCTCCTGGCCGTCACGTGCCGCTGTTGAAGGCCAACTCATGTTCCAGCGCCGGCCGGCGGGTTAAGATATCGGCGATGAGTTCATCGGCGATGTCCTGCAAGCCCTTTTCCGCGGTGTCGATCTGCGCCGCGCTTTCTGCCCGTGCGGTGGGGGCGAAAACACGCTTGACGACTGTCGGCGAGCCACGCAGACCGCACCGGGTGAGATCGTCAATGCCGGCGTCGGCTGCAGTCCACTTCACGACTTGGCTGCGCGCCGCGCAAAGAGCCTGCTGGAGCGAGCCCCGGCGGATTTCGTTGGTGTCTTCCAGCATGGTAATGAGGCAGGGGAGTCTGCTCTTCAGCAACTGGGTGCCGCCTTCGGCGCGACGCGCGACTTCGATCTCGCGCGTTTTGAGATCGATGGAGGCAATCTTCGCGACGTAGGTAAGTTGCGATAGATTCAGGCGCTTGGCTATGCCTGGTCCGACCTGGGCGGTATCGCCGTCAATCGTCTGCTTGCCGGTGAAGACGATGTCTGGCCTGCCGAAAGTCTCCCCAATTTTTGCGATTGCTTGCGAAAGAGCAAAGGAGGTCGCCAGCGTATCGGATCCGGCAAAATAGCGGTCCGTCAAGAGAACTGCTCGGTCAGCACCGTAACCGAGCGCCTTTCGCAGCGAGTCCTCCGCCATGGGCGGACCCATTGTGAGCACAGTAACCTCGCCACCATGAACGTCGCGCAGTTTGAGCGCTTCTTCGAGGGCGAACAGGTCGTAAGGATTGATGATGGTCGGCACACCCTGACGCATGATCGTGTTCGTCACCGGGTGGACGCGGATCTGGGCCGAATCCGGCACCTGCTTGATGCAGATTACGATGTGCATTGGCGATTTCTCTAAGCTCCCAGTCCGGATGCGTGCTTGGCGGTTCACCTCATTGCCTGCATCGTTCATGCCAAGTCTTCTTCCTGCCTCTATTCCAGAAGGTGGCTTCGTTTGCGTCCGAGGAGGCGTCATGAGGACTGGATTTGTCGACTTCCCGACATTGTCGCGTCGCAGCCGTGTCGGGCTCATTACTTTCCGAACCGCTTCAGTGCAGAGTCGAGCGGGACGAAGGCGCGGCCAGGTGCGGGACATATGTTTGGATCGTGGTCCCTTAGCACCTTGAACACACGTTGCGTGAGCGGCGAGGAAGTCGCGAAATCTTCGTAGGCGCGTTCCAGCTTGGCGCGCACCCGCGCGGCGATTACCTGGTCAGGCAGACCGGAGAAATCTTCTTCGGCAAGGTATTGGCCCACGCGCTTCATGATATGGAGCCGCGAGACATTCATCACTTTCGGGTCGTAGGAGACGCCAAGGCAGGCGAAGAAGTCCTCCGCAGCCGACAGGCCCTTCAGTCGCGCCAGGATATCGGTGGGATCAATCGGGCGGCTGTCAGCGGAGCAGTTCATTGTATTCTCCCGGCGCGAAATTGTGGTGTCGATGCGTTGGTGACATTGCTGACGGCGTGCCGACCTCTGGCACGGCGGCTGGGGCAAGAGACTTGGCGATCTCAAGCTTTTCTGAAGTGGTGAAGGCGACCCCGGGTTGCCTGCTCTCCATTGCGTAGGGTCGTCACGTTGAGGAAGTCCTCACGGCTCATGAGTGGGCGTCGGCTATTGTGCCGCTCGGGCCCGGGCCGGAATGAAGGTGTTCTGCACCTCGCCCGCACAGTCCAGCACTGGGAACGGCACGTAGTTTCTCGATGATCGCAGGCAGGACCTCAAGCACGCGGTCTACGTCATCTTCGCCGTTGTCACGCGACAAGGAGAAGCGGACTGCCCCACATGCCGCGTTCATAGCGATCAGAACATGGCTCGGTTCCATTGAGCCAGAGGCACAGGCGGACCCGGCGGAACAGGCGATTCCCAGCCGGCTGAGGACAATTGGGATTGCATCGCCTTCGATACCTTCGAATCCAATGTTTGCAGTGTTTGGCAATCGCTCCTGCGGATCGCCGTTGATGGATGCGTTTGGGATGCGCTGGATGATCCCGTTCTCAAGGCGGTCGCGCAACCATTTTATTCGTGTTGTCTCGTCCATGAATTTCAAGGCGAGTTCGGCCGCCATGCCCAGTCCGACTATGCCGGGTGTGTTTTCAGTGCCTGCACGCCGGTCGCGCTCTTGGTGGCCACCCTTGATCAGGGAGGAGAAGCGCACGCCACGTCTTACATAAAGCGCGCCTATCCCCTTTGGACCATGCAGCTTGTGGGCGGAGAGCGACAGCATGTCGATCGCGGTCGATTTCAGCTCAATCGGAAACCTTCCGACCGCCTGCACTGCATCAGTGTGGAAAAGCGCGCCGACTTCCCTGGCTAGGTCGGCAAGCTCAACCACGGGAAAGATCGTACCGGTCTCACTGTTCGCCCACATTATCGAGACGATTGCCACTTGTGGGGTGAGGGCGGTTCTGTAGGCGTCCAGGTCGAGCCGGCCGTGGTGATCGACTGGGATAATGTGCACCTTGACGCCGCGCGTCTTTTCAAGGTGCGCGCACAACTTCAGAACGGCCGGATGTTCAACCGCGGAAGTCACTATTTCCGTTCGACCGGGCATTACCTCGAGCGCCGAAAGGATGGCTGTACTGTCGCTTTCAGTCCCGCCCGAGGTGAAGATGATCTCGTCCTCGAATCCCGCGCCGATGAGGGCTTGCAACTGCCGCCTCGCCTTTCTCACGGCTTCAGCAACCGATGCGCCATAGGCGTGCATGGACGAAGGATTGCCAAATTGCTCCGTAAAGAAAGGCAACATCGCTCCAAGGACTGCAGGATCAACCCGCGTCGTTGCGTTGTTGTCGAGATAGACAGGTCTCATGGGAGTGATCCTTCAACTGCTGAAATGATTCAAGGGTAGGCGGGCCATTGAACCTCTGGCGCATATCGTATCTGGTGAGGTGGGCGGCCGGGCGAGCGATGGCTTGGCTGACCGGTCGCTGCCGACATTGCCATTTGGTGGCGGCATCCGCCGGGAATTCAGCTGTTTCGGGCAATGTTGTTTGCTTGCCCACGGCAACGATCGATGATCGCGATTTGGCACATCACCGAACGCAATTGTTCCGGGCCGACAGTGCGTGTCGGCTGGTTCCAGAGCGCCGGGGGTTACCGGTTTGACGCAGTATTCCTTGGCGTCGCTATAGTCGAACATAGCCTGTTCCCCTGCAATCATTTGCAGGACTTGCCGCAGCTGCACTTCTCCTGCGCATTGGGGTTATCGAAAACAAAGCCGGATGTTTCGAGCCCTGTGACGAAGTCGACGGTCATGCCGGCGGCATGGGGTTGGGAGCCTCTATCCATGAACACCTTGAGCCCATCTCGCTCGATGATCGTATCGCCCTCATGTGAGACGCTCTCCAGGCCCATTGAGTATTGGAAGCCGGCGCAGCCGCCGGCATGGACCATGATGCGAAATCCTTCCGCCGGCTCGCTGGCGCGGTAAAGAGCGGCCTTGATGGCGGCAACAGCGTTGTCGGTGAGCGTAATCATGGCTCGATTTCTCCTCGGTCCGTGACGTTTTCGCGGATCATCTCGCATGAACCGTGCCAAAGGGAAGACGTGTGTAAAAACGGTAGGACATCCCGACGTCTCTATGCTCGATTGCTGGGGAGACGTCCGACAACCGACACTTACTGTCGGGTTTGTCGCGTCCGCGTCACAGGAGGGGCGCCTGAGTTCGCGATGCACTCACGCGTAAAGCAATGAACAGAGCCAAAGATGTTCAGAGCTTGCCGCGGAGCAACTGGCACGACTTTTGAGAGCCTTCGTTGCGGCGGCAAAATTGCCGGCCGATTCACCTTTGGGTTGCCCTCGCAATCGAAGAACGAAGGAAGCAATATGTCGCTCCTCCCTCAGACCCGCCTTGTGTGGGAAAGCAGCACCGCCGGTGGAACCCGAATGCTCGATCGGCCGATTGGCGCCGACCACCCAACAATCGCTCTCTACCGGCGATTGGCCGCTGACCGCCCGGAGACAGGATTCGACTGGCGTGTGCCTGACGATCAATCGCGTCCGCCGTGCACACCCCTGAGGCCCTTTTTTCGACCGATCGTCAAAAGAAGAACGGGGCGGGGTTAAAAACATGGATCAGCGCAAGAAGCGGTCGCCCAACGAAATCCGGCGTGCGTGGGAAGTCTGTCCGAGCATTCCCGCGCGTGATTTCGCCGCCCAATTGGGCATTTCGGAAGCGGAACTGGTCGCGGCCCATTGCGGTTTCGGCGCGGCACGCATCGACCCGCGCGTCAATCACCTGCTGACGGGCCTCGAATTCGTGGGCGAAGTGACGGCGCTGACCCGCAATCAAGGTGCCGTGCACGAAAAGATTGGCGTCTTCAACAAAGTGATAACCGGCAACAATCACGCCATGGTCCTTGGTGACGAATTCGACCTTCGCGTCTTCCCGCAGGCTTGGAGGTATGGTTTCGCTGTTGAAAGGCGCCATCGCGGCGGAATCCAGCGCAGTTTGCAATTCTTCGACGCCGCCGGCGCAGCAGTGCATAAGGTGCATCTCAGGCCGGTCTCCAACCTTCATGCCTATCGAAAGCTGGTGGCCGAGCTCGTATCCGCCAACCAGGAGCCGACCATGTCGCTTAAGGCGAGAGTAGCCGACCTGGGCGCGAGGACTGCGGACCGGGCCGGCACGGTGGACGACCTACGCGAGCACTGGAGCCGGCTGACTGACGTCAACCTTCTGAAGACGCTCAAGCTCAGCCGCTGCCAGGCTTTGCGCATGGTAGGCCAGGATTACGCTTGGCTGCTCGACAATGCTGCAGTTGGCGCCGTGCTCCAGCGTGCGGCCGAAGACGAATTGCCGATCATGTGCTTCGTCGGCAACCGAGGCTCTATCCAGACCCATTCCGGCTTAATCAAGTCGGTCAAGCAGATCGGGCCGTGCATCTATGTGCTGGACGAAACCTTCCGGCTGCATCTCAGGAGCCACCAAATCCGTGAGGTTTGGGCCGTGCGCAAGCCGACCAATGACAGTCACGTCACCTCGCTCGAAGCATATGGGTCCGACGGCAAGATGATCATCCAGTTGTTCGGTGCGCGCAAGGAAGGCGAACGCGAGCGCGACGACTGGCGGGTTCTGGCGGAAAACCTGCCGCGTTTCCCCGACAGCTACATGAGAACAGCTACATGAGAAAGACCGATCGTTGTCGGTGGGACGCCGGCGCCCATCTGCCTCCGCAGCGAGTAGCCGGGCATTGAAGCCGAGATCGGGAACACGATGACGCAATAAGCGCGCTGTATTGTCATAACGCGATGAGCAGGTAGCAATTTGGCGCTGCCCCATCGAAGGCATGGTTACGACGAAGCCGCGGCCTTTGGCCGAGCTCAGAGGTGACAATAGCGTTAACGCCACCGACCGTCGTCACTCCCCACCAGGCGGTCAGCTGTTGCGGTTCGGGCCGAGCAGAAATACTGTCAAGACAGCGAGGAACGTGGCAACCGCGCTGTAGAGAAAGACACTGGCAATGCCCGTGTGATCCACCAATAGGCCACCGAAAGTTGTGCCGGCTGCGATCGCCACTTGGAAGGCTATGACCATCAGTACACCAGCGCTCTCGGCCTGTTTCGGAGCGGCGCGCAGCACCATCCAGGTCTGCAATCCGACCGGGACCGCGCCAAAAGCAAAGCCCCATACGGCAACTGCAATTGCCGAGGTCAAGGCCGATGCTCCCATAGTCAGGAGCGAGACAGCGGCTACGGCAATGAGCAGGGGCGGCAGGGCCGCGACTGCCTTGAGACTGTGTTTGGTGAGGAATGCGCCCGCTAAATTGCCGAAGACGCCGGCCGTGCCAGAAGCAAGGAACACGAGCGGGATCGACTTCTTGTCGAGCGGAGGAACGCTCTCGAGAAAGTCGCGGATGTAGGCGAAGCTGGCAAAATGGCCGGAAGCGACCAATAGCACGACTAGGACCGCAACCTTCATCGTCGGATTCTTCGCGACATCCAGCGGACTGCGGAATCTGCGCACTTCGATCGGAGGCAGTGGCGGAATGGTTACGAGTTGCACGAGCAGCGCAACGGCACTCACGATTGCGGCGACCTTGAACGAGGCTCGCCATCCCCAAATGTCACCGACATAAGCGCCGATTGGAGCCGCGCAGACGGAGGCGACAGAAACGCCGGTGAGGATGATCGACATGGCGCGCGGCATGAGGTGACTTGGAACCAGCCGCATTGCCAACGCTGCCGAAATTGACCAAAAACCACCGAGCGATATGCCGAGGACGACGCGTGCCGCCAGCAACACCGGCAGCGACCCCGCAACCTCCGCCAGAACGTTCGACAGGATCAGCAGCAGCGTCATCGCCCAGATGACGACCCTGCGGTCCAGACGCTTTGTCACGATGGCCATTGTCGGTGCCGAGATCGCCGCGACGATTGCGGTCGCTGTTAGCGCCTGTCCAGCCGTGCCCGTGCTGATACCGAGATCATGCGCGAGCGGTGTCAGAACGCTGGCGGGCAGAAACTCTGCCGTCACAAGCCCGAAGGTGCCGAAGGAAAGCGAAATGATCGCACCCCATGCGGGGCCAGACCGTTGATAGGGACTTTCTGGGTCAAGCCGATCTCGGTCGAACAGAGCCGCGTCCACTAAATCTGTCGCCGATTCGGTCATGAATGAGTTCTCCAGCTAGGAGCTGTTGCAGCAGGGGTGGCTATATCGCCGGGGATCAAAGCCGCTAGACCTTCCGGCGGCGGCCAGTCGGCCTCAGTCGAGGCCTCGGCGCCCACGCATCCGAGGCCTCATCGGAGGGCCGACGGACACAACCGTCGACAATGCGGGAGAGTTCTCGGCGCGGTCGCATCGATCGCATCCGTCGAAGTGCGGCCTGTTCACTGCGAACCAAGCAAGCCGAACGCGGTGTCCTCGATCGAGGCCTTGATGGGGGGATGATCGACGATCTCTATATTGCTTTGAAGCAGGAAGTTCCGTCGCCATATGCGGTTATCCTGGCAGCCAGAATTGAGCGGTCGTCGCAAGCACCAAGGCGGTCGCAATGAGTGCAACGAGGCGGAAGTCTGATCGATGGCTGCGGTTCGATGGCCGCGCGATCGACAGAATTGAGGTGATGAGTTATCCCTTTTGAAGCCGTTGCTCCCAATTCTGGGATAAGGTAATTGCAGGCGGTCCCAGCAACGTCGGGCGGCCTTTTTGGTGATTGAATTCATGGGACGACACTCTCGGTCCGTGACGCGTCTGCGAATGACTGCGCAAGTACCGTGCCATCAACGACAAATCTGGCTCTGCTGAGCGGGTGGTGGAGGCACGAGCGTGGGCTATCCCAAGAGCTTGCCGCAAGGTTGTTCGAAGTTGAGGTGCCGGATAGGCCGCAAATATGTCGGGCGGCCTGGGGTTCGCCAACACGAAGATGCGCAAGTTCAAAAGGACGAGCTGAACCCTTGCCGATATCCGTCCGAGGCTGATCTGGAGAAGGTCAAGAACTGCGTCTTGAAGGCTTTCCGCCGCACCGGCAAATGCGAAGCCAAGGTGCTGGGCAAGATGGACAGGGCCACACAACCCCTCGACTGGACGCTCATTAACGGCATCGGTGTGGCTCTGGTAGCTGGCGAGAAAACGCCGTGCTGAAAGACGAAAGCTCGTGTGGCCGGCTCTGAAGGAGGGCCAATGAGGCAGGCGAGGAGAGGCTATAGCCCATTCTTGTAGACTGACCTTGTCCCACGGAGGCGGCTAACCACCCCGCCAGACATCATCGAGGGGAGCGCCACTAGGCTCACGAACAAGTGTTGGTCATTTCCACCTGGGTGACCTCGGCCAAGTCACCAAACCGCTTAGCGCAACCTTTCGAACTGGATGCTCCCCGGGCACATGATCGGCTAGCGATCCCACCAATTGAGTTGCTCCAAGTCGGTGTCTAGCTTTCTACATTCTGTGTCCGACGCTGGACAAGAATGTTGCAATCCCGACCAGTAAGTCAGCACAGGCGCCACCTGTTGCCCAGCAAACGGCAAGGATTATCGAAAGACGAATTCGGCACGGAGCTTGCACCAACGATTGCATGCAAATGCCGACAGCATCTCATGAACGGTCTCTCGATTCTGGCGCGGTTAAATCGCGGCCGGTTCCAGATCATGTCCCGCCCGAAATGGTGAGGGACTTCAGCCTGTTTACGTCGCCCGGCATGTTGCCGACGGCCAACGGGGATCCGCATGCAGCGGTTGCTTGCGTTCATGCCGGGCCTCCGATCTTTTATTCAACCAGCAACACGCGCGACGGTCGGGGTACCTGGGTCATCACTCGCGCGAGCGACCAGCGCCGGGTGCTGCAGGACACCGAAACGTTTTCCAGCCATCGCAGCATCTTCGCCTCTGTGCTCGGCGAGAGCTGGCCGATGATCCCGCTTGAGCTCGATCCGCCATTCCACGGTGTTTTTCGCTCACTGCTCAATCCGCTGCTTTCGCCAAAGCGGGTAATGGCATTGGAGCCGGCTGTCCGGGAACGAGCGATCAAGCTGATCGACAGGATCGCCGCATCAGGCACGAGCTGCGACATCATGAAGGATTTTGCAGTTCCGTTCGCGGTCAATATCTTCCTTCGCTTTATTGGGCTTTCGGACGACGGACTAGAAACATTTGTCGGCTGGGCTAGAGATCTGCTCCACGGCGATAAGGAGCAACGACCACCCGCAGCCCGGACGATCGTGGCCTTCATCGACGAACTTGCCACCGAGCGCCGCAAGGAGCCGGTCGATGATTTCATGACCTTCATCGTGAAGGCAAAGGTCGAGGGCCGTCTGCTCAGTGACGAAGAAGTCCGTGGCATCGGCGTGCTTGTGTTCGTCGCGGGGCTCGACACGGTCTCAGCAGCCATATGCTTCGACTTGGCCCATCTCGCGCGCAACCCCAAAGATCAGGAATTGCTACGAAGCGAACCGGACCGGATTGCCGTCGCCGCGGAAGAATTGCTGCGCGCCTATTCGACCATTCAGATGATCCGAGTGGCAACGAAGGATGTCGACTTCAAAGGCGCGCCGATCCGCAAGGGAGACTATGTTTCCTGTGCCACGATGATTGCCAATCGTGACCCGGCGGAATTCGAATACCCGAATGAGATCGATCTGGCGCGCGAGGACAACCGGCACGCTGCCTTTGGCTATGGTCCCCATCGTTGTCTTGGCTCACACCTTGCCCGGCGGGAGATTGTCATTGGCCTGGAGGAGTGGCTGGCGCGCATCCCAGCCTTTCGGATCAAGACAGGGACTGAACCCATCACCTTCGGCGGCCATGTGTTCGGGATCGAGAATCTGATCCTGGACTGGTCCTGAAGTTTCCGCCAACGACATTGGAGTTCGCTATGCGTGTCATCGTACACAAAGCCAGATGCCAGGGTCATGCGCGCTGCTTGGCGCGGGCGCCGAGAGTCTTCAAGCTTGATGACGACGGCTACATCTTGCCCGGTGATATTGATGTTGCCGATGGGGAGCAACTGCTTGCCTCACAAGGGGTAAGAGCCTGCCCCGAACAAGCTCTGGAAGTTGACGAGCCCCCCGCTAACTCAATTGTAGAGAGAGACACACGCAAAGTGCAGACTGGCGTCGGGAAGGACAAAACAATCATACAATTCGCGACAGAACCTGTCGACCACGCGAAAATTACCGAACTGCGTGACCGAGAGGCGATCCGCAACTGCCTGTATCGGTACTGCCGCGGGATAGACCGCGCCGATGAGGCGGCGCTGCGTAGCGCATACTGGCCCGAAGCGTATGACAGGCACGGTCCCTATTGCGGACCGGCAGAGGACTTCATCCAATTTGCTCTCGGTCTGCCGGGGCAGCGTAACATCCATCAAATCACGAACAGCCTGATCGACTTCATCAGTTCAGCAGAGGCCGCGGTCGAGAGCTATTTCACCGCGCTGCAACGCGGACCGGATACAGACCAAGAAATACGTCAGACGCTGCTTTGCGGCCGTTACTGCGATCTGTTTCAGAAGAGGCAGGACGAGTGGCGAATTGCGGAACGGACAGTCGTCTACGATTGGGTTGAGGAGCAAATCCCGCCAGCGATTCTTGAGGCAGATAGGTTCGGCCGGCGACAGCCGATTGGAGCACCACATCCAGACGATCCCATCTACCAGCTGCTCAAGCGTCACATCCCCACCGACCAAGATGGCGTCGAGGGTCCCCAACTGGGAGCTGCATAAGTGGGTAGAAATGGAGGATGAGCGCCTTGCGGGATTGAGATCTGTGTGGGGCCGCAACTGGCGGTCACTGCAACGATTTGGCTCGACCCTTCATTCCGCCCAAGGTCGATGGGCTGAGATCACAAGCGGTCATCGTGGAGAAGCTCTCGTGAAACTGGCAGCACGCACCGTAATCATCACAGGCGCCGCGGGCGGGATCGGCCGTGCCCTGGTCGATATCCTTGCCGCGGACGGAGACACTGTAGTTGCGGTGGACCTTCCGGGCAGTGGTGTGGTTGAACTGGCTCGGGATCTCGGGTCGCCGCACGTCGGTCTGGAGTGCGATGTGTCGCGAGAGAAGGACATGCTCTCACTTTTCGGCCAGGTCGAAGCACGGTTCGCGCAAATCGATGTCCTCATCAACAATGCGGCGGTTGGACCCACGATGGATAGGATCATCGACACCGCTGTCGATACCTTCCGACGCGGCGTGACAGTGAACCTTATTGGGCCATTCGTTATGGCCCGGGAAGCGGCGCGGCGCATGAGGCCGGGCGGTGCGATCGTCAATGTGGCTTCGATGGCGGGCGTGGTCGGCAATCCCAGGCGCAACGCCTACGCAGCCTCGAAAGCTGGCGTGATCTCGTTGACAAAGTCCCTTGCGTGCGAGTGGGCTATGCGAGGAATCCGCGTCACGGCGGTGGCGCCGGGCTCCGTCCGCACCCCAATGGTCACAGAACTGGCACGCGCTGGCAAAATGGACCTCGCGGCGATACGCCGCCGCGTGCCGATGGGGCGCTTGGCTCGCCCCGACGAGATCGCCAGGGTCGTGCGTTTTCTGAGCAGCACGCAGGCGCGCTACATCACCGGCTCGGTGCTGGCAGTCGACGGAGGCTGGATGTCATTCAACCAGCCGGGGGATGCTCACCCGCCGGTGGATAGTGCGCTCCAAGCCGAGCTCTCCTGTCCGGCCGAATGCACAGATGCGCGAATCGTGCTCGTCACCGGTGGCGCAAAAAGCATTGGCGCGGCCGTCGCTCGCCGCTTTGCCGCGAACGGCGACACCGTCGTGATTGCTGATAAAGATGGCACTGCAGCGGCAGAGCTGGCTACATCGCTCCCCGGCAAGCATCTGGCGAAATCGCTGGACGTGGCCGTCGAGAGCGATGTGGTGTCGATGTTCGAAGAGCTGAGGCGACGCTTCGGGTATATCGATGTTCTGGTCAATAGTGCTGATACCGCCGACAGGATTGTGCCTGCGATCGAGCAACTGTCGAAACAGCTCGAACACGTCCTGGATGTCAACCTTACCGGCGCCTTCACCTGCGCGCGCGAAGCGATCAAGGCTATGCGCCCGGGCGGCGTGATCCTCAATCTCGGGTCGATCGACAGCTTTCTGCCGTTCGCGCCGCGCCATGCCTACGGCGCCTCCAAGGCGGGGATGGATATGCTGACCCGTTGCATGGCGGCCGAACTCGGCCCGGTCGGAATTCGGACAGCCACCGTCGCTCCTGGCCACATCCGCACGCCCGCACTTGCTCAGTTGGCCAAAGCCGGCCGCATCGACCTGGCAGCAATCGGACGACGCATCCCCATGGGCAGGATGGGACGGCCAGAAGACGTCGCAGATGCATCGTTCTTCCTTGCTTCGTCTGACGCCTCATACATCAACGGCTCGATCCTCTACGTGGACGGCGGCTGGACCTCGTTCGGTGATGCGGGAAACGCCAGCGAACTCTATGACGAATGTTTTGCGGAGGCCGCAGGTTAATTGCCAGGCATTCGCAGGGCGACCGGCCGAGCATTATGAAGCCTCGGCTCCACGACGCACCCGAGGTGCTTGAGATCCAAGCATGCGCATGCCGAGCACATTCCCGGTCGGCTGACGTGTCTATAACGAGGAGAAATCATGGAATTTGCCACTTTCATTCTGGCCGCCCAGCGTGGCTATCACCAATCCTCAGAAAGCGTCATCCGCAACTCCATCGAACAGGCCGTCGCTTCGGAGCAGGCTGGGTTCAACACCGCGTGGTTTGCTGAGCACCACTTCAACAATTACAGCCTCATACCATCCCCGCTGATGATGGTGGCGCACTGCGCCGGCTTGACAAGCACGATTCGCCTGGGCACTGCCGTCTGCGTGCTGCCGCTTTACCAACCGCAGCGCCTGCTGTCCGAGATCGGCTTCGCCGACATCGTTGCGAACGGCCGTCTCGAGCTCGGCGTAGGCTTGGGATACCAGCAGTTCGAGTTCGAACGGTTCGGCGTGGACATCGATGAGGCGCCGGCCGTCTTTTCGGAATACCTGGACATCATTCTCAAGGGCCTCAACCAAAACGTCTTCGAACACGACGGCCAGTATGAGAAGATCCCCCCAACAGCGATTTCGGTCCGCACAGTCCAGCAGCCGACGCCGCCTATCTGGATCGCTGGCGGAGCCGCACGGATGGCTCGGGCCTACCGCGAGGGGCACAATTTTTTTGTCACAGCCTTCCACGACGGCTTAGAGACTTTGACCACACTGCGTGAATCAGTCGAGAGGGCGGCGGCATCCGAGGAAAAGAACGTCACCGACGTCAAGATATCGCTGCTGCGCTGCTGCTATGCCAGCCACGACGAGTTGGAGATCAACAGCTATCTCGACAATGCCCGCTTCCAGCGCCGGCTTTCTGAAGCCCTGCATCAGCGCCGCCAACAGAGCCACGATGGCTACCTGCTGCAGGAGACACCGACCCAGCAGGATCTGTCCTTCGAGACCATGCGCAAAAATTTGCCGATTGGCAGCGTAAATCGCGTGATTGATCGCCTGCTGGAAGAGATCGATGTCTTGAAACCGGACCAGATCGCAGTTCAGACTCAATTGGGCGACTTCGACCAAAAGACGATGCTGCGCCAGATCGAGCTCTGGGGCGACAAGATCATCCCTGCGGTCAACAAGGCGCTTTGTCATGCCGGAAGCTGAAGCCGGCCGTTACGATGATGGCTGCCTATCCACGCGCGCAATGGCGTGGGTCCGAGCTAGGGAGGAGCTTCGATCAGCATGTGCTGCCCTGCGTGCTTTCGCGTTCGCTTGAGGAGGTCCAGGCGGGCGAGGTGTTGGCGACGGAGGGGACAGGCCTTTCGTCTGTCGAATTGCGTGATGTCTTGGCCGCAACTTTCCCGTCTACCTCCAGCAGCGTATTCGCTTTGGAGGAGTTGAGCGAGCCCGAGCCGGAACTGGAAGAGGAGCTGCTGCGCCGGCTGCTGCTAGCGCATGCTGCGCCGGGCGACCCGGCGAGCGCCCGCTTGGCCAAGATCATCGCCCGGCGTGCGATGCGCACGGACCATCTTTGGCGGGATCTTGGCCTCTCAAATCGCGCTGAGCTCAGCCGCCTGCTTGCCAGACATTTTCCCGCGCTGGCGGCAGGCAACACAGAAACATGAAATGGAAAAAGTACTTTTACCGCAAGCTGTGTGAGGCCGAAGGCTTTTCGTCATGCACTGCACCCAGTTGTCGGGAATGCCATGACTTCGAAAGCTGCTTCGGCCCGGAGGAAGTTGAGAGTCGCCTCTCGCCGACCAGGAATGCCGGTTAGTCACTTCGCTTGATCGCAGCTGCGGACAACCGCTTATCACGGCGCCGTAGTATGGAGGAAGGGATGTTCATCGCCTCGCGATATTTGGTGACGGTACGGCGAGCGACATTGATGCCGGTCTGCTTGAGCTGAGCAACGATGTCTTCGTCGGAAAGTACCTTGTCGAGCGATTCTTCGGCGATGATTGCCTTGATCCGATGGCGGACAGATTTGGCGGAGTGCGCGTCGCCGCCCTCGCAGGATGCGATTGTCGCTGTGAAAAAATACTTCAGCTCGAACACCCCGCGCGGAGTTAACATGTACCTGTTCGAAGCCACCCGGCTTACCGTCGACTGGTGCATTTTGATCCCGTCAGCGACATTTTTGAGACAGAGAGGCCGCAGATGGGCGACGCCGTGTGTAAAAAAGGCATCCTGCTGGCGCACGATTTCGGTCGCAACCTTAAGGATCGTCTTAGCGCGCTGCTCGAGACAGCTGATCAGCCAGTTCCCTTTTTCCTGGCAATGGTCGAGAAACGCTTTGCCTTCCGGATTTTGATTGGTCAGCTGCGAGATTTCGGCGACATAGGTGTGGTTGATCAACACTTTGGGCAGCGTGGCCGGATCAAGCTCCACCCGCCATCCACCTTCGGACTTGGGCATTACCCAGACGTCCGGTACGATGGTTTCCGGCGTCCCGGACTGGAACCGGTCTCCAGGCTTGGGATCGAGCGCGCGGATTTCGTTCCTCATGTCGAGGAGATCCTCCTCGTCGACTCCGCAACGCTGCTTCAATCCCTGAAAATCCCCCCGTGCAAGCATCTCGAGATTGGCGACCAAAGCTGCCATAGCCGGGTCGAACCGGTCTTGCTGGCGCAGCTGAATCTCCAGGCATTCGCTGAGAGTTCGCGCAAAAATCCCCGGCGGATCAAATTGCTGCAAGATTCCGATGACCCGTTCCACATCAGCTTGCCGAACGTTTAACCTCCCGGCCAGATCGAAAAGGTTTACCTGAAGATAGCCAGTGTCCTCCAGATGGGCGGCGAGCTGTCCGGCAATCAGCCGCTCCTGCGGGGTGAACGGGGTGAGGGCGACCTGGCGGGCGACATGGTCGTGCAATGTTTCGGTGTGGGCGGTAAACTCCTCGACGGCAGGTCGATCGTTGCCGCTACTGCGTTGCGACTTCCATTGCCCGCGCCCGCCAGACGGCCCGCCAATGGGCGATTCGCCGATTTCGCTTCTGCTTTGACTGCTCCGCTGATCCACCCCTGACAGCGGCGAAACGTCGTCAAACGGGTCAGGCTTCAAAACGGGGTTCTTCTCGAGTGCCTGCTCCACGAGCTGATGGAGTTCAGTATGCGTCAATCGCAGCAAGCGAATAGCTTCAATGGCTTGAGGCGATAAGACCATACGTTGCTTCTGGCGTTGAAGCAGGCTTGCTGAGAGATGCATGTTGAACCGGTAATCTGCCGAGGAGGCTCTAGTGTGTGCTGGGGTTGTGTGAGACTTGCCACTTCTGGGTCATGCCGCCGCCTTCAGTTTGTCGAGAACGTTTTGCGGGGATGAAACGCCATAGGGGTCCGTCTCGCAGTTGTCACAGAAGCCTTCCTCCTCGAACCACTGCTCCACCACGCCATCGTCGATCAGAGCGGCGTATCGCCAGGAGCGCATGCCAAAGCCCAGATTGTCCTTCGCGACCAGCATGCCCATCTTGCGCGTGAACTCGCCCGACCCGTCTGGGATCAGCTCGATCTTCTGCAGCCCCAAGGACTTTCCCCACGCATTCATGACGAAAGCATCGTTGACTGAGACGCAGTAGATCGCGTCAATTCGCAGTTCCAGAAATTGATCATAGAGTTTTTCGAAATCGGGCAGTTGGAAGGTCGAGCAGGTCGGGGTGAAGGCGCCAGGCAGCGAGAACAGGATAACGCGCTTGCCCCCGAAATAATCGTCGGAGGTCTTGTTCTCCCACCGATAAGGATTTGGCCCCCCGATCGACTCATCGCGAACACGCGTGCGAAAGGTCACGAGAGGAACGTTCTTTCTATCGGTCATTGATTTGCTCCCAGGCCAAAGTGGTACGGTGCATTTTTCGGTTAAACTGAAGCGGCATCGACTTCGGTGGACAGTTCCGGCAGCCTTTCGCCCTGGCGTGGTTGCCTCGGACCAGTCTTGTGCAAGACCGCCCCCGAGCAGGGACGTTTAACGGCGACGAGCTTCCAGTTTTCCGCGGGGACGGGGAATGTTTGCTCGCGTGCTTTATCGAGCTTTGAGAGGTAGGCATGGTCTCCAACCGTGGTTTTGACTGCGTTCTAGCGACCGAGTCGCAAGCGCCATGCCAATTGACCCCATGCCTTGGGTTCACTTCGGTTTTTGCAGCAACTTTCGTGTTGTGCAGTAATGCCGGTCGATATTATTGCTCAAGCAGCACTGGAAATTGGGTGGGACTCCGTTCGGCAAACCCGGCCTTTGTCCGAAGCCGGACACGAATGTCGGAAATTAGCCAAACGCCAGGACCTGGGGCGGGTTAAGAAACGTTGCCGTGGGCACCGTTCTTCAGCACAATTGCGCCACGCGAGCATGGCTCCCAGCGTCAATGCCGTGCAGCAGCGAGACGAAAGTCACTGCAGAATATCAACCTCTGCGAAGTCGTTGAGACGATGGGACAGGATAGCCAAGGAGGTGCGCCGTCTTGCATGCCCCGCCAGCGAGGCGAACCCTCTTGGCTACGCGCGCCACCAGAGACGCTCCATATCGTCAGGCCCGCGTCTCATGCTCAGATGAGCCGGTATTTGGCTCTCTCATCAGCGAACCGAGAGAGCCCATGCCAAGACGGAAGCAAGCAAGACGAACGAGCGTCAAAGATACCCGGACGATCCTGCGCCTGACCCGTAAACAGGGCAGTCCGGTGGGCGAGGTGGCAGAGCAACTGAGGTTCGGCAAGACCTCGGTTTCCACCTATTTCTGCGGGCGCTGGAGGCGGGCTGTCGTGCTGGCCCTGCATGCGGCTTTGACGACGATGCGATGTTGAAACACCGTCTGTTGCGCCGAATCGGCCGTCGGCCACACGTTGGGTCGTCATCAGGTTCTCGACAGCTTCCCGGTGTCAAATCCAAACCGTGGTCGGCGATCCCACCAAGGTGGGAAGGCAGCGCTGACATAGCCGAACGTCGATCAAGTCACGATCAACGATTGCCTCATGTCACATGCCCTGCGGGACTGAAAAACGGAGAAGAACATGTGCGATGCAAAACTGAAGACCGTGCTTTCGCTCTTCTCGCCGGTGGCCAGCAAATTAGATGCTCTCTCGTCCAACGGACCAGCGACGGATGCAAATTACGTTAAGCTAAATACGAACGAGAACCCGTTTCCGTTGCCGAAGAGCGTAATGCAAAGTGCAATTGCTGCGATCGAACACCATTATCTTTATCCGGAAGACGACAATCTCAGCTTAAGGGCAGCTGCCTCCGACGCTTACGGATTTTCCAAAGATCAGGTGATTGCCGGCAACGGTTCGTCGGAACTGCTCGGACTCATCTACAGAGCTTTCCTCGCCCCAGGAGATACAGTGGCGATGCTGTCGCCCGGATTTTCGTTCAACCGTAAACTTGCCATGTTACAGGGTGCCGAGTTTCTCGAAATCGCATCGAGCGAAGCTCATCCCCTGCCGATAGAAAAACTTCTGTCCGGCCCCGCAAAAGACGCGAAGTTCATTCTGTTGGCTAATCCGAACAATCCGACCGGAACATTCGTGCCGGTGGCCGAAATCGAACGCCTTGTGGAGCAAGCAGATCGCTTGATCGTCTTGGATGAGGCCTACGTTGACTTCGCACCCGACCATGCCCTGCGCCTCGTCAATAGACATCCGAATCTTTTGATCTTGAGGACTTTTTCAAAGAGCTATGCTGCCGCTGGCGTGCGAGTCGGCTTCGGTTTCGGTCACCCAGAAATCATTGGCAGGCTGCGCAACATCCAGAATGTCTTCAACATGAACGTGATCGGGCAGGCGGTCGGGAAAAGCATTCTTGCGCATCGCCACGCCTACGAAGAGAACCACAGGCACATCAAGCATGAACGACAGCGAGTGACCCTGGCGCTGTTGCAACTTGGCTTTTCCGTAACACCCTCCCACGCAAACTTTTTGCTGGCCCGTGTGCCGGCGGGACAGGAGGGCTCATGCTGGCAAGCCGCGTTGAAAGAGCAGAAGATCCTCATCGCCAGCTTTCCTGACATAGATTTGAAGAACTGCATTCGCGTCAGCATTGGTAGCACAGAGCAGATGGACAAATTCCTTGCTGCCGCCAAACACGTCTGTATGAACTTTAAGAGGAATCGCGGTGTGCGCAAGCATGAAGTCAATTCACATTGCATTGGAAATGTATTAAGTAATAAGTGTCGATGTGTTATAAGTTATGATGTTTCCAATAGTGGATAAATCATAGGTAATTTGGAGAATAATTAATTGACGAAAATTTTCGCTTCGGGCCTAACCTTCGGCATCTTCGATCATCTGGACGAAAACGGCGATGACATCGCCCAACAATATGCAGATCGGCTGAGCCTAGCAGAAGCGTGCGATGGCTATGGCTTTTATGCGTATCATCTCGCAGAGCACCACTGTACGCCACATGGCAGAGGTCCATCACCGAATTTGTTCTTAGCGAGCGTCGCCCAGCGAACCCGCAGTCTTCGTGTTGGTCCCATGGTAATGCTACTTGCGCTCTATCATCCGCTGCGTGCCTTCGAGGAGATCTGCATGCTTGATCAGTTGAGCGGCGGCAGGCTTGAACTCGGCATAGGGCGCGGCTCTGCTCCGACTGAATTGGGATACTTCGGGGTTGCTGTAGAAGCAGCACCAGAACAGTACACGGAGGCCAGCGAGATTCTCATCAATGCGATGAAAGGCGGGACGCTTTCTTATGAGGGCCGCCACTTTGAGTTGAAAGACGTTCCGCTGACGTTGAGACCTCACCAATATCCCCAGCCGCCGACATGGATCGCCACCAATCGACCCGAGCCGGCTAGCTGGGCCGCCGCGAATGGGGCAAACATCGCCTGCGTCGGACCTTCCACTTCTGTTCGCAGCGTTACCGACGCGTTCCGCGCCGCCCGAATTCACGATGCTGACATTGGCCACCAAGCGCCATTTCTTGGATTGCTCCGAATGGTGGTGATAGGGCGTTCTGAAACAGATGCGTATTTGCTCGCAGCACCTGCCTATGAACGATGGCTCAAGAGCTTCAAATTTCTATACGAACTAAATGCCATTCCCACTCCACCAAACTTGCCTTTGAACTTCGATGCAGCAATTGAAAGTGAATTGTGCGTCGTGGGAACGGCAGCTTCTGTCCGAAAAGCTCTCCTTGATCAGCTGGAAGAGGCAGGTGCTAATTATCTTCTGTGTCAACTGGCATTTGGGGATTTGCCGCTGGATGCCTCGCTATACACCGCATCGACCATTCGATCCGAAATCATGGCTCGAGTTGCCGCATCGTGAATCCGTTGTGTGATTGGAGGAGCAGCGGCAGCGCTGCTGCTCATTCCGAAACGGTTGTGGGGGCCGGACTCTTGTGTCAGGCGTAAACACTAGGCCGGTGCTTGGTCGCCGACCGCGATACTGCAGCCCTCGCCCATTTCAGTCCCGATGACATTCCTGCCGCGACGGTTGCAGTGCCGCACTCCGCAAATTCCCCATACAGAAACAGACTTCTTGGCCTGCTCGACCAGCAGGATGGGTCCCTGCTCTCGCCGGATCTGGAGCACGTCGAACTGGCACTGAGCGATCGCCTTGAACAGCAAGGCAGGCCGATCAACTTCGTGTACTTCATAGAGGAGGGCTTCGGCTCTATCATCGCCAAAATGGCGCCCGGCCGGGATGCCGAAGCCGGCATTCTGGGCCACAAAGGCATGACAGGAACGGTTGTCGTCCTCGGCGACAATCTGGCGCCGCATGATTGCGTCGTCCAGCTCGCCGGAGAGGCGATGCGCATTCCGATAGCCCCCTTTCATGAGGCACTCGAGCAAAGTCCCACCCTGCGGCTGTTTCTTCTGCGCTTCGTGCAATGCCTGATGGTGCAGACCAGCTACACCGCTCTCACGCGAACGCCCGCCAGGGGCTCGAAAGCCGTCTCGTCCGATGGCTGCTGTTGTGTGAGGATCGCGCTGGCCCCGAGCTGAAACTCACGCGCGAATTCCTGTCGATCATGCTCGGCGTGAGGCGGCCGGGCGTAACCGTCGCCATCGAGGTCCTGGAAGGCAATGGCTTGATCCGCGCCACGTGCGGCAAGATCGTCATCCGTGATTGGGAAGGACTGATCAAACTGGCCGATGGCAGCTATGGCCCACCGGAAGCCGAGTACGAAAGGCTTATCGGTAGCAGTCCACTCCGCTGAAGGCTGTAGGGACCCTCGACAGCAGTGAGCCCATAGGAGATCACATGGCCGCCCTTTCCCTTAATTATTTTGACGTACGCAACAATGATCGGCTCTTTTCCGACACTGAAGGGACATGGTTAGCCGGCGGCATGGATTCCGTCAGGCTCGAGGCTTTCGCCGCGCTGACAGACTATGCGCGGGAAGTCACCCCCACCGTCATTTGCCGCCGCCTTACCGTTGAAGCCCGCGACGAAGACAGCAAGCCGCTCTTGGAAGCTGTTATGGACGTGGTCATCGGGGTCGTTTGTCTCAGACGACCCCGAACAGCCAAAGCGCTAAAAAAACGCCGAGCGCCAGCTCGGATGCCTTCCGGTGAACCGATCTGCGGGGCCGACTAGTCCTCTCGAACATCGGTCAGAGTGGCATGGCGCAGCCCGCCCTCGCCTTTCAGGAAGCTGATGTGGCCGACCAGGCCGGGCTTGATCCACTGCGCGTTCGGCTTCTTGATCGGAATTCCTTTGCGCGCCCGGCCGGGCATCCGGCGACGCGCTCGTAGAGCCGTTCCTTCATGGCGCGGTTCAGACCGATCACCGCGGCCCCGACATATTTTCGTGAGCCGTCGGCCTTGGCCATGAGAGCCATCGGCGCGGCGAGTAACCCTGAGGGTCTCGAGCTGCATCAGCATGGAGAGCCTGCCTATAACGGACCCCGTGCCGTCGTCGCGCTTTCCGAAGAAGTCGTCCGCCCACGGCAACCAGAGCGTCCTATCGAGGACAAAGCATGTTTGCCTGCGGCATTCTGAATCACATCCGAGACGAGGGTTGCCAGCTAATGGGTGGGCAGGCAGGGTGGCGCGCCAACGGCACACGGCCGCACGATGTAATGCAAATAGTACGAGGAAACCGATGCCCCCCATCACCCGTCGTCATGCCCTCTGCGCGCTCGCAGCCCTTTTTGGTGGAAAACACGCCCATGCTCAAACTTCTGTACAAGGCGGGCTCGATATCGTCCGCGGCAAGCGGACCACGTCTAAAGAGCATCCTTGGTACGTCGAACTCAATATTGTCACAGAGGATAAAATTGTCAGAGAGGATAAATCTTATCTATGCGGTGGAGTGGTGATCGGAGACCAATGGATCCTCACAGCGGCACACTGTTTAGCGGGTGCAACCAAGGTCGAGGCCTTTGTGAAGAATGGCGTTTCGTTAGATGTAACGGACTTTATTGTTCACGAAGAATATGTCGCGAAGACATTCAAACATGATCTGGCGCTCGTGCGGGTGCGCAGTACGCTACCCGCAGTGGCCATTCCCCTTGCTACCCCCCGGATGGACATTCCTAATGGCGAGCTCCTTACCGTGACGGGTAAGGGAGTTACACGACATGGTGGAGAGGAATCAGAAGAGCTCCGAGAGGGCAAGGTCCCATACGTCGACAACAAAACGTGCAGCCGCAAATATGGGGAGGAGATCTTTCCTGGGATGATGTGCGCCGGAACCGAAAGCGGCGGGACCGATCCTTGCCAAGGGGACAGTGGAGGTCCTCTGACCAAAGCCCATGGCAAAAACCCTATCTTGGTTGGAATTGTCTCGAGTGGGGCCGGTTGCGGAAGGACATACGGTGTGTATACGCGCGTGTCGTATTATCGCGAGTGGATCACGAAACATACCGGTGACTGAGGGGGCGAGTCGGGATGCGTGCAGGGTGGAAAGTTCACGTTGCCGCGTATCCGAACGCGCAGAATGTCCAGACTAATCGGAGTTCATCTAACAGGTATCCTGACCATGTCCCATGAAGGCTGTGCAGGCTAGGAAGCCCCGAGGCACCCGCGCCTGGCTCATCAGCGGAGCTGGGGGCTCTGATTAGACCCGCCGGAGATCAGGGCGGCGGGCTCTATCCAGCGGCACTGTATGACGCCAAGTCCAAACGCAAATTTGATGACGACGTGCGCGATAGCGGGCTTGGGGATTTTGTCGAGGCGGTCGAAGCCACCCCTCACGCCCTTGGCTAAGAAACCAAGCCTTCTTCAGCTTCCAAGAGACCGAGCACAGTGGTGCCAGAGTGGTCGGTCGAGGCATGCTGGCGAATGCGCGACAAAAGCAGCTTGTGGCCATAGAAGGCAGCGACACAAGCAAGACTGGTCGCCCCGCAATCGGTGATATCGCGCTGCTTAAACTTGCTGACCTTGCTTGACATGGCGGCTCGCTGACTGTCTGGAAATTGAAGATTAGTCGCCCGCGTAGAGCGGATTGAGCTAATCGTCGACTTTATCATAGAGGAGTTGCAGCAAAGTGCGGCCTGCAACGAGAAAGCGTGCCCAAACGGTAATGCCTTTCTTCAGGTGAGCGATGCCCCCGTTCTTAAGGACGAGTTGGTTGCGAGACAGCGCAAGGGGGACCTTGAAGAAGGGCTCCCGCCGTGGAGAATGGAGTCCTGCGCCACGTTGAGCACCTTGGCGTCAGTGACACCCCATTGATTGTAGTTTGTAGGCATCGATTTGGATATGCACCGACTGGCCCGGGTGCACAAAAGCGATGTCTTTGGGGGGAACGTAGATTTCCACCACCAGTTCGGTACCGGCGAAACCCAACCGACGTTTTGCCCGGCCTGTACGTAGCTGCCGGAAGTGAGGCCTGAGAATTGCTCAAGAGTACTGGGGCTCGAATATGAGTCAGATCCCGCTCGTTCTCGAGCTCATGCAAAGTGGCCGTGAGCTCCTTGAGGCGCAGGTTGATGTCGAAGAGTTGCTGGTTTCATTCGGCGATTTTTCGCCGGGCCAGGATCTCGCCCTGGAGCTCAATGTTGTGGAGGGCGAAAGTCTTTTCTTCAACAGTTTTCGCGGGCGCTGCAGAAGCCGAAAGCAGTCGCTTGGCACGGTCGAGTTCCGCTGCGGCATTGGTGCGGGCGTATTCGTTTTCCCGCAACAAGTTGAGGAAATGCGCGCGGTCAGCTTTGGCGGATTCGGTCGAGAGGCGGATCGGGTCCTTGGCCTGCGTGCCGGAGGAGATCAGGTTTTCGAGATCACCGGCAAGATCGCTCCTTGCGACCCATGCTCGCTCCAATCGGGCTGTGCGGAAATTCTCCCGGTTCACAAAATTGAGTCGCTGGAGTAGTGGGGGCGCAGAGAAATCTCCGGTCGCAGCCTTACCCGGTCAAAACAAGGATACCAATGATGAAGACTCTCGCCGTCTGCTCTGGCGGATTGGACTCCGTTTCCCTTGCTCACATGGTGGCAGCGGAGCACGAACTCACCGGCCTTCTATCTTTCGACTATGGCCAACGGCACAGGAAGGAATTGGGCTTCGCCGCTCTTTGCGCGCAGCGACTGAAGGTCCCGCACCAGATCATCGACATCGGCGAAATCGGCCGTGGCCTTTCCGGCTCAGCGCTGACCGACAGTGTCGACGTGCCGGACGGCCACTACGCCGAAGACACGATGAAGATTACGGTGGTGCCGAACCGCAATGCCATCATGTTGGCAATCGCCTTCGGTCTCGCCGCCGCCCACAACGCCGAAGCGGTGGCGGCGGCCATGCATGGTGGGGACCACTTCATCTATCCCGATTGCCGTCCGGCCTTCATTGAAGCTTTCCAGACAATGCAAGACCGCGCGCTCGACGGCTATGCGCAGATACGCCTCTATGCACCGTATGTGAATCTCGGAAAAGCTGACATTGTTGCGGATGGCGCAAGATACGGCACCCCGTTTGCCGAGACCTGGTCCTGTTACAAGGGCGGCGTGCGTCACTGCGGACGATGCGGGACCTGCGTCGAGCGGCGCGAAGCGTTCCATCTCGCCGGGCACGCTGATCCCACCGACTACGAGGACGCCGATTTCTGGCTCGAGGCGCTGCGCAGGAGGCGCGCGTAATGTTCCACATCAGCAAGGAATTCCACTTCTCGGCCTCGCATCAGCTCACCTCCTTGCCTCCCAACCATCAATGTGCGCGCCTGCACGGGCATAACTATGTCGTCGTAGTGGAGCTGTCGGCCAAGGAACTGGACGCCCACGGCTTCGTGCGCGACTATCACGATCTGGCGCCGCTCAAACGCTACATTGACGAGAGCTTCGACCATCGGCACCTCAACGACGTGCTGGGACATGAGAAGGTCACGGCGGAATGCCTGGCCAGACATTTCTATGAATGGTGCAAGGCACGTCTGCCGCAGACCGCGGCCGTGCGCGTTAGCGAAACACCGAAAACTTGGGCGGAATACCGTCCGTGACCGACATGCATCCCGTAATCCGTGTGAGCGAGATATTCGGGCCGACGATCCAGGGCGAGGGCGTGCTCATCGGCTTGCCGACGGTGTTCATCAGAACCGGCGGATGTGATTATCGCTGTTCATGGTGCGACAGCCTTCACGCGGTGGACAATCAGTATCGCCATGAATGGCTACCGATGCCGATCGATGCCGTGTGGCAAACCGTCCATGCGCTTTCCGGCGGCAGGCCGGTTATGGTCTCCTTGTCAGGCGGCAACCCGGCCATTCAGCCGTTCGGTCCCCTCATAGAACGAGGCCATCGCGAGGGCTATCGTTTTGCACTGGAAACGCAGGGTTCCGTGGTGAGGGAGTGGTTTGCGGATCTTGACGTGCTGACCCTTAGCCCAAAGCCGCCGTCCAGCGAAATGACGACCCGTTGGGCTGCGTTTGAGGCGTGCCTCGAAGCGGCGCAAGAGAAGCCGCAAATCGTGCTCAAGCTCGTCGTTTTCGACGAGAGTGACTATGCCTACGCCAAAGAAGTCGCGGCGCGATATCCGCACCTTCCGATCTATCTGCAACCCGGCAATCACACGCCGCCGCACCCTGGCAGTGAAGACACCTCTGTCGACTTGGACGGAATAATGATGCGAATGGAATGGCTTGTCGAAAGGGTGACCAGCGACAGGTGGTTCGAAGCCCGCGTGTTGCCGCAGCTGCACGTTCTGCTTTGGGGTAACAAGAGGGCGGTCTAGTCTGCGGCTTGCGTCGCACCGGAAGGCCGGGCTCCGACGGCTTGGCAGGCTCTCTTAGCGTGCCGAGTACAGCCGAGCTTTGTTCGCGCCAGCGGTCTCGCATTGTGCGGCTGGAAACCGCCCGGACACCCGCTGCCGGCGTGTGTTACCTTGACTCCGATGAGCGGTCGTCACGCAAAGTTGAAATCCGCAAGAACTGGCCTTCTCGCCCCAGCTGCTTGACTGTTTCCTCCGTCGCAAGCACGTCATCCCTCCCATCCTTGTCCAGCCCTTATCGATGTATCTCATGGTCCGGCCTGACGCTCGACTGTCAGACACCAGAACGCCAAAGGGGCTGGCCCGCCGGTCAACGGCAGCTGCTAAACAGAACGGCGATGTGCATGGGAATGCATCCGTTGCTTAAATGCCTTCCATAAAGAAGATCGATTTCCTCACTGGCCCAACGATCTCACGGATTTGTTCACGCAACAGGTGAAGCCGTCCGAGATTACGGCGCAACTCGGCTCGGCTTCGTTCCGGTCGGGGCATACGCTACCCGCACCGTCGGACCCTTTGCCCGCGCGTGTTCGATTGCCGCTCACTCGTCATCTTCTGGCGGTTCTAGTTTGCCAACCGAAACCTCTAGCCTCGTGGTGCACTCAATAAGGTTAGCTAGCAATTTGGCATCAATGTCTGTGTGCCCCTCGTACTCGGAGAGGTTTCGCTCGTTGTGCGCCTTTAGAAAAATCTGAATGTCAGCCTTGTCGGTTCCGACGGTATGAACGAGCGCTTGAAACACCGAAGTGCGATTGTCCGAGCGATAGCCTTCGCGGCGTAGGGCTGCCAGGGCAAGCCGATGCGCAGCTCCATATAAGAGAGTGAATTGGCTGTCGGGGTCGAGACCTTTCTGTGCGTCAGTTAAATTCTTGCGCGCGCCACCCAGCATGCCGTCATATTCGGACAGCGATGGGGGCTCACTTTTCATCAGCCCAATCTTTACGAGGTTGTCTAGTTCTTGCTTGCCCACGCTTGTAAATCTTTCTCCGAGCCGATGAGGAAAATCTTTGGAAGGGTACTTACCTTGCGGACAAACGACCCTTTCTGCGACGCCTTTCGTTGCCATTCCTCCGGCGACAGAAATGTCGGACTGACCTTTCGGCCTAGTCTCAGTTCCGCGTTTTGTGCGGCTGAATAAAGTTCAGAGAGGTTCAGGTTATCGCCGACCACCATCAAATCGATATCGCTGCGTTCTGTGTCCGTGCCTTTGGCGACTGAACCGTACACGAAGGCAGATTTGATCGAATGAAAGTGCGACAGCAATTCCCTTAGTGGCTCGGTTGGTATTTGGTTCTTAAGTGAAAAGTGCGCCGTGCTCTGCAAAGCAGGGGGGGCTGCGTTCTCAGGCCCCGCGCTAGTGCCGTCACGATGCGCCTTTAGGCGCTGGTATTCATCGACCGAAAGCAGCACAAGCCGTTCGCGGCCATTCTTGCTGATGATCACGGGTTCCGCTAGCGCCTTGTCCTGATACAGCCCAAAGTTGCGCTGAAATTCAACCGAGCTAATGACCGACATAGAATTGTCCCGATAATCCGTTATATCCGTATAATACGTATCTTTTTGAAAATATCAATGATCTCGTGCTAAGGTACTGAATTATTTGCCTTCGATATAGCGCGTCGGCGGAACCAACTCGTAGACGGGCTATGAAAGGTTAAGCGCGGATGTCTATCGGCCGCCGGCGTTCCCGCTCCGCAAGCCTGCCTGAACTATTCCGCGCGGCGGTCAAGCCCCAGGCTCCTGCTCATCCAGCGACCGCAGGCTGGAAAGACAATAGCCGACGTCTTCCGATGGTCTCGCCATCAGCTTTGGGCTAGCTCCCCATTATCCCGCTTCGAGCTCGACACAGGGCGGTTTCGATGGCGCACGACAATCTGTGTCGGCTTTGTCGTGTCCGTGACAGACGCCTGAAAGGCCCGCTCGCGCGTTTTGCCGCCGTCTAAGTGGCTGGAATTTAATAACAAAGTTTCTTCTCGGATCGGCCGATCACGCTGGTACGCTTTTTGCGATGCTTGGTGTGAGGCGGCACGAGCTGCCTATCGGCACTTGTGTCGCGGGCAGTCGCGATGATTAGAACGAAGGAAGGAAAGCTATTATGTCAGGTCTGCGTCAGATCGCCTTTTACGGCAAAGGCGGCATCGGCAAGTCCACCACCTCCCAAAATACGCTCGCCGCCCTTGTCGACCTCGGGCAGAGAATCCTCATCGTAGGATGCGACCCCAAAGCCGATTCCACACGCTTGATCCTGAATTCGAAAGCTCAGGATACCGTCCTGGATCTCGCCGCACAGGAAGGTTCGGTGGAAGACCTCGAACTCCAGGACGTGCTCAAGGTCGGCTACAGAGGCATCAAGTGCGTGGAGTCCGGCGGCCCCGAGCCGGGTGTCGGTTGCGCCGGCCGCGGCGTCATCACCTCGATCAATTTCCTCGAGGAGAATGGCGCTTATGACGATGTCGATTATGTCTCCTATGACGTCCTCGGCGACGTGGTATGCGGCGGCTTCGCCATGCCGATCCGCGAAGGCAAGGCCCAGGAGATCTACATCGTCATGTCCGGCGAGATGATGGCGCTCTATGCCGCCAATAACATCGCCAAGGGCATCCTCAAATATGCCCATTCGGGCGGTGTGCGGCTGGGCGGGCTGATCTGCAATGAACGTCAAACCGACCGTGAACTCGATCTGGCCGAAGCACTGGCTGGCCGATTGAATTCCAAGCTCATCCACTTCGTGCCCCGCGACAACATCGTCCAGCATGCCGAACTCAGGAAGATGTCGGTGATCCAGTACGCGCCGGACTCCAAGCAGGCAGGGGAATACCGCGCTCTGGCCGAGAAGATCCACGCCAATTCGGGCCAGGGTACGATCCCGACGCCGATCACCATGGAGGAGCTGGAGGAGATGCTGCTCGACTTCGGCATCATGAAGACCGACGAGCAGATGCTTGCCGAGCTTCACTCCAAGGAAGCGGCGAAGGCGGCGGCCCAGTAGTGACATTAGCGCTGCCATGAATCGGCGCGCCTTGCAGAGAACGGCGCCTATTCGTTGAGGCGTCACCCAACCTTGAAAGGGGACTCATGAGCCGGGAATACGAGAATGACGGTGCTCTTCATGCGAAGCTTATCGAAGAGGTGCTGTCGCATTATCCCGACAAGGCGGCGAAGCGCCGCAAGAAGCACCTCAACGTCGCAAAGAGCGGCAACGAGGCTGGCGGGGAAAGCGAGGTCCTTTCCGAATGCGACGTCAAATCGAACATCAAGTCCATTCCCGGGGTGATGACGATTCGCGGCTGTGCATATGCGGGTTCGAAAGGCGTGGTGTGGGGGCCAGTCAAGGATATGGTCCATATCTCGCACGGCCCGGTCGGCTGCGGCCAATACTCTTGGTCGCAGCGCCGCAACTACTACGTCGGTACGACGGGCGTCGACACGTTCGGGACAATGCAGTTCACCTCCGATTTCCAGGAGAAGGACATCGTCTTCGGCGGCGACAAGAAGCTGGAACAGATCATTGACGAGATTGAAGTCTTGTTTCCGCTCAACAACGGCATCACCGTGCAATCCGAATGCCCTATCGGCCTGATTGGCGATGACACCGAGGCGGTTTCTCGCAAAAAGACCAAGGAGTATGACAAGACGATCGTGCCGGTACGCTGCGAGGGTTTCCGCGGCGTCTCGCAGTCGCTTGGCCACCACATCGCCAATGATGCGATCCGGGATTGGGTCTTCGACAAAAAGGATGTCAAGTTCGAGGCCGGCCCCTACGACGTCAACGTCATCGGCGACTACAATATCGGCGGCGATGCCTGGGCCTCGCGCATACTGCTTGAGGAGATAGGGCTGCGCGTGGTCGGCAACTGGTCGGGTGACGCCACACTCGCAGAGATCGAGCGCGCCCCGAAGGCTAAGCTCAATCTTATCCACTGCTACCGGTCGATGAACTACATCTGTCGGCATATGGAGGAAAAGTATGGCGTCGCTTGGATGGAGTACAATTTCTTCGGTCCCTCCCAGATCGAAGCCTCTCTGCGCAACATAGCCAAGCATTTTGGGCCGGAAATCGAGGAGAAGACCGAAAAGGTCATTGCCAAGTACAGGCCGCTTGTTGATACGGTCATCGCCAAGTACCTGTCGCGCCTGGAAGGAAATACCGTGATGCTCTATGTCGGCGGCCTGCGCCCCCGCCACGTCGTCACGGCCTACGAGGACCTCGGCATGGTCATCGTGGGCACCGGCTATGAATTCGCCCACAGCGACGACTATCAGCGCACCGGCCACTACGTGAAGAACGGCACGCTGATCTATGATGACGTGACCGGCTATGAGTTGGAGAAATTCATCGAAGGGATTCGCCCAAATCTGGTCGGCTCGGGAATCAAAGAAAAATACCCGGTGCAGAAGATGGGCATACCGTTCCGCCAGATGCATTCCTGGGATTATTCAGGCCCGTATCACGGCTACGATGGCTTTGCCATTTTCGCACGTGATGTGGATCTCGCCATCAACAACCCGGTCTGGGACCTATTCCACGCGCCTTGGAAAAGAAGCCGGGGCGATGAGCGGGCGATGGCTGCCGAATAAACATCTGCTTTAGCCCCAGTCTCCCACTGAGACGGTGAACTCCCGCGGCCTCTGATCCGCCGGAGCCTGGAACGTCTTGACGTCCTGAGCTGCCGTACCGCGCAGCCAGATGCAAAAGAGGTAATCATCATGCCGCAGTCGGCTGAAAAAATTCTCGATCACGCTCCCCTGTTCCGCGAGCCGGAATACAGAAAGATGCTCGCTGAGAAGAAGCTAAACTTCGAATGTCCGCACCCCGATGAGATCGTTTCCGATCAGCGCGATTTCACCCAGACGTGGGAATACCGCGAAAAGAACCTCGCCCGCAAAGCGCTTGTCGTGAACCCGGCCAAGGCCTGCCAGCCGCTGGGTGCGGTATTCGCTGCCGCCGGCTTCGAACGAACCATGTCCTTCGTCCACGGCAGCCAAGGTTGCGTCGCCTATTACCGCTCGCACCTGTCGCGCCATTTCAAGGAGCCTGCCGCGGCGGTCTCCTCCTCAATGACCGAGGATGCGGCGGTGTTTGGCGGCCTGAAGAACATGGTCGACGGGCTCGCCAACACCTACCAGCTCTACGACCCGAAGATGATTGCCGTGTCGACGACCTGTATGGCAGAGGTCATTGGCGACGACCTGCACAGCTTCATCCAGAACGCCAAGGACGAAGATTCAGTCCCGCGCGACTTCGACGTGCCCTTTGCCCACACGCCGGCCTTCGTTGGCAGTCATGTCGACGGCTATGACAACATGGTCAAAGGCATTTTGGAGCACTTCTGGAAAGGCCAGGAGCGTACGCAAGTCGAAGGAGCCATCAACATCATTCCGGGCTTCGACGGCTTCTGCGTCGGCAACAACCGGGAGCTCAAGCGCCTGCTCGATGTAATGGGCGTGTCCTACACATTCATCCAGGATGCCTCTGACCAGTTCGATACGCCTTCGGACGGTGAATACCGCATGTATGACGGGGGCACGAAGATCAACGAGGTGAAGAAGGCCCTCAACGCCGAGGCAACGCTTTCGCTGCAGCATCACAACACCCGAAAGACGCTGGGCTATTGCGAGGAGGTCGGGCAGGCGACGGCCTCGTTCCACTATCCGCTCGGCGTTCAGGCGACCGACGAATTCCTGATGGAGGTCGCGGCGATTTCCGGCAAGGAGATCCCCGAGGCAATTCGCCTCGAGCGCGGCCGACTGGTAGACGCCATGGCGGACAGCCAATCCTGGTTGCATGGTAAGAAATACGCCATCTACGGCGATCCCGACTTCGTTCACGCGATGGCCCGCTTTGTCATGGAGACCGGCGGCGAGCCAACCCATTGCCTCGCCACCAATGGCACCTCGGCATGGGAAGCCGATTTGAAGAAGCTGCTAGCATCCTCGCCTTTCGGCAAGGCTGCCCAGGTTTGGGCGGGCAAGGACCTGTGGGCGCTGCGCTCACTGCTCTTTACCGAGCCGGTGGACCTTTTGATCGGCAATTCCTACGGCAAGTACCTGGAGCGCGACACCGGAACGCCGCTGATCCGGCTGATGTTTCCGATCTTCGATCGGCACCATCATCACCGCTTTGCGCTCTTTGGCTACCAGGGCGCGTTGCGCGTGCTTACGACGATCCTCGACAAGATCTTCGACAAACTCGATCGCGAGACGAGCGAGACGGGTGTGACGGATTATTCCTATGACCTCACGCGCTAAGAGCCGTGGCCGGCTTTTCGCCGAGGCCATTCCTTGCCCAATGGACTGGGGAGGCTGAGCAATGTCCTCCCTCAGCGCCAAAATCAAGGACGCCTTCGATGAGCCCGCCTGCGATAAGAACCGTGGCAAAGATGCCAAGGCGCGCAAGGAGGGCTGCTCGAAGTCGCTGACACCAGGGGCGGCAGCCGGCGGCTGCGCCTTTGACGGAGCCAAGATCGTCCTGCAGCCGATCACCGACGTTGCGCATCTGGTCCATGCGCCGCTTGCCTGCGAGGGCAATTCTTGGGACAACCGTGGTGCGGTTTCGTCAGGGCCGACCTTGTGGCGGACAAGCTTCACGACCGACCTCACCGAACTCGACCTGGTGATGGGGCAGGGCGAGCGGAAACTCTTCAAGGCGATCCGCGAGATCAAGCACACATACGCGCCGCCGGCGATCTTCGTCTACTCGACTTGCGTAACGGCGCTGATCGGTGACGACATCGAGGCCGTGTGCAAACGCGCCACGGAAAAGTTCGGTTTGGCCGTGGTGCCGATCAATGCGCCTGGCCTGGCAGGCTCCAAGAACCTCGGCAACAAGCTCGCCGCCGAGGCGTTGCTCGATCATGTCATCGGCACGGTCGAACCCGACGACCCTGGGCCCTACGACATCAACATCCTTGGCGAATTCAACCTCTCGGGCGAATTCTGGCTTGTAAAGCCGCTCCTCGATCGGCTCGGGATCCGGGTGCGCGCCTGCATTCCCGGCGATGCGCGTTACCGCGACATTGCTTCCGCGCACCGCGCCCGGGCGGCAATGATGGTGTGCTCGACCGCGCTGATCAGTCTTGCCCGCAAGATGGAGGAGCGCTGGGACATCCCGTTCTTCGAGGGCTCCTTCTATGGCATCTCCGACACATCGCAAGCTCTTCGCAACCTTGTCAGGCTGCTGGTGAGGAAGGGCGCCGATCCGGAGATCCTCGAGCGCACAGAGACGCTGATCGCGCAGCAGGAGGCGATCGCGTGGAAGAAACTCGAATCCTACCGGCAAAGGCTCCAAGGCAAGCGCGTGCTGCTCAACACAGGCGGTGTGAAGTCCTGGTCGGTTGTCCATGCGCTGATGGAGATCGGAATCGAGATCGTCGGCACCTCGGTCAAGAAATCTACGGTGCAGGACAAGGAGCGCATCAAACAAGTTCTCAAGCACGACAAGCACATGTTCGAATCCATGGCTGCGCGCGAGCTGTACGCCATGCTCTCTGAACACAGGGCCGATATCATGCTGTCGGGCGGTCGCACGCAATTCATTGCGCTCAAGGCCAAGACGCCCTGGCTCGATATCAACCAGGAGCGCCAGCATCCTTATGCCGGCTATGACGGCATGGTGGAACTCGTACGCCAGATCGACCTCGCCATTCACAATCCGATCTGGTCTCAGGTGCGCCAGCCGGCCCCGTGGGATTGCCAGCCTGATCTGATAGGCGAATTGCCGTGCACGAGGAACGAGACCGCGTACCTGTTTGATGAATTCGCCTGCGCGACGGCACACGAGTGTTGAGGCGACCGATGGCCCGCATCCTTCTCCAGAGCAAATCGGCTGCGGTCAACCCGCTGAAGTCGTCGCAGCCGCTGGGTGCCGCCTTTGCCTTTCTTGGCGTCGACGGTGCGATGCCGCTGTTCCACGGCAGCCAGGGATGCACAAGCTTTGCGCTCGTTCTCTTCGTGCGGCACTTCAAAGAAGCGATTCCCTTGCAGACTACGGCGATGGATGAGGTGGCGACCATCCTCGGCGCAGCCGACCATCTGGAAGAGGCGATCCTCAACCTCAAGAACCGCACGAAGCCAAAGCTGATCGGGGTGTGCACGACCGCGCTCGTGGAGACGCGTGGCGAAGATTGCGCGGGTGATATTGCCAACGTCAAGCTGAAGCACACGCAAGAGCTTGCGGGTACGGAGGTCGTGCTGGCCAACACGCCGGATTTTGACGGCGCGATCGAAGAGGGCTGGGCCAGGGCAGTCACCGCAATGATCGAAGGGATTACACGCTCGGGCGAACGGGCGCGGCACCCGAAGAAGATCGCAATCCTGCCCGGATGCAACCTCACTGTCGCCGACGTCGAGCATATGCGGGACATGGTTGAAAGCTTTGGGCTCAAGCCGGTTATTCTGCCCGACATCTCAGGCTCGCTCGACGGTACGGTTCCTGACCGCTGGGTAGCGACCACATACGGCGGCACCAGCGTCGAGGACATTCGCGAGTTGGGCACGGCCATGCAATGCATCGCCATCGGTGAGCACATGCGCCGCCCGGCGAAAGCGCTGCTCGGGTTGACCGGCGTGCCTTACGTGTTGTTCCAGTCACTGACTGGGCTGCAGGACACGGACCGCTTCGTGTCGCTGCTGTCTTCGATTTCGGGCGCGGCGGTACCGGCCCGCGTGCGCCGGCGCCGGGCGCAATTGCAGGACGCGATGCTCGACGGACATTTCCATTTCGGCGGCAAGAAAATTGCCATCGCTGCCGAACCAGACCAGCTGTTCCAACTTGCAACCTTCTTTGCTGGCCTCGGCTCCGAGATAGCCGCGGCCGTCACAACGACCGACAGGTCTAAAATTCTCAAGAAAGTCCCGGCGGTTTCGGTTCAGATCGGCGATCTCGGCGATCTGGAAAGTCTTGCCGTCGGTGCTGACCTGCTTGTCACGCATTCGCACGGGCGCCAAGCATCGGAGCGGCTCCGAATTCCGCTCATGCGCATCGGGTTCCCGGTCTTCGATCGACTAGGCAGCCAGCACAAGCTCGCAATTCTCTATCAGGGCACCCGCGACCTGATCTTCGAGGTCGCCAACATCTTCCAGGCCAACCAACACGCGCCCACTCCTGAGGCGCTTGATCCACTCCGTAATCGAGAAATATCACATGAACGCTGTTCGCCGCCTCTCGCTGGTCAGTAATGAGGTTTTCGCCCCGATGCCTGAACGACGTGCGGGCGCATTGCGCGTTGCGATCGCCACTCAGGACATGCAGAACCTCAATGCCCATTTCGGGTCGGCCAAGCGCTTTGCTGTCTACGACGTGACGCGCGAGGAATGGAATCTCGTCGAAGCCGTGGCCTTCGATGACGTTTCGGATGAAAGCGGGGAGCATCGGGCCGAGGGCGATGACCGCATCACGCCCAAGGTGGATGCGCTGAAAGGCTGTCATCTGCTGTTTTGTCTGGCGATTGGCGGACCTTCGGCAGCCAAGGTTGTCGCGGCAAAAATCCACCCGATCAAAGTGGCGGAGCCCCAATCCATCCAAGAGGTGCTGTTGCGCACGCAGATGATGCTCAGGACGTGTCCTCCGCCCTGGCTGCGCAAGGTGCTGGCGCAAGCGGGCGTTGCCGAAACGAAACCGTCCTTCGAGGACGAGGACTGATAGGAGGACGCCAAATGTCTGACCCCGCAATCCCCCCAGCTGTCACCGAAGACGAGGCGGCTCTTTGCACCCCGTTCGTCAAATGCCTCGTGCGGCTGATCCGTGCTCAGGATTCCTATGGCTCGTGGGAACGCAAAGCGGACGCCGAGCTGCTGGGCGACTTCATCATTACCAAGGAACAGCGCCGAGCGATCCCGATCATCGGAGATCCCGATCCGGACGTGCTGTGGAGGCTCGACAAGTACTACGCCGCCATCGGGCTTGCGATCGAGGAGCGCTGCGGCCTTATGGCATCGCCGATGATCCAGGTGAGCCATGAGGGTTTTGGTCGGGTGCTTTTCACGACCGGACGGCTGGTCGTTTTGTCCAAAACGCTGCGCGATGTCCACCGGTTTGGCTTCGAGACGCTCCTGAAGCTCGCCACGGCTGGTACGAAGCTGGTCGACGATGCGATTTCAGTCATCGAAACCTTTCCCCACGTGGCGCTGGCATGATGGGCGCGATTTTCGAGAAAGGCCACCATGACGGACCCGAGAAACTTTGTTGGCCAGTCCCCTCGATCCAGGGGCTCGAGGCCGACCAGGTTGTTGGGGTATCGCTGATGAAGAAGCCGCTGGTCCTGATCTGCTCGCAAGATGCCGAGTTCTATCTGCTCTACAGTCACATACTGGAGGTGGACGGTTTCAGCAGTGAGACGGCAGACGGCGCGAAGGCTGCGCTGGCCTTGGCCGAACAACGGGAGCTTCAGGCCGTAGTGCTGGATTGCGACCCAGCCAGCATAAACGGGTCCGCAATTTGCGCCCACCTCAAGCGGGAACCGCGCACCACCGACCTGCCCATCATCGCCCTGATCGCGCCTGGCGCCGAGCACCAGCACCTCGATCTCTTGAAGGCAGGCGTTGAGAGCTTTGTGCGGCCGGTGGCTCCGGCCAAGCTGCTCGACTGCCTGCGGGCGAGGCTCGGGCTGACCAAGCGTGGTTCGAACGGGGTTGAAAACGACAGTTGGATTTGTTGTGGAGGCCTGGAGATGAAGCTCGATGCCCGTCGGGTTCGCGGTAATGGCCACGACATCCATCTCGGACGGATCGAGTTCAACGTGCTGCGGCTTATGATTGAGGCCCCCGGCAAGGTCTTCAGCCGGGACGAGCTTATCGGGGCGGCCTGGCCGCCCAACATTCATGTCGGTGCACGCACCGTCGATGTCCATATCAGCCGAATCAGGAGGGCGCTGAAAACGGCCTTGCTCGGCAGCGTCATTCGCACCGTCAGGTCGGCCGGCTACTCGCTCGAGAAGCCGGACGACTGAAATCGGTGGTCGAATGTGGTGCCGCTCTCTCTTCCTCCGCTGAGAGCGGGTTGCCGCAGACGCTCCTAACGAAGACCAAGAGAAGCAGGCAAATGGAATTTAAAAGCATATTCTGTGTGACGGGTGCTGATCATTCTGATGAGGACCTCACAACAGCTGCCGGACTGTGTGGCGAGGTCGGCGCGCACCTATCCGTACTGATTATACCGCCTCCATTGCTCTTGATGTCGTCTCCGCCCCTCGAGTGGGGTACGGGACGTGCACAGGCAATTGCAGTACCGAATTATCGATTTCAGCAAATCGAGAAATTTTCACAGGACGTGACCAGAATGGAAAGACGGTCCGCGGATATCCTCAAACGGCTGAAAGCTATGTCGCTTTCCTGTGACGTTGACACCGACTATTGCGATCCGGCTAGCCTCGGTGAAGTGGCGCGACAGCGGGCGCTCTGCGCTGACCTGACGATCGTTGGAGCGGACCTCCTCAACGATGAGACTCTCGGACCTCCTGTTGTCAACGGCTGCTTGTTCGATAGCGGAAAGCCGGTGCTCATCGTGCCGAAGGGCGCTAAGGCGACCCTGTCGCCTCGACGCGTGCTGGTCGGCTGGGATTCGCGCGTAGAGGCCTCGCGTGCGGTTCGGGAAGCTCTTAGTCTCCTATCCGCTGCTGAGGAAGTTTGTGTCGCTATGGTCGATCCGAAGGCGCAAAACAACGGGAAAGGTGCGCAGTCTGGAGCAGACATCGCTGCCTATCTTACTCGGCACGGTGCTCGGGTCTCCGTTGACCTGCTTAAGAGCGCCGGCAAATCGGCGGGCACAGTGCTGACTCAGCACGCGAACGACATCTGTGCTGACATGATAGTCATGGGTGCTTATGGCAGCCGTCGGCTGCGTGAGCGGATTTTCGGCGGTCCGCCGAGCTGGAGCTTTGAGAAGACCACATTGCCGCTGTTTTTGGCTCGCTGATCAGTTCCGTAGGAACACCGATCAGGTCGTAGGACCGCCAACCAGTCCGAAGTCGTCGTCGGTTACCGGTCGGATTGCGGAGACATGGCTGGATCCGCGAACATCGTGCGATGCTTGTCAGAGCCAAACCGGACGCCTCGACTGCTTCAGGACGCTCTCGTGCATCCAACTCGTGCGAGATCGTCTGTAACGGGCAGTAAAGACGAACGGCTGCAGCAGGCCGCAGCCAAGCCACAGGGCGGGTGTACCAGGGGACCCCCGCCTCGGGGCGCGAACCCTGTTGGAAGGCCCCTGATCAGTACCCGGACGCGGGTCAAATCGGCGGCTGCCCCCTGTCAGGCCTGCGGTGTGCAAGGGCCGCTGCCGCGGAGCTTCCTCTGCCCGATCGTCGGGCGTGCGACAATGTCGGGTTCCAGACGAGCTGGAATTACGAGAACTCGTTGGTTTGACGTTTTCTTTATCCGGCACGCTGCATGCATGGGAGTCTCCGAACGCATTAAGAGCCGTTATCCATGGTTACGCCCTCGAAAGAAAGCGCCGCTTCCGTCGTGGCTGGGAAACAGCCAATCCTGGGGTGGAGGCCGGCGCTAGATGCCGCCGTAAGATCCGGAAGAGCCGCGCGACAGCATCACACGCTTTCCTTCCGCTCTTGGGTTCGGATCATGCCGCGCCGCTGTCGATGCCGCCGACATTGAGTCCAAGACCTGGAAGGCGGCACACGCTTTTGCCGTCCTCGCACTCGGGACCGCGGCTCAAGGATGCCTGTGAGGTTCGCAATGCTCAATGCCTGGCGGTCGCCGCGCACATCCCGCTGAGTTGGAAAACACTCCTAGAGGAGCAAGGATAAGTGGACCTCTTTTGCATTGGTATCGGTGCTGGGCCGTCTAATTTGAGCCTTGCGTGTCAGACACAGGAAGAGATTGCGCAAGGGGCACTGTTCCTGGACCGGCAGGTCGATTTCCGCGGACATCCAGGCAGCGCTTTCGATTGCGCGGAGCTCCAGGTCGGCCACTTCCAGGATCTGGTTACTCTGGTCAATCCGCGATCAGCCTACACATTCGTAAACTACCTCCACGAGAACGGGCGTCTTTACCATTTCCTCAATGCGCAATTTCACGGGGTGCTCAGAGCCGAGTTCGCTCAATATCTCAACTGGGCGTTCCAGAAGAATCCGCTTGTCCGTGGCGGCGAGGCCGTTCGCGAAATCCGCTTTGAAGGCGAGTTTCGCGTGCGGACGGACAACGCGGTCCTTGATGCGAGAAACCTCGTCATCGACATAGGCAAGCAGGCGCAAATTCCGCCTCAGTTTCATGGCTGGACTGGACCCAACCTGTTCCACTCATCAGACCTAGCGCATATCCATCCTGAGGTGCACAAAAAGCATGTCTGCGTGGTTGGCGGCGGACAGTCGGGAGCCGAGCTGCTGCTGCACCTTGTCGGCCGGCCGAAAGAACGGCGGCCCGCGGCGGTCACTTGGGTCTTGACGCGCGGGATGCCTTTCGACGACCACCCGTTCACAAACGAGCTGTTCACGCCTTGCTTTTCGGATCGTTTTGCGGCCATGAGCGAGGTGCATCGCCAGCTGTTCCTGCGGCGTTTCGCGCTTGCCTCCGACGGGATTTCAGAAAGCACGTTGCGCGCGGTCTATCAGGCGCTCTACCACCACGCCTTTCTCGAGCCACACCAATGCGACATCACACTGCGGCCAAGTTGCAACGTGTCGCGCTGCATCAACGCAGGGGCGGGGCACAGGCTCACGCTGCAGCGCGGCATGGATAACATCGGAGAAGTAACCGCGGACATCGTCATCCTGGCCACGGGGTACGAGAACGCGCTGCCGGACTTCCTGGAACCGATCGCAGATCGCCTCGAGCAGATCGGCAATGAGCTCGCCACCGGCGAGGATTTTTCTGTGTACTGGGACGGACCGCGAGACAGACGCCTTTTCGTTCAGAACGCCTGCCTTGGACAGCGCGGGCTGGCTGATCCGAACTTTGGCCTGCTGGCCTGGCGAGCGCGCCGCATCCTGGACAGCCTTCTGGGGCGCCCGCCATGCACCAATCCCGAGCATCTGGGCTTCATCAGCCGTACGTTGATCGAGCGCCGGCCCGACCTCGTAGCCGAAGAAATGGGCAGCGGGATATAACTGGTCTACTATTGTTCATTGGCGGTGGCATCCAGGGAATGATGTACGCCTTCGTTGCGGCGAACGCGGGAGCCTTAGCCCAGATCATCTTGACCGAATAAGCACTCGGGCCCTGAGGCACATCGTATATTCTGCGGACGTTTCCCCTACGCTCGTTAAGACCTTACGTTCACTCGAAAGAGTGCGGTAGCCTCAGCGGCCATGGCTGAGCCCGCGCTCAGCGGGGAGGGTCCTTGCCTTTGGCGATGCATGTCGTGGCTGGACCCGGTGAGTTAGGTGAGTCCGGCCCGGTCTACCCAGCCCCTGCGCCCGCCCCGAAGCCGCTCGCCCGCTCAGCGCTATCGAGGGGGCGCTCGCGCGGCTTCGCTGACCGCCGCGTTACAGCGTAAGGACGCGACCCCAGTGAAGGCATACTCCAGTGTCGCCAATCCCGTTTGGTTGGCCCGCCGCAAGCCGGTCTTCCAACCAAAGGCCGAACTCGCCAATTCGCCAGCCAACTCCACCAACGATTGTCTAAATCCGCTACCCAGGGCGGTTCGCTCGGGCTCGCTTGCTTGAGCACGGCACAGACGGGATCGCGAGCATGATGCCGCGGAATGGGAACGCATCATGCTTGGGCACGAGGGCCCGTGCCAACGCGCATCGCGCCAATCGGCGTCGTCACGTCCGAGATTCAGCACCGGCTGCTCGGCGCTTTTACGCTCGCATCATGGGCCGGCATGCCGCTGGCGATCCATGACGCGATGCCGCCGAGGCTGCTAGTTCATGGAAAGCGATAAGCACTAGATTAGTGGGCAACCTCGTCGGGACCGAAAAGGGCGCTAAACCGGCTGGCTAGATCGATCCAGGGTGCCGCGTCTCCGCGCTCTGAAGCCATTCGAACGACCGTCGCCAGATAATCGGTAAAAGCCTTCAGTCTGATGGCGCCTTGCTCAGAAAGGTGGTCAATGGCGTCAAGCGGCTGGTGAACGGCAGCCAGCATATGTTGCACCAAAAGCAGTGAGGATGGGCAAGGGCAGTCGCTCTTACTCGCGAGGCGCCTGCACTCGCTGCAAAGCGGCGGAATGTCCTCTAAGGCTAGGTCGCCGGAAAGCCGTTGTATGAGATTGTCAGTGGCGTTCCACAAATTCGCTCGCATGCAGAACGGAATGCAGCGTGACCCCATGTTGGGCTAGCAGCGCCGTAGCTCCCTCGTCGCGGTCCACGAGGCAAGCAGCGTCACCTACAATGCCCCCGGCGCGGCGAACCTCTTCAATCGCCTTCAATATCGACTTGCCGCTTGTGGCAACGTCGTCAACGATCAGGACGACTTTTCCCTCGAGATCTTCTTTGGGCCCAAGACCTTCAATCACGTCCCTTGTGCCATGAGGCTTTGGAGTCTTGCGAACGAAGATCGTGTTTATGGGTTTGTTCATCGCCGAGCTGACAGCTGCCATCGATCCGATTACGGGGACCGCTCCCATTTCAAGGCCGCCGACGTACTCTGCTTTCACTTGCTCAGCGATTTTTAGGAACTCAAGAGCGGCAAGTTGCGCGCCTCGCGCCATCATCATGGTAGGCTTCATATTGAAATAGATGTCGCTCTCTATGCCCGACGAGAGCGTGTAGCGTCCGGATCGAAAAGAGCGCTCACGGACGATTTCGCGGAGTTCGTCCTTGTCGTGTTGGCTGGAATCAACTGGTCTGAATTTTGCCAGTGCCGCCATAGATCTGACCTCGCCCTAGGGAAAAAATTGGGTGCGGCATGCACCTAGTCACTACCGCTATGTGGCTTATGCAAGTGTTCGCGGGGTGTGTCAATTAATGTCAATACCGGTGCGACCGTTTCGCGCAGATTTTTCCATTATCGTTATTGGGTGCCTAAAGCGTGATCACGGGTTTCCCTACGGCTGGGTAGCGTTGGCTACCCGCCCTTGCCCGATCTCGGCAGGCACGGCTTTTCTCGATGCGGGCCGTCTCTTTGAGGATTTGGGCGTTTCATCCTCGTCCGCTCGAGTTCCGCCTCGCTCGGCCCCGTTTGCGCCAGCTTCTTAACCAGGTTGCGCATGAGGTGAGCGTTTCGGCCGCCATGTCGGCCCGTGTCGCTCTTGTGATGACGAGGGGGCAAGGCCGCGCTTTTCGTGCAACCTCCTCGTAGAGGCGCGAGAGGTAAAGTTCGAGCCGCCGAGAATTTTTGTCATCAGCACCGCGGCGCAACATTTCGGCTCGCTTCATCTGACGACGGTAAAAAGCAAAGTTCAAGGTAGGTCGTAGTCCACCTCCCCTGCCGGCCGAGTCTTTACGGCGATATCGGCGACAGGGGCGAGCGTCTGCCTCTGAGGCAGACGCCGAACAGCAGGCCGAGCCTTACACTGATTTTGGTGACATTGAGTTCGCCGACACCCGTGAGATGGAGCCTATCACGGGCGGGAAGCGCCTTGTGGCAGAACTCGACAAGCGGCGCTACGTTCTGGACGCCGGCGTTGCTGACAGGACATCGAGGCGCCCGAAGGTTTCGATTGCCTGCATCAGCCGCGTTCCACCTGCCTCTCACCCTGGCAACCATTTTTCGTCAATCGATCGATCCCGGACGCCGTTGTTGGACTTCGCTGTGATCAAGATCCGCGGACCACTCTTGCTCCCTCGCGGGCGAACCGCGCTTTCCTTGCCGACCCCGCTCGCGGCTTCGGCGATCACCGCCACCTTGTCGATAAGCCGGCCACCGGCTCCCCGTCGCGCTGGTTCAATAAAATATCATTGTGAAAGTTCATGGTTTCTTCCTTTCCGATGGCGAGGCTCGGCTTCCGCGAGATAGTCGTGGACGACCTTCCCGAGCGCGAGCGTGAGATCGGCGACGAGGTGTACGGCCGAGACTACTTCCAGCACCGGCAGTTCGGCGACGGGGGCAAGCGCATGCGACCAGAGGTTCAGGGCTGCCGGGCCGGTCCAGGCGCCTCTCAGATCGATGTCCTCCAGGTGGTATTCCACGAGTTCGCAGATGCGCGGCGTGCCGTCGACATGCGGGATGATTTTGAGGAGGAAGTTCGGGTCGGCGAGCGAGGCCTTAACGCTCGCAAGGTCCGCGGCCCGGTGCTTGTAGCCCATCGTACCCGTCGCGACGCGGACCGGGCCGTAGTCCAGCGTGCCAACAAGCGTGTCCGTCTCTGTTCGGAGCGTTGGGCTGGCGAGCTTCTTGGGAAAGCCCCACAACTCGCGTCCGCCCGCTGTCGGCGGATGGTCGTCGAGAAACATGCAGTGGGTGTAGCTCCCCATGCGGCCGCAGAAGGAGACAGGGATGACCTGTCCGCTTTCCGTGTAGTCGCCGAAGCCCGTCGAGTCCGGCATGCGAATGAACTCGAATTTGACCAGAGGCTCGCACACCTGAAGCGGCTCCGGCACAAGGTCGCGCAGTTTTTGCGGATCGGTGCGATATGTGATGATCAGATACTCCCGGTTGCTGAAGCGATATGGGCCGGGTGGGTAGGCCGGGCTGGTCAGGGGCATGGCGAAAGCTCTCCCACGGACGGTATCTTGGTGCATGTTTGAAATTCCTTTGTGCTGGCTCAAGTGGGCTTAGATAGGTCTCGATGATGGCGGCGAGGCTCTCCGAGGTGCCTTCGTTAGCCTGGATGCATGGCGTGATCGCGCGTAGCCATTTTGCGCTGGGCCATTGCCTCGGGGCGCACTCATTGTATGGTCGCGGACGCGGTTCCATGGGTCCGGTTGTAGTCGAGAGGCAAGATTCGAGGTAAAGTGATTTTGTTCCTCATTTGAAGGCGCTGCTTCCCGTCTGCTCTCGTGGTAGGAGGAAGTGGAGTGGCGGCCAGCTCCGATTTCGCCTCATGGCGGGGTTTGCGGATCAACGCGCACGCGCCATGCCAAATGAGAATCGTTCGAGGCAAAGCGATAGATCTTGCTCAGCTACGTTACGCCTCCGACGTTGTCGGACATCGGATAGCGCCGAACAGGACCGCTTGCGGATTGGGAGGACGTGTCTTTTGCGCAAGAGGACCTCCGCCCCTCAGGCAAATAGCTCCGACCGGGGCGCTATGCTTCACCACCGTCGGCCCGGGAAGTAACGCTCTTTATGCCGAGGTGTTCTCCCACTGGACGCCGCGCATTCGCCATCATGTGAAAGAGTTCTACTGCTCGACGACCAGAAATTCTCGACCAGCCGGGGCCATGCGGCTAGGGCAAGGAGGCTCTGGGCCCAAAGGCAGGTTGACGTCGTGCGTACCCATTCGGCGCTGGTACGCCCGCAAGGTGAGCTGGACGCGCTCCGCCGGGGGAACGAGACATTTCAAGGGATCTTGCGATATCCGTCGTGTTAGCCTCGCCGTCTTTACCGGTGTGGTTCGAGGCGCTAGTCAGCGTGACGCGCCTTGCATAGTGCCCGATCACCCGAGAACGCCTGTGATCCATCGCGAGGAAATACAGCGGACCTCATTTGCTGGCAGAACGCCTATCCGACCCAAGTACCTTCTAATGGCGGCTGGCTATCCTGCGGCGCAGATTACTGCAGTCGCGCTCGAACGTGGGCAGGTAGCGTCGCTCGACGCCTGGCTGCAGAAGTGGAGGCAGCGAAGGGCATCCGATACATTGGTGCAGCATTACGTGCTGTCGGGGCTCAACGCCGCGCTGATTGAGCCCAATGCCGCCGACTTGCCAGCCGCGTGGTGATTTATGTCCACGAGGCAAGGATCCACACGCGGCGGTGGCGGCACGAGGACCAAGCCGCCCCGCACTTTCGACCCGGCGCCAAAGTGCCACTGCTCGAGGACGCCGGCCAGTCTAATGACAGGCGAGCCATCCAAGCTCTCACCTGTCCTAAAGCGGCTGGCTCAAGAGGGCGAAACCCGACAGCGGCAGAAGACATGTCAGGTCCACGACAATCGGCCGTGTTTGGGCTCGTGGAGAATTTTCAAAGCATTCCCCGCCGCTTACCGGAGCTGAGAGGGGTTGGCACGCCCATTGCTGCTTGATGGGCGGCAACACTGTGAGAGGGCTGAATCGCATGCAAACGCGCAAGACGAGCGATGGCCTCCTGATCCGTGTGTTGCGATTCTGACAGAGAAACCAACTACGCATAAAAGCCACGAAAGGTGTGGGTAGCTTTGGATAAGAACATCATGGAACTGCGTATGGGGTCCCCGGCTCCTCCGATCAAAGTGGAGAACTGGCTGCGTGGCGAGCCCGTCACGAACTTTAAGCCCGGCAAGGTCTACCTCGTTGAATTTTGGGCGACTTGGTGCGGACCATGTGTCGACGCCATGCCCCATTTGATTGAACTGCAGGAGAAATATAAAGACAGCGGATTTGAGATTATCGGAGTCGCAGCTTGCGAACAGGCTGCAACCGCGGACGAGGCGCGGACCAACGTGGATGCCTGGCTGACCGAGAAGTTCCCGAATCTGAATTATCGTATCGGGTTCGATTACATTGGCGAAATGAACAAGCTCTGGATGGATCCCAGCTCTTCGATTGGGATTCCCACCTCGTTCGTGGTCGACCGCGACGGCCACATCGCTTTTATTGGCCACCCGGCGGAACTCGATGACGTTTTGCCGAAAGTCCTTAACGGCAGCTGGCGCAGCAGCTATGAAGCGAAAGCCGCCGATGCAAAGCGCATCGCGCATAACCAACTTGCAGCGCGCGAAATGTCGCTTACCCGGCCGATATACGCCAAACTTACGCCGGCGATGCAGGCCGAGGATTGGACGGCGGCGCTCTTGGCCATCGAAGAAGGCCTCGCCTTGATGCCAGACTCTTATGAGTTCCGGCAGATTCATGCGGATCTTCTGCTTCACAAGCTGCGCGACATCAAGACCGGCATGCCGGTCATGCGAGAATTGGTCGAGGACGCGATCGACAAAAAGTTCGAAGCGGTGTCTTGGATGGTCATGGCGCTGAACCAACTCTTCGATCCCACGATCGACAACTCCCATCTTCCGCATGATGATCGCTTTGCGATGGGCAACGAGCTCTCAGAACAGATCCTGGAACTTAATCCTCCGCAAGGCGACGGGCCCCTTAAATTCCGTTGGTACATCCCGGTCGCTCAGTATTATTACGAGAGCGGCAACAAGGATCGCGCGATCGAGTTGATCGAGGTGGCAATCAAATCGCTGGACCACCCGGAGCCAATGCCGGACCATACCAAACAGTACTACCTCACCCCATTGCTCCAAGCACTGGCCAACTACACGGGTGAGCCTGCCTGTCACGCGGATCTTTGTGTGGCTCCGCAAAACAAGGCATCCGAAACTCAAAACGCAGTCACTTCCTGAGCAAATATCGCGAAGGGGATGACAATTGGAACTGAACACTGCCCAATCCGCCCATCGAGGCTCGCTTCGCAGCAAGTATGTCGATGCAGCAAGGGCAGGCGGCTTGGGGCAGGTTGGATTTCAATTGCGTTGACCACCGGTCGGATCGCGGCGCAGACGATGTGCGCCGCGAATTCGCGCCGTAGGTCTCGCACTCGTGGACATGTCGAGGTCGGCCACGGGGCATTCTTGGGTGGGGTTGGCCCGCCCAAGCCATTCGTCGGCCACGCAAGTGGGCCCGGAGTGGGCATCGCAGGAAAGGGAAATCGTCTCTCGAAGACGAAGACTGAAATGAGGAACAACGAAATGCCTCATGCACCGGGTGGCCCTGCTGTCAACAAGGACGACGAGGCCCTTGCTTCCCCGTTTGTCAAATGCCTTCTGCGGCTGATCCGTACTCAGGATTCCTTCGGCTTATGGGAAGGCAATTCGGACGCCGAGCTGCTGGGCGAGTTCATCATCACCAAGCAACAGCAATGTGCGATACCCTTTGGCGGCGATCCCGATCCTGACGCGCTGTGGAGGCTCGACATGTTTTACACCGCCGTGGCGCTTGCGATTGAGGAGCGCTCCGGCGCGTCGACGTCGCCAATAATTGGAATGAAACCCCTGGGGGCTTCCGGCGGTTGGTCGTTCTATCGAGACGTCCACCGGTTCGGCTTCGAGACTTTCCGCAAACTGGCTGAGGCCGGTACGAAACTGGTCGACGATGCGACTGCAGCCACTGAAGCCTAGCCCGAGATGGCGCGCATCAAGAAAACCATTGTTCCAGGAAGGATCTATGTCAGACCTAGATAAGATGAGGAAGAAAGTCCGAAAGCTCCAGTTGCGTGCAGCTATTGCCAAGATGGCATTGCAGGACCTTGTCGAGGGTCTGCCGAAAAAGTGGGCCGACATACAGGATGTCGCCGAGAAAACCCACGCCGTTTATGCCGAGTTGGACGTTGCCAAGAGAGAACTCGCTTCAATGAAGAATTTAGGATGATGCGCACATTCACCACCCGTGACGGCTCCATTTGGATGCCGTCGTACCTGACCTTCATCGATAGCAAGACCTGCATCGGCTGCGGCCGTTGTTTCAAGGTCTGCTCGCGCGATGTCATGCATCTTCACGGCGTCGATGACGCGGGTGAAATCCTCGGCCCCTGCAATGACGAGGATGACGATTTCGATGGCGAGCTCAATCGCATGATCATGGTTGTTGACAATGCCGGCCGCTGCATCGGCTGCGGAGCCTGCGCCCGCGTCTGCCCCAAGAACTGCCAGACGCATGTTGCGGCCGACGAGCTCGCAACATGATCTGGCGAAAAACCAGGAGAACGGCGTTGCACTTCATATCTTTTGTCGGCTCGTGGGGCTGGTCCTGTGCAGCAATGCGTCGATGGTTTACTTCGCTTCGCATTGGACCCATGTGGCAGTCGTCACGACGCTGGCCTGTTCGCTGCTGCTTCAGGCCGGCTATCTCGACACCGTGCTCTTTCTGATCTGGCGGTCTAGCCGAGCTCGTGGAACTCGCCACATGGGCCAGCATGTCAATGGTTCCAGGGAAGCTCGGTATCAGTCGCCTGACTCTGATCAGCTGCGGAATGAAATTTTCAGCTGTTGTCCCGGCTTATGGTCGAATGCCCAGCATGTGCTGCTGCTTTGATGCGCGGATGACAGGATCAGTGCTCAGACCCACACCAATTTTGGTCACCCTCTGATGACTGAGTTGATCGTATAGGGAATCTGTGTTCGGCTAAGACGCGACCACATTCGGTTTGCCCTTAGGCCGGGAGATGCGGGTGGTTGGTCGATTAGGCACATAAGAGTCATCGCAGCACGCTGGATGCGGTCTGCTTGTCGCAATGACAAACTCGGTGCTGCAATAACGATGAACGTCTTCTGCACCCGCTTCGAAAGACGGGTGGCTTTGATCACACGCACCCTTGGGCTGACCGGTGCGTAGCCGGTTCAGGTACTTTTTTGCTGGAGAGAGGATGCTGGAAAAATTCGAACGTTATCCGCTCACCTTTGGGCCCACGCCGATCGAGAGGCTCGACCGCCTCGGCAAGCATCTGGGCGACAAGGTGGAAATCTACGCCAAACGCGAGGACTGCAACTCCGGTCTCGCGTTCGGCGGAAACAAGCTGCGCAAGCTCGAATACATTGTGCCCGACGCGATCGCGTCAGATGCCGATACGCTCGTCACAATCGGTGGCGTGCAGTCCAACCATACGCGCATGGTCGCTGCGGTCGCCGCCAAGATCGGCATGAAATGCCTCCTGGTCCAGGAGAGCTGGGTCCCACATGATGATGCCGTCTACGACCGGGTCGGCAATATCCTCTTGAGCCGCATCATGGGGGCAGAGGTGCGCCTGGTTGACGAGGGCTTTGACATCGGCATCCGCCGCAGCTGGGAAAAGGCACTTTATGAGGTCAAGGCAAGGGGCGGCAGGCCCTATGCGATACCGGCCGGCGCCTCTGTCCACAAATACGGCGGCCTGGGCTATGTGGGGTTCGCTGAGGAGGTGCGCGCCCAGGAAAAGCAGCTTGGGTTTGCCTTCGACTATATCGTCGTCTGTACGGTGACTGGTTCAACCCACGGCGGCATGCTCGTCGGGTTCGCCAAGGACGGTCGACATCGCAACGTGATCGGTATCGATGCCTCTGCCACCCCCGCCAAGACCAAGGCGCAGGTGCTTGGCATAGCCCAACATACAGCGATGCTCGTCGATCTCGGGACGGAACTTGTGGAGGAAGACGTGGTATTGCTCGAGGACTACGCGTATCCGCGTTATGGCGTTCCATCGGAGGAAACCAAAGAGGCAATCCGTCTGTGCGCGCGGCTCGAGGGCATGATTACCGATCCCGTTTACGAGGGCAAATCGATGCAAGGGATGATGGATCTCGTCCAGAGGGGCTTCTTTCCAGATGGATCGAGGGTCCTCTACGCACATCTCGGTGGCGCCCCGGCGATCAACGGGTACGGCTACACCTTTCGCAACGGCTAACGTTCGGCAGACTACGATTCCGCCGTCCTGCCGTACCGGACGTGCATAGCACTGTTCAGCGCTGGGCCGGAAAGGCCGAGGTCAATTTCGCGGACGTCGATGATCTGTAGAACTGTTCATTCGCTCCGCAGAGGGCCGGCGAATCCAATCTCTTCCTATGCCGTTGGCCGTAGAAAGACACGAGGCCGGCGAGTTCGTGCTCAGCTGCCACTCTGTTAGCAAGGGAACGGAATCCAATCCCCCGGAGCAGATGGCGAGAGTTGAGCGAGGACTGCGGTCGGAGCTCCTGCGCTTCCGGGTCTCCGAGGGACGACTTTGCGAACCGAAGGGAGTTTGATGCGTTGACGTGGCCGGCGTGTGCGGCAGGTGGGCCAGCGACAGGGCTCCCAGCCGGCCGGAAGCACCGCCCTCTTCAATGTGCGTTGACTTCGCTTCCTTTGGCGAAATGTGGGTAACGGCGAGGTCCGCACAACTTCCCGGACCCAAATGACCGTCGAGATTCCCGCCCTTTTGGTGCGTTCGCCGTGAGGCGCGACAATTCGGTGCCCGGGTGTAACTGCGCGCATTCGCCGAAGCTTAGACGTGGTGCATTCCCGCCCGCCCGCTTGGCGGACAGTTCCGGCCGTGCTGGTTTTGCCGGCCGTAACGCCCGCCGCTCGTCGGTAAGGCCTCACTGCCACACGCCTCTCCGGCAACGGCTCGGCGCATCGCGCAACCCGGTTGGCGCTCAGGCCAGGCCCTTCGCTAGTTCCAACGCCTGCCGTTCGAAGAGGCGGCGGTAAATGCCACCATCGAGATCGATCAGCGCGGCATGATCGCCGTCCTCCATGATGCGGCCACGATCGAAGACGAGCAGCCGATCGAGCGAGCGGACTGTCGACAGCCGGTGTGCGATGACGAGTGTGGTTCGACCCACCATCAACCGATCCACCGCTTGTTGAATGAGCACCTCGGATTCCGAATCGAGGCTCGATGTGGCCTCATCCAGGATAAGGATCGGCGCGTTCGCGAGGAAGGCGCGCGCGATCGCCACGCGCTGGCGCTCGCCGCCGGAGAGCTTCAAACCCCTTTCGCCGACCAATGTCCCATAGCCCTTCGGCAGGGGCGCGATGAAGTCGTGCGCACTGGCCAGCCGTGCCGCTTGCTCGATCTCGGCCTGGCTCGCGCCAGGCCGGCCATAGGCGATGTTCTCGGCAAGCGACCTGTGAAACAGGATAGGCTCCTGCTGCACTATCGCGATCTGCGAACGGAGCGACTCTTGGGTCACCTCGGAGACGTCCTGGCCGTCTATCAGGATCCGGCCGCCGCTCAGGTCGTAGAGTCTCTGGATGAGCTTCACGAATGTTGTCTTGCCGGAACCGGAGGGTCCAACCAACCCAACCCTTTCGCCAGCTTCAATCGACAGCGAACATTCGCTATAGATCGGCAGGGGATGGTTGGCGTAGCGGAAGTGGACGTTCTCGAAATCGATACGGCCCTTCGTGATCCGGATCGGCTTGGCCTCTGGTCGATCCGCAACATCCAGCTGCTGATTGTGGATGGCCACCAGTTCTTCCAGTTCATTAACCGAGCGCTGCACGTTGCGTACATGCAGGCCAGCATCACGCAGATAGCCCTGTAAGACGATGAAGGACGTGAGAACATATGCTATCTCGCCCGGCGTTGCCTGTCCATGCGACCACAGAAGCAAGGCGTATCCGATCACCGCCACCCTGAGCGCAACCAAAGTGACGCCTTGGGTTGAGCCGATGATCGTTACCCGCACCCAACTCCGGCGCGTGCGGTGCCGCCATTTGGTCATGATATTTGCAAGGCGCTCGTCTTCGCGGATCTCTGCACCGAAGGCTTTGACCACAGCGTTGCAACTGACCGCGTCCGCTAGCGCGCCGCCTAGCCTTGTGTCCCATCTGTTAGCAAGGCTCGCCGCCGGCGCGACATAGCTGAGCGACAGCGAAATCGAGAATGCAAGATAGATCAGAGAGCCGCATGTAAAGATCACGCCCATGACCAGCCAGTGCCAGCCGAGCAGCACCGTCGAGCCGATCAAGATGACAAACGACGGGAACAGCGCGACTAGTATAGTGCTGTTTAGGAGGTCGAGCGCCGACATGCCGCGCGTTATTTTGCGCACTGTCGAGCCGGCGAAGCTGTTCGCATGCCAGTCTGTCGAAAAGCGCTGGACATGATGGAAAGCTTCGTTCGCGACATCGGACATCATCTTCAGCAAAAGGTCGTTAATGCCAATGAAGGCGATGTGGCGCATGGCAATGGCAGCGAGCGCTAGCGCAATCGGTACAGAGAATGCTGCAACAGCTGAATCCCGGGCTGGTGCTGCCGCGTTAGCAGCACGAGAAACAGCGTCGATGAGACGGCCAGAATAGACCGGCAACAGCACGTCGACGAGCGTGGAGGCAAGCACCGCGGCCATGATGATCGCGAGCCGCACCGGCTGCCGGCTCCAGTGGCGGACAGTAAAGGCGAAAACGTCGCGACAAGTGGCGTCGCGCCCATGGACGGGGAAACGTTTCATAGTTTCCAAGCGGGCGCATCGACACGCTCGGTCCCAAAGAAGTTAAATGACAAAACTGGAATTTTCGACCTCCCCCACAACAGCATCAATTTTGGCGGGCAGCTCCTGCCGCCTCACGACGGTGGGGTTCAAAAGTCGTGCCAACTGAGCGGGAACAGCCGAAGGACAAATTCAGCAGGTTACCGAGCCTGGAGAAAGTCAGCCGCGATCCAGTCGAATACGATTGCTATGGCTTCCCCAACTCGGGGAAGATTGGAAAAGAAGGGCCGATGTATCGATTGAATGTTGAACTTGTTCTTTCTCTACCCAATAAGCGGAGCGTGTGCCGGTAATCACGTGGTGCATCACGTTGCCTCGATCAAATAAGTACAATTGCAACGCAGCTTTCTCAAGTGCTCGGGGCTTAGGTGCTGATTTCAAAAACGCGCCGCGAATACTTTCCTGCCCATATTCCGTCAATCGAATGCTCGACTGTCGGATTGTGCGCTCCCCGACACAGTGCTGTTCGGTTCGCCTCCTGGGTACCTTGCTCCAGTCGGTTTACAACCTGAAGAAAGCTCCGCTCGCAAGGTGGCACGACTCTTGAGGGTACGTCTTTAGGTGCGGAAGAAACTCCGGCTGTCGATTCCTGCGCACTACGCATGTTGCGATGCTGGGCTGGAGCTGTGCACCAATGAGAAAGCAACTGAAGGAGAGATCGTGCCGCGGATTGAGCTCGAGTTTGGTCTATTCCTCGACATGACTGATGATATCGCTCAATCCGAACAGTTGTTCGAACTGTTGTCCGCGTTTGCGCTGAAGTTCGATTGCCCGTGGATTGCCTATGGCCCGCTCGCATCAAAACAGAGGGTTTTCAAGCCGAACCGACAGGATTCTGTGGTGATGTGGAATTATCCTGCTGAATGGCAGGAGCGCTACTTGAGAATGGGCTATGCCAAAATAGACCCACTCATCAAGAAAGGTCGAAAGGAGGCAGGGGCCTTTCGATGGAGCGAGGTGTATACCGATGAAAGCATAACTGAAGATGGACGCCGCGTCTTGGACGAAGCAGCAACATTCGGCTTGAGGTCAGGCGTTACCGTCCCATTACATGGCCCTGCTGACAGCTTTAGGTTTATGAGTTTTGCTCAATCCTCGGACTGCGAATTGCAAAATAGAGCGATCACTTACCTGCAAATGGCCGCGCTACGGTTTCATCTGATGGTTACGAAGTTCGACACTACGACTGCGTCGGAGCAAGTTCATAACCTGTCTCCGAGAGAAATACAGTGCATTGATTTGGTGTCACAAGGAAAATCGTCATGGGACATCGGAACTATTTTAGGGATATCGCGATATACCGTAGATTTCCATCTAAAAAACGTGATGCGGAAGTTGGATTCGACCAGCAGAACATTAGCTGCTGTAAAGGCGTCGAAACTTGGGATTATCGAACCGCAATAGGTGCGCAGGTAGTTCTCCGCCCGTAGTAGCGCGAGTGATAGCCGAGACGCTCCGGCGTGCGCTCGCTCTTTCGAAGCACCCAGCGCCTCGTCCATCTCGGCCTCGAGCACCTGCATCACCGCGCGGATCACCTCGTTCAATCTATCCCGGTTCCAAAGCAGAATGTCTTTGACGGCAGCGCTGCCGGTCTTACTTTCTGTCTTGATCATGGCGGCGTTCCTTCCAGGGAATCGGTGACGTTGAACACCACCTTGTCATGACTGCCCACTCTCAGCGAATTTGCAGAACTCAGCACACCATTCCGTCTTAAGCGACTGACGCATGAGTGATGTGTGTCCAAAATCTGACAGCCGTCAGAAAACATGTCGGGTTCAAAACAGCGGAACGTCTTAGCCTGTCGGGCTTTTCGAAGCCTATCACGCAGTAACTGCGCGCCAGGCGCACTGGCACGGCCTTTGCTGGTTGAGCTGCGGCACTATTGCGGGCTGACCCGCATGAGAACACGGAACTCGCTCGATGAAAGGGATGATCGACCTCATCCAGAAAGCTTCTTTCCGGCGGGTTCGAGCGTGCTGTGCGCGCATCTCGGCGGCGGGCCAGCGATCAACGGTTGAGGCTACATCTCCGGAGCGAGTGATGCCTCGAAAGATGCAATGCTGTCTCTGGTCCGACGCGCTCGAAGTTTGTGAAGAGTCGGCCCGGCAAATCGGCGAACCGGGCGGCGTAGGCTGCCAAAAGGGTAGATGGCCGCGTTGCCTCAGTAGATCAGCAGGCGGTGCCAGAAAGCCAAAGGCACACCATCGTGGCGCTTCGACGTAAGTAGATGGGAGTCGTCACCAGTGATTTTGCCGGAACTTCGCTTAGCAAACACAGCCGGCAGGGTTTTGGAGATAACGACGACCACGGGATGCATCGTAGGATGTTCATATTGTCCCCAGGACAAGTTCGCGGTCCGGCAAAGAAAAGTGTCTCATGCGAGTCATCTGGGTCTTGAAGATTTCAAGCGGTGTGGCCCGCGTACCGACTTCCGTCGACATTGGTTTTGCGGGATACTCCGAACCTTGGCTCAAACCGGACTGCACCGAAATGGTGGAGCACGCCTTCGCCAAAGGCCATGGCATCAGGATTTTTACGACGCTGGTGGGAATGAACGGGCAGGACCTGCAACGATTGCAAGCCTTGCGCTTAGGCGTATTCGTGGTTCATGTTTTCGATGATGGCACCTACATGAACAGCCGCCTGGTCGGAGACAAGTATCGCGATCTGGTTCGTCAACTCGTCGACGCGGATATCCCCTTGATCCGGTTCGTGGCTTTGGGCGAGCCCCACCCAGATATAGCCGACATTATTCCAACCGAAGCACTGTTAAAAGCGCGGCCCATGAGCAGTAGGGGTGGAAGCGTCGACCCTAAGATCGTTGCACCACGCCAGTCAGTGGTCGGAGCCCTAACCTGCGTGGACGAACGACAGTATCGGAATGTTCTTCTTCCAAACGGCGACGTTACCCTGTGCTCCATGGATTTTGAGCGGCGTCACGTATTGGGCAACCTTCTATATGAGGGTTATTCCGCGCTGTTTGAAAAGCCAGTTTTTCGCGAAATCGTCGATCGGATGAATGGAGCGGATGGTTTTCTGCTTTGCAGGATGTGTGAATTCGCCGACCCTAACGACCGGACCTGAGTGGATGCCGGCCGAGAGGGCGTGCCTGGCAATGTGGATGGCCCCACGACAAATGCACCTGCCCGCGACGCCATCGTGTTTTCGCGTGACGCGCGCATGATCCCGTAGGCGCGGCAGTCGGCCTCGAGCATTTCGAAGACGAGCTCATCGAAAGTGGTTTTCGCCTTCCAACCGAGCTTGTCGGCCTGCCTGCCTTGAGGTAACCCCGCTCACTGGTCAACCTCGGGTCGGACGGACACAGCGTTCGTCGATCCCGATCAGCGCTGGATTGCCTACTCACGGCCACCTCGTCAACCAACGCCTTCACCCTCCCAGACGATCTCCTTTTCGACTCGCCTGAAGGCAGCAGCCCCAGCGGCGGCCGGGGATGGTTGCCGTCGCGGTAGTGGACGTTCTCGACACCGATGCGGCCCTTCGCCCGCGCCTCTCCCGGTTGCTTCCGCCTGGCCTACGAACGGGCTTTCCGTCAAGGGCGCCCACGGCCCCGCCCTCTTGATCCGGCGGCTCGGGCCAATCATCTCGCGCAAGAGATCGGAATCCGCAGTCTTCTCTAAGAGAGCGCGGCTTTCGCTGTGTCATCGGTCATCAAATGAATCAGGTTGGTGTCCGCAGCCCGAGGTTGAACGGCGAATATTGATGACCGCCGCAAAGCCGCTCGCTCGCTACGGCGCTATTGAGGAGCGCGCTCGCGAGCGGCTTCGCTGCCGCCGAGCTACACAACCTCTGGCGACGCGACCCTGCTAATCGTCCTTGGACTCATTCATTGTCCGGAGACGCTATGGGTAGGCGATGGCATACGTCAACTACCCGATATCGTAGTATCGGTGCTTTCGCGGAAGCTATAGAAGCCATCTTGTTGGAGCAAATTCTCCGAAGGCACCCGAATGGAGGGCAACGCAACCAACGATGATGATCGCGGCATCACCAGACCAACCAAAGCTTCCTCTGGTATTCTGCTGCAATGTTAAACGACGAACATCGGCCGCAAACCACTAGCCATTAAACAGCTCTCTTCTTTGAACGACTATGTGCAGAGGAATCAATATGAACACCGACGCTTTCACGGCCCATGAATCTAACGTTCGTCGTTATTGCCGGGCGTTCCCCGCGGTCTTTGCGAGGGCACTTGGGGCCACCATCTGGGACGAGACCGGTAAAGCATATATCGACTTCCTCGTTGGGTCCGGGGCGCTCAATTACGGGCACAACAATCCGGATATTATGGCGCCAGCGATTGAATATCTCTTCGGTGAGAACATTCTTCTGTCGCTTGATATGCATACGGCGGCAAAGCGTGACTTCATTGAAGGGTTCGTCGATTGGATCCTGAAACCCAGAGGCCTTTCGTACAAGATTCAGTTTCCCGGGCCGACCGGCACGAACGCCAACGAAGCGGCGCTGGCGCTGGCGCGAAAATACACCGGCCGCTCGAGCGTCATGGCCTTTACGAATGCGTTCCACGGCATGTCGCTCGGCTCTCTGGCGGTGTCGGGCTCGGCCTCAACCAGGGAACTGGGAGGCGTTGCTCGCCACGATGTGATCCGTGTTCCCTATGACGGCTATCCGAGCCAAGCTTTCGATTCCGCCAGTTACATCGACCACGTTTTGAGCGACGCGGGGAGCGGTATAGAAAAGCCTGCCGCAATCATTCTGGAGACGATCCAGGCGGAAGGCGGCATGAACGCCGCATCTGCAGCTTGGCTCACGGAAATTCAGCGCATTTGCCGTACTCACGGCATTGTTTTTATCGTCGACGATATTCAGGCGGGTGCCGGCCGAACTGGCGATTTCTTTTCATTCGAGTCCGCAAAAATCGAACCGGACATTGTGTGTCTTTCCAAGTCCCTAAGCGGTTCAGGTAGCCCGCTGTCCATCGTTCTGATTCGACCCGACTTGGACATATGGAAGCCCGGAGAACATAGCGGGACCTTCAGAGGCAACAATTTCGCCTTCGTAACGGCAGGAGCCATGTGCAAAATGTGGTCGGATAAACGATTTACCGCAGGTGTCGAGCGGACAGCCGTCAGGCTGCAAACGCACCTCGCCCGCCTCGTTGCGAAATTTCCAAGATACATCGAACAGAAGCGCGGCCGCGGTCTGATGGCCGGCCTGAAATGCCGTTCACCGGCAGTGGTCGGCCGCGTGCACGATGTCGCATTCGAAAATGGCCTTCTTATCGAATCCTCGGGGCCAAATCGCGACGTTATCAAAGTCCTCCCGCCGATAACCATCACCGATGCCGAACTCGATCGTGGCATCACCATCCTTGAACACGCACTACAGGAGCAAGACAATGCCTAGTCAGATATCTCAAGTGCCAGCCATCTCGCCGGTTTCGATCAAAGAACGGACCGGGTCGATCAACACGGCGGAGATCATCTCGGTCCTGAAAGGTGAGCTCACCGCTCTGCACATCAAGCAAGCTTTCAGCACCGAAGTAGCCGAGGAGATCACTACGAACTTTATTGGAAGCTCCGGTCTCAGAGAGCGTAAAGATGGTGTGCCCGGACAATATGTCGGCGCATCTCACTACAGGAAGGATGCAGCCACCTATTTCGCAGACGCCGAAAACGCGCGGCCGTACGTCGATGCCCTTTTTAAGAGTTTGGTTGACCCGGTTCGAGCAGTATTCGGGGCGTTGAAGCGAGAGCTTCACAACCAGGGCATCGAATTGCGGCTGGCCCGTTCCGAACACGGCCAGGCCAATGTTTGTCGCGCTCTCAGTTGGTCGGGCTCAGGCACGTTTTCCTTGGATCCACACGACGATGTCGCTCAAGTCCTACGTGCTGGCGATGATTACGAGCTTTCTTCGGTGGCGCACAACACTGTCGCAGCACTCAACTTCTATCCCAGCATGCCTGAGGAAGGCGGCAATCTGAAGCTCTGGAGCCACAAGCCGACGGTTGCGGACCGGCTATCGCAAGGTGTGGAGACCACTGGATATCCCTATTCGGCAGCCTATCTGGAGGCCGTCCCTTGCCGCGAGTTCGAGCTCAAAACCGGGGATATCGCCCTAATCGATGGCGGCTTCGTTCACGGGGTTACCGGTCAATCAGGCAACGGAAAGCGTCGCGTGCTGCTGAATTGCTTTTTCGGATTTGCCCGGCCTGATCTTGTTCTCTGGTGGACCTGAAATAGGAATGTCGCAGCGACCGACCGGATTTAGCCGGCAGTTAAAGCGTGAGCATCCTTCGTCACGGGGGACTTGCCACGGGTGATTTCCTCTAGCTGCAATTAGAGTCCATCCTAATTGATGTAGAAAGAAGATCACTCGTGGCGTGAGTTCCAACGAGGACATCGTTGCTTGCAAGGGGCCGGCCTCCGAAGCAGGGAAAGAAACATGTGGATCGTCGCACGAATTCTTTCTTGCGATCCGCGACGACTGCGGCGTCATAGCTTTGACCGGTTGAAAAGCCATTGACCATCCCACTGAGATGAACGCCTTGGATCCCTCGCCTCCGGCCCCGTCGCGTGCGTAAAGCGTCTGCCCTGGTAAGTCAGCACGGTAGAGATTGGGCCGGAATATTCTCATGCATCATGGCGCGCCACCTCCCGTCGAACGCACTATCGATCTCGCCGTGCCAAGACCGATCTCCCCGCGTGACTTGCCAAATGGTTGCCTCGCTATCCGCGGCTGACGGCTTGGGTGGAAGGCACCATCGACACACTTTAAAGATGGCTCAATATAACGAAACAATCTTAGATTCTCAGTTTTTGAAGGATTTCTCGAAAGGTCGCTCCGACTGAGTGAAAGCTGGCCTGACTCCTGGTCGCCCCGCAGAGGAGAGGCCGAATACCTCGCGAGCAATTGCCAGTCTGTCTTACGGCGGGAAAACTCAAACGTCAGTTCCTGTCCGGTTGGCTCTTGAAACAGAAGTCCATGGCCGTGATAAGCTTCGCATACCAGGAAATGTACTTGGCGCTACCCCGGAGGTAAAAGTAGGCGAAAATCACCTACAATATTGATGTTGTTTCAAAACATGATAACGAAATTGTATTATATTTTTAATATATAATTTGTTGAATTGGCCCCCAATAACGTGATATTGATCCCATAAGTTAACTGGATCAGGGGGTCTCATTCTTTTATTTTACTTAGGCAGAAACTGAGTTGCGAGATTTTCCAGGAGCCCAACAGGGGGCGCCGATACAGACGGAGGATGACTATGACCACGCTACCGCAAATCTCATTGGCGAAACTGTCTGCCGATGCGACGCGACATGAAGAGCAACAGCGCTTAGGCAATGCATGCGAGGTGTCCGGGTTCTTCTACCTTATCGAGCACGGAATCCCGAAGGAACAGATCGCGGATGCCATCGACGCGTCCCGGCGGTTCTTCGCGTTGCCACTGGCTACAAAGGAACGCTTCGGTCACGCCGCACAAAACGTGTACCCCACTATCGCACGTGGATACAGTCCGCTGTACGGCGAAATCCTGCATCCTGAGGCCGGCCGCGATCCAAAGGAAGTGTTCGATCTCGGAATCGACAACGAAGGCGATCGGCGTCCGTTTGCGGGGAGCACACTGTTTCCGGATGAGGCTTTGGCTCCTGGTTTCGCGCGAAGCCTGCTTGCCTTGCAGGCTACCGTGCTCCGCGAAGTCGTCCCGCAGCTCGGAACCGCGCTTGCCGACGTGATCGGTTTGGAACAGGGCTGGTTCCAACGGTATTTCAGCCCGCCGACGCTCGAGCAACGCGTAATTCGGTATCCAGCTCGCGGCGGCACGTGCGCCAAGCACACCGATGGTGGCTTCTTCACGCTGCTGCTGCAGGAGGAACTCCCCACCCGGTCGTTGCAGGTGTGGTTGCGCGGGCGCTGGATGCCAGTGCCGAGCCTGCCCGACAGTCTCGTAGTCAATTTGGGCGATATGCTTCAGGCTTTGAGCGACGACCGCTTCAAGAGTACGCCGCATCAGGTCGCGCACAATGGTCTGACCGACCGAATTTCGCTTCCCTTCTTTATCTATCCCGACGTCGACGCGCGCCTGACTTCGCGGGAAGGGCGCCACACCTTCAGTGTCGCGGAAATGATGCTGCGCAATTACGAGTCAGTCGAGACAGGGAATGGCGCCGGGCGCGCCCGAGAGTTGCAGTAAAGTGTCCGGTGTCCTCAGGCTGCCTAAACTCATGCGACGACCACCTCGGGGTGACACGCTGGGAGAACTCACGCAAAATCCCGCGTCGCGCGTATAGCGCGGCGGCGGGCGGACGGAAGCCGTCTAGTCATGGTCCTTGCAGCCCTTAGACAACCTTCAAGAACAGAAAGATACTCATGTTCGTGAGTCATGATCTCACCTATGCATTGCAGGCGACCCAGAATTGGGTCAGCGATCTGGCGTGGAGACTTCGTTGGCATGATCGCGAGCGGGTTTTCCTAGCTTTGATTGCAACGCTGCACGCCCTGCGCGACTGCCTGGGTCGGGACGAGGCCGTGTACATGGGTGCGCAGCTGCCAGCCTTACTGCGCGGCTTTTATTACGAGGGTTGGCACCCCGGCCGACGGGCCATAGCCAGAAACCGGAATTCGTTTCTCGATCGGATCCACGACGGCGTCCACCGCGACCCGGCAGTGGATCCGGAAGAGGTCGCCCGCTCCGTCCTAGGCCAATTGGCGGACCGTTTGTCTGCAGCAGAGATCGAAGAGGCCAAGGCTGCAACTCCGAGAGTTCTGCATGACCTTTGGCCAACCTGAGAGACTTGTGCCCTATTAGCGTATACGCGAAGCCAACGTATCTGCATTCTGGCGATCCATCTTGACCGGTATCGCCTCGAGCGCTCCTTCACGTGTCGGATTCCCATGAGCACGAACCCGAAGTCGCCCAACCAATCATTGTGACAGCGGGCTAATCCGATCACCTCTATTGCCCAAGGCTGACGGAGTTGCGGAGTGCCTCTTGGTTCACTTGAACCTGAGCCCTCCACGATCCTTCCGTTCGCGATCGGCAGACCGACGAATTGCCGACACCTCCATTTCTGCTAGAAGCTTCAGGTCATTCATCTCTTCCAATCCCTGATACAGGAGGGCTGCTGCTTGCCCGAAGCATCGCAGGGGTTAGTAACCCGCCCCGCAATTTGTCAGAGCTGACGACTACCGTGCCGCGATACAGATCGCGAACATGAAGGCCTAGGCACAGCGGTATATAGACTTGTCCCGAGCAGGGCCGACTGACGCCGAGCCAATGGATAGGCGCCAGAACGTCTGGGAATGCTCCGCCGAATAATGCTATCCCTTACGGCATTCACGTCTCGATTAGCGCTCATTCAGTATGGCGTGAGAGATCTTTTCAGCGACCATAATTGTTGGGATGTTCGTATTTGCTCTAGGGCAGAATGGCATCACCGACGCGTCGGCGACTCTTAAGCCCGACACTCGGTGAACGCGCCCAGACGGATCCGTGACACTAGTTGGCTCCAGAGCAGGTCCCATTCGACAGGTCGAAGTCGGATGGAAGTTTCCAAAGGCATTCTGGCGTATAAAGTGGTCGAGAAGCCCGTCGCTCTCGAGGAGGTCTGATACGCTATGACCATCGGTGATTACAGATCTTATGAGGCTTCGACGCAACCACGAGGTACTATCCATAAGCGTGGCGACAATGGAAGTGAGCCCGAAATTAAGGCGATTGTACTTGCTAATCCGCTTTGCTCGCCCAGTCCAGGTAGAAGGAAATGGGTCAAGTGCGAGCGCCACCAGCGCCTTGTGCTGAAGCAGCTGTGCTACGAACCGAAACGCCTCCTTCAACCGCTCAGCATCCCGCTTGTCGCTCAACATATTGAAGTTCACCTCCGGCTCAGTAGCATGAGAAGAATTCTTGAGCGAAACCGTTCCCGTCGAGTAGGCGCGGTTGACCCAAAAAGCCAAGGTGCCGAGGCGTTTACCGATCGGATGCCACGCGGACTTGGCGAGGGCTGAGATAGCCATATCGCTCGACGGGCAGCCCTCGAAACCTGACGAGTAACGAGCATGCATCTGAATGTAGCCGGTCGCGACAGGCGCCATGCGATCGTCCTGCCTCAAATACGCCGAGATGGCGACGCCCGGGTGCTCTTGAAGATTTTTCCCGACACCCTTTATATCTGCGACGACCGGGATGCCGACGTTTAACAGCTGTTCAGCTGGGCCGATCCCGGATCGCATCATCAAGGCCGGCGAATGGATGGCGCCGGCACATAGGATAACCGTTGACGCGCTAAATGAGGGCTTCCCGGTCTCACTTTCGGTCTCGACGCCAGTTATTTGACGTCCTGAACAGGTTAAACGTACCACCGTCGTCCGGGGCAGGATTGTCAGATTGGGTCGAGCTCGGACGCTCTGCGACAAGTAAGCCATTGCAGCTGAGACGCGATGACGGTTGAGGTTCGTCAATGGAACAACTGAGTGACCATCTCCAAACTCGCCATTAAAGTCTGGTCGAAAGGGTATCCCGTTATCTTCCAAAGCGTTCGAAGCGGCGCGAATAAATCCGGACCATTCTGCTTTGCTCACGCGTCTAATCGGCAATGGACCGTCGTTGCCATGAAATTCATTATTAAAATCCAGATCGCACTCTAGTCGGCGGAAATATGGCAGGACACCTTCCCAGTCCCAGCCCGTCGCACCGCAAGACGCCCATTCGTCATAGTCTCCGGGGGCTCCCCGATTAGCTACTTGAGCATTAATGCTAGAGCCCCCGCCCATGACCCGGGCTTGCTCATAGTGTGTACGCCTGCTGACATCCTGCACTATGGTTGCGCTGAGCGAGGGCCACTGATAACGCGGGTTGTAGTAAGCCCTCGTAGGGTCGCCATCGAGGATATCATCAGGGATAGCATCGGGGCAAAAGTCAGGACCAGCCTCAATGAGCAGGACCCGAGTTCCATTAGCCGATAGCCTGTTCGCCATGACGCATCCGGAAGAACCTCCACCCACAATTATATAATCGAATAACAAAGACGGTCCCCCGTTTTCTGCGCCCTGGAGAAGTGTCAGGCCGCGCGTGTGTTCGGCGACTTCATGTGATCGCTAATACAACTGGCCACGTGGCAAGCCGAGTGGGTGACTCAGGAACTAATCCGCGCTTCAGACCGTGGCTTTCGCTCAAACCAAAAGGGTTGGGCGGCACGGGGCTCTAGCAGGATCTTTAGTCCACTCGGGGAATGGAGAAGCTCATCCAGGAGAGCTCGGCCTCTACTTCGACCGCACCGGCCGGAGGTTCGATCCGTTCGTGGTTTCCAAGAATAGCTGTCCAATCTCCGCATATCCATCGAGTTTTGACCAATTGTGAATTGCCTACCACGTTGCGAGCCATTGTAGATGTGTTTAGGTCGATCTAGGATGAGTATATACTCACTGGTTTAAGGGCTCGCCTCCCCCCTAAGGTATGAGCATGTCCCAGAGCTCAGCCGTGCCGAACTGCCGGCTTTGCGCAAACACCGGTACGGCGATTCAGCTCGGGGTCGCTGACGGTTCGAGGTGCCCATCTGAGATGCGCGTCGAACAGCGACACAGTGTATATCGCGTATTTTGGCTAAAATCCCCCACGCGTATTGGTAGGGTGGCAGTTTCCCGGCCAAGGCGAGTTGCGGCGAGAACAGCGACTCTCGTAAGCGAGCGGGATCGATCCTCGCCGTCGACTTTGAGGTGGGCATTACTGGTGCAGCGCGGCCGGAAGCCGAATGAGGAGCCATCCAAAAGCTGGCCGATGCGACGGTTCCGGAACATAGTCTTCCCACCTGCATCTCGGTTCCTGGGGCGCGGAAGACGAGTGAGCCCGCTCATGTCTCATTTCTCACAATGCTCTACGCAGAAACTGACGTCGCTACGTTGATGGCTCTCTTAAAGGACTCGCTCAGTCGGATCCGCCAGCACGTCGCGCTGCTAGCTATCGATGTTCGATGCCGTGGAGTCGCTTCGGTGAGGCGTTCGCCATAGTGTTCTTCACCGCGCTGATACTGTCGCGAACAATTGACAGACCGCGGCGCAGGTCAGCCTCGGCAATGGTGAGAGCAAAAAGGAATTTCAGTACCTCATTCTGTTCGCCACAGGTCTCGATCACCAAGCCGCGACGAAGAGCTTCCCGCGAGATTTGCACAGGTAATGAGTGGTGCTTTTGAAATACGAGTCCGTACATCAGTCCGCGGCCCCGTACACTCAGGCCGAGGTTGGGGAAATCGTCTATGATTAAGTTGAGCTCCTCAGCCAGAATGGCGGATTTGCGTCCGATTTCTTCCTCGAACTTGGAGTCAGCCCAATAAGTCTCAAGAGCCGCACGA
>NZ_FNEE01000006.1 GCF_900099905.1 Mesorhizobium muleiense | reverse complement strand
AGGGGGGTGCTGTCCCTCCAACACTTCCGGAACGGCACCCGGCCAACATCTCACCAATCCATGACAACCTTGCCGGAATTGCCGCTCTTCATCGCCTCGAACCCGGTCTGGAAGTCGTCCACGCCGATGCGGTGCGTGATCAGGCCACTGACATCGAGCGGACCCTGCACCAGCGCGATCATCTTGTACCAGGTCTCGAACATCTCGCGGCCATAGATGCCCTTGAGATGCAGCATCTTGAAGATGACCTTGTTCCAGTCGATCTCGAAGCCGGTCGGCGCGATGCCCAGAATGGCGATCTTGCCGCCATTGTTCATGGCGTCGATCATGTCGCGGAAGGCGGGTGCCGCACCCGACATTTCGAGGCCGACGTCAAAACCTTCGGTCATGCCGAGCGCCGGCATGACATCGCGCAGCTTTTCCTTCGACGCGTCGACGACATGCTGGACGCCGAGTTTTTTCGCCAGCGCCAGCCGCACCGGGTTGATGTCGGTGATGACCACCTTTCGCGCGCCGACGCACTGCGCCACCAGCGCAGCCATGATGCCGATCGGCCCGGCGCCGGTGACCAGCACGTCCTCGCCGACCAGATCAAAGGACAGTGCGGTGTGAACCGCATTGCCCAGCGGATCGAAGATTGCGGCGATCTCGTCGGTCACGTCGTCGGGGATCGGCACGACGTTGTGCTGCGGGATCGCCAGATATTCACCGAAGGCGCCCGGCCGGTTGACGCCGACGCCGAGCGTGTTGCGGCACAGATGCCCCCTGCCCGCCCGGCAATTGCGGCAATGGCCGCAGACGATGTGGCCTTCGCCGGAAACGCGCTGGCCGATCTTGTACTCGGTGACCGCCGCGCCGAAGTCGGCGACGGTGCCGACGAATTCGTGGCCGGTCACCATCGGCACCGGCACGGTCTTCTGCGCCCACTGGTCCCAATTGTAGATGTGGACGTCGGTACCGCAGATCGCGGTCTTCTTGATCTTGATCAGAACGTCGTTCGGGCCAATCTCCGGCACCGGCACTTCTTCCATCCAGATGCCCGGCTCGGCGCGAGATTTAACGAGTGCGCGCATCATGTTGGACATCAGCCAATCACTCCAAGATCGCGGCCCACCTCAGCGAACGCAGCCACCGCCCGGTCGATATCGGCGGTCGAATGGGCGGCCGACATCTGCGTCCTGATGCGGGCCTGGCCCTTGGGCACGACGGGGAAGGAAAAGCCGATCACGTAGATGCCGCGCTCAAGCAGCATGTCGGCCATTTGCGAAGCCAGCGCGGCATCGCCGATCATCACTGGAATGATCGGGTGGTCGGCTCCCGCCAGCGTGAAGCCCGCTTTTTCCATGTTGGCGCGGAAGCGCGAGGCGTTGTCGTAGAGCCGGCGGCGCAAGCCGCCGCCCTGCTCGATCATATCCAGCACCTTCAGCGAGGCCCCGGCGATCGCAGGCATCAGCGTGTTGGAAAATAGATAGGGCCGCGAGCGCTGGCGAAGCCAGTCGACCACCGGCCTGCTCGCCGCCGTGTAGCCACCCGAGGCACCCCCCAGTGCCTTGCCGAGCGTGCCGGTGAGAATATGGACCCGGCCCTCGACGCCGCAATATTCCGGCGTGCCGCGGCCGTGCTCGCCGACGAAACCGACGGCGTGGCTGTCATCGACCATCACCATGGCATTGTGTTTTTCCGCGAGGTCGCAGACGCCCTGGAGATTGGCGATGATGCCGTCCATGGAAAAAACGCCGTCGGTGGCGATCAGCTTGAAGCGGCTGCCTTCGGCCTTCTTCAATTCCTCCTCGAGCGCCGCCATGTCGTTGTTGGCATAGCGAAAGCGTTTTGCTTTGGAGAGCCTGACGCCGTCGATGATCGAGGCGTGGTTCAGCGCGTCGGAAATGACCGCGTCCTCCTCGGAAAGCAGCGTCTCGAACAGGCCGCCATTGGCATCGAAGCAGGAACCGTAGAGGATTGTGTCCTCCATGCCGAGGAAGCTCGATATCTTTGCCTCGAGCTGCTTGTGCTCCTCCTGTGTGCCGCAGATGAAACGCACCGACGCCATGCCGTAGCCGTATCGGTCGAGTGCCTGCTTGGCCGCATCGCGCAAGTCGGCGCTATCTGCGAGGCCAAGATAATTGTTGGCGCAGAAATTGAGCAGCTTGCGGCCGCCGACCTCGATCTCGGACGACTGGGGCGAGGTGATGACTCGCTCGCGCTTGTACAGGCCCTCCGTCTCGATCTGCGAAAGCAGCTCGCCAACGTGGTCTTTGAGAGTCGGTGCCATCGTGCTTCCATTTCCATTGGTGATCTTCGCGGTCTTGCTCATGCGATTTCTCCCCGGAGCACGCGCAACATGCGCTCGAAGTGGCTTGGATCGTGTGCTTTGAGGAGCGCAGCTTCCCTGGGCTGGTACAGATCCCAGAGACGCGATAACCAAAAACGAAATGCTCCAGCGCGCTGCATCGCAGGAAGCAATAGGCGTTCGGGTCCAGTGAGCGCCCGAACTGACTCATACGCGCCGAGAAAGGCGGCAACTTGCTTAGTGTCTTGGCGGCCGGTGCCACTATCGACGCACCAGTCATTGAGGCACACGGCTATATCGAAAAGAAAGGTGTCGCATCCGGCGAAGTAGAAATCGAAGACGCCGGTCAGGTGACCACCTTCAAACAACACGTTGTCGCGAAAGAGATCAGCGTGCACCGGCCCGCTTGGGAGTTCCTCGTAGGTGGAGGACACGGCGATCTGGTTCTGAAAGGCCAGTTCGCTCGTGAGCAGCGAGCGCTGTCCCTCAGATACGCAGCGGCCGACCACCGGCACCACCTCGTTCCACCATTCGAGGCCGCGCGGATTGGCCTGCCGCCGTGGGTAATCGCTCCCGGTCACGTGCATTCGCGCCAGGATCTCCCCGACAGCGCGACAATGCGACTCTGTCGACGCCGTCACGCTCTCGCCAGGAAGCCTGTTGACGATCACGGCAGGCCGGCCTTTTAGTGTGTGAAGGATTTCGCCTCTGACGTTGGCAACCGGATCCGGGACCGGCATTCGCCGCGCCGCAAGGTGCTTCATCAGGTGAAGGTAGAAGGGCAATTGCTCGAATGTGAGCCGCTCGAACAGGGTCAGCACATATTCGCCTGCCTCGGTGTCGACAAAGTAGTTCGTGTTCTCAATTCCGCTCGCGCTGCCGCGAACGGAGTTCGGCTGTCCCAGGCCCAGAGCCTGAAAGAAAGTTGCGACTTCGTTAGGTGACAACTCGGTATATACGGCCATGGCGAAAGAGGTCCCGGTCGTGGAAGCAGCCTTTCAGCAAGCCTGCAGCGTTTCAGCGATGTAGGTCTTCACGGTCTGTGCATCGGCGGAAAGCAGTTTGAACCGTCTCGGCAAATCCTCTATGCCATCGAACCTTTGTGGACGATCCGGCTCGCGGCCCAAAGCCTCCCTGATGGTCCCCGCAAACTTGACCGGCAGGGCCGTCTCGAGCACGATCATCGGCACATCCGAAACCGAATGCTCGCGCGCGACCTTCACGCCGTCTGCAGTGTGTGGATCGATCACCGCGTTGAAGCGGTGCCACGTGTCACGGATCGTCTGCAACCGGTCGGCGTGGGTGCTCTTCCCGCTGCGGAAACCAAAATGGTCCGCCGCCTTCCCGAAGGCCGGATCCCCGCTGAGATCGAACGACCCGCTTTCGCGCAGTTGATCGTCGAACAGCGATCTCGTCCGGCTGGCGTCGCGACCGAGCAGGTCGAACACGAAACGCTCGAGATTGGAGGCCTTGGAAATGTCCATGGATGGGCTCGAGGTTTCATACGTATCCGCCCGGCCCCGGACGCGATACACACCGGTGCGGAAGAACTCATCGAGCACGTCGTTCTCATTGGTCGCAATGACGAGACGGGAGATGGGAAGTCCCATCATACGCGCAACATGACCGGCGCAGACGTTGCCGAAATTGCCCGAGGGAACGGCGAAGTCGACCTCTGACGAATTCTCTTCCGTCACCTGAAAATAGGCAGAGAAGTAATACACCACCTGAGCGACCAGCCGGGCCCAGTTGATCGAATTGACGGCGCCGATCCGGTGGCGCCTCTTGAAGTCAGCATCGCCGGACACGGCTTTCACGATGTCCTGGCAATCGTCGAACACCCCTTCGATGGCAATGTTATGAATGTTGTCGTCCTGCAGGCTGAACATCTGGGCTTGCTGGAAGGCGCTCATGCGTCCGTGGGGCGACATCATGAAGACGCGGATGCCCTTCTTGCCGCGCATGGCATATTCCGCCGCGCTGCCCGTGTCGCCACTGGTTGCCCCGAGGATATTCAGCTCCACACCCCGCCGCGCCAGTTCATACTCGAGCAAATTGCCGAGCAACTGCATCGCCATGTCCTTGAACGCCAGGGTGGGACCGTTCGACAGTTCCGCCACATGGAGACCGCTTTCAAGCGTTCGCACGGGCGCGATCCTGGCGGTCCCAAAAACCTCGGGCCTGTAGGTCTTTGCACAGATGGCCTTCAGGTCAGCGGGCGGAATATCGTCGATGTAGAGCGACAGGATTTCAAAGGCGAGCACCGGGTAGGACAAGCCCCGCCACCGATCCAGCGTGGCATCATCCAGCCGAGGGTAGACCTCAGGCACATAGAGGCCGCCATCCGGGGCAAGGCCTTCAAGCAGAATCTCGCAAAACTTCCTGCGTTCGGGATGGCCGCGCGTGGAGATGTAGTGCATGTGATGCTGTTCCTTGTTGCCGCTATCGTTCGGCAAGGGTCGAGTGACCGCCAACCGTTCGGCCTTCAGCGGCTGGCGCGCCACCAGGCGATACGGTCCTGCAGGGCGTAGCCCTTGATAACGGCCGGGATGAACCACGGATTGCCGCGATAGAACGGGACGGCCGCGGGCGGCCGAAAGTCGAACGCGGTGCGCGCCTGCTCGCCGTGTCCCATCAGCTTGTGAGCCGCACGTGTGCCGACCCATGGCGCCCAGACCACGCCCGAACCGCAGAATCCGGTGGCATAGACCACGCCGTCCTTCTCGAAGATCCTGGGCAGCATGTCACGGTGCATCGCCACATTGCCGAACCAGCTATGCGAAAGACGAACGTTCTCCAGTTCTGGGAAAATTTCGCCCAGCCCGTTGCGCAAACGCAGCGTCGGGGCTGCCGGATCGCCTGCACGCGAGCTGTCGCGCCCGCCGAGCAGAATGCGTCTGCCGTCCGGCGAAGGGCGATAATAGAAGCCAAGCTCGCGGCCCTCACCCATCATCATCCGCTTCGGCATCAGGCGCGCCATCAGCTCAGGCGCGAGTTCCTCGGTGGCAATGATCCGACTGCGAACCGGCACCAGCCGGCGGCGCAGGAAGGGATTGGCGCCGTCGGTGTAGCCATTTGTGCAGACCAGCACCTGCCGCGCCTGCACCGTTCCGGCCGAAGTGGCGACGCGGAACCCCGAGCTATCCCTTTCAATCGAGGTCACGGGCGTGTTCGAATGCACCGCCAGTCCCGAAGCGAGCGCCACCCGCAGGAGCTCCGCGTGGAACTTGGCCGGGTGCAGCCCGCCGATGTCCATCCTGACCATGCCGCCGCGATAGAAGTCGGTGCCGACATAGTCGCGCTGCTTTGCATATGGAACAGCGTAGGATTCGATCCCCAGTTTCCTTGCCAACGCCTCGGCGCCGCGGGCCATCTTCTCGTACTGTTCATATCCGATGGCGCCCTTGAACAGGCCAACCAGTTGAAAGTCGCAGTCGAGCTTTTCCGACTTGATGAAATCGTAAAGGAATTCGCGCGCGACCTTGCCCTCGGCCTCGATCGCCATGGCTTTTTCTTCGCCGAAGCGCCGGGTGATCGTGGCGTAGTCCAGCCGGATGCTCCCGCTGGTAATTCCGCCATTGCGCGACGAGGCCCCCTCGCCCGGATTCATCGCATCAAAAGCTGCAACCGAGCGCCCCTCGCGCGCCAGCGCAAGCCCGGCCGAAAGCCCGGCATAACCGGCGCCGACGATCGCCACATCGACTGTCCTCGCCAGGGGCTGCGGCGGCAGCGGCATGACGGGCGCCGCCTCCCACCAGTAGGGTGTGCTCTTGTTGGCGACTTTGGGCTCGTGCACGTGAGGGACTTCTCGTTGCGGTTTCAGGAGGCTGGGTCGGTCCATGCCGGCGAGGTCAGACACGGTCGTCCCGCACGTCGAGCGCATCGCGCAACCCGTCGCCGATGAAATTGAAGCTTGTCACGGCGATGGTGATGGCGGCGCCGGGAATGATCGCCAGCCAGGGCGCACTGTCCAGATACTGCTGGGCGCCCTCGAGCATGTTGCCCCAGCTCGGCAGCGGCGGCTGAATGCCATACCCCAGGAAGCTGATATAGGCTTCCAGGAGGATCGCGTGGGCAACCGTCAAAGTAGCGGCCACGATGATCGGGCCCATGGCGTTGGGCAGGATCTCGCGAAACATGATATGCGCGCCGCTAAGCCCCAGCATGCGCCCGGCCAGCACAAACTCGCGCTCGCGCAATGACCGCACTTCGGCCTCGACAATTCGAGCGACCTCCATCCAGCTGGTGACAGCGACAATGACGGTGACCATAGCCGGGCTCGGCTTCAGTGCCGCGGCCAAGGCAAGCAGCAGGAATATGGAGGGGAATGACAGGAAGCCATCGACCGTGCGCATCAGCGCTGCGCCGATCCAGCCGCCGCGGTAGCCCGCGATCACGCCGACGAGCGTTCCGATCATCGTCGACAGCAGCATGGCAAAGAAAGCCACCAGCAGTGAGGTCCTCCCCGCCATGAACAGTCGCGCCGCCACGTCCCGCCCCAAAGGATCGGTCCCAAGATAGTGGTCGCCCGTCAGCGGCGGTGCAAAGCGGGCGCGCAAATCGATGTATAGGGAATCATAGGGCAGGAGATGCGGGCCGAAGACGCATGCCAGCGTCAGAAGGGTGATCATCGTGACTCCCAGCAACGCCAGATGATGGCTGGTGAAACGGCGCACGGTGCGGCTGCGCCACCAGCGGCTTGGTCCTGCATTTGCGGCGAGAGCGGTCATTTCGGGTGCCTCCTGTTGGGTGTGAGGTTGCGCGCTCAACCCAGACGAATACGCGGGTCGACGATCGCCACGGCAATATCTGCGATCAGGTTGCCCAGAATGACGAGAATGGCCGAGAACATCAGCAGTCCCATCACGACCGGGTAGTCGCTGTAGCCTAGGCTGTCCAGGAACAGTCGACCCATCCCCGGCCAGGTAAACACTGTCTCCGTCACCAGCGCGCCGGTCAGGATGCTGGGAAGCTGCACCCCGGCCAGTGTGATCATCGGCAAAAGCGCATTGCCGACGACGTGCTTCATGATGACTCGGCGCTCGCTCAGGCCCTTGGCGCGGGCGGTCTTGACAAAATCCTGGCCGATGGCGTCGAGCGTCGCCGATCGCATGTAGCGGCTCCAGATCGCGACATGCACCAGCGACAGCACGATGCTTGGCATGATCAGGTGATGCAGGTAGTTCAGGACCGAACCGTCGCCGATCGTGTACATGTTGCCTGCAGGCAGCCAGCCCAGCTGCAAGGAGAAGATGTAGATGCCGACGAGCCCGAACCAGAAGGTCGGGATCGACAGCGCGACCATGGCTCCGACCGTCGCCATATAGTCGAACAGCGAATAGCGGTGCGTGGCGCCACGAATGCCGATCCAGGTGCCGATGGCGATCGCAATGGCGGTGGACGTCCCCATCAGCAGCAGCGTCGCAGGGACGTGCCGGCCAATCACTGCCAGCACAGGCGCGCCGTCGCGGAAGGAGTGGCCCCAATCGCCCTGGAGAAGCCGCCAGGCCCAGTCGAAATATTGGATCAAAAGCGGACGGTTCAGGCCCAACTGCTCTTTCAGGCGCTCGAGATCGTCCTGCGTCATGCTGGGATCGAGCCCGAATTGCGCCAGCGGCCCGCCAGGCAGCAGGTTCAGGACGAGGAACCCGATGACCGAGACGATCAGGAGCAGGATGAGGCTCTGTGAGAGCCGGTTGAGCAGGAAGCCGCGCATTCATCTCTCCTCTTTCAAGACAGCGCCCATCTTTAAGACGGGGCCATGACTGGCCGCCGCCGCGAGGCGGCGGCGGCGTATGGATGTCAGGCCTTCCAATGCCATCCGGCGGCATGCCAGGATGCGACGCGGGTGTTGGAATTTGCCTCGAAACCCTCCAGCCCCTGCTTGCGGCCGAACACGTTGGTGGAGGCAAACAGAGGCAGGAACGGCAGATCCTGACGGACGATTTCCTGCACACGCAGATAGATGGCGCGCCGCGCTTCCCGATCGAAGGTGCGGGCGCCCTTGTCGAGCAGCGCATCGACCTCCGGGTTGGAGTATTGGCCGGTGTTCGAGCCCTTTCCGCCCTTGGCGACGATCGCCTTGCTGTGCAGGCGGTTGGAAACATCGGGGTCGCCGGCGATGACATTGGTTACACCGGAGATGGCTGACTCGAACTGCGATTTGAGCCAGAAATCGCCCCACATGACAGCGGCGGGCAGGTTCGAGATGGTCATCTCGACGCCGATCTCGGCGAATGTCTGCTGCAGGAACTGCTGCGTCTGCTCCCGCAAATGGTTGCCGGAGGTGGTGGAGTTGGCGAACGACAGGCGCACCCCGTCCTTCGCCCGTATTCCATCGGCTCCGGGTACCCAGCCGGCCTCGTCGAGGATCTGGCCCGCGCGCTCGAGGTTGAACTCCTGTGCCGGCAGGTTCGGATTGTAGTAGTAGGAATTCTGCGGCATGAACGTCTCGGTGGGTTTGTGGACCCCGTAATAAAGTGCTTCGAGGATCGCTTTCCTGTCGATTGCCGCGTAGAGCGCCTGGCGGACCGCCGGGTCCTTGAATTGCGGCTTCTCAAGATTGAGATAGATCGACTCGACCGATGCTCCAGGCTCCAGCTTGACCACGCGATCCGATAGTGTGCTGGCTTCCGCGTAGTGGTCGGCGGTTATATATGCCTGGTCGACAAGATCGATGTCGCCGCTCTTGAACTGGGTGTAGAGCACCGTCATGTCGGGGATGTATTTGAAGACGAGCCGCTCCAAATAGGGGCCCTCCCCGGCATAATCCGCGTTCGCGACGAGTTCGATATGATCGCCGGCAACGCGCTGCGCCCACTTGAATGCGCCAGTGCCGACAGGCGCCTGATTGAAGGCGGCGGCGTTGGGGTCGGCCTCCTTTTCGAGTATGTGCTTGGGAACCATGAAGGTTTCGGCGAGAAACGACAAATAGGGGGCGAAAGCCTCCTCCATCCGCCAGGTCAGCTCGGTCGGCGAGACCACCTTGATATCGCGCACCAGCGAATGGCCGGCCGTGCGCCACGCCTGGAATTTCGGATTGGTGATGAGCTCAAGAGTGAATTTCACATCCTCGGCCGTGAAGGGCTTGCCGTCGTGCCAGCGGACATCGTCACGCAGGCGGATGTGCCACTTAAGACCGTCCTCTGAAATGCCGCCGTTTTTCTGGCTTGGCAGTTCGACCGCAAGATTGGGCTGAAGAATGCCTTTGGGATCCATGCGGAAGAGCGCATCGAAAAGCGAGAAATGCACAGCGTCGTCGACCTCGATATGCGGCATCAACGGATTGAATTTGGTGGGCTCCTGCGAGAGACCGACGACGACGCGGCCGGTTGGGTTCGCTGGCGGGTTCTGGGCGAAGGCGGGTTTGCCCAACAGATTGGGCGCAATGAGGCCAGCCGCCCCGCCTATCGCCATCAATCGTAGTGCATCGCGTCGCGAGTAGTTTGATTTGGTGTTTGCGTGTTCAGTCATTGGAATTCCCCTTGTTCTGGCGGTATCCGCCGTGGCTCTTACCCATTTGCTGCAACCGGACGGGTAGATCCCGGCTGCTCTCCAGGAATCGCCGCCACCAGCTCACGTGTGTAGGCTGATTGCGGGTCGAGGAAGATTTGCGAGGGAGGACCGCGTTCCACGATCCGCCCCTTCTGCATCACGGCGATTTCGTCGCAGATCTGGCTGGCGACGCGCAGGTCGTGGGTGATGAAGATCATCGACACGCCGGTCTCCCGCTGGATCTGGTCGAGCAGCTGCAGGATCTGGGCCTGGATCGACACGTCCAGCGCCGACACCGCCTCATCGGCGATCAGCAGCTTCGGCTTGAACATCAGTGCCCGAGCGATGCCGATGCGCTGGCGCTGCCCACCGGAAAATTCATGTGGAAAGCGATCAAAGGCGCCGGCATCGAGGCCGACATGGGCCAGGAGCGCTTTCGCCTCTTCACGCGCCCGGGCATAGGGCGTGCCGTGCGCGACTGGGCCAACGGTCAGGATGTGGCCGATCGTCGAGCGCGGGTTGAGCGAGGCGAACGGATCCTGGAAGATCATCTGGACCCGCGGCCGCAGCGGGCGGAATTCGGCTTCGGAAAGCTTGGCTATGTCGCGGCCCTCGAACAGAATCCCGCCGCCGTCGCTGTCCAGCAGCTTGATCAAAAGCCGACCAAGCGACGATTTGCCGGAACCGCTTTCGCCGACAACGCCCAGCGTGCGCCCGGGCGCCAGATCGAACGAGACCTCGTTGACCGCGGGCACGACGCGCTGTGCGCTGAACAGGGAACTGCCGCTACGGTAGGTCTTCATCAGGCCTTCGACCTTCAGGATCGGCGCTTTGTCGGCCGTCTCCAGAGGAACGCGGTCCTCACCGGTCAGGTGCGGGACGGCTGCGATAAGACGCCTTGTGTAGGGATGGCCAGGCGACTTCAGGACCTGTTGAGCACTACCCTGCTCGACGATGTGGCCCTTCTCCATCACCACGACGCTGTCTGCGATCTCGGCCACCACTCCGAAGTCATGGGTGATGAACATGACGCTCATTCCCTTGCGGCGCTGAATGTCGCGGATCAGCTCCAGAATCTGCGCCTGGGTGGTCACGTCGAGCGCGGTCGTCGGTTCATCCGCGATCAGGATCGTCGGCTCGAGCGCCAGCGCCATGGCGATCATCACCCGCTGCCGCTGCCCGCCGGAGAGGCGGAACGGATACTGGTGATACATGAGTTCCGGGTCCGGCAGTCCCACCTCGGTCAGCAGCCCGACAGCGCGGCCGCGACGCGATTTCGAAGTGCCGACGCGATGTGCCGTCATGACCTCGTCGATCTGTGCACCCACGGTCATCAACGGATTGAGCGCCGACAGCGGGTCCTGGAAGATCATCGACACCACCCGGCCGCGCAGGCTGCGCAGCTTGTCCTGCGGCATGCCTACGATGTTCATCCCATCGAGGTGAATGGCGCCCGAGGAGACGCGGATCACCTTCGGCAGTAGCCCCATGATGGCGTTGGCGGTGACCGACTTGCCGGATCCGGACTCGCCAATGACGCACAGAATCTGGCCGCGTTTCAGATCAAAGGAGATGTTCTCGACGGCATAAGTCCGTTCCATGCCTTTCGGCAAATTCACCGTGAGGTCGCGCACCGAAAGCGCCACATCGGCGGGGGCTACAGGCTGGATCGTTGCGACCATTGCGATCATCTCCCGTTTGAACCGAGCGGGTCCACGCTGTTGCGGACCACATCATCGCGCTTTGAGCAGAAGCGCCTCACCATAGCGTCCGTCGTCTGGTCATCCCGGCGCTTCGAGCGCTGAGGCTGCGAGAGACGAATTCTGCTCATCCTGGCGGCTCCCTTGATGAAATTCGGTCCGTGGACCGGACACTGTTCCCTTTTGTTGGAGAACTCTCCGAAGGCGTAAGCCCTGCCTATCGGAAGTCCTCTGGAGCTTACCCCTATAAGGAAGGGTTGCTCCGTTCTTTCAGCCAGTTTGACTGTTCTGTCTCCGCATAGTCGTCGAAATTTGGCCCTCGGGCGGCAGGAACTTCTGAAAAGAACGTCAGGTACGGCATTTCACTCTGCTCCGGTGCCGGCGCAGAAACCGGGATCAGACAACCAGGTCCTTCGTCCGCTAATTTGTGCGCGACAGGCCTTGCGTCACTGCGCGCCGCGTCCCGAAAAGCCCATGCCGCAGATCACGCGACTGGATGAAGTGTACTCCTGCTTGCCCCTGCGAGGTTGGGGCCAGCGAACGCTTTTCGGCAACTATTGCCTGTTCCAAGGGCTGCAAACCGCAGGAAATTCCGCCCAGGCATGGACTCCGCAGCCTGCCTCTGCGGGCCGCAGGTTAGGATGCTTCAAATTTACGGAGTTCCATCCATGCCCGCGCCGCTCATTTACATCGACTCCAGCCCATCCCTGCCTCGCGAGGCGGACGTCGTCGTCATCGGCGGCGGCGTGGTAGGCGTGTTCACGGCCTATTATCTGGCGCGACGGGGCGTCAGCGTTGCCCTGCTGGAGAAGGGACGCGTTGCCGCCGAACAGTCCAGCCGCAACTGGGGCTGGTGCCGTCAGCAGAACCGCGACGCACGCGAGTTGCCGATGGCAACCAGGAGCCTCGATCTCTGGGAAAAAGTGGCGCAGGAGACCGGCGAGGACACCGGCTTTCGCCGCTGCGGCCTGCTCTATCTTTCGCAGGACGAAAACGAGTTGGCAGGCTGGGCAAAGTGGCGCGATTTCGCAAGGACGGTTGGCGTCACGACGCATGTGCTGAGCGCGCAAGAAGCCACCGAACGGGGCAAGGCGACCGGCCGCAAATGGAAAGGCGGCGTGTTCTCGCCAACTGACGGAACGGCGGATCCATCGAAGGCGGTGCCGGTTGCCGCGCGCGGCATCATGGCGGCCGGCGGCACCGTGCATCAGAATTGCGCCGCGCGCGGGCTGGAACTGAGTGCCGGCCGGGTCAGCGGCGTCGTTACAGAAGCCGGAACCATCCGCACAACGACCGTGGTCATGGCCGGAGGCGCGTGGGCTTCTTCCTTCTGCAACCAGCTCGGTATCCGTTTCCCGCAGGCTGCCGTGCGGCAGTCCATTCTAGCCGTAGCGCCGGGAGCAGAAGGCCTGCCGGATGCCCTGCATACCGCGCGCGTCTCGCTGACGCGGCGCAGCAACGGCGGATACGCGCTGGCGATCAGCGGGCGGGCGCGAGTCGATCCAACGCCGCAGCAGCTCAGGTTCAGCCGCGAGTTCGTGCCGATGTTCGCCCGCCGCTGGCGCAGTCTGGCCCCGGGAGCGTTCGAGGGCTGGCGTCAAGGTCATGAAAGCCTGATGAAATGGGCAGTTGACGACGTGACACCAATGGAACGGAATCGGATTCTCGACCCCAAACCTGACATGAGGCAGATTCGCCTGACCTATCAAAGAGCCTGCGAATTGCTGCCCGAGTTCCAGCGCGTCGCGATTTCTCATGCTTGGGCGGGCTATGTCGACAGCACGCCCGATGGCGTCCCGGCAATTGGTGAAGTGGAGGGGATTCCGGGCTTTCTTCTCGCCGCGGGATTCAGCGGCCACGGCTTCGGGATCGGCCCCGGCGCTGGACATATGATCGCCGATATCATCACCGGCAGCGAGCCGATCGTCGATCCGCGTCCCTATAGGCCGGAGCGTCTGAAGACAGCTGCGTGGGGCAAGGTCGCTGAATTCTGAGAAGACCGTTTGCCAAGCTACATCAGGTCGCACACGCGATCGAGGCCGCGAGGCGGCCAGCACTGAAGGGAAAGTGACGATGCGCGAATATGAGATTGCCGCCATTCCTGCCGACGGGATCGGCCCAGAGGTCATTGCCGCCGGTCTCCAGGCGCTTGAGGCGCTGCAGCGGCGCTGCGGCGACTTCAAGCTGCGCGTCCAGCACTTCGACTGGGGCTCAGACTACTACAAGGCGCATGGTCGGATGATGCCCGAAGATGGGGTGGCGCAACTGAAGCGCTTCGACGCTATCTTCTTTGGCGCGGTAGGCGCTCCCGATGTGCCCGACGACATCACGCTCTGGGGCCTCCGGCTGCCGATCTGCCAAGGCTTTGATCAATACGCGAACGTGCGGCCGACCAGGATATTGCCCGGTATTGTTTCGCCGCTGGCGGGCGTTGGCCCTGGCGATCTGGATTGGGTGATCGTGCGGGAGAATTCCGAGGGCGAGTATTCGGGCCACGGCGGCCGAGCCCATCGCGGCCTCCCCGAGGAGGTCGGAACCGAGGTCGCGATCTTCACGCGCGTCGGCGTCACCCGCATCATGAGCTATGCATTCCGGCTGGCGCAATCACGGCCGCGAAAGCTCCTGACAGTCGTTACAAAATCCAACGCGCAGCGTCACGGCATGGTAATGTGGGACGAAATCGCAGCCGAGGTGGCGCCGGAATTCCCGGACGTCGCCTGGGACAAGATGCTGGTCGATGCTATGACAGTGCGTATGACGTTGAAACCGCGGAGCCTTGATACGATCGTCGCCACCAATCTTCACGCCGACATATTGTCGGACCTTGCGGGCGCGCTCGCGGGCAGTCTCGGCGTTGCACCGACCGCCAACATTGATCCCGAGCGGCGCTATCCCTCGATGTTCGAGCCAATTCACGGCTCGGCATTCGACATCGCCGGCAAGGGTATTGCCAATCCGGTCGCCACCTTCTGGACCGCTGCCCAGATGCTCGAACATCTGGGCGAGAGCGCAGCGGCCGCCCGGTTGATGAACGCTGTGGAATCGGTGACGAGTGAGGGCGTGCTGACGCCGGACGTCGGAGGGACAGCGACCACGCAGGCGGTGACGGACGCCGTCTGCCGGACGATCCGCGGTTCCAACGTTTGACAGGTTTCCAATGAAGCTCGACAAGATCGACATCAAGATCTTATCCCAACTGCAGAAGAACGGGCGGGTCACGAATGTCGAGCTCGCCGACCTGGTGAACCTTTCACCGAGCCCTTGCCTGATGCGGGTGAAGAAGCTTCAGACGGAAGGCTTCATCACCGGCTATTCCGCCCAGATCGATGTGTCCAAGCTCGGGCAGACTCTGACGATCTTCACCGAAGTCACGCTCAAGCACCACCAGCAGAACGACTTCGCGAGATTTCTCACCGCAATCCAGAAGGTCGATTCTGTTATCGAATGCCACCTGGTTTCAGGCGGTTACGACTATCTTGTGAAATTTGTCACAGCGGGCATCAGCGAGTACCAGACGATCATGGAGCGCATGATCGAACTGGATATCGGAATCGACAAATATTTCAGCTTCGTCGTGCTGAAGTCACCGATCGTCAAATCCCATTTGCCTCTCGACGCGATATTCGACAGATGAGAAAGAGGCTGCCGCGCGCATGCGCCGGCAGCCTGGACGATCATCCCTTCATCGCCGACCGCACGTCCTGGTCCTCGAGGGTTTGATCCAGGGTCATCCGGGTGCGTTCGAGGATTCCATCAATATCGTCATCGGTGCAGCAGAGCGGCGGCGCAAAGCCGAGAATGCCGCTGTTGAAGGCGCGGATGACAAGGCCGTTCGCCCACGCGCGCTCGAAGATGCGGCGCCCCGGGTCGGCCGCCGCCGGCAGCGGCGTCTTGCGCTCCTTGTCGGTGACCAACTCGATTGCTGCCAGCATGCCACGGCCGCGAATGTCGCCAACCAGCGGGTGGTCGGCGAGCGAGCGAAGGCCTTCCATCAGGCGCTTGCCGGCCTTGCGCCCGTTCTCGAGCAAGCTGTCTTCGTAGAGACGCAGGCATTCGAGCCCGACCGCCGCGCTCACGGGATGGGCCGAATAAGTATAGCCATGGCCGACAGGCGCTTTGCCGGCTCCGTCTGCGATCGTATTGTACACATGGTCCGAGATGAAGACGGCGCCCATCGGCACGTAGCCCGAGGTCAGTCCCTTCGCCGTGGTCATGAGATCCGGCACGACATCGTCTTCCTCACAGGCGAATAGAGGGCCGGTACGGCCAAAGGCAGTGATGACTTCATCGACGACGAACAGGATATCGTGTTCCTTGCACACGGCGTGCAGAGCCTTCAGCCAACCTGTCGGTGGAACGAGGACACCGCCCGAACCCTGGATGGGTTCGGCGTAGAAGGCCGCAACGCGGCCCGCGCCGAGTTCCGCGATTTTGGCGCGCAGGGCCGCGACCGATGCATCGATGATCGCCTGCGGGTCGGAACCGACCGGATTGCGATAGGCGTAGTGCGAGGGAATCTTGTGCTGCCAGTCGTAAGGCACGCCGAAACCCGCATGGAAAGCCGGAATCGCGGTCAGGCCTGATCCAGCCGTCGAGGAGCCATGGTAGCCATGCTCGACCGAGATGAACTGGTCCTTCTGCGGCGTGCCCTTGGCATGGTAGTAATAGCGAATGAAGCGGATCGTGCTGTCGACTGCGTCGGAGCCGCCAAGCGTGAAATAGACGTGGTTCAGATCGCCGGGCGCCAGTTCGGCAAGCCTGGCAGCAAGGCGAATGGCAGGCTCGGATCCCAGCCCGAAATATCCCGTGGCATAGGGAAGCTCTCTTAGCTGCTTTGCGGCTGCTTCAACGACACTTTCCTGGCCGTAGCCGATGTTCACACACCATAGACCGGCGAATCCGTCCAGCAGGGTTTTCCCGCTTGCATCGGTCACCGTTGCGCCCTTGGCGGATTTGAGTACCCGCACGCCCGTCTCCTCGTGGCTCCGATAGCATGAAAACGGGTGAACCAGATGCGCGCGATCGAGTTCGATCAGTGAATTTGCCAGCATTTCTTCCTCCGATTCAACCGATTGCCTGATTTAACCAAGTGCCTGACTGACCAACGCATATGTGCGATGATGCGCCGGCTTGCTTTCCCTGTGCGTGGCCATGGAGCGTCGCATCGTGATCCCCCCGCCGACGTGCGCGAGCCCGCGCCAGGTGAGCCATTCAGCAAGATCCGTTGAGACGTCGGTATCGACACGCACGAACTTGCCTTGATGATGGGCGAGCAGAAAGTCGATCAGGGCCTTGGCCTCGGTACCGTTCCTCGCCACCACCGGGCCAATGACCAGCCCCCGGCCGAATGGCCGGATGGCGGAAAAGGCCTGGGTATTGCCTTCATCGCGAATGACAGCGAACTTCGCGCGCTCGAAAACCCGTTTCATCAGCGCCGAACGGTCATGGCCAAATGCCTCGCGATCCAGCACCTCGATACGAGCAAGATCGCCGCTCTCTGCCCAGGATACACGGGCCGGCGCCGAAACTGCCAACGCCTCGCCCTGATGCTGCACGATCTCGCCAGTCGTGACGAAGCCCAGCTTCTCATAGAGCGGCAGGCCTTCCCGTGTCGCCGTCAGGCAACAGGTGCGCTCACCCGCCTTGGCCAGCGCCTCTTCCATCATCTTTCGGCCGAGTCCGCGACCGCGCATCGCCGCATCGACGATCACCATGTTGATGGCGGCGGCATTGTCGCCGTAGGGGGTCATCATGATCGTCGCCACCACGCGTTGTTCTTGCAGAGCGACGATCCCCCGGCTGACCGCCTGGGCCAGTTCCCAATCCTCGCGGCGATGCGGCCAATTGACTTGGCGAGACAACTCGACAGCGCCTTCCAGGTGCCCCGGTGTCATCTCTTCAAGGATGATCTGCTGTGTGGTCATGATGAATTTCCGGCCTTCGTCTTCAGGTGCTGACGGTAGACCACCAAAGACAGCAGTTCCTCCCGACCGGCAGCCAAGCGCGACGCGTTTTCACTATCCTTCGCCGCTCGCGCCGCATCTTCTGCCGAAGCATGGCCGACAGGCCGCGCCGCTCCCAAAGCTCGAAAGGACACCTGGCGCAACTCTCTGCCAAACCGGCGATGCAATACGAAACGATCTGCTTCAGGTCGCGGCGAATGCGGCCGTTAGTCTTCCAGATCTCCGCCTATGGTGATTGTGGTACAGGCACGCTGTGCCGAGAAAACCAGGAGGATTGTCGCCATGTCGACGTTCAGACCGAAATACATTACCTTCGACTGCTACGGTACGCTCACCAATTTCGATATGGCCGGCGCGGCGCGGCGCGTCTACGGCGAGCGCCTCTCCCCAGAGGCAATGGCCAGCTTCGTGGAGGCTTTTAGGGGCTATCGCCTTGACGAGGTGCTGGGGCCATGGAAACCCTTCCTCGAGGTGGTGCAGAATTCCATCGAACGCAGCTGCAAGCGCATCGGTATCCAGTTCAAACCCGAAGACGCCCAACGAATCTATGACGAAGTGCCGACCTGGGGTCCGCACCCCGACGTCCCGGCTGGCCTGTCCAGAGTGGCCAAGGAAATCCCACTGGTGATCCTGTCCAACTCCATGAACAGCCTGATCATGTCGAATGTGGAAAAGCTCGGCGCGCCCTTTCACATCGTCATCACCGCCGAAGAGGTTGGCGCCTACAAGCCGCTGATGAAGGGCTTTGAATACATGCTCGACAAGCTCGGCTGCGGCCCGGAGGACATCACTCACGTCTCCTCCTCCTTCCGCTACGATCTCATGACCGCCTACGATCTCGGCATCAAGAGCAAGGTCTGGGTGAACCGCGGCCACGAGCCCGCGAACCCCTTCTACGAATATACCGAGATCAAGGATATCGGCGGGCTGGCCGCCGCGGTCGGCCTGGAGCCCGTTCGGGAAGTTGCTTGAGGCTGGCGGGCCTCCGGCCATCGCGGCATTCGAAGTATCGAAATGAGAAAGGGGCGGTTTCGACCGCCCCTTTCTGATTCTGGTGCATGTCGCGCAAAAGCATGCCCTCGGCCCTGGGATTGACCGAACCACCCCTCGCTCGTCATCCAAGGGCGGAGCAAGGAGCGAAGCGCCGCGGCGTAGACCCTGGCATCCATACAGCGGTGGGCCTTCGCTGCCTGACGGTCGGGCAGCCAAATCTCCAACGCTGGCGATTGGCACAAGCCACCACGACTTCGGTCGAGGTAGAGGCGATGGTCGCCCATCGCGTCTACTCGACCGAAGTGGAGGGATGCTTCGGCTAATCCCGGAGGTTTGCGATTGCCACTGAAAATCGGCCGCTGAAAAGGGGACTGTGTTCCAATGCATGTCGCGCAGAGGGATGTCCTCAGGCCTGACCCTGGGCCTGACCGAGGGTGTGCAGCGGTTTTGCGATAGCGACAGCATAAACAACAACCTAAAGCGCGCCGCATGAGGCCGGTCAAACGCGACGCACTTTAGTTCGCAGTTGCGACTCCGAAAGGCCTCTAATTAAGCCCGCCGACGTGGAGCGTCTTGACCTCGAGATATTCTTCGATCCCGAGTTGCGATCCTTCCCGCCCCACGCCTGACTGCTTGACACCGCCGAAAGGCGCAACCTCGGTCGAGATCAGGCCTGTGTTGAGCCCGACCATGCCGAACTCCAGCGCCTCGGCGACACGCCATGACCGCTTGAGGTCGTCGGTGTAGAAGTAGGCGGCAAGGCCGAACGGCGTAGCGTTCGCGATGGTGATGGCCTCTTCCTCCGTCTCGAAGCGAAAAAGCGGCGCCACCGGACCGAAGGTCTCTTCCGATGCCAGGAGCATCTCGGTAGTAGCCTCCCCCAGGACGACGGGCCGCGCATATTGCCTGCCGTCGGGCACTGCCTCGCTTTGGGCGAGGATCTGGGCACCTTTCTTCTTCGCATCCGCAATGTGACGCTCGATCTTGTCGATCGCGGCCGTGTTGATCATCGGGCCGATCTCAGTGCCCTCGTCGGTCCCCGCGCCAACCTTCATCCGGGTGACGCGCTGGCTCAGCTTTTCGGCGAACGCGTCGTAAACGCCTTCCTGCACGAGAATCCGGTTCGCGCAAACGCAGGTTTGACCGCCATTGCGGAACTTGGATACGATCACCCCTTCAACTGCGTTATCCAGATCGGCGTCGTCAAAGACGATAAAGGGCGCGTTGCCGCCAAGCTCCAGGCTCAGCCGCTTGATGCTATCGGCCGCGCCACGCATGAGCAGCGCACCGACGCGGGTCGAACCGGTGAACGAGATCTTGCGCACCGTCTCGTTGGCCATCAGTTCGTTGCCGATCTCTCCCGGCATGCCGGTCACGATGTTGATAACGCCTGCCGGGATGCCCGCCCGCTCCGCCAGGACACCGAGCGCCAGCGCCGAGAATGGCGTAAATTCCGACGGCTTGATGACAACCGTACAACCTGCGGCCAGCGCCGGTGCTACTTTGCGCGTGATCATCGCGTTGGGGAAATTCCACGGCGTGATGATGGCACAGACGCCGACTGCTTCCCTAAGGACCAGGATGCGGCGATCGGCGGTGGGTGACGGAATGGTCGAGCCACCGATGCGGCGCGCCTCCTCCGCAAACCATTTCACGAAAGATGCGCCGTAACGGATTTCCGCCGACGCCTCGGCAAGCGGCTTGCCCTGCTCCAGCGTCAGCAGAAGCGCCAAATCCTGTTCGTGCTGGCGAATGAGGTCGTGCCATCGCTCCAGCAATCTCGCACGCTCGGCATGGGTCGACTTCTTCCAGCTTTTGAATGCCTCGGCCGCAGCACCGATCGCGGCCCGGGTGTCGTCGCCGCCCATATCGGGAACGCTGCCAAGAACGGCCAGGGTGGCAGGGTTGGTGACCTCGACGGCGGCTTTTGTATCCGCTTCCCGCCACACACCGCCAATTAACGCCTGCTGGCGGAACAGGTCCGCATCGTCAAACGTGCCAATCTTCGTTATCGCATTCATGGTCTTTCCTCTGCCCTTTCAGCTCAACGCCGCAAGCACGGCTTGCGTGATTGTTTCAGTCCGGTCCTTGCCTGCGATCGTGCCAATGCCCCGCGCGGTTATGGACTCGATTGCCGACATCACTTCTGCCGCAGCATGCCCCTCGCCCAGATGCTCGAGCATCATCGCACCGGACCAGATCGCGGCGATCGGATTGGCGACACCGAGATGCGCGATGTCGGGCGCCGAACCGTGGACCGGTTCGAACATGGAAGGCGCACTGCGATCGGGATTGATATTGGCGGAGGCGGCGTAACCCAGCCCGCCCTGAATGGCCGCTCCAATATCCGTGAGGATGTCGCCAAACAGGTTCGAGGCGACGATCACGTCGAGGCTTTCCGGCGCCAGCACCATGCGGGCGGCAATGGCGTCGATGTGGTAGTGCGAGACCTCGACATCGGCATAGTCCTTCGCCACCTCACGCGTGACCTCATCCCAGAAAACCATGGAATGCTTTTGGGCGTTGGATTTGGTCACGGATGCGAGCTTCTTGCGGCGCGCCCGCGCTTGTTCGAAACCGAACCGGAGGATCCGTTCCACACCCGCGCGCGTGAAGATTGCTGTCTCAACCGCGACCTCATTGGCCGTGCCGGAATGAATGCGCCCACCGGCGCCGGAATATTCGCCTTCCGTATTCTCGCGGATGCACAGGATGTCGAAACCGTCAGAGCGGAGGGGGCCCTGAACGCCCGGCAACAGCCGGTGCGGCCGTATGTTGGCGTACTGCGTGAACCCTTTCCGGATCGGCAGGAGCAGCCCGTGAAGCGACACTGAGTCGGGCACTTCCGCGGACCAGCCGACAGCGCCGAGATAGATCGCATCGAATTTTCGAAGTGTCTCGATGCCGTCTGGCGGCATCATTGCGCCGGTTTCCAGGTAGTAGGCGCAGGACCATGGGAAGCGTGTGCCATCAAGGGCGAAACCGCCCCGTTTGGCCGCGGCCTGCATCACCTGCCATGCCGCCCCGGTCACGTCCTTGCCGATGCCGTCGCCGGGGATGAGCGCTATGTTGTAGGTCTTCATTGATCGAGGTCCTCATTGGCACTGGCGGAACAATAGTGGATGGCGCGCCGCATTTTTCGTCGAGGATGAGCGGCCCGACAGCGTCGAATCGCGTTGGGCCGAACTTGGAAAGTCGATTGTTCTGGAACCGTCGCGCGCGCTATTCGGCCGGGGCTTGAGCACTGAACTCAGTCATAAACGCAGACGTAGATCTTGCGCACGGTCTCGAGCGTGCGCCAGACGCCGACGAAACCGGGCTTCATCACGAAACTGTCGCCGGCGCGGTAAGTCTTGGTCTCACCGCCCTTTTCCTCGATTTCGACGAGACCCGAAATGATGTGGCAGAACTCGAAGGTAGTGCCCTTGATCGAATGCGTCTCGCCGGGGGTCGCCTCCCAGACGCCGGTCAGAACCTTCTCGCCTTTCGAGGCATCCTGCGCCCAGCTCTTGAAGGATGGAGTGCCGGAAATGAGCCGCTCCGGCAGCGGCAATGCCTCCTTCGGCGTGAAGGCGGGATTTGTGTCAATCGTGGTCAGCAGTGACATGTGAGGTTTCCTGGTTAGTAGCCGAGTGTCCGATCGACGAGGCCGATCAGTTCTTCGCCGGCGCGGTGGCGCCGGACGTTGTCCACGGCGGCTTGCGCCGCCGTATGCGGTTGTGTCACCGAAGCAATGTGCGGCGTCATCATCACCTTCGGATGCGACCACAGCGGATGGTCTTCCGGGAGCGGTTCTGGATCAGTGACATCAAGCATCGCCGCAGATAGGTGACCGGTATCGAGCGCTTCGATCAGCGCGGCCTGGTCGAGTTGCGGACCCCTGCCGACATGCAGCAGTCGCGCCCCGGCTGGTAGCAAGGAGAAAAGCCCGGCATCGAGAATGCCGCTGGTTTCCTGTGTCAGCGGTAGCAGGCAGACGAGAATGTCCGTCTGCTTCAGAAAGCGGGGTAACTGATCGGCGCCGTAAAAACAGGCAACGCCCTCTATCCGCTTTTCGCTGCGGCTCCACCCGGCAAGCGGAAACTGGAATGGCATCAGGCGCTCGATAGCCGCCTGCGCCAGCATGCCAAGACCAAGAAGACCGACCCGGCGCTCGGCCGCCTGTCGAGCGGCAATCGGTTGCCAGAGGCACCTTTTCTGCTGCTCGAGATAGGCGGGCATCTCCCGGTGGAGCGCCAACACGCCAAGCGCGACGTATTCCTGCATCATGCGGATGATGCCGTCCTCGACCATGCGCACCAGCTTCACATGGCTCGGCACGACGTCCTGCCTGAACTGGTCGACGCCGGCTCCGATCGAAAACAGCACTTCCAGGTTGCGGTAGCAGGAGATGTCGTCCGGCACCGTCCAGGTGATGAGATAGCGCACCTGGTCCGGCTCCAAATCATCGCCGGAATGGAAGAATTCCAGATCCGGGAGTTCGCGCGCAAAAATCTCGCGGAACACCGCAGCACGCGCCGCATCGGAGTTGAAAAGAAATGCCATGGAACCCGCCCTTCCCTCAGGCCGCGAGACGCGCGCCGAGATCGTCGATCATGCTCTGGCAGGCAGCAAGCTCACCGATCTCGATGTATTCATTGGGACGATGCGCGCGGGAAATTTCGCCAGGGCCGCAAATGATCGCATCGATACCGGCCTGCTGATAAAGCCCGGCCTCAGTGCCGTAACTGACCGCCGTGAGCGGCTCCTGCCCCGTCAGCTCGGTCAGGACTGCCGCTAGCTTGCTCCCATCCGCCGGCGCAAGGGCGGGATAGGAACTCAATTCGTGCCAGGCCACCTCGAAGCCGCTGTCGCGCAGATCGAAAAGCCGGGCTTTGACCGGCTCGAGCAGGGATGCTGGGGAAACGCCCGGCACGGCACGCACCTCGATATCGGCTGTGCAGTGGCCAGCGATGATGTTGACCGCCTGTCCACCGGCGATGACACCCACCTGCAAGGAAGAGTATGGGGGCTCGAAATTTTGATCGAGCGGGCCGCCCGTGAGCGATTGGCCGTAGGCCACTGCGTGCGAGATGACGCCGGCCATGGCGTGCACGGCATTGAGTCCGAGATCGGGGCGTGACGAATGGCCGGATCGCCCGATCACCTCGAGCCGCGCGGCGGCCTTCCCCTTGTGCGCGCGCACAGGCTGCATCCGGCTCGGCTCGCCGACAATCGCGCCAAGCGGCCTCTCGCATAGGCTCGGCAACGTAGCCAGGAGATGCGGCACACCACGGCACCCCGCCTCTTCGTCATAGGAGAATGCGAAATGGACTGGCTGCCGCAGGTTCATTGCCGCAAGTCCTGGCAGCGCGGCCAATGCGCAGGCGAGAAAGCCCTTCATGTCGGTGGTGCCGCGGCCGTAAAGCCTGCCGCCCTCGCGACGCAGGACGAACGGATCGGAACTCCATTCCGGCTCGCCGGCCGGCACGACATCCATATGTCCGGAGATGACGTAGCCCCGACCGCCACGCGGGCCGACCGTGACGAACAGGTTGGACCGGTCGCCCTCGGGACCGGGCAGAACCGTCACCTCGGCTCCGGCTACCTGACAGTGGTCGCGGATCCAATCGACGATCTCACCGTTTGGCGTGCCCACAACCGAGGGAAACGCAATCAGGGTCGCGAGGATTTCTTCCACGTTCATGGCTGTCCGCTCTGCTTGCACACTGTAGATTGCGACCAGCCTATCCCTGAGCAGCAGTGTTCCCTGCCGAATCGCGTCGTGCTTTGGTTGAAGATTGCGAAAAAACGCCTCGAACCAGCGAAACCTGCTGGCGTTCCCCTGTAATGCTGCTGCAAATGAGGCCTGTCGCAAACATGGCTATCGGCGCCAGGATTTAACGCCGCGTGCCCTGGGCATTCGTTGAAAGACATTCGTTGAAGGAGCGGATCGACTGAGATGCAGAGATCAGTACGCCTGAAATCCTTTGAACTGGTCGCGCGAGACATCAATGATGTCGATGTTGATCTGCTGCATGCACTATCGATTTCGGTCCGCTGGCCGCATCGTCCCAAGGACTGGGATTTGTTGCGCCGCGCCGGCCACGGCATAGTCGCCGTTGACGGAATTGGGCGCGTCTTCGGAAGCGCGATGTGGTTTCCCCAAGGGGACGATTTTGCCACCATCGGCCTGGTGATCACGACGCCTCGCGCACAGGCGCAGGGAGGCGGCCGATGGCTCATGGACCAGGTCCTCGAGCAGTGCGGGGATCGCAATCTGGCCCTGAATGCAACCCATGCCGCCTATCCTCTGTATGTGTCGCTCGGCTTCACGAACGAGGCGATCGTCTACATGCGCCAGGGCGAGATCCCACAAAAACTCCCGCCAATGCCAGCTCCGGATGGTGAATTAAGTGATCTGCCCAGCGGCAGACTTCGCGAGATCACCGAACTGGACGCGCGCGCATTCGGGACCAACCGTGCAAGGCTGCTTGCGTTGCTCTCGGAGGATGCCTCGATCGCCACTTTGAGTCGCGGCGGCGAGGTCGTTGGCTATTCAATGTGTCGCGAGTTCGGGCGCGGCCATGTGATTGGTCCCACAATAGCCCGAAACGACCAGGACGCGGTCCACCTCACAGCCGTCCATCTGAAGAAGCTGGCAGGTCGATTCGCCCGCGTCGATACGCGCGAGAAGGATGGCGTGTTTGCCGAGTTTCTTCAGCAGAGCGGCCTCGGCATTGCCGAGACCGTGACGACGATGTCCAAAGGCCGCCGCTTTCTGAACCGCGAAAGCAACGGGCCCTGGGTCTATGGATTGGCCAGCCACGCCTGGAGCTGAATGCCAGCGTATTCCGCCCTCAAGCAGCAGAGGTGCGGGTTCGCGTTGCGCAACGCGATCTGAACGAACCTTGTCGCCAACGGGCTGCCGGTTTGCCGTGAACGGCATCCAGAAGGCGCTGAGATCATTCGGGGCCGTGATGGTCATGATAGAATTCCTCGGATATCAGGCGGCGCCGCCCCAGGTGTCTGAAAGAATGAAGCCGGTTGGAAACGGATCGTCGGGATCGAGCCCGATCTGCGAGATGCCGTAGATCCAGCATCGGCCGGAAACGCGGTTGCGTGTGGCCGGATAGGGACCGACGCGCGCTTCTTCGAGGAACAGCGTCGTGAACTCCCCGCCGATTGTGGAGCGTGACACGACTGTATCGCCGGGCTTGACGCGCCCGTCAGAGAAGCGAACCGCCATATTGGCGTTCGAGCCTGTGCCGCAAGGCGACCGGTCGACGCGCCCGGGCGGTAGCGTCGTGCAAGTGCGCACCGCTCCGTCGACCTCCTCGGAACGGAACATGACATAGGCAATGCCGTTGATCTCCGGTGTTTCGGGATGCGCGATGGTGACGTCACGCGCGATCAGGTCACGCAGGGCGACGCCCTCAGCGCCAAGCCTCCGTGCATTCTGCGGCGCGATTGTCAGCCCAAGCTGTTCCGGGTCGACGAGGGCATAAAAGACACCCCCGAAACACAGGTCGTACCGGACTGGTCCCCATTGCGGCGTTTCGACCACCGCATCTCTCCGCGCCACGAAGGATGGCGGCATGTCGAGACTGACGCGAACGACCTTGCCGTCGGCGCAATCGGCGACGGCGCGCACGAGGCCGGCGGCCGTATCGAGGGTGACGACGGTTTGTGGCTTCGTCATCTCCTTCATGCCGGTCTCGAGCACGGCGGTCACGGCGCACATGGCGTTGGACCCTGACATGGCGTGCGCCTGGTCCGGCTGAAGCACGATGAAGCCGAAATCGGCCCCGGGCCGGGTCGCCGGAGTCAGCAGCACAAAGGATCCTGCCGGGCCGCTGCGCGGCTCTGAACAAAGCAGCCGCCGCAGACCGTCGTCGACCGTGTTGATGTGGTTGAGCTTGGCGGCCATCGTCGCGCCTGGAATGTCGAGCGTGCCGCCAGTGATTACGCGGCCGATCTCGCCGGTGCAGTGCACATCGACCGTCTGAAGCGTCCTCTTCCACCGCATCCGTCTAGTCCTTGATGTACCAGCCCCACGGATTGTCGGAGGCAAAGCGCGTGATCTGCTTGGTTTCGAGGTAGTTTTCGAGACCCCAGCGGCCAAGCTCGCGACCAATGCCGGACTGCTTGTAGCCACCCCACGGCGCTTCGGTGAACGTCGGTTGCGAGCAGTTGATCCAGACGATGCCGGCGCGGAAGGCGGCCGCGACGCGCTCGGCGCGCGCATCGTCCTTCGACATCACCGCCGCCGCCAGGCCGAAGCGCGAATCGTTGGCCAGCCGAACCGCTTCCTCTTCCGTGGAGAATGGCCGCACGCAGACGACGGGGCCGAAGATCTCCTCGTTCCAGGTCTCGCCGTCGAGCGGCGCGTCGACGATCACGGTCGGCTCGAAATAATAGCCCTTGTTGAAGCCCGGCGCGCGGCCGCCGCCGGTCAGCACCTTGGCGCCTTCGGTCCGCGCCTTCTCGACCGCCGCCTGCACGCCGTCATACTGCTTTTTCGAAACGAGCGGCCCGAGCAGCGTGCCTTCCGCCAGGCCGTCGCCGATCCTGATCTTACGGGTTTCCGCGACCCGACGCTCGAGCAGCCTGTCGTAAATTCCCTCTTGAACGAGGACGCGCGAGGTGGCTGAGCAGACTTGGCCCTGATTCCAGAAAATGCCGAACATGATCCACTCGACCGCCTCGCCGATGTCGGCGTCCTCGAAGACGACGAAGGGCGACTTGCCGCCGAGCTCGAGGCTGACCCGCTTGATGTCGCGCGCCGCGGTCGCCATGATCTTCGAACCAACCGCGGTAGAGCCGGTGAAGGCGAGCTTGTCGACGTCCGTATGATCGATGATGGCTTGACCGGCGACCGAGCCCGAGCCCGTCAGCACGTTCAGGACGCCCGCCGGCAATCCCGCCTTGTCGGCGATGTGGGCCAGTTCGAGCGCGGTGAGAGACGTAACCTCGGCCGGCTTGAGGACCACGGTGCAGCCGGCGGCAAGCGCCGGCGCCACCTTCCAGGCCGCCATCAGCAGCGGATAGTTCCAGGGGATGATGGCGCCGGCGACGCCGATCGGCTCCTTGACGGCCTTCGATGTGAAACGGGCATCGGGCAGCGCGATGGCTTCCTCGGGATGAGCGTCGAGTTCCTCGGCGAGCCCGGCGTAGAAGTCGAAGCAGCCCGCGGCGTCGCCGACATCCCAGTCGGCTTCGGGGAACGGCTTGCCGTTGTCGATCACCTCCAGCCGCGCGATCTCGGCCTGGCGCTCGCGAATGCCGGCGGCGATGGCGCAAAGGTACTTGGCGCGCTCGGCACCTGTCAGCTTGCTCCACGACCCGTCATCGAACGCTCGCCTTGCCGCCTTGACCGCGGCGTCGACATCCTCCGCGCCCGCCGCCGCGATGCTATGGATCACTTCCTCGGTCGACGGGTTGATGACTTCGACCGTGCCGCCTGCCGCGGGCGCCCGCCATTGGCCGTCAATATAGAGTTTGTCGCGCATGTCCTTCTCCAATCCCGTCGAGCGGCTCGCGCCGCCATGTCTGTCTGGTGGCCCGAACCTCAGAACCGGTCGATTCGGTAGGGCCTGATATCCAGCGGCGGAGGCTGCCCGGTGACGAGGTCGCCGACGATGCGGGCGGTCGTCGCCGCGTAGGTCAGGCCCAGATGGCCGTGCCCCGTGGCGTAGTAGACGCCCTTCGTTTTCGCGGATGGCGAGATGACCGGCACGGTGTCGGGCAAAGCCGGGCGATGCCCCATCCATTCGCTCGTCTCGGCCGCCTGAAGATCAGGCAAGGCTCCCTTCGCCCGTTTCACCAGCACTTTCGCCCGTCGGTAGTCCGGCGGCGCGTCGAGACCTGCCATTTCCACCGTGCCGCCGACCCGCAACCCGCCGGCGGTCGGCGTGACCATGAAGGCGCGCGCCGGCCAGATCAGCGAATGCTTTAGGGAAACGCCCGGCGCCATGATCTGCGTATGATAGCCGCGCTCGGTCTCCAGGGGCATCGGCTCGCCGAGTTCGGCCGACAGCCGTCCCGTCCAGGCGCCGGCCGCCAGAATAGCCTCGCGCGCGGCAAGCCGGCGCCCGTCCTTCAACCGGACCACGGCGAGCCCGTCCGCATCGCGTTCGAAGCCGGCGACCTCGCCGCGCTCGACCTTGCCACCGAGCCGGTCGAACGCCTCTACCAGCAGGAGCACAAGACGATAAGGGTCCGTTATCGAGCGATTCTGCGGGAACAGCACTGCCTTGCCGATTTTTGCCGCAAGCGCCGGTTCGAGATCGCGCAGAAGGTTGCCGCCGATCACCTCATGCGCGATGCCGAAGCCTTCAAGCACCTCGATGTGATCGCGATCGGCGCGGAACTCGGTCTCATCCGCATAGAGGCTGAGACAGCCCTCAAGGGTCAGCATGTTGGAAGCGCCGATCGCGTGCAGCATCGGAAGCAAATCGTCGTAGACACGCGCGCAAAGTGCGGCGCCCGCGGCCTCCAGCTGCTTGACCTTTGACGGCCGGCTCGCCGCGAGAAAGCGCAGGAACCACGGCATGAGCCTGGGCATATAGGACGGCCGGAAACGGACCGGCCCCTCAGGGTCAAGCAGCCATTTCGGCATCTGCGCCCACACGCCCGGCCGCGAGGCCGGCATGAACTCCGTCACGGCGATGCTCGCCATGTTGCCGAACGATGCACCCTTGCCCGGCGCATCTCGGTCGATGAGAAGCGTGTCACGACCTCGTCGCTGCAATTCGAATGCGATGGCCGCGCCGACGATGCCGGCGCCGATCACGACGATGGGCGACAGGGCTCGCCGCTCTGGCATGGCAGCTTCCCCGCGCCGAACTAGTTTAGGATCGGCTGCATCGCCGCCCTGAACTCGGCCTTCTCGGCGTCGGTCAGGGGTCCAAGCGGCGCCCGGCATTGGCCGAGCGGCAGACCCTGCAGTTCGCAGCCATATTTGATCTTCTGGACGAACTTGCCGCTCTCCAGGATGTTCATCGCCCGGTAGAGCGTCTTCATCTGCGCGCGCGCGGCATCGAGGTCGCCGGACCGGTAGGCGCGGTCGAGATCGCAGCAGGCCTTGGCCATGCAGTTGGACGGACCGCAGATCCAGCAATCGGCGCCCCAGAACATGAAATCGAGCGCGATGTCGTCCGAACCCGAGACCAGCTGGATCTTGCCCTCGTAACGGCTGGCGATATCGATCGCGCGCTGGAGCGAGCCGGAACTTTCCTTGATGCCGATGACCCGCGGATTGTCGGCGAAATGATCCATCAGTTCGAAGCTGATGTCCGACCCGTCCTTGGCCGGGTAGGAGTAGAGCACCAGATTGACTTCCACCGCATCCAGGACAGTCTCATAGTGGCGGATCAACTCGTCTTGCGTCGAGCGCGTGTAGAAGGGCGGCGCGAGCAGGACGGTATCGTAGCCGATCCTTTTTGCTATCTCCGTCTGTTCGATGACTTCGCGGGTGGCCGGCGCATTGGTGCCGGCGATCAGCGTCTCGCCCGGCCTGGCGAAATCCTTCACGAACTGCAGCACCTCACGGCGCTCGTCCGTCGACTGCGAAAAATACTCGCCGGTCGAGCCGTTCGGCACCCAGCCGGTGACGCCGGCTTCCCGCAGGTGTGTGAGCAGCTTCTCGAAAGCCTTGAAGTCGACCTTGCCGTAGCCGTCGAACGGGGTCACGAGCGCGGGCATCACGCCTGAAAGTTTCATTTTTGTCTCCAGGTTGTTCAGGCCAGATCGTCAGACGGCCAGCTTGGTCAGAATGCGTTGCTCGATGAAGGTGACAGCGCGCGTCAAAGGGAAGGCGATCACGAAATAGATGAGTGCGACGGCCGTCAGTACCTCGACGGGGCGAGCGGTATTGTTCGAGATGTTCGAGCCGATGAACATCAGATCCGTCATGCCGACCGCCGAAACCAGGGCGCTTTCCTTGAACAGGCTGATGCAGTTCGACAGCAGCGTCGGAATGGCCCGCAACACCGCCTGCGGCAGCACCACACTGGTCGTTTGCGTCCAGCGCGGCAGGCCGAGCGCAACGCAGGCGTCGTATTGCTCGCGACCGATCGAGCGCAGCGATGCCCGGAACGTCTCGCTGGTGATGGCGCCCATATAAAGGGTCAGCGCGATCACCGCGGACGTGAAGTTGGAGAGCTCCGTGCCGAGCAGGAGTGGCAGGCAGAAGAAGATCCAGAACAACTGGATTAGCACCGGCGTGCCGCGGAAGAACTCCACATAGAAGCCGGAGACACCGCGCAGGATGCGATTGTCCGACGTGCGGGCAAGACCGACGAAGAAGCCGATAGCGCAGCCGAGCACGATACAGATCAGCGTCAGCTCGAGCGTCGTCAGCAGGCCCGTGAGGAGCGCGTCCTGGAAGCGCAGCAGAACGGAGAAATCGAGCGGAGCCATCGTCGCCTCTCCTACTCTGCCAAGGTCGCGCGGCGGCGCTCGAGATAACCGACAAGCTGGCCGACCGGGAACGAGACGGCGAAGTAGATCAGCGCAACGATCGTGAAGGTTTCGATAGGACGATAGGTCTGGGTCGCCAGCGTTTTGCCCTGGTACATGAGATCCTGGACGGCCACGATGGCGACCAGCGCGCTCTGCTGGAAGATGCCGATGCCGTTGGTGAGCAGAACCGGGACCGATGCACGGAAGGCGTTCGGCAATACGATGTAGAGAATGCGCTGGAGCGGATTGAGGCCGAGCGCGATACCCGCGTCGAGTTGTTCGCGCGGCACCGCCTGGATGGAGGCGCGGTAGGCTTCCGCGTTGAAGGCCGTGAGGTTCAAACCGAGAGCGACGATGCCCATAGTTACCGAACCGAGAAAGACGTTGAACAGCATCGGCACGCAGTAGAAGAACCAGACGATCTGGACGAGCGCGGGCGTGCAGCGGAAGAACTCGACGAACATGGTCGCCGGCCACCGCACGACGCCCCAGCGGCTCATCACCATGAGCGCCACGACGAAACCGAGAGTCAGTCCGATCAGATTGGCTGCTGCGGTCAACTGCAACGTCACGACGAGGCCGTCGAGCAGCGGCCCGAAGTTGCGGGTGACCGACTGGAAATCGAAACTGTAGTTCATCGCCCCGCCTCACTGCCGGATGTGAAAGACGCGATCGATGAAGTCCTTCGTCCGCTCCTCCTTGGGCGCGCCTAGAACCTGTTCGGGCGGACCGTCCTCGACAATGAAGCCGCCGGCGCAGAACAGCACGCGCGATGCGATGTTCTTCGCAAACCACATGTCGTGGGTGACGATCATCATCGGCATATTCTGCCGCGCGAGTTGGAGGATGACCTGCTCGACCTCGCCGACCAGTTCCGGATCGAGCGCCGACGTCACTTCGTCGAAGAGCATGAGCTTGGGGTCGAGCATCAACGCACGGGCAATCGCCACGCGCTGTTTCTGACCGCCCGAGAGCTGGGAGGGAAAGGCTGTCGCCTTCTGGCCCAGTCCGAAGCGGATGAGCAGAGTGTTTGCACGCTCGGTCGCGGCGGATTTCTTTTCGCCACGCACCTTACAAGGGGCGAGGATCAGATTCTGCAGGACGTTCAGATGCGGGAACAGCGTATAATGTTGAAAGACCATGCCGATCGACCGGCGCACCTGAACGTCGATGGCAGTCTTCGCCGGCGTAGCGCCGGCATGGATGTAGGGCTTGCCTGCGAACGTGATGGAGCCGCCATTGATGTTCTCAAGCCCCATCATAACTCTCAGCAGCGTGCTCTTGCCGCCGCCGCTTGGACCGATGACGACCAGCCTCTCGCCAGGCTTCATGGTCAGGTCGATGCCCTGGAGCACTTGCAGCGCGCCATAGGCTTTCTGCAACCCGCTGACACTGACTAGCGGGGCTGTCGCCCGATCGATCATGACAGATCTCCTCCTGTCGGTTCCGCCTTTCAACAGACCGCGCCGAAGCGCGGCCTGCTGTGCCGACCGACTATTTCGTGCCCTTGAGGACTTCGTCGTTGGCCTTGCGGATCAGGTCATCCACATGGCCCGTTGCAACCTTCTCCTCCAGGAATATGTTCACGACCTCCACGTCCGAGGCAGACAGGTCGTGCGACAGACCGAATGCGACGCCCTGCTTTGCGAGAGCGGGGACTGGATTCAGCACGACCGCCCAGTCCGGATTCGCCTGGGTGAACAGGGCGTTGGTGTCCGACGCGTCGACTAGGATGTCAGCGCGGCGCGAGGTGAGCGCCAACCGAGTTTCGTCATTGCCAGGAAGGCGCAGTATCTGCGCCTGCTTGACAGCGGCGGAGATCGCCTTGTCCTGGGCGGTGCCGGACATGACGGCAAGCGTAACATCCGGCTTATCGACATCAGCCACCGACGCGGCAGCGCCCGGGATCTTGGGGTTCTCCTTGTTGTAGGCGAGCGATATCTGATACTCCATTGCCGGAATCGAGAACTGCACCGCCATGGCTCGGGCCGGCGTGCGGTTCAGCGCCAGCGACATGTCCCATTTGCCGGCCTGCAGGCCGGCGACGATGTTGTCCCAAGTCGTGTCGACGAATTCAGGCTTCACCTGCAGGACCTCGGCGAACTCGCGGCACAGATCCGCGAAGAAGCCTGAATACTCGCCCGAAGCCGGGTCGCGCATGACATAGGGCGGAGCAACCGCGGCCCCGCAGCGAAGAACACCGGCCTTCTGAACCTTCTGCCAATAACCCTCGACAGACTGGGCACCGGCCGTTGTCGGAACGGCCACCAGCAAGGCCAATGCGGAGATCGCCCCGATCGCGGGCGCAAGCAGTTTGGAAATCATTCGAAACTCCTCTGTGAGGCGCCGGTCGGGGCGCATTCCTCTTCGTCGGCTTGATGCCGATCTTGCTTTATGTCGGCACCGTGCCGACACCGCTTTATGTCGTCACCGTGTCGACACGTCAAGAGAAAAGTACAACGTGTCGACATTCAGCGCTCTTTGAGGCATGCTCTCGCGCAGTTTAGTGAATCAGAATTGGAGACGGCCGGTGGACGACATCGTAGAAACCCGCAGGGCAAAAGGCTCGGGATGGAAGAGCGTCTATGACACGCTCCGGACGGACATTCTGTCCCTAAGACTCCCGCCCGGAACGCTGCTCGACGAAACTACGCTGTCGGAGCGCTTCGACATGTCACGCTCGCCAGTCCGCGAAGCGCTGATCCGGCTGTCCGGCGAGGATCTCGTCGTAACGCTGCCCAATCGCAGCACCATTGTCGCGCCGATCGAGATCGCTACCTTCCCGAAATATGTCGAGGCGCTCGACATCGCGCAGCGCATGAACACACGCCTTGCGGCCGAACTGCGGACTGACCTGGACCTGAAGTCGATTGCCCGCTGCCAGCGCGAGTTCGAGGCGGCTGTCAAATCAGGCGATCATCTGGCCATGTCCGAAACCAACAAGCAGTTTCACATGGCGATCGCGCACGCCGGCCGGAACCCCTACTTGGCATCCTTCTACGAGCGCTTGCTCGATCAGGGTCGCCGCATGCTTCACATGCACTTCGAGTTCCTGGAGCGAACTCACGAGGGGTATCTGTTGACGGACGAGCACAATCTCATGCTGGAAGCGGTACGCGAGAAGGACGTCGAGAAAGCCGACCTGCTTGCGCACGATCATACCCGTCAGTTCCGCGACAACTTCATCAATTTCATGAAAGAAAACTACACGACTGACGTTCCACTAAGGCAACTCCGTACCGCCACGTAAACTCGCCGTTTCGCATTTCTAGCAGTCAGTTGACCGGACGCGCCCACACACTCGATCATCGCAAGCTGGAGCGCCACCGCGAAGACTGGAAAAGCGTGCGCGATGGTTGCTGCTGCCATTCACGATTGGCCGCTGCAGCGGCATGCCGACCTGTTCTGGCATCGCCGGCAAGGTCGATCGGACGACCCGTCGCCGCGTCAAAGGCCGGGTAGCGCGCGGCAACGCCCCGCATCGTCTGACGAGCGTCGTCATGACAGCCGGAGCAGGCGACATCCTCCCTGCCCTGCGCCTGTTGCCAGAGCTGCTCGCCCTGCAGCACCCACAGCATGCCGGGATTGCTCATGTCGTCGGCCCTGCAGCGCCTGCGTCTGCGGCGTCATGAAGTCAAAGCCGGAGCGCCGTGGGCCTGTGGATGGCCAGCCACGCCTGGAGCTGAATGCAAGCACGCTATCGCCGATGCCGCAGGGCCGCTCCGGTCCCGTCAACGCTCTCACAACGACTCCAGCGCCCTGGACATGCGTTCGAGCCCCCTCCGCAACAGCGGACGAGGGCAACCGACATTGAGGCGAATGAAGCCTTCACCGCCGGGTCCATAGACGCGCCCGTCGTACAAATTGACCCCGGCTCGGTCGACGAAAAAGCGTTGAACGCCTCCGACCTTCCGATCGAGCCCGCGCGCATCCAGCCACACCAGGAAGGAAGCGTCCGGCCGCATCGGTGTGATGCCCGGCAGGCGATCCTCGGCGAACTTGAGGACGAAATCGACATTCCCGCCGATGTAGCGCGTCAGCTGATCCAGCCACGGCGCGCCGGTGCTGTAGGCGACCTCTAGCGCCAGCCGTCCAAAGAAGTTGGCATTGACCATGAACGATGCCTGCATGGTCGCCAGAAGCGCCTCGCGCCGCTGCTTGTTGGCCACCGACACGGTTGCGGAGGGCACGCCGGCCAGATTGAAGGTCTTCGTTGGAGCCGTGCAGATGAATGACTTTTCCGCGGCATCCTCCGAGAGGGACGAGAAGACGATGTGCGGGCGATCCGACAATCTGATATCGCAATGGATGTCATCAGATATGACAAGGATGCCGTAGCGCTCGCAGATATCGTTCAGCGCCGTCAATTCCTGGCGCGTCCACACCTTTCCAGCTGGATTGTGCGGATTACACAACAGGAAGGCCTTGGCGCCGGCTGCCAGTTTCGCGAAGTTCTCCAGGTCGAGCTCGTATCGGTTATCCTGCAACCTTAGCCTGTTGACCAGCAGCTTCCTTCCGTTCCCCTGAATCACTTCGAAATAGGGCGAGTAGATGGGAGACTGCACGATCACCCCGTCCCCGGGCTTCGTGAAGGTCCGAAGCATCGCGGCTACCGACGGCATGATCGCAGGCGCCGGCAGCAGCGATTCCAGTGCCGGCGACCAGCCGTGCCGACGCGCGAACCATGATTGCACAATCTCGTAGTGACGGGGGTCGCGGCGGGTATAGCCATAGATTCCATGGTCCGCCGCTTCCCGCAACCGCGCGATGACGGTTTCAGGCGCGCGAAAATCCATGTCGGCGGTCCATAGCGAAAGCAGATCTTCGCCCTCGACCCGAGGCGAGAATTCGTCCCACTGATTGGCCCATTTGACTGACCCAAACTGGTGGCGATCATAGATCCTGTCGAAGTCGATCATTCCAACATTTCTTTCCGCAACCGTCGGTTGCGATGCATCTGCACAAGCCATTGCCTGGTTTCCGGTGTGGTTTTTGCCGCTCGCGGCTGCTCGAACTTTTGGCGGGCTATTTGAGAATTTGCGCCACGTGCCTCGCTGCTGAAACTGCCTGTCGCACATCCGCTTCCTAGCTCTTGTGGCCGCGCGCCAACGCGCGCTCCATCGACTGCGAGTACCGGGACATTCCAAAGCAGAAGATCCAGTAGACCAGCCCGGCGAAGAGATAGCCGGTCGAGGAGATCGTCGGCCCAGCCCAGTTCGGGTCGACTCGCGCCGTTTCGACGGCTCTCAGGAAGTCTGCAATGCCGACGATCGCTACCAGCGTCGTGTCCTTGAACAGCCCGATGAAGGTAGAGACGATGCCTGGGATAACGATAGTGAGCGCCTGCGGCAGGATGATCAGACGCATCATGGTAAAATAGCTGACGCCGAGCGCCTTTGCCGCCTCATATTGCCCCTTCGGGATCGCCTGAAGGCCGGCGCGCACCACCTCGGCCATGTAGGCGGACGAGAACAGCGCTATTGCAATCAGCGGACGCAGCAGCCGATCGGGCGTCAGATAGTCGGGGACGAAGAGCGGCATCATGAAATTCGCCATGAACAGCACCGTGATGAACGGCACACCCCTGACGACCTCGATGAAGATCACACACACTGCCCTGACGAAGGGAAGCTCCGATCGTCGGCCAAGCGCGAGAAGCACGCCGAGCGGCAACGAGAAGACGATGCCCACGATCGACATGAGCAGCGTGATGAGCAGCCCACCCCACAAGACGGTATCGATGACCGGCAGATCGAGCGACGCGACGCCCCTCAACAGCACGAAGGCGACGACCGGGTAGGCAACAAAGAACAGCAACGCTGCCACGTTGCGCCGCGGCGCCCGTTTCCACAGCAGCCAGGCGATCAGCACGGCGCCGATCGCCAGCGTCAGGTCCACCCGCCAGCGCTCGGAAACCGGATATGCCCCGTAACGGAGATAGTCGAATTTCTCCACGATGAACGGCCAACACGCGCCCTCAGGGTTGGCGCGGCATTGTTCCTGTCCGCCGGCCCAGACTGCATCCAAGACTGCAAAACTCACGAACTGATGCAAAAGCCATGCGGCGAGAACTGTGAAGCAGATCGTGAGAACGCCGGAGAACGGCGTCGAGAACAGGTTCTTTCTGATCCAGGTTGCCGGGCTCGGCCGGATTCCAGAAGGCGGTGCCATAGGGGGCAGAAGCGGAGCGCCAACGAGGGGCGGATGCAGGGACTGGCCGCTCATGCATCACCTCTCGACGATCGCGAAACGTTGATTGAAAGCGTTCATGGCCATCGACATGACGAGGGAGATCGCGAGGTAGACCGACAGCGTAATCGCCATCACCTGGACGGCGGCGCCAGTCTGGTTGAGCACCGTTCCCGCGAAAACCTGAACGAGATCGGGGTAGCCGATAAACACGGCGAGTGAGGAATTCTTCGTGAGATTCAGGTACTGGCTGGTCAGGGGCGGTATGATGATGCGCAGTGCCTGCGGAACAATGACCAGGCGAAGCGTTTTGCCCGGCGCAAGCCCGAGCGCATGGGCGGCTTCGGTCTGGCCTTTCGGCACAGCCTGGATCCCGCTGCGGACAATTTCCGCGATAAAGGAAGCGGTATAGACGGACAGACCGATCAGAAGAGCGGCGAACTCCGGATAAAGCTGGTGTCCGCCCCGGTAATTGAACCCTTTCAACTCTGGCGTCACGAACGACACCGGCGAGCCGACCAGGAGGAAGACGGCCAGAGGCAGTCCAATCAAGGCAGCGAGGCTGACCCACAGCCCGGGCAACTGCTTTCCGGTGCGGTTCTGAGCGCGCCTGGCGTAGAACCAAAAAGCGACGCAGAAGATGCTGGCCGCCAGGAACGCGAGTCCTACGGTACCTGCTCCTGCGTAGAGCTGGATTTCCGGAATGATGAGACCGCGATTGTTCAGATAGATGCCGCCGGGGAGTTCGATCGACGCCCTCGGCGCAGGCAGCGCTTTCAGGACTGCATTGTACCAGAACAAAAGCTGCAGCAATAACGGGATGTTGCGTATGATCTCGACATACGAAGCCGCGACCTTTGAAACGATCCAGTTCGGTGACAGACGGGCAATGCCGACGACAAAGCCCAAGATTGTGGCCAACACGATTCCAAGCAAGCTCACATAGAGCGTGTTGACCACACCAACCCAGAACGCTTGGCCGTAGGTGGAGAGCGTGTCGTAGGGGATCAGCGTCTGATTGATGTCGAAGCCGGCGGCCTCGTTCCAGAAGCCGAAAGACAGCGGAATCCCGCGTGCCCTCATGTTCGACGCAGTCTGAACGGCAATGCCCACGGCCAAAGCCAGCAGGCTGGCCGCCAGCAAAAGCTGATAGATGATGCCGCGGACCTTGGCGTCGTGCAGGGACAGGCTCCTGCGCGAGGGCGCGGCGAGCAGCACATCGGACATGACCCTGTTCCTGTGTTGATGTGGACTAAGCCGCCGGCGCAATCGCCGGCGGCTTGTGACCGACCCGGCCTAGCGGATCGGCGGGGCGTACTGGAGACCGCCCTCACTCCAAAGAGCGTTCAGGCCGCGCTCCATCTTGAGCGGCGAGGCCTTGCCGATATTGCGATCGAACACTTCGCCGTAGTTGCCGACCTGCTTGATAACGTCCACGGACCAGGTATCGCCAAGCCCGAGATCCTTTCCGAGGCTGCCCTCCGCTCCGAGCAGCCGGCGAATGTTCGGGTTGTCCGACGACTTCATTTCATCGACATTCTGCTGGGTTACGCCCAGTTCTTCGGCTGCGACCATGACAAGGAGCGTCCATTTGGCCACGTTGAGCCAATGATCATCGCCCTGCCGCACGGCTGGCCCAAGCGGCTCCTTGGAGATGAGTTCGGGAAGCACGATGCTGTCGTCGGCCTTCGCCATGCGCTGGCGCGATGCATTCAAAGTGGACGTATCGGCGGAGAGGACGTCGCAGCGACCTTCGTCGTATGCCTTTACGACAGCTTCTTCATCGGCAAACCCGACGGTCGAGAATGTCATCGAATGCGACCGGAAGTAATCGGCGAGATTCAATTCTGTCGTCGTGCCCTGGGTGACGCAGATGGATGCGCCATCCAGATCCTTGGCCGAACCGACGTTCTCCGCTTTGCGGACCATAAAACCCTGGCCATCGTAGAAATACGTGCCCGCAAAAAGTATTCCGAGAGACGTGTCGCGCGATGATGTCCAGGTTGCGTTATGTGCGAGTATATCGATCTCGCCCGACTGAAGCGCGGTGAAGCGGTCCTTCGGCGTAAGCGGAATGAACCTTACCTTCTGCGCATCGCCCAGAACCGCTGCTGCAACAGCGCGACAATAGTCGACCACGAACCCGGTCCATTTGCCCTCATTGTCTGGAAGGCTAAATCCGGCCGTCGCTGAGTTGGTTCCGCAGGTCAGAACTCCGTTCTTCCTAACATTTTCGATCGTCGCGGCGGACGCGTTGGATACAACGAGCCCTACCGCTGCTCCGACCAGACCCTTGAGAATTGCTTGCATCTTGGTTCCCCTTATTTTTTTGTGGAGCACCAAGGTTGCGCAGGCCTCATTATTGGTCAAATTCATTCTCGTCATGATGACTATGAGGTCTGCTCATACATGGCTGCACTCGTAATGGTTTCAGCCGTGTGTCTCCTGTTTATTTCTTCTGTTCTCTCTCAGAAACAATTTCTCTCTTTTTAATCTGTGACTCAGAGTAGATGTTTGAGAGAACTTCTTTGAGCCAGATCGTCCCTGGGTCCGTGGCCATCTGCGGATGAAGGAGCAACCACGCGCTCACATTTGGGATCGGCAGCGGCGGCGAAAGCAGCGTCACTTCACTCGCTTTATCAAGGATTTGGAGGATTCCGTCACCACAATGAGCAACAAGTTCGGTGCCTCGCAAAACCCACGGAAGTGCCAGATAATTCGATATCGTCGCGACCACGTTCCGCCGCAAACCAAGCTCCTTGAGCGCGGCATCCGCAAGTCCGCTGGAAACACCATCGGCGGAAACCTGCAAGTGAGACGCTGACAGATATGTCTCCAATGACATCGCCGAACTTGCGATTTGGCTGCCGCTCCAAACTGCGCAGAAGAGACGATCCTGGCCCAGTTCGATCTTCAAAAGGCTTGGGTCATCCTTGATCACTGCTCCAGTCAATGCACAGTCGATCTGTCGAAGATGAACCGAGGACGGGATATCGAGCCCGTTCGCTGGAATAATATTCAACGTGGCACCGGGCGCCTGCCTGGAAAACTCCCGCAGAAGACGTGGTATGATTATCATCGCATGGTAGTCGGTGAGGCCGACACGAAAGTTCCGCCGTGTGGTTGCGGGATCGAAAGTTTGATGGCGATCAATCGAGGCTCGAATCGTTGCCAATCCGGCCGAAATGTCTGGCAGAAGCTCAACCGCGCGCGGGGTTGGCCTCATAACGCCTCCATCGCGCGTGAACAGCTTATCGCCGAAAAGGTGCCGCAGCCTGGACAAGGAGTGGCTGATCGCAGATTGCGTTCTTCCCAATTCGCATGCCGTACGCGTGACACTTCTTTCGCGCATCATTACGTCGAACACGCGCAGCAAATTCAGGTCGAGGTCATCGAAGCTCATGAGATTGCCCATGAATGGTTTGTCATGAATGGTTTGTCATGAATCAGCACCGAAAAATGACCGCCACAGAGAGCCGATAAGGCCTTGGGTTTCATCATGAGGCGAGAACGCTCGATTGCTGGCCCTGCCCTCGCCAGGGATTGCAAGCACATTGTGCACGTGCTCGGGGCCTCGAGTCTGACGGGTACATCCGTAGGAATCGATACCGGATTTCAGATGCTTGAGTGCTACTTGCGTGGGCAGCACTCAATATAGTTTCCCGCGGATTTCACCGATGTTCACGGCGCGCCTCCTTTTCCTCGCTGTTCTGCTCCTCACCACCGTCAGGACGGTTGATTGTCACCGTGCACGCAATCAGGGTGTTCCAGTCCGGGCCGTGTTCAATGATGTTATGAAGCTCGGAAATCTCTTCAAGATAATGTTCGATCGTAATCGGGCCGTTCTGGTGGCCGTAGACAAGAACCGCTTTCCAGCGCTTGTCACCATGCAGCGTTACCACGTTACTCATGCCGACTATCTCCTGCGGTCATCGAACAAATCCGGCTGGATTGCCGTGGGCCAAAAGGTAGCGGAACCGACCCGGCATGCAGCCGGTTGAATCGGCATGAAGAGTCGTCCTCTGACAACCAGCAATGCAGGCTACATCATGAGCATTCTGCAGAGTACCAAGAAAGCTGTCGAGCAGGTTACCGGTGTCGCAAGACCGGGCAAGCAAGGAGTAACCGATCTCGTAAGGCGGCGAAAAGCGAATGAGTTTTGGTTCAAGGATGATGGCCTGGTCCCCAATCATCCGTTTTGGCCGCTTGTCGTCTATCGCAGCGCCATGAGGCTGCCCGAAGAATTTGATCCCGCAGCCGTCTTGGAGGAGCTTTTTGAGGCCAATGGATGGGGGGATAGCTGGCGGAATGCCATCTACGACTACGTTCACTACCATTCACGAATACATGAGGTGCTCGGGGTTGCGGCCGGTACGGCTAAAGTCCAGTTTGGAGGCAAAAAGGGACGAACCCTGTCACTGAAGGCCGGCGACGTCGCGGTTCTTCCGGCCGGCACCGGGCACCAATGCCTTTCGGCGTCCGACGATTTTCTGGTTGTCGGCGTACCCTCCATTTGGGACCTATGACGAATGCACGAGGAGCATGATGGCGCGCTGGCCACGATCCGGAAGGTAGGTCGTCCACGCAAGGATCCCGTCTATGGGAGCAAAGGCCCGCTTCTGCAAAATTGGAAGAAGACTTGAACTAGGCGCAGATCGATCGAAGACCCACAAGCACAGAATGCACGAGCGGGGGAGTTCGCAGCTCAGGCTACCGGCTGAGCGCCGCATTCCCAATCAACTGTCCGTCGGCGGCAGGTGAACAACCATCCCGCTGTCTGGCATCACGGCCGCACGGCCGGCGTCTCGATCAGCAGGCCGCGGGCCCGCTCGGTCAGATGGAGCTTCAGGTCGACGAGTTCGGCTGCGCCGAATGCGAAGGGCTCGGCTCTGACCCCGATCATGCAGTTGCGCAGGCGCCGCTGCAGCGAACCGACCGTCTGCCACTCCAGTCGGTAGAGCGGATAGCCGGTCGGATGCGCCTGCGGGATGACACTGCCGCCGAGCCGTTTGCCCCAATTGTCGTCGTGGCAGGAGGCGCAGGAGAGCTCGAGCTGTCCGATGCGGCTCTGGAACAGACGCCGGCCGTTGTCGCGAAACGGCGCGAGCCGGGCGTCGGTCGCCGGCGTGATTGGCATGCCGCGCGACTGATGCGTCACATAGGCCGTCAGGGCGAGCAAGGCGTCGGACTCCGGCGCCAGCGGCTCGGCCTGCTGCCGCTCCGCTCGACAGGAGTTGATACGCCCGGCAAGATCGATCGGCCGGCCCGTCGCCGCGTCAAAGGCCGGGTAGCGCGCGGCAACGCCGCGCATCGTCTGGCGCGCATCGTCATGGCAGCCGGAGCAGGCGACATCCGCCCTGCCCTGCGCCTGTTGCCAGAGCTGCTCGCCCTGCAGCACCCACAGCATGCCGGGGTTGCTCATGTCGTCGGCCTGCAGCGCCTGCGTCTGCGGCGTCATGAAGTCGAAGCCGGAGCGCTTCTCGCCGTCTTCGATGCCGGCGGCAGAGACAATGCCGCAAATAGCGGCGACAGCGACGGCTGCAAGCCGCCAGAGCGCATGCATCAGTTCACCGTGATATCAGCCGACGCCGTTTGGGTCTTCCCGGCATCGTCGCTCCAGGTGAAGTCGATCGTGCCGCTCGTCGTCGCAACCAGCGTGAAGGCAATGAACGGATTTGCCGACACCGCTGGAAAGAGATCGGCCGAAAACACCTCCTCGCCGTTGTAGGTGCAGGTGAAACGGCGGATGATGTCGCGGGGGATGTTGGAGCCGTTCGGGCCGCTACGATAGCCGGTTTCCATCGGATGGGCGATCATCGCCTTGATCTCGACGACTTCGCCCTGCCTGGCCACTTTCGGCACATTGACGAGCGCGCGCGCCATTATGAAAGGTCCTCGATACAGGCGGCCAGCGTGACGATGGCGCTCGCCCGGCTCGACCAGAAGCTGCCGTCGCTCATCTCGGCGACGGCGACAACGACCTGCGAGGTCGCGAGCCGGATCCGCGTCGAGACCATGGCGCGGCCGGAGCGCGCCCCGAGGTGGAAAACCGCGACATTCGCCTCCGGGTTTTTCTCGTTGAAGACCGCGATGCGCCGGACATGGTCGTCTTCGGTCATCGGGCTTTCGGCGACGATTGTGACCCCGACCGCGTTGCCGTTCTCGACCAGAGGCGGCAGGTCGAGCCGGACGCGGCCGTCGAGAACGTTGGCTCCCCCCGTAAAGGTCCGGATCGCTTCCTCGAGGCTCGGGCGGGCAACGGCCCAGCGCGGCAGGCTGATCGCCAGCAGGCCAGTCATGCCGGCCCGAAGAAACTGCCGCCGTCCGACCATGCCTGCGTAAACTCCCGGGCCTGCGTAAACTCGAAGCGGGTCTTCGTGCATGATCACCCCTTCAGCGTCGTGAGATAGGCGACGATATCCTCGATATCGGCGCCGCCCAGGATCGGCTTGCCGCGCCAGGCGGCGGCGACACGTCGGCCTTGCTCATCCGCGACCCGATAGTAGGAAGGCATGATCGTGTCCGGCACGAGCCGCTTCATGTCGACCACGCGCAGCCGGATCTGGCCTTCCGAAAGTCTTGCCCCGACGCCGGTCAGGTCGGGCGCCAGCGTGCCGTGCAGATGCGCGTCGGGAAACAGCCCGCTGTGGCAGAGCGTGCAGAGGCTGCGCTGCCGGTCCGCGATCAGCGCGGCGCCGCGCGCCGGATCACCCTTGCCGCCGACCAGAGGCTGCATGATCGCATCGCCGGTCACGACATAAGACGCCGTCTCCTCATAGGACCCCGTCTCCTCGCCGGCACCGGGCGAGGCCGCAAGCTGCAATCCCAAAAAAGCCAGAAAAGCCAGCCTCATCATCCGAACACTTCACTGGTGATGGTCCGGAACCAGTCCTGCGCATAGGCCGCTTCCAGTTCGCGGACGGAACGCGGCGCTTCGAGCGGGCTGGTGCCGCCCGCACCCTCCACCTCGGCAAGCAGCCCGTCACGCGGCTGGTAGACCCCGGCGATCGAAATGCCATAACCGGGCGCGACCAGGCTGTAGCAGGTGTTGATGAGTTTCGGCTGCGCCGGCGGCCGCTCCCTGACCAGGGCGGCGACCGCCGCGGCGCAAGCTTTTGCCTGGGCGTTGGCGCTGAAGGCGGATTTCGGCATCGCCCCGCCGATCGCCGCGTCGCCGATGACGTGGATCGCCGGCTGCAGGCGGGACTCGAAGCTGACCGGGTCGATCGGGCACCAGCCCGTCTGGTCGGCAATGCCGGCCGACTGCGCAATCGCGCCCGCACGCTGCGGCGGGATCACATTGGCGACATCGGCCTTGTGATCGCCGAACTCGGTCACCAGCGTCCTTGTCGCCGGGTCGACTTCCGTCACCCTGCCGCCCGACGACAGCGGCACCCATTCGATCAAGCCGGGATAGAGCTCCTGCCAGGCCGCTTCGAACAGCCGCTGCTTCGAAAAGGCGTCCTTGGCGTCGAGGATGATCAGCTTGGATCTGGGCTTGCTGGTCTTGAGATAATGCGCGATCAGGCTTGCCCGCTCGTAGGGACCGGGCGGGCAGCGAAACGGATTGGCTGGCGCCGCGAGGACGACGATCCCACCGTCCGGCATCGCCGCGAGCTGGTCGCGCAGCAGCAGCGTCTGCGCCCCAGCCTTCCACGCATGCGGCATGGTCGCCGTCGCCGCCTCGTCGTAGCCCGGCAAGGCGTCGAAGCGCAGGTCGATGCCGGGCGCCAGCACCAGCCTGGTGTAGCCGATCTCGGCACCATCCTCCAGCCGAACGCGCCGGCGCTCGGCATCGACGACGACAGCCCGCTTGCGGATCAGCGCGATGTCGCCGAACTGGTCATAGCCGAAGGTCTGCGCCTCGATGCCGCGCAGCCCGGCAAGCACTTCATTGCTGAACGGGCAGGCCAGATAGGCGGCCTCTGGCTCGATCAGCGTCACGGCAAGATCGCGATCCAGCCGTTTCAGCGCGCGGGCGCAGCTTGCCCCGGCAAAGCCGCCGCCGACGACGATCACGCCGGGCAGTGTCTGTGCGCGCACCTGCGGCGCGGCAAGGACGGCCGCGGCGACGCTGGCCGCGACGCCGCCGATCAGGGCTCTACGGCTGGGCATGGCGTGCCGCCTCCGGCTTGGCGAGCCATTCGGCGATGGCGCGCGTCTCCTCCTCGGTAAATCCGCTGGCGATGCGGTCCATGACCGTCGCCTTGCGCTCACCGGAACGGAAGGCGTGCATCTGGGCGACGATATCGTCTGCCGCATGGCCGTCGAGCGAAGGGATGGCTGAGCCGAGCGCCGCCGGCCCGTGACAGCCGGTGCATGCCGCGGCGCCTGACGCCGCGTCGGCCCATGCCGGCGCGCTGGCCGCAAGCGCCGCAAGCAGGACAGGCGCCGCAAGCAGGACAGGCGCAAGCGCCGGTCCGCCGCGCCTGTTCGTCGCGCGCCTCATATCAGGCGAGGTCATGATTCTTCAGCGGCAGCGTGCGGATGCGTTTTCCGGTGGCGGCGAAGATCGCATTGAGGACGGCCGGCGCGGCGACCGCGATGGTCGGCTCGCCGACGCCGCCCCAGAAGCCGCCGGACGGCAGGATGATCGTCTCCACATCAGGCATTTCGGCCATGCGCAGGACCTCGTAGCTGTCGAAGTTTTCCTGCTCCATGCGGCCGCCATTGACCGTGCATTCGCCGTAGATGCAGGCGGAAAGGCCATAGACGAAGGAACCCTCGACCTGCCGCTCGACCTGTGCCGGGTTGACGACATGACCCGGGTCGGTGGCCGCCACGATGCGATGGATCCTGAGTTGCCCGTCGGTGACGGAAACCTCCGCTGCCGCCGCCACGTAACTGCCAAAACCCATGATCTGCGCCAGGCCGCGGTGAACGCCGGCCGCGGCCGGGGTGTCCCAGCCGATCCGTTCGGCGACCGCCTCCAGCACGGCGAGATGTTTTGGATGTTTGGCCATCAGCTTGCGGCGGAAGGCGAGCGGGTCGACGCCGGCCGCATGGGCGAGTTCGTCCATGAAACACTCGACGTAAAGCGCGTTCTGGTTGAGGTTGACGCCGCGCCAAAAACCTGGCGGGATCGGCGGGTTGCGCATGGCATGGTCGACAAGCAGATTGTCGACCGTATATCCCAGCGTGCCTTCCGTGCCGCTGAGGACGAGGCCCTGGAAGACCACCGGGTCCATGCCGTTCTGCATGCCCTGCGGCCGCACCGCGGCAAGGATCGACTGGCCGGATATGCGCATGTGCAGAGCGGTCAGGTTGCCGTCCGCGTCGAGCGCGCCCGTCAGCCGGCATCGGGTGGTCGGGTGATAGGCGCCGTGCAGCATATCCTCTTCGCGCGACCACATGAGCTTTACCGGCGTTCCCGGCACCTGCCTGGCAATGCTGACCGCCTGGCGCACATAGTCCTGGAAGTTGCCGCGCCGGCCGAAGCCGCCGCCGAGATGGATCTTGTGCACCTCGCATTGCTGCACCGGCAGGCCTGCGGCCTCGGCCGCTGCAGCAAGGCTCGCCTCGCCATTCTGGGTCGGCACCCATACCTCGCAGCGCTCCGGCGTGTAGAGCGCCGTCGCGTTCATCGGCTCCATGGTCGCGTGGTTCTGGTAGGGGAAGGCATAGGTCGCCGTGACCGTCCGGCCGGCGGCGGACAGGGCAGCACCGGCGTCACCTTGCCTGGCGCCGACGAAGGCGTCATTTGCACCGAGCCCCTCTTCGAGCATCGCCGCGATCGAGGCGCTGGTGACCTGCCTGTTCGGACCTTCGTCCCAGACGATCGGCAAGGCATCGAGAGCGGTCTTCGCCCGCCACCATGTGTCGGCGACAACCGCAACGGCGGTCTCGTCGACCTGAACGACAGTGCGCACGCCCGGCATGCCTGCCACCGCCGCCGCGTCGAAACTCTCCACCTTGCCGCCGAAATACGGGCAGGCCCGGATCGCCGCGTTGAGCATGTTCGGCAGCTTGAGATCGGCGCCGTAGACCTGGCTGCCGTTGAGCTTGTCGGCCGTGTCGAGCCGCGGCAGCGGCTTGCCGGCTATGGTCCAATCCTTCGGGTCCTTGAGCGTGACATTGGCGGGCGGCGTGATTCGCGCGGCGGCGGCAGCCAATTGTCCGTAAAAGGTGGCGCGATCCGACGCTGCGTGCGTGACCATGCCCATCCTTGCGGTGCATTCGCTGGCCGGCACGCCCCATTCGGCGGCCGCGGCGGCGATCAGCATCTCGCGCGCAACGGCGCCGCCAATGCGCACATACTCGTGCGACTCGCGGATGCCGCGGCTGCCGCCGGTCGAGAAATTGCCCCACACGCGGTCGCGCGCCAGGTTCTGGGCCGGCGACGGATATTCGGTCGTGACCTTGGACCAGTCGCAGTTCAGCTCCTCGGCGACGAGTTGCGCCAGGCCGGTCAGCGTCCCCTGCCCCATCTCGGAGCGGGCGATGCGGATGACCACTGTATCGTCGGGCCTGATCACCACCCAGGCATTGATTTCCGGCGCAGTCTCGCTGCCCTGCGCATGTGCCGGCTTGATGAACGGCACGTTGAATCCGAGGGACAAGCCGCCGGCCGAGGCGGCCACGCCGATGATGAAGCTGCGGCGGGAGAGGGAAATTGTGGCGTTCATGACTGCTCTCCTCAACCGCGTTGCGTGGCTTCGCCGGCCTTGGCGGCCAGCTTGATCGCGGCGCGCACCCGGTTGTAGGTGCCGCATCGGCAGATGTTGGTGATCTCGGCGTTGATGTCCTCGTCCGCGGGGTTCGGGTTCTGCATGAGCAGACCCGCCGCAGCCATGATCATGCCGGCCTGGCAGTAGCCGCATTGCGGCACGTCGAGCGCCAGCCAGGCCTGCTGGACCGGATGCGAGCTGTCCGGCGAAAGCCCCTCGATGGTGGTGATTTGCTGGTCGGGCTCGACCGCGCTCACCGGAAGCACGCAGGAGCGCGTGGCGACGCCGTCTATATGGATGGTGCAGGCGCCGCAGGCGGCAACGCCGCAACCGTACTTCGTTCCGGTAAGCCCGATCTGCTCGCGGATCACCCACAGCAGCGGCGTGTCCGGATCGACCTCGATGTCACGTGGCGTGCCGTTGATGATCAATCTGGCCATTGTGCAATCCTTTCGATCAAAGGCTGGCGAGGACCGAAGTCTGGATGCCGCCCCTGGCGACAAAGACCGGACGTCCCGGCTAGCGACGAGGCCAAGTTAGGCGGGAGCTGTCGCAGAATCTTGTCCCGAACACCGGCAGTTCATCGCAAGTTGTCGCGGGCGCAGTGCTCTGATACATTTCGTTACACTTCTCACGCTTTGTTGATGTCGGGCGAGATTGCCGCCATGGCGCGGAAGGTGATCATCCGTGTAGACGCAAACTAGATATCGTCGATACTGACCGACTATTCAGCGGGGACCTTGGAGCATTGCATGGAAGTGGCGCAGCACATCGCGGTCGTCGACGACCACAGGGACATCCGCGATCTCGTGGGGAAATACCTCACGCAGCAGGGTTATCGCGTCAGCGTCGCCGACAGCACGGCCGCGCTCAAGCGGCTGCTCGACCGCAGCCTGCCCGATCTTATCGTCCTCGACGTCATGATGCCTGGCGAGGACGGCATTGCCGCCTGCCGGCACGTGCGCGGAACGGTCGACGTTCCGATCATCTTCCTTACCGCCATGGCCGAGGAGGTCGACCGGATCGTCGGCCTCGAGATCGGGGCCGACGACTACCTGACGAAGCCGTTCAATCCGCGGGAATTGCTGGCGCGGATCAAGGCTGTGCTCAGGCGCGTCCACAGCCTGCCGCCGCAGCGCGGTCGGCTCAAGTCGAACGCGCTGCGCTTCGACCGCTGGACCCTGAATGTCGGCCGCCGCGAGCTGGTCGGGCTCGACGGCGTGGCGGTCGCGCTCAGCACGGCCGAATTCCGCCTTCTCACCGCTTTTATCGAGCATGTCGGGATCGTGCTCAGCCGGGATCAGTTGCTTGACCTCACCGTCGGGCGCTCGGCCGACGGTTTCGACCGGGCCGTCGACAACCAGGTGAGCCGGCTGCGCAAGAAGATCGAGGCGGACCCGAAGAATCCAATGCTGATCAAGACGCACTGGGGCGGCGGCTACTGCTTCACCGCCGAGGTGGCCCAGGCATGATGCTGTTATGGAGACGCAGCCTGGCGGCCCGCTTCCTCATGCTGGTGCTGCTTGCGCTCGCCCTGTCGCAGGCGATCACCTTCCTGATCTCGTGGGACGAGCGCGGACAAGCCCTGCACGCGGCGGCCAAGGGCGAGTTCGTCAGCCGCACGTCCTCGCTTGCCATTTTGCTGGACACGACGCCGCCCTCGCTTCGACCCGACATCCTCAACGTCAGCGGCACCGCCTATACGCGCTTCTGGACCTCGCACGACGGGCCGAGCAATCCCCTCGCCTGGCAACAGGAGGCGCTGACGCAACTCGCCAAGCCGCTGCCCGGCATTGCCGCCAAATATGCAGCCTACATGAACGGGCAGGCCTCGAACGCGGTCGCTGCCGCCGATCCTTCCGTGCCACCGCGCATGCTGGACCTGTCCGGCAGTGGCAGCCCGTTCACCCGACCTGCCAAGTTTCTTTATCTGGACGGCGCCCCAAACGGCATGGGGCTTTCCGTCCGCCTTGACGACAGCACCTGGCTGAATGCCGCCTACGCCAAGGTGATGCCGAGCGCCTTCTGGACCGCGCAATCGGCGATATCGCTGGCGCTCACCGCACTCATCCTGTCCGCCATAGCGATTTTCGGGGCGCAGGCAATCGCGCGTCCGCTGCGACGGCTCGCCAATGCCGCGGAACTGTTCGGCCGCGGCGAGGCCGTGCCGCGGCTGCCGGAATCAGGGCCGGACGACATCCGCCAGACCGCCGAGGCGTTCAACCGCATGCAGGAGCGCCTGCAACGCTTCGTCGAGGACCGCACACGCATGCTGGCGGCGATCAGCCACGACCTGCGCACGCCGCTGACCTCGCTGCGGCTGCGCGCGGAGTTCGTCCAGGATCACGATCTCCAGGAGAAGATGCTGAAGACCATCGAGGAAATCCAGACGATGACGGAAGCAGCGCTCGCCTTTGCGCGCGAGGACGCCGCGGTGGAGGAGACGCGAACCGTCGATCTTTCGGCGCTCGTCGGCAGCCTCTGCGACGACCTCGAGGAGCTGGGCCAAAACGTCACCGTCAGCGATGGGCCCAAGGTGCTGTATCGCTGCCGGCCGGACTCGCTGCGCCGGGCGATCCGCAACCTCGTCGAAAATGCCGTCCGCTATGGCGAGCAGGCCAAGGTGAGCCTGGTCAGGCGCACCGACAGCCTGGACATTGTGGTCGAGGACGCCGGGCCCGGCATTCCGCAAGCCGACATGGAACAGGTGTTCGCGCCGTTCTTCCGCCTGGAGCAGTCGCGCAACCGGGAGACCGGTGGCGTCGGGCTCGGCCTGTCGATTGCCCGCGCCATCGCCCGCCACCACGGCGGCGACATCGTGCTGGAAAACCGGAGCAACGGCCTTCGCGCGATCGTCAGGCTGCCGCTCATCGACATGGCCAGGCAGCTTGCCCCGGCGCCGGTGCCTGAGACGAGCCCTCCGACCGGACTGCGATCCTTGCCGGCTTGACCGAAACCCGTCCCGCGATCGCGCCAGGCGCTCACATTGCCGTTAGGTGACCTTGTCCGGACGGTCGTCCTCGGCGGCGATCCGCTTTTCGACCACGGCCCGCAAAGCGTCGTTAATGCGGTCCTGCCAGCCCGGTCCGTCGCCCTGGAAATAATCCAGGACAGCTCGATCAATCCTGATTGAAACAAGCTCTCTGACATTTGGAGCAGCTGCGGTTTCGCGAATCGGTGCGATCGGCTTCCTGGCAGGCTTGAAGGCGGCTTCGGCGGCAGCCATTGGATTTGTCGGTCGGCGCGGAGGATTTGCCATTGATGGTCCTGACTCGATATGACGAAAGGAAGGAGACATGCAAGCAAAACGCATCTGAATGCCTCGGCCACTGCCTGGAACAGTGAATCGAATGTCGACGCGAGAGGCAATGGTCTCGCCTCCCCGGGAGCAGGAAATGCGCGCCATTGCACTATTTGCCGGCGTGTTGGTGGCTACGCCCTCGATGGCGACGGTGCAACTGGGCCCCTGTCCATTGTCGGGACACAGATTCACGGTAGCGTTTCGCCGATGCCTGATCGGCAAGGTTCGACCTTTCTCTATCTTTCCGCCGCACAGCCTGAACCGGAAGTTCTGACCCTGAGCTGCCGTTTCACGGAACCACCTTGGAAGGGGTCGGGTGAGACAGCGGACGTTCAGCGATATCCACGTCAGACCTTACACAGGGAAATGACGAAAGCCTCGGAAGCGGTCGATCCGGGTCGACCATGTCCTTGTCTGATCAGGGATTATGATGACATCGCTGCGTCGGCCGCCTCGGCGGCGCGCCGTCTCAGCAGGTCATGTTCCCGCCTGTTGCCCGCCAGCGCCGCGGCTGCTTCGAACGCGGCGCGCGCCTCCTCGTAGCGGCCGAGTTTGCGGAGCAGGTCGCCGCGAACGCTCGGCAGCAGGTGATAGCCTTTGAGGGCCGGCTCGCGCGAAAGGCGGTCCACGATCGCCAGCGCCACTTCTGGGCCCTCAGCCATGCCGACGGCAACCGCGCGGTTGAGGTCGATGATTGGCGAGCGCACGACAGCCACCAGCTCCGCATAAAGTCCGGCGATGCGCGACCAGTCGGTATCACTTGCCGTCCCCGCCTGGGCGTGGCAGGCGATAATCGCTGCCTGTAGGGCGTAAATGCCGCCCGCTCCGCCTAATTCGCGCGCTCGCCCGAGCGCCTGCATCCCGCGCCGGATCTGGAGCTGGTCCCAGAGTGCGCGGTTCTGGTCCAGCATGAGGATTGGCTCGCCCTCGGCGTCAGTACGCGCCGCCGTGCGCGAGGCGTTCAGCTCCATCAGAGCGAGCAATCCATGGGCTTCGGGCTCGTGCGGAACGATGGAGGTGAGCACGCGGCCCATGCGAAGCGCTTCATTGCAGAGCTGGGCGCGCAGCCAGTCCTCGCCGCTCGCCGCGGTGTAGCCTTCGTTGAAGATGAGGTAGACGACCTCCAGCACCGAGGAGAGCCGCATTGAGAGCTCCTCGCCGCTCGGGGTCTCGTAGGCCAGCCCCGATTCCGAAAGAGTCCGCTTCGCGCGCACGATGCGCTGGGCGATCGTCGCCTCCGGCAACAGGAAGGCCCTGGCGATCTCCTCGGTTGTCAGGCCGCAGATCATCCGCAGTGCCAGCGCCGCGCGGGCCTCGCGCGACAGACGCGGGTGGCAGGCGGTGAAGATGAGCCGAAGCAGCTCATCGCCTATGTCGTCGTCCAGGGCCGAGTCGAGGTCGGGCATGGCCTGCTGCTCCTCCTCCATGTCCCAGGCGATAATGTCATGCTTGCGCTCGAGCATCCGGCTGCGGCGCAGATGATCCAGGGCCCGGCGCTTGGCGGTCACCATCAGCCAGGCGCCGGGTTTTTCCGGAACGCCTGTGGCCGGCCACCGCTCAAGGGCAACCAACAGGGCTTCCTGCGTCAAATCCTCGGCCAACGGCACATCGCGCAGCATCCTCGCCAGACTGGTGATCAGCCGGGGCTGCTCGATCCGCCACACGGCGAGGATCGTGCGATGGGCGTCGGCGACCGTCATGGCCGCCGACGCCGTCTGCAGGAACGTCGCCTCAAGGGCCGGCAAAAGCGCGGACCTCGCACGTGCCCTCCCAATCCGGCATGAAATCCTTGTGGAGCTGCATAAACTCGACCGCCGACGCCACGGCCTCTTCCTTGTTCCGGAACTCCATGATCGCGTAGCCGCCGATGACCTCCTTCGCCTCGACGAACGGACCGTCGATGACGCTGAGCTTCCCATCGGCGATGCGCACTTGTGCGCCCATCGCGACCGGCGTGAGCCCGCCCATGTCGACCATGCGGCCGGCCTTGACTTCTCGGTCGGCGAGCTTGTTCATCGCCTCGATGAGTTCCGCCGTCGGCGGTCCAGCGTGGGCGGAAGTGACGAACGACATGAAGCGCATTTGAGAACTCCTCCTGAGGCGAGCCGCGGACGTGATGGCCGCTGAACAGTCTCGCTAATTAAGTCGACGAACCAGCCCCCGGCGGATCGACACGCGCTTTGAATAAAATCACGCCCAGGCTGTAATGACGATGGGCGAGTGAACAAGGTTCGATTGACCAACCCCATCTAACGTCCAACGTCGCGAGTTCCGTTGCCGCGTTATTTTGGCGCCTAGGAGGCTGGTTCTAACTTCCGCCAAGGGGTCGACTTCCGCCGTTGGACGTCCGTCAATTTAACGGCCGGTTCTGACCCTTTCGAGACCTTCATTCTCGGCGTTGCGAATGGCAGCAACGCGCCTAATCTCAGCCGTTCGTCGACGCTCAGCTCGATCCCGAATCCCGCCTTTCGCTCAGTCGTTGTGATGGGCTCGAGTCAATACGTGCAATCCAATGGATTGGTGGCTATCCGCCGGCATGATCCCGCCGCAGGAGCGAAGTCCGCCTCACGCAAGAAACGCGCCGGCCGATGAAGGCTGAGTTGGATTCGAACCAACGGCCGCTTGATGAACAGTCGAGATCTCTACCGGTGAGCTGCTGATACCAAACTCAACTTAATTTCGGATGGGGCTATAAGGCACTTGCCGAATATGGTGGCGACGTGCTTGCCGCCCTATTTCACCAAAGACGGGCCCGCCGGAATGAAGGCCAGCTGTCGGGGACCAGCAGGGAGCCAGTCAGCGACTGACGTTGGGTCGTTTGCCGGAATGCCGCCGTCGAGGAACGAGAAGGCACTGGCTGGGTGTTGATGGCCACATCGGGAGGTGAACCCATGGAACCGCGCGCCAAGAAACAGGAGAACCTTTCCCGACTCGAACGGGCCGCGCAACAGACTGCTGACCCAAAAACTATGGAACAGAAGGCGAAAAAGCCCGAGGAAAAATTCCGCTTCAGCCTACGCAAGGAAGACGTCTGGTGGACGGTTGGTTTCGCTGCCGCTGCCTTGCTGCTTTTTGGCATCCAAGTCCTGATCAATTGGCGCTTAGAATGGCTTGACGCGCCTTTGCGCGTTCGCGTGCTGAACTACGTCAGGGGCGGCCTTCTCATTTTCGTTATGCTGACCGTTGCGAATGTTATCGAAGTCTTTCTCATTGGCCGAATTCCCAATCGTGTTTCGCGCTTCAACTTGCAACGTATTTTTCGATTAGTCGTCGTCGTCGCCATCGTCTTCGTGGCCATTTCAGTCTTATTTGTGAACTGGTACACTGCGGTTGTTTCACTCGGCCTGATTTCACTGATTCTCGGCTTTGCGCTGCAAATGCCGATCTCCAGTTTCATCGCGTGGATTTATATTTTGGCCAGGGCGCCTTATCGCGTTGGCGACCGCATTCGCATCGGCGATGCCCATGGCGATGTCATTGATGTCAGCTATCTCGACACGACATTATGGGAATTCGGCGGCGAACATCTTTGGACCGATCATCCGAGCGGACGCGTCATCAAGTTTCCGAACTCCACCGTGTTTGACACGCCGGTCTTCAACTATTCCTGGCCGCTGTTTCCCTATGTCTGGAACGAAATCAAGTTCCAGCTCGCTTATGAAAGCGATCTGGAATTCGTAGCGAAAACCATGAGAGAGGTCGTCGACGAGCAGGTCGGCGACATCATGAGCCAGAAGGTGAAGGTCTATAAGCACATCCTGTCGCAAACGCCGGTGGACGAACTCGAAGTGAAGGAGCATCCCGTGGTTCATTTTCGCGTCAGTGAAAACACTTGGCTCGAGGCCATCGTGCGTTACCTCGTGCCGCCGAAGGAAGCGGGGCGCACCAAAACACGCTTGATCAAGGAAATGCTGGCGCGAATGAATGCAAAACCCGATCGCGTGCTGTTTCCGAAGAGCAATTTGAGGTGAACTTCCTCAGGCCACGCCGCGCGGAGCCACCCCGCCCGCATCGCGGCAGGCTGATGCATCTGGAGCGCCTATGATGAAGCCGACCGGATCCACCGAGGCAGTGAGGATCGAGGACCTTGACGACGCGGGGCTGGTTGAACACGCGCGACAGCGTGACCCCGCCGCATTCTGGTTAATCATCAAGCGTCACAATCAGCGGCTTCACCGGGTCGCCCGCGCTGTCCTGAACGACGACACCGAGGCCGAGGACGTACTTCAGGAGACCTATATCCACGCCTTCACCCATCTGGCCGATTTCCGCGCGGAGGCGCAGTTGTCGACCTGGCTCACCCGGATCGCGCTGAACGAGGCGCTGGGACGCCGCCGGAAAAGGCGGCCCACCGTCGACGTGAAAGCCATCGAGGGCATGGTCGCTCCGTTCAGCGCCCACAAGCCTGATCCCGAAGAGGCGGCCGCTCTCGCTGAAATCCGCAACCTCCTGGAGCGGGCCGTCGGTGGCTTGCCAGAGCCCTTTCGCATCGTCTTTGTCATGCGAGACGTCGAGGAAATGAGCATTGAGGAAACGGCTTTTCTCTTGGCATTGCGACCTCAGACGGTGAGCACCCGTCTTTATCGCGCACGCCGGCTGCTCCGCGAGGCGCTGCGGGACAAGCTCGCCACCGTGTTCACGGATACGTTTCTCTTCGCTGGCGCCCGTTGTGACCGCCTCGCGCAATCAGTCTTTGACCGGCTCGCAATCCGCCTGGTTCGAAAGGATACTCATCCGTTGAACACGGCGACTGAGCGCACGTAGACGCCGTTCACTCCGAGATTACGCCGGCTCGTTTCCTAGAGCTCTTGTAGCGGGACGCGGGAATATTTTGGCGGCCCGGACCATCTAATCATCAGGCAAATGCACTCGGCGCCGCGGTGCTGACAGCGGCGTTGAATCAACAAACATAGGAGACCGCCATGCAGGGCGCACTTCACCTATCCCGGCGTCAGTCGCTTCAGGGACTTGTCGTACTCGGTGCCGGAGCGGCACTCGGCGGAATCGCACGGTCTTCTCCGGTATTGGCACAGGACATATCGGACGAGGATATTTTCCGCTTTGCGCTCAACCTCGAATATATGGAGGCTGAATACTACCTCCGCGGCACCACCGGAATGGGCATCGACGCAGCCGATGTTGGTTCGAAACCCGGCGACGTCGTTGGCGGCAAGCAAGTCTCCTTCGAGACGCCGGCCATCGGCGAATTCATGCAGGAAGTCGCCGAAAATGAACTCGCGCACGTCCGCTTCTACCGCAAGACGCTTGGAACGGACGCTGTTGACCGGCCGGCGATCGATTTCGATGCCGGTTTCAAGGCCGTCGCGGAAGCGGCGGGCCTCGGGTCGGACTTCGACCCCTTCGGTAACGAAACGAACTTCGTTCTCGGCGGGATGTTGTTCGAGGATGTCGGCGTCACCGCCTATGCCGGTGCGGCGACGGTTCTGAAAAACAAAGACTTCCTCGCCGCCGCCGCAGGCATCCTGGCGGTCGAGGCCTACCACATGGGCATGGCGCGATCTACGCTATACCGGAAGGGAGAGGAAGCCTGGAAGGCCGCCAACGCCGTCTGCGATGCCCGAGACAAAATCGACGGATCTGACGATAAGGATCAAGGGATCCAGGTGGATGGAAAAGCCAACATCGTTCCTTCGACGCCCGATGCGATCGCCTTCACCAGAACGCCACAGGAGGTGCTCCGGATCGTCTATCTCAGCGACAAGGACGGAGTGAGCAAGGGCGGCTTCTATCCGGAAGGGATGAACGGCACGCTCAAGAGCACCTGAGCCAACTGCGACGAGGGCTGCTCTTGGAGAAAGACCATGAGTAAAGATGATGATGTGAACCACGGATCGGCAGCTTCAAGCCGAGCGCTGTCTCGCCGCAATTTCCTGAAAGTCTCTGTGACCGGTGCGGCGATTGCCAGCGCCGGCGGCCTTTCAGCCTGTATGACTGGACCGATGGCAGCCGGAAAGACAACCAAGGCGCTGGCGCTGTACCAGGACACCCCAAATCGTGGCCGACGCTGCGGTGGGTGTACTCACTTCCGAGAGCCAAACGGGTGCGAGATCGTTGCCGGTGCAATCAGCCCAAATGGCTGGTGCCGTTTCCACGAGCCGCTGCCGGCTTGATGCAACAAATTGCGGTCTCCCGCCTTATGTCTCGGGCGGGAGCAACGCGACGTCAGCTTCCACGTCCAGAGCGGACGTTGGCCGGCCGGCGGTAAGGCGTCTGCCTAGGGTCATGGGCGTGAATTCGTTCTCGGAGAGCGAACGTCCGCATTGGGTCGATCAGTGCCGGCGAAAAGGAATTCATGGCGAGGAGCCCTGCAAGGGCGGCCTCCGACTGCGCCGGGAGATGGTCGCCGCGGCGAAGGCGACAAGAAACAGGCCGCCGTAAACGGCAAAGTCATCCATCTACCTTTCGCCTTGCGGAGCGGGCTTCAGGGTTGCACATCGATTACGACCATCAGTCCGCCACCGCCCTTCGCTTCGACATTGTTGTTGGTCGTATGATGCCCGATATCCGGGATGGATAAACATTTTCCGGGCTGACGCGGCTGCTAGACGCGACATCGCCTTCCCCATCGCCCCAAAACCACAGGATAAGGACTTCCGGTCGCTGGGAAGGTCAAGAGCTTTCCGCCAGTGGCCTCTGAACATTAAAGGGGCACGGATATGCGGTAGCAGGATCAAGTCATAAGCAGGGCCGCTCCATCTCCATCAGCCGCTCAGCGGCCAAGCCGATCATCTCGCGCAGGATATCGGCGTCGGGGTCTTCTCTACGAGCGTGCGCAGGTTCATCATGTCGTTGGTCATCGGTGGTTCCTTCAAATCAGGTTGTGTCAGCAACCCAACCCTACCGAAGAAGATCGATGACCGCCGCTACGCCGCTCGCTCGCTACAGCGCTGTTGAGGGCGCGCGCTCGCGAGCGGCTTCGCTACCGCCGACCTACACCACGCGGTGGGACACGACCGACTGGCAGGAAAGGCCGAGCATGACCGTCTCGCAGTCTGCACTGCAGCGGTCTCAACAGGAACCGTCCAAATGCACCGTACTTTCCGGCGAATCTTAGCGACAATGTTGATAGCCTGGGGTGTCGGCTACGCGCAGGCGCAAAACCCGCTCATCATCACGGCACCAGTCTCCGGTCAGACTATTGATGGGACGCTCTCCTTTTCCGGGACGGCTGCCGTCAACAGCATCACACGGCGCGGAACTATTCGCGGGCAGACCAATACCGGGGTCGAATGCCGAGGGACAACTACCATCAACCTTACCTTTTCGCGTGGAGAAGGAACGATGGTTTGCGGACGACTCTCAACCCGATTCGTGTTCTCGCTGACCAGCAGACAACCTCCAACTGGCACAGGAACGGGAATCCTTTCCGATGGGCGAAGAGTGGTCTTGAGAATAGGACGATGACCCCAAAGCGACAGGCACGCCCGTTCAACCGCATGCAGGAGCGCCTGCAGCGCTTCGTCGAGGACCGCACGCGCATGCTGGCGGCGATCAGCCACGACCTGCGCACGCCGCTGACCTCGCTCCGGCTGCGCGCCGAGTTCGTCCAGGATCACGATCTCCAGGAAAAAATGCTGAAGACCATCGAGGAAATCCAGACGATGACGGAAGCAGCGCTCGCCTTCGCGCGCGAGGGCACCTGACGATTGGAAAGAGAATCTCTGGATAACATTCTGCGCGGCCCCCCTCGTCATGAAGCGCATTTTGCCTGATCGGATGGCGGCCGCGGGTTGATTTGCAACCCGCGGCGCTAGTCGTGGATCACTTGATATCGGTGACCGTGATGCGCCCGTTGACGCGGTCGGCTGCAAACTCGATTGCCTGACCCGCTTTGACCTTCTCGATCATGCCGTCCTCCGCGACGACGAACACCATCGTCATCGCTGGCATGTCGAGATTGGTCAGCGGCTCATGCTTGATCGTCAGCTTTTTCTGTTTGGCGTCGACTTTGACGACTTCGCCTTTCACGTATTCCTGTGCGAACGCGCTCCCGCCGATGGCGAGCGCGAGCGCGAGGGTCGAGAAAGCTCTTATCAATATCTTCATGACTGCTTCCTTTGCGATTTGGGGGTTAGTGGGCGACGGTGATATCGCCCTTCATGCCGAAATCGTAGTGACCCGGGATCAGGCAGGCGAAGCCGAATTCGCCGGCGTTGGCGAACGTCCAGATGATCTCGCCTCTGGCGCCGGGCGCCAGCCGGATCGAATTGGGATCGGCGTGCTCCATCTCGGGGAATTTCTCCATCAGCGCCTTGTGCTCCATGATCCCGTCATGGACGTCCATGACGAATTCGTGGTCGACTTGGCCCTTGTTGACGAACTCCAGGCGAACGGTCTCGCCCTTCATCACCTTGAGCACGGCCGGCTGGAACAACATTTTTCCGTCGTCCTTCTCCGACATTGAGATGTTGATGGTCCGCTTTGCCTTGCCAGCCTCGCCAGGGCTGCCGATCGGCATCGTGGCGGCTTTGTCGCCATGGCCTCCAGCGTGGGTTCCACCGGCAAGAGCTGCTCCCGAACTGACCGCCATCAAAACGGTCGCTGCGATTATATGTTTCATGCTGCACTTTCTCTCATGGTTGAGGTTGAGGGGTTTCGGTTCTCATCCCTGTTTGCCGTGACCGCCGTGCGCTGCCGGGGCCATCGTTTTTGCGTCGCCTGATTTCGTCGGAGCGGGGACATCCCCCTTCCACTCGTAAGCCACGGTTCCCTCCGGGTGCTGGTACCAGCCCGGATCGGCATAATCGTTCGAGGCGAGGCCCTCGCGAACCTTCACGACCGAGAACATGCCGCCCATCTCGATGGCGCCGAATTGGCCCCAGCCGGTCATCATCGGGATCGTGTTGTCGGGAAGCGGCATCTCCATCTCGCCCATGTCGGCCATGCCGCGGTCACCCATGGCCATGTAATCGGGCTGGACCCGGCGGATTTTGTCGGTGACTTTTGAGTTGTCGACGCCGATGTACGTGGGCACGTCATGGCCCATCGCGTTCATTGTGTGGTGCGACTTATGGCAATGGATTGCCCAGTCGCCCTCATATTTGGCTTCGAACTCATATGCCCGCATGGCGCCGACGGGGATGTCGATCGACACCTCCGGCCACCGCGCCTCCGGCCGGACCCAGCCGCCATCGGTGCAGGTCACCTCGAAATCGTAGCCATGCATGTGGATCGGATGATTGGTCATGGTCAGGTTGCCCACCCGGACCCTGACCCGGTCGTTTTTCGCCACTGGAAGATGGCTGATCCCCGGAAAAACGCGGCTGTTCCATGCCCAGAGATTGAAATCCGTCATCTCCATGATGCGCGGGACGTACGACCCCGGTTCGATGTCGAAGGCGTTCAGCAGGAATACGAAATCGCGGTCCACGCGCATGAACTTCGGGTCTTTGGGATGAATGACGAAGAAGCCCATCATGCCCATGGCCATCTGGACCATTTCGTCGGCGTGCGGGTGGTACATGAATGTGCCGCTCTTCAGGAGGTCGAACTCGTAGACGAAGGTCTTGCCGGGCGGGATGCCGGGCTGGGTTAGACCGGTCACTCCGTCCATGCCGTTGGGCAGGATCATGCCGTGCCAATGGATCGTCGTGTGCTCCGGCAGTTTGTTTGTTACGAAGATGCGGACTCGATCGCCCTCGACCGCCTCTATGGTCGGGCCGGGAGATTGACCGTTGTAGCCCCAGAGATAGGCAGTCATGCCGGGCGACATCTCGCGTTCGACCGGCTCGGCCACCAGATGGAACTCCTTCACGCCGTTGTTCATGCGATGCGGAAGGGTCCAGCCGTTGAGCGTCACGACCGGCTGGTAGTCCGGTCCGCTCGTCGGGAAGATCGGAGGCTGCATGTCGGGGGACTCCATGATTGCAGCGTCGGGCAGCCCCATCGCGGACGTTTTGGTCCATGCAGTGGCGCCGGCGAGCAGGGCTCCCGCGCCAAGCAACTGACGTCTTGAAAGCATTTTCTTCTCCTTGAGGTTCAGTGGCCTTCGGCGCCCGCTTCGGCTGCTGCCGGTGCGTCGCCGCCGCCGGGCGAGCCTGCGCCGCCACCGTGGATGGCGGTCCCGAGATTGACGTCGGCCAGCCAGAAGTTGCGCTTGGCGTTGAGGGAAAGCATGATCGAGCTGATTTTCGCGCGTGTGTCCGCCAGCAGCTCGAACGTGTTGGTGATCATGCCGTTGTAGGTGAGGAGCGACTCCGCCTCGATCTTTGTTCGCAGCGGCACGACATTGTTCCGATAGTGCCGGGCAATGTCGTAAGTCGAACGGTAGGCGTCATAGGCGGATCTGGCCTCCGACCGGATGTCGACCGCCTTTTCGGCCATCCGATTTGCGGCTTGCATGTAACCAAGCTCCGCCTTGCGCATGCGTGCCTCGCCGGTGTCAAAAATCGGAATGACGAACTCGAGCTCGAGAGTGGGTGAGACACTCGTTTCCGTCGCACCCTCCTCCGACTCCTCGCGTTCCACCTCCACACCGGAAAGTAACTCCAGATCGCTGACGTAGCGCGTCGCCTCGGTCAGACCGTAGGATTTCGCCAGCGCTTCCAGCTCTAGTTTCGCGATCTCAAGGTCGACGCGATTTCTTAGCGCCTCCGCCTCGATTGCGCGTTTGGCCTTGGCGCCTTTGGGCAAGGCTGGAAGCATGTTGGGGACTGAGTAATCGACGTCCGGTCCCCATAGACCCATCAACCGGGTGAGCTCTTCCTGGGCGGTGCGGGCGGCGAGCCGCGCCTCCGCCGCCTGACCGGTGATCTCGGCATAGAAGACGTGTTCGCGGGCTTGGCCGGTCTTTGTGAAGGCGCCCGTCTCTCCAAGTTTTTGAGCGAGTTCGGAGGCAGCATCGGCGGCGGCTTGCGCCTTGCTCAGATAGGAAACGCTCTCCCAGGCCGAGACGGCGTTGATCCAGGCCCGCCGCGTGTCCGCGGCCAGTCGTAACGTTTCTTCGGCGGCGCGGAGCTGGGCCTGACGAAAACGTGCATCCGCGACTGCGATGCGCCGCCTGTGAGTCGCCAGCGCAAGGATGTTGCTGACCACCGCTCCTTCAATCGTCCGCACAGGATCGACGCCGATCATGCCGATCGAGATCGTCGGATTGACGAGCATCGATTCCTGCCACATGTCGGCCGCCGACAGCCCGATCTCCGCGTAGGCGGCCTGCAGGCCCTTGTTGTTGAGCAAGGCGACCTGCACCGCGGTGTCTGGACCGATTGTTTTCTTCTGGACGAGGCTTTTCACGCGCTCTGAAACCGTCCGCGCTTCCTCGCTGGATTGCACCCAGACGGTTTTCTTGCCGGTCACGGATTCGGCACGTGCCGCGACTGTCGTGAAACCAGCCATGGGGGCTGAGATGCCATCAAGGGCCCCGCTTGTCGTGCATCCGGCAGCGATCAGCGGGATGGTTACCATCGCAGCTATGGTCAGGGGCCGGCGTTTCATGATCCGGCTCCCGGGTTCGCAGGGGAGCGTTCTTCATTGAGACGCCGCCAATTCTGCGGATCCACTGGCTCCCGGTGGCGATAGTCGACGACGACCGGATGGTAGTGCGCATCACGGACGCCCATTGCCGGATCGGCCGGATTGAAGGCGGGAAGGATGTCCGGGGGCGTGGTCGCCGCACATCCGGCAACTAACAGCGATGCGAGCATCGCGGAGCTTGCGATTTTCATTGTAGACCTGAAGCTTGACGTATGCGTTTGGCCGCGCGGGAACGGATTCCCGACGCTGCGCGAACACCCCGAAAAGGGCGCGTCAGTTCAGATGTTTGGGGGGCCTTATGAGCGCAGTGTATTCGCCAAGCGGTAAGGTGACGTCAACGCCGGGCGCAAAGCAGCGGGAGACAACATGCTCCAAGTCAGGGCAGTCGACCGGCACCGCATGTGCCGGCGCGCAATGGACTTCACAGCTCTTGTCGGAGGATTGCTTGGCGCCGTCGTGATGATGGTCCGACGTATCCGCGTCGTCCGCCGTGGCGCCGTGATGGCCCATGTCGTGTGCAGATGTCTCGTCTTGGAGATGCATCCCGGGCTGAAGATCCGTCCCAGCGTGAAAACCCGTGGCGTTGGCTGTGGCAAATAGACCAGGCTGAAGAGCCGACATGACCAGGAATACGACCGCCAGCATTGCTCGGAGCGGTATGTTTCCCAAGATCGAGATTCGACCAACATTCGTCATTGTGCCCTTGGGACAATTGTTCGTCTGATTTGTCAAGTTCGCGTGCGTAAGGTTTGTTGCAACGCAACCAAAAGTGAACGCCACTGCCTGCTGCGACGCGTCTGCATTTCGATTTCACATCAGACTCAGCACCGTTCCGGCGACAACCAGATAACGCGAAACCTTCGCCAAGGCGACGATCGCGACGAAGCTCCATAGCGGCTCGCGCAAAGCTCCAGCGACCACGGTCAGTGGGTCACCGACGATCGGCATCCAGCTTAACAAGAGCGACCATCTTCCATAGCGGTGATACCAGTTCGTGGCGCGGTTGAGCGTCGCGGGACGCAGCGGAAACCAGGGCCTGTCCCGGAAGCGTTCGATCCCTCGACCAAGACCCCAGTTCACCACAGAACCCAGGACGTTGCCCAGGCTGGCGACAAGAACCAGCATTGCGGGCGAGAAGGAATCCATGGCGAGGAGCCCTGCAAGGGCGGCCTCCGACTGCGCCGGGAGGATGGTCGCCGCAGCGAAGGCAATAGCAAACAGGCCGCCGTAGATGGCAAGGATATCCATCTACGTTTCGCCTTGCGGAGCGGGCTTCAGGGTTGCACATCGATTACGACCATCAGTCCGCCACCGCCCTTCTCCTCGACATTGTTGTTGGTTGTATGATGCCCGATATGGCAATGGATCAGCCATTTTCCGGGCCGACGTGCCTGCCAGACGACATCGTAGCGTTGCCCTGGTCCGACGTTGACTGTGTCGGCAAGGAATCGTGCCGACGCCGGGATGGTCTCGCCGTCGCGGGCGACAACTTCGAAGGGACCGCCGTGGATGTGCATAGGGTGGATAAACCCATTATTGGTGCCGATGAAGCGCACCTTCAGAGTTTCGCCGACCTTCATCCTGATCGTGTCCGTCGACGGATAGGCGCGGCCGTTGATGGTGAAATAATTCGGCTGCCCGCCGTCCATCGGCATCGACGGAAAAGTCAGGCCCTCCCGCATCAGCCATTCCTGAAGCTGGATAACATAGTCGTGGTCTGCCGCAATCTCGTCCTGGGGATTGGCGGGATCGATGATGAGTGCACCGTAGAGTCCGAGCGCCTGCTGGCGATCGACATGGTCATGCGAGTGATAGAAGTAGGTTCCCGATTGGCCTGCCGTAAATTCGTATCGGTAGCTGCCGCCGGGCGGGATCGGCTCCTGCGTGATCTCGGCCGGGCCGTCCATTTCGTTCGGCAGGATCAACCCGTGCCAATGGATGGTCGTACTCTCCGGCAGGCGATTCGTGACGTTGATGCGCACCCGGTCGCCTTGCCGGATATGCAGCCGTGGGCCGGGAACCTGGCCGTTGATCGCATAGGCGTCGACTTTCACGTCCGGCAAGATCGCCCAGCGGATGACCGAGGTTTCCAGGTCGAACACCTTTACCCCGTTCTCCATCCTGGCTTCCAGTTCCCGGTCGCCGCGAACCTCCAAGCCATGGCTGGCCGTGATCAGGCGAGGATGCACGGCGGCCATGTCCAGCATCGCTGCAGCCGGCGTGTCGCGGTCCATGATCATGCCGGGCGGCATGATGGCGCCGCCTACGTCTCGCGCGCTGAGGGCGAGGTTCACCCAGTTGGCCGGAGCGATCATGCCGAGCGCCAGCGCGAGTACGGACACGCCGCCGAAGGCCGCGAGTTGCGGCACAGTTGCATCCGGTTCCATACCGTCGTGACCGCCATGCGAACCACGCAACCCTCCTCCCCCATCGCCGTGGGAGGAGCCATGGCCGGATCCATGATGGCCAGGCCCGGGATTGCCGCCTGGGTTGGCATGTCTGGGCTTGGCATGTTCATCGAGGCGCGCGTAAGCGTGTTGCCCCACCATCCCGGCTTTCGCGCCGCTATGTGCGTGCTCGCGCCTGCCTTCCCTTGCCTTGTCGAGCTCCGGTTCGCGTTCGGTCATCAGCCCGTGCTTCAGTCCACGGGCCACCATCCATATGTTGGCGGGATATGCGGTGACGAATCCAACGATCACGCCGAACGACATCACGCCCCAGAACAGGAGCTCGGTCGGTTCCATGGCCCGCATGTCGCTGCCCATCATCAGGAAGCTCATGATCGGCGCCATGCCCGCCATCATGAAATTCATGCTGATGAATTCCGGCATGAAGCTCTTGCGGACATTCTCCCAGTAGGTGCCGCCCATCATCGATTTCATGAACAGCGACTGGAAGATGAACAGGCCGAAGGCGAAACCGGCAACGTACTCGACAACAAGATCGATCCACATCGGCAGCCCGAGAGCGGCGGTGATTGCCGCAGCAAGGATGATGCCGGTGGCGTCTCCGGCGACGCAGTGGATCGTCGAGCCGACGCCTTGCTTCCAGAGCGGTTTGGTGAACGCCTCATGTTCGCCTGGCCGAGGCTCCTTGTCGGCCAGCACGTAGATCAGCAGCCCCAGCGGCCCCATATAAAGCGTGACCAGGATGAAACCCCATTTCATCACCACGGGTTCGGGGTTGTTGCGGAACTGGTCCCACGCAACATAGGCCGTGCTCAGGCCCGCCAGAACGAACCAGACTGCGAGGAAGTAGTCGACGGGCTGTACGAACATTGCAGGATTCCTGTCGATTGTCGTCAATGTCACCTAGTCCGGCATCGGGTGAAGTCGATGCCTTGCCTACTGCCGTTTCTCCCTGAACTTGGCGTGGCAGTTCGTGCAGTTCTGCAGCATCAGATGGAATACGTGTTCGGCTGGGATCTTCGAAGGATCGGAATCGGCCGCGCCGCCAGCCCGTTTTCCGAGCAGGCTGCTGCCCATTGCCATTCCGGGTTTCATCCTCATGGCTTCCGTAATGCCTTCGGGCGCATCGTCAGCCGCATCTGACAGCGCCGCAGCCAGGCTTTCGAGATGGCGAGCGAGCGCGGCGAATTCTTCTTGGGACTGACCGATATCCGCCTTAGCGGCCGAGGGTTCACCAAGCGAGTCCGCTGGAAATGCGTCTACCATGGCACTTCCGGACCGGCGGCGAATGGTTTCGGTTGCCGCCTTGAAGGCTGCGGCATCGTAGGCCACCTTGCCGGCAAAAATTTCGGAGATGGTCTTGGCGGCGCTCGCCATCGCCTTCATCGACGCTTGGCGCTCGGCGACGACTGGGGCGACGGCTGTCTTCGGGAGCGCCGTCCCGGCGGCGATCCCGGCGATGACAAGGACTGCTGCAATGATGGGGACGCGCCTCACTGAACCGTGCCGTGTCCAGCAAGCCCGTCGATGATCGGGCAATCAGGTCGGTCATCGCCGTTGCAATGGTCGGCCAGATGCCGAAGCATGTCCCGCAGCCCGGCGAGTTCCGCAAGTTTCCGGTTGATTTCGGCGAGCTTGGCTTCCGCTATGGCCTTCACATCCGCGCTTTCGCGCTCCTTGTCGCCGTAGAGCGAAAGGAGCTGGCGGCATTCCTCGACCGAGAAGCCTAGGCTGCGTGATCGCTGCAGGAAGCGCAGGCGATGCACGTCGGCCATCGAATAGTCCCTGTACCCGTTGTCGGCGCGATCAGGCCTGAGAAGACCGATGTCTTCGTAGTATCGGATGGTCTTTGGCGGCAGGCCGGACTGTTCTGCAGCAGTTCCTATGTTCATGGTCTGACCTCAAAGCTTCAAGGAACGAAGTCGCAGCGCGTTTCCGATCACGGAAACTGACGAAAGGCTCATTGCCGCTGCCGCGATCATCGGTGACAGCAGCGTGCCGAAGATCGGGTAGAGGATGCCCGCCGCTACCGGCACGCCGAGTGCGTTGTAGACGAAGGCGAAGAACAGGTTCTGCTTGATGTTACGGATCGTCGCCTGCGACAGCCGCCGCGCCCGGACGATGCCGTTGAGGTCGCCCTTGACCAGCGTGATGCCGGCGCTCTCGACCGCCACGTCGGCGCCGGTTCCCATGGCGATGCCGACATCGGCCGCCGCCAGCGCCGGTGCGTCGTTGACGCCGTCGCCGGCCATCGCGACGCCCGCGCCCTTCGCATGCAGTTCGTCGATCAGCGCCTTCTTGCTCTCCGGCAGCATGTCGGCGCGCACCTCGTCGATGCCGAGCTTCGCCGCCACCGCTTTCGCTGTGCGCTCGTTGTCGCCCGTCGCCATGATGATCCTGAGTCCGCTGTCATGCAGGGCGCGGATCGCTTCCACCGTCGTCGCCTTGATCGGATCGGCCACGGCGACGAAACCGGCAAGCCTGCCGTCGGCCGCGACGAACATCACCGTCTTGCCGTCGGAACGCAGCGCGTCGGCACGCTCCTTCGCCACCTCCAGGCCGATGCCCAGATCGTCCATCAGCGCCTGATTGCCGAGCGAAACGGCGCGGCCCTTGACCGTTCCCGTGACGCCCTTGCCCGTGACGGCCTCGAAATCCGCTGCGTCTTCGACGGTCGCGCCGCGCTCCCGCGCGCCATCGACGATCGCCTCGGCAAGCGGGTGCTCCGAACCCTTCTCGAGGCTGGCGGCAAGGCCGAGAAGTTCGGCCTCGTCAAAGCCATCGAACCCGACGACGTCGGTCAACTTGGGCTTGCCCTCGGTCAGCGTGCCGGTCTTGTCGACGATCAGCGTGTCGACCTTGGAGAAGCGCTCCAGCGCTTCGGCCTCCTTGATCAGCACGCCAGCCTGCGCGCCGCGTCCCGTGGCGGTCATAATCGACATTGGCGTCGCCAACCCAAGCGCGCAGGGACAGGCGATGATCAGCACCGAGACGGCCGAAACGATGGCGAAGACCATGCTCGGCTGAGGCCCATAGATGGCCCAGACGATGAAGGCGACGATGGCGACCAGAACGACAGTAGGCACGAAGTAATAGGAGACGCGGTCGGCAAGTCCCTGGATGGGCGCTCTGCTGCGCTGCGCGTTGGCAACCATTTCGACGATGCGCGACAGCATCGTATCGGCGCCGACCTTTTCGGCGCGCATGACCAGCGTTCCGTTCTTGTTGAGCGTGCCGCCGGTCACAAAGTCGCCTTGCGTCTTCTCGACGGGGACAGGTTCGCCGCTCAGCATCGATTCGTCGACCGAGGAGCGGCCTTCGAGCACCGTGCCGTCGACCGGCACACTGTCGCCGGGCCGCACGCGGAGCCGCTCGCCGGCCTGCACTTCCTCGAGCGGCACATCCGTCTCAGAACCGTCCGCCCCGATCCGCCGTGCCGTCTTCGGCGCCAGGTCGAGCAGTGCGCGGATGGCGGAGCCAGTGCGCTCCCTTGCCTTCAGTTCCAGCACCTGGCCGAGAAAGACCAGCGCGACGATTACTGCGGCTGCCTCGAAATAGACCGGAACCGTGCCACCGTGGCCGCGAAACTGGTGCGGGAAGATATCCGGGAACAACGTCGCCACGACGCTGTAGACATAGGCGGTGCCGACGCCGATCGAGATCAGCGTCCACATGTTCGGACTGCGGTTGACGATCGACTCCCAGCCGCGATGGAAGAAGGGGATCGCCGCCCAGAGCACCACCGGGGTCGCCAGCGCCAACTCAATCCAGGCTGCCGGATGTTCGCCGAGCCAGTCGCGGAACGGCAGGCCCAGCATCGGTCCCATGGTGATCAGAAGCAGCGGGATCGACAGGACGGCACTTACCCGAAAGCGGCGGGTGAAGTCGACGAGTTCCGGATTGGGACCTTCGTCGCCGGTCGGCACGCCCATCGGCTCCAGCGCCATGCCGCAGATCGGGCAGGAGCCGGCCTTGTCGCGGACAATCTCGGGATGCATCGGGCAAGTATATTGCGTGCCCTTCGGCATCGGCTCCGGCGCTGGCTGGCCGCTCAGATATTTCTGAGGATCGGCCTCGAACTTGGCTTTGCACCCGGCGGAGCAGAAGTAAAAACCCTTGCCCTCATGCCGCACGAAATGCTTCGCCGTGGCGCGCTCGACTTTCATCCCGCAAACCGGATCGGTCGCATTCAGAAAGGCTTCTGGCTCCTTCTGGAACCTGGTCCGGCAGCCTTCCGAACAGAAATGATAGCTGTGGCCGCCCAAGGTCGCTGACGGCTTTCCCGCCGCTGGATCGACTGTCATGCCGCACACTGGATCGCGAGTGACGACGATTGAGGCAGCGGCCGGCGCGCGCGAGGAACAGCACGAGCCATGCGATGCGTCGGTGTGGGTGGCATCATCGTGACGGTCGATCATGGGGCACTCCTAAATGGGCAACTCCCCTTCCACCTACGGTTTCCAGTTACTGGAAGGTCAAGTGGCTTTCTGCAAAATGATCGCTTACTTCCGCCGCGATATGGCCAGCGTGTCCCCCTGTGTGCTGCCGCAGGATGAGATGGGCGCCCCTTCACCTGCCGCCAGGGCCTTGGCCACTATGCCGCCGACAAGAAAAATTGGACGATTGGTGTGCGTTTAATCGCCGGCGCTAGGCGGCGTTCCTGACAGGCTCGAAATCTATATCGAGAACCGCCTCGAGCTGCCGGTCCATGAAACGCTCCGGTATGCTCTTTACCAGCAAGTTGCGTAGCGGGACGACAAGCGGGTTCTTCCATTGCGCAACTTTGGCATAGAGGCGTGATTCAGCCGCGACCCTATGTGCCCTGTCGAGACGGCGTTTGTCATACTCGCGGATGGCCCGGTCGGCCGGAAGTCGCCCGAACAACGCAGCAAGAACGGCCGCGTCTTCCATGGCAAGTCCGGCGCCTTGTCCCAGATCGGGCGTCACCGCATGCGCGGCGTCGCCAAGCAAAACCGCTCTTCCGCGCGTGAACGAGGGCATTGGATCGAGATCAAGAATGTCCGTCCAGATCAGCGAGTCCTCCGCGGTCCGATCAAGAACCTCCGGGACTGGCTCGTGAAATCCGGAAAACATCGCCTGCACTTCTGCAAGATCGGCCCGAGCCAGCCTGGGGTCGTCCCGTTGGTCTGCGCCACAGCAGGCAAACCAGTAGACCCTTTCGCCGGGGATCGCGGCCAGACCGATGCGTTTTCCGGCCCCCCAGCTTTCGCTAAGACGCGCCGGGTCCATTCCTTGCAGGAAACCGGGCGCGATCGCGCGCCAGCAAGCGTAGCGAGCGAAATGCTCGCGCGATTGGGGAAACAACGCTCTACGAACCGCGGAGTGAATGCCATCGCAAGCGAGCACCAGCTCGCTTTCCACGATCTCCCCATTCGCAAAGCGCAGGGCGATGTTGTCGCCAACCTGCCGAGCATCCACGCATTCCATTTCGGTGCGGATGATAGAACGTGGTAGTTCCGAAAGAAGGGCCTTGTGGAGATCGCCACGATGCAGCACGGCCATGCTGAGGTGACCATAGTTCTGACTGAAGCGCTGAAAATCCGTGGATTGGAGAACTTGTCCCTTGTCGTCGAGAAGATCGAGCCTGTGTATTGGCTGCGCCTCGGCCACAACCGCTTCGTAGAGCCCGAGCGTACGAAGGGCACGAAGCGCATTGGCGCTGAGACTGAGACCCGCACCCAGAGGTTTCAGTTCGCTCGCCTGCTCGTAAATCTCGGTCTCCCATCCGAGGAGTCGCAGGCCCTTGGCAACTGCAAGTCCGGCGATGCCTGCACCAATGATGACTGCGCGCATGTTCACGCTCCCTTTCGCCTTTGCCACGCGGCAAAACACTTTGCGAGACCAAAGTGTTCCCGAGGAAACAGGCGGCTAACGCCTTCTCCAATTTCACTCGAAGGGAGGTCTGCGGTGTGGCGTACCGACGCCCTGGAGCTCTGACGATCGCGTCCGAGATTCGCGAAACCGTGTTACAGGCGTTAAATAACTTCGCATGGACAGGGATATGAGCCAGACGCAGAGTTCCGTCGGCGCTTCGGCTACGGTGGCATTCATCGATCTTGCGGGCTTTAGCGCCATCGCGGACGTTTATGGAGATGCAGCGGCAATCGATGTGCTCGAGATTTTCGAGAGCATGGTCCGCGAGGCGCTTGCTGGCTACGAGCCTCCGATCAAGTGGATCGGGGATGAAGCGATGCTCTCGTTTCCGGAGCCGGAGTTAGCGATCCAGGCGCTTGGAACGCTGTTGCAGGCATGCCGGGAAGAACCGCGCCTCCCGCTCACCCGGTCGGCGCTGCACCATGGACCGGTCATCCGCAGGGCAGGTGATCTGTTTGGATCGACCGTCAACATAGCGGCACGTATTGCTGCGCTTGCGTCCCCCGGTCAATTGCTTGCGACTCAACCCATTGCCGACGCCGCTGCCGCCAAAGGCATCCTGGTGCGGGATCTCGGAGAGGTGGCGCTGCGGTCGGTAGCTGATGAAATCCCTCTTTACGAGATCGAACTTGCCCCCTCGCCTGACCCGGCCTGGATCGATCCAGTGTGCAAGATGCATGCTCCGTATGCATCCTATCGACGGGCCGCCCCAGAAGGGCCATGGTTTTGTTCGCCGCGTTGTGAAGAGGCATATCGGAAGTCGCCGCAGACCTATCCACTGGCTCGATGACACGGCTCCCCTAGCTGCCCTGGCGCCCCCTCTCAGTCTATTACTCATTGCGCAGGTGAGATATGCTACGGTGCCGGAAGTCGCCGCAGCATGATCCGCTGCCACAAGTGGCACATTGGTGCCGATGAAGCGCACTTTCAGAGTTTCGCCGACTTTCATCCTGATCGTGTCCGTCGAAGGATAGGCGCGGCCGTTGATGGTGAAATAATTCGGCTGTCCGCCGGCGGAAAACCACGCGATAATCCTTCCAGCTGCTGGAAGTTCAAGAGTTGCCGTCCAGCCATGGCCGATCAGTCGTTTCCAAGAAGTCACGGAGAATGGGTTCCATGGGCGTTCTCTGCTGCTTGACTCCCAGCCTTTTTCGCGGCAGGTTTCGATCAATAGGTCAGACCAATTTACCGATCCGGGATCAGCCAGATGATTCCGTTGAAGTAGAACTGGGTAACAATGCCGATCCAGGCCGTTGAACCGCGTCGACTTTACCGACAGATCGCCGATCAGCTCAGGCAGTTGATCGACGCGGGCGAGTTCGCAGTCGGCGATCGGCTGCCGACCGAGCGCGAACTGGCCGATCAGCTTGGCATCTCCCGCCCGACCGTGCGTGAAGCGCTGATCGCGCTCGAGGTCGAGGGGCGCATACGCATTCGCGTCGGCTCGGGCATCTACGTCACCGAACCGCCGCGTGCCGAAATTTTGACGGCAGAAATGGATGAGGGCCCGTTCGAGCTGTTGCGGGCACGCGAGTTCATCGAAGGGGCGATCGCCGCCGAAGCCGCCCTCCATGCTCGGCCGATCGACATCGAACATATGGACGACGTGCTGCGCCGCATGGAGGACATACCTCGCCCGACCAGGATGACGATCGCGCTCGACCGCGAATTCCATACGATGGTGGCGGGCATTCTCGGAAACGCCGTTCTGGTGCGCTGCATCGGCGAGCTCTTCGACCAGCGCATGAACCCATATTTCGAACGCCTGTCGAGCTATTTCGAGAACAGGGAGTCCTGGCGGGCCGCCGCGGAGGAGCATCGCGCGGTGCGCGACGCGATCGCGGCGCGCGACCCTGAACGGGCCAAGGCCGCGATGCAGGAACATCTGCGTCAGTCGCAACTGAGATTCTCACGCAATTTCGGTGAGAAATCCGCGGCCAGGGAGGTCGCGGGATAGGAGTCCGCCGACCGGGAGGGTCCTGTCGGCACCGTCAATCCATTCACAGGGAGGAATATGATGTTGAGGAAATACGCCGTTCTGCTCGGCACGATCGCTGCATTCGCTCTGCCCATGGCTTCGGCCTCTGCGCAAACCGCGCTGAAATGGGCCCATGTCTACGAAACGTCCGAACCCTTCCACACCGAGTCGGTATGGGCGGCGGAAGAGATCAAAAAGCGCACCGACGGCCGCTATACGATCGACGTCTTCCCGGCTTCGCAACTCGGCAAGGAAGCCGACATCAACCAGGGGCTGACCCTCGGCACGGTCGACATCATCATCTCCGGATCGAGCTTCGCCGCCCGCGAATACCCGCCGATCGGCGTGACCTACTTCCCGTTCACTTTCCGCGACGCGGATCACCTGCTCGCTTACGCCAAGAGCGACAAATACAAGGAGTTGACCGCCGGCTTCGAAGAGGCCTCCGGCCATCACATCACCGCGACCACCTACTACGGCACGCGTCACACGACCTCCAACCGGCCCATCGAGAAATGCGCCGACATGCAGGGCCTGAAAATCCGCGTGCCCGATGTGCCGGCCTATCTCGCCATGCCGCGCGCCTGCGGCGCCAACACCGCGCCGATCGCCTTCGCCGAGGTCTATCTCGCCTTGCAGCAGGGCACGGTGGAAGCGCAGGAAAACCCACTGACGACGATCGACGCCAAGAAGTTCTACGAAGTGCAAAAGCACATTATCCTGACCGGGCACATCGTCGATCATCTCAACACGATCGTGTCGCAATCGCGCTGGTCGCAATTGTCGGACGAGGACAAGGCGATCTTCACCGAGGTGATGCAGGAAGCCGCCGCGCGAGCGACAAAGATCATCGTCGATCGCGAGAAGGCGCTGGTTGAAACCTTCAAGGAGCGCGGTCTCACCGTCACCGAAGTCGATCGCGCCGATTTCGAAAAGAACGTGATGGAGAAGGTGACGTTCGACGAGTTCGGCTACCGCAAGGAGGATTGGGAGGCGATCCGCGCCGTCAAATAACCCGCATCGATCCGGGCCCGGCGCGACAAGCGCGTCGGGTCTGTCGAGCCCGCTGTCCAACAGTGCCCGGAGCTTGCCGATGACCCAAGAGGTCCACACCCAGGTTACCCCAGAAGAACTGGCGCACGCTTTCGAGGAAGAAGCGCCGCCCATCGATCTGTCGCGATACGCGGTGGAGGACTGGGTCACGCTCGCCGTGTTCTGGGGCATGTCGTTCTGCGTGTTCCTGCAGTTCTTTACGCGCTACGTCATGAACAACAGTTTTGCCTGGACCGAGGAGATCGCCATCAACTGCCTCGTCGTCGTGGTCTTCCTGGGCTCGGTCATGTGCACGCGCACCACGCGCCACATCCACGTCGACGTGCTCTATCACTATCTCCCCGCTGGGGCCGGGCGCTACCTGGCGCTCGCGGTCAATGTGATTACCATTTGCTTCTTCGCCTACATGTCCTGGCTCCTCTGGCGCTATGTCGGGATCGTCCACCGCGAGCGGATGGTCACCATCAACCTGCCGCGCAACGTCGTCTTCTACGCCGTCTTCGCCGGTTTCGTGCTGATGATGCTGCGCGCCATCCAGGTCTTCATCGGCAACATTCGCCGTGGCTACTCGGCGCTGGAGCGCCCCGCCGCGTTCGACGGATTGGGGGAATAGGCCATGCTGCTTCTGATCGGAGCCTTTCTCGTCCTGATGCTGGTCGGCGTGCCTGTCGCTGTGTCGATGGCGGTGTCGTCGCTGCTCTATCTCGTCTTCTATGGCGTGGCGCCCGACATCATCGCCGCGCAGCGCATGATCGCCGGTGTCGAGAGCTTTCCGCTGCTTGCCGTGCCGTTCTTCATCTTCGCCGGCAACCTCATGAACATCGCCGGTGTCACCGGGCGGATCTATTCCTTCGCGCTGGCGCTTGTCGGCTGGATGAAGGGCGGCCTAGCGCAGGTGAACATCATCGGATCGGTGGTCTTCGCCGGCATGTCGGGAGCAGCCCTTGCCGATGCCGCCGGCATCGGCACCATCGAGATCAAGGCGATGAAGGACCACGGCTATCCCGTCGAGGCGGCGGTCGGCGTCACCGCCGCCTCCTCGACGCTCGGCCCGATCTTCCCGCCGTCGCTGCCCTTCGTCATCTACGGCATGATGGCCAACGTCTCGATCGGCGCGCTGTTCATGGCCGGCATCCTGCCCGGCGTCGTCATGACGGCGCTGATGATGGTGACGGTCGCGATCTTCGCCCACCGCCGGGGCTGGGGTTCGGACACGCCGTTCAAACTGAACCGGCTCGCCGCCGCCTCGATCGAGGTCGCCGTCGTGTGCTGCTTTCCGCTGGCGGTCTATGTCCTTGTCCAGATGGGACTGTCGCTCAACATCGCCGTTGGCATCGTGCTCGTCGTCCTGATCGCCTGCGACTGGTATTTCGACTTTTCCGCCGTCATGGCGCTGATGACACCGATCATCCTGATCGGCGGCATGACCATGGGCTGGTTCACCCCGACCGAAGCGGCCATGGCCGCCGTCATCTGGTCGTTGTTTCTCGGGCTCGTGCGCTATCGCACGATGACACTCGCAGCCTTGGCCAAGGCCAGTTTCGATACGATCGAGACGACCGCGTCGGTCCTTTTCATCGTCACCGCAGCGTCGATCTTCGCCTGGTTGCTCACGGTCAGCCAGGCGGCGCAGCTGTTCTCGGTCTTCATCACATCGCTGACCGAAAACAAATGGGTGTTCCTGATCCTGGTCAACATCCTGATGCTGGTAGTCGGTTGTTTTCTCGACACGATCGCCGCCATCACGATCCTCGTGCCGATCCTCCTGCCGATCGTGGTCCTCTACGGCATCGACCCTGTGCATTTCGGTCTGATCATGACGCTCAATCTGATGATCGGTCTGCTTCATCCGCCGCTCGGCATGGTGCTGTTCGTCCTCTCGCGGGTCGCCAAGCTGTCGGTCGAGCGTACGACCATGGCAATCCTGCCCTGGCTGGTGCCGTTGATCGTCGCGCTGATCCTGATCACCTTCGTCCCCGCCATCTCGCTGTGGCTGCCGACGCAAATGGGGCTGATCCGTTGATCGACCGTGCAATCGCCGCGACGCTGTTCGGCCCTGAGGATCTGCGCGTCGTCGAGCACCCGCTCGGCCCGCTCGCGCCCGGAATGGTGCGCGCGCGCTTCGGCGCCGGCGGCATCTGCGGTTCCGACCTGCACTATTTCCGCCACGCGCGGACCGGCGATTTTGTCGTCACATCGCCGCTCGTGCTCGGCCACGAGGTCGCCGGTGAGATCGTCGAAATCAACGCGGACGCGCCAGGACTCGCCGTCGGTGATCGCGTGGCGGTCAACCCGTCGCGCTGGTGCGGACAATGCGCCCGATGCGCAGAGGGCCGCGCCAATCTCTGTGAAAACATCTATTTCATGGGCTCGGCGTCGAAAACGCCGCACATGCAAGGCGGTTTTGCCAGCGTGTTCGATGCCACGCCGGCGCAATGCGTCAAGGTTCCGCATGCTGTCGCCTACAAGGCGGCGGCGCTCGCCGAACCGCTCGCCGTCAGCCTGCATGCCGTGGCGCGGGCCGGCGACATTGCCGGCCGCAACGTCATCCTGATCGGCGCCGGCCCCATCGGGCTCCTGACCATGCTCGCCGCCAGGCTCAAGGGTTGTGGCGAGCTCACCGTCGCCGACATAGCCGAGGCGCCGCTCGCCTTCGCCAGCAAACTTGGAGCAAACAGGACGATCAACCTGTTCGGCGGCGACGACGAGCTCAAGGCGCTCGCGGCCGACAAGATGATCGATGTCGCGTTCGAGATTTCAGGCACCGCCGCGGGTCTCGCAGCTGCGATCGCCAGCGTCCGGCGCGGCGGCACGGTGGTTCAGGTCGGCAATCTGCCGGGTGGTCAGATCCCGGTGGCCGCCAATGCGGTGATGGCCAAGGAAATCAATCTGAACGGCACGTTTCGTTTCGGCGCAGAATTCAACGAGGCGGTCGCCCTCATCGTCAGCGGGGATATCGACGTCCTGAAGCTGGTGACCGCCGAACGCCCCCTCTCCTCGGCCTACGATGCGTTTGCCCTAGCCGCCGACCGCTCGCAGAGCGTCAAGGTGGTGCTGACCGCGGACTGAGCGTTTTCCCGGCGCCTCCCAACTGTATCATCCGTTCCGGTTTCAGCCTGCCGGCCCGGTTTCCTTCCTGTCGGCCTGCTTGCGCGCCCGCGCAAACTGCAGCCCGGCGACGCCGGCGGTCGCAGCCAGCGCCAGGCCGATCGGAATGAGGCTCGAGGGCTGGTCGGCCTTTCTGAGCACCGCCACCACGTCATACCCGACATCCAGCCCGATGCGCTTGGCGTAGGATCCGAAATCGACATTGCTGATCATCAGCGCGTCGCCCGCTTGCGTGATGGTAAGGCCGATGCCGCGCAGCCGCTCCAGCGGCTCGCCCGGCTCGCCGAGCGGCACATTGACCGTCTTGCGGACATCCTCGCCCATGAGGTCGACACCCTCGACGACGAAATTGATGCGGCCATCGGCCGGCGTCTGCGCCACCGCCGGCAGGAACTCGCTTGCCGGCAACTCCTCGTAGGGCGGCGACACCTGGTTGAGCCACCAGTCCGGCCGAAACAGCGTGAAGCAGATGAGCAGCAGCGCCGCGCTTTCCCACAGGCGGCTTTTGGTCACGAACCAGTTCATGGTCGCGGCCGAAAATAGCAATATTGCGATCAGCGACACCGTTGCCACCCAGATCGTCTGCGGCCAAGTGTCGACTCCGATCAGCAGGATCGCCGGATTGAAGATGAAGACGAACGGCAGGATCGCCGTACGCAGCGAATAGAGGGCGCCCTGGAAACCGGTGGCGATCGGATCCTCCTTGGAAATCGCCGCCGCCGCGAACGCGGCCAGCCCGACGGGCGGGGTGATGTCGGCCATGATGCCGAAGTAGAAGACGAACAGGTGGACCGCGATCAGCGGGATTGGCAGTCCGGCCTGCGCGCCGAGATCGACCACGACCGGGGCCATCAGCGTGGCGACCAGAATATAGTTTGCGGTGGTCGGGATGCCCATACCGAGCACAAGGCTGATCGCGGCGATCAGGATCAGCATCAGGATGACATTGCCGCCGGAAATGAACTCGACGAGTTCCGTCATCATCAGGCCGAGACCGGTCAGCGTGATCGTGCCGACGACGATGCCGGCGGTGGCGGTGGCGATACCGATGCCGATCATGTTGCGGGCGCCGAGCGCCAGCCCGTCGATCAGGTCGTCCCAGGCAGCCCGCACTGAGGCGGCGAGATTTCCTTTGCGGAACAGCGCCATCAGCGGCTTGCGGGTGGCGACAATAGCGAGGATTGAAACGGTCGCCCAGAACGCCGAGAGGCCGGGCGACATCTGCTCGACCATCAGACACCACAGAAGCACGGCGATCGGGATGAGGAAATCGAGCCCGGTCCGCGTGACATCCCAGGCGCGCGGCAGTTCCAGGATTGGCGCGTTTGGATCGTCGAGCGCGAGATCCGGATAGCGCGAGGAATACCAGACCGAGGCCACGTAGAGAGCGACGCCGGCGAGCGCGAGCAGCGGCGGCGCGGCCCCACCGAAGACAGCCTGGATAGCAATGATGCCGTAATAGACGATACAGACGGCGAGAACGCTGCCCGACAGTCCCAGTCCCATCCGCAGCATCCGTTCTCTTGCCGGCGTCGGACGCTGCGGGATCGTCTTCAGGCCCGTCTTAATCGCTTCGAGATGAACCATGTAGAGCAGCGCGATATAGGAGAAGACCGCCGGCAGCAGCGCGTGCTTGACGATCTCCGCATAGGGAATGCCGACATATTCGACCATCAGGAAGGCGGCCGCGCCCATGACCGGCGGCATGATCTGGCCGTTGATCGAAGCTGAAGCCTCGATGGCGCCCGCTTTGACGCCGGAAAGGCCGGTGCGCTTCATCAGCGGGATGGTGAAGATGCCGCCTGAAACCACGTTGGAGACGGACGAGCCGGACACAACGCCGTTGAGGGCCGACGAGACCACCGCGACTTTCGCCGGGCCGCCGCGCAGATGGCCGAGCAGCGCAATGGAGATCTGCATCATCCAGTTGCCGGCGCCTGCCTTTTCCAGAAGCGTGCCGAACAGGACGAACAGAAAGACGAAGCTAGTCGATACGCCAAGTGCAATCCCGAAGACGCCTTCGGTTGTCAGCCATTGATGGTTGAGAAACTTGGTGAGCGATGCGCCGCGATGCTGAATCACGTCCGGCATGTACTGGCCGGCAAAGGTGTAGAAGATGAAGGTACACGCCACGACCACCATCGGAAGGCCGAGCGCACGGCGCGTCGCCTCGAGCAGCAACAGGATGCCAACGGTGCCGGTCACCAGATCGAGCGTGGTCGGCTGGCCCGGCCGTCCGGACAGCACGACGTAAAAGAGAAACAGGTAGGCGCCGGCAAATCCGCCGGCCACGGCCAGCACCCAGTCGAGCAGCGGCACGTAATCGCGGGGCGAGGATCTCAGCGCCGGATAGGCGAGGAAGGTCAAGAACAACGCAAAGCCAAGATGGATGGCGCGCGCTTCCGTGTCGTTGAGGATGCCGAAGCCGAACACGAACGGCAAAGGCGAAGCGTACCAGAGTTGGAAAAGCGACCACGCGACTGCAACCCAGAGCAGGATTCGCCCAACCGTTCCAGCCGGATGCCGGCCACCCGTGTCGGCCTCCGCGACAAGTTGTTCGAGCTCTTCGAGATCGACGCCGGCCGGTTGTGCCTTCACTTCGCTCATGACGTCGTCTCCTGTTGCGGATGGCCCCGGCGGATCAGCTGGACCCGCCGGCCCGTCGTCAGGTCACGAAGCCTACTTCAACCAGCCCTTCTCCTTGAAGTATTTTTCAGCGCCCGGATGCAGCGGCGCGGAATTTCCTTCCGCCACCATCTTGGCGGGATCGAGATTGGCGAAGGCCGGATGCAGCGACTTGAACTCGTCGAAGTTCTCGAACACCGCCCTGGTCAATTGGTAGACGCTCTCATCGGGAACCTTGGCTGAAGTGACCAGCGTGGCGAGCACGCCGAAAGTCCCGGTATCGTCGGGATTGTTTGCGTAAAGACCGCCTGGGATGATCGCCTTGGCGTAGTACGGATTCTCGGCGACAAGCTTATCCACGACTTCTCCAGTCAACGGCACCAGCTTGGCGGCGCAGGTGGTCGTCGGATCCTGGATGTTCGCTGAAGGATGGCCGACGCCGTAGAAGAACCCGTCGATCTTGCCGTCGCAGAGCGCCGGCCCGTGCTCGTCAGCCTTCAGCTCCGATGCGAGCGAAAAGTCGGCCAGCGTCCAGCCCATCGCGCCGAGCAGACGCTCCATGGAAGCGCGCGTCCCGGAACCGGGATTTCCGACGTTGAAACGCTTGCCCTTAAAATCCTCGAATTTCGTCACGCCGGCATTGGGATGCGCCAGCACCGTGAACGGCTCCGGATGGATCGAGAAGACCGCGCGCAGATCGGTATGGGGGCCACCGTCCTTGAATGATTCCAGCCCCTTGAAGGCGTTATACTGGACGTCCGACTGGGCCATGCCGAAGTCGAGTTCGCCTTCCTTGATCGTGTTCACGTTGAATGCCGATCCGCCGGTCGATTCGACCGAGCAGCGGATGCCGTGTGTCTTGCGATCCTTGTTGAGCAACCGGCAGATAGCGCCGCCGGCGGCATAGTAGACGCCGGTGACGCCACCGGTCCCGATGGTAACGAAATTCTGCTGCGCCATTGCGCTGGCCGAAAACAGCAGCGCCGCCGACAAGGCGGCGATCTGCGCTCCGAGGCGTGCAGTCCGGGCATGTTTCATCTGGTTCTCCCTTGGTACTTTGCGTGCCGTCGCGGCCGTCCGGTGTTTTGGTGTCAAGGCACGTCGATGCATGCTACGATTGTTGCGCTTTATCAATCAAGGGAAATGCTTGTTACAATGGACGGTCGGGAGATGGGTTTCGACGCGCTTTTGGCGCGCATACTGACCGAACTCCCAAAATTGAGCTCGGAACTGCGCAAGGCGGCGCGTTTCCTGGTCGATCACCCCGACGAGGTGGCGCTGGTGTCCATGCGGGTGCTGGCCTCGAGATCCGAGGTGACACCGACGACCTTCGTGCGACTGGCTCGGCGACTGGGTTTTGGCGACTGGGCGGCGCTGCGCAAGCCGTTCGAAGACCGGCTGCGCTCCGGCAAGGCGCCATTCGCGGCAAGGGCCGATGCGCTTGTCAGGCGCAGGTCGGAGACGATCTTCGCCGAATCGCTGAGGACGACGGTGGCCAATCTGGCGACGGCCGAAGCCGTCAACGGCAGCGAAGAAATCGCAAGGGCCTGCGCGATACTGGAGAAGGCTCAGCGCATACGTGTCGCCGGGTTCCGAAGCTGCCGCGCGCCCGCCCACGCGCTCGTCTATCTCTGCCGGATGTTTCGGCGCGAGATCACCCTGCTCGGCGGCGACGGCGGTGCGATCGAGGCGGAACTGGCAGCGCTTGGAAAGAAGGAAGCGGTCGTCGCGATCGGCTTTTCGCCCTATTCGCGAGAACTCGGGCCCGTGGTGGAGGCTGCGCAACGACACAGCGTTCCGATTGTCGCGATCGTCGACAGCATGGCTGCTCCTATCGCGCGGCATGCGCAGGTTGTCTTGCGATTCTCTACCGACAGCCCGTCCTTCTTCCCGTCGGTAGCCGCAGCCATGGCTATCGTGGAAGCGCTGGCCGCAACGATGCTGGCGCGCAGCGGGCCGGCAGCCGCGGCTCGTGTCAGGGAGACGGAACTGGAGTTACAGGCGTTCGGGGCCTATCTGCCGGAATGAAGAGCGCTGGCGCTATGCCACCGCAGCGTCTATCGCGTCGCCGAGCCGTTCAACAACCGCGTCGATTGCCGCGGCGTCTATGATGAAGGGCGGCGCCAGCAACACGTGATCGCCGCGCACGCCGTCGATCGTGCCCCCTGCGGGATAGACCAGCAGGCCGCGCGCCATCGCCTCGCGCTTGATCTTCGCATTGAGCTTCCGCTTCGGTTCGAAGGGCGCCTTGGTCGAGCGATCCTCGACCAGCTCTACACCCATGAAAAGGCCACGGCCGCGAATGTCGCCGATATGGGCATGGTTGCCGAACCGTTCGCCCAGTCGCCGCGAAAGATGGGCTCCCATCGCCCGGACATTGGCAAGCAGATCGTCGCGAGCGATCACCTCCTGGACGGCGAGCGCCGCCGCGCAGGCCATCGGATGGCACATATAGGTGTGGCCGTGCTGGAACAAGCCGGAGCCTTCGGCGAAAGCGTCGAAGATGCGGCGCGAAAGCAGCACCGCACCGATGGGCTGGTAGCCGCCGCCGAGGCCTTTGGCGATCGTCATCAGGTCGGGCGCAACGCCGTCCTGCTCGCAGGCGTGCAGCGTGCCGGTGCGGCCCATGCCGCACATCACCTCGTCGAGGATGAGGAGCACATCGTAGCGGTCGCAGATTTCGCGAACGCGCCTGAAATAGCCGGGAACCGCGGGCACAGCTCCTGCTGTCGCGCCGACCACAGGTTCCGCGACGAAGGCCATGACACTGTCCGGACCGAGTTCGAGAATTTTATCCTCGAGCGCCTGGGCGGCGCGCAGTCCGTAGGCCGCCTCGCTCTCACCGGCTTTCTGGTAGCGGTAGGCATAGCATGGGTCGATGTGATGCGTGTCGATCAGCAAAGGGCGGAATTGGGCGCGGCGCCACTCATTGCCCCCGGCAGCGAGAGCGCCGAGCGTGTTGCCGTGATAGCTCTGGCGGCGGGCGATGACGTTTCGCCGTTCTGGCCTGCCGGTCTCGACGAAAAACTGCCGTGCCATCTTGAGCGCCGCCTCCACCGCTTCGGAGCCGCCGGACACGAAGTAGGCGTGGCTGATACCTTGTGGCGCGCCGGCGACGAGCTTGTCGGCCAATGTCTCGGCCGGCTCGTTGGTGAAGAAGCTGGTGTGGGCATAGGCGAGCTTGTCGGCCTGCGCATGGAGCGCGGCTGTCACCTCGGGATGGCCGTGGCCGAGGCAGGAAACCGCCGCACCGCCTGACGCGTCGATATAGGCACGGCCATCGTGGTCGAACAGTTCGATGCCCTTGCCGCCCGCCGCGACGGGCAGGCTCGCATGGATCTGGCGGTGCAGGATGTGTGTCATGCCTTCCCCGATTGACGATGGCGCGATTTGCAGCGAACCTATCATGCAACATATGTTACATACTGCGCAATACTGAAACGATTGGACTGAGCCTATGACCGTCGACAGGGACGCGGCCGGCCCTGGACTTATCGCACCGACGGCAATCGCCGTTGCGCCGAATGGTGGACGGCGTGGCAAGCAAGACCACCCTGCCCTGCCGATCGGCCCCTGGGCATTGGCCCGGACTGCCGCCGCCTGCCTTGAGGCGGGCGCCGCCATGATCCATACCCATGTCCGCGACCGCGACGGCGGCCATTTGCTCGACGCGCACGCTTATCGCGAGACGACGAAAGCGATACGTGATGCGGTGGGCGAGCGGCTGATCATCCAGATCACCAGCGAAGCGATCGGCCGCTACCAGCCGGCCGAGCAGATGGCGGTGGTGCGCGCTGTCCGCCCTGAGGCGGTTTCGCTGGCGCTGCGTGAACTGGTGCCGGACGCCGCCCATGAGACCGCTTTCGCGCAGTTCCTGGCGTGGTTGAAAAGCGAGCGGATCGCCCCCCAAATCATTCTTTACGCGCCCGAAGAGGCGTCGGCCCTGGCCGCCATGCAGCAGCGAGGTCTGGTGCCTTTCGACGACATCCCGGTGCTCTATGTGCTCGGCCGCTACACGCCGGGACAGGTTTCGCGACCGGCCGATCTGCTGCCCTTCCTTGCGCAGGACCGCCCGCGCTTCGCGCACTGGATGGTCTGTGCCTTCGGTCGGCAGGAAACCGCATGCGTTACGGCCGGTGCGCTGCTGGGCGGTCATGCCCGCGTCGGCTTCGAGAACAATTTTACCCTGGCCGACGGCACGACTGCCAAGGACAATGCCGCGCTCGTAACAGCGACCAAAGGCGCTCTGGCTGCTTGCGGCGTCAGTTTCGCCCAAGCCAACGACCTGCGCGCCGCTTGGTCGATCCAGGGCTAACCCCTCGGCCCACACGCCTCGTCGGTTCGTCACATTTGTCGAAAATCTCTTTGCTACGCTGCAACCGAACTTTTTGGCTGACGTTAAGGTTGCAACGGGCGCTGGGGAGGCCTTTATGCAGACGTATCTCGTCGAACAAATGCAGGGCGATGACGTGATTACGGTGCGTGTCATCAACGCGCCGAGCCCCTTCAAAGCCGCCGCCATGTCGACAGATCGACATGTTACGCTGCGAAGGTGGGAAAAGGATTGGATCCGAGTAACCGACGAAAACCGGGGACACATCTTTGCATACAGCTTTGTCTCCGACGCAAACCCGGACAACAGCGGGCTTGCAATAGCACCGAATAAATCAAGAAAAGCCCAAAAAGCCGATCAGGGACGCGAGTAAGCGCCACCTTTTTGCTTTTTGCTGGAGCGCGCCAGAAGCGTGAACACCGCGAATTGAGCCAGCCGTTGCGGCATGGCTGACGCTCACGGCGTAGTATGTCCCACAACCACCCTTCCCTCGCCGGCTTCGTTCGTGATGGCCCGGATCCCCTCGAAGGACTTGGAGCGCTCCAGCAAACGCATGACCTGCCGATCCTGGCCGAGACCGACCTCGAAGAGCAGGATGCCTCCGCGCCGCAAGTAGCGCGGCGCGTGCTTGATCACCTGCATATGGATGCTCAGGCCGTAGGGGCCGGCTGCAAACGCTTCACGCGGCTCGAGCTCGGTCAGATGCGCGCGGTCGCCCTCGAGCCGCTTTTCCGAAATGTATGGCGGGTTGCAGACGATCACGTCGATCGTGCTGTCGAGCTCCAAGCCCGAGAAAGCACTGAACAAGTCACCCCTCAGCACCGACACGCGATCTGCCATGTCGTGATGGGCGACGTTGCGGCGCGCGACCTCGACGCATCCATCGGTGAGATCGCTCGCCCAGACTTGCGCGGCAGGAGCGTAATGCGCGATGGCGCAGGCCAGATTGCCGGCTCCGCAGCACATGTCGACAACCCGCGGCGTCGACAGGTTCATTTGCCGCAGAACATCAAGTGCTGTCATGCCGAGCAACTCCGTCTCCGGCCGGGGAACGAGCGCACCGGGCGCGATGAGCAACTCCAGCCCCATGAAGATGGTGCGGCCTCTGCGGTAGGCTTCGGCGACACTGATCTCTTCGCTCACGACAGCTCCCTCCCTGTCTTGCCGATCGCAGTGCCCGACAATTGAGTGGAAGTTAAATCACTAAGTTCCCGATCGGCAATCGAAAAACACGCCTCGCCATGGCATTGGCGATCGCGAGCCATCGGCATCGTCTCAAGGCGTTGGCACATGGTTCTGGAGGATAGGAACGGAAGATTCGACGTGTTCAGCGGTTCTCGTTGACAGGGTTCAAAAAAAGAGGAGCCTTACCTGCCTTTTAGGATTATATTAGCAAGCTGGGCTTGCGGTGTTGGGGCACCGCTGGCGTTGACTGAATGAATTGACGAGCGATTGGCCACGACTCCAAAGGCCGGTGACCGTTCAATCCATGCAGGTTTCGTTGGGGTAGTTCAATGTATCGAATCGTCATCGCCGACGATCACGGCCTGTATCGTCGTGGCCTGCGCTTGGCTCTGAGCGCAGGCATTCCAGGTGTGGAGATATTTGAGGCGTCGTGTTTCGACGCCGCGCTCAGTCTGCTGGCCGAGCAGGAGTCCGTTGATCTTGCGATCCTGGATTTGAACATGCCGGGATTGTTCAATCAGGAAGTGCTCAGCGGCATTCTATCGGCTTATCCGGATACGCGATTTGCCATCGTTTCCGGAAACGATTCACGCTCGGAGATACTCACGGCTCTGTCGATCGGTCTCCACGGCTATATCGTAAAGTCGCAAAAAGACGAGGAGGTCGTCATGGCCGTCAACGAAATCCTCTCGGGCCGCATCTACGTCCCTGCACTTCTGTCGCGCCCCGGTGCTGCGCAAACAACTCACGTACCTGCTCCCGCCGAGCCTGTCCCGCAGCGACGTACCACCACCGGCAATCTTGGCAGGCTGACCTCGAGGCAAAAGGAGGTCCTCAAGCTGATGGCGGAAGGCTATTCGAACAAGGAAATCGCGCGCGATCTGGAGATCGCCGAAGCGACGACGAAAATCCATGCCGCTGCGGTTTTGCGTGAGCTTGGGGTGCGGAATCGGACGGAGGCTGCCGTTATGCTGAAGACATGGTTAACGAGGGATATCAATTAATTAGAGCGCTACGTTCTTTTGATACGTAAGGGGCGTTGTTAACGCTTCCGATCTTGGCCCGCTGGCGTCAAGGGCCGATTTCCTTGCGCGACAGCCGCAGCGAATAGCGCAGCCCGTGATCCGTCATTTCCAGCTTGGGGGAGTGACCGACAAGCGGCGCCCCATCCACTCCGATTATCATTGAACCGAAACCATGGCGGACAACTTTTGAAGGCGGCCGCCGCCGCCCTGATTCAACCCAATCGAACACGATGTCACCGCCCCCATCTTCCGATGCGAACGTCCAATTTACCTCGACCCGGCCCTTTGAATCGCCAAGCGCTCCATGTTTCAAGGAATTGGTCGCAAGCTCGTGAACAATCATCGCAAAGCTCTCGGCGGCGCCTCCCGACATCGTAACCGAGGGACCGCTGACAGATATTTCGCGTGTCCCCATATACGGTTGCAACTCCTGGGCAACGAGATCGTGAAGCATCCCCGACCCGCTGCTGTTGCCCGAAAGCAGCAGATGCGTTGCCTCGAGCGAACGAATCCTGTCGATCAGCGTCTCCTTGTACCTGGCGACATCGTTCTCGGGAACATTGACCATGTTCACCAGTGCCGTGATCACCGGGAACAGGTTGATGAACCTGTGGCGTTGCTCGAGCATGATGCGCTCCCGCTTCTTTGCCGCGGCACGCAGCAGCGTGGTTTGCCGTCGCTCGGTCAGGTCGGCGGCCACGCCGAGCCGCTGTAGACGATCATCGTATTTCTCTTCCCTTCCGCGCAGAGCAACCCAGCGGATATGTCCGTCCGGTCGTCGTACGCGAATCTCGACGTCGTAGTTCGTGACCGATGCGAGCTTTCTCGATACAGCCAGCTTTGGCCAGTCCGCCGGATGAACGACGGCCGACAGTTCCTCCAACCGGCGGCTGCCGGCGGGGGGCAGTCCGAGAATGTCCCAGAATGCGCCCGAACCGGTGACGATGCCGTCTTTAAGGTCGATCCGCCACGTGGCCAGGCGTCCAGCAGACAAAGCCAGATCCAGCCACTCCTTCTGAGCCCGAAGCGCTTCGTGCACGGCTCGACGTCCCGAGATATCGTCGACCACAACGAAAATAGTCTCTGAGAGAACCCCGTCGGGCACGGACAAAGACAGCGTTAGCCGCGCCCAGAATGCCGAACCGTTCTTTCTTAACAGACGCACCTCCGAAGCGAACGAAGCAGAGTCTTTGCCCAGGCCAGCCAGCAATTGCGCCAAGGCATCACGGTCGTCCGGATGGACGAGTGTCTCCAGCTGCAATTGGGCAAGCTCCTCCTCCTCGTAGCCTGTCATCTCGCTGAGCCGTCTGTTGGATTGCAGCAGCTCACCTTTGTCGTTGATGTTTGCGAACCCCATGGCGGCGCGCTCGAAAGCCCAGCGATAGCGGCTTTCGGTTGCTTCGACGGCAGCGAGCCTGGCTTCGGCTACCTCCAGCAGCTCACGCACGTCCTGCCGCAGCCGATGGAATGTCATGGCAATCACGCCACCGGAAATCAGAAGCAGAATGGCGCGCGCCCAATCTTCGCCGGAGATCTGACCATGCAGGGTGCTTCGTGTCCACAAGCCGGCAGCCACCATCAGGACCGTCGCCGCAAGCGCAGGACCACGGTCTTCAAGGTAGGAAATGATAATAATAGCTGGAATAAATTCCAGGAAACTCGACCCTTCTCCGATGTATGCTGACGCTTTTGTTTCAAATATCAGCGTAGCAGCCAGCACCGATGCGGAGGCAATGTGAGTTAGCAGTCTGCCCGTTGGGTTCAAATCCGACCTGCGCGACTGCCAGTTCATCGACATAGACTACTACCTTATGACTAGGCCATCGAGACTAGCGCAAAAAACGTACAACCTAGTCCGACTGCGGGATTGCCATACCACTATCACAGCGCGCATTTTATCAAACAGGGGCGAACAGAACTCATCAGAATATAACGAGTTTCAAGACAGTAGGGAGCGCATTTTTTGCGAGCCCTGCACAAGAAGACTGTTCGTAAATCCCGGGCAAGTTACTACGGGCTGATGGACCTTTGGGGAGGTTGGAAGATGGCTATGATCGATAGATACAGTGATGCCGTTGTGGGCGACCGGTACATCACGACAGGAACCAAGTATAACCCTGACGCGCAGGTGACGCGCCCCTCCTATGCTTATCCTTCAGCTCGTGCATCAGATCGGTCGGAGACAGGGGGCGACGAACCAAGGAGACGCAGCCTGGAATCCGTCACCGGCATGCTTGATCGCCTTGGCTGTGGTTATCTCGTACTAGACCGCGACAGAAAAGTAATCGAATGGAACGCGGCCGCTCTAACCACGCTGGAGCGCCCCACACCGGAGCGCCCCACTCTGGAGCACAAAGGCGAAGCGGCTGATACAGCCAGTGCGCTTTCGGCAGCCCTAAGGCGGCTGGTCGCAAATGTTCCGGCGCCTTTCCTGCCGGGCTCCCTTTCCTGGGTGGTGATCCGCAGCACAGGTGACAGGCCGGTGGTACTGAAAGAGAACGGTCTTATCGCCCCCGACGGAACCAGCATCGTGGCATTGCTTGGCCGTGTGAACAGGTCGGGGCCAAATCCTCAGACACTGCAAAGGATGTTTGGCTTGACGAGCGCGGAAACGCATCTGGCTCTGCGTTTGGCTCAGGGCGATGCGCCTTTGGAGATCGCCCGCAGCTGGCGGCTCAGTCGCACCACGATCCGCTCACAGCTTGCCTCGCTGTTCGCCAAGACCGAAACGAGACGTCAGGCGGAACTGGTGGCGCTTCTGGGGCGCATTTCGGTCTTGCCATAAATTTTGGGGTCGGCCTGGATCCAGGCGCCCGGGCTTCCTGGGCGCCGACGCAGATCGCCGGTGTCGCGGTGATGCTGCTCGCCAACTGGGCTGGTCGGCAAACTGGCACCTGGGAGCGCTGGCGTCTATCGCCGAGGCGTGTATGCGCTGTCTATCTTTTCGCCGCGTATCGGCAGCGCTATGTCGTCATCCAGGAGCCGGGTGATCCGGGCAAAGCCCACAAAAGCCTTTCTTGCTTCCTCGGCAGACATCCGGCCTGCCAGTGCCGCAGCGGCGCAGTTCAGCGCGCATTGATACACCGGGCCGCGCCTACCTTTCGGCCAGTGGCGCAAAAACGTCATCGCTTCGCTGACATTGTCGATTTCTTCCACAGGCTCTCCGTGCCCGCGCGCAATTCGCACCGGCGTAAAGAATTCCAGGCGATTCATCTTTTCCTCCCGTCGATCGCGATGCGTTCGATCGAACCTAGTTAAATTCACGGCCAGCCAATTGGTTCCCGGCAAAAACGCCCACGGCCTTGATAACTGGCAGCGGGCCGGCTGGGGGAATCGCCAGTCATCGCCCGACTTCTTGCCGTTGCGGAACGTTCGGGGGAGTGGTGCATTTCGACATCAGCGATGGTCTTTCTGGGAAATGCCGGTCTATGAAAATAGCCCATGTGGCGCCGCTCCACGAATCCGTGCCGCCTCGGCTCTATGGAGGCACGGAGCGCATTGTCTCCTATCTGACCGAAGGGTTGGTGGAGCTAGGCCACGACGTAACTTTGTTCGCCAGTGGCGATACAAGGACCTCGGCAAAATTGGTGCCATGTCGCGAGGGTGCGCTGCGTCTTGACCCAAGCCCGCTGAAATCCGAGACAGCCGCGCACCTTTCGATGCTTTCCGAGGTGAGGAAACGAGCTCAAGAATTTGATATCATTCACTTCCACCTCAGCCATTTCCTGCATTTTTCCTTCTTCGAGCGCATCCATGAGCGGACGGTGACGACGCCGCATGGCAGGCTCGACTACGTCGATCTGGCACCGGCCTATAAGCGTTTTCCGCGCTTTCCGATGATCTCCGTGTCCGGCAGCCAAAGGACGGGCCTGGCCGACGCCAACTGGCTGGCGACGATCCACCACGGGCTGCCGACCGAACTCTACAAGCCGGTTTTCGAGCCGAGCCCAGGGGAGCCCTACCTCGCCTTCCTTGGCCGGATGTCGCGCGACAAGCGTCCGGATCGTGCCATTGAGATCGCGCTGCGCTCGGGGCTGAAACTGAAGCTTGCAGCAAAGATCGGCGACGACGACCGGGCTTATTTCCGCAACATGGTCGAGCCGCTGGTCGATGGTGATCGTGTCGACTATGTTGGCGAGATCGAGGAAGACAAGAAGGCGGAATTCCTCGGCAACGCGGCCGGCCTCGTATTCCCGATCGACTGGCCGGAGCCGTTCGGTCTTGCCGTCATAGAAGCGATGGCCTGCGGCACGCCGGTGATTGGCTGGAACTGCGGCGCCTTGCCGGAAATCGTCGATCAAGGCGTGACCGGTTTTATCGTGGATTCCATGCAAGGCGCGGTTGCTTCAGTGCCCGACTTGCTGCGGCTCGACAGGCGGAGGGTGCGAGCTGTCTTCGAAACGCGGTTTTCTGCCAAAAGAATGACCCGCGACTATGTTTCCGCCTATGCGCGCCTGATCGGCGCCTCGGCCGAAGCAAGAGCGTCGTGAGCGGCATTACCTCAGGGGGGCGAAACGAGAGGGATATATAGAGAATGGCCCAACTCGACGAGCGCCAGCTTGATCCCGCGGTAGCACTTGCGTCCCTGGACGCCACCGCACCTCGAGAGCCGCATCGGCTGTTCGCCCTCAAGCAAGGCGATTGTTTTGCCGTGTCCGACGCCTACGGCGATATCCGCGGCGCCGGCGACGGTTTCTTCCGTGACGACACGCGAGTGCTTTCCGAATTCCGGCTGACCGTCGGCGACCGGCAGACATCGCTGCTCGGTGCGTCGCTCAGCCAGGACAATGTGCTCTTCACCGCCAACCTGACCAATCTGCCGATGCAGAGCGTCCGCGGCCGGGATATTCCGCAGGGCGCGATCCATATCGAACGCGTCAGGCTGCTTTGGCAGGACCGGCTGTTTGAACGCATCACCCTTTCCAACTACAGCCAGGAACACTCCACCATCCGCGTTTCGCTGTATTTTGCCGCCGATTTCCGCGACATGTTCGAAGTGCGCGGATCGACAAGGCTGAAGCGCGGCATGGCCCATGCTGCCAAGACGGACGCGACCTGCGTGCTGCTTCGCTACGACGGGTTGGACGGGCTGGCGCGGATGTCGGCGATATCGTTCTCGCAGGCGCCGGACCATCTGACGGGCGACCGAGCCGACTTCCTGATTGCCGTGACGAGGCGCAGCAGCAAGGTGCTGTATGTCGAAGTCGGTCCCGAAATGGCGGAAACACCGAACCGCGATCGCTTCCGCGCCGCCGCGGCCCGGGCTCGCTTCGGCATGCGGGCCAAACGCCGCCATGGTGCTACGATGCACAGTTCCGGGCGCGTCTTCAACGATTGGGTCGAGCGCGCCCGCGCGGATGTGGCGCTGCTGACCACCGAGCTTACGACCGGACCCTACCCCTATGCGGGAATCCCCTGGTTTTCGACGGCGTTCGGCCGCGACGGCGTGATCTCCGCCTTGCAGATGCTGTGGCTCAACCCGGGCTTGGCGCGAGGCGTGCTGGCGTTCCTTGCCCAGCACCAGGCGACGGAGACATCGCCGTTCAGCGATTCGCAGCCGGGCAAGATCATGCACGAGACCCGCAAAGGCGAAATGGCGGCGCTGCGGGAACTCCCCTTCGGCCGCTACTATGGCGGTGTCGACACGACGCCACTCTACATCCATCTCGCCTGCGCCTATGCGGACCGTACCGGTGATATGGCGTTCGTCGACAGCCAGTGGCCGTCGCTCTGCGCTGCGGCTGAATGGATCGAGGAGGCGAGCCGGCCGACCGGCTTCGTCACCTATCAGCGTGCCGCCGAGACCGGCCTCGCCAACCAGGGATGGAAGGACAGCGGCGATTCCGTGTTCCATGCCGACGGCCGAATCCCGAAGGGACCGATCGCCCTGGTGGAGGTGCAAGGCTATGCCTTTGCGGCGTTCCGGGGATTGGCGGCGCTCGCCCGCCGCCGCGGCGAAATCGACAGGGCCGATCATTGGGAGAGCAGCGCCGAGGCCATGCGCGCCGCTGTCGAACGCCATTTCTGGCTGGACGATCTCGGCTTCTATGCCTTGGCGATCGACGGCGCCGGCGAGCCCTGCAAGGTGCGGACGTCTAATGTCGGGCACCTTCTCTATGTCGGCCTCCCCGCGCCGGCACGGGCGCAGATGGTCGCCGACCAGCTGCTTTCGGCGTCCTTCCATTCCGGCTGGGGGCTGAGGACGCTCGCTGACGATGCTGTGTTCTTCAACCCGATGTCATACCACAACGGCTCGATCTGGCCGCATGACACCGCCATTTGCGGCGCCGGTCTGGCACGCTTTGGCGAGCGTGAAAGCGTGATCCGGCTGATGAGCAGCACCTTCGAATCGGCTGTCCATTTCAACATGCGGCTGCCCGAACTGTTCTGCGGCTTTACCCGCGCGCCGGGCGAAGCGCCCATCGCCTATCCTGTCGCCTGCCTGCCGCAGGCGTGGTCGGCCGGGTCTGCCTTCATGCTCATGCAGGCCTGCCTCGGTCTTGAGATCGACGGCTGGGACGGCGAAATCCACGTCACCCGTCCCAGGCTGCCGATTGGTATCGACACGCTCACGCTGAGGCATCTTGGGGTTGGCACCAGGAAGGTGGATCTGACATTCCAGCGTGTCGGCGACAGGGTCGTCGCCTTTCTCGCCGAACGGCATGAGGGGTTGGTGCCGCTCGTCGTGCGGACCTAGCTTGGCTTTTCGCATGGAACCAACCGCGGGGCTGCAATTAGCGGAACCGATGGCCCGTCCGAGCGTTCCGACGCACGGCAGCTGATTGGCGGCCGCGAATTCGAAAAACAAATAAAATGGCCACCGACCGGCCGGAGAAGATCGTTGTTCCCATGTCAGACTTTGGCATAGAGGTACTCTGGGTTCTAATCATTGCAAGCCTTGGCCTTTCCGCTGTTGCCCTGGTGTTCTCGATATCCCGCTGGCGCCACATACCAGCGGCCGCATCCTCCGCAGGCGATGACTTGGCTTCGGAAGCGGCTCGCACCGTGCTGCGGGAGTTTGAAAAGAATGGCCACTCGGCCGATGCAGCGCTGATCACATGGTCGCCCGACACGTTGCGCAAGATCCTGGCCGACGATCTGCCGGAGACGCAGGTGATCGTCGTATCCAACCGCGAGCCCTACATCCACAACACCAGGGATGATGGCATCGAGCTCCTAGTGCCGGCCAGCGGACTGGTTTCGGCACTTGAGCCGATCACACGCGCCTGTGCCGGCACCTGGATTGCGTATGGCGGCGGAACAGCGGACCGTCTCACCGTCGACGAGAACGACCGGGTCGAGGTGCCGCCCGGCAATCCGTCCTACACGCTGCGCAGGGTCTGGCTGACCGAGGAAGAATACCAGGCCTATTATCTAGGCTTCGCCAATGAAGGTCTGTGGCCGCTTTGTCATATCGCCTTCACTCGCCCGATTTTTCGGGCGTCGGACTGGCAGGTCTATGAGGCCGTGAACCGGAAGTTCGCCGATACGGTGGTTGCCGAAGCGCGCAACGAGCGGCCGATCGTGCTGGTTCAGGACTACCACTTCGCGCTCTTGCCGCGCATGATCCGTGAGCGCTTGCCCGAGGCGATCATCATTACTTTCTGGCATATCCCATGGCCCAACTCCGAAGTGTACAGCATCTGCCCATGGCGTGAACGGATCTTGGAAGGTTTGCTCGGCAGCTCCATCATCGGCTTCCACACGCAGTTTCATGCCAATAATTTCACCGAGAGCGTCGATCGCATCCTGGAAAGCCGGATAGAACGGGCGGACGCGGCGATCTCCTATGGTGGGCATCCGACTCTGGTCCACGCTTACCCCATTTCCATAGAATGGCCGGCCGAACTGCTGGCAAGATTGCCGGCTGTCGAGGAATGCCGTGCCCGTGTCCGCGAAAGATTCGGGCTGCCGGCGAACGTCAAACTGTGCGTCGGCGTCGAGCGCCTCGACTACACCAAAGGCATTCCCGATCGCTTTCATGCCTTGGATGAATTGTTTACGCGATATCCCGAACGGGTAGGCAAAGTGGTTTTCCTGCAGGTTGCGGCGCCCAGCCGCGGCACATTGCCGGCCTACCAGCAACTTCATGACGAATGCCTTCGCTATGCCGAAGAGCTCAACCAGCGCTACGGCGGCGAGAACTACAGTCCCGTCCTGTTGCTCGACGAACATCACTCGCAGGAGCAGGTCTACGAGATCTATCGCGCCGCCGACATATGCATAGTCACCAGCCTGCATGACGGCATGAACCTGGTCGCCAAGGAATTCGTCGCGGCGCGCGACGACGAACAGGGCGTGCTGCTGCTCAGCACCTTTGCCGGCGCTTCGCGCGAACTCCTGGAGGCACTGATCGTCAATCCCTATGATGCGACCATGATGAGCGAGGCGCTGCTACAGGCGTTGACCATGACGCCGGACGAGCAGCGCGAGCGCATGCGGCCCATGCGCGAGATGGTCCGCGACAATAACGTCTATCGCTGGGCCGGCAGCATGCTGCTGGACGCTGCGCGCCTTCGCAAACGCGGGGTGACCGGCAACGGCGAGCGGCCATCCAACAGCAACAACGTCGTTTCCATCTTCGAGCGGGCACGAAAGGCCGCGTCGTGACGGACCTTCGACTGCCGCTAGCCCCCGACCTGCCGGAAGGGCAATGGGCGCTTTTTCTCGATATCGACGGCACCTTGCTGGAACATGCCGCTCATCCCGACGCTGTCTTCGTCGGTGACGAACTGCGTCAGCTTCTCGGAAATATCGAGCGAAGGCTGGGCGGCGCCCTCGCCTTCATCACCGGACGTTCGGTCGCTGCCGTGGACAGACTGTTTCATCCCCTGAAGCTGCGCGTTGCAGGGCTGTACGGGCTCGAGCATCGGTTGACGGCGGACGGTCAAGTCGACATTGCCGACGCTCCGGCGGATATCGCGGCTCTTGCCGACGAGATTGAAGCCGAACTGGGTGGACGCAAGGTCTACATCGAGCGCAAGGGACCGGTCTTGGCCATCCATACCCGCGCTGCGCCGCAACTGCTTGCCCGGGCAACGCAGCTTGTCGAACAGGCACTGACGCAACTTCCGCCTGGGTACCGCGTGATTGCGGGAAACGCGGGCGTGGAACTCATGCCGCTGGAAGCCGTCAAAGGAGCTGCCATCCGGCGTTTCATGGAAATCCAGCCCTTTGCCGGCCGGCGCCCCGTATTCCTCGGAGATGACACCTCGGACGAAAACGGTTTCGAGGCAATAAACGAGGCCATCGGCATCTCTATCCGCGTGAAGCCGCGCGGGCCTACGGTTGCAAGCTATGGTCTCGACGACGTGACCGAGGCAATAGCCTGGCTCGATGCCAATTTCGGCGCGGCGCGGGTGTCCTGATCGCGACCCCGATGATCATTGGACAGGCTCGCGCCATGCCTGATCCCATCAACGCCGATTGGTTCCGGTTCAGCCGATCTTCCCGTCCACGATGTGAATGCGGCGATCCATGCGCGCCGCCATGTCGAGATCATGCGTAACTGCCACGACGGTCTTGCCGCCCTCGCGCACCAGGTTCTCCAGGATTGCGAAGACCTGCTCGGAGCTCTTGCTGTCGAGGCTCCCCGTCGGCTCATCGGCGAGGATAAGCGGCGGGTCGTTGGCGAGCGAGCGTGCTACCGCGACGCGCTGACGCTGGCCGCCCGAGAGTTGGTCAGGCCGCTTGTCGAGATGTTCGCCGAGTCCCAGGGATGAGAGCAGTTCACCGGCCCGTTCGCGCATCTGAGGACGCGCCAGCCGGCCAAGCTTGCGCATTGGGATTTCGACATTTTCGCGCGCCGTGAACTCCGGCAGCAGAAAGTGGAACTGGAACACGAAGCCCAGCATCGAAAGCCTGGTCCGCGCGCGCTCCCTCTCATTCATCGGCTCGGCGTCGCGGCCGCCTATTGTCAACGTCCCGGCGGTCGGCCGGTCGAGCAGCCCGAGCAGATAAAGCAATGACGATTTTCCGGAGCCGGAGGGACCGGTGACGGCGACGAATTCCCTTTCGTTGATCGCCAGCGTGATGTCCTTGACCAGCGTGACGGGAACCGTCTCGGGCAACACGCGGGTCAGTTTCTCGGTCTCGATGAGTGCGCTCATGACGCGCCTCTGATGATCTCGACGGGGTTCAGGCGCGCCGCACGACGCGCCGGCAGGTAGCCGGCCACTGCCGCCGAGCCCAGCGCGAAAGCCGACGCGATGACGTAGTGCATCAAGCTCCAGGCGATCGGCAGGCGGGTCATCTCCTGGCCGGTCGCGGCGATCTCGAAACGCACCAGCGACAGCGCATAGGTCATGGAGACGCCGAGCAGCCCGCCGAGCACGGAGCCGGCAGCGCCGATCGCGACGCCTTCCAGCAGAAAGAGCCGGCGCATGTCGGATTCCGGGAAGCCAAGCGACTTCATGATGGCGATGTCGCGCGCCTTTTCGTGCGTGATGGTGGAGATGATGTTGTAGATGCCGAAGCCAGCGACCAGCATGATCGCACCGACAACGGTGTACATGATGACGTTGCGTACGACGAGCGCTTCGAGGATCGATTCATTGGCCTCCTGCCACGCCACCGCCTTGTAGCCCAGTTCGGCCTCGGCACGCTGCGCCACCGCCGGAGCGCGGTCAGGATCGTCGAGCTTGATGCGGATCTCGTTGATGGCGTTCGGACGCGCCGAGAGGATCTGCGCGTTTTTCAGAAGCACATAGGCCTCGCCTTCGTCGCGCGCGGTGGTGCCGGTGTGGAACAGGCCGGCGATCTTGAAGTTGCGCGACAGTCCCTCGGCAGAAACCGCCGTTATCGTGTCACCGAACCCGGCGCCGAGCCGGCTCGCCATCGTGTCGCCGATGAGCACGTTGTTGCCGCCCGCGGCAAGCGCCGAAAAGCTGCCTTCGACGAAGTTTCCGACAATCGGCGACACGCCGGACTCGCGCTCCGGTTCGATGCCAATGATCGCCGCGCCGACTTCGCGGCTGGAAAAGCGGATCACACCCTGCGTTTTGAGGCTTGCCGCGAACCGACCGGGAATCCAGCTCTCCAGCCAGGAGGTCGCGGCGGTCGGGTTGATGATGCCGCGGCGATCGTCGCGCGGCCTGAGCCCGGAAATCGCCACTGTCGCAAAAGCATCCTCGGCCGGTTGACGGCGGGCTGTGCGCTGCTCGTCGGTGATGTCGACATGCGGCATCGTGTCGACGAGCTGCCTGACGAAATCGTCCTGCCCACCCTGCATCAGCGCCGCCATGGCGATGGAGAATCCGACACCGACCGCAACGCCGATCACGGCAACCAGCGTCTGGCGACCGCGGCCGGCAATGTGCGTGAGGGCGAGGTCGAAGATGAGCGGCATCGTGCTTCATCGCTCCTGGGCGCCGATGATGCTCACACGCGCGCCGTCGGTGAGGTCGGCGGGATAGGGCGAGACGACGCGAGCCCTCTCATCGAGCGCCGACAGAACCTCGATGCCATTGGTCCCGCGAATGCCGGTTCGGATTTCATGTCGTCGGGCCTTGTCGGCTTCGACGACGAACACCTTATTCCCGTCCACAGCAACGGGCGGGATCAACAGCGCATTTTTCGAAACGCGGATGACGATGTTCACGTCGGTCGACATGCCGATACGAAGCGGCGTATCGTCCGGCAGGCGGAAACGGACGCGATAGGTCTTCGTCACCGGATCGCCCTTGGGTGTGATGCTGTCGACCACGGCTTCCAGGTTCTGCCTGGGGAACGCGTCGGATTTAAGCAGCGCGCGCTGGCCGACCTCGACCCGGGGTATGTCCTCCTCGTTGACCTCGGCGACGACGAGGAGCGGCTTCGGCTCGCCGACCCAGAACAACACCGTGCCGAGTTCGGCGACCTCACCCACCTCGCCGTCCTGCCTGAGCACGACACCGGCGCTCGGCGCGCGTAACACGTAGGAGTCAAGTCGCGCCTTCTGTCCGGCGACCAGCGCCTCGATCTGGCCGAGCTCGCTCTGCGCACGATCGAGAGCCTGCTGGCTCGCCGCACGCCTTTCGGCAAGCACCGTCAGCCGCCGGAGCTCTTCCTGGGCAAGCGCTTGACGCGCTTCGAGTTCGCCAAGTACGGCCCGGGCCTCGCTGTCGTCGAGCCTGGCGAGCACGTCGCCTTGTGCAACCCTCGACCCCTCGCAATTGCATTGCTCGACGATCCTTTCGCGAACCACCGGAGTCACCTTGGCCCAGGTTCGCGGCTCGACGGAGCCACTCGCGTAAACGATTTCCGCCGCGTCGCCGCGTTGTGGCGTCACCACCGAAACCTTGGCCGGTTGCCAAAGATTCCAGGCGCCGAACGCAGCCGCGGCCGCGACAACAACGATGCCGACAGTCCAGCGTATCCGTCGCAAGGGACTCTCCTTCATGATCGAATCCGAATGTCCTGCGGTGACAGATAATAGCACTAGACCGACCGTCGGTCTATAAAAGTTGCATAAAGCTCCGGTTCGTGCTCCTCTTGCTCCACCTGCACTTTGTGAGGTTCGATTTTGCCCCGAGTGATAAAGCCGCCGGAGATACGATCCGCCGAGCTCCTCGACTGCGCCCAGCGGCTTTTCTTCGAGCGCGGCTACGACAACACGACGGTGAACGACATCATCCGCGAGGCCGGCCTGTCGAAGGGCGCGTTCTACTACTATTTCGCATCGAAAGAGGCCCTGCTGGAGGCGCTCGCCACACGTCTCGCCCGAGACAGCTTCACCGAGTTGCAGCCCGTGCTCAACGATCCCTCACTCGATGGGCTTGGCCGGCTCAATGCCCTGTTTGCCGGCTCGCGGCGGCTGAACGTCGAGCTTGCTCCGCACATGCGCAGGACATTTTTCGTCCTGTTCCGGCCCGAGAACCTTGCCCTCTTCCATCGGGTCGACCAGGCGGCCAGGGAATTGGCCATGCCGATAATCACCGATCTGCTCAGGAAAGGCAGAGACGAAGGCATCTTCGATGTGCCCGACCCGGAAGCCTTCGCCGAGATGTTCTTGCAGCTGCGGCTGATCTTTCGGGATGTAATGCACCGCGCCCTGCTGAAGGCCGAGCAGGGCAATATCGACGAAGCGGCGCGGCTGCTCGACGATCGGCTGCGGCTCTACGGCATCGCAATCGACCGGCTTTTGAAGCTGCCCGATGGAACGATAGAAGCAGCGCAACCCGGGTTTGCCCGGGCTTTCCTCGAAGCAGGCCCGTGAGCCGCCGAGCCAGGGCCACGGCGCAGCGATTCACCGCGCCCTGACAGATCGCCCCAGCGACTCCGCCTATTGCCGTGGAAGCTTTGCCGGCGCTGTCCAGGTCAGCGGGGCGTCGATGAAAGACCTACACTCGCATTCTCTTCCGGCGTCGCGTTCCAGTAGCCATATGCCGCGGCGGTCTTCAGGAAATGCTGCATCGCATCGGCTGAGGGAGGATCAGAATGCCTGCTTTCCCCGGTGATCGGCTTGCCGATTTCCCGGAAGAACCGGCCGATCGTTGACGTGCTGACGAGGATCATCACGGCCGGCCCGGTCGACAGGTTCCGAAAGGCGTGCTTCGCCCCGCCCGGCACGTGGAAAATATCGCCCGGCCGGATGGATACCCAGACGAAGCCTTCCGGCGACTGCGAAAGCCTTTCGATCTCGCCGGACATCTGGATGAAGGTCTCCGGGTCGGCGTGGCTGTGCAGCGGCACGATAACGCCCGGCGGTATGGTGCCGCGCATGACGCAAGGCTCGTCATCGCGCGGCGGTGTAAGAAACTGGACCACAGGTCCCAGCACGTCGAGCGTCTCGACATTGTATGGATCGACGAGATGGCCCGCGTGCTCGCTGACGGCAGTGTCGAGCATCGATCCCTCCTTCGTCATCCCTGCGTATTTGCCCATGCGCCGACAAGGGGCGGCAGCATAATGCACATCTGCTGTTCGACGGCCTCGCTGCGCAGTCGCTCGGCGAGCGTATCAACCCTCATTTCGGTGGCGGTCGCGGCGCCGACCGCCTCGGCCATCGGCATCAGGCTGCGCAAGGTCTCGGCAACATAGTCGTAGACCGGCGAGTCGGGCCCGCTACCGGCGAGGCCGGCGGAATTCATCTGCGGCGCCGGCAGCCCTGCGCCGGCGAAGACCATCGGTAGCCTGCCACCCATGTCGACCTCGAAACCTGCCCGCTCGATCGTCTCGATTATCCAGCCGCGGCATTTGCTGAACAGCGGCGCCTCTGGAAAACTGCGGGTGAGCGGCATCGCCATCTCCTGGAAGGCGACGATGCCGCCCGGCCGAAGAAACCCGACAAGCCTGCGCAGGGTTGCGGCCGGATCGGGCAGATACATCAGGACGAGCCTGCCGATCACCGCATCGAAAGTCTCGTCGGGTGAGAATGTATCAAGCTCGCCTGTGGTAAAGCGTGTCCAGTAACACTGGCCGGATTCGGTGGCGCGCCGCTCGGCAATGTCCACTGCCCCCGCCGAGCGATCGACGCCGAGCACTCTTCCCGAGGGCCCGACCAGCTTCCCGGCCAGCAAGGAGACGTCGCCGACGCCGCAGCCAATGTCGAGCACGCGCATGCCCGGTCCTATACCCGCGCGGCGCAGGAATTCCTCGGTAAGGTCGTGAATGAGCGCTCCCTGCAGTTCCAGGCGCTGGAATTCACGTTCCGTGTAGCCCAAGGCATAGGGACGCGGATCCGTGGTGCCTTGATCGCGGTCGATCTTCGGCGCGTATTGGCCAAGCAGATTGTCCATTATTTGACTCCCTGATCGATTTATCTGGTTTTGACTTTTCCTGATCGCCGGGCATCCATCTGACCGCCCCGGTTGGACCGTCACGATCGGCGATCAGTGCTACAACGCGATTTCCGGAATCGGGAATTGCGTTACGACTGAAACAGACGGCCGTGTCTGACGTACCGCACAGGCGGAGAACATCCCCCTGCCCCCGGATCTTCGGCGGCGACTACGTCTTTCGGACGCGGCTACGGCTTCGGAGCCTGCGGGACGAACACGATATGCGGTGTCTTCGGCGGACGACCGGGCGGCACATAATCCGGAACCGGCGTATCGTCTGCCGGCAGCGAAAGCACATAGCGGTGTATGGCGCGCAGGTCGGCCTCGGTCATGGCGCGCAGGTTGAACCACGGCATAGGCGGGCGCGTCTCGATTGTACGCGCTGACTTTACCCACTCGTCTTCGCTCATCGTGCGCAAAAGCTGGCGAAGATTCGTCGGGTAGGTCGTGCCCCACGGCCCATTGAAGCCAAGCGAGTCGCCGATCAGCCATCGATCCTCCGGAACGTTGCCGGCCTTCTCCAGATAATTTGGCGTGTGGCAATCGTTGCAGCCACCGATCTTTGCCAGGTATCGACCCCGCTCGATCGAGTCGGTCGCCGCCGCCGCACCCATCTCACTGGGGTCGAGCGTTACGGTGGCGAGCAACCCGCTCAGGCCAAGGGCGGTAATTCCGATGAGAACCCACCGTGTCATCAGCTTCTCCTGCCGGTCCACTTTTCGGGATCATGGTCTTTTCGCGATCACGATCTGGGCGTGAAACATAGAAACGCCCGGCTACAGATTGATTTCAGCCAGGCGGAATTTTGGTTACGGTTGTAACGAGGACCCCTGCCGACCGTGATCAGCCTGAATGCAGATGGCGGGCAAGGCATTGTGCAACAGAGGCCGACAGCAGCGGCTTCTTGATGACTTCGCTTATGCCGGCCGCCGTCAGTTGACGCGATCGCAGCGTGCGGCCGTAACCGGTCATCAGGACAATTGGCAGGTCAGACCGGATCTCATGCAACTTGCCGGAGAGCTCGACCCCTGTCATGTCAGGCATGACCTCGTCCGTCAGCACCAGGTCGAAGCGCCCCGGATCGGCACTGAAGGCATTGAGAGCCGCGGGGCTGCGGTTGAACCCGACCGGCTCGTAGCCAAGCGCGGCGAGCATCTCCTCGGCAAGTTGCATCAGCGGCGTATCGTCATCGACAACCAGGATCGTCTCGCCGTTGCCATACTCGACCGGAACCTCGGTGGCCTCGCACTCGCCCTCATCCGCTTGGGCTGAAGCGGGTTCGATCTGCGGAAAATAAATCTCGAAGGTCGTGCCTTGGCCCAGTTGGCTCTTCACGTCCACCGCACCCCGATGTGCCGCGACAATTCCGTGCACCGTCGACAGGCCGAGCCCGGTGCCGTGCCCTGCCGGCTTGGTCGTGAAGAACGGCTCGAAGATGCGCTCGAGAGTCGCCTGATCCATGCCGCTGCCGCTGTCCCTGACGGCAAGGCGGATATAGCGGCCGGCAGGCAGGTTGCCGTGCGACAGCGCCTGCGCCTCGACGATCTCAGTCATGTCGAGAGCGATCTCCAATAATCCGCGGCTGTTCATCGCCTGCGCCGCGTTGGTGCCGAGATTCATCACCACCTGCTGAAGCTCGGTCGGATCGCCCGTCATCGCGGCATCCGCGGCTGCAAGATGCGTCTCCACTGCAAGCGTGGCGGGGGACGAGGCGCGCAGCAGATCGACCGCCTCCGCAATCACGGGCTGCACCCGCAACGCGTGATGCTGCCGCTCGCGGCGACGGCTGAAGGCAAGGATCTGTTCCGTGACGTCCTGCGCCCGCCTGCCGGCCTTCATGATCTGCTGGACGTAGCGCCGCGCACGAGACTCCTTCAGCAGCACCACCAGCGCCATCTCGCTATAGCCGAGGACGGCGCTGAGAATGTTGTTGAACTCGTGCGCTATGCCGCCGGCTAGCGTTCCGATTGCTTCCAGCCGCTGCGATTGGTTGAGCCGCGCCTGCAGCGCCTCGCGTTCCCGTTCGTTGTGTTGGCGCGCGATGGCGTTGGCGAAGATCTCGGCGGCGGTGCGCAGCAGCGCGATGTCGTCGTCGGTCCAATGCTTTTCGTGCGTTACGCCATCGAGAGCCAGAAAACCCAGCCGCTCTTCGGCATGCCACATCGGTATGCACAGCCACGATCGAATTTGATGCGCCTGCAGGCATGCCTTCTCCCGCCCCTCGGGAAGCTCGCCGACGCGGGGGACGTCGATGCAGCCTTGCCGTTCATGGTCCGCGAGCGTCCAGTGTGAAGCCAGTTCGATCAAATCGTTCGCCAGGCGGGCCGTCGCGCTTCCGCTCGGACGGCGATAGAAATAGCCGCCGGAAAGATCGGCATCGTATGTGCGGCTGACGAAAATCTGGGCGCCGTCGAGCCCGGCATGTTCCACCAGGCGCGCGAGGCCCTTGCTGATCCCGGCCCGGATGCGGTCACGCGGCAGATTGATGAACTGTGTCGAGATTGAAGCGATCAAGCCTTCGAATTCCAGCCGCTCGCGCAGGATCCGCGCATTGTGGCGCAGGCGGGCGAACAGGTAAGCCACATAGCCCACCAGGACCAGCGCCGCGACGTAGAGCAGCGTCTGGAACCGCGCAGCCCTCGCCGCGGCGCGCCCATGCACATCGAGATACAGGTCCTGCAGAGCGCGGGCCCGTTCGCTCGTTGGCGCAGTCTGCAGGCGGGAGACGAGATCGTCGACCGCCGGAAGCCTGGTGACGATAAGCCGGCCGTGGGAGACAAGAGAGAGGACATCGCTTGCAGCCACGGCATCGACGGATGGCCTGGCCAGCCGGTCAAGCGAGGCGGTCACTGCCCTTGCCGCCTCCGGCCGGGGATCGCTGATGAACCGCGACATGGCGATCATCAGAGCTCCGATCTCGACCGCTCGAAGGCCGTCGCCCTCGGTCGTGAGCCGGCCGCTCATATAGTTGAAATAGTTCAAAGAGTTCTGCAGCAGCGCGTTGTCCGACTTGAACGCCTCGACGAGCGTTTCTTCGTCGCGCACCGCGGCGATGACCTCGGCAATCCGGCGGTCGATGTCCGCCCGTGCTTCGCCGCTTGCGACGTCCCCGGCAGCCGGCAGCCTCCGCGTCGCCTCATTCAGGTTCTCGATCGACCGCACAAGCGGATCGTAGCTGCGCAACAGCCCCGCCCGTGCACGCAACACGTCGCGCTGCAGGGCAGCGTTATAGAGGATGACCGTCCTGAGAGCGTCGAGCGTGCGTTCGTGGCGCGCGGCATCAGGAGCCGCGCCCTGCAGCAGGAGGTAGGTCAGGACGATGAGCAGGCACGCGACGACCGGCGCCAGGATGGGTAGCGACTTCATTGCTGCAGACGATCGGCTGCGCTGGTCAACGGCTGGCCGCGATATTCGCCCGTCAGCGTCGCAAGGAACTTGACGATGAGATCGGTATCGCGCTGGTCGAGTTCCCGGCCGAGCTGGCTCCGCGCCATGATCTTCACTGCGTCTGCGAGCGATGCGGTACGGCCGTCGTGGAAATACGGCGCCGTCACCGCGACATTGCGCAGGCTGGGAACGCGGAAGACATGGCGGTCGCTCTCGACGCCGGTAATGGCGAAGCGGCCGAGATCCGCCTGGGACAAGGTTTTCTGACCGGCGAAGGGATTCCGAAAGATGCCGAACTTCTGAAACAGATTGCCGCCGACATTGGCGCCCTGATGGCAAGCGATGCAGCCAAACGCCTTGAACAATTGATAGCCATGCTCCTCGTCCGCCGTGATGGCGTCGCGCTCGCCCTTGAGATAGCGGTCGAAACGGGCGTTGGGCGTGATCAGCGAGCGTTGAAAGATGGCCAGGGCGTCGAGCACATCCGTCCGGCCGGGAGCCGCGCCGTAGAGCGTCACGAACCGCTGCGAATAGTCCGGGTCGGAACGCAGTTTCGGCAGCAATTCTTCCCAACTCGTGTTCATCAGCCTGTCATCGAGCAGGACTGCCTCGTTCTGCTCCTCGACAGTGCGGAAATTGCCGCGCCAGTTCAGCCGGAAATTGAGCGCTGCGCTGAAGACGGTCGGCGCGTTGAAATCGAGCTGCCCGCCATCCGCCGCCGCAGAACGAGCCCTGCCGTCGTCGCCGCTGAAATCGAGCCTGTGGCAACCGCTGCAGGCGATGACATCGTCATGCGACAGCCGGGCATCGTTGAACAGGCTCTCGCCAAGGGCGATCTTCGCCTGGTCGGAAGGACCAGTGCCCGTTATCGGAGCAATCGGCTCGCCGATCGGAGCGGCCGGCTGATTGACCAGGGCCAACGCAAACGGTGCCGCCGCTGCCAGGCAAAGCGGAACCAAAAGCCCCGCCCGAACCTTACCAATCTGCCCATACGCCATCGAGTGAGCCTGTGGTATCCGATCACGAAGATTATCGGTGCTTACCAACAAATCGCCGTTAATCGGCGTTAAGTCTAATAAAGCAACGGCTCGGTCATGGGTTCCATACCTGCGGACGGTCTGAGATGTTAGCCGAACAGAACACTCGCTACGAAGAGCAGTCGAAAGGCACAATCGAACAGGCAGCGGCGGCGAAGCATATCCTTGTCGTTGATGACGACCCCGAAATTCGCGAGATGCTCACCAATTACCTGGAGAGCGAGAATTTTAGGGTTAGCGCTGTTGCCGACAGCCGGGCCATGTCGCGCGTCCTCAATGAAAGACCGGTAGACCTGGTGCTCCTCGACATGCGGCTTGCCGACGAGGACGGGTTTGAAATCATGCGGCAACTCGGCAGTCCGCCGGAAGCGCCGCCCATCATCATCATCACCGGCCACAGGCGCGACGAAGTGGATCGCGTCGTCGGCCTGGAGCTCGGGGCTGACGACTACATCACCAAGCCCTTCAGCCTCAGGGAACTGCTTGCGCGCGTTCGCGCCGTGCTGCGGCGATCGGGGTCAACACGCCAGCAGTCGCCTGGCAAGAAGCCCAAGCGTTACCGCTTTGCCGGCTGGGAACTCGACATGCGGATGCGGCGCCTAAGCTCGCCTGCCGGCGAAGCGACGCCGCTGACCGCCGGCGAGTTCAACCTGCTGGCAGCCTTCCTGCAATCGCCGCAACAAATCCTGAGCCGCGAGCAGCTTCTCGCTGCCAGCAGGATTCACGACGAAGAGGTGTTTGACCGCAGTATCGATGTGCAGATATTGCGCCTGCGCCGCAAGCTCGAGGTCAGCCCGAGCGAGCCGAAACTCATTGTCACCGAGCGGGGCGCTGGCTACGTCTTCGCTGCCCCGGTCGAGGTGCAGTGATTTTCGAGGTGCTGTGACTTTGACGACGCCCCGTTCCTGGCAGGGGTCAAATAGGAACGTTCATCGCCTCAGCGCATGCACGCTATCAACATTGCCGCCGCCTATCGGCAGAGCCATGTCGTCGTCGAGCAAGCGCGTGATGCGGGCGAAGCCGGTAAAAGCCTTCCTTGCTTCCTCTGCCGACATCCGGCCCGCCAGAGCCGCGGAGCAGCAATTCACCGCGCATTGGTAGACGGGCCCACGCCGGCCGATTGGCCATCTACGCAAGAACTCCATCGCTTCGGCTACGCTATCAATTTCTTCGGCAGGACTTTCCTGCCCGCGCGAAATACGCACAGGCGTAAAGAATTGCAGGCGATTCATTGTTTCCTCCCGGTCGATCGTTATGTGCCTGATCGAACCTTTTGAACTTACTGCTGACCATGTGTTTCCGGCAAACAGAACCCGATGATGAAAAAACTCGGGCCAAAAACGAAGTCTTTCACATCACTCGACCGAAATCGAATCACCAAACATGACAAACATGTGGCGAACCGTTGCCCGCCGCCGCACTGGGACTTCAATTATCCCGAGTCGGGGCCTGGAGGCGCTCAACCCGCATTTGAGGTATGCGGATTACGCAGCCGGATTTGGCTAGCCGCAGCAGACCCCTTTGGGATCTCTTCTCCGTCAAAGCGTCAGTGGATCGAGGCAGGGAACTCCTAAGGGCTGGAAGTGTCTCAGGTTCCCAGTCAGGAGCGTCAAGGAGTTCGCTTTAGCGGTCGCAGCGATGAGAATGTCAGCCAGCCCTGGATGACTCCCTGCGGCTGTGGCGGCGTCTTCCATGAGGCCTGCCTCCAACGCCACCGCCGCATCGATCGGTAAGATTTCCGCGCTGTAGTCCGTCATGATGCCCAGCAGCCACGCCATTAGCGTCTGAGCCTTCGCCGTGGCTCCCGAGCGGTCGAGCTTGGCGATGCCTCTCCGAAGTTCGTGGAGGGCAAAGGCAGGCACAAACAAGTTGCCCGTCTGCTGCAATAGCCAAGCTGCCGCATTCGGGGGCAGCGGAGGCTTTCCCGGCGCGGTCGCCGACAGCACCGAGGTGTCGAAAAGGTATGAGGTCAAAGGTTAACCTCGCGGCTTTGCTGGGTGCGGTCGCGCTCCGGTTCGAAGCCCTCGGGCCAACCGGGGAACGACAGCAGGTATTCCGCAAGGCTGGGCTTCTCGGGGTAAATCTTCCTCGCTTCTTCGATCGGAACGATAGCGGCCACTGGCTTGCCGTGCCTCGTGATCGTGATCGGTTCGCCGGCCTCGGCGGCATCGACGAGTGCCGTCAAAGTGGCCTTGGCTTCGCGAATGTTGATGTGTTTCACTGCTGTTGCCTCCATTGTGGTTGCACGCAACTACATTTAGCAAATCCGTCGTCGATTGCAAGTGGACACTTCTCGGAGAACAGGCCCAGCACGGAGTGGTGTTACGGATCGATCTCGATGGACAGGCCATGCGCCTGGATCTGAAGGAACATGGTCTTCATTGGGCTGCTTACAGGTGCCCACAGGAGATTGGATTCAGCAAAGGCAACCACGCTCCCGGAAGGATTCAAGCCAAAGACATTCCGAAACTCGATCACTTCTCGAAGGAAGTCGCGGACAGTTTCGACGCCAAGATTTCCAATTTCCCCTTCTCCCAGGGAGAAGGGGAAGCCCTATCCGCCGACCATCTCGGCCAGCCTGCGCACCGTGTTCCAATTGCGCGAGGTGCCGATGCCGAGCCGTTTATGACTTATCGCCGCCACAAGACGCGAGCTTGGCGTCTCGCGCGAAAAGAAAATCCAGATGTCGCCGCCGACCGCCTGCATCCGCTCAGCCTTGCCGATATAGGCCTCCAGCGCCGCGACGGCCTCAGCCGGAACGGGCTTGCGCATCACGCGCACCGCTACCTGATCCGCGGCGGCAGCCGATTCGGCGGGAAACGGATTGCCGGCAGCAAGCTTCAACCAGTCATCCGCGCGGCGCACGATGATGTCGACATGGCGGCCGAAGGTCTTTTGGAACGCCGTCTCCAATCGGCGCTCCAGCGCGGCAATCTCTGTTTCTTTCGTTTCGAAAACCAGATTGCCGGTCGCCACCAGCGTGCGCGGGTTGTTCAGGCCCAGGCCTTCTGTCATGGCCCTGAGATCGGACATGACGACACGCCGCCCCTCGCCCAGGACGATGCTGTAAAGCAGAGCGACGTAGGTTTGCATGCTAGCCCGGATATCTCACGATAGCCTGTCGATTTAGACCAAGCGGCTCTGCTCCACCGCTGCCTCGATGAAGCTGGCAAACAGCGGGTGCGGGTCAAGCGGCCGGCTTTTCAGCTCGGGATGATATTGCACGCCGATGAACCAGGGATGTTCGGGATATTCGACCGTTTCCGGCAGCACGCCGTCCGGCGACATGCCGGCAAAAACCAGGCCGCAATCCTCGAGCCGCTCCTTGTAGTCGACATTGACCTCGTAGCGGTGGCGGTGGCGCTCGGAAATCTGCGTGTCGCCATAGATCTCGGCGATCTTCGAGCCCCTGGCGAGGTCCGCCTGATAGGCACCGAGCCGCATGGTGCCGCCGAGATCGCCGGTTTCCCTGCGCTTCTCCAGCATGTTGCCTTTCAGCCATTCCGTCATCAGGCCGACGACCGGTTCCTCGGTCGGACCGAATTCGGTCGATGAGGCATGCTTGACGTCGGCCAGCGAACGCGCTGCCTCGATGCAGGCCATCTGCATGCCGAAGCAGATGCCGAAATACGGCACTTTTCGCTCGCGGGCGAACTTCGCCGCAAGGATCTTGCCTTCCGCGCCGCGCTCGCCAAAACCGCCGGGGACCAGAATGCCGTGGACCTTTTCCAGCCACGGCGCCGGGTCTTCCTTCTCGAATATCTCGCTCTCGATCCAGTCGAGCTTGACCTTGACGCGGTTGGCGAGACCGCCATGCGACAGCGCCTCGATCAGCGATTTGTAGGCGTCCTTGAGGCCGGTATATTTGCCGACGACGGCGATGGTCACCTCGCCCTCCGGGTTGTGGATGCGTTTGGACACCGCTTGCCACGGCTCCATCCGCGGCTTCGGCGCCGGATCGATGCCGAAAGCGGCCAGCACTTCCGAATCCAGCCCTTCATTGTGATAGGCCATCGGCACGTCGTAGATGTGCGGCACGTCGAGCGCCTGGATGACCGCGCTCTCTCGCACATTGCAGAACAGCGACAGTTTGCGGCGCTCTTCCCTGGGGATGGGGCGGTCGGCGCGGACCAGCAAGATGTCGGGCGCGATGCCGATGCCGCGCAATTCCTTGACCGAATGCTGGGTCGGCTTGGTCTTCAATTCGCCCGCCGTTGGAATATAGGGCATCAGTGTCAGGTGCACGTAGACGGCGTTGTTGCGCGGCAGGTCGTTGCCAAGTTGGCGGATCGCCTCCAGAAACGGCATCGCCTCGATGTCGCCGACGGTGCCGCCGATCTCGCACAGGACGAAGTCATAATCGTCATTGCCGTTGAGGATAAAATTCTTGATCTCGTCGGTGACGTGCGGAATGACCTGCACGGTGGCGCCAAGATAATCGCCGCGTCGCTCCCGCTCGATGATGTTCTTGTAGATGCGGCCCGTGGTGATGTTGTCCTGCTGGTTGGCGGAGCGGCCGGTGAAGCGCTCATAATGGCCAAGATCGAGATCGGTCTCGGCGCCGTCATCCGTCACGAAGACTTCGCCATGCTGGTATGGCGACATCGTGCCGGGATCGACATTGAGATAGGGATCAAGCTTCTTGATGCGCGCGCGATAGCCTCGCGCCTGCAAGAGAGCCCCAAGGGCCGCTGCAGCGATGCCTTTTCCGAGTGAGGAAACCACGCCGCCTGTGATGAATACATATCGCGCCATGGGATTCATCGCTTAACGCGGCCGAATTGATTCCGCCAGAGAAAAAACCGCCGCGAAGGCTTTTTCCCAAGAAGGCGCCCTGATGATGCTCGAACCAAAGCAAAAGGGCCGGCGAGGCCGGCCCTTTTGTTTGACCCGTCAAGGCGTCAGATGATGACGACCTTGGTGCCCACTTTCACCCTGCGATAAAGGTCCATGACGTGCTCGTTGATCATGCGGAAACAGCCGTTGGAGGAGCTCGTCCCGATCGACTGCGGCGCAATGGTGCCGTGAATGCGCAGATGGGTGTCCTTCCTGCCGTCGTAGAGATAGATGGCGCGCGCGCCGAGCGGGTTATCGCCGCCGCCAGGCATGCCGTCCTTGTACCGGCCGTAATTCTTCGGCTCACGCTTCTGCATGTCGAGCGTCGGGATCCAGCGGGGCCATTCCTGCTTGTCGCCGACGGCGACCGTGCCCTTGAACTGCAGGCCGTCACGACCGACCGCAATCGCATAACGGCGGGCGGTCCAGGAGGATTCGACGAGATAGAGGCGGCGCGCGCTCGTATCGATGACGATGGTGCCGGGGCTATAGCCGGTGAACTCGACTTCTTGCGGCACGAACTCCGGCTTCACCTTGAACTGCTTCCTGGCTTCCTTGCTGGCGAGCGCGGCATCGAGGGCGCGGGTCTCGGGGAGCAGCGACATCGACGGGGACGTGCCGCCGAACAGGCCGGCGAACAGCCCGACGCGCTGCGGCTTCTGTCCGACCGGCTCGCTGCGCAATTCGCCGTTGTTGCCGGTCAGCGCGACGTTCATGGCCTCGGCGGGAATTGCCTCGGCCGACTGGATTGCTGCGATGGGTTGAATCGGGTCGATGATCTTGACCGGCCTGGCATCGGCCAGCCTGGCCTTGCCAGCGGACTTATCCTTCTTGGCGAGGCCCTTCCTGGCAAGAAACGCCTGCCGTTCCGCGTCCGACCTGGCTTTGGCCGCCTCGCGCATCGCCAGCTTCCTTGCCTCGATCGCCTTTACTCGAGCAGACTGCTTGTCAGCCGCGATCTTGGCCTCGATCCTCCTGATCTGGGCAAGATCTGCCGCGCTCGGGTCTTTTTTCGTCTTGAGCAGCCTGAGTTGCGCCGCATCGCTTTTGGCGGCGACGTTGACGACGTCAGTTGTGACTGCGGATTTAGGGGCCGAATTGCCCGCCGGCATGGCCGCGTAAGCGGGCGCACCAAGGCTGAGCACGGCCCAAAGGCCGGCTAAAATGAAGCTGCGAAGCTGCATGGCGAAGATCCGATCGTTCAATGCTTGTTGCCACGGCGTCGCCCGGCGTCCCCCAAGGACCCCGAATGTGCCGCGCGCAATCTATAATCGATTAATCGGAGACGCCTCAAGCGCCCTGGCGTGCCGCGCCCGGTCGAATCCTCGCGATCGTGCGGCATTTGCCGCGACTGTGTTCAAACAACAACAGATCGCGGCGCCGGACGTCTGCTGATTACTGGTTTGGAACCTGCGGCGTTACTGGCTGGGTGGCGCCGTTTGTGGCCGGCGGCGTGGTCGCTCCCGCCGCTGGCGGTGCAGCGGGGGCCGGGGCTGCGGCATCATTGCCGGAAGGCGGCGTTGGCGCCGTATTGCCGGACGGCGGTGTCGGCGTCGTGGTGCCAGGCAACTGGTTGAGCACGCCGCCCCCGCCGTTCGTCACAGGCACACGATCGAGAATGTCGATCGGCTTCTCGCCGTAACGGGCGACGATCGATAAGGTCAGCGAGGTGGCGAAGAACGCCGCCGCCAGGATCGCCGTCGCCCGCGTCAGCGCGTTGGCGGCGCCGCGCGCGGTCATGAAGCCCGATCCGCCGCCGATGCCGAGGCCGCCGCCTTCGGAGCGCTGCAGCAGCACCACGCCGACAAGAGCGAGCACAACCATGAGGTGGACGACGATCAGTACGGTTTCCATAACTTATCCTGGCAAAGCCTTGCGCGGCCGCAGATACGACCGGTGATTTGGAGGCGGCTCAATACAATGCTTTGACGGCAATTCCAAGCCCGTGGCCGGAATATGGGAAGCAATGCGGCCGTTGCAACATTTTCCGCTGCGGCACAGTATCCGAAGTGCCCGACAGCCTTTCGATGCTAAAGCATGCCCTTGGGCCTGACCCTGGGCCTGACCCGCGGGTGTGCAGCGGTTTTGCGATAACGGCATGCATAAAACAACAACCTAAAGCGCGTCGCATTAGGCCGGCCAAACGCGACGCGCTTTAGGAGATGTTTCGATAGGCTTCGGCAATTCCGAGAAAGTCCGCCGCCTTCAGGCTGGCGCCGCCGACCAGCGCGCCGTCGACATTTTTTACGCCCAGCAGTTCGACCGCGTTCGACGGCTTGACCGAGCCGCCATAGAGGATGCGCATCTTTGCCGCTGCGCTGCCAAGCTTTTCCGACAGTTTTTCGCGAATATGCGCATGCGCCTCAGCAACGTCGGCGGCAGTCGGCGTCAGCCCCGTGCCGATCGCCCATACCGGCTCGTAGGCGATGACGGTATTCGATGCCGTTGCATTCGGCGGCACCGAGCCGGCGACCTGGCGCGACAGCACGTCGAGCGTGGCGCCCGCCTCGCGCTCGGCTCTCGTCTCGCCGATGCAGATGATGGCAACCAGCCCGGCGCGCCACGCGGCGGACGCCTTTGCCTGGACAATGGCGTCGTCCTCGTTTTGATCGGCGCGGCGTTCGGAATGGCCGACGATGACGTGACTGGCGCCCGCATCTTTCAGCATCTCGGCCGAAATACAGCCGGTATGGGCGCCGCTCTCCTTGCTGTGGCAATCCTCGCCCCCGGCCCGGACCGGCGTGCGCGACAAGATCTCCGCGGCATGCGCAAGCAGCGTCGCCGGAACGCAGACCAGCGCTTCGGTCTCGGCATCGAGCCCGCTCATGAAGCCGTTGCCGATCATCCTGAGTTCGTTGAGTGAGGCGCTGGTGCCGTTCATTTTCCAGTTGCCAGCGACCAGCGGGCGGATTCCAGGCGTCATGGGATTTGCTTCTCCGGGCAATATTCGGCTGCGTCCTCACTACCAAACTCAGCCCACAAAGCAATCGACAGTGGGCCGGAAGGACGCTATTGCGCTTGTTTCAGACTCGGCGCATGCGAAAATGCGCGAAAAAATCGGAAGTGACCATGCTTGGTATCTTGAGAAGCGCCGCGGGGACCTGGATCGCGAAAGCGCTGCTGATATTGTTGGTGTTGAGCTTCGCCGTCTGGGGCATTTCCGGACAGATGGTCGGTGGTTTTGCAGGCCACGACGCCGTTGTCACGGCCGGCGGCACCAAAGTGTCGATCAACGAGTATCGGCTGGCCTATGACCGGCAGATCAGCGTGATGTCGCAGCAATTCGGCCAGCGCATCAGCCGCGAGCAGGCGACGGCGCTCGGCCTCGACAACCAGGTGCTGGCGCAACTCGTGTCGGGGGCAGTCCTCGATGAGCAGGCCCGCAAGCTCGGGCTTGGGCTGTCCAAGGACCGGCTGGCCCAACTCACGCATGAAGACCCGGCCTTCAAGGGTCCCGGCGGCAACTTCGACAGAAGGACTTTCGAATACATACTGCAGCAGGTCGGCATGCGGCCGGAAGACTATCTCAGGAATCGCGCCCAGGTGGCTGTGCGCCAGCAGATCGTCGAGGCGGTTTCGGACGGCCTCAAGGCCCCGAATACGTTCTTGAGGGCGGTGGCGCTTTATCGTGGCGAAGACCGCACCATCGACTATTTGACCTTGCCGAAATCGCTGGTCGAGCCGATCGAAGCGCCATCCGACACTACGCTTTCGGCCTATTTCGAGGAAAACAAGAAGACCTATGCGGCGCCCGAATACCGCAAATTCTCCTATGTCAGGCTCGAGCCGGAAGACATCATGGATGTGAGTGCCGTGACCGACCAGCAGGTCAGCGACGACTACAACAAGAACAAGGGGCGCTACACCACGGCGGAAACGCGCACGATCGAACAGCTCGTGTTCAAAACGCCCGATGCCGCGAAGGCCGCGCTCGATTCACTCGAGACCGGCGCGACCTTCGACAAACTCGTCGCCGCCGAGGGCAAGACGCAGGCCGACACGCTGCTCGGCACGCTGTCCAAGGACAAGATCGCCGACAAGGCGGTGGCGGATGCGGCCTTTGCGCTCAAGGTCAACGAAGTCAGCCCGGTCGTTCAGGGCGCCTTCGGTCCGGTTCTGCTGCGCGTCACCGAGATCAAGCCCGAAGTGGTGAAGCCGCTGGCCGAAGTGGCCGCCGACATCCGCAAGGACCTGGCGCTCGGCGAGGCAAGCCGCATTCTGCTCGACGTCCATGACAGCTACGAAGATAGCCGCGCTTCGGGCAGCACGCTCAAGGAAGCGGCCGAAAAGCTGAAGCTGAAGGTCGTCACCATCGACGCGATCGATCGCACCGGCCTGAGGCCGGACGGCGCCATCGTCAAGGATCTGCCGGAATCGCCGGATCTCATCAAGGCGGTGTTCGATGCCGAGCCCGGCACCGAGAATCCCGACCTCACCACCGCCAACAACGGCTTCGTGTTCTACGAGGTGGATTCGGTCACGCCGGCCCGCGACCGCACGCTGGACGAAGTCCGCCAAAAGGTGGTGGCCGACTGGACGGCGGCGGAAACGACCAAGCGGCTCACCGCAAAAGCGCAGGAGCTCGAAAAGCGACTCGAGGCCGGCACCACGCTCGACGTGATCGCGAGCGAGCTCAAGCTTGAGAAGCAGACCAAGCGCGGCGTCAAGCGCGGCGCGGACGACGCCGATTTCGGCAAGGAAGGGGCGGCTGCCATGTTCGGCGAAGGCGAAGGCGGGACCGGATTGATCCCCTCGCCCACCGGCGACGGACAGATCCTGTTCAGGATCGCCGAAGTCTTCGAGCCTGCCGGAGCCGACGCCAGCTCGGTGCCGGACGACGCGCAGAAATCGTTCACCGCCGGCATGTCCGACGACCTGCTCGACCAGTTGGTGGCGCAGCTGCAGACGCAATATGACGTTCGCATCGACCAGACCGCCGTTGCCCAAGCCCTGACCAGATGAGCGCGCTCAAGACCCATATCGCCAAGGTCGCCGCCGGCAGCTCGCTTTCCTTCGAGGAAGCGCGCGATGCCTTCGACATCATCATGTCGGGTGACGCTACGCCCGGCCAGATCGGCGGCTTCCTGATGGCGCTGCGCGTGCGCGGCGAGACGGTGAGCGAGATTTCCGGCGCCGTTGCCACCATGCGCGCCATGATGCTGCGCGTCGACGCGCCGGCTGGCGCCATCGACATCGTCGGCACCGGCGGCGACAATTCGCACAGCGTTAACATCTCGACCGCATCCGCCTTCGTCATCGCCGCCTGCGGCGTGCCGGTGGCCAAGCACGGCAACCGCGGACTGTCCTCGCAGACCGGCGCCGCCGACGTGCTGACCGCGCTCGGCGTCAAGCTCGACATCCCGCCGGAAACGATCGGCCGCTGCATCCACGACGCAGGCGTCGGCTTCATGTTCGCGCCGGCGCATCATCCGGCGATGAAGCATGTCGGCCCGATCCGCGTCGAGCTCGGCACCCGCACAATCTTCAACCTGCTTGGCCCGCTCTCCAATCCGGCTGGTGTCGTCAGGCAGATGGTTGGCGTCTTCTTGCCGGAATGGATCATGCCGGTGGCCGAGACGTTGAAGGCACTGGGCGCCGACCACGCCTGGGTCGCCCATGGCGACGGCTATGACGAGATCACCACCACCGGCGAAACCCAGGTCGCCGAACTGGTCGGCGGCGAGATCCGCAGCTTTACGCTGACCCCGGAAGCGGTCGGGCTGAAGCGGCATACCAAGGACGAGTTGCGCGGCGGCGATGCCGCCTACAACGCCCAGGCGCTGCGCGACATGCTGGGCGGCGCTGCCGGCGCCTTTCGCGATACGGTGCTGATGAACGCCGGCGCCGGACTGGTGGTGGCGGGAAAGGCGACGACGCTTGCCGATGGCATGGCGACGGCGGCGCAAGCCATCGACAGCGGCCGGGCGCTAAAGGTGCTTGACCGGCTGGTCGAGATTTCGAACGGATAGCGCCGTGTCTGATATCCTGCGCAAGATCGAAGCCTACAAGCGCGACGAGATCGCGGCGGCGAAGGCGCGGGTGCCGCTTGCCGAAATCAAGGCGCGGGCAAAGGATGCCGACGCACCACGCGGCTTTCTCTCGGTCCTTGAAGCCAAACGCAAATCCGGCAGTTTCGCGCTGATCGCCGAAATCAAGAAGGCGAGCCCGTCCAAGGGCCTGATCCGCGCCGATTTCGATCCGCCGGCGCTGGCCACGGCCTATGCCGAAGGTGGGGCTGCCTGCCTCTCGGTGCTGACCGATGCGCCGTCTTTCCAGGGGGCGCCTGAATTCCTCACCGATGCGCGCAGCGCCGTGACATTGCCGGCTTTGCGCAAGGATTTTCTGTTCGAGCCCTATCAGGTGTTCGAGGCCCGTGCGTGGGGCGCGGACGCCATCCTGATCATCATGGCGAGCGTCGATGACGCCGTGGCCAGGGAACTCGAAACGACGGCGTTCGAGCTCGGCATGGACGCGCTGGTCGAGGTTCATGACGAGGCCGAGACGGAACGCGCGCTGAAACTGTCGTCGCGGCTGATCGGCATCAACAACCGCAATCTGCGGACGTTCGAAACCAGCATCGAGACATCGGAGCGACTCGCGGCGATGGTGCCGGCCGACCGGCTGCTGGTCAGCGAGAGCGGTATTTTCTCGCACCAGGACTGCCGCAGGCTGGAACGGAGCGACATTGGCACTTTCCTCGTCGGCGAGAGCTTGATGCGGCAACAGGACGTGGCCACTGCGACGCACCTGCTTTTGACGGGCAAGGCGCCCGCCAATGCATCTGCCCGAAAATCGGAATCGATGTTCGGAGAGCATGATGCATAGATACAAAGCGTCAGAGTGTACTTTGTGCGTCCAACCGGACGCACGTCGCTCCAGGGTGACCTGACGATGTCGGCCGCCCTCACCCATCTTGGCGCGGAAGGCGAAGCCAATATGGTCGATGTCGGCGACAAGGCGGAGACGACCCGCACGGCAATCGCCGAAGGTCTTGTCTCGATGCGGCCCGAAACGCTGAAAATGATTCTCGACGGCGATGCCAAGAAGGGCGACGTGCTGGGCACGGCGCGCATCGCCGGCATCATGGCGGCCAAGAGGACGCATGAGCTGATCCCGCTCTGCCATCCGCTGCTGTTGACCAAGATATCGGTAGACATCGAACCTGACGCGACGCTGCCCGGCCTGAAGGTCACGGCGCTGGCCCGCGTCACCGGCAAGACCGGCGTCGAGATGGAAGCGCTGACCGCCGTCTCGGTCGCCTGCCTGACCATCTATGATATGGCCAAGGCGGTCGATCGCGGCATGGCGATCTCCGGCATCAGGCTGGTGGAAAAGACCGGCGGCAAATCCGGCGACTACAAGGCGGATGCCCAGAGGGCAGGCCAATAATGGCGCTGATTGCGGTCGCCGAGGCGCTCGAGCACCTGCTTGCGGATGCTGCGCCCTTGCAGGCTGAAAGCGTCGCCCTGATGGATGCCGCCGACCGCGTGCTGGCGGAGCCGCTCATGGCGCTCCGCACCCAGCCGCCATTCAACGCGTCGGCCATGGACGGCTATGCCGTGCGGGCCGACGATGTCGCGTCCGTGCCCGCGAGACTTTCGGTGATCGGCATGGCGCCGGCCGGTCGCGGCTTTACCGGAACAGTCGGCCCGGCGCAGGCCGTGCGCATCTTCACCGGCGCGCCGCTTCCCGCAGGCGCCGACACCATCGTCATCCAGGAGAATGCCCGCGACCTCGGCGGCGGCATGGTCGAAGTGACCGCGCCCACGGTTGAAGGCCGCAACATCCGCCGCCTCGGGCTCGATTTCTCGAAGGGCGACGCGCTGCTGGAGAAAGGCCGCCTGCTTGATCCGGCGGCATTGTCGCTGGCGGCGTCGGCCAACCACCAGCAGGTCCGCGTGGTGAAACGGCCGCTGGTCGCCATCATCGCCACCGGCGACGAATTGCTGCCGCCGGGCAGCGACCTTGGCCCCGACCAGATCATCTCCTCCAATGCCTATGGCGTCGCCGCCGCGGCCCGCTCGGTCGGCGCCAGCGCACTCGATCTCGGCATCGCCCCCGACCGCAAGGAGGCGATCGCCGCGCTGGTGACAAAAGCCGTCGACGCAGGCGCGGACGTCATCGTCACACTGGGCGGCGCCTCGGTCGGGGACCATGACCTCGTCCATGACGTGCTGACCGGCGAAGGCATGGCGCTCGATTTCTGGAAAATCGCCATGCGGCCCGGCAAGCCACTGATGTTCGGGCGGCTGGGCGCCATCCGCTGCATCGGCCTGCCCGGCAATCCGGTGGCCAGCCTGGTCTGCACGCAGCTCTTTCTGAAGCCGCTGCTGGCGCGGCTCGGCGGCCGCGCCTTCCGCCAGGACATGCGTCAGGCGAGGCTCGGCGCCGCCATGCCGGCCAACGATCTCAGGCAGGACTATGTACGCGCGGTGGTGAAGGAAGAAGCCGGCACGCTTGAGGCAACGCCGTTCAGTATCCAGGATTCCTCGATGCTCAGAATGCTGGCCGACGCCAACGGACTGGTCGTGCGCGAGCCATTCGCTCCCGCAGCCGCAGCGGGCGCCGCCTGCAGCGTGCTGATGCTACGCTGAACAAAACGTCAACACATTCATTAAACTTTAAATGGTTGCGGAACACAACTGGAACAGATAGTGTTTGTTCTGGGTTTGTTTTTCTGATTCTGTTGGGGGTCGCGATGCTTACACGCAAACAACTTGAACTGCTGATGTTCATCCACGAGCGGCTGAAGGAAAGCGGCATTCCGCCCTCGTTCGACGAGATGAAGGAAGCGCTCGACCTCGCCTCCAAATCAGGGATCCACCGGCTGATCACGGCGCTGGAGGAACGCGGTTTCATTCGCCGCCTGCCCAACCGCGCCCGCGCGCTGGAGGTGCTGCGCCTGCCCGATTCGATCGCGCCGGGCCTCAATGCGGCGCGCAAATTCTCGCCGAGCGTCATTCAAGGCAGCCTTGGCCAGGGCGGGCTTGGACAGGGCGGCCTCGGACGCCAGATCAAGCCGGCGCCTTCGCGCATGCGTGCTGCCGGCAATGACGACGACGTCGTTGCCACCGTCTCCATACCGGTGATGGGCCGCATCGCTGCCGGTGTGCCGATCGACGCCATCCAGCACCAGACGCATTCGATCTCGGTGCCACCGGACATGATCACCGGCGGCACGCACTACGCGCTGGAGGTCAAGGGTGATTCGATGATCGAGGCCGGCATCTTCGACGGCGACACGGTCATCATCCGCAACGCCGACACCGCCCAGCCTGGCGAGATCATTGTCGCTCTGGTCGACGAGGAGGAAGCGACGCTGAAACGATTCCGCCGCAAAGGTGCCTCGATCGCACTGGAAGCGGCCAATCCGGCCTACGAGACGCGCATCTTCGGGCCGGACCGGGTCAAGGTGCAGGGCAAGCTCGTCGGACTGATCCGGCGTTACTGAACGGCAGGCTTCTTGGGTTTCTCGGCCCTGCGGTATGGCGGCAGGCCCCTCGCCTCGCGCGAAAACCGCCGCTGCTCATGCCAGGGCCTGTATGGCTGTCTGACGGCAAAACGGATTTCTGCGCGCGTCGTCGCCGATAGCGGATCGAAGAAGACGGCGGCACTGCCCATGCGAGCGAGCTGCCGTTTGGTGACGACGAGAACCAGCGGGTTGCGGCAGGGTTTGTAATAGGCTGTGGCATCGTCGATGACGATCAAATCCGCAAAGGCACAGGCCGGCCGCGCGGTTTTACGGTTGTCGGCGAGCGCGATGAGCGCGCCGGACGGGTGCCGGGCCAGGCACAGGCCGGCAGTGCAGGTGAAAGGCGCTCCCGGCGGCAGGTCGGCCGGGTCGGCGATGTCGAACCGCACATCTCCTTTTTCGAATGTCTCGGGCTCGACGATCGTTGTTGAAACCAGCGCATGTTTCCAGTTGTCGGTGGTGAATTCGTTCGAACGCATCCGGTTGACGGCAAGTTCGCCGCCGCCGATCGGCAGCGCCACCAGATGCGCATCCTCCGAGATCAGCACGTCGGGGGTGCGCGTCTCGGAAATCGTCAGCAGGCCGGCGAGCGCAAAGGGAAGTGCCGCAAGCCGCAGCCATGTCGTCGCCATCGTGGCGATGACCAGGGCGACCGTCACCAGCAGGACCGATTGCAACGAAATCAGGCCGACTGCATCGACCGGCGAACGCTCCGAGATCCATCCCGAAATTGCGATCATCGCCGTCAGGCCCTTGCCCATCATGTAGAGGAAAGGGCCGTCGAGGCCGAAAGGCATTGCCAGGGCGCTGAGGACGGCCAGGAACATGACGATCGTGACGATCGGCATGACGGCCAGATTGGCGAACAGGCTGAGCGGAGAGACGCGCTGGAAGTGCCAGATGGCGAAGAGCGCGGTGGCGCTGCCGGCAATGATGGAGGTCATTGCGATGGTGCCTGCCCCGGCGACGAGCTTGCGCGTGACGAAAGCGACCGGTGACCGTCGCTGTCGCGGCGCCTTGGCCTTGTCGGCACGATAGTCGGACCAACCGGCATAGGCGCCCACGAGAGCCGCAGTCGCGGCGAAGGACATCTGGAAGCTTGCGCCGACCACCTCATGCGGCGACACGACGATAACAGCGATGGCCGAAATCGCCAGGTTGCGCATGGTGAGTGCCGCCCGGTCGAACAGCACGGCGACAAGCATTACCGCCAGCATGATGAAGCTGCGTTCAGCCGCGACCACGATACCGGAAAAGATCAGATAGGCAGCGATGGAGACGAGTGCCGCAGCAGCCGCATATTTTTTGACCGGCCGGCGCGACGAAAAGTCGGGAAACAGCGCAAAGGCGCCGCGCAGCAATCCCATGACGGTGCCGGCGACAAGCGCCATGTGCAGGCCGGAAATGGAGATGATGTGGTAGATGCCGGTGCGCCGCATCGATTCGTTTATCTCTTCGGGGATGCCGGCACGCACGCCGACGATCAGCGCAGCGGCAATCTCCCCCTCGGCACCACCGATGCTGTCCCTGATATGGTCGGCGATGGTTTCGCGCGCCTTCTCGATCGACGAAGAAAGGCGTGCGGTTAACGGTGCATCTTCGGAGACGACGATCTTTGGACTGCCGAGGAAAAAGCCACTGGCACCGATACCGGCGAAATAGCTGTCAAAGGAGAAGTCAAAGCTGTCCGGTCTGACCGGGCCAGTCGGAGGCAGAAGCCTCACATAGCCGGTTGCCACCGAGCCTGCGGTCATCTCAGCGGGAATCTTGCGTGCCGATACCCTGACACGTTCGGGTGCATAACGCAGTGTCGGCCGGGCGGTCGACATCACGTCTATGGTCAGCCTGATCCGGCCGTTCGCCATCTGGTCGAGCCTGACGACACGGCCGGTCAGCCGGGTCTGGATTTCCGAACCGAGCATCTTCGTTCCGGCGCGCCAGGTTTCCACCTTGGCGGCGAGCACACCAAGCGCGCACAGCAACGCTGCCATGAAGCACAGATGCGTTTTGCGGCGTGAGCGCGTGACGGCCGCACACAATGCCGTGAGGACCACGACGGCGATGGGCTGGGCAAAGTTCGGTTCGACGGCAAGCGAAAAATAGACGATCACCCCGCATGCCAGAAAAACCGGCACCAGCAGGAAGGCGACGCCGCGGTCGAGTTCCAGGCCGGCTGCCGAGGCCACGCTGTTGCGGACACCGGATGGTGAAAGACGGCTGAGCTGTCGGCGAAAACGAATGACAGGGCCGGGTGCTGCAGCCGGTATCGGCGCCGAGCGATCCGGCGAAAGAGGCTGGATGCCCGGCGGCGACGCAGGCAGCGAAACGGGTAGCGGCTCGGCGTGAGGAACGTCGGCGAACAGCGATCGTTCGCTGACGCTTGCGTTCGCGCCCTCGCTCTCGTCCACGCCGCGGCCTGGTCCAGCCATAGGGTTCGCCCCTTGCGCCCTTGACCTCCTATGCTACATGAACGCGCAACGCGCGAAAGTCCGCGCAGCCACATCCGTTTCCTGCGCTTGCCCCGAGAGTTCCATGTCCGACAAGGTCGTCACCCGTTTTGCCCCTTCGCCCACCGGATTCCTGCATATTGGCGGGGCGCGCACGGCGCTGTTCAACTGGCTGTATGCGAAACACACCGGCGGCAGGATGCTGCTGCGCATCGAGGACACCGATCGCGAGCGTTCGACCGATGCGGCAACCGCTGCCATCCTCGATGGGCTCTCCTGGCTCGGCCTCACCTGGGACGGCGAGCCGGTATCGCAGTTCGAGCGCTCGCCGCGCCACCGCGCGGTTGCCGAGGAGCTGGTGCGCCTCGGCAAAGCCTATTACTGCTATGCGGCGCCGGCTGAGCTGGAGGCGATGCGCGAGAGTGCGCGGGCCAAGGGCTTGCCTCCCCGCTATGACGGCCGCTGGCGTGACCGCGACCCGTCAGAGGCGCCGGTTGGCGCCAGGGGCGCGATCCGCATCAAGGCGCCGGCCGAAGGCGAGACGGTGGTGCATGACCGCGTGCAGGGCGAAGTCCGCTTCCCCAACAAGGACCTCGACGATTTCATCATCCTGCGCTCGGACGGCAACCCGACCTATATGCATGCCGTCGTCGTCGACGACCACGACATGGGCATCACCCACATCATCCGCGGCGACGACCATCTGACCAATGCCGCCCGCCAGATGGTGATCTATCGAGCCTTGGGCTGGGAGGTGCCGTCAATGGCGCATATCCCGCTGATCCATGGCGCCGACGGCGCCAAGCTGTCGAAGCGGCACGGCGCCCTCGGCGTCGAAGCCTATCGCGCCATGGGCTATCTGCCCGAGGCACTGCTCAACTACCTGGCGCGGCTCGGCTGGAGCCACGGCGACGACGAGGTCATGTCGATCGCCGACATGATTGCGTGGTTCGACATCGGCGATGTCAACAAGGGGGCCGCCCGCTTCGACTTCGCCAAGCTCGAGGCGCTGAACGGCGTGCATATGCGGCGCATGAACGACGCCGAATTGCTCGATATCTTCATCAACACCTTGCCCTATCTCGAAGGCGGCCCGGCGATCGCAGCGCGCCTCGACAACACACGCAAGGCGCAGTTGCTGGCCGCCCTGCCCGGCTTGAAGGAGCGCGCCAAGACGCTGGTCGAGTTGGTTGACGGTGCCGCCTTCCTGTTTGCCGAGCGGCCGCTGCCGATCGACGAGAAGGCGGCGGCGCTGCTCGGCGGTGAGGCGCGCGAGATCCTGCGGGGCGCCCATGCGGCGCTGAAGGCGATTTCAGGGGATTGGACGGCCGCAGCGGCCGAAGCGGCGATCCGCCAATATGCGCTCGCCGGCGGCCATAAGCTTGGCGCTGTGGCCCAACCTCTGCGCGCCGCGCTCACCGGCAAGAGCACCTCGCCCGGCGTGTTCGACCTGCTTGCCGTGCTTGGCCGCGAGGAAAGCCTGGCGCGCGTCGCGGATCAAATCGATTAGCAAAACTGGCCCAAGAAGATTGGCATTGAAAGGTGGGTTTCGCAGTGCAACATTAGGTCTTGGCCCAATTTGGCACGCATCCAATTGCGGGCGCAAACGCGCGAACTCCGATACTTTCGACGTGTTGCGTTGCAGAAATTTTGCCTTTGCCGACATGAGAAAACAAAAAGGAGTTTGCAATGTCCGAAGCTGCGACAAAAATGGAATTTGGCGGCAAAACCCACGCGTCGACCGCGAAACTTGAATTCGGCGGCAAAACCCACGAACTCAAGGTGCGAAGCGGCTCGGTCGGACCTGACGTCATCGATATCGGCGCGCTTTACAGCACCACCGGGGCCTTCACCTACGATCCCGGCTTCACCTCGACGGCAAGTTGCGAGTCGGAAATCACCTTCATCGATGGCGATGCCGGCATCCTTTTGCATCGCGGTTATCCGATCGACCAGTTGGCCGAGCACGGCGACTTCCTCGAAGTCTGTTATCTCCTGCTCTACGGCGAACTGCCGACTAAGGCGCAGAAGGACGATTTCGACTACCGGGTGACGCGCCACACCATGGTGCACGAGCAGATGTCGCGCTTCTTCACCGGCTTTCGCCGCGACGCCCACCCGATGGCGGTGATGTGTGGCGTGGTCGGTGCGCTGTCAGCTTTCTATCACGATTCCACCGACATCTCGGACCCCTACCAGCGCATGGTCGCATCGATGCGGCTGATCGCCAAGATGCCGACGATCGCGGCGATGGCTTACAAATACCACATCGGCCAGCCCTTCATTTACCCGAAGAACGAGCTGAATTTCGCGGCCAACTTCCTGCATATGTGCTTTGCCGTGCCGTGCGAGGAATACAAGATCAACCCGGTGCTGGCCCGTGCGATGGAGCGCATCTTCATCCTGCACGCCGATCACGAGCAGAACGCCTCGACCTCGACCGTTCGCCTCGCCGGCTCGTCCGGCGCCAATCCGTTCGCCTGCATCGCCGCCGGCATCGCCTGCCTGTGGGGACCGGCCCATGGCGGCGCCAACGAGGCAGCCTTGAACATGCTGGGCGAGATCGGCCAAGTCGACCACATCCCGGAATTTATCGCCCGCGCCAAGGATAAGAACGATCCGTTCCGATTGATGGGCTTTGGCCATCGCGTCTACAAAAACTACGATCCGCGCGCCAAGATCATGCAGAAGACCGCACATGAGGTTTTGGGCGAACTCGGCATCAAGGACGATCCGCTGCTCGACATCGCCATGGAACTGGAAAGGATCGCTCTGACCGATTCCTATTTCATCGAGAAGAAGCTTTATCCGAACGTCGATTTCTACTCCGGCATCACGCTGAAGGCGCTGGGCTTCCCCACCACCATGTTCACCGTGCTGTTCGCGGTCGCCCGCACCGTCGGCTGGATCGCGCAGTGGAAGGAGATGATCGAGGATCCGCACCAGAAGATAGGCCGCCCGCGCCAGCTCTATACAGGTGCGCCGGAACGCGACTACGTGCCGATTGCTAAACGGTGAATAGTGAATAGTGAATAGTGAATAGTGAATAGTGAATAGTGAATAGTGAATAGTGAAGCAGGGTCTCTTTGTGGCCTGTGGTCAAGCACGATTTTGACCATTCACCATTCACCATTCACTATTCACCACTTCACCATTCACCGCTTGATACACCTCATCACGACCCCCGCAGCGATGTCGCCAGACGGTCTGTCGACGGCCATGCGTCTGGCCACTTCGGCAAAACCGTCCTTCTGCCATGCGCGATAGGCGGTGTCGGAAAACAGCGCCTCCAACTGCCGCGCCAGATAGTGCGGTCGCACATATTCGTTGTAGCTTTCCGGCACGATCGGGCGGTCGGCGATGAGATTGGGCAAGGAGGCGCTCCATACGGTGACCAGGCGTTGGGCCATCCGCATGACCGGATCGAGCCGGTAGCAGGAGATCATCGGCACACCCGACAGCGCCAGTTCCAGCGACACCGTTCCCGATGCGATCAGCGCTGCATCGGCCTTGCCGAAGGCCTGCCATTTGCGCTCGGAATCAAGGATGATCTCCGGCTTCTCGTCCCAGCTTGCCACCGAAGCCCTGACCAGGTCGGTGACATGCGGCACCGTCGGCAACAGCAGGCGCAAGCGGTGTCCGCGCGCACGCAGGATCGAGATCGTCTTGCCGAACGGGCCGGCCAGCCGTCGCACCTCGCCGCGACGCGAGCCGGGAAGCACAAGCAGTGTCTTCACACGATCGTCGGACAGGTCGCGCGGCAGGCTTTGCGCCTTGGCGGCGCCGAGCACGCCCGGATCGTGGGTAAGGCGATGGCCGACATAGGTGCCGGTCGGACCGCCGAGGCGGGCGAGTTCCCTCACTTCGAAAGGCAGGATGCAGAGGATGTGGTCGACATACGGTTTCATCGCCACCGCCCTGCCCGGCCGCCATGCCCAGACGCTCGGGCAGACATAGTGGACGATCGGGATTGCCGGATCGGCGGCACGCACCTTTTTCGCCACGCGCAGCGAAAAATCCGGGCTGTCGATGGTGATGAGGCAGTCGGGCTTTTCATTGGCGACCGCAGCGGCTGTCTGGCTGATCCGTCGCATCAGGCGCGGCAGATCGCGCAGGATGGCGCTCAATCCCATCAGCGCGATCTCGCCGCCGTCGAACAGCGGCGTGAGGCCGAGCGCCTGCAAATGCCGGCCGCCGATGCCGACGAGCCGGACCTCGCGGCCGGTCACGCGCTTGAGCGCCTCTACGATGTCGGCGCCAAGCAGATCGCCGGATTCCTCGCCGGCGACGATGGCGATCTTCAGCGGTCGCTCAGTCGCCATGCACCGGCTCCGCAGCAGGCAGGCCGATCACGAACAGGCCGAGCGCGTTGGCGCGAGCGACGACTGTCGGGCCTTCGAGAACCAGCGAGCGGCCGGCTTCGACGGCAATGCCGGCAAGTCCGGCGGCATGCGCCGCCTCGATCGTCTGCGGGCCGATGGAGGGCAGATCGGCGCGCAACTCCTGGCCAGGCTTGGCGCATTTGACCAGGACGCCGCGCGTTCTGCCGGCCAGCCTGCCATGGCCGCGCAACCGCCGTGTTCGATCGAGCAATCCGTCGGTGCCCTCGATGCCTTCCAGCGCGATGGCGCGGCCGCCGATCGCAACAGCCGCCTGGCCGATATCCAGCGCGCCGATGGCCATTGCCGCTGCGTGGGCCGCTTTGATGTCGCGCCAGTCGGATTTCCGCGGCGCTGCCTTGGTCAGCGCGCCTTCGGCGGCGACCAGTTCCGGCACGATCTCATGGGCGCCGACCACCTTGATGCCGCTGCGCTCGACCCTTCGCACGAACAGTTTCAGCACGGTGTCGTCGCCTTGGGTTACACCGACAAGAAGGCTGGGCACCCAGGCGAGCAGGCCGAGATTGAGGCGCATGGCGCTCAGCCTGGGGCGGCGTGTGATATGGCCCGCTGTCACCAAATGGGTAACATGACTATTTTTGAGCGTCGGCAGCAGTGAGCCGACATCCTCCAGCCTCAACGTCGCCTGCTCATAGGCGTCGAAGTCGGCTATGCGGTCGACCTCGCCCGCCACTATTACCACGAAGGGAGACTTGCCTTGCCCAGCAAGCGCCTTGGCGACTTCGACCGGCAAACTGCCGCCGCCGGCGATGATGCCGACCCTGGCGTCTGGCGCGAGATCAAGGCCCGTCCGGGTGCCCTCAATCTTCGTCATCGGCATCGTCGCCGCCGCCAGCCTTGAGCGACGGGACGGCATAGTGCCGCTTACCGCGACTGGCGATGAAATCGATGATCTTCATGGCGGTCGGTGACGAGGCGAATTCCGCCTTGGCGAACTCGATGTTTTCGCCGACGGTTCGGGAGCGATCGAAGATCGTCTTGTAGGCCTTGCGCAGCGTGTGGATCTCGGAGCGCGGCAGGCCGGCGCGCTTCAGGCCGATGATGTTGAGGCCGCGAAGGCTGGCGCGATTGCCGACGGCGATGGCGTAGGGAATGACATCGCCGACGAATGCCGAGCAACCGCCGAGAAAGGCGTTGTCGCCGACGCGGACAAACTGATGAACGGCGCTGAGACCACCGATATAGACGTTGTCGCCGATCTCGCAATGGCCGCCCAACGTCGCCTGATTGGCGAAGGTGGCGTTCTTGCCGACGATGCAATCATGGGCGATGTGGGCGTAGGCAAGGAAGTTGCCGTTGTCACCGATCGTCGTCTCGCCGCGGCTGGAATCGGTGCCGACGTGCATGGTCACCCCTTCGCGGATCGTGCAGTTCTCACCGACGACCAGCGTGGTGCGGCCGCCCTTGTGCTTGTTGTTCTGCGGCGGCGCGCCCAGTATCGCCATCGGATACACCTTGGTCGACGCACCGATGGTGGTCGCGCCCATCACCGAGACGTGGCTGACCAGTTCGACGCGGTCGCCGAGCACCGCGTCGGCGCTGATGTGGCAGAATGGCCCGATGCGGACGCCTTCGCCGATTTTTGCGCCGGCCTCGATGACCGACGATGGATGGATGACTGTCTGGATTTTCATAAGCATTCGATCGTCAGTCGCTCGCGACCATCATCGCCGAGATCTCGGCTTCCGCGGCCTTGACGCCGTCGACGAGAGCCTCGCAGGCGAATTTGAGAAGGTTGCCGCGTTTCTTGATTTTCTTCACATGGATCTTCAACTGGTCGCCGGGAACGACCGGTTTACGGAATTTGGCGTTGTCGATGGTCAGGAAATAGACCAGCGACGGTTTTTCGGTGCCTAGGCTGCGGATGCAGATGGCGCCGGCCGTCTGCGCCATCGCCTCGACGATCAACACGCCGGGCATGACCGGCTGATCCGGGAAATGACCTTGGAAATGCGGCTCGTTTATGGTCACGTTCTTGATGCCGGTGGCGGACTCGTCGCCATCGATATCGATGATGCGGTCGATCATCAGGAACGGATAGCGATGCGGCAGGAGCTTCATCAGCCCCAATATGTCGACCGCCTCGAGCGTTGTCGCCGCAACCATCTCAGCTCTTCCCTCCGTCGCCCGATTTGCGCGCCCTGGCCAGTCTTCGCAGAGCCGCGATCTCCCGCATGGCTTCCGCCATCGGCTGCGCCGGGTACCCTCCCCAAATCTCGCCTGCGGGGACGTTGCTCATGAACCCGCTTCTTGCAGCAAGCTTGGCCCCTGTCCCTACCGTCAGGTGATCCGCAAGACCGACACCGCCACCCATGGTGACGTTGTCGCCCACCGTTACGGAACCGGAAATACCCGAAAGGCCGGCGATTATGCAATTGCGGCCGATGCGGACGTTATGAGCGATCTGGACCAGATTGTCGATCTTGGTGCCTTGACCGATAATCGTGTCGGACATGGCGCCGCGATCGACGGTGGTATTGGAGCCGATCTCGACGTCGTCCTGGATGACGACCCGGCCGATTTGCGGCACGCGCTCCGGGCCCTTGGCGCCGGCCACGAAGCCAAAACCGTCCTGGCCGATGCGGGCGCCGCCATGAATGATGACGCGGTTGCCGATCAGCGCGTACTGGATGCTGGCGCCCGGGCCGACATAGCCGTCGCGGCCGAACTGGCAGGAGGGACCGATAACGGCATGAGGAGCAATGACGGTTCCGCTGCCGATAGAAGCGCGAGGGCCGATGATCGCGCCGGCCTCGACGATCGCGCCGGCCTCGACGCGCGCCGATGGATCGATATGGGCATGCGGCGAGATACCGGTTTCGCCGGTCATCGGCGCCGGTGTCGCAGCCGCCGGGAAAAGCAGGCGGCCGACCATCGCGAAAGCCTGTTGCGGGCGCGGATGGATCAGAACCGCGATACCCGCCGGCGCTTTGCCGGCAAATTCGGCGGGGCATAGAACCGCCGCTGCTCGCAGCGATTGCATCAGCGCGAAGTTGCGTCTGCCATCGACAAAGACAAGCGCGTGCTCGCCGCCTTCGCTTGCCGGCGCCAATGCTTCGATCGATCTGTCGGAGAGGTCGGAATCGACAAGCACCGAGCCGGTCAGATTCGCGACTTCGCCAGCCGTATACCGGCGTGATGGCGCGAAGAACACCGGATCGGTCATTCCAGAAGCTATATCCAGCTAGCGCATGACCCCGAAAATCGGAATCGAATTTCGGAAAGGATAATGCGCAAAATCAAAGTCCTGCAGCGTCCTTTGCGCGTCCAGGAGGACACGCGGCGCCGTAGTGTCGAATTACTTTCTTCCGGACCGCTACGGCCCGGAAGTATCGTTGCCCGCCGATCAGAACCGGGACGATATGCCGAAGTTGAATTCCTGCACGTCGTCGGTGTCCTCCTCGAGGACCGGGATCGCATAGTCGATGCGGATCGGACCAAAGGGCGACGCCCACATCAGGCCGACGCCGACAGAGGCACGCCACTGCATGTCGACCGTCGACTGATCGACCAGTGAAGCATCGATCTTGCTGCCATAGAGCGTCGCCGCGTCGGCGAACACCGCGCCGCGCAGGCCGAAGCTTTCCGGAATGACCGGCATTGGGAACTGGGCTTCCGCCGAGGCATTGAAATAGGTGGTGCCACCAAGATGGTCGCCGGCGTCGTCACTGTCGACCGGGCCGATACCGCCGTAAGCGAAGCCACGGATCATGCGGTCGTTGCTCTGGAAATGATCGAAGATGCGCAGGTCGCCATCGCCGCCGTAGCCTTGGATATGACCAGCCCCGCCGGAAATCACCGCCACCAGATCAAGCTGCTCGGACAATGTCTGGTAGACGCTGCCACGCGTTGTCACCTTGACGAATTTGGCGTCGCCACCGAGGCCGGCGAATTCCGTGGTGACATTGGCGAAGATGCCTTCATGCGGGTTCTTCATGTCGTCGATGGTGTTGTAGACCAGGCCGAGACTGACCGACGACTTGAGCCACGGGCTTTCCGCGATGCCGTCCAGGATAGCCGTAGAAATGTTGCATTTGAGGGGGTCGTAGTCGCCGTTGGTCTCGCAGTCTTCGTCGAGCTCGTACTTCTCCTGAGAGATATTGTACGCCAGCTGCGTCGAGATGTCGTCGGTGATCGGCAGGCCGAAGCGCACTGTCGCGCCTAGCGTCTCGCTCTTGTAGTCGTCGCGTTCCCTGGTCCGGTTGAAGACATCGAAACCGGCGGCAATGCGCCGCCCGAGGAAATAGGGCTCGGTGAAGGAGAAGCTGTAGTCGCGCGAATTCTTGCCGCCGCCCGCGGAGAGCTTGATGAACTGGCCGCGTCCGAGGAAGTTGCGTTCGCTGATCGATCCTTCGACGGTCGGGCCTTCGGTGTCGCCACCGCTCGAATAGCCGGCGCCGACGGAGAACTCGCCGGTCGACTTCTCGACCACGTCGACCACCAGCACCACCTGGTCCGGCTCAGAACCGGGCACGGTCGAAACCTCGACTTTCTCAAAAAAATCGAGTGCTTCCAGCCGTTTCTTCGCGCGCTGGATGAGAACCTGGTTGAAGGCATCACCCTCACTCACGTCGAATTCTCGGCGAATGACAAAGTCGCGTGTCCGGTCGTTGCCGCGAATCTCGATGCGCTCGACATAGGCCTTGGTGCCCTGGTCGATCGTATAGACCACTGAAATGGTGTGGTTCTCGAAATTGCGGTCGCCGCGCGGCGTCACCTGGGCGAAGGGATAGCCGGAACCGGCGACCCTCTCGGTCAATGCAATGATGGTGTCTTCGACGTTCTCGGCGTTGTAGACATCGCCCTTGTGGGTTTCGACCACCGACTGCAGCGATGCGCCGTCGACCTCGGGAATCGTGCTCTCGACGCTGATGTCGCCGAAGGTGTAGCGCTCGCCCTCCTGCACGGTGATGGTTACCGTGTATTTATTGGTGGTTTCGTCGAGCTCGCCGACCGCGGAAATCACCTGGAAGTCGGCATAGCCGTGATTGTAATAAAAACGGCGCAGCAACTCCTGGTCAGCGTTGAGCTTGTCTTCGTCATAGACGTCGTCGCGCAGCACGAACGAAAGGATGGTCGAGCGCTTGGTCGAAATGACATCGGACAGGCGACGGCTCGAATAGGCGCTGTTGCCGACGAAATTGATCGCGGCGATCTGCGTGCGGCCGCCTTCGTTGATGTTGAACACCACGTTCACGCGGTTGTCGCCGAGATCCATGATCTGGGTGGTCACGGCGGCGTCGTCGCGGCCGATACGCCTGTAGGCGGCCTTGACCGCCTCGACATCGGCATCGAGCGCCTGCTGCGAGAATGTTCCACGCGGCTTCAACTGGACCGCGGCCGCCAGCGCGTTGTCCTTGAGCTTCTTGTTGCCCTGGAACAGCACCTGGTTCACGACCTGATATTCGGAAACCTTGATGACCAGCGTCGAACCGACCTGGTTGATCTGGACGTCCGAGAACAGCCCGGTGCCGAACAGCGCCTTGACCGCCTCGTCGATATCGGCGCTGGAAAACGGCCTGCCGGGCTTGATCGTGACGTAGTTGCGGATCGTCTCGGCGTCGACACGCTGATTGCCGCTGACTTCAACTCTTGAAACAACTGCGGCCTCGGCCGCCGATGTGGCAACGAACTGCACTGCGAGCGCACCTGGTACGACCAGGGCGGCGGACAGGGCCACCGCGGACGCGGCGCTCAGAAACTTGGATGCTGCCTTCATCGGGCTTTTGTACCTTTTCTCGAAGTCCCCACGGCGAGAAAACCGGACGTGCGGTAATTTCCCCTACCGTATTAACCGGATTTTCCCTACACGCAAGGCTCCTGGTTAATTTGTATTTACTTAACCCAATTGCGTGGCTTTCGCGTCACGCATATCCCCACGCATGGTAAACGGCGTCTCAACATTGGCTGTGCTGAAGCCAAATTTCTTCATGATTTCAGCATCCAAACAGGTCGTTCCAGAAAACGAACCCCATGAAGCCCAAGACGAGAAGCAGGCCAGCCCTGTAGCCCAACTCCATCATCCGTTCCGACACCGGTCGCCGAATGACGGCCTCCACGCCGTAGAACAGGAGATGGCCGCCGTCGAGCGGAGGAATCGGCAAAAGGTTCAGAATACCGATCCCGACCGACAGCAGCGCGACAAGTTGCACAAGCCAGTCGAAGCCGAGTTTTGCCGCCTGCCCCGACATCTTTGCGATCTTGATTGGGCCGCCCAGCTGGCATTTGTCTTCGCGACCGACAACGAAACGCTGCAGGAACTGACCGGTGCGCTGAATGATGTATCCGGTCTCCTCGACCGCCGCCCCTACCGCTCCGACCGGGCTGTAAGTGATCAGCCTGGGCTGGCCGAATTCCTGGTTGTTGACGACGCCGATCACCGCGACCTTGACCTTGTTGCCCAGCCCGTCTTGCTGCTCCATCAATTCGGGCGTCGCCGTAACGGTAATCTCCTTGCCGTCGCGCAGCATGACGAAGGTGATGGGGTCGCCACCGCGGCCCGAGACCCGGCGCTGGACGTCGGCGAAGGTCCGGACCTTGCTGCCGTCGACGCTGACGAAGCGGTCTCCGGGCAGGATGCCGGCCCTGGCCGCTGGGCTGCCCGCAGTGACTTCAGCCACCATTGGCTCCAGCACGGGCCGGCCATAGGCGGAAAACAGCACCGCGAAGACGGCGATCGTCAGCAGAAAATTGAACAGCGGGCCAGCCACCACAGTTGCCGCGCGCTTCCAGACCGGCTGCGTGTGAAAAGCGATCTTGCGTTCGGCAGCCGTCAGCGTTTCGATCTCCTCCGAACTGGGCTGGCTCGAGGTGGCGTTCATGTCGCCGACGAATTTGACGTAGCCGCCGAGTGGAATGGCGCAGAGCTTCCAGCGCGTGCCATGGCTGTCATTAAAGCCGAAGAGTTCCGGGCCGAAGCCGATCGAAAAGACCTTCACGCCGATGCCGCACCAGCGGCCGACGAGATAATGGCCCATCTCGTGAACGAACACGACGACGGTCAGCACGAACAGGAAAGGCACCAGCGTGCCGAGGACAAAGCCCTCCGTGCTGAAAACCGCGTGAAGAATCTCGTTCAATTCATATCCTCAAAATTCGTCCGCAGCACGGCGGTACTGCGACTGTGGCATCAATCCAGGCGAATCCATGGCGCATCCTGCGCAGGTCAAGAAACCAGGCCCCCGAATCAATGCCGATAAAGAGCCAATGCCGATCAAGCTGGAAACAGCCACTGTGCCGGATGGTCGGCGGTCGCCGAAATCCAGCCGATGACGTACAGGGCGAAAGCCGCCGCGACAAGCCCGTCGACCCGGTCCATGACGCCGCCATGGCCCGGTATCAGCGTGCCCGAATCCTTGCGGTTGTGGCGCCGCTTCACCCATGATTCGAAAAGGTCGCCGGCCTGGGAGACGAGCGAAAGCACCAGCGCGACGACGCCGAGCGCTGCGAGATTGCCGGCTCCGGCCGCAGCGGCCAGAAGCAGCCCGGCAACCACGCCGCCGACGGCGCCGCCGAGCGCACCGCTCTGCGTCTTGCCGGGTGAGATCGACGGCGCCAGCTTCGGCCCGCCGACAGCGCGGCCGACGAAATAAGCTGCTATGTCGGTCGCCCAAACCACCGCGAACAGGAAGAGAATGGCGACGAGGCCGGAATGGTCGCCGTCGCGCAAAAGAGCAAGTGACAGTCCGGAAATGGCGGCATAGGCAAGGCCGGACGCGTCCCACTGTCCCGTTTGATGCATCGAAGTCTGGTGCATCGAAGCCACGACCACGGTGACAACGACCATCACCGCCACAAGAAGCAGCAGCCAGGACGCCGGCAGGCCGGCGACCAAGGCGCCGACGAAAACCAGAAGCAGCGCTTCCGGCAGAAGACCAAGACCCGTGGCGGCGACCGGGCGGCACATTCGCGTCCATTCGTAGAAGATCAGGATCGTCATGGCGGCGCAAAGCAGCCGGAAGGGCAGTCCGCCGAGCCAGGTCAGGCCGAGCGTGACGACCGCAAGCACGACGGCAGAAATAACGCGAAGCTGGAGGTTGCTCATCCCTTGGCTGTCACGGCGACGCCTTCAGCGCCAAGCCCGCCGAAACGGCGCTCGCGACCGGCAAAGTCGCGCAATGCGTCAGCCAAATGCTCGCGGCTGAAATCGGGCCAGTAGCAAGGCAGGAAGACAAGTTCGCTGTAAGCCGCTTGCCACAGAAGGAAATTCGACAGCCTGAGCTCACCGCTGGTGCGGATGACCAGTTCCGGATCCGGAATACCCCGGGTGTCGAGAGAGCCGGCAAAGGATTCGGCCGTGATCGCCTCGCTGTCGAGCTCGCCGCGCGCCACCGCCGCGGCAAGCTTGCGCGCGGTGCGCACGATCTCGTCGCGTCCGCCATAGTTGAAAGCGATGACCAGGGTCAGCGCTTCGTTGCGGACGGTCAGCGTTTCGGCCTCTTCAAGCAGGCTCCTGATGTCAGGCTGCAGCCCTGCCCTGTCGCCGATGATCCTGACCCGCACGCCATTTTGGTGCAGTTCGGCGAGGTCGCGGCGGATGAAGATTTTCAACAGGCCCATCAGGTCGCTGACTTCGGACTTCGGCCGCGACCAGTTTTCCGACGAGAAGGCGTAGACGGTGAGGAACGAGATGCCAAGACCAGGAGCGGCGCGCACCGTGTTGCGCAGCGCCTCGACGCCGGCACGATGCCCAGCAAGCCGTGGCAAGCCACGCGCCTTGGCCCAGCGTCCGTTTCCGTCCATGATGATCGCGACATGCGCGGGGCTTGTCATGTTCTCGCTTTCGAGCCAGCAGTGGCCAGACCCTAAACCTGCATGATTTCAGCTTCCTTATCGGAAAGCAGATGGTCGATGGTGCCGATCATCTCGTCGGTGAGCTTCTGGACCTGGTCGGACCGCTTGCGATGATCGTCCTCGCTGATATCGCCGTCCTTTTCAGCCTTTTTGAGGAACTCCATGCCGTCCCGGCGCACGTGGCGAACGGCGATGCGGGCATTCTCGGCATAACCATGCGAGATCTTGACCAGCTCCTTGCGGCGCTGTTCGTTGAGCTCGGGCAGCGGAATCCTGAGATTGGTGCCGTCGACGATCGGATTGAAGCCGAGATTGGATTCACGGATGGCGCGATCGACCGCACCGACCATCGACTTGTCCCAGACCGAAACCGAAATCATGCGCGGCTCCGGCACCGACACGTTTGCCACCTGGTTGATCGGCATGGTGGTGCCGTAGGCCTGCACCTGGATCGCGTCGAGCAGGTTGCTCGACGCGCGGCCGGTCCGCAGCGAAGCCAGATCGTGCTTGAACGCAGCGATCGCCCCGTCCATGCGCCGTTTGAGATCATCGTATTCGCCACTCATCATCGTCTCCTCGACCCGTTAGCCGGGTTCACTTCAGGGTAACCCGTATTCAAGCCTCGATCCGAAAACCGGTTCCCGTTTTTCGCCTACGGAAAACCTTCGGTTCGGCATCGGGCTCCCGATCAGTCGTCCGTGACGACCGTGCAACGTCCGCCGCCCCTCAGAATATCACCGAAACCACCCTTCTCGTGGATCGAATAGACGATTATCGGGATGTTGTTTTCGCGCGCAAGTGCAATCGCGGCCGTATCCATGATCGAAAGACCGCGTTTTATGACTTCGCCATGGCTGATGCGCTCGAAGCGGGTCGCATGCGGGTCCTTCTTGGGATCGGCGGAATAGACGCCATCGACCTGGGTGCCCTTGAACAGCGCGTCGGCGCCGATTTCCGCCGCGCGCAGCGCCGCGGCCGAATCGGTGGTGAAGAACGGATTGCCGGTGCCGCCGGCAAAGATGACAACCTTGCCCTGGTTCATGTAGGCGGTCGCCTGGCGCTGCGAAAAGCTCTCGCAAAGCTCAGGCATGGCGATTGCAGACAGCACCACAGCGTCGACGCCGATTTTGTTCAGCGAGGTGCGCAGCGCCAGCGAGTTGATGACGGTGGCGAGCATGCCCATATGGTCGCCGGTGACGCGATCGCCGCCCTTGGAGGCAACGGCCACGCCGCGAAAGATGTTGCCGCCGCCAATGACAACCCCAACCTCGATGCCCAGGGTACGGGCCTCGGCGATGTCGGCGGCGATGCGATCGACCACCGACACGTCGATGCCGAAATGCTGTTCACCCATCAGCGCTTCGCCCGACGCTTTCAGCAAGACACGTCGGTAGAGGGGCTTCACCGTCATCTGGTCCTCATCATTATGCGTGTGACGCGCCCGGGGCGGCTTCCCCGCTCAGGCGCTGCCCCGAAACATTGGCGTTCCGATACACGAAGGGCGCTGCGATGTCACGCGGCGCCGGAACCGGCAAACGCTCTTCCAGCCATTGGCTTACACCGGAAAATGCAACTTGTGCATGCAGAATCTTGCATGAGCAGATCCGGGCATGAGCAGATAGCCAGCCGGCCTGTCGCCGACGCCTGGCCTTCATCGATACCGCGTAAGAAATCGGCCGGGCATCCTCGCGGACACCCGGCCGTAAAGTCGTTCAGAAAGATAGAGTGCGTTTTACTTCTTGACCGCCGCCGCGACTTCCGCCGCAAAATCGGTCTCGTCCTTCTCGATGCCCTCGCCGAGCGCAAAGCGCAGATAGGCAGTGATCTTGGCCGGTGCGCCGATTTCCTTCTCGGCGTCCTGCAGCGCCTTCTCGACGGTGATGTCGGGATTGAGCACGAAAGCCTGCTTAAGCAGCACGACCTCTTCGTAGAACTTGCGCAGACGGCCCTCGACCATCTTCTCGATAATCGCTTCCGGCTTGCCGGACTGGCGCGCCTGGTCGGCGAAGATCGCCTTCTCGCGCTCGACCGCCGCCGGATCGAGTTCTTCCGTGGTCAGCGCCATCGGGTTGGTGGCGGCGACATGCATGGCGACCTGACGCGCAAAGGCGTTGGCGGCCTGGGCGTTGCCAGATGTCTCGATGGCGACCAGCACGCCGAGCTTGCCAAGGCCGTCGGCAACCGCATTGTGGACGTAGGTGGCGACGGCGCCCTGCTCGACGGTGAGCTTGGCCGAACGGCGGAAGCCAAGATTCTCGCCAATGGTGCCGACAGCGTCCTTGATGGTGTCGGCAACCGACTTGTCGGAACCCGGATACGGGGCTGCTGCGACGGCATCGGTCTTACCGCCATAGGCGAGCGCCACCTTGGCGACGTTGGCGACGATCTCCTGGAAGGCAGCGTTGCGGGCAACGAAGTCGGTCTCGGAATTGACCTCGACGACCGCCGCCTCACGCACGCCGGAATCGACGCCGATGAGGCCTTCGGCCGCGGTACGGCCGGCCTTCTTGTCGGCCTTGGAGATGCCCTTCTTGCGCAGCCAGTCGACGGCCTCTTCCATGTTGCCGTTGGTCTCGTTCAACGCCATCTTGCAGTCCATCATGCCCGCGCCGGTCAAGTCGCGGAGTTCTTTGACCTGTGCAGCCGAAATGCTCATTGTCGCCTCTTTGTTTAAAATGCACCGACGCACCACCGGTCCTCGATGATGCGCCTGGCGCCAGCGCTCAGCGCGCCAAAATATGAGAAAGATGAAGGCCGAAACCGGCCTTCGCTGTTACGCTTCCGGAGTCTGGGCGGCCGGTGTCTCGGCGGCCGGCGTCGGCTCGAGCGCCGGCTCGATCGGAGCCTCGGCCAAAGCGCCGACGTCGACGCCAAGCGCGCCCTGCTGGCGAGCAATGCCGTCGATTGCAGCCTTGGCAATCAGATCACAATAGAGCTGGATGGCGCGGGCCGCGTCGTCATTCCCCGGAATCGGGAAATCGATCTTGTCCGGGTCGCAGTTGGAATCGATGATGGCGACGACCGGGATGCCGAGACGCTTGGCCTCGAGGATGGCGATCGCTTCCTTGTTGGTGTCGATCACGAACATCAGGTCTGGCGTCGAGCCCATGTCCTTGATGCCGCCCAGCGCCTTGTCGAGCTTCTCGCGCTCGCGGTCGAGGTTAAGGCGCTCCTTCTTGGTGAGCCCCTGGGCCTCGCCAGCCAGCATCTCGTCAAGCTTGCGCAGGCGCTGGATGGAGTTCGAGATCGTCTTCCAGTTGGTCATCATGCCGCCGAGCCAGCGGGAGTTGACATAGTACTGGGCCGAGCGCTGTGCGGCGTCGGCAACGATGTCGGACGCCTGGCGCTTGGTGCCGACGAACAGCACGCGGCCGCCCTTGGCGACGGTGTCGGAAACCTGCTTCAGCGCCTGGTGCAGCAACGGCACCGTCTGCGAGAGGTCGATGATGTGGATGTTGTTGCGGGCGCCATAGATATAGGGCGCCATCTTCGGGTTCCAGCGGTGGGTCTGGTGGCCGAAGTGAATGCCAGCTTCCAAAAGCTGGCGCATGCTGAAATCAGGCAGAGCCATTCTTATGTCCTTTTCCGGTTAGCCTCCACGGACACAGGCATTTCTGGACTTTGTCCTCGAACGCCACCGGAGGTTTCAGCCGGATTTCTCCCGGGCAGACACCAAAGTCCGTGTGTGGAATGAGCGCGCATATAGAGGGGATGCGCGGCAAACGCAAGCGCTGCGGTGTCTTGCGGCTCAGCGTGCGGCGATCAGCGCACCGGTGCCGATCATGGCGCCGCCGGCAAACCTGTTCATCAAGCGCATCCGCCTTGGCGTCTTGAACCAGCCCGAAGCCTGCCCGGCAAGCACCGCATAGACGCCCATAGTGATAATGTTGACGCCGATCACGACCGTAACCACGAGCAGCCCCTCAGCGAAATTCATTGCATTGAGATCGAGGATCAACGGCATCATGGAGGCGTGGAAGAGGATCGCCTTGGGATTGCCCAATGCGATGGAGATGCCGAGGTAAAACGATCGAGACAGTCTTGCCTGCGTAACCTCCAGTCCATTCGATCGCGCGGAAGCCGATCGCCACATCCTGATGCCAAGAAACATCAGATAGGCTGCACCCGCATATTTCAGGATGAGAAAAACCCATTCGAAGGTCTGTGCCAGTGCCACCAGGCCGAGCAGCGCCAAAGTCACCAGCACCGCGTCGCCGGCGGCGATACCGAGCCCAGCCAGGAACGCGCGAACGAACCCGCGCGAGACGCCGTTGGCAATGACCGTGAATACCGCCGGGCCAGGCGTGGCGGCGGCAAATGTGATCGCAGCGCAGTAAGCCAGAAATGCCGTCAACGTCATAGTCGTGTCTTCCCCTTCGGCACCCGGACCCGCCGGAAAACAGCAACGATCTCCTCGCGGCTGCATTCGACGGCGCCTAGCCGCACCGCGCGGTCGCGCTCGAAGCCGGTTATGTCATAATGCGGCGCCGATGTCTTCGGCGGCCCCTGATAGGACGAGCGCTTGACGCCGAGCTGTGCCGCAAAACGATGCAGCTCGTCGGTGTCGTCGGCCAGCAGGTGACACCAGCGGTGGCCGACCCATTTCCAGATCGCCGCGTCGACATAGACCGCCATGAGGCTTGCCGCACTCCTTCATCTTGCGCCGACCAGCGGAGCCGCAGCTCACCCGCAGCCGAAATCCAACGTCAGCGATGCCAATGCTAGAGATGCCAATCCTAGCGATGATAGAAGGGATTCGGATAGAAAATGAAGCTGCCGGCGGCTTCGAGTTCGGCCACGGTCGTGGTGATGGTCTCCTGCATGCGCCGGTGCAGTTCGGCGAGGGCATCGTCGATAGAGCCCGGAAAGACGTGCAATCCCAACGGCTCCGGCACCCGGATATGCGCGCAGCGCGGCCCTGCCGGTTGCGGTACGAAGCAATTGACCGTGTCGCGCAGCGTGCCCTTGCAATAATCGTTGCGGATACGCTTCAGATGCTCTGCGATCTCCTCTTGCGCAATGCGCGGATTGGCTGAGGCCCACGGTCCGACGCGTTGGAGACGCTGGATCGTGTCCGCCAACGAGCGGATCTGTTTTTGTCGCTCGGCGTCGCCGGTGCCTTCCCGCAGCCAGCGGCGCGCCCGGCGCAAAAGCTCGGCGATCTCGCTGGCGCCGGGATCGACCGAAATACCCTCCCCCAGGCGCCGGCTCAATTCGCGCAGCAATTGCTTGTGCCGCGTAGCATACGAAGCCCGTTCGTCGGGCGCCATGCCGCAGGCAATCTCATCGCGCGACAGCAGCGTCGCATAGATATGGTGGACGCGCTCCGGCAGCGTATCGGCGGCACGACGCTCAATCTTCAGGCTCTTCTCGACATAGGCGCATTCCTGCGCCAGCGCCGGCTCGACATTTTTGGTGAGGGCGAGCTTCCAGACAACCGGCGCGATCCAGACTTTGAAATCCTGATCCGTGACGCGACCGCGCTTGAGCGCTTCGAACCCCATCTCGACAGCCCCCGGAAGAAGCGGAGCGACGACATTGCCATGCCAGCCGACGCCGCCTTCGGGATGCAAGAGAACGCCATGCCCTTTCAGCGCCCAGGCGATCGAGTGTTCCTTGGCAGCGCCGCTGTTGCCGGGTATCTGGGCGATCAGATTGTTGGCCAGCCAGAATTTCTGCATGATCCGGCCGAGGCCGTTGACGACGCCATGCGTGGCCCAGGATGCCGCGAGCGGACTGACCCTCGAGACGATCTCCTTGTCGATCATCCAGTCGGTGAAGAATTCCGGATGGTTGGGCGTGATGAACGTTGCCTTGCCTGCGCCGCAACAGGCCTTCAGCCGCTGCCGGTCGTGGTCGGGAAAGTCGATATGGCGGACATTGGCGACACCGCGCAATCCGGCGACGCGGTTGAACGGCAACAGGTCGCGAAACCCGGGAATGCCACGCAGCATGACGACCCGGTTGACGACAGTCATGATCCTGATCAGCGCCGGATTGGGCGTCGGCGCCACGAACACATCGATTTTGCTCAACCCACCCCCCGATCGATCCCTCGGCGTAGAGCTTGAAATGCAATTGCGGCGTGTTCAAGTCATTCGCCGCCGCCTTGCGGGCGTGGCTAACCCAAGGCTCTATTTCGGCGGACAGGGTTTCGTCTGATCGAACAGCGAAAGATTGACCAGCTTGCCGGTCATCGAGAAGTCGTTGTAGTCCATGAGCAGATCGCGCGTGATGCCGTTCTCATGCAGCTTGAAGCTGATCCGGTATTCCGGCACCTCCTCGCCTGACTTGTCGGTGCTGTCAAAATAGGCGATGTCGACTGGCCAGTATTTGTCGGTGGCGAGTTTTGCCAGTGCCGGCACTTCCGGATCGGTCTTGTCGGCATCGGCTTTCTTGCCGACGACTACGGTGGTGGTCATCACCTTGTTGGCATCTTCCGAACCGTCGAACAGGTTGGTTTCGTAGAAATTTTCGCCCTTTTCGGCCTTGTCGATCAGTTCGGCCAGATGCTGCGTCGGAAACTGTGTGGCCGGCAGTTCGACGCTGCTCTTCTCCGGCTTGTCGATGTCGACCTTGAGGCCGTTTGTCTCCTTCGTCGCGGTGCCCTTGACCTCCTTGTCGAGAGTCTGGTCGACAAAGGATTTTGTCACGAACGAGAAGGTCTTGCCTTCGGCGTCCTCGAAAGTGGTCGTCTGCTGGTCGGTCAGCCTTGTATTCTCGTTGGTGACGATCTGGGTGACGAAACGGAACTTCACCGTATAGCCTTCGCAAGGCGAGCCGTTGAACTCATAGACCATGCGGCCGGAAATGCCGGTGATGCCGGAGCGGTCGGAGGCCTTGTCCAGGGTCAGATCGTAAACCGCGCGATGCGCCTGCAGCGCCGGTACGGCAAAAGCCGGCGCCATCGAGAACACCGCTGGCAGCAGGACAGCGTGGAATGCGAGGCGTGTTGCGCGCATGAGGGGCTCCGATCATCGCGCCTGATGGCAGGCCGCAGGGAAAGAGGGTCCAGCTTAAAAAAAGTCGTGGCGGAAGCGAGGCAAAAATTGCAATTTCGGCCCGGCCTGCGCAGCGTCATCAAGCAATAGGGAAATACCATGAGTGAAACAATCGAAAAGCGGCTAAGCGATCTCGGCGTGACGCTTCCGGTCGCTGCCGCGCCCGCCGCCAACTACGTGCCCTATTGCAGATCAGGCAATCTGCTGTTCATCGCCGGACAACTGCCGCTCAGCGAGGGCAAGCTGCAGGCGAGTGGCCTGCTCGGCCGTGACGTCGACATCGCAATCGGCCAGGAAGCGGCAAAATACTGCGCGATCAACATATTGGCGCAGGCCAAGGCAGCACTTGGCGATCTCGAGAAAATCCGCCGCGTGGTGAAGATCACCGTCTTCGTCGGCTCGGCGCCGGATTTTTTCGAGCAGCACCTGGTTGCCAACGGCGCCTCGGATCTACTGGTTGCAGTGCTCGGTGATCCCGGCAAGCATGCTCGCGCCGCCGTCGGTGCCGCCTCCCTGCCGCTTAATGCCGCAGTGGAAATCGAAGCCATCTTCGAAGTCGAATGAGCCCGGCATGACCGACCTTTCCTGGCTGACCGCCCGACCCATTGCCCATCGCGGCCTCCACGACATGAACAAGACGCGCTGGGAGAACACGCTTTCCGCCTTTGCCGCTGCGGCTGAACGCGGCTATGCGATCGAATGCGATGTGCATCTGTCGTCAGACCGCATCCCGGTGATCATCCACGATAGCGATCTGAAGCGGCTGACCAGCCAGGACGGGTTCGTCTGGCAGCGCACGGCAGCAGAAATGACGGCCCTCAAGATCGGCGGCACATCAGATCGTCTGCCGACGCTGCAGCAGGCCCTCGACCTGGTCGATGGCCGCGTGCCGCTGGTCGTCGAACTGAAAGGGGTTCCCGGCCGTGACGAAGGCTTGGTGGAAAGCGTCGGCAAGATGCTCAAGAACTACAGGGGCAAGGCGGCGATCATGTCGTTCGACCACTGGCTGATCCGCGACTTCCCAAAACACGCGCCCGGCATTCCGGGCGGGCTGACCGCTTATGGCAACGAAGTCAAGCTGATCGAGGCGCATTTCGCCATGCTGGCGCACGACATCGCCTTCGCCTCCTACGCCGCCGGCGACCTGCCGAACCAGTTTGTCAGTTTCGTGCGCGAAAGGCTCAAAATGCCGGTCATCACCTGGACCGTGCTCGACCAACCGGCGGTCGACCTGACCTTCAGATATGCCGACCAGATGACGTTCGAAGGATTTGAGCCGGATCTTGTGCAGGTCGCTTGAACTGAGCTTGCATGGACCGGCACGGAGCTTAAATAGGCCTCATGGATCAAGGCGATGAAGGCGACGGGCAAACGGCGAATGGAGCGTATGCGATCCGGGTTGCCTCCGGCATCGGAGCCTTCACCTGCGCCGAATGGGATGGCCTCGGCGGGACCTCACGCGGCGATACAGAAAACGGATACAACCCACTCGTTTCATTCGCTTTTCTGAGCTCGCTTGAGGATTCCGGCTGCGCCGTGCGGCGCACCGGCTGGCAGGGCCATCATCTCAGGCTCGAGACAGCGCAGGGAAAGCTGCTCGGTGCCATTCCCTGCTACCTGAAATCGCACAGCCAGGGCGAATATGTCTTCGATCACGGCTGGTCGGACGCGTTCGAGCGCGCCGGCGGGCGTTACTATCCTAAACTGCAATGCGCCGTGCCGTTCACGCCGGTCACCGGCCCTCGCCTGCTGGTCAACAAGGGCGAGGACAGTCGCGCCGTGAAGGCCGGCCTGGCGGCCGGCCTGAAGGCGGTGACGGAAAAACTCGGCGTTTCCTCCGCGCACGTGACCTTCGCGCAGCTGAGGGATGTCGAGGCGCTGGAAGCGGCGGGTTTTTTGCACCGCACCGACCAGCAGTTCCACTTCTTCAATGAGGGTTATTCGACCTACGACGATTTTCTCGCCACGCTGGCATCGCGCAAGCGCAAGGCGATGAGGAAGGAGCGGCGCGAGGCGCTCGCTCACGGCATCTCGATCGACTGGCTGACCGGCAAGGACCTGACCGAAAGGATCTGGGACGATTTCTTTGCCTTCTACATGGATACCGGCAGCAGGAAATGGGGGCGGCCCTATCTCAGCCGCGCGTTTTTCTCGATGATCGGCGAGCGCATGGCCGACGACATCCTGCTGGTGATGGCCAAGCGCAATGGACGCTACATTGCCGGTGCCATCAATTTCATCGGTTCCGATGCGCTCTACGGGCGCAACTGGGGCTGCATCGAGGACCACCCCTTCCTGCATTTCGAGGTCTGCTATCACCAGGCGATCGACTTCGCCATCGACCGTAAGCTGAAGGTGGTCGAAGCCGGCGCACAAGGCGAGCACAAGCTGGCGCGCGGCTACAGGCCGGTGACCACGCATTCGGCGCATTACATTGCGCATCCCGGCTTGCGTAACGCGGTCGCCGACTATCTCAGGCGCGAGCGCCGCGAAGTGGAGCGGATGGCCGGCTATCTCGAAGAGCACACCCCGTTCCGCAAGGATCTGGCGGACGATTAGAGCTTTGTGCGTCCAATTGGACGCACAAAGCACGCTCGAAAGCATCGTACTTTCCGAAGATCGATTCCGATTGTCGGGTCGATGCGGTAGGAACAACACACAATCCGGAGCGCACGCCATGGCCGAACAAACCACCTACGACAGCAACAATATCTTCGCGAAAATCCTGCGCGGTGAAATCCCGTCGCATCGCGTCTATGAAGATGACGCGGTTGTCGCCTTCATGGATGTGATGCCGCAAGGGCCGGGTCATACGCTGGTTGTGCCGAAGGCGCCGTCGCGCAACCTGCTTGACGCAGATCCGGCAACATTCGGCCCACTCTTCGCCGTCGTGCAAAAAGTGGCGGTGGCGGTGAAGAAGGCCTTCGGCGCCGATGGCGTCACCATTCTGCAGTTCAACGAGCCTGCTTCGGGCCAGACCGTCTACCACCTCCATGTCCATGTCATACCACGCTTCGAGGGCATCCCTTTGAAGCCGCATAGTGGGCAGATGGAGAAGCCGGAAGTGTTGGCTGAGAATGCGGGCAAGATACGGACGGCGCTGGCAAACTGACGCGGACGCCGCGCGCGCGTTCGGCCACCCACCAGCTCTTCATCCATTAAAAAAAGCCCCGTTTCCGGAGCTTTTTTTGCTTTCAGGCCATCATCCCTTGCGGGGCAGTTGCGGCACCAGGCTGCGCTTGCTGCCATCCTTGCCCTTGGGCTCCGCCTTCTGCGCGACCGCCTTTTTCGCGGCCGGCTTCTTGCCGGCAGCTTTCCTGGGCTTCGGCGTGTCGTCCGGTTCTTCCTTCTTCGGCTTGACCGGCGCCTCGTCGGCGAGTGACTCGAGCTTGAGCCCGGTTTCGCCGGTTTCTTTCTTGTCGACGGTGACACGCACCGTGCCGCCCTTCTTGAGCTTGCCGAACAGCACCTCGTCGGCCAGCGGCTTCTTGATGTGCTCCTGGATGACGCGGCCGAGCGGCCGTGCTCCCATGCGCTCATCATAGCCTTTCTCGGCCAGCCAGGCGATCGCCTCCTGCGACAGGTCGAAGGTGACGCCACGCTCGGAGAGCTGGGCCTCGAGCTGCATGACGAACTTCTGCACCACCTGGTGGATGACCGGCACCGGCAGCGAGCCGAACGGGATGATCGCATCGAGACGGTTGCGGAACTCCGGCGTGAACAGCCGGTTGATCGCCTCGACATCGTCGCCTTCGCGCTTGGTCGAGCCGAAGCCGATAGCCGCGCGCTGCGCATCCGAGGCGCCCGCATTGGTGGTCATGATCAGGATGACATTGCGGAAGTCGATCTGCTTGCCGTTGTGGTCGGTCAGCTTGCCATGGTCCATGACCTGCAACAGGATGTTGAACAGATCCGGATGCGCCTTCTCGACCTCGTCCAGCAACAGCACGCAGTGCGGATGCTGGTCGACGCCGTCGGTCAACAGGCCGCCCTGGTCGAAGCCGACATAGCCGGGAGGCGCACCGATCAGCCGTGAGACGGTGTGGCGTTCCATATATTCGGACATGTCAAAGCGGATCAGCTCGACACCGAGCGAGGCCGCGAGCTGCTTTGCCACTTCGGTCTTGCCGACGCCGGTCGGCCCCGAGAACAGGTAGGAGCCAATCGGCTTCTCCGGTTCGCGCAGGCCGGCCCGCGCCAGCTTGATCGCCGAGGTCAAAGCCGTGATCGCGGTGTCCTGACCGTAGACGACGCGCTTCAGCTCGATGTCGAGACCGGCCAGCACCTTCTCGTCGTCGGCGGAAACCGTCTTCGGCGGAATGCGGGCGATGGTGGCGATCGTCGCTTCGATCTCCTTGATGCCGATGGTCTTCTTGCGCTTGGCCTCCGGCACCAGCATTTGCGAGGCGCCGGTCTCGTCGATCACGTCGATCGCCTTGTCCGGCAGCTTGCGGTCGTTGATGTAGCGCGCCGACAGTTCGACCGAAGCCTTGATCGCCTCAGCCGTGTAGCGAACCTTGTGGAACTCCTCGAAATACGGCTTGAGACCCTTCATGATCTCGATGGCGTCCTCGATGGTCGGTTCGTTGACGTCGATCTTCTGGAAGCGCCGCACCAAGGCGCGGTCCTTCTCGAAGAACTGGCGGAACTCCTTGTAGGTGGTCGAGCCGATGCAGCGGATCGTTCCCGACGACAGCGCCGGCTTCAACAGGTTCGACGCATCCATGGCGCCGCCAGACGTCGCGCCTGCCCCGATCACGGTGTGGATCTCGTCGATGAACAGAACCGCGCCCGGATAATCCTCAAGCTCCTTGACGACCTGCTTCAGCCGCTCCTCGAAATCACCGCGATAGCGAGTGCCGGCCAGCAATGTCCCCATGTCGAGCGCGAAGATGGTGGCGTTATGCAGCACTTCCGGCACGTCGCCCTCAACGATGCGCTTGGCGAGGCCCTCGGCGATCGCCGTCTTGCCGACGCCGGGGTCGCCGACATAGAGCGGATTGTTCTTGGAGCGGCGGCACAGCACCTGGATGGTGCGGTTGATCTCGGACTCGCGGCCGATCAGCGGATCGATCTTGCCGGCCTTGGCCTTGTTGTTCAGATTGACGCAATAGGCGGTCAGCGCGTCCTGCTGCTGCTTTTTCTTGCCGCTGTCCTCTTGCGGCTCGGCGCCGCTCTGGCCCTGCTCGTCATCGGCGCCGCGCGGCGACCGCGTCTCGGATGCGCCGGGCCGCTTGGCGATGCCATGCGAGATGTAATTGACCGCGTCGTAGCGGGTCATCTGCTGTTCTTGCAGGAAATAGGCGGCATGGCTCTCGCGCTCGGCGAAGATGGCAACGAGCACGTTGGCGCCGGAGACTTCCTCGCGGCCGGACGACTGCACATGGATCACCGCGCGCTGGATGACGCGCTGGAAACCGGCCGTCGGCTTGGAATCCTCGTCATAGCCGGTAACGAGATTGTCGAGCTCAGTATCGATGTAGGTGAGAACCGTATGCTTCAACTCGTCGAGATCGACGTTGCAGGCGCGCATGACCGCGGCCGCCTCGGTGTCGTCGATGAGCGCGAGCAGCAAATGTTCAAGGGTTGCGTATTCGTGGTGCCGCTCATTGGCGAGCGTCAGCGCCTGGTGAAGCGCCTTTTCCAGGCCTTGGGAGAAAGCCGGCATGTTACCTCACTTCTTCTCCATCACGCATTGCAGCGGATGCTGATTCTGTCGGGCGAAATCCATGACCTGAGACACTTTGGTCTCGGCCACCTCGAATGTATAGACCCCGCACTCGCCCACTCCATGATTGTGAACATGAAGCATGATGCGTGTGGCGGCTTCACGGTCCTTCTGGAAAAAACGCTCCAGCACGTGAACCACGAATTCCATGGGCGTGTAGTCGTCGTTGAGAATGAGGACCCGATATAAGCTAGGCTTCTTGGTCTTGGTTTTGGTGCGCGTGATGACGGCCGTGCCGCGACCGGTCTCATTGCCGTCGCTGCCGTTTTGCATCCGCACCACATCTGTTGTGGCAGTCAAACCTGTCGTCACGTAACCCTGCCTTTTCGAATCCCCATGCGCGTTCGACATGTAGGTGTTCGATGAATGATTTTAAGCCCTTCTGTTTAGCTGACAATATGGCTAGGTGGCCAAACTTGACCGATTTTTCGAAATCGTGAAGGCAGCAGGGCCCCTGATTTCAAAATCGACGGCATCGGCAAGATCCGACAGGCGTGGGGCACTTGCGGTTTATCGTGGACGCGCCAGCCAACAGACGCGCTTTAATGCATGTCGCGCAAAAGCATGCCCTCGGGCCTGACCCGAGGGTGTGTAGCGGTTTTGCGATCACGACATGCATAAAACAACAACCTGAAGCGCGTCGCATGAGGCCGGTCGAACGCGACGCGCTTTAGGTGCCAGCGTAACTGTTAAGGCCAGGCACGCTCAGGCTTTCCATCGTCCAACACGAGCGAGAATAGCGACGGGCAAGGTGCCGACCAGAACTATGGCAAGTGCCGCGATCGAGGCTTCCTCGTAGGTTCCGCGCGCCGCCTCGCCGTAGAGATGCGTCGCCAGGGTCTCGAAATTAAGCGGCCTCAACAGAAGCGTCGCCGGCAATTCCTTCATGCAATCGACAAACACCAGCAAGCCCGCAGCGACGAGCGACGGTTTCGAAAGCGGCAGATGAATTTGCCGGAATGTGGCAGTCACATTGTGGCCGAGGCTGCGCGCGGCGTGATCGAACGAGCGCGGAATGCGGCTGAAGCCCGCCTCGACCGAACCGACCGCGATCGCCAGGAAGCGTGCGACATAGGCGTAGCCTAGCGCTGCTCCGGACCCGATCAGCAGCAGGCCGGTTGGCGCGCCCAGCCATGCCAGCGCGGCTCGATCGATCATCTGATCGAGGGCCGCGACGGGCAACAATATTCCGATGGCCACCACGGTGCCGGGCATCGCATAGCCGACCGTGGAAATCCGCTGCAAAGCCGCCGTGACACGGCCGGGAAGCGAGCGCGCCGTATAGGCGATGATCATGCCGAAGAGCAGGATTGCGAGCGTGGCCATGGCCGACAGGGTGACGGTGTTGAGCGTTTCCAACAAAAGCCGGGGCGACAGCCCTGCGAAACGGACGCGCTTCCACGCCTCGACGACAAGATAGCTCGCCGGGGCGATGAACCCGATGAACACCGGCAGAAGGCCGAGCGCAAAAACCAGCAGACCCGAAACGGTTCCGAGACGATGCGGTGTGAAACTCCGCGCCTTTTGTGCGCTCGACCAATAACGCTGACGACGGCGCGCCCAACGCTCTGTTGTGACGAGCGCGACCACCAATGACAGCATGGCGAGCGCAATCTGCGCCGCGCCCGGCAGGTCGGACCGCGTCACCCATGTCGTGTAGACCGAGACCGTCAGTGTCTTCACGCCCAGGAACTCCGAGGCACCGATGTCGTTCAGCGCCTCCATCAGCGCGAGGCTGACGCCGACGGCGATCGCCGGACGTGCCAGCGGCAGCGCAACGCGCCAGAAGACGCCGCCTTTGCCACTTCCAAGCGTGCGCGACACCTCGACCAGATTGGCCGCCTGGGTTAGAAACATTGCCCGCGTCGTCAGGTACACATAGGGGTAGAGCACGAAGCCGAGCAGCACGATGCAGCCGCCCATCGACCGGATGTCGGGAAGGCGGAATTCGTGTGGGCTGGTGAAGCCAAGTGCCACTCTGAGCGCACCCTGGACCAAGCCGATCGGATGGAGAAGATCGAGATAGACGTAGGCGATTATGTAGGTCGGCACCGCGAGCGGGAGGAGCAGCGCCCATTCGAGAAACCTGCGGCCGGGAAAGTCATAGGCGGTGACAAGCCAGGCCGTCGAGGTGCCAAGAAGCGTGACGAGGACACCGACGCCGACGAGTAGCGCCGTGGTCTGCTGGAAGGCCTGTGGCAGCACATAGGCGAGGAGATGCGGCCAGAGCCCGCTCGATCCCCGCAGCGCCTGCCAGATAAGGGCGAGAACCGGAGTCGCCACCAGCGCAGCGACAAGCACCGTCGCCATGAACCACAGTCGCCCGGACCTGTACCGGGCGACCTTCACAGTGGAGGCTTTCCGCAGGTCGACATCCGACATCGGGAGATCACCGGGCGCAGCACTGCCCACGCCCGCATCGCCCATCAGTTGTCGAAGCCGACCTTCTCGGCCAGTTCGCTTGCCTGCTTGCGATGCTTGACGATTTCCGTCATCGGCACTGGATCGACCTTCAACGCGCCGAACGAGGCGATGATCGGGTCGATCGGAGCGCCGGCCTTGACCGGGTATTCGAAATTTGCCTTGGCATAGAGTTTCTGGGCGTCGTCGGAGACCAGATATTCCAGCAGCTTGACCGCCTCACCCTTGTTCGGCGCATGCTTTGCGACGGCCGCGCCGCTGACGTTGACCTGCGTGCCGCCATCCTTGAACGTTGGCAGGACGACCTTGATCGCGTCGCCCCAGGCGACCTGCTCCTCACCGCCCTTGCCGGAGCGCATCAGTCCGACGTAGTAGGAATTGGCGATGCCTATCTGGCAAATGCCGCCGAGGATGTCCTTGGCCACATCGCGGTCGCCGCCGCCCGCCTTGCGGGCGAGATTCCCCTTGACGGCGGCAAGCCATGCTTCCGTCGCCTCGGCGCCGTTATGTGCGATGTAATCGGCGAAAAGAGCGGTGTTGTAGGGATGCTGGCCGGACCGGATGCAGACCTTGCCCTTCCATTTTGGATCGGACAGGTCCTCGTAGTTGAACGCGGCAAGATCGAGATCCTTGGCCGCGTAGAGTACGCGGGCCCGCATCGACAGAGCAAACCAGTTGTTGGCCGGGTCACGCAGGTTCTCCGGGACCGCGGCTTTCAGAACATCTGATACAACCGGCTGCGTCAGGCCTTTTTCGGCCAGGTCAGCGAGGTTGCCGACATCGACCGTCATGAGAATATCGGCAGGTGAGCTTTCCCCTTCCGAGGCCACACGCTCCGCCAGACCATCTTTCATGAAGACTGTATTGACCTTGACGCCGCTCGAGGCGGTGAAGGCGTCAAGCAGCGGCTGGATCAGCCCAGACTCACGCGTGGTGTAGATGTTCAGTTCGGCCGCCATGGCGCTGGCCCCGCCAGCGAGGGCGAAGACGCCGCCCACCAGGGCGAGTCGCAATGTGGAAAGGCTCTTCATGAAGCGGTCCTCCATTAATTGATTGGTGCGGCCGGCATTGGTTGACAGCCCAGGAATTGCTCGATCATATGTGACTAATTTAGTCAAGTTACTTTGCGACCAAAGCGGTTGCGACTTATGCCGCAGCGAATATCAGGACGCCGCCTGGATCTACGGTCAGGTGGATCGGCTCACCCGGCTTTACATCGATCCGGCTGGTGGTGCGCAAGCGCAAGAGGTCAGCAACGCCCTCGATCCTGACCAGCAATTGTTCGATCTCACCCAGAAAAGAGCGGTTGACGACAAGCGCCGGCAGACCTTCCTCGGGACCTGAAAGGGAGACGGCCTGCGGGCGGATGCAGGCAAACGCCTTGCCGCCTTCCGGAAGATCGAGCCGGGCTGGAAAGCTGCCCAGCACCGTTTCGACCCGGCCATCGCGGTAGATGCCCTCTAGCCTGTTGCACGGGCACAGAAATTCGGCGACGTAGAGTGAGTTGGGATGATCATAGATATCGTAGCCCGTCCCGACCTGCACAACCCGCCCCTCCTGCATCAGCACAACCCGGTCACCGACGGAAAGGGCCTCCTCCGGGTCGTGCGTGACAAGGATCGCCGTCGTCCCCAAGGCTCTCAACGTCGAAATGGTCTCCTCGCGCACCCGCTCCCGCAGGCCACGATCAAGGTTCGAGAAAGGCTCGTCCATCAGCAGAATGACGGGTTTTGGGGCAAGCGCCCGCGCCAGTGCGACTCGCTGCTGCTCGCCACCTGAAAGCGTGTGTGGGTAACGGCCGGAAAGCGCCTGGATGCCGATTCGGGCGATCACCTCGGCCGCACGGGCGCTCGCCTCGCGCCGCGACAGCCGCTTGAGGCCGAAGGCCACGTTCTCCTCGACGGTCAGGTGCGGGAACAGGGCATAATCCTGGAACATGAATCCGATGTTGCGGTCTTCGGGCTCGACAAAGCTGTCCGCGCCCGCGATCTCAATGCCATTGAGCAGAATTCTTCCGCTGTCCGCAGTATCGACACCTGCAATGATCCGCAAAAGCGAGGATTTGCCGCAACCGGACTGGCCGACCAAGCAGACGATCTCTCCAGGCGCAATCGAAAGCGAAACGTCATCCAGCGCCTGGGTGTCGCCGAAGCTTCGGCTGATGTGTTCCAGCGTTAGCGGAGCGCCGGCATCATTTATCGACCTATGCATCATTCGCCCTTAAGCTAAACCGACAAGCTGGCTCATTGCTGTTTAGATCAGCGTCGATCGGCTGGAAACTTAATTGCCATGAAAAAAACCCGGCCGCACGTTCGCGACCGGGTCCGTCTTGCTGGCCCAAGGGCCGTGTTCACATCTTGTAGCGAGATTATTTCGCCTTTGCGACGATCGATTCGAACGGCTTGTAGGCTTCCTTGGCGAGTTCGGCATAGAGGTCACCAATCTTGGTGGCTTCGGTGACGAAGGCTTCGTACGACTGCCTGGCAAAATCGGACTGGATCTCGATCGCCTTCTCCAGCGACTTGGCCGACAAAAGTTTCTCGGCTGCTGCGCTGCCGGCCTCGAAGCTTTTCTTGGTGTACTCGCCCGCCTCGGTGGCGATGGCCTGCGCGCCCTTGGAAAGGGATGCGAAGCTCTTCAAGCCGCTATCCGCAAACTCCTTGCCGTATTTGCTGAAATCTTCATAGGTCTGGGTCATTCACGCGATCCCTTGCCAGTTGTCCTTGAGCGGTGGACGCGGCCTTTTCCCGGGGCCGCGTTGTGCAATGCAAATAATATATTGTGCACTGCACAAAAGTCAAGTTTTTTACCGAGTGCGGGTTTCACCGGGTGCGGCCCCGGCCATCCGGCCAGCAGATCGGCGCAACCGTCGGGAAATGGCTAAGATTCGAATAAAGAAAAGCTCAAGCTCGAAGAAAATGGTGAACGCCGCGGTTACCATAAACGGATTGGTAACGCTGGCCGCGATAGCTTGGCTTGAAGTGAGGCAGGACCCCTTTGCCGCCTCCACCGCAACAAAAATTCAAAGGAACCATCGGTGCGTCAGGCGTTGTCGGGCATTCTCTCCAAATCCGCGTCCTCCTTGAAAACGATCATGATCCTCGCTTTGGCGATGACATTCGTCGTTGCCGGAGCTGCTTCGTCCATGGCGGCGAGGTCGGCGGCCATCGTCATCGACGCCAAGACCGGCAAGGTGCTTTACTCTTCGAACGCCGATGGCCGACGCTATCCCGCCTCGCTCACCAAGATGATGACGCTTTACCTGGCCTTCGAGGCCATGGCGAACGGCAAGATCGGCAAGAACTCCCGCGTCGTCTTCTCGGCCAATGCTGCTGCCGAACCGCCGACCAAACTCGGCGTCAAACGGGGCGGCGCGATCACCGTCGAGACCGCGATCCTGTCGATGGTGACCAAGTCGGCAAACGACTCGGCAACCGCAATCGGCGAACTTCTCGGCGGCAATGAAGCCAATTTCGCCCACATGATGACTGCCAAGGCGCGGGCACTGGGCATGAAGGGGACCGTTTTCCGCAACGCCCACGGCCTGCCAAATCCTGGTCAGTTCACCACCGCGCGCGATATGGCGGTGCTCGGCATCGCGCTGCGGGAGCATTTTCCCCAGTATTACAGCTATTTTTCGCAGCGTTCCTTTCTCTACGGCCGCAGGCGCATCAACGGCCACAACCGCCTGCTTGGACGCATCAAGGGCGTCGACGGCATCAAGACTGGCTACACCCGCGCCTCCGGATACAATCTCGTCTCCTCGGTCGACGACGGCGACCGCCGCATCGTCGCGGTGGTCATAGGCGGGAAATCCGGCGGCAGCCGCGACAACCAGATGGCCGCATTGATCAAAACCTACCTGCCGAAGGCGTCGTCGCGCGGCAGCGGCATGCTGATCGCCAAGGCTGGCGGCGGCAACCCGATCACCGCTCTGGCGAAAGTATTCCTGCCCAAGCGCGACGCGCCGACGCCGGACAGCAGGCCGGAAGACGATGCGGCGTACAACGAGGCCCCGGACGGCGATGCCATTGCCTCCCTGGTCGAGGAGGCCGAGCCCGTCGTTGAAGAAGCCACCCCCGTCGTTGAGACCACGCCCGTCTCTCGGACCAAAAAGCTCGAGACAATGGCCGCGGCCACGGCGGACGATGTGGCGACCGCACGGGTCGCAGCAGCCTATGGCGAACCGGCAAAGGTCGATCCCGTCAACACGGCATCGGTGCCGTCCGGCTGGGCAGTCCAGGTCGCCTCTTCGCCAAAACAGTCCGAAGCCCAGGCTCTCCTGGACGAGACGAGCAAACAGGCGCCTTCGGTCCTGGCCGATGCTGTGGGCTTCACTGTCGCCTTCGAGAAAGGCGGCGTCACCTACTACCGCGCCCGGTTCGGCTTTGGCTCGAAGACTGCCGCCTCGAAAGCCTGCAACGCCCTGAAGAAAAAGAAAATCGAGTGCTACGCCGTCCACCAGTAGGCGGCGTCGAACCATCTCCCGGAAGAATTCTGCGTCGAAGGAGACTAGTTGTGATTGGAGAGCAAGACGTCCTTGGCTTCGTTGATCCGCGCCGCCAGAAACGAAGTGCCGCCGAGATCGGGGTGCAGGCGCTGCATCAGGCGGCGGTGCGCCTTGCGGACATCCGCCGCGGCGGCCCCCGCTTCAAGACCAAGGATCTTGTAGGCCTCCTCCTTAGTCATGGCGCCCGAACCTGGCGAAACACCCAGCCCGTCGCCACCATTCGCCTCCGCGTCTTTGCGCCAGATGGGAAATCTGCCGTCAAGATACGTCTCTAGCAGCTGGCGGCTCTCCGGGTCGCCGGGGAGTTCGCGATAAAGCTGCTGCAATTCCGCAAGGCTCATCGTGCCTAGCATCTTGCCTTCATGGCGGCCGGCGAGCACGAGCCCCTCCAGATTGCCGGTATCGTGATCAAGCTCCATTTCGAGGGCCGCGGTGCGCACCGTCGAATACTTGCCCGGCTCCAGTTTCGCCGTCGGCCGCTTCATCCGCATCGAGCCATACCAGGCGAGCGCCGTCGACAGGATCAAGCCGCCGATGCCTGCGCGTCCAACCAGAAGCGCGGCGACGCCGATCAGCGCCAGTAGGACAGGCCCAAGCGTCCTCATCCAGCTTGCGAGTTTCGCGGGGTCGGAGCGCAGAAACACCATGGCCACGCCGAGCAGCACCAAAAGCAACGCCACGAATGCGATAGTCGCGCCCGTCATTTCCTGCCGCTCCGCAGATGCTCGATCATCAGCCGGTCTTCCGGCCTGCCCCTGGCCTCCAGAGCCTTCAGCCCGCCCGTCGCAAACACCGCAACCGCCGATAGCAGGCTGGCCAAGGTTGCGGCGGCCCGCCGATCAAATCGGAACCAGGCGCCTTTGGACAGCCGCGCAATTTCCTTGAACGCCTTTTCCGCGCCGGCATCATGGCCCTCCTGAAAGACGAAGACAGGAACGCCGTGCAGGCCGAGGCTGCCGGCCTTTTCCGCCAGATCGTCGATATTTTCCTCCATCGCGTCGCCGATATAGACCAGCGCGTTAACCTTGGCCGCCGCCGTCTGTTTCACCGCATGGGCGAGCACCTTGCCGATCTGAGTGTGGCCGCTGCGGCATTCGATCCGCGTCATCAGCTGCTTCAGCGCGTTCGTATCGGTGACGAATGCGGATGAGCGGCACTCGCCAAAACCGCGAAAATAGACCAATTGGACCTTGAGCGCCCCGGCCTTGCCGACGGCGTCGAACATCTCGCCCTGCAGCGCACAGGCGAGATCCCAGGTCGGCTGGCGGCTCATCGTCGCGTCGAGGGAAAGGATCAGCCTGCCAGTACCGGTTGCGGACGCAGCCAGCGTCCTTGCCTGACGGATAAACGCGTCGATCTCGCCGGTGCTCGATTGGGATTCGACCGGCGCAGGATTGGCCTTTGCGGGCACGGGCTGCTTCTTGTCGCTCATGACATTCAAGATGTGGCGTTGTCGCACAGCTTGCAAGCCCAGCATGAGGCTATCTGGAGGGCCGGCGATCACCGCATCTTTGAATTTTGGGGTCTTACTAGAGAAGGCCGAGATCGGCAAGCTCGCGCCTGAGTTTCGGCGGAATTTCGACCAATCCCGCTTTGCCCTTGGAGAGATCGGCCGGTGCGTCCGACGGTTTCAAATAGCGCCAGCCTTGAAAGGCGCGGCGCGGCTGCCATTCAGTCGGCACGACCGCGGGATCGAGGATCAGGTGACAGCGGCCGATACCCTCGTCATCGGTGAAAGGACGGATTTCGGTGATCAACTGGCGGCACTGCACGTTGCCCTTGATCACCCAGTAGAGGGAACCGCCATCGGTGACCTCGGCGCCGCGCGTCGGCGTCATGCGGGTGGTGTGGTAGTGCTCGACCGGTTCACCGGCGCGCCGCCGTTCGTCGAGGCGGAAGGCGATCCACTCTTCGAGATCTTCGACGCTGTCGCAGCCAACGCAGAGCTTTATGAGATTGAGGGACATGGATCAAGGTTTAGTCCGGCGCGCGAAGGCGTCAACTGGCCCAATCGACTTTCTCCACAGTGCCGACTTTCTCCACAGTGCCGCTGTTTTCCACGGCGCCAATCCACAGTGCAAGGTTTGGCTCAGCATTCCACGATATTGACGGCCAGTCCGCCGAGGCTGGTTTCCTTGTATTTCTCGTTCATGTCGAGGCCGGTCTGGCGCATGGTCTCGATCGCGGCATCGAGCGGCACGAAATGAACGCCGTCGCCCTTGATGGCCAGCGACGCGGCAGTCACCGCCTTGACGGCGCCGAGCGCGTTGCGCTCGATGCAAGGCACCTGCACCAGCCCGCCGACCGGATCGCAGGTCATGCCGAGATGATGCTCAAGCGCGATCTCGGCGGCGTTCTCGACCTGCTCGGGCGTGCCGCCCATCACGGCGCACAGCCCCGCTGCCGCCATCGCCGAGGCCGAACCGACCTCGCCCTGGCAGCCGACCTCGGCACCCGAGATCGAAGCGTTGGTCTTGATGACGCCGCCGACCGCTGCTGCGGTCAGCAGGAAATCGCGGATGCTTGGCTGGTCGGCCTCGGGATGGAAATGCAGCCAGTAGCGCAGCACCGCCGGCAGCGTGCCTGCAGCACCATTGGTCGGCGCGGTGACGACGCGCCCGCCGGCGGCGTTCTCCTCGTTCACCGCCATGGCATAGATCGACAGCCAGTCGTTGGCGAGCAGCGGATTGGGCCGGTTCTGCCGCCACTGCTCCTGCAGCTTGTCATGCAATTGTCGCGCGCGTCGGCGCACCTTCAGGCCCCCCGGCATGATGCCGTCCTGCGACAGGCCGCGCTCGATGCAGCTCTTCATGGCGCTCCAGATGCCGTCGAGGCCAGCGTCGAGTTCTTCACGCGACATCTGCGTCTCTTCGTTGACGCGCTTCATGTCGGCGATGGAAAGACCGCTTTTCGCGGCCATCGACAGCATCTCGACAGCATTCTTGAAGGGGTATGGAACCTTCTTGCCTTCGCTCGTCACCGAGCCCTTCGCCTTCATCCGCTGCAGTTCTTCTTCGGAAACCACGAAGCCGCCGCCGATCGAATAGTAGATGCGCTTGAGCAGCAGGCGGTCGTCGGCATCATAGGCGGAGAAAGCCATGCCGTTGGCGTGGCCGGAAAGCGGCGTCTTGCGATCCAGCACCAGATCCGTGGCCGGGTCGAAGCGATAGGACGGATGGCCGGGCGGCGAAATCCGCTTCTCGGCGGCGATACGGTCGACGATGCTGTCGGCCTGATCGGGGTCTACCGTCTGCGGCGTCTGGCCGGCAAGCCCTAGCACGACGGCGCGATCTGAACCATGGCCGATGCCGGTATAGGCAAGCGAGCCGTGCAGGCTGGCGGCGATGCGGTCGACCTTGGCGCCGGCCGGGCGTGGCCAGTCATCTCCCGCGACCTCGTCGAGAAAACGCCGCGCAGCCGTCATCGGTCCCATCGTGTGCGAACTCGATGGTCCAATGCCGATCTTGAACAGGTCGAAAACCGAAAGGAACACGCGTCGCTCTCCTATTGGAATTTACATATAGGAATTCCTGTGATGTTTCCGCTCTTTCGAAGATTGCGGCGCTGCACCTGCCGACCTTGTTTGCTCCGGCAGCGACATCGTTGCGTTCCGCCATCGAAGCGCCGCCACCGCTTGTGGTAAGAGGGTTGCATGGGCGATTCCTTCCATTTGTCGACGGCAGACCTCGTTGCGCTTGCCTTCTTCGTTTTCGTGTGGGTGCTGCATACGCTCGCCTCCGACGGAAAGCTGGTCAGGCGCATGTCGCTGACGACGGCGATGAACGTCCAGCGTCAAGCCTGGATGCGGAACATGGCCGAACGCGAGGTCCGCATTGTCGACACCGCCATCATGGCCGGCCTTCAACAGGGAACCGCCTTCTTCGCCTCCAGTTCGCTGATTGCGATCGGCGGCTGTTTTGCCCTGCTCGGCGCCTCCGATCAGGTTGTTTCGGTGCTGAGCGACCTGCCGCTCGGCGCGACGTCGTCCCGCTCCGCCTTTCAGATGAAGGTGTTCGGATTGGTGCTGATCCTTGCCTATTCCTTTTTCAAGTTCGGCTGGGCCTACCGGCTGTTCAACTATTGCTCGATCCTGATCGGTGCAGTGCCGATCCCGCACGGCGAGGCTTCACGCAACCCGGTCAGCGAGACGGCGGTATGGCGGGCGGCGCGCATGAACATGCTGGCCGGAAAACATTTCAATTCCGGCATGCGCGGCGTGTTCTTCTCGATCGGCTATCTCGGCTGGTTCGTCGACCCAAAAGTATTCGTGCTGTCGACGCTGCTGTTGCTGGCGGTTCTGGTGCGTCGCCAGTTCTTCTCGGCGGCGCGGCAAGCCGTGATTGGTCAGCCGCCCGAGCCGACACCCGGTCCGGGAAAAAACCGATCGATGCGGCCCGACAGCCGGTAGGCGACGCCCCTCACCCCTTCAGGTGGGAGACGACACTACCACCACTTTTCCGGCTGGAACGTACCCGCAGCCTGTTCGATGACATGAGCGGTCTGGAACAAGGTTTCCTCGTCGAACGGCCGGCCGATGAGCTGCAGGCCGAGCGGCAAGCCCTTGGCGTCAAGCCCTGCGGGCACGGCGATGCCCGGCAGTCCGGCCATGTTCACGGTCACCGTGAAGATGTCGTTGAGGTACATCTTGACCGGGTCGGCGGCCATGTCCTCGTCGGCGATGCCGAAGGCCGCCGACGGCGTCGCCGGCGTCAGGATGACGTCGACGCCGGCAGTGAATGCGTTTTCGAAATCCCGCTTGATGAGGTTGCGCACCTTCTGCGCCTGCAGATAGTAGGCGTCGTAGTAGCCGGCCGAGAGCACATAGGTGCCGATCATGATACGGCGCTTGACCTCGCGGCCGAAGCCGGCGGCGCGGGTCTTCTCGTACATGTCGACGATGTCCTTGCCCGGCACGCGCAGCCCGTAGCGGACGCCGTCATAGCGGGCGAGGTTCGACGAAGCTTCGGCGGGCGCGACGATGTAATAGGCCGGCAGCGCGTATCTGGTATGCGGAAGCGAAATGTCGACGATCTCGGCGCCGGCATCTTTCAGCCAGGCAATGCCCTTCTGCCATAGCGCCTCGATCTCGTCGGGCATGCCGTCGACGCGGTATTCCCTGGGGATGCCGACCTTCATGCCCTTGATCGGCTTGCCGATCGCCGCCTCGTAGTCCGGCACCGGGCGGTCGACCGAGGTGGTGTCCTTCGGATCGACCGAGGCCATGGATTTCAAGAGAATCGCAGCGTCACGCACGTCGCGGGCGATCGGACCGGCCTGGTCGAGCGACGAAGCGAAGGCGACGATGCCCCAGCGCGAGCAGCGGCCGTAGGTCGGCTTGATGCCGACCGTGCCGGTGAAGGCGGCGGGCTGGCGGATCGAGCCGCCGGTGTCGGTGGCGGTGGCGCCGGCACACAGGAACGCCGAAACGGCGGAGGCCGAGCCACCCGACGAGCCGCCCGGCACGAGTTGGGCGTTATCCAGCGTGCGCGCGGTCCTGGTGCCGCCGGCCGAGACAAAACCGCCATCGCCCTGATGCGTGGTCGGCATCACCATCGTGTCGACGCGTGAACGCCGCCACGGATTGACGACAGGGCCGTAGTAGGAGCTCTCATTGGACGAGCCCATGGCGAACTCGTCCATGTTGAGCTTGCCGAGCATGACGGCGCCGTCGGCCCACAGATTGGCAGTGACGGTCGATTCGTAGTGCGGCTTGAAGCCGTCCAGCACATGGCTGCAGGCCTGGGTGTGGATGCCTTCGGTGCCGAACAGGTCCTTGACGCCGAGCGGAATGCCTTCGAGAGACCCGCCCTCGCCCTTCGCAAGCTTTGCGTCCGAGGCCCTGGCCATGTCGCGCGCCTTGTCATCGGTTACGACGACATAGGCATTGAGCGCCGGATTGGCCCGCTCGATCGCCTGGAGATAGGCTTCGGTGATCTCGGTTGCGGTGATTTCCCTGGCGCGCAGTTTGGCGCGGGCCTGCGAAATCGTCAGGTGGGTCAGGTCGCTCATCAGGCAAGGCTCTTTTCGTAAAACACCGACCACCCGGAATCGGGATAGTCCAGCACCGGGCCGCAGCGCGAAAATCCGGCGCGTTCATAGACGGTCCACGCAGCCGGATGGCGGTCGCCGGTTTCCAGCACCAGACGCTTCAGTCCTTCATTGCGCGCCAGCGCCTCGATTCGCTCGACGATCCCGGCGCCGATCTTCTGCCCGCGATGCGAAGGCCGCGTGTACATGCGCTTGACCTCGCCGACGGCGCCGTCGTGGCGTTTCAGCGCGCCGCAGCCGATGGCGAGGCCGTTGTCGCGAGCGATGAAGACAGTCGTGTCGTTGTCGGACATCTGCTCGACGGTCATGTGGGAGCAGTGCTCCGGCGGCGTCAGTTCCAGCAGCGTGTCGTTGAGCTCCTTGACCAGCCCGCGCACGTCGTCCTGCAGCGGCGTTTCGATGGCGATCTCGATTGCCATCGGCCCGCTACTCCACGACCTTCGGAACGAGGAAGAAATTCTCTTCGGTCGCCGGTGCGTTGGCGACGATGTCGGCCGCCTTGCTGCCGTCGGTGACGACGTCCGGGCGCTTCTTCATCTCCATCGGAATGACCGACGTCATCGGCTCGACGCCGGCGACCTCGACCTCGTTCAACTGCTCGACAAAGCCGAGAATGGCGTTCAACTCGCCGGTCATGCGCTCGGCATCCGCCTCGCTCACCGCAATGCGGGCGAGACGCGCGACGCGCTTCACTGTCTGCAGATCAACGGACATATTTGCTTGTGCCTCGGGAAAACCAGTCCGCGCTATAGCGGCGCGGCGCGTGCCGCGCAACATGCATCGTGCCGAGAACCGGCTGAGAAGGTCGATGGCAGCGCAACGCTGTCGCAGCGAACAGCTGGCGCCTTTGGCATGCTCTACAAGGTGCATAGTCTACAGGGTGATTGTCCCGCCGATCTCCGGCAATGCCACCTTCACCCCGGATCCCTCCAACCCCGCGACGAACTTGTTGGCGGTCTGGTCGATGATCGGAAACGTGCCGAAATGACTGGGAATGACCGTCTCGAACTGAAAGAAGCGCCGGCAGGCAAGGGCTGCCACCGCGCCGCCCATGGTGAAGCGGTCGCCGATCGGCACGATGCCGATCTTCGGCTCGTGCAATTCGTTGATCAGCGCCATGTCGGAAAAGATGTCGGTGTCGCCCATATGATAGAGCGTCTTGTCTTCCTGGAAATGCAGCACGAGCCCGCCGGGGTTGCCGAGATAGGTGTTCTGGCCCTTGTCGCCCGGGAACGACGAGGAATGCAGCGCCTGGACGAAGGTGGTGGTGAAGCCGCCGCAATCGATCGTGCCGCCGATATTGCCCGGATTGATCTTGTCGCTGACACCCTTGCCGACCAGGTACATGCAGACCTCGAAATTGGCGACCAGCATGGCGCCGCTTTTCCCAAGTACTTCAAGCGCACCGCTGATGTGGTCGCTGTGGCCGTGGGTCAACAGAACATGGGTGACCCCTTCCGCCGGCTCTTCCCAGCCGCCCGTCCATGACGGATTACCGATCAGGTAGGGATCGATGAGGATTTTCGCGTCGGCGGTTTCGACGCGAAATGCGGAATGTCCGTACCAGGTCAGTTTCATGAATGCCTTCCTCGATTTTTGCTTCGCCAAAGGATAGAACGCCGGCAGTGAAATTAAAGTCCCACAGCGTCCATTGCGGCGTATAGTCCGAGGAAAGCCGTTGAGCATCATCACCATCGAGGAGTTGCCGGCGCGGCTCGGCGGCGGCAAGACGCTGGCCGGGCTCGACCTTGGCGACAAGACGATTGGCGTGGCGGTTTCCGACCGGGGCTTTGCCTTCGCCCACCCGCGTCCCGTCATCATGCGCAGGAAATTCTCGCTGGATGCCGCAGTGCTGCTCGCCTTGCTGCAGAAAGAGAATGTCGGGGCCGTGGTGCTCGGCCTGCCGGTCAACATGGACGGGTCAGAAGGCCCGCGCGCCCAGAAATCCCGCGCCTTCGCCCGTAACATGGCTGGTGTGACCGACCTGCCCTTCGTCTTGTGGGACGAGCGGCTGTCGACGGTGGCGGCCGAGCGGACGCTGATCGAGATGGATTTTTCGCGCCGCAAACGCGCCGGCAAGATCGATTCGGCCGCGGCGGCCTTTATTCTGCAGGGCGCGCTCGACCGGCTTCAGGCGCTCGGCGTCGACGCCTGGTCGAAATAGCGGTCGCGCATAATCCTGATCCAGCCACCGATCACCCGGCGGCGGCGAAATGCCCAAAACGCCATCAGCAGCAGGCTGTCGAGGATGCAGGCCTTCGCCACCATGCCGGGAATGAGCGCCGGATCGATGCCAAGCATCTCGCCATAGAGCTGGAAGACGAGGTCATGCAATTGGCGGCTCAGCAGGACATAGCCGAAATTGATGTCGTTGAGCGACAGGAAGAACCAGCCCCAGAACAGGGCCAACGGCGTCGCCCATAGCGCGAACAAGGTGCGCATCAGCGATCCCTCAAGTTCGTGTCCAGCCACAAGTTCGTGTCCAGGGGGCCTGAAATGCGCGAGAGCGCCGAGTTGTGCGCCGCCGCGTTCGCCGTCAAGGAGCCCAATTTATGCCGCATAGCGTTCCTGCTTCCGTAGACAGGACAGTGGGCTTTGCGGCCTGCCGCTGCAATGGAAACCATTTGTTAAGGTTAACGGTCATCCACAGGCCTTTTTACCTTCTCCCCTTGTGGGAGAAGGTGGATCGGCGCGCAGCGCCGAGACGGATGAGGGGTGCTGGAAGAAATGAGGCGTGGGCGTTCCCTGGAACACCCCTCATCCGGCCGCTTCGCGGCCACCTTCTCCCACAAGGGGAGAAGGGAGAACCGCGCTTGCCCTCATCGGCATCGCGCTGGATCCCTTCTTACCTTCTCCCTCAACTTCAGCTGCTGACCTTGATGTCGTTATCCGCGCACCAGGTCTTCAACGCTTCTTCCGTGGCTTTTTGCTCGAAGTCGTACCATCGATCAACGGCGCCCCTGTGCTCCAAAAGATCCTTGAAGAGGGCATAGGCACCCGCCCGGCTGAAGATCTCCCGAACCTTGTCGTAATCGTCGGGCAGGTGGTGGCGCGCGAAGGACAGCACCAGCGGTTTGCCGAGATCGAGTTCGCGCTTGTCCGGAATGGCGATGTATCTTTCGCTGTCCTCGAGGTCGTCAGGCAGTTCTTCGACATCGTCCACCCATTCCGAATGCCAGTAGATCTTGCCTGTCTCCATGCACAGATAGGCCTCATTCTCGCCGGCTCCGCCGGAGTTCACGAATTCGAACGCATCCAGAAGCTCGCTGAAATTGACTGCCATTGCCATCTCGCTGCGCATGAGCCTGTCGTCGCCGTATACAACAACCCTATCTAATCGGGCGCGAACGTGGGAGTTCCCACAGTCTCAGATTATTTGCGCCGCGCTCGCAATCATCTAGCGGCGCGACAGACGACGAGAAACCTTGCCGAAGTCGCTTCAGGTGACCGGGGGGTAGAGCGTGTCGATGATCATACGCGCGTCATGGCGTGAATCGAGCATGCCATAGGTGTTGCGCCACTGGCCGGCGAGGCGCGTCTCGACGAAGGCGTCGGCGATCCGCCCTGCCCCCAGCCTGCGAAGCTCCGCCGCCGCCGCCGACAGCGCCAGTTGCTCGGTAAGCAGACGCGCCGAGCCCTCGTCGGTTGCCGCGACCTGCATGGCTGCCTTGAGCACACCGACGGTGCCGCGCCCGCCGGCGCCGAGATCGCGATCGATGCCGGCCAGCACCTCCTCGAACAGTCCGGGTGCACGCCCCAGCACGCGCAGCACGTCGAGCGCCATGACATTGCCGGATCCCTCCCAGATCGCGTTGACCGGAGCTTCGCGATAGTAGCGGGCAAGCGGGGCCTCCTCGACATAGCCATTGCCGCCAAGGCACTCCATCGCCTCATAGAGCAGCGGCGGTGCGATCTTGCAGACCCAGTATTTGACGACCGGCGTCATGGCGCGCGCAAAAGCCGCCTCGCCGCGGTCGCCGGCCGCCTCGTCGAAAGAGCGCGCCAGTCGGAATGACAGCGCGGTGGCGGCGGCGACGTCGAGCGCCATGTCGGCCAGCACGCGCTGCATCAGCGGCTGCTCGATCAGATTGGTTCCAAACACCTGGCGGTGACGGGTGTGGTGGACGGCTTCGGCCAACCCGGCTCGCATGATCGCCGACGAGGCGATCGCGCAGTCGAGCCGGGTCAGCGTCACCATATCCATGATCGTCTTGACGCCTGCCCCGGGCTCGCCGACCATCTCGCCGATGGCATTGACGAACTCGACTTCGGACGAGGCGTTGGAGCGGTTGCCAAGCTTGTCCTTCAGTCGCTGGAAGCGGAAGCCGTTGCCCGAGCCATCGCCGAGAATGCGCGGAACGAGAAAGCACGAAAGTCCTTCCGGCGCCTGTCCAAGCACCAGGAACGCATCCGACATCGGCGCCGACATGAACCATTTGTGGCCGGTCAGCCGATAGAAGCTGCTGCCGGCGCGCTCGGCCCTGGTGACGTTGGCGCGGACGTCGGTGCCGCCCTGCTTCTCGGTCATGCCCATGCCGAGCGTTAGCCCGGCCTTTTCGACCGGTGGCTTCTGGCTCTGGTCGTATTTGCGTGTCGTCACCCGCGGCGCCCATTCGCGAAACAGTTTTGGGCTTGCCATCAGCGCTGCCAGCGAGGCGCTGGTCATGGTGATGGGACAGAGATGCCCGGTTTCGAGCTGCGCCGTCAGGTAGAAACGGGCGGCCCGCACCTGATGGCGGCGGCCGATCTCGGCATCGCCATTTTCCCAGACCGACGAATGCAGCCCGTTCGCCACCGACCGGCGCATCAGCGCATGATAGGCTGGATGGAACTCGACCAGATCGATGCGCCGGCCCTGGCGGTCGTGGGTCCTGAGCTTCGGCGTCTCGACATTGGCGAGGCGAGCCAATTCCTGCGCCTCCTGCGTCAGCACGAAACGGCCAAGCCCATCGATATCCTTGCGCACCGGATCGGAAAAACGCTCGGCAAGCTGGATCAGCAACGGATCACCTCGCCAGGCGTTGCCGCCTGCCAGCGGCGGCGGCTGGTTCGTCACGTCGTCGGTCACACACTGTCCTTATCATCACAAGGCCACGAATCCGAAGCCATCAGCTAGATATAGCCCAAGCCGCGCAACGCGCGCGACGAAAATACCGGGGAGAAAGGCCGCAATCCAAAGCTGGTGCTTGCAGCCAAAGGTCCTCCACCCTATAGCAGCGCCTTGAGATGACCGACGCTTTGTCCCTGCCACTCTATCCCCACCGCCATCTTCTGGGCATCCGCGATCTTTCCCCCGCCGACATCGAGCTTTTGCTGGACAGGGCGGACCGGTCGGTCGCGATCTCGCGGCAGTCGGAGAAGAAGGCCTCGACGCTGCGTGGCCGCACCCAGATCAATCTGTTCTACGAAGCTTCGACCCGTACGCAATCGTCGTTCGAACTGGCCGGAAAACGGCTCGGCGCCGACGTCATGAACATGTCGGTGGCCAGTTCTTCGGTGAAGAAGGGCGAGACGCTGATCGACACGGCGATGACACTGAACGCCATGCATCCCGACATCCTGATCATCCGCCACCAGTCGGCGGGTGCCGCCGCGCTGCTGGCGCAAAAGGTCGGCTGCTCGGTGATCAATGCCGGCGACGGCGCCCATGAGCACCCGACGCAGGCGCTGCTCGACGCGCTGACCATCCGTCGCGCCAGGGGCCCGCTGTCGAAGCTGATCGTGGCGATCTGCGGCGATATCCTGCATTCGCGCGTGGCGCGTTCCAACATCATGCTGCTCAATGCGCTCGGCGCGCAGGTGCGCGTCGTGGCGCCGTCGACGCTTTTGCCCGCCGGCATCGAGAAAATGGGCGTGATCGTCACCCGTTCGATGGCCGAAGGGCTCAAGGACGCGGATGTGGTGATGATGCTGCGGCTGCAGCGCGAGCGCATGGAAGGCGCCTTCGTGCCTTCGGTGCGTGAGTATTTCCACTATTTCGGCCTAGACGCCGAGAAGCTGAAGGCGGCCAAGGACGGCGCTCTGGTCATGCATCCCGGCCCGATGAACCGCGGCGTTGAGATCGCTTCGGAAATCGCCGACGGTCCGCAGAGCGTCATCCAGGAACAGGTGGAGATGGGTGTTGCCGTGCGCATGGCGGTGATGGAAGCGCTGCTCGATCCCCGCCGCAATCATGAGGGCCGCGGCGCATGAGCACAACGGTGTTCGGCCGGGCCCGCATCGTCGATCCGTCGCGCGGCATTGACGAGGTCGGCACTGTCATTGTCGAGGGCCGCAAGATCGTCGCTGCCAGCAAGGCGGCCTTGAACCAGGGCGCCCCGCAAGATGCTACCGTTATCGACTGTGCCGGCAAGGCAATCATTCCCGGCCTGATCGATGCGCGCGTCTTCATCGGCGAACCGGGCGGCGAACACCGCGAAACCATCGCTTCGGCCAGCGTAGCGGCGGCCGTCGGCGGCGTCACTTCCATCGTCATGATGCCCGATACCGACCCGGTGATCGACAATGTCGCGCTGGTCGAATTCGTGCTGCGCACCGCCAAGGACACGGCCATCGTCAACATCTTTCCGGCGGCGGCGATCACCAAGGGGCTCGAAGGCCGCGAGATGACCGAATTCGGCCTGCTGCGCGAGGCCGGCGCGATCGCCTTCACCGACGGGCGGCACACCATAGCAAGCGCGCTGGTGATGCGCCGCGCGCTGACCTATGCGCGCGATTTCGGCGGCGTGATCGCGCATGAAACCCAGGACGCCGACCTCGCTTCGTCAGGTGTCATGAACGAAGGCCTCTATGCCAGCTGGCTCGGCCTTGCCGGCATTCCGCGCGAGGCCGAGTCCATTCCGCTGGAGCGCGACCTTGCGCTGGCGCGGCTGACTGGCGGCGCCTATCACGCGGCCAAGATTTCGACTGCCATGGCGGCAAACGCGGTAACGAGGGCCAAGGCCGACGGCGCCAAAGTCACAGCAGGCGTCTCGATCCACAATCTGTCGCTCAACGAGAACGATGTCGGCGAATACCGCACCTTCTTCCGGCTGACGCCGCCGTTGCGCGCCGAGGAAGACCGGCTGGCGATGATCGAGGCGGTCAAGGACGGCACCATCGACATCATCGTATCCTCGCACGACCCGCAGGACGTCGACACCAAGCGGCTGCCTTTCGCCGACGCCGCGGCCGGTGCCATCGGACTGGAAACGCTGCTCGGCGCGGCGCTGCGGCTCTACCACAATGGCGATATGACGCTGCTCAGGTTGGTTGAGACCTTGTCCACTGCGCCGGCAAGACTGTTCGGCCTGGCCGGCGGCACGCTGAAGCCGGGTGCGGTCGCCGACCTTGCGCTGGTCGATCTCGACGAGCCATGGATCGTCAGCGAAAGCGGCATCCGTTCGCGCTCGAAAAACACCTGTTTCGAAGGCGCGCGGCTGCAGGGCAAGGTCTTGCAAACGATGGTGGCGGGCCGCACAGTGTTTTCGGCCTAATGCATGTCGCGCAAAAGCATGCCCTCGGGCCTGACCCGAGGGTGCGCAGCGGTTTTGCGATAACGACATGCATAAAACAGCAACCTAAAGCGCGTCGCATCAGGCAGGTCAAACGCGACGCGCTTTAGGGCATATCCGGGGGAACAATGGCTTACGGCATCGTCTTGGCGCTGGTGTTCGGCTATCTGCTCGGCTCGATCCCGTTCGGCCTCCTGATCACCCGTGCCGCCGGCCTTGGCGACGTCCGCAACATCGGCTCCGGCAATATCGGCGCCACCAATGTGCTGCGCACCGGCAACAAGGGCCTGGCTGCCGCCACGCTGCTGCTCGACGCGCTGAAAGGCACGGCGGCGGTGCTGATCGCCGGTTACTTTGCCCCGGAGCTCGGGCTCTGGGCCGGCTTAGGCGCCTTCTTCGGCCATCTCTTCCCGGTCTGGCTCGGTTTCAAGGGCGGCAAGGGGGTCGCTACCTATCTCGGCGTGCTGATCGCTCTTGCCTGGCAGGTGGCGCTGATCTTTGCGGTCGTCTGGCTGGCCATGGCTTTCCTGTTCCGCTATTCCTCGCTGGCGGCGCTGACAGCAGCAATCGTCGTGCCGATCGCGCTCTATGTCCTCAGCACGCCCGAGATTGCCGGGCTGTTCGCGCTGATGAGCCTGATCGTCATCATAAAACACCGGGCCAACATTACCCGGCTGCTGGCCGGCACCGAGAACAAGATCGGAGCCAGGGAGTGAGCCAGCGCGCCGCCGGGACGCGGCTCAGCGACCGGCAGCGGTTGAGCTGGCTTCGTTTGATCCGCACGCCGAATGTCGGTGCGGCCACCTTTCGCGACCTGATCAACCGTTTCGGCTCTGCCGAGACGGCGCTCGAGATGCTGCCCGAGCTGATGGTTTCGGGCGGCGCCAGAAAGATCGTCCGCATCCCGACGGTGGCCGAGGCCGAGGCGGAACTGGAGACCGCACGGCGCGCCGGCGCCCGCTTCGTCGGCATTGGCGAGGCCGACTATCCGCCGCTGATGAAAAGCATGGACCATCCGCCGCCGCTGCTCGCGGTCAGGGGCGAAGGCGCGGTGTTCCGGCTGCCGGCGGTCGCCATAGTCGGCGCCCGCAACGCCTCGCTGGCCGGCATCAAGATGGCGCGGACGCTCGCCGCCGAACTCGGCCGCGACGGTTTTGGCATCGTCTCCGGCCTGGCGCGCGGCATCGACACGGCGGCACATCAGGGCAGCCTTGCGTCAGGCACGATCGGTGTGCTGGCCGGCGGCCTCGACCTGCCCTACCCGCCCGAAAATGCCGCTTTGTGCAACGAGATTGCCGAGCGCGGCGGTGCCATCATTTCAGAGATGCCGTTCGGCTGGCAGCCGCGCGCCCAGGATTTTCCACGCCGCAACCGCCTTGTCGCCGGTGCGGCATTGGGGCTGGTCGTGGTCGAGGCGGCGCTGCGCTCCGGCTCGCTGATCAGCGCCAGGCTTGCCGGCGAGATGGGCCGGCTGGTCTTCGCCGTCCCCGGCTCGCCGCTCGATCCGCGCGCCGCCGGCGCCAACGCCTTGCTCAAGGACGGCGCCACCCTGGTCACCGAGGCATCGGACATTACCGGTGCGATCGCGCCGCTGGTCGGCAAACTGGCGCCAAGGACGCGGCTGCTCGAAGAGCCGCCCGACTTTTCGGCAACACCGCCACCCGGCGAAGACGACCGCGCCCGCGTCATCGAAGCGCTCGGCCCAACGCCGGTGGCGATCGACGAAATCATCCGCCACACCGGCCTGCATCCCGCCCAAGTTTTCATGGTGCTGCTGGAACTCGACCTCGCCGGCCGGCTGGAGCGCCACGCCGGCGGCAATGTCTCGCTGGTGTGATCGAGACGATTCTTGAGAGAACCCGGCTCGACGCCGCTGGAAAACCCAAGCGTCATGAAGCATCTCGCTTTAGACCGGGAACAGGAACGCTAATCTGTTGATTTTCAGGGAAAAAATGGTGAGCGCGCAGGGATTCGAACCCTGGACCTACTGATTAAAAGTCAGTTGCTCTACCGGCTGAGCTACGCGCTCCCGCGGGCTCAGGATGCCGCCCTCGAAATTGCGCGGAACATAGGGAGAGTGTCACGAACGGTCAACCGGAAAAAGAGGCCTCGCGAGCCAGACTTTTCGCGGTCTGCTGACGCCTCGCAAACCGTCTCGACAAGATCGGAGTGGCTGTCTCGCACAAATGCCGAGACCTATTACAAATCAGCAGCTTGCTATTTTTTGCGGAACAATTGCGCAACATCCCCGTTTTTATCGCTACAAGGGACGACGCGTTCAAGGAGATGACCATGAACAGGATCATGTCGGGCTTGCTGGCGACCGTGCTGTCAGCGTCGTTCGCTGTAGCGCAGATCGTGCCGGTCAACGCCCAGCCCATCTATGTGCCGCTAGGCCAGAATGTCTCGTCGGATGTCCAGACTGTCGAACACAGACGGTGGAGGCGTGGTTTCGGCCGCGATTTCTCCCGTCGCGATTTCCGCCGTGAGTTCCGTCGCGATTTTTCCCGTCGCGATTTCTCCCGTCGCGATTTCCGCCGTGAGTTCCGTCGCGATTTTTCCCGTCGCGATTTTTCCCGCCGCGATTTTCGTCGTTTCGCCGGTGACGATTTCAGGTACTATCGCGGCTATCGCGGCTATCGCTATTATCGTCCTGGCTATCGTCGCTACAACGACTACTGGTTCCCGCTGGCGGCCTTCGCCACTGGCGCGCTGATCACCGGCGCAATCATCAACAACCAGAGCCGCCGCATCTATCGCGGCGATGCCCACGTGGAGTGGTGCTACAGTCGCTACAGATCTTACCGGGCCTACGACAACACGTTTAAGCCTTACTACGGCCCCCGCCGGCAGTGCATCTCGCCCTATTGATAAGCCAGGGCAGAGTTGAATAAGCTTGTTGAAGAGCCTGCGCCGGCAACGGCGCAGGCTTTATCCTTCCGGTGCGCGAATCTACAGCGGGCTCAGTGTCCGGCGCACAGCATGGCGCCAACCCGCCAGCTTTGCGGAACGGACTGATGCATCCATGTCCGGTCGAAACCGTCGCTCCAGCGCCCAGCTCCTGGCGAATTCCCTTGTCTTCGGCCAGACGCCCGCCTTCGAGCCGGCCAGCCATGCCGCGCCGAGCGCCGTCGTCTCCAGGATGGTCGGACGGTCGACCGGCGCATCGAGGAGGTCGGCCAGCCGCTGCATCGTCCAGTCCGACGCCACCATGCCGCCATCGACCCTGAGAACGGTCTTCGCTGACGCGCCCTTCCAGTCCTTGCGCATCGCATCGAGCAGGTCGCGCGTCTGGAACGCGACGGATTCGAGCGCCGCACGGGCAAATTCCGCCGGACCCGAATTGCGGGTCAGCCCAAAAATGGCGCCGCGCGCCTCGGCATCCCAATGCGGCGCGCCAAGCCCGACGAAAGCCGGCACCAGGTAGACTTGTTGAGTCGGGTCGGCGCTCGCCGCCAGCACGCCGCTCTGCTCGGCCTTGCCGATCACCTTGATGCCGTCGCGCAGCCATTGGACGGCAGCACCGGCGATGAAGATCGACCCTTCCAGCGCATAGGTGGTCTTGCCGTTCAGCCTGTAGGCAATGGTCGTCAGCAGGCGGTTCTTCGAGCGCACCAGATCGCTGCCGGTGTTGAGCAGCGCGAAGCAGCCGGTGCCATAGGTCGATTTCATCATGCCCGGCTCGAAACAGGCCTGGCCGATGGTCGCCGCGTGCTGGTCGCCGGCTACACCGAGGATCCTTATCTCTGCGCCGAACAGGCTTTTCTCTGTGATTCCATAATCGTCGGCGCAATCCTTCACCTGCGGCAGCATTCTTGCCGGTATACCGAGAATGGCCAGGAGCTCGTCGTCCCAGGCATTCTTTTCGATGTTGTAGACCAGCGTGCGCGAGGCGTTGGTGGCATCGGTGGCGTGAACCTTGCCGCCGGTCAGCCGCCAGATCAGAAAGCTGTCGATGGTGCCGGCCAGCAATTCGCCGTTCTCGGCGCGTTTTCTGGCGCCCTTCACCTTGTCCAGCATCCAGGCGATCTTCGTGCCGGAGAAATAGGGATCGAGCAGCAGGCCGGTCTTCCTGGTGAACTTCTTCTCCAGTCCCTGCTTCTTCAATTTCTGGCACAGCGGCGCGGTGCGGCGGTCCTGCCAGACGATCGCGTTATGGATCGGCCTGCCGGTCGCCCTGTCCCAGATGACGACGGTCTCGCGCTGGTTGGTGATGCCGATTGCCGCGACATCCGATGCATCGCGGCCGGCGCGCTTCAGCGCAGCTTTCGCCGTCGCCAAAACACTCGACCAGATTTCCTCCGGATCATGCTCTACCCAGCCGGAGGCCGGATAATGCTGGGTGAATTCCTTCTGGCCGCTGCCTACGACCTTCATGTCACCGTCGAACAGGATTGCCCGGCTCGACGTCGTCCCCTGGTCGATTGCTAGGATAAAGCCAGTCATTCTCACTCCCTCGGCGCAAACAGGGGAGACGGCAAGATGCCGCCTCCCCCGATTGGTGCGATGCGGGCGCGAACGCCCGGACCGATGCTCAGTTGCTCCAGCTCTTGACCAGCTCGTCGTAGTTGATGGTCTGCGGTTTGTCCTTCTCCGGCTCGATCTTCAGCTGCGGCGCGAGATTGCCCTTGGCGACGGCATCGGCGTTCCACTCCTCGAGGGTTTTCTCCTCGGCGAGTTTCGGTCCGATGTCGCCCTGCACGCCGGCGCGCTCGAGGCGCTCAAGCACCTCTTCCTGCTCGGCACAGAGCGAGTCCATCGCCTCCTGCGGAGTTTTGGCACCCGACGAGGCGTCGCCGATCGCCTGCCACCAAAGCTGTGCCAGCTTCGGATAGTCAGGGACGTTCGTACCCGTCGGCGACCACTGGACGCGGGCCGGCGAGCGGTAGAACTCGATCAGGCCGCCGAGCTTCGGGGCGCGGTCCGTGAAGCTCTTGTGCTGGATCGTGCTCTCGCGGATCAGCGTCAGGCCGACATGGGCTTTCTTGACGTCGACTGTCTTCGAGGTGACGAACTGCGCGTAGAGCCAGGCTGCCTTGGCGCGGTCGTCAGGCGTCGACTTGAGCAGCGTCCAGGAACCCACGTCCTGGTAGCCGAGCTTCATGCCGTCCTTCCAGTACACGCCATGCGGCGACGGAGCGAAGCGCCATTTCGGCGTACCGTCCTCGTTCACGACAGGAAGGCCTTCCTCCACCATGTTGGCGGTGAAGGCCGTGTACATGAACATCTGCTGGGCAATTTCGCCCTGCGCCGGAACTGGTCCGGATTCCGAGAAGGTCATGCCCTGGGCAGCGGCCGGAGCGTAAGCCTTCATCCAGTCGAGATATTTCTGGATGGCATAGACCGACGCCGGACCGTTGGTGTCACCGCCGCGAGCCACGCAGGAACCGACGGGCCGCGACTTCTCGTCGACCTTGATGCCCCATTCGTCAACTGGAAGACCATTCGGCAGCCCCTTGTCACCATTGCCGGCCATCGAAAGCCAGGCATCGGTGAAGCGCCAGCCGAGCGACGGGTCCTTCTTGCCGTAGTCCATATGGCCGTAGACCTTCTTGCCGTCGATCTCGCGGCCGGTGAAGAATTCGGCGATGTCCTCATAGGCCGACCAGTTGACAGGAACACCGAGGTCGTAGCCGTACTTCGCCTTGAAGTCCGCCTTGTTCTTCTCGTCGTTGAACCAGTCGTAGCGGAACCAGTAGAGGTTGGCGAACTGCTGGTCGGGCAGCTGGTAAAGGTCGCCGTCCGGAGCCGTCGTGAACTTGGTGCCGATGAAGTCGGCGAGGTCGAGGTTCGGGTTGGTGACGTCCTTGCCCTCGTTCGCCATCCAGTCGGTCAGGCTGCGTGCCTGCTGGTAGCGCCAATGGGTGCCGATCAGGTCGGAGTCGTTGACATAGGCGTCGTAGATGTTTTCGCCCGACTGCATCTGCGTCTGCAGCTTTTCGACAACATCGCCTTCGCCGATCAGATCATGGGTGATCTTGATGCCGGTGATGTCGGTGAACGCCTTGGCCAGCGTCGCCGATTCATAAGAGTGCGTCGCGATGGTTTCCGAGACGACCTTGATGTCCATGCCCGCAAAGGGCTTTGCAGCATCGATGAACCACTGCATCTCGGCTTCCTGGCCGGCGCGATCGAGCGTCGACAGGTCCTTGATCTCGGCGTCGAGAAACGCCTTGGCTTCGTCCATTCCGGCATAGGCCTGGCCGGCTCCGAGGAGCAGGACCAGAGCAGTCGTTGACGTCAGAAATTGCCTTCGCATGTATTTCCTCCACTGTTCAGTTCCAAGTGCTATCTGGAGCAGCCCCCGGGGATGCTCCAACAGTTTCCCCCTCTATACGTAGCGGAACACGCCGATGGCGTAGACCACGGAGAGAGCGAGAGCCCACCACAGGTTGGGTCCGACAAGACCCAGCCAAGCGAGATGGATAAAGGCGCTGCCAAGCAGCGATAGGAAGAGACGGTCGCCCCGCGTCGTCTCGAAGCGCAAGACGCCGATGCGCGGATTGCCGCCAGGCGAGGCATATTCCCAGACCGCCATGCCGCAAAGCAGCAGGAAGATGGTGCCGAAGAAGGCGGCGGTCGGCCAGGTCCAGGCCATCCAGGAGAAGCTCATGATCAAACCCTCCCCAGGGCAAAGCCCTTGGCGATATAATTTCGCACGAACCAGATGACGAGCGCGCCCGGAAGGATGGTGAGCACGCCGGCTGCAGCGAGCACACCCCAGTCGAGGCCCGAGGCCGAGACCGTGCGCGTCATGATCGCGGCGATCGGTTTTGCCGCGGTCGTGGTCAGCGTCCGCGCGATCAGCAGCTCCACCCACGAGAACATGAAGCAGAAGAAGCAGGCCACGCCGACACCGCTGGCGATCAGCGGCATGAATATCCTGAGGAAGAAGCGCGGGAAGGAATAGCCGTCGATATAGGCGGTTTCGTCGATTTCCTTCGGCACGCCCGACATGAAGCCTTCAAGAATCCAGACCGCCAGCGGCACGTTGAACAGGCAGTGCGCCAGCGCCACGGCGATGTGCGTGTCGATCAGGCCGAAAGCCGAATAGAGCTGGAAGAACGGCAGCGCGAACACCGCCGGCGGCGCCATGCGGTTGGTCAGCAGCCAGAAGAACAGATGCTTGTCGCCGAGAAAACGGTAGCGCGAGAAAGCATAGGCTGCCGGAAGCGCCACGGCGACGGAAATCACCGTGTTCATAACCACATAGATGATCGAGTTGATGTAGCCCCTGTACCAGGACGGATCATTGAAAATGACCGCATAATTGGCAAGCGTCGGGTTTCTCGGCCAAAGCGAGAAGGCGCCGAGGATCTCCTGGTTGGTCTTGAAGCTCATATTGACCAGCCAGTAGATCGGCAGCATCAGGAAGATGATGTAGATCGTCGGCACCAGCCACCAGAACCGCGACTCCTCGCCGCGCCGCCGCATCTTGCGGGCCAGCGCGGCGTTCGCCGTCTGCGCTTCCGCTGTAGCGGGGGTTTGCCGCATCAGCGTTCGTTCGTTGGCCGTGGTTTCGTCGAGGCGCGCCATCTCACCGCTCCGCATCGTAGGCTGTCATGACGGTGTAGAACACCCAGGACAGAAGCATGACAATCAGGAAATAGATGATCGACATGGCCGCCGCCTCACCGAGGTTGAACTCGCCTATGGCCAGCTTCACCAGATCGATCGACAGGAAAGTGGTGGTGTTGCCAGGCCCGCCGCCGGTGACGACGAACGGTTCGGTATAGATCATGAAACTGTCCATGAAGCGCAACAGAACCGCGATCAGCAGCACCCGGTTCATCTTCGGCAACTGGATGTAGCGGAAGATCGCCCAGCGCGACGCCCCATCGATCTTGGCAGCCTGGTAATAGGCGTCGGGGATCGAAACCAATCCTGCGTAGCAGAGCAGGACTACGAGGCTCGTCCAGTGCCAGACGTCCATGACAATGACGGTGATCCAGGCGTCGAACGGGTCGTTGACATAGTTGTAGTCGAAGCCGAGCGCGCGCAGCGTATATCCGAGCAGGCCGATATCGACGCGGCCGAACACCTGCCAGATCGTGCCGACGACGTTCCACGGGATGAGCAGCGGCAGCGCCATCAGCACCAGGCAGACCGGAACGCCCCAGCCCTTCTTCGGCATGTTGAGCGCAATGAAGATTCCGAGCGGAATCTCGATGACCAGGATGATGGCTGAGAAGACCAGGTTGCGGCCCATCGCTTCCCAAAACCGGTCGGAATGCAGGATTTCCTCGAACCATTCCGCGCCCGCCCAGAAGAAGACGTTGTTGCCGAAAGTGTCCTGCACCGAATAATTCACGACCGTCATCAGCGGGATGATCGCCGAGAAAGCCACCAGCAACAGCACCGGCAGCACCATGAACCAGGCCTTGTTGTTCCAGGTCCTTCCCATGCTCAGCCTCCCATCTCGACGCGCCAGGAATCGGCATAGATGTTGATGCCGGCCGGGTCGAAAGCGATCTTCGGATCGGCGGGAATGTCCTCGTCCTCGCCGACAATCGCCGCGATGTCGCGGCCTTCGAAACTGGCGCGCACCACCTTGTGGCGGCCGATATCCTCGACCTTGCGGATTGAAACCGGCATGCCGCTGGCGCCAAGCCTGACATATTCGGGGCGGATGCCGAGTTCGATCGCACCGGTGATCCCGGCCTTGGGCGCGCCCGGCAATTCGATCGTCTGGCTGCCGAGCCGCGCGCTCCTGCCTTCGACCGCGACCGGCATGACGTTCATGCCCGGCGAGCCGATGAAATAGCCGACGAATGTATGCTTGGGGCGCTCGAACAGTTCGGCTGGCGAGCCGATCTGAACGATCTCGCCCTCATACATGACGACGACGTTTTCGGCGAAGGTGAGCGCCTCGGTCTGGTCGTGCGTGACATAGACCATGGTGAAGCCGAAGCGCCTGTGCAACTGCTTCAACTGCGAACGCAGCACCCATTTCATATGCGGGTCGATGACGGTCAGCGGCTCGTCGAACAGGATCGCGTTGACATCGGAGCGCACCAGCCCGCGTCCGAGCGAGATCTTCTGCTTCTGGTCAGCCGTCAGCCCCCTCGCCTTTCGCTTGGCCATGTCGGCCAGACCAGTCATGTCAAGAGTTTCACGCACCTTGCGGTCGACGTCGGGTTCCGCAACGCCGCGGTTGCGCAGCGGGAAGGCCAGATTGTCGTAGACGGTCATGGTGTCGTAGATGACCGGGAACTGGAACACCTGAGCTATGTTGCGCTCCTGCGTCGACAGATTGGTGACGTCCTTGCCGTCGAACAGAAGCTCGCCGTGCGACGGATACAACAGGCCGGAAATGATGTTGAGCAGCGTGGTCTTGCCGCAGCCCGACGGCCCCAGCAGCGCATAGGCGCCGCCGTCCTCGAAGGCGTGATGCACCTCCTTCAGCGCATAGTCCTTGTCCGACTTCGGATGCGGCCCGTAGGCGTGGCGGATGTGATTGCAGTCGATGCGCGCCATGTGCCCTCCTCCTCAAGCCGCCAGCATCTGTGGCGGCGCGGCCGAGCGGCCGTTCGCGTCGAACACCATGATGTGCCGCGGGTCGATGAACACCTCGATGGTCTGGTCCGGCTCGAACACCAGGATGCCGTGCTCAAGCATGACCCAGCGGACATCGGCGAAATCGAGATGCACGAAACTTTCAGAACCGGTGATCTCGGTGACCGAGACCTTGGCTCTCACCGCCACCGCCGACGGGCTCGGCCGGGCAAGGGAGAGATGGTGGGGCTGGAAGCCGATCGTGTAACTCGTATCGGCAATACCGACGAGTTCAGCCGGCACCGGGAGGCTCACCCCACCTTCAAGAAGGAAGCTCGAACCGCTCTTCTTCAGCACGATCGTGTTGAGCGGCGGATCGGCGAACGTCCTGGCCGTGACGAGGTCGTTCGGCCTGCGGAAGACGCCGATCGTCGGGCCGAACTGGGTGATGCGGCCTTCGGAAAGCGTCGCCGTGTTGCCGCCGAGCAGCAAGGCTTCGTGCGGCTCGGTCGTGGCGTAGACGAAGATGGTGCCGGTTGCCGCAAAAATCTTCGGCAATTCCGCGCGCAACTCCTCGCGCAGCTTGTAGTCGAGGTTGGCGAGCGGCTCGTCGAGCAGCACGAGGCTGGCGTTCTTGACGATGGCGCGCGCCAGCGCGGTGCGCTGCTGCTGGCCACCGGAGAGGCTGAGCGGCGTGCGGTCGAGAAAGGGCGTCAGCTTGAGAAGGGCTGCGGCATTGCGCACCTCCTTGTCGATCCTTGCCCGCTCGGCACCGGCCACCCTCAGCGGCGAGGCGATATTCTCGTAAACGGTCATCGCCGGATAGTTGATGAACTGCTGGTAGACCATGGCGACGTTGCGCTTCTGCACCGGGATGCCGGTGACATCCTTGCCATCGAACCAGACCGAGCCGGATGTCGGCACGTCAAGGCCGGCCATCAGCCGCATCAGGCTGGTCTTGCCGGAAAGCGTCGGCCCGAGCAGGACGTTGAGCGAGCCATGCTGAAGCGTCAGCGACACGTCGCGTATGTGCTCCGCCGCGCCGACCGTCTTCGACACGTTTCTCAGTTCCAGCATGATGCCTCCTCCCAGGCTTTCTGCATGACTATTCGGCAGCCGCGACATGGCGCCGGCTTATCCCGCGCATGAATTCGTCGAGCGCTGCCGCCTGCTCGCGGCTCAGTTGCAGGCCGCGCTTGGTCCTGCGCCACAATACATCTTCGGCCGTCATCGCCCATTCATTTTGAACGAGGTAGCGTACCTCGGCCTCGTAGAGATCGGCGCCAAAGTTGCGGCCAAGGTCGGCATTCGACCTGGCGAGGCCCAGCAGCATCCTTGCGCGAGTCCCGTAAAGCCGGGTCAGGCGGCGCGCCAGACGCGCATCGAGGAACGGATAGGCCGTTTTCAGTTTCGCCACTTCGGCGTCGAAGCCGCTCGCCGGGAAATCGCCGCCCGGCAGCGGCGCGTTTGCCGTCCACGGCTTGCCGCGCTTGCCGAGAAAACCCTCGATTTTCTCGAGCATCGATTCCGACAGCCGGCGATAGGTGGTGATCTTGCCGCCGAAGGTGTTGACGATCGGCGCCGTGCCTTCGCCGCCGTCGGTCTTCAGCACATAATCGCGGGTCGCTTCCTGCGCCTTCGAGGCGCCGTCGTCATAAAGCGGGCGCACGGCGGAATAGGTCCAGACGATGTCCGAACGCTTGACCGGTTGCGCGAAATATTCGCTCGCCGCAGCACAGAGGTAATCGATCTCGGCATCGCTGATCTTCACGTCGCGCGGGTCGCCGGAAAAGTCCTGGTCGGTGGTGCCGATCAGCGTGAACTCTTCCTCGTAGGGGATGGCAAAGATGATGCGGCCATCCTTGTTCTGAAAGAAATAGGCGCGCGGATCGTCGAATTTCTTGCTGATGACGATATGGCTGCCCTGTACCAACCGGACATTGTGCACGTCGTTCAACCCGACCGTAGCCGACAGCACGTGGTCGACCCATGGGCCGGCGGCGTTGACCAAAAGCCGCGCCTTGACCTCCTCGGTGTCGCCGGTCTGCGTGTTTTGCAGCCTGACCGTCCAGAACTCGCCTTCACGGCGTGCGTCGACGACTTTCGTGCGGGTTCGTATCGTTGCGCCGCGATCGGCGGCGTCGCGGGCGTTCAACGCCACCAGCCGCGCATCGTTGACCCAGCCGTCGGAATATTCGAAGGCCTTGCGAAACAACGGCTTCAGCGGCTTGCCGGCTGGGTCGTTTGCCATGTCCAGCGTCCTGGTCGCCGGCAGCAATTTGCGCCCGCCAATGTGGTCGTAGAGGAAAAGGCCGAGCCTGATCAGCCAGGCCGGGCGCAGGCCCTTGGCATAGGGCAGCACGAAGCGCATCGGCCAGATGATGTGCGGCGCGTTCTTCCAGAGGATCTCGCGCTCCATCAGCGCCTCGCGCACCAAGCGGAACTCATAGAACTCCAGATAGCGCAAGCCGCCATGGATCAGTTTGGTCGAGCCCGAGGACGTGCCGCTGGCCAGATCGTTCATCTCGGCAAGAAACACCGAGAAGCCGCGCCCAACCGCATCGCGGGCAACGCCGCAGCCGTTGATACCGCCACCGATGACGAAGATGTCATGGATCGGGGATGCGCTCACAAAAAGTCCTCCCGGATTTCGCATTGCAGCATTTTTAGGTTTTTACGAAACCGTGTCGGGATTATTTCGAAATAGGAACGAATGTCAAACGAAATATAAACAGCGGGAGTTGCCGCAACGGCACCATCAACGTCCCATCCAGGAGAGCGAGGTTTCGATCAGTTGAACCTCTGCTTCCTGGCAGATCTTGCGCACCGACGGGATGTCGCAGCGGTCGGTGATGAAAGTGTTGACCTGCGACAGGTGGCCGATGCGAACCGGCGCCGTCCGCTCGAACTTGGTCTGGTCGGAAACGAGGATGACATGCCGGGCATTGGCGATGATCGCCTGCGCCACCTTCACCTCGCGAAAATCGAAATCGAGCAACGCACCGTCATGGTCGATCGCCGAGGCGCCGATCACCGCGTAGTCGACTTTGAACTGCCTGATGAAATCGACCGCCGCCTCGCCGACCACACCGCCGTCGGAACCCCGCACGACGCCGCCGGCAATAACAACTTCGATGGAAGGATATATGCGCATCCTATTGGCAACATTGATATTATTGGTGATGACCATCAGGCCGGCATGATCGAGAAGCGCCTTGCTGACCGACTCCGTCGTGGTGCCGATATTGATGAACAGCGAGGCGTTGTCCGGGATCAGCCTGGCTGCGGCGCGACCGATCGCCTCCTTCTCGTCGGCGGCGATCTTGCGCCTCGCCTCATATTCCATGTTCTCGATGCCGGACGGGAACAGCGCCCCGCCATGGATACGGGAAAGCAGGCGCTGGTCGCACAGATCGTTGAGGTCCTTGCGGATGGTCTGCGGCGTCACGTTGAAATGCGTTGCCAGTTCGTCGACCAGCACGCGGCCATTGTCCTTGGCCATCTGGATGATCTCGGAATGACGCGGCGACAGATACATCGGTGACCTCCCGTTTTCGTTTTCCTTGTCTATAGCGAAAAACGAAAGCGGTGAAAAGGCATGGTGCGGCTAACGAAATTTGCATACGTCCAAAAACAAACCTCGACGCAACTTTGCCGACCAATTTTCAGGCCAGCCGGCGGGCGATTTCGGTGATGACCCCGAATGCGGTGTCGACATCCGCCGCCGTCGTCTCGAACTGACCGACCTGAAAGCGGATCGCGACCTGCCCGTCCACCCGTGTCTGCGTCAGGTAGATGCGGCCATCGTCGTTGATCGCGTTGACCAGCCGCAGGTTGTGTTCGTCCGAATCGGTGCCGTCCGCCAAATGCCGGAACGAGAACAGCGACAGCATCGGCTCCGAGACGATCTCGAAATCCGGTTCCCTGGCCAGCCGCTCGGCCAGCCCTTCGCTCCAGGCGACATGGTTGCGGATCATGGTCCGCAGATTTTCCAGCCCGTGGGCGCGCAGCAGGAACCAGAGTTTCAATGCGCGAAAGCGCCGCCCGAGCGGCACCGACCATTCGGAATAGTTGATGATGCCGTCGCGCCCATGCGTCTCCAGGTAGTCCGGTTTGATGGCCAGCGTCCGCACCAGGTCTTCCGGCCGGCGGATGAACTGCATCGAGCAGTCGAACTGCGCGCCCAGCCATTTGTGCGGGTTGAAGACGATGGAATCCGCCTGCTCCACGCCAGCCCAGAAATGCCGGTATTCCGGACAGATCATCGCCGATCCGGCCCAGGCGGCATCGACATGCAGATAGAGGCCGTGCCGTTTCGCCACCGCGGCGACGCCGGCGATATCATCGGTGCCGCCGGTGCTGGTGCCGCCGACGCAGGCGATGATGCCGGCCGGCAGCATGCCCGCCTGCCGGTCGGCGACGACAGCCGCTTCGAGAGCCGCGACATCCATGGCGCGGAAGCGGCCGGCAACCGGAATGCGCACGAGATTGTCCTCGCCGACGCCCGACACCCAGATCGCCCGGTCGATGGAGGTGTGGACCTGATCGGAAGAATAGACGCGCAATATCGGCTGGCTCTGCAGGCCCTTCTTGTTGCCCTGCCAGTCGAGCGCGCGCTCGCGCATGGTCAGCACGGCGGCGAGCGTCGCCGACGATGCCGAATCCTGCATGACGCCGGAAAACCCTTCCGGCAGGCCAAGCGCCTGACGCATCCAGTCGACGACGCGCGTCTCGAGTTCGGTCGCTGCCGGCGAAGTTTGCCAGAGCATGCATTGCGCGGCCATAACCGAGACCAGATATTCGGCCACCACCGAGACCGGTGCGGCATTGGCCGGGAAATAGGCGAAGAAGCGCGGATGCTGCCAATGCGTCATGCCGGGCAGGATTTTGCGCTCGAAGTCGGCGAAGATTGCCTGCATCGTTTCGCCATGTTCCGGCGGCGAGACGTCGATGCTTCTGGAGATTTCGCCCGGCTCGACGAGCGGCCGCACCGGTCTTTCGCGAAGTGTGCTCCTGTAGTCGGCACCCCATTCGGCCGCGCGCAGCGACCATTCCCGGAATTCGTTGCTATTCATCTTGCTCTCCGTCAGATCGAGCCCAGCGATCAAAGAGCACGAAAAACGGAGGCTTTCACTCGGGAAAGTCAGGCAGGCTGGCAAAAGCAGCCTTCAGTGCATTCGACCAGCCGTCCGAGATCGTCCGATAATATTGGTCGTCCTGGGCGATCCGCTTCTTCAGGCTGACCTTGAAGGCGTCCTTTTCGTAGAACAGCAGGTCGAGCGGCAGACCGACCGACAGGTTCGATTTCAGCGTCGAGTCGAACGACACCAGCAGCAGTTTCACCGTCTCGGCGAAACTCATCGCCTTCTCATAGGCGCGGATGATGATCGGCTTGCCGTATTTGGTCTCGCCGATCTGGAAGAACGGCGTGTCTTCGGTCGATTCGATGAAATTGCCTTCCGGATAGATCATGAACAGCCGCGGCGCGCTGCCCTTGATCTGGCCGCCGAGGATGAAGGAGGCATTGAAGTAGGAATCGGCCTTCTCGCCCGCCGGCGACGAACTGGCGATGACTTCCTTGACGGTGTCGCCGACCAGCCGCACCGTCTGGTACATAGACGGCGTTTCAAGCAGCGTGGCGTGGCGATCGGCCACCGCCTTGGTGCGTTCGTCGAGCAGGCTGACGACAGCCTGCGTCGTCGCCAGATTGCCGGCCGACATCAGCACGATGACGCGCTCGCCCGCCTGCTCCCAGACATGCATCTTCTTGAAGGTAGAGATCGAATCCATGCCGGCATTGGTGCGCGTGTCCGACATGAACACGAGCCCGCGATCGATCTTCAAGCCGACGCAATAGGTCATCGAATCCCTTTGGCAGCAAATCTTGCCGGGGATTACTGCTCCACGGTGACGGTCACCGCAAGCTGTTCTTCCGCTTGTCCCAGCCGAATTCCTGATACGGGCGTGGCATCGCGGTAATCACGGCCGGTTGCCACCTTCACATAGCGTTCGTCGGGCGAAATGCCGTTGGCGACGTCGAACGCGACCCAGCCAAGGCCCGCAACATGCGCTTCGGCCCAGGCATGGCTCGCCGCCTGCTCGACCGCCGCATCCATCATCAAATAGCCGCTGACGTAGCGGGCCGGAAACCCCATGGCCCGCGCGGCGGCGGCAAAGATGTGGCTGTGGTCCTGGCAGACGCCGGTCTTGAGCGCCAGCGCGTCCTCGGCCGGGGTCGCCGCGTTGGTGGTGCCCATCGTATAGGCGACGCGCTCGCCGATCACCGCCATCAGCCGGTGCAACCTTTCGATATCGGCCCCCTCGCCGACCGAGGCCGCGAGTTCGCGAATACCGCCGCCGATCGTGGTCAACGGCGTTTCCTGGCCAAACAACCACAGCGGCGCGAACCCCTGATGCGGCCCGCTGACGCCTGATGTGTCGCGTGTCACCACCTCGCCCGATGCCTCGACGGTGATGAAATCGCGCTCACCTTCGACGCTCAAAAGCCGCGTGTCGTTGCCGAAATGGTCGGTGAAGCGCACCTCTTCGCGCGCCCCTTCGATCTTCAGCGCCCAGGACAAGACGGTCTGTGTCGGTCCGCTGACTGGAAGCAGCCGCAGCCGCTGCAACAGATAGTGCACCGGCGCATCGTAGCGGTACTCGGTCCGGTGGGTGATCTTCAGCCGCATTGCACTCGTCCCCAGAGCATGATCATTTCCGGAAACCGGCTTCCACCTTCCGGGATCATGCTCGTCCCCCGAGCATGATCTGTTCCGGAAACCGGCTTCCACTTTCCGGGATCATGCTCAATAAAACCTGTAGTCCTGCGCGATCTCGTCGCCGAGCCTGATGTTGTCGCGGATGAAATTGGCCAGGAATTCATGCAGCCCGGCGTCGAATATGTCCTTGATCGAGCCGGCGGCCAGCATGGCCTGGGTGTTGCCGGCTGTCACATGACAGGCATGGCGCTCGCCATAATCATCGCCCAGGAATTTCAGATGCTCCGTCAGGAAGCGGTAGCAGAAGGTCAGCGAGCGCGGCATGCGAACGTTGAGGATCAGATAGTCGGCAATGTTGGTCGGCTTGTAGTCGGCCTCGTAGACCCAGCGATAGGAGCGATGCGCCGACACCGAACGCAGGATCGATTCCCACTGGTAGTTGTCGAGCGTGGAGCCGACCCACGCGATCGACGGCAACAGCACGTAGTATTTCACGTCCAGGATGCGCGCCGTGTTGTCGGCGCGTTCGACATAGGTGCCGAGCTGCGAGAAATCGAAGATCTCGTTGCGCAGCATGGTGCCGTAGAACGAGCCGCGGATCAGTGCCGTTTCGCGCTTGATCGCGTCGAGCACGCTGGGCAGGTCGCGCTCGTCGATCGGCTTGGCCAGCATGCGCTTCAGCGACATCCAGGCTTCGTTGATGCTTTCCCAGGTCTCGCGCGTCAATGCGGTGCGCACCATGCGGGCATTGTTACGGGCCGTTTCGATCGACGTCATCGTGCTCGACGGGTTGGATGTGTCGCGCAGCAGGAAATCGGCAACGTTGGCGGCGGTATAGTCGGAATATTTCTGCGTGAAGGCGGCGTCCGAACCGGCACTGAGCAGCACCGAATTCCACTCTTCGGAGGCGTTCTGGGTGCGGGTCAGCGCCATGCGCAGCCCGGCATCGACCAGCCGCGCCATGTTTTCCGCCCGCTCGATGTAGCGGTTCATCCAGTAGAGCCCGTTGGCGGTGCGGCCGAGAAGCATTCTACGCGGTCCTTCGGACGGTGAATGGTGAATGGTGAATGGTGAATGGCCAAATTTTTCCAGGGCACGACGCCGCGTGCTTTATTTCAGGGCATTTCACCAACATCAACGACATGTCATCCTTGTCTATTCACTATCCACTATGCACTATGCACTATGCACTATTCACTATTCACTATTCACTATTCACTACTCGCTATTCACTACTCGCTATTCCCTACTCGCTACTTCCCACTCTAATCATCCAGCACCCAAGTATCCTTCGTCCCGCCGCCCTGGGACGAATTGACCACCAGTGAGCCTTCTTTCAGCGCCACACGCGTCAGCCCGCCCGGCACGATCTGGATGCGATCAGATACCAGCACGTAGGGCCTGAGATCGACATGGCGCGGCGCCAGTCCCTTGTCGGTCAGGATCGGACAGGTCGACAGCGCCAGCGTCGGCTGGGCGATGTAGTTCGACGGTCTTGCCGCGAGTTTCTTGGAAAAATCCTCGCATTCCTTCTTGGTAGCGGCCGGCCCGACCAGCATGCCGTAGCCGCCGGAGCCATGCACCTCCTTCACCACCAGCTCGTCGATATGTTCGAGCACGTATTTCAGGCTGTCCGGCTCCGAGCAGCGCCAAGTCGGGATGTTGCCGAGGATTGCTTTGCGGCCGGTGTAGAATTCAACGATCTCGGGCATATAGGAATAGATCGCCTTGTCGTCGGCGATGCCGGTTCCCGGTGCATTGGCGATGGTGATGTTGCCGGCACGGTAGACATCCATGATGCCCGGCACACCCAGTGCCGAGTCCGGACGGAAGGTCAGCGGATCGAGAAAAGAATCGTCCACCCTTCGATAAAGCACGTCGATCTGCTTGTAGCCTTCGGTCGTGCGCATCGCGACGTGGCCATCGACGACGCGCAGATCCTGCCCCTCGACAAGCTGCACACCCATCTGGTCGGCAAGGAAGGCATGTTCGAAATAGGCGGAGTTGAAGCTGCCCGGCGTCAGCACGGCAATGGTCGGCGCGCCCTTGGTGCCTTGCGGCCGCACTGCCGCCAGCGACTGGCGCAAGAGCTGCGGATAGTTTTCCACCGGCCGTACCTTGATCTGCTGGAACAGCTCGGGAAAGAGCTGCATCATCGTCTCGCGGTTCTCCAGCATGTAGGAGACGCCGGACGGCGTGCGCGCATTGTCCTCCAGCACGTAGAATTCGTTCTCGCTGATGCGAACGATATCGACGCCGATGATATGGGTGTAGACGCCGGCTGGCGGCCGCACTCCGATCATCTCCGGCAGGAACGCCTCGTTCCTGGCGATCAATTCCTTGGGGACGCGCCCGGCGCGCAAAATCTCCTGGCGGTGGTAGATATCGTCGAGAAAGGCGTTCAGCGCCTGGACGCGCTGCTCGATGCCTTGCGTCAGCCGTCGCCATTCATTGCCGGAAATGATGCGCGGAACGATGTCGAAGGGAATAAGGCGCTCGGAGGCTTCCTGCTCGCCATAGACGGCAAAAGTGATGCCGGTCTTGCGAAAGACGCGTTCGGCGTCCTGCATCTTTTCGGTAAGCCTGGCCGGATCCTGCTCCTTCAGCCAGCGATCGTAAGCCGAATACGGTTTTCTCAATCCGGAGATTTCCGGAAGCATTTCGTCGAACGCTGCCAATCGCTTACTCCCTGTCAGGCCATTTCACTGGCGTCACCGGAGAAAATCAAGCGCAATCGGTGATTTGGAGGATGTTGGCGATCAGTATGTCGCGACCTGCCTAAAATTAGGGCAGCGCCGATATGGCTGGGTCAGGCTTTGCCTTGTGCCCGGGCAGGCGGCAGGCGCCGCTCAGAACGCGCGGAAGGTGACGACTGTAAACGTGTCCTTGATGCCTGGAAGACTCTGCACCTTCTCGTTGACGAAGTGGCCGATGTCTTCATCGTCGTCGACATAGAATTTGGCGAGCAGATCGTAGTCGCCGGCTGTCGAGTAGATTTCCGAGGCGATCTCGGCATCGGCCAATGCGCCGGCAACGTCATAGGACTTGCCCAGATCGCACTTTATCTGCACGAAAAATGCCTTCATTGCCCGGTCCTGCTCAAGCTTGCACGCATAGGCCGCCCTTGTGGCAGACTGCCGCCCGGCTTTCAAGCGTCAGGACGGCGCTCAGGCAGAAGCGGACCTGGGGGAAGCTTTAGTGCAGCCAAACGGCGGATGTACGCGGGCGCTGAAACCGTGCATCTCTGCTGAGCACCTGAGGGCTCGATCACATCGCCGGGATATCGCCCCTGGCCCAGCCCTCGGAAATTTCCGCCGCCCGCGCCTCGAAGGTACCGGCTTCGATGGCGGCACGAATGTCCTGCATCAGTTTCTGGTAGTAGGAAAGATTGTTCCAGGTCAGAAGCATCGCCCCGAGCGCCTCTTGCGAGCGGACCAGATGGTGCAGGTAGGCGCGTGAATAATCTCGGGCAGCCGGGCAGTCGCTCTCCTCGTCCAACGGGCGCGGATCGTCGGCATGGCGGGCGTTGCGCAGATTGACCTTGCCGCGCCTTGTATAGGCGAGGCCATGGCGGCCAGCGCGTGTCGGCATCACGCAATCGAACATGTCGATGCCGCGCGCCACCGATTTCAATATGTCGTCGGGCGTGCCGACACCCATCAGATAGCGCGGCCTGTCCGCCGGCAGCTCCGGGCAGGTGATGTCGAGCATTTCGAGCATCACCGCTTGCGGCTCGCCGACCGCCAGCCCGCCGATCGCGTAGCCCTTGAGGTCCATCGCTTTCAGCGCCTGCGCGGAGCGCAGCCGCAGGGCCGGTATGTCGCCGCCCTGGACGATGCCGAACATCGCCTTGCCCTGCTGGTCGCCGAACGCCGTCCTGCAACGCTCGGCCCAGCGCAGCGACAGCTCCATCGCCCGCTCGATCTCCTTCTCCATGGCCGGCAGCGCGGTGCATTCGTCGAGCTGCATCTGGATGTCGGCGCCGAGCAGTCCCTGGATTTCGATCGAGCGCTCGGGCGACATCTCATAGGCGGCGCCGTCGATATGGGAGCGGAAGGTGACGCCCTTTTCGGTCAGTTTCCTCAGCTTCGACAGCGACATCACCTGGAAGCCGCCGCTGTCGGTCAGGATCGGGTGCGGCCAGCGGGCGAATTCATGCAGACCGCCAAGCCGCGCCACACGCTCGGCGCCCGGCCGCAGCATCAGATGATAGGTGTTGCCAAGGATGATGTCCGAGCCGACGCCGCGCACCTGATCCATATACATGGTCTTGACCGTGCCGCCGGTGCCGACCGGCATGAAGGCCGGCGTGCGGATTTCTCCGCGCGGCATGGTGATGGAGCCGCGCCGCGCTTTGCCGTCGGTCGCCAGCACCTTGAAGGTGAACGCTTTAGTCATTGAATTCCTTGTTCTATACCGGGCGCGCGTCCATCGTTCTCCTGCTTGAGCAGCAGACTTGCATCTCCGTAGGAGTAGAACCTGTAGCGGTTCTCGATGGCATGCGCATAGGCCGCACGCATCGTTTCCAGACCGCAAAATGCCGAAACCAGCATGAACAGCGTCGAGCGCGGCAGATGGAAATTGGTCATCAGCATGTCGGCGGCCTTGAAGCGATAGCCGGGCGTGATGAAGATATCGGTCGGACCCGACCATCCAGCCAGCATGCCGTCCTTCCGCGCGGCGCTCTCCAGCAGGCGCAGCGATGTCGTGCCGACGGCGATGATGCGCCCGCCACGCGCCTTTGCCGCGTTCAGCGCCCTGGCGGTTTCCGGACTGACCGAACCGATCTCGGCATGCATCTTGTGATCGGCGGTGTCGTCGACTTTCACCGGCAGGAACGTGCCGGCGCCGACATGCAGGGTGACGAAACGCCGTTCGACGCCCTTGGCATCGAGGGCGGCGAAAAGCTCGGGCGTGAAATGCAGGCCGGCCGTGGGGGCCGCCACAGCCCCCTCCTCCCTGGCATAGATGGTCTGGTAGTCGCTGCGATCGCGTTCGTCGTCGTCGCGCTTCGAAGCGATATAAGGCGGCAGCGGAATGTGACCGACGGCGTGCAGCGCCTCGTCGAGAAACGCACCTGAGAGGTCAAAACCCAACAAAGCCTCGCCAGCCTCGCCCTTTTCGATCACCGTGGCATCGAGCTGGCCGAGAAAGCAGGAATTGGCGTCATGGCCGAAATGGATGCGGTCACCGGCGGCGATGCGCTTGCCCGGCCGCATGAAAGCCAGCCAGCGGTCCGGCGCCACCCGCATGTGCAGCGTGGCTTCGATTTGCGCCGCCGCTTCGCCGCGCCGCCTGATGCCCTTCAACTGTGCCGGAATGACCTTGGTGTCATTGAAGACCAGCACGTCACCGGTCTCGAGCAGCGACGGCAGCTCGCGCACCGTCCGGTCTTCGAGACCTTCACCCGGCCTGACAACCAGCATTTTGGCGCTGTCGCGCGGTTCTGCCGGTCGAAGCGCGATGCGCTCCTCCGGCAGATCGAAGTCGAAAAGATCGACGCGCAAGAAAATCCCGCCTCAAAGTTCCGGGCAGGCCACCGCCCAGGCGCCAGCGATCGACCCCGTCGCCAGCGCCGGAGCGGCCGCCGCGGCAAGTATCCGAGTGATAGCCGCGACAGCCGAGGAGGTCATTTCACGTCGGCCGCGACCTTCAGCGACACGATCTTGTCGGGATCCGGCACCGGCTCGCCGCGCTTGATCTTGTCGACATTGTCCATGCCTTCGATGACCTGGCCCCAGACCGTGTATTGGCGGTTGAGGAAGGCGGCATCGTCGAAGCAGATGAAGAATTGCGAATTGGCCGAGTTCGGATTCTGCGAGCGCGCCATCGAGCAGGTGCCGCGGCCGTGATTGGCGTTGGAGAACTCCGCCTTCAAATCGGGCTTGTCGGAGCCGCCGGTGCCGGCGCGCGCCGGTGCGAAAGAGGGCTTGCTGGAATTGCCGAATTTCACGTCGCCGGTCTGCGCCATGAAACCGTCGATGACGCGGTGGAACACCACGCCGTCGTAAGCGCCTTCGCGCGCCAGTTCCTTGATGCGGCCGACATGGCCAGGCGCCAGATCGGGAAACAGTTCGATGACGACCTTGCCCTTGGTCGTTTCCATGATGAGCGCGTTCTCGCGGTCCTTGATCTCGGCCATGTCAGAATATCCTTTTGAAATAAATGGGTTTACTTGCCGTCGGCGGCGATGCGCACCTTGATCATGCGATCGGGATCGGTGACGACCCCGTTCTGCGCCGCGTCGCCTTTCTTGATCTTGTCCACCAACTCCATGCCGTTCTCGACATTGCCGACGATGGTGTACTGGCCATCGAGCGGCGGCGCCGGCGCGAACATGATGAAGAACTGCGAATTGGCGGAATCCGGGTCCTGCGAGCGGGCCATCCCGACCACGCCGCGCTGATAGCGCTCGGTCTGAGAGAATTCGGCCGGCAGGTCGGGAAGATCGGAACCGCCGGTGCCGACAGCGTCGGCGCTGAAGCCGTTCTTCATGTTGCCGAACTTCACGTCGCCGGTCTGCGCCATGAAGCCGTCGATGACACGGTGGAAAGCGACGTTGTCATAAGCGCCCTGGCGCACCAGCTTCTTGATCTGCTCGACATGCTTCGGCGCGAGATCGGGCCTGAGCGCGACGGTCACGTCGCCGTCCTTAAGCGTGATGATCATCGTGTTTTCCGGATCGGCGGCAAACGCCGAAACGGAGGCGGTCACAAGACCGAAAAGAACGACAAAGCAGGTGGCGAGCCTTTTGAGCTGCATGGATCTTTCTCCGAAAACCTTTGTTTCACGCATGTCGTTGCCCCAAACCGGGTTCCACGTTTGGGCGACATGCATTATTTCGCAAATTTGGCGGTGAGTGCGCCAGCCACGGCCGCCGGCACGAAGGGGCGAATGTCGCCGCCCATCGAGGCTATCTGACGGACAAGTGTGGCGGTAATGGTTCGCACCGAAGGGCTGGCGGGCAGAAAAACCGTCTGCAGTTCCGGCGCCATGGTCTCGTTCATACCGGCCATCTGCATCTCGTAGTCGAGATCGGTGCCGTCGCGCAGGCCACGGATCATGATCGAGGCGCCCTGCTTCCTGGCAGCGTCGATGACCAGCCCGTCGAAAGCGACGACCTTGATGCGCGCGCCGTCGCGACCGAATTCGGCCTTCGTCGCAGCTTCGATGAGGCCGACCCGCTCCTCGAACGAGAACAGCGGTTTCTTGCCGGGATGAATGCCGATCGCTGCATAGACGGTGTCCGCCACAGCCAGCGACGCCTTCAGCACGTCGAGATGGCCGTTGGTCGGCGGGTCGAAGGAGCCGGCATAAAGGGCGATGCGTTCGGTCATGGCAGGTGCTTCTAGCGAGCCTCTCTCGCAAAGGCAAATCCGATCGGCGAGCCGCCAATGCAAGTCGCCGCAAACGCCTGCCTTTGGGGCCTGACCCGAGGGTGCGCAGCGGTTTGGAACAACGGCATCCACCCAAACGGGACTTCAAAGCGCATCGCCTGAGCCACGGTAATCGCGATGCGCTTTGAGTGAACCTTTTGGCCGAGATGAACGACCAATGAATGGGCCGATCACGAAGGCTTCACGCAGCGTTCATTAGATTGCAGCTTCAGAAGATGAAACCAAAACCCCATTTGATCGTTGCTAGGTGCAGGAGAACACGCACATGCTGATCTACATGCTCGCCACCGCAATGACCATCGCCATGCTGATCGCCACCGTATTCGGGCTGCATCAGGAAGCAGAGCGCGTCCGCGCCAAGTCCAATGCCAAGCGATTCGGAGGCTTCGGTATCCGCAAGCCTTCACGCCACTTCTAGACCGGCCACTATCGGTTGACGGCGCCGGTCCATCGGGCCGGCATTGCGCATCAAGATCTACTCGGCGTTATTGTCCGGGCCAGCGCCTTCAGTGCCGGTATCCAGAGTTGCGTCGCCCTCGACACTCTCTTCTGCTTCCTCGTCCGACTGCGGTTCCGTTATCCGCTCCACCGAAACGACCTTCTCGCCGTCGGCCGTGTTGAAGATGGTTACGCCTTTGGTGGCGCGGCTGGCGAAGCGAATGCCGTTGACCGGCACGCGGATGACGGTGCCGCCATCCGAGACAAGCATGATCTGGTCGTCATTGCCGACCGGGAAAGTCGCCACCAGACGGCCGATCTCAGCCACTTTCGACACATCGGTGGCGCGGATGCCCTTGCCGCCGCGCCCTATCTGGCGGAAATCATAGGAAGACGAGCGCTTGCCGTAGCCATATTCCGTCACCGTCAGCACGAACTGCTCGTGTGCCTTGAGGAATTCGTAGCGCTCGTCGGAAAGCTCCGTCTCCTCGCCGACCTCCTCATTGGTGAGCTGGAAGTCTTCGTCCTCGCCCGCCGCAATGCCGGCGGCGAGCCGCCGTTCGGCCGCCACCCGCTTGAGATAAGCGGCGCGCTCGGCCGGCGACGCATCGACATGTTCGATCACCGCCATCGAGATCACCCGGTCGCTGGCAGCCATGGCGATGCCGCGCACGCCGACCGAGTTGCGGCTCTGGAAAACGCGCACGTCGCTAACCGAGAAGCGTATGCACTGGCCGGAGCTTGCGGTCAAAAGCACGTCGTCATTGTCGGTGCAGGTCTCGACGCCGAGTATCTCGTCGCCCTCCTCTTCCAGCTTCATGGCGATCTTGCCGTTGCGGTTGACCTGGACGAAATCCGACAGCTTGTTGCGGCGCACCGTGCCGCGCGTCGTGGCGAACATCACGTCGAGTTCGCCCCAGCTGGTCTCGTCCTCGGGCAGCGGCATGATGGTGGTGATGCGTTCGCCCTGCTCCAGCGGCAGCATGTTGATCAGCGCCTTGCCGCGCGACTGCGGGTTGCCGATCGGCAGGCGCCACACCTTTTCCTTGTAGACGATGCCACGCGAAGAGAAGAACAGCACCGGCGTGTGCGTGTTGGCGACGAACAGCCGGGTGACGAAATCCTCTTCCTTGGTCGACATGCCGGAGCGGCCTTTGCCGCCGCGGCGCTGGGCCCGGTAGAGCGACAACGGCACACGCTTGATGTAGCCGGAATGGCTGACCGTCACGACCATGTCCTCGCGCTGGATCAGGTCCTCGTCTTCCATATCCGCCCCGCCATCGGACAGCTCGGTGCGGCGCGGCGTGCCGAACTCGTCGCGCACGGCGGCAAGCTCGTCCTTGACGATCTGCTGAATGCGGGCGCGCGACGACAGGATGTCCAGATAGTCCTTGATCTCGTCGCCGATCGTATTCAACTCGTCGGCGATCTCGTCGCGGCCGAGCGCGGTCAGCCGCTGCAGGCGCAGTTCGAGGATGGCGCGCGCCTGTTCCTCGGACAGATTGTAGGTGCCGTCCTCGTTGATGCGGTGGCGCGGATCGTCGATCAGCAGGATCAGCGATTCGACGTCGCCCGAGGGCCAGCGCCGCTCCATCAACTGCTCGCGCGCCGTCTGCGGATCCGGCGCGCTGCGGATCAGCTTTATCACCTCGTCGATGTTGGCGACGGCTATGGCGAGGCCGACCAGCACATGGGCACGGTCGCGCGCCTTGCGCAGCAGGAATTTCGTGCGCCGGCTGATCACGTCCTCGCGGAAGGCGACGAACGCCTTAAGCATGTCGGTCAGCGTCAGCAATTCCGGCTTGCCGCCGTTCAGCGCCACCATGTTGGCGCCGAACGACGTCTGCAGCGGCGTGAAACGGTAGAGCTGGTTGAGGATGACGTCGGCGACCGCGTCGCGCTTCAGTTCGATGACGACACGGTAGCCCTGCCGATCGCTCTCGTCGCGGATGTCGGAAATGCCTTCGATGCGCTTGTCACGCACCAGTTCGGCCATCTTCTCGATCATCGACGACTTGTTCACCTGGTAGGGAACCTCGGTGATGACGATCGATTCACGGTCGTTGCCGCGCGCCTCGACGTTGACGCGGCCGCGCATGACGATGGAGCCGCGGCCGGTCGAATAGGCGCTGTAGATGCCGGAACGGCCGAGCACGATGCCGCCGGTCGGAAAATCCGGCCCCGGAATGATCTCCATCAGCGCCGGCAGATCGATCGCCGGATTGTCGATAAGGGCAATGGCGCCGTTGCAGACCTCGCCCAGATTGTGCGGCGGGATGTTGGTGGCCATGCCGACGGCGATGCCGCCGGAGCCGTTGACCAACAGGTTCGGAAAGCGCGCCGGCAGGACTTTCGGTTCGCTGCCGGACGCATCATAAGTGTCCTGGAAATCGACCGTGTCCTTGTCGATGTCTTCCAGCAACTCATGCGCGACCTTGGTCAGCCTCGATTCGGTGTAACGCATCGCCGCCGGCGGATCGCCGTCGATCGAGCCGAAATTGCCCTGCCCGTCGATCAGCGGCACGCGCAGCGACCAGTCCTGCGCCATCCGCACCAAGGCGTCGTAAATCGAGGCATCGCCATGCGGATGGTATTTACCCATCACGTCGGCGACCGGGCGCGCCGACTTCACATATTTGCGGTTCCAGTGATAGCCGCTCTCATGGGCGGCATAGAGGATGCGGCGATGCACCGGCTTCAACCCGTCGCGCACGTCGGGCAGCGCACGGCTGACGATCACGCTCATCGCGTAATCGAGATAGGAGCGCTGCATCTCCTCGATGATGGATATCGGCTCGATGCCGGTGGGGCCGCCATCGGCGCCGCGCGGTGTCTTCTGGTCGGTCAAATCAGGTCACAATCAAAACGGGAATCACTCGGTGCTTATATAGGAAGCCGGGCCGAAACTCCAACGTCCGCGGCAGTTTTCCAGTGGCGGTTTTTGTGGTGATTTCAAAAGGATATCACTGATTGCGACGATATGGCCGAGGCGCTTTCGTGGCCGCCGGGGCAAAGCTCATTGTCAGGCCAATTTTTTGCTTCACAAAGCCGGAACCACGGACGCGTTCGGCAATTTATCACCTCGCCGCCGGAGCCGGTAGGCGCCGGGCGCCTCCCCCATCACGCGGCGGAAACGGCGGTTGAAGGTCGACAAATCGTTGAACCCGGCTTCGAAGGCGATCGTCGAGATCGCCTCGTCCGACATGCGCAGCCGCACCGCCGTCCTGTGCAGCCGGGTTTTCAGCACGAACTGGTAGGGCGTCATGCCCGCGACATGCCGGAAGCTGCGCAGGAAATGGTAAGGACTGGTCGCCGTTTCGCTTGCAAGCTCGGCGAGCGAGACCGGCCTTTCGGCATCCTTTTCGATGCGCCGCACCGCCTCCGCAACGCGTTTCTGATCGCGGCGGCTCGGTGACCGGGCAGCGGGCGTGATACCGGAGGCGACGGCTGCGCCGGCAATCCGCAGTCCGAGTTCCTCGAACGCCTCGATCTCGGCCATCTCGCGCGCGGCTTCCGCCTCGGCCAGCAGCCGTGCCAGCGCCGGCAAGGGCGGCAGAAGCGGCGTCTTGAAGGCCAGCTTCTTCGCGCCCGGCGAGTCGGCGACGATCTGCTCCATATAGGCCGGGCTGAAATGATAGGAGATGCAGCGGTCGCCGGCGCCATGCTCGTGCCCACACTCGTAGCAAGTGCGGGGGTTGCCGAGCAGAATTGCGCCCGGCGTCAACATCGCCGTGCCCTGGCGTGCGCGGTAGCGGAAGGTGCCGTTGGTCACCACTGCGACACAGAAGCTGCGATGCTCTTCCTCGAACGGGCGATCAGCGGCGCCGGCAGTGCAGACTACGTCCGACACCCGCCAGCCTTTTCCGGACGCCAGTGTATGCACGCTCGTCGTCATGGCCGAAAGATAGCAATTTTTCCCAAGCGCAAGAAGACTGCCAAGCCTATTCTTCCCGGTCTCCTGACAAAGTGGGCAGAAACCATGTTCAATTCATCTTCCGTTGCCGAAGCCCTGCACAGCGACGGGCCAGCCGCAGACCTTGCCGAGAAACTGAACCTTTACGGCCGCTTCGTCGGCGCCTGGACGTTCGATGCCACGCGCCATCTCGAAGACGGCCAGGTTCTGACCGGACGCGGCGAGGTGCATTTCGGCTGGGTGCTCGAGGGCCGCGCGATCCAGGACGTATGGATCTTGCCCGCGCGGAACAGTGGCGCACAGAACTCGCTCGGCCAATGGACCTTCTATGGCACGACACTGCGCGTCTATGACCCCGGCGTCGACGCCTGGCATATCTTCTGGAGCGATCCGCGCACCCAGTATTACAGCCGCCAGCTCGGCCGCGCCGAGGGCGACACCATCGTCCAGCAAGGCGCCGACGGCACCGGCGCCGCGGTGCGCTGGAGTTTTTCCCGGATCACCGAAGATTCGTTCCGCTGGCTGGGCGAACGCTCGCAGGACAATGGTGCGACCTGGCGGCTCGAAGTCGAGTTCCTGGCGCGACGCGTCGCCAGCACCTGACCTGCACGGTTCCCCCTGACGCCGCTTTGCTCTACCAATGCTGGGGTCTCGGGCACCGCCCGGCGGGGAGGGTCAGAGATGCCGAGCTTCGACACCCTGTTCAACGCCTTCGTCACCATTCTGGTGACCATCGACCCGCCTGGCCTGGCGCCGCTCTTCCTTGCCGTGACGCGCGGGATGAACCGCGAGGAGCGTAACCAGGTTTCCGTGCGTGCCTCGATCATTGCTTTCCTGGTGATGGCGCTGTTTGCAATCGCCGGCGCATCGATCCTGTCGGTGTTCGGCATCACGCTGCCGGCGTTCCGCGTCGCCGGCGGGTTCCTGCTGTTCTTCATCGCCTTCGAAATGGTGTTCGAGCGTCGGCAGGACCGCAAGGAGAAGATCGGCGACGTCGCCATCACCAAGGACATGATCCACAACATTGCCGCCTTTCCGCTGGCGATCCCGCTGATCGCCGGTCCGGGCGCGATTTCAGCGACCGTCCTGTTGTCCGGCTCGTTTCCAGGTTTTGGCGCGCAGGCGGCCCTTGTCGGCATCATCGCGATCTGCCTTGTCATCACTTACCTGGTGTTCGTGCTGGCCGAGCGCATCGACCGGGTCCTCGGCCAGACCGGCCGCTCGATCCTGACCCGGCTGCTCGGTGTCATCCTCGCGGCGCTCGCCGTGCAGTTCGTCGCCGACGGCGTCAAGGCGTTGATGGCGGCATGAAAATGAAAGCGGCCTCGCGCTTGATTGCCGAGGCCGTCATTTTCGTCATCCATCTCGCGCAACGAACGGCCACTGGACGCTATCCTACTTCGCCGTCGTATCAATAACTTCGAAGTCGTGGGTGATCTCGGCGGTCTTGGCCATCATTGCCGAGGCCGAGCAGTATTTTTCGATCGACAGGTCGATCGCCCGCCTGACCTTGTCAGGCGAAAGCGCGCGGCCCTTGACGATGAAATGCATATGGATGCGGGTGAACACCCGCGGCTCCTTCTCCGCCCGGTCGGCGTCGAGTTCAACCACGCAGTCTTCGACCGCCTCGCGGCCCTTTTCGAGAATGTGGACGACATCATAGGCTGAGCAGCCGCCAGTGCCGAGCAGCACCAGTTCCATCGGGCTCGGCCCCGGCGTCTTGCCGTCCGGTCCGAACGCGGTTCCCAGCACCACCTTGTGACCGCTGCCGGACTCGCCGACGAAAGTGCGCTCCTCGACCCATTTGATCCGTGCTTTCACCTGATACGTCCTTTCACCGTGCACCGCTCAAACGCACAACGTCCCGAAAATCCGAGACAGATTTTCGGGACGCCAATGCGTGACCTCAAGTAGCTGGGTGTCAGCTCGCGCAGACCCGCTCGCGCCGAGGGATCAGAACGGAATTTCGTCGTCGAGTTCGCGCGACGAACCGCCGCCACCCTTGTTGCCGCCACCGCCGCCGCGATTGAGACTCTCGCCCGGGCCGGACTGGCCGAAATCGGAACCGCGGCTGCTGCCGCCACCGGCATAGCTGCCGACCTGACCGCCCTCGCCCTGCCCGCGTGCGTCGAGCATCTGCAGCTCGCCACGGAATTTCTGCAGCACGATTTCGGTCGTGTAGCGATCATTGCCGGTCTGGTCCTGCCATTTGCGTGTCTGCAACTGGCCTTCGACATAAACCTTCGCACCCTTCTTCAGATACTGCTCGGCGACCTTGGCGAGTTGCTCGTTGAAGATGACGACATTGTGCCACTCGGTCTTTTCCTTGCGCTCGCCGGAAGTCTTGTCGCGCCAGCTTTCCGAGGTGGCGACGCGGATATTGACGACCGGCTCACCCGAATTCAAACGGCGGATTTCCGGGTCCGCCCCGAGATTGCCCACCAGAATGACCTTGTTGACGCTACCCGCCATGATACTTCTCCGCGCTCATCCGAAACAAATTTTCTCGCTCTCACCTTATAGACTGCGGACAATCCCCGCCTGCCGTGGCTGGCTTTTCCCACAAGGTTTTTGTTCTCTTTTCGTTCTATAACCATCGATCCCTATTGTCAAGGAATGTCAGCAATTTCGAGCGCTTGCCGACCCGACGCGCCGCGCCGTCTACGAACGGCTCGCCGCCGGCGAGATGACGGTGTCGGAGCTGCGCAGCGGCACGAGCGTGTCGCAACCGGCCGTGTCGCAGCATCTCGCAGTGCTGCGCGGCGCCGGCCTGGTGACCGAGCGGCGAGCCGGCCGCAACTCCTATTATCGCGCCGATCCGCAAGGGCTTGAGCCTCTGCTCGGCTGGATCGAGCGTTACCGTGCGTTCTGGCCCGAGCGTATCGAACGGCTCAAGGCGGTTTTGAAGGATATGGACCAATGACGGCAAAACAGCATTCAAACATGGCGGCAGACTCGATCGAGTTCGAGTGCGAGCTCCCAGACCCGCCGGAAAAAGTGTGGCGGGCGCTGACGGTGCCGGACCTGCTCGCGGCCTGGATGATGCCGAACGACATCAAGCCCGAGATCGGCAGCCGCTTTGCCTTTGCCAAGGCGGATGCACCGATCGAGTGCGAAATCCTCGACGCCGAGCCCGAACGCCTGCTGCGCTACTCCTGGCGGGAGCGGCCGGCGCCTGGCAATACAGCGAATCCGCTCACCAGCCCGCTGGACAGCCCAATGGACAGCATCGTCACCTTCACGCTTGACCGCACTGTGTCGGGCGGCACGCATCTGCGCATCGTCCACGACGGATTTGCGCGAGTAGCGACGCCTGCGGTTGCCGGCGCCGGTTGCCGGCTTTCGCTCAACGCACAAAACCCCAGACAGACCATAGCCGCAAACACGCATCGCCTCGTCCTGCGCGCGGCCTGAGCAGCACAACGGAGAAAAGCGATGAGCGGTTTTGCCAATCTGGTGCCGATGGTGATCGAGCAGTCGAGCCGCGGCGAACGCGCCTTCGACATTTTCTCGCGGCTGCTGCGCGAGCGCATCATCTTCATCAACGGTCCGATCGACGACAATGTGTCGGCGTTGGTCTGTGCCCAGCTCCTGTCGCTGGAATCCGACAATCCAGACAAGGAAATTTCCCTCTACATCAACTCGCCGGGCGGTGTGGTGACCAGCGGCTTCGCTATCTACGACACGATGCAGTACGTTTCTTGCCCCGTATCGACCGTCTGCATGGGCTTTGCTGCGTCGATGGCCTCCTTCCTGCTGATGGCCGGCACCCCGGGGCGACGCATCGCGCTGCCCAACACCAGCATCCTGCTGCACCAGCCGTCAGGCGGTTTCCAGGGCCAGGCCTCCGACATCCAGCGCCACGCCGAAGGCATCCTCAGGACCAAGCGGCGCATGACCGAGCTTTACGCGCGCCACTGCGGTCGCACGTTCGAAGAGGTCGAACGCACGCTCGACCGCGACCATTTCATGACCGCCGCGGAGGCAAAGGCCTGGGGCCTTGTCGATCATGTTTTTGATACGCGCAAACAGGCGGCTTGAAAGCCGAACGCCATGAGCGCCAGTCGCCGACATTCGAGCTTGGCCCCCCTTCTCCCCTTGTTGTGGGAGAAGGTGGCCGAGCGAAGCTTGGTCACCCCTCAACCGTCTTGGCGCTACGCGCCAATCCACCTTCTCCCACAACAAGGGGAGAAGGCAAGACCGCGTGCTTGCACCATAGAAACAAATAGCCCCGCCGCTGCTTCCGCAAAACGGTCGGGGCTTTTTTGGATCTGAAATCCAATGGCCGGGAGCGAACTGCCGGCTCTTTGATCTCGGATGCTTCGCGGCGTTCAGCCGACGATCCGACTAGTAGTCTCTGATTTTAATGGGATCGGCAGGTCACGGTTTGTCGGGCGGCGCAAACGCCTGGCCCTGGCACTTATGCCTGCCGCGGCTCCAGCGACACGTGGAGCCTCAAGGGACTGTCCGGTGGAGTCATTCCTCTGCTCTCCTTTTCTGTCCATTGCGACTGGTGTCGTCCGAAGCGCATATCGCAAAAGCCTGCAACTCGTGCAGGCCGCCTTAGGGCGGCGAGGCCATCGAAAGATAGTCGGCTTCGGTGACGCCTGGAGTCTGACTCCTTGAGGTTAAGACGTCAACAGGTGGATAGCCGATTTACCAAAAACGTGATCGCTTGTGTGGCGAATCCGAAATTTGCATCCGTTTTGAGCAGCGCGGCGTCGGCCATGGATCAGAGCGCTGCGCCTTGCGCCGAGGTGACTATCGACAGAAGTCTCCATTCGCTAGAATGCGACTTGGAGTTGGAGACCGGCATGTATCTTTTTATTCTGTCGGCCCTTGTGGGATTTATCTTTTGCTCGGTCGGCTTGGTCTTGCTTGTGAGAGGCGACGGGAAGAAAAACAATCGCAACATTGTGCGCTCGTCGTATTGGTTCGCTGCGGCAGCAGCGATTGTATTATTGGGTACGATTTCTTTTGTTGCAGTGTGACTTCGTTCTCGAAAGGTGCGCCGGGTTCCGCATTGGTCGCAAGCTGTCCACCCGTTTGGGGTTCGCACGTTTGCTAACGCGTGGAACTTTAATGCGGTGGTGCGCGAAGCTGGTTTGATGAGCGCATTTGTCAGGAGCGTGTTCGGCCTTTGTTCTTTCCGCTTGCTCGCCCGCGCGAAAGACGGTTAAAGGCTTTGGTCGAGAGTTCTCTCGAAATGGTGAGCGAAATTACCTACATGGGAGATGGCCGGGACAACCCGCCATCCCACGAGATTCCAGATCTGAGGCGGCGACCGGCGATGGCCGACCATAAATATCTTTCCATTCGCGGGGCGCGCGAACACAATCTGAAGAATGTCGATCTCGACCTGCCGCGTGACAGCCTGATCGTCATGACCGGGCTGTCGGGGTCCGGCAAGTCGTCGCTCGCCTTCGACACCATCTATGCCGAGGGCCAGCGCCGCTACGTCGAGAGCCTGTCGGCCTATGCGCGGCAGTTCCTCGAAATGATGCAGAAGCCTGATGTCGACCAGATCGACGGCTTGTCGCCGGCCATCTCCATCGAGCAGAAGACCACGTCGAAGAACCCGCGCTCGACGGTTGGCACCGTCACCGAGATCTACGACTATATGCGGCTGCTGTTCGCGCGCGTCGGCATCCCCTATTCGCCGGCCACCGGCCTGCCGATCGAGAGCCAGACGGTTTCGCAGATGGTCGACCGCGTGCTGGCGGTCGAGGAAGGCACGCGTCTGTTCATCCTGGCGCCGATGGTGCGAGGCCGCAAAGGCGAATACCGCAAGGAACTGCTGGAGCTGCAGAAAAAGGGTTTTCAGCGCGTCAAGGTCGATGGTGTCTTTTACGAGATCGCCGACGTGCCGGCGCTGGACAAGAAGTACAAGCATGACCTCGACGTCGTCGTCGACCGCATCGTCGTGCGCGGCGATCTGGCGACGCGGCTTGCCGATTCCATCGAGACCGCGCTGAAGCTCGCCGACGGGCTGGCGGTGGCCGAATTCGCCGACCGGCCGCTCGACGCCAGCCAGACCGGCGAGGATTCGGTCAACAAATCGAAGAACGAGACGCATGAGCGCATCCTGTTCTCCGAAAAATTCGCCTGCCCGGTGTCCGGCTTCACCATTCCCGAGATCGAGCCCAGGCTGTTCTCCTTCAACAACCCGTTCGGCGCCTGCCCGACCTGCGACGGCCTCGGCAGCCAGCGCGCCATCGACGCCAGCCTGATCGTGCCCGACGACAATCTGTCGCTGCGCGCCGGCGCCGTCAGCCCATGGGCGAAATCGACCTCACCCTATTACGTGCAGACGCTCGAGGCGCTGGGCAAGGCTTATGGCTTCAAGCTCGGCGACAAGTTCCGCGACCTGACCGCAGAGGCAAAGCAAGCCATCCTGCACGGCACCGGCGAGCGCGAGGTCACTTTCCAGTACGATGACGGCCTGCGCTCCTACCAGACGACAAAGACATTCGAAGGCGTCATCCCCAATCTCGAGCGGCGCTGGAAGGAAACCGAATCCGCCTGGATGCGCGAGGAGATCGAGCGCTTCATGTCGGCCACGCCTTGCCCGGCCTGCCGCGGCTACCGGCTGAAGCCGGAAGCGCTGGCGGTGAAGATTGCCGGCAAGCACATCGGCGAGGTCACCGAGCTGTCGATCCGCAAGGCTGACCAATGGTTCACCGAACTGCCCGCCGCACTCAGCGACAAGCAGAACGAGATCGCGGTGCGCGTGCTCAAGGAAATCCGCGAGCGGCTGCGCTTCCTCAACGATGTCGGGCTCGACTACCTGACGCTGTCGCGCAATTCCGGCACGCTGTCGGGCGGCGAGAGCCAGCGCATACGGCTGGCCTCGCAGATCGGCTCCGGCCTCACCGGCGTGCTCTATGTGCTGGACGAGCCGTCGATCGGCCTGCACCAGCGCGACAATGCGCGCCTGCTCGACACGCTGAAGCATTTGCGCGACATCGGCAACACGGTGATCGTCGTCGAGCATGACGAGGACGCCATCCTGCATGCCGATTATGTCGTCGATATCGGCCCGGCCGCCGGCATCCACGGCGGCCACATCATCGCGCAGGGAACGCCGCAGCAGATCATGGCCAGCCCCGCCTCGATCACCGGCAAATATCTGTCCGGCGAGCTCGAAGTGGCGACGCCGGCGGTGCGACGCGAGGCCAAGAAGAACCGGCGCCTGAAGATCGTCGGCGCGCGCGGCAACAATCTGAAGAACGTCACCGCCGAAATCCCGCTCGGCACCTTCACCGCCGTCACCGGCGTCTCCGGCGGCGGCAAGTCGACCTTCCTGATCGAGACCTTGTTCAAGGCGGCGTCGCGCCGCATCATGGGTTCGCGCGAGCACCCGGCCGAGCACGACCGCATCGAGGGCCTCGAGTTCCTCGACAAGGTCATCGATATCGACCAATCGCCGATCGGACGGACGCCTCGCTCCAATCCCGCCACCTATACCGGCGCCTTCACGCCGATCCGCGACTGGTTCGCCGGCCTGCCGGAATCCAAAGCGCGCGGCTATCAGCCAGGTCGCTTCTCGTTCAACGTCAAGGGCGGCCGCTGCGAGGCCTGCCAGGGCGACGGCGTCATCAAGATCGAGATGCACTTTTTGCCCGACGTCTATGTCACCTGCGACGTCTGTCACGGCAAGCGCTATAACAGAGAGACGCTCGACGTCCTGTTCAAGGGCAAGTCGATTGCCGACGTGCTCGACATGACGGTCGAGGAAGGCGTCGATTTCTTCGCCGCGGTGCCCGGCGTGCGCGACAAGCTGGAGACGCTGAAGCAGGTCGGCCTCGGCTACATCCATGTCGGCCAGCAGGCGACGACGTTGTCGGGCGGCGAGGCGCAGCGCATCAAGCTGGCCAAGGAGCTGTCGCGCAAGGCGACCGGCAAGACGCTCTACATCCTCGACGAGCCAACCACCGGCCTGCATTTCCACGACGTCGCCAAGCTCCTGGAAGTGCTGCACGAGCTGGTCGACCAGGGCAACACGGTGGTCGTCATCGAGCACAATCTGGAAGTGATAAAAACAGCAGACTGGGTGCTCGACCTCGGTCCCGAAGGCGGCGACGGCGGCGGCGAGCTGGTGGCCTCGGGCACGCCGGAGGATATTGTTCGCGAAAAGCGCAGCTACACCGGCCAGTTCCTGCGGGAGCTGCTGGAGCGGCGGCCCGGAGGCAAGCGCGAAGCGGCGGAGTGAGTGAAGACTGGCTGGCGTCTGGAAGAACCTTCAAATGAAGATCAGAAGAGCGCTTGCCGGTGATCCTGATGCTGTCGCCCGGCTGACGCAAGCCGTCTTTGCGCCCTACGCCCAATCCGCACCGGCTGACGCTTGTCGACATGACTAAAGCTGTCGAGACGCTCGCTACGGCCTGATCCATTTCAACCCGGGAGGACGAAAGTGACTCAATCTGGAAAAATCCGCGCCGGCATGGGCGGCTGGACCTTCGAGCCCTGGGACAAGTCTTTCTACCCGGACAAGTTGTCCAAGGCGAAGCAACTGCACTATGCAACCCGGCAGGTGCCAAGCATCGAGGTCAACGGCACCTATTATTCGAGTTTCAAGGAGCCGACCTTCGTCAAATGGGCAAACGAAGCGCCGGACGGTTTTGTCTATTCGCTGAAGGGCAACCGTTTCGTCACCAACCGCCGCGTCCTCGGTGAAGCCGGCGAGTCGATGACGCGTTTCCTGGGATCGGGCGTCGCCGCGCTCGGCGACAAGCTCGGGCCGATCCTGTGGCAGTTCGCGCCAACCAAAAAATTCGACCCGGACGATTTCGAGGCTTTCCTCAAGCTGTTGCCTGAAAAGCAGGACGGCGTTGCGCTGCGCCATGCGGTCGAGGTGCGCAACGACAGTTTCGTCGTGTCGGAATTCGCTGCCCTGGCGCGCCAATACAAGGTGGCGATCGTCTACGCCGACCACGCCAAATATCCAGCGATCGCCGACGTCACCGGCGATTTCATTTATGTCCGGCTGCAGATCGGCAGCGACGACAATCCCGACTGCTACACGCCAAAGACGCTCGACGAATGGGCGGCGCGGGCAAAGACCTGGGCGCAGGGCAAGGCGCCGGCCGACCTGCCGCGTGCCGATCCCTCAACCGAAGCGCCGCTCAAACCGCGTGATGTGTTCGTCTACTTCATCACCGAAGGCAAGGCCCGCGCGCCGTTCGGCGCCATGGCGCTGATGAAGCGCGTCACAGGCTGACGTTGGCGGCACATCGCGTCCACCCCTTCGGTCATGCCGCAACCACGACTTCGTTGTAGGCATCGAGATCGACGAAGAACACCTTGGTGAGCTCCGCGATCAGTTCGTCGTGGTCGTATCCTTGCGATTTCAGAATATCGATGGCGGTCATGATGTCGACGTGCTCGGTAAGCCGTCGTTTCTGGTGGTCCTCGACGTAACGTTCCATCGGCTGCCCTGGCCCAAGTGCCCCAAATGCGTTTGAACAACGATCAGATCGCAGGAGGAGGCTGCTTGCACGGAACGTGCCGGCTGAGCCTGCGCCTGATCTGTCGACGTGACTGATACGGAAAGCGGCCGACTCAACAAGGCCAAGTAAAGCCTAGCATGCAATCTTCAGCGCGCCAGAGGCGTTCAGGAACAAAGGCGTTCAGGATAGACTGGGCGGGCATTCGCGACTTCGGTCGAGTAGTGGCGATGGTCGCCCAATCGCCTCTACTCGACCGACGGGATGAACCCTACACCGTAAGAAACTTCCTCACATCCGCCCGGTCGAGATCCTCGGCCGGGCCGGTGTGGACGATCAGGCCGCGGTCCATGATGTTGACTTCGTCGGCCAGTTCCCGGCAGAAATCGAGATACTGTTCGACCAGCAGCACGGCGATATCGGCCTGGTCGCGCAGATAGCGGATGGCGCGGCCGATATCCTTGATGATCGACGGCTGGATGCCCTCGGTCGGCTCGTCGAGCACCAGCAGTTTCGGCCGCATCACCAGTGCCCTGCCAATGGCAAGCTGCTGCTGCTGGCCACCGGAAAGGTCGCCGCCCCTGCGGCCGAGCATCTGCTTCAGCACCGGGAACAATTCGAAGACGTGGCCGGGAATGTTGCGGTCGGCGCGCTTCAATGGCGCAAAGCCCGATTCGAGGTTTTCCCGCACGGTGAGCAGCGGGAAGATCTCCCTGCCCTGCGGCACGAATGCGATGCCCGACCGGGCGCGATCATACGCCGCGCTCCGGTCGAGCGCCTTCCCCTCGAAGGCAACGCTTCCGCTCGTCAGCCGGTGGTGGCCGACGATCGATCTCATCAAACTGGTTTTGCCGACGCCGTTGCGGCCGAGCACGCAGGTGATCTTGCCGGCGCCGGCCTTCAGCGAGACGCCACGCAGCGCCTGGGCGGCGCCGTAGTGCAGCGTGGCGTTGGAGACTTCGAGCATGGTCAGCGCCTTCTCCAGCGCCTGAAGAACGAAAGATCGAAATGATGGAACGGAACGCGCCAGACCATGATCATCTCCCCAGATAGACTTCGACGACACGCTCGTCGGCCGAAACGAAATCGAGCGAGCCTTCGGACAGCACCGAGCCTTCGTGCAGGCAGGTGACCTTGACGCCGAGCTCGCGCACGAAATGCATGTCGTGCTCGACGACGATGACCGAATGGTCGCGGGCAATATCCCTGAGCAGCCGCGCGGTCTCCTCGGTTTCGGCGTCGGTCATGCCGGCGACCGGTTCGTCGACCAAAAGCAGCTTCGGATCCTGCGCCAAAAGCATGCCGATCTCGAGCCATTGCTTCTGTCCGTGGCTGAGATTGGCGGCGAGCTCGTCGCGCTTGTCACCGAGCCGGATGATGCCGAGGATGTCGTCGATCCGCCGCGCCTCCGCCGCCGAGCGGCGATGGAACAGTGCCGGGAAGATCGAGCGTGGGCCCTTCAGCGCCAGCATCAGGTTGTCCTCGATCGTGTGGCTTTCGAACACCGTCGGCTTCTGGAATTTCCTGCCGATGCCCATCATGGCGATCTCGGCCTCGTCATGTTTCGTCAGGTCGACCTGCCCGTCGAAATAAACCTCGCCCGAGTCGGGGCGCGTCTTGCCGGTGACGATGTCCATCATCGTGGTCTTGCCGGCGCCGTTGGGACCGATGATCGCCCGCATCTCGCCCTTGTCGAGCACCAGCGACAAATTGTTGATGGCGCGAAAGCCGTCGAAGGAAACCGAGACGCCGTCGAGATAGAGGATGGTGTTGCTCTTCGACATCGCTCACTCCGCCGGCTGCGGTTCGGGGCCGGATGCGGACCAGTCGCCCGGCGTTCTCGCAGCCGAGCGAACGATCTTCGGCGGTGGCGCGACGTCAGGATCGGTGCCGTCCTCCTCGGCGATCGAGGCTGCGCGCAGCGCCCTGGCATTGCCGCGCCAGGAATCCCACATGCCGACAATGCCCTTGGGCAGGAACAGCGTGACGGCGACGAACAGCCCGCCCAGCGCAAACAGCCAGAACGCCGGCAGCACGCCGGTGAACCAGGATTTTCCGGCATTGACCACGAGCGCGCCGATGATCGGCCCGACGATGGTGCCGCGCCCGCCGACGGCCGCCCATACCACGACCTCGATCGAATTGGACGGCTCGAACTCGCCCGGATTGATGATGCCGACCTGCGGCACGTAGAGCGCGCCGGCAATGCCGGCCATGACAGCCGACACGGTGAAGGCGAACAGTTTGACGTTTTCCGCCCGCCAGCCGAGAAAGCGCGTGCGGCTCTCGGCGTCGCGCACCGCCATCAGCAGCTTGCCGTATTTGGAACCGACGATCGCCCAGGTGACGAACACGGCGAGCGCCAGGGTGACGGCGCTGGCCGCGAACAATGCCGAGCGTGTCGCATCGGCCTGCACGTTGTAGCCGAGAATATCCTTGAAATCGGTCAGGCCGTTGTTGCCGCCGAAACCCATGTCGTTGCGGAAAAACGCAAGCAGCAGCGCATAGGTCATCGCCTGGGTGATGATCGACAGATAGACGCCGGTGACGCGGCTGCGGAAGGCAAACCAGCCGAAGACGAAGGCGAGCAGGCCAGGCACCGCAAGAACCATGATCGCGGCAAACCAGAATTGGTCGAAACCGTACCAGAACCACGGCAATTCCCCATAATTCAGGAACACCATGAAGTCCGGCAGCAGCGGATTGCCGTAGACGCCGCGCGAACCGATCTGGCGCATCAGATACATGCCCATCGCATAGCCGCCGAGCGCGAAGAAGGCGCCGTGGCCGAGCGAAAGGATGCCGCAATAGCCCCAGACGAGATCGAGCGCCAGGGCGAGCAGCGCGTAGCAGAGGTATTTGCCGGTGAGCGCGACGACATAGGACGGTACGTAGAACGCACTTGTCGGCGATACCGCAAGATTGAGCAGCGGCACGATGATGGCGACCGCCAGAAGGATGAAGATCGTGATGGCGATGCGGCGGTCGGCGCCGGCGGCGAAGAAGCGTCCGGTGATCATGCTTCCACCGACCTGCCCTTCAGCGCGAACAGGCCGCGCGGGCGTTTCTGGATGAACAGGATGATGAGGACCAGCACGACGATCTTGCCGAGAACCGCGCCGGCATAGGGTTCGAGGAACTTGTTGACGATGCCGAGCGAGAAGGCGCCGACCAGCGTCCCCCAGAGATTGCCGACCCCGCCGAAGACGACGACCATGAAGCTGTCGATGATGTAGCCGCGGCCGAGATTGGGCGAGACATTGTCGATCTGGCTGAGCGCGACACCGGCGATGCCGGCAATGCCGGATCCCAGGGCAAAGGTCAGCGCGTCGACCCACGGCGTCCTGATGCCCATCGAAGCGGCCATGCGGCGATTGGCGGTGACGGCGCGCATCTGCAGGCCCCAGGGGGTGCGCTTCATCACATAAAGCAGCACCGCGAACACGCCGAGCGCGAATACCAGTATCCAGAGCCGGTTCCAGGTCACCGCAAGCTGGCCGATATAGAACGAACCCGACATCCACGACGGATTGCCGACCTCCTGGTTGGTCGGCCCGAAGATGGTGCGCACGGCCTGCTGCAGGATCAGCGAGACGCCCCATGTCGCCAGCAGCGTCTCCAGCGGCCGGCCGTAGAGAAAACGGATCACGCCCCGCTCGATGAGGAGGCCGACGAACGCCGCGACCGAGAAGGCGAGCGGCAGCGCGATAACCAGCGACCAGTCGAACAGGCCGGGAAAGGAGGTTCGGATCACCTCCTGCACGACAAAGGTCGTGTAGGCGCCGAGCATCACCATTTCGCCATGCGCCATGTTGATGACGCCCATGACGCCAAAGGTGATGGCGAGGCCGATCGCCGCCAGCAGCAGCACCGATCCGAGCGAAATGCCGTACCAGATGTTCTGGCCCGCATCCCACAGCGCCAGCGTCGAATTGATGTTGGCGATCGCCGCCGTCGCCGCGTCCTTGACCGCGCCTTCGGAATTGGCCTCGACGGCTGTGAGCAGGGACAGCGCGTTGCGGTCGCCGCGCCCGCCGATCAGGGCGACCGCCGCCAGCTTGTCGGACTCCGACCTGTCGGACACCAGAACCGATGCGGCGCGGGCCTGTTCGAGCAGCGCTTTGACGCTCGCCACGGTCTCGCTGGCGACTGCAGCATCGAGCGGCTCGATGTTTGTCGCATCGGGCGTCCTGAACATGGTGTCGGCGGCGGCAATGCGCGCGGCCGGATCTTTTGCGCCGAGCGTCAGCGTGCCCAGCGCATCGCGGATGGCGCGGCGCAGCGTGTTGTTGACCTTGATCTTGGTGATCTCGCTTTTGGCCGCGTCACCGGATTTTTCACCGCTCAGCGGGTCGAGCAGCTCAACGCTGCCGCCAGCTGCCTTGCCGATGAAAACCAGCGAATCGGCCTTGCGGACGTAAAGATCGCCCTCGGCAAGCGCGCCAAGCGGACGTTCGACGGCAGTATCACCGGTGGCCGCCAGCTCGCGCACGACAGCTTCGGTGGCCGAGAAATTCGAGGCAGTGGCAAATTTGGCGATGATGGCGCGCAGATCCGCTTCGGCAGCGTTCGACGGCGACAGCATCCCCAGGAGGAGCAGCAGCGTCAGGCCGATCGCGCGGGTGAGGATCATCGATTTCTGCGATTCTTGATGGTTGAAACTTCGCGTCCGGGCGAACTGGAGGAGAGGACGAGTTCGCCCGGACGCGTCGCGGTCCAGGTCGTGGAGAAATCCACGACCGTCAGACCCGGGAGGATCAGTTGGTTCCCTTGCCGCCGCATTTGCCGGTGGCGACATTAAAATTGCCGCAGGACAGAGGCGCGCGCCAATCGGAGATCAGGTCCTTCGAATCGGCCAGATAGTCGGACCACTCGTCGCCCATCACCGGGCCAGGCGTCTGCGACACGGTCTCGAACTGGCCATCGGCCTGGATTTCGCCGATCAGCACCGGCTTGGTGATGTGATGGTTCGGCATCATCGTCGAATAGCCACCGGTCAGGTTCGGCACCGAGACGCCGATCACGGCGTCGATGACCTTGTCAGGTTCGATGGTGCCGGCCTTCTCGACCGCCTTCACCCACATGTTGAAGCCGACATAATGGGCTTCCATCGGGTCGTTGGTGGTGCGCTTGTCGCTCTTGATGAACTTGTGCCAGTCGGCGATGAACTTGGCGTTCTCGGGCGTATCGATGCTCTGAAAATAGTTCCAGGCTGCGAGATGACCGACGAGCGGCGCGGTGTCGAGACCGGCAAGCTCTTCCTCGCCGACCGAGAAGGCCATGACCGGGATATCCTCGGCCTTGATGCCCTGGTTGCCAAGCTCCTTGTAGAACGGCACGTTGGCGTCGCCATTGACCGTCGAGACGACGGCGGTCTTCTTGCCGGCGGAGCCGAACTTCTTGATCGCCGCGACCTCGGTCTGCCAATCCGAAAAGCCGAACGGCGTGTAGTTGACCATGATGTCTTCGGCAGCGACGCCCTTGGCTTTCAGATAGGCTTCGAGAATCTTGTTGGTGGTGCGCGGGTAGACGTAGTCGGTGCCTTCAAGCACCCAGCGCTTAACCGAACCGCCGTCCTCGCTCATCAGATAGTCGACAGCCGGAATAGCCTGCTGGTTCGGCGCCGCGCCGGTGTAGAACACGTTGCGCTCGCTCTCCTCGCCCTCATACTGGACAGGGTAGAACAGGATGTTGTCGAGTTCGCTGAACACCGGCAGCACCGACTTGCGCGACACCGAGGTCCAGCACCCGAACACCGCCGCGACCTTGTCCTTGGAGATCAGCTCGCGCGCCTTTTCGGCGAACAGCGGCCAGTTCGAAGCCGGATCGACGACGACCGCTTCGAGTTTCTTGCCGAGCAGACCGCCCTTTGCATTCTGCTCTTCGATGAGCATCAGCATGGCGTCCTTCAGCGTCGTCTCCGAAATCGCCATGGTCCCTGACAGCGAGTGGAGGATACCCACCTTGATCGTGTCGTCAGCCGCCCTGGCCGGGACGCTCATCAGCAGGCCGGCCGTGACCGCGCCTGCCGAAAACATTTTTGTTATTGTCGAGAAACTGCCCCGCATATTTCAAAACTCCCTGACTGGTTGATCGCATCGCGAACAGACCATGCAACGGCTGTGCCAACCGCAGGAGCAAAATCAAGCGGGTCTGGATTTCCCAGCCCTATCAGCCGGTTAATATATTAGCCGCCAAAGATAAGCGCCGCTGCCAGTGCTCTGCTTGAGAAAAAGTCCCCCGCTATCGCCCAATTTTTGATCACTCGCGAATTAATGCATGAATTTTGAGCAATAGACGGCGAACCGTTGCAGCGCTGCAGGAAAATGGGGCAACATCGATCTTCACAAGAGCGACCGCATGACCTCCAGGATTTCCCGCATTTTCAGCACCATGCTTCTGGTTGCGGCAACCGGCAGCGCCCGCGCCGACTTCATCGATGGCAAATTGCCGGATGGCACCTATCACTGCGAAGTCTATCTGCTTGGCATGTTCCTCAGCCTTGGCGACATCACCGTCAAGGGCAATGTCTATAGCGGCCCGGTGAGCTTCGGAACCGCCCGGCAGGGCTACAACTATCAGATGAATAAAAATGGCGAGATCACCTGGTTGGGCCCGTTGGGCGGCTACACGACCGGCGGCAACTCGATCTCGCTCACGCAAGCCACCCTGGACGGTCAAACCAGCCCGTCCTTCGACATCATCATGAAGCAGCCTGACGGCGCCTTCACCGCCTCGACCTGCACGAAGCGTTGAACGGCCGACAAGAAGAGGCGCGAAACCTTGTGAGGTTCCGCGCCAGCAGCAGTCGGGAGGCTATGGCTAGATGCTTTTGGCCGACATTTGTCCGGCAATGTACTCGGCCTGACGGATCGCCAGCGACACGATCGTCAATGTCGGATTTTCAGCCCCGCCCGTGGTGAACTGGCTGCCATCCGACACGAACAGGTTCTTGATGTCGTGCGCCTGGCCATGCTTGTTGACGACGCCGTCGGCCGCCTTCTCGCTCATCCGATTGGTTCCGAGATTGTGGGTCGACGGATAGGGTGGCGTCGGGAAGGTCCGCGTCGCCCCGACCGCCTCGTAGAGCGCCGAGCCCTGCTTGTAGGCGTGGTTGCGCATCGCCGTGTCGTTGGCATGGTCGTCGAAATGGACGTCCGCCACCGGCATGCCGTGCGCGTCCTTGATATCGGCATGCAGCGTGATGCGGTTTTCCTGGCGCGGCATGTCCTCGCCGACGATCCACATGCCGGCCATGTGGTCGTAATGGTCGAGCGCCGTGGTGAAGGAACGCCCCCAGCCGCCGGGATTGAGGAAGGCGGCCATGAACGGCAGGCCGAGCGACAGCGTCTCTAACTCGTAGCCGCCGACGAAGCCGCGCGAGGGATCGTTGCGGGCCTCATCGCGGATGATACCGGCCATGGTGGTGCCGCGATACATATGCACCGGCTTGTCGAAGATGCCGTAGACCGAGCCGGTGGTGTGGCGCATGTAGTTCTTGCCGACCTGCCCCGACGAATTGGCAAGGCCGTCGGGAAACTGGCTCGATGCCGAATTGAGCAGCAGCCGCGGGCTTTCGATCGAATTTCCGGCGACCGCGACGATGCGGGCCTTCTGTTCCCTCAGTCTGCCGTCCTTGTCGGCATAGACGACCCCGGTTACCTTGCCCGACGCATCGTGGTTGATCTTGATGGCCATGGCATTCGGCCTGACCTCGAGATGGCCGGTCGCCTCGCCCTTGGGAATTTCGCTGTAGAGCGTCGACCATTTGGCGCCCCATTTGCAGCCCTGGAAGCAGAAGCCGGTCTGCTGGCAGGCATTGCGGTCGTCGCGCGGCTCGGAATTGATTGCCATCCGGCCGGTGTGGCACTCCCTGTAGCCGAGCATGTCGGCGCCGGCCTTCATCACCTTGAAGTTGTTGTTGCCGGGAAGGCCCGGGATGTTGCTGGTGAGCGTCACGCCTAGCTTGTCTTCGGCCTTTGCGTAGTAGGGCTCGAGCTCGGCAAGCGTGATCGGCCAGTCGAGCAGGTTCGCGCCTTCCAGTTTTCCGTAGGTCGAAAGCGTTTTGAATTCGTGCTCCTGAAAGCGCAGCGAGGCGCCTGCCCAGTGCGTGGTCGAGCCGCCGACCGCCTTGACGATCCATGCCGGCAGGTTGGGGAAATCCTTCGCCACCCGCCAGTCGCCCGAGGTCGTGCGCTTGTCCGTCCAGGCGAGTTGGGCGAATGAATCCCACTCGTCATTGATGAAATCCTCGTATTCGTGACGGGCGCCCGCCTCCAGCATGACGACATCGATGCCCTTCTGCGCAAGCTCATTGCCGAGCGTGCCGCCGCCGGCGCCCGAGCCGATGATGACGACCACGCCGTCGTTGTTGAGATCAAATGGTGCTGCCAAGGTTTCCTCCCATGATGTCTGTTGTGTGCGGTTGCGACGATGGGGCTCAGAGCCACTCGATGTCGTCGAACCCGCGCGCCATGTAGCCGCCCTTGGAGTAGGATTCGCCCTCGTAGCCGAAGATCGGCCAGACCTCCTTCTGGTTGTAGAGGCCGACGACAAGCCCGCCGCGGACGGCCTGGAAGAACGGCGTGTCCTCGATATCCCTGAGCACCGCAACGCGCTGCTCCTCCCAGCCGAGACCGGTGTAGCCGTCCTTGCCCGATTTCAAGTCGAGATCGGCGATACCCTTTTCGATAAGGTCCTTGTGGGCAGGGTCCTTGCCGGCCTGCTCATCGTGCGCCTTGACGGCAATTGCGTAATATTTGTCAGGCACTTGGTCGTGCGGGTAGATGTCGCGCGCCATCTGGATCAGGGTCGCCATGGTTTCGGGCTTGAGCGCGGATGTTTCGAGACCCCAGGCATGTTCCGGGCTGATGACGGCACTGCCTGAAATGACCAGCAGCGCGCCGACACCGCCGCGCTTCAGTAGCTCGCGGCGCGATAGAACTGGCTTCGTTTCATGGACCGGCTTGCTCTCATAAATTGTGACCAATTGTTCCTCCCTTGCTTGCTGTCTGCACCCGAAGGTGCCCTGGCTGGCGCCGCGCTGGCCGGCGCGGCCGTCGTATCTCCTATTTGAACCGGCCCTGACGCTGCAGAACCTCGATCTTGTAGCCATCGGGATCCTCGATGAAGAAGAAGCGTGCGAGCAGCGCTCCGTCGCGGTTGAGCTCGACGATCTTCTTCGGGATCAGGCCAAGCGCGCCGAGCCGGTCATGTTCGCTGTCCAGATCGGCGACCGAAACCGCGAGATGGCCGTAGCCGTCGCCGAGCGCATAAGGCTCCTGGCGGCCCTTATTGACGGTGATCTCGACCTCGAGCTCCGCCTCGGCATTGCTCAGATAGACCAGCGTAAAGGTTTCGAAATCGAGCCGTTCGGCGACGTCCAGTCCAAACGCTTTCCGGTAGAAGTCGACGGACCGGGCCTCGTCGAGAACCCGGATCATGGTGTGGATCGCCTTCGCCAAATGACACTCCGTGCGGTAAGCGCGATGTGCGCGTCGGCGTGATTATGCGCGGGTTGCGGCAAACGTGGTGGCAGCCGATTACCACGCGCTAATCTAACGACGGGGAAAACCGCCTAAGGACGAAAGTCCGATTGCTGTTTTCCGCTTTCCAGCTGAAGATAATTGGCCACGACAAGGCACTGCCAAAGGCGCGAATCACTGCCGATTGCGCCCAAAATCAATAAGAACGACCAGATCAATAAGAACGGGAGGTAACGATGTGCAGGGTTTTTGCCGGGCAGGATCCGGATGGCTACCGGCAGATCAACCGGTCGATTCGTATCGACGGGCATTCGACCAGCATCCAGCTCGAGGCGACGTTCTGGGCATTGCTCGACGAGATCGCCGACAGCCAGGGCCTGACGACGCCGAAATTCATCTCGAAGCTTTATGACGAGGCCATCGAGATCAATGGCCAGATTCCGAACTTCGCCTCGATGCTGCGCACGACCTGTGCTCTCTATCTGCGCGGCCATCGGCCCGGCATCGAAGAACACACGGCGCCGAAGCGGCAGGCAGCTTAACTTTCGATCGCGACATCGAGCGCCAGGCGGGTCATATCGGTGAAGAGCGCCTGGCGTTCGGAATAATCGGTTTGCTCGCCGGTCACCACATTGTCGACGACAGTCAGCATCGACAAGGCCCTGGCGCCGAAATGCGCGGCGATGCGATAGAGCGCGCTGGTCTCCATATCCACGGCCAGCGCGCCCTGTGCCTGCGCTTCGGCGAAGCGGTCGCGCCCCTTGGGGTGATAGAATATGTCGCTGCAGATGGTCAGCCCGGCCTGATGTTCGATGCCGATTTCGGCAGCCCGGGCCAGGGCTTGGGAAACCAGACCCGGATCGGGTCCGGCATCAGCACCATAGAGCCCAAAAACCTGGCCGCTCTCGGAACTTTCACCCCGCACCGCTTGCGAGATCACCAGACTGCGCAGTTTGACCGCGGCAGTCAGGGCACCACAGGTACCGGTGCGGATCAGTGTCCTCACGCCATGGAAGTCGAGCAATTCGTGCGCGTAGATCAGGAATGACGAGACGCCGATGCCGGTGGACTGGATGCTGACGGGCTTGCCGCGAAACAAGCCGGTAAAGCCGAGGGCCTGCCTTCGACGGTTGACGCAGCGCGGCGCCTCGAGAAAGGTTTCCGCCATCCATTCGGCACGCTGCGGATCGCCCGGCAACAGCACTGTTGCCGCATAATCACCCTTGCCTGCCTCGTTGTGCGGCGTCACGGCATGCTCCCCCAAAACCCGCCGTCTGTTTGGCCCCATAATCATGGCAGTCTCACGCCATTTCGCAAGTGCGAATTAGTGAGCCCTAAAGCGCGTCGCATTGACCGGTCTCATGCGGCGCGCTTTAGGTTGTTGTTTTTGTGCATGTCGTGATCGCAAAACCGCTGCACACTTTTGCGCGACATGCATTAAGATTCCAGCACGTCCTTGACGATTGTGGCCAGTTGCTTGAGCGAAAACGGCTTCGGCAGGAAACCGAAATGCGCGTCTGCCGGCAGGTTCTTGGCGAACGCGTCCTCCGCGTAGCCGGAAACGAAGACGAATTTGATGTCCGGCTGCCGCTTGCGCAATTCGCCGAGCAGCGTCGGCCCATCCATTTCCGGCATCACCACATCGGAAACGACAATGTCGATCTTGCCGCCGAGCGCCTCGAAGATTTCCAGCGCCTCGACGCCCGAGGACGCTTCGTGGACGGTGTAACCGCGCGACGTCAGCGCCCGCATGCCGCCCATGCGCACGGCATCCTCGTCCTCGACGAGCAGCACCGTGGCCGAACCTGACAGGTCCTTGGCTGCGTCGGCGACCTTTGCCGGTGCAGCCGGCGCCTCGCCGGGCTCGCCTGCCGTTCTCGCCTCAGCAATGTAGCGCGGCAGGAAGATGCGGAACACCGATCCTTTGTCGACCTCGGACTCGCAGAAGATGAAGCCGCCTGTCTGCTTGATGATGCCATAGACCATCGACAGGCCGAGGCCGGTGCCCTTGCCGACCTCCTTGGTGGTGAAGAAGGGTTCGAAAATCTTCTTGAGCACTTCGGGGGCGATGCCGCTGCCGGTGTCTTCAACTTCGACCACCACATAATCGGCAGGCGCAAGTTCGCGGTAGGGAAGGCTCTTGCTCTCCTGTGTGGTCACATTGCGGGTGCGCACGGTGAGCTCGCCGCCGTTCGGCATCGCGTCGCGCGCATTGACCGCCAGGTTGACCACCACCTGCTCGAACTGCCCGATGTCGACCTTCACCGGCCACAGATCGCGGCCATGATCGACCTTCAGCTTGATGTCGTTGCCGACCAGACGGGCCAGCAGCATCCGCAGATCGGCAAGCACGTCGGTCAGGTTGAGCACCTCCGGCCGCAGCGTCTGCTTGCGCGAGAAGGCCAGAAGCTGCCGCACCAGCGAGGCCGCCCGGTTGGCATTCTGCTTGATGTTCATGATGTCGGGGAAGGACGGGTCCGACGGGCGGTGGTTGGTCAACAACAGGTCCGACGCCATGATGATGGCGGTCAGCACATTGTTGAAGTCGTGTGCGATGCCGCCGGCAAGCTGGCCGACCGCCTGCATCTTCTGGCTTTGCGCCATCTGGCCCTCGAGCGCCTTCTGCTCGGTGGTCTCGACGGCGTAGACGATGGCCGATTCTTCGGCGCCCTCGCCGGTGCCGTCGGCAACCGCGTTGACGTAGAAGCGCATGTGCCGTTCTTCATTGCCGGGCAGCAGCGTATCGATCGGTTCGATATCGGCCTGCCGTTGTCGCGCTTTTTCGAACGCCGCGGCAAAGGCGGGCCGGTCGCGCTCATGGATCACCGTGTCCAGCCGCACGCGCCGATCGACCGCGTCCCCGTCGACGACGGAGGAAAACAGCGACAGGAAAGGCGCGTTGGTGCGCAGGATGCGCCCGCGGTTGTCGACAGCCGCTATTGCCATCGGTGTCGAATTGAAGAAGCGGGTGAAGCGGATCTCCGAGGCGCGCAGATCGGCGGAAGCGTCCTCGCCTTGCGTCCGGTTGAGCACGATGGTGCGCGTCGGACCGTTGGCGCCCTCGCGGCTGGCCGAAACCCGATGCATGAAACGCACGGGCAGCGCCTCGCCCTTCACTGTCGTCAGATCGAGATCGATGACCGCATTGCGGGTGGTGCCGGGATCGGCCTTGACCGAGCGGACCAGCGCCATGCCGTCGCCAGCGACGATCTCCGCAAGCGTGACGGCACCAGGCGTGAAGCTCGTCAGGTCGATGCCCAGCCACTCCGCAAGCGTGGCGTTGATGTAGGTGACGCGGCCTTCCTGGTCGGCCGAAAAGAAGCCGGCAGGCGCATGGTCGAGATGGTCGATGGCCTCCTGCAGATCAAGGAAGAAGCGCTCCTGCTCGGCCCGTTCTTTCGAGATGTCGGCGAGTTGCCAGGCGAGCAAGGGCAGCCGCTGGCCCGGAACGCTGAATGCGCGGGCGCGGACACGGTACCAGCGCGCGCCCGGCTCGGCGCCGGGTCGAATGGATTGGGCAAGGCGAAACTCACCGTCGCCGGGCTGGCCGTCGCGCAGGCCGGAGGCGAGCCGGTATATGGTCACCGAGGCCTCGGGAACATCGGACAGCAACCCTTCGACGGTCTTTAGATCCGCCGCAGAAGCCGCGCCCGTCATGTCGGCATAGGCCCGATTGGCGTAGACGACACGACCCTTGGTGTCGGTGACCAGAAGGCCTTGCGACATTGAATCGACGAAGGCCTTCGACAGCTCGTCACTCGTCGAGCGAGGTGTGATCTGCACGAAGCCGATGGCGGTGGCGAACAGGAAGCCGACACCGATCATCGCCAGCACGCCAAGCATTCCAAGCAGGAATGGATCGCCAAGACGTTCTCGGAAAAGGCCGAAAACGATCGCCGCCCCTGTCAGCACAACGATGAAGACGATGAGCCGGGTGACCGCGCCCGGTCGCGTGTTCTGGTCGACGATCGGTACCGGATAGAAATCGCCGCGCGCTTCCTTGGCCATGTGCCCCCTGCTCGTGAATTCCGGTACTTGCCCTGCCCGGTTGAATCACATTCTCAGGGTCCGGAAAAGGCCTTGGCGGCAACTGTCCGCTAAAAATGACACCCGTTCGGCGCTTGGTGCGGCGAATCCGAAATTCGCATCATTCCTGGTCCGACGCGAGCGAATTTCGGATTCATCACGCCAGCAACTTGCTGAAAATCCAGCGTCGTGGATTGAAGTGGGGACGCTGACGCCCTCAATTCGCAGGAGCTTGAAATCCACCACATGGGTGTTTCAAGCTGTTCACGAAGCGCGAAACGTAACTTGCAGTCGCGTGCCGCAACAGTCTAGTGTCGCGTCTTCTTCGAAAGCTGATTTTGGGTGCACCAATGCTGCAGTGGCTGGATAGCGTGGCGGGTCCCGGTTATGCCGCGGCGATCCTGTGGACCTTTGTCGCGCTTGTCCTTGTGGTCATTGTTCTCCTCATCATCAAGCTGGTCCGCAATCTGACTTTTGGAACATTCGTTGCCGGCGGCAGGAACCGCAAGACGCGGCTGGCCGTGATGGACGCCACCGCAGTCGACAGTCACCGCCGGTTGGTGCTGGTGCGCCGCGACGATATCGAGCACCTGCTGCTGATCGGCGGCCCGACCGACGTCGTCGTCGAACGCGACATCAGGCTGTCGGCGCTACGCCGTCCTGCACTGACCGGAGATGGCGGCGGCCATCAGCCGGCACCGCCGCCGCGCGCGCCGCAACCGGCTCCCGCGCCAGTGAGGCAAGCACCGTCTCCGCCGCCGGCAAGCACGGCCCCAACGCCTGTCCGGCCGCATCAGCCCGCACCGGCGCCGAGGCCAGCAGCGCAAAGCCCTCAATCGGCGACCATCACGCCGCTGCCCGCCTACACCAATGCTGTTCGGTACGCGCCATCGCCGGCAAGACAGGATTCCCCGGCAAAGCCGAATTCCCTGGCAAAAGAGGATTCCATCGACGATACGCTGATGAGGGAGCTCGAGGTCCCGTTTGATGACCCGCACCCCGCCAAGCCGGAGAGCAAGCCGGCGGCGAAAGCGCCGTCGTCTCTCGATGACGAGATGACGAAGCTTCTCGGCGAGTTGTCCAGCCAGAAGAGATAACCGGCCAACAGCCAACAAAAAAATGGCCGGAGACCGGCCCTGACAAATCGCTATTGGCTGCGTTTTGGACGCGTCGCCCGTGCTTCAGTCGTCGCGGTAGACCTTCTCGCGGCGTTCGTGACGCTCCTGCGCCTCGATCGACAGGGTCGCGATCGGACGCGCATCGAGCCGCTTCAGCGCGATCGGCTCGCCGGTTTCCTCACAATAGCCGTAAGTGCCTTCATCGATGCGCTGAAGTGCAGAATCGATCTTTGAAATGAGTTTCCGCTGGCGATCGCGGGCACGAAGTTCGATGGCGCGGTCGGTTTCCGAAGAGGCGCGATCGGCGAGATCGGGGTGGTTGGCGTTTTCCTGCTGCAGGATTTCGAGAGTTTCGCGCGCTTCGCGCAGTATGTCGTTCTTCCAGGTGACGAGCTTCAGGCGAAAGTAGGATTTCTGCCGCTCGTTCATGAACGGCTCGTCTTCGGAGGGTACGTAATCGGCGGTAACGATGTCGTTCATTCGACTCACCCAGACAGCCCCAAATTTGGCGCCTATATATTCACGGACCGAATGCTGCACAAGCGCAATCGACGACTGATTCACGCAATTGTTAATCTCGGCCAATACGCCATGGGCCGCATCATTCGCATGAAGGGCGCGACCGAATTCGCGTATGATTCGTTAGGTTTGTAGGGCGCCGGCCATTGTGCGCAAGGCGTTTCTCATGACTAATCCCGCAGCGCCTTTTGACGAGTTTCGGTGTTTGGCACAAGCGAGGGACCGGTGAGCAAGCTTTATCTGCTGAGGCATGCGAAGGCCGGATGGGCCCTGCCGGGCATGCGCGATTTCGATCGTCCACTCGACGCATCCGGCGTCGCCGACGCCGATACGATGGGTGCGGTCATGCGGGCCTGCAACTACATTCCGGACCTGACCCTTTGCTCGAATGCAAAGCGAGCGCGCCAAACGCTTGAAGGCCTTGCCGGTCACACCGATACGGGCCGGGTTCAGTTCCTGGAGACGCTCTACAGCGAGGATGCCGCCGGCTATCTCAACCTCATCCGCGGCAATGGCGGGCCAGGCTCGCTGCTCGTCGTCGGCCACAATCCGATGACGGAAGATCTCACCATCGCGCTTTCGGGTGATGGCGAGGAGGTCGCCAGGGGAATGCTGAACCACGGCTTCCCGACCTCCGGCCTCGCGGTCGTCCGTTTTCCAGGCAGTCTTGCCAACGCCGCGCAAGGCACCGGCTATCTCGAAGCCTTCCTGTCGCCGGCCGATATCTGACGCCATTTCAAACGTAGCGTGGTGGATTTGACGTTCCTGCCACTTCAATGGCGTCAGCGTTCAGGAACTTCAAATCCAAAACCACGCTAGAAACGATGGTTTGCCAGTGTGACTTAGAACCGAAATTCGCTCACTGCGATGCTCCAAGGTACCGCGAATTTCGGATTCGCCACACTAGCCGGCAGCGCCTATATCGGGGCGGACCGAAGCCCCGAGAGACCGCATTTTGGCATCATCGCTGACCACTTTCACCGACGAGGCGAAGATTGCCCTGGATACGCTGTCGGGGCGCGCTACCGGACTTTTTTCGCCATCGCTGCGGCTGGGTGTTACCGGCCTCTCCCGCGCCGGCAAGACGGTGTTCATCTCAGCCTTTGTCCACAATCTGATCCATGGCGGGCGGTTGCCGCTGTTCGAGGCGCAGAAATCGGGGCGTATCGCCCGTGCCTTCCTCGAAGAGCAACCCGATGACGCCGTGCCGCGATTCCAGTACGAGGACCACATCGCGGCCCTGGTCAACGACCGCCTGTGGCCGGATTCGACACGTGCCATTTCCGAGCTGAGGCTTACCATCGAATATGAATCGGCCTCCGGCTGGAGCCGCATGTTCTCATCAGGCAGATTGTCGGTCGATATCGTCGACTATCCTGGGGAATGGCTGCTTGACCTGCCGCTGCTCGGGAAATCCTACGCTGATTTCTCACGCGAAGCCTTTGACATGGCCGTGCTGCCGGTGCGCGCCGACCTTTCGCAGGAATGGCGCGCGCTCTCCGCCGCAATCGACCCGAATGCCGACGCCGATGAGATGACGGCGCGACGCCTCGCCGAGAGCTTCGCCGCATATCTCAAGGCATGCAAGCTCGACGAGCGGGCGCTTTCGACCCTGCCACCCGGCCGTTTCCTGATGCCCGGCGACCTTGAGGGCTCACCGGCGCTGACCTTCGCGCCGTTGCCGGGCCTGAGCGAGCGGCGGGCGCGGCCCGGGTCGCTTCAGGCGATGATGGAGCGGCGCTACGAGGCCTACAGGACGCATGTCGTAAAGCCGTTCTTCCGGGAGCACATCACGCGCCTCGACCGTCAGATCGTTGTGATAGACGCCTTGCAGGCCTTGAATGCGGGACCCGGCGCAATGGCCGATCTCGAACGTGCGGTGACCGAAATCCTCGCCTGTTTCCGCCCCGGCCGCGGCAATTTCCTGACCGACTTTTTTTCAAGGCGCATCGACCGCATATTGGTGGCGGCGACAAAGGCGGACCATCTGCATCACGAAAGCCATGAGCGGCTGCAGGCGATCGTGCGGCGGCTCGCCGACCGCGCCGTGGCGCGCGCGAATTTCACCGGCGCCGATGTCGATGTGGTCGCCCTCGCGGCGGTGCGAGCGACCCGGGAAGGCGCGGTCAAGCAAGGCCGTGAAACGCTGCCGGTCATCATCGGCACACCGTTGAAAGGTGAAAAGATCAACGGCGAAACATTTGACGGCAGAACAGAAACAGCCATATTTCCCGGTGACTTGCCGGAGAAAATTGATGCAGTGTTCGATGTCTCCGGACCAGACCGTCAGCAGAACCCGGGCCATCGGCAGAGCCCAGGCCATCGGCAGGGCAATGAGGACCCGGCGATCCGCTTCGTGCGCTTTCGCCCGCCAAAACTCGAACGCACTGCCGAAGGCGTCACGCTGTCGCTGCCGCATATCAGGCTCGACCGCGCCCTGCAGTTCCTGATCGGAGATCATCTGGCATGACCCCGCCCCGCAAGCCGGCGGCATTTCGCATTGAGCCGGAAGCCCAGCCAAAGCAACAGGCGGCCTTGCGCCAGCCCGACGCCGCTGCGGCCAGAAAACCGCGCACCGTGAACGCTGACCTCGCCGTCGTCACGCCGGCGGAAATCGACGTTTTCGACGAGCCGGACATCATCGCCGCCGAACCGCCGCCGGCAACCGCGCCGCGGCAGCGCTCGATATCAGGCAGCCTGTTTTTCGGCGCATTGGGCGTTCTGGTTTCGCTGGCCCTCGGCCTTTGGACCGACCAGCTGATTCGCGATCTGTTCGCCCGTGCCGAATGGCTGGGCTGGCTGGCCGCCGGCATGGCCGTGATCGCGCTGCTCGCGCTCCTGGTCATCCTTGCCCGCGAGTTCCTGGCGATCGCCCGCCTCGCCGAGGTCGAAAAGCTGCAGAAGCGGGCGCTCGACGCCGTCGCCCGCGACGATCCGAAAGCCGCTCGCGATGTGGTCGACGAGCTCTCGGCCTTTGTCGCCGCCAAGCCGGAAACCGCGGCCGGCAGGCGCGCCCTGGCGGACTTGCGCGACGAGATCATCGACGGTGGCAATCTGGTGCGCCTGGCCGAGACCGAAATCCTCGGTCCCCTCGATGCGCGCGCCAAGGTGATGATCCTCGAAGCGGCAAAGCGTGTGTCGCTGGTGACGGCGGTCAGCCCTCGCGCTCTGGTCGACGTCGCCTATGTCGTGTTCGAAGCCGGCCGGCTGATTCGCCGGCTGTCGGAGCTTTATGGCGGCCGGCCGGGCACGCTGGGGTTCTTCCGGCTGGCACGCAGCGTTCTCGCCCATCTGGCGGTGACCGGCTCGATTGCCGTCGGCGACAGTTTCGTGCAGCAGATCGTCGGCCATGGCCTTGCCGCCCGGCTCTCGGCAAAACTTGGCGAAGGCGTCGTCAACGGCATGATGACGGCGCGCATCGGCATTGCTGCGATGGAGACCGCAAGGCCCCTGCCCTTCAGCGCCGCGAGGCGGCCCGGCATGGGCGATTTCCTGTCCGCGCTGACATCATTTGCAACCAAAAAGCAGAAGGAAACATCCGCTTCCGACACCTGACGACCGTCTCCGACGCGGCACGTCCTGGTGGCGCGCCAAGGGATGCTGCAACACGTTTGTTTTGCCCATGATCCCAGCGCAAATCGCGTCCGATTTTCGGGGTCATCCGCAACCGGTGACGAAGCATTAACCAATCTTGTTCATGGTCGGATGGGTTCCAAACCAGTCTCTTTGTTGCCGGGTGTCGTCGATGAAAAGCGTGATCTTGTCTAGCGTCCTGCCCATGGCAGTCGTGGTTTCAACAACCGCCGGCATGGCCGAAAAGACCTTTGCGGCAGAACGGGACAAGAAGTTCTTTCAATCGGTGAAAGGCGAATGGGTCGGCCCGGGGGAAATCGTCGCCGGCAAATACAAGGGCACGAAATTCACCTGCAATTTCACCGGTTCGACGCCGGACGGCAAGATCGGCATGTCGCTCGACGGCGGTTGCCGGGTCGGCATGTTCACCCAGCAGATGTCGGCGACGATCCAGCACAAGGGCCGCGAGGGCTACAAGGGCAGCTTCATGGGCGGTGCCGCCGGTTCCGGTCTCGACATCATCGGCGGCAATGTGGTCAGCGCCAACAAGGTCGTCTTCACCATCAACCGTAACCAGTTGCGCGGCGTCATGCAGGCTCTTGTCCCCAACGACAATTCGATGACAGTGACGGTTGCGGTGCGCGTCGACCAGCAATTGGTGCCGGTCATCGGCATGAAGCTGAAGCGCGTCGATACGCTCGAAGTCGGCTCCATCGGGCCGAACTGAACGATCGTCTGCGCATCCAGTGAAAATGCAACGCGCTGTGCAATTTAGTGAATGGTGAATGGTGAATGGAATTAGATATTCACTACTGACCACTGAGTACTGACTACTCACTATTCACTATTCACTATTCACCAAAAAAGCGGCAGCCACGGCCACCGCTTCTTTTAGCAAAACTCAAATCGATTCTCAGGCCTTGATGGCGGCAGTCAGCTCGTCATAGGCCTTGCAGGCCTCCTCCGCCGTCGTCGCGCCCTGATACTTGGTTGTGACCGCCTGGACCTTGGCGGTGAGATCGGCTGCCTTGGCCGGATCCTTGGTAATTGCCTCCTGAAGGGCTGCGGTCATGTCCTGGGCCTTCTTGGTCAGCATTTCGGTGGTGCAGTCCGGCGCCTTCGAGCAGGCCGATCCGGCAAGCGCCGCGATGCCAACGGCAACAAGCAAAAATGTCTTCATGTCAGTCGTCTCCCTCGAAAAAAGGCGGCCGACTTGATCGTCATCCGCCCCTCACGGCCAAGGCCGCGGCGTCCTTAGCGCCCGATTTCTGCAACACACAACGCAGCCGGTGGATAAAGTTGTGGAGCGCGCCTGCAACACTGCTGCACCAGTTTCCGGATTCGGACTGTTCGATCTCAACCGAAGCCCCTATCTTTGCCGCTCGATACCGCAGCACGTGCAGCGGTCCCTAGAGAGAACGGAACGGCAGGCATGGCGGCAGAAGCAGCGGGCAGCGATTTGATCCACGTCGTGGCGCTGCTCGCCGCAGGTGTTGTCGCCGTGCCGATCTTCAAGCGCATCGGGCTTGGCTCCATCCTCGGCTATCTGGCGGCCGGCGTGGTCATCGGCCCGTTCGGCATCGGCATCTTTTCCGAATCGGAAGCCATTCTTCACGTCGCCGAGCTCGGCGTCGTCATGTTCCTGTTCATCATCGGGCTGGAGATGCAGCCGTCACGGCTGTGGGGCCTCAGGCGAGAGATCTTTGGCCTTGGCGCATTGCAGGTCGGCGTGTGCGCGCTGTTGCTGACCGGGGTCGGACTGGCGGGAGGTTTTCCGGTCTCGCAATCCTTCGTCGCCGGCGCCGGTTTCGTGCTGACCTCGACGGCGATCGTCATGCAGCTTCTGGAGGAACGCGGTGAGATGGCCGCGCCCAAAGGCCAGCGCATCGTCTCCATCCTGCTGCTCGAAGACCTGGCGATCGTGCCGCTGCTGGCGCTGATCGCTTTCCTGGCACCGGGCGGCGCCGATATGAGCTTGACGCAGCGGCTGACGGAGGTGGGCATCGGTCTTGCCGCCATCGTCGGGCTGGTGCTGGCCGGGCGTTACCTGCTCAATCCGTTCTTCCGCATCCTGGCGGATGCCCGCGCCCGCGAAGTGATGACCGCCGCCGCCCTTCTGGTCGTTCTGGGGTCGGCGCTTGCCATGCAGCTCAGCGGCCTGTCGATGGCGATGGGCGCTTTCCTGGCCGGCGTGCTGTTGTCGGAATCCACCTTCCGCCATCAGCTCGAGGCCGACATCGAACCCTTCCGCGGTGTGCTGCTCGGGCTGTTCTTCCTCGCTGTCGGCATGTCGCTCGACCTGCACGTGGTTGCCCAGAGCTGGCGGCTTGTCGCCATCTACGTCGTCGCCTACATGGTGATAAAGGCGATCGGCATCTATCTCGTCGCCCGCATCCTCAAGACCGGCCACCGGGAGGCGCTCGAGCGCGCCGTCTTCATGGCGCAAGGCGGCGAATTCGCCTTCGTTCTCTATTCCGCCGCGGCGGCGGTCGGCATCATCGACAGCCAGGCTAACGCGACGCTGACGGCGATCGTCATCATCTCCATGGTGCTGACGCCGCTGGCCATTCTGGCATTGCGGTATCTGACGCCACGCGACGAGCAGTCGCTCGAAGGCGTCGACATCGCCGATGGCCTGACCGGCAGCGTGCTGATCATCGGCTTCGGCCGCTTCGGCCAAATCGCCAGCCAGCCGCTTCTGCTGCGCGGGATCGACGTCTCGATCATCGACAATGAGGTCGAGATGATCCAGGCGGCGGCCGATTTCGGTTTCAAGGTCTATTATGGCGACGGCACGCGGCTGGACATTCTGCGTGCCGCCGGCGCCGGCCGCGCGCGCGCCGTGTTGATCTGCGTCGACAAGCCCGATGTCGCCGTCCGCATCGCAAAGCTGATCAAGGCGGAGTTTCCCCTGCTCACCGTGCTGGCACGCGCTTTCGACCGCGGAACCGCACTGCAGTTGATACGTGCCGACGTCGATTTCCAGATTCGCGAAACCTTCGAATCAGCGCTTGTCTTCGGCGGCTCCACGCTGGAAGCACTGGGCGTCGACCCCGAGGAAGTCGCCGAGGTGATCGAGGACGTCCGCCACCGCGATTCCGCCCGTTTCGAGTTGCAGCTCGCCGAAGGGGTTCGCGCCGGAGCGCGCTTCCTCAAGGGCAATATCGGCACACCCATTCCGACACCGCTCAGCCAGCCGCGCCGCTCCGGTCAGGCGCTCAATGAAGAAACCGCCGGCGTTCTGCACAAATCCGAGCCTGCCGACTAAACATTGGAGAGCAAACAGATGATCGAACTGGACGAGCGCGCGCTCTCCGTCACCAAATTCTGGCGTGACGCCGGGAAAGATGCATGGTTCGAGAAGAATGACGCCTTCGACGCGGAGTTCCGCAACTGGTTTCTCGAGCTGCATTACGCTGCCGCGCGGCGTGAATGTGACGGATGGTCGGAGCATGCCGAAGGCTCACTGGCGCTGATGATCCTGCTCGACCAGTTCCCGCGAAACTGCTTTCGCGGCACCGGCCATATGTATGCCACCGACCCGCTGGCAAGGCATTTTGCCGAAAAGGCGATCGCCGCCGGCCAGGATCTGGCGCTCGACGAAGAGCTTCGCGTCTTCCTCTATTTGCCTTATGAGCATTCGGAGCATCTCGCCGACCAGCTCAAATCGGTGGAAGTCACCACGGCCAAAGCCCAATCCTATCTGAAGTATGCCGTCGAGCACCTGGAGATCATTCAGCGCTTCGGCCGCTTTCCGCATCGAAACAGGATGCTCGGCCGCGAGACGACGCCGGAGGAACAGGTGTTCCTCGACGGCGGCGGATTTGCCGGCTGACTTTGCGCAGGGCAATCGCCTCAGGCAAAGATTAATGGAGATTGGCGAAATCCTTTGCGAAGGCCTCCTTCTCCCCGTCACTATACGGGGAGAAGTGCCCGGCAGGGCGATGAGGGGCAGCGCAAACCTGAACCGATTGCCCTCGACGATTGTGGCCCGCGTTTATGACGTCAAGTCAGCCACCAATCCCGGCCGGACGACAATTGCTCGATGCCGGCGCTGTCGAGAGCGGCAAGCCGCTCCGCCACGCTTCTGCCGTCGACGGTGAGGTCAGGCGCGATCTCGGCCAGCGGCGCCAGAACGAAGGCGCGCTCCAGCATGCGCGGATGCGGCACTTCTAGCCCGGTTTCGTGGATGATCCGATCGCCGAACACCAGAATGTCGATGTCGATCAGCCGTGGACCCCAGCGCTCCTCGCGCACCCGCTTCAGCCTGCGCTCGACGTCGAGACAGAGATCGAGCAATGCATGTGGTGCGAGCACGGTCGAAATTTCGGCAGCCGCATTGAGAAAATCCGGCTGGTCGAGCTTGCCCCAGGGCGGCGTGCGGTAAAGCGAGGAGACGACAACGACGCGCGTGTTCCCGTCGGCGTCCAGCATGCGCAGCGCCGCGCCCATCGACCTTGCCGGGTCGCCGAGATTGCCGCCAAGGCTGAGGTAGACCGTGTTATTGGGGCCAGGCAACGGTCACCTCGACATGATCGAGCACGCCGGGCACCGGCGCGTTCGGCTTGCGCACAGTGATCTCGGCCTTTTTTATCTGGGGAAAGCGGGCTGTCAGCGCCCGGGCCACCTCCAGCGCCAGCGCTTCTATCAGAAAACGCCTCTCCCCGGTGATGATCTTTTCGATCACCCCGAAGGCAACGCCATAGTGGACGGTATCCTCGATGGCATCATCGACCAGCGCGCGGCCGGGTTCGACGGTGAGCGCAGCGTCGACATAGAAGCGCTGGCCGAGCGTCTCCTCCTCATCCAGCACGCCGTGCCGAGCGAAGAAGGCGCAATTTTTCATGCGGATGATATACATCGCTCAGCGTCCTGCTCGATTGGAGCGATGCGCGTCCGCTTGGGCGCACAGACTACGCTCTAAGGCTTTTAATCTACGCATCCTGCTGGAATCGATTTCGATTTGCGAGCTATGCGGCGGTTTCACGCGCCAGCATAGCATCCGCAACCGCCAGCGCATCCACATTGATTGCGACATCGTGGACGCGAAAAAGCCGCGCGCCCTTGAGCCTCAGTATGACGCTCGTCGCCGCTGTTCCGGCGTCTCTGGCCGAGGCGTCGCGGCCGGTGACGGCGCCGATGAAGCGCTTTCGCGATGTACCGGCCATCAGCGGAAAGCCCAAGACATCGAGCTCGGAAAACCGTGTCATCAGGTCGAGATTTTCCTCCGCGGTTTCCTTGGCGAAGCCAAAGCCCGGATCGAGCACGATCTGGTCGTCGGCAACGCCGCTTCGCCGGGCGATTTCAAGGGACTTGCCGAGGAAGAAAAACTGATCCTCGATCACGTCGGGCAGTTTTTGCCTGTCACGCCCGGTGTGCATGATGACAAGGCCGGCGCCGGTTTCGGCCGCGACCCGCGCGATGCCCGGTTCGCGTTGCAGGCCCCAGACGTCGTTGAGGATGTGGGCGCCGGCGGCGACGGCAAGCCGGGCGGTGTCCTCGCGATAGGTGTCGACCGAAATCAGCGCCTCGCCGAGCCCGGCGACCGCCTTGATGACAGGCAGCACGCGGGCCTGCTCTTCCTCGATGGCTACCGGAAATGCGCCGGGGCGTGTCGATTCCCCACCGACGTCAATGACGGAGGCCCCTTCTTCCACCATCCGGCGCGCCTGGGCAATCGCCTGTTCGGGCGCGACGAACAGTCCGCCGTCAGAAAAACTGTCCGGCGTGACATTGAGAATACCGACGATCACCGCCTTGCCGCCAAGGTCGAGATGGCGCCCATGCGCCAACTGCCATCGCCCCGTCGTCATTGTCGATAAACCATGTGTGATCCACCAAAGATCAATTCCGTTGCGTCGGCAACGGCCGTAGCGCAAGGTAGGCAAAGAGGCAACATGATGAAACGATCCCTGCTTTGCGCCCTGATGCTTGCTTGTTCCGCCTTGCCGGCGGGCACGGCGAATTTGGTGAAGACATATAGCTATTTCAGCATCGGCGGCAGAACGCTCGATGATATCGGATCCCAGCTTACGAAACTTGGACCTCGGGTGAAGAGCACCGGGATGCGGCATCCAGGCGCCACGCAGATGGCGTTCACCACCCGCGTCAGCTATGCGGAAAGATCGAACTCCTGCGCGATTGCCGACGCCGATGTCACCGTCAAGGTCAAGGTGATCCTTCCCGACTGGCGCCGCCCGCGCAAGGCTGATGCCGGCGTAAGGCTGTTTTGGGATACATTGTCCGCCGACATCAAGCGTCATGAGGACCGCCATGTCGAGATCGCCAAGAACCATGCCGGCGAACTCGAGGATGCGCTGAAGGCGACCCACCCGCGCAAGACCTGCCAGGAGGCCAAGGCCAAGGCAGCGGAGATCTCCGCCGCTATTCTTGCCAAGCACGACCGCGCCCAGATGCAGTTCGATCGCGTCGAAACCATCAATTTCGAAAGCCGCATCCTGCGGCTGCTGCGTTATCGCATGAAGCGCATCGAAAACGGCCAGCTGCCGGGTTAGCTTCGGCCAGACGGTAAGGGCGATTCTCGTCGAGTAAGAGACTCAGCCGGCGACGCCGAGCTTCTTCTGCAGGCTGGTCGACGACGTCGTATACTGGAATACGATGCGCTCGCCGGGGCTGACGATGCGCTTGGCCGCCTGCGCCATCAGCGCGACCTCATGGAAGCCCGACAGGATCAGCTTCAGCTTGCCGGGATACCAGTTGATGTCGCCGACGGCGAAGATGCCCGGTACCGACGTCTGGAATTTCTCGGTGTCGACCGGGATCAGGTTCTCATGAAGATTGAGCCCCCACTCGGCGATCGGTCCGAGCTTCATGGTCAGGCCGAAGAACGGCAGCAACCGAGTGCACGGCACCTCGCTGTCACCATCGGGTCCCTTGATGGTCGCCGCCGAGAGATGGCCGTCCGTGCCGGTCAGCCCGGTCACCTGCCCGACATGGAAATTCAGTTCCTTCATCTCCTGCATGGCGTACATCTTGTTGACGCTGTCGGGCGCCGCGCGGAACTCCGGCCGCCGGTGGACAAGTGTCACGCTCTTGGCCACCGGCTGCAGGTTCAGCGTCCAGTCGAGCGCCGAATCGCCGCCGCCGACGATAACCAGGTCGTGGCCGCGGAATTCCTCCATCCGGCGCACCGAGTAGAAGACGCTCTTGCCCTCATAAAGCTCGATGCCCGGAATTGGCGGCCGCTTCGGCTGGAAAGAGCCGCCGCCGGCGGCGATAACCACAATCTTGGCTTCAAACACCTCGTTCTCGTCGGTGATGACGCGAAAGCTGCCGTCCTCGAGCTTTTCGAGGCTCGAGACCATGCGGTTAAAGGTGAAGTCGGGCTTGAACGGCGCGATCTGCTCAAGCAGTCTGTCGACCAGGCCCTGGGCCGAGATCGATGGCCAGCCGGGAATGTCGTAGATCGGCTTTTCCGGATAGAGTTCGGCGCATTGCCCGCCGGGCCGATCGAGTATGTCGATCAGATGGCATGTCATGTCGAAGAGGCCGAGCTCGAACACGGCGAACAGGCCGACAGGCCCTGCCCCGACAATCAATACGTCCGTCCTGATGATATCGGTCATGCATGCGCCTTCGATGCGCATGACCCCGAAAATCGGAATCGATTCTCGCCGGGGATCCTGCGCCAAATCACCGTGCTACAGCGTGCTTTGCGTGGTCCAGGGAACGTGCGGCGCTGTAGAGAACGGCGCGACACTGCATGACCATTGGCCCGCTGCCAAGCCGGCGCCGGAAAAATCGGCTATATCCCCCGCTTAAGCCTCCACGCTTCAGCCCTGGCGGGCGGGCACGCGCACAACCAGGCCGTCGAGAGCGTCGCGCACCTTGATCTGACAGGAGAGCCGTGAGTTCGGCTGGACGTCGTAGGCGAAGTCCAGCATGTCCTCTTCCATCGCTTCCGGCTCGCCGACCTCGGCCGTCCACGCCTCATCGACATAGACATGGCAGGTCGCGCAGGCGCAAGCGCCGCCGCATTCGGCCTCGATCCCCGGCACCGCGTTGCGGATCGCGTTCTCCATGACGGTCGAGCCGTTTTCGGCATCCACGTCAAAATGTGTGCCGTCATGGGCGATGAAGGTCAGCTTGGTCATTTGTCACCTGAAGGGAGTCCCAGCCGAGATAATCACTCCCGCAGACAAGTCAACTGCGGCGCGAAAGCGTCGCTCTATGCCGTTTTTTTCGGAAATGGGTTTAACGGCTGATGGCGGCGACGAAATCGCGGACTTCTTCGATCAGGGAGCCAAGCCGCTTGAGGGTATTGGTATCTTCAGGTTGAAGTTCGATCGCGCCGGCGCAATCGGCAACAGCGAAGGCGCCGACGCCGCGCGCCGAGCCTTTCAGCCCGTGCGCCAGGAGCAGTCTTTGCTTCACATCGGCGTCGATGATCCTGTCGCGAACCGACAATGCCTGCTGCACGAACAGCGCCAGCACCTCCTGTTCGAGGCTGCGGTCGCCCATCGTCTGGCGCGCCAGATGCGCCAGGTCCACGGGCCGCGACCCGGCCGTTCCCGACACATCGCCGCCGGGCATCGAGAAGGCAATGCCGTTTTCGCCACGCATGACTCTGCAACTCCGTTCTTCCAGCCGCCAAAAAACGAGGCAGCCGCCAAAAAAATAGGCCCATCCTGTGGACGACCGGTTAATGATTGGCCCGAAAAAATGTTGCGATAGCGGCGCCGGAATCACAGTTCTGTTAACCTTATATTTAAAGTTTTACGTATCGCACCGAATGCAGGTTTTCTTTACCCCGGTGTGTCATTACGATACGAAAGGTCCATTTTCAGCCTCTTGCGTGGGACACGAAAAGCAACATCAACAAGTCCCGCGGCAGCTTGTACAGGGTAGCGAAGGCATGGCGAAGAAAACATCGACGACAAGAACGCTTGACAACGACGTAGCCAGGGAACTCGAAAAAGCACTTGAAATCGATCTGAGCGGCGATGCCGGCGGCGATCTCGACATCGCCGCGTCGATGGAGGATCTGGAAGCGCAGATATCGCAGGCCGCCGACGAGTTGGCACGTGAGGGCCGTGACCAGGATGCCGAGCCTGTCGCCAACCAGAGCCAGAATGCCGAGCCTGTCGCCGACCAGAGCCAGAATGCCGAGCCTATCGCCAACCCGAGCCAGAATGCCGAGCCTGCCGCCAATCAGGACCAGAAAGCCCAGGACCAGAGAGAAGCGGCAAACGCCAAGCCGGCGGAACCGCGCCCTGCTGAACTGCGCCCTGTTGAAACGCGCCTTTTTGGGACGCGCCCTTTTGAGACGCGCCCTGTTGAAACGCGCCCCGTTGAAACGCGCAATGGCACGCAGCCGGCCGGCTTCACGCCGGCCAACGATCCTCGTCAAAAAGATTACAAGACGCTGCTGCACACCCTCAATCGGCGTGCCTCGAACACGATCTACTGGGTCGTGGCGCTCGTTTCGCTCGCCTGGATCGCGGGCGCCGGTGCATTGGCAAATCTGCTGTTTGGCCCAGGCATTTGGCAAATCCGCACGCCCGGCCAGTTTTTCGCCCGTCCCGAACTGATTGGCCTGGCAATCGCTGCGATCCTGCCGGTCCTCCTGTTCTGGGCGTTTGCAGCCATGATTCGCCGCGCGCAGGAGATGCGCATCGCCGCTCAGTCGATGACGGAGGTGGCTTTTCGCCTGACCGAGCCGGAGCAAATCGCCCAGGATCGCGTCATGATGATCGGTCAAGCCGTCCGCCGCGAGGTTGCGGCCATGGGTGAAGGCATCGAGCGCACGCTTGCACGTGCCGTCGAGCTCGAAACCCTGGTCCACAGCGAGGTCAACCAGATCGAGCGCTCCTATTCGGAGAATGAATCCCGCATCCGCTCGCTCGTCGACGGGCTGGGCAGCGAGCGCGAAGCGGTGGTCACCCACGCCGAACGCGTGCGCGCCACGATCGCCGGCGCGCATGAGACGCTGAAGGACGATATCGGGGCTGCCAGCGACATCATTCGCGACAGTATCCTCAACGCCTCGACCAACCTGTCGATGACCATCACCAATTCCGGCGAGACGCTGATCGACAGGATCAACCAAAGCTCGCTGTCGATCTTCGATTCGGTGGAAGGCCGGCTCGAATCCATCACCGACCGGCTGTCGACCTCCGGCGAAGCCTTCGCCAGCCTTCTCGACACACGCATTGCCAAGCTGACGGAGACGACCGACGGCCTCACCCGGTCGCTGACCGATCTGCTCGACGATCGGACCTCCGGCATGGTGTCGCTGCTCGGCGGCGCCGCACGCACGCTCAACTCCGAATTTGAAGCCAGCCTTGACGGCATCGAGCGGACGCTGGCCGAACGCGGCCAGGTGCTGATCAGCGAGTTCCAGACCCGCGCCGAAGCGCTGGACACCGGCACCCAAAAGCTCAACGCCGCGCTCGAGGCCCGCGCACGCCAGATCAACGAGACCCTGGTCGAGCGCGCGCGCGAAATCGCCCATACCTTCCAGGAGAGCAAGGAGACGCTTTCGGCGATGATCGATCAGGGCAAGACCCAGATCGGCGCCGACATGGCCGATATCGTTTCATCGACCTCGTCGATGCTCGAAGCACGCGCCGGCGATTTCGCCGGCCGCATGGAAGCGGCCCGTCATGTGGTGTCGCGCGCCTTCGACGCCGACATCCAGCGGCTTGCCGATGCCCGCGTCGGCATCGAGGAGGCTGTCGAGAACCACAGCCGCAAGCTTTCCGAAAGCCGCGAACACATGACGGCGGCCATGCAGGCCGATCTGGAGAAATTCGCCGAAAGCCGCGCCGGCATCGACGCGGCTGTCACCGACCAGGTGCAGAAGCTTTCCGAAGGCCGCAACCTGATCTCGCGCGCCCTCGAGGAGGATCTGCGCAAGGTCAACGAGTCGCGAGCCGCCATCGATGCGTCGCTCGGCAGCCATCTCGAACGGCTCGAAGAGGGCCGCAACAGGCTTTCGCAGGCCTTGAACGAAGACTCTGGAAAACTTGTACAAGCCCGCACGATCATTGACGAAATGGTTGCCGGCCATGTTGGAAAGCTCGCCGAAGGCCGCAGCATTCTTTCACGCGCTCTCGATGCCGATCTCGGCAAGCTGGCCGACAGTCGCGCCAGCATCGACGGCCTGGTCGCTGGCCAGGTCGAGAAGATCGCCGAAGGCCGCGCCTTGCTCGCCAAGGCGCTGGAAACCGACATTGTCGGCATCAAGGGTCTCATCGAGACCCATTCCGCCAAACTGGCGGAAGACCGCAGCGAGCTTTCGCGTTCGCTCCAAGACGACCTGTCGGGCATCCGAAGCCTGATCGAGGACCATTCGGGCAGGCTCGCCGACGATCGCAGCCTGCTTTCGCAAACGCTCGAGGCAGACCTTGCCAAATTGGCGGAAAGCCGGTCGAGCATCGACGGGCTGGTCGCCGGTCAGGTCGAGAAGCTGGCCGAAGGCCGCAACATCCTCAAGCGCGCGCTCGAATCCGATCTCAACACGATCAAGGAGGTCATATCAGGCCAGTCCGAAAAGCTGGCGGAAGACCGTGGTCAGCTCTCGAAGGCGTTGGAAACCGACCTGCAGAGCGTGAACGGCCTTATCTCCGATCACATGAACCGGCTCTCCGAGGACCGTTCTATCCTGTCGAAGGCGCTCGAAGACGATCTCGCCAAGCTGGCGGAAAGCCGGTCGAGCATCGATGGGCTGGTCACCGGGCAGGTCGAGAAACTGGCCGAAGGTCGCGACATCCTCAAGCGCGCGCTCGAATCCGATCTCAACACGATCAAAAGCGTTCTATCGGACCAGTCCGAAAAGCTGGCGGAAGATCGTGGTCAACTAGCGCGAGCGTTGGAAACCGACCTGCAGGGCGTGAATGGCCTTATCTCCGATCACATGAACAGGCTCGCCGAGGACCGTTCAATCCTGTCGAAGGCGCTCGAAGACGATCTCGCCAAGCTGGCCGAAAGCCGGTCGAGCATCGACGGGCTGGTTGCCGGCCAGGTCGAGAAACTGGCCGAAGGCCGCGACATCCTCAAGCGCGCGCTCGAATCCGATCTCAACACGATCAAGGAGGTCCTATCAGGCCAGTCCGAAAAGCTGGCGGAAGACCGTGATCAGCTCTCGAAGGCGTTGGAAACCGACCTGCAGAGCGTGAACGGCCTTATCTCCGATCACATGAACAGGCTCGCCGCAGATCGCTCGACCCTGTCCCAGGCGCTCGAAGACGATCTCGCCAAATTGGCGGAAAGCCGGTCGAGCATCGATGGGCTGGTTACCGGGCAGGTCGAGAAACTGGCCGAGGGTCGCGACATTCTCAAGCGCGCGCTCGAATCCGATCTCAACACGATCAAAAGCGTTATATCGGACCAGTCCGAAAAGCTTGTGGAAGACCGCTCGATCCTGTCGAAGGCGCTCGAGGACGATCTCGCCAAGCTGGCGCAAAGCCGGTCGAGCATCGACGGGCTGGTTGCCGGCCAGGTCGAGAAGCTGGCCGAAGGCCGCGACATCCTCAAGCGCGCGCTCGAATCCGATCTCAACACGATCAAGGACGTCATTTCAGGCCAGTCGGAAAAGCTGGCGGAAGATCGTGGTCAACTGTCGCAAGCCTTGGAGACCGACCTGCAGAATGTGAACGGCCTGATCTCCGATCACATGAACAGGCTCGCCGCAGACCGCTCGACCCTGTCCCAGGCGCTCGAAGACGATCTCGCCAAATTGGCGGAAAGCCGGTCGAGCATCGACGGGCTGGTTGCCGGCCAGGTCGAGAAGCTGGCCGAAGGCCGCGACCTGCTCAGACGCGCATTGGAAGCAGACCTCAACACCATCAAGGGTGTCGTCGCCGACCAGTCTCAGCAGCTGACCGACAATCGCGCAGAGTTCGCGCGGGCGCTGGAGGCCGATCTCGGCGGTGTCAATGGTCTTGTGAACAGTCACGCCGAAAAGCTCATCCAGGACCGCTCGATCCTGTCCAAGGCGCTCGAAGACGATCTCGCCAAGTTGGCGGAAAGCCGGTCGAGCATCGACGGGCTGGTTTCCGGCCAGGTCGAGAAGCTGGCCGAAGGCCGCGACATCCTCAGACGTGCGCTGGAAGCAGACCTCAACACCATCAAGGGTGTCGTCGCCGACCAGTCTCAGCAGCTGACCGACAATCGCGCAGAGTTTGCGCGGGCGCTGGAGGCCGACCTCGGCAGCGTCAACGGTCTTGTGAACAGCCACGCCGAGAAGCTCATCCAGGACCGCTCGATCCTGTCCAAGGCGCTCGAAGACGATCTCGCCAAGCTGGCGGAAAGCCGGTCGAGCATCGACGGGCTGGTTTCCGGCCAGGTCGAGAAGCTGGCCGAAGGCCGCGACATCCTCAGACGTGCGCTGGAAGCAGACCTGCAGAAAATTGCGGCAAGCCGCAGCGACATAGACGACATCATCGCCGGGCACGTCGGCAAGCTGACCGAAGGCCGCGACGCGCTGACCCGTGCGCTGGAGGACGACCTCTCCAAGCTCGCCGACACGCGCAAGGAAGTCGACCGTTCCCTGTCCGGCCATATCGACCAGATCGCCGCCAGGAGCACCGACATCTCGGACGCCATTGCCGCCGACGTCGAAAAGATCGAGCAGGCGTTCAGCCGCCAGACCGGCATCATCGAGGAGCGTGCCGGGACCATGGAGCGCGCGCTGTCGACCGGCGTTGACAACGTCCGCAACGTGCTCGAAAAGAGCGCCGTCTTCGTTGCCGGAGCGCTGCGCGAAAAGGTCATGGAAGTCACCAGCGCACTGCATGAGCAGGCAGGCGCGGCTTTCAGTGACGCCGATCGCAAGATCGCCGAACGGGCGGAGCAGACCTCTGCTGCCCTGCTCGCCAGGGCGGAGGATATCGCACGCACCTTCGAGGAAGCGGATCGCCGCCTCGCCGCACGTGCCGAAGACACGTCAAGCGCGCTCGTTGCCCGGGCGGAGGGTGCATCGAGCGCAATCATGGCCCGCGTCGACGACACCTCGAACTCGTTGCTGGCGCGCGCCCAGGAAACGGCCGACCAGCTGGCTGCCCGTGCCAGCGAGATCGCCGGTACATTCGATGCGGCGGACCAGAAGCTGGTTGCCCGCGCGGTCGAAACGGCACAGTCGCTGGCGGAACGCGCCGGTGACATCCTGCGCAATTTCGAAGGCGCCGACGAACGGCTCAGCGTGCGCATCGGCGAATCGGCCGAAGCGCTCGCAGCGCGTGCATCGGACCTTGGCCGCATTTTCGATGCTGCCGACCAGCAGCTGATCTCGCGCATCGCCGAAGGTTCGGAAGCGTTGTCGGCCCGCGCGTCCGAGATCGGCCGCATCTTCGATGAGGCGGATCACCGCCTGGTGTCGCGTATCGCCGACAGCACGTCGACGATCGGAGAACATGCCGACAACATCGTCGGGGCCTTCGCCAGCACCGAGCAGCGGGTTGCCGAACGTGCAAAGCAGACCGGGCAGGACCTGGCCGTCCACGCCCGTGAGATCGAGCAGGCGCTCGCCGGCGCCGACGAGCGCCTGGCCTCCAGCGCGGCGGCCGCGGCGGCTCGCGTCGAGGAACAGGTTGCCGGCGTCGAAAACCGTCTGGTCAACACCACCGAAACGATAGGCCAGAAGCTCAACGAGCAGGTTTCGACCGCTGAGGCGCAGCTCATTTCGCGCGCCAACTCGATCGCCGAAACCTTCACGGCGGTCGGCCAGCATATCGGCCAGAGCACCAACGACGCCGCCAAGACCATCGGCACCAACACCCGCGAACTCAACACCATGCTTGCGGCACGTTCGGCCGAGATCTCGAAAATCCTCGATGAAACGGCTCGGCCCCTGGTCGAGCGCTTCGCCCACGGCGGCTCGGAACTGCAAAAGAGCATGGAAGAGGTGACCGAACGCGCCACCGAGAAGCTGCGCAGCGAAAACGCCGCCTTGGTTGACGCGCTCGCCAGCCGCACGGCCGAAACATTGTCGGCCGTCGAAGGGGCGCGCTCGACGCTCGCCGACAGCGTCGCCGACCTCATCGGCCGCATGAGCACCTCGAGCGCACAGCTCGGCCAGCTGATCGAACAGGCGGCGGCCAATCTCGGCCAGGTCGACGAACGCCTGACCGGCAGCACGCAAAGCTTTGCGGCGACAACGGAAAAAGCCGCGCAGACTTTCGCCAGCTCGGCGCGCCTGGTCGATTCGAATACGACACGGCTTACCGAGCTGTCGTCCTCGACCTTGCGCGAGGTTGCCTCGATCGCCACCAAGTTCGACGAGCACAGCCGATTGCTGTCGAGTGCTTCGGACCTGTTGAGCTCGGCCCAGAGCAACCTCGAACACACGCTGGAAAGGCAGTCGTCGCTGGAGGACCTCGCCGTCGGCTTGGTCAAGAAGTCGGAGGATCTCGAAAAAGTCATGCGCTCGTTCGAGGATCTGGTCGGCCAGACGTTGCAGAACGCCGAAGGCAAAACGCTGGAGTCGGCGGACAAGATCCGTACCTCCATTGCCGACGTCGTCGATTCGGCAACCAAGCGCTTTGCCGACGCGACCGAGGAGATGCGACGCACCGCCAGCTCGATCAAGAGCGAGCTCGACCTTACCCGCGCCGAGCTCAAGAAGGGTGTCATCGAGATGCCGGAAGAGGCAAAGGAATCGACCACGGCCATCCGCCGTGCCGTTTCCGAGCAAATCAACGCCCTGAAGGAACTCTCTGATATCGTTGCGAAATCTGGCCGCAGCACCGACTCCTCGGAGCCGCGCAACCTGCGCCCGGCACAACAGGCGCCTGCCCCGCGCGCCACTGAGCCGCTGCGCCGTCCTCCGGCCCCGGAACCCCTTGCCCCGCAGGCGCCGTCGGGTGACACCGCACTGCGCGGCGACCTGGAACGCCCGCCGGAGACGGCGCCGCGCCAGCGCGACCCTAATGGCCGCGCGCCGCAGGGCGGCTGGGTGCGCGATCTCTTGACCGGGGCATCGCGCGAAGAGGCCGCCAAGCCAGCAGCACCTTCGGAAGCGCCACGCTCGGCAGCCCCTGCCCAGCGCTCGCCGCTTCATGTCGTGGAGTCGCTCAACTCGCTTTCCGTCGACATCGCCCGCGCCATCGATCACGACGCCTCGATCGAACTGTGGAACCGCTACCGGAGCGGCGAGCGTGACGTGTTCACCCGGCGTCTCTACACGCTGAAGGGACAGCAGACGTTCGACGAGATTCGCCGCAAATATCAGATGGAGGCGGAATTTCGCGCCGCCGTCGACCGTTACTGCGACGATTTCGAAAAGCTGCTCAAGGACGTGTCGCGCAACGACCGTGACAACATGATGGCGCAGACCTACCTGACGTCGGACACCGGCAAGGTCTATACGATGCTTGCCCACGCCAGTGGCCGCCTGCATTGATCAGACGATAAGCGAACAGAAAAAGGCGGGAAACTCCCGCCTTTTAGGGCAATCGCTTCGGAATTGAATTTCACACCGTTACCGGCGTTGGCGCTGCCCCTCGGGCGGCGCCGGCTGCGACAATTGAGTGCCCGGCTGAGGTCAGATCACCGCATCGGTCCAGCGGACGATGTCCTTGGCAGCATCGCCGAACGCCCTGTCGAGCGCGTCGACATAGGCCTGGTTGCCGCTGCCCGAGACGGGCGCGGTCGCGTTGAAGCTCTTGGAGGCACGCACCTCGCCATTGCGGTCGTTCAATATCCGCACGAACAGCTCGACCTCGGCATGTTGGCCGCCGTCGACGCGGACTTCGAAGGAACGAACCTCGACGATCACCTGATAGTCGATCGCCAGGCCCTCGCCCGGCTTTCCGACGCCGGCGAAACTGCCCGAGCGCTGGAATGTCTCGGCCAACCGCGCCTGCACGATCAGCGGCAGCCGGTCGGCCCATTGCGCTCCCTTGAGGTACTGGATCGAGCGCACCGACGGCTTGATGACGATGTTCTGGCTGTCCAGCGCCTTGAGCGCGGAAGGCTGGGCGATGAGGATTTGTTGGCGGCCGCGGCCGCGCGCATCGAGCGACGGCGCCGACAGTTCGAAAGTGTCCAGGGGCGCCGGCCCGCCGCCCGGCAAAAACGCGCAGCCGGCCAGCGAAAGCGCAAGCAATGCCACACCCGCAGTGGGCCCGCCCGCTTTGACCCCGCCCAATCTAAGCACGCCCAATTTAAGCACGACCGACTTCACACGCGATCCCCGTTGTCCCCGAATCGAATGAGCAAATCGCACCCGCAGCGTACTTGCCTGCCGTTCTTGGGGCCGGCGAAAGCCGAAGTCAACGCCGCACCCTGCCATCGAATTGCCGAACCTCACCTTCGCCGCCTGACAGGATTCGCTGCGGATTGCGGCTGAGATCCGTTACCGCCTCTTCGATGCGGTTGATCGAGCGACGGCTGTCTTGAACCAGCGCTTCGACGTCCTGCAGGCCCTGGCCGGAGAATCGCGCCAGATTGTCGGTGATGGTGCCGAGGCGGGCGTTCAGCGTGTCGGCGACCTGCTTGAACGATTTCAGGGTATTCCTGGCATCGGCTATCATGCCGTCGGCCTGGCCTGAGCCGAGCAATGTATCGACCTTGACGAGGATGCCGTCGACACGCACCGAAGCGTCGTTGAGGCGCTCCGCGAGCTGCTGCGCGTCCTTGATCGTCTGGTCGATATCGTCGGCCCGGTTGGCGAATTTGTTGGTCACCTTGGCGATGTCGGCGGCAGCCTCGTTGGCGTTTTCGCTGGCCTTCTGGATGTTGGCCAGCGCGGTGCGGACCTGTGCCGGATCGATGCCGTCGAGAACGCCGTCGACCTTGGCCAGCGTGCCTTGCGTCCTTTGGGCGAAATCGTTGATCGACCCCACCGCGGTGTCGACATTCCTGACGACCGTGTCGAACTGCTTGCTGGTTTCCTTCAGGTTCTCGGTCACCGTATCGACGTTGGCGACAATACTCTTGATCTGATCCTTGTCGACGGCGTTGAGCAGCCCTTCCGCCGCCTTCAGCGTGCCGTCAAGCTTGCCCGAGACGCCCCTCAGTTCCTCCGACAGCGAACTGACGCTGGCGAGGAATTTGTCGATGCCGTCAGAGTTCTTGGCCAGCGCATCGGAGAAGGTCTGCACATTGTTGACGGTCTGCGTCAGCGGCCCGCGAACGTCCCTGGTGAAGCCTTCGAGCTGGGAGAGAACCGTATCGGCGCGGGTGAAGATGTTCTGCGCCGTCTGCAACAGGTTGGTGACCGCCGACGGGTTGGCGACGATCTCGGCGACGCGGCCCTCCTGCTCCGCCTGGTCGAGAAGGTTGACCTCCTTGGGGTCAGCGCCCCTGAGCTCGATACTCGCTTGGCCGGCGAGGCTGACGATCCCGATATCGGCCTGCGTCGATTTGGTGATCGGCGTCGTGCGGCCTACTTCGGCTTCGGCTATGGCGTCGTTCGGATTGGCGGGGTCGATATAGACGCGCCTGACATCCCCGACCCTGACGCCGTTGAACAGCACGAAACTGCCGCGGCCGAGGCCGGAAGCCGATCCCGGAATGCGCACCCGCAGCATCGCCGTCTCACCCCTGTCGCCGATCGCGGCCGTCCAATAGACGAACGCGAATGCCGCCAGGATCGCGGCTAGCGTGAAAATGCCGACAATGACGTAGTTGGCTCTGGTTTCCATTTATCCACTTATGGCTACGCGCGGGCCGCAAGATCAAGTTGCCGCGCACGTTTTCCGCGAAAATAGGATTTCACCCAGGGTTCCTCGCTCTTGAGCATGTCGTCGATCGTGCCTTCGACCAGCACTTTCTTGTTGCCGAGCACGGCCACCCGATCACAAGCGGTGAACAGCGTGTCGAGATCGTGCGTGACCATGTATACGGTCAGATCCATGGTATCGCGCAGCTTGACGACCAGTTCGTCGAACTCAGCCGCGCTGATCGGATCGAGGCCGGATGTCGGCTCGTCCAGGAACACGATGTCGGGGTCGAGCGCCAGCGCGCGGGCCAGCGCCGCACGCTTGATCATGCCGCCGGAAAGCTCGGACGGGAATTTCTGCGCCGCATCCGGCGGCAACCCGACCAGTTCGACCTTGAGCATCGCCAACTCGTCCATCAGCTTTTTCGGCAGATCGAGATATTCGCGCATCGGCACCTGCACGTTTTCGAGCACCGTGAGCGCCGAAAACAGCGCGCCGTGCTGAAAGAGGACGCCAAGGCGCATGTCGATGCGAAGGCGCTCCCTCTCGCTCGCCTTTTCGACATCGACGCCGAACAGCTTGATCGTTCCCGACTGCTTGTGCACCAGGCCGAGAATGGTGCGCAGGAGAACCGACTTGCCGGCGCCGGAGGCGCCGACGAAGCCGAGAATTTCGCCACGCCGGATATGGAGCGACAATTTGTCGAGAATGACCTTGTCGCCGAAGGAGACGGTGACGTCGTGCGCAGAAAGCACGATCTCGTCCTCGTCGGCCCTTTGCGTAGTCGTCGGCTTTGTGCCAAGCAGCGCCATGTCAAAACTCGATCGCTGCGTAGAACATGGCGAAAAGCCCGTCGAGGATGATCACCACGAAGATCGACTTCACCACCGAAGCAGTCACGTGCTGCCCGAGCGATTCGGCGCTGCCGCCGACCTTCATGCCTTCGACCGAGGCGATCGTGCCGATGATCATGGCCATGAACGGCGCCTTGATCAGCCCGGCAAAGATGGTGCTGAGATCGATGGCAACGCGCAGCCGGTCGATGAAGGCGGCCGGTGCGATGTCGGAGTAGAGCCATGCCGCCAGTATGCCGCCGCCGAGTGCGGCGAAATTGGCAATGATCGTCAGGCAAGGCAGTGCGATCACCAGCGCGACCAGCCGCGGAAACACCAGAACGCCGATCGGATTGAGCCCGATGACCTTCAGCGCGTCGACCTCCTCGCGCATTTTCATCGAGCCGATTTCAGCCGTGATGGCGCTGCCCGAACGGCCGGCGATCATGATCGCAGTCATCAGCACGCCGAGCTCGCGCAGGATCAGCACGCCGACAAGGTCGACGACGAAGATATCGGCACCGAAATAGCTGAGCTGATAGGCGCCTTGCTGGGCGACGATCGCCCCGACGATGGCCGACATCAGCACAACCACCGGGATGGCGCCGACGCCCATGCGGTCCATCTGGTTGAAGATCGCCGCCGGATTGACCGCATGGCCGCGGCCAAGCTTCATCTGCGCGCCACGTATCGTGGCGCCCAGTATGTTCATCGCGGCCAGGAAATCGTCACGCATCTCATAGACGCGCCGGCCAACCGCCTCGAGCGCGCGAATGACGATGTTCGGCGGCCCAACGATGCCGGAATCAGGTTCGCGTCGAACGGCGTCACCGACGGCGCCGAGCAGGATCGAGGCAACCTCGCTTTGCCCCTGCATCGTGATTTTCACACCCTGCTTTTCGAAGGCGCTGACCAGACGGTCGATCACCCAGGCCCCGGCGGTATCCATTTTCTCGATATGCGAGAGATCGAGCGCCAGCGTCTGAAAGCCGCTGCGTTGCTCGATCTTGCGCATCTCGGCATCGACGAGCGCCACGGTGCGTGTCGTCCAGGTCCCGGAGAAAGCGCAGCCGAGGACGCCGCCGTCCTCGCCGACCACAACGCGCGGCTGGTGGTCGGCCTCCTTGGCGGTCGTGCCGCTTGCGTCGCGTTTGCGGATCGTCAACATGGCGTCCTATTTAGCCTGACGGGGCCGATCTGTTTAACCTGACAGAACCCACCTGTCGATTTGCCGACAAGCTTGTTGTCGCACAGCCGGAGCAGAAAAATATGGCGCGTGTCATTTCGGTCGAGTCCGAGCGCTTTCCTATCGCCGGGACCTTCACCATCTCGCGCGGTTCGAAAACCGAAGCCGAGGTCGTCACAGTGACGATCGGCGAGGACGGCCAGAGGGGGCGCGGCGAATGCGTCCCCTACAAACGCTATGGCGAAACCATCGAGGGTGTGCGCGATGCGATCGAGGCGATGCGGGAGCAGATTCAAGACGGCATCAGCCGGGCCGCGCTGCTCGACGCCATGCCGGCGGGCGCGGCGCGCAACGCCGTCGACTGCGCGCTATGGGACCTGGAGGCGAAGATCGCAGGCAAGCCGGTGGCTTCCAGCATCTGCGCGGCGCCGCCGAGGGCGCTCGAGACGGCTTACACACTGTCGCTCGGCGAGCCCGAAGCCATGGCAGCCCAGGCCCGCGCCAATGCCCTGCGCCCGCTTCTCAAGGTCAAGATCGGCGGCGACAACGACATGGCCCGCATCCGCGCGGTCAGCGAGGCGGCACCGGCGAGCCGCATCATCCTGGACGCCAACGAGGGCTGGAGCGACGACAACATCGTTGCAAATCTGACCTTTGCCGCCGAGCACGACATCGCGCTGATCGAACAGCCGCTGCCGGCGGGCCGTGATGGCATCCTTCGCAACATCGCCCATCCGGTGCCGATCTGCGCCGATGAAAGCCTGCATGAGGCTAAAGACCTTGCCTCGCTTGTCGGCCTTTACGATGCCGTCAACATCAAGCTCGACAAGTCAGGCGGCTTGACCGCTGCCCTCGTCCTTCGCGATCGCGCCCGCGAACTGGGTTTTGGCGTCATGGTCGGCTGCATGGTCGGCACGTCATTGGCCATGGCGCCGGCGGTGCTGTTGGCCCAGGATGCCGATTTCGTCGATCTCGACGGTCCGCTGCTGCTGGCCCGCGACCGTGCGCCTGGCCTTGTCTACCAAGGTTCGCTGGTGTCACCGCCCGATCCGACGCTGTGGGGCTGAACGCGCCGCAAGCCCGATCAGCACAAGGCCGACCAGGGCGATCGGGATCATGGCAAAAAAGCCGTCGACGCCGAAGCGGTCGTAAAGCGGGCCGCACAGGAGTGTCACCACAGCGGTGAAAAAGCCGTTGGAGAAATAGGCGATGCCTTGCGCGGCCCCGGTGCGTTCCTCCGCGACCGTCTCACCGATCATTTTCTGCAGGCCGATCAGCACCAGCGCCACCGAGACCGCGTGCAGCGTCTGGACTGCGAAAAACCCGCCTACGCCAAGGCCAAGTGGCCAGATCAAGGGAAAGGCAATCCAGCGCACGATCGCGCCTATTCCCGCCATCACCATGATCGATACGACCGAGAAGGAACCGAAAACCCGAGTAAAGATCATGAACATGCCGATCTCGGCCAGGACACCCCAACCCCAAAGCAGCCCGACCACAGAGTCGCCGATGCCGATCGATTTCCAGTAGATCGAGACGAAGCCGTAGAAAAACGCGTGGCTGGCGGTGATGACGCCGACGCCGACGGAGAAATACAGGAAATAGCCGTTGAGGAGATTTGGCGCCGACTGCTGGATGTCGGCAGCCGAAAGCGGCGAGGCACGGCGGGGACGGCCGAGCCGCGGCGCGATCAGTGCGACGACAAGTGCGGCGCCAAACGCCACGAAGATGATCACCGGAACTGCCTGGGCGCCGGTCGCCGACAGGATAAAACCGCCGGCAAGATTTGCGCACAGATAGGAGATCGATCCCCATTTGCGCATGTTGGCATAATTCGAGCCGAAGCGGCGCACCCCCGACAGCGCCAGCGAATCGGCGATCGGCGAATGCGGCGTCCAGGCGACAGTGAGCGCCAGCGAAACGGCCAGCACCATGGCATAAGTCGGCGTCAGGAAATAACCGGCGGACAGCGCCAACGATGCGGCCGTCAGCGCGACATAGACATGGGCGCGGTCGCTCGCCCTGTCGGCCAGTGCCGTAAACAATGGCGTCGTCACCACGCGCAGGAACATCGGTGCCGCGAGAATGATCGCTATCTGCTCGGCATCAAAACCGTTTGCCTGCAGCCACAACGGAAAGTACGGCAAATGTATCCCGAGCGGCACGAAAAGCGTGAAGAAGATCAGGCCCATGCGCAGTTCGAACTGACGCGGCTTGACGAGTTGTTCGGGTGAAAGCGGCGGCAGGGAGGACATCAACAGGCAATCCGTCGGCGCAGCATTCGACCGGCCGGCCAGCCAACGCACGCCGATCCCATAACATGGCGAAAAAAGCGATGAAACCGTGGGCTAAAGCGCGTCGCGTTTGACCGGCCTCATGCGACGCGCTTTAGGTTTCTTGTTTTATGCATGTCGTTATCGCAAAACCGCTGCACACCTTTGCGCGACATGCATGAACGCATCATCGCGTCAGGCAGCCTGGACCGCCCTGCCCTTGATGGCGACGATGTCGATCGGCACCAGCACTTCGCCGCCGACCGGAGCCTCCGGCAGGACATGCGCCCAGTGCAGGATCTCCATCTGGCCGTCGAAATGCTCGACCACCGCGGTGCAGCTCTCCACCCAGTCGCCGGTGTTGATGTACTGCACATCCTCATAATTTTCGATCGCGGCATGGTGGATGTGGCCGCAGATCACGCCGTCGACATGCGAGCGGCGCGCTTCCTCGGTCAGCATGGTCTGGAACGAGCCGATGAAATTCACCGCCTTCTTGACGTTGACCTTGGCCCAGGACGAAAACGACCAGTATGGCAGGCCAAGCAGTTGGCGAAGCCGCGTCACCGCGCGGTTGACCAGCATTGCCGCGTCATAGGCGTAGTCGCCGAGATAGGCCAGCCAGCGCGCATTGTGGACGACGGTGTCGAACTGGTCGCCATGGATGACAAGAAAGCGTTTGCCGTTGGCGGTCTCGTGGACGACGCGGTCGGCGACGACGATGCCGCCGAAATGCACGCCCTGGAACTGGCGCGCGAATTCGTCGTGATTGCCGGCGATGTAGGTGATGCTGGCGCCCTTGCGCGCCTTGCGCAGCAATTTCTGGACGACGTCATTGTGGCTTTGCGGCCAGTGCCAGTTCCGTCTCAGCCGCCAGCCGTCGACGATGTCGCCGACGAGGTAGATGATATCGGCGTCATGATGGCGCAGGAAATCGATCAGGAACTCGGCCTTCGCCGCCTTCGATCCGAGATGGACGTCGGAGATGAACATGCTGCGGAAAGTGCGGGGCTCTGCGCCAGGCATTGGATTCTCACCGTTGCTTCCGAACAGGCTATGCCTCGATTCATGCAACAACCGTATGACGGTTGCGATTGGTCCAGCGCCAAGAGTAGGTTGCGACCCCAATCAGAGGAGAAATCGCCATGGATCTCGGTATTCGCGGAAAAAAGGCCATCGTCTGTGCTTCGAGCAAAGGCCTTGGGCGCGGCTGCGCCATAGCGCTGGCCGAAGCCGGCTGCGACCTGGTCGTCAACGGGCGCAACGCCGACCAACTGGCCAAGACCGCCGCCGAACTGCGCGAAAGATTTGGCGTTGAGGTGACCGAGATCGTCGGCGACGTGTCGAAGCCCGAGGTGCAGAAGGCGCTGCTTGCCGCCTGTCCCGATCCCGATATCCTCATCAACAACAATGGCGGACCGCCGCTTCGCGATTTCCGCGAGCTCGACCGCGAAAAAATCCTCGAAGGCGTCACCCAGAACATGGTGACCCCGGTCGAACTGGTCCAGGCTGTGATCGACGGCATGGCCGAGCGCGGCTTCGGCCGCATCGTCAACATCACCTCGCTGTCGGTCTATGTTCCCATTCCCGGCCTCGATCTGTCGTCCGGCGCGCGCGCCGGCCTGACTTCGTTCCTGGCCGGCGTCGCGCGGACGGTGATCGACCGCAACGTAACGATCAACAACATGCTGCCGGGCAAGCTCGACACCGACCGGCTGCGTCCCCCGCATGAAGCCGGCACCCCGGAAGATCCGGCTGCCGCCGCCGCACGCAAGGCACAGGCAGCAGTCAACATTCCGGCCAAGCGGCTCGGCACGCCCGAGGAATTCGGCCAGATCTGCGCCTTCCTGTGCTCGGTTCATGCCGGCTACCTGACCGGGCAGAACATACCGGTCGACGGTGGCCTCTACGTCAGCGCGTTTTAGCGCTTAACGCTTGGTCCCGCTGGCAACGGCGAGAAAAAGGATGTTTTTCTGACCGTCTTTCACGGCGGATCCCGAGGCTTGCTGCGGCCGCCCCTGACCGCCTCCACGCACTTATGAGAGTGCAACTAGTCTCGCCCCATCAGCGCTTTGATCAGCGTCTCGGCGAGCCAGCTTTCATATTCGTCCGAAGACCAACCCCGCTCCAACACGAGCATGCGATATACGTCGCGGCCGGTATACATCCATAGGATGTCGCGCACGCGGGCTAAGCCGAGTTGGCGCGCGACAGTGACGGATGCGACGAGAAGGTTGGCACGCGCTTCCTGGAGCTTGAAGCGAACGGTCTCCAACTCCGTCTCGATCGCCTTCAGCTCGGGAGACAGCGCCGAGACGCCTCGCATAAGGCCGATCTCCTCGCGTTCCGCATCAAGGATGACCCGAGAGATCGAGGCAGTAATACGCAGAATCTCCTCGGGGTCTCTCGCGTTCTCGGCCTGCTTGGCTATCTCCGCATAGCGCGGGCCGAAGAAGGAACGCTCGACCACGGCTCTTAGAATGCCGGTCTTCGACTGGAACAGGGCATAGACGGTCGGTGCCGAAACACCGGCGGCTGATGAGATGTCATTGATCGTGACCTTTTCCACTCCGCGCGCAGTAAAGAGCTCTTTCGCCACATCGAGAATGCGTTGGCGCGTGCCGGAAGCGCGCTCCGACCGCAGCCGTACGTCGTAGCGCCTGCGGGTCTTTGAATTGTCATTCATATTGGATATAGTAAGCTATACCCAATATAATCGCCAGATCATTGAATCAGTAGGCTGGAAGGAGGAGCAGCATGATCGAGTTTGTGCCGATAAACCTCTGGGGGATTGGAACTGCGGTCCTCGCAGCCTGGGTTGTCGCTGGGCTTTGGTATTCGCCGCTGCTCTTCATCCGACCGTGGGCCGAGATGTCGGGCGTCGACGGCGCGAAATTCGCCGCCGGCCTGGGGCGGGCGATTGCGGTCGACCTTGCCTCGTTTGCGGTCATGGCGTTTATCCTCGATCAGGTACTTCACGCCTGGGGCGCGCTGACGATCGTCTCGACCGTTCTCTGCACTTTCCTGCTCTGGCTCGGCTTCGTCGCTGTCACGCTGCTGCATTCGGTGACCTATGAGCACCGGCCTCTGCGCTATTATGCGATCAATGCCGGCTATCGCTTGGTCAGCATGGTGGCAATGGGCGTGATCCTGACCGTGTTACGGTAACAAAGGCGCTGTTGTCGACCTGTTCCAGGCATCCGGATTTGCTCGCACTGCGGCGCAAGTTGACGAGCGGGTTTACGGCCGTGTCGCGATTCTAACGAAAAAATCCAAGCGCTGGCATTGGCACTTTATGGATGACGTGTGGCTGTTGCTGTCTGGGAACGCCGGGAGGCGATCCATCTCGGCCGTTCTTGTCAGGAAGTGACGGCTCTGAACGCAGGCGTTGCAGGTGCCGTGCCAGACCATAAGGAGCCGATTTATCGTCCGAAGTCTCAAAGACATCGGCTGCGCTGGCGAGGGGCCGGGTGTGGTGTTGAGCAGCGGGGCTATGATGGCCCCTTCCCGCGCCGGCCGCCGCTACAGTGCATAGGGCCATTCGTCCGGCACGAAGCGATAGGCGTCGCCATCGCGCGCCACATGGCCGAAGCCGGGGAACGGCAAATGCATGCCGGCGATCAGCATCCGGTCAGCAGCGACCCGGTCGAGCGTCCGCTTGCGCGTTTCGGCACCCAGCTTGGAATCGACATCGAAGGCGATGCTCCAGTCCGGGCGCGCGAACTGGTAGGTCGCCATGTGCACGACATCGCCCCAGATGAACAGCGCCTCGCCGTCCGATTCCACGATGAAGCCGGCATGGCCCGGAGTGTGGCCGGGCAGCGGCACGGTGCGGATCGCGCCGACCGCCTCGCCCTCGCCACCCACCTGCCGCACGCGGTTCGCATAGGCGGCGGCGGCCTGGCGGGCGCCGATGAAGAACGGCCTTGCCCCATCCGGCGCCTGGTTCATGTTCGCGTCGTCATGCCAGAAGGCGTAATCGGCGGCGGTGACGACGAGCTCGGCATTGGGAAACAGTGCCTGGCCGGCGGGAGTCAGAACGCCGTTGATATGGTCGGGATGCATGTGGGTAATCAGCAATGTATCGATCTGGTCCGGAGAGACGCCGGCCGCCTCGATAGCGGCCGGAAGTCGGCCGAGTGACGGGCCCATGCTGTCCGACGTACCGGCGTCGACGAGCACCAGACGGTCGCCAAGATTGATGAGATAGGCATTGACCGGTGCGCGGCGCGGTCCGGGCTTCTGGAAGCTGGCCTCAGCCAGCCGCTCCGCATCGGCCTCAGCGAGCCCGATGACCAGCTCGGAACCAAGGTCGATATAGCCATCTAGTAGCGCCGTAACCTGGACCGATCCCACGTTGCGGCGCAGCGCGCCAAGCGTTGCGGCGTCGACCAGCGGCGCGCGGGCCACCGCCGGAACGGAGACATTGGCTAGGAGAGTGCCGCCGGTTAGGCCGGCACCGGCGAGAAAATGACGGCGGGAAAGCGGCATTGCATCGTCTCCAGTTTGGGGATCTAGAGCTCCAGGCGGAGCAAGGCGGGTCTATGCCATAGGCTCAGCTTTTTGAACTTGCCAATTCCTTATATGTCTTATTACTCTTGTTTATTAATCACGACGGAGAGTTGCCATCATGGACCGCTTGACCGAGCTGACCAGCTTCGTACGCGCCTGCGATACCGCCAGCTTCTCGGCGGCAGCGCGCGAGTTGGGCTTGAGCCAGCCGGCCGTCAGCCAGCAGATCCGTGCACTGGAAACGCGTCTAGGCGTCCGGCTCTTTGACCGTACGACCCGCCATGTTTCGCCGACGGAAGCCGGCCGGCGTTATCTGGAGCGCGCCCGCGACATCATTGAGCGCCTCGAGGAGGCGGACCGCAGCGTCGGCTGCCTCGAATCGAAGATGTGCGGACGTCTTGCCGTCGGCGCGCCGGCCAGCTTCGGCGCCGGCGTGCTTGGCAGCTATCTGATCGAGTTCAAGCGCGCCTATCCGGAACTGTTGCTCGACGTGGCGCTGACCGACAGTTTCGTCGATGTGATCGCAGAGGGGCTCGACGTGGCGATCCGTATGGGGACCATCGATGACGACCGGCTGATCGTGCGCAGGCTCGGGGTGATCGGGCGCTGCCTTGCGGCAACGCCAGAGTATCTCGACCGCAGGGGCCGGCCGCGACGCCCGGAAGATCTCGCCGACCATGATTATCTGCTTTACGCCCACATCAGGAAGCGCGATGTCGTGCCGCTCACCGGCCCGGGCGGCGAAAAGGCCGAGGTGCGAATCCGGCCGGCCATGCGCTCCGACAATTCGCTGCTCAATCATCAAGCGTTGCTGTCCGGCGTCGGCATCGGCCTCGGGCACAGGGTGACACTCGATCCGCTCATCGCCGAAGGCTTGCTCGAACATGTGCTGCCGGACTGGCACTATGCGCCGCACCATGTGCATGCGGTCTATCCATCGAACCGCTTCATTCCGTTGAAGGTTAGGCGGTTCGTTGCCGGCTTTGCCGACCACCTCGCCGCGATGGGTGCGTTCATCGATGACAAAAAAGCATGTACATCCAGGGAAACGGCGCCGGCCCAGTGAAGTCTGACGTTTGTACGCGCAGGGAAATGGCGGAGACGGGGGAGTCGAGATGTGGCGCGGCGGAGATAGGCGTAGCCCCGCAACCGCGCAGTGAGTAGCTGTCGGGTGGACGGTAGCCGCAAAGCCTGGAGGCGGTCGACCGTTGCGGCTGCTGCTCCCCCAGGACACATGAACTGCCCTTCATGGTCATTCCTCCTGCCGATCGAGAAACCGCTTCACGGCGCCGAGGAACACACCGCGCCCTGCGGCCTCGCGGTCGAGATGCACGAAGTGGGTAGCGTCCGGGATGTTCAGGCGTTCCGCTTTTGGTGCTTCGTCCACAATTGCCTTCGCATCCTCCGGTCGGCTCCAGAAATCCCGTCCGGAACGGATGACGAGCACCGGCATGGTGAGCGCCGCCGCCGACCATTGCCGGCGATCGAACGCGAGTTCGAAGCTGTCGGCCATGGCGCCGCTCGGTGACCGGAAACTCGGCGGCTGGCGCGTCGACGCCGTCTCGTCGGAGGCGAGTGCCGCATCACCATAGGCCGCGGCCACCGCGGGATCGCGCCACTGAGCCTTGTCCGCGGCCGGGATGCTGTCGTCCCAGGCGGTGAACAGACTCGGACGTGTATTCAGCCGATAACCGCCGAACGCGTGGACATTGAACGTCCCGGGCCGGTCCGGATTTTCGAGCGGCGAGCCGGTGCCAAGAGTGGGATGCTGGTCTGAGCCTCCATACAGGGTGTTGTAGAGGATGAGCCGATCAACCGTCTGCGGAAAGCGGCTGGCATAGGCGCCGGCCCAATGCCCGCCGGTGGCCCAGCCGACGAGGCTGATCCTCGAAACATCGCTCCATCTCGCGATGCCGTCGACCGCTGCGGAAATATCCGCCACGACGTCTTCGGTGCGCATCAGGGGAGCGGACTTGTCCGGCGGCCTGTCCATGGCCACAGGACGGCTCGATGCGCCGTAGCCGCGAAGATCCAGGACATAGACAAGGTGCCCGCCCGCCGCGAGGTCGGCGGCAAACGATCCGCCCGCAACAGGCAGATCGAAGGACGCGACGCCGGGCACGCGTGCGCCATGGATGAGGAGGACGGCGGACTTGGGTTCGGACGCTGCGCCAGGACGGCGCACCTCCCGGACGAAGAGGCGCTCGCCCGTCGGTAGTTCGACGAACCTGTCGGCCCTGACGAGATCCGGCTCGCCTGCCGGGACTGGAGCCGCAGCCATCATGGCTGCGGCGAGCACAAGGGGAAAGGCGGTGAAATGGGACATGATGATATCTCCGATCGCAATCGCGTTTCGCAAAGACTGCCAGCTATTCGATATCTTATCGATGACGTATTTGAGCCCGTTTGATATCGTCAAGATATGGAACTTCGGCACTTGCGACATTTCCTCGCCGTTGCGGAGGAATTGCATATGGGGCGTGCCGCACTGCGGCTGGCCATGGCGCAGCCTCCGCTTAGTCAATCGATCGGTCGCCTGGAGAAAGAACTCGGCGTCAAGCTGTTCGAGCGGGCCAACCGCCGCCTGACCTTGACGCGCGCCGGCGCGGCCTTCGTGGAGGAGGCGCGGGCATCGGTACTGCACGCCGATGCGGCGCTTCACGTCGCCCGCGCAGCGCATGACGGCGAAGCTGGCGAGATCAGGATTGGCTTCGTGTCGGCGGCTCTGTACGAACATCTGCCGCATCTCCTATCCCGGCTTCGCGAGACATATCCGGACATCCATCCAAAGCTCATCGAGGTGTCCACCAATGAGCAGATTGCGGCGCTGTCGCGGAGTGAGATCGACATCGGTTTCGTGCATCCACCGCTCGGTACTGACGAACGTCTCGACATCCATGGCTATCCTGCTGAAGATCTTATCGCGGTTCTGCCTGATGACCGGCACACGCACGGGGTGACGCTGACGGACATCGCCCGCCACGGGCTCATCATGTTTCCGGCTGTACAAGGCCCGGCACTCCACGCCCGCATCATGGACACGTTCACCAGGGCTGGTCTCGAGGTGCGGATCGTCCAGGAGGCAACGCGGGCACTGACCATGCTCTCGCTCGTAGCCGCCGGCTTTGGAGCGGCGCTGCTGCCACGATCGACCCAGCGCCTTGTGTTTCAGGGCGTCCGCTATGCAGCGATCGCAGACGTATCGCTGCCCGCCTGGCCACTTGCCGTGATCGCGAAACGGCGGCCACGGCCGGCGATTGTCGATAGCGTCTGGAAACTGCTTGAGGCTCGTTCAGACGTGAGTTGACCGCCCGCGACTGGACACGCCCGGCCGCGCGACGCGCCCGATGACATCCGCGCCGGCCGCGACAAGGCAGGTGAGGATTTCAGCGCAACAATCTGACATGGTATGGTTTTCCACGATCCTTCCCCCTAATGGCGGCTGCGTCATTTGGCATCGTGAAAACCTGCGCTGCATGCTAAACCTCGACGCAGCCGCACTTTATTTCCACAAGCATCCACGCGCTGGAAAGCTTGAAATCCAGGCGACAAGCCGCTCGGCAACCCGCGCGACCTGGCGCTCGCCTATTCGCCCGGCGTGGCGGTGCCCTGTCTCGAAATCCGAGACTAGACGGCTGCCGTAAGCTCCTTGCATTGGCCCTCATTGCGTCTTACGTTTGGCGCATCGATCAAGTGAGGGTATGATAATGCCGGAGACTGCAACCCTGTCCTCGAAGTTCCAGATATCGATCCCCAAGGCGATCCGGACCGCCCAGCATTGGGAAGCGGGTTTGACCTTGGCCTTCATCCCGAAGGGAACGGGCGTGCTACTCGTCCCTGTGCCGAAGCGGGAAGCGCTGAAGGGGCTGGCGAAGGGCGCTTCGGCGACGGAATATCGCGACCGGTCGGACCGTTTCTGATGGTGCTCGTCGATACCTCGGCTTGGATCGAATGGCTGATAGGCTCTCCGACTGGAGAGCAGGTGGCAGAGCATCTGCCCGAGCGAGCCGACTGGCTCGTTCCGACCATTGTGCAGTTGGAACTCGCAAAATGGCTCACTCGCGAAGTAGGCGAAGACAAAGCCGATCAGACCATCGCCTTTACGCAGGTCTGTACGGTGGTCCCGCTTGACACGGAAATCGCGCTAGCGGCCGCCGAAGCCTGCCGGAAGCACAAATTGGCGACCGCAGATGCGATCATTTTCGCGACCGCTCGGGCGCATGACGCGACGCTCCTGACTTGCGACAAGCATTTCGAGAGCCTGCCAGTCGTCACCCTCATCGAAAAGATCTAGCGCTGACATTGTTGGGCCGCGGGGTGATGTCGGCTCCGGCAGCTCTCGACCGAGAGCGAGTGAAAACTCGGCACGTCGGTCAAGACGTAGAATTTTCTGCTTTGCCCAAGCGAACAGAAGCGCGCTCGTATTCGATGCGGCTCGCGCGTGAAGGTCGTTTTCCACCCATTGCAGACATTCAAACTGGGATGTCGGCGTAGCTCGTCACAGCACCCCGCCCGTCATCCCAACATTCAATGGCAGACCACACAGGCCGGACCGGCGATGCGAAGCCAAAGGCCGCACTTTGCGACATATCACCTCTCGAAAAGCCTCGGCTGCATGCTAAGAGACTCAAAACAGCAAACGGACTGAGGAGCGGCCGGCATGCAAGGCGAAAACAAAAAAGCAGCCCGGTCGGACCTCGACGAAGCCGCACTTTATTTCCACAAGCATCCACGCCCTGGAAAGCTTGAAATCCAGGCAACAAAACCGCTCGGCAACCAGCGCGATCTGGCGCTTGCCTATTCGCCGGGCGTCGCGGCGCCCTGTCTGGAGATCCGCGACAATCCGGCAGCCGCCGCCGACTACACGGCGCGGGCCAATCTGGTTGGTGTCGTCTCCAACGGTACGGCGGTGCTCGGCTTGGGCAATATCGGCCCGCTGGCCTCCAAGCCGGTGATGGAAGGCAAGGCGGTGCTGTTCAAGAAATTCGCCGGCATCGACGTCTTCGACATCGAGATCGACGCGCCTGACATCGAGCGGATGGTCGAGACGATCTCGGCGCTGGAGCCGACCTTCGGCGGCATCAACCTCGAGGACATCAAGGCGCCAGAATGTTTTGAGGTCGAGGAACGACTGAAGGCGCGCATGGCCATACCGGTCTTCCACGACGATCAGCACGGCACTGCGATCATCGTCGCCGCCGCCGTGCTCAACGGGCTGGAATTTGCCGGCAAGACGATCTCCGACATCAAGATCGTCACCTCCGGCGCCGGGGCAGCGGCCCTCGCCTGCCTCAACTTGCTGGTTTTGCTCGGCGCGCGCATCGAAAACATCTGGGTCACCGATCGTTTCGGCGTCGCCTACAAGGGCCGCGTCGACGAAATGGACCGCTGGAAGGACCCCTATGTGAAGGACACCGAGGCGCGCACGCTGGCCGATGTGCTGCCGGGCGCCGACGTGTTCCTGGGCCTTTCGGCCGCCGGCGTGCTGAAACCGGAATTGCTCCAGCACATGGCGCCAAAACCGCTGATCCTGGCCTTGGCCAACCCCAACCCCGAGATCATGCCGGAAGCGGCACGGGCGGCGCGACCCGACGCGATGATCTGCACCGGCCGTTCCGATTTTCCCAACCAGGTCAACAACGTACTCTGCTTTCCTTACATTTTCCGTGGCGCCCTGGACTGCGGCGCCAGCGCCATCAACGAAGAGATGAAGATGGCTGCGGTGCGGGCGATCGCAGCCCTTGCCCGCGAGGAACCGTCTGACGTCGCTGCCCGCGCCTATTCCGGCGAAACGCCGATCTTCGGGCCCGATTTCCTGATCCCCTCGCCGTTCGATCCCAGGCTGATCCTGCGCATCGCGCCGGCGGTGGCCAAGGCCGCCTGCGACACCGGCGTCGCGACACGGCCGATCACCGACTTTGCCGCTTATATCGACACGCTCAACCGCTTCGTCTTCCGCTCCGGCCTGGTCATGAAGCCGGTGTTCACGATGGCCAAGACGTCGAGCGCCAAGCGCGTCATCTATGCCGACGGCGAGGACGAGCGCGTGCTGCGCGCCGCCCAGGTGGTGCTGGAGGAAGGCATCGCCGAGCCGATCCTGATCGGCCGCCCGCATGTCATCGAAGTCAGGCTGAAACGCTACGGGCTGCGCATCAAACCGGGCGTCGATTTCGGCCTGATCAATCCCGAGGACGATCCGCGTTATCGCCACTATGTCGACCTTTTGATCGAGCTCGCCGGCCGGCGTGGCGTCACGACGGAGGCCGCGCGCACCATGGTGCGCACCGACAACACGGTGATCGCCGCACTTGCCCTCAAGCGTGGCGACGCCGACGCCATGGTCTGCGGCCTGGAAGGACGGTTCGAGCGGCATTTGCGCAATGTCACCCTGATCATCGGCCCGCGCGCCGGCATCAAGGATCACGACCTGTCGACGCTCTCCATGCTGATCTCGCAGCGCGGCATCGTTTTCCTCACCGACACCCATGTCACCGTCGATCCGACCGCCGAGGAGATCGCCGAGATGACGGTGCTGGCGGCCGAGGAAATCCAGCGCTTCGGCATCGAGCCCAAGGCCGCCCTGCTGTCGCATTCGGATTTTGGCTCGCGCGATTCGCCAAGCGCGCTCAAGATGCGGCAGGCAGCGGCGATCCTGGCGCGCATCGCGCCGGACCTGCAATGCGACGGCGAGATGCATGCCGACTCGGCTCTGTCGGAGCCGCTGCGCCAGCGGGTCTATCCGCATTCGCGGCTGAAGGGCGAAGCCAATCTGCTGGTCTTCCCCAATCTCGATTCGGCGAACATCACGCTCACTGCGCTGCGCGCGATGATGGACGCGCTGCATGTCGGCCCGATCCTGCTCGGCACCGACAGGCCGGCGCATATATTGACGCCGTCGGTGACGTCACGCGGCGTCGTCAACATGACGGCGCTCGCGGTGGTCGAAGCGGCCCACAAGGCGCAGGCGGTCGTAAGTTTGGGATAAGGCAATCGCTTCAGGTCTGCGCTGCCCCTCATTGCCCTGCCGGGCATTTCTCCCCGTATAGTGACGGCGAGAAAGACGCCTTCGCAAACGATTTCGCCAATCTCCAGCGTTGCAGAATGGGTGCCAAGGTTGCGGCCAGCCCCTTTCTCCCCGTCACAATACGGGGAGAAGATGCCGGCAGGCAGATGAGGGGCGGCGCCGACGTTGCATTGGTCACGCCCAACAAAACGCAATTTGACGGGTAAGCTAAATAAACAGTTAACCGCGGACGCGGTAACCTTCGCAACGGACGAGGCAAGCGGAGTTCCGTATGGGCGGAGGGTGGAAGCTGACGCGCGCCGCAGCACTGCTCGGTGCCCTGGCATTGTCAGGCTTTGCCGCCACCGAACCGCAGGCCGCCTCCGGTGTTTGCCGGCAGCTGGAAGCCGATCTCGCGGCCGCCTCGCGCAGTGGCGGCACCAAGCCAGCCCTGCTCAGGAAATATGATGATGCAATCGTGCGGCAGCGCCAGCGGATTTCAAAGGCCGTCAGCCAATCCAGCCGCGCCGGCTGCGGCTTTTCGCCGTCGCGCCGCAACGCCAACGCATGCGCCACACTCGACGCCACCATCGATCGGATGGCAGCCAATCTCGACGGCTTGCAAGCCACACGCGCTGAACTCGCCGGCGACGGCTCGCACCGCAATCGCGCACGCATATTGGCTTCGCTCGACGCCAATGGCTGCCGCGATGATGCGGCGCCGCCAAAGCCGGCAACGGGCCGCGACGCCAGCCGTGGAACCGACGAGAAAAACTTGCTCGACCAGCTTTTGGGCAGCGACGCAATTGGACCCGGCGCGTCCGACCGGCCTGAAGAGCCCGATCAAGCCGTGGGTCCGCGCGACATCCGCACCATGCTCGATAATGCCGACGACATGGGCCAGCCGCACGGCGAATTCCGCACCATGTGCGTGCGCACCTGCGACGGCTATTTCTTCCCGATGTCGAACGCCGCCTCGCTGGGCGATTTCGAGCGCGACCAGAAGAACTGCGATTCGAGTTGCCCCGGCACCGAGATGCAGGTGTTTTATGCGCGCGGCTTTGGCGACGACTCGGGCGGCATGATGTCTTCGGTAACCGGCAGGCCCTACAGCGAACTGCCGACCGCCTATCTCTACAAGCAGCCCGCGCGTCCGCCGGCCTGCGGCTGCAACGCCGCGCGAAATTTCGAGATCATTGCCGGCAACCCGCCAAGCCCGAAACAGGCTGCCCCCGCCGACCCCGAGAGTTTGGCCAATGTCGAAGGCCGGCTCGATCGCGAAGCCATCGAGCGCCCCGCCGCAAAACCCTCGCCGACGACCTTGCCGCCGCCGGAACAGCGCAAGGTCAGGGTCGTCGGGCCAACGTTCCTTCCCGACCCAGCAGCGGCAACAGATCTGCAAGCTCCGGCCCCGAGGGCTGGCCCGTAAGGGCCAGCCTGAGCGGCGTGAACAGCGCTTTGCCCTTGCGGCCGGTTGCTTCCCTGATCCTGCCGGTCCACTCCTTCCAGACCGACCCGTTCCAGGGGTCTTCCGGCAAAAGGTCGAACGCCTGGCGAAGGAACTCGCGGTCGGGGTCGGAAAAGTCCGGCTGCTCCTGCGGGCCGTCGCGAAGTGTGCGCCACCAGATTGCGGCGTCGGCCAACCTGTCGAGATTGCCGCGAACCGCCAGCCAGAACGGCTCCGCCTGTTCGCCGGAAATGCCGAGCACGATCAGCCGGTCGCGCGCCTCGGAAAACGGCATGTGGTGCAGCAGCGTGCGATTGAGCACGAAAAGCTCGTCCGGATCGAATTTGGCCGGGGATTTCGATGTCGCCGCCGGATCGAAGCGCTCGGCAAGCTCAGCCATCGTCTGCACGGCGGCGACGTTTTCCGAGGTGCCGACGAGCACCGCCAGCGAGGCGACCGCCATCGGCTCGATGCCGGTCTCGCGCAGGCTTTCGATGGACAGCCCGCCACTCCGCTTCGACAGGCCCTCGCCCGATGCGGTGGTCAACAGATTGTGGTGGCCGAACACCGGCGGCTCGGCACCCAGCGCCTGGAACAAGGCCAACTGCACGCCGGTATTGGTGACGTGGTCGTCGCCGCGGATGACATGGCTGATCCCCATCTCGATGTCGTCGACCACCGAAGGCAGAGTATAGAGATAGGTGCCGTCCTCGCGCATGAGAACCGGGTCGGAAAGCGAGGCTAGGTCGACGGTTTCCTCGCCGCGCACCAGATCGTTCCAGTGGATTTCGGTGCGCTCCGGCTGCAGCGGGTCGCTGGTGAAATTGGGCAGCAGAAAGCGCCAATGCGGCCGGCGGCCGTCGGTCTGGTATTCGGCGACCTGCTCAGCCGTCAGCGTCAGCGCCTCGCGGCCGTAGACCGGCGGCAGCCCGCGCGTGCGGCGCACCTTTCGCCTGAGATCGAGCTCTTCCGGTGTTTCGTAGCAAGCATAGAGAAGGCGCGCCGCCTTCAATTTCTCCACCGCCGCATCGTAGAACTCGAAGCGCCGCGACTGGTATTCCGTGGCGTCGGGAAAGATGCCAAGCCAATGCAGGTCGTAGAGGATGGCGTCGGAGAATTCCTGCGTCGAGCGCGCGACGTCGGTGTCGTCGAAGCGCTGGATGAAGCGGCCCTTGTTGTTCATGGCGAACAGCCAGTTGAACAGCGCAGTGCGGGCATTGCCGATATGAATGCGGCCGGTGGGTGATGGGGCGAAACGGACGGTAACTGTCATGAATGGGGCGTACCGGATGGTTTTGCTGTTGACAAGACACGCCCCCGCGCTTGGCCGCAGACATAAGACATGACGAAGGCGATGAAAAGGCGGCAGCGACGCGCGTTTTAGCGCATCGGCCCGAAAATCGGAACCGATTTGCGGAAAGCACGATGCGCAGATTCAAAGTTGTTAGAGCGTACTTTGTGCGTCCAAGGGGACGCACGTCGCTCTAATCGGCCCGAAAATCGGAACCGATTTGCGGAAAGCACAATCCGCAGATTCAAAGTTGTTGGACGCGCGCGGCGCTGCAAGTCGTCAGATCGCCAGCCCCTTGGTCAATTCGAGCGCCTGGCGCTCGAACAGCCGGCGGTAGATGCCGCCTTGCAGCCGGATCAGCTGATCATGCGAGCCCTCCTCGACAATGCGGCCGCGATCGAACACCAGGAGCCTGTCAAGCGCTCGCACCGTCGAAAGCCGGTGCGCGATGACCAGCGTCGTGCGGCCGACCATCAACCGCTCCATCGCCTGCTGGATCAGCACCTCCGATTCCGAATCGAGGCTCGACGTCGCCTCGTCCAGAATGAGGATCCGCGCATCGGCAAGGAAAGCCCGCGCGATCGCCACCCGCTGGCGCTCGCCGCCCGACAATTTCACGCCGCGCTCGCCGACTAGCGTGCCATAGGCTTTCGGCAGATCGACGATGAAGTCGTGCGCGCTTGCCAGCCGTGCGGCATGCTCGATCTCTGCCTGCGTCGCGCTCGGCCGGGCATAGGCGATGTTTTCGGCCAGCGACCGGTGGAACAGGATCGGCTCCTGCTGGACGATAGCGATCTGCCCGCGCAGCGACGCCTGCGCCACCCCGGAGATATCCTGGCCGTCGATCAGGATCGTTCCCGCGTTCACGTCGTAAAGCCGCTGGATCAGCTTGACGAAGGTCGTCTTGCCCGAGCCCGAATGGCCGACCAGCCCGACGCGCTCGCCCGGCGCGATGTCCACCGAAAAGTCGCGATACAGCGGCAGTCGGTGGCTGCCATAATGGAAGGTGACGTTGTCGAAGCTGATGCGGCCGTCGGTGATGCGGATCGGCCTGGCGCCGGGCACATCCTCGATGCCGAGCGGCTCGGACTGGAAGTCGACCAGTTCCTCCATGTCGTTGATCGAGCGCTGCAAATTGCGGATGTGCGTGCCGATATCGCGCAGATAGCCTTGCAGCACGAAGAACGAGGTCAGCACGAAGGTGACATCGCCGGCGCTCGCCTGCCCCCACGACCACAAAAGCAGCGAAAATCCGATCACCGCTGTTCGCAGAAGCAGCAGCATCGATCCTTGCGTGGTGCCGTTGATGGTGCCGCGCACCCAGGTGTGGCGCGTGCGGGCGCGCCATCTGGCGACGACCTTGGCGAGGCGTGTTTCCTCGCGTTCCTCGGCGCCAAAGCCCTTGACCACGGCGTTGCAGCTCACCGCATCGGCCAGCGAGCCGCCAAGGCGCGTGTCCCATGCATTGGCAAGCCTTGCCGCGGGCGCGACATAGCCAAGCGACAGCAGCGCCGTCACCGCGATGAACAGCACCGAGCCTGCGGCGACGACAGCACCCATCAGCGGCCAGAACCAGCCGAGCAGCAGCGTCGAGCCGACGAGCATGACGACGGACGGCAGCAGCGCGATCAGGATCGTGTCGTTGAGCAGGTCGAGCGCCCACATGCCACGGGTTATCTTGCGCACGGTCGATCCGGCGAAGCTGTTGGCGTGCCAGTCGGTGGAGAAACGCTGGACCCGGTGGAAGGCGTCGGCGGCGATATCCGCCATCATCTTCAGGGTCAATTCGACGATGGCCATGAAGGCGAGGTTGCGCAGCACGACACCGGTGAGCGCCAGCGCCACCAGCATCGAAAAGGCCGCCATCGCCGCGTCCCAGGCGACATCGTCGGCCGCAGCACTGCTGGCGACGGCGTCGACCAGCCGGCCGGAATAGAGCGGCGTCAGCACGTCGGCCAAGGTCGACAGCAGGAATGTGCCCATGATGAGCGAAAGCCGCCACGGCTGGCGCCGCCAATGACTGAGCGTGAAGCCAAGGACGCTGCGAAAGGCGCCGGCGCGCAAATCGATCTGAAAACGAGCCATGATGTCATTCGGGCGCAAACGAGCCCGGTCCCGGTAAGGTCGAAATTGAGAAAACCGCGTTGGGCGCGTGAGTGCCCGGGAATGCGGAAGGTTCGGCATATTGGCGGCTCGCCCGAATACGGGCGGCGACCGGCATCGACGAATGCCCTGTTGTCAGATTGCCTGGCCGTGAAGCTGAAAACCTCCCGGCGCCATCTGAAACCTAGGCTTCGCGGCCTCGCATAACGATGTCAAATCCTGGCATTCGGTCCTCCCGCATAAGGGATCGCGGAAAGGCGTTTATAGAGATGCGTCACCGTGTCGCCAAGCCAGCAAGTTGCTGAAAGCGCATCTGGTCCAATTGGTGAGGCGATTTGCAACAATCGCGGGTTGTGCACTTCCTCGCGGCTGCCATTTTCACAGGAGCAAAAAACGGCGATCTATCCGCCATCCCTGAACCGGTTGGTGATGGGATAACGGCGGTCGCGGCCGAAATTCTTTTTGGTGATCTTGACGCCCGGCGCTGCCTGCCGGCGCTTGTATTCGGCGATGTAGAGCAGGTGCTCGATGCGCGTCACCGTTGCCCGGTCGTGGCCGCGGGCAACGATCTCGTCGACACCCATCTCGTTCTCGACCAGACACTCCAATATGTCGTCCAGCACCGGATAGGGCGGCAGCGAATCCTGATCCGTCTGGTTCTCGCGCAGTTCCGCCGACGGCGCCTTGTCGATGATGTTGTTCGGGATCACCTCGCCGGAAGGGCCTAGCGCACCCGGAGGCACATGCGTATTGCGCCAGCGCGCCAGCGCATAGACCTGCATCTTGTAGAGGTCTTTTATCGGGTTGAAGCCGCCATTCATGTCGCCGTAGAGCGTGGCGTAGCCGACCGACATCTCGCTCTTGTTGCCGGTGGTCACCACCATCGAGCCGAACTTGTTGGAGATCGCCATCAAAATGGTGCCGCGCGCGCGGCTCTGCAGGTTTTCTTCGGTGATGCCTTCCTTTGTTCCCTCGAAAAGCTGCGTCAGCGTATGCAGGAATCCCTCGACCGGCTCGAAGATCGGCACGATGTCGTAACGGCAGCCGAGCGCGCGGGCGCAATCCTCGGCGTCTTTGAGCGAGTCCTTCGAGGTGTAGCGGTAAGGCATCATCACGGCGCGCAGCCGCTCCTCGCCGAGCGCATCGACGGCAAGTGCGGCGCAGATCGCCGAATCGATGCCGCCGGAAAGACCGAGCACGACATTCCTGAAACTGTTCTTGTTGACGTAGTCGCGCAGGCCCAGCATGCAGGCGCGGTAATCGGCCTCCTCCTTTTCCGGGATTTTTGACATCGGTCCTTCGGAGCAGACCCAGCCCTCGGAACTATTTCCACTTTGCACGCCTGCCGCGGCGTTATTTCTATTTTGCGCGCCTGCGGCGGCGCGGTTGCGCTTCCAGGTGGTGACGTTGACCGTTTCCTCGAACTGGCTCATTTGGAAGGCCAGCGTCTTGTCGGAACCTATGGCAAACGACGCGCCGTCGAAGATCAGCTCGTCCTGGCCGCCAAGCTGGTTGGCATAGATGATCGGCAATCCGCATTCGATGACCTGGCGGATGACAATCTGGTGGCGAACATCGACCTTGCCGCGATAATAGGGCGAGCCGTTCGGCACCAGCAGGATTTCAGCACCGCTTTCGGCCAGCGTCTCGCAGACGCCGACATCGCCCCAAATATCTTCGCAGATCGGAATCCCCAGGCGCACGCCGCGGAAATTGACCGGCCCCTGGATTTCAGGGCCGGCCTGGAAGACGCGCTTCTCGTCGAATTCGCCGTAGTTCGGCAGATCGAGCTTGTAGCGCTCGGCAAGGATCTTGCCGCCATCGGCAAAGATGATCGAATTGTGCGTGCCGCTCTTGCGCTTCAGCGGCGTGCCAATAATGAAGCCAGGCCCGCCATCGGCAGTATCGCCAGCGAAATCCTGCGCCGCCCGCTCGCAGGCCTTCAGGAACGCCGGTTTCAGCACCAGGTCTTCGGGCGGATACCCAGCAAGGAAAAGCTCGGTGAACAGCACGATGTCGGCGCCCTGGCGAGCGGCATCCGCCCTCGCCTCGCGCGCCTTGGCGAGATTGCCGACGACATCGCCAACCGTTGGATTGAGCTGGGCGACGGCGATGCGCAATATGTCGGAAGCGGTCTTGTCGGTCATGCCTGTTGACTTAGCGCGACAGAATTGGCCGGGCAATGGCGTTTGCTTGGACCACCCCAGACCGAATGACCTAGGTCATTCGTGTCCAGACCGAATGACCTAGGTCATTCGTGTCAGACCGTATGACACATCTCATTCGTAAGACCGATCGGACCGCCGGATACCGATCGCGTCCTATTCGCCCATATATTCGCGCAATGCCTGCGGCGAATGGTTTTCGCCGATCGACATCGCCAGGATGCGCGAAATATGCCGGCGCGGCAGCCCGGTGTCCGCCGCCCAGGCATTGATCTGGTTCTGGATCTTGTCGAGATCGCGCTTCGAGGTCGGGTGTTCGGCGATGTCCAGGCCGGCGTCGCGCAGTGCGGCCGCCATGTCGCCTGAGATGATGAAGGCGTCCCACTCCAGCCACCTCAAAAAATACTGGCCGGTATTGCCGCCGAGCCGGCTGCCGTGCTTGGCGAGATAGGCCATCAGTCCAACCTGGTCGTCTTCTGGCCAGTCGGCGAGGAACCTGCCAAAGCCGCCGTGCTCCTTCGACACACGCTCGACGAAAGCCGCGTTGTCGCGAACCGCCTTGATCTTCTGCGGATTGCGCACGATGCGCTCGTCGGCCGTCAGTTCGTGCCAGAAATCGTCAGGCTGGAACAACAGCCGCTTCGGCTCGAAGCCGAGGAACGCTTGTTCGAAACCCGGCCATTTCTGCTCGATGACGCGCCAGACGAAGCCGGCGGCGAAAACACGCTCGGCCATCGTCGACAGGATGCGATCATCGGAAATGTCAGCCACCGCGGCATTGTCAGGCATCGGCCCCAGCAGCGACGCCAGCACCGCTTCCCCGCCCTTGCGTTTGGCCGCGCGGGCGCGGATTTTCTGAAAATCCATCATTGTTTCCTCACCCTGTCGCGTCAATCTACCACTTCCCGCGCGAACCGGCAGCCTCTAGGTCTATGCGGACGCTGACGACGGAGGCGACAATGAACAAGACGATCGAAGATCTGGCAAACCGCTGGCTGCGGCGAAGGCCGGATGGCCTAAGCCAGGTCGAGAGCCAGGTGCTGCAAAGCACGCTCGAACGCACCACGATCGCGAAGGACACCAACAAGGCCGTCGCTTTTCACCAGACGTTTGGCGACCGCCTCGCCGATACCATCGCCCGGATCGGCGGTTCGTGGTCCTTCATCCTGGTCTTCATCGCCTTCCTGATCCTGTGGACGTCAGGCAATGCCTGGCTTTTGTCGCGCGACGCCTTCGATCCCTATCCCTTCATCTTCCTCAACCTTATCCTGTCGATGGTCGCTGCGCTGCAGGCGCCGGTGATCATGATGGCGCAGAACCGCCAGGCCGAGCGCGACCGCATCGACGCCGCCCACGACTACGAGGTCAATCTCAAGGCCGAGATCGAGATCATGGCGCTGCATGAGAAGCTGGACGAACTGCGCCACAGCCAGATCGTTGGCATGCGCGACGAGATCGCGCAGCTGGCCGAACAGGTGAAGCGGATCGACGATATCCTGTCGAAGCAGCGGACGCCTTCATGACGGATGCCATCCATAATCTCATCGAGCAATATGGGCTGATTGCCGTCTTTCTGGGCTGTGTCGCCGAGGGCGAAAGTGCCGCCCTCCTCGGCGGTTTTTTCGCGCATCAGCATGTCTTCGTCCTGTGGCAGGCGTTTCTGGCGGCCGCCATCGGCGCCTTTGCCGGCGACAGTTTTTTCTTTATCCTCGGACGAAGCTTCGCCGACCATCCGTTCGTGGTCAAACTGAAGGGCCGGCCGGGTTTCAGCCACGCCTACCGTCTTGTCTCCACCCATCCCGACATTTTCGTGCTGACGAACCGCTTTATCTATGGCCTGCGCCTGGTCGGCGGCATCGCGGCCGGACTGTCCGGCATTGCCGTGACGCGCTTTGTCATTCTCAACGCCATTTCATCGATGGTCTGGGCCGGATTGTTCACCACCGTCGGCTATGTGTTCGGGCTGGGCGCGGAGCGCATCGTCGGCCAGGCGCTGGTCCGTCACGAGCGATTGCTGATCGCCCTGGCGATTGGGTTGGGCGTGGCCGTCTTTGCCTGGTTCATCGCTCATACCATTGCCAAGAAGGAGCGTAGCAAGGAGACGTGATGATCAGTCGATGCCGAGCGCCCGGTCGCCGCGATCAAGGATCAGCGGGATGATCAGGTCTTCCTCGTCGGCAAGGTGCCGGGTCAGCATGGCGATCAGCCGGCTGTTCTCGTCGGCATAGGCATCGGCGGCAAAGCGCTGCTTGTCCTCGCTCTCGCTTAGCGTGCGGATGAAAGCGTTTGCCGCCTCGGCATTGCGCTCCAGCCCTTCATGGATCGTATGATGATCGGTATCGAGAATCTCGAAGCCGCGCTTCAGCCGGGTCTCGGCCTTGGCGAAGACCGGAAAATAATGGATATCCTCGACATTATGGTGGCCGTCGAGGTGCCCAAGAAAGTGGTTGAGCCGCGGCGCGAACCAGCCCGCGAACCCCGGCGCCGTCAGCCTGCCGTCGCGATAGTCGCCAATGCCGTTGGTCAGGATGCCGCCGAGCTCGCGGAACATGTCGTGCCGCTGCAGCCACATAGTGGCGATGCCATGGATATTGGCGTGGCCCTGCCAGACCTCGCGCGGGTATTTTTCAGCCAGCCAGCGCAAATCGTCCGGCAGGCCTGCGCGTTCGAGCAGCAGGGAATCGGCGGTCATGTCGGTCTCCTCAGACCATGATCCCGGAAAGTGGATACCGGGTTTCGGAACAGATCATGGGATCAGGTTGTGGTGACCGGCATGTAGGGGTTTGATGGCTAGATCGGTAGCCCCATGATTCGCTCGATGATGGCGATGCCCCAGACGCCGGCAACGATCACCACCGAAATCAGCACCGCCAGCGAACCGCAGTCCTTGGCGAGCTGGATATCGACGTTGAACTCCCGGCTGAACGCATCGCATGCGGCCTCGATGCCGGTGTTCAGCACTTCGACCATGATCAGCAGCAGCACCGCGCCGATCAGCAGCGCATAGCCGCGCCACGACACCGAAACAAACCAGCCGAGCGGCAGCGCCAGCACGAGCAGCATCAGCTCCTGCTGGAAGGCTTTTTCGCTGGAAGCCAATTTGCGAAATGCCCGCACTGAATTGTAGAAAGCATCGATCAGCCGCTGCATGCCAAACCTTTCCGAATCACCGGCAGGGGATAGCGCAATGGCCGGATCAAGGGAATAAGGCGATCGCTGCAAAAATCATTTGCCGGCGAGCTTGTCACTCATCGGCGACCTTGATCGACGACGTGGACTTTTCGAACTGCGGCAGCCCATCGTCGATCATGTAGTAGTCGCCCTTGTCGCCGACGAATATGTGGCATTGGCCCTGAAGTCCGGTGGGCTTGTCGAACAGTCCGGCGAGAACCGAAACATATTCATCATCCTGCGGCTTCCAGAACAGCAACGAGCCGCATGTCTTGCAGAAACCGCGCCTGGCAAACGACGATGCTTGGTACCAGGTGATGCTTTTCGCGCCCATAATCGTGATGTCTGCGTTGGCAACATTGGTTGCAGCGTAGAAATGCCCGCTCTGCTTCCGGCATTGCGAGCAGTGGCAGTAGATGACACCGCGCAAGGCCCCTCGCGTCTTGAACCGCACAGCCCCGCACAGGCAAGAGCCGCTATGTGTGTTGTCCATCTCGGGCCTCCCGACGCAGCCGTGATCCTCGGCGTCCCTTGCCAGGATTCCAGTTTTGCAGCGGCCGTGCTCAAGCGAATGCGACATTCGACGAGCGTGTTCCGCACAGCACGGTTTGGACAAAGCGGCAGGCCGCGCCAACAGCCTCTCGACGCTCCGCCAATTGTTAAAGCAATATCTTTCCATATGAATTTTTGTGCGCTATATTTTCAACAGAAAGGAGACGCTGCCGACAATGCAACCCAATCTCGCCGCCAACACGGCCGAAAATGCAGTGCTGACCAAGGCGACGCTGCGCGCCGCCGACCTGCTGGACATTACCGCCAGGATGCTGGCCTCCATCATCGGGGTTTCGGAAGCCACGGTTTCGCGCATGCGCAGGCAGGAATTCCTGCTGGAGCGTGGAACCAAGCCGTTCGAGCTTGCCGTGCTGTTCGTCCGCCTGTTCCGCTCGCTCGACGCCATTGTCGGCGGCGACGAGACCGTCGCCCGGGCATGGCTGAAGAATGCCAACACGGCCTTCGATGGCACCCCGCTCGAAAAAATCGTGACTATATCAGGGCTTGTCGATGTCATCGCCTATCTGGACTCCCGACGCGCTCTCGTCTGAATCCGCCAAACGAGGTGGCAAGCATGGGCTCGATGGCAAGGATGGGCTCGACGGCAAATACTGGCGCATGGTCGAGGCGCAGCACCGCGTCTCGACATTGAAAGTCGTTGACACGCTCGACGAGCAGGCCGTCCTCGAAGACCTGATCGAGGAAACCAAGCCGCAAATCCCCTTGGAATGCCGGCATCTGCATTATCTCCTGGCAACACCCTTCCGCTACGGCTCGATCTATCCACACGGTTCGCGCTTCCGCCGCGCCGGCAGGACCAAGGGCGTCTACTATGCGGCGGAAACCATTATGACCGCCGTCTCTGAGATGGCTTTTTACCGCCTGCTGTTCTTCGCCGAATCGCCGGCTACGCCGTGGCCACGCGACGCCGCCGAATACACCGCCTTCGCCGCAGCGATACGCAGCACAAAGGTGATCGACCTGACGCGGCCGCCGCTCGACCGCGACGCAGCGGCGTGGACGCACCCGACCGACTATGCGGCCTGCCAAAATATTGCCGATGTCGCGCGCGAAGCCGGGATGGAGGCGATCCGCTATCGCTCCGTGCGCGACCCGAAAGGCGCTAATGTGGCGCTGCTGGCATGCAGCGGCTTTGCCAAGCCGAAACCGCTGGAACCCCACACCTGGCGCATCAGGCTGGGCGCCTTCGGCGTGCAGGCGATCTGCGAGTTCCCGCAAAACCGGATCGAGTTTTCCAGGACCGCGTTTGCCGCCGATCCCCGGCTCAACGGACTGCGCTGGGAGCGCGGCCGCTGAGCAGATCCTGGCTAGACACGACGGCGGCCACTATTCAACCGGCGGGCGCGTAGCGCAGCAGCGTCTCGCCCTGGGTAAGGCTTTCCTTACCAAGCGGCCTTGCCACCGCCCCATTCGGATTTCATGCCATTGACAAAGATTGCCAAACACTCATCTATCCAGGAGAAGTGCAGGTGCAGAGGAAGCGACATGGCAACGATGAACGTAAGCCTTCCAAGCGAGATGGTTGAATTCGTGGAGCATGAAGTCTCCCAAGGCGGGTACGGCTCCTCGAGTGAAGTGGTCAGGGAAGCGCTGCGCCTGCTGCGACACGAAAAGGCCCAGCAGGCGGAGAAACTCGCCATCCTTCGGCGCGAAATCAGTATTGGGATGGAAGCCGCTGATGCAGGGCGCTTCTCGAAGAAAAGCGTCAGTGACATTCTCGATGAGGTGATGCTCGAATCGCCCAGGAAATGAGACACGAGCTTACCGAACCCGCCGAACGCGACATCCGGGACATCTTGCGACATACGCTGCAGACGTTCGGTCCGCAGCAAGTCCGGGCCTACGCCCGCATCATCGATCGTGGTATCGAACTAGTCTCGGAAGATCCGGATCGACCAGGCTCCATCGAGCGCGCCGAACTCGCCGCCGGTGTTCGACTGCTGCACCTGGAGATCGCTGCGAGAAGGCTCGGAGGTGCCGCGCATTGCCTCTATTACATGAAGGGTCGCCTTTCGGACGATACGATCGGCGTCATTGTCGTTCGAGTGCTCCACGAGCGCATGGAACCACGGCATAGAGTGATCAGAGCACTCAAGAAAAGCCAAGGTAGATAGCCGGAGATACCCGGCGGTGATGAGCCGTCCGGTGGTCCGGGTTCCTCAGGAGCCGGGAACTTGTCAGGCGCTTCTTGATCGATGGCGAATGAAATCAGCCGTTGACGGCCTGCTTGTGCTGGACCGGGTGGCTTTTCTTGAGCAGGTCCGACACCAGGAACGCCAGTTCGATCGCCTGGTCGGCGTTGAGGCGTGGGTCGCAATGGGTGTGGTAGCGGTCCTGCAATTCCTCGGCGGTGATGGCGCGGGCGCCACCGGTGCATTCGGTGACGTTCTTGCCGGTCATCTCGATATGGATGCCGCCCGGATGCGTGCCTTCGGCGCGATGCACCTCGAAGAAGCTCTGCACTTCCTTCAGGATGCGGTCGAACGGCCGTGTCTTGTAGCCGGCGGCCTCGATCGTGTTGCCATGCATCGGGTCCGACGACCACACCACGCTGCGGCCTTCCTTCTGCACTGCGCGCACCAGCTTCGGCAGATGCTCGGCGACCTTGTCGGAGCCGAAGCGCGCGATCAGCGTCAGCCGGCCGGGCTCGTTTTCCGGATTGAGCAGGTCGATGAGCTGCAGCAAGCCGTCCGGCGTCAGTGACGGGCCGCATTTCAGGCCCAGCGGGTTCTTGATGCCACGGCAGTATTCGACATGGGCATGGTCGGGCTGGCGGGTGCGATCGCCGATCCAGATCATGTGGCCGGAGGTTGCATACCAGTCGCCGGAGGTCGAATCGACGCGGGTCAGCGCCTCCTCGTAGCCGAGCAGCAGCGCCTCGTGGCTGGTATAGAAGTCGGTCTCGCGCAGCGCGTAATTGGTCTCCGAGGTGATGCCGACAGCCTTCATGAAGTCCATCGTCTCGGTGATGCGGTTGGCGAGCGACTCGTATTTCTCGCCCTGCGGGCTGTCGGACACGAAGCCCAGCATCCATTGATGCACGTTCTCCAGGCTGGCGTAGCCGCCCTGCGCAAAAGCGCGCAACAGGTTGAGCGTCGCCGCTGACTGGCGGTAGGCCATCTCCTGGCGTGCAGGGTCGGGAATGCGCGACTTGGCGTCGAACTCGATGCCGTTGATGATGTCGCCGCGATAGCTGGGCAAGGTAACGCCGCCCTTGGTCTCGGCGTCGGACGAGCGCGGCTTGGCGAACTGGCCGGCAACACGGCCGACCTTCACCACCGGCTGCGCGCCGGCGAAGGTCAGCACCACGGACATCTGCAGGAAGACGCGGAAGAAGTCGCGGATGTTGTCCGCGCCATGTTCGGCAAAACTCTCGGCGCAATCGCCGCCCTGCAGAAGGAATGCGTCACCGGCAGCGACGGTCGCAAGTTGCTTCTTCAGCTTGCGTGCCTCACCTGCAAAAACCAGCGGGGGAAAGGTGGCGAGCTGGGCTTCCGTGTTCTTCAGCGCGGCAAGATCCGGATAGGCAGGAACCTGCTGGATCGGCTTTGCTCTCCACGAATTCGGCGACCATTTCGTCATCGTTGCACCCAAAATTCTTTCCAGCGGGTGCTGTCGCCCGCCATTTCGCCCCAATATGGGGATCGCGGCTCCATACACGAAGCCGATTTCGTATTCTAGACCGGAATTTCGGTGGTGGCGAATGGCGCAAGCTCGCCGCCTGTCTTTCCTTCTCCCCTTGTGGGAGAAGGTGGATTGGCGCGCAGCGCCAAGACGGATGAGGGGTGTTGGCCGGAGCGCGGTTTTGCCAAGCTGGAACACCCCTGCCATGAAAGTAACTTCAAACTCTGTTTTATTTCAATCGGATAGCGACTTGGGGCCAAGGGCTCGATTTTAAAACCGAGATACCAGAGAAAGCGGCCCGCGCACCTTTCATCTACGATGGCGCCCGGCGCCGGGCGATGTGTCTCATCCGACCGCTTCGCGGCCACCGTCTCCCACAAGGGGAGAAGGGGGAGCCGGCTGAGCCGCGCTAAGCCGCCTTCTCCACCAGCCTTGCCAGCTGCGTCATGACGACCGCTGAACCGGCCAGCCGCTTTTCAGGTGTCGGCCAGTCGCGGACGAAAACGACGCTGTGGTCCGGCCGGATCTTGGCCAGCGAACCCTGCTCGCCGATGAAGGTGACCAGCCCGACGGGGTTGGAGAACTCGCGCTTGCGGAAATGGATGACGACGCCCTTTGGTCCGGCATCGAGCTTTTCGACATTGGCCTTGCGGCACAGCGCCTTGATGAAGACGATCTTCAAGAGATGCTTCACTTCCTCCGGCAGCGGTCCGAAGCGGTCGATCAGCTCGGCGCCGAAAGCGTCGATCTCCTCGGTGTTTTCGAGATCGCCGAGGCGGCGGTAGAGCGCCAGCCGCAGCTGCAGGTCCGGAACATAGCTTTCGGGGATCATCACCGCCGTGCCGACGGCGATCTGCGGCGACCAGCCGCCATCCTGCACCTCGCCGGAATCCTTGACCTCGGCAACGGCCTCCTCCAGCATCTGCTGGTAGAGCTCGAAGCCGACCTCCTTGATGTGGCCGGACTGCTCTTCGCCGAGAAGATTGCCGGCACCTCGGATGTCGAGATCGTGGCTGGCGAGCTGGAAACCGGCGCCGAGCGTGTCGAGCGACTGCAGCACTTTCAGCCGGCGCTCGGCGGTATCGGTCAGCTTGCGGTTGGCCGGCAGCGTGAACAGCGCATAGGCGCGCACCTTCGAGCGGCCGACGCGGCCGCGCAGCTGGTAGAGCTGCGACAGGCCGAACATGTCGGCGCGATGCACGATCAGCGTGTTGGCGGTCGGGATATCGAGGCCGGATTCGACGATGGTGGTCGACAACAGCACATCGTACTGGCCGTCGTAGAAGGCGTTCATGATGTCGTCGAGCTCGCCGGGCGGCATCTGGCCGTGAGCGACAGCCACCTTTAGCTCGGGTACGGATTCACGAAGGAAATCATGAATTTCCGCCAGATCGCTGATGCGCGGCACGACATAGAAGGAATGACCGCCGCGGTAGCGTTCCCGCAGCAGGGTCTCGCGGATGACCAGCGGGTCGAAGGGCGAGATGAAGGTGCGCACCGCCAGGCGGTCGACCGGCGGCGTGGCGATCAGCGACAGTTCGCGCACCCCGGTCAACGCCAGTTGCAGCGTGCGCGGGATCGGCGTCGCCGACAGCGTCAGCACATGCACGTCGCTCTTCAGGTCCTTCAGCCGCTCCTTGTGCTTGACGCCAAAATGCTGTTCCTCGTCGATGATCAACAGGCCGAGATTCTTGAACGAGATCGACGAGCCGAGCAGAGCGTGAGTGCCGATGACGATGTCGACGGTGCCGTCGGCGATGCCTTTCTTGGCCTCTGCCAGTTCCTTGGCACCGACCAGCCGCGAGGCCTGGGCGACGCGGATCGGCAGGCCGGAGAAGCGCTGCAAAAAGGTCTTGAAATGCTGGCGCGACAGCAGCGTCGTCGGCACCACCACCGCGACCTGAAAGCCTTCCATCGCCGCAATGAAGGCGGCGCGAAGGGCCACCTCGGTCTTGCCGAAGCCGACATCGCCGCAGATCAGCCGATCCATCGGCTTGCCGGCGCCCAGGTCGCCCATGACCGAATCGATCGCCGTCTGCTGGTCGTCGGTCTCCTCATAGGGAAACCGCGCGGCGAATTCGTCATAGAGACCGTCTGCCGGCACCAGCGAAGGGGCAGCGCGCATCTGCCGCTCGGCGGCGATGCGGATCAACTGTCCGGCCATGTCGAGCAGGCGTTTCTTCAGCCGCGCTTTTCTGGACTGCCAGGCGCCGCCGCCAAGCTTGTCCAATGTCGCCTCAGTCGAATCCGAGCCATAGCGCGACAAAAGCTCGATGTTCTCCACCGGCAGGAACAGCCGGTCGTCACCGGCGTAATGGATTTCGAGGCAATCATGCGGCGCGCCGACCGCCTCGATGGTGCGCAGCCCGATGAAGCGGCCAATACCGTGGTCGCTATGGACGACGATGTCGCCGGAGGACAACGCCGAGGCTTCGGCGATGAAATCGGAAGGACGCTTCTTGCGCTTCGAGCGACGGATGAGCCGGTCGCCCAGAATGTCCTGCTCGGCGACGACGACCAGTTTCTCGGTCTCGAAGCCGGATTCGAGCGGCAGTACGGCAAGTCCCGCCTGCCCCGGCTCGAGCTTTTCCGCCTCGGCCAGCGTAGCCACCGGCTCGAGGTTGCCGAGATGATGCTCGGCCAGGATCTGGCCGAGCCGGTCGAGCGAACCTTCGGTCCAGCCGGCGACGACGACGCGGCGGCGGGCGGCGCGCTCGTCGGCTATGTGTTTTACAACGACGTCGAAGACGTTGACGTTGGGGTCGGCGCGTTCCTCGACGAAGCTGCGGCCGTGCCGCGACCCGGCATGGAAGATTTTCCTGGCGCCGGCGTCGGGCGCGTCGAACGGCGTGAAGTCGATCGCCTCGCGCGGGCCAAGCGAGGCGATGAGGTTTTCCGGCGACAGATAAAGCAGGTCGGGCGGCACCGGCTTGTAGGGGACGGCGTCCTTCAGCGCGCCGTCAGCCTGCTTCCTGCGCGCCTCGTAATGGTCGAGGATCAGCGCATGACGCTCGGCCAGTGCCTCATGCGCCAGATGGTCGAACACGACAGGCGTGTCCGGCAGATAGTCGAACACCGTCTCCAGCCGCTCGTAGAAGAATGGCAGCCAGTGCTCCATGCCGGCGAAACGCCGTCCCTCGCTGACCGCCGCATACAACCCGTCGTCGCGCGAGGGCGCGCCAAAAGCGTCGATGTAGCTGCGGCGGAAGCGGCTGATGGTCTCCGGCGTCAGCGCCACTTCGCTCATCGCCTGCAGCGCCATCGACTTGCGCTGGCCGGTGGTGCGCTGCGTGGCGGCGTCGAAGACGCGGATCGATTCCAGCGTATCGCCGAAGAAATCGAGCCTGAGGGCTTCCGTCCAGCCCGGCGCCAACAGGTCCAGAATGCCGCCGCGCACGGCGAACTCGCCGACGCCGCGCACGGTCGGCACCCGCTCGAAGCCTGATATCTCCAGCCGCGACGCCAGTGCGTTCATGTCGATCTGGTTGCCGGGTTTGGCGTGAAATGTCTGCGCCTCGACAAGGCCTGCCGGCGGAATGCGCTGCAGCAGCGCGTTGGCGGTGGTCAGGATGACGGCGCGGTGTGGGTTTTTTGCCAGCGCGATCATCGCGGTGAGCGCGTCCAGCCGCCGCGCGGCTGCATCCGAGGCGGGCGAAACGCGGTCATAGGGCAGACAGTCCCAGGCCGGCAGTTCGAGCACCGGCAGGCCAGGCGCGGCGAATGAAAGCGCCTCGACGATCGAAGGCAGGCGCTGGCCGTCGCGTGCCACGAACAGCACCGGCTTGTCGGGCGCGATCTCGTGCGCGGCCTGCACCAGCGCGAAGGCTTCGTAACCGTCGGCGACGCCGTCGACGATGAACTGGCCGGCGCGGCCTTTCGGCAGGCCGATGGTGGGGATCAGGCTCATGAAATCACGTATTTCAGAATGTCATCGCCTGGCGCGACGCCAGGATTTTTTGCAGGACGGCACAGTCGATGTCAGCCGGAATCGGCCGCTCGCCGGTGATCACAGGCAGGAATTCGGTGTCGGCAATTTCGAGGAGCCTCTCATATTGGTCGAGTTCGTTGCCGGTCAAGGCGCCGATCTCGGCGTCGGCGAAACTGCCGAGAATAAGGTCCATTTCGCGCATGCCGCGATGCCAGGATCGAAACAGAAGCTTGCGGCGGCGGGCGTCGAGCCCCTCGCTTGATCGTCTTGTTCCGGTCATTGTCCAGCATCCTTGCCTGAAGCGGCGCATATAGCGTGGATAGAGCGCGGTGTCAGCCTTGCAACGGTCCGGCGGGTGTCTAACATCCCGGTGTGACATACACTCCTGACAACATCGGCCCAGGCACCCCCCTCTGGCCTGCCGGCCATCTCCCCCTCAAGGGGGGAGATTTGCCGTCGCGACTGATTTCGCCAATCTCCACAGCTGCAGGATGGGCGATGAGGCCAAAGCTGCCGATCTCCCCCCTTGAGGGGGAGATGTCCGGCAGGACGGAGGGCGGTGAGCGCCGACATCGCGTGGTCTCTCACCTATGAGACCTTCCCTCCTCGATCCGCTGTTTGTCCCGATCACCTCGCTTGCCGGCGTCGGGCCGAAGGTCGGCGCACTGATCGAGAAGATCGTGCCGGCCGATCTTGGTGATCGCCGCCCCGCACGTGCCGGCGATCTTCTGTTCGTGCTGCCGCATTCGGTGATCGACCGCCGCAACCGGCCGGGCATCGTCGGTTCGGCCGAAGGCGCGATCGTCACCCTCGAAGTGCGCATCGATCGTCACCAGCCGCCGCCGCGCGGCAACCGATCGGTGCCGTACCGGGTTTACGCCCATGACGACACCGGCGAGATCGCGCTGACCTTCTTCCATGCGCATGCCGCCTATCTCGAAAAGGCGATGCCGGAGGGCGAGCATGTCATGGTCTCCGGCCGCATGGAATGGTTCAACGGCCGCCCGACCATGGTTCATCCCGACCACATCGCACTGGCCAGCGAAGTGGAAAACCTGCCGCTGGTCGAGCCGGTCTATCCGCTCACCGCCGGCCTCTCGGGAAAAGTGCTGCGCCGGGCAATCGGCCAGGCGCTCGCTCGCTTGCCGGCGCTGCCGGAATGGCAGGAGGGTGAGTTTCTGCGCCGCCGCAGCTTTCCCGCCTTCGGTGATGCGCTCGCCCGCATCCACAATCCCGCCGACCCGATCGACGTGTCGGTCGACGGCGCGGCCTGGCGGCGTCTCGCCTATGACGAGTTTCTGGCAGGCCAGGTGTCGCTGGCGCTGGTGCGCGCAAAAGTCCGCCGCCTGTCCGGCCGGCCGCTGGTCGGGGACGGCCGCTTCGTCGAAAAGCTGCGCGCCGCCCTTTCCTATTCGCTGACCAATTCGCAGGAAATGGCGCTTGCCGAAATCAATGCCGATCTCGGTGACCCCGAACGCATGCTGCGCCTGCTGCAGGGTGATGTCGGGTCAGGCAAGACGGTTGTCGCGCTGCTCGCCATGGCGCGCGCTGTCGAGGCCGGCGGCCAGGCGGCATTGATGGCGCCGACCGAAATTTTGGCGCGCCAGCATCTTGCGACGATTGCGCCGTTGGCGGAACAAGCAGGCCTGCGCATCGCCATCCTCACCGGCCGCGAAAAGGGCCGCGAGCGCACCGAGACGCTGACCGGTCTGGCCAGTGGCGAGATCGACATCGTCGTCGGCACCCACGCGCTGTTCCAGCAAACGGTGACGTTCCACGACCTGGTCCTTGCCGTCATCGACGAGCAGCACCGGTTTGGCGTCCACCAGCGGCTCGCCATCACCGCCAAGGGCGACGCGCCCGACATGCTGGTGATGACTGCGACGCCGATCCCGCGCACGCTGGTGCTAACCGCCTTCGGCGACATGGATGTGTCGAAGCTGACGGAAAAGCCGGCCGGGCGCCAGCCGATCCGCACCGTCACCCTGCCGCTCGAGCGGCTCGACGAACTAGTCGGCCGCATGCGCGACGCCGTCGCCGACGGCCAGAAGATCTATTGGATCTGTCCGCTGGTCGAGGAATCCGAAGAGATCAAGCTGATGTCGGCGGAGGACCGTTTTGCCTCCTTGAAGCCGCTGTTCGGCGACCGGATCGGCCTGGTGCACGGGCGCATGAAGGGCGTCGAAAAAGACGAGGCGATGCGCGCCTTCAAGGCCGGCGAGACACGCATCCTGATCGCCACCACGGTCATCGAGGTCGGCATCGATGTGCCGGATGCGACGATCATGGTCATCGAGCATGCCGAGCGCTTCGGCCTCGCCCAGTTGCACCAGTTGCGCGGCCGGGTCGGTCGCGGCGAAAAACCGTCGTCCTGCGTGCTGCTCTACAAGGACCCGCTCGGCGAGACGGCAACGCGCCGGCTGTCAGTGATGCGCGATACCGAGGACGGGTTTCGCATCGCCGAGGAAGATCTGAAACTGCGTGGCGAAGGCGAGTTGCTCGGCACCCGCCAGTCCGGCACACCTGGCTTCCAGGTGGCGCGCATCGAGGCGCATGCCGACCTGCTCGAAGCGGCTCGCGACGACGCGCGGCTGATCCTGTCGCGCGATCCGGAACTGCAATCCGAACGCGGCGCCGCCCTTCGCATGCTGCTTTATTTGTTCGGCCGCGACGAGGCGGTGCGGCTCTTGCGCGCCGGCTGAGGCTCGACATCCACAGGCGGATTGCCGATCTGGCCGCCGATCGGCTTGCCGTTCAACGTTACCATTTTCGTCTTGACCGCCGGCGCCACCAGGCCTGCCGAAACGATCAGCTTGGCGCCGTCCTCGATCGTCATGTCGAGCAGCACGATATCGGATTTCGGCACATACATCAGGAAGCCGGTGGTCGGGTTGGGCGTGCACGGCATGAACACCGCGATCAGCGGATCACCCTCCTGGTCGAGCTTCTGGTTGATCTCGGTTTCCTTCTCGCTGGCAACGAAGACCAGCGACCAGACGCCCTTGCGCGGATATTCGACCAGCCCGACCTGGCGGAACATGTCGCCCTTGTTCGACAGCACGGTCTCGAAGATCTGCTTCAGCGAGCCGTAGATGCCGCGCACCAGCGGCATGCGGCCGAGCAGCCGTTCGCCGAACAAGACGATGGCCCGGCCGACGATATTGGCGGTCAGGAAACCGATCAGGGTGATCAGGATCAACGCGACGATAAGCCCGAACCCCGGAACCGGCGCCGGCAGATAGCTATCTGGGTTGTAACGCGCCGGAATATAGGGCTTTACCCAGGAATCGACCCAGCCGATGAACGACCAGGCGATGTAGGCGGTGATCGCCAGCGGCGCACAGACGACAAAGCCTGTCAGGAAGTAATTCCGCAGCCGGGTCATGCCTGAGGTCTTGGAAGCATCGGACATGGTTCACCGCAGCGCTGATTGCGGCGCGACATTAATGAACCGCATCCGGCTTTGGAACTGCGAATTTTTTAAAAGATCAACTATGCCGCGACTTCCAGCGGCTCGATCTTCTCGAGCTCCGGCGCGAGTTTCCGTGCCTCGGTTTCGAGCTCATAGGCCTGCTGAAAATTCATCCAGAATTCCGGCGTGGTGTTGAAGAACCTGGCGAGGCGAAGCGCGGTATCGGGAGTCAAGCCGATCTCTTCCTTGGCAATGCGTTCGATACGAGTGCGCGGAAGATTAAGCTTCTTCGCCAGCGCGCCAGCGCTCATGCCAAGCGGGAGGAGATATTCCTCGCGCAGGAATTCTCCGGGGTGAATTGGACGTGCGAACTTGAGCATGGTTCAGGGACCTCGAAGGATTAGGGCAAGTGCCCACTCAATGGTAGTCGACGATCTCCACATCCTCGGCGCCAGCATCAGTCCATCTGAAGCAGATGCGCCATTGGTCGTTGATACGGATAGAATGCTGCCCAGCTCTACTCCCTTTCAGAGCTTCAAGGTGGTTTCCGGGTGGCGATCTAAGGTCATTCAATTGGGCGGCATTGGCGATAGCACGAAGACGACGTTCGCCACGGGCAACCAGATCGGGTGGAAAACCCTTCGGCGCCTTCCCCTCGGCAACCGCTTCCACCGCCTTGCCTTTGAACGAAACGATCAATTTCTGCCCCTCGTCACGTATCATACATTGATACACGAGGGCGTGCAAGAAATATGTATCAATAACTGATACTAACCGTCACCGGACCTATCGGCAGCTGGTCGAAACTTGCCAGCCCTTACTCCACCGTCACCGATTTCGCCAGGTTGCGCGGCTGGTCGACGTCGGTGCCCATGAACACCGCGGTGAAATAGGCCAGCATCTGGATCGGCAGCGCGTAGACGATCGGCGAGATGATTTCCGGCACGTCCGGCAGCACGATCGTCTCCATCGTCTTCACCGTGGCGTGCGCGGCACCCTTGCTGTCGGTGATCAGGATGATCTTGCCGCCGCGCGCCGCCACTTCCTGCATGTTCGACACGGTTTTTTCAAAAATGCGGTCATGCGGGGCAATGACGATCACCGGCATGTTCTCGTCGATCAGCGCGATCGGCCCGTGCTTCAGCTCGCCGGCAGCATAGCCCTCGGCATGGATATAGGAGATTTCCTTGAGCTTCAGCGCGCCTTCCATGGCCAGCGGGAAATTGGTGTCGCGGCCGAGATAGAGCACGTTCTTGTAGTGCGAGAGGTCGCGCGCAACCTTCTCGATCTGGCCGTCGAGCTTCAGGACCTGGTTGGCGTAGCGCGGCGCTTCCGACAGTTGGCGGACCAGCGTCGTTTCCTGTTCCGGCGAAATCGTTCCGCGCGCCACCCCGGCCCGCACGGCAAGCGAAGCCAGCACCGACAATTGACAGGTAAAAGCCTTGGTCGAGGCGACGCCGATCTCCGGCCCGGCCAGCGTCGGCAGGATAACGTCGGATTCGCGCGCCATCGTCGATTCGCGGACATTGACGACCGCGCCGATCTTCATGCCGGCCTTGCGGCAATAGCGCAGCGAGGCCAGCGTGTCGGCGGTCTCGCCCGATTGCGAGATGAAGAAGGCGGCGTCTGTCTTCGACAGCGGCATTTCACGGTAACGGAATTCCGAAGCGACATCGATGTCGACCGGCAGCCGCGCATAGCGCTCGAACCAGTATTTGCTGATCAGGCCGGCCAGATAGGCAGTGCCGCAGGCCGAAATCGCCAGCCGGTCGATTTTGGCGAAATCGAACGGCAGGTCGAGCGGCTTCGAGACGCCGCCAACGAAATCCACATAATGCGCCAGCGTGTGCGAGATCACCTCGGGCTGTTCATGGATTTCCTTCTCCATGAAATGGCGCCGGTTGCCCTTGTCGACCATGAAGCTGGTGCTAAGCGACTGCTGGCGCTTGCGCTCGACCTTGTTGCCGTCCATGTCGAAGATGGCAACCTCGTTACGGCGCACCACCGCCCAGTCGCCATCCTCCAGATAGGTGATCGAATTGGTGAAGGGGGCAAGCGCGATAGCGTCGGAGCCCAAAAACATCTCGCCATCGCCATGGCCGACGGCCAGCGGTGGACCGTTGCGCGCGCCAACGATGAGATCCTCGTCTCCCCTGAACATGATGGCCAGCGCAAAGGCGCCTTCCAGCCGCTTCAGCGCTTGGTGCGTGGCCTCGACCGGCTGCAGGCCCCTGGCCAGTTCGCGCCCGACCAGGTGTGCGACGACCTCGGTGTCGGTCTGCGATGAAAATGTGTAGCCGTCGCGCATCAGCTCGTCGCGCAATTCGGCGAAATTCTCGATGATGCCGTTGTGGACGATGGCGACGCCGTCGGAAAAATGCGGATGCGCATTGGTCTCGTTGGGCACGCCATGCGTCGCCCAGCGCGTATGGCCGATGCCGATCATGCCGTCGAGCGGTTCGTCCTTCAGCCGGCGTTCGAGATTGATCAGCTTGCCCTCGGCGCGACGACGCGCCAGCTGGCCGTGCTCGACGGTGGCGACGCCGGCCGAATCATAGCCGCGATATTCGAGCCTTTTCAGCGCATCGACGATGAGCGGCGCGACCGGCGAGTGACTGACAATTCCGACGATACCGCACATAGACGTTGCCCCCGATTCCGGCATGAAAACCCGGCGCTATTTAGGGTTGGCCGGGCTGCCGCGAAAATCACATTGCGTTTTGTTCCGTATCAGCCGGAACGGTTCTGCACAGATGCACCATGACAGGGCGCTCTTGCAATCCGGTTACAGCAGCCAGGCTAGCCTTTTTTCCGGGCCGCCGCAGCCGCAGCAAAACGCTCGCGCAATTCCTTGCCCTTGCCAGGCAGCGTCCTCTGGCGGGCGCGGCCGAAGGCGAGCGCATCGTCGGGCACGCTTTCGGTGATCACGCTGCCCGAAGCGACGTAGCCGCCCTTGCCGATTGTGACAGGCGCCACCAGCGACGAATTCGAGCCGACGAAGGCGCCTTCGCCGATGTCGGTGAAGAACTTCGAGTAGCCGTCATAATTGCAGGTGATGGTTCCAGCGCCGATATTGGCGCCGGCGCCGACGCGGGCATCGCCGATATAGGTCAGGTGATTGACCTTGGCGCCCTCCTCGACCGTCGCCTGCTTGACCTCGCAGAAATTGCCGACCTTGGCTCTTTGCTTGAGATCGGCGCCCGGCCGCAGCCGTGCAAACGGACCGACATCGCAGTTCGAAGCGATCGTGGCACCTTCAATATGGCTGAAGGCATGGATCCTGGCGCCGGTGGCGATTGTCACGCCCGGCCCGAACCAGACATTGGGCTCGACGATCGTATCGGCGCCGATCTCGGTATCGTATGAAAAGAAGACGGTTTCGGGTGCGATCAGGGAAACCCCGGAGAGCATGGCCTCGCGCCGCCGGCGCGCCTGCCAGATGCCTTCGGCCGCAGCGAGTTCGGCACGGTTGTTGATGCCGAGCACATTCTCGAAGCCGGCTTCTGCCGCAACGACGTCAAAACCCTGCCCGCCGGCGATCTCGACGATGTCGGTGAGATAGTATTCGCCCTTGGCGTTGTCGTTGCCGACCTGGTCGAGCAGCTGCAGCGCGTGCTTGCCGGCAACCGCCATCAGACCGCCATTGCAGAAGGTGATTTTCTTCTCCTCGTCGGTGCAGTCCTTTTCCTCGCGGATGGCGATGAGCTTGCCGCCTTTTTCGATCAGTCGGCCATAGCCGGACGGATTTGACGTGCGGAAGCCGACCACAACGACGGCAGCGCCTCCGGCCAGTTTCAGACGCGCAGCACTCAGCACCTCCGGGTCGATCAGCGGCGTGTCGCCGAACATGACGAGGATGTCGTCGTAACCCTTTGAGATCGCGTCGCGAGCCGCCAGAACGGCATGCGCCGTGCCGAGCCGCTTGTCCTGGACGAAGGTCTCCGCCTTCGGCGCGAATTTTTGCGTGGCCTTGCGCATCTCGTCCGCGCCATGGCCGATCACCAGCGCCAGATCACCGCTGCCTGCGGCTTCCGCAGCCTTGACGACATGGGCGACCATCGGCAGGCCGGCGATCGGGTGCAGCACTTTTGGCACAGCGCTTTTCATGCGCGTGCCCTCGCCGGCGGCGAGGATGACGGACAGGCAGGTTCTCTGGCTCATGGAATGCGACCATATAAAGAGGGTTGGGAATCAAGGCATGGATTGGCGCCATGCTGCACCAATGCGGTTAAATTCCGGTGAGATTTGCGGCAGTCCAATTTTCGAACTCGGCGCTGCCCCTCATCCGCCTGCCGGCACCTTCTCCCCGTATAGTGACGGGGAGAAGAGGGCTGGCCGCAACCTTGGCGCTCTTTCTGCAGCGTTGGAGATTGGCGAAATCCTCTGCGAAGGCGTCCCTTCTCCCCGTCACTATACGGGGAGAAGTGCCCGGCAGGGCGATGAGGGGCAGCGCAGACCTGAAGCGATTGCGGGCCGGCAACACCAATTTGCGACAGCATTGATCCAATTTCACCCCAACTGCCCCAGCACCGGGAAATTCTCCAGCAGCCAGTAGGATGCGGCCTGCACGCCGCCGGTCAGGAAAAACACGCCGGCGACGACCAGCAGCGCGCCCATCGCCTTTTCGACGCGGCCGAGATGGACGCGGAATTTTGCGAGAAAGCGCATGAAGGCGCCGGAAAACAGCGCCGCGACCAGGAACGGTATGCCGAGGCCGAGCGAATAGGCGGCAAGCAGAGCCGCGCCCTCGCCCACCGTCTCGCGGCCGCCGGCCAGCGTCAGGATCGGACCCAGCACCGGTCCGATGCAGGGTGTCCAGCCGAAGGCGAAGGCCAGTCCCATGACATAAGCGGCAACGATACTGGCCGGCTTGCCCTGTGACTGGAAGCGCGCCTCACGCGACAGCAGCGGGATGCGCAATATGCCGAGAAAATTCAGCCCCATCAGGATGATGAGCACGCCAGCCGCCATCGCCAGCGGCTCCTGCCAGACGCGCAGCAGCCGGCCGATGGTCGAGGCGCCGGCGCCCAGCGCCACGAACACGGTCGAGAAGCCGAGAACGAAGGCGATCGAGGCAAAAAGCAGCGCGCTGCGTGCGTCGGCCCTGGCGGTGGCGCCGGCATTGCCGCGGAAATCATCGACCGACACGCCGGCCATATAGCAGAGATAGGGCGGCACCAGCGGCAGCACGCAAGGCGACAGGAACGAGATCGCCCCCGCCCCGACCGCGCTGACATAGCCGATATCCAACGCCATTCCCGAACTCCTGATGGTTTGCGCTGCCATATAGCCGCGACCGCGCCGATCCGCCAATCACCATCGCGTGGCAAGTCGCACGGCCGCTTGCCACGCCCGTCTCGCCCGTCAACGTCGCATCATGCCTGCCGTCTCTTCAAACCAGGGCTGGCGCGTGATCGATGTTTCTCTTATATCGGCGCAAGTATTTGTCCCGTTCTCCCGGATTCATTGCCGGTTTGTCCAACGATCAGGGCAGCCGCTCTCCCTATCCAGGATTGCGGATATCACATGACGCACCCCTCAATGCAGGACTGCATTTTGGGCGCTTGCCCTTGACCGGATGCAAAAGCACGGCCATGTGAGCGACAATTATACGAGATTTCGTCGCGCGCAGCGGAATTCTTCTGCCGCACCACAGCTGATATGAGACCTCATGGACGTCGTCGTCGTCGAATCGCCGGCCAAAGCGAAGACAATCAACAAGTACCTCGGAAAGAACTACAAGGTCCTGGCCTCGTTCGGCCACGTCCGCGATCTGCCGGCCAAGGATGGCTCGGTGCGTCCGGACGAGGATTTTGCCATGTCCTGGGCTGTCGACACCGCCTCGAGCAAACGTCTTGCCGACATCGCCAAGGCGGTCAAAGACGCCGACGGCCTGATCCTCGCCACCGATCCGGACCGTGAGGGCGAAGCCATTTCCTGGCATGTCCTTGAAGTGCTGAAGCAGAAGCGTGCGCTGAAGGACAAGCCGGTCAGCCGCGTCGTCTTCAACGCCATCACCAAATCGTCGGTGCTGGAAGCGATGGCCAATCCGCGCCAGATCGATGCGCCGCTGGTCGACGCCTATCTCGCCCGCCGCGCGCTCGACTATCTCGTCGGATTCACGCTGTCGCCCGTGCTGTGGCGCAAGCTGCCGGGCGCCCGCTCCGCCGGCCGCGTCCAGTCGGTGGCACTGCGCCTCGTCTGCGACCGCGAATTGGAAATCGAGCGCTTCATCCGCGAGGAATACTGGCAGATCGCCGCCATTCTCGGCACGCCGCGCAAGGATAATTTCGAGGCGCGGCTGACTGCCTTCGATCGCAAGAGACTGCAAAAGCTCGACATTTCGAACAAGGCGCAGGCCGACGACATCAAGGCGATGCTGGATGGCGCGACCTTCAAGGCGCTGTCGGTCGAAGCCAAGCCGACCAGGCGCAATCCAGGCCCGCCCTTCACCACCTCGACGCTGCAGCAGGCCGCCTCCTCGCGCCTCGGTTTTTCGGCAAGCCGCACCATGCAGGTGGCGCAGCGGCTCTATGAAGGCATGGACATCGGCGGCGAGACCACCGGCCTGATCACCTATATGCGAACCGACGGCGTGCAGATGGCGCCCGAGGCGATATCAGCCGCGCGCGATGCGATCGCAAAAGAGTTCGGCCCAAAATACCTGCCCGAAAAGCCGCGCAACTACACGACCAAGGCCAAGAACGCCCAGGAAGCGCACGAAGCGATCCGCCCGACCGATTTCATGCGCACGCCGGCTTCGGTCAGGCAATATCTCGATGCCGACCAGGCGCGGCTTTACGAGATTGTCTGGAAACGCGCCATCGCCAGCCAGATGCAGCCGGCCGAGATCGAGCGCACCACCGTCGAGATCGAGGCGGTCAACGGCGCCCGCAGCGCGGAGCTTCGCGCCGTCGGTTCGGTCGTTCGCTTCGATGGCTTCATTGCCGCCTACACCGACCAGAAGGACGAGGATGCGGAAGACGAGGAAGACCGCCGTCTGCCCGAGATCCGTGCCGGCGAACAGCTCGAGCGCGAGGCGATCAACGCCACCCAGCACACCACCGAACCGCCGCCGCGCTATTCGGAAGCCTCGCTGATCAAGAAGCTGGAAGAGCTCGGCATCGGCCGGCCGTCGACCTACACGGCGATCCTGAAGACGCTGGAGGACCGCGACTACGTCAGCATGGACAAGCGCAAGCTGTTGCCGCAGGCCAAGGGCCGGCTGTTGTCGGCCTTCCTCGAAAGCTTCTTCGAGCGCTATGTCGAATATGATTTCACCGCCTCGCTCGAGGAAAAACTCGACGAGATTTCCGACGGCAAGCTCGCCTGGAAGGATGTGCTGCGCGATTTCTGGAAGGATTTTTCAGGCGCCGTCGCCGATATCAAGGAATTGCGCGTCACCGATGTGCTCGACGCCCTCAACGAGGAACTGGCGCCGCTGGTGTTTCCGGCGCGGGAAGACGGTTCGAACCCGCGGATCTGCCCGAAATGCGGTACCGGCAACCTGTCGCTGAAGCTCGGCAAATTCGGCGCCTTTGTCGGCTGCTCGAACTATCCCGAATGCTCCTTCACCCGCCAGCTCGGCGACGCCGCCAACCCCAATGCCGAAAACGGCAATGGCGAGGACGGCACCAAGGTGCTGGGCAAGGATCCCTATACGGCGGAGGAAATCACGCTGCGCAGTGGTCGTTTCGGGCCCTATGTCCAGCGCGGCGACGGCAAGGAAGCCAAGCGCTCCAGCCTGCCCAAGGGCTGGACCGCCGATTCGATCGACCACGAAAAAGCCCTCGCCCTGCTGTCGCTGCCGCGCGACGTCGGCAAGCATCCGGAATCCGGCAAGATGATCTCGGCCGGGCTGGGGCGCTACGGCCCGTTCGTGCTGCATGACGGCACCTACGCCAATCTCGACAATATCGAGGACGTGTTCTCGATCGGTCTCAACCGCGCCGTGTCGGTGATCGCCGAGAAGCAATTGAAGGGCCCCGGCGGTCGCAATGGCGGCACGCCCGCCGCCTTGAAGGAACTTGGCGAGCATCCGGCGGGCGGCGGCAAGATCGTCGTGCGTGATGGCAAATACGGGCCCTATGTCAATTTCGGCAAGGTCAATGCGACGCTGCCGAAGGGCAAGGACCCGCAGTCGGTGACGATCGAGGACGCGGTGGCGCTCATTGCCGAGAAGGAAGCCAAGGGCGGCAATGGCGGCAGAAAGCCCTTCCGCAAAGCGGCCGCACCTGCCAAAAAGCCTGCGGCCAAAAAACCGGCGGCCCAAAAAATGGCGGCCAAGAAAGTGGCCAACAAGAAGGGATAGTGCATCGTGGCGCGCAGGGAATCCGGAAGAAGTCATGGCGATCTGCGCACCGCCGACACCCGGGCCAAAGTCAAGGATGATTACCGGCCGTCCCGCGACGAAATCCTGCGCTATATCGCCGAAAATCCGGATCGCTCAGGCAAACGCGACATCGCCAAGGCGTTCGCGCTGCGCGGCGAGGACCGTATCTGGCTGAAGGACGTATTGCGCGACTTGCAGGATGAAGGCCTGCTGACCAAGGAGCGCAAGCGGCTCGCCCGCGTCGGCTCCCTCGCCCATGTCGCCGTGCTCGACATCTTTGGCCGCGATGCCGACGGCGTGCTTTTGGCGCACCCAACCGAAGCGGTGGGCAACGGCGAGCCTCCTGTCATAGCGATCCGGGTGTCGCGTGGCGGCGGCGGCCCGACCCCGGGCATTGGCGACCGCGTGCTGGCCAAGACCTTTCCAACCGATGATGCGACCGGCCCTGCCTATACCGGGCGGGTGATGAAGATCTTCGAGAAGCGCACCGATGCTGTTCTCGGCGTTTTTCGCGTGCTGCAGGACGGTACCTTCCGCATCGAGCCTGTCGAAAGGCGCCAGCCGGAGTTGGTCGTCGACAAGGAATTCCAGAACGGCGCCAAGAACGGCGATCTGGTCGAGGTCGAGCCGGCGCGGGCCTCCCGCTACGGGCTGCCCAGGGCCAAGGTGCTGGCGGTGCTGGGTTCGCTGACCAGCGAAAAGGCGGTCTCGATGATCGCCATCCACGCGCACGACATTCCGCATATTTTCCCGGCAGACGTCACCGCCGAGGCGGAGGCGGTCAAACCGGCGACGCTGGCCGGCCGCGAAGACTGGCGCGAGCTGCCGCTGGTCACCATCGATCCGGCCGACGCCAAGGACCATGACGACGCCGTGTTCGCGACAGCAGATCCGGACGAGAAGAACCCCGGCGGCGTGGTCGTTACCGTGGCGATTGCCGATGTCGCCGCTTATGTGCGCTATGGCACCGCGCTCGACCGCGAGGCGCTGAAGCGTGGCAACTCGGTCTATTTCCCGGATCGCGTCGTGCCGATGCTGCCGGAGCGCATCTCCAACGACCTTTGTTCGCTGCGCGAAGGCCAGGACCGCCCGGCGCTGGCGGTCCGCATGACCTTCTCGGCCGATGGCCGCAAGCTCAGGCATTCGTTCCACCGCATCATGATGAAATCGGCGGCAAAACTCGCCTATCGCCAGGCGCAGACCGCGATCGACGGCGCGCCGGACGACAAGACCGGCCCGATTCTCGACACGGTGATGAAGCCGCTGTGGGACGCCTATGCCGTGGTGAAGCGCGGTCGTGAGACGCGCCAGCCGCTCGAGCTCGAACTGCCGGAGCGGAAGATCCTGCTCAAGGAGGACGGCACCGTTGACCGCGTCGTCGTGCCGGAGCGGCTTGACGCGCACAAGCTGATCGAAGAATTCATGATCCAGGCCAATGTCGCGGCGGCCGAGACGCTGGAGGCGAAACGACAGGCGCTGGTCTACCGCATCCATGACGCACCTTCGCTCGCCAAGCAGGAATCGCTGCGTGAATTCCTGCAGACGCTTGGCCTTTCGCTGGCGCGCGGCGCCCAGATGCGGCCAAACCAGTTCAACGGCATCCTGGATCGCGTCCGCGGCGCCGACCATGAGGGGCTGGTCAACGAGGTGGTGCTGCGCACGCAGATGCAGGCCGAATATTCGCCAAGCAATATCGGCCATTTCGGCCTCAACCTGAAACGCTATGCGCACTTCACCTCGCCGATCCGCAGATATGCCGACCTGATCGTGCATCGCGGGCTGATTGCCGCGCTCGGCTTCGGTGCAGGCGGACTGACGCAGGATGAAGCGGAGCGGCTGGAAGAAGTTTCTGCGCTGATCTCAGCCACCGAGCGCCGCGCCATGGCCGCCGAGCGCGACACGGTCGACCGGCTGATCGCCGCCTATCTGGCAGAGCGTGTCGACGATTGCTTCGATGCACGCATTTCGGGCGTCACCAAATCGGGACTATTTGTCCAATTGCCGCAGTATGGCGCAGATGGTTTCATTCCGGTGTCAAGTCTGGGCGGCGATTACTATATATACGACGAAACTGCCCGATCGCTTTTCGGAGAACGCACCGGCAAGGGCTATCAGCTTGCCGACCGCGTCGAGGTTCGCCTGATCGAGGTGGCGCCTATGGCCGGCGCGATGCGTTTCGAGATGCTGACCGACCCAAAGCCGCTGCCCGGCTCCAAACGGTCGTTTCACAAGGCCAAGGGCCGCGCCCGTGCGTCGCAATCGCGTCCAGGCTCGCGCGGCAGGAGACGGTAATGCCAAGCGATCTGAAAATGAACGAACAGGTTTTCGGCGGCGAACAGCACACGGGACGGATCGCCCGCCCGCTGTGGACGGCGATGAAGCGTGGCGCGTTTGGCCGCTGCCCACATTGCGGCGAGGGAAAGCTGTTTCGTGCCTTCGTCAAGACCGTCGATACATGCGATCATTGCGGTGAGGCGCTTCATCACCACCGCGCCGACGACCTGCCGGCCTATCTGGTGGTGGCCATCGTCGGCCACATCGTGCTCGGCGCCTTCATGGGTGTCGAAGCGGCCTCCACTCTGTCCACATGGCAGCACGTCGCCATCTGGGTGCCGCTGACCATCCTCATGGCGATCGTCTTGCTGCAGCCGGTCAAGGGCGCCGTCATCGGCCTGCAATGGGCGTTCTATATGCACGGCTTCGGCGGGGAAGAAGATCTGATCGAGTCGCATCCCGAGGCTTGAAATCGAGGCTGGCGCAAATCGGCATGGCTGGACGCCACTTTCGCATCGAAGAAGATTCCGCTAGGTCGTGCGCATGGACGTTATGACCAAGGCGGAAGTCGACAAGGTTGAGCCGATCGCGCTCGACGCCAGGCCTATACGCCCCCGCGACGCCGCGACGCTGATCCTGCTCGACCGCAGGGGCGCCGAGTTCCTGGTGCTGATGGGCAGGCGCCACGCCCGTCACGCCTTCATGCCGGGGAAATTCGTCTTTCCCGGTGGCCGCACCGATCCGGCCGACAGCCGAATTCCCGTTGCCACAGCGCTGCACCCTGAGGAACAGGCGAGGCTGACCGCCGGCGTCGGCCGCACCAGCCCGGCCCGTGCCCGCGCCATCGCCCTGTCGGCGATTCGCGAGACCTATGAAGAAGCCGGCCTGCTGATCGGCCAGAAGGGCGCCTTCGCCACGACCAGACGCGATTGGCAGGGTTTTGCCGAGCACGGCGTAAGACCGTCGCTGGAAGCGCTGCGCTTCATCGCGCGCGCCATCACCCCGCCAAACCGGGTGCGGCGCTTCGACACGCGCTTCTTCAGCGCCTGGCGCGAAGACGTCGCCGTGGAGCTGCTGGACGGCGGCCCGACCAACGAGCTGGAGGAACTGGTCTGGCTGCCGCTCGCCAAGGCCAGAGAAGCTGATGTGCCCGACATCACCAGGGCCATCCTGGGGGAGCTGGAAAAGCGGCTCGTCGACGATCCGCTGCTGCGCCCCGGTGGTTCCGTGCCATTCTACCGGCTTGTCGGCAATCGCTTCGTTCGCGAAATTCTTTAGAGCATAGAGCATTCACATCCCATGACAGTCGATACCCAGCAAGAGGTCGAAGAACGCGTCCATTGGCTGCCGATGATCGCGGCGATCTCGTCGATCAGCGTCGTCGGCATCGCCATCGGCCTCGGCATGCCGCTGCTCAGCGTCATTCTCGAAACGCGTGGCCATTCGGCGTCGATGATCGGCTTCAACACCGCTGTCGCCGGCCTCGCCTCGATCGCCGGCGCACCGCTCGCCACCCCGCTGGCGATGCGGTTCGGCGTCGCCAGGACGATGCTCGCCATGATCGCCACCGGAGTGCTGGCCTTTGTCGGCTTCCATTTCGCACCGGACTTCTGGATGTGGTTTCCGCTGCGCGTCCTGCTGCACATCGCGCTGACGGTGCTTTTCATCCTGTCGGAATTCTGGATCAGCACATCGGCGCCGCCGCACCGGCGCGGTCTCGTCCTCGGCATCTACGCCACCGTGCTGTCGCTCGGCTTTGCCGCCGGGCCGTGGCTGTTCGCCCAACTCGGCAGCGCTGGCTTCCTGCCCTTCGGCGTCATCATGGCGCTAGTGACGCTGGCCGCCATTCCAGTTCTGGCGGCCCGCAACGAGAGCCCGACGATCGTCTCCAACGGCGAAACCAGCAACTTCCTGCGCTACATCTGGCTGGTGCCGACAGCGACAGCTGCGGTGCTGGTGTTCGGCGCGGTCGAGACCGGTGGCTTTGCGCTGTTCCCCGTCTATGGCAATCGTATCGGCTACTCCGAGGCCGATGCCGCCCTGCTGCTCACCATGATCGGCCTCGGCAACGTGCTGTTGCAGATCCCGCTCGGCATGATCAGCGACCGTGTCAACGACCGCCGTTATCTGCTTCTGGCCTGTGCAACCATCGGGCTTGCCGGCACCATCTTCATGCCGCACTTCGCGCAGAACTGGCATCTGATGGCGGCGCTTCTGTTCGTCTGGGGCGGCGTCGTCGCGGCCATGTACACGATCGGCCTGGCCCATCTCGGCTCGCAGCTTTCCGGCCACGACCTGGCCTCGGCCAACGCTGCATTCGTGCTCTGCTACGGTGTCGGCATGGTGCTCGGCCCGCAGGCGATCGGCATCGGCATGGACCTTTTCGGCCCCTCCGGTTTCGGCTGGGCGCTCGGCTTGTTCTTCGCCTTCTATATCGCGCTGGTCGGCGCCAGGCTCATCCGAAAAATCCTGTAAAAGACCCGATCGATGCCTCAGGTGGCGCAAGGCTGCTGACATAACCGTGTCAGCAGCACCTGGGTAGATTGTCAGCAACACGCCACGAATTTGAGGATGCCGCCATGATCGACTCCGGGTTTGAAACGAAATCGCTGCGGATGGAATTGCTGCTGCTTGTGACCTTCCAGGCGCCGGCTTCCGATGTCGACCGTATCATGGAAGCGGTGGTCGCGATCGCCCCGCTCACCACGGGCAAATACGACAGCAATGCCTACCAGTCGGCGCACGGCATCGAGCGCTACCGGGCGCTCGAAGGTGCTGCCGCCGGCGCCGAGACCGAATTGCGCCGACGGCATGGCACGGTGGAAGTGTCGTTCGAGCTGCCCGACGACCAGGCGTTGGCCGCCCGCATCGTCGAGGCGATCTTCCGGGTCCACACCTATCAGGAGCCGGTGATCCGCATCCAGCCGATCCTCGCCAGCCGATCCAAGGGATTGGACGACCGCTCGAACCCGAACCGCTGGTGGAACACCACGGGAGACTGGAAGAAGGCCGCAGTTAAAGAAGATGCGTAGAATCGGAACGCGGCCGGATGAGGGGAGCTCCGGCTTGGCACCGACAGCACTCCGTCCAACACCCCTCTTCCGTCTCGGCGCTACGCGCCGATCCACCTTCTCCCACAAGGGGAGAAGGAAGAGGTCGCCTCACAGGGTTGACTTTCCGGGCGCGTTGTTTATGTGTCGCGCCAAGTTTCCCGCGTCCGGGTGTTTTCCCGTGCTCCAGCGGCCAAGACTCCACGAACATAATGGACTGATACAATGGCCAAAGCCGCAAACATCAAGATCAAGCTTCTGTCGACCGCCGACACCGGTTTCTTCTACGTCACCAGCAAGAACAGCCGCACCAAGACCGACAAGCTGTCGTTCCGCAAATACGATCCGGTCGCCAAGAAGCACGTCGAGTTCAAGGAAACCAAGATCAAGTAATCTAATCTGCTTTCCTGCCTAGACAAAAACGCCGCCCCGTGGGCGGCTTTTTTGTTTTCAAAGCTCGAAAAGTCCAGAATTTCCAATGCTTGGCGCAGAGACTTGATGTTATTTTGAGAATGGGGGCCGGCCGGCGTTTGGCAGCGGTACGAGGAGGCCACTATGTGCCAGCGCCGGCCGGCCGACCCCACGGACCCAGGAGATGCGGCGGACCTGAATCATGGGGTATTCTTCGGATCGATCCGGCGATCTGCCCTCGCGCCGGTCCCGTCATCGGCCTGCACATTTGCGCAACTGCCTGCGAAAATCAACAATTTCTTAACCAAGCCCGGCGAATCGCTTGCGTTAAGGTAAATTCGTAACCCTGTCACATTGACAGGATAATCGGACTTTTACGCCGCCTTGGCGACGACCCGGTTGCGGCCGGCGCTCTTGGCTTCGTAGAGCGCGAGGTCGGCCCGCTTCATCAGCCCGGCAACCGAGTCGACACCCTTCAGCACCGACGACACGCCGACGCTGACGGTAACCTCGATCGTCTTGCCGTCCTGACCGACGGCAAACGGCATCTGGGCGATTTCGGCGCGAATCCGCTCCGCCACCTTTTCGGCGACGGCGCCGTCCGTGTCCGGCATCACCACGACGAACTCCTCGCCACCGAAGCGGCAGGCGAGATCGATGCCGCGCACATTCTTGCGCAGCCGCCGCGCGAATTCGCGCAGCACCTCGTCGCCGCCGTCATGGCCATGCGTGTCGTTGACGGTCTTGAAGCGGTCGAGATCGGTGATCATCACCGACAGCGGCCGCCGCCGCGCCACGGCGCGGTCGAACAGTGTCTGCAGATGGCTGTCGAGGTAACGGCGATTGTGCAATCCCGTCAGCGGGTCGGTCACCGCCATCTCGATGGTCTGGGTGACGCTGGCGCGCAACTGGTCGTTGTAGCGCTTGCGGCGCACCTGCGTGCGCAGCCGCGCGGTCAATTCATGCTGGTCGATCGGACGCATCAGATAATCGTTGATGCCAAGCTCGAGGCCGCGGACGATGCGTCCCTCCTCACCCTGCTCCGCCAAAAGGATGATCGGCACGAAACGGGTGCGATCGAGCGAACGCAGTTGCGAGCAGAGCCTGAGCGGATCGAAATCGGCAAAACCCGTCGAGATCATCACGCATTCATAGGGCGTCTCGGCGGCCTGGAAGAAGCCGGCATGCGGATCGGTGGCGATGTCGAGGTCGGCGCTGCTGCGCAGCATCTTCTGGACGCGCTCAATGGAGGATTTGCGCTCGTCGATCAGCAGAACCTTCGGCGTGGTGTCCGCGGACGCGAAGTTGCGGCTCAACAGCTCCTCGATGCCGATATTGCGCGTGGTCGAGGCGCGCAGGCGCAGCTCATCGGTCAAAGTCTTCAGCCGGACCAGGCTTTTGACGCGGGTCATCAACTGCAGATCGTTGACCGGCTTGGTCAGAAAATCGTCCGCACCGGCCTCGAGGCCGCGCACCCGGTCCGAAACCTGGTCGAGCGCGGTGATCATGACAACCGGGATGTGCGACGTCGCCGGATCGCTCTTCAGCCGGCGGCAGACTTCGAACCCGTCCATGTCAGGCATCATCACGTCGAGCAATACGACATCGACCTTGCCGTTTTCACAGGTCTCGATCGCGTCCGGCCCGTTGGTGGCGGTCAGCACCTCGAAATATTCGGCAAGCAGCCGGACCTCGAGCAGCCTGACATTGGCAGGGATGTCGTCGACGACGAGGATCCGTGCAGTCATCTCATAAAGCTCCGGCTCGGCTGGAAGGGCGCATCAGGCGTCGCCCAGGTAGGATTTGATGGTTTCGATGAAACGCGGCACCGAGATCGGCTTGGAAATATAGGCTTCGCAGCCACCCTGGCGGATACGCTCCTCATCGCCTTTCATCGCGAATGCGGTGACGGCAATGACCGGGATGACATGGAGGTCGTCGTCCTCCTTCAGCCATTTGGTCACTTCCAGCCCCGACACTTCGGGCAGCTGGATGTCCATCAAAATGAGGTCCGGCTTGTGCAGTCGCGCCAGATCCAGCGCTTCCAGACCGTTGCGCGTGCGTACCGTCTCGTAACCGCTCGCTTCAATGAGGTCGCGAAAGAGCTTCATGTTGAGCTCGTTGTCCTCGACGATCATGACCTTCTTAGGCATCAAATTCCCGTCCCGGCCTGCCTTCCGCTCGAAGGATGCCGCCATGCGCCCTCGCCGGTACGCACCAAACCCTGCTCAACTCTACCGCGAGATAATTGACGAAACGGAAACCGGCTGCCGGAAAAGCTTCGGATTTCACCGCGAACTCCGCATTGCAGAGACAGATGGCTTGCCGCAGGCGACGCTTGCGATTACTGCCAAAAACAGACTCATTCAACCCACAAGAAGGTAGTGATGGCAAACCCAGGGTCAATGCGCGAGGAAGCGGAAACCATTGCCGTCAAGGCATTGGGCTTCGTCGCCGCCGATCCGGAACTTCTGCCCCGCTTCCTGGCGATCACCGGCATCGAGGCGCATTCGATCCGCCAGGCCGCCGGCGAGCCGGGATTCCTGGCCGGCGTGCTGCAGTTCATCCTCGCCCACGAGCCGACGCTCATGCGGTTCGCGGCGGAAACCAGCACGCCGCCGGCTTCCGTCGGCAAGGCGCTACGGGCGCTGCCGCTTGGCGACGACGACCATGAGCATTCGATATAAGCGACGATCGGATCGCCAAAACGCCTACGGCGTCGCTTCTTCTTCGCCGTCGTCGCCTTCATCATTCGCAACCGGATCGGCCGGCTTCACCATGACACCATTGACGGTGACCGAACCGTCCGGCTTGCCGTTGACGACCCATTCGATGCGGCCGTCCGGCAGCGTCTTGCCGAATCCCTTGATCGCAAGCGCCACCGGCACATATTGCGCGGCTTCCGGCTCCGACTTCGCCGCCGCCTGCAGGCTTTCCACGATCCTGTCATAGCCTGCGATATCGATGGTCACATTGGCCTCCGGCTTCATGCCGGCGAACGTCATCTCGCCTTCCATCGCGATTTCCATATCGCCGTTTTTCACCGTGCTGTGGCCGATGACAAATTTCGGCATCTTGGCCATGAAATCAGCGGTCAAGGTGTCGCCGAAGTCGGCCGGCAGCGGTGGATTCTTGTTCAGATCAAAGGCTTCGATCGCCTTTTTCGCCATGCTGTCGAGATCGATATTGGCGCCGCCGAAACTCAGATTGACATCGGTCGGCAGCAGCGCCGTGCTCCAGGCGGGCGCGAGATTGTCAGGGATCTTCAGTCCCGCGGCCCTGATCGAGTAGTTGATTGCTCCGTTCTGGGCGATGCCGTCGGTCCCGAAGCCTGTGTCCAGCTCAGTCGCCCCGAAAAGCCCGACTGGGCTTTCGACGGTGAGATCCTTGAACCCGTAGGTTCCGTCGATCCGCTCCCACAGCGGCAGCGCGGCGAGCAGCAGCGATTTGAGCTGCGCCTGGTTGGCCTTCAGTCTGGCCTCGTCTTCATTGGCGACGGCAAATGCCAGCAGATCGAGAAGCGGCCTGGTCCGCACGCCTTTGCCGGTCGCGTTCACCGACAGCTTTGGCGATTTGATCGTGAGCGGGAATTTCAGCCCGCTCTTGGGATCGTCAAAGTCGAGCGCTTCGGCGAAATCGGCGAGCGACTGCGTTGCGGTAAAATCCACGCCGCCATTCACAGCTTTGCTTGCGTTCATGGTGGCCGTACCGGCGCCGGTGCTCACCTTGGCGCGCTGCACGGCGTCCCGGGAATTCATCGTCATCCCGGCTATCGACTGTGTGGCGCTGGTGAAAGCCGCGAGTTCGGGATCGTAGACGCCGGAAAACTTGCCGTTTGTAATCGAGAACTCCATGCTCTGCGGGCCCTCTGGCCCCTTGAACTCGAAGGACCCGCTTTGCGACACGTCCGCCGAGACGCTCCATGTCCCGTTGCTGCCTGGCTTGACGAGCAATGCGTAGGGGCTGAAGTCGAACTTGAAGGAATTCTGCGCCGCCAGCAGGTCGACGACAGGTTTGAAGTCGACGGCGAGTTTATAGGCGTCGCCTTCCACCGAAACCTTCAGGAAGCCGCTGTCGATCGCCTTGCTGCCGAAATAGCGGGACAGATTTTCGGAGAGCTGCTTGGCACCCTCGCCGTCGACGGTCTGGCCGAAGGCAGGCGCGCTGAGCGCGAGGACAAAGACGGCCGGCAGAACACGATTCACGCAGAATCTCCGTTGCTGTTTCTGTGGTAAAAACTCCAGCCGCAACCGTAATCGGAAACCGTTGGGGTGCAATCCCCTCGTTGGGGCTGGAAGCCGGTCTATAACCAGCCTTCGCCCTCCGCGCTATCCTCCGGCATCGACAGTGGAGCTTCAGGTCGCCTTCTTCGACGTGACGAGGCAAGCGGCGCTGGCATTGAGCAGGCCCCAGCCGAAGACGTCGTCCTTGCCCGGCGCGCCGAGATCTTCCGCCGACTTGCCGAGCGCGTCTTGAATGTCGGCTGCGGTGGCGTTGCTGTTTGCCGATTTCATCAAGGCAGCGGCTGCGGTGACGAAGGGCGCCGCGAAGGAGGTGCCGGTCTTCGGCCGTGCGCCGCTGACCGACGCGGCCGTCCACACTTGGACGCCGGGAGCGGCCAGGTCGATATGCTCGCCGCGGCCGGCGCGCCTGTATGGGCGTTTCATGCGGTCGACCGCCGTCACCGCGATCACTTCAGCATAGGCCGCCGGATAGGCAGGCCCGGCTTTTGGGCCGCCATTGCCGGCGGCGGCGACGATCACCATGCCGCGTTCGGAGAGTCTTCGGACAACCTGCTCGAGAAGCGCATTCGCAGGACCCGACAGGCTCATATTCGTCACCTGCACGCCGCGCGCCGAAAGAAGATCGAGCGCGCGAAGCAGATCGTAGGCGTCCGAGCGGTCATCCTGGCGATCGCCCCGATGAAACGCATCGACCGCGATGAGCCTGGCGTGCGGCAGCAGGCCGGGAGTACGGCTGTCGGCGCCGCCGACAAGCAGGGCCGCGACGGCGGTGCCGTGCTGGCGGCCGGACTCGGGAACGCCGTCGTCCGACAGGCGAAGAACTTCGACCCGGCCTTTCGAGAAGGCGTCATGCGCAGGATTGATCGCGGTGTCGATAAGGCCGATCGTGACATTGCCACCGCAGCCGGCTGGCAGTCCGCTACCGGCCGGCCAGCCGATCAGGCCCGCGGCGGCGCAGTGCGGCCCGGCACATTCAGCTTCCTGTCCCGGCCGGTAGTAATGCACGAAATCTGCCGTCGACTGCGGAGCGGCATCGATGACAAGATCGCGCGCAGCCTCCAGCGGCATGTTGGGTGGAATGCGCAGCCGAATCAGCTCCGATCCAAGAAGCTGAATGTCGGCACGGTCCAGTACGGTGAAGCCGGTTGCCTGAAGCCGACCGATCTCAGCCGAACTCAGCCCGGTCGCCACGATCTGGCCCGGTACCCGAGACGGCAAAGGGGCGGCTGGCCGTTGCGCGCGCCTGCCGCTGCGCCTTGGCGGGCGCGGAAGAAACCGATCCGTCAGCGCGCGAAACAGGTTCGGGCCGGTCGATCGGCTGGACGTCGTTCGCGAGCCACCGGGCGAAGCGCCGGACTGACCGCCGTCATCACCACCGCCATCGTCGCCACCATCGTCACCGCCACCGTCGTCATCGGCCAACGCCGATCTTGGTCCGAACTCGCCGAGCGCGAGCTGGCCGCCCGGCGCCTGAGGATCGACGAGCAATGCGACGGCGACCCAGAAAAGCAGCAGGGCTTTTGGTCTCAACCAGGAGGTGGCGCGCATGGTCTCCCTCACATTTCCGGCCATCGCCGATTTTCAACATCGCGAGGCTAGCGGAGCTGTCTGGCAATAAGCTAGCCTTGCGAGGAACGGGCGCGGGGCCGCTTTATTCCAGAACCTGGAGCAACATGCCGGAAAAAGCCGACCGCGTCCAAGATCAGCTTGTCGCTTTTCTGCCGAATCTGCGCCGGTTCGCGATTGCGCTGTGCCGGTCCCGCGACATCGCGGACGATCTTGTCCAGCGCGCCTGCGAACGGGCGCTCGCCAACGAGCAGCGTTTCGAGCCAGGGACGCGCTTCGACGCGTGGATGTTCACGATCCTGAGAAACCTGTGGATCGACGACATCCGCAAGCGCAAGGTCGCCGGCCCGCAGGACGATATCGACGGGCGCCATGACATCGCCGGCGTTTCCGGTGAGCGCGAGATGGAGGCGCGGCTGGCGCTGAACAGCGTGGCGCAAGCCATAGGCGATCTCGCCGCCGACCAGCGCGACGTGCTGCTTCTGGTCTGTGTCGAAGAGCTTTCCTACAAGGAGGCCGCGGAAGTCCTTGCCGTGCCGATCGGGACGGTGATGAGCAGGCTGGCCCGGGCGAGGAGGAATCTGGCGGAGGCGACTGGAATAACTTCGGCGCCCACCCGTTCTCCGGTCACAAAAGGGGCTGCAAAATGACCGAAGAGACTTTTTCGGACGAAATCCTGATGCGGTTCGCCGACGGTGAGCTTGATCCGGACATGGTCGCCAGGATCGAGCAGGCGATGGAAACGGACGACCGTCTGGTGGCCAGGATTGCTGTGTTCATCGAAACCAGAGCGCAGGCGCAGGCCGCGCTGAAGCCGCTGCTCGACGAGCCGGTTCCCGAAAAACTTGTCGCGGCCGTCGAGCAGATGATCGAGGCCAGGCGTGCCGGCGAGAAAGCGGCGACAGCATCGATACTGCCCTTCGGCAACAGGCGCTTGGCAGGGCCTGCTTCGAGGTCTCGATGGATGCTGCCAATTGCCGCCTCTCTCGCGGCGGCAATTGGCGGCGGGCTCGCCGGCTATTGGGCAGCAGGCAGCAACGAACGCACGCAGGGCGGCTTGTGGGTTGCCGGCGTCATCAGGCCGGGCCTGGCCCAGGCCCTTGAAACGGTCGAGTCCGGCAAGGAGATCAAGCTCGCCGGGATCAGCGACCGGTTTCGGGCCATCGCTACGTTCCGTAACGATTCGCAGGATTTGTGCCGCGAATTCGAGGTCGACTCGCAGGACCGCTCCACGGTGATGTCGGTCGCCTGCCGTTCCGGCGACGAATGGCGCGTCAGCTTCGCGGTCGTGGCGCCGGGCGACGCCGGAGGCTATGCCCCGGCCTCGTCGACCGAAGCCCTCGACGCCTATCTTTCGGCGATCGAAGCAGGCGCTCCGATGTCAGCCGAGGAGGAAGTCAAAGCGCTGGACGAGATCCGTCAGAAGGACCGGAAGTGAAACTGCGACGGCCCGGCTGCTCTGACCCCGCTTGCTCTGGCCCGGCTTGCTCTGAAATGGAATCCAACTTTCTTTGAATGGAATAAAGCCGGCGATCGCCCGTTACTCCGCCGGGCCGCAACTGCCGGTCCGGTCTGAAACAAGGAGTAACTACCATGACAAGACACTGGAAGCTCAAGTCGACACTGGTCGCAGGAATGGCAGCGCTCGCGAGCACCACGGCGCAGGCGAAGGAGTCTCCCGCGGGGGCGCCGGAAACCGAGCGTCCGCCGGCGGCAATGTCCAGCCAAAGCGACGGTTCCTTCATCGTCGCTGGCAACAGCTCTTCAAATTCGAGCTCCAATTCGTCGTCCAACGGTTCGTCGAATTCCAGCTCTAATTCGTCGAGCAATTCGAATTCGAACTCGTCTTCGAACTCCAGCTCCAATTCCTCGAGCAACTCGAATTCGAACTCATCGTCGAACAGTTCCTCCAACTCGAACTCGAACGGTTCGGATCGCGGCTGGTCGCGCAACTGGCGGCGTTGACATAGGCCGGACGATAGAGCGGCGGCGCGCTTCGACTTGTGTCCGCCGCTCTAAACTATCGAAAGACAAACGGGGGCCAGCCGGCCCCCGTTTCGCATTCGCTGGCGATTGGCATAGGCCACCACGAGTTCGTAATCTTAGGGTGGAGCAAGGAGCGAAGCGACGCGGTGCAGACCCTGGGATCCATTCCGTGACATCCGCCGAAGAATGCAGAATAAAAGCGCTCTGTAGCGATCCTTCGCGCCCCCCTCTGTCCTGCCGGACATCTCCCCCACTTGGGGGGAGATTGGCAGCTTCGCGGACAGCATTCTTTTTGCAACGCTGGTGGTTGGCGAAATCAGTGATGAAGGCCAATCTCCCTCCTTGTGGGGGAGATGTCCGGCAGGACAGAGGGGGGCGCTGTCCCTCGGCGATCAAAGGTTCTGCACCGCAGCAGCGCTCCAAGGTAACGGTATGCATCCCAGGGGTCTGCGTCGCTTCGCCCTAGGATGACGAGGGAGGGGTGTTTTCGGCCAATCTCAAAAGTCTGCGATTCGGCTGAAAGGGATTGTGCACGTTCGCTGCCGACCGCCCCCGATGCGTCAAGACAGAGCGACGGTTCGCTTCGACTTGAAAATCATCCGCGCTTGGCAATCCACAAGGAAACGGGGCCTAGCGGCCCCGTTTTCGTATTCTTCTCCAGAAAAAGTCTAGCGGGCCGCGCGGGCCCATTTGCGATACCAGCCTTCGCTGGCAATCGTGTTGCGGTAGACCGTTTCGCGCTCGGTCGCCTCGGCTCCGGTCTCCGCCTGGATCTCGGCCTTGAGCGCCGCATCTTCGCGGCGAAACGGTATGACCTGGACCAGCGGCGTTCCCTTTTCGATGACGTAGAGGCCATCCGGCGCCGTCGCAAAGAACGGAAAATGGATGTGGGCTGCGTAGGTGTCGGTATCGACGATGCCGGCGACGCATTCAAAAGGCTGAGCCGGCCGATTGAGCGGCGGCAGGAACAGACAACTCCAGCCCGGCGGGGTACGGATCGACCAGTAATTGTGAAACTTGCATGGCGGTGCCGGTTCCTTCGGATTGCCGGCGACCTGATGGGCGCCATGATTGCTCACCATCACCCTGTCGAACTCCCAGCCGGCATCGACGGCGCTGCCGCCATCCTTGACCTCAAGGCGGACGGTCGCCGCGAGCGGCAGGATCCAGCCGGTTGTCATCGCGTCGAGAAACGGCATGCAGCGCTTGACGGTCAGGCCATTGTTGGTGGCCGAGGCTTGCTGCGCATCGACCGGCGGCAGTTTGCGGAACCAGTCCGGCAGGACCGTCTTGGCCGCCACTGGCGGCGCGATGACGCCATGATCTTCCGGCCGACAGGCAAACCGGATCGAGCGAGAGGTCTTCTGAGAAGTCTGGGAAAAATGAAACATCGATGGCCTCCATGGAAAAATCCGAGGAGGAACGGGCCGCAGCCGGATTTATTCCCGGATGGGCGTCTGATATGCAGGCCGACTACGATAGTTCGGTCGCCGCGGCGCGCACAGCAGCGTTGTCTAAAGCACCAATCGCATCAGCGGCCGGCCCGCCTTGCGCTCGACCAGCCTCTCGAAACCGGCTTTCTCGAAGACCCGCGACGAGCCGACGAACAGCCCGATCGAACGCGAATCTCTCGACAGGTCGATCGGGCATGCCTCGACCAGCCGCGCGCCATTCTGGCGAGCAAATTCGATCCCCCCTTCGACCAGCCGGTGCGTCACGCCCCTGCCGCGCGCCTTGACGCGGATGAAGAAGCAGGAAATCGCTCAGACGCCCGGATCGGTGGCGTCGGCGGGATCGACCGGCGCCGACCCCCTGCCCTTGTTGTTCCATTCGGGCACGTCGGCGCGCGGGCCGATCTGCATCCAGCCGACCGCCTTGCCATCCTCGAACGCCAGCACGCCCGGTGGCGGCCCGGCCTCGATCCGCGCCTTGATGTGGTCCTTGTTGCGTTCCCGGTTGCTGGCGCGGCGCGCGGCCGGCGACAGCCGGAAATGCGTGCACCAACAGCCGTAGCAGGCACCCTGCTTACCGAAAAGATCTTCAAAATCCGCCCAAAGCTCGGGCACCAGCGGCGCTATGGTCGTATTCACGAACTCTCTCCCGGCCCACCGCCTTGTCGTGGCGTCCGTCCTGACGTACCATTGCTTTTGTTCTCTTTATGTTCGCAGCGATGGCGGTTCCTGTCAACAATCCCGATCACGGTTTTTGCCGCGACTGCCTGACCTTTCAGCGCGGTGCGGTACGGCGCTGTGAGCGCTGCGGCAGTCCACGGCTGGCCCGCCATCCGGAGCTCTACCGGCTGCATCTCGCCCACATCGACTGCGACGCGTTTTATGCGGCGGTCGAAAAGCGCGACAACCCGGCGCTGAAGGACCGGCCGTTGATCATCGGCGGCGGCAAGCGCGGCGTCGTCTCCACCGCTTGCTACATCGCCCGCATCCACGGGGTGCGCTCGGCGATGCCGATGTTCAAGGCGCTCGAAGCCTGTCCGGAAGCGGTCGTCATCCCGCCTAACATGGAAAAATATGGTCGCGTCGGCCGCGAGGTGCGCGCCATGATGCAGGCGCTGACGCCGCTGGTCGAGCCGATCTCCATCGACGAAGCGTTTCTGGACCTTGCCGGCACCGAGCGCCTGCATGGCTTGCCGCCGGCGGTGGTGCTGGCACGCTTCGCGCTCGAGGTGGAGAAGGAGATCGGCATCACCGTTTCATCAGGCCTTTCCTACTGCAAGTTCCTGGCCAAGGTGGCGTCGGACTTTCGCAAGCCGCGCGGCTTTTCGGTGATCGGCGAGGCCGAGGCGACCGGCTTCCTGGCCGAGCAGCCGGTGACGCTGATCTGGGGGGTGGGAAAAGCCTTCGCCGCCACGCTTGAGCGCGACGGCATCCGCACCATCGGCCAGTTGCAGCGCATGGAGCGCGGCGACCTGATGCGCCGCTACGGCGTGATGGGCGACCGGCTGTACCATCTTTCACGCGGCGAGGACGACCGCCGCGTTCACCCCGACCAGGATGCGAAAAGCGTCTCGGCAGAGACCACTTTCGACACCGACATCGCCTCCCCCGAGCAACTGGTTTCGGTGCTGAGAGCGCTGTCGGAAAAAGTCTCGGGGCGGCTGAAGAAGTCCGGCATTGCCGGGCGCACCGTCGTGCTGAAGCTGAAGACGCAGGATTTCAAGACCCGCACGCGCAACCGGCAGCTCGGCGACCCGACACGGCTGGCCGACCGCATTTTCTCGACCGGGCTCGAGCTGCTGCGCAAGGAGGCGGACGGCACCAGATACCGGCTGCTCGGCATCGGCGTCAGCGACCTCTCGAAGGACGAAAAGGCCGATCCGCCCGACCTCGTCGATATCCAGTCACGCAAGCGTGCCATGGCCGAAGGCGCGATCGACACGCTGCGCGACAAGTTCGGCCGCAGGGCGGTGGAGACCGGCTACACCTTCGGCAAGGGCCGCAATGCCCACCCGCCCGAGCCGATCGAGGACTGACATGGCCCCGAACCGAGATTGGCTCCCCTTCTCCCCTTTGTTTGGACCGGAGACATCGCGAACAGGTGTGCGAAGACATCGCGAACAGTTTTGCGCATTGCGCGCGAGGGGTTCGGGATGCCATTCAAGGACAAAAGCGCGATGAAACAGAGGTTGGAGTTCGTGAGGCTCGCCTCCGCAGAGGGGGCGAATGTGAGCGCGTTGTGTCGGCGCTTCGGTATCGGACGGACGTGCGGCCACAAGCTGCTTTTGCGCTACCGGAGCGAGGGCGAGGCAGGACTGGCCGAGCAGTCGCGGCGGCCGCGATCGAGCCCGGCGCAGTGCGCGCCGGAGGTGGAAACGGCTGCACTTGCGGTGCGTGC
>NZ_FNEE01000059.1 GCF_900099905.1 Mesorhizobium muleiense | reverse complement strand
TGTCCGAACCGGATAGATAGGTAACAGAATGGACTGATTGCATGGGTGACAGTTTTCTCCTTCGCCGGGAGGACCGGCGATGGTTTGGCGAGAGACTGACATCATGGATGAACGACTTCGGTTTGTTGTGGAGTGCCTGGCGGGTGATGAGACGATGACGCAGCTGTGTGCTGACTTCGGGGTGTCGCGCAAGATCGGCTACAAATGGCTGGGACGGTACCGGGAGTTCGGCCCGGAAGGTCTGCATGACCGGCCGCGGGCGCCGCTCAATCATGGCCGGGCGACGGCAGTGGATCTGGTGGAGCGGATCGTTGCGGCGAAGGAGGCACACCCGCTGTGGGGGCCGAAGAAGATCATGGCGCGGCTCGAGCGTAGCGCGCCCGAGTTGGCCTGGCCGTCGGCCTCGACGGCTGGCGCGATCCTTGAGCGGCATGGGCTTGTCGGTCGGCGGCGCGCCCGCTGGAAGGCGGCGGGCAACGGACCATGGCCGCCAGCCGAGGAGCCGAACGCGGTGTGGACGGGCGACCACAAGGGCTGGTTCCGCACCCGTGACGGGTGGCGCTGCGAACCGTTGACGGTGATGGATGCGTCGTGCCGCTACCTTTTGGCGCTCGAAGCGACGGGCTCGACGGCGGATGAGGAAACCTGGCCGGTGTTCGAACGGCTGTTTTGGGAACATGGCCTGCCGGATCGGTTCAGAAGCGACAATGGCTCGCCTTTCGCCTCGGCCGGCGTCACCGGGCTGACGCCGCTGTCGGTGCGCTTCATCAAGCTCGGTATCACGCTGGAGCGGATCGCGCCGGGCAAGCCGCAGCAGAACGGCCGCCACGAGCGCTTCCACCTGACCATGCTGCCGCTGGCCAAGGCGCCAGAGGCCGACAGAACCGCCCAGGGCCAGGCTTTTGAGGCCTTCCGGCGCAACTACAATGAGGAGCGTCCGCATGAGGCGCTGGCCATGGACACCCCGGCGCAGCATTACCGCCCGTCGTCGCGCGCCATGCCCGCGACACCGCCCGAGCCCGACTATCCGGCCGAGGCGGCAGTGCGCAGCGTGCGCCACAATGGCGAGATCAGGTGGAACGGCGGCTTCGTCTACGTTTCCAAGACGCTGGCCGGCGAAGCGGTCGCCGCCACCGAAACCGAGGAGGATGGCCAATGGGCGCTCAACTTCCATGCCCACCCGCTCGGGATCCTCGACACGAGGCGCATGAAGCTTGTCCGCCGCAGCGCCGCGCCAACCAAACCGCTTGGCGCTGCGGCGGACACGACAGGGGGAAAACTGTAACCCATGTATCCGGTTCAAAGTGTTACCCATCTATCAACTGGACAC
>NZ_FNEE01000043.1 GCF_900099905.1 Mesorhizobium muleiense | reverse complement strand
GATGTCGTGCTCGGGCAGCGCCTTGATCTCAGCGCCGGTCATGCCCTCCAGGTCATGAAGCTCGGAATTGGCGAGCGGGCCGATGGCGGAGCGGCCTTCGCGCATCTCTTTCCACATAGAGGCGGCGTCAGTGCCCAGTCCGCACAGGCCGCCCACTCCGGTGATAACGACGCGCCTGTCCATTCAAGCCTCCTTCGCAAGCAAGCCGCGGACGGCTTCCACGACGTCGCCGACATTCTTGAGATTGGACCAGGCATCGGCCGTGTTCATATCGATCTTGATGCCGTAGGCCTGTTCCACATCCCAGAGGACGTCCGCCAAACCCAGCGAATCGAACCCGAGCGCGTCCAGTTCCGTGGCGATTGTTATCTCGCCGACGAATGACGCAGGCATTCCCTCACCGCTCTCCGACTCGGCGCGTTTCTTGATCAGGGCAATGACGTCCGTTGCGAATTGATCGGCCATTCTGTTTCCTGTCTTTCTTTCCCGCGTTTCGACCTGGACGCGGCTCAGTTCCTGAGGCGCGCCGCCTCGCGAAAATAGCCACCACGCTTGTGCGACTGACAAAGCCCAATGCTCATAAAGCCGGATCAGGTCCGGCCGGTGTGTGGCGTAGGTGCAGTATGACGATGTGAGCCGCTACACCGTGCGCGTCTCCCAGTCTGTCCATAGGCTCGGAAGAAGTCGGACAGTTTGACATGGCCGGTCAGTTGCAACTCCCTTTCCCAACACTCCACTGCCCGGTAGAGCGCATGAAAAATCTCCTTTCGGGCGGTTTCTTAAGACGCTCGCCACGCCATGAGGCAGTGGGGCATCGGTGTCCGTCAGGTGCTTCTGCCCATGCAGGATTCCACAACATTGATGAAATCGTTTGTTTCGATGAAAGGCATCCACACTTTGGATAGTTGACCACGCGTTTCAAAGGTCGTGAACTACATCTCCTCGTTGTGCTCGACGCACTCCCGACAGAGCGCAACCTCATGGGCGCGGCATGCAAGATTAACCGAGCCCAGCCGGTCATGAGTGCGGCCGGCGCTCGGCTGCTCGATTATTTGCGCGATGAGCTCGCGACCATGTCCGCGGAGGTATTCAAACTTAACGCTGCGTCCGGGAGCTCTTGCCCTCCAGTTCGCGACGCTCTCCTGCCCATCCAGTGCTCGTTTATTTCGTCGGATAGTTTGACCCGGCTCTACCGAATCGCCGCTTCAGGATCATTCTTTCCGATTTCGTCACGCTCGTATTTCTGCCGCGCCCTACACCGATTAGGCGCGAACAAACTGAGCGCCTTGGAACCCGAACCCGTGCGTCGTGACCGGGAGCATCCGGGGCGAACTCATGCGCTCGGGGGCATCGCATCACCGGACGGCGACAGGCACGGTCGACCGGCATCTCGGCATCGGCTGGGAATTCGTCCATGGTCTGCATTGACGACGCTTCCTGAGGCCACGTAGCTCTTATGCCAAGCTGGGCGCCCGGGTCGAGCGCGTAATGACGACAATTGCTTCGCTACAGGTCAAACGCTTTCCGGGCCACCTGCAAAGTCTTCACCCGGCCGTACAGCGCCCAAGACCACTGATGTGATCGACAAGAGCCTTGTTGATAAATCTGCGCTATTCTCCTGTCGCGCACGGACGACCGCGTGGCGAAGAGCAGGGTCCGAGATGAGAGCCCTGCCGCGCAGCTTCTATCGTCGCGCCTCGTTTGCGGCATCCGTGCCTACCCTCTTCGGACCTCGTGGGTTCCAACCGGCGGCGAGGCGTGCATAGGCGCCCTCGGCCTGCTCCACCCAGCGGCGCTCTTCTTCCCGGTGGCTCTTTATGTTGTAGGCGTGCGCGGCTCCCTTTTGGCCGCGCACAGCCTTGCTCCCGGCCTTGAGTTCCACATCGCGCAAGCTTCTTGGCATGCAGGGAGGGTCGAGCCCACGCGTAACTCTCGCCCTTCATCAACAGATGCCAGATCACGACAGAGAGTTTGCGTGCGGTTGCCACGGCCGCGACATGCTGTCCGCGCCGGGCTCGCACGCCGCAGGGAGAAGGCTCGCAACGGTCCGGGAGCACGAGCGGCCGCCCAGGCCGCCTCGACGAGCATGCCGCGCGCATGACCACGGCCCTGCTTGGTGATCCGCCCATGGTAGGCCGGACCTGGCCGGACTGTCGGACGCTTGGGTTCAACCCGAGATAGGTCACGAGCTTCTGCGGATCGTCGAAGCGCGACACGTCGCCGATCGCCGCCTTCATCGCCAGCGCGACGGTGATGTCGACGCCGGGAATGGTCATCAGCCGCTTCACGCCTTCATCCTCGAGAGCCGAGCGGGCAAGATCGCGTTCGATGACCTGGAGGTCTTCGCCCAATCGGTCGAACTCGCGCAGATGCCGATCGATCGCGAGGCGCTCGTCCTGCGGTACGACCTGCTCGATTAACCAGGTCCGACCCTTGGCGCCGCACAGGTCGGCATGCGGGCAGGACGGGATCAGGTGGCTATGAAGGATCGACTGGATGACGGTCTTCAATCGAGATCTCTGTCGGACAATCTGATTGCGCCGTGTCACCTGTCGACGCAGAGCCTGCGTCGGCTCGTCCGCAATCCAGACTTCTGGCAAGAAGCCGCTGGCATAGAGCTGCGCAAGAACGTCGGCCTCGATCGTCGTTTTGATCTTGGCATAGGCAATGATACGCACCTGTTTCGGGTTGCCGATCCCCACCTTCTTCACATGCGGCGCAACCACAGCCGTAGCGGACGTCGCGTTGCCGGTGGCCTCGATCACCCCGACATCGTTCGGCGACAGCTTCGCGGCGAACGCCGCCAGCAGATCGCGCCGCATGTCGACGCGGCCGAGTCGCCTGAGCCTGCCATCCTCCCATGCCACTGCTTCGGCGAAGGCGCGGTGAATATCCAGTCCGATGATGCGCATGCCCGTTCCTCCTTCTTGGCTCGGTCAAAGACGGGAGCTGGCGGGTAACACGACATCTACTGATCCGCGCTCGCAGCGCCTCCGGGAAAGTCGCGAGGGGCGGCGATGTAACGAGCTCGGGCTCTCAGCCCACGGTCTATTGACGGCCTGCCTGCACCTTCGTGCTCCCGGTGCCCCACGTCCCGGATGGGCTCACCATAAGGGCGTTCCAAAACAAGAACGGCAGGACGAAAAGGCACCACAGATCACCACCGGATAACAGCAAGGCCAAGCGCTTCGTTCAGACAGGCTTGCGCCAATGGGCTTAGGCCGAGCCTACAACAGCTCTCAAAAACGCTGCCGAACTGCTGCATTGGCTTCGCCGATACAACACAGGCCTCACGGCAGCTTAGGATCAAACCGCCCATCAGTCGCCTCGGACCACGCCTTGCTAGGTCGGGGCCGCCGAAGACGCTGGTTGATAGCCCGGCGCCATCGGCCCGGCATTTCAAACCGCCAATCTCTGACCTGCACAGTACGTACGATTGCTCGCTTCGGCAGATCACGCGGCTCATATGTCGGACCTTAACGTCATCCATCATAAACTTTTTGCGACAAAAGATTGCAAGAATGCTAAATTGTTAAAGTCGTTTGTTTCGGTTAAAGGCATCCATCCCATGGATGGCTGATGACATGCGTTTCAAAGGACTTGATCTAAATCTCCTCGTTGTGCTCGACGCACTCCTGACGGAGCGTAATCTCTCGGCGGCGGCACGCAGGATCAACCTGAGTCAGCCCGCCATGAGTGCGGCCGTCGCCCGACTGCGCGATTATTTCCGCGATGAACTGTTTACGATAAGAGGTCGCGAACGATTTCTAACCCCGCGTGCGGCAGCATTTGCCCCCGCAGTTCGCGACGCTCTCCAGCACATCCAGTGCTCGATTATTTCTTCGGATCCGTTTGACCCAGCTCGAGCCGATCGCCTCTTCAGGATCATTCTTTCCGATTTCGTCACGCTCGTGTTTTTCGAAAAGCTTGTGGAGCGTATTGCACGGGAAGCCCCCGCCGTCAGCTTCGAACTGCTGCCTGTCGACGATAGCCCCGATGAGCTTCTCCGGCGCGGTGACGTCGATTTTCTAATTCTACCGGATATGTTCACGTCGAGTGTGCATTCAAGCGTTCCGCTGTTTGACGAGAAGCTCGTGTGCGTAGGCTGTCCCACAAACAAGCAGCTGCCACAGCAGCTTACATTCGAGAGATACATGTCGATGAGGCACGTCGCGGTCAGGTTCGGGCGTACGATGAAGCCGTCTATCGAGGAATGGTTTTTGCTTGAGCATGGCCTTAAGAGACGTGTCGAGGTCGCCGTGCAGGGCTTCAGCATGATTCCACCTATGGTGTCCGGCACAGCTCGTATAGCGACCATGCCCTTGCGGCTGGTCAGGCATTTCGAAAACACGTTCCCCCTGCGGGTTATCGAACTTCCGCTGCCATTTCCCACATTCACCGAGACCCTCCAATGGCCGGCCCTCCACAATAGCGATCCGGCAAGCATCTGGATGCGGGAGATAATGATGCAAGAGGCATCTCGGATGGCTGTCCCGCTGTGAACCCACGGAAAATTCAGGCGCACCTATAGTCACTACTCCTGTCACCATCTACTCTGACGACAATAGCCCTCGCCGGATAAAGTCGATGCTGGCGGCAAGTGCGCCTGCGAGATCGTCCAGAGAATGGACTTCCTCGACCAGCTCGAACGAGAAAGGTCCCGCGTAGCCGCCATCCAGCAGCGCCTGAATCTGGCTGCCATTGTCGGAACCTGCAAGAAAGCGATCGGGGTAAATCCAGAAGGTCGGGTCGTTTACGCTTGAAATGTGCACCAGGCCGGTAAGCTCGCAGAACAGGCATGTCTCCCCGGCCAGGGTGTGGTGGAACGTGTCGTGCACGAGGCGAAAGACGGACTGGCCATCAACCGCGGCAACGGCCTCGGCCGCTTCCTTCTTTGATCGAAGCGAGCAGGTTCGGAAACCCAGCGGCTCGATAAGACCGATCAGACCCCGCGACTGGAGGATTGGCTTGATCTCGTTTAGAGCGAAACGAAGATTGTCCTGGCGCTCGCTATTGGTGGGCCACGAGCTGCGGTTGGCCGGCACCAAAACGAGCGTCTCCGCCCCGCACGCCGTCGCATAATCGGCGAGGTTGCTTGCCTCGGCCTGACGCGTTGGAGTCCAGTCGTTGAACCGCTGCAAGGCGTTGACAGAGATGATCGTGATGCCCGCTTCGGTAGCGGCAAACCGGACGTCCGCAGCCGGAATGCCGCGTGCGACAGGATTGCTGAAATGAGGGTAACGGATTTGGACGTCGGTCAGGCCTTGGTCACGGGCAAGCGCGAAAAGCGCACTGACGTCAAGGCGGGGCGCCGCCATGTGATCGAGTGCAAAGCGGGGCGATACCTGGCGCATTGCTTGACTTTCCTTCCATGAAGCGCGGCTGCCATTTCGGCATCCGGCTTCTTTCAAGACGGAACCACGCCGGTTCACAGATCGGACAGAGACGGCCGAGTCAATCGAGCTTTCCTTTCATCGGTGAAAGGAAAATGGGCGCTCATGATAGAAATCCATCAAGCTCAAATATTTTCCGGAAGATAAATGTCGAACGGCAGAAATGTCTGCCCCGGGCTCTCCGCGACGCCGGCTTTGATGGCCCGCTCCATTGCCATTATCAGCTCCTGGCAAAGTCGGCGCATTGGCGTGCCGACCGCCATCGTCAAGATGTCATCCGCAAGCGCCCCACGTGACTGCGGCGTCATTTCACTCACGATCGCGACGAGATCCTGACCGCTCCCCTCTTCTCGGAGCGCGGAAATTGCCCCCTCTATCCCCCCGCCGGCCATATAGAAGCCGACGAGCTCTGGTTCCCGCTGCATAAGATCCAGCAATTTTTCGTAAGTGAGCTGCCGTTCATCAAGGTTCACGAGCGCATCAAGCACCTCGAATTTTGGCGCGTTCTCACGAAAATACGCACGAAAGGCCGTTTCCCGCGTCGCATGCGCCTGGAAGCGATGGCTTCCGACAAACACCGCCACCTTGCCGGGCCGTTTTGCGGTCTTGGAAAACACCCAAGCGGCAGTCCGTCCGACCTTGCTGTTGTTGAGGCCGATGTAGCCCTCGCGCACGCCATCGGCGAAGTCGGATAGCAGCGAAAATACCGGGATACCTTTCGCCTTGAGCTCCTCGACTGATGCTGTGATTTTCGGGTGATCGGCCGCCACCATGGCGATCGCCTGGCAGCGGCTCCCAAGGTCCTTAAGAAGCGGGAGCAGGTCACGCGGCAAATGTGACTGCGCGAACTCGATGATCGGAAGGCCGTGGAAGGATTTAGCCATACTGACCGACTCTTCGATCTTGCGAGCGAAATCTTGGTAGAAATCGTGGGTAGGTTTTCTCAAGATGAAGCCCAGCTTGTAGTGCGGCAGGTGCTGCTGCAAGCGCTGTTTGATGAGACCGGCAGCATGATAGCCGATCGCGTGCGCGGCCGCATGGACCCGCTGGGCGGTCTCCTCTCGCACCGGAAGGCGGACGTTCAGAACCCGATCGACTGTTGCTACGCTGACTCCGGCTTCGCGGGCGAGATCGGCAATTGTGACGCGCTTTCCCCTAGCGATTCTGATCGGCCGGTCCTCCATCATCCGGTGCGCTCCCGCGACGGCTTGGGGCGGCAAGCTGAAATAGTTCCCACACCCGGCGGTTGATAGCGCATTCGACGAACAGCGCTCCATGCGCACCCAGATGAGTTTCCGTGAACCGTTCGTTTGCTTAGGGGCTTCATGGTGTTGTATTACTCACTGCGTTAGTACTCTATTTCCAGCGCTCTTTGGAGGCTGGCAATTCGACTGTTGTGGCAAGGCCGCGACTTACACGTCGCGCTGTTGCGATTTTGCTTGCGGGGAGCCAGTTTGATGTAACCCTAACCGCGGAAAGCGGCTTCCATCCGTGACTGGTCCAATTCGCCTTCCCAGCGAGCGACAACGAGCGATGCCACCGCATTACCGACTAAATTCGTCAGCGCGCGGCATTCCGACATGAAGCGGTCCACGCCAAGAATTAGAGCCATTCCGGCAACGGGAACACTCGGCACGACAGAGAGAGTAGCGGCCAATGTGATGAAGCCGGCGCCGGTGACGCCTGCCGCACCCTTCGAGGAAAGCATCGCAATTAGCAGCAGGAGGATCTGATCGGCAATTGACAAATCTGTGTTCGTCGCCTGCGCGATGAAGAGGGCGGCGATCGTCATGTAGATATTGGTACCGTCCAGATTGAATGAGTATCCAGTAGGGATGACGAGACTTACGACCGAACGCGCGGCGCCGGCCTTCTCCATCTTCTCCATGAGCGAGGGCAGCGCGGCCTCCGAGGAGGACGTTGCCAGGACAAGCAGCAGTTCGTCCTTGATGTAGCGGACAAGAGAAAAGATCGAGAAGCCGTTGTAGCGGCAGACCGCGCCGAGAACCCCGAACACGAAGAGGAAGGCGGTAAGATAGAACGTCGCGACCAGTATCGCGAGGTTGGCCACCGAACCGATACCGTATTTGCCGATCGTAAAGGCCATTGCGCCGAAGGCGCCGATGGGTGCAGCCTTCATCAGAATGCCGACGAGCTTAAAAATGGGGGCGGTAAGCGCCTGGAGAAAGGTAACGACCGGCCTGCTCGTCTCTCCGGTCATCGCCAAAGCAATGCCGAACAGGACCGAGAAGAACAAGACTTGCAGGATGTCGCCTTCCGCGAAGGCACTGGCAATGGTTGATGGGATGATGTTCATCAGGAAGCTGGTCACGGACTGCTCGTGAGCCGTGGCCACATAGCCCTTAACGGCTTGGACATCGAGCGAGGCCGGATCGATGTTGAGGCCGGCGCCAGGCTGAACGATATTCGCGACAATCAGTCCGACAACGAGTGCAAGCGTCGAGAAGGTGAGGAAATAAACCATCGCCTTGGCGGCAACTCGGCCGACCTTCTGCAGATCGCTCATGCCGGCAATGCCGGTCGCAATTGTCAGGAAGATGACAGGTGCGATAATCATCTTGACGACTTTGATGAAGGCATCGCCGAGCGGCTTCAGGCTCTGGCCGGTTTCCGGATAGAGATAGCCAATTGCGGCACCCAGGACTATGGCGGCAAGCACCTGCACGTAGGTCCGGGCAAAATGGCGCTTGCGGGGCGCTGCGATCGCGCGGGGGACTTTTGGAACCAACACCGTTTCTCTCTCCCTGACCGGATCGGGGTGGGGGCTCCTCCTTCTCCCATGCTGCGCTCCGGTCGAGCGCTGCTGTCATCTCGGAGCAAGCGCCGTGCCAACTGGAGGCCTGTCCCGTCCAGCGAGATTGGTGCGGGTTGCGCACTGGAACCCTCCACCTTTGCCGGAATTTGCACTCAAGGCTCGCCAAAGATCGCGTGAAGAAGTGCTTCGCCAGAGAGGGAATTGACCAGGTCGCCTTGCGGCCGTGCCTTTGATGTTCGCCGCAGATCGAATGCCGGCCGATATCTGTCGTCTTGGTGACTTTGGTTGGTCAGTTTTGCGACGGAATGCGCGCAAACTGTAGGATATCCTACACGCCCATCAGAGCACGCGGGACAAGCGATTAAGCGTAGGAGCGCATCGAATCTCCGAGGTCAAAAAATCTTGAATAAGGTCCGCGTGCGAAGTGAATCCGCAACTCGTCAAAGTTCTCCACCGTTTGATCCAGCGGTCGCGTTTCCTGGCGCTGCAGGATGGCGTTATCTGATGGCTCAAGCGCTGGAACGCCCAGGAAATCCCAAACCGCTCCCAAGCATTGGGCAGGTTCATGAAGAAGGCTCTCGTATTCCATTACAAGCAGGTTGGTCGACGTGAAGGAGTCCATAACGCGAGCGTGAAAATCGTCGGCGGCTTTGAAATAAGCCTCACAGTCAGCGATTGACAACCTGACGCTCGGTGGCCGAGCGGTATCGTTGTCCGAGCTGAACTTCAGCCACTGACCGCTTTCCCTGGCCTGCACAAAGGAACGGAGCGATTCCAATACGTTTCGGCGAACAACGAGGATGACCTTGAGTGCTGGCCAACGAGCTAATTCCGCAAAGAATGCTGGACGCTCGCGAAACTGAGGTTCATTGATCTTGCAGCCAAGATGCGTCACATTCTTGTAGTCGCGCATAGGGCAGCGCACATAGGCAAGCTCAAGAAGCTCGCGATCCGTGCCTAGCAGGCGATCCGTGCTGGGCCAATTGGGATCATATTCGTTTAGCAACTCACCGTTACTCAAAACGGTCGGATGCTCGTTTAGCAATTCTTCTAAATAGTGTGTTCCGGTCCTTGGCATAGCAAGGATCACAAAAGGCTCAGGAGTTGGTTCGTTGTGGGTCATTGCATGTGTATCCAACTAAATAATGGCCGCGACGGTCTGGGGACGCGCACAAGAAGCTTGGCTGCTATCGCTTGAACGCTCCGGGTGGGTCCGCGCCTCACCACCCAGCCTGTACTCCGAGGTGTGGTCGCGAAGATGGGCGCGTGCCTGCAGCGGCTGGGTGGCGCCCGGCTTCGGCGTTGTTGTACCACTCGCGATTCCTGGCACACGCATGCCTCCGGGCCGCTGTGGGCAGTTTGCAATCCGGCATTGCGGACCTCCTTCTCGTTGATGGGCGTAGGTAAGCGTCAACGCATTAGTCGTCGATGAAACAGTCCAGCCGACACAAAAAAAGGCAATACAGCGAACATGCAAAGTGCGCCTATATGCAGCCCTACATTGTCGCCCAGGCGGCCGAGCATCACCGGACGGATTAGATCGATAGAATTCGCCAGCGGCGAGAAGGCCGCAATCTGCTGAAACACTCCTGGCAATTGGCCGACTGGAAAAACCGCGCCCGAAAGGAACAGCATAGGTGTGATGACAAGCGTCTGATAGAAAATAAAATAGTGATAACTGGGCGCGAGCGCGATGACGAGCATGGCCAGGCTCGCAAAGGCGAACCCGGTGAGAGCGATGACCGGCAGCACGTAGAGAACCGACGTCCACGCGGCATAACCTAGCGCGGCGGCAACAATCGCAATTGTCGTACCGGCCAGAAAGGCCTTTGTGGCTGCCCAGGTCAATTCACCGAGAACGATGTCGCCGAGGGTAAGTTGTGTGTGCAAGATTGCTTCCCAAGTGCCCTGATCGCGCATTCGACCGAAAACCGCGTAAATTGTTTCGAAGGTCGATGCTGTCATCGCGCTTGTCGCAACCATGCCGGCTGCCAGAAAAGCGATGTAGGATGCACCTTCGATGCGGCCTACCAACAGTCCAAGGCCAGTGCCGAGCCCGAAAAGGTAAATCATCGGATCAGCAAGGGTGCCGAGCATTGAAGCAAATGCCACCTTCTTCCATGCCAAATGATTGCGGCGCCACACCGCGATCCAGTTCCAGGCGTTGGCGGGTAGAGCGGCCGCAAGACGTTCACCCATTGCTCACTTCTCCATCTCACGTCCGGTTAGCCGCAAGAAAACGTCCTCCAGACTGGGTGGACGCTCCAGAATACGCAGACCCGCTCGACCGCGAAGCTGGATGCGCACATCCTCCGGATCAGGCGCATAGCAAAAGAGCGTCTCGCCGCTTACCTCGATACGCTGAACGTACGGCCTGATCAGCGAAATCAGCTCCTGTGGATTGCCGCCGAAGATCTCGATCACGTTGCACCCAATGTACTCGTCGATCAGCGCATGAGGACTGCCCTCGGCGATCTTGCGTCCCCGCTCGAGAACACACAGCCGATCACAAAGCCGCTCAGCCTCTTCCATGAAATGGGTGGTCAAAATGATCGTTTTTCCGCTCGCCAGCAGGAAACGAAGTCGCTCCCAGATCAGATGGCGGGCATGCGGGTCGAGGCCGGTCGTGGGCTCATCCATCACAAGCAACTGGGGGTCGTTGATCAGAGCACGTGCCAGCGTCAGGCGCCGCTTCATCCCGCCGGATAGCAGGCCGACACGTGAATCCGCCTTGCTCTCAAGGCGAGCGAACTCGAGGAGCCGTGGGATGACGGCGTTGATCTCTCTTGTTCTCATGCCGAAGTAGCGCCCGAACACCAACAGGTTCTCACGTACCGTAAATTCCAGGTCGAGATTGTCGAACTGCGGGACCACGCCTATGCCCTTGCGGGCCAAGCGGCTGCGTGCCGGCACTGGTAGACCGAGGACTGTTATATCACCCGCGTCAGGCCGGGTCATACCGAGGAGCATACGCGCAATCGTGCTCTTGCCTGCGCCGTTCGGCCCCAGCAGACCGAAGCACTCTCCCGATGCAACGGTGAAGGACAGCCCGTCCACAACGAGCTTGTTTCCGAATAATTTGGTTACGCCGGTAAGGTCGATTGCTACATTGGACATGCGTCTATCTCAAGCGGAATGAGTCCGATTGGCCACCGGCAGCTTACTTACGAATCTGGTTCAGAGCAGGCCACCGCCTTGAGATGGCACCTTTGGAAAGTCGCGGCCGGAGCGACGCGTGTATCGCTTCCGCCAAAGAATTAACGTCAAGATGCCACGTGTCGCTTCCAGATAGTTCCCGTTCTGACCATAGGTAACTCGACAAGCTTCACCACGTGTCGACTGACACAACTTACTCGGTCACCCGGCGCTGCAAGGCCGTCAGACTTCACCAGCTGTGAGCGAAAGATCTGCAGTATGAAGTGACTCCGCAATTCCAGAATTGCCCGCAGCATTTGCTCCGGCAAGCGGCGTCGCGCTTGTGATTTCCTTTGTGCTTCTGTTGGGCAGGGGAACACTTTTACGCGACAGCCAATCGCTATTGCTCAATGTACACAGGGCGTAAGCCTTCAAGGGGATCAACAGGAATATCCTGATTAACGCGTGCATTGAATAGCCGATGAATCGAAGCTGCCGAGTGCGGAAAGATAACACCGTAGATCTGATTATGGTCATGGTGACAATAGCCAGCACCGTCCACCAATTTACTGTATGTGAAAATAGTAGCTCACCGAGCGCCGTTACTACCGCGATGCCGAGCAACAATGGGCCGAGATTCTCTCCCATCACATCCAAAGTTAGATAGCGATCCAGGCCACGCAGTAGACCTCGCGCAAGCATCGTGTCCCGGAAAGTGCTCCGTGCCCAGCGGAGTTGTTGGCGCAAATAAGGTCCCATCTTGTCCGGAACGACTGTCGCCGCGACGGCACCTGGAACGTACTCGGTTCGAAAGCCTGCTTTCAGCATGAGGATCGTAAGATGACGGTCTTCACCGAAGTCGCTTGGTTTCCCCCTGAACAGCTGCGTCTCGTATTGATCCAGCAGAGAAAGGAGACAAGACCGGCGGTACATTGCACATGGGCCGCAGCAGCACATGACCGCACCAAAGCGACCTTGCGCCGCGCGCTCCTCATTGCAAGCCAGCCAGTATTCCATATCGATCAATCGGGTCAACCAAGTGTCGCTGCGGTTGTATGCCGTCAGCTGGCCCATGGCCGCTCCGACCATGGGATCCCGCATTTTTACTGCAAGCTTCGTGATCACGTCGGACGCAAGTGTCGTGTCAGAGTCGACGCTGAGCACGAAATCTCCAGATGAGCGGCGGATGGCGGCGATCTGCGCCTTGCGTTTGCCAACATTCTCGCGGAGCAGAATGAAATTGAATCTCGGGTCGCCCTCGTAGGCGTGATGTACCGGGATGACGGCATTACGATTTCCAGAACCGTCGTCAACCAGATAGACCTGAAATGTTCCGGCGTAATCTTGAATTGCGATGGAAGCTAAACACGCCGCGAGTGTGCGCGGGTCCTCATTGTAGCAGGGGATGATGACATCCACGCTCGGCCAACGGTCGGATCCGAACAAGCTTTCCGACGGCGGCGTAACATTTTCCGGTTGGGAGTAGACCGCTTGCATGCCTCTGTAAACAGTCGAGAGCACCGCATAAGACGAAACGGCAACAGTACTGGCTGTGGTGAGAAGGTCCATAGGATCTCTGTTTGTTCAGGGATGTTGAGGAAGTGATCGGATTACAAATCCGCGGCCGTGCAATTCTGGAATTAGGCGTGACAACGCTGTCACCGTCTGGTCGCGCAGACTGGCTTGATTGCCTGGTTGCAATTCGTCGGGAGCGCACCCGTCGTGCAACAGCACGATTGCGCCCGGCCGGATATCGGCGAGCACTCTGTCGACGATGGCGTCAACGCCGGGGCGAGACCAGTCGCGTGGATCAATGGACCAATGGACGGGCGCCAATGCCGCACCCGCTGATGCAGCGATTACTTCTTCGGTCCAGATGCCATACGGTGCACGAAAGTACCGAACCATGGCCTGCGGGCAAGCCATCCCTATGACTCTGTTTGCCTCAACTATCTGGCGGTCGACTTCGACGGGCCCGCATTTAGCCAGGTCCGGATGAGTCATCGTGTGGTTGGCTATACCGTGCCCGTCTGTAATAATTCGGCGAACGAGTTCCGGCTCGTCGGCCGCGTAGGCCCCAACAACGAAGAAGGTCGCCGGCACCTGATGTTGCGCCAGCACATTGAGTATCTGCGGTGTGAAAAATGAATTGGGACCGTCGTCAAACGTCAGATAGACGCTGCGCTCTGCAATGCCATCGGCATTGTCACTCTGCCCTTCGCATATGTAGTCCAGAGGCTTCATAGTTCCGGACCGTTCCGGTCGATCAGGGTACCGGACGGCCACTCGTCCATCGAGCGTCCGATCGGCGAAACCAACACGAGTACGTCTTCCAGGCGCGTGGGCGGCAGGTCGGGATGCACGTCTGGACGGGTCGACCGTACGCGAACGCCCGACACAATGTTCGCGAGGCCGGCTCTGCAGAATCTTTCGACATGGTTTCGCAGCGCGTGCCGAACCGTGCCGAAAGCGAATGGAACACCCAACTGATGGAGCACTGGGTACGCCACGCGCATCGAAAAACCGATTCCGAGCCCTTCAAGATCCGGACGAACCGCGTACAGGCCCAATTCAGCGACGATCAAGTCGACCTCGCCAACTTTGATGAAGCGCCGCAGCATGCCGATGTGAGCCGCTACCCCATGCGCGTCGTAGCCGATTGCGCGGAATTCCGGCCTCGCGCCGGCCCAACTGCGGCCGCCTTCGAATGGCTCCGCGTTGAAGGCGCCAGTCCGTCCATAGGTCTTTCGAAAAAAGTCGGAGAGTTCGACATGGTCGGCCAGTTGCAACTCATTTTCCCAGCACAACTTCCACTCGACATTCGGGCGCATGGAAGACCTCACCTTGTAGCTGTCCGGTTGAGATAAATGTCCAAGCATTGGTTAAATAATTGGCGTCGCCCCAACGGGGCGTAACTTGTGGAGACCGCCGAAAGACCAAGCCGCAATGCAGATGCGACTGACTTTGTACGCCCCGCACACCAGATGATGCTCCTCGGATCCAACGCAACCATCGGAACTACCTATCTTTCCAACTTGAAGCGCTTCTATGGGACCTGCAGCAAAAACGGTAAAATCCTTTGTTTAGATGAAAGGTATCCACGCTTTGGATAACTGGGCGAATGCGTTCCATATGGCTGGTCAATTATCGTCGTCACGCTCGAGGCACTTCTGACGAAGCGCAAAGCTCACGCCCGCGGCACGCGCGGCCGTTGCCGGGCCGCTCGATTATCTCCGTAAGAGCCCGAGCGGAGCTCAGACACGACGATTGATCAGAATCTGATTCGCGGGTTCAGTATCTTTTTCGTGTATCCAGCTCTGGGCTGTCCTTTGGCGGGAGTTAGGTTCGCCCAGGTTCTGAGCCTGGGGCGTCGGCCCGTTCGCCGCACAGGCTCCTTCGCACATCGTCGAGGCCGAGAAAGAGGTGGCCACACAGCTCCCCCTGTACTTTCCACCACCCGACACCAGAGCTCACCCAGGGCGCCGGCCTTGCTCACCTCAACGGATAGCGCACTCGCGCCGCTTCACGATTAAAAGAATTCTACAAGCAGATGCCTGTTTGATCGTGAGACGTCCGCTGCCAATTCCCGCATCGCAGAGGCAGCCAATAGCGCTCGCTTCACATAGTGGTCCGGCAAGCAGCTAGATACGACAGGTGACCTCAAATGAGGCGTCTTGCATGGCTTCTACACCTGCCTGAATGCCAGAACTGCGTTCGTGCCGCCCATGGCGAAGGCGTTGCTCATGGCGACGCGCACCTTGCGCTCGCGCGGCACATTGGGCGTGATGTCGAGGTCGCAAGCGGGATCTGGCTCGCGATAGTTGGCGGTCGGCGGCACGACGTCCTCTTGGATTGCCATCACGCAGGCGATCATTTCAAGCGCGCTCGCTGCGCCGAGGCAATGCGCGTGCGTGGACTTGGTGGAAGAGATGGACATCGAATAAGCGTGGTTTCCAAACACACGCTTGATCGCCGCCGTTTCAGTCTGATCATTGCTCTTGGTACCGGTGCCGTGCGCGTTGAGGTAGTCGACGTCCTCGGCATTCAGCCCGGCATCGGCAAGGCAGGCGCGCATCGCCGACGCTGGCCCCTCGACAGATGGCGCGGCGATGTGGAAGGCATCGGCGGAAAGGCCGACGCCGGCGATCTCGGCAAGGATTGTGGCACCACGCGTCGTGGCATGCTCGTAGCTTTCCAGCACGGCCATGCCCGCACCCTCGCCCAGCACCAGGCCCTTCCTATCGGCGGAGAAGGGCCGGCAGGTATCGGGTGAAAGCACGCGCATTGCTTCCCATGCTTTCAGCACGCCCCATGCGAAGGGTGCGTCGCTGCC
>NZ_FNEE01000014.1 GCF_900099905.1 Mesorhizobium muleiense | reverse complement strand
CTGGCACCGCTGGGCGGCACCGTTGTCGTCTCGACCGGGTCCACGGAACCGGCAGACCTGGGTCCGCTGCCAGCCAACGTGCTGGCCCGCCGATCCGTGCCGCAGCTCCAGGTGCTGGCCCGGGCGGCGCTCTTCGTGACTCACGGCGGCATGAACAGTGTCAACGAGGCGATGCGGACCGGGGTGCCGACACTCGTCGTGCCACAGGGGGCGGACCAGCCAATGGTGGCGCGGCGGGTTGTAGAGCTCGGTGCCGGCCTCGAGCTCCGCACGGACGACGCCACTGCAGAGACGGTGCAGGCGCTCGCCCGGAGTCTGCTGGACGAGCTGCGCTTCCGCGAGGCGGCAGCCGCACAGGGCGCCGCACAAAGGCAGGCCGGCGGCGCCCGGCGTGCCGCCGACGAGCTCGAGCGGTATCTCGACGACGCGCTCGGAGCATCGCGACCGATCGAGCACAGGGGCGCTGAACCATGTCGACGACGGTCGCCGTACCCATGCTTCGGCCTGCAGCACCGGCCGAAATCCGCTCCGCGGACTCCGGCCCGCCCTTCGGGTGGGCGATCCCCGTTCCGGTTTTCAGCTTGTCCCCCGTTCTCCCGGTCCTCGCCGGACAGGCAGGGGCAGGACGAGGCCTGCCCTGCCTTCCACTGGAAGGGAAAGAAGGGTGGCCGCTTGAAAAGGAGCTGATGCGGCATGGTTGAAGCGAGGATTGAGGGGGCCGGGCCCAGCCTGGCCGAAATTACAGAGCGGCATATCGCGGCGCAAAATTAGTGTGGCCCTGGGGTCTCAGAAGGCGCCTATCGTGACCCTTCGAATATCCCGGAAAGGGCCGCTGCATCAGACATTTAAGCGTTCCGGTGCCCCGGGGTTAATTTTCGGCGCGCTTTCACATTCAGAGACGACGGTTGATCAGAGTCTCATCCGCGGGTTGGAACATGAGAGACTACTGATCTGAAGTTCCGGAGTTCCGGGAATTCATGCTTGTCCACCTTCCTCCGACTAGCCCCGCCCCTGCCGGCGCCGCGGAGCAGGCAAAGGCTGCGAGCCTTCCAGGCTCAGGCTGGGATCAAGGGTAAAGAGCTCCTGCGCGCGTCCGACGCCACGCAACGCGAACCGGCCGACTGAAACGAGCTTTTTGCGCTCCTCGCCGAGTAGCAGCTCGGCGAATTCCGATGAGCAAAGCATATTGCGACCGGCCGACTCGCACATGGAGCTGATCCGGCTGACCTCATTGACCGGCGGGCCGACAACGGTGAAATCGAGACGGTCCGGAGTGCCGATATTGCCGTAGAAGACCCTGCCGGCATGCAGGCCCAAGTGAATGTCGGCGACAGAAAGGCCATCGTTTTTGCGGCGTTTGGCAAGCTGCAGCAGCCGTGTGCGCATGTCGCGTTCTGCCTCCACCGCGGCGCGACAGGAATATTCGGGCCGCGAACTGGTGAAGATGGCCAGGACTCCATCTCCGATCAGTTTCAGCACATCGCCGCCGGCGGCCTTCACTGCGCCGATGACCGCTTCGGCGTAGTCATTGATCAACGGCACGAGTTGATCGTTTTGAACCGACTCGGACAGGTTCGTATAGCCAGTAATGTCGGAGAACCAGAGTACGGCGTTGATCCTCTTCACCGAGCCGTGGCGGATGCCGCCGCTCAGCACCTGGCGACCAGGCCCCCGGCCGAGATATGCCTCGACCAGCGTCTTGGTGAGCCTTGTCTGCGCAGCCGAACGAACCGCCAATCCCAGATGCGGTGTAAGCCGGGACAGAACAGCGACTTCCTCCTCCGAAAATCCACCCGGGCGCGCTGTGGTCCAGCGGGCGTAGAATGCATCGACATCCTCGACCCTCATCGCCTGCCGGATACGATAGACGATCGCAAGATAGTCCGTCTGGCCGGCATCGCGCAGCTCCTCGATCGCCGGAAAGCCGCGCGTTTCGCCTGCTTCGAGCCGGCAACGTAGGGTCAATTCACGCCGCCGCAGCATCTCCAGAAACGGGCTGCGCTTCCACAACTCCGCTCCCTTGCCCTCACGGCTCGACGGGTATTCTTCTTCGCGGAAGCTGATCGACTCGTCTTCGTCCCAGAAGAAGGCGCGTGCCTCGTGCATCGGGTGCAGCGTGTCGATCATCACAAACGCCTTGCCCAGCGGCAGCCCTGCTTCGACGCAACGCTCGCAGAAGGCCTGTACAAGCGATTCCTCGCTGCGGATGCCAAGCAGCCCAGCCTCCGCGAGCCAGGTGGCAATTTCATCGCAATCGCTGATCTTCATTGCCGACGATAGCTTCCCATTGCACCGCAAAAACGGCGCCACGGTGTTTTATATCACATGCGTGGTCAACGGAGCACAAGCACGTCACCCGATGACAAGCTGATGCTTGCTGTCCTGGATCGGATGTTGTCGGTGCTCCAAATGGGGATTTACGAGTCTCGGCACGGACTCTGAACCGAACCGAGTAATGTTACCGCAATTCCGACAGGATGCGCACCCAACCGCGTATTCCCTTGCGAAGCCGATCGACACCGTACCGCTCGTCAGGGGCATGAATGGCATCGTCGGCGAGGATGAAGCCCGTGACGATGCAATTGAAGCAAAGGCGGTCGGTGAGGAGCCCGACCAGTGGAACGGTGCCGCCTGTTCCCTTGATCAGCGTCGGCTCTGGCCATTCTGCGTCAAGCGCTCGCGCCGTGGCTGCGATGTAGGGGCTGGCTTCGTCACCGTTCCCGCCGGCCCCCCTCGAACACAACCTGACAGCCGGCAGGAAGGCGAGCCTCGACGAAGTTTCGAAACAAGGCGCGGATATGTTCCGGTCGCTGACCACCAACCAGGCGGAACGACAGTCGAGCTGTGGCCGATGAGGGTAGAACCGATCGTTCGCCGGGGCCTATATTGCCGCCCACGATGCCGTTGAAGTCGATGCCAGGACGTATGGAAGAGTTCCGAGACGACACCCCAGCGCGAAGCGAAAGAAAAAACGTCGGAAGAACCAGACGGGCGTGTCGCCGATGCGGGCGACGTCGGTGGCGGTCAGCCTTCGCCCTACGAGACGGAAGTGCAGGCGGACAGCGTTGCCCAGCAGACAGACCGCAACAGGCAGACTGGTGAAAGCCGAAGCCATCCCAGGAATGAAAAGCCTCGTCATCCACAGGCGCACCGCGCCGTTCGACCGGCACGCCGTCACGATCGGCGAGCAGGACGCAGCATCCGACATCGCCCACCGCAAGATAGAGCCGGTCCAAGCTCGATTGGGCGGCCCGGACGAGCGGTTCAATGCGTTGCCGGGCCTCTCCCAATTCCGCCTCTGTCAGATGGCGTGGCGGGCCGAGCACGGCAAAAAGTCCACTGTCACCGAAATGCCCTTCACCGAAATACCCTTGCGCCGACACCACGGGATGGCGGCTGACGCTTCGCTCGTCTGCCCTGCCTGGCTCAACGCGGTCGCCGCAGCATCGGGACTTGCGTCGGCGATGAACCGACCTGGATCGCGCCGAGCGGTTCGAAGCCGTGGCGCCCGTAGAACGGGATGTTGCGCGGGTTCGAGGACTCCAGATAGGCGGGCGCGTGATCGCGATCGCACTGCGCGAGCGCGTATGCCATCAAGGCCTCGCCGTGGCCTTCGCCCTGATGCGCTGGGTCGACGCCGATCACGGGCAAGTACCAATGCGGTTCGGCCGGATGGTACTTGGCCATCTGCTCGAATACAGCGGCGACTTCAGGGGCAAGGGAGGGCGCAACCGTGCTCTCGACAACCGCACCAAGCCCTTCCTCGTCGGGATGCACACCGGGCGACAGCCACAACGCCGTCCCGACATAGCCATCGGTGCAAAAAGCGCTTCCGTTTGAGAATGCCCTGGCCCCGAAGGCGCGGACCATTCGCGGCATGGCCGCAAGGTACTGGTGTGCATGCGGCCAGGTCCATCGTGCCATGGGATCCGCTGCAAACGCCAGCGAGATTGTTCCGATCGCCGGATCTTCATCGGACGCGGCCATAACCCTCACTGTCGGCGATTTCATGCTGCCCTCCAAACGACGCAAATGATTCGACGAGGCGCCCGCGCCCTCAACGGGCGCCGCAACAAGCGGGCAGGGATCAGGCAGTGCATCGGAAACCGCCACATCCAGCTGCCATGTTTCGCCTCCGGCATTGAGTTTAACGCCTGACGCAACAAGTTGTTTCGAGAAACGGAAAGGAAGATCCCCGAGGAAGGAGACAGCAGCGATGACGAAACACAAGACCGGAACACGCGAGGAATGGCTCGGAGCGCGGCTCGCACTGCTCGAGGCGGAGAAAAGGCTCATGCGGCAGAGCGACGAGCTGGCGCGACAGCGACAGGAGCTGCCCTGGGTTCGGATCGACAAGGAGTATCTGTTTGAGACCGAGGAGGGCAGCGCCTCGCTCGCCGACCTCTTCCAGGGGCGCTCGCAACTCTTCGTCTATCATTTCATGTTCGGCTACGGATACCGGCTCACCGATGAGCGCCAAGGATGCACCGGATGCTCCTTGATCGCCGATCACTTCGACTGCGTCATCCCCCACCTGAACGGCCGCGACATTACCCTGGTTTGCGAATCGATCGCCCCGTTGCAGGAGATCCAGGACTACAAGCGGCAAATGGGCTGGCGCTTCCCGTGGGTTTCGTCGCTCGGGAGCGATTTCAAATACGACCTCGGCGCCGCCTTCACCGAAGAGCAGCAGAGAGACGGCGCCGACTACAACTATCAGCGTGTCGACAGGGCGGAGCCGCAGAAGGAGGGAATGAGCGTCTTCGCGCTCCAGGACGGTGCCGTCTACCACACCTACTCGACCTACGCCCGTGGCACCGAGGCGTTTATGGGGGTCTACCGTTTCCTCGACCTGGCTCCGTGGGGAAGGAACGAGAACGGGCTCGAGTTCCCCCAGGAGTGGTGGCGCCGCCATGACGAGTACGGCAACCGCTGAATGTCGCAGGGGCGCAGATCCGCCTCCTGAACAATAGTGCGCGTCCGCCCTCCCGCCGGGCCGTCAACCTGATGGCATTTTCTCGAACGTCGTCAGCCCGGTTTCCATCTTGTCCCAGGGGAGGGCCCGGATACCGTACGTCACCACGGTCGGATTGAACCGGCCCGGATCATCGAGGCTTGCGGCATGGACCGTGATCACGTCCGGCATGGCAGTGTATGTCAGGTGGGTCGGCGTTCCGCAGACCGGGCAGAAGGAATGGATTTTGACATTTCCGTTGTCCGCCGCGACACGCCAGTCCGTCGTCACACCGGTGATCGTCACGTCCGCCCGCGACGGAAACGTCAGGTAAGATCCGTGACCGGTGCCGCTTCTTTTCTGGCAGTCGCGGCATTGGCAGTGGTTCTCGAAGATCGGGGCGGCCTTTGCCTCGTAACGGACCGCGCCGCACGCGCATCCGCCGGTGTAGAGAGTATTCATCTGCTCAGCTCCATAATCCGGGTCAGGCCGCCAGTTCGGACGCGCGCGGCCTGGCGAAGACATCGATCGCCTGGCCGGTTTCGAGGAAGGATTTCAGGCTGGAGAGGACGATCGGCCAACCCTTTTTGATGCCGTTCGCCATGCCGCTGCCGGCTTCGAGGTCGTCATGGCTGACGGTCAGCCGGACCATGGCCTCGTATTCCTCGAGCTCGAAGGTCACCCGGCTGTAGCTCGCCGGATCGGACGCCTGCGAAGCGTTTGCCCAGGTGATGACGAGACGGGTCGGCGGCGACACCTCGACGACCTTGCCGACGAGCTCGACGGTCCGTTCGTCATTAGCGCGGATGTGCTGCCAGCTCGAGCCGGGCTTCCAGTCGGAGACGTTCTCGTGGCCCCAGTAGCGCCGTGCGAGGTCCGGTTTGGTTATCGCCTCGAACACCTTTCCCGGTGTCGAGACAATATAGGTCGTGTAAGTAAAGCTGATCGTTTCCCTGGTCATTGCTACGCTCCTTTTGTTTCGCGAGCATAGGTAGATGGGGAAACCGGGTTCGTGTGAGTGACAATCTTGTCGCGAATGGCATCTGATATGAAAAAAGGTTGATGCATGAGGCGCTGGCAGCTTGCTCATGGACGGTATCTCGATCTTGGCGCGCAATCGTTGCTGATGGGGATTTTGAACGTCACGCCGGACAGTTTCTCCGACGGCGGAGAATTCGACCGGCCGGAGCGGGCGCTGCAGCAGGCGCGGCGCATGATCGGCGAGGGCGCGGCGATCATCGATGTCGGCGGCGAATCCACCCGGCCCGGCGCCGGCGCCGTTTCGGCGCGCGAGGAACAAGCGCGCATCCTGCCGGTCATCGAGGCCCTGTCGTCCGACGGCGGCAGCCTGGTTTCGGTCGACACCTACAGGGCCGAGACGGCGCGGCTGGCGGTCGCCGCGGGCGCGCATATCGTCAACGACGTGCATGGCCTGCAGCGCGAACCCGACATCGCGCAGGTTGCGGCGGAAACCGGCGCCGGCCTCGTCATCATGCACACCGGGCGCGGCCGCGAAAAACTGGCGGATGTGATCGCCGACCAGTTCCTGTTCCTGAACAGATCGCTGGAGATCGCGCGCGACGCCGGCATCCCGGACGAGCGGATCGTGCTCGACCCCGGCTTCGCTTTCGCCAAGGACGGCGAGGAAAACCTCGAGCTCATGGCTCGCTTCGGTGAATTGCGCGCGCTCGGTTTTCCATTGCTCGTCGGCACGTCACGCAAGCGCCTTGCCCGTCACCTGGTCGGCGGAAGTGACGAGGGGCGAGACGTCGGCACAGCGGCAACAAGCGTCATCCTGCGGCTGAAGGGCGCTGCGATCTTTCGCGTCCACAACGTTGCCGTCAATCGCGACGCACTGGCATTCGCCGACGCGGTGCGCGAGCGCGAGACCGGGGAATAATGCATGTCGCCCAAAAGCATGCCCTCGGGCCCTGACCCGAGGGTGCGCAGCGGTTTTGGGATAACGACACGCATAAAAAAAGAAGGCGCGTCAGGCGGGCTCGGTGACGACGCCGATCCGCCGGTAGACGAATTGTTCGTCGTTCGAAGGAACTGCCGCAGCACGCTGGGCTTCGTCGATCAGCATGGCCATGCGCGCATGGATCGGCGATTTCGCGCAAGCCGGGTCCGTCGCGGCGGCGTCGCCGGCAATCGCCATCGCCTGGCAGCGGCAACCGCCCCAGTCGATCTCACGCCGTTCGCAGCTGCGACAGGGCTCAAGCATCCAGTCGGTGCCGCGAAAGGCGTTGAATGCCGGCGAATCGGTCCAGATTTCGGCCAGGCTGCGCGGGCCGAAACGCTCAAAACTGAGCGATGGGATGGTCTGTGCGGCATGGCATGGCAGCACGGTGCCGTCCGGCGCCACCATGAAGGCGTCGCGCGCCCAGCCGCCCATGCACGGCTTGGGATAGATGGCGAAATAATCCGGCGTGACGAAATCGATGTTCATGATGCCGGTGAGCCGTTCGCGCGCCGCCGCGACGATCTCCGCCTGACGGTCGACCGCAGCGCGCTCGGGCATCAGTTGATCGCGATTGGTCAGCGCCCAGCCGGCATACTGCACGTTGGCGATCTCGAGCCGCTCCGCGCCCAGAGAAAGCGCCAGGTCGATGAATTCCGGCACTTCCTCGATGTTGTGGCGATGGATCGGCGCGTTGATGGTAAGCGGCAGGCCGGCCGCGCGGGCGCGGCGTGCCGTCTCCAGCTTCTTTTCGTGGCCGCCTTTGTGATTGCCGATGCGGTCGGTGGTCGCCGGCCGTGCGCCTTGAAAGCTCAGCTGCAGATGGTCGAGCCCGGCTTCGGCAAACGCCTCGATGCGGCCTTCGGCAATGCCGACGCCGGCGGTGATCAGGTTGGTGTAGACGCCGCGCGCCGAAAGCCCGGCGATCAATTGCTCGAGGTCGCGGCGCAGCGTCGGTTCGCCGCCCGACAGATGCACCTGGAGAACGCCGAGATCGGCGGCCTGCGAGAACAGATCAAGCCAGGTCTGTGTATCGAGTTCGCGATTGGCTTTCAGCAATTCGAGCGGATTGGAGCAATACGGGCATTGCAGCGGGCAGCGATGCGTCAGTTCCGCCAGCATGCCGATCGGAGGGAGAAGGGGCTCGCTCATAGTTTTACCAGCAGCTTGTCCGACCATTCTTGCAGGAAGGCGACGACGTCGGCCGCCACCGCCTCCTGTTCGGCGTCATAATCCGCGGCAAGCTCGGCGATGATGTGGCCGACCGTGGACCGTCCATCGCAGCGGCGCAATATATCGAGGCTGATGTCGTTGGGCCAAAACACCTTTTCCGGCGAGAGCACGGCGAACGCCTGCCGCACGGGGTCGTACTGTATGCGCACGTGCTTCGGCAGCGACGGCACCGATCGCGACGACACCAAAGCTCTTTCGCGCAGCGCCATCATTGGGCTGGCTCCGGACGGAAGGCGCCGGGCGGGATGTTTCCCGGCTCGCCATAGGCGTGTTGAAGCGCGTCGAGCATGGCCCACAGTATATCGCATTTGAACACCAGCGCATCGATCGCCTGCTGCTGGCGTTCCGCCGTGTCGGCATGGCCGAGCACGTAAGCGAGGGCGAAGTCGGCGTCGCGCGAGGCCTGTTCGGGCCGTCGGCTGAAATAGGCCAGCGTATCCTCGGTGATGTAATCATATTTGGCCAGCATCGCCGGGACCCGTTCGCCGATGATGAGCGGCGAGAACATCTCGGTCAGCGACGATGCGACCGCCTCGAACAGCGTCCGGTTCGTGCAAAAGGCGAGGTAGGCGCCGACCGCGAAGCGTGTCGCCGGCAGCGCCAGCCTTTCGCTCTTCACGTCATCGGCATCGAGGCCGAGCGAGGTCGCCAGATGCAGCCAGCGCGCGATGCCGCCGCTCCAGCCGTCCTCGCCATCATGGTCCTCGATGCGTTTGCGCCAGGCGGCGCGAAACGCCGGGTCCTGCGCATGTGCGAGGATCATGGCGTCCTTGCGCGGGATGACGGCCTGGTAGCAGTAGCGGTTCAGCGCCCAGGCCTGCATCTCGGTCCTCGACAGCGCACCGCTGGTCATCCTGTGGTGGAAAGGATGGCGGTTGTGATAGCGCTCGGCGCCGACCTGCCGCAGCACGGCTTCCAGCTCGCTGGAGGACAGGCCGTTCCTGGCCGCGTCGTGGAAATCACTCAAAATTCCATCTCCATCCCATCGCGGGCGACTTCCCAGCCAGCCGCTTTGACCGCTGCGTGCTCGGCCGAATTCTCGTCCAGAACCGGATTGGTGTTGTTGATGTGGACGAAGACACGGCGGCCGATCCCCACATCGGCCAGGCCGGCGATCGACCCACCGTCTCCCGACATGGCCAGATGCCCCATGCGCGCACCGGCCTTTTGGCCGACGCCGGCGGCAATCATCTCGTCGTCGGTGTAGACCGTGCCATCGAACAGGACACAGGCGGCATCGGCCAGGCGCGTGCGCAGGGCCGCATCGATGCGCGCGCAGCCTGGGATATAGAAGACGCAGCCGTGACTGCCGGCACCAGCGATGCGGACGCCGATCGTGTCGCCGGCGTCGGAACTGAAATTGGCATCCGGCCGGCTTCTTTCCTCGAGATAGAGGGCAATCTTGCCAGGCACGGGAAAACTCTCGACAGTCACGCCGGTGTCGTGGCCGTCTGCGTCGCAGATCGCCAGTTCTTCAGCCGGCGGCAAGATGCGTCGCGGCACGAGCGCCGGATCGAGGACATTGAAGATCGAGTTCGCTTCCAGCGTCGCCAGCACCTGTGTCGTTGCGTAGATGGCGAAGGGCTGCCGCTCACGCAGGCTGAGCAGGCCGGCGACATGATCGACATCGGCATTGGTCAGCACCACCGCGCGGATGGGTGTCGAACGCAACGGCGCATCCTGCGCCGGCTGCAATTCAGGCGTTTGCGCAATCTGCTGGCGGATATCGGGCGAGGCGTTGAAGAGAACCCAGCCGGCCCCATCCACTGAGGCGGCGATGCTTGATTGGGTTCGCGAATGCACGCCAGCCATCCCGGTGCGAGCCGCGCGGCTCAGGCGATAGTTGCAATTCCACTGCGGGAAGCCGCCGCCTGCCGCCGAGCCGATGATCTTCAAGCGCATTGCAATGCCCGCTCTGCGGCTTGTTCAACCAACAGCAAATTTTCGACCGCGAATGGCTTCGCGCCCGCATTGAACGCATCAAAGCCTTTCACCAAGACCTCGCGCGAAATGGCAGTGCGTGTCCCCGTTGCCGGGGACACGCACCTCTGCGGCCTACTTCTTGGGAGTAATTTCAGCAGGCAGATACCGCGAAATCTCGAAGCCCGCAGCAACTTGGCACATGGTCGGTTTTGTCCAGCTCTTCTTCATGGCATATCTCCTCTTCTACCAGCCCGAAGGGGCCGATCCTTTTCTCGGTCAACCATTGCTGGGCACCATTGCAATGGCTCGTCCATCAGCTCTCAAAATGGACAAATGAAACGGCAGGTCCTGAAAAGTCGAAAAACAACACGATTGAAAATAACAATGCTCATGCTCAATTGCTAATCACATAAGGCTTCCTTTCCTCCAGCGGAAGGTTGGCACGTTCCCATCCATCGGCGCCGGGCGGATACCAGATCACCGAACTGTAGCCCCATTCGATGGCCCGCTTCGCGGCATTCCACGACATCCAGCAATTCGTCATGCAATAGAACAGAATGGCACGCGACTTGTCGGGACCGGCTTCGGCAGCGAGGCCTTGGCGAAAATAGTTGGCGGTCTCCTCGGAGATAGCACCGTAACCGACATTGGCCAGCCAGGTGCTGCCTGGGATGTCCTTTCTGATCTTGGCTCTCCAAATCGTTCCCGCCGGCAAATTAGCCGGCTTCGGCGTGTTCGGCATGACGTCGAAGAACACCGCCTTCTTCTCCCGCCACAGCGCCTCCGCCTCCGCCGTCGTCACGACCTTCGCGCCCTGCAGCGTCTGCGGCACCGGCGCCCGATAGTCGTCCATCCGGTAGCCACCGGGCTCGGCGATATCGCCAGCCCACATCGGTTCGGTCAGACCTAGAAGGCCCGCGGCAACCAGCAAAATCGTCTCCTTTTCCTTCATGCGTTTCTCGTCATTGCGTGATCGGATTATCGTGTTCGTCGATCAGCGGCACATCGTAGTCCAGCAGGATCCTGGTGATCTCCGCCTGGTTTTCCCTGATCACCCGGTTGAGCGTCCGCTTCCATTCCTGGTCGGATGGACGCACGCCCATGGTGATGCGGTATGACATGCGCGAGCCGGTTTTCTCCTTCACCAGCGGAACGATCGTGAGATCGGCACCGAGTTGCTTGGCATAGTAGCCCGCCATCGGTCCCCACATGACCGCCGCATCGATCTTGCCGGCGAGCATGTCCTTGATCATGACTTCCCCCATGGAAGGGGTGAGGCGGGTATCCACCGCCAGCGGATAGATCTTTGCCGTTCGCATGAGCTTGTTGGCGGCCATGTTGGCCGTCGGTGGTGTGCTTTCGACGACGCCGATCCTCTTGCCGGTGAGTTTCGGATCCTCGATGGTCTCGACGCCTTCCATGCCGTTGCCCTTCGGGTGCACCAGCACATAGGACGAGCGATAGTAGGCGTTGGTGTTCTGCACCAGTTCATCGCCCTGGGCATAGCCCATGATGATGTCGCATCGGTTGGCCGCCAGCGTGTTGCGCACGAAGCCGGCGACAAGAGGAAACCATGTATAGGCGACGGACTTTCGGCCGGTTTTCGCGGCAACCAGGTCGGCCAGCCGGTTTTCGAAGCCTTCGCCGCTCTCGTCGGTGAACGGCATGTTCGAAGGATCGGCGCAGACGCGCAGAATGTCTGGGTCGACCAGTTCGCCCGCGGCACCAAGGCCGGCGTCCTGCGCCTGGGCGTTCGCAGGCAGCAAGGCGAGTGCGCCGAGCATCGGCAGGACAAAACGCAGCTTCAACGCGTCACGGCCAATCATATCATCCACCCATGCAGGATGCTTCGGCATCCTTCGCTGCCTGTGGCTTGTCTGCTTTCTTCGGCGGCCTGCCGCGCGGCGCCGCACCGTCGGCGCGGGCACGCAGATAGACGTAGAGATCATCCATGTAGCAATAGACGTTCTTGTTTTCGCCAAAGGCAGGCATGACATTTTCCTTGCCGCCGCCGACATTCTTGCGGCCCTCGGCGACGATCGAGATGAAGGTGGCGTAATCCATTGTTTTCAGGCTGTTGAGCAGGGCCGGCGCATAGCTCGAACCGGTGCCGTCCGGTCCGTGACAGACATGGCAATCGGAGTGATACCGGCGGTAACCGCTGAACGTATACCAGTCGACGGCTCCGTTTTCGATCTTGAAGGTCGGATTTCCCTCCGCGTCGAAATGCTTGCCGCCTTCTTCCGTCACGGCCTTGGCTTTTTCAGCGCTGTCCTGGGCATGCGCGAGGCTTGAACTTGCCAGAGGCAGCGCCAGGGCGAGAGCGGAAATTACAATGCGAACGGACATTCAGCTACTTCCTTGATTTCTTGATTTCGCCTGCACACGGTTTGCTGTCGTGAAGCGGCATGGATCGATGTGGGTGCGCGGCGAAATTGAGAGCCCGGTCCTGGCTTCCCGGTGATCCGGGCTCTCGCTTTTCAAGCCTTGGTCTTCTCAAAAACCGAGGCGTGCCTATGGTTCCCGTGTTTCAGTCGTTCCCGTTTTTATCAGTCCGGGAGACCGAAGACGGTGAGCTGGCCGCCCAGCGTCGTGTAGTCGGCAAGTGCTGCGTAGCCACCGACCGCGCCCAGACCAGCGGTCCCAACGACCGCAGCCTCGTCGCCTTGCGCACGGCCCTGATCGACGGCGCCATGCCAGGCAGCGGCGTTTTCGGGCGAAAGCAGTCCACCTGCCAGACCGATACCAGCCCATCCACCGACGCCGGACAGAACGGCGATGTATTGCTTGCCGCCATGCTCGTAGGCCGTGATGTTGCCGATGATGCCGGACGGGGTCTTGAACTTGTAGAGTTCATTGCCGTCATGATCGACTGCCTTGATGTAGCCCTCGAGCGTGCCGTAGAAGACCACGTCGCCGTCAGTCGCCAGCGCGCCCGACCAGACCGAGAACTTCTCGGGCTTGGACCAGACGATCTCGCCCTTGGCAGCATCCCAGGCAATGAAGTTGCCCATGTGGTCGGCTCCGGGGGGAGGATACATCGACACGGTGGCGCCCACGTAAGGCTGACCGGCGGTGTAGCTCACCTTGTAGGGCTCATAGTCCATGCAGACATGGTTTGTCGGCACGTAGAACAGACCGGTCTTCGGCGAATAGGTCGCCGGCTGCTGGTCCTTGGTTCCAAGCGCGGCCGGGCAGATGCCCGTCGAGTTGGTGTCTTCGCCGTTCTGCTGGGTCGAATATTTGGCGACCACCTGCGGGCGGCCGTACTGGTCGCTGCTGGGGTCCATGTTGACTTCCGTCGCCCAGTTCACTGCCGGATCGTATTTCTTGGCGACGAGAAGCTCGCCATTGGCGCGATCCATGGTGTAGGCAAAGCCATTGCGGTCGAAGTGCACCAGCACATCGCGCTTGGCGCCCTTGATGTCCATGCCGTCGACAAGGATCATCTCGTTGACGCCGTCATAATCCCACTCGTCATGCGGGGTCATCTGGTAGAGCCACTTGGCCATCCCGGTATCCGCATCGCGAGCCATGATCGTCATCGACCAGCGATTGTCGCCTGGCCTCTGGACCGGGTTCCAGGTCGATGGATTGCCGGTGCCGTAGTAGATCAGGTTAAGCTTGGGATCATAGGCGTACCATCCCCAAGTCGTGCCGCCACCGGTCTTCCACTGCTCGCCTTCCCAGGTGTTCGTGCCCGAGTCCGCGCCGACCGGTTTGCCGAGATGGGTGGTCTTTTCGGGATCGATCAGGGTTTCTGCATCGGGTCCCGTCGAATAGGCCCGCCAGGCAAGCTTGCCATCCGAAAGATTGTAGGCCGAGAGGTGGCCGCGAACGCCATATTCGGCGCCGGAGATGCCGACGATGACCTTGTCCTTGACGACCACAGGCGCCGACGTGCCGGATTCGCCCTTTCCGCCGTCGATCTGGTCGCCGTTCTTGACCGTCCAGACGACTTTGCCGGACTTGGCATCGAGCGCCACGACGGTGGTATCGGCCTGATTGAGGATGATCTTGCCGTCACCATAGGCAACGCCACGGTTGACCGTGTCGCAGCACATGATGCCAATAACATTCGGGTCTTGCTTGGGCTCGTATTTCCAGAGGATCTTTCCGTCATTCTTGAGATCGAGAGCATAGACGGTGTTCGGGAACGGCGCGTGGACATACATCACATCGCCGATGACCAGCGGCCCGCCTTCATGGCCGCGCAGCACGCCAGTGGAGAAGGTCCACTTGACCTGCAGGTTCTTCACATTGTCCTTGGTGATCTGGTTGAGCTTGGAAAAGCGGGTGTTGGCGTAGTCACCCGTCTGCATCACCCAGTCCTTGGGATTCTCGGCCATTTTCATCAGTTCTTCATTGGCCGACGTCATGTGGACCGCGCCGAACGACATGAGCGCCGCGGTCGTTAGTAGGTAGGCAGTTTTCGCTAATACACGCATCAAAGTCCTCCCAGGGTGCACAATGACGAATCGTCCGTTGAGCCCACCAGGGCTTGCCCAAGCGATTCATGTGGGGGAAGTATTTCCGGCAGCGTGTCACGACCTAAGCCGAATGAGCAGAGGGCACCGTTACTGCCCATCCCACCTGGCCTACGAAAGACTGTCGCCGCTCCCTAATTGACGGTGACGCCCTTGAAGCCGGAAACAGGATGAAGCTATGTCATCCCCAGAAGGAAGGCAAGAAAAATCACTTCCATCTATGTTGCACTGCAATATAGAGAAATAGATATGAAAAAATCCGGACTGAAAGCTATTGATCGACTGTGGATGAAGCGCGATTTATATAAGTGGTTAAATTTTACGTATTTTTTGGGCAAAATGTATTGATTTTTATTTGGGAATATTCGCTGGATCGTATGATTTTAAGTATGCGCGCGTAGCTTCGGGTGCCGATAGTGGAGGAGACCTGAAATCAAGCTCAGCACCAGGATTCGGAGCCGATGTTCGTGCTGTCGGGGAGGCCTTTTGCCGGCCGGGACGGCCCTGTCCTTTGGTACTATATGGCCTGCATGAGAACTTGACGGGCGTGGCGACAGGAGGCCAACTGGTGCGGTGATCCGTCTCGATCCATTGGGCTCGATCTGTCACGTTCCGGGCCAATCGGAGGTTCCCCATGATCAGATATGTCGGCTTTTCGAGCTTGCCGCTGTTGCTCACGTCGGCCCTGGCCTTCGCCAATCCGGCCGGCGCCGCCTCAGATTATCCGACGGTGACGGTTGTCGACTATGTGCTCGGCTGCATGCAGACGAATGGCCAGACACGTCGGGCGCTGGAGAGCTGTTCCTGCTCGATCGACGTCATCGCCTCGATCCTTCCCTTCGAGGACTATGAAAGGGCCGAGACCTTCAAGAGCATGTCCCTGACGACAGGGGAGCGTTCGGGACTGTTCCGCGAAAGCGCGCCGGCAAAAGCCGCAAGCACGGGACTGAAGCGCGCGCAGGCGGAAGCCGACGTGCGCTGCTTTTAGACGCTGTGTAAGACCGCCGACGGCGGCTGCATACGGTTTCGAGGCTTCAAAGCCCCGTAGCCTCCAGCGGCCATTGATTGCGAAATACCTTGCCGTCCGTATCGATCGCTTCGACCTGGATTTGGCCAGTGCCGTGCGCGGTGAAATCGAACCGGAAATTGGGATCTTCCGAAATCGATATCCCCCCTTCCATCGACAGGATCAGCCGGTCTGCCTGCGAGACCGACAGTTTCTGAACGAAATGCGCGGGGATGAAATACTGGGTCAAGGGGTTGCGCTGCAGGCCCGAATTGTTCGGGTGGCGGATCATCAGCTGCAATTCCTGCGCCTTTGTCATCGTCTCTTGCGGCGGGAATTGGCGCAGCTTCATCTGCCCCATCGTCGCCATCGCCTCGTCCTGGTTCTTGAGCGCCGGGGCGGAGCATCCGCCTGACGCCTTGACGAAGGTCTGGGCCATGTGAAGCTCGCCGCCCTGCGTCTCTGCTATGGCACGCAAATAGGAATAGTCGTCGACGCGCACGCGCGTCGACAGATGTGTCACGCCGGCGTCCTTGCCGATCTCGAACGTCGCCGCCACCGGCGCTGGATTGACGTCGATGATCAAGGTGACGGATTTGATGCCGGCGGGCGCCTTGGCCGGGTCGATATAGATGTCGACGGGCACGATGGCGGCATCCTGCGCCCGCTTCGGCGCCTCGATCCTGACGACGCCGCTATCGACCAGAATCGCCCGATCGCCGAACACGTCGCCTTTCATATCCTGCCAGATCCTGTCCGAAGAGGCGGTTGTCTGCTGGGCGTTGGCGGCGCCGGAGGCGCCAAAGAGCGCGCCGATGGCCAGGATGATCGCGGCGAAGATGGCTGCGAGCGGCAAGCCGAGCTGCCGGCTCCGGTAAGCGTGGTTCTGCATTTCGATGCCTCCACCAATGTCAGAGAGGTGGTGCCCAGGCCGATGTCGAGGATAGACCCTTGACGATGCGTTTGGCAAATCGATCCACCACGTCCAGCGCTCGTCGCTGTGACCTATTCCCATTCGAGTTCGGCAAAGGCGGCTGTTGCATTGCGCTCGTTGTAGTCGTCGAACAGATGCCAATTGCTCCGTTCGCTTGCGCCGGCGGTCTTGACGGCGTCGCGGAGCGGCGTCCCGTCGGCGATCGCCTTGCGAATATCGCGCGCCAGAATTTCGAAATAGCGCCGCTCTCCCGTCAGCGCCGCCGGCCAGTCGGCCGGCACCGGGCCATGACCCGGCACGACGCGCGTGGCGCCAATCGCGGCGAGCCCATCCATCTGGCGGAGCCAGCCGAGCAGCGATCCGTCGAGCGTCGGCAAGGAACCGATGAAAACCAGATCGCCGGCAAACAGCGTGCGGGTCGCGCTGTCGAAGACGGTCAGGTCGTTGTCGGTGTGAGCCGCCTTCCATGCCTGCAATTCGAGCACGCGCCCGCCGAGGTCGAGCTGCAGGCGATCGTCGACCAGCATCGTCGGCGGTATGATCTCGATCCCTTTGATGAGCGCGTCGCCGATCTGTTCGCGAAAGTTCTGCAGGTAGAAGGCGCCGCGCGCCTCGAGGGCGCGCGGCAGATTGTGGTGGCCGACGATGGTGGCGCCGATTTGCCGGAACGCCGCGTTGCCGAAGACATGGTCGGGGTGCATGTGGGTGTTGATCAGGTAGCGGACCGGCTTGGCGCTTATCTTGCCTATTTCGGCGATGAGGGCGTTCGCCTCGATCAGGCTGCCGCCGCTGTCGATGACGGCGACGGCGTCGGCGCCGACGACGACGCCGAGGTTGGAGATCGCGCCCTGGTTGGCGGCGCTCATCAATTCATCGACGCCCTGGAACGCGAAGACGCCGTCGGCGACTTTCCTGAGCTTGAATTCAAGGCCATAGGCTGCGGCGAGAGCGGCCCGCCCGAGGCAACAGGGCAGCATCGCGGCGCTGACCGCGGTGCAGGCGAAGCCGTTCACAAGCTTGCGTCGTATCCTGTCGATCGGCATGGTTTCCTCCCGATATGGTTCCGAACTGTAAGGCGATCAGGCCACGCCCGGAAATTTTTGCTGGAACGACCGTAAAAGGTCGCTCATCACCTGTGAATTGCGATAGTGCCGCGGCAGCCTTACGTCGAACATGCCGAGGACATGCGCCGGCCGCTGCGCGAGCACGATGATGCGGTCCGACAGCATCAGGGCCTCGCGCAGATTGTGGGTTACCATCAGGGCCGTCGTGGGCCGCGCCGACCACACGGTCAAAAGCAGGTGCCGAAGCCGCTCGGCGGTCCGTTCGTCGAGTGAGGCAAAGGGTTCGTCCAGGAACAGCACCGCCGGTTCGGTGGCGAAGGCCCTGGCAAGCGCTGCCCTGCGGGCAAGGCCGAGCGAAAGCTCCGCCGGATAGAGCGCGCGCATGCCGGCGAGGCCGAGCGTGTCGAACAGCCCGTCGAGATTCTTCGTCCTCAGGCTTTTCGGCAGCGCCAGCCTGACATTCTGCTCTACCGTCCGCCACGGCAGCAAGACCGGCTCCTGGAACACGGCGGCGATCCGGTCGGAGCCGCCTTCAGGCAGCTGGAACGAGCCGGAAAAGTCCTTGTCCAACCCAAGCAGGATGCGCAGCGTCGTGGTCTTGCCGCAGCCGGACGGCCCCAGCAAGCAGGCGAATTCGCCTTGCCGGACCTCGAAGGAAAGGTCCTGGAGCGCCTTGATCGAGACGCCTTGCGCGGACCTAAAGATCTTTTCGGCGATGTCGACCCTAAGCGGGACGACGCCGCCAACGGGTTGCATGTCGTTCAACGGGCTGCACCAGAAAGAGTTCGATGACAAGCATCACCGCCACGAAAGCCAGGGTGTAGGCAAGAATGGCGGCGACGTCGAAGAGCTGGAAATAAAGATAAATCTGGAAGCCGACGCCGTTGGAGCGGCCGAGCAGTTCGACCACCAGGACGATCTTCCAGATGAGGGCGATGCCGGATCGTGAGGCGGCGGCAAGATAGGGCTGCAGTTGCGGCAGCAGGACATGGCGGGCGCGGTCGAGGAGACCAAAGCGGTAGACGGCGGCCATTTCGGCGTAACTCGGATCAAGCGCCCTGGCGCCTTCGCGCATCGTCACCACGACATTCGGGATCTTGTTGACGGCAACCGCGCCAATCGCCGCCGCTTCGTTGAGGCCGAACCAGATGTAGGCAAGCACGATGACGACCAGTGCGGGAATGTTGAGGAACAGGACCACCCAGGGAGCGAAGAACCGGTCTGCGCTGCGGTGGCTGCCGAGGAGAACGCCGATGACCGAGCCAACAACCATCGCGACGACATAGGCCGCGGCAACCCGGCCGAGCGTCGCGCCGAGATGGTAGAAAAGTTCGCCGTTCGCCGCCTCTGCGAGCAGCACCTGCCAGACCATTCCCGGCCCCGGAAAGGCACGGCTCGGCCAGGCATTTGCCGCAAGGCCCCACAGCAGGCCAAGCCCGAGCAGAGAGGCCGCGACCGTCAGCACCGGTGTCAGCGCCGCTGCCAGGCCGGCTTGGCTGGACATGCCGGCCGCAGCGCCAGGCGGGCGATCGCCGGTATCAGGTGCGCTCATTGCGGGGGTACCTGCCAGAACGTGCCGGGCGCCATCTCGGGCGCGCGGCCGACCAGCTTTTCGCCGCCGATCTCGGCCAGCACGCGGTAAAGCCTGCCGGCGTCGGCCGCATCCTCGGCGACGGGGCGTCTGGGAATGCCCTCGCGATAGCGGTCACGCAGTTTGGCCAGTTCCTCGCCTTGCGCGCGGATATCAGGCGCAAGGCGCAGCCACTCATCGTCGGATCTGGCCAGCAAGTCCTTGGACTGCGCCGAAGCCTTGATGAAGCCCCTGATAGCGTCCGGATTTTCGTCCGCCCATTTGTCATGAAAGACATAGCCGAGCGCCGATACGGCGCCCGAGGCCCCGAGCGCTTTCGCCGCAGCATCGGCGCCGATCAGCCGACGAAAGCCGTTGGCCTCGAGCCGGGCGCAGAAATGCCAGAAATTGAGCACCGCATCGAGCTCGTCCTGCATCGCCTTTTCCGAAATCAGCGGCGGCGCGCCAAAGACAATGTCGCTGGTTGCCGCCAGGTCGAGGTCGTGATCGCGTCTGGCCAGCGCCTGGATCAGCAGCCAGCTTTTATCGAGAGGTCCGCCGGCGACGCCGAGCTTTTTTCCCCTGAGATCGGTGATCGTGCGGATCGGCGCTCCCTCCTTCACCATGATCGCCCCGACGGCGGTCGAATAGGGGACCAATGTGAGGTCGACGCCTTCGGAGCGCTGGCGCGAGACCCACAGCCAGTCGGAGACGATCATGTCGATCGCACCGGCCAGCAAGGCGACGTTGGTTGCATCCTCGCCGGCGAAATCGACGACCTCCAGATCGATACCGTTGGCTCCGTCGAATCTGTGGTGCTTCAGCGTGTCAAGCGCCCAGCTCACGGTGCCGAATTTCAGCACACCGATGCGAACCCGGTTCGTGGCGAATGAGGGCTTTGGGACAAGTGCCGCGGCTGTTCCAAGAGCCGCCAGCCGGAGCGTTCCTCGACGCGAAATCATCATGATGTCTCCTCCCGGGGCCGTAACGGGCCGGGGCGCCGATCAGATCGCACGGTCTTTGTTCGGGAAAGCGCATTTCCAGCGCTTGACCTTGAGGGTCGGGTGTTCCTGCGACCATTTCGCGATTTCGGTGGGCGCCAGCATCATGCATTGGAACAGTGAGCCGCGGCTCTCGAAATAGAGATGTTCGTCTCGGCAATTGCCCGGATTGGCAATCAGGCAAACCGTCAAGATGAGGTCGACCATATCCATTCAGCACCTCTTGCGCGCTTGAAGACGCCCGCTTTGGCGAGTTCCGGCCCGATCCGCGAGCCTGGACAAAATCGCCAACTGCCGGAGTCCCGAGGTGCCCATGGAAAACCGGAATGGTTTGAGGCTACGCGTTCGCCCGATGGCCGTCAATCGCGCCGTCGGTGAAGCTGCCGATCTCCCCCCTTGCGGGGGAGATGCCCGGCAGGGCAGAGGGGGGGCTGTCCCTCCGACCTGTCGATCAATTACAGCCACACCCTCAGGCTGATTTCCGGTTGGGATGGATAAAGCCGAAAGTTGGCGATCCTTCCCACCCCCCTCTGTCCTGCCGGACATCTCCCCCGCAAGGGGGGAGATTGGATGTCGCTTCGGCTTTCGCCAGCCTTCAACGTTGGAAGGCAGCGCAAACCCGAAGCGACTGCCTTGAACTTGGGTACCGGTTGACATCGCTCATCTGCCGGGTAGCTTCCAGGGTGCAGGCGTTGCAACTCCACAACGGAGACGTTTTCGCTCTGTATAAAACGATGCATGCCGATGATCAGACAAAGGCATGCGCTAATCGTCCAGGGCACCTTGACGATCAATGAGGAAATGCCATGCGTGCAGTCGCATTTTTCGCCGTCGTGTCCGTTGCGACGTTTATTACAAACCAATCGCAGGCACAGGATGCCGCGGCGGGTGAGAAGGTCTTCGCCAAGTGCAAGGCCTGCCACGTCGTCGACGAGGACAAGAACAAGATCGGCCCGTCATTGAGCGGCGTTATCGGCCGGACGGCCGGCACGCATCCGGGGTTCAAATATTCCAAACCGATGGCCGAGGCGGGCAAATCCGGCGTCAAATGGGACGAAGCCACGCTGACGAATTATCTTCGCGACCCGAAGGGCATGATCAAGGGTACGAAGATGGCGTTTCCCGGTCTCAAGAAGGACGAGGATCTCGCCAACGTCATCGCCTATCTGAAGCAATACTCCAAATAACCCGGTTTTTCTGCAGGAGTAACGCGACTTCGCCGGCCGTTCGCAAACTGCGTTCGGCCGGCGCCCGCACTGGTTGGCGCCGGTCAAGCGGCGTCTTGCAGCCTGCGCATCGCGGAAGGCAGATCGAGCAGGCCGTCGCAAACGAGGTCGGCGCCAAGCGCTTCAACGGCAATTTGGGTGTAGCCGCCACGCAGCAGGATAGCCGGCATGCCGGCGGCGCGGGCGGCGGCCACGTCGGCGCCGCTGTCTCCGACCATCAGTGCGTCACGAGGCTCGACCTGAAGCTGGTCGAGCGCCAGCAGCAGAGCGTCGGGCGCCGGTTTCAGGCAAGTCACCGCGTCTCCGCCGACGATCGCGCCGAGATGCTCCGTCAGCCCGAAATGCAGCAGGATTTCGCGAGCCGCCAGCTGCGGCTTGTTGGTCACCACGCCCATGGCTATTCCGCTCAAATGGAAGTGGGTGAGAACCTCCCTGACGCCGGGCATCAGCGTCGTCAGGCCGGTCAGATGTCTGCGGTAGATCGGCGCCATGGCACGGTTGGCCTCGTCGAGGGCGCTGCCGAGGAGCGGCGCGCCGGATGCCGCGAAGGCTCGCTCGACCAGTTTCCTGACGCCGCCGCCGATCATCGCCCTGACCTGTTCCAGGCGCAGCGGCGGCAGATCGCGACCGGCCAGCAATTCGTTGACCGCGGCGGTTATATCGGGCGCCGAATCGACCAGCGTGCCGTCGAGATCGAACAGGATCGCCTTCGGCGATCGAAACGGCCTACTCATGCCGACGTTCATGCGGCGTCCTTCCACTTGATCGAGCAGCCGATCGAAGCGATCTGGTCCAGCGGTCCGTCGCCGGTTCGGGCAATTTGCCTCATCGCCTCGAAAAGGTCGCGTCTTAGTCCGGGCGGTCCAGCGTCGCGCCGCGCCGCGTCCAGCCTGCCGCGATATTGCAGCGTCAATTCGCTGTTGAGCCCGAAGAAATCCGGAGTGCAAACGGCTCCATAGGCACGCGCCACCGTCTGGCGCTCGTCGTGGAGGTAGGGGAAAGTGAAGCCGTTCGCCTTGGCGAAGAGCTTCATGTTGTCGAAGGAATCATCCGGATAGGCGTCGGCATCGTTGGCGTTGATCGCGACAAAGCCGATGCCTTCGGGCTTGAGGTCGTCGGCATCGCGGACGATGCGGGAAATCACCGCCTTCACGTAAGGGCAGTGGTTGCAGATGAAGGCCACCACCAGCCCGTTCGGACCGGCATGGCTGAAGATCGAATGCGATTTGCCGTCGACGCCGGGCAAGACGGCATCGATGGCTTGCCAGCCGAAATCGCAGACAGGTGGGATTGCCCCCATGTTATGCTCCGATGAAATGGGTTTACGCGGCTTTCCGGATCGCGCCGTCGGCTGCCTGCCTGATGGCGCCGATATTGGCGCGATAGGCCGCCTCGCTGCCGCCCTTGAAGATAGCCGAGCCGGCGACCAGCACATTGGCGCCGGCCGCGCTGACCAGCGGGGCGGTCTCGGGGGTGACGCCGCCGTCGATCTCGATGTCGATCGGGCGATTGCCGATCAGCGCCTTGACCCGCCTGACCTTGTCGACGACCGCCGGAATGAACGCCTGGCCGCCGAAGCCCGGATTGACCGTCATCAGAAGCACCAGATCGAGCCGGTCGAGCACATATTCGATGACGCTTTCCGGCGTCGACGGGTTCAGCGACACGCCGGCCTTCTTGCCGAGATTCCTGATCGCCTGCAGCGAACGGTCGAGATGCGGCCCGGCCTCGGCGTGCACGGTGATGATGTCGCAGCCGGCATCGGCGAAGGCGGCGAGATAGGCGTCGGCCGGCGCAATCATCAGGTGACAGTCGAAGACCTTGTCGGTTCGATTGCGGATCGCCTTGATCACCGGCGGACCGAAGGTGATGTTGGGCACGAAATGACCGTCCATCACGTCGAGATGGATCCAGTCGGCGCCCGCCCGGACGACTGCTTCGACCTCGTCGCCGAGCCGCGAGAAATCCGCAGAAAGCACCGAGGGGGCGATGATTGTCTTGGTACCCATGGTCGTCGGCTCCATTCCGTCTTCGGTTTCCGGTCGCTGCACACCAACCGGCGTCATCGTGTCAGCGCGCCTTCGTCTCCGGTTCGCCTTCGAGCTTGCCTTCCGCGAACACGCGGCTGCCGCGAATATCGGATTCCTCAATGGTGATAAGGTCGGTCTTCGTCAACACCCGGTCGCGCGACGTGAAAAGCCGGTTGGCCTGGCGAAGCCGCGCCCGGTCGAGCCCATTGCGGACCGAGCGCGCGTTGGAGAAATGCGGCAGCCGCATGCGGATCGGCAGATACTCTTCGAGCGCCTTGGCCGCCGCCTCGCTGAGACGGTAATTCTGTTCCGCCAGTATGATCTCGGCGATCGATTTGAGCTCGCCGACGCCGTAGTCGGGAAAATCGAGGTGGTGGGCGATGCGCGAGCGCATGCCGGGATTGCTGTTAAAGAAGCGGTCCATCTTGTCCTTGTAACCGGCAAGAATCACAACCAGATCGTCACGGTTGTTTTCCATGCATTGCAGCAGGATCTCGATCGATTCCTGGCCGTAGTCGCGTTCGTTCTCGGGCTTGTAGAGATAGTAGGCCTCGTCGATGAAAAGCACCCCGCCCATGGCGCGCTTGATCACTTCGCGGGTTTTGGGCGCGGTGTGGCCGACATACTGGCCGACGAGATCGTCTCGCGTCACTGCGACCATGTGACCCTCGCGGACATAGCCGAGACGATGCAGGATTTCGGCCATCCTGAGCGCCACGGTGGTCTTTCCGGTGCCGGGGTTTCCAGTGAAGTTCATGTGCAGCGTCGGCGCGCCCGAGGTCAGGCCGAACTTGCGGCGAAGCCGGTCGACCAGGAGCAGCGCCGCGATCTCGCGGATGCGGGTCTTGATGGGCTTCAGGCCAACGAGTTCGCGGTCGAGCTTGCCCAGCACCTCATCGATGTTGGACGCCTCGAACTCGGCTTGCAGATCGACCGATTCGTCCGGCGCGGCAGTGCCCTTTGCTATCGCGTCCAGCATGGTTTCGGCTAGCTCCGCTCGCCTTCGGGCCTGTCGGTCGCATAAGGCACGATCGAATAGCCCTGGCTGCGGCCGTCGCGCTCCTGGCGCAGCAGCCGGAACCCGGGTTCGTTGGGCGGCCGATTGACGATGAACGACATGCGCGGCGCTTCCCAGCCCTTGCTCGAATCGAAGGCGGTGACCCGGACATACATGTTGGGCATGGCTTTCCGGCAATTGTTGACTTCAAGCAGGATGCCCGCCGGGTCCTTCAGGTCGAACATCGGGTTGCCGTACATTTCCCAATAGGTGTTTCGCGGATGCGGATCGTCCGTGTACTCGACGCTGACCGCCCAGTGGTTTTTCAGCGCGTATTTGATCTGCGCCGAAATCTGCTCATCGGTCAGGTCGGGCAGGAACGAAAACTGTCCCTGCGTGACCTTGTTTCCCGGATTGGTCATCATGGCGACGGTTCCTTTCGTCTAGAAGCTGGGCGTTGCGGTTGGCACGAAGTCGGCCGTGTCGGTCGATTCGTAGTTGAAGGTGACGTCCTTCCAGGTCTCCAGGGCAGCTTTCAGCGGCGTGCACCATCTGGCCGCCTGTTCGAGGATTTTGGTGCCTTCGCGCAGATAGTCGCGGCCCTCGTTGCGGGCGAGGATCATCGCCTCCAACGCGACGCGATTGGCCGTCGCGCCGGCCTGGATGCCGTCCGGATGGCCGATCGTGCCGCCGCCGAACTGCAGGACGACGTCCTCGCCGAGATAATGGATCAGCTGGTGCATCTGGCCGGCATGGATGCCACCCGAGGCGACGGGCATCACCTTGTTGAGCGAGGCCCAATCCTGGTCGAAGAACAGCCCGGTTTCGAGGTTCTGCGGCGTGCGCTCCTCGCGCAGCGTGTCATAGAAGCCCTTGATCATCAGCGGGTCGCCTTCCAGCTTGCCGACAACGGTACCGGCATGGATGTGGTCGACGCCGGCCATCCGCATCCATTTGCAGATGACGCGAAAATTCATGCCGTGGTTCTTCTGGCGCGAATAGGTCGAGTTGCCGGCGCGGTGCAGGTGCAGGATCATGTCGTTGCGGCGTGCCCATTTGGCCATCGACTGGATCGCCGTGTAGCCGATGACCAGGTCGATCATGACGATGCAGGAGCCAAGCTGTTTTGCGAATTCGGCGCGCTCGTACATCTCCTCCATCGTGCCGGCGGTGACGTTGAGATAATGGCCCTTGACCTCGCCGGTGGCGGCCGACGCCTTGTTCACGGCCTCCATGCAGTAGAGGAAGCGGTCGCGCCAGTGCATGAACGGCTGCGAGTTGATGTTCTCGTCGTCCTTGACGAAGTCGAGGCCACCCTTCAGCGCCTCGTAGACGACGCGGCCATAGTTGCGGCCTGACAGGCCAAGCTTCGGCTTCGTCGTCGCGCCGAGCAGCGGCCGGCCGAACTTGTCGAGCCGCTCGCGTTCCACCACGATGCCGGTCGCCGGGCCCTGGAAGGTCTTCAGGTAAGCCACCGGGATGCGCATGTCCTCGAGCCGCAAGGCCTTGACTGCCTTGAAGCCGAACACGTTGCCGATGATCGATGCGGTCAGGTTGGCGATTGAGCCCGGCTCGAACAGGTCGAGGTCGTAGGCGATGTAGGCGAAGTACTGCTGCTCGGTCTTGGTGCCGGGACCGGTGTTCGGCACCGGCTCGGATCTGAACGCCTTGGCGCGGTAGAGCTCGCAGGCAGTCAGCCTGTCGGTCCACACCACCGTCCACGTCGCGGTGGAGGATTCACCGGCGATGGCTGCCGCCGCCTCCTCGTGGTCGACGCCTGGCTGCGGCGTGATCCGAAACATGGCGATCAGATCGGTCTCCTTGGGCCGGTAATCCGGCTCCCAGTAGCCCATCTTCTTGTAGGGGATGACGCCCGACTTGTAGCGTTCCTTGCCTTCCTTGAGCGTGCCAGCTGACGGCATGTCGATCTTGTTCATGACAGGTCTCCTGTTTGCCGCTCAGGCGGCTTTCGCGGTTGCGATTTGCGGGTCGAGTTTTCCCGCGGCATAACGTTTGGCCATCTCGTCCATGGCGATGACCCTGATCTTGGAGGCGTTGCCCGCGGTGCCGAAGCGCTCGAAGCGATCGCGGCAAAGGTCGCGCAGGGCATCCATGGCGGGTTTCAGGAATTTGCGCGGATCGAATTCGCGCGGGTCCTCCGTCGCGACGCGGCGGAACTGCCCGGCCATGGCCATGCGGCAATCGGTGTCGATGTTTACCTTGCGCACGCCGTAACGGATGCCGCGCTCGATCTCCTCGACCGGAACCCCAAAGGTCTGGGGCATCTCGCCGCCATATCGGTTGATGACGTCCTGCAGTTCCTGCGGTACCGAGGAAGAGCCATGCATGACCAGATGCGTGTTGGGCAGCTTTTCGTGGATCGCCTCGATCACCTGCATGGCGAGGATGCCGCCGTCGGGCTTGCGGCTGAATTTGTAGGCGCCGTGCGAAGTGCCGCAGGCGATCGCCAGCGCGTCGACCCGGGTGGCGGTGACGAAGTCGACCGCCTGATCGGGATCGGTCAAAAGCTGGTCGTGGGAAAGCGCGCCTTCGGCGCCATGCCCGTCCTCGTCCTCGCCCTGGCCGGTTTCCAGCGAGCCGAGCACGCCGAGCTCGCCTTCGACGGAAGCGCCGACCCAATGCGCCATGCGTGCGACACGTTCGGTGATGGCGACGTTGTAGTCGTAGCTCGCCGGCGTCTTGGCGTCCGCCATCAACGAGCCGTCCATCATCACCGAGGTGAAGCCGTGGCGGATCGCCGAAAGGCAGGTGGCTTCGTTGTTGCCGTGGTCCTGATGGATACAGAGCGGAATGGCCGGATGCATTTCGGTCAACGCCTCCATCATCTTGGCCAGCATGATGTCGTTGGCATAGGAGCGGGCGCCGCGCGAGGCCTGGATGATGACCGGCGCATCGCAGGCCCCGGCTGCCTCCATGATGGCAAGGCCCTGTTCCATGTTGTTGATGTTGAATGCCGGAACGCCGTAGCCGTGCTCGGCGGCATGGTCGAGAAGCTGGCGAAGGGTGATGCGGGCCATTTTGGGGTCCTTCCTAGATGATGAGCTTCAGCGCCGCTGCGGCGACGGCTTCGGGCGTGATGTCAAAATGCCGGTAGAGATCCGGGGCAGGGGCGCTGGCGCCGAAACCGGCCATGCCGACGAAAGCACCGGTGTCGCCGATCCAGCGGTCCCAGCCGAGCCGTGCTGCGGCTTCGACGGCGACGCGCGGCGCCGAGCCGAGGACCGCCTTGCGGGTGTCGGCATCCTGTTCCTCGAACAGCTCCCAGCACGGCATCGAGACGACGGCGGCGGCGATGCCGTGCTCGGTCTCCAGCCGTTCGGCGGCGGCAACGGCGATCTCGACCTCCGAGCCGGTGGCGATCAGCGTCACGGCGCGGTGTCCGGCCGGCTCGCGCAGGATGTAGGCGCCCTGGCTCGACCGGTTCTCGTCGCTGTGTGCCTGGCGCAGCATCGGCAGGTTCTGGCGCGAGAGCACCAGCACGCTCGGCCGGTTCTTGCTCTTCAGCGCCAGTTCCCAGCACTCCGCCGTTTCGATGATGTCGGCCGGACGGAAGACGTTGAGGTTGGGCGTCGCCCGCAGCATCGCCAGGTGCTCGATCGGCTGATGTGTCGGGCCGTCCTCGCCGAGACCGATGGAATCATGGGTCATCACATAGATGACGCGCTGGCCCATCAGCGCCGAGAGCCGCATCGCGCCGCGGGCATAGTCGGCGAAGCACAGGAAGGTGCCGCCATAAGGCACGAAGCCGCCATGCAGCGCGATGCCGTTCATGGCCGCAGCCATGCCGTGCTCGCGGATGCCGTAGTGGATGTAGCGGCCGGCATAGGCACCAGGCGCTATGCGATCCATGCCCTTGGTGATCGTCAGGTTCGAGTGCGTCAGGTCTGCGGAGCCGCCGACGGTCAGCTCGGTTGCGGCGTTGATGGCGCCGAGCGCCATTTCGGAGGCTTTTCGCGTTGCGACCTTGGTCGCCTTTTCGACATGCTCCTTGCGGAAAGCGCCGAGCGCTTCGAAGACCGCGTCGGGCAGGGTGCCGGCGACCGCACTCTCGAAGGCCTGGCGCTGCGGCGAGGCGGCAAACCGCTGCTCCCAGGCGTGCCGCGCCGCTTGCCCGCGCTCGGCAATTTCGCGCCAGGCGAACAGGATGTCGTCCGGCACCTCGAACGGCGCGCAGGCCCAGCCGATGTTCTCGCGCGTCGCGGCGATCTCGGCATCGCCCAGCGGCGCGCCGTGCGTCTTTTCCGAGCCGCCCAAATTGGGCGCGCCCTTGCCGATCACCGTTCGGCAGGCGATCAGTGACGGCCGGTCCGACTGCTGCGCCGCTTCGATTGCCGCAGCGACGGCTTCCGTGTCGTGGCCGTCCACCGACTGCACATGCCATCCGGCGGCTTCGAACCGTGCCGGCTGGTCCATCGATGTCGACAGCGACGTCGGTCCGTCGATCGAGATCGCATTGTCGTCCCAGAAGACGATCAGCCGGGCGAGCTTCAGGTGACCGGCAAGGTCGATCGCCTCGTGGCTGATGCCTTCCTGCAGGCAGCCGTCGCCGGCGATCGCGTAGGTGAAATGATCGACGAGATCGGCGCCGTGGCGGGCAGCCAGCATGCGCTCGGCCAGCGCCATGCCGACGGCGGTCGAGATGCCTTGTCCAAGCGGACCGGTCGTCGTCTCGATGCCAAGCGCATGGCCATATTCGGGATGTCCGGCGGTGCGGCTGCCCAGCTGGCGAAACCGCTGCAATTGCTCGATCGGCATGTCTTCGTAGCCGAGCAGGTAGTGCAGCGCATATTGCAGCATCGAGCCGTGCCCGGCCGAAAGCACGAAGCGGTCGCGATCGGGCCAGTTGGGCGCCGACGGATCGATGTTGATGAAGCGGCTGAACAGCACCGTCGCAACGTCGGCCATGCCCATCGGCATGCCCGGATGACCGGAATTGGCCTTTTGGACGCTGTCCATCGCCAGTGCGCGAATGGCGTTCGCCATGTCGCGCTCCGAGACGGCGGCGACGGGCTTCAGGGCTGCTGCTTGGCTGTTCATGGCGTCCTCCTCACGACACACGGTTCTTGCGTTCGATCAATTGCAGGATGAGCGGCGTCAGGATCAGCTGCATGGCAAGATCGAGCTTGTTGCCTGGCACCACTATGGAATTCGGCCGCGACATGAACGAGTCGTGGATCATCGAAAGCAGGTAGGGGAAATCGATGCCGCGGGGATTGGCGAAGCGGATGACCAGCATCGATTCGTCGGGCGTCGGGATCCAGCGCGCGATGAACGGGTTGGACGTGTCGACGATCGGCACACGCTGGAAGTTGATGGCGGTCTGCGAGAATTGCGGGACGATGTAGCGGACATAGTCCGGCATGCGGCGCAGGATGACGTCCATCACCGCCTCGGTGGAATAGCCGCGGGTTGCCCGGTCGCGATGGATCTTCTGGATCCATTCGAGATTGATGACCGGCACCACGCCGATCCTGAGGTCGGCATGCCTGGCCAGGTCTATCTTGTCGGTGACGACGCAGCCATGCAGGCCCTCGTAGAAGAGCAGGTCGCTCGGCGGGAATTCGCGCCATTCGGTAAATTGTCCCGGCGGCGTGCCGTACTGCTTCTCCTCATCCTCGTCATGGATGTAGGTGCGGGTCTTTCCGGTTCCGCGGCGGCCATATTCCTCAAACACCTCTTCGAGGATTGCGAGCTCGTTGGCCTCGGCATGGAAGTGGGTGAAGTTCGGATTGCCGGCCTTCTCCTCCTCGGCCACCTTGACCTTCATCGTGGCGCGGTCGTAGCGGTGAAAGGCGTCGCCTTCGATGAAGGCGGCGTCGATGTTCTCACGCCGGAAGATCAGCTCGAAGATGCGCTTGACCGAGGTGGTGCCGGCGCCTGACGACCCGGTGATGGTGATGATGGGGTGCTTTGCCGACATGATGCTCAGGCCCTGAACAGGCCGCGGCGGCTGAACAGCGGTGCACGCTCGCCGATCGCGCTGGGCTCGGTGTGGTAGCGGGTGATGCGCGCGACCTCGCGCGCCGATCCGAACACCACGGGCACGCGCTGGTGCAGGCCCTCGGGCTCGATTTCGAGGATGCGGGTGATGGTGTCGGTGGCGGCGCCGCCTGCCTGTTCGATGAGATAGGCGATCGGGTTGGCCTCATAGACGAGGCGCAGCCGTCCCTGGCGGTAACCCTTGCGCTTGTCGCCTGGATAGAGGAACACGCCGCCGCGCATCAATATGCGGTAGCAGTCGGCGACGAGGGAGGCGATCCAGCGCATGTTGAAGTCCTTTCCGCGTGGGCCTTCAGTGCCTTCGAGGCAGTCGTCGATGTAGAGCCGCACCGCCTCGTCCCAATGCCGGTAGTTGGCGGCGTTGATGGCGAACTCCTGGGTACGCTGCGGGATGATCCGGCTCTCGTAGGCCTGGACGAAGGTGCCGAGCCTGGTCGAGAGAACGAAGACATGCGTGCCGCTGCCGAGCGACAGGACCAGTGCCAGCTGCGGCCCGTAGATGAAGAAACCGGCGCCCAGCTGCTTCACGCCCGGCTGCAAAAAAGAGGCGGCCGGATTTTCGTCCGGCGCGCCAGTTGCAGGGAGGAGCGAGAAGATCGTTCCGATCGACACGTTGGTGTCGATGTTGGAAGAGCCGTCGAGCGGGTCGATGGCGATGGCGAGAGGCGCCTGGCTGTCGAGCAGGACCGGCTGCTCCAGTTCCTCGGAGGCGTAGAGCGCGACCGGAGCGTGGCGCATGGCGTCGAGAAAGATGTCGTCGGCGAAGATGTCGAGATCCTTCTGGATGTCGCCGTCGGCATTGGCGCTGCGGGTCCCGGCAAAGGCGGTGCCGAGCACCCCCTGATTGATGGTGTTGCGGACCTTGGTTGCGGCCTGCGTCAGCTGACGGACGGTCGCGACGACTGCCGAACGCAGTTCGTCGGGCGGGCCGAGATAGGAATTCAGAAATGCGTCGAGCGTTGCCGCTGGCATCGTAACCTCCCGATCCAGCCGCAAACTCCTCCGGCCGGATTGGGGAATGAGAACAAACTGCCATGGATAAGTAAAATTCAATAACTTTACTTTCGTGCTAAAAAAAATTTAGTATGGCGCATGAGAAACCTCACGCTCAAGCAATTCAAGACCGTTCAGGCCATCATCAGCCATGGAAAAATCGTTAGCGCGGCCAAAGTGTTAGGCTTGTCTCCTCCAGCGGTGACGATCCAGTTGCGGCAGGTCGAGGAGGAGTTCCAGCTGGCCTTGTTCGACCGGACGTCGGATGGCATGCGTCCGACTGCCGCAGGTCTGGCCTTCGTCGAGACGGCGCAGGCGATCGAGGAGCGGCTTCGCCTGCTCGAAGACGAGATGGATGCGATCAAGGGCGTGCGTATCGGCAGCTTGCGGCTCGGCGTCGTTTCCACCGCCAAATATTTCGCGCCGCGGCTGATGGCCGGCTTCATGAAGGAACATCCCGACATTGACATGCGGCTCGCCATCGGCAACCGCGCCGAAACCATCAACAGTCTTAAGAACCACGACATCGACATCGCGCTGATGGGACGCCCGGCGAGGGAAGTCCCGGTGCGTGCCTCGGTCTTCGGTGATCACCCGCTGGTCATCATCGCGCCGCCCGACCACCCGCTGGCCTCAGTGCGTGAGATATCCAAGGAGCGGATCGCCGAAGAGCATTTCCTCATCCGCGAGCCCGGCTCCGGCACGCGCATCTCGCTGGAAATATTCCTCAGCGACGTGCCCGGCCGCATCGACGATCTCGGCGTCGAGATGGGCTCGAACGAGACGATCAAGCAGGCGGTGATGGCCGGGCTCGGCATTGCCTTCATCTCTGCCCACACCATCGCCGCCGAAACCGAAGCCGGCCGGCTGGTCATCCTCGACGTCGTCGGCATGCCGATCCGCCGGCAATGGTTTTCGGTGATGCGCAGCGATCACGCGATCTCGCCGGCGATGGCGACGTTCCACGATTTCCTGATGCGCAAGGGCGCGATGTACCTGCCCCTGTTCGGCAAGCTCTATCCGCACGAAGGACCGAACATTGGAGGTCGCGCCTGAATTGAGGGCGGAATGCGTCGCTGACAGCCACCTGCCAGGGCGGCTAGTTCGATTTGCCGAGAGCTTTCAGGTCGAAGCGAATCTGCGTGCGCAGGCCCGCTTCGGTGTCTTCGCCGTGTTGAACGCAGTGCTCGATCAGAATCGGGTGGAAGAACGGCGTGAACGCGGCGTTGACCGCACGCGCCGCTTCTGCCGGGTCCTCGACCTTGAGTTCGCCCGCCTCGGTCCCCTCGCGAATGATCGCCTCAAGGATTTCCAACATTCGCTCGACATGCGCCTTGATGACCGCCCGATTCTCGCGCAGGGCGGCGACGATCAAGTCGTGCATGCTTCTTTCCTTGATCAATTTCGTCTTGTTGTGCTGGTGAACGGCGGTCAGGAGCCGGTCGAGTTTCTCCAAGGCCGGCACGTTGGTGCGTGCGATCGCAACGGCGATGTCCGCGACCTCGTTCACGACCTGCCTGCAAATGGATTCGTTGATTGCATCCCTGGAGGAAAAGAAACGGTAGACGTTCGCCCGGCTCATGCCGAGTTCGGAGGCGATGTCGGCTACCGACGTCTTATGGTAGCCGATGCGGCGAAAATGCGCCTCTGCCACCTCCAGGATGCGAGCCCGCACCTCGTCGGGATCCGTTCGCGGTCCAACCGGATGATTCATCGATGTCTCCAGAACTGATGATGGATCTGCCGGGCTCGCCCTGAACGATCATTTGCAAGCGGTAAGGTCGTGCGACTGGCCCTGCGTATGTTCAGGCAAAGCCAGCGGCGAAATCTTGGTCCGCCTGCTCGACAACAGGACCCTATTCAGCAGCAATTGCTGTTTGCTTTTCCAATTCATTCGTCGAGCCGGATGGTTCCTCACGGACCTCGTCAGCAGTCGGCTTGATGCCGAACCATGCGGCATAGAGCGCGGGAAGGAAGAGCAGGATCAGCACCGTGCCGACCGCCGTGCCGCCGATCAGCGTATAGGCCATCGATCCCCAGAAGACGGAGTGCGTGAGCGGGATGAAGGCCAGCACGGCGGCGAGTGCCGTGAGGATCACCGGCCTGGTGCGTTGCACCGTGGCCTCGATGACGGCGTGATAGTCGTCAAGCCCGGCAGCACGGTTCTCCTTGATCTGTTCGGTCAGGATCAGCGTGTTGCGCATCAGGATGCCGGCCAGTCCTATCATGCCCAGAATGGCGTTGAATCCGAAGGGCTGGTTGAAGGTGAGCAGCATCGGCACGACGCCGACAAGGCCAAGCGGCGCCGTCAGCATGACCATGGCCATCGTCGAGAAGGATCGCACCTGCAGCATGATAACGATCAGCATGGCGGCGATCATTGCCGGAAAGACTTTGCCCAGCGCGGTGTTGGCCTTTTCAGCCTCCTCGATCGATCCGCCCAATTCGATGCGATAGCCGGCCGGAAGGGATGCGATCAGCGGCTGAAGGGCCTTCATGATCTCCTTGGAAACCTCTGGAGGCTGAGTCGCTTCGTTGATATCCGAGCGGATCGTGATGACAGGCGTGCGATCGCGACGCTTCAGGATCGGCTCTTCCAGACGGATTTCCGAATGGCCGATCTGGTCGAGCGGAATCGGGCGACCGTCCCGGCTCATCAGGGAGAAATCCGCCAAACGCGTCGGATCCAGCCGCTCGCCGCCAGCGCTGCGTGCGACGATGGGGACGTTGCGGATGTCCTCGCGAACCTGCGTAACGGGGATGCCGGTAAGCAAGAATTGGAGTTGCTGGCCCACTTCCGCCGGCGACAGGCCGATGAGGTTCAGTCGATCCTGATCCGGGACGAAGCGGAGCACGGGTGTGCGATTGCCCCAATCGCGGTTGGCCTGACGCACGTCCGGGACGCCCCGCATGATGTCGAGGGCCTTCTCGGATATGCCGTAGAGTTGCGCGGGATCAGGTCCGATAATCCGGAACTCGACCGGGAATGGCGTGTAGGGGCCGAACACGAGTTGCGTGACGCGGACATTGGCCTCGGGTGCAAGCCCCTCTGCCACCGCCTCGCGCAGGCGGTGCTTCAACACCTCACGCGCCTCGGCGTCCGGGGTCAGCACGACGATCTTGGCGAAGGCAGGATCAGGCAGCTCCGGCGCCATTGCGAAAAAGAAGCGGGGTGCGCCCTGACCGACATAGCTCGTGACGATCTTGGCCTCGGCCTGGTCGTCCAGCCAGCCTTCGAGTTTCTCGACCGTAGCGGTCGTCGTCTCGATGCTGGTGCCTTCCGGCAGGCGAACCTCCACCAGCACTTCGGGTCGGTCGGATGTCGGAAAGAACTGCTGTTTGAGAGACCCCATGCCGACAACGGAAAGCACGAAGGCGATAGCGACGATACCGGAGATTGCGAATTTGTGGCGCACGGCAAACGTGATGAGCCGCCGCAAGCGCCGATAGTTCGGCGTGTCGTAAATCGCTTGGTGACCGCCTTCGACCGGTTTGATGTCGGGCAGCATCTTGACGCCGAGGTAAGGTGTGAAGACCACCGCGACGATCCAGGAGACGATGAGGGCGAACCCTACGACCCAAAAGATGTTGCCGGCGTATTCGCCGGCGGTCGAGCGCGCGAAGCCCACCGGCAGGAAACCGGCGATCGTCACGAGCGTTCCGGACAGCATCGGCGCCGCAGTGTGGCTCCACGCATAGGCCGCCGCCTTGATGCGGTCCATGCCTTCTTCCATCTTCACCACCATCACCTCGATGGCAATGATGGCGTCGTCGACGAGAAGACCGAGCGCCAGGATGAGGGCGCCGAGCGTGATGCGGTCGAAGAACCGGCCGGTCTCCAGCATGATGAGGAACACGACGGCTAGCGTCAGGGGGACGGCAGCCGCCACGACGATGCCGACGCGCCAGCCCATGCTAATCAGGGCGATCAGCAGCACCACGCCGAGCGCCATCGCGAATTTCATCATGAACTCGTCAACCGCCGAGGTGATGTTGACGGCCTGGTCGCTCACCTTGTCGAGCGTCATCCCGAGCGGCAGCGTCTGTGCGATGGCCGCCGTCCTGTCCTCCAGCGCCTTGCCGAGCGCGAGACCATCCCAGCCCTCCTGCATGACAGCCGCGAGCATGATGGTGGGCTCACCCTGACGTCGGATGAGGTATGTGGGAGGATCTTCATAGCCGCGCCGGACTTCGGCGATATCGGAGAGCTTCAGCGTCCGCCCCGCGGCGGCAATCGGCGTGTCGGCGATCGCCTGAACGCTGTCATAAGCGCCGTCGACCCGGATGAAAACCCGCGGCCCCTTTGTGTCGATCGAGCCTGCCGGCGTGAGGGTGTTCTGCCGCTGCAAGGCGGCGACGATGTCCTGTGCCGATACGCCGAGGGTAGCCAGCTTGGCGTAGGAAAATTCGACGAATATCTGTTCGGGACGTTCACCGAGGATGTTGATCTTCTTGACGCCGGGCACGTGCAGGAGGTCCTGGCGGATCGCCTCGGCCTGCCTCGCCAGCTCACGCATCGGCATGCCCTTCGCCTTCAGCGCATAAAGGGCGAAGCTCACATCCGAATATTCGTCGTTGACGAAGGGCCCGAAGACGCCGGACGGCAGGTTGCGGGCTTCATCCCCAAGCTTCTTGCGGGCCTGGTAGAACTCCTCCTGCACGACAGATGGCGGTGTGCTGTCCTTCAGCGTGACCATCATATACGCGTAACCCGGCCGTGTGGTCGTCTCGACCCGGTCGTACCAGGTCAGTTCCTGAAGCCGCTTCTCCAACGGTTCGGCGACGAGGTCCTGCATCTCGCGCGCCGTCGCGCCCGGCCATGCCGTCGTGACCGTCAGGGTCTTGATGGTGAAGTTGGGGTCCTCCGCCCGCCCGAGCATGACGAAAGCGTAGGCGCCGGCGGCCACCAGCAGGAGGATGAAGAACAGGGTAACGGCGCGTTCACGAACGGCGATCGCGGAGAGATTTAGGTTCATCATCATTTGCCCCTGCTTTCGGACGCGGTCCTGACGCGAGCGCCCTCCTGCAGGAGATGGGCGCCGAGCGAAACAATCGGATTGCTGGAGTTCAGTCCGGAGACCACAGCGGTTTCGCTGGTCACACGAACAAGCTTGACGGGCTGAAACTTTACAGTCGAGGTGGCGCTGTCCAGGACCCAAACGCCTGTCTTCTCGCCGTCATCGAGCACGGCTCCCAGCGGCACCTGGACTTCCCGCTGGCGTGCCTGGCCCGCAAGCCGAATGGTTACCGTCGCGCCAAGCGGTGCTGCCGCGGCCTCACCGTCGAGCACATAACGGGCCTCATAGGTACGGGTCTGGGCATCGGCGGAGTTCGATAGTTGCCGGAGATGTGCCGTATAACGACGCCCATCGCCGCCATACACGCTGGCCTCGGCCACCGACCCAATCGCCGGCCGGATCGTTTCGGGAAGCGCGACCACCGCTTCGCGGGAGCCGGCCTTGGCGATCCGGACCACTGTCTGGCCGGCGGAGATGACCTGTCCCGGCTCGCCAAGCGTTTCGACCACCGTTCCATCCGCGTCCGCCAGCAGGACCGCGTAGATCGCTTCGTTCTCGGCGACCCGTGCGTCGGCTTCGGCGGCGGCGAGTTGCGCCTCGGCCGTATCCACCGCGGCCTTCGCCTGCTCGTAGCGCTGTCGGGGGACCCATCCATCCCTGAGCAAACTGGCGTATCGCCGTTCATCCGGTTCCGTCTGAACGACTGTTGCGCGCGCTGCGGCAACGGCGTTGCGCTTCGCCGTGAGCGCGAGGCGAAGGTCGGTGTCGTCGATGCGCATCAGTGGCTGACCAGCTTTGACCTCCTGACCCACATCCACGAGCCGCTCCACGATTTTGCCGGGGACGCGAAAGCCGAGATCGCTCTGCACCCTCGCTCCGATAATACCGGTGAAGCCGCGTTCGGATCCGGTCACCGGCGCTGCCGTCACCAGTCTGACGATCGGCGGTTCCTGCCTCGGGTCGCCTACGGCGGAGGCTTCCTGCGTAGGAATGGCAAGTATGGCAAATGCCGCCGCTCCTGACATCGCGATCAGCACGCCCCCCAGCACAACAGCGGGTCTCTTTTTCACGTTCGTCGCCTCTCAAGAAAGATTGGGTTTGACCTTTACATCGGCCCGACGGACGTGAGCCCAGCAGCACGCAGGCTGCCGTCTGCAAGGCGGGTCGGTGCATTGGCATCGGCGCGCATGCCTGTCTCGGACGACACCGTCACCTCCTCGCCGGACCGCGAGAACGCGTAGAGCGGGCCGCGGTGGCCGGGCATCGAAAAGGCCACGGAGTCGCCGTCGGCGAGGCCCATGACGACGCGCTGCGGATCGCCGCCGGTCTTCGGCGCGAAGGTGGCGGTGACCTCCAGGCGGTCGCCCTCGGCCGGGACGTAATAGACGACCATGTCGAGGTGGCCCTCGTGCAGGCTGCCGGCTTCGATCGGGCGTCCTATGGTGGCTTCCTGGCAAACGCCGGGGCGGCAAGAAACAGCGTGGCCAAAACCGAGGCGCTCAGGGTGTTGCGGATCATCTCGTATCTCCTTCGTTTTAGATTGCGTTCGAACTCTATAACTGAGTTAGATTACGAATGCAATCTAAAAATGAAAATTTATGATGCATGTGAGTCGCAGGCGCATCGCGCAGACAGAATGGAGGGCTGCCCGATTGACGCGCTCGGCTCGGATGCCGCCGGGCAGGGCGCCGACGTAAGGCATCATTTCGAGGCGGGGATCAGGGAATATTCTGGGATGCTCGGTAGCTGGGTTGGCGAGGGCAGGGGCAAGGAGCCCAGCTGCAAGGCCATTCTCTCGACAATGGCCGGCGCGGTGCTCCTCTCGCGACCGTCAACGACGAGCGGCTGTCGAAGCGGTTCCCGAAAGCGGCCGTCGAGCGCGCGCTGATGGGGTCGGCATGGCCACGGGCTAGCGTACCCACGGTTACGCTGCGGGCCGCTGACTTCCGCTAGCCTACGATTGGTTCGGCGACAGCTTCTTCGAGGCCAGTTGCCGCCTGGGTGGCAAGACCGCGGGCCGCTGCTTGTGAATCGTAGAATTCCTCTAGCGCATAGACTCGGCCCCACCGCAGGGTGAACACGTGCAGGCCACTGTTGACGTAGGACGCGTCGCCGTTGAGCAGCGTTGCCGTGCCGTCCCACTGGGCAAATACGGTGGTATGCCACGGCCAGCCCGTCACCCAGACGTGGTTGACCGTGAGATGGAGATTGGGCAGGACGCGGCCGAGGCGCTCAAACCAGCGGCGCACGGCTTCCTTGTCGTGGCGCTCACCACCAAGCGCGTGGGCGCCGGAAACGCGGTGATGGACATGCGGCACGAGTGCTTTCACCGCCTCATCCCAGCGATGGTTGTTGACGTGGTCGAAGCTCTGCCGGATCGATTTCTCGACGATATGACTGTATAGCATTTGACCTCTCCTCCAAATTGGATTGCGTTCGTACTCTATATCTGTTATAGATGTCGAACGCAAGCTAATTTAAGGAGGTCTACATGCGTGTGAGTCGCATTCAGGCGGCGGAAAACCGCGAAACCGTGATCAATGTGGCAAGCCGGCTTTTTCGGGAGCGCGGCTTTGACGGCATCGGCCTTAAGGACCTGATGCAGGCTGCCGGGCTGACCCAAGGCGCGTTCTACAAGCAGTTCGCCTCCAAGGACGATCTGGCGGTGCAGGCGTCGAGGCGGGCGATGGAGAGCGCCACGCTGCGGTGGTCGGCCGCGACTGCGGCAAAATCCGAGGATCCGCTTGGCGCCGTGATCGCATTCTACCTCAGCATGGGCCATCGCGGAGAAAAGATGGACGGCTGCCCGATTGTCGCGCTCGGCTCGGATGCCGCCAGACAGGGCAGCGAGGTGAAAGCGTCGTTCGAAGCCGGGATCAAGGAGCATCTCGAAATCCTCGGCCGTTTCATTGCCCACGCCAAAGCTGAGGAGCCCGACAGAAAGGCCATGGCCATTCTCTCGACGATGGTCGGCGCGCTGATGCTGTCGCGCGTCGTCAACGATCCGGATCTCGCCCAGGCCTTCCTGGACGCGGCGACCGGACAGGTTCGCGAAGCAGCCGCCGCTTGAACGGCGTGCGCAGCGCTGGCGACGCAGCCAACTCGATAGGAAAGCAGATGCGACGGATTGTTGTTACAGGCATGGGAGCGGTCACACCCCTTGCTGCCGATGTCGAAGCGTCGTGGTCGCGGCTGCTGGCCGGTCGCTCGGGCATCCGCAGGCTTCCGGACGATGTGGTGGCAGACCTCCCGGCCAAGATCGGCGGGGTGGTTCCCTCGCTGGAAGACGATCCGGAGGCTGGTTTCGATCCGGATGCCGTGCTGGCGCCAAAAGACCAGCGCAAGGTAGACCGGTTCATCATCTTCGGGCTCGCCGCTGCACAAGAGGCCCTCGCGCAAGCAGGATGGGCGCCCGTCTCGGAAGCCGATCGCCTGCGCACGGCCACGATCGTCGCGTCCGGCATCGGCGGCTTCCCCGCCATAACCGAGGCGGTGCGCACGGTCGACCAGCGCGGCGTCCGCCGCCTGTCGCCGTTCACGGTGCCGTCCTTCCTGGTGAACCTCGCGGCGGGCCACATCTCGATCCGCCATGGCTTCAAGGGGCCACTCGGCGCGCCGGTGACGGCGTGCGCGGCCGGGATCCAGGCGATCGGCGATGCGGCTCGCCTCATCCGCGCCAACGAAGCCGATATCGCGGTGTGCGGCGGAACCGAAGCCTGTATGAACATCGTCAGTCTCGGTGGTTTTGCTGCCGCACGCTCTCTTTCAACCGGCTTCAACTGGGCGCCGGCTCAGGCGTCACGGCCTTTCGACGTGTCGCGGGACGGCTTCGTCATGGGCGAAGGAGCCGGCGTGCTGGTCATCGAGGAATTGAGCCACGCGCTGGCGCGCGGCGCGAAACCGCTCGCCGAGCTCGTCGGCTACGGCACGACGGCGGATGCTCATCACGTCACCTCCGGTCCCGAGGATGGCGACGGGGCGCGCCGAGCCATGCAGATCGCAATTGCCCAAGCCGGCATCTCGCCGCGTGAGGTTCGCCACCTCAATGCGCACGCGACCTCGACGCCGGTCGGTGATCTCGGGGAAATGGCGGCGATCAAAACACTCTTCGGCGCAGATTCCACCATCGCCGTCAGCGCAACCAAATCGGCGACCGGACATTTGCTTGGAGCCGCCGGCGGGCTTGGAGCCATCTTCGCAATCCTGGCGCTCAGGGATCAGGTGGCGCCGCCAACCCTCAATCTGGGCGCGCCGGATCCCGCCGGCGACGGCATCGACTTCGTCGCAAACCAGGCCCGGCCGATGGCAATGGACTACGCGATCTCAAACGGCTTCGGCTTTGGCGGCGTCAATGCCAGCGCGCTGTTCCGGCGCTGGACGGACGAGTTGGCCGGTGCGAACGCCAGAGGCGCTCATAACTGACTCCGACCTTTCATGCTTCTTCCATGCCAATCCAAAATCAGTCCAACCCCAGAGAAAGAGATGATTTCAATGAACAAGACCAATCCTGGCGTCGCCCTGGTGACGGGGGCGTCCTCCGGCATCGGGCGCGCGACGGCCATAGCTTTGCAAAGCGCCGGTTTTCGCGTGTTCGGCACCAGCCGTCGCGCAGCCGCCAAAAACTCCGACGGCCCGACCATGCTGGCCTGTGACGTGACCGATGACGCGTCGGTGGCGAAACTGGTCGATGACGTGCTGGCCGAGACCGGGCGCATCGATCTGCTCGTCAACAATGCCGGCATGGGTCTGTTTGGTGGCGCGGAAGAGTCCTCAATGATCCAGGCTCAGGCACTGTTCGATGTGAACGTCTTCGGCGTGCTCCGCGTGACCAACGCGGTCCTGCCGATAATGCGCCGAGAAGGCAAGGGTAGGATCGTCAATCTGAGTTCGGTGCAGGGGTTCATCCCAGCTCCCTATTTCGCACTTTATGCTTCGACCAAACATGCCATCGAAGGCTATTCCGAATCGCTCGACCATGAACTGCGCCCGTTCGGGATTCGCGTTGCATTGGTCGAACCCGCTTATACCCGCACGTCGTTTGAAGATAATCTCGCCAAGCCGGACCAGTTGCTTGATATTTATGACGCTGCGCGCGCTAGCATGAACGCAGTCGTGCGGAAAGCAATGGAAAAAGGCGATTCGCCCGAATTGGTCGCCAAGACGGTTTTGGCGGCTGCGACCGATCCCGTTCCGAAGAGGCGCTATGCTGCGGGAAAAATGGCGCGCCAGGTCAGTCTCCTGCGCCGTTTCGTCCCCGCATCCGCATTCGACAAGAGCCTGCGTAAGCAGAACGGGCTGCCGGTCTGACGACATCGAAGACACCCCGTGAAGATCGGAATCATCGACGCCGGAAACATCGGCGCCGCATTGGCGCAGCGCAACCTGAAGCAATTGCCTAGAACAACGCCCTGCGGTTGTTGGTGTTAGATAAGCGATATGTTATATTGCGGTGCGAAAGAGCGGGGGCACGTCCTTTCACACCCGTAAGCGATCTGTATGTGCGACCCTGCAGACTGGTCGGTATCACTGAAACTCCCGGGCATGGGGTTCGGGATTCGATTGGGGGTAATGGGGCAATGCTTTATACGCTGGTTATGATGGTCTGCCTGACGGATGTGCCGCAGACCTGTGAACAACGCGAGCAGATGGTGGACGGCCTGGCGATGAACCCAGGGACCGCCTTCATGCAGGCGCAGCCGCTGGTCGCCCAGTGGATTGAGACGCATCCCGGTTATTTCGTGCAGCGCTGGCGCGTGCTGCCCGGCCGGGGAACGTGAGATCCGCTGCGGAGATAGAGGTTCTACTTCTTCGCGGCGAGCGTTTCCGAGACGGCCTTGGACAATTGATAAAGCCGCTGCTCGATGATCGTCGGCACTTCACAGACGTAAGTCAGTGATTGGACGCGTTCATTGAAAATTCGCGTTGCGAATTTCAGCTGCTCGGTTCGCCGTTCGATGTCGTCGGGATCCGCATCCGGCTTTGCCCGCAACGCATCGACCTCGGACGCTGCCTTGCGCAAGACGGCGGCCATTTCGAGCTGCTTGTGGGCGTACCGGGAAATGCCTGAGATCACCTGCGAACGCTCGGCGTCCATGTGATCGAACATGCCTTGCACCAGCATCGCCATCTTCGGGGCAAGCTGCTCGGCCGGCAGCGAGGCGGCGAAATCCTTGATCTTCTTCTGGGCTTCGGCAATCGGCATCCGCCGGGCCGCCACCTCCTCGACCAGGCCGGAGACGGCAGGGTCCTTCGAAAAGTCCTTCGCCGCTGGCGGAAGCTCCGGCCCGTTCCAGATCTGGCCGAGCGAGAGTTGCGGCACCTTGCGCTGTATGCAGGGCCAGTCCGGATCGGTATTCGCCGCCCTGGCGTTCACGCTCGGCGCGAGCATGGCAACCACAGCCAGGCTGCGAACAAGACTCATTCGTGCCATCAGCCATTTCCTCCGGTGTCTTGTTTGCGGGTCACCAGGCCGCGCGAAGGGTCGTAGGCGATGATGGCGGCGGCAAGGAACAGGACAGTGCAGCCGGCAACGACGCCCAGCGACAGCCACTCGATCTGGCCGTAGAAGGCGAAGCGGATCAGTTCGACGGCATAGGTGAACGGGTTGGCGAGGCAGATCTTGTGCAGCAGCGGGCTCGCCTCCTGGATGCGCCACAACGGATAGAGCGCCGGAGAGGCGAAATAGCCGGGAAAGATGACGAAGTTCATGATGCCGGCGAAATTTTCGAGCTGCTTGATCATCGACGACAAAAGCATGCCGAGCGCGCAAAGCATCATTCCCGACAGGAACAGCGCCGGCAGCACCATGAGATAGCCGATCGGCGGCGCCTTGACGCCCCAGAACCAGGCAACGATCAGGAACGCATAGACCTGCGCGATCGATACGGAGACGCCGGCGAGCATCTTCGACACCAACAGGAACCAGCGCGGGAAGGGGCTGACCAGCAGGGTGCGCATGTTGCCCATCTCGCGGTCATAAACCATCGACAGCGAAGACTGCATGCCTGAGAACAGCAGGATCATGCCGCACAGCCCCGGCGTGATGTAGACCTCGTAGAGCACGTAGGTCTTGTAGGGCGGGATGATCGACACGCCGAGCACCTGCCGGAATCCGGCGGCAAAGATGAACAGCCAGATGAGCGGCCGAACCAGCGAGGATATGAAGCGCTCGCGCTGGTGCAGGAAGCGCAGGCATTCCCGCAGGACGACGCCCTTGAGGCAAATGAGATAGTGGCGCAGGCCGAATTTTTCGAACTTCACCGGGATGATGCCGGCGACTTTTTCGGGCATTGAAGGAGCGCTCATGGCGATATCCCCGCGGTGCCAGCCGCCTCGATGCGGCTGAGCCTGGAAAAGGCGTCGCGGATCGAGCCGGCGCCGCTTGTCCTGACGACATCGGCCACCTTGCCCTTGGCGACCAGTTCGCCCTGGCGCAGCACGACGACATGGTCGCCGTCGTCAACCTCGTCGATCAGATGCGTTGCCCACAGCACGCCGATGCCCTCGGTTTCGACGAGCTTGCGGATGGTGGCGAGAATGCCGGCGCGCGACTGGATGTCGAGACCTACCGTCGCCTCGTCGAGCAGCAGCAGCGACGGGCGGTGGAGCAGCGCCCTGGCGATCTCGATGCGCCGCATCTGGCCGCCGGAAAGGCTGCGTGCCTTGTCATGCTGCCGACCCGGCATGTCGACGATATCGAGCAGCGCGGCAATGCGCTGCCGGGCCTCGCGTCCGCCGATGCCATGCAGCGCGGCGTGGTAGGAGAGGTTCTGGTGAACGCTGAGATCGAGGTCGAGCGTGCGCGCCTGGAACACGATGCCGACCCGCCTGAGCGCCTCGCCGGAGGCGCGGCTGACGTCGTGGCCGAAGATGCGGATCGACCCGCGGCGCGTGTCGTAAAGATGGCTGATCAGCGAGAACAGCGTCGTCTTGCCGGCGCCGTTGAGACCGAGAAGCACGGTGAACGTCGCCGGCGCGATCGAGAACGAGACGTCGTTGAGCGCCGGCTTCGAACCATAGGAATGGCTGACGGCGGCGACGTCGAGCGCCGCCACCTGATCTCCCGGTCCGCTTGTCCTCACATGCTGCACGCTGGCTGGCTCCCTTGTCGTCGACAACAGTCTGGCCCAAGTCTAGCCCACGGGGCGTGATCGCGCAGGTCCTGCTTTTCAAACCTTACTTGATCGTGATCGTGCCCTTCATGCCCTTGTCGGCGAGGTCGGGCACCGACCATGTGTAGATACCGGGCCTCACGGTGGTGAACTGTACCTGGATGGTGCCGTCGGCGTCGAATTCGAGCCATGCGGGTGCGCCGTTCATGTGCACCTCGAGGTCGTTGATGACGATCTGGTTGTTCCACACATTGCGGAACAGGTCGGTGTGGAATTTGTACTCCAGCCCGCCCGCCGCGGTGATCTTCCAGCGATAGCCCTGGCCGGCGATCAGCTCAAAATCCTTCTGGTTGGCGGTGAACTGGTCTTCCTTGCTGCCGAGGATAAGTTCCGGCACGTCCTTGCTGGCCCGGGTCGCCTTCTCGGCTTTCGGACTGGCCTCCGTGCTGGCCGCTCCGGCGGCGGCGTCATCGTCATCGCCGTCCTGCGCCGAGACCTGGCCCTGGGTGAGCGCCATGCCCACCAGCGCGGCGAAAGCGACTGCCCGAAATTTCCGCATGATTTCCTGCCCTTCTGCTGTTTTTCTGTCGGTTTGATTCACTTGGTTTATTCAATGGTTCATGTGGCGGGATTCATTTGGGAGAGACGACGACGCCCCACGGCAACGCGCCGACGGTCACCGACTGCACCGGCTCGTCGGTCGCCACGTCAATGAAGGTGATGTCGTTCGACACGCCGTTGGTCGAGATGATGGTCTTCTGGTCCGGGGTGAAAGCAAGCTGCCAGACGCGTTGGCCGACCAGCACATATTTCTCGACCTCGTATGTCTGGGTGTTGACCACCGCGACGCGGTTGGCCGGTCCGAGCGCCACGTAGGCTTTCTTGCCGTCGGCGGTGATGCGCACACCGACCGGCTGGATGGATTCGGGCCTCAGGCCGGCAACCTCGAAGGTGATCTTCTGGACGACCTCGCGCGTTTGATTGTCGATCACCGAAACCGTGCCACCGATCTCGGCGCTCACCCAGGCCTGCTTGCCGTCGGGGGTGAACTCGACGAAGCGCGGGCGCGCGTCCACCAACACGTTGTCGGTGATCTCGTGCGTCGACGTATCGATGAAATGCGCCATGTTCGTCGTTTCCGACGTGTTGACCATGGTCTTTCCGTCCGGGCTGACACCCATGCCCTCCGGTTCGACGCCGACCGGGATTTCCGCCAGCACCTTCTTGCCCTCGATGTCGATGACGGTGACGAGATTGTCGTCCTCATTGGCGACATAGAGCGTCTTGCCGTCAGGCGACAGCACGAACAGCTCCGGGTCGGGCCCGGAAGGCAAGGTATCGACGATCTCCAGCGACGCCGTGTCGATGACCTCGATCGAATCATCGTCGCTGGCGCAGAGATAAATGTGCTTGCCGTCGTGCGAGATGGTGATGCCGCGCGGACGCTGCCCGACATTGACGGTCTTCACCACCTGCATCGTCGCGGTGTCGACGACGGTCATTGTGTTGTCTTTCTCGTTGGAGACATAGGCCATGTAGGCCGACGCCGGACCGGACATGAAGCCGGTCGCAACTATGGCGAGTGCGCAAGCTCGTCTCTGCACCGAAGTTCCTCCCAATCTTTTCTACTTAAGCACGCATTTTGTTTCCGGCTCGTCGACCCCGAGCGTATCGAGCTCCGACAGCTGGTGCAAAAATCCCTCCTGCGGCGATGTCGAGACGACCGACCTGGTGTCGCCGAGGAAGATCGGCTGCCGCAACTGCTGGTTCCACTTGCGGAACGTCAGTTTCTGCCCCTTGAAGGCGGCGATCGAAAAATCGTCGGAGCGGATGAAATCGGCCATCTTGCGCGGGTCGGCGCCCTGCGTGCGGGTCGCCGCCTCACCGAGGATGCGCACCGCGGTCCACGCCGCCATGTCCTTCGAAACCATGCGGCGGCCGTTTGCCTTGGCGAAGCGGTTCTGGATCTGTGTGCCGCCCCATTGCTCGCTGGCCGGATGCCAGGCCAAGGGGGTGAGGCCGGCGGTGCCGGCGACCGGCCGCGGGATCCAGGTGCGGAACGGAACGTAGGTGCCGAACACCTCGCTTTCGTCGGCGACCAGCAGGACATCGTGCTCCGGCAGGTCCTGGGTGAAGACAGGCATCTGCCGCTGGATCTGGACGACGCCGGAATCGGTCCGCCGCGCCGTGCCGGTATCCTCGAACAGTTTTTCGCCGACGATCTCGCCGCCGAAGCGCGTCGCCGCCCGGCGCAGCGCCTCGGCAAAAAGCTGGTCGCGCTCGTGCGAGCCGTAGATCAGCACCCAGCGCCGCCATTGCTTCCAGATCAGATATTGCGCCAGCCCGTCGGCCAGCATGCTGCGCGTCGGGATGGTGTGGAAGATGCTGGCGCGGCATTCCTCCTCGCGAAGACTGTCGTCGGTGGCGCCGGCGTTGAAGATCAAGACGCCGTTGTCGCGGGCAAGATCGGCGATCGACAGCAACTGCCTGGCCGAGAGGTCCGCGACCACATAGCGGTTGCCTTTGGCGATCATCTCCTGGAAGGCCGGGACGACATCGGCATCCGGCTTCACCTCGGTCACGTCGAGGCTGAATTTCTGGCCGAGGAAGCTGCCGGTCGTGTTGTTGTCGGCAATCGCCACATTGCCGCCGGCGACACCTTCATCGCGCGGCGGGACGTCGAGCACCGACAAGGCCAGCTGCGGCGCATAGGCGCGCAAATAGCCTATCTTGATCTCGGTCAGCTTTTTTTCCGGCTTGGCCGTTGCGGTCGGCTGCTTGCCCGTCGCTTCCTGGGCGAGCGCGCCCGCAACGTTGACGGTCAGGAAAAAAAAGCACAAAAAGGCCGCCAGAGTGCCCGGCACCGCGCTCGTCATCGATAAAATTACCCGTTCTTGCGCTAAAGTCCGATTGTTGTCGGAGCGGCGCGAAGTCAAGGTGCCCGTGATGAGCTTAGCTGACCCGCAAATTTTATCAAACCCTGAAAGTGGACCTCTCACGTCTGCTTTAGTGCCATGCCTGCTCGCCCGAACGGCGACCGAGCGGATTTCGGTATTCGGGCCCAAAAGCGTCCTTTTCCTCATGCCGGAGAAAGTCCGTCAATGACCAGAATGCTGGCCAGCGTCACCGGCGTCGACGAGGCGGAGATCGCGCTTTCAGGCGGTGCCGACATCGTCGACCTGAAGGATCCGAAGGCGGGAGCGCTGGGCGCGGTGTCCACGCAGACCATCCGCCGGACGATTTCGCTGATCGCCGGCCGGGCGCCGGTCAGCGCGGTCTGCGGCGACCTGCCGATGGAGCCCGAGACGATCCGCGCCAGGGCCGAAGAGATCACTGCCGCCGGCGCCGATTACGTCAAGATAGGTTTGTTTCCGTCGGCAAATGTTGCGGCTTGTGCTGCAGCGCTCGCGCCGCTCGCCGCGCGAACGAAACTGATCGCCGTGCTTTTCGCCGACCTGACGCCGGATTTCGAGCTTCTGCCGATGCTTGCCGAACATCGCTTCCATGGCGCCATGGTCGACACTGCGAACAAGGCCAACGGGCGGCTGCTCGACCATCTGCCGCCCGAGCGTATCCCGGGATTCATCGATCGAGCGAAATCGCTCGGCCTCATGGTTGGGCTGAGCGGATCGCTGGAAGCCCCTGATATTCCACGCCTGCTGCCCTTCGCTCCCGATTTTCTCGGCTTTCGCGGGGCGCTGTGCGGCGATTCTGGCCGCGTGGGTTCGATCAACGCCGAGGCGGTTGCGCAGATCCGCGAACTGATCCCGGAAGCATCCCGGGCCGGCGGCGCGTCGAGCATCGACTACCGCCTGCTGGCGGCGAGGGGCTATTCGCCGGGCACCGACCCGACACTGGGCACCGACAAGATCTTCGTGCGGGACTTTGTCCTGCCGGTCCAGATCGGCGCCTACAGTTTTGAGCACGGCCATACCCAAAAAGTGCGTTTCGACGTGACCGCCGACGTGCTGCAAGTCACCGACCATCCCGAAGACATGCGCCATGTGTTCTCCTACGACATCATCATGGACGGCATTCGCACCATCGTTGCGCGGGGCCACATCCAGCTCAGCGAGGCCCTGGCCGAGCAGGTGGCGACCTACATCCTGGAGAACCCGCGTGTCGTGCGGGTCACGGTAAGGGTGGAAAAACTCGAGCTCGGCCCAGGCGGCGTCGGCGTCGAGATCGAACGCAAGCGCCAATCGGCAGGCCGCGGCGTTGCCTCCGGCCCTGCCGGGCGAAAAGACCAAGGCGCCGTTTCCCGACCGCGACAGGAAAGGCCCGAGGCCATCAGGCGAGCCGCCGTCAAACCGTCCGTCGTCAAGCTTGGCGGCAGCACCGTCCATGCGGCGGAACTGGAAAGCTGGATCGCGGCGCTGGCGGGTTCCAAGCTGCCGATCGTCATCGTGCCAGGCGGCGGCCTGTTCGCCGACCAGGTGCGCGAGACGCAGATTTACATGGATTTTTCCGACACCGCCGCCCACGCCATGGCGATCCTCGCCATGGAGCAGTTCGCCCAGGTCATCCTCGACCGTGACGAAAGGCTGGCGCCGGCACGGTCGCTGGAAGAAATGGGGCGGGCGCTGGACGCGGGGAAGATCCCGGTGTGGCTGCCGTCGTCATTGGCGCTGCCGGCGCCGGACATTCCGGCGTCCTGGGATGTTACCTCCGATTCGCTTGCCGCCTGGCTTGCCGGCAAGCTCGGCGCGAACGCGCTGCTCTTGATCAAGCAGACCGGCGCCTTCTCCGGCAGCGACACGATCGACAGCCTGGCGGTCAGAGGCATCGTCGACGCCGGCTTCGCCGCCATGCTGCCCGACGGTGTCGATGTCCATCTCGCCGGCCCGAAAGATGCCGCCGAGGCCGGGGCGCTGCTTGCGGCGGGCAATCTGCCCGGCATTGCGATCGCGGCCCCGACCCGGCCGGCAAGGAAAGCAGGGTAGGCGATGGCGACGCTGCATACGCCGCGCTGGGCATGGGTTTTGACCGGTTCCGGTCATTTTTTTACGGAGAGTTTTGCACTCATCCACCAGATCGAGCATTGCGATGTCTTCGTGTCGAAAGCCGCCAGCGAAGTGCTGCGCATGTACAAGCTCAAGCTCGATTTCCCGGAGACGACGCGCGTGCTGCACGACAAGACGGCGAGCGCGATCCCGGTCGGCGAATTCTATCACGGCGTCTATCATACGGTGGTGGTGGCGCCGGCCAGCTCCAACACGGTCGCCAAATGCGTGCACGGCATTTCCGACACGCTCGCCACCAACGTCTTTGCCCAGGCCGGAAAATGCCGGGTGCCGGCCATCGTCTTTGCCTGCGACACCGCGCCGGAACTCGAAACCATGGCGCCGCATGGGCTGGTCAAGGTCTATCCGCGCAGCATCGACCTGGAGAATACCAACCAGCTGAAGAGTTTTGACCGAACCCAGGTGGTCGAGTCGCTTGCCGATCTCGAAGCCTCGGTCAGGCGGCGCCACGCCGAACTCGCAGGCCATGGCTGAGCGGCTGGTCTTTCTTACCGGCCATCTGGCCAAGGTCCGGCTGGAAAGGCTGCTGGCCGGACTGGGCGAAACCGAATTTGCCTGGGAGATCATCGACATCGGCGTCAAGGTCGCGGCGCTGATGAGCGAAGACATCATCAAGCGGCGGCTTACCTTGGCAGGCGCCGCCGATCGCGTCATCCTGCCAGGCCGCTATCGCGGCGACATCGAGCATCTGTCGAAGCATTTCGGCGTGCCCTTCGTACGCGGGCCCGACGAGATCGCCGATCTGCCGGCCTTTCTCGGCCGGGCGGGCGAGCCGCCTGATCTTTCGCGTCACGACATGCGCATCTTCGCCGAAATCGTCGATGCGCCGATGCTGTCGGTCGAGGCGCTGGTGGCGAGAGCACGGACGCTGGCCGCGGCCGGCGCCGACGTCATCGATCTCGGCTGCCTGCCGGAAACGCCGTTTCCGTTGCTGGAAGAGGTCGTGCGCAAGCTGAAGGCACTGGGATTTCTGGTCAGCGTCGATTCGGCCAGCACCGACGAACTGTCGATCGGCGCGCGCGCCGGTGCGGACTATCTTCTCAGCCTCGATGAGAACACGCTGCCGCTGGCCTTCGACCACAAGGCCGTACCAGTTTTGATCCCGGCCACGCCCGGCGACCTGGATTCGCTTGGCCGGGCCATCGAAGCGGCACAGAAGGCCGGTGTCGGCTTCCTCGCCGATCCGGTGCTCGATCCGATCCATTTCGGCTTTGCCGCCTCGCTCGGGCGTTTCATCGAGGCGCGCCGCCGCTGGCCCGAGGTCGAGCTGCTGATGGGCACCGGCAATCTCACCGAATTGACCGACGCCGACAGTTCCGGCGTCACCGCGGTTCTGGCCGGGCTCTGCTCGGAACTTCAGATCCGAAACGTGCTTGCCGTGCACGTCAGCCCGCACACGCTGCGAACCATCGAGGAGCACGACATTGCCCGCCGGATCCTGTTTGCCGCCAAGAATGACGGTGCGCTGCCGCGAAGTTACCATCCAGGGCTGCTGCAGGTTCACGATCGCAAGCCGTTCACCGCCTCGACCGAAGATATCGCAGCACTCGCGGCAGAGGTGCGCGACACCAATTTCCGCATTATGACCGCCGAGGACGGCATCCATGTTTTCAACGGCAAGGGGCACGCGGTTGCCACGGGTGCGTTCGAACTCTTTGCCGGGCTTGGCGTTGAGGCGGATGGAGCACACGCGTTCTATCTCGGCGCCGAACTGATGAAGGCCGAGATCGCGTGGCGCCTCGGCAAGCGCTATGTGCAGGACGAGCCGCTCGCATGGGGCGTTGCCGCGCCGGCTCCCGAAACCGACCGCAGCCGTCTTGCCGAAGCGGGCCCCACGCTTCGCGCGAAGAAAGAGCGCTAAACCATGCCGTTCATTCGCGAATCTATCATCACCACGGTCAACGAAGCCGGCGACGTCCACATCGCGCCGATCGGCATCATCGCCGAGAAGGACGGCTGGGTCATCGCGCCGTTCCGGCCGTCGATCACGCTCGACAATCTCGCCGAAGTGCCGTTCGCCATTGCCAATTACACCGATGACGTCCGCATCTTTGCCGGCTGCCTGACCGGCCGCAAGCATTGGCCGACCGTTGCGGTCGACGGGTTTCCGGTGCCGCGGCTCGCAGCGGCGCTCGCGCATTCGGTCCTCGAAGTCGAAAGCGTGGACGACGATGCCATGCGGCCTCGCCATTTCTGCCGCGTGGTGCAGGAGGAAACGCATGCGCCGTTCACCGGCTTCAACCGCGCCAAGGCGGCGGTGCTGGAACTGGCCATCCTGGTCAGCCGGCTCGGCATGCTGCCGCGCGACAAGATCGAGGCGGAAATCGCCTACCTTTCGATCGCCATCGAAAAGACTGCGGGCGAGGGCGAAAAAGAAGCCTGGGACTGGCTGATGCAGCGTGTCGGCGATCACCTTGCGGCCGAGGATGCCAGCGGCGAGGATGCGCGGGGCTGAACCGGATATGCTGAACCTGGGTAAGCGTCCGGGCCGACGTGGTTTAGCATGGTACACGGTGGCGGTGATCTCAAACGGCGGTGTTCGAGCCTTTTGCGGCCATTGAGCCCGGTATGCACGATGATCGGCCCGTGTCTTCTACCTCACCGCGCGCGCCCGTCCCGGCCAGCGGGTTCGTTCTTCGACCCCTGAGCGGTCATCCATTGGCCCCCTAACCGACGGGCTGGGATTGGCTGCTCAAAACTATTGTATTGTAGGCGGTAGGCCATGTTATGCGATACGGCTGCTTCCACAACGAAGTCCGCCACTGCTCCACCTCGGCACCCGCGATGGACGGCCCCACCATGTCAAAGTTCCTCGTTACTTGAACCTCAGGAGACATTGACGAGCAGCTGCTGGAGTTCGTTCCCGGTGCGGTTTAAGTTTGCGATCCGATCGTGTCGTGGTCCGCTAAAACAAAAGGGCGGGCGAGCTTTGCGAACGGTATCCGGTGGAGGGGCTTGCAGCAAAAAATCTGAGGCAACCCTCGCCTGATCGCTGGGATTCTTGTCGGCCTCGCCACCAAGTTCAACGTGCCAATAATATGAGAGATGAAATTGAGCATTACCCCTGAACAACGAAGCGAGATCGAGGCAGCCCGCGCAAACGCCTCGTTCGGCAATGGCGTAGAGGTCGCCAAGGCTTATCCTTTTGCTCAACTGGTAGGCCCACGCTTGCTGCAACTGTGACGCCGGCACCGTCACGGCGCCGCGAACCGTTACCGACCTCAAGGTGAATAATATTCGTTCGGCTTGTTCGGGTGGCGTAGTCTTGCGCGCGTCGGGGACCGAAAGGTCGATCGTTCCAGGCTTCCTCGGTGCGGAATAGCGTCGGACAGTCTCGTTCTGATCCGAGATCACCGAGTCGATCTGCTCGGGAATTGTTTGGCTAAGGCTGGGCCCGACAATGAAGGCACTGATCGCAAGACAAATCGATAGGCAACGCACTGCGTCGGACCATCGGGACAGCGCCTTGCGACCAGGCATGTCAAAACTCGCTGAACTATCGTGGCAGGGAAATCAGCGGTAACTCTGAATTGGTTTAGCAGTATGCCGCGGGTCCGTCACTGGCAAAAAATACCGTCAATGGCCGAGTAACGCGCAGACAGCCTGAGCCTGAACCTCCCTCAAGTGCTCAATCAAGGCGCCTGTGGGCTCGGCAGCGTTCAGCGTGGTAGTGACCGAGCGCGTACCGTCGGCGTTGGACGCGGCCCACTGCGTATAGCCCGGGAAGTTGCCAGTATGGCCGTACACGACGCCGCACGGCGTGGTGTAGCGGAACAGTCCTAGGCCAGCCTCATTCGTCCCTGGTCCGGGCGGGCTGGAATCTCCTGATATGAACTGCATCTGCTCCTGCTGCTCGGCAGCGCCGAAAAACTTCAGCGCAAGGTCAGCCCGTATGAACGTGGACAAGTCTTGAGGAGTCGACACGATCGCACCAGATGCCCACGCGCCGCTGGGGCTGACAAAGTTGGTCACGTCCTCTGGCTGGGATCCGGGCTCAACGGCGTAGCCGTGGATGTAGGGCGTCGGCAGCGCGATTTCCGTTGTCGGGAAGCTAGTTTGCGCGAGGTTGGCAGGACCAAATATCATCTCTTGCAACAGTGCCTCGTAAGGTTTGGAGGTCACTTCTTCGGCAATCAGCCCAACCACGATATTGTCGGTGTTTGAGTAGGCATACTTAGAACCGGGGGCAAACTCGAGCGGATCGTTGCGGACCCAGTCGATGATCTTTCTCGGCTCGACGTAGCCTTGGGGATCTGTCGCCACTTGCTTGGCCAAGCCGTCGGATCGCAGGTAATCAGGTAACCCGCTGGTGTGGTTTAGCATGTGCCGAAGCGTGATCGCGGACCATGCCGCCGGCAGCCCGGGCAAATGTTGGCCGATAGTCTCGTCGAGGCCGATCCGGCCAGTCTGGACGAGATGCAGGGCAATGGCCCCGTTGAAGGCTTTTGAGACGCTGGCGATACGCATGTATTGATTGACCGCTGGCGCTACATCCGAGGACACATTGGCGCGGCCCGCACTGAGTACGGTTAGGCGGCCGTCGCGGTAAAGAGTTGCTATCGCACCTGGCGGCCCACCCTCAGTCTCGACTAGCTGCTGCAGGCCGTGTCGCACCGCTGCATCGGTTGTGGCTGACCGCTCGGCCGGCGGAGGGGGCGTGGGTGCGGGGCGTTCGGCATCGGAATGCTTTATATATCGGCCGGGATCCATTTCCTCCGGCGCCACGATGACCTCGTCGTTAACGCCAGAGTCGATGTATTCATCGGTAATGGAAAAGCCTGCCAGAAGCTGCTTTCCCGTGAGAGGGTACCAGGAGCCGAATTCGTGTGAGTATGCGGCGATTGCCAGCAAGGCCAGTTGCCGGTTGTCATATAAGTCGATTTCATAGCTTTCCGCCAATTTGCCGCCTGAATATTTTTTGTAGCCGTCAATATACGCATCACGAGGATTGTCGCCGCGGTACTTGTCTACGATGGCGCCAATGGTGACCTTGTCCTTCTTGCCCCCGAAATAGATTTTGCGAAGAAGAAAGCCCCAAGCGGCTACCCCAAACTCAGGAGTCTCGTAAACGGCGGTCTGGTTGCCGTACCTGTCGGGCAGCGTGCAACCCACATACCCTTTCATGCTATCTCGCTGCCATCTCGAGATGTTGATGGCGCCGGGATTGTTTGTTCGAAGCGCCCGTCGAGTGAGCGTATCGGACGAACTGTAGCGGGCGTCTGGCACGCTGCTGAAGAAATTGCCAATCCCGATCAGGCTCCTGAACCTGAATTCTATATCGTCAGGATATTTCGCAGAATCACGAAATGGAGGAGTTAGCTTGCGAGTGTGACTGGCGTCCCAAAACGGCAACCCCATCGCTTTGCCTGTCTCAATGCCGACCATGCCGTCGACAGGCATCCCACTATTGGCCTGAAAGGACTTCACCGCGCTCACTGTTTGCGAGCCGAACAAGCCATCGATCACAGATGCATAAACTGCCTTATCCGCCAGCACGCTCTGTAGAAGCGCAACTCTGCGATCAGGAGCGTTGCGTAGGCTCTGCCTGAATATGGGGCCGGCGGGTTGTCGTTTTGGGTTCGGTTGGGGCTTGCTGGCTCCTTCGCTCGGTGCGGAACGATTGCCAGAGGACCCGCAACTCAAATAATCCGTTGCGCTAGCTTGCTCCAGGCTCTCAAAAGCGGAGGTCGGGCCACATAGCGATGCAAAGAGAATGGCAGCCGAGCAGTACGCACTCAGCTTGAGATAATGGCCGACCGTTTGGCGACTTCGCCGGACGCTGGTCAATTCCTCGATGTTCGACATGTCGTCTGACCTATGGCGAAGTCTTGTGCACCATCTTCAATATCACTTGATGAGTGCGTAACGGAAGCAGGGTTCGATATACAGGCTGCAGCGATGTCAGGCAGGCCTCGACGTCGCCGACAGACGCGAGTCTTGTTCGCGAAAACTACCCCATCGCAACGCCCGAAGTCGGCGGCCTGCTGTCGGACAACGTCAATACCCGGGCGGCAACAGTCCGCTTCTGAATAATTGACTTGAAAGCCGCCAGTCCGCTCCCGGCCCAATTGCGGTCATCCGCGAGTATGCATCTGGCTGACTGGTATTGGCGCGTCGAGCGGGTGCCGAACGCGAACCTTCCACCCTGTTGCGACCTGCGCTGGTACGGGTCGGGATCTTTCGAGCCGGGGGAAATATCTCATCTCCCCGATTGATCGGATGGCCATGATATAGCACCTACGATTGAAATCCCGCCAGCAGCGCCACCGCTGACGCGGGCGCCACGCTGCTGGCTTCGCCGCGAACGGCGTCATCTGCGGGGATGATCTCGGCGAAATCGACGAAGCGGCGTTCCATGCGTTCGGCCAGCCGCCTGATCTGCCAGCGGCCGGTCCCGGCGCCGACGATCGGCGCATCCCGGGCAAGGGACCCGGCAACCGGGGACCCGGCAACCAAGGACGCTGCGTCGTGGATCTTGCGCAATTGCTGTTCGCTGAACCAGCGTGCGATTTTCTGCCATTCCGGCAGGGTCAGCTCGGCGGCGTCGCGCCCGATCATGCGCGCCAGCCGCGCGATCGAGCCATCGATCGTCTTTTCCTTGCCGTCGGCGGAAGCGTGCCTGTCGTCCTTCTCGTCGAGCACCCCCAGGATCCGGTGCGCGTCGGCGATCGAGGCGAAATACTCGTTCATCAGCGGAGTCAGCCTGCCGCGGACGGGGGCCGACGAGGCGACGCCGAACAGGAACGTCCTGGTGAAGCCGGTATAGACCAGTTCGCCGCTCAGCAGCCGTCCGGCATCGGTATAGCCGTCATTGGCGACGGCGCCATTTCTAATGGCGATAATGTCGGTGGTGGTCGAGCCCATATCGACGAACAGGGCATCGCCGGCGAGTTTCGCCACCAACGACGCTGTCGCATGCCAGTTGGCGGAGGCGACATCGCTGCTCAGCCGCGCTGCCTGCTCGACCCCGACAAATCCGGACGGTCCGGCATAGATCAAGTTTTCGCCTGGGACCCGCGCTGAAATCTCATCCAGCAGGGCCGCGACGCCGGCGTCGCGAGACGGAAAGATATCAGCCAGTTCGCCGGTCATGGTGAATGCGTTGAGATCGGCGCCGGCATAGATCGGAGCCGTTTCCTCGAATGCCGAGGTCAGGGTATGGAGCCCTAGCCAAAGCGGCGTGGCGATGGTTACAGCCTCGACGATGCGGCCGTCTTGCGCACGCGTCACCTTCAGATGGGCGCCGCCAATATCGAAGCCGGCAACGATGCTCTTTCTTTTTTCCACGCTTCAAGCTTTCATCAGAGTTGGTCAGGGGCAGTCGGTCAGCGAGAAAAAGAGCGTTGCGTATCATTCCGGTTCTTGACCTGAAAGGCGGCGAGGTGGTGCGCGCCCAGCAAGGAAAACGCGATCGCTACAGGCCGATCGTCACGCCGCTTAGCCAAACTTCCGATGTCGTCGCGGTCACTGAGGGCCTGCGCCGGCTTTACCCTTTTCCGACCTTCTATATCGCCGATCTCGATGCCATCGAAGGCGGAACGCCAAACAGCGGCGCGCTTGCCCGGCTGAAGGCGATGGCGGAGCCGCCGGAGCTTTGGGTCGATGCCGGGGTCACCGACGAGAAAACACTTTCGGCGGCACTTGCCGAATCCTGGCTTTGCCCGGTCGTGGGGTCCGAATCGCAGCAGGACGACGCGCTGTTGCGGCGTTTTTGCGATCATCCGGAGCTTATCCTGTCGCTGGATTTCTTCGACGATGGGTTTCGCGGTCCGGCATCATTTCTCGACGAGCCGGCGCTTTGGCCGCAAAAGGTGATCGTCATGACATTGGCCAAGGTCGGTTCCGCCTCCGGTCCCGATTTCACGCGGCTCAAGGCGATCAAGGCGAAGGCTGGAAGCCGCTCCGTCATCGCGGCCGGCGGGGTGCGCAATGAGGCTGACATTCGCGCCCTCTCGTCACTCGGTATCGCCGCGGCGCTGGTTGCGACCTCGCTGCATGACGGCACGCTCACGCCGGGGCAACTCGCAGCGCTTGGCACCTGACTTCGCCTCGAACTTCGGCCTCGGAAACTGGGCCTTGTAGAGCGGCGGGCCGTCAAGTCGATCGTCTCGCCGCTCTATCTCTTTGCTGGAGCCTCGGATTTCCCAAAACCGGTCCACCCTCGGGTCAGGCCCGAAGGCAGGCCCTTTGTCCGGTGCTCTAAAGGCCCAGAAGGTTTTTCAGGCGGCGCAACAGACCATCCGGCTCCGCGGAGGGTTTTGCCTGTGCGGGGCTGTCTCTTGTCTAAGCCGCGAACGGATGCTTCACCTGGTCCCGCTTATCCGTGGCTTCGGCGGCCGTCGGCGTTCCTGCAACGGCGCGTTGGATGGCTTCCTTCGTCGCTTCGTAATTGTACTTCTGGATCTTGGCGTCGTCGGCGGCGTCCCAATGGATGAAAACGCCGACGCAGATGAACAGGTCGTCCGCCTCATTGGCAGGAATGGTCCCATCGGCGACGCTGTCCTGCACGGCCTTGGCGACCGCATGCTGGGCCGGGCCGAACATCTGCACCGCCTGCTTGGCGCCCTTGATCGTGACCTTGTTGAACATCACGGTGTTGGGCTTGCACTGAAGATTGGGCGCGATCACCGCCAAAAGGGAGGTAAAGCCGTCCTTGTTGTTGGTCAGCGCGTTGCAAAATGCTGTTTCGACTGCGCTCCCCCGTGGGCCGATGAGTAGGTCGACATGCGCCACTTCGTTGCCGTCTCCTACCAGCGATTCACCGACCATTACTTTCGAGATCTTTGCCATGCCAATTCTCCTCCAAGACACAGTTATGGTGTCCAAAGACGCCGCAAACCGAGCGAGCGCTCGATGGACAGCTATCCTTGTTGGCAGCGCCCGGGGATCCGGACCGGTTGGCTGGATAGCCGCGGAAGCCCAGCTTCCGCTCCTGAAAGTCAACCACCAACGTTGCGATTATGCAAGCTGAACGCCGAGGGTGTGGACTAAAAGAGTAGCCACGGTGAGGTCGGCCGAGGTGCCGGGATTGACCTTGTCCGCCTTCAGCCGGCGGTCCAACTCCATGAGCAGACGAATGCGTGACGTCTCGTCGTCGCTGGCATGCAGCGCCGCTTCAACGGCAAGGGCTTCTTGCCGCGCCTGATTTGCAACGTCAGCGCCATGGTTGCGCACCACATGACTGTCCGGGAAGCCGGCGAGAAACGCCATATAGGCGAACACCGTCGGCCACATGCCTACTTCGCCGCGCGCCAAGGCGGCTTGCAGAGCCGCAAGCCCGGCGCCGAACACGTCGCCGAAACCGGTAACATACTGGCGGGCGATCATGTCGCGGTCGGCCGCCTCGCGCATGGCTTCGAGCAGATGAACTTTTGGCTCCTGCCGCACATCGTTCGCCGCCTCTCCGAGGCCGCCCGGCGCGGCGGCGACGATCGCCTCGAACACCGCCCTGGTATCGTCCATGCTCATCGCGCGCAGCACCGCGTCGAGATTGTCGTGCAGTCGATTGTCGGGCAGTTGGGCGCCCGCCATTTCGGCGGCGCACAGCAGTGGCCCTGCCAGAAGGATGATACCGAGATTGGTATTGGTCTGGACCGCCAGACGTGTCGCGCGGACCGCTTCCAGCATGCGCTGTCCGACCGGCAGGCGCGGATCGGTCAGCGGGACGGACGAGACCTCCGCGCTGGTCATGAACTGGGCAGCGGACATGCCGTGCCCGTCGGCGAACAGATGGACGTTGCCCGGTTTCAGCGCCTCGATCTCCATCCGGCAGGCGTCCTTGTAGGCAGCCCGGAGGCGTTCTCGCGAATGCGCCATGCCGTCGGTCACGAATTCGCCGGCGCGGTGAGGCGGTAGGGTCGCGCCGCCGCCGCCTCTGCGCGATCAGCTGGGCGATCAGCCAGGAATTTCAGCAGGGCGTCGGCAATCGCATCGGCGATGTTGACCGCGACCACCGATTGAAGCCCGGACCAGGCGGGCATGCTGTTGACCTCCAGCACCAACAGCTTGCCGTCTGCCGCCGGCACGATATCGACGCCGGCGAAATCCGCTGAGATAGCGGCGGCGGCGGCCCGTGCCAGCGCCGCCAGTTCGGTTTCGCCATGCCCCGAAACCTGCCCCGAGACTTGCTCGGGCACCGCCCCGCGATTGACATTGGTGATCCAGTCGTCGCCACGGCGGCTCATCATCGCCAAAACCTCGCCGGCGCAGACGAAAACGCGAAAATCGCGGAAAGGCGGGCCAGGACGCGGCACGTAATGCTGGAGATAGTAGACGCCGTTCACCTCGTCGTCGGCGGGGAGGTCGGACAGTGTTTCGATCAGCCGGATGCCGCGGCCCTGGGCGCCGAAAAGCGGTTTTAGCACCAGAGGCGTGAACGGCAGTTCGCGTCTGGCGACCGTTTCGGCCATGGCAAGACCCTCGACCGCGAATGTCGGCGGCGTCGGCAGGCCGGCATTCTTCAGGAGGAAGGTCGTCATCGACTTGTCGACGCAGCGTTCTATCGCCTGCGCGGAATTCCACACCGGAATGGAAAGCTTGCCGAATGCGTGCAGCACGCCGAGACGCCGGGTGACGGCTTCGAACGATCCGGCGGCGATCGAACGGACAAGCACGGCGTCGGGCAGCGCGCCGTCGAAACCGGGGATCGACAGTCCGCTCGGGCTGCCGGTGTCGAACGCGATCGCCGCCAGCGGCACGGTTGCGACCACGGCGCCGCGCCGCTCCAGCCTTGCCGCCAGGCCCTTGGAGCGGGCGTCCGAGACGTCGCTGACGATCAGGATGCGAGGGATCATGTCTCGCCTTGGATACCGGTATACGGAAAGCCGGAACGAATGCCCCGGCAGGCGGATGACAGACCGATCCATTGCAGCGCCATGGTCTAACCGAGGCTCCGTTCGAGCATCTGCAGATCACGCTCGCCGGCGCGGAACGTATCGCCGGTCTCGATCGCCGTGACGATCACTTCGGCAGGGCTGAACAGCAGCGGATCGATGGCATAGAAATCTCCCTTGAACCGCTTGAAGATCTCGGCGAAGGGGTGGCCGTGGTCGCGCGAGGCTTGGCTCGGCAGTCGCTCAGCGAGCTCGCTGGCGTCTTTCGCCGAGCCTTTTACGAAGAGCTGGACGCTGCCGCCATAGATGATGGCGTCGTTGGTCCTGCCCATCGCGGTCAGGAAATCCGGATGCGGGGCGGGGATGGGCGCCGTGCCGATGCCGTCGACAACGTTCTCCAGCGGAAACTTGAGATCGTTGGTCTTGTGCAGGGCGACCTCGAGCGCGCGCGCAACGATCTGGACGCCGCCCGCCAGGCTTTGTGTCGGCGCATAGAGGAAGGTGAGCTTTTCGGGTGGCAATCCCGTTGCCCTGCCGACCTTCTCGACGATCGCCTGGGGCGGCGGTTTGGCGGTCTCCAGGATCAGCACGGCGGATGACGCGGTGTCGCGATAGGAGAGTGTTTCGAACAGCGGTTCGACGCGGGCGAGCGCCCGCGCCGGTCCCGATCCCATGGCAAAATAATCCTGGCTCGACAGGTTCCAGCCCGCATACTGGCTGCCCAGGCAGGCAAGCACCGGCTGCGACGACCGCACTTCGATGGTGAACGGCCATTTTGGCGACGCACGGTCCATGCACACCGAAATGCTGCCGAGGCCGCCCATCGCGGCTTCCGCCATGCGCAGCCCGGCCTCGACGCCGCCGGCGGCCTTGGCGCCGGCGTCGATCAGGCACTCGCCCAATGGCCCGGTGGAAACGCCGATACGCAGGCGTTCAGCGTCGCCGATCATGCCGTCGATGATGCGCTGCGCATTGTCGTTGAGGAATGCCGAACCGTCTTTCATGTCCGGTCTCCTTCCCATTGGTGTTGCAATCGGCTGGCTTGTCCCTTGATCAGCCGCCTGGTCAGATCGGCGCTCGGACCGCGCGCGAAGATGGTGCAGACCGGATCGCCGGCGATCAGTCGGGTGCCGGGCGACTGATGGTCGGCAGTCCATTCAGGCCAGGCAATCGATGGAAAGCGGGCGATCGGCGCCGCCGCATAGGTCACCATCGACGCCATCGAATCGACGAAGCGCGGCAGACGGAATTTCTTGCCCGCCGCGGCGCGCAGATGCGCTTCGATCAATGGCGCGTCGGCATCGTCGAAAATGTCGAGCGTGGCGCCGGGCCGCGGATTGATCTCGATGAGCTTGTAGCCATCCGGTCCGCGAATGAGATCGGCGCTGCACAATCCAACCAGGCCGGCGCGACGCGCCAGACCTGAAAGCCAGCCGCGGATCATCGCCGCCCGTCTGCGATCGAAGCGCCTCAACCGCACGGCGCCGCCATAGCGGTAGGGCGCTGCCGGGGCAGGCGACGCCCATTGTTGGCTGAAGCCGACGATGTCAGCGCTTTGGCCGTCGCCGACGAACAGGGCCGAGATGCTGCGGCCGGCAACGAAGCGCTGGAAATAGCGGCCGCCAGGAGCCTGACACTGTAATATCGGGGTTTCTCCGGCGGCCCGTCTGATATGCGCGCCGCCGGCGCCGCCTGCGGTCTTGACCACCCAGTTCTCCGGATCGGGCGGCGGGTCCCATTGGAATTCCGGATGCGGAATGCCGAGTTCGGCGCAATCGGTGGCCAGCAATTGCGGGTCCTTGATCCTGCGGATCGCGGCGCCGCTGTTGCCGGCGAGCGGAAAATGGCGCGCGATCTCGTCGACGGTCTCGGTCATCCGCTCGAAGCCCGAGCCCAGGACGATGGCGACCGGCTGGTCGTCTCCTGCCAGTTGCCGAAGCGTCTCGATGATGCGCTCGCCGTCGATGCCGCCTTGCAGGTCGCCCGGCAGCATCGTCGCGCGCTCGGCAAGCGCGACCGTGTCGGTATCGCAAAAGAAATCGGCGACCAGCGGACGATAGCCGGCGCGGCGCGCAGCGGCAGCCAGCGCCCGGCCTGAAATCGCCGCGATCAGCACAGATCCGGCGTTATTTGGCAATCTCGCGTGCAAGGGAAAATGTTTCCTGGAAATCGAGCGTGATGGTTTTTTCGGATTCGATCATTCTTTTGAAGAGGCCGAATTCGACCTTGTATTTCACGTTGCCGATGGCGAGCGGACCAATGCCGACAGCTTTTGCCGCTTCGAGCGGATCGCCATTGGCATTGACGGCCACGCCTTCGATGCCGGCCGGCGGGACCGCATTGACGTCGGCGGCAATGAGCAGGCCGTCGCCTTTCAACTGGGCTTTTGAGACCACCTGGACGCCGGCCTTGGCGCACGCCAGGATCACCTCGCTCGCCTCGACCAGCTTCGTCTTGCGGGCGTCGCTCGATCCGTCGGCCGCATCGACGGCGATGTTGAACCGGCTCTTGATCTCGGCCGCGATCTGCTTGACCCTTTCGATGCCGTCATGGCCGACCAGCGTGACCCCCGCGCCTTCCCTGGCGGCGATCACGGCGGTGCAGAAGCCGACGACGCCGGTGGCGCCGAAAACAGCGATCCTGGTGTCTTTCAGCCCGCGCTCGAATTTCTTCTCCAGCGCTTTTTCGACCTTGGCCACCATCGCCGCCGCCGTGGTGAACGAGCCGGCCGGATCGGCGAATACCGAAACCTGGAAAGGCGGCACCATCGCCTTTCGCGCTGCGTCGAACATGTCGAGCGCCAGCGAGGCATCCTTGCCGGCGATAAAAATGCCGGTATCGACGCCCGCATCGGGCGGGCGCGAGAAGATCGCGTCCTGCACGAGGCCTGTCACCTCTCCCAGGCTTACATCGACATAGGGGACGACGGCGTCGAAGCCTGCATCGAGAGCCATGTTCACGTCGAAAGGGCTCATATGCTTCAACGGCGTCAGCATGTGCAGGATGTGTTTGCGGGCCATTTCTCGCCTTTCTTCTTGAACCTGATCGTGTTGGCCAGCCGTCAGCTGCCGACGAGATCAAGTCTGGTCGAACTGATCTTCGCGCCGGAATTCCTGCCCTTGACGATCCTGATCTCGACGCCGTCTTCAACTGCCTGCTGAACCGCACTGACGAAGCTGACTGCAGCGTCTTGCGATGGGGCGAAGGCAAACCCTGTCGGTCCCCACGAGCTCTGGCCGATGCCGACGGCGCCTGCTTCGTTGAGACCGTGGGCCACGCTCTCGACCCGCCTGGAGGTGAACACGCCGCCTTGCGCCGGGGCGAAATGGGTGCCGATCAGCATCTGGATCGCGGTGACGGCGGCGCCGAAGGCTTGCAGGTCGTGCTCGACAAGAGCCGGCATGATGCCCATCAGCACCCGCCGGCAGATCTCGCCGCTGCCGGATGCCGGGAACGGCGGCAGCGAACGAAACGCCGCGATCTCGGCATCGCCATGCAGTCCATGCCCGCCATGGTCGAGGATCAGGATGACGCGCCACTCTTCCGGGAACGGCAGTCGCGCCACGACCGGCGGCGGCCTGCCGCTGTCGTCCTTGCCGGCGTCGACGATGACGCCACCGCTTTCGAAGCTGGCGATGCCGATGCCGGATCGTCCGCCGCGATCGAGCAGGGTCGCATCGCTGCCGATATCGAGAGGCAGTTTGTGGAGCGTGCGCAGCGCCGCGGCGACGGCAAGGGCGATCTGCGTGCCGGAGCCCAGGCCGGCATGGCTCGGGATCGACTGTTCGATCACCAGACGGTGCTGACCGCGAATGCCGAGATGGCTGCAGAGCGTCGACAGATGTTCGCCGGCGCGCCGGCTGTCGGCGCCTTCGACGATGGTCTCGCTGGACCGTGACAGGGTGACTGTTGTTTCGGGTTCGCTCAGCGGCAGCCCGACGCTGCCAAAGCGACGCCCGGTATCGCCGTTGAGATCGAGGAAGCCAAGATGCAGGCGGGCGGGCACTCGTATGGTAACAGAATTCGACATCTACCCCCCGATGGGTGCATCATAGACGCATCATGGAAGTTTAGGTGCCCGTCGCCATGATAGCTGTTTTCGTCGAAGGGGCAAGCCGCAGAGAGTGCATTCGTTTTATCTTCTTTTGGCTCGGCGCGAGAACGGACCGGGCAATTCGCGGAGGTCGAGATGAACGAGACGCCGAGGGAAAAAGTCTATTCGGAAGCTGAGATTGCCGACCGGCTCGAGAAGGAACTGCCGAAATGGTATTACGAGAACGGCTGGATCCGGCGCAAATATAAGACCCACAGCTGGAAATCGACACTGATGGTCATCAACACGGTCGGCCATCTCGCCGAGGCGGCATGGCACCATCCCGACATCACGGCGTCCTATGCCTGGGTCGAGGTGCGCCTGATGAACCATGCAGCCAAGGGCATCACCGACAAAGACTTCGAGCTGGCCAAAAAGATCGAGGAGGTCGTCCAGTGGCAGCCGGCCCGGGAAGGCGGCGCGCTGGAAGGCACTCCACCGACCGATCAGCGCTTCGCTTACATCAAATATGATTAAGCGCGGTCGGAATTTGTTGATGGCGTAAGAAAACATTCGCTAATCTGCTGACAGGCGGGGTTCACGGCCAATCCAGTTTCGTCTAGGATCGGGCCGGCACCAGAAAGTAGCGTAGTGAATGGCGGTTGCTTGGATCGGCAACCGGGAAACGCTGGTCGAGCGCGCGGCCGCACATGCCGCCGCGCTGTTGGGGTCAAGCCGGTGCCCGGTTTTCAGCCTGGATACGGATATACACGGCACCAGGGCGGCGATCGCTCTGGCTGAGCGGGTTGGCGCGGCATATGATCATGCCGATGGCGCGGCAGTTTCCCGCGAGGCCGCCCTTTTTACCGACAAAGGCGCGATGACGGTTGCGCCCGGCGAGACGCGCCGGCGCGCCGATGTCGTGGTGATCGTCGGCGAACTCCCGCAGATCCATCATCAATTTGTCGGCGAGCTTGCCGAGACGGTTCCCGATCTCTCGGCCCCCGATCTCTCGGCCAAGAATCAGCGCGAGATCTTTCTGGTCGGGTCGAATGAAACGTCTGCGCCGCGGTTGAGCAACGGGCGGACGGCGACGCTGCTGTCCTGCGGCGAGGCAGGCCTCGGCGCGACGCTGGCGGCACTGAGGGCGCAGTGGAGGGGGCGCCAGACATCGCAGCCTGTGTCGAATTTCGACGATTTCGCCAAAGCCCTGGAGGCTGCGCATTTTCCCGTCTTCCTGTTTTCAGGCGACGCAACCGACGGGCTGGCGCTGGAGATGCTGCAAGGGCTGATCACCGATCTCAACCGCAAATCACGCGCATCCGGCCTGCATCTGCCGGCGAGCGAGAACGGATGGGGAAGCGCGCTCGCCTCGACCTGGATGACCGGTTTTCCGCTGCGCACCGGCTTTGCGCGCGGCTTCCCGGAGTTCGATCCCTGGCGTTACGATGTCGCTCGCATGATCGCTGCCGGCGAAGCCGACCTGCACCTGCGGATCTCGTCCTCGATTGTCCAGCCGAAGAAGAAAAGGAACCGCATGGCGCTGATCGCCCTGGCGAAAACGCATGAGCCGGTCGCGGGTGCTGCGGTCACCATCGCCATCGGCGAAGCGGGCGTCGATCATCAGGCGGTGGTCTATTCCAGCCGCACCGGATCGCTGCGGTCGGTCGACGCGCGCGCGGCGTCCGAACTGCCCTCCGCTGCGACCGTTGTCCGGCTGGTCGCCAGTCATGTCTCCGCCGAGGCGGCGTTGCCATGCTGACGAAAATCGCCGGCGGCGACATCATCGATCCGGTCAACGGCCGTCTCGGCAAGGGCGACCTGTGGATCAGCGACGACAAGATCGCTGCGGCGCCGGCGGCGGGCGCTGCCGACCGGACCATCGACGCTGACGGCTGCATCGTCATGGCGGGCGCCATCGACATCCATTCCCACATCGGCGGCGGCAACGTGAATACGGCACGGCTGCTGTTGCCGGAGCAGCACGCCGCGCACCAGGCGCGGCCGGCGACGACGCCGCTCTCCAATGCCGGCTGGTCGACTTTCCAGACCGGCTGCCTCTACGCCAAGATGGGTTTCACCACGGTGGTCGAGCCGGCGATGTCGCCGGGAGCCGCGCTTCACACCCATCTCGAACTGGCCGACATCCCGATCATCGACAAGGCGACGCTCGCCATTCTCGGCAACGACGATTTCCTGCTGTCGATGATCCGCGACGACGCCTCCTCAACGATGATCGAGGACTATGTCGCCTGGACGGTCGCCTCGACGCGGGCGCTTGGGGTCAAGGTGATCAATGCCGGCGCGGCGGCCGCCTTCAAGGAAAACGTCCGCACCTTCTCGCTGGACGACGTGGTGCCTTCCTATGGCGTCAGCTCGCGCAAGATCGTCAAGACGCTGCAGGCCGCCGTCGGCAGCCTCGGCGTCCCGCATCCGCTGCATGTCCATTGCAACAATCTGGGCAGCCCCGGATCGGCGGACACGGCGGCCGCGACGATCGCGGCGGCGGAAGGATTGCCGCTGCACCTCGCCCATCTCCAGTTCTATGGCTACGGCACGGAAGGCAAGCGCAGGTTTTCCTCGGCCGCGGCGCGCCTTGCCGAACTGGTCAACGCGACGCCGGAAGTCACCATCGATATCGGCCAGGTGATGTTCGGCCAGACCGTCACCATCTCCTCAGACGTCATGCGGCAGTTTTCGGCGCGTGGCAGTGCGCAGCCGAAGAAATCCGTCATTCATGACGGCGACGGCAATGGCGGCGGCATCGTGCCCTACCGCTATGGCAAGGATTTCTATGGCACGATGCAGTGGGCGATCGGGCTTGAGCTTTTTCTCCTGATCGACGATCCGTGGCGTGTCTTCTTCACCACCGATCATCCCAACGGCGCGCCCTTTACCGCCTATCCGGCCCTGTTCGAGTTGCTGATGAGCCGGGAAGCGCGCACCGAAATGATCGCCGGACTTTCACCTTCCGCCATGGCGCTCTCCACCCTGGCCGCGATCGACCGCGAATACACATTCGAGGAAATTGCCATCATGACGCGTGCGGCCCCTGCCAGGCTGCTCGGGCTGACGGACCGCGGCCATCTCGGCGCCGGCGCGACAGCCGACATCGCTGTCTACCGCAGGGACGACAATATCGCGAACATGCTGGGGCAGGCGGCGTATGTCTTCAAGGACGGCGATCTCGTCGTGCAGGACGGAGAGATCACCCACTACCGCTGGGGCAAGGCGCTCAGGCTCAATCCGTCGCCGGACAAGGCGATGCTGCGGCGCCTGGAGGATTATCACCAGCAGCGCTACGGCCTGTCGCTGGACTGGTTCGATTTCCCGGATTCGGCGGTCGCGCGCGAACAGCCATTCGGCGAGGTGGCATGCCGAACGTGAGCGTAAATGGCATAGTGATCGACGATACCTTTGCCGAGGCCTTCGGCATGCGCGCGACCGCCATCATCATCACCGCGCCGAACCGGAAATGGGCGCGCCAGGCGGCGATCACGATGACCGGCTTCGCCACCTCGGTGATCGGCTGCGGCTGCGAAGCGGCAATCGATGTCGAGCTGCCGCCATCGGCGACACCGGATGGCCGGCCCGGCTGCCGCGTGATGATTTTTGCGATGGGAACAGACGAGCTGCAGAAACAACTGCTCAATCGCGTCGGCCAGTGCGTCTTGACCTCGCCGGGTTCCGCCTGCTTCGCCGGACTGGAGGGCAGCGCCGCGTTGAAGCTCGGTTCGGCGCTGCGTTATTTCGGCGACGGCTGGCAGATCTCCAAGAAAATCGGCGGCAGGCATTTTTGGCGCGTTCCGGTCATGGACGGCGAATTCCTGTGCGAAGCAACGACCGGGCTGACCAAGGCTGCCGTCGGCGGCGGCAATTTCTTCGTCATGGCTGAAACCAGCGCCAGGGCCTTGCTCGCCGCCGAGGTCGCGGTTGCCGCGATAGGCCTGGTGCCGGGCGCGATCGTGCCGTTTCCGGGCGGCATCGCCCGTTCGGGTTCCAAGATCGGCGGTAAATACAAGGGCATGATCGCCTCGGCCAACGAAGCCTACGCGCCGACACTGCGCGGTGTCGTCAGGAGTGAGCTCGGCGCCGACATCAACGCCGTCCTGGAAATCGTCATCGACGGCGAGACCAACGATGCCGTTGCCGCGGCGATGAAGGCCGGCATCAAGGCCGTCATCGAGCTCGGGCCGAAGCGAGGCGCGGTTCGCATCAGCGCCGGCAATTACGGCGGCAAGCTCGGCAAGTTCATCTATTCGCTGAAGGATATGCTGCCGTGAAAGCGCTGACCTTCACCCTTGTCGCCGAGCCACCCGAGCGCCTTGATCTGTCGCTGTTGACGGCGGAGCGGCTTGCCGGGATCGAAAGGCGCGATTTCGAAAAGATTCGGATCGGCATGTCGAAGCATGGATCGAAGGTCGGCGATATCTTTCGCGTCGCCGGCAACAACCTGCTGGACATCGTCTTCGAAGGCGGCAGCGCGCGCCTCGACCGCGTGGCGGAAGCCATGCGGGGCGGTTCGGTTCGCGTCGTCGGCGATGCCGGCGCCCAGGCCGGGCGCGCCATGCGCGGCGGCACGCTCACCATCGAAGGCAATGCAGGCCCGCATGCCGGCTCCGGCATGCGCGGTGGCAGGCTTGAAATAACCGGCAATGCCGGCGATCACCTTGGGGCGCCGCTCGCCGGCGAACTGGCCGGCATGAATGGCGGCGTGCTGATCGTCAGGGGCAAAGCCGGCGCTTTTGCCGCCGACCGGATGCGGCGCGGCCTGATCGCGGTGCTGAAGGGCGCAGGCGACAATGCCGGCAGCCGCATGATCGCCGGCACGCTGGTGGTGGCCGGCGGCACCGGCGAGATGCCTGGCTATCTGATGCGTCGCGGTTCGATCCTGCTCGATCGCGCGCCGAAAAGCCTGTCGCCGAGTTTTGTCGAATGCGGCGCGCCGGAGAGCGTCTTCGCCGCCGTCATCGATCGCCATCTGATCGCCGAGGCTATCTTGAAACGGCCGCTGCTGGGCAACGCGCCGCAGAAATACGGCGGTGACAACGCGGTGCTTGGCATGGGTGAGGTTCTTTTCCCTCGCTGAGGCGTGCTGCTGACGCCATTGCGATTAAGCCGCCATGGCCGGCATGTCTGCTGGGTCAACGATCGTCGTTGGCAATCAGTTTCGTCAGGCAATCCCCCGCCTGGCTCTCAGGCACGCCCAGATCTCTGACACTGTCCATGTGGTTGCGGTTGGCGAGAACAAGCGACGTTACCGGCGAACCCTGCTGCAGCAGGTGCTCTTTGAATCGATCTGCCTGCTGATGGAAAGGCGGCGTCTCGTTGGCTCCGACCAGAACCATCGCTTTGGTTTGAGGATCATGCCGATGGGCAAGCGGTGTAAACCTGGCGACTTCCTCATCGGTGATTGCAATTTCGTTGGCGAGAAAGGAGTCCTGGAGCGGTTTCAAATCGTAGAGCCCGCCGAGCAGAAGGGCGGCCCGCACATTCGAAGGGCTATGCTCGCTGTTGAACAGGAACGTTGAAAGATGTGCTCCGGCCGAATGGCCGCTGACGGTGAGGTCTGCCGGGTTTCCGCCATGGTCGGCGATATGGGCCAGAACCCACTGCTTGGCGCGGCGCACCTGGTCGACGATCGTCGCCATCCTGACCTTGGGCATCAGCGCATAGTTGACGATGACGGCAATCGCGCCGGCCTGGGTAATCGTCGCTGCGACGTATGAGTAGTCGCGCTTGGAGAACATCCTCCAGTAGCCGCCATGGATAAACATGTGCACCGGCAGGCCGCTTGTTTTGCCCGGGGGAAAGAACAGGTCGATGGTTTCGGTCTGATCCGGCCCATAGGCAATGTCCGCTGTCATCGGGATGGTTGCGCGGACGGCCTCGCTGCGGTGAACGATGTCCTGGACGATTTGATCGAAATCGGCGACATGGTCGCGGATGCGGAACGGATCGTTTTGCACTCTTCCTCCGCTCAGATGCTGATGGCGAGGTATTTCGCCTCCATGAACTCGGCAATGCCGTGATGCTGGCCGCCCTCGCGGCCGAGGCCGCTCTGCTTGACCCCGCCGAACGGTGCTGCCGGATCGGACATCAAGCCGCGGTTGAGAGCGACCATCCCGGCTTCGATCCTGGATGCCACCCGCATTCCACGCGCAAGATCGCGCGTGTAGATGTAGGCGGCAAGACCGTATTCGGTGTTGTTGGCACGCACGATGATTTCGGCTTCCGTTTCGAAGCTCGAGATCGGCGCCACCGGCCCAAAAATTTCCTCGTGCGCCATCTCCGCCTCGGCCGGGACGTCGCAGAGCACGGTCGGCGGATAATAGTATCCCGTTCCCGAGCCTGCCTTGCCTCCGCACAGCACCCGCGCGCCACGGGCGACAGCATCGTTGACCAGGCGGTCGATCTTGTCGACTGCCTTCCTGGTGATCATCGGCCCGCACTCCGTGGCCGGGTCGGTGCCGGCGCCAATCGTGAATGCCGACATCCGCCTGGCGAGGCTTTCGCAAAACGCATCGTAAACGCCGGACTGGACATAGATGCGGTTTGCGGCCGTGCAGGCCTCGCCGGCGTTGCGCATCTTCGCCACCATCGCCCCATCGACCGCCGCATCGAGATCCGCGTCATCGAACACCAGGAATGGCGCGTTGCCGCCAAGTTCCATCGAACACGAAACCACGTGCTTTGCGGCCTCGGCCAGCAGGACGCGCCCGACTCCGGTCGAGCCGGTGAAGGAGAGTTTGCGCACCCGCGGATCGGCCAGCATCGCGGCCGTCACCGGGCCGGGATTGGAGGTTGTCAGAACGTTGACAACCCCTGGCGGAACACCTGCCTCCTGGTAGAGCGCGGCGAGCGCGTAGGCGGTGAGCGGGGTCTCGCTGGCCGGCTTCAAAATCACCGTGCACCCGGCAGCCAGGGCGGGCGCGATCTTGCGCGTCGCCATGGCGGCAGGAAAATTCCAGGGTGTGACAAGGACGCAGATGCCGATCGGCTCGTAGTCGACCACGATCCGGTTGGTGCCGGAAGGCGCCATCCCGAATTCGCCGGTGATGCGAACGGCTTCCTCGGCATTCCAGCGAAAGAATTCCGCAGCATAGGCGATCTCGCCACGCGCATCCCGCAGTGCCTTGCCGTTTTCCAGCGAGATCAGGGTGGCCAGCGTCTCGCAACGTTGCGTCATCAGCTCGAAGCAGCGTCTGAGGATTTCGGAACGCTTGCGGGGCGCCGTCGTGCGCCAGCCATCGGCGGCCTTGGCCGCAGCCTCGACGGCGGCCGCGGCATCTTCGATCGTCGCATCGGGAACCGCGGCGATCACCGCCTCGGTGGAAGGGTCGACGACCTGGATTTCCCTGCCGTCGGCGGATTGCCGCCATTGGCCGCCAATATACAAGCCGTGGGAGAATCTATGGAAGCCGGCAGTGTCCTGATCGTCCTCCAGCGCCTGATGAGATATGTTCATGGCCTGCTCCTCGGTTGCTCACATGACACAGGCGGCGAGGTCGCCATCATAGGCGGCCTGGATCAGGCCGCGCATGGCTGCCGGGTCGAATGGACGCGGATTGTTCTTGATGAGACGGTCGATGCCGAGCGCCTGTTCGGCCGTCCAATCGAGCTTGTCGGCGGGAAGCCCGAGCCTGGCCAGCGTAGGCGTGATCCCGATCGCTGCAAACAGCCGGCCGATCTCGTCGATCGTCGCGTCGGCCATCTCAGCGGTGCTCCGGTCCTTGCCGTCGAGACCAAGGGCAAGGCCGATCTCGGTCATCTCGGCGGCAGCGGCGGCGCAGTTGTACTTCATGACATACGGCAGCATGGTGGCGACACCCAGCCCGTGAGCGGTGTGGGTAAGGGCGCCGACCGGATATTGCACCGCGTGCGCCGCTGCCGTTCCGGCCGTTCCGAACGCACAGCCGGCCGCAAGCGCGCCCATCATCACATCGGCGCGAGCGTCCTCGTCGGTGGGGTCGCGGCAGGCCTTCTCGAGACTGCGGCCAAGCAGCTTGATCGCGAGCAGCGCAAAATGATCGGTCAGCGCGCTCTTGCCGATGAAGACATGTTGTTGCGGCAGGCTGGGGTCAGTGCCGCGCCTGGCGGCGGTAAAAGCCTCGACCGCATGGGTCAGCGCGTCTGCGCCGGCGATCGCCGTCAGTCCCGGGGGACATGTCATCGTCAGTTCCGGGTCGCAGATGGCGGCTGCCGCGATCAGATGCGGGCTGGAGATGCCTACCTTCATGGTGCGATCCGGATCGGAGATCACGGCGACGGGGGTTACTTCCGAGCCGGTGCCGGCTGTCGTTGGCACCGCGATCAGCGGCAGTGTCGGACCGGGCACCTTGAACTCGCCGTAGTAGTCCTGGAGCAGGCCGCCGTGACTGATGAGCAACGCGGCGCATTTGGCCATGTCGAGACAACTGCCGCCGCCGATGCCGATCACCATGTCGGGCGCAAACTCCCGCGCCTCCTCGACGCAGACGGCAACGGTGTCGCGCGGCACATCGGGCTGCACACGATCGTGCACCAGAACATCGATCGATGCGCCTTCGAGCGCCGCCATGATCTCGGCGAAGGCGACAGTTGCGGCAAAGCGCTCGTCCGTACAGACGAGAGCGCGATGGCCGAGCCTGGCCGCAACGGTTGCAATGACATGGCGCTGGCCCTTGCCGAAGAGGATTTCACGCGGCAGCCTTATGGCAGCGAAAAGGCTCATGGTCTTGCGTCCCTCGATGATGTGGGAGTGGAAGGCGAAAGCTCGCCGAGCTCGGTGCTAAAGGCATCCTCTATCAAATCGTATAGGATATAGGATTGTATTGAGCGAAGCATCGTGTTAGCCAGTGATCCTGTCAAGAGGCAAAGATGCAGGTCACGAACGCAAGCAATTCCCGAGAAGTCGACCCCGCCAGCGGGCGCATCCAGCGATCCACCAGCCTGGTTGAGGACGTCTATGAAGCGATCTTCGCGCAACTCATGGCGCTGAAGATCGCGCCTGGCGCACGGATCACCGTCGACAGCCTGGTCAAGGAGCTCGACGTATCCCACACGCCGATCCGTGAAGCGCTTGGCCGCCTCGAAGGCGAAGGCCTTGTGCTGAAGACACATTTGATCGGCTACCGCGCCGCGCCGCAGATAACCAGGCGCCGATTTGACGAACTCTATGAGCTTCGCCTGCTGCTCGAGCCGCATGCGGCGGCCAAAGCAGCCGCATTGATGGATGAGACGAAACTTGCGGTGCTTGAGGAGTCCGCAGGGGGCATGGCGCGCCGCGAAGGCAAGGATGAACGCCTGCGTTACTCCAACTTCGCGCGGCAGGACGCCATTTTCCACGACCGGATCATGGAATTTGCCAACAATGGCCTCGTGCGCGAGACGCTCGCGTTCCAGCATACCCACTTCCACATCTTCCGCCTGATGTTCCATTCGCGCGTCACCGAGGAAGCGCTCGACGAGCATCAGGCCATCCTGGCCGCCTTCGCCGCCTCCGACCCCGCTGCGGCGGAACAGGCGATGCGCCGTCATATCGAGCATTCCCGTGATCGTTTGTTGCCGGCGTTCGATTGAGGCTGGCACGATGTTCGTCACCGTCGGGAGCGGCGCCGTCAAGCTGAACGCACCGTCGATCAGGCAAGCAAACGCCCGGGGCGGATCGCCATTTCTGAGACCCGCGCCGCCGGGCGAGCGCAAGGCCCGCCCGCCTTCAATTCACAAGACCCTTCCCTTCACAAAACGAGGAACCGACCATGCCAGGCAAGAAAATACTGATGTTGACCGGTGAGTTTACCGAGGAATACGAGATCTTCGTCTATCAGCAGGCGATGGAGGCGGTCGGCCACATCGTCCACGTTGTCTGTCCTGACAAGAACGCCGGAGACCTGATCAAGACGTCGCTTCACGATTTCGAAGGTGACCAGACCTACACCGAAAAACCCGGCCACTATGCTTTGCTGAACAAGACCTTTTCGGAGGCGGAAAGACAGCTCGACCAGTATCATGCCGTCTATTGCGCGGGCGGCCGAGGCCCCGAGTACATCCGCACGGACAAGCGCGTGCAGGCGATCGTCCGCCATTTCCACGAAAACCAGAAGCCGATCTTTACGATCTGCCATGGCGTCCAGATCCTGATCGCCGTCGACGGCGTCGTGCGTGGCAAGAAAGTAGGTGCGCTGGCCGCCTGCGAGCCGGAAGTGACCCTCGCCGGTGGAACCTATATCGACCTGTCCCCGACCGAGGCCTATGTCGATGGAACGATGGTCTCGGCAAAGGGCTGGACGGCACTAGCCGCGTTCATCCGCGAGTGCCTGAAGGTGCTGGGGACGGAAATACGCCACACCTAAAGCGCGTCACGTTTGACCGGCCTCATGCGACGCGCTTTAGGTTGTTGTTTTTGCATGTCGTTATCGCAAAAACCGCTGCACACTTTTGCGCGACATGCTTGAGTCAATCGTCCGACGCATCCCAGACGGGATGCGTCGGCTCGCTTCAAAATTCGGCCCAAAATCCGGCTTCTTTTTGCAGTTCCTGCACTTCTGCATTTTCGGATATGATCGGATCGACCGGGCGCGCTCTCGCTCCGGTCGGGAGGCGATTGTTGAGGAACCTAGGCAACCCGCACAGGGCCACCGACGGCGTTCCGATCACACGGCGTGATCTGATTGCGGCCGCCGTTTCGGGTGCGGTCTTCGCCCCCGTTGCGCTTGGCGCCGAAGAAGAGAGTTTCAAATTCGGCCTGACGCCGGTCTTCCTCTCGAACGATCTCGAACTGCTTGGCCATCTGCGCAGCTATCTCAGCGCCAGGATCGGTGGCCGGATCGAGCTCGTGACGCGCCGCACCTATCAGGAGATCACCGCGCTGCTGGTTTCCGGCCAGATCCAGTCGGCATGGATCTGCGGCTATCCCTACGTGCAGTTCAAGGCCGATCTCGACCTTGTCGCAGCCCCGGTCTGGCACGGCAAGCCGCTCTACCAATCGTACCTGATCGCTTCGGCCGACCGTAAAGTGGATGACTGGGCCGGACTGAAAGGCGACGTCCATGCGTTCTCGGATCCTGATTCAAATTCGGGTTTTCTGGTGACGCGGGCGCTGCTTGCGGAGAACCGCCAGCTTGCCGGCAGCTTTTTCGCGCGCAGCTTTTTCACCTATGGCCACCGAAACGTCATCAGGGCCGTCGCCTCCGGCCTCGCTCAGTCGGGCAGCGTCGACGGCTATGTCTACGAGGTCATGCGTGAGACCGAGCCGGATCTGGTGAAGCAGACCAGGATCGTGCGCAAGTCGGAATGGCTGGGCTTTCCGCCAATCGCGTCGCCGAAGTCCGTCGCCAACGATCGACGCGTCAGGGCGTTGCAGCTGGCCTTGATTTCCATGCAGGACGATGCCGAGGGTCGCAAGGTCCTTGCCCTGCTTCGTCTGGACGGGTTCGTGGCAACCGGTCCGTCGCACTTCGACGCGATTGCGGCCAAGGTGGAAATCGTGAGGCAGTTCGGATGAAACTGTTTTGGCGTTTCCGATCGATTCCCGTCTCCTACCGCGTGCCGGTCCTTGTCGCTTTGCTCATGGTGGTCATCAGTGCGGCCATTTCCGAGCGCGTGCTCAGCCGGCTGTCGCGGACACAGGAAAGCTTCCTCAACGGTCTTGCCGAGACCTATCTGGACGGGCTTTCGTCAGCGGTCGTGCCGGCTGTGTTGCGGGCCGACGTCTGGGAGGTGTTCGACGCGCTCGACAGGTCCTCGGCGTCCTATAAATCGCTCGCTCCGATCGAGACCGTGGTGACCGGCTCAGACGGCAAGGTGCTCGCAGCGAGCGATCCGAACCGGATCGCGACCTATTCCGAATTATCGGCCGATTACCGCAATCGCTATGGGCCGGATGTCGTCACCATCGACGAGGCCAGGTTGACCGGGTTCGCCCACCGCGATCTCGTCTATCAGGGTCAGCCGATCGGGACCATCCACGCGACATTCGATGTTTCGCATCTCTTTGCCGAGCGCCGTGAGATCCTGGTCACCCTGCTCATTACCAATGGCGTGCTTGCAGCGTTGTTCGCGCTGGGCGGCTTCGTGCTGGTGAGGCAGATGATCGGGCCGATGCGGGTGCTGGAGGACCACATGCGCGTTGCAGCGCATGGCGCGGCCGAGCCGATCTCGTCCCGGGAAATCCCGTCCGGGGACTCCGAGGTCGCAGGCCTGTTCCGCGGCTACAACGCCCTTGTCCATGCCGAGCGTGAGCGCGCGAACCTCGCCATGCAGCTCGCCGAGGAAGAGAAGCTGTCGAGCCTCGGGCGTCTCGCTTCCGGCATGGCGCACGAGATCAACAATCCGCTTGGCGGCCTGTTCAACGCACTCGATACGTTGAAGACCCATGGCGAAACCCCCGGTGTTCGCGACACGTCGATCAGCCTGATCGAGCGCGGCCTCGCCGGCATTCGCGACGTGGTCGAGGCCGCGCTGGCGACGTATCGGCCAGAACGATCGCAGCGCCCGATGACGGCTGCCGATCTGGACGATGTCCACCTGTTGCTCAAGCCGGAATTGCGCCGCAAGCGGCAGCGGCTGGACTTTAGCGTCGCATGGAACGGTGCGCGGGAATTGCCCATCCGAGGCGGTCCCGTCCGTCAGGCAGTCCTCAACCTCCTCCTCAATGCCAGCGCGGTCACTCCGGAAGACGGGACGGTTTCGCTGACGGCGATGAGCTGGGAAGACCGGTTGCACATCGAAATTGGCGACCAGGGCACCGGAATGCCGGCCGACATCGCGGGGATCCTCATCGACCAGGATCCCGGTCCGGCCGTACGCGCGGGACGTGGTCTCGGCCTCTGGATGGTCCGCCGCGTGGTTGACGATCTCGGCGGACGTGCCAGTATCGCAGCCAAAAGAGGGGGAGGGACGGCGGTCACGCTGACAATTCCCTTCGACAGGGAGGACACCAAAGCCCATGCCGCCTGAGCGCGCCCGGATAGGCCTCGTCGAGGACGATCCCGTCATGGGCGGGTCGATCGTCCAGCGCCTCGAGCTCGAGGGCTGGCAGGTGAATTGGTGGCAGTCAGGGCGAGATGCCATCTCCGGAATTGAAGGCCTCTGCGGTTGCCTCGACCTGGTGATTTGTGACGTCCGTCTCCCGGATATTTCCGGCGAAGTGGTTTTCAGCGAGCTTGCCAACCTGCCGAATTCGCCACCCTTTGTCTTCGTGACCGGCCATGGCGAGATTGACCAGGCAGTCCGGTTGATGCGATCCGGCGCCGTCGATTTCATGACCAAGCCGTTCGCGATGGATGAATTTTTGCGGAGGATCGATGCCGCACGGCGGACAACGCATAGCCAGCTTCGTCTCAACGGCTATTTCCTCGGCGAGTCGCCGGCCATCCAGCATGCCGAAGACTTGCTGCGCCGTTACGCGGGCCACGATCTTCCGGTGCTGATCACCGGCGAGACCGGATGCGGGAAAGAAGTGGCGGCCCGCCTGCTGCATGAGGTCTCGCCTCGGCGCCTGGAGCCGTTCATCGCGGTGAACTGTGCGGCGATCCCGGCCGAACTGCTGGAAAGCGAGATCTTCGGTCACGAAAAAGGGGCGTTTACCGGGGCGCAGCAGCGGCATCTCGGATACGCCGAACGGGCCGGAAAAGGCACGTTGTTCCTGGACGAGATCGGCGACATGCCAATGCCGCTTCAGGCAAAACTGCTCAGGCTCATTGAGGATGGCAGTTTCAATCGCGTCGGCGGCGAGACGCCCTGCACGTTTGGCGCACGGGTGGTTTCCGCCACGCATCGCGACCTTGGCCAACGCGATGGGCGGTCGAGCTTCCGCGAAGATCTGTATTTTCGACTCGCGGTCCTGCCGGTGACGATTCCACCGCTGCGCGAGCGGCATGAGGACATTACCTGGCTGCTCGAGAGGTTCCTTGAAAACGCAGCGACCCGATCCGATACCCGGATCCGGGGTTTCAGCGCGCTGGCCGAGGAGGCCGCACTCGCCTATCCCTGGCCCGGAAATGTGCGGGAGCTCAGAAACCGCGTCGAGCGGGCGGTGGCGTTGTCGACCAGTGAATGGATCATGCCCGGCGACCTGTTCCCGGAGCGCACAGCAAAACCCGCAAGTGCTGCATTCGTGCCGCTGGCCGATGTTCGCGATGCCGCGGAGCGGCGGCAGATAGAGCGGGCGCTGGACGAAACCGGCGGTCAAATCGCAAAAGCAGCCGGGTTGCTGGCGATCTCGCGAACGACGCTTTGGGAGAAGATGACGCGGCTCGGCGTTGCCGATCGGGCGCGTTCGACTTCCTGAACCTTCGGCAGTGCAGCATGTCCAGATTTCCGAACATGCAGGCCGCTTGGTGCTGGCTTTCCAGCAGTTTCTCCAATGCATGTCGCGCAAAAGTGCGCAGCGGTTTTGCGGCAACGATATGCATAAAAACAAGAACTTGAAGCGCGTCGCATGAATCCGTTCAATGCGACGCGCTTCAATCAAACCGGCGGCTTCTCCGGTTGGCACAGGCGTTGCAAGACCGCTTGCGCGATTTCGCCAATGGGAGGAATGCATGGATCGCTGCAACAGGCTGGTCGACGTCGGCCGCCGTCAATTCTTGAGGGGAGGGGCATTCGCCGCCGCCGGCGTGGCCACCGCGGTGGCGCTGCCGGCACAAGCCGAGACCAAGGCTGCACCCGGTCTGGCGCTGGTCGAATACCCGTCGAACAAGCTGGCCAATATTGCCGATTTGAAGCCGAACGAGCCTTTCGATGTCGGCTACCCCGATGAGAACGCGCCCGGTGTGCTGCTGAAGCTTGGAATGAAAGTGGAAGGCGGCGCCGGCCCTGACGGCGACATCGTCGGCTTCTCGACCATCTGCCCGCACAAGGGCTTCCCGCTCAACTACAATGCCGACGACCACTCGTTCAATTGCCCCGGCCATTATTCGCGCTTCGACGCGGATGCCGGCGGGCAACAGATCTGGGGGCAGTCGACCGCCAACCTGCCGCAATATGCGCTCCGCATCGACGACAAGGGCGACATCTATGCCGAGGGCCTGGACGAGCTGCTCTACGGCCGTCTGAGCAACGTGCTTTAAGGGAGGATCGGATCATGGCCTACAAACGTCACATCGACCGCCTGCCGATCATTCCGGCGGATGCCAAGAAGCACAACGTCACCTGCCACTATTGCATCGTCGGCTGCGGCTATCACGCCTACACCTGGCCGACCAACAAGCAGGGCGGCACCGATGCCGCCTCGAATGTGTTCGGCGTCGATCTCGCCGAGCAGCAGGGTGCCGAGACCGACGCCTGGTACGCGCCGTCGATGTACAACATCGTCAAGCAGGACGGCAAGGACGTCCACATCGTCATCAAGCCGGACCACGACTGCGAAGTGAATTCCGGCCTCGGCTCGGTGCGCGGCGCCCGCATGGGCGAGCTGCGTTACTCGACCGCCCGCGGCTCGCAGCAGCAACGTCTCACCGATCCAATGGTCTGGCGCTACGGCCAGATGCAACCGACCTCCTGGGAAGATGCCCTCGATCTCGTTGCTCGTGTCACCGCCGCCGTCGTCAAGGATCAGGGCGAGGATGGGCTGTTCGTCTCCGTTTTCGATCACGGCGGTTCGGCCGGCGGCTACGAAAACACCTGGGGCACCGGAAAACTCTATTTCGGCTCGATGAAGGTGAAGAACATCCGCATCCACAACAGGCCGGCCTACAATTCCGAAGTCCATGCGACCCGCGACATGGGCGTCGGTGAGCTGAACAACTGCTACGAGGATGCCGAACTCGCCGATACGCTTGTCTCGGTCGGCAACAATCCGTTGGAGACGCAGACCAACTATTTCCTCAACCACTGGGTCCCGAACCTGCGCGGCACCTCGATGCAGAAAAAACAGGCGCAGCTTCCGGACGAACCGCATGCCAAGGCACGCATTATCTTCGTCGATCCGCGCCGCACCGTATCGGTCAATGCGGCCGAGGCCGAAGCCGGCAAGGAAAACCTCATGCACCTTGCCATCAATTCCGGCACCGACATGGTGCTGTTCAATGCCTGGCTGACCGAGATTGCCGACAAAGGCTGGATCGACAAGGCCTTCATCGACGCGTCGACCAAAGATTTCGACAAGGCGCTCGCCGCCAACAAGACCACGCTTGAAGATGCTGCGAAAATCACCGGGCTGACCGTCGACCAGATCCGTCAGTCGGCGGCATGGATCGCCGAGCCCAAGGACGGTAAGCGTCGACGCACCATGTTCGCCTACGAGAAGGGCCTGATCTGGGGCAACGACAATTATCGCACCAATGCCGCGCTGGTGAACGTCGCGCTCGCCACCGGCAATGTCGGTCGCGAGGGCGGCGGCTGCGTGCGCATGGGCGGCCACCAGGAAGGCTATGTCCGTCCCTCCGACGCGCATGTCGGCCGACCTGCCGCCTATGTCGACAAGCTGCTGATCGAGGGCAAGGGCGGCGTTCATCACATCTGGGCCTGCGACCATTACAAGACCACGCTGAACGCCCACCAGTTCAACATGGTCTACAAGAAGCGCACCGACATCGTGAAGGATGCGATGAGCAAGGTGCCGTATGGCGACCGGCAGGCGATGGTCGAAGCCATCCTGGCCGCCATCAAGGCCGGCGGACTGTTCTCGGTCGACGTCGACATCATCCCGTCCAAGATCGGCGCGGCGAGCCATGTCTGGCTGCCGGCGGCCGAGTCGGGCGAAATGAACCTGACGTCGATGAACGGCGAGCGACGCATGCGGCTGGTCGAGCGCTACATGGACCCGCCCGGCAACGCCAGGCCGGACTGTCTCATCGCCGCCGGGCTTGCCCAGCACATGGAGAAGGTGCTGCGCGAAATGGGCGACAATGCCTATGCCGACCAGTTCAAGGGTTACGACTGGAAGACCGAGGAAGACGCCTTCATGGACGGCTACAACAAAAATGCCGGAGGCGGCGAATTCGTCACCTATGAGCGTCTGAAGGCAATGGGCAACAACGGCTTCCAGGAGCCCGCTACCGGTTTCGAAGACGGCAAGATCGTCGGCACCAAGCGTCTTTATACCGACGGCAAGTTCGGCACAAAGGACGGCAAGGCGACCTTCATGGAAGCGCAATGGCGCGGCCTGCAGGCGCCGGGCAAGGAGGAGCAGAAGAAGAACAACAAGTACCTCATCAACAACGGGCGCGCCAACCAGGTCTGGCAGAATGCCTTTTTGGACCAGGAGAGCGAATTCGTGATGGACCGCTGGCCCTATCCGTTCATCGAGATGAGCCCGGACGACATGAGCGAACTCGGCGTGAACAACGGCGACCTCGTCGAGGTCTACAACGAGAGCGGCTCGACCCAGGCGATGGTCTACCCGACGCCGAGCGCCAGGAAGGGCGAGACCTTCATGCTGTTCGGATTCCCGACCGGCGTGCAGGGCAACGTCATCAATGCCGGCACCAATGAGCTGATCCTGCCGAACTACAAGCAGACCTGGGCGAACATCCGCAAAATCTCGGATGCCCCGGAAGGCGTGAAGCACCTGTCGTTCAAGTCGCAGGAGTATCAGGCCGGCTGAGGTGGCCCTCCCAAGCCCCATCTGGCTGTCGAGGCCGCCGACCAATGCCATCAGGCAGCGGCGGCCTCGAGCTTCTCCTCGGGACTGCCGAGGGCTGGGACCCGAGACTCGGAGCTGCGCAAACCCCGTGCGATCGCCAGGCAGACGTCACGGCTGGGTCTGGCGCGTGGCGGCCGCCAGTGCGTCAATGTCGTCGTAGAGCGCCTGGCTGTGATGGTAGAGCTGCTCGAAAACCGGTTGGGTGCGCTTGTAGGTCTCGGCCCATCCGGGGTCCGGCAGCATTTCGGCGCCGTAGCTCACGAAGCGCTCGGCCGCCTGGTCGACGCGCGAGAAGCGGCCTGTCGCCGTCGCGGCCATCGCGGCACAGCCGACAATGCCGCATTCGGGCTCCCGCGGGACCAGGATCGGAATGTTGAAGGCACTGGCCTTGATCTTCAGCCAGAGTTCGGTGCGCGCCCCGCCACCCGCAGCGATAACGCGCTCCAGCGGCCTGTTTGACGCGTGTTCCATGATGCGGATGTGGCGCGTCATGGCAAAGGCGATGCCTTCCAGGATCGAGCGGTGCAAATGCTCCATGCCATGCCCGGCGCCCAATCCGAAGAACTGTGCGCGGGCGTTGCGATGGCGCCCCAGGCGTTCGCCGGTGAGAAAGGGCATGAAGAGCAGCGCGTCGCAACCGGCCGGCGCCTCGGCGGCGCGGGCGACGATCTCGTCGTAGGACAGCGCGTTGCCGTGGAAGGCGCGGCGTGCCCAGCGCATGCCGTCGCCGCCGGTCTCCAGCAGCACGAATTGCGCCCAGTTGCCTTCGATCGTCGCAACGTTCGAGATTTCCGGGTCAAGCAGCGGCCTCTCTGCGATCACCGTGATGATGGCGCCCGTGCCGGTGCTGTCGGAACCCATTCCCGGCCGACAGGCGCCTGAGCCGAGCAGTGCCACCGGATAGTCGGCACCACCGACCAGCACCGGGGTTCCAGAGCGCAGGCCGGTGTCGAGCGCCGCCTGTTCGGTGACGTGGCCGACGACATCGAGCGAGTTGCGGATCGGCGGCAGCTTGGCGGCGTCAAGACCCATGCGCTCGATCATCACCGGCGACCAGTCGAGCCGCTCCGGGTTCATCAGGAAGCTGCAGGACGCGTCGCCTGTATCCATGGCGATCTCGCCGGTCAGCCGGTAGTTGATGTAATCCTTCGGCATGATGGCGACTGCGCTGCGGGCGTATGCGGCGGGATCGTTGTCTCGGACCCATTGCAGTTTGAAGCCCGGCCATGCCGGGGTCGGCGTGTTGCCGCTTTCGGGCAGGTAGCTGTCCGGCTGGTTCGCTTGCTCGAAGCGACGGACGAGATCGACGGTGCGCTTGTCGTTCCAGAGCGGTGCCGTGTCGCGCGTCAGCGCACCGTGCGCGTCGAGCAGGACCAGCCCGTGCATCTGCCCGCAGACGCAGATGGCAGAGATGTTTTCGCGGGCGCTTTCGACGCGGTCCAGCACCGTCTTGACGCTGGCTCGCGCACCCTCCCACCAGTCGAGTGGCCGCTGTTCGGCCCAGCCGAATTCCGGCACGATCTGGTCGTGCTCGCGCGACGCAAGCTCGAGGATCTTGCCGGCGACATCGATCAGTGCGGCGCGGACGCTGCCGGTGCCGACGTCGATGGCGAGGAAAAGCTCGCCGCTCATTTCGGAAGAGTCCTGAGATGGGCAAACATGTGATCCTCTGTCTATCGGTCAGAGCGAGCGCGGCGTGACGAGACCCACGGCATCAGCCTTTCGCCGCTTCGATGGCGATGCGCGACATCTCGTCGAAATCCGGTCCCGACACCGGGATCGCGATGTCGAAGACCTCTGCGATCACCTGCGTCCAGCCATGCAGGAAATATGTCCAACCATCCTCGATCTGCAACTGCTGTCGGGCCTGCTGCCGCCTTGCCTGGTCGAGGAAGATCAGGTCGCCGCGATAGTTGAGATCCCAGGCAATGCCGCGCTTGGGGAACACGCCGTCATCGGTAATCGGCGAGCCGGGCGCGTCCTTGCCAAGTCCGGTCGCGTTGATCACCAGCGATCCTGGTTTCAGCGCCGCCAACGTCTCGTCATTGATCTCTGGTCGGTCCGCCAGGACATATTCGAGCTCGACCGCCGACGTCATGTCTCTGTGGATGCGACCGATTTCATCGAGACGCGGCTGCGAAAGGTCGCTGACAATGATGCGCGAAGGCAAGTCGGCGCCACGTTGCTTGCGCATCAGGTGCCAGGTGATCGCTATCGTCGATCCGCCGGCGCCCATCGACAGGACCTCCGCGCCGGTGTCCGCAAAATATCCCGCCGGAATGAAACCGTCTATCGCAAGGCCCGAAGAGATCGGATCCTTGGCATGGCAGACGAGTTTTCCGCCCCGCTTCGACAGGCAACTGGTCTCGTGCATCAGGCGGGCGTGCGGATCGATCACATCGAACAGGTCGCGCGCTGCGTTGAAAAGATCGATCTTGTGCGTGGTGACGAGCGCGCCAAGCGACTGCGGGTCGGATTTTATGAAGGAGACGACCTCACGGTAGGCCTCCGGATCAGCATGGAGTGAAAAGTCGATGCCCCTGAGAACCGCATCCTTGAGAACCGCTTCCTTCAGCCCGAGGTGGCGCGCCCATGCGGGGAAAACCCGCATGATCGAGCTGCTCGTCGTCGTGACGCCGATAAAGTAGAATGTCGGCTGGGTGGCCGGCCGATAGCGGCTCATTCGCCATTCTCCCGGATTTTCTCCGCGCGCAGTGCAGCAATGCTAAATGAAGCAGCGATCTCGTAGCGAGCCTTCATGCCGGCGCCGTGCCGGATCGTTGCCCATAGAGGGCAGAGATCAGCTTTGCGTCACGCGGTCGCCAATCCGGGTTGTCGACTTGCCTCCAGCCTCCATCGCCGGCGACCACGCGCGAGCGCATGCCTCCCGATCTCGCGATGATCTCGTAGTCCTGCCCTGAATTGGCGGGGTAGCAGAACAGCATCACCAGATCGCCTTCCCCGACAATGATCGAGCGGTGGATCCAGAATGGCGGAACATAACAGACGGTCTGGGCGTCGATCGGCAGGATGCGAACCTCGCCCTCCGGCGACTCCATCAGCATGAGACCGTGCCCTTTCTGGCCATAGTAGATCTCGGGCCGGTCGGCCTGCCTGTGGATGTGACCGCGCGTCATGAAATATTCGTCGCCGACCTTGCCTGGCGCGATGTGCGTGACGCCGAAAATCAGGTCGCCCGACTGCTCGGTCGGTCGGAACTCGGACACCTCGTAGACGATGCGCTCACCCCATGTCACGCGCATGGCTTCGAACGCCGCGGCGTCGGCATAGAGCCCGTCCAGATCGCGGAAGCGCTTTTGGTAGCTGCCGGTTGCATTTCCCATCGCACCAGTCGGCAGGTCGACCTTGCATCCAATGGGCTCAAACAGTCTCGTCAAAGGACTACCTCATACTGCATTGCAGGTGGCGTCGGCGCTGATCTGGCCCGCACCTCCTGCTTTCGACAAGACCACTTGCTTTGCAGGGCACGATTTGCTCTCCCTGTGCAGACCAGCCTGGAGGTTGCTGGATTATGGCAGATTTCGACCACGAAGCACACGACAGTGGGTTGGGCGGCATGCCGCCCTCGCTGCCTTAAGCAATCCGAGAGAACCGCCTTGCTCCTCCAAGTCGCCTTCGACAAGCCTGAACACCTGGCTCTGCTCCCGCAGATGAAGGAATTTGCCGACATTATCGAGATCGGCACGCCATTGCTGAAACGCCTCGGCCTCTCTGCCATCACCACGGCGCGCGAGCTCTGCCCTGAAGTCATGGTGTTGGCTGATACCAAAACCGTCGACGCCGGCCGGTTCGAGGCTGATATGGTATTCGGCGCCGGTGCCGCGTTCATGACGGTGCTGTCGTGTGCTTCGTCCGCCACGCATGAGGCGGTCGGAAAATGTGCCGCCGCCTTCGGCGCGACGGTCGTCGTCGACACCATCACCGAGGCGGGCAAGGCAGAATTGCTTCCCGTGAATGCTGTCTTCCCCGAAAGCTTCGGCTACATCGCGGTCCATTCGCCAACCGATGCGCGGCTGGCGGGCAACACCTCCACGTCACATATTGACGCCGTGAGAAAGATGCATGATCGCGGCTTTCTGGTTTCGCTCGCCGGCGGGATCGGCCCCGACACGCTGCAAGCGGTGATCGCAGTCGAGCCTGAAATCCTGGTGGTGGGCAGCGCCATCACAGAATCGGCAAGTCCGAAAGAGGTAGCCCGATGGATTCGCGACAGATTGCCCAATCCAGGCCGTGGCTGGCCGTGGGACAGGAGATAACCGACGTTCTTGGCCGGATCGACGCCGACGCCTTTGCAAGACTGGTGCAAGCGTTCGATGACCCCGATCGGCGATGGTTCTTTTCCGGGCAGGGACGCTCCGGCCTTGTCGCGCAAATGAGTGCGATGCGCTTCATGCATCTTGGTCGAGCGGTGCATTTCGTCGGTGAGGCATCGGCGCCATCGATCCGCAAGGGCGATGCGCTGCTGATCGTCTCCGGCTCCGGGGAAACGCCGGTCAGTACAGGCTTTGCCCGCATCGCCAAGGCGGAGGGCGCCAAGGTCGTTACGCTGACGCATCAGCCGGCCGGGACCCTGGCCGGCATTGCCGATGTCACGCTGCATGTCCCTGTCGAGAAATCGAAACAGTTTGGCGGCAGCCTGTTCGAGCAATCCTGCCTCATCCTGCTCGACTCCATTGTGCTCTTCATGGCCCAGCAGATACCCGACGCGCACAGACTGATGTTGCACCGCCACACCAACTTGCAGTGAGCATCGGTGACGCGGTGCGTTGGCCGGGAAGCCCGCGGGGCAGCTCACCTTCCGTCGCGGCAAGGCACTGGACTCGCTGCGCGATGCCGATATTGTGCTTGGCAAGCGTTGGTGCCGTGCTCTGGCGACGGCAGCCGACGGGGAGATACCGGCGGCTTGGTTCGCAGGAACATGTCCCGGTCAACACGGGAGGAAGTCTGATGAGAATTGGGGTCTTTCTGGCCGGCTTTTCGGCTTTTGCCGCGCTGGTTGGCGCGCCTGCCTTTGCCCAGGACAAGCCGTTTGCGGGGGTTACCGTGAACGTCATTACGCAGACCGGTGCGATTCAGGAGCCGCTGCAGCGGCGCGCGCCCGAGTTCGAAGCGCTCACCGGCGCCAAGATCAATGTCATCGCGGTGCCCTTCTCGGATCTCTATCAGAAGATTCTCACCGACTGGGCGAGCGGCACCAACTCGGTCGACGCCGGCGTGTTCGCCCCGCAATGGATGGTCGACTACATTGCCGGCGGCTACCTCGAGGACCTGACGCCGCGGGTCGAGGCCGACAAGGACATCCAGCAGGACGATGTGGGCGCGTTCTTCCGGGACTTCTCCGAGAAGTACAGCGGCAAGACCTACATGATCACGCTCGATGGCGACTTCCACATGATGTACTACCGCAAGGACGTGCTGGAAGCGGCCGGCCTGGCGGTGCCGAAAACCTGGGATGAGTATCTCGAAGTCGCCAAGGCCACGCATGGCAAGGACATGAGCGGCGATGGGACGCCGGATTTCGGCTCGTGCATCGCCAAGAAGCGCAACGCGCAGAGCTATTGGTTCGTCACCGATGTGGTCGGCTCGATGACCCAGTCCAAGGGAACCAGCCAAGGCACCTTCTTCAACACCAAGGACATGACGCCGCTCGTCAACAACGACGCCTTCCGCAAGGCGCTCGACTTCCTGTCTGAATCGACCAAGTACGGCCCGCCGGACGAGTTGAACCTCGACGTCAGCGATACAAGGCCGCTCTTCGCTTCCGGCCGCTGCGCGCTGAACCTCGACTGGGGTGATGTAGGCACGATCTCGATCGATCCGAAGCAGTCCAAGGTGATGGGCAAATGGGGCGCTGCGATCATGCCCGGATCCAAGGAGGTCCTGAACTGGGACACCGGCAAGCTAGAGGCCTGCACGGCAGAAAACTGCCCGCACGCGATCGACGGCGTGAACCATGCACCATTCGCCGCCTTTGGCGGCTGGGGCGGCGGCATCAACGCGGCGGCCGATCCGAAGGTGAAGGACGCCGCCTACGCCTACTTCTCGTTCATGACGCAGCCAGCGCAGTCGAATGCCGACGTTACCGTCGGCGGCACCGGGTTCAACCCGTACCGCACCTCGCAGCTCGGCTACAGCGACCTTTGGAAGAAGGCCGGCATGAGCGAGGAGGAGGCCAAAGTCTACTTGGGCGCGATCAACGACAGCATGAGCAGCCCGAACATGATCCTCGACCTGCGCATCCCACAAAATCAGAAATACCAGCAGGTCGTGCTCGACGAGGCGGTGTCGCGCTTCCTCGCCGGCGAAATCGACAAGGAAGCGACCGTCGCGGCGGTCGAGGAAGGCTGGAATGAGCTGAACGAAGAGGTTGGCAAAGACGAGCAGCTCAAACTTTACAAGGCGACCATCGGCGCCAAATAGGCAGCCAAGCAAACGGCCCGGCGTGGCATCGTCCGCGCCGGGTCTGATGCCTGCCCCACTTTCTCAGGGTATGATGACCGCAACCGACACGATGCCAGACGCTGCCGACCGCCGCAGCTGGGCCGAATGGCTGGACGGTCACTCAGGCCGGATCATGGTGCTGCCAGCCGTCGTCGTGCTTCTCTGCTTCGCGATTTTTCCGCTCATCATCTCGGCCTATCTCGCTCTTTCGCGCTTTGCGCTCGCGTCGGGCGGATTCACGTTGAAATTCATCGGACTTTTGAACTTCCGCAAGCTGCTGGTCGGCTCGCAGCAGTATCACCTGCTCGGTAAGTTTGGCACGTTCGGCTTTGTCCAATTCGCTTTGCTGGCCTTGATCGCGGCAGGGCTGTTTTTCCTCCTCGCCCGCTACTTGTTGCGTGGCAGGCCGACCGTCGTCGGCACGGTTGGTCGGCTTCTGGTGACCTCGATGGCGATGGGCCTGGCGGTTCTTGCGCTGGCCACCATGGCGCCGGGCGGCGTGCCGGGGACTGTCGTCAACACGCTTCTCTACGTGTTCGTCGGCGTGTCCGTGCAGTTCGCACTGGGGCTGGGCCTCGCGCTGCTGTGCGGCCAGCCGATCCGCGGCCGGAATTTCTTTCGCGTCCTCTTCTTCATCCCGCTGATGGTGACCCCGGTCGGCATCGCCTACACGTTCCGCATGCTCGCCGACATGCAGAAGGGGCCCTTCGCCCCGCTCGTGCGCGCTTTCGGCATCAGCGAGTGGTCGTGGGCCACGGAGGCCTGGTCGGCGCGGCTGATGGTGTTGGTCGGCGACACCTGGCAGTGGACGCCGTTCATGTTCATCGTGCTGCTGGCGGCCATCGAGAACCAGCCGCGCGATCAGGTCGAGGCGGCACGGCTCGACGGCGCCAACGGCTTCCAGATTTTTCGCGACATTACCTGGCCAGCGATCGCGCCGATTGCCGCTACCGTCGTGCTGATCCGGCTCATCGAGGCTTTCAAGATCATCGATCTGCCGAACGTGCTCACCGGCGGCGGCCCCGGCCTGGCGACGGAATCGATGACGCTCCATTCCTTCATTTCCTGGCGCACCCAGGATCTCGGCGGCTCGGCCGCTATCGGCTACATGCTGCTCTTCATCTCGACCATCGTATGCGTCTCGTTCTTCAACTTCGTGGTCCGGCCGGCGCGCCGGTTCGAAGCATGAGCACCGAGCCGCGCTCGCTGGCGCGCCGGCTGTTCGAGCCGGCCTCGATCGACAGCCAGGCGCCGGTCGCCAGGGTGCTGACCTATGTGCTGTTGTCCCTGTGGACGCTGGTTGTGGTGATTCCCCTCTACTGGGTGTTCATCACGTCCTTCAAGGGGCCTGGCGAGGTCGACAACGGGCCGTTCTATCTTCCGTTCGTCGACTTTGCTCCCTCGCTTCAGGCATGGGACTTCATGCTCGTGCAGAATTATACGCTGCGCCCTTACATGAATTCGGTCGTTGTCGCCGTCGCCAGCACGCTGCTCGCAGTCCTGATCGGCTCGCTGGCAGCCTACGCGCTCGTGCGTATCCGCTTCCAGGTGAAGCTCGCTGCCGTTGCAATCTTCCTGATCCTGCTCACCGCAATCATCGTGGCGGTGGCCACTTTCGGCGTGCGCTGGGAGATCGCCATTGTTGTGGCGGCAGCTCTCTTCGTCATTGCGCTGTTCACGCTCGTTGGACGCACAAAGCTTGCGGTCGGCAACAGCGACATTGAGTTCTGGATCATCTCGAACCGTATTATGCCGCCGATCGTCGCCGTATTGCCGATCTACGTGATGTTCCAGCAGATGCGCCTGCTTGACACGCAGGTGGCGCTGATCGCCACCTACACCGCCATCAACCTGCCGATCGTCGTGTGGCTGACGCGCGATTTCTTCGCCGGCATCCCGCTCGACCTCGAGGAGAGCGCACAAATAGACGGGGCCTCCAAGTTCCGCGTTTTCTTCACCATCGCGCTGCCGCTGGTGCGGTCCGGCCTAGTCGCGACCTTCCTGCTGGTGCTGATCCTTGCCTGGAACGAGTATTTGCTGGCCCTCTTCCTCTCCAATGCCGATGCGCAGACCATGCCGGTGCTGGTATCGGCACAGAACACGACCCGCGGGCCGCAATGGTGGAACATGTCGGTGTTGATAACCGTGATGATCGCCCCCGTGATCATCATCTCAAGCATCCTGCAGAAGCATATCGCGCGCGGACTGCTGGTCGGCGCAGTGAAGGGCTAGTCATTATGCGGGTCACCCTGTCCGATATCTACAAGTCCTTCGGCGCGGTCGAGGTGGTCAAAGGGCTCGACCTGGAGATCGAGGACGGCGAGTTCCTGGTGCTGCTCGGCCCTTCAGGCTGCGGCAAGACGACAGCGCTGCGCATGGTGGCCGGGCTTGAATCGGTGAGTTCCGGCCGCGTCCTCATCGGCGACCGCGACGTCACCCATGTGCTGCCCAAATATCGCGACGTGGCGATGGTGTTCCAGTCCTACGCGCTCTATCCGCACATGACGGTTGCCGAGAACATCGCATATCCGCTGAAGCTGCGTGGCATGCCGCGCACTGAGCGCGACGCCGCCGTGCGCAGCGCCGCCGTCAAGGTGCATCTCGAGGAGTTCCTCGACCGCTATCCGCGGCAGCTTTCCGGCGGTCAGCGGCAACGCATCGCGCTCGCCCGCGCCATGGTGCGGCGGCCGAGCGTCTTCCTGATGGACGAGCCGCTCTCCAACCTCGACGCCAAGCTGCGCGGCCACATGCGCTCGGAACTGAAGCGCCTGCAGGCCGATCTGGGCGTGACGACGATCTACGTCACCCACGATCAGATCGAGGCCATGACCCTGGCGCACCGTGTTGCCATCATGAACCGCGGCGTCGTGCAGCAGATCGCGACGCCCCGTCAGATCTACGACGATCCGGCGAACCTGTTCGTCGCCGGATTCATCGGCTCGCCGCCGATGAATTTTCTTAGGGGCGAGCTGGTCGAGGGTAGCTTCGCCTGGGCGGAAGGGCGATTTGCGACCAGCGTTGCCGAAAGCCGTAAGAAGGTCACTGCCGGCCTCCGGCCCGAGGATTGCCGGGTCACGGCGCCATCGGAGGGCAAGATTGCGGCGCGAGTCTATGCCGTGGAACTGATCGGCGATCATACCTTGATCACCTGCCAGTTCGGTGGGGCCACAGTAACCGTCAAGGCCGACAAATCGGCGCACTACGACATGGATGAGCCGATCGGCATCACCTTCCAGGATACTGCCGTCTTTCTGTTCGATGCGGAAACCGGAGCCCGCATCGGCGGCCGCGGCCGTGGACAGGCGGCCGCGTGACTTATGCATGTCATGTCGTTATCGCAAAACCACTGCGCACCCTCGGGTCAGGCCCAAGGGGCACGCTTTTGCGCGACATACATTAATTCTCCTCCACGAACACCTCTTCGCGCTTCTTCTTGACCGCCGGCAGGAAGACGATGACGAGCACGGCGAAGGCGATGAACAGCAGGCCGGCGCTGATCGGCCTCGTCACGAAGGTGGTCGGGTCGCCGCGCGCGAGAATCATGGCGCGGCGCAGGTTTTCCTCGAGCAGCGGGCCGAGCACGAAGCCGAGCAGCAGCGGCGCCGGTTCGCAGCGCAGCTTGGTCAGGAGATAGCCGAGCAAGCCGAAGAAGGCGACGGCGTAGAGGTCGTAGATGTTGGTGTTGACGCTGTAAACGCCGATCGAGCAGAACGCCATGATGATCGGGAAGAGCACGTAGTAGGGGATCGTCAGGAGTTTCACCCAAAGCCCGATCAGCGGCAGGTTCAAGATGATCAGCATCAGATTGCCGATCCACATCGAGGCGATGATGCCCCAAAACAGCGCCGGCTGTTCGATCGCGACATTGGGGCCGGGCACGATGCCCTGGATGATCATCGCGCCGATCATCAGCGCCATGACGGGGTTGGCCGGAATGCCGAGCGTCAGCATCGGGATGAACGAGGTCTGCGCACCGGCATTGTTGGCCGATTCCGGTCCGGCGACGCCTTCGACGGCGCCCTTGCCGAATTCCCCGGGGTTTTTCGAGATGCGTTTTTCGACCGTGTAGGAGGCAAAGGCTGCAAGGATCGCGCCGCCTCCCGGCAGGATGCCTAGCGCCGAACCGATGATGGTTCCGCGCACGATCGGCGCCGCCATGCGGCGAAAGTCGTCGCGGGTCGGCATCAGGCCGGAGACGCTTCGGATCATCACCGAGCGCTCGTGCTCGTTTTCGAGGTTGCGCAGGATCTCGGCGACGCCGAAGACGCCGACCGCCACCGCGACGAAATTCAGCCCGTCGGCATATTCGCGGATGCCGAGCGTGAAGCGCGGCGTGCCGGTGTAGATGTCGGTGCCGACGATGCCGAGCAGCAGGCCAAGCACGACCATCGCCAGCGCCTTGACGATCGAGCCGTGGGCGAGCGCGACGGACGAGACGAGGCCGACGATCATCAGCGAAAAATACTCGGCCGCGCCGAATTCCAGCGCGATCGCCGTCAGCGGCGGGGCAAAGACGGCGACGAGGAAGGTCGACACCGTGCCGGCGAAGAACGAGCCTATCGCCGCGATGGCGAGTGCCGCCCCGGCGCGGCCGTTCTTGGCCATCTGGTAGCCGTCGATGGCGGTGACGGCCGACGAGGACTCGCCAGGCATGTTGATGAGGATGGCGGTGGTCGAGCCGCCATATTGCGCGCCGTAATAGATGCCGGCGAGCATGATAAGGGAGGAAACCGGGTCGCCGATCTGGAAGGTGATCGGCAACAGCATGGCGATGGTGGCGGTGGCGCCGATACCGGGCAAAACGCCGATCAGCGTGCCGAGAAGGACGCCGATCAGGCAGAAACCGAGATTTGCCAGCGACGAGGCCGTCGAAAAACCAAGCGCGAGGTTGTCGAGGAGTTCCATGTTCATCTCCTCAAAATTGCAGCCACGGGCCGAAGCGCCGGAACGGCAGGCCGAGCGCATAGCTGAAGACGAGGAACGCAAACAGCGTCAGGCCGGCGGAGAGCACGAGCGCGGTCAGCGGCCTCATGCGACCGCTGGCAAAGGATGCGATCAGCGCCGTCAGGAAGATCGAGGGGAGGAAGCCGAGGCCGCGCACGGTCAGGCCGAAGAAGATCGGGGCAGGCAGGATGAACAGCATGCCACGCCAGGCTACATGGCCGATCGGCTCGCTCTCGAAGCGCACCGCTTCGACGAGGATGACGGCGCCAAGCAGGATCAAAACGATTGCCAGGACCAGCGGGAAATAGCCCGGTCCCATGCGGAAGGCGGTGCCGATTTCGAGGTCGAGCGACTGCAGCGCGAAAAATCCGCCGAGAAAGATGAACAGCGCGGCGCATATGCCGTTGGTCGTGTCGATTGTGAAGGGTTTCATGACGTCCTCCCAGGCCCGCGCCGCGGGCGCGCCGATGCCGGTGTGAAAATGGGGCCGGTGTGAAAAAAACGGGGCGCTGGTGGGCGCCCCGTTCAAAATCTCAGTCGGCGTACTGGCCGGCGGCTTCGATGATCGGCTTCCAGCGCGCGATCTCGCCCTTCAGCTTGGCCTTCAGCGCGGCCGGAGTCGCATCAGCTTCAGGCGATGGCTTGGTGCCGAGTTCGGCGAAGCGGGCGACGACATTCGGGTCCTTCAGCGCGACCTGAAGCGACTTCGACAGGCGTTCGGTGACCTCTGCCGGCGTGCCCTTGGGCGCGTAGAGGCCGTGCCAGATGCCGACCTGCACCTCCGGGAGACCGGCTTCCGTCGTCGTCGGGACGTCCGGCAGAACATCGAGGCGTTCAGCCGAGGTGACGGCGTAGACCTTGATCGTGCCGCCCTGGATCTGCTTGGTGGTGTTGGTCGACTGATCGCACATGATGTCGACCTGGCCGCCGAGAAGGTCGGTCATGGCCGGTCCGGTGCCCTTGTAGGGCACGGTGACCAGCGGCGTGCCGATCGCGCTCATGAATAGCATGCCGCACAGATGCGAGGCCGCGCCTATGCCGGCATTGGCGACGGTGACGGTATCCTTGTTTGCCTTGGCGTAGTCGACCAGCCCCTTCAGGTCGGTCGGCTCGAGGTCCTTGCGGCCGACGACGGTCATCGGCACCTCGGTGACGAGGCCGACATATTCGAAGCTGTTCAGCGTGTCGTATGCGAGCTTTCTGTACAGCGTAGCGCTTGTCGCCATGCCGATATGATGGAGGAGAAGCGTATAGCCGTCGGGCTCGGCGCTCGCGACGCGACCGGCGCCCAGCGTGCCGCCGGCGCCGCCGACATTCTCGACGATGATCTGCTGGCCGAGATCCTTCGACATGGCTTCCGCGACGAGGCGCGTGACCGTGTCGGTCGGGCCGCCGGCCGAAAACGGCACCACCACGGTGATGGTGCGTTCGGGATAGGTTTGCGCGCCCGCGGCGAACGAATACAGCGTAGCGGCGGCGGCCAGAGCGGCGGCGAATCTTCTCATCTCAATTTCCTCCCAGGATATGAATTCCCAACCGCCTCCTGGAGTTCTTCTCAACACCGGCTGCGGGTGGACCAATAACTAGCGTAACCTAGCGGATTGCAATCGGACTCAAGCCGCATGGTGCTATTATACACAAGTCCGCGCAAATGGGTGAAAAGGTGCCGTCAGGCCGGAGGCGGACTGCCGGACGCCCAGCGGTCGAAGATGGCATGTTTAACGAGCACAGGTCGCGGACCGACCTGTGGCATTTCCCTCTGGATTATGCGGTGTAAGTGGAGATCGGCTCTCCTGATGTCGACCTGCGAATCGCATGTTCGACGCCGCGGAGCTCGGCCAATCCCTTGAGCCGACCGATGGCCGGATAGCCGGGCTGCGCCCCGCGCGTCAGGTCATCGAGGATATCCTGGCCGTGGTCGGGGCGCATCGGGATGACGGCGTCCTGGCGTCCTTCCACTTTGCGCCGCGCTTCCTCGCGAAGCAGCGCCGCCACCACCGCCACCATGTCGGTGTCGCCGGCAAGGTGCTCATCCTCGTGGAACGAGCAGGGGGTGCCGGCCGCTTCCTTGCGCACATTGCGCAGATGGGCGAAGTGGATTTTTGGCCCCATCCGCTCGATCATGCCGGGCAGATCATTATCGGGTCTTGCGCCGAGCGATCCGGTGCACAGCGTCGCGCCGTTGGCCGTGCTGTCGACTGCGTCCAGAACGTAGCTGTAGTCGGCCTCAGTCGACATGATTCGCGGCAGGCCGAGCAGCGGAAACGGCGGATCATCGGGGTGACAGCAGAGTCGCAGGCCGAGGCGTTCGGCCGTGGGCACGACCTCCGCCAGGAAATCGACGAAATGCCGTCGCAGGGTTGTTGCGTCGATGCGGTCATAGTTTGACAGTTGAGCCGCGAGGCCGTCGAGAGACGTGTCTTCGGTCGAGCCGGGCAGGCCGGAATTGACGCTTCTTGCCAGAATCTTGCGCGCACGGTCATCCATTTGCGCATATCGGCGCGCCGCCTCGGCGGCGATCTCCGGTGTGTAGTCGCCGGGCGCCGCCTGGCGTTTCAGGATATGGATGTCGAATGCGGCGAAGTCGATCAGATCGAAGCGCATGGTGGTGCCGCCATGCGGCAGGCGCCAGGCAAGATCGGTGCGGGTCCAATCGAGCACGGGCATGAAATTGTAGCAGATGACCGAAATGCCGGCTCGCGCCAGGTTTTCCAGCGATGTCCTGTAGTTGGCTAGATGGCTGCGCCATTCGCCGACCTGCGTCTTGATCGCTTCGGAAACCGGCAGGCTTTCGACAATCTCCCAGCTCAGTTCGCTTGCGCTGCCATCCGGCAAGGACGCGACTTCGCGCTGACGCATTTCGATTTCGGCGGGCAGCCAGACGGCGCCGTGAGGAACGTGGTGAAGGGCCGTGACGATGCCTTGGGCCCCGGCTTGACGCGCATCCGCAATCGTCACCTCGTCGACCGGGCCGAACCAACGCCACACATGTCTCATTCGAACACTCCGTTAAAAAGAATCGCCGCGCGGCTGCCCGCGCTCCTGCCGCGGTGACCGACCTGCTGCTTTTCTTCATCCGCTGCTATCAGATTTCGATGTCGGCGCGAATGGCGATAGCGGCTGGCGTCAATCAGCGCCAGCGCGAAATTCCTTGGCTAAAGCGCGTCGCGTCTGCGACGCGCTTTAGCCTTTTGTTTTTGTGCATGTCGTTGACCCAAAACCGCTGCGCACTTTTGGGCGACATGCATTAGAGCAGCGCTTCGTACAGATCGCCGATCTTTTCAACTTCGAAATCCGCCGCCCTGCTTTTCAGGATGGCGACAGAAGTGGGGTGGTCCAGCATGTCAGCCATCGCCTTTGCCATAGCCGCGGCATCGCCGACCGGCACCAGGGCGCCGAAACGGCCGTCACCGAGAATCTCGCGCGGGCCATGTGGCGCATCCGTGGAGACCACCGGGACGCCCGCAGCCATGGCCTCGACCAGCACATTGCCAAAGCCTTCGCTCGTCGAGGAAAGCACGAACAGATCGGCTGCGGCATAACAGGCGGCTGGGTCGTTGACGTAGCCAGCAAAGAGCACGTCCGCGCCGATACCGGTTTCCTCGGCATAGGCGCGCAATTCGGCAGCCAGCGGACCTTCACCGAAGATGACAAGCCGAGCGCGGCGGCCGGCGCGCAGGATGGCGAAAGCCCGCAGCAAGGTCCGATGGTCCTTGACCGGCACCAGGCGCCCGGCGGTGGCGATGACCGGGCCATCGCCCATCCTCGCCAGCTGTGGCTGCCATGCATGGGGATCCTGCTGGAGCGCCGCAACCGGCGGCAGCGGATTGTTGATGACGACAATTTTGGATTTGGGAAAGCCGCGGGCCGCAAGGTCGCGGCCGACACCCGCTGAGACGGCGATGGCTTTGGTTGCGCGCGCTGCAACCAGCGCGGAAAGCCAGACCGCTATTCTCGCGCCGAGACTGCTGGAAGGCAATGAGGCGGCTGCGTGGAAGCTTGGAAAGAACCGCGCCCGGCTTCGCGCCAGGAGAAGCGCCAGCGCCACGACCAGATTGGCAAATTCCGGGGCGCTGTAGACCGCATGCGGACCAAGGCGGCTGAACAAACCTGCGCTTCGCACGATGGCTTTCAGCGTCTCCCACTTGCCGTAACCTTCGCCCTGGATGGGAAGGTCGAAATCGACCAGATGCACGGCGGGGGAGCGCAGCGCGGCGTTGGGTCCTTGCGCGTTCCAGGTAAAAAGGGTGACATCGTGCCCACGCGATGCCAATTCATTTGCCATGAGGACGAAGACACGCTCGGCGCCGCCGCCCCTGAGACTGGCGATGTGAAAGACAATGCGCTTCGCCATGCCTGGATTCAGGCTCGGCTGACGCCGATGCCTGATCGGTTCGGCGGCTGGCGCATGTCGCGAACGATACCCATGGCAATGGCCAGCAGCATGCCCAGAGCAAAGCCGGCGAAAGCTCCCAGGCCTGCCGTCACAGGGGTGCGGGGCGGCCACGAGCGACCCGGTGGCGGCACGGCGGTGGAAATCACCTGCACATTGGTGGTGTCGATCTGCTCGCGCTCGGTGATTTGGCGCGCGCGAGACAGGAAGCTTTCATAGACCGCCCTTCTCGAGGTGGCGTCGCGTTCAAGCTCACGCAGGGCGACCTGGGACTCGCTGTCGGTGAAAACGTTGTTCTTCAGAGCGTTCATCCTGGCGGTGAGAGAAGCCAACGAGGCGTTGGCCTTGTCCAGGTTGGCTTTTGCCGTGCCGACCGTGCGCGAGAACTCCGCCCTGAGTTGAGAACTGACGGTTTCGAATTCTGTCCTGAGCCGGACGATCGTCGGGTGGCGCGGACCAAAGGTCATGGACTGAGAATCGATCTGCTGCCGCAAGCCATTCGCCTTGTCGCGCAGCACTGAGAGTGCTGCCGAAACCGCGGGGTCAGGATTGGCCCCATTGACACCGGAAGCAACCAAGGCGTCGTAACTTGCCTGCGCCGCGATGACGCGCGATTGCGCCTCGCCAATTTCGCTATTGAGCTGCGTCATCGTCTGCGAACTGACAAGCTGGCCATTGCTGGCCGACAAATTGTGGCTGCGCCTGTAGCTCTCGACCTTCTCTTCGGCTGCCTGCACGTCGCGCTTGAGTTGGCCGAGCCGGCCCTCAAGAGCAGCTGCGGCACGGCCGGCGCCAGCAGCTTCGGCCGTGGCCAGTTCTTCCTGGAAAGCCTTCACCATGGCTTGCGAGATCAGGATCGCCTTGCCGGTGGTTTCTGCCGATACCGCGAGGGTTGTGACGAACGAGGTTTCATCTGCAGCGACGCTGACCCGCTGCGCCAGGCTTTTCTGGGCGACAAGCTTCGGATCGGACTTGCCGCCACTCACTGCAGCACCAGAGGTGGAAGCGGTCTGGTCCGGATCGAAAAACTCCGGATCGTTGGCGAGACCGAGTTCGTCCACCACACGTGCAAGCACGTTGCCGGAGGTCAAGATGCGCTGCTTGCTGCGCGCGTTCAGTATTTGGCTGTCGACCTGGCCCGGTTGCGAGTAGACATCGTTTTCCACAACCTGCAAATTGGCAGGATTGATGAGGATTTCCGTCGTGACGGTATAACGCTGTTTGCTCAGCAATCCGTAGGCGGCGCCGATGACGCCGCCGGCCACCGCCAGCATCAATGCCAGGACGAGCCCGGCACGCAGCCAGACAAAAAGGCGTCGAAAATCGAGCTCGAGGAAATCGCCGATCTTGTCGAGCGTCACCGTCGGGACAGGCTCGGGCGTGGGCAGAGTGACAGGGGCGGAGGGGCGCGCCGTGACCGGAGCATCCTGTTGCAGCCTTGCCCTGCTGGCGCGCCGCGCATTGGCGATCCGCTCGAATGCGCTGATATTGGAATCCGCTGTAGGGGGAGGGGTTGTGCCGGAAGCGGCGGACATGGCGCTAACTCTGGTTATTCGCTACGCGGACCAGCACTACAGAAAGATCGTTAACATGTCATTTTCCAAGTTGGCATATTTTGCCGAGTCAGGCACCGCGTCCGTTCAGCGGTCCCTTGAATGGATCTCGTTGGCCAGAATGGCGTCTGAATACCCTCACTTGGATCGGCGATGAGCTATCCCGCCGCCGTATCGGAACGATCCAGCCAGGCGCGCCGTCAGAACGCGCTGTCGCTGCTGTTTTTCCTGTGCGCGGCGTTGGCGTTCCTGCTCCGCTTCACGGTGTCGCCGCAGATCATGAACATGGTCGTCGACTATACCGCCGACGGCGGTTCATTCTACGAGAAACTGCATGTCGGCACCTATGCCATCTTCCTGCTGCTTCCTGTCGTTCTTTTCAGCCGACCGTTTCTGCTGCAGGGCGACGAAACTGGAATCTTCAAGGCCTTGCTGCTCTATTCTGCGGTGATTTTCGCGCTGGTGCCGTATCTGTTCATCACCGGCCGTGCCGGCTCCTCCGGGTTTATCATCGATACCTATCTGGTGGCGGGCGCCGCAGGCCTGTTGATGCTGGCCCTGAACGCGCAAGTGCGGCGTGCCTTGGGCGACCTCGTGCTTGGGATGGTGGTCCTCAGCGCTGTGATGGGCACGATCGAAGCGGTGACTCAACATCGATTTCTGCCCTACGGTCTCAACGAACTGCAGTTCAGGCCGATCGGCCTATCGGCGCACCCGCTGGCCCTGGGCGCGCTCTGCGCCACAGTCATCGGGTTCGTACCGCTGACGAACTGGCGCATATGGGTGCGGGTGCTGGCGATCTTCGTATTGCTCGTCGGCTGTGCTGCATCAGGCGCCCGCGCCGCCCTGTTGCTCGCTGCCGCAGAAACCCTCATCCTGCTGATGTTCGTGCCCTGGCCGCGCCTGTCGCTCAAGCATCAGCGGCAGGCCAAGTCTGTCGTGCTGCTGTTCGCCGTGGCGGGCGGCGCAGTGCTGGTGGCCATACTGTTTTCGGGCGGGCTCCTGAACCGATTCGGCAACACGATCTTTGACGAAAACTTCATGGCGCGGGTGACGATCTACCAGGTGTTCGGACTTGTCAGCTGGAAAGACATCCTGTTCGGCATGAACGTCGACGACCTCTTGGCAATCGTCAACGAGAAGTTGCATCTACCCTACATCGAGAGCGCGCCGGTGGTCATCATCATGCTGTTCGGCTTGCCGATAGCCGTGCTCTTCATCGGGCTGGTGTTCTGGTTCATTTTCCGGTTGCTGCGCGGGGCGCCGCTGCCGGCATGGATCGGCACTATGACGTTCCTGCTTGCTGCGCTGTCGAATAACGCGCTTTCGTCAAAATCGCCGGAGATCACCATTATCGTGGTGTTGCTGCTTGCCTATAGAAACGCCCCGTTTCGAAGCGGGCCGGCGAGCATACTGTCGGCCGCGGCTGCATCCGAGCCAAAACTGAATCGGCCTGGATAGCGCAGGCTCCAGACGCGTCAGCCGGCGCTATCCACAACCTCAACATTGCCTGCGCGGTTGAGCGTGTGAATGCCCGTGCGGCCCCATGCCGGCCCCGGGCCGATCGGGCGGGGCGGCGCAAAACTGACATCGAAATCGTCAAGCCGTTCCAGGCGCATCAACCCGAGACCGCCGCCATAGGCTCTCGACCCGTTTTGCACCGGCAGCACCAGGGCGTCACCGTGGCCGATAAAGGCGCCGCCGGGGCGAGCGGCCGAGTGATCGACGGCGATGGGATTGAGCGCGTGCGCAACCCACGGCCCGCGCAGCGAGGGTGCGGAATAGACCGCCATCGTGTCCGACGCGCTGCCATAACCGAACCGCTCCGTCCCCAACAGCCAGAAGCGGCCGGCCGATTCGAGCAGCGTGGCATCATTGAAATCCTTGTCAGTCAACAGCACGGTGTCGCGTACCCAGCGATCTGGAAACTGCGCGGCGCGGTAGAGCACAAGCTCGCGCGCCGCCGCACTTTCAGGAATCATGAAAATCTCGCCGGCCTGTGCGAACACCTGCGGATACGACAGGTGGTGCTTTTCCTCCAGCACCACTCTCGGCACGCCGAAGCTGCCGTCGTCACCCCGTTCGGCGACAGAAATCACGCCGCGACCCGTAGCGTAGGGAAATTCCTCGACAAACAGATAGTGGCGGCCATCCCGCTCGAGGACGAACGGATCGGCATAGAATCGCTGGCCATCGTCCGGCAGGACGGTGAACGGCTTACCGTCGAGCTGCCCGGTTTCGGCGACACCTGGCCCGTCGATCAGCCGATAGGCAACCTGCCAATAGAAGGGACGCCGTCCAAGCCTGAGTTTTTGCACGGCGCGATCGACCAACCCCTTGCAGAAAAAAGGCAGATAGTGCCGGACAAACCTGCCGTTCCTCGGGATCGGCGCCGGGCTATCGGCTATCGGCGCAAGTTCGCCCGCGGCAAAACGGGCGACGCTTTGCGCGACCAGCGAGATGGCCCCAGCGAGCAGGTCGTTGCAGCTGCGAGACAGCCAGAGCCGGTCGCTGAGCATCGGTCGGCCCCGGGCGACTGTGACGCCGTCGAGGCGAACGGCAAGTTCGGGCAATCGCCCGCTCGCCAGCATCTCGGCCACACCGGCGGGGAACGTGCTGCGGCCGCAAAATTCGAGCGTCAGAACCGGCGCGTCACGTCGTGCGGCAGTGCCGGTGAGATCGATTATGAGGTCGGCCGGACCAGAACCGCCAGACGGCAACGGCTCGGAGCGGCTTGCCAATGAGGGACCGAAGCGCCGGCTCTCGATCGCCAGCACAACATCCAGGCCGCGTGCAATCGGCGCAGGCGTCGGCGCGCGGCCGCTCGAAACCACGTGACCGGCTGCGCTCAACCGCACCAGAAGCGCATTTTCCCAGCGCCGAGATCCGACCGTGTGGCCGATAATTAAAATATTAGTCAATCGAATATATTCTTTTTCAAGACTACTCTGCCAGGATACCTATCGGTTCAGGCTTTCATAAGAGTTACCGGTGAGGACGTGGGCTTGGCTGTTAATCATATATTAAGATTTAAGGTCACGGAGGCGGCTTCTGCCGCTATTATAGCTCGTGGCGAATAATCGGCAGGTCGCGACGCCTTCTGGCGACCAGGATCAGCAATGAACATCCTTTCACATCCAAAACTGCCGTCCAGGCAAAAACTGCTGATCGTGTTCGGCACCAGGCCTGAGGCGCTCAAATGCTTTCCGGTGGTGCGTGCCGCGCTTGCCCATCCAGGTTTCATCACCGAGACATGCATCACCGGCCAGCATCGCGAGATGGTCGACCAGGTCATCGAACTGACCGGCCTGCCGGTGCATCATGATCTCAACATCATGCAGCCCGGCCAGACATTGTTCGACGTGACCTCGCGCGTGCTGCTGGGCATGGCCGAAGTGCTGGAGCAGGCGAAGCCTGATATCGTCCTCGTGCAAGGCGACACGACCACGGCGATGACTGCGGCTTTGGCTGCCTTCTACAAGCGCATCCCGGTCGCCCATATCGAGGCCGGATTGCGCAGCCACAATATCAACTCTCCGTTTCCAGAGGAACTGAACCGCAAGATTGCCGGCGATATCGCGACCTGGCATTTCGCGCCGACCATCCAGGCGCGCGACAATCTCATCGCCGAAGGAAAGGCTGCGAGCACCATCTTCGTGACCGGCAACACGGTGATCGACACGCTGTTGCATTTTTCCGGCGCGATCGACGCTGACAGTCTGATGAGCGCAAAACTCGCCGCCGGTTTCCCGTTCCTCGATCCGGCCAAGAAAATGGTGCTCGTCACCGGTCATCGTCGTGAGAATTTCGACGGCGGCATCCATCGTATCTGCACGGCGCTGAAGGGGCTGGCAATGCGCGAGGACGTGCAGATCGTCTATCCGGTCCATCCCAACCCCAATGTGCGCTCGGTGGTCAACGCAGAACTGGGCGGCGTGCCCAACATCCACCTGGTCGACCCGCAGGACTATCTGCCGTTCCTGTTCCTGCAGAAGCAGAGCTATCTGGTGCTGACCGATAGCGGCGGCGTGCAGGAAGAAGCGCCTTCGCTCGGCAAGCCGGTGCTGGTGATGCGTGAGAATACCGAGCGGCCCGAGGGGATCGCGGCGGGCACCGCCCGTCTCGTCGGCACCGATATCCAAAAGATCCTGTTGAATGCCAACAGCCTGCTCGACGACCAGGCGGCCTATCGCGGCATGGCGGAACGACACAACCCATATGGCGATGGCCGGGCCAGTAACCGGATCGTTGAGGAACTGCTGCATCATGGCTGAGATCAAGACCGTTTCCGTTATCGGCATGGGCTATATCGGCCTGCCGACCTGTGCCATCTTCGCCAGTCGCGGGCTCGACGTCATCGGCGTCGACGTCAACGAAGCGGTGGTCGAGAAGGTCAATCGCGGCGAGATCCACATCGTCGAGCCGGACCTCGATGGTCTGATCCAGAAGGTTGTCGCCAACGGCAAGCTCAGGGCTTTCAGCACGCCGCAGCCGGCGGACGCCTTTGTCATCGCCGTGCCGACCCCGATGACCGAGGACCACAAGCCTGACGTGAGCTTTGTGCTCGCGGCGGCACGCAGCATTGCCTCGGTGCTGAAGCGGGGAGACCTTGTGGTGCTGGAATCGACATCGCCGGTCGGCACGACGCGCATCATGACCGGACTGCTTGCCGAGTTGCGGCCCGACCTCAAATTTCCTCTCGTGCATGGCGAACAGGCCGATGTCCTGGTCGCCTACTCGCCCGAGCGGGTGTTGCCGGGAAAGGTCCTTACCGAGTTGATCAACAACGATCGCTCGATCGGCGGACTGTCGCGCAAGTCGTCGGAACGCACCGCAGCACTCTATTCAACCTTTGTTGCCGGCGACCTGTTCACGACCCAGGCCGAAAGCGCGGAACTGGTGAAGCTGACCGAGAACGCGTTCCGCGACGTCAACATCGCCTTTGCCAACGAGCTTGCGGCAGTGTGCCAGGATCTGTCGCTCAACGTCTGGGAGGTGATCGATCTCGCCAACCGGCACCCCCGCGTGAACATCCTGCAGCCGAGCCCGGGGGTCGGCGGCCACTGCATTGCGGTCGATCCGTACTTTATCATCGATGCCGCGCCCAACAGCACGCGGCTGATGGCTTCGGCACGCCGGATCAATTCCGAGCGTCCGTTGTCGGTGGTCAGGGATATACAAGCCTTGCTCGACCCATCCCGTAAGCAGACGATCGCTTGTCTTGGCCTCAGCTTCAAACCCAATATCGACGATATGCGCGAGAGCCCGGCCGTCGAGGTGGTGAAGCTTTTGTCGGATATTCCCAACCTGAAGATCATTGCGGCTGAACCCAACGCACACAGGCTGCCGCATGAGCTCGAGGGCAAGGGCATCGTCTTCACCGATGCGCTTTCCGCCATCGACCAGTGCGATATCGTCGTCCTGCTGGTCGACCATCGGCAGTTCAATCTGGTCGATCCCGAAGCGCTCAAGGACAAGAAACTCATCGACACCAGGGGTTTGTGGACCTGGCGCAAGGCACGCAAGCCCGACGCCCGCATCGAAGGCAAGAAATCAGCGCTCGAGGCGCTTCCTGCAAGTGCAGAGGAGGCCGCATGAACGCGCACGACCCGGCATGGGCGCAGCATCGCCTGTTGGCGTCGCGGCGCCGGGAATTCCTCGGCGCGCCGATCCATGCGCTGACCATGGCCGAGACGCTGGCCATCGCCGATGAGGCGATGACCCTGCGGCGGCCGCTGCATCATGTGGTGGTGAATGTCGCCAAGCTTGTGAACATGCGCAACAACAGCGAGTTGCGGGAGGATGTGGCGACGGCGGATGTGATCAACGTCGACGGCATCGGCGTGCTTTGGGGGGCGCGTCTTTGCGGGGTCGCGCTGCCGGAGCGGGTGGCCGGCGTCGACATCATGATCAATCTGCTGAGCCTCTGCGCAAATCGTGGCTTCAGGCCCTTCCTCCTGGGCGCCGAACAATCCGTGCTCGATGCCGTTGGAATGCGACTTGCCAGGGATCATCCGGGTCTCGTTGTCGCCGGCATGCGCAATGGCTATTTCAAGCCGGAAGACGAGGCCGGCATCGTCGAGGCGATCAACGCCTCGGGGGCCAACTGCCTGTTGGTGGCGATGCCGACGCCGCGCAAGGAGCGCTTTATCAAGCGCTATCGTGACGAACTCACCCCGAGTTTCGTCATGGGCGTGGGCGGCAGTTTCGATGTCTATGGCGGCAAGGTTGTCCGGGCGCCAAAACTGGTTCAAGCGGCCGGTCTGGAATGGCTGTTTCGCGTGGCACAGGAGCCGCGACGCTTGTGGCGCCGCTACTATGACACCAACACCGCCTACGCGGCGCTGCTGTGCCGGGAGTTATGGGGCCGTCGGGGACGCCGGAAGGTCGATCCATAAATAGCTTTACCAGCCGACGACCCTGGGCTGCTGCATCAGTCCGAAGTCGGAGCCGCTTTTTCCAGGACTATGGAACGACAATTCGGCAAATGCCGTTGCGGCCTATGCGAGCCGCAGCCGCGCCCTCAGCTTGGCTACGAATTGCATCGCGGCGGCGGGATAAAACAGCCAGGTCAGCCCGAAGAAAACCACTGCGCCAGCGGCACCGCCGGCAACGAGCGAGAAGATGGCCGGCATATTGCCGAGCAGAGCGCTGGCAAGGCTGGCGGCCAGCCCGGTGCTGAGCGAGATGACGACCGACATGCCGATGTCGCGCCATGGCACCGGCACCGGCGTCAGCCGTTCGCTGATGATGATGCAGGCTAAAAGGCCTGCCAGCGATCCGCCCGCCAGCGCCAAGGCAGCGCCGACCTCCGCCATCGGCGGGATCAACAGGACGGACAGCGCGATTGTCGCCACCGAGCCGAAGGAATTGGCGATGATCAGCAGCCACGGCCGCTTGTGCGCGTGCACCACGGTGCCATAGACGAAGCTGGCGAGATTGGCACACAGCACGCTGAAGGCGATGATCGGAAAGAGCAGGCCGAAACGGCCGTGATACTCGGCGGGCAGCAGGAGTTGCGTGATATCGCTGCTGAGTGCGACCAGCATCGCTGCAACCGGCAGGCAAAGGCGCATCATCAAGGCCATCAATTGCGACAGCAGCCGGCCCGATGCCGCGGGCCCGTCGTCGTCGAACCGGCTGACCACCTCGGGAAAGGCGCCCATGTTGATGGAATTGGCGACCATATCGATCGGCTGGCGGGCCAGTGCATAGGCTGCGGCGAAGATCGCCACCGCGCCGGCATCGTAATAGATCTTGAGGAACACACGCTCGGCGCTGTGCAGGCCGAAGCCGACCAGCGCCATGATGACCAGGGGCACGCCGAGGACGAAGAACTCCTTTTGGGTGAAGCGTGGCGGACCGGCAACGACGCGTCGGGATGCCATGACGCCCGCCACGATGCCGGCGATCAGTACACCGAGGCTGGAGCCGAGCGATACCGTCAGAAAGGAATCTTGAAACATGACGATGGCGCCGATCGGCAGCGCCAGCTGCAGCACGGCGCGCAGGAACTCGAGCATCGAATAGACCGAATGACGCTGCTGCATCTGCAGCACCGTCAACGCGTAGCGGCCGATGGAACCGGCGATCAGGTAGCTGCAGACGGCGATCGCGAACTCGACCCAGCGCTCCGGCACGATCACTGCAGAGGCGACCACGGATATGATCAGCGCCAGTGCCGTGCTGGCAAGCAACACCCGCCCGGCCAGCATCAGGCTGCCGCGGCTGACGTCGCCTTTGCCGCCAAGCCTGAGCAAAGCGATGCGCAGCCAGTTGGTGACCGCAATGTCGGTCATTTCGCCGATGGTCACCACCAGGGTCAGCAGCCCATACTCGGTCTGGTCGACCAGCCGCGTCACGATGACCAGCAGGAGCAGAGCGGAAATCCGCGTCAGCAGGATCGCCGGGGCGTAGATGAGCGTGGAGCGCAGCAGCAAAGGGTTGTCCCCGGAAAATTCCGCATCGACTAACCGTCGACCGGCGGAAAATCCAGCGCGACAGCGGCGAAGGGTGAACAGATTCAGTTTGAACTAAAAGATTTGCCGTAAACTTACCGGGAACGTTTGCTTTGTGGTTACGCGGTCCGTGCTATCGAGAATACCATGCTGCAAAGTCTCTTACCCGATCGAAAAATACATGTCCTGGTCGCGACCCCGTCGGGTGTGTCGGGGCAGGGCGGCATCGACCGCATCATGGCGGCGCTCGATCGCGAACTCCAACGGCAGGGAGACGGAAAGGTCGAAGCGCGGTTCCTTCCCAGTCGCGGTTCGGGCTCGGTCGCGCTGTCGGTCCTCTACATGATTGGCTTTTGCCTTCGGATGGTGGTCGCGCGTGTTGCCGGCCGTGCCGACGTCGTTCACATCAACGTATCGAGCTTTGGCAGTACCTACCGCAAGATGGTCATCGCGAGGTGCGCGCGATTGCTCGGCATCCGCTATGTGCTGCATTTGCATGGAGCTCAATACCAGACGTTCTGGAAGGAAAACCGCAGCTTCATGAGCCGCCGCATCCGGCATATGTTCGAGCATGCCGATCGGATCGTGGTTCTGGGCCGTATCTGGCGCGACTTCGTCACTGCACGGGCGCCAGGCGCGGCCGCGAACATAGTGATTGTGCCCAATGCCACCGAAGTCCCGTCCCTGGCCCATGTCGGTGGTGGAGACAGCGTTCACATCCTGTTCCTGGGCCGTATCGGCGACCGCAAGGGCGTGCCGCAATTGTTGGACGCACTGCATCGCATGAAGCCTGTCAGGCGGTGGCGCGCCACAATCGCCGGCGATGGTGACGTCGAGGCCGTACGGGCAAGATCGGCCGGGCTGGGGCTTGCCGGATGTATCGCCTTTCCAGGCTGGGTGGGTCCAAACGAGGTTGCATCGCTGATCGCTTCGGCCGACATTCTGGCGCTCCCCTCATTCGCCGAAAACCTCCCGGTCTCGGTCATCGAGGGAATGGCCTCCGGCCTCGCGGTGGTCACCACGCCTGTCGGCGCGGTAGAGGACATCATCATCGACAGGAAAACCGGGTTGCTGGTGCCGCCCGGCGATGTGGCGGCGCTGACCGAGGCACTGACAGAACTGGTTGACGACACGGCGTTGCGCGCCCGTCTTGGCTCGGCTGCCATGGCGGTGCACCGGGAACGGCTGGAGCTTTCTTCGTTCGCGGCATCGATATGCCGTGTGTGGCATGAGGCGGCAAACGGCAGGTCCGGTGCAAAATCATGAATTTTCTTGACGTAGCGCGCGGTGCCTATGTGCGAAGCCCGCCGGCGGTCAGGCGGCTGCTGGCGCCCATGCTGGCGCTGGCGCCAACTCGGGTAAAATTTGGTGCGACCTATCGGTCGTGGCGGAGCCGGATCGCCATGGCCGCCGAGGATCCTATCTATGCCGGGCAATTTCATCTGGCCGCGCTGCGCGCGCTGTTGCGGAAAGCCCATGCCGGCAGTCCGTTCTATCGCGATTCGATCGACCAAGCCCTCGGTCCTGGCTTCGATCTGTCGACGCTGGGACTTGCCGACCTGCGCCGCCTCCCGGTTCTGTCCAAGGACATCCTGCGGGCGGCTGGAACTGCAGCGTTGGCGGTGCCGATTGCCCAACTGGATGAGGCCTCCGGCAACGGCTCCAGCACCGACAAGCCATTTCGCTTCTATCTCGATAAGGATCGGAGCGCCCGCGAGATGGCGTTTGTCTACCACGTCTGGTCGCGGATCGGTTATGATGAAGACACGGCGCGCGTCTGCTTCCGCGGGTTCAGCCTCGATGCCACCGGCAAGCGATTGCATGAATGGGACCCGGCACTTCGCGAGCTAAGGCTCTCTGTCTTTCCAATGACGGTCGACGACGCCGATGCCTATCTCGACCTGATCGACGCGCGGGGCATCACGTATTTTTATGGCTATCCCTCGGCCATAGAGCTGTTTTGCCGGCATATGCGCGTGCTTGACCGAGTACCAAAACGGCCCGTCAAGGGCATGATGATGATCTCGGAGCCAGTCCATGCCCATCAAAGGGAGATCATCCGAAGCGTTCTTGGCAACGTACCGCTGTCCTGCTTCTATGGGCTCAGCGAAAAGGTGCTGTTCGCCGAAGAAACGCCCGGAGCCCCCGGCAGCTACGCGTTCAATCCTCTCTACGGCCTCGCCGAATTGGTCGACGCGGCAGGCGAGCCGGTAACAGAGACAGGCAAGGAGGGAAGGCTCGTCGGCACTGGCTTCCTGTCGACCGGCATGCCTTTCATCCGCTACGATACCGGCGACTCTGCCCGGTTGGTGGAACTGCCGAATGAGGCAAACGGCCAGCGGCTTAGAGTCGAGGCTGTCATGCCGCGCCGAAACGTCGACTATCTGGTGACCGCCGACGGCGGCCGGGTGGTGACGACGCACCTGGTGCCCGACGGCCCCGCATTCTTCGACGGCATAGAGGAACTGCAATTCTACCAGGACCAGCCCGGCGAGGCATTGATTCGCTATATCCCGACCGCCGGGGCGGCACCTGCCTGCGCCGCGCGACTCGTCGAGACGTTGGTCAACCGCACAAACGGTCGTATCCGGTTTTGCCTGAAAGCCGTGGACCGCATTGCCGCCGGGCGGGGCGGCAAGCGGGCGCTCATCAACCAGCAACTCGACATGTCGCGTTACTGAGACGCAAGACCCAGCGCTCGCACCAGTCCGGCATCGGCTATAGGCGGTCCGTCGGGGAGGATCAGCGACATCCCATGCGGATTGGCGAATTCCCAGACAGACCAGGGTATCGCGAAGCGTTCCGCCTGCTGGCGCACCGCCTCGAGATAGCGCAGACGGTCAGCGTCGAACGCGCCCATGCGGCCGTCCGCAGACATGAGGATGACGCCGAATTCGCCCATGAACAGTCGCCGGCCTGGAATGCCATGCGCCTCGGCCCAGTCGACCGCCTGACGGAAGCTCGCCTCGAGTTGGCTCGGCCCCCAATTCTGCTCGAAATACCGGGCGATTGCTTGACGCGCCGCGACCATGTTCATCACCTGCTCGACCGGGCTCAAGCCGGCGGCGTCCATCCGGGCCTTAACGGTTTCGGTCACCTTTTCGGGCGTGCTGCTGTCGGCCGGCCAGGGCAGCCCCGAGGCGAAAGCGCCTGTCCCGTCAGACCGCTGGTGCGTGAAACTGTGCGGCTCGTACATATGGAAGCTGTAGTAGACATTCGGATCGTCAAAGCCGGGGGCGAGATTGACCAGTCCGGCAATGCTGCCGCCACAGGCGCCTGTTGCGACGATGGTGAGTTCACTGCTGACTGCGCGAATATCGCGGACCGTGTCTGCCATGATCCGTTGCCAGTCATCGCTGCCGCTCGAATCACAGGGGTAGTATGCCGGCTCGTTGTAAGGCTCGAGGGCTACCTTGTCGGTGCCAACCCTGGCCAGCATGGCGGCGACCGCCACAACCATTTGGCGATAGCTGGCGACGCCTTCGCTGTCGGCACCGTCATAGATCATCTCCATGCTGTAGGCCGGAACCTGGGTGACGCCGTGCAGGTCGAAAACCACCTTGAGGCCGGCCGACGTGACCCGCTCGACCGCGGCGGCAAGTATGTCGAGCGCCTGCTGGCGTTTGGCGCCCCGGCTGGCAAGCAGAGGGCCGGGGTCGACGCTCAGCCGGACGAAGTCGAAGCCCATCGACCGAATGTGCGTAAACGCGTCGCCGGGCCAATCGGTGAGCGGCCTATGTCCAGCGCGCCACTCCTGCTCGCTGCGATAGGGCGGCCAACGGTAGGATCCATCCTCCTCCACCGGCGACCAGTTGAGCCATTCATGCACGCCAACGCCGCGCTGCAGCGGGATCGGCGCAGCGCTGGCGGCTATCGCCATGCCGAGCATCCACGCTGCAACAAACGCCGTCCTTCTCATCGCCACTCTTTCCGTTTCATGGTTGGAGATATTAACCGCAGGATCGGAAAAGAGGATTGCGGTCGCTCGGCTTTTCGACAGCATGGTATACAAGAATCGAAACCCTGGCGGGGCGGTATGAGAATCGGCTGGTACATCAACCGGTTGCGCAGCATGGAGCCGGCTGAGGTGTTGCACCGGCTGGGCGAGCAGCGTCGAAGGATCGCTTCGCGCCGCCGCGACGGCGGTTGGCAGCGTTATGCTTCGCCCCGGTTGCAGCCGGTGCTGCGCGGATTGCGCGATGCTGTGCTGGCTGCGACACCGGCACAACGGCAAGCCATAGCGGCGGCGGCGCAAAAGGCGCTTGGCGGCGAGTTTTCCGCACTTGGGCGGACATGGCCACGGCGCGATCCCGATCGGCTGTTTCCTCCCGAGCTTTGGCGCCTTGATCCGGTGACCGGCGGGCTTTGGCCGGGTGCCGAGGCCCATACTTTCGATATCGATTTTCGCAATGGCGGCGGCCGCGGCGATGTAAAATATGTGTGGGAGATCAACCGGCTGCAGCAGTTGCCGCCACTGGCCGCCCACCTGCTTCTCGCCGGCGACGACCAGTCCCGGAGGGCCATAGAGGCGGCGATCGACAGCTGGCATTCAGCCAACCCGCCGTTTCGGGGGGTTGGCTGGGCCTCCGGCATCGAAGTTGCGCTGCGAGCCATCAGCCTGATTGTCACCATGGACCTGGTCGGCGACCGACTTGGCGCGGCGACACGGCAGCACGTGGGCGAAATACTGGCGGCAAGCGCCTATTGGCTGCCGCGGTTCCCCTCCCGTTTTTCCTCCGCCAACAATCACCTCGTCGCAGAACTGGCTGGCGAGTATCTGATCGGCCTGGCATTGGGGGCCGCACCCGACGCTGCACGCGAAGCCCTCCTGGCTGAGGCGCGCAAGCAGATTCTCGCCGATGGCGCCGGTGCCGAGCAGACCCCGACTTACGCGGCCTTCACCGCCGAACTGATCTTGCTGTGCGCTGCCGCGGCACGCCAGGCCGGAACGCCGTTTGCCTCGCCCGTCGAAGCGCGCCTGGCCGCTTTTGCCAATTTTGTCGCCTGGCTGCCACCAGCCGCCGGCTTTGGCGACAATGACGAAGGTCGCGTGCTGACGCTCGGGGACGAGCCGGACTATGTCCGATCCGTCGCCGCCGCCATCCATGGCTTTCTACAGATGCCGGGCAACGCTGCTGAGCCCGACGATTTTCGGGCGCTTGTCTTTGGCACGCCGTCGGAGCCGACACCGGTGTCGCGTGGGCTGCAAACGTTCACGCAGGGCGGGCTCTCGGTCTGGCGCGGCGAGATGAACGGCCGCAGCATCGATCTGACATTCGACCACGGCCCGCTCGGCTATCTCTCGATAGCGGCTCACGGCCATGCCGACGCGCTGTCGCTCACCTTGTGCATCGATGGCGAGCCGGTGCTGGTCGATCCCGGCACCTGGCTCTACGGTTCGGGAGGCGTCTGGCGCAACTGGTTTCGCTCGACACCGGCGCATAACACGCTGAATATCGAGGGCAAAAGCCAAAGTATCATCGCCGGGATGTTCAACTGGTCGCACAAGGCGATTGCGGAGTTGGTGGAGAGCGAGCCGGGAACGCACTGGAAGCTGCGCGCCCGCCATGACGGCTATAAAAGCCGCTTCGGCGTCGTGCATCAGCGCACCGTGACGCACCAGGCCGACGGCATCGTCGTGAGCGACCAACTGCTCGGCGGCAGGCGTGTGGCCGAGATCGTCTTTCAACTCGCAGCCGGTCTCGGCACCGATCGGGACGAAAACACGGTCACGGTACTGCGCGGCGACGAGCCGCTGATAGCCATGCGCTTTCCGGACGCTGCGGTCGACATCCGTGCCGGCGGCGACGCACCGGGGCAGGGCGGCTGGGTTTCACCGCGTTTTGGCGTCAGGCAGCCGGCCGAACGCATCGCCTGGCGTGGCGAAGTGGGCGAAGACGGAATTGAGATACAGCTCGCGGCAATCCGCCGGCCGCTATGATAGCGACCGGCGCTGCAGCGGAGCGGCCTCTCCGGTGTTTCGGCCATGTTCGAGATTAATTGCGTTCGAACTTTTAGCGTTTTGTTACGGTTGAACTGCTAGTCTGGCGCAAATCCGGCATGCTTATGCTTGTTGCAGCCGCAATAGCCATTTGGCTGCCGGCAACATGCAGTGGGTTTGGCAAGTTTCTTGCTTCGCAATTCGCCGGATGGCCAGCTTACGGCCCAGGAGCCACCGCACCGATGTTTTCTGAATTCGCCGGATTGATTGTGGAAAAGCTTTCGAACGTCGATCTGGTGACGCTCGGCCTCCTGCTTTTCACCGCACTGGGGAGCGCGGTGGTCGCTTACTGGCGGACTGTCGAGCATAAATCCCTCAGGGACTTTTTCGATTTCGCTTTCCCGGCGGAAGTCATCCTGCACCCGTCGGCGCGAGCGGATGTCCTATTTTGGGTCACCAAACGGGCGATAATGCCATTCCTGCTCATCCCTGCCGGCGCCACCTTCGTTGCCGCCGTCGGCTATGGGACGCACCACGCAATCGGCTGGCTGCTCGGTATCGAGGCGCCGCTCATCGACGGCCCGGCCGGACCGGTGACGATCGTCATCTTCACCGCAACCATGCTGATCGCCTACGACATTTCGTACTATCTCTACCATGTCGCCCAGCACCACTTCCCGTTCCTGTGGGAATTGCACAAAGTGCATCATTCGGCCGAGGTGATGGTGGGAATCACCAAGGACCGGGTTCACCCGCTGGACGATCTGTTGAACCGTATCTGGGATGGCGTCATCCCGGGGATCTGCTTCGGCATCTGGAGCCTGATCGCGCTCGATCCGGCAGAGATCGCCATCTTCGGCATCAACGTCTATGTCATCCGCAACATCCTGATGATGGACTTTGTTCGTCATACCCATTTCAAGATTTCCTTCGGCCCGTTGAACAACGTCATCTTGTGTCCGCACTGGCACCAGGTGCACCACAGCATCGACCCTCGCCACTACGACAAGAATTTTGGCCTGCTGTTTTCGTTCTGGGATCGCCTCTTCGGGACGCAGTTTGTCCCGGATCCGGATGAAGACCTCAAATTTGGCCTGATAGATCGCGATGTGCGCGACTATCAATCGCTCTTTGGGCTTTACATCCTGCCGCTCAGGAAGATGGGAGGGCATCTCCGCAGACTGTTCCTGAGGCGTCCCGATGCCATCGCACAGGATCGTTCCCAATGAACACAATTGTTTCGATTGACGCCTCGAGCGCAGAGCGCCTGGAAGTTGTCCGTTCGGCGGATCGCCTGGCTGCGATCGAAGCCGATTGGATGAATCTCTGGCGTCGCACCGATGGGCTGGTCTTTCAGAGTCATGCCTGGATTTCGGCCTGGTGGAATACCGTAGCGGACCGTGACCAGCGCGCGCTGCGGATCGGCCTGGTCTGGAATGGTGACAGGCTCGTTGCTGTCGTTCCCATGGCGATCCGCAAGCGCAAGGGCCTGCGGTTTCTCGAATGGGCGGCCAGCAGCTATACCGATTACGGCGATATTCTCGTTGCTCCGGAATGCTCGTTATCGGCCCTGCAGGGAGTATGGGCCCGGATCTGTGACGCCGGTGGCTTCGATATTGCCTTTCTCAATCGTCTCTTGCCGGGTGCGGCGGCCCGCAAAATTCTCACTCCGGATCCCTCCAGCGGGATCAGACTTCGCCCCAATCACAGGGAGGAAGTCAGTTATCGCGTCGCCGGACAGTGGGCGAGCGGAGGGGCGTGGTTCGCGGAGCAGTCGAAAAAGACACGGCAGAATTATCGGCGCGGCGTCAAGACGTTGGAAGAAGCCGGCGAAATGAAATTTCGCCTGCTTGCGCCAGACGAGCCACTGCAGCCGGTACTCGACCGGCTCTCTGCCCTGAAGCGCAGATGGCTGGTCGAGCGCAAGCGTGAATCGCAACTTTTCGAAGAGGGAGCGCCGGTACTGGCCGCACTTGTTGACGCGCTGGCGCGTGCCGGCGTGCTGCACATTTTCGTACTTGAATGCGATGGCGCAATGGTCGCGGTTTCCATCAACTTCGTCCAGCACCACACCATGATGGCGTTCGTGACCACTTTCGATCCGGATTTCAGCCAGGCGTCGCCGGGCATGATCCTGATGATGGACTACATACAGTGGTCGTTCGATCACGGCTTGAGCACGGTCGATTTCCTGTGCGGCGCAGAGGCGTTCAAGCATAAATTCGCAACGCAGGGCGTTGTCCTGCAATCCGTCCTTGGGACGCGCACGGCGCAAGGCTCGCTCGCTTCCCTTGCCGATCGTATGCGTCAAAGGGTCCGGCACGCACGGGGGCGCGGATTGGCAACGACAGCTTGATTTTCGGCTTTGATCGGCGCCGGAACGCCGTGTCCGACCGGCAATGGCAAGCGGTGCCATATCGCTTCCGGGCCGCCGGCAGCACGAACTGCTCAAAGTGCCGATTGCGTCTGAGCTGGAACGACCCGCCAGATCTTGTTGCCGACATCATCCGCCACCAGCAGGGCGCCGCGCCGGTCTATCGCCACGCCCACGGGACGGCCAAAAGCCTTGTCGTCCTCGCTCAGGAAGCCGGTGAGGATGTCCTGGGGCGGGCCGGAGGGCCTGCCGCCTGAAAACGGCACGAAAATCACCTTGTAGCCGCTGTGCGGCCTGCGGTTCCACGAGCCATGCTGCCCGACGAAAGCGCCATTCCTGTATTGAGGACCGAACAGGTCGCCTGTGTTGAAGGTCAGTCCCAATGAAGCCGTGTGCGCCCCGAGCGCATAGTCCGGCTTGATCGCCTGGGCGACGAGGTCGGGCCGCTGCGGCTTGACGCGATTATCGACGTGCTCGCCAAAATAGCTGTAAGGCCAGCCATAGAAGCCGCCATCCATCACCGAAGTCATGTAATCCGGCACCAGGTCGCTGCCGATCTCGTCGCGCTCGTTGACGACGACCCAGAGCTCACCGCTTTCCGGATTCCACGACAAGCCGTTCGGATTGCGCAGGCCCGAGGCGAAGAGACGCGTCTGTCTCGAGGCGAGATCGATCTCCAGCACGGCGGCGCGGTTCTGCTCTGCCTCCAGGCCGTTCTCGCCGACATTGGAATTGGATCCGACCGTCGCATAGAGCTTCGTCCCGTCTTGCGAGGCGGTCACGTCCTTGGTCCAGTGGTGGTTCCTCCCCGCAGGCAGGTCGACGATCTTCTCCGCCGGTGCGGTGATCTCGGTCGCACCCTCCTGGTAGGGAAAGGCCACAATTGCATTGGCGTTGGCGACGTAGAGCTTGCCGTTGAGCAGGGTCATGCCGAATGGCGAGAACAGCCCGGTGAGAAAGGCGGTTCTGGTTTCTGCCACCCCGTCGCCGTCCTGATCGCGCAGCAGCGTGATGCGATTGGCGCTATGCGTCCCCGCGCCGGCCTGGCTCTGGAAGAAATTGACGAAGAAGCGCCGTATGCTGAAGCCCTCCTCCGGCCTGGGCGGCGCATTGCTCTCGGCCACCAGCACGTCGCCGTTTGGCAACACATACAGCCAGCGCGGATGGTCGAGCCCGCGGGCATATTCGTTGACTGCAAATCCCTGGGCCGCTGTCGGCTTGGTGCCCTGCGGCCATGGCATGGCCTTGGCGACATGGACGGTCGGCAGCCAGGTCGGATTGGGCTCCGGCAGGGTCGGGTTGGGGCCATAGGTCTCGGCGATCGGAACGGTCGCCTCTTCGCGCGACAGGAAGAAGATCGCTCCTGCGGCGATTACGAGAACAATGATCAGCATGAGAAGGGCGGTAGCCAAGTTTTTCACCAGAACCTCGAAAAACGTCGAAAGAACGCAAACGCGCTTATCGCGTTGCGGTTGCCGACGCAGCGGCCGATCGGGAGAAGTAGGCCGCAAGCGCGCGGACGTCGTCGTCCGTCAGACCCTTCGCGGCATTTGCCATGAGATGGCCGAAGCGCGTTCCGCCACGCTTTCCCGCCCTGAACAACCCAAGCTGCGTCTCGATGTAGGGCGCCGGCTGGCCGGCGATCGAGGGATAGAGCGGGCTGCGGTCCTGTCTTCCGTGACAGGCGAGACAGGCGGGCACATTGGCCTGCCTGACGCCGCTCTCGGCGATTTCCTTGCCGCGCCGGACAAGTGCTGGATCGCCCCCGCCGCCGGGGCGCATCGCCGGCAGGGCAGCGAAATGCCTGGCCAGGTCCGGCCAGAGTTGAGGCCCTGCCGCAATGGCGGGCAGGCTCATCAACCCACTTGCCCGGCCTTCCTCGGCATAGGCACGCAGGCTTTCAAGCAGATACGCCTCGCTCTGCCCGGCCAGAACGGGTATCGCGGGACCGCGTCCAAGACCGTCCTCGCCGTGGCAGCGGGCGCAATCCGCCAGCGCTTGCGGCAGGGTTTCGGCAGCGCCTGCAGGAGGCGCAAGCCTTTCGCCATAGGCGAGATCGCGATAGGTGGCTTCGTCCAGCGACGGCAGTTCGCGCAGGAAGGCGACCATCGCCCAGACCTCGTCGTCGCGTTCCTGCGTCGGCCAGGCCGGCATGCCGGTGAAACGCACGCCGTGCTTGACAATACGAAAAAGCTCCGCGTCCGACCATTCGCCGACGGCCCCGGCAAGGTCAGGCGGCTGCGGCAGCATTCTCATGACGACAGGAGATCGCGGCTCGCCCGGCGCGCCGTGACAGATGGCGCAGCCGCCTGCGAAATGCCCGGCGGCCGGCTGAATCGCATGGCGCGGCAGAGCCTCTGGAGCGTCGACCGCCAGGGCATAGGTGCGCACAGCCGATCGCATGGCGAAATGGAGGAACCATTCCGTGATCTTCCAGTGGCCGCTCGAGGCACCGACATTGAAAAAGCCGATCCAGGCCGCCAGCACCACGACGAAGGGCAGAATGGCAAGCGCTATGGCGAGCTTCTTCCAGCTGATATGCATCAGACCGTCTTCCGCGGTGGTGTGGCGAGGATGCGCGCGAAAAGCGTCACGCCGCCGGCCAGGTAGACCGCGGCGCCGACCAGAAGCATGATAACGCCGCCAAGTTCCTGATCCTGCTGGGCGGAAAGCGCGATGCCGAAGCAGCTTGTCTCGCCGGTCCCATAAAGCGGCCGCGGGGTCAGCGCCAGCAGCGCGCCGAGCAAGGTCATGTGGATGGACGTCAGAAGCAGGGCGAAGGCGCCGGCGGCATAGCCTGTGGTGTCCGAGCCGCGGCGCGGCAGGCAGGCCAGCCACAGGAACAGCCCGGCGGCGAGGAACGTGACCTGCTCGACAGCGGTGACAAACAGCGAGCTTTGCGCCAGAACCCGCAAGGCCGGTGCGTGCCAGGACCAGACGACGATGAGTTCGACGAGGGAGGCGGGGAGGGCGAGGGTGAACGCCCGGCTCGCACCTGGTGTCGGGCCGAGCGGGACCCCAATCGCCATCAGCGGCGCGGCGATCGCCACCACTCCCATATGCGCCAGCATGTGCGCCGAAAACGAATCCCGCAAGCCATCGAGCAGCGGCCCGAGCCAGACCAGGGCAAGGACGAGGATGCCGAGGATGAGGCAGGCGCGTCTCACCGGATACACTCCGTCAGGAACAATGCAGGCATCGCGGTGAAGATCACGGCGATGAAGCTGAGACCCGAGAGCAGCAGCGTCGCAAAGCCCTGGAACAGGGTCCGGTCGCGTCTCGTCGGATCGTCGTGCGGCGGATCGTCTGTGCCGAGGCCCCATTGCCGCCAGGCGAGCCATGCTGACAGCGCGATCAGCGAGAGGGCGATCACGGTGGCGGCGGCGATGCCGGCGCGCACAGCGCTGAAACTCAGCCCGACAAGCTCGGGTTTGGCGCAATAGATCGCCGCGCCAATGTAGCAAACAAGGAAATGCGCAGCCCACACCACCGGCGCAGTGAACAGCGTCCACAGTGTCTCGATCTGTTTTGGGACAAGCCACATCGGCGCCTCACATCGCTGCCGGAAAGAGGCCGATGATGGCGAAGGTGGTGACGGCGGCAATCAGCAGGAAATGCCAGTAGAGCACCACATTGCCTAGATCCAGGTCATGCTTCGGCGTCAGTCGGCCGGCCAGCGAGCGGGCCAGGCAATAGGCCTGCATGACTGTGCCGAGCGCTGCATGGGCGAGCACCCAGATCACTAGGATCCAGACGATTGCGGGATAGACGTGGCGCGTCGGGTCCATGCCTGGAGACAATGGCGCGGCCAGGCCTGTGGCGGACGCGGCAACGGTCGTCAGCAGGGACAGCACCAGCAAGCCGCGCATAGTGGCCGTAGCGCCGCGCCTGTTGACCGTGCGTGCCGCAACCATCAGGCCCCACGCCGCAGCGAACAGGCTGGCAGCCACCAGCGACCAGACCGCATCGGGCCCGGCAATTCCCGCGGTGAAGTTGGCATGGATCGTCCAGTAGAAGAAATAGCCGAAGACGAGGCTGGCGAACGCGGTGCCATCGCCCACCATGGTGATGAACATCGCCCACCAGCCGACCGAATCGGAGCCGGAGGCATAAAGCGGCAGGCTGAGGCCCAGGCCGACATCCTTTTCCGGCTTCTCGGGGATTTCGCCAGTGCCCGTCCAGAGCCAGTAGATGACTGCGCAAAAGCAGATGATTGCGGCCAGCGCCGTCGCGATCCACCAGTGGAAGGTAAGCGCGATGAAGGCGCCTCCGAGCGAAAGAGCCGAGACGATGGTGACATGGGAGGTGCCGCCGACGCGCAGCACCTGGACGGGTTCGGCGTCGAGCACGGTGGTGACCAGTCCCTCGCGCCATCCCTCTTCCGCGTCGGGCAGATAATAGCGGCCTTCATTGACTTTGCGGGCAAGGTCCTTCTGGTCCCACAAGGGGTAGCGGCTGCGCACGATGGGTATCGAGCGGACGCCCCAGTTCTCCTCCGGCTCGGAAATCCATTCCAGCGTGCCGGCATTCCACGGGTTGAACTCGCCGCGCGGCTGCCGGTGCTTTGGCCTGAGCACGTCGAAGACGACCACCAGCACGCCCGCGGCGAAAATGAAGGCTCCGGCCGTCGAGATCAGGTTCAGCCAGTTCCAGCCGATTTCGGCTGGATAGGTGAAGACGCGGCGGGGCATGCCGCGCAAGCCGTTCAGATGCATGGGGAAAAAGGCGATGTTGAAGCCGCAGAACATCAGCCAGAAGGCGAGCCGCCCCAACCCGTCTGAGAGCTTCTTCGCGTCGATCAGCGGGTAATAGTAATAGAGCCCGGCCACGACCGGGAAAAGCATGCCGCCGATCAGCACATAATGGAGATGCGCAACGACAAAATACGTGTCGTGGGCCTGCCAGTCGAAGGGTGCGAGCGCCACCATGACGCCCGTCAGGCCACCAATGACGAAGATGGCCAGCCCTCCGGTGCCGAACAGCATCGGGGTCGAGAAGATCACCCGGCCGGCCAGCATGGTGGCGATGAAGACGAAGATCTGCACGCCCGTCGGGATCGCCACCGCCTCGGAGGCCGCCGAGAAGAAGGCCAGCGAGATCTGCGGCAGGCCTGTGGCAAACATATGGTGCACCCACAGGCCGAAGGAAAGGAACCCTGTCCCCACTGCCGCGAGCACGATCCAGGAGTAACCGACGATCGGACGCTGGGAAAAAGTCGGCACGATCATGGCCATCAGCGCGATCGCCGGCAGGAAGATAATGTAGACTTCCGGATGGCCGAATATCCAGAACAGATGCTGCCACAGCAGCGGGTCGCCGCCGCGCGCTGCGTCGAAGAACGGCCAATCGAACATCCGTTCCATCTCGAACAGGAGGTCGCCGGCGATCAGCGGCGGGAAGGCGAACAGGATCATTCCGGCAACGATCAGCAGGTACCAGGCGAAGAGCGGCATCAGGTTGATGCGCATGCCCGGCGCGCGGCATTTCATGATGCCGACGATGAGTTCGACGGCGGCCGCGATCGAGGCGACTTCGATGAAGGAAAGGCCGAGCAGCCAGATGTCGGCGCCAATGCCGGAGAACTCCTTGTCGGTGGCGAGCGGCGGATACATGAACCAGCCTGCCGACGGCGCCGCATTGAAGAAGATCGAGCCGCAGACGAAGATACCGCCGAGCAAAAAGCTCCAGAAACTGAAGGCTCCGAGGCGCGGAAACGGCATTTCGCGGGCGCCCAGCATCGGCGGCAGGAGGAAGATCGCGACCGCCTCGAAGATCGGCACCGCGAACAGGAACATCATCACCGTGCCGTGCAGGGTGAAAGCCTGGTTGAATAAGTCGGCCGAGAGGAAGTCGTTGTCGGGCACGGCGAGCTGCAGTCGCATCAGCAGCGCGAGCACGCCGGCAAACAGCATGAAGGCGAAGGCGGCCGAGCCGTACCAGAGGCCGATCTGGTAATTGTTCACCGAGGTCCAGTAGCGCCAACCGGTCGGATTGGCCCACACAGCGCGCAGCCGCTGTTCCTGCGCCTTGTATTCTTCCGGCGAACGCTCCTTGACCGCAGCGCTCATCGCAGGCCTCTCAGCCAGGCGGCTATGGCGCGAATGTCGTCCGGCGGCAACATGTCGAAGGCCGGCATCCTGGAGCCGGGCTTGATCAGGTCGGACCGGGCGATGAAGCTGGCGACGGCGTCTTCGGTGTTGGGCAGGATTCCGGCTGCGACGGTGGCGCGGGAACCGATATGCGAAAGATCCGGGCCGATCAGGCCGCGCGCATCGGTGCCCGCGACGACATGGCAGGACCCGCAGCCATGGCGCAGGAACAGCGCGCCGCCGCTTGCGCCGGCCCCTTCCGCGGGAATTGCCTGGGCGGCAAGCCAGGACCGGAAGGCTTCGGGCGCCATGGCGACGGCCGAGAGCGCCATCAGCGCGTGAGACGTGCCGCAATATTCCGCGCACGGGCCGCGGAATAGACCAGCTTTGGTGGCCATGATCGAAAGCCTGTTGGTGCGGCCGGGGATCATGTCCATCTTGCCGCCGAGCGGTGGGATCCAGAAGGAATGGATCACATCGGCGCTTTTCAGGGTCAATTCGACCCGCTCGCCGACCGGCAGCCTGATCTCGTTGGCAGACGCGACCGGCGGTCCCAGAGGAGGGTGATAGACAACTTCCCACCAGAACTGCCTGCCGGTGACTTCGATCCGCAGGGCGGCGGGGCTCGCCTGGGCGAAGGGCCGAAGGCCAGGCATCAGCCACAGCGCATAGGCGAGCAGCGCACAAAGCGTGACCGAGGGGAAGACTACGCCGCCCCAAAGGATGATGCTGCTGGCAGACTTTTCGGCCAGCCTGCGGCGATTGACGAGGGCTGAATGAAGAAGCAGGCCGACCACGCCCAGCCAGATGACGGTGCCGCCGCTTAGCATGACCCAAAACAGCATTTCTATCTGCTGCGCTTCCGCTCCCGCGGACTCAAGTGCCGACTGAGTGCTCGTCTGGGCGCCGGCAGAGCCGCTCGCGAGCAACAATGACGCAGCTGACAGGCTGAAATATCGACCCATTTGCAACCCCTCCGCGGTAAACCGGCGAGAGGGGCGGAAGGTTCCGGGCAACTGAGCGTTCGAACTGGTGGAATGAACGTGTCGGTCGAGTCAGTGGACGGTTTTGCGTGTCGGCGGTTTTGCGCGCGAGTCGATGGCTTCCTGCAACAAGACGCGGGCCTCGCGTGTCAAACCTTTGGGCCAGAAGTGGCCGGAGCTCATGGCGCCGCAGAGGCTACGAATTCTTCACCGACAGCAGTCCTTTATGATTGGTTTCTGTCACCAGAAATCCTTGTGGTCGGTTACGATCTCTTCTTCGAGTTCAGGGAATGGGCCACGGATTGCTACATGGCGCCGTCCGGCGGCGAACACCTGATGACAGCTCAGATCGAGGGTCAGATTCTCCGAATTGTCTCCGGTCAGCTCGGCCAGCCGCCTTTCGCTGAGTCCGTAGACCACGGTGCCGATGCCGGCCCAGTAACAGGCCCCGGGCACATGCAGCACGGCTCGACCGAGGTCACCAGCGTGCATCGCTCGAGAAAGGTCGGGTCGTATTGCTGCGCAGCCGCGCGCGCCACGTTTGCCTCTGCGTGGCCAACGCCGCGATCCCGCGCGTAGGTGTTGCCCGACGAAAGCAGCACGTCGCCTTCCGGCCCGACCAGGAGCGCCCCGAAAGGATGATTGCCACTCGCCCGGCTCTCGGTGGCGATCTCCACGGCGAGACGTAGATATTCGGTATCGCTCTTCATGGCCGCCTCGTTGGGGTGCCCGTTCGTAACTGTACGCGTAAAGGCCCTTCGCTTGAATTCTACAGTCTTGGAGCGCTTGCGAGCTGTCCAGTCATGGGCACTAAATTGATGGCTGCGCAACCTGGCATGTGATCGCCTCGCTTCAGACGTTGGATTTAATCCACTGGCTGCATCCGCCGCTGCTCTTGGACAATTTTCAACGCGTGATGAAACAATAGCGCTCAATGGCCGTTTGCGCGTCATGGCGGGTATATTGGGCGGCTATTTTGGGCGGGTATTTTGGGCGGGTGTTGGGATTGCCCAGAGGAGGCGACGATGAGCGCAACCGGCTTGGAAGTTTTTGACAAAACCCTGCAGACGACAAACATCTGGCTGGACGAGATCATGGCCGATCACGGGCCCGACAGGCGCGTGGCCTGGCATATGCTGGGAGCCGTTCTACGCACCTTGCGGGATTGGCTGCAGATTGAACTGGCTGCCAATTTGGGGGCTGAACTGCCGCTTCTCGTGCGCGGAGCCTACTATGATCGGTATCGGCCGCGTGATCTGCCGACGAGCAGCCGTTCGTTGGAGGATTTTTTGCAGCGGGTGGCCGAGGAGATGAAATCCACTCGACCGGTGAATCCCGAGGATGCGACGAGATCCGTGTTCAAGGTACTCGCCAGGCATGTCGACCTCGGCCAGTCGGCCAAGGTGCGGGACGCGTTGCCGAAGCAGATCCGGGCGCTTTGGCCCGAAAGTGTTGGAGTCTAAAGCGAGTCGCGTTCGACCGACTTCATGCGACGTGTTTTACGTTGTTTTACCGCCTCTGCCCGGGCCGTTTTCCTCGCGATACAGTCGCTCGGTGGCCCGATCGCTTTCTCTGCGCTCTGCAGGCCCCCGGCGTCGCCACGTAAGGAGTGCGTAGGCGAGCAGGATTGCCAGCAGTAGCGGGCCTCCAGCAACGACGATCAACCACATGCTGTTCTCGAACATGGAACATCTCCTTTCCCTCGTTACCCATCAGGAGCGAAACCGTTGCTCCCGGTGCAGGGGTTGGACACCGCAGTGCAGCTCTCTTCGCCGAATGGCCAGTGATTCGCCATTCAACTGCTGAACGCGGGCAACTGCTGAACGCGGGCAACTGCTGAGCGCGGGCAACTGTTGAGCGCGGGCAACCGTTGAGCGCGGGCAACTGCTGAGCGCGGGCGGTTTATTGCTTCAGAAAGGCAACTTGTACCCAGCGGGCTGTTGCGCTCGGCAAGCGCTGGTGGAAGAATGGACTTCCCTCGGAAACGTTCCATTGTGCGAGCCATTCGCTGGCTGACTTCCAGGCGTTCACGATATCTGTCTGGACCCCTAACATCCGGTCGCAGACGCACTACGTGTAATAGGGAACCACAAAGGCTTTCCGACAGTTGAGTGAAGAGGCGACAGCAACCAGACCGGCCGGGGCGAGGAATACCATGCGCGAGAACCACTCCGACGTCTTCGATCTGTTTTCGGAGATTTACACCAATGCGGCGCAGGAGGAGATAAGCATCCAGCAATATCTCCTTGCCTGCCGCGAGGATAAATCGATGTATGCTTCGGCGCCCGAGCGGATGGTCGAGGCGATCGGCGAGCCCACCCTGATCGACACCAGCATGGATGAGCGGCTCGGCCGCATTTTCTCGAACAGGACAATCAAGGTCTATCCCACCTTCGCCGAGTTCTATGGCATGGAGGACACGATCGAGCGCATAGCCGGCTATTTCCGCTATGCCTCTCAGGGGCTCGAGGAGCGCAAGCAGATTCTCTATCTGCTTGGCCCTGTCGGCGGCGGCAAGTCCTCGCTCGCCGAACGGCTGAAGAAGCTGATGGAGGAGCGTCCGATCTATACGCTGAAGGTCGGCGACCAGATCAGTCCGGTTTTCGAATCGCCGCTCGGGCTTTTCAATCCTGACCGCATGGGCGACCTTTTGGAGGACAAATACGGCATCGCGCGGCGCCGGCTGAACGGTCTTATCTCGCCATGGGCGGCCAAGCGCCTCGACGAACTGTCCGGCGACATCTCCAAGTTCAGCGTCGTCAAGCTCATGCCTTCGCGGCTACGCCAGATAGGCATCTCCAAGACCGAGCCAGGCGATGAGAACAACCAGGACGTTTCGGCCCTGGTCGGCAAGGTCGACATAAGACAGCTCGAGCATTTCAGCCAATCCGATCCGGACGCCTATTCCTACAGCGGCGGCCTGAACCGGACCACGCAGGGGCTGCTCGAGTTCGTCGAGATGTTCAAAGCGCCGATCAAGGTCCTGCATCCGTTGCTGACCGCTACCCAGGAAGGCAGCTACAACGGTACGGAAAACTTCGGATCTTTCCCGTATCAGGGCATCGTCGTAGCCCACTCCAACGAATCGGAATGGCTGCAGTTCAAGAACAACAAGAACAACGAGGCATTCCTCGACCGTATCCTGGTGGTCAAGGTGCCGTATTGCCTGCGGGTCACAGAAGAAAGGCAGATCTACGAAAAGCTGCTGCGCGAAAGCGAATTGGCCTCCAGTTCCTGTGCACCGGAGGTTCTCGACATTCTCAGCCGGTTCACCGTCTCGACCCGTCTGGCCGAGCACGACAATTCGCCGCTCTACACCAAGATGCGCGTTTATGACGGCGAGAACCTTAAGGACATAGATCCCAAGGCGAAGTCGGTTCAGGAATACCGCGATGCCGCCGGGGTCGATGAAGGCATGACCGGCGTCAGCACGCGCTTTGCCTTCAAGATCCTGTCCCAGACCTTCAACTACGACACCAAGGAAGTGGCCGCCGATCCCGTGCATCTGATGTACATTCTGGAGGAGGCGATCAAGCGCGAGCAGTTCCCCAAGGAAACGGAAGCCGCCTATCTCGACTTCATAAAGTCGGAACTGGCCACGCGCTATGCCGAGTTCATCGGCCATGAAATTCAGAAGGCCTATCTGGAATCCTACAGCGAATACGGCCAGAACCTGTTCGACCGCTACATCGCCTATGCCGATGCCTGGATCGAGGACCAGGACTACAAAGACCCCGATACCGGCCAGATCCTCAATCGCGAGGTGCTCGACAACGAACTGTCGCAAGTCGAAAAGCCGGCCGGCATTGCCAACCCCAAGGACTTCCGCAACGAGGTCGTGAAGTTCACGTTGCGCGCCCGGGCGAGGAACCATGGCCGCAACCCTTCGTGGACGAGCTATGAAAAGCTGCGTGAAGTCATCGAGAAGCGGATGTTCGGTCAGGTCGAGGATCTGCTCCCGGTGATCAGCTTCGGCTCCAAGCAGGACAGCGTAACGGAGAAGCGGCATACAGAGTTCGTGCATCGGATGGTCGGACGCGGTTACACCGAACGCCAGGTCCGCCGACTGGTGGACTGGTACATGCGGGTGAACAAGGCGGGCTGAGTCCGGCCGGGATGGTTCCATGCCGATCTTTGTCGATCGCCGACTGAACCCAAAGGACAAGAGCCTCGGCAACCGCCAGCGCTTCCTGAAACGTGCGCGCGAAGAGCTGAAGCGAAGCATCCGGGATCGGATCCGTACCGGCAAGATCGCCGATGTCGACAGCGAGCACGCCGTCTCGATGCCAGCGAGGGGCACAGCTGAGCCGAGCTTCAGCGACGCGAAGGACAGCGGCAGGCGGCAGCACATCCTGCCGGGCAACAAGCATTTCGCCCCGGGCGACCGGGTTCCGAAGCCCGGCCAGGGCGGCGGCGGCTCATCTCCCGGGAAAACGGTCTCGGAGGACGATTTTCGTTTCGTGCTCTCGCGCGAGGAGGTGCTCGACCTCTTTTTCGAGGATCTCGAACTTCCCGACATGGTCAAGCTCAACCTCAAGGAGATACTATCCTTCAAACCGCGCCGCGCCGGGTTCGCGGCGACCGGTTCGCCGACCAACATCAATGTCGGGCGCACGATGCGAAACAGCCATGGTCGCCGGATTGCGCTAAGGCGCCCCAAGCAGGAGGAACTCGATGCGATTGCGGAGCAACTCGCAATCCTGGAGGCCGAGCCGCAGAGCGCGGCGCCGGCACGCCAGCGCATTGCAGCGCTGCGGGAGGAGCTTGAGCGACTTGAGCGCCGCCGCAAGCGGATCGCCTATGTCGATCCCGTCGACATCCGCTTCAACCGTTTCGACGCCCAGCCCGTGCCGAATGCCAATGCGGTCATGTTCTGTCTCATGGACGTATCCGGCTCGATGGGCGAACGCGAGAAGGATCTGGCCAAGCGCTTCTTCGTGCTGCTGCACCTGTTCCTGAAACGGCGCTACGACCGCACCGAAATCGTCTTCATCCGCCATACGCACGAGGCGCAGGAGGTGGACGAGGAAACCTTCTTCTACAATACGCAAAGCGGCGGCACGGTTGTTTCCACGGCACTCGAGGAAATGCACCGCATCATCGCGCAACGCTATCCCAGCAACGAGTGGAACATCTATGCCGCCCAGGCGTCGGACGGCGACAATTTCGTCACCGATTCCGAGCGCTGCATCGGCCTGATGGACGGCCAGATCATGCGCCTGTGCCAGTATTTTGCCTATGTCGAGATCATCGACGAACGTGAGAGCCATATTTTCGGCACCACCGACAATGGAACCTCGCTCTGGCGCGCCTACAGCGTTGTCAACCAGCGATGGCCGAATTTCCAGATGAGCCGTATCGCCAACGCAGCCGACATCTATCCGGTCTTTCGCCAGCTCTTTGCCAGGCAGCCGGTCTTGCAGAAAAGCGCTTGAGGGGAGCCGATGGCGAACCAGACCATCAAGTCGGGCCAGACCAGCAAGTCGGGCCAAACCAGCAAATCAGGCCAAACCGGCAAACCAGGCCAAACCAGCAAATCAGGTTTGCTCTTTTCGGGGTCCGACTGGGATTTCAAGACACTGTCGCGCGCCTACGAAGCGATCGAGGCGATCGCCATCGAAGAGCTTCATCTCGACATCTATCCGGTGCAGATGGAGATCATCTCGTCCCAGCAGATGCTCGACGCCTATTCCTCGGTCGGCATGCCGCTGATGTATCGCCACTGGTCCTTCGGCAAGCATTTTCTCTACCAGGAATTGCTCTACCGCAAAGGCGGGCGGGGGCTCGCCTACGAGCTGGTGATCAATTCCAATCCTTGCATCGTCTACCTGATGGAGGAAAACACCATGGCCCTGCAGGCCCTGGTGACAGCTCATGCAGCGCTTGGCCATAATCATTTTTTCAAGAACAATCATCTGTTCCGGCAATGGACGGACGCCAGCGCGATCCTGAGTTATCTGGACTTTGCCAAGGGTTACATTGCCCGTTGCGAGGAGCGGCACGGCGTTGCCGCGGTGGAGGCGATCCTCGATGCGGCCCACGCGCTGATGGAACAGGGGGTCTTCAGATATCGCCGGCCGCCGAAGCTGTCGTCGGAGCGGCAGCGTGTAGGCGTTCGTGAGCGCCTGGAGTACGAAGAGCGTTCTTACAACGATCTGTGGCGCACGCTGCCGCCTTCGAAGGGTGGAGACAATGTTGGGGAAAAGAATTCCGACATCGCGGAGCGAAAGAAAACGCTCAAGCTGCCCGAGGAGAACCTGCTTTACTTCCTGGAAAAAAACAGCCTGGTCCTAGAGCCCTGGCAGCGTGAAATCGTCAGGATCGTCCGCGTCGTCGCGCAATACTTTTATCCGCAGCGGCAAACGCAGGTGATGAACGAAGGCTGCGCCACCTTCGTGCACTACACGCTGATGAACATGCTGTTCGATCGTGGCCTGATCAGCGAAGGCGCGATGCTGGAGATCCTGCGCAACCATTCGAACGTGATCTTTCAGCCGGGCTTCGACGACCCGCGGTTTTCCGGCATCAATCCTTATGCGTTGGGCCTCGACATGATGCAGGACATCCAGCGCATAGCGACCGAGCCGACTGCCGAGGATCGTGACTGGTTCCCCGATATCGCCGGCAACGGCGATTGGCGCGAAACCCTGCTCGACGCGTGGGCGAACCATCGCGACGAATCTTTCATCCGCCAGTATCTGAGCCCCGCCCTGATGCGGAAGTGGCGGTTCTTTGTCCTCGCCGACGCCGCCAGCGAGCCGCATTACGAAGTAGCGTCGATACACAATGAGCGTGGCTACGAAAAGATACGCGCCGGGCTCGCCCAGAGCTACGACATCGGCGCGAGCCGGCCGGATATCCAGGTGGTGGATGTCGATCTGCTCGGCGACCGGCAGTTGCGATTGGAGCACAAGGTGAAGAACGGCATCATGCTGGAGGAGGCCAGTCGCGACGCCACGCTGCGCCATATCCGGACCCTGTGGGGCTATGAGGTCAGCCTGGCGGCGATCGATGCGCAAACCGGCGGGACGCTCAACGAACGTTCGACCAGCCAAATCGGGGAATGACCAAACCGGAATGGCCGGCGACGGCATCGTTCTACTGCCGGGTTTTTACTCCTGGGTCCAATGCTCCGGGGTCGAATGCTCCGGGTCCAATGCTCTGGCCGTCGGACCCGGAAAGGTCGGTTCCGTAGGAATCTCCGGTGGTATATCGGGAGGAATTTCGACGGGCTGCCTTTCGGGGCTGGGAACGGGATCAGGCGAAGGCGGAGGAACGCCCGGAGGCTCACCAGGCGGAGTCTCCGGCGGAGCAGGAGGCCGGGCCGGCTCAGGATTGGGATTATCCGGTATCGGCACGGGATTGTTCGGGTCTGGATCAGGATCGGTCATCGGAGACTCCCCGAAGCTTGCTTCACATCTCCTCGGCGCCAATGTGTTTCCACTCAACAGCTCCGGCGCCAATGAATAGCTCGTTCTCGCTGTCGACGCCGGCCTAGACGTGGGTCGTTCGCAGCGGCATGTATCTCCTTCCGTTTGCTCGGAGGAGGATCATCCAGGGTGACAACCATCGCGCCGAACGATGGTTCCATGCCTTGGCGGTGGGGCTCAATGCCAGCGGCGTTGAATAATGGAGCGGCGGCTCCACCTCCGTCGCCTTTACCGTGTCGGCGAGCACGCTATGTACGCCGCGTATTGTCAAGACGGTTCAGGGAGGAACAGCATGCGCGCGTTCATGATTGTCACCCTTCTTCTGGTCGCAATCGCAATGGCGCTGTCGCTCGCACACGCGTTGGAGTTGCCCGGCAAGTTGCGCCTCAAGGAGGCCACCTACAAATCTGTGCAGGAGATCTACTATCCCGGCTTCACGATCGGCGGGTTTGCCGAGATCGGCGGCATCATTGCACTCGCCATCCTGCTTTACCTCACGCCCTATGCAGGCGGTCGATTCTGGTGGACTTTGGCGGCCCTGGTCTTCCTGGTGGCGGAACATGCGACCTATTGGCTGGTAACACATCCCGTCAACAATTTCTGGGTGCAGGACGTCGCAGTGTCGAAACCAGCCGCGACGTTTTTTTCAATGCTCCGCCGGAAGCAAAGCGGCGACTGGAAAGACTTGCGCGATGTTTGGGAAGCCTCGCACGTCGCCAGGGCAGTCCTGGCGATGCTGAGCCTGATCTCGATTGCTGTCGCCGCGACATTTTATGCTGGGAGTGAATAGCGCGTGGGATGCGCAGCGACGCTACTTGTTCGTCCGCATCTTTTGTCTTGGATTGATCCCGCCAAGGGCGTTCGTGTCGTTCTCGACATCGCCCTCGATGGTGTTTTCGCCTTCGAGTACGAGTTCGTCGCCTTCCTTGATCGTGCCCTTCGAGGTGCCGATACCGGGATTGTTCCTCAGATCGGCATCGCTCGGCTTTTTCCACTTTGGATGTTTGGTTCCGCTCATGGCACAACTCCTTCGAAAAGGGTCCTGTTCTAAAGCGCATCGCGTTGAAACGGATTCAATCGACGCGCTTTAAATCTTTGTTTTTATGCATGTCGTTGTCCCAAAACCGCTGCGCACTTTTGGGCGACATGCACTAGAAACAGCACGGCGCGATGAATGTTCCGCCGAAACTCACCTTGACGCGGCCTTGTCCGCGAGGCGGCTAGAGCCCGAACGGATAGGTGTCGGGAACGCCGGTTCCGACATGCTCCGGCCCAAGCGGCGTCACCGCGACGGTTTCGTCAAACCAGACGAACGCGTCAAACTGCTGGGCAAGAGAGGCATCCGCGTAATGGCTGCGCAGTTCGGTTTCCGGCCGATAGATCACGCCGATGAAGCGCTCCAGCCGACGCTCCAGAAGCCGCTCGCGCAACGTATCGTCGCGCTTGATATCGAGCAGGAAACGCGAGACGCCGCTATCATGGCAAAGCCGCTCGTAGCTATCGCTATGGGAAGGCCGCACCCGCTTGATTTCCATCTCGCTGTCCCAGTCGGAGGCCGCGGCGACTGTCCCGGAATGCGTGCCGAGCCCGATCAAGGCTGCCTCGTCGCCGAAGCGCTGGCGGCAGAACTGGCCGATGTTCACTTCGTCCCTGACAATCCCCATTTCGGTGTAGCGGGCATCGCCGATATGGGAATTATGCGCCCACACGACCGCCTTGGCGTTCGGCCCGCGAGCTTCCAGCAGATGCTCGAGCGTCTCGAACATATGGGTGTCGCGTAAATTCCAGGACTGCGCGCCGCCATAGTACATGATCCGGTAGTAGCGTTCCGCGGAAGCGATCAGCCGGGCATTCTGGGTGGCATCCATGAAATCGACGCCGTCCTGCTGGGCATAGTCGAGCTGCCTGGCAAGCAGTTCGCGGCATTGTTCGAGCACGGCCTGCTCGCATTTCTCGAAACCCGATGTGAGTGCGACACGGCCGTAGGTGGATGGTTCATGTTGCCAAGGCGTCAGGCAGCCATAGCGTTCACGCGCGATCTTTGCTGCCTGCGGATCGACCAGATCGAGATATTGTAGAACCGCGGCGATCGATCCGCTCATATTGTAGATGTCGAGGCCATAGAACCCCGCCAGTCGGGACGATAGCCTGATGCGTTCATTGTGATGTCGCATCCAGTCGACGAACGCGGCAACGTCGGTGTTGCGCCACATCCAGGTGGGAAACCGCTGGAACGGCGGATCGGCGTTGGCGCGTGGCGGCCGATGCCGGACGTAGCGGTCGATCGCCGCTGCATCAGGCCAGTCGGCCTCGACAGCGACGATGGTGAAGCCGTGCTTCTCGATGAGCCTGCGGGTGATCGCGGCGCGGGCCCGGTAGAACTCCGACGTGCCGTGGCTCGCTTCACCGAGCAGGACGACGCGCCGGTCGCCAAACCGGTCGAATAATTCGCCGAACGCCGGATCGTCGAAATCCGGCAGCGGTTCGGCCGCCGCCGCGATCATCTCGGGCAGGCTGCGCGTGCGTGCGCGTCCGGACGGACGATCATTCGCGATACGGTTGCCGCTCTCGGGCCAGCCCTGCTCGCCGATGAGTGGGACAAACCGCACGCCGCCGAAATCCTCCTCGCTGTAAGTCGCAGCGCCGTTTCGGGTGACCTTGAGAAGGCGCTGATCATGCGGATCGTCGCCGACCGGGATGACGAGCCTGCCGCCGACGTCGAGCTGTTCCTGAAGCGCAAGCGGCGCACCGGGTCCGCCGGCGGCGACCAGAATGGCGTCGAAGGGCGCCGCGTCGGGCCAGCCTTTGGTGCCATCGCCGGTGCGGACTTCGATATTGTCGTAGCCAAGCTCTTGGAACCGCTGTCTCGCCGTTTCGGCCAACCCGGCGTGGCGCTCGATCGTGTAGACGCGTTCGACGATCCGGCTCATCACGGCAGCCGCGTAGCCCGAACCGGTGCCAACCTCCAGGACATGGTCGCCCGGTCCGATTTCCGCCATCTCGATCATCAAGGCGACGATGTAGGGCTGCGATATCGTCTGACCCTCGGCAATCGGCAGCGGCCCGTCCTCATAGGCGAATTCTTCAAAGCCGGGAGCGACGAATGCCTCGCGCGGAACCTCGCGCATCGCTTCCAGCACCTCGCGGTCATGGATGCCACGGCGGCTGAGATGGACTTCGACCATTCGGTTGCGTGCGTGGGAAAGATCGAGCATCTTTTTGCTCCTCTTGCGAGCTGACAGCCCCCGATTGTCCCCTGATCGTGCCCGACGGCTTCTCGGGTATGCGCTCGGCCTCGGCAACTCATGTCGGGCGGCTAGTCTCCTTAACCGTTGGCGAGCTTCCAGGTTCCTGCAAAAGAGCGATTGGCGGGCGAAAATGGCGGCTCCAGCCGAACTTATTTCCGTAAGAATCCTTTCTCCAGAGCGATGTCACTCCAGATATCGACGGGCGAACGCATTCTGGAGATTTTCGATGAACGACGAGGCTCAGAAAGCTGCGACCACAACGGGCCTTTATCAGGTCGATCTCATGGACCGCTATTGGCGGGCCGCGAACTACATTTCGGTTGGCCAGATCTATCTGATGGACAATCCGCTGCTGCGCGAGCCGCTGAAAGCCGAACACGTCAAGCCGCGGCTGCTTGGCCATTGGGGCACGACGCCTGGCCTCAACTTCATCTACGTCCACCTGAACCGCGTCATCCGTCAACGCGGTCTCGACGTTCTGTTTATCTGCGGCCCGGGTCATGGCGGCCCGGCGATGGTGGCGAACACCTGGCTCGAGGGCAGCTACAGCGAAATCTATCCCGAAATCGGCCAGGGCGAAGACGGGTTGAGGAAACTTTTTCGGCAATTCTCGTTCCCCGGCGGAGTGCCGAGCCACGCTGCTCCGGAAACGCCCGGCTCGATCCATGAAGGCGGGGAACTGGGATATGCGCTGGTCCATGCTTTCGGCGCGGCCTTCGACAATCCCGATCTGGTGGTCGCCTGCGTCGTCGGCGACGGCGAAGCGGAAACCGGTCCGCTCGCGGCGGCATGGCACTCCAACAAGTTCCTCAACCCGGCATCCGACGGCGCTGTCCTGCCGATCCTGCATCTCAACGGCTACAAGATCGCCAACCCGACGATCCTTGCCCGCATGGATGACGTGGAATTGCGAGCCCTGTTCGCCGGCTATGGCTACGAACCTTTTTTCGTCGAAGGTCACGAGCCGGTTCCCATGCATCGGTTGATGGCCATCAAGCTGGACACCGTGCTCGACAGAATCCGCTCGATCCAGGAGCGCGCCCGTACGCCGTTCTGGCAAGGAGAGCGTCCGCTGTGGCCGATGATCGTGCTGCGCAGCCCGAAGGGGTGGACCGGCCCGAAGGAGGTCGATGGCGAGAAGGTCGAGGATTTCTGGCGCTCGCATCAAGTGCCGGTGTCGAACGCCCGCAGCAATGCGGGACACCGCAAGATCCTCGAAGACTGGATGCGGAGCTACGAACCGGAAAAGCTGTTCGACGACAGCGGGCATCTTCTTCCAGAGCTGGCGGCGCTTGCGCCAACCGGATCCAAGCGCATGGGCGCAACCCCCTATGCCAACGGCGGACTGCTGAAGCGCGACCTCGTGCTTCCCGATTGGAAAAGCCTGGCGCTCGATGTGCCGCGTCCGGGTGGCGCCAAGGCCGAGGCGACGCGGGTTCTCGGGGGCTATCTTCGCGACGTCATGAGCCTGAATGCGCAGGCCGGGAATTTCCGGCTGATGGGGCCGGACGAGACATCCTCCAACCGGCTTGACGAGGTATTCGAGGTTACCGACCGGGTCTGGATGCAGCGAATAGAGCCCTATGACGTAAAACTCTCCCGGGACGGCCGCGTCATGGAAGTGCTCAGCGAGCATCTCTGCCAGGGATGGCTGGAGGGCTATTTGCTGACCGGCCGCCATGGCCTGTTCTCCTGTTACGAGGCGTTCATCCACATCGTTGATTCCATGGTCAACCAGCATGCGAAATGGCTGAAGACATCCCGCGAACTTGCCTGGCGCGAGCCTATCGCTTCCCTCAACTACCTGCTGACCTCGCATGTCTGGCGGCAGGATCACAACGGCTTCAGCCACCAGGATCCGGGCTTTGCCGATTTTGTCGCCAACAAGAAGGCCGACACGGTCAGGCTCTATTTCCCGCCGGATGCCAACACGCTGCTGTGGATCACCGACCATTGCCTGAGAACCTATAACCGCATCAACGTCATCACCGCCGGCAAGCAGCCGGCGCCGCAATTTCTGTCCGTCGACGCCGCGGAGGCCCACTGCAGGGCGGGGGCGGGAATCTGGGAGTGGGCCGGGACGGTTGCGGAGCGCGAGGATCCGGATGTGGTCATGGCCTGCGCCGGCGACGTGCCGACACTGGAGACGCTCGCTGCCGCCGACATTCTGCGTTCGGCGCTTCCGGACCTGAAGGTACGCGTCGTCAACGTGGTCGACCTGATGACGCTGCAGTCGAATTCAGAGCATCCGCATGGCTTGGCGGACGAGGATTTCGACGCGCTGTTCACGAAGGACAGGCCGGTTATCTTCGCCTATCACGGCTATCCCTATCTCATCCACCGCCTGACCTACCGGCGCGCCAACCATGACAACATGCACGTGCACGGCTTTCGCGAGGAAGGCACCACGACGACGCCGTTCGACATGGTCGTGCTCAATGAGCTCGACCGCTACCACCTGGCGCTCGCGGCGGTCGAACGCGTGCCCAGTCTCGCCGAAGGGGGGCTCGCCGAACGGGCGAAAGACCTTGCCGCCGAACTTCACGGGAAGCTTGCCGAACACAAGGCTTACGTCCGCGAGCATGGCGAAGACATGCCCGAGATCCAGGAGTGGAACTGGCCCGAGAACAGCGCGACGAAGGCTGGCGATTGATGCGACAGGCAATTCTGGCACTGAACGCCGGCTCCTCCAGCATCAAGTTCGGACTATACGATCTGGAACCCTCCACCGAACTGCAGCTTGTCTCGCGTGGCAAGCTGGATCTCGGCGATGCGCCGAGGCTCAGCGCGAAAGCGGCTGACGGAACCATGCAGTGTGATCGGCCGCTTGCCGCAGACGCACGCGATGCGGGCATCGGCGATTTGCTGCGCTGGATCGAGAGCGAACTTGGCGGCAGGAAACTGGTATGCGCCGGTCACCGCATCGTGCATGGCGGGCGCGAGTTCGTCGAACCCGTCCGCCTGACGCCGGTCGTGATCGAGGCCCTGGACAGGCTGACGCCGCTTGCGCCGCTGCACCAGCCCCGCAGTCTCGCGCCGATCCGCACACTTGCGGCGCTGCGGCCGGATCTGCCGCAGGTCGGCTGCTTCGACACCGCCTTCCATCAGACGATGGATCCGATCGTCAGCCGCTTCGCGCTGCCGCGCAAATACGATGCGGACGGAATCCGCCGCTACGGGTTTCACGGACTTTCCTACGAGTACATCGCCGGGCGGCTCAAGGCGATATCGCCGGCGCTTGCAGCGAAGCGGACGATCGTCGCCCACCTCGGCAATGGGGCGAGCCTGTGCGCCATGCGCGACGGGAGAAGCTTCGACACGACGATGGGCTTTTCCGCGCTCGACGGCCTGGTCATGGGCACGCGTTGCGGCGCCATCGATCCGGGCGTGCTTTTGTACTTCGTCCTGGAACGAGGCATCGCCGGGGAGGCTCTGCAGCATATGCTCTATGAGGAATCCGGGCTGCTTGGAATATCCGGCATCTCGGGCGACATGCGCACGCTGGAAGCGAGCGACAACCCCCACGCCCGCGAAGCGGTAGAGCTTTTTGCCTTCCGGGCGGCACGGGAAGCTGCCGCGCTCGCCAACACGCTGGGCGGCCTCGAATGCCTGGTGTTCACCGCCGGCATCGGCGAGCGCTCGGCGCCGGTCCGCAAGGCAATTTGCGAAAGGCTTGATTGGCTTGGCGTGGCGATCGACGAGCCATCCAATGCCGCCCATGCCGGGATCATAAGCCAACCGGACAGCAAGGTCGAAATACGCGTCGTCGCGACCGACGAGGAGAGCATCATTGCCCGCCACGCGCGGGAGCAAGGGGATGCTTGATAACGCAATCAGCGGCGCGTTTTCTGGGGCAAGGAACCCTGCGTGTCCGCGACCGTTTCCCCTATCTGATGACCTTGGGGGATATGATTACCAAAGGGAGAAATCCAATGGCGGAGACCACCAATATGGCAGGCACCTCAAAGGCGGCAAACGACGCGCAGGAAGCGATGAAGAAACAGATCGCCGAGCTTCGTCGCGAAATCGCCAAAATAAACCGGACCCTTTCCGACCGTGCCGAGGAGGCACAGGGCTGGTACGAGAGCGCCGCCGAACGAGCCTCGCGCGCAGCCCGGCAATTGCGCAGCCAGGCACACACCGTGACCGAAACCGTCCAGCAGAATCCAGGCACGATCTCTACGGCGATGATGCTTGGCGGCGTGCTCGGCGTTCTCTTGGGAATTGTCATCGCAAAGAGCTCCGAGCCTGAACGGCGGTGGTTCTAGAGCATTTTGCAGCCAAAAATCTTGGTTTGGCGTCCGACAAAATGTGTAAAACAAGGAGTTAGAGCGCGGTTTTGGTCCACCAAAACGCAAAGCGCTCTAGCGGCAGATCACCACCCGCGCGGTGCCGAGGCTGCCTTCGGCGTCGCGCGCGCCTGTTCCCTCAGGCAGGCCGTAAAGCACCTACGATACGTCGCCGCTGCCTGTTGCCTCCTCGTAAGCGCGTCGAAGGAGCTTTAGTCCTCTGTGGATCTGGCTCTCGGTCAGACTTGCGTATCCCATCACCAGGCCGAGGCAGCTGCGATCCAATGTCTGGTCGAAATCCAATGTCTGGTCGAAATAATGCGGCGATATGGAGTAGATGCCGACCCCGAGCGAGGCGGCTTTCTCGATGAACGATGCCGCCATAGCGGGCGGCGTGTCGTGAAACCAGACGACGACGTGCAGACCGGCCTCTGCGCCTTCGACCCGAACGAGATCGCGGAATTCCGCCTGCAGAGCGTCGAGGAGCGCTGCACGTCGGCGGGCATTTTGACGCCGGGCCTTGCGCACGTGGCTTTCGTAGACGCGGGTTTCCAGCAGGGTCGCAAGCGCCTCCTGTTCGAGGCTGGGCGCATGCCTGTCCGTCAGGCGCTTGGCGTGGGCAAAAACCTCCTGCAACTCACGCGGAACGACGACGTAGCCGATCCGCAGCAACGGCGACAGTGTCTTCGAGACCGTACCGATATAGATGACGTTCGACGCGCCTCCCAACGCGCGAAGCGGCGGTATCGGGTTCATGTCGAAACGATATTCGCTGTCGTAGTCGTCCTCGACGATGTAGGCCCTCTTCTCTTTCGCCCATCCTAGCAGTTGCTGGCGTCGCCCCATCGACATGACGCTTCCGAGGGGAAACTGATGTGACGGCGTGACGTAAGCCAGCCGCGCGCCAACATCCGCCAACAGGTCCGCCCTGATGCCTTCGGCGTCGACCTCCACCGGGGCGGCGATGGCTCCTGTCATCTCGAAGACGCTCCGTGCCATCGGGTAGCAGGGCTCTTCGATGGCAAAGCCGTCGCCCTCATCGAGAAGCAGGCGGGCGCAGAGATCCAGTCCCTGCTGAGAGCCGTTGACGACGACGATCTCGCCGACCTCGCACCTGATGCTGCGCGCTCGCCATAGATAGCCCTGCAGAGCGCTGCGCAGGCGGATCGAGCCACAGGGGTCGCCATAGGACAGCTTGGGCGGCCGTCCCAGCGCAGCATCGTTCATGGCCTTCCGCCAGGCAAGGGTCGGGAAGTCAGAGGCCGACATGTCGCCGTAGCGGAAGTCGGCGACGAGCTTCTCCGACGCAACCCGCATCGGGATGGCTCGGGATCGAAGCCTTTCTCCGAAAGCGGAGAGGCTGTGTGGCTCTGCGGCTGTATGACCGAGGTCTCCCGGCTCGCTGTGCGCGATCTTGATGGCCACCCGTGGCCGCGCGCCATGTCGAATGACCACGAACCCCTCTGCGGCGAGCTGTTCGTAAGCGGACGTCACAGTCGTTCGTGAGACGCCAAGCTCGACCGCCAGCGCACGAGCCGACGGGAGCACGTCCCCGCGGCCGTATACTTCTGCCACGATCTGTTCCCGCAGGTTCTCATAGATCCCGCGCGCGCCCAATCCCGACGACGAACTTCCCGACGACGAATTCTGCTTGCGGGACTGGACCATTCGCGATTACCCAAATGAAGACGTTTCGTTGATCCAGACATTACCGGGAAAATCAGCCAGGCAAAGGCCTGAGGCCAACTGGACCAGCGCTTTTTATTCAAAACTGGTTCTATGTCAGGGCCAGTTGTGCTTGTATTGATGACGCCAGATTGCACCTCCTGGGAAGTAAAATGCTGGCCGAGTTCCACCAATTCATCATCGTCTTTACCGCCTACGTCATCGCTGCCGGCAGTCCCGGGCCGAGCAATATGCGTATCATGGCCGTTGCCATGAACGACGGCCGCGGGGCCGCGCTGGCAATCGCATCTGGCGTCGTCAGTGGCTCGATCTTTTGGGGCCTGATGGCGGCGTCAGGTGTCTCGGCGATCCTCAGTCGATACGCGCACGCACTTGTGGTCCTGCAGCTGCTCGGCGGCCTGTATCTTCTCTATCTCGCCTTCAAAGCGGGCAAGGCTGCGCTTTCTTCAGACAAGGATCAGCTTCGCCCGACCAACGAACGGAAGGCGACGGCGGCCACTCTCTACAAGCGCGGACTGCTGATGCATCTCACCAATCCGAAATCGATCCTGGCATGGATCGCGCTGATGACGCTGGGACTCGGGCCCGGGTCGTCGTCGCATACGGTTCTGGTGATCCTCGCGGGCTGCGCGGTGCTGAGCGTCACCATCTTCTGCGGCTACGCGATCGTCTTTTCGACCGCTCCCATGATCGCCCTGTATCGACGGGCGCGGCGCTGGATCGAAGGCACGCTGGCGGTATTCTTCGGATTTACCGGGCTAAAGCTTCTCCTGACCCGCATCTGAAAAGGTTCCTTCATGTCACTCTTCCAAGGCCTTTCAGCATTCCCGATCACCCCGGCGGACGCTTCCGGCAGGCTCGACACCGCCGCCCTCGCGCGCCTTCTGAAGAACATCGAGGAGGCGAGAGCGGACTCCATCGGACTGCTCGGCAGTACCGGCGCCTATGCTTTCCTCACGCGACAAGAGCGTCGACGGGCGGTCGAAACGGCAATGGACACGGTCGGCGGCAAAATCCCGGTTATTGTCGGCGTCGGAGCGATCCGGACCAGCGATGCCGTGGACCTTGCCCGTGACGCGAAGGCTGCGGGCGCCGATGGCCTGCTGCTCGCTCCGGTTTCCTATACGCCGCTCGTCGACGATGAGGTCTTCGAACACTTCGCCACAGTCGCCGACGCGGGGCAGCTCCCGCTTTGCATCTACAACAATCCCGGCACGACCAGGTTCACCTTCAGCCTGGACCTCATTTCCCGCTTGTCGAAGGTGGTCAACATCGAAGCCGTGAAGATGCCTTTGCCATCCGGTGGTGACTTCACGTCCGAACTTGCCTCCCTCCGGTCTGCGACCGGGTCGGCATTCAGGATCGGCTACAGCGGCGACTGGGGCGGCGCGCCTGCGCTGCTCGCCGGGAGCGACGCCTGGTATTCCGTCGTCGCAGGACTTCTGCCGTCACAGGCCCTGGCCCTGACGCGAGCGGCGCAAGCCGGGGACGCTGCGGCCGTCGAGCGACTTGACGCCGCCTTCGGACCGCTTTGGGCGCTGTTCAAGGAATTCGGCAGTTTCAGGGTGATGTATGTCGTCGCCAGTCTTCTGAACCTCTGCGACGTCGATCCGCCACGCCCCGTCCTCCCGCTGAAGGACCAGGCACGGCAGCGCGTCGCCGCCGCTCTCGACCATCTCGATGCGGTTTTCTCCGCTGGTTGTATGCAAGCTCGATAGACAGACTTCGTCAGGACATTTCCATGCTGGAATCCAACGCCTTCACCGTCTACCTGTTCACGGCATTCCTGCTGGCGATTACCCCGGGTCCGGGGATTTTTTATGTCGCCGCCCGAACCCTTTCCGGCGGTCGCTCGGAAGGAATCGCTTCGAGCCTTGGCAATGGCCTCGGCGGGCTGTTTCATGTCGTGGCCGGCAGCCTTGGCGTCTCGGCGATCGTGCTGGCAAGCGCCGAATTGTTCACGGCACTCAAGGTGGTCGGCGCGCTCTATCTGGTCTGGATGGGATACCGAACCATTCGCCATGCCAGGCTCGACTACAAGTCGCTGGGTCATTCGGAGCCGCCCGTCGGCACGATGCGGGCCTTCAGGGATGGCGTCCTTGTCGAAGTGATGAACCCGAAGACGGCCGCATTCTTCCTCGCCTTCATTCCCCAGTTTGTCGATACATCGTCGGATCACGTCGTTCTGCAGTTCCTGATCCTCGGCGCCATCTCGGTTGCCCTCAACACGCTCGCCGATATTGTCGTGGCGTTTGCAGCCGGAAGGCTTCGCGATGGCGCGGCGTCGCGTGGGAATCTCGTTCGCCGTCTTCGTGAAGGCTCGGGCGGTGCCATGATCATGCTTGGATGTGGGCTGCTGCTGGCAAAGCGCCCGGTTGCCTGACGTTGTGAGAAGAAGAGAGATGGATGACCGCCGCTGCCTTGGCGAGACCTGCGATGACGGCCGGCCGCACTGCCGCCGAAGGTGGCGACATTGGTCACCGTTCGGTGCGATTTCACATAAGTCTGAGGACGGTGATGACTGCGATGGAGAGATAGACTGCGGCGCAGCCCAGATTTGCAAATCTGCCGACCTGTGCACAGCCGACCGGTAGCCGCAGCCGCGCGACTGTCAAGACGCAAGCCGAGGCGGAGACTGAGCGCAAGCAAACATACATCGCGCTAAGCAAGGCTATTTGCATAGAGATCGAATGATCCGGATCTATGAATTGCGGAAAGAAGGCGGCATAGAACAGAAGAGCTGCGGGATTTGCGAAGGCGATCGCCAGCCCGTCGAGGACGGGCGGACGAGCGCGAGACAAATTCGGAGAGCGCGAAGGCCGGTGGCGGAGGCGCAACGCGCCCGCAGCGAGCCAGATGAGATAAAGAGCTCCGGCCAGCGAAAGCCATCGCAACAGCACCGGCAAGAGTTCACCGGAAAGTGACAGGCCGACGAAAATCGCCCCGAGCAGACACGCCTCTCCGAACTCTACACCAATCGCGGTCGAGAAACCGGCCATCGCCCCGTGCCGCAGCGTATTATGGGCAATGATCAGCATAATCGGGCCGGGCGTGATGAGAATCAAAAGTGTCGCGGCCGAGAATTGGGCAAGACTGTTCCAGTCCATCTTATCGGTTCGAATTTCGCTTACCTCATCGACATCAAGTTCGTGACCAGACCCGCCTTGACCTCAAGCACAGGCGCGGGTGCCTCGGCATGACCGATGTCCCTCAACCGCTCGGGCGTCAAACCAGCGATTGCCCGACGTCTTGAGACGGTCCGTTGCCAGGTCTTGAGAGCCGCGATTGCGGTTGCTGTGGTTTTCACCACAAGTCCAAGCAGACGGTGACGATCGACGCGGGTTTGCGTGTGAGCCATTTCGGCCTCCATCATCATTGTCGGCAGGGTTGAACTGCGGGGCGCCTATTCCACTGCGCTTTGCGCCTTACGGCTTGCGGCCGATCACGGCGCCGTTCGCGCCGGGTGCCTCGAACCAGACCGTCTCGATGTCCCGGAATCCGGCTTCCTCGAGCCACGCCGAATATTCGGCCGGCGTGTAGTTTCGTCCTTCCGTCTCGATCAGCATGTTGAGGCTCATCAGCGCCGCCGGCGCCGGTCCGGTCTTTTCGTCGTTGACGAGAAGCTCGCTGATGACGACTGCGCCGCCGCTCGGCAAAGCCCCGAACGACCGGCGCAGCAGGGCGCGGTTCTTCGCCTCGTCCCAATCGTGCAGGATCATCGATAGGAGATGCAAATCGTGATCCCCGGGAAGCTGCTCGAAGAAGTTGCCGCCTGCGGTCTCGATCCGGTCGGTCAAACCGGCCTCGGCAATCTTTCCCGCGGCGATCGCGGCCACATGCGGCAAGTCGAACACGGTCGCACGCAGCGCCCCATACTGTTTGCAAAGCTCGATGTCGTACGCCCCCGATCCGCCGCCGATGTCGAGGAGGCGGCGGAAATGTCCGAAATCCATCGCTTCGCCGAGCTTGCGCGCGGTCATCGTGGAGACCGAATGCATCGCCTCCCAGAACAGCGCCAGCATCATCGGATCTTCGCCGTCGAACACCGAGGATTGCACCGCCGGGTCCCACGTGGTCGGCCGGTTCGTGCGCAGCGCTTCGGCAAGCCTACCCCAGCCGGGATAGAGCCGCTTGTCGAGCATCTGCACGAAGCCGCCGAAGTAATACGGTTTTCCGCGCACGAGATAGGTTTCGCTTAACGGCGTGTTGCGATAGCGGCCGCCGGTTTTCTCCAGGAGCCCGAGTGCAGCGCAGCCGGTCAACAGCATCTCGGCCGGGCGTTGATGCAGGCCGAGCGCTTGCGCCAGCTCGGCTACCGTGACGTCGGCGCCGCCCGCAAGGCGGCTGAAGAGGTCCAGCTCATGCGCAGCGGCCAGAGTCTTGAAGGCCCAGAAACCGGTCGAAAGCGCCATCAGCGGGACGGCGGAAGGAAGTTCCGGCGTGGCGGCTATCGGTTGGACGGTTGGCGCTGTCCGCGAAAATTGATTGGCCATGATCACCTCCTCTTTTTCAGAGCAAGTCACGACCGCTACCGGCTGGCGCAACCAGCTGGCTGTGAACATCCACGCGGCGAGCTGTGGCTGCGGTCTGCTGAAGTGCGAATCTGGCGGTGCGGCGTTACGCTACGATTTCAGAAGGAGAAAATTCGGTTACATCTGAAACTTGTACTATCTGGCTGGAGCCGGCTGACTTTCTCGATCGTGCTGGCATCACCGAGCGATGCGGCGCAGGGTCAATGCAGCGAGAATGGTGGCCGCTGCAAGAAGCGGCAGCCAGGCTTGCGGATCGCCCATGGCATGCAGCGTCAGGCCGCTGAGCAGCAGCCACAGCAGCGGGATCGCCAACAGCAGCGGCACAAGCCCGCCGCTCCCGGCAAGCAGCACGCCGAGCGCTGCGATCGCCGTCGGGTCCGGCGCGATGCCGAAGACCTCGGCACTCGCCGATGGCCGCCCGAAGAGCGGCGGCAGCAGGGGATAAACGACGAGGCCAGCGACCGCGATCAGCAGCCCGAGCCGCCCTGCGATGTCCCGCCGGTCAAAGGCGAGGCCGCCGCGCGCACCGCCGATCACCAGCAGCAGCGCCTGCAGGCCGAAGGCCGGCGCGACATAGGCGATCGCCCAGTTGATCGCGGCATAGCGGCTCCACAGCAAGGACCAGCCGACGAAGGCAAAGAGCGCGGCGAGGACGAGCGCAATCCACAGACCATGGCGACGCGGCTGCCTAAGCACGAGCAGGACAATGGCGAGGCCGGCGGCGAGCGTCAGGAGATGCAGCGGCCAGAACGCGGCATTGGCCAACTCGAACATGCGCCAATAGACGCGCGGCGAGAAGAGCAGGAAATCCTCCAGCCGGTAGGTCCACCATTCCGACATCCAAGCAGGTTCCACAAAAGCCTCCCACGGTTTTGCGACAAGAACCTGCGACAAAACAACAGAATCCAGGCAGGCATTCGTGGGCCAGCCGACGAATGCCTGCCTAGAGGTCCCGGACGTAGGCCGCCATCCGCTCGCGCATGGCCGCGTCGGGGAGGGGACCGGTCGCCGCCAACAGGTTCTCGCGCACGTGGTCGACGCGGGTGGTGGCGGGGAGGGCGACGGTGACGGCGGGATGCGAAACGATGAATTTCAGTATGAACTGCGCCCAGGTCGCGGCACCGATCCCGGCCGCCCAGTCCGGCAGCGTCTCGCCCTGGAGCTGGCGCGTCAGCGCGCCTTGCCGAAACGGCCGGTTGACGATGACAGCCATGCCGCGCTCGGCCGCCAGCGGCAGCAGCCGTTCCTCCGCTTCTCGGTCGACGACGTTATAGGTGAACTGCACGAAGTCGAGCGGATGCGCGCGCATGATTTGTTCGAACAAATCGTGCCGCCGTCCTTCGGACGTCGTGATGCCGACATAGCGGATCCGCCCGTCCGCCTTCATGGCGAACAGGGTTTCGAGATGCGTCTCCCAGGCGACGAGGTTGTGGACCTGCACGAGGTCGAAGCGCGGCACACCCCAGAAGCGGCGCGACTGCTCGATCTGCGCGGGCCCGTCGGCGGCGGATGAGGTCCAGACCTTCTCGGCGGAAAACAGCGCTTCGGGCCGGCCGAGCTTTTCGAGGCCATAGCCGATCACGGGCTGCGAGGAGCCGTACATCGGCGAGGAATCGATCATGCGGCCGCCTGCCGCGAAGAAGGCCGCCATCACCTCGGCGCACTCGTCGCGCAGCACCGGATCGTCGCCGACATTGAAGGTGATCCAGGTGCCAAGGCCGACAGCGGGAAGCATTTCTCCCGAGGAGGGCACGGCGCGCATCGCCGGCGCGGGCGGCGCGCCGGGCGCGGCTGCCGGCAACACCAGAGCCGCGCCGGAAGCGGCGGCAGTCTTCACGAATGTCCTGCGGGTGATGATCATCGTCTGCCATCCCTGTCCCTTCGACCTCTTGTACTCCCGATCCCAAGAATGGTTCCGGCCGACCGGCTTTTCGCAAGGCCGATCGGCAGGGAGCCGGCGGTCGGTCCCTGGCGACGGTTCGGATATGGAACGTCTGCCTGAAACAGGAACGAATTCTGCAGGGCCTGGGTTGCGCCAGCCAGCCCGATTACCTGGAACCCGATTAGCTGGCCGGTTACCTGGGGCTGGCTCTTGTCCTGACTTGATGGCGCTGGCGGGCATAGGCCACGCAGCCGTCTACCGTGCTGACGCAGAGCGCATCGCGATGGTTCGGCGTGTTGTTGTCGCCGGCGTAGGCAACCTCGGCAACACGGCCGTCGACCATTCGGATTTGCGTGTTGCAATAGCCGCCGGGATCGACATTGAGCGATCCTCCAACCGTCGGGATCGCACCCACGGCCAAAGTTGGGATCACCACGTTGAGATTGCCGCGTTGAACAGTACGCTGATAGGTCCAAATCTGGCCTCTCTCCGCATCAGCGGTGGCAGTCGGGAAGCCGGCGCACATTCGAACGTCCGCCTCGCTGAGACCGACCATCTCTTTGCGGGCTGCCGCCGTTGTGGCGTCTTCCTTCGGGAGGTTCGATGTGTCGTCAGGGGCGACGCAGGAGGACACGATCGAACTGCCGGCCAGGAGAGCAAGAGGGACAAGCTTGCGGATGCGGGAAAATATCATGTGGCCCCGAAGTTAGGCGAGCAGACAACCGAGTCAACCTGCACAACTTCACGATGTCGTTTGTCGGCCGCTCGGCTGGACTTGACGCGCGACGGCCCGGATAGCAGCACATGCTTGCCCGATGATGTCAGGCGTTACGCGATGTAAAATACGTACTTTCCTGACGATGTGGATAAACAAATGCTTTTCAGTCACACAAAATGATGAAACAATGAAATTGAGATCAGGGAAAATTCGATGCGCAACGTCAGCGGACATGGCAAGCGCCTGTCCTATTACGATTTCGGGCACACGACGGTGTACGCCTCCCGCTTCGACCAGCGCTTCCCCTATTGCGCCTATGTCCCCGACGACTATGACGAGGACAGCGACAAGACCTATCCGCTGGCGGTGATCGTGCATGGCACCGAGCGAGGCATGCTCGCCTACCGGGACGCCTTCGCCGACTTCGCCGAACAGAACGGCGTGATCGTGCTCGCCCCGCTGTTCCCGGCGAATATCTGTTTTCCGGGCGATCTTTCCTCTTACAAGATGCTGCGTCAGGGCGACCTGCATTACGATGCCGTGCTGCTCGACATGGTCGAGGAGATGCGCGAGCGCTATCGCATCCGCGGCGACCGCGTGCTGATGTACGGCTTCTCCGGCGGCGGCCATTTCACCCATCGTTTCCTGTTCCTCCATCCCAAACGTCTGCTGGCGGCATCGATCGGTGCGCCGGGCGTCGTGACCCTGCTCGACTTCGATCACGATTTCTGGGTCGGGGTGCGCGACTTCGAGAAAGTGTTCGGCAAGGCCATCGACCTCGACGCCATGCGCAAGGTCGCCGTGCAGATGGTGATCGGTGGTGACGATCTCCAAACCTGGGAGATCACCATCAAACCGGAGGATGACTGGTGGATGCCCGGCGCCGATCTCGCCGGCGCGACCCGCAACGACCGGATCAGATCGTTGAAGGGCAGCCTGGAGAGACATGGCGTCGAGGTGCAGTTGGATGTCGTGCCTGGCATCGCTCACAACGACGGCGCGCTCATCGCCAAGGTCAAGGAGTTCTTTGCGCGGACATTGAATGCGGCGCCCGCCTGAAAAACTGCGGTCAAACTGGAGATAAAAAATGGGAACAGGATTGATGATGGGAAGACGATTGTTTCAGGTGCTGGCGACAATCGCGGTGATGATTTGTGCACTGCCGGCGATGGCGCAGGAGCAGCCGAAAACCGGCGGCACGCTCACGGTCCGCATCAACGCAGACATCCGCGCCACCGACGGTCTCAATCGCGACGCAAACACCGACACTGTGCTGCACCATATCTTTGAGACGCTGGTGGCTTATCGCGCCGATCTCACGGTGGGCCCGGCATTGGCCGAATCCTGGACAGTATCGGACGATGGCAAGACCTATGCTTTCACGTTGCGCGACGGCGCGGTTTTCCACAATGGCGACGCCGTGACCTCGTCCGACGTCAAATGGAACTGGGACCGCCGCATGGACCCGGCCAATCAGTGGTTCTGCATTCCCTTCTTCGACGGCAGCCAGGGCCTCAAGGTCGAGCAAGTGGCGACGCCTGATCCACGCACCGTGGTCTTCACGCTCAAGGCGCCGAATGCGCTCTTTCTGGCGCAACTCGCCAGTGTCCAATGCAATGGCTGGGTCGCCAGCCCGAAGAATGTCGGCGCCGACGGCAAGTGGCTCGCCGATTCCGCCATCGGCAGCGGCCCGTTCACGCTGAAGGAGTGGGTCAAGGGCCAGTATTTGGTGCTCGAGCGCTTTGCCGACTACAAGCCGGTGAAGGAGGCGCCGAGCGGCTTTGCCGGCAGCCGTGAGGCCTATGTCGACGAGGTGCGCTTCATGGTCGTCCCCGACACGGCGGCTGCGGAAACCGCGCTGTTTGCCGGCGAGCTCGATGTCCTGCCCGATCTTGAATCATCGCGTGCCGAGGAAGCCAAGTCGCGCGGCATGACGGTGCTGTCGACGCAAGGCCTGTCGTGGACGGTGATCCTGCTGCAGACCAAGGACCCGCTGCTGTCGAACGTCAAAATACGCGAGGCGCTGGCGCATGCCGCCGACATCAACCAGATCGCCGCCGCCAGCACCAGCGGTGCCGCCACGGGAGGTCCCTCGGCCGTCGCCCAGGCGAGCTCGTTCTTCGACGACGACTTCCTCAAATGGCCGGAATACGACCCGGCCAAGGCCAAAGCCCTGCTGGACGAAGCCGGTTACAAGGGCGAGCCGATCAAGATCCAGACCAACACCCGCTACCAGGGCATGTACGAGAACGCCGTGCTGCTGCAGGCGATGCTGACGGCCGCGGGCTTCAACGCCCAGCTCGAAGTGCTGGATTGGGCGGCACAGCTCGACAACTACCTTGTCGGCAAATTCCAGATCCAGTCCTTTGGCTATTCGGCTCGTCTCGATCCGTCGCTGATGTATGGCGTCATCCTTGGCGACAAGGCGACCGACCCGACGGCGCAGTGGGACAGCAAGGAGGCCGTCGATCTCTACACGAAGTCGATGGCCACGACCGACGCCGGGCAACGCAAGGCGCTGTTCAAGCAGCTCCATGCACTGATGGCAAAGGATGTGCCGATCCTTGGCCTTTATTACGAGCCGTCCCTCGATGCCGTGTCGCCGAAAGTAAAGGGCTATTCGGTATGGCCCGCGGCAAACCCCCATGTATGGGGTGTCTGGAAAAGCGAATAGGCCGGCGGTTGTCCTGTCACCGAAAGATCGGAGGCGTGTTGCCCTCCGATCTTTCGTTTGAAGGTACCTGGTGGTGAAACCTGACGGTTGGTACCTGCCGCGTCGGTGTCTTCGCCGTGTTGAACGCAGTGCTCGATCAGAATCGGGTGGAAGAACGGCGTGAACGCGGTGTTGACCGCACGGGCCGCTTCTGCCGGTCCTCGACCTTGAGTTCGCCCGCCTCGGTCCTCTCGCGAATGATCGGCTCAAAGATCGTCACCACTCGCTCGATATGCGCCTTGATGATCGCCCGGTTCTCCTGCATGGCGGCGACGATCATGTGGTGCATGCGCCTTTCCGGGAGTTGACACTCTCGACACTGCGCGAGAAAGGGGCGCATCTTCGAGGCGCCCGCGTCCGCGACTGAGGCGGGCGCTCTTCCATATTTACGAAAGGAACACCCCTATGAGGATCGGAATCATCGGCGCTGGAAACATCGGCGCCACATTGGTGCGAATGCTTCGGCGCGTCCTCTCCTTAAAGCCGTCACCGGGCTTGCAATGCGGTGGCGCATTATGACATTGGCTGCATGAGCACGTCCGCACAACCAGTGCGTCTGGTCCGCCCCGAAAAGAAGCGGCGTCGCATACCCATTGCAGTCATCATGGCGATGAGTTTCGGCAGCCTCGTGTTCCTGTCGGTCGGCGGCGTGCTCGCATTGTCGGTCGGCGCCAACCTTCGCAACACTTTCGACCTGCTCGGCGCCCAGTCGACGCTCCTGATCGATGCGATGGAGGATTTGCTGCGCGCCGAGATGGGGCGCGCCGAGAGCGCCGTGGACGGCGTCGCGCAGATCTACAAGCAGGGCGAGTTCCAGATCGACGACGAGGCGATGTCGGCGGCACTTGCCAGTGCGCTGGCGGCAGCGCCGGGGGTGAACGCAATGTTGATCTGCACACCCGACCTGATTTGCAGGGGGGCGGCGGTGACCGGGGACAACGACGCCAAATATCCTGCCGGAACGATCCGGAAACTCCCCGCCGAAACCGAGAAATCGCCGCAAGTGCGCGCCGTTCTTGAACAGCGCCAACAGGTCGACGGACGCCGTTGGGGCGCCTTCGTGGCCAACGAGTATGGCTTGTTCGCCAACGTCTCGGCGCCGCTGTCACGTGATGGCGCCACGAAGGCCTGGGTGATCGCCGCGGTGGAACTGCAGAACTTGTCCAAAATCACGCAGGAACTGTCGTCGCGCTTCGGCACGCATGCCTTCATTCTGGATGGCGACGGATCCATCCTGGCGGACCAGCGGCTGGCTTCCCCGGATGCGCTGAAGAACGGCATCCTGCCGCTGACGCCGCTCGCCAATTTCGGCGATCCGGTTCTCGCCGGATATGAGGCGCGCAAACCGGAAGCGGAGTTCAGCACGCAGCGTACCCGCGATATCGAGGTTGCCGAAATCCAGGTTGACGACAAGGACGGTTCGACGTCATGGGATGGAGAGAACACTTACGTCGCTATTACCCGTGAGATCACCGGCTATGGTGACCGGCCCTGGACGCTCGGCGCATATTTCAAGACCAGTCAGATCGGTGACGAAATCGAGCGCGTCATGGGATCGGCCATGCTTGGACTTGGCGCGATGGCGGTGGCGGTCATCGTCGCGATTCTTCTCGGCAAGCGCCTGTCGCGCCCGATCCAGGCGATTGCCGGCCAGGCCACGCGCGTCGCCGATTTCGATCTCGACGGCGTGACCCCCCTGCCGCGCAGCAGGGTGCTGGAGTTGGACAACCAGGCTTCGGCCTTCAATGCCATGCTGATCGGTCTGCGTGCATTCTCGACCTATATTCCGCGCTCGCTGGTGGCCAAGCTGGTGCGCACCGGAGAGATCGGCATCGCCGAACCGCGCGAAGCGGTCGTCACCGTCATGTTCACCGACATCGCCGGCTTCACCACGCTGTCGGAGCAGATGGACGCCGCCGCCGCGGCCAGGTTGCTGAACCACCACTTCGCGATCCTGTGCGGCGCGGTCGATGCACATGGCGGTACTGTCGACAAGTTCCTGGGCGACGGCATGCTGGCGTTCTTCGGCGCGCCGGATCGTCTGAAGGGCCATGCCGCCGCGGCCGTCCGCGCAGCCGCGGCCATCCGCGAGGAGTTGGACAAGGACAATCTGGAAGCGGCTGGCGAAGGCCGGCCTCCGCTTCATGTCCGCATCGGCATCCACACGGGCTCCGTCATCGTCGGCAATATCGGCGCATCCGACCGCGTCAACTATACGATCGTCGGCGACACCGTGAACGTCAGCCAGCGGCTGCAGGACCTCGGCAAGCAGCTCGAACCGGGCGCCACCGCCGCAATCGCCATTTCCGGCGAGACCGCGTCGCGGCTCGACGAAAGGTTCGAAAGGATCCCGGCGGGCAAGCACCGGCTGCGCGGCCGCGGCGAGGCGACGGAGGTCTTCCAGCTTGGCAAAGTCGCGACGTCAGCATCGCCCCCTATGGACGTTCACCCGCGCCCAAGCGGGCTGAGTAACATGCCACTTCCATGCCGCTAATCGGCGGCTTGAAGAAGCCGACGGCTTTGGGAACGACTGGAGTCGGGTCACCTAGCGCCGTAGCTGATTTCAATTGGAACGGCAGGAACGGTGCAAAGTCGCTGGTTCCGGGCAACGTCCGGTTACGAGCCGCCAAATCGGCCCAGCAAGGACCGGTTTGGGTCACCGCTTCCCCTTCGGACTCTCCCGTGTTTGGACCGGAGACATCGCGAACAGGTGTGCGAAGACATCGCGAACAGTTTGCCATCCTATCGATCAATGGCATTGAGGTCGATGGTTTCTATTTTCTGATGTCTGAACCAGGCGTCGAAGACGCCGTCGGCAGCGGTTGGGCGAAAGGCGACGGACTTTCCGGCGAAGGCCCTGCACAGGCGCACGTTGTGGCCGAGAATGGAGACGAAGCCATGCTGCTGAACGCGGCGGATGAGATCGTCCTTGGCATAGTCGAACGGCTCGACGGTTTCGCGATGCTGGCGCTGCGAGACGCGGTAGCGGTCGAGCGGCACAGCGCCGCCAAGCGCGTCGTGCGGAC
>NZ_FNEE01000031.1 GCF_900099905.1 Mesorhizobium muleiense | reverse complement strand
AGATACCCAATCAACTGCTGCAGCCACGGCCCTGCGTTGCGCAGCCGGCCGAGCAACGCCACGTCCGAGATGTCGGCGATCCCGCTCGCCGCCGCCCAGGCCACGACGCCCCGCATGCCCACCTTGCCAAGGCAGTAAGCCAGTGTCAGGCGCAACAGATCAGTAGCCGACCTGACGCCCCGCGGTCGCAGGAATGCCTTCGTCTCGCGAGCACTCCCTGCGATCAACTCTTCACCGCCGAGAAGCTCAATCGTCTCGGTCCAGCCGTCATCTACAAGCGATTCGTGAGTCATCGCAGCGTAGAATCACAACCGATTCCCCGCTGCAACTCCTATCTTAGCGCACATGGCTATCTAGGGGCGAGGAGGTCCCAGGTTCAAGTCCTGCCGTCACGTCCAAGGCCCACCGGGAGTCGTGCCATGCACGGAGAATCTCAATCGAACGGCGTCATATCGGTCGGGGGCACTTCGACTTGAGACTCCAGAACACCAAAATCAACTGGACTGCATGATCCCAGAATCGGAAGGCGCCACCCCGTTCGGTATTTTCCTGCTCGCCGACTCCTTTTTGCAGGCCGCGAAGGCCGTTGATGCCGGTCGCCGCGGTCTGACGTCGGGACCGACCAGGTTGCTTTGCTACCATGCGTGCGAACTCTTCCTGAAATGCTACCTCCGCAGCGCGGGCCGAGACATTGAGGCTTTGCGGGCCTTGGGGCACAATCTGCACGAGATGGCTGTGGCCGCTCAAGGTTCAGGCCTGGTCCTGCCTGCCAGAACTGTCAGCCAAGCCAAAACTCTGGCCGACAAGAACGATTATGTGCGTGTGCGCTATATGGTGGTTGAAAAGCCCGGAGACATCCGACCGGAAGTTCTGCTGGCGATGACTGAAAGCATCCGAGAGAGCGTCAGGCTGGCGCTCGGCATGGATCCGCTCGGCAACCCACACCCTTAAGCGCGCCGCCCCAGCGAACTATTCTTTTCGTCAGGCCCCGCTTTTTTCGGTGTCTCGCCCACGAAGACGCCCGGTCGGTCCATGCGAAGGAGTACGGCGCAAGGGAATACGCCGATTGGCGCCTCCGGACTGACGAATTCCAGGCCGACCTGCACCGCCGTGGCGTGCCGTCAGGCCGATCGCCTGGTAGCCCGGCGTTTGTCCGCTTCCGTAGGCAATCTCTGCTACAGTTCTCCCATGTCCCTGTTCTCCCATCTCGATCCGTATCTGCTCAACCCAGCCAACGATCCACTGGTGTTCGACGCCACGCTGGCAGGCCACGGGAGCTACACGACGGAACATTTCGTCTTGCGCCTCAGTCCCCGCGCCCATGAGCTTGTCGACGCGCTCACCCAGCGCGACACCGAGGGTCATGACGCAGCCGAACTGTACCAAGCCTACTCGACCTATCTGCACGAAACCGTGCATTGGTGGCAGCACATGGGGTCCACTGCGGGACTCATCCTCAGCCTGGCGTACCCGGCGCAAATCTATGGCAGCATGACGTCTCTTCAGACCTTTGCGCGGGGCGCCGGCGTCGCCAAACCTGTAAAGGCTTGGGCGCACAGGGCGATGCTCGACGGTCGGACGCACTCTGATCCGGTGCTCGCCGCCGCCAATATTGCCGTCAACAACGCGCTCGACATCAAGTTCTACAAGCAACTTGCCTGGTCGCCGAAGTCGATCCTCTCGCTGGAGCAAACGCCCTATTTTCAGAGCGTCGGGCACAGCTACCTCAAAACCTATGGTGAGATCGTCCACGCGATCAACGGGTCCTGTGACTTCGCGGAAGGGCAATTTCCCGACCCCGGTCGCTGGGATGCACAATTCCTCAAACTTCAACTCAGCCGGATTGAAGGCTTCCATCGCGGTGCGCGCCCACCTTACGCCGACATCGGCATCCAGCAGATATTCGAAGGCCAGGCCCGCTTTTGCCAAATTCAGTATTTGGCATCGTCAGGCGGTCCCGAGCTGCTTCAGACGTATCGCGAGCAAGGCTACTTTGCGCCCGTCTATGTCGACTCGTTTGAACTGTTCCTGGTGCTTACTGGGACAGAATGGCCCGAACGGTATGACAGCCCGATCGTCGGCCTGTTTCTGCTGATCTGCGATCTGGCAATCAACCCGACGAGGGGGTTTCCGCTCGACATCGAGTTCTTCGAGGACTTTATCCGCGACGTTGATCCTGGCGCGCGCTTCACAAGACTTTGCCTGGCCGCAGCCGAAACCCCCGAGCTCGCCCAGGCGGTGCAAAATTTCTCCGCTCAGGAGTATGAGCACGTCGCGGCGCGACTGAGCGAGCGATGCGGATACGATGATCCGCGGACGGGACTTGCTGCCGTGGTCGGGCTGCTCGGCGACAAGGGCCCTGTCGATGCCCTGATGGAGGAGCATCGTACGTTCAACTATGCCGGTGTGAACATGCCTGTCCGGGTCCTGGTCTCGCACTTCATCGCTTTTTGCCGAGACAAGCAGCGCAGTCCCGAATTTTTCTGTTGGCCGGGCATCTGGATGGCGGGAGACAACTTCAACCCTGAGGCCGGATCGCTGTTCGTCACCCATCTGTCCCTCTTCCAGGACAGAGGTGACACCGAGCAGATCTTTCCTCGCGCCGTGCGCGGCCGGAGCCCCGAAAACATCAAGAAACTGGTCAACACCTTCTTTGGCGGAATGCTCGTGTTCGATCTCGCCCTGCAATGGGTCCTCGAGCCGGGACCTTTCCGCTACGATTTCAAATGGCTTACCGGGAAATCCGAAAATGCTGCACTGATCGCCTTGGCGAGCGACAGTTCGCGCAGTACTACGGCCCGGATCCTGACACCTGCACTCTGATCGACTCGCCTGTTCCCTGAGGGTCCCGACGAGCGCCTAGCCACATGCCGGAGGTGCAGGCACCGGCCGGCATGCCAGCCGTGGGGGGTGTGACGCGCCCCCGTCCTGACCCAAGTAACGACATGCGAGATGGCGATGCTTGCCTTTCACCGTGTCTTACGTACAATGTCCGTACGATATGGATTCGGTACGGACTTGATTGGAGGTAGAAATGGTGAAAACCGAGCGATTCGAGCTCAGGCTCGATGAAAGCACGATTGACCGGATCGATGCTTGGCGGGGAGAGCAGCGTGACCTCCCTTCGCGGGCAGAGGCCATCCGCACCTTGGTGTATACTGGGCTTGAGGCTGGTCGGCGCAAGGCCTTCCGGCCGACCAGCTCTGAAAAACTGATCATGTGGATGCTAGCCGAAGTCCTGCGCCAGCATAAAGGCTACGAGGACATGAAGTCAGTCGAGTTGATTCAGAGCGCCATCTACGGAGGCCATTTCTGGGGCCTGGAATGGGAAATGTCGGGCATCTTTCACGATGAGGTCGACGACCCCGAGGCGCTCGACTTCGTGGTCGACACGATGGCGATGTGGCGAGCCATTGAATGGGGATATGAGAAGCTCAGTCCCGAAGACAGGCAGCGCGTCGAGGACCAGGTGAAGTACTGGGGGAAAAACCCCAAGTTTGACGGCTTCGACGGGAACGAAGAGGGACGCTACATGTCGATGGCCAAATTCATGGTCGAAAAGCTCGGGCGCTTTGAGGAGTTCAGGGACAGATCCCTGAACGCTCACGCCAACACGGTGTCGACTTATCGCGAGATGCTGCAGAAATATGCCGAAATCGAGGCCCGCCGCGGTTCGCCGGCATACAGGCGTGCCGGCCAGTTGCTCAACGCCGACGAGCTCATCGAGCTCCTCAAGCTCCGGTAGCGAATGGTGCAGAGTCGCTGGCCACGATAAGCTCGGGTCGGCGTGGAATCGTCAGTTTGCGGACCGTTCCAAAACTGCCTTTAGATTATTCAAAATGGCGCGCCGCATCTCCTCGGCGCCCAGGCCCACAACGTCGCCAAGCATGCGAACGGCCTCGTCCACGCCGCCCGGCGTGACGGGGGAACCATCTACCTCCACGAAGGGACCATCCGTCTCCGTGAGCAGCCGGTCGAGCGGCAAGGTCCCGAGGAGAGCCACTGACCGCTCGGACCTGAACATGGCCTGGTTGACGGAAAAATAGCACCCGAGAGCCGCAGCCCGCCGCGCGTCTGCGACCGATCCGCTGAACCAGTGCAGCACCACCTTGCCACTGCCCTTGGGAAGCAGCTCCTCGATGTGGTCGAGAACCTTCGACGCCGTGCGGACGCTATGCACGGAGAGGATCTTGTCCCCCGCCCTCTGGCAGGAGGTTAGAATACGCCTGAAGACGTCGACTTGACGATCGATCGAGCGGTAGTGTGCGGGGCTCGCATCGAGACCGACTTCGCCGACATACCTCGTCTCGGGCAACAGCGCCTCGAACAGGGGCAGTTCGGTCCAGCGCTGCTCGGCAAGATGCGGGTGAATGCCGAGCCCAATGCGCACAAACTCGGCGCCCTTTGCAAGGTTCATGTTCTGCCTGAACGCCTTCGGCGTCGTCGTCACCGCGAGCGTCGCCACCTTAGCCTCTTCGCAGGCTCTTATAGCCGCGGCCGGATCTGGATACAGGTCCAGGTGACAGTGGAAATCGACGAGGCGTGGTGCAGACATGCTCAGCTAGGCTTCGCCCTGACGGGTTCGAGGAAATGGGCCACTTCCTGCATCCCTCGCACGAAGACGTCAACATAGTCGTCAATCTCGGACGGCTCGTCGGTCAGCGGACCGGGGATGCGCGCGAGGGCCTTTGCGGCCCGCGGATTCCGCCGTAACCGCTCCGCCATCAGCTGAAACGACCTCACATGTTCGCCCTCGGCCTCGAGCGTATCGAGACGACGCGCCGCCAAATCCTTCACCACATAGGGTGTCGTATCCGACTCGTTCGCGTCCAGGCCGGCTGCCAGGGATGCTCTGCGGATCAGACAGGGGACGCACGTTCCGCAGTGCTGCGGTGGCAGGCCTCTGTAGCGGGCTTTCGCCGGCGAGGAACACGACATCGACGAGGGAATGGCCCGTCGCAACAGCGCCGGATCCTCGCAATCCCTGACCATCTGACCCTTGGTCACGTGGCGATAGGGGTTTTCCAGACGCCGGGCGATGCCAAGCCCCCGCATCAACTCGTTGAAGCGCGCCATGTAGAATGGGTGAGTGGTGCGGGTGCTGAGCGAACCGAGGCGGAGCGGGTCGAGGGGTACGTTGAGGCCGATCAGGCCGTTCTCGGGCACGCGGACCGGGGCGTCAGACGTCAGCCCCGAAGCCGCCAAAATGGCCAACGCGAAAAACAGGAAGGATCTCCCCCTCTGGCTGTTTTCCACCTCGCCGGTGTCGACATGGTTGCGGTCGAAGCCGAGGCGCGCCCGCAGGGACAACGGCTCGTTTGTTTTGTAATTCTTGCGCAGCAAGTCCAGCAGCAACGTCTGCGCCTTGCTCGTCTCCGAATCCCAGTAATGGCTCACCAGAAGCGGCTTCCCGCCCCCGGCCAGGAAATCCAACGCCCCGACGAGACTGTCCAGACCGCCGGAGAACAGACACACTTCGTCCGGCTCGGCGAGGCCCAGCGACGGCCGCGCCGTTGCGATCGTCGCAAAGGGTGCGGGCCGTGCCCTGAACACGATACGCCAATGGTCGCCCGTCAAGAACCTGAGAGTGCGGGCGAGCAACGCTCCCTGCGCCGCCCACAAGTCAGGCTCACGCACCGGCACCACTAGGTCCAGCTCCCGGGTCCAGCCGTCCTGTGCATTCGCGGAGCGCGAGACGCGGGTGTCGGCCGCGTTGACCATGGCGGCGACGATGACGAGGTCGATCGCGGTTTCCGTCCGCCGGAGACCGAGGTCGGCCAACGTCTGCAGCGCGTTGCCGATGCCGTAATCGAGCCGCTTGTTCGCGGCCACGAACTGGACCGTCACCGGCGTCGCGTCCGGCTGGACGACCGGCACGGCCCCGTTATCCGCCGCACCCAGGCGGCCGACAAACACGAAACGTCTCATGCGCTATCCCCCAGGATGCGGATCAGTTCGAAGGACTGCTCGTAGATGGCCTGGACGAAGGCCTCGACGCCCGCGTAGGGAACTGACGCCAGCGTGCCGCCCGCAGCCGCGAAGCGATCGCGGACGGTGCCCTGGATGAAGTCGTGCAGCGTCCTCTGAATGATCTCGACCGCGGCAACGTCGGTCGGGAGCCGTATGGACCTGCCCCCGATCTCGTTGAACAGCTTGGTCTCGATCGAGCGTGCGAGCGCACCGGTGAACACGGCGTCCAGCACGTCGGGCGTGGCGCCATCGAAAGGCAGATCTCCCGCCGCGCCGAGCTCGCCCACGGTCTCGAGCATCGCGTTCCTCGCAATGGCCTCATCAATCGTCCCGCCGTCAGGGCACAGGAGGTCCGTGAGGGCGAGGAAGACGTCGGCTATCGGGGCGCCGACGAGGCTCTGCAGGTTGAAGAACCGCAGAGCCGCAGCCGGGCCGTTCTGCGCCACCTGACCCAACAGCTGTCCCAGGCCAGTCATCACCCTGCGGGACGGCGCCATGGCACGGGCAGCGTTGCGTGCACCGCCCATGGCTCTGACGTACTTGCCGGCGGCGCGCCTCAGGTCCCTGCCGCCACCCCCGCGCGAGCGGGCCGCACGGGAGAAATCCGAGCGAGCGGAGCCGAGTGGCTTGCCCGCCGCCGGTGACGCCAGCGGGGGCAGCGGCTGTGGCACGGGAACCGGGTTCGGCGGTGTGCCCGACGGGGCAGGAACCGGAGTTGCTCCGGGCTGCCCCGGCGGGGCGGGCACGGGAAGCGGTGTCGGAAGGGGCGGGGCCGACGGGGTCGACGCGGCGACGTCGTCCACCCAGGTTGGGAGCAGCGCCCGGGGGGAACTGGGCTTGGTGCCGGAGGTTCCCATGTTACTTTCTCTTCGACTTCGGGTTCAGCTGCAGCGACGCGACGACGCTCAGTGGCTTGTTCGAGGTCTGCGTTGCCCACTCTCCCACGAGCTCGGCGAACTCTTGCGCCTGCGGACCCTCAACCGCCACACCCCAGCCGCTAACCACCCACCCGCCGATCTTGCTCACCGGCAGTCGTCCGAGGAATGCAACCAGCGGTTCGCGCAGTTCCGGCCGGTCTCCGCAAAGGCGCGCCAGACCCTCGGCCGCCGGCGGCCGTTTGCCGAGATCTTCGGTCTGATCAATCTTCGTCACGAGGCCCTGGAACACCCGGTTGGCATCTTCGGGCGTGAGCGCAGCCACCTCGGCCTTCGTCACCTGCGTGACGCCGAGAGTCGACGTCGCCAGCCGCTCGATCATGGCTTCCACGGGGCCGCCGGCGACACCGATGCCGGCGGACGTCCTGCGGTCGCGGCTGACAAACACGTAGGGCCGCAGGTCGATGCCGTTCAGCGGCGGGGTGATCGCCGCCCAGCGCTTGACCCACTCGATGTTGGGCCAGTCGGCCATGGGATCATCATCGGCGTCCTTGCCACCCTTCGAGGTCACCTTCCGCTCGAGGATCGAGATGGTCTTGGAGCCGTCAGCGGACGCGTCGCGGGCGATCGCGTTGAACAGTTCCGGGGCGAATCGCTCCGCCAACATCAGCTTGGCCAAGACGGATTGCTTGATATCGTCCTGGAAGCCGCGCTCGCTGGCGATCTCGACGCGCAGGGCCATGGTGTTGACGAAGCGTTTGATCTGCCGGGGATTGCCGTGGGCGCCCTCGGTTAGGATCGGCGTAATCTCCGCCGCAAGCTGCAGGGCGGCATCCAGATCGGAGGGTATGGACCCCAGCCTCGCCTTGATTTTGTCTCGGTCGAAGCCGGTGCCCAGCCAGGGCCGCTGCAAGGCCTTGCGCGCCACCTCGAGCAGGCTCTTGAACTCCACCGAACTGTCGCTGACGCCGGAGGCCAGATAGAGCAGCAAGGTGAGATAGACCAAGGTCTCCGACGCGCCAAGTGCCGGCATGCGGAACGGAACCTGGATCAGTTTTTCCAAGTAGTTGCGCGCGTAGCTTGTAGGCCCCGCCGCCGCCGGGAGATCGGGAAAGTGGTTGCGCACGGCATATTCAATCATGCCCTCGTCAGCGGCGATGACGAACGCCGCGTTCGGCACGAACAAGAACAGGCGGATAGCCTCCAGCGTGGCGATCGCCGTCTGCGGGAGGCATCGATCGAGGTCGTCGATCAAGACGATCAGCCGGTCGACCTTGGCGCGCTCCAGCAGCTCCTCGAAGTCTTCGCGAAAGGCGTGCATCCGTTGCGGCGTCGTCTCGGAAGGTGCGGCCTCCTTAAAATGCTCCGCCGCACCGTCCATGACCTTGTTGAACACGTCGCCGGTCAGGTAGGCCTTGGGATCGCTAATCACCTTGCCCGCGATCGAACCAATCCCCTGGATCAGGTCCGGACCGGGGATCCCGGTCGCCATGGTGAACGCCAGGCTGCCTGCGGTGCGGGCGGCCTTCATCCAGTTGACGGCCTTCAGGACGTCCCAGGCCTTGTCCGCCACCTTGGCGATCCCGGACCTCTCCTTGAGGAGGGCTGCGACGATCGTCTCGATCAGCACCGCCTTCGCGTCGTCGTATCCCTCAAACAGCCAGCCGTTGAACCGGACACACAGGGTGTCTGTCTGTCCCTTGAATGCCGACTCAATCATCAGCAGCGTGCTGGATTTGCCCGCTCCCCAGTCGCCGTGCAACCCGATCGTCAACGGTTCCTTCGACTTCTGCCTGATCAGCTTGACGACCGTTTTAGCGACCGTCTCGTAATACAGGTAGTCGATGGCGGTTTCATTATCCGCGATAATCACGAAATCCCCTCCCCCAAACCCTGGGTATCCTTGCCGTTATAACAGAGTTCAGAATTGCAATCTGTCTCTCGCAATAACCCCCAAAGCACTGAGAGACATGCGCAACCCGCTATTTCGGTCGGCTCAGCAATTAGAAGCGCCGTCTCATGATTTGTCTAGGATTTTTCTTGGGATGATTTGCTTATCCAGGGTCCGTCCGGCGGCTTAAATAGCACTCTCGATGGATACAACTTCACACCAGGCAGCGCGCCTGCGAGTGACCCATCATTCACCGCCACCGGCGTTTTTGGCTCTCCAGAACGGCTCGCGCCGATCAGCGGAGCAAAACCCCATCGATGTGGATGTTCCGTACAATCTTGACCCAGCCGGGGTTCATGCGAACACCGCTGCCGAGATGCGAACGTAGGAAATCCGCCACCTCATCCAAACTGGAGAGGTGGGCTGGATGCACGTTAGATCCAAAGTGATGGCAGGCAAAGTAGCCATCAGAACCGGGCTCGGCCCACGCGGTTACCAAACCGCCAATGACACGTTCAATACGAGCTACAGGCATATTTCCCCCCACCATTTTCTAGGCAACGCCCCACGCCCGACAGCGTCTCCTCACGTCATCTCGCGAACCCCGGTCGTAGATCCTGTTGAGGACGCCGCGAACTGCGGCCACCGGCCAGGCAGCGTATTATTCATCAGTGCCGACGCTAAGCATGCTCTTCCTCGTCGTTGTATAATCCTGGCATGATATCACCTGCGAGTAGCTTCTCCTTCGAGAGCAGTCCAGCGTCCTCGAGGGCTTCGAAATCCGGCAGGTCGCGCAGCGTGTCGAGCCCGAACTCCAGCAGGAATTCTTTTGTCGTCACATAGGTGTAGGGCGCGCCCGGCGTTGGGCTGCGCGGACCGGAAGCGATCAGGCCGGCACCGCGCAGATGACCAATAAAATCGCGACTGATCTCGTTGCCGAAGAAAGACGACAGTTCGGCGCGGGTGATCGGCTGGAAGTAGCCGATGCACATCAGCACCAAAACCTCCGACTGCGTAAGGTCGGCCGTCTTCCCACTTCCACCTACAGCAGCACGGATGGCGTCTGCATAGGCAGGCCGGGTCAAATGTTTCCAGCCGCCGGCGACCGAAACCAGATCGTAAGGGCGGCCGCGCAGCTCCTCGCGGATGTCGTCGATGAGAAGATCAATGCTGCAGCTTTTCCCGACGATGCGGGCGAGCATTTCGCGGTCGACCGGCTCGCTAGCGGCGAAGATCGTTGCTTCGACCCGGTGCATCCATTCACGCCAACGCGCTTCCGGCGGCAGATGATCCAGTTCCCGGTCAAACAGCTGGTCAGCTGATCGACGGTCATCTGGCCGGCTCCCTCCTCGCCTACGTGCACTCTCCGCCATTGTCTTCACAGCCCGTAGATGCGGAAGGTAGCGCGGCCGGACAATTCACGCACGGCACCGAGCTCGACCAGCCGGTCGAACAGGCGGCGCAGGCCGCGATCGCTCATGCCGGCGATTTGTTCTGAGGCGACGATCGCGTCGTCAGAGAGCAGCTTTTTCCACGACGACGTCCGCCGCCTTGGCCCTGAGTTTCGGCGCAACCGCAAGCAGCCGGTCCGCCCGGCGCTCAAGTTCGGCGAAAAGATCAATGGCGCGCAGCGCAGCGCGCGCCTGCGCGGCCAGCAGGCTTTTGGCCCAATCGGCTTCCGTTTCGGCGCCGGCAGCCAGAGCGGCAGTCACTGGTCGACGCGCCCGGCACGTACCCACAACTAAGGTCGCTTTGGCGCCCAACAAAGGGATTGCATGTGTCCAGCCTAGCCGCTGCGCGAGCAAGACATCGGCAAGCCAGGCTCCGAGAACGCGCCGGAGGCCGTAACGCTCCGCGGCCGCGAAGGCCCCGACCAGCGTTTCGACCGTGCCGGTGTTGGCGGCAAGCTGTCGCAGATCGTCCGTCAGATCGCTGACCGCCTCATCGTTGAGCGTGAGACCTAGATCTTCCAGCACCGCCGCGACATTTTTCTCCGTTAGCAGATCGTCCGCTGGCCGAGATGCCAGCCGCCGCCAAGCAAGAAAGAAAAGGCCGGCGGGACCGACATTGCCGCCCGGTCTTGTGAGCAATACGGCATCGCGCAAGGCCGCTTCGTCCTCGACGCGCCCTGCCTGCCGTGCCGTGACCGCAGCCGCCGAAAGCGCCAGGCGCTGCCGCCAGGCGCCGGCCCACCGCTCCTGCCGGCGGACCACCGCATCGAGCGCGCCGATGGCGGCGCCGGCCGTGACTGCAATGTCCTCGATGCCTTGTCCCGCAACCGTTTGGGTGTCGAGGGCGGCCCCGCGCAACCCAGGTCGGCACCGTTGCCATCGGTGCGATCGAAGAGGCGCCGCCAAGCACGCCACGGCGAGACAGAGAGGGGTTGGGCCGCAGAATCATCGCAAGCACGATGAGTCATGACGGCGCTTTTAGCAATCTATTTGCGCAGAAAGCGCTGTGCTTGTCGGCATCATAAAACGAATGATAATGTTGCCTTATCAGTCGTTTAACTCTTCACGAGTTCGTCCCTGCTAACAAGTAAGTCTCGACAGGGCACCTTTTTGCGCAGCCGGACGAAATTCCGTTCGGTCATGTCACGAAACGCTCGGCCCGCTCCTCTGCCGGCCGATGGTCAACGAAATCCCCTCCCCTAGCTGCGGTTGATCTCGGGGTCGTAGAAGCTGGCGCTGCTGACGCCCGACTTCAGATTGTCGGGAACGATCAGCCGGGGAACGCCTCCGAAGAAACGAAACATCCGGACATGCGAGCCGATCCAGTCCGGGAGCGTTTGCGTCCAAGTTGCCTCCGCAAAGGTGAAGCTGGATGCGCCGAGCACTGCCACGAAGATCTCTGCCTCGCGGATCTCACCGGTCTTGCGATCAACAATCGGGATCTTCTTGCCGGAATAGTCGACGAAGACCTTGTCGCCGGCCGCATGCTCCTGGCGCATCATCGGCGAAAGCCGCTGCTCGAAACTGCGAAAGAGTTCGCAGAAGCGGCTAATATGTTCGGCATAACACTTCACCTGTTATGTTGCGGCCAAATTTATGTTGCGTCTCCGGGGGATGAGCCAAGGATGTCAGTGATTTCCTTGGCCCAAGCCGCCACATAAGAAGAACGGCGATGGTAGTTCGCTACAGGGCTTTCAGGAATGCCATTAATGACGGCAGAGATCGCTGCCGTGGGGGCTCTTTCAAGCCGCTGACTTCAACCTTGGCCAACGCCTTTGCCTTCATTTCCAGATCAACCTCGGCGTAGATGTGCGTGGTGTCCAACGACACATGGCCGAGCCAGGCGCGGATCGTGTCGATATCGACGCCGGCACGCAGGAGGTGGACGGCTGTCGTGTGACGAATCGTATGGGGCTGACGCGCTTCGTGGCCACGGCCTGACGCGCTTCGTGGCCACGGTCGGCACGGTTTTTCTCGCCATGGCGGCATATTGCGTCACGACGCGGTGTATTCCGAACCGTGTCAAAGGTTCCTTCATCCGCCCCAGAAAGACTGCATCGCTCCTATCCCGATCGGTCACGAGGCGAGCCAGCGATATCGCACGACGACGCGACACTTGAGCGGCTGCTGTTTGGCCGTGCCGGTCGTCCGCCGCAAGACCTAAGCGAACCGAACTTTGCGCTGATCGCCAGGGAGTTGAAGCGCAAGGGGGTGACGCTGACGCTGTTGTGGCAGGAGTATCGCGCCGCCAACCCCGACGGCTACGGCTACACCTGGTTCTGCGAGCACTTCGCCGCTTTCGAGCGCCGGACGAGCGCGACATTCCGCAATCGGCATGCGGCGGGCGCGGTGATGCAGACGGACTATGCCGGGCAGACGGTGCCGGTGATCGATCCGGCGACTGGCATCATTTACCCGGCGCAGATTTTTGTCGCGGTGCTGGGCGCCTCCAATCTGACCTTCGCCTTTGCCAGCTCCAGCCAGAAGCTGCCGGACTGGATCGAGGGCCAGGTGCGAGCGCTCGCCTTCTTCGGCGGCGTCACCAGAGCGATCGTGTGCGACAACCTGAAGGCCGGTGTCGTCAAGGCGCTGTGGTTCGAGCCGACGCTGAACGCGACCTTTGCCGCGATGGCCGAGCACTAGCAGACCACCATCCTGCCGACCCGCAGCCGCAAGCCGCGCGACAAGGCCAAGGTCGAAGGCGCGGTGCTGATCGTCGAGCGCTGGATTCTGGCGCGGCTGAGGAACCGATCCTTCTTCTCGATCGCCGAGCTCAACGCGGCGATCGCCGAACTGCTCGAGGAGCTGAACAACCGGCCGATGCGCCATATCGGCCAAAGCCGCCGCGAACCGTTCGAGGAGATCGAGCGGGCTGCCTTGAAGCCGCTGCCGGCGGCACCGTTCGAATACGCCGAGTGGAAGTCGGCGAAGGTGCATCCTGACTACCATGTCGAGGTCGACAAGACCTTCTATTCGGTGCCGCACCGGCTGATCGGGCGCACCGTCGAGGTGCGGCTCACGCATGGAGTGGTCGAGATCTTCCACGATCACCAGCGTGTCGCCAGCCATGTCCGTCGCTCGCAGCGTTCCGGCCATGTCACCGTCAACGAACACATGCCCAAGGCGCACCAGCGCTACGCCAACACCACGCCGGCCAGCCTGATCAGCAGGGCGGCCAGGATCGGCCCCAACGCCGCCATCCTGGTCGAGCGCATGATGCGCGACCGGCCGCATCCGGAACAGGGATATCGCTCGGCCATGGGCATCCTGTCGCTGGCGCCGCGCTATGGGCCGGAGCGTCTCGATGCCGCCTGCGAGCGGGCGCTGCTGATCAACGCGATCGCCTACTCCTCCGTCACCGCCATCCTCAAAGCCGGCCTCGACCGGGCCAGCTCCGCAGAACCGGCAAAGCCGACACCCCAGACGCCAACATCCGCGGCTCCACCTATTACCGTGAAGGAAAAAGAAAGAATGCTGACGAACCCTACCCTCGACCAGATGCAGGCCCTCGGTCTGGCCGGCATGGCTGCCGCCTGGCGCGAACTGGCCGAACGCAACAACGCCAACGAACTCAGCCGTGACGAGTGGCTCGGCCTGATGCTCGACCGCGAGGTCGCCATGCGGGCCGACAAGCGCGTCCGGAACCGGCTCGCGTCAGCCAGGCTGCGCTTTCCCGAAGCCTGCATCGAGGACATCGACTTTGCCGCGCCGCGCGGACTCGACCGGCGCAGCACCATGGCGCTCGCCCAGGGCAAATGGCTGAAAACTCATGAGAACCTGATCGTCACCGGCCAGACCGGAACCGGCAAGTCGTGGCTGGCCTGCGCCTTCGGACGGCAAGCGGCACGGCTCGATCATTCCGTGCTCTATGTGCGCGTGCCGCGCCTGTTCGAGGATTTGGCGCTCGCTCGTCTCGATGGCCGCTTCCCACGCCTCATCGACAAACTCACCCGCGCGCAACTGCTCATCCTCGATGACTTCGGAACTCACAGCCTCACCGACCAACAGCGCTTCCATCTGTTCGAAATCGTCGAGGAACGCTATCGCCGCAAATCCACCCTGATCACCGCCCAGCTCCAGGGCGACGCGGGCCTTCCGTAACGAGACGAGCAGCCGCTCCAGTAGGACTTCATCCAATTCGGATGCTAGGCCCGAAACGCCGGTCGTGCTCAACGATCCGGTCCTGTATCGACACTACGGTTTCATAACGAGCTACAAGGCTCGTGAGGACTTCCTGATGATCGGAGGTCATACGCTGCCCGTTCTGGGCAAGGAGCGGGCATCAAGCTTAAGGCGTTCATAAAGAACGGCCTCATCGAACTCGCCGTCCGAGAACAGTGCCATTACGCTCACGCTCAGGCGCTCCGCCTGCATGCTACTAACGGAGATACCTGCCTCGGCGCAGACACGATCAAAGACCTGCTTCAACAAAGCCAGGTCGCTGGGATAGGCAATGCCACTCATTGAGCTGGTGTTACTGACCATAGCTGTTCCTCCCATTAGGGCGGAAGGGTGGCCGTCGCTCAACGGCGATGCCACATGTAAATCGCCGATGGAAGCAGGCTACTCCGATTCATGCGGAGAGTCTGGGAAAGGGCTGCTAGAGTTCTGCTCACCGAAGTCGCGCCTCCCGAGACAGAACCCAAGCAGCGATCCTTGGTCAATTCCAAGATATCAAGAGTTGGAAACGTACCAAACAGAGGATGGGGATGTTTGGTATTCAGTGAGGCGCTTTCTATGGACACGCTCAAGTGGCTTCTCAGCTGCTGAACTGCGGCATGCACTAAATCGCCACCTGTGTTCCGATCTCGACGACGCGTCCGGTCGGGATCTGGAAATATTCCGTTGCGTCGGCCGCCGTGCGCGCCAGCCCGATGAACAGCTTGTCCTGCCAGACCGGCATGCCGGAATTGGGCGAGGCCTTGAGCGAGCGCCGCGACAGGAAGAAAGAGGTCGTCATGATGTCGAACTTCCAGCCCTGCTTGCGGCAGATCGCCAGCGCGCGCGGGATATTGGGCTGCTCCATATAGCCGAAGGTCAGCGTCACCCGCATGAACAGCTCGTTGATCGTTTCCATCTTGACCCGGTCACTGTCGGGCACGACGGGTTGTTGCGCCGTCACCACCGAGAGGATGACATTCTGTTCGTGCAGCACCTTGTAGTGCTTCAGGCTGTGCATCAACGCGGTCGGCGCGCTGGCGGGATCGCTGGTCAGGAACACGGCCGTACCGGACATCAGCTGCGGTTTCCTCTTCAACAGATTGCCTGCAAGGGAATCGAGCGGAATCTCGTTCCTGCGCGTCTTGTCGAATAGATACCTGGTGCCTCTTATCCAAGTCCACATGGTCATCACGATCACTGCGGCAATGGCAAGCGAGGCCCAGCCGCCTTCGAATACCTTGACGATGTTGGCTGCAAAGAAGCCGGTATCGATGAAGACGAACACCGCCATTAAGGCTATCGCGACGCCGAGCGGCCATTTCCAGATGCGCGTCATGACGACATAAAGCAGTATGTTCGTCACCAGCATGTTGCCTGTCACCGAAATGCCGTAGGCCGAGGCAAGCTTGCTGGATTCGCCAAAGCCGACCACCAGCAGCATCACCACGAGCGCCAGTAGCATGTTGACGCGCGGCATATAGATCTGGCCGGATTGTCTTTCCGACGTATGCAGGATTTCCAGGCGCGGCAGCATGTTGAGCTGCACTGCTTGCCTGGTCAGCGAGAAAGCGCCGGAGATCACCGCCTGGCTGGCGATCACGGTCGCCGCCGTCGCCAGCACCACCATCGGGATAAGCATCCGGCCTTCGTTCATCTCGAAGAAGGGATGACCGACGACACCGCCATTCGCCAGCACGAAGGCGCCTTGCCCGACATAGTTGAGCAACAGGCAAGGAAACACGATGGCCAGCCAGGCAAGCACGATCGGCTTGCGCCCGAAATGGCCGAGGTCGGCATAGAGCGCCTCAGCGCCGGTGACGGCGAGAAAAACCGCACCAACCGTGACGAAGGCGACTTCGGGCGAGTTGATCAGGAATGACACGATATAATGCGGGCTGATTGCCAGCAGGATTTCCGGGTCGTCCATGATGTGGTTGAGGCCGGAAAGGCCGATGGCCAGGAACCACAGCGCGGTAACGGGCCCGAACACCAATCCTACGCCGCCGGTGCCAAACCGCTGTACCGCAAACACGACCGCCAGAATGGCCAGTGTCAGCGGCACCACATAGGGCTGGAAGGTCGGCGTGACGACATTCATACCTTCGACCGCCGACAGCACCGAGATCGCCGGCGTAATGACTGCGTCGCCGAAAAAAAGCGCCGCGCCGACAATGCCGATGCCGAGGATCACCGCCGAGCGCGTCGGGAAACTGTTGCGCGCCAGCGCCATCAGCGACAGCACCCCGCCCTCGCCGCGATTGTCGGCACGGAGCACGAACATGATGTATTTGATGGTGACGGTGATCGTCAGCGACCAGATGATCAGCGAGAGTACGCCGAGGATGTCGCCACGGTTGGCGACGTTGCCACCGGCCGATGCGTGCAACGCCTCTCGGAATGCATAGATCGGGCTGGTGCCGATATCGCCGTAAACCACGCCCAACGCGCCCAGCATCAGCACCTTGGTGCTGTGCTGCTCGACCTCAGAATGGCTCGATTGTTCGACAGGTTCTGCCTCGTTACCAGCATTGGTAAGGGCCATGGACGACACTCCCATAAGCGGGCGGTGCTCTACGCTTGCTGCACTGCAATATCAAGTGCCGTCACGTAATGTCTGCGTCTCGGTATTGCCTATCGCTCGTCGGCTTCGCAGACTCGTCAGCCCCGAAGCGGCTTGGGAATTTTTGCGAGACTACGCTGAAGCTCCGGGAGCAACGATGCCCCGAGCCAGTATCGGATTAGGTCGATGCTCGGGCGCGCGAGCTCAGATGCCGAGAGCTTAAATTAACGCTGTAGCCGTGTAACAGACTGTGTAACAAATGCCGCGAAAAGTTCAATATTTTCAAGGACGTAAGCGTCAAGTCGAAAGACGCTCTCGCCGCCATCTTCAAGTGGTAAGGGCGATCAGATCTCGGGGAAATTGGAGGCAGCAGCGGACCTGCGACTTGCTCAACGCTCCGCTTCTGAGATAAGGTTGGGATGCGATGGCATTGAGCGAATAGAGCGATTTCCGGGAACCGAACCAATCCACAGAAATATTTTGTTGGTATTTTTGTTGGCTATCCCTGCTCTTGTGTGGGCGTCAACTATTTGGAAACAAAGCCAGATTTCCTTCGCTTCGAATCCGCCTCTGGGCACCATTTTTCACCCATTTCTCGGGGGGCAATTTCAGCAAGTTGCGCATGACGCCCGCTTGGCTGAAATCGGTTGGGGGAATTCAGGTCGCCGTGTTGCGGCAGGTTGCGTAGCGGTTCTCGGCGACCTCCAATCATTTTTCCCGCGCCCGACAGGGCCGGCACTGGCGAAACCGTTTGCTCGCATTGGGCGAATGACGGATTTGATTTGCTTGGTGATCCCCTATCCTTAGGGCAAACTGCCCGTTGGGGCTCCAGGAGGCGAAATGAGAGCACGCGCAGCAACGGTTGGAGATCTGGAAAGTGTTTTCCGTGATCTGTCCAAGCGGATATCGGACGAGTACGTCGCGGCCGGCAAGGACAGCAAGATCGCCTACGACAATCTGATGATGAACTTGAAGGAAGGCCGTGCTCATGCGCTCGTGCAGGGCGAAAAAACCGTAGCGCTCATCGCCTGGCACGAGAATAGCGACGCTGCCGATACGCTGTTCGCCGCGCAGGAAGATTTCTTCAGCGCCGCGACCGTTCGCTTCTGCAAGCGGCACATTCGCCATATCCAGGCGCTTGCGGGCAACCTCCCCATTCACTCGCGCAGCTGGCTCCAGAGACCGGACGTCGCAAAATGGTTCCGGATAATCGGCTATGTCGAGCGGGGCCAGGAGAATGGCGCCCAACTGTTCGAACTGCCGCCGGCTCCCGCCGCCTGACAAATCTCGGCGGGCTGCGAAACGCTGCCGCAACCGGTAGCCACGTTCAGGGCCGATGCTCTAGCCAAAAAGGCCCGCCGCTCCATTTGCGAAGCGGCGAGGCCCGATATTCGGGAACGACTTCCGGGCCGTTGCCCCGGCATTGCTTACTGTGCAATTCAGGTGCCAGACGGGTTGACCGATAATGGGACACCGCACCGGGAAAGCGCGAACCATCTTCCGCGATCACACCACTGCCATACCGCGCCATTCCTTGCTATGTTTGCTCGCGGCGGACCTGATTTCCGCTTGGCCGGCGCCCATCAGGCAATCTACCCCAACGCCCCCCCAAAGTGGCGCCGGCCACTCTTCACCACCAACCCAATCTTCGCCGCCGGCCCAATTTTGGCCACCGGCCCAATCTTCGCCACCGGCAACTTCACGCGCGGTCAGGCCGAAGCCAGGACAGCGGTTCTGCTCCAGAGCGGCGGCCCTTCATGTCAAAACGCCCTGCCTGGCGATTCCAGTGCGACAGATCGCCTGGAGCGGCAGCACGATCCGACCTGAAGCGCGTCGCGTTGAGCGGCGACGCGCTTCAGGTTGTTGTTTTTTTGCATGTCGTTACCGCAAAACCGCTGCACACCCTCGGGTCAGGCCCGAGGCAAGCTTGTGCGCGACATGCATTAAATTCAAAAAGACGGTAGCAAGCCGCGGCCAGAAAGTGTTGAAGACCGTGTCGATGGCATTGAACGTGTCGCGATCCGGTTGCACTCGGCAAGGCTTGATGATTTGTTGCCGCTTCAAGGAGAATGAATGATGCACGAGCCTGCCGGTCAAGACGAATATGGGTCGGCCAGCCCCTTCGACCCGGACGACCTGACGACGTTGAACGTGATGGGTCCGGGTGTGGCCAGCAACGATTTCGAGAAATACGCGGTCGCCGTGATCATCGTGTTCGGCGCCCTCATCATTGGCGGCTTGATGGCCGCAAACCTTGCCCTGGGGCACCGTAACGGCTTCCTGTACGCGCTTGGCGGCGCCACCGCGGCGTGGATATCGGGAAATGCGCTGCTGCTCGATCGGCCGCGTATCTATGCCTTGTTCGTCGGCATCGCGGCGGTGATGCTGATTGCGTCCACCATCACGCTGGTCATCTGACCGAAAGAAATTAATATCCGATCGCCTCGCCGGACGCGGCGCGGCTGTCGATGGCGCCATTGTAGCGGGCGCCGCCGCCCTTTTCGATCTCGGCCAGGCTCTTGCCGCCGACCAGGATACCGGCCGCCTGACCCCAGGTCGCATCGGTGACGTCGAGGCGGTAGCCCATCCCGGCAAGCAGTTTTTCGGTATCGGGCGACAGGCCGAACGGTTCGACATAGACCGTGTCGGGCAGCCATTGGTGGTGGATGCGCGGCGCGTCGATCGCCTCCTGGATGTTCATGCCGTGATCGACGACATTGACGATCGCTGCCAGCGTGATGGTGATGATGCGCGATCCGCCGGGGCTGCCGATAACCATGAACGGCTTGCCGTCCTTGGCGACGATGGTCGGGCTCATCGACGACAGCGGCGTCTTCCTCGGGGCGATCGCATTGGCCTCGCCCTGGACGAGGCCGTAGAGATTGGGCACGCCCGGTTTCTGGGTGAAATCGTCCATCTCGTTGTTGAGCAGGATGCCGGTGCCGTCGGCGACGACGGCGGCGCCGAACGAGCCGTTCAGCGTATAGGTCACCGCGACGGCGTTGCCGTCATTGTCGACGATCGAATAATGCGTCGTCTCCTGGCTCTCGCCAAAACCCTTCGGCATCAGATCCTGCGACACGCCGGCCCGGAACGGATCGATCTTTTCGCGGATTTCTTTCGCATAGTTCTTGTCGAGCAGCTTTTCGACCGGATTGTCGACGAAGTCGGGATCGCCGAGCGCCGAATTGCGATCGACATAGGCGTGACGCATCGCCTCGACCATGACTTTGATGGTTTCGGCAGAACCCGCGCCGAGATAGGATAGCGGGTAGAATTCCAGCACGTTGAGTATCTCGCAAATGATGACGCCGCCTGAGCTCGGCGGCGGGGAGGAGGTGATCTCATAGCCGCGGTAATTGCAGGTCACCGGCTCGAGCTCGCGGACCGCGTAGGTCTCGAAATCCGCCTTGGCCAGAATGCCGCCCTTCTGCGCGCTCGCCTTGACGATGCCGTCGGCGATCGGTCCTTTGTAGAAGGCATCGCGACCTCGTTCCGAGATGGCCGAGAGCGAGGCGGCGAGATCGGCCTGGACAAGGCGCTCGCCGACGGCATAGGGCTTGCCGTCAGGCTTCAGGAAGATGGCGGCCGCGGCCGGGTCCTTGGCCAGCCGCGCGGCGCCGCCTTCGAGCGAGGCGACATCGCCCTGCTCCAGCACAAAACCGTCCTTGGCATAGCGGATGGCCGGCGCCATCAAGTCCTGCCGCGTCAGGGTGCCGTATTTTTCCCGTGCGGTCTCGAAGCCTGCCACCGAGCCCGGCACGCCGACAGCGAGATAGCCGTCGAGGCTGGCGCCTTTCACCGGCTTGCCGTCCTTGTCGAGATACATGGTTTTCGTCGAGGCGAGCGGCGCGCGCTCGCGGAAATCGAGGAACGTCGAGCGGCCGTCCTTGAAGCGGATGGTCATGAAGCCGCCACCGCCGATATTGCCGGCGTTTGGATAGACCACAGCCAGTGCGTAGCCGACGGCGACTGCGGCATCGACGGCGTTGCCGCCCTTCTTCAGCACCTCAACGCCGACTTCAGACGCCAGATGCTGGGCGGTCACCACCATGCCATGCTCGCCCTTCGCCGGCTGCGGCGAGGCGGCCAATGCGGCCGCCAGCGGCGCAAAGGTCAAGGTGAGGGAAAGACTGAGTGCGATTAGGGTGCGGCGGTGCATGGCCGTTCTCCGGGGCGTGGGGTGCGCCTAGAAAAGCCGTTTGGAGCGGTTGAGTCTATGGCTGTGAGGGGAAAGATTCGGGTATGCTGTCATGCGCCGTCGGCGAAGCTGCCGATCTCCCCCCTTGCGGGGGAGATGCCCGGCAGGGCAGAGGGGGGTGCTGTCCCTCCGACGGTTAGGAAAGCAGACGTCGAAAATTGGCGATCCTTCCCACCCCCCTCTGTCCTGCCGGACATCTCCCCCGCAAGGGGGGAGATCGGATTTCGCCTTCGGTTTTCGCCAACTTCCAACGCTGAAGGCACGCAAGCCTGTTTGCCTCAGGCGGGTTTTTTGTTTCAGGCCGACATCAAACAATCCCACCGCCGCCGCCGGCAACCGCCGGCCGTTCAGCCGCGACCTTGGCTCGGTAGCCGGCGGCGCGATAGGTGGCGACCGGATCGATGGCGCCGCCCGTGTTCAGCCGCGCCATGGCGAGGATCGGCTCGACGTCGGTGCGATAGGCGGCTTTCAGCGTCTGCGTCGCCATCAGCGCGTCGTTGGCGTCCTGATAGCCTTCCAGCGCCTGGCGATCGACCAGCAGCGCCTGCGCATAGGCGCGCTGCACCTCGACCGCCGACAGCATCAGGCTTTCGATCGGGTCGGTGACATTGTGGCTCTGGTCGAGCATGTGAGCCGGATCAAAACCTTCGGCACCGGCAAGCTCGGCATCGACCAGTTCGTTGAAGACGAGGAACAGCCGGTAGGGATCGATCGAGCCGGCGTCGAGATCGTCGTCGCCATATTTCGAATCGTTGAAATGGAAGCCGCCGAGTTTCTTGAACTGGATTAGCCGCGAGACGATCATCTCGATGTTGACGTTGGGCGCATGATGGCCGAGGTCGACCAGGCAGAATGCCTTGTCGCCGAGCTCTTTGGCGATGATGTAGTTGGTGCCCCAATCCTGCACGACCGTCGAATAGAAGGCCGGCTCGTACATTTTGTGCTCGGTGAACAGCTTCCAGTCGTCCGGCAGCCCGGCGTAGATCTCCTTCATTGCGTCGAGATAACGCTCGAACGCCTTGGCGAAATTGACCTGGCCGGGGAAATTCGAGCCGTCGCCGATCCACACCGTCAGCGCCTTGGAGCCCAGCTTCTTGCCGATCTCGATGCATTCGAGATTGTGCTCGACCGCCTGCCGGCGGGTGCCGGCGTCGGCATGCGACAGCGAGCCGAACTTGTAGGACAGTTTTTGATCACTGGCGTCGGAGAAGGTATTGGAGTTCATGGCGTCGAAGCCAAGGCCGAAGCGCGAGGCCGCCTGTTTCAGCCGGTTCGGGTCGGCCGTGTCCCACGGAATGTGCAGCGAGACGGTGGGTGTCGCCTGCGTCAACTGCCGGATGACGGCGCAGTCCTCGATCTTGTCGAAGATATCGCGCGGCTCGCCGGCGCCGGGAAAGCGGGCAAAGCGGGTGCCACCGGTGCCGACGCCCCAGGACGGGATCGCCACGGCGAATTTTTCGACCTTGCCGCGGATGGCGTCGACGGCGATGCCGCGGCGGTCGAGGCGTTCGCCGAGCGCATCGTAATCGCGCTTGAGCTCGGCCGCGCGCGCGAGATTGTCCTTGTCGACGACGTCGGCTGAGATGATGGTTTCGGACATGGTGCTTCCTCCCAAATGCGTTCGGTTGGCGCTGCCCCTCATCCGCCTGCCGGCACCTTCTCCCCGTATAGCGACGGGGAGAAGGACAAGCGTGTCCGGCATTGGCGACCCCCTCTCCCCGTTGTTCGCGGGGAGAGGGTAAGGGTGAGGGGCAGCGCCACCCTCAAAAAATGATCGCCTAGCGCGTAAAACTCTGGGCGTTGCCGGCGTCGACATTGACGATATTGCCGGTCGACTTGGCCGACATGTCGGAGGCGAAGAAATAGATCGCCTCGGCGATGTCTTCGGGGAACACCGAACGCTTCAGCATCGAGCGCGAGCGGTAGTGTTCCTCAAGGTCGTCAGTCGACATCTTGTAGGCGGCGGCGCGCTGTTCCTTCCACTCGCCGGTCCAGATCTTCGAGCCGCGCAGCACGGCGTCGGGATTGACGACATTGACCCTGATCTGCGCTTCCGCGCCTTCCAGCGCCAGGCAGCGCGCCAGATGGATTTCGGCGGCCTTGGCGGTGCAATAGGCTGCGGCATTGGGCGAGGCGGCAAGCCCGTTCTTGGAGGCGACGAAGACGACATTGCCGCCGATCTTCTGCGCCCGAAACAGCCGGAATGCTTCTCGCGACGCGAGGAAATAGCCGGTCGACAAGATGTCCATGTTCTTGTTCCACAGCGCCAGCGTCGTCTCCTCGATCGGCGCCGAGGTTGCCAGGCCGGCATTCGACACCAGGATGTCGATGCCGCCGAACTCGACAGCCGTCTCGGCGAAACCGGAGATCACCTGGTCCTCTGACGTGACGTCGATCACCACCGGCCGCACGAAATCCTTGCCATGGGCCTTGGCCAATTCGTCATTGGCGCTGGCAAGGGCGGTCTCGTCGATGTCGGCCAGCACGACGCAGGCGCCCTCGCGCAGCAGCCGGTTGGCCGTCGCCCGGCCGATGCCGCCGGCGCCGCCGGTGACCAGCGCGATCTGGCCGGCAAGCGCTTTCGCCTTGGGCAGGCGCTGCAGCTTCGCCTCTTCGAGCAGCCAGTATTCGATGTCGAAGGCTTCCTGCTCGGGCAGGCCGACATAGGTCGACACTGTCGAGGCACCGCGCATGACATTGATGGCATTGACGTAGAATTCGCCCGAAATGCGCGCCGTCGCCTTGTCGCCGGCGAAGGTGAACATGCCGACGCCGGGCATCAGATAGACCACGGCGTTCGGATCACGCACCGGCGGCGAATCCGCATGCTTGCACCTGTCATAATAGGCCTGGTAGCCATCGCGATACTCTGCCAAATCGTCGGCGAGACGGGCGATGACGGCGTCGACATCAGGATTTTTGGGGTCGAATTCGATGACCAGCGGCCGGATCTTGGTGCGCAGGAAATGATCCGGGCAGGAGGTGCCGAGCGCCGCCAGCGGGCGCAAATCCTTCGAATTGACGAATTCGAGCACGGCCGGCGAATCGTCGAAATGGCCGAGCTTGTGGCTTTTCTCCGAGATCAGGCCGCGGATCCTCGGCATCAGCCTTGCCGCCACGGCGCGACGCGCCGGCGCGTCGAGCGATTTGACGACTTCGCCGCCGAAGATCGGCTTGCCTTCAGACTTGCGCTCGAACCAGTCGATCGCCTGGTTGATCACCGAGATCGTCGTCTCGTAGCATTCCTTTGGAGTGTCGCCCCAGGTGAACAGGCCATGGCTTGCCAGCACAACGCCCTTGGCCTCAGGGTTTTCGGAGCAGAATTTTTCCAGCCACAGGCCGAGCTCGAAGCCCGGACGCTTCCATGGCAGCCAGCCGATCGCGTCACCGAAGATCTCCCTGGTCAGCGCCTGCGAATCCTTGGCGGCGGCAATCGCGATGATGGCGTCGGGATGCATGTGGTCGACATGCGGCTTCGGCACGAAGGCGTGCAGCGGCGTGTCGATCGAGGCCGCGCGTGGGTTAAGATTGAAGGTGCAATGGGGCAGATAGGCGACCATCTCGTCCTCATGCACGAGGCCGCGATAGAGACCCTTAAGTGCGCGCAACTTGTCCATGTAGAGGGTGGCGAAACCGTCTGTTTTAATCGAGGCGCTGTCGCCGCCGGATCCCTTCACCCAAAGCACTTCCACGCTTTCGCCGGTGAGCGGATCCTTTTGCCAGATCTTGGAAGAGGTGTTGCCGCCGCCATAGTTGGTGACGCGCTTGTCGGAGCCAAGAACATTCGAGCGATAGACGAGACGTTCCGGCTCGCTCATTCCCAGGGCTGTCGCCTCATCCCAAAGATTGGCGAGGCGCGTGCCGGAGCGCTTGTCAAGCATAGGTAATCCTCCCGTGACGTGAGACGCGCAAACGGTGCGGTCCCTTTGGGCCGAATTTCTACGCAAGCGGCGGCGTTGTCAATCACAAACGATCAACATCGATCATATTGCACTGCACAATGAATTTATCTGATTGGAAATGATTGACACTGCGCGTTTTGAGTGCCTAGATGTGCTGGCAGGGAGGAACCATGCACGAAAAAGAGCGCCACAGGATCATTTTGTCCGCCGTCCAGGAAAAGCCTGTGGTGACGGTGCAGGAGATGGTCGACCTGACGGATTCATCCGAGGCGACGATCCGGCGCGACATCGCCGCACTGCATGTGCAAAAGCGCCTGCGCCGGGTGCGTGGCGGCGCCGAGGCGATCACCCCGCCGCAATTCATCGGCCTTGCCGGCCGGCCTTTTTCCGTCAACGAGACGATCAACGCTGCGCAGAAGCGGGCGATCGCGCGGGACGCCGTGGAACTGTGCAAGGACGGCGAGCCGATCATCATCAATGGCGGCACCACCACCTTCCAGATGGTGCATTTCCTGACCGGTCGCCGCATGCCGATCTTCACCAATTCCTTTCCGATCGCCGAGCACCTGCTCAAGCACTCCAAGAACACGGTGATGCTGTCGGGCGGCACCATCTACCGCGAGCAGAACATCATCCTGTCGCCCTTCGACAATGACGTGACGCGCAATTTCTATGCGCGCCGCATGTTCATGGGCGCGCAAGGGCTCGGGCCACTCGGCCTGATGGAAGGCGATCCGCTGCTGATCCAGGCCGAGCAGAAACTGATCGATCAGGCCGACGAACTGGTGGTGCTGGTCGACTCGTCAAAATTCCGCAAACGCTCGAGCCTGATCCTGTGCGGCCTGTCGCGCATTGCCACGGTCATCACCGACGACGGCATCGAGGATCGCGAGGCCAAGATGTTGGAGGCCGCCGGTGTGACGCTGGTCGTCGCCCGCACAACGGCAGGCAATAGGGAAGAATCTTCGCTGCAGGCCTGAGGGTTCGCAGCGGCGATGGAATGCAACACTCAAGGGAGGATATTCGATGAGCTTTCTGAAGAAATTGATGGTTACGGCGGCGTTCTCCGCCGCCATCTTCGTGAATGCGGCCTATGCCGAGAACGTCAAGATCGCGCTGGTGGTGAAGTCGCTCGGCAACGGCTTCTTCGATGCCGCCAACAAGGGCGCCGAAGAGGCGGCCAAGGAACTCGGCGACGTCGATATCATCTACACCGGCCCGACCAAGGCGACCGCCGAAGCGCAGATCGAGGTGATCAATTCGCTGATCGCCCAAAAGGTCAACGCGATCGCCATTTCGGCCAATGACGCCGACGCGCTGGTGCCGGCGCTGAAGAAGGCGATGGATCGCGGCATCACCGTCATCTCGTGGGATTCCGGCGTCGCTCCGGAAGGCCGCCAGCTCCACCTCAACCCGTCGGACACCAACCTGATCGGCGAAACCATCATCAAGCTTGCCGCCGACTATTTGCCGGAAGGCGGCGATGTCGCCATACTGTCGGCTTCGTCGACCGCGACCAACCAGAACGCCTGGATCGAAGCGGCCAAGAAGGTGCTGCCGGAGAAATTCCCCAAGATCAATCTCGTCGCCACCGTCTATGGCGACGACGACTCGGCCAAGAGCACGGACGAGGCCAAGGGCCTGCTGAAATCCTATCCGAACCTCAAGGCGATCATCGCACCGACCACCGTCGGCGTCGTGGCCGCCGCCCAGGTGGTGACCGACCAGGGCCTGATCGGCAAGGTCAATGTCACCGGCCTGGCGCTGCCGTCGGAGTTCAAGAAGTTCATCGACAACGGCGCCAGCCAGGCTGTCGCACTGTGGAACCCGATCGATCTCGGCTACTCGGCCGTCTACCTCGCCCATGATCTGGCGGTGAAGAAGGAAGAAGCCAAGCCGGGTGCGACGCTGTCGATCGGCCGTGTCGGCAAGGTCACCCTCGACGACACCAACTCGGCCGCGATGGCTCCGCCCTTCAAGTTCGACAAGTCGAACATCGAAGAGTTCTCCAAGATCTATTGATCCTGGAGCCCTTCAAGCCGGCGCGGCGGAGCTCAAGTTCCGCCGCGTCCTCAAACGGACCTTGCTTAAGGGCTTGATACGACTATGGACACGACAGCCCAACTCGACCCGACCACTGAGCAGCCTTTGGCTGCGGCTCCGCGCCTGACCCTGGCCGGCATCTCGAAGAGTTTTCCCGGCGTGCGCGCGCTGCATGATGTCAGCCTGTCGCTCTACCCAGGCCAGGTGACCGCGCTGATCGGCGAGAACGGCGCCGGTAAGTCGACGCTGGTCAAGATCATGACAGGCATCTACCAGCCTGATACAGGCACGATCAGCATCGATGGCCAGGCCGTGACCTTGCCCAGCGCGCATGCCGCCTTCGGGCACGGCATCACCGCCATCCACCAGGAAACCGTGCTGTTCGACGACCTGACGGTGGCCGAGAACATCTTTCTCGGCCATGCGCCGCGATCGCGCGTCGGCACCATCGACTGGCGCACCATGCGCAAGAATGCCCGTGAAGTACTGAACACCATGGGCGCCGGCCACATCGACGCCGATGCGCGGCTGAAGGATCTCGGCATCGCCAACAAGCACCTCGTCGCAGTCGCCCGCGCCATGTCGATCGACGCCCAGATCGTCATTATGGACGAGCCGACCGCAGCGCTGTCGCTGAAGGAGATCGAGGAGCTGTTTTTGCTGGTCGAGTTCCTGAAGAGCGAAGGCAAGGCGATCCTGTTCATCAGCCACAAGTTCGACGAGATCTATCGCATCGCCGACCGTTACACGGTGTTCCGCGACGGCGAGATGATCGGCGAAGGCCTGATCAGGGATGCCGGCCAGAGCCAGATCGTGCGCATGATGGTCGGCCGCGCCGTCGACCACATCTTTCCGCAGCGCAAGGCCGAGATCGGCGCGCCGGTGCTTGCCGTCTCCGGCCTGTCGCACCCGACCGAGTTCGACGACATCGGCTTCGAGCTGCACAGAGGCGAGATCCTCGGCTTCTACGGCCTTGTCGGCGCCGGGCGCAGCGAGGTGATGCAGGCGATATCAGGCATCACCCGCACCAGCAGCGGCACCATCACGCTGGAAGGCAAGGCGATCATGCCGAAATCGGCGGCGGATTCGATCGACGCCGGCATCGTTTACGTGCCGGAAGAACGCGGCAAGCAAGGCGTGGTGATCGGCCTGCCGATCTTCCAGAATATCTCGCTGCCCTCGCTCAAGCGCACATCCAAGTCAGGTGTGTTGCAGCTGGCCGAAGAGTTCGCGCTAGCCCGTTCCTATACCGAGCGGCTCGATCTGCGCGCCGCCTCGCTCAGCCAGGACGTCGGCACTTTGTCGGGCGGCAACCAGCAGAAGATCGTCATCGCCAAATGGCTGGCGACCGCGCCCAAGGTGATCATCCTCGACGAGCCGACCAAAGGCATCGACATCGGCTCGAAGGCCGCCGTGCACGGCTTCATGGCCGAGCTGGTCGCTCAAGGGTTGTCGGTGATCATGGTGTCGTCCGAACTGCCCGAGATCCTTGGCATGTCCGACCGGGTTGTGGTCATGCGCGAGGGCCGCATCGCCTCGATCTATGACAACAAGAAGCTCGACGCCGAGACGCTGGTCAAGACGGCAGCAGGGATCGCAGCATGAAGGCTTTTCTGAAGTATCGCGAAGTCTGGCTGCTCGCGGCAATCGTCGTGCTGATCGGGCTGATCTCGATGCGCTTTCCGGGTTTTGCCAATCCGGCCAATCTGCGCCAGGTGTTCAACGACACCTCGATCCTGATGATCCTGGCGCTGGGGCAGATGGTGGTGATCCTGACCCGCTCGATCGACCTGTCGATGGCGTCGAACCTGTGCTTCACCGGCATGGTGGTGGCGATGCTGAACGCCGCGCATCCGGCAATCCCGATCCCGCTGCTGATCGTCGTCGCACTTCTGGTCGGCCTGGTGCTCGGCGCGATCAACGGCCTGCTGGTATGGCGGCTGAACATTCCCTCGATCGTGGTGACGCTCGGCACGCTCACCATCTATCGCGGCGCCACCTTCGTCATTTCAGGCGGCGCCTGGGTCAATGCCGATCAGATGAGCCCTGATTTCATCGGCCTGCAGCGCGCGGCCTTTCTCGGCATTCCAGTGCTGTCGTGGATCGCCATACTGGTCATCGCCTTGTTCTTCCTGTTGATGACGCGCACCGCGCTCGGCCGCTCGATCTATGCCATCGGCGTCAATCCGACAGCATCGATCTACGCCGGCATCGATGTCGGCCGCACCAAGTTCATTGTCTTCTGCATCTCGGGGATGGCCGCCGGTCTGTGCGGCTATCTCTGGATCTCACGCTATGTCATCGCCTCGGTCGAGGTCGCCAATGGCTACGAGCTCAACATCATCGCCGCCTGCGTCATCGGCGGCATCTCGATCGCCGGCGGCATCGGCTCGGTCGGCGGCGCGGTGCTTGGCGCGCTGTTCCTCGGCATCATCTCCAACGCGCTGCCGGTCATCAACATCTCGCCGTTCTGGCAGATGGCGATTTCGGGCAGCGCCATCATCCTGGCCGTGGTGCTCAATGCGCGCGGCGAACGCCGGCAAGGCCGCATTATTCTCAAGAAGGCGGAAGCGGCATGACCGACACCCCAGCCCCGCGCCACATTCCCGACCGGCTCGACACGCCGCTCAACTCGGCGATCTTCTCGTGGGAGGCGCTGCTGGTCGCGGTGGCGGTCGCCATCTTTGCCGTCAACAGCTTCGCCTCGCCCTATTTCCTCGACGCGTGGTCGCTGTCGGACCTGACCTTCAACTTCACCGAGAAGGCGCTGATCGCGCTCGCCATGGCGCTGCTGATCATTTCCGGAGAGATCGACCTGTCGGTCGCCGCCATCATTGCACTGGCCTCGACGATGATGGGCATGGCGGTGCAGGCCGGCGCCGGCACGCCGGTGCTGGTGGCGATCGGCATCCTGGTCGGGCTCGGCTGCGGCGCCTTCAACGGGCTGCTCGTCACCAGGCTCGGCCTGCCGTCGATCGTCGTCACCATCGGCACGATGAGCCTGTTTCGCGGCATCGCCTTCATCGTCCTCGGCGACCAGGCATACAAAGGCTATCCCTCCAGCTTCGCCTTCTTCGGCCAGGGCTATGTCTGGTGGGTGGTGTCGTTCGAGCTGACGCTGTTCCTCGTCGCGGCGGTCATCTACTGGTTCCTTCTGCACCGGACCAGCTTCGGCCGCCGCGTCTTCGCCATCGGCAACAACCCGGTCGCGGCACAGTTTTCCGGCGTGCGTGTCGGCCGCATCAAGTTCATCCTGTTCTGCCTGACCGGGCTGATGGCGGGCATCGCCTCGGTGCTGATCACCTCGCGGCTCGGCTCGACCCGGCCATCGATCGCGCAAGGCTATGAATTGGAAGTCATCACCATGGTGGTGCTGGGTGGCGTCAGCATCCTGGGCGGCGCCGGCAGCATTTTGGGCGTGGTGCTCGCTGCCTTCATCATGGGGCTGGTGACTTTCGGCCTGGGGCTGCTCAATGTGCCCGGCATCGTCATGTCGATCTTCATCGGCCTGCTGCTGATCATCGTCATCGCGCTGCCCATCGTCTGGCGGCGGGTGCGGCGGGAGCGTTTTACCTGATGGCCGAGAAATACGCGTTCAAGATGAAGCTCAATCCCGGCATGAAGGCCGAATACAAAAGGCGTCATGACGACATCTGGCCGTCGCTGGTCGCACTGCTGAAACAGGCCGGCGTTTCCGACTATTCGATCCATCTCGACGATGAGACCAACACCTTGTTCGGCGTGCTGTGGCGGCGCGACGGCCACGGCATGGACGACCTGCCGAAGCACAAGGTGATGCAGCGCTGGTGGGCTGAAATGGCCAACATCATGAAGACCAGGCCTGATAACGAGCCGGTGGCGGTGCCGCTGGAAACAATGTTCCATATGGAATGACCCGCCACGTCGCCGTCATCGATATCGGCAAGACCAACGCCAAGGTGGCGCTGGTCGATCTCGCCGATCTGCGCGAAGTTGCGCTGCGCCGCATGGCGAACGCGCCTGTCCTTGACGGTCGCTACCCGCACCACGATGTCGAGCTTCTGTGGTCGTTCATCCTCGACAGCCTCGCCGAGATCAATCGCGAACAGCGCATCGACGCGATATCGATCACCACCCATGGCGCGACGGGCGTGCTGGTGGACACTTCCGGCGAATTGGCACTGCCGGTGCTCGACTATGAATTTGCCGGGCCCGACACCCTTGCCGAGGACTATGACACGAACCGTCCGGCCTTCGCCGAGACGGGCACGCCGCGCCTGCCGGTCGGCCTCAATCTCGGCGCGCAGCTGTTCTGGCAGCAGAAGCGCTTCCCGGCGGAGTTCGCGAAGGCCGCCGCGATGCTGATGTACCCGCAATACTGGGCCTTGCGCCTGACCGGCGTCACCGCCAATGAAGTGACCTCGCTTGGCTGCCACACCGATCTGTGGAACCCGTGGAAGGCCGATTTTTCGTCGCTGGTCGACAAGATGCAATGGCGCCATCTGATGGCGCCGGTGCGGCCGGCGAAAGATCGCCTTGGCCCGATCCTGCCCGCGCTTGCGATACGGACCGGGCTTGATCCGCAAACGCCGGTGTTTTGCGGCTTGCACGATTCCAACGCCTCGCTGCTGCCGCATCTCCTGTCCGATACGCCGCCGTTCTCGGTCGTCTCGACCGGCACCTGGGTGGTGTCGATGGCGGTTGGCGGCAACAAGGTCACGCTCGACCCGGCCCGCGACACGCTGGTCAACGTCAACGCGCTCGGTGATCCAGTGCCCTCGGCACGCTTCATGGGCGGCCGTGAGTTTTCGCTGCTGACGGACGGCCAATCGGAAGACTGGACCGAAGCGGATATCGCCACAGTGCTCGCGCGGAAGACGTCCCTGCTGCCTTCGACCCAACAGGGTTCGGGGCCGTTCCCGCATCACAGCGCCGCTTGGCTCGGCGCGGACGGCATCAACGGCGGCCAGCGCTTTGCCGCCATCTCTTTCTACCTGGCGCTGATGACCGCGACCTGCCTCGACCTGATCGACGCCGGCGGCCCGACGACCGTCGAGGGGCCGTTCGCCCGCAATCGGCTTTTCACGCGCATGCTCGCTGCAGCCACCGCACGTGCCGTCATCGCGTCGGAGGCCGCAACAGGCACCAGCATCGGCGCCGCCCTGTTGGCGTCGGACCAAGGAACGGTACAAGGCGCCGGCGAAAGGTTCGAACCGCCGGTCGACCCGGCCTGGGCGGATTATGCACGTTCATGGCGCGCGGCGGTCGACGCACAGGGCTGATCACAAAATCCGCTTGCCAAACGCCGACATGACGAAATTGACCGTTTCCGCCGCCAATCGCGGTTCCAGAGCTGATGTCAGGCCGGAAACGTCCATCGACAACAGCCCGCCGGACAACGCGATCGCCTCCATGGTCTGATGCGTTTCGCGCACCGTAATGCCGCCGGAGCCTGCCGCCCAGCCGGCGAATTCGGTCACCTCAGGCGAATAGCTGACATGAAAGCCTTGCGTGCCGGAGGAGGCGATGCGGATCGCCTCGTGCATCACGTCGCGCATGCCCATGGCGTCGATGTCGGTCATGGTGAAGGCGCAGACGCGCGAATCCTTCAGCACCCGGGCCTCGGCCGGATCGGCATGGCGCAAACCGACAATGACGACGTTTTCCGGTGACAGTTGTGGCTGCAGCGCGCCGGGCTTGTGATCGAGACCCAGCGCCCGCGCCAGCACCGAACGTTCCGGCAGGTCGATTCCGTCTTCGTCCTCGGGCATCAGCGCGGCGATGGAATCGATCCAGATCAGGCCAAACGAGTGCGTCGCCCGCGCTGTCGCCGTCAGCGCCTTGTGGGCGATGCGCCGGTCGCTGCCGGCGGTGAGCCGGACCAGGCCGGACGGCGGCCGCTCGATATCGGCCAGTTCGACGACATCGAAATTCATCGCCTCCAGCCGGGCGCCGGTCGCCTCCCTGGCGAGGATGCCGGCCGCCGCCGGTTCGGCAGATATCGACACCATCTTGCGGCCGGAGAAATCCTCGACATCGTGCATTGGCGCCTTTTCGACATATTCCGAGGTCATCGCCAGCAGCATGGCGCCATAGCTCATGCGGAAGGCGACACGGTCGCCGACGGCGGGTGGCGGCTCGGCATCGGTCACGTCGAGAAGCAGGTGGTCGCTGGAGGCGCCGAGCACCCGCACGCCCTTGGCAATCGGCGTCAAACCTTCGATCAAGACATCCTCGCGGCCGATATTGGCGATGGCGCGCAACCTGTCGCCATCGTCGGCAAACACCGGCTGGTTGCCGAAAGCGTCGTAGCCGGATTGGCCGATCGGCCGCGACGGCTTCAGCTTGACCTCGATGATGTCGCTGGTCAGCCGGCAGGCATCGGGTTCGAGTTCGGCCCATGGCGTATCGCGAAAAGTCTCGACGCCACCCTGCAGGATCGCCTCGCCAACCCGCAGATTGTTGATGCCGGCGGGCAGCCTGCCTTCGAGCAGCAGCGTCAGCGACGATGACGCGCCGCCAGAGATCCAGTCGAGCCTTGCGCCGGACAGGCGCTCGGTCTTGTAGGCGTGGGCGACGAGCTGCCCGAGATTTTCCTGCGTCGGCATGATGGCGCCGAAGCAGCCGAGATTGGTGCCGATGCCGGCGATGCGCACGCCGCTGAGCGCCAGTATCTGCTCGACCGTGGGGATGAGGTCGTTCGGCCAGATGCCTTCCCTGAGGTCGCCAAGATCGATCATCAGCATGATGTCGTGGACGCGGCCCATGCGCTCGGCGATGCGCGATAGTTCGCGGATGGTGGCGAGCTCGGATTGCAGGCTGATGTCGACAGTGCGCACCACCTCCTCGATGCGTGCCATCGGCGGACTGCGCAGCAGCATGATCGGGGCGGTGATGCCGCTGTCACGCAGCCGGCGGATGTTTTCGAACCGCGATTCGGCGATGCCGGCGACGCCGCCGCGCAGCATGGCACGCGCCACCTGCGGCATGCCGCAGGTGCCCTTGGTGACGCCGAATACCCTGATGCCGGACAGGGCGCAGCGGTCGACGACGGTGCGCGCGTTGCGCTCGATGCGGCCAAGATCGATGGCGACTTGCGGTCCCGACATTTTTCTACTCAGAATTTGTGCACGGTATTAGACGCATTAATCTTCTCGGCGTCGCCTAGCTGGCGACAATCAATATGAATCCGCATTGAGGTCGTGTTCATGCCGGAAACCAGGGCTCTTGTGTGTGGGCATGTCTTTCGCTCAGAGAGGCCAGTCACATTGGTCATTCGTCATCTCGATGGGGAGTGGCAACTAACCTGTGGCGAGCACGATCATCTCGCAGACTGCGAAGATTTCGAAGTTGTCGGCTTCAGGCACCTCACCGCCAGGCAAGCTAATCTGACGCAGATTGGAGAGCTTGAATGCGGCTGGCTTGCCCAATGGGTGCTGGGAGAATGGATCCGGTGCCGACACGACGATTAATTCTCCCTCAATTGACGTAGACCAGCCCTTGCGGGTCGATCTCCGGCTTGCGGCCGGCGACCACATCGGCAAGGAATTTTCCCGAGCCGCAGGCCATGGTCCAGCCGACATGGCCGTGGCCAGTATCGAGATAGAGATTGCTATAGCGCGCCCGGCCGATGACCGGCACCGAGTTCGGCATCATCGGCCGCAGACCGGCCCAGAGCTCGGCTTTGTTCTCGTCGAAGGCGCCCGGGAAAAGCTCCTTGCCGGTCCTGAACATGGCGGCGAAATCGCTCGGCTTGTGGCTGCGGTCGAAGCCGGTGAACTCGGCGGTCGAAGCAAGCCGCAGCCGGTTGCCGAGCCTGGAATAGCCGATAAGCTGATCCTCGTCGGCGCCGCCCATGGTCGGCCCCTTGCCCTCGTCCTCCAGCGGCACGGTCGCGGTGTAGCCCTTGACCGGATAGACAGGCAGGTCGATGCCGTAGCGGCGGCCGAGCAGGCCACTCTCCGGCCCCATCGAGATGACCACGGCGTCGCCTGTTATCGGGCCGGCCGAGGTCATCACCGCGCGCACCCGATCGCCTTCGATGTCGAGGCCTTCGACCGTCGTGCCGTAGAGGAACTGGACGCCGAGTTTCTCGGCGGCATAGGCAGCGAGGTTTCGGGTGAATTGGCTGGAGTCGCCGGTCTGGTCGATCGGCGAATAGACGCCGCCGGCTATTTTGTCCCTGGCCCCGGCAAGGCCGGGCTCGATCTCGACCAGCCGGTCGCGGCCGACGATCTCGATCGGCAGACCGTGCTCGGCGAGATAGCGGTAATTGTCGGTGCCGGTATCAAAACTCTGCTGCGAGCGGAAGAAATAGAGAATGCCCTTCTTGCGCTCGTCATAGTGAATGCCGGTGTCGGCCGAGATGGCGTTGATGCAGTCGCGCGAATAAAGCGCCAGGCGCAGCTTGATGTCGGTGTTGGCGCGCAGTCGCGCATGCGTGCATTGGCGCAGGAAGCGCAGGCTCCAGGCGAAGAAATAGGGATCGAAGCGCAGCCGCACCTTGATGCCGAGATCGTGGTTGTAGAGCGCGCGCAAAAACGTCCTCAGCGCAGCGGGCGAGGCCCAGGCGGTGGCGTCGCCGGGCGACACCAGGCCGGCATTCGATTGGCTGGTGCCGCGCGCCGCCATCGGATGGCGCTCGATCACGGTCACCTCGTGGCCGTCGCTCGCCAGATAGTAGGCCGCCGCCGTGCCGACGACGCCAGCGCCAAGGACCAATATCTTCATGCCGCCCCCAAGGATCAGACGCGGCCGAAACGCCTCCACGTTTCAGCCGCGCAGTTCCTTCAATAGCGCTTCCACGCTCGACCTACGAGCCCACGGAGAAAAAACCGGGACTTCAGCTCCGCGCCGAATTCTTGCCGGTCAGGATACGCTCCCAGGCCAGCGCGTCGGCGACGATCCGGTCGAGGTCATCGCGTTGCGGGGTCCAGCCGAGCTCGCGGCGCGCCAGCTCCGAATTGGCGACCACCGCCGCCGCGTCGCCCGCACGGCGCTCGCCGATCCGCACGTCGAAATCACGGCCAAAGACGCGGCGCACGCTGTCGATAACTTCGAGCACCGAATAGCCGTGGCTGTAGCCGCAATTGGCGACGAGGCTTTTCCCCCCGGCGCGCAGCCGTTCCAGCGCCAGCCGATGCGCCGCCGCCAGATCGCTGACATGGATGTAGTCGCGCATGCAAGTGCCGTCGGGCGTCGGATAGTCGGTGCCGAACACCTTCATGAAGGGCCGCTTGCCGAGCGCCGTCTCGCAGGCGACCTTGATCAGATGCGTGGCGCCCGGCGTCGACTGGCCGGTGCGGCCCCTCGGATCGGCGCCGGCGACGTTGAAGTAGCGCAACGCCGTATAGCGCAAGCCGTGGGCGATTGCGGCGTCGCGCAGCATCCATTCGCTCATCAGCTTGGACAGGCCATAGGGCGATTCCGGTGCAAGGCGCGCATCCTCGCGCACCGGCTCCAGCCCGGCGCCGCCATAGACGGCGGCGGTCGAGGAAAAGATGAAATTGGGCACGCCTTCGTGCACCGCGGTCTCGATCAGCGTGCGCGTCTTGCAGGTGTTGTTCTCGTAATAGCCGAGCGGGTCGGCGACCGATTCGGGAACCACGATGGAGCCGGCAAAATGGATGATCGCATCGACATGATTGTCGCGGATGACCCCGCCAACCAGCTCCTTGTCGGCGACATCGCCGACGACAAGCTTTGCCTCCGGCGCCACGGCCCATTCGAAGCCGGTCGAAAGCCGGTCGAGGACGACAACGCTCTCGCCCGCGTCCAGCAGTTCCCAGACCATATGGCTGCCGATATAGCCGGCGCCGCCTGTCACCAAAACCGTCATCCGTGTCCTCGCTGCTCAAGATTTGTCGGAAGCTGTCTCAACACCCGCCTTACTGGAAAGCCTGCCACCAGGCCATTAGTCCATGTCCATCAGTGCCTGCGGTAACCAGTCTCATCGGCGCATGGCATCGTCCTGAAACAAAATTGATCCACATCAAGGGAATAGGCCATGATCCGTGGCCGTTAGGAACAGGCTTGGGGCGTGGCATTTTGACCAAAAAGGCCAAGTAGACGGCGAATAGGGCAATGATTATGATCCCACGCAAAAATTGGGAAGCCGAAATGAACTATCAGCGGTTCTTCGAAGACGCGATCGACCAGCTCCACGCCGAGCGTCGCTATCGCATCTTCGCCGACCTCGAGCGCATCGTGGGGAACTTCCCACGCGCCATCTGGCGCGCCAACGGCCGCGCCCAGGAAATCACCGTCTGGTGCTCCAACGACTATCTCGGCATGGGCCAGCATCCCGACGTCATCGCCGCCATGCAGAACGCCGCCGGCAAGATGGGATCCGGCGCCGGTGGCACCCGCAACATCTCCGGCACCAGCAATCCGCTGGTCGAGCTCGAACTGGAGCTGGCCGACCTGCACGACAAGGAAGCCGCGCTCGTCTTTACCTCCGGCTTCGTCTCCAACGAAGCTTCGATCTCGACCATTGCGCGGCTGCTGCCCAACTGCCTGATCGTCTCGGACGAGTTGAACCACGCCTCGATGATCGAGGGCGTGCGGCGTTCGGGCGCCGAGAAGAAGATCTTCCGCCACAACGACGTTGCGCATCTCGAAAGCCTGCTGCAGGCGGCGGGCCGCGAGCGCGCCAAGTTGATCGTCTTCGAGAGCGTCTATTCGATGGATGGCGATGTCGCGCCGATCAAACAGATCGTCGAACTTGCCGAGCGCTACAACGCCATGACCTATATCGACGAGGTGCATGCCGTCGGCATGTACGGACCGCGCGGCGGCGGCATCACCGAGCGCGAAGGGCTGGCCGACTGTATCGACATCATCGAAGGCACACTGGCCAAGGCGTTCGGCACGCTCGGCGGCTATATCACCGGCACAAGTGCGGTGATCGATGCCGTGCGCTCCTATGCGCCGGGCTTCATCTTCACCACGGCGCTGCCGCCGGCCATTGCCGCCGCGGCGACCACGTCGATCCGCCATCTCAAGCGCTCACAGGCCGAACGCGCCGCGCAGCAGCGCCAGGCGACGCGGACGAAGCAGGTTCTTACCGCCGCGGGCCTGCCGGTGATGGACTCCGCTACCCACATCGTGCCGCTGCTCGTCGGCGATCCCGAACTGTGCAAGATGGCCAGCGACCGCCTGCTCGGCGTCCACGGCATCTACATCCAGCCGATCAACTACCCGACCGTGCCGCGCGGCACCGAACGGCTGCGCATCACCCCGACGCCATTCCATTCGGATCAGCTGATCGCGGCGCTTCAGGACGCGCTGGTCGAGACCTGGGATGCCTTGGGCATCTCTTACGGTTCTGCGGGCCGGCCGGCGGTGAGGGAAAGCGACCGCGTCATTCCGCTGCTGGTGCCGAAGTCCGGCGGCTGAGCTTCCGCTACCTTCGTCTTCCTAGGGCGTAGCAAGGAGCGAAGCGACGCGGCGCAGACCCTAGCATCCATGCCGTTACGTTGGCCAAGGAGTGCAACGGTTCGCAGCTGTCCGGCTTGGCGCGGACCTCAACAACCTCACACACTTTTCATCCACTTCGCCAGCCGGTGCGCGGCCTCCTCGAGCTGGTCGAGGCGGCGGTGGAAGCATAGCCTGAGGAAGGCTTCGCCGCCGGGACCGAACGCGGTTCCGGGCGCCAGGCCGACATTGGCGCGGTCGACGATGTCGAAAGCGGCGGCGCGTGAATCGGTGATGCCGTCAACTGCGAAGAACAGATAGAACGCGCCCTGCGGCACGGTAAAGCGTGCCCTGCCGGTCGCAGCCAGGATGCCGCAGACCAGGTCACGCGCCGCCCTCGCCCGCTCCACCTGCTCGACGATGAAGGCGTCGCCTTCGTCGAGGGCGACGACCGCGCCGCGCTGCATGAACTGGGCAACGCCCGAGGTCGAATACTGGACCAGGTTCTCGAACACCTGCTGCAGGCAGGGATGGACCTTGATCCAGCCGACCCGCCAGCCGGTCATCGACCAGTTCTTGGAAAAACTGTTGACGAACAGGATGCGATCCTCGTCGGCCATGATGTCGATGAAGGACGGCGCGCGGCTGTCGCCGTAGTGGAACAGCGAATAGATCTCGTCGGCGATGATCCACAGCCCCCGTTCGCGGGCAAGGTCGAGGATCGCCTGCAGCGTCTGCCTGTCGGCGGTCCAACCGGTCGGGTTGGACGGTGTGTTGACGAACAGCGCCTTTGTCCTTGGCGTGATCGCCGCCTCGATCTTGCCGATGTCGCAGGACCAGCCATTGCCGGACTGGTCGAGCGTGACTGCGACCGGGACGGCGCCCGCCACGCCGGCGGCTGCGGCGAAGTTCGGCCAGGCCGGCGACAGATAGACGACCTCGTCGCCATTGCCGGCGACAGCGTCGAGCGCAAGCTGGATGGCATGCATGCCAGAGCCGGTGACGATGAATTCTTGCTCGGCGACGCTCTTGCCGAAATGCCTGATGTAATAGCGGGCGAGCGCCTGCCGCAGTTCGGGGATGCCTTTCTGCCAGGTATAAAAGGTTTCACCGCCGGCCAGCGCCCGGGCAGCGGCATCGGTGATGAAGGCGGGCGTCGGTAGGTCGCCCTCGCCGGCCCAGAGCGGGATCATGCCGTCGCGGTCGCGGCCGCGGTTCATGACGGCGACAATGCCGCTTTCGGGCGCGGCCCGGGCCTCGGCGCGCAAATTCTCGATCAGGGTCATGGATGGATCCGTTTTTCGCCTTCCGGACAGCTAGCGTGTTTTGCGACAGGCGAAAATAGAAAACCCCGGCCGAAATCGACCGGGGTTTTGGTCCAGAGATCTTGCCCCTGCGCTATTTCCTGGCGAGGAGATCGCGAATTTCGGTGAGCAGCGCGACATCGGCCGGCGGAGCGGCAGCAGGCGCAATGGGCTTCTCACGCTCCAGCCGCCTGCGCAGATCATTCACCGCTTTGACCATCAGGAAGATGATGAAGGCGAGGATGATGAAGTTCAGCGCCACGGTGATGAAACTGCCATAGGCGAAGACTGCGCCCTGCCTCTTGGCTTCCGCCAGCGATGTGGCGTTGACCGCTGAGGACAAGGGCAGGAAATAATTGTTGAAGTCGAGTCCGCCGAAAATCGCCCCGATTATCGGCATGATGATGTCGTTGACTAGGGATTCGACGATCTTGCCGAAGGCGGCGCCGATGATGACGCCGACGGCCAGGTCCATGACATTGCCCCTGGAAATGAATTCCTGGAATTCTTTCAGCATCCGACCCTCCTTGTCCTGACGGGTCAGGCCGCCGCCTCTGCCCGCTTCGTTCGGCCCCGCTTCGTACCCCCAACTGGCACAATAGCAAAAACCTGCGGTTGCAGCATCGGCAAAAGACCGGTTCCGGCCAAAATTTCCCGAAGCCGCAGCCATCCTGCGCCGAAAGCCGCGATGGACTTGATCGCCAAGCTGTGATTGCGTCTCAGCATGCCGGATGCAAAAACCGGCAAGGGAGGATTTTTAGGCCGTGCAGGGCTGGTTCATCGTCATCATCGCGATCGCCTATGTGACGTTGCTGTTCGTCATCGCCAGCCTCGGCGACCAACGCTCGACGACATCCGGGCCTGACCGGGCCCGGCCCTTCATCTATGCGCTCAGCCTGGCGATCTACTGCACCTCCTGGACCTTCTTCGGTTCGGTCGGCCTTTCCTCCGAGCGCGGCCTCGAATTCCTCGGCATCTATATCGGCCCGGTGCTGGTGTTCGTGTTCGGCTTTCCGCTGCTTCGGCGCATCGTCAGGCTGGCCAAGACAGAGAAGATCACTTCGATCGCCGACTTCCTCGGCGCCCGCTACGGCAAGAGTTTTGCCGTGGCAGCGATCGCCACGCTGATCGCGACGATCGGCGCGGTGCCTTACATGGCATTGCAGTTGAAGGCGATTTCCGGCTCGGTCAGCCTGATGGTCGAGCATTATACCGGCTCGCCGCCTTCGTTCGATCCATTCGTCAGCGACATCTCGCTGGTCGTCGCCACGCTGCTTGCGCTATTTGCGGTGCTGTTCGGCACGCGCCACGCCGACGCCACCGAACACCAGGACGGGCTGGTGCTGGCGGTAGCGGTCGAAACTGTGGTCAAGCTCGCCGCCTTCCTGGCAATCGGCCTGATGGTGACCTTCCTGATCTTCGGCGGCCCGGGCGATATGGTCGACAAGCTCGCCGAGAATTCGCAAGTTCAGCAAGCGATGAGCTACAGCACCTCGCTCGCAACCTGGCTGGTGCTGACGTGTTTGAGCGGTTTCGCCATCATCATGCTGCCGCGCCAGTTCTATGTCACCATCGTCGAGAACCGCAGCGAGGCCGAACTGCGCACCGCGACATGGGTGTTTCCGCTCTATCTGGTGGCGATCAACCTTTTCGTGCTGCCGATCGCGCTCGCCGGCCTGGCGCTGGTCGGCACCAGGACCAGCAGCGACCTCTATGTCCTGTCGCTGCCGCTGCTCAGCGGTCACGATGTGTTGGCCATGGCGGCGTTCATCGGCGGCCTGTCGGCGGCGACCGCGATGGTGATCGTAGAAAGCGTCGCGCTGTCGATCATGATCTCCAACGATCTCGTCATTCCACTGTTTGTGCGTCGCCTGCTCAAGACCACGACATCCGAGAACGAGGACTGGTCAGCGCTCATCCTCAACGTGCGACGGGCGGCGATCTTCATCATGCTGTTCGTCGCCTTCCTCTATTATCGCGAGAGCACCAACAGCGCGCGGCTCTCCTCGATCGGCCTGATGTCGTTCGCCGCGATCGCGCAGTTCGCGCCGGCCTTGATCGGCGGACTGATCTGGCGCGGCGCCAACGGCAGGGGGGCGGCGCTCGGCATGGTCGCCGGCATCGTCGTCTGGAGCTATACGCTGCTGCTTCCTTCGCTCGCCGCGTCCGATACCGGCATCGTCGTCCACGGCCTGTTCGGTTTCGAAGCGTTGCGGCCGCAAGCTCTGTTCGGCACCGTCGCCGAGCCGCTGAACCACGGTGTCCTGTGGAGCCTGTCGGTCAACACGCTGTTCTTCGTGCTAGGTTCGCTGTCGCGCGCGTCGGTGCCGCTGGAGCGCATCCAGGCGTCGATTTTCGTGCCGCGCGAGGCGAGCCCGATGCCGAGCCTGCGCCGCTTCCGCACCACCGTCACCGTCAACGACCTCAAGGACACCATCGCGCGCTATCTCGGCGTCGAACGCACTGAACGGTCGTTTCAGTCGTTCGAAAAGAGCAACGGCGCTTCGCTGCACGGCAACGAGCAGGCCAGCATGGACGTCATCCGTTTCTCCGAGCAGCTTCTGGCAAGTGCCGTCGGCTCCTCTTCGGCGCGGCTCATCCTGTCGCTGCTGCTGCGCCGCAATGATCGAGAGGCGAAGGACGCCTTTCGCCTGCTCGACGACGCCACCGAAGCGCTGCAGCACAACCGCGACCTGCTGCAGATCGCGCTCGACCAGATGGAACAGGGCATCACCGTCTTCGACAGGGATTTCCGGCTGATCTGCTGGAACCGCCAATATCGGGCGCTGTTCGACCTGCCCGACGAGATGGGCCAGGTCGGCGTCTCGCTCGACCGCATCCTGCGCCACCTTGCCGAGCGCGGCGACATTCCGGCCGACCAGCGGGTGGTGATGCTCAACCGCCTCACCAGCTTCGTCAGCCCCTGGCAGATGGAGCTGAAGACCAGCGGCCGCATCCTGGAATTGCGCTCCAACCCGATGCCGGATGGCGGCATCGTTGCCACCTATGCCGACATTTCCGGGCGCGTTGAACAGGACCTGGCGCTGAAGCGCGCCAATGAAACGCTCGAACAGCGCGTCAAGAACCGCACCGTCGAACTGACCCGCGTCAACGAGGAGCTGGCACAGGCGCAGATGCTGGCGGAGGAGGCCAATCTCGGCAAGACCCGCTTCCTCGCTGCCGCCGGCCATGACATCCTGCAACCGCTGAACGCTGCTCGTCTCTATTGCTCGTCGCTGATCGAAAAGGCCGGCAAGGGACCTGCGGGCAAGGCCGCGATCAACATCGAATCCTCGCTGGAATCGGTCGAGACCATTCTCGGCGCAGTCCTCGACATTTCCCGTCTCGACGCCGGCGCGATGAAACCGGACGACACGGCCTTCAGCCTGGACGGACTGCTGCGCCAGATCGGCAACGACTTTCAGCCGCTTGCCGCCGAGAAGAAACTCAGCCTGACGATCATGCCATCGTCGCTCAGCGTGACGACTGACCGCAATCTGTTGCGCCGCCTGATCCAGAACCTCGTATCCAATGCCATCAAATACACCCGCCATGGCCGCATCCTGGTCGGCGTGCGGCGGCGCGGCGAACTGGCCGAGATACAGGTGATCGACACCGGCATCGGCATTGCCGCCGACAAGCTGAACACGGTCTTTCACGAATTCACCCGGCTCGATGAGGGCGCCCGCGAAGCCGAAGGCCTGGGGCTCGGCCTTTCGATCGTCGACCGCATCGCTCGCGTCTTGCGCCTCGAACTCCAGATATTTTCAAGCCCGAGCAAGGGCACACGCTTTTCCGTCGTCCTGCCGGTCGCGGCAGTGCAGGAGCCGCGGCGCGAGATCGAGGCCAAGGCGCCGGTCCGCACGGCTGCTTCGCTTGCCGGGCTCCGCGTGCTCTGCATCGACAACGACGCCCGCATCCTCGACGGCATGCGGCTGCTGCTCGAAGGCTGGGGCTGCAGCGTCGACACGTTTGCCGGCTCGGGGGACCTCGAGGGGTCCGGCATGCGTCGACCCGACATCGTGCTTGCCGACTATCATCTCGACGGCGAGACCGGCCTTGACGCGATCGCCAAACTGCGCGCTATTCATGGCCATGACATGCCGGCGGTGCTGGTCACCGCCGACCGCTCGAGCGAGGTGCGCGCCAGCGCCGGCAGGCTCGACGTGCCGGTGATCAACAAGCCGCTCAAACCAGCGGTGCTGCGCTCGATGATGGCGAGGGTCAGACCGCTGGCGTCGGCAGCCGAGTAGCGCCGGAGGGTCAGCCGGCCGCCGCCAGCGGGTCGCTGCCGATCTTGGACAGCAGGATCACCGCCTGGGTGCGGCTGTCGACGCCAAGCTTCTGCAGAATGGCCGAGACATGCGCCTTGATCGTCGCTTCGGAGACACCGAGCTCGTAGGCGATCTGCTTGTTGAGCAGACCTTCGGCCAGCATGCCGAGCACGCGCGTCTGCTGCGGCGTCAGCGTCTGCAGCCGCTTGATCAGATCGGATATCTCGGGATCGCGCTCGACGCCGAGATCGATGCCGGTGGGCGCAGCGATGTCGCCGGCAAGCACCGACTGCACAGCGCTGCGGATCTCCTCCATGCTGGCCGATTTGGAGATGAAACCCGAAGCGCCGAGGTCGAGCGCGCGCCGGATGGTCACCGGATCGTCATGCGCCGACACCACCACCAGCGGCACCGTCGGATGGATGCCGCGCAGCGAGATCAGGCCGGAAAGGCCGCTCGCGCCCGGCATCGACAGGTCGAGCAGCACCAGATCGACGTCCTCATTGGCCACGACCAGCGCCTTGGCGCTTTCGAAATCGCCGGCCTCATGAATGCCGGCGACGTCGCCGATGCCGGCAAGCGCCTCTCTCAGCGCACCGCGAAAAAGCGGATGATCGTCAGCGATGACGAAAGTATAGCCTGACGGCACATGGCCCTCCCCGAATCCCATTGATGATTGTCTGCTTCTTGCGGGATCAGTCGAACGATTATGCGGCGATATCAGCCGTTTTCAAGCGGCAAGCCGGTGCGCCGGGCTTCCCCGGTGAACGGTGCTCAGGTTTTTTGCGAATTGGGCTTGAGGCCATCCTCGCCGCTGTCCTTTTCCATGTCCTTGACGATGCCCATGAAGCCGCGCAGGAAGCGCTCCATGTAGCTCATCGTCTTGTTGAAATCCTCCTCGCTGGGCAATGTCGACTCAAAGCGGGCGGCAAGCGAGTTCTCGAGCTTGACGACGCGCTGGTCGAGCGCCTTCACCGAATTTTGCAGCCGGTCGATCTCGTCCTGGAAGGCGGCGCGTTCATCGGCCGCCATCTTGCAGACGAGCTGGCCGGAACGCTCCTCGCAGATCGACATCGCACCGGTCTGCGTGTCCATGCGGACATAGCCGGTCGCCGACTTTTCCAACCGGTAGCGGTCGGCTTCCTCGGAAAAGGCTGATGCCGCGACGAGCGAGACGAGGGCTGCAGGGATCAAGACGTGCTGCGGACGCATATTGTTTGTCCTCCATAGGCCAGTAAGCGCAATCTTATCGCATGTTTGCGCCGGAAATGGGGAAGAACCCTGGCCTTTACCTTGACGCAGGTTCCTGTCGGAAAACCGTGTGACACTTTTCCGGAACCTGCTTGCCTCTTCCCCGTACGATTGGTTCGGACTATAGCGCAACCATGTCTCAGCTTATCTACAAGATAGTGCCTGAACCGCTGTGGCGCGAGGCCGAAAGAAATCGCCGCTTCACCGGCGCGCCGATCGATGTCGCCGACGGCTTCATTCATTTTTCCACCGCCGGCCAGGCTAGGGAAACCGCGGCAAAACACTTTGCCGGCCAGACCGGGCTGCTGCTGGTCGCCGTCGATGACGCCAGACTGGGCGATGCGCTGAAATACGAGGTCTCGCGCGGTGGTGCGCTGTTCCCGCATCTTTACGGCCCGCTCGACCTCAACGCCGTCGTCTGGGTGCAACCATTGCCGCTCGGCACCGATGGCCGGCACCAATTCCCGACACTGGAGGCCGAATGAGCGTGCTCGACCGGCTCGGCCAGAGGTTCCTGTTCGCATTCGATCCGGAAGCCGCCCACGGCCTGTCGATCGCGGCGCTGAAATGCGGGCTGCCGACAGGCGGGAGACCCGTGCGCGACGACTGGCTGAAAGTCAGCGTCTGCGGCATCGATTTCCCCAATCCACTCGGCATGGCCGCCGGCTACGACAAGAACGCCGAGGTTCCCGATGCGCTGCTTGGCCTAGGCTTCGGCTTTGCCGAGATCGGCACGATCACGCCGCTGCCGCAGGCCGGCAACCCGAAGCCGCGCATTTTCCGGCTGACATCTGACGAAGCGGTGATCAACCGGCTGGGCTTCAACAATGAGGGTCACGCGGCCGCCGAACAACGGCTTGCCGCCCGCAAGGGCCGCGCCGGCATCGTCGGCGTCAATATCGGCGCCAACAAGGACAGCACCGACCGCGTCGGTGACTATGAACGCGGCGTTGCCAGGTTTGCGCCACACGCCAGCTATCTGACGGTCAACATCTCCTCGCCGAACACGCCGGGCCTGCGCAACATGCAGGCGCGTGAACAGCTTGGCGAGTTGCTGTCGCGCGTCATGGCCGCACGTGCGGCAGCGGCCGCGCAGCCGCCCATCTTTCTGAAGATCGCGCCGGACCTGGTCGAGGCCGAGCTGGAGGATATCGCCGCCGAGGTCACCGAGAAAGCAATAGACGGCGTCATCGTCTCCAACACCACCATCGCGCGGCCGCGGCTGCGCAGCGCCGATCTTGCCGGCGAGACCGGCGGGCTTTCGGGAAAACCGCTGTTCGAGCGCTCGACCATCGTGCTGGCAAAGATGCGCAAACTGCTTGGCCCGGACCCCGCCATCATCGGCGTCGGCGGCGTCGATTCCGCGGAGACGGCACTCGAAAAGATCCGCGCCGGCGCCGATCTCGTCCAGCTCTACACCGGCATGATCTATGCCGGGCCGGCACTGCCGGGCCGCATTGTTGCGGGTATGGTCCGGTTCGCCGACATGCAACGGCTCAAATCACTGCGCGAGTTGCGCGATACCAGCCTCGAGCGATGGGCATCCAAGCCGCTCTAACCCGAAGTCGCTCTAAAAAGCTGCCGCTCATGCCCCTGCAGATCGTTCATCATCCCGACTACGACGCCGGTTTTGCCGTCAACCATCGTTTTCCGATGAGCAAATACAAGCTGCTGATGGAAGCCTTGGGCGCGCGCGGACTGGCCGGCCCCGCCGCGCTCAACATGCCCGAGCCGGCCCCGGCATCATGGCTGAAGCTTGCCCATGCCGCCGGCTATGTCGACCAGGTGCTGACCTGCGAAGTGCCAGAAAAAATCGAGCGCGAGATCGGCTTTCCGGTAGGCCCGCGCGTCTCGCTCAGGGCGCAGCTCGCAACGGGTGGCACCGTGCTGGCGGCGCGGCTGGCGTTGCTGAACGGCATCGCCTGCAATACCGCCGGCGGCAGCCATCATGCGCGGCGCGCGCAAGGCGCCGGCTTCTGCACCTTCAACGATGTTGCGGTGGCTTCACTGGTGCTGCTTGCCGAAGCAGCCGCCGGCAATATCCTGATCGTCGATCTCGACGTGCATCAGGGTGACGGCACGGCCGACATTTTGGGCGCTGAAAGGCGCGTTTTCACCTTTTCAATGCATGGCGATCGTAACTATCCGACGCGCAAGACCGCTTCCGACCTCGATATCGCCCTGCCCGACGGCATCGGCGATGCGGCCTATCTCGAAAGGTTGGGCGGCATCCTGCCGGAACTCACCGCCAGGGCGCGCTGGGACATCGTTTTCTACAATGCCGGGGTCGACGTTCATGCCGAGGACCGGCTCGGCAGGTTGTCGCTGTCGAACGACGGGCTGCGTGCGCGCGACGACATGGCGATCCGTCATTTCCGCGCGCTCGGCATCCCGGTCTGCGGCGTTATCGGCGGCGGCTATTCGACTGACGTGGCGGCTTTGGCCGCGCGCCACGCCATCCTGTTCGAAACGGCCTCAGGCTTCGCCTGACGCACGCTGACCTTCGGTTCGGCGTCTGCTCTATTTCCGGTAGTTGGCGATCCTGAGCAGGATGAAGGCTGGAATGACGATCGCCGCACCCAGCAGGATGTAGCCGAGGAAACGGTCAATAGCGCGGAAGCCCAGGTTCCAGAGATCGACGAAGGCATTGCGGATGCCGTAGAGCACATCCATCGGCGACCAGCCGAAAGCGTTCATGACAAGGCCGACGAGGAACGACAGCACCAGCAGCTTCAGGAGCACCCGGAGCGGCGTGTCGCCGAGAAAGCGCGTCAGTGCGGACAAGGCGTGTCTCCAGATTCGGTTGCCCCGATTCGGGCACAACTCCAGAAATACGCACTTGGCCGCCCGGCATCAAGGCGATCGCTCAGTTGCTACTCAGTTGCTCTGGGCGGCGCTTTGCCGAATTGTGCTCTTGACACTTATGTTGCAGTGCAGCAAAATTGGGCGACAGAGGGTAACCAGTTGATATCGAACTGCCAGACTCATCGCCCGGTGATGGACGGACTGCGCTGCCTCACCGCGACTTGCGAACACAGGGCTTCTTGAATGAAGTACAGGCGCGATATCGATGGTCTTCGGGCCGTTGCGGTACTGCCGGTCGTACTCTTCCATTTCGGCATCTCGGCAATTCCAGGCGGCTTTACCGGCGTCGATATCTTCTTCGTCATATCTGGTTACCTGATCACCGGAAGCCTGCTGGACGACCTTGAACGCGGCCAGTTTTCGATCGTCAGCTTCTACTGGCGCCGCGCCCGGCGCATCCTGCCGGCGCTGATCTTTGTCACGCTTCTCACCTGTATTGCGGCCTTGTTCATTCTTCTACCGTCGGATCTGCATGAATTCAGTCTCAGCGTCATAGCGGCTTCGACTTTCTGGTCGAACATCTATTTCTGGAAAACGTCAAATTACTTCTCGATCGATGCTGAGCTCCGACCGCTGTTGCATACGTGGTCGCTTTCGGTCGAGGAGCAGTACTATATCTTTGCCCCGATCCTGATGTTCCTGATCTATCGCTATTTTGGCAAACGCTGGCTGACGATACTCCTGCCGATCATCCTCGGCAGCTTCGTGCTGGCGGTCATGGCGACGTGGCTGGCGCCAAACGCGGGATTCTACCTGCTGCCGACACGGATCTGGGAGCTCATGCTGGGCGCCGTGCTCATGCTGAAACGCCCCCCGCCCCTGAGCAGCCGGTTTGTTATGGAACTGCTCGGGTTGGCCGGATTTGGCCTTCTTGCCATCGGGTTCTTCACGATTTCGGAGAGCGATCCGTTCCCGGGCTACAACGCCTTGTATCCTTGCGTCGGAACGGTCCTGCTTATCTATGTCGGCCAAAACAGCCCCTCGACGATGATTACCCGCCTGCTCGAAGTCCGACCGCTGGTATGGATCGGCCTCATCTCCTATTCGCTGTATCTTGTTCACTGGCCGATCAATGCGTTCGCGCACTATCTCTCACTAGAAGAATTCGACCCGTCGATGACCGTTGCGTTGACGGTAGCAAGCCTCGCGCTGGCTGCGTTTTCCTGGAAGTACGTCGAGCAGCCGTTTCGGCAGAAAAGGAGCTTCACCGCCCCGGCGCCCATCTTCGCCTTTTCAGCGGGCGCAATCGCTGTTCTTTGCCTTGGCGGGGCGGCGGGGGCGCTCGGCAACGGCTTTCCGCAACGCTTTCCAGACTATGTCCAACAGCGGATTCCTGTCGGGGACTGGGGCAATGGCACCTGTTTCAACGAGGGCTTCAGCCGGATCGAAAACTGGAATATCGAGGATTGCACGCGCACACGCGGCTTCCCTACAACCGTTTTGTTGTGGGGTGACTCGTTCGCCGCCCACTATGTTCCAGGCCTGGACGCCAACATAAATCAACTCCGGGCCAATATCGTGGAATACACCTACGCGGGCTGTCCCCCGATTCTCTCCTACTTCTCCTATGGACGCCCGGATTGCATGCGGTTCAATCAGCAAGCCCTGAAGATTATCCAGGACGCTGGCATCAAGACGGTCGTGCTCAGCGGTCGGTGGACCGATTATGAGGCCAGAAGTTTCGACGGTCTCCAGCAAACGATCGATACCGTTCGTGGTCTGGGTGTGCGTGTGTTTGTCATCGGCCAGTCCCCGCAGTTCATAACCGATGTTCGGAAAATCGCGTTCTTCGCAAAGCGCGAAAATCTCGATGATACGTCGTGGCCAATGGCCATGGATCCCGACATCAACAACCGTGTGCGCGCATTTACCAAAGGCGCCACCTTTATCGATCCGCTGAATTTCCTCTGTAGCGCCGGACGCTGCTCTTACGCCGACGCAGGCCAGTTCCTCTATTTCGACTATGGCCATTTTTCTACCATCGGGGCCACTCTGGCCATTTCGAAATACTGGCCGGCCTTTGCCACAGACGATGCCGTTGCCACGACGGAGTAACAGTCGGCCCGCTGGCAAGGCACGAGTGCACACGAGTATACGCATAACGATTGCCCGAATGCCGGCTTGCGTGGTAACGAGGCTGCTGCGCGGGTATGATGTAATGGTAGCTTGTCAGCTTCCCAAGCTGAACGCGCGGGTTCGATTCCCGCTACCCGCTCCAGCTTGCCCAGTCGGGCCGGCCGGCGCCGCACCTCACAGGACCACATCATCAGGTGAGCGGCAAACATCAGCCGGATAGAACATAACGTGATTCTAATAAGCGGCGGCAACAAAAGACGCTGATCCGCGTTTGCGCTTGATCTGAAGGCCAGCCAGGGAGGAACCCAAATGGCCGACGACAAGAGCAATAGAGGTTCTGGCGACGGAAACCGCGTCGCGCGCGACCAAGACTATGAATTCCGCTATTTCGCTACCAAGTTCGGCCTCTCAATACCGCAGATCCGCGAGCTTTTTGGCAAGCACGGCAATGATCGCGAGACCCTGTATCGGGAGGCTCGGAAGCTCGGAAACGCCGTGACCACACAAGAACGGATCTCGAACGACGACCGAACGTTTCACAACCAGGGCCGCCCATGACCGGCAAGCGACATAGCCAAGAAGTCGAACATGAGAGCGACCTTTTCTATCTGTGTCCGACAGGCCAAGTCGTAGATGCTCGGGACCTGCGGCATGTCAATTGGCACGAGCCGCTGGAACTCGATGCCTGATCTGCTCAAAAGGCACCGCGATGTTCGGCAAAGACCTCCTGGTTCACATGCTCGACCGCCGCGACACCCTGCCGCCAGACGAGATCGCGCTCATTGAGGCTCTTCCGGTTCGGCCGGTAACTTTCGGACCCGATGAGGAGATCGTCAGGGAGGGATCCCGCCCCACCGAAAGCTGCCTTGTCGCGAATGGGTTCGCAGTTCGAAACCAGGCTATTCGGGAAGGAAAGCGTCAAATAACGGCAATTCACGTGCCGGGAGACTTTGTCGATCTGCATAGTTTACTGCTAAAAGTGATGGATCACAGCGTGAGCGCGCTGGGTTCGTGCGATGTAGTTTTCATTCGACACAAAGACCTGCTTACAGCAATGGGTGGAAGTCCACATCTCACCCGGATGCTCTGGCTTTCGACGACTATCGACGCCTCGATCCAAAGGACCTGGATAACCTGCCTCGGGCGTCGCTCCGCCAAACAGCATCTCGCACATATAATTTGCGAGTTGTATGTCCGATTAGAGATAGTCGGATTGGCCTCTGACCAGAAGTTCGCTATTCCACTGACGCAAGCGGAAATGGGGGACGTGCTTGGTCTATCTGTAGTTCACGTGAATCGGACACTGCAGGAGCTTCGAGCGAAGGACCTGGTTATCTGGAAAGACCGCAGGATTGTTATCCTTGATTTCCAGCGATTGGCCTTACTGGCCGACTTTGATACGACTTACCTAAATCTCTTCCATGAGCCACGGTGACCGCCCTCGGCCAAGACGCGTCGGCGCACTGATGCGGCATCAAGATTTCTCTTCAAATAAACAATGTGAATGAGCCCTCGCTCCGGATCGATTACGGCTGGCTTCAATTGGCACAGTTGACGTCAAAGAAGGATTGCACATGCGTGAGCTCGAAAATCTCATCGAACAGTATGTAAATAGTCGGAGGCGGCGCCATAGTTTCATATCGACGGGGCTCGCCGTTAAGGCGCTCAAACAGATCGTACCGGCATGTTCGGTCTCAGATTCCGACCTGGCGAACATGATTGCCAATCGTGCAATAGACTACAACCTTCCGGTGAGCTTTGACCTTAATGAGAGCTAGGCGTGGCGCGTCATTATGCAGTCCGACCATGAGCCTTTGAGGTCCGGAGCACCGAGGCGCTCCGCATGGCCCGCCTAGGTCCGCGTCTTGGCTCACGGCGCGTGCGAAGTTCCCAGAGACTTCACCCGGCCCAGAGATTGGTTAGCGATTGCTATTTTAGCTTGAAGTGATGGAACCTGTTTGCCCCCGCCAAGTTCGTTAGGCAATGGAGGAGATTGCCACCATGAACAGTGTCATTTATCTCATCGGCCTTGTCGTCGTCGTGCTTGCGATCCTCTCCTTCCTCGGATTCCATTAGGAGATACCATGCAGCGCGAAGACGATCAGGGCCGTAAGCCGGCCGATTTCGAAACAGCCAAAAGCGAACTGTCCGAACGGTTCCAGCAGGAAACGCAGACCGCGACAGAGGCGCTACACGACGCTCGCGACGAACTCGCCAGGAGGGCGGGCGACTACGCTGCTGAAGCGAAGCAGGCGTTGTTCGACAAAGCCGAGGGAACACAGCGCGATATCAGCTCCAACCTGAAGGCCTTTAGCGGAGCCTTGCGAGCAGCAAGCGAGCATCTGGCCAATAACAATCAACGGACCGCTTCGAAGTTCACCCTCGATGCCGCCGGCTCGCTTGAACGCCTTTCATCTTCGTTGAAGGACAAACCATTCGAAGATGTTCTTGGCGAGATGCGGTCTTTCGGCCGCGAAAACTCAGGGGCGCTGATAGCCGGCTCAGTATTGGCAGGCTTGGCGCTGGGGCGGTTTATCAAGAGCACGCCGCCATCTGCCCGGACCGAGACACCGAGTCGATCGCAAACAGACGGGGGTTCAGAAACGGTTTCGAACTCGGATCAGTCCGCTACGCGATCGGCAGAGGCACCTGACACTACGCCGCCCCCCTTCAATCAGCCTAGAGACGACAGGAGAGACGACAGGGCCGGCGATGACTTGGCCGGTGGAAAACCGGCCGGTGGCGACTGGGCCGGCGAAAGCCCGGAGCGGAAGCCATGATCAACAACCAGGAAAGTCGCGGCCTCGCAACCCTCGTCAGCGATCTGGCACAGCAGGTCACAACCCTGCTTCAAACCGAAAGTAGGCTGTTGCGGGCCGAAATGTCGGAGAAAATCAGCAAGGCCGGCGCAGGCGCCGCCGAGGTTCTGGCCGGCGCAATATGCCTTCTCGCCGCCTTGATGGTGCTTTTGCAAGCACTTGTAATCGCCCTGGCGAGTGCCGGCCTGGGAGCGGGATGGTCCTCGCTGCTGGTCGGGATCATTGTCGCGGTATTGGGGGTCATTCTCTTGCGCTCCGGCACGAAAAGCATGGCTCCTTCCGAGCTGACGCCCGATCGCACACAAGACCAACTGAAGCGCGATGCACGCGTGATCAAGGATCAAATGAGATGAGCGACAAATCCGCAGCCGAGCTTGAACGCGATGCCGACATCGCCCGGGCCAAAGTAGCAGACACCGCCGAATCGATCCGCAGCAAGATGACACCGGGTCAATTGCTCGACGAATTTACCGGAATGTTTGCAGGCGGCGAGGGATCTGCCATGCTTGGCAACCTCAAGTCGCAAGTCAGGGACAACCCGTTGCCATTGACGTTGATTGGAGCCGGCCTGGCCTGGCTGATGCTGGGCGACGGCACGTCGGCAACCAACTCAGCTGCCGCCGCCTATCGGACAGGCACAGCTCCTGACGCTTTCTCTAACTTGCGCGGCGATGATTTCAGCCAGGGCAGCGAAGGGTCCGGAATCGGGGCGATGCTCTCCGATACCGCCGGTTCGGTTACATCAGCAGCAAGCGACGCGGCCGAAGCTGCAGCAAACGCTGCAACGGGCGCCAAGGAGAGGATGACAAAAACCGCCGGACAGCTCGGCTCAAGCGCCAGCGAGATAGCGGCTCGGACGCGCCAATCGGCACAAGACCTCTTCGAGCGCGAACCGCTGGCTATCGCCGCTGTCGGCCTTGCGCTGGGCACTGCCATCGGGGTGATGCTGCCCCACACAGCCACAGAGGACGAGCAACTTGGCGCCTACCGCGACAAAATTCGCGACAGTGCGGAGGAGGTTTTCGAAACGGGCCTGGAGCAAGCAAAGCAAGTTGCCGCCGAGGCCTACGAAACGGTCAAGGAAGAGGCCGACCGGCAAGGCTCGGGTGCAGGCACCCTAGCAGGCAAGGTCGGCAAAGTTGTGGAATCGACCGCAAACAGAACTGAGGAAGCCATTCGCGATCGTTTGCCGGGGTCGTCGGACGAGTCTTCTACCACCACATAGCGTCGCCACCAGCCTGAATGACGCGCTTGGTCCATATGATGTCATCCGGCACCGTCGCCGGCGCGCGCCCGGGCCTTGCGAGAGCAGGTGGCGGGCCAGTCCGCTTTGCTACGGAGCAAGCTCGTCGACGGGGCGGGCGATCTCGTCCTTGAACTCGACTTTCGTGCCCGGCTGCACCATGGAGCCGAGATCTTCGACATCCCAATTGGTCAATCGGATGCAGCCATGCGAGAAGGTTGTGCCGATCTTGCCAGGTTCGGGCGAGCCGTGGATGCCGTAGCTTTCGATGGAGAGATCGATCCACACCGATCCCACGGGATTGTTCGGCCCGGCAGCGATGGTGAAGGGACGCTTGGTCTTGACTCCCTTGAAGGCAAAATCCGGATCGTAGTGATAGGTCGGATTGCGCACCACGCGCTTGACCTCCGCCGTGCCGCTTGGCGCCGGCTTTTCATCGCTGCCGATCGAGGCGGGGTAGACTGCGAGCCATTTGCCGGAAGCATCGAGCACGCGCACCAGGCGAGCGCCCTTGTCGACCTCAATGCCGGCAACGGCCGCGGGAGGATCGCCGCGGCCAACATCAGGCACGATCAAGGTCCTGCCTGGCTTCCTGAAGCCGGCGCCCGGATTGAGCATCCTGAGCAACTTTTCGCTGACATGGAAGCGCTCCGCCAGCTTCTCCAACGCGTTGCGATAGGCGAGCCGCCGCAGACGGGCCATCCTCTCCATGCGAGCCGGAATGCGCCTGGTGAAGGGTCCGCGCAAATCCTTGCGCGTCACCTCATAGGTGACCAGCACCGGGTCGGCGGAGGTCGCCGTAAGCTTGCGCCAGGTCTCCGCAGTGAGCTTGCCATCGGATCGGAGTCCGTTCGCCTGCTGAAAGGCGGCGAGTGCCTTGGCAAAGTTCTCTGAAAGGCGACCGTCGATCAGCCCCGGCGAGAAGCGGGCGCGATCCAAAAGAATCTGCGCCTTGAGCAGCGTCGGATCGACCTCCTTCGGTTCGCCAGCGCTGAATTGGGCCTGATTGACGGTCGCCAGGTCCAGCGTGGCCGAACGCGCCCCGCCGCACGCGACGGCAAGCATCGCGGCGAAGACGAGGAGAAGCCTGATCATCGATAGCTCCCTGGGCCCTGCAACAGGAGCCCGCTTCTATGACGCGGCACGGCCCGGTGTGGTTCCTTCGCTCGAGCGATATTCTGATTGAAGCGACCCGGGATTGAAGCGACATGGCCGAAGAGTGGATTGGCAATGGATCGCTTGATTTAACGCCGTCAGCCCACCTCGCGCAAAATGAAGTCGTGCAGCATCTTGGCCGCCGGCGAAAGCACGCGATTTTTTACGGTGATCAGACTGTATGGCCTGACCTCGATGTCGAATTCGGTCTGGACGACGTCGATGGCGCCGGCCAGCCCCTCCGGGTTCTGGATGAACTTCGCCACCTGGATCGACACCGGCGCGATGGCGTCCGACTGCGCGACCATGACCAGGGTGAGCAGCAGCGAGCTGGTGTTGAGGATGCGGTCCGGCAGCGCGATGTTGCGGTTCAGGAAATTGCTCTCCATCGCCTGGCGCAGCGGCGAGCCGCCCGACTGGAAAACCCAGTCATAGGCGGCGGTCTCCTCAAGCCGCACCGCCTTGCCCTTGGCCAGCGGGTGGCCGCGGCGCACGATGAGGCAGGCTTTCTCGACGCCGATGACGCGGGCCTCGAACAGCCGCGGATTGAGGTCCTCGGGGATGCGCGCGATGATGAAATCGTGACGTGTGGCGATCAGTTCGCGCGCCAGCACATTGGAGGTCTCGACCTGCATGGTGATCTCGATACGCGGATAGATGCGCCGGATCTCGCGGATCGCCGGCACGGCGAGCTCGATTGCAGGGGCCGTCACCGCGCCCAGGAACACCGAGCCGCCCTTGCCCGCCTTGAGCTCGGATATCTCGCGGTCGACCTCGCGCATCTCGAGCAGGATCGAACGTGCGCGCCTCGCCAACGCCTTGCCATAGGGCGTCAGCGTGATGCCGCGCGGCAGCCTCTCGCACAGCTTGACGTCGAGCACCGCCTCCATCTCGGCGATCATGCGCGAGGCGGCGGGCTGGGAGATGTTCATGACCTGGGCTGCCGCGCTGACCCGGCCATGGTCGTCGAGGGCTGCGATCATGCGCATGTGGCGCAGACTGAGGCCGCTGCGCAGCAAGGTCTCACTCTTGCCGGGACGTTCCCCATAACCCTCTGAAAGTCCGTGAAAATCCCGGAGCGCCGCCATGATGTCCGTTTGCTCCTCGCTGGTGGCCGGCCGGCAATCCCGGCCCGATCTTTTTGGCTACTTTCAATTCTTTTGGCCACTTTCAGTATACCAGTTTGGGTATAGCAACTACCAAAGATCGCATTTGACAGTTATGGCAAAGCGCCACACCTTTGCGCGTCCTGAAACCTGACCGTCGCCAGCGAGAAAAATCGCATCGACCGGAACCAGAGTCTCAGGGCCGATTGGGAGGATACCGGAGATCGATATGGCGGCAGCGGCGCGTTTTGGCGCTCCTGCACGATCGCGCGGCCCACGAAACCCAGGGTGCGCGTCCATCAACCAGGGAGAGTTAATGTGAAGATCATCAAGACACTGGCCGCCGTCGCGGCCCTAAGCATCGCGGCCATGACGGTCCCGGCGCAGGCAGGCGAAGGCCTCATCGGCGTGCTGATGCCGACCAAGACCTCGCAGCGCTGGATCAACGACGGCGACGCCGTCAAGTCCCAGCTCGAGGCTCTGGGCTACACTGTCGACCTGCAATATGCGCAGGACGATATCCCCAATCAGCTCAGCCAGCTCGAAAACGAAATCACCAAGGGCCCAAAGGCACTGATCATCGCCTCGATCGACGGCACCACCTTGTCGGACGCGCTGCAGAAGGCGGCTGACGCCGGCGTCGTCGTCGTCGCCTATGACCGGCTGATCAAGAAAACCCCGAATGTCGACTACTACACCACGTTCGACAATTTCGGCGTCGGCGTCATCCAGGCGAAATCGCTGCTCAAGGGCCTCGGCTATCCCGAGAACAAGGGTCCGTTCAACGTCGAACTGTTCGGCGGCTCGCCTGACGACAACAACGCCTTCTTCTTCTACGACGGCGCCATGTCCGTTCTGCAGCCGCTGATCGACGACAAGACCCTCGTCGTGAAGTCCGGCCAGATGGGCATGGACAAGGTCGGCACGCTCCGCTGGCTGGCAGCCACCGCCCAGGCCCGCATGGACAATCTGCTCTCCGCCCACTACTCGGATGGCAGCCGCGTCGATGGCGTGCTCTCGCCATATGACGGCCTGTCGCGCGGCATCATCGCCTCACTGCGCGCCGTTGGTTACGGCACGGCCGATCAGCCATGGCCAATCGTCACCGGCCAGGACGCCGAAACCGCTTCGGTCAAGGCGATCATCGCCGGCGAGCAGTACTCGACCGTGTTCAAGGACACCCGCGAACTCGCCAAGGCGACGGTCGAGCTCGTCGACAAGGTGCTCTCGGGCGGCAAGCCGGAGGGCCTCGACACCAAGACCTACAACAACGACGTCAAGGTCGTCCCCTCGATCCTGCTGACGCCGCATGAGGTCGACAAGTCGAACTACCAGGCCCTGGTGGTCGATTCCGGCTACATCAAGGCCGAAGAACTGAAGTAACCGCAGACGTAAAACCGGGGTCCTGCGCAACGCAGGGCCCCTTTTCGTCAGTGAACGACCCCGGTATGTTTCCGGATCTCGCAGGAGTGGTATTCCCGATGGCCTCGACGATTTTGGAGATGCGTGACATCACCAAGACGTTTCCCGGCGTCAAGGCGCTTTCGAATGTCAACCTCAGCGTCGAGGAAGGCGAGATCCACGCCGTGGTCGGCGAGAACGGCGCCGGCAAGTCGACACTGATGAAGGTGCTTTCGGGCGTCTATCCAGCCGGCACCTATGACGGCGAAATCGTCTATCGCGGCGATGAGTGCCAGTTCAAAGGCATCCACGACAGCGAGCGCCGCGGCATCGTCATCATCCACCAGGAACTCGCACTGGTGCCGATGCTGTCGATCGCCGAAAACATCTTCCTCGGCAACGAACACGCCAGCTACGGCATCATCGACTGGAACGCCAACGAGACGCGCACCAGCGCCCTGCTCAAGAAGGTGGGCCTTAAGGAAGACCCCAAGACGCTGATTACCAATATCGGCGTCGGCAAGCAGCAACTGGTCGAGATCGCCAAGGCGCTCAGCAAGGAAGTGCAGTTGCTGATCCTCGACGAGCCGACGGCGAGCCTGTCCGAAAAGGACAGCCAGGCTCTGCTCGACCTGCTGCTCGAATTCAAGCGGCAGGGCATCACCTCGATCCTGATCTCGCACAAGCTCAACGAGATCAACCGGGTCGCCGACAAGGTCACGATCATCCGCGACGGGCGGACGATCGAGACGCTGGCGAAGAAGGACATCTCGGAAGACCGCATCATCACCTCGATGGTCGGCCGCTCGCTGGACGACCGTTATCCGTCGCGCGAGCCTGACATCGGTGAGGTCGTGCTGCAGGTGAAGAACTGGTCGGTCTATCATCCGATCCATGCCGAGCGGCAAGTGATCAAGGGTATCGATATCGATGTCCGCAAGGGCGAGGTGGTGGGTATCGCCGGGCTGATGGGCGCCGGACGCACCGAATTCGCGATGAGCTTGTTCGGCCGCTCTTATGGCCGCCACATCACCGGCGAGGTGCTGCTCAAGGGCAAGCCCATCGATGTCTCCTCTGTCAGCAAGGCAGTCGAACACGGCATTGCTTACGTCACCGAAGACCGCAAGACCTACGGTCTCAACCTGATCGATCATATCAAGCACAACATCACGCTGGCCAATCTTCCCGGCGTGTCGCGCCACAGCGTGATCGACGACATGCGCGAGCTCGCCGTCGCCAACGACTACAAGGCCAAGACCAACATCCGCTCGTCCAGCGTTTATCAGATGACCGGCAATCTATCAGGCGGCAATCAGCAGAAGGTGGTGCTGTCGAAATGGCTGTTCGCCAATCCGGAGGTGCTGATCCTCGACGAGCCGACGCGCGGCATCGACGTTGGCGCCAAGTATGAAATCTACACGATCATCGCGCGGCTCGCCTCGGAGGGTAAGGCGATCATCGTCATCTCGTCCGAGATGCCCGAACTGCTCGGCATCACCGACCGTATCTATGTCATGAACGAAGGACGCATCGTCGGCGAAATGGCGGCGAGCGATGCCAGCCAGGAAAAGATCATGCGCGCCATCGTTCGCGGAGAAGGAAAAGCATCATGAGCACCGAAAGCGGTCCCGTCCCGAAAAGCGGCGTCGCCGAAGATGTGCAGCAAGGGCCGCGCGTTGCCGTCTCGGCGCTGGTCACCAACCTGCGCGAATACGGCCTGATCCTGGCGCTTATCGCCATCATGGTGTTCTTCCAGTACACGACGTCCGGAACGTTGTTCAAGCCGGTGAACTTGAGCAACCTGGTGCAGCAGAACAGTTTTATCATCGTGATGGCGCTGGGTATGCTGCTGGTGATCGTCTCCGGCCATATCGATCTCAGCGTCGGCTCCGTCGCCGGTTTCATCGGCGCGCTGGCGGCGATGATGATGGTCATCTGGCCGCTCGGCCCGTTTAGCAATCCGCTGGTGGTGTCGATCATCTGCCTGATCGTCGGTGGTGCAATCGGCGCGGCACAAGGCTACTGGATTGCCTATCACCGAATACCGAGCTTTATCGTCACGCTGGCGGGGATGCTGATCTTCCGCGGCATCTGCCAGGCGCTGCTGGGTGGCGGGTCTTCCGTGGGGCCGCTTCCGGCCGGCTTCAAGGCGCTCAGTTCCGGCTTCATTCCCGACGTGATCGGCTCATTGACGCTGATCCCGCCGGTCGTGAACGCCGCCGGCAAGACAATCGTCGGCAGCGGCCTGACGCTGCACATGACGACGATCGTGCTCGGCCTCATTGCCGTGGTCGCCTATGCTTATTTCGGGCTCAGGGCACGGCGCAGCCGCGAGCGGCACGGCTACGAAGCCGAGCCGTTCTCGCTGTTCGTCGTCAAGACCCTGGTGACCAGCGCTCTGGCGCTGTTTCTGGTCTACCAATTCGCCACCTACAGGGGTCTGCCAATCGTTCTCGTGGTGATGGGCGTGCTGATCGCGCTGTTCGTCTTCGTCACCAAACGCATGACGGTGGGCCGCCGCATCTACGCAATGGGCGGCAATGCCAAGGCGGCGCAGCTATCGGGTATCAAGACCGAGCGGCTGACCCTGATGGTGTTCATCAACATGGGCGTGCTCTCGGCGCTCGGCGGGCTGATTATTGCGGCGCGCCTTGGCCAGGCGGTGCCGGCGGCCGGCCTCGGCAGCGAGCTCGACGTCATCGCCGCTGTGTTCATCGGCGGCGCTTCGGCGATGGGCGGCGTCGGTCAGGTTGTTGGCGCGGTGGTCGGCGGTTTCATCATGGGCGTCATGAACAACGGCATGTCGATCATGGGCGTCAATGTCGATTGGCAACAGGTGGTCAAAGGCCTGGTGCTGCTCGGCGCCGTGGTCTTCGACGTCTACAACAAGAACAAGGCTTGAGGGCGAGGGAACTCATACATGTCGCCAAAGATGTGCAGCGTGTTGGGACAACGGCACGCATGAAAGCAAGGATTAAAGCGGGCCCGTTTTCAAACGCGGCGCGCTTTTAGGAGGCACGGGTCACATCGCGGCGCTGCCGGGCGACGCAAGGAAGTCCCCCAGGGGACCGGGCCCGCGAGCGCAATCCGGACGAAGAATTTCACCCGTGGCGCGGACACCGTCCGAGCTGCGCCAGGAAAAGCTTGCCAGACCGGCAGGCCGGCCAAGGCAATTGAGAGAGGGTACGTCATGCTGATTTCCCAAATCCTCGACGAGGCGGAGACCATCCGCGTCGTCGCCCGCAACGGCGGCAAGACCAGAATCATCAACGGCGCCCGCAGCGTCTATTCGCTGGCGATGGAGGCCGCGCGCACCGGCACCGGACTTGTCGCCCTCATCGAGCGCAAGGGTTTTGGTGAAGCGGTCGACCTCGATGCCGCCTACAAGAAGGGGCGGCTGTTGTCGCCGATCAACCATCCCGACCCGGCGCATCTCCACCTCACCGGCACCGGGCTGACACATCTCGGCTCTGCCGCGACCCGCGATTCCATGCACAAGAAGCTCAGCAGCGACGGCGAGGAGCAGCTCACCGATTCGATGAAGATGTTCCGCATGGGGCTGGAGGGCGGCAAGCCGGCCAAGGGCCAGACCGGCGTGCAGCCGGAATGGTTCTACAAGGGCAACGGCACCATGGCAGTGGCGCCCGGTGCGGCACTTCTGTCGCCCGCCTTCGCCGAGGATGCCGGCGAGGAGCCGGAAGTCGCCGGCATCTATGTCATCGGCGACGACGGCGTCCCGTTCCGCGTCGGCTTCACGCTGTCAAACGAGTTTTCCGATCACGTCACCGAGCGCGTGAACTATCTTTTCCTCGCGCATTCCAAGCTGCGCAACGCTTCGTTCGGGCCGGAAATCCTGATCGGCGAGCTGCCGTCCGACGTCAGGGGTTCCTCGCGCATCCTCCGCGACGGCCAGCTGCTGTGGGAAAAGCCTTTCCTGTCGGGCGAGGCGAACATGTCGCACACCATCGCCAATCTCGAACATCACCACTTCAAATATTCGGCCTTCCGCCAGCCGGGCGACGTGCATGTGCACATGTTCGGCACCGCGACACTGTCCTTCGCAGACGGCGTCAGGACCGAGGCCGGCGACGTCTTCGAGATCGAGGCCAAGGATTTCGGCCTGCCGCTGCGCAACCCGCTGGAAATCGAGCAGCCGGTGAAGGTGGCGGTGAAGGCGCTTTAGGCGCGCCAACCTTCTCCTTCTCCCCTTGTGGGAGAAGGTGGATCGGCGCGCAGCGCCGAGACGGATGAGGGGTGCTGGAAGGAATGAGACGTTGGTGTCCCCGGAACACCCTCATCCGACCGAGCTTCGCTCGGCCACCTTCTCCCACAAGGAGGCCTTTGCACAGAATCGGATTGATGATTCCGGGGGTAAGGAAGAGAGGG
>NZ_FNEE01000028.1 GCF_900099905.1 Mesorhizobium muleiense | reverse complement strand
CGCAGCATTACCGCCCGTCGTCGCGCGCCATGCCCGCGACACCGCCCGAGCCCGACTATCCGGCCGAGGCGGCAGTGCGCAGCGTGCGCCACAATGGCGAGATCAGGTGGAACGGCGGCTTCGTCTACGTTTCCAAGACGCTGGCCGGCGAAGCGGTCGCCGCCACCGAAACCGAGGAGGATGGCCAATGGGCGCTCAACTTCCATGCCCACCCGCTCGGGATCCTCGACACGAGGCGCATGAAGCTTGTCCGCCGCAGCGCCGCGCCAACCAAACCGCTTGGCGCTGCGGCGGACACGACAGGGGGAAAACTGTAACCCATGTATCCGGTTCAAAGTGTTACCCATCTATCAACTGGACACCGGCAGGCAGGTGAGGGGCGGCGCCGACGCCTGCAAGAAATTCACCCTTTGCCAATCTTTGCCGCCTTGTCCTTGTCGAACCACCACAGCGCCTCGACCGGAAAGCCGAAATCGGGCTTCTGCTCGGGAAAGCCGAACATGTCCCAATAGGCGACTCGGTGATTCGCGAGATAATATGTTGGAATCCAGTCTAGCCGCGCGCGCAAGACCCGATCGAGTGCTTTGAGCGCCGTGATCAGTTCGACCCGGCTCTGCGCCTTGCCGGCTGCCTCGATCAGTGCATCGATGGCCTTGCTTTCCGTCCCGGGATAATTTCGCATCCCCGGCGTTTTCGCCATCCGCGAATCGTAGAGTATCTCCAGGCCGTCGGCAGTCGGCGTCGCCCCGATCGACCAGGCGAGCAGGGTGAAATCGAAATCGAAATTGCTCTGCCGCTGTTCATATTGCGTCGAATCGACCTGCCGGATCGAAGCGTCGATGCCGATCGTTTTCATGTTCTCGGCCCACGGCGACAAAAGCCGAACGATGCCGTCGTCCTCGGCCAGCATTTCCACCCGCAGTGGCTCGCCCTTTTCATTGACAACGAAATTGCCCGCCCGCTTCCAGCCGGCTTCGGCAAGCAGTCTCGAAGCCGCGCGCAGCAGCTTGCGGTCGTGGCCTGAACCGTCGGAGACAGGCTGCATCACCGCTTCGCCGAAAGTTTCCGGCGGCAACTCGGCTCGAAACGGCTCAAGCAGGGCCAATTCCTCGGGCGAGGGCAGGCCCTCGGCCTTGTAATCCGACCGCTCGAAATTCGATTGCGAGCGCTCGTAGGCGCCGTAAAACAGAACCCGCTTGGTCCATTCGAAATCGAAGCAATTGGCGATCGCGCGTCTGACGCGCACATCGCGGAATTGCGCACGACGCTGGTTCAGCGCGACAGCCTGCATGGATGGCGTTTTCTCGCCGGGAAATTCGCGTTTGACGACCCGGCCGTCCTTCAGTGCCGGAAAGTCGTAACCAGTCGCCCATACCCGCGAGGTAAATTCCTCGCGGAAATGCGTGTCCCCCTTCTTCAGGGCTTCAAACGCTGCCTGGCGATTGATGTAAAAATCGATACGGATGCGGTCGAAATTATAGACGCCGCGGTTCACGGCCAGATCCCTGCCCCAATAGTCGGCGACGCGCTCATATTCGACGGTCTGTCCGGCCGCCACGCGCCCTATTTTGTAAGGTCCGGAGCCGAGCGGCGGTGTCATCGTCGAGGCATCGAAATCATTGACCGTATAAAAGGCTTTGGACACGATCGGCATGGCGACGATCGCAAGGATATTCTGCGCCGACTGCTTCCCGTTGAAGGTAAGATTGACGGTAACCGGATCGACGGCGGCCGCGTCCGTCATATGCCGCAACGCCTGGGAAAGGTTCGGATGCCCCTTGGCCTTGTACAGCTTCAATGCGAAGGCGACGTCCTCCGCAGTCATTGGCGAGCCGTCGTGGAAGCGTGCTTGCGGTCGCACGCTGAAGCGGAAGCTATTGCGGTCAGGCGACAAGGTAACCGACTCGGCAAGCCGGCCATAGACCGCATCCGGCTCGTCGAGTGCGCTAGCCATCAGCGAATCGAAACAGAGTTCGGTGCGCGGCGGCGATTCCCCTCTCAACACCAGCGAATTCAGCGTGTTGAACGTCAGGAAGCTCTGATTGAAGGTGGAGTTCGGCGGCGCGAAATTCATCTGGCCGCCCTTGGGCGCGTCCGGATTGACATAGTCGAAATGCGTGAAATGCGGGGGATATTTGAGGTCGCCGAACGCCGACAGGCCGTGCAGCTTGACGCCTGTCGGGATGGCGGCAAAGGCGCGGCCGGGCAGCAGCGCTGCCGCCGTGGCCGCGGCGCCGAGAGCCAGAAAGTCGCGGCGGGCCAGCGAGACGCGGCGAGGCAGCGCCGCCATCAATTGCCACTCTTGTATTTTGCCGCCAGCGCCTTTTCCTTGTCCGGGTCGATCCACCAGGAATTCTGGTCGACGCCGCTATAGGTCGGTTGCTTCTCGGGGATGCCGAACTTGTTCCAGTAGGCTATCCAGACCACCGACCGATGGTGTTGCGGCACGACATAGTAATTCCACAGCAGCACCCGGTCGAGCGCATGGGTGGCAGCAACCAGATCGTCGCGGTCGGTTGCAAAGATGACGCGGTCGACCAGCGCATCGACGACCGGATTTTTGATGCCGGCGTAGTTGCGGGATCCAGGCGTGTCGGCGGCCTTGGAGCTCCAGAAATCACGCTGCTCGTTGCCAGGCGAATCCGACTGCCCCAACTGCGATATGGTGACATCGAAATCGAAATTGTTGATGCGGTTGATGTATTGGGTCTGGTCGATCAGCCGCAGCGTGGCGTCGACGCCGATCTTGCGCAGATTGGCGATATAGGGACTGGAAAGGACCTGGTCGGTATCGTTCCAGCCGAGGATTTCGAACTTGAAAGGCTCGCCCGTCTTGGCGTTGACCATCTTGCCGCCCTTGATCACCCAGCCCGCCTTGGCGAAGAGATCGACCGCAGTCTTGAGATACTTGCGCTCCGCCTGTGGCGAATCGTAGACCGGCAGCTTGAATTCCTGGGTGAAGACTTCGGGCGGCAGCTTGTCGCGATATCGCTCGAGGATTTCCAGCTCCTTGCCTTGCGGCAGGCCGCTCGATGCGAGCTCGGTGCCTTGGAAGTAACTGCTGGTACGGGTGTTGGAACCGAAGAACAAGGTACGATTCATGGTCTCGAAGTCGAGCGGGTAAGTCAGCGCGGCGCGCACCAGACGATCGCCAAACAGCGGACGCCTTGTGTTGAGCATGAAGGCCTGCATCGGCTCGGGTGAGGCAGTCTTGAATTCCTGCTTGATGACGTCGCCGGCCTGGACTGCCGGGAAATTATAGGCGGTGTTCCAGCGCCTCGAACTGTTTTCCGGCCTGATGTCATGCAGCCCGCCCTTGGTGAAGGCTTGCCAGGCCGCATTGTCGTCGAGAAAGTAGCTGAAACGCTGCCTGTCGAAATTCTCTCGCCCGATCTTCACCGGCAGCTTGGCCGCCCAGTAGTCGGGCACGCGCTGCCAGACGATTTCGGAGCCCGGCTTGAAGCTGGCGATCTTGTAGGCGGCGGACCCCAGCGGCGGCTCCTGTGTCGGTCTGGTGATGTCGCGCTTCTTGCCGTTGGCGTCGGTGCCTTCCCACCAATGCTTCGGCAGCACGACGAGATCGCCGAGGATTTTCGGCAACTCCCGGTTGCCTTTCTGGTTGAAATGGAACTCGACCTCACGGTCAGACACCGCAATCGCCTCGGTGACATTCTCGAAATAGCGGCTGTACATCGGGCTGTTGGCCTTCAGCACCTGAAACGACCAGATTACATCGTCGGTGGTGATCGGCTTGCCGTCATGCCACTTGGCCCGCGGATCAAGACGGTAGGTCGCCGACGAATAGTCGTCCGGATGTTTGTAGGCGTCGGCGATCAGCGGATGGCTGACGCTGCCTTCGTCGGTCGCCTGCTCCATCAGCGTGTCGTAGAGCAAGCCGCCGCCGAATTGTGCAAAACCGGCTGCCGGCGAACCCTGGACGATATAGGGATTGAAGCTGTCGAACGTGCCGAGCACCGCCGAATTCAGCGTGCCGCCCTTCGGCGCGTCCGGATTGACGTAATCATAGTGCTGAAAGTTGTCGCCATATTTGGATTCGCCGATCAGCGACGAGGTGGTGCGCCATTCGTCCGCGAAGGCTGCCTGCAGGCCGCCGGCAAAAGCCGCCACAACCAGCATCGATCTGAGAAACGTTCGGCCAACCGTCATGCCTTCTCCTCTGTGCGATAGCTGTCAGCGGACAATCTAGATCATTTGACGCTCATGAAAACCGCGACAGGCCGGCTTTGTCGCCGCACATGCGCTTTTCCAATTTAAAAAGCCGGGCTGAACCCGACGAAAGTATGTCCGGCGGTATCCGTTGCTATCCGCCGTTTAAACCCGTTATCTGTTGTTAAGTGCTTCAATTAATTAAGCAAATCGCGTTGGCGGCTCTTCCTTCCCAACTCATGTTCACACTATATTGCTCGCTGTCAGACGGTAACAGCCGATCGAAAACGGTGCGCGATGTCGAAGCCGAAGTCCGTGCCTTTGAGGACGCCAAGCTGGCAGGTCAAGCGCCCGAGCGACACGCGGTGGTACCCTCTCTCGCGTCTCAAGGGGTAGCCGGCCTTACAAACGCTCCTTCGCAACTTCTCCCCAGCCCCTGCCTGCCTAGGACGCGCGCGGGGGCTTTTCCGCACCCGAAGGGCTGGGCGCGACCTCGCGCACGCCTACGGGGCCGGAAAACGGGAAGGGCGGTCCTTGCGAACCGCCCCGCCGTTAGAAGTATGTCACCATGAAGGTGACGACTGCGAGGAAGAAACGGGCATTGACCCGAATTCTGAACCCCTTCCCATAGAGGACGACGATGTCCAAGGATGGCTCCATATGAGAGCCGGGCGCGCACCAGCAGTTAAACTGGGCGCAGATCGATCTGCGATGAAAATTCCTTCGCCCGCGTTTGACGGCGGGGAGTGGTTGCGGACCACTCAGCCGAACGACGTTTAACGGGGTCGAGCCGAATTGCTCTTCAGACTTGTCTGACTGAGGTTGGCCCTCGCGATTGTCCGTTGAAGGGTTCGCTCTGGCTCCGTTCAGGTGTCTTCCGAGTTCGAGAATCAACATACATCATTACACAGAAGAACAAAACCGGAATATTAGAAGGTGTATAGATCGGTCCCTAACCGGTAGACCTAGGATGACCTCGAAATCTATGGCCCAAAGAAATCAACGCCTTAGCGCGTTTTCGGAGCCGATCGACCATGAAAAAAGCCGGGCTGAACCCGGCTTTTTCAGGGTATGCTTCGATTACAATTGCGTTATTGCGCGGGAGCTGGTGCCGGAGCGGCGGGGGCTGGCGCAGCGGGGGCCGGAGCAGCAGGGGCTGCCGGTGCTTCGCCCTCTGCCGGCTTGGCCGGCGCCGCGCCTTCGGCGGGCGCGGCTGCATTCTCGGCCGAAGCGCCGGGTGTCGGCAGCGGCTTCGGACTGTCCGACAGCGTGCGCAGATAGGCGATGACGTTGGCGCGGTCCTCGTCTTTCGGCAGGCCGGCGAAGCCCATCGCCGTGCCCTTCACCAGCTTCTTCGGCGAAAGCAGAAAGTTATTGAGGTGGTCGTACGTCCATTTTTCCGCGCCGCCCTTGGAAAACTCTTTCATGCCGGCCGAATAGGCGAAGCCCGCATGCTCGGCGATGGGACGGTCGACGATATCCCAGAGATCAGGGCCGACCTTGTTCGGTCCGCCTTTTTCGCCGGTGTGGCAGGCCTGGCACTTCTTGAACACGGACGCACCCGCCTCGACATTGGCGTTGGCCAGGAGGTCGGCGATCGGCTTGGCTTCGGCGGGGGCTGCCGGGCCGCCCTCGGCAGGCTCCTCGGTCGCCTCGATGGCGTAGCCGGGTTTTTCCGGTGCTGGGGAGGCGAACAGCGCGTCGGATATGATGCCGACCGAGAAGACGACGAACACAGTTCCGAGCAGGCCGCCGATCAGCTTGTTGATTTCGAAAGAGTCCATACGCCCCAGGCTCCCTTTTCCGGCGGACCGATCCGTCCACTCCGTCCGTCGGTAATCGTGAACCACCCCGCGAGGCGGTCAAATCGGGCGGAAACTAGGTCTTTTGCTCTGGCGTTGCAACACCTATAAGGGCGCTTCCAGTGAGACCTTTTGCCACTTTTCCCTTCCTCTTTTTCGGATGCTTCATCACCCGATGTCCACGCTCATCCTCATCCCGGCCCGCATGGCCTCGACCCGCCTGCCGGGCAAGCCGCTGGCCGACATCGCCGGCGTTCCGATGATCGTCCATGTCGCCCGCCGCGCCGCCGAGGCCGGGCTCGGCCGGGTGGTGGTCGCCACCGATACCCAGAGCGTGGCGGAGGCGGTGCGCACGCACGGTTTCGAGGCGGTGATGACGCGCGTCGGCCACGAATCGGGCTCCGACCGCATCTTCGAAGCGCTGGCCACGCTGGATCCCGGGCGCAAGGTCGAAACCATCGTCAATGTGCAGGGCGACCTGCCGACCATCGATCCCGACATCATCAAGGCCGCGCTGAGGCCTTTCGAGGATGCGACGGTCGACATCGCCACGCTTGGCATCGAGATCGTCCGCGACGAGGAGAAGACCAATCCGAATGTCGTCAAGATCGTCGGCTCGCCGCAGTCGGAGACACGGCTGCGGGCGCTCTATTTCACCCGCGCCACCGCACCCTGGGGCGATGGGCCGCTCTATCATCATATCGGCCTCTATGCCTATCGCCGCTCAGCGCTCGAGCGCTTTGTCGCGCTGCAACCGTCGCCGCTGGAACGGCGCGAGAAGCTCGAGCAGTTGCGGGCGCTCGAGGCCGGCATGCGCATCGATGCCGAGATCGTAAAGTCGGCGCCGTTCGGCGTCGACACGCCGGACGATCTCGAACGCGCCAGAACCGTCCTTTCAACCTGAGACATTTGGACACCTGAGACATTTGGCATGCCTGAAAAAACCAACAGAATAGCCTTCCAGGGCGAGCCGGGCGCCAATTCCGACACCGCCTGCCGCAACATGTTCCCTGATATGGAGCCGTTGCCGTGTCCGACCTTCGAGGATGCTTTCAACGCGGTCGAGACCGGCAAAGCCGACCTCGCCATGATCCCGATCGAGAACACGATTGCCGGGCGCGTCGCCGACATCCATCATCTCCTGCCGGAATCGAAACTGCACATCGTCGGCGAATATTTCCTGCCGATCCATTTCCAGCTGATGGTTCTGCCGGGCGTCAGGCGCGACCAGATCAAGACCGTGCACAGCCACATCCATGCGCTCGGCCAGTGCCGCAAATATATCCGCAAGAACGGCTGGAAGCCGGTGGTCGCCGGCGACACGGCGGGCGCCGCCAAGCTGGTCGCAGAGCTGAAGGACCGCACCATGGCGGCGCTGGCGCCGGCTCTGGCCTCGACGCTCTATGGGCTCGACATCATCGAGCAGAATGTCGAGGACACCGACAGCAACGTCACCCGCTTCGTCGTGCTGACCAGGAACAGGCAGTGGGCCGAACGTCCCTCGGCCGATGCCAGGATGATGACGACGTTCATCTTCCGCGTCCGCAACGTGCCGGCCGCGCTCTACAAGGCGATGGGCGGCTTTGCCACCAACGGCATCAACATGACCAAGCTGGAGAGCTACCAGCTCGGCGCATTCACCGCGACCCTGTTCTACGCCGATATCGAGGGCCATCCCGACGATCCGCTGGTAAAACTGGCGCTCGACGAGCTTGCCTTCTTCTCGCGCGAAATGCGGATTCTGGGCGTCTACCCGGCCAGCCAGTCGCGTGAGCAGTGGAAGGTGGCGGACTAGCTCAGCACCTTGCCAGGTGACGAGCATCGGGCGACATTGCTGCGATGTGGCTTCTGAAACTGACGCTCGCGGTCGCTGGATTGTATGCGGTGATTGTTGCGGTCGTGTATGTGCTCCAGTCCTGGCTGATCTTTCCGGCCGGCCTTGCGGCTTTCGGACCCGATCTGCCGGCTGGGGCACGCCATGTCGAACTGGCGACTGAGGATGGCGAGCGCGTCGTTCTGGTCCGCCTGCCGGCAAGGCAGGCGCCGGCCGAGCCACGCCCCCTGCTGCTGGGGTTCGCCGGCAATGCCTGGAACGCCGACGCACTTGCCTTCATGCTGCACCAGCTATTTCCCGACCATGAGGTCGCTGCGCTGCACTACCGTGGCTATGCGCCGAGCAGCGGCAGCCCATCGGCCGCCGCCCTGCTCGAGGACGCCCGACGCGCCCATGACCAGCTGGCCAGCGATGCCAAAGCAGGCATCCTCGCCATCGGCCTTAGCATCGGCGCTGCGGTTGCGGCCGATCTGGCGACGTCCCGGCCGTTGCGCGGCATCGTCATGGTGACCCCCTTCGATTCGCTGAGAGAACTCGCCGCTCACCACTATCCCTGGCTGCCGGTGCGCCTCTTGCTGCGGCACCGCATGGAGGCAGCGGCATCTCTGCGCGACCTCGATGTGCCCACGGCCGTCATCACCGCCGAGAACGACACCATCGTACCTGCGGCGCGTTCGGCGCCCCTGCGCGAGGCTGCCCGCGACCTGCGCAGCCACATCGCCATAGCGGCTGGCCACAACGACCTCTATGACCATCCCGACTTCGCCGGAGCGCTACGTGCCTCCGTCGCGGCGGTCATGAGCGATTGAAAAACAATTCGCAGATGTCGGAATTCCGGCGCGACATTCGTCCTTTGCTTGCCGCAACCGAAGAAGGGAGACGACGAGATGAAGGCCTGCCCATGACCCCCACCATCACCGCCTTTGAACGGTCGCCCGATCGCGGCAGGGGACTGGCGCGCGACATGCGTGTTCGCTGGGCGCTCGAAGAAGTCGGCCTGCCTTACAAGGTTCGTCTCGTTTCGTTCAAAGCGATGAAGGAACCCGCGCATCTCGCGCTTCATCCTTTCGGGCAGATTCCGACCTTTGAAGAAGGCGATCTCGCGCTGTTCGAGTCGGGGGCGATCGTGTTCCATATCGCCGAGCGCCATGCGGGCCTGCTGCCAGACGAGGCGAATGCCAGGGCGCGCGCAATCTCATGGATGTTTGCCGCGCTAAACACCGTGGAGCCGCCGATCCTTGAACGCCAAACCGCCGTGCTCCTGGAGCGCGACGAAACCTGGCGCGAACAGCGCTTGCCTATGGTCGAAGATCGCATCCGTGACCGGCTGGGCGAGCTTTCCGGTCGTCTTGGCGATGCCGACTGGCTCGATGGCGCGTTCAGCGCCGGGGACCTGATGATGGTGCACGTGCTGCTAAGGTTGAGCGGGTCGGGTATACTGGACGAATATCCGAACCTCTCCGCCTATGTCGCCCGCGGCGAAGCCCGGCCCGCCTACAAGCGTGCTTTCGCCGCTCAACTGGCGGTTTTCACCGGCAAGTCACCAACTTAACTCAGCGGCGCGTAGTCGATCTCCAAAAACGCCGCGACTTCCGGGATCCAGCGGTCGCGGACGAAGGCGACGTGGTCGGGATGGTCGTTGTAGCCGGAATAGGCAGCCTGGTCGGCGAACTCCATCGAGAAGCCGAAGCGATAATCGTTCTTCGGGCTGACCTGCTGCAACTGCTCGAATTTCTCGACGCCCGGTATCGCCGCCAGTATTTTGGCGTCTGCCAGAAATTTTGCCTCCTCGGCCGAGTTCTCCTTGTGCTTCAGCCTGAACACCACTGTATGACGGATCATTTTTGCTTCCCCTGCAGGCTATGCGCTGTCGGCCCAGGCGCGGATGAGGTTGTAGGCGATCGCCCCCTTCGGCGGCGTGACCAGGCCGCCCGGATGCTCGCGGGCCAGCATCGACAGCACCTCGTCGCGAAAGAACCAGCGGCAGTCTTCCAACTCGTTGAGGTCGGCCTGGATGTCGTCGTTGAGCGGCTCGCCGAAGCAGCCGATCATCAGCGAATAGGGAAACGGCCAGGGCTGGCTGGCGTGATAGACGACACGGCCAAGCCGGATACCGGCTTCCTCCAGCGTTTCGCGGCGCACCGCCGCCTCGATCGTCTCGCCAGGTTCGATGAAGCCGGCAAGCGCCGAATACATGCCGGGCGCGAAATGCCGGCCGCGGCCGAGCAGGCATTTTTCACGCGTCGCCGTCAGCATGATCGCCACCGGGTCGGTTCGCGGAAAATGCTCGGTGGCGCAGGCCGGGCAAAGCCGCTTGTAGCCGCCGGCCCGCATCGCGGCTTCAGCGCCGCATTTGCTGCAGAAGCGGTGGCTGGCATGCCAGGCGAGCAGCGCTGCTCCTTGCGCCATCGCGCCGGCCGCCGCCTCGTCGATCAGCCCCTGCATGTAGACCGAGCGATAGTCGATGCCCTTGATGGTATCGGGCAGCTGTTCGGGGTCGATGCCGGCCGGTACGGCGAGCACCGGGCCGCTGTCGGAAAAACCGAGCAGGACGCCACGGTCGAGCGACGCCTCGAGCGGCCGGCTTTCCTCGGCGCCGAACCAGGGGTCGAAGCCGCCACCAATGAGCTTCAGGTAGAGCCGCCCGCCATGCATCAGCAAAAGCCTGGCTGAAGGATCGGCGAGCGCCTTTTCGACGGAATCGTCGGCGCGGTTTTCCGATTGCCGGTCGATCATGTTGCCGGCAAAGCCGACGAACTGGCTCGGCTCGCGCAAGGGCGCGTCAAACAGGCGGAAGCTCATCGAGACTCAACTTCAGGATGGACACGGGACAGGCTTATAGCGCCGCCTTTATCTTCTGCGCAAACCGGCGGAGGTCCGAGCGCTCGTAGGGCTCGCGCATACCGTGCCCCCACACCGGGCCCGGCCAGCCGGGATCGCCTTCCGAGCGCGCGATGACATGGACATGCAACTGGCGGACGATGTTACCAAGTGCGCCGCTGTTTATCTTGGTGCAGCCGGTCACGCTTTTCAGCGCCTGCGCCACCATATTGGTCTCGAAGGTCAGCATCGCCTGGTCGAGCGGCGTCAAATCATGGATTTCCTCCGCGCCCGGCCGCTGCGGCACCAGAAGCAGCCACGGCCAGCGGCGGTCGTTCATCACCCGCAACTCGCACAGGCCGAGCCACATCAACTGCTCGCTGTCGGCCTCCAGACGAGCATCCAGCGTGAATCCGGCCTCGAGGCCCGGCGACATCGGCGTTTCCTTCACTTTTGTAGTATTTTTTTACTCCATGGACGCTAGAGCGGCCGCCGTTAGCCCGCAAGAGGGCGGCAAGCGAATCAAGGCCTATCGTGGCGATGATGGTCCGGCGAAGAACTCAGGGTATGGCCTGCCAAGACTTTGGGCTGGAATGAAGTGACCATCTCGCCCCCTCTGGTCTGCCGGCCATGGCTTTCGCTCATCTGTTCTTGCTTTGTGCCGGCCGCTATGCCAGTAGTTTCAACATGGTGCTTATTCGCGCCAGCGATCCGCCTCCGAGGCGGTTTTTATATTTTCTGGTTTCGCCGCCTGTCACTGCGCACTTGCATTTCATCGCCGGATTGCCGATATGGAAAGCGGGAGGTTGGTGGTGGACGGTCCACTCGCCAACCGGGTCAGGTCCGGAAGGAAGCAGCCCTAACGAGCCCGGAACGGGTCATTGTTCCAGCCTCCCACCTCTTCGCCTTTCTCCCGCGACATTGACGGCGCCAAGCCCTGCGGGCGAAACTATGCGCAGGAATCGGCCGCCTTGAGCCGCGGCCCTTGGAGCTTTACGGGCGAATGAGCGAAGCCGGAAATTCGGGAACGGAAAAAGCCGCCGCCTATCGCGTTCTGGCGCGCAAATACCGTCCTGCCAATTTCTCCGAACTGATCGGCCAGGAGCCGATGGTCCGCACCCTCACCAACGCTTTCGCCACCGGCCGCATCGCCCAGGCCTGGATGCTGACTGGCGTGCGCGGTGTCGGCAAGACGACGACGGCGCGCATACTCGCGCGGGCCCTGAACTACAAAACATCTGATGTCGACCAGCCTTCGGTCGATCTTGCCGTGCCGGGCGAGCATTGCCAGGCGATCATGGAAGGCCGCCATGTCGACGTCATCGAGATGGACGCCGCCTCGCACACCGGCATCGACGACATCAGGGATATCATCGAGCGCGTGCGTTACGCGCCGGTGTCGGGGCGCTACAAGGTCTACATCATCGACGAAGTGCACATGCTCTCGACGCAGGCCTTCAACGGCCTGCTGAAGACGCTGGAAGAGCCGCCGCCGCACGTCAAATTCATCTTCGCCACCACCGAAATCAGAAAAGTTCCGATCACCGTTCTGTCGCGCTGCCAGCGCTTCGATCTCAGGCGTATCGATGCCGGCACGTTGGTCGCGCACCTCTCTTCGATCGCCGGAAAAGAAGGCATCGCGGTCGATGACGACGCGCTGGCGATGATCGCCCGGGCGGCCGAGGGCTCGGCACGCGATTCGCTGTCCATTCTCGACCAGGCGATCGCCCATGGCAGCGGCGCGGTCAGCGCCGAAGCGGTGCGCGCCATGCTCGGGCTGGCCGACCGCGCCCGCATCGTCGACCTGTTCGAACATGTGATGAAGGGCGATGTGGCGGCCGCACTGGCCGAATTCCGCAACCAGTACGACACCGGCGCCGATCCGGCCGCTGTGCTGACCGACCTGGCCGAGTTCAACCATCTCGTCACCCGGCTGCGCTTTGTGCCGACAGCCCTCGATGACGCCTCGCTGTCGGAGGACGAGCGCCGGCGCGGCGCCGATTTCGCCAAGGCGCTGTCGGTCAGGGTGCTGTCGCGGACCTGGCAGATGCTGTTGAAAGGCATTCCCGAGGTGCAGTCCTCCAACCGGCCGGTCAGCGCCGCCGAAATGGTGCTGATCCGGCTGGCGCATGCCGCCGACTTGCCGACACTGGACGAGGCGCTGAAATCGCTGGAGGGCGCAGCGTCGGTGCCGAATGGCGCGCCACGCTCGAATGGTGCACCCGCAACCTCTGCCGCCGCAAATCCCGGCCCGGCAAATCCCGGCCCAGCAAATCCCGGTAATGGCGGCGCCAGCGTGGCGCAGACGCGGATGCCGGCGGCCAATGGCGGCGCCCAGACCATGCGGCTGGTCGAACCCGAGCCGATGCCTGCGCCTTTCGTTCCGGCGCCGGAGCCGGTCGCCGATGCGCCGCCGGTGCCGGTGAAATCGCTGGCCGACATCATCGCCCTTGCCGACGCCCAGCGCGACATCGCCTTCAAGGTGCTGGTCAAGCGCTGCGTGCGCCTGGTGCGCATCGAGCCGGGCCGCATCGACGTCAGCCTGACCGACGACGCGCCGAAGATGCTGCTCAACGATCTGACCGCCAAATTGCGCGCCTGGACCGGACGCAGCTGGCTGGTGTCGCTGTCGAAGGAAGCGGGCGGCCAGACGCTGGCCGAGATGGAATCGACCAAGCGCGAAAACGCCCTCCTTGATGCCAAGAGCGACCCGACCGTCGCCGCCATCCTGGCGCGTTTTCCCGGCGCCAAGATCATCGACGTGCGCATTCCCGACGCACCGGAAGCCGATGCGGTGGAGGCCGAGGTTCCGATCGAGCCGGCCACCGACGAAGACGAAACCTGAGCAACCGAAGGTCAGCGAAGCAAAAAAATGGGAGCCGGTTTTCGGAGACGATCATGCTTAAAAAAAGAAACAAATCAATCGTAGAGGACCACGCGATGAAAGATCTTCTCGGCCTGATGGGCAAGGCGAAAGAAATGCAGGCCAAGTTCCAGGCCATGCAGGACGAGATCGCCACGTTGGAAGCCACCGGACAGGCCGGCGGCGGCCTGGTCAGCGTGACGCTGACCGGCAAATTCGAGATGAAGTCCCTGAAAATCGACCCGTCGCTGTTCAAGGAGGACGAGGTCGAGATTCTGGAGGATCTGCTTCTCGCCGCCCACAATGACGCCAGGGCCAAGGTCGAACAGATGATGCAGGAAAAGACCCAGGCACTGACCGCAGGACTGCCGATTCCGCCGGGAATGAAGCTGCCATTCTAAGAGGCTTGGAAACTCTACTCCGGCGGCCATCTGATGGCGGTTTCTGCGCTTCCGGTGCTCACGGACCAGCGCATGACCCCGGAAACCGATTTCGGTTTCCGGAAAGGATCATGCGCAAATGCAAAGTGTTAGAGCGTCCTTTGCGCGTCCAATTGGACGCGCGGCGCTCTAATGTCCGCTCCGCTCCGGTTCTCGAAATCACCACCATATGACTCGCCGGAGCGACTTTCCAACAGCCTCTAAGCTGTATTGATGGTTGTGCCGATCGAGCGAGCCCGGGGAGCGCAGCGATTCACCACCTGCCGGCCAGCTGTGTCCATTCGGCAACTCTGCTCACTTAATAACGCTTTAGCCATCTTTTTGCCCGAAAGTGTCTCATTCTTGCCGCAACCAGGGGCGGGCTGGCGACAGAATGAGGGGATATCTTTGATCGTGACCCGATGGAAGACGCCGTTGCTGCTCGGCGTCATCGCCTCTCCGCTGTTTTTGGCCGCCTGCAGTCAGACCACGCACGGCCTGTCCGTGGCCAGCCTGACCGATACCGCTAGGTCCCGGCCCTACAATCACACAGCGAAGGACAAGGAGTGCCTCCAGCGCGCGATGTTCTTCGAATCCAACCGGTCGAGCCGCGACGGCATGATTGCCGTCGGCACGGTGGTGATGAACCGGCTGCGCTCCGGCAAGCACGGCAACACCATCTGCCAGGTGGTCGGCGAGCGTGGCCAGTTCGCGCCGGGCGTGATGACACGGCCGATGAATTCGAAGGCGATGCCCGATGTCGAGGAAGCCGCCGAGGCGGTGCTCAAGGGCGAGCGCAAGGCCAAGCTGAAGAACTCGATGTTCTTTCACACCGCCGGCCTGCGTTTCCCCTACAAGAACATGCACTACACCATGGTCGCCGGCGGCAACGCCTTCTACGAAAAGCGCGGCCGCAACTGGAAACCACTGCCGGACGAGCCAACCGTCGCGGTGGCGCAGGCGACGCCGCGGCGGTCGCGCGCCGCACCGGTGACGCTCATGGCCTCTGCTGCGCCGGCCGCCAAGGCGGCGCCCAGCAAGGTGACCTATGTGACGGCGATCGCATCGCAGCCGACAAAGGCTACTTCAGGGAAGGCAACACCGGAGAAGGTGACCTTTGTGGCGATGCAGGAGCCGGACGCCGCCCGTTTCGGCAGCACCGCCGGTGCGCAACCAGTTACGTCATTTTCGGCGGCGCCGGCCGAGCCGACGATGTCGTTTGAATCGACACCCGAGAACACCGATGCCATCGGTGCGATGATCGCCGGCCAGGGCAGGCCGCTGGAAGCCTACTGAGGCGATCGACGGTCGACGTCAGCGCCGCCCCTCATCTGCCTGCCGGCACCTTCTCCCCGGATAGTGACGGGGAGAAGGGATCTGGCCGCAACCTTGGCACCCTTCCTGCAACGCCGGAAATTGGCGAAATCATTTGAGATGGCGTCTTTCTCCCCGTCACTATACGGGGAGAAATGCCCGGCAGGGCAATGAGGGGCAGCGCAAACCTGAGCGATTGTTCGCAGCAGCCGCGCCGCAGGAGAGTTCCAAAACCAATTGAAAAATCCTAAACCGATGCGATGTCGAAGCGAATCGCCGGTCCCGAGATCGAACGCCTGATCCAACTCCTGGCCAAGGTGCCGGGGCTTGGGCCCCGTTCAGCCAGGCGGGCAGCGCTTCACCTCATCAAGAAGAAGGAGCAGTTGCTGTCGCCGCTCGCCGCCGCCATGAGCGAGGCGGTCGACAAGGTGCGCATCTGCTCGACCTGCGGCAATGTCGATACGTCCGACCCCTGCATGATCTGCACCGATCCGCGCCGCGACGCCGGCACGCTCATCGTCGTCGAGGACGTGGCCGACCTGTGGGCGCTGGAGCGGGCGGCCGCCATGAATGTCCGCTATCACGTGCTCGGCGGCTCGCTGTCGCCGCTCGACGGCATCGGCCCCGAGCAGCTCAACATCCGCTCGCTGGTCGACCGCGTCGCCGGCGGCGAGGTCAAGGAGGTGATCCTTGCCGTCAACGCCACCGTCGAGGGCCAGACCACCGCGCATTATCTCACCGATCAATTGTCCGGCTTCGATATCAAGGTGACGCGGCTGGCGCATGGCGTCCCGGTCGGCGGCGAACTCGACTATCTCGACGAAGGCACGCTGGCCGCCGCGCTGCGCTCGCGGACGGCGTTTTGAGGCTGTTGGGGGGAGGTATTCTTGAGATGATTGCGTTCTGTGGCGCCCCCCTCTGTCCTGCCGGACATCTCCCCCACTTGGGGGGAGATTGGCTGTCATCCCGGCTTTCGCAAACCTCCAGCGTTGGAGGAAAAGCGCCGTGGTCAAAGCTGCCAATCTCCCCCCAAGTGGGGGAGATGCCAAGTTTTGGCAAAGAGGGCAGGACAGAGGGGGGCGCCACAGAACGCGGACTTCGCGGACTGGTGATTTTTCTGGTCGCGCTAACCGGACTTTTGATTTCCACTCCCGCCTCCGCCACAAAACTCGACACCCAGTTCCGCGCCTGGCTCAACAACGACCTCTGGCCCGAAGCCAACGCCAACGGCATCTCCAGAAAAACCTTCGACGCCGCCTTCGATGGCATCAAACCGAACCTCAAACTGCCCGACCTGGTGATGCCGGGCAAAAAGGCAACGACGCCGCAAAAGCAGCATCAGGCGGAGTTCGGTTCGCCCGGCGCCTATTTCGCCGAAAAGACGGTTCGCGCCGTGACCGCTGGTGGGCGCACGCGCAAGGCGGCCAATGCCAGGACGGTCGCCGCGATCGAGAAGCGCTACGGCGTGCCGGGCGGGGTGCTGCTGGCGATCTGGGGCCGCGAGAGCGGCTTTGGCGCGGCGAAAATGCCTTACGACGCCTTCGAAGTGCTGGGGACCAAGGCCTTCATGGCGACCAGGAAGGATTTCTTCCGCACCGAGCTTATGGCAGCGCTCGAGATCGTCGAGCGCGGGCTGGCCCCGGTCGGCGCGATGAAATCGTCATGGGCCGGCGCACTCGGCCAGCCGCAGTTCATGCCGAGTTCGTTCCTCAAACATGCCGTCGACTTCGATGGCGACGGTCGGGTCGACATTTGGAACTCGGTGCCGGACACGCTGGCCTCGATCGCCAACTACCTCGTCCATTATGGCTGGGTGAAGGGCCGCGGCTGGGGTTTTGAGGTGACGGTGCCGGAAGCGGTCTCCTGTTCGCTCGAAGGCCCGGACCAGGGCAAAAGGATTTCCCAATGGGCTGATCTGGGCATCAAGCGCATCGCGGCAAGACCGTTCCCGGCGCGCGAATTGAAGGCCGAAGGCTTTCTTCTGATGCCGGCCGGGCGCAGCGGTCCAGCCTTCATCGTCACGCCCAATTTCTACGTGCTGAAGCAATACAACACCAGCGATCTCTACGCCCTGTTCATCGGCCACGGCGCTGACCGCATCGCCAACGGCGACAGCAATTTTTCGGGGCGCTGGGGTGCGGTCGGCGGGCTCCACAGGTCCGACATCGCCACCTTGCAGCGGGCGCTGGAGGCCGAGGGCTACGACGTCGGCAGCGCCGACGGCCTGCCCGGTTTCAAGACGCGCCGGTCGATCGGCAAATGGCAGGCCAGGAACGGTCGCGCCGCCACCTGTTTTCCCGACGCCGACCTGGTCACCGCGTTGAAATAGCTGCGCTCCGGGTTGTTGCTTCCGGCGGTGGTGGCTGCCTGATCTGGCCCAACAAACAGCTTCGCAAATGCTCGTTGCCGCGCCTGAAACCGCCGGATATGGTGAGGCCGAACTGGATAAAAATCACCAGGACGACCGGTTCAGGGTCACCGTTCGATTTGGCAGGTGAATGCCAAAACCCTGAGCCGGGAACTCAGGTCAACAAAACAGGGAACAGTTAAAAATGATGATGGAAAAGTTTGCCCTACGCTCCCGCGTCCTGCTTGCCGGCGCAGCCATGTCCGCGCTGCTTCTGGCCGGTGCGCCTGCCCTTGCGGTCACGCCGGCCGACACGCTGGTCGAGGGGTTTGCCATCGACGACATCATCTCGATGGATCCGGGCGAGGCGTTCGAGCTGTCGACCGCCGAGGTCACCGGCAACACCTACGACCTGCTTGTCCGCCTCGACTTGAGCGACACCTCCAAGGTCAAGGGCGATCTCGCCGAAAGCTGGACTGTCTCCGACGACGGATTGACCTACACTTTCAAGCTCAAGCCCGGCCTGAAATTTGCCTCGGGCAATCCGATCACCGCGGCTGATGTCGCCTATTCGTTCGAGCGCGCCATCAAGCTCGACAAGAGCCCGGCCTTCATCATCGGCCAGTTCGGCATCAATGGCGACAACGTCACCGAGAAGGCCAAGGCCGTCGATGATACGACGTTCCAGTTCACCGTCGACAAGGCTTATGCGCCGAGCTTCGTCCTGAACTGTCTGTCGGCAACGGTCGCGTCGGTCGTCGACAGCAAGCTGGTCAAGGAGCATGCCGCCGCGGTGACGCCCAGCGATGACTACAAATACGACAACGACTTCGGCAACGCCTGGCTGAAGACCGGCTATGCCGGCTCCGGCGCCTTCAAGCTGCGCGAATGGCGGGCCAACGAGGTCGTCGTCATGGAGCGCAACGACAATTACCACGGCGAAAAGGCGAAGCTTGCCCGCGTCATCTATCGCAACATGAAGGAAAGCTCGGGCCAGCGCCTGGCGCTGGAGGCCGGCGACATCGACGTTGCCCGCAATCTCGAGCCGAACGACCTCGACGCCATCGCCAAGAACGCCGATCTCACCACCACCAGCGCGCCGAAGGGCACGGTCTTCTACATCAGCCTCAATCAGAAGAACCCGAACCTCGCCAAGCCGGAGGTTCGCCAGGCCTTCAAATATCTCGTCGACTATGATGCCTTGAGCTCGACCATCCTCAAGGGCATCGGCGAGATCCACCAGACCTTCCTGCCAAAAGGCGTGCTTGGCGAGCTGGACGAAAATCCGTTCAAATTCGACCTCGCCAAGGCCAAGGAACTGCTCGCCAAGGCCGGCTTGGCAGACGGCTTCAGCGTCACCATGGACGTACGCAACACCCAGCCGGTGACCGGCATGGCGGAATCGTTCCAGCAGACGCTCGGCCAAGCCGGCGTCAAGCTGGAGATCATTCCCGGCGACGGCAAACAGACGCTGACCAAATACCGCGCCCGCAACCACGATATCTATATCGGCCAGTGGGGCCAGGATTATTTCGATCCGAACTCCAACGCCCAGACCTTCGCCAGCAACCCCGACAATTCGGATGAAGGCAAGACCAAGACGCTGGCCTGGCGCAACGCCTGGGATATTCCGGACTTGACCAAGCAGACGGAAGCGGCCCTGCTCGAGAAGGATCCGGCCAAGCGCGCCGCAATGTACCAGGATCTGCAGAGGAAGATTCTCGAAACCAGTCCTTTCATCATCGTTCACCAGCAGCTGGAAGTGGCCGGCCTGCGCAAGAACCTCAAGGGTTTTGCGCTCGGCCCGAGCTTCGACACCAATTTCGTCAGCCAGATCTCCAAGGAGTGACGCCGGCGGACGCGCCGCATGAGTACTGTTGAAAGCGAAGCGACGGCAGGGCGCGGCAGCGCCCGTGCTGTCGCTGTCGCCTCGTCGATCGCCCGTTTCCTGGTCATCGCGATAACCACCTATCTCGGTCTTCTCGCGGTGACCTTCTTCATCGGCCGGGTCATCCCGATCGACCCGGTGCTGGCGGTGCTCGGCGACCGGGCGCCGGCCAATGTCGTCGAGCGGACGCGCCGCGAGATGGGGCTCGACCTGCCGCTGATCGAGCAGTTCTACATCTATGTGAAGAATGCCCTGAACGGCAATTTCGGCACCTCGGTGCTGACCACCAATCCTGTCATGACCGACATCCGCCGCGCCTTTCCGGCGACGATCGAGCTGGCGACGCTGGGAACGCTGATCGGTGCTTTGCTTGGTGTGCCGCTCGGCGTGCTGGCCGCGGTCCGGCGCGGCAGCATCATCGATCAGATTGTCCGCATCATCGGACTGGTCGGCTACTCCGTGCCGATCTTCTGGCTGGGACTGCTGGCGCTCGTGCTGTTCTACGCCAGGCTGCAATGGGTGGCTTTTCCCGGCCGCCTCGACATCGTCTACGAATACACCTTCACCCCGATCACCGGCTTTTATCTCCTGGATGCGCTGTGGCAGCGGCAGTGGGATGTGTTTCGCGATGCCTTCCGCCACATCATCCTGCCGGCCTCGCTGCTTGGCTATTTCTCGCTCGCCTACATCAGCCGCATGACCCGATCGTTCATGCTGAACGAGCTTGCCCAGGAATATATCGTCGCGGCGCGCGCCAAGGGCCTGTCGGAAACACGCATCATCTGGGGCCACGCGCTGCGCAACGCCGCCGTGCCGATGGTCACCGTGATCGCGCTCTCCTATGCCGGTCTGCTCGAAGGCTCGGTGCTCACCGAGACCGTGTTTTCCTGGCCGGGCATCGGCCTCTACATCACCAATTCCCTGCAGAACGCCGACATGAACGCCGTGCTCGGCGGCACCATCATCATCGGCTCGGTGTTCATCGGCATCAATCTCCTGTCCGACCTGCTCTACCGGGTGCTCGACCCAAGGACCAAGGTACGATGAGCAGAGGTATCGCACTTTCGGGCTTGGCTGCGGCCAATCACCCCCACTCCGGCCCTTCGGGCCACCTCTCCCCCTGCCCGGGGGAGAGGAAAAGCTGGTCGCACGCGTCGCGCCTTTCCTCTCCCCCGTCGAACGGGGGAGAGGTGGTCTGCGAAGCAGACCGGAGTGGGGGTCGACAGCTTCAAGAGGTATCGCCATGACCGCCTCCCACGCCGGCCCCCTCTCCCGCCGCGACTGGCTGCTCAGCGAGCGGCCGGCGTCGCGCATGCAGGCCAGGCTCGGCCGCGCCTATGTCGCGTGGCGGCGCTTTTCAGCCAACCGGCTGGCGTTTCTCGGCCTGCTCATCATCATCGCTTTGCTGGTGGTCGCCGCCTTTGCCAATGTGCTGGCGCCCTATTCGCCGACATTCGGCGACCTCAAGGGCTCGCGGCTGCTGGCGCCAAGTGCTGCGCACTGGTTCGGCACCGACGACCTCGGCCGCGACATCCTTTCGCGCGTCATCTTCGGCTCGCGATGGACGCTTTACGTCGTCATTCTCGTCGCAGTCATCGCCGCTCCTATCGGCCTGCTGGTCGGCACCGTCGCCGGTTATGCCGGCGGCTGGATCGATGCGATCCTGATGCGTATCACCGACATCTTTCTCGCCTTTCCGAAGCTGATCCTGGCGCTGGCCTTCGTCGCCGCACTCGGCCCCGGCATCGAGAATGCGGTGCTCGCTATCGCCGTCACCTCATGGCCGCCCTACGCCCGTATCGCGCGTGCCGAAACGCTCACCGTGCGCAATTCGGATTACATCAAGGCGGTGCAATTGATGGGCGCCTCGCCGTTCCGCATCGTGCTGCGCCACATCATGCCGCTCTGCATCTCGTCGCTGATCGTCCGGGTGACGCTCGACATGGCCGGCATCATCCTGACCGCCGCCGGTCTCGGCTTCCTCGGCCTCGGCGCGCAACCGCCGCTGCCGGAATGGGGCGCGATGATCGCGTCGGGCCGCCGCTTCGTGCTCGACCAATGGTGGGTGGCCGGTGCACCGGGCTTTGCCATCCTCTTCGTCAGCCTCGGCTTCAACCTGCTCGGCGACGGCCTGCGCGACGCGCTCGACCCCCGCAGTGGTGACCAATGAGCACGCTTCTCGAGGTCGACGATCTGCGCGTCACCTTCCCGACGCGCACCGGCCGGATCGAGGCGGTGCGCGGCGTCTCCTTCTCGCTCGGCCGCGAACGGCTCGGCATCGTCGGCGAGAGCGGTTCCGGCAAGTCGCAGACCGGCCGCGCCATCATGGGCCTGACCCCGCCGCAGGCCGAGGTCACGGCCAGCAAGCTTGCCTTCGACGGCACCGACCTGCTCGCGGCCTCGCCCCGCGACCGCCGGGCGATGCGCGGCAAGCGCATCGCGATGATCCTCCAGGATCCAAAATACTCGCTCGACCCGGTGATGAGCATCGGCCGCCAGATTGTCGAGACGCTGCGTACGCATGAGAAGGTCGGCAAGGCGGAAGCCCGCGACCGCGCGCTCGCCATGCTGGAGGCGGTGCAGATCCGCGAACCCGCCCGTGTCTTCGACCTGCATCCGCACGAGGTGTCGGGCGGCATGGGCCAGCGCGCCATGATCGCCATGATGCTGATTGCCGGGCCGGAGATGATGATCGCCGACGAGCCGACCTCGGCGCTCGACGTCACCGTTCAGCTCGACGTGCTCGGCATCCTCGACAGGCTGGTCAGCGAGCGCGGCATGGGCCTGATCTTCATCTCGCACGATCTGCGCCTGGTCTCGTCCTTCTGCGATCGGGTGATCGTCATGTATGCCGGCAAGGTGGTCGAGCAGCTCAAGGCGTCGGAGCTCGGCCGCGCCCAGCATCCCTATACGCGCGGCCTGCTCAACTGCATGCCCAAGATCGGCGCCGACCGCCACCCGCTGCCGGTGCTCGACCGCAAGCCGGAGTGGGCGGCATGACGGCAGCACTTTCCGCCGACAGGCTGGAGGTGGTCTTCGACCGCTTTCGCGCGCTGAAGGGTGTCAGCCTCGAGGTGCAATCCGGCGAATCCTTCGGCCTGGTCGGCGAATCCGGCTCCGGCAAATCGACGCTGTTGCGCGCGATTGCCGGCCTCGCGCCGGCCGCTTCGGGCAGCATCACCGTCAACGGGAAAAAACTCGGCAAGCGCCGCGACAAGGCCTTCTATCGCGAGGTGCAGATGGTCTTCCAGGACCCCTACGGCTCGCTGCATCCGCGCCAGACCGTCGACCGCCTGCTGCAGGAGCCGCTCGCCATCCACGGCTTTGCCGATGGCGAGAAGCGCATCCAGCGGGCGCTCGACGAGGTCGGGCTCGGCACTGGCTTCCGCTTCCGCTATTCGCATCAATTGTCGGGTGGCCAGCGCCAGCGGGTGGCGATTGCGCGGGCGCTGATCCTCGAACCGGCGATCCTGCTGCTCGACGAGCCGACCTCGGCGCTCGACGCTTCCGTGCAGGCGGAGGTGCTCAACCTGTTGGAAGACATCCGGCGGCGGCGCAAGCTGACCTTCCTGATGGTCAGCCACGACCTCGCCATCATCACCCATATGTGCGAGCGGCTGATGGTGATGCAGAACGGCGAGGCGGTCGAGCATCTCACCGCTGATGACCTCGTCGAGCGCCGCGTCAGCAAGGATTATACGCGCAATTTGCTCAGGGCGAGCGACGGGTTTGTCAGGGCTTAGAGTATCTTTTTATTCCATATGTCGCATTCCTTCGCGCCCCCCTCTGGCCTGCCGGCCATCTCCCCCACAAGGAGGGAGATCGGCAGCTTCATCGACGGCGCTCCTCCTGCAGCGTTCGCGATTGGCGAAACCATCAATGACAGCCAATCTCCCCACTTGTGGGGGAGATGGCCGGCAGGCCAGAGGGGGGCGCGAAGGAACACGACGCCAAAGGCGGCAGGCCCAATTGCCTGGCGGCGGTCCCGGCAGGCCCAATCGCCTGCCACCGGTGCCAACTTGAGGAAAACATGAAATAAGGCCAGAACAATTCCCGGCAATCATCCAAACGAGAACGGGCGTCGGCCCGGTGAGGGAACATCATGAAGAACTCTGCCATTTCCGAACGCAAGAACCAGTCGATCTCGCGCGGCGTCGGCATGACCACGCAGATTTATGCCGACCGCGCCGAGAACTCGGAAATCTGGGATGTCGAAGGCCGGCGCTACATCGATTTCTCGTCCGGCATCGCCGTCGTCAACACCGGCCACCGCCATCCCAGGGTGATCGAGGCGGTCAAGGCGCAGCTCGACCGCTTCACCCATACCTGCCACCAGGTGGTGCCCTATGAGAGCTATGTCAGGCTGGCCGAACGGCTGAACGGCTTGCTGCCGGGCAAATTCGACAAGAAGACGATTTTCGTCACCACCGGTGCCGAAGCGGTGGAGAACGCCATCAAGATCGCCCGCAACGCAACCGGCCGTCCGGCGGTCATTGCCTTTGCCGGCGGCTTCCATGGCCGCACCTTCATGGGCATGGCGCTGACCGGCAAGGTTGTGCCCTACAAGGTCGGCTTCGGCGCCATGCCGGCCGATGTTTTCCACGCGCCGTTCCCGGTGGCGCTGCATGGGATCACGGTCGCCGATTCGCTGGCCGCGCTCGACCGGCTGTTCAAGGCCGATGTCGATCCGGCCCGCGTCGCCGCCATCATCGTCGAGCCGGTGCAGGGCGAGGGCGGATTTTACGAGGCGCCGCGCGACTTCATGACGGCGCTGCGCAAGATCTGCGACCAGCACGGCATGCTGTTGATCGCCGACGAGGTGCAGACCGGTTTTGCCCGTACCGGAAAGATGTTCGCCATGGATCATCACGAGGTGGCGCCCGACATCACCACCATGGCCAAGAGCCTTGCCGGCGGCTTCCCGCTGTCGGCGGTCACCGGCCGCGCCGAGATCATGGATGCGCCCAGCCCCGGCGGGCTCGGCGGCACCTATGGCGGCAGCCCGATCGGCGTTGCCGCGGCGCATGCCGTGCTCGACGTGATCGAAGAGGAAAAGCTCTGCGACCGCGCCAACACGCTGGGCAACCGGCTGAAGCAGCGGCTGCAATCGATCCGCGACGACACGCCGGAGATCGTCGATATCAGAGGCCCGGGCTTCATGAACGCTGTCGAGTTCAACGATGTGAAGAAGCCTGCCGTCGGCCGAGATCGCCAATGCGGTCCGGCTGAAGGCGCTCGACAAGGGCCTGATCCTGCTCACCTGCGGCGTCTACGGCAACGTCATCCGCTTTCTCGCGCCAATCACCATCCAGGACGGCGTCATGAACGAAGCGCTCGACATCCTGGAAAGCTCGATCCGCGAGGTCCGCGCCGCCTGAGCGGATCTTTCCGGGCGTTGGCGCTGCCCCTCACCCTTACCCTCTCCCCGTGAAAAACGGGGAGAGGGGCGCCAGCGTTGCGATCAGCCCTTCTCCCCGTCCTTCACGGGGAGAAGGGCCCGGCAGGGCGATGAGGGGCAGCGCCGAGATCGACAATTGGCGGGCGGCTCCCTACTCCGCGGCGCGGACGGGCTCTACCTGCTGGAAAGCGGCGAGCGCCGCCTTCAATCCGTCCGGTCCTGTCGCGACCGTCTGCGGCGTCGGCGAAAAGCCGGCGCCGAGCATCTTGCGGCCAAGCATGTGGTCGCCAGGCCGGTTGACCGATTCGATGCCGAGCAGACGATTCCCAGCATAGTGGTAGATGGAGAACCGGTTCTCGTTGACGTCGCCCAGCACGACATGGCTGTCGCCGCCCGAAATCAGGCCGACCATCTGCAGCTTGATGTCACCGATATCGGACCAGAACCACGGCACCGCCGCAAAGGCGTCCGCATGGCCGACAACGGTGCGTGCTGCAAGACGCGCCTGGTCGGTCGCATTCTGCACCGATTCCAGCCGCACATCGCCGCCGGTGAGCCAGTGCCGGTAGGAAGCGGCATCGCCAATGGCGAGGATTTCGGGCACCGACGTGCGCATCTGCTGGTCGACGCGGATGCCGTTGGCGATAATGATGCCGGCGGCTTGCGCCAGTTCGACATTCGGCACGACGCCGATGCCGATGATGACCATCTGGGCCGGCAGCCGATCGCCGGATGCGGTGATTGCCGCCGAGACATGGCCGTTCTCGGCTTCGAGCCGTGCAATCGTGGTGCCGGTGAGAATGCGCACGCCGGTCGCTTCCAGCCGCTGCCGCACGTGGCGCGCGATGATCGGCGCCACCGCCCGGCCGAGCAGCCGGTCGACCGCCTCGACCACGATGACCTTGCGGCCGGCCGCTGTGAGCGTCGCGGCGATCTCCAGCCCGATGAAGCCGCCGCCGAGGATGACGACATCCTCGCTCTGCGCGCTCAATTCGCGGATCAGGCGCGCGTCGGCGAGCGAGCGCAGCGACACCACGCCCGAAAAATCCGAACCCGGCAGCGACAGCATGCGCGGCCGCGAACCGGTCGCCAGGATCAGCCGGTCGAACGGCAGTGTGCCGCCATCCGATAGCTCCAGCCTGCGGCCGCCGGCATCGATGCGATCGATGCGGACGCCCGGCCGGTAGTTGATCGCGCTGCCGGTATAAAAAGCCTCGCCGCGCAGCGGCTGCGGTCTGGCCTCCTGATCCTTGATGAAGGTCTTCGACAGCGGCGGCTTGTGGTAGGGCAGTTCGTCCTCATCGCTGATGAGGATCACGGGTTCGTCGTAGCCGTCCTCGCGCAGGCTGGCGGCCGCTTGCACGCCCGCATGACCCGCACCGACAATGACCACACCGTTTTTCATCGCAGCCCCAATTCCTCATCTCTCCTAGGCGTTATCCAAGTCTAGGACGTCTCGCCAAGTGGCGATTGTCTGACGCCGCCGCAAGACCACCCTTGCGGGTCGCACCCGGAATGGCGGTCTGTCAATCGTTCGTTCGACGGCGGCGCGGCAAATACGGCTAAAGTTGATACTTGCAGTTTAGAATAATTCTAAACTGTTGTTTCAATTGGCTTTTCTCTCTGAAATTGGTTGACTTCCGGCACCTTCATCGCTTTATGGAAGCGTGCGCGTCAAGCGCATCCCTTTGATGTCTGGGCCTTGAACCCTTTCGATTGGAGGCATTTCGATGTCTTTCTTCCGCAAACCGCGCTATGCCGCGGCCTGTATCTCGCTCAATGGCATGGACCTGCCTTGGCGCCGATTGCCTGCCGACGCGCCTTTGGCGCCGGCATTTCACTGAATTCCCGAGGGAGAAGACAATCATGAGAGCGATGATCACGGCGCGATATGGCAGCAGGCTTGCAGCGATCGGCGCCACGGTGGCCTTGACGGCGGCGATATTCGTGCTGCCGGCCAAGGCGGAAACCGATGCCAAGGCGGTCATCAAGACCTATTCCGATATTGCGCTCGCCAAATATGAGGATTCGCTGACCGCGGCGCAGGCGCTCGACAAGGCCGTCGACGCGCTGCTCGCCAAGCCTTCGGTGGAAACGCTGATTGCCGCCCGCGAGGCCTGGAAAGCGTCGCGCGTTCCCTATCAGCAGACCGAAGTCTATCGCTTCGGCAACGCCATCGTCGACGACTGGGAAGGCAAGGTGAACGCCTGGCCGCTGGACGAAGGCCTGATCGATTATGTCGCCGAGAACTACGGCACCGAGTCGGACGCGAATGCGCTGTATACCGCCAATGTGATCGCCAACAAGTCGATCGAGATCGACGGCAAGAAGATCGACGCCACCAATCTTACTCCCGAGTTCCTCTCCGGCACGCTGCAGGAGGCCGGCGGCATCGAGGCCAATGTGGCGACCGGTTATCACGCCATCGAATTCCTGCTGTGGGGCCAGGACCTGCACGGCACCGGCCCGGGCGCTGGCGAACGGCCCTATACCGACTACGACCTCGCCAACTGCACCGGCGGCAATTGCGATCGTCGCGCGCAGTACCTGAAGTCGGCGAGCGAGCTTCTGGTTTCCGATCTGCAGGACATGGTCGACGACTGGAAGGAAGGCGGCGCCGCCCGCAAGAACCTTGCAGATGGCGAGCCGAAAGCCGGCGTCTCGACCATCCTCACCGGCATGGGCTCGCTGTCCTATGGCGAACTCGCCGGCGAGCGCATGAAGCTCGGCCTGCTGCTGCACGACCCGGAAGAGGAGCATGACTGCTTCTCCGACAACACCTACGATTCCCATCTCTACGATGCCGTCGGCATTCGCGCCGCCTATAAGGGCAGCTACACCCGCCTCGACGGCACCGTCGTCGAAGGACCGTCGGTATCCGACATGGTCAAGGAGGCCGATCCGGCGGTCGACAAGGAATTGTCGGACAAGCTAGATGGCACCGTCGCCAAGATGGAAGCCATCAAGGCGCGGGCGCTTGGCGGCGAGGCCTATGACCAGCAGATCGGCGAAGGCAATACGCAAGGCAACGCCACCGTGCAGGCAGCGATCGACGCGCTGGTCGATCAGACCAAGTCGATCGAACGCGCCGTCGGCACCCTGAAACTCAATGCCATCGCCTTCGAGGGCTCGGACAGCCTCGATGCGCCGGACAAGGTGTTTCAGTAAGGCGTCGATGCCCGGAGCCCGAACCGAAAGCCCAGGCTCCACTAAGAAAATAAGCCACATGGCGCCGAGCACGCGCCGTCAGCCACACAGAGCAAATAATGCTGATCTGCCATTGCAACATCATCACCGAGAAGGAGATTGAGCAGACGATCGTCGGGCTGCTGGATCAGGACCCTTGGCAGCTTATCGTGCCGGCGAAGATCTATCATGCCATGCAGAAGCGTGGTCGCTGTTGCGGCTGCTTCCCAAATGTGGTCGAAACGATCATTCGGGTAACCGAAAATTACCACGCCCGCTCGGAGGCGAGCGGCGTGGATGTCGTTTCACACCTGGATCGCGTCAGAGGCCTGCGCGTCCAATACGGGAGCAGAACCCATGAAAGGCGAACAACAGATCATAGAGCGGCTTAACGAGGCTCTGTTTCTGGAACTTGGAGCAGTCAATCAGTACTGGGTGCATTTCCGCCTGCTGGAAGACTGGGGATACGCCAAGCTGGCAAAGAAGGAACGCGCGGAATCGATCGAGGAGATGCACCATGCCGACCGGCTCGTGGCCCGCATCATCTTCCTTGAAGGCCATCCGAACCTGCAGTCGGTAGCGCCGCTGCGCATCGGACAGAATGTCAAGGAAGTGCTCGAATCGGATCTTGCCGGCGAGTATGACGCGCGCACTGCCTACAAACGGTCGCGCGAGATTTGTGACGAAGCAGGTGACTATGTGACGATGAAGCTGTTCGAGGATTTGTTGTCCGACGAGGAAGGTCACATCGACTTCCTCGAGACGCAACTCGACCTGCTCGCCTCGATCGGCGAGGAAAAATACGGCCAGCTCAACGCCGCATCGGCCGACGAGGCGGATTAGGGACATGCCGGAATGCGGCGCCGCTTAGACTACTTGCGCCGCTTGCGGCGGGCCGAGGATTGCGGCCTGTCGTCCCAGCACAACCTGCGATACAGCTGGCTTCGTGGGCTTTCGCCTGCCGTAGTGGTCGCGCTGACCGCCACGGCGCTGGCCGGCGCGCCCGAACCGGCGGGTCTCGCCACCGGCCGTGCCGATCTGACGCCGAAGGATCTGGCGCGCGTCATTGCCATCACCAGGCCGACCAGGGATTTCTCCAAGCCCGAGCAGTTCGAGCCGATGCAGGGTGGCGCCGGCACGTCGCGGAAAGGCGCCAACAAGGACGCTTTCTCGCAATCTTCCGCCAATATCACTTTCGAGGAACAAGGCACCTTCAAGCTCGGCAATGCTCTTTTCCGCAAGAACTGGGTGTCATCGCCCTCGTCGACGCAGGCATCGGACGGGCTTGGTCCGCTGTTCAACGAGCGGGCGTGCCAGAATTGCCATCTGAAGGACGGTCGCGGTCATCCGCCGCAAGCCGACAGCGGCACCACCTCGATGTTCCTGCGGCTGGCGCGGCAGGCGAGCACCGAAGAGGAGAAAGCAGCGCTCGCCGCCGGCAAGGTGCTCAACTTCCCTGATCCGGTCTACGGCTCGCAATTGCAGGAACTGGCCGTTCCGGGCCTTCGCGGCGAAGGCAGGATGCGTGTCGTCTATCAGGAGCAAAAAGTCACCCTGCCGGACGGCACCGTGGTTTGGCTGCGCAAGCCGAGTTATTCGGTCGATGATCTTGCCAACGGGCCGCTCGATCCGCACACCACGCTTTCGCCGCGCTTGACGCCGCCGATGATCGGCCTCGGCCTGGTCGAGCAAATCGCGCCGGCCGACATTCTCGCCAGTGCCGATCCGGACGATCGCAACAGTGACGGCATCTCCGGAAAGCCCAATATTGTGCGCGACGGCCACAGCGGCGAGCCGACGCTCGGCCGCTTTGGCTGGAAGGCGCAGACCCCTTCGATTCGCCAGCAAGCGGCGGACGCGTTCGCCGGCGACATCGGCATTTCGACGCCGGAAGTGCCGAACCACTGGGGCGATTGCACCGCGGCCGAAAAGAACTGCCTTGCCATGGCCAACGGCGTCCAGGAGCGCCTTGGCCCAGTCGAGGCGCCGCCGCCGGTGATGGACCTGGTCACCTTCTATTCGCAAAACCTCGCCGTGCCGGCGCGGCGCGATCTCGACAAGCCCGATGTGCTGGCCGGCAAGAAGCTGTTCTACGACATGGGCTGCATTGCCTGCCATACGCCGAAATTCGTCACCCGCCGCGGCACGCCCAACAAGGCGCAGGCCTTCCAGCTGATCTGGCCCTATTCCGATTTTCTGCTGCACGACATGGGGCCGGGCCTCGCCGACGGGCAAGCGGTGGGCGATGCCAGCGGGAGCGAATGGCGCACGCCGCCGCTGTGGGGCATCGGTCTTACCCAGACCGTCAACGGCAACACCTTCTTCCTGCACGACGGGCGGGCGCGCACCCTGACCGAGGCGATCCTGTGGCATGGCGGCGAGGGGCAGAAGGCGCGCGACCGCTTTGCCGCCGCCGCCGCGCCCGATCGCGCCGCACTGGTCAAATTCCTGGAGTCTTTGTGATGTCGAAGCGTCTGGCGTTTGTTCTGGTTCTCCCGCTGGTCCTCGCCGGCGCATTGCCGGCGTCCGCAGCGGTGAAGGCTTCCGACGTGATCCAGCGAGCGATCGACGGCTTTGTCCGCCCGGCCTATGCACGCCTGAAAGACCATGCCGACAGCCTGAGCAAGGCAGTGCGGACGCTGTGCGACGCGCCTTCGCAGGACCATCTCGATGCGGCGCGTGCCGAATTCTCCGGCACCGTGGATGCCTGGTCGGTCGTCGAGATCATCCGCATCGGACCGATCACGCAGAACAACCGGCTGGAACGCATGCTGTTTTGGCCGGACCGCAAGAGCATCGGCCTGAGGCAGGTGCAGGCGGCGTTGGCCAGTAAAGACCGGACCGCCGCCGATCCGGCCCATCTGGCGACAAAGAGCGTCGCCATGCAAGGGCTCGGCGCGCTGGAATTCGTGCTTTACGGCGATGGCGCCGAGCGGCTCGCCGGCAGGGACGATCCCTATCGCTGCGCTTACGGCGCGGCCGTCGCCGGCAACATCGAAACGATTGCCGCCGAGGTCAGCGACGCCTGGAACAAGCCCGACGGCTTTGCAGCACTTTGGGCCAATCCGGGGCCGCAGAACGCACTCTATCGCGACGGCACGGAAGCGGTGACCGAATTGGTCGGCGTCTTCATCAACGAACTGGAGATGGTCCGTGACGTGCGCCTGAAAGGTTTTCTGGGCAGTAGCCCGCAGGCCGACAAGCCGAAACAGGCGATCTACTGGCGTTCACAAAACACCGCGCGTTCGCTGACCGGAAATCTTTCGGGGATGGACGCTCTGTTCCAGGCTTCGCAGCTTGGCGACGCGCTGTCGCCCGATGCGCGCTGGATGGCGGAATCGATCCACATCCAGCTCGTCAACGGCGCCGCCGACGCCACCGCCATCAGAGGCCCGATCGACAAGGCGCTTGCCGATCCGGCGCTGCGCCAGAAGCTCGACCACTTCTCGCTGGTGACATCCAGCCTCTCGACCCTGATTGGCACCAGGCTAACCGCCGAATTCGGCCTGACCGCCGGGTTCTCGTCGCTCGACGGAGACTGATTCTGAAAACGTCGCTGATCGACCGCCGCGACTTCCTGAGGGCTGCCGGGGCAGGCTTTGTTGCGGCGATGGCGCCGCCGGCATGGGCGAAGACGCTTAGCACGGACGCCGTCTTCGCCACCGCTTTCGTCAAGCGCGACGGCAGCTATGGCGCGGCGATCCTGTCCGAGGCCGGCAAGGTGCTGCATGCCATCGACCTGCCCGCCCGCGGTCACGACGTCACCTTCGATCCGCTGTCGAAACGCTCGGTCGTCTTTGCCAGGCAGCCCGGCACTTTCGCGGTTGTGTTCGACCATACCGGCCGCGACGAGCCGCTGACCTTTGCCAGCATCAGTGGCCGGCATTTCTTCGGCCACGGCGTGTTTTCGACCGACGGTGCGCTGCTCTACGCCACCGAGAACGATTTCGACAATGCCGCCGGCGTGGTCGGCGTCTATGACACGCGTGCGAAATTCAAGCGCGTTGGCGAGTTCCCGACCTATGGCATGGGTCCGCACGAGCTGCTGCTGCTCGGCGATGGCAGGACGATTGCCGTCGCCAATGGCGGCATCGAGACGCATCCCGATTATGGCCGCGCCGAGCTCAACATCGCGACGATGAAGCCATCTTATGTGCTGGTCGACCGCTTTACCGGCGACCTTGTCGAAAAGCACGAATTGCCGCCGGCGCTGCACCAGCTTTCGATCCGGCATATGGATACCGACAAATCCGGCGCGGTCTGGTTCGGCTGCCAGTACAGGGGGCCGGGCGGCGATCGTCCGTTGCTGGTCGGCCGCGCCGCGCGCGGCAAGGATCTGCAACTGCTCGACATGCCGCAGGACGTGCTGTCCGGCTTCAGGAATTACATCGGCTCGGTCGCCGCCAACCCTGCTGCCGGTACCGTCGCAGTGTCCTCGCCGGAAGGCAACTCGCTTGCCATCATCGATGCGGCCAGCGGCCGGATCGTCGCCACCAGCGCACTGGCAGAGGTCTGCGGCGTGGCGCCCGACGGGACGAGCTTCATGGCGACGACCGGCACGGGGCAGATAGCCCAAGCCGGCGGCGCGACACGGTCCGAGCCGGACTATGTCTGGGACAATCACATGCTGCGCATCGACCAGGCCGCATAGTGCGGCACTGGTTCATTGACGGTTGTGGTCGCCGAGAGTTACCTCTTTTTGGGCGAGGTCGAAGCGAAGCCGCCAAACGATTTATGCATTATCCCCTTGCAGGGACGAGCCATGGCAGGCACAGGGAAATTGTCTTTCGAACCCCCTGTGCCCCAAGCGGGCGCTGCCAACCGGCCGTCTCATGAAGTTGCTTGCCATCGATTGTGCCGCCAATCTCTGCGCCGCCTGTGTCTACGACGCGGCGGCCGGGAAGGAACTCGGCCGCTCGGTGCTCGATCTCGGCAAGGGCCATGCCGAACATCTGATGGCAGTGATCGAAGAGGCGTTGACGATCGGCGGCACCGACTATGCCGGTCTTGGCGCCATCGCTGTCTCCACCGGCCCGGGCTCCTTCACCGGCCTGCGCGTCGGCGTCTCGGCGGCGCGGGGCCTGGCGCTGGCGCTGAAAATCCCGGCAATCGGGGTGACGACGCTGGAAGCGCTGGCGGCGCAGGCGAAAGAGACATTTCCCGGCCGCGCCGTGCTGGCCGCGCTCGACGCCGGCCGCGAGGAGATCGATGCAGCGCTTTACGACGAAGCATCCGTTTTGATTTACGGTCCCGCGGTGGCCACGCTTTCGCAAGCCGCCGCCATGGCGGTTGACGGGTTTCCGGTTCTGGCCGGCACCGCGGCCACGCAAATTGCTGCATCGGCCGGGCGCGCCTTCGACGTCGGCCCGACAAGCGCCACTACGGATATCGCAATCTATGCCCGGCTGGCCGCTGCCAAGGGTGAAGGCGAAAAGCCGAAACCGCTTTATCTGCGCGGAGCTGACGCCAAGCCGCAGGCCGGGTTTATCCTGTCCAGGAAGAGAGCCGGGAAGATAAACTGATGCGCATTCCTTTCCTCCAGCCGCGCCGCAGGGACTTTGCGCTCGAGCCGCTGACGGTCGCCGACAGTGCGGCCCTGTCGGTGCTGCATCGCGAGGATTTCGTCCGGCCGTGGAGTGATGACGAATTCGCCGCGCTGATCGAGCAGGACACGGTGTTCGGCTATGCCGCGCGCGAGACCGGCCAGGGTGCCAAGCCGCCGGTCGGTTTCGTGCTGGCGCGCCTGGCGGCCGGCGAAGGCGAGGTCCTGACTGTCGCGGTGGCGCGCTCCCATCGCCGCCAGGGCCTTGGCTGGCAACTGATGGATGCGGTGCTGCGCGAACTGCATGCGCAACGCGCCGAGGCGCTTTTCCTCGAGGTCGACGAGACCAACGTCGCCGCGATCGCGCTCTATCGGCGGCTGGGATTCCGCGAGGTCGGCAAACGTGCCAACTACTACAGATCGCCCGAGCACGGCCCGACCGGAGCGCTTGTCATGCGCCGCGATCTTCGCTAGCGCATCGGCCCGCAAATCGGAACCGATTCTCGGAAAGCACGATGCGCAGGTTGAGATGCGTAGATTAAAAAGCGCTAGAGCGTGCTTGGACGTCCAGTTGGACGCGTCGCTCCAGCCAGAACTCGGGACAGGGCCAAGAGCGAATGATCGGAAAAATCAGGATTTTCCTGGCGCTGGGCCTCGTTGTCGCAGGCTCGTTGATCCTCGTGCCGTTGCAGATCCTGTCGATGAAGACCGGCCTGTGGCGCGAGACGTTCATCCTGAAGATCTGGCACCGGCTCATCATTCGGGCGCTCGGCATGCGCATCCACGTCAAGGGGACCTTGTCCAATCAGCGCCCGTTACTGGTTGCGTCGAACCACGTTTCATGGACCGACATCATGGTGCTGGGGTCGATGGCCGACGTGACGTTCATCGCCAGGGCCGACATGGCCGGCTGGCCGTTGATCGGCATGTTGTCGAAGCTGCAGCGCACCGTTTTCATCGAGCGCGAGCGCAAACGTTCGTCGGGCGACCAGGCGAGCGAGATCGCCAGCCGCATGGCCAAGGGCGACGCCATGGTGCTGTTTGCCGAAGGTTCGACCAGCGACGGCAACATGATCTTGCCGTTCAAGAGCACGCTGTTCGGCGCCGCCTCGATGGCGATTTCGGAAGGGGCGGCCGAAACGGTCTTCATCCAGCCGGTGGCGATCGTCTATACGCGCCTGCACGGCGTGCCGCTCGGCCGCAGGCACCGGCCGATTGCCGCCTGGATCGGCGACGAGGATTTGATGCCCCATCTCAAGGTGCTGATGGCGGAGGGCGGGCTCGATGTAGAAGTGCATTTCGGCGAGCCGGTCGCCTTCTCCAAGGGCTCCAGGCGCAAGGAAACGGCCAGGCTGATGGAAAGTCAGGTGCGTGATATGGTGCAGGCGGCGCTCGCCGATCCGCGCCCGAGCCGGTAAGCCGGAAAAGCTCCAGCGCTTTGCGCGTCCAAAGGAGGCGCGGCGCTGTAAGGCAGAATCGTCTGTTTTTTGTCGGGGAAAGGCGTTAGAAGCCGCCAGATGGAATTGAACACGATCGAACGGGACGACATCGATACTGCGACCGAAACTGCGGTCGTGCCGCCTGCCGCGAGCCGGAAGGTCTTCGTCAAGACCTATGGCTGCCAGATGAACGTCTACGATTCGCAGCGCATGACCGACGCGCTGGCCGCCGACGGCTATACTGCGACGGATGCGATCGGCGAGGCCGATCTGGTGCTGCTCAACACCTGCCATATCCGCGAGAAAGCCGCCGAAAAGGTCTATTCCGAACTCGGCCGCATTCGTGAGATGAAGGCCGAACGGGCTCGGGCCGGCCGCGAGATGCTGGTCGGCGTCGCCGGCTGCGTGGCGCAGGCCGAGGGCTCCGAGATCATCCGCCGCTCGCCTTCTGTCGATCTGGTCATCGGCCCGCAGACCTATCATCGGCTGCCCGACGTGCTGGCACGGGTGCGCGGCGGCGAAAAGATCGTCGAGACGGACTACGCCATCGAAGACAAGTTCGAGCATCTGCCGCAGCCGAAGCGCGCCGAGATCATCAGGCGCGGCGTCACCGCGTTCCTGACGGTGCAGGAAGGCTGCGACAAGTTCTGCACCTTCTGCGTGGTGCCCTATACCAGAGGCTCGGAAGTGTCGCGGCCGGTGGCGCAGATCGTCGCCGAGGCCGAGCGGCTGGCGCAAGCCGGCGTGCGCGAGGTGACGCTGCTTGGACAGAACGTCAATGCCTGGCACGGCGAAGGCGAAGCCAAAGGGGGCAAGACCGAGGAATGGGGTCTTGGCCGCCTGCTGTTCCGGCTGGCCGAGATTCCCGGGCTGGCGCGGTTGCGCTACACCACCAGCCACCCGCGCGACATGGACGACGAATTGATCGCCGCTCACCGTGACTTGCCGGCGCTGATGCCCTATCTGCATTTGCCTGTGCAATCCGGCTCCGACCGCATCCTCAAGGCGATGAACCGCAGGCATACGGCAAAAGATTATTTGACGCTGCTCGACCGGATCCGCGCCGCACGGAGCGATATCGCCCTTTCGGGCGACTTCATTGTCGGCTTTCCCGGCGAGACGGATGCGGATTTCGAGGCGACGATGGACCTTGTCCGCCAGGTGAACTATGCCTCGGCCTTCTCGTTCAAATATTCGCCGCGCCCCGGCACGCCGGGCGCGGAAATGGCCGATCATGTGCCGGAAGCGGTCAAGGACGAGCGCCTGCAGCGACTGCAGGCGCTGTTGCTGACCCAGCAGCAGGAGTTCGGCGCCAGCCTGGTCGGCAGCACCATCGACACGCTGATCGAGAAGCCGGGCCGCCAGGCTGGCCAGAAGGTCGGCCGCTCACCGTGGCTGCAGCCGGTTATTGTTGATGAAAAGTCCGGCGAAATCGGTGAGATTATCCAGGTACGAATCACGAAGACGGGTTACAACAGCCTGTTCGCCGAATTGGCCTGAAGGTCTCGGCAGATGAGGAGAGACGGTTGAGCGCTGCGGAAGTGAAGAACCTGCCCCAGAATCTACCATCGGGGGCTTCGGATATGGCGCACATCGTTCTGACTTTCGACAACAACAAGCTTGCCAGCGCCCTTTATGGCCAGTTCGACGAGAATCTGGCCAGGCTCGAGCAGAAGCTTGGCGTCGATATCCGCTCGCGCGGTAACCAGCTGACCATCAAGGGCTCCGCCTCGGCCGCCGAGCAGGCGCGCCGCGCCCTGGATAATCTCTACGGCATTCTCCAGAAAGGCGCTGACATCGGCCAGTCGGACGTCGACGGCGCCGTGCGCATGGCGATCGCCGCCGACGACCAGCTGACGCTGCCGACGCTGGAGCGCAAGGGCAAGGTGTCAGCCGCCCAGATATCGACGCGCAAGAAGACGATCTATGCCCGCTCGCTCAACCAGGACGCCTATATGCGCGCGCTGGAGCGGTCCGAGCTCGTCTTCGGCATCGGCCCGGCTGGCACTGGAAAAACCTTCCTGGCGGTGGCGCATGCGGCGATGCTGCTCGAACGTGGCATGGTCGAGCGCATCGTGCTGTCGCGGCCTGCCGTCGAGGCCGGCGAGCGGCTCGGCTTCCTGCCCGGCGACATGAAGGAGAAGGTCGATCCCTATCTGCGGCCGCTCTATGACGCGCTTTACGAGATGATGCCGGCCGACAAGGTCGAGCGGGCGATTGCCGCCGAGGTGATCGAGATCGCGCCGCTGGCCTTCATGCGCGGCCGCACACTGGCGCACTCCGCCGTCATCCTCGACGAGGCGCAGAACACCACGCCGATGCAGATGAAGATGTTCCTGACCCGTCTCGGCGAGAATTCGCGCATGATCGTCACCGGCGATCCGACCCAGATCGACCTGCCGCAAAACACCAAATCCGGTCTGGTCGAGGCGCTCAGGATCCTCGACGGCGTCACCGGCATGGTGACGGTGCGCTTCAACGAAGGCGACGTCGTCAGGCATCCGCTGGTCGCCGAGATCGTCAAGGCCTACGACCGCGACGGCAAGCTGGCCCGGGGCCTGGGCGCCGAAGGCTGAAGATGCAGCCTTATGGCTGAGGACAAAAAATCTGTAGGCGGGGATCTTCCGGTCCCCGTCGACATCGATATAGCAGTCGAAGCGGGCGACTGGCCCGATGAGGCCGCGCTGACGCGGCTGGTCGATCGCGCCGTTGCCGCCGCGTTTGCCGAAACCGGCGCGGCCGGCCGTTCCGAGCTCAGCATCGTTTTTTCTGACGATGCCCACATCCGCAGTCTCAATGCGGGATGGCGCGGCAAGGACAAACCGACCAACGTCCTGTCTTTCCCGGCTTTTCCGCTCGCCAAGGGCCGTCCGCTGCCGCCCATGCTCGGCGACATTGTGCTGGCCGCCGAGACGGTCGCGCGGGAAGCCGCACTGGAAGACAAGCCTGTCGACAACCATATCACCCATCTCGTCATCCATGGCCTGCTGCATTTGCTGGGCTACGATCACGAGACCGACGCCGAGGCCGAAGAAATGGAAGCCGTCGAACGCGCAGCACTTGCAAGGCTTGCCATTCCCGATCCCTACGCGTAACTAAAAAGATCAAATGACCGGACGACGATGAACGACAAACCAGAGACTGCCGCCCACCCAGACGCCGGCAGTGCGACCAAGCCATCCGAACAGACGGAAGAGGACTCTAGTCCGAGTACCACGACCGGCAGCTTCGCCAGCGAGCCATCGCCTGCCGGTCCTTCCCTGTTCGATCGCGTGCTCGGCCTGTTCAGGCAGCGCAACGGCACCAGCCTGCGCGAGGAGATCGCCGACGCGCTTGCCGAAACGGCGAGCGATGCCGGCGCCTTTTCGCCCGGCGAACGGGCCATGCTCAACAACATTCTGCGCCTGCGCGAGGTTCGCGTCGAGGATGTCATGGTGCCGCGCGCCGACATCGAGGCGGTCGAGATCACGACGAACCTGGGCGATCTTCTGGGGCTGTTCGAGCAGTCCGGCCATTCCCGCATGCCGGTCTATTCGGAGACGCTCGACGACCCGCGTGGCATGGTCCACATCCGCGACGTGCTCGCTCACATCACCAAGCTGGCCCGCGTCAGAAAGAGCAGGACGACCAGGAAAGCCGCCCCTGCCACGCTTCTCGATCTCGCCAAGGTCGATCTCACGCGCACCATCGGCGACCTGACCCTGATCCGCCCGGTGCTTTTCGTGCCGCCGTCGATGCTCGCCTCCGATCTGATGGGGCGGATGCAGGCGATGCGCACCCAGATGGCGCTGGTCATCGACGAATATGGCGGCACCGATGGTCTGGTCTCGCTCGAGGATATCGTCGAGATGGTGGTCGGCGACATCGAGGACGAGCACGACGAGGACGAGCCGATGATCACCCAGACCGGCGAGGGCGTGTTCGTCGTGGACGGCAAGGCCGAGATCGACGATGTCGCCAAGATGATCGGCGAGGATTTTGCCGCCGGCGAGCATGGCGAATATGTCGACACGATCGGCGGCATGATCTTCAACACGCTTGGCCGGGTCCCCGCACGCGGCGAAGTGGTGCAGGCCATCCCCGGCTTCGAATTCCATGTGCTCGACGCCGATCCACGCCGCGTCAAGCGTGTGCGCATCGTGGAGACCCAGAAAAGCGAGCGCCGGCGGCGCGCCGTCCGCGCCGAGCAGGCGTGAAAGACGCCGCTCGCCAGATGACGGTCGACGATCCGTTCAAGCACTTGCGAACCAATTCGTACGGACGGCTCTGTCCTGAATACCAGCTTTATTTGAGCGTCGGATTTTCCCAAAAACCGGTTTCCACCTTTAGGGCCGACGCTCTATGAGAATATCTGATGTCGTGGAAACTCGATGAGACCGTGGAAACATCTGCGGGCACTGTGGCAGCGGGGCGATCTGGTAGCGGGCCTGCGCTCATGCTGGCGCACGGCCGGCCGTGGTCTTCGTTCTCATGGCATCGGATTATTCCAGATCTTGCAAGGCGGTATCGTGTCCACTGGTACGATATGCCCGGATACGGGCGATCGGACAAAGGCGCGGAGCAACGCACCTCACTCGACGTGCAAGGAGAAGTATTCGCCGAGATGCTCGCGCATTGGGACCTGGAGCAGCCCATCGTTGTTGCCCATGATTTCGGCGGAGCGACGACGCTACGGGCGCATTTGCTGCATGGCTGCGACTTCGAGCGGTATGTCCTGATGAATGTCGTCGCCATGCGCCCTTGGGGATCGGAGTTCTTCGATCATGTCGGTCGCCATGTGGATGCCTTTCTGGGCCTGCCGCCGCATATCCACAGAGCGGTCGTGGAAGCATATATCAAGGGGGCGATCGTAAATGACATCGCGCCCGGAGATTTCGAGAGGCTTGTCGAGCCGTGGCTTGCCGAAGAGGGACGCGGAAGCTTCTATCGGCAATTCGCGCAAGCCGACGAAAAATATACCGCCGAAGTCGAGCCGGCGTTCGGGGATATCAGGTGTCCGGTAAAGATAATTTGGGGCAAGGACGATCCATGGATCCCGCTGGAGCGAGGCAAAGCGCTTCATGCGCTGATCCCGCAGGCATCGTTCGAAACATTACCTGGCGTCGGTCACTTGCCTCAGCTCGAAGCCCCGGATCTCGTGCTGGAGCGGCTGAACGCTTTTCTATCGCGCGCATTATAGTGATACACCGGCACGAGCGGTCTGCGCGACAATTCACATGCGACACTTATCTTGCCGGCGTCGGTCGCCCCACCTATCCAGCAGACCTAATCCGGCACGCTGGCTGAAGTCGTGGCGTTTGGAGCGCGGACTGCGGCCTGATAAATCTTCTGCCGTGATTCGCACGACTCGGAAGCATCGATGAAGCGCCTGGCCGGCCGGATAATTCTGCTGTGGGGCTGGCGCCGCGCGCTTGTGGCGTTTCTTGCCGGTGCGCTGGCGGTTCTTGCCCAGGCGCCTTACGATTTCTTCGCCGTCTGTTTCGTTTCGTTTCCGCTGCTGGTCTGGCTCCTCGACGGCGCAACCGGCGAAGCCTCCGATGGCTGGTTCCGGCATTTGCGGCCGGCCTTCGCCGTCGGCTGGTGGTTCGGCTTCGGCTATTTTCTAGCCGGCCTATGGTGGATCGGCTCAGCACTTCTGGTCGAGGCCGACAGTTTCGCCTGGGCGCTTCCCTTCGCAGTGGTCGGAATTCCGCTGGCGCTCGCTTTTTTCTATGGCTTCGCGACAGCGGTTGCCCGGCTGCTGTGGAGCAACGACATCGGCCGCATCGCCGCCCTTGCCTTCGGCTTCGGCCTGGCGGAATGGCTGCGCGACTTTCTGTTCACCGGCTTTCCCTGGAATGCCGTCGGCTACGCGGCGATGCCGGTGCCCTTGCTTATGCAGAGCGTGTCGGTGACCGGCATGGTCGGCATCAACGCGCTGGCGGTCTTCGTCTTTGCCTTGCCGGCCCTGCTTGCGGCGCGCCGGCATATCCGCCTTGGGGGTGCACTGGCTGCCGTCCTCGTCGCGGCCCATGTCGGCTTCGGCTATGTCAGGCTTGCTGCCAAGGTCGAACCCGCAACCCGCGCAATCGACGTCCGCATCGTGCAGCCGGCCGTCGACCTCAGCGAAAAGTGGGACCCTTCAGTGCCCGACCGGATTTTCGCTACACTGATGGGGCTTTCGGCCAAGGCGCCAGAGACTGGTCATGCCAAGCCGCAATTGATCCTGTGGCCGGAAACCTCCGTGCCGTTTTTTTTCGCCGAACGTCCCGATGCGCTGACCGCGCTGGGAGAGATGCTTGGCGACGGCCAGACGCTGATCGCCGGCGTCGTCCGGGAGGAAGGCGGGTCGGCGGAAGATGCCGACAGGCGGTACTACAATTCGGTGGTGGCAATCGACGACAAGGGTCAAATCGCCGATGCAGTCGACAAGGTTCATCTGGTGCCCTTTGGCGAATATCTGCCTTTTGCCGACCTGCTTGGCCGTTTGGGGCTCAAACAACTCGTCGCCGGGCCGACAACCTACGCGGCGGGCAATGAGCGGCACCCGATCGCGTTGCCCGGCGGCATCCGCGTGCTTCCGTTCATTTGCTACGAAGTCATCTTTCCCGATCTGGTGGCGGTTGACGCAACGTCAGCTGAGCTTATTGTGAATGTCACGAACGACGCGTGGTTCGGTGACACGCCGGGTCCGTACCAGCATTTCAGGCAGGCGCAGATTCGTGCGGTGGAGAACGGGGTGCCATTGTTGCGTGCAGCCAATAACGGCATTTCCGCTGTCGTCGATCCGCGCGGACACATCCTCGACGCGCTGGCAATCGACGCCCGCGGAGCCATCGATGTCCACGTGCCGATTTCCAATCGAGCCATCGTTTCTTCCAGCCAAAGACGCATTAATGGACTGATGATCATGTTGCTGTTCGCTCTCGCCGCTTTCACAATGAATGTAAGGCAACGGCTACGGGCGAATTGACAGTCGACACATTAGAAACTCATACTGTAACCGCCTGAAATTTCTCGAAGTCAGCACGTCGGTTCTGTTGGGGCACTGGCCGCCGGCTTCGTTTTGGGCAGAAAAAACACAAAAAGCCGGAAAAATTCGGCGAGGAAAAAATGGCAGAAGAAAACAAGAAGAAGCCGAATCCTATCGACATCCATGTCGGAAGTCGCATCAGGCTTCGTCGCAATATGTTGGGAATGAGCCAGGAAAAGCTGGGCGAGAACCTCGGCATAACGTTTCAGCAGATACAGAAATACGAAAAGGGTACCAATCGCGTTGGCGCCAGCCGTTTGCAGGCAATCGCCTCGATACTGGGTGTGCCTGTCGCTTTCTTTTTCGAGGACGCGCCGGGCCAGGAGGCCGTGGGCAACCGCGGATTTGCGGAGGATGCATCAATGGCTTCTGCCGTCGAATTCTGCGGCAGTCCTGAAGGTCTTCAACTCAACCGGGCCTTCGTCAAGATCACCGACGTGAAGATACGCCGCAAGGTTATCGAGCTTGTGAAGGCCCTTTCCTCCGACGCAGTCGATTGATTACGCAGATTGGTCTGGGTCGATTGATTGGCAGCCGTTGAAACGTCGAAGATAGCAAAGCCGTCATTGCGGGCATGCAAATTCTTGCGATCTCGCGCATCGTGGAATTTACATCCCGCAGGTATGCCGGAGAGCGGATCGATTTTGCTCGACAGCCATGCTTAAAGTCTTTCTCATCAACGTGTTGAAGCTAAAGCACGTGCTGGAGCCAGGCAGGCTGGCGGCATCCTGCCGGCGGTCAAAGTGGTACAAGATAATGGCACCCACCGCTTGACGAGCGCTGCTCGGCACAGCTAACACGTGGCGCGCCAATCGGCAGCGTGCCGATGATTTTTCAAGAGGGGACACCCGTGACGCGGCAAAACTATCTATTCACCTCGGAATCCGTTGCCGAGGGTCATCCCGACAAGGTCTGCGACCGTATCTCCGACGAGATCGTCGATCTGGTCTATCGCGAGGCCAGAAAGACCGGCATGGACCCCTGGAAGGTCCGCGTCGCCTGCGAAACGCTGGCGACCACGAATCGCGTCGTCATCGCTGGCGAGGTGCGCGTCCCCGAGACCCTGCTCAAGAAGGACAAGGCCGGCAACATCCTGATGGATGCCGCCGGTCATCCGCTCGTCAATCCGGCGAAGTTCAAGTCGGCCGCCCGCAAGGCGATCCGCGAAATCGGCTATGAACAGGCCGGTTTCCACTGGAAGACGGCAAAGATCGAGGTTCTGCTGCACGGCCAGTCACCGGATATCGGCCAGGGCGTCGACAATGCCTCCGACCGGCAAGGCGAGGAAGGGGCTGGCGACCAGGGCATCATGTTCGGCTATGCCTGCCGCGAGACCCCGGATCTGATGCCAGCGCCGATCTACTACAGCCACAAGATCCTCGAACTGCTGGCCGCCGCGCGCCATGAAGGCAACGGCGATGCCGGCCGGCTCGGGCCGGACGCCAAGAGCCAGGTCACCGTCCGCTATATCGACGGCAAGGCGGCGGAAGTGACGCAGATCGTGCTGTCCACCCAGCATCTCGACGCCAACTGGGATTCGAAGAAGGTCCGCAACGTCGTCGAACCCTATATTCGTGAGGCGCTGGGCGACCTTAAGATCGCCGACAACTGCAACTGGTACATCAACCCGACAGGCAAGTTCGTCATCGGCGGGCCCGACGGCGACGCCGGCCTGACCGGGCGCAAGATCATCGTCGACACTTACGGCGGTGCTGCGCCTCATGGCGGCGGGGCTTTTTCCGGCAAGGACACCACCAAGGTCGACCGTTCCGCGGCCTATGCGGCCCGCTACCTCGCCAAGAACGTGGTGGCGGCGAAGCTCGCCGATCGCTGCACCATCCAGCTTTCCTATGCCATTGGCGTGGCCCAGCCGCTGTCGGTCTATGTCGACCTGCACGGCACCGGCAGGGTCGATGAGGCAAAGCTCGAGCAGGCGCTGCGCACCGTGATGGATCTGTCGCCGTCCGGCATCCGTCGCCATCTCGATCTCAACAAGCCGATTTATGCCAAGACGTCGTCTTATGGTCATTTCGGCCGCAAGGCCGGCCGCGACGGGTCCTTCTCCTGGGAAAAGACCGACCTCGCCAAGGCTCTCAAGGACGCACTCGCCGAAGCGCCTGCCGAAGCAGTCGCGGCCTAGCCGCGGCGTCCATAGATCCGGAAGACATGGATCCGAAAGACCGGCCAAGCCGTGCGACCGAAGCATTTTTCGGTCGCCGGCGCGGCAAGGCCATCCGTCCGCAGCAGGCAGCGGCACTGGAAAGCGGTTTTAGCACTTACCGGCTTGATCTGACGGCCGGACCGCCGGCCGACTTGCGCAGCCTGTTCGAAGCCGATGTCCGCGCCATTCATCTCGAAATTGGTTTTGGTGGCGGCGAGCACCTGCTGCATCGGGCGACGGCGGCTCCTGAGACCGGTTTTGTCGGCGTCGAGCCTTTCGTCAACGGCATGGCCAAGATGATGATGGCGGTCAGGGAACGGCCGCTTGCCAATCTTCGGGTCTATGACGACGACGCCACGCGCCTGCTCGACTGGCTCCCGCAAGCCTCGCTCGACGGCATCGACCTTCTCTATCCCGATCCCTGGCCGAAGAAGAAACACTGGAAGCGCCGCTTCGTCAGTCCGGTCAATCTCGACCGTTTCGCGCGCGTGCTGAAGTCAGGCGGAACATTCCGCTTTGCGTCCGATATCGATAGCTATGTGAACTGGACGCTGCTGCACTGCCGGGCACATGAAGCGTTTGCGTGGCAGGCTGAAGAGGCAGCCGACTGGCAGCGGCCCTATAAGGGTTGGCCGGGCACACGCTACGAGGCGAAGGCCGTTCGCGAAGGCCGGCGGCCAGCCTACCTCACCTTCGTCCGAAGATAGTCCTATTCAAAGCGCGCCTAGGCGCGCTTTGACGTCGACGAGGACCAGAGATGTCCTCGTCCCTGCGTCGCCGGACTTAGACGCGGCCGATCTTGTTGAAGGCGGCCGGATCCATGCCGAGATTGCGCAGATCGCGTGCGCGCGGCTTGCGGCCGGCTTCGACGGCGTGCGAAGCGGCGACAGCGCTGCCGAACACGGTGAAGAAATCGCCGATAGCCGAGAAAACCTTGCGGTTGGTCATGATTATGCCCTTTCGCCTGCTGCAATGAGTGATTGATTTTGTGCAACGCAACATAGATAGGCGTGTACCGCCTGATATCACAGGGACGTTGGCGCATGGCCGCCATGCACCCTGTGCAACGCTGCCGCCCCCGACAGTTTCGCCCACCCTGCAAGCGGACAATTCATCTGCTTACCGACACGGACTGCATGCGGACTTGAAACGACGGCTGCGATCGTCTATATCAGGCTCAAATTCTTGGTCGGTATGGCGAAGAGTGGGTCCACCCGGTCCCGCTCTTTTTTGTTACCTTCCGGCCGCCGACGAAGCGACAGGAATAGAATGACGGCAACGGTACCCGACAGCGACGACCGCATCATCCGCGAAAGCGGCATCGATGCACGCATCGCGCTGATCGTGCAGCCGGTTCTGCGTGCCATTGGATTCCGCCTTGTCAGGGTGCATCTGACGGGCCAGAACGGGCTGACGCTGCAGATCATGGCCGAACGCGAGGACGGCACCATGACCGTCGAGGATTGCGAAGAGGTCAGCCGGGCGGTGTCGCCGGCGCTCGATGTCGATGATCCGATCGAAAAGGCGTATCATCTCGAAGTGTCGTCGCCGGGAATCGACCGGCCGCTGGTCCGCAAGTCGGATTTCGCGACCTGGACGGGTCATCTGGTGAAGATGGAAACCTCGGTCCTCGTCGCCGACCGCAAGCGCTTCAAGGGCAAGATCGCCGAGAGCGACGCGGACGGCGTGCTGATCGAGCGCGACAAGGCGGCCTATGGCGAACAGCCGACGGTGCGTGTGCCCTACGATGCGATTGCCGAAGCACGGCTGATCCTGACCGACGACCTTATCCGCGACGCACTGTCGAAGGACAACAGGGCGCGCAAGGAAGCCAAGAAGCGCCGCGGCGAGCCCGAAGACGCGCCAGAGGGCGTGGAAGCGGGCGTAGAAGATGAAACCGAACAGGAAATGTGATTGGGCTGCCGGGCGCAAAGCCACGGCAACAGGCTCGGGAGAAAAGAGATGGTTGTAAGCGCCAACAGGCTTGAACTGCTGCAGATCGCCGATGCGGTCGCGCGTGAGAAGTCGATCGACAAGTCGATCGTCATCGCCGCCATGGCCGATGCGATCCAGAAGGCGGCGCGCTCGCGCTATGGCCAGGAAACCAACATCCGTGCCGACATCAATCCGAATACCGGCGAGATGAAGCTGCAGCGGCTGATGGAAGTGGTCGAGAAGGTCGACGATTATGCGACGCAGATCGCCATATCCTCGGCGCGTGAGCGCAATCCCGACGCCCAGCTCGGCGACTTCATTGCCGAACAGCTGCCGCCGATGGATTTCGGCCGCATCGCCGCCCAGTCGGCCAAGCAGGTCATCGTGCAGAAGGTGCGCGAGGCCGAGCGTGACCGCCAGTACGACGAGTACAAGGACCGTATCGGCGAGATCGTCAACGGTACTGTCAAACGCGTCGAATACGGCAACGTCATCGTCGATCTCGGCCGCGGTGAGGCGATCATCCGTCGCGACGAGCTGATCCCGCGCGAAAATTACAAATATGGCGATCGCGTCCGCGCCTATGTCTATGACGTGCGCCGCGAGCAGCGCGGTCCGCAGATATTCCTGTCTCGCACCCATCCGCAGTTCATGGCGAAGCTGTTCACCATGGAAGTGCCGGAGATCTACGACGGCATCATCGAGATCAAGTCGGTCGCCCGCGATCCAGGTTCGCGCGCCAAGATCGCCGTCATCTCGCGTGACAGTTCCATCGATCCGGTTGGCGCCTGCGTCGGCATGCGCGGCAGCCGCGTTCAGGCGGTGGTCGGCGAATTGCAGGGCGAGAAGATCGACATCATTCCGTGGTCGCCTTCGGCCGCTTCCTTCATCGTCAACGCGCTGCAGCCGGCGGAAGTCGCCAAGGTCGTGCTCGATGAGGACGCCGAACGCATCGAGGTCGTGGTGCCGGACGACCAGCTGTCGCTGGCCATCGGCCGCCGCGGCCAGAACGTCCGGCTCGCCTCGCAGCTCACCGGCTGGGACATCGACATCCTGACCGAACAGGAAGAGAGCGAGCGCCGCCAGAAGGAGTTCGTCGAACGCTCGGCGCTGTTCATGGATGCGCTCAACGTCGACGAGATGGTCGGCCAGGTGCTCGCCTCCGAAGGCTTCACCAGCGTCGAGGAAGTCGCCTATGTCGATGCCGACGAGATCGCGTCGATCGATGGCTTCGACGAGGACACCGCCTCGGAAATCCAGGCCCGCGCCCGCGAATATCTGGAGAAGATCGAAGCCGAGCATGACGAGAAGCGCAAGGCGCTCGGCGTCAAGGACGAGTTGCGTGAGATTCCAGGCGTGACCACCGCCATGATGGTGACGCTCGGCGAGGACGGCGTGAAGACGATCGAGGATTTCGCCGGCTATGCGGCCGATGATCTGACCGGTTGGAAGGAACGCAAGGACGGCGAGACGAAGGTATTCCCGGGCGTGCTCGCCAATCACGGCGTGTCGCGGGCCGATGCTGAACAGATGGTTCTGGCTGCCCGCCTCAAGGCCGGCTGGATCACCGAAGACGAGCTTGCAGCCGAAGACGTGCCGGCTGACGAAGCCGTTGGTGCGTGAGGTGAAACCGCATCGCACACAAGCCGCCCTTGGACGAGATGAACGATCGCACTTGCATCGTCACGCGCAAACAGGCCGAACCGGATGAACTGATCCGTTTCGTCGTCGGCCCGGATTCGGCCGTCGTTCCGGATATCAAGAAAAACCTGCCCGGACGCGGTTGCTGGGTGACTGCCGACCGCCTACATATCGACAAGGCGGCAGCGAAAAACCTGTTCGCTCGCGCCTTCAAGGCGCAGGTGACCGTGCCGACCGACCTCGGCGACATGGTCGACGGGCTGCTTTCCAGATACGCTCTGGGCATGCTCGGTCTTGCCCGCAAGGCAGGCGCGATCGCGCTCGGCGCCACCAAGGTTGAGAGCGCGGTGCGTGGCGGGCTGGCGCTTTTCGTGTTGCATGCGACCGAGGCGTCAGATGACGGCGTCCGCAAGATCAGCCAGGCGCGACGGGCAACCGTCCACCTCGGTGGCCCCGCCATCCTTGCCTACAAACTTTTCTCCGAGGCCGAGTTGAGCTTGGCATTGGGGGGTACAAATGTGATACATGCTGCCGTTCTCGCGGGAGACGCGGGCAGGGCGGTCCAGAAGCGCATGGTTGCGCTCGACCGGTATCGGGGCGGTTCCCCGGACGATCTGGCAATGCTTGCGGCCGTTGCTGACGAAGATGATGCCGCAGAGGATATGGAATGAGCGATACGAAATCGGGCGACGACAAGACGTTGAGTGTTACGCCGAAGAAGACTTTGACGCTGAAGCGCCCCGGTACGGAACAGGGCACCGTGCGCCAGAGCTTCTCGCATGGCCGCACCAAGGCGGTCGTGGTCGAGACCAAGAAGCGCAAGTTCTCGCTGCCCGGTGACAAGCCGGAGCCGGCTGCTGCCCCTGTGTCCGTCCTCACGCCGAAGCCACCGGTCGCGGCAGCGCCGGTTGTGCAGGAAGCGCCCAAGGCGCCGCCGCCTCCGCCGCCGGTCGAACGCGGCGGCATGGTGCTGAACCAATTGTCGCGCGATGAAATGGAGGCGCGCCGCCGGGCTCTTGAGGGTTCGAAGGTGCGCGACGTCGAGGATCGACAGCGCGCCATCGACGAGGCCAAGCGCCGCGCCGAGGATGAAGAGCGCCGCCGTCGCGAGCGCGAGGAATCCGCGCGCCGCCAAGCCGAGGAAGAAGCCCGGCTGCAGGCCGAGGCCGAGTCCCGCCGGCGTGCCGAGGAAGAGGCGCGCCGCCGCGCGCCGCTGACCGCCGAACTGGCGACAGTCGACGACGAGGACATCAAGCCGAAGCGGACCGGCGCCGGCGCCCCGGTGCGCCGTCCGGTCACGCCGGAAGTGGCGCGTCCGGCCAAGCCGACCAAGGGCGAGGAAGATCGCCGCCGCGGCAAGCTGACGCTGAATGCCGCACTTTCCGATGAGGATGCGCGTGCGCGTTCGCTGTCGTCGATGCGTCGGCGCCAGGAGAAATTCAAGCGCGCGCTGCATAACGAACCGCGCGAGAAAGTCATGCGCGAAGTGATACTTCCCGAAACCATCACCATCCAGGAACTGGCTCAGCGCATGTCCGAGCGCGCCGTCGATGTGGTCAAATTCTTCATGAAACAGGGCCAGATCCTGAAGCCGGGCGACGTCATCGACGCCGACACGGCCGAACTGGTCGCTACCGAATTCGGCCACACGGTTCGCCGCGTCGCCGAGTCCGACATCGAGGAAGGCCTCTTCAACATCGCCGATCGTCCCGAGGATCTCGAGCCGCGTCCGCCGGTGGTGACCATCATGGGCCATGTCGATCACGGCAAGACGTCGCTGCTCGATGCCATCCGCAATGCCAATGTTGTGTCCGGCGAGGCCGGCGGCATCACCCAGCATATCGGCGCCTATCAGGTCGAGAAGAACGGTAACAAGATCACCTTCATCGACACGCCTGGCCACGCCGCCTTCACGGCGATGCGCGCCCGTGGCGCTCAGGCGACCGACATCGCCATCCTGGTAGTGGCGGCCGACGACAGCGTGATGCCGCAGACGATCGAATCGATCAGCCATGCCAAGGCGGCCGGCGTTCCGATCATTGTGGCGATCAACAAGATCGACAAGCATGACGCCGACCCGCAGAAGGTGCGCTCGGAACTGCTGCGCCACGAAGTCTTCGTCGAATCGATGGGCGGCGAGGTGCTGGACGTCGAAGTGTCGGCGACCAAGGGCACCAATCTCGACAAGCTACTCGAAGCGATCCTGCTGCAGGCCGAAATCCTCGACCTGAAGGCCAATCCGGACCGCACCGCCGAGGGCGTCGTCATCGAAGCCCAGCTCGACAAGGGCCGCGGCCCCGTCGCCACGGTGCTGGTCCAGACCGGCACGCTGATGCCTGGTGACATCCTTGTTGCCGGTAACGAATGGGGCCGGGTGCGCGCGCTGGTCAACGACCGCGGCGGGCAGATCAAGGAAGCGCCGCCGGCGATGCCCGTGGAAGTGCTCGGACTGCAGGGAACCCCGCAGGCCGGCGACCGCTTCGCCGTCGTCAACAACGAGGCCCGCGCCCGCGAGATCACCGAATATCGCCAGCGTCTGGCGCGTGAGAAGGCGGTGGCCAAGCATGCCGGCCAGCGTGGTTCGCTCGAACAGATGATGTCGCAACTGCAGACGAGCGGGCTGAAGGAATTCCCGCTGGTCATCAAGGGCGACGTGCAGGGCTCGATCGAGGCGATCAGCGCGGCGCTGGACAAGCTCGGCACCGACGAGGTGCGTGCGCGCATCGTTCATGCGGGCGCCGGCGGCATCACCGAAAGCGATGTCTCGCTGGCGGAAACCTCGGGCGCCGCAATCATCGGCTTCAACGTTCGCGCCAATGTGCAGGCGCGTGCGGCGGCCGCGGCTGCAGGCATCGAGATCCGCTACTACTCGATCATCTACAACCTTGTGGATGACGTGAAGGCGGCGCTGTCCGGCCTGCTGTCGCCGGAGCGTCGCGAGACCTTCATTGGCAATGCCGAGATCCTTGAGATCTTCGACATCACCAAGGTCGGCAAGATCGCCGGCTGCCGTGTCACCGAAGGCAAGGTCGAGCGCGGTGCGGGCGTTCGCCTGATCCGCGACAACGTCGTCATCCACGAAGGCACGCTGAAGACGCTGAAGCGCTTCAAGGACGAAGTTGCAGAGGTTCCGGGTGGCCAGGAATGCGGCATGGCGTTCCAGAACTACGAAGACATGCGCGTCGGCGACGTCATCGAGTGCTTCCGCGTCGAGATGGTGACCAGGACGCTCTGAGTTCGAGCAACTTGAGTTCGAGCATTTACAGACCGGGCGGTGGTCGAAAGGCTGCCGCCTAAACCATGATCCCGAAAAGTGGTATCCGGTTTTCGGAGAAGATCATGGTCAACAAAAAATAGAGCCTGATCCATCCCGATTTCTATCGGGATGGATCAGGCTTTAAAGCATATGAGACATGCGGCGCGGTCCCATCCCGTGCCTCACGATTTCAGGATAGAGAAAAATGCCCCGTTCAACCACGTCAGGTCCATCCCAGCGCATGCTTCGCGTCGGCGAGCAGGTGCGGCATGCGCTGTCGGAAATCTTGCAACGTGGCGAGATCCTCGATCCGCTGATCGAGAATTCGGTGGTTTCGGTCTCGGAGGTGCGCATGTCGCCCGATCTGAAGATCGCCACCGCTTTCGTCTCGCCGCTTGGCGCCAGTGATGCCGATGCGGTGGTCGAGGCGCTCAACAAGCATGCGAAATTCGTGCGCGGCCGCGTTTCCGGCGCGCTCCGGCAGATGAAGTACATGCCGGAATTCCGCTTCCGGCTCGACACCAGCTACGACAATTTCCAGAAGATCAACGAATTGTTGCACTCGCCCGAAGTGGCGCGCGATCTCGGCCCAGACGCCCAGATCGGCGACCAGAACAAAGACAACGACAAGGACGAAAAATAGTGGCGCGTCGCGGCAAGAAGACGGGTCGGCCGATCTCCGGCTGGCTGGTGCTGGACAAACCCGTCGGCATGGGTTCGACCGAAGCCGTCTCCAAGATCAAATGGCTGTTCCAGGCGGAAAAGGCCGGCCATGCCGGCACGCTCGACCCGCTCGCTTCCGGCATGCTGCCGATCGCGCTCGGCGAAGCGACCAAGACCGTCCCCTATGTCCAGGATGGCGCCAAGGTTTACCGCTTCACGGTTGCCTGGGGTGAGGAGCGTTCGACCGATGACCTCGAAGGGCCGGTGACGAAAAGCTCCGACCAGCGTCCGGCTGAAGCCGATGTGCTTTTGCTGATGCCGAAATACACCGGCGTCATCATGCAGACGCCGCCGCAATTTTCGGCCATCAAGATCGCAGGCGAGCGCGCCTATGATCTTGCCCGCGACGGCGCGACGGTCGACATTCCGGCGCGGGAAGTCGAGATCGGCCGCCTCGACCTGATCGAGCACAGTGCTGACAGCACCATTTTCGAGGTCGAATGCGGCAAGGGCACCTATGTCCGCTCGCTGGCCCGCGACATGGGCCGCGATCTCGGCTGTTTCGGTCACATCGCCCAACTGCGCCGGATCGAGGTCGAGCCGTTCACGCAGGAAGACTTCGTCACCATCGCCGAGCTGGAAGCCGCCCGCTTCGGCGAACAGCCCGATGAGGGTTCGGATTCAGCGGCCACTATGCCGGTCGACTTCGACGCCATCGACGCGTTTCTGGTCGACACGTCAGCCGCGCTCGACTGCCTGCCGCAGATCGCGATCAGCGACGACGCGGCAACAAAAATCCGCCTCGGCAACCCGGTCATCATCCGTGGCCGCGACGCGCCGGTGGAAGCCGAGGAGGCCTGCGCCACGGCGCGCGGCAAGCTGGTCGCCATCGGCGCCATCGAGCAAGGCATGTTCAAGCCGAAGCGGGTCTTTGCCGGCTGAGCCCCCTCGTCTAATCTCGATCAGAGGTACATTCGAGGGGCACATGGCAAAGGCCGAGACGATCAGGAAGCGGGCGCCGGTGACAGCACGGCGGCCGCCGATCGGCGCATCACCAGGCACACTGATCGCCGACCCTGCGGCGCGGCGCAGTGAACTGCGACTGACACTGATGTCGCCCGACAAATTCGAGACAATCGAAGATGCCAGCATCAACGACCTGAATGCTCATTGCAACGCATGGCCGGTCGTCTGGCTCGATTGCACCGGTCTCGCCAACATCCCGCTGATCGAGGAGATCGGCCGGATTTTCAGCCTGCATCCGCTGGCGCTGGAAGACGTCGTCAACACCGGCCAGCGGCCGAAGGTGGACTTCTTCGAGGACCATGCCTTCGTCGTCGTCAGGATGATCGACGACGTCACCGCGCATCGCTACGAGCAGATCGCGGTCTTCTTCGGCAGGAACTTCGTCGTCACGTTCCAGGTGCGCGAAGGCGATCCGTTCGATCCCGTGCGCAAGCGCATCGAAAGCTCGATGCCCAACCGGCTGCGCTCACGCGGCGCCGACTATCTCGCCTATGCGCTGATCGACGCCATTGTCGACAGTTATTTCCCGCCGATCGAGACCGCCGGCGACTTGGTCGACAGCATCGAGGACCAGATGCTGCGCGCGGCGGACAGGCACCAGATGCGGCGGCTTCACGAGTTGCGGCGCGACGCCAACGTGCTGAAGGGGGTGCTTTGGCCGATGCGCGACGCGCTGGCGACGCTGATCCGCAACGACGTGCCCTACGTCAAGCCCGAGACCAAGATCTTCCTGAACGACACGCTCGATCACTCGCTTCGGCTCATCGAACTGGTCGAAACCCAGCGCGACATGCTGACCGGTCTGATCGAGATGCATCTGTCGCTGAGTCAGGCACGCACCAGCGACGTCATCAGCTATCTGACGATCGTCTCGGTGATCTTTATCCCGCTCACCTTTCTCGCTGGCGTGTGGGGCATGAACTTCGATCCCGAAGCCTCGCCATGGAACATGCCGGAGCTGAAGGCCCAATACGGCTATCCGGCAGCGCTGGTGTTCATGGCCGTTGTCGCGCTCGGGCTTGTCGCCTTCTTCAGATGGAAGAAGTGGCTTTAGCCGAGGCGAAATCTTCGTTTGTGCAGCAAAAAGCCGGCTTGTGAATTGGGCTGGTGTTTTTGCCTGAATTGCCCTATATGCGCCGCAGCATCGTGCAATGCCACGTTGCTTGTACCGGCCCCTGCTGGACGACATCCCGGCCGAGGGCGTCCCGTTTCCTCAAACAGATAAGGAAAAACACGATGTCGATTACTGCCGAGCGCAAGAAGGAATTGATGGGTGAATTCGCAACCGCCAAGGGCGATACCGGGTCTCCGGAAGTCCAGGTGGCCATCCTTTCCGAGCGCATCAAGAACCTGACCGACCATTTCAAGGACCACAAGAAGGATAACCATTCCCGCCGTGGTCTGCTCGCTCTCGTCTCCCAGCGCCGCAGCCTGCTTGATTATCTCAAGCGCAAGGACGACGCGCGCTATCAGACGCTGATCGAGAAGCTCGGTCTGCGCCGTTGACGAATTGACCGGCGGGTTCTTTCGAGAGCCCGCCGGTCGCGCATTGGAGCAGTCCATTGCTCCAATGAAGGAAGTAGAGCGCCGCGCTTCGAGTTGCACGCGCACATGGGACGCTCTGAAACTTTGAATTTGCGCAAGGCATTTCCGAGAGCCGCGGTTTTCGGGTCATGCGCAAGGCCAGTCGGATCGATTGGCCAGACCCGGTTTCGATATAGCACAGGGCCATTCGAAACCGCCCATGGACGGTCATGGGGCAGGATTGCAGGACGCTCGCGCGGCACCCGCGCCGGATTTACCCGAGCTTCCCGTTGTCTTGCCCGTGGCTGCCCGAGAAACGAAGCCAAGGGAAAGGGGCACTCGCGCACGGTGAAATGGCGCGGCCCTTTCCGCATATGAAGGACAAGACATGTTCAATCACCACAAAGTGGAAATCGAATGGGGCGGCCGTCCGCTCATCCTCGAAACCGGCAAGATTGCGCGCCAGGCTGACGGCGCGGTGCTCGCCACCTACGGCGAAACCAAGGTTCTCGCCACCGTCGTTTCGATGAAGGAACCAAAACCCGGCCTCGATTTCTTCCCGCTGACCGTCAACTACCAGGAAAAGACCTATGCCGCCGGCAAGATCCCGGGCGGCTATTTCAAGCGCGAAGGCCGTCCGAGCGAAAAGGAAACGCTGGTTTCCCGTCTCATCGACCGTCCGATCCGCCCACTCTTCGCTGACGGTTACAAGAACGACACGCAGATCGTTGTCACCGTCGTCCAGCATGATCTCGAAAACGACCCGGACATCCTGTCGATCGTCGCCACCTCGGCGGCTTTGACGCTGTCCGGCGTCCCTTTCATGGGCCCGATCGGCGGCGCCCGCGTCGGCTACATCAACGGCGAATATGTGCTCAATCCGCATGTCGACGAGATGCAGGAATCCAAGCTTGACCTGATCGTCGCCGGCACCTCCGACGCCGTGCTGATGGTCGAGTCCGAAGCCAAGGAACTCGGCGAGGATCTGATGCTCGGCGCCGTCATGTTCGGCCATCGCGGCTTCCAGCCGGTGATCGACGCCATCATCAAGCTTGCAGAAGTCGCCGCCAAGGATCCGCGTGACTTCACCGCGCCGGATTATTCGGCGCTTGAAGCCGAGATGCTGAAGATCGTCGAAGGCGAGCTTCGCGATGCCTACAAGATCACTGACAAGCAGAAGCGCTATGCCGCCGTCGACGCCGTCAAGGCGAAGGTCAAGGCTGCGTTCGCACCCGCAGAAGGCGAAGAAGCCAAGTATACGTCCGAGCAGATCGGCACCGTGTTCAAGGAGCTCCAGGCCAAGGTCGTGCGCTGGAACATCCTCGACACCGGTTCGCGCATCGACGGCCGCGATCTGAAGACGGTTCGCAAGATCGTCTCCGAAGTCGGCGTCCTGCCGCGCACCCACGGCTCGGCGCTGTTCACCCGCGGCGAGACCCAGGCGCTGGTCGTCGCCACGCTCGGCACCGGCGAGGACGAGCAGTATGTCGATTCGCTGACCGGCATGTACAAGGAGAAGTTCCTCCTTCACTACAACTTCCCTCCCTATTCGGTCGGTGAAACCGGTCGCATGGGTTCGCCCGGCCGCCGCGAAATCGGCCACGGCAAGCTCGCCTGGCGCGCGATCCGCCCGATGCTGCCGACATCGGACCAGTTCCCCTACACGCTGCGCGTCGTCTCGGAGATCACCGAGTCCAACGGCTCGTCGTCGATGGCTACCGTCTGCGGCACCTCGCTGGCGCTGATGGATGCCGGTGTGCCGCTGGCCAAGCCGGTCGCCGGCATCGCCATGGGTCTGATCAAGGAAGGCGAGCGCTTCGCGGTGCTCTCCGACATCCTCGGCGACGAGGACCATCTCGGCGACATGGACTTCAAGGTTGCCGGCACCGCCAACGGCATCACCTCGCTGCAGATGGACATCAAGATCGAGGGCATCACCGAGGAGATCATGAAGATCGCGCTGGATCAGGCCAAGGACGGCCGCCAGCATATCCTCGGCGAAATGGGCCATGCGCTGTCCGGCGCGCGCTCCGAACTCGGCGAATTCGCGCCGCGCATCGAGGTCATGCACATCCCGACCGACAAGATCCGCGACGTGATTGGCTCGGGCGGCAAGGTCATCCGCGAGATCGTCGAAAAGACCGGCGCCAAGATCAACATCGAGGACGACGGCACGGTCAAGATCGCTTCGTCCAACGCCAAGGAGATCGAGGCGGCGAAGAAGTGGATCCACACCATCGTCGCCGAGCCGGAAGTCGGCGAAATCTACGAAGGCACGGTCGTCAAGACCGCCGAATTCGGCGCTTTCGTCAACTTCTTCGGTCCGCGTGACGGCCTCGTCCACATCTCGCAGCTTGCCAATGATCGCGTCGCCAAGACTTCGGACGTCGTCAAGGAAGGCGACAAGGTCTGGGTCAAGCTGATGGGCTTCGATGAGCGCGGCAAGGTCCGCCTGTCGATGAAGGTCGTCGACCAGGCCACCGGCAAGGAAATCGCCCGCGACAAGAAGGCCGACGGCGAAGAAGACGCCGCCTGAGCGATCTGACCGAACAATCGAAACGGGCGCGCCGACAGGTCGCGCCCGCTTTCATTTTTTGATCAAGCCAGCTGCACTTCGAGATCGAAAAATGTCCGCTGAGCCGCTGAAGACACTGTTCCATCCGTTCGAGGCGGAGGCTGTTTCCTTGCCGCGTAAGGGCGAGCGTGTCCTCTTTCTGGGCGCTGAGCCGGGCTTCCGCCTGCCCGAAGGTTTTGATGCAGCACTGCATCTTGTGCAAGGCTTCCGGCCGCACTTTCGCGCGCTGCAGGCGGCCGGTTTCACCGTCACGCCGCGCCTGGAGGGCGAAGGTTTCGATGCGGCATTGGTGCTTGCCGGCCGCCATCGCGGGCAGAACGAATTGCGCATCGCCGAGGCGATTGAGCGTGTGCGGCCGGGCGGATCGATTGTCGTTGCCGGCGCCAAGGACGATGGCATTGCCAGCCTGCGCAAGCGCATCGACGAGCTTGTGCCGCTCGACGGCCATTTGCCGAAACATCACGGGATCGCCTTCTGGTTTCATCGACCTGCCGATGCTGCGGTCGCGGCAGCGCTTCGCGCTGCCAATCCCGCCCTTCTGGTCGAGGATCGGTTCCGCACCGCACCAGGCATGTTTTCTTTCGACAAGATCGATGCAGGTTCGAGATTGCTGGTCGACAATCTCCCCGGCGACCTGCGTGGCAGCGTTGCCGATTTCTGCGCCGGCTGGGGCTATGTGGCGGCCGAGGTCGCCGCCCGCTCACCTGGCATATCGGCGCTTGATCTCTACGAGGCCGAGTTCGATGCGCTGGAGGCGGCGAAATTCAATATCGGCAACACGGCGGCGGAACCCAACTTCTTCTGGATCGATCTTTTGAGCGAGCCGGTCGAGCGGCGCTATGACGCCATCGCCATGAACCCGCCCTTCCATCGCAGCCGGGCGGCCGAGCCCGAGATCGGCGCCGGCATGATCCGCGCCGCGGCAAAGGCGCTGAAGCCGGGCGGTCGGCTGTTCGTGGTGGCGAACCGCCAGCTTCCCTACGAGCCGGTGCTGGCGGCCGCCTTCTCCAGCCATGCCGAGATTGCCCGCGACGGCATGTTCAAGGTTTTCGCGGCGCGCCGCTGAAGGCTGGTTCACGCGGACAACGGCATCTTCTGCGGCCGAAATTAAATTACTCTCGTCCGCTGTCGGTCCGCTTCAGCTCGTCGAGCGCCGGCATCGATACGATGTGGTAGCCGGAATCGACATAGTGGATTTCGCCGGTGACGCCCGACGACAGGTCGGACAGCAGATAGAGCGCGGAACCACCGACTTCGTCGATGGTCACTGTGCGGCGCAGCGGCGAGTTGCGCTGCTGGTAGGAAAACATGTGGCGTGCGTCGGAAATCCCGGCGCCGGCCAGTGTCCGCACCGGTCCGGCGGATATGCCGTTCACCCTGATGCCGCGCGGGCCGTAGTCGTTAGCGAGATAGCGGACGCTGGCTTCAAGCCCGGCCTTGGCGACGCCCATGACGTTGTAGTTCGGCATGACGCGGACCGAACCGGCATAGGTCAGCGTGATCATCGAGCCGCCGTCCTTCATCAGCGCGGCCGCATGACGGGCGACCTCGGTGAAGGAGTAGCAGGAGATGACCATGGTACGGACGAAATTGTCGCGGCTGGTGTCGGCGTAAAGGCCTTTCAACTCGTTCTTGTCGGAAAAGCCGATGGCGTGGACGACGAAGTCCAGGCCGCCCCAGGCCTCGCCCAAGGTCTCGAAGGTGGCGGCAACCGATGCGCTGTCCTCGACGTCGCAAGGGACGACCAGCGAGGAGCCTAGCTTGTCGGCGAGCGGCTTGACCCGGCGGCCGAAGGCTTCGCCCTGATAGGTGAAGGCGAGTTCCGCCCCATGTTCGGACAGTTTCCGGGCGATGCCCCAGGCGATCGAATGGTCGTTGGCGACACCCATGACAAGCCCGCGCTTGCCCTTCATCAATCCGTCCATGGTTGGCAGTCCTTATGCGGAATAGCGCTGGAAAATCAGCGTTGCGTTGGTGCCGCCGAAACCGAACGAGTTGGACAGGACGGTGTCGATCCTGGCATCGTCGATGCGCTCTCTCACGATCGGCATACCCTCGAATTCCGGATCGAGCTGCTCGATGTGGGCGCTCTCGCCGATGAAGCCGCCTTGCATCATCAGGATCGAGTAGATCGATTCCTGCACGCCGGCCGCACCCAGCGAGTGGCCGGTCAGCGATTTCGTCGAGGTGATGAACGGCATGTTTTCGCCGAACACCTCGCGGATCGCGCCCATTTCCCTGGAGTCGCCGACCGGCGTCGAGGTGCCGTGCGTGTTGATGTAGTCGACCGGCGAAGAGACGGTCGCCAGCGCCTGCCGCATGCAGCGCACCGCGCCTTCGCCCGAGGGCGCCACCATGTCGAAGCCGTCGGAGGTCGCGCCATAGCCGACGACCTCGGCGTAGATCTTGGCGCCGCGCGCCTTGGCGTGCTCGAGCTCTTCCAGCACCAGCACGCCGGCGCCGCCGGCAATGACGAAGCCGTCGCGATCGACGTCATAGGCGCGCGAGGCAGCCGATGCCCGGTCGTTGAACTTGGAGGACATGGCGCCCATCGCATCGAACAGGTCCGACATCGTCCAGTCGAGGTCCTCATGGCCGCCGGCGAAGACCATGTCCTGCTTGCCCCACTGGATCAGTTCGTAGCCATTGCCGATGCAATGCGCCGAGGTCGAGCAGGCCGAAGAGATCGAATAATTGACGCCGTGGATCTTGAACCAGGTGGCGAGCGTCGCCGAAGCGGTCGACGACATCGCCTTCGGCACCGCGAACGGGCCGATGCGCTTGGGGCTGCCGTTCTTGAGCGTGGTTTCAGCGGCTTCGACGATGGTTCTGGTCGATGGTCCGCCCGATCCCATGACGATGCCGGTGCGCTCATTGGTGATGTCGTTCTCGCCAAGTCCAGCGTCCACGATCGCCTGGTCCATGGCGACATGGTTCCAGGCCGCACCTTGCGACAGGAAGCGCATGGCGCGGCGATCGATCAGCGCGGCGGGGTCGAGCGTCGGCGCTCCCCAGACCTGGCAGCGGAAGCCGTGTTCGGCGAAGGAATCCGAGAAGCTGATGCCGGATCTGGCATCATGCAGCGAGGCCTGCACCTCGTTGGCATTGTTGCCGATCGACGACACGATGCCGAGGCCTGTCACTACGACCCGTCTCATTCGCTACTCCTTCCAGCGCGTGAACCCGAAACCTGCCGGACCGAAACCTGCCGGACAAGGATGCGCAAATTAAGTTCTACAGCTTCCTTTGCGCCTCCCGCGGACTTGGCGGTGCTGCGCAGGCGCCGGTCAGGCGGCAGCCGATTGCTTGGACAGACCCACCTTGAGATCCGTTGCTGCGTATATGGGTTCGCCATCGGCCTTCAGCCAGCCATCGGCGATACCCAGCACCAGCCGGCCGCGCATCACGCGCTTGAAATCCACGCCATATTCTACCTTCTTGACCGACGGCGTCACCATGCCTTTGAATTTCACTTCGCCGGTCGACAGCGCCATGCCCTTGCCCGGCTCGCCGAGCCAGCCAAGGTAGAATCCCGTCAATTGCCACATGGCGTCGAGGCCCAGGCACCCCGGCATGATCGGGTTGCCGATGAAGTGGCAGGCGAAAAACCACAAGTCCGGCTTGATGTCGAATTCGGCGCGGATGAAGCCCTTGTCGAAGGCGCCGCCGGTCTCGCTGATTTCGGTGATGCGGTCGAACATCAGCATCGGCGGATAGGGGAGCTGGGCGTTTCCAGGTCCGAACAGCTCGCCGCGGGCGCAGGCAAGCAGTTCCTCGTAATCGTAGCTGGATTTCGAAACCGCCATCAGTCTCCGTCCCCAATAATCGTCCGGGCGGTAGCGCGCCCTTGTCGTTGGTTTCCTAACACAATCTATTTCAGGCCGGAAACCGGCGTTTGCGCTTAACCTGCCCGCCTGCCGGGGTCAATGCGCGCTATTGATCGTATTCGGCCGACAGAATATATGTCGGGTTATGTCCAGGTTCGGTCAATGTTCGTTTTTTGCCGTTCTGGGCAGCTCTTGAGGCGAAACTTGAGCTTGGACGGATAGATGGATCTGGGCTGCCGGAAGGAAAATGTCGCTGTGGACAAGCGGGTTCGCGAAGCTGGCCTGAGGCCGACGCGTCAGCGCATTGCGCTGGCCGATCTGCTTTTTGCCAAAGGCGACCGCCATCTGTCGGCCGAGGAACTGCACGAGGAGGCGATCGCCGCCGGCGTGCCGGTATCGCTCGCCACCGTCTACAACGCCCTTCATCAATTCACCCAGGCGGGCCTTCTGCGCATCCTGGCCGTCGAGGGGTCGAAGACCTACTTCGACACCAACACCTCCGATCACCATCATTTCTACATTGAGGGCGAAAACAGGATTTTCGACATCGCCAGCGGTCCTGTCACGGTTTCCAACCTGCCGGAGCCACCGGAGGGGATGGAGATCGCCAATGTCGATATCGTGGTGAGGCTGCGCCCCAAACGCTGCGAGTGATCGGCTCGTCATAAGGCCGCGAGATACCGTTTCGCCGGTATCGGCCTCCGGACTCGACCGGCAAGAAGAGTCAGTCCTTGACCCGTTCGCCGGGATAGGCGCCCCAGACCAGCGACTGGGCGAGCCAGCCGGTGTGGCCACTGAAGGTCATTTCGCACCACTGGCCGTCACAGGACTTGATCGTGCCCATGGCGCCAGGCTCGACGATTGCGACGATGCCGGCATCCTTTTGCGGGTCGTCGAGTAGGTTGATTCGGGCATCTTTGCCGCGCTGCCAGGGTGCTACGATCGCCGTGCGGCGACCTGAAAGCAGCGACTGGTTGATCCAGCCTTCCGAGCCGTCGGCATCGCGCACCCGACGCCAGGTGTCGAATTCCTGGATGATCTCCATCGGCAAGCCGGGCTTCATATACATCCAGTCGACGGAATAGTTGACGCCTGGTCCGACGCGGGAGTTGACGCGGCCGGCTTTCAGGCTGACGAAGCGCGGCAGCGGCAGGCCGCTCGGCCCGAGCGTGACGCTCTGGGTCGGTGCTGCCGCATTCTGTGCCGCCAAATCCGGGGAATAAAGCAGAGCGCCGAGAAATGCTGCGCTGAGGGCCAGGCGGAGCGACGCGAAACCAGACACTTTCGTTCCCTTTCGGCGCCGGCTCATCGGCCCTGGCGCCCCTTTTTCTTTGTCTTCGGCGGAACCTCTTGTTACATGGAGAACTGGCACCGCGACCGGCCTGCAGTTTCGCCTGTCTTGGTTAAAGAGGTCTCAACGAGGTCGGGTTCGAGGAAACAATGGTAGGCAGAAAAAGGCCCCTCGTCGTCATCACGCGCAAGCTGCCCGACCCGGTCGAGACCCGCATGCGTGAGCTGTTCGACGCCCGGCTGAATGTCGAAGACCGGCCGATGACGCAGCCGGAACTGGTCGCGGCGGTCAAGGAAGCCGACGTGCTGGTGCCGACCATAACCGATCAAATCGACGCGGCGCTGATCGCCCAGGCCGGCGACAACCTCAAGCTGATCGCCAATTTCGGCAACGGCGTCGACAAGATCGACGTGTCAGCAGCAGCGAAGAAGGGCATTACCGTCACCAACACGCCGAACGTTTTGACCGAAGATACCGCCGACATGACCATGGCGCTGATGCTGGCGGTGCCGCGGCGGCTGGCGGAAGGCGCCAATGTGCTGACCGGCGACAAGAAATGGGCCGGCTGGTCGCCGACCTGGATGCTCGGCCGGCGTATCTGGGGCAAACGCCTCGGCATTGTCGGCATGGGCCGCATCGGCACCGCCGTCGCCCGGCGGGCCAAGGCCTTTGGCCTGTCGATCCACTATCACAACCGCCATCGCGTGCTTGCCGCGGTCGAGGACGAACTGGAGGCGACCTATTGGGAAAGCCTCGACCAGATGCTTGCCCGCATGGACATCATATCGGTCAATTGTCCGTCGACGCCGGCGACCTTCCATCTGCTTTCGGCGCGGCGGCTGGCGCTTCTGCAACCGTCCGCTTACATCGTCAACACGGCGCGCGGCGACATCATCGACGAGGACTCCCTGGTCAAGCTGATCCAGGACGGCAAGATCGCCGGCGCCGGGCTCGACGTCTACGAGCATGAGCCGGCGCTGAACAGCAAATTGCTGAAGCTCGCCGCCAAGGGCAAGGTCGTGCTGTTGCCGCATATGGGGTCGGCGACGCTCGAAGGCCGGATCGACATGGGCGAGAAGGTGATCATCAACATCCGCGCCTTCTTCGATGGCCATCGGCCGCCGGATCGCGTGCTGCCGCTGCGGACGTGACCGGCTACCATCGTAAGTTAGCGTAGGCTTACGAAAGCACCTTGCGCATGGTGATCGAGGTCGGACGGTCATAGCCACTGTGCGCTGTCCGTGCCGTTTCGTGAAAGCCGAGGCGGGCAAAGGCCGCGTGATTCGCGGTCAGTTCGATCCGCGTCTGAAGCTCGATCGCAGGCTTGCCGCGGTTGCGGGCAAGATCCTCGACAGCTTGCATCAGCCGCCTGGCAATGCCTTGTCCCTGAAAGTCCGCTTCGACCGCGAGCTTTCCGACATAGAAATCGTTGGCCTGCTCCAGGACAAAAACGCAGCCGACAGTCCTGCCGCCCTTCAGCGCCGCAAAGCCCGTCTCCTGCCGGGCCTTGTCCCGGAGATTTTCGACCGTGAGCCGATGCGCCGAGGATGGCGGATCGATGACGCCATCCATGGCAGCGAAGGCGCGCATGATCAGCGCCAACACCTCGTCCCAACGGTCGAAATCGGCCGGAAGCTGCGCGACGGAATCCAGGCTGTCCAAAATCTAGCTGCTCTTGTTCTAGCTGCTCTTGTAGCGGATCGTGTCGAAGCGGGCGGCCAATGCATCGTAAAGCAGCAGCCGGCCGACCAGCGGTTCGCCGATGCCGGCGATCAGCTTGATCGCCTCCATGGCCTGCAGCGTGCCGACGACGCCGGTCAGCACGCCGAGCACGCCGGCCACGGCGCAGGATGGCACCAGGCCGGCCGGCGGTGGTTCCGGGAAAAGATCGCGATAACTCGGATTCGGCCTGCCATCCGTGCCGGTTTCGAACGGTTTCAGCACGGTCACCGAGCCGTCGAAGCGGCCGACGGCGGCATGGACCAGCGGCCGCTTTTCCGCGGCGCAGGCGTCGGCCATCGCATAACGGGTTTCGAAATTGTCGGAGCCGTCGACGACGATGTCATATCGGGCGACTAGGGCAGGGGCGTTGTCCGCCGTCAGCCTGAGATTGTGCAGTTCCACGGCGACGTTGGGGTTGATGCGGGCGATCGCCGCCTTGGCGCTGTCGGTCTTCGCCATGCCGACAGCGCCGGTGCCGTGGATCACCTGCCTTTGCAGGTTCGACAGCGAGACGCTGTCGTCGTCGACGATGCCGAGTGTGCCAACGCCGGCTGCGGCAAGATATTCAAGCACCGGCGCTCCCAGCCCGCCGGCGCCGATGACCAGGACCCGAGCCCGCTTCAGTCGCTGCTGGCCGGCGCCGCCGATCTCGGGCAGCACGATGTGGCGGGCGTAGCGTTCGAGTTCTTCGTCGGTGAGCGCGGTGGTGATCATCGCCGGACCATATAGGGGGTGAATAGTGAATAGTGAATGGTGAATGGTGAATAGTGAGTAGTGAGTAGGGAGTAGCTGGTAGCCGGTAGTGGGGGACAGTGGACAGTGGACAGTGGACAGGGGAGTGAGGGTACACTCACTACCATTCACCATTCACCATTCACCATTCACCATTCACCATTCACCATTCACCAAACCGTGCCATGATCGACGGTCAAAAACTGCGCGCGTCCGTTGAGACTGGAAAACAGCGCCGCATCGGTCCCGGTCATGAAAGCCTGGCAATTCAGCTCTTCGAGGATCGAGAACAGCGCGGCGCGTCGGCCCGCGTCGAGATGGGCGGCGATTTCGTCGAGCAGCAGGATCGGCGTCATGCCAGACATCTCGCCGGTCAGCCGGGCGTGCGACAGGACCATGCCGACCAGCAGCGCCTTCTGCTCGCCGGTCGAGCAGAGTTCGGCCGGCATCGCCTTTGGCCGGTGCCGCACCACGAGATCCGACCGGTGCGGGCCGTCGAGCGTGCGCCCGGCGGCGCGGTCGCGATCGCGGCCGTCGGCAAGAGCGCGGCGGAATCGCTCCTCGACATCGACAGCCGCGGAGGTGCCGACCTCGCTTTCCAGCCCGCCGGACAGGCCGATGTCGGCTTGCGGAAACGGACCGGAGCTTGGCAGCCTGTCGATCATGGCGGCGAGCAGGCGCACCAGTTCGGCACGCGCCGCGGCAATCGCCACACCGGTTTCGGCCATTTGCGTCTCGATCGCATCGAACCAGGCGCCGTCGCGCGAGCCTTCGGCGAGCAGTCGATTGCGGCCGCGCATCGCTTTTTCGTAGTCGAGCGCGCGCTGGCCGTGGCCCGGATCGATCGCCAGCACCTGCCGGTCGAGAAAGCGCCGCCGATCCGCGGCCGGCCCGGTGAACAATGCATCCATCGCCGGTGTCAACCAGACGACGCGCAGCCATTCCAGCATGTCCTCGGCCGAGCGCGCCGCCGCGCCGTTGATCCGCACCCGCCGGCCCCCTTCGGCGGCGTCGCCGCCTGCGATGCCGGTGCCGATCTCGACCGGGCCGTCCGGTCCATCGAGCCGGGCATGGATGGCAAAGCCGCCATCGCCGCCTTCGCGCGCCACGTCGGCATAAGGCGCACGGCGCAGGCCGCGCCCCGGCGTCAGCAGGGAAATCGCCTCCAGCAGATTGGTTTTGCCGGCGCCATTGTCGCCGGAAAAAACCACGGCGCCGGGGTCGAGGCCGATCGACAGTGTTGCGTAATTGCGGAAATTGGTAAGTGACAGCTTACTTATATAAGTCTGCTGATCGTGCTCAGGCTGCTTCGCAACTCCGGTCATGACAGCAAGATGGCCTCGTTCCGGCCTAAAGCGCGCCGCGTTTGACCGGCCTCATGCGACGCGCTTTAGGTTGTTGTTTTATGCATGTCGTTATCGCAAAACCGCTGCACACTTTTGCGCGACATGCATCAGACCCGCATCGGCATCAGCACGTAGAGCGTGGTTTCGTCGGCCATGTCGTGGATCAGCGTTGGCGAGCCGGCATCCGCCAGCATGAATTTTGCCTCGGTGCCGGTCAACTGGGCGGCGACGTCGAGCAGATATTTGGCGTTGAAGCCGATTTCGATCGCGTCGGACGAATAATCCGCGGCCAGTTCTTCGGTGGCGCTGCCCGAATCCGGATTGTTGACTGCAAGCGTGACCTGGCCTTCTCCAATCGAAAGCTTCACCGCCCGGCCGCGTTCGGACGAAATGGTCGAGACGCGGTCGACGGCGGCGGCGAAACTCTGGCGGTCGATGATCAGCTTCTTGTCGTTGCCGGTCGGGATCACCCGCTGATAGTCCGGGAAGGTACCGTCGATCAGCTTCGAGGTCAAAACGACGCTGCCGATGGTGAAACGGATCTTGGTGTCGGACAATTCGGTGGTCACCGCGATATCAGGGTCGTCGACGAGCTTTTGCAATTCGCTGACCGTCTTGCGCGGAATGATGATGCCCGGCATGCCTTCCGATCCTGCCGGCGCGTCGATCTCGGCGCGCGCCAGCCGATGGCCGTCGGTCGCTACCGAGCGCAGCTTCAGCTTGCCGTCGGCGTCATGCGTGTGCAGGTAGATGCCGTTCAGGTAGTAGCGCGTCTCTTCGGTGGAGATGGCGAATTGGGTCTTCTCGATCAGGCCCTTGAGCGCGACCGAATCGAGCCGGAAGATATGCGAGAACGATCCGGCCGAAAGCTCCGGGAAATCGGATTGCGGCAGGCACTGGAGGCGGAAGCTCGAGCGGCCCGAGGTCACCGTCATGGCGTTGCCGTCCTCGTCGGTCTTCAGCATGACCTCGGCGCCGTCGGCGAGCTTGCGCACGATGTCGTAGAGCAGATGCGCCGGAACCGTCGTCGCGCCGCCGCGCTCGACCTTGGCGGGCGTGGCTTCGGTCACCTCCAGGTCGAGGTCGGTCGCCTTCATTTCAAGGGTGGCGCCTTCGGCGCTCAGCAGCACGTTCGACAGGATCGGTATGGTGTTGCGCCGCTCGACCACGCGATGAACGTGGTTGAGCGACTTCAGGAGATTTGACCGTTCCAGGATAACACGCATGACGAAACAGGCTCGCTTGAATGAATGAGCGGGTCTCCGGCAAGCGGCAACCCGCGAAAGGTCTGAACAGGTCAGAATCTGCACAAACTGACAGGAAAAAACCGGTGAACGCAAGCCCGTGCTGACGGTTCGGGCCGGTTACACGGGCTTTCCCAGGATAAAACTGGGCAAGCCCGCAAGCCAACGCTCGTCGCCCAAAAGTATGCCCTCGGGTCAGGCCCGGGTCAGGCCCGAGGGTGCGCAGCGGTTTTGCGGCAACGACGTGCATAAGGACGAAGATAACAAGCGCGTCGCGGCCATCCAGACGCGACTCGCCTTTGTTTTTCGGGCCGGTCAGGCCTGATCGTTGATCAGTCTTCTCAGCAATTCGAGTTCCTGCGCCAGCGTGTTGTCGACGCCTGAAAGATCCTCGATCTTGCGCACGGCGTGCAGCACCGTCGTATGGTCGCGGCCACCGAAACGCCGCCCGATCTCCGGCAAGGAGCGCGGTGTCATCACCTTCGACAGGTACATGGCGACCTGCCGCGGCTTGACGATGGTGCGGGTGCGCCGGTTGGACAGAAGTTCCGTCTTCGACACATTGTAGTGGCGCGCGACAATGCGCTGGATGTCCTCGATGCGCACCCGCTTCGGCTCGCCCGAACGATAGATGTGGCCGAGGATCTCATCGATGCGGTCGATGGTGATCTGCGGTTCGAACGACTGGCGGAACAGGAGCTGGTTGAACGCACCTTCGAGTTCGCGCCCGCTGCCGGTCACCGTGCGGGCGACATGGTTGAGGATCTCCTCCGAAATGTCGAGCGATTGATCGTCGGCCTTTGCGGTGGCAAGGCGCAGCTTGAGCATGCCGATCCGCATGGCGAAATCCGGCGCCGACATTTCGAGCGCGACGCCGCCGTTGAGGCGCGAGCGGACGCGGGGCTCCAGTGATTCCAGTTCCGACGGCGGCCGGTCGGCAGCGACCACCACCTGCTTGGCGCTGTCGAGCAGCATGTTGATCAGATGGCAGAATTCATGCTGGATCGACTTGCCTTGCAGGAACTGCATGTCGTCGATGATGAGGAGGTCGATGTCGCGCAATTGTTCCTTCAGCGTCAGCGCGTTGTTGTCGCGGATCGCGGTGGCAAACCGCCACATGAAATATTCGGCCGTGAGATAGACGACGCGCGATTTCGGATTCTGCTTCAGCGATTCCGCCGCGATCGCCTGCAGCAGGTGCGTCTTGCCCAGCCCCACCGTCGCGTGCAGAAACAGCGGATTGAAGCGCACCGCGCTCGACTGCGATTCCGCCACCGCCTTGGCGGCGGCGAAGGCCACCCGGTTCGACGGTCCTTCGATGAAGGAGCCGAACGTGTAGCGCGGGTCAAGCGGCGAACCGAGCACATTGTGCCGGAACTCGGTCTCGGCAGGCATTCCCGGGCGAGGTGCCGGTACCCGCTCCACCCTGCCGGGGGCCGCTGTTCCCGCGGCCAGCGCCGTTTGCGCCTGCCTGGTCATCTTGCGCGCCGGGGCCACTTCGGGCTCGACGCCGTTGCGCCCCGGGCGGGTAGCGGTGCGCACGACGATCTCGATCTTGAGGATTTCAGGATCCTCGTGTTTCCACAGCTCGGCGATGAGGTCGAGGTAGTGGCCGTTGATCCACGAGCGCAGGAAGGCGGTGGGCACCGAGATGCGGACAATGCCCCGGGACGCCTCGGCGACCTTCATGCGCCCGAACCAGCTCGAATAGACTTCGGTTCCCAGACGCGCCTTCAACTGGGCCTTGACCCGGTCGAACTTTTGTTCCGCGTCGATGGAAGCCGACATAGCGTCCCCTCCGGTTAAGGTCCCAGGGAATGGGAGGTCGCCCGTAAGCTCCCTTTCGATGCCGCTCTGCATGATCGAGTTCCTTGTCCTTTTGTACCTTTTTCCGCCGGGAATGCGCCTCCTGCATCCATGTTTCCGGCGACCGTGTCCTCACAGCGACACCATCGCCGCCGCCGGCAGCTGATGTCGCCTCATTGTCGGGGAACCGGCGCCGGCTCCTCGGAGCCAGCCCGCTTTGGTCATGTCAGGGCAATACAATTCCGCCCGGCGAAACGCCGGCGCGTCATTGATCTGCCATGTACAATTACGCCATTCCCCTACCGTATCGAAAAGGCAAACCAAACCCGTACGCGGAGATGATCCGCGTCATGAATTCTGCCATTTTGTGCTGGCCGATTCAGGCTGGGTTAAGGGCCAACGGCCCGTCCCTCTCGATAGACAGACCTTAGCGAAATCGCTGTGGATAGGGCAAGGCCACGACTAACGGATTTTTAAGGAATGTGGTTAGCGCAAACGTGTTCGGAGCCTGCGTTGCACTGGCTTGTTTTGACAAACCCATTGTGATTCAAACCCTTTTCCGGCGAATGTGAAAAAGGCCGCGTCGCGCGAAATTTTATCAAATAATTTTCTTGACAGGCAATTGTCCCCCATCCCTCGCACCCGATGTGAACAAGCTGTGGATGACCGTCCGCAACCGTTTGAAAAATAAAGGTGATTGTCGACAGTTGATATTTTCGCCGTGAACGCTTTCAGCGGCTGCGCCTGTCAGCCGGCATGTATATGCCGGCAAAGCAATTCGAACTTCGAAATCGTGCGGGGTGTTGCTTGCGGGCTTTCTTTTTAAGTACTTGCCGGCAAACGAAAAAACCCGGCACGAGCGGCCGGGTCTGAAAAGGACAAGTTTAGTAAAGGTATATCGGCCCGGATATCCGGGTTAGGCCGACAACACCTTGAGGCGCTGGGCCAGGCGCGACACCTTGCGGGATGCCGTATTCTTGTGCACCACGCCCTTGCTCGCGGCGCGCATCAATTCCGGCTCAGCCACCTTGAAAGCAGCCTGCGCGGCCGCCTTGTCGCCCGAGGCGAGCGCCTCTTCGACCTGGCGGATGTAGGTCCGCACGCGCGAGCGGCGGTTCTTGTTGATCGCCGTGCGGCGGGCGATCTTGCGCGTTGCCTTTTTGGCCGAGGAGGTATTGGCCATGATGCCTCTCTTCTGATCTGGTGGGCGCATGCGGGACGCCGCAAGGCGCAAAAAACAAACGGGCAGCCACAGGGCCGCCTCGGTTGGTGCGGCTTATAGTTCAGCTTTTCCGGCGCGTCAACGCTGCTTCGCCTTCTTTTTGGCCGCTGCTGTCGCTCGCTCCCGGCTGATGTCGTCGCCATCTACCAGTTCGAGAAATTTGGCTACCGGTTCGAGAAATTTGGCTTCCGCTTCTCGACAAAGGCCGCCATGCCTTCCTTCTGGTCATCGAGCGCAAACAGTGAGTGAAACAGCCGGCGCTCGAACCGCAGCCCCTCGGCCAGTGTCGTTTCATAGGCGCGGTTGACGGCCTCTTTCGCCATCATCACCGACGGCAGCGAAAAATCGGCTATCTTGGCCGCCGCCTTCAACGCCTCCTCGAGCAGCTCGCCGGCGGGCACGACACGCGACACCAGGCCGCAACGCTCGGCTTCCGCCGCATCCATCATCCGTCCGGTCAGGCACATGTCCATCGCCTTCGACTTGCCGACGAAACGGGTCAGGCGCTGCGATCCGCCCATGCCCGGCATGACGCCGAGCGTGATCTCGGGCTGGCCGAACCTGGCATTGTCGGCGGCAATGATGAAATCGCACATCATCGCCAGTTCGCAGCCGCCGCCGAGCGCATAGCCGGCCACCGCCGCGATGACAGGCTTGCGCGCCCGGGTGAGCTCTTCCCAGCCGATAAAGAAATCCTGCACATAGGCGTCGACAAAGGAGATCGCCTGCATTTCCTTGATGTCCGCACCTGCCGCGAAGGCTTTTTCGGAGCCGGTGATGACCATCGCGCCGATGTCGGCATTCGCGCAGAAGCCGTTCACGGCCGCGACCACGTCCGCCAGGACCTGCGAGTTCAGCGCATTGAGCGCCTTCGGCCGGTTCAGCGTGATCAGCCCGACCTTGCCGCGGGTTTCGACGATAATCGTTTCATAGGCCATGACTGTATCTCCTCACTCGGTCATCTCCTTGCATCAGGCATCGTTCACCCTGGCACCTGGCTTACACCCCCTAAGTCACAACTGACAGCTCCGGCAATAGAAGGTGGAACGCCCGCTTTGCACGATGCGCTCTATATGGCCGTTGCAGCCGTGCTTGGAGCAGGGCTCGCCCTCGCGATCATAGACCGCGAACGAATGCTGGAAATAGCCCAGGGACCCGTCGGTCTGCACATAGTCGCGCAGCGACGATCCGCCGGCGGCGATCGCATCGGCGATCACCGCCCGGATTGCTTCGGCCAGGGCGTCGCGCTGCTGTTTGGCCTTCTTTCCAGGCTTTGCGATGGTGCCCGCCTCGCGCAACGGCGACAGGCCGGCGCGCCACAGCGCCTCCGACACGTAGATATTGCCGAGCCCGGCGATCAGCCGCTGATCGAGAAGTGCTGCCTTTAGCGGCGACTTCCGGCCTTTCAGCAGCGAGGCGAGCAGTTCGCCGTCCAACGCATTGCCTGTCGGCTCGACGCCAAGACCCGCCAGCATCGGATGCGTGTCAGGCGCTCCTTCGGAAAACAGCATGAAGCCGAAACGGCGCGGATCGTTGAAAGTCACCCGGGACCGAGCGCCTTGGGGAGAGACGATATGGAAGACGACATGGTCGTGCACCGCGCTTTTCGGGCGCTCATGAGAGAACGCGCGCAGCATTTCGCTGCTTTCGGGCGTGTCATCAGACGTTTCGATGCGGAACGAGCCCGACATGCCGAGATGGCAGATCAGCACCGGACCGCCTTCCAGGTGCATCGTCAGGTATTTGGCCCGGCGGCCGAGCGCCGTAATCGTCTTGCCGGTCAGCCTCTCCAAAAAATTCTCGGGAAATGGAAAGCGCAGGTCGGGCCGGCGCGCCTCGACGCGGGCGATGCGGGCGCCTTCCAGAACCGGCTGCAGGCCCCGCCGCACCGTTTCGACCTCAGGCAACTCAGGCATGGCCGCCTATCGCTGTGTAGAAGGAGGTGCCGTGACGGCCGCGTGCCAACCCAAGATGCTCGGCGACGGTTTCACCGATGTCGGCGAACGTCGCTCTCAACCCGATGTCGCCGCCTAAGCCAGGTCCGGCACCGATCACCGGAATGCGTTCGCGCGTATGATCGGTGCCGTGCCAGGTCGGATCGTTGCCATGGTCGGCCGTGAGGATGAGAAGGTCGCCTTCCCTGAGCCGTGCAAGCGCCTCCGGCAGCCGCCGGTCGAAGGCCTCGAGCGCAGCGGCATAGCCGGCAACGTCGCGCCGATGGCCGAACTCGGTGTCGAAATCGACGAAATTGGCGAAGACGAGGTCGCCGTCGCCCGCGTCATCCATCGCGCGGAGCGCCTTGTCGAACATCGCCATGTTGCCGGCGGCCTTGCGCACTTCCGAAATGCCGCGATGGGCGAAGATGTCGCCGATCTTGCCGACCGCGATGACCCGGCTGCCGCGCGCCGTCAGCCGGTCGAGCAGGGTCGGTTCGGGCGGCGGCACCGAATAGTCCCGGCGGTTGTGCGTCCGTTCGAAGCTGGCGGCGGTTTCGCCAATGAAAGGCCGCGCGATCACCCGTCCGATGTTCAAGGGATCGACCAGCCTGCGCACCACCTTGCAGAATTCGTAGAGCCGCTTCAGGCCGAAGTGAACTTCATGCGCGGCGATCTGCAGGACGGAGTCGACCGAAGTGTAGCAGATCGGCTTGCTGGTGCGGACATGCTCCTCGCCGTACCGCTCGATGATCTCGGTGCCCGGAGCATGGCAATTGCCGAGAATGCCCGGCACCTTTCCTTCGCGAATGATCGCTTCGGTCAGGTCGGCTGGAAAGGCGGGAACCGTGTCCGGGAAATAGCCCCAGTCGAAGCGGACCGGCAAGGCGGCGATTTCCCAATGGCCTGACGGCGTGTCCTTGCCGCTGGAAATCTCCTGCGCCGCGCCGTGGAAGGCGGAGGCAAGCAGGCCGCCGCTGTCGAAGCAGAATCCTGTCGCGGTTTTCGCCGCCTGCGCCAGGCCGAGCGAGAGCATGTTGGGTACGAAAAGCGGGCCTTTGCGCAGCCCCTCGCGATCCGCCCGGCCTTCCGCGCAGGCTCGAGCGATGTGTCCGAACGTGTTGGAACCGGTGTCGCCATAGCGCTCGGCGTCGGCCGCGCCGCCGATGCCGAAGGAATCGAGAACAAAAAGGAAGGCGCGCGCCATTGCAGGGGATCATTATTATCGTTTGTCTGTCCGCCCAGACATAGGCGGCCGCGCCGCCATTGGCAATTCGGAACCAGACGGCTGTGTGCACATCCGGGCGCGATGGCGGAACTGTCGCCGGCATCGGCGTGGATCGACGAAAACGAAAGGGAACTCACTTGCGACATGCAAGGCATCCGCGGCTATCGTGCGCCTGGTGTCAGGCCGATAGCAATGGCGATCGGGCGCCGTCGTTCAGCAGGTGTCGCAGGTAATCGTCGGGCTCCTGCGGGGCCTGAGATAATAAGTTTCGCCCATCGATATCGAGTTGAAAGCCGAACTGAAGCCAAGCCGCTTTTCACTATCCGCCGACCAGGTGATGATCGGCTCGTATGCCAGATTGCTTTCGACGCGAACGAGAAACGTGCCCTTGACCCCAAGCTGCGGTGGAACCGTGGTGATGGATTCCTTGGCGGCGCCGGCACTGAAGGCGTCGCCGACCATCTTGCGTGACCAGGCGACCAGCACCCGCGGCGTCGGTTCGTTCGTCACCTGGATCGCGGTGATGATGATTTCCGGGTCCGATCGGTTGTACGGCTGAAGGGTGGAGTTGCCGATCTGCATGATCGCATCGAGTTCGGCTGGCGTGACGGTCTGCTGCTGGGTGACGAGATCCGCCACCATGCTGCCGATGCGACTGACCTTCTTGTTGGTCTCGATGGCTTGCGAGGCTTCCATGGTCAAGAAGTACATCATCAGCAGGACGGGCACGATGAAGGCAAACTCAACCGCCGCGACACCGCGGCGATCACGGCAGAACCGTATGGCTTTCGCGCAGATCCCAGCGGTCCTCATATGTGCCCCCGCACGCCCCATGCTATCGTCCTTTTCCCACGCAGCGGTTTGCATTTTCAGTCGTCGAACGGCTCGTTCTTCCAGGTCATCGATGCGAAATGCAGCGTGTTGCCGTCTTTCAGATTGGCCATCGACTTGGCCATGAAATCGGTCATGACGGGCCATTTGTAAAAAACCCGCAGCATGTTTATCGATTCAGCCAAGCCCGGGGATACCGTAAAAGTCGCGGGGGTCGTACCGGTCAACGCGATTTCGCCGTCTTGGATATTGAAGCCCGCCTGGGCCGCAGCGGCGAAGCTCGGATACGCGCGCAGATCCACTTCCAATCCCGGGCAGTCCTTGGCGACCATGATCTCCAGCCGGCTGCAGATCATGGACTTCAGCGTCGCCTCGGTCACGTTGGCCTGCCTTATCTGGCCAGTCCGCAGCTGGCGCGCGACATCGTCGGTGATATTGGCCATCACCTCTTGCCCGGCAAATGAAATGCAGCTCTCCAGTATGGCAAAGACGAGGAGCGCAAATGGCACCGCAAGCATCGCGAACTCCAAAGCGGTGCTGCCGCGCCGGTCGCCAAGGAAGCGCGCTGAAAGGCTTGATCGTCCTGCTTTGCTCATGTCCCGTGCCTGCCGATCCCTTAGGGGGTGTCGGGCAACATTAGCGCAAACCCATTGAAGTGCGGTTTTGATGATCGTTAAATTCGAAGGGGAGGTTTTAACAGGCCGATAACCGAAGCGGCTTTTTCAGCGAGACGAAACGGTCGGGTCGCTTACTGGCCGGCGCTCATCTCGGCTTCCGAGGTCTTCTCCGCCTCGCTTTTATATGAGCTTTCGCAATACGGCGTGCACGACATGGTCTGTATTTCGGCGCGTCGATAGATGCGCACCGAGGACGCGTCCTGTCGCACGACGGTGATCTGCTCGTCGACGATCGGACGGCCCTCCTGATCGAGGACGACGAGATTGGTGACGCCGAAGCCCTTGCCCGTCAGCACGATCGTCGAAGCATCCTGCACCGAGGCGTCGGCGATCGCCGGATTGCCGACGACGATCGTATCGGCAGCGCGCGACAATTTGACGATCTTCGCCTGGTTCATGGTGACCTCGATGCCGGCGCCGGCCTTGGCCGGCACGATAAGAGCCGTGGCGGCAAGCAGCGCGGCAAACGGAAAGGACGATCTCGGCCCGGTCATTGAAGCGCTCCACGGCGGCAATTTGCTCAACGGAACATGAACGAGATTGGTGAAGCAAGGGTTAAGCGGAGGGGAGCTGTGAAGATGTCGGCTCGGCAGTTTGATCGCCTGGGAGCTGGGATCGCCAGGAGCGGCCCGCCCTCTCCTAGTTCCTCTGCACAGGGAATTAGGTTCTTTGACTGACGGTCGCGCTGCCGGCCGGCCTGCAGCCGCCATGTCTGACGCTGGGGATTAGCTAAAGGGGCGTCAACCGTTGACGACGAGCAGTCCGGCGATGATCAGCGCGGCACCGAGCCCGTAGCGCAGGCTGAGTTGTTCGCCGAGCAGCGACCAGGCGAGCAGCGGCACGGCGCAAAAGGTCAGCGCCATGAACGGATAGGCGACCGTCAGCGGAACGGATTTCAGCACATAGATCCAGACGATGGTGCCAAAGCCGTATATGGCGAAGGCGGCGATCAGGTAAGGGTCGGCGAACAGCGCGAGCACACTCGGAACGTCCGTGCCGCCGGCCCGCGCGCTGGTCAGTTTGAACAGCACCTGACCCGCCGAGATCAGCAGAGGCGTCAGCACGAGCCCTGCGAGAACGGGAAACGAATAGACTCCCACGGCTTCAGGCTTCCAGCCGGTCTTCCGAGTAATAGATATCGCGGCCGATATCCACGCACGCATGATTCCGCGGCACCGGATGCACGGCCCGCAGGAAGGAATGCGTGTAGGGGAAGAAGTTGAAATGCGGGTTGAACGAATAGCGGTATTCGCGCTCGCGCGGCACGACGATGATCAGGCGCGTGCGGCAGATGCGGCGCAGTTCGGCGATCGCCTGCCGGTACTCCAGAACGTGTTCGATGACATGCGTGCAGATGACCGTGTCGAAGGCCGCATCTGGAAAGGGCAGATATTCTATACGAGCGGCAACGTAGTCGACGCCGGGGATCGCCGCCGCGTCCGCCACCACGAAGTCGACGCCGGTATAATGGCCGGCGCCATCCCGCGCCTCGCGGATGCGCTTGATCAATACGCCGGTGCCGCAGCCGACATCGCAGACGCTGTCGCCGACCGTGTCGGCGATGATGCGCTCGATGCAGGCTTCGGAATTGTCCGTGCCCTCATGCACGCGCGGATGCTCGCGATAGAGCGTTTCGTATTCATCGGCCGTCAGGAACGGCGCACGCTCACGGAAGGCCGCAAGCCGGGTGATGTGGCCGCCCCAGGCCATACTGGCGACGCCCCGGAACAGGGCGGAGTCCCGCACGATCGGCGGCAGCACATCCTCGAGGACGAAGCGGATGCGGTTTGTGGTTTCTCTATTCACGGGTGCGGCTCCGATGGTGGACGTCAGGCTACGTCGCGGCGGCTGGCGCCGATGATCGCGTCGGGTTTGCCCGCGCCGAAAGTCGGAAGGGAGAGATAAAAGATACGCTTCTGTTCCGCCCGGCCGCGCGACACCGAGTCGAGAATGAGCCCGGTCATGGCCATCAGTACCGAGAGCAGCAGCAAGCCGATGGACAGCACCCAGGTCGGCATGCGCGGGACCAGGCCAGTCTCGAAATATTCGACCAACACCGGCGCCATCAGGATCAGGCTGGCAACCAGGAGTACGGCGGCGATGGCTCCGAAGAAACGGAAAGGCTGTGTCTCCTTCATCAGCATCGCGAACATCAGCAGGATTTTGGCGCCATCGCGGACGGTGGACAGTTTCGACGACGACCCTTCCGGCCGGCGGCCATAGTCGAGCAGGATCTCGGCGACCGGCAGTTTGAGCTGCGAGGCGTGGACGGACATTTCCGTCTCGATCTCGAATCCGCCGGAGACGGCCGGAAAGCTCTTCACAAAACGTCGCGTAAAAGCGCGATAGCCGGAGAAGATATCGGTAAAGTCGCGTCCGAAAAGGCGTTTGTAGAGGCTGTTGAAGATGCGGTTTCCGAAGGCATGTCCGGATCGGCCAGCATCCGCGGTCACGCCGCGACGCGTGCCGACCACCATGTCGCAGCGCTCGGTGATCAGCGTGTTGATGAGAAGCGGCGTGTCTTCCGGCGCATAGGTGCCGTCGCCATCGGCCATGAGATAGATATCGGCGTCTATATCGGCGAACATGCGCCGTACGACATTGCCTTTTCCTTGCCGCGCTTCGCGGATCACGATGGCGCCGGCGGAGCGCGCCTTGAGCGCGGTGAGATCGCGCGAATTGTTGTCGTAGACGTAGACTGTTGCGGCCGGCAGCGTCTCGCGAAAGCGACGCACGACGTCGCCAATGGTTTGTTCCTCATTGTAGCAAGGAATCAGGATCGCGATTGTCAGGTCGGGACGCGTGCTGTGTGGCATCGTGGAACTCCGGCGGGGTGGAGAATGGGCCGCGACCGGTCCGCGTCCGCTCCGCACCTGGAGCTTTACTATTTATTGAAGCCGTTAAGGCTAGGTTTAAGTTGGGACGAATTCACCGGAACCATCGACATGTCCAACGCCACCACGCTCGCTATCGCGCGGCCGTCGCGTCTTGAAGGTTGGAAGGCCGACCTCGCCGCGAGCCTGCTCGCGGCGCTGGTGATGGTCGGTGCGCAGGCCGCGACCGGTTTCCCCGCATTGTTCGATTCTGGCGGCGATAACGACAGCATGATGCGGCTGGCGCAGATCCGCGACTGGCTGGGCGGACAATCGTGGTTCGACCTCCACCAGTACCGCATGGGGCCGGACGGCGGCTTCGTCATGCACTGGTCGCGCATCGTCGACGTGCCGATTGCGGCGATCGTTTTGGCAGTGGCGGCGCTGACCGGCAGCATGGCCGCGGGCGAGGTGGTTGCCGAGATACTTTGGCCGGCCTTGCTCAGCATCGCGGCGCTGTTTCTCATCGTCCGGGCGGCGCGGTTGCTGGCCGGTCCACACACAATGCTTCCGGCGCTGGTGATCGGCGCCATAACGCTGAATGCCATGGGCCTGTTTACCGCGCGGGCGCTGGACCATCACAACCTCCAGGTCGTGTTCGCCCTGGCCATGGTGAAGCTGCTGCTGGCGCCCGGATGGCGCAGGGCAGCGGGCAGCGGCGTTTGCGCTGCCCTGATGCTGGCGATCGGCATGGAGACCGCGCCTTATGTCGTGGTGGCAGGCGCTTGCGCGGCGGCGGCGCTGTTGTTTTCACGCAAGGACGGTCCCGGCGATGCGATCGGTTTCGGCCTTGGCTTCGCCGGCGCGGCCGCTCTCGCGCTCGTTGCGACCGTGCCGCCATCGTCATGGTGGATCGCGCAGTGCGACGCCTATTCGGCACGGCTGGCTGTGGTCGCCCTGCTGGGCGGGCTCGGGCTTGCCGCCACTGCCACCGTCACTATTTCGAAGGGGATGCCGGCGCGGCTTGCCGGTCTCCTGATCCTGGCGATCACCGTCGGCGCCGCCGCGATCCTGATCGCCCCGCAATGCTTGGGCGACCCTTTTGTCGGACTCGATCCAAGGATGCGCGATTTTTGGCTGAATTCTGTGGCCGAGGCGCAACCGCTATGGAACATAGTCGCGTTGCAACCCGAGAATGTCGCCCAGAATTATGCGACGCCGGCCATTGCTGTGGGGATACTTGTCACGGCGACGCTGCGGCACGGCGTGCGACGGCCTGAAGTGATGCTTCTCGGCTTCCTGGTGGCAGCCACCGCCGTCAGCGTCTGGCAGATACGCGGTACGAGTTTCTCGCTGCCGTTCGCCATCATCCCGCTTGCCGCAATGGTGGCAGCCGCGAGGCGCGATGCGCAGGGGCGCACCGCCAAGGCGACGCTCAAAATGGTCTTCGCCTGGCTGATTTCGCTGACGCTGGTATGGAGCGCCGGTTCGCATGCGATCGCCAATGCCATCGCGCCGAAGCAGAACGCTGGCGCCACAACCGCCGGCAAGGGCAAACTGTCCTGTACCGCCGATGCAACTTATGCCTTGCTGGCCCAACAGCCGCCGACCACGGTGCTGACGATCTCGAACCTTGGCGCACCGATGATCGCGACGACGCCTCACCGGGTTCTCGCAGGGCCTTATCACCGCAACAATGCTGGCAATATCGCGGTGCTCGATGCCTTCATGGGAACGCCTGATCAGGCGCATGCAGTCATGCGACGCGAGAAGATCGGACTGCTCGCCTTCTGTCCCGGAAATGACGAGACCGGGTCGCTGGTGGATTGGGCGCCCAACGGCCTGATGGCGGATATCGTCAAGGGGGACGCTCCGTCCTGGCTTGAGCCGATATCGGAGACGCTGGACCAGCCACTCGTCCTCTACCGGGTTCACTGAACCGGCAGCCGCGCGCCAATCGAACGATCATCGATTCGGCAAGTGGTGCCGATACGTTTCATCAATGTTTTGCTGCCACGATCACCCCGTATTTTGCGCGCACACAGGAATTTTGATGCAGCCGTCCTTCGCTCACGGCCCGGACCGCAGCGAAAGCACTGATCTTGCTTTCACCGATCCGTTGACGGCGCTGGGCAATCACCGGCGTTTTTCCGACAAGATCGACCGGCTCATCAGTAACCGGGCAGACGACCCCGCTCCCTTTACGGTCGGCATCCTCGATCTCGACGGCTTCAAGCCGATCAACGACCTGTTCGGCCGCAAGGCCGGCGACGCGATCCTCGTCCAGGTCGCGATGCGGCTGCGCGCGGCGATGGACGCGGGCTCGACCGTCGCGCGCGTCGGCTCGGATGAGTTCGCATTCCTGTATCCGATGGTGTTCTCCGAGGAAGCCGCCGCCGAGCGCGCGATCATGCTGATCGAGATTCTTTCGGCGCCCTACGACCGCGCATTTCTGGGGACGCCGCGCCTTGAGTTTGCCGGCCAGCACCGCCATCACCGGATCGTGGCGCAACTCGTCGTGGTCGTTCAGGTCTTCATAGCCGAGCGCCATGGCGAAGATGCGCTGGCCAACCAGTGTCTTCACTTCATGCTCGATCAAGTCCCCGTTGCGCGCGTCCGTGAAGCAACGGCAAAGCGGCCGACCAGTCCGATCGCCCGGTCCGTCAGCCCCAGCAGAAGCGCGCCGGCATCCGAAGTGATCGTCCCGCCGTCTGTGTGAGATATCCGGGTTAGCCACAAGCCACCATGTCTTCGTCATCCTAGGGCGGAGCAAGGAGCGAAGCGACGCAGCGCAGACCCTGGGATCCATGCGTGCGCCAGGCATGGCGCGTAGCGCCGTGACTGGCGCTGTTTCGGCCGCTGTGGTGGCGGTCGAGGTGACTTGGAGGTGCAAGTCCTCTGCGGGCCCGGGTGATGGGAACCGCTAGCCGAACAGCAAGGGCGTCGCCGCGAGGCGGGGTCTGAAGGAAGCTGCAAGCAAAGTGCCGGCCTGACGAACAGCAAGCGCATATGAGGCGGCCGCAACCGGGCGAGGGGGCGCATGGACCCGAAGCCCGATATCACCCCGGAGGGTGCGGCCGTAGATGCGACAGGCACATGGCACGAAGGTCACGCGTCTTACCCTGGG
>NZ_FNEE01000001.1:49090-808224 GCF_900099905.1 Mesorhizobium muleiense | reverse complement strand
GAACCGACCCGTTGACGACCTTGGGCGTTGCAGACTTGAACCTCCAAATCGAGGTCGGGAACCTGACCTTCAGCGCAAGAGCATTCGGGAGTGCGCTCGCGTAAGGTAATTCACCACATTTGGCGGCGCCCGCAGATGCTTTTTCGTGTTATGATGGGCTTGCAACGCGCGTAATCTCGACCTCGGCAATATGGCAGAGGTCGAAAGCTATTGCCTTGGCACAGGAAGCTTTCGCTCCAGCACTTGATCGCCTCCGAAACGCTGGGTGTGCTGCTTTCCCTGACTGACCCCGGGGCGAGGAGGTTGTCCATGTCCACGAGTAGTGTTGACCGCCCGCTGCAGCCGGGCGACCGGGCACCGAATGTTGTGCTCAATGCGATCTCACGCGAAGGCAAGATCGCGCTCGATGATTTTCGAGGCCGTAGCCCGTTGTTGATCGGTTTGTTCCGAGGCCTGCACTGTCCGTTCTGCCGGCGCCATGTCGCGGCGATGGCGCAACTCAAGCCGGCCCTGCGTGAGAAAGGCGTCGAATGCCTGGCTGTGGTCAATACGCCGGTCGAGCGGGCGCGGCTCTATTTCCGTTACCACCCGGCACCCGATCTTCTCGCCGCATCCGACCCGGAGCGAGCCTCGCACCGTGCTTTCGGCTTGCGCGAGGTCGGGATGGACACGGTCATGGCGATACCGTTCCATCTCCCGGGCGAGTTGCCCGAGCCTATGAACGTCATGGCAATGAATGAATTTCTTAACAAGAAGGAAGGATATGAGATTACGGAAGTCGATCAGCAGGCGATGGCTTCCAGCCAGGCGCAGCTTGTCGGTCAGTTCCTAATCGACCGGGCGGGCATCGTACGCTGGAACTTCACTGAAGTTCTGGAGGATGGCCTCAACACCTTCAGAGCGCTGAATCCCGAGGAATTGATGTCGGCAGCTTCCCAAGTCGCACATTAATAGGCTGCGGAAATGGGCTGCTGAAAACTCGCTCGACGGCCACCGTCCTGTGGTGATTCTTTGGATTTAACAATCATCGAAATGCTCAGCGCAGGAGGCTAAGATCTGCCCGTGGGATTCGTAGCGATTTCGATTCAACGGTCTGCGGACCGCCCCGACTGTAGAGTGAGCAAGCCGCATAGGCGGGGCGACGTCCGCTCCTTGCCGCAATCACGTCGTTCCGACAGGCGCGCATACGGCAAGTTTCCACCCAACCTAGTCCTCCAACGGCTTCTTCCGCGTGCAGAGCGGTTAAAAGCACGGGTCGCCTCGATTGCGCCATTTCCAGACATTCCCGACGCTTTTCGGGAGCGGACCTTCGCTTATCGTCCGAAACCGACCCCAAGGGTCATCTGCGGTGCAGGCGATGAACGGCTCAATTGAGCCCATTCCAGACCTTCCGGTGCATGCACAGCAAAGGGCCTTGCGGCGATACAATGCCTCCGACTTCTGCTATGGTGCATTCCTCGGGCATAGGTGGTCTTAAAGAACGCCGTCGTGGATCGCAAGCTTGCTGCCATTCTTGCTGCCGATGTGGTGGGCTACTCCGCGCTGATGGAGCGTGACAGCCAAGCAGGCGGCCGATGCGCGCATGTGGGCCGGGGTCCATTTTCGATCCGATGTGGTTGCGGGCCAAAAGATCGGTGAGGGTGTGGCCCGAGCAGGTCATAGCGTTCGCGGTTCCACCGCCCCAGCGGTGGGCGCGACGCTCGCCTTCGATTGGGGGCTCCTTGGGCTAAGCACTACGGAGCCCTAGGTTCCGTAGTGCTTAGCCCAGAGCTATCGGAAAAAGGTGGCCGAAGCGCACGGGGGAGAGCCGGATTGTCAACCGAGCATGTAGAGCGGCGACTTACGGCCATTCTAGCGGCCGACATCTCCGGCTACAGCCGGCTGATGGGCAACGACGAGGAAGGTACGCTCGCCCAGCTGAAGGCGCATCGGCGTGCTCTGGTCGACCGAAAGATCAACGAACACCGCGGGCGGATTGTCAAGACCACCGGCGATGGGATGCTGATCGAGTTCGCGAGTGTGGTCGAGGCCGTGCGCTGCGCCGTCGAGATCCAGCGCGGCATGGCGGAACGCAATGTCGCGGTGCCGGCAGGACAACGTATCGAGTTCCGCGTCGGCATCAATGTCGGCGACATCATCATCGAGGATGACGACATTTTCGGGGATGGCGTCAACGTGGCGGCTCGCTTGGAGGGGCTCGCGGAGCCTGGCGGCATCTGCGTCTCGGGCCGCGTGCAGGAAGACGTGCAAGGCAAGCTCGACATTGCCTTTGAGGATATCGGCGAACAGAAGCTCAAGAACATCGCTCGGCCGGTGCGCGCCTTTCGCGTGCGGCTCGACGCCACGGCCGCTCCGGCGCCCGCCGGCTGGCTCCGGGGATTGTTCGCCGCTCTGGCTCTGATGATTTTGCTTATTGTAGGCGCGCTGTGGGCCGGTCTTGGCTCTGAGTGGAAATTTCTCAGCATTCTGCGCTCTGGCGATCAATTCACAAAAAGTGCTGAAGTCAGCACGAAACCCGCGATCGCCATTCTCCCGTTCCTGAACCAGAGCGACGATTCGGCTCGTCAGTATTTCGCGGATGGATTGACGCAGGATATCATCAACGCACTGGGTCGGTTCTCCGCGCTGACCGTGATGTCGTGGAACGCTGTTTTCCCCTACAAGGGAAAGCCCGCAAGCCCCGAGGAGATCGGCCGCGGTCTCGCCGTCAGCTATCTGGTCGAAGGCAGCGTCCGCCAGACCGGCGACCGCGTGCGGGTCATCGCGCAACTCGTCGACACAAGGCAGGGACGGGTGATTTGGTCTGCACGCTTCGAGGAGGCGCTGGCGGACGTGTTCGCGCTGCAGGACAACATTGTCACTCGCATCGTCAGAGTCCTGGCGATTCGCGTGACCCAGATCGAACAAAATCGGGTGTTCGCGAAGCCAACCGAAAATCTCGCAGCCTATGATTACGTGCTGCGCGCCAGGCCGGCATTGCAGAGCCCGACGCATGCAAACAATGTGGAGGCGCGCGCCCTGCTCAGACGCGCCATCGAGCTTGACCCGAACTACGCTGCTGCATATGCGGCACTTGCCGAAACCTATCACATTGCCAGCTCGATGGGCTGGGCGGAATCGCCAACCGCCTTCCTGAGCCGTGCCGAGGAACTGGCAATCAAGGCGCTGAGCCTTGATGATTCCGACGTGCGCGCGCGCATCACTCTCGGCCACATCCACCTCTTTCGTCAGAGATACAACCAGGCAGAGGTTGAGATCGAGCGCGCCATTGCGATCAATCCGAACGATGCTCACGGCCTCGCCGGGCGCGGCACCATCCTGTTGTGGCTGGGACAGACGGATGCGGCGATCGAGGCCTTGGAGCAGGCGCAGCGTATCGACCCCGATCTCAATGCGATCGATCGCTTTGCGCTGAGCCTGGCCTACTATCTGAAACGGCGTTACGACGCGGCGATCGAACAGGCGGAACTTAGTCTTCGAACAACCGCAGGCGCGAACTTCAGCCGTATCCTGCTAGCGGCCGCCTATGCACAAGTCGATCGAGCGGAGGACGCCGCGCGTGTCGTGACGATGATACGCCGCATCGACCCAACCTTCGACCCGCAGGAGTTCGGAACCAAGTTTCTAAGCTCTGGCGATCTCGAACATCTGCGCGACGGATTCCGCAAGGCCCGCCTCTACCCCGTCACAGGCGACCTGCCACCGGCCGAGAGAATGAACCGCTAATGTCCTTGAAGTAGCGCGCGGTTCTGGTTGGCCTTCGCGATGTTCGCAGCAAGGTCCTGCTGGAAGAGCGCGGGTCCCATCGGGGCCGGTTTGCCGAAAATATAAAGCTTTCCGTCGCTGATCAGCCAGTTCTCCGGGTTGGCCTCGTCGAGCTCGCCCAGGGCCAGCGCCATTGCACAAAAATTTCCGAACTCTGGCGCGTAGCGAACAGGATCGGCCTTGAAAAGCTCGCGATGCTCGGCGTTCGCGAAGAGGTAGCGGTGCTCATCCCATTCGTACTCGATCTCCGGCAGCCCGCGCGTGGGGCTTCCGATGGTGAAATAGGCAACCGGGTCATAACCCTTGATCGCAAGCGGAACCGCTTCCGTGGCAAAAGAGGGCATCGAGATCGCAAACAGGGCGGCTGTGACCGCCAGAACGAAGCGAATGGCATTTCGCCGAGAGACATTGTGCATGGCGAATTCCCTGATTTGACCGTCCGGGCCGCTACCAGCCCCGCGGCAAGCGAAACCGTCTGCGTCATTCCGTTCGGGCACTAATTATCGCTCTTGTAGCGCTCGGCCGCAACACGTTTCGGAGATGTTCGGAGTGCGAGTGTGGTGAGGCCGGCGCCCATTGCAGGGGCGCCGGGCTCCATTCTTCGTCTGCTTAGTCCGCATCGCGGTCATTCGTGCTCATCGCATTGAGGGACTGCTCCACCCAACCTAGTCCTCCAACGGCTTCTTCCGCGTGCAGAGCGGTTAAAAGCACGGGTCGCCTCGATTGCGCCACCTGCTGACGTTTTGCGCCGGACGCAGCCAATGTCACGAGTCGACTCCGAAGCGGATCGGGGCGCAGGGGAACGGCAACTTGGAAGCCCTGTTGCGTTTCAGGTCCACAAAGCGTCAGAAGATGGAGGCGCGTGGCGCCTGCAACTTTCTGATACGTGGCGAACAAAGTTCCGTTCTACCCTTTGGCCTCGACCGGCGATCGGCAAAGAAGGTTTCGAACGGGTCGAGCAGGTGTCCTCTCCTTCCGCTAGTCAGCTCCGTCCTTTCTCGCCCGCTCGATGAATTTCTCCGCGACCGCTTTGCCGAGTGCGGCACCGGCCTTGTTGTCCATCTCATAGTGGATGCCGGCCCAGACGCGGGAATCACCCGCCTCTTTGCCAACGGCGCGGATGAACTCCGCATGGCCGGGAAACAGGTACGCCAGGACCTCGCATCGGGCAGTCGAGAGCGCGGAGTGGTTCGACGGATAACTGGGATGGGCCGGCACCGCGAACAGGGGAGTGATGCTCGCGTCAAGCATGTTGGGCCGCAGGTACCAATAGGCGTACTTCCCGTCGTTGCTTGCAATGAAGGCGTCGTAATGGACCGTTGCGAGCATCGCGTAAGCCCGCGCGGCACGCGGCGGGTTCGTATCCGTCTTGTCCTCGAACATCCACTTGCTGGCATAATCATACCAGTCGGTGAACAGGCCGGATGGGCTTTGCCAGTAGAACGCTTTGTAGCTGCTAGGGAATTTTCGCTCAAACTGTCGGACCGCGTCCATCTCGGCCTTTACGGCCGCGGACTGGCAGTCGGGCGGCGCCGGCGGCCTGAATTCATCGGATGCCGCCAGCAGGATCGGCTTCCAGTTTGGCATGTTTACATTGGCGGGTTTGTTCCCGACCCACATGCACGGCCCGGTCGGAACAGTGCCGGTCCACGCCGCATCGGAGCCATCGGCCTTTGCCCGCGCAATCACCTGCTCTGCGATCCTGCGCCCCAACTCCAGGCCGGCGGAAGAATCGCTTGGGAACTGGACACCGGCAAGGACACGCGACTGTGCCGCTTCTTCGGCCATTGCCTTGAACGACGATGTCTCTTCGGGAAAGAAATAAGAAAGAACGGTCGCGGCAGCTCCGGCGGCTGCGGCATGCTCGGATGGATAGGAGGGACTCCGCGGCGGCGGCAGCGCAGTCGCCAGTGTCGCATCCGCCTCGCTCGGGCGCGGCCGATTGTAGAAGTACTTCGCGTCCCAGGCAGCAATGGTGGCGTCATACATCGCCATCGTCAAATAGGAGTAAACGCGGTGCGCATTTGGAATCTGCTGGTTTTCGAGAAGGCGATTGTTGACCAGATCGATCCATCGGTACCCAGGCGAGCCGGCGTCCCAGAAGGTGATTTTGTCGGCGGTAGCCGGATCCTTTTGCGCCAAGAGATCCCGCATCTGTGCCAATTCGGCTGCTGCGGCGGAGGCGTCAGGCGGCGGCGGGACTCGGAAGTCCTCGCCAGACGTGATTACCCACGTCTTCCACGTTCCAGCCTCTGGTTCTATCAAATCCGATTGGGCGAAAGCGCAGTTCCCTGAAAAAAGGATTACTGCGCAGGCCTTGCCAAAACCGCTAAGCATGCGAGCCTCCCATAGGTCCCCCCGCCCAAAGACGGAAGGTTTTCCGTTTTCAAACTTTTATTTTAGTGAAGTCTAATCATACTCCCAGACGCTGCCGGGTAAAAGGGATAAAGTTAGAGCCCGGCAGTGTCGATCTCAGTCGACCTGTCGCCCGGCGCCAATTCCAACCGGCAGGAGAAGCGCGAAGCAGTGGTGGGCGGTCGGTGCTTGTTGCCCGAGATGGTCATCTCCTCCAACAAGAGGGGAGATCGGCAGTTCGGGCCTTGGCGGTCATCTTGCAACGCTGGTGATTGGCGAAGGCGCCGATGACGGCCAATCTCCCCCCTTGAGGGGGAGATGCCCGGCAGGGCAGAGGGGGGCGGTTCGACCGGGCGCGGCCTCCTCTCTTGCGACAGTGGAGGTTGGCGCATTACGCTAGACGACCCCCTCTGGCCTGCCGGCTTTCGTCGTTCGGAAAGCCAAGCAATTGGCTTTCCGTCCGCTGCGCGTACCACTCCTCAACCCCCACAAGGGGGGAGATCGGCAGCTTCAACCTCGGCGCCCCTCCCCGCCTGACTCTGCCTTCTGCTCGGCCGCGATCAGCATCTCGACAAACCTTGTCACCTTGGGCGGCCGAAACCGTGCGGCGGGGTAGACTGTGTAGATGCCTCCGGAGGGCAGCTGCCACTCGGGCAGGACCTGGACGAGCCGCCCCGTGGCCAGCTCATCCCGCACCAAAAAATCCGGCAGCACCGACAGGCCGGCGCCGGCGCGGACGGCCGCCAGCACTGCCGGCGTCGCGTCGATGGCGATCGTTGCCTGCATGCGCACAGCCTCATGCTCATCGTCGCCGCGCGAAAATTGCCAGAGCAGCGGTTCGCGCAGCGCCATGTTGGCGACGAAGGGCAGCCCGGCCAAGTCTTGCGGTTCGCCGGCCCTGAAGCGCCCGGCGAACTCGGCGCCGCACACCATGAATTGCCCGAATGTGCCGATCCGCCGCGCCTGCAGGCTGGAATCGGCCAGCCAGCCGACGCGGATCGCCACGTCCATTCCACCGGACGCCAGGTCGATGGTCTCGTCGCCCAGCGTCAGCTCCACCCGGCAGGCGGGGTAGCGCGCGCTGAAGGCGGCGACCACCGGCACCACCGCCGAAGTGCCGTAATCGTTGGACGCGGCGATGCGCAGCGTGCCGGTCGGCTCGGCGGCGGCCTGCGCGAGCTCGTCGAAGGCATCCTCGGCCTGCTGCAGAATTTTTAGGCACCGCGCATGGAATGTCCGGCCGGCTTCGGTCGGATGGACGCGCCGCGTCGTGCGGATCAGCAGCGTCGTTCCGACATCGCGCTCCAGCCGCGCCACCTGCTGGCTGACGACCGCCTTGGTGATGCCCAGCCGCTCGGCGGCCCGCGTGAACGAGCCGGCATCGACCACCGCGGCGAAATAGGCCAGCCGGTTCAGGTTCATGCGTGGTTCATGGCAGGGGCGATCCTATTGTCAGGCAATGGCATACTTTACGTCTATTTTGTTGGCCTTCAATACGCATTCGGCTTTTGCCATCTTCCTGAGATCGAGGCTGCGCGGGAGATGCGTTCGCCCGAATTTCCGCATTCTCAAGCCCAGGAGACTTCCATGTTCACACGGAGAGCCATCATGAAAACCACCCTCGCCGCCGGCGCCGCCGCCGTCTTCGCTCCCGCCGGGCTTGGCCATGCGGCTGGCGGGCTTTCCTGGAAACATTTTCCGGCCGGCGAAAACGGCTTCTTTCGCGCCCCGGTGCTGATCACCGGCGCCTCCGAGGCGCTGCTGATCGACGGCGGTTTCACCTATTCCGACGGCCAGGCCGTGGCCGAGGCGATCAAGGCGACCGGCAAGACACTCACCACCATCTATGTCAGCCAGTCCGACCCGGACTATTATTTCGGCCTCCAGCCGATCAAGCAGGTTTTTCCGCAGGCACGGGTGATCGCCGCTGCCGAGACGGTGGCCGCCATCAATGGCAGCGTCGACAAGAAAATCGCCGTCTGGGGGCCGCAGCTCAAGGAGAATGGCCCGCAGGCGCTCGCCGATGTCGTCATCCCCGAAGTCTTCGACGGCAAGACGCTCACCGTCGATGGCGAGACCATCGAGATCGTCGATGCCGAAGGCCTTGCCAACCGGCGCTATCTCTCGGTGCCGTCGCTGAATGCCGTGTTCGGCGGGGTGATGATTTTTTCGGGCGTGCATGTCTGGACCGCCGACACGTCGAGCAAGGAACAGCGCGCCGCCTGGCTCGCCAATCTCGAAAAGATTGTTGCCGCCAAGCCTGAAATCGTCGTGCCCGGCCACATGACGCCGGGCGCCGCCACCGACATTTCGGGCGTCGAGCACACCAAAACCTATCTCATCGCCTTCGAGGAAGAACTGGCCAAGGCCAAGGACGCGGCCGCGCTCAAGGGCGCCATGGAAGCCCGCTTCCCCGGCCTCGGCATGGGCGTGGCGCTCGACATCGGCTCCAAGGTCGCCACCGGCGAGATGAAGTGGGGCTGAGGGCGCCTCTATCTGATCCGGGCGAGCGGCCTCGGCGCCTCATCCTGCAACGCTGGTGATTGGCGAAAGCGCCGATGACGGCCAATCTCCCCCCTTGAGGGGGAGATGCCCGGCAGGGTAGAGGGGGTCGGTTCGACCGGGCGCGCCCCCCTCTCTTGCGACAGTGGAGGTTGGCGCATTACGTGAGACGACCCCCTCTGGCCTGCCGGCCATCTCCCCCTCAAGGGGGGAGATTGGCAGCTTCGGCCCTCGGCGCTCATCTGCCTCACTGGAGGTTGGCGAGGAAGGAGATCCAGATCCAATGCCGCAGATCGCCAACAATGCCGCCGTCCGAAGCAGCGCAACACTGTTCCTGTGCGGCGACGTGATGCTCGGGCGCGGCATCGACCAGGTCCTCGCCAGTCCCGGCGATCCGCACCTTGGCGAGCGCTGTGTCAAATCGGCGACGACCTATGTCGAGCTTGCCGAACGCGTCAACGGCCCGATCCCGAGAAAGGTCGACGAGGCGTATGTCTGGGGCGATGCGCTCAGTGAATTGGAGCGTGAAGCGCCCGATGCGCGGATCATCAATCTCGAGACCAGCATCACCACCAGCCTGTCTTTGGCGCCCAAGGGGATCAATTACAAGATGAACCCGGCAAACATCGGCTGCCTGGCGGCGGCACGGATAGACTGCTGCGTGCTCGCCAACAACCATGTGCTCGACTGGGATGAGCCTGGCCTCGTCGAGACCCTCGATACGCTGCGGCTTGCCGGCCTCGCCTATACCGGGGCCGGGCTTGACGCGGACGAGGCGGCGGCGCCTGCCGTCATCGAACCGGCCGGCGGGGGCCGCGTGCTGGTCTTCGGCTTTGCGCTCGAGACCAGCGGCGTTCCAGCTTCATGGGCAGCCGGAGCTTACAAGCCAGGCGTCAATTTGCTGGCGGATCTCTCGGCCCGGTCGCTCGAGCAGATCGCCCGATCCGTGCAGGCCATAAAACAGCCTGGCGACCTCGCGGTGGCCTCGATCCACTGGGGCGGCAACTGGGGCTACCAGGTCCCGGCTGAAGAACGCGCACTTGCCCATGCTCTCATCGATGTTGCAGGTTTCGATGTCGTGCATGGGCACTCCTCCCACCATCCCAAGCCGATCGAAATCCATCACGGCCGGCTGATCCTCTACGGATGCGGCGACTTCCTCACCGACTACGAGGGAATTACCGGCAATGAAAGCTTTCGTGGTGAGCTTGCGCTGATGTACCTGCCGCGGCTCGCCGTACCGGGCGGGACGCTTGTTTCGCTCGACCTGGTGCCGTTCCGGCTCACCAAGTTCCGGCTAAACCGCGCCCTGCGCGAAGACGCCGCCTGGCTCGCTGCCATGCTTGAGCGCGAGTGCTCATCTTTCGGCACGCATGTGGCGCTCGGCGACGACCGTCTCGCTGTCCTTTGGTGAAGCGCCTGCGGTCGGCAGGCAATGGCACTAAAGCGCATCGCGATCGACCGGCTCAAGCGACGCACTTTAGGTTGTTGTTTTATGCATGTCGTTATCGCAAAACCGCTGCACACCCTCGGGTCAGGCACGAGGGCACGCTTTTGCGCGACATGCATTAATTTTCAAGCCTCTCGGGCCGACCCCGGCCAAGCGCACCGTCGGCGCGGGCCTGCAAATAGGCGTAGATGTCGTCGATGTAAGGAGCGACGTTGGGATCGTCGGCGAAGCCCTTCATCACCGAAGCGCCGCTGCGCACGCCGTCGCGAACATTGCGCCGAAAGACCTCGATGCCGGGCAGCCGGTCGACAAGCGCCGAGGCGAAGGTCGAGCCCATGCCGTCGGGGCCATGGCAGTGATTGCAGCTGCCATGGTAGCGACGAAAACCGTTATAGGTTCGCGCATCGACCTTGTTGCCGACAGCCTCGTAGAACTTGCCAGGGGCCAGCTCAGCCTGCGAAGACGCGGCGAAGCCGGCGGCAACGGTAAAGACAACAACAGCCAGGACGAACCATGGAGACATCGTCTGTCGCCCATGTTGCAGGCTCATCCAGCGCCGCCGCAACGCGCATGCCCCCGGATCACTCGATGTTGGGCCACTCGATGCTGGATCACTGATGTTGGATCACTCAACCCTGGATCAGTCGACGGCGAGCTTCGGGGTAGAAACCACGATCCCGTCTATCGGATGCGGGCTGACGACAAGCTTGCCGCCGACACGCGATATGTCGATGATTTGGTCCGACTCGCCCAGTTTGCCCGGCACTGAGACCGCGACCATCTGGTTCTCGGTCAGTGTCGCCACGAAACGCACCGGCAAGCCAGCCTCGCCCTGCGCGATTGTGGTGACCACCCGATAGCCGTCCTCCTGCGGCGTGTAATAGACGACACCAAGGAAGCCGGCGAGATCGATGCTTTCAGCCTTCATGGCTCCAAGCTCGTCGGCATGCGCGGGCATCGCCGCCATGCAAAGTGCTGCAAAAGCAATGTATCTGTACATAATGCTGCTCCATCCCGAATTGTCCGGGACGAACCCGGCTCAAGTTTTCAACAATAGACGGTCGCGCGCCGTGTTAGTCGGCGCACGCAGGCAGAAATTCTGGATTAGTCCCCCCGGCTGCACCACAGTGGCGAAGGCCCGCGAGCCAGGAACGCGCTGAACCCCACTGGTTGTCACAGTTAAGTGTGACCTTATCTTCTGGGCGAGAGTATTTCACCGCCCGGGTGCTTGCGCATCCCCTGTTTGGGGGAGATAATCGGAATTTAAGCGATCGCTAAAATTTGGAGAGGCGAGAGCACCTGTGGGAGCGCGTTACTTTCCGCGTCGGACGCGCTGTCGACATGCGGGGGGCCGTCGATGGCCAAGGCATTGTCGCATCATGATCTGTCGAAGCTGATCGGCTCAATCTATGATTGCGCACTCGACCCGGGGCGATGGGAGCAGGCGCTGGCTGGGATCAGGGATGCGCTCGATGCCCAGACTGCGGTTCTGCAGCTTGACGACCTCGCCAATGATCAGCTGCTGATCTACAGGACCGTGGGAATAGAGCCATACTGGCTGGAGCAACAGGCGAAATATATCCCCGAGATCCACGCCCGGCTGCTCGAGGATCTCTCGACATGGCCTTCGCTCGATATGCCGCATGTGGTCTCACGCCATATCCCTCAAACCTACCTGGAGACCTCCCGATATTTTCAGGAGTTCCTGAAGCCGCAAGGCCTGGTCGACGTCATGTCGTTCTTCCTGATCCACACCCCTACCCGCCTTGCCGGCTTCGCCGTTGCTCGGCATAAGCGGCAAGGCATTATCACCGAGCGCGAAATCAAGCTTGGCAGACTGTTGCAGCCGCATGTGCGCCGTTCGGTGATAATCAGCAACATGCTGGACATCGGCACTGTCGAGCGCGCAGGAATGGCCGAGGCACTCGATGCGCTCACATGCGCCGTGGTCCTCACCAATGAACGTGGCGCCGTCCTGCACGCCAACCGCTCGGCCAAGCACATGCTGCGGAGCGGCGGCCCGATCCAGGATGTCCGGGGCATTCTGCAAGCGAAGATCCCGTCGGCTTCCAGGGAACTTCACAGCGCCATCATGCTTGCGGCTCAGGATGAGGTCAGCATCGGCAAGACAGGGCTTGCCGTCCTCCTCAGCGAATCCGGCCTGCCGCCCGTCTTCGCCCGCGTGCTGCCGATGGCCGGCGGCGATCTGCGCGCCGGCATGGAGCCCGCCGCGGTTGCCGCGGTGTTCATCGGCAATGCACCGGACGAGCATGACGCCGCCGGAATGCTGGCGAGAGCCTTTGGGCTTACGCTGGCCGAAACCCGCGTGCTCGCCAGCCTTGTCGCCGGGCACACCTTGGCCGAGACCGCCGCCAGCCTTCACATTGCCAACGCGACCGCCAAGACGCATCTCGACAATATCTTCCAGAAGACCGGCGCCTCCCGCCAGGCCGATCTGATGCGCCTCGTCATGCAGATCGTTCCGCCCGCCGGGCAGCCTGGTCCCTGAACCACACTCGTTCACCGCTTTGGATACAGGTATCCAACGCCGCGGATCGTCTTGATCAGTTCCGGCTTGGCAGTCAGTGCGTTTCAAATGTTCAGCGCTTGCGCTTGTTTCGATGAGGCAACCGAGCATCAGGCTTTCCGCGCCACGCCCCCCACCTGCTTGGTGCGCTTGCTCGTGTCGACCTTGGCCCGCGCCTCCACCGCCTTCTCGATCTCCCGCTTCAGCTCGTCCTTGATATCAGCCGTTTCGGCCATCAAGGCGTCGATCTTCATGAAATCGAGCACGCGGTATTTCGACACCGCCGGCCTGACCAGTATGTCCGGCTGGCATTGCCTCAGCTTGGCGGCGATGATCGACTGCATCATCAATTGCGTGGCGCCGAACATCAGGTCGACGGAGGTCGGGTATTTTCGCCCGCCTTTGGCCGGCGCGCCAACGACGTCGACGGCGATGATGATGTCGGCGTCGTCCTCGATCAGGTCGAACGGCACCGGATTGTAGATGCCGCCGTCGATCAGCAGCCTGCCGTCGCGCATCACCGGTCGGAATACCGCGGGAATAGCCGCCGAGGCGGCAAGCGCTGAATGCAGGTCGCCGTCGCGCAGCACGGCGAGCTTATGGCCGAAGAAATCCGTTGCCGTCACCTTCAACGGTATTTTCAGCTCGGCGAAGCTTTCGGGTATGGCGTCGGGCATGAATGCCTTGAGGATGCGCTCGACATTGAACTGGGTGACACCCAGCCCGCCCTGCAGCGCCTCGGCAAAGGTGCCTGGCCGCGCCCGCCACATGCGCGCCGCCACTTCGGCGCGGCGGCCGAGGATCGAGCGCATGTAGTGGTGAATGTCGCTGCCGGCCATGCCCGAAGCCATGCCGGCGCCCATGATGGCGCCGATCGATGAGCCTGATATGGCGACCGGCCTTATACCCAGCTCGTCCAGCACCTCGATGACATGGATATGCGCCAGCCCGCGCGCGCCGCCGCCGCCGAAGGCGATGCCGAAGCTCGGGCTCATCCCCTGCCCCTCATTTGGCCCTGCCCCCCATTTGGGTTCATTCCTCCTTGGCCTCGCCGTGCTTCGGCCCGACGACCATGATGGCCGGCTCGGCGGAAAGCAGCTTTTTCGCCGCCGCCTTGACCTGATCCAGCGTCACCGCGTTGATGAGGGCGGCGCGGCGCTGCATATAGTCGCTGCCGAGCTTGTCGAGCTGCAGCTCGAGCAGCGTCGCGGCGATGGCGCCGGAGGAGTTCAGATTGTTGATGGCGTAGGCGCCGATCAAGTATTTCTTGGTCGCCGCCAGTTCCGCTTCGGTCGGCCCTTCCTGGGCCATGCGCTTCACCACCTCGCGCACCACAGCCAAAGTCTCGGCCGCCCGATCCGCGCGGGTCGACGTAGTGATGGCCAGGGCGTTGGCGTGCTGGTGGTCGACCAGGTCGGAACTGACGCTGTAGGCCAGGCCGCGTTTTTCACGCACCTCTTCGAACAGCCGCGAGGTGAAGGCGCTGCCGCCGAGGATCTCGTTCATCAGAACCGCGGCGAAGAAATCCGGCGCACTCCGCTCGACGCCGGGATAGGCGAGTTGCAGCGATGTCTGGGGCTGGTCGTAATTGACCTCGAGCTGCTGGTTGAGTTTCGGATCGACATCGGCGACCGCGCTGAGCGCCTGATGTTGCGGCAGGCCGCCGAAGACCAGATCGAGCTTTTTCTTCAACGTCTCGGCATCGATGGCACCGACCACCGCCACATGCAGGCCATCACGAGCAAAATTCGCCTTGTGAAAGGCGATGAGATCGTCCGGCGTGATGGTGGCGATGCTTTGCCTGGTGCCCTCTTCGGGCCGCGCATAGGGATGGGTGCCGTATAGTGCCTCCAGCCATTTGCGCTGGGCGAGTGTGTCCGGGTCAAGCTCGTTGGCGATGATGCCGGACAGCACTTGCGCGCGAATGCGGTCGATTGGCGCCTGGTCGAAACGCGGCTCGGTGACCGCCAGCCGCAACAGGTCGAACGCCGCGTCGCGCTGCTCGGCAAGCATGCGCATCGAGCCATAGATGCCGTCGCGCGCCGCTTCGAAGTTCATCTCGGCGCCGACGTCGTCGAGCTTGATCTGGAAGGCCTCGCTGTCGAGATTGCCGGCGCCCTCGTCGAACAGGCCGCTCATCAGATTGGCAAGGCCCACCTTTCCCGCGGGATCCTGCGTCGTGCCGCCGTCGAAGGCAAAGCGGATGGCGACGAGCGGTACGGAATAGTCCTCCACCAGCCAGGCGGTGATGCCCTTTGACGACGTCACCTCCTGGATGCTCATGGCCGCACGAGCGGAAAGCGCCGGCAGGACGAGGAAGACGAGGGAGAGGATCAGGGTAACCAATTGGGTGGCAACACGCGCGGCTCTCCCTTCTCCCCTTGTGGGAGAAGGTGGATTGGCGCGCAGCGCCAAGACGGTTGAGGGGTGTTGGAAGGGCCGTCGGTGCGAAGCTGGAACACCCCTCATCCGACCTCGCTTCGCGAGGCCACCTTCTCCCACAAGGGGAGAAGGGAAGTCGCGGCTATGCTGGTCCCTCATCGATCAATTCCCTGCCTGTGTCTGCGGCAAGAGATAGCCTGATGTCGAATGGTTGAGATTGAGATAGCGCGCCGCAACCTGCCTGACTTCGTCGGCGGTGACCTTGCGGATGCGGCCCGGCCATTCCTCGACATCCCTGACGTTGCCGCCGGTGGCGAGCGTCGCGCCGTAGATGTTGGCCATCGAATCCTGCTTGTCGCGGGCGAAGATCATCGAGCGGACGAAACGATCCTTGGCCTTCTCCAACTCGCCCGATGTGACGCCCTCGCTGGCGATGCGGGCGACCTCGGCCTCGACCGCCGCCTGGACATCGGCCAGCTTGGCGTCGCCGCGCGGCGCGCCATAGACGGTGAAGTTGGTGGCATCGAGCATGGTGCCCTGGAAAAAGGCGCCGGCCTCGGCGGCAATGCCTTGCTTGACCACAAGCTGCTGGTACAGCCGGCTGCGGCTGCCGCCGCCGAGGATCTCCGCCAGCAGGTCCAGCGCTTCCGCTTCGCCCGGCTTCGCGGTGTGATAGGAGGGAACCACCCATTGCGTCGAAAAATTCGGCACGCTGACACGCGCGTCAGCCAGCGTCACCGTGCGCCTGGTGTTCTGTTCGGGTTCGACCGGACGGATGCGCGGCGGCAGGTCTGGACCACGCGCGACCTTGCCATAGGTCTTTTCGGCCAGCGCCTTGACCGCCTGCGGCTCGACATCGCCAGCCACCACCAGCACGGCGTTGTTGGGCGTATAATATTTGTCGTAGAAAGCCTTGGCGTCGGCGCGGTTCAGCTTCTCCATCTCCTGCATCCAGCCGATCACCGGAATGCGATAGGGCTGGTTCTGCCAGAGCGTGGCGTCGACCTCCTCGCCGAGCACTGCCTGCGGATTGCTGTCGATGCGCGAGCGGCGTTCCTCGAGGATGACGTCGCGCTCGGTGGCGATGACGTCGTCGTTGAGGATGAGGTTGCGCATGCGATCGGCCTCGAAATCCATCATCTGCTCGAGCGCCTGCGGCACCACCGTCTCGTAAAAGGCGGTGTAGTCATAGGAGGTGAAAGCGTTGTTCGAACCGCCGATGGCGGAGACGGCGCGGTCGAACGCGCCGGCCGCATGGTTGGTCGTCGCCTTGAACATCAGATGCTCGAAGAAATGGGCGATGCCGGACTTGCCCGGCGGCTCATCGGCGCTGCCGACTTTGTACCACACCATATGAGTGACGATCGGTGCGCGGCGATCGGGGATGACAACGACCTCCATGCCGTTGTCGAGCAGGAAATTCGTCACCTTGCCGTCGTCCGGCTTGTTGTCGGCCAGAACCGGGCCGGTCATCACGACAGCCAGCGCAAAAAGCGTTCCGCGCAGCCAGTCAGCCTGAGATGTCATTAACGACTCCGGTTGTCATGGGGTGGGACGATAGGCGGGGGTATCGCCACAGGCAAATTGATTTGTTCGTCATTTTGAAGGCGCTGCGCCAACCCTTCTCCCCTTGTGGGAGAAGGTGGATCGGCGCGCAGCGCCGAGACGGATGAGGGGTGCTGGACGGAGTGCGGCATAAAAATATCTAGCGATTTTAAGCACTTGCCTCTTCAAGGTAGAGATCCTTCCAACACCCCTCATCCGACCGAGCTTCGCTCGGCCACCTTCTCCCACAAGGGGAGAAGGGAAGACGCTACTCATCCAACCTCGATAAAGCGGATAACCGTCTCGCCATAGCTGCGCTCGTCGACAACTGAAAAGCCCGGCCCTGCCTCGAACGGCGCCGCTGCCGCCTCCTCGACGACGCAGAGCGCGCCGGGGGCGAGCCAGCCGCCGGCCTTGGCCGAGCGCAAGGCACGCTCACCCAGGCCCTTGCCATAGGGCGGGTCGGCGAACACCAGGCCGAACGCGGCCATCGTGCCCGCCTCGCCCAGCGCCGTAGCGTCGCGACGGAATATCTTGGTACGCCCGGTGAGGCCGAAGCCCTCGACATTGGTGCGGATCAGGCCGCGCCCTTCCGCCGATTCTTCGATGAAGACGCCATAAGACGCGCCGCGCGACAGCGCCTCGAGGCCGAACGCGCCGGTGCCGGCGAACAGGTCGAGCACCCGCGCGCCGACCAGCCTATCGGGGAAACGATGCGCCAGCACGTTGAAGACAGCCTCGCGGGTGCGGTCGGTGGTCGGGCGGATGGCGCTTGAGCGGGGCGTCGCCAGCGGACGCCCGCGAAACTCACCGCCGACGATCCGCATTGCCTCCCCTGGATCCCTTGGGGCCGCTGCGCGGCCGGTCGCCGCCTTTGGCACCGCCACCCTCGGCACCACGCGGCTTGCCGAACGTCTTTGCGCCTCCGGGTTTTCCCCCTCCCGGTTTTCCATGGGCGGGCTTGCCATAAGACGGCTTGAACGAGGCCTTGCGTTCCTTGGCTTCGGCCGCCCTGCCGGCATCGGCGTCCGCCCTGCCCTTGCCGATCGGCCGCGCGCCGGGCGCCATCCAGACATTGGCCTTGCGCTGGCCCGGCGGCTCGATCGGGCGCTGCTCGCGTTCGGACTTTTTCCCGCCGCCCGGTTTGCCGCCGAAGCCGCCCGGCCCGCTACGTTCAGATTTGGGGCCGCGATCGGCAAAGCCGCCGCGTTCGGGCCCGCTGCGTTCTGATCTAGGGCCGCGCTCACCAAAGCTCTTTTCCGGCCCGAAGCTTCTGCCGGGACTTGTCGACAGCTTGCCCAGCGCCTCGTCGCGGCTGCCTTCGCGGCGCTTGCGGTTCTTGATCAATCCGCCTTCGCCGATCGGACGGCGTTCGCCGTCGCGGGTGAATTTCGGCCGCTCAGGTTCCTCTTCGCGCACCGCTTCGCGCCGCACCGGCCTGTTGGAAAACGGCTTGGTGATGTCAGCGTCGAAATTGGCGCCGGACTCCTCGACCAGGCGTTCGCCGAGCTGGTCACGCAGCACCCGGCCCTTGATCTCCAGCACATGGCCCTCCGGCAGGTCGTCGAGCTGGAACGGTCCGTAGGAAATGCGGATCAGTCGCGTTACGTCGAGACCAAGCGAGCCCAGTATGTTCCTGACCTCGCGGTTCTTGCCTTCGCGCAGGCCAAGCGTCAGCCAGGCGTTGGTGCCTTGCTCGCGGTCGAGCGTCGCCTCGATGGCGCCATAGAAGACGCCGTCGACGGCGATGCCTTCGCGCAAGCCGGCGAGCGCACTTTCCTCGACCTTGCCGTGGACGCGCACGCGGTAGCGCCTGAGCCAGCCGGTCGCCGGCAGTTCGAGCACGCGCGCCAGCCCGCCGTCATTGGTGAGCAGCAGCAGGCCTTCGGTGTTGATGTCTAGCCGGCCGATGGTCATCAGCCGCGGCAGGTCGGCCGGCAGCACGTCGAAGACGGTCTTGCGGCCCTCGGGATCACGATTGGTGGTGACGACGCCGGCCGGCTTGTGGAACAGGAACAGCCGGGTGCGCTCGATCGGCGGGATCTCCATGCCGTCGAGATGGATGATGTCGCCAGGCATCACATTGAAGGCCGGCGAGGACAGCACCCTTCCATTAACCTTGACGCGGCCGGCCGCGATCAGCTCCTCGGCATCGCGACGCGAGGCAAGACCGGCGCGGGCCAGCCGCTTGGCAATGCGCTCACCAGCCTCTTCCGTCGCTTCGGCGGGACGCGGGCGCGGTTTGAAGCCGCCCGATGCCCCTTGGGGCCGATCACCGGCAAAATCGCGCTTGGGCCGATCGCCGAAGTCGCGTTTTGGGCGATCGCTGAAGTCTCCCTTGGGACGGTCGAAGCGCCTTTCGCTGCGCTCGCCTTCGGCAGCCGCCGGCCGGTCGCCGCGCGGCGCGTATGGCTTGCGCGGCCCCTCGCGCTTTTCATAAGGCTTGCCTTCCGGACGCGGCCCCTTGCTGAACGGCCGGTCGCCGCTTTTGAAGTCGCGCTTCGGCCGCTCGCCGTCAGCTGCCATTGGCCGGTCGCCGCGCGGCGCGTACGGTTTTCGCGGCCCTTCGCGCTTCTCGTAAGGCTTGCCTTCCGGACGCGGCCCCTTGCTGAACGGCCGGTCGCCAGCCTTGAAATCGCGCTTCGGCCGCTCGCTGTCAGCCGCCATCGGGCGGTCGCCGCGCGGGGCGTATGGCTTGCGCGGCCCCTCGCGCTTTTCATAGGGCTTGCCGTCGGGCCGTGGTCCTTTGCTGAACGGCCTATCGCCACTCTTGAAGTCGCGCTTCGGCCGCTCGCCGTCGGCCAGCGGGCGGTCACCACGCGGCGCGTAAGGTTTTTTCGCGCCGAAGGACGGCTTGCCGCCCTTGCCGGCAGCGACATCGCGACCACGCGGGCCCGACGGTTTCGGGCCGGTCTTGCCCGGACCCTTTTGGCGCGGGAATTTCTTGTTTTTGTCGTCCATGTAGCTTTGCTCGTTTGCACTACAGCGCCGCGCGTCCGTACGGACGCGCAAAGGACGCTGTAGGACTTTGATTGGTGCATGATCCCTTCCGAAAACCGATTCCGGTTTTCGGGATCATGCGCTAGATAACAGGATCGTGCCGGAGTAGCGAGGAGATAATAGGAATGGAAACCGCTTGAAGCGGCCGGATTTCATGGCGCTGGCGCTGAAGGAGGCCGAAGCCGCCGCCCTGCGCGGCGAAGTGCCGGTCGGCGCGGTCATCGCCAGCGGCGATACGGTCGTTGCCAGTGCCGGCAACCGCACCCGCGAGCTTGCCGACCCTACCGCCCATGCCGAGATGCTGGCGATCCGCGAAGCCTGCCGCAAGCTGTCAAGCGAGCGGCTCACCGGCCACGATCTCTATGTGACGCTGGAGCCCTGCGCCATGTGCGCCGGCGCCATTTCCTTCGCCAGGCTGCGCCGGCTTTATTTCGGCGCCGCCGACGAGAAGGGCGGCGCTGTGGTCAACGGCGTCCGCTTCTTCGCCTCACCGACCTGCCACCATGCACCGGACATCTATCCAGGCATGGCCGAGAGCGACGCAGCCCTGCTGCTGAAGGATTTTTTCAGGGAGCGACGCGAACCCTAACGTCGCAGGATTTCTTAGCGCCGGCAGCTTACCACGGCAGCCAGTCGAACATGCCGCCGCTCTTGTTCTTGGCGGCCGCTTCCCGCTTGAGGCGGCGTGCTTTCTTGTACTCGTCCTCGCCGAGGTCGTCGACCGGCGCGGTGGCGGAAGCGGCGCGATACTGCACCGGCGGCTCGCTCAGATATCGGCGGGTGTTCGGGTCGCCCTGCTTTTGTTCGGCAAGGCGGCGCTTGACTTCGGCGGCGCGGCCCTTGTCCGAATCCGCCGGCTTCCAGGCCGGCGGATGACTGGAACCCGAGTCCTTCATCGCAGACTTGATCGCGACCGGATCCGTCTGGATGTCATCGACGATCTGCGCCTGGTAGGACGGATCGTCCTGGTTGAGCGTGGCCTCGGCGCGCAGGCGAGCGCGGCGCTGCTCGGGCGATTCGGGCCAATCGGCGCTTGCCGTGGCGCTGTCCTGCGGCGGCGGCAGTTGCTTCTGTCCCGGCGCCGGCTTCACCAGTTCGGGGCGCGGCTTGTAGTCGATCCGTTGCTTGTTCTTCGGCATGACTGAAAAAGCACTGGTGAGATCGCCGGCAAGCTGGGCGGAGGCGGTCTTGTCGGTCCCGTAGGTCGGCGAGCCCATACAGCCGGACAGGGCCAAGCCGGATACGACAAGCGGCGCCAGCAGCGCAACGCGCGCGCAAGTTCTTTCGGTCATGCCAAAAAGTCCCACTCTAGACAGCCTCTCGATCGCCACCGGCCAAAGTCCGGTCCCCATCGCCTATGCTCTTCCGACGGAAATCCGGCGACAATTTGTCGTCCGGAGTTTCGCGTGTTTATCTCAACCACTCGTTAAGGGCAACGAGCCGAGGCCGATCAGCCGCCCGCCGTGGCATTTGTGCACCGATATGGCGACCTGGCATGTCGTTGTCCCAAAACCGCTACACACCCCCGGGTCAGGCCCGGGGGCATGCTTTTGGGCGACATGCATTAAAGTCGACCAAGCGCCTTCAATTCATGCAGCACCGCCGCGTCCCGGGCCGAAACGTCGGGGAATTGCTTGTCCTGCCCGACATCGGCCGTGTAGCGCCATGAGCGCGCGCATTTGAGCAGGCCGCGGTCCTCGGCCTTCTCGACCACCACAGCGACGCCCTTGACGTCGTCCAGAGTGAAGGCGCCGGAAGGCGCGTTGCCATGCGCAATGACCAGATCGCTGGTGATCGCCATTTCGGCCATGTCGACATCCGATATCGCCGCTTCGAGCGCCGCATCATCGAGCGTGACGACCGGCACCGCTTCCAGAGACGAGCCGATGACCTTCTGGGCGCGCGCGATTTCCAGCGCGCCGGTGACGACGCGGCGGACCTGCCGCACCTTGCGCCATTTTTCCGCCAGCGCCTCGTTCTTCCAGCCGACCGGGATTGGCGGAAACTGGTCGAGATGCACCGAGACGGCGTCCGGATGACGGTCGAGCCAGGCCTCCTCCATGGTGAAGGGCAGCATCGGCGCCAGCCATTTCACCAGGCAGTCGAACAGATGGCGCACCACCTGCACGGACGCCTTGCGCTTCACGCTGGACGGCGCCTCGCAGTAGAGCGCGTCCTTGCGGATGTCGAAATAGAAGGCCGACAGCTCGACCACCATGAAGTCGAGCAGCGTGCGGGTGATGCGCTTGAACTCGAAGGCGTCGTAGCCCGCCCGCACGACTTCATCGAGTTCGGCAAGCCGGTGCAGCATCAGCCGCTCCAGCTCCGGCATCTTGTCCAGCGGCACGTCCTCGCCATCGTCATGGGCAAGCGTGCCCAGCATCCAGCGGATGGTGTTGCGCAGCTTGCGGTAGGCGTCGATGTTGGTCTGCAGCACGTTCTTGCCGAGCCGCTGGTCTTCCCAGTAGTCGGTGGTCACCACCCATAGCCGCAGGATATCGGCGCCCGACTGTTTGATGACGTCTTGCGGCACGACGGTATTGCCGAGCGACTTCGACATTTTCCGCCCCTCCTCGTCCATGGTGAAACCATGGGTGACGACGGTGTCGTAAGGCGCCCTGCCCCTGGTGCCGCAGCTTTCGAGCAGCGAGGAGTGGAACCAGCCGCGATGCTGGTCGGAACCTTCGAGATAGACGTCGGCCGGCCATTTCAGATCCGGACGATCCTCCAGGGTGAAGACATGGGTCGAGCCGGAATCGAACCAGACGTCGAGGATGTCCATAACCTGCTGCCATTTCGAGGCATCGTGATTGCCGAGGAAACGCTCCTTGGCGCCGGCCGCAAACCAGGCGTCCGCGCCTTCCTTCTCGAAGGCGTCGATGATGCGCTGGTTGACCGCCTCGTCGCGCAGGACGTTGCCGTCGGCATCGGCGAAGACGGCGATCGGCACCCCCCAGGCGCGCTGGCGCGACAGCACCCAATCGGGGCGCTCCTCGATCATGGCGCGGATGCGATTCTGGCCGGCGGCCGGCACGAAGCGGGTGTCGTCGATCGCCTTCAGGGCACGGCTGCGCAGTGTCGTGCCGTCGCCGAGCTCCTTGTCCATAAAAACGAACCATTGCGGCGTGTTGCGGAAGATGATCGGCTTCTTCGACCGCCACGAATGCGGATAGGAATGCTTCAGCCGCCCGCGCGCGAACAGCGCATTGCGCTTGATCAGCTCGTCGATGACCGCCTGGTTGGCATTGCCCTTCTTGCCGTTGTCGTCGATGACGCGCGCCGCACCGCCCTCGCGGTCCGCGCCAAAGCCTGGCGCATCCTTGGTGAAGAAGCCGGCATCGTCGACGGTGAACGGGATCGCTGTGTCGATGCCGCGCTGGCGAAGATCTGACGCAGCGTCCATCCAGGCGTCAAAATCCTCGCGGCCATGGCCCGGCGCCGTGTGGACGAAACCGGTACCGGCTTCGTCGGTGACATGCTCGCCGGCGAGCATTGGGACGTCGAATTCATAGCCGCCATTCAAACCTTTGAAGGGATGAGAAAGCGTAAGGCTTCCAAGCTCTTCGGCCGAAATGCTACGGAGGCGGTCCATCGTCACCTTGGCTTTGGTCGCAGCCTCTTCCGCCAGCGCGTCGGCAAAGATCAGCCTTTCGCCAGGCTGCGGGCCGAAAGCATTCTCGGCCGCAGTGACCTCGTAGAGGCCATAGTTGATGCGTGGCGAATAGTTCACGGCACGGTTGCCGGGGATGGTCCATGGCGTGGTCGTCCAGATAACGACATCGGCCTCCAGCAAGTCCAGTGACGTCTGCGTCAGCCTCGGATCCAAGGCTGGCTGCCCATCTTCGACGTTGGTGACCTGACGAGCGAGGCTGACGACCGGAAACTTCGCCCAGATCGTGTCGCTCTCATAGTCCTGGTATTCGACCTCGGCCTCGGCCAGTGCGGTGCGCTCGACCACGCTCCACATCACCGGCTTCGAGCCGCGATACAGCTGGCCCGACATGGCGAATTTCAACAGCTCGCCGGCGATGCGCGCCTCGGCATGGAACGCCATCGTCGTATAGGGATTGTCGAAGTCGCCGACGACGCCGAGCCTCTGGAACTCTGCGCCCTGCACCTTGATCCAGTGCGCGGCGAACTCGCGGCATTCCTTGCGGAACTCGTTGACCGGGACCTCGTCCTTGTTCTTGCCCTTGGCGCGGTATTGCTCCTCGATCTTCCATTCGATCGGCAGGCCGTGGCAATCCCAGCCGGGCACGTAGTTGGAGTCGTAGCCGCGCATCTGGAACGAGCGGGTGATGACGTCCTTGAGGATCTTGTTCAGCGCATGGCCGATATGGATGTTGCCGTTGGCGTAGGGCGGGCCGTCATGCAGCACGTATTTTTCGCGGCCGGCGGCGTTTTCGCGCAGCTTGCGGTAAAGCTCCATCTCCTGCCAGCGCTTGACCAGCAGCGGCTCCTTCTCGGGCAAGCCGGCGCGCATCGGAAAATCCGTCTGCGGCAGATAAAGCGTCTTGGAATAGTCGATCGTTTCAACAGTGTCGGTCATCGGCGTATCGGTCATTGGTCTGCCATATGCATTGCCCGGCAAAAGAGCCCGGGCGTTGAACTATCATGATCTGGAAAAAGCGCGAGAGGCCGCGCGCAAAATTCCCGGCGGCTCCGGCGGCGCTCAGGCCGCCCGGAACACCGGGCTTGTAATTCGTATCGCAATCGCGAGTGCGCGAGGAGACTGCGTCATGAACGGGCTTTTAGACGAGGCCGGCCCCATTGAAAAGCCCGAACTCGCGGAGGCCTCCTTGCTTCATGGGCCAGTTGCGCCTATTTCTTTGGGCAAATGGCAGCGAAGCTAAAATATGTCCAGCTTGCACATCAAAGGTATCCCGGACACGGCAACGGAACGGTTTCTCGTTCATGTCACCAGGGTCGAAGGACTTCGCCAGCGCGGCTTCAGCAATGACGAAATCTACAAGATCGTCGGCCCGCGACGGACATTGGCGCGTCGCAAGGAGCGAAACGAGACACTGACGATCGCCGAGTCCGACCGCGTTATGCGACTTGAACGGATTTCGGCGATGGCGGATCGGGTTTTCGGCAATCACGAAAAGGCGCAGCGTTGGCTGCGCAAGCACAGCAGGGTGCTTGACGAGACACCCATCAACCTCTTGCAGTCAGAAACGGGTGCAGCGCTGGTGGAAGAAGAGCTCCATCGCATCGACCACGGCATCTTTGCCTGACATATGCGGATCTGGCGCATTTCCGGCTACGCCGACCTGCTGGGTGTCGGCGGTTTGGTCAGCGGCGGCCGTTGGCATGTCATGGGGACACCAATTGTCTACTGCGCCGATCACCCGGCCACGGCACTTCTCGAGATACTTGTGCATGTCGACGCGGAAGACATGCCCCAGACCTATCAGCTTGTAGAGATCGAAATGCCGGACGACATTGCCATCATGTCTCCCGGTTTGCCCGATGACTGGAAGGACGATCTGTCCATGACACAACGGCTCGGGACGAACTTTGTCGCTGCTGCCACCCAGGCGGTCATGGAAGTCCCTTGTGCAATTGTCCCGTTCACAAGGAACTATCTTCTCAATCCGGATTTGCTGGCCCGCGACGGCATCCGTATCGTTAGCGCCACGACCCATCCGGTCGATACGCGACTACTGGGATAGGCTCACATCGAGAAATCGAAGCGATAGGTCGTTGAAACGCCGATCGTGAACTGATCCCTTGAGCCGCGCTCCTTGACCAGGCTGGAATCGGCCGCCGGGCCCATCAGGCGCGAATATTCGGCGAACAGGCTGGCCGTCATCGGCTCGGTGACTTTCCAGGTCACCGCGCCGCCGAGGCCCGCCGACTTCACGCCACCGCCGGGTCGGTACCGGCTGAGGCCCGACGCGACGGCTTCCTCAGCGTCGACGCCGTAATAGGCGTCGAAATAGTCCGACGAGGCGAACGAAACGCGCGGCCCGCCGGAAATCCTGACCTCCGGCGTCACATCGTGGAACGCGTCGGCGGCGATGTCGGCGACGAAGCCGTTATGGGCGCGAATGCCGTGCCGCAATTCGGCGCGGGCGCGCAACCAGTCCAAAGGATAGAATTCGAAGAAGCCGCCGGCCTCGCCGCCCCAGCGCACCGGGTCGAGGCCTCTCAACTCGTCGGCGTCGTCGCCATCGCGCGAAAACAGGATTTTTCCGGCCAGGCCGGCGCGGAAGCCGCCTTCGTCGATCAACCCCAGCGAGATGTTGTCGTTGCGCGAGGTGAAGCGGGCCGCAGGACCGGCCTTGCCGAGCGAGATGATCGGCTGGGCGCTGAGTATATAGTCCTTGCTGCCTTCGAAATCGGGGGCGACCAGGCCGGTGGCGCCGACTGTCAGATACCAGTCGCCGGACAGCCAGCCCAAGGCGCCATCGGCGGCTTCGGCGGCACCGGTGGCCCCAAGTATGAAGGCGGCCAGAACCACCGGATTCGCTCGGACAAAACGCATCATTACTCCATAAGTCGAACAGGTTGGCGATACAACCAGCCTTCGCAAGCCATGGCGCCAGTTCAGTAAAATTTGGCTTAATGTCCGAAACATCGGCGGCGTTTCTGAAAATGCGCTAGCAGCTGCCAACGGGCTTCCCACTCTGGAATGTCTCGGCTGCTTTTTGGATTTTGGGCAATAGCCGTGTGACCCAGGCTGCTCACCCAAGAGTTACAAAAATCCGCGGACAAAGCTTCCCGCGCTGTGAAGAGTGCGGCGACCGGCACTCAATCCTGCATTCCAAACCGGCCAGGCGTGAATCATATGCGGCCAAATTTCGAGACGTACTTTGACGTCAGCCGCGCCAGCGGCTTGCGCGAGCCGAGTTGCGTCCGACAACAGCGTCTCGGCCGAACCGACCTGTATCAGCATTGGGGGAAATCCGCTCAGATCGGCAAACAATGGCGAGATCAGGGGATCGCGCCGACCAAAGCCAGGGGGAACATAGGCGGTGGCCAGTTCCTCCAAATACGCCCGGTGGATGATAGGGTCGATTGCGTCCTTAGTCGATAGTGTCGCGCCAGACATCGAGAGGTCCGTCCAGGGCGAAACCAGCCAAAGACATCGCGGCAACCGCTCCCCTGCCGCGCACAATATACTGACCAGGCACAGGGTGAGGTTGCCGCCCGCACTGTCGCCGCCAACCACGATGCGGTCCGGCGCGATCCCTTGCCGACTCAGAAAGCGCCATGCGGTGAGTGCGTCTTCATGTTGCGCAGGGAAAGGATGTTCCGGTGCGCGTCGATAGTCGATCGCGAGGGTGCGCATTCCCATTGCTCGACCTGCCTCGGTCACCATTCGACGATGACTTTTGAGCGAGCCGGAGCAGTAGCCACCACCATGGAAGAAGAGCAGAACCTTATCGCTGTCACTCTCAGGCGTTAGCGACCACTCTCCCTCGAGGCCGTCGAAAACCGCATTCTCACATCTGACGTCGTCCGCAATCGGCCAGACCGAACCAACCTCGTCGAGCCGTGCCCGGCGTTCGTCCCAGCCCACCGGTCGTGGCTTTGACGTCAGCAAACTGCGCACTCCGTTAATCTCCGTCAGATCGAGGCTTTCGTCCACGTCGCTCATTTGCTTCCCTAGCCTCATCAAGCATAAAAACGGGCGACAGCAGCAGCCTCACGTCATCCAATAAAGCGTCACAGCCAGCGCTGGGCCACCGCTTTCGTTTGCGCCATGGCGAAGACAAGAGGACGACAGTCGTCCAGAACCCGCTCGTCATGCTTTAGCACTGCCGCCGCACATGGTCGAATATTACGTCTGATACTTGGCCGCTTCGGGTCTAGCCACGTCTGGCAAGCGATCGCTCGGGGTGTGGCGCTCGCATCCTGCTCGCTTTACCGGCAAGCCTGTCAGCGTTACCTTCCAAGCCGGCAAAGGTAACCTGAGGGAGAAGGGCGATGACACTGCACGGCGATGCCTTGAAAGATGCAATCGGTCAGACGCGGGCGAAATGGGGATGGTTCGTCGGGCTCGGCGTTCTGCTGCTGATCCTCGGCGGCATCGCCTTCGGCAATCTGTTCATCGCCACTGTCGCCTCGATCTACGTCGTCGGCTGGCTGATGCTGATGGCCGGAATCATCGAGATCATGCATGCCTTCGGTGTGAAGACATGGACCCGGTTTTTCTACTGGCTGCTCAGTGGTCTTCTCTATGCCGTCGCCGGGTTCTTCGCCTTCTACAACCCGCTGCTGGCGTCGGCGGTGCTGACCTTCCTGCTGGCGGTCGCCCTTCTCGCATCAGGCGTGCTCAGGGCCTGGGTCGGGTACAGGCACAGGCCGGAAAAAGGTTGGGGCTGGCTGGTTGCGGCCGGCGTCATCAGCGCGCTGGCCGGGCTGGTCATCGCCATGGGCTGGCCAGTCAACAGCGTATGGGTGCTGGGGCTGTTTCTCGCCGTCGACCTGATCTTCCAGGGCTGGGCCTTCATTGCTGTCGGCCTGGCGCTGAAAAAATAGGTCCTTGGTTTGGCATGATCTGTTCCGAAAACCGGTTCCCACTTTTCAGGATCATGCTTTGTCTTAGCATGATCTTGTTCGAAAACCGGTTCCACTTTTCGGGATCAAGCTTTGTTTTAGCATGATCTTGTCCGAAAACCGGTTCCCACTTTTCGGGATCATGCTTTAGAAAGCAACGGCCGCGTCGAGCTCGGACAGCGGGCTGACGCCGGCAAGCAGCGCCCTCGCCTCGGCCTCGTCGCGTTTCATCTGCGCGACCAGCGCGTCGAGCCCGTCGAACTTCACCTCGGCGCGCAGGAAACCGAAGAAGGACACCGCGCATAGCTCGCCGTAGAGATCGCCGGCGAAGTCGAAGACGAAGGTTTCCAGAAGCGGCGTGCCGTTGTCGTCGACGGTCGGGCGGCGGCCGAAGCTGGCAACACCATCATGAAGCGTGCCGTCGGCGCGGCGGAAGCGGACGGCGTAAATCCCTTCCTTCAGAGTGGCTTCCGGCGAAAGCCTCATATTGGCGGTTGGAAAGCCGAGCGTCCGGCCAAGCCGCTGGCCGCCGATCACCTCGCTCTCGACCGTGAAGCGGTAGCCGAGCAGGCCCGCGGCCTCGGCCACCGCCCCTTCGCACAGCAGCGCCCGGATTCGGCTCGACGACACCACCTCGGCGCCTTCGTCGCGAAAGGCGTCAACCAGGGTGACGCCGAAGCCGTGGCGTTCGCCGGCCGCCATCAGATAGGCCGGTCCGCCTTGCCTGTCCTTGCCGAAGTGGAAGTCGAAGCCGGTCACGGCGTGGATGATGCCGAGATTGCTGTCGAGCACATCGGTCACGAACGCTTCCGCCGACAGTGCGGCGAAGGCGCGCGTGAACGGCTGCTCGACGAGTGCGGCAAAGCCCAGATGCGACAGCAGCATTGCCTTCATCGGCGGCGGTGTCAGCACGAACAGCGGAATCTCGGGCCGGAACACCTTTCTCGGATGCGGCTCGAAGGTCAGCACCAGCGCCGGCGCGCCGCGCCGGCGGGCCTCGGCCAGCGCGCGTTCGAGCACGGCCTGGTGGCCGCGGTGCACACCGTCGAAATTGCCGATCGCCACCACGCCACCCCGCAAATTGGCCGGCAGCGGCGAGATGGCAGAAACGCGTTCGAAGGCTTCCGTCATTTCGGGGCTAGCGTCATTTCGAGGCTTCCGTCATCGAGCGAGCCTACTGCAGTCTCGGAATGACCGCGACCGGCCGGTAGCCATGCCTTTCCAGAAAGGCGATCAGCCTGGCCGGATCCGGTCGTAGCGCATCGCCGTAGTCGCGGGCATGGATGCCGCCCGACACGTAGAGCACGTCGAAGCCATTGTCGGCAGCACCCTTGATGTCGGTCATCATGCCGTCGCCGATAGCCAGCACGTCCGAGCGCCCGACCGGGCGGCCGAGCAGGTCGGCGATCTCCTTCATCGCCACGTCATAGACCGGGGCATAAGGTTTTCCGGCGATCAGCGTGCGCCCGCCGAGCTGGGCATAGTCGCGGGCCAGGGCCCCGGCGCACCAGATCATCCGCTCGCCGCGCTCGACCACGATATCGGGATTGGCGCAGATGAAGGGCAGGTTCCTGGCGCGCAGCCGCCGCAGAAGATCGGCGTAGTCCTCCGGCTTCTCGACCTCGTCGTCGAACAGCCCGGTGCAGACCACGCCGGACGCCTCGAACTCCTCGACCAACTCGACATCAAGCCCGTCATAGAGCGTGAAATCGCGATCGGCGCCAATGTGGAAGATTTTTCGCGGGCCTTCCATGATCAGGTCGCGGGTCACGTCGCCGGAGGTGACGACGCGGTCATAGGCGTCAGAGGGAACGCCGATCGCATTCATCTGCGCCACCACATCGGCGCTGCGGCGCGGCGAATTGGTGATCAGCACGACAGGTATCTTCGCCTCGCGCGCCGTGGCCAGCGCCAGAGCCGCGGCCGGAAAATGCCGTTCGCCATTGTGGACCACACCCCAGACGTCGCACAGGATGGCACAATAGGCTCCCGACAAATCCGCGAGCGAGCCGATGATATCGGGCGAGTCCGCCATATCGTTTCCCAAATCATGATGGTTGCGAGCGTCGCCGCCGACGTCCGCCGCGGCAGGTTCGCATTAACCGAAGCACTTGACCCTGTCACCAGCTTTCACATTTTTCAGAATTGCCCTGGTTTCAGGATTGCCCATTTTCAGGATCGCCTTGGCACTGAAGAAGGCAAGCGCGCAAGCCGCTCTTTGCCGAGGCTTCCTCCCATTCTGAAGGCTTCGGCGGCCAATCCAGCCGCGCGCAGCAATGCCGGCATCGGCGGTGTGGTTAACGAGCCTTGAAAAAGCAAGCCGATCTTGGATGTTTTTCAGCAATCTGAAATTTAAGGATTGATGGCATCTTTCGCCGACTAGGGGTTTTGGCGAGGGGCTGAAGACAATGATCCGAAAATTCGGTAGGGACCGGCGTGGCAACTATACGCTGATGACGGTCATCACGATGGTGCCACTGATGGGCGGAGTGGCGCTCAGCGTCGATTACTCGGAACTGCTGCGCCAGAAGCACGCCACTTTGAACGCTTTGGACGCCGCCGGCCTCGCCACGGCTCAGCAGGTCGTCTCCGGCGCAACCGACGACGCCGCCAGGGCCTACGCCAAGACTTTCTTCGAAACCAATCTCGGCCCCGTCGATCCGGCCAACACGTCGCTTACCGTCACCCTGCCCAACAACAGTGCGGGTGGCGGCACGTTGAAGCTCTGCAGCGCCCTGACCTATCACCCCTATTTTCTGCCGGCCGCCGCCATGCTGGGCGGCTGGACCACCAGCGGCGCTACAACTTTCACGGAGTGCTCGGAAATCCGCCTCAAGAACACGCTGGAAGTCGCTTTGGTGCTCGACAATTCCGGCTCGATGAACGAACTCGGTTCCGGCACCGGCGCGAGGCGAATAGACCTGCTGAAGACTGCCGCCAAGCAGCTTGTCGATACGCTGGCGCTGCAGGCACAGCAGATGAAGCAGGTCAGCAAACCGGTGCAGTTCTCCCTCGTGCCGTTCGCTGCTTCGGTCAATGTCGGTCCCACCCATGACCTGGATAGCTGGATGGACCAGGACGGCATCTCCCCGATCCAGCACGAGGATTTCGACTGGACGAAGATGACCGCCGCCGAAGATCCGAACAAATACGCCGAAAAGCTCAATGGCGTCTGGTACAAACGCGGCACCGGCTGGGACGATACCGAGGATCAACCACTGACCCGTTTCAGCCTCTTCGCCGACATGACGGTCGAATCCGGTCGTGAAGAAGTGCCAAACAGCAAGCAGTATATCTGCGATCACTACAGGAGAAACGGCACTTGCTGGAGCGGCCACTGGACCACCCCGGAATATATCTACACCACCAGCCGCTATGCGAGCTGGCAGGGTTGCGTGGAGGCGAGGCCGTACCCCTATAACAACGACGACACGACGCCGAGCACCGCCGCGCCTGCCACACTGTTCGTGCCGATGTTTGCGCCCGACGAGGCCGGCACCCTCTGGCTCGATTTCAACCGCGACGGCGCTAACGACGTGATCTATCTGAACTATGGTTACGGCAACAACTGGTGGGCCGACTGGCCTTACACGGACAGCCCAACCGCTTCGCAGCGGCAGTCGGACATGCGCAAATATTTCCTGGTCAAGCCTTACGGCTCGAAGTCGGCTGCCTCGGGCGACGGTCCGAATTCGTCCTGCACGACCAACCCGATCACACCGCTCAAAGACGTGACCCAGCTTGCCCAGAAAGAGGAGATCGACAACGCCATCGACGCCATGGCGCCGAACGGCAACACCAACGTGCCGGAAGGCCTTGCCTGGGGCTGGCGGACGGTGTCGAGCAACGAACCTTTCACCGAGGGCCGGCCGAACACTGAAAGAGGCAACGACAAGGTGGTCATCGTGCTGACCGACGGCGCCAATACCTACAGCGCCGTCAGCGACAGCGGCTATGCCAATAACAGGTCGACCTACGCCGCTTACGGTTACACCGGCCTGACATATCCGGGGTCTGGAAGCGTGACGCGCCTGTTCATGAACACAAGCACCGACATCGGCAAGACGACCTACACCGGCGCCAACTACACCGCCGCGCTGGACGAGCAGATGCAGACCCTTTGCGGCAACGCGAAGAATTCGAACGTCCTCGTCATGACCGTTGCGCTCGACCTGTCGACCACCGATGCCGGCGACAAGAAAGCACTCGACGCGCTGAAGGCCTGCTCCTCGGACTCGCGCTTCCGCAAGGATCCCACCGATCCGACCAAGCCGGCCAAGCTGTTCTGGAACGCGACCGGGGCGACGCTGTCGGACAATTTTAGGGAAATCGCCAACGAATTGTCGAACCTGCGCATCGTCGGCTGAAGGATGACTTCGCCGAAGCTGCCGATCTCCCCCCTTGCGGGGGAGATGGCCGGCAGGCCAGAGGGGGGTGGGAAGGATCGCCGACTTTTTGTGGAATCCATTTCCAACTGGAGACCGGCCTGTGGCGTTGATGCGATTGTCTGATAGGCCGGCGGGACAGCACCCCCCTCTGCCGCCGGGCATCTCCCCCGCACAGGGGGAGATTGGCAACGTCGCCACTTTCGCCAATTGTCGACCCTGGCGCACAGGCTCGCAATCATGCTCTTGCGGTGGAATGGACATGGTGAGTGCCCCTACCGCCATCCGGAGATGCGCCCGTAGCGGCGCCAAACGCCACTTCCGCCTACATCGGCCGCCGGTCCGGCTGCGCCCGCTCCGGTTCGACCAGCCTGCGATAGAGATGCCAGGTCGCATGGCCAAGCACGGGCATGACGACGGCGAGCCCGGCAAACAGCGGGATCGAGCCGATGACCAGCAGCACGGCGACCATCAGGCCCCACAGCGCCATCTGCAGCGGGTTTGTCATCACTGCCCGTGCCGATGTCTCGATCGCCGAGACCACGCCGACATCGCGGTCGAGCAGCAGCGGGAAAGCGACGACCGTCGTCGCCAGCACGATCGCGGCGAAGACGAAGCCGGCCGCATTGCCGAGCAGGATCAGCGTCCAGCCTTTGGGCGTTGTCAGCACCTCGCGGACAAAGCCACCGATCGAGGCCGGCGGCTGAGCGCCGAACAGGCTGGAGTAGATCGATTGCGCGGTGAACAGCCAGAGCAGGAACAGTGCCACCAGCATGATGCCGATGACCGCGATCGCCGGCAGCGCCGGCGAGTGGCGCACCTCGAGCGCGTGCCACCAGGACGTGTCCATGCCGAGCTCGCGGCGGCGGCTGATCTCGTAGAGGCCGATCGCGGCGAACGGTCCAAGCAGGGCGAAGCCGGACATCAGCGGGTAAAGGAGCTGGATGGCGTAGGCGCCGGATGTCGTCCACTGCGCCAGGATCAATCCGACCACGGGATAGATCAGGCACAGGAAGACGTAATGCGATGGCTTTGCCCAAAAATCCTCGACGCCGAGCCGCAGCACATCGATCAGGTCCGCCGTGGTGATGCGGCGCACCCTGGGCTGCACGTGCATCCCACGCGCATCCGACATGACATGAAAGCTGGCCATACCCATTCTCCCGTATTCAGGGGGCGGCCACCGCCAGGATGGCCGCCCGTAGCTGCCACTTCAAGAGCGATGGCATGATAGCCGAATTCGATGTGCTTGTCGCGAATCGGGTGGGATTGAGCATGCGCGGCGCGGCACAGGCCGTGTTCGTGCCGCGCCGCTGGCGTGTGCTAAAGCGCGTCGCGGCTGAATGGATTCATTGCGACGCGCTTTAGGTTGTTTGTTTATGCATGTCGTTATCGCAAAACCGCCGCACACTTTTGCGCGACATGCATTAGGCACCAAATCGTTCAATCACCTCGGCCAGCGGAACGTGGCCAAGGCAGGCACCCGAACCCGCCGGCGTTTCGCCGTCCTCGATGGCCTGCGCGTACCGCACGTCCGGATTGCTTTCGATCCGACGGCGCAGCGCTGCCAGCCTGGGATAGGCGGCGCCGTCGACCGCCTGGTGGAACTCCGCCCAACGTGCCACGCCGATCAACGTGCTATCGGCCAACGTCAGGCGGTCGCCGACCAGAAAGTCGGTGTCGCCGATCATCGCCTCAAGCCGGTCGTGGCGTTCGGCAACGGCCTGGCGGCCGAAGTCACGCAAGGTCGCCAGCAGGGCCGGTTCGGCCGATTCCATTTCATAGGCAGCCCAGAGCGGGGTGAAAGCGGCGGTGAAACCGGTGTTCACGAAAGCCATCAGCTGATGCATCCGGTCGGCTTCCGGCGAGCGCGGGTCGAAGCTGATGCGACGTTGCGTGTCGCGGGCTTCGAGCCAAGCGGCAATCGCCATGGTCTCGGTGAGCACTCTGCCGTCGTCGGTGATCATCACCGGCGTTTCCTGACGGCCGTTGATGCGGGCATAGGCGTCGTTCTTCATTTCAGTGAGCATGTCGACGCGGCACAGGCGGTAGGGCTGTGCGAAGCGTTCAAAAGCAGCGACGAGCCCCATCGAACTTCCTGCCGGGACACCGTAAAGGAGGATAGGTTCCATTTCTTTGTCCTCTTCCATGTTCAGGGATCACGCTGCGCAGCGAAGCTTGACCCTAAACGCTGGTCGTCCCATGTAAATTACGCACTATTTTGTAACCAGGATCCGCCATGAAAGATGTCGTCTCAAGCTGCCCGATCGAAGAGGCCATGCGTGTGCTCAGCGGTCGCTGGCCGACCTTGCTGCTCTACTATCTGAAGGACGGGACCAAGCGCTTCAGCGACCTGAGGCGTGACAACCCGACCGTGTCGCACCGCATTCTGGCGCTGGAACTGCGCAAGCTGGAGGAAGCCGGGATCGTGCGGCGAACGGCGCATGCCGGCTATCCGCTACGCGTCGACTATGATCTCACCGCAGCGGGTCGCAAGCTTGTGCCGCTCATCGACGCCTTGGGCGACTGGTGGGAAGCTACCGAGGACGATCGGGCCGGCCGGGTCTCATCGGCGCCAAGGCTGGTGGCGGCGGAGTAAGCAGTGGGGAAAATCTGAGGTTGGTGCCCGAGGCTGGACAACCGCTTTTGGGTCGGATCTGCCGTCCGGGCCGGATACCGGAGGGAGCGCCGGAGACGACCAGTCGAGTGGTGTCCGCAATGGGCCGAATGCCGACCGACGCTGTGGGTGGGCATTTGGTTGAAGCGGCCATTCGCAGACGCCCCTGTCCTCCGATGTGTCCGCCCATTGCTTCACCTCGGCGCGAACCTCGGAAACCGGCCACCGGACCGCGATCGGACCAACCGGCATCGCCATACGACGCTTTAGATGCCGCGGTATTGCTCGGCGACAACCGACCGCAGGTGCTTGGCCATGCTTCCTGTCGCAATACCTGGTGGGCTGTCGACTGGGGGCTTGTGGGGCCTGAGCGATGGTGCTTACCTCGCGATGACGGTAGGAGAGACACATGCCGAAGAAATACACGCACACTGCGGCCTTTGCGCATTTCGGTACAGCTCCGGTTAACGTGCAGTGGAGTTGGTCGGCTCGAAATGAGGGGACCAAGACCGTTGCGGTTACCCTTTGGCAGGACGAGTTCAAAAAATCGCCAGACGGTCGTCTTGTTTACGAGCGCGGGCCTATTTGGGCTGACAGCAAAACCAGTCGTGGCCACTACGAGCTGATGGAAAACCTCAGGTGGGCGCTCGATCACTGCGACGGGTGGGTAAAGGTGATCATCGCTATCGCGAAGGACAAGAATGCCAAACCGAGATCAATTAAGGAATGCGCTCCGACAAAGATGCAGGTGAAGGTCATTCAACTAGACGAAAGCAGTGGCGAGTTCTCACTGGAAGCTTTCGGCCTCTAACCGGGAGCACCATGGTTACTCTCCGGGATGAGCGGTGCCACCGTTAAGCGACGAGGCTGCTTGCTATAAAAGGATCAGTCGGGCTGGATCAGTCGGGCTCGCCCCTGGCTGGGATATCGAGGGCCTGAACTGCCCGAGCGCTGATTTGATCGGGCCCGGAACAATCCACGCCCGATCTATTTGGCAGCCAGGATCGCGCTTATCTCAGCCAGGCGGCCTTGCCGCCACCGTGCTGCCTACAGGCGAAGGCGGCGGCGCTGGTGTCGACGTGGGATGGCCGCGCGGGCGCGGCGCTCCGATGTTTCATCGCTGGCGCGGCGGGTCGTTTATCGAAATGGCTTCGTTGGTGCTCAGGCGACCGTGCGATACCGCTCGGCGGGATGTTCGTTCCGATAGTTCGGAAGCATGGCCTGGCGTGCGGCCTGAAGCGCATCCCACTGCCCGGCATCGGGTAGCGGCGGGATGGTCACCAACTCGCGGCGGTCGAAGCCGACCAGCGCCGCATTCACCAGATCGTCGACCTCCATCACGCCGGAAAGCGTGTTGACGTCGGCCCCAACATGTCCCCAGATCTCCGTTCGCGTCGTGGCGGGAAGCACGGCCTGGACGTAGACACCCTTCGGCGCGAGCTCGAGGCTGAGGCCCTGCGACAGAAACAGCACGAAGGCTTTGGTTGCGCCGTAGACCGTCATACCGAACTCCGGCGCCAGGCCGACCACCGAGCCGATGTTGACGATCGCCCCTTCGCCGGCCGCCGCAAGACGCGGGGCGATGGCGCTGGCTAGCCGCAGAAGCGCGGTGGTGTTGAGCGCAACCAGACGCGCAACGTCATCGGTGCTCTGCTCGATAAAGCTTCCGCCGATGGCCGTTCCGGCATTGTTGACGAGGATCCCGATGCGGGCGTCGTCGCGCAGCCTCGTCTCTACCGTTGCAAGCTCGGCAGCCTGCGTAAGATCAGCCTGGATGATGTCGATCGCCACGCCATTTTCCTGATGCAGACGGGCCGCCAGAGCCTCCATTCGTGCCGTGTCACGGGCAACCAGCACGAGGTCGTGCCCGCGGCGCGCGAAGCGCTCGGCATAGGCGGCTCCGATGCCGGTGGAGGCGCCGGTTATGAGGACTGACGGAATGGTCATGGCATTGCTCTTTTCGCTGATGGACTCTATATTCATGACGATCATCATGATTGCATTCTAAATATGATGCCCATCATGTAAATGTCAACGGCGCCGGCGGAGAATTTTGAAATGAAGGTCAGTCGAGAACAGATGGCGGAGAACCGCCGCCGAATTCTGGATGTTGCCAGCCGGCTGTTTCGCGACAAGGGGTTCGACGCGGTCAGCGTGGCGGAGGTGATGAAAGCCGCCGGGTTCACCCATGGCGGCTTCTATGGCCATTTCAGCTCGAAGGACGACCTGATCGCCCAAACCCTTGCCCATGTCCTCGCCGCGGACTCAAGCGGAGGGGGCGACCTTCGCGCCTATGTGGATGACTATCTTTCGCCCCGGCATCGCGACAATGCCGCCGGTGGTTGCCCGACAGCGGGCCTTGTTGCGGACATCCGCCATCAGACCCCGGCTGCCCGCTCGGCCATGACCGAAGGCCTTCGCTCGCAGATCGACCATATCGGCAAGACGCTGCCGGAGTTGGATCCGGCAGACAGACGCCGCACAGCGATCGGATGCTGGGCAGCGATGGTGGGGGCAGTGATCCTCGCCCGGGCTATCGACGATCCCGCGCTTTCGGATGAAGTTCTGGAACAGACGCGTGCCTGGATCGATACCGGGATCAGCCAGGTGTCTGCCAGATAGCCGCCAAGAGCGCCCTTGAGCAATGCGGCTACCGGGGGTGGTTGGGCGGCAAGCTTGGAGACTATCGCGCCGCAGCGCGCATCAGCGGGGTTCGCGGACGGCTAAGGGGGCAGCGGCGAGATTTCTGAACGCCTGCCCGGCAAAAGCCACTATTGCCGCTATGTCAGGCAGGCATGACGCTCACCGACACCGCCAATCAACCATCCCTAGAACCCTGCCCTGACGAAACGCGCCCGACGCCAAACAGGCGAATGCTGCTTAGGGCCGTCGGCCTTGCCGCGCTGGCCGGGCTTGCCGCTTGTGCCACTGTGCTGCCCACCGGCGAAGGCGCCGGGGTCTCCGCCTCCGCCGTCGGCACGCTGGCGGGCATCCGCGCCTCAGCCGGCCTCGAACCGCTTGTCCCCGACCGTCAGCTCGAACAGGCAGCCCTGCAGCAGTCCGGCTATATGGCGCGCGGCGGCCGCATGACCCACTCGACCGGCTGGGGCAAGGGATTTGCTTTGCGCGTCAAGGGCAACGGCATTGCCGGTGCTGCCGCCGAAAACATCGCCGAGGGCCGTTTCGATCAGCAGAAGCTGTTTGACATCTGGATGCATTCGGCCGGCCACCGCCGCAACATGCTCGACCCGCGCTTCACCCGCTTCGGCCTGGCCTATGTGCGGGACGGCCGCGACAGCTCGCGGCGTTACTGGAGCCTTGTCCTGGGCAAATAGCAACGCGGGCACAGGCCAATCGGCGCTGGCGGCAATGCCGCCTTGGCTGAGGAGATCATGGTCGACCCGTCAATCCATGGGTTCGCCACTGAGCATTTTCTCGATGTCAGGGGCCGAAACCGGCTCGCTGAAATGATAGCCCTGCATTTCATCGCAATTGTTCTTGCGCAAGAAGGCCACCTGATCGTCCGTCTCGACGCCCTCGGCGATGACCCTCAGATTCAGATTTTGACCCAATGATATTACGGCGCTGGCGACAGCCTGGTCGTTTTCGTCAGCAGCGATATCGTTGATGAACGACTTGTCGATTTTCAGCCGCGCCACTGGAAAGGTCTTGAGCGCACTGAGGCTGGAGTAGCCTGTTCCGAAATCGTCGATCGAGATCTGAACGCCCAGGTTTTGCAGCTGATTCATCGTTGCGACCGCCAGGTCGATATCCTGCATGATCAGGCTTTCGGTCACCTCCAGCTCGAGATATCTGGCCTCCAGACCGCTGACGTTCAGGGCATCGGCGACGCGGCCGATCAGGTTCTTTTCCCTGAATTGCCGCGTCGACACATTCACGCAGACGGTCATCGGCGGCAGGCCGGCATCCTGCCATGCCTTGTTCTGCCGACAGGCCTCGTGCAGGACCCAATCGCCGATCGGCACGATCAGACTTGTCTCCTCGGCCGTCGGAATGAAGGCGGTCGGTGCCAACATGCCCCGCGTCGGATGATTCCAGCGTATTAATGCTTCGACGGCAAAGACGTGGCCCGACCGAAGATCGACCTGCGGCTGGTAGAACAGCGTGAATTCCAAACGGGCCAGGGCGTTACGCAAGTCCTCCTGAAGCACGAATTTCTCATGCGCTCTGGTGTTGAATTCGGGAGCGTAGAACTGGAAATTGTCGCGGCCGAATTCCTTGGCGCGATACATGGCCGCATCGGCATTGGCCAGCAGCGTGTCGGGGCTGGTCCCATCCTTGGGGTAGCTGGCGATGCCGATACTGGCCGTCGCCCTCAGCCGATGTGCTCCGAGCTGAACCGGCTCTGCAATCGCCGCCCGAATGGCTTGCAGGGTCTCGGAGATGAGATCGACATTCGTCGGTTGATCGAACAGAACGACGACGAATTCGTCGCCACCAAGCCGCACGACCGTATCGGTCGCCCTTACGCGCTCGACGATACGGCCAGCTACGGTCTTCAACAGCTCGTCCCCGGCATTGTGGCCAAGCGTGTCGTTGACGAGTTTGAAATTGTCCAGATCGATGAACACCACCGTCACCCAGCGATCATATCGCTGCGCGTAGAGGATCGCCTGCGAAAGCCGGTCCTCGAGCAGAGCGCGATTGGGCAGTCCGGTCAGCACATCATGGTTGGCCATGAAGTGGATCCGATCTTCGGCCAGCTTGCGCTCGATGGCGATCCCGGCAATACGCGTCGTGAAATCGATGAGCCGGGTCTCGGCCGCGGTCGGCCCGCGCACGGTCGTCGAGTACATGGCAAAGACGCCCAGCACAGCGCCCTGGTGCGACAGGATCGGGGTCGACCAGCACGAACGGTAGCCATAGGCCGCCGCCAATTCGCAGTGATCGTGCCAAAGCGGGTCGTGCATGATGTCCGCGACAATGACCGGCTCGCGCCGGTAGGCAGCGGTTCCGCAGGATCCCATTTTGGGGCCGACGGCGATCCCGTCGATGGCGCTCGTATAGGCCTTTGCCAAGCTCGGCGCGGCGCCGTGCCGCAAGTGGCTGCCATCCTTGTCGAGCAACAGGACGGAACCGAATATTCCCGTCAACTGAGACTCGGCGAGGCGCATGAGGCAGTCGAGCACATCTTCGAGCGGGGCGCTCGTCGCGATCATTTCCAGTATCTGCGCCTGCCCGTCTCGAAGGGTGTCCGCCTGCTTGCGGGCGGTGATGTCGTGGGCGATGCCGACCAGACCGAAGATATCGTTTTGAACATTGCGCAACGGCACCTTCGTCGACGAAAACCATTTGCCGGCGCCTGACGCATCGACAACGAACTCTTCCTCATCGATCATCGGCTGTCCGCTGCGCAGCACGCCTTGCTCGATGGCGCGAAACTTCTGCGCAAGCTCGGGGGCATGAAGATCGAAATCGGTCAAACCGATCATGTCACTGGTTTTGGCCTTGCCGCTGTCGGAAGCAATGGCCTTGTTGGCGACGACGAAGCGGCCTTCGGTGTCCTTCACCCACAGGTAGTCTGGCACCCAGTCGATCAGCGTTTGCAGCGAGATGCGCTCGTCGACGATCAGGCGATTGGCGGTGAGTTCCGTTATGTCCTCATGCGTGGCCACCCATCCGCCGTCAGGCATCGGCTGGTGGCAGATCTGAATTGTCCGGCCGTCGGTGAGATTGGCGGTCCAGTTTCTCAAGGTCGTGCCCGAATTGACCGCCCGGGCGAATGCGAGATAAGCGTCGCTGGCCATCGCGGATGTCCCGGCAGCGATGCGGCGTTCGACGATTTCGCCCAGCGTCCGGCCGGGACGCAAGTGTTCGGGGGCGATGCGGTAAATTTCCGCATAGCGGCGGTTGCACAGGATCAGCCGTTCAGCGGCGTCGAAAAAGCAGATGCCTTGCGAGATGTTGTCGATCGCCGTCTCGAATCGCAGCGCCTGTTGCTCAAGTGTTGCGATCGTAGCCCTGAGTTCGCGCTCGAGCGTCTCGTACGAGGAGCCCGCCAGTTTCGCCAGCGTGGCAAGCTCGGTCGATTCGGGCGCCTGGGCGGCTTGCCTCGATGATTTCGTGACCAAACACAGTTCCTCCGGTTCGGCGCCTGGCGCAAAGCAAGGAAAGCTCGCTGCAAGCTAAGCGACCGCATAGTGGTCCAGATATACTAATGGCGTGTGAACCGGGTCGATGCCGACCGGGGCATGGCGCAGTTCTTGCCTTCTCCGCTTGTGGGGAAGGTGGATCGGCGCGCAGCGCCGAGACGGTTGAGGAGTGCTGTGCTGTCGGTTCCAAGCTGGAGCACCCCTCATCCGGCCGCGGAGCCTGTCCTCGGGCTTGCCGGAGGCAAGACCCGTGGGCGGCCACCTTCTCCCACAAGGGGAGAAGGGGGGCCAATCTCATGCAGGCCCATCGCACATGATGGCCGATCCTGCCGGTGAAAATCTCGACAGGCGGTTCGGCGCGCTGCGCCGGTCCCAGAGGTCAGTCCAAAGACTCGGCATTGTGCCAGAAGCCGGCAAGTGTGCATGGCAGCCCATCATGAACGATTGCGAATGAGCATGGTGACCACGAAGAAAGCGCCGACCGAACTGGTGATGATGCCGATCGGCAGTTCCTGCGGCGGCAGCAGCGTGCGCGCCAGAAGGTCGCTTGCCAGCAGCAGCACCGCTCCGAAGAGGGCGCAGCTTGCAATCAGGCGCAGATGCAACGGGCCGGCCAGGGGCCGGGACAGATGCGGGATCATCAGCCCGACGAAACCGATGACACCTGCGACCGAGACCAGGATCGCCGTCGAGAAGGCAGCGACGAGAAACGCCGTCCTGCGCATCCGCACAACCGGCACCCCAAGACTTTCGGCAGCATTCTCGCCGGCCAGGAAGGCGTCGAGCTTGCGATGGTTCCACAGGCCATAAGCAAGAATGGTGCCCGCGCCAAGAGCAGCCAGCCCGACATTGTCCCATCGCGCCAGGCCGAGCCCGCCCATCGTCCAGAACAATACCGAGTGAGCGGCGCGCTGGTCTCCGGCGAAGACGAGATAGTTGGTCAGGGCGATGAACATGAACGAGACGGCAAGCCCGGCCAGTATCAGCCGTTCGGGGCCTTGCCCCCTCACCCGCGAAACCAGCAAAAGCACGATGCCGGCGGCCAATATCCCGCCGGTGAAGGCGGCAACCGGCAACGTCCAGATGCCGAAACGGTCGCCAAAAATGGTGATGACGGAAACAGCGCCTGCCGCGGCACCGGAGGACAGCCCGAACAGGAACGGATCGGCGAGATCGTTTCGGGTTACCGTCTGCAGCAGCGCGCCGATGACGCCCAGCCCGGCGCCGACACAGATTCCATGATCGTGCGCGGCAGCCTGAGATCGACAATTATCTTGGCAACCGGGATATTGCCGACCGAACCGGGCACGAGATCTCCGTCCAGCCCGGCCGCATGTCCGAGCGCAGCAACCACGTCGCTCAACGCTATGACCGTCGATCCATAGGCGATCGACAGCAGAGCAAGAGCGGCGATTGCTGCCGCTCCTGCTGCCATGGCCAATTCGAACGCCCTGTGGCGCAAGCTCAGAAGGCTTCCGGGTGCATCGCGCTGGCGATCTTGCCGATCGCCTCGATGTTGGCGGGTCCAGGCGTCAGCTCGCCATAGCGCAGCGCGACGAAGCGCTCATTCCGGACCGCGTCGGTCTCCTTCATTGCCGGATGGACTTTGAGGAAGTCGAGCAGTTTCCTGTAACCGCCGACGTCCTGGTAGTCGAGCAGGATCAGGAACTGCGGATTGCGGGAAGCGACCGTTTCCCAATCCGTGTTGCCCCAGCTCGTCTGCATGTCGGCCATGATGTTGTCGCCGCCGGCAGCGGCGATCATGGCGCTGGGGATCGCGAACTTGCCTGATGTGAAGGGTTTGTCTTCGCCGGAGTCGTAGAGAAACACCCGCGTCCCCTCGCGGTCGCCGACCTTTGCCGTGATATCGGCGAGTTGCGCTTTCCAGCCTGAAACGAGTTTTTTCGCCTCGGCCTCCTTGCCGAAAATCCTGCCCAGCTTTTCGATGTCGCCGTAGAGCAGGTCCATCGAGGCGGCGGGGCGGTTGTTGTCGAGATGGACGCAGCTTTCCGTCAGCACCAGCGTCTTGATGCCGTGTGGCGCCAGCGTATCGGGCGTTACCTCGCCGCCCGGCTTCATGCCGTAATACCAGCCGGCGAAGAAGAAATCGGGCTCGACCGCGACCAGGTTTTCGAGCGTCGGGTATTTCGGCGCAAGTTCCGGAATCGCGCCCTGCTCGGCCTTGAATTCCGGACCGACCTTGTACCATCCGGTGATGCCGGTCAGGCCGACGATCGACGGTTGCAGCCCCAGCGCGAAGGCCATCTCGGCCATGTTCATATCCTGGATGACGGCGCGCTTCGGCGCGGCGTCGAACGTCAGCGGTGTGCCGCAGCTGTCGACTGTTACCGGGAAAGCGAAGGCGGTCTGGGCAAGCACCAGAGAGGCAAAAGACAGTGCGAGGCGTTTCACGGATGTTGCTCCTTGGTTAGATCAGAAGAGGCACGGTTCGGGACTTCGAACACCCTGAGTTCGCGGTCTTCGGTCGGATGGCGCAGCCGAAGCACGTCGACGCCGAAAATCTCGCGGATCAACTGCTTGGTCAGCGCCTCGCGCGGACCGGCGAGTGCCTGCAGGCGGGCCTCGTTGATCACCGCGACCCTGGTGGCAAATGGCGTGACCAGCGACAGATCATGCAGCACCGCCACGACGGTCATGCCAAGCTGCGATACGAGTTCGAGAAGTTCGCTGCGGGCGCGCGGATCGAGATGATTGGTCGGTTCATCGAGGAACAGGATTTTCGGCTCCTGGGCGATGGCGCGCGCCAGCTGGGCGCGTTGCCGCTCACCACCCGATAGCGAGCCGATCGTGCGGCCGAGCAGCGGCAGCAGGCCGGTTCTGCGAAGCGCTTCGACGACGATGTCGCGTTGCTCGCTCCTGCGTCGCAAGCCGGCATGCGGGACCCGCCCAAGTCCGACGTAGTCGATCACGGCAAGCCGCGGATCGGGCTGATCGGTCTGGCCGACGACCGCCATGTGCAGCGCCCGCTCGGCGGCCGGAAACGTCTCCAGCCGGCGTCCGGAAAATCTCACATCTCCCGCGCTCGGCCGCAGCGTGCCGCATAGCATGCGCAGCAGCGTCGTCTTGCCGGCGCCGTTGGGACCGATGATGGCGAGGCGGTCTCCCGCCGCGACCGAAAGGCTGACCGCACTGACCAGGCGCTGGCCATTCGCCGTGGCGCTCAGTTCACGCGCTTCAAGAAGAGGCTGGCAGGCGTCCAACTTACCGTCACTTTCTCAATGGCGACGGAAGGAAGCTGGACCGGCCGACAAGACCGATGTCCACGTCTCCTCCCGGCACACCCCGTCCGGTCAACTCGTGCGATGCAGGTCTCCTGGCTCGCGGGTCCTTGCGCCATCCTGCCTTCCCAGCCTTGGCCAGTGGCATTTCGGATTTTGCTCGCCGCTTACAGTTGCGGGGGCAGCCACGGCCTCGATCCGAAGATCTCACCGTGTTCCCTTTTCACCCCTCGCCTTTCGGCTTGGGGACCATCAGTCAGCCACCCTAATTTTCCGCCAATCCCGGGTTCCGGAGTGCCCCGCGAGCAATGGTCTTGTCAGAACGAGCATACCGAATCTCGTAATGTAATAACGTTACTACTTAAAAGACAACGCCTGCTCCCGTCAAGCCCTTCGCCCAACGCCTTCGACTTGCCGACCACCGTCGCATTGCGCGGTGCGCAATTTCGATCAAACTGCCTCCACCAGGAAGCGATACCATGACCTGGCCAATGCGCAGTCCCACAGCAAGGAGCCATATGAACCCGACCGAGAAAGCGCTGTGGTTCGTCGAAAGCCATCTGCCGGAGGCCATCTCGCTCGACGATGTCGCCAACAGCAGCGGTGTGTCGCGCTTTCACGTGACGCGGGCTTTCGGTGCGGCGACCGGACGTTCGGTGATGGGCTACCTGCGTTCTCGCCGGCTGACCGAGGCGGCGCGCAGGCTCGCCGCCGGCGCACCGGACATCCTCTCGGTCGCGCTCGACGCCGGCTATGCCTCGCATGAGGCTTTCACCCGTGCCTTCCGCGACCAGTTCGGCACCACGCCGGAACTGGTGCGCGCGCAAGGCTCGCTCAAAAACCTCGATCTCGTGGAGCCGATCCTGATGGACCAGTCCTTCCTCGCCAATCTCGAGCCGCCGCGTTTCGAAACCAGCCGGCCGTTCCTCATCGCCGGTCTCGGCGAGCGCTACAGCTGCGAAACCAGCGCCGGCATTCCGATGCAGTGGCAGCGGTTCGGCCCCTATGTCGGCAACATTCCAGGCGAGGTCGGCGACATCGCCTATGGCGTCTGCGTCAACGGCGACGATGCAGGCAATTTCGACTATATCGCCGGCGTCGAGGTGTCCGATTTTTCGGACCTGCCGAAGGAGTTTTCGCGCGTACGCGTGCCGGCGCAGAAATACGCCGTGTTCGCCCATCGTGACCACATCTCGACCATCCGCCGCACGGTCAACACGATCTGGAACAAATGGCTGCCGGCCTCCGGGCACAAGATTGCCGACGCGCCCGAATTCGAGCGCTACGGTCCCGAATTCGATCCGCGCAGCGGCAATGGCGGGCTGGAAATCTGGATACCGGTCAAAGGGTGAGGAAGCCTCCGCCTTGTCTTGCCTTATCCCCTTGTGGGAGAAGGTGGCCTCGCGAAGCGAGGTCGGATGAGGGGTGTTCCAGCTTGGCACCGCCGGCACTCCGGCCAACGCCCCTCAACCGTCTCGGCGCTGCGCGCCGATCCACCTTCTCCCACAAGGGGAGAAGGGAAAAATGCTACAACTCCAGGTTCCAGTTCTGGCCGACCAGATCCTTGCCGAAGGCGTGGTGGCGTTCCTGATTGGCCAGCTTGAACCCGGCCGCCTCGTAGATGCGGCGCGCTGAGGTGAGCACGTCGTTGGTCCACAGCGTCAATTTCTTGTAGCCCTTGGCACGGGCAAAGCCGATGCATTCCTCGACCAGCCGCCTGCCGATGCCGAGACCGCGCGCCGAGGGTTCGACATAGAGCAGGCGCAGCTTCGCCACCGCGTCCGACTGGCGCACGAGAAAGACCGAGCCGACGACTTCCCCTTCCCGTTCGGCGATCCAGCTGCGTTCCCATTTCGGATCGTAGGATTTGACGAAGGCGCCGAGGATTTCGGCGACCAGCGCCTCATAAGTTTCGTCCCAGCCATATTCCTGCGCATAGAGCAGGCCCTGGCGATGGATGATCCAGCCGATGTCGCCGACCTGCAAGGACCGCAGCATGTAAGGGACCCTGGGCTCTGCACTCTCGCCCAGCAGGCGCTGCACCGTCTGCATCGCCTTGACCAGCCTGTCCTGTTCCGGTGCGGAAAGCCGGTCGAGCAGGGCCGCGACCTGATCGTGCGAACCCTGGTTCAGCGGCGCGAACGCCGCTCTTCCCGCCGGCGTCAGCGCAATCGACGAGCGCCGAGCATCGGCTTGCGTCGCCACGCGCTCGACCAGGCCGCGCTCCTCGAACTTTTTCAGCAACCGACTGAGATAGCCGGGGTCGAGACCGAGATCGCACGCAAGATCGGTGGCGGTCAGGCCATCGCGATGCGCCAGTTCATAGAGCACACGGGCCTCGGTCAGCGAGAAGGCGCTTTTCAGCAGCCCTTCATCGAGCAGCCCGATCTGGCGGGTGTAGAAGCGGTTGAAGCCCCGCACAGCATCGATCCGCTCCCTGCCGGGTTGATGATGAATCGTCATGGCATCCTCCTGCCCGCACAAGATCAACCATTTAGTTGACTTAGTCAAGTATCAGTTCGAAGCAGGCTGCGGCTGTCGATCAGCCCACTCAGCGCCTTGACTCTCGCCAGCCACCGGCTTATCTCACCGCCACGTTAGCACTCGCCATTGGTGAGTGCTAAGCGTAGGTCCGGCGCCGCCGGGCTTATAGGTTTGTCCGGCGCCGCCGGACGGAGGAACTATTCTCACCATTCTCACCGAGGAATAAAAAATGGCAAAGTCGAAGTTCCGCCCGCTTCATGACCGCGTGGTCGTACGCCGGGTTGAATCCGAATCCAAGACTGCCGGCGGGATCATCATCCCCGACACGGCGAAGGAAAAGCCGCAGGAAGGCGAGATCATCGCCGTTGGTTCCGGCGCCCGCGACGAAGCCGGCAAGCTCGTCCCGCTGGACGTCAAGGCCGGCGATCGCATCCTGTTCGGCAAGTGGTCGGGCACCGAAGTCAAGCTCAATGGCGAAGACCTTCTGATCATGAAGGAATCCGACATCATGGGCATCATCGGCTCATATCAGGCCCTTTCGTCAACTGAATTCCCGGGCTCGATTGAAGCCCCTGCCAGGAGCTAAAAATGGCTGCCAAAGACGTAAAATTTTCTCGTGATGCCCGTGAGCGCATGCTGCGCGGCGTCAACATCCTCGCCGACGCAGTGAAGGTCACGCTCGGCCCCAAGGGCCGCAACGTGGTCATCGACAAGTCGTTCGGCGCCCCGCGCATCACCAAGGACGGCGTCACCGTCGCCAAGGAAATCGAGCTTGAGGACAAGTTCGAGAACATGGGCGCGCAGATGGTCCGCGAAGTTGCTTCGAAGACCAACGACATCGCCGGCGACGGCACCACGACCGCGACCGTTCTGGCGCAGTCGATCGTCCAGGAAGGCCACAAGGCGGTTGCCGCCGGCATGAACCCGATGGACCTGAAGCGCGGCATCGACCTCGCGGTCAGCGACGTCGTCTCGACGCTGATCAAGAACGCCAAGAAGATCAAGACCTCGGAAGAGGTTGCCCAGGTCGGCACCATCGCCGGCAATGGCGATGCCTCGGTCGGCTCGATGATCGCCGAAGCGATGCAGAAGGTCGGCAATGAGGGCGTCATCACGGTCGAGGAAGCCAAGACCGCCGAGACCGAACTCGAAGTCGTCGAAGGCATGCAGTTCGACCGCGGCTATCTCTCGCCCTACTTCGTCACCAACGCCGACAAGATGGTTGCGGATCTGGAAGACGCCTACATCCTTCTCCACGAGAAGAAGCTCTCCAACCTGCAGGCCATGCTGCCGATCCTCGAGGCTGTCGTGCAGACCTCGAAGCCGCTGGTCATCATCTCGGAAGACGTCGAAGGCGAGGCCCTGGCCACGCTGGTCGTCAACAAGCTGCGTGGCGGCCTGAAGATCGCCGCCGTCAAGGCGCCGGGTTTTGGTGATCGCCGCAAGGCCATGCTGGAAGACATCGCCATCCTCACCGGTGGCCAGGTCATTTCCGAAGACCTCGGCATCAAGCTCGAGAATGTCGGCCTCAACATGCTCGGCCGCGCCAAGAAGGTGTCGATCTCCAAGGAGAACACCACCATCGTCGACGGCGCCGGCAAGAAGGCCGAGATCCAGGGCCGCGTCGCCCAGATCAAGCAGCAGATCGAGGAGACCACCTCGGACTATGACAAGGAGAAGCTGCAGGAACGTCTCGCCAAGCTGGCGGGCGGCGTTGCCGTCATCCGCGTCGGCGGTGCGACCGAGATCGAAGTCAAGGAAAAGAAGGACCGCGTCGATGACGCCCTCAACGCGACCCGCGCGGCCGTCGAAGAAGGCATCGTTCCCGGCGGCGGCGTCGCGCTGCTGCGCGCTTCGCTGAGCATCAAGGCTGTCGGCGCCAACTCCGACCAGACCGCCGGCATCGCCATCGTGCGTCGCGCGCTGCAGGCTCCGGCCCGTCAGATCGCGGCCAACGCCGGTGCGGAAGCCTCGATCGTTGCCGGCAAGATCCTCGAGAACAAGGGCCCGACCTTCGGCTTCAACGCCCAGACCGGCGAATATGGCGACATGATCGCCATGGGTATCGTCGATCCGGTCAAGGTCGTGCGCACGGCTCTCCAGGACGCGGCCTCGGTCGCCGGCCTGCTGGTCACCACCGAAGCCATGATCGCGGAGGCTCCGAAGAAGGAGTCGGCTGGCGGCGGCATGCCAGGCGGCATGGGCGGCGGCGGCATGGGCGGCATGGGCGGCATGGATTTCTAATCCACGCATCAAAGTTCCCATACGGAAAGGGCGCCGAAAGGCGCCCTTTTTGTATGTCATGAACACAATGGCCGTGCCAGCCGCGATCGGCGGGCGAGACCTCCTGTACCGCTGTACAATTTGGCAGAGTCACGGCATGGAATCCTAGCGCCTCCGCTACGTCGCTTCGCTCCTGCTCCGCCCCAGGATGACGAAGGCAACGTCGTTTCGGCTAATCTTCAGCGCTGGCGATTTGCTGGTTGCACAATGGCTGCTCAACAAAGCAAGATAAGAAGATGCGCTACATCGCTTTTATTCGCAAAGATCCTGATAGCGTCTATGGCGTCGACTTTCCCGATATGCCCGGCTGCATTTCGGCTGGCGACACGATAGACGAGGCTGTGCGCAACTCTGTCGAGGCGCTTTCCGGTCATGTGCGAATGCTGGAGGCCGACGGCGATCCGGTGCTTTCCGCTCGCGATTTCGATGCGATTGCAAATGATCCAGAACTTGCGGAGGAACGCGAAGGCGCTATGACGACGGTCGTTCCGCTGATCCGTGACCGTGGTTCCACAACGCGTATCAACGTATCCTTCGATCTTGGCCTGCTTGAAGCTATCGATGCCACGGCGCGTGAACGGGGACAAACCCGCTCCGCCTTCCTTGCTTCGGCCGCACGCAAAGAGATTGTTGACTAGTCGTGCAGACGAGGGGCTGGCCAGGGCCGAGCCTTTCAAGCTCAAAACAAGCAGTATCAGCTCGCCGTTACAGCGACCTCTTTGGCCGGCAATGCACCCTCTATCAGCGCGGCGACTTCATCGGCTACCGCCAGCACCGGGGCGCGGTCGCGGCTGGCGCGCGCGATCACCATCAGCCCCTCCAGCGATGATTCGACAAGCAGCGCCAGGGCGCGGGCGCGGCGCTCGGACACCCCGGCCCTGACGAAGGCCGCCTGCAGCAGGCCTACCCATTGCTCGAAAGCCGACCGGCACAGTTCGGCCAGTTCCGGCACGTCGGCCGGCGAGTCCAGCACCACCGGTGCGATCGGACAGCCAAGCGTGAACTGGTTGTCCTCCAGCATGCGTGCGACCGACTGGTAGATGTGGTGGACAGCCACCGCCGGATCTTTTTCGGCGGCCAGCTCTTCGCCAAGCCATCGAGACACCTTGTCCACGCTGTCGCGCGTCACCTCGATGACCAATTGGTCCTTGCCGCCCGGAAAATGAAAGTAGAGCGATCCTCTTGGCGCACCGGAGGCGCTCAAGAGGTCGTTGAGCGAGGTGCCGTGATAGCCGCGCTGCCTCAGCAGCAGCGCCGTCGCCTCGATGATGCGGATGCGGGTGTCGTTCGCCATGTCAACCTCTGTCAGGAGTGAGCACTATAGGCTTGCGCCGAATATGACAATCGGTCTATATAATATGTAGATCAGTCTATATATTCAGCACCATTCCATCGAAGAGGAGAACGACAAAATGACCATTCGTGAAGCAGAGGCCCAATGGCAGGGTTCGTTGAAAGAAGGCTCGGGCCGGCTGCGGCTCGGCAGCGGCGTCTTCGAAGGCGCCTATTCCTTCCCATCGCGCTTCGAAAACGGTCCCGGCACCAATCCCGAGGAACTGATTGCGGCGGCGCATGCCGGCTGCTTTTCAATGGCGCTGAGCGCCATACTGGGCAGCGGCGGCCATGTCCCCGTACGGATTCACACCGTCGCCAAGGTGCATCTCGGCACGAGCACGGCAGGACCGACGCTCACCCGCATCGACCTTGAAACGGAAGCCGAAATCCCGGGCCTGGCGCCCGAGGAATTCCAGCGCCTTGCCCAATCGGCGAAAGCAACATGCCTCGTCTCCCGGGCTTTGGCGGGCGTAGCGGATATCAGGCTCAAGGCCGACCTCGTCACGGCCGCCGCTGCGGAAAAATGAAATCAGGAGGTACCGAGATGGAACGGGATAGCATCATTGTCGTCCATCCCGACGACCAATCCAGACAGACGGTCGAGATCATGCGGCGCTTCAACGACGTGTTCCAGCTTCATGATCCGTCGGCACTCCCGGGCCTGGTGGCCGAGGACTGCGTCATCGAAAACACCGTGCCGGCGCCGGATGGCGCCCGCCATGCCGGCCGGGAGGCATGCGTGCGGCTGTGGTCGGCGATCGCCAGCGAACCCGGCACCTGTTTTGACATCGAGGAGACGTTCGTCGCCGGTGAACGGGCGACAATCCGCTGGCGTTATTGGCCGGCCGACGGCAACTCCATCCGTGGCGTCAATCTGATGCGCGTAGCGGACGGGCTGATCGTCGAAGCGATGGGATACGTCAAGGGCTAGCGCCAACAGGCGCTACCGCTCGGTCAGCGCCAGTTTTGCGCCGAGCGCGACGAAGGCGCCGGCGAAGGTGCGGCGCATCCAGGTGAGCACCATCGGCCGCGACACGACATGGCTGCGGATCGAGGCGGCGAAGATGCCGTAGCCGACAAAGACGATGAAGGTCAAAAGCATGAAGACGGAGCTGAGCTCCAGCATCTTCGACAGCGCGTGCGGTTCGGTGGTGCTGACGAACTGCGGCAGGAAGGCGAAGAAGAAAATCGACAGCTTCGGGTTGAGGATGTTGATGAGGATGCCTGAGGTGATCACCTTGCCGGTCGTGCGCGGCGCGACATCCTGCCCGAGGTTCAAGCTGCCGCTCTCCTTCAGCGTGTTCCACGCCATGTAGAGCAGATAGGCGACGCCCAGATATTTCAGCGTCTCGAAGGCGAGCGCGCTGGTGTGCAGCAGCGCCGCCAGACCGGTGATGGCGGCCGCCATGTGCGGAATGATGCCGAGCGTGCAACCAACAGCCGCGATGATGCTGGCGCGCGCGCCACGCGAAAGTCCGGCGCTCAGCGTATAGAGAACGCCGGTGCCGGGCGAAGCCACGACGATCAGCGACGTCAACAAGAATTCGATGCTCACGATGCGTCCTCCGGTGACCTGCCGCCGGCAAGGTAGCCAGCGAAACGCGCGGGCACAAGCCAGCCCGAAGACCGTTAGTGCCTCATTTCGAATTTCGGGTCACGACCCAAGGCGGTATCCCTCGGCGGGATTTTAAAACCAACTCCCGTAGGCGACGTTTCGTCAGAATCGTCAGCTCGTTTCCTAAGGCAAACCTTGCACTGCTGGCCCTGCCGTCATCGCATTGGCCTGACTTTGGACACCACCTTCACTGCGAACGAGGCCAGTCCGGTGCCAGTCCGGAACACTTCTTGACCCGATGCCGTGTAAGCTACAAACTTGTCCTTGCGCCGTGACCACCTCTCCTGAAGCGGGATAATCGTCATGTGTCACAAATCCTCTGGATCGCAGGAGCTGACGAAAGGCAAGGTTGCGGCGCATGCCCTGTCCTGCGCCGCTGTGTTGTTCTTTGTTGCGCGCCCGGTTTTCACGATGCTTCGCTCTGGCAGACAAATGCTTGCGGCGGCTCTCCTGCTTGGACTTTGCGCCAGCGCGAGCGCCGATGACGTGCTTTTCGAAAACGTCCGTATATTCGACGGGAAGGGCGCCGCACTTTCGGCTCCGTCGAGTGTGCTGGTGCAGGGCAACCTGATCGCGCGGATTTCGACAAGTCCCATCGCGGCCGAGGGTGTGCAGCGCATCGCCGGCAACGGGCGAACGCTGATGCCGGGGCTGATCGATGCGCATTGGCACGCAATGCTGATTGCATCCACCCCGGCAGAGGCGATGGGCGACATCGGCTTCGCCAATCTTGCGGCCGGCGACGAGGCGACGGATACGCTGATGCGCGGCTTCACCACCGTTCGCGACGTGGGCGGGCCGGTGTTCGGCCTCAAGCGCGCGATAGATCAAGGCATCGTCGCGGGACCGCGCATCTATCCGTCCGGAGCCATGATCACCGTGACCAGCGGGCATGGGGATTTCCGCCAGCTCAGCGACTTGCCCCGGACGATCGGCGGCTTGTTCACCCCCATGGAGAGGAACGGCGGCAGCATAGTCGTGGACAGTCCCGACGAGGTGCGTTTGCGTGCCCGCGAGCAATTCATGCAGGGGGCCGCGCTGCTGAAGCTGACAGCGGGCGGTGGAGTGTCGTCGCCCCACAGCCCGCTCGACGTCACCACCTTCACCGAGCCCGAACTGCGGGCCGCCGTTGAAATTGCCGAGAATTGGGGCACCTACGTCGCCGCGCACGCCTTCACCTCGGATGCGATCCGGAAGGCTGTCGCGGCTGGCGTCAAGTGCATCGAACACGGCTTCCTCATGGACGAGGCAACCGCCAAGCTGATCGCCGAAAAGGACGTTTGGCTGAGCTTGCAGCCGCTTCCCGAATTGATGAGGACAGGCCTCCGAGAGGGTTCGGTCGAGCGAGCCAAGGCCGATGAGGTGTGGCCGGGCATCGGCAGGACCTACCAACTCGCGAAGAAATACAAGATCAAGACGGCATGGGGCACCGATGTCCTGTTCTCCCGCGCGCTGGCGAAGCAGCAGGGAGCAATCCTGGCGTCGCTTGTGCGTTGGTACACGCCTGCCGAAGCGCTCGTCATGGCGACCGGGACCAATGCCGAGCTGCTCGCGCTGTCGGGCCTTCGCAATCCCTATCCGGGAAAGCTCGGCGTGATCGAAGAGGGCGCGCTCGCCGACCTCCTGCTCGTCGAAGGCAATCCGCTGGAGAACCTCGACCTGGTGGCCGATCCTGCCAACAACTTCAAAATCATCATGAAGGACGGCCTGATCTACAAAAACACGCTGACTCAGTGAGGAACGACTGAGCCGCCCGTCTCTACTCGACGCATCCGATGGCCTGGCCGCAGAGCGCTGGAATTCCACAGCCCAGCGACAGGAATGGCCGCTTCCCACCCGAGATGGAAATTCAAACTGAGACCTATCGAGGCCCGTTATCAGGGCGCCGGCAGACCATGTGCCTTGCGCGCCATCAGGCAGTCGTCGCCACCGGGCATGCAGGCGCGGCAGACGTCCGGCCGGACCTCGTAGATGCCGCAAATGGTCGACTTGCCAACCTCGCCGGAAAGTGCCGAGCAGCGCACGCCGTCACAGCGCATGCCGGCTTCGTCGGCAGCCACATAGTCTTGCGGGATCCGGTCGAGCTGCGCGTCATCTTCGGTCGAGAAGCGCGGCCATTCGGCCGAATAGGAACAGCAGGCGCCACAGCTCTGGCAGTCGAAGAGAGGGGCGGCGCGCTCCTCCAGTGACGAAAAGTCTCCGGCGCTCGCCAGGGCGAGCAGCCCTGACGCAACAGAATTCATTCCGGCGTTGCTCGGCAAGGGCGCTATTTTTTCTTCCTGGTCTTGCGCGACGCCACGTCCGCCGGCGACTTGAACAGGTCGGTCGCTGCCTCGGTGGCGACATCGGCTTTCGGCGCGGCGGCCGGCTTGGCCAGCTTTGCGGTGGCAGCGGCTGCTGCCGGCTGATCCTTGGCGGAAAATTTTATGGCCATATCAATCCTCGTCGGAGAAACGCGATGAAGGCGCATTCGGGTTGCGAAGCCGGCCGATCAGCGCCGAGACCGCCGTGATGTTCATTTCCTCGGGCGACCAGTTCCTGGCCTCCTCGATGTGCCGGGGTGCCAGTTCGCGATGCGTGCTGCCGCTATAGGCGGCATCCTGATGGGTGACGCGCTCATGGGTCTTGGCATTTTCACGGACATACTCGATCAGATAGTTCGGGCATTCGGAGCGGCCACGCACGCCGAGCCTGACCTGGGCATCGCCATGGGCGCGCTTGCACCGCTCGAGCTTTTCGAGCACGCGCCGGACATACTCGACCGGCTTGTCGAGGGCTCCCACGACATCGGCGATGGTCGAATCGGCGGCGATCGCCTCTTGCGGGACGCGTTTGGTGGCCATCAGCGTTTGCCTGCGCGCTTCGGCGAGGCAGCGAGCGAGGCGGCTGCAGCCAGCTCGTCAGCTTCCTTTTCCAGGCGCAGTTCGCGCAGCCGCGCGGTCTTGGCTTCCCGGGCCTGGCTGACAGCATCCTGCTCGGAAATAATGCGGTTGAGCGACATGGACTGGGTCTGGGTCTTGCTGAAGATGGATTCGGCGTGGTCGCGGGATTTCTTCGAAGTGGCGGTCAAGGTCTTTCTCCCGGTTCGGAGCGTAATGCCGAAAATGGCGAGACCGGTCTTTCGACCAGGACCACGCACAAAGCAATACGGCAGTCGATTTCAAATTGCTGGAGCATCCTTAGCACGTTCAAGCGAACGCGCGGTGCTCTTTTCGAACTTTTGCGGCGCCCGAAACGCAAAAGGCCAGGCATTGCCTGACCTCCGCTGGAGCGCCGCGCGTCCGGTTGAACGCGCGTGCACTTGCTCATTCTGCGCATGATCCTTTCCGGAAACCGATGTTTCCGGGGTCATGCGCTGGAATTTGCCGTTCACCGGTGCCAGTACATCCGTGGTCACCGGCGAGGCTGAATTCCGTTTTAGGCCGCCTTCAACTGATCGGCGGACATCTTGCCCGACTTGTTGTCGCGGACCATCTCGTAGCCGAGCTTCTGGCCCTCGACGATGTCGCGCATTCCGGCGCGCTCTACTGCCGAGATGTGGACAAAAACGTCGGCCGAGCCGTCGTCAGGCTGAATAAAACCGAAACCCTTGGTGGCATTGAACCATTTAACTGTGCCTGTGCTCATAACGAACCCTTTCCGTGGCAAATATTCGTTCACCGTCATGCGAATGCACAACAGCGTTTGTCTCGATTTTGATGGGGGAAGTTCGTCAAAGGCGCGCCTGGACACGCGGATAACAAAAGTCGGTCAAACAAATATCGACGAATTGCTTTTAGACTTCTTTTGGCGCCGTGTCAATTTTTTGCTTTCGCCGTCTACTTTCGTCGTCGGCGGGCCGATGGCGGCACGCTGGCTGCGCAGGCAATTCGACGGCGGATCTGACGCCGAAAACCGGGCCCAGCGCCAGCTGTTAAAAATGTAAAAAAAAATCGCGCCATGCCGGGAACCATCTTGGCATCCGTGCATTGTAAATATCGCCAGCAGTTCATGAGAGCAATCTCAGGAAAGGCTGACACAAAGGACGCCTCCCGTGCAATAAAACGCGCGAGGGGCGTTCTTTTATGCCGAGTAGCAATCGCCATGGCGGTCAGGGCCAAAGGCCGTGGCCAGTTGATTGACCGACGAGGCAGGGCTCCGGAACCGAAAACTCAGCCATCCGTTTCCCAAACAGCAGATTGATTCCGGGAGATGCGGCCATGGTGAACAAGAGTCAGATTGCGGGCCTAGCCAAGCAGCTCAAGGGCTCGGTGAAGAAAGCCGCCGGCAAGGCCACCGGCAACAGGCGCGTCCAAGCTGAAGGCGTGGCCGACAAGATCGCCGGCAAAATGCAGAAGGCCTATGGCGACATCAAGGACAAGTTCAGGAAGGTGATCTGACCCCTGCGCTGCTGTTTCGATAGCGATGAGGAAAGCGGTTTAGCGGTCCGCTGTCTGCTTCAGTTGCCGTTAGAAATTCAGGCTCTTTGAGAAAGCGTTGGTGAAGGCGATCTCGCCATGGTCGCCAACGGCTTCGCCAAGCGCCACGTCCATGCTGTCGCCGCTCACCCGCGCAAGCGCGAAGGCGCCCATATAAGCGGCCTTCGGCTTGAACAGGTCGAGCCCATCGCCGCGGTAGATCATCGCTGTCTCGTGCTGGTGGCCATGGAAGATGCCGATGACGTTGTAGCCCTTCAGCGCCGCCAGCAGCGCCTGCCGGTCCGCCTCGCTCCACCAGTGCGGCGCACCAGCGCCTTCATCGTCGAAGGTCCCTTTGGCGGCATCCCACCGTTCGATCGAGAAAACATCCCAACCATAGTGCTGGAACAGGATGACGGGGCGGCCGTCCGCTGCATAGGTCGCCAGATCCTGCTTCAGCCATGGCAGGCCGGAGACCGCGCCGTGGCCGGTGTCGCCGGCGAAACGGTGCGTCTGGACGAGATGCAGGCCGCCCCAGTCCCACGAGTAGCAGTCGGTGTCGACATCGTAACTGGTCACCGGCACCGGCGGCTTGAAGAACACGCCGGCACGATGGCTGACCTCGACATAGTCCCGCATTTCGCGGCGGTACCAGTCGACGTGGTTTGGCGGGCCGTTCTGGTCGAGATCGTGGTTGCCGAGGCCGACATAGACCGGCACATGCACGCGATCGGGGCCGATGCCCTGCTGGTAACGCTGGCTGAACTGGAGCAACTGCGTGCCCTCGCTGGGCTGGATGACCTGGCCGCCGCCGTCGTCGGTCATGTCGCCGCCGACGACGAGGCCGAGCGGCGTGCCGATGCGGCTGCCGGCCGAGCGCAGGCCGGTGGCGATGCCGTTGATTTCGGCCGGCCAGTGCTTCTCGCCAATGCCGTTCAACGCGGCGACGCTGCGCAGCAAGGCGGCGTCGGTCTTGCCTTCCTGCTGGCAATTGGGACTCAGCCCGCTGGCCATGCGGCAGGCATGGACATCGGCGACGAACAGGAAGGTGGCGTCGACAGGCGCAATGCGCTCTCCGGTCTGTCCGAGTGCCGGTCGCGCAAGGACGCCGGCCGCGGCCAGCCCTGCTCCCTGCGTCAGGAAGCGGCGCCGGGAGAGTGATCCTGCCGAGATGCGATTCATGGCGTGAAATTCAGCACAGCCGGCGCCTCTTCGTCCAGTTGCCGCGAACGGTATGTCGACACGCTGCCGCAGGTCTGGCATTGCTTTCAGGTCAGGACTCAACTTGCGCGGGCAAACGCTATGAAGACTATATCCATCGCCACGGCACTTACCATCCTGGCGAGCGCCGCTCATGGTGCCGAGTGCATCGACGCCAAAGCCGCCAAGGCCGGCTTCATTCTCGAAAGGCCCGGCATCCACAGCGAGTTTCGACCGGCGGCGGGTGGAATGGTGTCGGTCGCCAACGAATACCAATCCCAATCGCCGCAGACGCAGTTTCTGTTCGGCGGTCTGATCGAGGTGTTTCGCGACAGCGAGACCGGTCAGCTTGCGATGATCCCGTTTTCGGATCTCAGAAAGCTGTTTCCGCTCAAGGCCGGGGCGAAAAGCAAGACCGTGTTCGTCCGCCTCGCTGCAAACAAACAGCCCAAGGGCACCGAGACGCTCGAGATCAGCGTCAAAGGCAAGGAGACGTTCAGCCTGGGCGACTGCAAATACAACGTGCTCGCCGTCAGGCTTACGATCAAGAACGAGGCCGGCAAGACACAGGATGAATTCACCGCGCTCTACGCGCCCGATCTGCAGGCGGTTCTGGCCAGGCGCTATGACGAGGGCACCAACGCCGAAAGCGTGGTCGGCTACGAGGTCATCAAACCGCTGCCGAATTAAGTCCCGGCAGGGCAGAAGGCGACTGGCGCTCCGGCATCAAAAGGCTTTGTACTGCCGCAGCACCCTGCGACGTCGCTTCGCTCTTGCTGAGGAAACTCCCTGCTCCAGCGCGTTCAGGCAATCGCGCAGCACAGCAGAATCCTGCGTCGTCTTGGCCATCGACATGGCGCCGGAATAGGTGGCGACCGCGAGTGCCGCGAAGCGCTGCGGATCGGTGTCCTGCTCCCTGCCCGCTTGCTGGTCGGCCCCGACCTTGTCGGCGATCGCCTGGCGCCACGCCGAAAAAATGCCGGCAAGGGCGGTGCGGAAATCCGGATCGGCAAGCGACAATTCATGCGCCAGGTTGTTGAGCGGGCAGCCGCGCACGAAACCCTGTTGCTCCAGTTCCGCGGCCACTGCCTCGAACACGCTGCGCACGCCCTCGCGCGTCGAGCCTGCCGCCTGCACCGGCGCGATCCATGTTGCTTCGACGGCCGCGGCGACCCGCTCCTCGATCACCGCCAGCGCCAGCGCCTTCTTGGTCGGGAAGTGATGATGCAGCGCGCCGCCGGTGACGCCTGCCGCGGCCATCAGGTCGCCGAGGCTGGAGGCATGGTAGCCGCGCGCCTGAAACGAGGCTTCGGCGACATCGAGCACGCGTTTGCGCAGGCCTTCCGGGTCGTTGGTGCGTTTGCCGGGCTGCGCCTTTGGGCGAGCGGTCATCTCTGCTGACATTTTTCAACGATAGCAGATTGACAAAACAGGACAACCGGTCTGTTTATAAAACAGGATGAACGCCCTGTTTTGGAGATTGCGCGATGAGCCTGCCCCTGAATGCCCGGTCGAAATCCGGTCTCGACGCCTCGCCGGTCATCGAGCTCAGGCAATACACGCTGAAACCTGGCCGACGCGACACGCTGATCGGCATCTTCGACGGTCATCTGATCGAAGGTCAGGAAGCGGCAGGGATGACGATCATCGGTCAGTTTCGCGATCTCGACCGGCCTGACATGTTCATCTGGCTGCGCGGCTTCGAGGGTATGGAAGCGCGGAAAAATGCACTGACCGCGTTCTATGAGGGGCCCGTCTGGGCCGCCTGGCGCGACGCCGCCAACGCCACGATGATCTCCTCCGACGACGTGCTGTTGCTGAAACCGGCATGGCCCGGCGCGGGCTTCGATCTGTCGGGATCGCAACGAGCAGCCTTGGATGGTTACGAAAAACCAAGCGGAGACAATCGCTTGTCGGATATTGTTGTCATCAAGATTCATCATCTGCGGCACGGCGCCGAAGCCGACTTCGCCAGCCGCTTCAAAACCGACGCGATTGCCGTGTTGGCGGCACATGGCGCGCGGCCACTTGCTGCGTTTGTCTCCGAACATGCCGAAAACAACTTTCCCCGCCTGCCGGTGCGATCAGGCGAAAACGTCTTCATCAGCGTCGCCGCCTTCGACAGCGCGGACGCCCACGAAAGCGTTGAAGCCGCGCTTGCCGCGGCGCCGGCCTGGCAGGCATTGCAGTCGGGCCTGGCCAGACCGACGGAAACGCTGCGCCTATCTCCAACCTCACGATCGCTGATTGGTCGGTGAGAGAGGAGTTCTTCAACCGATTTGCATCCTTGTCGCTCGCAATCTTCGCTTGAAGCCATTTGTGCAACGCGATACGCCGGTGCCGAATTCGACAGACCGGAGAGACATGTGAGCGCGCCAGAGACCAGAACCGAAACCGACACGTTCGGTCCCATCGAGGTCGCCGCCGATCGTTACTGGGGCGCGCAGGCGCAGCGTTCGCTGGGCAATTTCAAAATCGGCTGGGAAAAGCAGCCGGCGTCGATCGTTCGCGCGCTCGGCATCGTCAAGCAGGCGGCGGCCGAAACAAATATGGAGCTGAAGCGGCTCGACCCGGCCATCGGCAACGCGATCATCGAAGCCTCTCAGGAAGTCATCGACGGCAAGCTGAACGATCATTTCCCGCTGGTCGTCTGGCAGACCGGCTCGGGCACGCAATCCAACATGAACGCCAACGAGGTGATCTCCAACCGGGCGATCGAACTGCTGGGCGGTGTCATGGGGTCGAAGAAACCGGTGCATCCCAACGACCACGTCAATATGAGCCAGTCGTCGAACGATACCTATCCGACGGCCATGCACATCGCCTGCGCCGAGCGCATCGTGCACGATTTGTTGCCGGCGCTCAGGCATTTGCACGCCGCGCTGGAGGCCAAGACCAAAGCATTCGCCCACATCGTCAAGATCGGCCGCACCCACACGCAGGACGCGACGCCCCTCACCCTTGGCCAGGAATTTTCGGGCTATGCCGCGCAGGTCGCCTCCTCGATCAAACGCATCGAGATGACGCTGCCCGGCCTGCAGGAACTGGCGCAAGGCGGCACCGCCGTCGGCACCGGCCTCAACGCGCCGGTCGGCTTTGCCGAGAGAGTGGCGGATCGCATCGCCGCGATCACCGGCATCGCCTTCGTCACCGCGCCAAACAAGTTCGAGGCGCTGGCGGCGCATGATTCCATGGTGTTCTCGCATGGCGCCATCAACGCCTGCGCCGGCGCCCTGTTCAAGATTGCCAACGACATTCGTCTGCTCGGCTCCGGCCCGCGCTCCGGCCTTGGTGAACTGTCGCTGCCGGAAAACGAGCCGGGTTCGTCGATCATGCCGGGCAAGGTCAATCCCACCCAGTGCGAGGCGATGACCCAGGTCTGCATCCAGGTGTTCGGCAACAATGCGGCCGTGACCTTCGCCGGCAGCCAAGGCCATTTCGAGCTCAACGTCTACAACCCGCTGATGGCCTACAATTTCCTGCAGTCGGTGCAACTGCTCGCCGACGCCTCCATCTCGTTCACCGACAATTGCGTCGTCGGCATCGAGGCGCGGGAAGACAATATCAAGGCCGCCCTCGACCGTTCGCTGATGCTGGTGACAGCACTGGCGCCGACCATCGGCTACGACAACGCCGCCAAGATCGCCAAGACCGCTCACAAGAACGGCACAACCTTGCGTGAGGAAGCGCTTGCCACCGGGCTGGTCAGCGAAGCCGACTACGACCGCCTGGTTCGGCCAGAGGAGATGACGCATCCGGGATGATCTTGCGCTGATCGCAAAAACTTTACTGCGGTGAACAATCTGTAACCAAATCTGCATCTTTGGTGAACAGTCGCCCTGCTCTATGTGGGTGGGCACCACAACCCTCCCGGAGAGAGCCCATCATGTCCACCAACACGTCCGTTGCCGGTTCCGGCACCGTTTCCAACGCCTCAGGCAGCATCCTGCTCGGCCGTATCCTGCTTTCGGTCATCTTCGTGCTTTCCGGTTTCGGCAAGCTCACTGCGATCGCCGGCACCGCCGGTTACTTCGGCAGCATGGGTCTGCCGATGCCGACCGTGACGGCGATTGTCGTCGGTCTGCTCGAGCTGCTCGGCGGCCTCGCCATCCTCATCGGCTTTCAGACCCGAATCACCGCCTGGGTGCTGGCAATCTTCACCGTCGCCACGGGATTGGTCGCCCACACCGGCTGGGCCGATCAGATGCAGATGATCAGCTTCATGAAGAACCTGGCGATTGCCGGCGGCTTCCTCGTGCTGGCTTCCTCGGGCGCCGGCGCCTATTCGGTCGACGCCAAGCGCGGCTGAAGCGGTCCAGGAACCACTTGCAGCAAGGGGCGCGGAATTTTCCGCGTCCCTTTTTCGTTGTCGGTTTATGCCCGTCGATCAGCCGGCCGGACTTTCTGCTAGGATGAGGTGTCGGGGTGAAGCCAACCGCCGCCGACGTCGGAGGTGACCAATGCGCCGCAATGCGCTGCTTCTGCTTTCTCGGCTGCTGCTCGCCGCTCTATTCGTTCCGTCCGGCTTTCACGCGCTTACCGACATTGCCGGCACATCGGACTATTTTTCCGGCCTTGGCCTGCCGCTGCCGACGCTCGCAGCCTGGGCGACGGGGCTGTTCGAATTGATCGCCGGTCTGCTCATCCTCGTCGGCCTCAAGACGCCGATCGCGGCGCTCCTGCTTGCCGCTTTCTGCATCGCGGCAGGCTTCATCGGCCACTATGGCCAGGGCGGCGACGATCCGACGCTGACCTTCATGCATTCGCAGATGCTGATGAAGGACATCGCGCTATCGGGCGGTTTTCTGGCGCTGGCAATGGCAGGCGCCGGCGCCTACTCGATCGACGGGAGGATGCTTCGGATCGGCGCTGAAACGACTTGACCGACACAACTGCCGGACTGAGCCGAATTACTTGAACCGAGACCGAGCCGAATTACTTGACTGAGCCAGACTACTTGGCTGGCATAGTGGGGCCGCCCTCGACCGCCAGCACCAGCCGGCGATTGGTGACCCTCGCCAGTTGCGCCAGTCGCCCGGCCGGCCGCTCGCCGTAAAGATCGGCCAGCGACGCCGGCAGCACCAGCGCCAGCACGCCATTGCCGCGCCTCTCCCATTTCAACCGCGGCATGACACCCGGCATTGCCGCCGTCAGCAGGTAGACGACGCGCATCACCGCGGCCAGCACACGGGCGCGCTCGATATAGCGCGGCGTTGCCAGTGCCTTGATTTCCGGCGCGATCGATTCGTTGAAGAGGCCATCATGACGGTAGGCGTTGGCCAGCGCCAGGAAGGCGCGGCCGGGATGGTCGACGCCGATGAAGGAGGCGTGGGCAATGATGTTGAGCGATTGCTTGCCGCGATATTCGGGATGCGCGCGCCAGCCGATGTCGGCAAGCAGGCAGGCGGCCTGGCGGTAGCGCGCCTCGTCGACCGTCTCCTCGATGCCGAAGGCGGCGAAGGTCTTGCCCGTCCACTCGACAAGCTCATGCGCGTGGGTGACCGAGCGCGAACGCAGCCGGGCGAGTTCCTCCGAGGCAGAGATCAGCGGATCCGCCTTCTGCTCGGCTTTGTCGAGCAGCGAATAGAGAAAGCCCTCGCGCACGCCCAGCGCCGAGACGATGATCTTTGACGGCTGCATCGCCGCCATGATCTCCTGCAGCACGATGGCGCCATAAGGCAGCAGCGAGCGGCGGTTCTTCGAGACGCCCTCGATACCCCTTATCTTCTCGATCTCGCCCTTGGCTACCTGCTTGAGGAAGTTCGCAGCGCTGTCGATGCCGATCTCGTAATGGTGCATGACGCTCAGCGGATAGCTGGTCATTTCCATATACAGCCGAGCGAGGTTTCGCCAGGTGCCGCCGACCGCATAGAACGGCCTGCCCTGCCCGCCTTTCAGCAGCCTTGCCTTCGCGAGCTCGTCGCGCGCTATCTTTGCCGCCTGGGCCAGTGAGTTCTTGGCCATGTCCTGCAGACGCAGGCCGCCCAGCGGCAGCGTGATGCCGTCGCCGATTGCCTCGCCATCGACGTCGACCAGTTCGAGGCTGCCGCCGCCGAGGTCGCCGGCGATGCCGTTGGCCGGGTGGAAGCCGGAAATGACGCCAAGCGCGGAATAGTGGGCTTCCTGGCGCCCGCTCAGTACCTGGACCTCGGTCTTGAGCACATCTTCGGCGCGGTGGATGAAATCGGGGCCGTTGACCGCCTCGCGGGCGGCGGCGGTCGCCAGCACATACATATGCTCGGCGCCGGCCTGCTCGGACAGCGCACGGAAACGCTGAAACTCCTCCATCGAACGGGTCACCGCCTCGGGATCGAGCTTTCCGGTCGAGACGATGCCGCGACCGAGGCCGGCCAGCATCTTTTCGTTGAACAGTGTGGTCGGCGAGCGCGCCAGCCCCTCATAGACGACAAGCCGGATCGAGTTCGACCCGATGTCGATGATGGACAGCGGTCGGCGGTCCTGAAGCCGGCCCTGGGACGTTGAAATCATCAGCCGGTCGCTGCGGCGTTTTTCTTGCGGCGCTTGAACTGCGCGATGCGCTTGGGCGCATGCGATTTCAGCGCATCGCCGCGTCCGGAGAGGCTCGGATTGGTCATGAAATATTCCTGCGCGTTGAACGGTTCCTCGCCCTCCTCGAGCGTGGCGCGCCGGGAGGTTCCGTCAGCCAATACGTCGAAACTTTGCTGGTTGTCCATGATGTTGCCCAGCATGATCTGGCCGAGGACTTGTTCATGCACCGTTGGATTGGTGATCGGCACCATGGTTTCGACGCGGCGGTCGAGATTGCGCGGCATCAAATCGGCCGATGAGATGTAGACGATCGCCCCGTCCGACGGCAGTCCATGGCCGTTGCCGAAACAATAGATTCGGCTGTGTTCGAGGAAGCGGCCGACGATCGACTTGACCCTTATGTTTTCCGACAGGCCCGGCACTTGGGGCCTCAGGCAGCAGATGCCGCGCACGACGAGATCGATCTCGACGCCGGCGCGGCTGGCGTCATAGAGCGCGTCGATGATGATCGGGTCGACCAGCGAATTCATCTTCATCCAGATGCGGGCCGGCCTGCCCTCCAGCGCATGGGCAATCTCGTCCGAAATGTGCTTGAGGATGCGCTTGCGCAGCGTGAACGGCGAGATGGCCAGCCGCATCTCCTCGGTCGGCTCGGCGTAGCCGGTGATAAAATTGAACAGCTGGGCGACATCGCGGGCGATTGTCGGAGCGGTGGTGAAGAAGGACAGGTCGGTATAGATGCGCGCGGTGACCGGATGGTAGTTGCCGGTGCCGAGATGCACATAGTTGCGCAGCTTGCCGTCCTCGCGCCGCACCACCAGCGACATTTTCGCGTGGGTCTTCAGTTCGAGGAAGCCGAACACGACCTGAACGCCGGCGCGTTCGAGGTCGCGCGCCCAGCGGATGTTGGCTTCCTCGTCGAAACGCGCCTTGAGCTCGACCAGCGCGGTCACCGACTTGCCGGCCTCCGCCGCGTCGACCAAAGCGCGCACGATCGGGCTGTCGTTCGAGGTGCGATAGAGCGTCTGCTTGATCGCCACCACTTCCGGATCGGCCATCGCCTGGCGCAGGAACTGCACCACCACGTCGAAGGATTCGTAGGGGTGATGAACGATGATGTCCTTCTCGCGGATGGCGGCGAAACAGTCGCCGCCGTGCTCGCGGATGCGTTCGGGAAAGCGCGGATTGTAAGGCTTGAATTTGAGATCGTCGCGGGCGATGGCGACGATCTCGGAAATCTGGCTGAGCGCCAGCGGACCGGTGAGCACGCTGATCCGGCTCGACGAGACGCCAAGCTCGCCGGCGACGAACTCGCGCAGTTCGGCCGGCATCAGCTTGTCGAATTCGATGCGGATGACCGAGCCGCGACGACGCCGTTTCAGCGCCGTCTCGAACAGGCGCACGAGATCCTCGGACTCCTCCTCGACCTCGATGTCACTGTCGCGGATGATGCGGAACGTACCGGAGCCCTTGACCTCGTAACCGGGGAACAGCTTGCCGATATAGAGGCCGACCGCTTCTTCCAGCGGAATGAAGCGGACATGATGCTTGCGGTCAGGCAAGCGGATGAAGCGCTTCAGCGCCACCGGCAGACGCAAAAGCGCGCTCATCTCCTCGCCATTCCTGCGGTGGCGCAGTTGCAGCGCCATCGAGAAGCCGAGATTGGGAATGAACGGGAACGGATGCGCCGGGTCGATCGACAGCGGTGTGAGCACCGGAAACACCTGCTCCTGGAAATGATCCTCGAGCCAGGTCTTCTCGTCCTTGGTCAGCCCATCGCGGCTGATGCTCTCGATGCCTTCCTTGTCGAGCAGCAGCATCAGCGCGGATAGGCTGTTCTGCTGGTCCTCCTGCAGGCGCTCGACCTCGCGCAGCAATTGTTCCAGCTGTTGTTCGGGGGTGCGGCCGTCCGCGCTCTTCAGCGTGATGCCTTCGCGAACCTGGCCGGCGAGACCGGCGACACGGACCATGAAGAACTCGTCGAGATTGGCGGCCGAAATCGACAGGAAGCGGACCCGCTCGAGCAGCGGATGGTTGGCGTTCAGCGATTCTTCGAGGACGCGGCGGTTGAATTGCAGCCAGGAAAACTCGCGGTTGACGAACCGGTCCGGGTTGCCGCCCTCTGGGCTCGCCACCTCGACAGTGGTGAATTCGCTCTGCACCGGCTTTAGTTCGTTCATGGGTCCTGCTCGTTTCGCACCCGCTGGCCACAGCGTCGCGCGTCTTTGCGGACGCGCAAAAGGACGCTCCCACCATTTAAGCTACGCATGATCCCCAGCAAAACCGAATTCGGTTTCGGGGCCATGCCTTAACCGGCTTAGCTTATCCTGTGACAGGCTTTTACGACAGTTTGATTTCATCGATCTTGCAAAGAGACTGCTTATGATCCAGATGCAATCCAGGTACAGCGCGGCGCGTCCTTTGGACGCGCAATCCAGGCTGCAGAGCGGCGCGTCCTTTGGACGCGCCAGGGACGCGGTGGAATTTTGATTTTGCACATGATCCGGGGTCATGCGGCAAATATAGGAGACGACGATGGCAGGCGGTTCCATTCCCCATTTCCAGAACGATGCGGGTTATGCGGCGATCGACATCGGCGTCAAGGAATTCATGTGCACCGGCGCCAACCCGCCTTTCGACCATCCGCATGTGTTTCTCGACATGGGCGACGACAATGAAAAGGTCTGCCCCTATTGCTCGACGCTTTATCGCTATTCGCCAAAGCTGAAGGCGACGGAAACGCAGCCTGCCGGATGCCTCTATATCCACCAGGCCGCCTGACGCGCACACCATCCGATGAACGACACCCGGTCCCGGCAGGTCGTTATCGCCGGAGCCGGCGTCGCCGGACTGACCGCGGCACTGGCGTTTTCCGAGCGCGGCTATCTGGTGCGGCTGTTCGAACAGGCGCCGCGCCTCGAAGCGGCCGGCGCCGGCATCCAGCTCTCACCCAACGCGACGCGCATCCTTCGCCAGCTCGGCGTGCTCGACCGGTTGTTGCCGGCGGCGGTGCGGCCGGAGGCGGTCGTGCTCAAGGACGCCGCCACGCTGCGTGAGTTGGCGCGGGTGCCGCTTGGCGAAGCGGCCGAAAGGCGCTGGCAGGCGCCTTATCTCGTCGCTCATCGGGCTGATCTGCAAGACGCGCTGATGGCGCGCCTTGCCGAACAGCCGGACATCAGTCTCGTCACCGGCGCGCGCGTCGGCGGCATCGCCACAGGACCGCGCCATGCCACGGCAACAGTCGAGATTGCCGGCAAGACAGTCGAAGCCGGCGGCTTTCTGCTGATCGGCGCCGACGGCGTCTGGTCGGCGATCCGGGCTTTTGGCGGGCTTGCGGCAAAAAGCCGGTTTTCGGGCGAGCTTGCCTGGCGCGCTACGATCAGTGCAGGCAGTGTCGCAGGAGAAGCCCTTGCGGCGGTCGGCGCCGCCAATTGCGTGACCACCTTCCTGCATCCCGGCTTCCACCTCGTCGCCTATCCAGTCCGCAAGGGCACGGCGTTCAACCTGGCTGCCTTCACCAGGGGCGAGGTCATCGCCGAGCGCTGGTCGGGCCACGCCGATCCCAATATCCTCGTCGGCGCCATGCGTGGCACGGCGGCAGCGCTGGCCCGCCTTGTCGAGGATGCCGGCCCGTGGACCGCGTGGCCGATCCATACGGTCGACCAGGCACAACCATGGACGACACCCGCCGGCATCGCGCTGATCGGCGATGCGGCGCATGCAATGACGCCGTTCGCGGCGCAGGGGGCGGCGATGGCGATCGAGGATGCCGCAACCCTTGCCGGCTTTGTCGCTGCCTCGCCCGCCGATCCGTGGGGCGCGCTTGCCGCCTGGGAGAAGATGCGCCGCCCGCGCATCGCCAAGGTCGCCCGCCGCGGTGCGGTCAACCGGCTCGCCTGGCATGCAGCGGGGCCGATGGCCGTCGCGCGCAACCTGTTCCTGAAGTGGCGCTCGCCGGAAAAGCTCGCGGCCGATCTCGATTGGCTCTATGACTGGAACCCGGACACTCTACAGTTTAGGTCGTCGACGTAGCGATCCTTCCCACCCCCCTCTGTCCTGCCGGACATCTCCCCCGCAAGGGGGGAGATTGGCCGTCACAGCAGCCTTCGCCAATCTCCAACGTTGCAGGAGTGAGCGGAGCGCCGAAGCTGCTGATCTCCCCCCTTGCGGGGGAGATGGCCGGCAGGCCAGAGGGGGGTGGGAAGGAATGAGGCGCTTCTGGCGGCGCACACAGCAAAGAGCCCGGCCGGGTTTCGGCCGGGCTCATTTGATTTGCTGACAGCGGTCAGTGCAGGATTTGCGACAGGAACAGTTTTGTGCGCTCGTGGCGCGGATTGTCGAAGAACTCGGCTGGCGTGTTCTGCTCGACGATCTGGCCCTGGTCCATGAAGATCACCCGGTTGGCGACCTTGCGTGCAAAGCCCATCTCGTGGGTGACGCAGAGCATGGTCATGCCCTCTTCGGCGAGGCCAACCATCGTCTCCAGCACTTCCTTGATCATTTCGGGATCGAGCGCCGAGGTCGGCTCGTCGAACAGCATGATGCGCGGATTCATGCACAACGAGCGGGCGATGGCGACGCGCTGCTGCTGGCCGCCGGAAAGCTGACCGGGATATTTGTTGGCCTGTTCCGGAATCTTGACGCGCGTGAGGAAGTGCATGGCGATTTCCTCGGCCTGCTTCTTCGGCGTCTTGCGCACCCAGATCGGCGCCAGCGTGCAGTTTTCCAGGATGGTCAAATGCGGGAACAGGTTGAAGTGCTGGAACACCATGCCGACCTCGCGGCGCACCTCGTCGATCTTCTTGAGATCGTTGGTCAATTCCTTGCCGTCGACGATGATCTTGCCCTTCTGGTGCTCTTCCAGCCGGTTGATGCAGCGGATCATCGTCGATTTGCCCGAGCCCGAAGGGCCGCAAATGACGATGCGCTCGCCGCGCATCACCTTCAGGTTGATGTCCTTCAGCACATGGAATTCGCCGTACCATTTGTGCATGGCGATGATGTCGATGGCGACATCGGTGGTGGAAACCTGCATCTTGGCGGCATTGACCTTGATCTCTTCCGCGCTGACTGCATTTTCTATTGTCATGGAAGGTTCCCTTTTTTGTTCTTAGCGCTTGTGGCCGGTGTCGAGCCGGCGTTCCGTGAACATCGAATAGCGCGACATGCCGAAACAGAACAGCCAGAAGACAAAGGCAGCGAACACCAGGCCGGACCTGGCCGTTTGCGGCGTTGCCCAGTGGGGGTCGTTAAAATTCTGTTTGACGACGCCGAGCAGGTCGAACATCGAGATGATCGAAACCAGGCTGGTGTCCTTGAACATGCCAATGAAGGTATTGACGATGCCGGGAATGACCAGCTTCAGCGCCTGCGGCAGCACGATCAGGCCCATTTTCTGCCAGTAACCGAGGCCGAGCGAATCCGCACCTTCATACTGGCCCTTGGGGATCGCCTGCAGGCCGCCCCGCACCACTTCGGCCATATAGGCAGCGGCAAAGAGCGAAACACCGATCAGCGCGCGCAGGAACTTGTCGAAGCTGACGCCGGCCGGCAGGAACAGCGGCAGCATGACGCTGGCCATGAACAGCACGGTGATCAGCGGGATGCCGCGCACCGTCTCGATGAAGATGACGCACAGCATCTTGACGATCGGCATCTTCGAGCGCCGGCCGAGCGCCAGCACGATGCCGAGCGGCAGCGACACGGCAATACCGACGAAGGACAGGGTGAGCGTCACCAGCAGCCCTCCCCATAGCGGGGTTTCGACATGCGGCAGGCCGAACACGCCACCAACCAGCAGGATGAAGGCAAAGATCGGCAGCGCCCCGAAGAACAAGATGGCGTTCAGCCCCTTGCGCGGCACCTTCGGGATGAGCAGCGGCACCAGAAGCGCCACGAACAGGATGGCGACCAGGATCGGCCGCCAGCGCTCATCGATCGGATAGCGGCCGAACATGAACTGGCCGAACTTGGCGTTGACGAAGGCCCAACAGGCGCCGGACCAGCCGTCCGGCTGGACGCCGCCCTGTGCCGCCGTGGCGCAAAAGGTACGGTCCGCGCCGGTCCATTGGGCGTTGATGAAGGCCCAGCTGATCAGTTGCGGCAGGATCATCGCGACCAGCACGATGCCGATGATGGTCAGGATCGTGTCACCGGTCGACGCAATCAGGTTCTTGCGTATCCAGGCGCCCAGGCCGCGCTCGCTTGCAGGCGCCGACTGTGCCAGCGCCATTTCGACGCGGACGAAGGAAAGATCGTGCTCCTGCATGTCGCTACCTCTCCACCAGCGCCATTCTGGCGTTGACCACGTTCATGACCGCCGACGTCAACAGGCTGAGTGCGAGATAGACCACCATCATGATCAGCACGCACTCGATAGCCTGGCCGGTCTGGTTCAGCACCGTGCCGGTCGTCGCCGTCAGATCCGGGTAGCCGATGGCGATGGCCAGCGACGAGTTCTTGGTCAGGTTCAGATATTGGCTGGTCAGCGGCGGAATGACGATCCGCATGGCTTGCGGAATGACGACAAGCCGCAGGATCGATCCCGGCCGCAGCCCGAGCGCACCGGCTGCCTCGGTCTGACCCTTATTGACGCCCATGATGCCGGCCCGCACGATTTCGGCGATGAAGGCCGCCGTATAGAAGGACAGCGCCAGGTAGAGCGACAGGAACTCCGGCTTGACCTGAAAGCCGCCAGTCAGGTTGAAGGTCGATTGCTTTGGATAATCGAAGCTCAGCGGGAAGCCGCTGAGCGCGTAGGCCAGCAACGGCAAGCCGATGATCAAAGCCGCCGATGTCCAGAACACAGGGAATTGCTGGCCGGTCGCCATCTGCCGCTGACGCGCCTTGCGGGCGACGAACCACGCCATGGCGATGCCGAGAAGCAAAGCAACCAGGATCAGCCAGGAGCCTTCGCCCCACACGGCGCGTGGAAAATAAAAGCCGCGTTGGTTGAGAAAGGAGCTGAACGGCAAATTGATGCTTTCACGCGGCGGCGGCAGCACCGAAAGCACGCCGGAATACCAGAAGAAGATGACCAGCAGCGGCGGGATGTTGCGAAAGACCTCGACATAGACCATGCAGATCTTGCGGATCAGCCAGTTGTGCGAAAGCCGGCCGACGCCAAGGATAAAGCCGATGATGGTGGCGGTGACGATGCCGGCGGCGGCAACGATGAGCGTGTTGACGAAGCCGACCACAATGGCGCGGCCATAGGTCGAATCCGACGAATAGGCGATGGCGCTGTCACTGATGTCGAAGCCGGCGCGGCCCCTGAGGAAGCCGAAGCCTGACGCAATGCGCAGGCGCGTCAGATTGTCTATGGTGTTTTGGACGATCCACCAGACCAACGCAACCAGCACGATGACGACCACCGCCTGGAAGACTATGCCGCGGACCTTTGGATCATTGATGAAGGAGCCGCGGCTTGGCTCCTCGCGAAGAATTTCCTGCGATGCCATTCGACCATCCCCTGGAAAGAGAAACCGGGAGGCAGACGATCTGCCTCCCGGATCACATTTCGATCAGCGGATCGGCGGAGAGTATTGCAGACCGCCCTTGGTCCACAGCGCGTTGATGCCGCGCGCGATCTTCAGCGGGCTGCCCGACCCGACATTGCGTTCGAACATTTCGCCGTAATTGCCGACGGCCTTGACGATGTTGACGACCCAGTCGTTGGAGACGCCGAGATCGGTGCCGATCTTGGTATCGGCCTCCTGGCCGAGCACGCGCTTGATCTCGGGATTTTCCGAGGCCTTCATTTCCTCGACATTGGCCTTGGTGATGCCGAGTTCCTCTGCCTGCAGCAGCGCAAAATAGGTCCACTTGACGATGTGGTACCACTGATCGTCGCCCTGGCGCACGGCCGGTCCGAGCGGTTCCTTGGAGATGATCTCAGGCAGCACGACGTGGTCGGCGGGCGCGCCCAGCGTCAGCCGGATGCCGTAGAGACCTGATTGGTCGGTGGTGTAGACATCGCAACGGCCGGCGTCATAGGCCGCGTCGACCTCTGACAGCTGTTCGAAGACGACCGGGCTGTACTCCATCTTGTTCGTCTTGAAGTAGTCGGCGAGGTTGAGTTCGGTCGTGGTGCCGCTCTGCACGCAGACCGCCGCGCCCGAAAGCTGCAGCGCGGAATTCACCCCCGGCAGCTTCTTGGCGTTGATCATGAAGCCCTGTCCGTCATAATAGGTGACACCGACGAAGTTCAGACCAAGCGCCGTATCGCGGTTGATGGTCCAGGTGGTGTTGCGCGACAGGACGTCGATCTCGCCTGACTGCAGTGCGGTGAAGCGTTCCTTGGCGCTGAGCGGCGTGAATTTGACCTTGGTGCCATCGCCGAACACGGCGGCCGCGACAGCGCGGCAGAAGTCCGCATCGATGCCTTGCCAGTCGCCCTTGTCATCCGGCGCCGAGAAGCCGGCCAGACCGGTCGACACGCCGCATTGGATGAAGCCCTTGGCCTTGACGTCGTCGAGCGTGGCCGCCGACGCGGCCGAAGCCACCAATCCAAGCGTGGCGGCGCCCAGAATGCCGATTGCAATGTGTTTCATAACCCACAGACCCTTTTCTGTTTTTTTCAGGCGAACCTGACTTTTTTTCCGTGTGAACGCAGCTTCCCGTTCCGGCCCATTACCGGAACCCGCATCGCAACCGACGCGCTGCCTCCCATTCACGAGCTGCATCGAAGGCGATTATCACAGTGAGGTCAAGGAAAATGACCGAAACCCAAAGAGTTTCAAACCATTTGCCGCAAATGCCTGAATTGCAGACAAACGCGCCCGAAAATTAGCCAGCAACTGCAGGTCCGGCCAACGCGAATCGGAGCTGGCTTCTGAAATCCTTCTTCGGCGAGACAGCGCCGCGCGCCTGAATGCCATCGGAGCGATTGGCACAACCAGTCCGCCGGCTGGCGGATGGCGAACGGTTGCGTGGCCAATGCCGCCGCACTATGGCTAGCGCTTCATCAGAGGCGAAGCGCAATGGCAAAAGACGGCAATGAAATGGGCATCAACACGCGGCTTGCCCACTCGGGCAACAATCCGCATGACTATTTCGGCTTCATCAACCCGCCGGTCGTGCATGCCTCGACCGTGCTCTTTCCCAACGCGGCGACGATGGCGGCACGCGGCCAGAAATACACCTACGGCACGCGCGGCACGCCGACCACCGACGCGCTTGCCAGCGCCATCGACGGACTGGAAGGCTCGGCCGGCACGATTGTGGTGCCCTCCGGCCTGGTGGCGGTGACAGTGCCGCTGCTCGCCTTCCTGTCGGCGGGCGACCATGTCCTGATTGTCGATTCCGTCTATCACCCGACCCGCAATTTCGCCGACACGATGCTGAAACGGCTAGGCGTCGAGGTCGAATATTACGATCCGCATGTCGGCGCCGGTATAGCGGCGCTGATCAAATCCAACACCAGGGTCGTGTTCACCGAATCGCCGGCCTCCAACACTTTCGAGGTGCAGGACATACCGGCCATTTCCAGCGCGGCACACGCCGCAGGTGCGATCGTGATGATGGACAATACCTGGGCGACGCCGCTCTACTTCCGCCCGCTCGACTATGGCGTCGACATCTCGATCCATGCGGCGACGAAATATCCGGCCGGCCATTCCGACGTGCTGCTCGGCACGGCGTCGGCCAACAAGGCCTGCTGGAAACAGCTTTGCGAGACATTTTACACGATGGGCTGCTGCGCCGGGCCGGACGATGTCTATCAGGTGCTGCGCGGCCTGCGCACCATGGGTGTGCGCCTCGACCACCATCAGCGCAGCGCTCTGGCGATCGCCGGCTGGCTGGAGGGCCAGCCGGGCGTGGCGCGGGTGCTGCATCCAGCGCTTGCCAGCCATCCCGACCACGATCTCTGGAAGCGCGACTTCTGCGGCTCGAGCGGCATTTTTTCGATCGTGCTCAAGGGCGGCGGCCAGAAACAGCAGCATGCCTTCCTCGACGCGCTCAGGATATTCGGCCTCGGCTATTCCTGGGGCGGCTATGAGAGCCTTGCGGTGCCGGTCTTCCTCGGCGACCGCGTCGTCGCCAAGGGGCCTTATGACGGCCCGCTCATCCGCCTGCAAATCGGGCTCGAGGATGTCGAGGACCTCACAGCCGATCTGGCGCGCGGCCTCGCCGCGGCGGCGGGTTGAGCTACGGTAGCGAGCTTCCAAAACCGATTCAGAAAACGCGCTCAACCTCTTGAAAAGACTAGCCGGATCACGCTGTGTAGCTGCTCCGGCTGGCGGCCGGACCTCGCCTGATCTACCCGCGTAGCGCAACAATATTTCCCAAATCCGCTATTTCTCGGATTGGTTTGGCTTTCGAATTCAGCAGTCTGGCGTCATTGCAAGGCGTTTCAAAGTTCAACACTCCTCGGGGATCAACCCCAGAGTGGGATAAACCCCAGAGCACCCATGGCCTTTCGTCTTTTTTCTCCCATACTGGCCGGCGCGACACTGCGCGAGCGCATGATCGCCTGTTTCGGTGCGACGATCGGCATTGCGCTGACCGGCGCGATCAGTGGCCTCGTGCTCGGCAGCGGCCCGCATGTGCCGCTGCTCGTGGCGCCGATGGGTGCCTCGGCCGTGCTTTTGTTCGCAGTGCCGGCGAGCCCGTTGGCGCAACCCTGGTCGATCATCGGCGGCAACACCATATCGGCGCTCGTCGGCGTGATTGTGGCGCGTTTCATACATGAGCCCGTCCTTGTGGTGGGCATTGCGGTATCGTTGGCCATCGCCGCGATGTCGTTCACACGCTGCCTACATCCACCAGGCGGCGCGGCGGCTCTGACGGCGGTGTTCGGCGGCCCGGCCGTCATCGACGCCGGCTTCCTGTTTCCGTTCGTGCCGGTGGCATTGAACTCGATCGTGCTGGTGGCGCTCGGATACGGTTTTCACAAGCTGACGCGACGGACCTACCCGCATGGTACCACCGCTGCGTCAAAGAACAGCCACGGCACCATCGATCCACCGGCGCAGGAGCGTATCGGCTTCCGGCCCGAGGACATCGATGCTGCGCTCGGCGCTTTGGAGGAGACGTTCGACATCGACCGCAACGATCTCGAACGGCTACTGCGGCAGGTGGAGTTACAGGCGATGGTGCGCACGCACCGGACCTTGCTGTGCGAGGATATCATGTCGCGCGACGTGATTGCCGTGGACGAGCATGCTGATGCCGACGAGGCGCGTCAACTGCTGCTCGATCACAATATCCGGATGCTGCCGGTCGTCGACGCGGAGGCCAAGCTTATCGGCGCCGTCGGACTGCGCGAACTGGCGCGGGCGGCGCAAGCGGTGAAAAGCGTGACAAAGGCCGTGGCGACTGCCTCGGCGAGTGCGCCGGCCATGGGCCTCCTGCCGGTGCTTACCGACGGCCGCAGCCACGCCGTCGTCATCGTAGACGACAACCAGCACATCCTCGGCCTCATCACGCAGACCGATCTGCTGGCCGCAACGGCACGCGCGCAAGCTGGCGACAAGGCGTTGGCGGAAGCGGCAGCGTAAGCGGTGCCGGCCGCCGGGAAAAATGTTCGGGAACCTTTTCGCGGTTAGCCCGTCCAATGTTTCGATCGGAGGATTTGCTTCCGGTCATGAGATTGGCTCGCGATGAGGAAACCGGCCATATCTGCGACCGTCATGCCCGCCGCATCTGGCGAGATGCAGCTTGTCGGCCGTGCGCTGGCGCGCGAGAGCGGAGCCTTCCACACGATTATCAAAATGCACAACCAGCGACTCTATCGTATCGCCCGCAGCGTCGTCCGCAACGACAGCGAGGCTGAAGACATCGTGCAGGAGGCCTATGTCAGGGCCTTTGCCCAGCTCGGGGATTTTCGCGGCGAATCCTCTCTCGCCACATGGCCGTCACGCATCGTCATCAACGAGGCGCTTGGGCGTTTGCGCAAAAGGCGGCGAACGGTAGCGATGCCGCAAAATCTACAAGCCGAAATCATCGAGTTCCCCCTCAATCCCAGCGACGATCCGGAGCGGATGATGGCGCAACGGCAGATCCTCGAGCTTGTCGAACGGGCGACCGATCGACTTCCCGATGTCTACCGGACAGTATTCGTGGCGCGGGTGATCGAGGGTCTCAGCATAGACGAGACCGCCGAATTACTCGATGTGCGGCCCGAAACCGTCAAGACCCGGCTGCACCGAGCCCGCGCCCTAGTCCGCAAGGCGCTGGCCGATCAGATCGGCCCGGTGCTGCTCGATGCCTTCCCCTTCGCCGGCCGCCGGTGTGAACGGCTGACCGCCGCGGTGATGCAGCGGCTTGGCTTTACCAGCTGATTTTCCCGAATTCCCGGGAACGTTTGCCCCCTTCCGGCATCCAAACATCGTCAACTGAAAATGCCCGGAGCCAACCGCGTCCGGCGAAGGAGAACGTCATGTTTATTCGATCGACCACCGCACTGGCAGCGCTTTTCCTGCTCAGCGCAGCGACGTTGGCGCAAGCCTCCGACAAGCCGAGCGACCCGCAGATCGCCCACATCGCCTACACAGCCGGCGTGCTTGACGTTGAGGCGGCCGTGCAAGCGCTGAAGAAATCGAAGAACAAGGAGATTCTCGATTTCGCCAAAGACATGGTGCGAGACCATGAAGCCGTAAACAAACAAGCGCTTGACCTGGTCAAGAAGCTCAACGTGACCCCAGAGGACAACGCCACCAGCAAGGCGCTGACCAAGGTGGCGGACGAGGAACGGGCGAAGCTCGCCAAGCTCGACGGCGCCGCGTTCGACAAGGCCTATGTCGACAACGAGGTCGCCTATCACAAGCAGGTCAACGGCGCGCTCGAAACCCTGCTGATCCCCTCGGCCGAGAATGCCGAACTGAAGAGCCTGCTGGAGACCGGCCTGAAGCTATTCCAGGGCCATGAACAGCATGCCGAACATGTCGCCGGCATGCTGAAATGAGAGCAGCACCAACCGTGTCGAAACCGCATCTGTGGATTGCAATGGCGCTAACTATTGCTGCCGCACCAGCCAAGGCCGAAACGATTGAGGTGACGATCGAGAAGCTGGTGTTTTCGCCGGCAAGCATCGAGGCGAAGGTCGGTGACACGATCGAGTGGGTCAACAAGGACGTGTTCGCCCACACGGCGACCGTCAAAGGCGACTGGGAGGTGATGATCCCGCCGAAGACATCGGCGAGCATGATCCTTCAGAAGGCGGAAGCGTTCGACTATTTCTGCCGCTTCCACCCCAACATGAAAGGCCGTCTGACGGTGACGTCGCCCTAGCCATGCCAGCGGAGACCGCCCTGCGCGCGCACAGGGCGGTCGGGCGGCGTCAGGCCGCCTGGTAGCGAGGCGCCGGCTCGCCGGTCTGCTTCGCGGCGAACAAGGTGGCGCGGGCGGCGTCATAGGTCTCCCACAGCGCCCGGTCGTGGACCGACGGCAGCGTGATGGCTTCACCCTGATCGAAGCCTGCCAGGGCCGCATCGACCATGTCTTCCGCGGTCATCACCACTGCCGGGTCGAACGCTGAAAGCGGCATGCCGGCGAACTCGTAGAATTCGGTGGCGGTCGCGGCAGGAAGAACGAGCTGCAGCCTGACGCCGGTTCCGGCAAGCTCCTCCTGCAGGCCACGGCTGAAGTTCACCACATAACCTTTGGTGCCGCTGTAGAGGGAGGTGATCGGCAGCGAGTGCAGCGCCAGGACCGAGGCTATGTTGATTATCGCCCCGGAGTTGCGCGACAGGAATGCCGGCAGCGCCGCTCGCGTCAGGCGCGTCAGCGCCGTGATGTTGAGCGCGATTGTCGACGCGGCATTCTCGTCTGACGTGTTTATCGTCGATCCCAGCGTGCCGTTACCGGCGTTGTTCACAAGCAGGGTGATGGCGGCGTTGGTGGCGAGCACCTTCTCGACACGCGCCAAGCCCTCCTCCTTGGTCAGGTCGGCGCCGATCACCTCGACCTTGGCGCCATAGGCCCGCGACAGCTTTGCCGAGAGGGTTTTCAGGCGTTCAGCGCGGCGCGCCACGAGCACAAGATCATAACCACGGGCAGCGAGGCGGTCGGCATAGACGGCGCCGATGCCGGCGGAGGCGCCGGTGACGACGGCGATCGGCTTGGAAGCGGAGTTCGACATGAGTTATCTCCTGAACGTTGAGGGCTCAAATGTTGAGCGCTCAACCAACTAGCCAAATCTGCGCCCTTTGCAATGCTTCAGCCCTCAACTATTTTGTAAGGATGAAAAAAACAGCCGAATCGTTCACATCGCTAAAAGGTCGGGGTGAGCCAGACGCGGAAGCGCCCGGCATGCCGAACGATTTCGTCTGCATCAATTCGTCGCTGCGCCGTGCGGCGCGGCGGCTTGGCCAGTTGTATGACGTGGCGTTGGTCCCAACCGGGCTGACGTCAACGCAAACCCTTCTGCTCGGCCAGATCGATGGGCTCGCGGCCGCTTACGGCGAGGACGGGCCGACGCTGCAGGTCCTCGCCGGCCGCCTGGCGATCCAGATCTCAGCGCTGACGCATGCCCTGCGGCCGCTTGTGCGCGACGGTCTGGTCGAGGTCCGCCACGATACCCACGATCGGCGAACCAAGCATGCTGTGCTGACGCCGCTCGGCAAGGCGCGATACCAGCAGGCATATGTCGTGTGGGTCGAGGCCAACCGGCGCGTCGAGGCGATTTTGGGGGCGGCCGCGGCCGAAAAGCTGAGGAGCCTCGCCGACGATGTCGCCTCGCAGGACTTTCTCGACGCCTATGTTTCGGGCGCGAAGCCGCCGAGCAGCACCGAATCGTCGGAGTGTTAAAGCGCCGCGCGCCCTTTGGGACGCGCTATGGACGGTCTGATTTTGCGCGACCGGCAACCGCTCGGATGCAGGCGGACGACAATCTGTGCTAAAGTGACCCTATGAAAGCATGGCTGGAAGCGGCAAAAAGCCGGGCCCGCGACATCAAGCTTGATGTCGTCGCCCTGTGGTTCGCCGCACGCGATCCTCAAGTGCCCTGGTTTGCAAAGTTCGTTGCCGGAATGGTAGCCGCCTATGCGCTTTCCCCAATCGACCTGATCCCGGATTTCATTCCGGTGCTCGGTTATCTCGACGACCTGATCATCGTACCGCTCGGCGTAATCCTGGCCATAAGGCTTGTTCCGCCGCCGCTGATGGACGAGTTTCGAGCGCGGGCGGCCGCGCTCGAAACTCACCCGCAAAGCAGGACGGGAATGTTCTTTGTCGTGGCGCTCTGGCTGGCTTTGGCAGCTTTGCTGATCTGGGCGTTCTGGCCCACCCACGCCAAATAGTCCGATCAGGCTTGCACCTGAAATCGCCTTGCCTGCTGCGCCGGCGGCCTAAAACCCAAGCGCCAGCCACGCCGTCCCGGCAAGCAGCGTAACCAGCGTCAGCGGCAGCCCGACCTTGAAGAAGGCGGCGAACGACAGAGGCGTGCCGGAGACCCGCGCGTACTCGGCGACGATCAGATTGGCCACCGAACCGAGCAGCGTGAAGTTGCCGGCCAGCGTCGAGCTCATCGCGACGACCAGCCAAGCGCGCTCGGGGTCTTCCAGGCCGGGTATGAACGGCCGCAGCGCCAGCACGGCCGGAACATTGCTCATGATGTTGGACAGCACCGCGGTGAAGCCTGACAGCCGCCAGACGTCGTCCAGCCCGAGGCCTTTTGCCGAGGCTACGATGTCGGGCGTGAGCAGCGTCTTCTCGGCGCCGGCGACGACGATGAACAGGCCGGCGAACATGAACAGCAGCGGCCCGTCGATCTCGCGGTAGATGCGCGCCGGCTTTATGGCACGGGTCACGAGAAGAATGGCCCCGCCGATGAGCGCCGCCTTGGCGACCGGAACACCGGCAAAGAAGGCGATCGCCAGTCCGATGCAGACCACCACCGCCTTGAGTACCTGGCCGGGCAACATGCGGCCGCGATAGACTTCGGGGCTGAGCTCGGCCTTGCGCGCGAACTCGGCGCGATAGACGATGCGCACGATGACAACGACGGCAACGAGGCCGAACAGCGCGACCGGCGCCAGGGCCGCCGAAAAGGCCGGATAGGAAATCCCCGACAGCGCGCCGATGACCATATTCTGCGGGTTGCCGGTGATGGTGGCGACACTGCCGCAATTCGACGCCGTGGCGGTGGCGATCAGATAGGGGACAGGGTTGCGGTTGATGACTCGGGTAACGTGGACGACGATCGGCGCCATGACCAGGCAGATCGCGTCGTTGACCAGGAACGCCGACAGAACGCCGGTCAGCAGCGTCACCATCACCAGCAGCATGAACGGCGCGTGCGCGTGCTCGATGGCGACGGCGCCGAGCGCGCGAAAAGCGCCCGAGACCTTCAGATGCGCCACGACGATCATCATGCCGAGCAGCAGCGTAATGGTGTCGAAACTGATGGCGCGGTATGCGTCCTCCAGGCTGAGTGCGCCGATGGCGATCATCGCCGCACCGCCGAGCAGCGCGATGCCTGCCCGGTCGAGGCGCAGGCCGGGGAACCTACCGACGGCGACGCCGGCATAGGTCAGGATCAGGATCAGCAGTGCCGCCGCGCCCATCAAAGTCATTCGTGGAAAAGCCCCGTTCAGATCCGCCCTGCCCCAGGCCCTAAGGGCAGCTGGCGCAAGCTGTGATTCCTGCCGCCATACTCACCCTAGCTCAATCCGATCGAGCAAGCCTTTTGGCAACATCAAACATTTATGTGACGCGCACGGCGTCGAACCATTGGACTGGCGCACCATCGGCCAACAGACAATCACACCGGCAGAATATCTCGTAAAACGTCGGGTAGGGTTCCGTCAAAAGATGAAAGGCTTGGAAGATGCCCAAGCTCATTGAAATCGTGGCTCGATCATGGCCAAGACCGAGACTGTCCCCACCATTGGGCCGGCCGACCAGCAAAGCGAAGAACGCGCCTTCGGCCACGGCAAGCGCTGAACACCCTGCTGACGCTGGAACAAGCAGCCGATTGCGGAGTTGGAACGGCGGTAGAGGTTTGCCGGAATGAGATCTACTCCCGTGCTGCAGTACATTTATTGGGTAATTGCTCTCGGCGTTTCGGTCGTGCTTGCGCATTACGCTCCTGGCGCGGCGTGGCCGCAATGACGCAGCGCGATCGTAACGCCACTTCACCACGGGAAGACAAGAAAGACGGCATAGGGCGAGCACTTGGACTCGGCCTTATCACCGGCGCCGCTGACGACGACTGCTCGGCGATCGGTACCTATGCAAGTGCCGGAGCGCGCTTTGGCCCGGACCTGCTTTGGACCGCCCCTGTAACGCTGCCGATGATGTACACTGTCGTGTATCTCTCGTCGAAGCTTGGACAGGTTTCGGGCCGCGGCCTCTTTCATGCGATCAAGGACTTCTACCCCCGGTGGCTGCTCTGGGCTGTTCTTGTGGGCGTGCTGATCGGCAACACGATCGAAGCAGCCGCCGATCTCGGCGGCATGGCTGCATCCATCAACATCTTCCTTCCTGTTCCGATTCCCCTCATTGTGGTTGTAGTCGCGGCCGCGATCTTTGCTCTCCAGCTTTGGGGCTCTTACACGCTCATACGCAACATCTTCCGCTGGCTCGCCCTGGCCCTGCTTGCCTATGTCGGCTCGGCCATCATGGCGAAGCCGGATGCGGCAGCCGTGCTGTGGGGAACCCTTGTTCCGAAGATCCAGTTCAGCCGCGAGTTCCTGTCCATACTGGTGGCCATCATCGGCACCACCCTTTCAGCGTATCTCTACACCTGGCAGTCGAATGAGGAGGTGGAGGAAGAGATTGCCGAGGGGAGAACGACGCTGAAGAAGCGCAAGGGTGCCACCGACGGTGAACTGCGCCGCTCCCGCCGCGATATCCTGATCGGCATGATTTTTTCCAACCTCATCATGTACTTCATCATCCTGTCGACAGGGTCTACGCTCTATGAAGCCGGCGAGCACGACGTCGAGACCGCCGCTCAAGCAGCCGAAGCTCTCAAGCCGCTCGCTGGTGCAGCCGCTGGCGTACTGTTCGCGGCCGGCGTGATCGGGGTCGGGTTCCTTGCCGTTCCGGTCATGACGACAGGTGCGGCATACGATCTGGCGCAGGCGATTGGATGGGAGCACAGCCTTCATGCCAAGCCGCGTGAGGCGCCAAAGTTCTATATCGCGATCGGCGCCTTCACGCTGATTGCTGTTGGCCTGAATTTCCTGGGTTTCAACCCAATGAAGGCGCTCGTCTGGTCCGGTATCGTGCAGGGCTTTTCCACGCCGCCACTGCTTCTTCTTATCATGCTGATGACGAACAACCGGCGGATCATGGGAGACAAGGTCAACAGCCGGACAACCAACGCCCTGGGATGGGCTACTACGATCGCAATCTTTTCCGCCTCTTTGGGGCTGGTGGCGACCTGGTTTATCTAGGTCACCATGACACTCGCGCTCGAGTCCGGCAATTCGAGCTCACATTCAATGAAGGAGTTGGCAATGAAGGAGTTGGTCTGCACATCTGCCGCAGCTACCGCGCTCCCGGCGGCGTGGCCAAGTGCGCGTGCTTGTGGAAGATCGCAATCTTGTCGGGATAGGTAATCCGGATCTCGCGTCCGCATCCCTCGCACTTGTAATGGGAAACGACCTGAAACCAGCGGCCGTTCTTGATGACGGTGAAGTTGCACTGCGGGCATTGGAAAGTCAGGCCAACAGAGAATAGGCTGGGAGACAGGGACATTGCAGCACTCCTTGTCAGTCAGGCGGATCGACGACGAAGGATGCGGCAATCAAATCGTCGGCATCGATTCTGCCCTTGCCGTCCTCCAGGACTGCTGCGACCTTTCGAAAGGTCTTCAGTTCGTTTTCGGTAATCCGGGCGCCGCGCATCCTCTCAGCGAGGTCAGCCACGCGTATTCGCAGCGCCTGCGACGCTCCAATCTCACGGTTCGACATGGTGATCACATTCCTCGTCGCTCGACTTCCCGCCGCACCTTTCGGCACGGCGGGTCCAGTCGCTTAGCTCATTCGATGACTTTGATGATCTTGCGCGTGCCCGGGTCAACCACAACGGTCCGGTTGTCGACCACCACGTAACGGTATTTTGTGTCGGGGACTTCATGAAGTTCGACGGTTTCGGGCAAGGTTGAGCCGATATTGAGCTCCACTCCAGGGATTTTCACCGATGCCAGCGGCTGCTTTTTGACATATTCCCTGATGACGGTCTCCTGTTCAGGCTCGATGACTACGTCCGGAGCGGCAGCGGCGCCGATACCGGCCAGCAACAGAAACCCAGCGGCTGCAATGGAAAGACGCATACTCATAAGTGCCTCCTTGATGTGAGCTCTATTGCGCTGAACGGCATCGTCTTCGCGCCAGGCTCACCAAACCTCAGGCAGCCGCAAACGTTCCTTCGTTGGGCTTCGGTCTGATTCGAGACGGGACCTAAGTCTCACCTGTTTTCGCGTAATAGCCCGGATACCCCGCCACCCGGAACTGTGGCTGCTCGCAGCAGTTGCTAGCTGTGAGCTCACGCAAGGAGCCGATGGAAAACAGCGTCCACCAAGCCCGCTGGTTACTCGCTGCGGTCTTTGCCGTCTCCATCACGTTCCTGGCGAACGGTCGTTAGCCAGGGAACCGGCCGGACTTTGACGATTGGACCAAGAATGAACCGAGATCTGCGCAGCTACGTCCCTTCCTGCGCTGATAAGGACTACCCGCCATTCCTCAGTTTTGGCGGGCGGTCCACAATCACGGCCAAGTCCACCCGGGCGAGGCCTGTCAGCGGTTCAAGGTCGCGAGGGCAGCATCACCTCACATCAGGTCTTCGGCAACCCCGTCGAATTTCCTGAGGCCTGCGCTTGGAGGCTTTTGCCTGAGAAGGCTCTGTTCAGATGCGGCCGCCTCGAAAGCAGCGAACGCAGCTTGATGACTGCAATGTCCGGCCAGGCATTCCTCGATCATTCGGATCGCTTCAAGTCGGGACGGCTTATCCATGGATGGCCATGGTTGCTTCAGCGCTTTCGCAGCGTCGGCTATCGACGCGATCGCCATCGCTTTGCCATTCAAGGTGATTGAAATCGGGGGGAACGCCGTCATTTTTAAAGCTCGCCGGGATTGAAGGCGGCTAAACGCAAAGACAAGGCAGTGGTTGCATGGTTGTGAATTCAGAGCGCCGCTGTCCGAAACGATCGAGGCTGAACACGCACGTCCGATAGCCTTGATCGTTTCGGCGGCGCCCGCGCTGAAGTCCTGCCTGGATTCGACCGGGAAGCCCCATCGTCCTTAACCGAACTGAAAACCAGCCCAGCAGCAAATACCGTGGAACCTTTCAAAGCCGCATGCCTTGTCCGTTCTTCATGGAAGGAGGTGCGAAATGAGCCTTGACATAGGAAAAGTCGCCGTAGCCCTGCTTGGCCTGCTTGCCTACAAGAACAGGGACAAGATCGGCGAATTAATCGCCGGCAGGAACTCGACAGATGCCAAGAACGCTGGCTCCACCGGCGGGCTCGGCGACATCCTGGAGCGTCTCAGGAATGCGGGTGCGGGCGATCAAGTCGATTCTTGGGTTGGTACAGGATCGAATCGCCCCGTTCAGCGCGACCAAGTCGAGAAAGCGATCGACCCGCAAACGTTGAGCGATCTCGCCGAGCAAACCGGATTGTCCCGCGAGGAACTTCTCGACCGGCTCACAAGTGAACTGCCCGACGCAGTGGACAAGCTTACTCCCGACGGCCAGATGCCTGTGAGTAAAGGTCCAAATCTCCTCGACGAGGCACCTGGAGCTAGTCGCACTTAGCACCAGGCTGAAAAATGAAAGCCCGCGCCTCCGGGCGAGGACGCGGGCCGATCAGCGCATCGCCTATACTAGCCCAGAATGGACCCTGAAAGTGCTGGCGATCCCGACAGGATTCGAACCTGTGACCATCGGCTTAGAAGGCCGGTGCTCTATCCAGCTGAGCTACGGGACCGCTGGCCGACGCCAAGGCCGGCTAATTTATGCGCTGGGACGGCTGCCCGGCATTTGCCGGTCAATGCGTCCAGGGCGTCCTGCGGTCATAGCGGAAATTCTCCGCATAGGAAATCTGGCGGCGCTTGGATTCCTTCGGCTCCTCGACGCGATAGGCCAGCCCCTCTTTCTCCGCATAGGCCACCGCCTCTTCCCTTGTGTCGAAGGTGAGCCTGATCTGGCTCCGCATGTCACCTGACGTGGTGTAGCCCATCAGCGGATCGATTTTCTTGCGCATCTCGGGATCGAATTCCAGCACCCAGTGGCCGGTCTTGGCCTTGCCGGACTGCATCGCGGTTTTGGCTGGGCTGAAAATGCGCGCGGACATGAACACCTCGTTGCTACGTGCAAGCGGCACCGCCGCTGTATCCCGTCATTACTGCGCAATGCTGCCGGCGGCAAGGCCGAGCCTGCCGTACCCCCGTCACGGCGGGCCACCGACGATGATGGCGCGAGGTGACGGCCGTGGACAGGACGACCGAGATCGCACCGGGCGTTATCTTCCCGGCAGGGACGTTTTATCCGGGTTAACGGCAGCGTGGTGAATGGATGGTCGGAGTGGAGAGATTCGAACTCCCGACCCTCTGGTCCCAAACCAGATGCGCTACCAGGCTGCGCTACACTCCGAGTCCTTGGCGGCGTATAGGGTTCCGGACTTGGCTGCGCAACCCCTAAAAAGATGAAAACGGAACAAACGGCAGGCCCGAGTCGAGAGCGGGGTGGGAAATGCCGGCGGGCGCAACGGTTTCGCGGCAGTGCCACCTCAGACACCCAGGTTGCTGTCCAGCGGCACGATGATCGGCCGTGCTGCCGGCGCAGCTGCGCCGCACAGCATCGGCGACGGGCGAAGCACCCAAGCGACCGACGAGCAGCCGGGATTTCCGAGCCTGCCCGCCTGAAGCTTGCGAAGCGTCAGCCCTGGATGAACGCCAGGAGATCTGGATTGATGATCTCCGGGTGGGTGGTGCACATGCCGTGCGGCAGGCCCTCGTAGACCTTAAGCGTGCCGTGCCTCACGAGCCCGGCGGCAAGCAGAGCGGAGTCGGCAATCGGCACGATCTGGTCGTCATCGCCGTGCATGATCAGGACGGGCACGTCGATCTTCGTCAGGTCTTCCGTGAAGTCGGTCTCGGAAAAAGCCTCGATGCAGTCGTAGTGAGCTTTGGCTCCGCCCATCATGCCCTGGCGCCACCAATTGTCGACAGCCCCTTGCGAGACCTTGGCGCCCTCGCGATTGAAGCCGTAGAACGGGCCGGCCGGCACATCCCTGTAGAACTGGGCGCGGTTGGCGACCAAAGCGGCACGGAAGCCGTCAAAGACCTCGATCGGCAGGCCGCCGGGGTTGCTGTCGGTCTTGAGCATGATCGGCGGCACCGCGCCGATCAGCACCGCCTTGGCGACGCGTCCCTCGCCGCCGTAGCGGGCAACGTAACGCGCCACCTCACCGCCGCCGGTCGAGTGGCCGATATGGACGGCGTTCTTGAGATCAAGGTGAGCGACCAGAGCCGCGACATCGGCGGCATAGGTGTCCATCTCGTTACCGGTTGCCGTCTGTGTCGAGCGACCGTGCCCGCGCCGGTCATGCGCGATGACGCGATAGCCCTTGTCGAGGAAGAACAGCATCTGGTTGTCCCAGTCATCGGCGCTGAGCGGCCAGCCGTGATGGAACACGATTGGCTGGCCTGTGCCCCAATCCTTGTAAAAAATCTCGGTGCGGTCCTCGGTGGTGAATGTGCTCATCGTCTTACTCCTTGCTGCAATTGGCTGAATTGGTGGGAAGGTTCGTTCCTTCTGTGGACAACCTATTGCAACCGAGTCATGGTGAGAATTGGCAAAACAGACATTGAACGTGGCAAAACTGACAGGTGATTGCGCTGTCTGACCGGGTTGAAATCGGGCTTGTTGGGTATCCCGGCGTTCAGCAAGCGGCAGTTCTCGGTCTGACCGACCTGTTTCAGCTGGCCAACCGGCTGGCTGCCGACCGGTCGCCCGACGGGCTGAGGCTTCGCGTCAGCCATTGGCAGTGGCAGGAGGCGAGCCAAACCGTCATCCGCAGCTTCGACAGCGAGCCCGGCCCCGGCCATGGACCTGCCATGGTCATCTTGCCTCCGACCCTGGGTGATCCGATCCCTCGCGAGACGGCCGCGCCCTACGCCGACTGGCTCAGGGCTCGTCATGCGGCGGGCGCGACGCTCGGCTCGGTCTGCGCCGGCGCCTTCGTGCTTGCCGAGGCTGGCCTGCTATCCGGTCGTGCGGCGACCACGCACTGGGCCTATCGCGACGCGCTGGCGATGCGCTTTCCCGACATCCTACTCGACGCCGACAAGCTGGTCATCGATGACGGCGACATCATCACCGCCGGCGGCTATATGGCCTGGACCGACCTTGGCCTGAAGCTCGTCGACCGGGTGCTTGGGCCGACCGTGATGATGGACACCGCCCGTTTCATGCTGGTCGATCCGCCGGGACGCGAGCAACGCTTCTACAGCCCCTTTGCTCCCAGGCTGAACCATGGCGACGAGGCCATCCTCAAGGTGCAGCACTGGCTCCAGGCCAGAGGCGCGCGCGATGTGACGCTCGCCACCATGGCGGAGCATGCGGCCTTGGAGGAGCGGACCTTTTTGCGCCGCTTTCGCAACGCCACCGGCCTCAAGCCGACCGAGTATTGCCAGCACCTGCGCGTCGGCAAGGCGCGTGAGATGCTGCAAGCGACGACCCGATCCATAGACCAGATCGCCTGGGATGTCGGCTATGACGATCCCGGCTCCTTCCGCAAAGTGTTCGCCAGGATAACCGGCCTGGCGCCGGGCGATTACCGCAGGCGCTTCGGCGTGGAACGGGCGGCGGTGGTGGGCGTAGGGAGTTGAGTTATCACCTCGTTGAAGGCAAGCTCGCCGGGAAGAGAACCCCAACCGCCTCATCTCCCGGCGAGCCTACAACCTGATTTGATACGCATCAGGACCGGGGTTAGCCGGCAAGCTGGAAGATGCAAAGCAGATGCCAGTCAACGTTTCCCGAAATGGGACACCGGCGGGAGTTTTTCCTTCTCCCCTTGTGGGAGAAGGTGGATCGGCGCGCAGCGCCGAGACGGATGAGGGGTGCTGGAAGAAATGAGGCGTTGGTGTTCCCTGGAACACCCCTCATCCGACCGAGCTTCGCTCGGCCACCTTCTCCCACAAGGGGAGAAGGAAGAACGGCGCCCAGCCGTCATCGGCATCGCGCTGGATTCCTTCCCAACCTTTCTCCCCTTTTGTGGGAGAAGGGAGGTTCTCCCACCGCCTAAATCTCGAACTCGCCCTGCCCCTCATCCATGGCGCTGACGGTTTCTGCGGCGAGCGCCCTTGTGATCGGCGTCTTGCGCTCCAGTGCCGTGCGGTCGAGCCGCTCGACCACGCGCATCGCGGTGGCCAGCGAGCGCTCGATGCGGCGCACCAGATATTGCACGACATGCGGCTCGACCTCGACCTGGCGGTCGGCGAATAGTTTGGCGATGACACCGGCCAGCAAGAGATCGTCGGGCTCGTGGATCTCGACCATCGCCGCCGCCTTCAGCCGCGATGCGAGGTCGGGGAGCCTGACACCCCAGGCGGACGGAAAGCGCCGCGCGGTCAAGAGCAAGGTCGAGCCGGCCGCGCGCACCGCGTTGATCAGATGGAACAGCCCCTCTTCATCGACCGGACCGGCATCGACATCGTCGATCTGGGCCGGCCGCGCGCCGAGGCTCGCCATGCAGTCGCCGATCCGCCCGGCGTCGACCTTCACTGCGCCGGCGCGGGCGCGCCAGATCGACGCCAGATGGGTTTTTCCACAGCCTGCGGGGCCAGCGAGCACGACCACCGGCGACGGCCAGTCCGGCCAGCGATCGACCAGCGCCACCGCCTGGCTGTTGGTGCCTGAGACGACGAGTTCGTCGCGCGAATAGCCGGTTCCGTGGCCGAGATCGAGCGGCAACTGGCGCGGCGGGTCGATCTTGTTGTCCGGCATTTGGCTCAACTGCGCGGCCCACCGCTCCCGCGGCGACGCGCCGGCAGCGGCGGCACAGGTTCGGTGTTGTGGCCCTTGTAGAGCGGCGACTCGAGATAGCGGGCGATGGCAAAGCGCACCAGGACGGCAACGGCAGCCGAGGCCGGCACGGCGATCAGCAAGCCGACGAAGCCGAATAGCGCGCCGAAGGCAAACAGCGAAAACATCAGCCACACCGGATGCAGGCCGACGCTTTTTCCCACCAGCCTCGGCTGCAGGATGTTGCCCTCGATGAACTGGCCGACGAAGAACACGCCGGCCACCGCCGCGACCATGGTCCAGTCCGGCCAGAACTGGACGAAGGCGACGCCGACGGCCAGCACCAGCCCGGTCAGCGAGCCGACATAGGGGATGAAGGAGATCAGCCCGGCGAACAGGCCGATGAGGATGGCGAAATTCAGGCCGGTCAAGGTCAGCCCGGTGGCGTACATGGCGCCCAGTACCAGGCACAGCGTGCCCTGGCCGCGCACAAAGCCGGCGGTGGCGGTGTTGATGTCGTTGGCGATCGCCCTGACGGTCTGGACATAATCGCGCGGCACCCAGCTGTCGACAATCGTCACCATGCGATCCCAGTCGAGCAGCATGTAGAAGGCGACGACGGGCGTGACGACGAACAGGCTGACCACCGAGACCAGCGCCACGCCGGAACTCCAGATCGAGGTGAACACCGTGGTCAGCAGGCCGAAGCCGGAGGTCAGCAGCGAGTTCAACCCTTCGCGCAGGCCATTGGCGTCGACGCCGAATTGCTCTTCCAGCCATCTCGGATCGAAGCTGGTGATCAGGCTCTGCAGCCGGGTCAGGTATTCCGGCAGCTTGCTGGCAAAATCGGCCATCTGCGAAGCCAGCACCGGAATGAGGATGACGAAGGCCAGCACCAGAACGACGATGAAGGCAAACAGGATGACAATCGTCGCCATCAGCCTGGACAGGCCGAGCCGCTGCAGCCGGTCGGCGACCGGGTCGAGGAAGTAGGCGAGCACCATGCCGGCGACGAACGGCAGCAGGATGCCGCTGAAGACATAGAGGAAGATCGCGAGGATGATGGCGCTGATCAGCCAGAAGCGGATTTGGCGCCGAAACACGCCGGACGCGGCCGCATCGGCAGCGGCAGCTTCGGCTGCCGCGTCGATGTTCTGGTCAGGTATCCGGTTTGGAGCCTTCGCCATAGCCGCTCATATGCCTCAGCCAAGCCACGAGATAGGCCGCGGCCGAAGCCACGGTCAAGACCCCGGACAGCAATATGAGCACCGGCCTGAGCGGATCGAGATCGATGGCGAGGGCCAGTTCGCCCAGCACCACCGCCGCCAGCCCGATCTGGACGGCGGTGTTGGCCTTCGACACGAACAGCGGCTTCATCTCGACCGGGTGGGCCATGACGGTGGACAAAACGACGGCGCAGACGATCAGCGCATCGCGCGACACCATGGTGACGACCAGCCACAGCGGCAATTCACCGATGAAGCCCAGCACCACGAACACCGAGACCAGCAGCAATTTGTCGGCCATCGGATCGAGATAGGCGCCAAGCTGCGAAAACTGGTTGAAATGGCGGGCGATGAAGCCGTCGACGCCGTCGGAAATGCCGGCGATCAGGAAGCCGGCGAAAGCCCAGTCCCAGCGCCCCTGCAGCATGGCCAGCACCACGCCCGGAACCAGCACGAAACGCATGATCGTGATCATGTTGGGGATGGTCAAACGCATGTCCCGTCGCTTCTGTTTTGATGATACATGATAGAGATGAGAGGCTACGGCAAGTCAGAGCGACGCAGATGCTGCCAATCTCCGCTCGTGGGGAGAGATTGGCTATCTTCAAGGCCTTCGCCATCGCCAATGTTGGAGATTTGCCCGAGGCCTCTGTCCACGATTTTGTGATGCCGAAAATGCCTGAGCCAGCCGTTATCCTTGCGAGGCGCAGCCGTTCATGCGAAGAGCCCCGGAAAGCAGGAAAGAGTGATGAGCAAGCGCAAGAACGGGCTCACATATGCCGAAGCGGGTGTCGACATCGATGCCGGCAACCTCATGGTCGAGAAGATCAAGCCGCTGGTGCGCGCGACGCGCCGGCCGGGCGCCGATGGCGAGATCGGCGGCTTTGGCGGCCTGTTCGACCTCAAGGCCGCCGGCTTCACCGACCCGGTGCTGGTCGCCGCCAATGACGGCGTCGGCACCAAGCTGAAGATCGCCATCGATGCCGGCAAGCACGACACGATCGGCATCGACCTCGTCGCCATGTGCGTCAACGACATCGTCGTGCAGGGCGCCGAGCCATTGTTCTTCCTCGACTATTTCGCCACCGGCAAGCTCGACCCCGACCAGGGTGCGGCGATCGTCGGCGGCATCGCCGAGGGCTGCCGGCAGGCCGGATGCGCGCTGATCGGCGGCGAGACGGCGGAAATGCCCGGCATGTATCACGGCAAGGACTACGACCTCGCCGGCTTTGCCGTGGGCGCGGCCGAACGCGGCCAGTTGCTGCCGACCGACGATATCGTCGAGGGCGACGTGCTGTTGGGGTTGGCCTCGTCGGGCGTGCATTCAAATGGCTTTTCGCTGGTCCGCCGCATCGTCGCCACCAGCGGGCTTGCGTGGACCGATCCAGCGCCCTTCAACGATGAAGCCACGCTGGCCGAGGCGCTGCTCGAGCCGACCCGCATCTACGTCAAGTCGATCCTCAAGGCGATCCGTAACACGCATGGCATCAAGGCGCTGGCCCATATTACCGGCGGCGGTTTCCCGGAAAACATCCCGCGCGTCCTGCCCAAGGATTTTTCGGCCGAGCTCGACCTCGACGCCATCGAAGTGCCGGCGGTGTTCTCATGGCTGGCCAAGACCGGCGGCGTGGCGCCCGACGAGATGATGCGCACCTTCAACTGCGGCGTCGGCATGATCCTCGCCGTCGCCTCCGGCCAGGCGGCACAGGTCGCGGCCGTGCTGCAGGAGGCCGGCGAGAGCGTGACGCCGATCGGCCGCATCGTGCCGCGCCGCGACGCCGGCGTGATCTATCGGGGCGCGATCAGCCTATGAGCATGCGCAAACGCACGGTGGTGCTGATTTCGGGACGCGGCTCCAACATGACGGCGCTGATCGCCGCGGCCAGCAACCCGGACTATCCGGCTGAGATCGTCGGCGTCATTTCCGACCGGGCCAATGCCGCCGGTCTCGGCATCGCGGCGGCGCGCGGCATCGCCACCAAGGTGATTTCGCGGGCCGACTATACCAGCAAGGAAGCGCATGACGGCGCAATCGACGCCGCGCTTGCCTCGCTCGGCGCCGAGATCGTGGCGCTAGCCGGTTATATGCGCATTCTCGGCGCGCGCTTCGTCGAGAAATGGCTGGGCCGGATGATCAACATCCACCCTGCCCTGCTGCCCGCCTTCAAGGGGCTGGATACGCATGCGCGCGCCTTGCGCGCGGGCATACGCATCCATGGCTGCACGGTGCATTTTGTCACGCTGGACATGGATGACGGCCCGATCATCGCCCAGGCCGCCGTGCCGGTGATGGTCGGCGACAATGAGGACATGCTCGCCGCGCGTGTGCTGAAGGCCGAGCACCGGCTTTATCCGCTGGCGCTCGGGCTGGTCGCCGAAGGCAAGGCGCGGATGGAAGGCGGCCGCACCGTGCTTGCCCACTTCGCCGACGATGCCGACAACAGCACCTCCGTGATCATGGCGCCCGATCCGCTGCGCGAGGAGACCGACCTCGAGCATCTGGCGCGCATCACGCCTTGAGCAGGAGGAGGCCGGCATGGCGACAACGAGGCAACTTCTTCTTCTGCGTCACGCCAAGTCGAGCTGGGACGATCCTGACCTCATCGACTTCGACCGGCCGCTTTCCGGGCGCGGGCTGAAGGCCGCCCCGCTGGTCGGTCGCGAACTGGCCAGCCAGGGCTGGCTGCCCGATCTGGCGCTGGTATCGCCGGCGCTGCGCAGCCGCGACACATGGCGGCTGGTCTCGGCGGAACTGCCCGCGAAAACGCCGGCCAAATTCGTCCAGGCGCTCTACGAGGCCAGTGCGGCAGACGTTCTCGCCAAGGTCCGGCAGGCAAATGCGGCAACAATCAGCCTCTTGGTGCTCGGCCATAATCCCGGCCTGGAGGAATTCGCGCGCCGACTTGCCGGCGCCGGGTCGGATGCCGCGGCACTCGAAAAGCTTGAAGAAAAATTCCCGACAGCGGCTCTTGTCCGCTTCCTTTTCGACGGTGACTGGGCACGGCTGGCCCTCGGCGATGCGCGGCTGACACACTGCGTTTGGCCGAAGGATCTGCGCTAAACGAGGGCTGTGACTTGATATGCAAAAGCAAGAACGGCGAGCCAAGCCCGCCGCTCTTTGCGTTCCGCAGCTTGAGGATTTAGCGGCCCCAGTTGCCCCGGCCGGACTGAGGCACGACCGGTTCAATCGTGCCGGGCTGGGTCGTCGCGTTGGTATTGACGGTATTGTGCTCCGCCGTAAACGGCTTGCGAATCGAACCCGTGAACGTGCTGTCGATATTTCCAACAGCCGCATTGCCAACAGGCGCGGCCGGCTGGTTGACGCCGTCCGAACCATAGTGGTCGCTGCCGGCAAAGGCGCTGCCTGTGGCAATGAGGATGGCGGCAGCGGTAAGAGCAATCTTGGTCATTTCAGGTACTCCAGTACTTTCATACTTCAGTTGTTGTCCGTCTGGTGGCGTGCCTTGGGAGGATTTCGCGTCGCTCGGACCACCCCGAGGTGGGTTGGCCATGCAGCGGTTTCCAATCACGAAGATGTTCCGGCTACGACCTGAACCGGGTGCTTGAAATCCGCCAAAAGGCTTCCTTCGCCACAATCTTTGACTTTCTTCTCAATGCGTTAGGCGAATATTTCTGCCGCGTGGCCTGGCCATTCGCTGAGCCGACGTTCACTTGGTCTTGCACAATCCGTCAATAAAAACGAACCGATCGGTTCGATTTCCTGCACAAATGAAATCGCGGATCTACCGGTCTTGCGCTGCCGCCCTAGACGTGCACGTCGCCAAAGGAGAGCTCGCCGTCGTCGCTGGCGGTCAGGAACGCCGTGACCAGCAGGCCGGCATAGAGGGCGGCGACCAGCACGACGATGGCCAGGCCGGGAATGGGCCCCAGAGCAGCGCCGGCAACCGCCTCGCGCACCGAACTGACGAAGTCGATGCGGACACCTTCGGTTAGAAGACTGGGGGTCGACAGTTTCAGGGTCCAGGCCAACAGCAGGATCAGCAGCATGTGGATGTAGTTTCGACGCAGACGGCGCGCCAACGCCGCTCGTTGCGAAATGAGGAATTTTGGAGTGCGCAGACTTTCGCCGACGACCAACAGCCAATCGGACGCGAAGTCCGGCTGCGGCGAGAATATCTGCGCGAAATAGTGCCGTTCGAACTGGCGCACGCGGGCCCGGTAAACGTCGAAGAAGCGATATCGCCGCGCTTCTATCCACAGCAGCAACAGAACAAGCAGCATCGCAAAAAGCAGCACGCCGTGATGCGCGCTGGCCGTCGAAAGCGAGATGGACAACATTGCCGCGACGACCGTTATCGCCCAATTGCTCGTCCGGTCCAGGCGGTCGCGCCACCCCGTCATGCGCAGAATCTCGGCGCGATGAAAATGCGCCATCGTGGTCACGAGTTCGCCGGGCGAAAGCGTTCTTCCAACGGGGGCCGGCGCTGCCAACGCTTCTGCCATCACCATGTCTCCAGCGCCACGCAAAAACGGCTGGTTGGGCATATCGTTCCGACGCTTCACTTTGCCGGGCGCAGCCAGACCTTGTTGTCGTGGAACGCCGCACCGCCATAGGGCGCCGGCGCGTCGGCGCCGGTCAGGACGTTGATGCCCTCGCCGCGCTCGTGGGCGCTGTTGGGCCAGATGCCTTCGGCCACCACGACACCGCGCTTGATGCCGTCGAACAATCTTGCGTGCAGCACAACTTCGCCGCGCGCATTGCCGATCTCGACGCGGTCGCCATTGGCCAGCCCATAGGCTGCCGCATCGTCCGGATGCAAAAGCAGTTCCGGCCGACCCTCCTTGGCCATCGACACCGGCGTCTCGGAAAAAGTCGAGTTGAGGAAATTGCGCGCCGGCGAGGTGGCCAGCCGGAACGGATGCGCAGCATCCGCCACCTCGATCAGATCGACATGGTCGGGAAATTCCGGCAGGCTTGCCACCGGCCCGAACAGGCCCATGCTTTTCGGCGGCCGGTTGGGCGCCGCCTGCCCGGTCCAGTCGGCGCGAAAGCGGAATTTTCCGTCCGCGTGGCCGAAGCCGTCGATAAAATGCGCCGCTTCGAAAGCCGGCTGCAAATCGAGCCACTTTTGTTCCTTGAGGCTCGAAAAACTGCCCAGCCCGCGCTTGCCCAAAATGATGTCGATATGCTGCTGCTCGGTCATGCCGAAGCCAGGCCTGTCGCCAACACCGAGCCTTTTGCCGAGTTCCTCGATGACGAAATGGTTGCTGCGCGGCCCTTCCGGCGGGTCGATCAGCTTCGGCCCGAGCGTGATGTGCTGATTGCCGCCGCCCTTGTAGACATCGTCATGCTCTAAAAACATCGTCGCCGGCAGCACGACATCTCCGAGTTTTGCGGTGTCGGTCATGAACTGTTCGTGCACGCAGGAAAACAGGTCGTCGCGCAAAAAACCCTGCTTCACCAGCCGCTGCTCCGGCGCGACATTGACCGGATTGGTGTTCTGGATCAGCAGCGCCGTCACCGGCGGGCCGCCATAGAGCGCATCCTCAGCGCCGGTCAGCACCGGGCCAATGCGCGAATGATCGAGATGGCGGACCGCCGGGTCGCGCATCCGCGTGCCTTCCAGCAGTTCCTGGTTCAGTTTGAAGATGCCCGAATTGGAATGGAAGGCGCCGCCGCCCTCATATTGCCAGCAGCCGGTGACCGCGGCGATCGAGGCGGCGGCATGCATGTTGACCGAGCCGTTGCGCTGCCGCGAAAAACCGTAGCCGAGGCGGAAATAGGTTTTCTTGGTCGTGCCGACGAGACGGGCGAAGGCCTCGATCTCATCGACGGAAAGCCCGGTGATATCAGCCGCCCATTGCGGCGTCCTCGTCTGAAGATGCGCTTCCAGACCGTGCGGATCGTCGGTGTATTTTGCCAAATAGGCGCGGTCGGCCATGCCGTCACGGAACAGCACATGCATCACCGCGCAGGCCAGCGCACCGTCGGTGCCGGGCTTCAGCACCAGGCCGAGATCGGCCTGCTTCATCGTCGCGTTCTCGTAGACGTCGATGACGACGATCTTGGCGCCGCGCTCCTTGCGCGCCTTGATCGCGTGGGTCATGACATTGACCTGGGTGACCACGGCATTGGTGCCCCAGACCACCACGCAGTCGGACTTGGCCATCTCGCGCGGGTCGGGACCGCGCAGCGCGCCGGCCCCCATCATCCAGCCGGTCCAGGCCAGATTGGTGCAGATCGAACCGAAGAAGCCGGAGTATTTTTTCGCATGGCGCAACCGCTCGATGCCGTCGCGCTGCACCAGCCCCATCGTGCCGGCATAGTAATAGGGCCAGACCGTCTCCGAGCCATATCTTGCCTCGGCCGCGATGAATTTTTCGGCGACCAGGTCGAGTGCGGCCTCCCAACTCGCTTCCTTCCAAAGGCCCTCACCCTTGGCGCCCGCCCGGATCAGCGGCTTCAGCAAGCGGTCGGGATGATGGACGCGGTCGGCATAACGGGCGACCTTGGCGCAGATGACGCCAGCCGTGTAGCTGTTGGCCTTGGCGCCATGGACGCGGCCGATGCGCTTGCGGTCGAGCAGTTCGACCTCGAGCGCGCAGGTCGACGGGCAATCATGCGGACAGGCCGAATGGCCGATTTTGAGTTTGGCGTGCTGATTCATAAGCCCAAGCTAGCCGCTTATGGCGGCGGCGTGTAGGGCCAGATGCAGCGCTAACTTGCTTCTCCTTGCTGAGGCAAGCTGAAAATCTGGCGACCGCCAGCGCGGAGCCGTTAGAACTGCGTCGTCAACGCCATCAGCCACTCGGGCGAAGCGTTGACGAGTGCGGTTTCCAACGCCTTGTCGAACCCAGACAGAATCGCGGCGGCGGTCATCACCAGCAAGACGCCTAACGCGACCTTCAGCCCGCTGCCGGCGCCGGCGATGTGGCTGCGCCAACGCAGCAAGGTCGCGCGGGACAGTAGTCCGAGGATCAGCAACGGCACGGCAGCACCGAGACCAAACAGGACCATGGTGACCCCAACCTGGCCAAGGTCTTGGCCCTGCGCTGCAAGGACGGAAGCGGCACCGAGAGTCGGGCCAACGCAAGGGCTCCACACCGCGCCGAGCAACAGACCGACGCCGAACTGCCCCCAAAGGCCAACGGATGAAAAGCCGCCAAACCGCTGCTCGACCCAGTTGCCGGCCGGACCGGCCGCAAGCGCGATATGCGCCTGGAGTGGCGGCACGATCAATATCGTGCCGAGGACGAGCATCAGAACTGCGGCGGCGCTGCGAAAGACACCGCCGTCTAGCCCGACGGAGAACCCGATCGTGGCGACGAAAAGCCCTATGGCCGTGAAGGACATGGCAAGTCCTGCGGCCATAGCGATGCTGACTGACGGCAGCACCGAGCACGATCGGGATCAGCGGCAGCACGCATGGCGACAGCGTCGACAGCACCCCGGCCAGGAACGAAAATATGAAGCCGAGTAGCATCTCCGCCGCTCAGATCGTTTTATCAAGCAATTGCTTGATGGCATCCGCCTTGGTCACGCCAACAAGCCGACCGACTTCCGTTGCGCCCTTGAAGGTGATCAGCGTGCTCTGCATCCGCGCACCAAGAGCCCGAACAACCTCTTTTTGGGAATCGAAATCGACTTCGAAAACGGCCAGGTTTGCGTGCTCGGGCGCACGCAGCAACTTGCCGAGCACCCGCTTCTGCGCCTTGCAGATCGGACACCAGCTGGCGGTGATCTCGACCAGGATCGGCTTGCCTGCCTTTTGCGCCTTTTCGAAGGCCTGCCGTGTGTAGGCCATGCGGCTGGCAGCCAGCGCCGCCGGAGCCGAGGCGAGGCCGGATATTGCGGTCAGGCCGATGAGGAAGGTGCGACGGTCTAGCATTTCTTGACTCCTGAAGGTGTCGGCGGGCAAGTAATCCCGCCATGGTCGGACATGAGGATACGGTCCGTTGTTCGCGCCAGCGACGGCGAACGTTACAGGCTCGCGGAAATGTTACCGAGTCCGCCCTTCGCTTGTGTCCACGTGCAGTGGCGCAAGCGCCTATCTCCCCCCTTGAGGGGGAGATTTCGCCGAAGGCGACAGAGGGGGTCGCGGCGCGTGGAGCGCCGACATCTTTCGCGACGAAGTAAGACGCTGGCGAACTACGCGAGACGACCCCCTCTGCCCTGCCGGGCATCTCCCCCTCAAGGGGGGAGATCACGCGCTACTCCGCCGTGCCTTCCTCGTACTCTGCCGACATCGACAGCCATTTTTCCTCATGGCCGGCCAGTGTCTGGGCCAGTTGCGAGCGTTCCTTGGCCAGCCGTGTCGCCGTCGACGGGTCCTTTTCGTAGACCGCCGGATTGGCGAGTTCGTCCTCGATCAAGTCGATGCGCTTGCGAATGCGGTCCATCAGCGCTTCGGTGGCGCGGATCTCCTTGGCCAGCGGCTCGAAGGCGGCGCGGCGCGCCGCCGCGTCACGGCGGCGGTCGGCCTTCGAGGCCTTTTCGGCCTCGCGCTTGCCGCGGCGGTCGCCGGCCACGCCGGTGACCAGCGTCTTGTAGTCATCGAGGTCGCCGTCAAAAGGATTGACCGTCCCGTCCTTGACCAGCCACAGCCGGTCGGCCGTTGCCTCGAGCAGATGGCGGTCGTGCGAGATCAGGATGACGGCGCCGGGAAACTCGTTCAGCGCATGGATCAACGATTCACGGCTGTCGATATCGAGATGGTTGGTCGGTTCGTCGAGGATGAACAGGTTTGGCCCCTCGAACGCCGACAGGCCCATCAACAGCCGCGCCTTCTCGCCGCCCGACAGGTCCTTGGCGGCGGTGTTCATCTTTTCGGTGGTCAGTCCGAACTGGGCGACCCGGCCGCGCACCTTCGATTCCGGTGCTTCCGGCATCAGCCGGCGGACATGCTCATAGGCGTTTTCACTCGGTCGGAGATCGTCGAGCTGATGCTGGGCAAAGATCGCCACCTTCAGGCCGGGCGCCACCGTCATGGTGCCGGTCTCCTGCTTCAGGCGGCCGGACAGCAATTTGGCGAAGGTCGACTTGCCGTTGCCGTTGGCGCCGAGCAGTGCGATACGGTCGTCGGCATCGATGCGCAGCGTCATCTTCTTCAGGATCGGCTCACCCTCGACATAGCCGACATTGACGTTGTTGAGCGCAATGATCGGCGAGGCCACCGTCTTCACCGGCTCGGGAAAGGAGAACGGCCGCACGTTGTCGTTCACAATCGCGGCGATCGGCTTCATCTTCTCCAGCGCCTTGATGCGCGACTGGGCCTGTCTCGCCTTGGAAGCCTTGGCGCGGAAGCGCTCGACGAAGGACTCCATGTGCTTGCGTGCGGCTTCCTGCTTGACCCTGCCCTTCTCCTGCAATTCGCGCTGCTCGGTGTATTGGCGCTCGAACTGGTCGTAGCCGCCGCGCCAGAAGGTCAGCTTCTTCTGGTCGAGATGGACGATCGAGTTGACGGCGCGGTTGAGCAGGTCGCGGTCATGCGAGATCAGCAGCACCGTGTGCGGGTATTTCGACACGTAGTTTTCCAGCCACAGCGTGCCTTCGAGGTCGAGATAGTTGGTCGGCTCGTCGAGCAGCAGCAGATCGGGCTCGGCAAACAGCACCGCGGCGAGTGCGACGCGCATGCGCCAGCCGCCGGAGAACGACGAGGCCGGCCGCCGCTGGGCGGCGTCGTCGAAGCCAAGGCCGGCGAGGATGGTGGCGGCACGCGACTCGGCCGAATGGGCGTCGATATCGGCCAGCCGCATGTGGATGTCGGCGATGCGGTGCGGATCGGTCGCCGTCGTTTCCTCATCGAGCAATGCGGAGCGTTCTAGGTCGGCCTTGAGCACAATCTCGATCAGCGGCTCCTCGGTGCCGGGAGCCTCCTGCGCCACCTGGCCGATGCGCGTGTTCTTCGGCAGGCCGATCGAGCCGGTCTCGGAGGCGAGGTCGCCGGTGATCGCCTTGAACAAAGTGGTCTTGCCGGTGCCGTTGCGGCCGACAAGCCCTGCCTTGCTGCCGGCCGGCAAGGTCAGCGAGGCATGGTCAAGAAGCAGGCGTCCGGCCATGCGGAGCGAAAGGTCGTTGATGATCAGCATGGCCGCGCTTTTGCACGGGACGTCAGCGCTTCGCAAGACCTCGAGCGCCGGTTGGCCGCATAACGCATGAAAATGGCCGCCAGCGGCGGGTTGCCCGGTGCCGCGGGCGGAGAAAGAAGACGATTGATCCGATCGCCGGCCTCAACGGGTCAACGGACCAGCTCCGGACTGGCCGGCAACCGGCTGCGATGGCGTGGCGCCTGGCCAGCATCGGCTTCTCGCGGCCGAAAACTGCGCATTTGTCAGGTAATTGCCGGTGCAAAGGCGGCGTCTTCGGCTATCGCGTCATGACGCAAGGGCAAGACTCAGCTATGTCTAGGTGTGCGGCGGACCTGATACCCGCCTGGCCGGCGTCATCGCTCCCCTCCCAAGCGGCGCCGGCCATCTTTCCTGCAGGCTTCCATCACTGCGCCGGCGGCGCGGCGGGTTGATCATCGCCTGGCGTCGCGTTGGGCGCAGGGTCGACCTGCGGGTTTTGATCGGCGCCGGGAGCCTTTGTCGGTGGAATGTTGTTGTCGCAGGCAGCGATTGCCAGCGCTGCGGCCAAGACGAGCCAGGTCGGGGCCAGCAAAGTAGAGGGCTTGTTCATCGCAACCTCCTGTCACCGGGCAAACGAGACGGTGCCGATTTGGTTGCACGCTCGGGCAGAACTTGGGCCGTTTTGGAACCCGGGATCAAAACGAGAGAGGGGGAACAAAACACGGGCTCCTCGGTTGGTCCACATCAATGGAGAAAATCATGATCCGTCTGCTCATAGCCGGGGCCGCCGTCTATGTGGCCTACCGCATCGTCAGGGAAATCATCGACGAGGTGCCCGACGACTTCGATCCGCTGTTGCTGCCGCCTCCCGATGACGACAAGTCGCTGGCGCGGCAGTCAGCGGCGATGGGCGTGGAGCCGCAGCGCTAGTTTCGGTTCGTCGGTCGGGCGCCAGCAGGATCGAACGCATCGGTCGCACGTACGAAAGCGTTGCGAACAAAGCAGAAACGATGCTTGATGGGCAATGAACCTCGCTGCCCGTGATTCGACCTTCCGGCCTGCCTATCTCGCAAAGCTGAATGCCGAGCAGTGCGTTGCCGTCGAGCATGGCGATGGCAAGGTCGCCGGGCCGCTGCTGGTGATCGCCGGGGCCGGCTCCGGTAAGACCAGCACGCTGGCGCATCGCGTCGCGCATCTGATCGTCAGGGGCGCCGACCCGAGGCGCATCCTTTTGATGACGTTTTCGCGTCGCGCCGCATCGGAATTGGCCAAGCGCGTCGAGCGCATCGCCGGCGAGGTGCTCGGCCGCGACGCATCCGTCATCACCGATGCTCTCACCTGGGCCGGCACGTTTCACGGCATCGGCGCCAGGCTGCTGCGCGACTACGCGCTGGAGATCGGCCTCGATCCGGCCTTCACCATCCATGACCGCGAGGATTCGGCCGACCTGATGAACCTCGCCCGGCACGAACTCGGCTTCTCGAAAACCGAAGGCCGTTTTCCGACCAAGGGCACCTGCCTGGCGATCTATTCGCGTGCCGTCAACGCGCAGGCGCCGCTCGGCGAAGTTTTGGGTTCGGTGTTCCCCTGGTGCGCGGGGTGGGCAGAACAGCTCAAGGCGCTGTTCGCCCGATATGTCGAGGCCAAGCAGGCGCAGAACGTGCTCGATTACGACGACCTGCTGCTCTACTGGGCGCAGATGGCCGGCGAGCCGGAGATATCGGCGCATCTGGGTGGGCGTTTCGACCATGTGCTGGTCGATGAATACCAGGACACCAACCGGCTGCAGGCCTCGATCCTCGCGGCGCTCAAGCCGGACGGATCTGGGCTGACGGTGGTCGGCGACGATGCGCAGTCGATCTATTCGTTTCGCGCCGCCGAAGTGCGCAACATCCTCGACTTTCCAAAACAGTTCGCCCGGCCGGCCGAGATCGTCATGCTGGAGCGCAACTACCGTTCGACCGAGACCATCCTGGCCGCCGCCAATGCGGTGATCGGCGAGGCCTCGGAGCGCTTTACCAAAAACCTCTGGTCGGAGCGCAAATCGACCGAAAATCCGAAGCTGGTCAGCGTCCGCGACGAGGCCGAGCAGGCGAGTTACGTCTGTCAGGCGATCCTGACCGAGCGCGAGGCTGGCACGGCGCTGAAGGCGCAGGCCGTGCTGTTTCGCGCTTCGCACCACAGCGGGCCGCTGGAGATCGAGCTGACGCGCCGCAACATCCCGTTCGTCAAGTTCGGCGGGCTGAAGTTCCTCGACGCCGCCCATGTCAAGGACGTGCTGGCGGTGCTGCGCTTCGCCGAGAACCCGCGCGACCGCGTCGCCGGTTTTCGCGTGCTGCAGCTTTTGCCCGGCATCGGCCCTTCGGCGGCTTCGCAGATCGTCGACACCATGGCGACGTCGCTCGACGAAGCGATGGGGCTGGCGCGCTACCGCCCGCCGCAACGCGCCGCCGACGACTGGCCGGGTTTCGTCGCGCTGTTCTCGCAGCTTCGCGCCGGGTCGGGAAAATGGCCTGTTGACCTCGAACAGGTCAGGCTCTGGTATGAGCCGCATCTCGACCGCATCCACGAGGACGCAACGACACGCCGGGCCGATATTCTGCAGCTTGAACAGATCGCCTCGGGCTATGCCTCGCGCGAGCGTTTCCTCACCGAGCTGACCCTCGATCCGCCGGATGCAACCAGCGACGAGGCTGGGCCGCCGCATCGCGACGAGGACTATCTGATCCTGTCGACCATCCATTCGGCCAAGGGCCAGGAATGGAAGAACGTCTTCGTGCTCAACACCGTCGACGGCTGCATCCCGATCGATCTCGCCGTCGGCTCGAAGGAGGATATCGACGAGGAGCGCCGCCTGCTCTACGTGGCGATGACGCGGGCCAAGGACGGCCTGCACCTGGTCATGCCGCAGCGCTTTTTCGTCCACAGCCAGGCGGCGCGCGGCGATCGTCATGTTTACGCCTCGCGCACCCGCTTCATCCCGGCCTCGATCCTCGGCGCCTTCGAACAGACATCGTGGGCGAGCGTCCAGGCCAGGAATGATCCGCGCCGCCAGCCGCAAGTGCGCGTCGACCTTGGCGCCCGCATGCGCGACATGTGGAAATAGGCCGCTCTTCGGCACGACGCTCATGCCACGGAGCCTGGTGGCGAAAAATCAAATTTCGGCAACATGGAACCTGATGCCGCAATCCGCGTTTCTGGGCGTCCTACCCCCGGTCGGAGAGCGGCGTCCGCCCGTCACCTCCGCCCAATTCGAGAGGCCAGAATGCACGATAAGACATTTTTCACCCCGGTCGCCGTAACCGTCGGCGCCGGCCATAAGCGCATGATCGCTTCGCTGTTCGACATGCATGAGTTCCTGACCGAGTTTCCACCATCGCGGCGACGCCTGAGCTATGGCGCGGCGGTGAAGGCCTGCGAGGCGGCACGCGCCGGCGAGATCTCGCCCGAAGCGGCGTGCGACGCCCTGATCACCTTCGCAGTTTCAGCAGGCATTCTCTGGCCTTCGGCGCAGCCGGCAGTCTCGGTCAAGCCGATCTCCCGCGACCAGGGCGGATACGCCGCCTGACCGGCCAGGCCTCTTTTGCGACTATGGCCCGTCGAAGTTGCTGTTCGTCTTCGACGGGTTTTCCTGTCAATTCGATCCGATAATCCGAAATCAGGCGTAGGCGCGGCCCTCTTCGCTGCGCTGGAACAGCGTCAGGTCGAGCGGCACCGAAGGCCGGCCGAGAATGGTCAGGATCGCGTGCGCCTGGCCGCGGTGATGTGTCTGGTGATTGAAGAAATGATCAAGCGCCGGCGCCAATCGCTGCGAGACGGTGCGCATGTCGGAGACGGTCATGTAGGAGAAGCGGCCGGACAAAGCCTTGTCGCTTGACGCCCCAACCCAGTCGACGATCCTTTTGTCTTCGGCCTCGCGCGCCAGCCGCAAGCCCGGCAGGGCGCGGTGCAGGACCGTGTCGAGCCTGGCCGGCGCGTCGCCCTCGCCGGTAAAGCGCCTCATCCAGATGCGATCGGCAGTCAGGACATGGTTGAGCGTGCCCATCATCGAGCCGAAGAAGACCCCGACGTTGCGGTGAAAATCTTCCTCGTCGAGATCGGCGGCGGCATCGTAGATGCGGCTATTGGCCCATTGATTGTAGGCCGCAAACATCATGAAGTGCTGTTTCATCGTTTTCTCCGGCCCGCGAGACCCCGTATCGGGTGCTTACCGCAAGGCCCGAACGTCGCTCTAGTAGACCGCAGGGAAGCTGCCGCCAATGACCATTCTGCTCTATGATCTCGTCGGACGCGATGGCGCCCGTCCGTTCAGCCCGCATTGCTGGAAGGCGACGATGGCGATTGCCCACAAGGGCCTCGATATCTCAACCGTGCCGACACGCTTTCTCGAAGTGCCCACCGTTGAAGGCGGCGTTTCAAAACTCGTTCCGGTGATCCGCGACGGCGAGAAGGTGGTCGCCGATTCATTCGCCATCGCGCTCTATCTCGACGAGGCCTATCCAGAGCGACCGACATTGTTTTGCGGCGACGGCGGCAAGGCGATGGCGCGCTTCATCGAACGCTGGTCGCAACTGACCATCCACCCCTATGTCACCACTGCGGCAATCATGGACCTGCACGCCATGCAGGACGAGGCCAACGCCGCCTATTTTCGCCAAAACCGCGAGCAGCGCTTCGGCCAGAGACTGGAAGAGGTGGTGGCGGCGCGGGACGCCGGCCTTGGTGCCTTCCGTACCTCGCTGGAACCATTGCGCTCGATGCTTGCCTATCAGCCGTTCATCGGCGGCCAATCACCGCTGTTTGCCGACTACATCGTCTTCGGCGCGCTGCAATGGGCGCGCATCGCCTCACCCTACCGGTTGCTCGACGACAGCGATGTGGTGGCGCAGTGGTTCGAGCGTTGCCTCGACCTGCATGATGGGCTCGGCCGCACGGTGGCGGCGGCTTCATAGGGGAGTAGGGGAGTAGGTTAGTAGGGAGTAACGAGGTTAGCGTCGGCGCGCATACCTACTGCCCTACTGCTTACCTTACTCCCTTACTCCCTTACTCCCCTACTCCCCTAGCAAAGAGACACCATGACCTCAGACCCGGAATTCCCGGACGATTTTCGCGCCGATCTGGCCAATCTCTTCCTGTGGCGGCGGGACGTCAGGCGATTCAGGCCGACGCCGCTCCCCGAAGGCGCGCTGGAACGGCTGCTTGACCTCGCCAACATTGCGCCCTCGGTCGGGCTGAGCCAGCCCTGGCGTTTCGTCGTAGTCGAGGGTGCGGCGTGCCGCGGCGCCGTCAGGGCATGCTTCGAGCGCTGCAATGCGGAGGCGCTCGCATCGTTCGGCGGCGAACGCGCCGCGCTCTATGCGCGCCTGAAGCTTGCCGGCCTGAACGAGGCGCCTTGTCAATTCGCGGTCTTCGCCGACCGCGGGACGCAACAGGGACATGGGCTCGGCCGCCTGACCATGCCCGCGACCATCGAATATTCGGCGGTGATGGCGATCCATACTTTTTGGCTGGCGGCGCGCGCCGAAGGAATAGGCATGGGCTGGGTCTCGATCCTCGACCCGGCCGAAATGGCGACGATCCTGGACGCGCCGCCGGAGTGGACGCTGATCGGTTACTTCTGCGTCGGCTACCCCTGCGAGAACCACAGCGTGCCGGAACTGGAACGGGAAGGCTGGGAAGTCCGGCGCGCTTCTATGGTGATAAGGCGGTAGTGCAACGGCAACGCTGCCATCCTCCCTTGCAGGGGAGAATGGATATCAGGATGATTTCGCCGGTCGCCGGCGTTGCCGACAAGACACCATGGCAAAGCCAGCCGTGACGGCCTTGATCTGAGGAAGGGCACAAGATGTTTCGCTACGACGTGCAGGCCGAGATCTGGGTCTATCCAGGCAAGGGCGGCTGGCATTTCGTGACGCTGCCGCCGGAGCTTGGGGCACGGATCAAGACGACAATGGCTGGGATGGCACGGCCCTGGGGCTCGCTTGGCGTGGAAGCCGTCATCGGCCAGACCAGATGGCGAACATCGCTGTTTCCCGACAAGAAATCCGGCAGCCTGCTGTTGCCGATCAAGACGGCGGTGCGGGTCCGCGAAGGCCTTCGGGCTGGCGACACGGCCAAGCTGACGATCGAGATGCAGTTATGACAACATTGGTTTTGGCTGACGGCGACACGCTTGCGGCGGTTAAAGCGCGTCGGCGACGCGCTTAAGTTCTTGTTTTTATGCATGTCGTTATCGCAAAACCGCTGCGCACTTTGGCGCGAGATGCATTAGCGCCAGCCCCTTGGCAAGCCGGCGGGCGGCTTGTATAGAGCCCGCCACCGTGAATTCCACCCTCCATCACAAGGACGACCCCATGGCGCTCGAACGCACCTTTTCCATGATCAAGCCGGACGCAACCCGGCGCAATCTCACCGGCGCCATTACCCAGATGCTCGAAGAAGCCGGCCTGCGCGTCGTCGCCTCGCGCCGAGTGTGGATGAGCCGCCGCGAGGCGGAAGGTTTTTATGCCGTGCACAAGGATCGTCCGTTCTTCGGCGAACTGGTCGAGTCGATGTCGTCGGGCCCAACGGTCGTGCAGGTGCTGGAAGGTGAGAACGCCATTGCCAAAAACCGCGACGTGATGGGCGCCACCAACCCGGCCAACGCCGCTGAAGGCACCATCCGCAAAATACACGCGCTGTCGATCGGCGAGAATTCCGTGCACGGCTCCGACGCGCCCGAGACCGCCGCGCAGGAGATCAAATACTGGTTCTCGGACACCGAGATCGTCGGCTGAGCCGATAAGTCACCACGTCATATGGAAAAGGCCGGTGCAATGCCGGCCTTTTTCGTTGCGGCGATCCGGCACCGGACGCCGGGCGCCGACACCCGCCAACTGCGCATGATGCTCAAAAACCGAAACCGGTTATCAGCTCGCGGCGTTGAAGCGCAGGATGACGCGGTCGTCTTTGTCGACGATGATGAGCTTGCCGGCGTCGACATGATACGATGCCGCCTTGGCCAGCGCCTCGAACAGCGCCTTTTCCTCGGCCATAATCTCGGGCGCGCAGGCCTTGAAGGTCGAACCGATGTCACTGATGGCAATCATCGAACCATCGACTTTGGCGGTGGCGAAGTAGGCGTTGCAAGGCCCGCTGCCGCCGGCCTTGCCGGCCTCGTCGATCCTGAACGTCGCCTGCGGCTCGGCGATCACACCGATGCCGTCGATATACTCGATCAGCCAGATCTGCCCGACCACCGGGGCCGACGCCGGCTGCTCGCTCGACGTCACCATCTTCAGCATGATGGTCTGCGGCGCGTCGCTCAGTGGATCGACCTGGTGGCGCATATCGGAGATGAACAACAGCCTGTCGTCGACGGTGATGCGCGCCTGCATCGCATAGGTCATATGGGGCCGGATCACCTGCGGATCAAAGCTGATCTCGAACTTGATCGGCACCTGGCCGGTTGGCGCCACCTTGCGCTCGCCGATGACAGCGGCCGTCGCGTCGGCCAGCGAGACATCGGCAAGCTGCACGGAAAGCACGGCGTTGGGCGGCAGAGCGATGCGCTCGCGATACATCACCTCGCCCTTCAGGGTCTTCTCGGCGGCGACGGACAACTCAGGCACCACCAGTACACCAACGACCAGCGGCACGACACCGAAGATGAAGAACTCGGCGATCCTGCCCAGCATGATCCTGCTCCCCATAATGCGCCAAACTGGTCGGAAGGTCTCGCAGGATTGCGGTGGTTCCGTGGCGCCCCACACGGGCTGTTCACACGGCGGTGCCTTCCGGCGGCTCGTTGCCCTGTGGTCGGCCTCCTTGGCGTGACAGGCGAAATATTGCTCACGCCAAGTCCCCTGGCGATCACGAAGTCGTGTTCCAAAAAGATGTAACGCAGGGAACCTCCGGACCGAACTGACCAATGCGCGCTTGAGGAATGGCGCGCGCAACAATCCAATCGGAGGTGAAATCATGTCAACAAGATCAACCGTGAGCGCGGCCTTCCTGGCCGGCGCCGTTGCCACGGCTCTTGCTTCTTTTGCGACGGCCGCGCCGCTGTCCGAGGCAGAGGCCAAGGCGGCGATGGATGCCGGCAAGGAGAAGTGCTTTGGCGTCGCCCTGAAGGGGCAGAACGACTGCGCGGCAGGACCTGGCACCACCTGCCAAGGCACCTCGACGGTCGATTACCAGGGCAACGCCTGGAAGTTCGTCGACGGCGGCACCTGTACGACGATGGACCTGCCCGGCGACCGCAAGGGCTCGCCCACGGCGCTGACCCGCGACATCCCGTCCTAAGCAATGCAAGCTGCCCGGAAAGCGGAGATGAAGATGAACGGACTGGCCCCGGCATCCCGCATATCGAAAACCTCGCGCTTTCCGGCGCACCCGATCGCCGGCCTTGCCGGCACCAGTTTCAAGCACGAGCATCTGCACGCGATCCTTGGCGACGGCCCAAAGGACGGCTTCTTCGAGGTCCACGCCGAAAATTACATGGGCGCCGGCGGTCCGCCGCACGATGCGCTGGCCAGGATTCGCCGCGACTATCCCGTTTCGCTGCACGGGGTGTGCATGTCGATCGGCGGACCGCGGCCGCTCGACAAAGTGCATCTCGGCCGTTTCAAGGCGCTCGTCGACCGCTATGAGCCGGCGCTCGTTTCCGAGCATCTCGCCTGGTCGACCCACGACACCACCTATTACAACGACCTGCTTCCCCTGCCCTATACGCCGGCAACGGTTTCGCGCGTGGCGGATCACATCGATGAATTGCAGGAGACGATCGGCCGCCCGATCCTGCTCGAAAACCCCTCGACCTACGTCCTTTTCGCGGAATCGACGATGAGCGAGACGGATTTCATCGGCGCGCTGGTGCAGCGCACCGGTTGCGGCCTGCTGCTCGACGTCAACAATGTCTTCGTTTCGGCCACCAATCACGGCTATTCAGCACTTTCCTACCTCGCGGATTTCCCGCTCGCGCATGTCGGCGAAATCCATCTGGCCGGGCACGCCGAGCAGGAGGATGACGAGGGCGACCTGCTGCTCATCGACAGCCATGACGGTCCGGTCGCCGACGCGGTCTGGAAGCTCTTCGATATCGTCATCGGCCAATGCGGACCGCTGCCGACGCTGATCGAGTGGGACAGCGCCATTCCCGACTGGCCGGTGCTCAAGGCGGAGGCCGCCGCCGCCCAAACGATTCTCGACCATCACGGCGACAGCCACCAAGTGTTCGGAAAAGCCCATGCCGCAGGATGAACTCCAGTCGGGCGATCTTGGCCACCGGTTCGACTATGCCGCGGCATTCACCGCCGGTTTGCTCGATCCTGACCGTGTCCCGCCTGACGCTGTCTCGGGGCCGAACGGCAAGGCAGCGGTCAAACGATACGCCGTCTACCGCAACAACGTCACGGTCAGCCTGATCGATGCGCTGGCCGCCAGCTTTCCAGCGACGCTGGGCATCACCGGCCCGGACTTTTTTCGGGCGATGGCGCGCTTCCATATCCGCGAAACGCCACCCACTTCGCCGCTTCTGTTCGAATACGGCCACGACTTTCCCGACTTCATCGAGCGCTACGACTATGCGCGGCCGATGCCATGGCTGGCTGACGTGGCGCGCTTGGAGCGGGCCTGGCTCGACGCCTATCATGCCGCCGACGCGGAACCGCTGGCTTGCGTAGCACTGGGCTCGATCCCGCCTGAACGGCTGGCCGATACCGTGTTCGTGCCACACCCGGCAACGCGTGCGATGCGCTCGCGCTATCCGGTCGTGACGATCTTTGCGGCGAACCGGCGCGACCGCCCTGTCGGGCGGATCGAGGCGGACGGCCCTGAAGATGCGCTGGTCACGCGGCCCGGGCTCGAAGTCTTTGTTCGCCACCTGCCGCCCGGCGGCGCAGCTTTTCTGGATCGTCTGATGGCGGGCGAGCCGCTCGGCGCGGCGGCCGCGGCAGCATTTGCGGAAACTGCCGAATTCGACCTTGCCGCCAACATTGCCGGCCTGCTGCAAGCAGGCGCCTTCACAGCGGCACACCAGGGAGGGTGAGCATGACGAACCATGGGCGGAACGCCAGCGCCGAGCCGCGAGGGGCTGCCACCCTCGTCGAGAGGGTGAATGCCGCGCTGCGCACGAGTGCCACACCGTCGCTGACGCAACTCGTCCTGCGCTGCGCGCTCGCCGTCCCGTTCTGGCGGTCCGGCATTAACAAATGGGACGGTTTTTTGCAGTTGAACGAGGTCGCCGTGCTGCTTTTCAGCTCGGAGCTCAAGCTGCATCTGCCCGGCGGCCCTTACGATTTTCCAGCACCTGGGCTGGTGGCATTCGTCTCAGGGTCGGCGGAAATCCTGCTGCCAATTCTCCTCGTTCTCGGCCTGGCGACACGCCTGGCGGCATTCGGCCTGCTCGTGATGACGCTGGTCATACAACTCACCGTGCCGGACGGCTGGCCGCTCCACATCACCTGGGCGGCGATGGCGCTCGGCATCATGGCGTGGGGACCCGGCCGGATTGCGCTCGATCACTGGATCGGCACTGACAAGGGCTGAGCCAATCCACTTCTTCCGCATCCGCATTTGCCATCAGGTGGCTAGAGTGATGATGGGCTCCCTGTCGCCTTCTTATGAATCGCCTTGACAGGCAACCAATTAGTTGCCTATATAAACGCGATGAGCATGGATGCCGTTTTCAAGGCGCTGGCCGATCCGACACGCCGGCAGCTGCTGGACAATCTCCACGCACGAAACGGGCAGACGCTAAACGCGCTTTGCAAAGAGATGGGCATGACACGGCAGGGAGTAAGTAAGCATTTGGCGATTCTGGAAGAAGCGAACCTCGTCGTGACGCGCCGCAGGGGCCGTGAGAAGGAGCACTACCTCAATCCAGCCCCTATCGCCGAAATAGCTGACCGCTGGATCGGCAAATTCGAGCAGGGGCGCCTGCGGGCGCTCGCCGATTTGAAGAAACGGCTGGAAGGACCGAGCGATGAGTAAGGCTAGCTTCGTCTACGTGACCTACATCCGCACAACGCCCGAGAAACTGTGGCAGGCGCTGACCGAGCCCGAATTCAATCGGCAATACTGGTCAGGCGCACACCAGGAGACGGATTGGAAGAAGGGCTCGCCCTGGAAGCTGGTCTTTGCCGACGGGCGAGTCTCTGACAGCGGCGAGATCATCGATATCGATCCGCCTCGGCGTCTTGTCATTAAATGGCGAAACGAGTTCTTCCCGGACATCAAGGCCGACGGCTTCACCCGCTGCAGCTTCGAGATCGAACAGGTCGACGACGTGACGAAGCTCACCATCACGCACGAGGCGGAGGTCGATGGTCCGCATAAGCTGATCGACGGCGTGTCGAAGGGCTGGCCGCTGGTGATGTCGAGCCTGAAGAGCTTGCTCGAAACCGGCCAGGGGCTGCCGCGGACAAACGAATCGCCGAGGGACTAACGGCCGGCTCGAGGCCTATCTGAACCTTGGCAGCACGTCACGACACGGACAATCAGTGGGCCGTACGGCGCGGGCGGATCAATCGGTGGCGCCCTCGCCATGGCATTTGCGCGGGAAGGCACAAGTGTCTTCTTGAGCGTTCGCACCTCGCGCCGTCTACCGCGTCGCAGAGGAGATCACCTCCGGCGGCGAGCCCGAGGCAGCGGCGCTGGAACGAATGCCTCGGAACGCATCCGAGTTGGAACGTTTGGGGCCCGACCCACACCGGCTTGAGAGGAGTTCAAGATGAGCAAATTTCGAACAAAGGCGCTTGGTTATGGAGCATCTACCGGTGCATTATCGCGTCGTTTGTTTCTGAAAGCGGCCGGTTCGACAGCTATCACAGCGACTGCCCTTGCGCGTGCGGGAAGCGTGTTCGCGCAACCCGCCATCACGCCCTTCGCCTATCGCACGCCACAAGCTGCGCTCGATGATCTGAAGCAACGTTTGGCGCGAGCGCGCTGGCCGGAACGCGAGACGGTCAGCGATTGGTCGCAGGGCGTGCCGCTCGGCAAGCTTCGCGCCCTCGTGGAATATTGGCGGAACGGCTACGACTGGCGGCGGTGCGAAAATACGCTCAACGGCTTTGCGCAATATCAAACCCGGATCGACGGGCTCAGCATTCACTTCCTGCACGTGCGCTCAAGCCATCCGAAAGCCCTGCCGGTCATCATCACACATGGCTGGCCAGGATCAGTCATCGAATTCCTCAAAGTCATTGAACCTTTGACGAACCCAACCGCGCATGGCGGCAGAGCCGAGGACGCATTCCATGTCATTGCCCCCTCTCTGCCGGGCTTCGGATTCTCCGACAAGCCCTCCGAGCGCGGTTGGAATGCAGACCGCATCGCCAGGGCCTGGGCAGAATTGATGCGCCGGCTAAGCTATGACCGGTATGTCGCCCAGGGAGGCGATTGGGGCGCACTCGTTACGACCAGGCTGGCGCAGCAGCGGCCGTCCGGCCTTGCAGCCATCCATCTCAACTTTCCGCAGGTGATTTCGGATCCGGTCCCTGTGCCACAATCACCAGACGAGCAGCGGGCCGTCGATGCACTGGCGCGATTTCAAACCGAAGATTTCGGTTATTACCAGCTGCAAATGACGCGCCCCCAAACGGTCGGCTATGCGCTCGCAGACTCACCCGTTGGACTGGCTGCCTGGATCTACGAGAAATTTCGCTTCTGGAGCGACAATGACGGTGATCCGGAGCAGGCGCTTACGCGCGACGAGATGCTTGACGACATCACGCTCTACTGGCTGACCAACACAGCGGCGTCTTCCGCGCGGATGTATTTCGAGAACGGCTTTACGCCGGCCTCCCGCGTTGAGCTTCCGGTCGGCTGCAGCATCTTTCCGGGAGAAATCTTTCGCGCTCCGCGCAGCTGGGCCGCTCGCGTTTATCCGAATCTCATCCACTGGAACGAGCTCGGCCGCGGCGGGCATTTCGCGGCGTTTGAAGAGCCGGATCTGTTTACGAAGGAGCTGCGCGACTGTTTCCGACACCTGCGCTGATTCCACGACGACGAGGCTGGATCGAAGGCGTAAATGGGCTCTGTAGCCTCGGCTGCTACGTGGTTCGCCTCAGCGGATGTCGGGCTTCCTTTTCGGGTCGAAAGTTGCCATTCGGCAAACCTCCGGCGGTGACGCGAAGCATCAATTTCGTTTCGGCACGGCCTGCTTCCAGCGGCTTGCGGCCTCGTCGTCGGCCTCCTTGGCGTCGACCCAGCCGCCTTGCGAGCCGTCGGTGTGGTGTTCCTTCTTCCAGAACGGCGCGCGCGATTTGAGATAATCCATCAGGAAGTTCGCCGCCTCGAACGCCGCCTGCCGATGCGCGGAGGCAGCGACCACCAGCACGATGTTCTCACCGGGCGCGATCCTGCCGTGGCGATGGATGGCGGTGAGCCCCTGCAGCGGCCAGCGGTGAACCGCCTCGGTGGCGATGCGGCCGATCTCGGCCTCGGCCATGCCGGGATAATGTTCGAGCTCGAGTGCCGCGAGCCTGCCTGCCTCGTCGCGGCAGAGACCCGAGAAAGTAACCACGGCGCCGATGTCGGCGCGGCCTTGCGTCATCCTGGCGATCTCGGCGGCGACATCGAAATCCTCCGCCTGGATGCGCACCGTCGGCACCACCGCGCCGGGCATTTCAGCCACCCGTCATCGGCGGGAACAGGGCGATCTCGCGCGCGCCTGATATCTTCTCGCGGTGCTCGACATGTTCCTGGTTTATGGCGACGCGGATCACGTCAGGATATTGCAGCGCGTGCTCGTACTCCTCGCCGCGCGATTTCAGCCAGCGCAGCAGGTCGGCCACCGTCTCGATGCCGGCGGGCAATTCGACGTCCTCTTGCGGCTTGCCGATCCGCTCGCGCACCCAGGCGAAATAGATGAGCCTCGTCGACATGCTACTCGTCCATGATGTGCTTGAGGCCGGCGCGGAAATAGTCGTAGCCGGTGTAAAGCGTCACCAGCGCGGCGATCCACAACAGCACCAGCCCGACCTGCGTGGTCAGCGGGAAGATCTTGTCGCCGGCAGGTCCGGCGAGCAGGAAGGCGATGGCGATCATCTGGATGGTGGTCTTCCACTTCGCCAGCTGCGTCACCGGCACCGAGACCTTCAGCGCCGCCAGATATTCGCGCAGGCCCGAGACCAGGATCTCGCGGCACAGGATGATGATTGCCGCCCACAGCGACCAGCCGGCGATGCCGGCATGCCTATCGGTATCGGCCGCCAGCAGCAGCAGGCATGTGGCGACCAGCAACTTGTCGGCGATCGGATCGAGCATCTTGCCGATATTCGAGGTCTGCTGCCAGGCGCGCGCCAGATAGCCGTCGAAATAATCGGTGATCGAGGCGAGCAGGAAAATGACCAACGCCGACCAGCGGGCGAAGTCGCTCGACTTCAGATGGCCTTCGAGAAAAAAACACAGCACAACCAGCGGCACCGCTAGGATGCGGACGTAAGTGAGCATGTTGGGCAGGTTGAATGCGCGCTGGGCCATTTCTTTGGAACTCTTTCTACCTGCCTACTCAAATCAGAAGCGAATGTGGGGGGTCAACAGATGATAGTCGATGGACCAGCCGAAAATAGCCGAATCATCAGCTCTCGTGAAAATGGTTGTAGACCAGCTTGGCGACCTGCTCGGAAATGCCATCGACCTTGACCAGATCCTCGATCGCGGCGCGGCTGACCGCCTTGGCGGTGCCGAAATGCATGAGCAGCGCGCGCTTGCGACCGGGACCGATGCCGCTGATCTCGTCAAGCGGGCTCTTGACCATCTCCTTCTTGCGGCGGGCGCGGTGGGAGCCGATGGCGAAACGGTGGACCTCGTCGCGCAGCCGCTGAACGAAATAGAGCACGGGGTCGCGCACGGGGAGCGAAAACGGTGGCTTGCCCCTGACGAAGAAGCGTTCGCGGCCGGCGTCACGGTCCTGGCCCTTGGCGATGCCGATGGCCTGGACGCGGTCCTCGATGCCGAGGTCGGCGAGGATTTGTCGTACCGCCGTCATCTGGCCCTGGCCGCCATCGATGAGGATGACGTCTGGCCAGGCCGGGAAGCCGCCTGCATCCTCGATATCGTCGCCCTGTTCGGCCAGGATGTCGTCCGCCGCCTGTTCGCTCCGCGGCACATCGCCATGTTCCTTCAGGAGGCGGGAGAAACGCCGCTCCATCACCTCGCGCATCATGCCGAAATCGTCTCCCGGCGTGATCTCGGTCGAGCGGATGTTGAATTTCCGGTACTGGTTCTTCACGAAGCCTTCCGGCCCGGCGACCACCATGGCGCCGACGGCGTTGGTGCCCATGATGTGGGAGTTGTCGTAGACCTCGATGCGCACCGGCGGTTTCTTCAGGCCGAAAGTCTCGGCGAAACCGGTGAGCAACCGCCCTTGCGTCGAGGTCTCGGCCAGCCGGCGGCCGAGCGCCTCACGGGCATTCTGCAGGGCGTTGTCGGTCAAATCCTTCTTCTCGCCGCGCTGCGGCACCGAGATCGCCACCTTGCGACCCGCGCGGGTGGAGAGCGCCTCAGCCAGCAATTCCTGGTCCTCGACGCCATGCGACAACAGGATGGCGCGCGGCGTCGGCTTGTCGTCATAGAATTGCGCCAGGAACGAGCCCAGCACCTCGGCCGCCTCCATCGCCGGATCGGCCTTGGGGAAATAGGCGCGGTTGCCCCAGTTCTGGCCGGTGCGGAAGAAGAAGACCTGGATGCAGACCTGGCCGCCTTCCTGATGGATGGCGAAGATATCGGCCTCGTCGACGGTCTGCGGGTTGATGCCCTGATGGCTCTGCACATGCGACAACGCCGCCAGCCGGTCGCGATAGATTGCGGCGCGCTCGAAATCGAGATTCTCCGCGGCCTGCTGCATGGCGGCGGAGATGTCGGTCTTCACCTTCTGGCTGCGGCCGGACAGGAAGTCCTTCGCCTCGGCGACCAGCCTGGCATAGTCACTATGCGAGATTTCGCCGGTGCACGGGCCGGCGCATCGCTTGATCTGGAACAGCAGGCACGGCCGGGTGCGGTTCTCGTAGAAGGAGTTGGTGCAACTCCTGAGCAGGAAGGCGCGCTGCAGCGAGTTGATGGTGCGGCCGACGGCGCCGGCCGAGGCGAAGGGGCCGAAATAGTCGCCCTTGCGCGAGCGCGCGCCGCGATGCTTGTAGATGCCGGGCGAGACATGATCGCCGGTCAGAAGGATGTAGGGAAACGACTTGTCGTCCCGCATCAGCACATTGAAACGCGGCCGCAAGCGCTTGATAAGATTTGCTTCCAGCAGCAGCGCTTCGATCTCGGTGCGGGTGACGACGAACTCCATCGTCGCCGTCTCACGCACCATGCGGCCGATGCGACTGGTGTGGAAACGGCCTTGTGCGTAATTGGTCACCCGCTTCTTCAGGCTGCGCGCCTTGCCGACATAGAGCACGTCGCCTGCGGCATTCATCATGCGGTAGACGCCGGGCGCGTTGGGCAGCCGTTTGACCAGCGTCTGGATGACTTCGGCGCCGACCATGCCGTCGGCATCGCCGGCATGCGGCGTCCAATCGATGGCGGTGAAGGCGACGTCAGGGCCACCGGAACCGGGCGTTGACGGCTCGACGATCTCCTCCGCCGCCTCGTCCTCGAGGTCGACATCGGGCGGCAGGTCGTCGGCGGCGCCGACACGTTTGTGTTTCTGGTCCATGGGACTCATTCGACAATGCCTGTCACATCGGGAGTCTGCCACGCAAGGTGCTGGCCGCCGTCGAGCGCGATCATCTGGCCGGTGACCGAGCTTGCGCCCCAGAGATAGCGGATGGTGGCGCCGAATTCAGGCAATTCCGGGCCGCGCTTCAGGATCAGGCCGTCGACCTGCGCGGCAAAGTCGCTGTCTTGCTGACGCGCGCTCTTCAGCGTCGGGCCGGGACCGATGGCATTGACGCGAATGCGGGGTGCCAGCGCCTGCGCCATCATCTGCGTCTGCGTCCACAATGTCGATTTCGACAGCGCATAGGAGAAATAGCGGGGCGTCGGGCGCCAGACGCGCTGGTCGATCATATTGACGATCAGCCCTTCCTCGCCTTCCGGCAGCGCGCGGGCGAATTGCTGCGCCAAAAATGCCGGCGCCTTCACGTGGATGGCGAAGTGACGGTCCCAGGCAAGCCAGTCGACGTCCTGAACCGTATCGTCCACGAACAGCGACGCATTGTTGACCAGCAGTGTAACAGGCCCGAGCGCGGCTTCGGCGCGGCCAACGAGGTCCTCGACCGCGGCCATGTCGGTCAGGTCGGCGGCGACCACAGCAGCGCGGCCACCCTGGCCAAAATGACCGCCGTTGATCCGCGCGGCCAATGCTTCCGCCTCGGCCCGCGAGCGGCTGCAATGGATGGCGACGGCAAAACCGTTCGCGGCGAGATCCTCGACGATCGCCTTGCCGATCCGCTGGCCCCCGCCCGTCACCAGCGCCGTTCCAGCGGCCTTGCTCATCCTGTCAATCCTCAATGGGGCTCGATTTTGAGCCAGCCGGCAAAATATGGCCGGCGAAGCGTTAAATGCCGTTCGGACCTTGGGCAGCATTGTGGCAAAGCGGCCGGATCGGTCTTTCGACTGTGGCCGGGACTCGGCCTGCCAACCGCAATATAGGACTACGGACCCCTTGCTCCAAGCGTCGTCCAGCGCGGCACGGCTAAGCCTCCTGACACCATCTGTTGCGCGGATGCAACGTCAAAGTTCGGCCTTATTCGTGCCAGGTAATGACCCAAGTTCAGGTTCGCTTCAGCCGTATTTTGACACGACATTCGGAACCGTTGAGCGCCAGACCCGTTTTTCCCCCCGACGGGTTGAGGGCGCTTGTGAAAAGCAAGCCTGTGCCTGTGGCTTAAGGAGTAAAGAACAATGCAAGCCAATCTTAAATTTGCGCGACCGCTGGCGGTGGCGTTCGGGCTCTTCGCCCTCGGCGGAACCGCCTATGCTGCTGACGTCATCGCGGAAGAGCCGCCGGCCCCCGCCCCGATCGCCGAACTTCCGGTCGCTTCCTGGGCCGGTCCCTATGCCGGTGTGAGCGTCGGCTACGGCTTCAGCGGTCACGCCGATGCCGAGGATATCGGCACTGACGTCGACACCGATGGTTTTGTCGGCGGCGTCTTCGGCGGCTATCAGTGGCAGGCGGAGAACTTCGTCTACGGTGCTGAAGCCGATATCGGCTATAGCGGCATCGAGGGCGACGATGGCGGCGTCGAGGCCAAGGGCGGCTTCGAAGGCTCGCTGCGTGCCCGCCTCGGCTACGCCGTCACCCCGGAAATCCTGCTCTACGGCACCGCCGGTGGCGCGCTCAAGAACCAGGAGATCGAAGCGCTCGGCGCCAGTGACGAAAACACCATGCTCGGCTGGACGGCCGGCGTCGGTACCGACATCAAGATCACCGACAATGTGTTCGGCCGTGTCGAGTATCGCTACACCGACTTCGGCGACAAGGACTTTGACGGTATCGGCAAGGTCAAGTCGACCGACAACCGCGTCACCTTCGGCGTCGGTATGAAGTTCTAAAATCGTCCAAGCCACGACACGAAAAAGCCGGGCCTCGTGCCCGGCTTTTTTTATGACCCCTTCTCTGGCTGCCGCTCACGCCGGGGCGCAGGGTTTCAGCTCCGGAAACTTCTCGTCAAATCGCGCCGCCCAGCGGACCAGCCTGCTGCGGCCCTTTTCCCATTTTCCGGCAAAGCGCAGTGAGAGATAGCCAAGGCAGGCGCGTAGCGCCAGCTGGCCGGCGGTGATCTTCTTTGGCAGTTTTGGCGGATTGGCGTTGAGCAGGTCGAGCGCGCTGGTGATCTTCGCCCACTGGCGGTCAAGCCACGGCTGATAGACCATATCCTCGGGGCGCGTGCGCCGCTCATAGACCATCGACAGCGCGCAGTCGCAGATGCCGTCGGCCAGCGCTTCAAGCACTTCCGCCTCGAGGCGCTTGTCGGGATTGCGCGGAAACAGCGCGTTCTTCGACATGCGGTTGAGGTGCTGGGTAATGGCGCGGCTATCGTGGATCGAGCGGCCGTCGTCGAGCACCAGCACCGGGATCTTGCCGAGTGGATTGGCGTCGATCAGCTCAGCCGGTTTGTCTTCGGTTTTTATCGGCACGAGTTCGACGGCGATGCCGGCATAAAGCGCGGCCATGCGCACTTTGGAACTATAGGGTGACGTGGACGCGTAGAGCAGTCTGGGCATGATCGGGTTCCTGTTTGCCGAGTACAGAGCATGGACGCGCAAAGGCCGCTGTAGCACTTTGAATTTGCGTATGATCCATTTCCGCGACACTGTTGGCCGGACATCCCGACATGATCAACAGCCCACAGGCGGAAAAACCGGGCGCCACGGCGAACGACCGTCCTCTTCCACGATCCGCAGGCAGATGAGCGGTACAGTGCCAGCCTGAGAGCATCTGAACAGGTCAGACGGGTTCGAAACCGAGCCAACTCGGTTTTGCACCAAGAATTTCTCTCCCGGCACAGAGAAATGCCCCACCGGACTTCGCCATAAGGCGAAGTCCTGGGCGCTGCGAAAAGCTGTCTTCCCTCCGCCTCTGTTGCTGCCCGAGCACTGACCCTGCGAGCGAGGCGCCTATCCGGCACCCGCCCTCAACCGTCCTCAGCACTGTCCTCCGCGAGCGAAGAAGCGCGATTACTTCTTGGCCTTCGCGGTCGCGGCCTTCGCCTTTGGTTTGGCCGCAGGCGCTGCTTTCTTCACCGCTACCGAAGACTTCGCTGCCGCCGCTTTCTTTGCCGGCGCAGCCTTCTTTGCGGGTGCAGTCTTGGCAGGCGCAGCTTTCTTCGCTGCCGGCTTGGCCGCGGCCTTTGCAGCCGGCTTCTTGGCCGGCGCTGCTTTTGCCTTGGCGGGCGCAGCCTTGGCCGGTGCTGCTTTCTTCACTGCCGGTTTTGCCGCAGCCTTCGCAGCCGGCTTCTTGGCCGGCGCTGCTTTTGCCTTGGCCGCGGCGGCCTTCGGCTTGGCAGCAGGTGCTGCTTTCTTCACAGCGGCTGCGGCCTTTGCCGCCACTGCCTTTACTGGTGCTTTCTTTGCCGGTTACTGGTGCTTTCTTTGCCGGTGCCTGCTTTGCCGGTGACTTGGATGCCGGCGCTTTGGATGACTGTTTAGCCATATCATGCCCCTTAGTTGTGCCGACGGCCGTTAATGACCCGGCGCGTAATGCATATCTGACTCGCGCTTGTCTAGCCAGCGAAGCATCATCATGATTTTTTCAGTTTAAGTTTTGGTTACAGGCGACACACGCTCGTGCTGATTTCGCAAAATGCCGTTGCTGCTCTTCGATCTTTGCGGACGGTTTGCGACAGACATTCTGCGCGCTTTGCCGGAACCAATCCCACTACAAAGCGCTGAAGCTTAGCAAGCCTTTTTTGTTCGTTGATCGTCGACCGACACCACCATGACGGCTGCTTCATCGATCTCATCTTCTTGTTCTAGCAGGCGATCTACACAAGCTGCAGAAGCAAAGCGCGGCAATTCCGCTGCCATGATTTGTCCGCGGTTGACAGATTACTCTATTGGGCAGAGTATTCTGAATCATCTGGAAGAGCGCATGTCATTCGCGCAATATCGGGCGGCGCTGTCCCAGATCAGTGAGACTGAACGCCGGACACCACAGCAGGCCCGATAATGGCTGCCGACGAAATCATCCACCAGAGCGTGCGGCTCAGGATCATGGCGGCGCTGAATTCTCTGGGACGGCGCGAAGCGCTGGAATTCACCCGATTGAAGCTCATCGTCAATGCGACCGACGGCAATCTCGGCGCGCATATCGATACGCTTGCCACGGCGGGCTATGTCGATGTCGAAAAGCTGTTTGTCGGACGTCGACCGCAGACGCGGGTCAAGGCGACGTCAGTCGGACGGCGCGCCTTTCGCGGTCACGCCGCCTTCCTTCGTGCCATCCTCGATGAGGCGGAGCAGCCCGGCAAACGCGTTCAGCGCAGGACGCGGCAGCGGCCGTTGTAGACCATCCAGCGGTCGAAGCCCGCGACGCAGAATTCGACATTATCGCCGATCGAGGCAAAGCCCTGCCCTTCCTCGATCAGATACCAGATGGTGCGGGCGTGGCCGTCGGACAGGCTGACGGTAGCGCCGCAATAGCGGCGGCCGATCGGCCAGGTTTCGTTGGCTGGCAGATAGCGATTCTGGTGGATGCCCTGGAAATCGACAATCGCGACGTCGGGCAGATTCGGCACGTGGTGCACCTGGTAGGAGAAGCGGCTGGTGATCTTGTTCAGCACCCAGGCCTCACCGCAAACGCCGCTGTCTTCTTCGGTATAGACGGCAAGGTCGGCCGCCTTTGCTGGCTGGGTGACAGAGAGGGACGTTCCGAGCGGCGTGCAAAGCGCTATCAGTGCGGCAAGGGCGGATTGGGCGAAGCGAGTCATGGCAGCCTCATATGGTCGACTGCGCACACTGTGCGGATTCGCTTGCGCGCGGTCAAGCGGTTGTAGCGACAATGGTTTCCTAGTTTGAAACTGCCTTCAACCAGGACAGGCGCGCGGATAGCTCTGCCGCCCTACGCCGCCAGCCAGTCCAGCGTCCAGTGCGCCGGTTTTTCAATGACAAGCAATTTGTGCAAAGCCGGCAGCAGCGTGCGCAATTCGCCTTCCAGCGTGAACGGCGGGTTGACCACCACCATGCCGCTGCCGTCGAGGCTGGGCTCGGCCGATGGGGGCCTGATCTCGAAGCCGATGTCGAGCAGCTTCGGGACACCTGACTGCGCCAGCGACTTGCGGAATGCGGCGACCGCCTTGCGGTCCTTGACCGGATACCATAACGCATAGACGCCGCCGGGCCAGCGCTTGTGGGCTTTGCGCAGCCCATCGACGAGGCGGTCGAATTCGCCCTCCTCCTCGAAGGGCGGATCGACCAGCACGAGGCCGCGCTTTTCCTTCGGCGGCAGATGCGCGCCGAGTGCCAGCCAGCCGTCGAGCTCGATCACCCGGGTCTGGAAATCGCCTTGGAACAGCGCCCTCAGCTTCGCGGCGTCCTGGCGGTGCAACTCGATCGCCGACAGCCGGTCCTGCTTGCGCATGAGATGACGCGCGATCAGCGGTGAGCCCGGATATTTTTTCACGCCGCCTTCAGGATTGAGCGAACGGACGGCTTCCAGATAAGGCGCCAGTAGCGCTGCCGCCGGTGCGTCAAGCGCGGCATCGACCAGTCGGCCGATACCGCCTTGCCATTCGCCGGTCTTTTGCGCTTCAGTCGACGACAGGTCGTAGCGGCCGATGCCGGCATGGGTGTCGATGACGCGAAAGGCCTTGTCCTTCTGCTTCAGATATTCGACGAGCCGGCTCAGCACGACATGCTTGACGACATCGGCGAAGTTTCCGGCGTGATAGGCGTGGCGGTAATTCACGATCTAGTTCGAGCCCCTGCCCCAGCGTGGCGGCGGCGGCTGCGAGTTCGGATTTTGCGGCCGGCGGCCGCCGAAACGCAACGCCAACAGCAGCCCGATCAGGCCGGCCGCTATCAGCGAGAAGCCGACCGGCCGCGCCCGGCGATCGATCTCGCCGACCCCGGAACGCAGCACGAGGTCCACTGCCCGCATCTCGATGCCTTCGACGTCGCCCGGGCCGATGGTGAAGAGGTACGGGCCGGGGATAACCTTCGCGATCAGGCCGGCTTCGTCGCGAAAGATCTTGTCCGGCAGTTGCGGGCTGACCTGGCGCGGATTTTCCGAATGGTTGAATTGCAGCGTTGAGGCGAGCACGGTCCTGCCGCCGGTGGCGGCGGTCAGCGTCAGCACCGTGCGTTGTTGCGAGACGACTATGCGTTCGGTTCTCGCGGTGAGGTCGACCAGCACCCGCACCGGCGCGTCGCGAGCGGCCAGCGGCACCGTCGCCGGCATGAACCGACCCTGCTCGTAGACCCGCCATGTGCCGATCTCATGGCCGGAGAAATTGGTCATCGCCCAGGGATAGACGACGCCGATGCCGATGCCGGCGAGCAGGATCAGAAGAAACAGAAAGCGCATGCGCTCGACTACCTTGCCCGGATTATCAGCATTAGCGCCGCCGTGGCGCGTTCCATCCCGTCCCAAAGCCATGTCGAGGCCGAGATCAAATGTCGTATCGAATTCGGCAGTGCCAAGATAGACAATAGCATCGGACCCAAAGGTGGGAACCGGTTTTGGGAGAATCCTAATGATCTGAACGCCCGATGAGGAGGATCAGCCCTTCCCCTTCTGGGGGCTCGTTTCAAACGCGCGCATTCCAGTCTCGTCGAACAAATGCAGATGTTGCGGCGGGAAAGCCACCGTCACCGTCGGGCCAGCCGTCAGCGCCGCCCTGTCCAGCGTGAAGACGTTGAACGGCAGGCCATGCAGGCCGAGATGCAGGATGATGCCGAAGCCGGTCGGCTCGATCAGGTCGACCGTCGCCCTCAGGCGGCTCTCCGATGCCGGCGACATCTCGACATGCTCCGGCCGGATGCCGAGCGTCACCGCCGCGCCTTCCTCCAGTTGATAACCAGACGAAAGCCCAATCAGCGTTCCGTCAGGCAATCGTGCGCCGGCCGTGCCTGCGCCGACCTCATAGCGCGCCGACAGAAAATTCATCGCCGGCGATCCGATGAAGCCGGCGACGAACAGGTTGGCAGGGCGGTCGTAAAGCTCCAGCGGGCTACCGACCTGCTGCACCACGCCCTCATGCATGGCGACGATCCGGTCGGCCAGTGTCATCGCCTCGATCTGGTCGTGAGTGACATAGATCGAGGTCGCGCCGAGATCGCGGTGCAGCTTCTTGATCTCTGCCCGCATCTGCTCACGCAAGCGCGCATCGAGATTGGACAGCGGCTCGTCGAACAGGAATGCCTTGGGCTGTCGCACGATCGCGCGGCCCATCGCCACGCGCTGGCGCTGACCGCCCGACAGCGCCTTCGGCCGTCGCGCAAGCAGCGGCTGCAGCTCAAGCTTCCTGGCTGCATTGCTGACGGCGGCCGTGATCTTCTCGCGGGCAGCCTTCCGGATGCGCAGGCCGTAGCTCATGTTCTCGGCGACATTCATGTGCGGATAGAGCGCGTAGGACTGGAACACCATGGCGATGTCGCGGTCCTTGGGCGCCCGCTCATTGACGCGCATGCCGTCGATCCGGATCTCACCTTCGGTCACCTCCTCGAGCCCGGCGATCATGCGCAGCAGCGTGCTCTTGCCGCAGCCCGACGGTCCCACCAGCACCACGAACTCGCCGTTCTCTATCGACAGGTCGACGCCATGCAGCACGGAGACGACGCCGAAATTCTTGCGGACGTTGCGGATGTCGATCGATGCCATTGAACCTCACTCAGCCCTTGACCGCGCCGGCCGTCAGGCCCTGGACCAGATAGCGCTGGATGAACAGGAAGAAGAGGCAGGCCGGAACCAGCGCCAGCACGCCGGCCGCCATCATCTGCCCGAAATCGACCGAAAACTTCGACACGAAGGTGAGCAGACCGACCGGAAACGTGGCGGCGCTGTTGCCCGAAATCAGCATCAGCGCGAACAGCAGTTCGCTCCATGCGGCGGTGAATACAAAACCCAGCGTCGCCGCAATGCCGGGCAGCGTCAGCGGCAGGACGATCTGACGAAACGCCATGAACCGCGTGGCGCCATCGATCTTGGCCGCCTCCTCCAACTCCCTGGGAATGCCGTCGAAAAACGACTGCATCAGGAACGTCGCGAAGGGGATGTTGAAGGCGGTGTAGACGACCACCAGCCCGGTCAGGCTGTTGGTCAGCCCGAGCGGCGAGAGCATCTTGAAGATCGGCGCAACCAGCATCACCAATGGAAACATCTGGGTGAGCAGCATCAGCGCGACCAGCCAGTATTTGCCGCGGAAGGTGAAGCGCGACAGCGCATAGCCGGAGAGAGACGCAAGCAGCGTCACGATCACGGCCGTCGCGCCGGCAACGATCATGCTGTTCCTGAAGAAGACCGGGAATGCGCTGTGGGCCAGCACGAAGCGGAAATGTTCAAAGCTCATCCGTGACGGCCACATGCGCACGCCCTCGGAATAGAGCAGGTCGTTCGGCGTGACCGATACTTTCAACAGCCAGAACAGCGGGAACAGTGCAAAGAGGACGTAGCAGAGGATCGCCAGGCGGTGCAGCGCGGTGCCGAAGGTCGAATAGCTGTTCATCTGGTCATCCCGATCAGGCCCGATCCATCAGGACTTGCCGCAGCATGACGATCAGCATCGAATAGGCGAGCAACAGGACGAGCAGCACCAGCGCAATGGCCGAGGCATAGCCGAAATCCAGGGCCCTGAAGGCTTGCGTGAAGATGTAGCTCGCGACGATCTGGGTGCGGTCGGCAGGCCCGCCGCTGGTCATGACGATGATCAGGTCGGCGAAGTTCGAGATCCAGACGGTGCGCAACAGCACGGTGATCGCAATGGTCGGCGCAAGGAACGGCAAGGTGATCGACGTGAACCGCCTGAATGCCCCGGCGCCGTCGATCGCCGCCGCCTCGTAGAGGTCGCGCGGAATGGCCTGGAGCGCGGCCAACAGCGTGATGGCGAAGAAGGGAATGCCCCACCAGACGTTGGCGATGATCGGTCCCCACATGGCAAGCTGCGGATTGGAAAGGATGTTGGCCGGCTCATTCATGAGGCCGAGCGCATAAAGCCAATGCGGCAGCGGTCCGATGACGGGGTTGAACAGCCACGCCCAGTTGAGTCCGGTGAGGAAAGTCGGTACCGCCCAGGGCAGGAACACCAGCGCCTGCGCTATGGCGCGGCCGGCGAACGGCCGGTCGAGCAACAGCGCCAGGATCAGGCCGAACACGAATTGCAGCAAGACGGACGCGCCGGTCCACCACAGCGTGTTGCGCAGCGCCCGATAGAAATTGTCGTCGTCATAAAGGGTGCGAAAATGATCGAGCCCGACATAGCCGCCGGAGAAGGGGTTGAGCAAGTGCACGTCGCGGAAGGCGTAGGACAGGCCTAATACCAGCGGCGCCAGCATGATGGTGACGATCAGAATCAGCGCCGGGGCGGTGTAAAGATATGGCTCGGCATGGCGCGTGATCCGGTCGACCAGCGACCGGCGGCGCGATTCCGGGAACCCGGCGGTGGCGTCAAAAACCATCAGCTAACGCTTTCGCTCCAATTGGCCATCCGCCCAATCGACCATCCTTCCAACCCACCTTGGACGAGAGCTATCGGAGCCACCCGCGATGGGCGGCTCCGATGCCTGGCGTCCGCCGTTTATTTCTTGGCCAGGTATTTCTGCTGCGCCTTGGTCAGATAGTCGGCCCACTGGTTGGCCATTTCCTCTGGCGTGATATCGCCAAGCAGTGCCTGTTGACTGGTCTTGATGACCATCGAGTCCTTGAAGAAGGCGAACTCCTCGAGATAGGTCGGCATAACCGTTGGCACCGCATCCTTGTCCTCGAGTTCAGCGAACCAGCCCTTGAACTGCTCGCTTGCGTAGAAGGGATCCTTTTCGGCCGACTTGTGGACCGGCAGTGCTCCGGTGCGTTTGTTCCATTCGACATTGCCCTCGGGCCCTTCGAGCGTTTCGATCAGCTTCCAGGAGAGGTCCTTGTTCTGGCTGGCCGCCATCATCGACCAACCGGCATAGCCGATGGTCGGGAACGTCTTGCCGCTCGGCCCCTTCGGCATGGTCGTGACGCCGTAGTCTTCCGGCTTCATCCGCTCGGCTATCGCGATCAGCGCGTCTGGATCCTGATCAAGCATTGCGCAGGTGCCGGTGTAGAATCCCGCGACGATTTCGTTAAAACCCCAGTTGACGCTGTCCTTCGGCGCCAATCCCTTCTTGTACAGATCGACGACCCAGGTCAGTCCCTTGACCCAGCCCTCGCTGTTCATGGTCGAGGTGCCGTCCTCATTGAAGAACTTGTTGGAGCCGGCCATGGTTGCGCCGAACATGATCCAGCCGTTGAGGCCACCCGGCCCGCCGCGCAGGCAGTAGCCATATTTGCCTGGAAGCTTGGATACTTTCTCCGATGCCGCCACGAACTCGTCCATCGTCTTGGGCGGCTCGGTGACACCAGCCTCCTTGAACAGCTTCCTGTTGTAGAACATCGCCCGCAGATAGAAGCCGTAGGGCAGCATGTAGGCGGTGTTGTTCACGTCGCGGCCGAGTTCGAGCGCGCGATCGGTGAGGCCCGAGGTGTGCTCCCATTTGGCAACATAGGGTTCGAGGCTTTCGAGAAGGCCGTTGTTGGCATAGAGCGACAGCCAGGTGTCCGGCATCTCCATGACGTCGGGGATTTCGCCGGCAGACACCATGGTCGCGAATTTCTGGAACGCCTCGCCCCAAGGCAGCGAGATCACCTCGACCTTGGTGCCCGGGTTGGCCGCCTCGAACTTGGCGACGATCGACTTCAGGGTTTCGGTACGCTCGGGGCTGGTGATCACCTCCACGAGCTTCAGCGTCGTGTCGGCGAGTGCAGCACCCGACATCAGTACGGTGGCGAATGCGGCGATAAGAAGCTTCTTCATTTTCCGTTCCCTTCTTGTCTGGTTGCTTCAGGTCTTTTCTGCGGAAGCGGCGTCGATCGCCGTTTCCAGGTCACTCCACAGCGCCTCGGTTCCCTCGAGGCCGACATGGAGACGCACGGACCGCGGATGGACGCCGAACGCCATCGCGGAATTGGGTTGGGTTTTCTGCTGCAGCACGACCTCGCCGGGCACGATGAGGCTTTCGTGGCCGCCCCACGACACGCCCAGCTTGAACAGCTTGAGGCGGTCGGCAAAGGTGCGGATGTCGATGCCGTCGCGGAAGACAAATGAGAACAGGCCCGACGTGCCGGTGAGCCCCGCGGGAAGCAGGTTGGCCAACCCTGGATGGCAGACCCTCTCAACGATTGGATGATCCCGCAGGCGCCGTGCGATTTCGAGGCCGGAGGCCTGATGCGCGCGCATCCGGATCGGCAGTGTGCGCAAGCCGCGAATCAAGAGCCAGGCATCGAATGGCGACAGCTTGCCGCCGAGATATGGATAGGCTTCGCCGCGGATGCGGCCGATCAATTCCTTCGAGCCCGCGACCACGCCGGCCACCACGTCGCTGTGGCCGCCCAGGTACTTGGATGCGGAGTGGACCACAACGTCGACGCCGAGCGATAGCGGCCGCTGAAAGACCGGGCTGGCCCAGCTGTTATCGATGATGGTCGGGATGCCGCGGGACTTTGCCAGCGCAGCGAGCGCGCCGATGTCATGCGTTTCCATGACCCAGCTGGTCGGGCTTTCCATATAGAACAGCCTGGCGCCAGGCAGCGCGCTCGCGACAGCCGCCTCGTCGCGCCCGTCGACATAGGTCACCTCGATGCGCATGCGCGCGAGCAACGTCCCGAACAGTCTGAACGCGTCCGGGTAGATATGCCTGACCGCGACAATGCGGTCGCCCGGTTCGACGAAACTCAGCACGGCCGATGAGATGGCGGACATGCCGCTTGCAAAGCCGATCGCGTCCTCGGCGCCCTCCAGCTTTGCCAGCATTTCCTCGAACATGCGCACCGTCGGGTTCAGCCCGCGCGTGTAGGTCGGCCGCACTTTTTCGCCGCGGTATGTTTCGAGCATCTCGTCATAATTCGAGAAGGTGAAGAGCGAGGTCTGCACGATCGGCGGGACGACGGCATCGAAGGCGTTGCCCTCGTCATGGGCGGCGATCAGCGAGGCCTGGTCGAAAAAATCCGGGCCATTCATTTCGACATTTCCTCGATATCCTCTTCCACGATCTCGAGGATCTTCAGCGTTTTTCCGCGCGCCAGCTCCGCGTCCCCGGCGACGATGGCATCGAACAGCTCACGGTGATACGGGAACGATCGCCGCGCGAAATCCTGCCGGTCGAAAGGATGGTCCCAGAAGCGCTCGAACGCTTCGCGCATCTGCCCCAGGAGTTGCCGGAAAAGCGGGTTATGCGTGGCATCGTAGACCGCCAGGTGAAAGGCCAGGTCTTCCGGCCCCGACGTGCCGGTGGCGAGATGGACGCGCTCCATCTCGATGAGTTTTTCCTCGATCGTCCGCAGATCGTCGACTGTCCGCCGCCGCGCCGCAACCATGCTTGCCTCGGCCTCGATGCCGCGGCGCACCTCGAGGGTATGCAAGAGACCGTCGCGTAGCTCAGCCGTATTGAGCGACAGCGGCAGATGGATCGTGCCGGCGGATATCGGCTTGAGAAGATAGGTGCCGCTGCCTTTGCGGGTCTCGGTGACGCCGAGCGCTTCGAAACGCCCCATCGCCTCGCGAATCGTCGAACGTCCCACGGAAAGCGCGGCCATCAATTCGCGTTCGGTCGGAAGCCGGTCACCGCTCTTCAGCGCAGCGCGCTCGACATAGTCTGCCAGCGCTTCCATGACTTGTTTGCCGCGGTCCAACGGCGGGAGCGTGGCGATTGCCACACGCGTGGCAGGTGCCCCGGGCAGTTCGCCGCGCATACGCATGGGTACCTATGCCCGAAATTGGTCTGACATCTTAGCAGTTTTGCGCGCCACCGGCCTTTCGTCAAGTGGCCTCGGCAGTGCAGAGGTTGCATTTCGGCTAACACCCATTGCGGAACCCTGGACGTTGCCGCGTCTTCTCCGACCTTGCAAAAATCAGCTGCAAAACTGTGATTTTAATCAGCGATTTTGCGACAGTCGCTTTCAGCCAAAGCTACCGTTCAGCCTCATTTTGGAGAGAGGCCATCGAGCAGGAAGCCGAGGCCATTCTTGAAAGCGCCGTCCCAATCATTGTCCAACAGCAGACGAGAGCGTTCGATTGTCGGATAACGTTCGCTGAGACGTGTAAGGCGCTGCTGCGCAGCGGCCCTGTCGTCGTCCGAGAGGTCGAAGCTCGCCCGGGTGATGGTGGCGCCCATCACATAGTTCCAGAGCGACCATATCGCAGCGTTCACATCTGCGTCCGCAACGCCGGCTCTGGACAACGTCTTGCTCAGCAGTTCCAAGCGACCGAGGATGTTCGGGCCGAGCGCCCGGCGCGGCAACAGCGTTGCCGACCAAGGGTGGCGCAGCATGCTGGCGCGCCAGTCTTCGAGCACATGAACGACTTCTCCGCGCCAGTCTTGAGCTATTTGCGGCGGTCCGCGATATTCAAGCACCGAGTCGAGCGCCAGATCAAAGACATCCTCTTTGTTGTCGACGTGCCAATATAGGCTCATCACGCCCGAGCCGAGGCGATCGGCCAGCCGACGCATCGTCAATCCGTCGACTCCTTGAGCGTCAAGCAGTTCCACCGCGGTCGCCACGATACGTTCCCGAGAGAGCGGCGGTTCACTGCGCGGCTCCTGCAAGGGCTGGAGCCGCTCATTTATCCCTCGTTTGCTCCGGCCGCTGCGTTTGGCCGCCATCCGTCTTCCTCGCTGTTCAGAACGTCGATTTTGAGCGGCAACGCGAACGAATGTCGATCTGAACGATTGACTCGTACGGCGTACCATACGATGACTCGTACGTCGCACGAGTCATCGTATGGGCGACACGGTTAAAGTTCAATAATGCCGGCCGCGAGGGTACGTTGCTCGCATAGCCAAGAGAAAATCATGTCACGCGCAATCAAGCATCTGCTTATCGAAGGGCTAATCATCATGACCATGGGAGTTCCCACTGCCACGACAGCCAATGAGAAGGATCTCAAGCTGACCATCGTCAATCCACAAAACCTCTACGACCCGTCGCCAAATGGCTACAGCACGGCGGTGATCACGCCGCGCGGAGCCCGGGTGGCCTACATCTCCGGACAGGGCGGGCAAGACAGCACGGGAGCCTTGTCGCCCGACTTCGCTGTCCAGGTTGAGCAGGCCTACACAAATTTGCGCACCGCCCTCGATGCGCTCGGTGCGAGGCCGGATCAGGTCGCCAAGCTCACCGTCTTCGTGGTCGATCACGATATGTCCAAGCTCGAGGTGTTGACCAGGAACGTCAAAAAAATGTTCGGTGAAGCGCTGCCGGCGCAGACTCTGATTCCCGTCCCCAAGCTTGCAATTGACCCCATGTTCTTCGAGGTGGAGGCCGTCGTCATTCTGGAATAGTGGTGCCGCTCGCCACTTGGAGTTCACGGACGAGGCGATGCCCAGCGACCGAGCCCAGAAGATGATCTGGGAGTACTTTCAGCGGGATCAAAAGGTAATGGGACGCCGGGTCGGCCTCGCATTTGGAGGCTGCGATCTTGAACTCTCGTTGAGAAGCGACGGGTTCAGTTTTCGTTGGTGCCCGCCCTCGACGCCGAAGGGCCATCACTCGTTTACGATCCGAGTGATCCACAATACCCCTTCAAGGGTCACGGTCCGCAAAAGATCTGGCTCAAGGCAAACGAATGAAGGAGGGTGGGCGCGATGGTGGCGCCCGCCACCCTTCCGCTCATGCCGGTACCGGGTTGTTGCCGGCGCCCAGGCCACTGGAATATTTCAATCTAATTGGCACAGCCGTCATAGCGCGTAAGCCCGACCGCATCGCCGAGCAAATCGGCAAGGCCGTGAAAAAGGGGAAAACGAGGCAGGCGACGAAAGAAAAATAATGTGCGGATCAAGGAGCCGAATGTGATGGCATTGGATGGCGTACGTGCGTTGGTATTCGACGTGTTCGGCACTGTTGTCGATTGGCGCAGCGGCGTGGCGCGCAATGCTGAGCCGTTCCTGAAGCGGCATGGAGCAGGATCCGCTATTCCTACCGCTTTCGCGGATGCGTGGCGTCGCCGTTACTCTCCAGCGATGGAGGAGGTGCGCAGCGGCCGGCGGCCCTTTACACGGCTCGACGTGCTGCATCGGGAGAATCTGGAAGCCATATTGCCAGAATTCGGGATCGACCCGGCTTCGGTGCCAGCGTCCGAGTTGGACGAACTGAACCTGGCATGGCACCGATTGGAGCCATGGCCGGACGTGGTGGCCGGCCTTGCACGGCTCAGGGCCCGCGCTATATCATCGCGCCGCTCTCGAACGGCAACATCGTCCTCATGCTCAATATGGCGAAGCGCAGTCGCATCCCTTGGGATGCGATCCTCGGCGCCGAAGTCGTGCAAGCCTACAAGCCTGCGCCGGAAGCCTATCTTCGCACCGCTGACGTCCTGTCAATGAAGCCGGATGAGATCTGTCTTGTGGCCGCCCACAATGGCGACCTTGCAGCGGCTCGGGCATGCGGATTGCGAACAGCCTTTGTCCCGCGTCCGACCGAGCACGGGGTAGCGCAGACCACGGATCTGCACCCTGATCAAGCCTGGGACCTGGTGGCCAGCGACTTCATTGACTTGGCTGAACGACTTCAGTTGTAGCAACCCCAGGTTGCTGATCGCCCAGGCGGCAGGCGTTACTACGCCTTGCGTTCCCAGCGCCGGTCTGAGGTCTGCTGCCAGTAGGTGACTGCGTGGCCGGCTTCCTTCATCGTCTTCCAGTGCGTGCGCGCCGCCTCGAGCTGGGCCGCATCGTGGCCGTCGAACAGGAACACGGCGCGCTCGTAACCGGCAAGCTTCGGCGGCACCGCGCCGTCAACCAGGAAGCGTATCTGCGCCTCGTTCGGATTGTCATGGCTGGTTGTCAAAAGGATCGGCTGCTCGGCCAGATAGGATTCGCGGTCCGTCGCATGCGCCAGGAAGGAATCGTCCCTGAAGGTCCAAAGATGCTGGTCCAGCGCGTCGCGCCGTTCTTCGGAGCCGGTCTGTACCACGGCGCGCCAACCGCGATCGACACTGCGCTCGAGCAGGCCGGGCAACGCATCCTCCAGAGTCGATTCGGTCAGGTGGTAGAACAGGACGTCGGCCATGATCGCGCCTTGAAAGGCCTCACTCCTCGTAGTTGTCGCGAACCAGCCGGTCGAGCAGCCTGACGCCGAAGCCGGAGGCCCATGACTGGTTGATCTCGCTGGACGGCGCGCCCATCGCGGTGCCGGCGATGTCGAGATGCGCCCAGGGTGTATCCCTGACGAAGCGCTGCAGGAACTGCGCCGCGATGATGGCACCGCCATAGCGGCCGCCGATGTTCTTCATGTCGGCATTTTTCGAATCGATCAGCTTGTCGTATTCGGTGCCGAGCGGCATCCGCCACACGCGTTCCTGCGTCGCCTGCCCGGCGCTCGTCAGCCTGTTCGCCAATTCGTCATTGTTGGAGAACAGCCCGGCATAGTGCTGGCCGAGCGCGACCATGGTGGCGCCGGTCAGCGTCGCCAGATTGACCATGAATTTCGGCTGGAAGCGATCGCTGCAGTACCACAGCGCATCGGCCAGAACGAGACGGCCTTCGGCGTCGGTGTTGAGCACCTCGATGGTCTGGCCCGACATCGAAGTGACGATGTCGCCGGGGCGCTGCGCATGGCCGTCGACGGCATTTTCCACCAGCCCGATGATGCCGACGACATTGGCCTTGGCCTTGCGCGCGGCCAGCGCGTGCATCAGCCCGGTCACCGCGGCCGCGCCGCCCATGTCGCCCTTCATGTCCTCCATGCCGGAGGCCGTCTTTATCGAATTGCCGCCGGTGTCGAAAGTGACGCCTTTGCCGACGAAAGCAATCGGGCTGTCCTTGGCCTTGCCGCCGTTCCATCGCATGACGGCCAGGCGCGCGCCACGCGGCGAGCCTTGTGCGACGCCGAGCAGCGCGCCCATGCCGAGCTTCTTCATCTCCTTCTCGACCAGGATCTCGACCGCGACGCCGAGCGCCTCCAGTTCGTTGACGCGGGCGGCGAATTCCACCGGCCCCAGTATATTGGCCGGTTCGTTGACCAGATCGCGCGCCAGGAGCACCCCGTCGATCACCGCCACCTCGTCGGCGAAGGCCTTTTTCGCCGCCGCCGGATCGGCGGTGTGGATGGTCACCTTAACCGGCTTTTTGGGCTCGGCCTTGTTGCCGTCGCGCTGGCCGTCGCCATTGTCCTTTTTCGTCTTGTACTTGTCGAAAGCATAGCTGCGCAGAAGAATGCCCGCGGCAAGCTGTGCCGCTTGCCTGCCGCCGACGTCAGCACCCGGCAGATCGAGCATGACCGCCACCTCCGTCGCCTTGCGCAAGGATGCAGCGATGGTGCCGCCAAGCTTGAGCCAGGCATAGTCGTCGAGCGCCGAGACCTTGCCGGCGCCGACCGCCACCAGCCGGTCGAGCGATGTGCCCTCCGGCGCCAGCACTTCGACCAGGCCGGCGAACTTGCCGGAAAAGTCGGCCACCGGAAACGCCCGCTCCAGGGTCTTTGCCGGATCGCAAGCCTTTGCCGCGTCGCCGAGACCGCCATCGTTGGCCGCCAGCATGAAGACGCTGCCTTTTTTGGGCACTGCGAACCTGGCAAAGGCGATCGAAGGTCTCGAAGTCATCATGTCCTGCTTTCGGGAAAGGCGTTGGGTTTTCGGGGGAGTGCCTTGACGAACCAGATATTTGGCTGTTTCCGACCGGAAGCACCACCCCCATTTTTCTGTCGCAGCCGCGGCGGCCATGTCAGTGACCGGCGCGACATTTGGTCGTTTTCCGGCATTTGGCAAGACTTTGCCGGAATCCGATCCCATATGGCAGATGGAATCGATGGCGATTCGTCGCGGCACGGCCCCGCTTTACTGCCGCAACCTGTTGTTAACCATTGATGTTCGCCCTTTCTTATCCAATGCCGCCGACACTCCGGCCACCGGAAACAACGATGTGGGACGGGAACCAGATCGAACCGCCAACGGACCGGTTGTGCAGGCGTCGCCGGGCGGCTACCTTGTCTGGAGGCATGATGCCGTTCGGCAAAATCGAGAAAAGCCTTCATGAAGGTCGTTGAACGCTACATCATGCGTCGTGCGTTGGCGGTCTTCCTCGCAGCGCTCATCTGGACGCTGGCGATCGTGTGGACGACGCAGGTGCTCGCCCGCATCGATCTCGTGACCGACAGCGGGCAGTCGGCGCTGACCTTCTTCGAGGTCGCTGCGCTGATCATTCCGTCGATCGTCCCGATCGTCGTGCCCTTCGCTCTGGTGGTCGCGGTCGCGCAGACACTGAGCGCGATGAATTCCGATTCTGAGCTTGCCGTCTTGAACGCCGCAGGCGCTTCGCGCTGGACCATCGTCAGGCCGATCATGCTCCTGGCACTGGCGGCCAGTGTTTTTTCGTTCGCCGTCGACAACGGCGTCGACCCCTATGCACGACAGAAAAACCGCGAGCTGGTGGCGTCGTCGCGCGCCGATCTTCTGTCGCTCGTCATCCAGGAAGGCACCTTCCACAAGATCGACGACGGCCTGTTCCTGCAGATCGGCCAGCGGCTTCCGGACAACCGCCTTGGCGGCATTTTTGTCGCCGATTCACGCGAAGAAGGCGTCAACCTCATCTACTACGCCAAGAGCGGCGCCATCATCGAAAGCGGCGACGAGCGGGTGCTGATGATGAACGACGGCGTCATCCATCGCAAAACGCTGGCCGGCGATCTTTCGGTCATCCGGTTCACCTCCTATGCCTTCGACCTGTCGGCCTTCATGTCGGCCTCATCGGAGGTATTGCTGTTGCCGAAGGACCGGACGACACAGTACCTGCTCAATCCCAGTCCGAACGACAAGATGTTCCAGAAAAGGCCGAACAAGTACCTGGCCGAGGTCCACCAGCGTTTCTCCGAATGGTCCTATTCACTCGTTTTCGCGCTGATCGCGCTTGCGGTCGCGGGAGACGCGCGTTCCCATCGCGAGGCGCGCATTCATCCGCTGATCACGTCTATCGCAATTGCCCTTTTCGTGCGCTGGCTCGGTTTCTTTGCCGCTGGGAAGGCCGACAACATTCCGCAATACGCCTATATGGTCTACGGCGTTCCTATTGTGGCGTCCGCAGTCGCGACATGGTTCATCGTCTCCAACCGGACCATGGAATTGCCGGTCGCCTGGGCCGACTGGATGACGAATTTCGCCGGCCGCTTCGGTGACGGCTGGAGCGCCCTGAAGCTCCGCTTCGCCAGGCGCGGCGCTTCTGGCCAAGAGGCCGGCTGATGGGCTGGACACGCTAATGGGCTGGACTCTGGGCAGATACTTCTTCTTCCGCTACGTGACGATCACCATCTGGTTCTTCATCGGCCTCCTGGCGCTTGTGTTCCTGATCGACTTCACCGAGCTTTCCGGCCGCACGACCGGCTTGCCGGGTTTTACCTACGGCACGGCGTTTGCCATCTCAGGGTTGCGAATGCCGATGATCATGCTGCAGACGGTGCCGTTCGTCGGCCTGTTCTCGGCGATGGCGACGCTGGTCTCGCTTAATCGCAGGTATGAACTGGTCATCGCGCGTTCCGCCGGCGTATCCGCATGGCAATTCCTGCTGCCGTGCTGCATCGGGGCGCTGCTGTTCGGAGTGTTGTCGGTCGGCGTCATCAATCCGATCGCCGCCTATGCGTTTTCCTGGTCCGAAAAAATCGAAACCCAGCTCCGCTCCGGCAAGTCGAACACCGTCTCGGCTGACGCCGAGCCCTGGATCCGGCAGAAAACCAGTTCCGGCGATATCATCATCGGCGCGCGCGCCATCCTCAATCAGGGCCTGGAGATGGCCGACGCCGCCTTCTTCGTCCTCGACCCGCAAGGCGACATCGTCGAACGCAAGGACGCGGCGCACGCCTATTTGCGGGATGGTTACTGGGAACTGCAGGACGTCAAGGTGTTCCGGGACGGCAACATCCAATCGGTGGCAACCGACCGCATACCGACCGATCTCAAGCCCGAGTTCGTGCAAGAGCGGCTGGCGCGCCCGGAAACCATCCCTTTCTACGATCTGCCCGGCAAGATCGAGGTTGCCCGCTCCTTCGGCCTCAAGGCAAATGCCTTTGCCATGCAATTTGATTCACTGGTAGCGCTGCCGTTCCTTCTCGTCGCCATGACTTTGATCGCCGCAACGGTGTCGATGCGATTTGCGAGGATGGGACAATCCGCGACGATGATTCTGGGTGGCGTCCTGGCCGGGTTTCTGCTTTATGTCGTGACAGTGCTGGTCAAGGCATTCGGCGTGGCGGGATTCGTACCCACAGTCGTCGCTGCATGGGTTCCGGTTGTCGTGGCTATGTTCTTCGGGGTGACTTTCTTGCTGTACAAGGAAGACGGCTAGTGAGGGGGGCGGTTTTGCGCATCCATAGGCAGGCCGATTCGGCGCGCCTCTATGGGGCGAGCGCCTTGGCGTGCCTGCTCGCTTGCGTCGTTCCGAGTATCCCGGCTTTTGCCCAGGATATCAGCGGCATGGCAGCCGACGTTCCCACCGGTTCGCAAATGCTGCTGGCGGCAGATACGCTGGTCTATGACAATGACAACCAGACCGTAACGGCCGTCGGCGGCGTGCAGATCGATTATGGCGGCAACCGCCTCGTCGCCCAGCGGGTGGAATACAATCGCAACACCAAGCGGCTCGTCGCCAGCGGCAATGTCGAGGTCATCAACAGCGACGGCACCAAGATCTATTCGCAGCATGTCGACATCACCGACGATTTCGCCGACGGCTTCGTCAACGCGCTGCGTGTCGAAACCGTCGACAAGACCTATTTCGCCGCCGAAAGCGCGGAACGCATGGGCGGCGTGCTGACGACGTTCCACAACGGCGTCTACACGGCCTGCGAGCCGTGCGAGGACAAGCCGGACAAAGCGCCGACCTGGCGCATCAAGGCCAGAAAGATCATCTGGAACGGCGAAAAGAAGACGGTTCGCTTCGAGAATTCGAATTTCGAGTTCTTCGGCTTTCCGCTCGCCTATCTGCCGGCCTTCGAGATTGCCGACCCGACCGTCAAGCGCAAGAGCGGCTTCCTGATCCCCAGCATCGCTTACAAGAGCGACCTCGGCCTCGGCGTCAAAGTCCCCTATTATTTCGCGCTCTCACCAACCTACGACCTCACCGTCACCGGCAGCGGCTATACCAAGCAGGGCTTTCTCGGCGAAGCCGAGTGGCGCCAGCGCTTCAACAACGGCCAGTACAGTCTGAAGATCGCCGGCATCCGGCAAGAGGATCCCGACGAGTTTATCGACGACGACGGGCGCAATGTCGATTCGGGTGCGGCCGGCGACCCGAACGAGTTCCGCGGCATGATGGGCACCAAGGGCCAGTTCGCTATCAATCCGCGCTGGGACTTCGGCTGGGATGTCCTGCTGCAGACCGACAAGAACTTCTCACGCACCTACGCCATCGAAGACTTCGGCGACAGCGTGCATCGCTCCTCGATCTACCTGACCGGCCTCAACGGCCGCAACTATTTCGACGTGCGCGCCATGCGCTTTGTGGTCCAGGAAGAGGCACTCCCTGACGATCCGACCGCGCGCGCCGGCAAACAGCCCTGGGTGCTGCCCTCGCTCGACTACGCCTACATCCCCGACATGGCGGTGGGCGGCGGGCAGCTGTCGCTCAATGTCAACGCGCAGGCTATCAGCCGCGACAGGCTGGATAGGGCCCTTGCCGATCCGAACAACGCTGCGTCCGTCACCAGTGTACGCGGCATCGAGGGCCAGTCGGGCCGTCTCACTGCCGAAGCGGAATGGAAGCGCACCTTCACCACCGATGGCGGGCTGCTGCTGACGCCCCTTTTGGCGCTGCGCGGCGATGCCGGCTATGTCAACGCCTCTTCGGGATCGCTCAATGCCATCAATCAGATGGCGTCTAACCTCGGCGTCGACGACGATACGCGATCGTCGCTCGCCCGCTTCATGGCAACCGCCGGGCTGGAAATGCGCTGGCCGGTGCTGTTCTCGTCGACCAGTTCCAGTCACATCTTCGAGCCGATGGCGCAGGTGTTCGTGCGTCCGAACGAGCAATATGTCGGCGGCCTCGCTGTTCCCAACGAGGACGCGCAGAGCTTCGTCTTTGATGCCACGACATTGTTCGAGCGCGACAAGTTCTCCGGTTACGACCGCTTGGAAGGCGGCACGCGCGCCAATGTCGGGCTGCGCTATTCCGGCGCCTATGACAATGGCTGGAGCACCAACGCGCTGTTCGGCCAATCCTACCAGCTTGACGGCCAGAACTCCTTCGACGCGCCGGACCTGGTCAACGTCGGCGAAGATTCGGGCCTGGAGACCGCGAGTTCCGATTATGTCGGCCTTGTCGGCTTCAACAGCCCCGGCGGGCTTTCCGGCTCGGTCAGCGGCCGCTTCGACGAGCAGAGCTTCGAGATTCGCCGCGCCGAGGTGAAGGCAGCCTATTCCGGCCTGCCGATTTCGTTCAGTGCCAAATACGCCTTCATCCAGGCTCAGCCGCTCTATGGTTTTACGACCGATCGTCACGAGGTCACGCTCGGCGCCTCGGCGCAACTTGCCGAGAACTGGCGTGTCTTCGGCACCGGCACCTACGATCTCGAGCAAAGCGTCCTGGTCAAGGACGGGGTCGGCTTTGCCTATAGTGATGATTGCTTCACCTACTTGATGACGTTCTCGGAATCCCGCGACCTGAGCACCAAGGAAGTGTCGCAGAATATCGGTTTCAACCTGTCGTTTCGCACGCTCGGCGATTTCGGCTCGACGCAAAGCTCCTTCAACACTGTCCAGTAGCAGACCACTGGCCAATAACGGACAGGCGGAACGGGCGGCCGGCCAACGCACCAGCCCGAAAAATTCAAAGTGTCTTGAGCATACGTCGTGCGTCAAAGTGGACGCACATCGCAGCTAACGACATCGTTTCGCCGCATAGGGCAGGCACGGGTTCCAGTTCCCTCAAAATGCGATAAAATTGGGCCGCAACCGAGATAGGATTGGGATGCTTTCGATGAGGAAATACCTCTTTTCGGCAGGGTTCGCGCTGCTGGTGGCGGCGACCTCAGCCTCGATCACCATGATGACGCCGCCGGCTTTCGCCAGCCAGATCAAATACGTCGTCAACAACGTACCGATCACCACTGGCGACATCCAGCATCGGGCTGCCTTCCTGCGCCTGCAGCGCAAGAAGGGCAATGCCGCCGAGGAAATGATCGAGCAGACGCTGCGCGTCGCCGAAGCCAAGCGTCTCGGCATCCGCATCACCGACGCCCAGGTCGAGGCTGCCTATCAGCGCTTTGCCACGACCAACAAGATGCAACTCAAGCAACTCGATGGCGTCATGGCGCAGTCCGGCGTCGGCAAGGAGCATTTCAAGGAGTTCATCCGCTCCCAGATGGCCTGGAACCAGGCGCTGACCGCGCGCCATCGCTCGGAGAGCGGCGGCTCCGTGAGCGAGCAGGACGCAGTCAGGCGCATGCTCGACAAGGGCGGCAACAAGCCGACCGCCATGGAGTACATGCTGCAGCAGGTCATTTTCGTCGTGCCGGCGGCCGAGCGCAGCGCGACGCTGTCCAAGCGCAAGCGCGAGGCCGACGCCATGCGCGCCCGCTTCAACGGCTGCAACACCTCGCGCGAATTCGCCAAGGGCCTGATCGACGTCACCGTTCGCGATCTCGGCCGGATACTGGCGCCGCAATTGCCGCCGGACTGGGCCGACCAGATCAAGGCCACCAAGGTCGGCGGCGCCACCCCCACGCGCGAAACAGACCGTGGCGTCGAGTTCATCGGCATCTGCTCGTCGCGCGAAGTGTCCGACGACAAGGCCGCCCAGATGGTGTTCCAGAGCGAAGGCTCGAGTGGCAAGGACGCCGATGCGCTCTCCACGAAATATGTCGAGGAGTTGCGGAAGAAAGCCCGCATCGTCGAGCGCTGAAGCCGCCAGAGGCAGCGCTGGCGCTGAGCGCCGGTGATCCATCCGGCGTTGGGCCGGAAATCGCCATTGCCGCCTGGCAGGCGCGCGACAGCGCAGGTGTGCCGCCCTTCTACCTTATAGCCGATCCGGCGCTGATTGCCGCACGGGCGCGCCTGCTCGGCGCCGATGTGCCAATCACGGAGACAGTGCCAGCCGAAGCGGAGCGCGTCTTTGAGCGCGCCCTGCCCGTCATGCCGCTTGCCGCCCGCTTCGTCGACGACCCCGGCCGGCCGGACCCGGCCAACGCCGCCGGCATCATCGAGGCCATCGACCGCGCTGTTGACGACTGCCTTGGCGGAAGCGCGGCGGCGGTCGTTACGTGCCCGATCGCCAAGAAGCCGCTCTACGATGCCGGCTTCCGTTTTCCCGGTCACACCGAGTATCTGGCGCATCTGGCGACGCTCCACACCGGCGCACAAGCGATGCCGGTGATGATGCTTGCCGGTCCCGAGTTGCGCACGGTTCCGGTCACCATCCACATTGCGCTGCGCGAGGTGCCGGAAGCGCTGACGACGGATTTGATCGTCGCGACCCCCCGCATCACCGCCGCCGACCTCGAATATCGCTTCGGCATTGCCAAGCCGCGGCTTGCCGTTGCCGGCCTCAATCCGCATGCCGGTGAAGGCGGCGCGATGGGCGCCGAGGACGAGCGCATCATCCGCCCGGCGATCGAAAGGCTGAGGGCGGAGGGCATCGACGCTTTCGGGCCGCTGCCGGCCGACACGCTGTTCCACGCCCGCGCCCGAGCCGGCTACGATGTGGCGCTGTGCATGTATCACGATCAGGCGCTGATCCCGGCCAAGGCGCTGGCGTTCGATGAGGCGGTCAACATCACGCTCGGCCTACCCTTCATCCGCACTTCACCGGATCACGGCACCGCTTTCGATATCGCCGGCAAGGGCATAGCCCGGGCCGACAGCCTGATCGCGGCGCTCAGGCTCGCCCGCAGGCTTGCCGACATCGGGGCGAAGGCTGCCGCCGCATGAGGCTTTGCATGAGAGCGGTCGCATGAGCATCGACGGGCTGCCGCCGTTACGCGCGGTGATCGAACGCCATGGGTTGCAGGCAAAAAAGGCGCTCGGCCAGAATTTCCTGCTCGACCTCAACCTTACCGGCAAGGTCGCGCGTGCCGCCGGCGACCTGACCGTCGCCACGGTAATCGAGGTCGGTCCGGGTCCAGGTGGCCTGACCCGGGCGCTGCTTTCCCACGGCGCGGCTCGGGTCATCGCCATCGAGCGCGACGAGCGCTGCCTGGCAGCGCTCGCGGAGGTGTCAGATCACTATCCGGGCCGTTTGGAAATCATTGCCGGCGACGCGTTGAAGACGGATTTTGCAGCGCTTGCCGAGGGCGCACATGGAGGCAATGGATCTGTGAGGATCGTCGCCAACCTGCCCTACAATATCGGCACCGAACTTTTGATACGCTGGCTGACCGTCGCCGAGTGGCCGCCCTTTTACGCATCGATGACGCTTATGTTCCAGCGCGAGGTGGCCGAGCGCATCGTCGCCCGCCCCGGCAGCGATGCCTATGGCCGGCTGGGCGTGCTGGCAGGCTGGCGGACGGAGGCAAAAATCGCTTTCGACGTGCCGCCGCAAGCCTTCACGCCGCCGCCCAAGGTGGTGTCGTCGGTGGTGCATCTGGTGCCGCGGGCAAATCCGCTGCCCGCCGAAGTCAAGAAGCTCGGCCGCGTTACCGAAGCGGCCTTCGGCCAGCGCCGCAAAATGCTGCGGCAGAGCGTCAAGAGCCTCGGCGGCGAAGCCCTGCTCACCCGCGCCGGCATCGATCCGACGCGGCGGGCGGAAACCTTGAGCGTCGAGGAATTCGTGCGACTGACCAACGCGGTGTGATTGCGCCGGCCCCTAGTCCGTCTTCTCGTCGAGCAGCCCCGAGACGAAATCGAACAGCCCGGGCCGGCGGTCGCGTCTGAGCCGCTCGGCGATGACTATGCCGCGTACCTCGGCGAAGGCACGGTCGAGATCGTCGTTGATGATGACGAAATCATATTCTTTCCAGTGCTCGATCTCGTTGCGAGCGTTCTTCAGACGCGTCTCGATCACCGATTCCTGGTCCTCGGCGCGGCGCTTCAGCCGCGCCTTCAACTCTTTCATCGAGGGCGGCAGGATGAAGATCGAGACGATGTCGGCGCGCATCTTCTCCTTGAGCTGCTGGGCGCCCTGCCAGTCGATGTCGAACAACATGTCGCGGCCCTGTGCCAGCGCCAGTTCGGCCGGCTCACGCGGCGTGGCATAGCAATTGCCATGCACTTCGGCCCATTCAAGCAGTTCGTCCGAATCGCGCAGCCGCTCGAACTCACGCATGGTGCGGAAATGATAGTGGACGCCTTCGATCTCGCTGCCGCGGCGCGGCCGCGTGGTGACGGAGACCGACAGTTCGAGACTGGAATCGCTCTCCAGAAGATTGCGCGCGATCGTCGACTTGCCGGCGCCGGACGGCGACGACAGCACAAGCATCAAACCCCGCCGGCGAATGCGGGAACCCAAATCCCTGGCAACCATAGGCTCCTTGGCGACCATCAGGGTTACTCCAGATTCTGGACCTGTTCACGAAACTGGTCGACGACCGCCTTCAGCTCCAGCCCTATGGCGGTGATCGCAGCGGCGTTCGACTTCGAACACAGCGTATTCGATTCGCGGTTGAATTCCTGCGCCAGAAAATCGAGCTTGCGGCCGATGGCGCCGCCGCCTGCCAGCAGCACCCGGCCGGATGCCACATGTGTCTTCAGCCGGTCGATCTCCTCGCGGATGTCGGCCTTGGTGGCCAGGAACGCCGCTTCCATATGCAACCGGCTGGCGTCGAGATTGGCGGAGGCATCCATCAGCAGCCGCACCTGCTCGGTAATCCGTTCGCGGATCACCGCCGGCTCGCGCGACGGATCGGCCTCGGCGCGCAGTGTCAGCGCTTCGATAGCGTCGATATGACCGGACAGCAGCGAGCGCAGGGCGGTGCCCTCGCCCTGGCGTGCCTGCTCCAGCCCGCCCAGCGCCACTTCGAGCGCCGAGAGTATCGCGCTGTCGAGCGCCACCCGCGCCTCTTCGGTTTCGACGGTTTCGGGGATGTCGAGCACGCCGCGCAGCGAAAGCAGCCCGTCGGCTGTCGCAGGCGCTGCGCCGAACATCTCCTGCAGCCGCTTGGCCAGCCCCGCCAGATCTCTCAGGAAGGCCTCGTTGACCACTGGCTGCGCCTGCTGGCCGGCTGCGCGGCCGACGGTCAGCGTTGCCTGGAAATTGCCGCGCGCAAAGCGCTTCTGCACCGTCTGCCTGACGGCCGGCTCAAGCCGCTCGAGGCCTTGCGGCAGCCGCAGCCTGACCTCGACGCTCTTGCCGTTGACCGACTTGACCTCCCAGGCGATCGACGTGCCGTCATGTTCGGCGACGGCCCGTGCAAAACCGGTCATGCTCTGCAAATTCATGATGCCCTTGCTTCCCCCTGGCGCATGATCCCGGAAGCGGTTCCGGGCCAGATCGTGCGCGGCTTCAAAATCCGGAGCGCCTGTTCGCGTCGAATCGGACGCAGGGCGCTCCTGATGACAAAATCAGCACGTCCCGGCCGTCAGACGAATCGGAGGGACGACTTCACAACCGTCCGGCGCTACTGCGCCGCCGCTCCGGCGTCGCCATCGCCGTCGTCAACCGGCGCGTCGGTCTGACCTTCCACCTTGGCGGCGTCGGCCTTGGCAGCACCGGCCTTGGCGGCTTCATCGGCCAGTTCCTTCTGCAGCGCCCGGTAGCGGGCGACGTTCTCGTTGTGCTCGGCGAGCGTCGCGGCAAAGACGTGACCGCCGGTGCCGTCGGCAACGAAATACAGGTCGTCGGTCTTCGACGGATTGGCGACGGCTTCCAGTGCCGCACGGCCAGGATTGGCGATCGGCGTCGGCGGCAAGCCGTTGATCAGATAAGTGTTGTAGGGCGTCGGCTTCTTGATGTCAGACTGATAAATCGGGCGGTCGGCGGGTTTGCCCTTGCCGCCGAACAGGCCGTAGATAATGGTCGGATCGGACTGCAGCCGCATGCCCTTGGCCAACCGGTTGAGGAAGACGGACGCGACCCGCGAGCGTTCGTCGCCCTTGCCCGTCTCTTTCTCGACGATCGAAGCCAGGGTGACGAAGTCTTCGACACTGGCCAGAGGCAGATCGGGGGCGCGCCGCTGCCAGACTTCCTCGACAAGCTTCTTCTGGTCCGCCAAAAGCTTTTCGACCATCTGCTGGCGTGTCGCGCCGCGGGTGAAACGCAGCGTGTCGGTAGCAAGGCTGCCCTCGGGTGGAATGGTCCCCGGCATATCGCCATCGAGCGCTGCCTGATCGGCGATGCGCTGCAGCGCCTGCTCGACCGTCAGCCCCTCGGGGACGGTCAGCGAATACATCACCGACTTGCCGCTCTTCAGCAACTCCATGATGTCGCGCATCGAGGCCTGCGGCTTGATCTCGTATTCGCCGGCCTTCAGGGCGGAATCATTGCCAAAAGCGCGCACGCCAAGGCGGAAGATGCGCGCATCGCTGATCAGTCCGCGCCGCTCGAGCTGCTCTGCAATCTCCTGGACGCCGGTGTTCGGCTTGACCAGGAAGGTGTCGGCATTGGCCGAAGGGCCGGGCTCGTTGAATTCCTGCTTGCCGAAATACAAGGCAAAGCCAGCCGCCAGAACCATCAGCATCACCAGGGAGATGACGAAGTTCATGAACACCACGAACTGGCTGCGCGAGGCGCGCGAGCGCTTGGGCGGCGGCGTGCCGGCTTCAGGCCGCAATGCCTCGCTGGCCGTTTTCGGCACGATCGGGCCCGACGGTGCGGACCGTTGCCCGAATTGCCCGTTGTCCGCCGAATTTGTGCTCATGGCGCCCTACCGTTTGATCTTGCAACGAATCCCCTTGGGCACAGTAGGGGCGAATATGGCAAAATTGACGGCACGCATAGACCGTGCCGGTCGGCGGACCGGTCAGCCATTGTAGCGCTGGAAGACCAGCGAGGCGTTGGTGCCGCCGAAGCCGAAGGAATTGGACAGCGCCACATCGATTTGGCGGGCGCGCGGCTTGTGCGGCACCAGGTCGATCGCCGTTTCGCGCTCCGGGTTGTCGAGATTGATGGTGGCCGGCGCGATGTTGTCGCGAATGGCGAGGATCGAAAAAATCGCCTCGGCGGCGCCCGCCGCCCCCAGAAGGTGGCCTATCGACGACTTGGTCGACGACATCGATATTTTCGACGCGGCGTTGCCGACCAGCCGCTCGACGGCGCCGAGCTCGATCGTGTCGGCCATGGTCGAGGTGCCGTGCGCATTGATGTAGTCGACGTCTGCGGGCGTCAGCTTGGCCCGGTTCAGCGCCGCCACCATGCAACGAAAGGCGCCGTCACCATCTTCGGCCGGCGCGGTGATGTGATAGGCATCGCCGGTCAAGCCGTAACCGGTGACCTCGGCATAGATCTTGGCGCCGCGCGCCTTGGCGTGTTCCAGTTCCTCCAGAATGACGACGCCGGCGCCCTCGCCCATGACGAAGCCGTCGCGGTCGCGGTCATAGGGACGCGAGGCCGTTTCCGGAGCGTCGTTGCGGTCGGTCGACAGCGCCCGGCAAGCGGCGAAGCCGGCGATCGACAGCCGCGTCACCGGCGCTTCCGTGCCGCCTGCGACCATCACGTCGGCATCGCCCCACATGATCAGCCGGGCGGCATCGCCGATGGCATGCGCACCGGTGGAGCAAGCGGTGACGACGGCGTGGTTGGGGCCTTTCAGCCCATGCCGGATCGAAACCTGGCCGGACACGAGATTGATGATCTGGCCGGGGATGAAGAACGGGCTGATGCGGCGCGGACCGCGCTCCTTCAGGATCATCGCGTTCTCGGCGATGCCTTCGATGCCGCCGATGCCGGAGCCGATCAGCACGCCGGTGGCGCACTGCTCTTCATGCGTCTTCGGCGCCCACCCCGAATCCTTCAGCGCCTCGTCGGCGGCCGCGATCCCGTAGAGGATGAAGTCGCCGATCTTGCGCAGTTCCTTCGGCTCGAGAACGGTCTCGGGATTGAAGGTGGCATTCTCACCATTGCCGCGCGGGATGACGTGGGCGACCTTGCAGGCAAGATCCTCCACCTCGAACTCGGTGATGCGCTTGGCTGCGCTGCGGCCGGTCAGTAGTTCCTTCCAGCCATGCTCAAAGCCTACGCCGAACGGCGAAAGCAGCCCAAGGCCCGTGACGACGACACGCCTCATCGCAGGTCCTCCTCGGTGATGACTGCAAATAGCGTCAGGCCGAAGCCTTGTCGATGTACTTCACCGCATCGCCGACAGTCAGGATGGTTTCGGCCGCATCGTCCGGGATCTCGACGCCGAATTCTTCTTCGAACGCCATGACGAGTTCGACCGTGTCGAGACTGTCCGCGCCCAGATCATCGATGAAGCTCGCCTGCTCCGTCACCTTGTCGGCATCGACGCCAAGGTGCTCGATAACGATCTTCTTGACGCGCTCTGCGGTGTCACTCATTTGGGCATCCTCGTCTTTTGTTTGTCTGTCTTCGTTAGCGGGCAGAATGCCGCTAATCAAGCTGAAAGATGGTCCTGTCGGAAACGCAACGGCACCGGACCGGTTTTTGCCCGAACCGCCGGGTTGCGGGCCGCATTACACGAAAATAGGCCGGGCTCCAAGGTGAAAAGGGGTGTTTTCCCGCAACTGTCAAATCATCGCCATGCCGCCATTGACGTGAATGGTCTGGCCGGTGACATAGGCGGCTTCGTTGGAAGCAAGGTAGGCGACGGCGGAGGCGACTTCGGCGCTGGTGCCCATGCGCCGTGTCGGAATCGCCGCCATGATCGCCTCTTTCTGCTTGTCGTTGAGCTTGTCGGTCATCGCCGATTCGATGAAGCCCGGGGCGACGCAGTTGACGGTGATGTTGCGCGTGGCGATCTCCTGCGCCAGCGACTTGGAAAAGCCGATCATGCCGGCCTTGGAGGCGCAGTAGTTGGTTTGGCCGGGATTGCCGGTGACGCCAACCACAGAGGTGATGTTGATGATGCGGCCATGCCGACGCCGCATCATCGGATGGGTGAGTTCGCGGGTCAGCCGGAACACGGCGTTCAGATTGACCTCGAGCACCGAATCCCAGTCGGCGTCCGCCATACGCACGAACAGCCCGTCCTTGGTGATGCCGGCATTGTTGACGAGAATGTCGACGCCTTCGAGATCGGCCTCGGCCTTCTGGCCGAGCGACTTGACCTCGTCGCGATTGGAAAGGTTCGCCGGGAACAGCTTGACCCGGTCGCCGAGCTCGGCCGCCAGCGTTTCCAGCTTCTCGACGCGGGTGCCGTGCAGGCCGACGACAGCGCCCTGCGCATGCAGCACCCTGGCGATAGCCTCGCCGATGCCTCCCGATGCGCCTGTGACGAGCGCCTTGCGGCCGGTCAATTCAAACATGTCTTTGATCCTCTTCCAAATCGGACAGGCCGGCGAATGTGGCTACCTGTAGACATCACTGCGGTGGCCTATTGTAACCACCAGAATGACGAGCCGCTTGTCCTGCACATCGCAGATAACTCGATAATCCCCAACCCGGTACCTCCAAAAAGTCGCTAACGGTCCCTTCAGCGGCTTGCCGGCTTCACGCGGATTGTCGAGGGCGGCAATACGGTTCTCGATGAAGTCGCGGAGCCGTCGACGTGTCTGCGGATCCAGTTTTTCAATAAATTTGCGCGCCGAGCGGGCATATTCAAGCGTCCAGGCCACGCCAGAAGTCCTCGGCTGTCATGACGTCCTCCTCGCCACTTCTGATCCGCTCCAGCACTTCGGCCGCGAGGTAATAGTCTTCCACGTCCTCAAGACCGCGCTCGATGAGTTCGCGCAGATAATAAGCTTTACTGCGGCCAGTCCTGGCCGCGAGAAAATCCAGACGCTCTTCGATTTCGGGGGCAAGTCGGATTGATGTCGGCATTCCGATCTCCTGTGAATACATGTATTCACATATCCCGACGAGGCTAAGAATTCAAGCGCCCGCATCAGCCGGAAACGCAGGGTTCAATCGAGCGCCGCCAGCGCCGCCTCGACATCGGCCGGCGTGCCGACCGCACCGGTGGCGATGTCGCGGTTGATGCGCCGCGCCAGTCCCGACAGCACCTTGCCGGCACCCACCTCGTACAGCGTCGCAATGCCGTTGGCGCCAAACCATTCCACCGTTTCGCGCCAGCGCACGCGCCCCGTCACCTGTTCGACCAGGCGGTGGGCGATTGCGTCCGGATCGCTGGACGGCGTGACCGACACGTTGGAAACCACGGGTACGAACGGCGCGTTCTTCGTCACGCCGGCCAGCGCCTCGCGCATGACCTCGGCCGCCGGTGCCATCAGCGCCGAATGGAAGGGCGCCGAGACCTGCAGCATCAGCACCCGCTTGGCGCCCTTTTCCGTGCACAGCTTCGCCGCCTGCTCGACCGCCGCCCTGGCGCCGGAGATCACCAGTTGGCCACCGCCATTGTCGTTGGCGATCTGGCAAATCGACTCTTTGGCCGCTTCAGCGCAGGCGGCTTCGACATCGGCCTGTTCCAGCCCGATGATCGCCGCCATGGCGCCCTCGCCGGCCGGCACAGCCGCCTGCATGGCATTGCCGCGGATACGCAAGAGCCGGGCGGCATCGGCGACCGAAACGAAACCGGCGGCGGCAAGTGCCGAATATTCGCCTAGCGAATGGCCGGCGACATAGGCGACCTTGTGCTTCAGCGAGAGGCCGCGCGATTCCAGCGCCCGGATGGCGGCGAGCGACACAGCCATCAGCGCCGGCTGGGCATTGGCGGTCAGCGTCAGCCTCTCTTCCGGCCCTTCCCAGATCAGCTTCGACAGGTTTTCGCCGAGCGCGTCGTCGACCTCTTCGAAGATCTTCCGCGATTCCGGAAAGGCGTCGGCGAGGTCCTTGCCCATGCCGACAGCCTGGCTGCCCTGTCCCGGAAAGGTGAATGCGACGGCCATGCGTGCCTCCCAAGCGGCTGATTTTTCCTGCCTGTGACGCAAGGCGGGCTGACAAGTCAAGTCCGCTAGCAGCCCGACCCGGGCCGCTCCGGCTCGGTATCGCTGGCCGAGTACCTGTTCCAAAAGGCTTTTTTTCGATCACTCATGATGAAAATCGCTCACGATTCGTTTGCTGGCTCTTCTTATTTCAGCCACAGACGCTAGCTTTTCGTGACATATCGATGACAGCTCAATGACACTTTTGTGTATGGTCGGGGGAATTGTAAGGTGGCAAGGATCAAGAAAGGCGTTGGCAAATCCGCGCCGCAGTTTCTGGAAGGCGATCCGGCCACCGGCTATCTGCCGGGCCGGAAATGGCCTGTTATCCGCTATGGCCTCGTCAGCCTTCTGGTCGCCACCATCCTGGTTTTTGCCATCGAACTGATCGTGCGCGGCGACTTTGCCGGCACCGTCGGCTTCTTCCTGCAGCCCTTCAAGCCCGGCTGGACCACCATCATCATCTTCGCGCTGATCCTGATCGGCCTCGATGCCGTGCTCGGCCGCAGCCACCAGAGCCTGATGATCGTCGCGCCGCTGACGCTGGCGCTGGCCTTTGTCGGCCACCAGAAATCGCTCTATCTCGGCGATCCGCTCTATCCGACCGATTTCCTCTATTCACGTCAGATCGTGGCGCTGATGCCGCTGCTGGTGCGCGAACGTCCGGGAACCGCCATCGCTCTGGCGGTCGGCATCGTCGGCAGCCTCTCGCTGCTCGTTTATGGCTGGCGGCTGTGGCGCCGCCGCGTACCGGCGCTCGGTCGCAAGGGGCGCCTGGCCCGGCTGACGCTGACCGTGCCGCTGCTCGCCTTCTTCGTGTCGATCATGGATTACGCGACGTTCTCGTGGACCCGCGACCGGCTGCAAATCATCCCGATCATGTGGGACCAGAAGGAAAATTACGCCTCCAACGGCTTCGCACTGGCCTTCGCCCTCAACGTGCCGATGGCCCATGTTCCCGCGCCTGCCGGCTACTCCGACAAGGCGATCGCGGCGATCGAAAGATCTGGCGTGAAGGCATCGGTGCCGGCCGAGAAGCCAGACATCATCATCGTCATGAGCGAATCCTTCTGGGATCCGACCGAACTGCCCGGCGTCACCATCACGCCCGATCCGATTCCCAATGTGCGGGCGCTGCGCTCCGGCCACGTGTTCTCGCCCGAATTCGGCGGCATGACCGCCAATGTCGAGTTCGAGGCGCTGACCGGCTTTTCCAACGCCTTCCTGCCGGCCGGCAGCATCCCCTACCAGCAATATGTCCGCGCGCCGGTGCCGTCGATGGCGACGTTCCTGAAGAGCCAGGGCTATGAGACGCGCGCCATCCATCCGGGCACAAGCTGGTTCTGGAACCGAACGCCGGTCTATGCCGATTTCGGCTTCGATGACTTCAAGTCCGAAGAAAACATGCCATATCTCGAAAAGCGCGGGCCGCTGACGTCGGACGCGGCGATGACCGACGAGATCATCCGCGAAGCCGACGCCACGGACGATCCGTTCTTCTACTTCGCCGTCAGCCTGCAAAACCACGGACCCTATGAACCGAATCGCTATTACAACCCGACCCACAAGGTGCAGGCTCCGACCAGCCAGTGGGCAAAGGATTCGCTGCTGAGCTTCACGGAAGGCGCATCCGACGCCGACAAGAGCCTCGAGCGCCTCATCGAATGGGCGAAGAACCGGCGGCGACCGACGGTCATCGCCTTCTTCGGCGACCATCTGCCGCCGCTCGGTCCGGTCTATGTCGAGACCGGCTTCCTTAGGGATAACGTCGCGCCACGCAAGGAGCCGCCCGACCAGATGCTGCTGCATCACCGAACACCGCTGATCGTATGGTCCAACCGCACCGGTCCGGTCGCGGACATGGGCACTGTCAGTCCAGCCTTTCTGCCCTACCATGTCCTGACCACGGCCGGGATCAGCCACCCCTATTACACCGGCTTCCTCGGCCAGATGCACAAGCGCTACAGCGTCGTCGACCGCAATTTGTTATTGACGCCGACGGGCGAGGACACGCCCGACTGGGCGCGCAAGAAGCAAATCGACCCGGCGATTCGCGATTTCCGTCTGCTGCAATACGATATGATGTTCGGCAAGCGCCGTGCAGCGCCCGATTTCTTCCCGGAGACGGTGAACAAGCGGGTCCCGCATACAAGCTGAAGATGCGCGACATGTCGTCCTGAGCGCGGCGGTTTTTCGGCTCGCCCTTGTCTTGCGGCCAAATTCCTGTATAGACGCCCGCAATCTGCCGGTCCTTGCTGGGGGCTGAACGGAGGGCCGGAGGTTTTTCGAAACCTTCGTGTGGAGCCAGAAGCGCTTCCGCCTCCCGTGTCTCCGCTCTCGACCGTCTCGTCATGCTCCTTTCTTCCCCGCCCCGCCAGGGATCGCCGGGTCAGAGAAGTTGCAGAGGCTTTTGCCGCCGGGACCGGGAGAGAAACGAAGAAAGGCAAAGAACAATATGGCTCTTTACGAACATGTGTTTCTTGCCCGGCAGGACCTCTCGCAGCAGCAGGTCGATGCGCTTGTCGAACAGTACAAGAGCGTCATCTCCGCGAATGGCGGGTCCGTCGGCCGGGTCGAGAACTGGGGACTGAAGTCCCTCACCTACCGGGTCAACAAGAACCGGAAGGCATACTATACGCTGATGGACATCACCTGCCCGCCGGCCGCGCTCAACGAGATGGAGCGCCAGATGGGCCTGTCCGAGGATGTGCTGCGTTTCCTCACCATCAAGGTCGATGCGCATGAGGAAGGCCCGTCGGCAATGATGCAGAAGCGCGAAGAGCGCTCGGAACGCGGCGGCTTCGGCGATCGTGACCGTGGCCCGCGCTCGTTCGGCGACCGCGATCGCGGCGACCGTGGCGATCGCCCGCCGCGCAGCTTCGGTGGCGATGGTGCAGACCGTGGCCCGCGCCGTCCGCGCGAAGCTGTTGAAGGGGGAGCAGAATAATGGTCGACATCAACCAGATCCCGACCCGGCGCCCATTTCACCGCCGCCGCAAGACTTGCCCGTTCTCCGGCGCCAACGCGCCCAAGATCGACTACAAGGACGTACGTCTTCTGCAGCGCTATATTTCCGAGCGCGGCAAGATCGTGCCGTCGCGCATCACCGCCGTCAGCCAGAAGAAGCAGCGCGAACTCGCCAAGGCGATCAAGCGCGCCCGCTTCCTCGGCCTGCTGCCCTACGTGGTTCGCTAACACTGATCAGGTGACCATGATCTTATCCGAAAACCGGTTTCCACTTTTCGAGATCATGGACAACACTGACTAGTAGACCATGATCTTTTCCGAAAACCGGTTTCCACTTTTCGGGATCATGGTCTAGCCAGCGGGCGGTTCGCCGCCCGCTTTCCCACGGCGACGGGCGCCGCAGGGTTGCCATCAAATCCCGGGTTGAGGTGAAGACCTCTAACTGCCGCGACAGGCAGGACAGCGACATCGGCGGCGACGCCCTCAGCTTCCTGACCTGTTCCAGACAATTCGGCGTCGATGCCAGTGATTTGGCGCCCCAAACGAAGGAACAAAACCATGGAAGTCATTCTTCTCGAACGCGTTTCCCGCCTCGGCCAGATGGGCGATACCGTCAAGGTCAAGGATGGATTCGCCCGCAACTTCCTGCTGCCGCAAGGCAAGGCGCTGCGCGCCAACGAAGCCAACAAGAAGAAATTCGAAGGCCAGCGCGCCCAGCTCGAAGCCCGCAACCTCGAGCGCAAGTCCGAGGCCATGCAGATTTCGGAGAAGCTGGACGGCAAGAGCTTCATCGCCGTGCGTTCGGCCGGCGAAACCGGCCAGCTCTACGGCTCGGTGTCGACCCGCGACATCGCCGAGTTGCTGACGGCGGAAGGTTTCTCGGTCAACCGCAACCAGATCCTGCTCAACCAGCCGATCAAGACCATCGGCCTGACCAATGTGGCGATCGCCCTGCATCCGGAAGTCGAGGTCACCATCACGCTCAACATCGCCCGCACGGCCGACGAAGCCGAGCGTCAGGCCAAGGGCGAGATGCTGACCACAGCCGAAGCCATCTATGGCGACGACATCAATGACAATGCGCGCCCGGACAACTTCTTCGATCCCAATGCCGAGTTCGAAGGCGGCGAAGACAACGGCTGATTGCACGTCATAAGGCGTCAGAGCGGCGCCTTAAAACGTTTCGTCGGCTTCCAGTCATTTCTGGACCAACGCCCGGGCGCCTCGCCCGGGCTTTTTTGTGCCAAACGGAACTTTTCGACCCCCTATATCTTGATGCAGACTATAGCGCCGCGCGTCGTTTGGACGCGCAAAGGACGCTGCAGGACTTTGGTTCGGCGCATGATCCTTTCCGAAATCGATTTCGATTGTCGGGTCATGCGCCGAGACAGCGTGTCTGACCGAGAGGGGACATTTGTTCATGAATATTCTGCTGAAACGCATTCTCGACCGCCTGGTGCGCACCGGCAATCTCAAGGTCACCGGACCGAAAGGCCTCTCGGTGACTTTCGGTGACGGCAGCGGCGATCTGGTACACATGCACATCAAGACCACGCATGCCGAACGCGCCATCAGCTTCGATCCGATGCTGGCGGTGCCGGAAGCCTATATGGACGGTGAGCTCGACATACTCGAGGGCGGCGTGCTGGGGGTGATGCGCATCGCCTTCCAGAACATGGACAGCGGCGGCATCGATGCCACCTGGTCGAAGGCGATAGAAGGCCTGCGTCACGCCTTCCGCCGCCTGCAGCAGATCAACACGGCGGCGCGCGCGCGCCGCAACGTGCAGCGCCATTATGATCTGTCAGGCGACCTCTACAGACTCTTCCTCGACGAGGACATGCAGTATTCCTGCGCCTATTTCGAGCAGCCGGACATGACGCTCGACGAGGCGCAGGCAGCCAAGAAGCGCCACATTGCCGCCAAGCTCAGGTTGAAGGCCGGCCAGACGGTGCTCGACATCGGCTCCGGCTGGGGTGGGCTCGGTCTCTATCTCGCCAAGTCCTTCGACGTCGACGTGCAAGGCGTGACGTTGTCGACCGAGCAGCATGGCGTCGCCACCGACCGCGCCCATGCGCAAGGCCTAGAAAACCGCGTGCATTTCGAAGTGAGGGATTACCGCGAGCTCAACGAGCGCTTCGACCGCGTCGTCTCGGTCGGCATGTTCGAGCATGTCGGCGTCAACCACTACCGCACCTTCTTCGACAAATCGGCGACGCTCTTGAAGCCGGACGGCGTCATGCTGCTGCACACGATCGGCCGCTCCGGCGCGCCGTGGGCAACCAGCGCCTTCATCCGCAAATACATTTTCCCGGGCGGCTACGTCCCCTCGCTCTCGGAAGTGATGCCGGCGATCGAAAAGTCGGGCCTCATCGTCACCGACATCGAAGTCCTGCGGCTACATTATGCCGAGACGCTGAGACATTGGAGCCAGCGCTTTGCCGCCAACCGCGACAAGGCCAAGGCGATCTATGACGAACGTTTTTGCCGCATGTGGGAGTTCTATCTGGCAGCCTCGGAAGCCGCTTTCCGCTGGCAGGATCTGGTGGTCTTCCAAATCCAGATCGCCAAGAAGAACGACACGCTGCCGATGTCTCGTGACTATATGGCCAAATGCGAGAAGGCGTTGCAGCTGCGCGACATGGGGCATCGTCCAAAAGCCCCTGCCGCCAAGCCCGCCCGGCGCCGCAAGGTGGCGGATATGGAATAGACCGCCGGCGATCACGCCATTGCCGCTTGCCATTGGCGGCCCACACGCTGAAAAAGGTCTCGCCGTCGCCGCGAGACTTTTTTCATGACCTATCTCATCTACATCGTTGCTGCCCTTGCCGAGATCGCCGGCTGCTTTTCGATCTGGGCGTGGTGGCGGCTGGAAAAGTCGCCGCTGTGGCTGGCGCCAGGCCTGGTCTCGCTCGCTTTGTTCGGCTTCCTGCTGGCGCTGGTAGACATCAGTGCTGCGGGCCGCGCCTATGCCGCCTATGGCGGCATCTACATCGCCGCCTCGCTCGGATGGCTGTGGCTGGTGGAAGGCGTGCGCCCCGACCGCTGGGACCTTGCCGGTTCCGCGCTCTGCATCGTTGGCGCCTCGGTGATCCTGCTCGCACCTCGGGGTGCCTGAGCTATGGAACTGCCTATCCCGCTTCGACAGGGCGTCGAGCGTCTCCTCGAAAAAGTGCCGCTGCCGACGCTGAAGCTAGCGGCAAAAACGCTGTCGGACCGCTATCGCGCCGAACTGCGCGACGGCCGCCTGCATATGGCCGAGGAGATCGCGGTCAAAGCCTATCTGGCGACGCGGCTGCCGGCGACCTATGCCGCTGTCCGTGCCAGTCTCGATGCGCTCAGCGAGGCAAGGCCCGATCATGCACCCAAAACCCTGCTCGACGTCGGCGCCGGCCCCGGGACCGTGCTTTGGGCTGCGCTCGATCTCTGGCCCGACCTCGAGCAGGCGGTGCTGATCGAGGCGAGCGCCGCGGTGCGCCGGGTCGGCGCGGCGCTTGCCGCTGAGGCGATGACGGCCAGGGTCGCCTGGCTGGCCGGCGATGTCAGCCTCGATCTCGCCGATCTCAAGCCGGCCGAGCTGGTCACCTGCGCCTATGTGCTGGACGAGATCGTACCAGCGTCGCTGCCAACACTCATCGACCGGCTCTGGCACCTGACCAACGACACGCTGCTGGTCGTCGAGCCGGGCACGCCGGCCGGATGGCAGCGCATTCTTGCCGTGCGCCGACAGCTGATCGAGGCGGGTGCGCACGTGCTTGCGCCTTGCCCGCATAAGTCACCCTGCCCGCTCGCGCCGCCCGACTGGTGCCATTTTTCGCGCCGTGTCGCGCGTTCGCGCCTGCACCGGCTGGCCAAGGACGCCGACGTGCCATGGGAGGACGAGAAATTCATCTATGTCGCTGCCTCCCGCCACTCTGCTGCCCCGCCGCAGGCGCGTGTGATCGCACCGCCGAAATCAGGCTCGGGCAAGGTTCTGCTGAAACTTTGCGAGAAGGACGGCAGCGCCGACGAGAAACTGTTCACCAAGCGCGACGGCGATGTGTTCAAGGCCGCGCGGCGACTCGACTGGGGCGACGCACTGCCGGAGTGATTGGCAGCTATTTTCCTGTTTTGTTCTCGCCCGAGAACGGCTAGGCTCGCCATCTTGATTCGAGTCAATCAAGATTCTTTCCACCGAAAAAACTTGGCTGTGAATCGCGGGCACCGAAGCTGATTGAATGAAGACTGATGCAGATAAGTCATCACCGACCTATCCCGTTACTGATATCGAGAGACCGGCATCGAAATCGGGGACGTAATGGCAGAGGCAGCACGAAAATTCGGCGTGGCGGAAACACCGCTCTATCGCGAGGCACCGAACAACATCGAAGCCGAGCAGGCGCTGCTCGGCGCCATCCTCGTCAACAACGACGCCTTCTACCGCGTGTCGGATTTCCTGAAATCCGGCCATTTTTACGAGCCGCTGCACAGAAAGATCTTTGAGGTCGCCGCCGAGCTCATTCGTATGGGCAAGATAGCGACGCCGATCACGCTGAAGACCTTTCTGCCGGCCGACGAGAGGGTCGGCGACATGACGGTTGCGCAATATGTGGTACGGCTGGCCGTCGAGGCGGTCACCGTCGTCAATGCCGCCGACTACGGCCGCGCCATCTATGATCTCGCCACGCGACGCGCCCTGATCACCGTCGGCGAAGACATGGTCAACATCGCCTACGACGCGCCGGTCGACATGTCGCCATCCGAGCAGATCGAGGATGCCGAGCGGCGCCTGTTCGAGCTGGCCGAGACCGGCCGCTACGATGGCGGCTTCGAGAGCTTCACCGACGCGGTCAAGACCGCCGTCGACATGGCCAACGCCGCCTATATGCGCGACGGGCACCTGTCGGGCGTGGCCACGGGCCTGCGCGATCTCGACCGCCGCATGGGCGGCCTGCAGCCGTCCGATCTGATCATCATCGCCGGCCGGCCGGGCATGGGCAAGACCTCGCTTGCCACCAACATGGCCTTCAACATCGCCGAAGCCTATGTGCCGGCGCAACAGGCCGACGGTTCGTTCAAGGCGGCAAATGGCGGCGTCGTCGGCTTCTTCTCGCTCGAAATGTCGTCGGAACAGCTCGCCACCCGCATCATTTCCGAACAGACCGAAATCCCGTCGTCGAAAATCCGCCGCGGCGAGATCAGCGAAATGGATTTCGAAAAGCTGGTCGCCTGTTCGCAGACCATGCAGAAGATCCCGCTGTTCATCGACCAGACCGGCGGCATCTCGATCGCCCAGCTGTCGGCGCGGGCGCGGCGGCTGAAGCGCCAGCGCGGCCTCGACGTCATCGTCATCGACTATATCCAGCTGATGCAAGGGTCGAGCGCCAAATCCTCGCAGAACCGCGTGCAGGAGATCACCGAGATCACCACCGGCCTGAAGGCGCTGGCCAAGGAGCTTGCCGTGCCGATCATTGCGCTGTCGCAGCTGTCGCGTCAGGTCGAAAGCCGCGACGACAAGCGCCCGCAGCTCTCGGATCTGCGCGAATCGGGTTCGATCGAGCAGGACGCCGACGTGGTGATGTTCGTCTACCGCGAGGAATATTATCTGAAGAACCGCGAGCCGAAGCCGGGCACCGACGAATACATCAAATGGGAACACGAGATGAACGAGATGCGCGGCAAGGCCGAGGTCATCGTCGCCAAGCAACGCCATGGACCGACCGGCTCGGTCAGCCTCGCCTTCCAGGGCGAGTTCACCCGCTTCTCCGACCTCGCCGAGGAGCATCATATTGCGGAGAGGTTTGAGTAAGCATGGGTAAGCGTTTCAGGTTTTCTGTCCGCCTGACTCTCGTGCTCGTCAGCGCGGCTGTCCTGCCTGACGTCGCTTCAGCTTGTTCAATGCCTGCAAACTGGACGCCACAACGAGCATTTGCTGAGGCGGCCCTGGTGTTCCGAGGCTTGGTGACAGCCACAGAGCTTAGTCCGACGAAGCTTGGAATTGTCGCAGCCGATGAGGGTGATGGTCGGATACTGGTTAACGTTCGCTACGAGGCAATGGAGGTGTTCAAGGGCAACCCGGAACCGAATGGTGTGATCTCCACGACCACTCTGATCATGGGAGGATGCGGCGTGCCTGTTCTGGCTGGGCAAAATTTCTTGTTTTACGTCGACGCGATTGATGAGGAGGCGCGAAAAACGCAGCCTGAGTTTGCAGGCCAAACTCAAGGCATGATCTCCATTTACGACACCCAGATTCTGTCGCCCAATCCGCAGTTGCTCGATGAGTCGCTTGCCGAAGTACGCGCTCTCGCCAAGAAACACTGAATTGTATCCGCGCTCGCCAAATCCCGGCCGAAAATGCGGACGTTCTCGATCCGCCTCCCTTCTAAGGTATGCGAGATTTCATGGCTAAATCGCGCGTCCAGTTCATCTGCCAGAATTGCGGTTCGGTGCATCAGCGCTGGGCTGGCAAATGCGATGCCTGCGGCGAGTGGAACACGCTGGTCGAGGAAGGCACGTCCGGCGGCATCGGCTCGGGCCCGGCCAATACCCGCAATGCGCGCAAGGGCCGCGCCGTCGTGCTCACGACTTTGTCCGGCGACATCGAGGACGCGCCACGCATCGTTTCCGGCATCGGCGAGCTCGACCGCGCCACCGGCGGCGGTTTCGTGCGCGGCTCGGCCCTGCTGGTCGGCGGCGATCCCGGCATCGGCAAGTCGACGCTGTTGACCCAGGCGGCCGCAGCACTGGCGTCCAAGGGCCACCGCATCGTCTACGTCTCGGGCGAAGAGGCGGTCGCCCAGATCCGGCTGCGTGCGCAGCGGCTCGGCGTCGCCGATACTCCAGTGGAGCTTGCCGCCGAAACCAATGTCGAGGACATCCTCGCCACCATCGCCGACGGCAAGCGGCCGGACCTGGTGATCCTCGATTCGATCCAGACCTTGTGGACCGACATGGCCGATTCGGCACCCGGCACCGTCACCCAGGTGCGTGCCGCCGCCCAGGCGATGATCCGCTATGCCAAATCCACAGGGGCGGCGATTGTGCTTGTCGGCCACGTCACCAAGGAAGGCCAGATCGCCGGGCCGCGCGTCGTCGAGCATATGGTCGACGCGGTGCTTTATTTCGAGGGCGAAGGCGGCCACCACTACCGCATCCTGCGCACGGTCAAGAACCGCTTCGGACCGACCGACGAGATCGGCGTGTTCGAAATGTCTGATATGGGCCTGCGCGAGGTCGCCAATCCATCCGAGCTTTTTCTCGGCGAACGCCATGCGAAAGCGCCGGGCGCCGCGGTTTTCGCCGGCATGGAAGGTACCAGGCCGGTGCTGGTCGAGATCCAGGCGCTGGTGGCGCCGTCGTCGCTGGGCACGCCGCGCCGCGCCGTCGTCGGCTGGGACGGCGCCCGGCTGTCGATGATCCTTGCCGTCCTTGAAGCCCATTGCGGAGTCCGCTTCGGCACGCATGACGTCTATCTCAACGTCGCCGGCGGCTACCGTATCTCGGAGCCGGCCGCCGATCTGGCGGTGGCGGCCGCACTGGTTTCCTCGCTCACCGGTCTTGCCCTTCCCGCCGATTGCGTCTATTTCGGCGAAATCAGCCTTTCGGGCGCCGTGAGGCCGGTTGCGCACGCGCAGCAGCGCCTGAAGGAAGCCGAAAAGCTGGGTTTTGGAAGCGCGGTTCTGCCCTTGGGCAGCGAGGAACTTGCCGGGGGGATAGGGGCCGGCGCTTTCCAGCCCACCGAGCTTGCCGATCTGGTGGCGCGCATAGCCGGCTCACGGCGCAGCCGCGCCGACGAGCAAGAATGACGCGGCTCATGAAGTGGGGCAAAAGACATGCCGATTACGCTGCTTGACGGAATTCTCGTCGGCTTCACCTTGGTCTCGGCGATGCTCGCCATGGTTCGCGGCTTTTCGCGCGAGGTCCTATCCGTCATCTCCTGGATAGCGGCGGCCGCGGCAGCGTTCTTCTTCTATCAACCGGTCCTGCCTTACGTTCAGCCCTATGTCGACAATGAGAAGATTGCCATGGTGGTGGCCGCCGGCATAGTCTTCATCGTCGCGCTGATCGTCGTCTCCATCATCACCATGAAGCTCGCCGACTGGATCATCGATTCCAGGGTCGGCGCGCTCGACCGCACGCTTGGTTTCCTCTATGGCGCGGCGCGCGGCATCCTGGTCGTCGCGGTGGCCCTGCTGTTCTTCAACTGGCTGGCCGGCCCCAAGGCTCCGGGCTGGGTCGCCGATGCCAAGTCGCGGCCGCTGCTCGAATCGATCGGCGCCAAGCTCGAAAGCCTGCTGCCCGAGGATCCGGAAAACGCGATCCTCAACAGGCTCAATCCGAATCAGACGGCACCCGAGACCGGCGCCGAGACACCTCCGGCAGCGGATGCACCCGCGGCGGACGCACCGGCAACTGGCGACGATGCTCCGGCGCCCGACGGCAGCGAAACCGACGCGCCACCGGCCGACAATGCACCGGCCAATCCGGCGCCGGCAAACTGACGATCATGTGAAGGCCGCAAACTCTACGTTGCTCTCGAGCCGTCATCACACTATATAGCGAGTTTAGCGGAGCTGAAGATGGCAGACGCAGACGACGTGCTTTCCGCCGAGGCTGACGATCATTTCCATGACGAATGCGGCGTGTTCGGTATTTTTGGCCGGCAGGACGCTGCGGCTATCGTCACGCTTGGCCTGCATGCGTTGCAGCACCGCGGCCAGGAAGCGGCCGGTATCGTTTCCTATGACGGCACCCAGTTCCATGTCGAACATCATGTCGGCCTGATCGGCGATACGTTCACCAAACAGCGCGTCATCGACAGCCTCCAAGGCAACCGCGCCATCGGCCACACACGCTACGCCACCACCGGCGGCGCCGGCCAGCGCAACATCCAGCCGTTTTTCGCCGAGCTCGCCGATGGCGGCTTCGCCGTCGCCCACAACGGCAACCTCACCAACGCCATGACGGTGCAGCGCGCGCTTCAGAAACAGGGCGCGATCTTCTCGTCGACCTCCGACACCGAGACACTGCTGCATCTGGTCGCCACCAGCAGGGAACGCGATCTCAACTCGCGCTTCATCGATGCGGTGCGCCAGGTCGAAGGTGCCTTCTCGTTGGTGGCGATGACGTCAAAGAAGATGATCGGCTGCCGCGATCCGCTCGGCATCCGGCCGCTGGTGCTCGGCGATCTCGACGGCGCCTGGATCCTGGCTTCCGAAACCTGCGCGCTCGACATCATCGGCGCGCGTTTCGTGCGCGACCTGAAGCCCGGCGAGATGGTCGTCGTCACCGCCAAGGGCATAGAGAGCCTGTTTCCGTTCGAGCCGCAGAAGACCCGCTTCTGCATCTTCGAATATGTTTATTTCGCGCGTCCGGATTCGTCGGTCGAGGGCCGCAACGTCTACGAGGTGCGCAAGCGCATCGGCGCCGAGCTGGCGCTCGAAAGCCCGGTCGAGGCCGACATCGTCGTGCCGGTGCCGGACAGCGGCACTCCGGCGGCGATCGGCTTTTCGCAAGCCGCGGGCATCCCGTTCGAGCTCGGCATTATCCGCAATCACTATGTCGGCCGCACCTTCATCCAGCCCGGCGATTCGATCCGCCACATGGGCGTCAAGCTCAAGCATAACGCCAACCGCCGCATGATCGAAGGCAAGCGCGTGGTGCTGGTCGACGATTCGATCGTGCGCGGCACCACCAGCCAGAAGATCGTGCAGATGGTGCGCGATGCCGGCGCCAAGGAAGTGCACATGCGCATCGCCTCGCCGCCGACGCGCGCTTCCTGTTTCTACGGCGTCGATACGCCGGAGAAGTCGAAGCTGCTGGCGTCGCGCATGTCGGTGGAAGAGATGGCCGAGTTCATCCGCGTCGATTCGCTCGGTTTCCTGTCGATCGACGGGCTCTACCGCGCCGTCGGCGAGGCCGGCCGCGACAATGAGCAGCCGCAATTCTGCGACGCCTGCTTCACCGGGCAATATCCGACCCGGCTTGCCGATTTCGAAGGTTCGGACAATGTGCGCACGCTGTCGCTGCTGGCGGCGGGCGGGGCGTAGGATTGCCGGAACACCAATTGCCTTCCCGAGTTTCACGCCTACTCACGGAGGCCCTCGCATGATCCCCACCCCTGGCCTCGACCTGTCCGGCCGCGTCGCGGTCGTCACCGGCGCCTCGCGCGGCATCGGCTACTTCATCGCCCTGGAACTTGCCGCCGCCGGAGCGCACGTCATCGCGGTTGCCCGCACCGTCGGCGGACTGGAGGAACTCGACGACCAGATCAAGGCAACGGGCGGACAGGCGACGCTGGTGCCGCTCGACCTCGCCGACATGGCCGGCATCGACCGGCTGGGCGGCGCCATCCATGAGCGATGGGGCAAGCTCGATATCCTGGTCGCCAATGCGGCGGTGCTCGGCGTCATCTCCCCGATCGGCCATGTCGAGGCCAAGACTTTCGAGAAAGTTATGACCATCAACGTTACCTCGACATGGCGGCTGATCCGCTCGGTCGACCCGTTGCTCAGGCTCTCCGACGCAGGCCGTGCCATCGTGCTTTCCTCCAATGCCGCCCATTCGGCGCGGGCCTTCTGGGCGCCCTACGCGGCGTCGAAGGCGGCAGTCGAGACCATGATGCGTTCCTGGGCGCATGAGACGGAAAACCTGGCCCTCAGGGTCAATGCCGCCGATCCCGGCGCCACCCGCACCGCCATGCGTGCGCAGGCGGTGCCCGGCGAGGATCCGGAGACGCTGCCGCATCCCCAGGAGATCGCCAAACGCATCGTGCCGCTGGCCAGCCCGGCGCTTACGGAAACCGGGCTGATCTTCCAGGCCAAGCACAACCGCTTTGTTGCCTACCGGCAGCCGGAGTAGACGCATCGCGCATTTCGACGGAAGAATTGCGCCGCCGCCGACGTTATTGGAATGCCAGATTTTCCGAAACGGAGGACCACCATGCGCAGACTGCTTCTCGTCACCGCCGCTGCATCGCTGGCAGCCATCGGCGTCGCATCCTCGCAGGACGCGACGATGAGCTTCTTCGTCACCAGCGTCGGCTCGGGCAAGGGCGCCGATCTCGGCGGCCTCGCGGGCGCCGATGCGCATTGCGCCTCGCTGGCTGAAGCCGCGGGCGTTGCGGGCAAGACATGGCGCGCCTACCTCTCGACCAGCGACACCGATGCGCGCGATCGCATTGGCACGGGACCGTGGTTCAACGCCAAGGGCGTCAAGATCGCCGACGATGTCGCTTCGCTGCATAGCGATGCCAACGCCATCACCAAGCAGACGGCGCTCAACGAAAAGGGCGAAGTGGTCAACGGCCGCGGCGACAAGCCCAACCGCCACGACGTGCTGACCGGGTCCAAGCCCGACGGCACGAAAATTGCCGACCAGACCTGCGGCGACTGGACGCTCAGCGGAGCGGAAGGTGCGGCAATGACGGGCCATCACGACCGCACCGGTCTCGACGATTCGGCCGCCGCCAAATCGTGGAATTCCTCGCACGCTTCACGCGGCGGCTGCAGTCAGGAGGCACTGAGGAGCACCGGCGGCGACGGCCTGTTCTACTGCTTTGCCGTAAACTGAGCCGGCCCAACAAATGCAGGACATCACGCGGCTGTGGCGACCCACCGCGCCCGGCCGAGCTTTCGTCGGTTGCCCAGAATTGATAGGATCGCCCGACTCCCACAACAAACGAGGAATCCCATGGCGGCTCCGAGCGTAGCGCTGGTCTGGTATCTGGTGATTGCCGGCCCGCAAGGCGGCATGGTGGTGCTGCCCAGCACGTTCGACACTCGCGAACAGTGCGCCTTCGCCGTCACCGAATATCAGAAGCAGCCAACGCCGGCCGGCTGGTCGGTGCAGTGCGTGCCGAGCGCCTCGCCGTTCGCCGACGAGGGCGAAAGCGAGTAGCCGGCGGCGCGCGTTCAGCGCTGAGCGCTGACCGTCAGTTCCGGCCTCGTATTGATGGTCTGAAACACCACGCAATAGCGTTCGGTCAGCTTGAGCAGTGTGTCGACGCGCTCTTGTGGCTCGTCGCTGTCGAGGTTGAAATTCAGCCGGATGGCGCGGAAGCCGACCGGCGCATCTTTTGCCACGCCTAAGGTGCCGCGAAAATCGAGATCGCCTTCGGCCTCCACGGTGGCGGCGCCGAGTTTGAACTCCAGCGCCGTCGCCACTGCCTTCAGCGTTACGCCAGCGCAAGCGACCAGCGCCTCCAGCAGCATGTCGCCCGAGCACAGTTCGAGCCCGGAACCGCCGGTAGCCGGATGCAGACCGGCAACGGCGAGCGCCCTGCCGGTCTCGACCTTACAGGCGATCGACTGGTCGTCGACCGAGCCCTTGGCCCGAAGCGTGATCAGCGCGCGCGATGCGTCGTCGCGATACGCCTCCTTGAGCGGCGCCTGCGTGGCGTTCAGTCCGGTCGCGTCCATGTCAAACCCTTTTCGGCAGTCAGCTTTAGCGCTCGTCAGGATACTCGAATAGAACCGGCCTCGATTTCACGACATTTGGATCGGACTGACAAGCTGTCCAGACATTGCCGCGTCGTTAGACCTGGTGCCCTTTCATGCGACCCGGGGCCGCCACGCGATGACGCCATCCGTCCGCGCCCGCACCTCGGGTGAGGCCAGGCAGGTGGCGACGGCCTCGTAGCCGGGAGTGCCGGGGTACCGGGCGACGTACGTTGGCGGGCTGTGATTGGCGGGGCAGAGGATGATCGCTTCGTCGGTGCCGACAGCCGCCAGGTCGAGTATCGCGCAGGAGCGCGTGAGCAGAAAAAGCGGTCGACCGCCGGGGCCGCGGCGACGCAAATGGGCAATCAGGGCTTCTTGCGAGGCTTGATCCAGCCCCTGTTCGATCATGTCGACGACCAGGATGGCCGGACCTTCGGCTTCCAATCCGACGAGTAGAGCGATCATTGCGTCGGACACCGCGGCACCGTCCTCGACGAGCCAGGCCAGCGTCTGATCGACCCGCGACCTGAGAGCTGGGTCGGCGTCCACACGAGCCAGAGCCGCCGCACAGCCATTCGCCAGTCGATCCAAGCCAAGGAAGGCGGCGTCAGGCAATGTCTCGGCCAGGCGCTGAGCCAGCCGGGTCTTGCCACTGCCCAGCGGGCCGATGATGTAGTTCAGCGGTCGGATCTGTCCCAGTTCGAACCGCTCGCCTCCCCAAGGCCAGGGAAGGTCGAAAGCGACGCTGAGCGTAGCCTCTGGCGCCAGCAGGCGCGCCAGTTCCCCGGCGCTTGGCGCTTCGCCTCGAGCGAGGTCGTCCCGCAGGCTACCGATCTTCTCTATTACGCCGACAAGCTGGCGCAGCCGGCTCTCGAGTACTGCCTGGTGTGCGGCCAAGGCCGGCTCCATGCCCCGGGAGTCACCCTCCATCACCCGCGCCACCTGGGCTAGGCTGAAGCCAAGCGCGCGCAGGGCCGCGATCTCGGCGGCGCGGCTCATTTCGACAGGACCGTAGGCGCGCCATCCGGCCGCAGTGCGGATCGGAGCGATCAGGCCGCGCTGCTCATAAAGCCGCAGGGCCTTGGCCGACACCCCGAGCCGGCCGGCGGCTTCGGAAGCGTTCAGGAACTGGGCGGAAGAGTTCATGAATCACCTTGTTGCTGTTGACCGCCTTTCTATCGGGGCTGACCCTGAGGCCGAGTCAACAGGGATGTTCGCGGTCCGCAGGAGCCGTGGGAGAGGCAAGATCACTTCGTGTCGAGCTGACACATCGGCTTTGATGAGATGAATCGACTTGCAAAAGGGCATTTCCGCAGCGGCTGCAGGATACGGCAACCCCTGCTGACAGTATGGTGTCAGGACAGGGCAGCATAGTCTGGTGACATGACCGGATTCCCAACCATGCCTGACACCGCCGCCGAGCGCACCCTTGGCATCATCCTGGTTTCGGCGTCGGCAGCCGTCTTCGGCCTCACCGGCGTGCTAACCAAGTCGATCCATGCCGATCCGCTGACCATCACCTGCTGGCGGGGCTTCGTTGGGTCGATCCTGATCACCCTCTATGTGCTTTGGCGGCGCCGTCAATCCGGTGGGCGTGAAAGCCTGCGCCTCGGCTGGCGCGGCTGGCTGTTGGCGAGCGAGGGCGCGCTAGCCAGCATCGCCTTCATCTCGGCGTTCAAGTTCACCTTCGTCGCCAATGTTGCGATCATCTACGCCACTGCGCCCTTCGTCACCGCGCTGCTTGCCTTCATTCTGGTTCGTGAGCGCTTCCGGCTGCAGACGCTTGCCGCCGCCGCCGTGTCGCTCAGCGGCGTGGCGATCATGGTCTGGTCCGGCTTCGGCACCGGCCATCTGTTCGGCGACGGGCTGGCGCTGCTGATGACAATCGGCAGCGCGCTCTACATGATCATGGTGCGCGCTTTCCGCGACACGCCGGTGGTGTGGGCCGGGGCGGTGTCGGCATTCCTTTTGTTCGTGCTCGGTTGGTTCGTCACCGATCCATTGGCCGTCTCGGCCAGGGACGCAGTGTTGCTCGTCGCCTTCGGCACGTCGTTCGCGCTGGCCTCTATTCTGTGGACGGAGGGCGCGCGGCTCATTCCGGCTGCCGAATCCGGCCTGCTGGGCTCGGCTGAAGTACCGTTCGCGATCCTGTTCGCCTTCCTGTTCCTGGCCGAGGTCCCGCCAGCCGCCAGCATGATCGGCGGCGCCATCGTGCTCTGCGCGGTGTTCGCCCATGGCGGGCGCGACTGGCAAGCGGCCAGGCAGCGCTCTGCGTGAGAAAAATTTTGCCCCCGAAAATAAAACTGCGGGTGCAAATAAATTAGCAGGATCATGGAACCATCAACAGGTTCAGGCATTGTTGGCTTTGACGGGTCATCCAAGTCCCCCCAAACCCCTCGGCCCGTCTAACCTATAGCCGATCGCAAGGTCGGCTTTTTCTTTTGCAAAATCAGCTCGGCGCGCCTGGCAAGGCAAGGCTGCCGCTGAACAGCGCAGCCAGATCCTGGGCCGGGGGCTCGGCATCCTGGCGCAGCCGGATGGCGAACTCGGCGATGGGAACCTGCGGCAGGCCAAACTCGCGCGGTGCCTCGACGATGCCGGAATGGGCAAACCGCGCCGTCCGCAGCGTCAGAGCAATGCCGGCATTCACCGCCGTGCGCAGCCCGGCCAGGCTGGCACTGCCGGCGGCGATGCGGTAGCGGCGGCCTGCCCTGTCGAGTGCCGCGATCGCCGCTTCGCGAAAGCCGCAATGCGGATCGAGCAGCGCCAGCGGCAGTTCGTCCTGGTGTGTGGCCAAGCCTCTTTGCGAACAGAGCCACATCATCGGTTCGCGGAGCACGCCGATCTCGTCCGGCGCCGGAGCCTGTCGCATGGCGACCATCAGATCGAGGATGCCGGTTTGCAGTACCTCGGCCAATTCGGCGGAGCGGCCGACGCGCAGTTCGATCCTGACGCGCGGATAGCTCGCGGCAAAGGCCCTGAGCAAATCCGGCAGCCCGCTGTCGGCGAAATCTTGTGTCGAGCCGATGGCCACGCGTCCATCGGCTCGCACGCCCTTTAGGGCCAGCCACGCTTCGCGATGCACAGCAAGGATGCGCCGCGCATGACCGGCCAGATCTTCGCCCGCCGGCGTCAGGACGCGCCCTCTTCCCTGCGGCGCCAGAAGTGGTTCGCCGACAATATCCTCAAGCCGCTGCATCTGCGTGGTCACCGCCGACGCCGAGCGCCCGACAAATGACGCCGCCTGCGCCAGCGAGCCGCGGTCGACGAAGGCGAGAAAGGTTTTGAGGAGGTCGGGGTCGAGCATTGTCATAATTCGACAGTATCAAAGTTTTCCCTGAAAACAATTCGATTTTCATAATGCAGGAGCGATGGCAAAGATTTCTGACGGCGAGGAGACGCCGCGTAAACCCGAGGAGAGAAATTATGCCGATCATCAATGTCAGCGTCACAGGCAAGCCCGATGCCGCTTTGTCCGCCGCTATCGCCAGGCAGGTGACCGAACTGACCGCCACGCATTTGCGCAAGGATGCGACGATCACAGCGGTGGCCATTTCCTACCATGACCCCGAGCACTGGTTCGCCGGCGGCAAGTCGTTGGCCGAGCATGACGCCAACAGTTTCTGGCTCGACATCAAGGTGGTTGACGGCACCAACACCAAGCTCGAGCTGGAGGCCTATCTCAAGGCGCTCTTCCTTGGCTTTGGCAGCCTGCTGGGCAAGGTGCATGAGGAGAGCTATGCCTTCGTGCATGAAGTCCCGGCCGCCGCCTATGGCTATGGTGGCAAGACGCAGGAATTCCGCTTCATCAGCGGGAGGCTGAAAGCGGCGTGAAGGACGCCCCTGGGGTTCCCTTGCGGGGAGAGATAGGGCGCAGGCATTCGTCTCACGGCTGAAACGGGCAACACCCGCAACGGCGCGTTGATCATGACGCGCAGCACTCGTCGCCGAGACGGCAAAAGCACGACGCGCGAATCTCGACGTCGGCCCGCGACATCGCCAGATCGAGGCGAGGCTGAATGGCGTCGGCCTCTTCGTGCTGGCCAAGCCGATGCAGGGCTTCGACATAGCCGTGCAGGCCCCAGACGTTGTCGGGGTGCCGCGAGATCCGTCTGTAGCCACGATCCATTCCCAGATCCGCCTCATAGACCTGCGCCGCTTCTCGGGCGTGCCCCTGCTCGAGGAGTAAGGCCCCAAGGGCGTGCCGTGTCGGCTGCATCCAGCCCCAAGGCTCGTCATAGGGAAGGCCGTCGTCCCGCGCCACTGCGGCGCGGAGATGCGCGAAGGCCGCTTCGTGATCGTCCTTCCGATACGCGATCTCGCCTCGAAGCATCTCCGCGGCGACCGCCAGAATGTCGACGTAGCGGTAATTGAAGAACATGCGCGCTTCCGGAACGCGGGCAAACGCCTCCTCGAAGCGGCGCTGCTCCGCTTCGGCCGCGGCTGTTTGTCCGAGCGCGGCATGGGCAATGCCCTTAGCATAGTGCCAGACCGTCGTGGTCGCCCGGTAGAGATCTGGATCCTCGGGAAGCGGTTCGTCCAGAATCTCCTGCCATTTGCCGAACCGCACCAGCACGTGCGCTTTCATGGGCAAATAGCCTTCCAGCCAGTCGGCTATCGGCGGCGTTGCCTGTCGCAGCAGCGCTTCCGGGACGGTGGCAAGCATTTCGTTGGCTGCGTCCAGGGCGGGACGGAACTGGCCGAGGAACATCGCCGCATAGAGCTTGAAATGATAGTCGTGACATCGCGAGAGGGTATAGAAGTTGAAGGGACCCTCCCGCTCCAGATACTTGCGGTCGGCTTCGATTGCCCGCTCGTTGGCGACTAGCGCTGAGTGATAGTCACCGCAGAGAATATCGATGTGCGAGGGCATGTGCCGCAAATGGCCGGCGTCCGGCACGAGATCGCGAAGGGTATCGGCCGGGCGCAGTGCCCGTTCGGGATGCGGCGACATCTCCATGGCGTGAATGTAGAGATGGATGAGGCCGGGGTGCGCGACCTCGCGCTCATCCGATAGGCGCAGGCTCTGTTCCAGCACCGCCACGACTTCGACTGTATCGGCGCCCTCAGCGGGTTCGCCGCTCTCGAGGTCCCACAACTGCCAGGGTGTGCGGTCCATCAATGCCTCAGCGAAGAGCGCGGCGACGTCGGCATCGTCCGGAAACGCTGCGTAGACTTTCCGCATTGCCCCCGCATAGGCGTCGCTCCAGGTGCGCAGGTCTTCGTTATCCGCCACGTGATCCGACTGGTAGCGACGCTCCAACCCCCGGATCAGCGCCTTCTCCACCGCCCCCGCACCATTGGCGAGCGCCAGCGCTTCCTCCGTCGCGCGACGCGCCTCGACCAGCGTCTGCTTAAGGTCCTCCTCGTTGAAGTCGGCCCACGGCTTGTTGTAATAGGGACCGAGGGCATAGGCGACGCCCCAATGGGCCATGGCGCAGCCGGGATCACATTCGGCCGCTTTGCGGAAACACTTGACCGCCTCTTCGTGGTTGAATCCATAACGCCAGATGAGGCCGCGATCGAACCAGACCTGAGCCTCGGACGAGCTTGTCGTCACCGGCCGGCTATATCGACCGAGGTTATAATAGTCGTGCATCGCACCCCCCAACAGACAAATAGCGGCAGGGTATGCCCCCCTCCCGGGCGATAGCCTGCGGTTGTAGCGTTAGGCGAGGAACGCTTCCTCCCTGCAGAGGTTCCGGTCGACCGAACAGGGCCTTCTCTAAGACAAGATCTGCACCATCTGACCGTCTCACGGAGCATCCAACATAGTCTACGAACCGGACACCCATTCGCAAATGTAGGCGTGGTGCCGAATGCGGTGGGCTATTCGAGCAGCATCTGCATTTGCGCCGAATACGGCAAGACGCCGAAACTGACGAAGATTGTGGCGACGCCCATCGAGGAGTATCGGGCACGGCGGGCGGCGAGAAGAAAGAACCTCCGCATTGACGTTGAGCCCACTTCGTCTAGGTTCTCATCGAAGCGGTCGCGAAGAGCCGCGAGGTCAAAATCTGTTGGGAGAGACGCGGCATGATCCTGACACTGGCGCTGCTTGCGGGTCTCGTCGCGGCCTGGCTGCTGATCGGCGTAGTGGAAAAATTCCGCCTCGGCCTGCGCTTCACGCAGGCGCTGCTCTATGTGCTGTTCAAGCTCGCCTACCGGATTGCCGATGATCGTATCAAGATCGCCCGCAGAACAGCCGCCCCGGTCATTTACGTCATTTCGCACCAGTCGCGCCTCGAACCGGCGCTGATGCTGTCACTGCTGCCGGAAGACACGCTGCACATCCTCGACGAGGTCTCGGCGCGATCGCCCTGGCTCGAACCATGGCGCGAGCTTGGCCGCACTATCGCTTTCAACGCTGAGCATGTCTTCGTCAGCCGCCGGCTGGTGCGGGTGCTGAAGGGCAAGGGCCGCCTTGCCGTTTATCTGCCGGATGCGGTCGAGCCTGATATCAAGACATTTCGCCTGTTTCGCGCCGTCACCCGCATCGCCATACAGGCCGACGCCCGAATCGTGCCGATCTTCGTTGCCGGCGCGCGCACGCTGCCGGTATCGCTGACGCCGGCGGACAAGGCGCCGCGGCGCTGGTTTCCAAGCCTGTCGATCAGCGTGCTGGAGCCGATGACCATCGCCGAGTTGGTAGCGCGAAACCCTGATCAGTCTTCGAACACCAATGCGCTGTTCGACCGTTTCGCCGAAGCCCGGCTTTTCGGCAGCGATCTTGACCGCGGCCTGTTCCTCGCCATACGCGACGCCGCCGACCGTGTCGGCGCCTCGCATCCCATCGTCGAAGACGTGGTGAGCGGCACGCTGGATTACAGAAAGCTGTTCATCGGCGCGCGGGTGCTGGGCCGCCGCTTCGAGGCGGTGACGGCGCCGAATGAAGCGGTTGGAGTGCTGCTGCCCAACGCCAACGGTGTCGTGCTGTCACTCGTTGGCCTGTTGTCGGCGGGCCGGGTGGCGGCGATGATCAACTACACCGCAGGCCCGGCCAGCGTCACCGCCGCCGTGCGCACGGCGGAAATCCGCACCGTGGTCTCGTCGCGCGCCTTTGTCGACAAGGCCAGCCTCGCTGACATCGTCGCGGCGGTAGAGGAAGGCGGCGCCAGGCTGTTGTGGCTGGAGGATGTGCGGGCCAGCGTAACCGTACTGGACAAGCTCGCCGCCGCCTTGCTGTGGCGCTGGCCGCTGCAGCCGCAGAATGCGGCCAAACCAGCGGTGATCCTGTTCACCTCAGGCTCGGAAGGCACGCCGAAGGCGGTGGTCCTGTCGCACAGAAATCTTCTCGCCAACGCCATGCAGGCTGAGGCCCGCATCACCATCTCGCCGGCCGACATCCTGCTCAACGTGCTGCCGGTGTTCCACTCATTCGGGCTCACCGGCGGCACCATCCTGCCGCTGGTCACCGGCGTGAAACTGTTCCTCTACCCCTCGCCGCTGCACTACAAGCTGATCCCCGAGATCGCCCGCAAGGCAAGGCCGACGGTCATGTTCGGCACCGACACGTTCCTCGCCAACTATGCGCGCACCGCCAAGGACGGCGATTTCTCCAGCCTGCGCTTCATCGTCGCCGGCGCCGAGGCGGTGAAACCGGAGACGCGCCGCGTCTACCGGGAGCGCTTCCAGGCCGAGATCATCGAGGGTTTCGGGCTGACCGAGGCAGCGCCCGTCGTTGCCGTCAACACCGCCATCCACGGCCGCGACGGCACGGTCGGGCGACTGTTGCCGGGCATGCGCATGAAGCTCGAGCCGGTCGAGGGCATCAGCGGCGCCGGACGGTTATTGCTCAAGGGGCCGAATTTGATGATGGGCTACATGACCTCAGATCGGCCCGGGGAATTGCAGCCGCTCGACGGCTGGCACGATACCGGCGACATTGTTTCTGTCGACCGCGAGGGCTTCATTACCATTCGCGGCCGGGCCAAGCGCTTCGCCAAGATCGCCGGCGAGATGGTGTCGCTGGGCGCGGTCGAGATGCTGGTGCAGTCGCTGTGGCCGGAAGAGCACCACGCTGTGGTGGCGGTGCCGGACAAGCGCCGCGGCGAGCGTATCGTGCTGGTCACCACCGCCGATGACGCCGACCCCGATGAATTGCGCAAATTCGGCAGACAAGCCGGCGCCGCCGATCTGATGGTGCCGAACGACATCGTCAAGGTCGAGGAAATCCCGGTGCTGGGCTCTGGCAAGACCGACTACGTCTCGACCCGCAAACTGGCGATTGACCGACTGGGGCTCAGCGCGGCGGCCTAGCGCCTAAAGCGCGTCGCGTCTGGAGGGATTTATGCGACGCGCTTTAAGTTCTTGCTTGAATGCATCTCGTTGTCCCAAAATCGCTGCGCACCTTCGGGTCAGGCCCGAGGGCATGCTTTTGGGCGACATGCATTAGAGGACCACCACCGACAACAGCAGGATGAACCCGACCGCCATCATCAGCAGGCCCGGCCAGTTCTGCGACAGGCCGAGGAAACCGAGGCCGCGCCGCCGCGGCTCAAGTGTCGGGCCTGGCGTTGCAAGATTTGGCGTCGAGCGATCCGGCGCCGCGCGAGCAGGCGCCGGATCGCTGAGCCGCCCACGCCAAAGGGCTGCGCCGGCCATATACACAATGCCAGCGACAATGAGCAACGCGCCAATGAGGACGACAGCCATTTCTCCTCACTCTTCTTTAAGCTCCTGCGCCTGGGACAGCAGCTTCAAGGACTGATAGCGAGGCGTTCGCGACGTCGCTCGCCTCGCTCGCTGAGACAGAACGGTCAAGACGCCGGCAGGTTCCCGCTAGAGCGGGAAGCGTCCGACTTGAACTAGTTGAACTATCAGCGAATTGGCGACAGATCTGTCAGCCGAAGTCCGAAGGCGGCACCTTCTCGCCTTCGCGCTTGGCGCGCCTGGAATAGGCGCGGATGCTGAGCGGCAGGAAGAGCAGATAGCCGGCAACCGACGCCGTCAGCGTGTACCAGGGATAGGTCATCAACAGCAGGATGTAGAGGACGACACCGAGGATGATCGGCAGCACCTTGTCGCCCGGGACTTTCAGGCTTTTTCCGGAATAGACCGGCAGCCGGCTGACCAGCAGGAAGGCTATCAGAACGGTGAAACCGGCGGCGATGAAGGCGGCAGGGCGGGACGGCTCCACACCAAGCCGCAGGAAGTACAGGTAAAGCGGCAGCATCACCAGCACGGCGCCCGCCGGCGCCGGCACGCCGACGAAATACTCGGTCTGCCACTGCGGGCGATCAGTTTCTTCGTCGAGCACGTTGTAGCGAGCGAGTCTCAGCCCGCAGGCGATGGTGAACAGCAGCGCGGCAATCCAGCCCGGCGAGCCGGCCTGGTCGAGCAGGAAGGCATAGAGCACCAGCGCGGGTGCTACGCCGAAATTGACGATGTCGGCCAGCGAATCCATCTGCGCGCCGAATTTGGACGTCGCCTTCAGCATGCGTGCCAGACGGCCGTCGATGCCGTCGAGGAAGGCGGCCAGTAGCACCATCACCACTGCCGGCTCGAAACGGCCTTCGAAGCCGAAGCGGATGCCCGAGAGGCCGGCGCAGATGGCGAGCACTGTGACAAGATTGGGCAGCACCATGCGCATCGGAATTTCACGGATGCGCGGGCCGCCGCTGCCATGCGCCTCGAATTTTTTGAACGGCGCGCCCACGGCTCAGGACACCCGCACGAGCGGCGTTGCGGCAACGCCGCCGAATTCGGCCAGTATGGTTTCACCGCCGACTGCAGTCTGGCCGACGGCGACACGCGGCGTTGCGGTCGACGGCAGGAACACATCGACGCGCGAGCCGAAGCGGATCAGCCCGAAGCGCTCGCCGATGCCGATCGTGCCGCCGGTCTCGGCCCAGCAGACGATGCGCCGCGCCACCAGGCCGGCGATCTGCACCGCGGCCACCGTGCCGTTCGGGCTGTCGATGACCAGGCCATTGCGCTCGTTGTCGGCACTCGCCTTGTCAAGTGCGGCGTTGAGGAACTGGCCGGGCCGATGCTCTATCCTTGTGATGCGGCCGCGCACCGGAGCCCGGTTCACGTGGCAGGAGAAGACGTCCATGAACACCGAGATGCGGATCATCTCGCCGCCCCCGAGGCCAAGTTCGCGCGGTGGCACTGCCGGACCGACCGCCGTGATGATGCCGTCGGCCGGGCTCACCACCAGCCGGTCATCGACCGGCGTGACGCGCTCGGGATCGCGGAAGAAATAGACGCACCAGGCCGTCAGGATGAGGCAGACCCAGAACAGGATCGAAGAGAAATAGCCGAGGAAAAGCGTCACCGCTGCGAAGGCGGCGATAAACGGATAGCCTTCGCGATGGATCGGAACCAACGTTTTCTTGATCGTGTCGACGAGGTCCATGGAATGGAAACAGCCTAGTTTCAGGTCCGGCCTCAATAGCGGAAACACCCTGTGGCCGCAACGCGACAATGAGGGAACGCCGGATCCGGCGTTCTCGTCCGCATTAGCCGATCGCGGGCGTTGGAAGGGGTCCAATGAGCCTGTCCAAAAAAGCATGACTGGTGTCGGGGCGAACCGGCCTCATGCGTCCTTGGAGATACGGGCCTTGTCAAAGCGCCCGCCGAACGAAAGCTGGAGGCAACAAATGCTGTCACGGAAATCAGCAGCAAAGGAAGCCCGGGTCGTGATGAACGGTCTGGCGTTCGGCGAATCGCCGCGCTGGCATGATGGCAGGCTTTGGATCTGCAACTGGGGAACCGGCCAGATCATCGCCGTCGATTCCGACGGCAACAGTGAGGTCATGCTCACCGTGCCGGCCACCCTGCCCTATTCGGTCGACTGGCTGCCGGACGGTCGCCTGGTCGTCGTCTGCGGGCGTGAGGGCTTGGTGCTGCGGCAGGAAGCAGACGGGACGCTGGTCACCCACGCCGATCTGCGACACCTCTCACGGAACGCCTGGAACGAGATCGTCGTCGACGGGCGCGGCAACATCTACGTCAATGGCGGTGGGCCAGCGCCGGTTCCCGGCCAGCATTTCGGCCCCGGCACCATCGTGCTGATTGCACCGGACGGGTCGGTGCGGCAGGTGGCGGACAAGATCGCCTTCGCCAATGGGATGACGGTGTCGTCTGACAACAAGACGTTGATCGTCGCCGAGTCCCACGCCAACAGGCTGACCGCCTTCGACATCGCCGCCGATGGCGGCCTTGCCAACCGGCGGCGATGGGCCGACCTCGGCAACGGCTTTCCCGACGGCATCTGCCTCGATGCCGAAGGCGCCATCTGGTATGCCGACGTCCCCAACCGGCACTGCGTGCGGGTGCGCGAGGGCGGGGCGATGCTCGACAGCGTCGATGCCGAGCGCGGCTGCTTTGCCTGCATGCTCGGCGGCGCCGACGGCAAGACGCTGTTCATCGTCGCCGCCGAATGGCGCGGCTTCGAGCACATGATCAGCGATGCGCGCACCGGCCAGGTGCTCAGCATCGAAGCTTCCGCGCCGGGCGCTGGCTGGCCGTAGGGGCTACGACACCTCGGAGGGGCGGCGGCGGACGACAACGCCGAACTCGTCGCGCTCGCGAGCAATGCGCAACCGCTCCTCGGCCTCGGTTGCCTCACGCTGGCGATCCCACATCGACGCGTACAGGCCGGCCTTGCGCATCAAGGCGGCATGCGTGCCGCGCTCGGCGATCTGGCCGTCCTGCAGCACGATGATCTCGTCGGCCGAAATCACCGTCGACAGCCGGTGGGCGATGACGATGGTGGTGCGACCCTTGCTGACTAGGTCGAGTGCCGCCTGGATCTCCTGTTCGGTATGGCTGTCGAGAGCCGAGGTCGCCTCGTCGAGCATCAGGATCGGCGGCGCCTTCAAAATGGTGCGGGCGATTGCCACGCGCTGCTTCTCACCGCCGGACAATTTCAGTCCGCGCTCTCCGACCATCGAACGGTAGCCGTCGGGCAGCCGCTCGATGAACGGCCCGATCTGGGCGAGTTCTGCCGCCTTGCGCACATCCTCCTCGCTGGCATCGACGCGGCCGTAGCGGATGTTGTAGGCGATGGTGTCGTTGAACAGCACGGTGTCCTGCGGCACCATGCCGATCGCCGCGCGCAAGCTCTGCTGAGTCACGTCGCGAATGTCCTGGCCGTCGATCAGAATCTTGCCGCCCTGGATGTCGTAAAAGCGGAACAGCAGCCGCGAAATGGTCGACTTGCCGGCGCCCGATGGCCCGACAATGGCAACCGTCTTGCCGGCCGGCACTTCGAAGCTGATGCCTTTCAGGATCTTGCGGTTGGGATCGTAGGAAAACTGCACGTCGCGGAACTCGACCTTGCCGGAGCCGACGACCAGCGGCTTGGCCCCCGGCTTGTCGACGATCTCCTGCGGCACATCCAGCAGACCGAACATCTGCTCGATGTCGGTCAGGCCCTGGCGGATTTCGCGATAGATGAAGCCGATGAAGTTGAGTGGCACCGAAAGCTGGATCAGCATGGCGTTGATGAACACGAAGTCGCCAACCGTCTGCGTGCCGGCCTGCACCTCCAGCGCCGAAAGGCACATGACGATAACCGTTCCGAGACCGAAGATGACGCCCTGGCCGAAGTTCAGCCAGCCGAGCGAGGTCCATATCCTGGTGGCAGCGGTCTCGTAGCGCGCCATCGAACGGTCGAAGCGCTCGGCTTCCATGCCCTCGTTGTTGAAATATTTGACCGTCTCGAAATTGAGCAGCGAGTCGATCGCCTTGGTGCTGGCATCGGTGTCGCTGTCGTTCATGTCGCGGCGAATGACGATGCGCCAGTCGCTCGCCCTGATGGTGAACCAGATATAGAGCCAGACCGTCACCGCCACCACAGCCACGTACTTCCAGCCATAGGTGACCGCGAAGATGCCGGCTGTCAGCGCGAATTCGAGGATGGTCGGCAAGGTGTTGAGCACGGTGAAGCGGACGATCGTCTCGATGCCCTTGGTGCCGCGCTCGATGATGCGCGACAGGCCGCCGGTGCGGCGCTCGAGATGGAAGCGCAGCGACAATCGATGCATGTGGATGAAAGTGCGGAAGGCGAGTTGGCGCACCGCGTATTGTCCGACGCGGGCAAACAGCGCGTCGCGCAGCTGGTTGAAACCGAGTTGCACCAGCCGCACGACATTGTAGGCGATGACCAGCATGACTGGCGCCAGCATGAAGGCCGGCAGCGGCGGCGCCGACTTGGCGTCACCAGCCAGCGCATCGGTCGCCCATTTGAAGAAGTAGGGACCGGCAACCAGCGTCAGCTTGGCGACGACCAGAAGCACGGTCGCCCACACCACCCTCGCCCGCAAATCGGCACGGTCGGCCGGCCACATATAGGGCCAAAGATTGCGCAATGTCTTGAAGGTCGAGCCAGAATCGGCGGAGACGGTTTTTTCGGCCATTTTATCGCCTTTTCGTATTTCTTATTGCTTGACCACGATCTTTTCCGAAAACCGGCTTCCACTTTTCGCTGAGACGGTCCTTCGGTTCGGGATGATGGTCTAGCGGCCGGAGCAGCACGAATTGACCAGAGCGGCCAGCGATGCGGAAACATCTTCGAGCGCATCGCTGTCGACTTCATAGCGCGAGCGTTGCCGATCCGGCTGGTAGCGGACGAGCCCGGCTTCGACCAGTATCTTCAGGTGCTGCGAAACGGTGGACTGCGCCAGGTCGAGATGGTCGACGACCTCGCGGCAGCAGCAGGAGCGGCTGGCCGAAAGGTGCCGGAGAATTTCGATCCGGGCCGGATGCGAAAGCGCGGCGAGCTTCGCGGCGACGGCCTGGCTGTCGGCGAAGCCGCAGGTCTTCTCGGTCAAGGGAGCGTTCATCGTCTATCGGCGATAGACGATGAATGAACTTTCCGCAAGAGCCCGCTAGAGAAGAAAAGGATTTCTAGTTGGCCTTTGTCGGGGCCGTCGTCATCTGGTCGCCCATCGCCTTGAGGTTGGCGGCTTCGCCTTCCTGCGATTTTCCGGGGACCTTGAACACCTGCCCCGGCCAGATGCGGTCGGGATTCCTGATCTGATCCTGATTGGCGAGGTAGATGGTCGAGTAGCGAACGCCTTGGCCGTAGACGCGCCGCGAAATCCGCCACAGCGTATCGCGGCGGCGGATGATAACGGCGCTGTCGGCGTGTTCGAGCTTCGGCGCCGCGGTCTCGGGCACTCCGGTCGGGGGCGTCGCAGCCGCCATATCGGCTGGCGCCTCGGCCGCGGGCGCCGCAGGCGTGGTTGTCGGCGCGGCCGGCTTTGCCTCGGCAGGCGCCACGGCGGCGATCGACTCGCCCGGCTCGCGCTCGAACGGCACGGCGGCACGGGCCACCACCTTGACCCCGTCGGCATCGAGCGCGTCGACGTGGATCGTGTAGGTGCCGACCGGAATGTTGCGCGTCGCCTCGACCAGGAAATGGCCGTCGGGCGAAGTCCTCGCGTCGCCGAGCAAGATATCGTTGGCATAGGCGCGCACCTTGCGGCCGGGGTCGGCGAGGCCGGCGACGAAGATCTTGTTGCCGTCGATCTCGATCGCTTCGACGACGACCTTTGGCCCTGCAGCTGGTGTCGCTGGTGCGGCCGGCCCGCCCGGAGCGGGCGCGGGGACGGCTTCGACGGTGGCCGGCGCGGTGGCAGCCGGTGCGGCTGGGGCTGGTGCTGCGGCAGCGGGGTCCTCGGCAGCGGAGTCCTCGGAAGCCGGGGCGGCCGCCTTGTCGCCGGCAGGCGGCGATTCAGGCTTTGTCTCGGGTGTAGGAACGGTGAGCAATTCGGAGGCCTTGCCCGGCTCCTCGATCATCGCCAGCACCTGGCCAGCAGGACTCTTGGGAATCGAGACGATAGCCGTCTGCGCCGAGGGGGTCACGACATTGCCGGTCATCGAGCGCAGCGCGATCGTGTAATCGCCGGGTTTCAGCGCATCATCGAGAACGATGGCAAAAGCGCCATCGGCACCGGCGACCGTCGAGCCGAGAACCGTCGAACCGTTGAGAATCTCGACCTTGGCGTTGGGTGCGGCTTTGCCGGCGACGACAATAGAGCCCTTGATCTCGACCCGAACGATGTCGAAAGTCGGCGCAATCGCATCGGCCGCCGCCGGCGCTGCCGGTGCCATCGCCCCAGCGGCAGGCGCCGGCGGCGGCGGCAGCGGTGCATCGGTCACTGGTTCGGCCGGCGTCTCCACCGGCGGCGTCAGCGATGCCACTTCCGCCGGCGGCGTGCGAGTGAGATACGGATCGAGCGCGCCCGACACATAGGCGGTTCCCGCCGCGGCGACGGAGCCGCCGACGACGAACAAAAACGCCTTCAAAGGATTAATTGCCATATTTCCCTGCCCTTAGCCACCTAATGCGGTCTAGCCTGTTTTGCCCAAGGCGACAAGAACAAGGGGGACCGACAAGAAAAAGGGCCGATACGAATAAACGGGGCCGACGAGAAAAAACCCGCCCGGGCTTGACCGCGAATAAAGACCCAATCACCAATCATCTCATGAACACGATTCGATCCATCTGCGTCTATTGCGGCTCGTCTCCGGGCCGCGATGTAACCTATGCCAAGGCCGGACACCTGCTTGGGCGTTCGATCGCCAAGTCCGGCCTGCGTCTGATCTATGGCGGCGGCACCAGGGGCATCATGGGAGCCGTCGCCGAGGGCGCAATGCGGGCCGGCGGCAAGGTGACGGGGATCATTCCGCGCTTCCTGATCAACAGGGAGGCCACCGAAACCGCGCTTGACAGACTTGACGAGCTCGTCATCACCGAAAACATGCACGAGCGCAAACATACGATGTTCGAGAAATCCGACGCGTTTGTGGCGCTTCCGGGCGGCATCGGCACGGTCGAGGAAATCATCGAGATCATGACCTGGGGCCAGCTCGGCCATCATCGCAAGCCGATCGTCTTCGGCAACGTTGGAGGATTCTGGGACCCGATGCTGGCGCTGCTCGACCATATGATGGCCGAAGGCTTCATCCACACCGCGCAGCGGGTCAGGCCGCTGGTGGTCGACGATCCGGAAGCGATCGTCGCTGCCATCATGGTCGCGGGATCGTCGGTCGACGCACCGACCGAAGGCGTGCAGTCGGTGATCGACAAGCTTTAGGGTACAGGGGAGTATGTAGTGCATGCCGCGCTCATGAGGCGCTGCCCTACTGCCCTACTGCCCTACTGCCCTACTGCCCTACTGCCCTACTGCCCTACTGCCCTACTGCCCTACTGCCCTACTGCCCTACTGCCCTACTGACCCGCCAGATGACATTGCCGACATCGTCGGCGACGAGCAGTGCGCCGCTCTGATCGATAGCAACGCCGACCGGACGGCCCATCGCCCTGCCGTCACGCCCGACGAAGCCAGCGAGCACATCTTTCGGGGGACCGCTCGGTTTACCACCGCGGAACGGCACGAAGATCACCTTGTAACCGCTGAGCACACTTCTGTTCCACGAGCCGTGCTGACCAACGTACGCGCCGTTGCCGTAGGCTGGGCCGAGCGACGCCCCTTTGGAGAAGGTCAGTCCCAGCGAGGCGGTATGGGAACCCAGCGCGTAGTCGGGCTTGACCGCCCTAGCCACGAGACCGGGGCGCTGCGGCTTGACGCGTTCGTCGACGTTCTGTCCGAAATAGCTGTAGGGCCAGCCGTAAAAAGCGCCGTCACGAACCGAGGTCATATAGTCCGGCACAAGATCGTCGCCGATCTCGTCACGCTCGTTCACGGCGACCCAAAGCTTGCCGGTTTCAGGGTTCCAGGAGAGCCCGTTCGGGTTGCGCAGCCCTGACGCGAAGACCCGGGTACGGCGGGTCGACCGGTCCACTTCAAGGACGGCGGCGCGGTTCTTCTCCGCGGCCATGCCGTTTTCTCCAACGTTACTGTTGGAGCCGACGGTGACATAGAGCTTGCGTCCATCCGGACTTGCGATCACATCCTTGGTCCAATGATGGTTGAGATCTCCGGCCGGTAAGTCGACGATCTTTTCCGGCGGCGTTGTGGCTCGGGTCTGGCCATTGGAGTAGGGGAAAGCGACAAGCGCGTCGGTATTCGCTACATAGAGAATGCCTTTGGACAGCGTCATACCAAAGGGAGAATTGAGGCCTTCTGCGAACGTCCTGCGCACATCCGCAATGCCGTCGCCATTGGTGTCGCGCAGGAGCGTGATGCGGTTGGCGCTTTTGGTCGCGGCCCCGGCGCGCTTCATAGCGAGGTCCATAAAGACCTTTCTAAGGCTGAAGCCTTCGTCATGCTTGGCAGGGGCATTGGTTTCGGCAACCAGCACGTCCCCGTTCGGAAGCACGTGCAGCCAGCGCGGATGGTCGAGGCCGGTGGCGTAGGGGTTCACCGTCAGCCCGTTCGCCGGGGTCGGCATACCACCTTTCTGCCAGCCTTTCGCCTCGGCGATGTTGACGGTCGGGATCAGCGTCGGTCTTGGTTTCGGTAAGGTTGGGTTGGGGCCATAGCCGGTTATTGCCCCCGTTTTCTGCGCCGAAAAGCCAGCGCAGCCGGCAATGACGGCTCCCAATACCGCTATGAGTAGGCTTCGTGGGAAGCCGGCATGCATCGGACGTCCTCCGCATGGATTGCGTCGTGCTCTTTACGCAAACGCGAGTCAACGACGTATTATTCCAAACTGGCTCCAAACAACGGCGTTGGTACGCCGCCTCGGATGACCGTCAAAACAGTCACACGAAAACGGTTCGCCCGTGCTAATAATCACAGTCTAGGTCGCCGCCACGCGGCGTATTCGAGAGACTGGCGACGCGATCATGAACATCCCTCTCAATCCAGACGGCAGCGATCTGTCGCCTTACCTGCCGGACGAGCACGGGCTGTTCTTCGTCTATCACTTCGCCGCCGAAGGGACGAGAACCAAGACGCGACCACCACACACTGGACATGGCGCAGCTACCAGGTTTCCGACATGCGCGCGCGCCACGAGATCGCCACCGAGCCGGCTTTGCCGCCGCCGGTGCGCGATGCCTTCCTGTCGGCCGGCCATGGCTGCCATATCGACCTCGAGGGCGACTGGCTGTACGGCGATTTGCCGGACCTGCGCCACGACTATTCGGCGGAGGCGCGCGGGCTTGGCCATTTCCGCTTCGCCTTCAACGACACGATGCTGATCGGCGGCCGCAAGCAACCGCTGCAATCGGTCGACAAAATCCGCAAGGCGATGGACAACGGATCGCGAAAGTTCCGCTCTCCGGCCGAACTGATCGAAGCTGTCATGGGCCAGTCGCTCGACGGCATGACGACGGAACTCGCTGGCCTGGCGACACGCTCGATGGCATCGAGGACCGCATCGTCTGCGATGCATGGCACAATGAGCGGCAGGCGCTGGTCGATGCGCGCCGGCAACTGGTGGTGATCCATCGGCAGATGGCGACGCTGACCAGCCTGTTCCGCCATCTCGACCATTCGCATCGCAATGACCTGCCGGACGCAATCAACGACATGGCGGCACGGCTTTCGCACCGCGCCCATACGTTGCATCATGACGGCGAGCAATTGCAGGCCCGCGCCCGGCTCTTGCAGGACGAGCTGATGGCCAAGCTGACGACGCAGTCGAACCAGTTGCTTTACATGCTGTCGGTGATGACCGCGGTGCTGTTGCCGATGACGATCGTCTCAGGCCTGTTCGGCATGAATGTCGGCGGGCTGCCGCTGGTCGACACGCCGGTGGGCTTTTGGGTGGCGTCGGCGATATCGCTCGCCGTCGCGGTGGTCGTCTATCTGTTCGTCAGGCGGCTGGGGCGCGGGATGTAGCGGCAACCGTTACAAGGTCGCGCGAAAATCCTCGATGACAGTGCCGGCAGCGCGCACCTCCGCTTCGTGGTTCGGCTCGCGCCACTCCTCTGCAAGGGCTGCCGCGTACCATTCGCGCATCGCCGGCAGAGCCAGCAATCGCGCCGGATAGGTGGCAGCCGCGCCCTCGAAGGACAGTCCGTAGGACTGAACCCTAAACGCCACCGGGGCAAAGAAGGCGTCAACGGCAGTGAAGCGATCGCCAGCCAGGAACGGTCCGCCGAAGCGGCGAAGCCCGTCGTCCCAGAGATCGCCGAGGCGAAAAAGGTCGTGCTTCAGCGCATCCGACATCGGCACCGGCGCGACGCGGACACCGCAGTTCATCGGACAGGAGCCGCGCAAGGCGGTGAAGCTCGAATGCATTTCGGCCGCTGCCGACCGCGCCCAGGCTCGCGCCTTCGGCTCGGCAGGCCAGACGCCAGCGTGGCGCTCGGCCAGATATTCGGTGATGCCGAGCGAATCCCAGACTGCCCAGCCGTCGTCAATCAGGCACGGTACGAGGCCGCTGGGCGAGAACGGCCGGTAGAGGCTCCAACTCGATCCGGTCGGAAACGGTGTCAGCCGCTCCTCGAAGGCGACGTCCAATGTCCGCATCAGCACCCATGGCCGCAGCGACCACGAGGAATAATTCTTGTTTGCTATGTGCAGCACGTACATCGAAAATCCTCGCTCTAACGCATTGCCGGCCGGATCTCGCGGCCGCGGAACATCGACCAGGAATAGATCGCCAGCGCCGCCCAGATCAGGCCGAAGGCGATGGCCTGGGTGCTGCCGAAGGGTTCGCCGAAAATCAGCACGGCGATCAGGAACACAATGGTCGGCGCGATATACTGCATGATGCCGATGGTGGAGAGACGCAGCAGCTTGGCCCCGAAGCCAAACAGCAGCAGCGGTATGGCGGTGACCGGGCCGCAGCCGATCAGCAGTGCGGTATCGTTCAGGGAACTGGAGACGAAATGGTCCTGCCCGGTGACGATGAGGAAGATGATGTAGCCGAGCGCCGGCACCGACAGCAAAAGCACTTCAAGCAAGAAACCCTGGCTGGGACCGATCGGCAGCGTCTTGCGGAAGAAGGCGTAGGCGGCGAAGGAAAACGCCAGCACCAGCGACACCCAGGGCAGCTTGCCGGCGTCGATCGTCAGCACCGCGACCGCGATGGCCGCCAGCACCACCGCCGCGATTTGCAGCCGGTCGAGCCGTTCGCTGAGCAGCAGCGCGCCGACAACGACGCTGACAAGCGGGTTGATGTAGTAGCCAAGCGCGGTCTCGATGGTACGGTCGACCGCGATGGCCCAGACATAGATGCCCCAGTTGACCGAAATCAGCGCCGCCGTCAGCGCCGCCATGGAAATGATGCGCGGCGAACGCAACGCCGCTTTGAAATCCGCCGTGCGGCCGGCCCAGATCAAAACGGCCGCCGCGATGGGCACCGACCAGACGATGCGGTGCGCGATGACTTCGGCCAGCGGCAGATGTGCGACCGCCTTCATATAGAAGGGCAGCAACCCCCACAGGAGATAGGCGCCCAGCGCCAGCAGGAATCCACGCCGGGCCTTTGAGTCTGCTTCGAGCTGAATTGCATCCATGGCCATGGCCCGACGCTATGCGCCAGCCGCCGGGCCAAGACCATCGCAAAGTTCTGATGGATCAATGGACTTTCGCTGATGGTTCAATCCTACTCCGCCGCGACCAGCCCGGCCATCTCGCGGTTCTTCATCAGCTTGTAGACGATCGAATCCATCAGCGCCTGGAATGAAGCGTCGATGATGTTTTCTGAGACGCCGACCGTCCACCAGCGGGCGCCGGTTGCATCGTGCGATTCGATCAGCACGCGCGTGATCGCCTCGGTGCCGCCATTGAGGATACGCACCTTGAAGTCGGCGAGCTCGAGGTCGGCGATCTCGTTCTGAAATTTTCCGAGATCCTTGCGCAGCGCGATGTCGAGCGCGTTGACCGGGCCGTGCCCTTCCGCCACCGACATCTTCTCCTCGCCATCGACCAGCACCTTGACGATCGCCTCTGAGACCGTCTTCAGCTGGCCATTGGCGTCGAAGCGGCGCTCGACCATGCAGCGGAACGAGGTGACGCTGAAGAATTCCGGCAGGCCGTGCAGGATCTTGCGCGCCAGCAGCTCGAAGCTGGCATCGGCGCCTTCATAGGCATAGCCCTCGGCCTCGCGCTCCTTGACCACTGATATCAGCGCGTCCAGCCGGTGGTCGTCTTTCGGCATTTCGATGCCGCGCCGTTTCAACTCGGCGAGGAAATTGGCCTTGCCGCCCTGGTCCGAGACCATGACCCGGCGGCGGTTGCCGACCGCTTCCGGCGGCACATGCTCGTAAGTGGCCGGCTCCTTGGCCAGCGCCGAGGCATGGATGCCGGCCTTGGTGGCGAAGGCGGAAGCGCCGACATAGGGCGCCTGCGCTTCCGGCGCGCGGTTCAGCAATTCGTCGAAGGCGCGGGACAGGCGCGATATGCCGGCCAATGCTTCGGCCGAGATGCCTGTCTCGAAGCGGTTGGAAAAGGCCGGCTTCAGCGCCAGCGTCGGCACGATCGAGATCAGATTGGCGTTGCCGCAGCGCTCGCCGATGCCGTTCAGCGTGCCCTGGATCTGGCGCACGCCGGCCTCGACGGCGGCCAGCGAATTTGCCACCGCCTGGCCGGTGTCGTCATGGGCATGGATGCCGAGATGGTCCCCCGGTATGCCTGCCTCGATGATCTTCTCGACGATGGCGCGCACTTCCGACGGCTGCGTGCCGCCATTGGTGTCGCACAGCACCACCCAGCGCGCGCCGGCGTCGTAAGCAGTCCTGGCGCAAGCCAGCGCATAATCGGGATTGGCCTTGAAGCCGTCGAAGAAATGCTCGCAGTCGACCAATGCTTCCTTGGCCGAGCCAATCGCCGCTTCGACTGACGCCTTGATCGCCTCGAGGTTTTCCTCGTTGGTGCAGCCCAGCGCAACGCGGACATGGTAGTCCCAGCTCTTGGCGACAAAGCAGATGGCGTCCGACTTCGACTGGACCAATGCGGCAAGGCCTGGATCGTTCGAAGCCGACACCCCTGCCCGCTTGGTCATGCCGAAGGCGACGAATTTGGCGGTTGCCGTGCGGTGCTTGGCAAAGAAGGCGGTGTCGGTCGGGTTGGCACCGGGATAGCCGCCTTCGATATAGTCGACGCCGAACGCGTCAAGCAGCCCGGCGATGGCGATCTTGTCCTCGACCGAAAAGTCGATGCCCGGCGTCTGCTGGCCATCGCGCAGTGTGGTGTCGAAGAGATAGAGGCGCTCGCGGCCCATGATCATTTCCCCGCAAACTTATCCGTCGCCCGGATCAGCCGGTCGAGGATGCCCGGCTCCGAATAGGCATGGCCGGCGCCCTCGACCAGATGGAAGTCCGCCTTCGGCCACGCCTTGTGCAGCGCCCAGGCATAGCGCGCCGGGCACGGCATGTCGTAGCGGCCATGGACGATGGTGCCGGGGATGTCCTTCAACTTGAAGGCATCACGCAGCAGCTGCCCTTCCTCAAGCCAGCCAGCATGGACGAAATAATGGTTCTCGATGCGGGCGAAGGCGACGGCGTAATCGTCTTCGCCAAACCGGCTGCTGGTTTCCGGATCGGGCAACAGCGTGATCGTCTCGCCTTCCCACAGGCTCCAGGCGCGGGCGGCCTCGACCTGCGCCTTGCGGTCGCTGCCGACCAGCCGCTTGCGATAGGCGGCCATCATGTCGCCGCGCTCGCCCTCGGGGATCGGCGCCAGGAAGCGCTCCCATTTGTCGGGGAACATTTCCGAGACGCCGAACTGGTAATACCATTCGAGCTCCGCGCGCGTCAGTGTGTAGATGCCGCGCACGACCAGTTCGCTGACCCGCTCGGGGTGCGTCTCGGCATAGGCCAGCGCCAGGGTCGAGCCCCACGAGCCGCCGAACACCAGCCATTTGTCGAAGCCGCACATGTCGCGCAGGCGCTCGATGTCGGCGACCAGATGCCAGGTGGTGTTGGCCTCGAGCGAGGCGTTGGGCGTCGACTTCCCGCAGCCGCGCTGGTCGAACAGGATGACATCGTAAAGCTTCGGATCGAACAGCCGTCGGTGCTTCGGCGAAATGGTGCCACCCGGTCCGCCATGCAGGAACACGGCCGGCTTGGCGCCCCTGGTGCCGGAACGCTCCCAATAGACCTGATGGCCATCGCCGACATCGAGCATGCCTGAGTCGAAGGCCTCGATCTCCGGATAGAGGCTGCGCAGGTCATTGCTCATAATTTCAGGCCCTGCTGCGGCCAATTGGCCGTCTCGTGATCCGGATGCTGGAAGGAGATGATCGATTCCTGCCGGGTGTAGTAGTCAGGATCGTCATGGACCGGCGCGTCGAAGATCTTCTCCACCCAGGGCAGCCGGGCGGCATAGTTGATCTGGATCTGCGGTGCGAGGTCGGAGCGATCGTCAAAGGCGCCGATGGCGATCTCAAGCCCGCCAGGCTGCCTGTAGGTCAACGGCGTGCCGCAGCGGCTGCAAAAGCCGCGATCGATGTTGACCGACGACTGGAAATAGCTCGGCTCCTCGCGCACCCATTCGACACCGTCCTTCGGCACCGTCACCAGCGCGCCGAAGAAGGAACCGAACTGTTTCTGGCACATGCGGCAATGGCAGATGGAAGGGCGTCCAAGCGCCCCACGAATGCGGAAACGCACGGCGCCGCACTGGCAGCCGCCGGTTCGAACGGTTTCGGTCATGATCTTTCCTCCGGCGGCCATTGATCGGTGTCGTGGTCGGGGTGCTGGTAAGAAACGAGATCGGCGAGATAGGAGGACGACGAAACATCGGCCATCGTGTCTTCGCCAGGCAATTCGTGGATGTGATCGACATAGGGGAGTTTTGCTTCGGTGCCCCACTGGATGGTCGGCGCGATCTCCTCCGCATGGTCGAAGGCCGCGATGGCGAGTGCGATGCCGTCGGGCGCCTCGAAAGTCAGCGGCGTGCCGCAATCGGCGCAAAAACCGCGCCAGGCGGCGTTGGAGGAACGAAAGCGTTTGGGCGCGCCGCGCGTCCAGTCGAGTTTTGCGCCACGCACCGACACCAGCGGCAGGTAGAAATTGCCGCTTGCTTTCTGGCACATGCGACAATGACAGACGGAGGCGTCGCCCAGCGCGCCTTCGACACGGAAACGCACGGCGCCGCACTGGCAGCCGCCTGTGTAGACCGGTCTGTTATCCAGGCTCATCACTTCACTCCGGGGCATGGCAGACGGCTTCGACATTGTTGCCGTCGGGGTCGAAGACAAAGGCGCCATAGTAGTTCGCGTGATAGTGCGGACGAAGGCCCGGCCCACCATTATCCTTGCCGCCGGCGGCGATGGCGGCGGCGTGGAAGGCATCGACTTCAGCGCGGCTGCGCGCGGTGAAGGCGACATGCTGGCGGTCCTTCGGCTTGTCCTTGCCTTGATGCAGCCAGAACACCGGCCGGTCGCGGCCATAGCCGCCGACCATGGCGCCACCGGTGTATTCCTGCGGCACCATGTAGAGCAGCGAGGCACCGAGCGGCGCCATCGCCCTGTCGTAGAAAGCTTTCGACACGTCGAAATCGGAAACGGTGATGCCAAGATGGTCGATCATGGAACTACCTCCCTCGCTGCTTCGCCGGCCGGCATTTCGGCAGCGGCCAGGCCGGCTTCGATGACAATGTGCTGGCAGACGTTGTCGATGTCGCGAATGACGTCGTCGTTCCAGAAACGCAGGATGGTCCAGCCGCTGGCCTTCAAGTAGGCGCTTCGTGCCACGTCACGCTCGACGTTTTCGGGATCCGCGTGCTGGCTGCCGTCAACCTCGACGATCAAGTTGTGTGTCGAGCAAGCAAAGTCGATGATGTAAGGTCCGATCAGCACCTGCCGGCGAAAGCTCATCCCCATCAGCCGATGGGCGCGCAATTCGTTCCAAAGCTTCAGCTCGGCATCGGTCATGACACGACGCATGTATTTTGCATTCTTGCGCTGGCGCGATAGAACGAGGTCGTGACCCATCAAGCACCTTCGCCTTCGCGATTGGCGAAATCATCGACGACAGCCGATCTCCCCCCTTGCGGGGGAGATGTCCGGCAGGACAGAGGGGGGTGCTGTCCCGCCGGCCTGTTAGCCAATCGCGGCCACGCCCTCAAGCTGGTTTCCGGTTGCGAATGGGAGACATCGAAAGTCGGCGATCCTTCCCACCCCCCTCTGTCCTGCCGGATATCTCCCCCGCAAGGGGGGAGATCGGCCGTCACCGGCGCTTTCGCCAACCGTCCGCCAACCACTCTCACCGCTTTACCTCCCACGTCGTCACGCGCTCACCCGTGACCGGATCCTTGCCGTCCTTCAGTTGCACGCCCTGCGCCAAAAGCTCGTCGCGAATGCGGTCGGCCTGGGCCCAGTTCTTGGCGGCGATCAGTTCCAGGCGCCTGGCGATGGCCCTGGCGATGGCATCTTCATCAACCTTGGCCGGCGCAACGTCGAAGCCGAGGAACGACAGTGCCGCCTTCAGCGAAGCGGCAGCATCGTTGCCCGCGGCGGCGTTGCCGCCACCGGCAGCATTGGAATCCACAGCCTCGCCGGCCAGTTGCGTCAGCACCTGGAACGCGGAATAGGTTGCGAGATCGTCCGACAAGGCTTCCACCACTTCGACCGGCAATTGCTTGGCCGCCGCCGGTGCCAGGTCCGCCGCCCGCTTCCATTTGCGCAGCGTATTTTCCGCCTCTTCCAGCTTGCGCACGGAAAAATCGATCGGCTCGCGATAATGCGTCATCAGCATCGCCAGCCTGAGCACCTCGCCTGGCCACTTGCGGCCACCAAAGGTCTCCGTCTCCAGCAACTCGTTGATCGAGTGGAAGTTGCCCAGGCTCTTGGACATTTTCTGCCCCTCGACCTGCAGAAAGCCGTTGTGCATCCACACCTTGGCCATCACCTCGGTGCCATGGGCGCAGCGCGACTGTGCAATTTCATTCTCGTGGTGCGGGAAGATCAGGTCGATCCCGCCGCCATGAATGTCGAAGACCTCGCCGAGATAGGCGGCCGACATCGCCGAGCACTCGATGTGCCAGCCCGGCCGGCCCCTGCCCCACGGGCTGTCCCAGCCCGGCTCTTCCGGCGAGGACAGCTTCCACAGCACGAAATCGCCAGGGCTCTTCTTATGCGGATCGACGGCGACGCGAGCGCCGGCCTGCTGTTCGTCGAGATTGCGTTTCGACAATTGGCCGTAGTCCGGCATCGAAGCCGTGTCGAACAGAACTTCGCCTGCCGCAACATAGGCATGGCCGCGTTCGATCAAGCGTTGAATCAAGGAGATCATGTCGACTTTGCCATCTGCGCGCGGCTCGACGAATTCAGTGGCCCGCGGCTCGACCGTAGGTTGCAGGCAGCCGAGCGTCGCCACATCCTTGTGGAACTGGTCAGCGGTCTTTTCGGTGACCCGCCGGATCGCCTCGTTCAGCGACAGCTTTCCCGAGGCAATCTCGGTGCCGAAATCGCGCAGCGCGCGGTCGTTGATCTTGTCGTCGACATCCGTGATGTTGCGCACATAGGTGACGTGCGCTTGCCCGTAGACATGGCGCAGCAGACGAAACAGCACGTCGAAGACGATCACCGGTCGCGCATTGCCGATATGGGCAAAGTCGTAGACCGTCGGGCCGCAGACATACATGCGCACATTGCGCGGATCGATCGGGAAGAAATCCTCCTTGGTCCGCGTCAGCGTGTTGTAGAGGCGCAGGCCCTTCGATGCGTCAGACATTCGTGCCTTCCCGGTGCGTTACTTTTTGGTTGGGGCCACTTGCGCCGAGACGCAAATCAGCCACCAGCCTGCTGGCCGGGGCGTTTGTCCACTCTAGAAGGAAGATAGGCGAAAACGTCCGGACCAGCGCGAAGCTAGCCAATAATGCAGATGCCACAAATGGCGAAAGACGTTCTCATGAGCGGCTTTATCGCCTCAGCCAGTGTTGCCGTCAAGTCGCAACTTTCGGCAAAAGAGCCGCTGGATCACAGGTAATGACGCGGTGAAACATTTTATTAAACATCTCGGCACAGTCATGAAACATTCACCGGCTAGATCAGCAGATGTCACGATTTGGTCGGATTCGACCAGCAAACGCGGACACGAAGACGTTACCAGGGAAGAGAAAAATGCCTCGAGCCAAGCAGGACTCCAGCAGCGCCAAGCAACCGGCGCTCGCCAGTCAATACCGGGCGATCGGCCCGGCCGCGATCGTCGCCGCCCTTCTCCACACAGCGAAGAAGAAGAAGCCGGTGCAGAAGATCACCTCGCCGCGCGCTGCCTGATGTGACGTGCGGCCGGCGGGTTCGCCAGGAAATGGCAGCGCCGGCAATGAAGGCGCTGAAGCGCTCCAGAAAATAGCAGCTACTGCTGAAACAAGCTCATCTGACTGTCGTCGGCGCCCGGCTTCCGGCGCCTGGCCTTCTTGAACTCCGGCCACCTTTCCTGAATCTCCGGTCCGGTGTTGGCGACCTTGTTGACGAGGTCGGAAACCGGGACGGCCTCGAAGAAATCGAGTTGTGCCGGTCTGAGCAGGTCGGCCACGTCGCGCGGCTCGCGCGTGCGGCAATCCAGCCAGCGGGCGAAATCCTGCGGATCTATCACCACCGGCATCCGGTCGTGGATATGGGCAATGTCGGCATTGGCGTTGACGGTCAGGATGGCGCCAGTGTCCATCTCCGAGCCGCCCGGCTCGGCATAGGTCTCGATCAGTCCGGCGAAGGCGACAAGCCCGCCATGCTTCGGCCGCACCCAATAGGGCTGTCCCCGCTTGCCGCCTGATTGACGCCATTCGTAGAAGCCGGAAGCCGGCACCAAAGCGCGGCGGTGGCGCATGGCGGCGCGAAACGAGGCCTTTTGCGCGGCTCCCTCCGAGCGCGCGTTGAACAGCAAAGGAAACGCACGCGTGTCCTTCACCCATGCCGGGATCAGCCCCCAGCGCACCAGCATCGGCTGCCGGTCTGGAAGGTTCGAGCCTGGCGCCCGCGGCACGCCTGCAATCGCCATCAGCACCGGCTGCGTCGGTGCGATGTTGTAGCGGGGCGGGAAATCCTCCAGTTCTGGCAGACCGAGAAAAGCGGCGGCCCGGTCCGGCGTGGCGGTCAAGGCGAAGCGTCCGCACATAAGCTGAAACTCGTTAGATTGGTCGGATGTGAAGGTGGCGATGGAACCGGCGTTGCGCAACCGCTAATGCTTGCTCTCGCCGACCGGTCCACAACCGGCTGCGGCAAATGGCGATCGGAGATCCATGGACGAGATGCGCAAAATACTCCCGGCTGTATCGGTCGCCATTGTCCGTGGCGACACGGTGCTGCTGGTCAAGCGGGCGCGGCAGCCTTCGCAAGGATTCTACGCGTTTCCAGGCGGCAAGGTCGAGGCCGGCGAAACGCTGGAACAAGCCGCGCAGCGCGAATTGCTGGAGGAAACCGGGTTGCATGCGCACAACTACCGCCGCCTTCGGGAAATCCACATCGACGGCGGCAGCGACGGGCACCCGGTCGACTATCTGCTGACGGTATTCGGCGCCACCTATGCCGGCGGCGAGCCCGTGGCCAGCGACGACGCCGAGACCGCCGCCTTCTATACACTCAGCGAAATGACGGCGCTGCCGATTGCCGCTTCGGTGTTTGCCGTTGCCGACGAATTGCTCAGGAATACAGGCGCGTAACCTCCAAAATCGCCTTGCAGGCGACAAATTGTTTGGCCACATAGATTTATGATCCGCGCATCGATTTTCCTTGCAGCTTGCCTCGCCGCCAGTACGGCAATCGGGGCGCGGCCGGCCATGGCCGCCGAGTCGCCGTTCGAGCCGGGGCTGATGCGGCTGGCCGAGGTGCTTGGGTCGCTGCATTTTCTGCGTAATCTGTGCGGCGAGAAGGGCGACCAATGGCGGGTCGAGATGGAGAAGCTGATTGCTTCGGAAAACCCGAACCCGGAGCGGCGCGCCCGCTTCATCGCCAGCTTCAACCGCGGCTACCGCTCCTTTGGCGGCACCTACACACAGTGTACCGCCTCGGCGACCGAAGCCATCAGCCGCTACATGAAGGAAGGCGAGACGCTGTCGCGCGACATCGCCTCGCGCTACGGCAACTGAGCCTGTCTCCCCCTGCTTGTGTCCCGGCCCGCTTGTGTCTGGTGGCGTCTTGGTGCAATTGTTGTGTTGCACTTCTGCAACGGTGTTAACAAAACGTTACGGCGCGGATGTGGAGTTAACTCAAACTGAAGGTTTTCATCCCGCTCGCCGGCCTAATCGGCTAAGTTTTGAATCGGATCGAACGCAGGTTTGCAAAACGTGACGAACCCTTGTCGAAACGACCCCAGAAATGTCGTATTTACAAGTACTTACTTAACCTGCGAGTAAAAGGGACAGCCCAAGCCTGATCCGCATCCGCCGGATCGCCGCTTGAAAAGGGTGGACATCGCAATGGAACATGGCGTCAACGACATCGACGCGCTGGTCAGGGAAGAAAAGCGCCTGACTGCAGTGGAAAGCCACAGCGAGGCCTGGGCGGAAGGGCTTTCGGCCGGAATCGAGACGGAAATCATCGCCGAGGCGGCCCTCGAAACCGCGTTCGGCGAGATGCTGCGCGCCAATGGCGAGACCTCGGCCCTTGCCTTGCTCGACCGCATGCGTGAAAAGGTGATAGCTGGGGCCTTCGAGCCGGGACGGCTGCGGCACTGATTGGCATCAGGCTCTTCGATGACGGCATGCCGCTTGGGCGTCATGCCCCGGGCACCTGGGCGGGCCTGGGCAGCTGGACGGAATCATGGAGAGGCAGGCGGTGAATTTTTCGACGTCAGGCCAGCCGCGTGGCTTGGCCCTCAGCATCCGGCTCGCCGCTTTTTGCGCCGCGTTTCCGCTGGCGCCTTGCCTCGCAATCAGCCCCGCCTATGCTTTGAGTGAAATCAAGCGCGAGGACCTGCCCTCGCCAGTCACGCCGCCCGCCGACGACGACATGTCGCCGCCCGGAACCGCGGTGCCGACGCCCGGCCCGCTCGGCGCGACGCCGCCTGCGGCGAGCCAACCGACGCCACCCGACGAACGGGAACAGGTCGAACCGGGCGGGCCAACAGACGATGGTGGCATAGCCAATCCGCAAGTCGACCCGGATGAACCCTTGCCCGAGGTCGTCTACGATCTCGGCAAGCTGCCGGAGCCGGTCAGGCGCATGCACGATTTGATTATCGGGGCCTGCAAGAGCGGCGACATCGAAAAACTCCGGCCGCTGATCGGCCAGGGCGATGCGATGACCCAATTGTCGCTGGCCGAGATCGAAGGCGATCCGATCACCTTCCTGAAAGGGCTTTCGGGCGACGCGGAAGGCCAGGAAATCCTCGCCATCCTGGAAGAGGTGCTCAGTGCCGGCTATGTCCATGTCGATGTCGGCACGCCGCAGGAGCTCTATGTCTGGCCATATTTCTTCGCGCTGCCGCTGGACAAACTCGACGCCAGGCAGCGGGTCGAGCTGTTCAAGATCGTCACCGCCGGCGACTATGACAGCATGAAGCAGTTCGGCGCCTACATCTTCTACCGCGTCGGCATCACCCCGGATGGACAGTGGACGTTTTTCGTCGCAGGGGATTGAGCTGCCGTTGTGGCAAATTCCACGCCCTGCCTCGACCTGCTATTTGTTGGCGCGATCGGCGGGGTCGTTGCGGATGCCCGAACCCGGCCAGAGGCGAATGCCTTCATTTCGAAGAACCGAAATAGCAGCGTCGGCCGCGTTCGTGTCCATTTGTAAAGACTCGGCTGCGCTGCGCAGTTCGTCCCTGTCCTGAAGCTTGTTCACCACCCATGCGATCTTGTGCTGGATATCCGACCCATAGGCGGTTTGCGCCTTGCTTAGCGCCTCGGCCGGGATTTCCCCAAGGGCATTGACCAACGTCCCGAGATCGATAGCGTCGCGATATGCGGTGGCATGATCTTGACATCGGTCGGCATTCGCCAACAGCTTCTCGGCAAACATATCCGCGGCGATCAGGGCAGGTACATTCAAATCGTCGTCAAAATGGCCTTGCAATTGGATACGGCCCTCGCGGATGATTTCGAATTTGATCAATTGCCCCTTGAGCCGCACAACCGTTCTCAAACCATACTGGTCGATTTGGAAATCCCGAACGGCCTCGACTGGTTCGGGGAAGAACGCTCTTGCGCCCCGTTCGGCCGCACGGGTTCGCAGTTCGCGATAGCCATCGGCGTCGGCACACAGGAAATCCACATCCAGCGACCGTCGATATTCGCCGAATTTCATGACGATCGCCGTCCCGCCGCCGAACCAGCATCGGTTTGCGGTCAGAAATTCGTGATCCATAAGCGCGAGGGCTTCGGCAATGATCCGGTGTTCCGGCCGTTTGAACTGCTTCATGACTTCCGTTCGCTGTGTGTCCTGTTTGATACCGCAGCTGCGGGAAGAAAGATCGGGAGACGGAGAACGAACTTCAGCCGGTGGTCAAAAGGACGCCGTGACCGAATTTGTCGGCCAGATCCCGTATAAGCCGTTTTTCACGGGCCGTAAGACGTTTTTGATCGATAAAACGCCAATTGCGCTCATACAACGCAAATGCTTCTTCGGCGGGAATCGGTCGCGCTACGTCACGATTCCAGGCGAGAGCCTGGAGCTCCGGAAACTCGGCGGGGACAATCATGGGCGCTATATCTGCGTTCATAACCCCAACAACATAATGCGCGGTGCTTAAAAAATCCAACACCGTGGAAACGGCTACACCGCCAGCGCCTCGGAAAACTCCACCGCCCGACCCTGTCCTGGCGTGACGATCTCGCCTTCCCACATCACACGCCGGCCGCGCACGACGGTGCCGACCGGCCAGCCGGTGACTTGCCGGCCATCGTAGGGCGTCCAGCCGGCCTTCGAGCCTGCCTGCGCATTGGTGATGGTCTCGCGGCGCTTCAGATCGACAATCGTGAAATCGGCGTCGTAGCCGGCGGCGATGCGGCCTTTCCTGGCCATGCCGAAGATACGCTGCGGGCCGTGGCTGGACAGGTCGACGAAACGCTGCAACGTCAGCCGGCCGGCATTGACATGGTCGAGCATGATCGGCACCAGCGTCTGCACGCCGGTCATGCCCGACGGCGAGGCCGGGTAGGGTTTCGCCTTCTCGGCCAGCGTGTGCGGGGCGTGGTCGGAACCAAGCACATCGACAATGCCTTGCGCAATGCCGCGCCAGATGCCGTCGCAGTGGCGCGATGCGCGCACCGGCGGGTTCATCTGGATCAGCGTGCCAAGCTGCGCATAATCGTCCGCGCTCAGCGTCAGATGATGCGGCGTCGCCTCGCAGGTCGCGACGTCCTTGTGCTGTTCGAGGAAAACAATCTCCTCGGCGGTCGAGATGTGCAGCACGTGGATGCGGGCGCGAACCTGGCGCGCAATGCGCACCAGGCGCTCGGTGCAGCGTAAGGCGGCGATCTCGTCGCGCCACACCGGATGCGAGGCCGGGTCGCCCTCGATGCGTTCGCCGAGCCGCTCGCGCAGCCGGAATTCGTCCTCGGAATGGAAGGCCGCACGGCGGCGGGTATTCCTCAGGATCGAGGCAACGCTTTCATCGTCCTCGACCAAAAGGTCACCGGTCGACGAGCCCATGAACACTTTTATGCCGGCAGCACCGGGTAGCCGCTCAAGGTCGCCGGCGTCCTTTGCGTTCTCGCGGGTGCCACCGACCCAGAAGGCAAAGTCGCAATGCATGCGGCCGGTGGCACGCCGAACCTTGTCGGCAAGCGCTGCTTCGCTGGTGGTCAGCGGGTTGGTGTTGGGCATCTCGAAGACGGCGGTGACGCCGCCCAGCGCCGCTGCCCGCGAACCTGTCTCCAGATCTTCCTTGTGCTCCAGCCCCGGCTCGCGGAAATGCACCTGGCTGTCGACGACGCCCGGCAGGATGTGCAGGCCGCGACAGTCGACCGTTTCGCAAGCGGAAGCCTGGCCGAGATCGCCGATAGCGGCGATGCGCCCGCCGTTGATGCCGATGTCGCGCCGGCCTTCGCCGTCGTGGTTGACCACCGTGCCGCCTGTCAGGATGAGGTCGTAGGTCGTGGCCATGCTGATCCGGTCTCTTGCGGGGGGAGTGCCAGCGGCTTACGTAATGGCCGACCGTTTTGCAAGATCAGGTTGTTTTCCGCCCATGCCCTTTGCCCAGTTGAAAGACCGCGCGCTCGTTTCCGTGTCAGGACCGGATGCCGAGAGTTTTTTGCAGAACATTCTGACCACCGACCTCGACGCGCTGGCTCCCGGCGAGGCAAAGCCGGGCGCTTTGCTGACGCCGCAAGGCAAGATTCTGTTCGACTTCCTGATCTCCCGCGCTGGCGAGAATTTGTTCCGCCTCGAATGCCGATCCGATATATCAGACGATTTCATACGCCGGCTGATGCTCTACAAATTGCGCGCCAAGGTCGAGATCGCCAAGGCAGATCAGGGACTTGTCGCTGTTGTTTGGGGGGATGATTCAACTGCTTCGCAGTTCGATTCAACGCCGGTTGCCGATGCGCGGTTCCGCGACGCGTCCGTGACGCGCTTTTATGGCGCCGCTGCCGCCGGCGGCGACCCGGCCGCATGGCAAGCTCTGCGCATCGCTCATGGGATTGCCGAAAGTGGCAGCGACTATCAGCTCGGCGATGCCTTCCCGCATGATGTGCTGCTCGACGAGACCGGCGGCGTCGGCTTCAGGAAGGGTTGCTATGTCGGCCAGGAGGTGGTTTCGCGGATGCAGCATCGCGGCACCGCCAGACGGCGGGTGCTGATCGTTTCGGCCGAACGGCCCCTGCCCGCTCCTGGCACAGAGTTGACAGTTGCAGGGCGACCGGTCGGCACGCTTGGCACGGCCGCCGGCACGGCGGGCCTCGCCATAGCCCGCATCGACCGCGTCAAGGCAGCGCTCGACGCCGGCCGGCCGATCATGGCGGATGACGTCCCGGTGTCGCTCACCATCCCGGCCTGGGCGAAATTCATCTTCCCGCAGGAACCCGTCGGCGCGGAGGAGGCCTGATGGCGGCCGACCGTCCCGGCGCGCCGCCGCGCGCCTGGCAGCGCATGCTGTCGGGCCGACGGCTCGATCTGCTCGACCCCTCGCCGCTCGACATCGAGATTTCGGACATCGCCCATGGGCTTGCCCGCGTCGCCCGCTGGAATGGCCAGACCATCGGCGATCACGCCTTTTCCGTCGCCCAGCATTCGCTGCTGGTCGAGGCGCTTTTCGGCGAGCTGGTGCCGGACGCCCCAGCCGATGCGCGGCTGGCGGCTTTGCTGCACGACGCGCCGGAGTATGTCATCGGCGACATGATCTCACCGTTCAAATCGGTGATGGGCGGCAGCTACAAGGAGTGCGAGCTGAGGCTGCAGCGGGCCATCCATCTGCGCTTTTCGCTGCCGGTCGAACCGGTTGCGGGCCTGCGCAAGGAGATCAAGCGCGCCGACCAGATCGCCGCCTATTTCGAGGCGACGCTGCTTGCCGGTTTTTCGACCGCCGAGGCGACCGAATTCTTCGGCCGGCCGCGCGGCTTCAATGCCGACCGCTTCGATTTCACCCCGCGTTCGGTGACCTGGGCGCAAAACGCGTTTCTCAAACGGTATGCGGCAATCGAGAAATCGCGGCGCCAAACAGTGCAGCCGGCCGACTGAAAAACGCTGAGGGGATACAGCGCCGTGTTCGGGCGGGGAGCCGAAGGTGTGAGCCTGCCGCGACGGATTGAAGGCCGGGGCGTCGATCGGATAGAATCCCTGCTACCGTCCCTGTCGGTCGAGCCGCTCCAGGAACCACTGCGTCAGCCGCACCCATACCTCGTCTTTTTCGCCAGAGTCCTCCCAGCCATGGTCGAGGTTGGGATTATCGTTGACCTCTATGACGAAGACACCGTCCTTGGTCTCTTTGAGGTCGACGCCGTAGAGGCCATCGCCGATGCAGCGCGCCGCCCTCACCGCCGTCTCGACGACATGGGCCGGCGCCTCCTTTAAGGTGAAGGTCTTGATGCCGCCCTGGTCGGGCTTGCCGTTGGCCTTGTGGTTGACGATCTGCCAGTGCTTCTTGGCCATCAGGTAGTGCACGGCAAACAGAGGCTGGCCGCCGAGCACGCCGACGCGCCAGTCATATTGGGTCGGAATGAATTTCTGTGCGATCAGGAGATCGGAATCCTCCAGCCATTCGGTGGCAAGCGTCTTCAGCTCCTCAAAGGTGGCGCATTTCTTGACGCCGCGTGAAAACGACGAGTCCGGGATTTTCAGCACCAGCGGAAAGCCCAGCGTCTGCGCCGCCACTTCAAGGTCCGAGATGCCGGCGATCATCACCGTCGGCGGCACCGGCACCTTGTTGTAGGTCATCAGCTCGTTGAGATAGACCTTGTTGGTGCAGCGGATCATCGACAGCGGATCGTCGATGACCGGCATGCCTTCCTGCTGGGCGCGGCGCGCGAAGCGGTAGGTGTGATTGGAGATCGAAGTCGTCTCGCGGATGAACAGCGCGTCGTAGTTGGCGAGCTTGGCCAGATCCTTTTTGGTGATCGGCTCGATTTCGACGCCCATCTTCTCGGCGATCTTGGCCCAATAGCGCAGCGACGAGATCTCCGATGGCGGCAACTCCTCATGCGGATCGACCAGCGTGGCGAAGGTGTAGCGCGCCGGCGTGCGACCCTTGGTGTCACGCCACTCGCGGCTGGTGTAGGTCTCGAGGCACTGAAGAAAGCGCTTTTCCTCCTCCTCGGTCATCCTGGCCAGCGGATGGAAGCCGATCTTGCGGATCGACGCCCATTCGGCGCTGTCCGTGATGTGGACTTCCAACGCCGGCGCTCGGAACCAGTCGAACAAAAGCTTGGCGAAACGATCCCATATCTTCGACGAGCCGATGCCGAAAAAGATGCAGACTTTTTGCGGAAAGGCTCCGCCCAGATCCTTGCGGCATTTGTTGAGCGCGAGTTCCAGCTCCGGCAGCGCATGCTCGTAGAGCTTGCGCTCGGACAGGTCGATCATCGTCTCGACCGTCGGAATGACCTTGTGACCGCGCGAACCGGCGAGCAGCGAGGCATAGTAGCCGCGGCTTTGGTAGCCGTAATTGTTCGACAGGTTGATGACTTTCGGCCGCTGGCCGCGAAACAGCGCCGGATGCGCAAGATAGTCGCGATTGGTGATGATCTTGTGCGGTGTCGCCACCTGATCGAGATCGTTCTGCCGGCCGGTAAGGATGACCCAGGTCATTGTCTGTCGCGCTTTCCGAGGATTATGGCGGCACGCAATCCATCGCGGCCGAATTGCGCCATGTTCATGAAGATGCCGTAAGGCACCGGAATGTTGGCGGCATCAAGGATGGTCTCCTGTCTCTCGTCTTCGACCCAGGGATCATGGATCAGGATATGGTCGCCATCGTCGCCGATGGCCAGAACCCAGTGCGGAACCTTCTTGCCGAACATAAGGAAGCCGCTGATCAGGACCAACACCAGTTTTCCTTCTGCGATTGCGGTGCGGATATCGTCGATGGCGAATGGACGGTAATTCACCGGGATGCCGTAACGTTCCGCGCGCCGGCGAAAGTCGACCTGCGCCAGTTCCATCACCCGGCGCTTGTCTTGGCTGCGCACCGACTGCAGGAACAGCGCACCATGGAAGGAGACATATATCTCGGCAGACAGCCCGCTTTCGTGGCCGGCAACGGCGAGGCCGAACGGCTCGCAGCCGCCCGGCCCCGACATCATGAAAACGGTGGTCGACTCGCGCCACAAACGGATTTCCATCACCGGGTCGGGCACGAAGCCGGCATCGAAATTGGCCATCGCCATCATCAGGCAGCACGGGCCGCAGGTGAAATCGCAGGTCTGCTGGTAGAACGGCACCCTGGTGGCGACCGGAATGTCGCCCCGCAGGGTCTTTTCGTAGCGCAGCGCCGTGGTGCCGTCCTCGTAATAGCCCGGTTCGCGGCCGATCTTGCGGTAGCCGCTCTGCTCGTAAATGCGGATGGCTCGGCTGTTGTCCTCGCGCACCTCGAGACGCAGCATCATGCGGTTGTGCTCGAAGGCGGCTTCCTCGGCCCGTTCCAGCAGCATGCGGCCAATGCCAAGCCCGCCGGAGAACGGACCGGTGGCAATGGAATAGAGCCGCGCGACTCCGCTGCCCTTGCGAAACAGCACGACCGCATAGCCGGCGATGCGGCCGTCGTTTTCGGCAACCAGCATCTCGGCGGTCTCGCGTTCGATCAACTGACGAAAGGAACGGCGGGAAATGCGGTCGCCAGAGAAAACAGCTTTTTCGATCGCCGCGAGGTCATCGACGTCAGACGCGCGGGCCGTGCGGATCTCGGCAGGCATGCGGGCTTGGAAAACCTCGATTGGATTCTTGGAAAGGCCTGGTCAGAAGTGTCGACAACACAGCCGAAGCGCCAGCATCCGTCAAGCGCTATCGCACCTCGATTCGGGCTGAATTTTTACAGTTTCGGCGGCGCATGATCCCCAAAAAATCGAAATCGATTTTCGGAAAGGATGATGCGCAAATTAAAGTGCTACAGCGTCCTTTGCGTGTCCGAAGACGCGCGGCGCTGTAGACGCAAGCTTTGAAAAACAGCGCAGCTCAGCTGGCCAGCCCGGCGACAAGCTGGCTGTAGGCGCTCTTCGCCACTGCAGTCAGCTGCGCGCGCGGCAGCGAGCCGACGACGGCGCAGCCATAGCCCTTGTCCAACCAGTAGATCGCCTCGGGGCCGTCTTCTTCCGATCCATAAGTGCCCTTGGTCTTCTCGGCCGATTCCGCTGTGACGAACAGCGAGATGCGCTCGCCCTTGGCGTCCTCATAAAGCAACATCGCGGCCTTGCTCTCGCCAGCGGGCAGCAGCCGACCGCCGACGAGCTGGAATCCTTGCGCCGCCAGATCCGGTGCGACCAGCTTCAGGCCGACCCTATTGGACAGCCAGGTCTGCAGATGATCCTTGTCGCTGGCGGGCACTTCCACCGCATGCCGTTGCTCGGCGGCATAGAGGACATGGGCTGCGATCGCCTGCTCGGCGAGTTGGTCCTCTGCCGGGTCTTCCAGACCGAGATGGTCGATGCCGGCGACATAACCGCCGACACCGCCAATGGCCAGCATCGCCGCTGCGGCAGCCGCCCGCCACCAGCGCGAGCTCGATGGCGCCGTCTTGACCGGCGCCTCGCCGAACACGATATTTTGCAACCGCGCCGGCACCGGCTCGTCGAGCACGCCGGCGAAGGCGGCACGAAGTGCTGCGCGGTCGGCGACATAGCGGACGCTCCTCGCCTTCATTTCAGGATTGGCCTCGAGCCAGACGTCATAAGCCACGCGCTCGTCAACCGGCAGCTCGTCATCGAGGGCCATATGGATGTCGCGTTCGGAAAAGTCGCGCCGGGTCATTTCTCGACGATCCTTATCGCCCGGCGACGCGCGGCATCATCCAGCAACCCGCGCAATTCGTCACGCCCGCGCGCGATGCGCGACATCAGCGTGCCGGCCGGGACGCCGAGGATGTTGGCGGCCTCGGCATAGGAAAAGCCTTCGATGGCGACCATGACCAGTGCTGCGCGCCGATCGGGGCTGATCGCCTGCAACGCGTCGATGATCTCGCGCGAGGCGATGCTCTCCACCTGCTCAGCGGGTGCTGCCTGCGCCTCGCGCGCTTCCAGCGGCAGCATCGCTGCTTCGCCGCGCCGGTTCACCTTGCGCATCTGGTCGATGAACAAATGATGCATGATCGTAAACAGCCACCTCCTGGGGCTTTCTCCAGTCTGCCAATTGTCGAGCCGCACAAGCGCCCGTTCGAGACAGTCCTGAACGAGATCGTCGGCGGAATCGCGATCGCGCAGCAGCGAGCGCGCATAACGGCGCAGGCGTGGTATCTCGCCAAGGATTGCTGCCTTCTTTTCGTCCATGACCGCTGGTTCTGAGGTCGCCCTTGTTCATCCGATTGAACGCGCCTTCACAGCGCGGCGCAAGCGGCCAGCGCGAAGCGGTCCGCCGCCCCGGTCACCCAAGCAATGCAATAACGCTGGCGCGGACCGGTTTATTCCCGGTGGGATTGAGAGGCAAAGCAGAGTCCTCCCATCGCGGGCGATGCAACAAGGCCCCGATAACCCGCCGTGGCATACGCGGAAGGCGCAGCGATCTTGAATCGAGCCGCCGAGTTCCTTCGCACCCCTCTGGCGCGGCGAAATATCCCACGCCCAATTGGGACTCACAGTTGAACCGCCCGACCGGGCTCGCCAACGTCAGTCTTCCCATGCCTCGTCAGTAAATGCCTTCATGTCGAAGTTGGGATCGGATGGCCCCAACGCAGCATACTTGGCCTGTAGCACCGCAATTCTGTCGCGCAGGGGCTTGCGGGCGTGGTTACGCTCAAGTTCATGCAAAAGTGCAATCCGCACTGCTTCCGTTTTGCTTGCGGCGTTGATCTCGCGCTACAATTTTGTGGCCAGCGCACCCACTTCTTTGTCGCGAATATAGAGAGGCATTTTTGAATATCTCCTGCTGAACCTTCAACTATTCCATTTATTGGACATTCAAACAGATGATCCCCTCGCCGCTCTTGTCAGCAGCCGCTGATAGAACAGGCCGATGCCGATCAGCACCGCGCCGAGGCCGATGAAGGACAGCGCCCTCAGCACGCCTTCCAGTTCCGACATGTCGAAGAGGAACACCTTCAACACCGCGACCGAGATCAGGGCGGCCGACGCAACGCGCAGCACCTGCGACTTCAGCCAGACGCCGGCAGTTAGCAGCGCCACGCCAATGATCAGCCACAGCGCGGAATAGGTGTAGGTCTCGAGCTGGCCAAGGCCGCTCCACAGGCCGATGAACTCGCCCTTGAACAGCCGCCGCACCGATAGCGTCGCATAGACGAAGGCGAGCAGCGCCGCCATCAGCGCCAGCATCGCGGCATACCATTTCGGCCGCTTGTCACGGGCGTAGAGCGCGAGCCCGCCGGCAGCGATGGCCGGCAAGAGATAGGCGAGGAACAGCAGGTTGAACACCGGGATCCGACCGGTTGATTCGTCGGTAAACAGCGGGTTCAGCGCCACAAAATGCTGGATGACGATGAAGGCGACCGAGACGACGCCCGCGGCAAGCGAACCATAGCGCAGCACCAAGCTTGGCGAGCGCATGTCGATGGCGACCAGGATGGCGCCGGCGCCGATGGCGATCAGCGTGTAGATCGCCTGCTCGGCGAGCGTCGCAGCACCCGTGTCGATGACGCCGCCATGCATGGCATGGCGCACCAATATGGCAACCGTGAGCACTGCAAACAGTGCTGCGCCCGCTTCCATGGCGAGGCGTGGCCGGCCATTTGTGGTGCGGGCGAATTGCCAGGCGGCAAAGCCGAAGGCAAGCGCCGGCACGCCGTAGCCCAGCAGCAGCCAGTTGAACACCGGCGTCCTCGACAGGAATTCAGCGCCGACGATTGTCGGATCGAAGGCGATGCGGCCGAGCACCGCGATGACCGCAGCGACCGAAATCCAGCCGAGCACCGGATAGGCGCGCCAGCGGGTGGCCAGCGCCGGCACGATGGCCGCGGCACCCAGAAGCATGGTCGTCCAGCCGGACCCAAAGGCCATATAGAGCATCAGCAAGGCAGCGACTGCTGCCCCGCCAAGCGCGAACGAGATGGCCGCACCGCCCTGCAGCGGCGGCTGTTCACCGCGCGCAATCCACTCGCCGCCGGTGGCGAAGACCACCACCAGAAGGGCTGCAACCGCCGCGTAGACAAGATCGCGGTCGAGATTGCCGAAGGTGAACCAGAGCGCCAACAGAATGACCAGCGGTGCGACAACGCCCCATGCCGCCCATGAGGCGGCACGGATGTGAGCCGATGAAGCAAATTTGCGCGCTGCCCAGAAGCCGGCTGCGATGAACACAAGTCCGAGAAAGATGCCGATCCTGAGCACCAGCGTATCGGCAACTGCCGCCGGCAGGCCATCGACGCCGAGAGCGCCACCTGAAAAGTCTGAAACGACGGAGGTTGGCGGAATGATGCCGAGATAGACCAGAACCGTCGCCAGCCCTGCGGCGTGCAGAAGCGCCAGCGCCAGCGGTCGGTAGAGCGCTACCGCGACCAGGGCTGCGATAAGGGCTGCTCCCGGCAGAGCATCGCCGGCAGCGTATGCGGGGTCGACGAACAGCGCCATCGCCGAAAGGCCGACGAAGAAGCCAGGCGCGACCGATGGCCAGTCGAAGCCACTGGCGGGTCCTGCTTCGCCACCGCGACGGCCGAGCCAGACGAGGGCGAGCACGGCCAGGGTCACCGCGTTGATAAAGAGGACGACAGGCAGGTTGGTGCCCGACGCGTCGGTCATGTAAAGAATGGTCCACAGGCCGGTGCCGACGAACGCTGCCGCCATCAGCAATTTCCAGTCGCGCAGGCGGGCGATCACGCCGGTAGCGGCGAGCACAATCGCCAAATAGCCGAACAGCGCCCAAGGATTCGGCGCCTGCGAGGCGACCAGCATGGGCGTCACCACTGCGCCGAGCAGGCCGACGCCGGCCAGTGCCTGGCCATGGACGAGGGCTGCTGCGATCGTCGCCACACCGATGGCGCCGAGCAGCGTGAAGGCGAGCGCCGGCCCGATGAAGCCGTAGACGCCATGCGCGGCATAAACCGTGCCGAACAGGATGAAAGCACCGGCCGCCGTCAGGATCGCCGGAATATAGGCGCCGGCGACTCCCTGCACCGGCACCTTGAAGCCGGTACGGCGGATGAACTCGCCGACGGCGACCAGCACCAGCCCGAGCATTGCTGCCATGCTCAGCCGCACGCCGGGACCGAAAATGCCGGCCTCGATGGTGTAGCGGATCAGAAACAGCCCGCCCAGCGCCAGCGCGATGCCGCCGACCCAGACCGCCCAGCGGGTGCCGAGCGCCGTTTCGATATCGGGTTTTTGGGCCGGTTTCGCCGTCGCGGCCACCGGTTGCGCAGGTGCAGGCCCAGCCGGCGCCGCTTCACCCGCAGCCCACGGTCCGGATGCAGCCTCCCCGGCTTCAACCTGCGTGGGCGGCTTTTCCTCAGCAGCAGCTTCGCCCGCCGATGGCGGGGCAATGTCGGTCACGGCCGCAATTGCCGCGTCTGCCGGCATGCTGTCGTTTGCGGCCTGTTCTACCGGCTTGGCCTGCGGCGGGGCCACATGGACGCCCGAAAGCACGAGGCTGCGCAGCGCACCGAGTTCGCGCTCGATCAGGCCGATGCGGCTCTGCTGGCGCGAGATAATGACGAACAGCGCGATGATCGCGACGAGGCCGATCAGGCTTTCGAACATGGCGGTTCCCCCAAACCAAGCCAGTAGTGACCGACAAATACGGCGGCCAGACGGCCAGCCGAGTCAGCCCTCCGCCAGATTGGCGGCCGGAAAGATCGAGCACGTTTCGGTGCCGAAAGCCAGCGGCGGCGCCTTGTATTTGCTGTCAATAATGCGCTGGAGCAATTCCAGGCCGGTATATTCAGCCGATGTCGGCGTGTGGAATGGTGCCGAGGCCGGGCGGCGAAACCCGGCCGGGATAGAGTTCCACGTCGCTCATGTAACGGTCTCTCCCCCGATCACCTTGTGCAGCGCATGGTGCTTGCGTAGGGCGGCGAGGAAGCCGGTGCGGGCGCCGGGCGCCTCGATACCGCGCGGCTCGTAGACATGGCGGGAAAAAAAGAAGCCGGTCAGCCGGAAGGCGTCCTCGATCGCCGCCGGATCGGCGCGCAGCCCGGAGCCGCGCTGCAGGAAGGCGGGGAGCACCAGCATCTTGTCGCGCCATGGCGCGCCTGCGGCGCGCGACACGGCGCGCCCGGACTTCGGTGAGACATAGGCAAGGTCCTGCCTGGCGCCGGTCGCGGCACACTGGCTGAGATCGAGGCCAAAGCCGAGTTCGTCGAGAATCAGCAATTCGAAGCGCGCCACCAGCTCGCCGGCGGCGTCCGCATCGTCGAGATGGGCGATCATCACTGCCAGCGTCTCGTAGAGGCCGTCATGCGCGTCGCGCTCGGGCAGCAGGCGCAGATGCGCCGCCATGGTCTGCAGCCCATAGATGGCGACGGCGCTGTCCATCAGCCGGGCGGCGTTCATCTCGATCGCCTCGGCCTGGAAGGTGCCAAGATGTTCGTCGAGCCGCGCCCGCCACAACAGGTCGACGCGGTTGCCGGGCTGCAGAACCGGCTGCTGCTTGCGCGAGCGGCCGCCGCGCACAAGGCCGAGGTGGCGGCCATGCGCACGCGTCATGACCTCAAGAATGGCGCTGGTTTCGCCATGCTTGCGGGTGCCGAGAATAATTCCCTCGTCGCGCCATTCCATGAACGCAGCTTGTCACCGCTTCGGTGGCGAAATCAAGTTTTTCAGGCGCTGTGTCGGTGCCCTCCGCGGCGGTCCGCGCGGAGGTGATCGGCAAGCACTTCATCGATGACGCGTCGCGACTTTTCAACCTCGACTGGATTGATGTCTATATGGCCGGCGACCGTAATCAGCGCTTTCCATAGCGTCCAGCCACGGCCTCGCGCCCAGGTTGCCTCATCGGCCTGAAGGCCGGCGCGAAACACCTCTCGGCTTTTCCCTTCGAAGAGCGTCCACGCAATTGCCAAGTCGCACGAAGGATCGCCCACGCCCGAAGTTCCGAAGTCAATCACGGCGCTCAAAGCACCTTGCCTGACCAACAGGTTTCCCCAACTGACGTCGCCGTGGAACCAGACGGGCGCGCCGTGCCATGTCGCGGCAAGCGCTACTTCCCACACCGCGCTCGCGGCGCCTGTGTCGATCTTGCCGTCGAGGGCTGCAATTGCTTGCCGGGTTTCACCATCGTAGACGCTCAGTGGTCCGCCGCGAAAAAAATTGTGCTGCCCTGGCGCCGGTCCACCGGCGGGATCGACCCGTTGCAGGGCGACCAGGAATTGGGCCAGGCCGGCCGCGAACTGCGGCAGGCTGGCAATACGCTCCAGCGTCGCCGTCTCGCCTTCGATCCAGCGATAGACGGACCAATGCCAGGGATACTCATCGACCGGGGCTCCCATCGCCAGCGGGACAGGGACAGGCAGCGGCAGCAGAGGCGCAAGCCTTGGCAGCCAGCGATGTTCCTTTTCGACCTGCAAGGCATAGGCCGCCGCACTCGGCAGCCTCACCAACATATGGTCTCCGAGATGAAAGGTCCTGTTGTCCCATCCGCCTGACGCAACCGGCTGGACAGCAAGATCCTTCCATCGGGGAAATTGCGTGGCGACAAGCCGGCTCACGAGGGCTGTGTCGATAGTAACTTCTGGTTCGAGCATGATCTTTTCCGAAAACCGGCTCCCACTTTTCGGGAACATGCTCTAATGCGGAAAATCCAGCCCCATCTCGCGATAGCGCTCGGGGTCGTCGCCCCAGTTCTCGCGCACCTTGACGAACAGGAAAAGATGCACCTTCTGTTCGAGGATACCGGATATCTCCATGCGCGCCGCCTGGCCGATGGCACGGATCGTCTCGCCCTTGTGGCCGAGCACGATCTTCTTCTGGCTGTCGCGCTCGACATAGATGGTCTGGTCGATGCGCACCGAGCCGTCCTTCTTCTCTTCCCATTTCTCGGTCTCGATATGGGAGGAATAGGGCAGTTCCTGATGCAGCCTGAGATAGAGCTTTTCGCGAGTGATCTCGGCCGCCAGCTGACGCATCGGCAAGTCGGAGATCTGGTCCTCCGGGTAGTACCAGGGGCCGGCAGGCAGGGTTTCCGAGAGATAGTCGAGCAGGTCCTTGCAGCCCGACCCGGTTAGCGCAGAGACCATGAAGGTGCGCTTGAAAGGCACTCTTTCATTCGCTGCCGCGGACAGGGCCAGCAGCGCCTCGGGCTTGACCCGGTCGACCTTGTTGAGGATCAGCACCATCGGCTGGCGGACATCCTTCAGCCGTTCGAGGATCGCGTCGGCGTCGCCCCTGATGCCGCGCTCGGCGTCGATCAGCAGCAGCACGATGTCGGCGTCCTTGGCGCCGCCCCAGGCGGTCGTCACCATCGCCGTGTCCAACCGCCGCTTCGGCTTGAAGATGCCCGGCGTGTCGACGAAGACGATCTGTGCGTTATTATGGATGGCGATGCCGCGCACGATGGCGCGCGTCGTCTGCACCTTGTGGGTGACGATCGACACCTTGGCGCCGACCAGTTGGTTGACCAGCGTCGATTTTCCCGCATTGGGCGCGCCGATCAGTGCAACAAAGCCAGAGTGCGTGGTGGCGGCTTCTGTTGCCGGCGGGACGTCTTCGGTGGCGGTCATGCCGCGCTCCCCTTGTTCAGCCAGACGCCTTCGCGCAACAACAGCGCAGTCGCGGCGGTTTGCTCGGCCTCGCGCTTGGAGCGCCCGCTGCCGGTCGCCGGCGGATAGGCGCCGACCTTGACGGTGACGGTGAACAGCGGATCGTGGTCCGGTCCCTCGCGACTGTCAATTATGTAGACCGGCACGGCGCCTGCCGCCTGATGCGCCCATTCCTGCAACTCGGTCTTGGCATCGCGGCGGGCGGCGCCGGTGGCCTGCGAGCGCGGCCGCCAGTATTTGTGGATGAAGGCGCGGGCCGCCTCCAGCCCGCCGTCGAGATAGAGCACGGCGATCAGCGATTCCAGCGCATCAGCCCGCAGATTGACGCGCTTGCGCCCGTCCAGGCCGCGTACGTCCGAGCCGGCACGGATCAACTCCGGCAGGCCGATCTCCTCGGCGATCTCGGCCAGCACCTCGGCATTGACCAGCGCGTTGAGCCGGAGCGACAGCTCACCTTCGGCCGCGTCCGGATACGCCGCCAGCAGCATGTCGGCGACGACCAGGCCGAGGACGCGGTCGCCCAGGAATTCGAAACGCTCATAGTCGATGCCGGCATGGCTGCTGCGGGCGCTGGCATGGGTCAGCGCGCGCTGCAAGCGCTGTCGATCGGCAAAGGCGTGGCCGGTGCGCTCCATGAGCGCTTCGGCGAGCGCGTCGACGGTCAGCCGTTTTGTCGCCACCATGACCTATTTGACGAATTGGAGCAGGCGCGACGCGCGCATCTGCGACGGCCATTTCCAGATTTCGAGCGGGCTGGCGCTGCCACCGATCGAGAAGAAGATGACGTTGGCGCGACCGACCAGGTTCTCGTCGGGCACGAAACCGACGGTGAAGCGGCTGTCTGAGGAATTGTCCCTGTTGTCGCCCATCATGAAATAGTGGCCGGGCGGCACGTCGAATTCCTGGGTGTTGTCACCGATCGAGTTGGGTATCAGGTCGAGCGTGTCATAGCTGACGCCATTCGGCAACGTCTCGCGATAGACGTCGACCGGCCCGCTCTCCTCGGTGATGTCGCGATTGTCGATCTGCCCGACCTTCTGGCGCTGCACGCCGGCGCCATTGATGAAGAGCTGGCCATCCTTGACCTGAATCTTGTCGCCCGGCAGGCCGACGACGCGCTTGATGTAGTCGACGGAGGGGTCCGGCGGGAACTTGAACACCGCCACGTCGCCGCGCTTCGGCTCGGCGCCCCAGATGCGGCCCGAAAACAGGTCCGGCCCGAACGGCAGCGAATAGCGCGAGAAGCCATAGGACCATTTGGTGACGAAGAGGTAGTCGCCTTCGAGCAAGGTCGGCCGCATCGACCCGGACGGGATAGAGAATGGCTGGAAAAGAAGCGTGCGGATGACCAGAGCGAGCAACAGCGCCTGGACGATGACGCTGACGGTTTCGCCAAGCCCGCCGGATTTCTTCTGGGATTTTTCAGCCACGCTCATGTCGTCCTCGATTATGCGTTGGTTGGTATAGAGTCTCGGCGCGCGCTGGGCAACGTCATGCCGGTGGTCAGATGCGATCAATATGGCGCTTATTCGACGGGCATCGCCTCGATTATCACAAAGGCTTGAGCAAGCGGAAAATCATCGGTGATGGTGAGGTGGATCGCCGCTCTGTGCCCTTCAGGCAGGATCTTGTCCAACTGCGCCGCCGCCCCGCCGGTCAACGCCATGGTCGGCTTGCCGCTGGCCAGATTGATGACGCCCATGTCGCGCCAGAACACCCCTTGCGCCATACCGGTGCCCAGCGCCTTGGCGCAGGCCTCCTTGGCAGCAAAACGCTTGGCATAAGAGGCGGCGCGAGCGCCGCGGTTTTCGGAGCGGGCCTGTTCGACTTCGGTGTAGATGCGCTGGATGAAGCGCTGGCCATGGCGCTGCAGCGATTTTTCGATGCGTCTGATATCGATCAGGTCGCTGCCGATGCCAATGATCATTGGGCGGGAACTTCCCGTCCGGCTATTCCAGCTCTGTTCGTCAGGCGCATGGAGCGCGAGAAAGAGCGGCGTGGCCACACATGGAGACGCACCCGCTCGAGAAGACCATCAGGCTTGCGGCGTCGAAAAAGCACTCTGTCCCTGTCCTGATCCAATACGCCGGCCCCGGCCACCCGGTAGCGGGTCTTCAAGTACGCCGGAAGGCAATCAAGGCTTCGATATAGCGACACCCAGGCCCCAAGACAACGAATCGCTGCCGCGATGGTCTGCCACAGGAGGTAACCAAATGCGACGGGTTCGCCTTACCCCGAAGCAGCAAGCTGCATGGATGTCAGCTTGCGAGCAGCCAAGCTTCAGCCGCACTCCTATAGTGCACGGCCGGCGTTGCCGGTCTCGAAAACCCAGCCGTCGGGGTAATCTTGAACAAAGCCAGCCTCGGGAATGAGCAGCGTAGCACGGTAACGCACTGTGGGAGCCTCGTAGATGTACTCGGTCTCACTCACACGATGGTAGGTTTGCGGCAGAACAACCAAATTCGACGCGCCGGCAACCAGCCAGGCCACCGGAAAATCCGCCTTGTCGCCGACCTTCAGGTTCATTCTGCGAATTTGTTGCAGGTTCGTCGCCGGCGTAAAGCTGTAGTCCAGATCCACCATCGACCGAACCGCCGGCTGCCGCTGCCCATTGACAGTCCAGCCGGTCTCGTTGCGGATGCCGGTCTCGGTGCGGATTATTGTGAGATCAACTGACTGGGAACCGATGAACCCGCGAACGCTGCCGGATTTGGTCGTCCAATCTTCGGCCAGTTGCACAGTGTAGTCCAAGCGTGCCGGGCCCGCATCCGACAGGTATACAGCGGCTCCATTCAAGTGCCAGCCGAGGTCTGTCTGGGTTAGCTGCACGACATCGTGCCCTGGTTCGTCCGTCCTGCGCCAGATAGCGAGTAGAGACATCTCTCACCTCTCGATGCGTTGTTCATCACCACGATCATTTTTTCGGCTGGGGTCGGATACGAGTTGTTGAAGGCTGCTCCCCAAAATGACCAGGCTCACTCCGAGCAAGGCGACATCCTTGATCAGAAAGGCACCTAACCCGTTGAGGAAAGGAAACCCTCCGGATCCCGTTTCCCAGATCGGCAGGGTGAGCATTGTCGAGGATGTCAGCGCAAAGATGACTGAACCGATGGCACCCCCCACGAGGCCAGCCCAGACGCTACGGACAGATGCTATCAGCAGAAGCGCTGTGGCCAGTTCGACCACGCCCAGGAAGTAGGAGGCTCCCGCAAACCCGAATGCGGGATAGAGCCATGCCAGCCAAGGCGTATTCTCGACGAATGGCCTGAGCGCCTCGATCTCGATTGCAGTAAATTTCAAAATGCCGATCAACAGCAAAGGGAGCACCACCCCCAAAAGGGTTACCGCGCGACCGACGGCAGCAAGGCGGTAGCCAGCTTGATTGATGCGCGCCACGAACGGAGCGTTGGCGGTTGCAGAGGTAAACATGGCCTTCTCCTTTCGATTTGTATGCTCCAAGCATATAATAATTCGACCTTGATGTATATGCTCCGAGCATATATTTTTTGGCGATGATCGATTCCAGCATTGAAAATGTGATTGGTGCTCTAGCGCTCGCCTTTGCGGACATTTTGCAGCGGGACGCTCAGGCCAAAGCACCGGAGCCCGGCCCGGCGGCTTCCGCGATCACCCTCATTGGCCACGTACCGGGCCTGTCGATCGAGAGGCTGCGCCGCGCATTGTCACTGTCCCATTCGGGCACCGTCAGACTGGTCGATCGACTGGTCGCGGAGGGATTGGCGGCTCGGTTCTCGGCGCCTGACGACCATCGCGCGGTAGCGCTAAGGCTCACTCCTCTGGGCGAGACGACCTGCAGTGCTATTCTTTCCGCTCGCCAGAAAGGGCTCGCGTCAGCGCTCGCTGTTCTAAGTCAGGAGGAGCTGCAGGAATTCGGTAACCTTGCCGCCAAGCTGTTGCGTGGGCTCGTCAGCACCGAGGACCATGCATATCGTATTTGCCGGCTCTGCAACTATACCGCTTGCATCGACTGCCCTGTGGAAGCGGAACTGGCCTGAGCTGTGGCTTTGGGCGACATGCCTTAAATGTTGCGGCTGCCCGGCTTGACTGGCGGTATGGCGGCAAGCTCGGGCGGCAGCCTGTCGGCCGGGTAGGCCGGAACTTCATATTCGGCGAGCGCGATCAGCGGCACGCCGACATCGGTCTTGCCGGCCGAGCGGTCTATGATGCAGGCAGCGGCAACCACCTCGGCGCCAAGCGCGCGCAGGCAGTCGATGGTCTCGCGGATCGACAGGCCGGTGGTGACGATGTCCTCGACGATGACGACGCGCGATCCGCTGGCGATCTCGAAGCGGCGGAGCCTGAACTCGCCCCCTTCCCGCTCGACCCAGATCGCCGGTGCGCCAAGATGGCGCGAGGTCTCGTAGGCCGGGATCAGCCCGCCGATCGCCGGGCCGACGACGTAATCGATCCTGCCGGACACAGCAGCGCGGATTTTTTCGGCCAGCGCCTTGCACAGGCGCTCGGTTTTGTCGGCATGCATGAAGACCCGCGCCTTCTGCAGGAAGACCGGACTACGCAAGCCCGAAGTCAGGATGAAGTGCCCCTCGAGAACGGCACCGGCTTCACGGAAGACGCCCAGCACTTCGTCGGTGTTCATTGTTCGCTCCGTGTGGATGGTGGTGAATGGTGAATAGTGAGTAGTCAGTAGTGGGCGGTCGGCAGTGAGAGCACCTTTATTTCACTATTCACTATTCACTATTCACTATTCACTATTCACTATTCACTATTCACTATTCACTACTCACTACTCACTACTCACTACTCTCGCCATTCACCCATTCACCCGCCGTGCGTCGCTGACGCTCGAATTGTCCTTGAGCTGCGACAGCAGCCGGTTCAGGTGCTTCAGGTCCCAGACTTCGAGATCGATCAGCATTTCGGTGAAATCAGGCGCGGTGCGCACCATCGACAATGTATGGATGTTGGCATCGTTGGATGCAACGACCTGCGCAATGTCGGCCAGTGAGCCCGGCGCGTTGATGGCGGTGACCGAGACGCGCGCCGGAAACCGCTCCTTGGTGCGCTCGTCTATGTCCCAGCGCACGTCGATCCAGCGTTCTGGCTGGTCGTCGAAGGCCTGCAGCGCCGGCGACTGGATCGGATAGATGGTGATGCCGGTCCCCGGCTGCACGATGCCGACGATGCGGTCGCCGGGCACAGCACCTTCCGGCGCGAAGCGCACCGGCAGGTCGCCGCGCACGCCGCGGATCGGCACGGCGCCGTCCCTTGGCTGGTCCTTGTCCTTTCGTGCGGCGCGGCCCGGAATCTGGAACAGCATGCCGGCGGCGTTGCGGATCTTCGACCAGCCCTCTTCGCGCTGCTTGGGCGCCGCCAGCGTGATGCGCTCGTCCTTGTAGTCGGGAAACACCGCCTTGATGACATCGGTGGAGGCAAGTTCGCCGCGGCCGACAGAGGCCAGCACATCCTCGATGTCCTTGCGTGCCAGCCGATGCAGCACCGATTTCAAGCTTTCCTTGGTAAAAATTTTGCCTGACCGTTCGAAAGCGCGTTCCAGTATGCGGATGCCGAGACCCGAATACTGCTTGCGGATGGCATTCTTGGTGGCGCGGCGGATCGCCGAGCGCGCCTTGCCGGTGACGACGACCGATTCCCACGCCGCCGGCGGAACCTGCGCCTTGGAGCGGATGATCTCGACCTCGTCGCCATTCTTAAGCTCGGTCATCAGCGGCATGATGCGGCCGTTGACCTTGGCCCCGACGCAGGTATCACCGACATCGGTGTGCACCGCATAGGCGAAGTCGATCGGCGTGGCGCCGCGCGGCAGCGCGATCAGCATTCCCTTGGGCGTGAAGCAGAACACCTGGTCCTGGAACAGCTCGAGCTTGGTGTTTTCGAGGAAGTCCTCGGGATTGTCGCCTTCGGCTAGCTGCTCGATGGTGCGCCGCAGCCAGGCATAGGCGTTGGTCTCCTTCGAGATCGCGTGGGCGGTGCCGTTCACCTTGCCGCCGCTGTCCTTGTAGATCGAATGCGCGGCAACGCCATATTCGGCGATCTTGTTCATCTGATAGGTGCGGATCTGCAGCTCGACGCGCTGCCGCGACGGTCCGACGATGGTGGTGTGGATCGAACGGTAGTCGTTCTGCTTCGGCGTCGAGATGTAGTCCTTGAAGCGGCCGGGCACCATCGACCACGTGGTGTGGATGGCGCCGAGCGCCCGGTAGCAGTCCTCGACGGTATCGACGACGACGCGAAAGCCGAAAATGTCGGACAGCTGCTCGAAGGACAGCGCCTTGGCCTCCATCTTGCGGAACACCGACCACGGCTTCTTCTGGCGGCTCTTGACCTCGGCCTTGATCGCATATTTGTCGAACAGCGTGGACAGCGCCTTCTCGATCTCGGACAGCACATCCTTGTTGCGCTCGAAGATTTCGGCGAGCCGCGCGGTGACGGCGCGGTAGGCTTCGGGATTGATGAAGCGAAAGGCGATCTCCTCGAGTTCCTCGCGCATGCCTTGCATGCCCATGCGCCCGGCCAGCGGCGCATAGATATCCATCGTTTCCTCGGCGATACGCAGACGTTTGGCTTCGGGCACATGGTCGAGCGTGCGCATGTTGTGCAAGCGGTCAGCAAGCTTGACCAGAAGCACGCGAACGTCTTCCGATATCGCCAGCAACAGCTTGCGCAGGTTTTCCGCCTGCTCGGCCTTCTTGGAGACGAGGTCGAGTTTCTTCAGCTTGGTCAGGCCTTCGACCAGCTTGCCCATTTCCGGACCGAACAGCTCGTCGATCTCGGCCCTGGTCGCCGTTGTGTCCTCGATCGTGTCGTGCAGCAAGGCAACCGCGATGGTCGCCTCATCCATGTGCATTTCGGTGAGGATGGCGGCGACTTCGAGCGGATGCGAGAAATAAGGATCGCCGGAGGCGCGCTTCTGGTGACCATGCTTCTGCATGGCGTAGACATAGGCCTTGTTAAGCAGCGCCTCGTTGACGTCAGGCTTGTAGCGCTGGACGCGCTCGACAAGCTCATACTGACGCATCATGGGCGGGATCTCGCAGTGCTGAAATGAATCATGCGCCGCACTGGCGTACGGCGCATGTCATAGATAACCACGAAACCGCCGGCGCGAAAGTGTCGGCGGCCGGTGGGAAGATTAATAATCGTCGCTTTTTTCCGGCGGCACCAGACCTTCGATGCCGGCCAGGAGGTCTTCCTCGGTCATGCGGTCGAAGGTGATGTTGTCCTCGGTGTCGTCGGCGTCGGTTGCCGCAGCGGCGGTACCGGTCTGGTCGGCGATCGCCTCGCCGTCGGCTTCCGGCTCGTCGACCTCGACATGCTTCTGCAGCGAGTGGATCAGGTCTTCCTTGAGGTCGTCGGGCGACAATGTCTCCTCGGCGATCTCGCGCAGCGCGATGACCGGATTCTTGTCGTTGTCACGAGGAACGGTGATCTGCGCGCCCTGGCTGATCTGACGGGCGCGGTGGCCGGCCAGAAGCACAAGCTCGAAGCGGTTGTTGACCTTGTCGATGCAATCTTCAACGGTTACGCGGGCCATGAGCTGCCCCTTTCATGCCTGGATTTGATGGAAAACAGGCGCGGTCCATAACCCGAACGCTGCCAAAATACAAGCTTCTTGGCAATGCCGGACAATGCCGGGCCTGGGGGGCTGGGCCTGGGGTCTGGCCAAGGCCAGTCTGGGCGCGCGCCGCCTGCGACATGCGGCACCGATCACAATTGCTTGCTATGCAGCATCATACCCTTGGATTGCCGTAAAACCGGCGTTATCTCGAATGACGAAGGTCAGCCGGTTATTTCAAGCCGACCGATAGTCACGCGCATTTAGACGACCGCTTATTTTCGAAAAGGAATATTTCCATGTTCGACCCTCGTGAAAAAATCGCTCTTTTCATCGACGGTGCCAATCTTTACGCCACCTCGCGTGCGCTCGGCTTCGACATCGACTACCGCAGGCTTTTGTCGAACTTCCAGAAGCGCGGCTACCTGCTGCGTGCCTACTACTACACCGCGCTGGTCGAGGATCAGGAATATTCCTCGATCCGGCCGCTGATCGATTGGCTCGACTATAACGGCTTCAAGGTGGTGACCAAGCCGGCCAAGGAGTTCACCGACTCGACCGGCCGCCGCAAGATCAAGGGCAATATGGACATCGAGCTGACCGTCGATGCGCTGGAACTCGCCGATGTCGTCGACCACTATGTCATCTTTTCCGGCGACGGCGATTTCCGCACGCTGGTCGAGGCGCTGCAGCGGCGCGGGCGCAAGGTCTCGATCGTCTCGACCATGGCTTCGCAGCCGCCGATGATTTCCGACGATCTGCGCCGCCAGGCCGATCATTTCATCGACCTGATTACCTTGAAGAGCGATATCGGCCGCGATCCGTCCGAGCGGCCGGTGCGCCGGCCCGAACCGGCCGAAGTCGACGAGGACGAGTATTGACGGCGGCGGTCTTGACCGCTCCCCTGGTCGCGTCCTCCGAGCCCGACCGCGATTGCCCGCTCTGCCCGCGGCTGCATGATTTTATCGCGCAATGGCGTCAGCGCGAGCCGTCCTGGTTCAATGCACCGGTGCCGACCTTCCTGCCCCCCGAGGGCGAGGATGCGGTGCGGCTGCTGATCGTCGGACTGGCGCCGGGCCTGCGCGGCGCAAACCGCACCGGACGCCCCTTCACCGGCGATTTTGCCGGCGACCTGCTCTACAACACGCTGATCGCACACGGCTTTGCGCGCGGCCAATTCAAGGCGCGGCCCGATGACGGGCTGGAGCTTGTCGGCACGGCGATCACCAATGCAGTTCGCTGCGTGCCGCCGGACAACAAGCCGGCCGGCGCCGAGATCGCCACCTGCCGGACGTTCCTGGTGCCGACGATCGCGCGGTTCAAGAACCTGCGCGCCGTGCTGGCGCTGGGCTCGATCGCGCACCAGTCGACCGTGCGGGCGCTCGGCCAGCGTGTCGCCGCTTATCCGTTCAAGCATGGCGGGCAGCAGCAAACCAATGGCGTGACGCTGTTTTCCAGCTATCATTGCTCGCGCTACAACACCAACACCGGCGTGCTGACGGAAGCAATGTTCGTCAACGTCTTCAGGGAGATAGCGGCGTTTCTGGAGAGATAGATTCGGGCGGTGGCGCAAACAGCTCGGCCAATTTCTCCGGCCCGCCCTGAAGCACATTCAGATCGACGTCGCCGGTGATGCCGTCGACGCGACCGCTGTCGTGGTACTGCCAATAGATCCAGTCGTCATGACCTGGCTGCAGCGCCAGCGAACGAACCCAGCGCCGGCGGCCGACAATCTGGCCGGCATAGGCCCGTGCCGCGTCGTCGGTCACATAGAGGATCGCCGTCTTGCCGAAGGCTGCCTCGACAGGGCCGAGGAAAGCCGAGAGTTCAACGCTCAATTCTTCGGGCGATGGCCGCCGCGGGCAATTGCCGACGAATTCGATATCCACCACCGGCGGCAGCAGCGTTTGATCGCGCGGCACGACGGAGATGAAATTCTTCGCCTGATCGGCGCCAGGCCTGCAGAAGGTGAAGAAATGATAGGCGCCGACCACCAGACCAGCCGCACGCGCCTCGCGCAGATTGGCGGCGAAGGCATCGTCGACATGGTCGCCGCCTTCAGTTGCCTTGATGATGGCGAAGGCGACATCGTCGGCGGCAACACGCCGCCAGTCGATCTGTCGCTGATGATGCGAAACGTCGATGCCCCTGACCGGATATTTGCCGCGGTCCTGAGAAAACGGTCGGGAGTAAAAATAGCCGGCGGCCGTGACAAGGCACGCCAGGATCAGGCTGGCCGCACCCCTAAAGACAATCCGGTTCCTCATCCGGTTCTTCAAAAGAGTGGCTCCGGGCCTACCCACGCTCCTTCAGCAGCCGGCCCTTTTCGCGCGACCAGTCGCGCTGCTTTTCGGTCTCGCGCTTGTCGTGCAATTTCTTGCCACGGCCGACGGCGAGCAAAAGCTTCGCCCGGCCCTTTTCATTGAAATAGATTTTTAGCGGCACCAGCGTCATGCCTTCGCGATCGACGCTCTGCGACAGCTTGGCCATCTCGCGCTTGTTGAGCAGGAGTTTGCGGCGCCGGCGTGGCTCATGGTTGAAGCGGTTGGCCTGCAGATATTCCGGCAGATAGGAGTTGATCAGCCAAATCTCGCCGCCCTCGACCGAGGCGTAGCTGTCCTGGATGTTGGCCTGGCCCTGGCGCAGCGACTTCACCTCGGTGCCGGTCAGCACCAGGCCGGTCTCGATCGTGTCGAGCACCTCATAGGAAAACCGCGCCTTGCGGTTTTCCGCAACGGTCTTGTTGTTGGGATCGGCTTTTCTGACCTGGTTCATGACGTCTAGAGTCCGTTTCGAAACTCGCTCCTGCGAGTCAGATGATGGTGGCACCGAGAACCGGAGCGGAGCGTACATATAGTACGTGAGCACCGGAAGCGCAGGTGACGCCTTCAGTTGGCCGCAGGAGTAGAGTTTCCAAACGGGCTCGCTAGTTAATCAAGCCGGCGTGCTTCATGGCCGCATCGATCTTCTCGGCGGTCGACGGCTCGACCGTGACCAGCGGCGAACGCAGCACATTCTCGACCTTGCCGAGCTTCGACAGCGCATATTTCGCGCCGGACACGCCGGGTTCCAGGAAAATCGCCTTGTGCAGCGGCAGCAGGCGGTCCTGCAAGTCCAGCGCCTTGGCGTTGTCGCCGGAAAGCGTCGCCTCCTGGAATTCGGCGCACAGCCGCGGCGCGACGTTCGCCGTCACCGAGATGCAGCCGACGCCGCCATGGGCGTTGAAACCGAGCGCCGAGGCATCCTCGCCGGAAAGCTGGATGAAATCCTTGCCGCAGGTGGCGCGCTGCTCGGAAACCCGCTCGACCTTGCCGGTGGCGTCCTTGACGCCGACGATGTTCTTGAAGTCATGCACCAGCTGGCCCATCGTCTCGGGCATCATGTCGATCACCGAGCGCGGCGGAATGTTGTAGATGATGATCGGCAGGCTGGTCGCCTTGGCGACGGCAGCGAAATGCGCATAGAGGCCGCGCTGCGTCGGCCGGTTGTAGTAAGGCGTGACGACGAGTGCCGCGTCGGCGCCCGCCTTCTCGGCATATTGCACCAGGCCAACCGCCTCCTCGGTGTTGTTGGAGCCGGCGCCGGCGACGACCGGAACGCGGCCCTTTGCCACCTCGACGCACACTTTGACGACGTGGCGGTGCTCGTCATGCGACAGCGTCGGCGACTCGCCGGTGGTGCCGACCGGAACCACGCCGGTCGTGCCTTCAGCGATCTGCCAGGCGATGAAGGCGCGAAACGCTTTCTCGTCGAAACGGCCGCTCGTTTCGAACGGTGTCACGAGCGCGGTAAGCGAGCCTCTCAGCATGTCGTCCAACTCCTTGGGACTGGCGAACGAGCCCGAAAATCGGAGCCGATTCACGGAAAGATCATGCGCCAAATTTAAAGTGCTACAGCGTCCTTTGCGCGTCCGAGACGACGCGCGGCGCTGCAGGTGTTTTGTCGTGCGCGCCTTCTAGCCGAAAGCGAAGCGGCGCACCATAGTCTCGACATTGTTGCGCGGCAAGCATGACAAGAATGCCAGCAAGCGCAATTTTGAACGACTTCGATAGCCCCGTTTACAGGCTCTTCACCACCGCCAACTAGGCTTCAGTTGATCTGTGCCTGTTGGTGATTGTGCAAGACAGGAAATGATGAAGACGATGCCGACCCGGCAGCCTCATTTTTTCGCGCTGCTTGGCGCAATTCTCCTGTTGACGCCGACCCTTGTGGCCGCCGGCAAGGTCGATGCACAGGTCACGTCGACCATTCCGAAGCCAAACCTGCTGGATACCGGCCTGCAGGGTCCGGAATCCCCTCCCGCCAGCGTCGCCAGGCTGAAGAGCGGCCTCCATGCGCTGGCGGCAAACGACATCGCCGGTGCGCGCCAGGTGCGCGACGCCCTGCCGGTCAATTCGCTCGACCAGCACATCCTTGTCTGGGCGATCGCGTTCTATGGCGGCGACAAGGTGCCAAGCGGCGACATCGCCGATGCTGCGAAAATGCTGCCGAACTGGCCGGGCATGATCGCCTTGCGCAAGAACAGCGAGCGCGCGCTCTACCGCGAAAACCCCGCGCCTGAGATCGTGGTGCAGGCTTTCGGCGGCAGCCAGCCGCAAACAGCCGAGGGCGTGGTGATCCTCGCCCGCTCCTATGTCTCGCTCGGCAACGTCGAGGCGGCGCGCTCGGTGCTGTCGCCTTTCTGGCGCACCGAAAAACTGCAAGCCAGGGACGAGGCGGCGATCATCCAGGAATTCGGCAAGCTGATCCCCGCAGCCGACCACCGATTCCGCATGGAGCGCATGTTTTATGCCGACCGGGTCAATTCGGCGCTGCGCGTCGCCGGCCTTGCCGGCGCCCGGCAGCTGGCCGACGCCTGGGCTGCGGCGGACAAGGGCGACAAGAATGCGGGCGACAAGAACGCGGCCAGACTGCTGAAGGCGGTGCCCGCCGCGCAGCGTTCGGCCGGCTATCTCTTCGCCCAAGCCCAATATCTGCGCAAGCAGCAGAAGTTTTCCGACGCCGCCGCAATGGTGATGAAGGCGCCGAGCGACCGCAACGCTCTGATCGACCCGGATGCCTGGTGGGCCGAGCGCCGGGTGCTGTCGCGCGAACTGGTCGACCAGGGCGACATGAAGACCGCCTACAGGATAGTCGCCGCACACGCCGGCGAAACTGCTGCCAACGCGGCGGATGCGGAGTTTCATGCCGGCTGGTACGCGCTGCGCGGCCTCAACGATCCCGCCACCGCTGCCAAGCATTTTGAGCGGATCGCCGGTCTCGCCCAGGGGCCGATATCGCTGTCGCGCGCCTACTATTGGCTCGGCCGTGCCGCCGAAGCCGGCGGCCCCGGCAGCGCCAAGGATTATTTTAGCCGTGCCGCCGCGCACAGCACGACCTTCTACGGCCAGCTCGCCGGTGAGCGCGTCGGCCGGCAGGTCCTCAACATCGCCCATCCGCAGCCGAGCGCCACCGATCACCGGAATTTTTCCAGCCGCGAGGCGGTCAGCGCCATCAAGCGACTGCAGCAGGCGGGCTATCAGCGCTACGCCGACACGCTTTACCGCGACCTCGCCGGACAGTTGAGCAGTCCCGGAGAGCTGGCGCTGCTGGCCGCGATGGCGGAAAAGCAGGGCAATCACTTCCTGGCACTGAAAGTCGGCAAGATCGCCGGCGCGCGCGGCATCGATGTCGGGGCGCTTTCGCATCCGCTCGGCGTCATTCCCGAGACCGCCAATATTTCCGGCTCCGGCAAGGCGCTGGCCTATGCGATCGCCCGCCAGGAAAGCGAGTTCAACATCGGCGCCGTCTCCAGCGCCGGAGCGCGCGGGCTGCTGCAGCTGATGCCGGCGACCGCCAGGCAATTGGCTGACAAGGCCGGAATGACCTTCTCGCAGGCGCGGCTGACCACCGACGCCGGCTACAACGCGACCCTGGGCGCCGCCTTCCTCGGCGAGCAGCTCGGACGCTTCGACGGCTCCTATGTGCTGACCTTCGCCGGCTACAATGCCGGCCCCCGCCGCGCCGCCCAGTGGGTGGCCAGATATGGCGACCCGCGCGGCAAGGACATCGACGCCGTCGTCGACTGGATCGAGCGGATTCCCTATACGGAAACAAGAAGTTACGTCCAGCGCGTGATGGAGAATTACGAAGTCTACAAGATGCGCATTTCCGGCAAGTACGACATTGTCGGGGATTTGGTGAACGGGCGGAGTTGATCCGTTCGGGCGAAGGCTGGCTTGGCGAAGCACCCCCCTCTGCCCTGCCGGGCATCTCCCCCCTAGGGGGGAGATTGGCAGTTACACTGGCGGCGCCTTCCTTATCAGCGTTGGCGATTGGCGAAAGCAAAGGGACAGCCAATCTCCCCCTCGAGGGGGAGATGTCCGGCAGGACAGAGGGGGGCGCTGTCCCGCCGACATCTCGAAAATGACGCTTCGATTTGACCACCCCCGCCCTCGCCTGTAGCAGTCGACGATCCGGCAACGGCGAGGAATCGAGTCCCAAAAATGTCGAGCGGTTTTTCCGACTTCTTCTACGCCTCGCCGGACGGGCTTGAACTCCACGCCCGCATCTACGGCGAATCGAATTCCGGCCACTGGCCGGTCGTCTGCCTGCCTGGCCTGACCCGCAATAGCCGCGATTTTCATGAACTGGCGCTGCACCTGTCGCGACGGCCCGAAAGCCCGCGAAAAATCGTCGCCTTCGACTATCGCGGGCGCGGGCAATCCGCCTACGACCCCGATATCGGCCACTACAATATCGGCGTCGAAGCCGGTGACATCCTCGCCGGGTTGGCGGCGCTGGGCATCGACGAGGCTGGTTTCATCGGCACGTCACGCGGCGGGCTGATCATCCATGTGCTTGGCGTGATGCGGCCGGCCGTCCTGCGGGCTATCGTGCTCAACGATATCGGCCCGGTGCTCGAGGCCGGCGGTCTCGCCCATATCCGCTCCTATCTCGAGCCCGCGCCGAAGCCGAAAACCTTCGCCGAGGCGGTCGGCGCCCAGCGCGGCGCGCATGGCAGCGACTTTCCTGCCCTGACCGAGGCGGATTGGGAGCGGATGGTAGCGGCCCTCTACCGAGAGACGGATGAAGGATTATTGCCGGATTTCGACCCGAAGCTGGTCGACACGCTGGCGGGACTCGACCTGAGCCAGAAGCTGCCAGACATGTGGCCGCAGTTCGAGTCACTGGCGGCGATACCCTTGCTCGCCATCCGCGGCGCCAATTCGAAGCTGCTGTCCGCCGAGACCTTCGAACAGATGCGAAACCGGCATCCCGGTGTCGAGACGATCACGGTCGAAGGCCAGGGCCATGCGCCTTTCCTCGAGACCGGCGGCCTGCCCGGCGCCATCGCCGCTTTTCTGGACAGGACCGAGCAACGCTTCGCCGGGAGCCGGTTTTTTCAACGATAATGAGTCAGGCTTGTTGATTGTGCCGGCGCTTTTCTTTATCCACCAGCGCAACGGAGAGGTGGCCGAGTGGTCGAAGGCGCTCCCCTGCTAAGGGAGTAGAGGTCAAAAGCTTCTCGTGGGTTCGAATCCCATCCTCTCCGCCACTACCCATTGATTTACTTAGATAATCTTCCGTTTTACTGATCTTGCGTACAAAATAGCGCACACAGCAAAAAGCCCGCCACCGTGAGGCAGCGGGCCAAACTCTTCTGCTCTGGAATAGTTCAGTCGGCGGCTTTGCGCTGTCTCATTTCTGCTAGTTCCAGGACGCCAAGCGATTCCCCGGCCATCTGGCCCGCAATTCGCAACAGCCTCCCGATGTCGCCTACGGCTTCATTCACAAGGCCTTCTTGACCGAGCTCGGGAATTTGCTCAACCGCCAGTTCGCAAACGCGGATTATCGAGCACGCATCATAGCCGCGATCAATATCAGCCTTGGTGATTAGGCCACGGGCCGGCGCGACGGACACTTCGGCGGCGGCGCTCATGCACCGGCCAAGCGCCTGATATCGGCGGCGATCGAGGCGAAGGCGTAATCGTCCGTATACATTTCCTCTTTCTCGATCTCGCCGCCGCACCTGACATGGGCGCGGAGCTTCACCGCCATGCCCTCGAAGGTGTGAGCCGGGATTGAGCATATGCGCTTGGCGAACTCGTCAACCTCGCTGACGCGCACACCGAAAGCATCTTCAGCAGCATCAAGACCGCTTTCGCGATTTATCTCTTGCCATTTGGCCTGATAGGCCTGCTGCAAGCCGTTGTTCGCGGCTCTCTGTTCTTTGACCTCGTTGCTCCACGCGGCATAAATGGCGGGCCGGTTGGTCCCCATGTCTTTAACCGTCATGGCATGGAACGCTACCCTTACGTCTTCCGGCATGGGCGGCTCTTCCCACTTCGGAGGATCTGGCGGGTAAAGCTTCTCGCACTTCCTGTCGAGCCTCTTGCAGAGCTTGGCTGCCCGGTTCATCTGGCTGTAGGCTTCCTCCATTTCTTGATCGAGCCGGAACAGCTCGGCGTCGGGATGCTCAGCAGGGGTGGCGGCGATCGGCGCGGCCGGCGCCTTGAGCACGGTGGCAGCGGTGGCGGCGAGAGCGAGGCCTGCCCCGGTCAGGTTAAGCAGGCGGCGGCGGTTGATTGCGGGCATGCCTTCGGCGGCTGCCCGAACAGTGGTGTTCGGCATTGTGGATTTCTCCCATGGTTTAGTTTGCTTACCCTCCAACAATCGCATACAATGTTAGTATGAGTCAACAACATTGTATGAGGAATACCAACACCATGGTCAAAACCCACCCGCTAGGTTTTCGTGTCGAGCCGGAGCTTAAGGAAGCGCTGGAGCGCGCGGCGAAGGATGACATGCGGTCTGTGTCATCAATGGTCGAGAAGATCCTGACCATGTATCTGCGGGACAAGGGCTACCTGCCGAAGGGCGTGGCTGAGTAGCGGGGCGAAGCTTTGCGTGCGTCAGGTCGCGGCGACGCATGATAAGATATGTGACATCGGGGCGTCGAATCACGGGAGTTTGATCGCTTCCGTCGCACTCGGATGCTGGGCGGGTTTCATGAGCCGGTTTGATTGGTGGCAGATAAAGCTCCGAAGAGGCGCAATCCGCATGGCGCTTCGGCGGCCTATGCCCGAGAGCCTTACGTATGGGGATAGCCGTAATAACAACTTTCAGATCCGGATTGGTGGTGATCAGAATGATGGGTTCCGCTTCATCCCGAAGGTCATTGTGGATGAAGGTGTGGAGGGTTGGTATTTTGCCGACAATGAGAAAAAGACGGACGCATGCCTACCCAATCGGCAGCTAAATAAGCTGCAATTCAAGGTCATTCATCACTACAAAGGACTCCGAATAGGAACGGAGTCGCCTGGACTGTTCATTGTCCAGCAATTCGCTTCCCACTCCTTTTTCGCAGCTTGGGCGGGGCGTTTTCGGCAGTTTTTCTTCAACAGACGGCGTTTAGCCCGCCAGGATCGAATGGCGATTCTACGCTATATATTTGATCGAACGGTTCAAAAAGCTGATTTCAAGACGTCATCAATTGATCTCCCGGCACAGATATATGGCATGCGTTTCTTCGGGCGCGATGACCACGACTCCCATCTTGAATATTATCAGATCGTCCTGGATTCTCTGCTCGACAGCGGAGATTTGCGGCGCGATGACCACAGCTACGCTCTTAGTTCGAAAGCAGTCGCGACCCTAGATGCGCATGAGACCGACGTGGAGCGGCACAAAGACAACATAGGGATGCAGAGAAGGATTGTGGTTATTTATTACAGTGGTACTTGCCGTATTGGCCGGCGCACAGGTTGTGGCGACGATCTGGGAAGAGCTTCATCCCGACCCACCGGCGTCGAACCCCACCCCCACCAACTGACGCCGGCCATTTCCCTCCCTTTTCTTGCAGTGGAAAGCGATCTCGGACTCTTGCAGACTGAGAGCGCATTGCCAGCATACTGCAATTGCTGCATCCTCCGGTCTATGTTCACGCAAGACCAAGCCAAGCAGATGATATTTGACCGCTGGAGAGCGCTTCCGATCGACGATCGCCGCACGGACAGGCAGGCAGCAGAATTCGCAATGAAGATTCGGGACGATTACCCGTTTCGGTGCAAGGGCGATCGGTATCAGGTGGTCAAAGGGTGGCTGCAAAACTACCTTGCACGGTCGAGCTAAGGATTCGGGCGTCAAGCTTGCGAGGGGGTGCGTTGCCAAATCCGAGGTAACGAAAGCTCTTGCGGATCGGGCCGCAGGTCAGAACCCCACGTGCGCTGTTAGATAGGACGGAAGCCAATGGCCGCAACGAAAGACCAGTGGAAGGCTTTCCGAGAAGAACTAAGCCAGCGGCTTGAAGATGAGCGGCGGTTTATCGCGAATGCCGAAGCAGGGAAAACCGGCATTTGGAGCGTTGAGCCGGGCAAGGGAAAAGTCGACACCACGGCCGCCCATGTTGAGATATCGAGGCGTGCAGTCCAGGCCCTTGAGGGGGTAATTGCCAAGATCGATCAGGACCATCTGGCAGAATAGCCATGACCTTCGCCGGCTACCGACTGAAAGTGACTATCTGGGACAGCTCGGCGATGTCGCCATAGATCATCGAACCTTTTACGAGAAAACACTTGTCACCGAGGACTTCGAAGAGTGAGCTTGACGCGGTGCAAACCGGCAGGTTCTTCGAATTGGCGTACGTACCGAGCGTCGCGGTTTCGACCTTACGGTCCGCAGCTTCGGCATAGCTGACGCTGATCGCGAGCATAGCGATAGCAAGGTGGCTCGGGGGCAAGTAAGGTCGCGACATACATCCAAATAGCACCGGCCATTGATGGGCTTCGTCCATCGTTTGGATGAAGCGGTCACCTATATTAGCAATCTCTTGACTAAGACGCCGGCCGCCCCAGACTCATGGAATGGCGCGGGGAATTGGGATTGGAGATCTGGTGGCGATCACGGCCACCGTCCGGAGACGGGTCACTGAGGACCTCGTTAGCGTCTCGATCCCCTCTTACAACTTCCCGCATTCAATCATCGATCATACCAAGGTGAAGAAGGGCCAGCCGATCGAGCTCACCGGAGAGATCACGCGCATAGACGAGGAAAGCGGCAGGGTCACAATCGCCATGGGACCGCTGGTGACAATCGACAGCGACAAGGTCAGGCTGGTCGAGAAGTACCGGCCGGCGAAACGCAAGAAGCCCCTGCGTGACATGGTCGATTAGTTCATCGGTGGGCGAACTTGCGTTTTGCGCGACAAAGGAGAAAGCTCCCCCGTCTTCAACGCAGGGGAGTAATTGGGATGCGTGGTCTTCGGGTGCTACTTGTCTTGGCGATTTTGGTTTTGCCCGCCGCTCCTGCAGGGAGCAACTTCATGGACAAGAGCACATGCCTGCAAGGCGCTACAAGGATCATGCGTGACCTAGCCGACCACATCAATGGGGTCAGTGAACGCCTCGCTGCCTGCGTCAACTACATTAACGATCGGGAGGTCGAGAACCACAACAGCCAGCAGGATTTGCTCCGCGAGCTGGCGGGACAGATTGCATCATTGGAGGATAGGCTCAGTGACCTTGAACGGCGCTAGCAGAATGACCCGCCTATCTGTTGCAGAAGAGCTCGAAGGCGCTGCCGATCGCATCGCCGATATGTCACGCGCGGATCTACAGATCATCCTGCGTCGCGCCGCATTGATGCTCAGGAACGTCTCAGGCGTGCCGCTGGAGCCCGCAACGGAGGATGCGCTCAACTCCATAGCGGCTGAAATGAACATTGGCCGGTCGGACCTCATTCAGATCGTGCTGCGCGAATGGCTGGAAACCAACGCCTATTTGCCAGTTCGAACGATCGACGAGGAAAGCGAAACCGGCGGCAGCGCCTAGGGACTTCCGCGATAACGCAATTACTTGATTTGCCAAGATCGGTACTATCCAACGGCGGCGGACCCCAATCCGCCAGGCCGGCGCCGTCAAGCGTCCTTACCCCAACGCCCCCCAAGCGGCACCGGCCACCTTCCCACAAGGCGAGCGCTTCAGTTCCTCGGCAGCTTGTGGACCTCCAGCCTGACGATCGCCGGCCGTGATTCATTTCGCGACATCGGCCCGGCAACAGTATATAGGCCCTCAAGAGGGGCAAAATCCCCAGATCGGCTGCAAGCCTTGTTTCATCCCATTGCCAATATCGAAGATGTGCAGACGCTGGCGCAGGCCATCGTCAACACGATCGCCGAGCCCTTCCTTGTCCTTGACGAGAAGTTTCGCGTGCTGGCGGCCAGCCGCTCCTTCTACCAGACCTTCAAGGTTGACCCTGAGCAGACGCGCGGCTCGCTGCTCTATGCGCTGGGCGACGGCCAGTGGGACATTCCGGCACTGCGCCTGCTCCTGGAGACGATCATCCCCGAGAAGACAGCCATGGACGGCTTTGAGGTCGAGCATGATTTCCCGAATATCGGCCCGCGAACAATGCTGCTCAACGCCCGAAAGGTTCTCTACGACCACAGTTCAGCCGTGACCATCCTGCTCGCCTTCAACGACATCACGGCCCGCCGTGCCATCGAGAGGGAAAAGGAAGAGCTTCTCGGCCGCACCGAAGATCTGCTGCGGCAAAAGGATGTGCTGCTGCGCGAAATGGAGCACCGGGTCGCCAACAGCCTGCAGATCATCGCCAGCATCCTTTTGTTGAAGGCCCGCTCCGTCACATCAGAGGAAACTCGTCAACATTTGACGGATGCCCATCAGCGGGTTCTGTCGGTCGCCGAAGTGCAGCGCCACCTCCACACCTCGACCGGCGTCGAAGAGATCGACGTCGTGTCCTATCTGTCGAAGCTGTGCAGCAGCCTGGCCGTCTCGATGGTTGGTGAAGACCAGCCGATCGCGGTCAACGTCACGGCACAAGGCGGCAGGATAGACTCGCAGAAGGCGGTGAGCCTCGGCCTGATCGTCACCGAGCTCGTTCTCAACGCGATCAAATATGCCTTTCCGATGGAGAAGGCCAAGGCGCTGATCCAGGTGTCCTACGAAACCGACGGCGACGACTGGAAGCTGACCGTCTCGGACAATGGCACCGGGAAGGCCGCCGGCGAGCCGTCGAGCGCGGGCTTGGGGACAGCCATCGTCGAGGCGCTGGTCAAGCAGCTGGAGGCCAGGATCGAGGTCATCAGCGACACCAAGGGCACCAGCGTGTCGGTGACCAGGGCGACGTTCACCTCGCGTGTGCCACGGGCGGCGTAGACGATCGACCTCGGACCATTGGTGACTCGACAAGGTCAGGCTGGTCGCAAAATACCGCCCACAGCAGTGCAGAACGCTGCGCGACAAGGTATCCGCAGCGCCTGGGCTGGTCTCAAACTGGTTCGTATGGCTATTGAACAGACCTGCCCCCGCTGGCGTGTCGCCGAGCGAGGAAGCTGTCTTGCTGCTCTACGGTCCCGAACCGGTCCACGAGGGCGAAGCGCTTGCGAAGGCCATAGTTGAGACGGTTGAAAGGCTGATCCGGTAGCCGGGCAGCTAGCGCCCCAGAGGTAGTTTGGAGGCGGAGACGAGTTCTTCCTCGTCCGTAATACCAGCCGAGTAGTTTGCGAGAATTCGGGATGCGAGAGCCTCACGTAGATGTTCGGAGTCGCCCTCTCTCTTGAGCCGGTCGAACACACGGCCCAGCGTAGCTACTTCGGATGCACTGAACACGCCAAATTCTTTAGCCTTTCGATAAATCGGCATACCACCCCCCTCCGGCTAAAACATAATACGCTTCAGGACATCTCGGACAACCAAAAAAACCGCCGCGCCTTTCGGCGGGCGAGACGCCTAGTCGTTCACTAGGGCCGCGATTATAACTGACGAACCCGCCTACCGCTTTGTAGCTAGGGCCTTTGCTTCCCGGAGCAGCGAGGCCCAATGGAGCCCGAGGAACAAGATAAGCTCCCGGGCCTGTTCTTCGGTGATGCCGGTTTCTTTGACCAAGCGTCGAACGACGATATCAATGTTGTTCGGCGCCCTATCCTGTTCGTCAGCCATAGGAAAGCTCCTTACGCCAAACCTCCCGATCTCGCACTTGTTCCCAATCGCGCGCCGAAAAAGCACCGATCTAGCCCTTAGGCGACCACGCTGCGGATCAGCCGGCAGCCATCGACCTCACAAGACCGACGATCTCTTGTGGGTCGACAGCCTTGGCGATGAACTTTCCAGAGGCGAATACTAAATCGCACTCTTCCGGGTTCACCCCGGTGTGCACCACGAAAGGCACGCCCAGCAGGACCAATGTTTTGGCTACCGCCACACACTCGCCGTCCGTCAATCGAACATCGAGAACCGCCACACCCGGGCGTTCATCTGCCAGCCACCTTTGAGCCTCCTCACAGGATGCTGCCAGGACGACTGTAAATCCAGCGTCGCAGAGCGCTAGTTGGAGATCAAACGCTATGAGAGGTTCATCCTCAGCAACGAGGACCACTGCCTTTTTCGCCAAAGTGCACGCCCGATCTCGCAGCGTTTGTGTGGGATGACGTTCTCAGAAGCCCTAACCGTGATTTCAAGCCTTTGTTCCAGACGAAAAGCCCGCGCCTCTGGTGGAGAGCGCGGGCCCGATCGGGTGCGGCCCGATCTGCAGCGGGCGGAGGGCATGCCCGCTGGTCACAGACAATCATTAGGATTTACTAAAGTTCCACCGACGGCCGCCCTGGGTGTCCTCGCCCGCTGATGAAGAGCATGCCCGTTGGGGGCCTGTGAATTGAACGCAAGAAGCCCGCCGCGCTTTTCGGCATGGCGGGCTTTCAGCTTGAAGATCTTGTCAGTCGTAGACCTTCACAATCTTGCGGGTAGATGGGTCGACCAGGACGGTTCGGCCATCGACGACTACGTAGCGGTACTGAACGTCCGGCACCTCGTAAAGCTCGACTGTATCGGGCAGAGCTGTGCCGATGTTGAGCTCCACGCCGAGAAGGCTGACGGATGCCATCGGTTTCTTTTTCACGTATTCCCGGATCACAGTATCCTGCTCGGGTTGAATGACGACGACGTCCTGGGCGGCGGCGGCGCTGACACCAGCGAGCAGAAGGACTCCTGCCGCGGCCGAGGAAAGTTGCTTTCTCATATTACCTCCAAAGCAAACTCCGCTGCGGCGCTTCATTGCTGCCGCGACGGATTGCTTAGCTTGAACGGTGCGGAGCAATTCTTGTTCCACGGGCAGTGCGCGAATCCGCTGAACTTGATTAACATTTGCGAACGATTGCGGCATCACCATGCGTGCCGATTGGCCGTCAGGCGCTCCAGTGGACTCCTGCTAAACTTCTAGGCTGACTTGCCGAACGCCGATCACGTCCATGCACATCATGAAGAACGCGGCGGTGAAGCTTCCCCGGCTTATCTTGTTGGCCAGATTGCGCTCGCTCTCGTGCGCCCCTCGTTCATTCAATCTCTCGGCGAGCAGCGCATAGGTTATGCCCCGGCGTTTCAGCTCGCCCTTCAGAATGTTCTTTGCTTTTTCTTCATAGAACGCGGTGGGGGAAACATCGTCGGACATCATCATATCTCCTGCGAAAAACACCGCAAATGATGATGTACCCCCTTGCATCTGCTGATTCAATGTCCCACATCCGACGTGCAACATCATCGGATTTGATATGTTCAAGCGCTTTTTCCTCCTTGTCGTTCTTTTCCTCAGCCCCTCATTGGCCATGGCCGGGAAGAACGATGCCGAGTGGAATCCGCCTGCTCGCTATGACCATTCTTTCTCAGGAAAACTCACCATGCGTTACCTGACTCAGAAGCAGGTGGTTACGGCTTGCGCAAAGCTGTTTGCGGCCCACAAGGTCGGGGCCAAATCTACGTTCACCCAGCGCGGGTGCGCCGCTATCACTGGCAAAACATCCTGCACCGTGATTGTGATCGACAAGACCTTTGGGCTAGCTATCCCGAAGGCCGTCCTTCGCCACGAAATCGGCCATTGCAACGGCTGGTCGGCAAGCCATCCTGACTAGTACTTTGGGAACGACTGCAGAAGCATGGCAACGAGCGCGCTGCTGGTGCTCGTGAAACTAACAGCGCGATTGCTCTGCAGCACTGTCGGATGATCCCAACCCCAGCTTCTCCGATGGCTGCCCTGAGTATCCTCGCCCTGCTCCGTCAGGTTAGTCCAACTGATGTTGTTCGTGTTGCGCTTGCAGGCGCCGCCTAGATGAAGGCCCTCCGCGACCGTATCGATGTTGAGGGTCTTGCCGGCGCCGTTTTGTTCAATGTCCGGTAGCTGTGCCGCATCCGATAGCGTCGTCAGATTGAACCCGACAACGCGCAGCATCACCAGGGACATCGCCGGGCGGGCAGTAGACGTTGCCCAGGTGATCACAACGTCCCCGCTCGAAACCGCGGGCTGTGCGCGAGCGATGCAGATGCCAGCGGCTTTGCCTGCTCCATCTCCGGTATGATCGACCTGGCGCAACGCTGAAACACCACCGATAGTCACGCCGCTGATCGAAGGCTCATTGGTGACGTCGTATTGGTGAAGTAGCGCCACGCTCCAGACCCGAGGCCCGGGAGCACCAAACGCGACCGAAGCGAACGTGTTGGGAGAGTTGCCGCCCCCTTGTTTGCTCCGGATGTCGGTCTGTTCGACGGAGGTCACGCTGGACGGGGCCATCGAGCTCAGTATCGCCATACTAATCACTGATATGAAATCAATCCTTCCGATCGGTGGTGTCTGGTAGGCCCAAGGCGTCGCCGGTGGCTGCTTTCAGAAGCGTGCGGATGTAGAAAGGCTTCTGCATGGCTGTCAGAAGGCGCCGAATGGGTCGAGGGGCTTAGGTGCGATGCTATGCTGGCCGTATTGCTTCCTGCGGTTGCGTTCGACGCGTCTCGTGTAGCCGGGCGAAGCCACTTCCCGCATTGAACTCAGGAACAGGTAATCCAGCGTCGGCCGGACATAGAACAGGTTGGCGAAAATCGTGTTCTGGGTCGCGAAGTTCAGCAAATCGGCGAATCTCACTTCCTCGTCCGGGCTAAGGCCGGCATCCCGGGCCTTCAGGAAAAGGTCGCCGAGATCGGCCAACGTGCCAATCGTGGGGCCAGCGGCTGTTTCGAGCAATCCGGCATGAAATCTGTTCATTGTGGCGGCCTCCAGTCCGAACCTATGGGCTGCACCACGCCGCCACGTAGGAACGGAGAGAGCAGATCTAGCGAGGCGCTTAGATCGGCGTCATCTTCATCCGTGATCTCTTCCGACACCCACGGCGGCTCTCGACCGCCGATGACGAGGTGCATAGCCTCTAGATATTTCACTGGCGCCGTCACCACAGTCGGCGGATCGAGTTGTCCCAGGAGGTAGACATGCTCCCCGGCCTTAGTCTCGGCGGTGCCCATGAAGATCTTGGTGACACCCAGCAGACCGCTACCATCCAACGACTCGGAAAAGCCCTTGAACGGTCCGCCCTTTTTCAGGACTACGGCAACCAGGTGGCCGGATCGGATTTCCTGCGACGGGTCTGCCTCCAGCAGGCTCCCGTCGGGAACGAGGTGCCCGAGGCAATAGCCGTTGGCATAAAACGAATAGATGTCGCTCATGGCTGCCCCGCCTGTTGATGCCGGAAATCGGCGTTCGACGTGACACCATTGGTTTGCGCCCGAATGCCGGCTCGGTTGTCGAGCGGGCCGCCAAGGCTGAGAAACGACAGCAGAAGCGTGTCGGCCTGCACCGCCGGGCGACTCAATCGTGCCGGGGTAGACGCTCGCGGGCCGGCCATCGCCTCACGGCGAAGGGTTGTGAGGTTGATGCGCAGATCAGGGCGTCTGGCCTTCTCAAACTCGCCATCGGTGCCGATCAAGAACCGCCTGAGAGCATCGCATTCGAACAGTTCGGCCCGGGCCTGCTCAATGAGGCCATAGACCTTTTTCCAGCGCTTCGAGAGGTCGGCGGCCTTGGCTTTCGCATCCTTGCCCAGCGCCTCGATATCGATGGCGGCCTCGTCTTGTGCAGCCTTGGCGCGGCGTGTCTCGGCGCCTTCGATCGCCTTTTCGATAAGCTCGATCTCGGAATTGCAGTCCGCGATCGACGCGCGAACCTCGGCAAGGTCACCATCGCCGAAAATCGCCTTGTCCTCGGCCTTCTCCAGTTCGGCCTTGCGAGTGATGGCCGCGTTGAGATCGGTATCGAGCGCGGAAATCACCGCGGCGTACTCGCCGGAGGTGCGGGCAGCGTGAAGCGCCTCAGAATGGGCTGATAGCAGCATGGTCGTCATGGGTCTTTTCCTCATCTCGGGTTCATCGGAAACCATTTGTTCAAATCCTCACCAGCCGCCTTGCAAAGCTCGATCGCACGACGCGGGTTCTCGCGGGCAATCGCGGTGATCGCCGACAGGCTCCTGATCTTCCCGTCTTCGCCGCGCTTGAAGGGGTTCTCAGGCTGAGCCGACGAGGGCCACTTTTCGCCGATCGTGGTCATTTCCGAGCTCCTTTCGCGGTTCGTGCCTTGGCCTTGGCTACGGCTTGTTTCTGCGCCTTGCGCAACTTGGCTGCATTGGCAGGACCTGAATAATTCGTGCTTGCGGGCATGGCGGGCTCCTATCGGTAGTCAGAAAGCGGGTCGGTGAAGATAGGTTTAGGGCGCGGGCCGTAGTGGAAGGTCCGCATGGCGGCTTCCGCTGCAGGCGCATTGACCAGCGCGCCCAGGGCCGCATTCGCCAGGTCGTCGGCGCCGCCGCGGGAATGGTCGACGGCATCACGTCCGGACCGCATCGTGCGGCGTTCAAGTTGCGCGATCTGCGAGATAAGCCTCGGGTTGTCGAGCAGGACGGCATGCCGCGACATCAGCACCGGCAAGGCGTCCAAATAGACTTCGCTTCGCGTCTTCTCGCTGGGAACGTACCTGATGCCGTTTCGGTCGAAAGCGTCGGAAACCCACGCTCCGGCGTAGCGGTCGCCTCGCACCGTGAGGCACTGATATGACTTCAGGACCGTGGCGAACTCGGTGACGACATCATCCGGCACGAAGGGGGCGCGAACCTCGCGGACACAGTCCAAGACGACGCGGACGCCTTCCCGGTGGCTGATGCCAAGGCACATCGAGTCATGCGCGCCGCCGCTTGGGTCGCAAAAGGCGCTGTAGCGGAAGTCGCGGACATAGCTGCGCTCGTGAACGCCGGGCTCGATGCAGGATTCCACCACACGGCGGTCGATGAAGTTCGAAAGGTCGCCACGGAACTCCGCATCCCATTCGGCGCTGGCTGCCTCGGGGTCGTCCCGGTGCGCCTTGGCGATCAGGTCGGCGTCGATGGTCGGGTTGAACGACGCGGTGCCGGCGCGCACCACCAGCGTATCGGGCTCATCCCGCCCAAAGGCGTCCTGGAACTTCTGGAAGAGCAGGCCGCGCTGCGCGTAGGGCGAGGAGATCGCCACCAGCATGCCCTTGGTCGTGGCCAGGGAAGGCAGAATGGCGCGATAGGTCTCGACGTCGGGCTGGGATGACGTCTCGTCGCGCCAGAAAGCGGTTTCATCGAACACGCTGGCGATCAGCGTCCGGCCGCGAACGCTCTTGAAGTTGTTGGTGTGAATGGCGATGGCGATGTTGCCGACAAGCCGTATCTCGTCGCTCGTCGTGTTCTCGATCAAGCCGGAGAGGATCGGGCTGCTTTCGAAGAAGGCGAGGATGTAGCGGAAGACGGCGCTGGCCTGTGACTTGCTGGCGGCAAGCACCAGCACCACGCCTGTTTCACCGGCCGCAAGCCCGGAGTGGTCGCCGAAGGCGGCCAGATAGGACGCCACGGCGGCGGCCATACGGCTTTTGCCCGAGCGGCGCCCGATGATGCACCAGAGTTCACGGACGCGGCCAGGAGGCGGCTCCCTGCCACCAGCAACGGCTTTGAACGTGGCGCGATCCTTGTCGGTCATCGACAGGCCGAAGGCGGCGCGCAGGACGCTCACCCATGTGTCCCATGTCGGCGACGTGCCGAGCGCCGCACCGAGCAGGTTCGGGTCGCGCAAGGCCCGATCGATGGTGATGTTTTCGAGGCTCATGATGCCGCCACAGCATATTGGGTGGCGGCGTAGTCACGCAGCGATGGGGTGATGTCCTTCAGTGCCCGGCGCTCAAGCCCCAGATCGGCCAGGAGCCGGCGCTGGGCATTGGTCAAGCTCATGAACTCGTTGATGTCGATCGGCTTGCCTTCGAGATAGTTGGCAGCGGCATCCTTCAGCATGGCGCCGAGACAGGCCACGTTGTCGATTAGCTCCAGCTTCATGACGCTGAGATTGGGCTTGCCGCCAAGATCGGCCGCCAGGCTGTCACGCAGTTCGAACACCACGCGGGCCGCGGTCGTGCGCCGGTCCAGATCGTCCAGCGTTTTAAGCCGCACCTTCTGCCCACCTTTCGGTGCGGACTCGCCTTCCATCTCGCCGGTATCTGTCGCCACTTTTCAGCTCCGATTTGAGCCGCCAATGTGCGCTGATTTGTGCGTAAATGCAATGAACTTGCCGAAAACCCTTACAAACAAAGGAGTGCAGGCGGAAAGACTTTCCGCCAAAGCCTGAAATCATGCCGATTTGCCGCTTGTCGGGTGAGTGGAGAAAAAGAGCGCGCCTGAACGTGTCTCTCCGGCCGTTTTCTCCAATGACTTGCCAACCTTTCTTTCGATGCGAGGTCTCAAAGTCTTCTTTCGGTTTAAGTGTCAGTCTGGTCTCTCTCTCCTCTCGGTCTGTGGTCTCACGTCTCGGTCTTAGTCTCTCTGTATCGATAGGCTATCAAAAGGCTATGCATAGGCTATCGAACCCTTTGAAGGATTGGAGTGCTGGCGAGCCGCGAATGATTGCTGATTTCGCTATTCACAACCTGTTCGCTCTGGCCTCCCCAATCGGTTTCGCAGAACTCTTCCTCGGCCATGAGCCGCAAGTCGTCGCTGTCGATCTTGTTGATGAGGCGCCTTGCCCCCTTTGCGTGCTTCGCATTGGTCGGCGGGTTGTGCTTGAACCAGCGGTTTACAAACACCTCCTCGGTTGTTCGATCGAAGCTTATGAGCCCGGCAGCAACGAGCAGATCCCGCGCTGTCCGATACCGTTCGAGCGTCCAACCAAGATCAGCGATTGCGTAGCCATCGGGCAGCCTGTAGCAGCCCGATGAGTTCATATGGTCGCCGGTCATATAGTAGACCAACAACAGCCGCTCATCGCTTCCCTGGAGGCCAAGGAAGCGCGGCGAGCGCCAGAGGGCTGGCGAGACCTTGGACCACTCGCGCCCGCTCATCCGGTCTTCCTGTCTTTCATGTGCACATGCCGATGGTGCAGCCGGCAAAGCCAGTCGACACACATGGGCTTGTCATAGTCCGGATGGTGCGCCTCGGCATCGAGGGACCCACACTCCTTGCACGGCTCCTGAATGATGAGACCACGCTTGAGAGCGGAACGGAGCGCCTGCTGTGCCCAGATGGCTTTGAGATTGGCCCGGTTCCATTTCGTCTGTGAGGAAACCTTGCTCATGACCGCTGCCCCCCAAGTTGGGCGAGTTCGACCACAACTCGAGCCGTAGGCGCCGGCAGATGCCACCGGCGGGCGATCGTTGTGATTGCGAAGTCCATTGCAGAGAAGGAGATGCTGGGGTAAGTTCCGAAGGCTGCAAGACCTTTCGAAATGCCGCTCTCGGTTGCCAGACCGGGGGCGGTTTCGTTTTTAGGGTTTCGCATCGGCCGCCTCCCTTATCTTAGCGGCGACGCGGCATGCCTCGACGGATTCGGCGAGGGAAAGCCCAAAGCGTTGCCTGAGGAGCGGGATGACGGGTTCGGCGAGCCGATCGCGGGGATTTTGTGCCAGCCACGTGCCGGCGAGGTCGATGGCTTCCGAATGCGAGTGGTCGAGGGTCATGCCGCCACCCCGCCCGCACGAATGAGCTTCTGCTGCCAGGCGTCGATATCCTGCTCAAGCCAGCCGACGGAGCGGGCGCCGAGCTTGATTGGCTTCGGGAATTCACCCTTGGCGATCTTGTCGTAAATGGTGCTGCGGGGAAGTCCGGTCGCGCGCTCTACCTCGCCGCGCCGGAGAATGTTCTGGACTGCCATGTTTCACCTTTTCAAATCAGTCCAGCCGGAATTGACTGGACATGGTTGGAAAGGTGCCGCGACCTGAGGAGTATTTCGCGGGTGCCTAGCGCACTTTCGTTCTGTCTTCCCCCTGCTTTGTACCGGTCATGTTCCGAAGCGTCGTCAACGTCCATTCCGCGCGCTGTCTGGGTGACAGTTGTTTCTCAGCGTGGGCGGAACCGATCGCCGTATGGTAATTTGATCGAGACTGCTCTCTTACTGTGGATTTGCCGCGCGTTAACCTCTTGCGGTACTCTATGATCTTCGAAACCGGGAACCGATTGCCGAGGATTGCGTGAACCCGTCTCGCGGCAGACGGCAGCGTCTCTCCGGCTTCGAGCTGCAGCGTGACTGCCGCAGCCGCCCAGCCCCAAGTGAGCGAATCCTGGATCGGTGTTTTTGTCCCGCCTTCATGCTTGGCGAGAGATACGTGAGGGTTGGTTATCCCCATTCCGGCGTCGACCAACGCCCCCGACAGCCCAATTAATGGCACACAAAGCTGGGGATCGATGTCCAACTCCTGCAAATATTGAACGACAGCATCAACAGCGAACGTGGCGCCGTATTGAACATCGTGTGCATAGATATGCCGTGCTTCGGTCAATGCCGCTATCATGGACGCCAACGGGTCAGACATTGGCACCTGCCCTGATAGGTGTGATGTTCGAGGCGGCGGACTTCGCTGGCGCTGCGCAGTACTCCGCCCAATCCTGCATGAGCCGGCGGCGCTTTTCCATAAGGTCGCCGCGGCGATAGGCGGCTTCTGTCTTATCGCTGACCGTGTGTGCCAGCGCCATTTCAAGCATTTCGTTCGGGTATGCCGTCTGCTCTGCCGCCCAATCGCGGAACGTACTGCGGAAGCCGTGAACCACGGGCTGGCGCCCCGGCGTGTCAGATGGCAGGTCGAAGCCCTTTAGCAGTTCCGCCATTGCGGCGGTGCTCAGTCCCTTGCCGTGATTGCCGCCAGTGAACAGGTGCGGGTTGTCCTTCTCGCGTGGCGTCGTGCGCAATATCTCAATCGCCCGGTCGCACAGCGGAACGCGATGCTCGCGATTGTCGTCATTGAGCTTCGTTCCTTGGCGTGATCCGGGAACGGTCCAGAGCTTTGCCTCAAAGTCGATCTCCTCCAGCGTCCCGCCAGTGACGGCTTGAGTGCGAGCGGCGGTCAGGATCGTGAACTCCAAAGCCCTGGCCGATATGCTGCTCATGCCGCGAAGCTTCTCCATGAAGCCGGGAAGCGCGGTGTAGGGCAACGCGGGCTGAGGCCTGACCTTCTTCACCTTTGACGGCTTCGGCAGCAGCTTGTCTAGATGGCCCTTCCACCGCGCGGGATTGTCGCTGTGCTTCGGGCGGAAGCCCTTCACGCGCGCCCAATCGAGAATGCTTTCGATCCTACCCCGGAGGCGGCTGGCGGTCTCGTTTTTCGTGGCCCAGATAGGGTCAAGTATCTGGCTTATGTGGGCGTCCTCAACTTTCGCAACATGCAGAGCGCCGACGACAGGCCACGCGTAGGTTTCGAGTGTGCTCTTCCACTGGTCGCCGTGCTTGGCATTCTTCCAGCCGGCGGCATGGGCCTTGATGTAAAGCTCCGACGCTTCCTTGAAGGTCAGGACGGTGGAGGATGCCGCCAGCTTCTCCAGCCGTTCGGCCTTGCGTAGGTCGATCGGGTCGTCTGCATCGAGGAGCTTTAGGCGCTGTTCCGCCGCGCGTTCCCGTGCCAGCTTCAGCGGCACCGTATGCACAGAACCCAAGCCCATCTTGCGCGGCTTGCCGGCAAGCATGTAGCGGAAGATCCAGGATTTCGAACCGCCCTTGGCAACCTGGAGATAAAGTCCGAGCCCATCGGCATACAGTCCCGGCTTGTTCTGGGCATTGACTCCGGCGACAGTCAGGCGGTTGATTTGCATTCGAACTCTCCCCTTGCGAACAAGTCTACGTACAACTTACGCCGGGACTTGGCAAGACCCCCTTGGACGCTATCGGTACTCAATTCCTTGTGACACAAGGATTTCAGGGGAAAATTGAGACGCCCTTGGACACCCTTGGATTAGGCGGAGACGGACATCCTCTCCGCCATCCCGCTTCGCGCTTCGCGCTCGCCGCTTTTCGCCATGCGGCGATTCTGCGGCAATGCCTTGGCCGGCGACTCACAGACATCGCCGCAATTGCGGCAGGCAATTGCCGGAATCGGCCGGATTGCAAGGGCTGGCCCAATGGGTCTCCAACCTGTCTCCGGCGGCGCAATGGTTAACGGGAGCTTTCCGAGTGAGGCCAAATCGTGTCATTTGTGCAACAAGGCAGGGTGATAGCGCCTGCACAGACCTTTCGCCGATGCGATGGTTGTTGAACGCCGCCGCCTCATGGGTAATGTCGGGTTCGAAGGAGCGGCGCGGTGCGCATCTTTTTCGGTAGTGGGGATGGGGCAGGGAACGCTGTCCTTCAGCAAAGAATACCCAGACCCGTTTTTTAACTTTTGACTGGAGGTCAGAAAATGAACATCAAGAGCCTTCTTCTTGGCTCCGCTGCGGCTCTGGTCGCAGTTTCCGGTGCGCGCGCCGCCGACGCCGTCGTCGTCGCCGAGCCGGAACCCGCTGAATACGTCCGCATCTGCGACGTCTACGGCGCTGGCTACTTCTACATCCCCGGCACCGAGACCTGCCTGCGCATCGGCGGCTATGTCCGCTACGACATCGGCGTCGGCGACGTCGGCTCGTTCGACGGTGCTGAGAACTTCGACGTCGAGGACGGCGACATCCAGGACACGTACTACAAGCAGGCCCGCTTTAACCTGAAGACCTGGACCGGCCAGGAAACCGAGCTCGGCACCTTGAAGACCTACACCGAGACCCGCTTCAACTTCGGCAACCGGAACCGGCACGTCAGCAGCACATACGTCCCCGGTCCCGATCCGGACGGCGCGGGTCCGCTGCCCCCGCTGCCAGGTGAGACTATCATTGTCGCTAACCCTGCCGAGAACAAAGGCATTTCGCTGAACTTCGCCTGGATCCAGCTCGGCGGCCTGCGCGTCGGTAAAGACGAATCGGCCTACGATACGTTCATCGGCTACGCCGGCAACGTCATCCAGGATACGCTGGTTCCCTACGGCGGTTTCGACACCAACATCGTCCAGTACTACTTCGACGCCGGCAATGGCTTCTCGGCCGTGGTCTCGCTCGAACAAGGTTATGGCGACTTCACGATCGACAGCTATGTTCCGCATGTTGTCGGCGGCGTGAAGTGGACGCAGGGCTGGGGCGCCATCACCGGCGTCATTGCTTACGACGCCAACTACGAAGAAGTGGCCGGCAAGGTTCGCCTCGACGTCACCCCAATGGAGAACCTGTCGCTGTTCATCATGGCCGGCTACGGCACTGACGACAACTACGAGGATCCCGGCTTCGCAACACCCGTCGCCGGCGGCCGCGGCATGTACAAGCTGTGGAGCGGCAACTGGGCGGTCTGGGGCGGTGGCACCTACACCATCAACGAGAAGACCTCGTTCAACACCCAGATCTCGTATGACGAAGGCGAAAACCTCGGCATCGCTGCCAACATCGCCTATGACATCGTTCCGGGCCTGACGATCACGGCCGAAGTCGATTACCTGCACGCCGGCGACTTCGACGAGCCCGACTTCTCCAACTGGACCGGTGCGGACGACGAAGACAGCCTCGGCGGCATGCTCCGCTTCCAGCGCTCGTTCTAATCAGCAGCGTTTGACTGAACTCGAACCCGGCGGGCAACCGCCGGGTTTTTTCGTGTCGGCGTGGCTGTCAAGGCCGGAATGCTTGGGGGCGCCGATACTCAGCCGACAACTGCGCAGAACGAAGTCAGCAGCGATCCTTCGCGCCCCCCTCTGTCCTGCCGGACAAGCCTCTTCCTTCTCCCCTTGTGGGAGAAGGTGGATTGGCGCGCAGCGCAAAGACGGTTGAGGGGTGTTGGACGGAGTGCGGTTGGTGCCAAGCTGGAGCACCCCTCATCCGACCGAGCTTCGCTCGGCCAACTTCTCACACAGGGGGAGAAGGAAGAGCCTTGTCCGGCAGGGGCGCTGCCCCTCCAGCGTCTCAAAATATTTCTGCAACGCAGGAACGAAGGAACAGGACAGGTCGGTTGGCAGTTCGCGACCCGCGCAATGCGGGCCGCCATCCCCAAGTCAAATCTCAGCAAGATCGCCCAGCGACTGTATCAGCGGCTGAATTTCGTTTTCATAATTCTTCCAGCGCTTGACCGACGATTTGTAGATCGGTTGGCGAACCTGCCAGCGGCTGGGCGTGTTGACCGAACCATCCCTGTCGAAAAAGCGCAGGCAGGCGTCATCCCAAGGCAGCCCGAGATAATCTATCAGGCGGCGTGACTGGGCTTCCTGGTCGTCGACCAGCGCTTCGTAGCGGTTTTCGAAGATAAGGCCTGGAAAGACCTCGTTCCAGTGCCGCATCAGGCGGTCATATTCGCGATAGTACAGGCCTAGTGTTGTCAGGTCGGTGTTGTAGCTGTGTGCCTCGCTGAAGTTGAGGACGAAGCAGGAGACGCAATTGTCGATGGCATCACGTCGGCAATGAATGATGCGCGCGTTGGGGAAAAGAAGCCCGATAAGGCCGATCAGTTCAAAATTGTGCGGCGTCTTGTCCACGACGCGAAGTGCGGCAGGCGCCCGCTCCCGCAAATAGGACAGATGCTCTTCGGCCAAGGTTCTGGACAGGTCTTCCGTGATCGAGGTGATCGGCTGGTTCAAATCACCAGCCGATGATGTCTTGAGGCCGATCGCATTAGCAACCCGACTCAGTTTGCTAAGCTCCCCTGCGCCATGAATGTCGGGATGGCTGGCGCAGATCTGCTCGGTGAGCGTCGTCCCCGAGCGGGGCATGCCAACCACGAACACAGGCGCTTCGGAAGGATTTCCATAGCCGGCCCTGGCAGCCAGAAAGTCCGGCGTGAAGGTTTCAATCATCGAATCGACCCACCGACGATACAGATCGATATCGAACCTTTGGCCGGAGGCCTGTTTCGCCTTGTTGAAATGGTCGAATGCCTCGTCATAGCGCTTGAGGTCGTTCAGCACCTTGCCGGCGGCGTGATGGAGTTGCTGCGCGCCTTCCGAACCAAGTTTCGGATTGCCGAGCTCACGAAGGATGGATTGGAGCTCCTCGGGCTCCTCGGTGAAGTTTCGCGTCTGTACAAGGTCGTTGTAGGCAGCCGGCACGCCAATACGACGTGCGATTGCTTGCTTCAGATAGGCGGCGGCTTCATCCATACGCCCCAGGCCGCTGAGCGCGCTGGCCAGCCCGGCTCGCACCTTGGGATGATCGGGGTTGATTTTCAGCGCCTTCTCGTAAAGCGGCAGAGCCATGTCGGGCTTGTCAAATGCCGTGTAAGTGCGCCCCAATGCACAAAGTGCTTCGATAAGGCCGGGCTGCAGTTCCAGGGCGTACTGCATATGCTTGATTGCTGGCGCATACTCGCTGACCTTCACATAGGCCTCGCCCAGGCTGAGGTGGTAGTAGGGGTTTTTAGGTTCCTCGCCGACCGCCCGTGCGAAATATCGCAAGGCCCGCTCATCGTCGTAACCCAGGTATATGGTCCCCAGGATATATAAGGCGAGCGGATGGTTTGGCGTGCGCTCCAGAACCCGAAGGCATAGGTCCTGAGCCTCGTCGAGCCGCTTGGCCTGCTGAAAGGCATATGCCTGTTTCAGCAATGCGTCGTCGGCCTGCGCACGCGATTGGGCGCTTGCTTTCTGCGGGCTCACCAAAGGCTTCACTATCGGCCCCTTCACTTTTGGCGCGGGTCCGGGCTTGATGTGCTTTGACCAGGCAGGCGGGAGTCGATTGTTCATGATATCTCGCTAGCAAAAAGAAATCTCTCGCTAGCAAAAAGTGCGGGGGGAATCCAGCATGCTGGCTGCAGCCAAGGCGGGAGCTTGCGCGGCCAACTGTGCCGCGCTAGCAAGAAGGCCCTTTTCGAGCGAGCCTTTGCCATGCGCCAGCGCCCTCCCCTCACGCCGATCGTCAGCGTGCTTCCTTCGACGGTGCCGTTTGTCGGCCCGGAGGCGCAGGAGCGAGATCGCGGCCGCGCCTTTCGCGCCCGCATCGGCGCCAATGAGAGCAGTTTTGGCCCCTCGCCGCGCGTCATCGCCCGCATGGCCGGCATCGCCCGCGACATGTGGATGTATTGTGATCCAGACAATCACGATTTGAAGGTGACTGTTGCCGGGCATCTTGGCGTTGGCGTCGAAAACGTGGTGGTCGGCGAAGGCATAGACGGGTTGCTCAGCCTGGTGGCGCGCATGTATGTGGCATCAGGCGACGCGGTGGTCACCTCGCTCGGCGCCTATCCGACCTTCAATTTCCATATTGCCGGCGTCGGCGGCCGGCTGGTCGCGGTCCCCTACGAGAACGACCGGGAAAGCCTGGACGGCCTGTTGGCTGCGGTCACCAAGGACAAAGCGCCGCTGGTCTACCTGTCCAACCCGGACAATCCTATGGGCAGCTGGTGGGAGGCGGCGGAACTCATCCGCTTCATCGAAGCCCTGCCGGAGACCACCATGCTGGTGCTTGACGAGGCCTATGGCGAATTGGGCCCTGCCTCGGCGCTGCCGCCGATCGACGTGTCACGGCCGAACGTCATCCGCATGCGCACCTTCTCGAAAGCCTACGGGCTGGCCGGCATACGCTGCGGCTATGCGGTGGCCGACGCCCAGGTGATCCGCGATTTCGAGAAGATCCGCAACCACTACGGCGTCAGCCGCATGGCGCAGATCGCCGGCGTCGAGGCGCTGGCCGATCAGGACTATCTGCAAAGCGTGGTGACGCGGGTCGCTGCCGGCCGCCGGCGCATCGCAGAAATAGCCGAAGCGAACGGGCTGAAGCCGCTGCCCTCGGCGACCAATTTCGTCACCATGGACTGCGGCGGCGACGGCGCCTTCGCGCTGAAGGTGCTGCAGGCGCTTTTGTCGCGCGATGTGTTCATCCGCAAGCCGATGGTGCCGGTGCTCGACCGTTGTATCAGGGTCAGCGTCGGCCTCGACCACGAGCTCGACATTTTTGCCGAGGAATTGCCGGGTGCGCTGGCGGCAGCACGGGGAAGCTGAAGGCGCTCTTCCTTCTCCCCTTGTGGGAGAAGGTGGATCGGCGCGCAGCGCCGAGACGGATGAGGGGTGTTGGACGGAGTGCCGGCGGTGCCAAGCTGGAACACCCCTCATCCGACCTCGCTTCGCGAGGCCACCTTCTCCCACAAGGGGAGAAGGAGGAGTCGCGCTCTTGAATTAATTGAACGTTCGTTTTATTCCTACCCTCTCAACGAGGCTTGCATGGCGCGCACGACCGGTTCCGACGGCGAAAAGACCGAAGCAGCGGTCCGCGAGGCGGCGGTCAGCCTGATCGCGCGTCTTGGCTATGAGGCGATGTCGATGCGCCAGCTGGCCGCCGAGGTCGGCGTCCAGGCGGCGGCGCTCTACCGCTATTTTCCGACCAAGCAAGACCTGTTGTTCACGCTGATGCGCGAGCACATGGAAGGGCTGATCGAGGCGTGGGACGCGGCGCGCCCGGCCGCGGCCGATCCGGCGACACGGCTCGCCGCCTTTGTCGAAAACCACATCGCCTTCCACATCGAACGCCGCCATTCCACCCATGTCTCGAACATGGAATTGCGCAGCCTGTCGCATGACCGCCTGACGCGGATCCTGCGTATGCGCACCGCCTATGAGAAGGAGCTGCGCGTCATCTTGCGCGACGGCGCGGAAGCCGGCGTCTTCAGCGTCGAAGACACAGGGCTGACAGCCATGGCGCTGATCCAGATGATGACCGGCGTCATCGTCTGGTTCCAGCCGGGCGAGCGGCTATCGATCTCGGAGGTAACCGCCACATATCTTTCAATGACGATGCGCCTGGTTGGAGCAAAGGCCCATGGCGCGACAACGCGCCTGCAGCGCCACAGCCGGCGCGCAAAGGACGCTGTAGCACTTTGATTTTGCGCCCTTCCCGAAATTGAATTCGATTTCGGGCCGTGCGCCGGGAGGAACGGCATGTACACGCACACACTCAACTTCGGGCTTGACGAAGACATCGAGGCGCTGCGCGACCTGGTGCGGCGCTTCGCCCAGGACAAGATCGCCCCGATCGCCGCCGAGATCGACCGCTCGAATGAATTTCCGGCGCATCTGTGGGCCGAGCTCGGTGGGCTCGGCCTGCTCGGCATCACCGCCGATCCGGAATTCGGCGGCACCGGCATGGGTTATCTCGCCCATGTCGTGGCGATGGAGGAGATTTCGCGCGCCTCGGCCTCGGTCGGCCTCTCCTACGGCGCCCATTCCAACCTCTGCGTCAACCAGATCAATCGCTGGGCGACACCGGCGCAGAAGGAAAAATATCTGCCTGCGCTGTGCAGCGGCGAAAAGGTCGGCGCGCTGGCAATGTCGGAATCCGGCGCCGGCTCCGACGTCGTGTCGCTCAAACTGCGCGCGGAAAAGCGCAATGATTGCTATGTGCTGAACGGCACCAAGATGTGGATCACCAACGGCCCGGATGCCGAGACGCTGGTTGTCTACGCCAAGACCGATCCAGAACTCCAGTCGCGCGGCATTACCGCCTTCATCGTCGAAAAGGATTTCGCCGGATTTTCCGTCGCGCAAAAGCTCGACAAGCTCGGCATGCGCGGCTCCAACACCGGCGAACTGGTTTTTTCGGATGTCGAAGTGCCGTTCGACAATGTGCTGCATGAGGAGGGGCGCGGCGTCGAGGTGCTGATGTCGGGTCTCGACTACGAGCGCACGGTGCTCGCCGGCGGCCCGCTCGGGCTGATGGCGGCGTGCCTCGATGTGGCGGTCCCCTATGTGCACGAACGCAAGCAGTTCGGTCAGCCGATCGGCGAGTTCCAGCTGGTGCAGGGCAAGCTCGCAGACATGTATACGACGATGAACGCCGCGCGCGCCTATGTCTATGCCGTCGCCGCTGCCTGCGACCGCGGCCAGACGAGCCGCAAGGACGCCGCCGCTTGCGTGCTGTTCGCTGCCGAGAAGGCGACGCAGATGGCGCTCGACGCCATCCAGCTGCTGGGCGGCAATGGCTACATCAACGACTATCCGACCGGCCGGCTTTTGCGCGACGCCAAGCTCTACGAGATCGGCGCCGGCACCAGCGAGATCCGCCGCTGGCTGATCGGGCGGGAAATCATGGCGGAACGAGTCTGATGGCACTATTTCCTAAATTTGCCATGCTGGACAATTTGCCCCATATTTCTCCCGAGATGTCATATTTCCGGACCGAGGCAGAACATGGCGAACGGAACCGAAAAGGTTGGGTTTGACGAGAACCCGCCGACACAATTCGACGCAGGAGCTCAAAAAACTCTGCTCCGGATGCCAGCGAAACGCGAGCGCGTCAGACTTGGCGAGGGCGGACGCTTCGTGATCCCGGCTGCGATGCGCGAGGAAATGGGCGTGAAGCCTGGTGAAGACTTGATCCTTCATGTCGAGAACGGCGAGTTGCGGGTAAGGTCGTGGCTTCGGAATCTGCGGCGCGTCCAGGCCGAATTGTCAGCGTTGAAAAAGCCCGGCGAAAGTGTCGTCGACGAATTTCTGAAGGAGCGGCGGGAAGAACAGCGTCGAAGCGATAGACGTTTGGACCGGCTTCATGCCGAAGGAACGGCGGGGAAGGGAGCGAAGTGAAAGCTTACGTCATGGACAGCTCGGCGGCGCTTGCGATCCTGCTTAACGAGAAAGGCACCGATGTTGCCTTGGGTTTCGCGCCGGATGCGCAATTCAGCTCCGTCAATGCGGCCGAAATTATCGCCAAGCTGATCGACAAGGGACGCAGCATGGAAGAGGCCGCGGACGACCTCGCCAGTCTCGGCATGCCGGTCGCTGCTTTCGATGAGATGATGGGCATCGCCGCCGGTCAGCTTCGCGAGCTGACGCGGCATCGCGGCTTGTCGCTGGGCGATCGGGCCTGCCTGGCCCTGGCAATTCGCGAGAACGCCATAGCCGTCACCGCCGACCGCGGCTGGGGCGACCTGGATATCGGCTGCAAGATCGAACTGATCCGGTAACGCCAATGGCCCCCTTCACCTCGCAAATCTCGCCAGCCTCCGACACCTTCCGCGCCAATGCCGAGCGCATGCGGGCGCTGGTCGCCGACATTGCGCAAAAGGCGGCAACCGTCGAGCGTGGCGGCTCGGAGGAAGCGCGCGAGCGCCACCAGAGCCGCGGCAAGCTTTTGCCGCGCGAGCGCCTCGCCCAATTGCTCGACACCGGCTCGCCATTCCTCGAGATCGGCCAGTTCGCGGCGTGGTCGATGTATGGCGAGGATATCGCATCGGCCGGCATCATTGCGGGCATCGGCCGCGTCGAAGGCACCGAAGTCATGGTCGTCGTCAACGACGCCACGGTGAAGGGCGGCACCTATTATCCGCTGACGGTGAAGAAGCATCTGCGCGCGCAGGAGATCGCGCTGCAGAACAGATTGCCTTGCGTCTATCTGGTCGACAGCGGTGGCGCCAACCTGCCCAACCAGGACGAGGTGTTTCCCGACCGCGACCATTTCGGCCGCATCTTCTACAACCAGGCCAACATGTCGGCTTCAGGCATTCCGCAGATCGCCTGCGTCATGGGTTCGTGCACTGCGGGCGGCGCCTATGTGCCGGCGATGTCGGACGAGACGATCATGGTGCGCAACCAGGCGACCATCTTCCTCGGCGGTCCGCCGCTGGTGAAGGCCGCTACCGGCGAGGACGTCAGCGCGGAGGAATTGGGCGGCGCCGAGGTCCACACGCGGCTTTCCGGCGTGGCCGATCATTTTGCGCTGGACGACGAGCATGCGCTGGCGATCGCGCGCCGCATCGTCAAGAACCTCAATCGAAAGAAGCAGATCGGGCTGGCGCTACGCGATCCGATTGCGCCGCTTCATGCGGCCGAAGAACTCTACGGCATCGTGCCGACCGATCTGCGCCAGCCCTATGACGTGCGTGAAGTGATCGCGCGCATCGTCGACGGCTCCGAATTCGACGAGTTCAAGCAGAACTATGGCACCACGCTGGTCACCGGCTTTGCCCATCTCAACGGCATGCCCGTCGGGATCATCGCCAACAACGGCGTGCTGTTTTCCGAAAGCGCGCTGAAGGGCGCGCATTTCATCGAGCTGTGCTGCCAGCGCAAGATCCCGCTGATCTTCCTGCAGAACATCACCGGCTTCATGGTCGGGCGAAAATACGAGGCCGGCGGCATCGCCAAGGATGGCGCCAAGCTGGTGATGGCGGTCGCCACGGCCCGCGTGCCGAAGGTCACCATGATCATCGGCGGCTCGTTCGGCGCCGGCAATTACGGCATGTGCGGACGCGCCTATTCGCCACGCTTCCTGTGGATGTGGCCGAATGCCCGCATTTCGGTGATGGGCGGCGAGCAGGCGGCTACCGTGCTGGCCGTGGTCAAGCGCGAGGGAATCGAGCGCAAGGGCGGGGAATGGAGCGCGGAGGAGGAGGCAAAATTCAAGAAGCCGATCCTGATGAAATACGAGCATGAAGGCCACCCGCTGTATTCCTCCGCCCGGCTCTGGGACGACGGCATCATCGATCCGGCCAAGACGCGCGAAGTGCTGGCGCTCAGCCTGTCCGCAGCGCTGAACGCCGGGATCGAGGAGACAAGCTTCGGCGTGTTCAGGATGTGACCGATGAGCGAGATCGAGGCAAGGATTCGCGTTCATGTCGGCGACATCACCAGGCTGGCGGTCGACGCCATCGTCAACGCCGCCAACACCTCACTTCTGGGTGGCGGGGGCGTCGACGGCGCCATCCACCGGGCGGCCGGCCCCGAGCTTCTGGCCGAATGCCAATCCCTCAATGGCTGCAAGGTCGGCGACGCAAAACTCACCAAGGGCTACAGGCTGCCGGCACGCTATGTCATCCACACGGTCGGGCCGGTCTGGCAAGGCGGCGGCAAGGGCGAAGCCGAGTTGTTGGCCTCCTGCTACCGCCGGTCGCTCGAACTCGCCGCCGGCAAGGATTGCAGGACGGTGGCATTTCCGGCGATCTCGACCGGTGTATACAGGTATCCAAAGGACCAGGCGACGCAGATCGCCGTTGGCACGGTGAGCGCCTTTGTCAGCCACAATGCGGTTCCTGAAACCGTCATCTTCTGCTGCTTCGACCAACAGACGGCGGACCTATACCAACAGGCGTTGCTGCGCAATGGCGGGAGCGCGACCGGCTCAGGTAATAAAATCCATTCATAGTTTTCAGACTTATTTTCATTCCCCGATCTGGCCAGACGAAAGAATCGCGGCTATTGCTCATTGCAAATACCAATGGGGATTGGGCGAAGATGAGACAGCAGCTTTTTCAGAAAACAACTGTATCTGTACTTGCGGGATTGCTTATATTAGCAGCGCCCGGCATTGGAGCGGCGGAATCGCTGGCGGGAAGCAAGGGCGACAGACGTTTCGCCGTCCATTTTCCGGCAGGTTCGACTGGAGATTGCCCGAAGGCCTACAAGGCCTATGTCGCGGCGAGCGGTCATTCGGCCTATGCGACGACGTTCCAATCGCGCGTGACCGACCTCTACATCATCTGCGGCTCCAAACTCAACGCACCCTCGCAACAGGCCGCGGAAGAGAGTGCGTTGCGCAATTGCCAGGCCGGCTTGACGAGATGGAAGGTCAAGACCGCGGCCGGCGGCTGCGGGATCGCTGCCTCCAAGTAGGCAGGCTGGCTTACCCATCCTTTGACAATGGCCGGACTGCAAAGCAGGGTGTTGCCACAGCCCGCGTGAAGGAGCATTCGCGCCGTTGGCGGCAAGCTCTGGCTTTGGAGGTCCCATGTTCGCCAAAATCCTGATCGCCAACCGCGGCGAGATCGCTTGCCGGGTGATCCGCACCGCGCGCAGGATGGGCGTGCGCACGGTCGCCGTCTATTCCGACGCCGACGCCGGCGCCTTGCATGTCGAGATGGCCGACGAAGCGGTGCATATCGGACTCTCGCCGGTCGGCGAAAGTTATCTGCGCGGCGACAAGATCGTCGCGGCGGCTTTGGCCACCGGCGCCGAAGCCATCCATCCCGGCTACGGTTTTCTGTCGGAAAACCCTGATTTCGTCGATCAGGTGACAGCGGCCGGGCTCGTCTTCATCGGCCCGTCGGCCGCCTCAATCCGCGCCATGGGGCTGAAGGACGCGGCCAAGCGGCTGATGGAGAAGGCCGGCGTGCCGGTTGTGCCGGGCTATCACGGCGAGGCGCAGGAGATCGTGCTGCTCGCCTCCAAGGCACGCGAGATCGGCTATCCCGTGCTGATCAAGGCGCGCGCCGGCGGCGGCGGCAAGGGCATGCGGCGCGTCGAACATCCCGACGACTTTTCCGAGGCGCTGTCGGGTGCGCGGCGCGAGGCCAAGGCCGCGTTCGGCGACGACCGCGTGCTGGTCGAGAAATATGTCGACAAGCCGCGCCACATCGAGGTTCAGGTTTTCGGCGATATCTTCGGCAATGTCGTGCATCTCTACGAGCGCGACTGCTCGGCGCAGCGGCGCCATCAGAAGGTGATCGAGGAAGCCCCCGCCCCCGGGATGACGCCGGCATTGCGCAAGGCAATGACGGAGGCGGCGGTGAAGGCCGCCAAGGCTATCGACTATTCCGGCGCCGGCACGATCGAGTTCATCGTCGACGCCTCGCAAGGGCTGAAGGCCGACCGCTTCTGGTTCATGGAAATGAACACTCGCCTGCAGGTCGAGCATCCCGTCACCGAAATGGTCACCGGCACCGATCTGGTCGAATGGCAGTTGCGGGTGGCGTCCGGCGAAAAGCTGCCGAAGACGCAGAGCGAGATTGCGCTCTCCGGACATGCCTTCGAGGCGCGCATCTATGCCGAAGACGCGGCAAAGGGTTTTTTGCCGGCGACGGGCACGCTGCATCACCTGAAATTTCCGGATACAGCGCCCGAGGGCGCCAGCATGCGGATCGAGACCGGCGTGCGGACCGGCGATGCCATCTCGCCGTTCTACGACCCGATGATCGCCAAGCTCGTCGTCCACGGCAAGACCAGGCAGGCGGCGCTCGAAGCACTGGGCATTTCCCTTTCGCAAACCGAGATCGCCGGCTCGACCGTCAACACCGCCTTTCTCGCGGCTCTCGCCGCTGACGCGGATTTTTCGGCAGGTGACATCGACACCGGGCTGATCGGCAGGCACCAGCAAGCGCTGACCGCAGTGCCGCCGCCGAGCAGCGAGATCGTCGCCGCGGCCGCACTTGCAGCGTCCGGCGTCGGGGCTCACGCGCCGACCCGCGACCCGTGGTCGTCGCTTGCCGGCTATGCGCATTTCCACGCGATGGCGCGGCGCACGCGGCTTCGCTACGGCGAGGACGATATCCTGGCGCTTGTATCGATGCGGCCGGACGGGCGCTTCCAGGTGGCACTGGACGCACCTTATGACAGCGCGCTTGATCTTCGCGCTGCCCCTCGCCTCGCCCGCTGGCCAGGCCATGTCACTGTCTTTTCAGGCGCCGTCGGCTACAGCTTCGCGGTGCCGGACCCGTTGGCAAGGGCCGACGAAATCGCCGCCGGTGCCGACAGCCTGCGCGCGCCGATGCCGGGACTGGTCAAGCTGGTGCGCGCGGCAAAAGGCGAAACCGTCATCAAGGGCCAGCCGCTGTTGATCCTGGAAGCGATGAAGATGGAGCACACGATTTCCGCCACGCATGACGGGACGATCGCCGAGATCGCAACAGAGGGCGCACAGGTCACCGATGGGACGGTGCTGGTGCGTTTTGCCGAGGAAGCCCACGGCTGACGCTGTTCATCCAAGGAGAGGCGACGACGGAAGACGCGCGCCGCAAACGCATGACCAAATGAAAATGGCCGGATCTGCCCCGGCCATCTCCGATTGTCGCCAGGCGCTAAAGCGCGTCGCACGCGACGCGCTTTAGTTCTTGTTTTTGTGCATGTCGTTTCCGCAAAACCGCTGCGCACTTTTGCGCGACATGCAATGGCGATTACGGCTGGATCGGCGCGTATTTGCCGTCGTGCCACTGGTTGATGTCGTAGCTGACGTTCTTGAGGTCGCCCTTTTCATCGAAAGTGACAGGGCCGACGACGGTGCTGATCGGCTGGCCATTCTTCAGCGCTTCGGCAACCTTGGCCGGGTCGTCACTGCCGGCGCGCTTGATACCCTCGGCAAAGGCCTGGATCACGGCATAGGAGAACAGCGTAAAGCCCTCGGGCACGAAGCCGCCCGCCTTGATCTTTTCGATGGCCTGCTTGGCTTCGGGCTTCGCCTGCGGATCCGACGGGAAGACGAACATGGTGCCTTCGCCGGCCGGGCCGGCAACCTGCCAGAATTCCGGCGTGGCAATCGAGTCCGGCATGATCAGCTGGAACTTGAAGTCCTGTTCCGCCGACTGGCGCAGGATGAGGCCGGCCTCTGGGTGGTAGCCGCCGAAATAGACCACATCAGCCTTCAGTTCCTTGAGCTTGGTGACAAGCGCCGAATAGTCCTTTTCGCCGGCGTTGATGCCCTCGTAGAGGATCTCGTTGAGGCCGTTCTGGTTCATCGTCGCCTTGACGGCATCGGCCACGCCCTGCCCATAGGCGCTCTTGTCATGCATGATGACGACCTTCTTGCCGGCGTATTTCTTGGCGATCCATGGACCGATGAAGGCGCCCTGCGCATCATCGCGCGTATAAAGGCGCATGATCGTCGGCCAGCCGGATTTCGCCGCCGCGTCCGTCAGCTCCGGGTTCGACGAAGCCGGACTCATCATCATCGCACCGGCTTCGGCATAGACGGCCGAGGCCGGGATGCTCGAGCCCGAGCAGGCATGGCCATCGATGAACTTGACGCCGTTGGCGACGATGCGGTTTGCGACCGAAACCGCCTGCTTCGGATCGCACTGGTCATCCTGGACGTCGAGCTTGATCTGGCGGCCGTCGACGCCGCCGGCGGCGTTGATCGCGTCGGCGGCGGCTTGCGCGCCCTGCTTGAACTGGTCGCCGATGGTGGCAAGCTGTCCGGTCATCGGTCCGACCACCGAAAAGGTGATGTCTTCGGCGAAGGCCGGCGCGCTCATCACCAGGCCGACTACGGCCGCGCTCAAAATACCCAACTTTTTCATGGCGATACAACTCCTCCACTCGCGCGCGGCCGCTCCGCCGCGCCTCTTCCAGAATAGGTGGGAGAATTTCACCCTTCGCCAAGCCTGTCTTGGCGCATCGGCGGCACTCAATTGGGCCTGCCGCCTTTCTGTTCGGACATGATCTTGTTCCAAAAACCGGTTTCCACTTTTTGGATCATGGTCCCGAAAACGCAAAAGGCCGCGCCGGCCTTGTTCCGGCCGGTCGCGGCTTTTGTCGATCGAACAATCCCGAACGCTCCCACGCGCGCCCCGAAAACCGCTCGCCTTTCCTGTCGTCGCGCAGCTGGGCCGTATCCGGCCTGCGGCGTTCTTGTCATTGTTGGTCCGGCCGTCTTGCGCGGCCTTGAAGCGTCCCTGTCGGTGATCTCAGTACGTGATGAGTTCAGGCTAGACTTAGTGCATCGTCATCCATTCGCGGGCTTCGCGCAGCGCCCTGGCGATCTCGACCTTCGACATGGCGGCCGACAATTCCGAGCGCAGTTCCGCGGCCCGGACCGAGCCCTTGATCGCAGCGATGTTGAACCATTTGTGGGCGGCGACGACATCGGTCTCGCAATCGCGGCCGGTCGCATACATCATGCCCAGTTCGAAAAGAATGTCGGCCTGGGCAGTTGCCCCCATGGCGCCGAAGCCGGCTTCAGGCATTTCAAAACGTGCCATTTCAATCCCCTGTTCTAGCCCCTGTCAGGCTCCCGAGAGCTGCCTCGTTCTGTCCCTTGGAAACCCTTGGGGCGGCCGCTCTTTCGATGCTTTCGAGAATGAACCGAAGGCTTGAATCCGTCGTTAAACGGCGTGCTTAATTTGAGGAAAACAAAGCTAAAACAAGAGGTAAACGCCGAAATTCATTAACGATGCAAAGCCAGCAATTGCGCCGGTTTGCGCCAAAATTGATGAAAATTTGCGAGGCGCAAATCAAGACTCCGCTAACCACGGAAGACAAAGCCAGCATGCCCGGTGTTTCATTTCTCGCCGACCAGACCGCTTCAGGCGGCCGGGAAAAATCCCGAAGTCTTCCGCAGCGGCACCGCTTTTGTTTTGCCGGGAGGTGGATTAGCTTACGTTTGCGTAAGAGGCAGACTGGCGGGGCGGAACGTTCGTCCGGATGCCCACAGGGAGGAGAAACATGTTTCGCAAAGTCAGCATGGGCCTCGCGGCCACATTGATCATGGCCGGCACCGCTTGGGCCGACCCGATCGAAGGCAACTGGAAAACGCAAGCCGGTTCGACCGCCGCCATCACGGGCGGTGGCGACGCATTTTCCATCACGCTCAAATCCGGCAAGTTTGCCGGCAAGCGCATCGGTTCGTTCAAGGTGTCCGGCGCCAACAAATACACGGGTACGATAACCGACCCGGAGACCGACAAGACCTATTCGGGCAAGGCCTCGGTCTCAGGCGCTTCGCTCAAGATGAGCGGCTGCGTGCTCGGCGGGCTGATCTGCAGGAGCCAGACCTGGCACAAGCTCTGATCGTTTCGACTGCCGCACAATGAACACGGGGCCGCAAAGGCCCCGTTTTTGTTCGCGCCTCTGTGTTTGGGAACACCGATCGATCGCGCAGGCTGCGCCTTCTGCGCCCTAACAGTCCAAATTTGAACCGCAGATGAACGCCGGCATCAGAACCGGTTCAGTTGCATCAGGGCATTCTCATGCGTGTCGAAGGAGACACCACGCCATGTTCGCCCGCCGCTTCACCATCGTCTGCCTGCTGATGAGCCTGTTCGGCATGTCGTTCGCCATCCTGGTTGCCGAGGGGCGCTCGGCCCGCAACTGGGACCAGGCCAATTCCTGCCGGTTCGGTTGCCCGAGCCACCTTCGCCATTGACGCCGACAAAAACCCAAGAGAGAAGCAACACACCATGGACCGCATCGTCGCCAATGCCCTCAAGACCCTTCGGCTTGTGCCGCGGGCGACGCTCATCCTGATGGTTCTTGCCGCGCCGGTTCTGGCCGTGCCCTCTATGCGCGCCGATGCCGGCTCGACGATCGAAGCGCCGGCGCTGAAAAAGACCGGCGTCGGCTTTGTGCTGTTGGTCAGCCTGCGGCGCGGCTAGGCCAATCGGCCTTCATCAAAACCATTCAAAATAAAAAACGACCCTTCGGCCCCCTCCCAACCGCATGGCCAAGCCTCTATATTGGGTCATGGAAAAGCGAATCTACCCCCAAGCCATAGACTCAGTCGTGATGCCGGAGCCGTTTGGCCGGCAAATCTTCAATGATGCAGCAAAGGCCGTCGCGGCCTTGCAGGCCCTCTACGACCGCAACACCAAATTCCTGCGCGATTCGTTTACGGCGCTCGCCGCAGGCGGCGACAACAACAAGCGCTACCGGGCCTTTTATCCGGAGGTCGGTGTCACCACGACTTCGTTCACCCAGATCGACTCGCGGCAGGCTTACGGCCATATGCCGACGCCCGGGCATTTCTCGACCACCATAACCCAGCCCGCCCTTTTCGAACGCTATCTCATCGAACAGCTTCGCCTGATCATGCGCAATCACGGCGTTCCGGTCACCGTCTCGGAATCGACGACGCCCATTCCGCTGCATTTCGCGTTCCTGGAAGGCTCGCATGTCGACGGCGCGGCAGCCGAGCGCATCAGGCGGCCGATCCGTGACCTGTTCGACGTGCCCGATCTCGACGGCACCGACGACCAGATCGCCAACGGCACGTTCGAAGTGGCGTTAGGCGAAGCCAGGCCGTTGGCGGCGTTCACGGCGCAACGCATCGACTACTCGCTGCACCGGATGTCGCACTACACGGCGACCAGTCCGCAGCATTTCCAGAATTTCGTGCTGTTCACCAACTACCAGTTCTACATCGACGAATTCGTCGCACGTGCGCACGATCTGATGGCGAAAGGCGGCGGCGGATACGTCGAATTCGTCGAGCCGGGAAACGTCGTCACCAAGGCTGGACAAAGCGCGCCCAGCCATGGCGTGGCGCCGCCGCGCCTGCCGCAGATGCCGGCCTACCATCTGAAGAAGCCGAACCATGGCGGCATCACCATGGTCAATATCGGCGTCGGCCCCTCTAACGCCAAGACGATCACCGACCACATAGCGGTGCTCAGGCCGCATGCCTGGGTGATGCTCGGCCATTGCGCCGGCCTGCGCAACACCCAGGCGCTGGGCGACTATGTGCTGGCGCACGCCTATGTGCGGGAAGACCATGTTCTGGACGACGATCTTCCGGTCTGGGTGCCGATCCCGCCGCTGGCCGAAATCCAGGTGGCGCTGCAGGAGGCGGTCGCCGAAGTCACCGGCCTTTCCGGCTATGACCTCAAGCGTATCATGCGCACCGGCACAGTCGCTACCATCGACAACCGCAACTGGGAGTTGCGCGACCAGCGTGGGCCAGTGCAGCGGCTGTCGCAGTCACGGGCGATCGCGCTCGACATGGAGTCGGCGACGATCGCCGCCAATGGCTTCCGCTTCCGCGTACCCTACGGTACGCTGCTTTGCGTCTCCGACAAACCGCTGCATGGCGAATTGAAGCTGCCCGGCATGGCGACCGAGTTCTACAAGCGGCAAGTGGCACAGCATTTGACCATCGGCATCAGGGCGATGGAAAAGCTGGCCGAGATGCCGATGGAACGGTTGCATTCGCGCAAGCTCAGAAGCTTTTCGGAGACGGCGTTCCAGTAGGAACGGCGGCTTTCATCGATCGGAGTATGGTAACAGCGCGGCAGGGCGTTTCACCATCTTGATTGGCTGCATTTCTGCCGATAAGCAAAGGAGATGGCACCCGTTCGAGACATGATGGCTTCGATGGCATTCGTCGCAATGCTCGTCTTCTCGGTCGCGCTGGTGGCCGGGTTTTTCGGAACGCTGCATCCGGCCTTCGATTCCTTCGCTCATTTCCGCGTTCATCTTGCCGTGCTGATGGCGCTTTGCGCGCTGCCGCTGCTGGCGACGTCGTTTCGCCTGCAGGCGGCCACAGGGCTGCTCTTTGCGGTGGCTGCCTTTGCCACCACGTCGAACGCCCTGTCGGTGCCCCGCCTGTGGCCGGTCCAGGCAGCCTACGAAGTCGAGGCCGGCGATCAGCCCGTTTACCCCGGCGATCAGGCAGTCCATCCCGGTGACAAGGCGGTCTACCGCCTGCTGCAGATGAACCTGCGGTTCAACAATGCAACGCCTGAAAAAGTCCTGTCGCTGATCGGCCGGACCCAGCCTGATGTGATCACCCTCGACGAGGTGTCCGACATGTGGAAGACGAAGCTTGGCCTTCTCGCCAGCGCCTACCCCCACCGGATCCTCTGCCCCTACCCCAATGGCGTTTTCGGCGTTGCGCTGCTGTCCAGACGGCCGTTTGCCGCCGGCACGCAACCGCGCTGCGATGGCCGCGGCGCGATGGCCATCGCGACGGTCGATTTCGGCGGAACCGACGTCGACGTCGCCGCGATGCACCTCACCTGGCCATGGCCGCGCAACCAGTCATGGCAGATCGGCGGATTGTCGGGGGAGTTCGCCTCGCTCGGCGAGACATCGATCATGGCATGCGACTGCAATGCAGTGCCGTGGAGCGCCGCCGTCCGGCGCGTCGCAGGTCTTGGCAAGCTGACCGTGTCGCCTTCGCCGGGGCCGACCTGGCTCCCTATCAAGCTGCCGGAATTCCTGCGCTTCGCCGGACTGCCGATCGACCTTGTTTTCAGCAAGGGCGCAGTTCTCATCCATTCGGTGTCGAGGCTGGATAACGCCGGCTCCGACCATCTTCCGCTGATGGTGGAGTTCTCGCTCAGGCCGGAACAGAAGAAGCCGGTCGATGAACACGAAACCGCGACGGCATCAGTGAGACAGAACGGCAGGACCCAAAGCTGAGCTACTGCTTGCGCAACAGCGCCCTGATGAGGTGTTCGACATGGCCGCCGTCGCGATGCTCGCGCGCGTCGAAGGCGTTCTGTCTCGCCTCGTATTGGGCATAGACGGCCTTGATCCGGCGCCTCGCCTCGCGGTGCGTCTTGCTGCAAAACAAGTTGTCGGCGAACTCCAGTCCAGTGATCGATCTTTCGGTCGCCCGCATCATTGCCCTGGCGATGCGGCCATGGTTATGCTCGTGCGCACGAACGCCCGCGAAAAACCGCTTCCAGCGCTTCTGCAGTGCCGGCGTCGCGGCCGAGGCCAAACGCGGCAAGGTGTAGGTGAGATCGAGCGTGCCATTGGCCTGCCGCAGACGGCAGACACCACCCTCCCTCGTGACGTCAAGGTCCCAATCTACGGTATAGGCGGCCAGCGCGATGGCGTGCGTCATGAAGCCGTGCCGCTTCGGACCGTTGCGGTCCATGGCCTCGATCAGGGCGGCGCCCGTGGTTCCAGTGATGTCGTAGGTCCGGGTCTTGACCAGCACCTTCGTGTCAGCCAATGCCGACGGTGCGAAGCCGCACAAGCCGCCAATCGCCGCAAGGCACGTCAGAACCGCCAGGCGCATGGTCATCTCCCGGGTCAGAAAGAATGGAACCACAGGCGCCGCCCCGCTTCAACTTCTTTTAGACGCCGCACATATAATAGGCCTTCACGCGCCTTCATTTGATCGGCGGGCGAGACGGCCGCCGGGCCGTTCTGGCTTGCTGGGCTACATGTTTTGGTAGACTGGTCCCTCTCCACCTTGTGGCGGCACCCAGGTAATGTTTCGGTTCGGATCCTTGATGTCGCAGGTCTTGCAGTGGACGCAGTTCTGCGCGTTGATGACGAAGCGCACGTCCTTCGCCTCGGGATCGGCGGCGGCGTTGCCATCCTTGTCGACCCATTCGTAGACACTGGCCGGGCAGTAGCGTGTCGATGGCCCGGCATAGACATCGTGTTCGGAACGCTGCTGCAGGTCCATATCCGCGACCAGCAGGTGGACAGGCTCGTTTTCCTCGTGGTTGGTATTGGACAGGAACACCGAGGACAGGCGGTCGAAGGTGAGCACGCCATCCGGCTTCGGATAGGCGATCTTCTTATGCCTGGCGGCCGGCTCCAGCGTCGCATAATCGGCCTTGCCGTGCTTCAGCGTGCCAAAGGGCGAGAACCCGAACAGCGAATTCAGCCACATGTCGAGACCGCCGATGCCGACGCCGACGACGGTGCCGAAGCGCGACCACAACGGCTTGACGTTGCGCACCTTCTTCAAATCCTTGCCGATGTCAGTTGCCCGCCATGCCGCCTCGTAGGAAGCCAGTTCGTCATTGGCGCGGTCGGCGCCGATCGCCTCGGCGACATGCTCGGCCGCCAGCATTCCGGAGAGCACGGCATTGTGCGAGCCCTTGATGCGCGGCACGTTGACGAAGCCGGCAGCACAACCGATCAGCGCGCCGCCGGGGAAGGACAGTTTCGGCACCGACTGCCAGCCGCCCTCTGTGATGGCACGGGCGCCATAGCCGAGCCGCTTGCCGCCCTCGAATGTGGCCCTGATCGCCGGGTGGGTCTTGAAGCGCTGGAACTCGTCGAACGGAGACAGATAGGGGTTCTTGTAGTTGAGGTGGACGACAAAGCCGACCGCCACCTGGTTGTCCTCCAGATGGTAGAGGAAGGAGCCGCCGCCGGTCTTCATGTCGAGCGGCCAGCCGAAGGAGTGCTGGACAAGGCCCGGCCGATGGTTCTCCGGCTTGACCTGCCAGAGCTCCTTGAGACCGATGCCGTATTTGCCGGGCTCGCGGCCGTCGGAAAGATGATACTTGGCGATCAACTGCTTGGCCAGCGAGCCGCGCGCGCCCTCGCCGATCAGCACATATTTGCCCATCAGCGCCATGCCCGGCGCGAACCCCGGGCCATGCGTGCCGTCCTTCTCGACGCCCATATCGCCGGTGACAACGCCGGTGACCGCGCCCTCGTCGCTGTAAATGAGGTCCACGGCGGCAAAGCCCGGATAGATCTCGACGCCCAGCGCCTCGGCCTTGGTCGCCAGCCAGCGGCAGACGTTGCCGAGCGAAACGATGTAGTTGCCGTGGTTGTTCATCAGCGGCGGCATCAGGAAATTGGGCAGACGGAACGAACCGGCGGGGCCGAGGACCAGGAAATGGTCTGCGGTGACCGGCGTCTTGAAGGGATGTCCCTCTTCGTCACGCCAGCCCGGCAGCAGCCGGTCGATGCCGATCGGATCGACGACGGCGCCGGACAGGATGTGAGCGCCGACTTCGCCGCCCTTTTCCAGGACGACGACGGAAAGCTCGGGATTGACCTGCTTGAGACGGATCGCGGCAGCGAGGCCGGCCGGCCCGGCGCCGACGATGACCACGTCGAATTCCATGCTTTCGCGTTCGATCTCGCTCATCAACCCCTCACTGCCCAGAGTGCCGCGCGCCCATTGGACGCGCAAAGGACACTCTGGCAACTTTTATTTTCGCATGATCCTTTCCAAAAAGTGATTTCACTTTTTGGGGTCATGCGAGCGCATTTGCGCATCTTGCTGGCTTATCCGCTGCATAGCGCATCAATTCGCGACGCGAAACCGGCGCTGACGTGACAATGCCGATTTCGTCAAAAAGGCCGCGCATCGTACTACAAAATCGCGATTTGCGGGTCCACCAACATCGATCCGGGTCAAGCCAGTCCAAAGAGAGCCGTTGCCCTGATTTTTTTTAATTGTTCGACGGCTTGCTTATCGGCCATACTTCGCACCATGCGCACATACGGGCCATCCGGCTTTTCATCGACGCGCTTTTTTTCGTCGCCCGGACGGATTTGCCGGGCGCTCGTTTTGGCCCTTTTGCCGCTGGCGTCCGTTGGCGCCCGCGCCGAGCCGCAAAGGGTCTGGGTGGCCGGAGCCTACTCCTTTTCCGACGAGCTGGGCGGCTTCCGCATCACCAGCGCCTCGGGCATCGGGACAAAGGAGGACCCGCTTGTCATCACCGAAGAGTTGAATTCGGCGACACCTGTGACACTGACGATCCGCACGACGAAGCCGATCCACCCCTTCGGCACTGCGGGCCAATTTGCCAACGGCCTCATGTATATGCGCATCGACGTGCTCAACAACAGCGGCCAGGCCTGGGTCGAGTTCCAGTTCGAGCTCCAGGAGATACTCCACCGGCCGAGCGTGTTCGGCGACGGCCTGTCGTTCGACCAGCGCAACAAGAGGCCTGACAACATCTGGTCGAGCAGCTTTGCCGATTTCGATCGCGACTTCGAACCCTATGACCGGCTGCTGTTCAAGAGCGGCAAGATCGACCCGCTGAAGACGGCAAAATTCGATTACCTGATCACCGACTACACACCACGCTGGACGTTCTATCTGGTGCAGGATCCGCGTATACCGTCGAGCTGAACCACTTCGTCATCCAGGGCGAAGCAGGAGCGAAGCGACGTCGCTGAGGCTCTGGATGACGAAATCATGAAGCATCGCGCCAATCACGATGTTGCAAATTCCTGCCGCGCGACTGAATGTGAAAGCATGACTGCCGTTTCCCGAGACAACCGACCTGATATTGCGGAGCTGCTGGCCTTCTACGCCAGCGCCGGCGTCGATGAAGCGCTCGAAGAGGAGCCGCTGAACAGGTTTGCCGAGGCTGCGTCAAAGCCGCCTGAGCGGGGGCCAGCGACAGTTACGCCGCCAACCGGTGAGAACGCAGCGCTGCCACGCTCGACAAGCCTGTCACGCGCCGGAATGGGCGAAAGGCAAGCTGCGGCGCCGGCGGTGCGCGCGCCGTCCGGTACGGCGACAGTGCCCGACGAGCAGCAAGCGGCATTGGCGCGACACCTGGCGACGACGGCGGCAACCCTGGACGAACTTCGCCAGCACATGGCGGCATTCGACGGCTGCAACCTCAAATTCACCGCCAAGAACCTGGTGTTCGCCGATGGCAATCCGAATGCCGCGGTGATGCTGGTCGGCGAGGCACCCGGGCGCGACGAGGACATCGAAGGATTGCCGTTCGTCGGCCGCTCGGGCCGGCTGCTCGACCGGATGCTGGCCGCGATCTGCCTCGACCGGACCTCGGCCTACATCGCCAATGTGATTCCCTGGCGGCCACCGGGCAACCGCACGCCGACGCCGCACGAGACCGAGATCTGCCGGCCGTTCATCGAACGGCAGATCGAGCTGGTCAATCCGAAGGTGCTGGTCAATTTGGGCGGCCCCTCGGCAAGCACCCTTCTCAACACCACAGAGGGCATCCTGCGGCTGCGCGGCAACTGGCGCGTCCACACGACCGCCGCCGGCATTGCCATCCCCGCCATGCCAACGCTTCATCCGGCGTATCTCTTGCGAACCCCCGCGCACAAGAAGCTGGCGTGGCGGGATTTCCTTGAAGTGAAGGCGAAGCTTCGGGCGCTGGGTTGAGGGTGGCGCGTCTTCCCTTCTCCCCTTGTGGGAGAAGGTGGATTGGCGCGTAGCGCCAAGACGGTTGAGGGGTGTTGAAAGAAATGAGGCGCGGGTGATTCTGTCGCCGTGCGCCAGCTTCTCGACTTGGATGAGGGTGTTCGCCAAGCTGGAACACCCCTCATCCGACCGAGCTTCGCTCGGCCACCTTCTCCCACAAGGGGGAGAAGGGAAGAGCGGCGCTATAACCTCCCGGTAATTGAAATGCATCTGCGGCCGGCCTAGTCATGCGCCCATGACCGCAACCCAGACTTCCGCCGGCAGCCTCATTCGCGAATGGCGCACGCGCCGGCGCATGAGCCAGCTCGATCTCGCCATGGAAGCCGAAATCTCGCAGCGGCATCTGAGTTTCGTGGAAAGCGGCCGCGCGGCGCCCTCGCGCGACATGGTGCTGCATCTGGCCGAGCAGCTGTCGATCCCGTTGAGGCAGCGCAACCAGCTCCTGCTGGCCGCAGGCTTTGCCCCCAGCTTCAGCGAGCGTCCGCTCACCGATGCCTCGCTAGCGCCGGCGATGGCGGCGGTCGAGATCGTGCTCAAGGGTCACGAACCCTTCCCGGCTCTGGCTGTCGACCGGCACTGGAACCTGGTGTCGGCAAACGCCGCCATCGGCCCGTTCCTCGCCAACGTCGCCGAGCCTTCCTTGCTGAAGCCGCCGGTCAACGTGCTGCGGCTCAGCCTGCACCCGGGTGGCGTCGCGCCGCGCATCGTCAACCTGGCCGAATGGCGCGCGCATCTTCTCGACCGGCTGAAACACCAGAACGACGCCACTGGCGACCCGGTTCTGGTCGAACTGGAGCGCGAGCTTCGGACCTATCCGTCCGGCCTGAACGGCGCACGGCCGGTGCCGGTCGAGCCGAACGCGATCGTGCACCCGCTGCGGCTTGCGCATGGCGATGCCGTGCTGTCGTTCATCAGCACCATCACCGTGTTCGGCACGCCGCTCGACGTGACGCTGTCGGAACTGGCGATCGAATCTTTTTTCCCCGCCGATGAGCAGACAAGGACCGTGCTGGTGCGATTGGCGAACGAGCGGGCCGAGCCGTCCTGATCATCCTTGCGGTGGGGTCGCCTGGCGGGTGCGGGCGCGTTCGAGGCCAAGCTGGCGCTCGCGCCAGATGATGAAGATGCCGGCGGCAACGACGATCACGCCACCGATGAGCATATGAACCGTCGGGACGTCGCCGAAGGCGAGATAGCCGACAACGATGCCAAGCAGCATCGACGTGTATTCGAAAGGCGCCACGACCGAGGCCTCGGCATGGCGATAGGCCGCCGTCATCAGAATCTGGGCGAGCCCGCCGCAAAAGCCTGCAGCAATGAGCAGGCCCGCCTGCGCCGGTGTCAGCGCCTGCCAGCCAAACGGCAGCGACAGCAAGGCCAGAAGGCTCGCCGTCACCGAAAACCACAGCACGATGGTTGCCGTCGGCTCGCTCTGGACGAGGTTGCGCACCAGCAGCATGGCGACGGCCGAGATCGCTGCCGCGAGCAGTGCGGCGATGACGCCAAGCACCTCCTGATCGCCGAGTGCTGCGCCCGAACCCAGCAGCGTCAGTTCCGGCCATGAGATGACCAGCACCCCGACCAGTCCGACCGCAACCGCGCTCCAGCGATAGACGCGGATCGCTTCGCCGAGGAAGATCGAACTGAACACCACCACCAGCAGCGGCTGTGCGTAGTTCAGCGCGATCGCTTCCGGCAGCGGCAGCCGAATCAGCGCGAAGAAGCCGAGCCCCATGGCGCAGACGCCGACAACGCCACGCGCAATGTGGTTGAGCGGGCGCTTGGTCGAAAACGCGGTGCCAAGCTTTCCCTGAAAGGCCAGGAAGACGACGATCGGAAAGATGGCAAAGAACGAGCGGAAGAAGACGATCTGGCCCGCCGGCACCGTGCCCGCCGCCTTGATGCAGGACGACATGGCGACGAAGACCGCCACCGAGACGATCTTGAGCATGATCCCGGTCAGCGTGTTGTGCCCGCCGGGATGGTCCGTCGGGTTCACTTGGCAGCTGCTTCCTGGATCGCCGCCCAGATGCGCGCCGGCGTTGCTGGCATGTCGATGTGCCTGATGCCGTAGGCGCGATAGAGCGCATCCGTCACCGCGTTGAGCGCGGCCGGCGTCGCTCCGATCGTGCCCGCCTCGCCTGCCCCCTTGATGCCGAGCGCATTGGTGGTCGAGGGCACGTTGCGGGTCTCGAAATGGAAGAACGGCAAATCGTCGGCGCGCGGCATGGCATAGTCCATGAAGCTTGCCGTCAACAGCTGCCCGTCCTCGTCATAGACCGTGTTCTCGGTCAGCGCCTGGCCGATGCCCTGGACGACGCCGCCATGCACCTGGCCGGCCAGCAGCACAGGGTTCACGGTGACGCCGAAATCGTCGACGATCGTATAGCGGACAATTTCCGTCACGCCGGTGTCGGGATCGATCTCGACCTCGCAGATGTGGGTGCCGTTCGGATAGGTGCATTCGTCCTGCACGAACTCGCCAAAGCCCTTGAGATCGTCCGGGTTCTTGGCGGCCTTGGCGATGCTCGAAAAATCGATCGTGCGGTCGGTGCCGACGATGCGGGCAACGCCGTTGGACAATTCGATATCGTCGGCCGAGGCTTCCAGCTCATCGGCGGCGATGCGCCTGATCTTGATGGCCAGATCCTCGCCGGCGCGAGAAGCAGATACACCGCCAAGCGGAATGGAGCGCGAGCCGCCGGTGCCACCGCCGGCCTTCAGCTCGTCGGTGTCGCCCTGGCGGACATGAATCTTGCCGATGTCGAGATGAAGCTTTTCCGAGAGGAACTGCGCATAGGCGGTCGCATGCCCCTGCCCGTTGGTCTGGGTGCCGATCTTCAGCGTCACCGTGCCGTCGCCGTTCAATTCGACAAAGGCCGGTTCGGAGCCGGGAAAAGCACAGGCCTCGATATAAGTCGCCATGCCGATGCCGCGGATTTTGCCTTCCGCCTTCGACTGCGCCAGTCGCTCCGGAAACGCCTGCCACTCCGCTTGTTCGATGGCGCGGTCCATATGGCCTGCGAATTCGCCGGTATCATAGAGGCGGTCGGTCTGCGTGCGGTATGGGAACTGCTCGGGCCTGATGAAATTGCGCCGGCGGATCTCTTCGACTGGCAAGCCCAGATCGTGGGCGCAGGCGTCGACGAGCTTTTCCAGCAGGAATGCCGCTTCCGGACGGCCGGCGCCGCGGTAGGCATCGACCGGGCAAGTGTTGGTGTAGAGGCCGGTCACCGAAACGTCGAGCGCCTGGATGTCGTAGACGCCGGTCGACATGGTGACGCCGATATAGGGGATGAACGGGCCGTATTGCGAGATATAGGCGCCGATATTGGCGAGGAGATCGACCTTCATGCCGAGAAAGCGGCCGTCCTTGTCCATAGCCATCTCGGCGGTCACGACATTGTCGCGGCCTTGCGCGTCGGTGAGGAAATGCTCGGTGCGGTCGCCGGCCCATTTCACCGGGCGGCCAAGGCGCCTGGCGGCCTCCAGCACCAGCGGATGCTCGCGATAGACGAAGCTTTTCGGCCCGAAGCCGCCGCCGACATCCGGCGTGATGACGCGCAGCTGGTTCTTCTTGATCTTGAATATGTCGGCCAGGATGTACTGCATGGAATGCACGCCCTGCGAGCCTGTGGTCAGCACGAAGCGGTTCTCCTGCGTGTTCCACTCGCCGATCGCCGAACGCGGCTCCATGTAGTTGCAGACCAGCCGGTTGTTGATGAATTCGATGCGGGTGACATACGCCGCCCTGGCGAATGCCGCCGCGGTCTTCGCCTTGTCGCCGATGTGATAGCTGAAGGCGCGGTTGGAGCCGAGTTCCGGCCAGACCAGCGGCGTGCCTTCGTCAAGCGCCGTGGCGGTGCCGGACGCGGCATCTTCGCCCTCGTATTCGACCTCGATCAGTTCGGCCGCGTCCTGCGCCAGCGCGCGGCTGTCTGCGACGACGAAGGCGACGGCGTCGCCGACATAATTGACCCGGTCGCGGCAAAGGACCGGAATGTCGCGGGTCGGCGCCTTGGTGCCGTCCGGCTGCCTCTGCATGACGCCGGATTTCAGCTTGCCGAGATGAGCAAGATCAGCACCGGTCAGCACCAGATGGACGCCAGATGCCGCCTTGGCCGCCTCGGTCGAACCGAGGGTGAAGCTTGCCTTGGCCACTGGCGAGCGCAGGACATAGCCGTGCAGGAGGCCGGCCGGCTGGATGTCGTCCGTATAGCGACCGAGACCCTTTAGGAAGGCCTGGTCCTCGCGACGCAGCACAGAGGCGCCCATGCCGAATTTCGGTGTGACGACGGTCATCGATACCTCACGACGATGATTGGAAAACGAGTGCCTGAAATAGGCGCTGCGCCAGTTTTGTCGAGTGACGGTTTCGTGTAAAGAGCGCGTGCTTCACATTTCTTCGACCAGCGGACTCACCTGCCGCTGCGGGAATCGACAGGAAAACCAACGGAATGCGCACGGACACCGGCCAGGTCTTCAAGCTCGAAGACTATCGCCCCACCGACTATCTCATTCCGGAAACCGGCCTGACTTTCCGGCTGTCGCCGGAAGCCACGCGCCTCATCGCCGTGCTGACGGTCGAGCGCCGCGACGGCGTAGCGGCGTCAATGCCGCTGGTGCTGGACGGCGATGGCCTGACGCTCAGCCGCATCGCAATCGACGGCCAGACACTTGCGCCGGCCGATTTTTTCGCCACGCCCGATCAATTGACGATCACCACGCCGCCTACAGCAGCCCGCTTCCAGCTGCTGATCGAAACCGAGCTGGCGCCGGCGCACAACGAAGCCCTGATGGGCCTCTATCGCTCGAGCAACGTCTATTGCACGCAATGCGAGGCCGAGGGCTTTCGGCGCATCACCTATTTTCTCGATCGTCCGGATATCCTGTCGGTCTATACGGTGCGCATCGAGGCGCCGCACCACGAGGCGCCACTGCTTCTTTCCAACGGCAACCCGGCTGGCAGCGGCGAACTTGCCGACGGCTGGCACTATGCAGTCTGGCACGACCCCTTCCCCAAGCCGTCCTATCTGTTCGCCCTTGTGGCGGGGGCTCTCGGCAAGGTCGCGGACAGCTTCGTCACATTGTCCGGCCGCGTGGTCGAGCTCGGCATCTTTGTCGAGCCGGGCAAGGAGCGGCTCGCCGGCTACGCCATGGACGCCCTGAAACGGTCGATGAAATGGGACGAGGAAGCGTTCGGCCGCGAATACGACCTCGACGTCTTCAACATCGTCGCCGTGTCCGACTTCAACATGGGCGCGATGGAGAACAAGGGCCTCAACATCTTCAACGACAAGTATGTGCTGGCCGACCAGGAGACCGCAACGGACGCCGATTTCGCCAATATCGAGGCGATCATCGCGCATGAGTATTTCCACAATTGGACCGGCAACAGAATCACTTGCCGTGACTGGTTCCAGCTTTGCCTGAAGGAAGGGCTGACGGTTTTCCGCGATCACGAATTCTCCGCCGACCAACGCTCGCGAGCGGTGAAACGCATCGCCGAAGTGCGCACGCTCAAGGCACATCAGTTTCCCGAAGACCAGGGACCGCTGGCGCATCCGGTGCGACCGCGCCGCTACCGCGAGATCAATAATTTCTACACGGCGACAGTCTACGAAAAGGGCTCGGAAGTGGTGCGCATGATCCGCACCATTCTCGGCGCCGAGACGTTCCGGGCCGGCATGGATCTCTATTTCGAGCGCCATGACGGCGAGGCTGCAACCATCGAGGACTTCATCAAGGTGTTCGAGGATGTGTCCGGGCGCGACCTCGCGCAATTTTCGCTGTGGTACCATCAGGCCGGCACGCCCAATCTGACCATCAGTTCGACGCACAATGCGGCGGCCCAGGAATTCACGCTCGAGATCGAACAGTCGGTGCCGCCAACGCCGTCCGAAAGCCGCAAGCGCCTGATGCATATTCCGCTGGCCTTCAGCCTGGTCGGCACCGACGGCAAAGCGATAGAATATGGCGGCGTCGAGGGCGCCAGCGTCGAGGACGGTGTCATCCATATCCGCAAGCGCCGGCACATGGTGCGCTTCTCGGGCGTCACTGAGCGCCCGGCGATGTCGCTCAACCGCGGCTTCTCGGCGCCGGTGACGCTTTCCGTCGAGCAGAGGGCCGACGATCAGTTCTTCCTTGCTGGCCATGACAACGATACCTTCTCGCGCTGGCAGGCGTTCAACACGCTTTTGACCGAGGCTCTGATATCCACCTTCCGCCAGGTCCTTGACGGCAAGCAGCCCGGTTTCGCATCGCGGTTGATCGAGCTTGCCGGCAAAATAGCCGGCGACGAGACACTCGAACCGGCCTATCGGGCGCTGGCCCTGGCGCTTCCAAGCGAAGCCGATATCGCCCGTGACATCGGCAAGAACATCGACCCCGATGCTATTTTCTCGGCCCGCGAGGCGCTGACGGTCGCGATCGCCGAGGCGAATCGCGAGATATTCTCCGACCTCTACGATCGACTGACCGACAAGGACGCTTTCAGTCCTGATGCGGCAAGCGCCGGTCGCCGGGCGCTGCGCAACACCTTGCTCGACTATCTTTCGCTGCTGCATGGAGGTGCGGCGCTTGCGGCCCGGCATTTCCAGTCCGCGACCAACATGACCGACCGGGCCGCCGCATTGAGCGTGCTTGCGCTGCGCCATAACGGTTCGCCCGAGACGGTCAAGGCGCTGGCGGAGTTCGAAGCGAAATATGCGACCGATCCGCTGGTGATGGACAAATGGTTCCATATCCAGGCCAGCGTGCCGGGCCCGCAAACCATTCATGCAGTGCGCGCCCTGACCGGCCACCCGGCCTTCTCGATGGCCAACCCGAACCGAGTGCGCTCGCTCGTCGGCACGTTTTCCAGCGCCAACCAGACCGGCTTCCATCGCGCCGACGGCGAAGGCTACCGGTTTTTCGTCGAAACGGTCCTGCAGGTCGAAAAGCGCAACCCGCAATTGGCCGCCAGGCTGGCGACGGCACTCAGATCATGGCGATCCCTGGAACCTGCCCGGCAGGGCAAGGCAAGGGAAGCGCTGCTTTCGATTGCCAATACCGAGAACCTGTCGGCCGATTTGCGCGACATCATTGAGCGCACGCTGGCGTAGGGTTCCCTCCCCCTCGAGGGGAGGGTGGACAGCCGCCGAAGGCGGATGGACGGGTGGGGTCGCTGCGGCAGTGCGCGGCCTCGATCGACCTCACCTGCCTTGACCGTTGATCCAAAGATGGAGCGCTTCACCGAGGACCCCTCCCGGCCCTACGGGCCACCCTCCCCTCAAGGGGGAGGGAGATCGGCGGCTTAGCCATTATTTTAGTCGATTTTTAATCTTTTTTCGCTGCGCCTATGGACAAGCCGAATCACCTTTGATTCTTTAGCTGAAGATTCGGAAGTGCGGCGTCGCCGGATCGTCAAGCAGATTTAAGATCGGGGAGAGCCATTTATGGCGAAGGCGGACGCGTGGGGCGCGCCCGGAGGGACGGGTTTTGAGCAGCGTGAGGCGGGAAGCGACGGTCTCGCCGGCAATGCGCGGCTGATCGCCGAACCCGCCTACCGACGGCTTCTGGCAGCCGAGCCATTGCTGCGCCGATCGATACCGGCCCTCATCATCATTTTCCTGATTGTCATCGCGGCACTGCGGTTCCTGTCGCTGATGCACGAGCGCGACGACGTGGAACGCGACGCCAAGGCGATCCTCTCGCTCGCGGCGGGCCAACTGGCCAGTTCGATCAGCGTCGATGCGAACATGGCCTCGACGCCTGGCGCGACGCAGGACTTGTTGGAGGGCATCAGCCGTCAGGGCGCCATGGGCCGAAGCCACGTCCTTGCGGTCACCGACAGCGCGTTCAAGATCGTTGCCGTGACACCGCAATCGACGGGCTGGGAAGGGCGGTCGCTTGACGCCATCACCCAGGGCGGTCAACCGCTGTTCATGTTCGGTGACCGCGCCGGGGTGATGGAGGTCAGCATCGGCGGACAGGACTGGTATGCCGCGGTGAGCCTGGCAAATGGCAGGAATGGTGCTGCCGCAGCGCTCGTTCCGCAGGATGCGGTCTTCGACACGTGGCGCAAGACCGTTTCGCTCAACGTCACGCTGTTCGTGCTGACGGCCGGCGTGCTGATCATCGTCCTCTATGCCTATTTCGGCCAGGCGGCGCGCGCCCAGACCGCCGACCGCATCTATCTCGAAGCGCACCAGCGCATCGACATGGCGCTGGTGCGCGGCCGCTGCGGCCTGTGGGACTGGGACATGGTGCGCGGCAAGATGTACTGGTCGCGTTCGATGTACGACATGCTGGGCTATGAGCCCTGCGACACGATGCTGTCGTTCGGCGAGGTCGACGGGATCATCCATCCCGAGGACGGCGACCTGTTCCAACTCGCCAACAGGATCGTCGCACGCGAGATCGACCACATCGACCAAGTGTTCCGGATGCGCCACGCCGACGGACAATGGGTGTGGATGCGCGCAAGAGCGCAGGTGATCGACCCGGAAGCGCCGGAGATCCAGTTGATCGGCATCGCCGTCGACGTCACCGAGCAGCGGCATTTGGCGCTGCGCTCCGAGGCCGCGGATCTTCGCCTGCGAACGGCCATCGAAAACATCAACGAATCCTTCGTGCTCTGGGATTCGGCCCAGCGCCTGATCATGTGCAATTCCAAGTACCAGCAGGACAACGGCCTGTCGGATCGCGACGTGATGCCGGGCGCCTCGCGCGCCGTTCTCGAAGATCGCATGCTTGCCTTCGCTTCGGAGCGCCGGCTTGCCAACACCAACGGGCAGCAAGGCGGCGTGACCTTCGAGCGGCAGCTTGCCGATGGCCGCTGGCTGCAGGTGAACGAATTGCGGACCAGGGACGGCGGCACCGTCTCGGTCGGCTCCGACATCACCCAGATCAAGTTGCACCAGGAGAAGCTGGTCGACAGCGAGCGCCGGCTGATGGCGACGATCCATGACCTCAGCCTTGCCCGCCGGGCAGAGGAAGAGCGGTCGCGCGAACTGGTCGAGCTCAATCACAAATACATGAAGGAAACCGAGCGCGCCGAGGCCGCGAACCGGGCCAAATCCGAGTTCCTGGCCAACATGTCTCATGAATTGCGCACGCCGCTCAACGCGATCATCGGCTTCTCCGAACTGATGGAACAGGCGCTGTTCGGGCCCCTGGGTTCGCCGCGCTACGAGGAATACGCCACCGACATCAACGGCAGCGGCAAATATCTTCTGGGCGTCATCAACGACATCCTCGACATGTCGAAGATCGAGGCCGGCCAGTTCTCGATGGATCAGGAGGAAATCGACCTCTGCCCGCTGATGCGGGAAACGGTGCGCGTCATCTCGCTGCAGGCGGCGGAAAAGTCGATCACCGTCGAAACACGCATCCCCGATTCGCTGACGCTGTTCGCCGACCGCCGGGCGATCAAGCAGATCATCATCAACCTGCTGTCGAATGCGGTGAAGTTCACCGGCCAGGGCGGCCGCATTGCGGTAAGGGCCCGCAACACCTCCAGCGCTCTGGTGCTGACGATCGAAGACAATGGCTGCGGCATCCCGAAGGAGGCGCTGAGCAAGCTCGGGCGGCCGTTCGAGCAGGTGCAGAACCAGTTTTCCAAGAGCCATGCCGGTTCCGGCCTTGGCCTTGCCATCTCACGCTCGTTGGCCGAGCTTCAGGGCGGCGCCTTGAAAATCCGCTCCACCGAAGGCACCGGCACGATCGTGTCGGTGCGCATTCCGACCAGGAAACCGACGCAGCCAGTCAGGGCCGCCGCCTGACTAGTGAATAGTGAATAGTGAATAGTGAAATAGTCAGTAGTGAATATCTAATTCCATTCACCATTCACTACTCATTCACACGAAGCAAAAAGCCAAAATCCTTCCTGACATTTTGCGACGTCTCCTTGAGGTGCGCTTCCAGCACGCCGAAATCCGGCAGGTCGGTGACCGCCAGTAGCAGATCCGAAAGCCCCGGCGGAACGTCGTCGCGTTCGAATACGCCGGTGAGGCAGAGCCGCGTCATCTGGGTCAGCGCCAGATAGAGCGCATAGGCATCGCAAAGCTCCTGCCTGACCTGGGCCTCGGCGAAATCCGGCGCCAGCCTCGACAGCACGTCCGCCGTCCCGGTGGCCCGGCGGCCGGCTTCGACCTTTCCCGTGATCACCGCCACCTGCGCGATGAATTCGAGATCGATGAGACCACCCGGGATCAGCTTGATGTCCCAGAGATCGCGCGGCGGTTTTTCCTTCTCGATCATCGCGCGCATCTCGGCCGCCTCGGCCATCACCTTGGCGCTGTCGCGCGGCAGGGCAAGCACCTGTGCCACTTCGGTCTCGACCTCGGCGCATAGCGCTTGATCGCCGCCGATCGCGCGGGCCCTTGACAGCGCCATATGCTCCCAGGTCCAGGCGTCCTTGCGCTGGTACTTCTTGAAGGCATCGACATGGGTCGCCACCGGCCCCTTGTTGCCGGACGGCCGCAAGCGAAGGTCGAGTTCGTAGAGAACGCCCTCGGCGGTCGGCGCGGACACCGCAGCGATCAGCCGCTGCGTCATCCTGGCGTAATAGTGCGACGGTGCGAGCGGCTTGTCGCCATCGGATTCTTCGGCATCGGCGTCGTGATCATAGAGCAGGATGAGGTCGACGTCTGAGCCGGCCGTCAATTCGCGGCTGCCGAGCTTGCCCATGCCGAGCAGCGCAACCGTGCCGCCGGCGATGCGACCGTGGCGTAGCGCGAACTCGGCGATGACCGCCCGCAGCGCCGCGTCGATGGTGAGATCGGCCAGATCGGAAAAGGCACGGCCGGCGCGCGCCGGATCGATCGAGCCGGCAAGCAGCCTGACGCCGATCAGGAATTTTTGCTCGGACGCAAAGATGCGCAAGCGGTCGAGCACGTCCTCATAGGCCCTGTCGCCCTCGAGGAACGCGGCGAGACGGCCGGACAGATAGGCGCGGTCCGGCAGTTCGGTCAAAAGGGCCGGATCGAGCAGGCCGTCAAACACGTGCGGCCGGCGTGTGATGATGGCGGCCAGCCGGGGCGCCGCGCCCATGATGGTCGCCAGCAGCTTCAGCAGAGCCGGATTGGAGTGGAGCAGCGAGAACAGCTGAATGCCGGCGGGCAGACCGGCAAGAAATTCGTCGAAGCGTATCAACGCCTCGTCCGCGCGGCGCGTCTGGCCGAAGGATTGCAGCAGCGCCGGCGTCAGTTCGGTCAACCGCTCGCGCGCCTCGGCTGACTGGGTGACGCGATAGCGGCCGAAATGCCAGCCGCGGATGACGCGGCAGATGTCGCTCGCGCGCTGGAATCCCAATCTCTGCAGGGTCTGCAACGTATCGGGGTCGTCGACATCGCCGGTAAAGACCAGATTGCCGATGCCAGCCGAAAGCTCGGGCGCGGTCTCGAAAAGCGCTGCGTAGTGGCGTTCGACCTGATGGAGTGCGGCGCGGAACGCCTCGGCAAAGGCCGCCGCATCGGCAAAACCGAGCAGGCGGGCAATGCGTTCGAGCCCTTCGTCATCGTCCGGCAGTATGTGGATCTGCTCGTCGGCGACCATCTGAACGGCGTGCTCGACGCGGCGCAGGAGCCAGTACTGCCTTGTGAGCGTATCGCGCGCATCGGCAGTGATCCAGCCGCGTGCCGCAAGCTGGCCAAGCATCGGCACCGTCTCGCGGCCGCGCAGTTCGGGGAAGCGGCCGCCGGCGATGAGCTGCTGGGTCTGGACGAAGAACTCGATCTCGCGGATGCCGCCGCGGCCGAGCTTGACGTTGTGGCCCTTCACCGCGATCTCGCCAAGACCCTTGTGGGCGTGGATCTGGCGCTTGATCGAATGGACGTCGGCGATCGCTGCATAGTCCATGTATTTGCGCCAGATGTAGGGCTGGAGCTCCTTCAGGAACGCAGTGCCGGCGGCGACATCGCCGGCCACCGGACGCGCCTTGATCATTGCGGCCCTCTCCCAGTTCTGGCCGCGCGCCTCGTAGTAGCGCAGCGCCGCCTCGACCGGGATCGCCAGCGGCGTCGAACCGGGGTCGGGACGAAGCCTGAGGTCGGTGCGGAAAACATAGCCGTGCTCGGTGCGGTCCTGGAGCATGCGGACCAGCCGGCGGGTCAGGCGCGAAAACAGCTCCGTCGCATCGAGCGGATCGACGACTGCTGGCGCTTGCGGGTCGAAGAAAACGACGAGGTCGATGTCGGAGGAGAAGTTCAGCTCATGCGCGCCAAGCTTGCCCATGCCGAGCAGGATCCAGCCCGACCGGCGCGCCGGATCCTCGAGATCCGGCAGTTTGAGCTTGCCTTGTCGGTGCGCGTCGCGAAGCAGGAAGTCGACGGCAGCGCGGGTGCAGGCGTCGGCAAGATCGCTCAGCCGCCGTACTGTGATTGCAGTTTCGGCCTCGCCTGCAAGATCGGCCAGCGCGATCAGAACATGCGCTTCCGCTTTCCATTGCCGCAGCTCCATCATCAGGCCGTTCTCAGAGATGGCTTCCGCCCGCGCGGCCTTGTCGATGGCGGCGCCGATCGACGCCAGCCGGGCCTCGACGGTCTCATCGAAAAGCGCATCCAGGATCTGCGGGCGGCGGCGCACCGTGTCGCGCAGGAACGGCGACAGGTCGAAGACTGCCGCGAGAAACTCCTGGACGGCGCCCTCGCCGGCCAGGAATTTCGCCAGCACGGCAAGCCCCTCTTCCTGCGCTGCGGAAGCGATCTCCGACAATTCCCGCCGGGCTCGGTTCTGATCCAGAGGCACGAGCCTTGCCGCCGGCTTCAGAAGCCAGTTGGTGTGTTCCGCAGCCGCCTTCACCGCCATCAGCGATCCTCCCGTTCGGGAAAACTCATGACGACGGATAATCCAGGATTGGCGGGCAGGAGATCAAGCCGCCCTTTGTGGAATGTCATGATCGCCTTGGCGAGGCTGAGGCCGAGACCGGAACCCGGCTGCGAGCGGCTCTTCTCCAGCCGCACGAAACGCTCGGTCGCCCTGGCGCGATCGGCATCGTCGGGAATGCCCTGGCCGTTGTCGGTGACGGAAAGCCTGATTTCGCCGCCGACGCGATCGAGCGCTACGCGAACGGTCGGCTCGGCTGTCGAGTCGGTCGAATATTTGATCGCGTTGTCGACGATGTTCGATAGCGCCTGGCCGATCAGCTCGCGATTGCCTTCAACGGCGAAGCCATCCTGCACCGAGGTCTCGAGTGTCACTCCCGCCTCCTCCGCCACCGGCTCGTAGAGCTCGACGACATCGCGCACGGAAGCAGCCAGATCGACCCGGCTGGTGATTTCTGAGGAATAGCCCGCCTCCAGCCTTGAGATCATCAGGATGGCGTTGAAGGTCTTTATCAGATGGTCGGACTCGGCGATGGTCGCTTCCAGCGCCTGCCGGTAATCGGCGGAGTTGTGCTTGCCGGAGAGCGTCGCCTCGGCGCGGTTGCGCAGCCGGGTCAGCGGTGTCTTCAGATCGTGGGCGATGTTGTCGGAGACCTGCTTCAGCCCTTCATTCAGCGTGGCGATCCTGGCCAGCATGGAATTGAGATTTTCGGAGAGCCTATCGAACTCGTCGCCGGCGCCGGTGACCGGCAGCCGGCCGGACAGGTCGCCACCCAAGATGCGGCGACTGGCCTGCGACACCGAGTCGATGCGCTTCAGCGCCGCGCGGCCGACGAAGAACCAGATCAAAATTCCGCCAAGCGCCATCATGCCGAGCGCCAACGTCAAGGCGCGGCGGATGACGGCGCGGAACCGCTCAGGCTCGCCGAGATCGCGGCCGACCAGCATGATCATCTGGTTCGGCAGGCGCAGCACCAAGGCAATGGCGTTGTGGCCCTTCTCGCCTTCGACCTGGACTTCGCTCTGGCTGGGTTCGTTCGGGTCGGCGATCGGGTTGCGTTGCCGCTCGAGCTCGCCCTCGCCAAAGCGCCGGTAGGAAAACGGCTCCGTCGTCCAGCCCTCGGCCACGAGAACGCCGGGTTCCAGGCTCTGCACGTTGCCGGTCAGGATCTGGCCGTTGGCATCGGCGATCAAATAGAGATTGGCGCCGGGCTGGCGGGAGCGCTGCTCGACCACCCGGACCAGCAGCGGCAAACCGCCGCGCTGATAGATCCGGGCGAGGCCGAGCACCTCGTCGTTGATGGTCTCCTGCGTCTGGCCGGTCAGCATGCGCGCCGACAGCGAGGTCATGTAGAAGACGAGCAGCACCGCACAGATGGCGAACAGCAGGAGATAGAGCGCCGAAAGCCGCGCTGCCGTCGTCTTCATGATGGCCGGCATTGAAAGGGCCATGCTAGCCGCTCTTGAGCATATAGCCGGCACCACGAACCGTGTGCAGGATGGGCTTGTCGAAGCCCTTCTCGATCTTGCCGCGCAGCCGCGAGACGTGAACGTCGATGACGTTGGTCTGCGGATCGAAATGATAGTCCCAGACATTTTCCAGCAGCATGGTGCGCGTCACCACCTGGCCGGCATGGCGCATCAGATATTCGAGCAGGCGGAACTCGCGCGGCTGCAGCGTAATCTCGCGGGCCGCGCGCCGTACCGAATGCGACAGCCTGTCGAGTTCGAGGTCGCCGACCCGGTAGACGGTTTCGGCCTCCCTGGCGCTGGCGCGGCGGTTCAGCACCTCGACCCGGGCCAGAAGCTCGGAAAAGGCATAGGGCTTGGTCAGATAGTCGTCGCCGCCGGCGCGCAAGCCGGTGACCCGGTCGTCGACTTCGCCGAGCGCCGACAGGATCAGCACCGGCGTAGTCTTGCCTCGGGATCTAAGACCGGCGATGACCGACAGGCCGTCGCGGCGCGGCAGCATGCGGTCGACCACCATCACGTCATAGTCGCCGGAGTCAGCGAGCGCGAAGCCGGTTTCGCCGTCGCCGGCGACATGGGCGGTATGTCCGGCCTCGGTAAAGGCCTTCTGGAGGTAATCGGCCGCTTCGCGATCGTCTTCTATGACGAGAATCTTCATGGGACCGTTATACGCGATTTCGCTGGAAGATTGAGTGGCCGGCATAGGCATGGCCTCAAGGTGTATCGCCAACAAAATGATTCAAGAACTAGCAGTAAGTCTTTGTTTTATAATGTTATTGGCGTCGAGCCGCCGCATCCTCGATTTGGCGACATGCTTTGTTGTTTGAGCATGTCGTCATCCCAAAACCGCTTCACACTTTGGGCGACTGCTCTGTTGTTCGAGCGGCAGCGGGCGATGGGCGCCCGCTGCCGCTGGGGCGGAACACGATGACTGACTAACGTATTCAAGCCCCGTGCTTTCCCATGCGACGGTTCGGGGTGTTTGAAACCGCCGCATCGGAAAAGTCTGGAACGTCAGCCCTTGGCGACAGGCAGCGCGACGAAGCGGTTGCTGTCGTCGCGGGTGATCTGCATCAGTACCGCCTTGCGGCCCGACTTCACCGCGTCGGCCATGGCCTTGGCGACGTCCTCGGTGCCATTGACCTCCGTCGAATTGACCGAGGTGATGACATCGCCGGCCTGGATGCCGCGATCGGCGGCATCGCTGTCGGGATCGACATCGGTCACCACAAGCCCTTTGCCATCGTCGGACCTGGTGACGGTGAGACCGAGGTCGGCCAGCGTATCGGCCTTTGGCGGAGCCGAAGGCTGCTGGTCGGCCGAAGCCTGCTTGTCACTCGAAGGCAGCGTGCCGAGGTCGACCTTGACCGTTTCACTCTTGCCGTCACGCCACAGCGTGACGTCGACCGGCTTGCCGGGCGGGTAGGCGCCGATCAGACGGGCGAGTTCCTTCGGCGAAGCGACGTCCTTGCCGTCCACCTGAGTGATGACGTCACCAGCCGATATGCCGGCGTCCTTGCCGGGACCATCGTCCTGGGCGCTGGAAACGAGAGCGCCCTTATCGGACTTCAGCCCGAGCGATTCGGCGATTTCGGAGGTGACCGGCTGGATCTCGACGCCAAGCCAGCCGCGCTGGACGGTGCCGTCCTTCATCAGATCCTGCACGACCTGTTTTGCAGTCGAGGCGGGAATGTCGAAGGCAATGCCGACGCTGCCGCCGGACGGCGAGAAGATCGCGGTGTTGATGCCGACGACCTGGCCGTTGAGGTTGAAGGTCGGGCCACCCGAATTGCCGCGGTTCACCGAGGCATCGATCTGGATGAAGTCATCATAAGGACCGGCGCCGATGTCGCGACCACGGGCCGAGACGATGCCGGCGGTGACCGTGCCGCCGAGGCCGAACGGATTGCCGACGGCCACCACCCAGTCGCCGACGCGAACCTTTGCATCGTCGGCGAAGTCGACATAGGTGAACTTGCCGTCGCCTTCGACCTTGAGCACTGCGAGATCGGTGCGCGGATCTGTGCCGACCAACTTGGCGTCGAGTTCCTTGCCGTCATGCATCACCACCGTGAAGGACGAGCCCTCTCCGACGACATGGTTGTTGGTGACGAGGTAGCCATCCTCGGAGATGAAGAAGCCGGACCCTTGAGCGACCGGCCGTGGCTGGCGGTCACCGCGTCCGAAACGTCGCATTCCATCCCGGCCATCCTGATCGCCAAAGCCACGGAACTCCCTGAAGAAGCGGCGCAATTGCGGATCGTCGGGGAGATTGCCGAAGGCGTCGGGAAGGTCGGAGCCGTCGTCAGCGGTCGATTCTATCTTGGCTTTGACGCGGACACTGACGACCGCCGGCGAAACGCGCTCGACCACGTCGGCGAAGCTCGGGACCTGGGGCGCCTCGACACGCACGGCCTCGGCCAGGACGGGGGCTGTCCCGGTGGCAACCGCGCCGAAGCCGATCGCGCCGGCAATGGCCACTGATGCGGCGGCAGCCATCAGGCGTTTGCGGGTGCGGGAATGTGAATTGGGGGCAATATTCATGGGTCTCGTATCCTCTTTCAAGGGATGCGCTTCGGTCGGCATCCTCGGCCAAGAGAAATAGAGGCGCGCACATTACGGCGCCATTTCCAGTGCATGAAACTTTGGTAATGTTTGCAGGCACCAACCCTTTGGTTGCGCCCGCCCGTTGCCCTATGTTGTACACAGTTCAGCACAAGGCTTTCACCATGACCGCAAGCGCCACCATGACGATTCGGGTTTCGTCCGAAACCAAGCTGAAGCTGGAGCGGATCGCCGCCGACACGCGGCGCAGCAAATCCTTTCTCGCGGCCGAGGCGATATCGGCCTATGTCGATCGCGAGCTTGAGATCATCGAAGGCATCAAACGCGGCATGGCCGATGCGGCAGCTGGCCGTGTCGTGCCGCACGACGAAGCCATGGCGGAAATCGACGCCATCATCGAAGCGTCGGAAGCCAGGCGCGCAGACAAGGCTTGAAGCGGTTCGTCACCTGGTCGCGAGACATCGTGACACGGCCGTGGCCTTGGCGGCGGGGCGGCCGGGCCGAATTAGTTACCCAGCACCTTGTCCAACGCTGCCTTCTCCTCGGCTGTGAGCATGGCCGCAGGCGCCGATCGGCGCGACCGGGCGGTCAGCACGATGAAAATCCCGCCGGCAAGCAGCAGAAGGACCGGCGTGCCCCACAACAGCGCATTGCGCAGGCTGAAGCGCGGCTTCAACAGCACGAACTCGCCGTAGCGGGAAACGATGTAATCGATCACCTGCCGGTCGGTATCGCCGGCGACCAGGCGCTGGCGCACCAGCACGCGCAGGTCGCGGGCAAGGTCGGCATCGGATTCGTCGATCGACTGGTTCTGGCAAACCATGCAGCGCAGCTCTTCCGAAAGCGTCCGCGCCCGCGCCTCGAGCGCCGGGTCGGCCAGAACCTCGTCCGGTTTCACCGCAAGTGCGGCGCCGGCAAACAACAGCGTCAGCAGCAGGATCAGGGAGGCCAGCGAAATTCTTGCGGTCATGGCAGGCTCGCCGAAGGCATGGCGCCCGCCGATCTGCGGCGGCGCGACGGTGCGCCGACGCGCAGCCGCCGGTCCATCAGCGACATCGCAGCACCTGCCATCATGACAAGGGCGCCGCCCCAGATCAGCGTCACCAGCGGCTTCCACCACAGCCGCACCACGACGGAGCCGTCGGTCGCCTCGTCGCCAAGCGATAGGTAGAGCTGGCTGAAACCGATCGTCTTGATACCCGACTCGGTCGTCGTCATCTGCCGGACCGGATAGGAGCGCTTGGACGAGGTGATCACGGCGGTGGTGCTTCCATCGGCGCCGAGCAGGGCGAAGCGGCCGCGATCCTCGCTGTAGTTAGGCCCCTGGGCCGGATAAAGCCCTTCGAAGCGCAGTGTGTGGCCGGACAGTTGCACGGTCTCGCCGGCACGCATCGACAGTATCTTCTCGGTGCCGAAGCAAAGTGTGCCGACGATGCCCAGCGTCGTCAGCCCAAGACCGAGATGGGCGAGCGCGGTGCCGAAGACCGAACGCGGCAGGCCGGCGAAGCGACTGAGCATGACGCCGGGCGCGACACTGCCAAGGCCGGACTTGACGGCAATATCGGTGAGCGCGCCGCAGATCAGCCAGAAGGCCAGGCCGACGCCAAGTGCAGCGAACACCGACGAGCCGTCGATGAACAAGGCCGTCACCAGCACGGCCAGAAGCGCGGCGGCGAAGGCCGCCATCAGCCGCTGGGCGACGGCGAAAATATCGCCGCGCTTCCAGGCCAGCAGCGGCCCGAACGGAACCGCGACCAGGAGCGGCACCATCAGCGGGCCGAACGTCAGGTTGAAGAACGGCGCGCCGACCGAAATCTTGTCGGCCGAAACTGCCTCGACGACCAGCGGATAGAGCGTGCCGATCAGCACGGTGGCGGTGGCCGTGGTCAGGAACAGATTGTTGAGGACCAGCGCCCCTTCGCGCGAGATCGGATGAAACAGGCCGCCGGCCGTCAACCTCGAGGCGCGAAAGGCGAACAACGCCAGTGATCCGCCGATGAACAGTGTCAGGATGCAGAGAATGAACACGCCGCGCGTCGGATCGGTGGCGAAGGCGTGGACGGAGGTGAGCACGCCGGAGCGCACCAGGAAGGTGCCGAGCAGCGACAGCGAGAAGGTCAGGATCGCCAGCAACAGCGTCCAGATCTTCAGGGCCGAGCGCTTTTCCATGACGATCGCCGAATGGAGCAGCGCGGTGCCGGCCAGCCAAGGCATGAACGAGGCGTTCTCGACCGGATCCCAGAACCAGAAACCGCCCCAGCCAAGTTCGTAATAGGCCCAGTAGGAACCCATGGCGATGCCGCCGGTCAGGAACATCCACGCGACCAGCGTCCATGGCCGCACCCAGCGCGCCCAGGACGCGTCGATGCGGCCTTCGATGAGGGCGGCGACCGAGAAGGAAAAGCAGATCGAGAAGCCGACATAGCCGAGATAGAGCAGCGGCGGATGGATGGCGAGGCCGAGATCCTGCAGGATCGGGTTGAGATCGCGGCCCTCGATCGGCGCCGGATTGAGCCTGGCGAACGGGTTGGACGTCGCCAGGATGAACAGCAAGAAGGTGGCGCCGATCGCGCCTTGCACGGCCAGCACGTTGGCTCGAAGGGTCGCTGGAAGATTGCTGCCGAAAGCAGCGACGAGCGCCCCGAAGAAGCTCAGGATCAGCACCCAGAGCAGCATCGAGCCCTCGTGATTACCCCATGTGCCGGTGATCTTGTAGATCAGCGGCTGCAGCGAATGCGAGTTGTCCCAGACGTTGGCCACCGAAAAGTCGGACGTCGCATAGGCCGTCGCCAGCGCCGCGAAGGACAGAGCGGTCAAGGCGAAGCCGGTCACCGCGACCGGACCGCCGACGGCCATCATCTTCTGGCTGTTGATACGCGCGCCGAACAGCGGCACCAGCGCCTGCACCAAAGACAGCGCGAACGCCAGGACCAGCGCGAAATGTCCGGTTTCAACCATTGTGGCCAAGCCCGCCAGGTTTTTGTTTTGCCGCAGGGTCTTGCCGCAAAACCGTCGGAACCCTCGTGTCAAGCCCGAGGGCAGGCTTTTGCGGAACCTGCTTAGTCACTTTTTGCTCTCCTGCCACACGCCCCTGGATTTGAGGCCGTCGGCCACCTCCTTGGGCATGTAGTTCTCGTCGTGCTTGGCCAGCACGCTGTCGGCGACGAAGACGCCGTCCGGGCGAAAAATGCCTTCAGTGATGACGCCCTGCTCCTCGCGGAAAAGGTCGGGAAGAATGCCGGTGTAGGTAACCTTGACCTGCTTCTGGTTGTCGGTCACCGAAAAGGCGACGGTGGTCCCCTGACCGCGCTCGATCGTGCCTTTTTCGACGAGGCCGCCGAGCCTGATACGCTGCCCGGGCTGCAGGCTGGCGGTGGTCAGATCGGCGGGCATGTAGAAGTAGGAGGCCTTCTGGCCGAGCGCGTAGAAGGTCAGGCCGGTGGCGGCACCGAGGAAGGCCAACCCTCCGGCGATCACCGACAGTCGTCTCTGCTTGCGCGTCATTTTTTACTCCGTCGCCGTCAGGCCAAGCGAGACGGCAAAGGCGGTGAATTTCTTCGCTTCGTCACTATCGGGGCCAAAAACGGCGATACCGCGATTGAGCGCGTCGCGCGCCTGATCGGCCTTGCCCAGCACGACATAGGAACGAATAAGCTGCATCCATCCCTCCACATCGCGCGGGTTTTGCCGCAGTTTTTCATCAAGCCCCGCAACCATGGTGTTGATCATCGCTTCCCTATCCTGCGGCGACATCGACGCGGCGGCATCGACATCCCCGGCGTTCGGGCCTTTTGCAGGCACTCCCGAAGCGACGCTGCGCCTGGCGGATTCGGCCAGTGCCTGCTCGACGGCGCCGCGCCAGGGCGAGTCCTGTGGCAAGGCCGCGAGCATTTTCTGCCAGCCAATCGTCGCCTCCTCGATGCGGCCTTCCTGCGCCATGCTCATCGCCAGATAAAAGCTGGCCTTCGGATTCGACGGATCGAGCTTCAGCGCCGCCTCGAAGGCGGCCTGAGCATCGGACGAGACAATGCCGCCCGCTTCGCTGGCGATCGCCTCGCCGAGGCCGGCCTGGCGGGCTGCGCTGTCGCCGTCGAGGCGAATGGCGTTGCGGTACGCCGTCACCGCGTCGGAGAACCGCTGCATGCGCAGATAGATTGGCGCCAGTACGTCCCAACCCCTGCCATCGGACGGGTTGGCGGCAAGGTGGGCCTCGGCGCGTGCCACCAGTTCGTCGACCGAACTGTCGGCGGGATTCTTGGCCAGTCGCTCGCTGAGCGGCTGCGACGGCAGATCGGGCGAGCCGAGTTGGCTGTACAAGCCCCAGCTGACCAGCGGGACCGCCAGGACCGCAGCCGTCGCAACCAGCCTGGTCGCCATCGATGGCCGCGCCGCTGCCTTGTCGGCGGCATTGTCCAGGCGAAGGATGCGACGGGCGATCTCCGCACGCGCCTCTTCGGCCTCCGCCGGCTGGATCAGGCCACGCGCCACGTCGCGGTCAAGCTCGGACAGCTGGTCGCGATAGACTTCAAGGTCATGATCGCTGCTCGCCGAACCACCCTTCGGGCCGCCGGCCAGCGGCAGCAGAACCGCCAGGCTTGCACCCAGCGTGAGAATGGCGGCTATGACCCAGAACAGCATGCTTCTTCCAATAACGGCAGAGCCCTGCCCTGCCAACACAGGCGTCCTGCGACGCTTTGACGGCAGATGCGTCGCATGTCCTTGATTGATGTCAACCGGACCTTAAGCGCGTCGCGATCGACCGACGTCATGCGACGCGCCTTAGATAGTTGTTTTCATGCATGTCGTCATCGCAAAACCGCCGCACACCCCGGGGGCATGCTTTTGCGCGACATGCACTATCCGGCCGGTCGTTACGTCAGCGGCGTCCAGCTGCCATCGGCGTTGCGGCAAGCGGTTCCGCGCGCGGTGGCGCCGGCGGCGCCGGTAAACACCGTATGGGTGTATTGTCGGCAGTCCTGCGAGCCGACACGATAGGGCTGGGCGGGCACGACTTCACCGTAATGCGCCGACCGATCGCTCTTCCACGTCACCTTCTGGCTGCTCGCCGTGTACTCGAGCGCCCTGTATTCCGCCTCCAGCGCCTTGCGCTTTTCGGGGCCGCTCAAGCCGGTACCGATCGATCCGCTGACGAGGCCGCCGCCCATGGCGGAAATGACCGTCGTCGCGATCTTGCCTTCACTTGGCGGCGTTGCGGCCGGCTGCGGCGCCACCGTGGGGCCAGGGTTCCTGCCCAGCGTCGTGCAGCCGGAAACGGCCAGCAGTGCGGAGACGAGCGCGACGCGAATCTTCATGCCAAAAACCGGTCTCTTGAGTTAAAGCTGGGGGCCGCGCCATCGGGGAAGTCGGCGTGGCCATAGTGTCGATGTTTGTCGGAAATTTGGCCGCGGCCGACGGCTCCGGGACCAGTCGACATGCCGCCATATCACGCACTGTCGATCAATGTCGACCGGCCCAGCAAAAAGCATAGGCCTAAAGCGCGTCGCGTTTGGCCGGCCTCATGCGACGCGCTTCAGGTTGTTGTTTTTACGCTTGTCGTTATCGCAAAACCGCTGCACACTTTTGCGCGACATGCATTAGTGAAGGCTCCGCAATCGAACCACCGCCTTCAACCCGCCCATGCTGGACCGTTCCAGAGCCAGAACGCCTCCGTATTCGTTGACGAGGTCGGCGACAATGGCAAGTCCAAGCCCGGTGCCCGGCCTTGTCTCGTCGAGACGCCGTCCGCGCTTCAGCGCCTCGCGTGCCTTGTCTTCTGGAATGCCCGGGCCGTCATCCTCGATGCTGATCTCGAACAGGACGACAGCACCCTCCTTGCCGGAGCCAGTCTTCTTGCCGGGGATTGGCGCCACCGATACCGCGACCGCGCTCTTTGCCCATTTCATGGCGTTGTCGAGCAAATTGCCAAGCAATTCTTCCAGATCCTCGCGTTCGCCGGCAAAGACGATATCGACTGCCGGCAGCGAAAGCGAGAGAGCGGTCTGCGGATTGAGTTTTTGCAGCACGCGCACCATGCGCTGGACCAGCGGCGCCACCGGCGTGCGGTAGACGACGCTGTCACGTTGCGCCGCAACGCGGGCGCGCTGCAGATAATGGTCGATCTGCTTCTGCATCGAGGCGGCCTGTTCGGCTATGAGCTGGCCCTTGGCGCCGCCGAGCGCCCGTCCCTCGTTGATCAGCACCGCCAGCGGCGTCTTCAGCGAATGGGCGAGGTTGCCGACCTGCGTCCGCGAGCGCTCGACGATACGCTTGTTGTTTTCGATCAACGCGTTGGTCTCGTTGGCGAGCGGCTCGATCTCGGCAGGGAAGCGACCGTCGAGCTTTTGCGCGGTTCCTTCGCGCACCATGGCGAGAGCGTCCCTGACCCGGCGCAATGGCTGCAGGCCCAGCAGGATGGCGATGGCGTTGATGGCGATCATGCCGACGCCGAACAGCGAAAGATAGGTCAGCAGGCGACGCTGAAAGGCGCTTATCTCCTGCTCGAGCTCGGTCCGGTTGCCCATGACGCGGAAGCGCGCTGCGCGATTTTTCGCGTCGAGAACGAACTCGCTCTCGAACACCTCCAGTTCCTCGCCATCGATGCCTTCTGTCGTATAGCTGCGCTGGAAGCTGGCATTGAAAGGAACCTCGGCGACGCTTGGCGACAGGATCGCCTTGGTCATCGAGGAGGAGTGCAACTCACCACTCACGCCTTCCGACGCAGGCTCCACCGACCAGTACCAGCCGGAATTCGGCTCCGAGAACCGAAGGTCGCCCAGGTCGGGAGCGCCGGTCAGCGAACCGCCTTCGGACACGCCGACCGAGCCGATCAGATTGAACAGATGCGCCGACAGCAGGCTGTCGAAACCGCGCTCGCTCGCCTGGCGATAAAGGGTGGTGATCAGCGTGAAGATGACAATCAGGGTGAGTATAGCCCAGACCGTGGAAAAGGCGATCACCCGGAACGCCAGCGAACGCGGCCCGAACCGCAGTGAAAGCGGCGTCCTTGCAGTCTGTCTGAGCGGTTCCGCCTTACGCCTCCGGCTCACGCATCCGATAGCCCATGCCGCGAACGGTTTCTATCATGTCGATGCCCATCTTCTTGCGAAGCCGCCCGACAAAGACCTCGATTGTGTTGGAATCGCGGTCGAAATCCTGATCGTAAAGGTGCTCGACCAACTCGGTTCGGGACACGACCTCGCCCATATGGTGCATCAGATAGGCAAGCAAGCGAAATTCGTGCGACGTCAGCTTCAACGGCACGCCGTCGACATCGGCCTTGGAGGCTTTGGTGTCGAGCCGCAGCGGTCCGCAGGTCAGTTCGGACGACGCATGGCCGGCCGCGCGCCGGATGAGCGCTCGGACCCTGGCCAGCACCTCTTCGATGTGGAACGGCTTGGTGACATAATCGTCGGCGCCGGCGTCGATGCCGGAGACCTTGTCGCTCCAGCGATCGCGCGCCGTCAAAATCAGGACAGGCATCTTGCGGCCGCCGCGCCGCCAGCGTTCGACCACGCTGATGCCGTCCATCTGCGGCAAGCCGATGTCGAGCACCACGGCGTCATAGGGCTCAGTGTCGCCGAGGAAATGCCCTTCCTCACCGTCGAAAGCCCGGTCGACAACATAGCCGGCATCGACCAGCGCGTCGGATATCTGCCGGTTCAGGTCCTTGTCATCTTCGACAACGAGTACGCGCATATGGGATCATACCAGTTGAGGAATCGGCCTGTTGAGGAGCTGGAAGTCAGATATAGGCCGATTCCAGCGCCTAGGATACGGCAGGCATCAGTTCAGCGGAACGACGATCTCCGTGCGGCGCGGACGCTGCCCATCCTTGCCCGGAACCAGCACGACGATGACGCAGACCGGCTGGCCACCGCGCGTCGACTGCGACGCCTTGGCCAGCGTGCCGCCATTCTGCTCGGCGACCTGCTGACCGATCGCGTAGCAGTCGGAGGCGGCCAGGACGATCGGCCGGTTCTGCTCGGGCACGACGACCGGCAGCGCCGTCGCCTGCGACGCAAACAGACCGGCAGCGCAGAGAGCAAGTGTCGCGGTTGGGAAGTGGGAGCGAAGCGTTTTCATGATCAGCGTCCTAACGCATCGGTGCTGAACGTGATATGAACATTGCCTGCAACACATGCCTGTCTCACCCCCTGAAATGCGACACGACCAACCCCGGTGATTTGGCCGCCCCAACCCGGCAAATCCAGGCGCCAGTCTAGACTGTGTTGCAGCCTTATTGAAAGCGCGTCAGGCGTTTTCTTCCGTCACGGCAAGAAAGCGCAGCAGCCCGTGACAGGCTGAAAGATCCTGGTCGTAACGGACCTCGGTGAATTCGAGCCTGAGATTGACGCGGTGATGCTCGTCGAGCGCCAGCGCCGCATCCTGGAGGCGGGCGCTGACCATGTCCATCACGTCGAGCATTTCTTTCCTGGCCTCGGATTTCGACCAGAAATGCAGAGTGAAAAGCTGCTCGGCGTCTTTCTCCCTGCCTGTTACCCAATCATAGACGCTGGTCCGGCCGAACGTCACATAGGGAAACGGGATGTTTTCCGGGACATGGTCGAATAGTTTTGCGCCGCCCAGCGCCGCTGACAGGGAACCGTCAGCGTCCAGCGCCTGGAACAAGGCCTTCTGCAACGCGGCAGCCGGCGCGTTCATTGTATTCTCCCTCGCCCGTCGCGGCTGAACAGGCCTTTGTGCCGTCAACGATTCGTGCTTGCAGCGTAGCCGCGTTGAGGTGGCTGCGCCAGATCAGGGGAATCTCAGGTGGCTACCCACACCTTTCATTTGACATGCAAGGCGTTTGAAAAACGGTGCTATGGAGTGCTTGTTTCTCCAGACCTTCGAGGTTGTTTTCGTGCGCGAGCCATCGCTGCTGCCTGTTTTCGGAAAACTTGGGATCAAGACGCCAGTCGTCGTTGCGGCGGCGCCGACCATGTCGAAAAGCATTAAGAACATTGTGTCCCGCATGCGGGAGGTTCTGTCTTCATACGGAGGCCTAGCCTTGAAGCTGTTCGTCGTCGTTTGGACGGTCCTTGTCGTGGCGGCAGTGTTCTACATCACGCAGGCCTGACCAATCGCATTCATCGATCGGGGGCGGAAACGAAACGGATGCCGGAATGGCAAACCGCTACGCACTGCGCATGGAGCATCCGCACAGCTGGACCGTCTTCGATGGCTTCACCGGCCAGCCCGTCGAGCTTAAGCACCAGGTCTTGGTTGGCATGAACACGCGCGATGCAGACGCGATGGTCGATCGGCTGAACAGCCGAGATGTCAAGCGACGGGCAAAGGCGGAGAGCAAGCCCTGATCCTGCTGCTAGGTTCACTCGGCACATTCGTGCGCCTGGATCGGATCTGGCGCGTTGGCCCTGAACGCGATGACGTTCGGGATTTAACGAAAATCGGCCGCCGTCAGCACATATATGCTCTTGCGGGTCCGGTCATAGGCATTCCTGGCGACGTCGTGGATGGAGTTGGAAGCCGTATCGAAGGCGGCGAGATAGGTGGCTTCTGCAGTTGGTGTCCCTGACTCTGCCTTCGAGATGGCATCCGTGGCGACGGAGAAGGAAATCTGGAACATGCCGTCATGGCCGACGAAGCGGATGCGTTTGCCCGCCTCGTCGTAGCTCCGGCTTCGATTGGGAAATGTCAGGCTCATGACTTGACCTCCGTTGATGCAACGTCTGCTTTCTTGATCGCCCGCGACGCCCGCTTTTTCTTGGGGGCGACGGGATTGAGGGCCTCCGCGGCGCGGTCGGCCTCTTCCTTGGCCAGCCGCAACGCCCGCAATCTTGCCGTCTTGATGGTCCTGGCCTTGGCCTCTGAAACATATTCGGCCGTTGCCTGATTGCGTTCCGCGGTTTTCTTCTGCTTCTCCATGAAGCGCGCTTCGGCTTTTTCCATGATGTTCTGGCTAACTTCCGCCATCGATCAAAACCTCCTTTTGGCTGCAATGATGAAAATGATTTTCTCCCTTAAAATAGTCACTCGATGTGGAAAAATCAAATTCTGAGCTATTTTTGATCGAGCAAATTTCTGAAGCGAAAAGGCAAAATAATACTATTCAATGTTTTACGGCGGCCAACGAATATTTTTTGGCACTCCTATCTATCGAGTGCCAACGCGCCTATAGAAGGGAGCGGCCGCCTAAGCCGGCCCCAGAAAGAAGTTTCCATGAAATTCCGGCCACTCCACGATCGCGTCGTCATTCGGCGCGCCGAAAGCGACACCAAATCCAAGGGCGGCATCATCATCCCCGACAATGCCAAGGAAAAGCCGCAGGAAGGCGAAGTGATCGCCGTCGGGCCGGGCGCGCGTGACGAAAGCGGCGCGCTGATCGCGCTCGATGTCAAGGCCGGCGACCTCATCCTGTTCGGCAAATGGTCCGGCACCGAGGTCAAGATTGACGGAGAGGACCTTCTGATCATGAAGGAGGCCGACATCATGGGCATCATCGACAAGAGCGAGATGGGCATCATCGACAAGAGCGAGATGGGCATCATCGAGAAGACCGGGGCTGCCAAGAAGGCCGCCTGATTGGAGCGCCGCGCGTCTTGGACGCGCAAAGGACGCTCCAAATTTTGATTCAGGCGGTGCTGACAGCGCCCTGCCGCAACCAACCGAACTGGAAAAAAGATGTCTGCCAAGGAAATCAAATTCTCCACCGATGCGCGTGACCGCATGCTGCGTGGTGTCGAAATCCTCAACAACGCCGTCAAGGTGACGCTCGGCCCCAAGGGCCGCAACGTCGTCATTGACAAGGCCTATGGCGCACCGCGCATCACCAAGGACGGGGTGGCGGTAGCCAAGGAAATCGAGCTTTCCGACAAGTTCGAGAACATGGGCGCGCAGATGGTGCGCGAAGTGGCGTCGAAGACCAACGACCTTGCCGGCGACGGCACCACCACCGCCACGGTGCTTGCCGCTTCCATCTTGCGCGAGGGCGCCAAATTCGTTGCCGCCGGCATGAACCCGATGGACCTCAAGCGCGGCATCGACCTTGCCGTTACCGCTGTCGTCAAGGAAATCCAGGCACGCGCCAAGAAGGTCAAATCTTCCGGTGAAATCGCGCAGGTCGGCACCATTGCCGCCAATGGCGACACCACCGTTGGCGCCATGATCGCCAAGGCGATGGACAAGGTCGGCAATGACGGCGTCATCACCGTCGAGGAAGCCAAGACCGCCGACACCGAACTCGACGTCGTCGAGGGCATGCAGTTCGACCGCGGCTATCTCTCGCCCTATTTCGTCACCAATGCCGAGAAGATGCGCGCCGAGCTGGAGGACCCTTACGTCCTCATCCATGAGAAGAAGCTCGGCAATCTGCAGGCGATGCTGCCGATCCTCGAAGCCGTGGTGCAAAGCGGCAAGCCGCTGCTGATCATCTCCGAGGACGTCGAAGGCGAAGCGCTGGCGACGCTGGTCGTCAACAAATTGCGAGGCGGCCTCAAGGTTGCGGCCGTCAAGGCGCCGGGCTTCGGTGACCGCCGCAAGTCGATGCTGGAAGACATCGCGGTGCTCACCGCCGGCCAGATGATTTCGGAGGACCTCGGCATCAAGCTCGAAAACATCACCATCGACATGCTAGGCCGCGCCAAGCGCGTGCTGATCGAGAAGGACACGACGACGATCATCGACGGCGCCGGCGAGAAGGCCACGATCCAGGCGCGTGTCCAGCAGATCAAGGGGCAGATCGAGGAAACCACTTCCGACTACGACAAGGAGAAGCTGCAGGAGCGGCTGGCTAAGCTCGCCGGCGGCGTCGCGGTCATTCGCGTCGGCGGCGCGACCGAGTCCGAGGTCAAGGAAAAGAAGGACCGCATCGACGATGCGCTGAACGCCACGCGCGCGGCAGTGGAAGAAGGCATCGTTCCCGGCGGCGGTGTCGCGCTGCTGCGCGCCAAGGCCGTGCTGAACGGGCTGACCGGAGCCAATGCCGATGTGACGGCGGGCATTTCGATCGTTTCGAGAGCGCTCGAAGCGCCGATCCGCCAGATCGCCGAGAACTCCGGCGTCGAAGGTTCGATCGTTGTCGGCAGGCTCACGGACAGCAAGGATCACAATCAGGGCTTCGACGCCCAGAACGAGACCTATGTCGACATGATCAAGGCTGGCATCGTCGATCCCGCAAAGGTGGTGCGGACCGCGTTGCAGGATGCCGGGTCGATCGCGGCGCTGCTGATCACCGCGGAAGCCATGATCACCGACATTCCGGCAAAAGACGCTGCGCCTTCGGCCGGCATGGGCGGCTACTGACCACCCCTCCCGTAAATAGGCCCTGCAAGGCCTGGCCCCAGCAAGGCCAGGCGACCGATCCCAACATCAACCAGGAAGGAACTGTCCGTGGCCACACAAAGCAGCAAGCCATCTCTCGCGCGTCGATGGGAAGATTACCAGCCGGCCAAATCCACGCTTTTGTGGGCATGCGCTGCAACCGTCGTCGCCACGCTGATCATTGGTTTCAACTGGGGCGGCTGGGTGACCGGCGGCACCTCGCGCGCGCTGGCGGCCACCGCCGGCGATACGGCGCGCGGCGAGCTGGCCTCGGCGGTCTGCGTCGATCGCTTCAATACGGCGCCCGACGCGGCCGCCAAACTTGTCGAGTTCAAGGCCATAACTGACAGCTACAAGAAGCGGCAGTTCATCGAGACGGGCGGCTGGGCGACCATGCCCGGAAAAACCTCGCCCGACAGGCTGGGTGCGCAAAGCTGCGCGGTCGCTCTCGCCACCTAACATCTTCGACCTCTCGGAGAGAACGTGCTCTTGATGAGAGCCCGAAAGACAGCCGCCGGGGCATCCTCCGGCGCGCAGCCGTCGGCAAGGAGATCGATCCATGATTGCATTCGTCCCGAAGCCAAATGCTGTAGTAAAGACCAAAGTGGCCGAGGAAAGCCGCTTCGATCGCATTCGCAGACTCGCCGCCGACAAGCACAGGAAAGCCGATGCCGGCACGATCCGCCGCGACCCGCAGAAGGCAGGCGACAAGCGCCCCATGTAACGCGCGCTTGCTGAACTACATCACGAGACCGGTGCTGCGCCACCCTCTTCCGTGCGCCGCGCAATGAATTCGTCGAGAACACCTGATGTGGCAGCGGCGCAAGCCGGCGGCCGAAAATCGGCCAGCAGCCGTTTCCAGATGCCGGTGGCGCGCTCGGTGGCGGTTCTTGACCCGGCCTGCGTCCAGTTGCCGAAATTCGACCAATCGGCGACCAGCGGTTCGTAGAATGCGGTGCGGTAGCGCGCCATTGTGTGCCCGGTCGAGAAGAAATGCCCGCCCGGCTGCACTTCGGCGATGGCCTCGAAGCCGATCGCGGCCTCGTCGCCGGGCGTCGCGGCGCAGAGTTCCGCGATGGTCTGCAGCGCCTCGATATCGGTGATCAGCTTCTCGAACGAGACGCTCAACCCGCCTTCGAGCCAGCCCGCAGCATGGATGCAGACCGTCGCGCCGGCGAGCACCGAACCCCACAGCGCGAACTGCGTTTCGTGGGCTGCCTGCGCGTCCGAAATGTTGGCGGCACTGCCGCCGCCGGACCGCCAGGGAAGGCCGGTGAAGCGTGCAAGCTGACCGGCGCCGAGCGTCGCCTTGACGTGCTCCGGCGTGCCGAAGGCCGGCGCCCCGGACTTCATGTCGACATTGGAGGAGAAGGAGCCATAGACGACCGGCGCGCCCGGCCGCACGATCTGGGCCAGCGTCAGCCCGGCCAGCGCTTCGGCGTGCTGCAGCGTCAGCGCGCCGGCCACGGTGATCGGCGCCATGGCGCCGGCCAGGCAGAAGGGCGTGATGATCAGCACCTGCCCCGCCTTGGCAAAGTCGATGATGCCTTGCGCCATCGGAATGTCGAGTTGACGCGGCGAGTTGGTGTTGATGACGGTGTAGCAATGAGCGCCCGAACGGATTTCGTCCTCGGACAGGCCGCGCGCCAGCCGCAGCATCTCGAAGCCGTCCTCGACCTGCGGCGTGCCGCGCGCGAAGACGAACGGCAGTTTGTCCGACAGCGTCAACTGCGCGCGGCTGACGGCATAATGGCGGAAGCGGTTGTCGATGTCCTGCGGCTCGATGCAAGGTCCCAGCATGTGCAGCACGTCGAAATGCTGCACCAGCCGGATGAGATCCTCGAAAGCGGCAAGCGTTCCCGGCCGCCGGCCGTGCTCCAGATCGGTGACGTTCGGCGCCCCGGATCCTGCCAGGAACGTCATCGAGCCGAGTTCGAGCGTCAGGTCGCGGGCACGGTCACCGGCATGGACACGGATCGATTTCGGCGCCGAGCCCAGCGCCGCCGCGACGATGTCGCGGCCGATGCGCACCATCTGACTGTCCTCGTCGACCAAAGCGCCGGCACGGGCAAGAATGGCGCGCGCCTCCGGCAGCAGCACCTTGACGCCGAGTTGCTCGAGCACGTGCAGTGCCGTGTCGTGGATCGCGGCGACCTGATCGGCCGAAAAGATCGGCTGCGGCAGAAACGGGTTCTTCAGCGAACGATAGTCCGGCCGGCGGCTGGTCTCGCTGCCGGCCTCGCCGGTTCGTCCGCGCCTGCGTTCGCGCCTGAGGTTGCGTGCTGCGTCATCGACCATGGCGGATACTCCTCATTGCCGTATTGCCCTGCCCTGCGGATCGTAGGCAGGAGCCGCGATGACGCGCGTCGGCCGCTCGCCCAGTTCGTTGAGGCAGATAGGATACTTGCACTGTACATATGTGTCTAGTACGGTTGTATGCAGTTCGCCCTCATGCCTATTGTGCGGCCATGATCATGATTTCTCCGCAGGACGAGCCGGCGTCCGGCAACACCAAGGTGACGCGCCGGGACTGGATCAATCTTGCGCTCCAGACACTGATTTCAGACGGCATCGCAAGCGTGCGCGTGCTGCCGCTTGGCCAGAAACTCGGCGTATCGCGCTCAAGCTTCTACTGGTATTTCGAGAGCCGTCAGGACCTGCTCGACCAGTTGCTTGCGCATTGGCGGGACACCAACACCAAGTCGATCGTCGAACGCGCGCAGCGGCCGGCCGAAAGCATCATCATGGGGGTCATGAACGTGTTCGAATGCTGGGCGGACGAGCGCCTGTTCGATCCCAGGCTCGACTTCGCCATCCGGGAATGGGCGCGGCGCTCCGACGACGTGCGCCGGGCCATCGACCAGGCCGACAATGACCGACTGGGCGCGATCCGCGACATGTATCGCCGGCACGGCTACGGCGAAGAGGATGCCTTCATCCGCGCCCGTGTGCTCTACTACATGCAGATCGGCTATTATGTGCTCGACCTCAAGGAACCGGTCGAGGCGAGAGTCAGTCATCTCGCCGCCTATCTGCGCAGTTTCACCGGCCAGGAGCCAAGCGATGCCGACGTGGCGCATTTCATGCGCTTTATCGCGGCGCGTTAAGTGGGTGCGAGGTGGCAGAGGTGGCAGGCCCGACCCTGGTATCAACAAACTGTACCGCGAAAGCCCCTCTCACCCTTGTGAGCGAGGCCAAAATGGACAAATAGTCTGGTAGGAGTGCCGCTTCTCGGTGGGAGGCGTAGCCGCAGCCGGATCTTGGAATGGCCAGTCCTTTGAAAACACGCAGGAGAAGGGGTCCGATTGCCGCAAGACTGCTGGCGGCGGATGCGTGGTTCGATTCCTCGCTCTACGAGACCGGCTTCAAGGCGCGCCGGTTCTGGGAAGCGGCCACCATTTTTTTCCGGCGCTTCCGCGTCTCCGGCTGGCGCCGCGGCATCATCGAACTGTTGAGCGAAGGTTTCACGCTCGGCGCCGGCGGCATCGTCGTCATGCTGGCGCTCGCCTTGCCGGCCTTCCAGGAAACCGCCGGCGACTGGCGCGCCCAGGGCGATTTCGCCATCACCTTCCTCGACCGCTACGGCAATGAGATCGGCCAGCGCGGCATCATCCAGCGCGATTCGGTGCCGGTCGACGAGATGCCCGACCAGGTCATCAAGGCGGTGCTGGCCACCGAGGATCGGCGTTTCTTCGATCACTACGGCATCGACGCGCTCGGCCTTTCGCGCGCGATCTTCGCGAATGTGCGGGCGAATTCCGTGGTGCAGGGCGGCTCGAGCATCACCCAGCAGCTGGCCAAGAACCTGTTCCTGACCAATGAACGGACGTTGGAGCGGAAGGTCAAGGAAGCCTTCCTGGCGCTATGGCTCGAAGCCAATCTGTCGAAGAAGGAGATCCTGCAGCTCTATCTCGACCGCGTCTATATGGGCGGCGGCACGTTCGGCATCGAAGCGGCCGCCGATTTCTATTTCGGCAAAAGCGTCAAGGATGTGAACCTCGCCGAAGCGGCGATGCTGGCCGGCCTGTTCAAGGCACCGACCAAATACGCGCCGCACATCAACCTGCCTGCTGCCAGGGCGCGGGCCAATGTGGTGCTGTCGAATCTCGTCGAAGGCGGCTTCATGAGCGAGGGTCAGGTGCTGCAGGCGCGGCTGCATCCGGCTGAAATCGTCGACCGCGGCGAGCAGAAGAGCCCGGATTACTACCTCGACTGGGCATTCGAAGAGGTCAAGAAGATCGCCGCGAAGTCCGGCCAGCATTCGCTGGTCGCCCACACAACTTTCGACGCCAACATCCAGAAAGCGGCGGAAGAATCGATGGAGTTCCATCTCCGCCAGTTCGGCAAGGAATACAACGTCACCGAAGGCGCCATGGTCGTCATCGAAACCAATGGCGCAGTCAGGGCGATCGTCGGCGGCCGCGACTACGGTGCCAGCCAGTTCAACCGCGCCACCAAGGCGCTGCGCCAGAGCGGCTCATCGTTTAAACCCTACGTATACGCAACGGCAATGGAGCACGGCTTCACGCCGGACTCCGTCGTTTCCGGCGCGCCGATCTCCTGGGGTGCCTGGTCGCCGCACAATTACAATGACGGACGGGCCGGCAAGGTCACGCTGATCACGGCGATGGCCAAATCGGTCAACACCGTGCCGGTGCGGCTTGCCAAGAATCATCTCGGCATCAAGCCGATCAAGGCGATGGCGGAAGCCATGGGCGTCGAATCGCCGCTCGAATCGCACAAGACGATGGTGCTCGGCACATCGGGTATGACCGTGATGGACCAGGCGACAGGCTTTAGCGTGTTCGCCCAGAACGGCTTTGTCGGCTCCCGGCATGGCGTCACCCAGCTCGTCACCCGTACCGGCGAGGTGGTTTACGATTTCGCCAAGGATGCGCCGCCGCCGCGCCGTGTGCTCTCGGAGCAGGCGCTGAAATCCATGAACACCATGCTGGCGGCGGTGCCGGTGATGGGCACGGCGCGGCGCGCTGCGCTTCCCAATATCGTTTCAGCCGGCAAGACCGGCACAACGCAGTCTTACCGTGACGCCTGGTATGTCGGCTTTACCGGCAACTATACGGCTGCCGTGTGGCTCGGCAATGACGACTTCACCCCGACCAACAACATGACCGGCGGCTCGCTGCCGGCGATGGTTTGGCAGCGGCTGATGGTCTATGCGCACCAGAATATCGACCTCAAGCCGATCCCCGGCCTCGATCATCCCTTCGTCGACGAAGAGATCGCCGCCAAGGCCGAGGAAGCGGAAAAGAAGAATGCCGAGCAGGCAGCGGCCGACACTGCCGCCGAGCGGCCGCCGGTGCTGTCCAGCCAGACGACGCGGGCGCTCAGGGACATCACCAGGCTGTTCCAGTCGGCGCCCGTCCTCCAGGCGCCTGCGACACCGGAGACCCTGTCGGCGCTTTGATGCCGGCACGACGGGCCAGGCCATCCCTCGCGCCGCAATTCCACAGAGGTCCGCTTGCCATGGCCCCCTGCCCCGCGATATCCCCGAGCGGCACTCCTCTTGCCCGCGGCTCTTCATGTTCAAGAACGCATTCCTGACGCTCCTCGCGCTTGCCATAGCCATCGGCGGCGGCGGCGGCAGCGTCTGGTACGCTCTCAAGACGCAGGATGGCATTGGCGCGATCAGGATCGGCCAATGGACGGCGTTTCCCGATATCGGCACGCAGACGGCGGATCCTTACTCGAAAGCCCGCGTGGCGCGCGAGGGTGTCCTTGCACTCGGGCAGGCAGAAGGCCTGTCGTTTATCGCCGAACGCGATTCCGATGGCGAACTATTGAAACGCCAATGCGCCTATGAAATCGAAGGCGGGTTTCCCACAGCCCGGTTCTGGACCCTCTATGCCGCCGATCGGTCGCTCGGCGTGGTCGAGACCGGCAAGCCAAGGCTTGCGGCACTTCAGTCCTACCAGGTGCTGCGCCAGCCCGACAATTCCGTGCTTATTTCCGTCAGCAACCGCCCCGCGCCCGGCAACTGGCTGCTTTCCGACGGCTTCGGCCGGATGTATCTCGTGCTGACATTCTACGACACGCCGATCGCCAGCAGCACGGGCCTTTCGGATGTCACGCTGCCGCAGATCGTGAAGGTCGGCTGCAATGCGTAGGCTGCTGCACGCGATCCTGCTCGGCCTGCTTGGCGCCGGCATCGTACACATCATCGTGCTGCTGCTCGCCCCGGAATTTTCCGAACGCAATGCCTGGTCGCGGCTGGCCATGGCCTCCAACCTTTATCGGATGACCAGGCTGGACGCTGAGGCCGGCGGTACGCCTGTGGTGAAATCGGTCGATCCGCTGTTTTATGCTGCGGCTTGCCGCTTCGATCTGTCCGATGGGATGGTTCGGGTGAAGGCACCGGGAAACGTCCCGTTCTGGTCCGTATCGGTCTATGACCGCAGCGGCCATAACATCTACTCCTTCAACGACCACAGCGCGACCGGAAGGGTGCTGGACAGTATCGTACTGACGCCGGCGCAGATGATCGAGATCCGCAAGGATCTCCCGGAGGAATTGCAAGGGGCAATCTTCGTCGAAGCGCCGATCGACGAAGGCATGTTCGTCATCCGCTCCTTCGTGCCCGACGACAGCTGGAAGCCGACCGTGTCGCGGTTTCTCGAGCAGAGTTCCTGCGAGCTGCAGGACTACTGACGTCAACCGAAACATGCCGCCCGTTGCGGCCCATGCCTTGCGAGCCGCCGCGGCGCTCATTCAAGGAGATAGAGCGTCCTTTGCGCGCCCAACAGGGCGCGGCGAATCCATTCAGCCGCGACGCGCTTTAATGATGCGGAACAGGCAACGTCGCCGACGTCCCCGGCATCGTCCTTGACGAACCCGGCTTGTCCGGACCGGCGCCTGGCCGCGTCTCGCCCGTCAGTGGCGGTTGCTCGTAGCGGACGCCGGGGAAAATGATCACCGCCGCCGGCGCTCCGGTGTTTCGGTCTGCTCGATTGGTTGCCGCCGTTCGCGGCACGAAAGACAGTACCATGCCCATGGTTCGTGCATTCCTCTCGGTTGCCCCGGAGCACAACGCAACGCCTCCAATCTGATTAAGGAGCCAGTAGGTTAACGGAACGCTAACGGATCGCCGCTAATTTGATCTTTGTTCTGAGGTCAGGAAGTCCTGACCCGTGGCAAATGCGAAACCGACACAGTCCCGGTCGAGCATGGTCAAGATTGTGTCGAGTGTCAGGCGTATCCTTCGTGTCATCTGCGGATTTCAGGCAAATCGCTATACGGGCTGAATCGGGAAAGGCCGAAAGGCTGTTCCGCGCCACGGTGTCGGCGTTCTGTTCGCTCACCCGCCCTTCGCGCCGGGAGATCGCGCAACTTGAGGATCTGACGCTGCCGCTTTTCGCCGATGTGTCGGTCGAATCGCGCCGCTACGTCGCCGCCGCCCTTTCCGAATGCGAATATGCGCCCGCTGCGCTGGTCCGGCGGCTTTGCGAGGAGCCGGTCGACGTTGCCGCGCCGCTGCTCATCCGCTCGCGCGCGCTCAGCGATATCGACCTCATCGCGCTGATCGGCCGCCATGGCCTGCCGCATGCGCGCGCCATTGCGCGCCGCAAGGATCTGAACCCGACCATCGCCCACCTGATCAGGGCGCTTGAAAAGCCGACGCTGGTGAGCGTGCGGCAGCCTGAGGCGAACGCCAAGGCGGTGCCCGAAAGCGCCGAAGTCGTCGCCGATAGCAGCCAGCAGGTGCCCGGCGCCGCCGCCGAGGCTGCACGGCGCCGGCTGCGGTCGATGATGCGTGATGCCGAAAGCGGCGGCGCGACGATCAATCCGTTCGCCGGCGCTAACACCTATGTCAAACTGCGCGAGACGGCGCTGACCGGCAATGCCGCATTCTTCCAGACAGCACTGGCCGACGCGCTCGCGATCGATTTTTCAACGGCGCGGTCGCTCATCGCGAACCAGAACTACACGTCGCTGCTGGCTGCCCTGCGCGCGCTCGATCTCGGCGAAGAGAGGGCGTTCCTGATCACCGCCGCCGTCTATCCCACAGAGTTCTCGCATCCGCAGGCCATCCGCATCTTCCTCGACCGCTATCGGCTGCTGCATCGCGACGCAGCGCTGGACAGGCTACGCGGCTGGAAAGCCGAGACACTGTCGAAGGCCATTCGCAATGCCGGACCGATCGCGGCAAACGCCGACGTCCGCAAAGCGGACAGCGACAATGCTGCCGCCAGCCCTAAAGCGCGTCGCGTTTGACCCGCCGTCGCGCCTGAAAAGAGATTCAAGCGAACGCTCTAAGCCTTTGTCTGCATATCGCTATTGCGACTTGACGGAAATAAGCTCCTCGACGGGAACAGAGCCGGCCTCGATCTCGACCACCCAGATGTCGGGGTCGAATTTCTTCTCCCTCTCCAGTCGCCCGTCAAAGACGGCGGCATCGTCGCCGGCGCCGAGCAAACTGAAGTAACGGTCGTCGGGTTTGGCTGAATCGTAGCTCGTCTGCGGCGCCGGGCCAAACAAGGCAATCTCGCCCATGCGGCCTCGCGCCAGCACGAAGACGGCGCCGGCCTCGGTTGCGCCACGCTTGACCACGGCGGCAAAACCCCCGGCGCCGAAAACCCGGCGCAACAGGGCCGACACCCACAGATCCGTGGTTACGCGCATGGCAGGATTCCGGACGACATCGGACGGTACCTAGAGCGCTTTGCGTTTGGGTGAAACCAAAACCGCGCGCCTGCGCCCATCAGTTGGTCAGGCCGATCTCGCGCATCTTGACGTAGACGACCTCGTCGGGCTCGCCGGTCTCGGGCAGCCCGAACAGCGACTGAAACTCCTTGATCGCTGCCTTGGTGCGGGCCCCGACCACGCCATCGAGCTGCATGTCGTCATTGCCGAATGCCTTCAACCCGGCCTGGATCTTGATGATGCGGGCGTCGGGTGCCTGCGCCGGCGCATCTGCCGGCGAAGCCGAGACGGGAATCGCGGCCATGTCGTCCGGACGCGGTGCCGGATGTGGCACGACCGTCGAGGCGGTTGGCATGGCGCCCAGTTGATCGAGCAGAATGCTGTCGATCTCGCCGGAAGCGTTGAGCCCGACCTTCTGCTGATAGGCTTGGATAGCCTTACGCGTGTTGGGGCCGGAAATACCGTCGACGGTGCCGGAATAGAAATCGAGATCTTTCAATATGCCCTGGACCTGCTCGACGATCGGATCGCTCTTGATCGGGGCCGGCTCCGGCCGCACGATGTTGATGGTGGTTTCAGGCTCGTCGACGCCGGCTCGAGGAAAGCCCTCCATGCTCCTGGTCGCAAAAAACGCGCCGGCATGAGGAAAAGGCTGATACCACAAAGCGTTCGCCGAGACGTAGAACAGCGTCACCAGGAAGGCGGTCGAACCGCCAACCAGAACCGGATTGCGTGAAATCTGGCTGCCGAGGGCGACCGCGCTGCGTTGGAAGGCATTGCCGCGGCGCTTGACCGCCTTAGGCTGTTTTGCGGAGCGAGCCATGCCTGTCCCCTTTCGTCTCCGCCTTGGCTGCAGGCATCGGCAGTACGCCGGGCTTGTCTTTCGAACGTCCTTTCGGTCCGTTCACCGGCAAGCTGATCGTGACCGTGGTGCCCTCCCCCGGCATGCTTTCGATCGACATCGTGCCCTCGTGAAGCGCCACCAGACCCTTCACCAGCGACAGGCCGAGCCCAGTCCCCTCGAAGCGGCGCGTATAGTCGTTCTGGATCTGCATGAACGGCTTGCCGAGATTGGCAAAGTCTTCCTCGGCGATGCCGATGCCGGTGTCCCTGACCCAGAAATGCAGTCGCGAGCCGATCCGCTTGGCGCCGACGACGACATCGCCGCCATCGGGCGTGAACTTGATGGCGTTGGAGACGAGGTTGATGAGTATCTGCTGCACGGCACGACGGTCGGCGTTTATCTCGCCTGCATCCGGTGCGATCTGGGCCTGAAGATCGATGTTCTTTGCCTCGGCCTGCAAGCGCATCATCGATTGGCACATTTCGACAGCTTCGACGAAACGGAATGGTTCCGGCTCGGTTGCATAGGCGCCGGCTTCGATCCTCGATACGTCGAGTATCGAGGTGACGACGGCAAGCAAATGCTGGCCGGACTCCTTGACCAGGCCAACATATTCCTTCTGGCGCGGGTCCTTGAAGGTGCCGAACATCTCATGCAGCAGCATGTCGGAAAAACCGATTATGGCGTTCAACGGCGTGCGCAGCTCGTGGCTGACGACCGCCAGAAACCGTCCCTTTGCCACTTCGGCAGACGCGGCCGCCTCTTTCGCAGCGGCAAGCTCTTCGCGCAAGCCGGCGAGTTCGTCGTTTTCGCGCAGGACGAACGTGAGGACGTCCTGCTGCTCTTCCCCGCGCGCCAATTCAAGCGAAAACGGCCGGTAATTGTCCGCCGTCGGGCCATTGCCGTTTTGCGGCAGCCGGACGCGAAGATCCAGCCGGCGCGCCGGCGCGCCATCGCGCATGTCGGCCAGCGCGCTGAGGTATGCGACGCGATCGGACAGATGGATGCGGTCGAACAGGCCGGTACCGAACAGCAGCTCCGGCTGCAGCTTCAGGATCGTGCGCGCCTTTGCCGACGCATCCAGAACCTCGCCATGCCGGCCGGCCCGCAGGACAACGGCGTCGATGATGTTCTCGAGCCGATCGTCGGTCGCCGGATCAAGCTGCGCGCCGGCCGCGCTGCCAAGCGCTGCGACGCGGGGAACGAGGGTGAGCGCCCAGGCCAGCGGCAGCAGCCAATGCCAGGCGGCGATTTCGGCCGGACCGAACGGGAAGACAGAACCGGCAAAAGCCTGCAGCAGGATAGCGACACATGCGGATAGGGCACCCCAGAGTGCAGCGCGACGAGACGCGCCGATCCACCAGGCTTCGAACGGCAGCGCCACGACAAGCATGGCGACCGGCGAGGCCATCCCGCCCGCCGCGGCAATGATACCGGCAAGAGCAAGACTGCCCATCACCAGGGCGACCTGGCCGGCGAACGCCATCTTGCCCGATGCTGCCACCAGCAAGGCGGCAAACCAGCAGAGGCCGAACGTCGCAAAGATCGCAGCCATGGTCACGGCCACGCCCATGCCCGAGGTGACCAGCGTGACTGCTGCGCCTGCGGCAAAGAACGGAGCGGCCAGCATGACACCGATAAACCGCCTCTGGCACCGGCGGTCGTTCTGTCCGAGGATCGACGGATGAACCATACGTTCGCAACCGGCTGCCATCGCGCCGGGCAACTCAACGTATCTGGCCCTTATCGAACTCAACTCAACGCACTCGCACCTGGTCGTGAACAGCCCTGCTTCGCAGATGCTTTTGTCGATCTGAAACTCGCATCCAGCGTTTAAGGAATGGATAAGGCAGGACCGATCAATGCCCGGTCCGAGGCAGATATTGGGAGGCCGGCACAGCCAAACCTTGGCAATTGCGGCCATAGTAAATGGAGCGTTATCCGGGCGAACCGCCCTCCCGCCTTTGACAGTCGCCCTCGGTAAGCCGAACTTCTGGGAAATACATAAGGAAAACAGTTGGATAGATGGTTAACCTTAAGTGAAGAAAAGCGCCTGGATTTGAGACGAATCCATTGCAAATGCTTCGTTTCGAATTTGCCTAAAATTTGAGGAAAATTTTCGCTGACCGGGCAAGCCGTCCTTTGCGCGTCCATGCCACTATCGTATCCATAAAGAGGTCATGTCGCATGAACGCATGATCCGGTCACGAATGAGGGCATACAGATGGGCTTTCTGATCAGAATGGCTTTCTGGTTTTCGCTGGTGCTTCTGGCGCTGCCGCTGAATGTCGGCTCCGACGAGACCGGCCACCAAAGCGTCGGGCCGATCCAGGCGTTGTTTGCGGCACGCGAAGCGGTCGGCGACATTGCCGGCATATGCGAGCGCAAGCCCGACGTCTGCGAGACCGGCAAGTCCGCAATGCACACGATCACCGCCCGGGCCAGGGAGACAGCCAAGATCGCGGCCGCCATGTTGGACGACAAGACCGCCGAACCCGACACGGCGACAACGACCGGCAGCGTGCCCGAAGACATCGTGTTGCCGGCGAAAGTCGATTTGCCGGCGAAAAACTGAGATATTTTCAGCGCATCTGTCACCGTCCACGCTCTGACGCCTATGGTGTTTTCCTCTTTTTCCGTGACGCGGCGTCGCCGGATGACTATATCCGGAGTGATGACTACGACGATCCAAACGATCCGCGACGACTTCTCCCTGCTTGACGAGTGGGAAGACCGCTATCGCTATGTGATCGAACTGGGCGAGGCCCTGCCGCCATTTCCCGATGAGGAACGCAACCCTGCCAACAAGGTGCCCGGCTGCGTCAGCCAGGTCTGGCTGACCACCGAGTATGGTCCGGGGCCCGACCCAGTCGTCACCTTCGCCGGCGATTCGGACGCCCATATCGTGCGTGGCCTCGTCGCTATCATGCTGGCGCTGTTTTCCAGACGACTCGCCAGCGAGATCCAGAAAACCGACGCCGAAGCCACGCTGAAGGCACTTGGCCTCGACGAGCACCTGTCGCCGCAACGCGCCAATGGTCTTCGTTCCATGGTCAAGCGCATCAAGCGCGACGCAGAGGCGGCCTTGAAGCAGACCGCCTGATCATATCGATTGCTCGAGCATCGCCCCAAGATCAAAACGGCGCCCGGAGGCGCCGTTGATCATCTAACCCAGGTTGGGAAGGGAGCCGGTATCAGCGCCCCTTGCGCTTGCGGCCGAGACCCATCTTCTTGGCGAGCTGTGAGCGGGCGGCAGCATAGTTGGGAGCAACCATCGGGTAGCTGGCGTCCAGGCCCCATTTTTCACGATACTCGTCGGGCGTCAGACCGTAGTGGGTCATCAAGTGACGCTTCAGCGACTTGAACTTCTTGCCGTCTTCAAGACAGACGATGTAGTCGTCATGGACGGAGCGTTTCGGGTTTACTGCCGGCTTCTGCTTGTCGGCAGGAGGCTGTTCACTGGCCCCGCCCACGCGCCCGAGGGCGGCATGGACATCGGCGATGAGGCTAGGCAGCTCGCCGACCGGCACCGGATTGTTGCTGACATAGGCGGCCACGACATCGGCCGTCAATTCGATCAGCGCATCACTATTTCTGGAAGGTGTTTCGATAATATCCATTGCCTCCTGGCCCCAACGTGAGTTGTTTCTACCTGCGCCCTATTTTTGATAGGTCGGGCATCGCGCGAAATTTTTGCAGGAAAGAGCCTCTGCGATTCGCGTCGCAGCATCCTAATGAGCCACTAAACCAAGTAAGTCAATTCGCTTCTTGCGCTGTATTCATCGATGGCAATAAAATATTCGACGATCAGCTTCAACCTTTCGTGCACTCTGTAACTTTGCGATATTTTCTGGGCAGACCAGCAGCGGCGGACGCCCAGTCAAGCTGCCGTTACATCCATGAGAGCCAGTAAAAAAATCTCAATGCTTGGCTATGCTTGGTTGTGGTGCAGGCTATCTGGTTGTTTTTAGAGTCCGCAAAACCATAGGTTGCGATTTGCTGTTGCAAGCAAGCCGGAAATCAGCCCTGCGGACCGGCACCGTCCATCAATGTGGGGTGATGTATTTTCCGTAGACCCAGCCGGTGACGAAATTGCCGCTATGGGCCGGATCGTGCCAGACTTCGCACCAGCGATAGCGGATCTTCTGTTCCTGCTTCCAAACCGGCTGCTTGGCGATGTCGAGCAGGTTTATGCCGCCGGTGCATCTCCCGGTCATCTGCAAAACGGCACCGTTGGGATAGGCCGCCTGTTTCTGGGACGATCCCGCCGGATACTTGCGCACGTTGAGCGTGTCGCCAAACGGAAGGTTGGTCACTTGCCAAGCTGCGAACACGGTTGCATGAGATTGGCCAATAAAGGCCAAGACTGTCGAAGCGACGGCGAAAGCCGCAGCAGCGTGAAAACAGAACTTCATTTTTCCCTCTCCTCCGGCTCATCTTCTGGAGTCCGGCGCAAACATATACCCCGGCACTTGAACCTGCGCTGATCGGCGTGTTCATTCTCCATACAAGTAACTTCCACAGCGAGACGCAATGACCCGAACCCCAGCATTTCCGACTGCCAGCCCGCCGCAACCAGAGAAGCGGCCGGTCTTCGATGTGCATCATGGAGTGACCCGGACGGACGACTATGCCTGGCTGAGAGCCGACAACTGGCAAGAGATGTTCAGGAATCCGTCGCTGCTCGGCGGCCAGATCCGCGCCCATCTCGAAGCCGAGAACGTCTATCAGGCAGCGCTCATGGCCGAGACCGCCCAGGTGCGGAAGCAGCTTTTCAAGGAGATGAAGGGCCGCATCAAGGAGGACGATTCGTCCGTGCCGATGAAGGATGGGCCGTACGCCTATGGGTCATCTTTCAAGCTTGGCGGCGAGCAGCCGCGTTATTTTCGCACGCCGCGCGAGGGCGGCGACCAAGAGATCCTGCTCGACGGCGATCTCGAGGCCGAAGGCAAGGCCTATTTCCGCCTCGGCGGTGTCGACCATTCGACCGACCACCGCAAGCTTCTGTGGGCCTTCGACGACAAGGGTTCCGAATTCTACACGCTTCGCGTCCGCGATCTCGCCGACGGCAACGATCTGGCCGACAGGATTCCGGATACCGGCGGCGGCGGCGTGTGGGATGCCGGAAATGATGGATTTTTCTACACCCGCCTCGATGCCAACCACCGTCCTTCCAAGGTGCTGTTCCATGCCCTTGGCGACAGTCCTGAGAACGACCGGCTGATCTACGAAGAAACCGATCCGGGCTTCTTCATGAATGTCGGCGGCACACGCTCCAACGAATGGATCATGGTTGGCATCAACGACCACGAGACCTCGGAATATCGCATCATGAGCGCCAGCGAGCCGTTCGCCGAACCGAAGCTGGTTGCTCCGCGCGAGACCGGCCTGCAATACGACCTCGAAGAAGGCGGCGATGTCTTCTTCATTCTCACCAATGCCGACAGCGCCAAGGATTTCAAGATCATGACTGCGCCGGCAAGCGACCCGGTGCGCGCCAACTGGCAGGAGCTGGTGCCGCACGAAGCGGGCCGGCTGATCCTTTCGGTAATCGGTTTCAAGGACCACATGGTCAGGCTTGAACGCAAGGAAGGCCTGCCGCGCATCGTCGTGCATGACCGCAACAGCGGCGAGGAACACCTCATCTCCTTCGACGAGGAAGCCTTCTCGCTCGGCCTGTCGGGATCCTATGAATACGATACCGAGATCATGCGCTTTTCCTACTCGTCCATGACAACGCCGGCGCAGGTCTTCGACTACAACATGCGGACCCGCGAGCGCGTGCTGCTGAAGACCCAGGAAGTTCCGTCCGGTCACGACCCGGACCACTACGTGACGCGGCGGCTGATGGCGCCCGCAGCCGACGGCGAACTGGTGCCGGTCTCGCTCATCCACCATCGCGACACGCCGCTCGACGGATCAGCGCCTTGCCTGCTTTACGGCTACGGCTCCTACGGCATCACGGTCCCGGCCGCCTTTAACACCAATTTGTTATCGCTGGTCGACCGCGGCTTCGTCTACGCGATTGCCCATGTCCGCGGCGGCAAGGACAAGGGCTATGGCTGGTACGACGACGGCAAGCGGGCGCACAAGATGAACACGTTCACCGATTTCATCGCGGTCGCCCACCACCTCGTCGCAGAGCGCTACACCGCCCATGATCGCATTGTCGCACAGGGTGGCTCGGCCGGCGGCCTGCTGATGGGCGCCGTCGCGAATATGGCGCCGGAATGCTTCGGCGGTATTGTCGCCGAGGTTCCGTTCGTCGACGTGCTCACCACCATGCTCGACGCGACCTTGCCGCTGACGCCGCCGGAATGGCCCGAATGGGGCAACCCGATCGCCTCGGAGGAGGACTACCGAACGATTGCCGCCTACTCGCCCTATGACAATGTCGCCGCGCTCGACTATCCGCCGATCCTGGCGCTTGCCGGCCTCACCGACCCGCGTGTCACCTATTGGGAGCCGGCCAAGTGGGTGGCGCGGCTGCGCGACCGCAAGACCGGCGACAATCCGGTGCTGTTCAAGATCAATATGGACTCCGGTCATGCCGGCGCATCCGGCCGGTTTTCCAGGCTCGAGGAAATCGCCTTCACCTATGCGTTTGCGCTGAAGGTGGCGGGCAAGGCCGACCTTGCCACCACAGCGCCGCCGACCCTGTTGGACGCACAGACGGCGCTGTAGGAGCTTGATCTTGCGCACCACGGGTCAGGCCATGTCGATTTTCCGCTCGCAATTGCCATAGCTGCGCGCTAGCCAATGCGCGGCTTCTCGCAGCCGCGCCACCCAAAAATCATTCAGTCACGGCAAGGGTCCGCAATGTTGCTCGTCGACGTCTATCTCGACAAATCGCCCATCCAGGGCATCGGTGTCTTTGCCAAGAACCACATTCCCCGCGGCACACTGGTCTGGAAGCTCCATCCCAATTACGACCGGCGCATCCCTGTCGAGGTCTATGAGCGCGAAACCGGGCCGGTCAGAGCCTACCTCGATCGCTATTCCTATCCCGATCGGCGCGACCCGAACTTCGTCGTCTTCGAAGCCGACGACGCCCGCTTCATGAACCATGCCGATGACCCGAATTGCGACGTCGCCTCGCCCGACGAGACTTATGCACTACGCGACATCGCGCCCGGCGAGGAAATGACCTGCAACTACAATCATTTCTTTGAAACCGGCTTCGATTTCCTCGGCGACCGCCACCTGTAAATCGGGAGCGTGGAATGCAGCGCGGGCAGGATTGACAACAACGGACCTTCAGCGCACCTTCCAAACAGGTGGATACAACCTGCTGCTTGCGCCCTCCCGGGTAAGGTGAATGTATCGAGCCACTTCAGGCTCCCTTTGCCCGAACGAACGGGTCAGTAACGCAAGCTCTGACGTCTTCCGTTCTTCGAAGCAAAGGATGATTCCATGCGCGATTTCCGCGATGCAAAAGCCATGGCGCAAACGCTGTCCGAAGCGCTGAGCGCCAAATCCGTTTCGCTGTCCCACAGCGAAAGCCTCGAGCTCATTGCTAGGGTCCTCGGCTTGCGCGACTGGAACGTATTGGCTGCAAGGATTCAGGCGAGCCAACCAATCGGTGCTGGGCCCAGAAACCCGGCGCCCGAGGCCAGCCCGCCCCCGTCCTCCAGCGCGGATCTGCCGATTTTTCCAATGCGGGATTTCGTGCTCTTTCCGCAAATGACTGTTCCGGTCTTCGTGGGCCGCGACAAAACGCGGCGCGCTGTGGAGCACGCGATGGCAGGCGACCGCCGCGTTCTTGTGGTCGCACAGAGGCAGGCGACCGACGAGGATCCCGGCAACCTTGCTTCTCTCTATCCGGTGGGTGTCACGGCTAGCGTGATAAACTGCCAGACGCAGGTGGATGGGGTACTCAAGGTCTCGGTCTCCGGCCTCCAGCGAGCCGCGATCCTTCACCTGGTCAACGCCGACTTTCTGGCGGCGGAGGTCGCGCCGGTCGAAGAGCAGCGTCGCCAATCGGCGGAGGCGGCAGCACGTTCGAGCGCGGTTCTCGATACATATCAGAGCTATGCCAACATCGATTTTTCCTCGCTTCCACGAAGGGCCAAGGCGCGACTCGGCCTGCCCTCCATCGGCGATCCCGGTGTCCTAGCCGATACGCTCGCGCCGCTGCTGTCGATCAGTATCGAACAGAAGCAGCAGCTTCTGGAAACCAGCGATGTCGTCGCCCGGCTTGAAAAGATCCTCGACCTGATGAAGGCTGGCCGGCCTGAGAATGGGCCAGAGCCAGCCGGCTGACGGGTGCTAATTCGCCGGCTTGCGTGGGGGATAGCCGTTGGGGTGCGGCGGGATGGCCTTCAGATAGGCCGCGATCGCCGCACGGTCGTTCGGTGCCAACTCGGCCATGTTTCTCTGCACGTCGACCATGGCGCCACTGACGGAATCGAAATCCGGGGTGAAGCCGGTCTCCAGAAAGTAGGCTATGTCGGCCTCCGACCAGTCACCGAGCCCGCCTTCGCCCGAAGTGATGTTCGGCACGATGCCGCTGCCTTCGGCAGCGGTGGCTCCGGCCAGCCACTCGCTCTTCCTGGTGCCGCCAGCAAAATCGCGCGGCGTGTGGCATTCGCCGCAATGGCCGGGCCCTTCGACCAGGTAACGGCCGGCCATCACCGGATCCGGCGTGCCATCGGGGAAGGAAACCACCGGCTGGTCACTCAAATAGAGACGTTTCCACAGCCCGATGCTGCGACGGATGTTGAATGGGAACCCCAGCGAATTGGGCGGCGCCTTGCCCGCCACCGCCGGAAGCGTTTTCAGGAAGGCATGGAGATCGGCAATGTCGGCCGGCTTCATGCGTGCGTAGGACGCATAGGGAAACGCCGGATAGAAGTGCTCGCCGCTCGGCGACACGCCCTTCAGCATGGCGTTGGCGAGGTCTTCGACCGACCAGCCGCCGATACCGTCCGTGGCATCCTGCGAGATGTTCGGTGGCACGAAGATGCCGAACGGCGTCTTGAGTTCGAGACCGCCGGCCAGTTGAAGGCGGGCGTCGCCTTGCGAGCCTGGCTTCGCATGACAGGACGTGCAGCCGCCGGCATAAAAAATGCGCTTGCCCCTGGCGGCATCGCCGGGGCCGAGCTGCGCCAGAGCCTCGCTGTCGAGCCTGACCGGCGCCGACAGGAACCAGGCGGCAACCGCGCCGGCGACGCCCAGAACGAGGGCGGCGCCGACGAGTTTTTTCAGCAGGCGCATCGCCCGCTATCAGCCCTTCTTAATCCTGTATGTCTTGTGGCAGGTGCCGCAATCGCCGCCTATGGTGTTGAACCCCGCCTTGAAGGCATCGACGTCGGCAGGAGCGGCGGCCGCCGCAGCCTTGACGTCGGCGAGATATTTTTCTTCCACAGCCTTGAAGCCGGCCATATCGTCCCAGATTTTTGGGGCAGCTGTGGTGTCGCCGGTGTCGCTGCCAGCCGGGAAAAGAGTGTCGACATTTGCATGGAACTTCTCGGCGTTTGCCTCCAGCGCCTTCAACGCCGCCAGCACGGCCGCTGCGTCGTAAGGGGTCTCGCCCTTGACGACTTTCGACAATTGGCCGGCGATCTTTCCACGTTCCTTCATAATGGCCTGCCGCTCCTGGATCGGATCGGCAAACGCCGCCGAACCGGCGAAGGCGAGCATCGAGATGGCGAGGATAAGCTTTCTCATTCAACTGGCTCCATGGTGAAGATGTTTCGGGTGAAGGTCCGACTGATCCATAACGGCAAAACTGGCTTGAAAATTCCGGAAATTCGCCTCACGCTTGTGTGAATTTTTCGCGACGGTCGTTGGAAAAGGGCGGCCGATCATTTGGCACATAGAGAAAAGCCCCGGTTTTGCCGGGGCTCTTCTGCAACTCAGTCAGGCCTACGCCTTTTCGTAGAGCTCGAGGACATGGTCCCAGTTGATGAGACTGTCGACGAAGGCTTCGAGATATTTCGGCCGGGCGTTGCGATAGTCGATGTAATAGGAGTGCTCCCAGACATCGACGCCCAGGATCGGGGTCGCGCCATGGACCAGCGGGTTCTCGCCGTTAGGGGTCTTCGAGATCGCCAGCTTGCCGTCCTTGACCGAAATCCAGGCCCAGCCCGAACCGAACTGGGTGGTTCCGGCGGCGATGAAATCGGCCTTGAACTTGTCGTAACCGCCAAGATCGCTGTCAATCGCCTTTTGCAGCGCGCCCGGCAATTTGTTGCCGCCGCCGCCCTTCTTCATCCACTGCCAGAAGTGGATGTGATTGTAGTGCTGGCCGGCATTGTTGAAGAGCCCGGGGTTCTTGCCGAAGGATTGTTTCACAACCTCTTCGACCGACAAATCGCCGAGCCCGGCTTCGGCAGCCAGCTTGTTGCCGTTGTCGACATAGGCCTTGTGGTGCTTGTCGTGGTGATACTCCAGCGTCTCCTTCGACATGTAAGGCTGCAATGCCTCGTAGTCATAGGGCAAGGCGGGCAATTCAAAAGCCATCGGTCGTACTCCTCGTGGAAAAAATCCGGTGTCGATACCGGACTAACATAGGTCTGGATTGGTGTGGAGCAACTCCGGAACGAAGCGCCGGTTCGCTTTTTAGCCAGTCAGCCGGCCGAAGTCGAATGCGCCCACTCCCAATAGAGTTCGCGCGCCTTTTTCGCTACAGGCCCGGGTTGGAGACTGCGATCCTCGATGCGGGTGACCGGCACGACTTTCGAGTGGTTTCCGGTCGAGAATATCTCGTCGGCTTCGAGGAATTCGCGCACCGACAGCGCCTTTTCGATGGTCTTGAAGCCATACTCGTCAAGCAGCGTCATCGTCCGCGAGCGGGTGATGCCGGACAGGAACGTGCCATTCGGCGCCGGCGTCAGGACATGGCCATCCTTGACCAGGAAAATGTTCGAGGTTCCGGTCTCGGCGACATTGCCCAGCATGTCGAGCACCAGCGCGTTGTCGAAGCCGCGCATCTTGGCTTCGAGGATGGCACGACCGTTGTTGGGATAAAGGCAGCCGGCCTTGGCGTTGGTCGGCATGGTCTCGATGGTCGGGCGCCGGAACGGCGAGACGGTGACCGAAAAGCCCGACGGCGGGATCATCGGCGATTCATAGAGGCAAAGGCAGAAACGGGTCGAGGCCGGATCGGCCGGCACGCCCATATAGCCACCATGCTCGGCCCAGTACATCGGCCTTATGTAGACCGCCGTCTTGCCGTCGAACTTCTTCAGCCCGTCCCAGGTCAGCCCGACGATCTTTTCGGCGCTCATGGATGGTTTGAGACCAAGCGCGATCGCCGAGGCGTTCACCCTCGCGGCGTGGCGGTCGAGGTCGGGGGCGACGCCCTCGAACCAGCGGGCGCCATCGAACACGCTGGTGCCGAGCCACATGGCATGGCTGCGCGGCCCCAGAATGGCGACGTTGCCTTCATACCAGTCGCCATCCACGAAGGTCCATGTCGCGGATTGCGCCGCAGCCGCCAGTGTCATCGCTTGATTCCGCGTTTCAGAGCTGTCCTGTCTCGCCATTGGAAGATGCTTTGGCGTCTGCCGTCAACTGATTTGGCTGAGATTTGTTAAGGCCAGCGGCATGCGAAATTGCAATCCGTGCTTGCGCCCGGCCTTGCCTCGCCGCAAAACTGTTACCATGCAACATGCGGCTTACGTTTTCGACGCTTACGGAACGCTGTTCGACGTGCACGCAGCCGTCCGCCGTCATGCCGACCAGATCGGACCGGACGGCCAGCTCCTGTCGGAGATCTGGCGCGCCAAACAACTGGAATATTCTTGGGTGAGGACGCTGATGGGCGCCTACGCTGATTTCTGGCAACTCACCGAACAGGCGCTGGATTTCGCCTTGCGAAAGGTTCCCTCCGCGGACAAGGGACTGAGGGCCAAGCTGCTCGACGCCTATTGGCGGCTGGACTGCTATCCGGAGGTGCCGGCCGTGCTCAAGGCGCTCAAAGCATCTGGCGCCAAGCTGGCGATCCTATCCAACGGCTCGCCTGAAATGCTGGAAGCGGCGGTCAAATCGGCCGCGCTCGACCAGGTTCTGGACGACATCTATTCCGTCGAGGCCGTCAAGCGCTTCAAGGCCGATCCGTCGGTCTACGACATGGTCACGACAGGCTGGCGTCTCTATCCGGGTGCGGTGTCGTTTCAGTCATCCAACCGCTGGGACGTCGCCGGCGCCACCAAATTCGGGTTCCGGACAGTCTGGATCAACCGCTCCGACCAGCCCGAGGAATACCGGGACTTTCCGCCGGCCCTGATCCTGCCCTCGCTCGAAGGCCTGCTCGCCGCAGGCTGACACATGAGCCCAAATCGCAATCGATTTTTGGAAAGGATCATTACGCGCGGCGCTGTGGGCCTGTTGCCTCGGCGCAACAGGGGCTGAACCGTCACAGCTTTGCCTTTGTTTGTTCACCCTCAGGCCCAGAATCGGAACCACCTATCGCGCCAGGCATTGGTAGGGCTGGCGCGCCGCACTGATTGGCGTATTCATGTTCTGTTTCGATATGAGACTTAAAAAGGCAACGATGTTCACAACCGAAATCGACCCCTATCGCCTGAGCCGTCGCGGCTTTCTCAACGCCGCTGCGCTCGGCGCCGCCTCGATTGCGGTTTCCGCCTGCACCACGACGGCAGGCCGGCCTGTCGAGCCGCCGCCGCCAGCCAGCGTCGAGCCGCCGCTCATGGACTATGCAACAATGTACGGTCCGGTCAGCGACAATGGGTTCGAGCTGCCGGGCATACCCTACGAGAAAATCGACGAGCAATTTCTGCGTCAGATCGTTCCCGATCCGACCGGCCAAGCGCCCGGCACCATCGTCGTCGATACGGCCGGCCACCACCTCTATTTCGTGCGTCCGGGCGGACAAGCCATTCGTTATGGGGTCGGGCTGGGTCGCGCCGGTTTCGAATGGTCTGGCGATGCCGTCGTCCAGTGGAAGCAGAAGTGGCCGAAATGGACGCCGCCGGCCGAAATGATCGCCCGCCAGCCCGAGTACGCAAAATACAGCGAGGAGAATGGCGGCATGCCCGGCGGGCTCACCAATCCGCTCGGAGCGCGGGCGCTGTATCTCTTCGAGGGCAACGAGGACACGCTTTACCGCCTGCACGGCTCGCCGGAGTGGTTTTCCATAGGCAAATCGGTGTCATCTGGCTGCGTTCGCTTGATAAATCAGGACATTATCGACCTTTATGACCGTGTGCCCAACAAGACGCCGGTGATCGTTACCTCCGGTGTCGGTCACGAACTGGTTGCCACGGCAGACCGCAAAGCCATTCCAATCGATGCGGGCGTCCCGGAAGGATCGATCCTGCTCGGCCCGGCAGGGGCGATCTCGGAGCCGATCTTCTGAGCTGGTCGAAAGCGCTGGAGCGGTGGACTTTCGGTGCCGCAACTTGCCGGTCCGATGCTTTTCCCTGAGCGTCGGATCCTAGCAAAACCGGTGCCCAGTTTTTGGTCCGATGCGGTGCTTTCAGCGCCGCCCCCTGGCCAGGCTGCCGAGGATGCCGCGCACGATCGCCCGTCCAACCGACGTGCCGACCGAGCGAACCACCGATTTGATCGCCGCCTCCGCCACCGACTGGCGATTGGACGCTCGCGGCGCCGGTGCTCGCCTGCCGCCGGTGGGCTGGGGGGCGGGATCGTCATTGCCGAAGCCTGGAATGGTCCAGCGCGAGCCGCCGCTCTCCTGCTGCTGCGCCGCCGCCTCCAGCGCATCCTTGGCTTTTTTCTGCAGCATCTCGAAAGCCGATTCGCGATCGACGGTCTGGTCGTACTGTCCCGCAACCGGGCTCTCGGTGATCAGCGTGCGGCGCTCATCAGGCGTGATCGGGCCAAGTCGCGACGACGGCGGGCGAACCAGCGTCCGCTGGACCATGGACGGAACACCTTTGGCTTCCAGCGTCGAGACCAGCGCCTCGCCGGTGCCGAGCTGCGTGATCACGGTAGCACAGTCGAAGTCGGGATTGGGCCTGAACGTCTCGGCGGCGGTCCTCACGGCCTTCTGCTCCCGTGGCGTGTAGGCGCGCAGGGCGTGCTGCACCCGGTTGCCGAGCTGGGCCAGAACGGTTTCGGGGATATCCAGCGGATTCTGGGTGACGAAGTAGACGCCGACGCCCTTCGAACGGATCAGGCGGACCACCTGCTCGACGCGGTCGATCAGCACCTTCGGCGCGTCGTCGAACAGAAGGTGCGCCTCGTCGAAGAAGAAGACCAGCTTTGGCTTGTCGGGATCGCCGACTTCGGGCAGCTCCTCGAACAGTTCCGACATCAGCCACAACAGGAATGTCGCATAGAGCCGGGGATTCATCATCAGCTTGTCGGCGGCCAGCACGCTGATCGCGCCGCGCCCGTCGCGGGTGGTGCGCATGATGTCGGCGATCCGCAATGCCGGCTCGCCGAAGAAATTCGTCGCGCCCTGCTGCTCCAGAACCAGCAGCGTGCGCTGGATTGCGCCAACCGAAGGTTTCGTCACATTGCCGTAGCGAGCGCCGATTTCTTCGGCGCGTTCGGCGATGTTGGCAAGAAGCGCTTGCAGGTCCTTCAGGTCCAGCAGCAACAAGCCTTCCTCGTCGGCGATGCGGAAGGCGATGTTCATGATGCCTTCCTGCGCCTCGGACAGGTTCATAAGCCGCGACAGCAGCAGCGGCCCCATTTCCGAGACGGTGGCGCGGATCGGATGGCCCTGCTCGCCGAAAAGATCCCAGAATATGACCGGAAATTCCTGGAAATCATAGGGATCGAGCTTGACCTGCTCGGCGCGCTTGACCAGAAAATCCTGTGCCGCGCCCATCATGGCGATACCGGACAGGTCGCCCTTGATGTCGGCGCAGAAGACCGGCACGCCGGCATTGGAGAAACCTTCCGCCAAAATCTGCAAGCTCACGGTCTTGCCGGTGCCGGTCGCGCCGGTGACCAGGCCATGACGATTGCCATACTGAAGCAGCAGGTTTTCGGCGCGCTGGTAGCTGTCATCAGGCTTTCGGCTGGCTCCGATGAAAATACTGGTGTCGTCAGCCATGTGTCGGGTCTCCGCAACCTGAAGTGTTGAATGCCCTGATCTATTGAAAGTAGCGGGGCTCGCCGCAGGTATAATGACGCCATTGCGCAGCGGCAATGGCCATGGTCGAAATTGGGTTTTGGAGCTTGCGGATTTTGCCCATGTTTGGCAATCGGTTGACGGTTCACCGTCGCAGGGCGCGTGTTGCATTGTGATATGCGACGGGGAACCGTAGACTGACGTTCCAGGCCTATCGGCCGAGAAGACGAGGAGAGCGGATGGCCGGTGCCTTGAACCACGATGCCGAACTTCCGAACCCTGACCGGCAGCGGTGGCTGGCCCTTGCGGAAAAAGCCCTGGCCGGCGGATCCTTCGAGGAAAAGCTCGTTTCCCATACGGACGATGGCATCCGCATCGAGCCGCTTTATGATCGTTCGGTCACCGCAGAGCCTCTCCCACGGGCAAACCCCGGATCGCCGTGGATCGTCAGCCAGCGTATCGACGATCCGGATGTCGGCCGCGCCAAAGCCCAGGCCCTGGAGGACGTCGCACAGGGCGCCACCGGATTGTCGCTTGTCTTCGAAGGCGCGCCGAATGCGTTCGGCTACGGCCTGCCGAGGACTGCCGAGGCGCTGGAGACCGTGCTGGACGGCGTGCCGCTCAACCGCATCCAGGTCCGCATCGACGCGCATCCCTGGAGCCGCGCCGTGGCCGACTGGCTGGTTGCGTTCTTGAGCAAGCGCCGGTCAGACCCGGCAAAACTCAACCTGTCCTTCGGCATCGACCCGGCGGCGATCTTTGCCGGAACCGGGCGGTTGCGGATGTCGATAGAGGCCTTGCAGGCGTCGATGCCGCAGTCCCTGGCGCACTTTTTCTCGATGGGCGTGCCCGGGGTCCTGCTGGAGGCAGACGGACGCGTCTTCCACAATGCCGGTGCCACCGAAGCGCAGGAGCTGGGCACCATGATGGCTTCGGCGGTCTCCTATCTCCGGATGTTTGAGGAGGCGCGCCAGCCGCTTGTCTATGCGGCGCCCCATATCGGCTTTGCGCTGAGCGTCGACCAGGACCAGTTCGTATCGATGGCCAAGGTCAGGGCCCTGCGCAGGCTGTGGGCGCGGGTCCAGGAGGCATGCTCGATCTCCGCCGCCACCGCCAACATCCATGCCGAGACATCGTTCCGCATGATGACTTCGGCGGACCCGGAGACGAACATCCTGCGCACCACGATCGCCGCTTTTGCCGCGGCAGCCGGCGGGGCGGACTCGGTCTCCATCCTGCCGCATACTATCGCGCATGGCCTGCCGGCGGGCTTTGCCCGCCGTGTTGCCCGCAATACGCAACTGATCATGGCCAACGAAAGCCATATCGATCATGTCGCCGACCCTGCTTGCGGTTCGGGCGCCGTTGAAGCGCTGACTGCCGAACTCTGCGAAGCGGCGTGGGAAGAATTCCAGCGGATCGAGGCGGAAGGCGGCGTTCTGTCCAGCCTGCAGCAAGGACACATCCAGAAACGGGTTCAGGCGGCCGCCGCCCGCCGCAATGCCACCTATCAGGCGGGCGACCGGGCCATCATCGGCACGACGCTTCACCCGTCGAAGATCGAACGTCCGGTCGAAACCCTGGCGGCGGAGCGGCGGCCCGCGGTCACCGAGGGCGTCGCGGTGTGCGAGCCGCTGTTTCCGATCCGTATCGATCAATCGATCGGAGCAGCATCATGATTCCGGATTTCAGCCAGATCGGCTGGTCGGCGCCGCGCCGGGCGCCGATTGAGGTCAAGGGCCAGAGGATGACCCCGGAAGGACTGGCCATCAAGCATGTGTACAACCAGGGCGACCTCAAGGGGTTGCCGCATCTCGACACTTATCCGGGCCTGCCGCCATTCGTGCGCGGCCCCTACCCGACCATGTATGTCCAGCAGCCGTGGACGATCAGGCAATATGCCGGCTTCTCGACGGCGGAAGAGTCGAACGCCTTTTACCGGCGCAACCTCGCGGCCGGCCAAAAGGGACTGTCGGTCGCTTTCGACCTTGCCACGCATCGCGGCTACGACAGCGATCATCCGCGCGTTGCCGGTGATGTCGGCATGGCAGGCGTCGCCATCGATTCCATCCTCGACATGCGCCAGCTCTTCGACGGCATCCCGCTTGACGATATGACGGTGTCGATGACCATGAACGGCGCGGTGCTGCCGATCATGGCGCTCTACATCGTCGCCGCGGAAGAACAGGGCGTTGCGCAGAAGGACCTTGCGGGGACCATTCAGAACGACATTCTGAAAGAGTTCATGGTGCGCAACACCTACATCTATCCGCCAAAACCTTCGATGCGGATCGTGTCGGACATCTTCTCCTACACGTCGCGGCACATGCCGAAGTTCAATTCGATTTCGATCTCCGGCTATCACATGCAGGAGGCAGGGGCGACCGCCGACCTCGAGCTCGCCTACACCATCGCCGATGGCATCGAATATGCCCGCGCCGGTGTCGCGGCGGGTCTCGATATCGACCGTTTTGCGCCGCGCCTGTCCTTCTTCTGGGCGATCGGCATGAACTTCTTCATGGAGGTCGCCAAGCTGAGGGCAGCCCGCCTTTTGTGGTCGACCCTGATGCTGAAGAACTTTTCGCCGAAGGACGAGCGTTCGCTGTCGCTGCGCACCCATTGCCAGACTTCGGGCTGGTCGCTAACGGCGCAGGACCCTTACAACAACATCATCCGCACAATGATCGAGGCGATGGCGGCGACGCAGGGTCATACACAATCGCTGCACACCAACGCCTTCGACGAGGCGATGGCGCTGCCGACCGACCATTCGGCCCGCATCGCCCGCAACACGCAGCTCATCCTGCAAAAGGAATCCGGCACCACCCGCATCATCGACCCGTGGAGCGGCTCTGCCTATCTCGAACGGCTGACGCATGACCTGGCGGCGCGCGTGCTTGCCCATATCGAAGAGGTCGAGAGCCTGGGCGGCATGGCCGCCGCAACCGAAAAAAACATACCGAAGCTGCGCATCGAAGAGGCCGCCGCGCGCACGCAGGCGCGGATCGATTCCGGCGAGCAGATCCTGGTCGGCGTCAACGCCCATCGTCCCGAGACGGATATCAAAGTCGACGTGCTGAAGATCGACAACGCCGAAGTCAGGGCCCGGCAATTGTCGAAACTGCAGCGGCTGAAAGGCACGCGCGACGTCGGCGCCGTCGAGAGCGCACTGAGTGCGCTGAGCCGGGCTGCGGAGGGCGGCGAAAATCTGCTGGAGTTCGCCATTCGCGCCGCACGCGCCAACGCCACGGTCGGCGAGATTTCACTGGCGCTGGAAAAGGTTTTTGGCCGCCATGTCGCCTCGGTCCAGACGATCTCCGGCGTCTATCGCAAGGCGCTCGGCGACAATCCGGTGGTCGATCGGCTGCAGGACAAGATCGTCGCGTTCGAGGAGAAGTCCGGCGGCAAGCCGCGCATTCTCGTCGCCAAGATGGGACAGGATGGCCACGATCGCGGCCAGAAAGTGATCGCCACCGCCTTTGCCGATCTCGGCTTCGACGTCACCGTCGGGCCGATGTTCCAGACGCCGGACGAGATCGCCAGGCTTGGCGTCGAGCACGACGTGCATATCATTGGCGCCTCGTCGCTGGCCGCGGGTCATTTGACGCTCATTCCCGAACTCAGGGACGCGCTGAAGAAGCTTGGCCGCGACGACATGCTGATCGTTGCCGGCGGCGTCATCCCGCCGCAGGATTATGAGGCGGTACGGCAGGCGGGGGCGGCGGAGATCTTCCCGCCAGGCACGGTTATTCCCGAGGCCGCCGAACGGCTGATGGACCGGCTGCTGCAGGCTGGCTGAGTTGTTATAATCCATGTTGCAACGACCGACAATTGAGTTATAATTGGCGTTGCAACAGAGGCTGAATCCATGAACACGACCATTCGCAAAATCGGCAATTCCGAAGGCGTGATCCTGCCTAAGGAAATTCTCGATCACCTGAATCTGAAGGCCGGCGATCAGTTTGAGATCGTCGAAACGAGCAAGGGCATCGCCCTTCGGCCAGTGGACGACAGCTTCGAGCGGCAGATGGAAGCTGCTCGCCAAGTCATGGACAAATACAAAGTCGCGCTTCAGAAGCTCGCCGAATGAGCTGGGAGTTCCTGAGCCGGCGTGCGGTCGAAGCCATGCACGCCGAGCAGTTGCGTCGGCACGGCGGAGCGCACGGTTTGAGGGATGAGAATGCCCTCGAATCGGCGCCCGCCCGAGCCGAGAACAAGGCCAACTATGGTGATCCATCGATCGAGGATCTGGCCGCGGCCTATATCTTCGGCATCGCAAGAAATCACGCCTTCGTCGACGGCAACAAGCGCGCGGCCATCGTCGCCGCCGGCGCGTTCCTGATTGTCAACGGCTATGTGCTGACGGCCGACAACGGCACGATCTATGAGTTCGTCATGGGCGTTGCCGCCGGCGAGATCGACGAGGCTGGTGCTGCGGCGTTCTTCCGCGACCATGTCATCAAGATCGATGTCTAATTGTCGGAGAGCTTGACGATTTCCCACTCCCTGCCGTTCACCACGGCAATTTCGCCGACCTTCTTGCCGAACAAGGCCAAGGCCATCGGTGAAACATGGGAAATCGTCCCCTTGGCCGGATCCGCCTCATCCTCGCCGACGATCCTCCAGTGCACCTTCCTGCCGTCATCGCCTTCCAGCGTGACGCCCATGCCGAAGCGAACCAGGTCGCTGCCCGGTTCCGGCACGGAAAGCTCGGCGCTTTCACGCCGCGCGGTCCAGTAGCGCAGGTCGCGCGAGATGAGCGCGATGCGCTCGCGGTCGGCCCTCTTTTCCGCTCTGCCCAGATCGTCGCGCAGGGCAGCCAGTTCGGCGTCGATCAGCGCCAGGCCGCGTTGCGTCACCAGATTGCGATGATGGCTGATCGGCCGCTCGCCGATGCCGGCGATGGCGTTTTCGCTATCTTCTTCGCGCGTGAAGGCTCTGCTCATCAGTCGAGCTTATGCCTCGCGTGGCGACTCCACAAGCTATTGCCGGAAAACCGGATCTGCCGATCCGGCGTGACACGATTCCTGCGGCGCGACGGCAGGACGCTGGGAATTTGTGTAGCTATGCGCATCTGACCATCGGACGCAATCACTTGAGCTGATTGCCCGTTCTCAGCTCAGCGCAGCAGTGGGGCGGAGTGAGCCGACCTTGGCGCCGATCCGGCTTTCTATGGGCGGATGTGCCTGTTCGATCAGCATCGCCGCCAGTGCCTTGTCGGCGTGCAAAACTTTGGCCATGCACGCCGCCACCATGACTTCAGCGGCGCGGCCGGCGCCATCATCGCATTTCAGTGCAATGCCAAGGCCAAGCTCGGGAAGTGCCGCACAATAGACGCCTTCGGCCCCAACCTTCACAAAAATCCGGCCTGACGCGGCCTGCATCAGTGCAACATCGGCCCTGCCCGTGCCGGCGACCAGAAATGGCTCGGCCATGCAGGCGGAAAGCAGCCGCTTTGCGGCTTTGGCGCGCAGGGGTTCAAAGCCGACACCGGTCGCCATGCGGGCAAAGCCGAGGGCGAAGCTGCGCAGCGGCACGGCATAGGTCGGGATCGAGCAGCCGTCAGTGCCGCAATGATCGACATCATGGGCAGCACCGGTCACCGCTTGCATCGCATCGCGCACCATCTCCTGCGAGGCATGGCCTGATTTGACGTAGCCGCGATGAGCGACGCCGGCGTGGACGCAGGTGCAGAGGAAGCCCGCATGCTTGCCGGAACAATTGTTGTGCAGTGCATTTGGCAAATTGCCGTTGCTGGCCAGCGCAACGGTCGCATCATGGCTGGACGGCCAATGCGCGCCGCATTCCAGCGCCGCTACGTCCAGCCCGGCCTTGGCCAGCATCGCCCGCGCCAGTTCGACATGCGCCGGCTCGCCCGAATGCGAAGCGCAGGCCAGCGCCAGTTCGCGGTCGCCGAAACCGTACGCATCGGCGGCGCCGCTTTCGACCAGCGGCAGCGCCTGGATCGCCTTGACCGCCGAGCGCGGGAACACCGGGCGAGCCGTATCGCCGATTTCCCAGACCGGCTTGCCATCGGCATCGAAGACCGCAATGGCGCCACGATGCGCGCTCTCGACCACGGCGCCGCGCAAAACTTCGACCAGAACCGGATTTATCATGAATTCCCCGCTAACGCACGACCTCGAAAATCGGATTCGATTTTCGAAAAGCATCATGCGTAAAATCAAAGTGTTACAGCGTCCTTTGCGCCCGGAAGGGCGCGCGGCGCTGTAATGCGGGCGGTTTTTATCTGATCCGATCGAGAATGGAAACATAGTTGGCGACCGCGGCGCCGCCCATATTGAAGATGCCGCCGAGCTTTGCTCCGGGCACCTGGATGCCGCCGGCCTCGCCGACGAGCTGCATAGCGCTCAGCACATGCATCGAGACGCCGGTGGCGCCGATCGGATGGCCCTTGGCCTTCAGCCCGCCTGACGGATTGACCGGCAACCGGCCGTCCTTCGCCGTCTCGCCGTCCAGCGCCAGTTTTGCGCCCTCGCCCGGTTTGGCCAGGCCCATCGCCTCATATTCGATCAGCTCGGCGATGGTGAAGCAGTCATGCGTCTCGACGAAGGACAGATCGTCGAGCGTCACGCCAGCCTTGTTCAGCGCCTGATTCCAGGCCTGCTCGCAACCCTCGAATGCCAGGATGTCACGCTTCGACATCGGCAGAAAATCCTGCACGTGCTCATTGGCGCGGAAAGCGACGGCGCGGCGCATCTTCAATGCCGTCGCCGTGTCGGCAAGCACCAGCGCGGCGGCGCCGTCCGACACCAGCGAGCAGTCGGTACGCTTCAGGGGACCGGCGACGAAGGGGTTCTTCTCGCTCTCGTGCCGGCAGAACTCATAGCCGAAATCCTTGCGCATCTGCGCGTAGGGATTGTCGACGCCGTTCCTGTGGTTCTTGGCGGCAATCATCGCCAGCGCGTCCGACTGGTCGCCATAGCGTTGGAAATAGGCTTGCGCGATCTGGCCGAAAACGCCGGCGAAGCCTGCCGGCGTGTCGCCCTCCTCGGGCAGATACGAGGCCTTGAGAAGATTCTTGCCGATTTCCGGACCTGATGTCGTCGTCATCTGCTCGGCGCCGACCACCAGCACGATACGCGCCGCATTGGCGTCTATGGCGCGGATGCCTTGCCTGACCGCCGCCGAGCCGGTGGCGCAGGCGTTCTCGACCCGCGTCGCCGGCTTGAAGCGCAGCCGGTCGTCGGCCTGCAGGACCAGGCTTGCGGTGAAATCCTGTGCGGAAAAGCCGGCATTGAAGTGGCCGAGCACGATCTCGTCGACCTCGTCCGGACCGATGCCGGCATGATCGAGCGCCCCGCTAGCCACCTTGGTGATCAGGCCCTCCAGCGTCTCGCCTTCGAGCTTGCCGAAGCGCGAATGCGCCCAGCCGACGATGCATGCTGTCATGGTTATCTCCATCCCTGCGGGCCGGGCTACGCGATGTCGCGGCGCGCTATCAACATTGTTCAAGAATGAACCGTCCCAGCGACTTCGTAAAGGGGCCAGAACCACACAACGACTTGATCTTGATATCTGGTCACGGCAGCTGACATTTGCCACACAATCGCGTCGGATTTTTGTTGATTGATCCGTCAATAAAAAATAATCTTGCCGCAACGGACCGGAGCAAAGATGCCGAAAATCGGAATGGAGCCGCTGCGCCGCAGGGCGCTGATCGACGCGACGATCTCGGCGATCGGCGAGCGCGGTTCGCTTGATGTGACGATGTCGGAAATCGCCGGGCGCGCCGGGGTGTCCTCGGCGCTCGCCCATCACTATTTCGGCGCCAAGGACGAACTTTTGCTGGCGACGATGCGGCACATCCTGGCCGAGTTGACCGCCGACATGCGGCGCGCGCTTCGATCGGCCAGCACGCCACGCCAGCGCGTTTCGGCGGTGGTCGCCGTCAATTTCTCCGACGCCCAGTTCCAGCCGGAAACGATAGCCGCCTGGCTCGCCTTCTATGTCGAGGCGCAGAAATCGCCAGCGCTGCGCCGGCTGCTCAAGGTCTATGCGCGACGCCTGCATTCCAATCTGTTGAGCGGGCTGACTGGCATCCTGCCGAGAAGCGAAGCCGACCGTGTCGCCGAGGCGACAGCGGCGCTGATCGACGGGCTCTACATCAGGCGCGCGCTGAAGGACGGCGTGCCCAATGCCGCGACCGCGATCGCGCTGATCGAGGACTATCTCGAAACGAAACTCGGCCAGCGGAGCGCGCAGTGACGTCGAAGCGACCCAATTTTCTGATCGTCATGGTCGATCAACTCAACGGCACATTGTTCCCGGATGGGCCGGCGGACTTCCTGCATGCGCCGCATCTGAAGGCGCTGGCGGCTCGTTCGGCGCGCTTCAAGAACAATTACACCGCCTCGCCGCTCTGCGCGCCGGGCCGTGCGGCGTTCATGAGCGGCCAGTTGCCGTCGCGCACCGAGGTCTATGACAATGCCGCCGAATTCGCCTCGTCGATCCCGACCTATGCGCATCATCTGCGTACCGCCGGCTACCACACCTGCCTGTCCGGGAAGATGCATTTCGTCGGGCCGGATCAGTTGCATGGCTTCGAGGAGCGGCTGACCACTGACATTTATCCGGCCGATTTCGGTTGGACGCCGGATTATCGCAAGCCCGGCGAGCGGATCGACTGGTGGTATCACAATCTCGGTTCGGTGGCCGGCGCCGGTGTCGCCGAGATCACCAACCAGATGGAATATGACGACGAAGTCGCTTTTCACGCGGTGCAGAAGCTTTATGATTTCGCCCGCGTCTCGGACGATGCCGCGCGCCGGCCGTGGTGCCTGACCGTCTCCTTCACCCATCCGCACGACCCCTATGTCGCGCGCCGGCGCTACTGGGATCTCTACGAGGATTGCCCGGCGCTCGAGCCGGAAGTCGGCTTCATCCCCTATGACGAACAGGATCCGCATTCGCAGCGGCTTTACCGCGCCAGCGACTATGACAGTTTCGACATCACCGGCGAGCAGATCCGCCGCGCGCGGCGCGGCTATTTCGCCAGCATCTCCTATCTCGACGACAAGGTCGGCGAACTGCTGTCGGTGCTCGAGCGCACGCGAATGCTCGACGACACGATCATCCTGTTCTGCTCCGATCACGGCGACATGCTCGGCGAGCGCGGCCTGTGGTTCAAGATGTGCTTCTTCGAGGGCTCGGCGCGGGTGCCGCTGATGATCGCCGGAAAAGATATTTCGGCCATCCTGATCGACGCGCCGGTTTCCAATCTCGACGTCGTGCCGACGCTTTGCGACCTCGCCGGCATCGACATGAGCGCGATTGCGCCATGGACCGACGGCCAGTCGCTGCTGCCGCTGCTCGACGGCAAGACGCGCGCTGAACCTGTGCTGATGGAATATGCGGCCGAAGGCTCCAACGCGCCGATGGTGGCGATCCGCGAGGGCCGCTACAAATTCATCCATTGCGAGATCGATCCGCCGCAACTGTTTGATCTTGAATCGGATCCGCGGGAATTGACCAACCTCGCCGCTGACCCGGCGCACGCGGCTTTGGTGGCTTCTTTCACCGGCAAGGTCCAGGCGCGCTGGGACATGGCTGCCTTCGATGCCGCCGTGCGCGCCAGCCAGGCGCGCCGCTGGGTGGTCTATCCGGCGCTGCGCAACGGCACACATTACCCCTGGGAATTCCAGCCGCTGCAGAAGGCCTCGGAACGTTACATGCGCAACCACATGAACCTCGACCTGCTCGAAGAGCAGAAGCGCTTTCCACGAGGCGAATGATGACAGACGGTCTTGAGGCGGATTTCGTCATCATCGGCGCCGGCTCGGCCGGCTCGGCCATGGCCTACCGGCTGTCGGAGGATGGCAAATATTCGGTGATCGTCATCGAATTTGGCGGCAGCGACATCGGGCCGCTGATCCAGATGCCGTCGGCGCTGTCGATCCCGCTCAATATGAGCCTCTACGACTGGGGTTTTGCCAGCGAGCCGGAGCCGCATCTCGGCGGCCGTGTGCTGGCGACGCCGCGCGGCAAGGTCATCGGCGGCTCGTCCTCGATCAACGGCATGGTCTATGTACGCGGTCACGCCCGCGATTTCGACCATTGGGCAGAACAGGGCGCGGCTGGCTGGGGGTTTGCCGACGTGCTCCCCTACTTCAAGCGCATGGAGGACGCAAACGGCGGCGAGAATGGCTGGCGCGGCCACGGCGGCCCGCTGACCGTGCAGCGCGGCTCAAGGACGAATCCACTCTACGGCGCCTTCGTCGAGGCAGGCCGTCAGGCCGGCTTCGAGCTGACCGACGACTACAACGGCGCGAAGCAGGAAGGCTTTGGGCCGATGGAGCAGACCATTCGCGGCGGCCGCCGCTGGTCGGCGGCGAGTGCCTATCTCAGGCCGGCGCTGAGGCGGAAAAATGTAAGCCTGGTCAAGGGCTTCGCCCGACGGGTGATCATCGAGAATCAACGCGCCACCGGTGTTGAGATCGAAGTGCGCAGACGGATTCAGGTGATCAAGGCGCGACGAGAAGTGATCGTTGCCGCCTCCTCGATCAATTCGCCCAAGATCCTGATGCTGTCCGGCATCGGCCCGGCCCAACATCTGAGGGAATACGGCATTCCGGTGATCGCCGACCGGCCCGGCGTCGGCCGCAACCTGCAGGACCATATGGAACTCTACATCCAGCAGGAATCGACGCAGCCGATCACGCTGAATTCGGTGCTGAACCCGTTCTCCAAGGCGCTGATCGGCGCGCAATGGCTGTTCTTCAAATCGGGCCTCGGCGCAACCAACCATTTCGAGGCGGCCGCCTTCGTGCGCTCGCGCGCCGGCGTCGACTATCCCGACATCCAGTATCATTTCATCCCGGCGGCGGTCCGCTATGACGGCAAGGCGGCCGCGAAAGCGCACGGTTTCCAGGCGCATGTCGGGCCGATGCGATCGAAGTCGCGCGGTTCGGTCACGCTGCGCTCGCCCGATCCCGGATCGAAGCCGGTGATCCGCTTCAACTACATGTCGCATCCGGACGACTGGATCGAGTTCCGCCATTGCATCCGGCTGACGCGCGAGATCTTCGGCCAGTCGGCCTTCGACCCCTATCGCGGCAAGGAGATCTCGCCGGGCTCGCACGTGCAGTCGGACGACGATCTCGATGCCTTCATCCGCGATCACGCCGAAAGCGCCTACCACCCCTGCGGCACTTGCAAGATGGGCCGCAAGGATGATCGGATGAGCGTCGTCGATCCGGAATGCCATGTCATCGGCGTCGAAGGGCTGCGGATCGCCGATTCTTCGATCTTCCCGCGCGTCACCAACGGCAATCTGAACGCGCCGTCGATCATGACCGGCGAAAAGGCCGCCGACCACATTCTCGGCCGCTCGCCGCTGGCGCCGTCCAACCAGGAACCATGGATCAATCCGCGCTGGCAGGTGTCGGATCGATAGAGCGACGTGCGTCCATTCGGACGCACAAGCACTCTATCGCTTTTTTAGTCCTCGCATCGTGCTTTCCGAAAATCGATTCCGATTTTCGAGCCGATGCGATAAGCCATGATCCGGCGGTGCCCGCCCGCCGGTCCCATCGAAAGACAGTTTGGAGAAGGTCCCATGCGCGCCCAGCCAAAGGCATCGCACTATGTCAACGGACGCTACATCGACGATGAGCAAGGTGCGCCGCTGCCGGTCATCTATCCAGCAACCGGCGAGACCATCGCGATGCTGCGTTCGGCGACGCCGAACGTGCTTGAACTGGCGATCGAAGCAGCGCGTGCAGCACAACCGGCCTGGGCGCGGCTGAAGCCGGTCGAGCGCGGGCGCATCCTGCGCCGCGCCGCCGACATATTGCGCGTGCGCAACGCCGACCTGGCACGCATCGAGACGCTGGATACCGGCAAGGCGATCCAGGAGACGCTGGTGGCGGACGCGTCATCGGCAGCCGACTGCCTCGAATATTTCGGCGGCGCGGTCGCTGCCTATAATGGCGAGTCCGTCGATCTCGGCGGCGCCTTTGCCTACACAAGGCGCGAGGCGCTGGGCGTCTGCGTCGGCATCGGCGCCTGGAACTACCCGATCCAGATCGCCGGCTGGAAATCGGCGCCGGCACTCGCCATGGGCAACGCCATGGTGTTCAAGCCGTCGGAGAACACGCCGCTGTCGGCGCTGGCGCTCGCCGAAATCTACACCGAGGCCGGCCTGCCCGACGGGCTGTTCAACGTCGTGCAGGGCTATGGCGATGTCGGCGCCGGCCTCGTCGGGCACGATGTCGTCGCCAAGGTCTCGGTGACCGGCTCGGTGCCGACCGGCCGCAAGGTGCTGTCGCTCGCCGGCTCGAAGATGAAGCATGCCACCATGGAGCTTGGCGGCAAGTCGCCGCTGATCATCTTCGACGATGCCGATCTCGAAAATGCCATCGGCGGCGCCATGCTCGGCAATTTCTATTCGACCGGCCAGATCTGCTCCAACGGCACGCGGGTCTTCGTGCAGAAGGGCATCCACGACCGTTTCGTCGAACGACTGGTCGAACGGACCAAGAAAATCCGTATCGGCGATCCGCTCGACCAGGAAACGCAGATGGGACCGCTGGTCTCCAAGGCGCAGCATGAAAAGGTCATCGGCTATATCGAGGCCGGCAAGCAGGATGGCGCTGTGCTCGCCTGCGGCGGCAATGTACCTTCGCTGCAAGGTTTCCAGGGTGGCTTCTTCGTCGAGCCGACGGTCTTCACCGGCGTCACCGACACCATGCGCATCGCGCGCGAGGAGATTTTCGGGCCTGTCATGAGCGTGCTGAAATTCGACGGTGAGGACGAGGTGATCGACCGCGCCAATGATACCGAATTTGGCCTTGCCGCCGGCGTGTTCACGCGCGACCTGCCGCGCGCCCACCGCGTCATCGCCGAGCTGCAGGCCGGCACCTGCTGGATCAACGCCTACAACCTGACGCCCGTCGAAATTCCCTTCGGCGGCTTCAAGCAGTCGGGAATCGGGCGAGAAAACTCACTTGCCGCGTTGGCACTCTATTCGCAGTTGAAGTCGGTCTATGTCGAGACCGGCGACGTCGCGAGCCCCTATTGAGGCTCACCGGCGCCGCCGACCAGAGACCTTAGCCAGAGAACTTAGAACGTCTGGTTGTAGGCGCCGACTTCGGGGCTGCGGCGCAGTACCGCATCGACGGCTTCGAACATCTGCCGGCGCCGCTCCGACGACACCGGGCTCTCCACCACGACGACAAGCTCCGGCTTGTTCGACGACGCCCGCACCAGGCCCCAGGTGCCGTCCTCGGCAACGACGCGAACGCCATTGACGGTGATCAGCTCGGCGATCTTCTGCCCGGCGAAGATGGCGCCGTCATGCTTCATGGCCTGAAAGTCGGAAACGACCCGCTCGACCACGCCATATTTCAGCTCGTCGGCGCAGTGCGGCGACATGGTCGGCGTGCCGAAGGTCAGCGGCAGGTCGCGATAGAGATCGGCCATGCTGCTTTTGGGGCTGCGATCCAGCATCTCGCAGATGGCGATGGCTGTGATCAGACCATCGTCATAGCCGCGCCCGATCGGCGGGTTGAAGAAGAAATGGCCGGATTTCTCGAAACCGGCGATGGCGCCAAGCTCGGCGACGCGCCGTTTTATGTAGGAGTGGCCGGTCTTCCAGTAATCGGTCACGGCGCCATCGGCGCGCAGCGCGGCGTCGGTATTGAACAATCCGGTCGACTTGACGTCGACGACGAAGGTCGAGCCTGGATGCAGGCGCGCAATGTCGCGCGCGAGCATGACGCCGACCTTGTCGGCGAAGATTTCGTTGCCCTCATTGTCGACCACTCCGCAGCGGTCGCCATCGCCGTCGAAGCCAAGCCCGACGTCTGCTCCTGTCTCCAGCACCTTGTCGCGGATCGCGTGCAGCATCTTCATGTCTTCGGGATTGGGGTTGTAATTCGGAAACCTATGATCGAGCTCGACATCGAGCGGGATCACCTCGCAGCCGATCCGTTCCAGCGCTTCAGGTGCAAAAGCGCCGGCAGTGCCGTTGCCGCAGGCGGCGACCACCTTGAGCTTTCTCGCTATGCGCTTGTCGCGGGTCAGGTCGTCGAGATAGATCTTGCGGAAATCCGCAACGAAGTCATAGGAGCCGCCGCCGACCAGGTCGAAGTCGCCGGCAAGCACGATCGCCTTCAATGCGCTCATTTCCTCCGGACCGAAGGTCAAGGGCCGCGCCGCCCCCATCTTGACGCCGCTCCAGCCGTTCTCGTTATGCGAGGCGGTAACCATGGCGACAGACGGCGTGTCGAGCGCGAACTGGGCGAAATAAGCCATCGGCGATAGCGCCAACCCGATATCCCTAACCCGCGCGCCGGCGGCCATCAGCCCGGAAACCAGCGCCAGCTTGATCGCCAGCGAATAGGAACGGAAATCATGCCCGGTCACGATATCCGGTCCGGCGCCCAGGCGCCGGATCAGCGTGCCGAGCCCCATGCCAAGCGCCTGGACACCGACCAGGTTGAGCTCCGGCGGCTCGGCAGAGCCCGGATGGCCGAACCACCAGCGCGCATCATACTCACGAAAGCCGGACGCCTTGATCAGCGCCGAGGTTTCAAACTCGAAGGTGTTGGGAAGGGCTTCACTAACGATCTTCAGGGACAAGACAGCAACTCCAAGCGGCTGGATTCAGAGTGGTTTCAACGCAGGTGGCCATGCCTATAACACGAGCCGTTAAGCGGTGTTTATCCCGCAGGGAACTGAAACCTGTATGACGTTAGAGCGAAACGGCAACAAATGCGACAGAAGCGCTGCCATTGGTGCTTGCAGGAACGAAGTACGGCGGCTATAAGCCCGCGGTCTGGTCGCGGAGTGTAGCGCAGCCTGGTAGCGCACATCGTTCGGGACGATGGGGTCGCAGGTTCAAATCCTGCCACTCCGACCAGAAAAAACAATGGGTTAGGCATCCCGAATTCTGCCTGCCCCACAGATATCCCCACAGAAAAAATGGAAAAGCATCTAGGCCGCTCGATGGAGCTGGCAGACGCATACCAAACCACTCGCGATTTTGCAGAATCTGAGGCCGCGCCATCTAAACTATGTCTGCTTCGCGCCAAACGTGTTCAATCGGCGATAGTTGTTCGAATGACTTCACTCGGGGCGAAAGCGCCAAGGGCGTATCAATGCAACGATTGCGGCTGATGCCAGCAGAATAAGCCCTGGAACGCCTAAGACCACGGCGTGCATCTCCAGCATAAGGGCGAACGGAGTATCCGCTTTTATCATCGGCTTAATCTCCCCTAAAACCTGAAGGCATTCAACATCGCGACTTCAATGACTGAAGCGTTAACATTCCACCATTTGTAACCTGCCATTGGCGCTGTGCGCGGGACTTAGGCTGCCGCGGATCGGACACCGCCGGCACCGGCGAGTCGTCCAACGATCTTGCTCAGCGTTCGCAGCGTCCAGGCCAGCGGCGCCAGAACCATCCTCAGCAGAGAAGCCAGGACAAGACAGAGTATGAAGTAGGCTGCAAAGGCGCCGAGCCAAGCCGGGAGACCTGCTTGTTCGGCTATCCAACCGGCTGCGTTTGTCAGAAGGTGAGGTCGCGTGATCGCCACATAGGGAAGTGCGACGACAGCGGCGACACCGGCTGCGGTACCGACGGCGGAAAGCGATTGGAACGCACCTTTGCCTGCTGCCCTCAGATGTGCGATCCGCACAGTTCCGCGACCAGCTGCGGCCACCGGTGCCCTCGCAACCCGCAATGCCTTGGCTGCTGCGCCCATGCCCCCGACGACGATTGCCGCATCGAAGGCCGCCCAACCCATCTCGTCCCAGGTCGGAAGCCGCTCGCCGCGGGTGATCACCCCTTCCAGGTCGGAAACGCCGCCCAGGACTATGTTCTTCGCACCAAGCAGCGTGCGGGTGAACTGTCTGCGGACTGCTGTTCCGTCAACGATCTCGAACTCCGACAGCATCTCATGCCCGCGATCCTTGAGCTCGCGAATGGCAATAAGCCCATATTGCTCCGGCGAAATCTCGGCGAGGCCGAATCCCACCTGCCGGTCGTCCCACAGGCTCGAGAGGCCCTGACCGATGGTTTCCTGCAACAAGTACTGCGACGATCCATTCTTCACGAAGTAAGCAATCACCGGCACGACCGGATGGCCGAGACGGTCGAAAACCTCCACGAAATCCGCATCCTCGCCATAGACGAGGAACACTCTGGCTGCATCGTCGCCATATTTCGCCGCTGCCTCATGCCAGCCGAGCCCGCCTGCCGCGCAGGCTGCAAGAACCCATGGCCGAGCCTGCTCCACAGCTTTACTGCTGAGCGGGCAACGGGTGTCGTCCCGGCGAACTTCCTCCGCCAGCGCGGCTCGCATGACCTCATCTTCGAAGTGATGGGGCTCCAGCCATTCCCATCTGAGCGTCAGGACGATCGCCACAACGAGTGAGGCTGCTAGCAGATATCTCATTCTCAAGGGGGCATCCTCCCGCAGTCATGTCATGCCAAGACGTGCCGAAGCTATCAGCCAATCCCGATGAAGCGATCGTTAGTTCTGGGATGTGGTGGAAATTTGCTGAAGGGTGGCAACAGCGGACGTTCCGTTTTCCATCAAACTTCGGCGTTCATGGTCATTTTGGGGCCGGAAACGGACTGGCAGCTTTGGCCCTCGGATCTTCAATAGCTGACCTTCACGTCGGTGCGAGTAACGCCGTGACGTGACCCCCTGCGGACGTTCGTGGCATCGCAGCGAACGTCCGGAATGTATGACAGTTGACGTTTGTTGTCAGATAGACAAATCTGAGCGAGCGGTAAGGAAGCTTGAAAAGGCAACCTACGCGCTGCTATTGGCCGGAGCACATGAGGCGACATGATCAGCTCAGTCCGTCGCCGCTCGTGGCTGCAAAGCCGATTGCCTGCACAGACGTACCGGCTCCCGCTTGTATTAGTCACGCATCTGGTACCCTTGCCCGGACCCCGGCCCGCGGGGCTCAATCCTCCGGCAGGGTGAAGACCGCGCAGGGATCAGCGATACCGCGCAATAAGTGCTCGCCCAAAGGGATCAAAGCCGTTGTCGTCTCCGCCGCGACCGCGCCCGAGATGAGCACGCTGCGACCAAGGGGCCTGCATAGCCCTTCGAGCCGGCTGACCAGGTTGACCGCAGGGCCGATGGCAGTGAAGTCCAGCCGGTCGGCCGCGCCGATATTGCCCCACAGCATCTCACCGAGATGCAGTGCCGCGCCGAAGGGCAGCGGCGGCAGCCCCTCCGTCTGCCGCACCGCATCGAGATGGGCCATGCCGGCGCGGGCGGCGACAACAGCCCGCAGCGCCGCCTCGCAGGCCTCGGCCGGGGCGCCCGTGACCGGGAAAATCGCCAGCACACCGTCGCCGATGAACTTCAGCACCTCGCCCCCGAAAGCATGCACCGCCCCGGCGACGCGGTCGAACCAAGCGTCGAGGGCGGTGATCATCGCTGCAGGCTCCGTCGCCTCGGACAGGGCGGTGAAGTCACGCAGATCGGCACAGAGCAGCGCGGCGCGGATGGTCTCCCCGGTGCCGCGGCGCAGCGCGCCGGCCTGCACCCGGGCGGCACTGCGCCTGCCAAGATAGGCCTCGAGCAGCGCTGCCAGCGCCGCCCGCGCGGTCAGGGCGGCTAAGGGCGCTGCGGCGAAGCGCGCGGCCTGGCGCAGCCGGCCGGCCTCGGCGGGGCCGAATGGCCGGGTCCCTGCCCAGCCCAGCACCGGACTGTCCGGCTCCGGGCCGATCGTGTCCTCCTGCACAGGGCCAAGCTCGGCCAGCCAGTCGCGCCCGGCTTGGTTGAGCGGGCCGCCGGCGAAGCCCAGCGCCTCGATCACCGCCCCGGTCTCCGCCTGCCACAGCCAGGTGCGGCGGGCGATGATCGGATGCGGCACCGCGACCGTCAGAGCGCCCCCGGCCAACGGCAGGCCGTCGGCCAGCAGCCGGCCGCCGAGCTCGGCCAGGAACCAGTCAGAGCCGGGCGAAGAGCCGGCCTCGTCCAACAACCAGGCGAGGGGCGCGGGCAGATCCATGCCGCGATTATGCCACCGCGGCCACTAGCCTGTCATCCGCGCCGCGGGATGACGCTTCTGCCTGTCATGTTGTCACGTGAGGACGCCCTCAACGGGACCGGACGGGACGTCGTTAAGGGCGTACTTAAGGGAGAGGTGACATTCAGGGCGAGGCCATGGGCTGCCGCCGGCACAACTACTCCTTTACATAGACGCCATCCTCCAGACTCACGGTCCAATCCTCGATGAGGCAGCCTTCGACACCCCTGCGAGCGACGAGCGGAAAGGGTCAGTCCCTGCCATGCCAGGGGTCCGGCCCCGGTTCACGCCCGGCCGCAACCTCGGCCAGCCGGCCGAGGTAATGGGCCCAGCCTTCCGCATGGCCGGCGCATTGCTCGGCGTTAGGCAGGCCGGTGTGGGTCAGGCGCAGCAGCGTTCCGTCCGGCTGCTCGATCAGGTCGACCTCGATCAGGCTAGACCCCGGCGGCACCACCTCGCTGCCGTCCCAGCCAAAGCTGTAGGCCAGGCGGTGCACCGGCACCACCTCGAGGATAGGAGCCGCGAGCGCAGCGAGCCCCAGTGACATTGACGAGATAGAGCCCGCCAGGCTGCGGCTCGACCTCAGCCTCCGTTCCCATCCAGCGCAGGATCTTCTCCGGATCGGTCAGGAGGGCGAACACCGCGGCGGGCGGCGCCGGGATGTGCGTCTCGCGGCGGACGACGAGCGACTCTTGCATCGGTCTCTCCTACGGTTGCGATGACCTGCTCCGCCTGAGGCGGAGGATGGACGGGCGCCTTCTGTCCTAGTGTGGGAGGTCTTTTCTGACAGCATGTAGGCGGAAGATCGCCCTCAACAAGGTACCGCCCAAGCAGCTTGGCTAGAAGAAATCCGCACCCGGCTTGAGCGATTCCTGATCGACACGACCTCATTGTCGCCTAAGTCAGTCGCATTGGAGATCACTCCGACGCATCTCCCACGTTTAAGCGCTTCAATCGGCATTGTGGGTTTGACGCTGGCCTCCTGCGCCACGAGGTGCCTTCGGGCAGGCGCATCTGGAGGTGTGAGATCGCCTGCAATGTTGGATCTGACGCAATTGTGGTGCAGTTTGCCATCAGAAGGCACCTATCAGCCGGGCCTGAAGCAGGTCGATCTTCCCGCGCCCATACATTCGGCGGTAGCGGATCTGCTGGCTTCAGAAGCGCTCGAGGCGGTCCGAAAGCCTTGTTTATGGTCTGGAGGTTCCAGGACTCGATGCCGCCGACCCGCTCGATCGACTTCACGTGCTTGGCGAGCCGGGACGCGCGATCATGACTCGACGCCTCCGCTCTCGGAGCAGCTTTCCGTAGGTCCGCAAGGGGTCCGGATTGCGACTTTCGCTGCGTCCAGAGCATATGTCCGCTGCTGGCGCAACCGTGACCTCCGGTGCCGTCGCCGGCGATGTCTGCTTCCAGGCAGAGACAAGTTCATCTCTACGGCTGACATCGGCGCATTGCGGACCAGCAGCGGTGGGCCGGATGCGACCGGAAGCTCCGGGAGAAAAAGACCTCCTAGGCGGATAGTTCGCATGCCGCCGTGTCCGGCTTATAGCGGACATTCGGCAATTTGGCAGCGAATGATCACATTGTGACAATCTTGCCGAAGACGAACGTCTAACCTAAACCTCATCCCAGGATATCAACCGAATTGGAGCCACTGTTTGGGACCGGGCGTAGTTGCGACGTTTGCCCTATCCGGACGTGTGAGCAAATGCCGTGGGCAACCGTGATGCGTGCATTTTTTCGTTCGGTTGCTGCGACGATCGTGATGTCCGGCGTGGCCGGTTGCACCAGCATTTCCTACTATGCACAATCCTTGAAGGGTCACGTGGAGATCATGGCGGCGCGCCAGGATGTCGAAGAGCTGATCGACGATCCTTCGATCCCTGGGACACTACGCGCTCGAATGGAATCGGCGAGCGCCATCCGACAGTTTGCGATAGATGAACTAGCGCTGCCGGACAACAATAGCTACCGCAGCTATGTTAACGTTGGTCGGGACGCGGTGACATGGGCCGTCTTCGCCGCGCCGGAATTCTCGCTGACGCCACGAACATGGTGCTTTCCGGTGTTCGGATGCGTTCCGTACCGAGGATACTTCTCCAAAAGGTCTGCGATTGAAACCGCTGCCGAACTTCAGAGACAGGGCCTGGACGTCTATGTGACGGGCATCACTGCATATTCCACGCTTGGCTGGTCAAGTGACCCGCTGCTAAGTACGATGCTCAGCCAAGATGAAGCGTATCTTGCGGGGCTAGTTTTCCATGAGCTGGCCCACCAACGCGTCTATGTGAAGGACGATTCCGCATTCAACGAGGCATTCGCTGTCGCCGTCGAAACAACCGGCGTGAGAAAATGGCTGCGCGCGGCTGGTGATACCGGCGAGTTGCGCCGTTACAAAGCCGACCGGAGGCGCAGAGCTCAATTTCTTGCGCTGGTGTCGCAGACCCGGGACGAGCTAAGCCATGTCTATGACGGCATCGCTACCTCTGAGCAGAAGCGGGCCGCGAAGATGGCCGCGATCGAACGGCTGCGGATGCGCTACCGAGAGATGCGCGACAGTCGCTGGCGTGGATACCAGGGATACGATGTCTGGTTCGATTCTCCGATTAACAACGCGAAGCTCGCCGCGACTTCCGTCTACGGCGATCAGGTGGCGACGTTTCTCCGCTTGTTCGATTTGTGTTCGGGCGACTATCCACGGTTCTTCGCGTCGGTTCGACGGATCGGAGCGTTAGACAAGGCTTACCGCGCCGAAGCGCTCAAAGCAGCAGATTCATGCGATAGCCGGTCAAATCCGAAGGCCAGAAGCGGCGAGTCGGTCGCCGATGTGCTCGGCAGCCGGCGCAGGTGATTGAATTGACCATTTGTCGGCCGATTTCCTAGGAACTTTGACGGCGGCGGGGCCGGAAGCCGCATGTCGGCCTACAGAAGCCAAAAGCGGACTTGCCTGAACTCCCCGGCGGATCCTGGACCACAATGGCTGCCGGCGGGCCGTGGCGCCTCAGGCTGCGCCCTACTAGGCCGAAAACCTCACGCTCACGCCGCGCTGCCGAAAATAAGCCTGCATCAGCTTGCGGCCCGAACGGTTGTTCTGCGCCAGCCTGGTCGGATCGAACACCGCCTGTTTTATCCCTTCTCGTGTCATCGCCGCCTTAAGCGTCGCGATATGCGCGTCGATGTCGGCATTGTCCGCCCGCAGCGATGCATAGATACTTTCGGTCGCCTCGGCCACGGTCGGTTCGCTCACAGGGTGTCGTCCTTTGGTTGGTTGAGCGGCGGCTTACCACAGATTCGCGGCTCCGCCGATACCGATGAGACGGCTAGATGGGCGGCAACAGTGTCCCTTGGGACTTAAAAGAGATGCCAATGACGGGCGCCGACGGCTAACGCGCCATAAGGATCGGCATCGACGGGTCTTCAAGCATCGAGACGGTGACGCCACCGAAGATGCGCTCGCGCAACCGGGAATGACCGTAAGCGCCCATCACCATCAGGTCGGCGGCGATGTCGAGCGCGTGCCGCCGAAGCACGTCGACGACTGAATGGTCCAGTTTGGGCAGCCGGTCGACCGTGACATTCACGCCATGCCGCGCGAGATAGGCGGCGGCGTCGGCTCCGGGTTCGGCCCCGTGGCGGTACTCGTCCTCCACCGGATCGACCATGACGAGGTGCACCTCATCGGCGCCTGGCAGCAGGCCGAGGGATTCGCGGACGGCACGCGATGCCTCCAGACGGGCGTCCCATGCAATCAGCACGCGTTTCGGCTTAAGGGTCGGCTGCGCCCCCGCGGGGATGAGAAGCAAGGGCTTGCCCGAAGAAAACAATGCGCCTTCGATCGCTTTGCTTTTCAGCGTTTCGTTGGCGAGCAGCTCCGGTCCAATGACCGTAATGTCGGCATAGCGGGCACGGCGGCCGATGGTGTCGTCGGCCCAGCCGGCTTCCGGATATTCGCTGGAGACATCGGCCGAAAGCACGCTGCCGGCGAGAAAAGCCGACAGGTCAGCAGTCCGCTTCTTCAACAGATCCTCGACGGCCCGACGCTCGTCGAGCCAGGCCTCTGAAACGACCGCGGCATACTCCCCGACTGGTGGCGGCGCAGCTACGGCAACGACCAGAACAGCAAGATGGGCGCCGATCTCGTTGCACAGGTCGGCGGCAGGCTTGAGATCACCGTCTCCCTCGTGCGGTCCCGTAACGGCAAGTATCGTCCTGAAAGCCATGGCGGCTGCTCCCGATTTTGCCCCAAAGCCCAATCGACGTTGCAACAACAGCGAGACGGCTCGGCGCGCTGCTGGCGCTGAGTGAAGAACGCCGCCGGTCATCATTTGATCCGTATCAACATGCCCACGTGCCGACGCCAACAGGTTTCAGGCCGCCGGAGGACGCCAAGAATACGCCCCGAACACCGGAGCAGCAGCATCACGGAACGCATTCGTGACCTGGCTGGTTATATCCAGGCGCTGTGGCAGCAAGGGCCTGATGGGCATGGAATTTCAGCGACCACGCTCGCTGGCTTCCCCAGGTTGGGTACAAAACAAAGAGGCATCCGATGATCGTCGAGGATCAGCAATCCGTGGCCGCGATGTTGATGGACCCTGCCGCATATGGCGAGAGCGGACCGGTCGAGGCGATCGAGACCCATATCTCGCGGATATTCCTGGTTGGCCAGCGCGCCTACAAGATCAAGCGAGCGGTCAAGCTGCCCTATGTCGACTTCTCGACCCCGGCGCTGCGGCTCGCCGCTTGCGAGAAGGAGGTCGATCTCAACTCCAGGACTGCCCCCGGCCTCTATCTGGGGGTGCGGCGCGTCACCCGCGAGGCCGGCGGCGAGCTGGCCTTCGACGGAAGCGGCAAACTGGTCGATGCGGCGATCGAGATGGTCCGCTTCGATCAGTCGAAGCTGCTCGACCGAATGGCAGTCGGTGGCGAACTGACGCCTGCGCTGATGACGGATGTCGCGCGCATGATCGTGCGCTATCATCGTGGCGCGCCGGAGGTCCACAAGGGCAGCGGATCCTCGAACCTGGCAGGCGTGCTCGCCATCAACGAAGCCGGCTTTGCCACCAGCCATGTTTTCGAGCAAGCCGAGATAAAGGCATTCACCGGGATGTTTCGCACCGCCCTCGCACGTCATTGCGAGTTGCTCGACCGGCGGGAGACGGCAGGCAAGATTCGACGATGCCACGGCGACCTGCATCTGCGCAACATCTGTCTCTTCGACGGCGAGCCCCGCCTCTTCGATTGCATCGAATTCAACGACCAGATCGCCAGCATCGATGTGCTTTACGACCTGGCTTTCCTGCTGATGGACCTCTGGCATCGCGGCTTTCCGGAACTCGCCAACCTGGTGATGAACCGCTATCTCGACGAATCAGACGACGAGGACGGCTTCATCCTACTGCCGTTTTTCATGGCAGTGCGGGCCGCGGTGCGCGCGCATGTCACCGCAACCCAGATCGAGGAAAGCGGTGACGATTCCAGCGGGCTGCTTGCCGAGGCCAGATCCTATTTCGAGCTTGCCCGAACACTTCTCGAGGAAAAGCCGCCTCGGCTGATCGCCATCGGCGGCTTGAGCGGTTCCGGCAAGACGGCCGTTGCCGAGGCACTCGCCGCACATGTTGGTGCGCCGCCCGGCGCACGCATTGTCGAAAGCGACCGCATCCGCAAAGCCCTGCATGGGGTGCCAGCCGAGACGAAGCTGCCGGACAGGGCTTATCGACCTGATGTGTCGGACCGCGTCTACCGCGAAATGGCATGGCGCGCCGACTTGATCCTTGCCGAAGGCGGTTCGGTGGTCGCCGATGCCGTCTTTGACCGGCCGGCCGATCGCAACCGCATCGAGAAAGCTGCAAACGGCAGAGACGTTGCTTTCGCCGGATTCTGGCTGGAGGCGGATCCGCTCGTTCTTTGGCAGCGGGTGAGCGAGCGCAGTGGCGGTCCTTCTGACGCCACAGTCGATATCTTGTCGCGGCAATTGCAGCGAAAGGCTACCCCGTCCAACTGGCGCAAGGTCGACGCCGATCGAAAGCTCGCCGATATCGCCGCAGAATTGGCCAAGGTTTCGGACGCGGTCGCTTTTGCGCAGAATCCTCCACTCAAGACCGCATCGTGACGGCGACGATCGACGCGCATAAAGACGGGTAAATGGGAGTGACGCAGGAAAAACTGGTGGTTTGTGGCAAATGCGGCGGGGTCAATCGCCTGCCGCCGGCAGGCGATGCCGGGGACGCGAAATGCGGAAAGTGCGGCTCCAGGCTGTTCTCGGGTCATCCGGCAGACGTCGATGCACAGAGTTTTGATCGCCAGATCACGCGAAGCAGCCTCCCCGTCGTCGTCGACATATGGGCACCATGGTGCGGCCCGTGCAAGATGATGGCGCCGGCCTATGAAGCGGCAGCCAACGAACTGGAGCCGCATGTTCGACTGATCAAGCTCAATTCCGACAATGAGCAGGCCGTTGCAGCCAGGCTCGGCATCCGCGGCATCCCGACCATGATCATCTTCCACGGCGGACGGGAGGTTGCGCGCACATCCGGCGCAATGACGGCGGGACAGATCGTCAGGTGGGTCCGCGATCACCTGCCGGCCGCAGCCTGAAAGCTGCTACTGCGTGCATTTCGCTGATCGCCGTGCCCAGCACGACGGGCGAATTGATGGCCGACACAGAGCACAGAAGCCATATGATGACCTTAAGAAGTTCGAGACATCGAACGACGAATTTTCATATGATGACCTCGCTTTTGGCCCGCACTGGGAGTATGGATCCTCAGATCCGGCAAAGTTGGGAGGACCCATGCAGCAGGCCGAACATCGAACGTCCCGGCGGTCGTTCGTCTCTCAGGTTGCCGACGCCCTGCGCGGCCAGATCGAAGCCGGCTTTTATGCGCCTGGCGATAAATTGCCGACAGAACCCGCGCTGATCGATCGGTTCGGGTTCAGCCGCACCGTGGTCCGGGAGGCCATCGCCGCGCTTCGTGCCGATGGGCTGGTGGAATCGCGGCAAGGCGCCGGCGTCTTCGTTCTCGGCCCGAAACCCGTCGACGAGGGATTGAAGCTGTTCACTGACGAAACGAACAAGATCTCGGACATCATCGAAGAGCTCGAGCTGCGCATCGGCATCGAAGTCGAGGCAGCCGGCCTTGCCGCCGCCCGCAGCTCGCCGGCGCAAGAGGCCGAAATCGAGGCCCAGGTCGAAAGGTTCGCCGACCTCATGGCGCAAGGGCAACCCACGGACGATGCCGACTTCCAGTTCCACATGGCGATTGCCGCCGCAACCAACAACGCCAGGTTCAAGGCCTTCCTCGAACATGTCGGCCGGCGGATGATCCCGCGGGTGAAGTTCAAGACGATGATGGGCGGCGTCGACCCCTTGCCCAATCGCGACCATCCGATTCTGCAGGAGCACAAGGAAATCGCCGATGCGATCCTCGCCCGCGACCCGGAAAAGGCGCGTGAGGCGATGCGCCGCCATTTGGTGACCGGGATAAAGCGCTATCGCGCCCTGACCGTCCGGCGCCCGACAAATCAGGACAACACCGGCGGTTGACTCGTCTGAATACTCATCATATGAATCTAGATGACATCATATTAATTTATGGGATGAGTTCCTTTGTCGCCAGATGAAATCAAGTCGCGGGTCGCTTCAGGGCTGCTGTCGTTTCCAGTCACGCATTTCAACGAGGATTTCAGCCTCAATCTCGAAAGCTATCGCGCGCATGTCGAATGGCTGTCGGGGTTCGGTGCCGCTGCCCTGTTCGCGGCCGGCGGCACCGGTGAATTCTTCTCCCTGTCGCCGGAAGAGGTCGCCGACGTTACCCGCGCGGCCAAGGATGCCTCGGGAGACGTGCCGATCATCGCCGGCTGCGGCTACGGCACGGCGCTCGCCACGGAAATCGCCCGCCGCGCCGAGGCTGCGGGAGCCGACGGTCTCCTGCTTCTGCCTCACTATCTGATGGAGGCCTCGCAAGAGGGGATTTTTCGGCATGTCAAGGCCGTGTGCCAGTCCACCGGCCTCGGCGTCATCATCTACAACCGTGCGAACTCGGTCGCCAGTGCCGACACCGTTGCCCGCCTTGCTGACGCGTGCCCAAACCTCATCGGGTTCAAGGACGGCACAGGCAAGGTCGATCTTGTCCGCCACGTCACTGCAAAGCTCGGCGATCGGCTCTGCTACATCGGTGGCATGCCCACGCATGAGCTGTTCGCCGAGGGCTTCAACGGGGCCGGCGTGACGACTTATTCCTCCGCGGTCTTCAACTTCGTGCCGGAATTGGCCCAGCGCTTCTACAGGGCGATGCGGACAGGTGATCGCGCTGTGATGGAAGAAATCCTGCACAGCTTCTTCTTCCCCTTCGCGGCTTTGCGCGATCGCGAGCAAGGTTATCCGGTGTCGATCATCAAGGCCGGCGTCGAGCTCATCGGACGGACACCCGGCCCGCTTCGGCCGCCGCTGACGGATCTGAAGCCGCAGGAGAAAGACGTGCTGCGCGGACTGATCGGGAAGATCGCCGCCTAGCCGCCGCGAGATCGGCAAATCGTCGGCCGAACGGGATGAGGAGGATCGTCTCGTGCGACAGCCAAAACGGAAGATCCCAAATGGAAGCTCAAAGGGAGGAGTGACATGAACAGAAGCCTTCATACGATTGCAGCTGTCGTTTTGATGACCGCTGCCGCGCCATCGGCCGTCGCACAGGAAGCGGCGCAGGAGATCCGTATCGTCCTACCGGAGCAGCCGGCCAATCTGGAGCCCTGCGGCACCATCATCACCAATGTCGGCCAGATACTCAGCCAAAACGTGGTTGAATCGTTGACCGTCATCGATCCGAACAGCGGACAGCCCCAGCCGAAACTGGCGACGGAGTGGACCAGCGTGGACCCGACCACCTGGCGGATCAAGCTGCGCGAGGGCGTCAAATTCCAGGACGGAACCGAACTCAATGCGGATGCGGTCGTCTTCTCCATCAACAGGATGATCAGCGGCAAGCTTACCTGCAGCAACATTGCGAAATTCGGCGATGCCAAACTGACGCTGACGCCGGTCGACAAGCTGACCGTCGAAATAAAGTCGGACAGGCCCGAGCCCATCATGCCGACGCTGTTGAGCGTGGTCATGATCGTCTCGCCGAAGACGCCGGTCGACCAGGCGGTGAACGATCCGGTCGGCACCGGCCCGTTCACGCTGTCGACCTTTTCCCCGCGGACCGTGGTGCTGGACGCGTTCGACGGCTATTGGGGCAACAAGCCGCAGATCACCAAGGCAACCTATGTCTGGCGACCCGAATCCTCGATTCGAGCCGCCATGGTGGAGACCGGGGAAGCCGACCTGACACCGTCGATTGCCATCCAGGACGCCAGCAATCCGGAGACGGATTTCGCCTACCTGAACTCCGAAACCACTGCCATCCGCATCGATGCCGCCGAGCCGCCGCTCGACGACCTGCGCGTGCGCAAGGCGCTCAACCTGGCGATCGACTGGGAAGGCCTTGCGCAGCTGTTCGGCGACGACGTCAAGCGTGCGTCGCAGATGGTCGTCTCCGGGATCAACGGCCATGACGATGCGCTCGAGCCCTGGCCGTACGATCCGGAAGAGGCGAAAAAGCTCATCGAAGAGGCGCGCGCGGCGGGTGTCGCGGTCGACACCGAGATCAAGCTCATCGGGCGAAACGGCATCTATCCGAACGGCGCCGAAGCGATGGAGGCGATGATGACGATGTGGCAGGACGCCGGCCTCAACGTCAAGCTTACCATGCTCGATGTCGCCGACTGGCTGCGTTATCTGCAAAAGCCGTTCCCGGCGGAGCGCGGCCCCAATCTCCTGCAGATGATGCATGACAACAACAAGGGCGATGCGGCCTTCACGGTGCCGATCTTCTATCGATCGAGCGGCAGCTACTCGACCTTGGCCGATCCGGCATTCGACAAGCAGATAGACGAGGCACTGGCGGCGACCGGCGAAGCCCGCACCAACAGCTTCAAGGCGATTTTCGGCAAGGCCCGCAACGAAGTGGTGGCGGACATCCCGATGTTCCACATGATCGGCTACACCCGGGTTGGCACCAGGCTGGAATGGAAGCCCGATATCACCACCAACAGCGAAATACCGCTGGCCAATATCGCCATCAAAGACTGAGCGATACGGGGGCGCCAGGCGGTCGTCGCCCTGCGCCCCCGACCCGTTGCCTCCGTCGATATCCGCCGAAGGGCATCCGAAATGATAAGCTATCTTGGACGCCGGGCGTCGCACAGCATCCTGTCGGTCATCGGTCTTTTGACCTTGGTTTTTTTCCTGACACGGCTCACCGGCGATCCTTCCGCCTTGTACTTGCCTCTGGACTCGACTGCGGAAGCTCGGGCCGCGTTCGCGCGGTTGAACGGCCTCGATCAGCCGATCCATTGGCAGTTTCTGGGATATCTGCGCGATCTGCTGCAGCTGGATTTCGGTGAATCGCTGCGCCAGAACCGCTCGGCGATGCAGGTCGCGCTTGAGGCGTTCCCGGAAACGCTGAAGCTGGCCGTCGTCGCGATCACGCTGTCGACCGCCTTGGCAATCCTTGTCGGCTCGCTGGCGGCCGCGCGGCCGGGCAGCATCTTCGACCGTATCGCCAGCCTCGTCTCGCTGGTCGGCGCAAGCGCGCCGGATTTCTGGGTCGCCATCGTCGGCATCCTTATCTTCGCCGTGGGGCTCGGGCTTTTGCCGACATCGGGCACCGGCAGCTGGGCGCACTGGATCATGCCGACTTTCGTGCTGATGCTTCGCCCTTTCGGTCTCCTGGTGCAGGTCGTGCGCGGAACCATGCTGTCGGCGCTTGCCTCTCCATACATCAAGACCGCAAGGGCCAAGGGCCTGCCGCGGCAGAAGATCATCTTCGGGCATGCGCTTCGCAACTCGCTGCTGCCGGTCGTCACGGTCGCCGGCGACCTGGCGACCAGCCTCGTCAACGGCGCCGTCGTCGTGGAGTCGATATTCGGCTGGCCCGGCATCGGCAAGCTGATGATCGATTCGATCATCCAGCGCGATTTTGCCGTCGTCCAGTCGACCATTCTGGTGACGGCAACCGCCATCTTCATCCTCAACATCGCGATCGACCTGCTCTACGCGGTTCTCGATCCGCGCATCCGGTACTGAGCCATGACGATCATCACCCCCGACATCAAGCCGGCGGCCGTTCCAGGCAGCGGTCGCGTGCTTTTCGCCTATTTGAAGCGCGACAGGCTTGCGCTCGCCGCTGCTATTTTCCTGGCGATCGTCGTCATCGCGGCGGTCCTTGGCCCGTGGCTGGTGGGCGACGCCGCATCGCGGCTCGGGCTGCGCCAGCGCAACCTCGCCCCGTTCTCGCTGGCCAGCGGCTGGATCTACGTCCTTGGCGCCGACACCCTCGGCCGGCCGATCCTGGCCAGGCTGATTGTCGGCGCGCAGAACACGTTCGGCATTGCCGCGGCGGCGGTGTTCGCGTCAATGCTGGTCGGTGGAACGCTGGGCCTGATAGCGGGCTATTCGGAGCGCTGGTACAGTCATCTCATCCTGCGCCTGGCCGATGTCGTCATGAGCTTTCCCTCGCTGCTGCTGGCGCTCATCGTGCTCTACACACTGGGCCCAAGCATCACCAACCTGGTGATCGTTCTCGCCGTCACGCGCATGCCGATCTATCTCAGAACGGCGCGCGCGGAAGTGCTGGAGCTGCGCGAACGCATGTTCGTCAGCGCGGCGCGAGCCATGGGCGCGAAGCCGGCCCGGATCATCATCCGGCACATCGCCCCCCTGGTCCTGCCGACATTGGTGACGATTTCAGCCATTGATTTCGCGACCGTCATTTTGTCGGAATCGGCGCTGAGTTTCCTTGGCCTCGGCATTCAGCCACCGGACTTCACGTGGGGTGCGATGGTGGCAAACGGCCGCGGTTATCTCGCCACCGCCTGGTGGATCGCATTCTGGCCAGGCCTTGCAATCATGCTGACGACGCTGTCGCTCAACATCCTCTCGAACTGGGCGCGCACACTTGCCGATCCGCAGCAACGCTGGCGCCTTCAGACATTGCGAAAAGCTGCCCGATGAGCAACGCGACCATTCTCAAGGTCGAGGGTCTGACCGTCGATTTTCTTTCGGACGATCAGCCGGTACGCGCCGTCGACGATGTCTCTTTCCACGTCAGCCGTGGCGAGACACTGGTGATCCTCGGCGAAAGCGGTTCGGGTAAGAGCGTCAGCACCAGCACGGTGATGGATCTCGTCGACTGTCCGCCAGGCGACATCGTGGCCGGCTCCTGCCTCTTCGACGGCGTCGAACTGTCAGGCCTCGGCGCCGAGGCGCGCCGAAGCATCAACGGCCGCAGGATTGCGATGATCTTTCAGGATCCGCTCGCCTATCTGAACCCGGTCTACACGGTGGGGCGCCAGATCGAGGAGGTCTATGAGAGCCACGGCGCAGAGAGCGGCAAGGGCGCACGCGCCAAGACGATAGAACTGCTTCGGCGGGTCGGCATTCCGGAGCCGCAAAACCGCGTCGACTTCTATCCGCATCAGTTCTCGGGCGGACAGCGCCAGCGCGTGATGATTGCCATGGCGATCGCGTTGAAACCGGACATCCTGATCGCCGATGAGCCGACGACCGCCCTGGACGTCAGCGTGCAAGCGCAGATCCTCGATCTGCTGCGCGATCTCCAGCGCGAAACCGGCATGGCGTTGATCATGATCACCCACGACCTCGAAGTCGCCGCGTCGATGGCGGACCGGATCATCGTCATGAACGGCGGCAAGGTCGTCGAGACAGGCATCGCCAGGGAGGTGTTCAGCAATCCGCAGCACCCCTATACGCGCCGCCTCATCGCCGCCCTGCCCCACGGCAACGCAGCGGAGGCGCCGAACAGGCGTTCGACGGCGATCGCCGGCGAGACGCTGCTCAAGGTGGAACATCTCACCAAGCACTATGAGCTTGCTTCCGGAGCTTTCAGCAGCAAGCGGACGTTCAAGGCGGTGGACGACATAAGCTTCGAGGTCAGGAGAGGAGAAACGCTCGGCATCGTCGGCGAGTCCGGGTCCGGCAAATCGAGCGTCGCGCGCATGCTGTTGGGGCTGAACGCGCCAAGCGCCGGCAAGGCGGTCTTTGCCGGTGAGAACATCTTCGACATGAATGGGAAGCGCCTCATGGCGTTTCGGCGCAAGGTCCAGATGGTCTTCCAGGATCCGTACGGATCGATGAATCCGCGCATGCGCGTTTATTCGATCATTTCCGAACCCTGGGTGATCCACCGCGATATCCTGCCGAAGGACAGGTGGAAGGCTCGCGTGGCAGAGCTGCTGGAATTGGTGGGGCTGTTGCCGGAGCACGCCGAGCGCTACCCGCACCAGTTTTCCGGCGGCCAGCGACAGCGCATCGCCATTGCGCGCGCACTTGCCAGCGAGCCGGAACTGATCGTCTGCGACGAGGCGGTTTCGGCGCTCGACGTCTCTATCCAGGCGCAGGTGATCGACCTTTTGGCCGACCTCAGGACGAGGCTCGGCCTCTCCTATATTTTCATCACCCACGATCTGCCGATCGTGCGCCATTTTGCCGACCGGATCATGGTCATGAAAGACGGACGGATTGTCGAGGAAGGCCAAACCGCGGCGCTGTTCGGGGCGCCTCGCCACGACTATACGCAAAGCCTGCTGCAGGCTGTGCCGCAGCCCAAATGGCTTACGCAGGCTCAATAGTTCCTGGATATCGGCCTCGATTGTCCGCGCGCGCCCAGCTAGCGTTGCCGACTGATGGGCCGAATGCGCTTGACAAAATGGCGATCGCCCGCTCAATTTGACCCATTCACCAGGGGGGTCCCGGCAAGGGGCTGAGATACTGCTGGCTTTCGCGGCGCAGTGACCCGTTGAACCTGATCCAGTTCATACTGGCGTAGGGACGGTGCAAGCGCTTTGCGGGAGTCCATGCCCGAAAACCTGTAAGCAGGCAGACCAAAGCGTCTTTTCATCCTTCCGGCACAGAACTGGGTCTCCAATGCATGAGCAAAGGAGCCTCAAAATGAATGCCATTTCTCCAGCCGTCTCAACGGGACCGCTGCCTGCCTCACGGAAAATCCACAAGTCCGGCGTCCTCTATCCGCACATCAAAGTGCCGATGCGGGAAATCGCCGTCCATCCGACGGCAGGCGAACCGCCTGTCACCGTTTACGATCCGTCCGGCCCCTATACGGACCCGACTGTCGAAACCAGCATCGAAAAGGGCCTCGCCAGGTTTCGCCATGAGTGGGTTACGGCACGCGGCGACGTCGAATTTCACGATGGCCGCAGTGTCAGGCCGGAGGACAACGGCTTTGCGTCAGGTGAGCGCCTGACCCCGGAATTTCCCGTGCGCCACCGGCCGCTAAAGGCAAAAACGGGCAAAGCGGTGACGCAGCTTGCCTATGCGCGCGCCGGGATCATCACCCCCGAAATGGAGTTCGTCGCCATTCGCGAGAATCTCGGCCGCGAGAGCTTACGCGGCGGGATACAGCGCGACGGCAACTCTTTCGGCGCGGCGATCCCGGACTTCGTCACGCCGGAATTCGTGCGCGACGAGATAGCGCGCGGACGGGCTATCATTCCCTCCAACATCAACCACCCGGAGAGCGAGCCGATGATCATCGGCCGCAATTTCCTGGTCAAGATCAATGCCAATATCGGCAATTCAGCCGTCACCTCGTCGATGGCCGAAGAGGTCGAAAAAATGGTCTGGGCGATCCGCTGGGGGGCCGACACCGTCATGGACCTGTCGACCGGTCGCAACATCCACAACATCCGCGAATGGATCGTTCGCAATTCGCCGGTGCCGATCGGAACCGTGCCGCTCTACCAGGCGCTTGAGAAGGTCGGAGGGATCGCCGAGGACCTGACCTGGGAAATCTACCGCGATACGCTGATCGAACAGGCCGAACAGGGCGTCGACTATTTCACCATCCATGCCGGTGTGCGGCTGCACTACATCCCGCTGACGGTCGACCGGGTCACCGGCATCGTGTCGCGCGGCGGCTCCATCATGGCCAAGTGGTGCCTGCATCATCACCGCGAAAGCTTCCTCTACGAGCATTTCGAGGAAATCTGCGACATCTGCCGCGCTTACGACGTGTCGTTCTCGCTCGGCGACGGCCTTCGTCCCGGCTCGATCGCCGACGCCAACGACGCGGCGCAGTTCGCCGAACTGGAAACGCTCGGCGAGTTGACAAAGATCGCCTGGGCCAAGGATTGCCAGGTCATGATCGAGGGGCCGGGCCATGTTCCGATGCACAAGATCAAGGAGAACATGGACAGGCAGCTCGAAGTCTGCGGCGAGGCGCCCTTCTACACGCTTGGGCCGCTGACAACCGACATCGCACCCGGCTACGACCACATCACCTCAGGCATCGGCGCGGCGATGATCGGCTGGTACGGCACGGCGATGCTCTGCTATGTCACGCCCAAGGAGCATCTCGGTCTCCCCGACCGCAACGACGTCAAGACGGGCGTCATCACCTACAAGATAGCCGCGCACGCAGCCGACCTCGCCAAGGGTCATCCGACGGCGAAGGTCAGGGATGACGCCCTTTCCCGCGCACGCTTCGAGTTTCGTTGGGAAGACCAGTTCAACCTGTCGCTCGACCCTGAAACCGCGCGCTCCTTCCACGACGAGACGTTGCCGAAGGAGGCGCACAAGCTGGCGCATTTCTGCTCGATGTGCGGGCCGAAATTCTGCTCGATGCGCATCTCCCACGACATTCGGGCCGAGGCACAGAAAGAGGGCATGGCGGCGATGGCCGCGAAGTACCGCGAGGGCGGCAATCTTTATATGCCGGTGGACGGCGAACCGCCCATGCCGAAGATGCCGGAGCCGTCATGAGGCTGCTGGTCAAAGGGGCCGGCGTCGCCGGCCTCACCGCCGCCTTCGAACTCGCCGCCCGCGGTGCTGCGGTAACCATTGCCGAGACCCGGCATGGCCTTGGCGGCAACGCATCATGGATGGCCGGCGGCATGCTGGCGCCCTGGTGCGAGCGCGAAAGCGCCGAGCAGCCGGTGCTGGATCTCGGACGCGACGCCGCCGACTGGTGGGATGCGGTCCTGCCGGGTCATGTCACGCGGGCCGGAACGCTCGTTTTGGCAATGCCGCGGGATGCGGGCGAACTCGACCGGTTTGCAAGCCGCACGTCGGGACATCGGCGGGTCGACGAAGACGAAATCGCGCTCCTGGAACCCGATCTCGCTGGCCGCTTCCGTCGCGGGCTGTTCTTCCCGGGCGAAGCCCATCTCGATCCACGCCGTGCAATGGCGGAGCTGCATGAAAAACTCGCCGGAAGCGGCGTCGAGTTCCGCTTCGGAGTGGACGCCCGGCACATGACGGGATTCGACCGCGAGATCGACTGCACGGGAATGGCGTCCAGCGATGAAAGGCTTCGCGGCGTTCGCGGCGAGATGCTGATCCTGCGTACACCGGACATCTCGCTGTCGCGCCCGGTCAGGCTGCTGCACCCGCGTTTGCCGCTCTATCTGGCGCCTCGCGCCGACCACCATTTCATGGCGGGTGCATCGATGGTCGAGAGCCTGTCCACGGAGCCGGTCACGGTACGGGCGATGATGGAGCTCCTGAACGCCGCCTATTCGGTTCATCCCGCCTTCGGCGAGGCCGCGATCGTTGAGACGGGCGTCGGCATTCGCCCGGCGTTTTCCGACAACCTGCCGCGCGTCGAAGCGCATGGCAGGAGCGTCGCGATCAACGGGCTCTACCGCCATGGTTTCCTTCTGGCCCCCGCCATGGCGCGTCGGGCGGCCGACCTTGTTTTCGATTCTGACAAACCGGTGGAACTTGCTGATGAAACTGACGGTCAACGGCGAAGCGCATGAGATCACCGCCGCCACCCTGGCGGAGCTTCTCGCGGCGCTCGACTACGAAGGCAACTGGCTTGCAACGGCAGTGAACAGCGAGCTTGTGCACGTGACTGAGCGGGCGCTGTTCCAGCTGAAGGACGGCGACCGGATCGAAATCCTCTCACCCATGCAAGGAGGTTAGTGACGTGATCGAGCTTTACGGAACCAAGCTTCCGTCGCGCCTGCTTCTCGGCACCGCACAGTACCCCTCGCCCGCCATTCTTGCCGATGCGGTCAAGGCATCCTGCGCGTCCGGGGTGACCGTCTCATTGCGCCGCGAAATGGCCGGCGGCAAGGGTGGCGAGAAATTCTGGTCGCTCATCCAATCGCTGCGGCTGCATGTCCTACCCAACACCGCCGGTTGTCACTCCGTCAAAGAAGCCGTCACGACCGCAAAGATGGCGCGCGAGGTTTTTGGCACGAACTGGATCAAGCTCGAGGTGATCGGCAATCATGATACGCTGCAGCCGGATGTCTTCGGCTTGGTCGAGGCCGCGCGAATCCTGTGCGAAGACGGTTTTGCAGTATTCCCTTACACGACAGACGATCTTGTCGTCGCCGAGCGATTGCTGGAAGCCGGATGCAGGGTGCTTATGCCTTGGTGCGCGCCGATCGGTTCTGCGCTTGGACCGGTAAATATCACCGCGCTCCGCTCGATGCGCGGCCATTTCCCGGATGTCCCGCTGATCGTGGATGCGGGCCTCGGCCGCCCATCTCACGCGGCTCTCGTGATGGAACTCGGCTTCGACGCGGTGCTCCTCAACACGGCAGTGGCCAAGGCCGCCGATCCGATCGGCATGGCGCGCGCGTTCGGCAAGGCGGTCGATGCCGGCCGTGAGGCCTATCGCTCGGGCCTGCTCGAGCCGCGCGACCTCGCCGTCCCATCGACGCCGACAATTGGCCGGGCAGTCTTTCAATGAAACTCGATCCTTTTTATCTGATCGTCGATAGCGCCGCCTGGATTGAAAGGCTGGCGCCGCTCGGCGTCAGGCTGATGCAGCTTCGCGTCAAGAACCTCGCCGAGGCTGCGTTGCGCGCCGAGATCCGCAAGGCGAAGGCCTTGTGCGCCCGATACAAATGCCAGCTCATCATCAATGACTTCTGGCGGCTGGCGATCGAGGAGGACTGCGATTTCATTCATCTCGGACAGGAAGATCTGCAAGCGGCGGACCTTACGCGGATAAGGGCTGCAGGTCTCCGTCTCGGCCTCAGCACGCACGACCATCTCGAACTCGAAACAGCCCTTGCCGCCAGACCGGACTATATCGCGCTCGGCCCAGTCTATCCGACCATTCTGAAACAGATGAAATGGGCGCCGCAGCGGCTCGAACGGCTTGGCGAATGGAAGCGCCGGATCGCGCCGACACCTCTGGTCGCGATTGGCGGCCTCAACCCCGACCGGCTCGAGGACGTCTTCGGTGCCGGTGCGGACAGCGCCGCGGTAGTGACCGACATTACATTGAATGCCGATCCGGAAGCGCGAACGCGCGAGTGGCTCGAAAAGACGGGCCGATGGCGTTGAGGCGCGAACCGCATGTGCTTGTTGTCGGCGGATCGGACTCCAGCGGCGGCGCCGGCATAGTCCGCGACATTGAGACGATCTCCGCCCTCGACTTGCGCACCTGCCTTGCCATTACCACCGTGACGGTGCAGACGCATGAAGCCGTCGCGCAAATCCACAATTTGCAACCCGGGCTGGTGGCCGATCAGATGCGTGCCGCGCTGCAAGCCAATGCGGTCGGGGCGATCAAAATCGGCATGCTCGCGACGGAGCAAACCATCGTCGCCGTCGCGGATGTGCTGCGCCAAAACCCACAGATACCGGCAGTCATCGACCCGGTGCTGGTCTCTTCTTCGGGTTGGCCGCTTCTGGACACAGGCGCTATCGGCGTCCTGAAGCAGGAACTCATCCCGCTTTGCCGTCTCGTCACACCCAACCTCATCGAACTGGCTGTCCTTGCCGGCTCAGACCTGGCCATCGACGAGGACGGCGCATTGCAACAAGGTCAGAAATTGCTCACCGCCGGATTGCAGGCCCTGCTGATCAAGGGCGGCCACGCCGCGGGGTGTCGATCGACGGACATCCTGCTGCGCGCCGATCAAGAGCCCATCCGCTTCGATGCGCCGCGTCTTGGCGGATCGATGCGCGGGACGGGTTGCGCGCTGGCCAGCGCCATCGCCGCGCACCTGGCAAACGGAAGCCTGCTTGAAGACGGCGTGCGCAAAAGCAAGCTGTTGGTTTTCGAGAAGCTTCGGAAATCGATCTCTCGGGATTGAGGCAGTTGAGCTTGGCGGAGGCTTTTCTGGGCAGCAAGCTGGCGGCCGGTTCTTCGCCTCCCTTCCAGAGAGTCTCTCAGACAGCACGCGAAATAAATCGCCTTGTCGGGTCTTGTCTCAAGCGATGTCGTCGCGAATGCAGGCCTGCAGATGGCCATCGGACGTTGTTGCCCGCAATGGCGGGACGATGCCGGCGCAAGCGTCGAGGGCAACCGGGCAGCGGGTTCGGAAAACACAGCCGGTCGGCGGATTTGCCGGGCTTGGAATGTCGCCCTTCAGCACCTGCCGGCCTTGCCTGGCCAGCGGGTCGAGCGACGGAATGGCCGAGAGCAGCGCGCGCGTATAGGGATGCTGCGGCCGGGCATAGAGCGCGGCAGCAGGCGCGACTTCCATGATGCGGCCGAGGTAGAGGACGATCACCGTGTCGCAGATATATTCGACGACGGCCAGGTCATGCGAAATGAACAGCATGGTCAGGCCGAGCCGGACCTGCAGGTCGCGCAAAAGATTGATGATCTGCGCCTGAATGGAGACATCGAGGGCAGAGACCGGCTCGTCGGCGACGATGAATTCGGGTTCGAGCGTAAGCGCCCGGGCGATGCCGATGCGCTGGCGCTGCCCGCCCGAAAATTCGTGGGCGTAGCGATCATAGGCATCGGCCGGCAGCTCGACCGCAGCAAGCGCCTTCTCAGCCTTCGCCCGCCGCTCGCGCCTGCTGCCGATGCCCTGAATATCGAGGCCTTCGGTCAGGATCTGACCGATGGTCATGCGCGGCGACAGGCTGGCGAACGGATCCTGGAAAATATACTGCATCTTGCGGCGCTGGCGAGCCAGAGGCCCGGCGCTCAGCTTGGTGATATCGACGCCGTCAAACCTTATTTCGCCGGACGTCGGCTCGATGAGACGCAGCACCGAGCGGCCGATCGTGGTCTTGCCCGACCCGGATTCGCCGACGAGGCCGACCACTTGGCCGCGCGCGATGTCGAAGGAAATATCGTCCAGCGCCCTGACGACAGGACCGCGCGAGAACGCCGTCGGCGCAAAATGCTTGGTCAGGTTCCTGACTGAAAGGAAGGGAGCGCCCACTGTCAGAGATCCTCCCAGCGCAAACAGCGGCTTTGCTGGGTCGACGTCGCCGCGAACAATGGCGGTACAGCAGTGCGGCAGGCATCGACAGCCAGGGCGCAACGCGGCGCGAAAGAGCAGCCCTTGGGCAGCAAGGCAAGCGATGGAACATTGCCGGCGATGGTCGGCAGTGGCGTTCCTGCTGCTTTCAGCGTGGTGGCCTGGCCAAGCCGCGGCACCGAACGCATCAGCCCGGCGGTGTAGGGATGACGCGGATGGGTGAACACCTCGCTCACCGGACCCGATTCCACGATTCGACCGGCATACATCACCGCGACCCGGTCGGCGATCTCTGCAACGACGCCGAGATTGTGCGTGACGAACAGAATGCCCATGCCGCGTTGCGCCTGCAGCGCGGCCAGCAGATCGAGAATCTGGGCCTGGATGGTGACGTCGAGGGCGGTGGTCGGCTCGTCGGCGATCAACAAGGTCGGATCGCACGACAAGGCCATGGCGATGGTGGCGCGCTGGCGCATCCCTCCCGACAGCTCATGCGGGTATTGCCGCGCCCGCCGATCAGGGTCGGGAATTCCGACCTGAGCCAGCAGCCGCACGGCATCAGTGGCCGCATCGCGGTGCGATCTGCCGAGATGGATGCGGATCGGCTCGGCGATCTGTTCGCCGATGCTGTAGACCGGATTGAGGCTGGTCATCGGCTCCTGGAACACCATGCCGATGTCGTCGCCGCGCACCTTGCGCAGCGACTCGGGATCGAGGCCGGTCAGTTCGGTGACCGTGCCGTCCCTGCGCCGCAGCGCGATCGAGCCCTCGGCAATGCGTCCGACCTTCTTCGGCAGCAGGCCGATGATCGACAGGCTGGTGACCGACTTGCCCGATCCCGACTCGCCGACCAGCGCAACCGTCTCGCCCGAACCTATCACCAGGTCGACGTCCTGCACGGCGGCGATGTCGCGTCCGGCGATACGGAACACCGCCCGCAGACCGGAAATCGAGAGGATCGGAGCGTCCACGGTCAGCGCAGCAAGCCGACGTCGCGAAGGATGATGTCGACCTTTGCGGCTTCCTCGTCGTTCAGGCTGCGTTGCGGCCGCGCCATGGTGTTGGAGGCGATGATGCCGAGGCTCGTCATCGCGGTCTTGAAGGCACCGACGCCGGCCGAGCCGGCGCTCGTCCTGCCGAGCGAGATCCAGACGATCTCGAACAGCTTCAACAGCCGCTCCTGCTCCACGCGGGCCTCGGCGTGCTGACCCGCCTGCATCAGGTTCCACAGCCTGACGTAGCCGTGCGGGTCGACATTGGCGAGGCCCGGCACGACCCCATGCGCGCCCATGGCAAGCACGCTGTCGACCAGGATCTCGGACCCGGTCATGCCGAAAAAAATCGGGTCGTTGGCCATGTCCTTGAGCACATAACGCAGATTGCCGTCGTCACCGCTGGAATCCTTGATGCCGGCGATAACGCCCTCGCTGGCAAGGCCGACGGTGGTCTGGCGCTCCAGCTTGACATGGACGCAGACCGGGATGTCGTAGGCGATGATCGGGATGTCGACTGCGTCCTTGATGTAGCGGAAGTGATCGCCGATCTCAGGCTGGCTGGTGCGGGCATAGAACGGCGCGGTGACCACGACTGCGTCAGCGCCGGCCGATCTGGCTGTCAGGGCGTGGTTGATGACGCGATCGGTTGTCGGGTCGATGACCCCGGCGAAGATCGGAACGCGGCCATTGTTGACCTTGACCGCGTGCTCGATGATGGCCCGGCGGCCGGCCTCGTCATGGAAGACCACCTCGCTGGTCGAGCCGAGCACGAACAGGCCGTGAACGCCGCCGTCGAGCAGGTTTTCGATGGTCCGCGTGAACGACGCAAAATCGACACTGAGATCGGAATGGAGTGGGGTGACGACGGGTGGCACGACACCGGTAAACAGGGGCATTTTTTCAAAAACCTTCAGGTCAGCTGAGATCGGAACGAGGGTCGAATGCATCGCGCAGGCCATCGCCGATGAAGTTGATGGCCAGCACGGTGAGCACGAGTACGGCGCCGGGAAACATCCATTGCCAGGGGTATTGCTCGAGCACCACGGTGGAGCGGGCGAGATTGAGCATGTTGCCCCAACTGGCTTCGGGCGGTGCGATGCCGAGGCCGAGGAAGGAAAGGCCGGCTTCGAGCAGAATGGCATTGGCGATCTGCAGCGTGGCGTAGACGACAAGAATGTCGATGCAGTTCGGCAGGCCGTGGCGGAACAGGAGATGCGGCAGCCCCGCCCCCATGCCACGGGCGGCGACGACGAAGTCACGCTCGCGCAGCTCGAGCAGCCGGGCGCGCACCATGCGCGACAGCACCGGCCAGGAGAGCAGCGAGATCACCAGGATCGTCGGCGCGATGCCGGTGCCGGCGATCGAAGCGAGCACGAGCAGGAAGATCACCGGCGGCAGCGTCATTGCGAGGTCGACGAAGCGCATCACCGCGCCGTCGACAAGGCGCCCGCCGAAGCTGGCGACAGCGCCGACCAGGAAGCCGATGACGATCGAGATGGCGACCGAGCAGACGGCGACCAGCAGCGAGATCCGTCCGCCTTGCAGCAGCCGGGCCATGACGTCGCGGCCGACGCCGTCGCTGCCGAGCCAATGGATGGCGGACGGCCCCTTGTTGATCGCCCTGAGATCGATGGCGTTGGGGCTGAACGGCCACCACAGGGAATAGGTCGAGACCGCCAGCAGAATGGGGACGACGATAAGCAGACCGGCGCGCGCCGCACGATTTTCAAAGAACCGGCCGAGCGCGCGGCGAAGCGGTCCCTTGGTTTGCGGCCCGGCTGTCGGGTCGATTGTCGGAGCTGGTGCGGTGATCGTCATCACGACACCTGGATGCGCGGGTCGACGACGGCATAGACGATATCGGTCAGGAGATTGACCAGAATGACGCAGATGCCGATTACCAGAGTGGCGCCCATGATCACCGGGTAGTCCCTTGTGCCGACGGCGTTGACCAGCAGCAGGCCCATGCCCGGCCAGTTGAACACGCTTTCGAGGAAGATGGCGCCGCCGATCGCTATGCCGACCGTCGACCCGATCAGGGTGATGACCGGTAAAAGCGCATTGCGGGTTGCATGCTTGATGATCACCCAGAATTCGCGCACGCCCTTGGCACGTGCGGTCCGCACATAGTCCTGGTTGAGCACTTCCAGCAGCGACGCGCGCATGTAGCGCATGATCAGCGCGGCGTGTCCGATGGACAGCAGGCAGGCGGGCAGGACCAGGTGCGCGAGCACGTCCGCTATGGAAAAAGGCGCGCCGGCGGTCTGCATGCCGCCTGATGGCGCCCAGCGCAGCAGCACCGAGAAAAAGTACAGTCCCAGAAGTGCCGTCAGAAACGCCGGGCTGGAGATGCCGACGAAGGAAACCACCGACAGCGCGATGTCGGGCAGCGTGTTACGGCGGACGGCGCTGAAGATGCCGGCGGAAATGCCTAGCACGATGGCGATGGCCAGGCCGGTGCCCATCAACAGCGCGGTCGGGCCGATGCGCTCCATGACCAGCGGCAGCACGCCAACGCCGCTGCGCTGGATCGAATAGCCGAAGTCGCCGCCGAGCGCAGCGCGAAGCCAGGCGAGGTATTGCACGGGAAGCGGCTGGTCGAGCCCAAGCCGGTCGCGCAGGACTTCGAGGTCGGAAGCCGACATCGGGCTGGACGGATTGATATAGGCATCGATCGGATCGCCGGGCGCCAACCGCAGAAGGATGAAGATGAGGACGCTCAGGGCGACCAGCATCAACAGTCCTGTAGCGCTGCGGCGGGCAATGAAACTCAGCATTGGCTGTCCGTGGCGATGGTGAGCGGAGCCGGCATCGTGCCGGCCCGTATCATTGGCGGGCCGGAATGGCCCGCCAGCCGTTTTACTGGATGTCCCAGCGTTCCGGGTGAGCCGCATAAGGACCGCCGCCCGGCGCCGGCGTCCAGACAAAGTCACGCAGCTTGTTGGAGGCTACGCCATAGCGGTTGGCCACCCATAATGTCGCCCAGGGCAGATCCTTGTTCATCACCTTGCAGACTTGCTGCCAGGATTGATCGATCTTGGCCGGATCGGTCTGGGCGAGCGCAGCGTCCAACGCGGCGCTGAGATCATCGAACTCGATGCGCATGGTGTTGAAGCCTGCCGGCGGAATCTGAGACTTGTTGAGACCCGGGCTGATGCCGGCCGGATTGGGACCGTTCTGCAGGCCGGCATAGACCATCGCAAACGCGTTCCAGTCCGGCGTGCCTTCCTTGTAGACGATGCCGTTATAAGTCGGCGTATCGACGACGCGCGGCACCACATTGATCCCGACCTCGGCCAGCATCGACTGGATGGCAGCCATCACGTTGGCAGCTTGCGGCGAGCCGTAATAGGTCAGCAAGGTGATCGGCTTGTCGCCGTTGATCTTGTCCCAGCCCGCCTCGGCAAGCAGAGCCTTGGCCTTGGCCGGATCATAGGCATAGGGTTCGAGACCTTCGGGAAGCAGGTGCGGCGCGACGTAGCCGCAATTCGCCGGTTTGGCCGCACCGCCATAGAGGCTCTCGATGATGGCATTGCGATCGATCGCGTACATGATCGCCTGGCGCACGCGAACATCCTTAAAGAGCTCGACCTTCTGGTTCAGGCCGATGTAGTTGACCACATAGGAGGCGCCCTCGATCACCTTGAAATTGCTGTCGCTCTTGAAGGTTACCGCGTCGTCGGGCTCGACATAGGTGAACCGGATTTCGCCGGCGCGCAGCGCCGCAACGGCCGCCGCCGGGCTCTCGAAATACCTGTTGATGAGCACGTCGACCTTCGGCTTGCCGCCGCGATAGTCGTCATCCGCGGCCAGTTCGACATATTGATCGCTGACATAGCGCTTGAACTTGAAGGGGCCAGTGCCGACCGGCGTGGTGGACCACCAGGTGCTCGTGGCCAGCGTTTCCGGCGGCATCGCGGCTAAGGCATGCTCCGGCAGGATCATCACCTGCGAGAGAATCGACAGGAAGGAGCCGTTGGGCTTCGACAATTTGACGACCACGGTGCGATCGTCCGGCGCGTCGACCGACGCGATGTCGCCAAGGCGCGCGGCAAACAGGCTGCCGGACGCCTTGTTCCTGGCGAGCTCAAGCGTGAATTTGACGTCCTTGGACGTGAACGGCTTGCCGTCGTGCCAGCTCTCCTGGGCAAGGTTGAACGTGTAGGTCAGCTTGTCGTCGCTGACCTTGTAGTCCTTGGCCAGATCGCCTTCGAGCTCGGTCAGTTCGGCGTTGTAGATGACCAGCGGTTCAAAATAGGTGCTGAGCCAGGTAAAGCCGCCGGTCGCAGCCAGCGGATTGAAGTTCTTGGGAAAGCCGCCGGGGCCGACATCGAAGCCTCCGGTGATGGTCTTGGCGCCCTGTGCCTGGACGCTGGTGGCAAGGCTAATGCCGCCGAGCAGCAGCCCGGTGATGGCCAGATGATGAGCTATGGTCTTGATGCGCATGGTTTTCCTCCCTTGGCATTGTCAGGTAGTTCGGCGTTGGGTCAGGTAATCCGGTTTTTGGCGATCACTTGCTGAATACCCCTGTAGTGGTCGTCGAGGCGCTCGCGCGCCCGCTCGACGTCCTTGGCGGCGACCGCCTCGACGATCTCGTGATGGTCGCGCCAGGTCGCCAGCGGCGTCGGATTGTCGAGGCTGGTGAAATTCGAGGCCTTGTTGAACGCCACCCAGAAGATGTCGATCAGCGCGCTCAACATGTGATTGTTCTGGCAGCGGAACAGCAACTGATGGAATTGCTGGTCCTCTTCGGCAAAGCTCTCCTGGCGCTCGGCGCGCCGCCGCATGCTTTCGGTCAGCTGGCGCAGCGCGGCGATGTCTTCGGCGCTGATCATCTCGATGGTTTTTGCGATCAGGCCGGTTTCAAGGACACGGCGGATCTCGCGCAGTTCCTCGACGTCGCGCAGCGAATCCTGCAGGCCGTATGCCAGATTATCCAGCAACGGCTTGAACGAGAATTCCTTGACGAACACGCCAATGCCGCGACGCGTCTCCAGAATGCCGATCGACTCCAGTGCCTTGATCGCTTCGCGCACCGAGTTGCGGCCGACGCCGAGCCGCTGCGCCAGGAAGGTCTCCGGAGGCAAGGGGTCCCCCGCCTTGAGCTGGTTGCTCTGGATATATTTCCTCAGGCTCTCCTGCACGCTGACGTGAAGCAGCGGCGGTCGGGCCAGCGGTTCGATCGATTTTTGGTCCGGGTTCAACTTGGGTTCCGAGCTTAACTTGGGTTCCGGCATTTTTCTTCCAGCGCCGCTGCAATTGCGGCCGATGGCGCGTCGCAAAGCGGTCGAAGCTTGTAGCATAGCGACTTGTAGGATATCCTGCAAGCAAGAGGATTACACGCTGAATGAAGATCGTCCTGGCCGGCTCAAGCCATTGGCACGCCGAAATGCATCTCGACGCTGCACGTTTTTGCGGCGCCGAGATTGCCGGCATTTGGGATGAGGACGCGCAGCATGCGCGCGCCTTCGCGACGCGCCATCATTTGCCGTTCATCGCCGATTTTGCGAAAATCCTCTCCGGCCCGCCGGACGCGATCCTGCTGATGGGACACCCTTCGACGGTGCCGGCGCGGGCCCGTGCCGTGATCGAAGCCGGCATACCGCTGATCCTGGAAAAGCCGGCGGCCAGCAGCACCGCAGCGTTGGCCGCGCTCAGCGAGCTGGCGAGGCAGCACCAGGCCTTTGTCAGCGTTCCCCTGCCCAACCGCTTTGGGCCGGCCGCCACTGCCTTTGAACGGCTGCGCAGCCAAGGCCGTGCCGGTGCGGTTGCGCATTGCCAATTCCGGCTGGTTAATGGCCCGCCGCAGCGCTATGCGGCCGACGGCGTCGCCTGGGTGGTGGATCCGGCGATCGTTGGCGGCGGCGCGCTGAGGAACCTCGGCATACACGGCGTCAATGCCGCGCTCGGCCTGGCAACCGGCGCGCTCAGGCTAAAAACCGTTTCGATCGAGAACCGCATTCACCGCGCCCCGGTCGAGGACCATGCGCTGCTTGTGCTGCAAGACGCTGCCGGAGCGTTGTTCGTCGTCGAGGCCGGATACACTTTTGCTTCGATGCGCCCCGGCGGCGATTTCGAATGGCGTATCGTCAGTGAGAATGCGACCCTCATCGACTATGGCGAGCGAGCCTTCTGTGCGACGCTCGACGATGGCGCTATCATCGAATTGCCGATCGAATTGCCGGCGACGCGCTACCGCCTGTGCATGAGCGACACGCTCGACCGGCTGGCTCGAAAAGCGCCGCCGGCGACTTCGATCGATGACTATGTTGCGGCGATGTCGCTGATCGACGCCGCGTATGAAAAGGCAGGACGATGATTGGAATAGGTATTATCGGAGCGGGCGATTTCGGCGCCGCCCATGCAAGGGCAATCAAGCAGTTGCAGGGCCTGCATCTCGTCGCATCGTGCCGCGGGAACAACGATGCCCTGGCCGCCTTCACCAGCGAACATGGTGGTCGCGGCTACACCGACTGGCGCAAGCTGCTCGACGACAAGGAAGTCGAGGCAGTCCTCATCGCCAGTCCCCACCATCTTCATGCTGAAATGGCCATCGGCGCGGCAAACGCCGGCAAGCACGTCATGCTGGAAAAACCGATGGCGCCGACGGCGGCGGCCTGCGATGCGATCAACGCCGCCGTGGCCGCCGCTGGCGTCAAGCTGATGGTCGCCCATCTCATGCATTTCGCGCTGCCTTGCATGGCGGCCAGGCAAATGGTTGAGCAAGGAACGCTCGGCCGGCCGCTCGTCGGGTCGAGCTGGATCATCAAGCTGTGGATGGAGCACAATCGCAGCGACTGGCATCTGCGCAAGGTCACCGGCGGCGGCATGCTGTTGACGGCCGGCATCCATGCGCTCGACCGCCTGGTCTGGCTCATGGATGACGATGTCGTGTCGGTGAGCGCCATGCTTGGCGCCATGTCCCATGACCAGGAAGCCGACGACACCGCCCTGCTCGGACTGCGCTTCGCCGGCGGCGGGCTCGGCCAGGTGCAGAGCGTCGGCTATCGCAATGGGGCGGCCGGCTACGCCATGGACCTGGTCTGCGAGCAGGCAACGCTGCGCATCGACATGGACCGCGGCACGATGCTTGGCCGCGACACGGCCTGGACCGACCTGCCCGGCTCGTTCGAGCCGAACTGGATGCATGCCGCGCTGGTGCGCGAATGGAGCGCGATGCGCGATGCCATTGCCGACGACAAGCCGGTGCCGGTCGACGGCGCCTATGGCCGCAAGATCATCGGCATCATCGAGGCCGCCTTTGCGTCGAACGAAACGCGCCGCGAGCACGAGATCGCCGGTGCGCCCTGAGCTCGACGATCACCCGAGCCACTTGCCCGCAGACGCGCCGCGCGGCGTCTGGGGCGCGGTGATGCTGGCCATCGACGATCGCGGGGCAATCGACTGGGAAGCGACGGAGGAAACGATCGCCCGGCTCTGCGCATCAGGCGTCGACGGCATCTATTCCAACGGCACGGCCTGCGAATTCCACTGCCAGACCGAGCCCGAGTTCGACCGGCTTTGCGCCCTGGTGGCCGCGATTGCCGGCCGCGCGCGCCTGCCCTTCCAGATCGGCATCAGCCAGTCCAATCCGCGCGTCGCACGCGAGCGGCTGATGCGGGTGTCGGCGATTCGTCCGGCCGCGGTGCAATTCACCTTGCCCGACTGGTGGCCGCCCAGCGACGGCGAGGTCATGCGCTTCGTCGGCGGCCTGTGCGAGACCGCGCCCGACATGCCGCTGGTGCTCTACAATCCACCGCATGCCAAGCGCCGCCTGACGCTCGAAGGCATCGCCAGGCTGCGTGCAGCGGTGCCGTCGCTGGTCGGCGCCAAATTGCCGGGCGGCGACGCCGGTTGGTACGCCGACATGCGCCGCGAACTGCCGGGATTTTCGGTCTTCGTGCCCGGCCATACGCTGGCGACGGGATTTGCCCAGGGAGCGCATGGCAGCTACTCCAACGTCGCCTGTCTTAGCCCCAAGGGCGCGGTAATGTGGTGGCAGACGATCCGCACCGACGTGGCGGCCGCTGCCGAGGTCGAGACGCGCATCCAGGCCTTTCTCGCCACCCACGTACTGCCCTTTCGCGCTCGCTATGACGTCAGCGATGCGGCGCTCGACAAAGCGATGGCGGCGGCCGGCGGCTGGGCGCCGCTTGGCCCGCGACTGCTCTGGCCTTACAGCTCGGTCCCCGACGAGGCGATCGCGACGCTGGCCGAGGCCGCACGCATGACCTTTCCCGAATGGTGGCAGTGACCTCGGCTATCGCATGTGCCTGCCCCCTGATCCAAGGGGAACAACCATGGCCTGTTCCGGATTTGACGCCTGACAGACTCGTGGTCATGCTGGACCGATGACAAGAGGTGTACTGCTGGACCTCGCAGGCGTCATCTATGATGGCGAGACCGCCATACCAGGCGGGATCGACGCCGTCACGCGTTTGCGCCAGGCCGGCTTGGCCATACGCTTCATAAGCAATACCACGCGCTCGTCGAAACAGAGCGTTCTCGAACGTCTGCAGGCGATGGGACTCACCGTTACCAGGGCAGATGTTTTCACCCCGGCGCACGCTGCACGCGATTGGCTGCTTCGCAATGGCCGAGCGCCATATTTGCTGATTCACCCCGGCCTTGCGCCGGACTTTTGCGAACTGCCGGATCGCGACAAGCGCGCCGTCATCGTCGGCGATGCCGGAGACGCCTTCACCTATGCGGCGTTGAATGACGCGTTCCGCGAGCTGAGCGCCGGGGCCGAATTGCTGGCCCTTGCCACCAACCGGACGTTTCGGGATGCCGACGGCGAGCTCAGCCTCGATGCCGGGCCATTCGTCGCGGCATTGGAATTTGCCTCGCTGAAACGCGCAACCGTTCTCGGCAAGCCGTCGTCGGAATTCTTTCTGTCGGCGCTGGCAAGCATGGACTGTCCGCCAGACCAGGCGATCATGGTCGGCGACGACGCCGAGGCCGACATAGCTGGCGCGCTAAGCGCCGGACTGTCGGGCGCATTGCTGGTGAGGACCGGCAAATACCGGCACGGCGACGAGAAACGGTTTGATCCGCGCCCGACCGCAACCGTCGCCGATCTCGCGGCGGCGACCGACTGGATCCTTGCGCGCCGGGAGTGAACCGGCCGCACAGCGTGCGCTTCGCTCGAGATATCCGGGCTAGGTCGTCTGGCGCTCCATTTCCACCTCGGCCCCCAGACTTTCGATGTCGCGGAAGATCGAAGCGACAGCCAGCGTGCGCCCTTCGCGCTTGAAGCGGAGCAGGCAATCCCTGGCAACGATGTCGCCATCGATCGCGATCTCGTCCCATTGCACGGCATGGCCGACATAGTTGATGGGAACATGGTAGTGCTGGCTCCAGAAGAACGGCACGGCGACGAATTTCTGGCGATGGCCGAGCATGTTGAGGGCCGCGGTTTGCCCCTGCCGCTCGGCAACCACCCAATGCTCGACCCGAATGTTCTCGCCACTGTGAGGATCCGGCCACCGCGCAATGTCGCCGGCCGCGAAGATGCCTGGTGCGCTCGTCTCCAAAAAGGCGTTTACGACGACACCGCGGTCAAGGGTGAGCCCCGCCGTTTCGGCAAGCCCTGTCCGCGGTCGCACGCCGATGCCGGCGACGACGAGATCCGCCGCCAAAATATCGCCACCGCTGAGTTTCACCTCGCTGGCGTCGATGCTGCTCGCAGTGTCCTCGAGATGGAATACGACACCATTCTCCTCATGCAGGGCGCGGATGAAGTCGGCCATTTGCGGACCCATGATCCGTTCCATGGGCCGTTTTTCCGGCGCCACAACATGAACTTCGATCGAGCGCGACCGCAGCGCCGCGGCAACCTCCAGGCCAATGAAACTGGCGCCAAGCACGACGGCGCGGCGCGCAGTCGTGGCTCGCTCGATGATCGCCTTGCAGTCTGCGAACGAGCGCAGCGTGTGAACATGTGGCTGGTCGGCGCCTTGTATGGTCAGGCGAACCGGTTCAGCTCCGGTCGCCAGGAGTAGCCTGTCGTAGGCAGTCCGGGCCCCGTCCGCGAGCACAACCTCGCCAGAACGCGTATCGATGCTGGCGACATCCGCATTGAGGCGCAGGTCGATGCCGTTCTTCGAATAGAAGCTTTCTCGGCGCAGCGGAATCCAATCCTCCGGTGCTTTGCCGGCGAGGTAGTCCTTGGAAAGATTGGGCCGATCAACCGGCGGCGCTTCGTCGTTGCTGAGCATGACAATGCTGCCTTGATAATGTTCGCGCCGCAGTGTTTCTGCCGCCGCGAAACTTGCGGCGCCGCCACCGACAATGACAATTTTTTCGGGAGCCTGGCTGGAGCCGCCAGGGCGCGGCTTGGACACCGTCCGCTTGCGCTTCTCGCCCACGACTATCCGATCATCGCGTTGTTCCACCGACCAGCACACGAGTGGACTGAAAGCAGGGGCGCGCAAGGCCTCGCCTGTACGCAAATCAAAACACGCGTGATGCCAGGGACACCGGACGGTGTCTTCCGCCACAAGACCGTCGACGAGCGGCCCGCCATAATGTGTGCATGTCGCGCCGATGGCGAAGATCTCGGCCCCGCGGCGCACCAGCAGCACCGGCTCATGGCCGCAATGGCCGAGGAGCTTTCCGCCATCGGCAAGGTCGGATAACGCGATACCCTCGACCAGATCCGGCCCGGTTGGTTTGGCATGATCTTCAGCCATTTTCCTCTCCCTTGGCGCGATCCAGAAAATCGCCTGTACGGCCGAGAAGCGGGAAATCGTCAGGTCACCAGCCTCGGAATACCTTCTGCTTGGCCAGCGCGCGCCTTCAGGTTCTCGGACACCGCTTGTGCCCAAACGTCCGGCCGCGTCATTCGTTGCCAGTTGCGCAATACATGCCGTCGATTTCCTGGCGTTTGGATTCGTTGCCGAAGGAATGACGCCGTCGCGTAAACTTTTTCGCCGGACATGCGTTGTCCCTTCTCCAAGCCAAGGAGGCAGCCATGCATATGAAATCGGAAATCGCCGGCGAGGCCGCCAAGCAACGCCACATCCAGCGCGGCATCGACGCCAAGGACAAAGCGAAGGGCAACGGCAAGCAACAACGCGCCATGCAGGCCGGGGCACGCAAATATCCCGAGCCGCCCTTTCCCGAGCAGCACCAGCCGAAGCCGGGGCACGAATGGGCGATTGAGCCGGCGCCGCTTTACGACGCGCCATTCTATATCGGATCAAAAAAGCTGGACGGCAAAGTGGCCGTCATCACCGGCGGCGATTCCGGCATCGGCCGAGCCGTGGCCGTGCTCTATGCGCGCGAAGGCGCCGATGTGGCGATCGTCTATCTGTGCGAGGACAAGGATGCTGAAGAAACGAAGAGGGCCGTCGAAGCCGAGGGCCGGCGCTGCACGCTGGTCAAGGCCGACGTCAGCGAACGCGACCACTGCCACAAGGCTGTGACTAAGGTGGTGAAGGAATTTGGCCGGATCGACGTGCTGGTCAACAACGCCGCTTTCCAGGTCCATTCCAGCGACTTCAGTGAGCTGACCGAGGAGCATTTCGACACGACGCTGAAGACCAACCTCTACGGCTATTTCCACATGGCGCAGGAGGCCGTTCCGCATATGAAGCCTGGTTCGGCGATCATCAACAGCGGCTCCATAACCGGCATCGAGGGCTCGAAGCAGCTGGTCGACTATTCGATGACCAAGGGCGGCATTCATGCCTTCACGCGCGCACTGTCCGGCAACCTCATCGAAAAGGGAATTCGGGTGAACTGCGTGGCGCCAGGCCCGGTGTGGACGCCGCTCAACCCGTCGGACAAGCAAGCCGGCGCGACGTTTCGAGATTTGGCGCAGACACACCGATGAAACGGCCGGCGCAACCGGAGGAGATTGCGCCCGCCTATGTGTTCCTCGCCTCGCCGCATTGTTCAAGCTACATCACCGGCGAGATATTGCCGATCATCGGCGGCTACTGAGAACGTGTCGCCCGCCCTGCCTCGATCGTCGTGGACCTCTCGCCTGTGGCGGTGGTAGCGGCGGTCTCAGATATGAAATGGTCGATAGATGTATTTCATTGCCTTGGCGACGGACTATGACGGCACGCTGGCGCACGATGGGATCGTAGTCGAAAAGACGCTTGCAGCCCTCGAACGGTTCAAGAAAAGTGGCCGCAAGCTCATCCTCGTCACTGGCCGCGAACTGCCCGACCTCAAGCGGGTTTTTCCCGAACTCGGCGTGTTCGACAAGGTCGTCGCCGAAAATGGGGCGTTGATCTACACGCCTGCCAGCGAGGAAGAACGTGCGATCTCACCGGCGCCGGCGCCGAAATTTGTCGCCAGTTTGAAGAAACGCGGCGTCAAGCCGCTTTCAGTTGGACGGTCGATCGTCGCGACCTGGGAACCACACCAGGCAACAATTCTTGAGGTCATCAAGGAACTCGGGCTGGAGCTGGAAATCATCTTCAACAAGGGCGCGGTGATGGTGCTGCCCACCGGCATCAACAAGGCAGCCGGGCTGGCAGCCGCACTTGAGGACCTCAAGCTGTCGCCACACAATGTGGTCGGTATTGGCGATGCTGAAAACGATCATGCGTTCCTGCGGGCCTGCGGCTGCAGCGTCGCTGTCGAGAACGCTCTTGCGGCGGTCAAGGATACAGCGGATCTTGTAACGCGCGGCGCACGTGGAAAGGGCGTCGAGGAACTGATCGAAAAGCTGGTAAAGCGTGATCGGGAATTTGTCCGGAAAGGCCGTGACGGCATCCTTCTCGGTTCGGTCGGCGGCGACGAAGTCTATCTGACGCCGACCGACACGGTCCTGATCGCCGGAAGCTCCGGCATCGGCAAATCCACCTTGGCCACCGCGCTGACGGAACGCTTCGTCGAGAACGGATTTCAATTCTGCGTTTTCGATCCGGAAGGCGACTATGATGGCCTCGAAGGCGCCGTCCGGGTAGGCGATGCCTCAAGCGAACCGACAAAGGCACAAGTGCTCGACCTGATCGAAAAGCCCGACACCAATGTGGTCGTCAACGGGCTGGCGTTGCGGGTCAATGAGCGGCCAGGCTTCTTTGCCGAGCTGCTCCCCGGTCTTGGCAATTTCCGCTACCGCACGGCGAGGCCGCATTGGCTGGTCATCGACGAGGCGCATCATCTTCTGCCCAAGAGGCGCGACGACACGCGCGCCATCCTATCGTTGGAATTGCCGGGCACTGTCCTGATCACCGTTCATCCGGAAGCGATCTCGACCGACGCCCTGCGTCTGGTCACTGCCGTCATTGCGCTCGGTCCCAAGGCCAAGAATGTCATCAAGGCCTTTTGTCAGGAGACGGACACCAAGCCGCCAAAGGATATTCCCTCGCCAAAAGGCGAGCGCGTGCTGTTCTGGCGGCCGCAAGCCCGCAAGAAAATTGCCATGGTCAAAGCGATCGAGCCGCGCCAGTCGCTCAAGCGTCACAGCCGCAAATATGCAGAAGGTCAACTCGACGAGGCCGGCAGCTTCTATTTCAGAGGTCCCGACAACGCGATGAACCTCCGGGCCCACAACCTGATGATCTTCGCTCAGATTGCCGAGGGCATCGACGACAGAACCTGGGAGCATCACCTGCGCGCCGGCGACTATTCCGAATGGTTTCGCCGACAGATCAGGGACAAGGATCTGGCGCGCGAGACCGCCGAGGCGGAAAAGGACGAAATGCTCTCGGCGCAGGAAAGCCGCAAGCACGTTCTGGATGCGGTGCGTCGCCGTTATACGGCTCCTGCCACCGCCCCGGAGGAATAGAGAGGAATAGGGTGCGAAAGGATCGCCCACGCACATCATTCTCGGAGGCACCGGCCGTGTTGGTTCTCTGCAGCTATGTCGCTTTTACAGCAGGGCGAAGCAGTGGCCGGTTGACCGCGTCATCCACGCCGAGTTCCCTTTCATCCATGGCGTTTTGACTGGTCAGGGTTCACTATATCCAATGGCAAAGAGGCGCAGGTCATAGGCCTCGGGATCGCGACGAAAGATCAACGCGCCCTTCCGTTGGGAATTCTGTGGGACATAGTCGAGCGTAGCGCTGCTATCCTCGACGACCTCATCGCCGTTGCGGAGCTCACCTTTGATCTCGACAGCAGCAACTGATTTCCCCGCCCTGTTTGCAGCGGCGAACTCGACCACGTAGCCCCCCTCGGTGACCGCGACCGCGAGCGGCACCACAACGATCCGGGCGGTCCCATCGCGCGTGCTCACGCCATCGACGACAAGATAACCGAGCACGGCAAGCAGGACTACGGAGCTTATGCCCGCCACGACCCACTCCGTGACCGAAGTCCCGGGTTTGCGTGTCTTTGCTTTGTTATCGGACTGCTGTTGCTTGTCGCCTTTTGCGGGGTTCCTTGTCACAGAATGAGCCTCGCAACCGCCGCCCCGAGCGCGCCAGGAAACGATAGAACCACGACTGCACTGAGTGTCTCCGAAAAGCCGGCGCCATCGGTCCTGCCGAAGGTCCACAAGATGTAGAGGTTCACAAGCATCACCAGGACATAGCCGACGATCGCATAGCGAAAGAAGATGCTGACGAATCCAGCGCCTGGCTCGGGACTGTGCGAGCCGCGGAATTCGAACTCATAGACGAAGGCGTGCATGAGAGCGAGGGTGACCACCACCAGGGCGATTTCCTGCCAGGGCTCCATCTTGTAGGCGATGAGGACGACCTCTTCCGTTGGTGCGATGTTCACCGATAGAAACAGCGCTCCGACCACCATCAGGAACAGCTCTCCGGTGTAGCCGGGCTCGGGAATGTCCTCCTCCTCCAACAAACTCGGGCCGAGCTGAGCGCGTGCCAAGGATGCCCCGAGACTGCCTGGGACAACCTGCACCGCAATTTTGCCAATCACCTCCCGCAGCGGCATTTCGGCGGTCACGATGCCGAAAATAAACAACACCGCCGTAGCCGCCACAGCGGCCACAAGTATCGCCACAAAAGCATCGGCGATGCGGTCGCGCAGCGCCACCGTGTGGCGAAAGCCTCCGTACTTGTGCAGCAGCACCAGCATTGGCAAAGTGACAGCGAGGAACAGGGCGAGCCGCAGTGGGTGAAGGTGAAAGCCCAGCGCCCAGGCCTCCATGGTCATCAGCACCGGGGCGGCGAAGATCAACGCTCCGGCAAAGGCACGGCCAAGACCAATCCAGAACTCACGCGGCGTTAGCGCATGCCTGACGATGATCTCGGTTGGCGCCACGTCCGCTCCTCAGAGATAGCCTGCGGGGAACAATGTTTCCTGGACAATCTTGTTCCGCACCGCTGCATCTTCGCCACAGCCGACGGCGCTGCGATGTTCAAAGCCAAGCCGAACCTGTTGGGAACTCGCGAGCCAGCTTTCCGTTCAACCTCTCAATCGAATGACAACCCAAAGCCGACACAGCGTCTGGAGTGAAATCATGAAATCGCAGCTCGTCGCCGAAAGCGCCGGACAAAGGACGTTCGTTGTGGTGCTTGATCCCGGCGAGGAAGCGTTCGCGGCGCTCACATCTTTCGCTGTTGATAACGATATTGGCGGCGCCTCGCTGACCGCGCTCGGCGCCTTCGAAAAGGCGACTGTCGGCTGGTTCGACATCGAGGAAAAAACTTATCGGAAAATCCCGGTGCTGGAACAGTGCGAGGTGCTCAGCGCGATCGGCGACGTTGCGATCGGCGACGACGGCAAGCCCAGCCTTCACGTCCATGCGGTGCTCGGATTGCGCGACGGCAGCACGAAGGGCGGACATCTGCTCGATGGCATTGTTCGGCCTACACTCGAAGTCACTTTGGTGGAAACGCCTGGTCATCTGCGCCGCAGAAAACGTCCGGAACTCGGCATCGCCTTGATTGATCTGGATGCCTGAACACGGATCAGGCCAGGTCCGCTGAACTGCGTTCCGGTCCGATCATCCCTTTTGTTTGATTTGTTTAGCATCCGCGGGCGGCTCGGGTGCGGCCTCCCAGCCGAACACGCTGCGGCCGCCGAGCTGATGCGACCGATCGAACTCTCCGGCGACGATTTCCCTCAGGCTCGGGCCGGTGACATAGCGTTCGACCTGCCGCGACTGCTCGTCCAGCCGCTTCAAGGCGCCGAGTTCTTCGTCGCGACCGAGCCTGGCCTTGTGGACGGCCGACTTTAGCACGCCGATCGTTTCGTCATAGACTTTCAGCGGCACGGGGAACGGATGCCTGTCCTTGCCGCCATGTGCCAGCGAGAAGCGCCCGGGATCGGAAAAACGGCATGGCGCGCCATGCAAAACCTCGGCCACCAGCGCCAGCGCCCGCACCGTGCGCGCACCGACGCCGGGTACCAGGAGAAGTTCGGAGAAATCGGCGGGGCCACGCTCGGCAGCCGCAGCCATGTTGCCATGAAGACGACGCATGACGACATCGCTTTCGCGAACGTCGTGGTGCGCCGGCATGACCAGGTGCGGCAGCATTGGCTGATCGGGCTCCGGTGCGACAGCCACATCACGTTCGAGCGCGGCGAACTCCCTCAGAATGCGATCCGGTCCGAGATCCTGCAGGAGATTCAACTGGCCCTTGCGCGAGGCGTCGGCGCGGCGGTCGGTCAGGTTGACGATCTCGCCCTGGTTGGCGCCTTCGATGGCGGCATGCGGCTGCTCGACGAAACTCTTCAGGCCTTCGGACAGCCAGTGATAGCGGCGCGCGACCTTGCTGTCGCCGTTCATGCCCTGCTGCACCACGACCCAGTCGCCGTCATCGGTGACGATAAAGCCATGCAGATAAAGGTCGAAGCCGTCCTGGACCGCGGCGCTGTCAACCTTGGCGACGAGCCGGCTTGCCGTCGCCAGGCCTGTTCCGTCGAAGCCAACGCGCTCGCCGATGACGGCAAGCTCATGCGGGGTCTTGCGCGAATGCGCGCCGCGGCCGCCGCACACGTGAATACCGAGTTCGCCGGAGAGCGGAGCCAAACCACGTTTGAGGGCGCCGATGACGCTGGTTGTGATGCCGGAGGAATGCCAGTCCATTCCCATGACGGCGCCAAACGACTGGAACCAGAAGGGATGCGCCAGCCGGCGCAGCAGCTCTTCGCGACCGTAATGGTGAATGATCGCCTCGCACATGACGGCTCCAAGGCGCGTCATCCGGTCGCCGAGCCATTTCGGCACGCGTCCGCCATGAAGTGGAAGGTCTGCGCTTCCCGATCGTTGTGCCAAATTTTTCTGCCTGTTCCGACCTATGCCTTGCGCTCAACAGATAGTATAGAAAGCGGCGTGAAGAAGCGATGATGCCGTTTGGATTACAAACTGATCGCAATTCAATTCAGCTGGGCCATTCGGGTCCCATCGGCGGCGTTGCCGGTTACCGGTCGGCCGGATTTCCGACCGCCGGATCGCGCCGCCTTGAATATCTTCCCACACGCGGCAGATGGTCGCCAAATTCCACCCACGGCAGCTTCATGTCCCAATAGGCATGAGCCTGCGGCGCAAAGCGCTCGGGGTGGTCGAAGAAGCCGATCGTCAGATAAAGTTCCTCGGGAAGCCCCTGGTCGAAGTAGGCTATGGATGTCCCGCAATCGGCGCAGAAGGTGCGGAGCACGCCTCGGGTCCTTGAGAATTTTTTTGGCGCGCCGGTGAGCAATCTGAATTGGGCCGGCCGATAGCCGACCCAGAAAGTCAGCGGGCTGCCTATCGCCTTGCGACAATCGTCATCGTGATCGGAGCAAATCCAGAACGGGTCACCATGCATCTCAGCACTTATCGAACCGCAAAAACAGGAGCCGGTCTCGATTCTGGTCATCGAACTATCGCTTCTGATCGAGGCGACCGTTGCGGGTGCAGCGTCCGCAGGGTGATGGAGTAGCGGTGCGCGGCAACCGGCGGGATGCTGTGCTCCCATTCGGTGCGCGCCGGGCCCGTCATCAGGTAAGCCGATCTTGGCTCGAGGGTGACGGTCTCGCGAGCCCATCTCGTGCCGTTCTTCCGGCGGAGCCGAAAGCTGCATGGCGCAAGAAGAGAAACGCCGGCCACGGCATCGAACTGCGGCTTGTCGCGATGCCAGCCGATACCGTTTCTTACGGCCTTCCAATCCATTCCGCCGATCCTCTTTCTCTCGATCGATACCGATCGAAGCCCAGTCATGTTCAGGACAGGGGATCGGCGGCGCCTCGACCACCTTGCGTTGGTCAAAATCGTAGCGCAGGCCAAAACCGGCGACGCGCCGGTTTGCGAGATGGCCATGAAAGTCGAAAGGCTGGAAGGCGAGACTTTCGAGCTGCCGCACCAGTTCGGCCTCTTCCGCCGCCGTGATCAGCTCCGGCTGGTAGCGAAATCCCTCCGGCAGGTCGTCACGTGCGTGAAAGTCGGGCGCACGAAACAGGTCGCCTTGCCCGGCGAATTCCGGCTGCCTGGTTTTGAGCGATGGCATCAGCCCTAATTGGTGAAGCCGGCCGGCGGCGGCAAGGCCTTGGAGGCGACGAGCCGGCCGATCATCGCCCCCATCTCGGGCGAGACGGAACCTGGCTTGCCGGGGTGGGTTATTGTCCAGAAGCGGCGAGTATTGGGGCCGAGTGTTGGGAAATGCCCTCAGCTGCTATTCAACGTATGAATTACGATCCGGCGACGAGGATCCTCTCCGTATGGTTTGTCCCAAGCGGAATCGCTACGATTACCACAACGTGCCGCCGCAAACCTACGCCGCATTCCGCAACGCCTCGTCAAAAGGCCGGTTCTTCAACGCTTTCATTCGAGACCGGTATAGCTATCATCTGGTCGAGCAGAGCCAGTCGGGCTGAGATCTTTTGCCCTTGTCGCGCGTAATGCATCCGGGAGAATCCGGTCGGTCGGCCGATCCCTCATTGCGCGGGCGGCGTTCCGGGTTGATCGCCGCCCGTGGTCGTCTTCGGCGTCGGGTCCTTGTCGACTTCGGGATTTTGATCGACGGTGTTGGTGTTACTCTGGGTCGGCTCAGTGCTGCTGGTGCTGCCCTGCGTCGGCTCGGCCTCGTTGCTGCAACCTGCCAGAGCCAGAGCCGCCACCAGCGCCGACAAAAACGACAGGCTCGTCAGTGATAATCCAGTCATGGCCAACCGCTCCCTTGCTGCTCGACAACGGCGGGTGGTGAATTTGGTTGCAGCGGAATGGCTTGTCTGCTGGCCAGGCCCTTCTGATCATCGCCGCGCAGGCGCCAAAGGAACAAATCTCGGCGCCGCCACGTTGCATTTCCTGTGCAATGCTTGTGACAGTGAGGCTATCGTCTTGGCGCCGAGAGCAAATTGGAAGGGTTTTCTGAAAATCGGAGAACTCAGCTGTCCGGTGGCGCTCTATACGGCTGCCTCAACCTCCGAGCGGATCGCCTTCCACACGATAAACCGCGCCACCGCTCATAGGGTGCATCGCGCCTTCGTCGACAGCGATAGCGGCAAGCCGGTCGAGAAGGACGACCAGGTAAAAGGCTATGAGATCGGCTCGGGTGAGTACGTCATGCTCGAACCCGATGAGGTCGCAGCCGCTGTTCCCGAGAGCGACAAGACGCTGTCGGTCTCGGCCTTCATCGGCTGTTCCGATGTCGACGACGTGTATTTCGACAAGCCTTATTACCTGGCCCCGTCGGACAAACACGCGGAGGAAGCGTTTGGGCTGATCCGCGAAGGCATGCGCAGGAAGAAAGTCGCCGCCATCGCTCAGACCGTCCTGTTTCGGCGCGTCCGGACCCTGCTCGTCCGCGCCTATGACGAAGGCCTGGTCGCAACGACGCTGAATTTCGATTACGAGGTGCGCTCGGCGGAGGAGGCTTTCGACAACATCCCCGACTTGAAGATCGAGGGCGAGATGCTCGAACTGGCCGAACACATCATCAAGACCAAGAAAGGCAAATTCGATCCGACCAAATTCGACGACCGTTATGAGGCGGCGCTGGCCGAGCTTGTGAAGGCAAAGCTCGAGGGCAAGAAGATCGCCGTTCCGAAGCCGGCCAAGCGTGAGAGGGTCGTCGACCTTATCGATGCGCTGCGCCAGAGTGCCGGCGTTGGCGGGAAGCAGCCCTCGACAAGAAAGCCCGCGGCAAAGTCAAAGCCAGCGCGCCATGCCAAGGCGAAGCAGACAGCGCCGCGTCGGAAGGCCGGCTGACCGATGGCGCTCGAGACCTACCGCAAGAAGCGCAATTTTTCCGTTACCCCGGAGCCGCAGGGCCGCAGGGCGCCGAGGACCGGCAACAGCTTCGTCATACAGAAGCACGATGCCACCCGGCTCCATTATGATTTTCGTCTCGAAATGGACGGCGTCCTGAAGAGCTGGGCCGTCACAAAAGGGCCGAGCCTGATCCCCGGCGAGAAGCGTCTTGCCGTCCACGTCGAGGACCATCCTCTGGAATATGGCGACTTCGAAGGCACAATCCCGAAGGGCGAGTATGGCGGCGGCACCGTCCTCCTTTGGGACAGAGGCACTTGGACGCCGATCGGCGACGCGCATCGCGGCTATGCGAAAGGCCATCTCGACTTCGAACTTCACGGCGAGAAGCTTGGCGGCCGCTGGCATCTTGTGCGGATGGCCGGAAAGCCCCGGGAGAAGCGCGAGAACTGGCTGCTGATCAAAGGCGACGATGACGCCGCGCGCACCGAACGTGATCCCGACATTCTGGACGAGCGGCCGGAATCCGTCGCGACCGGCCGCAAGATCGAGGACGTCGCCGGCGAAGAGCCCGGCTGGTCGTCCAAGACAGGGCGCATTCGCAGGCGCCGCGGCGGCAGCACCAGGCCAGCTCCAGCGGAAGAGGCCCCCGCCACTGTCAGCGTTCCCGAACCGTCAAAGATCAAGGGCGCCAGGAAGGCGGCGCTTCCCGATTTCGTCGAACCGACGCTGGCGACCCTGGTCTCGTCAGCGCCGTCGGGCGAGCGCTGGCTGCACGAGATCAAATTCGACGGCTACCGGCTGCAGGCCAGGATCGAAGCCGGCCGCGTCAAACTGTTGACGCGGAGCGGTCTCGACTGGACGAAGAAATTCGGCAAGGCGGTCGTTTCGGCGCTGGCCGATATCCCTGTCGGGACGGCGCTGATCGACGGTGAACTCGTGGTCGAGACGTCAGCCGGCGCATCGGATTTTTCCGCGCTGCAAGCCGATCTCAGCGAGGGCCGCAGTGATCGCTTTCACTTCTACGTCTTCGACCTGCTTCATCTCGACGGCTACGATCTGCGCGACGGTGCGTTAATCAAGCGCAAGGAATTGCTGGAAAAAATCATCGGCAGTAACAGCGGCATCATCAGCTACAGCGGCCATTTTGAGGAGGATGGCGCCCTGGTGCTGCGACATGCCTGTCGGCTGAGCCTGGAAGGCATTGTCTCCAAGCTTCGCGATGCGCCCTACCGCGCCGGCCGCAGCAAGAACTGGGTGAAGTCGAAATGCTCGGCGCGGCAGGAATTTGTCGTGGCCGGCTATGTCCCCTCGACAACGTCGCGCAAGGCGATCGGTTCGCTTGTCCTGGGTGTCTATGACCACGGCAAGCTGCATCATGTCGGGCGCGTCGGCACCGGCTACACGGCAGCGGTCGCCGAGAGCCTGTTCAAGAAGCTCGAGCGGTTACGCATTCCGTCAAGCCCGTTCGAAAAACGGCTGAGCGCCGACGAGGCTCGGCAAGTCCGCTATGTCAGGCCGGACCTCGTCGCCGAAGTCGAGTTCCGGGCGTGGACCGCCGACGGCCATCTGCGCCACGCCTCGTTCCGCGGGTTGCGCGAAGACAAGCCGGCGAAAGAAATCACGCGCGAGACGCCGAAGACGAGCAAGGAGGTGGCCAGACCTCAGCGCCGGACCGTCAAGCTCACCCATCCCGACCGTCTTTACTGGCCGGACGAGGGCGTGACCAAGGAAGGCCTCGCCGACTATTATGCCGAGGTCTGGCGTTATGTGTCGCCCTACATCGTCGGCCGCGCGCTGGCGCTGGTGCGCTGTCCCAACGGGATTTCGGGCGAGCAATTCTTCCAGAAGCATGCCTGGAAGGGGCTCAACCCCAACATCGTACTGGTCCACGACCCCAAGGATCCGCCCGACGAGCGGCTGATCAGCATCAATGATCTCGACGGGCTGATCGGTCTCGTCCAGTCGGCGTCGCTGGAGATCCACCCCTGGGGCTCGACGGTGAGCGATTGGGAGCGTCCGGACACGATCATCATGGATCTCGACCCCGGCGAAGGCGTGAGCTGGGAGGCGGTGATCGAAGCCGCCGTCGAGACCCGCGACCGGCTGAAGGATGCGGGGCTTGTCCCCTTCATCAAGACCTCCGGCGGCAAGGGTCTGCACGTCGTGGCGCCATTGAAGCCGAAAGCCGAATGGCCAGCTGTAAAAGCCTTCACCAAGGCGATTGCCGACTCCATGGCCGCCGACAGTCCCAACCGCTACGTCTCGACCATCACAAAATCGAAACGGCGCGGGAAAATCCTGGTCGATTATCTGCGCAACCAGCGTGGTGCGACCGCGGTCGCACCCTATTCGACAAGAGCACGACCGGGTGCGGCGGTGTCGATGCCGCTTGCCTGGGACGAGCTCGGCCCCGGCATCGGACCGGCCTATTTTACCGTCGAGAACACACCGACCCGGCTTGCCTCGCTGTCGTCGGACCCCTGGCAGGATTTCCGCGCGGCCGCAGCGCCAATCGAAGACCGTGCAAACCGGCGCAAGAGAGCGGCTTGAGGACGGCACTGCGAGTGCATGCATCGGAATAATCAGGCGATCTGCTCGAGCGTGCATTGCTCGGGCGCCTTGTCTGGTCGCCAGCGCAGGAACTTGGTGCCGTGCCGGAAACGGTCGCCGGTGACGTGATCGAAGCGCACTTCGACCACCAGTTCGGGCCGCACCGGCTCCCATTCGCCGCTGCGCTCGGTGCTCCAGCGGCTCGGCCCGCCCGGCGCCTTTCCGGTAAAGCCCGGTGGCTCGCGCATGGCTTCGAGCTTGCGGGTAAGCTCGGCCCTGTCCTCCTTGGCAATGGTCGAGGTGAAACCGACGTGGTCGAGCTTGCCGGCCTCGTTGTACAGACCCAGCAGCAATGATCCGACCTGACGACTGCTGCTGAGATAGCGAAAGCCGCCGACCACACAATCGGCCGACCGCAGCCGCTTCACCTTCACCATCGCGCGCACCCCCGGTTGGTACGGACCGTCCAGCCGCTTGGCAACGACGCCGTCTGTCGCCCCATGTCCGGCATCCCCTAGCCAGGAGCGGGCTTCCTTCACATCGCGCGTGCAGTGCGAAAGCACGATGTTCCTGCGGTTTGCCGAAGCGACGAAAGCCTCAAGGATCGCTCGCCGTTTTTTCAGGGTCCGCGCCAACCAGACGGTTCCGTGCTGATCGCAGAGCATGTCGAACAGGACGATGCTAGCCGGGGTTTCGGCGGACAGCTTGCGGATCCTGCTCTCGGCGGGATGAAGCCGCATCTGGAGCGCGTCGAACGAAAACTTGCCGTCGACCGAGATGACGATTTCCCCGTCGACGACAAAACGGCGCGACGGCAGTCCCTTCAATGTCGCGAGGAGTTCGGGAAAATAGCGTCCTAGCGGCTTGCCTGACTTTGCGCGCAACTCCACCGCATCATCCTGGCGAAATGCCAGGCAGCGAAAACCATCCCATTTGCGTTCGTATTGCCATCCATCTCCTTCGGGAATCGCATCGGCCGCCTTTGCCTCCATTGGAGGCGTATCGAGCGGCAGGAGGAAATCGCTGGATCGGCGGGTGCTGTCGAAAGCAGGATCGCGGGGTATGACCTTCATTGTGCTGCCTTTGTCTCCCAGCCCAGCCTGCTCCCAGGCGCTTATTTCCGCTTTCCGGGCTCCGAGCCGATGCTCTTGCGCAGCGCATCCATGATGTTGATCACGTTGCTGGCCGGTTGCTCGGCCTTGGCCTTCGCCTTGGCCGGACCCTTCTTGCCCTTCTTCTTCGAGGCAATGATCTCCAGCAGCCGCGCCTGGACCGGATCTCCGGTCATGGCGGGATCCCACTGCCTGGTTCGCTCATCGATCAGGGTCGAGACCATATCCATCAGTTTCGGATCGGGTTTGACGTCGTCGATCTTGCCAAAATAATCCTCGGGATCGCGAACCTCATCGCCATAGCGCAGTGTCCACAGCACGATGCCCTTGCCTCGTGGTTCAAGCATGACGGCGCGCTCGCGGCGGTACATGACCAGTCGCGATATTCCGACCGTCCCCGTCGATTTCATTGCGCCGCGAATGACCGAGAATGCCTCCTCCCCTACCGGGTCGTCAGGGGTGAGATAGTGCGGCTTGTCGTACCAGATCCAGCCGATGCTGTCGGCATCGACAAACATGTCGATATCGATGGTACGCGTGCTCTCGAGCGCAACCGCTTCGATCTCGTCGTCCTCGAGCAGGACGTATTCGTCCTCGCCGCGCTGGTAGCCCTTCACCTCGTCGTCTTCAGCAACGGGCTTGCCGCTGACGGCATCGACATATTGGCTGACCACCCGATGCCCGCTCTTGCGATTGAGCGTATGGAACCGGACCTTCTCGCTCTCGGTGGTAGCGGGCGTCATCGCCACCGGACAGGTCACCAGCGAAAGCTTCAGATAGCCTTTCCAGAAAGGACGTGGCGCCATCGAGCACCCCCGGCAGGAGTAAAACAGTCGAACGCAGCAGGGCGATCGATTGTTCCAGCAGCGTTTTTTTCGCGCGCCAAGGCCACGGCATTAGCCCATTGCCTGAGACGCCCTCCGGGCCAGCAGCAGAACCGGGGCCAATCGCATGGTTCGGCAAATTTTTACCAAGGTGAGACGAAACAATTGCCTCCTATCGTCGTTTCGCCAGTAAGGAATTTTGGTCGAGGAGCGCGACCGGCCGGGGTGTTTTCGACAATCCGGGCCTGAGCAGCGCGATGCCAGGGTCAAAAGGGTGAAGACCATGCGCTTTGACGCCTTGGGATTCAAAGATCGAACGGATGCGGGGCGCCAGCTTGCCGCCGCTTTGGCCAGGTTCGCGGCAACCGATCCAATGGTGCTGGCGCTGCCGCGCGGCGGCGTGCCGGTTGGCTTCGAAGTGGCGAAGGCACTCCGTGCCCGGCTCGACGTGCTGCTTGTGCGCAAGATCGGCGCGCCGGGCCATTCCGAATATGGCATCGGCGCGGTCGTCGACGGGGAAAATCCGCAGCTCGTCCTCAACGAGGAGGCGATGGCTTTGGTCCGGCCGTCAGACGAATACGTCGAAGCAGAGAAGCGGCGGCAACTGCTCGAAATCGAACGTCGCAGAAACCTTTATCTCGGAAGCCGGCCTGCGGCTTCGGTCCTGGGCCGGACCGTCATCGTCGTCGATGACGGCATTGCGACCGGAGGCACGGTCAGAGTGGCGCTCAAGGCGCTAAGGAAGGATCGCGCCGCGCATGTCGTGTTGGCCGTCCCGGTCGCACCTCGGGACACGCTGGACCTGATCAAAGCCGATGCGGACGAAGTGGTCTGTCTCGCCACGCCTGAGCCGTTTGTTGCGGTGAGCCGGTATTATGAGGACTTCGAACAGACCACGGACGCGGAAGTGATCCGGCTGCTGCGTGAGGCAGAGCAGTTTGAGAGCAGGTCGTCGACGCGATCTGCCGAAGGAGCACGCCATGGCTAGCAAGGACCGACAACCGATGGCGATCGTCGAGCGCGGCGATATTTCTGCGCGAACTCAAAATGACCAAATCGCGCCATCCGATAGAACCGCTCTTCAGTGGCGAATAGGCCTGGCCTGAGCCAAACGGCCCCTCCCCTTGCGCTCGCAGCCGACCTGAAGCGCGGCCCCGGTCAGGGCCGCGCCACCGCGCGCCAGCGGCGGTTGAGCCGTCAATCGCGCAAACGATTGGCAGCGTGATCCTGGCGCTGCTCAGTCGCGATCTGCCTGGAATCCAGACCGCGTTGCTTCGTGTGCTGGGCCTTGTCGCGGTTGGACAGGACTTTGTTTTCCTCGAGCTTGTCCTTTGGGGTGGTGGTCATGGCGCCTGCACCGGAACCCTTTCCCCGCGCACCCGCTCCGATGTGCTTCTTGCTACCTTTTGCCATGGGCTTGCTCCAATTCTTAGTCGTCGGGACGGTTCTTGTGATGAACGCTCTGCTGATTTTCTCCGCGAAGGATGTTGCGATCGTCAGGGTCAACGAGGTCGGGTGTCTTGGACCTGATTTCCGACCCCTTGCGCAGCGCTTCACGTTCCGCTGCTGATCGCTTCAGGTCAGCCTCTGCGTCGAAATCCTTGCCGGCGCCCTTCGTGTTCTCCCGCTTTTCAATGATGCGCAATTGCTGCTCATGGGTTCTGCGTCCAGCCATTGGTTTCCTCCAAGGTGCCTTGCGTTCGATTTTTTGAGGCCCAGATAGCTGGCGGAACCGTCCACTTCCGGTGATTGCAGTTGGCCACGGTCCTTGCCGAACCGGACCAATCGTGCGCCACCACGATCTGAGCCTGTCCTTATGGCGATAATGGCAGGGCGGCGGGATCGTTCCGAGATGGCGGCCGAATAAACCGTCTATTCGCTCATCTGCTCCGGGCTGCTATCCGCATTTGCCATGATCCGTCAGTTTTTCTCCCCGCGGTGTTCCGATGGAACATCAGAGCATCTCCGTCGTTCGGCGACTGATCGCCTATGTCCACGTCTGACGCCCCGCCGCAGCGAGCGCGTAAAGCTGCAAGAGGATGGACCGCACGATCAAGGACGCCACGGTCAAACGCTTCTACTACGAGAGCCACGATCAGCTCAGGTAACACCTCGCCGACTTCGTTGCTGCCAACAACTTCGCTCGCAGGCTCAAGACCCTCAAGCGCGATCCAACGGACTCGCGAGCAGGTTACGCCGCCCTGCGCCGAACTGGAACTCGGTCGGGCTTGAGCAGCTCGTATCGATCAAGGGATCAAAAACCCGCACATCTGGCGAAGTCCTGGATGATTTCGGCACATTCTTTCGAGCGCACGATGCGATGATGGGCTGATCGGAACTTTGCTTCCGCATTCTTGGCAGCCGAGGTTGGTTGGAACATGTCGCCCCGAGTCGAACGCATTCACAGCGATGAGCGTCTCCCGGCCGAGGTCGACGTCGTCATCGTCGGCGGCGGCATCCTCGGCTCTACGGCCGCCTATTTCCTGGCGAAGCGTGGCCTCTCTGTGGCTCTGCTCGAGAAGGGCCACGTCGCCTGTGAACAATCGAGCCGAAACTGGGGTTGGTGCCGCCAGCAGAACCGCGATCGGCGCGAACTGCCGCTCTCGGTGATCTCCATGCGACTGTGGGACGAGCTGACGCGCGATATCAATCGGGACCTTGGATTTCGACGCTGCGGTCTCGTCTATGCCACTCACGACGAGGCTGTGCTCGCCGGCTGGGAAAGGTGGCGCGAGGTCGCCAGGGAGTACGAGGTCGACACCCGCATGCTGAGCCGGGCGGAGGTGGCCGAGCGCGTCCCCGAAGCGCGCGACAAATGGGTCGGCGGGACCTATTCGGACCGGGATGGTAAGGCCGAACCTGCGCTCGCCGCGCCGGCTATCGCCGATGGGGCCAGAGCTCTGGGCGCCACCATCCACCAGGAATGCGCCGCGCGGGCGCTCGACTTGGCCAATGGCAAGATTGCGGGCGTGCACACGGAGAAGGGCTACATCAGAACCAGCGCGGTGCTGTGCGCCGCTGGCGCCTGGTCCTCGCGCTTCCTTAGGCCGCTCGGGATCAGTTTCCCCCAAGCGAGCATCCGGCAGACCGCGCTGCGTTCCACCCCGACAATCAACATAGGCGAGGCGGTCTCCACACCCTACTGCACGATCACGCGCCGACTGGACGGCAGCTATACGCTTGCGATCAGCGGCAAGGCGAACCTCGAAATCACGCCCCAGGCTATCCGGTATAGCCGGGAATTCATGCCGCAATTCTTGCGTCGCCTGAAGAACGTCAGGCTCGGCATCGGCCAATCGTTCCTTTCGGGGCCGGATTCAATGCCGGCGCTGCTGACCAGCGACGATCGGATCTTCGAACAGAATCGGGTGCTGGATCCTCCACCCTTAAAATGGCTGGTAAGCCAAGTGGTGGAGAGTGTCCGGAAGACCTTCCCCCAACTCGGCGATATAGAGATCGATAGTGCCTGGGGCGGCTTCGTCGATTGCACGCCGGACGCAGTGCCTGTGGTGTCGCAGGTGGACGGGGTGAAAGGCCTCGTCCTCGCGGCGGGCTGCTCGGGCCACGGCTTCGGTTTGGGCCCGGGGCTTGGCTATCTGGCCGCAGAGCTTGTCGTAAACGACACGCCATGCGTCGATCCTACACCGTTCCGCCTGTCGCGTCTGGTCGACGGCTCGAAGCTGGACATCGCCGCTATCTGAAGATCAGCCGGAAGTCAGGCCTGACGCGCACCAAGCGAAGTCAAAGTGTCAGCAGACGGGTGAGCGGAATCCCCACGTTCCCTCGCAGTCAAGTCTCCGGGTGCATGAGCGCAACGTGGTAGGAGTTGCACCAGAATCCGCTCGGGAGAGCGCCGCGCTCATCGCGCTCGTCTTTGGCGCAGTTGGAACCGTCGCAGGAGTTCATTCTAGCGTTTTCTGCTTCTGCCGGTAAGGCGAATTGCTCGGCCCATACGCCGCGCCAGCGGCCGGGATGTTTGCCGCAACCTACACACGTGGCAGCGCAAACTCAACGCCGTGGCCCTGCACTACGGCATCATGCGGGAGACCGGTTTGTACGGCGCTGGGGTGTCGTCGACAACGTCTTAACCAACCTGTGGATGCTCGCCCCCTGCGCGGGGCACGCACGGCTTTATCTCACCCAGCTCTTCCACAGGCGGAGCGGCCCCGCACCTCGTCCACGCCGGAGGCGTCAATCTCAGCGCCGCTTCTTACAAGCGCCCTCGCCCTGCTTCTCCCGGTTGTCCTTGGCCTGGGGCGGTCATTGGCCCGGGACAACACACTGGAGGCAACCATGCCCAACACCGCCGAGATCCTTGTCGACACATTTCGACGGCCGTGCGTTACAGGATTTCCGCTCAAGCTTCTGGTGATCAAGAACAACATGCTCAACCAGATCGCCTGGGAGCAAATGATGTTCCTTGGCAACCCGCAATTTGCCTGCGAACTCCAGCCGATCGATTTCGCCCTGGCCGCGGAAGCCATGGGGGGCATCGGCTACAGCGTCACCCGGCCTGAGGACGTCAATGGGGTTCTTGATGCTGCATTTGCCGCGGAAGGTCCGGTGATCATAGAGGCGGTCGTCGACGCATATGAACCTATGCTGCCGCCGCGCATGCCGAACGAATATCGCAAGAACATGCGCACAGCCCTGCGGGAAACGCCGGGCCGCAAGGAGATCGAAGCAAACCTCGCTAGGGAGCCGCTGAAGACGATGATGGGCTGAGCTCCCTGGCCGGTCAGTCCTTGGTGTAGGCGCCTGGCTGGCGGCCGCTCTTCGGAGCCTTGGCGTCCTTGGAACGCTCGGCGATCGACGGACCGGCGCCGGATGTCTTTTCGGTCGCTGCGCTGGGCGTGGACCGCCTGGGCGGGTCCTGCCCTTCGGATTGATGGGTTTTGTCCTCCACCTCGTCCCTTGACCGGGTCAGGCCCATGCCGCCGGCAGGCTTCTTGTTGCCGGCTGCCTCCTGGGAAAATTGATCCGACGCGTCGGCATCTTTCTTGGCCGGGTACTTGGTCGCGCCATGTTCGTAACGGGTCTCGTTTTTGTTCATAGCATTTCTCCGGTTTCACGGATTGTGGCTAAACACTCCTGTTGCGGTACCGCCGCCAGCGCTCCCGACGGCGGCATATGCGATGCGTGCAGCGCCCGGCCGGCGCGGCTGCCGATATTCGGCACGCTCAGGCGTCCTCAGTCAGGCGTCCTGCCATGGCGCGTGCAGGATGTCGGCGCCCGGCTGCTCGTCGAACAGAACCGCGCAGCCGCGCGCCCACGCCACCGGCGACAGTGCGTTGGCCACGATTTCGTCCGGCGAGATGAAATCACCGGTCAGCACCCGCAACTCTTCGACGGCTTTGGCCATCGACACCAATCGCCCTGCGGCGCGGTCGGTGGTGCAGGCGTCGATGACGGAAACGAGATCGATCATTTGGAACTGGCCCATCATAGGCCTCCGCAAACAGCATCCCTTCGCAGCTATGAACGTCGCAACGATCTACAATGTTCCCGGCCGGCCGAACGCATCGGCACTAAGCCTGGTCTATCGCGTCCTTGAGCTTGCTCAGGAACGCCACCAGAGCATCCTCCGGCCGATCGGCCTCGTCGGTCAGCATGTCGATACCCCAGCGTCCGAGGACCGCTTCCTGGACGACGCTCGGTTGCGGCATGAAGACGAACGATTTCGGACGATTCCTTTCATAACCGGACCGGCGCCAGGTTTCCCAAAGCCGATACAGCAACAGACGGATGTTCATGTCTGACATGCTGTAGCCGATGAACAGGACGGTGCGCCCGAGTGCGTCGGCGCGAAACTTCACGTCCAACGGCGACTCGAACGACAGCCGCTCGAAATAGTCGGACTCCGCCAGGACCAGCGATGCGTCGTCGTCGAAATCGCCGTGATATTTGATGATCTGGGTAACCTCGCCGTTCACCTTGGCGATATCCTTGGCATTGGCCACTTTTACGAACGCGCGGTCGTGGACTTCGAACGCAACCTCAAGGTTTCGATCATAGTTGGTTGTGTAGATGATCGGGAAATCGAGTGACACGATCAGCTTGTGGATCGCCGATCCCTTGACTTTTTCCCGCGAGACGCTCCATTCGCGATCCATCCAACTGCGCAAGGGGCCGAGACTGCCATGCTTTAGCCGGTAATATTCGGCAAGAGCCTGGTAACTGGACTCTGGCCTGTCGACCACGTCTCGATCGAGGCCGAGTTCATCCACCATATGCTCGATGAGCGTCTCCCAGGATGGCAGGCCGACGCTCATCGACACACCCGCCCCAACGAACAAGATCGCTCGTCGCTCTTTCACGGATTGAGCCAGTTGCTCAAGTGCAGACGGCATGGCCAACTCACCAGGCAATGATCCAAACACAACTGCGAAAGCCGCCCTCTGTTCCGCAGAAGCCGGATCAGCGCCAAGTCTGTTCAGAAACCGGGTCTGTTCGGAAAATCGGGTGTGTTCAGCAAATGCGGCGCAGACTGGAACCGCTGAGCCAGATCGAAGTTTGGTGTCAGGGGAGAGACCATGATGGCCGTCCGACGAGATCAGACCAAAGCGAGAGGCGATATTCAGGCCGGGGCGACACAGGACAAGACCCCGGGGTTCGACCCTGCCGCGGCACCTGAAAAGACCGACGCCGAAGCGGCCGGTATGCCAAATCCTGTCGCCGAGGCTCGTCCACGGCGACAGCCTGAGTTCACGAATGAAGCAAGCTTCGGCGATGCGATGCGGCCGGCAGCAAGCGAGCCTGGTCTTCAGCCTGGCAAGAACTGGCCGGTGCTGGTGATTGCCGCAGTCGTTCTCGTAGCGGCCGCGGCCTTCGTGCTGGCAGCCATGCTGCGCTAGCGAGGTAGGTTTCGAGAGCTTATCGGCCCCCGGACATGAAACGGGCACAGATATACGTGAGCCATCCCCCGTAACTTCCGTAAGGATCTGGCCGCGCCGCCATGTCACGCCCAAAAGCATAGTTCAGTTCGGTGAGGCCGTGATGAACCTGGCCGATCTGCCGAAGATCGAGCCGATGATGCCGCATGACGACAGGTAGATGCCGGACAGCGCCGAGACCATCACGTCGATGGCACCAAAGTAAATCGACTCACCAATTCACAAGCCACTCATGATCATTTTCCCGACTGCCAAAAGGCTCGGGTAATAGCCGCTGTACTTGGGCAGGCTGCCGGGCATGTCCAGCACACGACGGTGATAGAATATATCCATCCGAACCGGCGGCAGCCGGGCCCCGGGCTCGAAATTGCTGGCCGGGATGAACATCGTCTTGAACGGCCCAAAGCCCGCAACCTCCACAACCGGCTTGCCGCAGGTCCGGCAGGCCCCGCGATTGAAGTTCGGCGGCGGACGGTATTTCTTGAATGAAATATTGCCGGCGTTTTTCAGCACGACACCCTTGGCGCGAACGGCAGCCACGTCCGCAAACGGTTTGCCGTTGAACGCCTGGCAAATCAGGCAGTGGCACCGGAATCTACCCTTCGGGGCAGTACGCACCTCGAACGAGCAAGCGCCGCATTCGCAGGAGCCGTGCAGTGGCAACAATGGGTCGGTCGTCATGTGCTGATGCTCCTGAACTCGATTTGATGACGGCATGCTGGTCACCGGAGCATCATGTTGAAGATGGTATCGATTGGCTGTCTGAAGGGCGCGCGCAGAAGGTTGGAGAGGTTCCAACGGCCCCGCTCATAAATCCCTTTGATTTTTGCGATTGCGTTCATGGTCCACTCCGATGTAGACAGAAGAAACTTACGCCCTGATGTAGCCCCTTAAGTAGCCAGTGTCAACAATGTATTCACAAGAAACTTAGAGGTACCATGCAGGACGCACCCAGCCGCCCCTATCACCACGGTGATCTCCGCCGTGCGGTTATCGAGACGGCGTTGGATATGCTTCGGGAGGAGAAGGGCTGGCAGTTCACCCTGCGGGAAGTCGCCCGCCGGGCTGGCGTAAGCCACGCGGCACCCTACAAGCACTTTTCCGATAAGGCCGCGCTGCTTGCGGAGATCGCTATGATTGGGTTCGACCGGCTGCGCGAGTCCCTATCGGCAGCGAAGTCTGAAGCGCCGAAAACTCTGCGCGACGAAATTACTCCGCTAGCTCGAGCCTACGTCGCGTTCGGAACGGACAATCCGGCTCTCTACCGCCTGATGTTTAGCGCGGAGGAGGGAAAAGCGGTGGGAATGCATCTCAATGAGCGGGCGCTGGCGGTATTCGACGTTCTCGTCGAAATCCTCCGGCGGGGCCAGGCCGCGGGGAGCATTCGCAAGCGGCCTATAGAAGGTCAGGCGGCAGCCGGCTGGGGGCTCATCCACGGCATGACCATGCTTGCGATCGATGGACTCCTGGTGCCCGAGAAGGTGGGATCGGCCCCCTTGGATGCGGCCTTGAGCACACTGTTGGAGGGGCTGGGAAACCCAGCACCACAACAATAGCTGGTGCCAACCCGCTCGCCCCGCCTACCGTATATCTGTGCCCTTTAATGTTCAGGGCCTTATTCGTAGCCGAGGGCCAGGTCATTGTGAACATCTGTCGCAGCGATCGCAGCCTGGCCGAAGGCGACTGCGATCTGGTTCAGAGCCTTGACCAGGTCGCCGATGGCATACACCCCCTCGACCGAAGTCCGCTGATGCTTGTCGACGATGACATAGCCCTCGTCGCAGCATTTGACGCCCATTGCCAGCGCAAGGTCGGAACGCACCTGGCATCCCATCGCCGGATAGATGACGTCGAAATGGCGCACCTCGCCGTCCTTGAGGATGGCCTGGTAGCCGCTGTCGGTGGGAACAAACTTTTTGAATGCGTCGCAAATAGCAATGTTCTCTTCCGTGGCCACGCGTCGTGTGCTGGCGGAAAAATCTGGAAGATAGCGTGCGATCATTGTGACGTGCTGCGTATACTGCTTGAGGAACAAGGCCTCTCGCAGCACCTGCGCCTCGTGACCGATGACCGCGACCTGACGATCTATGACTTCGTAGCCGTCACAAACCGGGCAAAGGCGTACGCTGCCTTTGGCGATGGCCTCGCGCAGACGCGGAATTGCAGGCACGACATCGACGATACCTGTCGCCAGGAATACCTTTCGGGCGACGATCCGCCCGCCGTTGGTTTCGGCGCCGAACCCGCCTACGGTCGGCTCGACCGATGACGCGTGATCCTGGATCAGTGTCGCTCCGAACTTGGCGGCCTGGGAACGAAGCCGCTGCAGAAGATCGGGGCCGCTGATCCCTTCCGGAAATCCCGGACAGTTGCGGCTTTCCGCAATCAGCCTCGCGCGCGGTTCACCCGCGTCGACCGCGACGACCCGATGACGGAACCTGGCGAGATAGATAGCCGCCGCCAGCCCCGCAGGTCCACCGCCAACGATGAGAACATCCGCTTCAGTCGCGGACGAGGCTGAATGTCGGCGTTTGCGCGCGGGTTGATCCATCCGCGCCGAACGCATTCATGGGAAAGATGTTCCAGCGCCGAAATCAAGCCACGGCATCCAAAGCGCGTCGCAATTTGAACGGATTCATGTGACGCGCTATAAGTTGTTGTTTATGCATGTCGTTGTCGCAAAACCGCTGCGCACCCTCGGTTCAAGCCCGAGGGCATGCTTTCCCGACATGCATTATCGCGGCAAGGCGTCACCACTCGATCGTTGGCCGCGCGATCATCAGCCAGAAAATCCCGAGGACGGCAGCAAAGGCGGGAAAGCCGAAGGCGAACCACAGCCGGAAGAGCCTGGTATACCGGGCCGGCAGCGGGGTCCCCGTTTTGGCGGCTGCAGACGCCAGATTGCGCATTTCCATCTGCATCCATACCACCGGCAGCCAGAACACACCGGTGACGATATAGAGCGCGATGGACAGCACGATCCAGCCTTCGGAGAGCGAGTAGCCCGCCAGCCAGGCGAGCGCGACGCCGGTTATCGGCTGCGCCACGACGGCAGTTGCCGTGAAGAGAAAGTCGGCGACCACTACGATGCGCGCCACTGCCGCAATTGTTGCCGCATTGCCGGTCCTGTGGGCGAGAAGCATGAAGAACGCGATGCCGACGCCGGTGCCAAGCAGCACGCTGGCACCGATGACATGCAGGAACTTCAGCACGAAATAAAGCATCAGCGCTCCTCCAGGATCGCCAAGGCAACAAAGTGAAGGACGATGATCGGCAAGACCTTCAGGAATGGCCCAAGTGGTTCGTTCCACAGGTCCGGGCGCAGGAAAGTGCCCACGACCAGATAGAACAGCGAGAGCGCGATGCCGGCGTAGAGGCCTTTTCGCGCCGATGGCCGCCAGGCTATCAGTGCGCCGACGACGATGTCGGCAACAGCGCCGGCGATCACGGCAGGCGCCGACAACATGCCAGCCCCCGTGCTTTGCATGAGGCCGATGCCGTTGCCGTAGCCCGTGGTCAGCGAAACAATCCCTGTCATGATCCAGAAGAACGGCAGCACGACGAAAATTGTAGGCTTTGTGAAATAAAGCCAGGCAAACCATTTCTCCTGCACCGTCGCAGGATTGAGCGCGAGGAACTGCGCCAGGCTTTGTGGCCGCATGCCGGTCAGGGAAATCCAGTCCGACGGATCTCCGAGCGCCCCCCGTGCGATCTCCCTGGCGGCATTGGTGCGCATTGGGGGCCGCCAGCCGAGCATCGCGGCAAAATCGCCGAGGCGATAGAGAAGCCGCGCACCCCAGCCCGGCAAGACCAGCCTGGCTGCAGGAGCCCAGCCGAGCCAGCGGCGGAAAGTACCGACAATCTCATCCATGGTCAGCTGTTCGGGACCGGCGAGTTCCAGCGCCAGACGAGACGGACTGCCGGGATTGAGAAAGAAGAGCACCGTCGAGACCACATCCTCGAGCTGCACGACCTGCAGCCGGCCGGTATCTGGCATTGACGGCAGGATCGGCAGCGAGGCCAGACCGCGAAACAATGCACTGGCTCCAAACACAGGCCGGCCGAGCACCACGGAAGGGCGAAGGATTATCCAGTCCAGGTCAAGCGCCATCAGCGCCTGATCCCCGGCATATTTCGTCGCCGAGAACGACGAAGGCTGTGCCCGATCCACTCCCATTGCCGAGAAGTGGATCACCTTGGCAACGCCGGCCCCCGCGCAGGCGAGAAAAAGAGCCGCCGCCGCATCGCGATGGACTTGCCCGGTCTTTTCGCGCGGGCTGTCCTGCAGAACGCCGGCGCAGTTCACCACGGCATCGACGCCAGTCAGATGCGGCAGCCAATCTTCAGGGCGTAGCGCGGCTGCCATATCCAGCACCAATGTCTGGTAATCACGGGCGGCATTTGCCCGCGGGCTACGCGCGATGCCGACCACCTCATGTCCTTCGGAAACGAGGCGGGCGCAGATCGAAGCGCCGATCAAGCCGGTGGCTCCAACAACGAGAATTCTCATCGGACCCCGATCTCCGGCAGCCACTAGATCGTCGCCGTTCTATTCGGCGCGTATCTCCTCCACATCGTCGATGTTTTTCCGGCGCTGCGAAAGCACACGTCTTTCGGCCAGCTGCTCAGGGTTGATGATGACCATAGGCATTCAAGTCGAAGGCGGCGACGTTTACTGCTGTTTATGGTGCGCGCTTGCAGCGTTGCTCCCACACGATTGTCCTCCCGGCGCCGCATGACCACGGTCTCTAACGCGATGGGGCGGAATCCTCATTCATGTACTCATGAATGAGACCAAGGATTTGCGAGCGGACCAACTCGCGAGCCTCGGGCTGAACGAACGGCATCAACAGTTCGACCCGTTCCTCGACGCTCTCGGGAAGATCCGCAGCAGGATCGACGAGGTCGTTGCCGTGCGCGTAGAGATTTTCCGTCAATTTCTTATCAGGGTCGGAAAAAATGCCCATTGATCTGCTCCAAACCAGCTTCTCTGCTTAATAGAAGATTGACGAAAATGTTCCCCGGATGATCGATCACAACAGCTGCTTCTCCGGCCGAAGCGCTGGGACTGGTCCAGCTCCACTTGTACGGGCGGCAAGGAATTCAGGCAGTATCTTAATGTGGGAGAATTAGAGAGACATTTGCGCGAGGTGCGAAAAAGCAACGCCAATACAGCTGATTAGTGACGACGTAGGTACTCTCGCAGATGTGGTATTGGCCGTCCGGCGATTCCTGCACACGGTCCCGTGGGATGTTGAAATTATGCGGCAAGTAGGTGTAACCACCGTCTATCCTGGACCGTACCGACGACCGAGGTATGGCGCGGCAATCAGAGCCACCGCAACACTTGAATTTCGTCATTGGGTCAATCCTGTCCTCGTACCAATCATGGGCGCTGGCGGCAGTTGCGGTGGCGATACACATCGTGAAGACGAGGCTTCGCATGGCGTTCCCCCAGGTATTTGGCAGGCGCTGCTCGTTCGAGCGTCCATTGTATATTAGCGTTCCATTAGAAACACCATTGGCCTCCGACCGACCAACGCAGTTCCAGCAAGCGACGCTCGCGCGATAGGCGATTGCTGCAGGTCCGTTTGCAGCCCCACATTGAAATCCCGTCACACTTGTAACTCTCACCTCTCCGGCTGCCCGAGATAGCGTCTTTTTATCGAAACCGTGGAAACGGCGAATTCTACCGCAGGACCGGAAATGACGATGTTTGCAGCAAAAGAGAAAGCCACTTCGTTGCTCGGGCAGGCGGTCGGTTTTGCCCGCTGGCTCGGGCTCGCCGCCGCACCGACCTTTGCACTGATGGCCTGGATTTCTACTGTCGGCTCGAGCATGACCATGTGCTCTGCCGCCTCGCCTTTCATGTCGATCAACGACATGGCCCTGATGTACCTGCTGATGAGCCTCTTTCACGTATCGCCGTGGCTGAAGCTCTTTTCCGCCCGTTCGCAGCACTGCAACACTTCCGTCGCCCAAACCCAAGGAGACTGACAATGCAACACGCTGTTGTTTCACGCGATAACTGGCTGACCGCCCGCCGGGACCTCCTGCGAGCGGAGAAGGAACTCACGCAGCTTCGCGACAAGGTCGCACGCGAGCGGCTCGCCTTGCCTTGGGTGCGTATCGACAAGGAATACGTGTTTGACACGCCGGATGGTCCGCGTGCGCTCGTCGATCTCTTCGACGGCCGCTCGCAACTTCTCGTGCAACATTTCATGTTCGCACCGGGATGGAAGGAAGGCTGCCCGAGTTGCTCGTTCATGGCTGATCACACCGACGGCATGAACAAGCATCTGGCGCATCACGATGTAACCATGATCGCCGTCTCGCGCGCGCCGCTGGCCGATATTGAGCGCTACCGCAGACGTATGGGCTGGCAGTTCCGATGGGTGTCCTCGAACGGCAGTCCGTTCAACTACGATTTCCGGGTCAGTTTCACGCCCGAAGAGGTCGCCACCGGGCACATCGACTACAACTACGGCGAATGGCGGGAAACCGGCGAGGAATGGCCTGGCCTGAGCGCCTTCTACAAGGATGAGGCTGGCACCGTCTTTCACACGTACTCCACCTTCGGCCGCGGTGTAGAGGTGATGATGGGCACCTACGCCATGCTCGACCTCATGCCAAGGGGGCGCAACGAAGCTGAGGGAATGGACTGGGTGCGCCGCCACGACCGCTACGCGTAGGCCTGCGAGGACGGTGGAATGATGCCGGACGGTAAAACGAGAAATATCCGTCGCACCTGCAAGCTGTTGCTTCCCTATTCGTAACAGTGTTGGGATTCGTCCTTGGCCTTGCCAATGGCTTCGAGCAATGGGGCCAGTGGTGGAGGTAATTCTGGATCAACCGCCAGCCCCAACAGCGTGTGTACGTGACGACGATTGTCTTCGGCGCCGATCAATTCGCGAACGGCGTCGGCAGGGGTCTTATGGCCCGTTCTCTCACGCGTCACCTACGGTCACCGGAATGAGTGCTGTGACTTCAGGGTGATGGAGGGTTCTCGTCAGCCAGTTCTTGCTCTCGCCGGTCAAGCTCCTTCTGAAGCTTCAGAGCTAATGCGAGAAGCCTCGGCGACAGGGTTGGATCGCCTTCCAGTCCCAATCGCTTGCGTAGGCTCCGACGATTGTCTGCCGAACGGACCAGTTCTCGGAAGCCACGATCGCTCTCTCTGGTTGCCATGACGGTCACCTTCAGCTTTGAACGCAACTCGTCGATTGCCAAAGGGTTCCATGAGGGGCCGGATTATCTCGCTAAAGCGCGTCTCGGCTGAATGGATTCATGTGACGCTAAGTTCTTGTTTTATGCATGTCGTTATCGCAAAACCGCTTACGCGACATGCATTAGATCTTTCGAGCGGCGATCGGATAACTAAGCGGGATTGAGCGGATACTGCTCGTGCTCATCGAAAGCCACCAACAGGCCCAAAGCAGCAGCGACTTCGAGGATGGCTTCGGTCAGATCGTCATTGGATGCGACCAAACCAGGTGCAGCCTGCCGAACCTGGTTTAATGCCGCTTTGACCGAAACGGTGTCGCCATAGCCGGCCCTGTTGAGGACTGCGGCAATCGCCTGATCTAGAACTGGACCGACCCTATGGACGATGCTCATCCACCTTCCCCCCCGGGAACGCGAGAGGGTATAGTAGCGTGTCTGGGGCCAGGATGCAACCGAGGCGCGAAACCACGCCAAATTGGCTCTGGTGCTCGGGCGCAAAATGCGGCGGATCAACCCTGAGCGGTGCTACGGCTCCGGTTAACCACAGATTGCTGCTCAGTTATTCGAAGGAATAGGTGAAACCTCCTTCGGAGGCTCCAACCGTCACCTTCGTCATCTTTTCGCCCTCGAGCGACCGGTTCAGCACGCCACGGCTCAATTCGGGCAGAAGCGTGTTTGTCAAAATGGCGTCGATCATTCGGCCGCCGGATTCGATCTCGGTGCAGCGGGCTTTGACCAGATCCATGACACCGTCACCGATCACCAACTCGGCATCGTTGCTCGAGCGCAGCCGGCGGGCGATCTTGGCGAACTGATGGCGGGTGATCGCTTCGATCATCATGTCCGAGAGTGGGTAGTAAGGGATGGTCACCACCCGGCCCAGGAAGGCCGCTGGAAAAACCTTCAGCAGCGGGGCGCGCAATGCTGTGTCGAGATCGTCGAGCCCCGCCCGCACCGTGCCGCTGCTGGTCCGGTCCATGATGACTTCGGAGCCAACGTTCGAGGTGAGCAGGATGAGCGTGTTCTTGAAATCGATCCGGCGGCCTTCACTGTCGTCCATCATTCCCTTGTCGAAGACCTGGAAGAAGATTTCGTGCACGTCCGGATGCGCCTTCTCGACCTCGTCAAGCAGGATCACCGAATAGGGCTTGCGCCGGACCGCCTCGGTGAGGATGCCGCCCTTGCCATAGCCGACATATCCGGGTGGCGCGCCCTTCAAGGTTGAGACGGTGTGCGCCTCCTGGAACTCGGACATGTTGATCGAAATGAGGTTCTGCTCGCCGCCATAGAGCGTCTCGGCCAGGGCCAGCGCGGTTTCGGTCTTGCCGACGCCCGAGGGACCGCAGAGCAGAAACACCCCCACCGGCTTTTCGGGCGCTCCGAGCCCGGCGCGGCTGGTCTGCACGCGCTTGGCAATCATTTCCATGGCGTGATCCTGACCGACCACGCGCTCGGACAGCGTGACGGCGAGCCGCAGCGCCTTCTCGGTCTGGCTCGACAGCATGCGGCCAGTCGGGATGCCGGTCCAGTCCTGCACCACGGCGGCCACGGCGTTGCGGTCGACCGACGGCAGGATCAGCGGCGTCTCGCCTTGCGCTTCTGCGAGTTCGGCCATCAGTTCGCGCAGCCGCGCGAGATCGGCAGCCGGATCGGGTGGAGAAGGATCGGCAGTGGCCGTTGCTTCCGTATCGGTTTCGGGCGCATCCGGTTCAGGCGCATCGGTTTCAGGCGCTTTGATCTCGGGGGCAACGGCGCCTGCGGTTTCGACGACCGCCCCCGGAGGCTCCACGGCGTCGAGCGGCACACCCTCGCCGCGCAGCCTGGCGCGCAGTTCGAGTATCTCGCCAACCAGCGCCTTTTCCCGATCCCAGCGTTGCTGCGCGGCAGCAAGCGTGAGTTCGGTCTCGGCAAGCCCGGTTTCGACCCGAGCCTGCCGGTCGGCCACGTCGATGCCGATCGCTGCCTCGCGGCCGATGATGGCGCGCTCGACCTCCAGCGCCTGGCGGCGGCGCATGATGTCCTCGACCTCGGCGGGGGTGGCATGCTGCGAAATGGCGACACGGGCGCAGGCGGTGTCGAGAAGGCTCACCGCCTTGTCGGGCAGTTGCCGTGCCGGGATGTAGCGGTGGGAGAGGCTGACCGCCGCCTCGATCGCCTCATCGAGTATCTGCACCTGGTGATGCTGCTCGAGGACACCGGCGACACCACGCAGCATGAGAACGGCGACCGCTTCCGACGGCTCCTCTATCTTGACGACCTGGAAGCGACGGGTAAGCGCCGGATCCTTCTCGATGTGCTGCTTGTATTCGGCCCAGGTCGTCGCCGCGATCGTGCGAAGCTCGCCGCGCGCCAGCGCCGGCTTCAGCAGATTGGCCGCATCGCCGGTTCCTGCCGCGCCGCCGGCGCCGATCAAGGTGTGCGCTTCATCGATGAAGAGGATGACCGGCGTTTCCGAGGATTGCACCTCGTCAATGACCGCCTTCAGCCGTTTTTCAAATTCGCCCTTTACGCTGGCGCCCGCTTGCATCAGGCCGACATCGAGCATGCGCACGCTGACGCCCTGCAGCGTCGGCGGCACGTCGCCCTCGGCAATGCGCAAGGCAAAGCCCTCGACGACCGCGGTTTTGCCGACCCCCGCCTCGCCGGTCAGGATCGGGTTGTTTTGCCGGCGCCGCATCAGGATATCGACGATCTGCCTGATCTCGGGATCGCGGCCGACGACCGGATCGATCTTGCCATCGCGGGCGCGCTGGGTCAGGTCGGTGGCATATTTGGCCAGCGCCGAATCCCCGCCCGGAGCCCGCCGCGGTGTTTCGGCGGCGGCAACCGCAGTCGCGGCGCCGGCTTCGAGCGAACCCTCCATGACGTCCGCGAACCGCGCAATAACGGCCTGCGCATCGATCTTGTCGAATTCGCCGCTGATCTTCGACAGCAGGCCCTCCAGCACCGGCGTCTTCAGGCAGGCGAGCAGAATATGCGCACTGCGCACTTCCTCGACGCTGAATTCCAGTCCCGCCAGGCCCCAGGCCTCCTGGATGGCGTGAAAGATATGATCGGAAAATTCCTCGATCGAAGTGGCGCCGTAAGGCAGCTTGTCGACGGCGCGGGTCATATCGGCCGTGAGCCGGCTCGCATCCACCCCGGCGTCTGCCAGTATCAGCTGCACATCCGAGCGCTCTGAAAGCACCAGCTGCTCGATGAAGTGAACGAGCTCGACATAAGGATTGCCGCGCAGCTTGGCGGTGTCGGCCGCAGCCTTGAAGGCGCGCAAACAGATGGGATTGAGCTTGCCGACCAGTTCCTTGCGTTTAAAGCTCTGCGACGACCGGCGCTGTTCCATCGAACTTGCCCCTCCAATCTGCCAGCCAACAAACTGCCACATAAGCAGCGACTTGACAAAGAGCGTTTATGAGCGGGCCGTCCGGGTGTTCGATTCAGTCGATTTCTCCGTCCCGGCAGGCGCCGGCGCTATCGGCTGCAACGCCATCGAACGCCCCGCCTGTTGGCGATGCATTCACCGACAGGGTTCGACAAATGCGCCAGCGCTTTCGAGCCCAGCGCGCCGGTTGCAGGCGCGTATTGAGATTGAGCATCAACTAAATTGTGGTAAAGTGTCGCAGTGTGGTAACGTTGGGTCAGGCACGGCCCAAGAGCCGCGCGCGGGGGATGGTGTGATCGATCTCGCACTCTGGCTGAATCCGCTGGACGGTGAAAATCCGTCAGGGGAGGATTTGCGCAACGATCCAGCCTTTCATGAGCTGGAGCGTCTCACCGAGCCGCAGGTCAAGGTCGTCCATGGCGGCCACAACCAGCCCTCGTCGCAAAGCACCATTCCGGTCGACTGGCCTGCCGTCCTCGACAAGGCGGAGGAATTGCGTGCGCATGGCCGGGATCTGCGCCTGCTCGTCATTGTCACGCGCGCGCTGGCCAATGAGCAGCGGCTCGCCGGGCTCGCGCATGGCCTGACCCTTGTTGCACGGAGCTTCGATCAGCATTGGGAGACCATGCACCCGGCCCTGCGGCCCAGTGCTTCACCACGCGACGCCGCCTTGCGTCGCATCAACGCCCTGCTCGACCTCCAGAACGGCCAGGACGGGCTGCTGGCGGACTTGCGGCGAATGATTTTCTTCGCGCCGCGCCCTATCGGACCGATCAGCGGACGCGATCTGGAACAAGCCGCACTCGACGAGCGGGTCATGCTTCTGGAAGCGGCTTCGGGATTGAATGCGGCGGAAAAGGCAACGCTGGCCAGCGCGCACGGTCAACTGCTGAACCGGGTTCATGGCGGGTGCAAGGCGCAGGCCGATCAAGCCAATGCGGAGATGATGTCGCTGATTGCCGATGCTCATGCGGCGATCACGGCTCTTGATGCGGTCGAGACGGCTCTCAACGTCCGTCTGCAGGGCGGTGGCGCCGCTGTTCCGGAATTGAAACGGTTCCTGCAGCGTTTGCTGTCGACCCTCGAACGGAATTCGGCAATCGAGACCGCGACGAACGGCGCAGCCGAGCCAGCCCACACGACTGCAGATCCGGAAATGCCTGCTCGAAACGGTCAAATGCCTGCAAAGGGTCATGGAGCCGATACCATGGCAAGTATGGCGAGTTACGCGGAACCGGGCACGGGGCTGCCGGAGCGGATTTCCTCGCGCGACGACGTCGTGAAATGCCTCGACCTCGTCGTCGCCTTTTATGACCGCACCGAACCGTCGAGCCCGATCCCGCACCTGGCCCGCCGGGTGCGCCGGATGGTGCATATGGATTTCGTTGAACTGATGGAAGATCTCGCCCCGTCGGGGCTGAAGGAATTCCGGCTGCTTGCCGGCGTTCCCGATGCCAAGAAGACGGCCCAGAAGGATGAAAGGTAACGAGCCATGGCAGCTGAAAGCAAAGCGAAAGTCATCGAACGGAACCGCGCTCCGCGCGTGCAGATCGCCTATGACGTGGAAACCTATGGCAGCCCGACGACGATCGAATTGCCGTTCGTCATGGGGGTGATGGCCGATCTTTCCGGTGCCTCACAGACCAAGGAAGCGATGAAGTCGGTGCTGGACCGCTCCTTTGTCGAGACCGATGCGAACCGCTTCCCGCGTTTCATGGAGGCGCTAGGGCCGCGCGTCAAAGCCCGCGTGAAGAACACGCTGCCCCAGGCGGAGGGCGCCGAGCGGGATGAAGAGCTGGCACTCGATCTTACCTTCACCAAGATGGGCGATTTCGCCCCGGACAAGATTGCCGAGCAAGTCCCGCAACTGGCCGAGATCCTCAAGATGCGTCGCCAGCTCGAGGAACTGCTCGGCTTCATGGATGGCCGCGTCGACGCCGAAAAGCGCATAGCGCAGCTTCTGAACAACGAGCCGCTTCTTGGCAAAATCGCCAGCCAGGCATTGTCGGACGAAGACAAGGTTGAGGTGTAGTCATGGCCGAACAGCAAAAGACCGCAGCCGCCGTCGCCGAGGCGGAGACCATCGATCTCGGAGAATTCAGCGGGCTCCTGGAAAAAGATTTCAAGGTCAAGAAGGACGACAGCGAGAAGCTGCAGCAACTCGTTCGCAATCTCGCGCTGGCGGCACAGTCGCGATCCGACACCACGACCATCTCGTCCAACGCGATCAAGTCGATCAAGTCGCTGATCGCGGGCATCGACAAGATGCTGTCGGAGCAGGTCAACGAGATCCTGCACGCGCCGGAAGTGCGCGAAATGGAAGGCACATGGCGCGGCCTTTGGTATCTCATCAACAACACCGAGACGGATCAGAAGCTGAAGATCCGGGTGATGAACATTTCCAAGGAGCAGCTCGCCGACACGCTTGAAGACTATGAAGGCCAGATGTGGGACCAGAGCCCGATCTTCAAGAAGGTCTATACGGACGAGTATTCGATGCTGGGCGGCGAGCCGATCGGCTGCCTGATCGGCGCCTACGAATTCTCCAACCATCCGCGTGACGTCGGCCTGTTGCGCAACATCTCGGGCGTCTGCGCCTCGGCGCACACGCCGTTCATCGCGGCGGCCTCGCCGCGCCTGTTCCGCATGGACAGCTGGCAGGAACTGCCGAACCCGCAGGATCTGCAGCAGATCGTCTCCAACGCCGCCTACGCCTCGTGGCAATCGCTGCGCGAGAGCGAGGATGCGCGCTATATCGGCCTCACGATGCCCCGTGTCCTGGCACGGCTTCCCTACGGCACGGATACCGTTCCGGTGAAGGGTTTCACCTTCGAGGAAGAGGTCCAGGGCGACCACAACAAATATGTCTGGATGAACGCCGCCTTCCCGATGGGCGTGAACATAAACCGCAGCCACAAGCTCTATGGCTGGGGCACGCAGATCCGCGGTGTCGAAAATGGCGGCACGGTCATCAACCTGCCGGTGCACTCCTTCCCCACCGACGACGGATCGGTGGCGATGAAATGCCCGACGGAAGTCGCCATCGACGACCGGCGCGAGGCGGAACTGGCCAAGCTCGGCCTGATGCCCATCCTGCACCGCAAGAACACGGATCTGGCGGCTTTCATCGGCGCGCATTCGCTGCAGGACGACGAGACCCGCGCCGGCCGGCTGGTCGATCCCGACGCGCAGTCGAACGAGCGGCTGAGCGCCAACCTGCCCTATCTCTTCCCGGTTTCGCGGTTTGCGCATTACCTCAAGGCCATCGCGCGCGACAAGATAGGGTCGTTCAAGGAGCGGTCGGACATGCAGATCTGGTTGACCGAGTGGATCAACCGATACGTGCTGGCCAACCCGGCCTTTGCCGACGACAAGGCGCGCGCCAAGCGCCCGCTTGCCGCCGCTGAAGTCCAGGTGGACAGCGTCGAGGGGCGGCCGGGCTACTACAACGCCCGCTTCTATCTGCGCCCGCATTACCAGTTGGAGGGCATCAACGCCTCGCTTCGTCTGGTGTCGGAACTTCCGTCCGTAAAGGCTTGATTTGCAGCAACATAATCCTGTTTTGTTTTGAAAACGCTGGAGGAAGACAATGCCCGTGAAAATTGATGGTTTTCTAAAAGTTCCGGATATCAAAGGGCCAAGCGTTCGAGACGGCCATGAGGACGAAATCGAAGTCCACGGGGTCGATTACAAGATAATCGCGCCATACGATCCGAATTCGCTCTCACGCCGCGGTCGCGTGTCGCTGGGGATGATCAAGTTCACCAAGCATTATGACAAGTCATCGCCCTATCTGAAAAAGGCGCTGTTCGACAACAAGGCGCTGGACGAAGTTGTGTTCTCCGCCCGCCGGACCATCGATGGCGAGACCAGCGACTATCTGGTCGTCACCCTGACCGACGCCTCGATCATGGAATACGACATGTCGCAGGCCGAGGACGAAGAAGACCTGATCGAGGAGGAGGTCAGCTTCGCCTACAAGAAGATCAAGTTCGTCTATGACAAGGATGACGAAATCGAAATGGATGTCTATGTCGGCAAGTGAGGCGCGGCGGCCCGGCGCCGACAAGCTGCAGGTTACCGGCAGTTCGCGGGCGAAACGCGAGGCGGTCCAGCCCTCTCTTTGGGACCGTCTCGTCAACGACCTGCCGGGCGTCACCTCCGAGATCGACGGGCTGCGCCAGACCTTGCAGGACGAGCTGGGCGTGGACCGGCTGGACACGCTGCTTGCCGGCAGCGCGCGGCTTATCGATGCCGACGCGGAGCTGACATCCGATCAGAAGCGGCGTCTGCACCGCCTGGGCTTTCAGACCCAACACCGCGCCGAGATCGAAAGCCGTGGCGTGGTCGTATCGGCACGCGTCCTCAGGGAGGCGGTGCGGCGCGACATCGAGGCCTTGTTCAACACCGAGCGCTTCGAAGCTGTTCCGCTTCTTTCCGATTTCGAAAACGAACAGGCTGCAGACAATCCGCCATCGCTGGCCGATTTTCCCGAAGTGCGCCGAAGCGTGGTCAACTACGGCGTGCCGTCGTTTTCCGGCCGTTCGTCGCGCGACTTTGATCGCGAGGCGCTGGCGCGCGAGATCCGCTCGGTCCTTGCCACGTTCGAGCCGCGTCTCAAGGAAAGCGCAACCAAGGTAGCGGTGACCCTTGGTGACAAAAGTGCGGGCCTGAAGATCGAGATAGACGCTGTGCTGATCATGACGCCGACGCCGGAACGCATGCGCCTGCGCACGACAGTCAACCTCGACAACGGTTTGGCGCGGACCGAATTCAGGGAAAGCTGAGATGGATCGGGTCTTCGTAGAATATTACGAGGAGGAACTGACCCATATCCGCGGCCTAGCGGCGGAATTTGCCGACATGCATCCGGCGGTGGCACGCAATCTTTCTCTCGATACCGTCCCGTGCCCGGATCCGTATGTCGAGCGGCTGCTCGACGGCGTCGCTTTCCTCGCTGCACGCACCCGGTTGAAAGTCGACGCCGAGCGTTCGCGGTTTTCACGCAGCGTGCTGGATGTGCTTTATCCCGATCTGGTTACCCCGGCGCCGGCAACGGCGATGGCAGTGCTGAAACCCGGCCAGCAGGTCCAGTCGATGATTGCCGGCCATGTCATCAAGCGGAACACGCGGCTGGTGTCCAGCCTGCAACCCGGCCTGTCGACGCGCTGCACGTTCACCACCGCGCAGGAAATCACGCTGTGGCCGATAGCCATCATTTCGGTCAGCTATTTCCAGGATCGCAGCGGGTTGGCGGCAGCCGGCATAACACCTATCGGCGGCGCAGGCGGCGAGGCGGCGCTGCGCATCACGCTGGGCCGGACCGGAAAAGGCAAGCTCGGCGAACTGGCGCTCGACCGGCTTGATTTCTATTTTGCCGGGCGCACCAAAGCGCCATTGCTGTTCGACGCGATTTTCGGCGCCTGCTCGGCGGTTGGCGCCCGCGCCGAGGGCAAGGCCAATCCGCTATCGCGGTTGCCGGAACCCGAAATGGTCGGCATCAGCGATGACGAGGCGTTGATGCCTCGTACCCGGCCGACATTCGAAGGCTACCGCCTGCTGCGTGAATATTTCATGATGCCCGAGCGCTTTCACTACGTGCGGGTTTCAGGACTGCAACCGGTCGTGCGCCGATGCGAGGCCGGGGTCGAGATCATCTTCATGTTCCGGCGTCCGGTGCCCGAGCTTGCCGATGTGACGCCGGCGGATTTCGAACTTTTTGCGACGCCGATCATCAACCTGTTCGAGCGTGACTGCAACGTCATCGAGCTTGATCCGCGCAGAACGCGGCAAGTTCTGCATGCCGACCGCACGCGGGCGCGCGACTTCGAAATCTATCGGGTGACCCATGTCGAGGACGCCGATGCCGAGGGTCCTGACGCCGAAATTCCAGAACTCTTCAGCCTGGGGCAAAACCGCAGCAATGGCTGGGTCTATTCCACCGAACGGCGCCCTCGCCGGGCCACCGAAGATGAACGGCGCGACGGACTGACCCGGACTTCTTACACCGGAGACGACGTTTTCCTTTCGGTTTCACGGCCGGCCGGAAGCCCGGCCAACCGGCCGCTGAAGCGTCTCGACATCATGGCGCTTTGCACCAACCGCGATCTGCCGATCCTCGACGACAACCCTACCCTGACGCTGGAGACGGGCGATCCGGTCGAAACGGTCCGGCTTACCGGTGCTTTGCGCCCGCCGCAGCCGGCTATCCCGGCGGCGCTGCCCGCCGGTGCCGAAGGCGAATCCCGAGCCGACAATCTCGCATGGCGGCTCGTGGCGCAGCTGGCCCTCAACTTCCTCAGCCTCGCCAAGGAAGGCCGCGGTGTCGATCCGCTGCATGCGCTGCTCGATCTTTACGCCGACCGGGGAGATCCGAGCCTGGCTCGCAACGTGCACTCGATCGTTCGCATCGACTCGCGCTCCGTCATCGAACGGCTGCAGATCGATGGGCCGATGTGCTTCGGACGGGGCACGGAAGTGACATTGCATGTGGACCAATCGGTCCTGGCCGGGCAAAGCACATTGCTGCTTTCGGCCTTGCTTGCACGGCTGTTTGCCCGTCACGCCGGAATAAACGGCTTTGTGCGGACCCGCACGCGGCTGCTGCAGAAGCAGGAGGATGTGCCATGGCCGATGACGCCCGGCAATCGCTACCTGATCTAGGCAAGCTCGACCCGGGCCGGGCCGAAGCGCTGGATGATACGTTCGACTTTTTCGAACTGTTGCGCCGGCTCGAACAACGCGGCGGGCTGTTCGGCTATTCCGGCCGCGCGGATCGCGAGCCGGCAAGGCTCGGACAGCATGTGCGTCTCAGCTTTTCCGCCAAGGACGTGGTTGAATTCCGCCAAGCGAAGGACAAGACGCCGGGGACGGACGGGACACCGGCCCGGGTCACCGTTGCCAATATCGGGCTGATGGGGCCGGAAGGCCCGATGCCGCTTCATTTGACACGCTGGGTGCTCGATCGTCTGTCGCAGCGCTGGTTCACCGGCGCTGACGCACGACAGACCGTCGACACGACGTTCGTCGATTTCGTCAATATTCTCCAACACCGGATGATCGCCCTGTACTATCGGGCCTGGGCGGACGCGCATCCGGCGGTACAGGTCGAACGTGCGGTCGGCGGCCGGGTCAGGGCCATGCTCGAAGCGATGGCGGGAACCGGACTTCCCGGCACCCAAAATCCCGATCTCGACGCCGTAAAACTTCGCCAGGCCGCGTCGCTCGCCAGCCAGGTCGACGGCCCAGAGCGGCTGACGCTGTTCCTGGCGGAAGCGTTCAAAGTGCCGGTCGCGATCAAGGAGTTCGTCGCCACCTGGATGACCATACCGGCGGCGCTGCAGACCCGGCTTACCCAGGCCTACGCAGTGCTGGGCCGCGGGGCGACGATCGGCCCGCGCGTTTTCAGCCGCCATAGCAGGATCGAGCTCCGCGTCGGCCCAGTCGGCTATGAGGAGTTCAAGACGTTCCTGCCGGGCGGCCAACGTCTGAAACTGTTCAAGCAGGCGGTTCGCGACATGGTCGGGGAATCGCTCGACGTCGATCTGCGGATCGTGCTGGCGCGTGAAGCTGTGCCGCCGCCGCGTATCGGAGCGGTACAGCTCGGCCGAACCACCTGGCTTGCGCGGCCCACCGAAAGGGGCGATGCTGACGATATGCGGCTGCGGACGATCGTCGGATGGCGGCCGGAAATGGCGGAGGTCGCGGCATGAGTCTGCTGCTGACGCTGGAGCACGGGCCACGCACCCAGGCGGTACGGCAGACCCGGCTGGACGAGGGTGAACTGGTGATCGGCCGTAGCGCGGACGCGGACTGGCAGATCGACGATCCCGACATGTTCGTTTCACGCGCCCATTGCAGGATCACCGGCGGGCGGGATGGCTATTTCGTCACCGACACATCAAGCAGCGGTTTGTTCATAAACGATTCCGACAGTCCGCTCGGCACCGGCACCTCGGTCCGTCTTCAGAACGGCATGCGGCTGAGGCTGGGCGACTACATCGTATGCGTCGATCTGCAGGCGCCGGTCGCTCAGGCACCAGCGGCCAGCCAAACGTTCGCAGAGCGGTCACCGCCGGCATCGCGAGCGCCGGTAAGCATCGGCCGCGATGACTTCTTTTCAGCTACGGTCGAAGAAGAGCCGCGCCGACCGCGTCCCGCCGATCTGCCGAACCCGTTCGAGCAACCCGTTCCAGGAGCGTTCGAGCGCGCCAACCAGCGCAGTTCGCCTGCCTTCGACGACCCGTTCAGCCTCGACCCGGTAGCGACGCCGGCGCCGAACGGCGCCGGCTATTCCGAACCTCGTGGTGCGCCGGACGCCGCAGACCCATTCAGCTTCGATCCGGCGCCTTCCGGTGCAAGCGAGCCCGTCCCAGCCCAGCCCGTTTCAAGAAAGTCATCCGAATTCGATGACGGTTTCGGTTTCGGGCCGGCCGCGTCGCCCGATTTGAGAAACGGCGCCGGCTCGACCGGTCAACGCAAACACATCGCCCCAGAGCCGCAGCCGGCCAATCCCTGGGATTTGCCTGGCCCCGCGGCAGCTATCCCTGCTCCGCCACGGGCTGGCGTTGCCCCCAGACCCACCCCCTCCCCGGCGCAACCGGCGAACATGGCCCTTCGCAGCGCGTTCTTGCGAGGCATGGGCATCGAGGAAGCCGATTTTCCCGGACGCGACAGCGTCGCGGAAATGGAAAAATTCGGTCGCGAGTATCGGCTGATGATGGAAGGCCTGATGCAGCTGCTGCGCAAGCGGGCCGAGGAAAAGGGAAACGCTCGCGTCGCCCAGACGGTGGTTGGGGCCTCTGAAGTCAATCCGCTAAAATTTCTGCCGACGGTCGACGACGCCATCGTGACCCTCATCGCCGAGCGCAGCCCCGGATTTCTGGCCGGTGAAGCGGCAATCGCCGACGCCGTCCGCGATCTCGCGCAACATCACGTGCGCGCCTGGCGAGGCGTGCAGTCCGCCTTGCGGCGAATGATTGACCGTTTTGACCCGGCAGCGATCGAGGAAGAACTCAAATCGAGTTCCGCGATCGGCACCGTTCTTTCGGGCGGGCGCCGCGCCAGGCTGTGGGAGCTTTACCAGAAACGCCATCGTGACATCGCTCAGAGTGCGGAATCGAGCTTTTTGGGCGAAATCGGCGCTGATTTTCGGGATGCATATGAGGAGGAGTGAAACATGATCGATCGCCGCGAACTTATCGTTGCCCTGGGCGCAACCGGGCTGCTTGCTGCTTGCCAGAGCGGTCCGCCGAAACCATCCGCGGTGACCGTCAACTTGACCGGCGCGGCCGGCATGAATCCGGGACCAGGCGGCGGCGACCGGCCGGTGACGGTCCTGGTGATGCGGCTGCGCAGCACCGGTAAATTCAATTCGGCCGATTATTTCGCGCTGCAGGGGGATGCCGGCTCCGCACTCGCAGGCGATCTCATCGGATCCGACCAGATCTCCGTCGGGCCTGGAAAGACCGCATCCAAAACCATCACGGTCGAGCCGGACGCGGCTGCGCTGGGCTTCGTTGCCCTCGTTCGCGAGCCCGGCGGCCGGACCTGGCGTACAACCAAGTCGGTGTCGTCGGGATCAACAGTTACCGTCAACGTCACGCTTGGCAGCGGCGGCATTTCCGCCTAGCGGCCAGGGCAAGGGGTGCTCGATGCAGGAAGTAGCGGCATGAGCGATGCAAACAGGGTGCTGTGGTCCGAAGGCCTGTTTCTCCGGACCCAGCATTTTCAGCAGCAGGATCGCTTTTTCGAGGCGACCGTGCGCGGCGCGTTGCAGGCCGGGCAGCTGCATACGTTCGGCTTTCAGCAGCTGACGCTGGACCAGGCGATGCTCGATGCCGGCCAGGTCTCGATCCTGTCGGCACGCGGCATCTTTCCGGATGGAACCCCGTTCTCCATCCCGGACCTGATGGACGCGCCGCGACCGCTGCCGGTCACCGCCGATACCGGCGCCGGACCGGTGCTGGTCGCCCTGCCGCTCGAGCCTGCCGGCGGTGTCGGCTTCGATCCGGCGCACGCCGCATCGACAGGAGCACGCTATCATGGGCGGATCGTTTCGGTGCGCGACGCCGTCCAGGGCGGTTCGGATCCTGAAGAAATCGAAATCGCCCGCCCGCAGGCGCTGCTGATTGCACCGGGAAAATCGGTTGGCGGCTACACCGCGCTGCCGATAGCCGACATCAAAGGGGTTCGAGCCGACGGCGGCGTCTCGCTGGACGAGGCGTTCCTGCCGCCGACACTGGTTACCGGGGCGGTGGCCTGGTACCGGCAGCTGCTTCTGGAAGTTGTCACCGGCCTCGACCAGATTGCCGAGGCGCATGGCAAGATGGTCATGGGCGGGCCAGGGCGCAGCGTCGAAGACCTTTTGATGCTCAATCTCGCCAATGCGGCGCGTCCGCGGCTGGCGCACATGCTGGCTCAGGATGTTTTCCATCCGGCCGAGCTCTACCTGGAGCTTGCCGGTCTTGCCGGTTCAATGGCGACCTACGGCTCGAGCGCGCGACGGCTGAGCGAATTGCCGGCCTACGATCACATGGCGCCCGGCCCCGCCTATTCGGCGCTGGCCGACGCCTTGCGCTCGCTCATCCTGAGCCTGCGCTACATCGAGCCTAAATCACGCGCACTGCCGGTCATGCGGCATTCGACCAACGTCTGGAAAATCCGCATCGACAACCCGAAGCTGCTGGTGGCCAGCCGGATCGTCATCCGGGTCGGCTCCGAGTTGTCGGAAGATGCGTTGCGCAAGATTTTCGTCAACCAGGCGACCGTCGGTTCGGCCGATCAGTTCGAGGGCCTGTGGAAATCCCGTCTACCCGGCATTCCACTGAAACCGCTTCATTCCCAGCCGCGCGAAATCCCCTACGATGGCGATCGGCTGTGCCTTGAGCTGGATCAGAAAAGCGAGCATTGGGCCTCGCTGCTCGATGCCCCCGGCTTCGTCATCGGCGTGTCGGGCGTGCTGCCGAGCGAGCCGCAGGTCGACTGCTATTCGGTAAACAGGTGAGATGATGAGCCGGGATGATCCTTTCGGACTGTCGGAGGATCGCGAACGCACGCGCATACGACTGACCGGCGCGCCGATGCCGCGACCGATGACGCCACTGTTGTCGGGTGTGCCAATCAAACGGTCGCGCACCCATCCGAACACGCTGGTCAACGCATTCGCGCCGCTGCTCGAGTTCGCGCCCGAGCTGGAAAGCGCGCTGGCGCCGGAAAACCCGGAAGCGTTGCGCACCCGGTTGCTAGATGAGTTGGTTCGGGCGCGTGACGCGGCAATGGCGGCGGGGTCGTCCCTGGAGCGCGCCGACCAGGCAGCCTGGGTGGTGGCGGCATTGCTCGATGACCTGGCCCTGAACACGCCATGGGGCGGCGCCAGCGCATGGCCGCGCCAGCCGCTTGTGGTGATGCTGCGAGGCGATGTTGATGCCGGCACGCAGTTCTTCACGCGTCTCGACGAACTGGAGCGGCATCCGAACCGGGATCGCGAATTGCTCGAACTGCAATATCATTGCCTGGCGCTCGGCTTCCGCGGCAAATATCGCGTTCCAGGCCGGTCGGGCGACCGCTCGCTCAATGCCGTTCGCGTTGCTGCGGCGCGCTTTCTGCGCGATGCCGATGCCGACGGCGCGCCGCTGTCGCCGAACTGGAAAGGCGTGATCGCATCCGACGAGCCTCAACGCTTCATCGTGCCGATCTGGGTGATGGGGCTCGGCGCGGCGGTTCTCGCCACTGCAATCTATCTCGGGCTGTCGATGGGACTGAGCAGTCAGGCGGTCGAGCTTTCGACGCTGGTTCGTGCTTTGCCGCCGCCGGCGCGCGGCGAGATCAGCCGGACATCGCCACAGGTCGACGCGCCGCCGCCGGAGGCGGTGGATTTCGCGCTGGTGCCGGAGTTTCAGGCCGGAGCGCCGGCCAATCTCAGGGCCGCGCTCAGCGGCACCGAGAGCGTTTCGCTGGCCAGGCTGATCATTCAGGCCTCCAACCCCGAACTGTTCCAGTCGTCGCGGCCGACACTGACGGAAGGCTTCGAACCGCTGATCGGTTCAATCGCCAAAGTGATCCTCGCCAATCAGGAACTGATCGGAAACATCACCGTGGTCGGCCATACCGACAGTATTCCCTTGCAACGGTCCAATCCGCTTTCCACTAACCAACGGCTGTCGGAAGCGCGCGCAGCAACCATTACCGAGATGCTGGTCCAGAACGGTGTGCCGCAGGACCGCATTCGTTTCGAAGGACGTGCAGCTACCGATCCAGTGGCCGACGACAGCACCCGCGCGGGACGGGCCTTGAACCGCCGCGTCGAGGTGCTGGTCGAAAAGAGGCTGTGAGATGTTCATCCTGCGCTTCCTCTGGGCGGTTCTGACATCGCGCTGGCTGTGGACCCTGATCGGCATCGCGCTGCTTTCCCTGGTTATCTGGGTGTTCGGCCCGATCGTCAGGGTCGGTGCTTACGAACCCTTCGCCTCGGAAAATGTCCGCATCGTCATCATTGCGCTGCTGGTCATCTTCTGGCTGATCTGGCTGATCGTCGCGCAGCGCCGGGCGATCCGGGCCAACCGCATGTTCGTCGCCGAAATCGCTGCGCCCGTGGTGGAAAAACCGCTGAGCCCCGGCGAAGAGAACGTCGCCGCCGTCGGCGCCAAGTTCGCCGAGGTTATGGTCGAATTGAAGCGCCGCAAACTGGGCGGACGCAAGTTCCTGCGCGAGATGCCCTGGTACGTGATCGTCGGGCCGCCGGCCACCGGCAAGACCACGGCCTTGCGCCAGTCCGGCCTGAACTTTCCGATCGACCTCACCGACGATCTGCAGGGGGTTGGCGGCACGCGCAACTGCGACTGGTTTTTCTCCGAAAACGCGGTTCTGATCGACACGGCGGGCCGCTACGTGCAGCAGGAGAGCCAGCCGGACGTCGATGCGGCGGAATGGCTGGGCTTCCTCGACCTCTTGAAAAAGCATCGCGGCCGCCGGGCACTGAACGGCGTGATCGTCGCGCTTTCGATCGACGTGCTTTCAGAGGGCGACGAAGCCATCAAGGCGCATGGCCGCAAGATCCGTCGTCGCCTGGCAGAACTCAACGACCGGCTGGAAATCCGCCTTCCGGTCTATCTGATGCTGACCAAGGCCGATCTGATCAAGGGTTTCGAGGCTTTCTTCGGCGGCCTGTCGACGGCCTCGCGCGAGCAGGTGTGGGGCACGACTTTCGCGCTGGATGCGCGTGTCGACGCAAAGACCATAGAACGGGAAATCGCCACCCTTGCGACGCAACTCGAGCGGCGGCTGGTGCCGCGCCTGGAGGACGAGGACAAACTCGCCGCCCGCGCCGAGATCTTCAGGTTTCCCGCCCAGCTCACGAGCCTGTCCGAGCCGATCCAGGTGCTGGTCGAGGCGATGTTCGGCGAAAGCCGCTACGAGGAAGCCGCCTGGCTGCGCGGCCTCTATCTGACGTCGGCGACCCAGGAAGGGGCGCCCATCGACCGGCTGACCGCGGCGCTGTCGTCATCCTTCGGTCTTCCGCCGCGGCGGGCGATGCCGGCGCCGCGTGTTGAAAAACGCAGCTTTTTCCTGAAGAACCTGCTGACCGAGGTCATTTTTAGGGAAGCAGGCCTGGGGACGTTCGATCCGCTGGCGCAGCGCCGCCGCGCCTGGATCTGGCGTGGCGCCGCGGCCGCCTGTGCCGCCGCCGCCCTGTTGGCCGGTGCGATGTTCACCTGGTCCTACTATGACAACCGCAATGCGATCGCAGCGCAGGCGGGCCAGTTCGAAGCGCTGCAGGCGCCGCTGACCGCTGCAGCCGCGAGCCCGGCATCGGTGGAGCAGCCCGCCATCGACAGCGCGCTCTATGCGATGGCCGAGGTCGCAAACGCCCGTACCGCACCGCCGAGCAGCGCCCAGGACCTGCTCGGGCCGTCGGCGTCGGCAGAGCTGCTGCGGGCGCAGGCCGACACTTACGAGCACGCTTTGCGCAACGTCCTCGAGCCGCACATGGTCGCCCTGCTCGAGGCGACCATGTGGCGGCAGATCCGCGATCCGGATTTCATGCTGGGGGCGCTAAAAACCTATCGCATGATGACCGGCCTGTCGCAGATGGACGCCGACTACGTCCAGAGCTGGTGGGTCAACGACTTGCCGGAATTCGCACCGGCGGCGCCGTTTCCGACCGCCGACGCGGAAGAGCACCAGCTTGCCGCGATCCGTCGCATGACGGTCGACGACAGCTACATATCAGCGGATCAGGCGTTGGTCGCCGAGGCGCTGAAGACGGTTTGCACGATTTCGCTGCCGGCGCGTGCCTACAGGCAGTTGCTGGCCGACCCGGCGGTGGCCGGCCTAAAGGAATGGATCCCGGCGAATTTCGCCGGCCCCAACGGCGCCAAGGTTTTTGCACGGCGTTCCGACAAGACGCTGCGCGTCGGCATATCGGGCGCGTTCACCTATGCCGGCTTCCACGATGCCATTCTCGACCGGGTCGAGGACGTCGCCGCCCAGGCCGCACTCGATCGGGCGGTGTTTGCCGGAGGCTGCTCGGAAAATTCCGAAACCTCGGTCTCGGCGCTGTCCGAGGATATCCTGAAACTCTATTACGAAGACTACATCGCGCAATGGGACAGCATCCTGCGCGATATCAGGCTGGCGCCATTGGCCGATCTGAATATCGCCAGCGAGAACCTAAAAGACCTTTCGAGCGCCGATTCCGCGCTGAAGCGCCTGCTTACGGCGGTGGTTCAGGAGACCGAGCTGACCCGGTCCGATGAAGCGCCGGCCGACAACAAGGCGGCAGCCAAGGGCACCTCGAAACTGCTCGGCAAGCTGGGGAAGCTTGGAAAGATCGTGAAGACAGGTGCAAAACTGCTGCCACGCGCGGGTTCCGCCGACGAGGTGGATCTTACCGGCACTCTGGTGGCCGAACATTTCAAGCCGCTCAAGGGGGCGATCGCCGAGGTCGACGGCCAGCCTCCGGCACTCGACGCCGCGGTGGTGGCGCTGACCGCACTTTCGAACGTGCTGCAGACGGTCACGGCCAATCCCGACCCGCAGGACGCCATCAAGAAGCAGGGTGGGCTGGCCGAACTGACGGGAGCGGTCGCCAGGCAAGCCCAGATCCTGCCCGATCCGGTCGACGATTGGCTCGGCGGCATTGCCGGCGACACCAGCGGCCTGACACAGAAGGCGGTCACCTCGGAGCTCAACGCCATCTGGCGCGCCGACATCCTGCCGTTCTGCCAGGCGGCGCTGAACGACCGCTATCCGTTCAGCCCCGAAAGCGCGGTCGACGTCAATGTCCGCGATTTCGCCCGCCTGTTCGGGCCGGCCGGGATGATCGACACCTTCATCAACGACCATTTGATCAGCTATGTCGACACCGCCAGCCAGCCATGGAAATGGCGCGCCGATTTCGGCCTCGACGCGGCGGCCCTGGCGGCGTTCGAACAGGCCAGGCGGATCCGCGACGATCTGTTTCCAGGCGGTACCGGGCCGGTGATGAGTTTTACGCTGCAACCGAAGGACCTGTCGCCCAACGTCACGCGCGTGACACTCAATCTCGATGGCCAGAACCTCGTCTATTACAACAACGCGACGCGGCCGCAGCCGATGACCTGGCCCGGCAAGGACGGCACCGGCGTCATCTCGCTCGCCTTCCAGCCGATCGACGGCTCGCCCGAAGTCATGTTGAACGAAACCGGCAGCTGGGCCTGGCTGAGGCTGCTGCGCAGCGGCCGCTTCACCGGCACCTCGCTGTCCGACGTCTACAGCCTGCGACTGGGCACGCAAGGCATGTACGCCGATTTCGAGCTCAAGGCGGCAAGCGTCGAGAATCCCTACAATTTGCAAATGTTCAAGAAATTCTCATGTCCGCCGCAGATATGATCCTGCCCGGCTTTTACGGCAAAATGCCCGCCACCGGCGATTTCGTCACGCGGCGGCTGCCGGGAGATTTTGCGCGCATCTGGGACCGGTGGCTGGCGCAGCACATCGTCCCGCTGATCGGCTCGGAAACCTGGCCGCGCACCACCGCGCTGCGCTTTCTGGCCGGCTCGGCTTTTTTCGGCGCATCGGCAGGCATTATTCTGCAGAGCGCCGACAGGGTCGGCCGGCAGTTCCCCTTGAGCGTGGTCGCGCAGCTTCCTGACGCTTCCATTCAACTGGCTCGCGCCGATGCGTGGTTTGCCGGGATTGAAGAGGCTGCCTTTGCCGCCCAGCGCGGCGAGTTGACGCCCGACGAACTGGGTACCGCTTTGGCCGCACTGCCGGTGCCGCCTGTCGAGCCGGCCGAAGAGGTCATCAGCGATATGGTGATGTGGACGGCGCACTCCGACATTTTCGATATTGATCCGCAAGCTCCGCAACCGACGCTGGAGCAGATCTTTGCGGCAAGCTGGGAGACCAGTTGATGCAGATCTGGAACCAGATGGGGTATCCTCACCAATTCACCATGGGCATGGACAAAGCCGGCCATGAGTGGCTCGTCGTGGTGGTGAAAGGCACGTTCGACTTCCCGGACAACCCCGGCGGACTGGTGCGCAAATCTGCCGAGCATGTGCCACTCGTCTTTGCCGACACCCAGACGGGCGAGCCCGGCTATTCGGCAACGCTTTGGGAAACCGATTTCGCCTTCCGCAAGCCACGCTGCGACGTTATCGCCAATGGCTGTGCTTACGCACCAAACGGCAGACCAGCCGAGCGCGTGCCGGTCGGTATCAAGGTGGGCAATTGGTCGAAACTGTTCGAGGTCGTCGGCCACCGCGAGTGGCGCGCCATCGGGCCGGTGTTCACTTCCACCCCGCCGCAGCCCTTCCTGAAACTGCCCATCTCCTATGATGTTGCCTGGGGTGGTGTCGACAGGCTGGACCCGGAGGACAAGCTCCCCGCCAGCTATAAATACAATCCAGTTGGAACCGGCTGGTCGCGAACCAGGAACCAGCGCCTCATTCCCGGCCTGCGTCTACCGAACACGCAAGCTGTCGGCGAGGATATCCGCACCCCGTTTGGCGATTACAAACCGATGAGTTTCGGCCCGATGGGCCGCGGCTGGCCGGGCCGCATCGAATATGGCGGCACCTATGATCAGAACTGGATCGATAACGTGTTCCCGTTCCTGCCGTCGGATTTCGACGAGCGCTACTTCCAGATGGCGCCCCCGGACCAGCAGATCGACATGCCGAAAGGTGGCGAGGAGGTGCAGCTGGTGAACCTGACGCCGCAGGGCCGGGAGAGTTTCCGGCTACCATCAACGGCGTTGCCGATCACGCTGTTCAAGGGCAGGCAGAAGGCCTTCGAGGCTGACATCTATCCCGACACCGTTCTCCTCGACTCCGAGAAGCGCCGCTTCTCGCTGGTCTGGCGTGTCTCGCGGCCGATTCGCCGCACTGTCCTCGACTTTGCTGAATGCTGGATTGGCCCCCCAACGCCCGGCATGTTGCACGCAAGGAAGACTGGGAAGCGTTACATACGCAAGTTTGATTTGCCGCCGACCGATTACAATGAGGAAGCCGCGTGAGCGCGACTCTCGACGTTATCTCTGTAGGTATGGTGACGGCCGTCGGTCTCGATGCACCTTCCAGCTGTGCAGCTATGCGAGCGAAGCTCGACGGCTTTCAGGAGACCAAATTTCATCGAGTCGGTGACGAGTTCGTTATGGGTGCGCCAGTGCCGTTGCCGCGGGAGTGGATTGGGGAGAAGAGGATGGCGCACCTCGCTGCTGCCGCCCTGACGGAGGCTATAGGAGATCACAAATGGCTTCCCGATAAGACCGCCGTTCTGCTTTGCATTGCGGAGGAAAATCGTCCCGGCAGGCCAATCCGGGATGTGCCCTCGTTCCTCTCTCAGGTTTCTAGAATAACCGGGCATGACATTAGTCGGGGCTGTATAGTAGTTGCTCATGGCCGACCTTCCGGACATGTTGCCTTCGACAAGGCACGGAAAATATTTAAAGAAGGGAATGCGTCGAACATCCTTATAATAGGAGTCGATAGTTACCTCACACCGGCAACAATCACCCATTACATCGCCAAGTGGAGGATTTTAACCTCGGACAATCCGAACGGATTCATCCCTGGTGAGGCCGCCGCGGCAATATTGTGCAGCAACGTGGAGCGAGGGCAATTGCAATTGGCAGGGGTTGGATTGGCCCGTGAGCGGGCCTCCATCTACAACAACGACGATATTCCGCTTCGCGGCGACGGAATGACCTCGGCATACAACATTGCCCTGACGGAAGCTGGCATCCAAATGAATGATATCGGGTACCGGATTTCCGACCTGATCGGGGAAAAATACTGGTTCAAACAGACCGCTCTTGCAAATCTGAGACTCTCGAGGGGCCCGCGTGACTTCATCGACCTGTGGTCGCCTGGCGAATTCTTGGGTAATATCGGTGCGGCCGCGGTGCCAGCCATGATTGCGATGGCGCGGACGGCGGCCTGCAAAGGCTACGGCTATGGCAAATCCGTTCTGGTGGAAGCTTCAAACGATGCCGGCGCATGCGGTGCCGCAGTCTTGACGTCGCGTGTTTCATAAATGGCCAATGTTTTTGCCAACAGTTTGGAAATTTCCGGCAAGGCGACCGATGGTAAGACCATCGCTGCGTTTCCAGACGTTTGTTTCACGCCGCCGGAAAATCCCGCAACCCCGCCTGGTGTGCCAATACCGTATCCGAGCTTCGGATTCGCAAGTGATACCGAGAATGGGACAGGTACTGTAAAAATCTCCGGAAAAACCGTTAACATTAAGAACCAGTCCGATCTGTCTAAGACAAGCGGTACTGAAGCAGGCTGCGCGGCTAAAAAAGGAGTTATAACTTCCAAGAATACAGGAAAGGAGTACTATAGATCGTGGTCAAATAACGTCAAATTTGATGGCGAGCCTGTTATCCGCTTTACGGATATGGCGACGAATAACCACGCATCCGACGTGGCCAACACGCCCCCTTGGATACACGTTCTTTCGCCAGCTCCTCCTGGGCTGAATTGCGCGAAGGTCTTGGCCGAATGCGGTCTTCAGCTTCACGCACACAAGGACAGCCCCTGTGTGTCCCCGGATCAGTCGGAACACATGATGCAGAACGCGTTATTTCAAAACACGCGAGGCGGATCGGCCGGTTCAATTGCGGAGTTTCCGAAGTATTCCGCCAATGAAGCACCGTGTATTTGTATGAAGGGGCCCGGTAATATAAACGCAGCCTCGCCTCACGGCGCCAAGACGACTGCACAGCACTCATTCGCGAGGGGCTGCGGCACGGCGCGGCCAACAGTCGAGGCCGCCATCAAAAACGAGTTGAAGAGCATCAAAGAGCACCATCCCAAGATCAATGCCAACGCCACGCACAAAAGCCCCCAGGACCAGCCGATAGCAGACGAAGAAACGCGCAAACTCGCGCTTGAATGTCTAGAGGCGGTCATTCGAGCCTATCTCGAACATTGTTCCGGAAAGAAGGGGGACGACCTTAATCAGACGAAGTGCCGCGTGCCTTGGGGCGACAAGGTGCCCGGCGCAAGTGTTTCGCCGCCTTCAAGCCTATAGGAGGTGTAGATGGACAGGAAGTTTATTCGTGAATGCATAACGGTCATAGCCCATGAAGGTAGTGCCGCCAGCGTTCTGGTTGTGTCGACCGATGAGGATCGTCAGAGCTTCAACAGCGAAGTGTTTCGTTTTTCCGATATAGAAGTTCCGCCCACTCAGATCTTTCAGGTCGATGACTGGATATCATCTATGTGGGCATCGTCGGTTGGCACATATTTTCTCGCAGGCGTCCTCGGTGACTGCTTCACCAATCTATCCGGGAGCTTCGCGCGACAGCAGGCCACGACCAATCGCCTTTTTCGAATCTGGGGGCTGCACGACCATGCGGTCTATGCCGTTGGTGCCGACGGTACATGCGTTCGCTTTGACGGTGCCAGGTGGCTTCCGATGAGTGAAGGCCTTTCAGGCCACCTCTATGCGATATCGGGTAGGCAGGAGGATAATTTGGTATGTGCCGGAGACGGGGGCTTTGTCGCGAGATACGACGGAGCACGATGGCAGCCCATAGAGCTGCCAACCAACGCCGCCTTCCGTGCCGTTCATGTGATTAACCGAGAAGACTTGTATCTTTGCGGGCTCGACGGTGCTTGTTATCTCCTTCGTGGAGGTGAACTCACTTCCATCGATGCCGGAGGTCACGATTTGTATGCAATTGAGGATTTTCAAGGTGAGACCTACTTCGCGTCGGCCGCATCGGGCGTGTTCAAGATTAAGGGTGATCACCTCGTCTTGGTAAAGGACAAGGCAAGAGGTTATAGTTTATCTGCGACGGATAGGTTCCTTTGGTCATGCGGCTTGGAACAAACCGCAAGATTCGACGGAGAAAACTGGAGGAAAGTAGATTTTAACTGATTATTATTATGCTGTATGGAAGTATAATTTTGTCATAGCTTCCCGGCGGGCCCGATTGTCGATCGCGCTCGTGCCAATGTGTCGAGCAAATATGCTCGCGTCCTCACTGGATCGAGTTCATGTAGATTGGGTGGATTGTCGGTCGACAGCATCCGCACGACGAAGAGTTCGCCGCTTTCGGGAAACTCCTGGTATCGCTCCAAAGCGATCCGCTTGCCGTCTTCCTCGGCTACCCGAAGCCCATCCAGGTGCGCCTCCAGCCTAGCGAGCAGCCGCGCCACACGGAGTTCGTCCATGTCCGGGTTTTCGTCCGGATACAGCAGATGACGGTCATAAACCGTCCACAGGAAGGCTGCCATCTCGGCGTGCTGACGCACGATCTCCGGCAGGATGGGCGCGCGAGACATCAGTTCAGATTCACCGAGCCGCCGCGGATGCGATTGGTTGCGCTGGCGTGGCTGGTGACATAGGTGCCGCGGATGGTGATGTGTCCGTCCTTCTCCATGATGATCGATGCCTTACCGCAGCGAAGCTCGATCCGCTCGTCACCGGTGATCCGCACCCGCTCCCCATCGCGGACGACTTGCGCCCGGCGTGTCGGCTCGATGATTCGCCCGACGATAAGTGGCCGGCTAGGATCGCCATCCTGAAACAGCAGCGCCACTTCGGCGCCTATCATGTCCGAAGTGAGTTCAGCAAGGCTTCGGGCTGAGACAGCAGTTTCCTGCGGATTGCCTGGAAAGACCACAAGGGGTGAATTCTCTCCGAAGCCCAAGAAAATGCCTATAACAACTCCTTCAATCCGCTCTCTTGTGGTCGTCATCACACGCCCCTCAGTTCTGCTTGATCTGCGAACCCTTCATGGTGATTTCGCTCGATGCCTTCACGTTGATCTTGCCCGAGCCGTTGACGGCGATGTCCTTGCCCTCGATGTTAATGGTGCCGTCCTTCTTCATTGAGATTGCCGCCGAGCCGCATTTAATCACGATTGAGTCACCTGCCTCGATGATTAAATCCTTGCCGATCTTGATCAGTCCGTCCTCGCCTACCTCGACCGCGCTGCCCTTGGCTATCTTGAGCGCCCGGGAGCCTCCGACATCTGTCGCGTCATCCTTGGCAATCTTGGTAGAGCGCCCAGCCCCGATATCAGTCCCTTGATCCTTTGCAATCTTGAACGTCTGGCCGCCGCCGATCTGCACGCTCTGGTCGGAAGCGATCTGCCAGCTGTCCTTTGCGCCGATGCTGTGGCTCTGCCCTGCACCAACTGTCACCGAGCGCGAGGCGCCGATGGTGTTGGTCTGCACCGCACCCACGGTCCTGGTTTCGGCGGCGCCAACGCTATCGACGCGCGCGGCGCCAACCGTGATCGTCTGCACCAGCGCCACCGTTTGCGTGTGATTGGCGCCAATCGTCTCCGTCGAGTTCGCCCCAATGCCGATCGTCTCGTTCGAGCCCACGGTCAGCGAGCGATTGACCCCCACCGTCTCGGTGTCGTTGTTGCCGATATCCGTGGTCTGGTCGACGCCGACCTTGACCGTCTTGTTGTTGCCGACGTCCTCGTCGAGGTTGTGGCCGACGGAGTGCTTGGCGTCATGGTCGATGCGGTCGGATTGGTCGTGTTGCACCAGCTTGGTGCGGTCGTTCTTGATCAGAAGGTTGTGGTCCTTCTGTGCCTGGAAATTGACCAGTTCGGAGCCGGCCTTGTCCTCGAACATCAGCTCGTTGTAACCGCCGCCGCCTTTCGAGGAGTCGGATTTCCAGCCGGATTGCGTGGCGCTGCCCGGCAGCCCGTAGGGCGGCATCTGCGAGGCGTTGTAGACCCTGCCGGTGATGATCGGCAGATCCGGATCGCCTTCGATGAAATCGACGATCACCTCCTGGCCGATGCGCGGGATCTGGATGAAACCCCAGCCGCTGCCGGCCCAGGTCTGCGACACGCGCACGAAGCAGGAACTGTTCTGGTCCTTCTTGCCGAGACGGTCCCAGTGGAACTGCACCTTCACCCGGGCATATTTGTCGGTAAAAATTTCCTCGCCGGACGGGCCGACCACCGTCGCCGTCTGCGGGCCGCGCATGATCGGCCGAGTCGTGACCCGCGGCGGGCGATAGGCCAGGGCGGTCGGCGCCACGCCGAGGATCACCTTGAAGTTCTCGCTTTCGACGTCGGCAAGGGCTCTGTAGCCCGGATCGAACAGCCTGTATTCGGCGCTGACCACCAGATATTCCTGGTTCTGGTCTTCTCTTGGGAAGCCATCCAGCTTGAACGTGCAGCCCGAATACAGGCCGCGCACGGTTCCGACCGCGGCGATGCGCTGGTGCACCGCCTGGATTTCCTCGCGCCGTATCGCGGCAAGGCTGTCGCCGCGGCCGACGTCGAGATGCGCGCCGGGCTGGCGGTAATTCTCGCCCGCCGCCAGCTTGTGACTGAACGGCTGGGCCGATTTGGCCATCAGGTCGGCGCCCGGCTTCTCGAAATCATAGTCGGTATGGACATAGGCGCCCGGCCGCACCGAGCTGCCCGGAATCCATTCGGTGATGTATTCGACATCGCGCCGGGAGCCCTGCCCTTCAAAGTGATAGGGCACCTTCTCATAGCCCGGCGCCGGCTTGAGCTTGCTCATGGCATCGGCGAGCACAAGCGTGTGCTTGCCCTCATCGTGCTCGAAGAAATACAGGATGCCTTCGTGCTCGAGCAGCCGCTGCACGAAATCGAGGTCGCTCTCGTCGTACTGGACGCAGTACTCTCGCGGCGGATAAGACCCTTGCAGGCGCTTCTCGAACTTTGCCGTGCTGTATTTCGAGAAAACCTCCTCGACGATTTCGATGACGCTCATGTTCTGGAAAATGCGGCAGTCGGTGGTATTGCCGAGAAACCAGAGCCATGGCCTGACGACGGCTTCGTAGTAAGCCAGACGGTCCTCGATCCGGGTCAGCCGAAACTCGGAGACAAGGCCGCTGAACCAGCGTTTGGGATCGGATTCACCTTCGACCGAAACCGCGCCGCCCAGCATCTTCAGCGGATCGATTTCGGGGCTGCTGCTTACGAACCCGACCGTATAGGCCAGACAGCGACTGATCTCATCGCGCCCGACAAGATGCGTGAAGGTCAACAGGTCAGCGCCAACCGGTGTCTGCACAACCGTGGCACGTTCGTTCGGCATGGGTCGTGCCCCCTCCCGCCGCTCGTTTCTGCCTGAGCCTAGCACATGTCTTGCACCGACCAAAGGGGACCCTTGGTGACTGCAGCCTGGTCGCCTTGTGGAATCATCGACTTGGACGCTTCTGTGCCGCAGTGTTCAGAAATTGCTGGTATAATGGGGTGTCCTGGGTGAGTTTCCCGACAGGATCGACGGCGATTTTGAATGTACATCAGTCTGCAGATCAACAATGTCGTCTCGCTGCCAGCCGGTATGTCGACCGGCTACTCCGCTCGTGATCGCAGCTTTGAAATCGGCCGCGAGGCCTGCGACTGGACCTTGCCCGATCCCGACAAGTTCATCTCAGCCCGACACTGCGAAGTGCGTTACCAGGCAGGCGCGTTCTGGCTGCACGACATCTCGCGCAACGGCACGTTCATCAACGGATCGACCCAGCGCATGGCCGGCCCTCACCGGCTCGGTCAAGGCGACCGGTTGCTGATCGGCCGCTATGTCGTCCTGGTTTCGATTGATGACGAGCGACCCGCGACAGGGCATCCTCAAAGCAGCCACGGTTCGACGCAGCGACAAATGCCTGTCGCAACCGGCCGGCCGCAGGATTTCGGAGACCAGCCTTTCTTCGAGCCGGTGGAGCAACGGCCCGGGCAGAGAGCACCGGTGTCGACGTCGACGCCGCCCGCGGCTCCCCCTTCGACGAAAGACGAGGTGCTGCGGGACATCGCGATAGCAGCCGGCATCGCGCCGGAATTGCTTCAATCACGTGACCCGCATGAAGTGGCCGCCGAAATCGGCGCAGTGCTGCGGACGGTTGTCGAGGAACTGGCCCTGCTGCTGAAGGCACGTGCGGCTGCGAAAATACTGGCCAAGAGCACACATCGGACGATGATCAGCGCTGCCGACAACAATCCCCTAAAGTTCGTCCCGGGAACCGACGACATCCTCGAAATCATGTTTGCGCGGCGCAGATCCGGCTACCTTGATGCCAGGCACAGTGTCGAAGACGCGTTCCGCGATCTCAAGACGCACGAATTTGCCACCTATGCAGCCATGCAAGCTGCGCTCTCCCGGCTGCTTGACGATTTGTCGCCTGAGGCGATCAGCAAAAAACTCCCACCCACGTCGTTCACATCGAAGAAGGGCCTGGCCTGGGACGCCTTCGTCGCCAAATGGCGAACCATGGAGGAAGCACACGAAAACGGAATGCTGGACATATTCCTGGCCTATTTCAGCGAAGCCTATGCCAAGGCCGACAAGCAAAAGTAGACCAGGAGAACTGAACCTGGCAGGTGCCCCGAAAATCGGATCGGTTGCTGCGCTTAGCTTCGGCTGCGGAGCGGATCACGCACCAGGTGGAATGTATCCTCGGCGAGTCCAAAGATACGGCGCTGTCGTTGGCGAAGAAAAATCCTTTCGCAGCGCTGCATCTGGTTCCAATCGACCGCTTCTAAGCTTACGATCATTTTCGACAGTTCGCCAGCGGGTAAGGCTGATTGACCTGGGGGTCTGCGGCACATGTCATGTTACGGCGGGTTAGAAAGATATAGCCGACCTTCCTCCAGACACTGCCCTCGTCAGCAGCGCCGGCAGTTCCTGCGTCTGCAGTCCCTGCGCCCGGCCGGGGACCGTCTTGCCCTGATGTGGCGCACACGCGGCACCCCCGCGTGGACGGACGTTTGGTGATGAGCTCGAAGGGCGATCCTTTCGGCCCAGCGGGCAAGACCGTTTTTCGCGCACCGCGCCGCGCTGAGAAATCAGCGCCCGATCCCCAGGAGCCCGTTCCCGACGGCGGGCGCCCCGGTCCCTCGCCGGTCAAGGATTCAACGGTTTTCGATCCCGGTCAGCATGCACCGCCGGGCTGGACATCCGGAACCGTGATTTATCAGGCTGCAGAGCCCGGCGCAGCGGCGGCAACCGGCTCCTTTGTGGCGGCGCCGGGCATTCAGCAGGACATCCTGCTGCATGCCACGGACAGCGTCAGATATTCCGCAGCCAATCAGATCCTCGCCGCGGCCGCTCCTTTGCTGATGCTGTTTGGCCAGCTCAGGCTCATGGCTGTCGAAAGACAGGCGGAGCAGCTGGCGGAACATGTCGCCGAGGCGATCGAAAAATTCGACCGGACAATGGGTAAAGCCGGTGTTCCCGAAGAAGATGCACGGATCGCAAAATTTGCTCTCTGCGAGACCGCTGACGACCTCATCGGCAATCTGCCCTGGCCCAGGACAGACGCCTGGGCGCAGCACAGCATGCTGTCACAGTTCTTTCACGTCGTGCCCACCGGCTCGGGCTTCTACCAAGCGCTAAACAAGATACTGGCCGCGCCTGAGGCACACTACGATTTGCTTGAACTGATGCATGCCTGCCTGTCGCTGGGGTTCGAAGGCCAGTATCGAGGCCTTGCGCGCGAGGACAACAATCTCGAACGCGTTCGCCGCGACGTCTACGAGACGCTTCGTTACTTCAGGGCGCGCGCCGACGACGACATCTCGCCGCGCTGGCAAAGCCTGGCGGTGTCCAGCCCACAGTCGTCGGCCCGGTTGCCGCTCTGGGTGATTGCGGCGGCTGCCTCGGCGCTGCTGACGGCGGCATTCTTCGCATTGCGGGTCTTCATTACCGACGAGGGCGATGCCCTTGCCGGCAGGTTGCTGGCGCTCGAGCCGTCGACGCCGATCGCCATCGAACGCGCCAGTGTGGCGCCATCGGCTGCACCGGTGAAAGTCGCTCCGCCTGTCGCCGCCCCTACCCGTTCCCAGATCGATCGCATCCATGCGGCACTGGCCAAGACTATCGCGCGCGGCGGGCTGACCGTCGGCACGCAGGGCAGCTTCATCATCGTGGAGATCAACAATGTCCTGCTGTTCCCGTCCGGCAGGGCCGAGATAAAACCGGAGTTTGGACCAATCGCCGCGGACATCGCCGCCGCGCTGGAACCGGAGCCTGGACCGATCATGATCGTCGGCCACACAGACAATGTGAAGCCGCGGAAATCGAGCGAGTTCAAATCCAACTTCGACCTTTCCATCGCCCGGGCGAAGGCCGTCGCAGCTGTCATGGCGCCACGGTTCAGCAAGCCTTCCCGGGTCACCGTCGACGGCAAGGGTGAAGACGAACCGATCGCCGACAATGCGACGCCGGAAGGCCGCGCCCAGAATCGCCGTGTCGACTTGATGATCCCCAAGGAGGAAACACTGTGAGCACGGCCATTTGGAAGCGCCCATGACGCGCTGGCTGCTGCGGATATTCAGCGCGATCGCGTTGGCCGGTTTCGCGGCAGCCGTCTGGTTTGCCGGACCATTGATCCGCTTTGCCGACACGCGTCCGCTGGCGCCCGTCTGGCTGCGCGTGACGATCATCGGCGTGATCGTTGCGATCGCGACGCTGTTTTATGGAGTGCGTTTCTGGCAAAAGCGAAAGGCGCAAAAGGCGCTCGAGACGATAGTCGCCCGCAACGACGACAGGGACGACGACTCGCAGGTGCTCGAGACTCGGATGAACGAAGCCATCGCTGCGCTCAAGCGGTCGAGCGGCAAGCGCAATTTCCTCTACGAGGTTCCCTGGTACGTCGTCATCGGCCCGCCTGGTGTGGGCAAGACAACGGCATTGGTCAATTCCGGCCTGAATTTTCCGCTTGCCGGTTCGGGACATGCCCAGCCAGTGGCCGGCGTTGGCGGCACACGGTCCTGCGACTGGTGGTTCACCGATCAGGCGGTGCTGATCGACACCGCCGGGCGCTACACCACGCAGGATTCCAATGCGCAGAGCGACAAGAAGAGCTGGCTCGCCTTCTTGTCGCTGCTCAAGCGATACCGCACAAGGCAACCGATAAACGGGGTTATCCTGGCCATCAGCCTTGCCGATCTCATCAGCCTCGATGATCGGCAGCTTGACGTCCATGTCGTCGAAATACGCAGCCGTCTGCGCGAAATTCACGAAACACTGAAAATCCAGTTCCCGGTGTACCTGCTCTTCACCAAGGCCGACCTTGTCTCCGGTTTCATGGATTATTTTGGCGGTTTCGACGAGCAGCGCCGCCGCAAAGTGTGGGGCGCGACATTCCAGACCGCCGATCGCAGCAAGAACATGGCCGGTGAGGCACCTGCCGAGTTCGACGCATTGGCAAAGCGCCTGGCGGAGGAGATGGCCGACCGCCTGCAGGAAGAGGCCGATCCGGTCGCGCGCATAGCCATCTTTGGCTTTCCAGCTCAATTTGACGCGCTAAAAAGCCGTATTGCCGGTTTCGTCGCCAGCATATTCGATCCGGCCCGCAGCCAGGTGAATGTCAGCCTGCGTGGTTTCTATTTTTCGTCAGGCACGCAGGAGGGCACGCCGATCGACCAGGTGCTGGGCGCAATCGGTCGCAGTTTCGGCAGCGCTTCTCGCGCCCATCTTTCCGGCACCGGCAAAAGCTTCTTCTTGCATGATCTTCTGACCGGCGTCATTTTCGCGGAATCCGGCTGGGTCTCATACGACAAATCGGCTGAAAGGCGTGCAGCGATCGCCAGGTATGGCGGCCTTGGCGCAATAGCATTGATGGCTGCCGCGGCTCTGGGCACCCTGGCCCTGAGCTTTTCAGCCAACAGGTCGCTGATCGCTTCTACCACCCAAGCTGCAAGCCAGTATCGCGAGACGGCAGACCCGCTCCTCAAAAGCACTGAAGTCACCGATGTCGACCTTGAAAACGTCATCGGCCCGCTCGACCAATTGCGCGAGCTGCCGGCCGGCTTCGACACCGGTGACTTGCCGACCCCGATCCAGGAGACGTTCGGCCTCAGTCAGCGGGAAAGACTTCTTTCGGCATCAAAGACAGCTTACCGGCAGGCGCTGGAGCGCATGTTCCGCTCGCGCCTGCTGCTTCAGGCCGAACGGACGATCCAGGCCAGGATGGCTGATCCCACCGCGCTCTACCAACCGCTGAAGATCTACATGATGCTTGGCGGCAAGGCGCCCAAGGTCGACGACGAGTTGATCGTGTCGTGGATGAGGCAGGACTGGGAGCAGAACCGGTATCCGGGTGAAAACAACCGCGAGGGACGGGCGCAACTCGAAAAGCATCTGCGGGCCATGCTGGCGTTGGACGACGCCTATGATCCGGTTTTCGAACTCAACCAGCCACTTGTCGAAGCCGCTCAACGCTCGCTCGGACGCATGAGCCTTGCCGATCGTGCCTCTGCCCTGGTGAAGTCGGCGGTATACGCCGCAGCGCTGGACGATTTTTCCGTCTCCGTCAAAGGCGGCCCGGAAGCGCAGCTGTTGTTCGAGCGTGTCGATGGTGGCGATCTGTCGGGCCTGCGCGTTCCCGGTATCTACACCTATAGCGGCTTCAACACCTTCTATCTCGCACAACTCTCGCGCATTGCGCAGATGCTTGTCGATGACCAGTGGGTTCTCGGCGGCGGCGCCGAGCAAGGCGGCATCGACCAGGAATTGCCAAAACTCGGTCCCGAACTTGTCGAGCGCTATGGCAGGGAGTTCGCCGCTGCGTGGAACGGCGTTCTCGAAAAGCTGAAGTTCAAGCCAATGCTGGAGGACAAGCCGGACTATATCGCGCTCTCCGCCGCCGCGTCACCAAGCTCGCCAATCGACCAGCTTTTTACGGCAATAGCCGACGAAACAGCGCTGACGCGAGACGCTGGTTCCAGTGAAGAGTCAGGCTCCGGGGCCGAAGCCGGCATGCTTCAAAACCAGCCGCAAAACGCTGCAGATATCGCCAGCGGATTGGCCCGCATCGGCATTCAAATCGCGGGCGGCAAATCGCAAAGCCGGGCCGGCACGGGGTCCGCTCGCGCGCAAAACCAGAACCCCGGGGCGAACATCGAAGCGCAATTCAGATCATTTCAGGCTTTGGTGAACGGTCCCACTGGGCGCCGCCCGATCGATGCACTGACCCAGAATTTCCGCGACATCCATCAAAGCCTGCAATTGGCGGCCGATGTCCCTTCGCAAACCGAACGCGCCAACATGAATCTGCAGCTGCAGATATCCACGCTTCGCGCCAATGTCTCGCGGCTGCCCAAGCAACTCGCCCGAATGGTTACTGCGACCGCCGACGAGCTTGACGGCAACGTCGCAGAAACCTCGCTGACGAATTTGAACCAGATGCTGGACCAGACGGTGACGCGCGCCTGCGAGGAGATGGTCGAGGGCCGTTATCCCTTCGCCAGCGATGGCCCGGAGGATATTGCGATGGCGGATTTCGCGAAACTGTTCGCTCCAGGCGGACTGATGGACCGGTTCTTCGCACAGAATCTGGCATCGCTGATCGACATGACCGGCCAGGACTGGAACTGGAAGCAGGATGCGCGTTTCGGGCGCGACCTGTCGAAGTCGACCTTGAGAAACTTCCAGCTGGCGGCGGAAATCCGCAACGCCTTCTTTCCTTCAGGTGGTTCGGTGCCGTCGGTCAGTGTCACCTTTACGCCGTTTTCACTGCATGGCGATGCCGATACGGCGATACTCGACGTCGATGGCCAGATCGTCCAAAGCAACCAGGCCGGCAACGCGCCAAGCACGGTGACCTGGCCGAGCGGTATGGCCTCCGCGTCGGCGAGCCTGAGCCTTATGCCGGAGATGCCGGGCCGTGAGTCCGCGATCAAGTTCGACGGCCCGTGGGCACTGAAGCGCCTGCTGGACAAGGCCGATATCACCGGCACCGGCGGCAACACGCAAGCCCGCTTCGTGATCGGCGGACGCGATGTCGCCTATACGGTCCAGGCCAGTTCGGACCAAATCCCTCTCTTGCTTCCTGCGCTTTCCGGGTTCAGCTGTCCAAAGGCGTTTTGAGATGACCTTTGAATTTTCCAATACGGTGCGGCTGTCCATCGGCAACAGATGGGCGGACGTTGATTTCGATACTCTAACGTTCGAGCCTGTGGCAAACTGGCGCGAGCGGGCGCCTGACGGTGCGCCGCAGAGGACGCTTGAGAAGCGCTTGGTGGCAAAGTGAACAATGTCGCCCTTCCCTTTGAAAGCTTCGGCGTCAGCCACAGAGGCTGTGTCCGTGAGCTCAACGAAGACAGCTATCTGGTCGAGCCGGACACCGGCCTGTGGGTGGTGGCCGATGGAATGGGTGGACATGATGCCGGGGAAGTCGCTTCGGCCAGCATTGTCGATCATCTGGCGACGATCGGCATTGCAAGCTCTGCACCGGATCTTCGCGCGCGCTTCGAGGACCGGCTGAGCCGGGCCAATGCCGAAATCCGCAGGATATCGCAATCCCGCGGAGTAACCATTGGCTCCACTGTCGCCGCCCTGCTGGCGATGGATGGGCGGTTTGCCTGCCTGTGGGCAGGCGACAGTCGCGTCTACCTGATCCGCAACGGCTCGATCTCGCAGATTTCGAAGGACCATACCGAAGTCCAGGAACTTCTCGACAAGGGCATGATCAGCGCAGCCGAAGCGCTCGCCTGGCCGCGCCGCAACGTCATCACGCATGCGGTCGGTGTCAGCGACGAGATCGTCATCGATTTCCAGCAAGGCGAAATCATGCCGGGCGACATATTCGTGCTGAGCACCGACGGGCTGACAGCGCATGTCACAGACGCCGAGATCGAGGCGGCGGCGGTGTCGGCGACGCCTCAGGCGGCATGCGAAAACCTGCTGCAGATGGTGCTGGCGCGCGGGGGAACGGACAATGTCACGATCGTGCTCGTCAAGATCGGAGACGGGCGCAATGGGGCCTATCCCGGTCCTTCCAGAGCGGAAGGCTGAGGCTGATGAGCGCCGACGACAAGACGCGGATATCGCCTGACGTGGCCAGCACAGCCGTAGGCACGCAACTCAGCGGCATCTATGAACTGGACGAGCGGATCGCATTCGGTGGCATGGGCGAAGTCTACCGTGGCCACAACATCCAGACCGGCGACCATGTCGCCATCAAGATCGTATTGCCCGAGTTCGCCCGTGACCAGACGATCCTGTCGCTGTTCCGCAAGGAAGCGTCGATCCTCAATCATTTGTCGCACGACGCGGTCGTGCGATATCACGTCTTCACGATCGACCCCGGTATCGGTCGCCCCTACCTTGCCATGGAGTTCGTCGACGGCCAGTCGCTGTTCGATATCATGCGACGTGGCCCGATGCCGACGGAAGACGTGCGCAAGCTCTGCCATCGTCTGGCTTCCGGCTTGAGCGCCGTGCACCAGGCGGGAGCGATACACCGCGACCTCTCCCCGGATAACATCATCCTGCCAGGAGGCCGGGTCGATCGCGCAAAGATCATCGATTTTGGCATCGCGCGATCGGCGACCGTCGGCGGCGAGACGCTGATCGGCGGAAAGTTCGCGGGAAAGTACAACTACGTTTCTCCAGAGCAGCTCGGGCTGTACAGCGGCGATGTCAGCGAGCAATCCGACATCTACAGCCTGGGCCTGGTGCTGGCCGCTGCTCTGCGCGGGAAACCGATCGACATGAGCGGCTCCCAGTTCGAGATCGTGGAAAAACGCCGAACCGTTCCGGACCTGTCCGACATCGACGCCGATTTTCGTGGAATTGTTGAGGCCATGCTGCAGCCGGATCCACAAGACCGGCCGATCAGCATGGCGGATATCGCCAGGGCGACACGTGACGACACGGACGAGGAGACAAGGCCGCCAACGTCGATCACACCGCGCGACCGGACGCCGCGAACGGGGGGAACCGCCGCGCCTGGCCCCAAGCTTCCCGGCCCCAGGCTTCCCGGCCCCAAGATGGCAAGTCAGCCTCCGGCGGCTGCCGGTGAGCAGCGCTTCGTTCCGCATGTCCGGCCGGCGCTTCTGTCCGAGCCAAGGCCTTCGCCAGTTGCCGGTCCTGCTCGGGCGGTTTTGCCAAAGGTCCCGGCAAAGTCCACCAAGACCCGATCGATCGCAATCGCTGCCTTGGCGATATTGGCTGTCGCGTCGGGTGCAGGCGTTTACCTGGGCGGCGTGATGACGCCTTCCACGCCGACCGCCGGCGATACATCGTTTTTGTCGCCAAAAGCATCCAAACCGGCCCCGACGGACAGCGCTGCAAATTCGCCGGGCGATGAGCCGGCAAAGGCAGTTCCACCCGATCAGTCACAAACAGAAGCCAGTGCGCCGCCAGCCGAAAGTCAGGCAGGCGCCGCGGCGGATCAAAAGCTGGAGCCGGCACGGCCCGCCGAAGTCCTCTCACCATCCGAGGACACCTCGGAGCCGGCGGCAGCCGAAGCGCAGCCGCCAGCTGAAAATCGGCCAGATGCCGCGGCGGATCAAAGGCTGGAGCCGACGCGGCCCGCCGAAGTCCTCTCGCCAACCGAGGAAACCCCGGAGCCGGCGGCATCCGAGGACATTTCAGAGCCGGCGGCAGCCGAGGCGCCATCGCCAGCTGAAAATCGGGCAGATGCCGCGGCGGATCAAAGCTTGGAGCCGACACGGCCCGCCGAAGTCCTTTCGCCAACCGAGGAAGCCCCGGTTCCGCCGCCCATCCAGGTCGCGCCAATGCCCCCGGCCGACAGGGCCTCGCCGCCCGCAGCGATCCAGCCCGAAATGATGGAGAGCCGGAAGCCCGATCAGCCGGCCAGCCAGCACGCGCGGGCCGAAAACCAGACGGATGATGCGAACGCAAAACGGCAGCAGGACGAGCCGGCGGCAGGCAAGCAGCCGGGCGAAGCCACCGTTGCCTTGAACGTGCCGAAACCGGACCTAAAACTGCCGCCGAAAAATGCCCTCGACTCCGCTGCGCAACGGGTCTCCTGGGTGCGGGACTTCAACGGCGGCGACTGTTTCTATGCGACGTTGACGTCGGCAACCGAGGCCGCCGTCGCCATCGAAGGATTGGGCACGGAGATCCAGCCGTTCGAACGAATGCTGTCCGATTTCCAGGCAAGATTCCGTGTCGAACCGGACATCAGCGTCCGCCTCATTGAGCCGGCTCAATGCGAAGTCACCAACTTTCTGCGCTTTCTGGACCAGATGCCGGCTGACAAGCCGCAGCTTGTTCTCGATCGAACGACGGTGCCGAGCGGCTCGCCGATCGGCGGCTCGCTGGTGACGCATCGCGGCCTTATTTCCAGCGTGCTGCTGATCGACCACAGGGGCATGGCATTCAGCCTCGACGATCTTATCCTGGCGCAGGCGGACAAGGCGACCTTCAACATTCCGATCGATCTTGGCGCCGCCGACAAGGCGGCCGGCAAGGTCGTGCCGCAGATCATAATGGTGATCACGGGTCCACAGGATATTCACGCTGCGGCGTTCTCCGAGCCGACACCAGCCGCGCTGCTGTTGCCCAGGATTCTCGACGAGATCGACGCCAACCGAGCTGAGTTCTCCGCCACGGCAAAGTACTTCCGGCTCGGCGGGTAGCATGGACGCCGATGGACCTCCGCAGCTCGCGTTTTTCCTTCCTGACCGCTGTCCCGCCCAACAATCAGCGTGACTGGCTTCGCGGCCTGCTTGCCCTGACAGGCCGTGTCAGACTTACGGTGATATTGGGCGCGACATTGCTGGCTCTCCTGTCGTCCCACGAAGCGCGCGCCGAATTCACCGTCTGCAATCAGACGCTCGACGTCGTCAATCTCGCTGTCGGCCAAAAGGTCGACAATGCGGACCAGACCGATGGCTGGTGGACCATCGGCGCAAATCAGTGCGTGAACGTCATCCGCGAGGAACTCACCAACCGCTACATCTACATCTATGCGACCGACGTTTTTGGCCATGCGACCCTGACCGGGTCGACCGAAATGTGCATCGACCGGCGGCGTTTCTCGATACGCGGCATCGATGAATGCTGGCAGCGCGGCCATATCGCCGCACGATTTCTCGAAGTCGATACGCTTGAACAGGTGCGGTGGACCTTTTTTCTGACCGGAAGCAATCCGTGACGCACAGTATCGACACAAGCTTCAGGTTGAAAAAGCAGGCGCGCGCCGCCCTGCGCAGACGCAGGCTCTGGCGCAGGCTGCTTGCCGGTTTCGCCGTGGCTGTCCTGTTGTCGATCGCTGCCGGCTTCTATCTCACCGCGGATTATTGGTCGTTTGGCGACGAAGATGAGGAGTTGCACGCCGTCGAGGGAACCGACGATGTGCCGGCCGACGCATCTGTCTATGTGCCTGCCATCATCGATCTCGCAGGCGACCCGATGTGGATCACCCTTGCGCCCGACACCGGCGGCGCAACGAAAAGCCAAGTGATCCCGCGGCCGGCAGAACTCGACCAGGTCGGCGTTTCTCCGCAGATCGAAATTCTGTCCGACGTGATGCTTAGCGCCAGCGAAAAGTTCATGACAACGATACCGTCGACGCAAGAAGATTTCGCGTTCTTCCAGGCGCAGCGACAGACCGCGCCGGCGCCATCCAACGAGCTGCAAAACGACGTTCAGCCACCGCCCGTTGTAAACAAGGCTCCGGTTGCTTCGGACACGCAGGGGGATACCGATGATGCCGAAGCAGGTTGGGGCGAAACAATCGATTCAGGCGAGGCAGCCCTTCCCGCGTTCCAGAAAACCCAGATCGAAAACAACACAAGCGTTGCAAATGTCATCAGTGAACATCAACGATACGAGGCTACCGAGGACATTTTCGTAAAGATCCTCAACGACCGCAGCCTGGACAGTGTTGCCCTGGATGCGCATTTCTCCGCCGAGGATGCCAGGCTGGCAGGCGAAGCGCTGAAGGCGCTTTTCAATCGGGAGAGCCTTGAGCCAGGTCATGTCGTCGCCATGCGCGGTTTCAGACCGACGCGCGAGACGACAACCATGTCCCTCATGCAGGTCTCGATCTACGCCAGGAACGTATTTGTCGGCACGCTGACGCGCAATGCCGCCGGTGTGTTTGTGTCTGGTGTCGACCCGTGGGTCCGCGAAGATTTATTCAACTACTCGGGCGCACAGGCGCAAGGCACGCACAAAAGGCAATACCGGCTGCTCGACGCGATCTACTCGACAGCAGCACGCAACAAAGTTCCGACCGGGGTGATCGGAGAAGCGATCATGTATCTTTCGCGAGGACAGGATCTGGATGCCTTCGCCAGCGAAGACCAGCGTCTGATCCTGATCTATTCGCAAAGGCCGCGTGGCAAGGAAGAGACCGCCGGACGGGTGCTGTATGTTGGCGTCCAGGGTAGCGAAAAAAGCCTCGACTGTTTCGTGTTCCAGCAGACCGACGGCCAGTTTGCATGCGTCAGCGGCGACGATCAGGTTCGCTCGCTGACAGTGGCCAACGGCATGGTCACCCCGGTCAACGGGGTCATGACCTCGACTTTCGGCCCACGCAAGCACCCAATCCTCGGAACCGTTCGTATCCACAAGGGCGTCGATTGGGCGGCGCCGCTGGGCACGCCGATAGCCGCCGCCTTCGACGGCGAAATCGTCTTTCAGGGCGATGGAAGTGGTTACGGCAATCTGGTGAAGATTTCGCACGGGGACGGCAGCGAGACGCGCTATGCGCATATGCAAAAATTCGCTGATAAGGCCGGTGTCGGCGCGAAGGTGAAGGCAGGCGATATCATTGGCTATATCGGCACCACCGGTCTTTCGACCGGGCCGCACCTGCATTTCGAACTCTATCGCAATGGGCAGGCGATCGATCCGCTGGGCACGGTTACGGCAGTCGCGACGGATGCTTCCGCTGTCGAAACGCTGACCGAGCGTATCGTTCAAGTCGAAAGTGGCGGCAAGGCCCGCGCCAAGAACCCACTTTCTTCGGCGACCGGCGCCGGTCAGTTCATAACCAAGACGTGGATCAGGATGATGAACACCTACCGCCCGGAACTGGCGCGGACACTGTCAACCGCCGACCTGCTCGCTCTGCGTTTTGACGCCACCATCTCGCGCGAGATGGTCAGCAATCTGGCGCGCGAAGGCGAAGCCTATCTTCGGGCACGCGGCCACCAGATCACAGCCGGCCGGCTTTATCTGTGTCATTTCCTGGGAATGGAAGGCGCCCATCAAGTGTTGTCGTCGCCGGGCTCGGCGCAATTGAGCGCCGTGCTCGGATCGGCCGTCATTCAGGCCAACCCGTTTCTCACCGGCAAGTCCGCCAGCTATGTCGTGAGCTGGGCCGAAAGGAAAATGGGGCGGAAGCTGAGCCCGGCGATGGTTGAAGTGAGCCAACAGACAACGACAACGACGGAAGTCCGGCAGACATCGCCCGAGTTCGAAAAATACAAGCAGGCGATCACGGCTCTCATAGGCTCGATGCAGAATACCCTTTGAACCTGCTTCTCGAGGCGTGCGAGTTTGCCGTTAGTCCATTGGTGTTCCTGCTGCCAAGTGCTACTATAGCCAACTTTTTTGGGCCTTTGTGAACCAAAACTGTTGTCGAGATCACATACGCCCAGGAGCCATTTTGGCATGCGCAGACATCGATAGTGCGCCCCGGCGGGGCGGAGGGCTGGACCATGAAAGCATTTGCCGTCTTTCTGAGCGGGTTTGTCCTGTTTGTCATCACGTCGCTTGGAGCCGAGGCTGCCGCGCCTGATGCCAAACGCGTGGCACTGGTCATCGGCAACAGTAAATATGTCCATGCCGTTGCCTTGCCCAATCCCGCCAACGATGCGCACCTCATCGCATCCACGCTACGCAATGCCGGCTTCCAGGTGATCGAGGGGCTCGATCAAGACAATGCAGGCATGCACAGCCTCATCAGTCGGTTTACCGAGCAATCCTACGATGCCGAGCTCGCCGTCATTTTCTATGCCGGCCACGGCATGCAGGTCGACGGCAAGAATTTCTTGATTCCGATAGACGCCGAACTGACATCGCCCGCTCATCTCAAGACCCGCACCGTTCAGATCGACGACTTCATGGCGGCGTTACCAGCCGAGCCGGCGATCGGCGTCATCATCCTCGATGCCTGCCGCGACAATCCATTGGCCAGGACGCTGGCCGCCTCGATGCCGAAGAGCCGTTCCGCCTCGTTTGGCTCCGGACTGGCGCCGATTGAAGCAAGATCGGACGGCGTTGGAACCGGCGGAGTCTTGATTGCGTATGCAACCGACCCCGGCGCCATCGCTTTCGACGGCAACGGCGTAAACAGTCCCTACTCCGCGGCGCTCGCCAGACACCTGACTGAACCTGGCGTTGAAATCCAGAGCGCGCTGACGCGTGTGCGCGGCCAGGTGACCGAAACGACACAAGGTCGCCAAAGACCTTGGCACAACGCATCACTGGGACGCGAGGTCTTCCTGGGACAGTCCAAAGCGGAAGCGGCGCCTGCCACAAAACCGATCGCTGGAGCGTTCGGCGCGATGACACCGGCGCCTGCCCCGGTGACCAACGAGCCTCCTTCCTGGGAGGTTGAGCAGCGTCTGTGGGACGAAGCTTCCAAGCGCAATTCCATTCCGTTCTACGAAGCCTATCTTGAACAGTTTCCGAGCGGCCGCTTCGCCACGGTGGCACGGCTGAACATCGACCAGTTGAACGAACCGAAGGCCGAAGATCGGCAGGTCGCGGCAGTCGATGAGGACCAGGCCAACGCAATTTCCGGCTCAGCCGTTCGCACCTCGGTTGGAGTTTCGGACGAGGTGAAGCAGGCCCCGGGCACCGAGTTGACGGAAAGCGCGATCGGTCTCGATCGCCAGGGCCGTATCGATCTGCAGTTGCGCATCGAAGCCTTGGGCAACGAGCTTGGCCGTATCGACGGAAACATAGGCCCAAAAACCCGCCAGGCGATCGGCATCTGGCAAGCGAAAAACGGCCTGCCGCAGACGACCTTTTTGACACGCGAGCAACTGACGTTCCTGGAGATCCAGACGGATCCAATGATGGAATCGGTGCGCGCCAGCTACGCTGCCGATCTGGCTCGAGCACAGCCGAAGAAACAGGTGCAGCAGGCCCGCACAAAGAAGCCGGTGGCACAGAAGGCCCGCACACAAAAGCCGGTGGTGGCACAGAAGCCCCGCAGGCAGCAGGTCGTGGTTCGACGGGATGTTCCGCCGCCGGACAACAACGACTTCCTGACCAAGGCGCTGATTTTCGGCACCGGTGTGGCCGTGGGTGGCGTGCTCAACAACAACTGACGAGCCAGTTTCAGGCGTGTCGACGCGGGCCGTGCCTCGGTGGTCGGAGCGGCCCTACTCGGTCCTTATCCGCATTTCCACCCGGCGGTTTACCGGATCGAATGGATTGGGGTTGCGCGGGCTCGCTTCGCCCAGGCCTGTCGCTTTGATGCGGGCAGGATCGATGCCGTTGGAGGTGAGGAAGGTTGTTACCGATCTGGCCCTGCGTTCCGACAGCCCCTCGTTGTAGCGCTCCGAGCCGGTTGCATCTGTGTGACCCTCGACAACGAAGTTCAAAGTGCTCAGTCGGCTGTCCTTCAGTGCCTTGGCGAACTCGTCCAGTTCAGCGCGCGCAGTCGCATCGAGCTCCGCAGAATCAAGGCCGAAATTGATCAGCATGTCGAGGCTGGTTTTTTCGGCAGGCGCTGCCTTGTTCTTGCTGTTGCACTCTTCCTCGGTGCCGACGCAAATTCCACGCGGCGGGCCGAGCTCGCTCGCCGCGTCAAAAAACTTCACGATGTCTTCTGATTTCTGAAGTGGATCAGCAAAAGCGTGGGTCGAATAAAACGCGACCGTAAACACGAAGGCTAAACTGCCCAACCGCATAACGGTTACTCCTGTCTTGAGCATCGATTTCATCGACTGCGGACAATACCAAATTGCGAAGCGGTTGTCTGTCAATAAACGTCAAGCATACGAGTGATGGAGGGCAGTCGCATCTTGCCAGGGACTGGAGACTTGACCCGCCCCGCCCAGGGCTTCAGTGTCGATTGTTCCCTGGGGAAAGCGTGGCGCCATGGCCAATGAGCTTCGATTCAAAACGGCACGGGACCTTTTCATGGCCTGCCCCGCTGTTTCCAGGGACATGGTGGCACTTCCGACCGAACAGCCTTCAATCGAATTTTGCCGCGCCCTGCTGGCCGGGCGGGTGCCCGAGGAGGCGATTACGTTCTGTGCCTATCTGCTTCCCGAGCGGGCTGCGGTGTGGTGGGCCCATGAATGCCTGAGCCACCTCACCGTTCTGCTCGACAGCAGGGATCAGGAATTGCTCGCGGTTGTTCGTGACTGGGTCAGCGAACCGGATAGCCCTCACCATCGCCCGGAAGTGAGCGAGGCTGCGGCAATGCCGCCGACAACGCCAGCCGCCTGGATTGCCCTGGCTGCAGGACGGCATGGCAACGGTTCAGCTATGGAGGCGCCAGCGCTATCGGCCTTGCCGCCAGCCGCCCGCGCTGTGAGTGCGGGCGTACTGGCCGGACTGGCACGCGTTGCACTGGAAGACCGCTTTTCAGTTCTTTCCGCGTTTGTCGAAATGGGCATCCAGATGGCAGAGATCGAGGCGCTGCGCCAGTCAGCGGATGCGAATTAGACCGTCGCCCGGATCCGCGAGCGGGATACGTTCAAATTGAACGACAATCCGGCTCTATCTGCTTGATTCAGCCGCATTTCTGCGACGCCAAGTGATGCCACTTGGCTGCAGAATGCTCTAGTTGTTTGGCTTACTTGCAGCAGCCATTCAACGCTATCCTCCCCAGCCACCTCCTCCTCCTCCTCCTCCTCCTCCGCTGTTCCCCCCACTTCCGCCACTCCCGCCACCTCCCGAAGAAGGAATGATTATGGGAGGTGCGGCAGCAGGCTCGTCCGCGACCGGATTAACCACTCTCCTGGCGGCCACCGGTTTGGGAGCGGGGTTGACGACCTTCCGCGGCGCCGCGGCTCTGCGAACGACCTTCGGCGCCGGTGCCGGCGTCGCCACCAGCGGCGTCGGTTGCAGGGGTGGCCAGGATGTGCAGCCCGTGACCCCCGCCAAGGCTATGGACAGAGTTATCCCGATTGTTGCCTGCTTCAGATTTCTGCCCACCATTGCCTCCTTGTTGATCAGAACAAATCCCGACGCGGATTGGCTTGTTCCCAGACCGCCCTCGCCACTTTGACCAGTTGCTTGTCGACAGAACCGCTCAACGGAATCTTCGACTTGAGTTCCCCACGCAGTTGCTTCAACGCCGCCGCTTTCGGCTTGGCCCCGAATTTCGCCAACGTCGCCCGGGCGTCAGGCAACTCATTGCGGAGATCTAGCGCAACCGTGAATGCCAGGAAACGCACGGCGACGGCCTGGTCGGCGTTGTCGCCCTTTTGCATCTCGAGAGCCGCGCGATCATAGGCGCCGGACTGGTCGCCGCGCGAGGTTGCCAGTTCAAACAGACGTTGGGCTTCATCAAGGTTCTGCTCCACGCCAACGCCATCACGGTACATGCGCGCAAGACTGGCCGGCGCATAGGGCTGGCCGAGGTCGATGGCCTTCTGAAAAAGCGCCAGCGCAGCCTTCGGATCCTTCTCGACGCCCTGGCCGCTGAGGTAATTGCGACCGAGCAAGTTCATCGAATACATGTCCTGGCGCTCGACGCCGGCCTTCAGGAAGGCAACGGCACGGGCCTGATCGGCGGGCACGCCGTTGCGGCCTTCGGTGAAGATCGCCGCGAGATCGTTCATGGCATAGGTATGCCCCATCGATGCCGCCTTGAGCAGCAGATCCAATCCTTTGCCGGTGTCGCGCTCGACGCCGTAGCCATGGAACAAGGCACGGCCCCACGATGTCATGCCGTAGGGATCGCCCTTGTCGGCCGCAGCGGCGTAGAAGGTGTTGGCCTGCTTGCGGTCGACAGCCAGGCCCGTTCCCGTCGCGTAGAGGTAGCCGAGCTCGAACACTGCGCGCACATGCCCCCTGTCGGCGGCCTGTTGTATGGCTTTCCTGGCCTGGTCGACCTTGCCGGCTGCAAGCAGCGCGCGGCCCAGTTCATAACGGAAGCGGGCGACATCGGGATACGCCTTCACCGCAGCCTCGCACAGCTTGACCGCGTCGGCGCCGATTTCATTCGGCAGCAGGCCGGGGACCATGCCTTGAAGGTCGAGAGGTTCGCCAGCAGCCAGGTCGCACGGATCGACGCTCGGCGACAGTTTCATCTTGGCGGGTTTGGCTGCTCCGCTGTCCGCCCGAATTTCGAAGGCGATCTCGACCGGTGCGCTGGCGCCGATCTGGGGTTCATAGCGCAGCCCCTCGACTTCGCCGACCGTCAAGCTCGATTCGGGCGACAGGGTCCGATCCGGCAGGGAGAGTGTCCCCGTTGCCGGATAGTTTGTGACTTTCAGGCTGACCGCCGCATCATCTGTCGGGACATCCAGGTTCAGAGCAACGGCGCCGACGCCGACCGGAACGTCGACGTCCCGGTTCTCGATCGCCTCGGCCGCACCGGTGACATGAATGCCGCGCTGCAGCACCTGCTGCTTCTGCTCGGCTTCGAGCGCGGCCATCACCTGTTCGCCCTCGGCTCCTTCGCCGCTCTTGACCCGGAACACCAGCATGCCCCTGGCTTCGCCGCCCCAACTGTCGCGTGCGGCGTAGGCCAGCATATCCATCTCTTCCGGCTGGCCGGTTCCCTTGGGGACATCCAACTGCAAACGCGGCAGGTCCTTGCCCTGGATCAGTTCTCCGGCCTCGACGACCTTGCCGTCCAGCATCAGGCGTCCCAAGGCGGGCGGTCTTTCGATGCTGACGGTTATCGTCCCGCCGTCGACCTGGACCGGTTCCGGAAGGTCCAGATCGACGGGGCCGGCCCCTGACAGCACGACCTTCTCCAATACCGGCGGCAGCGATGGGCGGCTGATGCGGCGCATCAGAACGACTTCGTCGATCAGCGACGAGTTCTCCCAGGGAACCTGCAAGCCCTTGGTCGCCTCAACCACATCCCGGCGGACGGCCGACATGACCGTGCGGATCTCCTGGTTCGGGGCGAGCGCGCGACGAGAAAACGCCGATGAGAAAGGACTGAGGTCGCCGGCGCCGTCATAGGCGACCGCGCCGGGTTCGGTGGCGAAAGCAATCAGTGTGTTCAGTGAGCTTCTTACTTGCGCAAGGCCGGTGCCGCTGGCGGTAAGAAGCTGGTCCCTGAGCCAATAGTCCTTGCGAGGGAATGGATTGTTGCGGCAGGCATCGAGGATGATCACCTGGATCTTCGATTTCGAACGCATCTGCTGCAGCACATCGTTCAGCTTGATTGCCTGGACCTCGACGTCCGCCGCATCTTTCAACGAGGCATCGACAGGGATCAGGAAATTTTCGCCGCCGATCTGAAAGCCGTGGCCGGAATAGTAGACGACAGCGACATCGGCGCCGTCCACGGCGGCAAGATAGTTGCGGAACTGATCTTCAAATTGCAGCTTTGTAAGATTGCTGGCGACGAAAACATCAAAACCAGCCGCTCGAAACGTGTTGGACACGTCCACCACATCCTTGGCCGGGTTCTTGAGGGCCGAGATTTCCTGGTAATCGGAGTTGCCGATTACAAAGGCGACCCTTCGTTCGACTGCAGAAGCGTCGAAAGTCGCGACGCTTGCGAGCATCAAGGCCGCAACGAATCCGCAACGTCGGAGCATGGCAAATCCCTTAACCGTCGTTACCTGGCGACCACAAGAACACAGCTTGCAGTGCCAAAAGTCCGTTAGAGAGCATGCTATCTGCCGAGACAGAAAAGAGAGAAAAGCCGTCGCGACAGCGAAATATTCCTCACTTGATCGATCCCTAAATTACATCAGAGGCCGAGTGTCCGCAATGATCGTCAATCGGATTCTCGACCTGGCTATTTTCCGTGGTCGATACGGTCCCCTCGGGCCGCGCGCGGCCGGCATAGCCTTGACTTGCGCATGCATCACGCGTCAGGGCGCCTGAGGTTTTCCACTGCTAATGTCGGCCTGCCCCTGATTTTTCCTAGCCACCATTTCCGCGACTCAATTAGCGTCTGCTTATGGAGCATCGGCACGCCATTCGACGGAACAAGGAAGGGCTTTGGGAGGTCTACGATATAGACGACGATAGGGTGGTCTTCGCAGAAGGGGTGGCTCTGACAGATTTGCTGGATGAGGAGGCGCTCGACGCCCTGGAGTTGCTAAAAGGTGGATTCCTGGTCCCGAGCAGCGCTCCCAAGGCCAGTTGACAGTTCCCCAAGGGATACGCCGAGGCCCTGCGGGCACTGAAGGCGGATCGCCGACACGCAAAGGCGCCGCTGCCTGGCGGGCTCCTGGATGCGATCGCTCGTCGAGATCTGCCACCTATTTTCGGCAGTCTCGCAGCCGCGATGCAGACGGTGTGGATCAATTCGCAATGCTCAGCGCGCCGCAGCGTGTCAAAACGAAAAATTCTCCTTCGTTTGGTTGATGCCGGAACAGTGCTTCGTCCGTAAGTTCGTGCTATAGATTAGCAGGAGCTGTTATGAGGTTTTTGCCCGTTCAGGAACCGACCAACACATGGGCCGTGTTCGATACGACCGTGGATGTGCCGGCGTACTTCGCTGGTATTTGCCTTATCGGCTTGCCGCGGGAGCGGGCGGAGTGGCTCGCAGCAAGGGCCAACCAAGATGCGTTGGCAAGAAGCAGCAGGATCGGCCGGCTCTCGTCTCCGGAGACTGAGCACGCCGTGCTGCCGATACGCAAATGCCAGAAATCGCTTACATCAGCAGGAGGGGTTTCAACGACGGGGGAAGAGGCCGCGGCGTTGGCAGCCGGGTACCAGCAGCCACCGTAAGTCCGATATCACCAGCGATACAGCCATTGGTTCTGGGCAAGACCATCCAGCTTGCCCGGTTCCTGCCCGAAAGATCGCGGTTATTGCTGATCCGGCATCTCGGTATTCTCTTGGGGGTTCTTTTCGATGCCCGCGGCAGGCGAGGTGTCGGCCGGGGCCTTCCCACCCTGGTTTTGCTCCTGGGCTCTTTCGAGTGGCGAGGTGCGCCAGCCCATATCGGCATACAAAAAGCCGATGAGAAAGCCGACGATGATGATCGCTGCTATCACCAGCGAAAGTATGGCGTTACGTCGCTCCATGTCCGGCTCCTTCCTGCGAGCCGAACAGCCAGTATCGAAAATGGTTCCCATCCAGCGGCAGGTCGTGGAACTTCGCACCGTGCCGGCGGTTGACACGCAGGGCTGCGAGCGGTGAACGAAGCCTCCGTTGTTTCCGTCGCAGCAGGAAGGAGACACCATGGCCAACAATGAAACCACATCGAAACCGGCAATCCGGCAGGCAAATGCCGCTGGCTTGCGACGTCCAAGGCGGGATGCTGACGATACGGATGCCGGAGCCAGGCCACCGACGCCGAAAAGCGCGAGAGCCTCGAAGCCCTCGACCGCTCCGCTGGACAATCCGGTGGCCAACCGCAATGCCGGCCGGCCGCGCCAGCAAGGCGCCACGCCGCGGCCGACCGAAAAGCCGCTGGACTGAAGGGCAAACGAGCTAGGACGTCGGGACCAATTCCGCCAAGGCTCTGAGAATGGCCGCCTGATCTGCCGGCTTGCGAACAAATCTAGCGTTGGCGAACGTGGATGGAACATCGCGCGGCCCAAAGCCGGTCAGGCACGCGAACGGAATATGGCGGGTTTTTAGTTCTTCTGCTATCGCCAGGCTCGTTTCGCCATGCAGTTGAACATCCAGCAGCGCCACGTCGACAGGATTTTCGCCGATAAGACGAAGGGCCGCCGCCACCGAAGGGGCGGGGCCGATCACCTGATGTCCCGAATCGCGCAGACAAGCAGCGATGTCCTCGGCGATGAGCCATTCATCCTCGACCACCAGAACGCGCAGCGGGTCGGTCACGGCGTCTCCTTGCGCAGCATCGGGAATGTGATCTGGACCTCAAGACCGTCACGGTTGAAGGTGGTCTCGACGTTTCCGCCAAGCCGGTAGCCGATCTCACCCTGCAGCAGGGAAAGTCCGAAGCCGCTAACTTCAGGTTTTCTGACCGGCGGCCCGTGTCTCTCGCGCCAGGCGAGCGTGAAAATATCGCCCTCGCCAGACCATTTCAGCACGACCCTGCCCTCGGGCTTCGACAGCGCGCCATATTTGGCGGCGTTGGTCGCCAGTTCATGAATGGCCATGCTGAGGGAAAGACCCTGTTGCGGGCTAAGCTTCACTTCAGCGCCGTCAAGTTCGAACCGGTCAATGCTGAAAGCTTCGAGTTCCTGATGCAGCAGTTCGTTGATCGAAGCTTCTTTCCAGCGTTCCTTCGACAGCAGACCGTAGGCCCGCGACATGGCGTGCAGGCGACCGATCAGCGCTTCGGCGAACTCTTCCTTCGATTCCGAACTTTCCCGGGTGCGGTTGGCAATGCTGGCGACCACCGCCAGCATGTTCTTGACGCGGTGGTTCAGCTCCGAAATGAGCACCTGTTGATGCTCTTCCGCCTCGGCCAGGGTGGTGACGTCGATCAGTGTGACCACGACGCCCTGGATCCTGTTGTCCTTGTCGCGATACGGATTGATGCGGACCATGTGAAACCGGCCCCGATTGTCGCGTGCCAGATGATGGTTCAGGGTCTCTCCGGTTTCGAAGACAGCATCGATGTGCTGTTTCAGCTCGGGATAGTCGAGCTGGCTCGAAAGCTCGGTCAGCGGCCGGCCGACGTCGGAGGGACGCAGGCTGAAGAAGGACGAGGCCGGCGGAGTAAAGGTCCGCACCACCAGATTGCGATCGAGGAAAATGGTTGCGATCTTCGTGCTCTCGAACAGATTCCGCAAATCGCTGTTGGCGCGGTCGAGCTCCTCTATCTTGTTGGTCAGTTCCGAATTGATGGTGTTGAGCTCCTCGTTGAGCGACTGCATCTCCTCCTTCGAGGCCTCAAGCTCCTCATTGGTCGACTGCGCCTCCTCGTTGACGGAGACCAGTTCCTCGTTCGAGGATTTCGCTTCTTCCAGTGCGGTTTCGTACTCCTCGATCGTCGATTGCAGTCGCTCCCGGGTTTCGCGCAGCTCCCGCTCGAGATCGGCAGTGCCTTCGCTGCTACGGTTTTCGGGCCCAACATCGGACCGCGCCTGCACCGGCCCCGTCGGTTCGAACAGGACGAGATAAAGCCGTTCGCCCTTGCCGCGTTCCGCCAGGGGCTCGACAGTGAGTTTGATCGACAGGGCCTGTTCGTCGTCCTCGTCAACGACGACATTTTCCCGCACGACGGTGCGGCGCGTCGTGGCGGCTTCCCGCAATGCCGCGCGCAGGTCGAGCCTTAGCCCGGAGCGGGCCAAAGTCAGCACCTGCCGGCTCGGAATGCCTTGCGGCGCTTCGAGATATCGGCCGGTCCGCGCCGAATAGTAGACGACGTCACCGTCGCCATTCACCACGACATGCGGCGGCGCGAAACGCTCCAGCACTTGTGCCTCGACCGCCTGTCGAAGCGGATAGCTGGCGGTTCGCTTGTTCGGCCCCGTTCCTTCAGGCAGGAAGGCGCCTGAACGGCCATCGCCGATCAGCATCGGCAGCCTAATGTGTGGCGAGGCATGTTCCCGCGCCTGAAAAATGCGCTGCTTCTTGTCGACGGCGGCGAAGAGGTTGTCGTGCTGGCCGACGCTTTCGGACGTGCCGAGGAAAAGATAACCGCCCGGCTTCAGCGCGTAGTGGAAGATCGGAATCACCCGGTTCTGGATGTCCGAGCCGAAATAGATCAGCAGGTTGCGGCATGAAACCATGTCCATGCGTGAAAACGGCGGGTCGCGGACGACGCTGTGAGGGGAAAAGACGCACAGCTCCCGGACCTCGTTGGCAAGCACGTGGCTCTCGCCGTCGCTGCTGAAAAAACGCTGCCTGCGCTCGGGCGAGACGCCCTGCAGCAATGCCGCCGGGTAACGCGCCGCGCGCGCCACCGCAAGCGCGGGCTCATCGATGTCGGTCGCAAATATCTGGACGCGTGGCACAACCGAAAGCGTCTCCTTGTGTTCGCGCAACAGCATGCCGATCGAGAACACCTCCTCGCCGGTGGCGCAGCCAGGCACCCAGATCCTGACGGCGTCGCTGGCGGTCTTGCCCTCGAACAGTTGCGGTACGACCTTCTCCTCGAGCAGCTTGAACGCGTCGGGATCACGGAAAAAATCGGTGACGTTGATCAAAAGGTCACGAAAAAGGTTCGCCACCTCGCGAGGGTCCTTCTTCAGCCATTCAACATACTCTTCAATGGAATCAAGCTGTCCGATTTGCATGCGCCGCTTGATGCGCCGCAGGAATGTCTTGGTCTTATAGCCTGAGAAATCGTGGCCGGATTGGCCCTGCAGAATGCCGTAGATCTCGTCGCGGAGCCGACCCAGTTCTGCCGTCTCGTGCTCGCCGCCTCCGGCAACCCCGTTCAGCATGTCGAAGCTGCGGGCGAACCCCTCGAGCTTCGCGCCGATCTCCTCCGCCGGCGCCGCAATGTCGATCAGCCCGCTGGAGATCGCACTTTTCGGCATGTCCGGGTTGCGCGGACCGTAGCCGTCGGGAGCCTGGGCGACCGTCAGTCCGCCACGCTCCTTGATCGCCTTGGCGCCAAGCGTGCCATCGGAATCGCCGCCCGACAAAATGACGCCAACCGCATATTCGCCCTGATCCTCCGCCAACGCGCTAAAAAAGATATCGATCGGCTTGCGCTCGCGGCTGAGCACGTTGGATGGCCGCAGGTGCAGCACTCCCCGCTCGATCGTGAGAACGACGTTTTGCGGCATCACATAGACGTGGTCGGACAGGACAGTGGTGCCGTCCTCGACGACAACAACCGGGAGTTGCGTGTAACGTCCGACGACCTCATGAAGCAGGCTTTCGCGCTCGGGGCTGAGATGGGTGACGATGACGAACGCCATGCCGGGCTGGCCGGTGATGCCTTTGAACAGGCCCTCCATTGCAGGAATGCCGCCGGCCGACGCGCCGACGCCCACAATTGGAAATCTCTTCACCTGAGATGTCACCGCAAGCCCTCGGTTGAACAGCCTAGACGACAAGGCCGCCAAATCGACCCAAAGCCCACGACCGGGCTGAACGCAACGCCCAGCATATAACGTGCGCGAGGGCCGGAACAAGTCCGTGCAGAGGGCGTTAAAGTCGGGATTATTGTGGAACTCCAATGTCAAAGCGCACACCTGAGCTGAAGCTGACGAGACGAGCGTCGTTGCGCTTCGAGGATCTGCTGAGTTTGCCGGGAAACGAATCCATTCCGCCGCGCATGCTTGTTTTGGCGAAGCGATTGCAGGCAGCCTTGCAGGAACATTCCGAACAGGCCCGTGCGGACACTTGCAAATCCCGCTCGAAGAAAGGGCGATGAGGTGCGCGATCTCCGAGGAGTGCGCATCCTGATTGTCGAAGACGATTGGGTATTGGCCGGCGATCTTGCACGATATTTCGGCAATATGGGCGCGGTCGTCCTTGGCCCTGCGGCGACGGTCGAACACGCCTCCATGCATACCGAGGTGGCTGAGGCCGCGATCCTCGACGTCAATCTCAACGGTCGGCGGGTGTTTCCGATCGCCGACGAACTGATGCGCCGCGGCGTTCCCTTCGTCTTTTTCAGCGGTGACGAGGACATCGTCATTCCCGAACGTCTCCGCCACGCCAGCAAACTTCGAAAATCGTCGGACAGCTACGCCATCTTCGACGCCTTGTTCCCTCCGGAAAAATCCGCCCTTGCCGGTCGCCCTGCCGTGAACTTGTCGGACAATGTGTTTTCACTTCTGCCGAAGCTCAGGCTCGCGGCGCGTCTGCTTCTGGGCGACGTCGGTGCTTCCGATCGGCTGGTCGAACGAACGCTGGAGCGCGCCATCGGCGAGATCGACGGGAGGCGGGCCGGCGTGTCGACCGAAGACTGGCTGAACGGCATCATGCGAAACATTGCCAGATCGGGCGGAACGAGCCTGTTGCACTGAGGCTTGCTTTTCAACAGTCCGAAAAGTATGCAAAAACAGCGTTCTATAGTGACATTCTCTGTCAGAACGCGAGGTGCGCCTTAGAACTCCCCCCGACAGCGCTGACACGGCAACTCCTCAGCCGTTCTTGCGGTCGATGAATTTGTTGAACCGGCTGTTTTTGCCGCCGCCGGTTTCGTCCTGGTAAAGGAATCTCAGATCGTTGTCGTCGAAAATCCGGAAGAACTCATCCCATTCAATGGGTTCGAGCTCCTCCTCGGGCTCGCCAAAATCGATCCGCAGGATGCCGCCCTCGCCCTTGGTTCGTACAACCGCAGGCCGGCCACCACGATCTTCGGCCCATTGACGGATCTCGTCATGATTGGTGGTTGTTTTCGATTCAGACATTGAAATCTCCCTTTGATCCAAGCTTGAGCGTGTGAGCCTCGCGCCCACGGACCGAATGAGCGCCCTAACCCCAAAGAAGCTGCAATGTTCCAGCGCATGGCCCAAGGCTCGTTCGCTGTGCGTTCACCTCAGGTTGCAGCCTCGCCAAAACCATCTTTGTTGAAGCAGAGGGAACAAACCTTTTGCCAAACAGTTCGGGGCGCCAAGGCCAACTGCGTAAGGAGTTGTCGTGAAACGCATACTGGTTACAGGAGGGTGCGGTTTCATCGGCCGCAACGTCGTCCAGGAACTCGTTGAACATGGTTATGCCGTCTGCATTCTCGATGCGCTGCTGGAACAGGTGCACGGCAGCGAGGCGATCAGCCTGCCGGCAGGAGCCGAACTGATCAAAGGCGACGTTCGCGATGGCGCCGCCGTCGCCGAGGCGCTGCAGGGCATCGACGCCACCGTCCATCTCGCCGCCGAGGTCGGCGTCGGCCAGTCCATGTACGAGATCGCCCGCTATGTCGGCGCCAACGACCTCGGCACAGCCACCCTGCTCGAGGCACTGATCAAGCATCCGGTCGAGAGGATCGTCGTCGCTTCGTCGATGAGCGTCTACGGCGAGGGTCTCTATGCCACGCCAGGCGGCCGGCGCGTCGACAATGCACGGCGGCAGGCCAGCGACGTCAAGAGCGGCCAATGGAATCCGCTGTCGGCGGCGGATGAAAGCCTGTCGCCGCTGCCGACAGACGAGGAAAAGCCGGTCGACCTCGCCTCGATCTATGCGCTGACGAAATATGCCCAGGAGCGCGCCGTGCTGATCTTCGGCGATGCCTATGGCGTCGATGCGGTGGCGCTGCGCCTGTTCAACGTGTTCGGCGCCGGACAGGCGCTGTCAAATCCTTACACCGGCGTTCTGGCGAATTTCGCTTCACGCCTCGCCAACGGCCAGCGGCCGATGATTTTCGAAGATGGCGAGCAGAAACGCGATTTCGTGCATGTGCGCGACGTCGCCCGCGCGTTCCGCCTGGCGCTGGAACAACGCCAGGCGCGCGGCCACGTCATCAACATCGGCAGCGGACGGGCCTATGCGATCAGCGAGGTCGCCCGGCTGCTCGCCGACGCCATGGGTGTGCCGGACCATCGGCCTGAAATTCTCGGCAAGGCGCGCGCCGGCGATATCCGCAATTGCTTCGCCGACATCTCGAAGGCGCGCGAACTGCTCGGTTTCGAGCCGCAGCACCGGCTGGAGGATTCACTCGACGAGTTCGTCGCATGGGTGCGCAACACGGTCGCCATCGACCGCGGCGCCGACATGAAACGGGAACTCGAAGAGCGGGGACTGGTATCATGAGGCCGGACGGTTTTCGTGAAGCGCCGGTTGCCATCCTCGGCGGCAGCGGCTTCATCGGCTCGAACCTCGCCGACAGCCTGTTGTCGGATGGGGTGCCGGTGCTGGTCATCGACAATCTCAGCCGCCCGGGCGTCGACCAGAACCTGGCTTGGCTGGCGCAGAAGCACGGCAATCAACTTGCCGTGGAAACCGCTGATGTCCGGGACGAAGACGTGCTGGCGCCGCTTTTGGCGCATGCCAGGGCGATATTCCATCTCGCCGCGCAAACAGCCGTCACCACGAGCCTGGCCCAGCCAAGCGAAGATTTCGACATCAATCTGCGCGGAACCTTCAACGTCCTGGAAGCGGCTCGCCTTAGCGGCAGACGCATTCCCGTGATCTTCGCCAGCACCAACAAGGTCTATGGCGGCCTGCCCGACGTCACCGTGCGCGAAGAGGACGATCGGTGCGTGCCCTGCGATGCCGGCATCCGCGCCAACGGCATAGACGAGGCCTGCGGCCTGGATTTCTGCACCCCCTATGGCTGCTCCAAAGGCGCGGCCGACCAATATGTGCTCGATTATGCCAAGTCGTACAATCTGCCGACCGCGGTCCTGCGCATGAGCTGCATCTACGGGCCGCGCCAGTTCGGCACGGAGGACCAGGGCTGGGTCGCCCATTTTCTGCTCAGCGCGCTTTCCGGCCGGCCGATCACGATCTACGGCAACGGAAAGCAGGTGCGCGATATCCTTCATGTCAGCGACGCCGTTGCGGCCTATCGCGGGGTACTTGCCCGGATCGACGACATCAAGGGCCAGGCATTCAATCTCGGTGGCGGACCGGGCAACGCCGTCAGCCTGCGCATGCTGATCGAGGAGATCGGCAAGTTGACCGCGCGGAACCTCGCGATCCGCTACGACCGGGAACGCACCGGCGACCAACCTTTCTTTGTCGCCGATACCCGCAAGTTAGAAGCAACGCTCGACTGGAAAGCGCATGTCTCCTGGCGCGACGGCGTCCGCGATCTCGCCGACTGGCTCCGGCGTCATCGCCTCGAGCCTGAACCAGCGAGGTACGTGGCATGAAAGTCGCCCTGGTCAATCCGTTCTGGACCTACGAGGACAGCATCTATTTCGGCTGCCGCCAGCCACATCTGCCGCTGGAATTGGGCTACTCGAAAGCCTCGCTGGAGGCCGACGGCCATCAGGTGCTGATGCTGGACGGGCAAATCCAGAAGCTCGACAACGCGGCACTTGCCGATCGCGTCGCCGCTTTCGCACCGGCCATGACCGTCGTCAGCACGGCGCCGACCTATTTGTTTTGGCGCTGCGCGCCGCCCGAGCTGCGCGTACCAGCCGACTTCCTCAACCGCCTCGCCCGGCGGGGCGGCCGCACAGTGGCTGTCGGGCCGCACGGCTCGGCGACGCCGGCGCCGACGCTGCGCAAGCTGGGCGTCGATGTCGTCGTGCGCGGCGAATGCGAAGAGGTCGTCGCAGAACTCGCCCGCCGTCACGATTGGAGCGCCGTGCCACACACCGCCCACCTCGACGAGGGAAAACTTGTCGGCAATGGCGGCGTCCACACCAGTTCGTTTGTCGATCATCCGCCGCTCAGCTGGCCGTCCGATTGGATAGCCGCGCATTCGCACCATCACCACCGATTCGATGACAATCAGCTGGGTTTCGGCGCGGAGGTCGAGGCATCTCGCGGCTGCCCCTACAATTGCAGCTTCTGCGCCAAGATGGATTTCCGCGACGCCTACCGCCGCAGGAGCCACGATGCGATCATCGCTGAAATCGATCGGCTGATCTGGCAAGGCGTCGGCTACATCTATTTTATCGACGAGATATTCCTGCCGCAGAAGGCGCTGCTGGAGGCACTGGTCGATCGCGACGTCAAATTCGGCGTGCAGACCCGCATCGATCTTTGGAAGCCGGAGCTCCTGGAATTGCTTGGTGCGGCCGGCTGCGTTTCCATCGAAGCCGGCCTTGAAAGCCTGACGGTGGAAGGCCGGGCCATGCTGGCAAAGCGTTGCCGGCTGGGCACCGAGGAACTGGCCGCTTTGCTGGTCGATGCACGACGTCACGTTCCGTTCGTCCAAGCCAATCTGATCGGCGTCGTCGAGGACGATCCGGCTCTGGTCGACCACTGGCGCAAGCACCTCATTGACCGCGGCGTGTGGGCCAACGAGCCGGTGCCGCTCTATCCCTATCCCAGTTCGCCCAGCTATCGCGAGCTTTGGGGCGAGCCCGACGATCTCGCCTGGGAGCGCGCCCACGAGCATTATCTGGCCTCGTTCCGGACGTTCAGCGATATCCAGGAGAAGCGCCCCCGCGCGCTGGCCGAGTTGGAGGCGACATGTTGCAGTCACTGATCCGCCGCCCGCGGCGAATCCTGATGACCGTCGATGCCGTCGGCGGCGTCTGGCGCTACGCGCTTGATCTGGCGCGGGAGTTGGCTCATGGCGGCGACAGCATCGTGCTCGCCGGGCTGGGCCCGGAACCGTCGGAGGAGCAGGCGAAGGAGGCACAGGCTTTCGCCGGCCTGGCGTGGCTCAAGACACCGCCGGACTGGATGACCCGCAATGAGGACGATCTGGAAATGTTGCCGCAGGAACTGCGCGCGCTCGTTGGCGATTACGCGATCGACCTCGTCCATCTCAACGCGCCGACGCAGGCCGTGGGACTTGATCTGCCCTGCCCGGTCGTGGCGGTCTCGCACTCATGCGTCGTGACCTGGCTCCACGCCGTCAGGGGGCGGGCTGCGGACGGCGAATGGGCCTGGCAGAAGGACCGCAACAGACGCGGCTTCGATTGGGCCAATGCGGTAGTCGCACCCAGCCGCAGCCATGCCGACATGCTCGAGGCCTGCTACGGGCCGATCGCCCGCCTGAGCGTTGTCAGCAACGGCACACGGCCGGGTCCAAAGCCAGAGCGACGCGAACCGGTGGTTCTCGCCGCCGCGCGCTGGTGGGACGAAGGAAAGAACGCAGCTACGCTGGACCAGGCAGCAGCGCTGACGAAATGGCCAGTCTTCGCTGCCGGGCCGATCGAGGGCGGCGATGGCCAACGCGTCAGTTTCAGCAATGTCGTTGCTCTGGGCTCGGTCTGCCACGACGAGGTGCGTCGCTTGATGGCGCGGGCCGGCATCTTCGTATCGCCCTCCATTTATGAACCATTTGGCCTTGCCGCACTGGAGGCAGCGACGTCGGCGACACCTTTGGTGCTTGCCGACATCCCGAACTATCGCGAATTGTGGAATGGCGCGGCTTTGTTCTACGACGTCCACGATCCAGGCGATCTCGCCAGGTGCGTCGATTGTCTCTCTGACGATGCCCAACACAGGCGCCGGCTCGGCGAAGCCGCCGCACGCCGAGCCCGCAGGTTTTCACCAGCAAGGCAGGCGGCGGCCATGCACGACATCTACGATCGGGCCGCCCTGGCCGTTGCGGAACGCTGACAATGCGGTTCCTGTTCTATACCCATTCGGTCGTTTCCGACTGGAACCACGGCAACGCACATTTCCTGCGCGGCATCATGCGGGAGCTTGTTGCACGCGGGCACCAGGCGATCGCGCTGGAGCCAGCAGACGGCTGGAGCCGTTCGAACCTGCTGGCAGAGAAAGGGCCCTACGCGGTCGAGCGCTTCAGAAAGGATTTTCCGGAGCTGATGTCGGTGACCTACGATGCCTCCTTCGACCATGAAGGCTGGATTGCCGGCGCCGATGTGGTGATCGTCCACGAATGGACTGACCCGGAGGTTGTCGAGCGCATCGGCGGGGCCAAGGCGAATGGAGGCGGTTTCACGCTTCTGTTCCATGACACCCACCATCGCGCCGTGTCGGCGACGCAGGCGATCTCGGCCCTGCGGCTGGAGCATTATGACGGCGTGCTCGCCTTCGGCGAGGCGTTGCGGGAAAGCTATCTTCGCGCCGGCTGGGGCAAACGTGCCTTCACCTGGCACGAGGCGGCGGATGAGCGCCTGTTCAAGCCTCACCCGGAGATCGACCCGACTGCCGATCTGATCTGGATCGGCAACTGGGGCGATGACGAGCGCAGTGCCGAAATCAAGGAATTCCTGATCGATCCGGTGGAAGAACTTCGCCTGCGTGGCACTGTTCATGGCGTGCGCTATCCACGCGAAGCGCTCGCCGATCTTGCTGCCGCCGGCCTGGAATACGAAGGCTGGATTGCCAATGCCGACGTGCCCAAGGCATTCGCGGCCCACCGCGTTACCGTCCACATCCCGCGGCGCCCGTATCGGGAGAACCTGCCCGGCATCCCGACGATCCGCATGTTCGAGGCGCTCGCCTGTGGCATCCCGCTCGTGTCGGCGCCTTGGGCCGATGTCGAACAACTCTTCAGGCCAGGTATCGACTTTCTTTTCGCGCGCGACGGTTCCGAGATGTGCCGCCATCTTCGCGACGTGCTGGACGATGCTGACCTGGCCGCCTCTCTGGTGAGATCCGGCCTCGAAACCATCGGGAGGCGACACACTTGCCGCCACCGGGCGGACGAGCTGTTCGACGTGCTCGCCGAATGCGGCAACCGCCAGGCCATCGATCGCATCGCCAAAGAGGAGACAGTCGCATGAAGATTGCATTTTATGGATCGAGCCTGCTGTCGTCCTATTGGAACGGCGCGGCGACTTATTACCGTGGATTGCTGAAGGCTCTTTCTCAACTTGGCTACGAGATCACGTTCTATGAACCGGACGTCTACGACCGGCAGAAGAACCGCGATATCGAGGCACCGGACTGGTGCAACGTCGTCATCTACGAGGCGACCCCGCATGCGCTGATGCAGGTGGCAGCAAGCGCAGGCGAAGCTGATATCGTCGTCAAGGCCAGCGGAGTCGGCTTCGAAGACGAGGCGCTGCTGCGCGCAGTACTCGACCACGCCCGGACGGATGCGCTGACAGTGTTCTGGGATGTCGACGCACCGGCCACTCTGGGCCAATTGCGCGACGAGCCGGATCACCCCCTGCACCGCGCGTTGCGGGAGATCGACCTTGTCCTCACCTATGGCGGCGGCGATCCGGTCGTCTGGGCCTATCGTGCGCTGGGGGCTGCCGAATGCGTGCCGATCTACAACGCGCTCGATCCCGAAACGCACCATCCGGTCGCGAAGGACAAGCGTTTCGCCTGCGACCTCGCCTTTCTCGGCAACCGCCTGCCGGACCGTGAAGCACGCGTCGAAGCCTTCTTCCTCGATCCGGCCAACCGTTCGGGCGATCAGCGTTTCCTGCTCGGCGGATCTGGTTGGGGTGACAAGCAGCTGCCGGCAAATGTCGCATGGCTCGGCCACGTCGGGACGCGGGACCACAATGCGTTCAACGTCACCCCCAAGGCGGTGCTGAACATCAGCCGCGACAGCATGGCCGCCAACGGCTTTTCGCCTGCCACGCGCGTCTTCGAGGCTGCCGGTGCCGGCGCATGCCTCATCACCGATGCCTGGCTCGGCGTCGAATTGTTCCTGGCCCCCGGGGAAGAGATCCTGGTGGCGCGCGATGGCAATGATGTCACTGAGATCTTGCGCACCCTCACCCCCCAGCGGGCAAGGGCGATCGGCGCATCTGCGCTTCGGCGTGTTCTCGCCGAGCATACCTATGCGTTAAGGGCCGCTGTCGCCGACGCTGTCTTCAGGCGTCAGTTCGAGCGCCCCACCGTGGAGGCAGCGGAATGACCCAGCGGCTCGACATCGTCTTTCTTGGCCTGTCGTTGTCCTCTTCATGGGGAAACGGCCATGCCACGACCTTTAGGGGGTTGCTGAAGGGCCTGCACGAACTCGGCCATCGCGTCACTTTCCTGGAGCGCGACGTGCCGTGGTATGCGAACCATCGCGATCTGCGCGACCCGGATTTCTGCACGTTGCGCTACTACGAAACGACGAACGATCTTCGTCGGACCTATGCCGGCTGTCTGCAACAGGCCGATGTCGTAGTGGTCGGGTCGTTCGTTCCGGAGGGGCGAGCCGTCATCGACATCGTCGCGTCCCTGTACACGGGCCAGTTCTGCTTCTACGACATCGACACGCCGGTCACGCTGGCCAAGTTCGCCGCGGATGATTGCGACTACCTATGCCGGCGGCAGATCCCGTATTTCGACGTCTATTTCTCGTTCACCGGCGGGCCAACACTCGCCCGATTGGCGGCGGACTTCGGTGCACGGTGCGCCGAGCCGCTCTACTGCTCCGTCGACCCGGAGCGGCATCGCCGAACGGCCGACCCGATCTGCTGGGACCTTGGCTATCTCGGCACTTACAGCTCGGACCGGCAGGCGACGCTGGATGCTCTCCTGCTCGAACCGGCAAGACGCATGCCGGACCGTCGCTTCGTCGTGGCCGGCTCGCAATTCCCGTCCGAGACCGTCTGGCCAAGCAATGTCGATCGCATCGAGCACCTGCCGCCGGCGGACCACGCCTCGTTCTACAGCCGCCAGCGCTATACGTTGAACGTCACGCGCAGCTCCATGATAGCGGCTGGGTGGTCTCCCAGCGTACGCCTCTTCGAGGCGGCTGCCTGTGGCACAGCGATCATCAGCGATCGCTGGACCGGTCTGGACAGCTTCTTTCCGACAGCCACGATCAACACGGCGGGCCAAGCCGAAGACGTGATCGATATCCTGTCCAGCCAATCCGACCGCGTCAGGCTTGCTTTGGCCAAGCGAGCGCGTGCAACGATCCTGGCGGCACATACAAGCGCCGCGAGAGCCCGCGAATTCGTTTCGTTGCTGGCGCGGCCAAGATCGGCACGTCCAGCGCTCGATCTGAACATCGAAAGTGCAGCATGACTGGCAGACAGGAGAAAATAGAGATGCGGCAATCAAGAAGGACACAACGGACCAGAACGGCGCTTGTCGCCGGCGGCGCGGGTTTCCTCGGTTCGCATCTTTGCGAGACACTGCTTCAGGCCGGGTGCAGTGTGATCTGTGTCGACAATTTTCTTACCGGTCGGATGGAAAACATCGTCTCGATGCTGGACAGTCCTCGTTTCCGGCTGATCGAGCAGGATATTTGCCGACCATTGGACCTTGCTGAGCCGGTCGACCGCATTTTCAACCTGGCGTGCGCCGCATCGCCGCCGCGCTACCAGGCTGACCCGATTCACACCACGCGGACCTGCGTGATCGGAACCCTCAATCTACTTGAGCTTGCCGCCCGAAACAATGCGCGCCTCCTGCAGGCATCGACAAGCGAAGTGTATGGCGATCCGGAACAGCACCCGCAAACGGAAGACTATGTGGGTCACGTGAACTGCACCGGTCCTCGTGCCTGCTATGACGAGGGCAAGCGAACCGCCGAAACCTTGTGCTTCGACTATTTGAGAACCGAAACGGCCGACATCCGGGTCGCGCGCATCTTCAACACCTATGGTCCGCGGATGGATCCTGCCGACGGCCGGATCGTCTCGAACCTGGTGATGCAGGCGCTCGAGAAGAGACCGCTGACGATTTTCGGCGACGGGCTGCAGACCAGGTCGTTCTGCTACGTCTCCGATCTGGTCGAGGGTCTGGTCCGCCTCATGGATGTCGATCCCAATCCGAGCCAACCGGTCAATTTGGGCAATCCCGGGGAATTCACCGTTCTTCAACTGGCCGGATTGGTGAGAGATATGACCCACAGCAACTCGGCCTTCAAATTCCTGCCACTACCGCAAGACGATCCTCGCCGGAGGCAACCGGACATTTCCCGTGCAAAAGCCCTTCTCGACTGGTCGCCAAAGGTGCCACTCAAGCAAGGCCTGATGCAGACGATCAGCTATTTCATGGAGCTCGAGGCCAGCCGTAACGAGGATCGAATCTCCCCAATTGCGACAAGCGTGAGGTCCGTTTCAGGCCGACTGCAAAACCTGCCGGCCTGAAGTTCGGGGAGAGCTATGCCCTCGGGCATGGTGAGACTCCCGACAGGCGTCTTCACTTTTTCTCGTTGTGGGAACATCCGGTCTAGCTCGCCGTTGGGCGAATATCGGCAGGGAGAACGGACCCGTGCATCGAAAACGATCCACCAGGGACATCGAGCAAATGGCAGAACGGGAAGCGGCTGCCTTTCTGAGACGCGCCTCGATCACCTACCTCGAATGCTGTGTGAGCCTGATGATGACGCATCTTGAGCGCGAGGAAGTGGCCACCATCCTGGAAAAAGAAGCGGATATGCTGCGAACGCTCGATTGAGGCTCGCGTCGCTCAGGCTTCGATCGGCCCAGGCAACGCAAAATACAGGGCGCAGCTTTGATCCGAATAGAGGTTGGTGATTTTTCCAGGTCGCAAGGAACATTCCTGGCAGCTGACAGTTCGGCGCGAGGAACTTACCTTCAACAGCGATGGCGGCGGTTTCGTGGGATCGAAAAAGGTACGGATTGGAATAGCCGGCGTCGGCAATTGCGCGTCTTCCCTTGTCCAGGGCCTCTCATACTATCGGGACGCCAGCGGCAATGAGCCGATACCGGGCCTGATGCATGCTGATCTCGGTGGCTATCATGTCGGTGACATCGAGGTGGTTTGTGCTTTCGACGTCGCCAAGGGCAAAGTCGGGCGCGATGTGGCGGAAGCCATTTACAATGCGCCCAACAATACCTTCCGCTTTGCCGATGTTGCGGCAACCGGCGTTCGCGTCGAGCGCGGACCGACACTTGACGGCATCGGCAAATATCTGCGCGATGAGATCGAGGAGGCAGAAGAACCGGTCGCGAATGTCAGCGCGCTGCTTCGGGAAAGCGGCGCCGACGTACTGGTCTCATATCTGCCGGTCGGCTCGGAAGAAGCCACGCGTTTTTATGCAGAGTGCGCGCTCGAGGCCGGCTGCGCCTTCGTCAACTGCATACCGGTCTTTATCGCATCGCGGCCGGAATGGCGCCGGCGCTTTGAGCAGCGCGGTCTGCCGCTGGTCGGCGACGATATCAAAAGCCAGGTCGGCGCGACGATCGTGCACCGGTTGCTCGCCAATCTGTTCCGCGAGCGCGGCGTCCGCATCGACCGCACCTACCAGCTGAATTTCGGCGGCAACACCGATTTCCTCAACATGCTGGAACGCGAGCGGCTGGAATCGAAGAAAATCTCCAAGACACAATCCGTAGCCAGCCAGTTCGACGTCCCTCTGGAGGCCGGCAACATCCATGTCGGCCCCAGCGACCATGTGCCCTGGCTCACCGATCGAAAATGGGCCTACATCCGCGTTGAAGGCACGACGTTCGGCGGCGTGCCGCTGAATGCAGAGCTCAAACTGGAAGTATGGGATTCGCCCAACTCGGCCGGAGTCGTTATCGACGCTGTCCGCTGCGCCAAACTGGCGCTAGACCGCGGCATCGCGGGGGCGCTGACCGGCCCTTGCAGCTATTTCATGAAGTCGCCGCCCGAGCAGTTCACCGATGCCGAGGCACGCCTGCGCACGCTGTCTTTCATCGCCGGGAGGGACGAGCCGATGCTTGATGCCGCGGAATGACGACGACGTTCTTCTTGATCCGCCATGCGGCGCACGACAATGTCGGCGACTATCTTGCCGGACGCATGGCTGGAGTTTGCCTCGGCGAAACCGGCAGGGCACAAGCCTCGCGCCTTGCCAGCCACATGGCGCCGCGGCCGCTGGCGGCCATCTGTTGCAGCCCGCGCGAACGAACACTGGAAACCGCAAAACCGATCGCAATCGCCTGCAATCGCGAGAAGATTACAATCCGCCAGGAACTCGATGAGATCGACTTCGGCGCGTGGTCGGGCAAGACCTTCGAAGAGTTGAGCCAGGACGCCGACTGGCTGACGTGGAACAGTCAACGCCAGCAGGCGAGGACGCCCGGCGGCGAGACAATGCTGGACGTCCAACAACGTGTCGTCTCGCTGATGCAGCAGCTTCGCAAACGCTACCCGAACCAGTCCGTGGCACTGGTCAGCCATGCCGACGTGATCAAAGCCGCCGTCTGCAAGGTGCTCGGCTTGCCGCTGGGAGACTGTTTTCGCTTCGATATCGACCCAGCTTCGATCACCACGGTCGTGTCCGGTGACTGGGGCTCCAAGCTGATCCGACTGAACGAAGCCGCCTGACGAGGACTGCCGGATGCGTATGGTCATTTTCGGTCTCACCGTCACCTCCTCGTGGGGAAACGGACACGCGACGCTGTGGCGCGGGCTGATCCGTGCGCTCGGTCGCCTGGGCTGGTCGGTCAGCTTTTTCGAACGCAATACCCCGTACTATGCCGGCGCACGCGATCTTGACCATCTCGATGGCGGCAATGTCGTTCTCTATCCGGAGTGGGAGGACATTCGCCATGTCGCGGAACAGGCTATCGGGGAATCCGACGTCGTCATCGTCACGTCCTATTGCCCCGACGCCGTGGAGGCATCGCGCCTGGCGCAGCAGGCCTGTCGCGGGCTGAAGGTTTTCTACGATCTCGACACCCCCGTCACGCTCGCCCGGATAGAACAAGGTCTACGACCGGCCTATTACGGGCCCGATGGCCTTCACGATTTCGACCTCGCCCTCAGTTATACGGGGGGAACCGCAATCGATGCGCTGAAAACGCTGCTGGGCGCCCGCCGAGTCTTGCCTCTCTACGGCCATGTCGATCCCGACCGACACCGGCCGGCCCAGCCCCGGGCTGAATTCGCCGGGGATTTGTCCTATCTCGGAACGTATGCGGCCGATCGCCAGGCCGGCGTCGAAAAGCTGCTGGTCCGCACGGCAGCGCGTCTGCCGGACCGCCGTTTCGTCATCGGCGGCGCCCAATATCCGCATGAATTTCCGTGGGGCGAAAACATCTTCTTTGTCAGGCACCTTCCGCCTGCGGATCATCCGGCCTTCTTCTGCTCATCGCGCCTGACGCTGAACGTGACGCGCGAGGCGATGGCCAAGAGGGGCTGGTGTCCTTCGGGCAGGCTGTTCGAGGCGGCAGCCTGCGGCGCGGCGATCGTGAGCGACACCTGGCCCGGGCTGAGCAGTTTTTTCCAGCCCGGCAGCGAGATCATCCTGGCCGACAGCACCGACGACGTGGTCGCGGCAGTCGGCTTGCCTGACAGCGAAGTCGACGCCATCCGGCGCCGGGCGCGCGAGCGGGTGTTGGACGAACACACCTCTGCGCAGCGCGCCAGGGAACTGGACCGCCTCCTGTCCGATTCATTGCCGGGCTTGGGACAGGGCTTGGCGGCGGGCGAGCCGTTGAAGGAAGCAATCTGATGTTGGGCATCGTGCCCGCCGCCGGCCGCGGCAGCCGCATTCAACCGCTCGGCTTCTCAAAGGAGCTCCTGCCGGTCGGCAGCCGCATCGACGGCCAGACCGAACGTCCTTGCGCGGTGAGCGAGTATCTGGTGCGTCGCATGGTGCGCAACGGCGTCGACAAGATCTGCTTCGTCATCGGATCGGGAAAATCAGACATTCTCGAATACTACGCCGCCGGCTACGGCGACGCCGCCGCATTGTTTGTCGTGCAGCCCGACCCCGTCGGTCTTTGCGACGCGATCTTCCGCGCCGCGCCGCTGGTCGCGCCGGACGAGACGGTTCTGGTCGGCCTGCCCGACACGATCTGGTTTCCGGAAGATGGCTTTTGCCGCCTGCCGGACGACCGGCTGTCGTTTTTGCTCTTCCCGGTGGATCACCCGGAACTCTTCGATGCCGTCGTTCTCGACGGGGATGACCGGGTGAAGGAGATCCAGGTCAAGCAACAAGGCGCTGCATCGAACTGGATCTGGGGGGCGTTCAAGATGCCGGGCCGCATACTTCACCAGCTTGCCGCGCTTTGGCGCGAGCGGGATCAAAGCGACGAATATGTCGGCACCCTTATCAACGCCTATCTGGCGGCCGGCGGTGAGGCTTGCGGCGTCAAGGCAGGCACCGCCTATGTCGACGTCGGCACGTTCAACGGCTACCGCACCGCACTTCGGCTGCTCGAGAACAACGACACTACGTTGCAGGACACGAAAAACCTCATGTTCGTGCTGCCGGGGCAAGCGCAGATACCAAGCCATCCAGGCGAAGGAGGCTAGCCATGCTGCATTCGAACGCCGAAATCCGCCGCCGCATCGATGCCCTTGGCCCGTGGTTCCACAACATGGAGCTGGCGGGCGTCGAAACTGCTCCCGACCATTTCCTCGGCAACTACCCGCTGATCAAATGGCGCAAGTTCGCCGACGCCATTCCTGCCGATCTGTCCGGCAAGGCCGTGCTCGACATAGGCTGCAACGCCGGCTTCTACTCGATCGAAATGAAGCGACGCGGCGCCGGCCGCGTCCTCGGCATCGACTTCGATGAAGCCTATCTGGCGCAGGCGCGCTTCGCCGCCGAAATCGCTGACTGCGACATCGAATTCCAGCAGCTTTCGGTCTACGACGTTGGCGCCCTGCGGGAGAAATTCGACATCGTCCTGTTCATGGGCGTGCTTTATCACCTGCGCCACCCGCTACTCGCTCTCGATCTGATCCGGGAGCACGTTGCCGGCGACCTGATGATCTTCCAGTCCATGCAGCGCGGCAGCATCGAACTGCCTGCACTCGATGAGAATTATCCTTTCTGGACCCACGATCTGTTCGACCGGCCGGAGTTTCCGAAGCTGCATTTCGTCGAGCATCGCTATGCCGACGACCCGACCAACTGGTGGATTCCCAATCGCGCCTGCACAGAGGCGATGCTGCGCAGCGCCGGCTTCGAGATCGTGCTGCACCCGGAGCAAGAGGTTTATTTCTGCCGCGCCGCCGGTGAGCCGGCCGGCGGCGGCGCCGTCTACCCGTCGAAAGGACAACTTCATGATTGAAGCCGCGATGATCTGGAACGAGCCGAACAACAAATCCCATTGGGATCCCGAACTCGACCCCGACTGGAGCCGCTTCGCCAACATGGCAATACTGGCCGCCGATGCGATCGCATCGGCAAACCCGGCCGTGACCAGGATACTGGGGGGCATTTCGCCGATCGATGCCGATTTCATGGCGCTCATGAAGCAATACGGGGTGCTCGATCATGTCGATGCCGTCGGTGTGCATGGCTTCCCACTCGACTGGAATCTCTGGCAGATTCAGGAATGGCCCCAGAAGATCGGCGAGATTTCGACCGTCACCGATCTTCCCGTGTGGGTCAGCGAAGTTGGTGTGTCGAGCTTCGGGGCGGAGGAGGTCCAGCTCTGGGGTTTGCGTCGGAGCGCCGAACTCCTGCTCGGCAATGCCTCGCGCGTGCAATGGTACAGTCTGTACGACCTTCCGCGCGAATGGGGGGCAACGACGCGTCATCGCGAGGCCGAAGGCTCGTCTTACTATCGCCACTTCTACATGGGCCTGCTCCGCGAAGATGGCACGCCCAAACCCGCGCTCGAGGAATTCCTGCGTTACGCACCCGGGATGGGGCTGGTGCAATGGTTCCACTTTGAAGATCCCCGGCTGGACGACGCCGTCGCCTGGATGAAACGGCTGGGCGTCACCAATCTGCGCACCGGGCTTTCGTGGGCCGACAGTTTCAGGCCGAATGCGCTGGATTGGTACGACCGGCAGATGGAAGCACTTGCCGAGTTCGACGTGACCATCACCTTCTGCTTCACGCCAGAGCACCGCGGAGTGATGCCTCATCACACCAGTCCGCCGCTGGTACCGGAGGAATTTGCGGAGTTTTGCGCGACGATGACCCGCCGCTACGCTCCCGCCATGGCTGCCTCGCCGGTCAGAGCGGTGCGGGCTACGGCAGCATGAGTGTGTCATGCAACACGCAGCTGACAGGTCCGGACCGCTTGCCGAATTCGCGGCCTTGTTGCTAGGTGCTGCTCCGCGCGGCTCTGACGGTGCTGAAATCATGATCGTTGTCGCGCATCCGGACGACGAGACCATCGGCATCGGCGGGCATCTTGCCGGCTTGCGCGGATCTCACATCGTTCATGTCACCGATGGCGCGCCGCGAGACCTTGAAGATGCGCGAGCATACGGCTTCGAGACGTGGCAGGACTATGCCGGGGCCCGCCATCGGGAGTTGGAGGCGGCGCTGGCGGCAGCGGGATTGCCGTCGACGGCCCTGATCAGCCTCGGTTATCCCGACAAGCAGGCCGCCGGAAATCTTGGCTCGCTCGCACGGGAACTGACCGGCCTTTTGGCCGAGCGCGATGTCAGCTTCGTCTGCACGCATCCTTATGAAGGTGGTCACCCCGATCATGACGCGACCGCCTTTGCCGTCCATGCGGCCTGCCATTTGCTGCGCCGCGACGGACGCCAGGCACCGGCCATCGTCGAAATGGCGTTCTATTCGGCCGGGCCTGAGGGTGCGGTCCTTCAGGATTTCAACAGTCATTCCGGCAGTGAGCGCATCGAATTGCACCTTACGGAAGCGGCTTTCGAACGGAAGCAGTGCATGCTGGCCTGCCACCGGACACAGCAACGGACGCTGGCGCCGTTCACGGCGCGCATCGAACGTTTCCGGGTGGCGCCTGCCTATGATTTCCTGGCGCTGCCGAACAGCGGCAGGCTTTATTACGAGGCGCTGCCGCTCGGCTTCGAGCCGGCGGTTTGGCTTCACGCCGCGGCCGCTGCGCATGAGGAGCTTGGGCTCGACCGGCCATGACCCTCACCGTCCTGAACGTCGCCTACCCTCTCGCGCCAGTCGGCCCGGATGCGGTTGGCGGTGCCGAGCAGGTGCTGTCGATGCTCGACCAGGCACTTGTGCGCGCGGGACACGCTTCCATCGTGATCGGTTGCCAGGGCTCGAAAGCGGCGGGCGTGCTCATCGAGACGCCTGCTGAACCAGGTGTGCTCGACGATGCGGCGAAGAAACGGGCACAGCGCTCTCACCGCACCGCGATAGAAGTCGCACGCGCCCGTTGGCCGATTGACGTGGTTCATCTGCACGGCATCGATTTTGATGCCTATCTGCCTGATGATGGCCCGACCCTGGTAAGCCTGCACCTGCCGCTCGACTGGTATGCCGCCGATGCCTTGCGCACGGTCCGCGACGATCTATGGCTTCACGCCGTCTCAATGGCCCAACAGAGGACCGCGCCGCCGGGTGCCAGGCTGCTGGCACCCATTCCAAACGGCGTGGATATCGATGCGCTGAGCGGTCGGCAGTTCAAGCGCAACTTCGCGCTGGTGCTCAGCCGCATTTGCCCGGAAAAGGGCATCCACCTGGCACTGGACGCGGCCAAACAGGCTGGCGTGCGGCTGATCATCGGCGGCAAGGTCTACCCTTACGAAACGCACACGCTGTACTTTCGTGACGAAGTCCAGCCGCGCCTCGACCAGCGCCGCCGCTTCCTCGGTCCGCTCGGCTTCGTCGCGAAGCGGCACTTTCTCAACGCCGCCCGCTGCCTGGTCATTCCCAGCCTTGCCGCGGAAACCAGCTCGCTTGTCGCGATGGAGGCTCTCGCCTGCGGCACGCCGGTCGTCGCCTTTCCAAACGGTGCGCTGCCGGATGTGGTCGAACACGGCAAGACGGGCTTTCTGGTCAACGACATCCATGAGATGGCGGAGGCCATCGTCGCAGCCTCCGGCCTGAATGCCGAGACATGCCGGGCCGAGGCGCGGCGGCGCTTTTCGCTCGACCAAATGATTTCGTCTTACATGGACGCCTACCAGGCGCTGGCAGGGCTTGGTGCCGGCCGCAGGCGCCTGGCGACGGTGCAGTGAGCGGCTTTCATGCTCCGCTCCGAGATCATCGACGATCCGGCCGCCTTTGAGGCGCTGGCGCCGCGCTGGCGGGAGCTGTGGGCGCACAGCCGGACAGCGACGCCGTTCCAAAGTCCCGCCTGGCTGGTGCCGTGGTGGCGCGCATTCGCGCCCGGAGAGCTGGCGACGATCGCCGTCTGGCGAGGCGACGATCTGGTGGGATTGGCACCGCTTTACCTGGAACACGCAACTTGTGGGTCGAGACTGCTTCCGGTTGGGATTTCGTTGAGCGACTACCTGGATGTCCTGTGTTGCCCCGGCATCGAAGCGGCTGTCGCCGCCGTCATCGCCGACCGGGTTCTGGCGATCAATTGGTCGCAATGGATCTTACCGGACCTGCCGGCCGGTGCTGCCGGTCTCACTATCGCGCACCCTGCGCTGGAGGCGGATCAACCCGTCGACCACGCCGCTTGTCCCGTGCTGCCGATCGCTGGCGACGATGCGCTCGCGGTCTGCATTCCGGCGCGGCGAAGACGCCAGTTGCGCCGCGCGCACAATGCCGCACGCCGGCGCGGCTGCGTCTCCATCATACCGGCGCAGGCCGATCTCAAAGCGTTTTTCGATCACCTGATCCGCCTTCACGGCGCGCGTTGGGCCGGGCGCGGCGACGGCGTCCTGGCCGATCCGGCTGCAGAAGAATTCCATCGGCAGGCGCTTCCCATGCTTGCCGCACAGGGTCTTGTCAGATGCTGGCTTGTTGCCATCGACCATGCGGTCGTCGGCGCCTATTACGGATTTCATCATCGCCACCGCGCCTATGCCTACCTTGGCGGTTTTGATCCGGCCTATGCCGAGGAAAGTCCCGGCGCAATCCTGATCGGTCACGCGATTGCCGAAGCGGCTCGTGAAGGGGCGCGGGAGTTCGATTTTCTGCGCGGCCAGGAGAGCTACAAGTATGGCTGGGGGGCCGTCGACCAATGGACAATGCGAAAGGTCTGGACGCGGAGCATGGCTCGATGAGCGCCACCGGACGAAAGCCATCGCCCCAGGCGGCATCGACCGCAAAAATGCTGATCGAGGAGTGCATGGCCGACGGCGCCTGCGTCGACGCCATCATTGCCAGACTGGCGCTGCGCTTCGAGACCGGGGTCGATGCCGCAGAATTGGCCGATGTGGCGCTGGAGATGCGTTCAGCCGACCTGCGAAAACGCGACAGACTGGAGCGGATCGCCGATCTGCTTCGTCACAGGCCTGACATCTTCACCACGCTGCGCCAAACAGGTGCCGCCGTCCGCCACGAACGCGATGAGTGGGAAACTGACGCCGCGGTCGTCAGGCGGCTGGCCGCCGGCTTTGATGCGGCGGCGACGATTTCCCAGGCGGCGAGCGTTCAACTGTCTTCGCTGGGAGACGAGGAGAAACTCACCGCCGCCACCGACGAGATCGTCGCATGGTTGCAGCGGCAAGGCTTCACCGGCCCCGACCAGGACATACTGGACATTGGTTGTGGCATCGGCCGCTTCGAAAGCGCGCTCTCGGATGCCGCGCACCGGATCGTCGGCATCGACATATCCCTGGAGATGATTTCGGTCGCTCGTCGGCGATGTGCCGGGCTGCGCAATGTGGATCTGCGGCCGACCTTTGGTCTCGATCTCGCCGATTTTACCAACGCAAGCTTTGATTGCGTGCTGGCTGTCGACAGCTTCCCCTACCTGGTGCTGGCTGGCCTGGCGGAGCGGTATTTCGAGGAAATTGCGCGTGTTCTGAAACCGTCAGGCGTGGCAGCACTTCTGAATTACTCCTATCGCGGATCGACGGCGCTGGATCGTGCCGATGTTCACCGCCTCGCCGAGGCCCATGGCATGCAGGTCGTGGCTGACGGCGCGAAGCCGTTCCGGCTGTGGGACGGCAATGCCTTTCTTCTTGTGGCATCCGAGGGAACATTACGGCGCAATGATTGTTCGGGCGTCAAAGAGACGAGGGCGTCAAAGAGACAGGCGCACCAAACAGACAGGGCACCTGTGAGTGCCGACAATCCGAAGGAGGACTAGAAGGCATCCGGCGGCAAGATAGACATCACCTCTGCCGTCAAGATAAAGGCTCCGGCGGCCGGCGCGATGACCGATTTGGCCAGGACAAGGTCAAGGAAACGCGGCTTTGCTTTGTCCAGCAGAGCCTGGGAAGCAGCACACCGAGCAACGCCGGCTCGATGGCAATCGGATCAACTCCGATCAGCATCGCGCCGCAGATCGTCTCTCCCAAGACTGACTGCTGCAACCGCAAACGCCAATCATGACCAGTGGCCAGTCGAGGTCACGAGAGTCGAAATGTCGAGCGCACCCGGCAACAGCGCCGGGAGGACCCGAGGGGGAAAGCATAGGCTTCCCCGACGAGACCAGCAGCTTCGATACACAATGCTTTGCAAGGGACGGGCTGTGCAAGGGACGGCGCTGACTGTGAGGCCGCGCGAATCCTTGCAAACTCTGATTGCCGTCACCACACTGGTGAAGGGACTGATTCGTTAAGAGAACACTATGTCTCGCTCGAGCGACGATAGCATCAGCCCGAAACTCCGGCTGGCAATAGACCGGAAGATTGCATCTCTGCTGACTGCTATCGAGCAGGAAAAGGTCCCCGACCAACTGACCGACCTTGCGGTTCAATTGCAGAATGCGCTTGTCGAGAAGCGTCGATGCAAAGCAAAGAAACAGGACTAGCTATCGGCGCCTGTCGACTGCGAAGTTTCCCTGTGCTGCTGACAGGTGATTGCGTCGTTCCACCAATGTCTGCAAGGAACTTTCGCCGAGGTATTCCAGCACGCTGGCACGCGCTCGGTTAAGGCGGCTTTTTACCGTTCCAACCGCGCAACCGCATATTTCGGCAGTTTCTTCATAGCTGACGCCAAGGACCCCGATCAGCATCAGGACCTCGCGCTGATGCTCCGGCAACCTCTGGACCGCGTTGGAGACTTCCTTGCTCTGAACGGACCACTCCTGCGTCGCTTCCGTAATCGGGATTGCGGAGGCGCAGTCAAGCAGGCCCGGCTTTTCCCTGTCGGCGGCCTTGATCCGCGTATAATAGGTATTGCGCATGATGGTGAAGAGCCATGACTTCATACGCGTTCCAGGCTCAAATTTGTCGATGTTGGCGAGCCCTTTGGTCAATGTCTCCTGGACCAGGTCGTCGGCATCGTCGGGAACCCGGCAGAAGGTGCGGGCGAAGGCTCGCAAGGCAGGTATCAGGTCAACGATGGAAACGTCATCCGTTTCCTGGTTGGCCAAGGGGTAGCCCCTGGAGGACAATGGTCCAGCTCCCAGCAAAGAAAGAGTTGATGAACGCAGACCTAGCTAAATGCATGAAGGTTTGGATCGTTCCTGATATCGAAGCAAGGTACTGGAATATCCCGGATGGGGCGACCACCCTGCTTGCGCAGCTGAGCTCCTGTTGCGGCGACTATGACCGGTCGTTGTTCTTGGCCGCCTCTTCCCGCTGCTTTTTCAGGACTTCGTCAGTCCCGACCAGCTTTTTCGCCCCGCCGGATATCGCTGTCGACACCACCGCCGGCGGGTCGCTCGCGGGAAAAGAATCCTCAAGCCCGGCCTGCAACTGGTCTTCCAGGGTCTTCGGCTCTTCCGACCGACCAGGCGTCCTTCGGGCTTCTGCTCCCTCCAGCGGCTGTTTCATGTCAGGCGAACTACTGACCTCGCGAACGCAGGCGTAAAGCTGTTCGATGGCAAATTCCTTCATTGTCTCGAAATCGGCCCTCTCATCGCGCATTGCCTCGATCTGATCGACCATAGTCTTCTCGAACCGGTCAAGGCTATCGCGTCCGCAAGCCTGGCAAAGACGCAACAATGCTTCGCGGAGCACTTTCGGACCAAAATAAGCAGACGCCTCGAGCTTGAGCCGCTGCAGATGCTCTGGAGTCACCGCCTGAAGTTTTGACATATGCAGCCCCTTTCGCCTGCCGAGCATATCAACGGCGTTGGTCGGCAGATGTTCCAATCACCCGCGACCGGGCTCGCTAAACGGGTCGCTCCGCCACTCACCGCCATGCCGAACGCCAACGCCAACGATAGCGGGCTCTCTCACCTGACATCTGCGCAATGTCTTTGAACCCATTGGTCTTCTTGAAGATTCCGGTTCAAGCTAATTCAAGCCTCGCAATGGCCAGTCGGCCACGCCGGTTCAAGAATCCCGGACGGCAAGGCACTAGCTGCATCTTGCGAGCGGAGCCTGGCGATCTTTGCCTGGGCTCCGCAAGCCTGTTACAACCAGGAATCAGGCGGCGGCTTGGAGGGCACGTTGGTTGACACCACCCTCGCCCAACCCGGTCAGCGCTTCGTCTGTCGCGACCTCTTCCTTGAGCGTTGCCTTGAGAAGGGCGGCGACATCGGCCTTTCCCATCTGTTCCGCCCAGGCGACGAGAGTGCCGTACCGGGCGATCTCGTAATGTTCGACGGCTTGCGCCGCTGCGACCAGTCCGGCATCGAGCGCAGGAGCACCGTCATAGTCTTCGAGGATCTCGGAGCCTTCTTCAATGATGCCGTCGATCGCCGGGCAGGTCTTGCCGCGTGCCGCCTTGCCAAGTTTCTCGAACACCTCCTCGAGCCGGTCGACGTGAACTTCCGTCTCCATGCGATGTTTTTCGAAGGCAGCAGTCACTTTTTCCGACTCCGCGCTTTTGGCCATTTTCGGCAGCGCCCTCAGTATTTTCTTTTCGGCGTAGTAGAGATCTTTCAGCCCGTCGAGGAACAGGTCCTCAAGGCCCTTGGTTGTCGCTTTCGCAGCTTTCTTCGCAGTTGCCATGGTCGTCTCCCGCTGAGGTTTGGAGCTAGCCTCCCTAACTGGGAAGGCGACCGATAACCCCACCGGCCGGCAACAAGTTCCCTGATGATTCGAGCCGCTGGAAATTTTTCGCCTCAGGCCGCGCAGGTGCTGCAAGGCTTACGCTGGCGAGACGGCGGTGCGAGCAAATGGCTTCGCCAGCAATCGGCTCAATCGATCCGCTTGATACGGCCCTTGTCCAGACGGAACACTCCGTCCTGGCCGCCCTGCCTCTCAAAATCGGTAAGCAGATCGTCCCAGGTCCCGAGGAATTCGCCACAGTCGTCGCAAAAGATCCGGTCGGCAGGACCGGCGTCGGCCGGAATCCTCAGCCTTATCGTCAAGCAATAAGGGCATTCCAACTGGTGGTTAAGATACTGTGTGGTCATCGACGACAGCAAGAATGCACTGGAAACGTGGCCCCTGCAACCTGCTCGCGCCGGGGCAAGACGCTTGCATTCATTATATGCCGTCTTTGGTCGGAGGCCAGCCAGACTGGGCAGTCGGCGGAATGTTGTCGGAAGTCACCTCACCCCGCTTGAGTTTTCGAATGGCCTCATTGGCTTCGAGTTCATCGAGGCCGGAAAGCGGCATGCCGTCAACCACGACGGCTTCCTCGCTCTCGTTGTCATAGACTTCCCACAGGCCGTCCGAATTCTGTCGTTTGTTGTAGATGGTTGGCATGGCCGCTCCCCCATCGATACCGCTATTGAACGCGTGCTACCCACTCCAGAGCCTGGGTCTTTTCGTCCGCCGGGAACACCCGCGCCTCGATCTGCGGGAACAGTGCGCCCGTCATTTCGGTAGCTGCCTTGATCCACTGTTTTTCGGACACCACTGCGGCACGCTGGAAGCGGTGGAGTTCGCCAAGTTTGCTCAAGCCGTACTGCAGATCGCGGCGCAACGCGTCGCCCGTCATGTCCTCCAGATCGGTAAGGTCGGCCAGGATGCCGATCTCTTCATGTTCGCTCAGTTTCTCTTCGATGGTCGGGATGATTTTGTCGTAGTCCTCCGCGGTCACGGTACCGGCAACGCGAAATGCGGCGACATTCTCAGGAGCAGAAATAACCTCGATCACTTTTTCCTCCTTCGGATTGGTTTTCGGGATCATGCCGAACAACTCAAGCCGCCGACGGATGTTCCCTGGTCCTAAGCGTTTTTAGACACTAACCCACCGCTTTCCTTGGCGGCTCCCGGGTCGCATGCGTGACGACGGTATAGCGCGTGATCGGACCCTCATCGGGGTCTTCTCCCTGAAAGTGAACGTCGGCGTTGTCAGGCAACCGGCTGGTATTGCCGAACGTCTTGACCGCGGACGCACGCACCAGTTGGATGTCCGGGTCCTGCTTCATGATCTTTATTGCCGCAAGCTCGGCCGTGCTGCTGCCGCCAATGCGCCAGCTGGCCTCGAGCACACCGGATCGCCAGATACCCGACGAATCGACACCCTGGCCGATATCGTAGTTGCGCCGCGAGGCGAAAAATCCAGGATACTCAGCCATCGCCGCGTCATAGGCTCTCGCCTGCGCAATTGCCGAAGCCAGTGCGCGGGAAAGCCTTAGGTCTTTGAGAGCTTCCCATCCGCCGCGCACGACAATGAGGTCCGACCCGCCATAAACGGATTGTCCCGCATTATCGGTCGTCGTCGTTTGAGTGCCGTAGTAGGCGACCATGATTTCGTCGATCTCGGTTCTGCCAACACTCACAGTGACGACGTCACGAAGGTCGGCTTCGAGCACCAGACCGTACTCGTCCAAGTCGGGGGAGCGGTATCGCTCGAGCAGTCTCTCGACGTCAGCGACCGTGCGAACGATGTGCTGGTCCTGGCCTCGCGAGGCAAGCGGTGGCTTGAGCCGGGCCAGCCCATGCCTCAGCAGGCGTTGCGCTGCTCGCAGCGCATCGTGCCGCGAAAACACGGTGTAGCCAGGCAATACTGCGGCGGCGACAGTTCTGCCGAAGCCGGTTGACCATTCCTTCGGTCGCTCGGCCAGGTCGTCGACCAGTTCGTGGGTTATCGCCTTGGTGGTCGCGAATCGCCAAGGCACCACGCCGCCGAAGAGGTCTTGCGGCCCGTTGATACCCAGCCGTGCCGCATCGCTGGCAAGCAAGCTGTCGTCCGGCACGAAGTACAAGCGCCCGCCATTGCCGCTGCTGCGGCCTAGACCCTGCCGGAAGGCAAACCCCTTGAGGGTGGCAATGGTGCGGGCGACGGCAGCTATGGCTTCCCGCTCGTGAGCGTAGAGAGGCTCGCAGCCCGGCGCGGAGAATGCGATCACGGTGCCTTTTGGCTGGCTCGGCTGAGTGCCTCTGTGCTCGGTCATCTCGCTCGTTCCGGTGCTTCCTCGTTATGGCCATTGGGCGCCGATGTTGCGGTCGCTACGCGCCCTGCCCCGGGAGAACGCATCAGATGGCAGAAACGTTCAGCCCGGCTTGGCAGGCTCGCCGCCTGCTGCGTCTTTTCGAACGCGCTGCTGCGGTGCAGAACTTTGATCGCCGAGGGACAGAGGGGGGCGCGAAGGATCGCTACGGAGCGCTTTTATTCTGAGCCGCTGCATTCTTGGGCTGACGTCACGGAATGGATCCCAGGGGCTGCGCGCGGCGCTTCGCTCCTTGCTCCGCCTAGGATGACGAAGTGGAGGGGTGCCGGCGTCGGCTTGCAAGGATGGCGGAAAGGGTGACCGGGCGAAAATCACAGCTGTCGACGCCGGCGTCGTACTGGCGCGTGACCGGGCTCAGCCTGCCGTGGGAATGGCCATGCAGATTGATCGATTTCTTGCCGATCTGATTCCAGGTGCGGAAAGGATAGTGGCAAAGGATCAGCAACCTGCCGTCTATCGTCAGTTCCTTGTAATGCTGTGTGCTGGCCCAACCCGCAGCCTCTATGGTCGCCGCGCCATCGTTGTTGCCGATAATCAGATGCTTCTCGCCATGAAGAGACGACAGCAGCGATGCAACGAATTCGGTCGATCCCCTGGCAAAGTCGCCGAGATGCCAGAGCTCGTCATCAGGGCCGACGGTTTCGTTCCAGAGCGAAATCAGCGCTCGATCGTGTTCGGCCAGCGAGCCGAACGGGCGGCGATCGATGCGCAGAATGCGGGGATCGCTGAAATGTGTGTCGGCCGTGAAATAGATCATGGTCGTTCACAGCCTTTGCGGACGTTGTCCGAACCTCGCCTTCCCGCAATTAACATTTGAGGTGGCCAACAAGATCAGACGCGGCTAACATACTCCTCGCTTTGGAGAGTGTCGTGCGCACGAGACGTTTCAGAAAGCCAATTGTCGTTCAACCCGGTCGGATCGATCGTGACAGGGTTGTCTTGTCTGTCTCCGATGCGGCTGAAGTTCTGCTGAAGGACTGGCCGACGCCAGCGTCCAAGACGCGACTGGCTGCAATCGCAGCCTGCCTTGCTGTTATCCGCGGCGAAAAGCCGCCAAGGGTCGCACGCCAGGCGTTCATCGTCGCGGCCAAGGACGCGAGGATCCTGCTCGGCGAACAAATCTGATTCGTCAAGACCCTGCGAACCCTTCCGTTACCTCAGAGCGTCACGACGATGCAGAACGTTTGACGGCAGAGCGAGGCGCCCCCCTCTGTCCTGCCGGACATCTCCCCCACTTGGGGGGAGATCGGCTGTCATCTTTGATTTCGCCAATCGCCAACCTCGAAAAAGAGGCGCTGTCGGCGGAACTGCCAATCTCCCCCCTTGTGGGGGAGATGTCCGGCAGGACAGAGGGGGGCGCGAAGGATCACTGCGTATCAGTACTATCCGGAGCCGCCGCGAGTTGCTTAGACAATCGCTCGATCCCAACCGCCATAGTGCTGGTCGCTGCGCGTGCCGCGCGGCAGGCTGAGCACGATCAGCGCCAGACCGATCGCAACGTCCGCCACCATCGCCGGGGTTTCACCGCCGGCAAGCACGAAGGGGGACACCGCGATCCATGCGCCAAGCACGACATTGAGGAAGCGCAGCGGCCGGACCACTTCGGCCATGGCCGTGACTGCGACCATGATAATGAGACAGCCGACGACGTGATCGCTGAAGTAAAGCGGTGGCTGCGTGCCGAAGATCAATGGCGTGGTCATCAGCAAGGCGCCAAGCAGCGTGCTTGCTGCCAGCGTCCACGGGAAGCTGACGCCGCCGGTGACAAAGTCCTTCAGCACCTCGAAAACCGGACGGTCGAGATCGGCGCCAGGCGTCTGATTCTCCGACAGCGCCGGTCCGCCCATCCAGAAGGTACGCCAGAACGGCTCGCCTGCCCTCGTCGCGCCCCAGAGATACTGGATGGTCGCCAGCACCTCGTCGATGGAGTAAGGGATCAGCACCACCGTGACGGCGGCCTGGAGAATGCAGAGCGTGCACAGCGCGCCAATCAGCGGTGGCTGGATGATGATGAAGGACACACTGACCACGCCAAGCGGAACGATCAGCAAGCCGAAGAGGAGCACCATCCACGGCATGGTGCGCCAGCGCCGTCGGTCGCCGATCGCGCCGGCGAGGATATCGAGGCAATAGGCGAAGGCGCCGAGCCCGGCATCGGCGATTGGAAAGCCCTTCGAGACCCATGACGTCACCACCGCCTCGCTGCCGTTGCGCACCGGCGCGCCGCCGGGGCCGAAGAACGGATCCCACAGCCCATCCGCGTGGCCCATCTGGAAGGCGGCGAGATAGCGCGAGACGAACAGGCCGACGAAGGCCAGCGCCACGATCGGAATCCGCTGCGTGAAGGTCGATGGCGAATAGGTCCAGCCCAGCGGAATGTCGTCGTCGGCCGCCAGCGCGCGGCGGCTGATGCCAGGGGTCGGCGGGATCATCACCGCAAAGGCGACGATCAGCATGCCGACGAGCGTGTCGATGGCATAGGCGGCGGCGCTGGTCGTCCAGAACAGCAACGGCGCCAGCATCACCCAAACTCCGAGCGACGCCGTGATCCACTGCACCCAGCGCCAGCGCCGGGACATGCCCATCAACGCAAAGGCCGTCACCAGCAGGCCGGAAACGATCTCGCTGACGCCGAGGCCTGCGTTGCGCAATTGCGGCTCCGCGACAGCGTGCCCCAGAGCGGGCGGCATTGCGGCTGTGACGGGATCGAACAGGCCAGTTGTCATTGGCGAGGTGACCAGCCACAGCCCAAGCGCAGCGTTGGTCATCGGCGCCCAGAGCGTCCTCGACCGATGCCGTTCTATCGCCGCTTCGACGTCTTCCTTGCTTCGCTCGAGCGGTCCCTTGAGGCGCCTTTCGGCCTGCTCGATCTCGGGGTCCGAAGCCGCGACAACGGGCGGATCGAGCTTGTTGACCGCGTACCAGTCCGTGGGGTCCTGCTTCAGCCGGCGGATCATCTCCGGCAGAGTGTCCAGCAGATTGTGTCTGGGCGCCCAGCCCAGCAGGGTTTTGGCCCGCGAAATGTCGATCTCGTAATGATCGTCCGAGTTCTCGATCATCCACGGTTTGATGTCGGTGTCCTGGTCGAGCACCTCCGTCTGCACCCACGCGCCGAGCTTCGTCAGTTGCTTCGGCAGCGCCAGGGTACGCCAGTCCTCGCCATGGATGAGCCGGCCGATGCGCTTCTGCATCTCCTCGTATGACGGTGTGTCTTCTTCGCCGATCAGAAGCACGGTCTCGGCCGGAAGTTCGGCGCGCCGGTCGACGGTGCGCACCACCGCATCGACGAGATCGTCCTTGTGAAGATAGGGCTGGCCGGCGGTGATATCGCCGGCGAACAGATAAGCGGTCGGCAAGCGCTCGAAGATGCGGGCGATCTGCTGGGCAATAAAGGCCGCCCGGCAGTCTTCGTCATAGACGCCGGCGAGCCGCAGGATCACCGTCTTGATCTGGCCGCGCTCCCGCGAAATCAGCGCCTCGGTTTCGGCTTTCGATCTTGGGTAGGCCCAGGCCGGGTCAAGCGGCGAGTCCTCATTGATTTTCGCGCCCTTCTCCGGGCTTGGCGCATGGACGAGAAGCGTGCTGGAGAACACGAACTGTTCGCTCTCGACCGCCGTCAGCGCCTTCAGGAGCCGGCGCGTGCCCTGCACGGTGACGGCGTCATATCTGGGGTTGTCCTCGCCGGTCGTGTCATAATAGGCGGCAAGATGGACGACCGAAGCGATGCGGCCGCCGCTGCGCTCCCGTGCCGCCTGCACAGCCCTGCTCACGCCCTCATCGGAGGTGAGATCGATCTCGATCGTCTCCATGCCGGCGGGGGCATGCTTCGGTTTTGCGACATCGAGGCCGATGACGCGATAGCGATCGATCAAGCCTCGCGCGATCGCCTGCCCCAGGAAGCCGCTGCTGCCGGTGACAAGAACCGTCGGAAGAGTGGTGCCGTGATTTGCCATGGTCAGGCCCGACCCCGTTGGAAGAGCGGCCCGATGGCGCGATGCGCTTTGGCCTTGCTCGGCTCGCCCGGCAACTTGGAACTGGATTCATTTCGTTTTGACCTGCCCAGGATCATTGCCTCGGCCTTTGCGGGGGCGCGAGATGATCGAGGAACCATCGCGTGGCGTGCCTGACCACTTCGTCCAATGTGCCCGGCTCCTCGAAGAGGTGGCCGGCACCGTCGATAATGATCAGCTGTTTCTCGCCCTTCAGCGCGGCAAGGGCACGCTGGTTCATCCCGATCACCGGCCCGTCCAGGCTGCCGACCAGAAGCAGTGTCGGGGCACGCACGGCCGGCAGCGCATCCATCGCCAGATCGGGCCGGCCGCCGCGCGAGACGACAGCCGCGATAGCTGCATCCGGGCGTGCCGCGGCCACCAGCGCGGCTGCGGCGCCAGTGCTTGCCCCGAAATAGAGCGGAACAAGCCTTCTGGTACGGGCTTCGGCAGCCGCCCAATGCGTGGCCAGCGCGAGCCGCGATGCGAGCAGGTCAATGTCGAAGACGTTTCGCCTGTCGCCTTCCTCGATCGACGTCAACAGGTCGACGAGAAGGGTCGCCAGTCCGGCCTGCCGAAGTGCAGCGGCCACGTGATTGTTGCGCGGACTGAGCCGTCCACTTCCGCTGCCATGAGCGAAGATGACGATGCCTTGCGCACCGTGCGGCACGCCCAGCAGCCCGACGAGCCCGCCGGGCTCGATCCTGACCTCCTCGACCTCTGTCATGGCGGTTGCCGGCATCGTTACACTCCAAAGGGAGGATCGCCGCAGAGGAACTGCGCCTCGCACCCACTCAGTGCGTTAAACACTGGCATGGCGGAAATGTTTCCGGGGAAGGTCAGAAAAAATATGGCCTCCATCCGGAGCGACGCGGCGCAGACCCTGGGATGCATGCCGTTACCTCAGCCGAGGAATGCAGCTGACCAGAAGAAAAGCGCTCTGTAGCGATCCTTCGCGCCCCCCTCTGTCCTGCCCTCTTTGCCCAAGACTCGGCATCTCCCCCACGAGGGGGGAGATCGGCAGCTTCGCGGGCAGCGTCCTTTTTGCAAGGTTGGTGGTTGGCGAAATCATTGATGAAGGACGATCTCCCCCCAAGTGGGGGAGATGTCCGGCAGGACAGAGGGGGGCGCCTCGCTCTGCCATCAAAGGTTCTGCACCGTCGTGACGCTCCGAGGTACTTCGCTCTTGCTTCGCCCTGGGATGACGAAGGCATGGTGGCCCGGTGCCGCAGGCCGGGCGGCAGCCCCCGTCAGGAACTGGCGCCGCTGGTGGATGGCTTGTCGGCATTCCATTCCGCCTTGCGTGCCCGCGCTTCCTCGAAGATCAGCTTGAACTCCCGCATCATCGCGCTCTCAATGGCGAATGCACGGCTTGGCACGGCGCCGGGGTCTTCCTGATTGTTCTGGAATTGAAAGCGGGCTTCCAGTTCGGCCCATATTCGCTCTGACTTGTCGGGGCCGGCAAGCAGCGCGACGACCAGCGCCAGAGTCTCTCGCTGGGCATTGAGCCGACCCTCGATCTCTTCATTCGTCAACTCGGACATGTGGGATAGCTTCCGGTTTCAGGCGAAACGGCAAAATCGCATCCTTGTTCCGGAATTCAGCTCGTCGGCTCTCAGAGAGAGCCTACTGCTCCCTGAAAGCTCGCTGGATCTGATCCGCCAAAGGTTTCACGAGATAGGACAGCATGGTGCGGTTGCCGGTCGAAAAGAACACCTCGACAGGCATGCCTGGCGCCAGGGCCACGCCCTTGAGCCGGCTAAGCTCTGTGCGCGGTAAAGCAACATGCACGGTGTAAAAGCCGGTGCCTGTTTTCTCATCGACATTGAGGTCGGCGGAAATCTTGCTGACCGCACCATTCAGTTCCGGCGTCGTTTGCTGATTGAATGCCGACAGCCGCAGGGTCGCGCCTTGCCCTGGCGTCAACTGATCGATGTCTTGCGGAGCCACGCGCGCCTCGACGGTCAGGTCGTCCGTCACCGGGACAATCAGCATGATGAGCTCGCCTGGAGATATAACGCCACCGACCGTGTGCACGCCGAGCTGATGAACGACACCGTTCTGCGGACTGCGTATGTCGATGCGTTTGAGCTGATCTTCGGCCGAAACCTTGCGCTCGACGGACTCGGAGATCTTTGCCTGGACGTCTCGCAGTTCGCTTGCCACTTCGCTGCGCAAATCCTGGTCGATCTGGATGATCTGCAAACGGATTTCGGAGGTACGACCCTTCGATTGCGCTATGGCCGCAGTCAGTTGCCCGTGCTCGCCTTTGAGCCGCACGGCATCGCGTTCAAGCGCAGTTATGCGATCGATCGAAACCAGCTTGCGTTGCCAAAGTCTGCGCATGCCTTCGAGCTCAAAGCCGATCAACTTGATTTCCTGGCTCTTGGCATCTCTTTGCTCGGTCAGGCCGGAAACCTCTTCGGCAAGCTGCGCAATGCGCTCCTGCAACTGAGCCTTCTGACCGGCGCGTGCCTGTCGGCGAAATTCGAACAGAGATTGCTCGCCGGCCATCGCCCGACCAATCTCGGGGACATCCTGGCGTGACACAAGCGAAGCTGGAAAGACGATGCTTGCCTTGCCGTCGCGCTCGGCCTCAAGGCGAGCCAGCCGCGCCTCGAATTCATCCAGGCTCTTCGAGACGATCGCCAAATTGGCCCGGGTAATGGTCTCATCGAGGCGGATCAAGACCTTGCCCGATTGCACGGCATCGCCTTCCCGGACGAAGATTTGACCGACAACGCCACCCGTCGGATGCTGCACCTTCTTGACGCTGGAATCGACAACCAGCTTTCCCGAAGCGATGACGGCCCCGGAAATCTCGGTGACGGCAGCCAAACTCCCCGCCCCGCCAACCAGCAGGATGCAGGTTGCGACACCGCCAAGCAGATAGCGTCGAATGGTGCGATCGGCCGCGAATATCATGCGTTGCGCCATCAGGATGCCGTCTCTTCTAGTCCGGAAACGACTTTCAAGGGGACGCCCGCTGGGCGGGTTATCTTGTTCAAGATCTCATTTTTTGGACCAAAGGCCTGAATACGGCCGTTCGCCATCACAAGAACCTGATCCAGGCTGGCAAGCGCGCTCGGACGATGTGCGACCACGACGGCTATACCGCCTCGCGCGCGAACAGCTTGGATCGCCACCGTCAACGCCGCCTCGCCTTCCGCATCGAGGTTGGAGTTAGGCTCGTCGAGAATAACCAGAAACGGGTCACCGTAGAGAGCCCGGGCAAGCGCCACCCGCTGCCTCTGGCCAGCCGAAAGCGCCGAACCGGCCTCGCCGATGCGCGTCTCGTAGCCTTCCGGCAGGTGGATGACGAGATCATGAACGCCGGCCGCGCGCGCAGCCGCCAGTATCTTGTCCGAGGGCGCTTGCGGTTCGAAGCGCGCGATGTTCTCGGCAATGGTGCCGTCGAACAGTTGCACATCCTGAGGCAGATAGCCGACATGCTTGCCCAGTTCTTCCGGCGACCACTGGTCGAGCGTTGCGCCGTCCAGCCTGACGGTGCCGCGGATTGGCAGCCATATGCCGGCAATTGCCCGAACGAGCGATGACTTGCCCGAAGCGCTTGGCCCGACGATGCCGAGGCCGACGCCCTGTTCCAATGCAAAGGTGGCGTCCTGCACGACCATCCGGCGCTCACCCGGCGGTGTGACACTGATACTTTCGACCGAAAGAGCAGATCTCGGAGCAGGCAGCGAGACACTTGTCGCAGTTTCGGGAAGCAGGACCAAAAGCTGGGTCAGCCGAGCCCAGGCTTGGCGGGCGGTGACGAAGCCCTTCCAGTGGGCGATAGCCAGTTCGATCGGTGCGAGCGCCCGGCTCATCATGATCGAACTGGCGATCATGATGCCGCCGGTCGCTTCCTGATGGATGACCAGATAGGCGCCGATTGCCAGGATGCCCGATTGCAGCATCATGCGCAGGATCTTCGCGATCGTTGCGAGCGTCCCGGCAAGGTCGCTGGCCGTTGCATTGGTGTCGAGATAGCCGGCATTGATCCCTGACCAGCGCTCGGCGATGCGCGAGCCAAAGCCCATGGCCTGCAGAACCTCGGCATTGCGACGTGTCGCTTCGGCAAGTGTATTGCGCGCTGCCGCTTGACTGTTTGCCTTTCTGGCGGGCTCTCGCGTGCGTATTTCGGCAAGCAATGCCAGGCTGAACAGAATGACCACGCCGGCCAGCGCCGTCATGCCGATCCAGAAATGGAACAGGAAGCAGATCAAGAGGTAGAGCGGCATCCACGGCAGGTCGAAAAGCGCGGTCGGACCGGCGCTCGACATGAACGATCGCACCTGGTCAAGATCGCGCAAGGATTGAAGGCCGTCGCCTGCGAGCTTGGTTCGCAGCGGCAGACGCATGAGGGCGGCATAGACCTGTCCGCTCAAGCGCGCGTCCAGCGCCATCCCGATGCGCACCAGCAAACGCGACCGGATGAGTTCGAGAACGCCCTGAAAAACGAAAAGTGTGCCGGCAAACACGGCGAGCCCGACGAGCGTCGGCACGCTGCGGCCGGGTATGACACGATCATAGACCTGCAGCATGAAGAATGAGCCGGTCAGCGCCAGGACATTGACGACGCCGCTCATCAACGCAATTCCGGCCAACGCTCGCCGGAAGGAAGCCAAAACCGCCGCGAGTGTCGTTCGCGGCGGCTCGGGTGGAATGGGATGCGACGTCGGCTTCACGTCAGTTCCAGTTCGGTTTCAGGCGGCAATGGCTGCGCCCGAAATCAGGCCTGATGACGAACGTGTCGGTGCCGAGCCCATCTGTCAAATGTTAGATAACCCAGTCTTGCAACGCATAGGCATGGATGTAGTCGATCTGCATTTCCGCAGGCGTCGCAAGCTCGTCGGCGGGCTCTCCTGCTTGGCCACCAATCCCCATATTCACCAGCATATACATCGGGTCGTGCATGTCGGCAGGCGTTGCGGCACGAGCGACTTCGACGTCGTCGAAATACCAGACGAGTTCGTCTTCTGTCCAAAGCACGCCATATGTGTGGAACCCTTCGGTATCCGCGGCATAGGCCGTCGTGCCTACTGTTGTATGAGTTCCCGTCGCGTTCGAGTGGCCTGTCAGGATGAGCTTGTTTGGATCTTTACCGAACATCTCGATGACGTCCAGTTCCGGTGGCCAGGAGCCGTCCGCCGGGAGAAGCCAGAAGGCCGGCCATGCCCCTTGTGTTTCGGGCATGTCGGCGCGAATTTCAAAATAGCCGTAGGTCTGCGCGAAGGATTCGTAGGTCGTCAGCAACCCTGACGTGTATTCGTAGTTATTTATGTAGGGACGAATCGCCTCAGGAGCCCGGGCGGCGGTAATGGTGAGAACACCGTCCTCAATGCTGAACGGATTGACGGAGCGGGTCGGGGCGTAGTCGGTATCGATGTACCATTGAAGATCATTGTTGCTCGTGAGCGTGCTGCCGTTCGCGGCCCCCCACCAGTAATTCGAATCCCAGGTGCCGCTCGAGCCGTTCCACAGGTCCAACGTATCGAACTCGTCCGAAAAGGTGAGTTCCAGGGCCGACCTGTCCACGGCCAGCTTGAACTGGCTTTCAGTGAAATCGCCGATGGTCTTGTTGTTGAAGACGAGAAACTCGCCGTCGGACAGATTTAGCCGGACGTTGGCTCCCGACTGCACCATGTTGGCGCGCACCTCTTCGAAGGAGGTGAAGCCGTAGCTCCCGACGCGAACCGTATCCGTCGCGCCAAGGTCCAGGATTAGGTCACTGCCGTTGCCGGGGTTGACGACGAAAATGTCCGCCCCGGATCCGCCCTTGAGCACGTCATCGCCCTGCAAGCCGTCGAGCGTCTGTTGGCCGGAGCCGCCGGTAACGATGTTGTTCAGCTCGTTTCCGAAAGCATAGCGCTTGTCGCCGGTGACCGTCAGGTTCTCGAAATTCGCCGGGAGCTTGTAGCTCATCCAGGTCGAGATGGTGTCCACCCCTTCGCCGGACAGCTCGACCGCCTTGTTTTTCGCGGCATACAGATAATAGATGTCGTCGCCTTTGCCGCCACGCATTGTGACGGTGACGGCAGCGTCGCCATACATCGAGTCGTTGTATGTGCTGCCATAAAGGGTCGGGCCGGAATTCGTCGCCGAATACCACCTTGCGGAGGAGCCGCTGTAGGCAAGTGGAACGCCCTTGGCGTTCAGAACCGTGGCCATCCCGGTGTTTTCTCCTTTGTCTCGCTCGATAGCAGCCCTAACATCTATCGACGGCAAAAGTAGCCAGTACTTTTTCACTTTCCAGTTCGGAAGGTTACCAAATGGTTATCACGTAGTGGGAGCACTTGCCGGGGAGCTTCACTGCCTCGAGTGCATAAGGTTGGGCCACTGCAACATGATCGAAGATGTGGTGAGGCAGATCGAGACCGACTCTCACCGCATTTTGCATCTCGAATAGCATTAACGCTGACCGGTGATGAAGAACTGCTAGTAGACCTTGAAAGCGCCCGCATCGGCTCGTGCATCGACATCGGTGATCAGCATGTGCCCCGGCGATACCGTGATCGAGGTCGCCAGCTCGGCACGAGCAAGCGCATCCTGTGCGGTGATGCTGCTGGCCCAGAATACAGCGACCTCCCCGTCCATGATTTTAACCGCATCGCCCCAGTCGGGAGCCATCAAGTCGGCTATTCCGATGACCGTGGGATCTCCGACATGGATGGGAGAGCCGTGGGCATGCGGGAAGCGTGCGGTGACGGCGCGAACCCTGTCGACATCGCAACGGCTTATCGGACGCATCGAGACGACCATTTCGCCACCAAACGGTCCGACGCGGCACGTCTGAATCCTGGTTCGAAACTTGGGCGAGGCCTTGCCGCAGCCGATGCGGCTCAGTTTCTTTTCGGCAAGTGCAGCTTCGACGGTCAGCGAACTGCCGAGCGCGAAAGCGGCAAAATCATCCTGCCACAGGTCGATGATGTCCGTCCTCCGACGGGTCAGCTCGCCGAAATGATAGATGTTGTACTGGGGGGCATCGGTGCGGATGTCGATGTCGCCCAGCGCTGGGATCAATGGGCTGCCGGAGCGATTGACGCCGACCAATGGACAGGGTTTCGGGTTGCGGATGCAGAACTGGTGGAAATCGCTGGCAAAGCTGCGCGGCACAATCACAACATTGGCCTGGAGCTTGCCATGCGCCAGCCCCCCTGTATGCCCCTCATAGGCGCCCATTCTGACAAGCCTGCGTAGCCTGTCCGCATCGACCAGTCGCAGGTCCTCGAAGATCGGTGAAGTGGTCAGGCGAGCCATGGCTTCCGGTTCAGAGACAAGTCGGGAGGGCGTAAGATCGTTGGCGGCTCGGCTGCTTGTCAAATTGTCAGAATCTTTCCTCAACGATAAATTGTATTTATTGGCCGGCCAACGATTGCTTCATCTTACGACGGACGCTTGCGCAAACCTTCCTGGTGTCGCAAACTTTCCTGTTCTCGCAAATCTTCCTGCTGTCATTGACAGCTGCGGCAGCCGATCGCTTCTATCTGTCGGCCTGCCTCGCGCAGGAAGCCAAGGTCCCGCTCCATGTAGAAGAGCAGGAAAGCAGAATAGAGGACAAAGACGAGGCTAAACACCAGCGTCTTCACGATCAGCGAAAGCGCAAAAACGTTGAGGTGCGGCGAGGCGCGCGCCAAAAAGGCCAGCACAAGGTCGGACAACAGCATGCTGATGATGAGCGGGAAAACCAGGGTCAATGCCATCATCAGAATGCGGTTCAAGAGATCGAGGAAGATGCCGGCTGCATCCTTGCTGAACACCGGCAGAAGCTGGTCGATCGGCCACAGGCCATAGCTGTCGTAGAGGCTGGTCAGGGAAAGTTCGAGGCCGCCGGCGGCCAGGTAGACCGTGACCATGATGACGGCGAGCAAGGTGCCGGTGGCGCTCGTCTCATGGGTCATCATCGGATCGATCAGCGTGCCCATCGTCGAGCCGCGCTGCAGGTCCAGGATATCGCCGGCAGCCTCGGCCGCCCAGAACGGAATGCCCATCGCCAGCCCGAGCGTTACCCCGACGACGACCTCCTTGAGCATGTAGGCGACGATCATCGTCGTCGCGATGTCGGTGTTTGTCAGTCTGTCGACGATCATCGGAAAGACCGGAACCGCCAGCGCCAGGGCAACGCCGTTGCGCAGAAGGCCCGACAGCGGCACGCGCGAAAAGAGCGGCATCAGCAGCATGAACCCGGTCATGCGGGCGAGCGCGAAAGCTCCCGCCAAAAGAAACAACTGTAGCTCCTTGACCGACGCGAAGAAGGGTTCGACCGGCATCCGCGCGCCTCAACGCGTGACGACGGGGAATTCGTCCAGCGCCGTCGAGGCCTGCTCGGCGATCTGCTGGCCAAGCAGCGGGCCGAAGACGATGATGACCAGCAGGATCACGACAAGCTTGATCGTCTGCGGCAGCGACTGGTCCTGAATTTGCGTCAGCGCCTGAGCCAGCCCGACCAGGATGCCGACCGCCAGCGCCGCGACGATCGCCGGACCTGACGCGAACAGCACCGTCAGGAGCGCGCCCTGGACCTTCGCCAGGATGAAGTCATTGCTCATGCAAACCTCCCAGCGGCGTCAGACGTAACTCAGGATCAGGCCGTGCATCAGCCGCGACCAGCCATCTATGGCGACGAAAAGGAACAGCTTTAGCGGCACCGAAATGAGGACCGGCGAGACCATGATCATGCCGAGCGTCATCAGGATGTTGGCAACGACGATGTCGATGATGAGGAACGGAAGATAAAGCAGAAAGCCGATTTCAAACGCCCGCGTAAGCTCGGACGCGACAAAGGCAGGAACGAGTATCGAAAGATCGTCGTCCTTCAGATCTTGTCGTGCCTGTTCCGGCCACAGGCGGTTCGTTCCGTCGAGAAAGAACTGCCGCTCTTCCGGCTGGGTGAACTTGATCAGGTGCTGCTGCAATGGTTCCCTCACCAACTGCGTCGCCCTGGCGAGGTCGTCGGTCGTCTGGAACTGAACCTGCCCTTCCTGAAGCCGTCCCGACATCTCGCTCAGCAACGGCGTCGTGACATAGACCGTGAGCACGAGCGCTATGCCGTAGAGCACCAGATTGGGCGGCATCTGCTGGACGCCGAGCGCGTTGCGGATGAGGAACAGCACGACCGAGATTTTCAGGAATCCGGTCATGGTGACGACTGCCAGCGGCAGCAGACCGACAAAGCCGACGGCAATCAGGATCCCAAGCAGGTTGGGCGAATTATCAAGCATTGTCGAACATGCGGGCGATCCGCACGCCCAGGCTCTCCCCAATCCGGACGATCTCGCCACGGCCGACGCGTTTGCCGTTGGCGATGATGTCGACCGTCTCCTTCGTCACATTGGCGAGCGGAACGATGGCGCCGGGCGCAAGCTGCCTTACCTCGCCGAGAGGCATCGCCGTGCGGCCGAGTTCGAAGGCAAGCGCAACCGGCAGCTCGTCCAGAGTTGCCTCCTCCAATGCCTGATCGGCGCGCGGCGGCGTGTCTTGGTTCATGGTCCACTCCCATTTCGATCCAGCGATTGCAGTCGGCGCGGCAAGCAGTTGCGGCCCGCTGGCAGTCAGCACCGCCGGGGCATAAAGCCGCTCGGCAATGACCAATGCCGCGTCTTCCTCTTCGTCATCGAAGAGCACCACATCACCAGGTTGCAGGCTTTCAAGATCACCGTGACTGATTGTAAGCGCGTTGCGCCAGAGGCAGACCGGCAACGGGAATTCGGCAGGAACCGGAGGTCTTGCTTTGCCGATCGCGTCGAGAAAGCCCCCGGCCCTCTCCGCCAGACCGACGCTGTCGGTGCGCAAGGCGCAACCGATGGTTTCGTCCTTGCCGGTCAGGACGAAAGCCAACGCGGTTTGGTCCAGAACGCTGTCTTCTTGTTCGATCGACGTAATAGCGATCGTCTCGCCCAGCTTGCTCTCGATCCATTCGAGATCCTTTTCGAATTCGGACTCCAGCAGCAGTGCGGCGTGAGCGGGCGCCAGCCGTTTCACGTCGATCAGCTCGTCAGCCTTGGCAAGACCTCGTTCGACAACAGATAACGGCAGGCGCAACTTGCCCGCCATGTCTCCGAGAGTGAACGCAATCGTGCATATTGGCTGGTCCACAGGGTTTGGCGCCGGCCAGACGGCGGCGATCGCCATGGTTTTCCCGGCAATCGTGATCTGCGCGGCAGCACGGCGGCGGTAGAAGGCGTTCAATGCCTCAACCTCCCCAGCCGCAACAGATTCCAATGCCAGCGGCTCGCCAACGCTCGAGCGTGTGCGTCTCGCCGGCTCTGCGCGCGTTTTCTTTTTTGCCGACGCCAAGGCCTGAGGCATCACACTTCCATATTCACGATCACGGATTGGACTATCGTTCTGCGGGCAAGCGCAGTGGACCGCGCTCGTCTTCCTCGGAAAGCTCGGCAAGCGCCAAGCTGCGGCGCGCAGTGCGTTTGGTCAGATGCTGCAACAGCCCGTCCAGCTTCGTCACCGCCTTCATGCTGGCGCGATGATCGTTGCGGGCGGCCGATAACTCGGTTTTGCGTCGTTGCTCGGTGACGCCGGCCATTTTCTCGTTTTCCCGAAGTTTTTCGGTTTGCCTGGCGGCGTTCTCGAACTGTCCCTGAAGCCGGTAAAGGCTGGCGGCCTTCACCGGTTGCCCGACAAGCGAAGCGAATGCTGCATCCTCAGCCTCGGCTGTGTGCTGCAGGTGTTCGCTGACCGCGGCGGCCGCCTCCCGAACCGCCCCGGCGGCCCGCTGCGCAGCGGCGTATCGCCTTATGACCAATTCGTTTGCGCGCTGTTCACCGTGGCGCCTGAGGTCGCGCAATCGTGCGATCGTGTCACGATCTTTCATTGACGATCCCCCGCATGCGTTCGCGTGTCTGCTCGATTGTCTCGTGGGTGGCGGACGGCTGTCGCAGGAAGGCGTTGATGGCGTCGATCTTCGCCACCGCCTCGTCCGCCAGCGCATCGCTGCCCTTTTCGTATTCGCCGACGCGCAGCAGCAATTCGACGTCGGCGTAGCGGGCGAGCAGCTCCCGCAAGCGGCCGGCGTCCGACCGATGCTCGGCCGGCACCACCGTGTCCATGAGGCGACTGCGGCTGCGCAGCACGTCGATGGCCGGGAAATGATTGCGCTGTGCAAGTTCGTTCGACAGAAAGACGTGACCATCGAGAAGCGCCTGGATTTCTTCGGCAACCGGATCCAGCGTGCCATCGCCCTCCAGAAGAACGCTGTAGAGGCTTGTAATCGAGCCGACGCGGCCAGGCCCTGAGCGCTCGAGCAATCGGGGCAGAACTGCAAAAAGCGAAGACGGAAAACCGCGACGCGTCGGCGGCTCGCCTGAAGCGAGGCCAATCTCGCGCTGCGCACGGGCAAACCGCGTGATGTTGTCCATTGCCAGCAGCACATGCTTGCCTTGGTCGCGAAAATATTCGGCAATGCTGGTTGCCACATAAGCGGCCTTGACGCGCTCGATCGCCGGCCGGTCGGACGTCGCGACGACGATGACCGCCCGCGCCAGCCCTTCCGGCCCAAGCTGATGCTCGATGAATTCGCGCACTTCACGTCCGCGTTCGCCGACAAGCGCAACCACGGCAACATCTGCGTCGGTGCCGCTGACGATATCCGAAAGCAGGATCGACTTGCCGACGCCAGGCTCGCCGAAGATGCCGACGCGCTGCCCACGCGCGCAGGTGAGAAGCCCATCGAGGGCGCGGATTCCGAGCTGGATAGGCTCGGAAATCAAACTGCGCTCCAGCGGCGACGGCGGATAGGCGTTGACCGGATAGCTGCCGGTAATGCCATCCGGCGCAAGCGGCTTGCCATCCAATGGCTCGCCGAACGCGCTGATCACCCGACCAAGCAGGCCGGGCCCGACAGGCACCGTCTGGGTCTTTCCGGTCGCAATGACCTCGGTGAGGCTTGAAAGGCCGGTGAGATCGCCAAGCGGCACAAGGATCGCCATCTCGTCCATGAGCCCGACGACTTCCGCCTTGGTCGCCGTGCCGGTCCTGGGATCGACGAGTTCGCAGATCTCGCCGATCCGAACCTCCTCCACCGTCGCGTGAATGACCGTGCCGGTGACCCGCCGTACACGCCCTTTCCTGGGCCGGCTGGCATCTTCACGCAGGCCGGAACGCAGGTTCGGAACGATCGATGCGAGGCGGCTCTCGAGCTTGGTGGCGGGACTTGTCATGCCGCCGCCTCGGCCTTTGATGAAATCGCAGCGGCAATGGCGTCGAGCTGTGCCTCGATGCTGGCGTCGATGACGGCAATGTCGGTCGAGAGGATGCAGGCGCCCGTCGCCAGCGTATCGTCGGCGTCGATCTCGACCGTCATGCCCAGGTCACTCTCGCGCAGGACTGCGTTCAGTTCGTCGCGAACCCTGTTAACGGAAGCAGGATGAAGTCGGACTTTTAGATATTTGGCGCGGCGAATGTCAGTGACTGCCTGCGCGGCCGCCTTGGCGACCAGCATGCTCGCGTCGAATTCTCCCAGCACGCGCCTGACCACATCGAGGGCCAGATTGATGATTTCGGCTTCCAGCCCACCGAGATAGCGATCGACCTTGACCGCGGTCTCGCTGACCAGACGCGCGGCATCCGCGTCGCCTCGCGCCTTGCCATCTTCATAACCCTGCGCATATTCGGCCGCATAGGCTCGCCGCGCGGCGTCACGCAACTGCTGCGCATCACGCCTGGCTTCGTCGAGAAAAGCGTGCCCATCCTGCCAGGCGCATGCCTCGGCAGCGCGCAGGATGCGGGCGACGGGGCGCCTCGGCACGGCAGTGGTCACTTTGTCCGGTTCGACCATATCGCCTAACCCATCGCCCGTCGAACGATCGCCGGACCAGCTTCGGCAAATGGTTCGGCTGTCGGCTGGTCAACAAGCGCATGCGGCATCAGCTTGAGACGGACCCGCATGCTCGTTTCGCCCGGCATCGCCTGACACCAGGCGCCAAGGCAACGCAGGCCGTCGGCATGGACACGACCATAAATGTCTTCCAGGGGCTCCAACGGCTGCATTGGACCGGCCAGATCGCGGTTGGCGACTGCGAAAGCGCAGATTTCCGCGCCGAGCGCTGCCTGCAACGCGGCAGCCTGGCGTCCATCAATGACGGCGGCCAGACTGCCGGCCCAGTAGATCGCGCCGGCGCGAAGCGCAAGTTCCTCCAACTCCTCACCCGACGACAAGGCAATCGCCAGGTCTGTCTCATCGGCTGGTTGGTTGGAGACGGCGCCGCTGAGGCCGTAACGGTCGAGCAGAAGCACTGACAATCGCTGATGCAGGCGCTGCGACCGCAACATACGCTCGCAGGCAGCCTCGCCGATCGTGCCGTCAAAGCATTGCGCCAGCCGGGCCGCATCCGCATAGCCTGCAGGATTGGACATGAATGTCTGCCATTCCGGGCTGGCAGTTTGCTTCGAGCCGGCCTGGATCATGTCTTCTTCACCGGCATTGCCGAAGCGTCGAGCGCATAAACGCCGGGTCGTCGATACCACTGGACGTAAGCCAGGCGGGCAGCCAGCGCCGCTATAGCCGCCGTCATGCCGTAAAACAGCCACATCGCGGCGGCGACGCTGTCGCGATGCAGCCAGAGGCCGAGGAACGTTGTGAAACCTGGCTCGCCGGTTGCGTGCTCGGCAACTGCCGCAGTCACCGGAATGAGCGTGACCGATACGTTGTCATAAGTCAGCCCGGCGATGCCTTTGGCCACCAGCATCTTGACCTGCGGGATCAGCTCATTCATCGGAACGGATGCGCGATGCCGGATGAAAACGGAGGCGGACGATGGCACCAGCCGCTGTCTCAGCGGATCGTTTTCGGGCAGGACGAGATGAACGCGCGCGGAAAGCACGCCGTCGATGTCCGAAATCGTCTGCGACAGTTCCTGGCTCAGGCCATAAATCATCGTCGCACGCTCTTCGACCGGCGAGGATACAAGCCCGTCTCGCTTGAACACGTCGCCGAGCGTCTGGAATTCCTGTTTGGGCAACCCGCTTTCGTCGAGAATAGCCATGGCTTCGGCGAAACGGTCCTTCTGTACGGAAACCGTCATTTTGCCGTCCTTGTCCGCCTCGCGCTGGGCCGGGATGCCGTGACGCATCAGCGTGGCCACGATCTCGTTGGCCTGCCGCTGGTTGAGGTCGGAATACAGCTCGACCGAGCACGCCTGGAGCACAAGCATGCTCACCACGACGAGCGCGACGCGGCACCGAACGCCGCATCGATTCAATAGTGTCGACCGCCGCGGCAAGGTTATCGTGTGCACGAACACTCCGTAGGCTTACTGTTGCTTGATCAGCGTGCTGGTGGACGACGTAACGGCCGTTACGCTGCTCGTGACCACTTCGAGATTGGCGGCTGCCCACATCACCGAAATGGATCGTTCGAGCAATTGCTCGGCATTTTTTGCGGTGGCGTTTTCGTCTTCCTTGCCTGACGGGGTCTTGCCTGACGGGGCGGTCTTGCCAGCGCCATCCTGCATGGTGGCCGTTTCAGCATTTGCCTGGGGGGCATTTACCTGGCCAAGGGCCTTCTGGACCTGCTGCATGGTCCCTTCCAGCGACTGAACCGCAGAACCGAACAATGCAGACGGATCCGTGAGCGCCCCGCCCCCAGCCTTCTCCACCTCGGCCAGATAGTCGAACAGCTTGTGTTCGGCGATCGGCTCGGTCTTTTCCAGTTTGGACGATTGTCCGGCCATCGCCGGATTGGCTCCCGAAGACGCCTGCGCCACCTGCTGGCCTGCCCGCGCGGCGACGTCGCCGCGTTCAGGCATACTGACCTTCGCGGCATCATGTTTTTCCTGATTGGCACCCACCATCCGGTTACCCGGCTGCGCTGTCGTGCCGGCGGTGATCTGCTGCTGCGAAGCCATGCTGGTGGTCAAGTTTGCCAGTGTGGCTTCCAGGGCTCCAATCGGCGCGATTTGCATGAACCTGCCCTCCTGCTTGCCTAGTTCGGTTTGCCGGAGGGAACATTCTGCGCCTCCGCCTGCCTGCCGCGGAAAACGCGGACCGGAACGACTTTGCCAGCCTCCTGCTTCGCGCTCGGCGCCGCAGGAACTCCCAGTGTTTTCCTGACAAGTTCGACATAGGACGGCGGCCCCGATACCGAGACAACATCGTCCTGCCTGGACACCTTGATCGGAAACTTCGGGTCGACGACCCCCAGCCGCGAAAGCCGATCTTCCGCGCCGGCAGCCGTGTTGGCATCAAGCGCGATCATTTCCGTCCGGACCTCGGCTTCGGTCGCGACGTTCATGACGATGCCATCGAAATGCCAGACCAAGCCGTATCGATCGCAGATCTCCTGCAGGAACTCGCGGGCCGTTCCAACCGGCATGCCGGCGCTTAAACGTCCCTTTACGAGTTTGCTGACACGCATCGGCACCCGCATGTTGCGGCCCAGCTCGACCAGCGCATCGGCCACTGACTGATCGACGGTGATGTATTTGTACGGGCCGGCAGGCCAGCGCGGTTCGGCAGCGTTGGCCGGCGACGAGGCAAGGCCGAACGCCAGGATCATCGCTAGGCCGCAGGCGGCGAAAGCAGCCTTGGCTCCCAACCGATCCGCATGGCAGGTGTCGCGTCCCGTCAACATTGGTCCTATCGCAAAGGGACGCACGAGCGATGGCCCGCGTCGCTGGTTGAATGGTTTACCCGCCGATTCACTCTATCGTGCACATTGCTGAATTGGAAGTCCAATTGGAATGCGCACGAGCATTTGGTGCCAAACGTTGCGAACCGCTTGCAAAGCGATATGGTGCGCGCTGGAATCAGGTGATCGCCAGCTGGACGCCTGGATGCAGAAGAGAGATCGGTCTTGGCGGCAATCATGATTCTGCTTGCGAACTTGCCTGTTCCCGTCAAGGTTGCGGGACGCAAAGTCCGAGTCACCCGGCGCCTTAACCAGAGATTGCGTGCATTTCTGATCGCTGTCCTATCGATTGCCGCGATGGCGCCGGCGCAGGCCCAATCGAATGGCGGTTATGACCCACGCAGCTGGACTTACGATCCGGCAAGAAATGTGCTGGTCTCCCCTTCCGCTCCCGACCAGCCTTCCGATGCAGAAACCCGGCGCGAGTGGTCGACAATCCCGAGGGAGATCGTGCATTTCAGCGAGGCTCAACCGAAGGGATCGATCGTTATCGACACCACGCAGCGGCGGCTTTACTACATTTTGGGCAACGGCAGGGCGCTGCGATACGCGGTGGGCGTTGGAAAGGAGGGATTGGAATGGTCCGGCCGCGACACGATTCCGGCCAAGAAGACCTGGCCGGATTGGCGGCCGCCGGCCGAAATGCGATCCAGGGAAGCGTCAAATGGCCGCTTCCTGCCCGTGCATGTCGAGGGAGGACCGAACAATCCACTGGGCGCGCGCGCATTGTATATCGGCAACACGCTTTATCGCGTCCACGGCACCAACCAGCCATGGACCGTCGGGCAGGCCAACTCCTCCGGTTGCATTCGCATGACCAATGACGACGTCATCGATCTTCATGACCGCGTGAAGATCGGCAGCCAGATCATTGTGCGGCATTGATGGCCGTTCCCGAAAGCCGCAAATGAGTGATTCCCAGTCGTGATACCTTTCAACATCAAGCAGCTCGAAACCTTTCTCCTGGTGGCGACCTTCGGAAGCTTTCGCAGGGCGGCGGAACGCCTGAATACCACACAGCCGGCGGTGTCCACCCGAATTGCCGGGCTGGAGGAAGCGCTTGGCGCCAAGCTGTTCGAGCGTCAGAGCAGCACGGTCAGGCTGACCGCCGAGGGACAACGGCTGCTGCCGCCTGCCCAACGGGTCCTGCGCGTCGCCGAGCGGCTGCAACTGATGGCCAGTTCTCTGTCAGAGACTTCAGAGACGACCAGGGTGCTGAGGCTTGGGGTCGCCGAAACGATCGTGCACACCTGGCTGCCGGATTTCCTCACGGCACTGAAGGCAAACTTTCCGCTTGTCGATACCGACATCGTCGTCGATGCGACGACGACCCTTCGCAACGAACTCATGTCACACCGGCTCGATCTTGCGGTGCTGATGGGCCCTGTCCTGGAGTACAGCATCGAGAATATCGAGATGCCGTCCTTCCCGCTTGTCTGGGTCTGCTCGCCGCAATTGGAATTGCCCAACCGGCGCAAGGTGACGCTGAACGACCTGATGCAGTTTCCGATCATCAGCTACGCCCGCACCACGCGACCCTACAGCGAACTCTACCGCAAGCTCACCGGCGAATTCGAAGAGACGCCGCGCATCTTTCCGGCCAATTCGCTGGCCGCTTCCATCACGATGACACTCAACGGGATCGGCATAGCCTCGCTGCCCGAGGGCGTCGTCCAGGACTATCTCGCAAGCGGAAAACTGCGCATCGTCGAATGCGAATGGCACCCGTCAGACCTGCAGTTTACCGCCTCCTACTCTTCCGAACCCTCCAATCCGATTGCGGAGCGGGCGGCAAAGCTGGCCGGCTGCGTCGCGCATGCCTACGCTGCGAGAACCGACAAGCTTAGGCCCGCGGTTTCTCAGCCGACCAAGGTGGCCGGCAGGTAGATGCGGTCGCCCGAGAAGATCACATCCGGGCTCAGTATATGATCCATGTTGAGCACCACCGTCTCGGCCACATCAGCGGAATGGGTCCTGGCGATCAGGCGAATGCTGTCGCCGTTCTTGACCTCGACCCACTGGTAGCCGTCTTGCTCCAGCGTTGGATTGGTGCGGCCCGCAGGATTGCTGCTGCCGTCGGCATGCGCCTCGACATGGTCGCCGGAAACCCAGCCGCTATGCATTTCGCCGTCCGGCCCGAAACCTTCGACCGGTATCCAGGCCTCGCCTGACTGATCGGTCGAAGGCTTCGCGGTCTGCTCGACGAATGTCCCGGGTTGCAGAACCGTCACCACAGTCGACTCCTCGTCAGGCTGGGTCCGCAAGTTCAGGCCGTCATCGGCCAGCACGACAAGTTGTGGGAAATCTTCCGGTGGGATCTGCGGCGCGTCTGGCACATCCGAAGGATCATCGGGTTGCTGGGACGAGGCATCGCCATCCGGTTTTTTCGGATCGGCTGGAGGGGTCGGCTTCGCGGCCTCCCAAGGCTCCGCGAGCAGGGCGTCAAGCGAGAAGAGAAGCATTCCAACGCCGAAGGTGACGCCCAGAGTCCACCGATCCCATGCAGCCCATTTTTTGTCGGACTTTTCCGCCGCTGCGATATCAGCATCGGTTCGCGGCACTGAACGGCTATTGATCCGGTCCGTCCTTCTGGCCGACGCGTAGAATTCCGCGCAGCCGAACGTGAACATGGTGCCGGCGACAGTGGCGATCGGCGCCGGCCAGGACTGCACCGTATAGAAGGCGCAGCCAAGCACATAGCCGGGTCCAGCCAGATATTCGGCCAGGTTTCGGATCACCGGCCTGCCGGTGAACGTCTGCAGCATCGACTTCGTGCCATAGACGATGTTGCCGACCGTGAACGTGCTGTTGACGACAAGATCCTTACCCTGGATCATCCCGGTCGCGGCGCCTGGCGCTGCGGCAATGAATGTGGCTCCGCCGAGCGCGTTGAGGAACCGCCCAAACGGCTTGTGACTTGCGGTTGCGTTGGGGAAGAGCGCCTGCGCACCGAAAACGACGCCTCGCACGCCAAATGCCACCGCTCCGGCGGTGGCGGTCCAGGTTGGCGGCAGCGAGCTCCACAGCATGTAGGACGTGCCCGCCATGGTGCCGAAGGTGTCCAGCGCAGCCTGATATTCATTGGTCCGCGAATAAACCAGCGCGCCTTCCACAAGCGTCCGCTGATCCGGCGTCATCGAGTTTTTGTGGGTCGCCCGAAATATCGTCAGCTGCAGCACCGAGAGCGCATTGGTCTGGTCCACGCTCATCCACTCGAACTGCTCAAGCGTGAACTTGCGGAACTGGCCGGGGCTCATTTCCCCGTACTGTTTTGGTGTCACCGCTTCGATCTGCGGCTGGGTCAGGGCTTCGGTGTGGTGGATCGTGAAGGCACCCCATTGATCGCGGGTCAGCACCGGAATCTGCTTCTCGGTCAGCCACGGCACCTGCTTGGGATCGAGCTTGGCCACGTCCACGGAATCGATCACGGTTTCGGAGATCGCCGGAACCTGGCGCTCTGTGAGGGTCTTCAGCAATCCGGCCTCGCCCAGATCCTTGAATTGCTGTGACGTGAACTTCGCGACCTGGCTGGGCTTGAACCATGGACCCTGACGCGCTTCCAACTTCGACATGTTGACCAGCTCGACCATGTCTCCTTTTATCGCCTGCAACTGTGGTTTCGTCAGGTGAGGCGTCAAACCGGTCTTGCCGAAATCCCGGAACTGCTGGTCCGTCACATTCCGGATGTGGCCCTCGGTCAGCCAAGGAATCTGTTTCCCGTCGAGGCCAGCAATATTGACCTGGCCTATCTTTGCCTTCGGGATACCGCGCAATTGGCTTTTGGTCAGATAGGGCAGCAAGCCGGCCTGATCCATGTCGCGGAACTGCTGTTCCGTCAGCTCGGCCACCTGCTCGCGCTTGAGCCATGGAATCTGGGTCGGCTGGAAATCGCCCATGGCGAGATCTGGCACCTGGTCAAGCGGGGTCGCTCTGACGCCGTTACGGGTGAGCGGTCCATTGTTCGGAGCGGGTTGGCCCTTGTTTGCTGGTGCGGCAGCGCGCGGTTCACCCACGACGTGCGATGCGTTGGATGCAACATCGCCTTCGTGGCCCGGCGCGACATTCGCTGCCTGATATGCCGCGTCCGCGAAATGTCCGTAGTAGTCTGCGTAAGTGCCGCCGTCCGCAATGCTCGGCTCCATACTCCCGTAGAGCGCCGCCATCTCGTGGACAGCCTGGGTGCGGTCGATCTCGCCGGCGGTGAAGCGGTCATAGATATCGGCCTGCGCCTGGTCGGCTCGCAGCGCGAGATTCGGCTTGCCGCCGTTCGCAGCAAGCTCATCGGCTACGATGTATTGAACCAGCGCCGCTTCGCCCTCCGACTTCAAGCGGGCGTCTACGTTTGCGTCCCGATGGGCTTGGCGGTTTGCGAAATCCTGGGGCAGCACGTCCATCGGGGCGTCGGTCACATGCGACAGTTCATGGCTAAGCGCATCGACGAATCCGGCAACGACCGCGTCCTTGCCCGCGGCCGGCGTGCGGAACATATCGGCATCCACGGAAATCACGTCGAGCGCTCGGTCCAACCCTGATCCGGTTGCAGTCAGATCCTGTTGCAAGCTCGGATCGAAAATCCGCAGATCGCGCCGCGCCGGGTTGACGATGCGCACGCCTTTCGCGTGGGCATTCCGCAAGAGTTCCATCATCTCGGGCGACCGGCTGACCTGATCGGCAAGATCGGCTCTCATATCGGTCATCTCGGGCATGCCAAGATCCTGCTGGATCATATCGTCCAGCATGCTCGATGCTTCCTGGCGGTTGGCCGCAATCTCAGCTTGTGTCAGCGGTTTTGCCGTCGACGATCCCCACGACCCTTCAGCCGCCGGGCCCTGTTCCCGTCGCGGCGCCGGACTCCTGGGCACAATCGGGCCGTCGCCCGCCGGGGCCGGTGCGATGTCCGGGGGCGGCGAATTGTGCCGCACATCCTGCTCGAGCAGCCGGTTGAGGTAATGCGCCTGCGTGGGCGTCAGTTCGCTCCGGGCCTGCTGGTCCAGCTGTTGCCGCAACGCTTTCCATGCTGGCCGGCTCATGCCGTCTGGCCGTCCGCCGGCGAGTTGGTCCGGATATGGCGCCGCGCCCAGTTCCGGGAACACATCCAACGCGCGCTGACCAGCGAACTTTAAATCGCCGTGCGGCGATGCCGCAACCTCGGCGAGATAGGCGTCGAGATGCTGCAGAACGTCCGGCGTCAGTCGCCCCCCCGAAGTGTCCAACGCGGAGAAGACCTTTTGCGCGCCTTCGGAGGATCCGGGATGCGCGCGGGCGGTACGGGCATGCGGGACGACATCCTTCCTCACCGAGCCGAGTTCCACCGTCGTTAGCGGCAATGGCCCATAGTTCACGGCGAGACCGGCGCCGTGGTCCGTGCGGTCCAGGCGGTTGAGCGGCCCGGCGCCCGTCTCGCGCGGAACGCCCTCGAAGGCGGGGCTGCCGCGCCAGGGTTCCTTGCCGCCTCCCAAGGGCGCAATGAGGTTGTAGTTGCGGAAGAGCAGACGATCCTCGAAACCAGGCACCTTGCCTTCGGAGCTATAGTGGCTGGCGCCACCTCTCGCCGCCTCCTCCCAGAAAGAGGCTGCTCGTTGGCTGAGCGGGCCAGGCTCCCTCTGGGTATATCCCGGCCGGCCGCCTTCGCCGCCGAGATAGCGCAGCGTGCGATTGACGTAGGTCCCACTCACAGAGAAGCCAGCGATGGATAGTGAAATGCCAGTGGCTTTTTCGCTCTGGAACGTGTTCTTCGACAGCATCGGCGCCGATGCGACCCACTGGGCGGAGGGAGCCGCCGCCTCGTCATAAGCGAAATTCGGCCGGTATCCATTGGCGAAAAGTTTCTGGCCGTTCGCGTCGTTGGGGTGGACCGGGAGCAGGAAACCGGTGCCGTCCGGGCCATTGTTCTTCAGGCTGAGCTCGCCATAGACCTGCCGGCTGGGCAGCGGCACTTTGAGGCCGATGCCGAGTATCGATCCGCCGAGAGTGATCGTGCGGCCGTCGGGGCCGAGGATCCACCCGGCAGCCAGGAGGGCGCCGTTGGTCGCCACGTCATTCAGCACGGGGCCGCCCAGGACATTGGCTTCGTGTTCCTGCAGGAACCAGGAAACAGTGGCGCGGTCGGACCGCCAGACCCCTTGCGCATCGGTGAAGAATGTCGGGGCACGCCACGAACTCGCCTTGTCGGCGTCCAGCAACCGTTCCAGCAGGACGGGCACCTCGCTGTTGATCTCGGTCCCGGCCTTGGGCTTGCTTACGGGCAGCGCGTTCTCCAGTGCGCTCGCGAGCGACTGCACCGCGGGGTCCGCGGATTTCTGCTGGTTGGCGGCGTAGCCGCGCATCTCTCGCCAAAGATATGGCGTCCAGGTGTCGTGGCCGGACAGAACCTTTTTATTGTAGCCGCCCTCCGGCGAAAGGTCGCCGGCGGGTTTGAACGAAGAGCCCGGCTGGAGCTTCGGACCGTAGACCCACGTGCTGCCACTGTCGGCTTGCAGAACCTGCATGAGCGCATCCTGCTGCGCGGCGGTCACCGCCTTGCCGGGCTTGGTGGCGCGCCCCTTGAAAAACGGCGAGGCGGCATTTGCCGCGGCGGCAAGGTTCGGATCGGTGGAGCGTGACGCCGCCTTGAGGTAATCGCCGACGATGCCACGGCCGGCATCGGTCCAGCCGGCTTCTCCCGGCAGCGCCCCGGCGGTAAGGAACTGCTCGCCGCCGGGCAGCCTGGCGTCGGACGACAGGCCGAGTTGGTCGATCACTTCTCCCGGCGACAGATGCGGCAGCTTGCCCTGCGCGCTGAACACCTGGAGGGTCGTCAGGCCGTTCTTCGAAAGCTGGCCGACCGGCTTGGAGCCGGTGAACAGGCTGTTGCGGTCGGCGTTGAGCATTTCGCCAAGCGCATGATGCTGAGCCGGCGTCATCTCCGTGCCGGACTGAGGCAGGCTCCTGCCGCCGAGTTGCACCCTGGTCATGGTCACCGCATCGCGGACGACAGGATCGCTGGAACGTTCGAGGGAATTGAGGTAGTCGCCGACGAGCTCCAGCTGCTCGGGCGTCCATGTCGGCGCGGGCGTCGCCGCATCGTCGGGAAGCGCCGGCAAGGTCGTGGCCAGGGTTTCGCCGAGCGCCGAGCGACGGCTGACTTCCGGATTGTCGGCAGGTTTGAACGTATGGACTTCCCGTGCCGGGGTGTTGACCCTGAGCTGGCCGTTCGGCGTGGTTATCGAACCGCGCTTGGCGCGCTCGACGGTCTTGCCGGAACCCAAATAGCCGGCCTCCGTGGCATGCTCGCCCAATGGGACGATTTCGGGGACGATGTCGCGGGTCATGCTCGCCTGCGGGCCGGCGACGACGACCTTGGCCGGCAGGTATTTGCCGCCGGCCTCGACATAAATGTCCTGTCCGGCGGTGACGCCGTCCTGCGCAACCGGCCGGTGATAGATGCTGTCGACCAGTTCGCCGAGCTTCGGATAGTCATAGCGGGGTTCGGTATTCAGGTAACGCGTGCCGATGCGCCGCAGGCCGGCTTTGACTGCGGCGATCGTCTGGCCGAAGCTGTAGGGGTTTGACGAGCGATTGTTGATGACCGGCGTCCCGTCGGGGCGAACCGGGCTGGGATGACCGGTGTCCGTCACGGCCGGTGGCTCGGTGCGGGAGTTCGGATCGGCTGTCCAGCGGCCATCGGCGCCGAGATAAAGCACCGGCAAGGAAGGGTCGAGCTCGACTGGAGCCGGCACCGGCTCCGGCGCGGCCGTGATCGCCTTGGGTTCGGGTATGGCGACAACCCGCTGCCCTTCCGGCAGGTTGAAATCGACGAGCATCTCGCCGGTATGGCGGTTGCCGACAGTGTAGCGCATCAACGGCCGGGTGCCTTCGGCACCACCTTCCGACGGCTTCGCTCCGGAAGGGCTCGGCGTGCCGGTGAACGTCTTGGTCGCCGGGTCCCAGACGAGCCGCATGCCGGTGTCGGCCGGGCGCGTCGTTGCGTCGCCGCGGGCCGGCGGAACCACAATCGGATCGCCGTCGGCGGGGACATTCTGCTCACGCGCTGCCTGGGCGTCTCGGTTGCCGGGATTCTGGGGATCGCCGCGCTCGCCCGGGGCACTCGGCGCTTCGTCGTGGACGTTGACAACCGTCCCCTCGATAACGGGATGGCTGGGATCGTGGAAGACCAGCTTGTCGGTCGGGCGATGGACGCCGTCGGCGCCTTGCTCATGCACGACCATCGGCCGCGACGATTGTCCGTCGCCTGATGGATCACCCTTGCCGCCCGCAGGTGGCGGCGGGTTCGGCCCGTCGGACTCACCGGCCGGCAGCGCCCGCGGACCGGTTGGCCGGTTAGCTCCGTGCGTGCTGTCAAAACCGTCCCGGGCGCCGAAACCGGCTCCCTGCTGGCCGGATGTTTCGCCGGCCACATCGCCGTCTATGATGATCTCGTTCGGATCCGGCATGACCTGCTCGCCGGTGGGCGTGTAGACACCGTCAGGGCCCATTTCGTAGACGGCCCGCGGTTGCGGCCCCGATTCCGGTCCGCCAGGAAAACTGGCCGACGCATGAGGTCCACCGCGAGTTCCGCCTGCTCCTCCTGGCATGTTGTACAACAGCGAGCGGCCGCCCAGGCCTGTGCCGACAGTGCCGACGCCTATGCCCACGATTGCGTTGGCGAGCTCGAGCACATTCATATCGCCCTCATGCACCAGCGCCGCCAGATCTTGCAGCGATTTGCCGAGCAGCGGAACACCGGTAGCCACGGCGGCGGCATCGAGGTCCCATGCTGCGGCGGGCAGCTTGCTGCCGCTTTGCATGAACGCCGAGACCTCATCGGCATACTTGGCCTTGTCTACCTTCACCTGGAATTTGCCGATGCCCCAGCTGACCTCCTTCATGTGGGTCATCCCGAAGCCGCCCGCGAAAGCCTGGCGCCCGGACAGGCCGGTCTTTGCCAGGCCGTACGTGCGCAGGGCGCCGGCGCCCACGGGCAGGAATGCGGTTACGCCGGTCGCGACATTCCAGGCCGACTGGCTGTCGAAGTCGCCGCCCTGCAGGAGGTGATCACCCTCTTTGATCAGAGCCTTGCCGCCAAGGATTGAACCGGCGCCGACGGCGATGGGAATGGCCCATTGGCCGCCCGGCACGAACGAGACAATGGTTGCGGCGCCCGCCAGAAGGCCCAAGCCTATGTCGCTGGCCTTGTCCCAGAAATCCACTTTGCGTGCGTCGGCCACTTCGAGTTCGTCGAGCGAAAAGCCATCCTTGCCGAGCGACATGTCGCCGCCCTTGGCCATGACCAGGTTGCCTTTGTCGCTGAACAGGCGATTCTCGTGCTGGAATTCGTCGAAGCTGCTGTAGTATTTACCAGCACTGTCGACATAGCCGGCCTCGTTGCCTCCGCTCTTGATCGCGAACAGGGCAGTCGATGATTCCACCCCGCCATCAAGCGAGAAGATCGGCACGATCTTGACCTCGGCGTCGTCGCCGGCGCGGTCGGCGATTTCGTCGACGACCTTCTCGACTCCCTCGCTCGATGGATCGAGGCCAAGGGTCTGCGCAACCGTACCGCTGAGTTCGCCGGGCGCATAGGGCTTGTATTCACCGGTGAGTCCGGATTCATAAAGGTTCTCGAACCGCACCCGATAGCCAGCCATCGCCTGATCCTGGCGTTCTTCAAAATACTGGTTTTTGAGTTTCGCCTCGTGCTCCTCCGAACCATATTCGAGAAGCTTGGGTTGGCTTGCCGAGAAAGCGTACCAGTCGCGCCCCGCCACCATCGCCGGCCGCACGTTTTGTTCCCAGTCCTCCAATCGGTCCTTTTGGGTTTCCGCCTGATCGCGATTGATTTCCGCGGCGGCGACTTCGGGGGACACCCACAGCTTCTGGCCGTCCATCTCGATCTGGATCGACTTGCCGCTTTCGCCGATAGCGCCCGGCCCCTGCGCTTCGTAGTCCGCGGCAACCTCCGGCGCGACCCACATGTCGCGGCCGCCCACCGTGACCTTCACCGCCGTCTCGCCCGGCTTTAGCGTGCCAGCGGGCGCCTCGACGGTCCCCGGCCCGTGGTCGGTGATCGCCTGGTCGCGCGCCGCCGCCGCGTCGACGAGCGCCGTCCTCGCGTCTTTCAGTGCGGCATCAAAATTGTTGACCTGGACGTCGACAATCTTCGACCTGGCCGCGTCCAGCGCCGATTGCGATCCGTTTGCATTGGGTGTGCATACCGGCGCCGACGACGTGTCCGTCGAGGCCAGCATCTCCTGCCACTGCTTGTTGAGCGGATCGTCGCGGAAATCCTGCCTGATGCCGTCGTCGTTGAGGTCGTATGTCAGGGCGGATTTATGGACGTTCGTGTCGTCGCCATTCTCGTCGGTGAACGTGGCGTTCTCATAGACGGTCACGACAAAGAGCTGGCCGTTGTCCTCGACAATGTCCTGCGACAGGATCTTGCCGGTAAACTCGCCACGGCCATTGGTAAAGCCTTTCCAGTCGAAATGGTGCGGGTTTCGTTCCCGCGCCTGCGCAAGCAGTTGCTGCTTGAGAGGCTCCATGGTCACGGCAAGATCCGCCGCCGCTTTCTGCGCAATCCCATACTGCTGATATGCCTCGGCCAAGGTCACCTGATTGGCCGCGCCCCCCTGGAGCGCCTGCAGACCTGCAAGCCGCTCTTCGATGGCCGTGTATTCGGCGGTTCCGGGCTTGGCATCGGTCAGCTTCAGCTCGAGCTCGGTCGAGGCGACCAGCTGGTCGACGGTGGCCTTGTTGCCATTGGCGGTGTGCAGCGCCGAATCGATAAGCAGCTGGGCGACCCCGGCATGCTCGGCCCTGGCGTCCTGGTTTGCTTCCTCCGGGCTGGGACTACCCGGGCTACTGACGGAATCCTGGTTGGGATCGCTGATCGCCGGCAGGTCGACCTGTTCGTCGATGGCGTCGAGAAGGCTCTGCTGACCCGCCGCGTACTCGTCTGTGGCCGTGGCGGCAGCTTCGAGCGCGCTGTTGGCGAGGCTCAGCCGTTCCTGCGCTTCGGCCAGCGTACCCTTGGGTTCGGTCGGCTTCAACTCCAGTCCATAAGGCGCCAATGTGTCGTCGAGCGTCGCTTCGGCGGCTTCCATGGCCTCCTTGTAGGCGGGGTCCAGGGCGTAGACGTCGAGCTGCGCCTGGCTTTGCACGGAATTTGCCTGCGCCTCGCCGTGGCGCGACACAGCGACGTTCTCGGCCGCAATCGCCTTGGCCACCTCCGGATCGAACCACTGCCAGGTGCCGTCCACTATCAGCGGCACCCAATTGCCGCCTGAAGGCGCGGTTGCTGACGGCGGTTCGCCGAACGGGCCGACCGAGATCGGCGTGCCCTCGAGCTGCGGCGTGGCGGGGACCGGCTTGCCATAGGCTTCCATCGCAGCGACCACGGCCTGCTGTTTTTCAAGCGCGTCTGTGGTCAGCTCCGGCGTCGCCCCGCCGAACATGCCATCCAGCGCCGTCTTGACTATCTGGTCTTCCTTGGCCTGCTGCGGGTCACTGCTGTTCGGGTTGATGTCCAGCAGCAGCTCGGCCAGCGCCTGTTGCGCGGTGCCGGCGGCGATATCGGTGACGGCGCCGGTCGCAGCGTTGGTCAGCGTGATCTTGCCGTCCGGCGACGTGGTCATCGTGTAGCCGTTAAACGTCACATTGACGGTGGTCCTTGTGGCGCCGTCGATCACCACCGTCTCGCCTGGACGAATAAGGTCGGGGTCGCGCGGCGTGGTGAACAGTTCCGGATTGCTTTTGGCGAGATCGTCCAGCGTCACGCCGTTGGCCTCGGCGATGTCGCTCAGATTGTCGCCCGGCTTGACGTCGTAGTCGATCGGCTCGGCGTCGTTCAGCGTCTCGACGACGGTCTCGGTGCGTCGGCCATCCTTGTCCACGACGATCGTCGTCTCAGTGTTTTTGCCGGGGTCGACGATGGTGGTGGTCTCCTCGCCGGTTTCGGTGTTGCGCTCGGTCTGGGTAGTCACGCCGTTGCCGTCGACCATGTTGGTCGTCTTGGTGCTTCCCTCGGTGGTCGTCGCCGAGCGCGAACCATGGTGGTAGTCGTTGTTGTAGGTGGCGGTCCTTCCGGTATTCGGATCCGTGACGACGATCTGCAGGGTCTCGCCAGGGTCACCGCCCTGCGTCACCTCGAGGCCGGCGGCGTTCATTTCGGCGATCACCTGCTCCGGCGTGAGATTGCTCGCCTCGGCGATCTCGTCAATGCTTTTGCCGGCGGCAAGCTGTTCCTCGATCGCCGGCACGCCCGAGCCGTCCGCCGTCTGCGATTGCGCCAGGGTGGTCACCTCGCCGTCCGGAGCCGTAACCGTGGTTACCGGCAATGCGGGGCCGCCGGCGGGCGTCACCGTCTGCACGGTCGACCCATTCGGCAGGTTGCTGGTGACGGTGACGGCGCCGTCACCACTGGTTTCGGTGGTTGTGGTTTCACGGGTCTGGGGATTGGTCGTGCGTTCGGTGACCGCGCCGTTGCCGAGATCGTCCACCAGCGTGGTCGTGATCGCGCCGGTCTGCGCGTCGACGCTGGTGGTTTCCTTGCGGCCGAGATCGTCACGAATCGGCGATGACGTCGCCTGCATGTCGGGGCCGGTCTCCTGGGTGTAGTAGCCGCCGTGCTGATAATCCTGGTTTTCGGTGATCGTGCGGTCTCCGGCGGTGATCACCACCGTGCGGGTGTCGCCGTTGGCATGCTCGGTCGCTACCGCTGTCATGCCGCCGGCATTCAGAGCCGCCACCACATCCTCGGGAGCCACGCCCTGCTCGGCGGCGATGTTGTCGATGCTTTTGCCACCATCGATCGCCTTGAGGATGTCGTTTGCCTTGACTTCTGACGCCTTGACGTCCGGCGCGTTGACTTCCAGCGCCTTGACTTCCGGCGGAGCGACGTTGCCGCCGAGATCCTGCACGCTGAAAAGCGCCGGCGCGGCTGTGATGCCGCCATTGCCGGTGACCGCGGCAGGCAGCTCCGGGGGAGTCGGCTGCGGCGCCGGAGCAGCCGGCTGCGCCGTCGTCAGCTCCGCATTGACCTGCGTCAGTCGCTGGCGGGCGCCCGCGGCCGCGTCGACCTCGCCCATCCTGTTGGCGAGCCGGATTTCATTTTGCAATTTCGTGGCTTCCGCCCGCAGCCGCGTAGTCTGCTCGGCCTGGGCCTTTGGATCGACCCTGGGCGGCGGTGGCGGCTTGACGGTGTTAATCGGGCGGATCATCAAACAACCTCCGGAGCCGGTCCAGTCCTGGTTCAGGCAGTCTGCCTGCCGTCAACGCCCCCGCGCCCGACATTGGAAGGCCCGGAAGCTTACCGGGGCGGCTTCCAATAGATGCCGAAAGCAGCGAGTTGCTCTTCCGACTGTCTTACTCGTTCTGCAGCATTCACTTCAGACTGCGCAGCCGTCAGCGCCGCCAGTAACTCGACGGCGGCGAACGCCGGCGCCATGCTGCGAAAGAACGACTGCGAGTTTGCCGTAACGATGATGGTCTCGCGCGCGATGCGGGCCAGCGGCGACACGCTGCTATCGGTGATTGCCACCACGCCGACACCCTGCCTGGCCGACTGGCGCGCCACGTCGATCGTCATGCGTTCATAAGGCGACATGCCCACAGCAAGGAGCACATCGCCGCGTCCGGCGCCCTGCAAGGCATCCAGACCATGTCCGCCGATCTCGCCGACAAGCGTCACCTTGCGGTCGCCGCCAGCCAGAAACGACATGATGTGAACGAAGTGGCTGGCGACCGGATAACCGGAGCCCGAGCCGAGACCAAACAGATTGCGTGACCGTGCAAGGAGGTCGGCGACGGCAATGAATTGCGAGGCATTGCCGTACTCACCCAGACTTGAGACCTGCGCCGCGAGCGTGTCGGCGACGACCCCTGCAGTCGAATATCCGGGAACGCCACCCTGGTCGGCACCGTGTCGCGCCGGCTCACCGGCGCCTGTCTCACGCAGCGCGCGCGCATAAAGGCTGCGCATATCCTCGTAGCCTTCAAGGCCAAGCCATCGCGCCAACCGCATCATCGTGCTGTGCGAAACGCCGGCCTGGTGCGCCTGCTCGCGCATCGACATCAGTGCGACATCCTTAGGATGATCCAGCACGAAACGCGCCGCGACCCGCAGTTGCGGCGGCATATTCTCGAAGCGTTCGACCAACAGCTCCGCCAAAGGACCTTGTTCCATTCTGCCATACCCCATTTCCCCCGATGGAAGGTTACTCCTCCTATGGTGGCAATGCAACAGTTGGAACTGAACTGGTTCATATATTCCAAGTGGACTTTCAATTTCGATCATGCTGCCTTAAGCTGGTTTTGCAACCTGCCGGCGTCGACGTGATTCCGGAGTTTGAAACTTGAATGATCCCTCAAGGAGACAATTGATGGCTGCTACCCCTCCCATTACGTCCGGCTCTGCCGGGTCACCGGAACAGAACCTGGACAAGATGATCAAGCATCAGGAGCGCATGTTTGGCCTCGAGATCACAAAAGAGATCGCGAAGTCCCAACATGACATGCTGATGAGCACCGCCAAGACGCTCGGCCAGTCGGCCGAAAAGGCCTAAGGCGGGATTCTCGAACCATGCGCCGCCGCAAGCATCCGGCGGCGCACGTGCACGGCACGAACGTTTCGATGCCGTTGTCAGGCTGCGTCTGAATTGTCATCAGCGGGAGATGAAGTGGCATGACCGCTCATTCTAGCGGCAAAGATTGGGCTAACGGCAAAGATTGGGCTAACGGCCGCACCCCGGCATCGCGTCATTCCGTTGCGCTCAGCGTAACGCAGGGATTTCACGCGGGCGCCCAACTCAGCCTGGTCGAGCCTCTGTATACGGTCGGCTCAAGCACGGAGTCAGAAATAGTCCTCAGGGACGCCGGCATCGCGCCGGTCCACGCAAGGTTGCGGCGCAAGGGCAGTCAGATTGAAATCGAAGCCGTCGGCGGCGATGTCACGCTCGCCACCGGCGAGACCATCCGTGAAGGCCAGGGCCGCCGCTGCAAGCTGCCGCTGTCGATAAGCATCGGCGATGCCCATATCCGGCTGGTCAACCCGGAACGCCCGCCGAATCGCTGGTCTGTCTCCAATCGCCCCCTGCTGGTTGCGGGCAGCGTTCTCTTTGCTGTCTTCGCTGTTTCCGTCGCCGCCAATGGGTTCTCCTTCGCCGAGCCGGACATTGGCAAAAAGCCATCCGCTCAGGTCGATAAACCGATCACAGTGGCATTCGCTGGCGAGGCCGGGCAGAGTGTTCTGGACGATTCATCGCCGACACCCAGCGCCGCCGACGCGGAACGCCAGCTCAAGCTGCGCCTCGAGCAATCTGGCATCAGCACATTGACCGTTCAGCAATCACCTGGACGGCTCGTGGTCTCGGGCATGATCGCCAATGACAAGAATGCTGCCTGGACGGAAACGCAATCCTGGTTCGACCAGGCGTTCGGCGCGCACATCACCCTCGCCTCCAATGTCATGGTCGGCAACGCCGAGCAGGCTCCGCGCCTGAGGCTGCAGGCGATCTGGTATGGCGAGCGGCCCTATGTCATCGCCACCGACGGCGCACGCTATCATGAAGGCGCATTCACCAATGACGGCTGGACCGTCAAGCGCATTGGCGAGACGGAACTTCTCCTGACGAAGGGCGGCGCCACGGTCGCGCTGAAATATCCGTGAACCGCCGGCTTGAAGGGCCGCGATTCGATACGGCAAGGATGGACACAACCGGCCGCGAGGTGCGGCAGGCGGAAGGCGTGCGCGGTCAGGCAATCAACCGTCGGCGGATGAATGGCGTCGACAAGGCCGCGAGCCGGGCCCCGGGGACGACATCGGCCGCTGGCACGGAAAAGCCGGGAACCGCGGAATTCCAGTCCTCTCGGGGTACGGCGGGCGAATCGCTCGACGAGGCGCTCATCAATTTCGTCATGCCGAATATTCCCGAGCCTGCAATCCTGCGTCGCTCGGTACCCATTCTCCAGCATTTTGTAACGCATCTGGTTGCCGGCCTTGAGGGAGGCGAGCCACTCAAGACACTTGCCAGAACGCTGATGGAGGATGAAATCGAGCGTCATCGCGATCTGCTTGGCCGGATACAGGAAGGAATCGAAACCTGACTGATCCGGATGACACAGTGCATCTGCTGCATGTCCTGGGCTATCTCTACGGGTGTCACGGGCAGGCAAAGCGGGGCGCGGCATATCTGCTTATCGCGGCGCAGCTGTCTCCGGGAAATGCCGGCGTTCTGCGCACGCTGGCGCATCTGCTCATACTCGATGGCGAAGCGGACAAGGCGCTTGCCACCATTGCCAGGCTGGAGACGCTGGAGGGAATGGACCACCCGACGCTGGCCTTGCTGAAGAGCCGCGCGTTGCTCGTGGCCGGCCGCAAGGCCGAGGCGCACAATGCCTTGCGGAGCTTTCTGTCGCATCGAGCCGCCGAATGACGGTATCGGAGCGCCTTCTGCACTTCCTTGCCAAGCTGTCACGCCGCAGCGATCTGGTCATTGCCATCCTGATGCTCGTTGCAGTGGTGATGATGCTCATTCCATTGCCGACCTTCCTCGTCGACATTCTCATCACCGCCAATATCGCCGTCAGCGTGCTTATCCTGCTGGCTTCGTTTTACGTTTCTCATCCGCTCCAGTTCTCGTCGCTGCCATCGGTCATCCTCATCGCCACCTTGTTCCGGCTGGCGATCACGATCACGACCACGCGACTGATCCTGCTCCAGGCCGACGCAGGCGAGATCGTTTCCGCCTTCGGTAGCTTCGTCGTCGGCGGCAGTATTGCCGTGGGCCTGGTGATCTTTCTGATCATCACCGTTGCGCAGTTCATCGTGGTTGCGCGGGGTGCGGAACGCGTTGCCGAAGTTGCCGCGCGCTTCACGCTCGATGCCCTGCCCGGCAAGCAGATGAGCATCGATGCGGAGTTGCGCAACGGAGACATCGATCAGGCGGAGGCACGCCGGCTGCGCCAGCAGCTTGAGCGTGAGAGCCAGCTGTTCGGCGCGATGGATGGCGCCATGAAATTCGTCAAAGGCGACGTCATCGCCGGCATTGTCATCATTCTGGTCAACCTGATCGGAGGTTTCGCGATCGGAACGCTGCAGCATGATATGTCGCTGGGCGACGCCGCCGTGACCTACTCACTGCTCACGGTGGGTGACGGGCTGATCGCGCAGATACCGGCACTGCTTGTCGCTGTGGCCGCCGGCACGATGGTGACGCGCGTCGGCAGCTCGGACGGCACGAGCGACCTTGGCAAGCAAATTACCAGCCAGCTGCTGCGCGACCCCCGTGCGCTCGCACTCGCCGCGGTGATCATGGTCGGCCTTGCCGTAGTGCCGGGCTTTCCGCCCCTTGTGTTCCTGATCCTTGGTGCCTGCTTCGGCGCGGGCGCCTATGCCATCAACCGCCGCACCGCGCGGGAAGCCGAATTTAGGGATATCGGCCAGACCGCGGTGGCCGAACAAGCTGGAAAACCGGCGTCGCTTTTATCAACGCCCGTCGCAGCACTGCCTTCTTCATCCCGCATCGTCGTGCGCTTCGGAACCGAACTCGGACGCTCGGTCCCGGAACCCGAATTCGCCACGCTCGCTGATGGCGTGCGCCGCGAGCTTTTCGGCGATCTCGGTGTCGACGTTCCGGCTATCGGCCTGCAGGTCGACGAGAAGCTTTCAGCGAGAAGCATGCGCATCGATCTGGAGGGCGCACCCATCCTGGATGCCGAAATCCCCGCCGGCCGCGTTCTTGTCGAAGCGGACCCAACGCATCTCGATCTGCTCGATGTGACTTACGAAAAGGGTTCTCCGATTGCCGGTCACCGCAAATTCATGTGGGTCGACGATCGCCACCTTTCGGCGTTGAAGGAAGCCAGCTTCGTCTTCTCCACGCCGGCGCAAACAGCGGCCAAATGGACCGGAAATGCACTTCGCCTCTATGCCGGCCATTTCGTCGGAATCCAGGAAACGCGCAGGCTGCTGTCGGACATGGAGCCGGACTATGCGGATCTGGTCAGACAGGCGCAGGAGATCGTGCCGCTGCAGAAAATCGCCGAGGTGCTTCGGCGACTTGTCGGCGAAAACGTGCCGATCCGCAACCTGCGCCTGATCCTCGAAGCGCTGATCGAATGGGGTCAACGCGAACAGGACGTCGTTCTGCTTACCGAATATATCCGCACGTCCTTGAAACGCCAGATCAGCTTCCGCTTCGCTGGCCGCAATAACATCATCGCAGCCTATGTTCTGCAGCGCTCGGCCGAGGATATCCTGCGAAACGCGGTGCAAAGCACATCGACCGGCACGTTCCTGAACCTTTCGGATGACGATGCACAGGCATTGATCGCCGAAATCGAACGAGCCTTGTCGCAGAACGCCACCGATGTCTCACCGGTCGTCCTCGCGGCGATGGATGTACGCCGTCATATGCGGAGCCTGCTCACGCACAATGCCATCGAACTTCCGGTCCTGTCCTTCGGGGAACTCGCACAGGAATTCAACGTCCAGCCATTGGCCACGATATCCGGCCGCTCGGGCATGGCACGCAACGTCTCTCGGTCGCTGCCATCGGCTGAGGCGAAAGCCGGACAAGAGGCAGCCTCATGATGCCAGCCGGGCGGATTGGGAAAATTGGGGGAACACCATGCTCAAGAGGGGAACGGCATGACAATTCACGATACCGCAGCAGGCGTTCGATCCGCCACTTTCGCCGGGCGGATGCGCTGGCTCGCTATCGCGACGGTTGGCGTCTTGCTGGCGTTCTTGTTCACACATGCCGACGCGACGGCACAGGATGTGTCGCCATTGCCGAGCCGGCCAACTGTCGACCTGCCGGTCGGGCAAGGACGCCTGCTGCGTTTCAATGAACCCGTCGAATCCGTCCTGATCGCCGACACCACGATCGCCGACCTTCAGGTCGTGTCGCCGGGGATGGTCTATGTCTTCGGCCTGAAGCCCGGCCTGACCAACCTCATTGCAATCACGGCCGATGAGCGGGTCGAGGCAACGGCCCAGTTCCGCGTCACCCCCGATGTCACGCCTGCCAACGAAGCTAAAGACGCGATGCAGCCGAACTCGGCGACAAATCTCTCGATTTTCGGGACCCGCATTGTTGCGACCGGCGAGGCACAAGGCGTCGAGGAGGCAACGGATGTCGACAATATCGCCCGCACGTTCTCGCCGCCGGAACAGCCGCCGCTGAACAACATGACCGTGCAGGGATCGCAGCAGGTCAACATCCGGGTCCGTTTCGCCGAAGTCTCGCGCACTGAGCTGCAGTCGTACGGCGTCGACTGGTCTGTCGGGTACAGGAGCGGCGGTTTTGAATTCAACATGTTCCAGGACAATGGCGTGCCCTCCGGCACCGGCAATCTTGGTTTGAGCATGGACCAGGCGCAGGGCATCAACTTCGACATTCTCATCGAAGCGCTGCAACGCAACGGCGTCGTCAAGATACTGGCCGAACCGAACCTGACAGCGATGACCGGTCAGACCGCGAGCTTTCTTGCCGGCGGCGAAATCCCGGTTCCGATTCCGCAAGGAACGGACGTCGTTACCGTTCAATACAAGTCGTTCGGCGTTTCCCTCGGGTTCACCCCTACGCTGATCGGCCGCGATCGCATTGCGCTCCATGTTCAGCCGGAAGTCAGTTCCTTGTCGGAAGCAGGCTCAGTCAGCGCCAATGGCTTTGCCATGCCGAGTTTCGTCGTGCGCAGGGCTGACACCACGGTCGAAGTGGCGAGCGGCCAGACCTTTGCGATCGCCGGTCTTTTCCAGCAGCGGACCTCGCGTAATCTGGAAAAGTTTCCGGTTCTCGGCGATGTGCCGGTGCTTGGCCCGCTTTTTCAGTCACAGCGCTTCCAGCGCGAAGAGACGGAACTGGTGATCCTGATCACGCCCTATCTGGTCGAGCCGGTGCGCGACAGCCTCGCCACGCCGCTCGATCGTCCGGCGGCCAAGCGCCACAGGAGGCGCGCCAATGACGCATCGGCGATGGGCCTGATCATCAAGTAGCGGGGAACCGGACATGACATTTCGCATCGCTTTGTGCTCGGTTGTTCCAGTGCTGCTTGTGGTCGGCTGCGCCAACATCCGGCAACAGCCGCAGGACTATTCTCCCGGCTACAGCTATGTCTCGACCGACACCGGCGGTTCCGAGAAGGGCGTCGGCGGCTCCGTGCTTGCTCCCAACGCATGTCTGAACGAACCGGCCGATGACGACCGTTCTGCCGCTGCGACCGATCTGACGATCGTCCGCGGCGTCGGCTCCCACCTGCCGCCCGGCTGCGCCAACGCCTACAATCTTCAACGCATGGCCGAAAGCCAGCGCGACCTCGTCGAGGGCCGGCGCATGGGGGCGGCGGCGGCCGCGCCGACGGCAAACGCCGCCCGGCGCTACCTCAATGGCGAAGAGGCGCCGATCGGTGGAGCCAACAGCGGGCCGCCGACGCCGCAAACAACTCTCCCGGTCGAGTGAGCCGATGCGGCCCTGCCCGCGGTGCGCTACTTCATCGGGTTGTTGCGTCGGGCTCGACCCAAATTGGCTTCACGCGTTCCGGTCCGCTGCGCTAGAGCGGTTCATCGTTTCACGGAAACGCCGAACCGCTCTATCTCCTTGTTTTTGCGCAATTCCGCAGGGAAAGCGCTATGCGCTTTTCCCGGGAAAGTCGTTTCACACTTTTCCTGGAATTGCTCTAGCCGAGGATAGAGCCGAGCGCTTTCGCCCTTGCCTGTGTGCTGCCCTTCGACCGGATGGTTCTGGCACGCGCAAGCAAGGTATTCACCTCCTTGGTCGCCAGGCCGATCGGCGGCGAGGCCCTGACCTGATCGGCCTGGCCAAGAAGTCCGTAGACCACCACGACGTTGCGCTTGTGATGCAACTGCGCATTGGGTGCGGCAGAGATCTTCTGGACCAGCGGCAGTGCTGTGGCGGAATTGCCTTCGAGCGCCGCGGCCAACGCCATGTTGCTCTCGACGTCGAGATCCCCCGGCGCAAGTTTCAACGCCTGAGCAAAAGTGGTCTGCGCCTCCGCCGTCTGGCCGGCGAATGTCTGCGCCACGCCCAGCCTGATATAGGCGCTGCTGGTGTTGACCAGCGGCGCGGCCTGCGCGAGCGCGCGCATGCCGGCATCGATATCGCCCGTTTCCATCATCGCCGAGCCAAGCCCGAGCATTGCCCCTCCGTCATTGGGCGCTTTTGCCAGCGCGGCCTGATAGGCTCTAGCCGCCTCGGCGGGATAGCCCGCTCGCATATAGGCCTCGCCCGCCTTGACGAAGGCGCTCGGCTTGGCATCCGGCATCGCTGCCGCGCGCTGGTAGAGCGCGATTGCGGTGCCACTGTCTCCCTGCGCATGGATATCGTCCGCAAGCTTGATCAGACGCTCCGATTGCGACGACGGGCCCTGTGCCTTTGCCTGCTCGGTGTCGGTTTTGGTCGTCTGACAACCGGTCACCGCCAGCATGGCGACGACGGGCAAGAACACGACGTGCAGCCGCATATCCACCTCTCCGTATTCAAGCCCGCCGCACCTTACACACGGCCCTGGCCGACTGGAACCACAACAGTGCGATAAGATTGCAACATGGCCGAAGAAGCTGAGGAAAAGAAACTACCGGCGTCCGACAAGAAGCTTCGCGACGCTCGCCGCAAAGGCCAGGTTTCGCAGAGCCGCGACCTGGCCTCCGGCTTCACGCTTTTCGCAGCGCTTGGCTATCTTTATTTCGCCTGGCCGATGCTGTTCGGGCACCTTTCGGAACTCGTGCAGACCGTGACCACCCCCGGCGATTCGTTCGTTGAAGTCAGCCTGCAGGCTATCCGCCATTCGTTGTCATTGCTGATGCTTGCCACCTTGCCGCTGGTCGGAATCGTTGTCGTTCTCGCCGTGGTCTTCGGCATGCTGGGAACGTTCGGGCCGGTCTTCTCGTTTGAGCCGCTCAAGCCGCAATTCGATCACATAAACCCGGCGAAGGGTCTTCAGAAGATCCTGTCGCTGCGCAACGTCGTCGAGTTCACCAAAGGCCTGGCCAAGGTGGTGTTGCTGGCCGGCCTGTTCGCATTCCTTTTGATCGCGTGGCTGCAGCCGCTCTTCGATGCACCGGGATGCGCTCCGTCATGCCTGGAGCCAATTATCAAAGCGGTGCTGACACCGCTTGGAATTGCCGCCGCCCTGGCCTTTGTCGTCATCGGCGTGATCGATGTTCCTATTCAGCGCTGGCTGTTCCTGCGCGACATGCGCATGACGACAACCGAATACAAGCGCGAAAACAAGGACCTCGAAGGCGATCCATTGATTCGACATGAACAGCAGCGACAGCGGCGTGAGGCCGTGATGCAACCGGCGAAGCTGGGCGTGAAAAACGCGGTCATCGTTTTCGTGTCCGGTGACCGCTCAGTGGCATTGCGTTACGTCAGGGGTGAAACGCCGGTGCCGACAGTCGTCGGCAAGGGCCAGGGCCGAGCGGCTGACGAGATGACGGCTCAAGCACGCCAGGCAGGTATTCCGGTGATCGAGGATGCGGCCGTCGCCGGCCCACTCTTCGAAAATACGAACACCGGAGCTTACATCGGCCAGGAGATGTTCCCACCGGTCGTACGCCATCTTGTCCGGCTCGGGCTCACTTGAGCCATGCGCGAACCGACCTTGCCGCAATGCCTGAGCAGCGCGGCAAGGTCAGCAGCGACAGCCGACTACTTGGCTGAACCCAACAGGACGTCGAGATCGACCGCGTCTGCCATTGCCTTGTATCCCGCGTCGTTGGGATGGAGGTTATCGCCGCAGTCGTAGTCGTCGCGCAGATACCCCGGCTTGGCCGGGTCTTCCATCACCTTGTCGAAGTCGACCACGCCATCGAAGCCGCCGCCGGTGCGGATCCATTCGTTCACCGCGACGCGAATCTTTTCTTTCTCGGGCGTGTAGTAACCCTCGGTGGGAAGTCCTTTGAAGGTTTCGGCGAAGGGGGTCAACGTCGCGCCGACAATGCGTATGCCATGGGCGTGCGCGCGATCGATGAGTTGTTTGTATCCGGTGATGATGTCTTGCGCCGTCGGTTCCTTGTCGTCCGGCGTGATTGCATTTTGGCCGGGCCAGCCGATATCGTTGATGCCCATCATAAGGACGACGGTCGAGACTTTGGGATGGCTCAGTATATCAGAATCGAAACGTCCCAAGGCATTGACACCCATACCGTCGGTCAACACGCGATTGCCCGAAAAGGCTTCGTTGACCACCGCGACCTTGCGGTTGGCCTCCTGCAATCGCTTGGCGATATGGTCCGGCCAGCGATTATTGGCGTCAGGGGTCGAGCAATTCCCATCCGTGATGGAATCCCCGAAAAACACGATCGCCTCGGATTCCGGCACGGCGTCAACCCATATGTCGCTCAGAAACAGGCGCGATTTGAGTGTGCTGTCAGCCTTGAACGCAGCCTCGTTTGTGAAATTGCCCGGGCCGGAGATGTAGGCGGTTTGCACGCCATCCCAATGCACCGACGACAGCGCCGTCTTCTTCGGCAGGAAAATGCTGACCGAGATTTCGGAAAGCGCTTCTGCCGAGAGAGCGATGGGGTCGCTGAGGATCGGAGCTCCCGGCGGAACCACCACAGAACTATTGCCGCCCCAGGTCAGAGGCTTCAGGGTCGCCTGATCGACGTTGCCGTCCTTGCCTGCTATTGCGACGCTGCCGGCGCCAATGGTCAGCGGCTTGGCGCCGAAAGCATTCGACAGCACGACCCGCACGCTCTTGCCGCCAACGCTGATGCGGGCGACCTGGCGGACGGTCTGGTTCTCCAATACCTCCGGCACTCCGAAAGGCGCAGGAAGATCATCCGACCAGCGCGGAGCAGGTGTGGCAGCCCAAGTGGTGATCCAGTCTGCCTTTTCAGCGCCTTGTGCCGAAAAACCTGCGATGGCGGAACCGGCCGCCGCAGCTGCACATATCAGGATGATCTGACGTCGACGCCGTTTCCTCCCTGCGGCGGTAGAAAGCTCCGATGAAACCTTATCCGTGAAAACCAAAGGCCTGTTGAGCCGCATTTTTATCTCCTCCTCGAGACATGCTGGTAATGCCGCCGCCGGCCTTATTATGACGGCCTGCCTGGGGAATGAAATTCGACTTCCGTGGCAATTTTGGACCAGCGTCAGGAGCAAGGATTTGCGAGCGTGGAAACTAGTGCAGCCTTATAGTCAACTCGCGTGCTGAACGTCCGCAGCGCCCTCGCCGGATTCACTGGCGGACATCGATCCTGGGCCCCAATGTCTGGGTCATGACCCGCCGCACGACCTTGCCATCTGCGACATCGAGGCAGACGGTATCGACCAGGTATCGATACGCCACGATGTCGCGAGGCTCCAGCGCCTCAAAAGCGCGGTGCAGGAACGGCATGGAATAATGATGGTGTGGATAGAAGTTATAACCGACCGCAACAGCCGAGTTCGCCAGGTTCGCGGCGCGATTGTGCTGGCCAAGAATAAACGGCGCCGGGCGGGCCGCATCGTAGTCAGGCGGCGTGATTGGCCGTTCGACTGGATAGGCGCACTCCTTGGTAAGCTTCATGACCTCATAGTTGGACGAGGCAATTTCCGACGACTTCGGCCCCACCTTCCTGATCCCGATCTGGCCCCAAGCTGAGGTCGGAACGTGGCCGGATTCACGACGATATTCCTGATAGCCGAAGTGACGGGCATAGAGCAGATAGGAAGCGTCGCGGAAAAAGCTCGGTGCGACCCGCACCCAGTCACCTTCTTTCGTCAGCGCCTCGAAATGTGCTTGCCGGATTTGCCTTGAATCATACCAGCCGAGCCGCGCGTTATAAAAGACCGCGTCGCCGAATATGGTGACAACAATCCCGGCTACGATGGCAGTCGTGGAAAACGAATTTTCCTTCATTCTCGTCAGAGCCGCGACGATCAGACTGTTCAAGATGATCCAGTGCAGAAAAAGGGCGCCGCTCAGAAGGAAGATCCCGATATGCATGATATCGAATAATGCGGTCAGTCCGATGAGCCACCGCCGGCGCAAAAAAGCGAGAAAGCATAGAAGCTGCGCAGCAAGGATAACGACATTCATCGGAATCTGGACCGCCCTGACTGCTTCATAGGCATGAGCGAGCAGCGATTCGGAAAAGCCCAACGGGGCCGCGCCTAAGCCGTACCCGGCCAGCATGATGGAACTGGTCGGGTTCTCGAGGATCCAGCTCAACGGCCCTCCGTCAAGCGTGACCTTGGCCATCCCGGACATGAAGTAGTTGCCAAAATGGGCGCCGATCCCGGCCAGCAGCAGTATTCCAGCAGCCTGGGCAGCGAAATTCCTGGTTCCGAGTTCGTCAAGGCTGGGCAGGTTCCTGGTGAAGGGCTTCAGCCGGCTCAAGCTCTGCAGCAGGCCAAGGCCCAACAGGCCACAGGCCAGGAAGAGACCGACCTCAATCAACGGCGCATAGTCGTTGCGGCCTAGTTCCGCAGCATCGGAAACTGCCCGCGTGACATTCTTGTGGAAGCCGAAATAGACCGTCGGGAAAATGGCGAAGGATGGCCGCAGGATCGAAAGAAGCGCCGCCGCAAGCGCGATCAGGCGACCATATGTGAGTGCATTGCCCAACGCGTCGGCGCGAGCTGCGTCGGCAATGCCGAGTTCGTCTCCAAGCCCGAAGCTGAAGAGGCCCAGCGTTATCGCCAGGCCGACCACGATGATGCGCGCAGCCCGCGCCTCGGCGGGATAGCGCACGAATGCAAAAAGGCAGCAAAGCAGAGCCAACCCGATAGCGCTGACCGTGGCGAGGGCAGGATCGTGCCACGCCACGCGGGACGCCGCCTTCTCGTACAACAGGATCGGAACGACCCCGCACAGGAACGGGAAAAAAAGAAGGGCTGCAAGGACATAACGCTCAACGGGTGAACGCTCGATGCCGACTGACGGCCAACGCCGGGCGCTGCCCGCTCCGATGCTCATCCCATGCTTCTCCCGTCTTCCGGACGTTTCGCCTCACCTGTTCGGTTTTCGGTGCTCACCTTCCGGGGACGGGATGAGCCCTCACGCAGCCGCACGTTGCCGCCGGATATTGCTGCACTGCAACAGGATGCGTACTACAACCTAAACGCACAGGCAACGACGAAAGTTCAAGATACACCCTGGCTCAATGCGCGCACGCAGTTTGCGCCAATTATCGATAAATGCCCGCGTTAGATTGCCGACCTGTCGCAATTTGGTACAACAACAGCAACAGCGATCGCCGCCCGCGTCACCGTGCCCGGTGTCGAGCCAGGGTATTGCAGGCTCAAAAAAATGTTGCCAATCTACCCAAAGTAGTGGCAAATATTATGTTGCAGTGCCTAAGAGTGCGGTGCAACATTGAATTTGTCTCGCTGACCTGCAGAAAACCGATCGCATCGGCGTCAGGTGCAGGGTCAGTGGCTGAAGAGGCCATGGACAATGGTACTCGACACCCGGGCCAAACAGGTCGCCGACGAGCACCATGGTATCGTCGTAATCGGCGCTGGCTTCGATTCAGCCTTTTTACTGCACCAGTTCGTCGGACGGAGAAAAGCTCGTGTTCCCTTCGGATTGTGGCGCCACAGCACGCGTGATTGGCAACTCGAACGCGGCGCAAACAGCAATATCCGGGACGAGGATACCTACTCCAGCAGACCGTGGAATTACACGATCGGCCTGGCAGGCGGAACCAACTGCTGGTCCGGGCAGACGCCGCGGTTGCTTGCTTACGAGTTCAGGCTGAAAGGCCTCTACGGCATCGGTCTCGACTGGCCGATCAGCTATGACGATCTCGAGCCTTTCTGCTGCGGCCCAGGCGGTCATGCCGGTGAGCAGCTTTGCCAGGGGGAGAAAATACTATGACGGTGTTCTATGATAGCAGCCGTCCAGACGCTTTCATCGGCGGTGCCGGTTCGGACGCAGTCAATTACGGCGCTTCGTCCCGTGGAGTCGTCGCCGATTTGGCTTCCGGCCATGCTTACAAGTTGCTGTCGATACTGCCGCTGGGCGATTCCATTACCTATGGAGTGATCGCGAGCTCTTCCGATACCGAAAGCGGCGGCTATCGGAAGTTCATGCTGGAACAGTTGGCGGCACTCAATGTGAAGATCGACTTCGTCGGTTCCTCGTCCAACGGACCCGCCAGCATGGTCGATCGGGATCACGAGGGTCACCGCAACTGGACGCTCAATCAACTGAACGGCATCGACAACGATGTTGTGGCAGCTACGAAACCCGACGCCGTGCTGCTGATCGCCGGAACAAATGACAGCTCGACCGATAGCGTGCCAACGATGCTGCAGGATTTGCGCAGCCTTTTGCTCAGCCTGACCTCCAGCGATCCCGCCTTGACCGTCTTTGTCGGATCCTTGCCTCCCGTTCGCGTCGGCCAACAGTCGCAAGCGCGTGCAGACCGTGTCGATGCGTATAACGATGCCATGCCCGGCCTGATCTCTGAACTGGCCGCCCAGGGGCACAAGATCGCCTTTGTCGACATGCGCGATCTGACACCGGATGACATCACCGCGCCGCCACTTGACAGCGGGCTGCATCCGACTGCCGGCGGCTATGCAAAAATCGCCTCACACTGGATGGCCGCCCTGGAACACCATCTCGGCCTGGACGGGACCGGTATCGGAAGCGACCGCGATACCTTCACCAGCATCGAAAATCTTACAGGATCTTCGTTTGCCGACCAACTCGGCGGAAACGAGGGAGCCAATGTGCTGGATGGGCTGGCTGGCGATGATTTGCTGGAGGGCCGCGGCGGCTCCGACCAACTCATCGGCGGGGTTGGCGCCGACACGCTTGTCGGCGGCACGGGTAATGACGTCTACTATGTCGACAATGCCGGCGACAAAACCATCGAGGCGACCAATGGCGGCGTCGACGAGACGCATGCTTATACAAACTGGACCCTGGCCGACAACGTCGAAAACCTCTTCCTGAGGTCGGCTGCCAATCTGGCGGCAAAAGGCAACGGGCTCGCCAACACCATGGTCGGCAACGGCGCAGCGAACACGCTCGAAGGCCTCGGCGGCGACGATCGGCTGGATGGCCGGGGCGGGTCGGACCGGCTCGTCGCTGGTCTTGGCGCCGATATCCTCACCGGTGGAACGGGAAACGACAGCTTCGTCTTCGCCGCCGGCCATGGCCACGACACCGTCACCGACTTCGACCTTTCCGGCGATGATCTCCTGGAGATTTCAGGCTACCAAAGATATAGCGAACTCCGGCAGGTCGGGACGGACACGCTGGTCGTCCTCTCCGACAGCGACACTGTTCTCCTCAAAGGCGTGACCAGCGCCTCCTTGAGCAGTTCGGATTTCGTCTGGATCGATCCACTCGACGAGCCGCCGCCGGGGTCAATCGTAGGCGACGACGGCAACAATACGCTTACCGGCGGTCCCGGTGCGGACGTCATTTATGGAATGGGCGGCAGCGATATCTTGAACGGAAAAGCGGGCGCCGACACGCTTGTCGGCGGCGCGGGTGATGACGTCTTCCATGTCGACAATGCCGGTGACAAAACCATCGAAGAGAACAATGGCGGCTTCGACGAGACGCACGCTTATGTAAACTGGACCCTGGCCGACAACGTCGAAAACCTCTTCCTGAGGTCGGCTGCCAATCTGGCGGGAAAAGGCAACGAGCTCGCCAACACCATGATCGGCAACGGCGCAGCGAACACGCTCGAAGGCCTTGGCGGCGCAGATCGGCTGGACGGCCGAGGCGGGTCGGACCGGCTCGTCGGTGGTCTTGGCACCGATATCCTCACCGGCGGAACGGGAAACGACAGCTTCGTCTTCGCCGCCGGCCATGGCCACGACACCATCACCGACTTCGACCTTTCCGGCGATGATCTCCTGGAGATTTCAGGATACCAAAGATATAGCGAACTCCGGCAGGTCGGGAGCGACACGCTGGTCGTCTTCTCCGACAGTGACACGCTTTCGCTAAACGGTGTCCTCGTCGCAAGCATCTCGAACAGCGATTTTCTCTTCGTGTAGAGCGGCATCTGCCTACGCTATATCAAAGACAGTCGCTGACATGCGGTCTCTTCGCGCAAATTGCCCTTCGTCGTTGGCTAAAGCGCGTCGCGTTTGGCCGGGCCTCATGCGACGCGCTTTAGGTTGTTGTTTTTATGCATGTCGTTATCGCAAAACCGCTGCACACTTTTGCGCGACATGCATTAGACCTCTTTTGCTTTATTCGCCCGTTTCGGTCTCGATCAAGACAAGGCGGTCGGTACCGGACTCCGCGCCCCATACCTCGCCGGAGCGCCCGTTGAGCTGGCGCACGTTGGCGTTGTCGCGGTCGGACGGGAAGCTCGCGATGGTCTGCGTTGCCGGGTCGAAGCGGACGATGGCGTTCGCGCTGAAATCGGTGAGCCAGACCTTGTCGCGTTCATCGACATAGACGGCATAGGCCTGGGGCTCGTCTCCGGGCAGCTTCCAGCTGCGCCAGTCATTTGCGGCCGGATCGAAGACGCTAACCTGGCCGGCGTTCCATTCGCTGACCCAGATGCGGCCTTTGGAATCCGACCAGACGCGGCGGGCGCCCTGATCCACGGTCGGCGGGTCGATCGGGGAAGCCTCGCCGGTCGAAACATCGATCCTGGCGATATGGTTGCCGGCGAGCGAGGCGTAGTAGACTTCACCGGACGGCGTGGTTGTGATCCCATAGGCGCCGCGACCGCGCGGCGCGTTCCAAACGTCGACCTTGCCGCTCGCCGGATCGAGCCTGCCGTAGATGCCCTCCTGCCCGGTGAACCAGAGCCTCCCGTGTTTGTCGAAGGAAGCGGTGTTGAGGTTCGCGTAGCGGTGCCCCTCGGGGAGCGGAAAGGCCTTCACCGCTTCCGTTTCGGCATCAACGCGCACGATGGCGCTGAGGCCGCCGTCGGTCACCCAAGCGGCGCCGTCGGGACCGACGATCACGCCGTGCGGCGCCGAACCGTCGCCAAGGGTGATGTGCCTGACGGCGCCTGTATCAGGATCGAGCCGCCCAAGCGCGCCCTGTGCCTGGGCGGTGTACCATACGGAGCCATCCGGCGCCGGAGCGACATCGTGCGGGCCGGCGCCCTCCGGAACGGGATAGTAGCGGACCTCCTCCGAGGCGGCACGCGCGGCCACCGAGCAGAGCAGCGCGGCGAACAGCGCCGACGCAATCGTACGAAACATGGCGAACTCCTCACATCGCGCGTTTCAATTTGCACAGCGAGCGATCCACGTATCCTTTTCGCGCCACTGCGGAGATGGCGGGCTCGCCGTGCCGCTTGCTGATCAAAGTCAGGAGCTAGTGCAGCCCCTGCCCTCGCCTAGGCCTGCAAGCCCAGAATCGTCGATAGGCGGTAGCATCATGGGAAACCTGCGTTACGACGACGCAACCGCGGCCCGCAATTGGACTTGGCGTGCCGAAGGCGTCAGCTTTGCCGCAAAAGTTCCCGCGCCAACTCTTGCCATTCCTCATCAAGCGTCAAAGTCGACGGCGCGGCGTCGCAGCGACGATACCAATACTCCGCATTGGATTGATCGCCTTCCTTGCGATGGAGGTAGGCATGCACGCGCATACAAGCCGTATCGTCGCGCAGCTGTGCACGCTCGTGCGCCTTATCCCAATCGCCCTTTGCATCCCACCACAGCGCCTCCAGGGCCGGACTCAGGCCGGCGGGCGGCTGTGATTTCGCAATCGAACCTCTGAAGGCTTGCAGATCCATTTTTTCCACCGACGTGATGTACATGGGCGGAGCCGATAATAATCCCGGATTCCCCAACAGCAAAGTCGCATCGCGCACAGCAAAAGAATGGCGGTGCTCTCTGCGTGGCCAATCTTGGGCGGCACAAAAAAGCGCCGGCGATTGCCGGTCGCTTGCGGCAGCTGGCTGGGCGGCTCCTGACGCCGAGCCACAATTCTTTCCCGACGCGTTCCAGCAGCAAGCTGACCGCTTGGGCAAACAGTCGACCCTCAGCTGCCTCATTTCGCAAGCTGCCGAGCCGCATCTGGGCCAGGAGGTTGCGCCGGCCGGTCTGGCGACGCACCAATTCCACCGGGAGCCGAGGGCCCGTGGGGACGCACGGGGCTGCGCGAGTGCGTTGCCATCTCGCCGGCAGTGTCCAGTGCGGCGACCTACGACGCCGACGTAAAGGACTTTACCGAACGATCCGAGCTTCCCGGAGGATGGCGTGGAGATCCCGAGCACACGGGCAAGGCATCATTGAACGATCAAACGCGAGTAGCCAAGAGCAACAGACTCTAATGCGGTGCGATTGAGAATCGTCAGCGAGCCGCGGTCGTATTGGGTCACATACCGCCGTTCCCATTCTCTCAGGCAACGATTCACTTTCGCTCGAGACGCCGGGATCATTGCCGCGAGGTCGGTCTGCGAAATGTGGATTCTCTGAGCTCCATTCACGGTAGCCGTGCTGTGCGGGGTCTCAATCAATCGCAAGACCGTGCTCGCCAATCGAATGGATAGGGCATTCGACGCACTGTGGATCACTCGCTCTTGCGCGTCGTGCGTTGCTTGGCATAAATACGGGATCACTTTCAGTGCGAGGTCCGGGTGCTTGTCGAAGACACTAGCCATGAAAGCTGCTTCGATTTGGAGCAAGTCGCTGTCCACGACTGACGCAGCGTTCATGTTACTGTGTCGCGCGATGAACAATCTAGTCAAATCGAAAGTGTCACCAGGACCAAGATCGGAAAAGATGAATTCTCGGCCGTCTGAGAGGGGGACACTAAGACGAACTTTTCCGCGAATTATATAGTAAATATAACGCGGTATATCCCCAAGGTGAGTTAAGACTTTATTCTTAGGAACCCTCCGTAGGATGGCTGCTTTCGCCATTTCACTAAGAGTATCTTGTCCAAATTGCCGAAATAAGCGTATGTTGTTCAGCTGTTTGACTCGAACCTCAGCGCCATTCTCTGTCATGGCTCCCTCTCCCTGATAGGGTAAGCGCCCCAGCCCCCTAAAGCATTGCCTTGACCACCTCTTAGAACGAGTCCGACCTCCAGTCCGTTCTCACGCGAACGGGTTACGGCAGAAAATATTAACACATTAGAATACGATAAAATAGCGACTCGTCTGTGCCCGGGGTAACAGCGACATGTCTCTGAGACATTTAAATCAAATCTAACCGACTGGAAGCCGTTGGGATAACCCCCTCCTTCCTTATGGGATGGCGTGTGCCATGACCCATAGAGGAGAAGGGATGCAACAGGATTCGGGGGGTCGTCTTATGCGGCATGCACCTACCGAGGCGTCGCGTGCGCTCTGGAAGCGGAGCGTAGAGCCGCTACGGCTCCCCGTGGGAGCAGTTTGCGTGTTTCTCGCAACTGCTGATTTCCTCCTTGGACAGACAATACTTCTTGCGTCAATTGAGCTCTATCATAGGGCCTTCGAGGTGAGGCCGCCGGATGTCTGGGATTCGATCTGCCTAAGTGTTACCGCCGGCCTGTTGCTGGTCGCATTCATGACCGCCAGGGGCGCCTACACGGTTAGTGGCATCCTGGACGATCACTGCAGGATCAAAACACTCTTTAGCGGCTGGCTGTTTGTTTTCTTTTCAATTCTCTGGCTCGCCTTTCTCACGAAGACGACGTCGACGTTCTCGCGCGGCTCCTTGACGCTGGCGTTTGCGGTCGGATTCCCAATCCTGCTGCCTGGCCACGCGGTTCTAGCGCGTGGGCTGAAACGGCTTCTGGCGGCTGAGAAACTCGTGTTGCGCACAGTTTATCTGTTTTACTCTGGCGTTCCGGGAAAGGAACAGGGGATAATCAACAAGCTTGGGCAACAGGGCATCGCGGTTTGTGGTGTTTCGAACATCGAGAACCATGATGACACGATCGCAGCACGATCGGTGCATGCCGCCGTCGCGGCTGCACAGGCTGCGTTCCGTAGTGGCTCGTATGGGGCAGTTTATCTCTTTTGCTCTTGGGACCAGCGGAAGTTGATCGAACGCATCCTGGAGGAAATGTCCCGCCTCCCGCTGCCGATTTATCTTTTCGCCGACGCCTACATAGATAAAATTCTGGCTGGAAGGCCGCTGCACACCGGCTGGCAGCGAGCCTTCGAAGTCCAGCGTGTGCCGTTGAGGCCTGCCGAACGCCTGCTCAAGCGGTTGTTCGATATTGCTGTTGCATCCCTGCTACTGCTGTTCCTTTGTCCGTTGATGGCCTTGGTCGCATGTGCCATAGCGCTCGAGAACGGTCGCCCTGTGGTGTTCCGGCAGATGCGACGAGGTTTTGGTGGTAAGCCGTTCAATATTTACAAATTCCGATCGATGACGGTGCAGGAGAACGGTGCACAAATTCGCCAGGCTCAGCGCAATGATGCGCGGGTTACCCGACTTGGCCGAATATTGCGCCGGTCAAACATCGACGAACTGCCGCAATTATTAAACGTGCTTCGGGGGGAGATGTCCCTGGTTGGGCCCCGACCGCACGCCGTCGCTCATGACGACACCTATACTTTGACCATTGCGAGCTATGCTTATCGCCATCATGTAAAACCCGGTCTAACAGGGTGGGCTCAGATCAATGGCTTTCGAGGGGAAACGAAGGAACTCTGGAGGATGGAAAAACGCGTTGAGCATGACCTCTGGTATATAAAATCCTGGAGCATGCTTCTCGACATTAAGATAATTTGGAGAACTGCTCTAGTGATGTTTTCGGATCGCAACGCTTATTGATGTATACCATCTTCTCAAGAAGCTGAGTGGATGAATGTAGTCCATCCTCCGACCGATTGAACGGATAGCTTTGATTCTGATACTTCGGGCGATCCCGCCGCCAGCGAGTACATTGAGCCTCACAATCCGGTTCGCGCCGGTTCAGTCGCCGGACAGTGGGGGCATCTCGCAGGCTAGCTCAATGCGAAAATCAACGCGAGGCGGGGAGATGGTCGGAGCAACGCATGACGGAACCTCAGCAAAAAGCCGGGGCAGTCGGATCTTGCCATTCAACGGTTCAGGACGGACCACGGGCCTCATTGCGGCGAACGGAAAGCAGGCTTGCTGGCGGCGCACCGACTTCAACACGAGAAATTGTTCAGTCCTATGAGCTTCCGCTCGACGGCATCCGGCTCTTGATTTCCTCTAGAATGTTGGTTGCGCGTGCGATGCGGCTGTACCTGGACAGAAAGTCTGCCTTCGCCTGCCGACCAATCTGATCCCGAAGCGCCTTGTTTTCGCGCAGGCGCTGAAGAGCTTTGACCCAGTCGGACGGGTTGTCTGGCGACACCAGAATGCTGTTGATTCTATCCCTCAAAACTTCTCGTATAACTGACAGGTCGGAGGACACTATGGGTTTGCCATGCGCCATATATTCGAAGAGCTTGAGCGGCGACATTCCCTCAGCGATATTCCGACCGCCGCCCTGGCCCTCTACATCTCTAAGATAGGGCGCGAGTACAACGTCCATTTCGGCCAAGTAGGCACATGTCGCGGCGTGAGGAACGTAGCCGTGAAACACTATGTTCGGGCATTTGGCCAGCTTCGATGTCCAATACTCTATATCGCCTGGTGTTCCCCCGACGATGTGAAATGTCGCCCAGCCGCATCGAGGCGCAATCGCGCTTATTATCTCCATGCCTTTTCCCTTATAAAGGTGTCCGACATAACCAACCTTGAACGTGCCGCTGAGGCTGCATGGCTCGACATTCGGCGGAACAGGATCCGCGCCATTGGGCGCGATGAGAAATTTTCCCGCATGTTGAGGAAAGAGGCGGATGCTGTCGTCCCGCAGACGTTGCGACGTGACGACCAGCATACGGAATGTCTCTAGGCCTATCAGTTTGGCAAGGCGTTGACGCTGACGTCTGCTCAAACTGCCAATCGGGTCGTGAAGCTCAAAAACGGTCGTGAACCGGAAAAGTCCGGCAGAAACAAGCGCTACAGTAGCCGAGCGTGTAAAGACGACTTGCGGCCGCAGCCAGACCGCAGCAAGCAGCGCCAGCACAGCAAAAAAAAGCTCCCGGCCGGGCACAGGCCAAAAGGGTACAGGGAGAACGCGGAATGGGAACTCGGTAGCGAATCCGTATTCGCGCGCGATCTTTTCATAATGATCCCGTGAATTCATGGAGGCGCGTGGAAGCGCTAGCAGGACCTCCGCTCCGGCAACCCAAAATGCATGGCACATCTTTGCGACCTGTACCGCATTGGCGGCCGGCGCCGGGACGTGCGCAGAATGTATATAGAGAAGCCGCATCCACAAAGCCTATCTTTCACGCGTCGCGGCAGGTCTGGTTCTTCGCCTCTGAGCCGCAAGTTCGGAGACCACGGGCTGGGCGGACGCACTCAGGTCGAACGACAAAAGCGCCCTCGCCCCAGTGGCTCCATGGGTTGCGATAGTACCACTCTCCGGTTGCCCTACCAAAATCGAGCGTCGCCCTTTTTCGCGAACTGACGGCAGGCCCAGCGGCAGCACACGCCGCCTCTTCACGGACAGGTTCTGACCACAGCCGTCATCAAAGCCCCAGCCAGCCAGCAATAATGTTGCGCTGTATCTCAGAAGTTCCGGAATAGAGCTTGCTGCCGATGGCATCACGCACGGCACGTTCGACCTCGAATTCGCTTAAGAAACCATAGCCGCCGAAGACCTGGACGACATCGAGCGTGGTGCGAACTAGCGATTCGCTCACAAAGAGCTTCGAAACAGCGGCGTCGAGGGAAACGGACTGGGAGCGCTCAAGGCCCCAGGCCGCCTTGTAGACGAGCAGTCGGGCCGCCTCCACCTGCATCTTCATGTCGGCGATCTTATGGGCGACCGCCTGGTGCTTAGAGATGGCCTGGCCGGACTGACGTCGGGTGCGCGTATAGGCCACTGCCTTTTCCAGAAGCCGCTCCATGGTGCCTATATGACTGGCGAACAGGCACGCCCGCTCCCAGTCCATACTATGAGCGAACAGCCTGGAGCCGCCGCCCACTCCACCGAGAACAGCGTCCTTCGAAACAAATACGTCCTCGAAGACAAGCTCCCCGATCGGAGACGTCCGCAGTCCCATTTTTTCGAACTTTTGCGCGACCCGATAGCCCGGCAGCGCGCGGTCCACGAGGAAGCTCGTGATGCCGCCGAAATATCCCTTGGCGCGGTCAGTGACAGCAAAGACGACGGCAACATCTGCCACCGGCCCGTTGCTCACGAAGGTCTTCGTGCCGTTGATTAGAAAGCCGTCGCCATGAGGCTCCGCCCGGGTTTGCATCGCAAATGCATCGGAGCCCGACTCCGGTTCGCTCATCGCATTAGCTGCGATCAAAGTGCCATCACAGAGCCCCGGAAGATATCGATTCTTCTGCTCTTCAGTGCCGAACTTCCAAATCGGCACCACGCAGGCCAGAAGGTGGGCGCAGATCGAGAAGACCAAGCCGGAATCCTCGCAGCCGTAGCCAAGCGCATCGATTGCAATGGCCGTGGACAGGGAATCGAGACCGGGTCCCCCGTAGGCCTGGGGGACTGGCAGGCCGGTCAGGCCCATCTGCGCGCAAGCCCCCCACAACTCGCGCTGGAATACTTGGTCTCGGTCGCGCTGCCTGACATCTTTATTGAGCTTATCTTGCGCGAAGCGAAGGATCTGGCCACGCAGGATACGCTGCTCCTCGTTCAGCGCGAAATCCACTACTCCATCCTCATCAGATGCTGGTAGTCGATTTTATCTGTCGAGGTCTTGGGAAGTAACTGCTGATGCGAGAACCAGTCCGGGGCCATGTAGGCCGGCAAGTTGTGGGCGCAGAACCGCTTCAGCTCGATGAGCGACAGCGCATGGCCGTCGCGCGAGGCATAGAACACCTTTATGGAGACGCCCGACTCTTCCGAGCGAGCGATCGCCGCCACCTCGGAGATCGCTGGATGGCGATAGAGCGCCGTCTCGATCTCGCCGAGTTCGATCCGATATCCCCGTCTCTTCACCATCCGGTCGCGTCGACCGCGGAAGGTGTAGACTCCGCCATCGCCTTCGATCACTACATCGCCGGTGCGGTACCAGCGACCGCTTGAATCGAAATGAAAAGCGGCGCTTGTTCGCTCAGGCATGTTCCAATAGCCCAGCATCACGGGAGCACCGCTGATTGCGAGCTCGCCTTCCTGGCCTCGCGGCACGTTGCGACCATTCGCATCGATCACCCGCGCCTCAACATGCGAGCAGGCGCGCCCGATCGGAAACGGCGCCGAGCGGTCTTCGGCGATCGTCTGCGGGATTTCGTAGTAGGTGCAGACGTTGGTTTCGGTTGGGCCGTAGAGATTCAGGTAGCGTGCGCGTGGGACCACAGCCTTTAGCCTGCGCAGATGCTTGACCGGAAAAACCTCGCCGGCAAATAGAATGAACCGAAGAGCGTGGTCGTCGCGAGCATCAAGACTGCCGTGCTCGACCAGAAGCGTGAGTACGGAGGGCGTGGAATACCAGACGGTCAACCGCCGCTCGGCGATAATCGACGCCATCCGGGCCGGATTCTTGCCGAGCTCCTCACCGATGAGGAATACGGTCGCGCCGTGCTTCAGCGGTACGAAGATGTCGAGAATAGACAGGTCGAAGTGGAAAGGCGCATGGGAGGAGAAGCGGTCGTTCGCGTCAGGGGCGAGGATTTCGGAACACCAGTCCACGTAGCTCGAGCCATTACGATGCGTCAGCATCACGCCCTTCGGCTGGCCGGTCGAGCCCGAAGTGTAAAGCACGTAAGCGAGGTTGTCCGGCCCCGGCCGCGCCGATTCGTCCTCCACCGCCAAGCCGCCGGCCTCTACGCCAGCCAGGTACGCCGCGAGCGGCGACGGACCGTCGGACCAGTCGAGCGGCAAGAGACTAGGTTCCGCAGCCAAGCGCGCCAACTCACAGCGCAAAGCTTCGGCCCGGGACGCCTCCACGAAAATCGCGCGCACGCCGCAGTCGTTAAATATGAACGCGTTACGCGCAGGCGGTGCCAGAGAGTCGACGGGCACATAGGCCGCGCCCACCTTCAGGATGCCGAACAGAACAGCGAGCGAGGCGATCGATTTTGGAAGGCAAATGCCGACGCGGTCCGCCGGCCGGACGCCGATCCGACGCAGATGGTCGCGGACTTGGTCCGACAGAGCGTCGAGCTCGCCGTAGGTGATCTGGCGCCCAGAGTTCGCCTCGACAGCGGCGCACGTCTGGGGATACCGCTTCGCGCTCTGTTCCAGATACTCATGTAAGGCAGCGACCGTCATGGCGAGCTCTATGTGGACGCCTGCTTCGACTGGACGAAATTGGCAATTTGGGCGATGGAGTTCAGGTTCTCCGGCACGAGTTCGTCAGGGGCGATTTCGATGCCGCAGGATTTTTCCAGGTAGGCAACGAGCTTAAGCGTCGCCAGCGAGTCGAGAATGCCGTCCGTTATCAGCTCCGTTGAATCCGTCAGATTCTCCGGCCTTTCACCGGGCAGGAACTCATTCAATATGAAATCCCTGGCCATCGTCCTGATCTGGATCGAGTTCATCGGTCCTCCTTTGGCGGAGCAACCGCCAGGTTCAGGGGAATTAGATCCTGGTGTTGCTGCAGGACCTCGTAAAGTTTTTCCGCGATGAGCCTATGGCCGGTGGCGTTTGGGTGTTTGTCCCAAGGTGCCACAAGAAGGGTCCGCCAATCATACCCGTCATACACACCGGAAAGATCGAGAACGTTGAATCCAGCCTCGGCAGCGAGGCGCCTCTCCAGCTCGGGACTGGTCCCCTCGTCCGGCCTGGGAAGATAGATCCAAGAGACCCCAACACCTTCTCGCTTCGCGGTTTCGACGATTCGAGAATAGATCACACGCAGAAGTCTTTCCTCATAGCGCTTGAGCTCTCTTGTAAGCACGTCGGGGTCGGTGCTGGTATCTATTCCGCTTTCGCGTACAATGTCGCGCACAAAGTCGTAGCGATATGCGGAGCCATTCTGGATTGCTTTCACGACCTTCTCTATCATTCGCGGAACAAGCCCGCTGTGCTCAAAGTAGAAAATGTAATTTGGTTTGAATGAAAGCACCCGATCCTCGATGATGGCCAGTATGTCCAGGCTGGAATAATCCCCGATGGCAAAGTTCAACACGTCGTAGTGTCGATACCCGCTGTCGGCCGCCTGTTCATTCAGCCGCTGCTCCAGCAGGCCCTCGAAAGTCTCCTCATCCGCGACGCCCGCACCGAAGACGTGCGAAGAGCCGACGATTGCTATTCGCAGGGTGCCGGGAGAAGGAAGCTTTTCGTAATCCTTATCGCGCATGCCCCAGCGGTTGATGTGGACCCGCGTTCCCTTAAAGTCTGCCTGGGAGATTGGACGCAGATAGGTCGTGGGAAGCGCACCCGTGAACTCGATCAGCGGCGACTCGTTTAACCCTTCCCATCCGTCGGGTGGTCGTTGGCCATAGACAATCCACAGTTCCGGGTTAAATGCGCCGACATTGACGAGGTTCTCGTAGTAGCCGCGCTCCAGGTTCGCATTGTCACGGCTATTCAGGTTCGGCGTTCTAATATCGGCCATTGCGGTGCTGACCGTCTCGCCGAAGCGATCGTGAACCACGGGGAGCGAGATGCAAACCGCGATCAACCCGCAGACACCGACCGACGCAACCGACCGTCGGAAACTGTACTGGCGGTCAGCGCCGCCGCGCGCGAGCGCAAGCGCAGGAATGCCAACGATAGCTGCCACCGCGACGAGTACGAGGGCGGGCGTCGTTTTGCCAGGGTCTTTCACGCCCACAGTGTCGAAGACCGAGAACCATTGCGGGACCGAGCTCGCGCTCCAAAAGGACCAAAGGAGGCAGATGACGACGAATACGCCAATAGTCCGGCCCGCGGTTTGCAGCGCACCGTTCCAGCTGAGCGCCCCGCCACGCAGGCGCCGCGTGCGACCGTGCCGCATTTCATAGAGGGCGTTGATCGTCACAAGCACGGCCAGGATCATCCAGAAGAGGAAGTCGTTCCAGGTGAATACCCAGGTGCCACGTAGCCAGAACCACTGATAGTTGTGCAGCAGCCAAGTCGCGACGAACGCCAGGAGGGTCGCGCTGACCAGCGCTACGCTCTCTCCCCAGCGTCGAAAACGAAAATACAATGGATAGTATACAATTTTCATTATGAAATCCTTCCAGTATATATTTATTCGACGCCAGAAATCTGTGAAACTTGAGGAAAGAAAGTACAGATTGTGGGTTTCTGGAAGATTAAATCCAAATAAATGCAAAATTCCGGTGATTATGTGAAAAGTTCCTGAAACCTTCAGGTAAAGTAAAAATGGCCATATGATAAATTGCAAAAGCTCAATCTGATTGTGTACGTCCGCAGCATCGATCACAAACCGCTGGTACACGATACGGTAGCATATCAAATGGACAGCGCCGCGGAACATCCACTGAACGCCCGTTTGATAGATGTAGTGCCGGTCAGCATTGTAGTAGCTGCTACGGAAAGTTCTAAAATCTACGACCGGAAAGAGCGGGAAGCACACGTTCGGCAACATGAAAAAATACGCGAGACGTTCCGAAACCGTCGCCATCCTCTGGTCACGCCGCATTTCATACGCATAGACAATGAGACGGAACATGAACATCGAAGCGAGCACGGGCCAGACGGCGCGCGTCCACGGGGTCGCAATCCAGTCCATTCGTGCGGCGGCGAGCCCGCAGCCGGCGCCAACCAGCGCCAGCACTCTCCATCCAAAAGCGATGGGTAGGTGGACAATTCCGATCAGTACGAGCCCAATGGCGGCGATCCAGGCGGCATCGATGAAACCCTCAAATCTCCAGTGGTGCCAGTTGGGCCCAAGGTTCGCGAAGACTGCGGCGATAGCCGCGAACGAGAGCAGCACGAAAAACGGCAGCCGGTAACGCTGTGGCAGGAAGTAGTGCACGCACCAGCCGGCGAGGGCAACGAGCAGGACGCGGACAAGCGCATTAGTCTCGAGCCTGAGGAGATAGACCAGCGCGATGAAGAGGGCCAGCTGGCCGGCTATGGCGAACCAAGCCAGGATGCTTCTCGACTCAGTCTCCGTAGGATCCGCCGACCAGGGAAGAGACAATGTCTTGGCCCAATGCACGCTGGCGCGCCTCAACCAGCTGCCGGCGGACATCGACAAGAAGTAGCTTTGGGGCACGCGAAAGATCCGCAAGCTGCTGGTCCCCCCTCCCATGGCCCCCATCTCCTGACGGGTAAGCGCCCGGTCCTTGGAGCGTTGCCTTGACTTCTTTGAACGAGTCCGGTTCCGCGCAAACGCAGAAGTTCCAGTACATAAGTTTATCACGACAAAATCGCTCCGCTGTGCCCGAGGTAACAGCGACCCGTCTCTAAGTCGCTTAAATCCAGCTAGCTAAATCTGACCGATTGAAAGCCGATTCCGAATGGGATCGAACTGCCCCGCAATCCGCGCCGCGAGCCGAACGCCGATGGCAGTCGACGCTCTATCTGCCTTGGTCATCTTAGTCCGGAACGCTCGGGCACATGATCGACGAATTCGCGGCACTTCCCGCCGAGGCAAAGGCGCAACTCACCATACTGGGCGATGGCCAATGCCGCGCCACTCTCGAGGAACAGGCGGCCCGGTTGGGCCTTTCCAGCAGGGTCACTTTCGCTGGCTCGGTCGAAGATGTCTTTCCATCCCTGTGGGAGGCTGAATTCAATCTTTCCACCTCGGTGTCGGAAGGTATGTCAAAGTCAAACGCTCCTGAAAACAGCCTCTATTCCTGGAAGACCGTTAAATACAATTCGGCCGAGGAGGCAATTGTTGCCTACGTGCTGGTGTGATACTTTACTTGACGGGAAAACTTGCCGTTGATAGCAACGGACCTGCTAAATGTTGATTGGCACACTAACTTTGCACACCGGTTACAACGAGGGGGCGCAGCTTCAGAGCCTCGCCCTCCAACGCTGCATTTCGGACCTGCGTCCCGGCTCGCCGGCGGAGATCGTGGACCACCGCTATCCAAGACGACTGGAGACTGGCTATGGGCCGGCGACAAACGCACGCCAGCGAACGCTTGCCGCCTTCGCCGATGGACTGCTGCTCAGCCCCAAGAGGTTCTACTCGGAGGATAGGTCACCAACGTTTCGCTACGTAAGCGACCGCTATGATGCGGTTGTGGTCGGTAGCGATGAGGTTTGGAAGATCGACTACGTCTCCCGTCTCGGTGGGCTGATCAAGCTTCAGACCAACCCACTATGTCCCCCATTTCCCAATGTCTACTGGCCAGAAGTGGCGTGCTCGAAGATAGCATATGCGGCGAGCACCGGCAGCAGCACCAAATGGACCGAAATGCCGCGCCGCAATCGATATTTGATGGCCAAATGCCTGAACGAATTTGTCGCGATCGGCGTGCGGGACGAGCGGACACGTGAGATGGTCCTCTGGGCAGATCCAAGCCTCGCGGATCGTGTGACATTGACCCCAGACCCGACAGTCACTCACGATCTAACTTCGAATGCCACTCATGAAAGCCTGCGCGTAAAGCTGGCTTCCTGGGGCGTGGATTTCAATCGGCCCCGGGCGTTGGTGATAGCCGGCCAGCACGAGCTCTATGCAGAGGCTACGACCTCTCTGCGGGCGCGCGGCGTGCAGATTGTATCGGTCTCGGATCGCAATCACCTCGCAGACATCGATCTCACCGAAAAGCCTATAGATCCCCTCGAGTGGGCAAATCTGGCATCACAATTCTCCTACTGCTTGTCAGAGCGCATGCATGGGGCACTATTTGCTCTGCGGAACCGGTGCCCGTTGATTTGCCTGGACAGTCGGCGACCTGCCATCGGCTTCCCCACTAAGAACGAAGCTTTGATGACGCTGATGGGCATTCCCTCTCAGTACGTGTGTATTCACCGCAAGGGTGCCAGGGACAATTTGCTGGACATGTGCGAAAATCTCGGAAAACTTGTTCACGACTACATGAAGATAGACAACCGACTCCGGGAACTAGCTGAGATTGGCCGTACGTTTCTGGACAGGGCCCTGCCTGCGGCCAAGTAAAAAAACAAATTAAGATGTTATAAAAATGCTTCGAAAACTGCAAATTCTTCTGTCTGCTCAAGCGAAGGTAATCATCTCCTACGTATATGACGTTGGAAATTACCTACGTTACAACGGGGATTCGCTGTTGGTTCCCAAGAAAGAGCGGCTATATTACCGAATAATCGTGGACGCTCACTCGATTGAGAAGGGCCTTTCTCTAAAGGACAGGAGGCCCGGTTTTGGCCAGGAAAAAATCAAGCGACTTATGAATGAGGTGTCCTCCTACGACACCTCGCTAGGGGCGTTTCCGCTTGAAATGGCTGTCGGCGCACTTCGCGCCTATGTTGACCTTCATCCACCAGGAGAGCCTGAGCAGCCCTTTGTTGAGACAGTTCGTCAATTCGTCGAGCGTTTCAATGGGCTTGATGGAGTCGCCTTCACCGGCGGGGTTCAAAGCGCCGTTCTGCCAATTGGGGGGCCAGCCCTCACACTCCTGGAAGGACTTCAGTGTCGTCGCTCGGTTAGATACTTTGACGAACAATTAATAGATCGCACCACATTGCTGGAGTTGGTACGCTTGGCCCAAGGTGCGCCATCCCAATGCAACAGGCAGGCGACAAGAGTATACCTCTACCAGGGCCGTCATCAAATCGATCAGATACTCGCCCTGCAGGGCGGGGCGCGAGGCTTTTCACAGTCCATATCAAACCTGGCCATTGTCACGTCAGACACAAGGGCCTGGCGAGGAAGCAATCAACGAAACCAGATTTATGTCGATGGTGCGCTGTTCCTAATGCATTTCCTGTTGGCCGCGGAGGCACTTCGGCTCGTGGCTTGCCCACTCAATCTTGCGGTCGATAGTCGAGTTGAACGGCAAATTCGTGACGTAGGTCGAATTCGAGCAGGCGAGAGATTGATTGCATGCGTCGCCCTTGGCCCTATGGCAGGTACTGCCATCAGATTTGCCAGGTCGCCGCGCAGGCCGATTGATGAGGTGGTCTCGTTTGTAACCGAGGAGTAAGTCTCCGCTGGCACTTGCAGAGCGATCGAACCAAGCTGGCTTCTCGGGGAAGGGACAACGTCTTGATCGACTGCCCGCTCGCGCGCCCCAACCAGCTGCCGCCGCACATCGACAATAAGTAACGTGGAGCACGCGAAAAATCCGCAAGCTGCGGGTCCGGCCCCTCCCATAAGTCCCTTAAAGCACTGCCTCCACTACTTTTTTGAACGAGTCCGGTTCCGATCCGATTTCGCGCAAACGAGGTGAGGCAGAAATATTGGTACAAGGTATACCACAAAATAATCTCTCCGCTGTGCCCGGGGTAACAGCGGCAGTTCTCTGAGACGTTTAAATCCAACAAGTTAGATCTGATCGACTGGAAGCCGTTGGAATAACCCTCCTTACGGACTGCATGTGTCATGGCCCAAGAAGGAAGGGCACACTTAGGATTCGGGGTTCATCTCCATACGGCATGCACCCACCGAGGCGTGGCATGTCACTCCAATGCAGTAGCACCGATATCGGGACGCATGGACCAAAAGCGCGGCTGGGCGTGGGAACGCACCCAACTGATAAATTCAGCGCGATCGGTGCGGCGATATGAAAGTACAGGACGCGGAAGGCAAGATTGACTTGGGGCGTCGACTGCGTATCGCTCATGTCATCACTCGTCTCATCAATGGCGGTGCTGATGAGAATACTGTCCATTCCTGCAATTGGGCCGCGCAAGGGGGGCATGATGTTGTCCTGCTACATGGCGAGACGGTCCAGCCGGAAATCATAGCTAAAGTGGACCCCCGGGTGGAACTCATTGGCGTCCCGGGCCTGACTCGGTCCATTTCGCCTGTCTCCGACATGCGGGCATTGTTGGCGCTCACCCGGAGATTCCGCGCGTTGAATGCCGACATCGTGCATACGCACACCAGCAAGGCAGGCATTCTCGGGCGGCTCGCCGCATGGGCGGCGGGAGTTCCAGCGATCGTTCATGGCGTGCATATCGTGCCTTTTGTCAATGTCGGCGTTGCCGAGCGGTTTGCTTATCTCGCCTTGGAAAAGCTGGCAGCGCCGATCACCAGTGCGTTCATCAGTGTGAGCGAGGGCATCCGCGACTTATGCTTGAGCGCGGGAGTGGGACATCCAGACCAACATTATGTCGTTCGTTCCGGATTCGATCTTGATCGTTTTCGCAACGCCGATCCGCCCGACGGTTGGCGCGATTTGTTGCGCTTGACGCCGGGCGCGCCGCGCCCGCCCGTGCTCTTGATGATCGCGGCTTTCGAGCCACGCAAGCGACACACGGAATTTCTGGACGCTTTCAACAAACTCGCCGTCCGCTTACCCGACGCGGTGCTTGTGCTGGCGGGCGACGGGCCGCTTCGCTCGACCGTTGAATCGCGGGCCAAGCGGCTTGGGCTCGAGCGCCAAGTGGTCTTTGCCGGTTATCGGGACGACCCCGAGCGGCTGATCGCGCTCGCGGATCTCTGCCTGCTCTGTTCCATGCGGGAGGGATTGCCCCGCGTGGTCATGCAATATCTCGCCGGTGGCAAGCCCTGCGTCGCTTGCGATCTGCCAGGCCTTCGCGAAGTGCTCCGCCCTGGTATCAACGGTATGATTACACCCGCGGATGATTTGGCGGCCATGGCCGAAGCCATTGCCGCCCTCCTGGAGGATCGTGAAAGACTCGCTTGCCTTGCCCAAGGTGCCACGGCGACGGATCTTTCGAACTGGGACGTCAAGCTGATGGGCAAGCGCATTGGTGCCATTTACCGCGAGGCTCTTGACCAGCATCAGGCAAGCACGGGAGTATCAACGATACCTCCTGTTCGAAATGTGGCACTTCCGCGGTGAACGGGTGCAGCCTATGCGTTTGACGGTGATCGGGCAGCTTGCCGGATTGGTTAGCGGTGCATACTTCGCCGATTTCGGGGATGAGGTGGAGTGCGTCGATCTGGATGATAGGAGGATCGATGCGTTGAAAGGCAGTGAGATGCCAAAGAGGCATCTTCTTTTTTGCACATGGAACGGGGTTGTAATCTTGGTGGCCGCCTTGGCTCTAGGAACGCTATCTGGCGGATTGATATGACTGCAGCAGAAGTTGCCTCCGCTTATCCGACGAAGACCCCGCGAGCCGAAGCTCTTCCCAGCACACGTGTTCTGCTCGTGCTCCCAACCTATTTTCCTGAGTCATATGGCGGTGCCGAACAACAGACGCGCCGATTTGCTCGGGTGCTGGTTGAAAGCGGCGTTTCCGCAACCGTTATGGCACCCAGATTGTCACACTCGACGCCGAAACGGTCCGTCATCGACGGAGTGCCCATCGAGCGCCTTCGCTTGCATGCCGCGCCGAATTTGGGCGGGCGGCATATGCTGTCGTTCCTGTCGTGGTGTGTCCAGGTAGTGATCTGGATGCTGCGCCGTCGCGACGAATTCGATGTCGTACATATCATCCATGCCCGACTTCACGCTGTTCCGGCGGCATTGGCAGGGGCCTTCCTGCGCAAACCGGTTCTCGCAAAATTGGGCCGGGGCGGACGGTGTTTCGATCTCGACGCTGTGCGCGAAAAGAAAATCATCGGTCGCTGGGCGTCCGCCTTGATTAAACGTCACGTCACAGCCTTCATCGCCAATAGCCGCCAAATCGCTAGTGATCTGAAGAGACATGGCATCGGCGCAGATCGCATTCATATGATTCCGAATGGGATTGATCTGCCCCACAAGCCGCGCCGCCAGCCGAGCACAGATGACACCCGACGCTTTATCTGCCTTGGCCGCCTCGATCCGGAAAAATGCCTTGAGCACATGATCGATGCGTTCGCGGCACTTCCCGCCGACGCAAAGGCGCAACTCACCATCCTGGGCGATGGCCAGTGCCGCGCCGCGCTCGAGGAACAGGCGGCCCGGTTGGGCCTTTCCGGCAGGGTCACATTCGCCGGCGCGGTCGAAGATGTCTTTCCTTTTCTGTCGGACGCAGATTTCTATCTTTCCACCTCGGTGTCGGAAGGCATGTCAAACGCCCTGCTCGAGGCCATGAGCTGCGGCGTGGTGCCGATCGTCACCGATGTCAGCGGTGCGTCCGACATTGTGGAGCATGAGTGCAGCGGCTTTTTGGCTCGCTCGCATGTGGAGTATTGCGGACTCCTTCGTCGCGCACTCGGCCTATCGAAGGCCGAGCGCGATGACATGGGAGAGCAAGCAGTGAACACCATCGCAATGCGCTTCAGCATGGAGAGGGCTGCCCAAGAGCAAATGAAGCTCTACGCGGCTCTTCTCAGGGAAGGGACCTCTTCGCTGCGCGTCCGGAGTGTGAATCGCACATGAAGCTCATCCTTTGCGCGCGGCAGCGGCATCCGCAGATTGTTGTTGAAGGCAACAAGACCGGGTTCAGTGAGCGGCTGCCGTCTCTGCGTTTGAATGGGGGCAAGGAGCTGCCGCCGAGGGAACAAACCAGATGAGGCTCATCCTCCAATATTGGTACCCCAAGCGGGAACAACACCGGACTACCACCGCTATCTATCGGTTTGACGGGATGTTTTCGGGCGTAGCGCTGGTGAGCTGCGGATGCCGTCATGAAGTGGCTTAGGCGCAGATGGACCTCCGGCTGGAGCGTGTTTTCAAGCGGATGGCGTCCATAGCGCGTCGGCGATTGCCGTTTCTGTCGTTGGCGCTTGAGATGGTGCGCGCCACTGGGATGCACAGGATGCTTGTCGTTGCATTGAGCCGTTTCAAGTAGTTGAGCGCATTGTTCTCAGTCAGGGTGGTAGGCGCGTGAACGAAAACCGGAATTTGACACGCGAGGCTGCCCGGGGACTTTCCTGGTCGGGCACAACTCTGCTGGCCCGAGTCTTATTGCATGTCCTGGTCACGGCCGTTCTCGCGCGCCTGCTCTCCCCCCGAGAGTACGGCATTGTCGGCGCTGCGATGATCATAGCAGCCATCGGCAATAACCTTGCCAATCTCGGCATGTCGCAAGTCGTGGTCCAGCGACGGGACATCGAGGAGCGCCATGTCGGAACCGTAGTTTCCTTGTCCATGATGATGGCTGCCATTCTCGGCTTACTTCAATGGGTGTTTGCACGGCAGATTGCCGATTTTCTTCGTGTGCCGGAATTGGTCCTCGTTTCGCGCGTCCTTGCGGTGATGATGGTCGCGAACGCGTTCAATCTGACCACCGAGGCCCTTCTGTCGCGGCACCTGAAATTCAAAATATCCTCCATGGCGAGGCTGGTCGCATGGATTGCTTCCCACGTCGGCCTAGCCATTCCGCTTGCCTATTTTGGGCTCAGCTATTGGGCCTTGGTGGTCGCGTACATGGCCGAGGCGTTCATCCTGGCCAGCATTTATTTTTTCATTGCCAGGGACTATCTCGTGAGTCCCCGTTTCGACATGCAGTCCTACCGCGATATCCGCAGCCAGAGCCTGGGCTATTCGCTGGCCGGTATATCGAGCTTCACCGCCAAATATATAGACAATATAATTGTGGCACGGTTGATCGGTACTGCAGAGCTTGGCATTTACTCGCGAGCATATTATCTGATCGCAATGCCGGCAAATCTGTTCGGCAATCTGAACAAGAGCGTCGTTTTCCCACTTCTGTCGAAGGTTCATCACGACAACGCGCGACTACGCAGCGCTCAGCTCAAGGCGTATGCTTTGACTGCTGCGCTCTCTATACCGACCAGCGCGTTTCTATGCTGCTTTGCAAAAGAGGTTGTGTTGACTGTCCTCGGCGAAAAGTGGATGGATGCTGTCGTTCCTATTACCGTGTTCTCTGTAGTAATGTATTTCCGCCTAGGTTATAGAGTTTCCGGAGCCGTGATGCTTGCGACAGGCCAAAGTTACCAAACAGCCTTCATGGCGTTCGTTTATATGTCACTTGTCGCTTCATTCGCATTGCTCTCAGCGCCCTACGGCGTGAACGCGGTGGCCTTTGCAGTGTCCGGCGCCATCGCGACGAGTTTCATCCTTTATGCGGCGGTCGGTTGTCGGATGACAGGATTATCAGCTCTGGATTTCGCGCTCGTCCATGTGCCGCCTGTCGCATTCGCCGCTGCGGTGTTCGCCACCGGCTCGGCGGTCAAAATGCTGCTTGCCGGATCGCCCGACTATCTTGTGCTCGCGACCGGGCTTTTCGTTACAGGTACATTGTCCGTTGTCACTGTCTATCTGAGAGCGTCGCTCCTCTTCGGGAAATATGGCGCGGAAGTTCTGCAAACGCTAACATCCAAGCAAACAAACCGAATGCATTAGATTTTCATAGCCCCACAATACCTGCGTTCTCGGCGTGTTTTTCGACAGACCATCAGAGGATATGGAATGCATCATGAAGGTACGGAGGCTTGACGATACAGTCGACGGAGTTCAGTCACGACGCCCCCTTACTGTAACCGGCTCAGGGGCGAGACCGTTTGTGAAGCCAGTTGTCAGGCAAGGAAATGCCAGATGAAGCTTATCCTCCACATTGGCACGAGCAAAACAGGAACAACTGCGCTACAATATTTCCTTTACGCGAATGCAAAGAAGCTCCGCGAGAGAAGAATTTACTATGCTGTACCTCCAAACCAGTTCAATTTTAACAGTGTTACCAACAGCTATTTGCTATCCGGCACGGACAACTTCCAGGCATTCTTCCTGCATCATCTGAGGGCGGCCGAACGAGACGGAGCGCACACGATCATTGCAAGTTCTGAAAACCTTTATTTGATCAGATACCTTGCGCGTTTCATGGCCAATAAATCCAGCGCCGACGCCCTATCACAGGAGCGCAATTTGATCGAACGGTTGCGTGCTTCCATTCCGGCGAAGATGGAATGCCGTGTGCTGTGTTATGTGAGAAGACCGGATCATTGGCTTGAGTCAATGTATAATCAGAACGTCAAGCGCGGTGTTCTGTTCACCGGAGATGTCCTCGACTTTCTAAACACGATCGAGGATAGTTTGGATTATCATCACTGCCTGTCCATCTGGCGCGAAGTCTTTGGAAGCAGCGCGTGTTTGGTACGCGTCTACGAGTCGGCGCTGCCGAATCTGATCGATGATTTCATGAAGGATGTCGTCGGGATCGAGTATCTCTCCGCATTCGTACGGCCCTATCGTCGGGCTAATGAACGCCTGAGCCGAGATGTCTTGGAGTATAAGCGCCTCAAAAACGAGCATATCCTGTTTTCTGAGCGGCGGCTGGAACGCAAGATCTATGCATTGGTTGATCGGAGAGTGACGAATCCCGACAATAATCACGAATACCTTTCACCCGATGAGAGAGCCGACCTCCTATCAAGGCTGGAACCAAGTATGAGGTTGCTACAGGCGGAGTTTTCTCTGCCCCCCTTTCCGCAACTCGATCTCGATGCGGCCAGGGCCACGTGGCAGCCCTATCCGGGACTTGCGCTCGAGAAGAGAAAGGAGATCGAATTCCACTACAACGCTGTTCAAGGTCGGATGGGCTTCCGTCTGGAGCGCATTCTGAGGCGATGGGCCTCCTTCACTCGCAGGCGGTTGCCTTTTCTCTCATTGATATTCGACTTTGCGCGCGGCAGCGGCATACGCAGATTGCTGTTGGAGGCAACAAACCGATTTCAATGACCGGCTGCCGGGCGCTAAGGACTGGATACCGTGAACTTGTCTACGCCTATCCCGTGCCTATTCCGGGCCAATCGGCAACGCCGTTAACTGCACAAACTCAGAAATTGTCAGCTCCATAGTCGAACAATTCCGCAGTTGCGCGGGTGCCTGTCCAAATCCGCTGTCGTGCTGAACGATCGAGGCGGGCAACCGCTCGGGTGTTGACGTCTGGTGCGATGTGATCGGGTGCTTCATCCAACCTTATCCGCAGCTTTTCGCCAGTTGTGGCGTTTGTGTTCGTCGTCCGCTCCGTCCCAAATGATTTGACCTTAAACCGGATACTTCCGTCCTCCGCTGCTGCTATGCCGAGCGCGTCGTAAAGGCCTTTTACAAAGGTATCCGGTGATTGGATCAAGTCCTCGAATCGAAGCAATAGCGCATCAGGCTTTCCCGAGGCTTTGAACATCAGGCTAGTCACATCATTGTACCATTTGATCGCGCGCGCCTCGCTGAGACCGCTGCGTATGAGCCCTTCGCACATCGGTAATGGATGCCGCGTAAGCACAAGGTTCCGCGCTTCCATAAAGCCGCGCGCAATCGCGTCGTCGAATGCGATGCAGTAATCCATCACCTTCAAAACGACGTAGCGCGCTTGGGACTTTTCGTTGCGCTCCCCGTGGCGGAGCGACTCGGCAGTCGCTGCGCGCATATGCCGCCAGAGGAAGGGAACAGACGCCCAGTTGACGGCCCCGCCAACATGGCACGCAGCCTTGCGCAGCTTGTAGAAACGTCCGAATACCCCCTCATGCCATTCGCGGTATGGCATCAACACATCCGGCGAGCTGCCGATGATATTCCAGACAATGTTTGACCCACCTCGGCCAAAGCAATTCAATAGAAGCGCATTGGGCGGAAGAGCCTTGCCCGGCCTAGTGAGAGGCGAAGCACCGATGCTGTCAGCGGTCTGCATCTGCTTTCTCCGTTATCGCATCAGGCGCGACACACTTTCCCTGGCTGTCGTTGAAAGGCTAAGACTATGATATGCTGCGGAGCTTGTGAGGAGAAGCGCGATATTAAGAAGTCTCATCCCGAAAACCAACAATTATTGGCACACGATAATGACCAACCGCATTTCTCGCCGCGATTTGGCACGGGCCGCATGCGCCGCCCTTGTGCTGACGGCATCCGGTCGCTCAGGACGGGATGCTCGGGCCGCCGGCCCGGCGGAAGGCTCGCTGCCGGAAGCTGACTCCTGGCGTCCTCGTCTGTTCCCGGAAATGATTGTGAAATCTTGGTTTCAGGAGGATCTGGCCGAAGGCGAAATCTCCTCGTGGCAATCCGGCGGCGTGAAGCCGGTGGCTGCGGTGCAAGCCGAGCCCTCCCTGCGCCCAACAAAGCTTCCGAATAACGGCGGCGTCCTCTTCAAGAAGGGCACGAAACAGGCGTTGACCTGGCCAGTCGATAAGGATGCCCCCTATCTCCACCGGTGGTGGTTGGTGATCGCCCGGTGCAATTCGGCGGTCAACGCCGACGCGAAAAACGTTTCCGTTCTTTGCGTCAATGGGGCGGAGGGTGGCTCGGTGCATCGCCAGCCGCAGGTCTTTTTCAAGCCCTCGGCCGGCACATTCATTTCGCAGCTCCATGACGGCAAGCGTAAGAGCGAGGAAGGGCAATGCTCGACGGATTTTGGCGACTGGAATGTCATGGTCGGGTACCGCCGCGGATTCGTGATGCAGGGCGTGGTGAATGGGGTCAAGACGGCCGGCCAGACGATTTATGCATTGGCGCCCAACCTGATGAAATCGCAGAGCTTCATGGGCGATGTGAACAGGCCGATGAGGGCCGATGTCGCGATCGACTGCGTCATCATCGGACAAAGCGAACTGAATCACTCGCAGGTCGACAAGCTGATGGGATGGGGCATGTGGCGCGTCGGCCGGCAATCCGCGCTACCCGACGTTCATCCCTATCGCCAGAGCCCTCCTTCAGCCGTGGATGCGAATGACAAACCGGCACGTTATGAGTTCGATTCAGCCTCGTGGGCGTCCTGGGCGGCCATCGGCAATGAGCGATATGCTCATCGTGGTGAGGCGGCGCCCCCGATCCACGGTTACACAACGGTTTTTTTTGACGACTTCGTTTCCAACACGGTAGTCGATGATTCCAAAGGCGCGCAAGGCAGCATCTGGTATGCGCCGACCCATCTGACGACCGTCGGTGTTGACGCCATTACCCAGCGGATCTCGGCGTCGCCCTCCTCCTATGTGCACGACGCCACCAGCCAGACGCTGGCGCTCCGGCTCTTGCATAAGGGCCGTTGGAGAACAGGTGCGTTCTCTTCCGTGAACAACAATGGCCAAGGGCGGTGTTGGGGAAAGGGGATCTTTGAGATCCGCGCCAGACTGCCGAAGATCGCAGCGCCCCGCCCTGGATTTTTTCCTGCTTTTTGGGCGTATGGCAGGGAGCATCTATTCTGGCGGACACGCAATCGTCTTGAGACGGACTTTTGGGAGTATGACGGCCTCAATGGGGCCTATATCAACATCAGCCAGCACGTGCACAAACCCAGACTAGGCTATGCAGATCCACGTATCGCCCCGCGTGACGTGCGCCGGAAAATCGCCGGCTATCAAGTCGACCCATCGAGTGGCTTTCCCGGAACGATCGACGTATACGATGGCGAATTTCATACGTGGTACGCGCAGATCGAGGATGATTATACTTATTTCGTGATCGACGGCTATGAAGTGGCGCGCGTTCCGACGACGCCGGAACTCGCAGCGAAAAAATACATCATGGTGGATTTCGCTTACGATGAAAAAAAGGGTCGCGCTCAACCGGACCCGTCGCAGACGTATGACATGGTCATTGACTATATAAGGGTCCGGCAGACGGAAACGGATCTGGCTAGGGTCCCGACGGGCTTCAGCGCATTGCCGGCCTTCTCGGGCCAGGCTTCACCGGGCCAGGCGCTGACCGTCGTACCGAACGTTATTGCGTCGCAAATAGAGTTTCTATGGTATCGTGACGGCGTTCCGATCGTGGGCGAAACCGGCACAAGCTATGAGCTCAGTTCGCGGGATGTCGGGCATAAGATTCGCTGCCATGTTCGCGCGGTCTCTGTGCTCGACCAGCCAGAAGCCTGGACCCCGGAGAGCGAGACCGTCGGCTAGAACGCATCGACTGCGCGACGCCAGCATGCGTCATCACTCTCCGTCGGACTGCCTGACGAGCAGCCAAGAGATTTCGATTCATATCGACCGGTCTTCTCGCCGGTAAAACAACCTTCCTTCATCCCGATGACTAGGCTGGGGGCGGCATACCGCGCGGGACGAACAGGTAGTTGACAACCTTGGGGTTTGCCTGCGCGGCGAGAAAGGCCCCTTCATCCTCGCAAGGCTCTAGCGCGCCTCGGTTGACTGCGAGGCACTGATACCCAGCACCAGCAACCTTACGAAACGTCTCCAGAGCATCCGGCCCGTGGTGCCTCTCAATCTCTATGAAGAGCGCCGGCCTATCGGTCCCGCTCAATGTCGTCCGCGCCCCGTCAAGAACGCTGCCCTCGTGACCCTCGACGTCAATCTTGATCAGACCGAATTTGGCACCGAGGCGTGCCAAGATGGCATCGATCGTCGTCACGGCAGTCAGGGACGTGACGAGCCGCACATTCCCCCGCGCCCTCTGAAACTCATCGACGTTGTCCTTGCCGATACTTCCGAGGCTGTGGAGAGCAGCGCCCCCCTCTGCGATCGGCACGGCGAGCTGCTCGACCCCGCTTGTGGCGCTGCACGCGGCACAGAGGACCGAAGCGCGTTCACCAAAGGCACGGCGCAGGAAGTTAGCGCGCTCTAAGTTAGGCTCTACCGCAACAACCTTGGCAAAGTGCTCAGTGAACGGCTGCGTGAAGAGGCCGGAGTTCGCGCCAACGTCTAGCGCTGCGGTGTCCTTAGGAATGTTGGACCAGACGTAACGCATCAGCGTCACAAGGTCCGCCTTGCTGTCGGCCCGCCGAAATTTCTTGCCCGCCCGCAACGCTACTGCTGTGGCGGGAAACAGACCTTCAGTTACTTCGACCAATATCCTTCGCACAATTGTGGAGCTAATATTGCATCTGCCCCGTTGGCAAGCCTTTAGATAAGGCTTGCGGAGTGCGAGGCCGATCATATGAGCATCTGAACGGGCAGGAAGATCGTCTCGTCTTCGACCTGGCAGAACGGCAGCGTCAGCAGGAACGTCACCATATCCGGCACGTGGGTGTGATACGCCCCGTCGTTCACGATGCGGACGAAGCGCGCGATGGAGGCATTGGCAGCCGTCTGCGGGTTTCAGTAAGTCCCGGACACCTTTTCCGGTAAGTCCCGGACACCGTTTCACTAACTCCCGGACAGTGATTCCGCTAAGTCCCGGATAGTTTCCGGGGTGGATTTGACGGTCGGTTCTCGGCTGCGCCGTTCTGGCATTTGGCTCTCTCATCATCGAACCGAGAGAGCCCATGCCAAGACGGAAGCAAGCGAGACGAACTAGCGTGAGGGATATCCGGACGATCCTGCGCCTGACCCATGAACAGGGTCTTTCGGTGCGCGAGGTGGCAGAGCGACTGAAGATCGGCGCGGGAGGCGTGGCTGTCGTGCTGGCCCCCGCCTGCGGGCCTTGACGACGATGCGGCGCTGGAACAGCGTCTGTTTCACCGAATGGGCCGTCCGCCGCAGGATCTGAGCGAGCCGGATTGGGCGCGGGTCGCCCGGGAGCTGAAGCGCGAAGGGGTGACGCTGACGCTTCTGTGGCAGGAATATCGCGCCGCCCTTCCCGACGGCTACGGCTTCACCTGGTTCTGCGACCGGTTTGCCGCCTTCCGGCAGCGGACGAGCGCCGTGTTCCGCAACCGGCATGCGGCTGGCGCGGTGATGCAGACCGACTATGCCGGGCAAACGGTGCCGGTGATCGATCCGGCGACCGGCGTCATTCACGCCGCCCAGATCTTCGTCGCGGTGCTGGGCGCCTCCAACCTGACCTTCGCCTTTGCCAGCTTCAGCCTGAGGCTGCCGGACTGGATCGACGGCCAGGTGCGGGCGCTCAGCTTCTTCGGCGGGATCACCAAGGCGATCGTCTGGGACAATTTGAAGGCCGGGGTTGCCAAGGCGCTGTGGTTCGAGCCGACGCTGAACGCGACCTTTGCCGCCATGGCCGAGCACTACGACACCACCATCCTGCCGACCCGCAGCCGCAAGCCGCGCGACAAGGGCAAGGTCGAGGGCGCGGTGCTGATCGTCGAACGCTGGATTCTCGCCCGGCTCAGGAACCGGTCCTTCTTCTCGATCGCCGAGCTCAACACGGCGATCGCGGAGCTGCTCGAGGAGCTGAACAACCGGCCGATGCGCCATGTCGGCAAAAGTCGCCGCGAACTGTTCGAGGAGATCGAGCGGGCGGCCTTGAGGCCGTTGCCGGCGGCGCCGTTCGAATACGCGGAATGGAAGACGGCCAAGGTGCATCCCGACTACCGACAAGACCTTCTACTCGGTGCCGCATCGGCTGATCGGCCGCACCGTCCAGGTGCGGCTCACCCACCGGGTGGTCGAGATCTTCCACGATCACCAGCGCGTCGCCAGCCATGTCCGGCGCTCGCAGCGCTCCGGCCATGTCACCGTCAACACCCACATGCCCAAGGCCCATCAGCGCTATGCCAATACGACACCGGCCAACCTGATCGGCCGGGCGGCCCGGATCGGCCCCAACGCCGCCATCCTGGTCGAGCGCATGATGCGCGACCGGCCACATCCGGAACAGGGATACCGCGCGGCCATGGGCATCCTGTCGCTGTCGCCGCGCTAAGGGCGGGAGCGCACCGAGGCGGCCTGCGACCGGGCGCTGCTGATCAACGCGATCACCTACGCCTCCGTCACCGCCATCCTCAAATCCGGCCTCGACCGGGCCAGCTCCGCAGGGCCGGCAAAGCCGACACCGCCGCACGCCAACATCCGCGGCTCCACCTATTACCAGTGAAGGAAAGGAAGAAAGAATGCTGACAAATCCAACGCTCGATCAGATGCAGCTCCTCGGGCTCGCCGGCATGGCCGCCGCTTGGCGCGAACTGACGAGCTCTGCCACTAGCAGTCCTCCCCGCAAGCGAGAAGGGTGAGCTTTCCCAACAGGCGGAAACCTCTTCGATATGCGATTGCCACAGCGGGCGGAACGATGGGGTCGTCGGCTGGAGCAGGGTGTTTCTCCGCGGGCTGGCATTGATACATCCAACAAGTTCTGTTTCCGGGAAAGAGAACATGCTAAAAGAATATCGCGCCGCGAGGGGGCTGTGATGCGTTATCTCCTCACATTCGCGATACTGAGCCTCTTCCTGCCAATCAGGCTCGAGACGGGTCTTGTATTGCTGCGTCCGTTCGAGCTGATCGCATTGCTGATGCTCGTGGTTGGCCTGGCGGCGGGGCGTTGGCGAAATTTGGTTTTTTCAGCCGGTTTTCTACTACTCCTGCCCTTCTTGGGCTGGCACATGGTCTCGGCCTTCAGCGTGGACGCAGAGAACGGCCTGCGCGAGCTGTTGCAGATGTCCATTGTGGGCGCCTTTGCGTTCGCCATCGCACAGGAGGTTAGATGGCTCGACACGCAGAAGGCCGTCAACATCTTGCTTTTCGGCATGGTGCTGATTCTCGCCTATACGATCTCCTGGCATGTGGCTCATGGCTACTCAGTCGGCTGGAAACAGTTGGCCGACCCAAGGCTCGTATTCACCTTCCTTCCAATTGCGCTCGCAGGGCTCCTCCTCTTCGCCAAACGGGGCAAGCGGCGCGCCCTTTGGTTTGCATGGGCAGGGATACTTCCCCTGCTCCTGCTATCCGGGGAACGCAAGGCGTTTTTGATCTATCTCTTTCTGACCGCTGCGCTTCTGATGCGCGGACGGCTCGCTGCAATGGTGCCAGCGATCGCCGCCGGCTTCGTGGGTCTTTTCGTGCTGTCGACCGCGATTGATAACGCCTATGTCGAGAAGCAAATGCAGACCATCGTCAATCCGCTGAGCATGGGGCAACACGAATATTTGGCCGCGACGGGGAAATATGCCCCCGGGGACACCCCGAGCAATGTCCAGCGCGCGTTTGCTTTCACTCTGTCCAGGCAACTCATCTCCGAACATCCACTGATGGGCGTGGGTACGAACCAATTTAAGAATATTATCGATAGGGATTTCAGCGGACTTCCTGACGAGTTGCGGCTGGGGATACATGGCGAGTTTCAACGCATCCTCACCGAGAACGGCATCATTGGGCTCAGCCTCTATATTCTCATTTGGATTGCTGCATGGTTTCGCTTAAGCCGCACTCTAAGCTGGGCCTTTTCTCACGGATTGATCGGAGCGGCCCAGGCACGGCTTCTGCCCCTCGTGCTTCTTGTTCCTTGCGCCTTTTACGTTGGAACCGAAGCCTCCGGCACACGAGCTTTCGTCACGCTAATCCTTGTCTCGCTCCTGCCTGAATTGACGCGGCACGGGCTTTGCCTATCATTACATAGGATGCGGAGGAGCCACCCCAGGAGCATAAGGCATCCTCGATTTCTCGGGAGCCCCTTGCTAGGAAACACAAGATGAGTGTTTCGGTCATCCTGACATGCCACAATGAAGAACGCTTCATCGTGCAGGCCGTGGAAAGCGTGATCAATCAGACCGCGTCGAGCCGAATCAAAGAGATCATCATTGTCAATGACGGCTCAACCGACGGCTCGGCGGAGGTCATCGAGGTGCTGGCTCGCAGGGAGCCGCGCATACATGTGCTGACAGCAGCGGGTGTCGGGCCTTCATCGGCGAGGAATCTTGCCATCAGACATGCTACTAGTGATTTTATTGCATTTCTCGACGGCGATGACTTCTGGGCTGAGGACAAGCTTGAGCGCCAATTGGCCGTCTTTGGCAATGGCTGCAAGGCAGGTCTTGTCTATGGTGATTTTGTCGATTTTTCCGCTCCGGATATTTCCGATGCTCTACACGTCACCGTTCGCCGCTATCGTGGGGACCAAAGTGATACGCTGCCGACATATTTTCTGCTTGATGGGCCGATTGTTCCCTCCAGTATCCTTATGCGGCGGCAGATTGTCGAAGATATCGGGTTGTTCAACGAGGCTTTATGGCTTGCCGAAGATACAGAGTTTTGTATGCGCGTAGCCGAGCGTTGGACATTTCAATATGTGGCCGGAGCACTCGTCTATAAACGACGCCATGACTCGAACGCTACCCGCAGACTCGATACGCTTCTGCCGGCAGCCGAACGCCTCACGCGAGAATGGATCATGCGACGGCCGGAGCTTGCGCACCTCGCGCGCCGGCGCAACGCGCGTTTGTACGCGAAGGCCGGCAATGATTGCGTGGTTAAAGGGGAAAAGAAACGCGGAGCGCGCTTGCTCATTCGCGCGATGCGGCACGATCCATTGTCCTGGCGGATATACGTTTGCATTTTCCTTTGCGCCATGCCGAGGGGCATGGATCCACAGGTGCGCCGCGCAGCCAAGCTATTGTTCTACCGGGCCGTGCGGAACGGCTATGCTGACGGCTCTTGAAGATGCTGGCGGAATGGGGAGAGGTCGAGCATCTCATGCGGCAGCCGGGGAATCCTTCCGTACCGATTATTCTGTACCGCCGCGGCGCGACCATCACGGAGGCGAAATCAGAGCTCTCTGGCGCGCGAGCTGCCGAGTATCCGGTTGTGCATGGTCAGCCGGCACTGATCGATTTCTCTTGCAGCCTCGTGCGTGCCGATGTGCTGACGGCAAGTGGGATCTCAGCCATAAAGAGGCGGCCGAACTGGCTGAGGATCACCAAGGGGTGGCTCTTCGGAACTGCGAATCTCAGCGCGCGCAACGTTGTCAGCTTTCGCGATCACGTTCTCTCCCATGGGATTGAGCGCCCCCTCGTGCTCATGATCGGCGCCGCAACCAAGGGGGCGGGGACCGATGGCCTTTATGAAACCGAAGCCGTTCGACAGATTGCATTCGACATCTACCCGTCCGCATACACGCATTTCATCGCGGACGCTCATCAGATTCCGCTTGCCAGCGGCTCGGTGGACGGCGTCTGCATTCAGGCGGTCCTCGAGCATGTGATTAACCCGGAACAAGTCGTTTCAGAGATATCTCGCGTGCTCAAGCCCGGCGGTCTCGTCTACGCCGAGACACCGTTCATGCAGCAAGTGCATGAGGGCGCATATGATTTTACGCGCTTCACTGAGGTCGGACATCGATGGCTGTTCCGGAATTTCGAAACGATCAGTCGTGGAGCCCTCGGTGGACCCGGCTTGTCACTCTACTGGGCGGCGAAATATTTCGTACGTGGCCTTACCCGGAGCCGGTGGCTTGGTGACGTCTTTAGTCTTCCCTTCGCGCTGGCCGCGCTTATGGACGGCATCATCAGAGAGGATCACAAGATTGACGGCAGCAATGGAGCCTATTTCCTGGGAAGGCTCACCGGAACCAGTATCTCATTAAGCAGCATTGTCGACGAATATCGGGGTGCTCAACGCTAGTACCGGGAACGGCGTCTCGTCCCCCGCGCTCAGCAGCTCTGTCCTCGGCCGTTCCATACGCCTGTGCGAGGCTGTCATCGGCAAGTCTGTCGCCCTTGGCCCGGCTGCAACAGACGGCGTCTTCGGCGCCTGGTTCAGGCATCAAAAAATGGAAACCATCGACTTCAATGGCTTCTCTCAGCCCCATTTCAGCTCCGGAAACGTCGCGCCTGCACAGGTTGCCCAGTCGAAGGTGCGTGCCCGTGATTTGGCAAGAGCACCGTCGCGCTCACGCAGTTCTGCATTGGCCACATAGGTTGCTATCGCGCGGGCCATCGCGTTCACGTCTTCCGGGGGCACCAGCACACCAGTGGAGCCCATGACCTCGGGTATGCCGCCGATGGCCGTCGCTATCGAAGGACATCCTTGCGCTCCGGCCTCAACCAACACTAGCCCGAAGCCCTCGATCTTTCCCTGTAGCTCTCGTGCGAACAATGTGTGGCACGCCGCACGGCGGTATAAGCGCTTTAAGTCGTCGTCGGACAGCCTACCGGTAGCGATCACTGGAACACGAGCTCGTGCCGCTTCATCCAATATCTTTGAGGCATAGGCCTGATCTTCGGCCCGTCCAGCCATCACAAAGATCGGATTATCTAATCCGTATTCATCGCGCGCGCTTGCGATAGCCCGGACAGTTTCCAACTGGCCCTTCCGAGGCTCAATACGTCCCACTGCGCAAATGACGCTTGCAGCTTGTGGTACAGCTGCAAGTTGCGGGTGTTCAAAATTCCCATGGATTGGCTGAAACCACATGGGATCCACGCCGAGATACGTGACGACACCCTTCCGGGGCATTCCAAAACTTTCGGAAAAGATCCGCAGCGTCGCATGTGAGTTGGCGAAAACGACCTCTGCTCCTTCGTAGGCGCGGCGTACAAACCGAAAAAGGATGGAATCGGTCCTGAATTTGCTGACTTCGCTGCCATGAACCATCGCTCGATACCCTCTGCGATGGAACGGTCGTAGCACAAATGTCACAAGTACACTGCGTATGTCGGCGGCCAAAAACAACCTGTCCTTAGGAACGTTGCGCAGAATAAAAAGCGCCCGCAGCGCCCCGAATGGAGAAAATTGATGATGCCGCAGAATGCGATGGGTATCCGGCTCCTGGGGAACGGCAGGAAGGTCAGGATAGGCAGGCGCTATGACGGTCGCAGCGTGGCCGCCAGCACGAACGATGTCGACCAACCGTCCGGCGTATGTTCCGATGCCACCAGGAAATGGATGATATTCGTACGTCATCAGGATGATGCCGTGCGGAGGCTGAGATATCATGGGTCAAGAACTCCCAATGCCGCCCGCCTCGCCTTTAGCCGATGAGAGGATACTGTAGGCGGGCCGCCTGCTCCACAACTAGGCCTGGTAATACCGATGATAACGTTCACTGTAAAATTCGGCGCTGCCGAACTTTTGGTACCGCTTGATTCTTTTTATATCGACCTTGTTGAGCAGAACGCCGATGCATTTATCCGCCAAGATCGGGTTGTTGTCGAGGATTTCGCGCACGAACGTACGAGCCGTCACACCCCATTCAACAACCAGAACAAGGCCGTCGAGGTGCTGGACAAAGGACCTCACGTCCGCGACTGGAGCCAACGGGGGCAAATCAACGACGACGTAATTGAACATAGGGCCCACCTTGAGCAGAAAGTCGCCCATTTTCTCGATAGGCTGCACGGTGTTTGCGAGCTTTTGTTGGCTCTGGTTCACGCCGGGCAGGAACCTCAACGGCAATGACTGATGGGCCAGCACGTCTCTCGGATTGAATTCTCCAGCCAACAAGTTGGCCAGGCCTCCTTCCCAGCCGTTGGCTAACATAGGGGACAATCCAGGATTGTGGATATCGGCATCGATCAACAATGTCTTACAACGCTGCATAGCAAGAACCATCGCTAAATTAGCAGCGACCAGAGACTTCCCTTCTCCCGGGAGGCAAGAAACGATGCCGAGCGCCTTGGTGCTCTTCTTTGGTAACTCGACGTCAACAGCGACTTTCACCGTTCGCATCGCTTCAGCGAATTCCGAGCGCGGATGTTGCTCTACCCAGTTGAAAGCGCTGTTCCCCACCTCGATGAACGACGGCTCTCCGGCAGCACGATCGTGCTTGTTTCGGCGAATTGGCTTCCCGTCCAGCAAAGGGATCATTCCGAGCGTCTGAAGTCCGAGCTCATCGCGCACTTGAGCCGTCGTGCGGAAAAAGCGCTCCCGGTACTCCCGAATTCCGCCCACACCGGCGCCAACCATGCCGGCGGCCACGACGCAGAACGCCAACGTAAGACTCCTGTTCGGAGAACTCGGTCTGCTGGGGGTTGGTGCCTCCGAGATAGTCCGCGCCTCCGTCAACGCCATCGAAAGGTTCTGCAGGCTCGCTTGGTACTGCTGCAGGACCTCTTCATATTGCGACTTGAGAGAGGACGCCTCAAGTTCGAGCTGGCGCAACGTAACCAGCGTTTCCTTGGTCAGCGTATTGTCTGTTCGAAACCTGTGGATTGCGAGCTCGGCATCGACCGATCGCTTCCGCACCGTCTCGAGCTCTTCCGCCAGTGCGCCGCGAGCTCGGATAATCGACTCGTCTTTGGCTCCGACTTGGTCAGAAATATAGATTTCTGCATACTTACTGGCTATTTTTTGCGCCATTTCGGCGCTAGGCGACCGAAATTGGACTTCCAGAATGTAAGAAAGCCCTACACGAGCTACCGTAATATTCTCAGCCAGAATGCCAAATGCCTGCCATCGAAGATCGGATCCTCGCGCGGCACTCGATTTCACCGGCGCTCCACTTGCTTCGGAACTGCCGATGAATGGCCAAAACAACCGAGCGACCGATCCTGTGAGACTGTTGAGCAATGAATATGGCGCTGACAAGAAAGAGCGATCGGCAGCGAGACCGAGGCTGTCAACGACCTTTAGCCCGATGCGGTCGGAACGCAACAATTCGACCTGACTCAGCATCATCGGGTCAAGCTGTGCGGAGCTTCCGCTCTCTGTTAACTTCGTCACGACGGATGGCTGGTTCTTGTCGATCAGGATTCTGGCCGTCGACTCGTACAAGGGCACCTCGGCCCAGAGATACGCCAGCCCCAGCACAAGTCCTGCGAGCGCGCATGTAAGGACGAACCTCAACTGCCGTCGCGCTGCCGCCACGAGTGTTTCGAGATCAATCGTTCCCCACTGAGGATCGCCGAATGTGAAGGCAGAATCCGGGTGCTTTTCAACTTCGCGGAGCATAAGCCTTCAAACCCGTGGCATGAGACTGGCAGCGCATTAGTGACAAACACCATACCACATCATCTGGCTAAATGTCTGCAAATTCAGTATCGACGCCCGCGGAGCACAGGGCACACTGCTCGGGGCGGGCATCAGCCCGCTCTTCGCCAAAGGCGCAACTCCTATCCTCTGATGCAATAAACCGAAACCTCACGAAGCCCATGCTCCGACTGCCGCAATTCCGCTGCATGTCGTAAGCTCCAATTGAAGGAAGAAATTGAGTCGTATTGCCAGATGGCAAAACATCTGAGCAAGAGATTCCGGGCTCCGGTTGAGCCTGTCTTGCGGGAAAGAGGGATGTCGATTGGAATGGCTCGTCGATCACAGGCGCGCGATAACGATCACCGCAAGGGTCCTGCGCGCATCTGGCGCCTCGCGGAAAGCCTCTCCGCTGCCCGAATGAGACAGGTTGCAGTCACATTTTGTTTCGTGGTGTGGGGTGTCATCTTGCTGATCGTCCTGCTCTAGCAGCCACAGCCTATAAAGGCGGAGAGTAGCCCGCCTCACTAAGTGGCTCGGCAAGTTGCTCCCTTTCGGACTCATCGCGCGATATGTGACTTCGGAGTCACCGATTCTTTGGAGACCGAGCGCCACACTAGCAGCATGACAGACAGCAACAAAGTACCCAATCTGTATCAAGACCCCACAAATTAACGTTTGGACAAACGTGCCCCAGAGGGAGCCGGTGAGCAAATATATACTGATGGCGAATGCCAACAGTACTATGATAAGGCCTCGCAAAAAAAGCAAAAAGGACATCGCCGTCCCACTCGCAACCGCTGACGTGACGCGCTCCTTGGCTATCCAGGCCTCAGCGCATTAACCATCATAACATATCGGAACGGGTCAGAGCGACCGATATATTAGCAGGTGCGAATAAAGACGCCGCAACCTGTGCCAGGACGCTTGCTTCCAGGCAACCAACTCCCGTTCGACGGCCAAGGGAAGTTTGCCACACGGACTGTATCTGCCGCGCAGCTTCCGTGTTTAGCGGAGCGGCGGACATGGCGGCCCCGCGTCAGGCGGGCCAATGCCGCTCAGGCCACCAGGACGCGACTGCCATCAAGCAGGTAGCGCGCCGACCGGCTGCTCGCTGGCCGGCGGTGTCATGATTGTGACGTCAGCCATAGCGTTTACGGCTCCACGACTGCACCAGATTGACGACTAGGAGCATCGCGAACGATGGCAAAACCATGATCGCCGCGATCGCGGCGGTCGCCGGATAGTTGTATTCTTCCAGCCGGATGATGATCAGAGTGGGCCGATTTCGGAACATCGTCTGCCTGGTTGCCATTGTTCAGAGCGTAAATTCGCCTCAAAAGGATGGCGTTGTGAGAAAGGTTTGCTTCGATGTCATGCTCGAGCGTTGCGGGGTGATCGTGAATGTTGAATAGATCGGTGCGCTGGATACGGGCAGGCAGCTGCGCTGCGCTCGCATGCATGTTTCTGTTGTTCGCAAACGCGAATCCGTCGAATGGCCTTGCCCTAGCAGAGGAGTACAATGCCGGCGAGTACCGTCTGCAGACTGGCGACGTGATCGGCTTCGCTGTCATAGGCTATCCCGAGATGCAAAAGCGAGCTGTGATCGACCAAAGCGGTGTAATTGTGTTGCCCGCCCTGGGCCCCCTAAACGTTCTCGGGAAGACAATAGAGGATGTTCGCAAGGAGGTAATTGAGGTTTTAAAACCAAAATCCCTTCCGCAACGATCCGCCGACGGCACTGAGACTTGGACTGGTTTTTACCCGGATCAGATTGTAGTTGATATTGAGGAATACCGACCCGTCTATATTGACGGGGACATTGCCGCTCCTGGGATTCAGCCCTTCAGACCAGGCATGACTGTCCGACAGGCTGTGGCGGCTGGCGGCGGCTACCAGCTCGGTCGCGGTGAGCTTCAAAACCCTGAAATGACAGCAGCGGACCTTGGCGGCCGCCTCCACATTCTGCGTATCAGGTATCAGGAAAGCGAAATCAAAGCTGCTCGCATAGAGGCGCAGCTGAGCGGCGCCAGAGCGATTGAGCTTCCGGACACAGAACGTGACCCGAGCCTCGAACCTCGTCGCGAAGAAGCTTTGCAGCAGGAGGGGAAGCATCTTGAAGCTGTCTATGCGGATCAGGAGAAGGAGCGCGCTTCAATTAAGTTGGCCGCAACCAAGGCGGCGGAACGAATGGGCTATCTGAAGGAGCAGCAGAAGGCGGATCAAGCGGGCGCAGCCGCAGATGCGGCGGAACTTGTTCGCCTCAAGAAGCTCTTCGAAAAAGGTCTGATCCAGATCACTAGCGTCAACAATGCTCAACGCGCAGTGCTCTTGTCAGCGACCCGCGCTTTGCAAACCAACGCTGAGATCGCTCAACTTGAACGCGACCAAGGGGATTTGCAGCGCAGTCTTGATAAGTTTATCGACCAGGGTCGAATCGACCTGTTGGCTGACTTGCAGACTGAACGCGCGGCGATGAACCAAATGCGCGCTGAGATGGATTCATTGACCAAACAAATCGCCTACGTGATGCAGATGCGCAGCGACCTTGTAGGCGAAGGGGACCGAATTACGATCGGTGTAACCCGCTCCACTGACGGACAGGCAGCGACGACCGAGGCGACTGAAGATACTCTGCTTGCTCCGGGTGACACCATCACAATTACGCTGGAGGTCCCACCAGGAGCGGCGGTCGCGAACTGAACTAAACAACTAAAGCCTGCCATTAAGCATCTAGCTTCAACAGCTTGGGCTCGGTACGCCCGAACAGGGACGCGCTCACCTCTCCAGATAAATCTCTTCATAAAGAGGCCGAGACTCGGCGTTTCGCATCCGGTTCACTCGAACCTTGATCCAGCGAGGAACCAGCCCCCGGCAGTAGACGTCGACCGTGTGAGGCAGACGTGAAATGGCCGTGCGCGGCTCCAGGACAAAGAGCTTCTTCGACAGGTACCAGGCTGCGGAAGGCCGCCCTTGAATCAAAGCCCTCACGGCAAGCGCATTGACCGTGTCAAGCAGATGGGCATTGAGATCGCTCCCAAATTGCGGATATTTCTCGCGAAACTCGGCTAGGACAATTTCATACGAACGAAACATCTGCATGACATCGCTCGACATGTTGCCGATCGTCCTCCGGTAACCCACAAGATGTTGTGGCACGACACGAAACTCGTAATTCTCCGCTATTTTGAGGCACATTAGAAAATCTTCGCAGCCTTGTGCGTTCCTCGCCCTCAGGGAAGGATCAAACTGTCCTGCCCGCTCGAATGCGGAGCGACGTACAAGCATCGAACTTCCGTTACCGACAAAGTTGTTTCTGCACATGCGTTGCAGCACGCGACCCTCAGCATCGGGCTGTTTGAAGGAAAATATCCGATCGTCCTCGTCGATCTCCGCAAACCAGCAATATGCCAGGCCAGCTGACGAGCCTCCTTCCTGCAGGACGCGCAGTTGCAGTGCGATTTTGGATGGAGCCCAAAGATCATCCGCGTCCACGAACGCTAGAAACTCCGCATCGGTGGCAGCGGCGCCGCTGTTGCGTGCGTGCGCAACACCCGCGTTCGGCTGCCTGAAAAGGCGTATACGCCGATCTTGCTCGGCATAGGCGGCCACGATTGACGCGGACCGGTCCGTCGACCCATCATCCACTACGACAATGTCCAGCGCCTGATGGCTCTGCTGGCAGATGCTGGTCAGCGTCGGGAGAATGGTTCTCTCGGCATTGAACATGGGCACCACGACGCCTATCACAGTGGCATTGTGCTGGCTCATTTGCCTTCGTCTTCTCTCACGACGTGGTAAAATGGCACATCAGGGCCGGTAGTTCCATCAGATTTCACTACTTTAGCTGATGAGGATTCAGCCACGGCGGCCAAGCGGCAAGGCAGAGGCCCCGGCGAGTTCCACTCAGCACTCCTGGAAGCGATAAAGTAGCGGCTTCCGGACTTTAGCTGGATATTTAGGAACCGCCCCCGTCGAGATCGCCGGCTGCCCACGCATGCACGCGATTCAGCCGTTCATCATTCAATCACCGCGATCCAGGACATACCGATATAGCGGCATGGCATCGGATCTCCAGGGCCGCCGCCGATATCGACCAGACGCAACGCCAAGATTACCTCCGGTCGCCGTGGGCCACCCGCAACTGGAAACGATGACGGGCGTTGCTGTGACGAACAGGATATAAGCGTATCTGGCAGCAAGCCTGGTTGAAGAAAGCCCGACGGTCATGAAGCCAATGAACGAAGAGCACCTCGCAGTGCTGCGCAGGCACATGGTCGAGATGATTGCAATCCATACCGACCTTGCAAGCGAAGAGCTCGGCAAGGCGGCGCTCGATGAACGGGTGATGGCAGCGATGCAGCGGGTGCCGCGCCATCTCTTCGTGCCAAGCTCGGTCGCGCCTTATGCCTACCAGGACATGCCATTGCCGATCGGCTTCGACAAAACCGTCTCGCAGCCGTTCATCGTCGCGCTCATGACCGATCTCCTTGCGCTCCAACCGCACGAGGCGGTGCTCGAGATCGGCACCGGCCTGGGCTACCAGACCGCAATCCTGGCGGAACTCGCCGGGCACGTTTGGAGCGTCGAAATCATCGAGGAATTCGCAAGCCATGCCGAGGCTCTGCTGCAGGACCTCGGTCTGTCCAATGTCAGCATTCGTGTCGGGGACGGGTCTCGCGGCTGGCCAGAGCACGCCCCATTCGACAAGATCCTGGTCAGCGTCGCGGCGGGGCGGGCGCCGCCGGCTTTGCTCGAGCAGCTCAAGCCGGGGGGCCGCCTGGTTATGCCTGTAGGCCCTGAACAAGGGCAGTTGCTGACGGTCATCGACAAGGATTCGGCAGGACAACTGAAGACCCGCAAAATCATCCCGGTTCGCTTCAGCCGGCTCGAAACGGTCTAACGAGGGGTGCGGACAACGGGCACGCAGGGAGCGCCAGGCGCCTCATCCTTATGGGATTTCGCGTCTCACGGCTGCTTCGCGTCGGCTCGTTTGAGCATCGCAAATGCGCGATTGATCCGTTGCAGCGCTGTCGCGTTGGCCACGAGTGCGTACAGCGTGAACCCGCCCGCCAGAATCCAGGGCGAAGCGGCGCCCATGGCGGTAGCCAAGCCGTCGGCGACCAACAGCACGCAAATGAACACCAGGCGTTCCATCCGTTCGAAGAAATCCGGCCACGCGTGGTTTTCTATGGGGATTTCGATCGCCGTCCGCGCCTTGGCGTAGCTGGTGAGGAGTCCGCCGGCGAACGCGATCATGGCGATCGCCCACAGGTCGGCGACCCAGCCTATTGCCGCAAACACGGCAAGTTCCTGATAACGGTCGGCCATGGCGTCGAAATAGCCACCCGCCTTGGTGCTCATATGTCTGCGACGGGCAACCGCCCCATCGAGCGCGTCGAAGGTGAAGGCAAATGCCAGGCAAAGGCCAAAGGCGAGGCTCGACTGGTGGTACAGATAGGCGGCGCACGACAGGGCGACGAGCACCAGCCCGCCTGACGTAACCTGGTTCGGGGTCATGCCGATCCCGATCAGCGGAGAGGCGGCGTGCTCCCATAGCGGGTCGATACGGCGTTTCATGAGACCGGCGATCATGATGACTTGGCTCCTCTGATGATGTCGACGTTTAACCGGCAAATTGAGGGTTCGTTCCAGCCCGTCGGCGCCGATCGAGGTGGTCAGCGCAATGCCCGTTGTGTCCGCTGTCGCAAAAATCGACTGGCGGTCTATAGCGCGTCGCGGCCTGACCGGCTCACGCCCGAGGGCATGCTTTTGCGCGACCGCATTAGCGGAAGTAACCGGAAAGACTGATACAACGCATATCCGCAATTCACCGGGAAACCGTTCGAAACGCCATGCGTAAATTACTGCCCAGGCTTGCTTACCTGCTCGCGACCTCTGCCGGCGCGGGATTATCTCCGGTATGGCCGGGCACCGCCGGCGCGGGCGTAGGAGTGGCCGTTGCCGCGGTCCTGATACCTGCAGCGCCTTGGCTGATCGTGCTCGCCTATTTCGCCTTTTTCGCCGTGGGAGTATGGGCGTCGTCGCATGTCGTCGCCCATACCAGGACGGAGGATCCGCAGATCGTCGTCATTGACGAGACCTTCGGCACCGCCGCAACGCTTTCCATGCTGCCGCTCGACCCGGTCTGGTGGGCAGCAGGTTTCCTTGCTTTCCGGTTCTTCGACGTCGCCAAGCCTTGGCCCATCGGCGTCGTGCATGAAAAGGTAAGGGGTGGACTCGGCATCATGCTGGACGACGCGGCTGCGGCTGTCTTCGCCGGCGCGACGCTGCTTTTGCTGAACGATTTGATTCACCGTTTGCCGTGAAGGAGGACATCTCAGTCTTCACCTTCCACCCAGCGCGAAAAAAAGACCTGTTTCCACTAAAATCTGCCGAAGCTGCGCTAGACCGCAGCGTCGCGCGGCCGCGCCAGATTGTTCGTTCCCTCCGGGTCCGGCGCTTGGCCATAGCTCATCTTCCTCATCTGCTCGATCACCCGCGCCATCTCCTCGTCGGAAAGGACCGGCGGCTCGCCAAGGCTAAGCGCCTGGACATACATGCGCGACAGGGTTTCGACCTCGTTCGCCAGCCACAACGCCGCTTCCATGGTCTTGCCGAGCGAAATCTGGCCGTGCTGGCCGAGCAGGCAGGCGAGGCGATCCTTGAGCGCAACCAAGGCATTGTCGGACAAGGCCTGCGTGCCAAAGGTTGCGTATTCCGCGCAGCGGATGGTGGTGCCGCCAGCCACTCCCGTCATATAGTGGAAGCTCGGGATCGTCTTGTGATGGCAGGCCAGCGTCGTGGCGTAGAGCGAGTGGCAATGCAGCACGACATCGACCTCCTGCCGCTCTTTCAAAATGTCACGGTGGAAGCGCCACTCCGAGGAGGGCCGTCGGCCGACATAGGTGCCGTCAAAGCCCATCTCGACGATGTCTTCGGGCGTCATCGTTTCGTAGGGCAGCGACGAGGGCGTGATCAGGAAACCGTCGCTAGAGCGCACCGACAAATTGCCGGCATTGCCCTGGTTGATACCGCTGGAGTTCATCCGGCGGCAAACATCCACCATTTCGCGGCGCAAAGCGCTGTCATCAGTCATCGATTGTTCCTTTGCTGGTCTTGCGCTGTTGCAAGTTGTTTCGCTTCGCCAGGTCGCGCCACCGCTGTGCATAGGCTGCGAGCGCCTCACGATCGCCGGCAAAGGCAGTCGGCAGGCTGACTGCGATCGGAGCCGGCGTGTCACGCGTTTCATGTTCGCCAAGTAGCGCCGCACCCGACGCGGTGCCATAGGAGTCGAGGTTGTAGACCGTTTCGGCGTTTGGCCGTAGTGCGGCAACCAGTGTGGCGTAGAGCGGGTCTCGCAGGAAGGTGCCATCCAATGCAACCAGCCCGTTTTCGTTCAGCGCATCGATACATTCTACCGTCAGCAGCGCGGCGTAGAGCACCGCGAGCGCCTTGCGCTCTGCAGGGGTTTCTGCAGGCGGCCCTCCAAACCGGCCGAGCCCAGCGCTGCCTGGAAACAGGCCGTCATCGTCGCCGAACGACGGCAATGCGAAAGTGCCGCGCTCAATCAGCAAGCTGACCAGCGCAGCGTCGGCTGCAGTTCCTTCTTGCCCCTGCCCTGCCACATGACTGAACTCTCGTCCGCCCATGGTCAAAACGCCGCCGACCGGGCGTCCTGTCACGTCGCTGTTCAGCACCATTCCGCGATTTTCATCGAGTTGGTCGAGAGGTGTCGCCGCGCACATTCCGACGATCCAGGTTCCGGTAGAGATCACGCAGGCGTCGCGCATGCCTGCCGCCTGGTAGCGGTAGAGGTTCAGGCTGCTGTCGTGGCCGCCTGTCAGGACAGAGAGCTCTTCCGGTATGCCGTGCCGGCGCGCCAGATCCTGCCGGATTGGCCCCAACCTCTCCCAGGCCGGATGAAATGGTGGCATTAGGCGCTGCCACCCCTGCCCCGCCACAATGGGCGCCCACTGCTTGCGCACATTGTTCCACAGATGGGATTGCGCCGAGAGGACCGTCGTTTCGGCCGATGGCACGCCTGACAGCCGCCAGGCCCAATATTGAGGCAAGCCCAGATACCAACGAGCCTGAGCGACGCGCTCCGGATCAACCTGCTGCATCCAGTACAGCTGGCGCGCCTGGTGGGCAGCCTTCAGCATGATCGCGCTGCCGCGATCGAAGAAATCGCCCGAAAGCGGCGCGTAGCCTTCGCGAATTGCAGGCGGCAGATCCTGCTCGTAGTCAATCATCGGCAGGGCACAAGTCTCGTCGGGATCTGCGTTCACCAAGACCCCTGCGGAGCCATGTCCGGTGCCGACCACCTTTTCCAGCGGATGGTGTCGGCACAAAGTGGCGAGCGAGCCGAACAGCCAGTCGGTAATGCCGTTGAGATCGTGCTGCCGCCAAGGTGGACCGGGCCGCACTTCGTTGTGAACAGAGAGGCTCTCCACGAGCACGCCGTCGAGCGTCATCGCGGAGAGCTTTATGTTGGTCTTGCCGACATCGAAGACGGCGATCCTTGCGCCGTCCGCCTTCTGCCCGTCACCCATCGTCTCAGATCAGACCGTATTGGCGAGCCTTGTTGCGCAGGAACGGCAAGCCATTGCCCATCACTTCGGCCTCGTCCTTGGCGACTGGCCGCCAGACCGAGAGGCCGTAGGAGACTTCGGGCGGCATGTTGATGAAGCTTTCCATGGCTAGTCCGCCCTTGAAGCCGATCGCCGCCAGCGTCGCGTAAATCTCGTCCCAGGGGCAGTTGCCGGTGCCTGGTGTGCCGCGATCGCTTTCAGACAAGTGGATGTACTTCAGGTGATCGCGGGCGGCCAGAATGCCGTTGCCGGCTCCTTTCTCCTCGATGTTCATGTGGTAGGTGTCGAGATGAACAAAGATGTTGTCGGCCCCGACTTTCTCGACCATCCAGACGGCCTGCGCGCCGGTATTGATCAAATGGTTCTCGTAGCGGTTCACCGCCTCGATTCCGAGCTCGATGCCGCGATTCTTGGCGTGCTTGGCGGCGACGGTCAGCACATGCGCGATATTGTCGTATTCCTTTTCGGTCGGTGGCAGGCCGGTGCGTTCGCCGATACCGCCAAAAATCACGCCGGAAAGCGCCAGCGCGCCCATTTCCGCAGTCTTGTCGATCGCCACTTCGAGATGTTCAATGGCGGCATCCGGCCGCACCGAGGCCCAGGCCCGCTCCGGCAGGCCAAGCGAGCAAACGGCAGGAAGATTGTGCTTTTCGAGCAAGGCGCGTGTGTGCGCGGCATCGACCGCCGGCGCGTTCAGAAGCGCGATCTCGATAAAGTCCATCCCGTATTTGACGGAAGCCGCGATCGCCTTCTCCGCGCCGGCCCGGTCCCAGTTCATCGTCCACATCGAGGTGTGGACCCCAAAACCATGCATCTGACTCACCCTCTGTTTGTGTTCAGGAATTTGAGGCGCCCGGCAAGCCAGCGCAGGATCATCACCGTGATCATCAGGATGCCCCAGACTGCCGTCGCAAGGTGCTGGCTTGCGCCCATCAGATTGAGTCCCGAGGACAGAAGCTGGAGCACGGCGAGCGCAACGAAGACCGGGATCACCCGACCGAAGCCACCGAACGGATTGACCCCGCCAAGGAAGCAGGCAAGCACGGTGATCAGCAGATAAGACTCGCCGTGGCCGACACGCACCGAATTGAAGCGCGCCAGCATGATGATGCCGGCGACCGCGCACATCGCGCCGGACAATGTGTAGACGAGAACCTGCACCTTGCGCGTATTGATACCGGAATAGCGTGTGGCCTCGATATTGGAGCCTATCATGTAGGTGTTGAAGCCTAGCTTCATGCGCGTCAGCAAGACGTGCCAGATCAGCACGCAAGCGATGAAGATGAGCAACGGCACCGGGATGCCAAAAATCGAACCGTAGCCGATCGGCGCCAGGAAGCCGGGAATGCCGGACACGTCGCCGCCGCGCGTCAGGAATTCGCCGAGACCGCGCAGGAAGATCATCATCGACAGCGAGACCAGGATCGGGTGAGCCTTGGTGTAGGCGATGACGAGCCCCATGATCAGCCCGCTCAGTGCGCCGACCGCGATGGCAAGGACCGAGCCAAGGAGGAAGGCGCCGATGCCCGCGTCGACGCCTCCCTGGCTCTGCAGTACCCAAGCCAGCGTCAGGCCGGCCATGTTGGCGGTGAAGGTGATGGCCAGGTTCAGGCCGCCGGTCAGGATCGGCAGCAGCATGGCGAGTGTGAGGAGGCCGAGTTCCGGCAGTTGGAAGGCGACGGATCCAAAGGTAGCGCGCGAAAGAAAGTTCGGCGCGGCAAAACCGAACACGATCATGACAGCTACGAACGCGGCAAACGGACCTGCAAGTTCGGGGCCGAGCGCGTTGCGGACGCGTTCAATCAAAACCGTCATGAAGGCACCCGTCGGCTTTTCAGGAACGGCAGCAGGCGTTCGATGCTGGTGTTCGAAAGCGTGATTGCGGCAAGAATGATGGCGCCGACGATCATCTTGAACGCGAAAGGCGACACGCCCATCAAATTAAGTCCGTTCTGGGTAATCGAGACCAACAGAACGCCCAGAATGCAGCCGAGCACGCTGCCCTTGCCGCCGCCGAGCCGCGCACCGCCAAGGACCACCGCTGCCAGGACGTCGAGTTCGCGCCCATAAAGGGCATTCGGCACAACCTCCTGCGCGTAATGCGCCTGGACGAGGCCGGCGATACCCGCCATCAGGCCAAGCCAGCCGAAGGCGATAAATTGCATGGCACCGATATTGATGCCGAAGCGGCGCGCGCCCTCCGGGTTGTCGCCAAATGCGTAGAGTTGGCGGCCGGTGGTGGTGCGCGTGATCAACGCCCAGGTAGCGAACACGCATATGGCCATAATGAGCACAGGCAGGGTGATCTCCGCCCAGGTCCCGTCAGCCATCTCTCGCTCGAACAGCACGACGCGGGTGGTGAGCCAGTCCGGCAGGTTGTAGATCGACACGCCGCCCGTGAAAAACATCAGCAAGCCGAAGAAAATGTTGAAAGTCGAAATCGTGGCGACGATCGAGATGATCCTGAACCCGTGGATCAGGAAGGCGTTGATGCAGCCCAACGCGACGCCCAATGCGCCAGCGATGATGAAGCCGACAATCCAATTCCCGCCGCCGATCCAGCCGAGGACGGTCGCGGTCAGATATTGCACAACGGAGGCAGCAACCGCGAAGGAAATGTCAATGCCGCCGGCGATCAGCACGACCAGCAGGCCGACGGCGAAGATGATGTTGACCGAGCTGGTGTTCAGAAGGTCAAACGCGTTGCCCAGGGTGAAGAACCGGTCTGTCGCGAACGAAAGGAAGACGCAGATGACTGCGATAACGGCGAGCAAAGCCAGTTCCGTTGCGTGGGAGCGGACAAACCTACGCATAGACCGCCTCCTCCATCGCCTGGAGGGTCGTAGCGCCCGGCGTAAATTCGCCGACAATGCGCCCCTGAGCCATGTGCAGCACACGGTCCGCGTTGAAATAGACTTCAGGCACCTCGTCCGAGATCAGGATAATGGCCAGGCCGCTGTCCGCCAGCTTGGAAACGATGTCGAAAATGCCGGCGCGCGCGCCGACATCGACGCCGACGGTCGGTGCGTCGAGGATAAGCAGCTTCGGGTCGGTCGCCAGCCATTTTGCAATGGCGACACGTTGCTGATTTCCCCCTGACAGGGTCGAGATCGCGTCGTCCTGCTTTCCGATCCTGACGCCGAGGTCCCTTATCCAGCGATTGACCAGAGATCGCTTGCGATCGCTCGAAATGAAACCGCCTGAAAGGATCTTGTCCAGCGAGGCGATGACCATGTTGTCGGCGATTGCCTGGGGCTGAATGAGACCGAGCGACAGCCGGTCTTCCGAAAGATAGGCGACGCCGGCGGCGATCGCGTCACGGTTGGAACCGAAGCGAACGGGTTTGCCATCCAGGGCGACAGAGCCCGATTTCGGCTTGCGCATGCCAAACAATGTCAGCGCCAATTCGGTGCGCCCTGCCCCGAGCAACCCGGTGATGCCGAGTGTCTCGCCGCGCCGGACCGTCAAGGACACGTCGTCGAATTCGCCGGGCCGCGACAGTCCCTTGACCTCAAGCATGACCGGGCTCCTGCTTAAATCCCGATGCAGGACGGAATAGTCGAAGGTCTTGCCCGTCATCAACTCGGTGATGCGCGACTGGGTCAGGCCTTTGGTTGGATAGACGCCAACCAGGGCGCCGTCGCGCAGCACGGTGACGCGGCTAGAGATTTCAAGAACCTCCGCCAGGCGATGACTGACGAACACAACGGCGACGCCCGACGCCGACAGATTGCGCACAACGTCCAGCAGATAGTCGGTTTCGGATTGGGTGAGCGACGCCGTCGGCTCGTCCATGAAGACGAGCTTTGCCTCACCGATGAGGGCGCGGGCGATTGCTACGATCTGCCGCTGTGCGATGGGAAAGTGGTGGAGTGCCAGATCGACATCGAAGGTAACACCAAGACGTTGCAAGGCGTTGATCGCGACCCGACGCATCTCGGCATAGTTCACCAGCCGCGGCCAGCGGCCGATGACGGTCTGGAACGCGATATTCTCGGCGACAGTCATCTCGGGAAACAGGGCGAGATCCTGCCAGATGACCTGAATTCCGCTGGCCTGCGCCGTAACCGGCGACATATGGGGGTAGCTCTGGCCATCATAATCGATTTCGGCGCCCGCCTCGGGCTTGTACACGCCTGTAATGACCTTGATCAGCGTGCTCTTTCCGGAGCCGTTCTCGCCGGCAAGACAATGCACCTCGCCCGGCAACACCTCAAAGCTGACATTCTTCAGCGCCTTCACGCCGCCGAACGTCATGTTGACGTTGCGGAGCGACAGCAGCGGCCGTGGTGCGGCGCCATCGAGTGCCTGATCAGCCATCGAGTCGAAACCTGGATCCAATCGCGTTTGCAATCCTGCAGCCGGGCCGGTTCGAGGCCGGGCCCGACTGCCATTAGCCCTGGGAGGCTTTACAGGCCCATCGCCGCGAGATCGTCGACAGTATCCTTGTTGATGGGGACGAGTTGATCGACGATGATGTTACGGTTTTCGAAGTCGGGCTTAACTGTCCCAAGCCCTTCGATCGTATCGCCATCCTTGATCTCTTTGCCCTTCATGAGATGGTCGGCCAGCGTGACGAAAACCTCGCCCGCCTGCTTCGGATTCCACATGAAGCCGCCGGAGATCGCGTCGCTTTTGATGAGCTTCCGGCCCTGGCCTGGCGAGAATGGTCCGAGCACGAAAATTTCGCCCACCTTCCGGCGCTCTTCGATTGCGCGGCCAGCGCCGATCGGGCCTTGGCTGCCGAAGGCGAGGAAGCCCTTCAGGCCGGGATTTGCGGAAATCAGGTCAAGCGCAGTGCTGCGGCTCTTGTCTACATCCTCGGCGACGCCATAACGTTCGCCGACGAGTTTCATGTCGGGATTATTCTTCTTCAGATACTCGATTGCCGCGTCGGCCCAGGCATTGTGCAGCGGCACCGTCAACGAGCCGACGAACACTGCATACTCACCCTTGCCGCCCATCTTCTCCGCCAGGAGCTTGGCGTGAGCCTCGCCGAAGCCGGTGGCAGACGCGAGTTCGAAATCCCAGTCGGCGCCCTTCTGGCCAGGCGATTCATGTGTGATGACGATGATGCCGGCGTCCTTGGCCTTCTGCAGGACCGGTTCAAGCACTTTCGCATCATTCGGCACGACGCCGACGACCTTGACGCCCTGCGCGATCAGATCCTCGATGGCGCGAACTTGCAGTGCTGGATCAGCGCTGGTCGGGCCGACCATGAATGCGTCGATCCCGAGCTTCTCGCCGCGCTCCTTGATACCCGCCTCCATTGCGTTGAACCACGGAATGCCGCCGATCTTGACGACGACGCCGACCTTGCCGGCCTGCTGTGCCATCGCAGCGAATGATCCGCCAATCATAAGGGTCACGGCAAGCGCCGCGATCAAGAGCTTTTTCATCTGTACTCCTCCCATAACGTTCCTAGTGGGAACACACTCGAGCCGTCGAACGACGGCGGCCGTTAGAAACCTCCCCGAAAGAGACGGGGCACTTCCCCATCAATCATCCACCGGTTTTCGCTTGCACAATCGATGGTGCAGAAACTATTGTGCATCGAGAAGCTCTCGTCAAGCGGGATATTGCTCTAAATAGACGCGCCGGAGGCGCCAGATGGATCAGCGGGTCAAGAAGAAGGCGACGATCTATGACCTGTCCGTGCTGTCGGGCAGTTCGCCGTCGACCGTGAGTGCCGTCCTGAACGGCACTTGGCGCAAGCGCCGCATCAAGGAAAGTACGGCGCAAACAATTCTCGGCCTCGCCGAACTCCACCAATACACCACCAATCTGCAAGCGCGAGGCCTGCGACGCTCGCGATCAGGCCTGGTCGGCCTGATGCTGCCCGTGCACGACAATCGCTACTTCTCCTCCATGGCGCAGACGTTTGAGGGGCATGTGCGCAGCCGCGGCCAATGCCCGGTCGTGGTTAGTGCCAGCCGCGACCCCGAAGAGGAACGGCGGACCGCGGAGACGCTGATCTCCTATTCAATCGACCAGCTCTTCATCGTCGGCGCCACCGATCCCGATGGCGTGCACGAGGTCTGCGAACTGGCGGGGCTGAGGCATATCAACATCGACCTGCCGGGAACGAAGGCGCATTCGGTGATCAGCGACAATTATCAGGGCGCGCGGATGCTGACGGAAGCAATCATCCGCCGCTTCGGCAACGACGATCCTCTGCGGCCGGACGAGCTGTTTCTGTTTGGCGGCCGCAACGACCACGCCAGCCGCGAACGCATCGCCGCTTTCCATGCGACCAAGAAGGCGCTGCTGGGCGCCGACCCTGACGATGGTGTGCAGTCCTCCGGCTATTCGCCTGATATAACTTTGCGTGCCTTCGAGGCGTTTTACCAATGCCGTGGCAAGCTGCCGCGCGCGCTGTTCATCAATTCGTCGATCAATATGGAAGGTCTGCTGCGTTTCATGGCCGGCCGGCCGGCGGAAATGTTCAGCGAACTCGTCGTCGGTTGCTACGACTATGACCCCTTCGGCTCCTTCCTGCCCTTCCCCGTAATCATGGTGCGGCAGAATGTTGAGGCGATGATCACGAAGGCATTCGAGCTGATCGATGAACCGCCGACGGCACCGCACACCTTCCTGATCGCGCCAGAGTTGATCCAGCCCAGGTCTGCATTGAAAGGGCCGCTGGATACGCTGAAGGATATAGCCTGAGGGTGACCCGGCGCTATAGGGCGACACGGCCTTGAGGTTTTCAATGGTTCATCGTGCCGACCCTCACGGGAGTGTCGCCGTCCTCAGCGCGAGCCAACTGGGTGGGTGCGTAGGCGCCTGTAAGAAGGTCTACAGCACCAAACGTTAGAAGCGATAACGGATGCCAAGAGCGTTCGCATTGGAACCCTCTGTCATATCTCCAAACGTGCCATCGGCGCCGGATCTATGGTGGAGTTGGTAGACGAGTTCGACGTTGGGAGCCTGCCTCACTCTGAACGAAAGCTCCGCGCCGACGAAGCCGAGGAATGACGCATCGCCATCGTGGCGGATTTCGCGTTCGCGCTCGATCTCAGTAGGGCCGGTAACGGCACTGAATCCAGCTGTCAGTGCGGGCGCAATCGCCAAATCACCAATGACCAGGCCGTGGTGGCGCAGTCGCGCTCCGGCCCAAAGTTCGCCAGTCGTATCGTCGTCCTGGCCAAATCTTATGGCCGCGCCGGCGACGCCACCAAGAACGAAGCCAGCGCCGATATCGACGAAATCGCGACCGTATGCAGCTCCGACTATATAGTTGTCGGTGTAGTCGGCACCGAAAACATTGATCGCGTCGCCGAAGGCCCCGCGCGTAAAGACGCCACCAAAGACAAAGACATCGTTCTTGGTCGGCAAACCGTCTGCGAAAGGGTCCTGGGTCGCAAAATAGATAAAGGGAGAATTGTCATCGGCGAGTCCAGAACTGACTGAAATGCCCAAGATCACCGCAGCCAGGGCCACTTGCAGTCCACGCATAGACAAGCTCCGAATCAATCCATTTCCATGGTTGGCAATTGCAATGGGGAAAAACAAGGTACGAACTGTTTTATCGCCAAAATACTGGATGCGGGTGGCTCGAACCATTCTTCAGGCTTTGCCGGGCGCGCGCAGGTGACCTTCGCCACAGGCCGTAACGGCGCAGTCTTCGGCCGCCGGCCTAACAGTAATGGCATCTGCCTATACCAATTCACGTGCGTTGCTGCGTTCGACTGCCCCGATCATCTGCTGAAGTTCCAAAGAAACCACGATTGAAGACCGTAGATCTCGGAACTTTTTCGCGCCGGCGCGGGTTGTCGATGGAGATGCATCGAACGCATGGGACGCCGGTGAAATGGCCATTCTTTCGGGAAAACCGGGAAGCTGTTGGGTGGCGGCAGCCACCGCTACGAACTATTCTCCGCTCGAGGGCTCGGTCCATGCCGATGCCGTTGTCGTGGGCGCCGGGGTTGTCGGGCTCACAACGGCGCTTCGCCTTTGCGAGGCCGGTCGGTCGGTGATCGTCATCGAAGGCCTGCGGACAGGCGGCCAGGTGACCGGCCGCTCGACGGCCAAGATCACGACGCAGCACGCGCTGATCTATCGCCATCTCATCGACACGTTCGGGCGGGACCTGGCGCAGACCTATGCCGATGCGAATTCCGCCGGCGCCGTGCAGATCCGGGATTGGGTTCACGACTATGCCATCGCCTGCGATCTCGAGAACAAGGATGCCTATACCTACAGCTGCGATGCAAGCCGGCGCGCGGAGATCGTGGCGGAGGCAGAAGCCGCGCGCCAGATTGGGCTGGACGCCGATGTCCTGGAGCGCGCGCCGCTGCCTTTCGAAACGGCCGCCGCCCTGCGTTTTTCCGACCAGGCGCAGTTCAATCCGGCGATGTATCTGGTTGGCCTGGCTCAAGCGGTGACGGCCCGTGGCGGACGGATTTTCGAAAACAGCCGCGCGATCTCTATTGGCGAGGCAAGCCGCTGGCGCGTCGTTACCGACAGCGGCACCGTTCACGCCGAGCATGTGGTCGTCGCCACCAATATGACAGTGAAGAGCCCCGTCGGCATGGCGAACCGGACCCAGCCGCGCTGCCACACTGCCATGGCGTTTCGGATCGATCACCCTCTTGCTGTCGACGGCATGTTCATCGGCATCGACGATCCGACGCATTCCATCCGCACCGGCCGCGACGCCGAAGGCCCGCTGCTTGTCGCACTCGGCCCCAAGTTCGACACGGGCCAGGATGGCGATGTGGCGAAACGGTTTGTCGAGCTGGAACAATGGGCAAGAATGAGCCTTCCCGTTGGGGACGTTGCGTGGCGCTGGTGCAATGAGGACTATGATACCGCAGACAGGGTTCCGTATGCCGGCGAACCCGATCCGGACAAAGCCTCCGGTTTTCATATCGCCACGGGATTCAACGCCTGGGGCATCACCAACGGAACGGCCGCAGGCATGATGATCGCGGATCTGATCTGCGCGCGGCCGAGCCCATTGCAAAAGCTCTATGATCCGGCGCGGCCTTATCCCGAGGACTTTCACCAGAATGGCCGCAGCCAATCGATTGTCTCAAGCCTCGACGACATCGTGCCCGGCATGGGCGGTGTGATCGTCAGGGGCGACGAAAAGATCGCGGCGTGGCGAGACGCTGAAGGGGTGCTCCACCCGGTTTCGGCGACATGCACCCACAAGGGCTGCACCGTGACCTGGAACAATGCGGACAACACCTGGGATTGTCCCTGCCATGGCTCGGTTTTCGCGGCCGACGGCTCGGTCATCCACGGCCCGGCTCGAAAGCCGCTTGATCCGGCTGCGCTGTAAACGGCGGCCACCGGCACGGGCCGGTGTTACCGTGCGTAGGTTCCGACCAACTCGGTCTGCTCCAGCGCATGCTTCCGGGCTTCCTTCCAGACGAGCTGCACGCCCGCCTGTCCCGGCACACTGAGGCTCGGCACGTCGAGCGCGGCCAGCCGGAAATGATAATGATGGACGCCATGTCCCACCGGTGGCTGCGGGCCATCGTAATAGGCATTGCCGAAATCGTTGGTGCCTTGCCTGAGTGCCGACGGGCCTGGCTTGCCGTCTTGCGCCTCGGCAAGCTCGCCGGCATCGGGCGGGATATTGAACACCGCCCAATGCCCGAAAACCCCGCTCGGCGCGTCGGGATCCTGCACGACGAGAACAAGGCTCTTGGTACCGTGGGGAATACCGGACCATTTTAGCGGTGGTGAGACGTTCTGGCCGTCGCGGGTATGCCTTTCAGGGATTTTCCCGCCCGCCGGGAACGCAGGACTGATAAGGGTGAGTGGCATTTCCATCTCCCCAAGAAACGAGACCAACTGTATCTGGCGCTATTTCACGCCGCTTGCTGAGCTGCCGCGACGCGCCTGATTTCTGCCGGCAAGGATTCCCAAACCTTGATCATCTGCCCCTCTCCCACGTGGTGAGCGAGCACCTTGGATACGACCCTGAATGCATCCTTGGAATCGACCGGTCGGGTGAATTCCAACTCCGCCTTGATTTTGGCCAGGAACTCGTCGAGCGACCGCAACTTCTCGGGAGTCGTGGAGGGCTGATATTGGTCGTAATAGGCGCCGCGCACGAGGATCGGCAGCTGCGAGCCGAGGTGGGCGGCAAGATCCGGCTGCATGCGGTCTCGCAAGGCGTGGAGCACCGCTCCAAGCACATGCCATGCGACCTGCCGATCCGGTCCGATCTCGGTCATGATCTCGTCGAGCCAGATGTTTGTTGTCTGCAGCGTCTTGTCGAATACGTCGAGTCCGGTGGCGCTCATCGGAAGCCTCCTTTCAACAGGTTGAATGACTCTTGGACGAAACGGCCTTGGTCGGCTGTTGTTCCCGTCCCTAAAGGCCGCCTCTCGCGAAAGCGTGTGATCTATTCGGCCAAGTTTACGCTAACGCGTTTCCATCGAGAGTTGGCCCGTCAAGATTTGGCCGTGGCCACGGCAACGAAAAGAGATTGCCCTTGCCTGCTGATGCGGAACAACATCGGCTTGTTCAGCTGGCGGGATTTCGCCCACTCCTCTTGGATGTCCGACGGCTGTGTCACATCCCGGTTGTTGGCCGAGACGATCACATCGCCAGGCTGAACGCCGTTTTCGGCGGCGAGGCTGTTTGGAGCCACTTCCTGGACGAACACGCCTGTAGTATCCGGCCGGAGTCCGAGCTGCTGGCGCGCCTCATCCGGAATTGGGCTGAGCGACAATCCAAGACGCGCGTCGGCCGTTTCCGACTTTGGAACGGCGCTGGTCTGTTGCTCCTCATCGTTGCGCTGTCCAATGGTCAGAGCTATTTCCTGTTGGCTGCCTCCGCGGTTCCGTGTCAGCGTCGTTTTTGTTCCCGGCTTTTGGCTCGCAGCCGCGAGCGTCAGATCATGGACGCTCTGGATGTCCTTGCCGTTAAAGCGTGTGATCACGTCTCCCGCCTGTATGCCTGCCTGCTCTGCCGGACTGCCGGGTTCGACCGAGGCGACCAGCGCTCCCTTGCTGCCGGGTATTCCAAGCGCCTCGGCAATCGACGGCGTGACCTCCTGGAGACGCACCCCGATGAAACCGCGCTCGATCCGGCCAGTGCGGATCAACTGGTCGACAACGTTGCGGGCGGTTCGGGATGGCACCGCAAAGCCAATCCCGATGCTGCCACCTGTGGGAGATACGATGGCCGTATTGACGCCGATCACTTCGCCGCGCGCATTGAACAGGGGGCCGCCTGAATTGCCGCGATTGATCGAGGCGTCGGTCTGGAGAAAGTCGTCGTAAGGACCGGCATTGATGTCGCGCGAACGGGCCGAAAGCACGCCGACGGTAACGGTCCCGCCGAGCCCGAACGGACTGCCGATAGCGATCGTCCATGCGCCGGGTTGTACTGCATCGGAGTCACCCCAGGCGGTCGCTGTCATATTGGGCCGTGGCTCGATCTTCAGCACCGCGAGGTCGGTTGCCGGATCGCGACCGACGAGTTGCGCAGGCAACGTCTGCTTGTCGGAGAACACGACATGAATTTCGCTTGCCTCGGCAACGACATGGCTGTTGGTGACGATGTACCCCTCGGAGCTGATCACAAAGCCGGAACCAAGGGCCTCTCGCACCTGCGGTTGCGCCGGTCCGAGGCCGGGACTGCCGAAAGGGCTAAGAAAGTCGCCCAGCGTCGCCTGGTCCTGGATGATCTGTTTGGTCGTTATTGCGACCACGGCCGGAATTTTCTCGCGCACGATCGCCGTGAAGTCGTTCGGGATTTCCTGAGCTGCGAGCGGAGCAAAGCCGCCGGCCGAGAGCATCAGAGTTCCGGCAATCAGGCCGGCGCAAAGTCTTTTGTTCAATACCGGTAACATGGCCTGCGACTCCTCCAGCGTTCAGTGATCAAGCATGCGACCGCTCCAGCATGAGCCAGCGGTTCACCAGCGGATTACGACAACCCTGTCGTTCCCGTTGGCGAGTTCGACAGCTTCGGTGCCGTCCGGTTTCCGGCTTTCGATCCGGGCACCTTCTACTGTTTCTATGCCGGCAATGTTGGCCGCAAAGGCCTCGTCAATCTCGGCGGCACAGACGAGGGTATCCGGGGGCAGATCCTTCACTTGGTCCATCAACTCGCGAAGCTTCATGGCGAACCTCCTTGGCACAGGCCCGGATTCTTTCAGCCGCACATTCCAACCATGTGCCTCCAGAAAAGTTCCCAGACGCGATTGCGGGCATGTCACAGGGACGAGATTCCGCCAACGATGCATCGGTGGTGGCATGGATCAGGGGCGCGGGCCGTGTTCACATGAATCGAGAGCTTCCTGCCTCCGACAAGGGACCTGGCCATGAGCCTTCGTCCGGCCGCCCTGAATGCAAGGCGTCGGCTCGATCAACACTGCGGCACCGGCGATGCCACCAGCCTTTTGCCGGCCAGCCGCTAACGAGAACGATCAAGACTTGTCGTCACCGTTCTTGGCTGGCCTCAATGCACAAACCTTGCCCTCAGCCAGGCCAGAAGTCTGTTCCCGGTAATCGTCCGGCGGACTCTGGCGGCAGCCCATCGCGCTTGCATCGTAGCACCAACGTGACAGTGACAGACGATGTTGTGCAACTGCCAGTCACTTAGCTCGAAGAAGCGCTTTGCCTCACCGTAGGTATCATCTTTCAGACCCATGGCGCGCAGCACCGGATCCTCATAGGCAACGGTGATCGGCGACCCCGCGCCACGCGCTACGTCACGAGCTTCAGGACTGAGATATTCGGTGCCTGAAAGGGCTCCGAGGCAACGCCGTGGATTTTGTTCGAGAAGCTCTGCCCAACGCTCGATCCGCTGCGCCCGAGTCATGACCGGGTATGTCGCCGAGGGCTCAACTTTCGCAACTGTCTGCAGTTGGTCGAGTGTTTGGTGTTTCATGGTCGGCTCCTTTCAACAGGTGGAAGTGCCCACGCCCTAACAGAAGATTATTGCGCTGCGACGCGCCGACAAGGCCGGAATTGGCAATGTCAGGAGTTTGCCCCTCGCCCGGTTCGTATCAGGAACCTTCCCGGGGGCCTGCTTGTTTTGGCTAGTGAAAGGAGACGGTCATGAGCACAAAACCACCACCCGTTCCGACAGAGAACCAAAGCCCAAAGGGTCCGGGCGACAAGAAGTCGGTTCCTGTCGACCAGACGCAGCACAGCCATTCCGCCCCAAATCCCGACAAACAGGGCCAGCAGGGCAACACGAAGGTCAATACGACCCATCAAGGCCATCAGCAGGACCGTTAGGTGATTTCATGTCCACGTCGAAGAAGACCCGCGCCAGTATTCGCCATGGCGGTCCTGGCGCATCGCACGAAAACGCCAAGGAGCCGCTGGTGATAGAAAAGCCGCCAGCCGATTCCGATCTGCGCAGCCGCAGCAAGATCTCAGGTGGCGGAGGCGAACGCGACAGCCACCATACTCATGACCCCGAAAAGAAGGGCGGCGGCACCCGGCCGGCAAACAAAGGGCGGTAGAGTGGCTGTGGCCTACTTTGGCCTACCGCCGCAACTTCCGACTGCGTCAGGCATTTTTGCTGTGATCGCCGTTCCTCCAGGCGGTCCGAGGCTGAGAAAGTTTGTCCCCCCGCGGGCTCCCGGCCGGCGGGTTGTCTCGTCAGCCTACCGGCTTTTCCCGCGAGACGAGCGACAGCGTTGCTACTTCCGGTGGAACAGGAAGCCCCCTCTGGGAGTTCATACCGTCATCAACAGGCGCATGGACGTGCCCTTGTACGGCGCGGCAGCGCACGAATGGGAGAACCACCATGAGCCTCGGAACCATACTCATCATCATTTTGATCCTTATCTTGCTTGGCGGGTTCAGCGGTTTGGGTGGTGGACCGTTTTACGGCACCGGCTATTATGGTGGCGGTGGCCTCGGTCTCGTGCTGCTGATCGTTATTATCCTGGTCCTTCTCGGGCGCATTTAGTACACGATTAGGCGGACAATTTTGCGATGATCCTGTGTCGGCCTGATGCCTTGCCCAGGAATGTCGCCGCGACTGCGGGCAAAAGGGACCGCACGTGATTGTCCGGACGGAACCGAAACCGCTCAAGGGCATTATAGCCGCTCAGAAATCCACGAGAATGGCGCCATAAGTGAACTTCGTTGAACAAGCCGATGTCGGCCTCGGAGTTCCGGGCATTCCCACTGCCGATCTGATGCAGGCACTGCCGGTCGCCATCTACACCGTCGACGGGCAGGGACACATCACCTTCTTCAACGAAGCCGCAGCTGAGCTCTGGGGCCATCGTCCTGTTATCGGTCGGGACCTATGGTGCGGCTCGTGGAAGCTTCGTCATCTGGACGGTCGGGATATGGCGCATGGCGAGTGTCCGATGGCGGTGGCGCTGCGCGAAGGGCGGGATGTCTCCTGGGACCAGGCGATTGCGGAGCGGCCGGATGGCGAACTGGTCCCATTCGGGGCTCACCCACGCCTGCTTCGCGACGAAGCGGGCAATGTAGTCGGTGCCATCAACACGCTGCTCGACCTGCGCACGCAGACGCTGGGCGATGAAGCCCGCATGCGTCTTGCCGCCATTGTCGAGTCGTCGATGGACGCCATCGTCTCGAAGGACATGAATGGCATCATTACCAGCTGGAACGATGCTGCAGAACGCCTGTTCGGCTACACGCCTGCCGAGGCGATCGGCCGGCCAGTGACGATGCTCATTCCGCCTGACCGTCTCGACGAGGAAGTCTCGATCATCAGCCGCATCCGCGCCGGCGAACGCGTCCCCTCCTATGAGACGATGCGCCTGCGCAAGGAAGGCACGCTCGTTTCGGTCTCGCTCACCGTCTCACCGATCCGCGACGGGATCGGGCGGGTCGTCGGCGCCTCCAAGATCGCGCGCGACATCAGTTCCCACAAGGAGAACGAACGGCGCATCCGACTGCTCATGCGCGAGGTCAACCATCGGGTGAAGAACCAGTATTCGGTCATCATCTCGATGATCCGCGAGACAAGCAAGCTGACGAGCACACCTGAGGCTTTCCTCGGGCAAGTTCGAGAGCGCATCATGGCGCTTTCGGAATCCCATGATCTCCTGGTCAATGCCGAATGGCGCGGCGCGACGGTCGGCGAGCTCATCCAGGCACAGCTCAAGGCCTTCGCAGCGCAGTCCCGCGTGTCGATGGCCGGGCCACTGGTGGTACTGCAGCCGAACGCCGTCCAGTATCTCGGCATAGCCTTTCACGAACTCGCCACCAATTCGGCAAAACATGGAGCGCTGTCGTGCAACGGCGGACGCGTCGAGATCGATTGGCACGTGGTCCCTGCGGGCGACGGCGCTGAGACCTTTCGACTGGTCTGGCGTGAGTTGGACGGGCCAATCCTGGACGCTGTCAGGGGGCGCGGTTTCGGACTGGTCGTGCTCGAGCGAGTGGCGCCGCAGGCTCTCAGCGGCAGCGGGCGACTGGAGTTCCACGCCCGAGGCATCACCTGGACGCTCGAGGCGCCGCTGCATTTCGTCCAGACATCACTGGCCGAAATCGCGGCCGATTGAAGGAATTTCGTCGCGCTTGTGACGTGAAGCTGAGCCCTTCCCCGCGACCGACTGTGTTCGGCCAGACCTATTGCGTTTGGTCCGGCGGGCGAAAATAAGGCGAAACAGCCCTGTCCTCCAGAACATCGACGTCGCCTCTTCCAGGCAGGGCATCGCAGCCAAGCGAGTGCCGATCGACGTTACCTGGTTCAAACACGGTCAGGTTGTCGAATTCCATGGCCGCCCCGTAGAACTGGGCAGCTTGCAACACCAAGCATTCGACGTCTTCAAGCGCAACGTTTTCTGCGAGGTTTCGCAGCCGCACAGCCTCGGCCACCGCAGTGACATTGACTATCCCCTTGCACCGGGCGGCGGTCCAAACTTGCAGGTTAACGTCGTGACACAAATGGGCCGAATAAACGTCTCTCATGGAAAACCCTTCCTTTCAGGAGCGGTTTGTCCCTCAAGATCAGCATGTGCCATAGCAGCTCGAATGGCAAGCGTAATCCATCAAATAACACACAAAATCAATAAGTTAGCATACCGCTCAGGCTACACGATCGACGCTTGACGGTAACTGTGAGCCTTTCACGCCGATGGCCAATGAGCCGGTCTTGACGGCTGGCGAGGCTTTTCCTACTTCTTAGACAAATACTAACTTTGAGCGGCTGGAGGGCAGAAATGGCCGAGCTGGAAAGACCCGAACGACTGCAGATCATGCTAACGTCGGAGGAATTGGCTGCTTTGGAAAACTGGCGCTTCGAAAGGCGCATGCCAAGCCGGTCTGCGGCCGTGAGGGAGTTGCTGCGGCGCGGTCTCCACGCGGACGGATTTTTGACAGCGGCACAAGGTGCCAAGTCGCAGGATTTTGGAATTCTGCCCAGTTCCGGCATTGTCGATGGAGCGTCCCGCGACCAGGGCGGCAGCAAGCTGTAAGGCTGCCCTCGCGGCGCTGGAGATGTTTCGGCGCCGGAGCCTTGCCCATTCTGTGGAACTTCAGGCAATCGTCGCGCGTTCGGTGAGGCATGTTGTGGACCGGAACAAGGCCGATTGCAGCATCACACAGGCCAGCAAGGATCGAGGCAGTGAGCTTCCTTTACCGCGCGGCAAAAATCGCCGAACAAGCTCATGCGGGGCAGACGGACAAGACCGGACGGCCCTATATCGAGCATTGCCGCCGGGTCGTTGATGCCGTCGAAACGCTCGACCAGAAGGCCGTTGCCTACCTCCACGACGTTGTTGAGAAAAGCGACGATTGGGATCGCGAGCGGCTCGAGGCGGCAGGTTTCGGAACATCCATCGTATCGGCCGTCGATGCGATGACACGCAGGCCGGACGAGGACGACCTCGCTTTCGTGCGCAGAGCAGCAGCCAACCCATTGGCGCTGCCGGTCAAGCGCGCCGATCTTGCCGACAATTTATGGCAGGCACAGCAGATTGGCGCGTCGACATCGAAATATGAAGACGGACTGCGGATCCTCGACGAAGAATTCTCCTGATGACGAAAGGATTGTCGCCTGTGGCGTGATCGGCCGATGTGCGATGCGAGGCTCTATTCGGGGATGTGAGGCGTATGTCGCTTGTCCTCGGCAGGATCGGCATCGATCCGGGCCTTGCTGGGATCGAAGGCGCCGTGGCGGGCGATGGCCAATGCCGGCGTGTCGGGCGTCTCGTAGGCCCACATGAAGTCGTCGGCCGCTCCGCCGACCGCGTGGACCCGCCAGTAACCGGCCGTGCCCTTCAGCGGGGAGTGGGTTGTGGTGTTGGTCTTCTCCAGAAGGTCGAAATAGATATCCTCGAACGGGATATAGAAGACCGGATCTTGCCCCTCTTCATGGAGCACTTTTGCCCGCTCTGTCGAGGCAATGATCGCGTCGGAGAACCTGACCGTCACGGTTCCATTGAACGGGGTAATCGTCAGCGCGCCGGGACGGCTGGTGGAATTTACGGCTAAGGGCTGCATTCGACTTCTCCGTTGGCTGCCGATCTCCTGGAACGTCGTATCGCCCATCAGGGTTCCAGCCGCGAGACGCTCATTGGAGCGGCGACATCGGGGAGCCGGCGACATCGGGTGGTTAAAGACAACCGCAAGATGCCCGCGACGCGGGCGCTCCCAGCCTTCCGGCTCCAGGTGAAAAACCTCCCGCGAGGCATTCAGATTCAAGGGAACGTTACCGCCGAAGAGTTCGTTTCCTAGATTGACACCGGAACCGGCGGCGGGGCTTCGCAAGTTAAGGGAGATTGCCATGAAGGTCGGCAACTGCATGACGAGGAATGTACAGGTCGCGAATCCCGAACAGTCGATCCGCGAAGTGGCTGAGAACATGGGCAGGCTCGACGCTGGAGTGATGCCCGTTGGCGACCACGACCGGCTGGTCGGAATGATCACCGATCGGGATATCGCGATCCGCGGCGTAGCATTGGGTAAGGGACCTGACACGAAGGTGCGTGAGGTCATGAGCCCGGAGGTCAAATATTGCTTCGATGACGAAGACGTCGAGCATGTGCTTGAAAACATGGGCGACCTGCAGGTACGTCGGCTCCCGGTTCTGAACCGCGACAAGAGGCTCGTCGGCATCATCTCGCTTGGCGATCTCGCGACGAATGGCGAAGCGGCAGAAGCGGGCGAAGCTTTAAGCGACATCTCGAAGCCGGGCGGCGAGCATTCCCAGACTGCTCACTGACTAACGCCGCGACATGTCGGCGCTAGGTCATCACTTGTTTCGCGGTGCGTCGGCTAACGCCGGCGCCCCGCCGGAGCCTTCTGCATTGCGATGTTCTTCGGCAAAGGTTCAGGAGCATCCATGACAACGATCCGAAGCACCGTGTCCTTCAGCGCCGAAAAAAGCGCGACAGGGCGAAATCATCGTGCAGGCGCGGACGCGTCAGATCACGCGCCGAGACGTTCACCCGGATGTCGTGTCGTGATAAGCTGTTCTTGCGACGGGACCGCGCGACACCGAGGCGGGCATCTCGCGGCCGGGCAGCCCTTAGTCGCAGACGATGAGCTTGAGCACCTGATGTTCTCGAACGATTGCAAGCGTCCTGCCAGACCCTGTTGCGAAGGTGGGGCCTGTTGCGAAGGTGGGGCCTGTTGCCAAGGTGGGACCTCTTGCGAAGGTCGGGCCTCTCGGAGTGGACGGATTTGGGTTGGTCGCTGAACCTCGGGACGATCGCCGGCACCACCGTGCGCGTTCACTTTACCTTCCTGCTTCTGCTCGTCTGGATCTGGCTGACGCACTATCAGATCGGCGGCACGCCAGCGGCCTGGCAAGGCGTTGCCTTCATCATTGCGGTTTTTGCCTGCGTGGTCCTGCATGAGTTCGGCCACATCGCCGCTGCGCGGTATTTCGGCATCAACACGCCAGACATTACGCTTTTCCCGATCGGCGGCGTCGCCAGGCTCGAACGCATGCCCGAAGAGCCGGGGCAGGAGTTCGTGATCGCGGTCGCGGGGCCGCTGGTCAATGTCGCGATCGCCGCACTGATCTTCGTCCTGCTCGGCGGGTCGGCGGGCGTCGAACAGATGGCCGGGATCGAGGATCCGCGTATGAGTTTTCTCGCCAGGCTTGCCGGGGTCAACGTCTTCCTGGTCATCTTCAATATGATCCCAGCCTTCCCGATGGATGGTGGCCGTATCCTGCGCGCCGCACTCGCCGCCCGCCTGTCGTGGTCGCGCGCGACCCAGATCGCAGCCACGATCGGGCAAGGATTGGCCTTCGTTTTCGGTTTCGTTGGGCTGTTCTACAATCCGCTGCTGATCTTCATCGGCATCTTCGTCTATCTCGCCGCGGCAGCGGAAGCGCAAAACGCACAGATCCGGGAGGTAGCCACAAGCGTCCTTGTCGCGGATGTGATGATCACCGAGTTCGCCCGGCTGGAACGGTCGGCGACGCTCGACCAGGCAATCGAGATGCTGCTCGCGACGACGCAGCACGAATTCCCTGTCGTCGACTCCGCTGGCCATCTTGAAGGATTGGTGACACGCAACGACATGATCCGGACATTGAAGGAAAAGGGACCCGCCGCACCGGTCGCGAGCGCAATGCGGCACGATATCCCGAAAATACATTACCGCAAAAGTCTCGAGGAAAGCCTGCGGCTGATGCAGCAGGCAGATGTGCCTGCTGTAGCCGTCGTCGACAGTTCCGACCGGCTGGTCGGGCTCATGACACACGAAACCATAGGCGAGATGCTCATGATCCGCTCGGCCGTGTCGGATGCCTTCCGATTTGGTCGTTTGCGTGGGGCCAAGCCACGATTCACACGGATCTGAGCACAAGTGTTCTTTTCACCGCCGGATCGGGTGAGTGCGCTCTAAATCGTAGCGGAGCGATAAGCAGAAATCGGCCGGAACGAAGGTCGTCCCGGCCCTTTTTTCTGTGCCTCAAGCGCCCCCGACATGAGGCAGAAGTTCAAGCGCACCGCGATAGATCATGTCGCCAGCGACGTAGAGGATCACCACCAGGCCGACATAGGCAATCCAACGGTGCTTCTGAAGCAGATTGGCAATGAGGTTTGCAGCGATGCCCATCAGCGCTACGGAGAGGACAAGGCCGAAGATCAGCACGTTCGGATGTTCGCGCGCAGCACCGGCTACCGCCAGAACATTGTCGAGTGACATGGAGACGTCGGCGATGATGATCTGCCAGGTTGCCTGGGCCAGGGTCTTGCGCGGAGCCTTGCCAGCTACGACGCCATCGTAGTCGACGTCGCTTTCCGAAAGCGCTTCGATCGCCTGTGCTTCCTGCGCATGGTTTTGCCGGAGTTCGCGCCACATCTTCCAGCAGACCCACAACAGCAAAAGACCGCCGGCGAACAGCAGCCCGACGATCTGCAGGAGTTGGGTTGTCGCGGCCGCAAAGCCGATGCGCAGAACGGCCGCTGCGATTATGCCAACGACGATTGCGTTTCTGCGCTGCTCTTTGGGTAGTCCGGCCGCGGCAAGGCCGATAACGATGGCATTGTCGCCGGCCAGCACCAGGTCGATCATGATGACCTGCATGAGAGCGGTCATTGCTTCGGGACTGAAAAAATCTGTCATACGGCACCCTTGCGTTCAGCGAGGGGTGACGCGGCTTGCGAGTATAACCGTAGAGCAACGCGGACACCGCGTATGACAAGAGAAATGCCGCTACAGCTGAAGAAAACTCAAAGCCAGGCCACCCGGATTGGAATTCCAGTCCGACATCGCAGTCCTGATGGACTGCCAGAGGGGCCCGGCCTGGTAGCACCTAGCTATTGCCCCAAGCGCAAAAACTCAAGGCTTAATTGTGATCCGCATATGCGGCATCGAGCTCGGCAAGCTGGTTAAGCCAGGTCGATCGGCCACGACACCATTGAACGAGCCGGCAGCCGCAAGTAGACTGATACAGTTCGGTCAATTTCTCCAACACCCGATCTGCGACCGTCGATGGCGATGAAGGAATTCCGTCTTGGCTGCTCATCGACGATCGATCGGCCAATATCTGTTCCCAATCGGCTCCTTGGGCCTGGCCGCACTCATTCATTTCGGCGCAGCGTCGATCGAGCATTCGCCGCTCTCGATCAAAATCCTGGCGTTGATCGTCGTCGCTATCTTCATCTTCGCGACAGTGTTTGTGGTTTTGCATCATGCAGAAGCCGTCGCACTGCGGCTCGGTGAACCATATGGCACGCTGCTGTTGACATTTTCGGTGACGGCCATCGAAGCATCGGTCATCGTTTCGATGATGCTGCACGGCGAGAACAACCCGACGCTGGCACGCGAATCCGTGTTTTCGACGGTCATGATCGTATGCGCTGGCGTCGTCGGGGTCTGCCTCACCCTGGGCGGGTTGAAGCATCGATATCAGGACATCAAACGACAGGGCACCAACGCCTCGCTTGCCGTCATTATGGCGCTGACAGTTCTTACGCTGATCCTTCCAAACTACACGCTTGCAACAAGCCCCGGTACGTTCTCCGCCTCGCAGCTCGCTTTCGTGAGCGTTCTTTCAATCCTCCTCTATGGTGCCTTCGTCTTTGCCCAGATGGTGCGCCATCGGGGCGATTTTATCGAAGACCTGACCTCCAGCGCGGAACATGACAAGCAAGTATCTGAGGGTGGGAGAGTGACCACCAATGTGCTCCTCTTATTTGTCGGACTGGCAGGGATCGTTCTTCTGACCGAGCAGGTGGCCGGCAGCATCGAGAATGGGCTCGAGTTTCTTCATATTATCCAGGCGGACGCCATCGTGGGCTTCTTCGTCGCTGCGCTTGTGCTTATGCCGGAGGCGGTATCAGCGGTTCGGGCAGCGCTCAATAACGAGCTTCAGCGAGGGCTGAATGTCGCCCTCGGCTCGGCCTGCGCCACAATCGGCCTGACAATCCCGGCGATCGGTGCGGCGAGCCTGCTCACCGGACGAAGCCTGACTCTTGGTCTGGGTCCGGGGGATACCGTGCTTCTCCTCCTCGCGCTTGCCATCAGCATCGTGAGCTTTGGGACGGGCCGAACAACGATGCTGACGGGGCTCGTTCATCTCGTCGTGTTTGTCGCCTATCTGTTCCTTATCTTCGTGCCGTAGGTGATCGCCCGCCGTCTTCGGCCATCGCTGCGTTCTGTCGATTTGCGGCGCACATGCCTAGCCTGCAATTACTGGACCTTCGAGCGTAGGCGATCCGTCACGAACTCCATCAACACCACGATGGCGAAGATCACGAGAATGATGGTCGAGGCATTCCTGTATTGGAAAAGATCGAACGCGACCTTCAGCTCCTGGCCGATGCCACCGGCTCCAACGAGGCCGAGAACAACTGATGAGCGCACTGCCTTTTCAAGCGCGAAGAGCGTGGTGTTTATCAGGGACGGCATGGCGTCAGGCAGTACTGCCCCGCACAGAACAGAGAATCGTCCGGCGCCGATTGCAAACAGCGCTTCCTGAGGTCTTTCGTCGGCATCCTCCATCGCCTCGGCGAAGAAGCGCCCGCAAAAGCCGATCGTATCGACGACGATGGTCATGGTGCCGGCAACCGCCCCGAGACCAACGGCTGACACGAAAAGTAGTGCCCAGACCAAATCTGGAACAGTCCTGAACAACGAGACCAGCATCCTGGAGATATGCCGGAACGGGCCGATCGGGGTTATGTCCTTGGCCGAGAGCCAGGCAAACGGCAAGCTGAGGACGACACCTATTGCTGTCCCCACGAGCGCTATCTGAAACGTTTCGACCATGCGCCAGAAAACCCTCAGGAGGAACCCTGGCTCGACATTTGGGGGTATCATGCGGCCGACGAGATGGACCATTCGGGGCACCCCGCCTGCCAGTTGTTCCGGCGAAGGTGCGACCTGCCCGGCGGAAACGATCACGAGAGCGGCCAAAGCGACGGCAAAGCTGAAAGTGACGGGCGAGATCGATGGAATCCGGCTCGGCGAAAGGCGGTCATGCATCGAAGACGTCTTTCAGGTCAGCGCGGGTCACCTGCGCCGTCGGTCGGTCGAAGAAGACCTTGCCCGCCTTGAGCGCTATCAAGCGGTCGGAGTAGTCGAGAGCATGCTCCATGTCGTGCGTGGTGTAGACCAAGGTGATCGCCTGTTCCTGGGTCATCTCGGAGAAGACGCGCATAACATCATGTCCAGCCGCCGGGTCGAGACTTGCCGCCGGTTCGTCTGCTATCAAAAGCTTCGGACGCCGGATCAACGCACGGGCAATCGCCACCCGCTGCGCCTGCCCTCCAGAAAGCGCGTCGGCGCGGGCGCCCGCCTTGCCGAGAAGCCGCACTTCGGCGAGGGCCTGCATTGCTTCCTCGCGCCAGTGTTGCTTTGCGATGGAATGGTGCCAGCCGCGCCAGCCGCCGGGCAGCCCGAGCTTGCCCTGCAAAACGTTTGTAAGAACCGATTGGCGGCTGACCAGTCCGTGGTGCTGGAAGACAAATCCGATCTGCCTGCGTATGCGCCGCAGCTGGGCGACGGACGGCGCCGAGCGGAAGCTCTCGCCGAGGGTGACGACCTCGCCACCGCTCGACGGTAGAAGACCGATGAGGCATTTGAGCAGGGTGGATTTTCCAGCACCGTTCGAGCCAATCAGGGCGACCCGTTCGCGCGATGCTATGGTGAGGCCGATACTGGAGAAAATGACCTTTCCGTTCGCATAGCTCTTCGCAAGATCGTGCGCCCGAATGATGGCTGTCATAGTGACCTCTTGGCCCAGACCGAACTGCGAAACAGACCGGCGGTTAGCCGCCGGCCTTGTCGCTGAAAGGAGCAAGTCGATGAAAAAGGAGCAAGCCTCAGTTTACGAAGTCGGTGAGGGTCTCGATTCCGATCGTGCGGTACATCGAGCGGACATAGTCGTAGTCCGAGTCCCTGACATCGGTCAGGAAGAAACCGCCCTTGAATTTCTGGTTGTCCTCGCCGGTCAAGATTGCTTTCATCAGCTCATTGCCATTCTTCGCAAAGGCATCGCGGATCTTGACGAACACGTCATCTGAAATGTCCTTGCGGGCGACAAGAATGTCGTTCGGCAGATCGCGGCCCCGTGCGATGACCGAGAAGGCAACGCCGGGGAACGCTTCCCGAACCGAGTTCAGATAGCCGAAATTCAAGCCGATAGCGGCGATGTCGCCGCGGATGAGAGCCTCAGCCGCGATGTTGCGCGATATGATTACCGGTTCGTAATCGGTGGCATATTTCAGGTTGAAATCGGCCAGCGCCTGCGCGGGGCCGAGGTGCTGGGAGGTCGAGCCGACCGAGCCGAATGCGACCTTCTTGCCCTTCAAGTCTTCGACCGAGCGGATCGGTCCATTCGCCAGCACGGCGATCTGAGCGAAATAGTCGGGGCGCTGCCAGGCGACAACAATCTTGGGCTGGCTTAATTCCTTCATGACGACGTATTCTGCAGGACCGGTCAGGACAAGATCGACCTGCCCGGAATTCATCGCCTCGACGGCGGTGGTCCGCGAACTGACCGGAAACAGCTCGACATCCAGGCCGGTCGCCTCTTCAAGAGCGGTCTGGAAAGCACCGAATTCCTGCTGAAGAGCCTCCAGTCCCTCCATGTCGGTTACCGCGAATTTCACCGGCTCCGCAAACACTGGAAGAGCGGAGGCAAGCGTCAGGGCGAGTGCGGTTGCGATGCTGCGGATCATCGTTTTTTCCTTTGCTGTATAGACAGGAAACTGTTACCCGCTAATCCGTATACGCAGCAGATGACGTGCTCGTGACATTTCGCCGGCGCCACCGGCAGCCTTTGCTTTTTTGAGGGATACAGTGAACTGGCACATCCAGGGTGGTCGCATCCTTACCGAACGGGGACTTGAAACCGCGGACCTGAGCGTCACCGGCGGGATCGTGTCAGAGCTGCGGGCGGCCCATGCCTCCACGATCGATGCCGATGGTCTGCTCGTGCTTCCGGGGATCGTCGATATTCACGGCGACGGCTTCGAGCGCCAGATCATGCCGCGGCCCGGTGTCCGCTTCGACACCGCGCTGGCGCTGAAAGATACGGACCGCCAGCTTGTCGCCAATGGCGTAACCACGGCCTTTCACGGCGTCACGGTGTCGTGGGAGCCTGGACTTCGCTCGCTCGACGCTGCCAAACAGCTGATCGGCGCGGTCTGCGATCTCCGCGATAGCTTTGGCTGCGATACGCGTCTGCATCTGCGCTGGGAGACCTTCGCGCTTGATCAGATGGCGCAGGTCGCACGATGGCTCTCGCTTTCGCCACGGCCGATCATCGCCGTCAACGATCATACGACGGGGTCGGTGCTGAACGGCACGATTGCCCGCAAGATCGGTCAGATGGCGGAGCGGTCTGGCTTGAGCCGCGAGCAATACATGACGTTGCTCGGCCAGATCTGGTCCCGCCGCGCCGAGGTTGAGATCGCGATCGGGAAGCTGGCCGCAACTGCGCGGGCCAATGGCAATGTGCTTCTTGCCCATGACGAAGCGTCTCCCGAGGAACGCATCTATTTTCGCGCCCTCGGCGCAAAGGCCTCGGAATTTCCGCTGACGCTCGAAACAGCCAAGGCCGCGCGGCAAATGGGCGAGGACGTGATCCTCGGCGCGCCCAACGTCGTGCGCGGCGGCAGCCATAATGGAGCGCTGAATGCCACCGAGGCCGTCAGGGCCGGACTTTGCACGGTGCTGACCAGCGATTACCACTACCCTTCGCCTCTGCATGCGGCCTTCAGACTGTCTTCGCCAGACGCCGGCGACTTCCCCTCGATCTGGAATCTGGTTTCGGCAAACCCGGCCCGGGTGGCCGGCCTCGACGATCGCGGCTCGCTTGTTGCCGGCCGCCGGGCGGATCTGATCCTGGTCGATGCTGGCGATCCAGAGCATCCGCGTGTGGTGGCCACCATGGTCCATGGACAAATTGTCTATAGCTCCGGGCTCTCCCGCACAGACCGACGGTCTGCACGGCGGTCGCGGGTGGATAAGGTTTCATGACCTTGGACACGAAAATATCAACACCACACGAGCGCAATGGCAATCGCCTTCTGGCCTTTGACGGGCTGGTCTTTCGGCCACGCAGCGATACGCCGATCTGGCAGCAGATCTACGATCACATCTTCGATCTGATCGAGAGCGGCAGTCTTGCGCCGGGCAGCCAGCTTCCCGGAGAAACGCATCTGGCACAGAAACTCGCGGTCACCCGCATTACGCTTCGCCGGGCGCTGCAGCAGTTACAGCATGAGGGCCACCTCACCGCCCGCAAGGGCGTCGGTATCTTCGTGCGAAACCTGCCCTCGACATTCACTGTTCGCGACGGACAGCGCTTTCTCGACAATTTCGAAGCCCACGGCCAGGAAATCGGCACCAATACGCTGCTGATCGTCCGGGAACCGGCCGAACCGGCCGTGGCCGAGCGGTTGCGTCTCGCACCTGACACCACCATTATCCGGCTGTGCCGGATCAGAACGTCGGACAAGCAGCCGGTTTACGTCAATACCAAGTTCTTTCCGGCGCATCTCTTCCCCGACTTCGAGCAGAGATACGATGTGCGTCAGTCGGTGACCGATGTTTTCCGCGCGCATGGCATCGACAACTACCGGCGGGCCGAGACGCGCATCAGTGGCGGCTTTGCATCCCCCGATGAAGCGGAGATCCTGCGGCTGACGCCCGGAACGCCAGTATTCCGCATCAATGCTGTCAACGAGGACCGCAACGGCGTACCAATCGAATGGACCCGCGGCTGCTGGCCGCTGACATCCGTCGAATTCGTCTTCTGATTATGGCGCATGTCAACACGACCAGTTGAGGACGTCAGTCGGGCCATTGGGTCGACCCTTAGACAGACGCCACAAGGCGGTTGAGAAAAGGCCGCTGGCCGACCAGCAGCTTTTCCCGGGCCGTTTCGAGGCCGAACCACCCTGCGCGATCGATCTCTGGAAAGGTTTGCATGCGGCCGCTGCGCGGCGGCCATTCCATCTCGAACATGTTGCTGCGCAAGGTGCCGGCATCGAAATCGCCTTCGGCCCCAAAGGCTGTAACAAGCTTGCCGCCGCGCTGGCGCAGTTCCCCTAGCGGAATCAGTGCTGCCTCAAGCTCCCAGCCAGTTTCCTCGACAAATTCGCGGCGCGCCGCAGCTTCCGGCTGTTCGTCATCACCATACTCGCCCTTTGCAATCGACCATGCGCCAATATCCCGGCTTTGCCAGAACGGCCCGCCAGGATGGACAAGCAGCACCTGCAGTTCACCGGTTGATCTGCGGTAAGGCAGGACGCCTGCACTTCTTTTCGCCATCGCCTCATATGCCTCCGCCATCCAGCCTATCATTGCAGGCAGGCTGAACGGGGCATGTTCCGTTTGTCGAAAGACTGCCCTGCCCTGCGTCGATGCGACCGGCTACTGACGCCAGGTCAAATCTCGCTCGTTGCTTGGCCAACCCAGGGATTGACAACATTCAGCCCCGCAGCCTCGAAAGGGCTGGTGTCGCGTGTTGCGATCATGAAGCCCCGTGCAGCGGCTGTGGCGGCGATATAGCCATCAGCCTTGCCGATTGCCTTGCCGGCCGCTTTGGTGTTCGCCGCCAGTTCGGCATAGGCTTGCGAAGCGTCAAGATCGAAGGGCAACACGCGCCCCCTGAACAGCGGCAACACGCCCCGCTCCATGCGCTCGTGCAAGGTTTCGCGGCGCTTGCCGGCAGGCAGCGCTGCGATACCGAAACGCAACTCGGCTACAGTGATGGCCGATAGATAGAGCGTTTCGATAGCCTGCGCGTCGATCCACGCCACGACACCCGGGTCGGGCGCGAGCTTCCACGGCTCGGAAATCACGTTTGTGTCGATGAGGATCATTCAAACTTCATCGGCTCGGCTGGGGTCTTGTCGCGGAGTTGCTGTATTGCGCGCACGTCTTCATCCGCAAGTCCGGCCTCGCGGCCGATGGCGGCCAGGAGCGAGCCGAGCTTGACACGGCCCTCGGGCCGCGCCGCCTTCTCCAGGATGTCGCGGATTTCTGCTTCTGCGCTACGCCCGTGCATGGCTGCGCGCACCCGTAAGGCGCGGTGCACTTCGTCGGGCACGTTGCGGACTGTGATGGATGGCATTACTTGCAAGCCCTCAAGATGATTGATATGCTTGCATTCTACGCAAGTGCAACAATAGGCGCAACCCTGACCGGAGAACATCTGGTCCCGATCCCCATCTACTCATGCGAGTTGAACGGGAGTGGTGCGCCTGAATGGCAAATGCCGTTGGGCTCGAGACGATCTCAAATGATACTGGCCGCCGCCGCAAGTCGCTCATTCGGGTCGCATTCGACTTCCATGAGCGGTGGTAGTGACGGAACTCCATCCACGCTGGCCATCAGCTCCAGATAGCGCTGAGCCGACGCGGCCCACTGAAATCGCGCCGCCCTGGCGCGACCGCGTGCGATCGAGTTGGTTCTGAGGCCTTCTTCGTGGACCAGGCGCATGAAACAATCGAACCATGCATTCTCATCGCAAGGTGATGCGTACAAGACCGCATCGCCGCCGATTTCGGGCAGGCTGGCACGGTCCGACATGACCACCGGACATCCCAGTGCCATGGCTTCGAGGGGCGGCAGCCCGAAACCCTCGACCAAGGAGGGGAACGCGAGGCATAGGCAATCGCGCAGAAGCGCGCCGAGTTCCGCGTCCGACCTTCTTCCCAGCCAAATGACGTTTTGCGATTTCTGGTCGCCGCTGCTGGCGAAAACGCGGGACGTTGAAGCGCCGACAACAACAATCTGCAGCCCCGCCGCGGCAAGACGCTCGTGCATGCCGATTATCAAGCCGACATTTTTGTGCGGGATAGAACTGCCAAGCACGACGATCGTACCAGGGCCGGCCACTGCCAGTGTTTGTTGCGAGTGGCAAGGAGCCCATCGCAACGCATGTTCATGCCCATTGCCTACAATTTCGACCTTTGCCGCCGGGCACACGCCATAGCGCGCCAGTTCACCCGCAGAGTATTTCGACACCGTCGTAATCTTATGCGCGGCCCGGCCCAAGGCAGGAACCAAGGTGCGGTAGAGAAGCCGAAATGGAAATGAATAGCTCTGCGGGCATGCCCGTGTATTGACGTCGTGAATGCATAACACTTGTCGACGAACCGTCACAGGGCCCGTATTGCAGAGGCTAAGCAGCCCACCGCGAAGACAGGCCGGAAGCACAGCCTGTTCCCATAAATGCCCGCCAAAGCTGCCGACAGTCCGGACACGGATCGCTGCCAAGGGCAAATTGTCAAGCGCCCCCGGCGGGACCAGCAACTCGACCGTCAGATCCCGTGTCAAGGCAGCCTGGCCAACGATCAAGGCGTCCAGCGCCGAAACGATCTCGCGTGCGTAGCGCTGAACTCCGGTGGTCGGCTGCGCGAGAAAGCGGCCGTTGATTGTCCAATGTCGTGTCATCACAGGGTTTTTGATCACCAGCGCCATGCCTCAGTTCCACGACTTTGGACGACCAGGACAGCGGGGTCATCCTGGCCTTTGGGACGCACCCGGTCGTTTGCTTCAGAGGCTTCCCGGCAGCTCTCATCCGAATGGCGAGGCCAATCATGGGCGTTTACGCCAAATGTGTGAGGTTCTGCGTGGCGCGGTTTTGATAGACTGCGTTGGGCAGTGCGGCAGATCTCGATTGTCGTGCTCGGATGAACGTCAGGCGAGTTCAGCGAGTGGAGTGATGCCGCATGATGTCTGGCGCAAAACAGGCAAGTTCGCGCTGATGCAGCGGCCGACCAATCCATCGCAACCAGGTTCCGTTGGACGGGCCGTCGCCGCGACCAGACGTTTGTGGACAACCCTGGCATGCCTGCTGGGCATGACAGCTTCGTGCGCAGCGGATCTGCTCTGGGGGGTGAATGGCCATCCCTTTACCGCCTATCCCGGGATATCGATCGAACAGCAACTCGATTATGTCCGCGACCTCGGCATGAAGTCGTATCGCGTCAACATTTCCAGCCTCGACAGCGCCACCAAACTTGCCGAACTGGTCAAGGCGGGCAAGGAGCGCGGAGTCGAGATCCTGCCGGTAATCACGCCCGGCCTCGACCTGGACAATGGGACCGTCGATGACCTCTATGCGCAAGCCTACCATCTCGCGTCGACACTGGTATCCCGCTTCAAGGACGACATCCGCGTTTGGGAGCTTGGCAACGAGATGGAGAATTATGCCATCTTGATGCCCTGCGAGATGCGGGAAGGCGGAATACAATACAATTGCTCCTGGGGGCCTGCCGGCGGCACCGAGACAACCCATTACTTCAGCCCGCGCTGGTCTAAGGTGAGCGCGGTGCTGCGCGGTCTGTCGGATGCAACCGTCGCGGTGGATCCGACCATAAGAAAAGCAATGGGAACGGCCGGCTGGGGTCACCGCGGAGCGTTCACCCGCATGCTGCAGGACGGCATCAGATGGGATATATCGGTCTGGCATCTTTACGGGGGCGACCCCGAGGAAGCATTCAAGTTCCTGGCCACTCTCGGTCGTCCAATCTGGCTGACCGAATTCAACTACCCTGGGGGCAGCCAGGGGGGAGAAAATCAGCAGGCGGACGGTCTGGTGCAGACGATGACTATGCTGCGCCGATATCAATCTCCATATGGATTGGAAGCAGCCCATATCTACGAACTGCTCGATGAGCCGTACTGGGCGCCAAGCTACGAAGCCTTTATGGGCCTCGTGCACCTGAAGAAGCGCGGCGATGGGCTATGGGCGCCGAGCGGGCGAAAGCCGGCATATGATGCCGTAAAGAAGGCCATTGCGAACGGCAATGCAGGCTCGAGTTCGTCGACGGTCGCGAGGGAGAGCCCGCCGCCTGCGGGCCAGGTGTCGGTGCCCAGCGTTCCCGTGACCGACACATTTCAGCCCTGTTCGCTTGATGCGTTCGACACGTCTGCCCTCCCGGCCAACCAGATTGCATATGCTTACTGCGTTATCTTGCATCGCATGCCGTCTCCAGCCGAGCAGTGGCGCGAGGTCGTCGCGATGAAGAAGGATCCATCCATATTTCCGATACTGACAAAGCTGTTGCTTTCGGTCGAATTCAGGACCGACAATCAGCCAGTTGGTCTTGGAAATGCGCAATATATCGCCATTCTCTATCGGACATTGCTGGGACGGGAGCCAGACGGCCATGGGCTTTCTGATTACGTGTCGAAACTGGACAGCGGCGAGGCGAGTGGAGAACGGATCGTGGCGGAATTGATCCATTCACATGAGTTCCGCTCCAGACACAAGGTTCTGTTTCCGAACGAGCCTCAATAGTTCAATGAACATCACTGGCCGCAAGATTGTCGTTGGGGTGTCCTGGACAGCGGTCGAAACATGATGCTGGCAGTTCGCCATAAGCACCATCTTTGCGCATTGTCCTGTGGCCCGAGCGGTGCCCCGGCCGCCTTTTTCGCGACTACCGGAACGGGCAACGCCAATTGCGAGGATCATGAGTGCGGATCTCCGGGATGGCGGATTCTGCCCATATCAAGAACATATTCGGGTTCGATGCGCCCCGTCAGGACATGAAGCATGGCAAGGATGTTGCCGCGCAGCCTTCCGCGGCGGTCGATGTAAGACTCTGGCCGCACGCTGCGCACAAGGTTGGCGGCGACATTGCGCGCCATGAGCGGCAGAGCGAATGTAGCGGGCATGGTTCCCTTCTTGATCAGATAAACCGGATTGACGATCTGCGAATATCCGAACCGCTCGCCGCTCACGCGCCCGGTCTTGATGCCAAGATGGATGCCGCGGATCGTATTCACCGCGACGACGCGGCCGCATGACCTCAACTGGCTGCTGAAATCTATGTCCTCCTGCCAGCCGTAGAGTACCAGGCGCTCGTCGAAGCGCAGCTTGCCAATCCTGGCGGCCCGGATGGACATGTTGCAACCATAGGCGCCGAGATGATCGACGACCTCGGGCTGTGGCGGCGGCTCCTGCTCCGACTGGTGGAGAGCCAGCATGGCGTCGTGCCAATCCAATCCCGCGTTGACGGCGCCGTCCTTGACCACTCTGCCCATGACCACAGCCCAGTCGTCATGCTCTTCGAAAGCTCTCGTGACGCGCTCGAGATAGTCGTCGGCCGGCACGAAATCGTCGTCGAAGAAGGTGACGACATCGAAACGTCCGCTTGTGTGATCGAGCGCGCTGTTGCGTTGCACGCATGACCCTTTCTTCCCGAAGACAAGGGAAACCGGAAAGCAACTTGTCTCGGGAAGCTCGACATGCGTGGCATCGGGCGCGGAAACGACGACTTCGTCAGGTGGTTGAGTCTGGCGCTGCAGATGCGATAGCAATCGGCAAAGTTGGCTGCCGCGGCCAAGGGTTGCAATGATCACGACGAGCTTCATGCGCAATCCTGCTAGAGGCGACAAGGGCGATTTCGCTGCGACGGTAAGCCCTGGGATGGGGGCAGACAGCCTGTTAAAAAGGGGGGCTGCGGGGCTAATCCGGCGCTACCGCCTGCCTCGATAGGTGTAGCAACCCCATCTTCGGATCGCATGCCTCTCCTTTGGGCTTAGCGGCCGCGCAGGTTCACGGCCTTCCACGATTGGTGCCCGAATCTTCCCAGGGTGAACGCCTCACGCGGCCGGACAGGTGGCACGACCAATTTCATTTCAATGTCGCGGGCATGACTCTGCTCCGTCAGCAGCGCGAGGCAGTGCGGACCTCGGATTAACGCCAAGGGATAAGCTCATACTTCGAAGGTGCAGAGGTTCGCACTGTCTCCCGGATGCTAGGTTGAATGTGGATCACGCGACATGGTGCACTTTATGGGACAGCGAAATTTCGGAAGATCTGCGCCCGTGGCCGCCAGGGCGGCCGGGACAATCGGCACCGATCCGTTTCCATTCGAGAGGTATGGCAAGAGCTCGTTTCCGGCGGTTCCCGCTGAGGACGGGGGGCCCTGCGGTGGCCGCACCAGGCGCTGGACCATAAATGGGGATTTCGTCGCGCTGCCTCCAAACGGCGTTGCCCGCTATGCGCGCGAGGTCACCCTTGCGCTCGACGCTCTCCTGGACGAGGGCCATCCGTTGGCGCAGGGACTTGAACTTGATCTGGCAGTCCCGCGTCGGGAGCAATTGCCGCTGCAGGCGATTGGCATTCGGGTCGTCCCCGAATTCAACAAACCGCGCCTTCCGCAGTTCTGGGTGCAGATGCAACTGCCACGCCACGTTGAGGGCGGGTTGCTCAGCTTCTGCAATCTGGCGCCGGTGGCGCTGACACGGCAAATCGCATGCATCCACGACCTGCATACCAGGCTGATGCCGGAGAGTTATGGGCGCGGGTTCCGATGGGCCCACCGTTTCATTCTTCCGCTCCTTGGCCGACGGGCTGCACATATAACCACCGTCTCGCAGCTTTCGCGGCAGCATCTCATCAAATACGGCATCGCACCGCAGGAGAAGATCACCGTCACATATAACGGCAGCGACCATGCAGAACGATGGGATGCCGATCGATCGAAGCTGCAAATCCGGCCCGACCGCCCCTATGTGCTATGCCTGGGGCGTGATCAAAAATACAAGAACGCCGAATTGCTGGTCCGGCTTGCTCCGCTGCTTGACGCGTTGGGCTTGGACCTGTGGATGGCGGGCGAAATCGACGAAGCGCAGATTTCCCGGTTTGCGCAGCCGAAGCCAGGCAATCTCCGGCTCCTCGGACGGATCAGCGATGATGACTTCAAGAAAGCTCTGTCGGGTGCATTGTGCTTTCTTTTTCCGTCCAGGATCGAGGGTTTCGGGTTGCCTGCCGTCGAAGCCATGAGGATCGGATGCCCGGTCGTGGCCTCGACATCGCCTTGCCTCCCCGAGGTCTGCCAGGACGCAGCGCTCTATGCCGATCCGGATGATCTGGCACATTGGGCCAGAGCGGTACTCGACATCCAGCGATATCCGGATTTGCGCCAACGTTTGATCGAGGCAGGCCATAAAAGATCCCTCAGCTATTCCTGGCGCTCCATCGCTGAAATCTACCTCGAGCTGATGCTGCAGGTGGACGCAATGGCTCTGCGCTGATCAAGGTCCGCTGAGCCTATCGAACGACTCGAACCGGAGGCCGTCGATCGGGGGCGGCATGCCGGTCGCGTCAAAGGGCGGCCGCCTGGCGGTCTTGACGTTGGCTGCTTCGACCCTGACGTCTTGGCCGGACCCGTCCGCGCAACCTCGAAGGCGAACAAAAGCACCAGCTTTGGCCGGCTACGGCGGTGTTAACGTGAAAGTCTCCGCCAAGGTGGATCCATGTCAGACGAACATGCCGCGCCCGCGATGGGCCAAACCGTGCCCTCGTCTGGCTTCGGGCGACACCGGCGTTCTCACATCAGCCTTCTGCAAACATTTCTCAGTTGCATGGAGAATCGAATTAACGAAAAAAATGATCCGGCCGCACGTTCGAACGCAACGTCCGCCTTCTCGCCGATCCTGAGTCAAGCAATGAAGTCGGAAGCCGGGGAGCCGCGCGTCGCCGATCTCTGCATGGGAAAAAATAGCCCAGTCGACCCGGGACAAGACAATCGTCAACCACCGCTCACGGCTTGGAAAACGAAAACCTTTTTTCGCTCAGCGCCGGGCCTTGAACGACGTGAACACCGAGCCCGTGTCATCTTCCCATTCCCAGTTGACGGCGAGCCCGACCCGCAAAATTTGAAGGGCAGCGTCGTCGGGATAGATGTCGGTGAGGCTTCGCTGCATCACCAGTTCGTCGTCGATCAGGATCGCAAACCGATTTCCGTCGAATGCAACGCGCATGCAAAAGCGTTTTCCCCAAACGACCTTGTCCGCCACATTGGTCCAAACCGCGTCATAAAGTTCCTCAAAGCCGAGCCGCTTGATGAACACCGAAATCGAAGCACCCTGGTGGACATCGTCGAGCCAGGTCGTGACACAAACGTAGTTGTCGCTGTCTTGCCAGAAGACCAGTCCTGCCCGGCTGCGCTGATCTTGTCCTCGGCGCTCCCCAGGAGGCTCGATTGTGACCTCGAGATCGGCGAATCCCGGTAGATCCCATGGCAGCGAATAGAATGTTCGACCCGGGTTCGGTCTGTCCACGCTCGCGCGCACACGGGCGCTGCCCAGCCCGTCGACGTCGATGACCCCGGTGCCCAGTGTTCTCACCCATTGTCCGTCGCCCAGCTCCGACGTGCGGCGATCCAGTTCGCCGGCAATACCGGCAAAGCCGTCGGCGTAGGACAGGCTTGCTCCGAGTTGGTTCCAAGGCGCCTCCAGAGGCGCCATCAATGGGATGGGAACTTCGCAAGGATGAGCCTCGAAATTATGCCAGCGCGGCTCGCTGTCGAAGCTTTTCCATATACCTACCCCTGAAGCGTTTTCAACTGAATCGGCATTGACAGACGATTCGAAGAGGCGAACTCCGTCAAGAAAGCAGCTCAGCTGACCGTTCCAGTCAAGAATCTGGACCGAATGGATAGAACACTTGCGCAAAGCGTGTTCCGTACCGGTCGCGATCGTAATCTCTTTGCCCGATTGCTTGCGCACCAAGGTCCATCCGAGCGTCGACAGTTTCAGCACCCAGAAATTGTCGTTGTCCCGAAACCGACAGACAAGACCACACACATCCGAGATCGCGCCAATTGCCAGCAGTCCGTGGATCAATCCTGAAGGGCGACCAGGATCGACGACGGATAGGTTATCGCCAGCGTCCTGCGAAAAATGCCACCGCCCCCCGATTGCAGCGATTTGCCCCGGCCAGCCTTCGACGAGTGCATCGGCAGCGTGGGCGGTGCCAAACAGCGTCGAAAATTCAGGTATCCGCCCGACTTGAACCGCTTGGACGCGTGTGTCGACCCGAAACCCGATCTGGCCAAGTGCCGACTGATGAACACCCGCAAACAGCTTTTCGTCCTTGTTGAAAGGATCGATCGCGATCGGACGCATCATCGGAAAAGCGGCAAGACCGTGGGCTTTTTGGTCGGCGGCCGCATAATAGACAGCGCCCTGCTCTCGCAACGCCACGACATAATAGACATGAACGTTCTTTAGGCGCCGAAACGCACTCAGGCATTGCTTTCCTACACGAGCCCACAGCTCGCCGTTTTCGCCTTCGGCGGCATGAACGACAAAGCCGCAGCCCTCTTCCACGGGATTAATCGGCGCCTCACTGGGGAACCAACCGACAGCCAGGTTCTCGTCGATGTTCGGTCCCCGGTAGGTTCTGGAGGTGCTAAGCGTCCACCACCAAAAACGGCGAAGGGTGAGCCTCTTTCGCGGCGCACGTATCAGGGAAACCAGACGGCCGGGCCATGGATCAATGCCGGGTCCTCGCAGCCAACGGTAGACTCGCCTGGCGAGGTCATCAGGCAATGGCGATCCCTGCGATGTGTTGTGGCCGTTGGTGATCGAGACCAATAGCACCAGACCAGCCTCTCGCTGAAAGGGACCATAGGAGATCCCTTGCCGGCCCCAACCTGGCCTGACGAGCGGCTGGAAACGAAGTGCGCCGTGATCGATCGCGATCTGGCGTTCGATGTCGCGTCCTCGCCTGACGCCTCCCTTGACTGCCAAGGTGCCAATTACCGCACCGCGGGCGCGTTCATCCTGAAAATCGTCTGCGACAAGAACCTCCGGCCGGGCAACTCCGGACCCAGCCTCTTCAGCAGTTTCTACCCAGTCATGACGGTGCAACAACAAGACCCTCCTCACGTCGTCGTACGAGATTCTTCAAGGCATCGATGTCGTGTCGCAGTCCCGGACAGAAGTCGCGCACTGCCTCGCTTGTCCCGTTGATCAGGCTTGCTGTCCCTGCGTGGAATCCCTGCCATGACGCCGCAAATCCAGTTCTTAAGCGCCCACCGGCTGCGCCAAGACGTGTTCGACCCGCCATTCGCCATTGCCATAGGAGGCTGGCAGCGGTTTCAATGCGTAGCCGGAAGCAGTCAGGAGTTCCGCGATCTTTCGGGCCTTGCGGTCGAGCCCCTCGCGCGTTGCATCGTCGACCTCATAAATCACCTTCGGACGGTGACTCCGCAGCGTCTCCGTCATACCGCCCAGGACGTCGATTTCGGCGCCTTCCACGTCGATCTTGACCAGCGAGGGCGGCCTGAGGCCTCGGTGGGCGATGGCATCGTCGATAGCGACTATGCTGACCTCCAGCCGGCCACTCATGTCCGGCGGTGCTCCCGCCGAGGCAAGCGCGGCGCCGCCGATGTGATGGGCGAGCAGAAGCTGGCCACGGCCGGATGTGGCGCCGGCGGCTTCGGCAAACACCCGTATCGTGTCGAACCCACTGAGCCGTGCACTTTCTGCGACAGCGGCGGCGTTGCGGGGAACAGGTTCGAACGCATAGACTTGGCCGCGCGGCCCGACGCGGCGCGCGGCGATGAGGCTGAAGAAACCTATATTCGCGCCGATGTCGAAAAAGGCGTCCCCAGGCGCCAGGTTTGCCGCGATCGCCTGTTGGATGGGCGGCTCGTAGGTGCCGCGAACAAAGTTGGGGTCGGCGCGCTTCGCCACGAGCTTGAGACCGGCGGCCTCGCCCTTGGCTATGACGCGCGCGTCGCCGAACACGCTGAGGAACCTTGCCGTCAATGTCACGCGCTCTTCCCCATTTTGCGACGCCTCGGGACGGGGCCAGCCCATGCCGCTCGCCGCGAAGGTGACAGATTGTGCGCTCGGGATCGAGCCCGACAACGGTCGCCGGCTCATACTCCCTCCGGCTGATCGCTACTCCGATTGTCGGGCCATATCTCATCTTTGGGGTACCTGCCCGGCCTCCCGGTCCGATGGAACGGTGGCATCGTTGCGCAAGATATGGATCGCGTGGGGAGCATCCCCACCCGATCGAAACGATCTCACGATCGCCGTCGCCGTCGAGGTCGCGTTCGGGCGCCGAGATGGCTCTCGACGCCCTCGTCGACCACCTGCTCGATGAACCGCCCGCCGCCCAAATTGCGCCAGAGCGAAAGGCGCAGGGCGCCGCGGTGCTCGCCCATGACGAGGTCCGGCCGGCCGTCGTCATTCATATCGGCCACCGAAAGACTGTTGAGCGAGCCGCGCGAGGTGATTTCCTGCTGCTCCCAGTTTTGGTTGATGTCGCCGGGATTGCGCCACCAATAGGCCTTTGCGTGGTCGGCCTGCCCGTTTTCTTCACTCACGACGATGTCGGTTTGTCCGTCGCCGTCCAGATCGGCGACCGCCACGCGGTCCGGATAGACTATGTTGGGGACATTGGCGACGTCGCGGCGCCGCCAGTCGGCAGAGCCATCCCCGGATTGCCCCACCATGCGATCTCCTTTGCGGGCCGCAAGGTCGAGCAGGATGTCGCCGTCGATATAGGCGAACGCGATCCCCTCGTCGGAGGCCTCAGGGCAAATGCGGGTTAGCGGCCCCCCCCGCCGCCGTGTCGTGGGGATGGGAAAGTAACACTCCGCACCGCTTGCGACCGCAAGCTCGGCCGCCTTCGACGATCTGCGCCAGTGCATGGCCCTGAGCCCCGAGCTCGTGGCTGCCGGCCTCGCCGATTGCACGTTCCTCAAAGCCCCGCGCTGACGCCTGCTGCGCCTGAAGCCACGCCAGGTTCAGTGTCTCGCCCCGCCTTGCTGGGCGATCACTTCCGCGCGTCAGTCGTCAACATCGATTGCCGCGATCGCATCCACTCCCTCGCCGAGCCGTATCTGTTCCCATTCACCTTGCCAGGGATCGGCCGGCCGGCGATACCAGAACGGACCCGAGGCTCTGTCTTGGATGGAACGGCGGCGCATCCAAAACGGGCCGCAAGTAAAGTCGCAGAGGGATCGAAGCCGCACCGCAGCTTTGGGTCGAACCCGAACAGGTCATGGCCAACCGCCGACTTCCTCCCGAGACGCTTCAGGCCGCCTACGTTCACGCATTAAGCTCGTATCGCGTGAACATCTCGTGCTCGCTCAGCAGCCGATTCAGCAAATCGCCCCCACCTACGTCCGCCAGGATAGGCCAGTCGTCGAGTCCCGTCGGCCGCTCCATCTGGGACCGGTGAGCCGCCAGCGCGTGACGTTTTACATCTATCACGTCGCCGATAAAAGCGTGGGAGTTGAACATCTTAACGCCGCGCAAGCCGGCAAGGGTCCGGACCGTTTGCCGCAATGCGGTGCGATTGAATCCAAGCACTCGATCGTGCAGACGAACCCACGGCCACTGATACCAGTACCAGACGGGATATTCGAACACGGTCACGCGCCGGCCATACAGTTGCAGCGCGCCTCGCGCGCCAAGATTGGTGGCAACATGGTCCGCCGGCGGCTCTTTTGCATGGGTGACGAACACGCTCTGTGGTTGCCAAGCGAAAAGCAACTCAGCGATCGCGTCTGCGATCTTGCCGACATGATGCTTAGCCATGCCGTCGGGAACTCGCAGAAATCTCACCCGATCAGCAGATCCGCCCAACCGGCAAACCGCCTCGATCGCTTCGCCCTCACGGATGATCCGTAGGGCCTGGCCCTCAACCCGATTTGCATGCGACGCCGAGCCGTCGGTGACGAAAATAAACTGGACATCGGCGCCCGAGCTAAGCTTCTTGCTGGCGACCCCTCCACATCCCAGCGTTTCATCATCGGGATGGGGTGCGATGATGACCGCCGATGCCTGCCAGTCTGCTAAGTCGAATGGATGAGACTGGTTACACATCGCTCTATCGAGCATAGCGCCAATCGTATGCCTGACGTCATGCATCGATGGTTCCGATCATCCCTTCTTCGGTGTGGTTCAACCCGACCTGCGCATGGTAGCAAAACACTGTAGGCGATTGGGGTGAGAAAACAATGAAGGTAGGAATTCTTGCTGGCGGACTGGGAACACGGCTGGCGGAAGAAACCGAGATCCGGCCGAAACCAATGGTCGAAATCGGAGCAAAGCCGATCCTTTGGCATATCATGATGCATTATTATGCCTATGGACACCGCGAATTCGCCGTCGCGCTGGGATACAAGGGCGAATACATCAAACGCTGGTTCAGCGACTATGTCGCATTCGATGGCAGCTTGACTGTCAATGCCGCATCGGGAAGCGTCAAGCGCCACTCGAACTCGCTGCCTGACTGGTCCGTCGATCTTGTGGAGACGGGACTGAATACGCTGACGGGCGGCCGCATAAAACGCCTGATCGACTGGATGGGCGACGAGACGTTCATGCTCACCTGGGGCGATGGCGTTTCGGACGTCAACCTTGATAGGCTGATCGCCTTCCACAAATCGCATGGCAAGCTTGCAACGATGACGGCGGTGCGTCCGCCAGCACGCTACGGGCACATCGAATTCGATGGCCATCGCGTCGTCGACTTCACGGAAAAGCCACAGGCCTCAGAGGGGTGGATCAATGGCGCCTTCTTCGTGCTCGAGCCGGGCATAAAGGACTATATCGACGGCGACGATGTCATGTTCGAACACGCGCCAATGCAGCGGCTCGCGACTGACGGCCAACTGATGGCATATCGCCACGAATCCTTCTGGCAATGCATGGACACCATCCGCGAAAAGCATCTCCTTCAAAAATTGTGGGACAGCGGGCAAGCGCCCTGGAAAACATGGGAATCGATCGATGAAAGTTCTGGTTACAGGCCACCTCGGCTACATCGGTTCCGTCCTGACTCCGATGCTGCTTGAACGCGGCCATGACGTCACCGGCCTAGACAGCGACATCTTCCGGTCATGCACTTTCGTAGGGACGTTGGCCGAAGTGCCGACGATCGAGAAAGACATCCGCGACATCGAAATCGACGACGTCGCCGGCTTCGACGCGATCATCCATCTCGCCGGACTGTCAAACGATCCGTTGGGGGACTACCGACCCCTGCTTACCGAGGAAATCAACTGCGGCGCTTCGGTAAGGCTTGCGCAGCTCGCCAAGGCCGCCGGCGTCCAGCGGTTCCTGTATGCCTCCTCTTGCAGCAATTACGGCGCGGCCGGCGACAGCTTTCTAACTGAAGATGCTCCCTTCAACCCGGTTACGCCTTACGGCGCCTCAAAGGCAAATGTGGAGCGAGCGGTCGCGCCGATGGCGGATCGATCGTTCAGCCCGACATTCCTGCGTGCTTCCACTGCCTACGGCCTGTCGCCTCGCATCCGCTTCGATCTGGTGGTCAACAACCTGACCGCCTGGGCCTACACGACCGGCCTGGTCTATCTCAAGAGCGACGGTTCGCCATGGCGTCCGATCGTCCATGTGGAAGACATTGCGCTGGCCTATATCGCGGTACTCGAGGCCGAGCGAGAGCTGGTCCACAACGAGGCATTCAATGTCGGCTTGACCACGGAAAACTATCAGATTCGGGAGATCGCGGAGTTGGTGCAAACGATCGTTCCCGACAGCCGGGTGAAGTTCGCGCCCGACGCCGGGCCAGACAAACGGTGCTATCGCGTCGACTGCACCTATATTGGTCGCCGCCTGCACGGGTTTAAGCCGCAATGGACCGCGCGGCGCGGTATCGAACAGCTCTATCACACATTTCGCGCGGCGGGCCTTGCACTTGGGGATTTCGAGGGCGAGCGGTTCAAGCGCATCGCCCATGTGCAGAAGCTGATCCAAGATGGCGAACTGGATACCGATCTGCGCCGCACGTCGCAGTTAGCGGTAGCGGTTTGAACAAACACAGCCGGGAGCCATGGCCATGATGATTGCTGGTGCAGGCTCTGTAACCGAGCAGGTTTGCCGCTCCTGCGGCGGAAGTCACATCGACACTTTCCTGAAGCTCGGCACGACGCCCCTAGCCGATAGGATTTCCCTCAAGGTCGAGTAGCTCAGCCATTCGGCTTTGTGGAAACATGGACCGGCGTGCCTGGGCGCAGTTTCTGATAGACTGACTTGAGCCGTTCTGCGCGCGCCTCCCACGAATACAGCTCGACGGCACGCTTGCGCCCTTCGCTTCCCATTTCGCTTGCCCGGACCGTATCCTCCAGCATCGTGATCAATGCCTGGGCGAGCTCGCCAGGAGCATCGACTTCGACCAGCATCCCGGTGCTGCCAGCTAGAATGGATTCACACATCCCGCCCACGCGCGTTCCAACCACCGGTATCCCGCAGGCCATGCCCTCCACGACCGATATTCCGAAGCTCTCGCTGAGTGACGGATTCACCACAATGTCGGCCTCATGGTACGTCGCTACGAGGTCCTTGTGGGGCACGTTGCCCACGAAGTGAACTCGATCACGTAACCCGTGGCTCTCGATGCGTTCTTCTAAGTGTTCCCGATATTTGCAATTGCCCCAGCGATCGTAGAAACGGTTCAATGCGGTAACCCGCGGATCCGACGAGAGGCTGGTCAGGAAGTCTACCGAAAGCGGCGATTGCGGCCCTGCGATCCGAAGGTCGACGTCCGCAAACCTGGCCGCAACCTCACTGAAGGCCTCGATCAGTGTGTGAAGCCCCTTCTCTGGCGATACCCGCCCAACGAACAAGATGGCACGTCGGGTTCTGGTGGATGCGGAGGCCCGCTGCTCGCTCGGCCGAAAGTAAGAAACGTCCACGCCATTACCGACAGTGGCAACGACGCCAGGATAGTCCGGGAATGCAGAACGAAAGGTGCTTGCGATGTGGTCGCTGACGGCGACCACCGCATCCACCACCTTGAGCTGACGGGCCACCTGATGGCGGTCACGCTGTGACAGCCACTCACACTGCATCTCAAGCACGAGCCGATGAGATGAGCTGGCTGCCTTCAGTTCCCGGCACCATGCCCAGTAATTCATCAAATGGACGATATCTGGTCGATCGACGGCGAGGTAGCGACGAACCTTGTTACGATATTGCGAGTGGTCATCGGCCTTCCGATCCAGCCGCAGCCAGCGCGCCAGGCGCGGAAACTGGCGGATGATCCGCTGCAACGCGCGGTCACGCCGCGCCGCAGCCCGCCGCACCGCGAACGGCAGGTCCGCGGGCACCGTGTCGTCTCGATAATGCTTGCCATAGAGCGTAATCTGCAGGCCTTCGCCGAGCCGCAGCGCCGTATTGTAGACGATCAGACCGATTGAGTTTTGAACAGGCGGAAAAAGTCTATCGTACGGCTGACCGACGTATACGAGCTTCATGTCACTCCCCACCGTCAGCTCGTTCAGGCGACTCTTCTAAGTGCAGGGCGGTCTTCCGGTCGGGAGAGGTGGTCGGCGAGGCGGCGAATGCCCTCTTCGAGCGGCACCAGGGGACGGTTCAATATAGCCTTCATCTTGTTCGTGTCAGGACAGCGGCGCGTCATGTCGCCCTCCGCAAGGGGCGGTCGGAATTCCAACTTCGATGACGAGCCCAGCACTTCGATGACAAACTCGGCCAGCTGTCGAATGCTCATTTCCACGTCGCTGCCCACGTTGATCACTTCGTTCTCGTGCGCGCGCGTTCGATGAACCGCGATGCAAGCGTCAACCGTGTCGTCGACATAGCAGAAGGTGCGGGTCTGCGAACCGTCCCCGTAAATCGTCAGGGGCTCGCCGCGCTGGGCGGCACGCACAAATCGCGGCAGAACGAAATCCTCGCTCTGACGTGGTCCGTAGGTGTTGAAGAAGCGAAAAATGGTAAATGGCAGTCCAAACTCACGCTGAAAAGTGCGCAGATAGACCTCTCCAAGATTCTTCACCACTGCATACGGCAGACGAGAGTTAAGCGGCGTGGTGCTCTCGTTTTGAGGAATCTCGAAAGGCTCGCCATATACCTCCGATGACGAAGCGAAGTAGACACGCTCGGCGCCGGTGTTCTTGCATAGCCTCAGCACGTTCTCGATACCGGTGATGTCGCGCAGCACGAGCAACGGATTTGCCAAAGTCCGCTGCACACCGACCACGGCTGCGAAGTGGAAGACGTGGGTGAAATGGAAGCGGTAGAACAACGACGAGATGTCGTCGAAATCGTTCGCATCCGCCTTTACTACGGTCAGATTGCCCGCGTCTATTTGTACCTTGTCTCGACTTCCGGTCGACAGGTTGTCAGCGACGACCACCTGGGTCTGAGGTAGCTTGACCAACGCGCGAGTGAGGGCGCTGCCGATATTGCCCGCTCCACCAGTTACCAGGATCGATTGCGTCATATTCCCCACCTCAACCGAACAGTTTAATCGACTGACGCAGGGTGCGTCCCTTCGCCAAACGCGGCATCTTCGATCTCGCGAGCGAAGGTGGCTCCCAGATCCTTGAGGACGTCGCTTGAAAGTTAAATGTGGCAGCGCAAGGTTTATTTGACAACGTGGCTTGGGGTAAGCATTTCGGCTGTTCTCCCATTGGTGCAATCCATGCTATTTTCAGCTCTGGGGTTGGCTAAGCGCATACATTTTGCTGATTGCTGTGAACTGCTTCCCCGCGGTAATTGAGGCGATCCTTTATTGTCGACATTGAAGCGAAAGTTGCCAGCATCTCATGCAGACTGCTCCAGACCTTCAGGAACTGGTTAACCGCATCCGAACGCGGGACTACACCATTGGCATCATGGGCCTCGGCTACGTTGGTCTGCCGCTCGCCATGATCTCGCTGGACGCGGGGTTCAAAGTCATCGGTTTCGACATTGACGCGTCTCGGGTTGCACTTCTTAACCGCGGAGAAACAGGCATAGATCATTTGCCTGGTGCTGCCATCAAAGTGGCTGTCGACAGCAAGCGGTTTCGCGCCACCAGCGATTTCGCCGACCTAAGCGAACCCGACGCGATCTTGATAGCGGTGCCAACGCCGCTTACCAAAAACCGGGAGCCGAACCTCTCGTTCGTCGAAAACAGCGCACGTGCGATCGCGGAGCGGCTGCGCCCTGGTCAACTTGTCGTTCTGGAGTCGACGACCTGGCCAGGAACGACGCGTGAGGTCGTGCAGCCGCTGCTCGAGGCGACGAATCTTTCTCTAGGAAAGGACTTTTTTCTCGCCTATTCGCCCGAACGGGTGGACCCAGGCAACGACGTACACACCACCGCCAAGGTTGCAAAGGTGATAGGCGCCGACGACCCATTGTCCCTACAAGTTGCCAAGGAGCTGTATGATCAGATCATTGTGCAAACCGTTCCCGTGGCCTCCACCGCAACGGCAGAGGCTGTGAAGTTGACCGAGAACATTTTCCGCTCTGTGAACATTGCGTTGGTCAATGAGCTAAAGGTGATTTTTGACAGGATGGGCATCGACGTCTGGGAGGTGATCGAAGCCGCCAAGACCAAGCCGTTCGGATATATGGCGTTTTATCCAGGCCCCGGCCTCGGCGGCCACTGCATCCCGATCGACCCATTCTACCTGACCTGGAAGGCAAGAGAGTACGAAGTAACAACACGCTTCATTGAGCTTGCCGGTGAAATCAACACGAACATGCCGCATTATGTGGTTGACCGCCTTGTGGAGGCCTTGGACCGGCGAGCGAGCCGCGGCCTGAGCGGTTCGCGGATCTTGGTGATCGGGATGTCCTACAAGAAAAACGTGGGTGACACACGAGAAAGCCCATCGTTGAAGCTGATCGACATCATGGAGCGACGCGGGGCAGTCGTTGATTACCACGACCCCTACGTACCGGAAATACCCGGAACAAGAGAGTACGCCAACCTGGCAGGTCGCCCCTCTGTGGATATCTGCGCTGGCAGTTTGGCATCGTATGATGCCGTTGTCATCTCGACAGATCACGATGCGATCGATTGGCAGAACATCACCAAGCACGCAAAGCTGGTGCTCGATACCCGAAATGCTTGTGCGCGTAGTCAGTCACGCACCGACAACGTCGTAAAGGCATGAGCGGCCCGACTTGCGCACTGGCTTGGTGAACCTGCTAGCGACAACGTCGAATGGTTTAGCACGTCGAGCGGTTGAATTCATTCAGCGCATCGCACTTTCCCGGACTTGAGCGTCGAGGCATGAGCGCCTGCGCAGCCGTGCAAACAGGTGGAGCCGGCCGAGTTCGCTACGGTTCATGCGGCGCCGGCAGGTGCTCAACCCTCCTCGTCAGCGGGCCTTTTGGTCGCCATCAGCATCCTTGCCGACCGCGTCATTCCGCCAGACATGGATCGCTTCGAATACGTCCCATGCGATCGACACAATTTCGAGATCCCCGTCACCGTCGAGGTCGACCGTCCTTGCTCCCAGATGGCTTTCCATCCCTTCGCCGACCAGCTGCTCGATGAACCGTCCCCCACCCAGATTATGCCAGCTCGAGAGACGAAGTGCGCCGCGATGCTCGCCCATGATAAGATCCGGCCTGCCGTCGCCAGTCATATCGGACACTGAAAGGCTATTAAGGGAACCGCGCGAGGTGATTTCGTGTTGCTTCCAGTCGGAGGAGCTGTCGCCGGGGTTGTGCCACCAATACGCCTTAGCGCTGTCGGCTTTGCCATTTTCCTCGGTCACGACGATGTCCGCACGTCCGTCGCCATCAAGATCGGCGGCCGCGACGCGGTCGGGATAGACCATTTCAGGAACTTTTCCAACATGCCGAAGCTCCCAGTCTGGCGAGCCGTCACCCGGATTGCGCCACCATGCGGCCGTCTTTGCATCGCCGGTCGTGGCGACAAGGTCAAGTAGACCGTCCCTATCGATATCGGCGAATGCGATCCCTTCATCAGACGCTTCGGCGCAGATGCGGGTGCGCGGCCATGGCTCGACTGTTGGATCGTCAGGAATCTTAAAATAGAAAACCCCACCGCCACTCGAGACCGCCAGCTCCGGCTTCCCACCTTTTACGACCTGGGCTAGCACATGGCCCTGAGAGCCGAGCTCATGACTGGCGGCGGGAACCTCTCCGATCTCGTGCTCTTCAAAGCGGTGCGCTTCAATGTCCTCGGCATGGAGCCACACCAGGTGCAGCGCCCTGCCTCCGCCGCGCTGTGCTATGACCTCCCCGCGCCCGTCACCATCGAGATCCAGGGCTGCGACCGCGTCCACACCCTCGGCAAGCGGGGTCCGTTCCCATTCTGTGTTCCAGGCTTCGGACGGTTGACGGTACCAGAACGGACCCGAGATGATGTCAGTGAGATCATCACCATCCATGGCGGAAAAAGCGATCCCAAAGGAGCGGACGTGCCCGTTCGTGATGCGATGATAGGTCCAGCGGTCAAGGCGGACCGATGCAGGCGGATCCAGCCGATTGATCCACACTCTGACAGGCGGGTTGCCCACCCAGTTCGCCCCATAGATGTCAAAATCACCGTCCCTGTCGACATCGGCGACGACGCCGTTGTGGAGACCCACATCGTCGATCACTTGACGGGCCCAGCGCGTTCCTCGCCCGTCGACATTGTAATGGATCGCGAGCTTGCGCTCCTCGGTCGTATGCATCTGCCCGACAACGACATCGTTGTCCCCGTCTCCGTCCATGTCGGCGGCCTGCAGCGTATGGGCACCCTCGACAGAAGGCTGAATGACATGGCGGATCCAGCGGCCCGTCGGTCCGGCGAGGGGCTGGAACCAGGCAACGTCGTCGGTGTGCTCGGAACTTGAAGTCAGAATGTCGGCGCGGCCGTCCTGGTCAAGGTCGGTGACAAGCGCCTTGAATGCAGGATTGAACGGACCAAGCTCGTAGCTGCGCCATAGTGCTGCATCGCGTGCTGCCGCTGCGCCTGGATTCGACGCCCATACTCCGTGCAGGACGAGATCGACATCAGCATCGCCGTCAATATCGCCGATTGCCATTCCCTCTTCGCCAAGGTTGAAGAACAAGCCCACGCGGGCCCAGGAGCTCGGGCTTTCCTGGAAGAAAATCATCACTTCGCCAGGCGCTCGAACGACGATATCAACGAGGTCGTCCCCGTCGAAATCAGCCGCCTTGATGTCTTTGCCCCAGCTGCCGACTGCACCGATTTCCCAACGCTTCCAGCTGGGACCGTGGGTCGGGTTACCATTCGGCCGCGGGTTCTCGAACCAGACGAGATTGACAGCATCGGGCCCATCGGCCGTGACGATGTCGCGATCACCGTCCCCATCGATGTCGGCAAGCACTCCGTCGGTGGTGAACTCGACGCGGGGCCTCGCGATTACGGTGTGAACCAGATCGGGCCACCGCCACCAAGACATCGCATCCTCGGGGAAGCCGCCAAGAACGAAATCCAGTCGACTGTCGCCGTCTATATCGCCAACAAGCTTTACGTCTCCTGAATAGGGGGCAATCTCTTTGCGTTCAAAAACAAGACCCGACTGTAGAATTTCTTCGGGAGGTCCCTGTCCCTGAGCGGCCTCGCAACTTGCGAGGGTGTAGCCGATCATCAGGACCGCGATCAGGCGGCCGAACATGCTAAATGTTGATTTCGTAGCGTGTGAACATTTCCTAGTCGGCCAGCAACCGCCCGACGAAATCTCCCCCCGACAAGTCCGACAGCGTCCGCCATTCATCTTGGTTCTCCAGGCGCTGCATCTGCGACGCATGCGCCGCCAGCGCTTCCCGCATCACGCCGATAACATCGCCAAGACAGGCGAGGCTATTGAGCGTGGACGACGCAATGGTACCAATCCAGACTGGATACTCGAATACCGTAACAGGGCGACCATAAGCACGAAGCGCCGCGCGAACTGCTGCATTGACGGCGACATGATCGGAAGTCGGATCCTTTGCATAGTTCACGAAAACGCTCTGCGGTCGCCATGTGTTGAGCATCGACACGACCGCATGTGTTATCGCATGAACGTGATGATTGGCCGCCCCGCCTGGAAGGCGTAAGAATGTAACACTTTCGGATGATGCGCCCAGACGATGAACTACTTCACTTCTATGGCTCCGGCCTCGCGTGTCGTCCGCAAGGTTTCAGGATGCCTAAGGTCGCGATGAGGACGCGGCGCCATCGGTGACAAAAACCAAAACGGACCTAGGCACCCAAGGCAATCTTTTTGGCCGCAACGCCACCGCAACCCAGCGTCTCATCATCCGGATGCGGCGCAACAATGACAGCCGACGCTGACCAGTCGCGTACTTCAAACGGCCTAAGTCGCAGTCGCAATTGACTATCAAGCATGGTGCTGAAGGTCCGCCTAAAGGTCCACATTGGTGCGCTTCCATCATCCGTTCGCTCGCGTTGTTGAACGCCGATCGCCCATGGTAACAGAACTCACGGACGTTCGAGACGTGTGTTTGTTGGTGGGGAAGACTTTATGAAAGTGGGTATCCTCGCGGGCGGATTTGGGACACGGCTGGCCGAGGAAACAGAGAGCCTGCACGCGTTCAAGCCGCAACGGACGGCCCGACGCGACGTCGCGCAGCTCTACGAGGCATTCGGCACTGTTGGTCTCTTGCTTGAAGAGTTCGAGGGGGAGCGCTTCAAGCGCATCGCCCACGTGAAAAAGCTGATCCGCGATTGCGAACTGGACGAGCACCTGGTCGCGTTCCCGTTCTGGCCAAAGCAGACTGAGCCGGGCTAAGGGGGACGATATGGACATGATGTGCCTAGATGCGAAGTCGGTAACCGAGCGGGCCTGCCGATCTTGCGGTGGAACTGGCATTGAGACGTTTCTCGAGTTCGGTAAAACGCCACTGGCCGATCGCCTTCTCACCAGCAGCGACATCGGCGAACCGGAGCCCATTTTTCCGCTGCGCGTCGCGTTCTGCAAAGACTGCAGCCTCGTCCAGATCACCGAGACGGTGAATCCGATAATTCTTTTTGCCGATTCCTATCCATATTATTCCTCTTTCTCCCCTGCTCTCTTAAAGCATTCGCGTGCGAATGCGCTTGATCTGATCAATCGCCGCGGTCTTGGCCCGGAGAGCCTTGTCATCGAATTGGCGAGCAATGATGGTTATCTGCTGAAGAACTACGTCGAGGCGGGAATTCGGGTGCTCGGAATTGATCCGGCCGACGGACCTGCCGCCGCTGCCGAGAGGGTCGGCGTGCCCACGCGCTGTGCATTCTTCACCCGCGATGTCGCTGAAACGCTGCGCGCGCAAGGCATGCGCGCGGACATTATCCATGCCAATAACGTGCTCGCCCACGTGGCCGACACCAACGGATTTGTGGCAGGAATTGCCCGACTTCTCAAGGATGACGGTGTGGCGGTTATCGAGGCACCCTATGTCGAACCTTTGATCGAACATTGTGAGTTCGACACGATCTATCACGAGCATCTTTGCTATTTTTCAGTTACTGCACTGGATAAGCTCTTTCGCCGCCACGGGCTTTACCTCAATGAGGTCAAGCACCTTTCAATCCATGGCGGTTCGCTGCGTCTTTATGTGGAATCGCGCGAGAACGTGGGGGCGACAGTAAAGGACCAGCTTGCCCATGAAGCCTCGCGCGGGATCGATGCGATCGGCTATTTCCGCGATTTCTCCAGCAAGGTCGACGCGCTGAAGCGCGACCTTTCCACGCTCTTACGCCGGTTAAAGTCGCAGGGTGCCACGATTGCCGCCTATGGAGCGGCAGCCAAGGGAGCAACGCTGATTAACACCGTCGGCATCGGACGCGACCTCGTGGACTTCGTCGTGGATCGCAACGTCTATAAACACAACAAATATATGCCCGGACAGCGCCTGCCGATCCGCTCGACTGAAGCGCTTCTCGAGGTGCAACCCGACTACGTGCTTCTCCTTGCTTGGAATTTCGTAGACGAAATTCTCGATCAACAGGCCGAGTATCGTGCACGCGGCGGAAAATTCATCCTCCCCGTCCCAACGCCGAGAATCATATGACAAAACAGGCGGACCGCGCACAGATGGCTTGCCTGAAAGCCGATGGACCGACGCAGTCGACGGGTTCCATTCGAACCGATTGCTTGGTCTGCGGTCAGCGAAATCTGCTCAATTCGGTGCTATTCGAAGCGTTGCCCCTGCTCTGCAACGCGCTTTGTGCGGACGCGGCATCGGCGCGCGCGGCACAGACCGGCAGATTTGCGACTACCTTCTGCCTCGGCTGCACGCACGTCTTCAACGCCTCATTCGAGGAAAATCGCATCGGTTATACGCAAAGCTACGAGAATTCGCTTCATTACTCCCCCCGTTTCGTGGCGTTTGTTGAAACGCTGGCCGAGCGCCTGAGCAGGACCTACGCGCTCTCGGGGAAGACGATCGTCGATATTGGATGCGGCAAGGGGGATTTCCTGAAGCGGCTAAGCTTGATCAGCGGTGCGCAGGGAATCGGTTTCGACAAGAGCTTCGAGGACAACCGGGGGGGCGCGGTCCCTGGAGTACGATTTATCAAAGACTGGTTCGGCGATTCCTACGCGGATCTGCGTCCTGACCTGGTGGTATGCCGCCAGGTTCTCGAACATATCGCCGAGCCGGTGAAATTCCTGCGCGCCCTTCGCGCCCATCCGGGCATCGCACCGGAGACGGTGTTCTTCTTTGAAGTCCCGAATGTCCTTTACACGCTCCGGGATATGGGAATCTGGGACCTCATTTATGAGCACGCCTCCTATTTCACGCCCGCTTCGCTGAACGCGGCGTTCGAGACGGCTGGCTTTCGAGTGCTGGATGCAGGGACGTCTTTCGGCGACCAGTATCTTTACATTGAGGCGCGGCCGGCTGCCCCCAAGTACGCTACTTCCGTTGACAGCCGCGAAATCGAGATGCTCGTCCGCGATTTCGAGCGCGCCTATCGCGACAAGATCGAGCGATTGGGTGATTACATCGCGAGGCGCAATCCCCAGCAGATCGTCGTCTGGGGAGGGGGATCGAAGGGCATTACATTCGTCAACGTTGTGCCAGGCGCCGATCGGATCCGCGCGATCATCGATGTGAATCCGCACAAGCAAGGTCGTTTTGCGCCAGGAACCGCCACTCCGATCCTTGCTCCGGAGGCGTTGCGCGGCCAGCCAGTCGAATCAATCATCGTCATGAACCCGCTCTACCGCGAGGAGATCACCAGTCTCGTAGCGGAACTCGGCTTCACACCCGAGATTGCGGTTGCATGAAAGTTCAATTCAACCGCGGCGGCACGAAAGCGCAGAACGGGATTGGTGGGGGATACAGTCCAATGACCGTGCCGGTCGAGATCAACATGGCCATTCCACCAAGGGTCATCGGACATTCTCGCCTCGTTATAGCCCGACAATCTGGCAGAGAGGGGCTCTCACTTTGATTGCCGCGGCGCACCTCGTTTGCCCTTGAATATCAGCCAGCGCTTAAAGAGGTAGCCCCCGCTTCTTGATCGCCTGCGCGGATGGGCGTGTGGGACGCGGGATGGTCCATCGGTAATCGGACTGCACCAAACTGCCACGGGTGCGTAAGACATACGTCGTTTGGGGACGTTTACGTTCCCACGCTCCGGCGTAAGGTTTGCAAGATGCACTCGAACGAATTCGCATCCCGGCAACGCGGCCGCAGCGATATCATCAGGATATCAGCCAACACCGCCTAATTTGATTGCGCTACAAAGAGGATTTCCAGAGGAGCTGCCTATGACCAATAAGAACTGGATGCAGCCACCCTTCCTCGCCAACCACAGCATCCTCAGCCATGCGTGCTTGTGGATGGTGGAATAGAATGACGAGCAAACATGCGAAACGCCATCTGTGTCCCGCGACGACTCTGCGTTCGCGAGATTCCAGCTCGATAAACGATGGCCGGAGAGAGATCGACGGCTCTCCTTTTTATTCACGTAGACCAGGCCAGATCGCTAACGGCGCAGCCGTGAGACGAAGACGGAAAGCCTTGACTGCGCGATCGAAGGTCGCAGTTCCGTCCTCCAACGGGCAAAGAGACATGCGATGACATCGATCGGCGCGAAGATTGTCAGCGGCGCAGCTTGGACAGCAGTCGAAACATGGGGGCGGCAAGCAGCCATGTTTGCCATTTTTGTCGTATTGGCCAGGCACCTCGGACCTGAGGCATTCGGCCTCGCCGCCCTCTCCATGGTTGTACCCGTCATTCTTGCTGTTCCGGTCACGATCGGAATACCGGAGGCACTCATTCAGCACCCTAAAATTGAGTCCTTACACTTTGACTCGGCCTTCTGGCTTCTCGCCGCGAGCGGCGCAGTGATTAGCGGGCTCATCTGGATGTCTGCCGGTTTGATTGCTGCAGCGTTCGGACAGCCCATTCTCGAAGATCTCATCCGCTGGAGCAGCGTGGTCGTCGTAATTCAGGCCCTCTCGTCGGTACCTGCGGCTGTGTTGAAGCGCCAACTCGAGTTCCGCTTGTTCGCGTTGCGTACACTTGCCGGCACCGTCGTCGGCGGCACACTCGGCATCGTCTTGGTAATAGCCGGTTTCGGCGTATGGAGCATGATTTGGATGCACCTTGCAAAAGCGGCTGTGGAAACCGCTGTCCTTCTCGTTGGCAGTTCTTGGCGGCCCCGTCTGACCTTCTCCTATGCAAAGGTTCGTGACCTATTAGGATTTGGCGGCCCGCTTATCGTCCAGACTTTTTGGAGTTTTTTGAATGAGGAAATTCCAAAGGTCCTACTCGGCACGTTCCTCGGCCCCCACGCGGTCGGAGTCTATGCTCTCGCCCGTCGTCCGCTCGACCTTCTGGTGCAAGTATTCCTCAGTCCGCTGATGGCTGTCACTATGCCCACCGTGTCACGGATACAAGATCAACCCGACAAGATCGACCGTTTCTTCAACACGACCGTCCGCATCGCCGGGATAGCAGGGTTTCCTGCATTCATCGGATTTGCCGCGATCGCACCGATCGCGGTTCCCTTTATCTTCGGCCCGCAATGGGCCAGCGGGGTCGTCGCTGTCCAGATTCTCATGCTGCTGGGCCTGCAACGCACGATTGACAGCCTCTGCGCGTTTACGATCCTTGCAATGGGTCACTCCAGGTTGATCCTGAAGTTGAACATTGCCTACTCTGTCGTCGCAACGATGCTGTTGTCCGTCACTGCGCAGATCAGTCTTGAGATGACGATGGTGGCGCTCGTAGCCTGCGGCCTGGTCCTCCTACCAGTCTTCCTCTTCTACGCTCAGCGCATCGCGCGTATCGACGTGCTGAGACCCCTTGAGATCTTCCCACGACTGGCTCTCGCCGCCCTCCTGATGTTCGGCGCCGTCAGCGCGTGGCTAAGCAGGGCGCCTGAGCACGCTGCGCAGGAGACGCTTCTTATTAGCGCAATTGTCCTTGGAGCCGCTGTCTATTGTACGGCTCTCTTCGTGCTGGTGCGCTCTGACCTGTTCAATGCGCGAGACTTGTTCCTCAGGCTTCGCGGCTAGTTTGGTGTCGGGCGCGACCTCTAGAAGAACCCGGGGAAATAGGAGCCCTTCCTGAGCTTGGGGATGGGCAGCTCGACGGTGCCGGCGCGCGTCTCCCAGTCGCGCTCGCGATAGCCGTTGCGCTGGGCCATGCGCAACGGGTTCTTCTCGCCATGGCCGGCGCCGGTGGCGGCCCCAACCTCCAGCTCCATCAGCCGCTCGGCGGCAAAGCCAATCCAATCATCTCGCGCAAGAGATCGGAATCCGGAGTCTTCTCCACGAGCGCGCAGGTTCTGTCGATGACCACCGCAAAGCCGCTCGCTCGCTACAGCGCTATCGAGGGCCGCTCGCGAGCGGCCTCGCTACCGCCGAGCTACACCACCTAACCTAGGGACGCGACCGTGACCAATACCTCTTCATCGAAGCAAGCCTCCCGAAACCGGGATGACCGCTGGTCTTTCAAGACCTGGAAAGATTGATGCGTTGGTCCGTCGCTTCGACCAGACCTATCGTGACAAAGTCGCCTGGTGGCGGGATTACCTTGCAACGCGGGATCCGGAGCAGACCGTGGTCTGGGGTGCGGGATCAAAGGGCATCACTTTCGTCAAGGTCGTTCCCGAGGGCGCGCGGATGAGCGCTCTCGTCGACGTCAACCCGCACAAGCAAGGGCGCTTTGCTCCAGGCACAGGCACAGCTGTGGTTGGGCCGGAGGGCCTGCGCGGCCGACCCGTGCGGTCAATCATCGTGATGAACCCGCTCTATCGAGACGAAGTTGCCCAGGCGGCACACGAGCTTGGTCTTGCCCCCGATATCATCGTTGCCTGATCCTGCGATCCACCCTTTGCGGCTGATGGCCTGACTTTATCACTCCATCGACGTCGATCCGTTGCAGGTTGACCGGCCTCAGCCAGCAGTGTCGCGTATAGTCGGTCGAGCGGCGCGTAAACTGCGGCCATCTAAGCGGCGTCTTGGACAGCGCCCGCCAAAGGGACAGGGAGTTAAGGCCGATCAGAAAGCGAGACCGGATGAGCTGCCCGCGCCGGTCCACCGCTGCATAGGTTACGAACCCGCGAAACGCAGCGCCGAACCTCTTCAGCACCGCATCCATCTGCACGTCATAAGGCTCGTTGGCGGCGAAACCTTGAAGCGACTTTGTTGTCCCCACCGGCCGCGTGTGTCTTACAACGACATCGTCAACGATGGCGTACCGCAACCATGGCGTGTCAGTCAGGCGGGTCCAAAGAAGGTCTATTCCCGTCTCGTAGCCGAGCCCGAACAAATTCAACGCCGATTGCAGGCATCTGGCGCTGAACACCGGGCACATCATCTCGACCGTGTTGGTATATCGCAACACGTATCGCTTGCCGCTGACAAGCGTCGCTGCGTAGGAGAAATAGCTGTCCCAAGACAGTGCTGGCTGAAACAGATCAAGTTTATAGCGGCGGCCGATGGCGAACAGACGATTCAAGTCCAGCTTCGTCGTCTCGATGTCATCGTCGATCAGGGCAATGAGATCATATCGCGTCACAATTTCAGGGTAGCATTGAAACAAGGCATGATAGCCGGCGATCTTGCGCCCCGGGAGAAATACGCTGAAATCGTTCTGTCCATGGGAGACGCCAGCCTCGTAGGCGGCGACGAGAAGATCGAAGTCGGCGTCGCCCGCCCCCTCAGTCCAGCCGGCATGCAAAGAGCTACGCCCCGCCCGGACGATCACCAGATTTCTCTTGCCCGAGCTCTCCGGCAATTTTCGGAAGGCTGACACTGCTGCGGCCGCGGGCGTGACTTGGCGAAGGTTCATACAAAGCCTCCCGGCGGACCACTCGTTTCTAGGCAGGCGATCGGTTTGAACCGGCATGAATGCGTTTCAGAGCCCCCAAGCCGGCGCCGCGGAGCTTGGCACGAAGCTGCGGAGAAACAGCGCCTACAAGTTCCAGGAACAATCTCGCGATAAGCAGCGGATCCAAGATCCACGCAACCAGATGAAGCAGTGTCATGCCCAACGGTGCTGTGCGCCTGTGCCGATAGGCAATTGCGACGAGGTGTTTTAGCCGCCTTGACAATTCAAAGGCATTCGCCGTGGAGCCATCAGGATTTTGCCAAGCCAATCGCTCGGAGCTTGGCAATCGCACCGAGCGCGTCGGATGGTCACGGCTGTATAGTATCGCGTTGGGCGCATGAACAAACGTCCCGAGAAGAGCCATCTCGGCCAGAAGCGCACAATCGGAGCCGTAGTAGGGCTCGTGCAGTGTCGTTTTAGCTAACGACGCCCGGCGCCAGAGGCCGAACATCGCAGCGTCCCAACCGTGCGCAGCAACCATCAACCGGAAGCGGGATGCGGGCGTCGATCCTCCCATATCCGGCAGCACCCTTTCGACATAGGAAGTTAGCTGACCGGTCTCGTCGATCCCCAGCAGTCGCGGGTAGGCAATGACGTGGCGGGCATTCGCGTCAAGCGCACGCACGCAGTCTGTCAAGAAACCACTGCCCAAGCGGTCATCGTGCGCGCACCATTTGAAATATTCCCCTGTGCTCAGTTGGAAAGCTCGATTGAAATTGGCACCGGCTCCCAGGTTGCGAACGTTTCGGACATAGCGTATGCGCCTGTCCCGCTGCGCAAACTCCAAGCATATATCCGCTGTCCTGTCCGTCGAAGCATTATCGGTGATGACAAGTTCGAAATCGCCGAAGTCTTGATCGAGGATCGACTGAATCGCATCGGACAGGAAATTCTCGCCGTTGTAGACGGGTAAACCAAGGGATACCTTTGGCGACTTGGAATGTTCCATTTCCAGGCTCCTTCTGGGGTGGATGTCAGACCGCGACGACTTCCGGCCGCAGGTCCAGTGCAATCAAGGATTGCGCCACTTCGTTGAGGTATATCGGGTTCATGACGATGACGAGATCAGGGGGAGCGTCCAACAAGTCGCTTGGCGCGATGACCGGGTGACCGGTCCCGGGCGTAAACTTGCCTTGCTTGTATGGGTTGATGTCGACTGCTGCCCAGACTTCGTCTCCAAGCTGCAAGGTCGTCAGGAACGACACTGCCTTGGAGCCGCCGCCCCACAGGACCACCCGCCGGCCGGCGGCGTATGCGGCGCGGATGCGCTCCTGCCAGAAATCCTGAACCGCACGCACGCGAGCGGGAAAGGTTTCCGCCAAACGGTGCATCACTTCCAGATCGTGCTCGAGCGGTAGTCTCGGCATCGTCCGGCCGGCTGACGGCCGGGCGTACTGAACGATGTACTGGTTGTCATAGACGAGCTCCAGATCAGTAACGTCGAAACCTTCCTGGCGAAACAGGCGTGCGTGTGCGCCAGGACTGAAATAGGAGCAATGCTCATAGTAAATGTCCCAGAACGCGCTCTCCACGAGCACACGTTTTGCATCAGGCGTCTCGAAGACCGCCCAATCCTGGGTCCTTTTGCCGATCATCTTGCGGATCAGCCGCACGAAACTCGACACCGAGCTGACGTGTTCGAGCGTGTGGCGACAGAGGACCGTATCCGCCTGGAGATGCTGGTAGTCCGGTCCGAAATAGTCGACGATGATCTTGACGTCGCCGTACTCATCATTGCGGCCTTTGTCGGCTCGATAGGCTGGATCAATACCGAGCCCGGTGGCGCCGCCCGATATGCAAAGTTCGCGGAGAAATTCACCCTTGCCGCAGCCGATCTCCAACACGTGCTTGCCGGCTATCGCACATTTTTGTGCAATCTCGCGTGCAAGTCCTTTCGCGAAACTGTTGAAGGTGCTGGAAAAATGCTGGGATTCCTCGAAATTGGTCGAGTAACCCATGATCGTCTCGTCAAAGGCCCTGTTGAATATGAATCCGCATGCGTCGCAGAATGCGAGGTCAAGGTCGCGGCGGGGAAAGGCGTGGGCGTCTCGGGCCGAGTTCAGCAGGACACAACTATGCACCGGGATGGATTCGACCCGGTAGATTGACCGGCTGACCGGCGCCGAGCAGCACGGGCACGCGGCCGGTCGAAGCGCTTTTCTGTTGCTTGCCATGTGAAGGTCTACTGTATTCATTGTAAAATTGGCTCGACAAGTGAACCGGTTATATCGCGCGTCGAGCTCTCGGCTCCGAAGAGTTCATTGTACTCGGTCGCGCGAGCGAGTTGGACAGACTGGGCCAGGCCAAGGGCGTCGAGTATCGCCAGGTCGAACCTTTCCTCGGAGAACCGGGTCGCGTTCACGCGACAGGCGTGCGGCGTAATGGACAGCGCATTTTTCTCGAATAGATCAATGGCCCCAGCTACGGAATCGATGGCCTGACGGTCGAAGAGCACACCTGTCGGATGGGCGCTCTCGCCAAGCGGCCGGACAATGTCGCGCGCGCCGCCGCGGCCGAAAGCGATCAATGGCGTGCCGCACGCCTGGGCCTCGGCAAGCGTTATCCCGAAGTCCTCGCATCCGGCGAACACCATCGCACGAGCCTTGGCGATTTTTTCGATGTATTCATGCCGCGGCAGATAGCCGGTGAAGACTATGTTGGGGCCGGCAAGCGATCGCAAATGCCTGGATTGTACTTCGTCGCCGACGACAACCAAGCGACGCGACGGGGTTTTGCTGAACGCCTCGATTATCAGATCCGTACGTTTATACGGGGCGTGGAACGCGGCCGTGACGTAGTAGTCATCCTTGTTGACGACGAGTTTAAGATCCTCGGTGGCGACGGGCGGATGGACGACCCGCGCGTCGCGGCCGTAAATCCGTTCAATTCGAGAGCGGACATAATTCGAGTTTGCCAGCATCAGGTCAGGACCGTGCGCCGTTCGCGTGTCCCAGGTCCGCAGCCTGTGAAGCATGTAGCGAAAGACGAGACCCTTCGGCCCAAATCCCAAGCCGGCCTGCTGCAAATAGGAGAATTGCTCGTCCCACGCATATCGCACCGGACTGTGTACATAGCACAAATGTAGTTGGTCCGGGCGGGTCAGAACGCCTCGAGAGAATGCGGCCGAAGAGGAAATTACCGCGTCATAACCCGTGACATCAAATTGTTCGATCATAAACGGGCAGAGAAAGAATAGTGACCTGTAGTACTTTTCCACGAAGGGAAGTCGATTCATGCCGGAAACGTGGAAAATTACGCCTGGAAAATACTCTTCCTTGATCTCCTTCGGGAGAAAATCAAACAGGGTGAAAACCTCGGCTCTCGGAAAAATCTTGCAGATCCGGGCAAGGACCTGCTCCCCTCCCCGAAAGTTCGGGCACCAATCATGCACGACGGCGATGCGCGCGTTGCGGTCGATGCCGGCAAATGGCGTCTTGCTGATCGATCGCAAATGTTTGGTATCCCGGCCCACCATGGTGGTTGCTTTCGGCTGTCGCACATGGCGCATGCATTGCCCTCCCGGAATGTTGGCACCTTTTTCCGGAATTCTTTGTTGCCCGGATGCTCAGCGACTGTGTGTCGTCCGCCCCGTCCAAACAAGCTGCCTATCGGGTTAAGCGCCGCACCCTCCCGAGGCCCGATGTACTCCAACGAGGTACGCCTCCTACTTCGATGGGCCTAAGCACGCATCAACGCTAACCTTATGCGCAGGCTGTATCGGCGCGACGGGCGGATTAGGATCATGGCGCGCTCACTTCGCAAGCAGTGGTCGCGCGCCGTATCTGTACCCATTGCCCGCGAGGAGAGTTGATCGTCGATGATAGTGGTCGTGATCGTCGCAACGTTTGGTCGCAAGGAACAAGTGACTCGGCTTCTTTCACAGTCGCAAGGGGCTGGGTGGAGCCCGAGTAGAATCTGAAGATCTAGTGCAGAGGTAAGAGATGCTCCAGGAACTGCCTTTTTCCGTCGACAGCGGCGCTCGTTCAAATCATCGAGTTCGGCGCCTGGGCAACCTGTCGGCTCGGCGCGACGGTTGGCGCATTCTCCACGTCGTGGTGTATGCGGGGATGTCCCTGGCCTGCATGTTGGGTGCCTCGGCTGCAAACCCCACAGACTATGTGCTCGGCCCGCAGGACAAGCTCCGCGTCAAGGTCTACGAATGGCGTGCATCACGCGACAAGATTTTTGGCTGGGATGCTCTCAATGACGAATACATAGTCGGTCCCAATGGCTCCGTTTCGCTACCGCTGGTCGGCGAAATCAAGGCTGCCGGACTCACCACCGGTGAGATCGCGAACTCGATCGGCGACAGCCTCATGAAAAGTGTCGGCCTCTCGCGAAAACCGAACACCGCTGTTGAAATCGTCCAGTTCCGACCGTTCTACGTCGTCGGCAAGGTGACGCAGTCGGGAGAATTCGCATACCGGCCCGGGCTGACCGTCTTGCAGGCATTGAGCATCGCGGGCGGGTTGCGGACTCGAGAGGACAGGGACGCCAGGTTCGAGCGCGAAGTGATCCAGGGCCAAGGGGATGTGAGCCTGCTCAGACTGAGCGAGGCCAGTCTCCTCGCACGCAAGGCGCGGCTCGAGGCGGAACTCTCGCATGCCAGCGACATTCAGTTTCCGGCCCAGTTGACGTCGCGTATTCAGGACGACGTCTTTGCCGTGCTCTTGAAGCAGGAACGCTTGATCTTCCAGGCGCGCAGCGAGGGATTGGACACTCAGGTCAAGGCGCTTCTTGGTCTCCGCGAGTTCCTCCAGAAGGAACTTGCCTCGCTGGAAGCGCAACTCGTTTTCCTCGACAAGCAGATCGGCTCAATCCAGAAGGAATTGACAGCGGTTTCGGCGCTTGTCGCCAAAGGGCTTGCGGCGGCGCCGCGCGAGTTTTCTCTGGAGCGGGCCCTTGCCCAGGCGCAGAGCGAGAGGTTGTCGGCGGAAACCAGTCTGCTGCGCGGGCGCCAGGAAATCAGTAAAACTGACATATCAATTCTCGAGCTCCAGGATGGGCGCGAAAATGAGATAACGGTCGATCTGCGTCAAACGCAAGCTGAGCTCGATGCTCTCGAAAGCAAGACAGAGACGACAAGGCGGCTATTGTACGAGTCCGCGGTATCTGCCCCGAGCCTTCTTGCCCGCCGAGCCGACGCGGAGCTGGCTGCGCCGATCTACACGATTTTCCGGCCGTCGGCGGACGGTGCGACAGTGCAAATCCAAGCTGACGAAACGAGTGCCGTCGAGCCCGGAGACACGATCAAGGTTGAAATACCACTGGCTGAGGATGAAACGGGCGCGCTGGACCTGACATCGACCGAGCGGCATGAGGCGCCGGGAATAGAACTCAAGGCAGAGACCGCCGGCGACACTGTAGGCATTCCGTAGCCTCCCGGCGGATTTTTGGCAGGATGAGGCAGACGACTTTGAGAGGCGACGAGGAGAAGCCACAAAAGCGCCTTCAGCCACCTGAGCAGGAGGGAGAAGCTCGGACCGAAGGAATATGAGCATGCCAACGCAGTCGATGATGTCTCCGTACATGCCGAAAAACAGCCAGCGAGTTGGCCCAGTTGACGCATTGAGAGGCTTAGCCATGACGGCGGTCGTGGCACAGCATTGCGGATTGTTACCATTTGGATGGACGGGTGTGTGGCTCTTTTTCGTGATCTCCGGATACGTTGTTACCCTTACGGTGATAAGCCGGGAAAGCGATCAACCGGCGCTAGAGAGGTTGGTAGGGTTTTTTCGCAGGCGCGCACTTAGGATCGTCCCTGTCTATTTCGCCTACATCTGCGCAGGTGTCGTGACCATCCTTGTGAGTGGGAGTAGCCTCGACCTGATCGCTCTTGGCTCGCTACTGGGGTTTATCAACAATCTGGCCATGACGCTTGGGCGAGGTGAGCTTGGTTCTTGGCCCGTCGGGCACCTGTGGACTATCTCAGTGGAGATGCAGTTCTACGTCATCTACGGCTTTGCGCTGTTCCTGATGTCCCGCCGCACCGTAGTCTTGCTGCTACTTTCTATGCTCATCTTGGCGCCTGTGCTGCGCCTGGCCGTATCGATTGGCCTAACCAGAATCGGATGGGGTGCCGAAACCAGCGCGTACGCGGTCTACGCTGGATCTTTTCTTCATACCGACGCCTTTGCGACGGGCTGTTTGCTAGCTTTTTTAAGTAAATATGGAATGCTCCAAAGAAAAGCTCCATTTGTTGCAATAGTTGGAATCTGCTTACTTTTCATCTATGTAATACTTTACACAAGCATTAACTACTATGTCGTGCAAGCGCGGGGCATCGACATCCTAAAAAACGTCCTCTCCGGAATCCTGTGGGGGCAGTATCGCGAAGTATTCCTTTACAGTGCGCTAGCCGCTGCCTCTGGCGGCCTTGTAAGCCTTGCCGCTGTGGAGCACCGTTCCGTTCACTGGCTTTTGAGACTGAAATCTCTCCAACATATTGGAGAGATTTCATATGGCGCATACATTTACCATGCGATTGCGGTCGTCGCGGCCAAGTTGGCCCTCTCTCCGATAATGGACTTTTCGGCGAACCCGAGGCCAATCCATACGTGGATCGCGTTGTTCTTGTTGGCATACCTTCTGACGATTGTCGCCGCAGAACTTTCATTCCGATTTTTCGAACGCCGCTTCCTGGGTATCCACAATCTGCGATCTCCCACCGGGCAAATTTCCGAGATGCCGACATGACAACAGTGCGTATTGCTCTTGCTTTCCTCTCGCTTTTGTTTGCCAACTCTGCCAGCGCGGCGCGGGAGCAACACCTTTGCAAAGAGCCGGCGCCCGTAAATGTGAACCGCCCCGAGTTGATCGAAGCTGTTTCGTTTGAGTCACGCGGCTATGGCTGGTTCATCCAACATGGCGTCGTAGCGTTCCTCGGCTTCGGCCGGCGGCATGTTGCCGATGGACTCCAGCAGCCGGCGATTGTTGAACCAGTCGACCCATTCGAGCGTGGCGAACTCGACGGCCTCGAATGAGCGCCAGGGTCCGCGTCGATGTATCACTTCGGCCTTGTAAAGACCGTTGATCGTTTCGGCGAGAGCATTGTCGTAAGAGTCGCCGACACTGCCCACCGAAGGCTCGACGCCGGCCTCCGCCAGGCGCTCGGTGTATCTGATAGAGACGTATTGGCTGCCTCTATCGCTGTGATGGATGAGCCCGCCTCCCTGCACGGGCCGCCGATCCTGGAGAGCCTTGTTCCAGAGCGTCCAGAACGAAGCTGGCATGCGCCGTCCGGCTCACCCGCCAGCCAACGATCCTTCGCGCAAAGGTGTCGATGACAAAGGCGACATAGACGAAGCCCGTCCAGGTCGCGACGTAGGTGAAGTCGGAGACCTGCGGGCAAATCTTGTCGACCCAGTCCCCTGCACTCCGGCCTCGGGCTGGGAGAAGGGCCAGGTCGAGAACCTGGTGGGGTTGGTGCGCGAGCGCTTCTTCACGCCGCGTCGGCGGGTCAAGAGCTATGACGAGTTGAACGTTGTGCTGCTCGATAAAGCCATGGCTTATGCCCGGGCGCATCGGCATCCCGAACTCCGAGACCGGACGATCTGGGAGGTGTTCGAGACCGAGCGGCCGAACCTGGTGCCATATGTCGGCCGCTTCGATGGCTTCCACGGCGTGACGGCATCGGTGTCCAAGACCTGCCTGGTGCGCTTCGACAACAGCCGATACTCGGTTATGGCAAGTGCAGTCGGCCGACCGGTCGAGATCAGGGCCCATGCCGATCACATCAAGCTGCGCCAGGACGGCAGGATGGTCGGCGAGCATCCCCGCTCTTTCGGTCGCGACCAGACGACCTTCGATCCGTTCGCACTACGTGCCGGTGCTGGCCCGCAAGCCCGGGGCTTTGCGTAATGGCGCTCCCTTCAAGGACTGGGTGCTGCCTGCCGGCATCGACAAGATCAGGCGTCGTCTCGCCGCTCTCGATGATGGCAATCGGCAGATGGTCTCGATCCTCACGGCGGTGCTGCAGGATGGGTTGCAGGCGGTCGAAGCCGCCTGCGCCGAAGCCCTGCGGGAAGGAGTCTGCTCGGCCGACGTCATCCTCAACATCCTGGCCCGGCAGCGTGAACCCACCGCGCCAGTGACCATCATGACGACGCCACAAGCCCTACGGTTGCGCAGTGAACCAGTGGCCGATTGTGCCCGCTACGACAGCCTGAGGAGGGCAATATGATGGAACGGTCCAAGATCCTGACCACAAGCTCTACGGCATGAAGAATGCCTACGACGAGATCATAGCCACCGCCATCAAGCGCCAGCACGATCCCCAACGCGTCGCGGCCGACCTGCTCACCTCCGAGATCGCCGAGAAGCAGGCTCGCTCGATCAAGTACCAGGGTGGCCAATTGCTATTCCACCTGGTCAGCCGCCTCTACGAGCAGACCTCGGTCATCGTCACTACCAACCTGACCTTTCGGGAATGGCCGTTGGTCTTCGGTGACGCCAAGATGACCATCGCGCTCCTCGACCGGCTCGCTCACCACTGCGATATCGTCGAGACCGGCAACGAGAGCTGGCGCTTCAAGAACCGCGCCTGAACCCCAACCCGCTGAACCGCCCAGGTGCGCAACCCCGAGCAGCCTCGACGGATCAGATCAGCTCACCGACCTTAGGGGGTCAATATTGTGATCCGGAAAATTCAAAGGTAAAGAGCGAGTATCGTCGACTTTGAAGCCATCGGTGGGGATACTCAAAACGTCGCACCGTGCCATTCGGTATCGAGCTGTCACGCCTTACTAGGGATCCTCACATGGACAAAGCGACGACCATCATTGGAATAGACTGCAGCCCACGCGCGTCCAGTAACTCAGCGCGGATGCTCGGCGAGGTTCTTCGCTCGCTCGAGAGAGATCGGGGGGTGAAGGTCGTGGAACAGGTGCGTCTGGCCGATGAGCGTATCGACTGTCTCGGGTGCGAGCAGTGTTATCAAACGTTCGGATACCACGGCGACGGGATCGATCGTGTTCTGTCACTCATGAAAGAATCGGACGTGATTCTGATGGCTACTCCCACCTGCTTCGGAATGCCGCCGGCCCTGGGCGTCGTCTTGCTTGACAGATCGGATCCCCTGTGGCGCGACGGACAACAGCTCAAAGGAAAACTCGGAGCGGTCATCGTCAACGGCGCCACCGATCCCGCGGACGATCCGAGTGTGCGCCTATGCGCGGACAACATGATCAAGTTTTTCGAACAGCACGAGATGCCCTGCGTTCAGCCGGTCCATCTGGGGGGAACGCTCGCGTATCCCGAGCAACGGTTTCCGGACCCGCTCCCCGCCGGGACGATGGGCGTTCTCGAGCAATTGGCTGACGAGATCCGGCAGTGGGTCGGGAGCAGGTGATACCGGCACATCTCTTGCCTCCTCGCGTGGTGAGACACGACCGCCCAGGTGCGCAACCCCGAGCAGCCTCGACGGATCGGATCAGCTCACCGACCTTAGGGGTCAATATTGCACGCCGATAAGGGGTCAATCTTCAACGCCGTTTGACAGGGATCTCCGTATCAGGAGCCTTCAGGCGATCCGACCCGCCGGTCGCGGGCCGAACTAGGAGTCCTGCGTCGGGAGCCGCGTGTCGGGCGTACTTGCGCCTAGAGCACGGACCCTGGTTGCGCAGATGACCGCAACAGCAATGAAAAAGCCGATACCCGGATCGGCGCTCCCACCGGCAAGAGAGCCGGCAACAATGGAAGCCAGAGCACAAGCTCGCACGCTTGACACCACTGCGTTGGTTTCTGGATCGATATACTGTTTGAGGCTTCCCATGCCCCGAAAAACCACCACCAAGAGCACTGCCATCATCAGGCCGCCGACCAAGCCAAGCTGTGACGCAACTGCGATCGGCCAGCTAGATGCACGCGAACTGCCCAAGCCTACACCGAGACCGCTCGTCTCGAAGAACGCCTCCATACTTTTAGCATTCCAGTAGGCTCGCTCCTGGCCAGAGGAGGAATTTCCCTTATTTATAACCATAGAATCAAGTAGTTGGACGTATGGAGTGAAGAAACCCTCATCATAAAGGCCAATCGCCAAGGCCATGCAAACACCAAGCGAAACGACGGTGAGGATCAAGATTTCGGTCTTGTCGAAGCGGCCGGAAAGGAATGAGCGCAAGATAGAGATCGCAACAGGAATGCTCAGTATGGCTAGTCCCACATAGGCCACCGAAGACGTGGAAAGGGCCAAAAGGACAAGCACCAGAACTGCCAGCCCCCCCGCCAGCCGCGACTTAGTTTTGCGCCAGTAAACATAACAGAATGCTAAACAGGCGAGTGATCCGCCGCCGAAGGCCGATGCCTCGGAGGCGGCACCCGTAATGCGCCAAAAACCACCCGTCTTAACTTCTGAGAGCATCGCGTAGTTGGCTGTGCGGATCGGCCGAAGGACATCTCCTGCTCCTGCTAGCTTGCCGATTAGGTCGATCAATCCCATCCCGCAGTGGAGACCGCATGAGAGAAGGAATGCGCGCCGAATTTGGTCCATTCTATCCTTGTGCAGAAGCAGAACGCACAGGGCGATAGCAGTGAGGCCCCCCAAAACGAAATATCCGGTTTGTGAGATATTGCCCGACACGGGTGCAAGCGGAGCCTCCACGACTCCGCGTCGCATTGTCGATTGTACAAAGACAATAGTATCTCCCGCGAAGAAGCGCGGGAACAACCAGGCGCCGACCATGGCATAGAGCATCAGCCCGCAGAGGGCCCAGATCGGTCGGATTTCGCCGAATACATCGCCGAGGTGCCGCCAAATTCGTCGCCTGAAGGCGACGGCAGTCACCAGAAGCGCAGCGAAGAACGTGAAGATGAGTGGCGACGATCCCCCAAGCGAACTTAGCGTAACAACGGCAGTTGCACCGAATGTCAGCGACACAATGAGCCCGATGATTAATGGAGCCCGGAAATAGCATCCTAGAAGCAATATTCCAGTGCAAACTAAGAGACCGATGAACGAGACCTGCATGACGCTAGGTCCAACCCAGCGGCGGCGTGAACCGATCGCTTTGACTTGCGTTTGGATAGTACGAACATTGCAGCGACGCGGGACATCGTTCAGGATAAGAAATCCAGATAGTCTGTACGCAAAATTCGAGCGCTGGGGCGGCAATATCGTTGCAGGCTTCGAACCCTTTTGCCGAAGCTATCTCGCCAGCAGCGGCGCGCAATGGCTTCATCTGCACAATGCCCCTAGAACTTGACCCGCTTAAAAACGCCCTCAGGCATCGCGGCGATTACCCCCATGACAAGACGCCAGCTTCTTCTCACGTAGATGATGTCGCGGTGCCGCGATTCCGCAGCCTCGTAGATGGCTTCGGCTACTTCATCAGGTTCTGCCGTTAAAAATGGTGACAGTTTCATCCCGTCTGTCATTCGGGTCCGGACGAAACCCGGCATGACCGTCACCACCCTCACGCCTGAGTGCCACAATCGACCTCGAAGCCCCGACAGGAAAGCAGTCAATCCGGCTTTGGCGGAGCCGTAGACATAGTTGGAGGCGCGGCCGCGGTTTCCGGCGACCGAACTGACACCAACGATGGTGCCGGTGCCCCGCTTCTCGAATCGGTCCGCCAGCATGCCAAGGAGAATTGCGGGTCCCTCAAAATTCGTACGGAGTGACAGTGAGGCGTATGCCGTGTCGGCAACCGCTCTCGACTGGGTTGGAAGCATTCCCACCACGCAGACGACTGTATTGGGCAATGTGCCGAGTGAATTGATGAACGGCCCGAACGACTCCGTATCCAAGATGTCGAGGCGGCAAAGTTCGGCCTTGGCCTGCGAGGCGGTGAGAAGGTGGTTGACCTCCCGCAGGCCTTCTTCGTCGTTTCGGGCCGTAAGGATCACTTTCCAGCCATGCTCGGCATAGACGAGGGCCGTTGCCCTCCCTATGTCCGAAGTGCCGCCTATGATCAAGGCGGTTCCCGGTTGTGTCGTCATACTGCGATCCTTTTCGACAACATCGATGCGAGCCGTCCTTCGGCCCCAATCGCGCGGCGCTGCTGACGAAATACAGAAAGGTTCGGATAGCCCGCCTCGAACGTTTCGGGCCGCTGGCGGGCGTCCTTAGCCAGATAGAGCCGCCCTCCCCCTTCGACGACCAAGCGGTCCAATCTATCCAGAAGTGAGAAGATGCTGTCGGATACGGGAAAATCGAGAGCCAGCGTGACTCCCGGCATAGGAAATGAAAGCTGGCCGCCACCCTTGCCCAACGTCTTGAGGACGGCAAGGAACGACGGGTCCCTCGTTGTGGCAATTTCTCCCATGATTTCAGGCAAGACGCGTGACGCTGTCTGATGGGGGAGAACGAATTGGTATTGCAGGAACCCGCGGCGGCCGTAGAGCCGGTTCCATTGGTCAAGGCCGTCCAGGGGGAAGAAATAGGATTGCCACGTCACCAGTTCATCCTTGGTGCGGGCGCGGGCGTAACGGAGCGCATTAAAGGCTCGGATGGAGTGCCTGTTGAGAAGAAAGCCCGGGGCATCCAATGGCACGGCAATCCCGCGACCACGGGTATTCGGGTAGATCGGTGCACCCGGGTTTCTTTCCTGGAGAGCGTCAAGGCTGACATGTTCGCCGAGGTAAACCAGCGAGCGGCCAAGCGCGTTTCCCCTGGAAAGGCAATCGACCCAAGCTACGGCATAGCTGGCGCCTTCATTAGCTGTCAGTAGCTGCACGGCCGATAATATATTCTCGGCTCGTACAGTGTTCTGCCTCATCCATCCTGTTTCGACCTTGATCAACCGGATCGTAGCCTCGACAATCGTTCCAGTCAGGCCCATCCCCCCAATCGTAGCTTTGAAGAGGTCAGAATTATCATCCCGGGAGCATCGGACCGTCTGTCCCGAGGGAAACATCAGTTTCAGCGCTTCTACATGATCGCCGAAGCCCCCGACCCAATGATGGTTTTTGCCGTGAACGTCCGCAGCAATCATGCCGCCGATCGTGACAAAGCGCGTGCCCGGTACCACGGCAGGGAAGAACCCTCGAGGCAGGAATCTGTCGATTAGGTCAGCTAGTAACACACCAGCTTCGACTGTCAGTAAGCCCGAGGTTTCGTCGAAACCCTTCATTCGGTCGAAGCGACGCATATCGAGCGTCACTCCTGCACCGATACCGGCGTCGCCATATGAGCGTCCGTTGCCTCGCGCCACGTAGGTCGGTATGTGCCGCTGCAGCATCGCCAGTTCGCGAGGAGATCCCGGGCTGACGACGTTGCTGCTGTGCCTCGGATACCGTCCCCACCCGCTTAGCTCCACTGTGGCCTCCCGGAACGGAAGGTATATCTGCTGTCGAGGGCGAACTTGGTTGCATAGCCGATGGCAAGTCCGAGAATCGCGCCCGAATATTTGGCAAGAGACGTCCCCCAAATGTGCCAGAATCCTATTTCGAAGGCCCAGGAGATAATCGTCGTTAGTACGCTGAACACCCCGTAGAGCGTTACCTTGCGGGCTTCCTGGTACCTGCCTTCAAACGGATCAAAGAAGATGTAGTTTTTGTCGAGAACATATTTGACGACAAATCCCCCGACGGTGCCGACCGTGATTGAAACGAAGAGAGTGAAAAACGGTGCGGCGCGAACTGTTGCCTCCTGCAACAGGAGGTTGGCTGCCGTCGCGATGACTGCGAAAGCCGCATAACGGGTCGCGTATGTTGTGAATTGAAGGGAACGCATATCGTTACACCATTTCGCGTTGCCTAGACCGCCGCCACGACAGCTAGCCCGGCAATGAGGAATGACAGCAGGCTGTTGCGGTCGGTCATCGCAAACACAATCGGATCCTCGGTCATGCTGCGCCTGTGAGCAATCATCACCAGACGGCTGGTCCAGTAGATGAGCACGGGGCAGACGAACCAGAGCATTTGCGGCCGTTGGTAGAGCACGTTCACGTCCGGCGAGGATATGTACAGCGCGAACACGGTGACGGAATTGTAGCCCGCGGCCGCTGCAAACGCGGCAACCACGCCGAGATCCTCGAACTTGTAGTTCCGGTTCGAAGGCTCGGACAGTTGGAGATCTAGGCGTGTGGCAAGTTCGGCATATCTCTTGACCAGCGCCAGCGCCAAGAAAATGAAGATGGCGAAGGTCAGAAGCCACGGAGAGACGTGCACTCCGATCGCGATAGCCCCGGCAATGATGCGCACCGTGTAGAGCATCGCGAGCGTAACGACGTCGATGAGCATCTTGCGCTTGAGGTAGAACGAATAGGCCGTGGTAAGGACGAAGTACCCAAAGAGGACGGCAAAGAAGGCAGGAGACACACCAGTAGAGAGGATGAATGACGCGATTAAAAGCAGCGGCGCGGCGAGCAACGCGTGGATCAGTTGGATTCTGCCCTCCGCCAGCGGTCGATGCCGCTTGGTCGGGTGCGCCCTGTCGGCCTGAAGGTCAACGAGGTCGTTGATAATGTAGACACTCGAAGCGCAAAGGCAAAAGCTGAGGAATGCGATTCCGAGCTCGATCAGGTTCTCGGCAGTGAACTGGTGGGAAGCCAGCAACGGAACCAGCAGCAGAAGGTTCTTCGTGTATTGGTGCACCCTCAAAAGGCGCGCCCATGTCCGCCAGCTTGGTTTCTGGTGGGGCAGGTATTCCTTTTCGACAGGCATTGCCGCAAGCCTTCTGGAAACCCGTCCAGATGTGCGGATTGCAATTGCCGTTCCGCATTTTGACCAGACAGCGAGGTCGTCGGCATCGTTGCCAATGTAGTCGAACCTTCCCTCGCCGAACACTGCGACCAGCTTGGCTGCTTTCGTCTTGCCCGAGCAGTTCGTGGTCGCATCCGACCCGATGTACCCATCAAAAACGCCCAAGTGATCTGCAACAGCTCTGACGATGCGTTCGGAAGCGGCGGATGCAAGGTAGACTTGCCGCCCGTCCTTCTGCGCCGCCTCAATCTCTTTGAGCACAGCTTCGTCGTATGGAAGCGCAGACGCGTCGAACTCTACCGAGGAAGCAGCGCACTGTTTTAACGCAGCCTTGCCAAGCCTCAGTGCTTTTAACATGTCGACCGCAGATTGAGGTCGGCGTGCAAACTCCGACAGGGCGGTTTCTATCAACAGGTCTGAACGAACCAGTGTCCCGTCCATATCAACAACGAGCGGGCGACGGCAAGCCGGCTGCGGCGCCGCAACTTCGACATGTATCGATTCTTGCGCCATTTGCGCTTCGCCCACTCTGCAGGTTGCAGAGCTGAGCAGATCACGCGCTCATGACGAAGCGTAGTGCGCAAAACGGAGTAAACGATACCACCATCGTGTGAGTTTTGCGCTCATTGACGAAGCGTAGCGCGCAAAACGAAGTAAACGATACCACCATCGTGTGAGTTTCGACGAATTATGATGCGTTGCAGCGGGGGCGGCTGGGCCGCACAAAGCTTTGGCACATATGGAAATTCGTCTCGAACTGGCCACAGCGATGTTCAAAAACTTGGTAGCGCACCGCGGGAGCTCCAGACGTGTAGACCGCGTTCAAAATTGCATCCATAACGGCAATAAATCTCTATGTTTGCCAATATTACAAATGCGTCCTGAATAACGATGGCGGGATCAGGGGCAATGGTGAGTGTTCTCAAAGTCGAGCCAGGTAATAACATTCAGAACAATCCCATCGATGGTAACAGTGTCGCTTCAGAACCCAAGGACGGAATTGACAGGAAGTTCACCCTATTTTGCGTCTTTGCCGCCATTGCAATGGGGGCAATGTTGCGTTGGCTCGTCAACTCAGACGAGGCGTTTTGGTATGACGAGGTGTGGACCGCGACGATTGCACTGCAGGACTGGCGCGGGGCACGTGAGATTCTGGGGATCGATGTAAACGCACCCCTCTACTACCTGACTATCTGGGGGTGGGGGCAACTCTTCGGCGTGTCTAATGTTGCAATTCGTGCGCCTGGCATGATTGCCACCGCCGCTGCGCCATTAATGGCATGGATGCTGTTGCGCGGACGGATGCCACTGCATCAAAGGGCCTTGTTCACGATCATCATCGCGCTGTGGATTCCCAGTTTGTATTACGCCGAAGAGGCGAGAAGCTACGCCTTCACGGTGCTCGGTTCCGTGTTGCAAACCGTTTTCTTCTTTCGTGCGCTACGGGGCAAAGGCGAGACCGGGGACATCACCGGGTGGGCGCTGTCGGGGCTGTTTCTCGGACTGAACCATTACACGACCTTGGTCATGTCAGCAGTCCAGGGGGTGTCGCTTCTTCTTCTTTTTTGGCGAACGCGGCCCCTCGCGATTGCCTTTGCAGGTTTTGCCTACACGCCAGTTGCCGCGGTCTTCCTGAGCCACTACGAAGCCATTTTGCACATAACCACTTCCCAGAACTTCTGGCTCAAGCCGTTGTCGCTCTTCGATCTCGGACGTGCGTTGAAGTTCCTGGCAGGCGAAATCTATGTCGCCCTCCTCCTGGTCTGCGTTATTGGTGCGGCGCTTCTCATCGATGCCAAAAACGCGGCTGATGAAGGCACGCTGGGCCGCTATCGCGTGACCAACGTCGCGTTGTTGTGGATAGCGCGCCTGCGCAACTCCATCCGATCATCCCCGCTATTCCTGACCGCCTTGGTAAGCTTCCTTGGGTTATGCCTTTTTCTCGGCATTGCAGTACTTCGACCTACTTTCATGCCTCGCTTCCTGTTCCCCTTTGCACCTGGCCTTTTCCTCGGCTTGATATGGTTCATCGACGCAATGCCGAGCACTCGCTTATGCGCACGCTACGCGACAGTTGCCGTGTTCTTTGCAGGTGCCTTGATCTGGGGGGTCCAAAACTCTACAGAAATTAACAAACACCTGACATGGGAGCACGAAAGCGCGATCTTGAAGGACGCTGGAGTCTCGGAAGTCCTTTTCATCCTCGATCAGGGCTTCCCAACTCCCTACCCCGAATTTTTGCATCCCAAAGTGTTCGGCTTTTATTTTTCCCGCGCCGGAGCCGACGTAAGGGTCCGGGAGTTCGTTCCCGATTATCAGGGATACTCCGATCCGAGGCCGCATCTCATCAGCTTTCTCAGTGAGAAGCCTGGACGTGGTCTCATCTGGAGCATTTTTCCGGGGCCCTCTCCCGACCCCATACCGTCTGACCTCGAAGGCAAGATCAGGCGAATTCGCGAGCGCGGATTCTCGGCAGTATATGATCATACCGTCATGGAGGATACTGAGGGCGTTGATTGCTACGCGACACAAACCGGACCCTGGTCAAAGTATACCTGCTACTCCGCTCACGATCCGACGGCACAGGGTGAACTTCGCGATGATTAAGGTTTGACCTTCGGCGTGCCATACCAACGCAGCAGGCGGCTTGCGCGTGCCCGAACGGCGCCTGTTAATCCTTTGCAGTTTCGAAGCAAGCGGACATTCTCCTGAGTGCAGCTCCGAAGCATGGGGCAGGTCGACCGAAATATGACATTGCTTTTTTGCGTCAGCTTCGACCTGTCGAAGCCGACGCGCATGCCGCAGGCGGAGCCACGGGCCGCATTCTACGGTGAAGCGCGACCGCTCCTTGCTGTCGCCGGATCCCGGCATTTTCTTTTTGTTGCGATGTCTACCCGCAGTTCGCGGCAGGCTGTTCAAAAAGTGCCTCCAGCCGTTTTGTGGACGGCACTCTCTTAGCCCCGACGATCGCGAGAAATCGCGAGATTGCGCAGAATGCAAAGCGACAGAAATTCGCCATTGGAGAGGGCGACAATATCGAGATCGCCGTCGACATCGAGGTCAACGGCTCGCGCGGCCACAAAACTGCCGGAGCTAATATACTGCAGGCCTCGACGACCGTTGCCATGGTCGGCGAGGATATAAAGGCCGCCCAACCCAGTAGTACCCGCCGCGATCACATCCGGCGCATTGTCGCTGTTGAGGTCAGCAGCCGACAGAGGCGCAAGATCGGGTGACACTAGCCGCGGCCCATTCGATTCATCGTTTGCGGAGTTTTTGACCCTGGCGTTGACTGCTCGTGGCCAGCCCTCTGCAAGATCGCCTCCAGTGTTGCGCCATGCCAATGCGCCGCAAGCCACATCGGTCACACCATCTCCATCGACGTCGTCTGTTGAGAGGGTGCATGTTTGCTGCCCTGTGTCTATTGAAGCCGCGAGTTCCCATCGGTCCAGAGGCAACCGGTCGCGTGGCAAATCGAGCGCATTGACCCAGATGTGAACTGGCGGATTCGTCACCCAATTGGAGCCGTAAACATCAAGATCACCATCAGCGTCGAGATCAGCGAGAACGCCATTGTGGACTCCACCCTGACCGATGACCTGGACCCTCCACATCTCACCACGCCCGTCGATATTGTAGACAGCGGCGATCAATCGGTCGCTGGAGGTATGCATCTGACCCACCATGAGGTCTGGATCGCCATCTCCGTCCAGATCGCCGACGGCCAGGGTGTGCGCCTTCTCGACGAGAGGCAATATTTTGTTGCTTTTCCAATATCCTCGGGGATTTCCATCCTTGGCTTTGTACCACACGATGTCTGCAACGTCCTCCGAGGATGAATACAAGACGTCGGGTTGGCCGTCTTGATCGATATCCGCAACGACCGTTTTGAAGTTTTCAGGTGCCGGCCCTATCGAATAACTCTCCCATTTGTCCACTCGTGCTTGTGCATATCCTGGATTTTTTAACCAGGCTCCACTTACGACGATGTCCTGTATGCCGTCAGCATCTATGTCCCCTATACCCAACCCTTCCTGACCAAAGTCGCGGCTCGCCAAAGGGCGGCCCATCCATGATCCGTCAGCATTCTGGAAAAAGATGATGACGCTATCTTGCGACCGCGTTGCAATATCTAGACGTCGGTCACCATCGAAATCGGCGAGTTTGACATCCTTGCCCCAACCTCCGATCTCTCCGATCTCGCGACGGAGCCATTGTGCGCCATCGGTAGGGTCTCCGCTTGGCAGTGGATTCTGGAACCCCACTAGATTGGCACCTTCCGGCCCATCGGGAACGACTATGTCAAGATCGCCGTCACTGTCGATGTCGCCCAACGCACCGTCGGTCGTAAACTGGTTTTTGGGCCGTCCGATCAGATATGGACGCCAACCCGGTGCACGATACCAGACCAACGCTTCCTTGACTTCCCCTCCGATCACGAGGTCGAAGAGGCCGTCGCCGTCAATGTCACCAACCATCTTTACGTCGCCGGATCGATCGTCGACGACTTGCATTCGAAATTCGAGGCCATCCCACAGCGCAGCCGACGACAGCGACACCGGCTCGCTGGCCGTGAACTTCGTGCACCCCACTATCACGGCCATTGCCAGCAAGCAGGTCCACCAAGCGGCACAGTGCCGTCTCCGCCGTTCCAATGTGCTCAACAGCATCTGAAAGACCTCAATGCTCACGACATCGGCTCGAATAGGAAAACCTCGACTAGGCCTTTTGGCCACCGTTTCTCCGAGAATGATCCGGCCTCCAAGTCGCCCGAGCAAAGCACGTGAGGCTAGGCGGCCGTTAGAGGCCCAAAGGGAGTATGTGTACCACGTTTGAGGGCGCGGTCCTGGCAAAGCGGGAACCGTGGTTGAGGTGAAGGCGATCGGCTCCTTCGTGAGTTGGCTAATGAAGGGTTTCCCCTTTCGGTCAAGTACCGGAAATATTAAGATCCGCTAATGTTGTTCGGCGATGAGCAAGGACAACATCATTTCTTTGGACGGGGCCATCAGGGCCGAAATCCGCAGGAACCTGGCCGATGTCATGGGATTGCACGGCTTCGACTTCGAAGTCGACACCATACTCTCCAGTTGGGAAGGCACGATAGATGATCGTCAGGTGATGGAAGCCCTACGCATCATTAAACTCGCCGGCTTCATGTTCGACGAGGTTCCGTACAGAGCAGACTGAAGTGGCTGCGTTTGCCCGCCAAAAAAGCCAGATCGTTGGCCTGATGAGGGTTCGGCTGCGGATCAAGCGCGGACACTCGACGCGATCGCGTCGACCTCCGCGACCACCCCGCCCCCCACCGGCATTGCCAACAGAAGAGCCGCCAAGCGAGGCTCGAGGCTATTGTCCCGATTTGCCGTCGCAGCAAACGCCAGAGAGGCTATGAGCGCAGTGATCATCGACCAGCGCATATAGACGACGAGGGCCAGGATTCCCGTGCAAATCAATGCCACAACGACGGAAACCTGCATTTCACACCCTGACCATCGATGATCCAGACCCTGACTGCGCCGCCGGAACCGCTGAGCTAGAAGGTTTGGGCTTCACAAAAACGAGCGACTCTGATTTCCTTGGGACAGGGTTCGTCTTCCGCGGCGTCGATTGACCCTGGGAGGAGGTCGCCGTGTTGCTTGCCATTGCCGGCGTTGCCGGTCTTGCCCTGGCAATAGGGTTTACGTTGCGCGCGCCGGCGCTGATCGTGGCGACCCTGGTGGTGATCGTCGGCAGCGTCGCTGTGGGCAGTTTTCTTCACCTGTCTGTTCCAAACACCATCCGCTCGACGTTTTATCTCGTTGTCGTCACCCAAATTGCCTATCTGGTCGGCCTTGCAATTGCCGTGCTGCGGCATCGCCCAAGGCGACAATAGAGTGGGCGACAATCCGTTGTGGGCGACAATCGCTTGAGGCCGTTTCTGCCGCGCCCCCTGACATAGCCAAGGGTCAGGAGGTCTGATCGAACTTCATCATGGCCGGTATCGTCCGCATCAGGATCGAAAGATCGCGGCGTAGAGACCATGTCCGAACGTACTGCGTGTCCAGCAATACGCGATGCGAATACTCGGTCGTGTTTCTCCCGTTTATCTGCCAGAGGCCGGTCAGTCCTGGCCGCGTCTTCAAATATTCATGCGATGCTGCGCCATAGCGTTGCAATTCGTCGGCAACGACAGGACGCGGGCCGACGCAACTCATGTCGCCCCGCAAGATATTGAACAACTGCGGCAGCTCATCCAGGCTCGATTTGCGAAGCATCCTTCCGAAAAACAGGATACGCGGATCGCAGCTCAGCTTCTGATTGGCCGCCCACTCCTGGGCGGCTTGTGGATTGCAACTCAGATGCTGTTCGAGCACCTCCTCGGCATTCCGCACCATGGTGCGGAACTTGTAGCAGTCGAAGGCCTTTCCATCGAAACCAATGCGCTGGTGAACGAACAGCACCGGACCGCCTGTGGTCGCCTTGATCAGAAGCGGGATCACAACCAGGATCGGACCGGCCAGGATGAGCGCTGTCGAGGCTACCATCAGATCCAGCAGCCTCTTGGCCCAACCGCCGAGCGGCTGTCGGCCTTCGCTCCGCGGACCATCGTCAATGCTCGCCGTGCGCATGTCCGGCTCAAACGGAACGGCGCCATGGTCATGGCTTGCGTTGAGTTGAGGCGACGACAGGTCTGGCGTATTCGATCTCGCGGCCGCATCGCTTTCATGCCGAAGAAGCGAAGTCGCGGCGGGCCTGGCTCCGACCAGTAGAACCCAGCCTTCAATAGCCAGGTCTTCGCACTGCCGCAGGTTACTTTCGATCACGTTGGACATTTTCCGCTTGCGCTCGATTTCAACTTTTCGTTTGCATTTTGGCGACGACGGTTGATCTCCGGCAAGCAGGGAAAAGGTGGTAGATCGGGGGTGTTTGGCAGCGTGGCCTACCGCTTAGTTGCTAGGCCGGGTACGGACGAATGGCTGCTCCGTCCAATGCCTGGCATGATTTCGGAATCGATTGTTCGGCTCGCGACGCCCTGAAGGGGCGCGGATTCACTTTGACAGGTGCCGGATTGACGGGGCGGCGTCGAGACTTGCCGCTGGGCTCTAAAGCGCGTCGCGTTTGAACGGATTCATGCGACGCGCTTTAAGTTCTTGTCTGATGCATGTCGTCGTCGCGCGAGACCGCTGCGCACCCTCGGTTCGAGCCGGAGGGCATGCTTTTGCGCGACATGCATTAGCTCGACGCCACCGCGAGGAGGACAGGATGTCAGCGCGGCGCCTGACTTGCGCGCTTCCGGTAACGCCGAGCCGAAACAGTACGAACACGTGTCATCAACACGCCAAGGACGGAAGAATTGGTGCTTTTGAGTGTCTGCGTCAGGTCTTCCAGTTGATCAAGCGACGTCACGCCCCACTGCGCCACCACAATCACGCCATCAAGAAGCGGGCAGAGAGCAAGGCCTTCGGCTCCTGAACTAAACGGCGGGAGTTCAACAATGACGATATTGTAACTACCAACTTCGTTCAGCAATTTCTCCATATTATCGGGAACAAGCAAATTCGCCGAATTCGACGCATCGTTCTTCAAGTAATAAAACGATGCCTTTTCAATGTATCGGATTTGCTTGCCGATGTCTTTGGGGCTGCCGGAATCCCGATCGATCATATTGAAATCGGCGGAAAAGAGACGTTCGTTGGCCAGTGCCGACTTATCGTCGGCGTTGATCACGAGGGTCGCTGTGCCCGCTCTCCCACACAGCGCCGCCAGATTGCTTACAATGGTGCTCTTTCCGTCGCCGGGGGACACGGATGTAATTCCGATGCGACGCCTTGAAGGGTTGGCCCCGGCCAGGCCCATGATCGCCTTGACGCTCCTGAGGCTGCCGCTGAATGAAGAGTCCGGGTTCCTGAGCACCTCGTCAAGCCGGCCAAAACCACCCCGCCTGAAGCTGACCGGCGGCAATTCTCCAACACAGGCCAGGCCCAGTTCGCGACGGATCTGACGCGGGGTCCTCACGTTCCGATCGAGCCCGCGTCGCGCCACGGCGAACCCGATGCCAGCTACCATCCCGGCAAGTGTGCCAAAGGCGAGGATCAGCGTCTTGCGCGGCCGACTTGCCGTCTTGGGGCTCGTCGCGGACGTGATGACGCGAGCATTGGCGATCAGATAAGGCTGTTGGTCGACCGAGTTTGTATACGCCGCGAGCAGGCTCTCATACATCTTTCGATAGGTGTCGGCGGTAACCTCCAACTGCTCCAGCGTAATCTGGTGTGTTGGCTGTCCTTCGCTGTGTGCGAGGTCCTGTCCGGCGACGGACGTCTCGTCCTGACCGATGCTGTAGTCGTGTTTTGCGCGAAACTGCTGGGCGACCCGGGTCGCCCGGTTCATCTGATCACCGACCTCCCGCATCCGCCTTTCCAACCATGCGATGCCTTCGCTAGCCGTTGCCGTTGTCGTTTGCACTTGCTCGCGCACGAACGCTTCCGCCGTGGCGTTCGCGATGCGTGCCGCCAATGCCGGATCCTGAGACTGGAATGTAATGTCCATTGCATAGGAGACACCGACACGCTGGATATCCAGGCCATCGCTGAACATCTCCACCGCCTGACGCCGACGCTCGGATTCCAGCTGCGGGCTGTTCGCCTCCATTCGATCCGGCCAGGGAAGCACGCGATGGAAGAAATCCGTCAGCGCAGCATTGCCGGCATGGAGCCCGCCGGCATCGACGATGCTCGTCCAGGCTCTGCGAAACCTCTCGCCTATGGTCGGACCGTCCAGATCTCCGAAAGTTGGATTGTCCATGAGTCCAAGGTCATCGATCACCATCATCGCGATCTTCTGGGAGCGCAGCACTGCAAGTTGGCTCTCGACCTGAGCGGTATCGAGCGACAGGTTCACTTCGGCGGGTTGCTGCTGAAGGTTTTTGGGTATCTTCGGTTCGATCAGGATCTGGGTGCGCGCCGAATAAATCGGATCCGAGGTTGCAAAGTAGAACGTGGCGAAAACGATTCCGGCGACGACGAACGCCAGAATCGAGAAAAGATACTGCCGAGCAAACGAGACGACGTCAGCGAGGCTGATAAAGTCCTGCGGTGCGTCCGCCCCGAGCCATGGCTTGTGAGCAATTGCCGCCGACGGCCGGTCTAGCATGGCTTCAATCCATATCTGCAACAAAAAGAGCGGCGAACTGCAACGGTCGAGCAGCATCGCCACCGATGGGTCCCGGTTCGAGCATGCAGCCGCGCCACTGTTATGATGACAACCGTTTAGCTCGATCGGCCCAACAGGTGGGCGCCAGGAAACATCTCATTGAGCTTGTAGACGACCTCCGTCCTGTTCGTCGCCTTCAGCTTCTTCATGATGTTGCGGATATGGACCTTGACCGTGCTCTCGCGGAGGTTGAGCTCATGAGCGATTATCTTGTTCGCCTTCCCACGCCTGAGAGCCTGGACGACCTCTTCTTGCCGCTCCGTGAACACACTCGCCATGGGCCTTGTCATTTCGACTGTCGTGTCGATTGCCTTGTGCTGGGCAAGCACGCTGCTTGCAGGGACAAATGTGCCACCGGCAAGGACAAGATTTACGGCTTCAACACAGATCTCGAACCGGATCGATGAAGGGATGTAGGCTTTTGCGCCATAATTCAACGCCTTCAGAATCTGCTCCAGATCGTCGGTATCGGCCAAAATCACCACCGGAACCGGGTGGGCCTCATTCACAAGATCGGCAATTTCGCTGCCGGTCCTTGCATCTGTCACCTTTCGGCTGCCCACGTTCAGCAGAATGGCCGATATCGACAGTGCATTCTCTTGATGCCGCCACTCTTCGATCGAACCGAACGACAGGATTTCCTTCCCGATGCCATAGGCGGTCAGGCATTGCGCAAGACATTGTCGGTCAAGCACTCGCTCGTCCAGCAGAGCCAGGCAGGATTCGGTCAAGCCATGTCTATGAAGATGTATTCCATTCCCGGCCTTGCGCGATACGAATTCCAGTGCACCGGGTGATTTGTTATCCAGTTGAATTGTCGGAACCATGAACTTACTCCCCAAACTCTACCCAACGTTTCGAGATCCAGTACGAGATATACTTCAGGCAAATACTATTTCCCGCGAACAATGTTCTGTTCGCGTCGCCTTCACTATAACTGCGGGATTTCCCAAAGCCCCACCTTGGACAGCACTACCCCGTCACTAATGTTTATAGCCTAAAAGCTGTGCCTTCACTAATTTAGGTTAACAAAACGTAAAAAATTTTTACCCCTTCACTTGGCCGTAGTAATTTGGTCTAGGAGGGGTTAGCCAGAGAACACACCGACCGCGATCTGGACCGCGCGTTGTTTGCCAGGCGCGGGTAGCCCGTCGGTAAAGACAGCCGTCGTCGCCGATAGCCAGTGCGGCTTCAAGGCGCGTCGCGCCGCGTTTGCATCGTGCGCCAAAACAAGTGTCAACCATCGATATACCTGTCGTCGAACTCGGCAAACTTCGTTACGCCCAGCCGATCCAGCACGCGGACATGACCTTGGCGGAACTCCAAAAAACCGCGTTCCCGTAATTCCCGCAGCATTCGATTGACATGGACCGGCGTCAGGCCGAGCGCGTCCGCGAGGTCGTACTGGGTGAGAGGGCATGCAAAGCCAGTGCGGCTGGCAGCGCCGACGCGCTCCAAGCGCGCTCTCAGTTCGAGCAGCAAGTGCGCTGTACGCGCCAGGGCGCTGCGTCGGCCTATATTGGTGAGGTGTTGGGCAACAAGCGCTCGCTGGCGCGCGAGCGTTTCAAGAAAAAGCGAGGCTATGTGTGGCGACTTCGGTGCTCCAAGAGCAAGCGTCTTGGCCGAGGCTTCCAGCACCGCAAGGTCGGTTTGAGCCACAAATGTCTGAAGAGCAGCGCCCGTGTAGGTCTGTGGCAGGACAATGTCGCCCTTCAGGGCAAAGTCCAAAATCTGTCGCTGTCCACCGGCAAGGTCATGAGAAATGCAACCCCAGCCAGACTCGATTATGAAGACGCGATCGCCGTCCTCACCCTGATTGACGATAGCGGTTTCCGCCGCATATCGCTTCGGCACGAAGCCCAGCGCCTTGATATACGCCTTATCGTCGCTTTTGACTGCGACTGACGTCGGACGGTTTTCATTCTCACTCAATGAAAGGCTTGTAGCATACGTCATTCGAAACCCCGCCAATCCTCCCCTAGATACCTCCCTGGGCAAAAACGTACTCCAGCTTTGACGTGTTGAGTACCCTGCACGGGCTACAACCATTGGGTGATGTTGCACTGCACTCTCACAAAAAAGCAAGGATCACGCCTGGTCGAGCGCAGTACGACCCGAATTCATCATAGAATTCGACCGACTTTCTGCACCATCCATTCGAATGGCATGGCCTCCGGCGGTCCGATGCGATTGGTGGCACCGTGCAACTTTCGAACACGCCACCCTTCCGGATCGCTTACGGCTTTCGGCGTGACTGGCTCGCCCTACCGACGCAATGCCAGGCATTGCTGCTGACTTGCGGTCGCGCTGACGTTGTCGGGGGCGAACCGGCGGTCGTTCAACATCGGGCGGAACGTGCCGCTACCCCATCCATGCAACGTTCTGATTTCACTCGCAGATTGCACCTCGGGGTTCCGCCAGATCGAGCAACACCGGGTCACTCAAGTGCAACCGCCGCAGACCAGATGCGTCACAAAACCGGCAGGTCGCGCTGGGCCCGGTTCGAGATTAGTTGTGTGCGTCAAGTTCTGCAAAAATGGCGTGGCATTCAGCGGTGACGTTGGCGTGTCCGCCGCGCAGCCCCCGTGTTTAGCGGAGCGGCGGTCATGGCGGCCGCGTCTCAGGCGGCCAGTGCCCTCAGGTTCTCCTTCTTGTGCTCGCGCAGATGATCCATGTTGAGGTAGCGGGTCGCCTCGAGCCAGTTCTCGTGGATCTCCACCGCCAATGCCCGAACCAGCCGCAAACAGCTCTGCGGGTTGGGGAAGATGCGAACGACCAGGGTGCGCCGCTTGATCTCCGGGTTCAGCCGCGACACAGGCGCGAGGTATACTCCATTCGCGTTAGCTTCGCCCCCGATTGCCTCGCACCTGCGAAGAGACCACTCGCCACGTACCCTGAAGAGGGGGTATGTCTGACGCTGCGAGCGGCCGCTTCAACCGCACTGGATTGTTCGGCGCCTCGATATGTTGAGCAGCGTTGCGTCCGATCGTTGCCATTGACGAAGAATGCTACGTGCCGTCTTCAAGGTGACCGCATGGCTGTTGCTCATCGCCGTCTTGGCCGCGACCTCGCAAGGGATAGCTGGTTGAGACGGTGGATGGCGGTGAGGCTCCTACGGCTCCACCCGCTCTGCTCTACTCCTAATTGGTGTCGCCCTCCTAAATGATGCCGTGCTAATGTTCTAGCCGGCTTGGGAGGTTCCAATCGACCTCATTGCGAATGTTTTCGCCGGCACGTGGGCTGCCGGGGTGCTTGCCGCCATCTGGTATGTCTGGACGCGGCCCTCGCTGCCCGTTGCCGAAAACAAGCAGGACCGCGATTTGCGGGAATGGCTGGACGGGCAGATGTAGAGGGCGCTTGTGCGAAGCAGCGCCCGACCCTGGTCGAAACGATACGGGCCGTCCCGGCGCCCGCGAAGAGCGCGCCCAACCCGGTGTTCGGCGAGGTCGTGCCGCAGCACGGCGCGAAGACCGGCCGTCTGCGCGGGAACCCCAAGCGGCGTTAGGCATCGCCACCGCCAGCCGCTGGGGCTTTTTGGCTGGGCTACCGGCTCGCCGAGCGCGAAAGAGCAGCCTCTGCTTGATCGGCACTGCTCAGGAATTCGTCGCGTTCGGCTATCCACAGATCCGCATAGTCGACATTCTGCCACTCGGCAAACCACGGACCGCCACTTGTATAGTGGACCGCCTTGGGCGTGCCATGCGCCGGCTTTTCGTTCCAACCTTCAAGCCAGTTCCACTCTACCGGCAGCGAGCCCAGATCCTCATCGGCGACCCACTGCATTCGGTGGAGGTAGGCGCCGCTTTCGCGGTTCACGACCTCCGGCGTAAGCGATTTAACCGCAGGATGCGCGCAATTGAACAGCATCAGCGAGGACCAGTTTTTTCGAGGGTAGGATGTCTGGACAACGCCATCCATCTTGGTGGTGGCCTTCGGCGTGTAGTCGTGCTGGACACAATAGACCGCCTTGTTCGACTTCGTGTATTCCAGCAGACCTGCAACGTCACCGAGCCACAGGAAGTCGCAATCGCAGAACAAAGCCCAGCCCGTATAGTCGGCGAGAAAAGGCGTGAGAAACCGCGTATAAGTGAACTCTGTTGACGCGAGCGGATCTTTCTCCCTCCAATACAGTTCACGGGCACGCAGCTCGTCCTGCTTGATTGGAATGACGGAGACGGGCACCGAAGCGTTTTTGAGCAAAGAGTGCCGCGCCACGTCGTAGGCGATCGGCTCACGGCTGTCCCATCCAACGAATACCCTAAACGCATCAGTCATATTCAGTACCTTGGCTCCAATTTCAAAACGGGCACACACTAACTGTCTGGCAACAACTCGGCAACAATGGCGCGGAAATTAGCCAGGGCGATTTCTGAAACCCGCGGATTTGCCGTTCACCCCGGCCCGGCTTTCCTCGGCGCACCTCGACGTGCCACCCAACGCGACAAGCGCCCATTTCTGATAGGTGTAGCCGGCCGAATAAGCGGCGACCATCGCACCGGTCGAACCGTCCAGAAACCCCAGCCTGAAGACATAGCTGTTCATATAAGCCCAGACCGAGCGCAAAACCGCCTTGCTGATCGAGCTTTTTTTCCCCTCGGCAAGCATCCGCGCGGCGGACGCTTGCGCGTATCTGCCGATCTTGTCATGCGCGTCCGCCAGGTCGGCGATGGAGTCATGCTCCAGGGGATGGGACAATCGCGAGACCTTGCCATTCACCACCACCTTCTCATGCACGGTGTCGTTGCTGAAGCGGCCGGACTGGCGACGGAAAAGCCTAAGCACCAGATCGGGCGACCAGCCGCCATGGCGGACAATGCGCCCGCAAAAACGCGATCGTCTTGGTATTTCGAAGCCGTCACAGCCTTTCGGGTTGGCGATTGCGGCCCTGATTTCCGCGGCCAGCGGCGGCTCGACCCATTCGTCGGCATCAAGCGAAAGGACCCAATCGCCTGTCGCCGCGGCGAGGGCGCGGTTTTTTTGCGCGCCGAAGCCCGGCCAATCGAGGGTGATCAGCACCTTGGCCCCGAGCCCACTGGCGATGTCCCTGGTCTGATCAGTACTGTTATTGTCGAGGACGACGATTTCGTCGGCAAAAAGTACCGAGCGAAGGCAACGTGCAATGCACGCTTCCTCATTGCGGCTGATTATGACGACTGAGAGCGCCGGCACGGTCAGACGGTTCCGGCATCAAAACTGCGACTGTTGTTCAAATGAAACTGTCCCCCGGCCGGTTGGCACTCCGGTGATCCTAACGGATTCAAAAAATATGTCGAAAATTATTTCAGGTCGAGATTTTCGTACAGCGCTATCATTCTCCTGATCATGACGTTGAAATCGTAGTGTTCGGCTGCCGCCCTGACCTTGGCCGCAGTCTCAGGCCGTGACGACAGCTGCAACGCGCGGGCAAGCCCGGCGGCGAGGTCGTTTACGCTGGCTGCGTCGCAAACAAGCGTCGGCTCGAAGCGATCGACAAGCTCGCGCGCCCCACACCCGGTGCTGACGACGGCGGGCAAGCCGCTGGCCATGGCTTCGATCACCACTGTGCCGAATGGATCATAGATGGAAGGCAGCACCGCAATGTCGGCGGCGCCGTACCATGGCAGCGTATCTTTTTGCGGTCCCAGCATGCGGAGCCTTGCACCAAGACCAAGCCTGTCACCGGCCTGCTGGAAGGTATCGGCGCGCGAATCGTGGCCAATGACCCATAACTCCGGCTCACCATCGAGCATTGCGACAGACTTCATCAAGGCAAGAAGTCCTTTTCGCGCAAAACCCGAGCCAACGAAGAGAACGACCGGCCTGTCATCGTTGACGCCAAGCCGTGAGCGGACCACGGCTCGATGCTGTCGGCGCAACTTAGGGTTGAAGCGCTCCAGGTCGACCCCGTTGGGAATATGGTGCACGCGTTCGGCCGGATAGTCGTAGTGACGGACAATGTCCTCCGCCACCATTTTCGAAATGGCAATCACCGCTTTAAGCCGTGGGCTGCCATAGGTCGCGCGCTCGAGGCGCAGCGTCTGGCGGTGAAACGGGCTCAGCGCCATCGCTGCCGTGCCAAGCCGCGTCTCGAAACGCCGTCGCTCGGCAAGATAGGCGGCATGAACGCCTTCCCCGGCCCGGAAGACGTCGCAGCACGGAAGGCGATCGTTGCTCTGCACCAGGGCCGGCGGCATTTCGGCGATCTTGCGGCAGGCGGCTCGAGCAAAGGACGTCGCCCGCAGGGAGCGGGGAAAGCGGCGGCCGGCGCAGTGGATGAACTCGATGCCTTCGTGTCGCGGCCAGTCGCCTGACAGCACGGCCACCGGCCGTTGACGCGCGGCGAACGCCGCCATGATGTTTTCCAGCATGATCTCGCCTCCGCCAAAGGGCGCGTAACGCTGGCGCACGAACAGGATAGGCTTCTTCGGGTCAGCTTGATCCCGTTGATCATGCCGTGACAAATCCATGCGACCTCGCTACGCCCTTTTGCACCCCGATCAAGCTTTCGAACTTGGCGGGACTTTGCTCGCAGTCTATTAAGCGTGGCAAGCCGGTCCTGGATAGGGGCGCTGGCGTATAGTTCCGCGTGGTTGCGGCTATGCCACGACGGTAGACTGCTTTCAAGGCGAGGGTTTTTGCCGATGACCACCAGCCATGTCTCGCCCGCCGACAAGACCGTCTCGGGCAAACGCAAAGTCGGCGTGGTCCGCCGCCTGGAGCGCTCGTTGCGACCGGGGCTGCGAAATCTCCGCGGTCTGGTCAAGGAGCCGTTTCTAGCCTGGGCGCATCCGGAAGCTCTGGCTTTCTACCGCAGAGCGATGCAAACCGCTTATCTGCCGGACGACCTGATCGACGTCGTCCCGCAACTCAAGATCCTGTATCTCGCCACGCCGAAGGCGGCGAGCAGCCGCATTCGCAGCAACCTTGCAGCCATGATCGGCAATGACACCGTGTCGGAGTGGCGCAGCGACCAGAACTGGAAGGTGCACAACCGAAAAGCGTCGAGCTTGCAGGCGCCTCGCCATGGCATTGTGCAGTTCCATCGCATGGCCACAAGTCCCGAAGCCTTGCGGTTCACCTTCGTTCGCAATCCCTATGCAAGGCTGTTGTCGTGCTGGGCCGACCAATATCGCGACCGCCCCCTTGTGCCTGGCTATGGCAGGGTGGAGGTCTATCTGGCCCATCGCGAAAGGGCGGATCCGTCGCTGCCTGTCGGTGCTGACAAGAGCCTGTCGTTTGCTGATTTCGTCGCCTTTGCCTGCACGACCTCGACATGGCGCATCGACAAGCATTGGCAGAGGCAAAGCGACATCGTCGACCTTCCAGGCGTTGTGTTCGACCTCATCGGCAAAACCGAGACTTTTGCACGAGATTTCGAACGGGTTCTCGATCATGTCGGTGCAAGCGAGGAAATGCGACGCGCGGCGATGCCACCTCTGCACACCTCCTCGCGCCGCAGGCTTGCCGACTATTTCACGCCAGAACTGGCCGATACCATTTACCGCGCCTATGAGCGCGACTTCGATCAGTTTGGCTATCCGCGCGCGCTTCCAGAGTGAACAATCCGCGCGACGGAACCCTTAGACATACCCGAACGCCTGCATCAGCGGTTTGCCGCGTCCCTCGGTAAGCTCCTTCAATTCCATTTGACCCAGTTCGGTCTTCCAGCGGCCGCGGCCATCATAGATCGGCTTGTTGACCTGCTGGTTGCGGAGCGCGGCATGTTGGGGTTGCGCATCGAGTGTGAACCATCGTTGCGGGTTCCGATGATAGTCGAGCAAACTCTGGTCGAACGACAATCCCAGGAAGGTGCAGATCTTTTCGATGGTCGCTTCCGGGTCATTGACAAGATCTTCGTAGCGGTAAATCAGGACGTCCGTGCTGCCGCGCTCGGCAAGCACCATTGTGTTATCCGAAATCCAGCGATCCAGGCTCTCGGTCGCATCGCCAAGCCGCTTGGTCAGCGAAGCAACGGTATCGCGCCCATCGCGTACCGGCATCACGAACTTCGCGCCCGGCACCAGACGTCGTATCCGGTCGACACGCCTGATATGACGTGGTGTCTTTTCAAGCAGCACCGACTTGCCCGCCCCAATGGCCGCCTGTTTCAGCTTCGAGTAGCGATACAGCGCAAGTGGGGTCCATTTGAAAAACACGTTGGTTTCTTCGAATGGCAAAAAGACATCGGCATGCGAGGCAAGGATCGTCGCTATCAGCGTGGTGCCGCTATGCCCGCAGCCGCAGACAAAGCCTTTGCATCGGATCAATTCACACCTGCCCTGTCGTCGGCATGAGATCTGCCATGCCGCTGAAAGGCTTCATCGAGCCATTTCCAGTAATCGAGCCGGGCAAGCATCGTTTGTATCCCGCCGCACATCTTCATAGCGCAGAAGCGCAATCTTTCGAACGTGACTTGCGCCTGAAATATCAGACACCGCAGTGTCGCGCTAGGAGCCGTTTGTAGCGAGATTTGTCGGGTCGATTTGCGCAATGTCGCTCAGGTTCTTCTGTTCGGCGTCGCCCAGATCGTCAAGCACTACTCGCAGCCATGTCCGCCCGGATTTGGGAAACGAGACGACAAGGAGGGGGCGGCTTCCTTGCAAAAAGGCGGACAACAAACTCAACTTATGGACTCCGATTGCGGCACTTTGATCGAGCGGATCAGCGATCGTAAATATCGATTAAGGCTTCGGCGATCCGTTGCGAAGCCGGCACCTTTGGATCAATCGACAGATTGGCATTGAGGAAATCCCGGCTTTGCTCAAAATAGGTCGGTCTTGACCTGACCGCAGCGCGGATATCCTCGACGAGGTCATGCTCCGACAATGTTGGTTTGAAGGCGCCCATGGGCCTGTCGAACTCGACCATGGGCGAAACCGGCGGAAACAGCACCACCGGAATGCCGCAGGCGATTGCTTCGTAAACAGTGGTGCTTGGGCGCGTTACGAGCGCCAGAGCGTCCGGGAGCAGCTGTGCGAAATCCAGCGGCGATTTGTTCGGCATATCGACTTTTGCGAACATCGTGGGGTGGACGCTAACGACATGGGCAAGGCCGAGTTTCGCACATGCGGCTGCCACGGCTTCAATCGCCTGGCGATCTGCGGGATCCTCGATACTCCCCTTGAAGTTCACCAGCACAAAAAGCCCTTCGTCGTGCCTGGCACCAGCGCTTGCGGCGGCACGCTCAATGACCGGGGAGCCGACAACATATGTCGGCTGTCGCCTTTGCTGCAGCGCCGCTGGTCCCATCGACAGGATGTAGTCAGCTCTCACAAATCGATGCGGCCGCAGCTCTCGCGCACCTCCGATGAGGCCGACCACACGGACCATGCCGAAGTTGATGGAGTCGATGAATCGCCTAAAAAATTGCGGCGCAAAGTCACTTCCAGTCACCAGCATGTCACCGGGCCTGATCATCCGCTCGAGGTCAGCAAAGCCGATATGCGATATTCCTCGGGCGTTGAGTTCAGGTCGCGCTACGCCGCCGCGTTTCAATCCATCGAGATGCGCGAACACGCAGCGGATGCCGCGGTCACCCAGAATTTCTGCCGCGTCAGCCAGCAGCCGAACATTGTTGCGGTTGTGTGGGACGAAGTAGACCGTCCTCGTCGCTGCCCTGCCGCGAGTGTAGATACGCCCGCGCTTGAACAGATTTCCTGGATGCACAAGCCGGTAGGCTGCGAGGAGCCGCTGCACAAAGCCATCGCTGACAGGAGAAGACGCCTTGTTTCCCAAACTACTACCCAAAGATATGCATCGCCTCTTGCCCGTGAAATTTAGAACGGCCGCCCGCCGGTTAGTTTACACTGGTCTCGCCGTCAAGAAGGCGCTTGACTGTCCGCTGGTTGTAACCTGCCTGGGACACTCGCGATGCCTTGGGTGGTGGATTCAAACAGTGCTGATGAGTGAGCCCATGTGGTTTTGTGCGTCTTCCATCACCGCAGCCCAGGGTCGTTCCCGCTTCGAGACCAGCACGGCGGAAGGATAGTAGGGCGTGCGGTCGCCCTCGACCGGCCAGGAACGTTTGAAGCCGTCTCCAAGGATGAAGACCGAAGGGATGCCGAGTGCGCCGGCCAGATGCGCCCCGGTGTTGCTGATGGTTACGACGGCGTCCATCGCCGCGACCTGCGCGGCGAAAAGATCCATGTCGACGAGTTGATCCACCAAGACGTCGTGCAAGATGCGCGCGGGATCACCATCGGTCAGGATTTTCAGGTCGGGCTCGATCCGGCCATATTGCAGCGAAACGAACTGCAGGTCCTGTCGACCGAGCAGGCCGCGCCATGCCGTGAGCGGCGGCAGGTCCTTGCCGGGATTGGAGCTGCCCCATGCGACGCCGACCAACGGCCGGCCGTTCCTGCGATAGCGGGCGCGAAGTTCAGCGACCCGCGCCGGATCCGGCTTGAGGGGAACAAAATGCTCCCGGATCGTGGTTTCATCCGTCTCGAACACGGCAGTCAGATGCTGGACGCCGGCAAAGAGCTGGGCCTCGCCATAGGCTGCCTTGCTCCCCTGACCGACGGCCCGCACATCGGCGGCGGGAAATGTCCGCTGAAACAGCGGCACCAAGCGGTGCTCGACCAGGACGATCAGACGAGCGGCCCGGGCGAGCGCGCGGCCGACGGAACTCGCATGGTGGATCGCGGTGGCCAGACCCTGCTTTTCGGTTTCCATCAGATCGACGAGCAGGACCTGGCCCGAGATATCCTGGCCCAGCCATTCGCCGTCGGCGCGGCCCTCGACGATGTGGCGCCGGGCGATCTTGAGTTCGGCCGCCGGGCCGTAGGCGCCCATGCGCATCAGCGCCTTGCTGAGCTCGTCCAGCAGGTGGACCTCGCGCCTCGACTTCGCGATCGATCCCAGCGCCAGGGCTTTCGGCAGCGCCGCCGACCAGTCGCGCGCCTCGATGCTTCGCCTATAATCCGCCATCTGATCGGCAATGTCGCCATCGCGCCAGCGCAGGAAAAGCTGCCGCCGGTGACGACGGAACCAGACCTTGTAATTGTAGCCTGCGAGCGCGACAAAGCGGCGAACACGGCGAAGCAGTTGACTAGCTTCCATCACCAACTCCACCGATGATTTGCGCAACCCGTCCACCTGCTTCCCGCATCGCGGACGCCCACGCCCGGCCGCCCTTTCGCACCAGTCGAACGCTTGGATATGTGGCGACGGTCTCGCCGAAGGCAGGCCACGACAGCCGAAACCCATCGTCGAGCAGGACGACGGTCGGCACGCCGAGCGCTCCCGCCAGATTGGCACCGGTATTGCTGATCGTCACCACCGCGTCGAGGGCGGCGATTTGCGCGGCGAAGCGGTCCATATCCGACAATTGGTCCACGGACGCGTCATGGATGATGCGTCCCGGCGCCCATTGCTCGAATTCGGAGAGCGCCGGCCCGACATCGCCATATTGCATGCTGACGAAATGGCCCGGCAGACCGCCGAGCAGCGCCCGCCAGTCATCCAGAACCGGCAGGTCCTTGCTTTTGTTCAGACTTCCCCAGGCAAAGCCGATCAGGGGCCCCGGGCCATGATCGAGATAGGCGCCGCGCAACTCGGCGACAAGCCGGCGGTCCGGCTCCAACGGAACGAACGGCGCACGCGCTGTCGGCTCATCCGGCCAAAAGTGCCTCGCCAGTGTCTCGAAGCAGGCAAAGACATCGGCGTCAACCGCCGCCGCCGCTTCCGCCTCTGGTCTGACATCGAGCGCGGGATATGTTCTGCGATAAAGTGGCGCCAGTCGCGGCTCGATCAGGACGGTGCACCGGTCGGCGGCCGCGACCACCGGGCCAAGCAGCGACGCGAACTGGAGGAAGATTGCGAGATCGCCTTCGCGCCGCTCGACGGCAAGCCTGCGACCCGCAAGATCACTGCCATCCCATTCGGGCCGGCCGGGCACTTGCTTGCTCGACGCAATCAACTGCCAGGCACGATTGCCGCCGCGGAGGCGTCTCAGTCCACGCCCGGCTTTTTTGACAAGCCCGCGATCGCCAAGCTGCTCACCGAGCAGGCCGAGTGCCAGCGCATGTTCCCGGGCCGCCTGCCAGTCACGCCGTTCGACACTCTGCGCCATCAGGCTCGCATGGCGTTTGACGCTTTCGTCAGCATGGCGCGAGGGGCGCTTAAAAAACTTCTTTGCCCGATCGAGAACCTTCTGCAGCCGCTTGCCGTCAACACCTTGCGGGCGCAGGTCGGCGGCTTTTGCCTTTTCAAGGATGGACCGTCTGCTCGGCACAGCGACCCTCAACTATCGCTGGACAGCGTCGAACGCGCCGTCAGAATCGACGAGAGCCGCCGGCCGACATCGTCGAGCACCATCGGCCACGGACGTCCTTCCTTGCGCATGACGACGCCGTTCGGATACCAGGGCGTTCGATTGCCAGTCACCGGCCACGCTGTTTGAAACTTGTCATCGATCAGGAAAAGGGTCGGCACGCCGAGTGCTCCGGACAGATGGGCCGCCGTATTGCTGATCGTCACCACGGCATCGAGCGCGGCGATCTGCGCGGCGAAACGGTCCATATCAAGCATCTGGTCGACACTGTCGTCATAGATAAGCCGTGCGTCATTGCCGTTGCGCAGGCGCCGCAGCGCCGGCTTGATCTGTCCGTATTGGAGGGAAACGAACGTCGCCTGTGTCCGGGCGATGAACCGTGCCCATTCGGGGAAATCAGGCACGTCCTTGCTATGGGATTTGCTGCCCCAGGAGAGGCCGACCAGTGGCAGATCCGTCATCGAGCGATAGCGTTTGCGGAAGATCTCGACGAGTTCAGGATCTGCCCGCAGCGGCACGAAGTCGGCGGCTAGTCTTTCGGCATCGCGGCCGAAAATCCAGGCGAGATTTTCGAAGGTCGCAAATTTGTCACCAACGACATTCTGCTGCGCTGGGACCACGGTCACGTTGGGGAACGTCCGCTGCACAAGCGATACGAGGCGCGGCTCGACCCTAATCGTCGCACTTTGCGCACATGCAGCGGCGGCGCCGGCCAGTCGCGCATGGCGGATAACCCGGCCAAGACTGCGAGGGTCATCCTCCACAAGATCGATCAGCAGCCTATCCGAACCGAGGTCTTCTCCAGTCCACTCATTGGCACCTTCCCCTTTTCGTTGCCGGCGAGCGGAAAGCCGAAGCTCGGCCGCCCGCGCGAAGTTGCCCAGCCGTTCGAACGCCTGGCCTGCCTTCTGCATCATCTCAGGGTCGCGGGCACGATCGGCCATGATGGCCATTTCATTGGTACTTGCTTCAAGCCCTGTCCAGTCCCTGCGCGCGATCAGCGCGTCGACCTTGGCCTGCTGCTCAAGAACGGAACGAGGCCTGGAGCCGGTAAACAGCGTCCGCACGGCCTTTGTGTATCTGCGCAACCGCAGGCCCAATCCACCAATCACATACCGGATGTAGGAACCGTGGTAAAAACTGGTCATCGGCCTTCAGCGCAATACGCTCTGCCGCAGCTTTTTGCCGCTTTCGACGAGCGGAGCGGACGTCTCCAGATGGAAGATCGAGCGATAGATTTCGCTGCGCCTGGCAAGCTCTTCATGAGTCCCGGAGTCCGCGAGGATGCCAGCGTCGAATACGAGAATGCGATCGGCCGCCTTGATGGTTGAAAGCCTGTGCGCAATGCAGATCACAGTGCGCTGAAATGCATCGTCGAAGGCAGCCTCCATGACCGCCCGTTCGTTTTCGCCGTCGAGCGCGGATGTTGCTTCATCGTAGACAATCACCGGAGCGTCTTTGAGCAGGGCGCGCGCGATGGCAACGCGTTGCTTCTGCCCGCCCGACAGGTTGGCACCGCCCGGCCCGACAAGCGTGTCGAGCCCGCTTTCAAGGTTCGATGCAAAACTTGTGACCCGGGCGAGTTCCGCCGCGGAATCGATTTCTTGATCCGTGGCGTTCGGGCGTCCGTCGCGAATATTGTCACGGATAGAACCTTCGAACAGGAAGATATCCTGTGACACCAGTGCGATATTGTCGCGAACGTCGGCCAGGCTGATCTTGGCAATGTCCTTGTCGTCGATGAAGATCCTGCCCCTGTCCGGCTCCATCAGGCGCAAGATCAGATTGACGATGGTGGTCTTGCCAGCGCCGGAGCGGCCAACGATCGCCAGCTTCTCACGAGGTCGGACCTCGAAGGAAACACCGTGCAGCGCCGGGCTGTTGCCTCCATAGGAGAAGGCCACATCTTCAAAACGGATACCGCCCTCGACGCCGGTCAGTCGCTCGCCTGCGGTTGCGAGTTGTCGCTGTTCGGGCGTGTCGATCAAATCATACATCTGCTCGACGGCAACCATTAGCTTCTGGATATCGACATTGACCCGGGCCAGCCGTTTGGCGGGCTCATAGGCAAGCAGAAAGGCGGTTATGAAGGCCATGAATTCGCCTGGTGTCTTGCCGTTTCCGAGGGTCTGCCAACTGGCATAAATGAGGAAAAGGCCGATGATGAAGCCGCCGCCCGTCTCCATCAATGGACTCATCAACGCCGATGTCCGGTTGATCTGGACGCCGCGCCTTTCCATCTTGCGGACAGCCTTAGCGAAACTGGCGATCGCCTTGTCCTCGAGCTGGAACGATTTGATGGTGCGAATGCCGTCTATGGCTTCCGTGCCGATCGACTGAACCTGTGCCGCCAGCTCTGTTTCGCCCCTTGCCAGCGACTTGATCTTTCGCGTGATCGTGCTCACCGAGAGGAAGATCACCGGCAAAGCCGCCGCCGATACAAGCGACATGGTCGGGTCCTGCACGACCATGACACTTGCCAGTCCGACCAGGGTCAAAACGTCAGAGGCCGTGTTGCTCGTCAGCGTGATGATGACGGACGCACCGGCGCGTGCATTGAACATTATCTTGGAAATGAATTTGGCCGGATGCTGATTGACGAAATGGCCAATGTCGAGGCGCATCAGCCGGGAAAACTGCCGGTGTTGGAGGTCCGACACGATGGCCCTGCGGACGTTTCCGGTCGTAATGGTTTGACCGTATGCCGCGATGCCCTTGACAGCGGAAAGTCCGATGATTGCCGCGCTGATACCCCAAACGGCGGCGGCGTTCCTGTCGATATAGATGCTGTTGATCATGTCACGCATGATCCAGGCAAATCCGGACGTCGCCGCCGCACCGGCAATCGTGCACAGCAAGCCGGCGAGATACAGCTTTATGTGAGGCGGCAGGTTCTCGAGGATCAGGCGCTTGACCAGCGGGTACGCCAAGGCCGCTGAAATTCGTCTCTTTGCGCTCATTCGGTTTCCTGCTGCGATGTGTCGTCGGTGCCAGTTGGCCTTTGCCGATCCATGCGACTTTCGCGACACCGCTCGCACATCTGCTATAAATCTATGTCGGATTGCTTGTCTGTGACTTTGTTCGGACCCGCAGTCAATGCCGAATCCGGATGCCAGCCCGCGTTGACGGGATCGGCGACTATGGGAGCATACACAACTCTCCGAAGGGTCCAAGAGGAATGATCGCCTGGGCTTTGGAATAGAGCCTCTAGCAAAATCGGGCTCCCAACCGCGAGAATTGGTGAGCAGCCAAGGACCGGGTTGTCGATCTAATCATTCCAGGAAATAGCTTGGGTCAGGCCCGCACCGATTATATCCTGAATACCCGAATACCTTTGCGAAATATCGCTCATCACATTGAAGTCCGGCTTGCCGATAGTGGCGGAAAGGTATTCCTTGTATTTTGACGCACCGTTCCAATATTGGCCTTCATCGACCGCGACCTGAGCCTTCGTCGTGAAATTAGAGAAAAACTTAAAATGAAGAAGAGCGCCATAACTCTCCACGTGGTTACGCCAATAGGGTAGCGGAGCGTGAATTGAATTTAAGATCGTCAATCTATCTCCGTATACGAACGGATATTTGGTTAGGGTGTGCGTACCAAACGCCCGGCTTCTCGGGCCACCTCGGATTTTGATATTTTGCGGGCTCGTCGTGTAATCGTATCCTGAAGCATCGAAATGATCGGCTATCTCCCAAGGAGCGCGGTTTGGGTCAAACGGAAAGTCCCTTAAGTCTCCTGCCGGATACATGTCGATCATCGGCGCCAGCAGGTGCTTCATGCCTCTTTTTTGGATCCAACCGGCGAGGTCATGCAGGTCGTGGCGATCCATGCCATCATAAACCAGGTATTCATCCGCATCCACGATCACGTACCACCGGTTGAACCCGTATCTGCGGATTATATCCTGTCGCCAGAAAGTTCCGCGCCCTGCTTCTCCATAGGTCTTTCGTGAGATGAATACGTCCACATCTGGCTGGCTCAACAGAAATTCCCGTGTCCCGTCCTCAGAACGGTCATCGACAATGGCAAATCTGGAAACGCCGATCGATCGATAGTGATCAAGGAATGGAATTATCTCAGGGTATTCGTTCCTGACGACTGCCACAAGCAAGATTTCTTTTTGAGAAACTGGCGATAGATTTCCACGCGCTTCTAAATCGTCTTTCCTCAGCGCATTGCGAAATCTATACTGAATTGTGTCGGCAATCGATCTACGGAAAATATGAAACTGGCTTCTTTTCTTCATTTGAGCTCACAAATTTCAAGGGGCTGGTCCGCACAAGGTCGCAGCGGTCAGGTTCGGATCGCCATGTTTTTTTCGAACGTCGCTCATCACTCGACTTGTTATAGGTGATGGCAAAGGTGGTTATGAAGGCGCGATCCAACTCGTCAACATCCAGTGGAGATGACTAGTGCCAGTCCAAGTTGATTTTATTGGCCCAATCTCGTTTGATTGCTTCGCGGAGCGCGCGCGTACGTTCTGCAAGCTGTGGGATTTTTTTCTCGTGGGTTTCAGCAAAGATCATATCGATCTTGTTCATCAATCCGCAGGATAATATCGATTCGAGCATTGGCACTTCCGCGCCCTCTACATCAATCTTCAGTATCCGCACTGGAGATCCAAGCCCTCTAACGAAATCAACTACGCTTAACTGCTCAACCTCAGTGTAGTCGTCTTTCGAGATGTTAGATTTGTCGGCATACAAGGAAGAGGATTGCGACCAAAAGTCTGGGTCAGAACTGAATTTACGTGACCGGTAGAGCTTCGCAGTCCCGGATTGGTCGGCAAGCGCCTGCTGATAGAGATGGACATTTTTGAATGCTCCAACGTTCTTGCGCAGCCGTTCGAACGTGTAGGGGTCTGGCTCGAAGGCATGAACCGTCGAGCCCGTCTTGGCCAAGGCCGAGGTGATCTCACCCAGATTCGCGCCGGCATCTATGACAATATCGCCTGGCTTCAGCCGCCGGCAGGCCCGTCCGAACAGATACGAAGCATTCCATGAGGGACGCCCGAACCAACGGCTGTAAGCGTGATATTTTAGCAATTTAACGTTCATAGTCACACAAAAAGATCCTGTCGACTCCACTGAACGTCGGCACCAAAATCCTCTATGCGCAAAATCCAGATGAGAGGGAGACGTTCTATGCCAATTTTGGTGCTGCTCTGCAACAGCGTCGCCGCGATTCTTGGCGTGTCTTAGAGCAGTCGCTTTAATGATCGGGGCTTGGGGCCTATTTTCGGTTGGCTTTGAAGAGAGCGTTTGCGACGATAATGGGCTTCCGCACGACGGCAGTGATTGCGAGCTTTGGCGGCGTGCCGGCCGGATTGCGGCCAGCGGGGAAGCGGGCTAAACGTCGGGCATTGCTGTCAGCGGCCAACTATGACGATCATGGAGCGATGTGACATTGCTAGAGCGAGTTCGACGAAAGTATCTTCGGCTCCGCAAGCGACTCGGGTACATTCAACCTATCCATTTGGCGGCTGCGGACAAACTGAATAACAAATATGGCGATTTTTCCAGTTCAGGCGTCATTACAATCCGTAAAAATGCATTATTCACTCGAAAAGATATATTCTTCACGATGGGAAGTTGCTTTGCGGAGGAAATTCGTCTTGCGTTAACAAGCAAGCAGGTCGCCTGCGTTCCGTCTTACAGAAATATCAGTTTCGACCCAGCGCAAGCCATTGTAGATGAGCTGCCCGGGCGAGAGCATATGAACTTCTATAACACCTTCACTGTTCGCCTTCAGATTGAGCAAATGCTCGGCTTGTGGGATCAAGCCAATGACGACTGGTGGCAGATCAAAAAACCTGCGCCTTGGGGTCCGATCTGCTTTCAGGACCCCTACCGCCGTCTCATCCTCGCCAAATCTCCGGAAGTTCTCAAAGAGGTGATCGAGAGCATGAACAGGGAGATGCGGGTTGGCTTCGATGCGGCCACGGCATTCATATTTACCTTCGGAATGACTGAGGTCTTCATCAACAGGGCCAGTGGCAAGGTAGCAGCACAGAAACCGCTTTATCGTGGCGGAGGCGGAATGCAGGAAACGACGCTTCACGTCAGCAGCTTTCAGGAAAATTATGCCAACGTGATGGCTACCGTGGACATGGTCCGTCAACACAAACCCGATGCACCGATAATTCTCACAGTCTCACCGGTTGCATTGGCTCGGACGTTTCAAGACGCGGATGTCGTCACGGCGAACACTGAAGGCAAATCCGTTCTTCGGGCTGTGCTTGGTCAAGTCTGCCGGGAACGGGACAATGTCCATTACCTTCCATCATTCGAGCTTGTCACCTATGGAGGCCTCACTCGTAGCTACGAAGAGGACTTACGGCACGTAAGGAGATCGGTCGTCGACGACATCGTTGAACAGTTCTTCAACGCGTACTTTGCTCCGTCGTAGGCGTCATCGTACGGACACCCCGTGCCCTTGCCGCCGTGACATCGTCTCTTCGTGTGGATGGAGAGTAGCCGCAGCCACTAGACTAGCGCAGCGCGCTCTTGGCCGATATACAACGCCGACCTGGTCCAGCCACGAGAGGCTAATTCATGCTATTTTGGAACACCCGCAAGAAATTCGCAGGAACGTGGGAGGATCGCCTCGACGGGCTGTTTTCGTGCGGGGTAGACTACGCCGGCAAGACGATCCTCGACGTCGGCTGCAACATGGGCATCGTCGCTTATGAAATCGCCAAGCATAGGCCGGCTTACATCCACGGCATCGACATCCTGAAACCGCATATCGGCGTGGCTCGCTCGATCTTTCTGGGATCTGGCGTCGAAAGCCGATTTGATGCCATGAACTTGGGGAGCCGAAAGCTTCCATCCGTTCTCAGGGACAGCTATGATGTCGTTCTGCTCCTCGCTGTTTACCAGCATGTCCGCAGGGGATTGGGCCAGGATAAGGCTGATCGCATCTTTGCCGACATCATCAACCGCGCACAGACCGTTGTGGCGCGAGTTCCAAAAGAAAAAGATACTCGTCTTCAGTCTTTAGTCGAGGGCGCTGGATTCAGCTTATCTCATCGCCACCAGTCGCCGCGCGGTTGCACGGTTCAGGCTTATCATCGCCACTAGGGCTTGTTGCGTTCAGTCCCGCCTTGTCGCGCAGCGACACCTTGCGCTTTGGCGCCCGATATTTCGCCACAGACTGACCGTTCCTATGTCGACCGTGACCGCGAGGTCCGATCGCGAACCTGCGGCTGGTTGACGCGGAATGCCGCGCACTAGCTTGCCTTTACGACAATCGCCTGCCCCGTTGGAAGTTCGATGACGCCTTCCGGGCGGTTTTCGAAAAATTGATCAAAGGCCTTTCGGGCTCCAGGACAGAGCGCAGAGCCGTAGTCGTCACATATGATCATGCCATTCGCGCACACCCGATCGTAGAAGAAGGCGAGCGCGTCACGTGTCGGCTCGTAAAGATCGACGTCAATATGGACCAGGGCGAAACGCCGGTCAGATACGTTGGAAAGAGTTTCCGGTATCCATCCGACATGAAAAGTGGTGTTGCTGAAGTCGGAAATATTCTCTCTGGCTACCTTCTCGTCGGTGCTGAGATCGCCGGACTTCCATGGCGTTCGGCCGTTTGGCTTGCGATCCTCTGCGGTCGGTTCCGAGAGGCCAGCGAACGAGTCAAAAAGGTGGTAGTGCCGTGGCCGAAGATCGCTCATCAGCATGAATATCGTCGAGCGGCCTTGCCTTACGCCGCATTCGGCCACATCACCGTCGATACGCTCGATCGATCGCAAGCAGCTTTGCAGGACGAAAGCCCGGGGATCTGGAATCCCACGGATGTTTTTGACCCGCTGCAGCGCCTTTCGGAAAAACGGCTGGTCTTTCCAGACCATATGACTGGAATAAACATAGAAGCCGTATTTGTCGGCCTTCTTCTGAGAGACCTTATACCAGGCCACGCCTCTGCGTTTTTTCGAAATGACAGCAAGTGCCGCGTCTCTCAATTTCATCCTGTATCCTCCAGCATTCGACATGTCCATAACACGGGCAGAAGAGAAAGCTCTACCGGCATCAGGCGCGGAATGAAATCGAGTTCCGGCTGAGGGGACATTAGCTTATCGAGCGCCGCAAGGAGTGCTTCCCGGTGCTCGTAATAAGCCTATGCCTGGAATGGAACGCCCATGCAGTGCGACTCAAGATCACGGGTCATGTGCCTGGGCCGGTGCGGAACAGGCGCGCAGCCGGGCATCCCTGGCCGTTCTCCGGCATGAGCGCCAGCGCCAGGCATTGTCGATCCGCTAATTCGGGAGGTTCAGTCGACTGCCCCGACCAGTACATCGGGGTGTTCGATTATCGCGACCCAGCGCCCGGTATGCGTAGACGACTGCCTTTTTATGAATCGATATCCAGTTACCGACCAAGGCTTCACATCGTCGTTGAGGTTGTCGAGCACATAGTCGCCTTTGTCGGTCTTGACGGTCAGCACCGCGTGCCCCTCGCCGTCCTGCTTCCTGACGACGGTGATCAGAAGGTTCGACAGCGATATGCCCTGCTGCCTGAGCAACTGGCGCTTGAGCAGGACATAATCCTCGCAGTCGCCGAGCGCGCCGTCAGGATAGGACCAGAATTCCATCATGCCGTGAACGTCCAAATCGCTCGCGGGCCTGACCGATCTGTTCACCAGCTTGTTGACGGAGGCGAGCTTGCCTTCCATGCCCGCGGACAGAAGGACTGGGGCGCTCTTGCCTGATCGTATTGCGCACTCCGCGGCCCGCCGTCTGCAGAATTCGATGTAGCCGACAGGGACGGAGGTTGGCTGCCCGGTGGCCATGGCGCCAGGCACGACGTCGGCCGAAGCCTTCTCCATCGGCGTCGCGGACATCATCAAGCCTATCAGTAGGCCGGCACACAGCCATGCCCGCGGTACCACCAATCCCATTCGCCCCGCCCCAGAGGTAACAACCCGAAACAATCTTTAATACCGCGTTACCATCTTTTCATAAGCGCATCAACACAGCCGCCGCACAATTTAAAGCGACGGTCGCGAACCACCTGATGGTGGGCCGATCAGCAAATTATGCGTTCACCCGATCAGGGGAATTGTCCCGCTTTTACGTCATCGGCGTTCTTCGGCAGCTCCGCTTACCTGGACCTGATGACCGGCGCCCGACAGGTATCTGGCCGCGCAAACGCCGACAGGCGGCCAAAAAAATTGTAGCCAAATTTGTCGAAGTCCAAGGGCTGCGGGACCTCGCATGGATTCTCATACATTCGGATACACTTCGATAGCACTCGGGCAAACCTCTGCGACAGGCCCAACCTAGTTTCATCCATGAGCAGGAAGCCTCGTCATGATGGCGAGACAGAGAGCCGACGGGATTTCGCAAAGCAGGAGTCAATTCCGCGCGAGCCGCCGTCGGCGGGTCTGCTCATTATTGAAAGGAACAGTACGATGAACAAACTTGTAACCGCTATCGCCCTCCTCGCCCTGTCGACAGGAGTCTCGCTCGCTGCCAATCAAAACCCGGACCGCGACCCGACCCGCGGCTTCCCTACTGGCGTCGACAACAGCGGAATGACCTTGGATACCAGTCACACAGCTTCCTTGCCACTATCGGTGGCAACCACAAAGGAAGAAGGACAGCCACAGCCCGGCAAGGTGCTTAAGGGTCGTGCGCCATGGGCGGGCGGCCGTTGATACGCTGAACTTTCCCTCCCATGCAAATTGTCCAATCACCCCGCATTCAGCGGGGGTGGTTGGACAGGGCTGGAAGAAAGTTGTGCCGCCATGAATGAATTGACGTCTCAGGCGACAACATTGACTGTGTGAGGCGCCTCGCAAATGACGCTGGTCTCTAGGAAGATCGGGCGGGTTCACGATGGTCGGATTTGTCTCACCAACAACGCTGCCGAACAGGCGCTGCGTGGTTTTGCTCTCAGCAACAAAGCTAGTTGTCCCCGGGGTCCCGAACGAGGTGCCGATCGGCCGCCTTCATGGCGACGCTGATCGCCACCGCCAAGCTCAACGAAGTCGATCCCAGGCGTGGCTGGGCGATGTCCTCGCTTGCATGGCGGACACCCCGATCACTAAGTTCGAGCAATTGCTCCCTCAATTCTTCCTCGGTTGAGCGCAAAAGCCTCAGCCTCGCGTCGCCAGTGCTCAAAGTGGCCGCCCAGTCGCAATCGATCCGCTGCTTGTGCGCCCAGGCCGGCTCTCACTCTTTCTTCATCTCCCATATCAACCAGCACTTCCATCACCATGTCTAGCAATGCTTGATCAATCGGAACGCCGTAGTGGGCGCAGAACCGTATCAGCCGTCTGCTGCTGTTGGCGACGTCAGCCTCCGTGTATGGCTTTATCTCGGGTGCGCTAAAACAAAGCGGAGTCATCCAGTATGCCGCATAGGCGACATCGCGCAGCCGAGGCCCCGGTCCCGCGAGATCGAAATCAATCACTGCGTAGGGGATCCGGGCCGAGAAAACGAAATTATAGGGCGCAAAATCATTATGGCAGATCACTTCATGACGCCGACGATCTTGATATGAGAAGGTCCAGTCGTCAGATTCCAAAATAAGAAAATCCTTCGTCGCATCGTGATACCGACGCAACAATCCGGCCGCCGAGAACAGGGCTTCGTCGGTCTCCCAAATGCGGGGGTGGACGCCGACCTCGCCGTGAAGGTAGCTCAGAATCTCTCGCTGCTGACCATCGATCCCAAGGAACCGTGGACTGCCGTTAAAGGCTTTTGACTCAAGATGAAGCAGCAATCTGTGGATCGCCGGGCTCGATCGCGACATCGCTCGTCGAACAGTGTCGCCCACCCGCACGACGCCAACGTTCACGTTCCCTCCACCCAAGACGATCTCCGGTTCCGGCAAAGCCATCCTCCGCATTTCCTGTACTCAGCAAACGGTCCTCCCGAAAGATAGCAGATTTGTGCCCTGCCTCGGGCCGAGACCCGTTGCTGTCGGGATTTCTCCCCGGCTCTATCGAGGACGTGGCCTTCGGCGAATGCTTATGCTCATCGTGGGTGCTGGCGAGGTGGGAAGACCCAGCGCGTGTCGCTTTGGTGGCGAGCGCGAGCAGCAGCGCAACATGTATAGACAACCGGCCGCAACTGGTGTTCGTTTCCAATCCGACCGCATGTTTTTTTTGGGAATGCAGGAAACCGCCATGGACGCCGCTCGCCTGTTCGACCTGACGGGAAAAAAGGCGCTGGTGACGGGCGCCAGCCGCGGCATCGGCCAGGCATTGGCGGAGGCGCTGTCGGCGGCCGGCGCCGATGTGGCGGTGACCGCCCGCGACGAAAATTCCCTTCGTGAAACGGCGGACCGAATTAGCGCACACGGGCGAAGGTCGCTTTGCCTGTCTCTTGACGTGCTCGACACCGATCGCATCCGCGCCGTGGTCGACGAGGTCGCGGATGCCTTTGGTCGGCTCGACATTCTGGTCAACAACGCCGGCTACGAAAAAGTCCAGCCCTCGCTCGACGTGGACGAGGCGGTATGGGACCGCATCGTTTCGACCAATCTGAAGGGCGCCTTCTTCTGCGCGCAGGCTGCGGCGCGGCGGATGGCTGACGACAACAGCGGTGGCGCGATCATCAATCTTTGCTCCCTGACCTCCTATGTCGGCATTCCGACCGCGGTACCCTACGGCTCGTCCAAGTCTGGGCTCCTGGGCATGACCCGCGCACTCGCCGCGGAATGGGCATCGCTCGGCATCCGGGTCAACGCCATCGCTCCGGGGTATTTCCATACGGCGATGACGGACGCCTTTTACCAGGATCCCGACTGGCAGACGGCGATGCTGGCCAAGATCCCGCAGCGGCGCTTCGGCACGATGCAGGATCTGGCCGGCGCTGTCGTGTTTTTGGCGAGCGGGGCATCCGCCTATGTCACCGGGCATTGCCTCCCGGTCGACGGCGGCTATCTCGCATCCATCTGAGCGACTGAGAGGATCGTGTAGACCGAGCTTGTATATGGTTGTATATACCACCTGACACGCTGGGCGTTCTTGCATGCGACCGGCGACAATTGGGGAACCACAATGCAGGAGCGTTTTCGGGCCACAGCTTCGCACGAAGCGGAAGGCGACGGGGAAATCGCCGTCACGGTCCGCAACGTCGGGATGGACTTCGATGGGGTTCAAGCCGTCAAGAATGCGTCCTTCGATCTGCCGAAGGGCCGGTTTCTCACCATTCTCGGGCCGTCTGGGTCCGGCAAGACAACCCTCCTGCGGATGATCGCCGGGTTCCAGACCCCGAGCAGCGGCGAGATCTTCATCAACGGTGAAGCGGTGAGCGCGGTGCCACCGCACAAGCGGTCGATCGGTATGGTCTTTCAGAGACTTGCCTTGTTTCCTCATATGACGGCGGCCGAGAATGTCGCCTTCCCGCTGAAGATGCGTCGGCGCGACGCACGCACCATTCCCGATCGCGTCGAGCGATATCTCGCGCTGGTGCGGCTCGGAGGCTATGGCGGCAGGCGCATTCACGAACTGTCCGGCGGGCAGCAGCAGCGCGTCGCGATTGCGCGCGCGCTGGTGTTTGAGCCCGACCTGCTGCTTCTCGACGAGCCGCTCGCCGCACTCGACCGCAAGCTGCGCGAGGAAATGCAGCTCGAATTCCGCCGCATCCAGCGTGAGCTCGGCGTCACGACGATCAATGTCACTCACGACCAGCGCGAGGCGCTGGTAGTTTCCGACGATATCGTCGTCATGGATCAGGGCGAGATCCAGCAGAAGGCACGGCCGATCCACACCTACCGCCAGCCACGCAACGCCTTCGTCGCCAATTTCATCGGCGTCACCAATTTCATTGCCGGCACGGTACGGGCCGTATCGGAAATGGGCGATGTTTCCATCGTTCGGGGTGATCTGATGCTTGCCGGAAAGGTCGGCGATCCGGTCAATCCGCCTGCCGAGGGCGACAAGGCATCGGGAGTGATCCGCGCAGAGCAGATCCGTCTCGCCGGCGATGCTGCGCAGCTGTCGAAGCTCGATTGCATGCTGGCCGGAACTGTCACCGACACCATCTTCGAAGGCGAGCGCATGGTCTACGAGGTCGCCTGCGCCGCAATTGGCGACGAGGTCATTCGCGTTTTCGACCATGATCCCGCCGCGCACACGCAGTTCGACATAGGCGAAAGCGTGTTCCTGGGGTGGAATGCCAGGGACATGCTTGTTTTTCGATAGAACCGGAGACCGGTCAAACCCAGAGGAGAATGCAGATGAAGCGCTTCAAGCCGAAGATATCCCATCTTTCCCGCAGAACCTTCCTTCAGGCCACAGCTGCGCTCGGCGGCGCCTCGGCGCTTGGCCTGCGCGGTGTCTATGCGCAGGAGCCGGAAAAGCCGGCGGAGATCATCGTGCGCGCCTGGGGCGGTAGCTGGGTGGATAGTTTGAAGGCTGGCGTGTCCGACAGCTTCACCAAAATGACGGGGATTGCTGTCCGTCACGACCTGACCGAAGACAACGAGATTCAGCCCAAGGTCTGGGCGGCGGTGGCGCAGAAACGCGTCCCGCCGATCCATATCAACTGGGACACCACCACCAATGCCACGAAATCGGCGCTGCGCGGCGTGACGGAAGACCTCTCCGACCTGCCGAACCTGGCCAATGTGACGGACCTTGCCAAGCCCGCCGGCCTGGAAGGTTTCCCGATCGTCAATACCTACGGTTATGTCTATGTGCTTGCCTATCGGCCTGCGGCATTCCCGGACGGACCGCCCAAGTCCTGGAAAGATCTGCTCGACCCGAAGTTCAAGGGTCGACTTGCCTTCTACAATGACGGCATCGGCTTCCATTTCCCCGCCCAGGTCGCCGGTGGTGGCAAGCTGGAGGACATACCGGGCAACATGCAGCCGGCATGGGATTTCATCACCAAGATGAAGGCACAGCAGCCGCTGCTCGGCGAGGATCCCGACTTCACCACCTGGTTCCAGAACGGCGAGATCGACGCCGCCTGCACCATCTCGACCAACGCCCGGGAGGCGCGCAAGAACGGCGTCAAAATCGAATGGGTGGTGCCGGAAGAGGGTGCAAAATTTGACACTGACGGTCTGTGGATCCCCAAGGGCCTGCCGGAAAACGAACTCTACTGGGCCAAGCAGTACATCAATCACGCCTTGACCAAGGAAGCCCAGCAGATCTGGCTGGACGGGCTTGGCTTGCCGGGCGTGGTGCCGGGCCTCACGCCGCCCAAGGATCTGGTGGGCGATCCGTCCTATCCGACCACCGAAGCGGATTTCCAGCGCCTTATCCGCATCTCGTCGAAGATCCAGGTCGAGAACGAGAGCGAGTGGTTTTCCAAGTTCAAGGCGATCATGCAGGGCTGACGCCGGTCGGCCGGTGCTGCGCTAACTCTTTGTTTTTACGCAATTCCGGACGGAAAACCGCTATACACTTTTCCTGGAATTGCTCTAGCGCGGCACCGGCTCCTTGACGACGTCGGATACGGATTTTTCATGCGGGCAGCCAGGACAGCCTATCCCCTGACATGGCGCATCATGGATGCGTTGGAAGGCGTTGCCGCCGCTATCTGGCCGGCGCGGTTCAGGCGCGCTACGCCCTATCTGATGCTGCTTCCGGCGGTGCTGCTTGTCGGGCTGCTCGTGCTTGGTCTCATCCAGATCGCGGATGCCAGCCTGCGCACGCTCGACACCACCACCTTCCAGTTCTCCGACGACTATTCCATCGCCAATTTCCGCCGCGCGCTGACCGAGCCACTGTTCCTGGTCGTCGCGCAGCGCAGCCTCGTTGCCGCCCTGATCGTCACCGCGGTGACGCTCGTCTTCGCCTTTCCCTACGCCTATCTGATGGTGCGCACGCGTTCGCCAGGATTGCGCAAATTCCTGCTGATCGCGCTGTTCCTGCCGTTCTTCATCGGCCAGGTGGTGCGTGCCTATGGCTGGCTGATCATCCTCGGCAACCAGGGCATGGTGAACGAGGCGCTCGGCCTTGTCGGGGTGGCCCCGATGCGGCTCATCTATAACTACCCCGCCGTGCTGTTCGGCCTCGTCCAGTACATGCTGCCGTTTGCCGTACTGATGCTGGCGCCGGCGCTCACCGCCATTCCCGAAGAGCTGGAGGCAGCCGCTGGATCGCTCGGCGCGAACTGGGTTCGCACGTTCATCCACGTCGTGCTGCCACTCGCTCGTCCAGGCTTCGTCGGCGCCGGCGTGGTGGTGCTGACGCTTTCGCTCACCGATTTCGCAGTCCCTGCGATCCTTGGCGGCGGCTCGCAGGATTTCATCGCCAACGCCATCTACGACCAGTTCTTCCGCACCTCCGACCAGGGTCTCGGCGCGATGCTGGCGCTTATGCTGGTCGCGCTCGGGTCAATCCTTGTCGGCTTGGTGTTCGCGCTGTTTGGAGCCGGAACGCTCGCCATGGGGAGGTCGCGCACGTGATCGGCTCGCGCAGCAAATCGATTGTCCTGTGGACCCTGGTGACGATCGCCCTGGTAACCCTTTCGGCGCCGACGATCGTGGTGCTCGGCGCTTCCTTTACCGACGGCAACATCATCACGTTTCCGCCGGATGGACTGTCGCTGCGGTGGTACGCGCGTATTTCGCAGGCCTCCGACCTGCGCAATGCTTTCATGCGCACGCTCCAGGTCGCGACGGTCTGTACGATCGTTGCCATTCCAGTGGGCACGCTGGCCGGCATCGCGCTGGCGAAATATGCGGTGCGTTTTGAGAAGACGATCCAGATTTATCTGCTGCTGCCATTCACCATCCCGCTGATCGGATCGGGCATCGGCCTCATGCTGATCTTCGGCAACGCCGGCATTCTCGGCCAGCTCTGGCCGGTCGGCATCGCCTGCTGCGTTATCAACCTGCCCTTCATGATCTGGGCGGTCACGGCGAGCGCCACCGGGCTTGACCCGGACCTTGAACTGGCCGCCGCCAATTGCGGCGCGCCGCCGCTCCAGGTGTTCTTCTCCGTCACCTTGCCGGCGGTCATGCCGGGGGTGATCACCGGCTCGCTGCTGATGTTCATTCTTGCGCTCAACGAATTCCTGGTCAGCCTGCTGCTCGTGGATGCGCGAATCGTGACGCTGCCGGTGCTGATCTACAACTCCATCCGCTCGATCATCACGCCGGATCTCGCCGCGATCTCCGTGGTCTTCATCGCCTGCTCGGCCGTCGCCGTTTTCCTGCTCGACAGGCTGGTCGGGCTCGACATCTTCCTGAAATCGAAATGAGGAAAGCCGGCTCGTCGGGCCGCAAAGGAAATCCTATGCCAAACGTATCATTCCACGACCTGAGCCAACTCGACGCCGACGCTCGTGCGGCATTGATGCGGCGCTCAGAGACCGATCTCTCCGGCTTCATGGAGAAGGCCGCACCAATCGTCGAAGCGGTCCGAACAGAGGGCGACGCCGCGCTCGTTCGCTTCGCCCGCGACTTTGACAAGGCAGATCTCGATGCCGCGCGGCTGAAGGTCAGCCCCACCGAGTTCGACGCCGCCTTCGGCATGGTCGACGAGGACGTGATCGCCGCCATTCGCTTCGGCATCGACAACATCCGGCATTTCCACGAAGAGCAGAAACCGGAAGCGATGTGGCTCAAGGAAATGCGGCCCGGCGCCTTTGCCGGCGACCGCTTCACGCCGATCCGCTCGGTGGCGCTCTATGTCCCGCGCGGCAAAGGGGCGTTCCCTTCGGTGACAATGATGACCGCAGTGCCCGCAGTGGTGGCGGGCGTCCCGGAGCTTGCCATCGTCACGCCGCCGGCGCCCGATGGTTCGGTGGATGCAGCGACGCTGGTTGCGGCGCGCCTCGCCGGCGTCGAAACGGTCTACAAATGCGGCGGCGCGCAGGCGGTCGCCGCGGTCGCCTACGGCACAGAGACGATCACGGCCGCGCTCAAGATTGTCGGTCCGGGCAGCCCCTGGGTGGTTGCAGCCAAGCGGCTGCTTGCCGGCGTCATCGATCCCGGCCTTCCCGCCGGTCCGTCCGAAGCGATCATCCTCGCCGACGACAGCGTGCATGGCGGGTTGGCCGCGCTCGACCTCCTCATCGAGGCGGAGCACGGACCGGACTCGTCGGCCTATCTGGTGACCCACAGCCGCCGCGTGGCGGAGGAGGCACTGGCCGCGCTGCCGGAGCACTGGGCGCGCATGAGCGAGCAACGGGTCGCGTTCTCCACCGCGGTGCTGACCGGCGCCTGTGGCGGCATCGTGCTGACGGCCTCGATCGAGGAGAGCTACCGCTTCATCAACGACTACGCACCGGAGCACCTGGAGATCCTCTCCACCGATCCCTTCGCGCATCTTGGCCACATCACCGAAGCTGCCGAGATCCTGATGGGACCGCACACGCCGGTTTCGATCGGCAATTTCGGGCTGGGCCCCAACGCCGTGCTGCCGACCAGTCGCTGGGCGCGTACTTGTGGACCGCTCTCGGTCACGGATTTCGTCAAGCGCTCTTCGATCGGCTACGTGACGGCCGCGGCCTATCCGGAATTCGCGCGCCATGCCCGCACACTTGCCCGCTATGAAGGCTTCTCCTCGCATGAACACGCCGTCTCCAGCGTGCGCGACCGATATCTGGCGCGGTAGCGGAGGATGAAGGCGGCCAGACTCCATGCGGCGGGTGATTTGCGGGTTGAGGACGTGCCATCTCCCGGCGAACCAGCGCCTGGCTGGGTGCGACTCAAGGTGACGGCCGCCGGCATTTGCGGCTCCGATCTCCACAACTTCCGCACCGGTCAGTGGATCAGCCGCGCGCCGAGCGTCGTTGGACATGAGTTTGCCGGCGAGGTGACTGCCGTGGGGGCCGGCGTGTCCCAGTTTGCGCTCGGAGAGCGGGTTGTGGCCGATTCGCGCTTCTGGTGCGGCGAATGTCCTGCTTGCCGCGCCGGCCGGCATAATGTCTGTGCCACACTGGGCTTTGTAGGCGAGGTCTGCGACGGCGGCTTCGCGGAAGAGACGCAGCTGCCGGCGCGGCTGCTCCTGCGCCATGACCCGGCGCTCGATCCCGCAATCGCCGCCATGGCGGAGCCGCTGGCGGTCGCCCTGCACGCAGTGCGGCGGCTGTCGGCGCCGGCCGGGGCGCCGGTGCTTATCGCTGGTTGCGGCCCGATCGGCGGGCTGGCGGCGCTGCTCCTGTCGCGGCGCAGCGAGAGACCGGTGCTCGTCGCCGACCGCAATGCAGCGCGTGCGGATCTTGTGGCCGAGGTGAGCGGCGCGACCGTCGTCGACCTGGACGCCCTGCCCTGTGATCCCAATCTGCGCCATGCCCCCGATCTACGCCATGCCATCGACGCGACGGGCAGCGTGGCGGTGATGGCGCGGCTGCTCGATGTCTTGGCCGGCGGCGGCACGCTGGCGCTGGTCGGCATTTCGCATGGCCGCCTCGACCTCGACTCCAACTTGCTGGTCGAGCGCGAGATCGCGCTTGTCGGCTGCCACGCCTTCGCCGACGAGCTTGCGCCGGCCGTCTCGATGCTTGGCGATCTCGCGCCCGCGCTGTCGCGCTTCGTGTCCGACGAGATCGCGATCGGCGAAATTCCCGCCGCCTACCAGCGCCTGATCGACGGCGCGAGCGACGGGTTGAAGACCATCGTCCGAATGGAGAGCGGACGATGATCAGGCTTACCGAAACCGCCGGGCCGCTCTACGAAAAGGTCAAGGACTACGTGCTCGGCAACATCGGCAGCGGCAACTGGCCGAAGGACCGCAGGCTGCCTTCCGAAAACGAGCTGGTCAGCACGCTCGGCGTCTCGAGGATGACGGTGCACCGGGCGCTGAGGGAACTGACCTCGGAAGGCCACCTGCTGCGCATCCAAGGCGTAGGCACCTTTGTGGCGCCGCCGAAACCGCAATCGGCCCTCATCGAAATCAGGAACATCGCCGGCGAGATCGCCGCGCGCGGCGCACGCCACAGGGCCGAGGTCATCGTCCTCGAGAAGATCCGCAACCCGGCGCTGGACCTCGTCGTCGCCTTCGAGTTCACGCGCCGCAGACCGGTCGCCCATTCGATCATCGTGCATTTCGAAGACGATGTGCCGGTCCAGCTCGAGGAGCGCTTTGTCAATCCGGCGCTCGCACCGGACTACCATCGGCAAGATTTCGTGGCGACCACCACCTACGACTACCTGCAGCGGGCGACGCCGCTGACGGAAGTGGAGCATGTGATCTCGGCCGTCGCCGCAGAAGAGATGGCGGCCCGCCATTTGAAGATCCGACCCGGCGACCCCTGCCTGCTCCTGCATCGGCGGACCTGGTCGGGCGCGGCGGTCGCCACCGTCAACAAGCTCACCTATGTCGGCAGCCGCTATTCGCTGGGCAGCCGCTACGCGCCCTCACCCGCCGCATGAGCAGCGACAGCCCAGGCAGGGCGGGCGGCGCTGTCGGCCAAACGGCTGCCTTGATAGGCAATCAGCTCCGCCTGCGCCGCCGTTTTTCTTGTTAACGCCGATCAGATCATTTCGGGTCAAGTCTGGCCGCCGGTCAAATTGCACCGGAGCGGCCAGACTGATTGGCCGACCGTTCAAACCAAACCGGGGACCACGAAAACCAGCCAGGCGATGACAGGGCCGATGATGGCGATAAGCGCGCTGTAGATCAGCAACGTCTTCAGCACGCCCTCGCGCTCTGCTTCCCGGGCATTGGCGACGACCAGCGCACCGTTGGTCGAAAACGGGCTGGTGTCGACGATGGTGGTGGAGATCGCGATCGCCGCAACCACACCTATGGCACTGATCTGTCCCTGCAGGAGGAAGGGCACGGCCAGTGGAATGATGGCTCCCAGCAATGCCGTGGACGAGGCGAATGCCGATACAATGGCGCCGGTGAAGCAGAGGAGGAGTGCAACCAGCAGCGGCATGCCCAGGCTTGAAATGCCTTGGGCGACGTAGTCTATCGTGCCGATCTTCTCCATGACGCCGACATAGGTGATGATGCCGGCGATCAGGAGCACCGTCGACCAGCTGACCTTGTCGATCGCTGCCTTTTGGGTCTTCGGCGAGAGGAGCGCGAGCGCGACCGCGACGGTGATCGCCACCAGGCCGACATTGAACTTGAAGACGAGTGCGCCGACCGCGAGCGCGGTTAGGCCGACTAATGTCGTCAGCCTTTCCGTAGTCAGGCCGGAAAGCGCCGACACATTTTTTGTCTGCTCCTCAAAGACGTGATGGCTGATCGGAGTAGCCGGCGTGCCGCCGTGGCCGACGATTGACTGCGTGACGCCTTCGGGGTGGAGGTCAGGCAGCGGTCCCGACGCGACCGAATACTTACGCAGCACCTTCGAGCCGCCGAAGACGAAGAATACGAGGACGGCGATGGCCAGGTTGAAGAAGAAGCTGGAGAGAAACAGTGATGTCGGCGCGAACGGCAACCCCGCCTTTTCGACGATCTGGTTGGTGATGCCGCCATAGACGCTGATCGGCGAAAAGCCGCCCGCCTGTGCACCGTGAATAACCATCAATCCCATCATGACCGGATTGATGCGGTACTGGAACGCAAAACCCAGCGCCACCGGGGCCAGGATGGCGACCGCCGCAGGTCCGAGCGCACCGAAGCCGGTGATGACGGCCGCGACCAGGAACATGACCCAGGGAATCCACGCCACATGTCCGCGCACCAGTTTGACCGCGCCCTCGACCAGCCAATCGATAGTGCCGTTGATCTGGGCGATGGCGAACAGGTAGGTAATGCCGACCAGTGTCAGGAAGAGGTCGCTCGGGAAGCCAGCAAATATTTCCGCCGGCTTCATAGCCATGACGAGCGAGCCGACCAGAAAGGCGCATGCGAAGGCGAGTGCGCCCATATTGATCGGCTGCATGGTGGCGATCACGAACATGCCGACCAGCAGCGCGATCGACAGAATCTGGATGTTCATAGCTTCCTCCCTCGGGAAACGCCTTCAGGCGCCCGTTCTCATTTCCATCGGTGGTAGATCAGCCTGCTTTGGTCTCGCTCCCAAGCCCCAACGCAGGGTCGTCAGCGCCTCCTAGAGCCGGATGATTTCAGGTCAAGTCGACCTGAAATCTGAATCCGGTTCTAAATCAAAGAGATAGAGCATGATGTCGTCCGAAAACCGCTTCACACTTTTCGGCATCATGCTCTAGGAGGCGGGCATGTAAAGATTGCTGAACCGGTCGCGCAGAAGGTTCTTCTGCACCTTTCCCATGGTGTTGCGCGGAAGGTCCTCGGCGAAGATCACCCGTTTCGGCTGCTTGTAGCGCGCGAGGCGGTCGCGCAGCGCGTTCAGCACCGCCTTTTCGTCCATTGTGGCACCGGGCTTGAGCACCACGATGGCCGTCACCCCCTCGCCGAAATCCGGATGTGCAATGCCGATCACCGCGCTCTCGGCGACGCCGTCGAGTTGATCGATCTCACCCTCGACTTCCTTCGGGTAGATGTTGTAGCCGCCGGAGATCACCAGGTCCTTGTCGCGGCCGACGATGTGGAGATAGCCCGCCTCATCGATCTTGCCGAGATCGCCGCTGATGAAATAGCCGTCCTTGGTGAACTCCGCCGCGGTCTTTTCAGGCATCCGCCAATAACCCCGGAAAACGTTCGGGCCCTTGACCTCGATCATGCCGGTTTTGCCTGGTCCGAGCGTCTCGCCGGTGGCCGGATCGGTGACCCTCACCGACACGCCCGGGAGTGGGAAACCTACTGTCCCTGCCCTTCGCTCGCCGTCATAGGGGTTTGAGGTGTTCATGTTGGTTTCGGTCATGCCGTAGCGTTCGAGAATGGCGTGACCGGTGCGCTGCTTGAATGCGGCGTGCGTTTCAGCGAGCAACGGCGCCGAGCCGGAGATGAACAGCCTGATGTTGGCGACCGTCTCCCGGTTCAGGCCCTCATGCTGCAGCAACCGGACATAGAAGGTCGGCACGCCCATCATCAGCGTCGCCCGCGGCATCAGAGAAAGGATTTCCTCCGGATCGAACTTTGGCAGCAGAAACATCGAGGCGCCGGCGATGAGTGTGACATTGGTCGCCACGAAGAGCCCATGCGTGTGAAAAATCGGCAGCGCGTGGATCAGCCGGTCGGCTGCCGTCACCTGCCAGCATTCGCGCAGTGCTATTGCATTGGACAAAAGGTTGTCGTGCGTCAGCATTGCGCCCTTGGAACGGCCGGTGGTCCCGGATGTGTACAGGATCGCGGCGAGATCGTCAGGCGCGCGCGCCGCGTCGAGAAAATCGTCAGACTCGTCCCGGGCCAACTCCATGAGCGACCCGGCGCCGTCCGCATCGAGCGTTTCGACAATCGCGCCGTAGCCGTGCGCGATCGTCTCGACATCAGTTCGCGACTTCGAGGAGACGATGACGAGCCGCGGTTCGGCGTCACCGATAAAATAGTCGAGTTCAGTCAGCGTATAGGCGGTATTCAGCGGCAGATAGATCGCCCCGCAGCGCACGCATGCGAGATAGAGCATCAGAGCCTGCGGGCTCTTGTCCACCTGGACCGCGACGCGGTCGCCCGGGCGAACGCCGAGCACATCAATTGCGCTGGCGATCTGTCCGGAGAGCCGCAGCGCATCTGCATAGGTCCAACGCTGACCATCAATGGTCTCGATGAAAATCGACTCGCCTGACTTGGCGGATGCTCGCATGGCGTCGAACAGATGATTGCTCATTGAACTCCTCCCAATCTGCTTATTAGGTTTTCTGCATTTCGGTGCGGCGTCGACGAACCGGGGCCGCGATATCGGTGTCGGTCGAAGCGGTTGCCGCCAGTTTTCTCACCTCCGGCGAAGCAGCGATCTCGCCATGCTGCGCCAAGGCTTCGTGGTTCGCCTCGATGTCGTCCAACTTGTAAAAGTAGTTGACCATCAAGCCGTGGGACTGCCGCATCGCCTTGGCGGAGCGATCGGCGAGGAAGTTCAGCCGTTCAAGGCGAGCGCCGTTGCCCAAATGAAAACGCGCCACAGGATCGACCGGCCGTCTGCCGGTGGCCCGTTCCCTAATGAAATAGCGTGCGGCGAGCGGGAGAAGCACCGCTTCAACGAGCCGTGCCTTCTGCGGATTGTCCGCCCAGTTCGGATCGTCCAGTAGCTCGAGCGTCTTGACGGTCCGATCATCGAGGCTGGCATCGGCCGCCTTGCGCAGTCTTGCCAGCCAGCCAGCGAAACCCGGAACCGGCGACAGCGTCACGAAGGTCTTCAAGCCGGGCAGGTCGCGGCGCAAATCCTCCACCACCTGCTTGATCAGAAAATTCCCGAAAGAGATGCCACGCAGTCCGTCCTGGCAGTTGGAGATAGAATAGAAGACAGCGGTGGTGGCGTCCTGGGCCGTGATCGGCGAACGGTTTACATCGAGCACATCAGCGATGGCAGAGGGAATCGCCCTGGTCAGCGCAACCTCGACGAAGATCAGCGGATCGTCTGCGAGACGCGGGTGGAAGAACGCAAAGCATCTGCGGTCGGCTGGAGCTAGCCTCCGCCGCAGCTCCTCCCAGCCGGCGATTTCATGCACCGCCTCGTATCTGATGATCTTCTCCAGGATGTCAGCTGGCGTCGACCAGTCGATCGGACGCAGCGTCAGAAAACCGCGGTTGAACCACGAGCCGAACAGGTGGGCGAAGTCGGCATCGACGGCGCGAAACGGTTCCGTCGCATCCTTCATGGCCAATAGGCGCTCGCGCATCTCCACCAGCCTTGCCGTGCCTTTGGGGGCCAGGTTCAGTCTGCGCACCAGTTCCTGGCGACGCGGCTCGGCGGCCTGGTGCAGTTCGATGACGGCGTCCGAACTCCTGTCGCTGCGGTAGCGCTCGATGGCTTTGTCAAGCTTGGCGATGTCTGGGCCGAACTGTTCGTGCAGCATACGCACGAAGTCTTGCTGACCGGCCGCGTCCAGTTGGGCCCAGCGCTGAAGGACCTCGGCGGCCAATGCCATGCCCGAGGCCTCGCCCCGGCTCGACAACAGCATGTCGCAGAGTGTTTCGATATTCGTCTCGGCTTGGACCGGTTCGCTACGCGCCCCTGCCGCAACCAGCCTGCGGCCGCGATCGGTAATGCTTTGCACCATATCGCTAAAGAACGAGATGCCTGCCATGTCGGAGTCCCTCCTGGCAAAAAAATCGAAATCGGCGCAAGCAGACCCGCCGCGCGGCCTCGACGCGTGCCGGTGCTGCGTCCACCCATTTGTGTGCGACTTGCCTTCTGTGGTATTGTTCCTAAACATTCTTGTACGCAAAGTCAATGTTCTTGCATACAAGATTTATCATGCTGCATTGGAAGGCCCAGAAAATGTCGGAGAATGTCGTTCAGCGCCTACGTGACGAGATTGAAAACGGCATAATCTCGAACGACTTCGCCCCCGGTGCACGACTGGACGAGGTGCAATTGGCAACACGCTTCGGCGTCTCGAGAACGCCGGTGCGCGAGGCGCTGATGCAGTTGAACGCAATCGGGCTGGTGGAGATCCGGCCGCGCCGGGGTGCCGTGGTGATCGATCCGGGACCGCACCGCATTTTCGAAATGTTCGAGGTGATGGCGGAACTTGAAGGCTTGGCCGGTTCGCTGGCCGCGCGACGGTTCACCGATGCCGATCGCACGACCATCCTGGCCGCGCATGCAGATTGCGAGCGTTCGTCTTCGGCCGGCGACAGCGACGCCTATTATTACGATAACGAACGCTTTCACAAAGCTATCTACACTGCCAGCCACAGCGGTTTTCTGGCCGAGCAGTGCGTCGCACTGCATCGCCGTCTGCAGCCCTACAGGCGTCTCCAACTGCGCGTGCGCAACCGCGTTGCCACGTCGTTCGCCGAGCATGGCGCGATCGTGGAAGCAATCCTCGCCGGCGACGCGGAGCAGGCGCGCACGCTCCTGCGCCAGCATGTCAGCATCCAGGGCGAGCGTTTTAGCGATCTTGTAGCGACGATGGCGAGCAGATAGTCCGTCGCACGTCGAGCCTCTCGCCTTTCACCGCCGCCTCAATGAAGCCAAGCCGCATGCCGAGGCCGGCATGGCAGCGGGCGTGCATCTGAGCAAGCGGGCGTTCCGGTTATCTAAAATCCCGTGTAGCAGCCACCTGCTACCAGCAAAGCAAATTTTGGCGCTATCTTGATATGAATGGCGAACTTCGCCGAGGCGGTGTAGGGTTCACCGCAAAAGAAGAATTGAGCCGTAGAAACGGCGACGCGGAGCGAATCTGGGAGGGATTCATGGTCGAGATTATCTCCAAGCGGGATGGCCCGCGGCGCGAGGACGCACAAGTCAAAAGACTGATCGAGCAGAACCGCTCGACCATCGTCCGCCTTGCCGACCAGATCAGCGGTGGCGGCTATTCAGCTTCCAGGAAGCCACGACAGCAACCAAAGGCGGATGGCCTGATCATCCATGTCGGCGGCGGCGCGGCACCGGTTGCCGAGGCCAAGCCGTCCATCCAAGTCACCATGAACGGCCGCGTCATTTCGAAGGATCGGAACACCGGCCGTCAACTTCATCACATCGGCGATATCCGCGACCGCGGCGGCGACCAGGTCTTCGTGCTGGCAACAAAGCAGAATGGCTTCTTCTCGCCGGTCGACGAAATCGTTGCCGAGGCGCTTGCCGACATGGACGGATCCCGCCTCGCTGCCACCTATACCGAAGAACAGCTTGCCTTCGACATCGGCGCGAAACTCGGCATCAACTGATCAGGCTAACGCCTGGGCGTGCTTCTTCACGTCCAACTCGCGGCAGCCTATGAGCGCGACAGCATACAGAAATGGCATGCCTCAAAGGTTCTGTGATGACTGAATGAAACGCGAGATAGCCCCCAATCAGATGAAGATCGATGCCCTTCCGGCGCGTAGGTCGCTGGCCACCGGCCAAATGGCTCTGAGCAACATCGACTATGACGAGCGTGCCACCATGCGCGCCTGGGAAAGTTTTCTGGCTGACGAGCCCAAATGCGCCGGCGATCCAGTCCACCCAAGCCACGTCCGCTCCCTCATTCACGATTCCTGGTACCGCAGTGCCACCGGCGGCATCAACGCTCAAGGCATTGAAGCGCCGCTGAGCAGTGATCGCGACGAAATCGAATATCTTACCCGGGCCAATGCAGAACTGCTTTCGGCGGCGCGGCGGTCGTTCGCATCGCTTGGCCAGTTACTGGACGGGACCGGCGCGATGCTGGTTCTGGCCGACAGCGACGGCGTGCTGATCGACGCCATCGGCGACAAGAAGACGCTGCATGACGGCATGGATATCCACTTGGCCATCGGCGGCAAATGGAACGAGGATGCCGTCGGGACGAACGGCATCGGTACGGCGCTGTGGACCGGCGAGCCGACTTTCGTGCATGCGGCCGAGCATTTCTGTGCCGGCATCAAATCCTGGACCTGCGCCGGCGCGCCGATCCGCGACCCGCTGGACGGCAAGATCATCGGTGTGGTCGACCTGTCAGGCTATTCGCCGATCTTCAGGCCGCACAACACCGCGCTCGTCGCCGCGACAGCCCGGCAGATCGAAAAGGCATTGGCCGAACAGCAGCACGAACAGCGCACGCGCCTGCTCGAAGCTTTCATTTCATCGGCTCCCGGCTACCGCCGAAAGGACGGGCTGGTAATCGTCGACCACCGCGGTCGTGCCATCTTCTGCAACAATGTGCCTGATGGCGAGGCCACTGAGATGATGGACGGCCCGATGGAGCCAGGCCGTGGCCGCTGGCTGATGAACCTTCCGTCCTCCGGCTCCGAAGCCGACCTTGCCAGGGCGCTGCCGGCCCATCTGCGATCCTGCCATATCACCCCGCTGAAGCTCGATGGCGACCTCCGCGGCGCGGCGCTGGTGTTCCCGTCCGTGCCGGCAGTCTCCAGCGCGGCGGTGGTCCACCGGGAAGTGAACAAGCATCTTCAGGATGCTGTCGCCATGATCGTCGGCGAAAGCGAAGCGCTGCATGCCGCCATCGACGTCGCCTGCCGCGTCGCCCGGTCGAGCAGCGTAACATCGCTGTTGGTCGAGGGTGAAACAGGGGTCGGGAAAGAGCTGTTTGCGCGGCTTGTCCATGCCGGCAGCCGGCGCACGGCGAACGATCCGTTCATCGCCATGAATTGCGGGGCGATCACCAGGGACCTGTTCGGCAGCGAGTTGTTCGGCCACGTCGCCGGCGCCTTTACCGGCGCCTCGCGTGAAGGCAAACCGGGGGTTTTCGAGCTCGCCCATGGCGGCGTCCTCAGTCTCGACGAGATCGGCGAATTGCCGCTCGAGATCCAGCCGTTTCTGCTGCGTGTCCTGGAAGAGCGCGTGGTCAACCGCATTGGCGACAGCCGGGGCCGCCCGGTGGATGTGCGCCTGGTCGCCTCGACCAATCGCGATCTCAAGCACGAAATTGACGCAGGCCGATTCCGCCGCGATCTCTACTATCGAATTGGCGCGGTTTCGATCACTGTTCCACCGCTGCGCGAGCGCGGCGAGGATGCGCTGCTGCTGGTCGAACATTTCAACCGGCAGATCGCCACCGCAGCGGGCGAGGACCCGCTGGAATTTTCGCGAGAAGCGCTCGATGCGCTGCTCGCCTATCAATGGCCGGGCAATGTACGCGAACTGAAGAACCTCATCGGGCGGTTGCATGTCCTGGCGCGGGGCCGAGATATCGGGCTCCACGATCTCCCCGGTGAAATCGCGGCGCCCAGCGCCACGTCCGATGATGGCAAGACCCTGTCGGCCGAGTCGCCTGGAGGCACACTCGTCGAGGCGGAACGCCAGGCGATGAAGAACGCGTTGGCAGCCGAGGGCGGCAATCTCAGTCGGGTCGCGCGGCGGCTCGGCATTTCCCGGCCGACGCTCTATCGCAAACTCGACCAATACGGCATCCGCCGCGGTTTCCTCTAGGATCAGAACCCGTCACCGGCACAAAAGCGCCGCGCGGCATTCGCGCCACTGGCTGGGGAAAGTCATGCCAATTGTCAGCGAAATTACCACAGCCGCGCCGATCTTGCCGCCCGGACCCTTTCTCTCCCTCTTGATGTGACCGGACACCGCACCCGACCGCGCGAATCCGGCCCATATATTTCAGGGCACGATGACGCCGCGGCCGGTGAACCGACGGTTCTTGAAATCGTCGAGCGCGGTGTTGATGCTGGCAAGGTTGTATTCGGTGTAGTGCATCTTCACCTTGCCGTCGGCGTTGAGCTCCATCAGTTCGACAAGCTCGGTGAAATTGCCGACCAGGCTGCCGCCGATGTTGATCTCCTCAATGACGAGATGGGCGGTCGGCACATTGATATTGCCGCCATAGCCGACGACGAACAGTTGCCCGCCCTTGCGCACCATCTTCCAGCAGATGTTTTCGACGCCGAGCTCGCCGACGAAATCGATGACCACATGGGCGCCTCCGCCGGTGATCTGGCTGACCTCCTCGATGACGTTCGGTCCGCCATCGAGGACGAAGTCGGCGCCCAGATCCTTGGCCAGCACCTGTGCTGCGGGCTCGCGATCGACGGCGATGATGCGGCAGCCCGAGATCGCGTGCAGCGATTGCAGGGCGATGTGGCCGAGCCCGCCTATGCCGAGCAGCACACAATAGCTCCCTGGTCGCAGCAGTTTGGCGGCGCGCTTGGCGGCGCGATAAGCGGTGATGCCGGCGTCGGCAAGCGGCGCCACCTCGATCGGCGTGACGTTGGCGTTCAGCTTGATCAACGAACGCTCGCTGGTGATGAAATACTCCGCGAAACCGCCATTCATGCCGAGGCCCGGAAATTGGCCGTTATCGCAGTACATATCCTCGCCGTGGCGGCAGTTGAGGCAGATGCCGCACGAGCGGAAGGGGTGGCAGATCACGGCGTCACCGCGCTTGACCGACCTGACGCCGCTGCCGACCTCCTCGACCCAGCCTGCATTTTCATGGCCCATGATGTAAGGCAGCAGCGTCCCCTCTGGATCCATGGTCGGCTTCCACACACCCTCGATGATGTGGAGGTCGGTGCGGCAGAGGCCGGCGGCACCTACCCGCACGATGACCTCGTCGGGAGCGGTAATGGTCGGCGCCTTGACCTCCTCGACCCTGAGCTGGACATTCATATGCGGGTCGTATTCGTAGAGTCTGGCAGCTTTCATCGTCGTATCCTTTCAACGTCGAGATTGTTCGGATTGCTTCAGGCGCGGCCGAGCTTTTCAGAGCCGCCACCGCGAGCCGGTCCGGCCGTCGGGTCCTCGTCCTCGGCGAGGTGGCCGATCAGCGTTTCGGTGGTCAGGATCAGCGTCGCCACCGAAGCTGCGTTGGCGAGTGCTGTGTAGGTGACGCGGACCGGATCAATGATCCCTGCCTCGAACATGTTCTGGTAGCTGCCGGCAGACGCGTTGTAGCCGTAGCCGCCGTTGATGCGCGTGACTTCCGCCACGACCGCCTCGGGATCGGCGCCGGCATTGACGGCTATGCGCCAGAGCGGCCGCGACAGCACCGATCGCACCAGGCGCACGCCTTCGGCGACATCGCCGTCGACGTCTGCCGCCACCCTGTCGAGCAGCGGCGCGATCTGGGCAAGCGCCGAGCCACCTCCGGCGACCACGCCCTCTTCGGATGCGGCGCGCACCGCATTCAGCGAATCCTCGATGAGCTGAATGGTTCGCTTCTGCTCGACCGGCGTGACACCGCCGGCATAGAGAATCGCGGTGCCGCCAGAAAGCTTGGCCAGGCGTTCGCGCAGCTTGTCCTGATCGATATTCGGCGGCGAAGCTTCATACTGCCGCTGCACCTGAGCGCGACGCGACGCGATTGCCGCGTGGTCGCCGCCGCCGCGGATGATCGAGGTGTAGGACGAACTGGTCTTCACCCGGTCAGCCGTTCCGAGATCGTCGGCGGTGATGTCCTCCAGCCGACCGCCGAGGTCGCGCGCGATCACCTTGCCGCCGGTGATGATCGCCAGATCCTCCATCATCGCCTTGCGCCAATGGCCATATTCCGGCGGATGGACAACGAGGTATTTTCCAGCTCCTTGCTTGCCGAGCAGCGTTACCACGACTTCCGGCGACATTTCCTCGGACACGATCAGCAGCGGCCGACCATCCTCGGCGGCAATGCGGCGAGCCGCATCCAGCGCCTCGGGCTGCTTGATCTTGAGATCGGTCATCAGGATGTACGGCCGTTCGAGAACAGCCTCCATCTTCTCCTGGTCAGTCACCATGTGATGAGAGAGATAGCCGCGGTCGAAGGACATGCCCTCGACCACATCGAGCGTGGTCTCGGTGGTGACGCTGAAGTCCGTGGTGATGACGCCTTCGGCCCCCACCCGCTGGTGGGCTTCCGCCACCAGTGCGCCAAGCTTGGCATTGGTCGCCGCAATGTTGGCGACCGAGGCGAGAATGCCGTTGCCCTTAGCCGGTTTGGCCGAAGCCTTGAGCGCCGCCACCACCGCTGTCACGGCAAGGTCGATGCCCTTGCACAGATCGACGGATTTCACGCCGCGTTCATTCGCCTCCACACCGCCCTGGATGAGAGCGTTGGCGAGCACGATGGCAGTCGTGGTACCGTCGCCGGCGACCTCGTTGGTTTGCATCGACACTTCGCGAACGACCTGCGCGCCCATGTTTTCGAAACGGTCGTGCAATTCGATCTCGGAGGCGATGCTGACGCCGTCACGGGTCACCATCGGCGTGCCGATCGGCCGATCGATCATGGCGTTCATGCCTTTGGGGCCGAGCGTCGGCTCGACGGCAGCGGCCAGCCGAAAGACGCCACGGGCGAGAGCGCGGCGGGCGTCGGAGTTGTGAAGCATTATTTTGGGCATGATTCCTCCTTCCGCCTTACGGGCGGGTTGTTGGTTAGGGGCCTCGTGCGAGGGAGGCCGTTGTTTTCGGCTCTGCTTCAGACGGTCGGCGCGGCTCGTGCCGGCACGCGATCCATGATGAAATCGACCAGTGTCGGTTCGCCGTCGACCACATCCAGTTCCTTGTATCTGGTCTGCTTGAGCCCACGGCAAAGCGCGCCGTTGAACTCCATATTGACGCGCACACCGCGCAGTTCAGCGAGATGGGCGCCGAGTGCGGCAGTCGGTATGCGTTGCCCTTCCCAGGTCACGAAGACAGGATCATCCGCCCGGCGGCCGGGAAAACGCTCGATCAGAGCCGCACGGTATCTCGGCTTCTGTTTGGCCGCTTCGCCCGCCTCGAGCCGCGCGACGTCGTATGCCGGCAGGTCCATGCCGAGGATTTCCCGATCCGTCAGGCCATGCTGCCGAAGGCCCCGCAAAACCGCCTCCTGGCGCCGCTTGAATGCCTTCATCCTGAAGGTGTCGCGCAAGGCGCCGAGATCCTGATCCTCGGCAAGTTCAGCGAAAATATCGCCGAATGTCTTGCCGGCTGCCATGCCGCGATTGACTTCTTCCGCGAACATGTGGTCGTGCAGCTTGACGCGATAGGCCGGCGACCATGAGAGTTGGTCGAGCGCCTTGCGGACGCCGTCCAGCATCAGGAACGCGAAGTTGGGCGAGCACCAGTAGGTCGGCAGGCGGAAATCTATCTCCACGCTGCCGTCGCCCGTCATCACGGCTCGCTCGACGAAGCCCATCTCGGTGATCGGTTCGTCGAGTTCGGGGTCATTGACCTCACCAAGGCACCGCCAGAGCTCCTTCTCGCGGTTGCCGGAAACGCTGGCGGCGGTTGCCATGGCCCCTACTCCGCCGCGATGCTGAAGGGCGAACTGGCGAGCGCCGTCTTCTTGGCTGCGATGTCGATGTTGTAGAGACGCGCGGCATTAAGACCGAGGATCTTCTCCTTGATCTCGTCGGTCAGTTGCACGCCGCGTTCTGCGGCGATGTCGTCGGGGATCTGGTAGGCCCAGAATTTCTCGACCAGCCAGCGTGGCGTCCAGATCGCGTAGTCGGAACCGAACAGGATTTTCTCCGGCCCGATCCAGAACAGCAGTTCGGCGATGACCTCGCCGAAATAGCGCGGGCGAGCATGGATGAAGGGCAGCGCCACCGCAAGCCCGCCATAGACGTTGGTTTCCTGCGTCGCGATCCAGCAGAAATCGTCAAGACGCGGCAGGCCGCAATGCTCGATGATCCAGTTGAGGCCCTGGAAATCCGTCGCCGCATGATCGACGTCATGCACGTCGAACGCATCCTTGCTGAGCGGCAGGATCGTCGGGCCCTTGTGGACGTGGATGTTCCTGATGCCGAGCTTGTCGCAGAGTTCGAAGCATTTGTAGGCATCGGGATCGGTGAGCTTCCAGCCCTTGGAGGCGCCGTTCCATTCGGCCGTGTACATCTTCACGCCCTTGATGTCGTAGGTCTCCTTGAGGAAATGGATGTACTCAAGCGCCTTCTCACCGTCGCGCGGATCGAAGGCGCCGTTGACGATGAAACGCTCCGGATAACGCTTGGCCACCTCGGCGTTGCGTTCGATCGTGTTGAAGCCGTTCTTGTAGAAGTCCTTGAGATAGGTCGACTGGACGATCGCCATATCGTCTGGACCGTCGATGAACAGGTCGCGATAGAGATCGTCGGCACTGTATTTCTCGAACTTGCTCTTCTCCCACAGCTGGTCCTTGGGGCTCATCCCCGTGTGATAGGCGTAGAAGCAATCGATGAACTGCTTGCCGTGAATATTCTTCTGGTTCTCCGGGCTGCCGTCCCAGAAATGGGTGTGGCCGTCGACCACGAAAATGTCCTTGCCTTCCGGTGTCCTAAACATTCTTTCCTCCGCAAGATGTGTGTTGATCGGTTCGGCGTGCCGCAATCAGGCGGCACGCCTGATTTTTTGCCGGCTATTCGATGTATTCGAACATCTCGTCCATGTTGCCGAACAGGATCACGGTGTTGTCGTCGATGCGCACCATCCGCCCGTAGTGGGTGGAGCTGTTGACCTCGAAGGTTTCCGCAGTCATCTCGCGGCCGAGATATTCGCTGATTTCATCCATCTTGAAGATCAGCTTGCCGGTGCCATCGATCCGGATCATCGCCGGTTGGTAGGTTACGATCACGTTCGGCTTCAGGCCCATGAATTCAGCGATGGCCCTGGCTTCCACCGAGTCGTTCATGGTGACGCCGCACTGATGCGAAATCGTCTGTTCGAAGGTGATATCCTTCATCGCCCTGAAAATGTTGGATTGCGATGCGTCGCGTGCTGCAGTTGACATGACGGTTTCTCCCTGTGTCAGCGCTTGAGGCCAAGTTCGCCGAGTATCTGACCAATCCGTTCCTCGGATTTGGCACGGACATCCGCAAAGGCGACCGGCTTTGAATGCGGCATCGACCAGATCGGCTGCAGGCCGGTGGCTGCCTTGTCGGCGAGCGCGCCGTGTTTCTCGACCCAGCCCTGGAAGAGCTTCTTGTTCGCCGCGCCGTGCTTCTCGTCGTTGGCGAGCATGTGCATGAGGTCGATCGTGTTGGCGAGATTGCGTTCGTAGTCGGCCTCGGCTGCCGAGATCACCGCAGGCGTTATGAAGTCGTGGTTGGCGGCGGCGATCTGCATCAGGAAGCCTGAGCGGAATGCTTCCCCGACCAGCGGCTCGAAGACGATGTTGATGGCGAAATACTGTTCGAGATAGTCGGTCGCGCCCATGATGGTTTCGACCGCCTCGCGGGTACCTTGCCAGTTGTTGTCCTCAAGCCAGGCCTTCTTGCCGAGTTCGTCGTCCCAGCCGGGAAGGTCCATGCCGATCTCGGCAAGGTAGAGCGTGATGTCCTGGGCAAGCCGCAGCTTGTAGGACGAGTTGGTCAGCGTCGCGTTGTTGATCATCTGGGTGTAGCCGTAGCGCTGCGCCTGCATCAGCGAGGTGCCGAGTCCGAATTCGGTGTGCTTCCAGGCGCCGAGCTGCGTCTGCAGGATCTTGACCCAGGCCTTGTCGAAGGTCTTGGGCGCCCCCGACTTGCGGGCGTTGTTGATGACGCTCTGCACCATCGTCTCGATTTTCGACTGGCGCTGGTAGTGCGTGCGTTCCCATTCCTGATCGGGGGCGCGAAAGGCATGCCAGTTGGAGCTCTGCGCAGCAGTGTTCTGCTTGACATAAGCGCCCTTGCCGTCGGCAAAGGAGATGATCCAGTCCTGGATCAGGTAACGCTCCGGGTCAGGCTGCACGTCGACCGTCATGTCTTCGTAGTGCGTGGCGCGCTGGCCCTTCGGGTCGAAATACCGGTACTTCCGGCTGTCGGAATCGGCAAAGATCGCCGCGCCGGCGGCTCCGGATCCGACTGAACTCGAGATAGCTGGCATAGTCTTCACTCCCTTGTTGCAGTTGTGGTTGCAGTTGCGTGGCCGTCCCCTCAGTGGGTCGGCGTAGCACCTGTCGATGTGGTGAACTTGTCGAAGAAGATCCGCTCGGTCTCGAACCCGTTCATGAATAGAACCGGCTGAAGCGAATCAATCATCGGTGGCGGGCCACAGGCATGGACATCGCCCTGCCCGTCGACCGCCAGTTGCTTGAGCTTGGCATCGACACTCTGGTGTACGAAACCGCGTTCGCCTTCCCATTCGGCGTCATCAGTCGCGTGCGACAGCACGGGAATGAAAGTGACATCCGAATGCTGGCCGACCAGCTCGGCGATCCTGTCGAGATAGAACAGGTCGTTGCGGGTCCTGGCACCGTAGAAGAAATAGACCGGACGTTTCTCGCCGCTCTTCAGATGGTCGTTGAGGATCGACCAGATCGGCGACATGCCCGAGCCGGCGCCGACCAGGACTAGGGGTCCTTGCCGTTCTTCCCGACGGAAACAGGTTCCGTAAGGTCCGACGACGGTGACTTCGGCTCCAACCTTGATTCCTCCGGAATCGAGTTCTCCAGAGAACTTTCCCTCAGGGTATTTTTTGATGATGAAGCAAAGTTTTTCGGTTTGGTCCGGCGTATTTGCCATGGAGAACGAGCGCGTAATCGTCTCCCCTTTTTGCGTGGTAACCGTGATGTCGACATATTGCCCCGCCCAGAACTTTATCGGCGAGCCGAGTTCGATCTCGATGCCGCGAATGTCGTGAGTCAGGTGCTCGATCCGAGCAATCCGGCCCTTGAACGTCTTCACGGCGATCGCTTTCGCCAAAATCTCCTCGTCGTAGTTGAGAAGCTCGACTTCCAGATCGGAGTAGGCGATGCAGCGGCACAAAAGGACGTGGCCGCTCTCCTTCTCCATGTCGTTCAGCGCGAAGGTCGAGTATTTCAGCATGTCGACTTCGCCTTCGAGCAACACGCTCTTGCAGGCCGAGCATTGCCCTTCCTTGCAGCCGTGCGGCAGGGCGATGCCCTGGCGGAAAGCGGCGTTGAGCACCGTTTCGCCATGCTCGACGTCGAATTCGACGCCGACCGGGCTGAGCCTGACCGTGTGGGTTTCCGACATACGGACCTCCAGTGAAAGGAAGGGGCAGGACGAACCCGCCCCCCTTTGGCCTGATCAGTTGCAGGGGGTGATCGTGAAGCCGGCCCGGTATTCCGCCAGGTGCTTCTCACGGTCCGCGGGTGACATGGCACGCAGCGCGTTGAGCGGCGACCCAAGCTTGTTGCCGCGCACGTCGTCCAGCGTCCACATCTCCTTGTCGTCGAAACGCATATGCGGCTGCGGGACCAGCGTCTTGCCGTCGGAGCGGACGAAGTTCAGGTCCTTGATGGCATCGGCCAGATCCCAGCCGTCATAGAGCGTCTCCCATTCGCGCTTGCCGCTGAAGCGGCCCATCGCGGGCGTCGGACGGCCCTGATATTCGTCGGCGAACGCCACGGTGGCAGTCCACTTGTCGAGTTCGTGGGCGAAGGTGTGCAACTGGCCGTCGATCTCGCCGACCACCATATCCTCGCGGATCAGGCAGGGTACGAGACAGGACCAGCAGCGGTGCGGGTAGACGTAGCCGACGTCGCTGTTGAACAGCAGCACCTTCTCGCCCTTGTGGCTGAGCTTGGCGTACCATTTCCAGAAGTCGCCGAATTCGGCGTACCAGCCCGGATATTTGTGCTCGAACCACTCGAAGTCCTTGTCGGTCTGGGCTTCGATGCGCCAGAAGTTGACCGGCCAGCCGACCGCGAAGAACTGTCCGACCTTGTGGACATAGTTCTTCTTGGTGATGCGTTCCCAGGCCGCCTGGACGTCGTCGTGATGGACCTTGATGCCGTATTTCTCGAGCGGCAGCATGTAGGTGCGGTAGTAATCCTCATAGATCCAGCGGTGCCACATTTCCGCGTAAGACTCCTTGTTCTTGTCGCGGTTGGTGGTGCCGTATTCGATGAAGGTGCCGATGGCCGCATCGACGATCGCGTGGTTCTGCCAGAAGGCATAGCGCAGGTCGCGCTCGAGCAAGAGGTGATTTTCCGGCTCCTTGAGCGCCGCCATCAGCAGTGAGTGGCCATTACCGATATGCCGGCTCTCGTCCGACTGCACCGACAGGAAGACGGTCGGCAGCGCATAGTCGCCGTTGCGGGCGGCTTCCGAAGGCATGGCGACAAAGAGCGTGTTGGTAAAGGCGGTTTCGGCCACCACGGTCAGGTACATGCAGGCGGCAGTCATGGTGTCGCCGGTGATGAAGCCTTCCGCGAACTGCCGGCCGATAGTCGTGGCGTAGCATTTTCCGAAGGCTTCCTCGGTGATGTCGAAGCCAGCCGGATCGATGTAGTTCTCCATGTACCATTTCTTCAGGTTCATCTGGATCGTCGAGTGCCGGAACTCGTCGATCATCTGCATCGTGAAGCCGGTCCTGAGTTCCTCGCCAGGAGCGATACGGGCGACCATCGCCATCGAGCGGGCAGCCGAAATTTCCGGGAAGGGAATGATCGCCAGAAAGAGCTTCATCCACTCGACCCAGCGCGGTTCCACATTGCGGAACATGTCGCCGCGCAGCGCCGCATCCAGCGCGCCGTAAACCCGGTTGTCCTTCTCTTCCTGCATCGGAAAGTACGACCGCAAAACCTGCTTCATCGGGTCGCGCGGCGTCTTGTTGATCTTGTAGTCCGTCGGAAACGTCATCGCTTCCTGGACGTAGGAAGGATTCCAGCCGAGATCGGCAATCTTCTTGGTTGCCTCGCCGACGGAAATTCCGCGTTGCGAGGTAATCTTGTTGAGCGTCAGAGACGTCATGGTCATAAGCCTCCACCAGGTTTGAGCCGCAGGTCCCTTGACCCCGGCATGGAGCGGCGCACAGCACCGCTAGTGACAGTGCGAACGGCACGACAAAGGGTTGCGCGTTCAGGCGCGACTCATGGTCCGGCCATTCAAGTGGATCGTGGCAAAGGTTCTCGAGGCGTCTGGCAGGGACCGCGGAGCCAACCGCATATGCGATGGGCGTATCGAAGCGGACGTGACCTGCTTCCTCCGTTCCTTCGTTCTTTTGGCACCGCGTCAAAAGCGCGATGGGCTTCTTGTGGAAATGTATAAAGCAAGCGCCGTGCCAATTTGAAAATGGCGCCCGTGCCTGACGCTAAAAACAAATCGCCGCCCTTTCGGCACATGAAGAGGACGGCAACTGTAACGTTCTTTTACAGTTGTAATGTACGCATGTAATATTTAATATCTATTCGCAATTGCGATATATCAAGTTAGCATTCGCAGCAAATTTGAAAAACACACATCATCTATTTTATTCTTCTCCTTTCTCTACTATTTGAGGGCGATGGCTCACGGACGGGCCTCGCACTGGAGAAAAACCGTGGCGAACGACAAAGACAGCCGGAGGCAGCCCGAGCCAATGTCCAGCCAGGCTGATGGCGTCACCGGCGATCTTGTCAGGCTGATGCCCCGCGATCTGGTCTTTGTCATGCGCTTCATGGGCGAGAGCCAACATCGCCTCCAGAGCCACTTCCAGGACTTCATCCGGGCCGAGCTTGCCGCCGGCGGCGTCACCACGGAAACGCATCCGATGATCCATCTGTTCATCGAGAACCATGCGATCCTGTTGCGCGACTTCGTGTTTTCCGGCGTTTCGCTGTCGCGGCAGTTCCGCGTCGAGGAGATCGAGCGCCTTACCGGCGATACGACATCGATGATTCGCGTCGACATCTGGGATCAGCTCAAGAGCCACATCGAAACGGCCGAAAAACAGTTCCAGTCGCAGGCCGGCACATTGCCCAAATTGCTATCGGCTTTCGAAAAACCACCCGGACCGACGGCTGGGACCGAAAATGATGGAGGATCCGATGGGGCAAACTACCAGGCGTGACATGTTGCTCGCCCGCCGGCTCGATCTTGTCGCCAACGTCTCCGCGCTGACTGCCGAGGCGCTGCGGCTCAATCAGATACGCGCCGGTATCGAGATGGATGTGCTGCGCCTGGAACTCGAAATCGGCAGGAGCGGCGCCAGCGCGCAACTGGTGCAGGATTTGCATGAGGCGGAGGAGAGAGCCGCGGCGGTCATGCAGGAAGGCGCGAGGTGCGAGCAACGCATCGCCGCCGCGGAAGCCGACGTCGAGGACGTCGACCGCAGCCTCGCGGCGACGGTGGGTAACTGACGAAGGGAATGGTCATGAACCAGCACGCGATACAGAACCTGACCTTGTTCGACCTGCTGGCGCGAAGCTGGCGTCGCCCGTCGGCGATCGCCAACCTGCGCTTCAGCGCCGATGGCTCGGCTGTCGCATGCACCAGCGTGGACGGAACGGTCGCCATAGCCGCGGTCGCGGACCAGGAGCCGCCGGAATCGCGGATCAGGGTGAGCGGCGATCTCGGCCAGACGACGATCCGCCCGAGGGAGAAGCCACCGGCACCATTGATCGCCACCGCTGCGTTTGGGGATGGAGACGTCCCGCTCGCCAGCTACCTTTCCTTCGGCTTCCTCGTTGGAACGGCGGCTGGCGAAGCGGTGCATCTGGCCGCGGACGGCAATGTGATGGAGACGCTGGTCAAGATCGACGGGCCGGTCGTCGCCGTCGACCACAACCCCCGGACGACCATCACAGCCGTCAGCAACGGCCAGGATGTCTTCCTGGCACGCGGCCAAGGCGATGCAGTACGACTGCGACACGATGCGACACCGTCCACGGATGCGCTTGCCTTTTCGCCAGGCGGAAGGCGCCTAGCCTGCGGCCGGGATGATGGACTATCGATCTGGGCGGTCGACGGCGACGCTACCCCGATACGCGACGTTTCTTTTTCGGCGCGCCCGGTGTCGATCCGCTGGAGTGGCGATGGCACATGGCTGGCCTGTGGGCTCGAAACAGGCGGCTTTGCCCTGGTCAGCATGACCGATGATCGCTACGGCATCGTCGAGGGATTTCCATCGCCGGTCCGGACACTGTGCTGGAGCCGGCCGGAGCATGCGCTGTTTGCGTCGGGCGCCTTCCGGATCGCCGGCTGGTCGATGACCGCTCCGCCACTTGACGGCGACACCTCGGGCGCGCTGGAGACTGGTCGAGCCGGGCTGGTTCCGGTCGAGACAGTGGCTGCGCACCCGGAGAAAAAACTGATTGCGGCCGGCTATGCCAACGGCCGGATCACCATCGCCCAGATCGGCGCGCGAGACGAACTCCTCGTCAGGCCGCTGGGCAGCGCGGTGACCGCGCTTGCCTGGTCCGGCGACGGACGCCACCTGGCGGTGGGCGCAGTCGACGGCACCGCCGCGATCGTCACCTTTCCCGCACAGATGTTCAAATAGCAAAGGCAGGCCGCATGCAAAAGGAGCACAAAATGCAAACCGAACCCACCCCCGAGGACGAGAGCAAGGACGAATTCTTCGAACGGCTCGCCAAGCTGTCGGAAGAAATGGTGGCCAAACACGGCAAGGATTTCAGTATGGGCGCATTGGTGCTTGCCGCCCGCTGGATTGCCGAAAACCGCGTCGGCCAGTTGAAGACCAACTAAACTCACGACCAATCAATGCGCTCGAAAAGCCAAAGCTCCGAAGGAGCTTCAGGCGGATTCGCCGTACAGGTTTTGCGCTGCGCTGGCTGTGTATGCCATTCCTTCAGATTGCGACTTACCCTGGTCGAGGCTCACCCAGGCGCGACTCAATCCAGCGCTCGCAAATGCAGCAGGTACCACCCTACAGTCGGTGCGCTGGCGATCGGCGCAGGTACCAGTTGCGCCGTAGTCATTGATGGCAGTGTCCATCACGGAGCGCATGGGGAGCCGGCCTGCGTTATGAGCGCACCACCAGAGGCACCAGACCCTCATGGCGGTGGTCGAGATAACACGCAACACGGTCGCCAATGCGCTCGAAGATGAGATCGACTTTCGCCTCGCCGATGGCCAGGTGGCGGATAACGATGTTGTCGATGCCGATCGGCAGCCGCGGGCGTTCGACGGTGATCTCGCGCTTCCAGCCGTCAACCCGGATGCCCAGACAGGCCTGCAGCATCATGAAAGCGGAGCCAGCCGACCAGGCTTGCGGCAGGCAGGCGACCGGGTAGGCCACCGGTGAATCGCTGGCCGCACGCGTAAAGCCGCAGAACAGCTCTGGCAGCCGCATGTTGAAACGGACCGCCGCCTCGAACATACCGCTCATCAGCTTCACGACGCTGTCGCGTTCGTGATAGCGGGCGAGCCCGGAGGCGCAGAGCGCGGTGTCGTGCGGCCAGATCGAGCCATTATGATATGACATCGGGTTGAATGGGATCTCGTCGTCGGCCAGTGTGCGAACGCCCCAGCCACTATGAAGATGAGCAGAGAGCAACTGGCTGGCAAGTGCCTGCGCCCGTTCCGCCGACGGCAGCCCGACATAAAGCAGGTGACCGGCGTTGGACGTGCGGACCGCGCATTGCTTGCCTTCTCCGTCGATCGCCAAAGCATAGAAATCGCGGTCCGGCATCCAGAAATTCGTCTCGACCGCCTGACGGATCCTCTCTGCCAGGGCGCTCCAGTGCGCCGCCTTGGCGTCGTCGCCGCGCCTGGCGGCCAGCGCCGCCATCCCTTGATATGCGGCGAAGGCATAACCTTGCACCTCGACCAATGCGATCGGCCCTTTGGGGATGGTGCCGTCGGCATGGAAGACGGCATCGGAACTGTCCTTCCAGCCTTGGTTGAACAGACCCGTGTCGGCCGCCCTGTTGTAGGTTACAAAGCCTTCCCCGTTGCGGGCTCCGACCTCTTCCATCCACGCAGTGGCAGCGCCCAGCGAGTCCCACATACGGTCGACGAACGCCTCGTCTCCGGTGCGATCCGCGTAGGACGAAGCCAGGTAGACATAGAGTGGCGTGGTGTCGACGCCGCCATAGTAGCGGCCGAACGGCAGCTCGCGCAGCACAGCCATTTCTCCCTTGCGGGTTTCATGCATGATCTTGCCGGGTTCGGCATCATCGAACACAGAGGTGTCGGTCGACTGATAGTGGGCAAGATAGGCCAGTACCCCACGGGCAAGCTCGGGATTGAGCCAGAGCATCTGCAAGGCGGAAATGACGCCATCGCGGCCGAAAGCCGTCGAAAACCACGGGATGCCGGCATAGGGGTATGGCCCCGTCTCCAGATCCGTCGTCAGCAGCGCGATGTCGGCGCGCGTGCGTGTCAGCCAGTCGTTGAACACGCGGCCGGAGCTGAACACGGTGGCGCCCTGCCGGCGCTTTGAGCGCATGGCAAAGCGGGCGCGCGCGGCGGCCGCGCGGAAGCGATCACTGGAGGGGACGGCTTCGCTGTGACCGACCTCCAGGTACAGTGCCCTGCTGTCACGCCTTGCCACGAGAATGAGGAAATCGGCGTGGTTGGGATGCAGCTGATCGGGCTTGGACGAGAATGCGATGACCGATTGACGGGCCACATTGTCGAGGCCTTCATACCGGAAGGTGACGCTCGCCGCACCGACCAGCGCGTCATGGGCGCGACCACGGCGGCTGCGCGTGGTGCCGCGCACCTCGAACATGTCACGGAAATCGGCGTCGAAGTCGAGCCGAACCGGCAGGACCACCTCGCGCGCGGAGTAGTTGGTGAAGGTGATGCGTTCGAACATGCGGTCCTGCCAGATGAACCGCGTCCGGTCGATGTGGACGACGCCCGGCAACGCTTCGCTGCCATTCGGCCCGATAGTCGCCAGATTGGTGAGATTGGCGGTAAACAGGATGTTGTCTTGCGACAGCGAGGCGCCGAGCAGCGACAGCATCCGGCCGCCGATGAACAGACGGAAGCGCGACAGTACACGCGTGTCGTCGCGGAAAAGCCCGTCGCCGGTGCCGCGTATGTCGCCGTAGCTGTCTGAGACGACGAAGCAGTCCTCGTGCTTCAGCGCAAATTGCCGATGCGGCTCGCGCGGCGCCATCTCGTCGATCGCCGGGAGCGCCACGGCTGGATCAAGCTTGCGGTCTTCCAGTTGACTGGTCATGGTCAACCTCTCCTGTTCAGAAGCGGCCAAGTGGCTCAGGCGCTGATCCCTGCCGGCTAACGCCAGGCAGCCGAGCCATCTCCCTGCTCCGTTAGCTAGATATAGTCATTATTGCGGTGTTTTTAGCGCCTGTTTCGAGAGCCAAGTGCTTTCGTTATGCCCTCCGAGAGCGAACGATAGATCGCCAAGCAGTCGCTGCACATGCGCTCGACCGTGAACCGCTCTTCAAAAGTTTGTCGAACCGACGCATCTGAAAAATTGCAGCCTTGACGCGATGTGCATTAGGTCGTTTGTTGCGGGGCGGGAAAGCCACGGGAGGAACCATGGAAGTCACCCTGGGGGCGGGCAGCCTCGCAGCCGTTTCCACGTTTTCACGCCGATGATGGGCGAAGGCTTTCGCGCATGAGTTCCGGAGCGATCCTCGAAGCAGCGGGATTGACTAAGGAATTTGGGGGCTTTGTCGCTGTCAACAATGTCAACCTGACGGTGGAGCGAGGATCGGTCCACGCGCTGATCGGCCCCAACGGCGCAGGCAAGACGACCCTCTTCAACCTATTGACCAAATTCCTCCAGCCAACGCGCGGCGCGATCCGCTACCAAGGCCGCGACATCACCAAGATGCAGCCGGCCGACATCGCGCGGCTGGGCCTTGTGCGCTCCTTTCAGATATCGGCGGTGTTTCCGCACATGACGGCACTCGAGAATGTCCGCATCGCACTGCAGCGCCGGCGCGGCGACAGTTTCGATTTCTGGCGCTCCGAAAAAGTGCTCTCCAAGTTCGATGGCGAGGGTGCGGCGCTTCTCGCCGATGTCGGCCTGACCGCGTTCTCAGACATCCGCGCCAGCGATCTGTCCTACGGCCGCAAGCGCGCGCTTGAAATCGCGACGACGCTGGCGCTGAACCCTGAAATGCTGCTTCTCGACGAGCCCATGGCCGGCATGGCGCAAGAAGACATCGAGCGCATCTCGGCGCTGATCCGGCGCATTTCCAAGAACCGCACCATTTTGATGGTTGAGCACAATCTGTCGGTCGTCGCCTCGCTGTCGAACCGCATCACTGTGCTCGCTCGCGGCAAAGTCCTCGCCGAAGGCGACTATGCTGCGGTTTCCAAGGATCCGCGCGTTATCGAAGCCTATATCGGGGCCGGACATGCCTGAAGTTGAACTTGCAAGCAGGCCGGCTGCTGGCCCCTCGACGAGACCCCTGCTTCGCGTCGATGGCCTGCAGGGCTGGTACGGCGAGAGCCATGTGCTTCACGGCGTCAGTTTCGAGGTTGGCGAAGGTGAAGTGGTGACGCTGCTCGGCCGCAATGGCGCCGGCAAGACGACGACGCTGAAGGCGATCATGGGAATTCTTTCCAGGCGCTCGGGCTCGGTCACCTATGAAGGTCGGGAAACGATCAAGCTGCCGTCGCGGTTGATCGCACAGATGGGCATCGCCTACTGCCCCGAGGAACGGGCGATCTTTTCCAGCCTCTCTGTCGAGGAGAATTTGATGCTGCCGCCGCAGGTGCGCCCCGGTGGGCTCACCGTCGAGCAGATTTTCGAGCTCTTCCCGAACCTGAAGGAACGACTTTCGAGCCAAGGCACCAAGCTATCGGGCGGCGAACAGCAGATGCTCGCCATCGGCCGGATCTTGCGGACGGGCGCCAAGCTCTTGCTGCTCGACGAGCCGACCGAAGGGCTTGCGCCGGTCATCGTGCAGCAGATCGGCCGCACCATTGCCCGGCTCAAGGACGAGGGATTCACGATCGTGCTCGTCGAACAGAACTTTCATTTCGCCGCGTTGGTCGCGGACCGTCACTACGTGGTGGAACAGGGGCGCGTGATCGACACCATCCCCAACCACGAACTCGACGCCAACATCGACAAGCTGCACGCCTATCTCGGCGTCTAGACAATCATCAACGGCGCGTTGCGCCGCAATCGGAGGGAAGTAGCGATGAAAAAAATGGGATTTGTCCTGGCTTCGACGGCGAGCCTGCTGATGGCCGGCGCGGCCTACGCCACAGATGTCAAGATCGGCGTTCTGAATGACCGTTCCGGCATCTATGCAGACATCGCTGGCGAAGGCTCGGTCATCGCGGCCCAGATGGCGGTCGAAGACTTCAAGGCGACGGACAAGGGCATCAATGTGTCGATCGTCTCCGCCGACCACCAGAACAAGCCGGACGTCGGCTCGAACATCGCCCGCCAGTGGTACGACACCGAAAACGTCGATGTAATCGCCGATGTGCCAACCTCGTCGGTGGCGCTCGCCGTCAACGAGATCACCAAGGAGAAGAACAAGATCTTCCTCGCCTCGGGTCCGGCCTCGTCCGACCTCACCGGCAAAGCCTGTTCGCCCAACACCGTCCACTGGACCTACGACACCTGGGCGCTTGCCAACGGCACGGGCTCGGCCATGGTCGCACAGGGCGGCGACAGCTGGTTCTTCGTCACAGCCGACTACGCCTTCGGCCACGCGCTCGAGCGCGATACGACGGCGGTCGTCGAAGCATCGGGCGGCAAGGTTCTCGGCGCCGTCCGTCATCCTTTCCCCGGCCAGGATTTTTCGTCCTTCCTGCTGCAGGCGCAAGGGTCGGGCGCCAAGGTCGTCGGCCTCGCCAATGCCGGCGGCGACACGATCAACGCGGTCAAGCAGGCGTCGGAATTTGGCATCACGCAGGGCGGCCAGGCGCTCGCCGCCCTGCTGATGTTCATCAATGACGTGCATGCGCTTGGCCTCGAAGTGGCGCAAGGCCTCGTGCTCACCAGCGCGTTCTACTGGGACAAGAACGATCAAACGCGGGAGTTCTCTGCCCGTTTCCAGGAGCGGAATGCCGGACAAAAGCCTTCGATGATCGAGGCCGGAGTCTACGCTTCTGTCCTGCATTACCTTAAGGCCGTCGAGGCCGTCGGCGACAAGGATGCGGCCAAGGTGATGGCCAAAATGAAGGAAATGCCGACCGAGGATCCGCTGTTCGGCAAGGGCACCATCCGCGCCGACGGGCGCAAGCTGCACGACATGTATCTGTTCCGCGTCAAGAAGCCGGACCAATCGAAGGCTCCATGGGACTATTTCGAGACGGTGGCCACCATTCCGGCCGATAAAGCGTTCCGCCCGCTCGCCGAAGGCGGCTGTTCGCTCGTCAAGTAAGCGAGCCTCGCCAACGATGCGCCGAACAGCTCGGCGCGTTGTTTTGTCGACAAGTCAGCTGGAGCGACCATGTTCGAACTGCTTGGAATTCCGCCTCAGGTCCTGTTCGGGCAATTGCTGCTCGGGCTGATCAATGGCTCCTTCTATGCGGTTCTGAGCCTCGGGCTGGCGGTCATCTTCGGTCTCCTGAACATCATCAATTTCACGCATGGCGCCCAGTACATGCTGGGCGCCTTCGGCGCCTGGATGCTGCTCAACTATCTTGGCGTCGGTTACTGGTGGGCTGTGTTCATCGTCCCGCCGATTGTCGGCGTCACCGGCATCGTGCTTGAGCGCGTCCTGATCCGACGGCTCTATCACCTCGACCATCTCTACGGGCTGCTTCTCACATTCGGCCTGGCGCTGATCATCGTCGGCTTCTTCCGCCAGTTTTTCGGCGTATCCGGCCTGCCGTACCCGCCGCCGCCGCTTCTGAACGGCGGGTACAATCTCGGCTTCATGTACCTGCCGAATTCGCGCGCCTGGGTGATCGTGGCTTCCCTCATCGTGTGCCTTGCGACCTGGTTCATCATCGAAAAGACCCGGCTTGGCGCCTATCTCAGGGCTGCGACCGAGAACCCGACCATGGTCGGCGCGTTCGGCATCAACGTGCCGCTGCTGGTCACGCTCACCTATGGTTTCGGCGTCGCACTCGCGGGTTTCGCCGGCGTGCTCGCCGCGCCGATATACGCAGTCAATCCGAACATGGGGGCAGACCTGATCATTGTCGTCTTCGCCGTCGTCGTCATCGGCGGCATGGGCTCGATCCTGGGCTCGATCCTCACCGGCTTCGGGCTCGGGCTGATCGAGGGGCTGACCCGCGTATTCTATCCGGAAGGCTCGGCGGTGGTGATCTTTGTCATCATGGCGCTCGTGCTGTTGGTCAAGCCCGCGGGTCTGTTTGGACGGAGTGTGTGATGACAACCGACACCAACCCGATCGCTATGGCGGCCATAACGTCCGTCGGCGCTGCGGGCATGCCCCGTCATCACCTTGCGATCTTCGCCGCGCTGTTCGTCTTCCTCGTCGCCGCGCCATTTCTGCTCTATCCGATCTTTGTCATGAAGGTGCTGTGCTTCGCGCTGTTTGCCTGCGCCTTCAACCTGTTGCTCGGCTTTGGCGGTCTCCTGTCCTTCGGCCATGCGGCCTATTTCGGCATGGCGAGCTACGTCTCGGCCCATGCGGCAAAGGTGTGGGGCCTGACGCCTGAACTTGCCATTATCGCGGGCACGCTGGTGGCAGCGGTGCTCGGTCTCGCCATCGGCTCGCTCGCCATTCGCCGCCACGGCATCTATTTCGCCATGGTGACGCTGGCTTTTGCGCAGATGATCTATTTCTTCTCGCTGCAGGCGGCGTTTACCGGCGGCGAGGACGGCATCCAGGCCGTGCCGCGCGGCCATCTGTTCGGGCTGATCGACCTGCGTTCGAGCGAAGTTCTCTATTTCTTCGTGCTCGCCATCTTCTTCGCCGGCATATTGCTGATCTATCGGATCATCCATTCGCCGTTTGGCCAGGTGTTGAAGGCGATCCGCGAGAACGAGCCGCGCGCGATCTCGCTGGGCTATCGGGTCAACCGCTACAAGCTCGCCGTATTCGTGCTGTCGGCCACGCTCGCCGGCGTCGCCGGCGCAACCAAGGCCATCGTGTTCCAGTTGGCGTCGCTTACCGACGTCTACTGGACGATGTCCGGGGAAGTCGTGCTGATGACGCTGTTGGGCGGCATGGGCACGGTGTTCGGACCGATCGTCGGCGCGGCAGTCATCGTCACGATGCAGAACTACCTCGCGACGTTCGGCGACTGGGTCACGATCGGCCAGGGCATCATCTTCGTTGTCGCGGTGCTGTCGTTCCGGGAAGGCATCGTTGGGGTCCTGGCAAAATGGATCCGAAAACCGCTCTGACCGGGTCGTGAAACCTAAATTTCGGATGATCCTGATCCACGGTCGACCAAGTGGGGCCGCAGCGACAGGGCACACAGCGTGGTCAGCATCATCAACTATGCAGGTTCCTCATTGGATGAGACAACCAGCAGTTCGAACGTCACGCAGACGGGGTTAGCGTCGCGGCGAAGGCGACCTGCTGATATCACACCGTCCATGCCGACCAGCGCGATGTGGAGCGTGCAACGACCGGAGCGCACGGCGCCGTCCGTGACGAGAACTTCCGTCGCATAGGAGGAGACCGCCGAGCCGTCGTCGAAATCCGCGCCGACCAGGCTGCCGATGCCCTGGATCGAGGCGTGGTCAAAGCCGTGCCGTCGGCAAAGGGCTTCGATCGCCTGGCCGATATCCTCGTTGGGCCTTACCGTGCAGATGGCGGCGCGGCGGCCGCGGCGCTCACCCAGGAGCGGAGCCCTGATCGGCGCGAAAAGGCGAAAATTCGTCTCGGCGTCGTCGTGCACGTCGAGCAGTGCGCCCTCGATACCCCAGGCGGTGACCTCGACCGGCTCCGCCAGGTGCGAGTCGAGCGGCAGGAGATGGCCCATGCGGCGCACGCCATCGGGTGTTCGCCAGATGCCATGGCAATGAAGAAAAGGCTGTTCGTCGCGCCGGCCGGCAACAAGGCCCGCATCCTCGATGACCGTTATGCCTTCCGGCGCTGATATATCGCTGTACCACGCGGCGTGCGTGCCATCTGGAGAGGCGGCGGGGACGACGTAGCGCATTGGGTCAACCCGCGCGTTGCGCAGGCGGATATACCCGCCGCTGAACCCGGCGACCGCGAGGGCCTGCGCCACGGCGTCATTGATCGAGCGACCGGCTTCGAGCCGCAGCGTCAGCCGCTCTGCGGCGCAGGGCATCGCTGCGAAACGTTCCGAGGCGATCGGACCGGGATGGCGGATGCTGCGCATCGGAGCCATCTCAGGCGACAAGGCCGGCATGGATGAAGCCGCCATCGACGGCGAGAATCTGGCCGTTGATGTAGCTGGCCTCGTCTGAAATCAGGAAAGCCACCGCTCCCGCGATCTCGCGCGACGTGCCGTAGCGGCGCTGCGGCACGCGATCCAACCACTGCCGGCGGACATCCTCGGTGTGGACGGCCTGCGTCAACGGCGTTTCGATCGGCCCGGGTGCGACGGCGTTGACGCGGATGCCATCGACGCCGAGCTCATTGGCCATGACGAGCGTGAGCAGATTCTGGCCGCCCTTCGATGCGCCGTAGGCGCTGCGGCCCTTGTTGCCGCAAAGACCAGAAACAGAGCTGATATTGACAATCGCTCCCGGCAGCTTCCGTTCAAGCCAGTAGCGCGCCGCAGCCCGCGAGACGATGAACGTTCCGGTGAGGTTCACGTCGACAATGCGGCGGAAATCCTCGACGCTGGTCTCGACCGACGGCCGGTCCATCGCTATGCCGGCACAGTTCACGACCGCGGTGAGGCTGTGCGCGGCGGTGATCCGGCCGATGGCCTCGTCGACAGCCGCTTCGTCGACGACGTTGCAGACGATGCCGCGTTCCTCGCGCAGGCCGAGATCCGTGCAGGCCGAACCCAGCGCTGGCGCGGCGAGGTCGAGGAGGAAGACCTCGAAGCCGCGCTCGGTCAGCAGGCGCGCCGTCTCAAGGCCGATGCCCGATGCGCCGCCGGTGATCGCCACGGCGCGGCTTTGGTGGCTGCTGTTCATCGCCTGCTCCTCATGCCGAGAGCTTCGGCTCGGACGGTCCCAACTCGCCGCGGCGCTCCAGCTCTTCGCGAATCATCTTCTTGGCGATCTTGCCATAGGCCGATTTGGGCATCGTCTCCCACCACACGAAGCGCTTGGGCATCTTGTAGCGGGCGAGCTTGCCTTCCAGCCAGCGCTCAATCGCGATCGTTTCGCGCACAACGCCGGCGCGGGCGACGCAAACCGCGACGCCGACCTCGCCCCAGACAGGATCGGGAATGCCGAGAACGGCGGCTTCGCTGATGTCGGGATGGAGCAGGATCTTCTCCTCGATCTCGCGCGGATAGATGTTGGAGCCGCCGGAGATATACATGTCGGACGAGCGGCCGGTGATGTAGACGAAGCCGTCCTCGGACATGTGGCCCAGATCGCCGGTGCGGAACCAGCCGTTGCGGAACGCTGCGGCGTTGGCTTGCGGGTTGTCGTAATAGCCGGCGAAGACTGCAGGCCCGATCACGCAGATTTCGCCGGTTTCGCCCGGCGAGACGGCATTGCCGGCGTCGTCCTGGATCTCGACCTGCATGGCTGTGCGCTCGAAACCGCAGGTTCCGATGCGCGCTTGCGGGCCATCCTCGACGGAATGATAGGAAGGAGGCTGCACAGTGATATTGCCCGTGACTTCCCCCAGGCCAAAATACTGGACCAGAACCGGCCCGAGCTTCTCGAGCGCCCGCTTCTGGTCGGCGCGGTACATCGGCGCACCGGCATAGATGACATAGCGCAACGAGGAATGGTCGAACCGGTCGACGCTGTCGTCCTCGACCAGCATCTTGAGGATGGTCGGCACGGTGAAGGCGTTGGTCACCCGCCATTCTTCGACCAGCGCCCAGACCGTCGGCACGTCGAGCTTGTCGGTTGGCAGCAGGATAGACTTGGCGCCGTGCGCCACCTGCACGAGTTGATGAATGCCGGCCCCATGAGACAGCGGCGCCACCACGATCGAGGCGTCGTCGCGCGTCGTGGCGGGCATCAGGTCGCACAAATGATTGGTGATGACAAAGCCCATCTGGCCATGCGTGAGCACGGCGGCCTTTGGCCGGCCGGTCGTGCCGGAAGTGAAGAAGAACCAGCAGGGATCGTCGCGATCGACGGCGACGCTGGCAACGGTCCGGCCGGCAAAACGGGCGGCGACGGCGTCGTAGTCATCGCCGAATTCGGCCGCGCCGATCGACAGGACGAAGTCGATCCCGGGGGCTGTTTCCCGGCAGGCAGCAGCATGAGCCGGGAAGACCGCGCCGCAGATCAGGCCACGCGCGCCGCTCGCCTTGGCGAGGTAGGCGACTTCGTCCGGCGACTGGCGGTAGTTCGCCGGCACCCAGACGGCCCCGAGCCGGAAGCAGGCGAACATTGATTCGAACATCTGGTTGCAATTGGCCGACTGGACGAGGATTCGATCTCCCTTTGTCACGCCGAAGTCGTCGCGGAGTGCGGCGGCCATCGCGTTGACGCGCGCTTCCATCTCGCGCCACGTCCACTGCCGCTCGCGCCAGACGAAGCCGATGTCGTGCGGATTGCGGCGTGCCGCCTGGGTCAAAAAATGCGAGAGGTTCATGACGCGCGTGGAGGGAGGCGTCACGCCGCCTGCAGCCATGGTCATCACTTCGCGCGCTCCAGCGACGACACGGAGACGAAGATGGCGGCGACGTCGCAGGGCTCGACACCGGCATGAGCAAGCGTGGGCGCCGCTGCCGTCGCCATCAACTGCCCGGTGTTTTCCAATTCCGACTTTCCTAACGCGGAATGCGTCCGTCCGTCGGTGTGAGCCTTCGTCATTGTGACAACCTCCTGGTGCGCGGCTTTAAAGTGGGGTGCTCGCGCATATGCGCGCGCGAGGCGAACATCTGGGCAAGCCGTTCCTCGACGCGCTTTGCCTCCTGCATGAGATATCCGACGAGTTCGATTTGCCTTGCCGGCTGCATCCGGCTGTCGATCGCCGCGATCGACAGTGCGCCGACTGGCCGCGCGTCGGCGCTGCGAAGCACAACCCCGACCCCCCAGGAATTGGTGACGATGCGGCCGGGATTGAGCGAATAGCCGTTGGCGCGCGTCGTTTCGACGTCGCGCCGGATCTGCTCGACCGGCAGCATTGGGTAGTCGGATTTGAGCACTGCGTCATTGGCGGCCAGCACCGCTTCCACTTCCTCGTCGGGGAGTGCGGCGAGCATGGCGAGGGAGCCGGCGCCGACGCCCAGTGGGTGCTCGAATCCGGCCTGCAGCGCGTGGGTCCTGACCGGGTATGTGCCTTCCTCGCGATAGAGGCAGACCGAGTATGTGTCGCGGCGAACCGAGAGGAAGCTGGCATCCTCGGTCTTTCTGGAAAGGCGCAGCAGACTTTCCATCGAAACCTGAAGCAAGCCGAAACGTCGCGAGGCGAGGCTGCCCAGCACGTAAGCCTCCTCGCCGAGATAATAGCGCCGCGTCGTCTCGTCCTGCTCGATCATTCCCGCGCGCATCAGCGCCAGCAGCAGGCGGCGCGTTGTCGGCTTGTTGAGCCCACTTTCCTCGACGATATCGGAGAGCGAAACACCGCGGTCGGCGTGCCGGCCGACCATCGAAAGAAGGCTGAGCGCCCGGTCGACGCTCTGCGAGCCGGTCTGATCGCGTTCCGGGGGCGGCGCGATGTCCATGGTCAGCGGAGCTCGCAGACGGCGCAGCTTTGGCCGCCATCGACAGGCAGGCAAACGCCGGTGACGAAGCGCGCCTCCTCGGAGGCAAGAAACACGGCCGCCGCAGCGACGTCCCACGCTGTTCCCATCCGCCCCATCGGCACCATGGCGTTGCGGGCGGCCACCATCTCGTCGGCCGAACCATACTGGCCGGAAATCTGCTTGTAGATCATCGGCGTGTCGATCAGGCCCGGCATGATGCAGTTGGCGCGAATACCTTGCCGGGCATATTGCATGGCCAGCGCCACTGTGGCCTGGTTCACCGCGGCCTTGGCCGCATAATAGGCGAAATAGGGATAGCCGACGTAGCGTATCGCGGCGAGCGACGAGATATTGACGATTGCACCGCCGCCGCCCTTGAGCATATGCGGCAACACCGCCTTGGCGGTGCGGTAGACCGGTCCGATATTGAGATCGAGGGCGGCCTGGAACGCGTCCTCATCGAGTTCAATGGGACCGCCCATATGGGTCACGCCGACATTGTTGTGCAGGATGTCGATGGCGCCGAACGCCTCCATTGCCGCCGCTGCTGCCAGTTCGACTGAGGCCAGATTGGTCACGTCGGCCGACAACGCGATCGCCTGGTTGCCTTCGTCGCGGATGATTTCAGCGGTTTCAGCGGCGGCCGCCGCAGCGAGATCGACGCAGGCGACGCGCGCGCCTTCGCGCGCGAAGGCGACCGCGGCTGCCTTGCCGTTGCCCCAGCCGGGTCCGGATGACCCGGCGCCAAAGACGATTGCGGATTTTCCCCTGAGCCGGTCGACCACCATGGAATTCCTTACAAAAATCGCGGCTGTTATCGGGCGGTTGAGCCACATGCCCTGCCCGTCCGGGAACTGCCCTGCGCTCAGGTCAGGCTGGCGCCAACAGCCTTTTCCAGGATGGCCCAGGCTTCGTCGCCGTACTTGCCCTTCCACTCGGCGTAGAAGCCGGCGTCCTTCAGCGTCTGCCGGAACGCGGCCGCATCCGGATGGTTGATCTTCATGCCCTTGCCGACGAGCTCCTGCTCAAGCGTGGCATTGAGCTTGGCGACGTCCTCGCGCTCCTTCACGCCGGCCTCGTTGAGGTTCCTGGCGACGATCTCGCGCATGTCCTGCGGCATCGCCTCCCAGGCCCGCTTGTTGGCGAGGAACCAGAAGCCGTCCCACATGTGGTTGGTGAGCGAGCAGAACTGCTGCACCTCATAGAGCTTGGCCGTCGAGATGATGGCGAGCGGGTTTTCCTGCCCGTCGACAATCTTCGTCTGCAGCGCCGAATACACTTCGGCGAAGTTGATGCTGGCCGGCGCCGACTTGAAGGCGGTGAACATCGAGGTCCAGAGCGGGCTGACCGGGACGCGAATCTTGAAGCCTTCGAGGTTGGCGGGCGTCTCGATCGGGCCGACGGAACTGGTGATCTGGCGGAAGCCGTTGTCCCAGATCTTCTCCATAACGACCAGGTTCGATTTCTCGATCTCGCCGCGCACATATTTGCCGAGGTCGCCATCCATCGCCGCCCACACCGCGTCGTAGTCCGAGAAGGCAAAGCCGATGCCGCTGATCGAGGCATTGGCGACGAGCGTGGAAAGGATCAGCGGCGACAGCGTGAAGAATTCGACGCCGCCCGAGCGAACCTGGCTCAGCATGTCGGTGTCGGCGCCGAGCTGGTTGCTGGGGAATATCTGGATGGCGACGCGGCCGCCGGTCTCCTCGCGGATTTTCTCGACGGCTTCCTGCGCGCGCAGGTTCATCGGGTGGGTGAGCGGCAGGTTGTTGGCGTATTTGTAGTTGAACTCCGCCGCCTGCGCCCCGGCGTAGCGGATGGTGCTCACGAGCGGGATGGATGCGGCTGCGCCAATCATCAAGCTGCGGCGGGTGATGGTCATCGTGTTTCCTCCTGGTTGAATCCGAGTGGCTAAAGATAGGCTACCGACAGCGCCGGGACGGCAGCGATCAGCAACAGGCCGGCAAGCAACGCACCGAGGTAGGGCCAGATGGCGCTCATGGCCTCGTCGGGCGAGACGTCGCCGATCTTGCAGGCGATGTAGAAGCCGATGCCGATAGGCGGCGCCATAAGCCCGATGTTCATCGCCGTCACGACGACCATCGAATAGTGCACGTCGTTGATGCCCAGCCGAGCGGCGATCGGAAACATGATCGGCGCCATCAGAACGATCGCTGGCAGACCTTCAAGGACGCAGCCGAGAACCATGAAGACGGCGATGGTGACGAGCATGAAGGAGAACCAGCCTCCGGGCAGGTCGGTCATGTAGATGGCCAACTGGTTGGCGAAGCCGGTTTGCGTCAGCGCCCAGGCCATTGCCGAGGCGGTGCCGAGAATGAGCAGGATGGCGCCGGATAGCGCCGCCGTCTCGACCAGCATGGCGTAGAATTTCTTCGCGCCGATGCCGCCATAAAACAACGCGCCGATGACCAGCGCATAGAGCACGGCGATTGTGGAAACCTCGGTGGCGGTGGCGACGCCGCCGCCGACGGCGCCGCGGATCAGGAAGGGAAGCACCAGTGCGGGGGCGGAGACGAGCAGCGTCTTCCAGACGAGCGAGAACGGAGCGCGATGTACGCCTTCCATGCTCTCGCCCGAAGCCTTCCAGCGCGCGAGCACCGCAAGGACGAGCAACAGAACCACAGCGATGACGAAGCCGCTGGTGAAAAGCGCGGCGATCGAAACGCCGGCGACCGAGCCGAGCACAATCAGCACGATCGATGGCGGCACCGTATCGGCCATCGCAGCGCCGGTTGCGAGCAACGCGATCATCTCCTTGGGCTTGTGGCCGCGCCGCTTCATTTCGGGGAAAAGTGCCGGAGCGACAGTCGCCATGTCGGAAACCTTCGAACCGGAAATGCCCGAGACGAGGAACATCGAGCCCAGCAGCACGTAAGACATGCCGGCCTTCACATGGCCGAGCAGCGACGCCATGAATTCGACGATCGCCTTGCCCATGCCTGTCGCGTCGAGCACACAGCCGAGCAGGACGAAGATCGGCACCGACAGCAGGATGAGGCTCGACATCCCCTCGTCGATGCGGCCGACAAGCACGATCATCGGCACGTGCGTGCTGAAGGCGATGAAGGCGATCGTGCCGACGCCGAAACAGAAAGCGATCGGCACACCGAGCAGAAGGCAGACCGCCACCACGCCGACGAGAAAGATGACGATGTTGGCGTAGCCGAGCGTGAGGAACAATGGCGAAAGCAGCCAGCCGACCACGGCCAGTGCGGCAATGACTGCGACAGCGGCGGCCAGGTTGGCGAGCGTCGCTGCGCGGATCGCGTGGCCCACGGCGATAACCGACATCAATGCCAGCCCGGCGACAATTGCCGAGGCGCGGAAGCTCATCGGAATGTTGAGCGCCGCCGAGGTGACGTACCACTCTTCCTGTACATACTGGCTTGCCGGCACGATCAGCGCGAGCAGCACCGTCGCCACGACGAGCAAAGCGAGGGCGTCCACGAAGTGGCGGCCGCGCTCGGGGATCAGGTTGAGGAAGATGGTAAGACGCAGATGCTCGTTGCGGTCGATGGCGATCGCCGAGCCGAGCATGGCGAGCCAGAGAAAGGAGATGGAGGCGGCCTCATCGATCCAGACGATCGGCAGCGATAGCACGTAGCGCGAGATGACGCCGGCGAGCAGCAGACCGATGACGAAGACGAGCAGGATCGAGGCCACCGCCTCGACCGGCCACATCAGCCGTGACCCTGGCCGCGCATCCAGCACCTCGGCCGGCGTATCGACGATCATCGTGTTGTTGCTGGCGGCTGCCATGCTTCAAGCTCCTCCGCTCGGACCAGGCAACAACGCCTGCTCACGCCGAAATCGGGAACGAAGCGATCTCCTCCCGCTCATTCCAGATTTTCGCATACAGGTCTATATCATGGACCAGTTATTTCGCATAAGCGATTTTTGCCATGCAATCGGCTGTATATCAGCGACTTGCGGCGAAAATGCGATCCATATTGTGGATCGATGTCGCTAGTCGCGACTATTTGTGGTTGCAACAAGGCATGTGGCAGCGCCGAGGCAATCTCCCGATCACTCGCAATCGAGAAGCCACGTATCATCGAATTCCATGCCCACAGTGGCTGCTTCGCACGAGACGATCACTGTCGTTAGCGCGGCACGCGCGTGTGCAAGAACGGCCGCAAGCAAGTCCCGGTCCTTGCAGACATCGATGTCGTCGATAAGGAGCACGGCCGCTGATCGAACCAGCGCTCGTGCGGCACGGATCCGGGCGGCCTGCATGGCACTGATTTGAGGGGGCTCCAGTCTCTGGCCGCTGTCTGGCGGTCCATCGACTGCCAGGCCGCACAGCGAGGCCGTGGCGATTATCTCTTCCTGCGGGGTCGCTGAGGGCGCTCCCAGGGCTATATTGTCGACCATTGTAGCCCGCACCAACGGGATCGCCGGCGACAAAAGGGTGATTGCCCGGCGCCGGTCGCGCTGCGAAATCTTGTCGACAGGAATGTCATCGAGGAAAATCGCCAGGCCGCTGTTTTCCTCAAAACCTGCGATGCTGGAAAAAAGCGCGCTGCGTGCTTCAGGCGTATCACCGCCAAGCAGGATCGAGGCGCCGGGCGCGGCATCCAGCACTTTTGACGGCGTGCCGTTTCGGCAATGAAATTCGATGCGCAGCCGCCGGCCTGACGTCGAGCGCGGCAGGGGAACTGGATTCACAGGATCCGCAAGCACCGGCCTTGCCAGGATGGAGGCAATCCGGCGGCGGGACTCGACATAGGCAAGCCGATAGTCGGCGGCGCGAGCGAGGTCGGAAAGCTGGCCAACCGTCAGTCCGGTGAGGAGCAATAGCGTGCTGAGATCGCCAACCAGCATCGCCGGGCGGCCCGAAAACGCATAGGCCACGAGGATGACGACGATCACGGGCATGACGAAGTCGCTGGACGCGCGCGCAGCCCCCGACCACCCTGCCCGGCGGACGAGCCACATGTTGAGCGCTTCCGACATCCGGTCGATCTTGCGTGTGGACGTTCCGCTTTTGCCGAAATGGGCAAACGCCGCCCGGGCGGCAACGATGTCGCCGAGACGGCCGGCAAGCCGTCCCCGCCTCCGCCGGCTTTCGCGGATGGCCCGGTGAAGAAACGGCAGGGCAACAAGACAGACGATCGACCAGGCAAGAACGCCGCAAAGCAGGAACGGCGCAACCCCTGGGGCAAGCCAGAAGGCGCCAAGCACGATGAGAACGACGGAAGGACCCGCAACAAAGAGGGAAGCCACGCCGTCGGCCAGCCAGGATCTGATGGCGGAGAGGTCGGTGACGAGGCGGGTCATTACCAGGCCGAGACCGGTCCGGCCGGCGCCAGGCGGCAACGCGAAGAGTTGCTCGACCAGCAGTCTGCGGACCTCGCGCACATAGTCCAGTGCAAAAGCTGCCCCCTGTCGGCGCTGCATCACCCCGAGTGCGAAGAGCGCGATGCCGAGCGAAAGGCTGGCCACGATCAGCCTGCCCTGCCCGAGCGGCTGCGGTTCCCCGGAAACCGCCGCACCGACGATGGCGACAAGAGCGAGCGACGTGGCGGCCTTGGCAAAGCCGATGGCGACAAGAACCGCAAGGGCGACCAGTCGCGTGCCGATCAGGATTCCTGGTAGAGGCATTGTGCACCTCCAGCGATCACCATCAGGCGCGGGTTCAATATCCCTGAGACTATGCTTGCCGCGGTCGCCGGATCGGTGAGTTCCTTCACGCCATAGACAGGGACGTTGGCAGCGCCTGCTTCCCGGCGCGCCAGCGGCGAGCAGGTCAGGAGCCCGCTGAGCCCGAGCACGTCGTATCCAAGCTCGCGCAGCCTTTCGCAGCCCGCCACCGCCCCCATCGCATCGCCTGCGGCAAACAGCACGCCGCCGGTCAGCTCGCGGAATTTCGGGGACTTTGCCAGCGCGGCCGTCTCGGACTGGAATAGCCCATCCGCGACCTCCAGAACCGCGATCTCCGCCCCGGTGGCGGCAAGAGAATGCAGCAAATTCTGCGCGCCCTCGACGATGGCATCGATTGGGGCAAGATAGGTCGTGGCAAAGCCGGCATCAGTAAAATCAAGAGCGGCGCATGCTCCGGCATCCATCATCGACCAGAGATCATTGCCGGCTCCGGTTCCGGTCACCTTTGCCGCACCAACTGCGAAACCTGCCCTGGTCAAACCACGCACGAGGCTTGCAGCTGTTGTCGTCTTGCCCGAATTCATCGACGTTCCGAAGACAACGATTGTCGGCGGGGTAAGCCGCGCCGGCTGCGGCGCGACCGCAAAGTCTGCAACGTTCAGAACGCGGCCGCATGAGTTGGTGACGAGGCCGAGCGGCACGATCGCAGTCGGAGACATGGTCTTGTCGTGCCATGCCAACGCCCGCGAAGCCACTCCGCCTGCCGCCACCATATGGCACGGTCCGAGATCTGCCGGCACGATCGCCTCGAACTGATCAGGGGCGTAGCGGTTGCCATAGGCCAGGACGACTTCGTCCGTCGCGGCAAGTGCCGCCTTGCGTCCCGAGGGCAGCTCGACCGACTTGTGGTGACCGAGCGCCTCGATCCGCGCGAGCACCAGGTCGCCTGCCTTCGGTTCGGCAGGAGGCGAAAGCAACATCCGCATGCGCTCGGTCGGAATTCGGCGGGTCGTGAAAGCCCGCTTGGCCTTCGCGATGCGTTCGCAGTCAAGAATTTCCATTGTGGTCTCTCCGGTCACCAAGGGGGCGCTGTTACCTGGGGGAGAACGCGGTCGAACCAGGATTATTCTCGGTGTTGCGATTCTTTTCGCCATGATGGCGTCGACCCAAGCCGCGGGGCCTACGCATACGCCGCGCGAAGCAGCGGACGAGAAACAGGCGTGCGGTCATAGCGGACGGCAAGTTCGGCATAGACCGCATCGTTGATCAGCAACGGCCCATTGAGGCTTGCCGCCTCAAGCCGGTCGATCGACCAATCCGTCCAGTTCGCATCGTCCGTTACAGGATCGAGCCGACCAGCGTCACGCGTCGCCACGCGTCAGTGCCAGGATCGCGTCGGTGTCGAGGCCCTTGCCGGCATGGCCGCGCAATTTCGCGAAGCGGCTCGCGGGCTGCTTCTTGTCACTACGCACAATCACCACATTGCCGTCATCGGTGCGGCGGAAATCAACCTTGCTGCCCGGAACGATTCCGAGCAGGTCCCGGACCGGCTTCGGGATGGTCACCTGTCCTTTGGCTGTGACTGTGTTGGTCATGTCCGCACCTTGGTAGTACCCATTTTCGGTATTATTATGTGGACCGAATTTCAACCTCCGCAAACGGCTGCCAAAGCCATGATTTTGTGACTTGTTTTCCCAGGCGCGCCTGTCGACGTCGTAATCCGCAGGCACGCACCCTATCTACGCCGCATGAATGACATCACGAACAGACGCGCGCTTCTACTCATCAATCCAAAGGCACGACGCGGGCAGGAATCTCTCGCACCGGTCGTCGAGCGGCTGGAAGCCGGAGGGCTCCGCGTCAGCGTCGAGACATTTGAGGCACTGCCCGAGATAGCACGCGACATCGTGCGCCTTCGCCATAGGGCCGATCTTGTGATCGTGTGCGGCGGCGATGGCTCGGTGTCCTCGGCGGCGGTCGCGGTCATGGAAAGCGGGCTGCCGATGGGCATCATTCCGATGGGGACGGCGAACGATCTGGCGCGCACCCTCGAAATACCGTTGGATCTTGGGAAGGCGGCCGACGTGATAGTAGAGGGCGGACGACGTCTGATCGATATCGGGACCGTCAATGGCCACGCTTTCTTCAACGTCGCGAGCATCGGCCTCAGCACCGATCTTGCCCAGGGGCTGGATCCGGCGCTGAAGAAGCGTTTCGGCAGGTTTGGCTATGCCTTGGCGGCCATGAAAGTGTTGACCAAGGCCCGCCACTTTGAAGCAAGGATTACCGAAAAGGGCGCAACGACCGAAGTCGAGACCTACCAGATAGCGGTCGGCAACGGCCGCCACTATGGCGGCGGCAACGTCGTCGAGGAGACGGCGGAGATCGATGACGGCCATCTCGACCTTTACAGCCTGGAAATGACGAATCTCTGGAAGATGGCGCTCTTGCTGCGCTCGTTCCGCTCTGGCACGCACGGCGCCTGGAGCGAGGTTCGCACAGCCAGATGCGTCGAGTTCGACATCGAGACGAAAAGGCCGATGCCGGTGAACACTGACGGTGAGATCGTCACCTCGACCCCGGCGCATTTCAAGGTCCACCCGAAGGCAATTTCGGTGTTCGCGCCTGCCGCCGCGCGCATACAGCCCCGCACAAAGGTGCTTGGTGACGCGGTCAGCGCAAACAGCGGCTAGACTGGCGACCAAGCGCGCGTCGAACAAACCCAATCGCCCGCGGTCATCTCTCGATCAGGAGTCGGCGCCCATGGAAGAACGCCGCGGGCTGATCGGGCAACAGCAACATAGCCTTCCAAGCATGTCTTCGATCATTGCTTGACGAACGCGCCCGTGTAGGTCTGGCCGGCAAGCCTGACGGTTCCGGCGAGGGTTCTGTCGGGCCGCATGACAAAACTGACGTCTGCGCCACTCGGCAGGCGCTCAAGCTTCAACGTAGTCCCCACAATTTTTCCAGTGCCGGCGGCCTCTCCCGGATGATTGTCGCCCAGAGTTCCCCACGCATAGGTGACCGTCACCTTGCCATTGGAAGAAATCGTCTGAACAGCAAGTTTGGCGTCATACATCCCCTCCAATCGTCCGGCCCATAGACCCGAAAAAGCAGCATATTTTGTCGGGACGGTCTTGGCAGGGGGAGTGACCGCCACGGATTGATCAATAATTGCCGAGCCGGAAGGAACAGCGGCAGGATCCGAGGCGGTTTGGGCAGGAATGGGTCCAGGTCCTAACGCAGGTTCGACAGTGGGTCGCGGCGTTTCAGGCGCCGATTGGCACGCGGTTATGGCAAGCGCCGCGAAGCCAAGCATTGCGTTGCACATTCGGCGTGCCATCATCTGGTGCCCCGGCCATCTCTGAATCTAGCGCAGGCTAACCTTATCGCGCGTTTTCACGACCTCTGTCTACCCAAGATGTCTCGTAGAACAGCAGCTCGTCGAGGGACGTGCAGCGGTCGAAAGCGAACGCTTCCATTCGTCGCCAAAGTAACCGCCTTGGCGTCTGAAAATGTTTTTAATTCAATTATTTACCCTAGAATTTTGATCTATTTTCCAGGCTTTTGGCTTTCGACCACAGACGCTCTAAGCTGCTATCGATGCAGTCGCTGCCGTTTCGGCGGCAACGCCGTCTACCATGACATGACCGATGCTCCGCGAGCAGCGCTCGATCCTCGCCTCGACGCGGTACACATCACGCAATAGCGCCGGGGTGACAACCTCTTCCGGCGTGCCGCAGGCGACCATCCGCCCCTCGGCGATGACGATGCATTTGTCGGCGAAGCGCAGGGCCTGATTGAGGTCGTGAATTGCGATCAGCACTGCGATCCCGTGCTTGCGCGCAAGCCCGCGCATGAAGGTCAGCACCGCGACCTGCCGGTGCAGGTCAAGCGCGGACGTCGGCTCGTCCATCAGCAGGATTTCAGGTTCGCGAGCCAGGGTCTGGGCAATGCTTACCACCTGCCTTTGCCCGCCGCTCAATTCTCCCACGTTGCGAAAGGCAAGATCCGAGATGCTGAGCGCGGCCAGGATGCCGTCTATGAGTGCGAGGTCGCCGTCGCTGACCGACCAGGCCGAGCCCTGCTTGCGGGCGAGCAGGATCGATTCATAGACGGTCAGCACCGCGTCGGCTGCCGTATCCTGCGGCATATAGCAGATGCCGTCCGGTCCCTTCGCCGCTCCCTCGAGGCAGACGCGTCCCGGGCCCTTCAGAAGTCCTGCGATGCGCTTGAACAGCGTCGACTTCCCCGCTGCGTTGGGCCCGATCACGGCGACAACCTCGCCACCCCGGAAAATGGGAGTTGAAACATCCGAAAGGACGAGCCGCGCCCCGTGGAAGGCTCCGAGACCATCGAGCCTGATCGTTACCATGAGCGCCTCACATTCGAGAGGATCAGCGAGATGAAGAAGGGAATGCCGATAAGCGAGGTGACGATGCCGATCGGGAAGATCGTGCCTGGAACGAGCGACTTGCTGGCAACCGAACTCGCCGAAAGGATGAGCGCCCCCGAAAGCGCCGAGGCGGGCAGGAAGAAGCGCTGATCTTCTCCGATCAGCATGCGGGCGATGTGCGGACCGACAAGCCCGATGAAGCCGATCGTGCCGACGAAGGCGACGGGAATGGCAGCAAGGAGGCTCACCATCATCATGGTTTCGAGCCTAAGGCGTGCGACCTTGACGCCAAAGCTCGCGGCCTTGTCTTCGCCTAGCCGCAGCGCCGTCAGCGCCCAGGCGCGGCGCACGAATATCGTAAGTGTTGCGAGAAGGATGAGGCTGGTAATGATGAGCTTGGGCCAGGTGGCTTTGGTGAGGCTTCCCATCGTCCAGAACACGACCGCGGCGAGCGCCTGCTCGGAGGAAAGATACTGGACGAGCGACAGCAGCGCATTGAAGGTGAATACGAGCGCGATGCCGAGAAGCACGATGGTTTCGACCGTCACGCCGCGCTTGAGGCTCAGAAGGTGGATGACGAGCGCGGTCAGCATCGCCACCACGAAGGCGTTCAGCGGCACGATATATTCGATCGCGGCCGGGATCAGCGCGACGCCGAAGGCGAGCGCGAGGGCTGCGCCAAAGCTGGCCGCCGCCGAAATGCCGAGCGTGAACGGGCTGGCGAGCGGATTGTTGAGGATGGTCTGCATCTGCGCACCGGCGACCGACAGTGCTGCGCCGACGACTACTGCCATGAGCGCGATGGGAAGCCGGATGTCCCACAACACGACGCGCACCTGAAGCGGCACACTGCCGGGAGAAACCAGGGCGAGCACCACCTGGTCGAGGCTATAGCTTGCGGGCCCGAGCGCGAGGTCGATGCAGAGGCTCAGCAGCAGCGCCAGGGCGAGCCCCGCCAGGATCAGCTGCTTGCGCAGGACAAGGGCGCGGTAGAGCCCGCGCCCTTGTTTGGCTGACAGTGCGGCCGGTTCACTGCTCATCGGAGAGCGAGACCCAATGGCCAGGCCTGTACCCGACCGGCAGGAACTTCTCGTGCAACTCCTTGAAGGTGGCCTCGGCGTCGAGATCGGCGAACAGGTCGGGATGCAGCCATTTGGCCATCTGCTGTATGGCGACGAACTGATAGGGGCTGTTGTAGAACTGGTGCCAGATCGCGTGGACCTGCCCGTTCTCCACCGCCTTGATGCCGGTTAGCGCGGGCCGCTCGGTCAGCCCCTTGAGTTTCTTCAGTGCCGCCGCTTCGTCGGCGCCGGGACCGACGCCGACCCATTTGCCGCCCGGCACATAGGCCTCCCAATTGCCGCCCGTCACAATCACCTGGTCGGGATCGCTGGCGATGATCTGTTCGGGATTGAGCGCGCCAAACGTGCCCGGGATCAGGTCGGCCGCGATATTGGCCCCGCCGGCCATGTCGACGAACTTGCCAAAATTGTCGTTGCCGAAGCTCATGCAGCAATCATCGGAATAGCCCCCGGCGCGATCGATGAACACGGTCGGGCGCTTGGGGTTCTTCTCTGCGATCACATCGGTGACGCGCGCGATCTGGGCCGCGCGGTAGGCGATGAACGCCTCGGCCCGCTGTTCTTGGCCAAGCAGCTTGCCGATCAGGCGCATGCTCGGCTCGGTGTTGGTGAAGGGTTGCTCGCGGAAATCGACATAGACCACCGGAATGCCGACGGCGGCGAGCTTCTCGATGTATTGCGCGTCCTCGGTTGCCTGCTTGGACTCGATGTTCATGATCATCACGTCCGGGTCAAGTGCGATGGCCTGCTCGATGTCGAAGGTGCCGTCCTTGAAACCGCCGAAGGTCGGTATCGCCGCCATCGACGGGAATTTTTCCAGATAAATGGCGTAATTGTCCGGATCGGCCTGGGAGAAATCCTCGCGCCAGCCAACGATGCGCTTGAAAGGGTTGTCGGTATCGAGCGCGGCGATCAGGTAGATCTGCCGGCCTTCGCCGAGGATGACCTTCTCGACCGGCGTCTTCACCTCGACCTTGCGGCCGGCAATGTCGGTGACGGTCTCGGCGCGCGCGCCTGGGGTAAGCGGCATCAAGGCCGCGAGCGCGACCGCGGCCGCAAATATCGATTTCAAAATCATTGGGCTCTCGCAATTCAGTTGCCGGCCCCGCTTATGAAACATGAATTGTATAATCAAGAATTTTCTTTTAGAGCAATTCCAATGTAGCCGCTTTGGGGAGTGCGTTTCGGGCAATGACGGCTCACGCAAACTATTCGCTGCGCGACGAGATTCGGGACTATTGGTCCGACCGCGCCGAGACATTCGACCTGCAGGTCGGCCACGAGATTTTTTCCGAGCAGGAGCGTGCCGCCTGGCACGCGCTCTTAACCACACACCTTGGGCCAGGCGCCGGGCGGGCGTCTCTGGATCTCGCCTGCGGGACTGGCGTCATTTCGCATCTGATGCACGATCTGGGCTTTGTGGTGACAGGCCTCGACTGGTCGGAAGCCATGCTTGCCAAGGCGCGCGCCAAGGCACAAAAACGCGGCGCCGATATCCGCTTCATCGTGAGGGATGCAGAACGGACGCTCGAGGACAGGGCGAGCTACGATGTCATCGTCACCCGTCACCTGGTCTGGACGCTGCTGGATCCGAAGGCGGCCTTTGCCGAATGGTTCTCGCTGCTGAAGCCCGGCGGCAGGCTGCTGGTCATCGACGGCGATTTTGTCAGCCGCAACTGGGCGACGCGTATGCGGGAACTTTGGGAGAAGCTCACGGCCGGCAAGTCCCAGGTCTCGGACGATGACGGCGCCGCCATGGCCAGACGTCACCAGAACATTCTTGCCCGTGTCTATTTCTCAGGCGGCGCACGGGCGGAAGAGATAGTTCGCTTGCTGGCCGAAGCCGGGTTCGAGCAGCCGGTCGTGGACTGGAAACTGGGCGCGATCCATCGCGCCCAGGCTCGACGCATGAGTTGGCCCAAGGCGCTCGAACGCGCTACTCAACATCGCTTCGCGATCTGCGCGACAAAGCCGCAGTAAACGACTCGGCGTTGCCGCATCGGTCGCTCCATGCCACCTTAACTGCCACCGCCGCCGTCGCTCTCCCCGCGAACGGAGCGGTGCCGCGCTCGACGACGATGTCCGACGCGCCACCAAAGTCGATCCATTATACGCGTTCGCGCCTTTTTTTCTTTTAGTCGAGGATGCGTATAAAATCGAAATATACGCAATCACGTATATTGCTGATCTATACGTCTTCGCGTATATTGTTTATTGGAGGTGCTCCATGACCGAGCAAATCGCCCGAACAGAAAAACAACTCGGCGCCATTTTACGCCGCGTCCGCAAACAGGCCGGCCTTACCCAAGGCGGACTGGGTGATCGCATTCACCTGCGCCAGGGGACAGTGTCACGCCTCGAAGCCGGAGAGCCCGCGGTCCAGCTGCGGACGCTGATGGCTGCGCTCTCGGCGCTCGACTTGGAACTCGTCATCCGACCACGCACCAAGGGCAGCGCCGCCGACATCGAGGACCTGTTCTGATGGGACGCCCGCGCGCCCACGCTCCGCTCAACGTTTTCCTGAACGGCCGCCTTGTCGGCGTCATGCGGCGTGAGGCGACAGGCGCGGTCGATTTCAAATATGCCGACGAGTGGCTGGCATTCCGCGGCACCTTCCCTGTATCTCTATCGCTGCCGCTGCGGGAGGACCGCTACATCGGCGAGCCGGTCATCAACGTCTTCGACAACTTGCTTCCGGACAGCAGCGATATCCGCAAGCGCGTTGCTGAAAGAGTCGGCGCAGCCGGTACCGATGCCTACAGCATGCTAGCCGCACTTGGCCATGACTGCGTCGGCGCACTCCAGTTCCTGCCGGACGGCGTCGATGCCGGCCTCGCCGGAGAAGTCAACGGCAAGCCGGTGACCGACGCCGAGATCGCCGACATCGTCAAAAATCTCGCTTCCACTCCGCTCGGCATGGGCGAAGACGAAGATTTCCGTATCTCGATTGCCGGCGTCCAGGAGAAAACGGCGCTGCTGCGCAAAGACGGTCAATGGTTCAAACCGATCGGCACGACAGCCACCACCCATATTCTCAAACCGCAGATCGGCCGCCTGCCGAACGGCATCGACCTGTCGAACAGCGTCGAAAACGAATATCTGTGCCTCAAGCTGGTGGAGGGAATGGGCGTTCCCGTCGCCCGCGTCGAGATCGCTGATTTCGGTAAACGGCGAACGTTGATCGTCGAGCGCTTCGACCGCATCTGGACAAGAGACGAACGCTTGCTGCGCCAGCCGCAGGAGGATTGCTGTCAGGCCCTCTCCGTGCCGCCGACCAGAAAATACCAATCAGAAGGTGGGCCGGGCATGCGCGAGATCATCAACCTGCTCAAAGGCAGCGATACGCCAGACGCTGATATCCTGACATTTATGCGGGCCAGCATAATTTTCTGGCTGCTGGGTGCAACGGACGGACACGCCAAGAACTTCAGCATTTTTCTGTCGCCCGGCGGTGGCTACCGCATGACGCCCCTCTATGATGTGTTGAGCGCACAGCCGAGCCTGGATTTGCACCAAATCCCACGAAAGAAATTCAAGCTCGCAATGTCTGTCGGCAAGAGCAACCACTACGCCTTGCACGAAGTTGTACCGCGCCATTTCCTGCAGACGGCCGACCTTGCCGGCGTTGGAAAACCGGCAATGCTGTCGTTATGCGACGATCTGGCGGCAAATGCAGAACGCGCGGCCGCAGCGGTTGTCGACAAACTCCCCAAAAGCTTCCCGGACCCGCTCGTCAAATCGGTGGTGACCGCCATTGCCGACAGAGCCCGCCTTCTCGCCGATGTGAAATCCTGACGCCATGCGTTGGCAGGACCGACCTTCCTACCAGCCTGCTTCGGCTGAAGCCTTCTGTCGCCTCACAGGAGGCACGACAGGCCGGTCGCGTCAGCTCAGATGCGCCACCGAGTGTTATTTTTCGTGGCTGGCGTCCTGCAGGATCATTTCCGATGCCTTCTCCGCGATCATCACCACTGGAGAGTTGGTGTTGCCGGAAACGATCGTCGGCATGATCGAAGCGTCGACGACGCGCAGGCCAGAAATGCCGTGCACCCGCAGCCGGCCGTCGACCACTGCCGTCGAGCCTGCGCCCATCTTGCAGGTGCCGACCGGGTGGAAAATCGTCGTGCCGATATCGCCGGCCTTGCGGACGAGTTCTTCGTCGCTTTCATAATGTGCGCCGGGCAGCATTTCCTCAGGCGCGTAACGGGCAATGGCGCGCGCCTTCATCAAGCGGCGGACGTGGCGGAGCGATGCCACAGCCACGGTCCTGTCTCCCTCGGTAGACAAATAGTTCGGCCGGATCTTCGGAGCCGCCTGCGGATCGGACGCCTCCATGTGGACGGTGCCGCGGCTTTCCGGTCTGAGATTGCAGACCGAAACCGTGACCGCGGGGAAACGATGCAGCGGCTCGCCCAGCCGGTCAGTGCTCAACGGTTGGACATGGTATTCGAGATCGGGCGTCTCCAGGCGTGGGTCGCTTCTGGCAAAGATGCCAAGCTGGCTCGGCGCCATCGACAGCGGTCCGCTGCGACGGATAGCGTATTCGACGCCCATGGCCGCGCGGCTGAACAGATTGTGGTAGCGCTGGTTTAGCGTCGAGGCGTTGGCGACCTTGAAGACTGTGCGGATCTGCAGATGATCCTGCAAGTTCTCGCCGACGCCTTCAAGCGCGTGGCGAACCGGGATTCCTGCTGCGCCAAGCACGGCAGGTCGGCCGACGCCGGAAAGCTCGAGCAGCTTCGGCGAATTGATCGCGCCGGCGGCAAGGATCGTCTCGCCTCCCCGCGCACGATGCAGTTGGCCGCCCATGCGAAAGACAACGCCGGTGACGCAAGCTCCGTCGAAATCCAGCATCTCGGTCTCGGCGCCGGTGACGACGCGCAAATTCGACCGTCGCAGCGCGCTGCGCAGGAACGCCTTAGAGGTATTCCAGCGCACGCCTTTCCTCTGGTTGACCTCGAAATAGCCCGACCCTTCGTTGGTCCCGCCGTTGAAATCCTCGGTCCGGGGGATGCCGAGTTCCTCGGCAGCATCGCGGAAGGCATCCAGGATTGGCCACGACAGGCGCTGGCGCTCGACGCGCCATTCGCCACCGGCGCCGTGAAGGTCGTTGGCGCCACCAAAATGGTCCTCGGACTTGCGGAAATACGGAAGCACGTCATCCCAGCCCCAACCGAGATTCCCGGCTTGCCGCCAACCATCATAGTCGGCCGCCTGGCCACGCATGTAGATCATGCCGTTGATCGACGAGCAGCCGCCCAGAAGCTTGCCGCGCGGATAGTTGAGCGCACGACCGTTCAGCCCGGGCTCCGGCTCGGTCTTCATCAGCCAATCGGTGCGCGGGTTGCCCATGCAGTAGAGATAGCCGATGGGAATGCTGACCCAGTGATAGCGATCGCTGCCGCCGGCTTCCAGAAGCAGCACGCGCATGCCTGGATTGGCCGACAGTCTGTTGGCCAGCACGCAGCCGGCTGAACCCGCGCCGACGATGATGAAGTCGTACTGTCCAAAATCGGCAGCGGTCTGTGTCAATTGGACGTCCGTTCGCTTGCCATCCTGTCCCATAGCGGACCCATGGCCTTGTTGATCTCACCATAGAGACGATAGCGCCGCTCATAGACCGGTGCGATCGCGCAATTGGGCTGGTAGCATCGGTCGGGCGCGGTCATCGCGGCGGCGCCCGCAGAGAAGTCGGCAAATAAGCCGACGCCTGTCCCGGCTGCAATCGCAGCTCCCAGCGCACCTGTCTCACGGCTGCGCGCCACGGTCACCGGCACGTCCAGCACATCTGCGAATATCTGCGGCCAAACGGCGCTGCGCGAGCCGCCACCCGAAAGAACCGCCTGGCTGACAATGGCTCCCGCTCGACGCAACGTCTCGACATGGCGCCGGTGCTCGAAGACGACGCCCTCGAACAGTGCGCGCAGCATATGCGCCCGCGTGTGCCAGCCGGCGATGCCGTAGAAACCGGCACGCGCCTTGCCATTCTGCTGCGAGCCGTAAAGGAATGGGTGGTAGATCGGCATGTCTCCCGCGGGATCGACGGAAGCAACAAGCTCGCTGCAGATCTCGAATGGCGATGCGCCTGCCGGCGGCGCATGCTCGAAGAACTCACGCACGATCCACTCGAGATTTGCGGCCGAAGTGGCGCTCGATTCGATGGCGAGATAGCGCAGCGGATCGAAGGTCGACAGCATGAAGATAGACGGATCGCGGATCGGCTCTTGGGTGATAACCTGGTTGATGCTCCAGGTGCCGGCAATGATCGAGGCGGCGCCGGTGCTGGTGACACCCGAACCGATGGCGCTGGCGACGACGTCGAACAGGCCCGCCACCACAGGCGTGCCCGCAAGAAGGCCGGTGGCAGCGGCGACATCGCGCGTGACATGGCCGGCGATGGCGGAGGCTTCCAGCACGTTCGGCAGCAGTTCCATGCAATCGTCGAGACCGTAGGCGGCCAGCAACTCTCGCTCGTAGCGCCGGCCGGGCATGTGCAAAAGCCCGCAGCCCGACATATCCGAGGTCTCGGTCGAGCGCGCGCCGGTGAGGCGGTTGACGATAAAATCCTTGCACAGGAAGACGGTGCCTATTTTGGCAAAAAGTGCCGGATCATGGCGCTTGAGCCACGCCAGCAGAGTCGGCGTCTGCGCCGCCCAGGGCCGTTGCAGGCAGTGGATATAGGTCCGGTCGCCAACGCCTGCGGCCGCCCATTCGCTGACGATGCCGACGCCGCGCGTGTCGAGCGACTGGATGCCGAGCAGCGGGTCGCCGCCGCGGTCCAGCGCATAGAGCCCGTTGCCGTGGCCGGCGCAGCCGATCACCGCGATGTCGCGGGGGTCGATGCCCGACTGGTCGAGGCACTGGCGGATGACCTCGACGGCGTTGCGCCACAATTCGCCGAGGTCCCGCTCGACATGGCCGGGCTCTGGCATGCAGGAACGGCCGTCGCGAGCGGCAAGTGCGAGTTCGCGACCGGCGGTGTCGAAGATGATGGCCTTGATGACGGTATTGCCCGCATCAAGGCCAAGAATGTATCGCTGCATTGAAGCTCCTCCCAAGCTGCAAAGATTATTCTTGCTGGTAGAGCTCCCAGGCCAGCGCGCCGTCGGCATTCTCATGGATGATCGCCATCAATCCTCTCACGACGGCGCGAGGGTTGGAATGCTGGTATATGTTGCGGCCATAGACCATGCCTGCCGCGCCTTGTGCCATCAGCGCCGCCGACTTGTCGAAGACGGCGCGCAAATCCTCCCTGCCCCCACCGCGCACAAGGACAGGACAGCGTGCCGCAGCCACCACCCGGTGGAAGTCGTTCGGATCGGTCGTCGGATCCGCCTTGATGATGTCGGCGCCCATCTCGCTGGCGAGCCGGGTCAGGGTGACGATCTTTTCGGGGTCGCCGTCGACCATGTAGCCTCCGCGCTCTGAATTGGGCAGCATTGCCAGCGGCTCGATCATCAGCGGCAAGCCATATCTTTCACAGTCGGCGCGAACCCTGGCAATGTTGTGGACGCATTGCCGAAACAGGTCCGGCTCGTCGGGCAGCATGAACAGATTGACGACCACGCAGGCCGCGTCCATCTCCAGCGCGCCGATCAGCGGCTCGGCTTCGTTCTGCAGGATGGCCCACATCGAGCGATGGCGGGTTTTGTTATAGGGATTGCCCATGTCTATGCGCATGACCAATGCCGGCTTGTCCTTGCCGGGCAGGGTCTGCAGCAAATCGGCCTGGCCATAATTCATCTGAATGGCGTCCGGTCCCGCGGCGACCAACTGGCCGACGACGCCGGCCATATCCTCCAGCCCTTCCAGGAACGTCGGCTCGTTGCACACGCCATGGTCGATTGCGACGTCGAGACAGCGCGCCCCGCCGAACAGCCGGTTCATGCGGACTTTCTTGTTGATGCGCATTCGGCGCTCCTTCCTTGGTCTTTTTGCGATAGCTGGTCGAGATCGACGCCGTGCTGGCGCTGCAGCAGGGCGAGGAAATCGGTGCGCTCGAATGCCTTGCGCGCAGCGTCCCAGCTCTTTTCGACTGCGAGAATATCGAGAACCGCATCGAGAAGGTCGCAAGAGAGTGCACCGGTGATGGCAATTGTCGTGCGGCGGAGCAGCAGGTCCTCCAACTGCTCGACATATTCATTGGCGATGAGATACTGAATCTCCCGGACCGAGTAGTCGCTGCCAGGCAAGAGCTCGTCCTGTCCCGCCGCCAAAAAAGCGGCGACGGCATCCGCCACGGTGCCGTAACGCTCGAACAGGCTGCGCATGCGGTCAAGCGACAGGCCATGCACCGCCGCGCGTTCTGCGCACCATTTTTCGGGCGCCATGGGAAAATGCCGGCCGCCGCCGATCGGCATGTTTTCGGTGCCGACGATGCGCTGTCGGCACAATCGCTCGAGCACGATATCCGCTGCCAGTTCGCCGAACGACCGGAAGGTTGTCCATTTCCCGCCGATCATGCACAGCGTCGGCGGCACCATACCGGCGCCCTCGATGAGCTCGCAGAAATGATCGCGGGGAATGCGCCCGGTAAAACTGTCCCGGCTTATCGGTAGCGGCCTCACCCCGGTGAACTGAAAGACGATGTCGGTATCAGTGATCTCGATCCCGGGAAACACGAAGGACACGGACTGCCGGATGTATTGCCGCTCGTCGTCCTCGCAGCGCGCCTGGTCGGGATCGTCGGCACGGATATCCGTCGAGCCGACCAGCACATTGCCGAGATAGGGGAACAGGATGCAGATCCGGCCGTCCTCGTTCTCGTAATAGATCATGTGGCCGTCGAGCGCATCGTGAAGCTCGCGACTGTCGACGATCAGATGCGATCCTTTGGTGCCACCCATAAATTTCGGCGCAACGGCTCCGATAGCCGAATTGGTCAGGTCGATCCAGCCGCCTGTGGCGTTGACGACGAGGCGCGGCTTCACGGCAACTGTTTCGCCAGACAGTCCGTCGTTAAGCGCAAGGCCCGCGTCACCAAGCGATACGCGTGCATAGTTGAGCGCTCGAGCCGATGGCTTTTCGTTCATGGTGTCGCGCAGCATCTCGGTACCCAGCCGCTCGGGGTGGCTGACCCAGGCGTCATAGTATGTCGCCGAATTGCGGATAGCAGGATTGATTGCAGGCCAGACCTTGAGTGTTTCAGCACGGCTCCTGAACTTGTGCGTCGGGACGATACGCCGTGCGGCGGTGAAGAAGTCATACATCGCCAGGCCGGTCTTGATGACCAATACGCCGCGCCGACCCGGACGACGGCTTAGCCCAAGGAAGCGGAATGCACCATTTGCGATGCCTGAGAACAGGTCGAAGATTGGCACTGTGGTTGGCAGTGGCGCAACGTAATGCGGCGCGTTCTTCAATAGCCGATCGCGTTCTAGCAGGGATTCGCGGACCAGCTTGAACTCGCCGTTTTCAAGGTAGCGCAAGCCGCCATGAACCATGCGCGAGAGGGCTGCGCTGGCGCCGGAGCAATAATCGCCCTTTTCGGCGAGCAGGACATCGACGCCCTGCAAAGCGAGCTCGCGAAACACGCTGATGCCGTTGATGCCGCCGCCTATCACGAGGACATCAACATCGGGGTTCTCGCGCAAGCAGGCGATCGTCTGGATGCGATTCATCTTAAGGACGCGCTTTCGATCACGCGTCTATCGCTACGAGATGCCCGGCCACCGCCGCATCGATCGTCCCCAGTTCCGCCGCGCTCAGTAAAATCTCCCCTGCCCTGGCGTTGTCGAGCGCCTGCGTGGCGTTTCGCGCTCCACACAACGCGAAGGTGATGCCGGGCTGCGCCAGCGTCCAGGCGATGACGATCTGCGCCATGCTTGCCTGGTGGACCTCAGCGACCGGGGCCAGGGCATGTTTCAGCGCGGCTACCTTGCGCCGGTTGGCCTGAGAGAATCGAGGATTGTCCTTGCGCTGGTCGTCGCCGCTGAACTCACGCGCCGGATCGATGGCGCCCGAGAGCAGGCCGAGTGCAAGCGACGAATAACTGAGTGCTGCAACTTGATGCTGGCGCGCGATCGGCAGCAATGTCTGCTCGATGTCGCGATCCAGCATCGAATATCTTTCCTGGATCGCGTCGAGCTGGCCAGCGGCGACATACTGCTGCAGCTCGGCAGCATTGAGATTGCTGGCGCCGATGGCGCGGATCTTGCCAGCGGATTTGAGGCGTTCGAGCGCTTCCATTGTTTCGGCAATGGGTGTCGTCGGGTCCTGCCAGTGGGTGATGTAGAGATCGATATAGTCGGTGCCGAGCCGCCGCAGGCTCTGTTCCACTTCATAAGCGATGCCGTCGGCGCCCAGATATCGGTTCACCGGCGTTCCATCCTGATCGAAGAAGTGGTTGCCCTTTTTCGAATGCCAGTTGAGGCCACATTTGCTGGCGATGACCGCGCGGTCGCGCCGGCCCTTGATGGCCTTGCCGACGATCTCTTCGCTGCGGCCAAGACCGTAAGCCGGCGCGGTGTCGATCAGCGAAACGCCGGCATCGAAGGACGCCTGGATGGCGGCGATCGATTCTGCTTCATCCGTGCCACCCCACATCCAGCCGCCGATGGCCCAGGTGCCTAGGCCCACCGCCGAAGCTACAACGCCGGACTTGCCGATTGAGCGGGTGATTTGTCGATTATTCATGCAGCATTTCCTTCGGCGAGCTCGAGGATCTTCAAGCCGGTGGTTTCGTCGGTGACGAGAGTGTCGAGGTGAGAGCCGCGCATGGCGCTGAGGATCGGGACCACCTTGCTGGCGCCGCTTGCGACCCCGATCGACTGCGGAATGGTCGCGAATTCCTCGAGCGTCAGCGAGACCAGTGAGCGGTTGAGGCTGTAGTCGGCGAGCTTGCCGTCGCCGTCTATGAGATGGGCGAGCAGCTCGCCCGCCGCGCCCGAGCGCTCGATGGCCAGCCGGTCGGCGCTGGAGGATGGGTGCAGATCGTAGTAGCTCGAATCGTCGGCCAGGATGGAGCCGATGCCGACGACCGCAAGCGTTGCTTCGCGCGCCTTGTTGAAGACGTCCGAAACCGCCCGGACTCCCATCAGCATGTCACGTTGGGCCGGGCTGTCGGCAAACAGCGGCGCGTGAATCTGATAGGCGCGGCCGCCGAGCTTGTCGGCCATCAGAGACGCGACATGATTGACGTCGGTGTAATGCTTGCCCTGGACCAGGCCGGTCGCGGGAACAACCTCGATGTCGTAGCTGCGGCTCGGCTTGAGGCCGGCGACGACGGCACTCACCCCCTTGCCCCCGGTAATGGAAATCGTGTCGCCGTCCTTGATCGTCTCGAGCACCAGCCTGGCTGCGGCCTCACCGACACGCTGAAGCGCAGTCTGCGGATTGTCCGAAACGGAGGGGACGACGACGGCCCTTTGGAGTCCACCGATCGCGACAAGTCGCGCCTCGATGTCGATCAGTTGCTCGACCGGCGACTTGATCTTGATCTCGACAAGCCCGAGTTGATGACCGCGTTTGATGAGGCGGTTGACGGTCGCATGCGAGATGCCGAGCTCCTTGGCGATTTCCGCCTGCGTCTTGGCTTCCATGTAATGAAGCACAAGCGCCTGATACATCTGGCGGACGATCGTGACGTCGTCCCGCGAATTGGGTGGTGACATGATGGATGCTCAACTCTCGCGCTGCTGCTCAGGACTTCCTGCGGTGCAGGAAGTGGTCGATCGATACCGCCGCGAGCAGGATGCATCCCTTGATCATGTCCTGCCAATAGACGGAAACGTCGAGCAGGATCAGCGAGCTTGTGACGACCGAGAGCAGCGCCATGCCCAGTATGGCGCCGAAGATGGTGCCCGAGCCGCCATTGAGCGATGCTCCGCCAATCACCGCCGCGGCGATGATGTTGAGCTCCATGCCAGCGCCGAAGGTCGGGGTCGCAGCGCCAAAGCGTGACATATAGATGATGCCGGCAAAGCCCGCGAGGGTGGAGCAGAGAACCGTGACCCAGAATTTGACCTGCTTGGTCTTGATGCCTGAAAATTGGGCCGCCTTCTCGTTGCTGCCGGTATAAAAGACCTTGCGGAAGGCCGTGGCACGCCGAAGCAGAAAATCGAATATGGCCACGACCACAACAAAGATGACGATGACATAAGGCACATTGCCGAAGCTGCCCTGGCCGATCGCCTTGAACCCGGGCGGCAGGGTGAACAGCGACAGCGGGGTTCCCTTGGTGATGACAAGACAGAGACCGCGCACGATCACCATCGCCGCCAGCGATGTGATGAAGTGATTGAGCCCGATAACGGTCACGAAGAAGCCCATCACCGCGCCGATCAGCGCGCTGGCGCCTATGCCGATGAGGCTCGCGGTCCACGGATCCAGGCCCATCAGGAACAGAGCGCCTGACACGACCATGGAGAAGCAGACCACCGACCCGACGGAAAGGTCGATGCCGCCGACAATGAGGAGTATCGTCATGCCGACCACGACGATGCCTTCAATGGAGAAGCTCATCAGCATGGCGCGGAAATTTCCCCAAGTCAGGAAATGCGGCGAAGCGAATGTCATGGCGATGCACAGCGCCAGCATGATAGCGATCAGCCCTGCCTCGCGCATCGACCCAAGACGCAGCCCGTTGCGCCCGCCAAGCCCGGGGGCGCTCGCCTTGATTTCAGCGTCCATGAGGGTACCTCCGGTCTGTCTAAGCGACATTCTGAACCTGCCTTGCGTTTGATCTTTGCTGCCGGAGACCCGAAGCCAGCAGCATGATTGCCTCTTCGGTCAATTCGTCAGCCCCCAGTTCGCCGACGATGGCACCTTCGTGTATGACAAGCACCCGGTCGCTCAGTCCGATCAATTCCGGAAGCTCGGATGAAATCACGATGACGCCGATGCCCCGCTCGGCGAGATCGCGCAGCAGGCGATGAATTTCCACTTTGGCGCCGACATCGACCCCGCGTGTGGGTTCGTCCAGAATGACCACTTTGGGGCCGACCGACAGAAGCCTGGCGATGGCGACTTTCTGCTGGTTGCCACCGCTGAGCGTCGACACCTGTGTCTCGAGGCCGCTCATGCGCACACCGTGGCGCACGACCAGGTCGGTGGCTTGCTTTGCCTCGGCGCGGCGATCGAGCAGCCCAAGCGGCGTGGTCAGCTTCCGAAGGTCGAGCGCGGAGATATTGGATGCAACCGACAGGTCGAGGAACAGGCCCGACGCCTTGCGGTCCTCCGAGAGGTAGACCAGGCCTGCGCGCACCGCATCGCTGTAGGTCCTGATGCTGACCGGCTCGCCATTGAGTTCGACCGATCCCGACACTTTCGGGCGCAAGCCGCAAACGGTCTGGACCATCTCGCTGCGACCGGCGCCAATCAACCCGCCAACGCCAAGAATTTCGCCTGCTCGAAGCGTGAAACTGACGCCAGCGGAACCCTGTCGATAGGAGAGATTTTCGACCGACAGCACAGGGCGGTCCGTACGCCGTTCAGGCGAGAGCTTTTGCGGATAGAGCTGCGTGATTTCGCGCCCGACCATCTTGCGCACGACATCATTGGGAGTGACCGAAGCGATGGAATCGGTCGCTACATATCTGCCGTCACGAAACACCGTGACGCGGTCGCACAGGCTGAAGATCTCCGCCATGCGATGGCTGATGTAGATGATTGAAATTCCGCGCGCCTTGAGATCGCGGACGATTGCGAAAAGGCGCTGCGCCTCGGTCTCGGTCAGCGCGGCCGTCGGCTCGTCGAGCATCAGCACCCGGCATTCGAGCGTCAGCGCCTTGGCGATTTCCACAAGTTGCTGGTTGGAAATAGAAAGATCGGCGACTGGCGTCTCGACCGGGATCGGTGCCAGCAGGTCCATTATCCTCTGCGCATCGGCGTAGAGCCGGCGAAAATTCATCAGCGGCGCGCGCCGATTGTTGACGGCCGCCATGAGGATATTCTCGGCCACCGTGGCATCCTGGCAGAGCGCGATTTCCTGATGGACGAGGCCTATGCCAAGCCGCTGCGCGGCGGATGGCGATGTGATGGTGACGTACTTGCCTTCGAGACGAATGGCGCCTTCGTCGGGTTGCGCAATGCCGGCGATGATATTCATCAGCGTGGACTTGCCCGCGCCGTTCTCGCCGCACAGCGCATGAATTTCGCCGCGCTGCAGCGTGAAATCGACCCCGGTCAGCGCTTTGATGGCGCCGAACGATTTCGAGATGTCGCGGATTTCAAGAATGGCGGCGGCAGTCACTCCGTCCCCCTTCAGCGTTGAAATTGATGATATGGCCCGGGTCGACGGGGCGCGAACGCGCCCCGTCCGGTCTAGCGTTCCGAAGGAACTCCAGGAGCGGCAGGCCTTATTCCTCGATGCCCTTGGTGCCGCGCCGCTTGAGGTAGGCGTCCCAATAGAAATCGTCGGCATTTTCCGCGGTGACGATGGAAAAGCCGTTGTCGACGAAGGGCACGCTCATGCCGTTGAAGCCCGACCGCCGGGCGTCGTTCATCGGATCGATCAGTTCAGGATGCTTGGCCAGCCACAGCAGCATGAACCCCATATAGCCCTGCATGCCCTGGTTCGGGTTGACTGAGCCAAAGATTTCGCCGGCCTTGATCATGTCGAGGATCTTGGCGTTGACGTCGGCCAGCATGACCCGGATCTTGCCGCCGCCTTCCTTGGCGGCCTGAGCTGCGCCGATTGCCGAGTTGGCTTCCGGCATGAACACCGCGCCCAGATCGGGATGCGCCTGAGCAAGGCTGAGCACGGCCTGATAGGCCTTCGTCGCATCCTGGTTCGACGCAGCGCGGCCGACGAGCTTCATATCCGGCCATTTGGCTTCCATGCGGGCGATGAACGCGGCAATGCGCTTGTCGTGATTGTCCTGTCCGGGGTTTTCGAGGACTGCGTATTCGCCCTTGCCGTCCATCGCCTTGGCGACTGCATCGGCAGCATAGGTGCCTTCGGCGACGTTGTCGGAGGTGATGTAGGATACTCGTTTGGAGTTGGGCGAGTCTGCGGCGAATGTGACTACTGCCGTTCCCTGCTCAATGGCCCGATTGATTGGCTCGATGAAGGGATCGGAGTTCATCGGATGGACCAGGATGCCAGCCGGCTTCTGAGCCAGCGCCTGGTCGAACGTCGCTATTTGCTTGTTCACGTCGTATTCGGGGGTCCCGGTATATTCGGTCTCGCAGCCGAACTGTTTTCCAGCCTGCTTGAACATCTCGTAGACCGGGAACCAATATTCGACGCCGGAAACCATGACGTTCATGACGTATTTTTCACCCGGCTCGCACTTGAACGGGTTAGCGGCCTGGGCAGCGGCGTGGCTTGCCCCCAACACTGTGGTGGCGGCTGCCGAAATGGCGAGCATGCTCAAAAATTTGCGCAAGAGTCCTCCCTCGGCCGAAGCCTGGTCAATTGGGCGGTCGGACACTTGCGTGCCGCCGCTTGTGGTTGATGAGGCCGAACCTCCTCCCGAGGCCCAGCGGTTGATCATTCGCAGCAGTTGGCTCGAGTGTCAATAAAATTCACATACAGAAATATATTTCACAGCTCATCGTGACCGGCAGCTTCGCCCATTGCCGATCTTCCCGGCGCTTCTCCGAAGCCGCGCTTCGCTGCGGCCCAAAAGACGAATGCGACCAGTTCCTTGCGGCAGTGCCTGCTCGAACGGGCGTAAAGCATCCATTGCCGGCATTGCCCAGATGACCGCCTTCTGAGGTTGATCCGCGCAGCTGACTAGGATAACATGACAATCGTAGTTTAGTTTTAGCCGCGGCCGCAGCAAGGCTGGCCCTTCACGCGCGGCGCCATCAAAACCTTTGAAACTCAGCACAGAGCGCCTGCCCGGCGCCTGTGCGACATGGCGTCCGCAACGAATGATCGACAAGAATCAGATTGCAGCAGAACAGGCAACGTTTCGAGCCTTCGCAAACAGCTATTTGCGTGAGCTGAATTCCGGGATGCCGGTGTTCCACCGCATCGGAGAACGGAACTTCGATTGCGTGGAGATTTCCCTGCCGTCGCGGCATGCCGTGCTGCGCATCGAAATGAAATCCCGATCGCTTTGCGGAATGCACCTGTTTGGACAGATCTGGATTCGTCAGGATGCAGGTCCGAACTGGCACGAGATAGAACCGATCCTGGCCGTGCATCTACTTGTGCTGGGAGCCAGAGAAGCCGGATCGGCCACGCACCGACAAGCCGATCTGGAGCTCCTCGAACGGATTCTTCAGAGCTGTCAGGCGACGAAGCGTTACCTCGATGCCGCCGATCGGGCGCCGCCACCGATCGGCTTTATAGCCGCGGAACAATCCCTGTATTTTGGACATCCGCTGCATCCGACGCCCAAGAGCCTGCAGGGCATGTCGAACTGGCAGCAGGATGTCTATGCCCCCGAATTGCGCGGCGGTTTCCAGCTGGCCTATTTCGCCGCCGCTGCCGACCTCGTCCGCGAGGATTCCGCCGGCACCGCGGTGACCGCGATCGTCAGCTCACTGCTGGGGAATGACGCCGGCAAGGTCGCCGCAGGTAACGGCGAGATGCTCCTGCCCATGCATCCGCTTCAGGCGCAAGCGTTGATGCTCGACCCGGCGGTGCGAGCGCTCATGGATTCAGGGCAGATCCGGTATCTCGGCCCGGCAGGGCCGGTGTTCACGGCGACTTCTTCGGTGCGCACGGTTTACAGCGATGATGCCGCCTGGATGCCGAAATTCTCGCTGCCCGTCCGCATCACCAACTCGAAGCGCGTCAATAGGCGGCACGAGCTGGAGGCGGGCGTTGCGGTGGCGCGCCTGTTCGAGCGCGCCGGGATCGACATGTTCGAGCCGCGCCTCGGCTTTCTCCACGACAGCGCATACGTGACGCTGGATTTTTCCGGGCAGGCCGAGAGCGGTTTCGAAGTCATCTTCCGCGAAAACCCGTTCCGGGGCCGCGCCGACCACCCGGTGATCACCGTTTCGGCACTGACGGCCGAGCCACGTCTCGGGCACAGCTCATTGTTCGAAACCGTCGTCCGGCGCGTCGCGCAGGATCATGATATCTCGGTGCGGCAGGCGTGCCGTCGCTGGTTCGAATGCTATCTCGACTGTGCGCTCGATCCGCTGGTCAAACTCTACGATCGGTTCGGCGTCGCGCTGGAAGCGCATCAGCAAAACAGCTTGCTTGACCTGTCGCAGCAGGGGCTGCCCAGCCGATACCTCTATCGCGACAGCCAGGGGTTCTACCTCTCGAACAGCTTCAGGGCCCGGTGGTATGGCCTGATGCCCGACATTGTCCAGATCCGCAGTCTTTTCTTCGACGACCGTGAGATTCGCGAGCGGCTCTCCTACTACCTCATCGTCAATCAGATCTTCTCGGTCGTCGCTCGCGCCGGGCATGACGGCCTGGCAAGCGAGGCCGAACTGCTCGCCATGCTGCGTGCGCGGCTCAAGAAGCTGGCGCAAGAGCTCACTGGCGCGGGCGGGGAATTCGCGACCAGCCTGCTGGACAAGCCGCACATCACCGCGAAGGCCAACCTGGCAATCCGACTGCAGGATGTCGATGAGCTGGCCGAGGGCGGCAGCGCCGTCTACACGCATTTTCCCAATCCACTCAGCCGTGTCGGGCTATTTGTCGCCGCGGAGCAGGCACATGCCATTGCCTCTTGATCTCCACGGCATCCCCGAGCTGCGTGTGATGCGCCAGCTCGCGGAAGCCCTGGTCTATGAGGGCCTGGTCGATTGCGCGGTGTCGCGAGACGGCGGGAAAGCCCGCTTCGAATGGCGCTGCGGCGGCGCCTCGATACGCTGCGAGGGATCGATCGGCGCCTTCGGCCGGGTCAGGGTTGTCGCCGAGACGATCGAGCGGGGCTGCGCCGACCAATGGCGCCCGGCGACGCTCGGCGATCTGCTTGCGAGCATAGACACCTGCCCCGAACGGCGCGCGCAACTCACGTCCGAACTGGATCGGACGCTCGATTTCAGCGCCTGGAACCAGCTCAATCTCCGGCCCAGACCGCGCCGCGATCTGCCATTTGCGCAACTCGACAGCGCGATCGATGAGGGTCATCCCTATCATCCGTGTTTCAAGGCGCGCACCGGCTTCGACTACGCCGACCACGCGGCGTACGGCCCGGAAGCAGGCAACGCCTTCCAACTGGCCTGGCTGGCGGTCGCGCCCGAACGTCTGCACTCGGCGTTTCCCACGGACGAGCAGGCTTTCTGGATGCACGAACTCGGCACCGAAACCTACGCGCTGCTGGACGAGCGCCGTGCCCGGCTCGGCGACAATGCAAGGCGGTTCGGCCTGATGCCGCTGCATCCCTGGCAATGGAAAGCGTTACAGGGCTCGGAGCTGTCGCGCTGGCTGGCGGAGGGCTCCGCCGGTTTCCTCGGCCATGCCGGCGATCGCTATAGCGCCAGCCAATCCGTGCGGACGCTGTTCAATCGCGATCACCCGCGACGCGCCAATCTCAAACTGCCGATGAATCTCGTCAACTCTTCGGCCAGGCGCATCATCGAGCCGCATTCGGTGTGCAGCGCGCCGTCGATCAGCCGCTGGCTCAAGGACATTGTCGCCAGCGATACGCTGTTCGAGGCGCGCTATCCGCTCACGATCCTCGCCGAATATGTCGGCACGATCGCAGATCGGGAAGGACCGCTGGCAGGACAGATCGCCGCGATCTGGCGGGAGGACGTTACGAGCAGCCTCCAGCCCGGCGAAACCGCGGTGCCGCTCAACGCGCTGATGGGCCTGGAGAGTGACGGCCGGCCGTTCGTCGCGGACTGGGTCGAGCAGTACGGGCTGGACGCCTGGCTCGACAGGCTTGTGGCTACGGTGGTGATGCCGGTGTTTCACCTGCTCGTCGGCCATGGCATCGCCACGGAAGCGCATGGCCAGAACCTGATCCTGATCCATCGCGATGGCTGGCCCGTGAGACTGGCGATGCGCGACTTCCACGACAGCGTCGAATATGTGCCGGGCTTCCTGCGCGATCCCTCCACTGTTCCCGACTTCCTCGCCTTGAACCCCGCCTATCGTGACGCCGCGCCGAACCAGTACTACTGGATGGAGAGCGCCGATTTGCTCGGCGAGCTCTGCCTGGACGCCTTGTTCGTCTACAACCTCGCCGAGATCTCGCATCTGCTGCGGCATTGTTACGGTCTCGACGAAGACAGCTTCTGGTCAGACGTCGGCAGGCGGTTGCAGGACCATTGCCGGCAGTTCGGACTGACACACCGGCAGGCCGCGCTTGGCCTGTTCCAGCCACGCATCCGCACGGAATCGCTGCTTCGACGCAAGCTCGCGCCACCGGGCACCGAATGCGCTCACGAAATCCCAAACAGCCTTGCAGTCGCGTAAGGAGACAGAAAACATGATCGCAATCAACGACACGGTCTTTGATCAGGCCTATTTCCGCGACGCGGCGCACCGCATTGCGGCTGCGGTGCAACTCGACAAGCGCGCAGGCGACCGTTTTGCGGTCTGTTTCTCCGAGGCGCAGGATTGGCTGGCGTTCTTCTTTGCCGCGCGCGCGGCCGGCGCCAGCGTGCTGCCGCTGCATCCCTCGACGCCATATGCCGCGGCGCGCCGGCAGGCGGAGACGGCGAAGTGCAACTGGCTTTTCTACAACCGGCTGGATGGCGAGCCGATCTGCGAGGAGCGCGCCAGCGAAGCTGGACAGCTGCTGCAGATGAGTTCCGGCACGACCGGCGAGCCGAAATGCATCGCGCGCGCCTGGAGCGACATAGACGACGAGATCGACAGCTACACCTCGGCGTTTGTCGAGCCACAGGACATGACGCCGTTGATCGCCGGCCCAACCACTCATTCCTATGGCTTGATCTGCGGCGTAATGGTGGCGCTGAAGCGCGGCCAGTCGCCCGCCATACTGGACACAGGGAACCCAAAATTCCTGCTGCGCAAGCTGCGCGAAACGGAGCGGCCCTACCTGATCTCGTCGCCGGCCATCCTTCACACGCTCGCCAGGCTCTTGCCGGCCGGCGAGCAGATCCACGCTACGATGACATCCGGCACCCTCTTGCCCGACCCCTGGTTCGGGCAGATCAGAGCCAAATCGAAATACATGTTCCAGCAGTACGGCTGCTCGGAAGCCGGCTGCATAGCGATCAACCCTGATGTGCAGGCGGCTAATGAAATCGGCCATGTGCTGCCGCGCTTCGCGTTGCGCGACGCCGGCACGGCCCGTGAGCCGAAGGAAATTGCCGTCGAGCGCAAAGGCGTGGTCGTCGAGACGCGCGACCTCGGCTACCGCCGCGACGACGGGATGCTGGTTTTCCTGTCGCGTCTCGACGATCTGATCAACGTCTCTGGCCTCAACGTCTATCCGAAGGAAGTCGAGGACGTGGTCATGACGTTCGGCGGCATTGACGACGCGGTCGTGTTCCGCAAGCAGGATGCATTCGCGGGCGAGCGCGTCGCGCTTCTGTTCAGCGCCGAACATGCGGTCGACCGGGCGCAGCTTCGGCAATGGTGCGCCGAGCGGCTTGCAGCACACCAGATGCCGACCGAGATCGTTCAGGTGGAGCGGATCCCGCGCCAAGCGAACGGCAAGATCAGCCGGCGTGACGTGGCTGCGCGCTATGGCACGGGCGAATTCGCGCCGGTACGGACGGAGGCAGCCTGATGACCTACGATCAAATACTCGACGCGATGGGGACGATCCTGCGCGACAAGCTCGACAACCAGCACATGGATAGCTTCGCACCGCAAGCCAGGCTGAACGAGGATCTGTATCTCGATTCCGTGCTCATTCTCGAACTCATGCTGGCGCTTGAACTCGACCACGGTGTCGCGCTTCCCGAGGAGGTGATCAGCCGTCAGGATCTGGATACGGTGGACGATCTGGCGCGGCTGTTCGTCAACGCCTCGGAATCCAATGAGCCACTGGTCAAGCCGGCTAAGGAACTTGTTCTCGCTCGCGCGGAACGAGAAGCGGCTGAGCGGATCGGCGTGCATGGCGAGGACTTCGTCGACATCAAGGTCCATTGCTTCGTCAGCAATGTCTGCCACGCGGTGAAGCAAAGGCAGCTCGACCATCGACCTTTCTTCTTCGGCGTCTGGGATGCGGGTTTCGCCGTCGATAAAAGCTGGCGGCTGGCGTATCACGCGCCTGAAATCAACCACGACTTCTTCCGCGATTGGTTCGAGCGCCTGTATGGCGCCAAGGTCCGCCAATGGTATCGGCCGGACGCCGCCAAGGTGGAGAACCTGGCGACGATGCTGGAGCTTCTGGAGCGCAAGAAGCAGAGCGAGTACCTGATGGTCATGCTCGATCTCTTCCATCTGCCGGAGCGCGAGAACAAGTTCAACCAGAACCCGTTCCCGCATTATCTGATGTTGGAACACACCGAGGATCCCGCAGTATGGATGGTTCTAGATCCGGATTTCCGCTGGGAAGGCAGGATCGAGAAGCAGAAAGTCATCAATGCGATCATGCAGCCGACCGTTGCCGGCGGCTTCATTTTCGACGCTGCCGACATCAGGAAACCGTCCGCCGTCGATCTGCGCGACTATTTCCTTGCCTGTTTCCATGAAGACGACAATCTGCTGACGCGCGCAACGCGCGAAGTCGTTCGGGCGCATCTGGAAGGCCGCGACGGCGTGAAACTGCCCGATTTGTCGATGGCGCTGCGCGAGCTGCCGGTCATCTCGATCCGCAAATACGCGCTGGAGCACGGCTTCGCCTTTTTCTGGCGATCGCTGCAGCTTTCCAACGCCGGGTTCGACCCGATCTGCGACGACATCGAATCTCTGATCCAGGAATTCAAGACGCTTCACTACGCCATCATGAAACTCAGCCAGACAGGCGACGAAGCCCTCGCGTCGCGGGTGTTCGAGAAACTCGATATGCTGGACGCGATGGAGCGCTCGCTGAAGCGCCGCCTTGCCCAAACCTATCGGGTGTGGTGCGACACGCGCGGCCTCCTGCACGCGCCGCGCCTCGATGTCGAGGACGCCGTCGCATGAGGCTGTCGCTCTGCACGATCACCTTCCGCCATCATCTGCTGTCGCTGGAGGACATCGCGCGATGGGCAGAGGCGAACGACTTCCAGGGCATCGAGCTCTGGGGCGCACACGCGCGCAACATGCAGCATTTGACCGACCGCAACGCCGACTGGATGGCGGCATTCGGCCTTTCGGTGCCGATGCTCAGCGACTATCTGCCTCTCGATGAGGATCTGGCGTCGCTGCGTCACGCCACGTCGAACCTCTGCCGTCTGGCCGGCCGCTGGGGCGCCCGCAAGGTGCGCACGTTCGCCGGCAAGTCGGCAAGCCGGGACACCTCGCCCGAAGCGCGCTGGCGACTGTCGGCGCGGCTCAAGGACGCCTGCATGATGGCGCAGGACCAGGGCTGCGAGATCCTGGTGGAGACACATCCGGGAACGCTTGCCGATACGCTGTCGTCGACGCAGCGCCTGCTCGAGGAGGTCGACCATCCGGCGCTGGGCATCAATTTCGACACCTTGCACGTCTGGGAAGGCGGCGCCGATCCGGTCGCCGCGCATCGCGCCCTGTTGCCGCATATCCGGCACTATCATCTGAAGAATGTCCGCTCGCGTGCCGACCTCGCCGTCTTCGAGCCGGCAAACGTCTATGCCGCGTCCGGAAAGCGGACGGGCATGACCGCGCTTTTCGACGGCGCGGTGGATTATTTGCAATTCCTCGACGAATTGTTCGAGCGCGAGGAGGTGGATGCCTCGCTGGAATGGTTCGGCGGCGACTGCTTCAACATACTCGCCAACGACGCCCGCAATATGCGTCTGCTGCGGGCGGACCGCGAAGCACCGGTTCGCGCCGGCGTAGCGTAAGCGACCGCGTTTCGAGACCAGTTTCAGGGCCGGCACAGGTCACTCCCGCGCCAGCCTTTTCGACGCGCCGTGGCGCTCCGGGTCAGAACCGCGCCGTGACGCTCAGACGGAACGAGCGGCCCGGATCTTTGTGTGGTTCATTGCCCGGTCCTAGTTCCGCAAAATCCTGACCGTAGGCGGCTCGGTCCGTATAATCTTCGTCGAATATATTGAGAGCGTCGGCGCGCAGCGTGAAGTTCGGCTTCGAAGGCGGCGTCCATTCGACATAGGCGTTCACCACCTCATAGCCCGGCAGTTCCTTCTTTGCGCTTGTCGGGTCGGTGTAATGCCGCACCAGGGTCCTGTCGGTCTTCAAGGCGATCTCGATGTCGCCACCGACTTTGACGCCCCAATCGTCGAATGTGTAGCCAGCGCCGATCATCACGATCTGGCCGAGGGGCGTCGTCAAATAGCGGCCGATCTCCGTATCGGCCGGTTTGCCGTCTACGTCGGCGTTGATGTCGGCGTATTTCACACTGACAAAGCCGGCGTCCCAATCATAGCGGCCGCCGATCTCCCAACCCTTGGAAACGAGATCGAGCGTTCGGATCGATGTGAAGGCAGGTACTGGCGCGCCACGTCCGAACACCGGCAGGCGCGCGTCGTTGATGTCGGTGCGAAACACGTTCGCCTCGAAGGTGAAACCGTTGTAGCGCGCCTCCAGACCGGCCGTATAGTTGTTTGACGTCACCGGCTCCGGGCCGTCGCCATAGGTCCACAGCGGGTTCTGCAGGTAGTTTTCCGCCAACGGAACGCCGCCCCAGACATGCGAGGTCCCAGCCTTTACCGTCAGGAACTCCGGCATAAGGTCATACTCGCCCGAAATGTTGCCGCTGATACCGGCGTTGTTCCAGTCCGAGTCGTCTACGCCGGTGAACCATTGGTGATCGGCGCGCCCGCCGAAGGAAATCCTGGTGCGGTCGAAAGGCTCCAGGCGCGCCTGGGCATAGGCGCCGATATTGGTGGCGCGCTCGTCCGTGAAGAACGGCTCGGTCGAGTTGAGATAATCCAGGTCCGCCCTGTCGTTGTAGAAATCGAAGCCGGCAGTGACGCTGCCGATGTCGAGCGCGAAGCGGTTCTCCACCTTGCCGTTGAAGCTGCTGGTCGCGCCGTCGGTCGGCGACACGATATTGGCGTCGGTGCGATCCGTTTCCAGTGTCCCGATCTGGGTGCGGCTGTAAGCGAGTACGATCTTGGGGTCCCACCAGCCTTCCGGCGACGTATCCGTATAGGTAAAGACCGTGTTCTGGCGTCGCAGATCATAGTTCCGGAGTTCAGGCTCGGCGCCTCGGTCGATATAGACGTTGGCGCGATAGGGGCGTAGCGCATCGTCGCGGACCTGCTCGTGGCTGAGCTCGAAACGATGGCCCTCGACGCTCTCATAGGCGATCTTGGCTAACCCGCTGATCAGATCGGTTCCGGTCCCCGGCATCTCCTGGCCGTTGCCGGCGGTAAAATTGCCGCCACGGCCGTAATTGATGTAGCCGAGATACTCGAAGCCGTCCTGCTGGCCGAAGCCGCTCACCCCGGTGGTGAACGTCTCGCTGTTGGTGTCCCATATGCCGGTGACGAAACAGCCAAAATTGCGGCCGGGTTCGAGCAGATCGACCGCATCCTTGGTCTCGAATCCAAGCGAGCCCGCGAGCGCGCCCGGACCGGCGTCGGCCGGCGCGACGCCTGCCTGCACCGACGCGGCCTTTAGAAGTGCCGGGTCGAGCAGATAGGTGCCGTTGTGGTGGAACACCTTGTTGTTCTGTCGCGACCCGTCGACGGTCACGGCCAGATTGTTCTCATCGACGCCGTTGACGTAGATCTTCTGCGTGCTGGGGATCGCGCCGCCGACGGCGATCTGCGGCTCACCGGAGAACACCTCCCTCAAATCCTGCGGTTTCTTGCGGTCGATCTCCTGCTGGTCGATGGTGATCAGGTTGGCGCCGGCCGTCGCGTTGGCGCCCGCCCCGACGTCGACGACGAGAATGGTGTCGAGTTGCGTGCCCCCGGCCGGAGCCTGGGCTTCTTCATTTTCTTCGGACGTGGTCGTCCCGGCTTCCGCTTCCGGGGCGGGGGCAGACTGCGCCAGCGCTTCTGGACACAAGAAAATAGACATCGCGGTGCTGACGGTCAGCGCTCGCAACAGATCTGATGACATCGGCTAAATCCCCTCGAATACGGTAGCCCCGGCTGGCGCGAACCGCGCCTGTTGGGACTGCCATAACCCATCGGTTGCGCTGCGGCAATAAACTTGATAATAAAAATCCAGTTATTTAAGCCATTGTAACTGCTGCGCTCTTCGAGCGCTGCAGTCGCGGAAGCATTCTCAGCGTGGTGCAGATTCTCAGGCGTGATGCAGGACGGTCAGCCGACCGGCGATGTTTTCGACCCGCATCGAGAAGCCAAAAATGCTCTCCAGTATATCCGGCCGGATGATGTCGCCGGTTTCGCCCGATGCGATAACGGCGCCGTCCTTCATCGCGACGATGCGGTCGGCGTACGAGGCTGCATGATTGATGTCGTGGAGCACGATGAGCACCGTCTTGCCGTGCTCGTCGGCGATTCGTCTCAGCGTCCGCATCAGGTTTCTTGCATGAAACATGTCGAGGTTGTTCAGCGGCTCGTCGAGAAGGATGTAATCCGTCCCCTGGCAGAAGGTCATGGCGACGAGGGCGCGCTGCCGTTGCCCGCCTGACAAGGTGTCGATAAAGCGCAGCGCCAGGTCGCTGAGATCGAACTGTTCGAGCGACGCCGCAATGATTTCGCGGTCTTTCGCGGTCAGCCGCCCGCGGTTGTGCGGGAAACGACCGAACCCCACCAGTTCGGCGACACGCAGGCGGCTTGCGACGCCGGGATCCTGTCGCAGAATGGCCATGATCCTGGCCAACTGCCGGCTCGGCGTCGTATCGACCGGCAGCCCGTCGACTGTGATGCGGCCGCTTTGCAGGGGCCGCAGGCGGGCGATCAACGACAACAGGCTGGACTTGCCAGCGCCATTCGGTCCGACAAGCGCCGTGACGCCGCCCTTCGGCACGGTCAGGCTGACATTATCCAGAATGCGGCTGCCGCCAAGAGCCAGGGAGACGCCTGCAATCTCGATCATTGCCGGCCCCCGGCAAACAGAATGGCGAGGAACACGATGCCGCCGACAAACTCCACGACGATGCCGAGGCTGCCTTCCCCGCCCAGAGCATGCTGGAGGATTGTCTGGCCGCCGACGAGCACGATTATCGCCGTGAGCGCGGCTGCCGGCAGAAGGATGGCGTGCCGGTCGGTGCCGACGATGCGCTCAGCGAGCGAAACCACCAGCAGCCCCAGAAACGCCATCGGTCCAACCAGCGCCGTCGACGCCGACACGAGCGCGGCGACAACAACCAGCAGCCCGGCAGCCGTGACGCGCCACGCCACGCCGAGCCCAATGGCTGTGTCGGTGCCCAGCGCGAGCACATCGAGAACATGTCGCGCCCGCCAGGCGATGGCGACACCCGCCACGGTGATCAGGCCGGCCAACAGCAGGAGATCGGGTTCCACCGCATTGAAGCTGGCGAAGACCGTACCCTGCAGTACGGCGAAATCGTTCGGATCCAGCAGCCGCGCCAGCAACGTCGTCAGCGATCGGAACAGCACGCCCAGCACGACGCCAGTCAGCAGCATCAGCGTCAGGTCGAACCGCCGGCGAAGCATCGGCAGGAACAGCGCCAGCGCGAGGCTGGTCATTGCCGTGAAATTGCCGAAGAAGTGCAGGCTGGGATCGATGCCGGCAAAGCCGAAACCGCTCAGCGCAAAAACCAGCGCCGTCTGGCAGAAGACGTAAAGCGCATCCAGGCCCATGATCGACGGCGTGATGATGCGGTTGGCGCAAACGGTCTGGAACACGACCGTCGAAACCGCCACCGCCACGCCGACCAGAACCATCGCAGCCAGCCGCGCTGCGCGCAGTTCGACCACGAAGGCGAGATCGCCGCGCAGGCCGATCGTCATGAAGGCCACGCCGACCAGCACTGCGACTGCCGCCATTATCACGAGGCGGCCCTCGTGCCGCACCAGGCCGCGTTGCATCAAAACTTCAGTCATTGCTGTTTCGGCCAAGCAGCAGGGCTAGGAACAGCACCGCCCCGACGACGCCGAGGATCGTGCCGACCGGAACCTCGTAAGGGAAACGGATGAGCCTGCCCATGATATCGCAGGCAAGCACCAGCGCCGCGCCACCGCCGGCGACCCACGGCAAGGTGTGGCGCAGGTTTTCGCCGGCGAAGCGCGATACGATGTTGGGCGCGACAAGGCCGACGAACGGGATCGTACCGACGACGACCACGGTCAGCGCGGTGATGGCCGAGACGATGACAAGGCCGAGCCGAAGCATAGCGGCATAATTCAGGCCGAGCCCTATGCTGACGTCCCTGCCCAGCGAAAGCATCGTCAGGCGGTCGGCCGTCCACCAGGCCAATACGACCAGTGCGCCCGCAACCCACAACAGTTCATAGCGCCCGCGCAGGATGCCGGAAAACTCCCCCGTCATCCACACTTCGAGATACTGCAGAAGGTCCAGGTGCCAAGCAGCAAAGATCGCGGCGGCGCCAATGACGCCGCCATAGACCAATCCGAACAGCGGAACGAGAAAAGGTTGTGTCGGCGGCAACCTATGCGCGAGCATAAGGAAAACGGATGTCCCGGCGAGAGCGGTCACCGCCGCGCCGGCTGCCTTCCAGCCAAGCGATGCATCGGGCCAAACCAGCGTCACCACCAGTATGCCGAGTGCCGCGGATTGCGCGGTTCCAGCCGTCGAAGGCTCGACGAAACGGTTGCGGGCAAGCGTCTGCATAACAAGCCCTGCGATGGCCAGGGCGCTGCCGGCCAGAAGTGCCGCCAACGTCCTCGGCAAGCGGCTGATCATGATCAGCCGCAAGGCTTCCGGATCGGAGGCCAGACTGCCTATGGCAAGCTCTCCGACGCCGACGAACAGGCTGGCCACAAACAGCGCCAGCAGGGTTGCGGCACCGATTGCCTGATAGGCGAAGCCTTGAGAGCCAAGCGATCCGGCGGTCATTGGGTCCGCGAGAAAGCGTCTCGAATGATCTCAAGCACGCGCTTCGTCGACTGGACGCCGCCTGCAGCGATGTAGAAATCGGCAGCCGGCATGTAGACCACCTGCCCTTTCTTCCAGGCCGTGGTTTCGGCCACCAGTTCATTGTCGAGCGTCGCTTTGGCGTTCTGCTCCCCCGAGCCGATCGCCGCGGCGCGATCGAGCACGATAAGCCAGTCCGGATTGGCGTCGCGGAGGAACTCGAAGGAGATCGCTTCGCCGTGGGTCGCGGCCTCGACACCCTCGACCGCCGGCGTGAGCTGGAGCGCCGAATGCAGCCAACCGAAGCGGGACTCCTTGCCATAGGCGGTCACCTTCGGGCCGCTGGTCATCAGGATCAGTGCCGTGCCCTTGCCCTTGACGGCGGCACGTGTCGACGAAAGCGCCTCATCGAGTTCCGAAGCAAGCGCAGCCGCCTCGGCCGGCTTGCCGACGAGAGCGCCGTAGGCCGTCAGGCGCTGCTTCGCCTGCGCGAACAGATCATCGCCATTCATCGTCATATCGATGCTCTGCGCAATCCGGCTGGTCGCCGCCAGTTGCGGCGAGGAGCGCCCGCCGACAATGACGAGGTCCGGCGCCAGCGCGCTCAGCGCCTCCAGATCGGGCTCGAAGATGGTGCCGACGATTTCCGCGTCGTCCTTCAACCCGGCGAGTTCGGGCACATAGAGCTTATCGGGCAAGCCGGCGATCTTCACGCCCAGGCTGTTCAACGTATCGACCGCCGCAATGTCGAACACCGCGAGCGTTTGCGGCGTCTTGCCGACCGTTACCGGGCCCTTCGCGGTCTCGATCTCGGTTGCGAACGCCTGAACGAGGAAAAGCGCCAATGCCGGCAAGGCCAGGACCGACTTGAGCCATCTCATGAGCATGCTCCGTGTCGCAAACGACGCTTCAATCGCGCCAGGCCAGCGGCTGGAGATTTTCGCGGAAGGCGAACCGGACGAGATGCGACTCAATGACCTGCTTGGTCTCGGTCAACGCCTTGGTGTCGGCCGCTTCCACCACTATGTCCAGCCGTTCGAGACCGGCATTCATGGTAGCCGTGCCGCAGGAGAACCGGCACTGCCCATGCCCATCGCCATAGGCGACCTCGACCTTGTGCGCGAAATGCTTGCAAAGCTGCTGGAGATATTTGCCCGCATTCGGCGTTTCGCAGCGCGTGATCGCAGTCAGCATGGAGACCTCATAATATGATGTTTACACTCCACTTATCGTAAGCTATCCGTTCGGACAAGTCGGCGCCGCTGAGCAGTCGCCGCAAGAAATGCCTTTAACGACAGCCCTCGCATAGCCATGCTCCTGGCAGGCCAGACCTTCGAACAGAAAAGCGTCCCAATGCTGCGCAGATTTTTCGCCTACTACCGCCCCTGGAGGGGTCTGTTCATCCTGGATTTCTGCTGCGCGGTCCTGTCTGGCCTGCTGGAACTCGGGTTTCCGATGGCGGTCAAGCTGTTTATCGACGAGTTGTTGCCGACTCAGCAATGGCTGCTGATCCTTGCTGCGTCGGCCGGCCTGCTTGCCATATACGTGGTGAACACCGGACTGATGGCGGTCGTGGTCTACTGGGGCCATATGCTCGGTATCAACATCGAGACCGAGATGCGCCGGAAGAGCTTCGATCACCTGCAGAAGCTCTCGTTCCGCTTCTATGACAATCACAAGACCGGTCACCTCATCGCCCGGGTCACCAAGGACCTGGAGGAAATCGGCGAGGTTGCCCATCATGGCCCGGAAGACCTGTTCATCGCGATCATGACGTTCATCGGCGCCTTCGCGCTGATGTTCCTGGTCAATCCGCAGCTTGCGCTGATTACGGCGGCAATTGTGCCGCTGGTCGCCTGGGTGACAAGCCGCTATGGCGCGCGCATGACGCGCAACTGGCAGGCGCTTTACGGGCGGGTCGGCGATTTCAACGTTCGCATCGAGGAGAATGTCGGCGGCATGCGGGTGGTGCAGGCTTTCGCCAATGAAGACCACGAGCGCAACCTGTTCGCGCGCGACAACGCCAGCTACCGCAAGACCAAGCTCGATGCCTATCGTATCATGGCCGCAAGCACGTCGCTGAGCTACATGAGCATGCGGTTGATCCAACTGGTGGTGATGATCGCCGGAAGCTATCTCGTGCTGCGTGGCGAACTTTCCAGTGGCGGCTTCGTTGGCTTCCTGCTCCTGGTCAATGTGTTCTTCCGGCCGATCGACAAGATCAATTCGGTGATTGAAACCTATCCGAAAGGCATCGCCGGATTTCGCCGCTATGCGGCCCTCCTCGACACTGAGCCGGACATCGCGGATCGGCCTGGCGCTTTTGACGCACCGACGCTCCGGGGTGACATCAGCTACCGGGACGTCAGCTTCGGCTATAGCGGCGAACGGCCGGTTTTGAAGAGCATCAATCTCGACATCGCAGCAGGACAGACCATCGCCTTCGTCGGGCCATCCGGCGCCGGCAAGACGACCCTGTGCTCGCTGCTGCCGCGTTTTTACGAGGTCGACAGCGGCGGCATCATCATCGACGGTCTGGATATCCGCGATATGACGCTGGCCTCGTTGCGCGGGCAGATCGGTATCGTGCAGCAGGACGTGTTCCTGTTCGGCGGCACGATCCGCGAGAACATCGCCTATGGCCGGCTGGACGCGGTCGAGAGCGAGATCGTCGAGGCCGCGCGCCGCGCGCGCCTCGACGAACTCATCGCCTCGCTGCCGGAAGGGCTCGATACGATCATCGGCGAGCGCGGCGTAAAGCTTTCGGGCGGTCAGAAGCAGCGCCTGGCAATCGCGCGCATGTTCCTGAAGAACCCGACGATCCTCATCCTGGACGAGGCGACTTCGGCACTCGACACGCAGACCGAGCGGGAGATCCAGCAGTCGCTGGCAGAGCTTGCGCAGGGCCGAACGACGCTGGTGATCGCTCACCGGCTGGCGACGATCCGCAATGCCGATCGCATCGTGGTGGTCGCCGATACAGGCATCGTCGAACAAGGCCCGCATGATGAACTGGTGGCGCGCGGCGGTGCTTACTCACGACTGGGCGCGGCTTCAGATTAAATGAGATGCCGCTCGCAAAGCTCGGGCCGAGGAGAGTTCTCCTGAAACGCACCCGATCGGGCTGCGCAACCAAGCCCGCTCCAGCCCACGCTACGCGATCGAAAGGATCTTCCCTGCGCTGGGCGTGAGGTGATTCCAGGCGGCGGGCGAGCCCGCCGCCTGGAAGTCGAATCCCGACCGTGTGGCCGAACGCTGTTATCGGCTCCCCCACATCCCCTGTCCGTAACCCGGTGCGGGCTTATCGAAGATCGATTTTCCTGCCGAGGTCGGTGCGCTGTCGGTCGTGTCGACACTCGCTGTGCCGCTCGGGTCGAGCGCGTAGCCGTTGTCGGACGCCATCGAATGGTCACCGGTCTTCGGATAGAAGGACCCATGGCTGTAGTCGGAGCCATAGTGGTCGCTGCCGGCAAAAGCCATGCCGGAGGCAAACAGCAAGGTGGCAGTGGCAAGAACGATCTTGAGCATTTCAATTCTCCATTTTGAGGGTTAGCGTTTGGCCTCAACGCGCCGTGCCCCGCACCGCATCGATGAAGCCGTCTTTTCATGCACTTTGGGCAAACCGACCAACCGCTATCCTCCTGGATGTGCGGCGGCAGGTTGTGAAGCGCACGTCTCTTGTTGCGTTCGTGCGCTGTTCGGTGGGCTGCTCAATGGCAGCCGAGATCATCACCAATCGGCAGTGTCAGCGCGGCCGTACGAATGGCGGCTGTTCCCGATCAGCCGTCGCGTAGCGGGGTTGACGTCTGCCCCTTGTCGATCATGGCGTTGCAAGAGCCGGCGAGCCGCTTCATGGGCCGGGTGTTTTTGGCCAACAAGGCTCGCGCGGAGCCGGTCGGGGAAATCGTATGAAGCAACTGGCCTATGCATTTTGAACCTCAGGTTTCGGAGCAAAAAATGTCGACCCTCGCCAAGACTAGATGTTCGGTCTTAGGCTCTGGATATTTTCGTTTCGTCGGTTTATTCTTTCACGTCTTCGGATCTTATTGTCATACACCGCTTTCGTTTCAGGCGTTTTTCTGCATCGCGGTGGGAGTGTTTCGTTTGTTTCAGAGGCACGCGCGACGGGGCGGGACGCATTTTGTGGATGGTCGTCCTCGATGGCGCGACACCGGCTTGCGCATGCCACAGGCCTGTCAGCCTCGGCTTACGGCCGGATGTTGTGGTTGACGCGGAAGAGGTTCGCCGGATCGTATTGGCGCTTGGCCGCGACGAGCCGCTCATAGTTGGCGCCGTAGGCGGCGCGTACACGCGCCTCGCCTTCATCATCCATCATGAAGTTGATATAGGCGCCACCATGCGGGTTGTGCTTGTGCACCGCGGCCCAATACTCGCTTGCCCAGCGCCTCAGCGCGGGCGCCTTCGTCGGGTCGGGGTCGATGCCGGCGATAACCATGGACCAACGCGCTCGCCGCGCTCCCCAGGCGGTAGCGTCCGGAGGCACTTCCTGGGCCGCTCCGTCGATGGGGTAGAGGTGCATCAGCGACAGTTCGCTCGGCGTCTTCGAGCTGTGCTCGGCATGGGCTGCGATGGCCGCATCGGACAGCTCGTCGACATAATCGCCCTTCCAGTACCACTGCAAGCCCTTCGGCAGCAGCGGATCAAACAGCGCCTGCAGATCGACGAAGGGCATCTGCATCATACCGTCCATCAGTGGCCCGGGAAGCGCGTCGCGCACGGGCTGCATCGCCCGGATGCCGTCCTCCTCCGCGCCGTTGTAGCAGCTGATCAGCGCGCAGACGCGCCTTCCCCAGATCTCGCGCGGGAAAGGGTCGCAGGAGGGCACCGTCTTGATGCCGAAGAACATCCCGAGCTCTCGCGGCGCTCCGGGCAGGAAGCCGCGGTACCAGCGCATGATCTCTGCGGTATGCTCGATGTCGAAGAAGATCGGCCCGGCATAGACATCCTTCGCCGGATGCGCCTGAAATGTGAAGCGCGTCACGACGCCGAAGTTGCCGCCGCCGCCGCGCAGCGCCCAGAACAGCTCCGGGTGTTCGTTCTCACTTGCCGTCACGACGCTGCCGTCGGCCAGCACGACCTCGGCCGCAAGCAGATTGTCGATGGTGAGGCCGTGTTTGCGCGTTAGATGGCCAGTGCCGCCGCCCAGCGTCAGTCCGGCGATGCCTGTGGACGAGACGAGGCCAGCCGGCACCGCCAGCCCATGAGCGCTGGTGGCGCGGTCGACATCGCCTTGGGTGCAGCCGGCCTCGACGCGGACCGTGCTGGTCCCGAGATCAATATCGACCCGATTCATCGGCGACATGTCGATGGCCATTCCGCCGTCGCAACTGCCGAAGCCCGGACCGCTGTGGCCGCCGCCGCGAATGGCAAGAAGCAACTGCTTCTCCCGGGCATGATTGACTGCCGCGACGACATCGGCGACCTCGGCGCAGGGGATGATCCAGCGCGGCCGCTTGTCGATCATGGCGTTGTAGAGCCCGCGAGCCTCTTCATAGGCCGGATGGTTTTGGTCAATAAGGCTCGCGCGGAGCCGGTCGGGGAAATCGTGGGAAGTAACTGGCTTATCCATATTGAACCCTCAGGTTTCAGAGCAAGACGCGTCGACACTCGCCAAGACTAGATTGTTCATCCTGGGCGCTGGACATTTGCGCTTCGCCGGTTGAATCTGCCGCATCTGCGGCTCTTCTTGTCCTACACCGCCTTCGTTTCAGGCGTTTTTCTGTGGTGTGGTGGGAGTGTTTCGTTTGTTTCAGCGCGCGCCCCACGGGGATGACAGGCGACACGTCAGCGCCGGCGATGTCGCCCACGCGCCGAAACAGTTGAAACAAATCACGCGTCGGCCGAACGCGTGCTGAAACAAAGAGGGGCTATTATCCGCCCTCGCGGGATCACGCGAACAAAGGGAACGACCATGCGGCCTGATAATCCGGTGCCATCCACACACACAGGCTATGCCCTTTTTGACGCCAACCATGTTCTCGTCGACAGCAATCCGCAGATATTTGGAAGCCGGTGGCTCGACCGCGGCGAGATGCAGCCGACGGACGCCATTGCCGCAGTCGCCGAAGCCCTCTCACGTCTAAAGAGTTTCGACGGCCGCCCCATCGAGCCCGGCAACGCATTTGTTGAAAGCGCCGCGGCGCGATGGACGCAAATCGACGACGCTCCAGTTGAAGCTGAGACATTGGATGGCCGGTGGAAGTTGCTCACCGCACATCCTCGGCCGGATGGCGGCATGGCCCTGGTAAGCGTCGACATTACCGAGATGAAGCGGGCGCAGATCGCGCACCAGGAGAACGCTGAGATATTCCGCTGCATCACGGACAGTCACCCGCTGCCGGTTTGGGTGGTGGACGCGGGAAGCGGGCAGATCCTCTACGAAAGCCTCGACGCGTCGAACCTGCTTGGCCGAAAATGGACGCCGAACGAGCCGCAATTCCTGACGGATCATTTCGTGAATTCTGGCGAATTCGATGAAATCAGTTCTCTCGCCAGCCACAGCGAGATCGTCCGGGATCACGAAATCCAGCTTAGAAACACAAGCGGATCGGCCGTCTGGTGTTCGACCAACTGCCGTCGCGGCGTCTACGGAGGGCGCCCCTCGCTCATCATCGGGGTATTGGACATCACGGAACGCAAGCAGCGCGAGGATCTGTTCGGTTTCCTGATCAAGCATCATCCGTTGCCGGTATGGATGAACGACGCAAGTTCGGGGGAACTCATCTACCAGAGCAATGCTGCCGAACGGCTGCTTGGATGGAGCAGAAAGGCGCAACGCGAGACGGTGCGGCTTGGCGATTACTTTGTCGATCCCGAGAAGCACCGGGAAATCAATCGGGAGCTCATGCAGAAGGGCGTCGTCGAAAATTGCGAGGTGCTCCTCAAAAGACCCGATGGCCAGGAGTTCTGGGCCACGGGCAATCTCAGGATCGTCGAGTTCCAGGGCCGGCGAGTGGTTCTCGCCGGCATCGCCGATGTGACCAAGCAGAAGAAGCGTGACGGCGAAGTCGCCGCGGCGCGGGAGATGCTCGCAGACGCCGTTGAATCACTCTCCGAGGGATTCGCGCTGTACGACGAAGACCACCGCCTGGTCATGTGCAACAGCCTTTACCGCGAACTGAACCACCAGGTGCGGGATCTCGTCGAACCGGGGGTGGAATGGAACGAACTCCTCCGCGAATCCGCCAGGCGCGGCGTGTACCGCAATGCGGTTGGGCGCGAGGATGAGTGGCTCGACGAGCGGCTCCAAAGCCGGATCGAGTTCCACTCCCATTTCGAGGTCCCCCTCTCCGACGGCAAATGGCACTCGGTATCGATACATCCCACCGATCTTGGCGGCTTCGTCGTAACGCGCACCGACATCAGCGAGCGCAAGAAGGCCGAGGCTTTCGAGCGCGACGCCACGACGCTGCTGCAAAAGGTGCTCGATGCCTGCCCTTCGCCGATACGCATGACCACGTTCGAGGGAGAAACGCTCTACCGCAATCCTGCTACCAGAGATCTCTACGCCGACCGTCCTCGGATAACCGACCATTATGTCGATCCAGACAAGAGCGCAGTATTGGAGCGCACCCTGATCGAAAAGGGCAGGATCGATGATTTTCGGGTCCAGCAGTACGACACCGAGAACAAGGCCTTCTGGGCTTCGATTTCCGCTCGCCTGATCGATTTCCAGGGAAGGCAGGTGATCGTGTCGAACACGACCGATATCACCGGCATGATCGCCGCCCAGCAAGAAACGCGCAAGGCGAACGAACGGCTGATCGACGCGATCGAATCTCTGGCCGAAGGGTTTGCCCTCTACGACAGCAACGATTGCCTGGTGCTGGCCAACAGCAGGTATCGCCAGATGCACGCGATAAGCGCGGATGTGCTCGTTCCCGGGGTGAACTGGTTCGATTTCCTGCGCGTGACCGCAGAGCGCAACCAGTTTCCGGTCCCACGCGACAAGATCGACGACTGGCTTGCCGAGAGGGCACGGGACCGCCGCGAGTTCCGGCAACAGGAATTCCGTCATACGGACGGGCGTTGGTTTTTTGTCTCGAACTGTCCGACCCGCGAAGGCGGGTTCGTGGTTACCCGTGTCGAGATTACAGAGCGCAAGCGGGCCGAGGAGGCGGCCAAGGAAGCGGATGAACTGGTCCGTAAAGTCCTCGAAGCCTGCCCCGTCAACATCCAGATGACCCGCGCGCATGATGGGAAGCTGCTTTACCGCAGCCCCGCCACCGTTGAACTGCTCGGCGACGTCACCAGCGCCGTCGACTATTATGTCGATCCTTCAGAGCGGATCCGATACGTTGAGCGGCTGCTCGCGACGGGATTAGTCGACGATTTCGAAACCCAGCTCAAACGCAAGGACGGTGGAACCTGCTGGTGCTCGGTTTCGTCTCGACTGATCGATTACCACGGTGAGAAGGTGATTGTTTCCCACGCCTACGATCTCACCGACCGGATAAAAATGCAGCAGGAATTGGAGCGGCAGCGCGAGACGCTGCACCAGAACGAGAAAATGGCGGCGCTCGGTGGATTGCTGGCCGGGGTGGCGCATGAGCTCAACAATCCGCTCTCGGTGGTGCTTGGCCTGTCATCGCTGATGAAGGAGACCGCTGCCGACGCCAAGGTCGTCGAACGCGCCGACAAGATAAGCAAGGCAGCCGAACGCTGCGCCAGGATCGTCAAGACTTTCCTGGCTATGGCCAGACAGCAGCCGACGCGAACCTCAAACGTTGCGATCGACGATATCATTTCCGAAGCGGTCGAAGTGGCGAGCTATTCGATTCGATCGTCGGACATCGGGCTTTCAGTTCATCTTGAACCTGGTCTTCCGCCGATCTGGGCGGATCCCGATCAGCTTGGCCAGGTGCTGATCAACTTGCTTGTCAATGCAGAACAGGCGTTGCACGGCTGGCAAGGGCGACGGACAATCACGGTTTCAACGCGGCTTCACCCTAGAACCGGCAACATAGTCGTCAGCGTTGCCGACACCGGTCCGGGAATTCCCAAAGAGATACTTCCCCGGATTTTCGAGCCGTTCTTCACGACCAAGGAGATTGGAGCAGGAACCGGGATCGGGCTATCCTTCTGTCATCGTATCGTTCAATCCCATGGAGGAACCATCGAGGTCGATTCCCCAGAGGGGGGTGGCTCGACCTTCATACTTTCGCTGCCTGCTTCGGACCGTCTCGACGACGGAACCGAAACGGCCGAAGACGAGCTCCCGAATTCGACCGGCATTGCCTGTCTGGTGGTAGACGACGAAGAGGAAGTGGGTGAGCTGGTTGCTGAGGTGCTCAGGCGAGATGGTTTCAACGTCACCATTGCCAGATCCGGCGAAGAAGCGCTGCTGCACCTCAAGAACCGCAATTTCGCGCTGATCCTGAGCGATCTGAAAATGCCTGATATGGACGGGCGGGGATTGTTCAACCAGATTGCCAAGCTCCATCCGGCTGAACTCGACAGGTTAGCCTTCCTGACGGGGGACACAATCAGTCCGGACGCGCAGATGTTCCTGCGCGCCGCGAAACGGCCCTATCTCGAGAAACCGATCAAACCGAACGAGCTCCGTTCGTTTGTCTCTAATCTGGTCAACAACAATGCTTGACAGACCCGTTGATTTGCACGTCACTTTAGAGCCAACTTATCCATTGGGCTGGTTGTTCGGTGGTCGATTTTGACGACGCACGCACACATAGTGGTCTGCGATGACGAACCGGATATCCGCGACACGGTGGCGGAATATCTCGAGCACCATGGCTATGCCGTGACGCCCGCCAACGCGGGGCCTGCCCTGCGTGAACTTATTGAGAGCCAGCACGTCGATGTGGTCATATTGGATATCCGAATGCCAGGTGAGGATGGCCTCTCCCTGGCGCGATATCTACGAGAGCACTCAGACGTTGCCATTATCATGCTGACCGGATCGGCGGAAATCGTCGACCGCGTTGTCGGATTGGAGATCGGCGCCGACGACTATGTCGTCAAGCCCGTCGACCTGCGGGAGCTGCTGGCGCGGGTCAAGGCCGTGCTGCGCAGGACATCGGCGAGCGAACGCGCTGCGGGGAAAGCGAGTACTCTGGGCCCTCACCAGCTCCAGTTCGGCAAGTGCCGCTTCGACCCGGACGCACACAAATTATACAACGCCGAGGGGGCCGAAATAGCGATCACCCCGATGGAGTTCCGGCTTCTGAAAGTATTCAGCGAACATCGCGGACGCGTACTCAACCGCGATCAACTGCTCGAACTCGCCCATGACCGCGGGTGGGATCCCTTCGATCGCAGCATCGACATTCGCGTTTCGCGCCTGCGGAAGAAAATCGAGGTCGATCCCTCCAAGCCGGAGGTGATCAGGACGATCCGCGGCATGGGTTACCTCTACTCCTGAGCGCTGCCGCCTTTGCCGGCAACGCGGATCGCCCGTCTCGTGGGCATTGGCGGCGGAGGCCGCCAGATGGGGCATTGGCGGCGGACGCCGCCAGAAGGTGGCCATGGACTCAGCCCGCCTTGTCTTCTTGGCCACGCTGCAAGCCGCGGACCACCAAGCCAATCTCGGACCGGCTGATCCCGATGTCCTTCAGGAGGCCATCGTCCATTGCCGCAAGGGTCCGTTCCGCCATGCGGTGAATCCGGTAATTCCGAAATGAGCGGTAAGCTGCTCGCATTCTCGACATCGCAATACTCCATTGATTGGCGCCGCGGGATGCAGCGGTGCCATTGGATTTAAACCATCGCTGTTTCAGGCGTTTTTCCGCGCCGAACTCGAAGTGTTTCGTTTGTTTCAGTGTCGGGATGGACTTGTGAGAAGGAGTTCCATAGTCCGGCCGACGACATTCAAAACCACCTCTTCAACGAGGCGGTGGACCAGCCAGCCGCGGCGGAGTAAGGCTGCGCGTTCGAGGCTGTTTGGGTCTCATACAAAAGGCGCGTGGCGCAGCATGACGTGCAAGCGTTGCGAATGCGACCAGACCGGCTATCGGTGGAGTACGCATGAAGAAGACTGTCGTTAGAGTTGTCTGTGCCATTGGCCAAGCGGGGCAGCTCGGCCTCAAAGGGGGCCTTCCCTGGGAAGGCAACCGGTCGCCGGAGTTCGTCGCCGACGTTGCACGATTTTTCGACCTCACCAGAGGACACGTCTTGCTCGCCGGTCCCAAGACGATCGCGAGCGTTCCGGATTTTGCTCGCGCTGATCGGGACCTTGTCGTCGTTCGCTCCAGCATGGATCCCGAGGACACACTCCAGCGCTTTGCTGGCCGCGTCGTCTTCATCGGCGGCGGTCCACCAGTGTGGGACGCCTATGCGCGCTTCGTCAGCCATTGGGATATCACGCGGCTGCCCTATGGCGGACCGGCGGACCGCTGGTTCGATGCAAGATGGCTTACGGCGGGTGGCGAAGTTGCCAAAAATCACCGCGACCCCAGCAGTCACCGCGACCAATGAAGGCTCGGCTCACAGTGGGCACCGCGGTGGAACGATCGCAGTGCCCGTAGTCTGTACCCGCACACTTAGCAGTTCGCCCCAGTCTGCGGATCGCACGCCTTGTTTTCTTGCTTCTGTGGTTCGGGCTCGGCCGCCTGTTCGGGCTCGGCCTGCTGCTGCTCGGCGGCGGGCTGCTCCTCGGCCTTCGGCTTCTCAGGCTTGGCCGCCTG
>NZ_FNEE01000001.1:0-48908 GCF_900099905.1 Mesorhizobium muleiense | reverse complement strand
GGCCTTCGGCTTCTCAGGCTTGGCCGCCTGTTCGGGCTCGGCCTGCTCCTGCTCAGCGGCGGGTTGCTCCTCGGTCGTCGGCTTCTCAGGCTCGGCGGTCTCTTCCGGCTTGACCTCTTCATCCGGCGCCTGTTCGGTCGTTGCTGCGCCTTCGGTCGGCTTCGACTTCCGGGCTGCCTGAACCTGCTTCACCTCCTCGATGTCTTTGAGCTCAGCTGGTTTGGCCTCGGGATCGGCTTTCACTTCAGCTTCAAAGACCGTGACCGTATTGTTTTCCACTTTGCCGGCCTGCTCGGGCGTCTCGGTCTCGCTGACCTCGACGACGGTCACCTGCTGGTTCGTCTCCTTCTCGATCACATCAACATCAATGACTTTGTTGATCACAACCTCGTTCTGGATCGTCACCTCACCGGCCGGCTCGGCCGCCTCGACAATGCGCACAAACTCCGGCTCATCACGGATAACGACGACGGAAATGTCGTCAGCAAGGAATTCGCGGGTGGGAACCACGACCCAGTAAAAATCCGGCGTGGTGTCGACGGTCACCTCGATTGAAATCAGATCGGGATCGCGGCGCGGCGGCAGCGGAGCCCAGATGACGTGCTCCCTTTCGCGCCGCCAGCTCACCCATGCCGGCGCCCAACGAGTGCCGGGAACCCAGTACCAGCCGATGTCGTCGGCATAGCCCCAGCGGCCGTAATGATAGGTCGCCCAGCCGAACGGCTCGTCGGACACCCAGAGCCAGCCATGCTGCTCGGTATAGACCCAATGCCCAATTGTATACGGACGCCAGTCGTCAGCTACATCAACCGGGACGAAAACGGTCGCTCCCCGGTACGAAACCCAATCACCGTGGGCAGACAGTTCATCGTAGAATGTGCTGATCGAAATGGAAACGTCGGTGGCAGCCCTCGCCTCGGACACAAGCGACGATTGCGCCACCGGGGGCGCCATCGGGTTGGGTATCTCGACGATCGTGAACAAGCCGGCGGTTACGCCGCCCAGCATCAGCCGTACAGCGTTTTGGGCAAGGACGCGTTTCATCGCAGTTTCCTCCGAAACAGATCGCCCTTCATCCTGAAAACTCACCGGCTGTCGAATTGTTCCCGCTTGGCATCACCGCGCCTTGCTACAGGGTCGTCTTGACTTCCCCGATCTCGGCACCAACTACGGTTATATGAACGCCACAAAAAAGATCCGTCGCGATTTTCTTTTCCGGGTTTGCCCCATCGCGGGATCGTAACCCCCGGCTCGGCTGCCATATGCCCCGGGCCGCGGGGCAACCACTAAAAATCGACATCGAACGTAGGCAGGCCAGCACCGGCTCTGGGGCACCGGTTTTGAGCAAGATCTGCCTCGAATTGGCCAGTTAAACCATGCTTGAGGCAGCCCGCTCAACTGAGAATACGAGTATTCGAAAATGCAAGATAACATCAAGGCGCGGCGCAAGCCGACCATCCGCATCTCGAAATCGGACCATGCGCGTTTATCGGCGCTTGCGAGCACCGTGGCCGCACGAAATCCGCAGGCTTCCGATGACCTGCTCGCCGAACTCGAGCGAGCGCGCATCGTTTCCGATGGTTTGATCTCCGCGGGCGCCGTCCAGATGGGTTCGACGGTGACGTTCAAGCCCGATACCGGTGATGCGAAAACGGTGACGCTGGTTTTTCCTGGCGATGCGGACATCTCCGAAGGCAAGGTTTCAATCCTTACGCCGATCGGCACGGCCCTGATCGGCCTCTCGGCCGGACAGTCGATCATGTGGACCGCGCGAGATGGGCGCCGGCATGAATTGTCGGTGCTTGCCGTGAACCGGCCTGCTCGGGAAGGCGATGCGGCCGATCAGCGTGCACCAGCACCTTCGACGACGGCGGGCGACTAAAGCGCGTCGCGTGACCGGCCTCATGCGGCGCGCTTTAGGTTGTTGTTTGTTTCCGCGAAAACTGCGGGCATCAACGAGGACCTCAAGCGCCTTCTCCACGAACGCCTCATGATATGGACAACCGGTGCTGAAGCAAACGGCCCGGCCCTACGCCGACCCGCTCTTACCAGCCGGCGGTTGGATGGATCGACTCGGGTTAGGTGGGCCTTGCCGCGTGGCAAAAAAATAACAGGTTGGCTGTCGGGAGGCGCACCACTCGTTCGTCCTTTGGACACGAAGCAACGAAACCAGGTGAAAGACCCGTGAGCGAGTTTAGATCATCGAACACATATGCGGTCGATGTAATCCAGGCCGACCTTATGATGGTGTTCATCGGTCCCGTTCTGGCTGGCGAGGCGCCCAAGGGCCGGTTCGACTGAGATCTGGCAGTCGCGGCGCGAACAAATACCCCCAAGAACCGAGGAGATTAGATATGACGAAACTCGTGACCTGCCTGTGGTTCGACCACGGCGAAGCACGCAAGGCGGCAGAGTTCTATGCCGCCACCTTTCCCGACAGCCATGTGGATCGGCTGAATGCGGCCGCGTCGGACTATCCCGGCGGCAAGGAAGGCAATGAACTGACGGTCGAGTTCACAGTGCTCGGCCAGTCTTTTATAGGCCTGAACGGCGGCCCGAATTTCAAGGCGAACGAATCCGTCAGCCTGATGGTGCTGACCGAAGATCAGGAAGAGACCGACCGCTACTGGAAGGCGATCGTTGGAAACGGCGGCAGCGAGAGCGCCTGCGGATGGTGCAAGGACCGGTGGGGCTTCTCCTGGCAGATCACGCCGAAGCGGCTGATGGAACTGACGACCAGTCCCGACCGCGCCAAGGCCAAGCGCGCGATGGAGGCGATGATGACGATGAAGAAAATCGATATCGCGGCGCTGGAAGCCGCAGCAGCAGGCTAACCCGATCCAAAGCAACGACACCCTGGTGAACTCAACGAATGGAGATGATCATGCCCAACACAGTTAAACTGCACCGGGTTCTCGCCACCAAACCCGAAAAGGTCTACCGCGCATTTCTGGAACCTGACGCGGTCGCGAGTTGGCTCCCGCCCTTCGGTTTTACCTGTACTGTGCATGAGCTTGAGGCGACGGAAGGCGGCAAGCACAGAATGTCGTTTCGAAACTTCACGACCGGGCAAAGCCATTCCTTCGGCGGCACCTATCTGAAACTCGTCCCCGGCGAGACGCTCGTCTACAGCGACGTGTTCGATGATCCGAACCTTCCGGGCGAGATGAAAGTGACCGTCACGTTGACGGCCGTTTCAGTCGGAACGGAGATGACGGTGGTTCAGGAGAACGTGCCCGATCTGATCCCGGTCGAGGCATGTTATCTCGGTTGGCAAGAGTCGCTACGCAAGCTTGCTCACCTCGTCGAGCCCGAAATCACGCAATAAACCGTCTGCGTGATCTCATCCGGCTGCGACAACAAGGAAACCAAAATGACCAACCAGCAGATCACCATTGCCACCACGATCGCCGCGCCGATCGAACGCGTCTGGGAGGCCTACACGACGCCCGGCGATATCACGCAGTGGAACTTCGCTTCCGACGACTGGTGCTGCCCAAGCGCGGAAGCCGACCTAAAGGTGGGCGGCGGCTACAAGGCGCGCATGGAAGCCAAGGACGGCAGTTTCGGCTTCGATTTCGAGGCGGTGTACGAAGAAGTCGAGCCGTACAAGGCGATCGCATTCGCCATGAGCGACGGGCGCAAGGCGCGTACGACCTTCGAAGCTGCAGGCAACGGTACGAAGGTGACGACCATATTCGATGCCGAGACGCAGAACTCCATCGACATGCAGCGTGACGGCTGGCAGGCGATCCTGGACAACTTCGGGCGTTATGTTGAATCCAGCGCAGGACATGAGCAAGTTCAAGGAGGTCGCTGAACTCCGCCGGAAGCAGTTTTTTCAAGCCCTGTCGGCGGAGACGATCGTCGAGATGATAGCGCTCTAAACGCCCGAGGCGATGATCGAGATCGAAGCCATAGCAGCCCTGGCTGCAGACGACGGTCTATTCGCCTCGGGACCTTTCAATCACTATCCGCTGCAGTCCTGACCGACCGCGCTATGCGCTCAAGCGAAACCGTGTGACGTCGATGGCCGCGGCCATCAGTGTCTGCGTATAGGATGCCTGCGGATTGCTGAAGATCGCCTCGGTCGGCCCTTCCTCGACGATCTTGCCCTGCTTCATGACGATGATGTAGTCGGCCATGGCACGCACGACGGCGAGATCGTGGCTGATGAACAGGTAGGACAGTTCATGGTCGGCCTGCAGCTTGCGCAGCAATTCGACGATCTGCTTCTGGACGGACCGATCGAGCGCCGACGTCGGCTCGTCGAGGACGACCACCTTGGGCTTGAGGATCATCGCCCGCGCGATGGCGATGCGTTGGCGCTGGCCGCCGGAGAATTCGTGCGGGTAGCGATTGCGCGCATTCGGGTCGAGCCCGACCTCACGCAAGGCCTCGACGGCGCGGAGGTCGCGTTGCCTGCCCGACAGGGTCGGCTCATGCACCAGAAGCCCTTCGGTGATGACCTGGCCGATGGTCATGCGCGGCGACAGCGAACCGAACGGGTCCTGAAAGACCAGCTGCAATTCGCGCCGCAGCGGCCGCATGGCCTGGCGGTCGGCGGCAGAAATATCGCGATCGCCAAAGCGGATGAGCCCATCGCTTGGCAGGAGCCGCAGCAGGGCTCGGCCAAGCGTCGATTTTCCTGAACCGGATTCGCCGACGATGCCGATGGTCTGGTTGCGTTTCAGCCGTATCGAAATGTGGTCGACCGCGCGCAGGATCAGCGGCTCTCCGGCGAGAAACCCGCCGCCGATCTTGAAGGTCACCTCGACATTCCTGCCTTCGAGCAGGACGGGCGCATTTGGCGGTGGCGGCGCCTTGGTTCCGGTCGGCTCGGCGGCCAACAGCATCTTGGTATAGGCATGCTGCGGATTGACGAAGATCGCTTCCGCCTCGCCCTCCTCGACGACTTCGCCGTAGCGCATGACATAGACCCGGTCGGCAAAGCGCCGGACAATGCCGAGATCGTGGGTGATGAAGACGATCGCCATGCCAAGCTTGCGCTGCAGTTCGGCGAGCAGCATGAGGATCTGCGCCTGGATGGTCACGTCGAGCGCGGTCGTCGGTTCGTCTGCGATCAGTATGTCGGGATCGTTGGCCAGCGCCATGGCGATCATGACCCGCTGTCGCTGGCCACCCGACAATTCGTGCGGATAGGATTTCATCCGCCGCTCGGGATCGGGAATATGGACCAGCCGCAAGAGCTTGAGCGCCTCTTCGCGTGCTTGCGCCGCGCCAAGCCCACGATGCCGGCGGATCGGTTCGATCAGTTGGTTGCCGATCGAATAGAGCGGATCGAGCGAGGTCATCGGCTCCTGGAAGATCATGCTGATCTTGCGGCCGCGGACTTGGTTGAGCTCGGACTTGTGCAGGGCCAAAAGGTTGCGGCCGCGATAGTCGACGACGCCCGTCGCCTCGCCGTTCGAGGCCAGCAGGCTCATCGCCGCCATCATCGTCTGGCTTTTGCCGGAACCGGATTCGCCGACCACGGCAACGGTTTCGCCTGCATTGACGTGGATGTTGATGCCCTTGACCGCCTCGACCACGCCGTCAAGCGTGCGGAAGCGGACGCGAAGGTCCTTGACACTGAGGATGGTTTCGGAAGCGATCATCTCAACGGTCCCTCGGGTCGAGCGCGTCGCGCAGACCGTCGCCGACGAAATTCAGCGCGAACAGCGTCGAGACAAGGAAAAATGCTGGGAACAAAAGCAGCCAGTTGGCGGTGCCGATGTTCTTGGCGCCGGTCGAGATCAGCACGCCCCAGCTAGTCATCGGTTCCTGCACGCCGAGCCCGAGGAACGACAGAAAACTCTCCAGGATGATGACCTGCGGCACCAGCAGCGTCATATAGATGACCACCGGGCCAAGCAGGTTGGGAATGACGTGGCGGATCAGAATGCCGCGCTGGCCTATGCCCATCGCCTCCGCCGCCTGGACATATTCCTGCCGCCGGATCGACAGCGCCTGTCCGCGCACGATGCGCGCCATGTCGAGCCACAGCACGGCGCCGACCGCCAGGAACATCAGCACGAAGTTCCGGCCGAAAAACACCACCAGCATAATGACGAAGAAAATGAACGGCAGCGAATAGAGCACATCGACAATGCGCATCATCACCTCGTCTATCCTGCCGCCGGCAAGGCCGGACGCAGCGCCATAGAGCACGCCGATGACGCCCGCAACGACCCCGGCGAGCAAGCCGATGGCCAGCGAGATGCGCCCGGCCATCAGCGTCCGCGACAGGAGATCGCGGCCAGTATTGTCGGTGCCGAACAGGAAATACTGCTGCCTGATTGAAGCGCTCATCACCGCTTCAAGGCCGTCAGCCGATTTGCTCTCTATCTTGGTGTTGTCGAAGGCATCGGAACGGTCGAGGTAGCGGACATTGCGGTCGTCGATCGGCTTGCGCGATGTGACGGTGACGAAGATGCGATTGTCTTCCTGCCGCCACTGCTTGATGTCGACACGCATGCGCTTGATCGCCTCGTTGAGCGCGGTTTCTATCTTGTCGGGCTTCGGATAGGCCGACAAGCTCGGCGGCATGCGCACATAGTCGGCGTAGATGGTGGTGTATCGATGCGGCACCAAAGAGGGTCCGAACACGCTGAGGATCGCGATGAAGGCAAGATAATACAGGCTGAACATGGCGGCGCGGTTGGCCTTGAGGCGCGCCCAGGCATCGCCCCACAGGGAACGGCCGACGATGGCCGGAGCGGTGGCTGCGATGTCAGTCATAGCGCACCCTCGGATCGACGAAGGCATACATGACGTCGACGATCAGGTTGAAGACGATGGTGAACAGCGCGATGACCACCACGGTGCCCATGACCAGCGTGTAGTCACGGTTGAGCGCGGCCTCGACGAAATAGCGGCCGATGCCGGGAATGGAAAAGATCGTCTCGACGATGATCGAGCCGGTGAGCAGTGCCGCCGCCGCCGGGCCGGTGAAGGAGACAATCGGCAATATGGCACCGCGCAGCGCATGCTTGACGACCACCGACCAGTCCGACAGGCCGAGCGCACGTGCGGTGCGAATGTGGTGCGAGCGCAACGATTCGATCATCGAGCCGCGCATCAGGCGGGCGACGATGGCGATCTGCGGCAAGGCGAGGGTCAGCACAGGGCCGATCTTGTTGAGCAGGGCGCCATCGCCCCAGCCGCCGATCGGCAGCAGTTTCCAGGTCAGACCGAACAGAAGCTGGATAACCGGCGCGATGACGAAGGTCGGAATGGTGCTGCCGGCGGTTGCCAGAGCGATCACCGAATAGTCGGCAAGCTTGTTCTGGTTGAGCGCGGCAATGGTGCCGAGGAGGCCGCCGAGCAGCAGCGCCAGGATCAGGGCCGAGGCGCCGATCTGGATCGAAACGGGCAGGCCCCTGGCAAACAATTCGCCGACAGTGAAATCCGGCATGTTGTAGCTCGGACCGAAATTGCCGCGCAGCAGATTGCCGAGATAGTGGACATATTGCAGCCAGAGCGGGTCGTTGAGACCGAACTGCGCTTCGAGATTGGCCTTGATCTCGGGGCTCAGGCCCCGCTCCTGATTGAACGGGCCGCCAGGCGCAACGCGTATCAGGAAGAACGCCATGGTCACGATGACCAACAGCGTCGGAATGGCGGTCAGAAGCCGCCGGAATACGTAACGCAGCATCGGTTCCCCGCTTTGCTAGCAAACCGGGACCGCCGCCCCTAACGCATGACCCGAGCCGAAGGTCCGGAGAGGATCATGTGCAAAATCAAGGCGTTACAGCGCCCTGTGCGCGCCCCAAAGGACGCGCGGCGCTGTAAAGGAGCGGCAGTCCGGCCAAGGAGATCAGTCCTTGGAGATGAAGCGGGACGGATGCACATCCATGACGTTGTCCTCGAAGCCATGAACCTTCGGAGAAACGATATCCTTGTAACTATAGTAGAGAAGCGGGATGTTGCCGACGTCATCGACGAGGATGCGCTCGGCCTCGGCGAGTTCTTTCATCCGCTCTTCAGGCTTGCCGCCCGCGGCGGCCGCCTCGTCCATGGCCTTCTCGAATTCCGGGCTGTTGTAGCTCGAATAGTTGTTGCCGCTTGCCTTGCGGGAGATGCCGAGGAAGGTTTCCGGATCCTTGTAATCCGCAATCCAGCCGGCACGCGCCACGTCGTAGTCGCCCTTCTGCTCAAGGAAGGAGTAGTGGGTCTTGGTGTCGGTGTTGAGCAGCGTGATTTCGACGCCGAGCGGCTTCAACTGCTCCTGGATGGCGACTGCAGTGTTCTTGTGGTTTTCCGACGTGTTGTAGCGGATTTCCATCTTCAGCGGTTTCTCGGGCGTATAGCCAAGCTTCTCGAGTACCTTCTTGGCCTCATCCTCGCGGTCGATCTGCGACATGTCCGCGTATTTGGCCATTGCCGGCGTATAGCCCTCAATGCCCGGAGGCACCATCGAATAGCCGGGCAGCATTGAGTTCTGCCAGACCTTTTCGGCAAGGAAATCGCGGTCGACTGCCATGGAGATGGCATTGCGCAGTTCGACGTTGTCCCACGGAGCCTTGTCGGTCTTGATCGAAAAATAGTAGGTGCCGAGGTAAGGTCCAACGCGAATCTGATCGCCAAACTTGGCCTTGAGATCGGCGAGCTGCTCGGTCGGGAGGTCGTCGTAGCTGTCGAGTTCGCCGGCCTCGAAGCGCTTTATCGCCGACGAACGATCTTCGGTCGGGATGTAGTTGACGACGTCGAGCTTGACGCTCGCAGCATCCCAGAATTTCGGATTCTTGACCAGTTTGATGTGGTCGTTGGGAACCCACTCCGTCAGGGTAAAGGGGCCGTTGGAGACCAGATTGCCCGGCTTGATCCAATCGGCGCCGAGCTTGTCAATGGACGCCTTGCTGACCGGATAAGTCGCCTGGTGGGTCAGCATTTCAAGGAAATAGGGCGTGGGCGCCTTCAGCGTCACTTCCAGGGTATTTGCGTCGATTGCCTTGACGCCCATCTCCTCCGGCTTCGCCTTCTTGGTGTTCACCTCCTCGGCGTTCTTCACGGGATAGAGCATCGAAGCATATTCGGCGCCGGTGGCCGGATCTTCCAGCCGATGAAACGCGTAGACGAAGTCACCTGCCGTGACCGGGCTACCATCCGACCAGACACCGTCCTTGCGCAGCTTGAAGGTGTAGACGGTGCCGTCGTCCGATACAGTCCAGCTTTCGGCGGCGCCCGGAATGACGTTCGCCTTCTGGTCTTGCATGACCAGCCCCTGGAACAGGTCACGCAATACAGCGGCTTCGTATATTGTCGAGGTCTTGTGCGGGTCGAGCGACTCCGATTCGGCGGCGGTGCCGCGGTTGTAGACGACCTCGGCGAAGGCTGGCGTGTAGAACGTGCCGGCGGCCAAAGCCATGGTTGTGGCGAACACCGTCGCCTTCAGCATGTTTTTCAGCATGAAGTTCTCCCTGTCGAGGCGGCCGTTCAGCTGCGCCTCTTGAGTGTTGACGCCCCGAAGCCGATTCGCTGGCCCCTTTGAGCGCGCCGCCGGTTCCCTTTCCGGCAGCTGGTGGCCAAACAGTAACGTGGTGATTTTTTATTTCAACAGACTCGTGAGGTCACCCTAAGTAAGGCGCAGCGACAGCCACTGCGCGGCCGGCAGAACAGCGGTCGAAACCATGGACCGAGCCTTCCAGCTACGCAAAAGCAGTTCGGCCACGCCTCGGCCGAGCGATGATTCGCAGATACCGGTGGAGCAATCGTGCCGGTCACGATCATGCGAATACCGGTCCGAACCCGGTGGTTGCGACGATGCAGTCGCGCCCCCTGTTCTTTGCGACATAGAGATTCTGATCAGCGCGCAGCAGGATGTCGTTCAAGGTTTGGTCTGGTCCGTGCAGGCAAATCCCGATGCTGACGGTGATTTCTCGGTCCTCGATGCCGACTGCCCGTCTGACACCGCGCATGTTCTGTCTGATGCGCTCGGCTACTTCCAATGTCTTGTCGCGGCCGGCTTCGACCAGGAACACAGCGAACTCCTCGCCGCCGATGCGCGCCGCCAGGTCGCGTTCCCGAACCGAGCTGCGAATAACGCTGCCCATCTCCTGGAGGACGGCATCGCCGATGGCATGACCAAAGGTGTCGTTGATTGATTTGAAATGATCGGCGTCGATGAACAGCACGGCGCCTTCCCTAAAGGCCTCGGAACCCACGATTGCCTCGGCCTCTTCAAAGAAGGTTTTCCTGTTGGCGAGGCTTGTGAGGTGGTCGATGCGTGCTGCCCGGTCGAGCCTGGCGGCCATCCAGGCGAGCTTCAACTGCTGTCTCAGGAAGAAATAGCCGAGCGGAAATCCAACCGCGACGGTGATGACCGTTGTCAAGAACAAGTCCAAGAGGAGGCGGTCGGCAAAGAAGATACCATAGAAAACGAGCGTGAGTGTATCCGCACCGATGATGGCTGCCAGAACCACGACGCAGGTCTGCCTGAACAGCGAGAGCTTCCCGAAGCGTGTCAGGAGATAATCTGATGCCGTCATTCCGCCAACTGCCTTTGGGTAACCCTAACCCGTGAGTGGTAAACACAAGTTACAACTAGCGGCAGCAATTTGGACACAACCCGCACGTCAGATCCTACACATTGCGCGAAAACCCTTGCACCTCGTGGGAAGTTGGGACGGGCAATAGCCTGCAGCGGATCGCATGATATTGATGCAAGTCAATGGGGTCCCTCACTAACTAAACCCTACGTTGTGGTCGATGGGATCGACGGCGCTTTCTCTGCAACGAGCAGGTTGCGCCGCTTTGTTGAAGAAGTCGGGCGTCGAAGCGGGGCGCCGCGTCGGCTGATGAATTCCACGACTTGGCGGAAGAACCGCTTCAAGCATTCGTTTCCGGCAAGAAATCTGTCGTCGATTCCACTTTGCCAGAATGTCTTAAGCCGCCTTTAAGCAACCACGGATTACATCTTTTGCGGGCTTCGGTATGTCTTGATAGGCGACGGACATGAACAGCGCGGAAACTGGGACAATCGCTATAAAGCGGCGCAATACGCGTCAGCTAAAACGCAAATTACATCAGTTTCGAGAACCGTCCGGAACGTCCGCGATCGAATTTGCACTGCTTGCGCCCATTTTCATCTTGCTTCTGCTCGGCATGGTTGCATATGGCATCTATTTTGGCGCCAGTCACTCCGTGCAGCAGATCGCAGCGGACGCCGCACGCACGGCGATTGCCGGGCTGAACGAAGATGAGCGCCAGGCGCTGGTGACCAGTTTCGTCACCACCAATGCCGCGGGATATCCATTCGTCGATTCCGACAAGCTGACCTACCAGGCCAAGGACAGCACGGCCGACGGAAACCAATTCGTCGTGTCCATCCAATATGATGCCCGCAACCTGCCGGTCTGGAATCTGTTCCCGGCACTGCCCATGCCTGGCACCACGATCTCACGCCAGTCGACAATCCGGGTTGGAGGCATCTGAATGTCGCAAACTTTGGCGGGCAGGATCGGCCGGGTCGCCCGCTCGATGCTTGGCGACCTGACGGCGAACTTCGCCGTCATGACGGCGCTGTGCGCACCGTTCGCGCTGGCGCTGGCCGCCTTCGCCATCGATGAAGGCTCGATCTATGTGGAGCGCCGGGAGGCTCAGTCGCTGGTCGATCTGGCGGCAATCACCGCCGCCTCCAACATCAACAACATTGACGCCGCGGTGGTGACCACGCTCGGCGACAACGGAATGCCGGGTATCGTTGTTCAGAAGGCAGGGCAGACGATCACCCCTGCCCTTGGAAAGACTATCGTGTCGGTCACCCCCGGCCGATATTCAGCAGAGTCGTCGCTCGGCGTCGACAAGCGCTTCGAGGCCGGCAAAACGCCCTACAACGCGGTTCATGTCACGCTGAAAAAGGTTCCTGCCCGCTATTTCGCGAGTTCGCTTATCCCTACGCCGGTGATCGGCACCCAAGCCGTGGCCAGCATAGCGCCGCAGGCGATGTTCTCGGTCGGGTCCAGGCTTCTCAGCGTCAATGGCGGCATCCTCAACGCTCTTCTCAGCAAGTTCCTGGGCGGCAACATCGCGCTCAGCGTCATGGACTACAACGCTCTGATCGCTGCCGACGTGAACCTGCTTTCGTTCATCGATGCCCTTGCCGTTGAGATGCAGCTGACGGGTGTCAGCTATTCGGAGGTGCTGGCTTCCAAGGCGACGGTGGGCGAGATAGCGACCGCCATGGCTAATGTTTCACCCGTTGGCAGCACCAGCAAGCTGGCTTTGCAGACAATCGCGTCAAGGACCACCAACACGGTCAAGATACCGCTCAATCATCTTGTCGATCTTGGATCAATGGGCCAGTTGGGCCTCGGGCAAAAGTCGCCCGGCTTTTCGGTCGACGCCAGCGCCATGGGCATGCTGACCACCGCTGCTGCACTGGCCAACGGCTCGAAGCAGGTCGAGCTCAATCTCGGAGCCGCCATTCCGGGGCTTGCCTCCACCACGCTTGCGATTGCAATCGGCGAACCTGCACAATTCTCGCCATGGCTGACAGTCGGCGAGAAGGGTGCTGTGGTGCGTACGGCGCAGACGCGGATCAAGCTGGTGGCGTCCATCGGCGGCAGCAATGCGAACCTCGGTGGCGGCATCAGCCTGCTGGCCGTCAAACTGCCGCTGCATGTCGAGGTGGCCTCTGCCGAAGCCAAACTGACCGACATCAGCTGCCCGACGGGGCACCCCGACAGTTTGAAAGTTACCATTGCCGCACGTCCGGGCCTTGCCTCGCTGCACCTTGGCGCCAGCGATGCCGATAACAGCCCCTCCGCCTTCGCCGATTTCAGCAACCCACAGTCGTTTCAAAATGCCGAAATCGCGCAGGTCAGCGTGAAGCTTCTGTTTCTCACCCTCAATCTGATCGGCGTGAATGGTTCTGCAGCCGTTGAGATCGCCAACAACGATCCGACGATCTTGACCTTCAACAGCACCGACATCGCAAGCAAGACGATAAAGAACGCCTCGACGAAGAACCTGACGCAATCTCTCACCACGTCGCTGGTCAACAATTTGTCGCTTTCGGTCAGTGCGCTGGGCCTCGGGCTTGATGTAACCGCCTTGCTCGGAACCGTGAAGCCGGCAGTGGTGGCGCTGCTGAACGGCGTGACGGCGCCGGTCGACGAATTGGTTTACAACGTGCTTGGGGCGCTGGGCGTGCGCGTCGGCGAGGCCGATGTCCGGGTCATGGGCGCGACTTGCGGGCGCTCTGTGCTTGTTCAGTGAGTTGGAGAGATCAGCCAGCCCGTCCGAGAAAGCAGCCCAACGGCGGCAGCGACAGAATCTTTTCCTGCAAGGCGGCACCAGCGCCAAGGTCGATCGTCTCCGCGACATCGATACCCTGCGGCAACGGCCAGTTGGCCGGGTCCTCGGCGAAGTTGAAAACGCACAGCAGCTTCTCGCCGCCGCCTTCGCGAATGAAGGCAAGCACTTCGCCCTCGGCATCGAGAAAACGGGTCGAACCTTGTACCAGCGCCGCATGCCGCCTGCGCAACGCCAGCATCGCCCGATAGCTGGCCAGAACTGACTTTTCCTCGCCGTTCTGGATATCGACCGCGCGGGCGCGATGGCTTTCCGGGATTGGAAGCCACGGCCTGCCGATTGAAAAGCCGGCATTGTTGGCGCCCTTCTCCCACACCATCGGCGTGCGGCAGCCATCCCTGCCCTTGAACCCCGGCCAGAAGCGGATGCCGTAAGGATCGCGCAGATCCTCGAACGCCAATTCCGCCTCCTCCAGCCCGAGTTCCTCACCCTGATAGAGACAGATCGATCCACGCAGGCATGACAGCAGCGCGATGGAGAACTTCGCCGTCCTTTCCGGGTCGCCGCCGGGCCTTGTCCATCGCGTCACATGGCGAACGACATCGTGGTTGGAAAACGCCCAGCAGACCCAGCCGTCGGAGACAGCACTCTCGAACGCTTCGACGCAGCCACGCACATGCGCCGCCGAGAATTGCGGACCGAGCAGGTCGAATGTGTAGCACATGTCGAGCTTGTCGCCGCCGCTGGTGTAGGCGGCGAGCGTCTGCAACGAACGGGCTTCGTCGCCGACCTCGCCGACAGCGACGCGGCCCTCATATTCGTCGAGCAGCGCCCGAAACCGCTTGAGGAAAGCCAGGTTTTCGGGCTGCGTCTTGTCAAACAAATGCTCCTGATAGAGGTACGGATTGGTTTCGGTGTTGGTGCCTGCGACGCTTGACGCCAGGGGCGGGTTGCTGCGCAGCCAGCGGTCATGGACATAGTAGTTGACGGTATCGAGGCGAAACCCGTCGACGCCGCGCTCCAGCCAAAACCGCACCGTTTCCAGCAGGGCGTCCTGAACCTCCGGATTGTGGAAATTGAGGTCCGGCTGCGAGGCGAGAAAATTGTGCATGTAATACTGCCTGCGGGTCGCGTCCCACTCCCAGGCGGGGCCGCCGAAGACCGACAGCCAGTTGTTGGGCGCGGTGCCGTCGGGCCTCGGATCGGCCCAGACATACCAGTCCGCCCTGGGGTTATCGCGGCTCGTACGGCTTTCGACGAACCATTCGTGCCGGTCGGACGAATGCGACAGGACCTGGTCGATAATGACTTTCAGGCCGAGACGGTGCGCCTCGGCGACCACCGCATCGAAATCCGCTGATGTTCCAAACATCGGATCGACGGCTGTATAGTCGGATACGTCGTAGCCCATATCGGCCATCGGCGACTTGAAGAACGGTGATAGCCAGACGGCGTCAGCGCCAAGCGATGCGACATGCGCCAGCCTCGATGTGATACCACGCAGATCGCCACTGCCGTCCCCCGTCGTGTCCTGAAAGGAGCGCGGGTAGATCTGGTAGATGACGCAGCCGCGCCACCACTCGGCGTGGTCACTTGCCACTCGGGTTCTCCTTTATCTGAGCCTGCGCGGCTTCGTGTTCGATCATGAAAATCACCGTTCGCCCCGGCACCGGCCGTGAAATTCCGGCTGCGCCGTCCGATGCTTCGATGGCTGGCTGCCAGCGAAATCCGTCGCGCTCCGGCAGCGTGAACATACACCCCCGGCGATCGCCATTGATGACCGCGGCAAGGCGGCAATCATCGCTGTCGAGCATCATGACCAGGCGGTGCCGCCCCGGATCGCGCCAGCCTGCCTCGTCGAGCGGCGTGGCGGTTTCAGTGAGCCAGACCGCGTCCGGTTGCTCTGATCCGGGCGGCGGCTCTCCTGTCAGGAAGCGCGTGTCGGAAAGCGCCGGCACGCAACGACGCGTCGCGGCGAGCAAAACGGCGTATTGTTCCAGCGCCCGATCGCGCCCGGACCAGTCGAGCCAGGTGATCTCGTTGTCCTGCGCATAGGCGTTGTTGTTGCCCTTCTGGGTGCGGCCGAATTCGTCTCCGGCGGTCAGCATGATCGTGCCGCGTGAGGCAAACAGCGTGGCCAGCAGCGCACACCGGTCATCGAAACGTGCCATAACGATCGCCCGGTCGCCGGTCTCACCCTCGACGCCATTGTTCCAGGACAGATTGTCATCGTGGCCATCGCGGTTCTGCTCGCCATTGGCCTCATTGTGCTTGTGCTCGTAGGCAACAATGTCGGCCAGCGTCATGCCGTCATGCGCGGCGATGAAATTGACGCTGCGGCTCGTCTGCTGGCCTGGCTTGGCAAACACGTCGGATGAGCCGGCAAGCCGGGTGGCGAGCGCGCCGACCATCCCGCTGTGGCCGCGCCAGAACCGGCGGATGTCGTCGCGATATCTGTCGTTCCATTCGAGGAAGGGCGGCGGAAAATTGCCAAGCTGATAGCCGTCCGGGCCGATATCCCATGGCTCGGCGATGAGCACCCGGTCGCCAAGGAGCAGATCATCCCGAATAGCCATGAGCAGTGGCGCAGCGGCGTCGAATGCGCCATCGACCCGCCCCAGAATGGGCGCCAGGTCGAAGCGGAAACCATCGACGCCGGCATGGCGGACAAAGTGACGAAGCGTGTCGAGGACCATTTCCCGGACGACCGGATGATCACAAGCGACGGTGTTGCCGGTGCCGGTGTCGTTGATCAAGCTGCCGTCCGGCCGATGCCGGTAGTAGGCGCGGCTGTCGAGACCGCGCAGCGACAGCGTCGGCCCAAGCCTGTCGCTTTCGCCGGTGTGGTTGAAGACGAGATCGAGGATGACGCCGATACCGGCCTCACGCAGCGTGGCAACCGTCTGCCGCAATTCCGCGAGACCGCCGGGCGCCAGGCGCGGGTCGAGCGCCATGAAGGTCACGGGATTGTAGCCCCAGGCATTGCGCAGCCCGAGCGGCGGCAAATGCCGCTCGTCGATCGATGCCGTCACCGGCATTAGTTCGACCGCCCCGACCCCGAGCTTTTTCAGGTGCTCGACGATAGCCGGGTGGGCAAGGGCTGCAACCGTCCCGCGCTGGTGCTTCGGGATGTCCGGATGCAGCATGGTGAAGGCGCGCACCGGCACTTCATAGATCAGGCCACCGGGCTGGAACAGCGGCGGCAAGACGGGCACCGGCCGCGGCAGGGTGGCGGTAATCGCCTTCGGCAGCAGCGGCGCAGTGTCCGTGCCCTCGCCCCGGCGCGCGGCGAGCCTGACGTCATAGACATAAGACCTGTCGATTTCGACGGCATAGGGGTCGACCAGCAGCTTGTCGGGATCGAACCAAAGCCCGTTCTCGGGCGTATAATCGCCATCGGCGCGAAATCCGTATCGGGTGCCGGCGGCGAGGCCGGCGACGAAAAGCGCGTGAACGCCCTCGCCTTCCGGCTGGAGTTCGAGCCGGTCGATCTCCCCCTCTCCCTGCTCATCGAAGATCGAGACCCAGAGCCGGCTGGCCGCGGACGACCATGCGGCAAAGCGGATGCCGCCGCGGGTGACGGTGGCACCGAGCTGACTCACGCGGCGACCTCAGCGACCCCTTCTCCCCTTGTGGGAGAAGGTGGATTGGCGCGCAGCGCCGAGACGGATGAGGGGTGCTGGAAGAAACGAGGCATGGGCGATTTGGGCAAAGGTGTGCGCCAAGCTGGAACACCCCTCATCCGACCGAGCTTCGCTCGGCCACTTTCTCCCACAAGGGGAGAAGGGGGAGCCTCGCAACGCAGGCCGAACTCAGACGGCCGGCTGTCAACCAAACTCACGTAATCACGCTCGGCTCGGCGCGGCCGGTATGGCTGCGTATCCCGGCAATATCATCGGCTGCCGCAATCAGGTCGGCAAGCGCCTCCTGCGTGTCGAGATCGTGCCTGGACTTGTCCGGCTCGTAGCGCTCGATATAGACGCGCAGCGTCGCCCCCGAGGTACCGGTGCCGGAGAGACGGAAGACGACGCGCGATCCGCCTTCGAACAGCACCCTGATGCCCTGGTTCCTGGCTATCGAGCCGTCGACCGGGTCGTGATAGGCGAAATCGTCGGCGCTGGTGATCTTCATGCCGCGCACGCTGGTGCCGGGCAAGGAAGCGAGCCTGGCCCGCAATTCGTCGACCAGCGCATTGGCGCGGTCGGTCTCGACCTCCTCGTAGTCATGGCGTGAGTAGTAATTGCGGCCATAGGCGGCCCAGTGCTCGGTGACGATCTGCTTGGCGCTTTCGCCGCGGGCAGCGAGGATATTGAGCCACAAAAGCACGGCCCACAGCCCGTCCTTTTCGCGGACATGGTTGGAGCCGGTTCCGGCACTTTCCTCGCCGCAGATCGTCGCCATGTCGGCATCGAGCAGATTGCCAAAGAATTTCCAGCCGGTCGGCGTTTCATAGATGCCGATGCCGAGCTTTTCGGCGACGCGGTCGGCTGCACCGCTGGTCGGCATCGAGCGGGCGATGCCTTTCAGGCCGGCCTTGTAGCCCGGCGCCAGATGAGCATTGGCGGCGAGCATAGCCACCGAATCCGACGGGGTGATGAAAATGCCCTTGCCGATGATCAGGTTGCGGTCGCCGTCGCCGTCGGAAGCGGCGCCGAAATCCGGCGCATCCGGTCCCATCATCTCGTCATAGAGGTGCTTTGCGTGGACCAGGTTCGGGTCTGGGTGGTGGCCGCCGAAATCCGGCAGGGGAACGAAGTTGCGGGCGGTGCCTTTCGGCGCGCCGAGCCGGTTTTCCAGGATCTCCTTGGCATAGGGACCGGTCACGGCATGCATGGCGTCGAAGCGCATGCGGAAGCCTGACTTGAACAGCCCACGCAACGCATCGAAATCGAACAGATTTTCCATCAGCTCGGCATAGTCGGCGACCGGGTCGATCACCTCGACGGTCATGCCGCCCGCCTCGACGGTACGGATCGTGTCGAGGTCGACCGTGCCGATATCGGCGGTCTTGAAGCTCGAAATCATCTTGGTCCTGGCGAAGATCGCGTCGGTCAGCTTTTCCGGTGCCGGGCCGCCATTGCCGGCATTGTATTTGATGCCGAAATCCTCGTGCGGGCCGCCCGGATTGTGGCTGGCCGACAGGATGATGCCGCCGAAGGTGTTGTATTTGCGAATGATGTTGGAAGCGGCCGGCGTCGACAGGATGCCGCCCTGCCCGACCATCACCTTGCCGAAACCGTTTGCCGCGGCCATGGCGATGGCCTTCTGGATGACCTCGCGGTTGTAAAAGCGGCCGTCGCCGCCGATCACCAGCGTCTTGCCCTTGAACCCGTCCAGCGCATCAAAAATCGACTGGATGAAGTTCTCGGCATAGTGCTCCTGCTGGAACACCGGCACTTTCTTGCGCAGCCCGGATGTGCCGGGCTTCTGGTCGAGATAAGGTTTGGTGGCGACGGTGCGTATCATGCGTCAAGCCCTTTTCGAAAGCAGCAAGCGATAGAGTTCGAGGTATTTTTCTGCGCTTTTATCCCACGAGACATCGGCCTTCATGCCTTGCCGCTGCATCGACGTCCAGATCGCAGGGTTGGCGTGCGCCGCGACCAGCCGGCGGACGGCGTGCAGCAAGGCGCCGGCATCGGCGGGTGCGAACTGGAAGCCGGTCGCCACACCTGCCGAAATCGCCGCTTCATTGGCGTCGATGATCGTGTCGGCAAGACCGCCGGTGCGGGCGACGACCGGCACGCAGCCATAGCGCAGGCCGTAAAGCTGCGTCAGTCCGCAAGGCTCGAAGCGCGACGGGATGATGATTGCGTCACAGCCGCCCTGCATGGTGTGGGAAAGCGCCTCGTCATAACCGACGACGACGCCGATGCGACCGCGATGGCGGGCGGCGGCGGCCAGCAGCGCGCCTTCGAGGCCGGCGTCGCCGGACCCCAGGATCGCCAGGCGGGCACCCCTCGCAACAATCCCGTCGACGACCGTTGCCAGTATGTCCATTCCCTTCTGCCAGGTGAGCCGGCTGATCACGCAGACGATCGGACTGTCGTCGCGGTCAAGGTTGAAACGATCCTCGACGGCGGTCCGGTTGGGGTGCCGCGCCTTCAATGTCCTGGCCGTGTAGCTGGAGACCAGATGCTTGTCGGTTTCAGGGTTCCATATCTCGGTGTCGATGCCGTTGACGATGCCATAGAGATCGACGGACCGCATGTTGATGAGGCCATCGAGCCCCATGCCGAATTCCGGCGAGCGGATCTCCTGCGCATAGGTCGGGCTGACTGTGGTGATGGCCCAGGCGGCCTGCAGGCCAGCCTTGAGGAAACCGACGCCGCCATAGTATTCGACGCCGTCGAGCGCCATGGCCGCCGCCGGCAGACCGAGTTCGCCAAAGATGCCGGCGCCGAACTGGCCCTGGAAAGCGAGATTGTGGACGGTGATCATCGACGGCGTGCCGACCGCCTTGCCGTAGCGCATATAGGCCAGCGTCATCGCCGATTGCCAGTCATGGGCATGGACGATGTCGGGCTGGTAGCCCGAGACGGCGCCGCCGGCGATGTCGCCGCCAACCTGGCTCAGGGCCGCGAAACGCCGCCAATTGTCCGGCCAGTCGGCGCCGGTGGCATTGCCATAGGGGCCGCCGGGGCGATCGAACAGATGCGGCGCGTCGAGCACGAACAGGTCGAGCCCGGCGATCTGGACGGCATGGACCGACGCCTTGCCGCCTTGCAGCAGCGGATAGTGGTGAACGGGTTTTTTCTTCTTGAAGGCATCCATGATCTGGGGATAGCCGGGGACAAGCGTGCGCATCGTCACGCCCTTGCCGGCGAGCGCGACCGGTAATGCGCCGGTCACGTCGGCAAGCCCGCCAGTCTTGATCAGAGGAAATATTTCGGGCGTGACCGACAGGACCTGCATTCACGACAGTCCCAGTTTGTCGATCATGGCCTGCGTGACGAGGCAGATGCCCTTTTCGGAAACGCGGAAGCGCTTGGCGTCGAGGACGGGATCCTCGCCGACCACGAGCCCTTCGGGAATCCTGACGCCATGATCGATCACCACGCGCTTCAATCTCGCGCTGCGGCCGACCTGGCAGTCGGGCAGCATGACGACGTCCTCGAGCGTCGAATAGGAGTTGATGCGCGCACCGGTGAAGATCAGGCTTCGCTTCAGCGACGCGCCTGAGACGATGCAATCGCCCGAGACCAGCGAGGATACCGCCGAGCCACGGCGACCATCCTCGTCATGCACGAACTTCGCCGGCGGCTTCAGCTCGGCATAGGTCCAGATCGGCCAGTCGCGGTCGTAGAGATCGAGCTCGGGCGTGATGTCGGTGAGGTCGATATTGGCTTCCCAATAGGCGTCGACGGTCCCGACATCGCGCCAGTAGGCTTCGTTCTCGGCGGTCGAGCGCACGCAGGATTTGGCGAAGCGATGGGCGATCGCCTTGCCGTGCTCGACGACATAGGGGATGATGTCCTTGCCGAAGTCACGGCTTGAGCCCGGTTCGGCCGCGTCGCGGCGCAGCTGCTCCATCAGGAACTTGGTCTTGAACACGTAGATGCCCATCGAGGCCAGGGCAAAATCCGGCTTGTCGGGAATGCCGGGCGGATCGGCGGGCTTCTCGATGAAGGAGATGATGGTGTCCTTCTTGTCGACATGCATGACGCCGAAACCGGTCGCCTCCATGCGCGGCACTTCGAGGCAGCCGACGGTGACGTCGGCGCCGGCGTCGACATGCTGGCGAAGCATCAGCTCATAGTCCATCTTGTAGACGTGATCGCCGGCCAGGATGACCATGTATTCGGGCCCGTAGGCCTCGATGATGTCGATGTTCTGGTAGACGGCATCGGCCGTGCCCTCATACCATTGCGTTTCCGATACGCGCTGACTGGCCGGCAGGATGTCGAAGCTCTCGTTGCGCTCGGGCCGAAGGAAGTTCCAGCCGCGCTGCAGGTGGCGGATCAGCGAGTGCGCCTTGTACTGGGTGGCCACGCCGAGGCGGCGAATACCGGAATTGAGCGCATTGGAGAGCGCGAAATCGATGATGCGCGTCTTGCCGCCGAAATAGACCGCCGGTTTGGCGCGCCGGTCGGTCAATTCCTTGAGGCGGCTGCCACGGCCGCCGGCCAGAACATAGGCCATGGCATCGCGCGCCAGCGGCTGGGTCCGTTTTATCTCTGCCATTCTTATCCTCCCAAGTTACGCGCTGCGAGACATCGCCTAGTCCGGAGCAAATTCGAGCATGATCGTCGACAGCGGCGGCAACAGCATCGTCGCCGAGATGCCTCCTGCTTCCTTCCGGGCCTCGACGGCACCGTCATTGCCCTTGCCGGAACCGCCGTAGTCGGAGGCGTCCGTGTTGATGATCTCGCGCCATCTTCCAGCCATTGGCAACGGCACGCGGTAATTGTCGCGCGGCACCGGCGTAAAATTGGAGATGACGGCGATCGGGTTTCCGCCCGGCGCGCTGCGCAGCCAGGCAAAGACCGAGTTGGCGCTGTCGTCGACGATCAGCCAGGAAAACCCCTCCGGTTCGCAATCGCGCGCATGCAACGCCGGCCGTGAGCGGTAGAGATAGTTGAGATCGCGCACCGTCTGCCAGACGCCGCGGTGGGCCCGGAAATCGAGCAGGTTCCAGTCGAGTGCGCGCGCCTCGCTCCACTCGCGGCGCTGGGCGAATTCCTGCCCCATGAACAACAGCTTCTTGCCGGGGTAGCCCCACATAAAGGCGTAGTAGGCGCGCAGCGTCGCGAATTTCTGCCAGTCGTCGCCGGCCATCTTACCAAGCAGCGTCCCCTTGCCGTGCACGACCTCGTCATGGGAGAGCGGCAGCACGAAATTCTCCGAGAAGGCGTAGACCAGACCGAAGGTGATGTCGCCGTGGTGATGCTTGCGGAAAATCGGCTCTTTGGAGAAATACTCCAGCGTGTCGTGCATGAAGCCCATGTTCCACTTGAAGCCGAATCCCAGCCCGCCCTCATGCACCGGCTGCGAAACTTTTGGCCATGAGGTCGATTCCTCGGCGATCGTCATCACACCCGGATGATGACCATAGACTTCCTTGTTCATCCTCTGGAGGAAGCTGACCGCCTCGAGGTTTTCGCGCCCGCCTTTTTCGTTGGGAATCCATTCGCCGGCCTTGCGCGAATAGTCGAGGTAGAGCATCGAGGCGACGGCATCGACGCGCAAACCGTCGACATGGTATTTTTCGGCCCAGAACAGCGCATTGTTGACCAGGAACGAGACCACCTCGCGCCGGCCGAAATTGTAGATCGCGGTGTTCCAGTCGGGATGGAAGCCCTTGCGCGGGTCGGCATGCTCATAGAGCGCGGTGCCGTCGAAATTGGCCAGTCCATGCGCGTCCACTGGAAAATGCGCCGGCACCCAGTCCAGGATGACGCCGATGCCGGCGCGGTGGGCGCCGTCGACGAACCGGGCAAAACCGTCCGGATCGCCGAAGCGGGCCGACGGCGCGTAGAGGCCCGTCGTCTGATAGCCCCAGGACGGATCATAGGGATGTTCGGAGATCGGCATGAATTCGATATGGGTGAAACCCGTGTCGACGACATACGGGATCAGCCGGTCGGCAAGCTCGTCCCATGACAGGAAGCTGCCGTCGTCGTGAAGCTGCCAGGAGCCGGCATGAACCTCATAGATCGACACCGCCTCGCGGCGGGCGTCGGCGTTGCGCCAGAAATTGCGGTGCGCCTCGTCACCCCATTGATGCGCCGGCGGAAGCGCCGTCACCGAAGCGGTGGCCGGGCGTAGTTCGGACTTGAAAGCGAACGGATCGGCCTTCAGCGGCAGCCTCACGCCATCGGGCCCGATGATCTCGTATTTGTACGGCCGTCCGGCGGCGATGTCGGGGATGAACAACTCCCAGATCCCGGTGTCGCGGCGGACGCGCATCGTATGCCTGCGGCCGTCCCATCCGTTGAAGTCGCCGACCACCGAAACGCGCCTTGCATTGGGCGCCCAGACGGCGAAATGCACGCCGGATGCACCCTCGTGATCGATGAGATGCGCACCGAGCTTGTCGAACAGCCTGAGGTGCGAGCCTTCGGCGATGTAATAGTCGTCCAGCGGACCCAGTACCGGACCGAACGAATAGGGATCCGTCAGCCACCAGTCACCGCCGGCATTGCGCGCGTGATAGCGCAGCGGCTGACGCTTTCTGAGCGACAGGCTGCCCTCGAAGAAGCCGCCTTCGTCGCGCCTGGAGAGTTCGCCGGCGTTCTTGCCGGTCAGCGTATAGGCAGTGACGAACTCGGCATGAGGGACGAAGCAGCGGGCGACAAAGCCCTTGTCGACCTCGTGCACACCGAGGACAGCGAAAGGATCACCATGCGTGCCGGCGACAATTGCCGCAACATCACCGGCTGACGCCAGTCCATCCGGCCCGCTTGTCGCAGCGGTCGCGCGCGGCTTCCTCATCAGGCAGTGACCCTCCCCGGCACCCGGACCACATTGTTCGTGGCCTCATGCAATCATATCAGACGGGCACGTTCCAGATTTCTTTCGCATATTGGCGGATCGTGCGATCGGACGAGAACCAGCCGACGCGGGCGACATTGCGAATTGCCCTGGCGTACCACTCCGGGCTGTCGCGCCAGACGGCGTCGACATCGCGCTGGGTTGAGGCGTAGGCATCGAAATCCGCGGCGACCATGAACCAGTCGCTCTGATAGAGGCCGTTCATCAGGTCGCGATAGCGTTCCGGATCGTCAGGCGAAAAGACGCCCGTCGAAACGGCAGCCACGGCCTGCGCCAGTTCGGGAGAGGCTTCGATCACCGATCGCGGATCGTAGCCGTTGCTGCGCCGCTCGGCGACCTCTTCAGTAGTCAGGCCGAAAATGAAGATGTTGTCGTCGCCGACGCATTCCTTGATCTCGACATTGGCGCCGTCGAGCGTGCCGATGGTCAGCGCACCGTTCAGCGCAAATTTCATGTTGCCGGTGCCGGAGGCTTCCATCCCGGCGGTCGATATCTGCTCCGAAAGATCGGCGGCCGGCATCATGATCTCGGCCAGGCTGACATTGTAGTTCGGCACGAACACCACTTTGAGCAAGCCGCGAACGGCCGGGTCGCGGTTGATGACTTTGGCGACGTCGTTGGCGAGTTTGATGATCAGCTTGGCATTGTGATAGCTGGGCGCCGCCTTGCCGCCGAAGAACTTGACGCGTGGCATCCAGTTGCGCTCGGGATGGGAGCGGATCTGGTCGTAGAGGGCGACTGTTTCGAGGATGTTCAGGAGCTGGCGCTTGTATTCGTGGATGCGCTTGATCTGGATGTCGAACAGCGCCGAGGGATCGATCCTGATGCCGAGGCGGTCAGCGACGAGATTGGCGAGCTTGGCCTTGTTCGCCCGCTTGACTGCCGCGAACTTGTCGCGGAAGGCGGCGTCGTCGGCAAAGGCATCGAGCTCCTTGATCGCGTCTATATCGTCGAGGAAGCGATCGCCGATCGCCTCACGGGTGAGCGCGGTGAGACCGGGATTGCACTGGATCAGCCAGCGCCGCGGCGTGATGCCGTTGGTCTTGTTATTGATGCGGTCGGGGTAGAGCCGGTGGAGCTCGGCAAACACCGTTTCTTTCATCAGCTCGGTGTGAAGGGCAGAGACGCCGTTGATCGAGTGCGAGCCGACAAACGCCAGATTGCCCATGCGCACCCGGCGCTCGCCGTTTTCCTGTATCAGCGAGATCTGGCTGATCTGCTCGTCAGAAAACTGATCGGAGGCGCGCGCCTCCAGCAGCACTTCGGCATTGATGGCGTAGACGATCTGCATATGGCGCGGCAACAGCCGCTCGAACAGCGGCACCGGCCAGCTTTCGAGCGCCTCTGGAAGCAGCGTGTGGTTGGTGTAGCCGAAAGTGCGCTTGGTGATGCTCCAGGCCTGATCGAAATGCATGCCGTGGACATCCATCAACAGGCGCATCAGCTCGGGCACGGCGATGGCCGGATGGGTGTCGTTCAGATGGATCGCCGCCTTGTCGGGCAGCGACTGCAGGTCGCCATACTGGCTGAGATGACGCTGAATGATATCCTGCAACGATGCGGTGGAAAAGAAATACTCTTGCCTGAGGCGCAGCTCCTGACCGGCCTTGTGGGAATCGGCAGGGTAAAGGACGCGCGACAAGGCATCGGCCTTGTTGCTTTCGGCGAGCGCACCGATGTGGTCGCCGGCGTTGAACTTGTCGAGCAGGATCGGATCGATCGGCATGCCGGACCAGAGCCGCAGCGTGTTGACGCGGTTGGCCCGCCAGCCAACCACCGGCGTATCGTAGGCAACCGCCAGGACATGTTCGATCGGCTTCCAGACGTGGCGCTCAAGCCTGCCGTCCTTCGAGGTGATCGATTCCACCGAGCCGCCGAAACCGACCTCGAATGAGCGTTCGCGCCGCTCGAACTCCCAGGGGTTGCCGTGATCGAGCCAGGTCTCGGGCAGCTCAACCTGCCAGCCGCCATGGATTTCCTGCCGGAACATGCCATTGGCGTAGCGAATGCCATAGCCATGCGCGGGAATGTCGACGGTTGCCATGCTTTCCATGAAGCAGGCTGCGAGCCGGCCGAGACCGCCATTGCCAAGCGCTGCATCTGGTTCGAGGGCCGCGATGAGGTCGAGGTCGACGCCGAGAGACCGCAGCGCTTCGCGCATATTGTCCATCAGGCCGAGATTGGAGAAGGCGTCGCGCATCAGGCGACCGATGAGGAATTCCAGTGACAGGTAATAGACGCGCTTTTCCTGATGGGCGTAGGCCTCTTGCGTTGCCTGCATCCAATGATCGACGATATGGTCGCGCACGACCTTTATCGAGGCGGTGAGCCAGTCGTATTGCGTCGCGACACTGGTCCCCTTGCCGAGCCTGTATTTGAGGGCCTTCAAGACTTCGTCGGCAAGCGCCTTGGGATCGGAGTTTTCGAGAATGGGAGTTTTGGATGTCATCGCGCGCGTCATGCTGCCTCTCGTGCGGTTGCCATGATCATACCGGCTTTCACCATTCCTCCCAGCCCATGCTAGCGCATATTGTTATGCGTTCAATCGAGTTAGATTGCCGCGGGGAAGCTTACCCAGCGGCAGTTTTAGCAACTTGAAGTGCGTCGCGTTTGGGCGGCGTCTGCGACGCATCTTAGAGTCTTAGTTATGTGCATATCGTCCCAAAACCGCAGCGCACCCTCGGTTCGCGCCCGAGGGCATGCTTTTGGGCGACATGCATTTCTTGTTCGATGCAAGTCGTCATCCCAAAACCGCTGCGCACTTTTGGGCGACATGCATCAGGCAGCCAGTGCCGCCTCCGGCGGAAGCTTCGCTCCGGTCATGAAGGCGACGGCGTCCGACATCGTATATTGCTTGGGATCGATGACACAGAGGCGACGGCCCAGCCGATGGATGTGAATGCGGTCGGCCACCTCGAAGACATGCGGCATGTTGTGGGAGATCAGCACGATCGGCAGGCCGCGCTTCTTCACGTCGAGGATCAGTTCGAGCACGCGGCGGCTCTCCTTGACGCCTAACGCCGCCGTCGGCTCATCCATGATGACCATCTTCGAGCCGAAGGCGGCGGCGCGCGCCACCGCCACGCCCTGGCGTTGGCCGCCCGAGAGCGTTTCCACGGCCTGGCTGATGTTCTGGATGGTCATCAGGCCAAGTTCGGTGAGCTTGTCGCGGGCGCGCTTTTCCATTGCCGGGCGGTCGAGCATGCGCAGCCAGTCGCCCAGAAAACCCGGTTTGCGGATCTCGCGACCGAGGAACATGTTGTCGGCGATCGACAGCGCCGGCGACAGCGCCAGGTTCTGGTAGACGGTTTCGATGCCGGCTTCGCGGGCTTCGATGGGCGACTTGAAGAGCACCTGCTTGCCGTCCAACTCGATGATCCCCTCGTCCGGGACAACGGCGCCCGAGATCGCCTTGATCAGCGTCGACTTGCCGGCTCCATTGTCGCCGATCACGGCCAGGATCTCTCCCGGATAGAGATCGAAGTCGCAGCTGTTCAGTGCGGTGACGCGGCCGTAGCGCTTGACGAGGCCGCGCGCGGTGAGGATGGGCTCCTGGGTCATGGTTACACCGAAACCTTTCTGATCCACTGGTCGATCGCCACGGCGCCGATGATCAGCACACCGGTGAGCAGCACTTTCCATTGCGGATCGGCGCCCAGCATGTTGAGGCCCATCGAAACGACGCCGACAATCATCGCGCCGAACAGCGTGCCCAGAATAGAGCCGCGCCCGCCGAAGAGGGAAATGCCGCCGATCACCGTCGCGGTGATCGCCTGCAAATTGTAGTCGGTGACGGCAGCGGACGGCGAGATCGAGCCGTTGCGGCCGATGGAGACCCAGGCAGCGAAAGCGGCGATCAGCCCGGCAAGCGTGTAGACCGAGATCAGCACCTTCTTGGTCTGGATGCCCGACAGCTTCGCTGCCTCCGGATCGTCGCCGACAGCGTAGACATGACGGCCCCATGCCGTGTGATTGAGCACGTACCACAAGAACAGCACCAGCACGACCATGGCAATGACGCCGAACGTCAGCACCGCCGTGCCGACCTTGAAGTTCAGGCCAAACAGATGCAGCAGCGGGGCTTGGACGTCGACGTCGGCGTCACGGATCGTCTCATTGGCCGAATAGATGAAGTTCGTGGCCATGACGATGTTCCAGGTGCCGAGCGTGACGATGAAGGGCGGCAGCTTCATGTAGGCGACCAGCAGCCCGTTGAGCAGCCCGCAGGCCGCGCCGGCGGCAAGCCCGATCACCACGGCAAGCAAGGTCGGCAGGCCATAGGTGACCGCGCAATTGCCCATGATCACGGCCGAAATCACCATGATCACGCCGATTGACAGGTCGATGCCGGCTGTCAGGATGACCAGCGTCTGCGCGGCGCCGAGAATACCGACGATGGCGATCTGCTGCAGGATCAGCGTCAGCGTGTAGGACGAAAAGAACCGTCCTCCGATCGTGACGCCAAAGACAGCGATCGACAGGACCAGCACGATCAGCGGCACCGCAGCCGGAGTGGAATGCAGGAAATGCTGGATGCGCTTGACGAGCGACGTGCCATGCTCGTCAAAAGCAGCAACGCTTGTCTCGCTGTTCGCGAGAGCCTTTTCGAATTCCTGAACCTGAGACATGTTTCCTCCCATGAGGCTTCAGCTACGCGCCGACGCCCGTCCAACCGTTCCCGATCTGCCGCCGGAATTGTTCGCGCTTGCGATTTCCGCATCGTCCACCCGAAGCGGCCGGGGATCAAGCCCCTGGCCGCTTCGGTCTGTTGCCTGTCAGACCGGCATCAGCCCCAGCACTTGGCGAGGCCTTCCTTGGTGTCGATGGACTTCACGCCCTCCGCGGGCTTGTCGGTCACGAGGTTGACGCCGGTGTCGAAGAAATCCTTGCCTTCGGTCGGCTTGGGCTTCGTCCCGTCCTTGGCGTAAGCGGCGATCGCTTCGATGCCGAGTGCCGCCATCTGCAGCGGATATTGCTGTGAGGTCGCACCGATCACGCCCTCGGCGACCGACTTCACGCCGGGGCAGCCGCCATCGACCGACACGATCAGCACATTGCCTTCGAGACCCACGGCCTTGAGCGCCTGGTAGGCGCCGACGGCTGCCGGCTCGTTGATGGTGTGGATGACGTTGATGCCAGGATCCTTCTGGAGGAGGTTCTCCATCGCCTTGCGGCCGCCTTCCTCGTTGCCGTTGGTGACATCGTGGCCGACGATACGCGGATCATCCTCATCGCCGATCTTGTTGGGGTCCTTCACGTCGATACCGTAGCCCATCATGAAGCCCTGGTCGCGCAGGACGTCGACCGTCGGCTGCGAGGGCGTCAGGTCGAGGAAGCCGATCCTGGCATCCTTCGCCTTGTCGCCGAGCGTCGCTGCGGCCCAGGCACCAATCAGCTTGCCGGCCTCCAGATTGTCGGTCGCAAAGGTCGCGTCGGCGGCGTCGAGCGGATCAAGCGGCGTGTCCAGCGCGATCACCAGCAGACCGGCGTCTCGTGCCTTCTTCACCGCCGGGACGATGCCCTTGGTATCCGACGCGGTGATCAGGATGCCCTTGGCGCCGTCGGCGATGCAGCTTTCGATCGCCGCCACCTGGCTCTCGCTGTCGCCATCGATCTTGCCGGCGTAGGCTTTGAGTTCGACGCCGAGTTCCTTGGCCTTGGCGCTCGCGCCTTCCTTCATCTTGACGAAGAACGGGTTGGTGTCGGTCTTGGTGATCAGGCAGGCGCCGACATCGGCGGCGGACGCAGCCGAGGTGAATGCCATCAGACCCAGTCCGGCCGCGGCAAAAACGGTGGATCTTAGCAGTGCTGTCTTGGTCACGATTTTCCTCCCAGTGGGACCAGTTCGGATGCCGGCCAACCGGCATCGCATGAGCATCCAGCGACTTCTCCCAGCGTGGACGCTTGCCCCAAGAGAATACCAGACTGAGGGTCCTGTCAATAATTAAATCACTCTTATTTATTATTGACAGCGTGGCGTCGGTCACTCATTCTGGCCAAAAGCATTAAGGAAACGACGGGAGGAGAAGGGGTGGAGACCGGCATACCAAGGCACGGTTCGCCCGAGGCAGCCAAAAGCCGCATTCACCGCGGCACCAACCAGAGCGGCATGCGGGACCACAATGAGCGGCTGGTGCTGTCGCTGGTGCGTCAGCACGGCAGCCTGGCGAAGTCCGACATTGCGCGCATGACCGGACTTTCGGCCCAGACCGTTTCGGTCATCATGCGCGAGCTCGAGGAGGACAACCTTCTTGTCCGCCAGGCGCCGCTGCGCGGCAAGATCGGCCAACCTTCCATTCCGATGGCGCTCAATCCCGATGGCGCCTATTTCATCGGCCTGAAGATCGGCCGCCGCAGCGCCGAACTCGTTCTGATCGATTTTCTCGGCAATGTGCGTTCGATGCTGCAGCATTCCTACCGCTATCCGGCACCGCGCGAGACGGTCGAGTTCGTCACCTCCGGCATGAAGACGATGCGCAGCGAACTCACCCCGGCGCAGGACAAGCGCATTGCCGGACTTGGCATTGCCATGCCGTTCGAATTGTGGAGCTGGGCCGATACGGCAGGTGCGCCGCGCGACGTCATGGACGAATGGCGCCACCGAGACATCCGCGCCGACATCCAGGCACAGTGCGAATTCCCCGTCTACCTGCAAAATGACGCCACCTCTGCCTGCGGCGCCGAACTGGTGTTCGGCAAAGCGGGCACGGCACGCGACTTCGTCTATTTCTATATCGGTGCCTTCGCCGGCGGCGGCATCGTGCTGAACGGTCACCTTTTCGGCGGACCGACCGGCAATGCCGGCGCGCTGGGTTCGATGCCGGTGCCTGGACCGGACGGCAAGCCGACCCAATTGATCGGCGTGGCGTCGATCGCCATGCTGGAAAAGGCACTCAACGCGCGCGGCGTCGAAGCCTCACATCTGTGGACGTCACCGGAGGATTGGGGCGAAATCGGCGTCGAGCTCGACGATTGGATCGCCTGCGCCTCGCAGGCGCTCGCCTATGCCATTGTGGCGGCGTCTTCGGTTATCGATTTCGAGGCGGCGGTGATCGACGGATGGATGCCGAAGGCCGTGCGGCGCCGGCTCGTCGATGCCGTTATCGATGCTATCGGCAAGATCGACGGTGAAGGCCTGAAACTTCCGGCCGTGCGCGAGGGGACTGTCGGCATTCATGCACGTGCCCTGGGCGGTGCCAGCCTGCCGCTTTCCGAGCGCTTCCTCATCGGCTCGACCACGATTTCCAGGAGTGCCTGAGCGATGCTGATCGGAATCCCGGTGCTGCTCGGTCCACAGCTGCTGGCGACGCTGCGTGCCATGGGTCATGGCGACGAGATCGCCCTTGTCGACGGAAACTACCCGGCGAAGGAGCAGGCACACCGGCTCATCCGCGCCGACGGTCATCATCTTGCTCCGATGCTCGACGCCATCCTCAGCGTATCGCCTGTCGATGACGCGGTGCCGGATGCGCTGTTTCGCGCCTCGGTCAAAGGTGATCCCCTGCTTGCCGATCCCGTTCATCACGAGATGGAGGCGATCTGCGCCGAGCGTGCTCCGGGCCGCAAGGTGGTTGCGCTTGCCGGCGCCGACTTCTATCAACGGGTCAGGTCCGCACACGCGATCGTCGCGACAAGCGAGCCGCGGCTCTACGCCAACATCATCATCCGCAAGGGTGTGATCTATCCGCCGGAGACCAGGAAATCATGATCCTCTGTTGCGGCGAAGCCCTGATCGACATGCTGCCACGCACCACGACTGAGGGCGAGCCGGCCTTTGCCCCTTATGTCGGCGGCGCGGTGTTCAACACGGCAATAGCGCTCGGCCGGCTGGGAGCGCCCGCCGGTTTCTTTTCCGGCCTGTCGACGGATCTGTTCGGCAGCCAGTTCAAGGACGCGCTTGACGCAAGCCAGGTCAGTTCCACCTATGCGCACACATCGCCCCGGCCGACCACGCTCGCCTTCGTGCGGCTGGACAACGGCCAGGCGACCTACACATTCTACGATGAAAACACAGCCGGACGCATGCTGACCATCGACGATCTGCCAAAACTCGGCAGCGAGATCGAAGCCATGCTGTTCGGCGCCATCAGCCTGATCTCGGAGCCGGCCGGATCCGCCTACGAGGAATTCATGCGGCGCGAGCACAGCCGCCGCGTCATGATGCTCGACCCCAACATCCGGCCGAATTTCATAGCGGACAAGGCCAAGCATCTCAGGCGCATCCGCTCGATGATGGCCATGGCCGACATCGTGAAACTGTCGGACGAGGACCTCAACTGGTTCGGCGAAGCCGGCTCGCACGAGGACGTCGTCCGCAACTGGCTGGAGCGCGGCCCGACGCTGATCGTCGTCACCCATGGCAGCGAAGGCGCCATCGGCTACACCAGGGATCACAAGGTCACGGTCGTGCCGGACAAGGTCGAGGTGGTCGATACGGTCGGCGCCGGCGACACGTTCAACGCCGGCATCCTGGCCTCGCTGCACGAGCAAGGCCTGCTGTCGAAGGAGGCGATCGCCAATCTGTCGGACGACGCCATCCACAAGGCGCTGGCGCTCGGCGCCAAGGCTGCGGCGGTAACCGTGTCGCGGGCCGGCGCCAATCCGCCCTGGCGGCATGAAATCGCCTGATTGGACGGCGATGCGCTGAGGATGCGCAGGACGTCGATCACTTTATGTTTCGCCCGGCCGAGCGCGTGCGACGCGAAAGCCGTGTCGTGCGCAACAAGGCCCCAGATTTCCGGCGTCTGATGCGGACCTGTCGGACTGAGAGGTAACAGGCTGCGACATTTGAGCAATTCGTCGATTGGTCCGTGCAGCTTTCTCGGCCGCGCCAAGTCTGATACCAGCGGCCAGTTATCTGGCTAGTCCCGTTTTGAGGCCGACATGCAGTTCATCGATCTAGGCGCGCAGCGCGAACGAATCCGCGACAGGCTGAAAGCCGCCATCGACCGCGTCGTCGACGACGGTCGCTACATTCTCGGACCTGAGGTCACCGAATTTGAAAACAAGCTCTCCGCCTATGTCGGTACCAAGCATGTCGTAGCCTGCGCCAACGGCACTGACGCGCTGCTGCTGCCGCTGTTTGCGGCCGGCATCGGCCCAGGTGACGCGGTGTTCGTGCCGAGCTTCACCTTCGCCGCCACGGCGGAAGTGGTGGCGCTGGCCAAGGCCGAGCCGGTTTTCATCGATGTCGATCCGCAGACCTACAATATCGACATCGCCAGCCTCGAAGCGGCCATCGCCATGATCAAGGCGGAAGGCCGGCTGAGGCCAAGGGCGATCATCCCCGTCGACCTGTTCGGGCTCGCCGCCGATTACGAGGCGATCATGGCCATCGCCAACCGCGAAGGGCTGATGGTGATCGAAGATGCCGCCCAAGCGATCGGCGGCTCGAGCGACGGCAAGATGCTGGGTTCGTTCGGCGCGGTCGGCTCGACCAGCTTCTACCCGGCAAAACCGCTCGGCTGCTATGGCGACGGCGGCGCGATGTTCACCAATGACGATGCGCTGGCCGAGCAACTTCGCTCGTTCGCCTTCCACGGCAAAGGCGAAACCCAATATGACAATGTCCGCGTCGGCATTAATTCGCGGCTCGACACTCTGCAGGCGGCGATCCTGATCGAGAAGCTGGCCATTCTTGAAGACGAAATGGTTGCCCGGCAAGCGGTCGCCAAACGGTATGCCGAAGGCCTCGGCGACATCGTCAAGGCAGCGCGCAACCTGGACGGCGGCCGTTCGGCCTGGGCGCAATATGCCATCGAGACGCCGAAGCGCGACGGGCTGAAGGCGCATCTCGGGGAAAAAAATATCCCGTCGGTGATCTATTATGTGAAGCCGCTGCACAGCCAGATCGCCTACCGCGACTATCCGCGCACGCCGACAGGTCTTGCCGTTTCTGAGGAACTGCCGAAGCGTATCCTGTGCCTGCCCATGCATCCCTATCTGAGCGAGGCCGACCAGGACCGGATCATCGAGACGATCCGCAATTATATCGGCTCGAATTCGGCGCAAATCGCCGCCGCGTAGAGTCTCACGCGCACGACTACGATCTAGCCGGTAGCGCTCCCGCGTAAATATCAGGTTTTGATACCCACAGTCGTGACATCGGTAAGCGCAAATCCCGCATCGATGGTCAGGATCGGCGCCTGGTAGGATTTCGCCGTGGCATAATGGAAGCAGTCGGCAAGATTGAGCGCACTATTCCGTTCAGCGTCCGGATAGCGGTGCCGTCCATAGCGATCGAAGGCTTGCAGCGCGACGGTCAACTCACGGCTCGAAATCGCCATAAGCTGGACCCCGGCCGCTTCAAGGAACTCCTGCACGCGCGCTTCAGCTTCTGCCATGGGAATGCGCTTTTTGCGAAACAGCCCAACTGTCGCCTCCCATGCAGCCACGACCGATGTGATCGGCCGCGGAGAGCGCGCGGCATCGAGCGCCGCCGCAAGGTCCTCGGCGTCAGGCTCCTCCGTCATAATGGCGATGATTGCGGACGCATCGACGAACATCAGTAGTCGCCGCTGAGGTCATCGAAAAACGCCCTGTCCGCCGCAAGGCCGGTGTCCGGATAGGCCGCAATCTTCGCGCGCAAAGGCTTCAGCCGCTCCCACAGTGGGATCGCCTCTTCGGCGCGGCGCAATTCGTTCTCCAGGGCCAGCTTCACGGCAGCCGTCTTGTTCAAGCGCGTGCGTGCTGCCAATTTTTCGGCAAGCGCGTTTACCTCTTCACTACGGATGTTGAGCGGCATTAGCCAATTCTCCTGTGTAGACGTACATATAATAGCGCCAACACGCGATGGCAACCGTCCATCAGGAGAGCATAAGGTTTTGCGGGAGCGCTTCCGTCAATGTCGAGGACGCGCTCGCACGGCGTCAGGTTGGCCCGCGCTCTTCCCGCTGGCGATGAAATGCGGATTGGCAAAATCCACGTCATCGCTCTGGTTGCGCTTGCCGTAGGCCAGCGGCTGACCATCGAGCGAGCGCGTCATCCCGCCTGCGGCGCGCAGCACCGCGTCACCCGCCGCGGTGTCCCATTCCATGGTGCGGCCGAAGCGCGGATAGACGTCGGCCTCGGCGCTGGCGACAAGACAGAATTTCAGCGACGAGCCGACCGAGACGATCTCGGCAGCGCCCACCGTGCGGATATAGGCTTCGGTCTCGGGCGTATTGTGGGACCGGCTGGCGACGACGGTCAGTGGCGCCACGCCCGTTCTGGCCGAAATCGGCCGACGGCCGATGATCTGGTAATCGCCATTGACATCGATTGCTTCCGCCCTGCCCGGCCGGCCGGAAAAGAAGCGTCCGGTGCATGGCGCAAAGACCACACCGATCTCCGGCACGCCGTGGCGAACGAGCGCGATGTTGACGGTGAAGTCGGTCCTGCGGTTGACGAATTCCTTGGTGCCGTCGAGTGGGTCCACCAGGAAGAAGGCATCATCGAGGTCGGGCGGCACGATGCCGGCTGATGCCTCTTCCTCAGCCACGCAAGGGATATCGGGGAAGGCGGCGCGCAGCCCGGCGAGAATGATCTTTTCGCTCTCGCGATCGGCTTCGGTCACTGGCGAGGCGTCTGATTTCTGATCGACCGCGCAGCCGGCATCAAAAACACGCATCACCTCTCGCCCCGCCGCCAGGGCAAGGCGCTCGAACACCCCGAGCATCGCCTCGTCGTCAGATGCCGCCGCCGCTATCGTATTGGTTTTCGGCAATGTCGCGCTCGTTCAGCCAGAGTTCCAGGGCCTCTACCATCTCCTCCGCGGACTTGCCGAGTGTCTTGAGATGGATTTCGGGATTTTCCGGGGCTTCATACGGTGAATCGACGCCGGTGAAATTCTTGATTTCGCCATTCAACGCCCGCGCATAGAGGCCCTTCGGATCGCGTCTGGCGCACTCCTCAAAGGGAGTGTCGACAAACACCTCGACGAATTCACCGCTGGCCATCAATTCCCTGGCCATGCGCCGCTCGGCGCTGAATGGCGAAATGAAGGAAACAATGACGATCAGCCCGGCATCGGCCATCAGGCGCGCCACTTCAGCCACGCGGCGAATGTTTTCGACGCGATCGGCGTCGGTGAAGCCAAGATCGCGATTGAGCCCGTGGCGGACATTGTCGCCATCCAGGATGTAGGTGTGGCGGCCGGTGGCGAACAGCTTCTTCTCGAAAAGGTTGGCGATGGTCGACTTGCCCGACCCAGAGAGCCCGGTGAACCAGAACACGGCAGGCCGCTGGTTCTTCAGATCGGCGCGGCCGTGCTTGCCGACATCGAGCGATTGCCAGTGGATGTTTTCGGCGCGGCGCAGCGAATGCAGGATCATGCCGGCGCCGACCGTGGCGTTGGTGATGCGGTCGATCAGGATGAAGGCGCCGGTCGTGCGGTTCTCGGCGAAAATATCGAAGGCGATCGGCGCCCGCGTCGAGATGTTGCAAATGCCGACCTCGTTCATTTCCAGCGACTTGGCCGCCTCATGGGCAAAATCGTTGACGTTGACGCGGTATTTCAGGTCGGTGACGGTAGCGCTGGTCTGATCGGTCTCGGTGCGCAGGATATAGGAGCGGCCCGGCAGCAGGGCGTGCTCGTCGAACCAGACGATGTTGGCGGCGAACTGGTCGGCGACCTGCGGCCGCGCCGCCGGTGACACCAGCATGTTGCCGCGCGAGACCTCGACCTCGTCGTCGAGAACAACGGTGATGGCCTGGCCCGCCACCGCCTGGCTCAGATCGCCGCCATGCGAGACGATGCGCCTGACATGAGCGGACTTGCCGGATTTGGCGACAACGACCTCGTCGCCCGGTGCGACCGAGCCGGAGGCGATCGTGCCGGCAAAACCGCGGAAATCGAGATTGGGGCGGTTCACATACTGCACCGGAAAACGGAACGGCAGTTCGACAACGGCTTCATCGACTGACACGGTTTCCAGATGTTCGATCAGCGTCGGGCCGGAATACCATTCTGTTTTATCGGAACGGCCCGTAACGTTGTCGCCATAGCGGGCCGACATCGGAATGGATACGATCGACTGGAAACCGAGTTCACGTGAGAACTGCGCGTAGTCTGCGACAATCCGTTCGAACACCACCTTGTCGAAGCCGACGAGATCGATCTTGTTAACGGCGAGCACGATGTGCCGGATGCCAAGCAGCGAGGCGATGATCGAGTGGCGCCTTGTCTGGCGCAGCACGCCCTGCCGGGCGTCGATCAGGACGATGGCCAGATCGGCGGTCGACGCGCCCGTCGCCATGTTGCGCGTGTATTGTTCGTGGCCAGGCGTATCGGCAACGATGAATTTGCGTTTTGGCGTGGCGAAAAAGCGATAGGCGACATCGATGGTGATGCCCTGCTCGCGCTCGGCCTCGAGGCCATCGACCAGCAGCGCGAAATCGACGTCGTCGCCCGTCGTCCCGTGCTTGCGGGAATCACGCTCGAGCGCAGCAAGCTGGTCCTCGAAAATCTGCTTGGTGTCCGAAAGCAGGCGCCCGATCAACGTCGACTTGCCGTCGTCCACGGAACCGCAGGTCAGGAAGCGCAGCAGCGATTTTTGTTCTTGCACCGCCAGATAGTCGCGAATGCCGTCGGTGGGGGCGAGGCTCTCGGCCGTGCTGTGGCGCATGCTCAGAAATACCCCTCGCGCTTCTTCTTTTCCATCGAGCCGGCTTCATCACGGTCGATCAGGCGGCCCTGCCGTTCGGAGGTGCGCGCCGTGAGCATTTCGCCGACAATGGCCTCCAGCGTGTCGGCGTCCGATTCGATCGCGCCGGTCAGCGGATAGCAGCCGAGGGTGCGGAACCGTACCAGCCGGTTCTCCACCGTCTCGCCGGGACGCAACTGCATGCGGTCGTCGTCCCTCAGAATGAGCATGCCGTCACGTTCGACGACCGGCCGCTCCTTGGCGAAATAGAGCGGCACGATCGGGATGTCTTCCTGCAGAATGTACTGCCAGATATCGAGTTCGGTCCAGTTCGATAACGGAAAGACCCGGATCGATTCACCGGTCGCGATGCGGGTGTTGAATATCTTCCACATCTCCGGGCGCTGGTTTTTTGGATCCCAGACGTGCTGGGCGTTGCGGAAAGAGAAGATCCGCTCCTTGGCGCGCGATTTCTCCTCGTCGCGCCGCGCCCCACCGAAGGCTGCATCGAAGCCGTATTTGTCGAGCGCCTGGCGCAGCGCCACGGTCTTCATCACATGCGTATGGGTGTTGGAGCCATGGTCGAAGGGATTGATGTTGTCGCGCACACCATCGCCGTTGACATGGACCAGGAGATCGAAGCCGAGTTTTTGCGCCATCTGATCGCGAAAGGCGATCATCTCGCGGAATTTCCAGGTCGTGTCGACGTGGAGAAAGGGAAAGGGCGGCTTGGCCGGATAAAACGCCTTCATCGCAAGATGCATCAGCACCGAGGAATCCTTGCCGACCGAATAGAGCATGACCGGCTTGGCGAAGGTCGCCGCAACCTCGCGAAAGATATGGATGGATTCGGCTTCAAGCCGCTGCAGATGCGTAAGCGCGATGTTCATGGACTTTAAGCGTTCTCTCGTGCCGCCCGGATCTTGCATCGAAGCATCAGGCGCAATTTTTCAGCGGCCCGGTTCAAGCTTCATTTCTGGTTTTCGTGCAGGCGTTCTAGCAGATCGCCATTATCTATAACAATGCAAGACAGACCTGCGCTGGAGTGGTTCGAGAATGAATTTTCCACGCAGGGACCAGAACCCGGAAATTCCTGCCCAGATCGCAGGGCCGTCGCCAGGAGGCGCTAGGACGGCGTTCCAACGGGAACAAGTAACTTTTCACCGTTGTGGTCGATCTCGATCAATTCGCTCTTCTGGCGGGCTGCAAATCCTTTGTGGAAGATAATGGCGTTCATGAACGCAAACGTCATTGCAAGCGCCTCGGTCCGCAACGGATAATCGACGAGAGAATGAATGAGAAGAAAAAACACGGAGAGAAACGCCGCCTTTTGAAGGGGATCGCGACGAACTCTAGCAAGTGCCACCAAGAGCAATACTAAATAACACGATATAAGCAGAGTGGCAAATACCCCCCCCTCAAAGGTTATCTCAAGATAATCGTTATGCGCATGATTGACGTATTTCTCAAAAATCATGTGCTCTTTTTCGTATATCTGATACGCCTTTTGAAAATTCCCAAATCCAACACCAATTGCCCAATTTTCTTTAATTCCATCAATGGTTGTGCGAGCAAACTCACCTCTGCCGAAAGCTGGATCAATTGCATCAGTATCGATCTTCGTCCATGCGCCAATTGTGTAGGCCGAAACCCCTATGAAAACCACAAGGATGCTGAACCCACTCACCTTGGAACGTGCTGAGAGAAAGACGATAGATAGCACGGTAATAGCTAGCCCAATCAGAACACCGGCGCGGGAACCAGCTGCCAAAAGAAGCAGCAAAAGCGTGACCAGTCCGAGCGACCCGGACAAAAGATATCCGCGAAACAGGCCATGGTAGACGACGAAGGGAATAGAAACGAATAGCAACGCTGAGAAATGATTCACGTTGGCAAAAAGGCCGGCGTTGATCGTAAATGGCAATAGCCCCTCAATAGCGACGTTGTCCGAGAGCGAATACTGGATCGCTCCTGCCAGGCCATTGCAGATAACACCCATAAAAAAGAACGGAAGAAGGGCTTGGACCTGCTCGGCACGCAAACGCAAAACGCTCAAAAAAAACGCCGCCAACGCCACCAGATACAACAGACATTCGATCGTTCGTCCAACGCCGACACTGATAAAACGAAATTGGGATTCCCCCACAAGCTCGGAGTCTGCGAGCAGCAGTTCCGGTCTCGATCCACTGAATATCGCCGCAGGCAGCGGAACAATTTGCAAAATTACCAGCGCCACAGCGAAGATAAGCAGCCACAGAACAGAATAAGGGATCCTCTGACCAGAGCTTCGTGAAAAGATCGCCGCCGCCGAGATGATTGCCGCGACCTCAATCAGCGTATCCGTATAGAGGCCGCTTGCAGTGCCGCCGCCGATCAGCAGCGCTATAAACAGAACCGATCCAAGGAGATATTTATCCCATTCCGATGGCCGGTCGCTCAAGATGAATGTCTCTCGATGGTCAATTTGTGCACTACCAGCGTGCCGACGTAGCGAAAGCGCCAGCTCTCGGCGATGGCGGCAGTTTCCAGCTTCAATAATTGCATGGGACACCCAGCCGATCCAACCGAAAAATCCTGACTGAGCGCCTGGCGATTGAATGTACCCTCCGGTATATTGAACCGCGCTATTTCGCCAGCAGGCCCCATGCACCTGATCGACCAGAATAACTCTTTGGGAAGCTTCAGGTTTCTTGCAGAAGCGACCATAGCGATTTTGTAGGAACCAGGCGGCAATTCAATATACTGTTGAAGAGCAGTGTTCTTGACGGGCGTATTCAAGAACCGCACCGTGGCACCGCCCTCTCCTCCAACTTCATTCTGGGATGTTGCAAATGTGACTTCCACGCCCGATTGATCGCGGATCTGCCAACTGAAAGGCTTGCGACTGGACACTGGTTCGAACGTGCTGTTGAAAATATACCCGCCCAACTTCCTTTCTTCGTCAGTTAGGCTGAAAAGAAAGAGCCGATACGCTTGTTCATATTCTTTCTGACTAATATAGCCGTTGATAACATTGGACAGTTCGCCTGATGTTGGTGGCGCGCCTGATCCAGTCAGATCGAGCAACATCCGATTTGCTAAATCAAGTCCGTCTCGGCTCTTGCCAAGGAAACTGAACAGATTCGCTCTCCATGGCGCCTCCAGCGTGATGGCTTTCAGCACGGCCTGATATCCATCGGCATGCGAGAGAATTGTCGGCAGGCCCTCGGCGATCGCAGGAAATCGGTCCGGCCATCGCCGCAGCAATATGTCGATCTCGCCAACCGCTTTTGACAAATCCTTGGTTTCGATCGAGTGGCCAATAGACTTTTGGAGGGCGTGCAGCTCTGTCTTGGACAATTCTCGAGCTTGATCGAAGAGCTTATAGGCATCGTTTTCTTTGCCTAGTCGGTATCTGATCTCACCGATCAGGCTGTAGAGACGTGCGTCAGCAATATCGTAGCGAAGGGCGCGTTCGGCTTTGGCAAGCAATACATCGAGATCTGGGGCGTTGCTCGTATCGTTCAGATCGTCAGTGATTTCGGTTATCAAGGCATTGACGTTCAACGGATCCAGCACGAGGGAAACGGCCGGGCTTCCTGTCTCAAGAAAACGACTTAGCCCGATCGACGAAGCCGCCAACACTAGAACGGATGCGGCGAACCAAACGCCTGAACGCCGGAGATTTTGCATAAGCGGGCTGGTCTGCTCCGTCATCGACTTTGCCCTCAAGTTTCGGGGTGCCGTAGTCGTAATACTGGTAGTTCATGTATTTATAGGCGTAGTTGTAATCGAACTTGTTCACTGCAAACTTCGACATCGCGGCCCCGACCACGTTCGCGCCGGCAGCTCGCAAGCGCTTCAACGCCGTCTTCGCCGACTTGCGCGTGACCTGATTGGTAGAAATGACCATCAATGTGCCCTCGGCAAGCCGGCTGAGGATGGGCGCATCTGAAAGGCCGACGACCGGCGGGGCGTCGATTATGACAAGATCGAAACGCTTGCCGAGATTGGTGACGATCAGCGCCATTTTTGGTGAAGAGAGCAGGTCCGCGGGGTTCGGCGGGATCGTTCCGGATGTCAGGACGGTCACATTAGGATATTTCGTCGCCCTGAAAATGCTTGCCAGATCCTCCTTGCGGACGGTGTTCGTCAAGAGATTGCTCAGTCCGATTGTGTTGTCGAGACCAAACAGCCGGTGAAGATTGGGCTTTCGAAGATCGCCGTCGACAATGAGAACCCGGGCACCGAGCGCGGCAAAATCCTGTCCGAGCTTGAATGAGGTGGTCGACTTGCCCTCGGAGGGTTCCGAACTCGTGACCAGCAGTGATCGCGGCGCGCCTTCGGCCCCGGAAAACTGAAGCGATGTTCGAAGCGAACGGTAGGCCTCGGACAGTCCTGATTTCTGATCGGCGATGCTGGCTATGAGTTCCCGGTCATCGACAAGCGGCAAAATGCCGAGCATCGCCAATCCCAGTTCTTTTTCGATTTGCTCAGGATTGGTGAAGGTGTTGTTCAGCAACTCAATTATGTAGATTATTGACGCGCTGAGCGCCAGGAAAAGAGCCAGGGCGATCGCAAGATTGATGGTCAGGCGCGGCGAAAAAGGGCGCTCCGGCGGTGTCGCGAAATCGACGATTGCGGCGCTTTGCGTCTTGAGCTCAGAGCTGACACCCACTTCATTCAGCTTGGCTATAAGGCCGTCATACTGAGATCGGTTCGAATCAACTTCACGCTTGAGGATCGTGTACTTGATGTTTTTGTCGTTAAACTCGACCTGCTGCTTGTCCATCTCGGCAAGTTTTGTCTTAAGATCGGACTCCTTGTTCTGAGCCTCCTGATATTTCTGCCGCAGTGAATCGGTAATCGTCAAAACGCCGTTGTCATAAAGCCGCTGCAGCTCCTTGATCTGCGCCTGAAGCTGCTGCATCTCTGGAAAACCGGGCTTCAATATGCCCAGCTTCTGCTGATACTGGCTGGTCAAATCCGACAGTTTCTCGGTGATGTTTTGCAGACCTTCGCTCTCCAGGACTGGGCCGAGGCTCGCCGCGCGGCCCTTGTCTATCTGGTCCACCATCCGTCCAGCATCGAGCCGTTCCTGGATTGCTGTCGCGAGAGCGGTGTTGAGAGTCTCAATGTTCGACCCTATCAGCGATTTTTCTTCGCCGGTTACCGTGATGCCCGCATCCTTTGCATAGGCGACAAGTTCCTCTTCGGACTTCTGAAGCTTTTGCTTTACCTGCAAAACCTGTTCCTGGATGAACTGCCGTGCCAGATCCGACGTCTCGCTGGTCTGATCGAGGCGCTGGTCGATAAAACTTTGCGCGACCTGATTGGCTATATCGCTTGAATATTTCGGGTTCTGATCGACAAACGTAATTGACAGCAGGCTTGTGTTGGTGACCAGACTCACCGTCAAATCTTTTAAAACGCGCCCAATCGCGATCGCCTCACGTTCCTCCGGAGTTCTCTCCTCTATGGATGGGGATTTGGGGATGCGAAAGGCGCGATAGAAGATATTGCTGAGGGAGAAATCCGACGTGGGAAATAGAAAATCCGGCTTCTCGCTGAGCCCCAGTTGGAACACCACGCGCTGTGCTAATGCGCGGCTTTTCAACTTTTCACGGGCAGTTAGAAAGGCGCGCATGTCGGCGTTTTCAGAAACCACTTCAATGTCCTGGAAGACCTTTGCCGAAGGAACCAGCACTTCTAATTGCGTTGTAGCCTGATATTTTGGCGTCTGCATCATTGTAACGACGGCGCCAGCGACAAGCCCGGCTGCCGCCATCATGACGATCAGCCACCGATACTGGACAACGTAAAAAAGTAGCTTGAGTGGATTGAAGGCCTCGTCCTGCTCCAGAGAGTCGCGACCGTAAGGGTTAAAGTTTTGCGCCCCGTCATAAAACACGTCGGCGGATAAGGCCTGGCGGTGTCCAGGACCTGCAATTTGATGCTGCTGATTTCGATCGAGCATAGTGCGAGGTGATCCTAAGTTCGTCTATTCCAGGTCAGCAATGATCCGCCTTAAGGGATGACTGCAAGTCTTGCAGCACTTGACGCAACCCCGAGTGCGTCCTTGAGATTTTTCATGGCAATTTTCGATTTCGAGGCGAAGACGACAATCTTGTCGCCACCATGGATGCGTGGGTTGCGACTCTTGCCGGCGCGAATCTGCTCCACATTGTAATTTGCGACCAGAGTATTTTGGCCGACATTGCGATAGACAAAGACCTTTTTCGCATCGCCAACGGCATTGAACCCTCCGGCAAGGGCGATCGCATCGATGAGAGACGAATTGCTCGACACCGGAAAAATACCAGCCTTGGTGACTTCGCCGTCGACGGTAATGCGCTGTCCGATCGATTCCTTGACGAAGACCGACACATCGGGCGACTGCAGATAGTTGGCGCCGTAGGCCGTTTCGATTTCCTGCTCCAGCTGACGGACGGTCTTCCCGGCCGCGGTGACGGTTCCGATAAGTGGAAGCGAAATTTGTCCGCCAGCGTCGACTTGAACGGTTCTGTTCAGATTGTCGACCTGGAACACATTCACCTCCAGCACATCATTAGGCGACAAAGGCTGCTCGTTGCCGTTCTGGCTGTTTTGCGCAGGCAGCTCCTTTACGACCTGCAGGGCGCCGCCGCTGGAGAGCGGCGCCGACGATGACGTCAGTTGCAGCGCATCAACCGATGTCGGCGAAGACGATGATGTCGTTGACGAGGTGCTCGTGCAGGCAGACATCGAGAGCGAAGCGAGCAAGGCACATATCGCGCCTGTATAATTTTTTGCGAAATGAAACACACCCATTACGCTGCCCCACCCTTCAACAGGCGACCCAATCCTGCAAAGCGACCGACGTTGCCGGGGCTTCGCTTTTTCGAGCGTGCCTTTCCGACCGGCTCGAGGGGCCGGTTCGCCAATATTTCGCCTGGGCGTTTCAACACCATATTGCGGGCCTCATCTTCCCCACATCGCTTCGCGGCAACGGCAACCGCCTGCGAAAGCCCAGGGCGCCGGCGGGTGGCGCCGTGGGCGTCCGAAGCGATAATATCTACCCTACCCTCGTCAATCAGCTTTTCCGAATAGTAAAGCGCCGTGCGTCCAAAAGCACCAACAATCGAGTCTGCGGTAAGTTGAATTAGGCAACCCACTGCATTCAATTTCTCGACAATGTCGTAATTTGCCTTGATCCATGTCAGCCGCTCAGGATGGGTAAGAATCGGAACGAACCCGGCGTTTATGAGGCGCAGAGCGAAATCTTCCAGCCTGGGTGGCAAGACGTGATGCGGCGGCTCGAATAGAAAATAACGCGATCTGTTCAAGGTCGGCACGCTGCCGAGCGCCAATTGCTCCGGCAGATCCGGCGCTATATGCACGTCGGCGCCAACGTAAAGAGCAAGCGGTATTTCCGCGCGGCGCAGCGCCTGTTCCAACTCTTGAACCGAGCGGGTAATATTTGCCGATCCGTTTTCGTACATGCCTGGCACGATATGCGGCGTACACGCCATATGCGTCGTTCCGTCGGCCACCGCCAGCCGCGCCATTTCCAGCGATTCAGCGAGGCTGGACGAGCCGTCGTCAAGACCGGGCAAGATATGGGAATGCAGGTCGATCATAGGTGGCCGCGCTGAAGCAAACTGACGACTCCTCCCAAACAAAAGGCAAATGCGCCACCCGCACCGGAGCGAATGACGCATTTGTCACGTTTGTGCAATACGGTAGGATTCAAGCTATTCGCTGACAGCGTGCAAGCCAATGACCAGCGTTGCCGCGCCACTCGTCTCTGTGCTCCTGGGCTAGACGAATCCGCCCAAGACGAAGCGCATCCGGCTTCGCCTCAAGTGATAGAGCGGTATGGTTGATGAACTCGATCAATATCCCGACTCCAGCCAGCGCGCCAAGGCCACGGCATAGAGGCACCGACAATACAATCCGGCAGAGGCACAGTCACATGTCTCTGCCACATTGTGTTAATTGGGCTTAACGGCTGACGGCGTCGCCGTCGTCTTGCGTTGCAGCAAGGATGGCAGCCGCACCTGCCATGCCGCCAAAGATAAAGAGCGGGGTGTTGGACCGGTTGCCGCCCGGGGGAATCTGACCCGTATGCTCAGAGCTAACGGAGGCAGCCGTCTGCTCGGAACCCACAACTTTCAGGCAGACATTGTTCTCGACGCGAGAAATGTCGAGGCTAGAATTCGCAGGCACGTCCAGGCTGCAGCCACCGACATTAACGGAAGCCGACCCCTTAGCACCGACCACTATGCGGCTGCCGAAATCCAGCGCATTTCCCGCTTTCGCCGGACCATAGCCCGCGGCTTGCGAAACCATCACGTCGCCATTGGCATGCCCGATGGAACCAATCGAGCTCGCCGCTCCCTGATAGGGAGTCGTACAGGTGCAAGACGTATCCTGAGCGAAAGACGAAACCGGGCCGAAACCGATCGAGGCGACAATTCCAGCCAACGCAACTTTTACAGTGAGGTTCATTCGTTTCGATCCTTTTTGTCCCGCCGCACCTCGGCCCCACCCGGGCACCAAGGTATTGAACTAGCGCGTAACAGCTTTTGGCGTCGATTCCAATCTGCTTCGCATGTGCGAGATGATTTTTTGGTTTCTCATGTGTTTCATTAGACACACTCATTGCCAGATTTGAATCTACCATTTTCGCGCCGCTCGCTGGAAATCTCGGAAAACAAGTCTGTTCCTAGCCTTTGATGGCCATCGCGCCGATGCCTGTGATCGCACATTCTGTCTTTGGTTTTATGACACGGAGTTGACGAGGCCATGAACTACGAACCCTTATTGGCAAGATTTGTAGGTCGAACCTGCCTGCACCGGCTGTCCGCACAAGATGCCATTCTCGGCAAGTTTGGCGGCCAAATCCTTGCCATCGGGCGTGAGGCATTGCACAACTATCGCCCCACCAAACTTTGAAGCGACATTGCCGTCGCAAGGCGTCCCCTTGCCGACCGGCTTGCAGGTCAGTGGGAGCCCTTGGAAGTCCCGGCGCGCTGCCTCGGTCATCATGGCGAGCAGAGGCCTGGGCTTCGTAAACGCCACGCCGCATAGTACAATCTTATGGTTGCCTACGCGGAGATTATCAACCGAATCAATAACAAGCTTGCCGTGAATCGACTCGATAGCTGGAGCCGGCTTCCGCTTTGGCGCCTTGACACCTGTCCCCATGTTAACAATGATCGTGAGAAAAATTGCTGCAAATGCAAATGCTACCACGCTAAGGATGCCTACATTCTTGATCGACAAATCCACCCTCCCCGTGCGATTACCCGCACGGTTTGCCAACATTTTTAACGACTCAACCGCCGCGTCACGTCGGATTTCTATCGTTGCATACCACCAAGGGCTTTCACATGCTAAAAACTTCATTCATAACGTTAAGGGCAATGGCATCAGGCCTGCGTCACGCATTTCGGTTTAGAACTATACCATGGATGGACCGCGTCATTCTAATAGGTCGCGGTTCGATGTACGTGTCCCGAAGGGATAATCGTGGGCGACGCATCCTAGCTATGGCAGGCGTTACACAGCCCAATATATCCTCTCTTTGGCACGCGTTATCGGCGAAAATGACGCCCGATGTGATATTAGATATCGGCGCAAACTATGGCGAGATAGCATTTTGTACTACCTACTCGAACGCCACCTCTGTGCACCTATTTGAAGCAAATCCATACCTGGAAAAGTACCTGCAACAGAGCATACAATCTAGGCCCGACTGCGGGATCTTTCATTTACATATGTGCGCAGCCTCCTCTTCGGTGGGAATCGTAAGCCTTACTATCGACAAGAAGTGGTCTGGAACATCTTCGCTCGTCGGAGAGATAGGCGACAGCATCTTTAAAGGTTCTGGCGAAGGACAATTCGAACGTACAGAAGTTTCTTCCATACCGATCGACACCGTCGTTAACTGCGCATCAAAGACGCTGCTGTTTAAAATAGACGTCGAAGGCTGGGAAATCAACGTTCTCTCTGGAATGAGCAGGCTACTCACGGAGAGCAGGTCATTTGCCGGCATTGTCGAGTTTGACGAGCGAAACTTGGCGCGTGCGGGAGGTAGCGCAAATGAACTCAGGCAATCACTGTCCAGCTATGGCAAGGTATATCTTTCTAAAGATTTTCTGCCAACTTATAACGAGGATTTGCCGGCCCATGGTGATTTCTTAGTCCTTAAGAATATTAATCTGAGCCAGCTGCGCAGCTCTGGCTCGAAACGCCCGATTTAGATTATTCGTAGCTGAAACAACTCTATCCTGCGCGTACAGTGGTCGCAGCCCAGCAGCAGGAGGCGACGGGCTGCGTTTTTGCGCTAGCGCATGGGCGAGGAACGGATCATGGCTCTGCTGCAGGAAAGCCTCGCGGTTGCGGTCGAGAGCAGGTCGATGAGGCCGGCTGACACGCGCCGGGTGGTTGTTAACACGACCGTGCAGCCCAAGAACGTGATATTCCCGACCGACGCCAAGCTGACTGAGTCGACCGTGAATTTTCCGCAAGCCATTGATCTGGCATGTTGATTGAGGCGGATAGCGGCTTTGGAATTGCAGGATTGAGCGCTGTTTTCCTGCAATTCGGTTTTGCGATTCCCTTGTGCTGCGGAGCGTGATTACCTTGGTTCGGCGGGCGGCGAATCGAGGGGGCGAATGTCCAAGCCACGCGAGAAGCGCGAGATGGAGAGCATGATCTTTTCCGCTCCAGGCTCGATCAGATCATCAACATGACGCACGAGCTGGTGCGGCTGGCGCAGGCGATCGACTGGCCGGTGCTGGAGGAGCGTTTCGGCGCCGTCTATTCGGACGGCCCCGGCATGCCGCCGCTGCCGACCCGGCTGATGGCGGGGCTGGCGATCCTCAAGCACACCTTCAACCTGTCGGATGAGGTGCTGTGCGAGCGCTGGGTGGAGAACCCTTACTTCCAGTATCTCACCGGCGAGACGTTCTTTTGCCATACGCTGCCGTTTGACCACTCCTCGATGACGCGTTGGCGCAGCTGTATGGGCGAGGAGCGGATCGTGGCGCTGTTGCAGGAGAGCCTCAGCCTTGCGGTCAAGACCGGGGCGATGAAGTCGGCCGACACGCGCCAGGTCATAGTCGACACGACCGTGCAGCCGAAGAACGTCATGTTCCCGACCGACGCCAAGCTCATCCACCGGGCGCGCGAACGGCTGGTGCGGCTGGCCAAGAGGAGGGGCTCCATTTGCGAGGGCTTTGCACGGGGGCCGAAGTTTGGCGCAGATGGCGCATGGGGCGTTTTTTGAAACGCAATCAGGCCACATTGGCCCGGTTGCAGGCCTCGGGGGCCCAATTGGGCCCCCCCTCGGCGGATTTTGGGCAGACTCCGCCCCCTCATGCCGGCTTCCTCACCGCGAAGAGGACGGCGGCCGCCCGTTGCAGATTGTAGCCGCAGCCGGCAAGCACGCACTGCGTCCGGTTGGTCGCCAGGTTGAAGAAGCGCAGCCGCCGCATGCCGTAGTGCTGCTTGAACACCGCAAACGGCCGCTCCACCGCCGCCCGCACCTTGGAGATCAGCCGGTTGCGCTGC
>NZ_FNEE01000007.1 GCF_900099905.1 Mesorhizobium muleiense | reverse complement strand
CTGGTCGAAGGCATGCGCATCGTCGGCGAGGATTTTCGCGACGGCATCCTGTTCGTGCCGGAAGTGCTGTTGTCGGCCAACGCGATGAAGGCGGGCATGTTCATCCTGCGTCCGCTGCTTGTCGCCACCGGCGCGCCGAAGCAGGGCAAGATGGTGATCGGCACGGTCAAGGGCGACATCCACGACATCGGCAAGAACCTTGTCGGCATGATGATGGAGGGCGCCGGCTTCGACGTCATCGACCTCGGCATCAACAATGCGGTGGAAAAATATCTCGACGCCATCGAACAGCACCAGCCTGACATCATCGGCATGTCGGCGCTGCTGACGACGACCATGCCCTACATGAAGGTCGTCATCGACACGATGAAGGAAAAGGGCATCCGCGACGACTACGTCGTGCTGGTCGGCGGCGCACCGCTCAACGAGGAATTCGGCAAAGCCGTCGGCGCCGACGCCTATTGCCGCGACGCAGCCGTGGCAGTCGAGACCGCCAAGGATTTTATGAAGCGCAAGCACAACGTCCGCGCTTCGGCCTGAACTGACGAGGAGAACACAAGAGCATAACTACGGAGCCCGTACTTATGCTCTTGCAGACGAGGCGCCGCGTAGCGCCGGCATGTCAAGACTTCAACAAGCAACAGCGACCCGCGTAACGGCTTGAAGTGCCTATTCAGACTCTTTCGCCTCTTCCTTTTTCAGGATCGGCGTGTCGGCGGTTGTATTCGCGACGCTTGCGACTTTGGTTTGCTGATGTACGCTTGCAGCTTTGGTTTGCTGATCTACGGAAGCCGTCGTTTTGTTGTGGCCGACACATTCCGCTGCGGCGCCGGATACCGATAGGCCCAGAGCGGCGACAACCAAGAGAGCGGTCTTCATTCTATGCTCCTAGCTTCGTTGTTGAGGTACAGGGAAAGACTACCGGCATGTCCCGCATTGGAAAAGTCAACTTTTTGTGCCTGCCCCAGCGAACCCCCACCTGACGAAACAATTGCAATAGGCGGACACCACTGCCGCTTCGACCTCACTTCGGCGAATTCGGCATGGACCATAAACCGAGCCAAGCCTTGCAACGCGGCTTTGTTGCTCCCATATATTACAAGGGCTTAACGTGCATCGCTTGAACTTCCTCGACAGCGGTGCGCCTTGTTGATATCCGCGGGATCAGGGATTTTGGACCGTATCCTCGACCGCGTTGGCTGTCGATTTGACATCCCTGCCGACACCGCGGACGGTGTTGGCGCAGGCCGAAAGAGCCAGGGCGCAAGCGAGGATGGCGATCGGCGCAATGCGTAGCGGTTTCATGAATGGTATCTCCCTCAACAGATAGATTCGTGGGACAGCAACGAAAATCGGTTAGACTGGTTCCATGAGCATTGCGCGAAAACTACAACCCGATCAAGGTGACAGGCTGCTTGTCATCGCCTGCGGGATGATTGCGCGCGAAGTTCTGGCCGTTAAGGAGCAGCTGGGGCTCGACCATCTCGACCTGACCTGCCTGCCGGCGGAGTTCCATTTCTACCCGGACCGCATCGCGCCGGCCATGGACAAGGCAATCGAGAAGGCCAAGGCGGACGGCTACACCAATATTTTCGTCGGCTATGCCGATTGCGGCACCGGCGGCCTGCTCGACCGCGTCTGCGAGAAGCATGGGGTCGAGCGCATGGCCGGTCCGCATTGCTTTGCCTTCTACCAGGGCATGGAAGCCTATGCGAAAATCGCCGACGACGACATGATGTCGTTCTACATGACCGATTTCCTGTGCCGGCAGTTCGATGCCTTCTTCATGAAGCCGCTCGGCCTCGACAGGCATCCGGAGCTGATCAAGGACTATTTCGGCAATTACGAGAAGCTAGTCTATATCGCCCAGACCGACGATCCTGAACTCGACAAGGTCGCCGAGAAAGCCGCGAAAATGCTCGGCCTCGCCTATGAGCGCCGTTCCACCGGCTATGGCGACCTGACGACGGAGCTGGCCAGCGCCGCGGCACACGGCTGACGTTCGATCAGGCGCGGTCTTCTTCCACTGCAAGCCCGGCAAGCACAGCGGCAAAGCGCGTCTTGCAGACGAAGCCCAGCCTGTCCCGCGCCCGCGACGCGTCGTAGACACGGTCGATCGAGGAAAACATCGTCCAGCCTTTTCGCGCATAAAGCGCCGGAAACTCCGGAAAATAACGCGCCACGACTGGCGGCGCGTCAGCTATCAATGCCTCGCAATCATCAGGCCGGAACGGCGTTGGCGCCGAGATGATGAAGACGTCGAAGCCTAGCTGTGGAGCCTTCTCCAGCGCCGCGACATGGGCCTCGGCGGCATCTTCCACGGTTAGACGACGGAACAACAGCTCATTGGCCTTGGTGTTGGCGTCCGACTGGTCGATCGCATGCGCCATGTCGTCTGCTTCGGGAAAGAACCGGGCGGTGCGCAGCACGATCGCCGGCAGTCCGGACTGGATGTGATAGAGGCGGCAAAGATGTTCGGCCGAGAGCTTGGTTACGCCGTAGATGTTGCGCGGCTCGGGCGAGATCTCTTCCGTCAGCCAGGCGGCCTTGCGCGCACCGCCGGTGAGGCCGGCACGTATGGCTTTCGAGATCATCAGCGAGGTTGTCGACGTGAAGACGAAGCGCTGAACGCCCGATAACACCGCCGCGTCGAGCAGGTTGAGCGTGCCGCGCACATTCGTCTCGATGAAATCCTCATTGCGGTGGTGTTCGATATCAGGCTTGTGCAGTGCGCCGCTGTGGACGATCGCCTCGATGCGGTTCCCCTGACCGTCCGCATCACCAGATCACGGTCGGCGACCGAGCCTATCACCTACGTTTGCGGCGACGGGACCGGATCCAGTCCGATGACGTCATGGCCAAGCGCCCGCAGGCGCGGCGCGAGCGCGCTGCCCAGCCAGCCTGACGACCCCGTAAGCAAGATCCGCATCGGCAAAACCACGAGTTTAAGCTGGCCGCTGTTAAGCACGGATGACAGGCCACCGCGAACGGGTAAGTTGTATGCCAAACGAGAAAACAGGCTGTTCCAGCCGTCGACCGGGAAACGCACCGATGATCGCTCGCCTCTTGATTGCCGCAAGCGTTTTCTGCTTCGCCCTGCCCGCGCTCGCCGATGGCGAGGTGCGGAAGCTGATCACGCCCGCGGACAAGGTGCGGCTGGGCAAATATGATGAGACGCGCAAGGCAGCCCTTGATGAAGCCAAGGCCGGCGAAGCCGCAGAGGTCAAGCAGCTCGACGCCTTGCTGGCAAAACCGCTGGTCGCGTTTTCCAACAAGGACCTGACCGGCAACTGGCAATGCCGTACCATCAAGGCCGGCGGACTGAGCCCGCTCGTCATCTATGGCTGGTTCAAGTGCAAGGTGAGCGACGATGGTTCGGGCTGGATGCTGGAAAAACTCACCGGTTCGCAGCGCACCAGGGGCCGTTTCTTCGACGACGGCGAAAAGCGCGCAATCTATCTCGGCTCCTTCTTTGTCAACAACAATCCCGCAAAGCCCTATGGCAGCGGCCCGCAAAGCGACCAGGTCGGCTATGCCTTTCGCAACAGCGCCAACGAATGGCGCATCGAGTTCCCGGCCCCCTATCACGAATCGAAGCTCGACATCCTTGAGCTCAGGCGCTGAGCCCGCTGTCCTGAGGCCGATCATCAGGGTTAACCCGGCGGTCCAAGCGAACCCACGCGCTGGTGGTGAAGTCCTGACGCTTGGTACCCACGTAGAAGGACGCGAGACGACCCCCTTGCAGCCGTCCACGTCAATCGCGACGAACGGCTCGATTGAGCGGATAACAGACCTCAAGTGTACGTTTGCGGCGCAATCGTAACAATCGACCCGTGTGGACCTTCGTCACGAAAGGCACCAATGTCCGGTTCGGGGTCGCTCGCCCTTCGCCATACGCAACACGAACGTCATGTGGTTGGCCAATTCCAGTCGTACAATTTAGCCTACGAATTGTGAGTACCGCCGACCTAGCGAGGACGGCGATGTCGGATGTGGAGAGGTGCCATGTTGAGGGGCGCGTGCCTGTGCGGCAGTGTCAGCGTCGAGGTCACAGGTCCAATTGAACATCAGCCTGAAGCTTGCCATTGCAGGATGTGTCGGAGGCAATCTGGCCACGTCCTCGCTGCTGTGAATGTCCGGCGCGACGCGCTCTCAGTCGGGGGTGAACAGCACGTCCGATGGTTCCAATCATCCGACAAAGTCGAACGTGGCTTCTGTTCTGAGTGCGGCTCGACGTTGTTCTGGAAGCCGACGATTGAAGGCTACCAGTTCACAGCGGTCGCGATGGGTCTATTCGATGGCCCGACCGGCTTGCATCTCTCCAAACACACATTTGTCGGGGATAAGGGCGACTACTACGAGATCCCAGACGGTCTACCGCAGAGCGACAGCTACTGACCGCGCTTTTTTCTGGGTGAGTGATGGCCGAAATCGGCCGCCTCCGGTCGTTCAATGCCTCCGGTGAACGACCGCTCAGTCCGCACGCCGGTCCTTCGCAAGGCGTTTAGCGGGCGGCAGTTAACCGCCCATCGCTGCGATTCGATTTGGGTATCAGCCGTCAGATTTTCACGACTAGCACTATGTCTTTGCGGGCGCCGCGCCGCGGCCTGCCTTGAAAACAATGGTGCCATCCGACGATCTGGTTCCATCGCTGGACCGGCGCAAAAACCGGCGTCTGGCAACGAGCGCCGATTTACCGGACAGCGCCCTGGCGATAAGCTTGGCACTTATGAGCGAAATCGACCACCGCACCATCATCGCCAGCCTTTCGGTCGAGGATCGTCGCGACCTCACCGCCAAACTGGACAGGCCTGGCATTGTCCGGCTGGCCGTTCACGGCGGGCTTGTTGTCGTGCTGGGTGCGCTGATCGCCGCCCGCATTCCGTTCTGGCCGGTTCTCGTGCTGCCGCAGGGAATCCTGGTCGTCTTTTTCTTCACGCTGTTGCACGAGACGATCCACGAAACCGCCTTCAGGACGCCGTGGCTCAATCGCGCCATCGCCACTGTCACCGGCTTCCTGATCCTGCTGCCGCCGGCATGGTTCCGTTATTTCCATTTCGCGCACCACCGTCACACGCACGATCCGGACAATGACCCCGAACTGATGGCTCCGAAACCGGAGACCATCGGCCAGTATGTGCGCTATCTCTCCGGAATCCCCTATTGGAGCGGCATGGCGCGCGTGATCGTCGTCAACGCCGCCGGCCGCAACCGCGACGGCTTCGTGCCGGACAAGGGCCGCGACAAGGTGATTTCGCAAGCGCGTTGGTTTCTGATCGCCTATGCGATGCTGCTGGCAGCCTCCCTGGCCGTGCAGTCAGCGCTGCTGTTGTGGGTCTGGATTGTGCCGGTGCTCGTCGGTCAGCCGTTTTTGCGGGCCTATCTGCTGGCCGAGCACGCGCTCTGCCCGCATGTCGCCAACATGCTCGAAAACACCCGCACCACCTTTACCACAAGGCTGGTACGCTTCGTGGCGTGGAACATGCCTTACCACTCCGAGCACCATGCTTATCCGGCCGTTCCCTTTCACTGCCTGCCGCGTTTCCACCAAATTGTCGCCGAACATCTGCGCACGACCGAGCGAGGCTATGTCCGCTTCCACAGGAAGCTTGTCGGCAGCTTCGATCGTCGCGCCGGCTGATCAAAACCAGGCCAAGCATCGAATATTTTCGCGTTTCCGTTGCGGCTGCCAATTGCGTCGCTTTTGAATGCGCGCGCGTCGTCCCATAACAAGCAGCCCGACAGCGCTTCCGGCAATGCTCGCACTCACTACAGCGCCGCGCGTCCCATTGGACGCGCAATGGACGCTGTAGCACTTTAAGTCGGCGCATGATCCTTTCCAAAATCGATGCCGATTTTCGGGTCATGCGCGAGGAGTAGGAAATTCATGGCCGATCTGATCGTCGTCTACTGGCGCGACATCCCCGCCCAGGTCATCGTCAAGAAGGGCCGGCAGAACGCCAAGCGCGAACTGCCGCTGCGTTTCACCGAGGCGATCGACATGTGCGCGATGCGCACCGGCGCCGGCGGCACCGACGACTACCTTGCCGAATGGCGCAAGGCCGACCCCGTGTCGGTCAGCGACGATCTTGAAGGCGAGGCGGAAAAAGCCTTTCAGGACATCGACGCGAAATACGACCGCGAGCGGCTGGTCGCTCTGGTCAAGGCGGGCGGAAAAGAAGATGTCTGAAAAGACCCCGGCGATTACCCAGGCCACTCTGGTCAAGAAGGCAGCGCCGAAATCCGACTACAAGCCGGCCGACGTGTCGCCGCAGCGGCGCGTGCAGCGCTCCTTCGCTGTCAGGCTGTGGTCCGTCCGCCACTCGCGACTGCTCGAATGGTTCTACGCCAGGTTCTCCGACATGTTTTTGCTCCTCCATCCGCTGTGGAAGCGCATCGGTTACGGCCGCGTCGAAGGTCCGATCAAATTCGTCGAAAAACGCGTCAAGGGTTTTATGTTCGACTGCCGCATGTGCGGCCAGTGCGTCCTTTCTTCTACCGGCATGTCGTGCCCGATGAATTGCCCCAAGCAATTGCGCAACGGCCCTTGCGGCGGTGTGCGCGCCAACGGCAATTGCGAGGTCGAGCCTGATATGCCGTGCGTCTGGGTCAAGGCCTGGGAAGGTTCACGCAATATGGCGCATGGCGACAAGATCCTCGACGTGCAGAAGCCGGTCGACCAGTCGCTGCGCGAGACCTCGGCATGGCTGCGGGTGACCGCACAGGCCGCCGCCGCCCGCGAAGCCGCGCGCAACGTTCCAAAACCTGGGGCACCGGCATGATCGGCCGCCAGCCCGACGAGAACCCGGCCGGCATCCATCTGCCGCTCGACCCCCTGCCCGGCCACACCTCGCGCGGCCGGCTGGAGCGCGTCCTGAGGCGCGGCGAATTCGCGGTGACCACCGAGCTCAACCCGCCGGACAGCGCCGATCCGGAAGACGTCTACAACCGCGCCAAAATCTTCGACGGCTGGGTCGACGCCATCAACGCCGTCGACGCCTCGGGCGCCAACTGCCACATGTCGTCGGTCGGCATCTGTGCGCTGCTGACCCGTATGGGTTATGCCCCGATCATGCAGATCGCCTGCCGCGACAGGAACCGCATCGCCATCCAGGGCGACGTACTGGGCGGGGCGGCGATGGGCGTCGCCAACATGCTGTGCCTGACCGGCGACGGCGTGCAGGCCGGCGACCAGCCAGGCGCCAAGCCGGTATTCGATCTCGACTGCATGTCACTGCTGGAAACCTGCCGCATCATGCGCGACAATGGCAAGTTCCTGTCCGGCCGCAAGCTGACGACGCCGCCGCAGCTTTTCCTCGGCGCGGCGATCAACCCTTTCGCGCCGCCGATCGATTTCCGCCCCTACCGGCTGGGCAAGAAAATCGCCGCCGGCGCGCAATTCGTGCAGAGCCAGTACTGCTTCGACGTGCCGATGTTCCGCACTTACATGCAGCAGGTCCGCGATCTCGGTTTTACGGAAAAATGCTTCATCCTGTGCGGCGTCGGACCGCTGGCCTCGGCCAAGACCGCCAAATGGATCCGCTCAAACGTGCCGGGCATTCATATCCCCGATTCGATCGTCAAGCGGCTGGAAGGCGCCCAGGACCAGAAGAAGGAAGGCAAGCAGCTCTGCATCGATATCATCAACGAGGTGAAAGAAATTCCCGGCGTCTGCGGCGTCCATGTGATGGCCTATCGCCAGGAGGAATATGTCGCCGAGATCGTCGATGAATCGGGCGTGCTGAAGGGGCGCCAGCCCTGGAAACGCGAAATCCGCCGCGACGATCAGCTTGTCGCCGACCGGCTCGACCACATTTTGCACGACGAGATCACCGAAACGCAGGTCGACATGGTCAAGACCGCGCATTGATGGCGCGGACGCCACCATTCGCTTGATCGAAAACAGAAACGATATAAAGAAGTCTTTATATCACGAGGGAGAGATTGCATGACCCGGACGATCGTCGCCTCGGCGACACGAGAAATCATCATCGGCTTCGACCAGCCCTTCTGCGTGATCGGTGAGCGCATCAATCCAACCGGGCGCAAGAAGCTCGCGGCCGAGATGATCGCAGGCAATTTCGATACCGTCATCAGGGACGCGCTGGAACAGGCCGCCTGCGGCGCGACCATGCTCGACGTCAATGCCGGCGTCACCTCGGTCAACCCGAACGAGACAGAACCCGGCCTGCTGGTGCAGACGCTGGAAATCGTGCAGGGGTTGGTCGACCTGCCGCTGTCGATCGACAGTTCGGTGACCGCGGCGATCGAGGCGGCGCTCAGGGTCGCCAAGGGCCGTCCGCTGGTCAACTCCGTCACTGGCGAGGAAGAAAAGCTCGAAGCCATCCTGCCGCTGGTCAAGAAATACAATGTCCCGGTGGTTGCCATCTCCAACGACGAGACAGGCATTTCGATGGATCCGGATGTGCGCTTCGCCGTCGCCAAGAAGATCGTCGAGCGCTGCGCCGATTTCGGCATTCCGGCGCATGACGTGGTCGTCGACCCGCTGGTCATGCCGATCGGCGCGCTCGGCGACGCCGGCCGCCAGGTCTTTGCCCTGCTGCGCCGGCTGCGTGAAGAGCTCAAGGTCAACACCACCTGCGGCCTGTCAAACATCTCGTTCGGCCTGCCGCACCGCCACGGCATCAATGCTGCCTTCATCCCGATGGTGATCGGCGCCGGCATGACCTCGGCGATCATGAACCCGGTGCGTCCGCAAGAGATGGAAGCGGTGCGCGGCGCCAATGTGCTGAACGGCACCGACGAGAACTGCACCAACTGGATCAGGACCTACAAGGACTACAAGCCGGCCGAGGGCGGCCAGGCGATCGCGGCGCCCACGCAAGTCAATGCGCCGGGCGAAGGCAATGGCAATGGCGGTCGCCGGCGCGGGGGTCGTGAAGCCCGTATGGCCCGAGGATAAGCGCGCAATCGTGAACTCTCCTGCCAACATCACCGATCCACTCGTGCTGTTCATGCCGTCCGGCAAGCGCGGGCGGTTTCCGGTCGGCACGCCGGTGCTCGATGCCGCACGCCAGCTCGGCGTCTATGTCGAGAGCGTGTGCGGTGGACGCGCCACCTGCGGGCGCTGCCAGGTCGAGGTGCAGGAAGGCAATTTCGCCAAGCACAAGATCGTCTCTTCCAACGACCACATCTCGCCCAAGGGCGCCAAGGAGGAACGCTACGAACGCGTGCGCGGCCTTCCCGAACGGCGCCGCCTGTCCTGCTCGGCGCAGATCCTCGGCGATCTCGTCGTGGATGTGCCGCAGGACACGGTCATCAACGCCCAGACCATTCGCAAGGATGCCGACACCAGGGTCATTGCCCGCGATTCGGCAATCCACATGTGCTATGTCGAGATCGAAGAGCCCGACATGCACAATCCTTCAGGCGATCTCGATCGCCTGAAGATCGCGCTGATGAAGGACTGGGGGCTCAACAGCCTCGATTTCGATTTCCATCTGCTGCCCCAGGTGCAAGGCATCCTGCGCAAAGGCAACTGGACCGCGACCGCCGCCATCCACAAGGATGCCGACAGCGAGACCGCGCGGGTCATCTCGTTGTGGCCCGGCCTCAAGAACGAGGCCTACGGGCTTGCCTGCGATATCGGCTCGACCACCATCGCCATGCATCTGGTGTCGCTGCTGTCGGGCCGCGTCGCCGCCTCGTCAGGCACGTCGAACCCGCAGATCCGCTTCGGCGAGGATCTGATGAGCCGCGTTTCCTATGTGATGATGAACCCGGACGGCCGCGAAGGCATGACGGTCGCGGTGCGCGAGGCGATCTCGGGCCTCGTCGACAAGGTTTGCGCGGAAGGCAACGTCCAGCGCAACGACATCCTGGATTGCGTCTTCGTCGGCAATCCGATCATGCACCATCTGTTCCTCGGCATCGACCCGACCGAACTCGGCGGCGCGCCCTTCGCGCTGGCTGTCTCGGGCGCCGTGCACATCAAGGCGTCGGATATCGGCCTGAAGCTCAACCAGGGGGCCAGGCTCTACATGCTGCCTTGCATCGCCGGCCATGTCGGCGCCGACGCGGCTGCGGTGACGCTGTCGGAAGGCCCGCACCGCCAGGACGAGATGATGCTGATCGTCGATGTCGGCACCAATGCCGAGATCGTGCTCGGCAATCGCCAGCGGGTCGTGGCGGCCTCGTCGCCCACCGGTCCGGCCTTCGAGGGCGCGGAAATCTCCGGCGGCCAGCGCGCTGCGCCCGGCGCCATCGAGCGCGTCCGCATCGATCCCGACACGCTGGAGCCGAAATACCGCGTCATCGGCTCGGAACTGTGGTCCGACGAGCCCGGCTTCCTCGACAGCGTCCAGGCAACCGGCGTCACCGGCATCTGCGGCTCCGGCATCATCGAGGTGGTCGCCGAGATGTACCTGGCCGGCATCATCTCCGAGGACGGCGTCGTCGACGGTGGGCTCTGCGCCCGCTCGCCGCGCGTCACCGCCAATGGCCGCACCTTCTCCTACGTGCTGAAGGAAGGCGAGCCGAGGATCACCATCACCCAGACCGACGTGCGCGCCATCCAACTCGCCAAGGCGGCCCTCTACGCCGGCACCAAGCTGTTGATGGAAAAGCAGCACACCGATCATGTCGACCGCATCCACTTCGCCGGTGCCTTCGGCTCCTTTATCGATCCGAAATACGCCATGGTGCTGGGACTGATTCCCGACTGCGATCTCGACAAGGTCTCGGCCGTCGGCAACGCCGCCGGTGCCGGTGCGCGCATGGCGCTGCTCAATCGCGGCTATCGCCGCGAGATCGAGGAAACAGTGAGCCGGATCGAGAAGATCGAGACCGCGCTGGAGCCGAGATTCCAGGAGCATTTCGTCTATGCCATGGCGCTGCCGAACAAGATCGACCCGTTCCCGAAACTATCGGCGGCGGTGAAGCTGCCACCGCGCAAGACCGTGAGCGAGGACGGCATTGCCGGCGATGCCGCCCCACGGCGTCGTTCGCGCGAAGGCCACGCCGCCCGGCGCGGCCGGGGGTAGCATCCCGCTGCTAAAAGCTGCACTCACCCTCATTCTCATTTGCATGCATATGTTTCCGGATCAGCCCAAACAGAAACAAGGCGCTGTTATCAGCGAAATCCACCCGATACACACGCGGCGCATTTAACCGGCATCGAACGGCAGGCAGGAAATAACTTTCAGCCGCCGCAGCACTCCAAGGGAGATGAAGATGTCGATGTTCGAAAGCCTCGGCCGCTTTGGTACGGCCATCAAGCATGCGCACAACAGGAACAGGTCGGTCCGGGCCATGAACAGCCTGCCGCCCGAAATTCAGAAGGATATCGGCTGGCCCGTGTCGCCGCGCAACGACCCGCAGGTCACCTTCTCGGCCCGACATCTGGGTTCGGCGCGCTGATGACCTTCGCCGACAAATGCAAGCTGCTGGCCAAGCGCCGGAACCGTCATACGGCTCCGGCAGCAAGCGACCGTCGGCTGCGCGCCGTACTGCTGCCCAGGCGCTGAGCGATGCTGCGCTGGCCTTGATTGCCAGCCAGATCACAGGGCCGTGTTGAGACCGCGCAAATCTTGACATTCTGGGCGAAGGCACGATCTTCGATTGCGAGGGGTTCTCTTAGTCGGCTCAGCCGAAGTCCGTGTGTCCGCATGCCCAGTATCAAAAGCCACGTCGTTTCCTTCGTGCTCAGGTATAGCCGCAAGAAAGCCTTTTCCAGCCCGGAAAACCTGCAGCGCTGGATCGCCTATGCCCGCAAGACGGAGAACCATCAGCCGCCCGCATCGCTGCATCAGCGTTTCGAGATCGCGACGCGCAGCGTGGACGGCTTTCCCGTGTACGAGATCGCGCCGAAGACCGGCGAGCGAAAGCGGATCCTCTACCTGCATGGCGGCGCCTATGTCTTTCAAATCACGTCCTACCACTGGGGACTGATCGCCGATATGGCCGATCGGCTGGGCTTCGGCATCACCGTGCCGATCTACCCCATTGCTCCCGAACACGATTTCCACGCCATGTTCGGCATGGTCGGCGAGGTCTACCGTCAGATGCTCGACGAAACGGAAGCGCAGGACATCGTCTTCATTGGTGATTCCGCCGGCGGCAACATGGCCGTGGTGCTGACCATGATGGCCGCGGAAGCCGACCTGCCATTGCCGTCGCGCCATGTGCTGATTTCGCCCGGGCTCGATCTGTCGCTCGCCAACCCCGAAGTGTTCGAGGCGGAACGCTACGATCCGTGGCTGGGAATTCCTGGCGGGCTGGAGGCAGTCCGGCTCTACAGTGCCGGCATAGATCCCAGCGACTGGCGCATCAGTCCGCTTTACGGTGACCTCTCGGTGTTGCCGAAAACGCTGCTTCTGACCGGTTCGCGCGACATGCTGACCCCCGACAATCTGATCTTCGCGCAAAAGGCCCGTGCCGCCGGTGTCGCGATAGAGGTTGTGCACGAGCAAGGCATGTTCCATGCCTGGCCGCTGATCGACATGCCAGAAGCGCGGCGCGCGCGGGACAGCATCGTGACGTTTTTAGCCAGCGACACCGAAAGCTATCATGCCAAGGCCGGCGAATTGGCACTGCAAAGGACAGGTCGTGAAGTCTCCACTCACAACCTGTCTGCGCCGTCGAAGTCCTGAATCAAAACTTTCCGGTTTCTTTGAACACTTCGAAGGTCGCGCGGATGTGATCGGCAACGGCGTTCACTGGCGCGCTGGCGTCCGGCGCCACGACCATGGCCAGATTGTAGGTGCCGATGTCGGGCATGCCGTCCTTCGGGCAAAGCTCGACCATGTCGCTGCCGAGGAACGATTTCGGCAGCGGCGCCACCGCGAGGTCGGACATGATTGCGGCGCGCTGGCCGGCGGTGTGCGCACTCATATAGGCGACGCGGTAGTTGCGGCCCTCACGCCCAAGCGCCTCGAGGGCGCCTGCCCGCCAGGCGCAGCCCTCTTCCCACAATGACACCGGCAGCGGTTCGCGCAGATGCGCGCAGCCGCCCTTGGCGCCGGCCCAGACGATCGGTTCGGTGAGCAGCACTTCGGCGCCGAGCGCGCTGGTCTTGTAGGAATTGGTGAGAAGCGTGATGTCGAGCGCCCGGTCGTCCATGCGCCGACGCAGATTGACGCTCTGGTCGATGGTCACGTCGACGGCGATCGAAGGATGCGACTGTGCAAAACGCTTCAGCACGTGCGGCAGCACGCGCTCTCCATAATCGTCGGGCGAGCCGAGCCGCACCACCCCGACAATGTCGGGGATGATGAACTTCGACACCACCTCGCGGTTGATCGACAACAGCCGGCGGGCGTAGCCGAGCAGCATCTCGCCATCCGTGGTCAGCGTCACCGAGCGCGCGTCGCGCGCAAACACCGAGCGGCCGAGAATGTCCTCCAGCTTTTTGATCTGCATGGAGACGGCCGACGGCGTGCGGAAGACAGCACTGGCAGCGGTGGTGAAACTGCCGGTTTCGGCGATCGCCACGAAGGTGCGCAAGACGTCGAGATCGAGCAGCGGCAACGGATGATTGAGTGGGGCGTTCATCGGGATCGACCTTCAATTTTTCTGATGCAAACTATCATTCCATTTCGTTTGATTGAACATCACTTTGGGAGGATAGTCAACTCCATCGAAGGCAGACGGCGATGACACTGATCTGCAATCGACACGAAATGAAGCTGAAACAAACCGGATGTAGCGCTTGGTCCGCCGAGCGACCGGCACCCGACCCAACCCTAAAGGAGAATTAAAATGTCCATCCTGTCATCCATCGGCCGCATCGCGACCGAATTTAGCGCGGCCCGCGCCCGCTACCAGACCGAACGCGCCATCCGCTCTCTGCCGATCGAACTGCAGAAGGATATCGGCTGGCCTGAAGCCGCCGACACCAAGACCGGCACTCGCCACGGCGTTGGATCCTGGGCTGGCGGAGCAAAATAGATCGTGTGTATCAAAAGCTGAAGGCCTGCCGCACAGACCATGTCCGGCAGGCCTTTTTATTTGCAGCCATTTCCGAGCCATGCCGTCGTTGCATGGTGCCTATGACCGGGCCGCATAGCAGCTAAAATTTTGAACTAACGCCTTGTAAGTGATCATTAATCTGGCGGAATGCCCAAATACGTCGCATGCCGTGTCGCTTTTCCTATCAAGTGCTTCGCTTTTGCGATTTAGTTTCCCTTCACGTAAGCCTATATCAGCGCCAGCCAACGAGCTGCCCCACTCCATCACGCGAAGGCGACCCGTCTGAGCAACCGAATGGAGATGATGATGAAGCTTTTTGCCCGCCTTTTTGCTCGCCGCGAAATGAGCCTGACGACCGCGCTCGAGCGCCAGCGCCTTGCCAACACCATGCCGGGCCAGACCGGCGCCGTGGCCGCCGCGCGCCTCGGCTTCGTCGCCTGATCTGCCAAGCTCGCAAGCGGCGCTCGCTGCTGCTGCTTTGAAGTTGATCACAACGCCGCTTCGGTTTGCCGAGACGGCGTGCTTGGTCATGCCCCGACCTCATGCGAAATGCGCTCAATCCGCCAGCAGGTTGGGTCGTCATCGCCTAGCGATTGCCCATTTGCGACCCATGTCGCAAATAAAGTGTATCCGCTGCCGCCTAGCCGATTGACAGGAAAAGTTTTTCCTGATGTCGCTATGCTGATCGCGACATCCTGTTCGCGCCATTGCAGCGTGAGGGTTACCCTGTGAACGTCGTAAATCATCCGATCAGGCGATCGTTTGTATTCTTCCTGGTCCCCGATTTCACCATGATCGCCTTTGCAACGGCGCTCGATCCGTTGCGCTCGGCCAACCGGATGCTCGGCTATGAGGCCTACCGCTGGCGGCTCGCCAGCATCGACGGCAAGCCGGTGCGCGCCTCGAACGGCGTCGAATGCGCCGTCGACACCTCGCTGGAGGACGAACGCAAGAAGATGTCCGGCCCCGAACGGCCGAACATGGCGGTCGTTTGCAGCGGCATCAATGTCGAGCGCTATCAGAACAAATCGGCCTTCGCCTGGCTGCGCGAGGAGTACAATCGCGGCGTCGCCATCGGCGGCCTGTGCACTGGCGCTCATATACTGGCCGCCGCCGGCCTGTTGTCCAACAAGCGCTGCGCCATTCATTGGGAGAACCTGCCGGGCTTTTCCGAAGCGTTCCCGAAGGCCAATGTCTTTGCCGACCTCTTCGAGATCGACCAGAACATCTACACCTGCGCCGGCGGCACCGCAGCGCTCGATATGATGCTGAAGCTGATCGGCGACGATTTCGACGACAATCTGGTTAACCGGGTCTGCGAGCAAGTCTTGACTGACCGCGTGCGCAGCCCGACCGATCGCCAGCGCCTGCCGCTGCGCGCACGCCTTGGCGTGCAGAACTCCAAGGTGTTGACCATCATCGAATTGATGGAAGCAAACCTGTCCGAGCCGCTGTCGTTGATCGAGATCGCCGACCATGTCGACCTGTCACGCCGGCAGATCGAGCGCCTATTCCGCACCGAGATGGGACGATCCCCTGCCCGCTACTATCTGGAGATCCGCCTCGACCGGGCCCGGCACTTGCTGATCCAATCATCGCTGCCGGTGGTCGAAGTGGCGGTCGCTTGCGGCTTCGTCTCCGCCTCGCATTTCTCCAAATGCTATCGCGAGCTCTATGCGCGCTCGCCGCAGCAGGAGCGCGTCGATCGCAAGCAGTTGCTGGCCGCGTAGACAAGACAATATCTTGCACGCGTACCTCTGGCGGACGGCGATTGAAGTCTAGCGGGTGTCGAACATCCAGCTTCGGTCGCGCCACATCTTCTCGCCGACCTGGCAGTCGGTGGCCGGCTTGTCCTGCGCCAGCACCACCGACGGATGCGCTGCTTCTTCCGCCGCCCATTGCGGTGAGGCAGGCCCGGCAAGCTCAAGCACCAGCTTGCGGCGGATCGCTTCGGGAAACTGCGTCCACTCATTGACCGGGATCATGAACGCCCCGGGCCCGCCGATGACGCAGTCGGTGTAATAGCGGTCGAGATAGTTGACGTCGTAGACGCTGGTGAAGCCGCCCCGGGTCATCAGCGGCAGGCCGTTGATGGTAATGCCTTGCCTGACCAGTTCGTCACGGATGATGTCGACGGGAGCACCTTGGTTGTTGGGGCCATCGCCTGAAATGTCGATGACGCGCTTGACGCCCTGGAAGCCGCTCTCGGCGAAGAGATCGCTGCTGAATTGCAAGGCTCCGGAAATCGAGGTGCGCCGCGCGCTGTTGGGCGCATGGGCGGAGAGCTGGTCGACCACCCGCTCGGCGTCGGCACGATTGGCGATCACCGTCCACGGCACGATGATGTGCTGCCAGGTCGTGCCGGCCCATTCGACATAGGTGACGGCAATCTTGCCGTAGGCGCCGTCGGCGATGGCCTGCAGGACCGTGTCATGTGTCAGTGCCGCGACATAGCCGCGACGCTGGATTTCGAGTTCGGCCGGCGACATCGACAGCGAAACGTCGACCGCCAGCACCAGTTCGACGTCGACGGGATCGGCAGCGCGGGAGTCCGGCGCCTGGACGAGCATCAGCACCAGCGCGGCGGCGCCTGAGAGGAGATGTCCTGCGCGGGGAAAAGCAGACATGCCGCAAGGTAAGCGAAAATCGTCACGCCACAAAGCGAAAAGCCCAGCGCCGGGCTAATGCATGTCGTCCAAAAGCATGCCCTCGGGCTTGAACCAAGGGTGCGCAGCGGGTTTGGGCAACGACTTGCATAAAAACGAGAACTTAAGGCGCTGCGCATGACTCCCCACGAAACGTGACGCGCCTTAAGTCCTTGCGCTCACATTTTGCGAGTCCGCCTCTCACCCTCTATTGTGGGAGGCTCAGCTGCGTGGCTTGAGGTTGTCAGGGTCGTAAAGCGGCCTGTAGCCGACGGCGGCCACTTCGACCGGGTATGTCTCGCCGAAATATTCGACATCCAGCTTGCGGCCCTGCTGGCAATACGCCCACGGCAGATAGGCAAGCGCGATGTTCTTGCCGATGGTCGGGCCGTAGGCGACTGAGGTCGTAAAGGATCGGCGGCCGAGTTCGTCGACCAGCGTTTCACCCGTTTGCGGGTCCATCACCGGCATCGTGCCGACGGGATAGCGGGCCACGCCGTTGGAATCGACGTTATCCGTCATGACAAGCGTGCAGAGCATGGCCGGCTGATGCGCGCGGGCGCGATAGTCCAGATGCTTTGCCTTGCCGCTGAAATCGGCCTCCTTGACCTTTGGGCGGGCAAGATCGGCCTCCAGCAGATTGTACTCGGTCAAAAGATCCGCATTCTGCAGGCGCAGGCTCTTCTCCATGCGGCGGCTGTTGGCATAGGTCTCGACGCCAAAAGCCATCACGCCGGTCGAACGCAAAGCATCCCATACGGCCAGGCCGTCTTCGTATCGCATGTGCAGTTCCCAGCCCTGCTCGCCGACATAGGAGATCCGGAAAGCGGTCACGTCCTTGCCGGCGATCCTGACAGGCTTGATCGCCGCAAAGGCGAAATTCTCCGGCGTCAGGCCGTCCGGGTCCTCGACGACCTTCTGCAAGGTCGAGCGCGCGTTCGGACCCCAGATGCCGACGGTCACGTATTTTTCGCTCACGTCGGTGATGGCGACATCGAACCCTTTGTCTTGGGCCGTCCGCCGCATGTAGTGGAAGTCGCGCGGGCCGGCATCGGCGCCGTCGATGACGCGGCAGCGGTCGGCCATGCGGATGACGGTCAGGTCGGCGCGCACCATGCCCTCGTCGTCGAGGAAATGGGTGTAGATGCCTTTGCCGATATTGCCGTCGCCGCCGATCCTGGCCGCGCACAGCCACTCCATCAGCGCGACATGATCCGGGCCTTCCACGTCGTACATCGCGAAATGCGACAGGTTGACGATGCCGCAATCCTCGCTCATGGCGAGATGCTCGGCATTGGAGACGCGCCAGAAATGGCGGTTGTCCCACTCGTTTTCGCGCACCGGCACCCGGTTGCCGTATTTCTCGAGCAGGTGCTCGTTGGCGGCATAGCCATGGGCGCGCTCCCAGCCGCCGAGTTCCATGAAATAGCCGCCGAGTTCTTTCTCGCGCTCCCAGAAGGGCGAGCGGCGCACGTCGCGAGCCTTGGAGAAGGGCTCGCGCGGATGGACGGCCGGATTGTAGACCTTCATCGCCGTTTCGGTGCAGCGGTCCCAGATGAACTGCTCTTGCGTCTGGTGCGGATAGAAGCGCGCATAGTCGATGGCGTGGTGGTCGATCGACGTCCTCCCGTCCGTCATCCAGTCGGCGATGAGCTTGCCCATGCCGGGGCCGTCCTTGACCCAGATCGCGACGGCATACCAGAGGCCCCGCACCTTCTGGCTCTCACCCATGGAGGGGCCGCCGTCTGCCGTCACCTGCAGAAGCCCGTTGAAGGAATGGCTCTCATTGTAGCCCAGTTCGCCCAGGATCGGCGTCAGTTCCATGGCGCGCTCGAGCGGCGCCAGGATCTGTTCCATGTCGAGGTCGCGCTGCGAGGGCGAAAGGCGGGCCTGGTCCTTCTCCAGAAGGTCGCGCGGATGGCAAAGGCGCGGATTGGTCTCTTCGTAATAGCCCCACTCGATCTGTCCGCCTTCGGCGGTCTTGGGATCGCCGGTGTCGCGCATGTAAGCCGAGTTGCCCTGGTCACGCAGCAGCGGCCAGCCGATCTCCTTGCCGGTGCCGGCGAACTCGGTATAGGGCCCGAAGAAGGTGAGCGGATGGTCGATCGGCATGACCGGCAGGTCCTCGCCGACCATTTCCGCGATCAACCGGCCCCAGATACCGGCGCAAACGATGACGTAGTCGGCTTCGATGGTGCCGCGATCGGTCACCACGCCCTTGATGCGACCGTTCTCGACGACAAGCGACCGGGCCGGCGTGTTGGCGAAGGATTTAAGTTTTCCGGAGGCTTCCGCCTGGTCGACCAGCTTGCCGGCGACCGTTTGCGAGCGCGGGATGACGAGACCGGCATCGGGATCCCACAGGCCGCCCTGCACCATCTCTTCTTCGATCAGCGGGAATTTCTGCTTGATCTCGGCCGGCTCGATCAGCCGGGCACGCGTTCCGAAAGCCTTTGCCGAGGCGATCTTGCGCTTGATCTCCGCCATGCGCTCGTCGTCGCCGACGCGGGCAACCTCGAGGCCGCCGATACGGGCGTAGTGACCCATCTTTTCATAAAAATCGATGGAGTAGAGCGTCGTCCAGCAGGACAGGAAATCATGGCTGGTGGTGTAGCAGAAGTCGGAGGCGTGCGCTGTCGAGCCGATATCGGTCGGGATCCCTGACTTGTCGATGCCGACGATGTCGTCCCATCCGCGCTCGATCAGGTGATGGGCGATCGATGCGCCGACAATACCGCCCAGCCCGACGATGACGACCTTCGCCTTTTCCGGAAACCCTGCCATTGCCCGCGACTCCAAGGTGGTAAAGCGGGCACCCGCGCCCGTTTGATCGGCGCACAATATGCAGGCGCCAGCCGCCATGCTACCGCCTGTTTGCGACACGCTGCAGATGCGACGCGACCCCGGCGGACAACGCCGAAAAATCGGATTCGATTCTTGTGGGGATCATGCGCAGAAAGAAGGTCTATAGCGTTGTTGCGCATCCAAGAGGACGCGCGGCACCGCAGTTGAGACCAGCCGTTTCAAGGGAAAATGATTCGCGCCAGGCTGAAGACGGAACTCATGGCTTATCGACCGGAATGACGTGCAGCACTGCGGCGCGATGTCCTTTGATGCTCGCCCAAAGCGCCATGAAGGGGCCCGCGAGCAGCAGGAACGGCGGGATCAGATTGGGAAAATAGATGCGGGTGTCGTGGATCGGGAAGACCGTGAATTTGGCCAATACGCCGAGCACCAATGCCGCAAACAGAATGCCGGCGCGGCGGTCGAGCTTGAAGCCGGCACGGCTTGAGGCATACCACCCCGCCAGCGCCAGCACCGAGACGCCGACCCAGTTGTTCAGGCTGACGGCACGGATCAGGGAGACGGCAAAAGCCCGGAGGTAGGCGACAGCCGAGAACGGCGGATCGAAGCCGGCCATATTGTAGTGCTGCTCGATCGAGGAGAACCACAGATGCGGCCACCAGCCGGGATGCTGCGCCCAGTGCGAGATGGCGAAATAGGCGACGAGCGAGGCGGCAAAGCCGGCCAGCGCGCCCCACGCCTTCTGCCGGAAGACCAACAGCAGCACGGCAAAAATAGCAAGGAAAACAATATTGTCGGGCCGAGCCATGAAAGCCAGGAAGAGCAGGACCGCAGTGGCCACTTCACGACCGCGCCGATAGGCAAAGAGCCCGCCGAGGAACAGCGCCGAGCACAGCAGATCAGGCGTCAACGCCCGCGCCGCGTCGCCGAAATCGGCCATGATCAGCACCGCGCCGAGAACCGGCGCCAGCGCCAGCGCGCCCTCAGAGCGCAGCCAGAGCAGCGCGATCGCGCCGAACAGCAGTACCGAGAACACCTGCAGCAGCCGCATCGCCGCGACCGGCGACATCGCCGAGCTCATCGTCGACAGAATCTCGGCGTAAAGGAACTTGATCCGGTACATGCCGAGCAGCGAATGGAAATCGGCGGCATTCCCGGCCATATGACTGCGGAAGCCGCCGCCATCATCGGTCAGCGCCTTGTAGTCGCTCGCCGACAGGCCGTCCCTGACCGTGCCATAGGCATAATCGTGCAGCGCCTGCACATCGCGATAGGTGCCCTCCTCGGCGATCGCAAGGTAGGGCAGCATGTCCCAATTGGCGTCAGGCATGAACCATGCCGTCGCCGCGGTCAGCAGGATGTAGAGCGCGAAGGCAGCCGCGCCGATCGGTGCGGCAAGACGCGCATAGGTGCCCTCGCCCCATGCCAGACCGGCCTTGGTCAGCCGGTCGAGCAGGTTTGTCGGAGCCGGAGACTTGCTCAGCATGGTCTCGCTCGGCGCACCTGGCTAACGAACCTGGCTTTTGACGAAATCCTTCACGATTGACACGATGCCGCGCGACAACAGGCTGTCGAGCGCCTCGACGAAGCGGTCGACATGTTCGCGCTGGCAGATCAGCGGCGGTTCGAGACGGATGACGTTGCGGTTGTATTCGGTGAAGGCAACGAGCACGTCGTAGTCACGCAGCAGCAAAGCACCAACAAAACCGGACAAGGATCCCTTCAGCTTGTCGTCAAGCACGCTGACCACAGGCCGCAGCACCATCGGCAAGGTCTGCGAAAAGTCGTGGAATTCCAGCCCGACCATAAGGCCTTTGCCGCGGACCTCCTTGATGATCTTCGGGTATTTTTCCTGCAACGCCTGCAGGCGTTGCAGCAGATAGTCGCCGGTGACCGCGGCGTTGTCGATCAGCCCCTCGTCGTAAAGCACGTTGAGCGCCTCGATCGATGTGACGCAGGCCTCGCCCATGCCGCCGAAGGTGGCCATGGCGTGGATCATCGCCGTCTTCGGCGTGCCATAGGCCTTCAAATAGACCTCGCGCCTGGCGATCATCGCGCCGACCGCCGCCTTGCCGCCACCGAGCGACTTTGCCAGCGCCGTCACGTCCGGAACGACGCCGTAGTGCTCGAAGGCATAGAAGCGGCCGGAGCGGCCATAGCCGCACTGCACCTCGTCGGCGACCCACAGAACACCGTATTGGTCGCATAGTGCACGCAGCTTCCGCCAGTATTCGGCAGGCGCCTGGATGATGCCGCCACCGCCCTGGATGGTTTCGAGCACGATGACGCCGACCTCGGGATCAGAACGGAACGTGCGCTCGACCGCTTCGATGTCGGCAAACGGAATGCGCATGACATTGTCGGCCATCTTGAAGTCGGCGCGATACAGCGAGCCGTCGGTGATCGCCAGCACGCCCTTGGTCTTGCCGTGGAAGGAATTCTCGGCATAGACGATTTTCGGCCGCTTCGGGCCGGCGGCGCGCTCGGCGAGCTTCACCGCCGCCTCCATGGCTTCGGAGCCGGAAGAGCCCAGAAACACCATGTCGAGGTCGCCGGGCGAGCATATGGCGAGATTGTGCGCCAGCGCCGCCGCATATTGCGACATGAAGGCGATGGCGATCTCCTGCCGCTTCTCCTCCTGGAACTTTTTGCGCGCCTCGAGAAGGCGCGGATGATTGTGGCCGAAGGCCAGCGAGCCGAAGCCGCCGAAGAAATCGAGGATCTTGCGGCCGTTCTGGTCGATGTAGAACATGCCTTCGGCGCGCTCGACCTTGATCTTGTGGAAGCCGAGCAGCTTCATGAAATGCAGCTGGCCGGGGTTGAGATGCGCCTTGAACAGGTCGGTCATGCGCGCGACGTCCATCGCCTTGGCCTGCTCGACGCTGATCAGATCGGGCTTGGCGGTGGTGGCGGGCGAAAGCGCCCGCGCGCTGACCGTGGCGCGCGCAGTCGTGTGGTCTGGCTTGGTCGTGACGGTCATCTCAAGAGTCTCCTGCTGGCCCTTCACTCGGCGGGCACATGTTTGGCGGCGACGGCATGGCCGTCTTTCTTGGCGCGATATTCGCTGTAGGCAGCGATCAGCATGTCCTCGTCGCGATATTGCGGCACCCAGCCGAGCTGGCGTTCCGCCTTGGACACGTCGAGCACGCAGTCCTCGTCGGCGATCAGATACTGCTCCGGATCCATGATCGGCATGTTCAAGAGGTCGAGCAGGTCGAGCGTTCGCTTGACTGCCCAGCCCGGGGTCGGGATCAGGATCGATTTCGAGCCGGCATGCCTGATCAGGTCGCCGAGCAATTTCCGGACCGGCGGCGGGTTGAGCGAGCCGAGATTATAAGCCTCATCAGGCACGCCGGCCTTCCACGCAGCGCGCGCCGCCTCGGCGCAGTCGAACACCGAGATGAACTGATACGGGTTCTTGCCCGAGCCGATCGTCGGCACCGGAAGGTTCCAGTCGATCAGCTTGAACAGCTTTTCGAGGATGCCAAGGCGGCCGGGACCGATGATCAGGCGCGGCCGAAACAGCGAGATCGACATGCCGCGCTTGCGCCATTCGACGGCCAGTTCCTCGGTCTTCTGCTTCGACCAGCCATATTCGCCGAGCGGCGCGACCGGGTGCTCCTCGGTCATCGGCTGCGTGACCGTGTGGCCGTAGATCATGTCGGTCGTGTAATGGACGAGTTTGGGCGCGCCGGCTCTGTCCATCGCCTGCATGATGTGCTCGGTGCCGTGGAAATTCACCGGGAAGAAGAATTCGTGGCGCTTGGCGCGCACCTGGATCGGCGACAGCATTTTCGCCGACAGATTATAGACCATGTCGTCGGCCTTCAGCCCGACCGAAGCGACCGAGGCCGGATCGGTGACGTCGCACCTGACATATTGGGCGGAGCGGTAATGCGGCAGGTCGCTTTTGGCGATATCGGCGACGACCACCTCCTCGCCATCGGCCAGGAGTTTTGGGGCAAGGTGGCGGCCGACGAAACCGTCGCCGCCGAAGATCACATGTCTCATCGAACGATCCCACTTTGAATCTTGTCGGACGAAAAGGAGGCCGTTTCCTCGTCATGCCCGCGACCACCCAAATCCCGGCTATCCAAATCCCGGCCACCCAGATCCCTGCCACTTTGGGCGATCAGCACCGTGCCGACGCAGATGAAAGCGATGCCGGCGATACGCCAGCCATTGAGGTCTTCGCGGAAGATGAAATAGGCGAAGATCGCAACGGCGACATAGGCGAGGCTGAGGAACGGATAGGCGAAGCTGAGCTCTACCTTGGACAGCACATAGATGTGCGCCGCCATCGAGATGACGAAGGTGCACAGGCCGAAGAAAACCCATGGGCTGAAGACGATCTGCAACAGCTTCAGCAACGGATTGCTGCCCTCGAAGGAAATCGGACCGAGTGACATCATGCCCTGCTTAAGCATGAGTTGCGCGGCGGCGTTGGTCATGACCGTGAACAGAATTGAGACGATGTATTTCATGTTTTTCTCATCAACCTTTTTCGTTCTACTGAAAACTTCCAAACATTTCGTGAAGCACAAAAAAGTTCGAGGAAAGCTTGAATTATCGATCTGTTTACCACGAACTATTCGAATGTTATCTATTCCGCGGCTTCGGCGGCTCCGTGTCGCGCCTCGAGCCTTTTCGCCGTTCGCGCCCAGAAACTCGACATGAAGGCGGGATCGCGGATCGCTTCGAGGCGTTGCCATTCCGGAAAGGAGGCTGCGAAAACGTCGTCGCCCATGCGGGCATCCTTGTAGGGATTGACCGCACCACCGGCCTCGACCGTGATTTGGTCGAGCTCCTTCAGCAGCGCCAGCGTCGCCCTGCCACGGTTGGGGAAATCCAGCGTCAACGTGAAACCCGGCCGCGGGAACGACAGCAGTGCCGGCGAGCGGACCCCGCCGAAGCGCTTCAGGACTGTGAGGAACGAGCCCTGCCCGGCCCGTTTTGCCGCCGCAAGCAACGCCGGCACCACTCGGCGCGCGACGTCTTGCGGCATCACGCTCTGGTGCTGGAAAAGCCCATTCGGTCCATAGAGACGGTTCCAGTTGCCGACGCCGTCGAGCGGAAAGAAGAAACCCTGGTAGCCGACCTGACGCGCCTCCGTCGACCGGCCTTTCTTCCACCGGTAGGCGGCATTGAAGGCAGTCAGGAACGGCCGGTTGAGCACGTTGAACGGCGGCTGGAACGGCACCGAAAGATTTCCACCGGCACGCAAGGCCACATGGGAGCCATGCTCGGCGTGATTGCCGGTGAACAGCAGCCCGCGCCCGCGACTGTGGCCGCCGGCAAGCTGGTCGATCCAGGCGACGACGTATTCGTTGGCCTGATCGGCCGCTTCTGCAAGTTCGAAGAACTCGCCGAGATCACGGAACGGCGTCACCTTCTCGATGATGTCGAGCGATGGCACCCGCATCAGCCGGATCGATGCGGACAGTATCAGGCCAGTCAGCCCCATGCCGCCGATCGTCGCCGCGAACTGGCGTTCATTCTCGGTGGCCGAGCTGTAATGGGCCTGTCCGTCCGATCTGAGCAGCGTCAAGGATTCGACGTGGCAGCCGAAGGTGCCGCGCCGGTGATGGTTCTTGCCGTGAACGTCGTTGGCGATGGCGCCGCCGAGCGTGACGAACTGCGTGCCCGGAACGACGGCGGGAAAGAAGCCGTATGGCGCTGCATGGGCGATGATGTCGGACAGAAGCACGCCGGCCTCGGCCTCGATCACGCCGGTCTCGGCATTGAAGGCGCGGATCCTGTTCAGCGGCCGCATATCGATGATCGTGCCGGCCCCATTCTGGCAGGAATCGCCATAGGAGCGGCCGTTGCCGTAGGCGAGCAAAGCGTTTCTTGTCGCCTTGCCGCTCTTCAGCAACGCTACAGCGTCGTCCGCCGGGATCACATCGAGTGCCGGTGGCGTGGCAAGACCGAAGCTCTGGAACCGCTCCTGCCCCACGCCTACCAGCCTCCGACGACCAGGAACACGGCGCCGATGAGCACGACGATCTGGCTGCGCCAGTCGCGGATGATGAAGACGACCGGATCGTCATGCATCTGGTCGCGGCGGGCGAGAATCCAGACGCGCATAGTCAGGTAAAGCACGATCGGCGCCAGCGGCCAGACCAGCCAAGGATGCGGATAAAGTTCGCGCACCGCAGCGCTGTCCATATAGAGCGCCAGCACCAGCGCCGAGGAAAAGGCCGACGCCATGCCCGCCTGGGCGACGATCTCCTGGTCTTCGGTGCGGTAGCCGCGGCCGGCAATGCGCTCGCCGGCCGGAATGGCGGTCGTGCGCAGCTCGACAAACCGCTTCACCAGCGCCAGCGACAGGAAAAAGAAGATCGAGAAGGCCAGCAGCCAGAAAGAGACGTCGACGCCGGTTGCCGCGGCGCCCGCCAGAACGCGGATGGTGTAGAGACCGGCCAATGTCAGCACGTCGATCAGAAGCATGCGCTTGAACGACAGCGAATAGCCGGTGGTGATGACCATGTAGCCACCGAGCACGCCGAGGAATTCGATCGGCAGCAGAAACCCTGCAGCGACGCCTGTTGCGAGCAGCACCATCATTGAACCGAGGCCGAACGGGATCGACAGCGCGCCGCTGGCGAATGGCCGGTTGCGCTTGGTCGGGTGTTTGCGGTCGAGCGCGAGATCGAAGAAATCATTGAGGATGTAGATGGCGGAGGCGACTGCGCTGAACGAGACGAATGCCAGCAGGCATTCCCAGATCATGTCGGCGTTGAAGTATTCGTGCGACAGCACCATCGGCACTGCGATCAGCGAGTTTTTCAGCCACTGATGAACGCGCAGCATCTTGACGATGGTTCTGAATGTCGGTTTCGGCGCCGGCATGATTTCAGCACTGTGCGCGGCCTGCCAGCGCGCAGCATGACGGTCGGGCGCGACGACGATTGCCGTGCGCGCGGCGTCGAATACCTTAAGGTCGTGCCGACTGTTGCCGGCATAGTCGAAGCCGCCATCGCCATAGGCTGCGACAAGCGAGGCGCGCTTTCTGCCTGACGTCATGTTGTGGGCGCCGTCAGTCGCCAGGACGCGATCGAATATCCCGAGATGTGCGGCGATCGCCTCGGCGAATTTACGCGGCGTCCCGGTCGCCAGCACGATCTTGCGGCCTTCGCCATGTTCGGCGCGAAGGCGCTGAAGCAGCGCCTCGCGGTAGGGCAGCGACGCAGGATCGATGTCGATGCGTTGAGCGATGGCCTGCTTCAACCGCGCCGGCCCGCCGACGAGCCAGACCGGCACCAGGAAAACATAGAGCGGATTCTTCTTGAGAAGGATGAACAGACCTTCCCACAACAGGTCCGTCGCGATCAGCGTGCCGTCGAGATCGACAGCAAGCGGGATTGCGTTCCTGTCCGACCGCGCATCCATTCTTCGTCGCCCTGCCTAAAAGCGCATGATTCCGAAAGCCGATCTTTCGGAAAGGATCAGGCGCCGATCCAAAACCCCATGCTTCGGCGTCTTCGGGCCCGATATAGCGGGCAACAGCGCAGCGATCGTTAAAGCGTCCGGCCCGGCCTGGCTTGCGTGACGGTATTTTCCCTTTCATCGTTAAGTTTCGATAACCCGAAACGATCAAAGGCCGGGCATTTGCCCGGCCTTCTAAAAACTAGTCAACGTTTTTTGACGCGATTACTTGATGCGGGCGACGCCGCCAGAGATTTCGATTGTTTCCGAACCGGTCAGCGCTTCGAGGTCGCCATTCGGCATGGTAACGAAACAGCCGGTCGGGCAGAATTCAGCGGTTTCGCCGGCGGCCAGCGCCAGCTCCGTCTTGCCACCGCCTTCGGTCACGACGAGTGTGCGGGTCTCGGCGTCCTTGTTGGTGGCGCTGGCGGCAAGGGCTGAACCGCCCACGGCAAGAAAAGCGATGGCGGCGACGAGAGACTTCCACATTTGCAGTATCGGTGTTGCCACCGCCTCTGTTGCATTTCGCAAGGCATTCCCGCCGTTTGCATGTGAGCTTATATGAGATGCCAGCTGAACGGCAACTGAATGCCGCATTCATGCCGCAATTGCTTTGGCTGCGTCAGAAGCGCAGGTATCAGCCGTTCGCAGGCCGGCTGAATATCAATTTACCCTAATCGGGATCCGGCTTGCGGGTCTTGCGCCCGGATCTGGCCAGTCGTTTCGTCTCGGCCACGGCTTCCGCCTTTGCTTGCTCCTGTTCGGCAAAATCGACTTCGATCTTGTCGTCATCGATCGGCCACGCCTCATGCTTCTTGGTCTCGACGACGGCGCGCGGCGCCGACGGAATTTCGATATGCTGATCGGCGAACTCATCGAGGACGGCAAACCGAATGTCGTTCTGCACGATGTTGCCGTTCATCACGTCGGCCAGGAACACACGGATTTCGAATTCGAGAGCGGCCGCCCCGAAATTGGTGAACAGCACGAAGGGTTCCGGATTTTTCAGCACCAGCGGATGGCCGCGCGCAATCTCCAACAGCACAGCATGGGCCTGCTTGACGTCGCTGCCGTAGGCGACGCCGACCTTGATGTCGATGCGACCGAGCTTGTTGCGGTGCGTCCAGTTGCCGACCGCATTGTTGATCAGGTTTGAATTGGGCAGGATCACCGACTGCCGCTGGAACGTCTCGATCTCGGTAGCGCGCACGCTGATCTTCTTGACCGTGCCGCTGATCTCACCGGCGACGATCCAGTCGCCGACCTTGAACGGCCGCTCGGCCAAGAGGATCAGGCCGGAGACGAAGTTGGAGACGACATTCTGCAGGCCAAAGCCGATACCGAGCGACAGGGCGCCGGCGACAAGCGCCAGGTTGGAGAGATCGATGCCCGCCGCCGAGACGCCGACGAGGGCTGCGAGCGCGACGCCGGCATAGCCGACCGCCAGCCGGATCGAGTTGCGCACGCCGGTATCGACCTTGCCGCGCGCCATCACCGAGCCGTCGAGCCAGCCCTGGAACCAGCGCGTCAGGAAATAGCCGATGATGAAGACGACGATGCCGGTGAGGATGCCGGTCACCGAGATCGTCACCGAGCCGACGGTGAGGCCCGTCGCCAGCTTGTAGGCCCAGGCCTCGATGTCGCCGGGCTGGAAGCCCCACATCAACAGGATCAGCGGCAGGAACACCAGCACGATCATCAGGTTGATGGCGACGCTGACGACCAGGCCGAGCTGGTCGAGCGCGGACTCCTCATAACTGGAATTGGTCGATAGCCAGCGCCCGATCGACGTGTTGGCAAAGCCACCTTCCTCGCTGATCGCCCGCGCTGACAGGAAGCCGATATAGGCGGTCACCAGAATGGTACCGGTGACCACGACCTGCAGCGAGACGAAGATGGCAAGGCCGATATAGCCGAACAGCGCCGTGGCAATGGTGAAAAGGCCGATCGCGACTGCCGTGTAGCGCAGCCACGCCGGCCAGGGGCGCCAGCTTCCGTCGGTGGCCTTGAAGGGCTTCAGCAGCCCCATCAGGATCAGGATGATGCCGACGATGATGGTGGCGACAAAACTTCTGGCGATGGTCAGCGACAGCGGTGAGCCCATCGTGTCGTTGACGACCGACAGGAAATAGTTGACGCCGATCACCACCGCCGTGGCGGTCGTCAGCCGCACCAGCCAGCGTGCCGGGCCGGATTCAACGGGGATGAGCCGCCAGTTCGGCAGCCGCGGCTCCAGCGTCGCATTGGCCAGTCGGTTGACGCAGAACACCACCGCGATGACCCCGACCAGCGCATTCAGGAAAACGCCAATGTCGCCGCGCAACACATTGTAGTAGTTGAAAAAGAACACGGTCGAGACCAGGAAGACGCCGACCGCCAGCGTCGGCAGCAATGTCGACCAGAACGCCACCGACAACCGGCTGAGATAGGACGGATCTTCGACCGAAGGGTCCGCTTCGAAGACACGCCCGAACAAACGCCGCCCACCGACAAAAAGCACCGCCGCCAGGGAAAGCGCCGTCAAGGTCGCGGCCAGCACGGCCTGGAACTTGAACTTGAAGACGAAGCTCAGCCACGACGACACTGCCTTGTTGAAGCCGGTAAATTCACCATTGGCATCGGAAATGACCTCAGGGCTCAACGCGTCGGACAGCACGTAGCGCTTGGTGAGCAGATTGCGAAACAGCTCGCTGCGCATATTGGCGATCTTGGCGATGAGGCCGCTGATGCGGATCGACAGGTTTTGCGCCGCGGCGATGACAGCATTGATCTCGGCCTTTTCGGACGCCAGCGCCTGGCGTTCGCTGGTCACGATGTCGGGTTCGGGTGGCTGGCCCGCGGCCGGCGGCGCCCCGAGCTGATCGAGCCTTGCGTTGATCTCCGAAAGGCGCGGGCGGAAGGCAAGCGCGCTGTCCAGCGCACCTCGCGACATTTCCTCGAGCTGCAGGCGGATGTCGACAAGGCTGGCGTCGTCGTCACCGTCCTCCTGGATTTTCTTTTCGAGATTGTCGGTCCTCGTCGTCAGGTCCTGCAGGATTTTCTGCTGGTCGGCGACCACTCCGGAGGCAGCCTGGTCAAGCCCCTGCGCCGCCGCATCAATCGACAGCGGCGCGGAGGCGACGGTCGCCAGGACCAGTACGAAGCGGAGCAGTCGGAAAAGCATGATCGTTTGGCGACTCACAGGCGGTAAGGCGTTCTAAAGCTTGCCCTTGATAAAGACGCTGATACCGGGGAGCAAGCCGTCCCGCCCTGCCCGCCCTTCGGAGTCGGCCAGTCGAAAAGCGATGGCGCAATATTGGCTTTGCGGCAGCGGCCTGCTCTATAATGTGCCGCATCGCCCAAAACGGCTGACGAAAAGCCAGAACGGACAACAAAAAGAATGGCGGAATATTCGGCCTTCTCGCTTCTCAAAAATGCGCTGACCGGCAACAAGGACTGGAAACCGGCCTGGCGCAAGCCGGACCCGAAGGCGTCCTACGACGTGATCGTCATCGGCGGTGGCGGCCATGGCCTGTCGACCGCCTATTATCTCGCCAAGGAGCACGGCATCACCAACGTGGCGGTGCTGGAAAAGGGGTGGCTCGGCTCCGGCAACGTCGGCCGCAACACGACAGCCGTCCGCTCCAACTACCTGCTGCCGGCCAACACGCGCTTCTACGAGCATTCGATGAAGCTGTGGGAGAACCTGTCGCACGATCTCAACTACAACGTCATGTTCTCGCAGCGCGGCTGCCTCAACCTCGCGCACACGCCGGCCCAGCTCGACGATTTTGCCCGCCGCGGCAACGCCATGCGCCATCTCGGCGTCGACGCCGGACTGATGACCACGGCCGAGATCGCGCGCCTGGTGCCGGCGCTGGACGTCTCCGCCACGGCGCGCTTCCCAATCGTCGGCGGGCTGATGCAGCGGCGCGCCGGCACCGCCCGCCACGATGCCGTCGCCTGGGGCTATGCGCGCGGCGCCGACCGCCGCGGTGTCGACATCATCGAGAATTGCGAGGTCACCGGCTTCCTGCGCGACGGCGACCGCATATCAGGCGTCTCGACGTCGCGCGGAGATATCCGCGCCAGGAAGGTGGCGGTCGCGGTGGCCGGCAGCACCGGGCAAGTCATGCGGCTCGCCGGCATCGATACGATGCCGATCGAGAGCCACGTGCTGCAGGCTTTTGTGACGGAATCGCTGAAGCCGTTCATCAACACAGTCCTGACTTTCGGCATGGGCCATTTCTACATGTCGCAGTCGGACAAGGGCGGCCTTGTCTATGGCGGCGATCTCGACGGCTACAACAGCTACGCCCAGCGCGGCAGTCTGCCTGTTGTCGATGAGGTGATGAGCGAGATGCTGGCGCTGTTTCCGGGTCTCGCCCGGGTTCGCATGCTGCGTTCCTGGGGCGGCGTCTGCGACATGTCGATGGACGGTTCTCCGATCATCACCACCGGCCCGCTGCCGGGCATGTATCTCAACTGCGGCTGGTGCTACGGCGGCTTCAAGGCGACGCCGGCCTCCGGCTGGTGCTTTGCCTGGACCATCGCCAAGGATGAACCGCACGACTTCAACGCGCCCTTCACGCTGGATCGCTTCCATCGCGGACTGGTGATCGACGACAAGGGCCAGGGCGCGACGCCGCGGCTGCATTAGACCATGATCCCGAACCGCAGGTCGGCGTAACAAAGAGTGGAAACCGGTTTTCGGCCAAGATCATGGTCAAACGAGAAGATACAATCGCATGCTGATTACCTGCCCCTATTGCGGCCCGCGCGACGTCATCGAGTTCACCTATCAGGGTGACGGCAACCGCGAGCGCCCTCAGCCTGCCTCGCAGGACCTCGATGCCTGGAACGCCTATGTCTATGACCGATTGAACCCGGCGGGTGACCACAACGAGATCTGGCAGCATTCCGGCAGCTGCCGTGCCCATCTCAGGGTCGTGCGCAACACGCTGACACACGAGATCTCCAGCGTCGCGTTCACGCGCGGCGACCACAAAGTGGCTGCCCGGCACAAGGCGGAGGGCAAGTCATGAGCCCGCGCCGCACCGATGCCGGTGGCCGGATCGACCGGCTGCGAACCATCCGGTTCACCTTCGACGGCGCGCCTTACACCGGCCATGCCGGCGACACGCTTGCCTCAGCGCTGCTGGCCAATGGCGTCACCCTGTTCGGACGCTCGTTCAAATATCACCGTCCTCGCGGGGTGCTGACGGCAGGCGTCGAGGAACCGAACGCCCTGGTGACGGTGTTGCGGGGCGAGGTTCGCGAGCCCAACATCGCCGCGACCATGGTCGAGATCTATGATGGGCTGACCGCCGTCAGCCAGAACCGCTTTCCATCGCTGGCCTGGGATGTCAGCGCCGCCAACCAGCTCGGCGGCAAGCTTCTGTCCGCCGGCTTCTATTACAAGACCTTCATGGGCCCCGCGATCGGCCCGCTGAAGAGCACGCGTTTCTGGATGTTCTGCGAGCATTTCATCCGCCGCGCCGCCGGTCTCGGCCGCGCCGGGACGGCTGCCGACTCGGGGCGTTACGAGCGGATGAACGCCTTCTGCGATGTGCTGGTGATCGGTTCCGGTCCGGCCGGACTGATGGCCGCCAGGGCAGCCGCCGATCAGGGCGCGCGTGTCATCCTCAGCGAGCTCGAACCGCATTACGGCGGCTCGGCCAACTGGTCGGGCGAGACGATCGACGGGATGCCCGGGGCCGACTGGGCAGCGCGAGCCGCCGGCCAGCTCGAAGGCTACGACAATGTCCGCCTGCTGCCACGCACCACGGTCTGGGGCTATTACGACGGCAACACGCTCGCCGCGCTTGAACGGGTTGCCGACCACAAGGAGAGGCCCGGCAAGGGCGAACCACGCCATCGCTACTGGATCATTCGCGCCAAGTCGGTGGTGCTGGCCACCGGCTCCTTCGAGCGGCCGCTGGTGTTTCCGGGCAACGATCGGCCGGGAGTGATGCTGGCGCATGCCGCCGAGCGCTACGCCAACGAGTACGGCGTGCTGGCGGGCAACAGGATCGCACTGTTCACCAACAATGACAGCGCCTATCGCTCCGGCCTGGCGCTGAAGAAGGCCGGTGCGGCGATTGTCGCCATCGTCGACGTGCGGCCGGAGCTTTCGAGCGAGATGCGCGAGCTCGCCGATGAAGCGGAAGCCAAGATCCTTTTCGGTCACGCCGTGGTCGCCACCGAAGGCGGCAAGGCGCTGTCCGGCGTCAAGGTGCAGCGCTTCGATATGGTCAACGGCGCGCTTGCCGGCGAGGCGCGCAGCATTCAAGCCGACTGCCTGCTGATGTCGGGAGGCTGGTCGCCGACCATCCATCTGGCCAGCCAGGCCGGCGCCAAGGCGGAATGGAATGCTGCTCGACAAGCCTTCCTGCCACCGAAGCCAACCCAGCGATGGCCAAGTCAGAGATGGATTGGCGCCGGCGCTTTCACCGGCAGCTTTTCAACCGCCGAGGCAATCGCCGAAGGCCGCGCCGCCGGGCTTTCGGCGGCAGGTGGAACAGGCGTGCCTACGGCCCTGCCGGTCGTCGAAGCCGCACCCGGCGGTCCCGACCCGGCGCCGGTGTTCGAGATCAGGGCCAATGGAAAAAGCTTCGTCGATTTCCAGCACGACGTGACCGCGGAGGACGTACGGCTTGCACATCGCGAAGGCTTCGTCTCGGTCGAGCATCTGAAGCGCTACACCACGCTCGGCATGGCGACCGACCAGGGCAAGAGCTCCAACATACCCGGCCTCGCCATCATGGCCGAGGCGCTGGGCAAGCCGATTCCCGAAGTCGGCACGACACGCTTTCGCCCACCTTTTTCGGCCGTGTCGATCGGCTCACTCGCCGCCGAGCGTTTCGGCGACCTGAGGCCCCAACGGTTGACGCCGATGCATGACTGGCACGTCGCCAACGGCGCGACCATGTATTCGGCCGGCCTCTGGTATCGCCCGATGATCTATGGCCATCCCGGCGAGACGATCGAGCAGGCCTATGTGCGCGAAGCCAGGGCGACGCGCGAGAGCGCCGGCATCGTCGATGTCTCGACGCTGGGCAAGATCGCCGTGCAGGGCCCGGACGCGGCGGAATTCCTCGACCAGGTTTACACCAACATGTTCTCGACATTGGCCGTCGGCAAGGCCCGCTACGGGCTGATGCTGCGCGAGGACGGCCTCGCCTTCGACGACGGCACGACGTGGCGGCTCGGCGAACAGGACTTCCTGATGACCACCACGACCGCCAATGCCGGCAAGGTGATGCAGCAACTGGAGTATTTCCTCGACGTCATCTGGCCGGGGCTTAAGGTCCATGTCACCTCGGTGACCGACGAATGGGCGGGTGCGGCGATCGGCGGGCCTAGGGCGAGAGAGATCCTTGCTGCTTGCGTCACCGGCACCGCCGTCGACAACGCAACCCTGCCTTTCATGGGCATCGTGCACGGCAAGATATCAGGCGTGCCGGTGATTATCTGCCGGCTTTCCTTCTCCGGCGAAATGGCCTTCGAAGTCTACTCCGGCGCCGGCCACGGCGCCCATGTCTGGGAAGCCTTGATCGAAGCCGGCAAGCCGTTCGGACTGGTGACCTACGGGCTTGAGGCGCTTGGCACGTTGCGCATCGAGAAAGGCCACGTCACCGGCGCCGAGATCGACGGCCGCACCACCGCACGCGACCTGCATCTCGACTGGATGCTGTCCAGGAAGAAGCCCTTCATCGGCTCGGCGATGATGGATCGCGAGGGCCTGATCGCGCCCGGCCGCCTGGAACTCGTCGGCCTGATTTCGCTGGACAACCAGCCGCTCAACGGCGGCGCCCACATCGTCGAAGCGCTCGACGAAGCCAATCCGCACGATTCCATCGGCCACATCACCGCTTGCTGTTATTCGCCGGCGCTCGGCAAGTACATCGCGCTCGCTTTGGTCAAGGACGGCAAGGCACGGCGCGGCACGCGCGCCCATATCTCCGATCCCCTGCGCAACCGGTTCGGCCCGGTCGAGATCGTCTCCAATCACTTCTTTGATCCGGACGGGAGCCGCATGCATGGTTGAGCGCCAATCCCCGCTTGAACTGGAGCTGCGCACCGGCTCGCATGGCGATTTCGAACACGGCATCGAGGTCATCCTCTCCGAAACCAGGCCGGGATCGATCCTGCAGCTCGCTGCCTGGCCGGGCCAGGAGAAGGCGTTGATAGCAGGCATTCGCACCGTTACCGGCCTTGCGCTGCCCGACGGCGCCGGCGCCGGCAGCACCGACGGCGTGAGGTCGGTGTTCGGATTTGCACCGGGAAAATTCACCGTGGTCGACGAGGCCGAGGGACTGGCATCGGCCTTTGCCAATGTCGTCACCCCTGATATCGGCACGGTGACCGACCTGTCGCACGGCCGCACCGCGATCCGCATCGCCGGACCGAAGGCCGAATGGGTGCTGGCAAAGTTCTTCGCCATCGACTTCGCGCTGCCGGCCTTCCCGGTCGATGCCGGCCGCTCGACCATGCATCATGATGTCTTCGCCCAGATCCAGCGCACCGGCACCGACCAGTTCGACATCTATGTGTTCCGCTCGTTTGCGCGCTCGTTCTGGAAGGCGCTCTGTCACGCCAGCGAGGAAGTCGGCTACGAAGTGCAGTAGACCGACGCGGCGCGTCGTCACCTCACGTGGCGAACGTCACCCACTCTTCCAGCGGCGCGCGGTCGGTGCGGAACGCGTTTTCGGGCTTGGATGTGTCCTCACGGCCAAGCGCCATGCCACAGACGACGATCTCCTCGTCGGGAATGTTGAGCACCGGCCTGATCTGCTTGTGATAGGGTGCAAAGGCCGCCTGCGGGCAGGTGTGCAGACCCCTGCCCCGCGCCGCCACCATGATGTTCTGCAGGAACATGCCGTAATCGATCCACGAGCCCTTGTTCAGCCGCCGGTCAACGGTGAAGATCATGCCGACCGGCGCGTCGAAGAAGACGAAGTTGCGGTCGTGCTGCGCGCGCATCCTGTCGACCTCACGCCGGCCGATGCCGAGCACGCTGTAGAGGCCGAAGCCGTTGGCCCGCCGCCGGGTCAGATAGGGCTCGAAGAACTGGTCGGGATAGTAGCGATACTCGTCCCACTCGGCCTTTTCGGCACGGATGCCGGAGTTGAGGATGGCGTCGGTGATCCGCTGCTTGACCTCGCCCCTGGTCACGTAGACCCGCCAGGGCTGCATGTTGGTGCCCGAAGGCGCACGCGCGGCAACGGCGAGTATGGCGCGGATCGTCTCGTCGTCGACCATGTCGGGCAGGAACGCCCGCACCGAACGGCGCGACGTGATCGCCTCGTCGACGATCGCCGCGCCATCCGTAATCTTAGTCCTGTTTTCCAGCATGGGCGTCCCTTTGCGCGTGCCCCGGAAACCGGAATCGATTCCGGAAAGGATACATGCGCCGTCTAGAAATGAGAGAGCACCATTGCGGTCCAATTTGACGCATGGCGCTCTAACGCAAGCCTCGACCGGACGCCCTCACTCGCCGTTCGTGGCCGAGCCTTTGCCTGAACCGTCAAAACGGCGCAAGCAAATCTTGTGGCCTTCATGAAAATTCTCTTGATTTTTTCACGAACCTGACCCCTGATGAAATTTGCCCTCAATTTTTCACCAAGGGGGACTTTTCACCAGACAGATTTTCACCGAAAAAAAAGCTTTGACCTCAACCGCCGTCAGATCGGAGCAGGAAAACCGCGAACGGCTGCTGGCCGGCGATATCAGGGCGCTGCGCAGGGCGCGCGGGCTGACGCTTGCCGAGACCGGCCTGAAGCTCGGCCGCTCGGTCGGCTGGGTCAGTCAGGTCGAGCGCGGCCTGTCGATACCGTCGCTTAGCGATCTCAGAGGCTTCGCGGAATTGTTCGGCGTGCCGGTCAGCCTGTTCTTCAGCCACGATGTGCCCGTCGAGAACGAGCGCGGCGTGGTCGTCCGCGCCGGCGGCCGCCGCACGCTTGGCACAAGCGATTCCGGACTGGTGGAGGAGCTTCTGTCACCCGATCTCGGCGGTCGCTTCGAGATGCTGCGTTCGGTCTTCGCGCCGGGTGCTGAACTGAAGACCGAAGCCCGCCGGCCGACGGAGGAAGCCGGATATGTCGCTTCCGGCAGCTTCGACATCGAGATATCAGGCGTCTGGCACCGGCTTGGTGAGGGTGACTCGTTTCGCTTCGACGGCAAGCCGTTCCGCTGGCGCAATCCCGGTGCGGAGCCGGCGGTGGTCATCTGGGTGGTTTCGCCACCTGTCTACTAGAGGTCTGGAGAAGAGTATGGCCGGTTTGCCGACTACGGCACGTGTGGTGATCATCGGAGGCGGTGTCGTCGGTGCGTCGGCGCTCTACCATCTCGCCAAGGCGGGCTGGACCGACTGCGTGCTCCTGGAAAAGAACGAGCTCACCTCCGGCTCGACCTGGCATGCGGCCGGCAACGTGCCGACCTTCTCCTCGTCATGGTCGCTGATGAACATGCAGCGCTATTCGACCGAACTCTATCGCGGGCTGGCCGATGCAGTCGGCTACCCCATGAACTACCACGTCACCGGCTCGCTCAGGCTGGCCCATACGGCAGAGCGCATGCAGGAGTTCCAACGTGCCAAGGGCATGGGCCGCTACCAGGGCATGGACATCGATGTGGTCGGCCTCGACGAGATCAAGCGCCGCTACCCGTTCATCGAAACGCATGAATTGAAGGGCGCGCTCTACGATCCGAGCGACGGCGACATCGACCCGGCGCAGTTGACCCAGGCGCTGGCCAAGGGCGCCCGCGACCTGGGTGCGAAGATCATTCGCTTCTGTCCGGTCACCGGCGTGCGCCGCGACAAGGACGAGTGGGTGGTCGAGACCGCTCAGAGCGAGATCCGCTGCGAGATCGTCGTCAACGCGGCCGGCTACCGTGCGGCCGAAGTCGGCAGGATGTTCGGCCGCGACGTGCCGATGATGGTGATGAGCCATCAATATATCCTGTTCGAGGAAATCCCCGAACTGGCCGCGTGGTCGAAGGAGCAGGGCAAGAAACTGCCGCTGCTGCGCGACGTCGACACCTCCTATTATCTGCGCCAGGAAAAGAACGGCATGAATCTCGGCCCCTATGAGCGCAATTGCCGTGCCCATTGGGTCGGCCACAACGATCCGATGCCCGACGATTTCTCGTTCCAGCTATTCCCCGACGATCTCGACCGGCTCGAGGACTATCTGGCCGATGCCGTCGCCCGCGTGCCGATTCTCGGCACCGCCGGCCTGTCCAAGGTCATCAACGGTCCGATCCCCTACGCGCCGGACGGCAACCCGCTGATCGGCCCGATGCCCGGCGTGCCGAACGCCTTCGAGGCCTGCGTCTTCACCTTCGGCATCGCCCAGGGCGGCGGCGCCGGCAAGGTGCTGGCCGAATGGGTGACTGAGGGCCAGACCGAATGGGACATGTGGTCGTGCGATCCGCGGCGCTTCACCAGCTTTGCCTCGGCCCCGGATTACTGCGTCGCCAAGGGCGTAGAAATCTACGGCAACGAATATGCCATCCAGTTCCCGCGCCATGCCTGGCCAGCTGGGCGCGACCGCAAACTGTCGCCGATCCACGATCGCATCAAGGCGCTCGGCGCTTGCTTCGACGCCTATAATGGCTGGGAGCGCGCCACCTGGTACGCGCAGACCGGCGACGACGTCTCGGAAACCGCGACGCTGACCTTCCGCCGCGATGGGCCGTGGCAGCATCGCGTGCGCGAAGAATGCCTCGCCGTGCGCGACGCCGCAGGCATTTTGGACCTGCCTGGGTTTTCCCGCTTCAATCTCGACGGTCCCGGCGCGGCCGACTGGTTGAGCCAACAGATCACCGGCCTGGTGCCGAAACCCGGCCGCATCGGCCTCGTCTATTTTGCCGACGACAAGGGCCGCATCGTCACCGAAATGTCTGCCGTTCGCCACGACGAGAATTTGATGACACTGATCACCGCCGCGGTGGCGCAATGGCACGATTTTGAATGGCTGAAATGGCGCATGCCGAAGGACGCCTCGTTCAGGCTGGTCGACCGGACCGAGGAATACGCCACGCAGATCCTCGCCGGGCCCAATTCGCGAAAAATCCTCGCCGATGTCTGCGCCGCCGACCTTGCCCTGCCCTGGCTGACCCACCAGGAGACGACAATTGCCGGCCGTTGGGCAAGGCTGTTGCGTGTGTCCTTCGCCGGCGAACTCGGCTGGGAAATCCACACCAGGATCGACGACACCGCCGCCATCTTCGACGCCGTCTGGGCGACCGGGCAGAAGCACGGCCTGAAACCGTTCGGCATGTACGCGCTGGATTCATTGCGGCTTGAAAAATCCTATCGCGCCTGGAAAGGCGACCTGTCGACCGACTATTCGATCCTGCAGGGTGGGCTGGAGCGTTTCGTGAAATGGGACAAGCCGGATTTCCGTGGCAAGGCGGCGCTGCAAAATGAGAAGCAGCAGGGCGTGAAGAAGCGCTTTGTCACGCTGGTCGTCGAAAACCCCGGCGACTGCGACGCGCCAACCATGTCGACGCTGTGGCATGACGGCCGGATCGTCGGCGAGACGACGTCCGGCGGCTGGGGTCATCGCATCGACAAGTCGATCGCGCTCGGCATGCTGCGCGCCGACCTGACTGAGCCGGGAACTGCGGTCGAGGTCGAGATCTTCGGCGAACGCTTCAAGGCGGTCGTGCAGAAGGACGAACCGCTGTGGGATCCAAACAACGAGAGGTTGCGCGCATGAATTCAGTCATTCTCACCGACGGCGGCATGGGCCAGGAACTGGTCCGCCGCAGCAGCTCCGATCCCACCCCGCTATGGTCGGCCAGGGTGCTGATCGACGAACCGGACCTGGTGCGCGACCTGCATGCGGAGTTCATTCGGGCCGGCGCCCGCGTCATCACCATCAACACCTATTCCGCAACCCCCGAGCGGCTGGCGCGCGAGGGCGCGGAAGAGCTGTTCAAGCCGCTGCAGCAGCGCGGCATAGAACTGGCAAGGCAAGCGCGCGACCAGGCCGGCGACGCGGCAATCGCCGGCTGCCTGTCGCCGCTGTTTGGCAGCTACGCACCGGCCTTGACGATATCCTTCGAGGATACGCTCGACATCTACCGCCGCATCGTTGCCGAGCAGACCGACGGCGTCGATCTGTTCCTGTGCGAGACCATGGCGTCGGCCGAAGAAGCGCGCGCGGCTGTCACCGCCGCGTCGGAAAGCGGCAAGCCGGTGTGGGTGTCGTGGACGCTCGCCGATCACGGCACACCACGGCTGCGCAGCGGCGAAACCATAGCGGCGGCAGCAAGAGCTCTCGACGGCCTGCGGATCGCAGCTAGACTGATCAATTGCTGCCGGCCCGAAGCGATCGCTGCAGCGCTGCCCGAAATGATCGGCCTCGGCGGGCCGGTTGGCGCCTATGCCAACGGCTTCACCTCGGTCGAGGCGCTCAAGCATGGCGGCACGGTGGAAGTGCTGCACGCCCGCCACGACCTCGATCCGGATGCCTATGCCGACCAGGCGGTCGGCTGGGTCGAGGCCGGCGCCGACATCGTCGGCGGCTGCTGCGAAGTCGGGCCGCCTCATATCGCGGCCCTGCGTGACCGGCTCGAACAGGCCGGCTACAAAATTTCGGGAGTAGCATAATGCCCAGACCGTCATCGCGCATTTCCGGCATCGTGCCTTCCGGCAAGGACGGCTGGGAGGTCCATTTCGCCGCCTGGACGCGCAAGCAGGCCGGCGAGGACATCATCATGCTGTCGGTCGGCGACCATGATTTCGACACGCCGGCGCAGACGATCGAAGCCTGCGTGACCGCGGTTCGCGCCAGCAACCACCACTACACCCCGCTTGCCGGTATTCCGCGCCTGCGCAAGGCAATGGCGGCCGCCTCGACCGCCTGCACCGGCGTTGCGACCAACCCCGACCAGGTCATCGCTACGCCGGGAGGGCAGGCGGCACTTTATGCGGCGGTGCAGGCCGTTCTCGACCAGGGCGACCATGCCATTGTGGTGGCGCCCTATTACGCGACCTACCCCAACACCTTCAGTGCGGCGGGCGCCGATTTCACCGTGGTCGAGACACCGGCCGAGGATGGTTTCCAGCCGCGCGCCGCCGACATTCGCGCAGCACTTCGGCCGAACACCCGCGCCATCCTCATCAACACGCCGAACAACCCGACGGGTGCCGTCTATTCGCGCCAGCGGCTGGAAGAGCTGGCGCAGACCTGCCGGGAACATGACCTCTGGCTGCTGTCGGACGAGGTCTATTGGACGCTGGGCGGCGGCGAGCACGTCTCGCCGCGTTCGCTGCCCGGCATGGCGGAACGCACGCTGGTCATCAATTCCATGTCGAAGAGCCACGGCATGACCGGCTGGCGGATGGGCTGGCTGAGCGGGCCCGAACAGATGATCTCGCTGCTGACCAACCTCAATCTGGTGACCACCTACGGCCTGCCGGCCTTCATCAGCCTCGCTTGCGCCGAGGCGCTGGAAAACGGCTACGGCGTCAAGGAGATCGCCGAACGCTATGCCGCACGGCGCAGCGTCGTCCTCGATGCCATGCGCGGCATGAACAACATCACCGTGCGCGGCTCCGAAGGCGGCATGTATGTCATGCTCGATATCTCGGCTCTCGAGCCGGACGACGAGAAATTCGCCTGGGCTCTGCTCGACAAGGAAAAGGTCGGTGTGATGCCCGGCTCGAGCTTCGGCGATGCCGCCGCCGGCCATATTCGCGTCAGCCTCTGCCAGCCCGAGGCGGTGCTTCTGGAAGCAACTCTTCGCTTGCGTCGCTTTGCTTCCAGCTATCGCCGTGAGGCCGCATGACCGTCCCGTCTCCCAAAACCATTCCTCCCAAGGCGAGGGCCGTCATCATCGGCGGCGGTGTTTCAGGCTGCTCGGTCGCCTATCATCTGGCCAAGCTCGGCTGGACCGACATCGTTCTTTTGGAACGCAAGCAGCTGACATCGGGCACGACATGGCATGCCGCCGGCCTGATCGGCCAGTTGCGCGGCTCGCAGAACATGACGCGGCTGGCGAAATATTCGGCCGACCTCTACGTCAGGCTGGATGCCGAGACCGATGTCGGCACCGGCATGCGCCAGGTCGGTTCGATCACCGTGGCGCTGACCGAGGAACGCAAGCACGAGATTTACAGGCAGGCGTCGCTCGCCCGCGCGTTCGATATCGACGTGCGCGAGATTTCGCCAAACGAAGTCAAGCAGATGTACCCGCATCTTAATGTTTCCGATGTGGTCGGCGCCGTGCATCTGCCGCTCGACGGCCAATGCGACCCGGCCAACATCGCCATGGCGCTGGCCAAGGGTGCGCGCCAGCGCGGTGCGACGATCGTCGAGAATGTGAAGGTCACTAAGGTTCACATCAGGGATGGCCGCGTCACCAGCGTTTCCTGGACGCAGGGCGACGAGCAAGGCATGATCGAGGCCGACATCGTCGTCAATTGCGCCGGCATGTGGGCACGCGAGCTTGGCGCCCAGAACGGCGTCAGCATCCCGCTGCATGCCTGCGAGCATTTTTATCTCGTCACCGAACCGATTCCCGGCCTGACCCGGCTGCCGGTGCTGCGCGTGCCGGACGAGTGCGCCTACTACAAGGAAGATGCCGGCAAGATGATGCTCGGCGCCTTCGAGCCGGTGGCCAAGCCCTGGGGCATGGACGGCATAAGCGAAGATTTCTGCTTCGACCAGTTGCCCGAGGATTTCGAACATTTCGAGCCGATCCTCGAAATGGGCGTCAACCGCATGCCGATGCTGGCCAGCGCCGGCATCCACACTTTCTTCAACGGCCCCGAGAGTTTTACGCCTGATGATCGCTATTATCTCGGCGAAGCGCCGGAGTTGTCCGGCTACTGGATGGCGACCGGCTACAACTCCATCGGCATCGTCTCCTCAGGCGGTGCCGGCATGGCGCTGGCGCAATGGATCAACGATGGCGAAGCACCCTTCGATCTGTGGGAGGTCGACATCCGCCGCGCCCAGCCGTTCCAAAAAAACCGCCGCTATCTCAGAGAGCGCGTCTCCGAGACGCTCGGACTGCTCTATGCCGACCATTTTCCCTACCGGCAGATGACGACCTCTCGGAACGTCAGGCGCTCCCCGCTCCATGAACATCTGAAGGCACGCGGCGCGGTGTTCGGCGAGGTTGCCGGCTGGGAGCGGGCCAACTGGTTCGCGCATGAGGGCCAGGAGCGCGAGTACTGCTATTCCTGGAAACGGCAGAACTGGTTTGACAACCAGCGCGATGAACATCTGGCGGTCCGCAACGGCGTCGGCCTGTTCGACATGACCTCGTTCGGCAAGATCCGTGTCGAGGGCCGCGATGCCTGCGCCTTCCTGCAGAGGCTTTGCGCCAACGACATGGACGTGGCGCCAGGCAAGATCGTCTACACCCAGATGCTCAACCAGCGCGGCGGCATCGAGAGCGATCTCACCGTCTCGCGGCTGTCTGAAACCACCTTTTTCCTCGTCGTACCGGGCGCCACGCTGCAGCGTGATCTCGCCTGGCTGAAAAAGCATCTCGCCGATGAATTCGTCGTCATCACCGATGTCACCGCGGCCGAAGCCGTGCTCTGCCTGATGGGCCCGGATTCGAGGAAGCTCATTCAAAAGCTGAGCCCGAACGATTTCTCCAACGAAACCAATCCGTTCGGAACGTTTCAGGAGATAGAAATCGGCATGGGGCTGGCCCGCGCCCATCGCGTGACCTATGTCGGCGAGCTGGGCTGGGAGCTTTATGTCTCGACCGACCAGGCCGCACACGTGTTCGAGGCGATCGAGGCGGCCGGCGCCGATGTCGGCCTGAAGCTTTGCGGCCTGCACACGCTGGATTCCTGCCGCATCGAAAAGGCCTTCCGGCATTTCGGCCACGACATCACCGACGAGGACAATGTGCTGGAGGCAGGCCTTGGATTCGCAGTGAAGACTGCCAAGGGCGATTTTCTTGGCCGCGATGCCGTGCTGAGGAAGAAGGAAACCGGATTGAACCGGCGGCTGGTGCAATTCCGCCTGAAAGACACGCAACCCTTGCTCTTCCACAACGAAGCGATCCTGCGCGACGGCAAGATTGTCGGCCCGGTCACCTCGGGCAATTACGGCCATCATCTCGGCGGCGCCGTCGGCCTCGGCTACGTGCCTTGCCAGGGCGAGAGCGAGGCGGATGTGCTGTCGTCTTCCTACGAGATCGAGATCGCCGGCGAGCGCTTCGCCGCGGAAGTGTCGCTGAAGCCGATGTATGATCCGAAAGCGGAACGGGTGCGGATGTAGTGCACTCTTTCCTTCTCCCCTTGTGGGAGAAGGTGGCCTCGCGAAGCGAGGTCGGATGAGGGGTGCTGGACGGATCGCGACTTTGAAGAGGTAAACGCTTTAAATCCTTCGATATTTTCGGCGCCTCGTTTCTTCCAGCACCCCTCATCCGTCTCGGCGCTGCGCGCCGATCCACCTTCTCCCACAGGGGGAGAAGGAGATCTCCGCTGGCTCAAAACCGCTCCAGCTTCGTTCGCACTTTCTCCAGAAACGCCGCCCTCGTCTTCGCTGTCGACGCATCCATCAAATAGTGCGCCAGAAAGAACGTCCTGCAGCGGGTGGCGCAGAGCGCCCGCATGCCGCGCAGGATTGTCTTGCGTCCCGGCTGGCCGACGACGACGCTCCACCAGGTCGGTGCGCCGCAGGTCGTGATCACCCCGATCTTCGTCACATGCCTCATCAGCGACTGGATCCGTCCCTTGCCGGCCGGCAGTCGGAAGGCGACGTCGGTCGCCCAGACCCGGTCGAGCCAGCCCTTCAGCATTGCCGGCAACCCGTACCACCATGTCGGATAGATGAAGAGGATTGCCTGGGCCCAGTTGAGATTTTCGAAATGCGGCTTGAGCGCTGGATCCTGCGGGGCGTGCTCGTTATAGAAGCGTCGCTCGTCGCAGCCCATGACCGGATCGAAATTTTCCGCATAGAGGTCGAGCAGCCGCACCTCCCAGCCTCTCGCCTTCAGCACCTCGATGGCACTATCCCGGATCGCGGCGCAAAAGCTTTCCGGAACCGGATGGCAATAAACCACCAGGACCCGCATCAGAAGGCATCCATGCTGGCTGCGACTTTCGCCGTAAATCTCTTCCGCGTTTCATCGGTCGACAGGTTCATCGAATAATGCGCGAGATACGACACCGAGGCGCCTGGCTTGACCGTCGCGCGCAACACACGCTTGACCAGCTTGCGCGGCGGGTCGCCCATCAGCATGGCGTGGAGCCGGCTGCCACCATAGGTGGTGACCGCCGCCAGCTTGCGGATGTTGTGCAGCGAAGGCTGCACCTTGCCATTGACCAGCTTGAACGACACGCCGGGCAGGAAGACGCGGTCGAAAAAGCCTTTCAGGATCGCCGGATAGCCGTAGTTCCACACCGGAAACGACAGCACCAGCGCCTCTGCCCGCAGCAGGCGCTCGACATAGGGCGCTGCCGGATCACCGGCGCCGCGCTCGTCGTGATAACCGAGCCGCTCGGCCCGTGTCAGCCGCGGGTCGAAATCCTCGGCATAGAGATCGCAATCGTCGACGGCGTGGCCGGCGGCCGTCAGCCGCTCGACGATCGTCCGGTGCAGACCGGCGTTGAAGCTGGTTTCGACCGGGTGGGCGTAGAGCACGAGGATGTTCACCGAAGTCCTCGCAGGTCGGCGCGACAGCGCCACACGCTCGTCATCGTTCACCCCGCCTTCTGCAATCCCTTGAACAGGAACGACTTGCCCGAGCGATAGTCGTAGTCCGGGTTTTCCCAGGCGATCATCTTGCCGGGATTGAGCAGCCCTTGCGGATCGGTCTCGCGCTTGAAGGCGAGCTGCACCTCGTCCGTCTGCTTCATGCCGCCCTCTTCCAGCGTGTAGCGGTGCGGATTGAAGACCCAGCAGCCATTGTCTTCATGGATGCGGATGATCTCGTCGAGCCGCTCGGCCGTGGTGAAGCGGACCAGCGGCAGTCCAGCGACGCCGATCGCGCCGTCGAAGCGGATGAATTCGAGATGAACCGGCACCTCGTCGCCGAAGCGGTCGATCATCGCCTTGACGTAAGCGAGGTGATCCGGCGAGGGATAGCGGGTCTGCAGATAGGTAATATCAGGGTCGACCCTGATGGCGCGCAGCGTCGTGTGGTTCCAGGTCAGCTCATAGGCCGGCGGCAAGCCCTTGAGATCGGCCTCCTTGTCGGCGCGGAAGACGATCTCGCCCTTGCTGCGCGCCGTGAGGGCGACAAAGGCGTCCATCGCCTGCGGGGCGATCATGCAGACGACGATGCTTTGCTCGCGCCGGAAGAATTTCTGGTGCCGCTTGAAATAGTCATAAGGGATCGGCGCGGCGATCGGCGTGATCAGCTTCGCCAGGATGCCGTCCTGAATGGCGAGATCGTTGCCGAAGCCGGCCGCATCCATGAAATCGTCGAAGCCGACGATGACGTCGATCCAGTCGTAGGATGCGGTCAACGGCATCTCGACCTCGGTGATGATGCCGTTGGTGCCGTAGGCATGCATCACCTTCAGCACCTCCTCGCCGGCAAGATCCATGATGCGAGGCTCCGCCTCCATCGTCACGGTCCTGAGCCGGATGACGTTGCCGAGGTCGCGCAGCCCGCCCCAGCGGATCGAGCCGATGCCGCCCGAGCCGCCGGCAACGAAGCCGCCGATCGAAGCGGTGTTATAGGTCGACGGCGACATCCGAAGCTCCTGGCCGGAATGGGCGCGCGTCGCCCTGTCGATGTCGGCGAGGACGGCACCGGGACCGGTCACGACGCGACCAGGCGCGATCGCCTTGATTGCGTTCATCTCGGCGAGATTGAGCACGACGCCGCCGGACAAGGGCATCGCCTGACCGTAATTGCCGGTACCGCTGCCGCGCGGCGTCACCGGAATGCCATGCCGGTGGCACGCGGCAAGCACGCGGATCACCTCGTCCTCGGTCTTTGGCGTCACGATCAGGTCGCCGGTCACATGGTCGAGCTGTTGCTTCAGCACCGGGCTGTACCAGTAAAAATCGCGGCTCTTCTGCTGGACGATCGCCGGATGGTCGTCGATCTTCAGACCGTCGAGATCGCGTTTGAGCGCAGCCAGGTCCATCATCGCACCATCAGATCGTCGAGTTCGGCATAGTCGGGCAATTGGCGCTCGATGGCGCGGCCGTCCCGCACCACGATGCGATCCGATTCGGGCCGCGACAGCAATTCCGTCCAGTTCCGCCCCCTGAAGACGACGAAGTCGGCGCCACCGCCTGCGGCAAGGGTGCCGAACCCGTCGAGCCGCATCACTCTGGCCGGCGTCGAAGTCACCGCTTGCGGCCAGTCGCCGACCGGGTGATCGAAATGCAGGATACGTGTCGCCATGCGATAGACCTCCAGCATGTCGAGATCGCCATAGGCGTAGAACGGATCGCGGGTGTTGTCGGAGGCGACGGCGACGGGAATGCCGCGCGCCTTCATCTCGTGCAGCAGCGTCACGCCGCGCCAGCGCGGCGTGGTGTTGTCGCCGCGCCGATCCTGCAGATAGAGATTGCACATCGGCAGCGACACCACGGCGAGCCCCGCCTTCGCCATCTTGTCCAGCGTGTCGAGCACATCGAGATCGGGCTGGCGTGCCAGCGAGCAGCAGTGGCCGACGAGGATGTTTCCCTCAAAACCGTTCCACAGCGCCGCCTCGGCGATCTTCTTCAGCGAGATCGCCGAGATGTCGTCGGTCTCGTCGGCATGGAAATCGAGGTCGAGGCCATGCTTGATCGCCTGCGCGAAAACCCGATCGAGAAGCTCTTCCAGGTCCGGCAGCATATAGGTGACGACGCCAAGCACGCCATTGGCCGCGGCGACGCGTTTGGCCAGGCTTTCGAACCATTTCTTGTCGCGCACGCCTTCGATGCCGAGCAGGCAGGCGGCCTGCAGCTCGATGCGGCCACGCCATTTCTCCCGTACCGTCTCGAACACCGGCCAGGAGATCTCCTCCTGCGGTGCGACGCTGTCGAGATGGGTGCGCAAAGCCCTTGTGCCGTGCGCGTAGGCGCAGCGCAGCGAAAAATCCATGCGGCGAGCGACGTCCTCGGCGCTCCAGCGGGCAGCACGGTCGGCGCCAGTGGCGTTCAGCGCACCCATGAAGGTGCCGTCCGGATTGGGTTTTCGAGGCCAGATATGGCCTTTGTCGATATGGGTGTGGCCGTCGACGAAGCACGGCATGACGATACGGCCGCCGAGGTCGAGGGCGCCTGCAGGTGTATTGGGCCGGCGATTCGCGATGATGCTGGAGATTTTACCGTCAGCGACGGTGATGTCGGCGAGCGCAAAGCCGTCTGCATCGAAGGCTGCGGAGAGTCCCGGCGTCAAGGAGGCATGAAGCCGGACGTTGGAAAGTACGAATTGGCCGGTTTCGGGGATCATTTCTGAGGTCATCGCTGCCCCTCATCTGCCTGCCGGCATCTTCTCCCCGTGAACGGGGAGAAGGGGGCTGACGGCAGCCTTGGCGCTCGTTCTGCAACGCTGGTGGTTGGCGAAACCGTCGATGAAGGAGGCGCCCTTCTCCCCGTCTCTATACGGGGAGAAGGGCCCGGCAGGGCGATTAGGGGCAGCGCCAACGCCGAAAAGGACGCCAGGCAGTTGCCTTGAACACGCCCCACCATCATCGCTCCTGCTTCAGCGCACTCTCGTGCCAGCGTCGCAGGATCAGGTGCGAGATCAGCGACAGCACCAGGAAAATCAGAATGCCGGTGAACGAGATCAGGATCAGCGCCGCGAACAGCCGCGGTGCGTTGAGCCGGTAACCGGCCTCGATGATGCGCGAAGCCAGCCCCGACGACTGTCCCTGGGCCCCGGCGACGAACTCCGCCACCACCGCGCCGATTAGCGACAGGCCGCCGGCGATCTTCAGCCCGCCGAGGAAATACGGCATCGCCGCCGGCAGGCGGAGATAGCGCAATTGCTGCCAGCGGGTCGCGCCGTTGAGCTTGAACATGTCGCGCAGGTTGCGGTCGACCGAGTTGAGGCCGAGCGTCGTGTTGGACAGGATCGGGAAGAAGGCGACAATCCAGGCACACAGCAGAAGCTTGGTCGTCTGGTTGTCGACATAGATGTTGATCAGCGGGAAGATCGCGACGATCGGCGTCACCTGCAACACGATGGCAAACGGGAAGAACGACATCTCCACCCATTTCGATTGCGTAAACAGCACCGCCAGCCCGACACCGCCGATGACCGCCAGAAGCAGGCTGAGAAAGGTGATCCTGAGCGTCACCAGCAGCGAGGAGAACAGCAGCCCGGCATCGCCGAACAGCGTTTGCAGCACCACGCCGGGGCGCGGCAGGATATATTTCGGGATGTCGTTCCAGACGCAGATGCGATCCCACAGCCAGATCGCCAGGACCATGATCGCCAGCGGCAGCAGCCAGCGGCCGATCCGCTCGAGCCGCTCCTGGCGCACGCGACGCGCCTCCTCTGGATCCAGGGTTACGGCAGTATGATCAATGGCCGTCATGATGCGGTCCGGCGGTTGAGTTGATGGCGCCGATCAGCACATCGGACGTCTGGCGGCAGAGCGCGGCATAGGCGGGCGAGGTGCGGAAGACTTCGTTGCGCGGATAGGACGCATCGATGGCGAGTTCTTTGAAGACCCTACCCGGCCGCGCCGCCATGACGACGACGCGGCTGGAGAGGAAAACGCTTTCGAAGACGCTGTGGGTGACGAAGACGACGGTAAAACGCTCGTCCTGCCACAGTTCCAGAAGATCGTCGTTGAGCTTGAAGCGGGTGATCTCGTCCAATGCCGCAAATGGCTCGTCCATCAAAAGCACGCGCGGCTTGGTCACCATGGCGCGGGCGATCGAGACGCGCATCTTCATGCCGCCGGACAATTCGCGCGGCACGGCTTTCTCGAAGCCGGTCAGATGAACCCGCGCCAGCATCTCCATTACGACAGGCGCAGCCTTGGCCCGCGACACGCCCTTCAGCCTGAGCGGCAGCCAGACATTGTCGAAGACGTCGGCCCACGGCAGCAGCGTCGGTTCCTGGAAGACGAAGCCGATGTCAGAGCGATCGGCAGCGCTGCTGCCGCGCCAGTCGAGCAGGCCGGAGGTCGGCGTTGCAAGACCGGCGATGAGGCGCAAGGCCGTTGACTTGCCACAGCCGGACGGGCCGAGAAGGCTGAGGAAGTCGCCTTCCCGGATCGTCAGGTCGACGTCGCTGAGGGCTGTCACGCCGTTGGAAAAGACTTTGCCGACGCCGCGCAGCGCCAGCAGCATCGGACCTTTGCCCGATGTGCTTGCCGGCGCTTGCGCCACTTTCTCCTGCATCATGCCCGGGTGCTATTTCTTCAGGTCGATCCCGACGCCCTTGTTGACGAAGGCCAGTGTGTAGGACTTTTTGATGTCGACGTCGGCCGGCACGACCTTGGCCTTGACCATCTTGTCGTAGAAGCTCTGGATGCGCGCGTCGGTCATCGCGCCGATGCCGAGTTTTTCCGTATCGCCGGAATCGACGATGCCGAATTTCTTCATCTGCTCGATCGAGAACGCGATCTGCTCGTCGCTGATGTCGGGGTTGTCCTTCTTGATCGCCGCGTTGGCGGCAGCGTTGTCGCCGTAGAGATAGTTGTACCAGCCCTTGGCCGAGCCATCGACGAAGCATTGAACCACCTCCGGCCGCTTGTCGATCGTCGCCTGCATGGTCTCGATCGTCGTCGCATAGGTGTCGAAGCCGTAGTCGGCGAGCAGGAACAGATTGGGCTGGAAGCCGCCTTCCTTGGCGACGGCGAAGGGCTCCGAGGTCACGTAACCCTGCTGGATCGACTTCGGATTGGCGATGAAAGGTGCGGGGTTGAACGTATAGGGCACGCGCTTGGCCGGATCGAAGCCGAACTCCGTGATCATCCACTGGAAGTAGCTCTGTGCACCTTCGTCGCCGATAATGTATTGGTCCGCGTTCTTCAGATCCTCCCACCTGTCGAGCCCCTGACCCGGATGGCTCATGATCACCTGCGGCTCTTTCTGGAACGAGGCGGCGACGACACGAAGCGGAATCTCCTGCTGTACGGCGTCGAAGGCCTGCAGCATGTTGCCGCCCATGTAGAAGTCGATCTTGCCGGCAAGCAGCAGCGGCCGGCCACTGACCTGCGGGCCACCTTGCATGATCGTCACGTCGAGCCCGCACGCGGCATAGGTGCCATCAGCCACCGCCTGATAATAGCCGCCATGCTCGGCCTGGGCGAGCCAGTTGGTGCCGAAGGTGATCTTCTCGTTTGCTGCCGCGTTCAGCGTGCTTGCGGCAAGCAGCACGATCGCGCCAGCCGAAATCTTGAGTTTTCCGTCCATCCACACCACCCTCAGTTGGCTCTGGCGCGCCGCGCGCCGAGCTCGACACCATCGATCGAAGAAGCAAGACACATGCCATCGCCCGGACCGCCCGCCTTGCGCAACAGTGGCGCGCGAAAGCCGGACCGGTCATGCCGTACCGGGGGCATCGTGCCTATTTTTTGAACGCCTGTCCACAATCGCCCTGATAGTATGCACTGCATCTTGAGGGCTCGCCCAATCCGGCTTTACGCTGGCAGCAGACTGGAGATTTTCATGTTCAAATTCCTGACGCCGAAGTCGATCAAGCCGCCCTTTGCCCGCTACAGCCATGGCGTCGAGGTGCCGCCCGGCAAGCGGCTGGTGCTGTGTTCTGGCCAGGTCGCCATCACGCCGGACGATAAGATCCCGGAGGATGCCGGCGCGCAGGCCGAGCTCTGTTTTCAAAGCATCGCAGCGATTCTCGGCGACGCCGGGCTTGGACTTTCCGACATCGTGCGCATCAACGCCTATGTCACCGATCGCGCCTACCTGAAACCCTATATGGACGTTCGCGATCGCCTGTTCACCAGCCCGGCGCCGGCTTCGACGCTGATGATCGTGTCCGGTTTCGCGCGGCCGGAATTCAAGGTCGAGATCGAGGTCGTCGCAGCAGGGTGAGGAGCCGGCTGGAATCGACAGGCCGTTGATCTCCAGTTACACGACAAAGGCTGGTGCTGCCCCTCATCCGCCTGCCGGCACCTTCTCCCCGTATAGTGACGGGGAGAAGGGAAGCGCTCCAACGCTGGCGACCCCCTCTCCCCGTCTCTATACGGGGAGAGGGTACGGGTGAGGGGCAGCGCCAACGCCGCCAGTTTGCTCGAGGTTCAAAATGACCGTTGCAACGAAACGCGTGTGGTGGGGCGACTACCGGACCACAGAATACGCCACCATCGACCCGGAGGCGACGATCGCCGTTCTGCCGGTGGCGGCGATCGAACAGCACGGGCCGCATCTGCCGGTTTCGACCGACACCTCGATCATGAACGGCATGCTCGAAACGGTGATCGCGCGCCTGCCTGGCGATCTCGACATCCGCATCTTGCCGGTCCAGGCGGTGGGCAAGTCGAACGAGCACCTGCATGCGCCGGGAACCCTTACATTGCCGGCGGCGACCTTGATCGAGGCCTGGACCGAGCTTGGCCTGTCGGTCGCACGGGCCGGGTTAAGGAAGCTGATCGTCGTCAACTCGCATGGCGGCAACGAGGAGATCATGGGCATCATGACGCGAGAATTGCGCGTGCGGGCAAAGATGCTGGGTGTGAAGACGAGCTGGCAGCGCTTTGGCCGGCCGGCCGGCTTGTACACCGAGCTTGAGGATAGCCACGGCATCCATGGCGGCGATGTCGAGACCTCGCTGATGCTGCATTTCCGGCCGGATCTCGTCGACATGGCAAAGGCCGACAATTTCGTGTCCAACGTCGCCCGCGCCGAAAAGCAATTTTCGCTGCTACGCCACACCGGAACGCACGCCTTCGCCTGGATCGCCACCGATCTCAACCCGAACGGCGTGGTCGGCGACGCCAGCATTGCAACGGCCGAAAAGGGCCGGCTGACCGCCAACCATCAAGCCGACGGTTTCATCAGCCTGTTGAAGGACGTGCGCAAGGCCAAGCTTGCAGATTGGCTGGCCTAGGAGGCTTTTCGCCAGCGCCGCGCCGCCCCTCACCTGCCTGCTGGCATCCTCTCCCCGTAAACGGGGCGAGGGGCGCCCTCATCAATGTTTTCGCCAATCGCCGGCATTGCAAAAAAAGGCGCCAGCGCTGCGGCCAGCCCCTTCTCCTCAAGACTAGGATCAGCCGTCGATCTTCAGCTCGAAAGGCGTGCCCTCGAAGGCCTCGGCGCCGCGCCCGATCGCCTCGATCGCACCGGTCATGCGGCCGTTGCGATCGAGCAGCGCGTCGGCGACCGCGATCAGCCGCGGATTGGGTGTCGCCGTCGGCGACAGTGCACGCAGCGTCTCAGCCAACTCGACCTCGCAGCGCTGCGGCGCCAGTGCCGCCGCGATGATGTAGGCCGAGGCCGTCGACCGGCTGATACCGGCATAGCAATGCACGACCAGCGGCCTTGCGCGATCCCATCGGCGCGCGAAATCGAGCAGGTTGCGAACATGCGCCTCGCCCGGCATGGTCATGCCCTCCTGCGCCACCGCGATATCGTGCATAACTAGATGCAGATGGTTTTCCTGGGCGATCGACGCCGGCCGCGTCACCTCGGTGCCGGCGGCCAGCAGCGAAAGCAACCGCTCGGCCCCGGTCTTCGCGACGGTTTCCTCGACTTTTGAAAGCGAACAGACATGGATCATTGCTGGACCTCGCTGGTGTTATCGTCGCGCTGTTGCGACCAGTCGGCAAGAGCCGATTCGAGCCGCTGCCATTCCTCGCCCTCGCCCGGCAGCCCGGCGCGCAGCACCTCCGGCCGGCCGGAAAAATGCCGAAGCAGGATGCCGCGCTCGCCGAGCACCGAAAACAGACAGGCGGCGTCGCTCAGCCTGATATAGCGGAACAGCGTGGTGCCGCCGTCGACCGGGACACCGAAGCGGCCAAACAGCGCATCGAGCCTCGCTGCATCCTTGGCCAGACGGCGCCGCATCTCGGCCTGCCAGCCGCTGTCGGCAAGCGCGCGGATGCCATATTCGAGCGCCGGACCGGCAACCGCCCACGGCCCGAACTGGGCCTCCAGCCGTTCGACCGTCAGCGCGTCGGCCAATGCAAAGCCGAGCCGCAGGCCGGCAAGACCAAAAAACTTGCCGAAGGAGCGCAGCACGACGATGCCGCCACGGTCGACATCGCCGGCCACGCTCTCGCCAAGCGGGCCGACATCCATGAACGCCTCGTCGACGACCAGCAACCCGCCTCTGGCGCGCAAACTTTCGGCAAGCGCAAGCAGCTTCTTGCGTTCGATGATACGTCCGTCCGGATTGTTGGGGTTGACGACGATGGCAAGGTCGGCTCCTGCCAGGGCATCGAAATCGTCGACCTCCATCGCCGCGTGGCCGGCGATGGCCGCTGCCCGCTGATGCTCGGCATAGGTCGGCCCGAGCACCAGCGCCTTGCCGGGGCTGACCAGCGAAGCGATGCGCGGCAACAGGATCTGCGTGCCCGGCGCTGCCACCACGTTGGCCGCCGATGGTGCGCCATAGGCGCTCGCCGCGACATCGGCCAGATCACGGACCCGCGCAGCTTCCGGCAATCTCGACAGGGCGGTGGCGGGCAGCTCGAAAAACGGATAGGAGTGCGGATTGATACCGGTCGAGAGGTCGACGAAGGGCTGTGGCGCATGCGGAAAAAGCGCCCTCGCCCGGCCAAGGCTTCCGCCGTGATCCACCACTGCCGCCGCTCCATCAAGAGACTTCATGTCGATCCTGATCGCTTTCCTGTCACTGCTTGTTGAATTCGCTGTCGGCTATCCCAGCTGGCTGCTTGGCGCCATCGGCCACCCCGTCACCTGGTTCGGCAGGCTGATATCCTTTCTCGACCGCAGGCTCAACCGCGATGCTGATTCCGACGCCCAGCGCCGCCGGCGCGGTGTTCATGCGCTGCTGATCATCGTTCTGGTGCCGGCCACCATCGCTTTCGCGGTGGAAACCATGCTTGCGGGCATTCCAGCCGGATTGATCCTCACCGCGCTCCTGGCGACATCGCTGCTGTCGCAGAAGAGCCTGGCCGAGCATGTCGAGGCGGTGGCCGACGGACTCGACAATGGCGGACTCGACATCGGTCGTGTTGCCGTCTCGCAGATCGTCGGCCGCGATCCGGAAAAGCTCGACAGAGCCGGTGTCTGCCGCGCTGCGATCGAAAGCCTGGCCGAGAATTTTTCCGACGGCGTCGTCGCGCCGGTCTTCTGGATCGGCGTCGGCGGGCTGGCCGGCGGCGTCGCCTACAAGGCCGCCAATACCGCCGATTCGATGATCGGCCACCGCACGCCGCGCCATGAGGCTTTCGGCCGGGCGGCGGCGCGCTTCGACGATCTGATCAACCTGCCGGCGTCGCGGCTGACCGCACTGCTTATCGTGCTGGCCGCCTTCCTCGTCAAAGACTCTGACGCCGGCAACGCCTGGCGCACCGTGCGGCGCGACGCGAAAAAGCACCGCTCGCCCAATGCCGGCTGGCCTGAGGCGGCGATGGCCGGCGCGCTCGGCCTGGCGCTGGCCGGGCCGCGCTCCTACGACGGCGTCATGGTCGACGACGCGTTCATGGGCGAAGGCGGCCGCCGCGATGTCGAGAGCGTGGACATCAGACGAGCGCTAAGACTCTATCAGGTTGCCGACTTTCTGCTGATGGGACTGTTCGGCTTGCTGTCGGTGATCGTCATCGTTGCGTGACTGTGGCCTCCCCTTCTCCCCTTGTGGGAGAAGGTGGCCGCCCACGGGTCTTGCCTCCGGCAAGCCCGAGGACAGGCTCCGCGGCCGGATGAGGGGTGTTCCAGCTGGTACCGACGGCGCTCCGTCCAGCACCCCTCAACCGTCTTGGCGCTACGCGCCAATCCACCTTCTCCCACAAGGGAGAAGGAAGAAGAGGCGAACGAAACCTCAAAACTCTATGCCTTGCTGCGCTTTCACGCCGGCGGAAAAGTGATGCTTCGTAACTCCCATCTCGGTGACCAGATCGGCGGCATCGACCAGCGCCGGCTTGGCGTTGCGGCCGGTGACGAGGATATGCAGGTTTTCGCGGCGGCCCTTCAGCGCCGCCACCACCGTGTCGAGATCGAGATAGTCGTAGCGCAGCGCGATGTTCAACTCGTCGAGTACCAGCAGGCTCATCGATGGATCGGCCATCAGCTCAAGCACCTTGGCCCAGGCAGCCTCGGCGGCGGCGATGTCGCGCTTCAGATCCTGCGTTTCCCAGGTAAAACCCTCGCCCATCGTGTGCCAGACGACCCGGTCGCCGAAAGCGGCAAAGGCGTCCTTCTCGCCGGTATGCCATTTGCCCTTGATGAACTGGACGACGCCGACGCGCCTGCCGTAGCCGAGCATCCTCAGCGCCAGCCCGAAGGCGGCAGTGGTCTTGCCCTTGCCGGGCCCGGTGTTGACGATCAGCAGTCCCTTCTCGACCGTCTTGGCCGCGACCTCGGCGTCCTGCACCGCCTTGCGTTTGGCCATCTTGGCGCGGTGGCGTTGCTCGTCCCTGTCGTCGATATCGGTCATATCACTTCACCTTGAGCGGCAGTCCCGCCACCATCAGCAGCACCGTGCCGGCGACGGCGGCGACCTGCTGGTTGAGCCGGCCGGCGGCATCGCGAAACCGGCGGGCAAGCGCATTGTCGGGCACGATGCCCTGCCCGACCTCGTTGGAAACCACGAACCACGGCCCGCGCGGCCGCGACAGCACATCCGCAAGCCCTCGGCATTCGGCCTCAATGTCGCGTTCGGCCAGCATGTGGTTGGACAGCCACAGCGTCAGGCAGTCAATCAGGACTGGCCGGCCGTCAGGCAGCCCCCCGATCGCGCCGACGAGATCGAGCGGCGCGTCGATGGTCGTCCAGCCGCCGCCGCGCCGCGCCCGGTGCAGCGCGATGCGTTCGCGCATCTCGTCGTCATAGGCTTGCGCCGTGGCGATGTAGGTCCACGGCGCCGGACAGGCCTTCACCAGGCTTTCGGCATGCGCGCTCTTGCCCGAGCGTGCACCGCCGATGACCAGGGTCAGCTTGCTGCCTGGAGCAGCGCGATCAGGCAAGGCTGTCGCGCAGGCCGGTTGCGGCGCCGGTCAAGCGGCCGCGCACCACGCCGACGACAGCGCCGAGCACCAGCCAGAACACCAGATTGGTCAGCGTCACCGCCACCACGAACTGGTGGTGCAGGCCTTCCGGGATCGGCGATTCGAAACTGTCGGGCTGCGGCGCGCCGACAATATGCGGCGCCACGATCAACGCCACGGCAATCACCGCCAGCGGCAATGACTTGCGGAAGGCGAGCAGCCCAAGACCGGCCGCGGTCGCCACCACGGTCGCCGTCCACCAGATCTGGCGCTGGGCGAGATCGGCCGGCGGCATCGCCGGCAGTTCGGGCGGCAGGCCAAGGTTCGGAGCCAGCGTGAACACGGCAAAGCCGGCAAGGCCCCAGAACAGGCCCTGACGCCAATTGCCGATGCCGCCGGCGAGCTCCGAAGCGGCGACCAGGATCAGCGCAAAGCCGATGCCGGTGACGACGTTGGCAACGACGGTGAAAGCGAAGCGCTCGAAGCCATCGGCCGGAGCCCAGCCTTCGTCTTCCGCGGTGGCTGCTTCAGCCGGCACGGCGCTGCTCATGGCATTACTGCCTGCTGCGGCCGGCGACAAACCATGGTCATGCGTGTGACCACCGCCGGCCTGTTCGTAGACTTCCGCCTTAAGGATGAGTGGCACCGTGGCGTAGGCCTGCATGCAGGCGAGAACGACGCCGGCCACAAGCCCTGCGATCGCCGCGATGAACACGACGTTGCGAAACAGTGTCATGGTGTCAGCCCCTCGTCAGTGGCAGGGAAAGCCCATCGAATGGCGATAGTCGTGGGCGGCATTGTGGACCGCATCGATATGCGAGAAGCCGACAAAACCCATGACGAAAACGCCGAGAAATGCAGCAAGCGCCAACTGCACGAAGCGCGACTGCGAGGAGACGGAAGCGCCGAGCGAGACGGAAGCGGTATTCATGTCTTGTCCTTTCGCCCTCCACCCGAGGGCATAGAAGTCAGTTCTCCTGTCGCCGGCAGGTCTCCTGGCTCGCGGATCAGCGCCCTTCCCCACCTTCCCGAAGAAGCTCTTCCCGAAGAAAATCTTCAGTGGCATATGGAGAGGACTACCGCACACAGTTGCGGGGGCAGCCACGGCATCGGGCGAATTTTGCCCCTACCGCATTCCCTCTTGGTTCCAAAACGGAACCGACGACGGCTGCGACTATAGGCAGAATCGCCGCGCCCGGCAAACCAAATTCCGCCAGCTAGCAGCTCGAATGCGCCGTCTCTCGTGGGCTCTTCCTTCTCCCCTTGTGGGAGAAGGTGGCCTCGCGAAGCGAGGTCGGATGAGGGGTGTTCCAGCTTGGCACCAACAGCGCTCCGGCCAGCACCCCTCTTCCGTTTTGGCGCTGCGCGCCAATCCACCTTCTCCCATAAGGAGAAGGAAGGGCGGCGCCTGTCTTCTTTTGTCCGGGGCAACCATGATAGTCGTCTTGCAGCACTGAATCAGAATTGCGAGACCATGACCATTCCTACGCTGGCCGTTCAGGACCGATCCAGGCGCATCATCGCTATCGACGTCGCCCGCGGCATCGCTTTGCTTGCCATGGCGAGCTACCATTTCACCTGGGATCTCGAATTCTTCGGCTACACCGATCCCGGCCTGACTGCCTTTGGCTGGTGGAAATTCTACGCGCGCTGCATCGCTTCGACCTTCCTGTTCCTGGTCGGCGTCAGCCTGTTCCTTGCCCATGGCAAGCAAATCCGCTGGAACGGCTTCTGGAAACGCTTCGCCATGGTCGGCGGGGCGGCGCTCGCCATATCGGCCGCCACCAGGCTTGCCACACCCGACAGTTTCATCTTCTTCGGCATCCTGCACGAGATCGCGCTCGCCAGCCTGCTCGGCCTGGCGTTTCTGCGGCTGCCGGCGCTGCTGACGCTGGTTGTCGCAGCTTTCGTCATCACCGCGCCGCTCTACCTCAGGTCCGAGATCTTCGATCATCCGGCCCTGTGGTGGGTCGGCCTGTCGGCAACCAACCCGCGCTCCAACGATTATGTCCCGCTGTTTCCATGGTTCGGCGCTGTGCTTGTCGGCATCGCGGCGGCAAAACTCGCCTTCGCCTCCGGCGTGCTGACGCGGCTGGCGGGCCTGACGCCCGGCCACTGGACTAATCCGCTGGTCTTTATCGGCCGGCACAGCCTCGCCTTCTATCTGATCCACCAGCCGGTGCTGATCGGCTCGGTCTGGCTGATTTCGCAATTCATGCCGGCAGCGGTCGAAACCAGGCAGGTCACCTTCCTGAAAGAGTGCCAGGCATCGTGCGAGCAATCGCGCGACACGGAGTTCTGCAGCAGCTATTGTGTCTGCATGCTCGATACGCTCGAGGGCGAGGCCACGCTTGATCGGCTCTACCGCAACGACCAGGCTGCGGAATGGAAGGCGCATCTCGACGAGCTCGCCGGCGCCTGCACTGCCAAGGCCGACGGCACTTTGATGGAGGGAGGAGCACAATGACCGACCATCAGCAGAAACCGGGCCAACAGAAACCGGGACAGCAAAAACCGGGGTTTATACCGTGGCCGCCGCTGATCTATGTCGCGGCCATCGCCGTCAGCATCGCGCTTGGCTTGCTTTATCCGCTGCCATGGATCGGCGGCCTTTTGGGCGACATCCTGTTCGCGGCCGGCTGGGTGGCATTGTTCGGCGTCGTCGCACTCTGGTTCACGGCGATCCGCATCATGATCCGGGCAAAGACGACGCTCCACCCGAACGCCGTGCCGGACCATCTGGTTACATCGGGCCCCTTCGCCGTCAGCCGCAATCCGATCTATCTGGCCAACACGCTGCTGATGATTGGCGTCGCCCTTATCTCGGGGATCGTGTGGTTCCTGCCGCTGGCGATCATCGCCGCCTTCGCAACGCAGAAAATGGCGATCGAGGGCGAGGAAAAGGTTCTGGCAACGAAATTCGGCAAGAAATACCGGGATTACGCAAAAAGGGTGCGGCGCTGGATTTGAGGCGGCAACCGATCAGGTGTTGACGCCGAGTTCCACCAGCCGCTCGACGCACGACTCTTCGGCCTGGTCGAGTTCGGCCAGGGTCTCTTCGAGGTCGCGGCGCTTCTGGCGCAGATCCTCGCGCTTTTCCTCGATGCGCTTGATCATCAGGTTGAGCTGACCGACCTCGCCGGGCGGCTCCTTGTACATCTGGATGATTTCGCGGATCTCGTTGATCGAAAAGCCGAGCCTCTTGCCGCGCATGATCTGGCGGATCAGATGCCGGTCCGACGGGCGAAATAGCCGCGTGCGGCCGCGCCGCACCGGCTGCACCAGCCCCTCGTCCTCGTAGAAGCGCAGCGTCCGCGTCGAAACGTCGAATTCGCGGGTCAGTTCGGTTATCGAATAATATTCCCGCATCATCACTCCAAATGCCCGGCCGCGCTGCGGGTTCCAACCATGCGGCCTCGCTATCCGCACGCGTTTCAGAATCGGCCGGAGGCTGTTCCAAAATCTCGCATGGCATTTACGTAAAAGTCAATTGAGTAGGCGTCGCTCACACGCCGAACCACCATGTGGCGAGGCCGAGAAAGGCAAAGAAGCCGACGACGTCGGTGACCGTCGTGACGAAAACCGCCGAAGCCACGGCCGGGTCGATCTTGAACCGGTCGAGCAGCAGCGGGATCAGGATGCCGGCCAGTGCGGCCACGAACATGTTGATGATCATCGCCGCGGCGATGATGCCGCCCAGGTTGGGATCGCGGAACCAGGCGGCGGCGACGATGCCGATCAGGATGGCGAAGATGATGCCGTTGATGAAGCCCACCCCCATCTCGCGGCGGATGATGCGGCCGGCATTGTAGATGTCGAGGTCCCGCGTCGCCAGCGCCCGCACCGTGACCGTCATGGTCTGCGAGCCGGCATTGCCGCCCATGCCTGCCACGATCGGCATCAGCACGGCCAGCGCCACGATGTGCTCGATCGTGCGGTCGAACAGGCCGATCACCGAGGCCGCCAGGAACGCTGTCAAAAGGTTGACGAGCAGCCACGGAACGCGCGAGCGCGAGGTCGAAAGGATGCTGTCCGACAATTCTTCGTCGCCGACACCACCCATGCGCAGCAGATCCTCCTCGGCTTCCTGCTGGATTACGTCGACCACGTCATCGATGGTCAGCACGCCGACCAGCCGCTCGTTCTCGTCGACGACGGCAGCGGAGAGAAGGTCGTATTGTTCGAACTCGCGCGCCGCCTCCTCCTGGTCCATCGTCGCCGGAATGGCGTGCCTGGTCTCATGCATCACCTCTTCGACCTTGATCGAGCGCTTGGTGCGCAGGATCTGGTCGAGGTCGATGGCGCCGAGCAGCTTGAAGCTCGGATCGATGACGAAAATCTGGCTGAAGCGGTCGGGAAGGTTGTTGTCCTCGCGCATGTAGTCGATGGTCTGGCCGATCGTCCAGAATGGCGGCACCGCGACGAACTCGGTCTGCATGCGGCGACCGGCGGTCTCTTCGGGATAGTCGAGCGAGCGGCGCAGCCTGATCCGCTCGGTGAACGGCAGTTGCGACAGGATCTCGTCCTGGTCTTCCTTTTCGAGATCCTCGAGAATGTAGACCGCGTCGTCGGAATCGAGGTCCTGCACACCCTGGGCAATCTGCGCGTTGGGCAGGCTGTCGACAATGTCGCGGCGGATAGCCTCGTCGACCTCGGTCAGCGCGGAAAAATCGAAGTCGGCGCCCAACAATTCGACCAGCGCGCGGCGCTGTTCCGGATGAAGCGCCTCGATCAGGTCGCCGAGTTCCGATTGGTGCAGGTCGTCGACTTCACGCTTCAGCGTCAGCGTGTCGCGATCGGCGATCGCGGCGCCGATCTGGGCAAGGAACGACGACAGAATGGCGCCGTCCTCCCCATAGATGTCGGCGCTGTCCTCAGCAGTCCTGGCGCCGGTCGTCTGTTCGTCCTGGCCTTCCACCAGCGCCTCCCGCCGTCAGAATTTCGGAAAAGGTGCGTGTTAGGTCTAGCGCATGACCATGAAAATCGGAATCGATTTCCAGAAAGGATCATGGGCAGCGTTTAATTGCTACAGCGTCTGTCAGATTTCGAAGTCGATGTCAGCGGGCGCAATCATCGACCGATCGCACAACGTCTTGTCCGGCTCCCATCATCGTCGCGCCGAGGCTCCCTATCGGCGGCTTGGGGGTCAGGCGCAGATCGCCGTCCACCGCGACGAGCAAAAGCGCTTGGCAATGCTTGCGAAGCCATTGCGAGTACTGTCACGGATTTCTAACCCCCGAGGGTCGCCCACTCGCTCATGCAAGAGCGGGCCGGCCACCTGCTCAGTCCACAACGCGTTGATCCTGCGGGCGGAGTCAATATCCTAACATTGTGGCTAATTAAACACGGTCTGTCGTCGCTCCGAAACTTCCGCTGCCCTGCAGCGGCCCCTCCTACGCCTCTAAATTCCGTTGTCCTTGCATATACCTGAAGATTGAATCCAAAACTGATCACCCGAAAACTTTCGGATTTTTGCCGAGTTCGAGTCGCACAACGCTCAATCTGTGAATGCAGCAACCCTTCGCGAGCAAAAAACGGCGAGCAGGGCTCCGGTGATCCTGCAGTAAGCGCCGTCTTGAGAGTGCTCAAATCTCCGCTATATGTCGCGCGGACGGATTGTCCGCGCCAGCTAGACAACTCCCGCCGCCGCTGCGAAAAATCCTGTTATGCCAGTGGGCGTATAGGTCGGCTTCTGGACCCACCCCCTCTACTCGGAATAGGTAGGGTACATATATGAGTTGGTCGGGCAGCGACAGGTTCACGCTCAGGCCGGCGAGCAGTCGAGACACGAACAAACGCTTGACCTCGAACACGGGCCACCACCATAGCGCCCCTTCCTCAGCCTACCGCAGAAGGACGGCCAATCTGCGCCTCCGAAAACTTCTGGTTCTTCACGGAATCCTTGTTCTCCCGAGAACAGGATCAAAGTGGAAAACTCCAGCTTAGAACGCTTCGAAAATCGGCATATAGTTCAACGCTCTTTCACATTCGCCGGGATCATTGAGAGGCAGTCAAGCAAACACCGATCCCATGCCTCGCCAGTCAACGTGTATATGTCCAACACCGGACTCGTTCACGGGTTCAGTGTAAGCGGGGCCATGAGTATCAGTAATAGCCTTGAGTAACTTCCAATCCTTTTCATCGCGTGCTCCGCCACTTCCGTTAAAGTCGAATACTTGAATGTCGACGGCGTATCCATACTGATGCTGGCTCAGCCCAGACGAACGCAACGGATTCCTATAGACACTATTTAGTTGTACCGGATACCCTTTACCTTCCATATCATTTGCGATCGCATCGATATTCAGTAACAATACATCCTTCAGCACGGCCCAGGCATAATCTCCCGTGTTAAGCTGCTGAAATGAAAATTTAGTGGAACTCTTGGTCTGGGTAAATTCGCTTGGTGCCGGTACTGGAATTGCTCGTTCGACGTACTCGTTCCTCAGACGGTCTAGTTCTGTAATCGCAGAGTACCTAATTTCATCAGTTGCTGTGGCATTCGCGTTATCAAATATCGACTTGGCATCATACGGACCGTCACTCACCAACTTGTAGGAGAGTACACGCGTCAATCCATTCAAAAAATTGCTATGCGCTGCATTGATGGCCCGAATACCACCCGCGCCGTTGGAAGTCGTTTCAAACCCGTTGCGGGCCGCGCGCACTAGCGAGTTTAGCCGAGAAAGTTCAGCCAAATCCCGCTGTGCATTACCATACACTGTGGCAAACCCTGATCGAGTCGCAGCATACGCTTGATCGCTCGCATCCCACCAAGCATTGTACGCAATCTGAAGCGGCGCCAATGAGGGATCGCATCGGTAATATCTAACAGGATCAATTACATGACTGTTGTAATCGTCAACTAAAACCTTATAGTTAGACATATCGGTTGTCTTGTCATTGTACGCTGCCATATGATCTCGTATAACTACCAGCCGCTGTCCCTGTTGGTCAAAGTAACTGATCGCTTGTTTGTTTACCGCGTCTTGCGCCGCGGAGCACTGAACGGACGGCTCAACTCTGTGAATAAAGAACGACCTAGTGGAATCTCCAAAGAGTCCTGCCGTTACTTCGGCCTTGCCTCCACTCCGAACATCGAAAATCGCCGGCTTGACTTCACCAAATAATCCGGAATCGTGTTGTTCGCCCCTAAGTTGCATCTGCTTGCCGATCTCTCTTCCCCATTCATAAAGAAGGGAGGTCGACTTAGTAATAGCCGCCTCCTTCATAGACAGAAATGCGACCAGATCCTCTTCGTGTTCCCAAAACATCAAGCCACTCCTTCCATTTTTCCCTCACTGGATGAAGATGTTTGAGGGGTGTCTACATCTAATCGATGGTTGACGGAGTTCGTCTCTCCCCGCCTAGTCTTACCACTGTTTTGCGACTAACGGTAAGACTGGCGCACTTAGCAAGAAGCGCTAGCCAAGCGGCACTGTAGGCAGGCGGTTGGTAATTTCGGTAGCGATCATAGACAGACCACGCATGGCGGCCTCAGGATTCAACGCACGGAGGAGCTTGTCTGGGAGCTGTCGGCGAGGCCTATAATTCTAGCTGCTAGAGCTTCAGCGTCAGGCTCACTAGATATTCTTCCTTGTCCTCGAGCGTTTCATGAGAGGTCCCGCGCTCGTACCTGAAGCTCAAAGCGGCATTTTCGTTCTCCGTCAGGAACAATGCCACGCCGCTGGTGAACTGACCGACGTTCTGTCCGCTCACAGCATCATAGAAATTGTTGTACTCGGCATCCAGTCCGATGGCGTTCCACCCCTCCACCGGCACCACCCGCGCATGCAAGCCAACTGACCCACCGAGCCATGCGTAACTGCCCTCTTCCAGGCCAGTCCGTCCAGGATCTACGACGCTCATGACATCTGTTACCATCTTGAGCGTCCACCACCAATAGAAGCGCTGCGCGGGATCACTGCGGTATATGTTGAGGTGAACATCCCACAGCACGGGTGTCCAAGCCGCGCTAACTCCGTAGATTTCGCCTTCAAAGGCGAAATCGGTTTGGAAGTATGGCAGGATGTCTATCTGCTGGACATTGAAGATGCCGCTGAAAAGCTGGAACTCGGTATCTATACCAAACCGTAGTAGGCTGACGCCTGGCCCGTCACTGTCGCCCGCACCGTCAAACTCAACGAATGGCGACGCGGCCCATCCTGACAAATAGAGCTGACCTGGCCGCCAACCGGGAGGTTCTTCCGGGCAACGGTGACGTACTGCGTAGGTTGCTGCGCCAGAAAGCTGCCAGCTCACGGAATCGGACTCTGGGTCGCCCTGGATTGAAATTGCTGCTCCACCATTTGCTGGTGCACCGATTTCAGGGTTGAGCACCGAGGTGTCGACCATCTTGTCTGTGAGGAAGAACCGCTGCTCATCAGGGGCGCAACGAGCCTTTACTGCCTTCTCGAAAGACTCACTCACAAGAAGTTCAATCGGTATGCCGTTTTCTGTGAACTCGTCGACCGAACCGATCAGCGATTTTTGATAAGGGGTCAAATCAAGATGGCCCGCGACCAATCTCGCTTCCGTCCCAGCATTGATGTGCCTGTCGCCGTTTAGGTCGAGATCGTTGAATTCTCCTTCGGCCGCGGCTATGGCAAGGCCGACGTTGAATACGAGACATCCTGAGGCAAGAAATATGCGCTGCATTATTCTCTCCTTTCAAAGCACAACCTTCCATCCTCGGCGTTCATAGTCCGCGACGATTGCAGCGAGGAACCAGCCCACGATCGGATTATCTGGTATATCGGCCGGAGTGAGTGCGAGGCCATCGGCGCGAAATGGCGGGTATTTGTCGACGACATCGACGAAAGCCACGATTTGCAATGCGCCCGGGCCTATGTATTTGGAGATCTTGTCATTGTACCCGACCTTGTTTGGTGCCAAGGGCGAGAGCAGTTCACGCAGTCTTGATCGAATTTGCCCGAAGAGTATCTCTGGTTTGGGACCCTTTAATCATTGTGCTCACTTAGATTTTCCAAGACAGCGATACCTCGGGGACTGGGCTTAGGAGAACCAAGCCTTCCGCTTCTACCGCGTTCCTACCCATGCCCCGCAGAACGTCAGCTAAGCGCAGCATGTCGGACATTGAGATCAGCATTGCCGCTTCCTGAAAGCCGCCATTCCAACCGACCACGCTGAGGGTCGTGGTTTCACAGCAGTAGCCGTTCGGACGTGCATTTCTGAACGACCGGGACGGGCCGGAATGAGACTAGCCGCTTTTTGGAGAGCGAGGCCGCGAAAGCGGCCTTACGGTATTTGTCTATCTACCCAGTTGCCGTTCGAATCTCGTCCGACGGGCCGCGACCGATAGTGATGATCACTAGGTATTACGCTATAGCCTATGAACAGCGACGTCATCCTCAGTAAGTGTCAACGTACCGAATCGAATCAACCTGTCGCCATGCGCCGCACCATGGCTGGTAAAATCAATCCTGCCAGTCGCTCAACAACCGCAGCCTCGCCAAGCACAAGATCGACACTTGCTATCCGTAGCCGCTCATTGCCCTCAAGCATCCCATAGGCTGCATCCAGAGCCTCAGCACCGAGCCCAACATGATGAGGGTAGAGCAGCATTACTTCAGGGCAACGGTAAAGCCGGGCGTAGGCCATCATCTGGTAGACATCGGCTTGCGAGACGCCGCGTTTGGCATCCTCGGGATTGCGCCCGATACGCTTCCATTTGGTGTCGATCACCATAACGGTTTGGCCGTCGCGCTTGATGAGGATGTCGGGCGTTGTCTGGAATCGCCTCCTGCCGCCGTAACCTTCCTCGATCAAACAGTAGAGTAAGCCGCCCTGCGCATGCACGGTAAGCTCGCTGCTCCGCGACGCCCGCAGGGCGAGCGCCGCGATATAGGCCTCGAACAGATCGTTCATGGCGAACAGCAACGTAATCCCCTGACCGCCCCTCGCATCGTGGTTGGTACGCTGCCATTCACGCTTCAAGAACAGCTTTGCCATCCTGTAGAGCGTCTCCCAACGTCGGCTGGTGCGGTCGATGCGCACCCATGCCCAAGGCAGCGCGCCGACGGGAACATCGCTCACCTCGGCCAGAAGGAAGCGAAGCTCATCTAGGCGGCGCTGGGTTTCAATTGCCCGCGCATGGCGGCGCAACATCAGGACGCAAGCCTTCATGATGCGCAGTAACGGCGTATCGGGCATCAGCGAGTCGAACCGGCAGGCAAGCCGGTCCTGCCGCACCGCATGGTGCGTGAACTGGCGAATGATATCCAGCCGCCCGCGCAACGCGGAAAGATCTTGGTGCTGGGCCAGATAGGCACGCGGCAGCCCGCGCCGGGCTTCGACCAGTAGCCGATCGGCAAACAGGCGGATCAGGATATCGAGCAGTGTATCTTTCTGGCGCGCCATCGCCAGTGCCTGTCCGTCGCCCAATTTGAGACCAAGCGCGACATCGAGCATCGCGACAAGACGTGTGCGGACCGTTTCATCGTCCTCACTGGCTTCGGCATCAATCTTGGGCAAAATCTCAAGACTGCACCCCGGTGCGGCAATCACGCCTACAACCTGCTGCGTGCTGATTTCGTTGTAGCGATCAACCAGGATATTGGTGCCGGCGCGGTTTGCCAAAGGATGCGAACGTGCCGCCGTCAAGATGGCATTCGCCTCGCTGCGCGTGAAAGCCCGTTCGGGTACCTGCCCGCTACCGTTGTGGACGCCGACACGTCCCCACTCGTGAATGGTCAAATGCGTCATGGATGAATCCGCGCGATTACGCATTTGGCATGGCGGGTTTGATCTTGCGGGAATGGTGCTGGCCATTCGCGCCATGAACATGCGGCAAACGGTGGCAGCGCACCGAGGTTATCCAGAAAATGAGCCGAAGCCGTTGACGGCAAGGGCTGAACTGCTTTGTGGGCTGCCAAATTTGCCCGATGCCAGTTCCTGTCCGGGAGCAGCACCAAGCGCCGGCGCAATGAGCCCGACGGGAATGCCGGGGAAAAGATAATTGGCAGGGTCCTGCATCATTCACTTTCTGCTTCCTGCGCTCCTGCTGCCTTGCCGAGCAAGCGATTGAAAGCATCCGGCTTGAAGGGGGAAGGTACCGACCAGCTCGATAACCGATCTCCCTCGATGCCCGGCGGTGGGTCGAGTTTGTCCTCTCGGATAAACCCGTCCCCAAGTACAGCCGCGACCCGGCTCCAGTCCTCGAAGAAATATTCCTGCAACAGCGGGATCACTTTCTCGCGCATGGCCGCGTGAACCTGCTCAACAGTCACACAGCCAATGAAAAAGGCGTGGCCGATACGATGTTCGCGATCGATCAGATATTCGATCCGCTTGTTGATGGTGATGAGCACGCCGACCAGATCAATACCTGTCTGTTGGCTGGATTCTGTCAACAAGCTGGGCTCCGGAGCCATCTCCCGGAAACGAAACCGCCGCCGCAGTGCTGTGTCGAGCAAGGCGATGGACCGGTCCGCCGTGTTCATCGTCCCGATGATGTGGAGGTTGGCGGGGACGGAAAAGGAACGCTTGGAATATGGCAGCGTCACCGACAGGGCGTTATCCATACCCGCACGCTTGTCGGGCTCTAGCAGGGTTATCAGTTCGCCAAACACCTTGGACACATTGGCACGATTGATTTCGTCAATGATAAGAACGTGAGGCAACAACTCACCCACGGCTCCCTGGCCACTTGCATCTGAAACCAGACGCGCGATCAGTGGGCGATTCAGTTCGGAATCCTTGAGTCTGTAGATGGTTTTCTGGATGAACTTGGGTGAGTAGAGCTCGCCCACATCCAATCCATTCGTGTCGTGCCACAACCATCGCACCTTGCGGCGGTGGCAATATCGACCGTCGGGACGCGGAGCATACTCATACTCGCCTTCTACGATGCCAATGGCCCTGAACCGGTTGTTGCCCTTGGAAACAATCAGGACATCGCCAATTTCAAGCTGATTCCGGAAAACATCAGGCGATTGAACCAGCCCCTTATTGGGCGTGATGTCCTGATCGGGAAAGCGCTCCTTCGTCGCCGCAAAAATCTCGTCCCGATCGCCGAAACGTGGATCGCTCCAGTCTATATCGCTGAAGCCAAATAGGGCGTAATCGTTTTCAATGGATTCCGTATAGACGAAATCGGAGGCAGAATTAGCTGCTTCGCCAAGTGACATCTTGTAAATCGCGCGGTCTGCAAGACTTAAAGGCTTGCTGCCGACCACCAATTCTCCGGTCTCTGCACGCTCGGCAATCTGGCGGAAGACGCCTGACTCTGGCTGCAGATGGAAGCCGGCGGGCTCCCCGTCGCTATTTACGATAGGAACGGGCCGCAAGCCCTCGACAAAGTCCTCATAGCCGTAGCTCTGGTGGAAAGTGACAAAGCTTATTCGCTTTTCCGCAACCAGCGTGTTGTACCGCGCCATAAGGGCTGTACGCCCCTCTTCTGTTTCGGGGAAATCGGCCTGACCATCACAAAGAGCCACCGCTTCCCGCGCCGTGTGATAAGTCTTACCGGTGCCTGGGGGGCCATAGAGGATGAGGTTGGTGGGCATCTTCATGGCAGTGCCTTCACTGTTGTCAGGGGCCGGTTGGCGATAATCATCGGGCCATTTGCCGGGTCGCTGCGGGCTGTGGGGCAGCCAATTTCGGATGGAATTTTCTGCTGTAGCCATGGCAGCTCCGAACCTTTCCGCGGCTTCCGCTTTGAACTGATAATCGCCCGCAAGACCAACCAGCTCATTCTGATGGCTGAAAGTCAGAAAGGGCCCCGGCATTCTGAACTTTAGCGAGCCAAGCGTCCCTTCGGCACGACTGCCATGCGAAGATTTACGGCCGAACCTGATCTGCGGGATATCGGTATGATACCAGTCAAGCCCGATCGCGTTGACCGCGCGCGCCATTTTGCAGAATGCCCCACGCTGTTCGCTATTCCACGCCGGTCGCCGCGCCCGGAAATCGGCATTGCCGTCGAACCGCGCAAGCAGTTGCTCATCGCTCATCGGCACTTGGGCAGACAGACCATCGGCCAGAGCGAAACGATAGGTCATGTTGCCCCCTCGTCCGCTTGCTGGACCCGAGATGATTTCAGGTTCGCCCAGGCCGGTAGCTTCCTGGAGCTTTTTCCCTTCAATGACCTGGCACACATTGGGCAACTGGTTGGAAAGCCCCAATTCCTTGTGCACGTCACCTGCCCGGATCGTTATGGCGGGATCGCCACGACGCCTGGCCGGATCGATGTAACGCTTAATCAAATGCTCACGTATTAGATCGGCCTGGACCTGCTTTTCCTTGGCCTGGCGCCGATTCTCGATTTCATAGGCCAAACGACGGAACTCGGAATGAATGGGGCCGCCCTCCGCATCCCGGAAGGTATCTCTTTGGCCCTTCACACTAATGTCCGGGTTTCCGGGAATCGAGCTGTAGGCGACCAGGAAGATCGCTTTGGCCGGGTAACGCTCCGGCTCTCCGGGACGGAATACGACATAGTCGAAATTGGTGGCAAACTCATACTTCTGCATGAAGCCGGTGTCGCCCCGGTCATACTCCTGCATGACGGCTTCGACGGATTCCCTGGTCAGCAGGGCATCATGCCTGTCCTTTTCTTTCACTCTGTCGCCCCCCACTACCGGCTCAAATCGGAAGAGATTGCAATCTGAGACCTCTCAAAATTGGTATTTGCTTGGTCACGCTCCGCCAAACGTCTTGAGATCATGCGGATTGAGGCAACATAAGTCCATGCCGCGGACGAGGCGATTGAAAAGGAGATGACCTCGCGCTCTTTGCTTTCGCGAACCAGAGATCGGGAATAGCGCACCACGCCGTCTCGTCGCGTCGTTCAAGTTGCCGACCCTCCGAGCGTCCATCATGATTGAGTGCGTGGTACCATGCGGTGCCAAGTGTTCTATCCTTAAGTGGCCAAGACTGGTCATTCGCGGCCGTTTTTCGAATGGCCGAAATGGGCCGAGGGCGGCCTGTCCGACCTTGAGCGCGAGGAGCAGGCGCGGGGCTAGAACGGGCATTGATGCGGCTTCGATAAGGAGACATTCTGCCCTGCCAGAATCTGACCCCGCGAAGCACCGATGCCGACGCCGAATCAAAAGCCAAATGACCCGTGCGGCTGCAAGAGTGGCAAGCGCTATGCTGACTGTCACGGCCCTATCATTGAGGCGCCAAAGGGCAAGGCGATCGATGTCGCTCAGGGAATGTATGCCAAGAACTGGGCCGTGAACGCCCAGCACTACGAGGCTCAAGGCCTCTACGCCAAGCTCGCGGCTGAATTGGCCGTCGCGTGCGATATCCGTCGGGTGCTAGACGTAGGTTGTGGCTTGGGCCAGGGCCTGAAGGCATTGGCAGAGGCGATTCCGCAGCCAGGCCGGCTCATCGTGGGGATCGATGAGAATCCCGACTGCCTTAAGGCCGCGTCTGATCTCTTGGCAGTACCAGCAGCCGGCACCGCCCTTCGACGCATCAAGCCGGAACGTCAACTCAGCGGGTATTACGCTTCGAAGGTGGCCACCACCCCGCTGAAGCTTGGCGGCGACTTGCTTCTGGTGAACGTCGACCTGATGGTTCCTGATCCCGCGTTCGAGGCTTGGCTTGACGCGACCGGACCGTTCGATGCTATCACTTTGTGGTTTTCGGGCATCCACCCAGCGCGGTCGATGACTAAGGTTTCCCAGAAACTGGGAGCCAAGAGCGACGCCGATCTGCGTGAGGCTTTGGAAGATCGGGTGATGAAATTCGCCATTAAGCGGCTCCGGGCCGATGGCGTCTTGCAGATGGTCCAGCGTTTCGCCGGCAATGTCGACGCCGTCCGCCAACAGCGCGAGACGGAGGTCCTTTCCGCCCTTACCGGCTATCCTTTTGAGCTTATCAGCGTCAGGGATTACATCTACTCGGAGCCGACGTCCAACAAGGCCATGACTGTGGACTCGGTGTTCGTCGATCTCAGCGGTCACGCCCGCTTCGCCTTGTCAATACTAATGCGGCGGAACGATACGCCGGATGACACGATGATCGAGGCCGGAAACGGCCTTTAGGGTCGCCGTTCGAAGCTGCAGTACGGTGATCTAACGACATGACTGCGTTTTGACGAATAACATGCTGGCCAGCCGGCACGGCACCGAATATCAAACTTGCTCATGATTGTCGACATACCCACCGCCGCCGATTTCTATGCTGCCGGCTTAAAGCAGGTTCATCTTGCGTGGCAGATCGCGATGCAATCCCTCCGGGACTATGATGATGCAACCTATTACAAGCTGGCTTACGAAACCCCAGAGGAGGCCACCGCGGACTTCTGGCGGCGTTCGCAGCCATTGCTTGCCAACGCCTACAGTCTGATCCAGCATGGAATGGAGTTGGCGCTGAAAGGGCGTATCGCGGCGGTCACTCCCTACCTCCTCATAGGGGATCCGAAGGATTGGCCCAATAACGCTGCGAATGGGACCGCGTCTTTTGGCGAGTTCCGGACGCTCGATGCGGTCGACCTAGTTAAGGTACATAACAGTGTCATCGCTCCACCGCTGGACAACGATTTCAAGGTCTTTTGGGACCAGGTCCGGCGCGACCGGAACCGAATCATGCATTCTGCGGAGCCTGGAACATTCACCCCTGCGGAGGTCGTTAAGACAATCCTGACCGCCGTCGACGTCCTATTTCATGACATCCCATGGCCCCGACGGCTCCTGCAGATGGAGTATGAAAGCAAGTTCGCGTCGCTTGGCTTCGTGGACGATGCGCAGAACAATGTTCTATTCGAGATCGGCAGCGCAATCCGGCAACTGACGCCGGCAGAGGCGAAGCGGTTCTTCGGCTTCGACAACGATCTCCGCGGGTATGTCTGCCCATACTGCTATTTTGCAGCCAATCGCGACTGGCAAGATGAGTGGCCACATCTTGCACAGTTTACAACCAAGACCCCCGGGGCCACGTCACTTTACTGCTTCGTTTGCGAACGGACCACGGAGGTAGAGCGAGCGGCCTGTTTAGACGAGGCGTGCAAAGGGGACGCAATCGCCGAGGGAATCTGTCTCACCTGCACCCGGCTTCAATGATGTAATTCGAAGTCAGCATCGGTCGGGCGGCGTTGAGTTTTTCTCCATCGATCGCCGCGTTTGTTCGTCGACTATCCGCAATTCAAAGGGCATCATTAGGTCGCGCTGGGGTTGCGGTCTTCGAAGCGATGTGGAGGGGCAGTTGGTAAAGCGCAACGACAAGGACGAAGACGCGGTTATCTATCGGTACACTTAGATCCCGGGCGTGATCGATGTTCTGCGACGGCGACAGATGGCGATCCTGAACCCTCAGCAATGGGACGACCGCAACGACCGCTACTTCATGGAACTGTATCAGGAGTACCGGGGAGCTAAAGGCCTTTACGGCCTCTGCGCGGCGATGTGCGCTGAAACGTACCATCATTGGCGTGTCTTCACTGGGGGCTCGGGTGGGGCATGCATCGTCCTGAAGCGCGCGCCGCTGGCGGAGTACCTGGATGCCGCGAGTAAAAAACCTGCCGTTCCCGTGACCAACGTTCGGTTCGGCGAAGTCGAGTATCTTAAACTGCCAAAGGTCAGAAAAATCGGCCGCACCGACATCATGCGTCTGCCGTTCTTGAAACGCGTCGGCTTTGCTGATGAGAAGGAGTTCCGGATCGTCATAGAGACGAGCGCCGACCAGCAGGGAGCGATCTACATCGATTGCCCGTCGGAATGGATCGACCGCATCTACATCAACCCGTGGCTGCCACAGCAGCAGGCCGCCAGTCTGATCGCCACGTTGAACGAGATTGATGGCTGCGTGGACGTAGACGTCAGGCGCTCGATCCTTATCGACAGCAGCACGTGGAAGATGGCGGGTGATCGGGCAGCGGGCAAGAAGACCGGACGCAAGTTGACGCTGAAAGCCCCGGTGAAGAAGGCTCTAAAAGGGCCCCCGGTGAAAAGGTTCTAAAAAAGGGCCCGGTAAAGAAGTCGTGACTACAGCCAGATCCCCAGTCCATGAAAGGAAAAAACTAAACGGCGAGCGATCGTCGCTGCTTCGTGCCCCACACTCCGTCTTTGAAAGCGCGACGATCTGGCGGGTGTCACTTGTCCACCGACGTGCCACCAGCCTGGCGGCCGCCTGGCGCTTTCGCCATTTGCGGATGGCGGCTGGAAACCTTATATAATTGACCTTGTGCATGCTGCGGCGTGCGCAGATCAATCGTAGAGAAGGATACAGATGCCGGACTCGGATGCGGCGATACCTCGAATTGCACTCATTTCAACCCACGGCTACGTAGCAGCCAACCCACCACTCGGCGCGGCCGATACCGGCGGACAGGTGGTCTATGTCCTGGAACTTGCCAAGAAGCTGGCCCAGTTGGGTTATGCCGTCGATATCTGGACGCGACGATTTGAAGACCAGCCTCCTGTCGATGACGTGGCCGACGGGGTTCGCGTCCTGCGTGTCGCCTGCGGCGGACCCGATTTTATTCCGAAGGAATATCTCCACCGCCACCTTCTCGAGTGGTGTGAAAACGCGCTGCGGCTGATTCGCCGGGAAAATCTCTCCTACGACTTCATCAACAGTCACTACTGGGATGCGGGCGTGGCGGGGCAGCGACTGTCGGAAGCGCTCACTGTCCCGCACATCCATACGCCGCATTCGCTTGGCATCTGGAAGCAGCGCCAGATGAAGACGGACTACCCTGACAAGGCCGATACGTTCGAGGCCGAGTTCAATTTCAGCGAGCGCATAAAGCACGAGACGATCATCTATCGAAGCTGCGCCATGGTGATCGCAACAACGCCGCCGCAGGTCGACATGCTGGTCGAGGACTACAGCCTCGAGCGCGACCGCGTGCACATGATCCCGCCCGGTTACGACGACAACCGGTTCTTCCCGGTCAGCGAGGCGTCTCGCCGGTTGATCCGCCATCGGCTCGGCTTCGAAGGGCGGACGGTCCTGGCGCTCGGCCGGCTCGCCACCAACAAGGGCTACGACCTGCTGATCGATGCGTTTTCAGTGGTGGCGCCGCGTGTGCCGGATGCGGTCCTGAGGCTCGCTGTCGGCGGCGAGAACATGGACGAACAGGAACAGAAGATCCTGAACCAGCTCAAGCAACAGGTCGAACAGCTAGGCTTGCAGGATCGTGTCGTCTTCTCCGGCTATGTTGCCGACGAGGACCTGGCCGACACCTATCGGGCGGCGGACATGTTCGTCCTGTCGAGCCGCTACGAGCCGTTCGGCATGACCGCGATCGAGGCAATGGCTTGCGGAACGCCGACCGTGGTTACGATCCATGGCGGCCTCTATCGCGGGATCAGCTATGGCCGGCATGCGCTTTTTGGCGATCCGTTCGACAAGGAAGACCTCGGCATCACCATCGTCAAGCCGATGAAGCACCAGCGCCTCTACGGCCGCCTGGGCCGCATGGGCGCGCACAAGGCGCGCAGCCTGTTCACCTGGACAGGCATCGCGCAGCAGCTGGTCAGCCTTGTCGAAGGACGTCCGGTGCTGAAGGCGGTCGACGATCATGACTGGGACGAGCCGTGGAACGACGGCGATTGAAACCGATCGCGCTTTTGTCGAGTGATCTCGACGGGACCCTGGCGGGCGACGCGCCGGCGACGTCACGATTTCGGTTGAAATGGCAAGCGCTCGATCCCGAGCACCGGCCGGTTCTCGTCTACAACAGCGGTCGCCTGGCCGACGATATCTTGAACTTCGTCGACGAAGTCGCCCTGCCGGCGCCGGACTATGTGATCGGCGGTGTCGGCACGATGCTCGCCGGTCCGCGGCACACCTCGCGCCTCGCACACTTTACTGATTTGGGGCATTTTACCCAAAGATTTTCGGAAGGCTGGTCGCTTGAAAAGATCGATGCGGTGCTCGGGTCGCTCAAAGACACCGTCCGCCAACCCGACGGCTATCAACACGCCTTCAAATCGAGCTGGTACCTGCTCGACGCAAGTCCGGAAGCCCTTGCCAGCATCGAGCGTGCTTTGGCCGAGGCCGGCCTGTCGGTGACAATGGTTTATTCGAGCGGACGCGATCTCGACATCCTGCCGCGCTCAGCAGACAAGGGCCAGGCGCTGGCCTGGCTGTGCAATGAGCTCGGCATCGGCCTCGATGAGGTGGTCGTCGCCGGCGATACCAACAACGACCGCAGCATGTTCGAGCTGCCCGGTGCGCGCGGGATTGTCGTTGCCAATGCGCTTCCCGAACTGCTTGACATGGCGCGGGCCAACCCGCTGATCTACAGCGCCAAGGAACAGTTCGCCCTTGGCGTCGTCGAAGGCCTCGTTCATTGGTCGGTATTTGCGGACGCCCGATCCTGAACTGGAAATATATCTCCTTGTCACGGTTTGAGCGCCCATACCGTCGCGTGTAGAATGGCGCCCGTTTCGGCGATGAGGCGTGCCGATTGCACCGCATCAAAACCGCTGATCCGTTTCGTGCCGGCCCAACGGCCGCGATCCGCAAAAACCTCGATCGATCCGTAGTCGAGGAATATCCGCAGCCGTTTTGGACGGGCTCCCTTGGCAATATAGTGAGGGGATTCCACTGCGTCGTCTCCATGACGAATGGCAAGTCCCTCGTCGTCGACGACAACCTCGAGCCGGACAGTTGGATGTTGCAGCTTCAAGTGGAAATGGGCACCCGGCTTTTCCAGCTCGAACAGGATTTCGACGGCGCCGTTGATAAAGCTTACCTGCTCTCCGGCTGCGAGGCGTGTCCGGTCCAGAATATGGCTCCGCAGGCTCTCGGCAGCGCCGATGGGCGGGGTGTGCAACTCGCCTGCAGACAGATGGATATTGCGAGGCAACGTCATGGCTGTGGGGAAATCGATTGCCGGCCCGGTGTCGGCCCAGTTGGCAAGCCAGCCTATGCCAACAATGGCATCGCCGTCGGCGAAGGCCTGGAAGGCGTAATTATCCGTCCCGAAGTCCAGTTCCTGTTCGAATTCCTTGGCAAAGGTCCGACCATCGAACCAGCCGACAATGGCCATTGTCAGGTTCTTGCGCCGGGTCGACTGGTCTTCACTGTTCATCAGCCCGAGAATCAGAACCCAGCGCGTCGCGGGATCGGTCGCAGGCCCGTCGAGCGGCAGCAGACAGGGGCATTCGATCGCCGTCGTCCGATAGTGTTTCTCGACCAGAAGCTTGCCGACATACGTCCAGCCGGTGGCGGCCGTATGGTCACGGGTTTCGTAGAGCAGGACAACGCCGCCTTCATCGCTCTGGCTGCCCAGCAGCATTTTCCAAAGGCCATCCGGTCCCCTGAAGACGTATGGGTCACGAAAATCCGCTGTCAATCCCTGGTCAAGCGGGCGGTATGGCAGGATGACGTGCGCATCTCCCGCCATGATGAGGTCGCTGGAAGTGGCCGTGAGTTGGATCTGCTGTTCCGGGATACGGTCCTGTACCTGCTCGGTGAAAAAGACGCGAATGCCCGGGCCATCGGCAAGCGGGATGGCCGAGCCGGAATAGGCGCCGCCCCGTTTGTCGGGCCTGGCGGTGAGATCTTCCGACGGAAACAGGAAGATGGGCATATGACGCCACCGCAAATAATCCGAAGAGACGGCGTGCCCCCAATGCATCGTGTTCCAGCGAAGGCCATGCGAATAATGCTGATAGAACAGATGTGGGCGGCCTCCAAACCGGCCAAATCCGTTCGGATCGTTCATCCAGCCGAACGGCGGACGAAAATGATAGCTGTCGGGGATGTTCGGTGGGGCATTTCCCGGATTGGTGTGGAGAACTGTAATGCCTGTCTCCAGCACGTCGGCCAATGCGAACCAGTAGGCAACCGAAACCGAGGTCTGATCCGCATCGTAATCCAGTTCGACACTGCCGCCGCCGAAGACGTGAAAAATTCTGAATTCATGCTCTTCGGCGTTCGCGACGCTCACCTCGCCGAACTTGCCACGGACATTGGAAAACGACAGCGAGCCCGGAACGTCCGGCTTGGTCGCCTTGAGCCAGATATGGAAGGTGGCGTTGACCGGCAGATCGGCATGCAGGCTTCGAATGGTGTTCCCGGCCGCAATCCTTACCTGGCTGTCACTCATAAATAGGGCTCCGTTGCGTGCGGCTTTCCCAGGCAAAACCGGATGCTCGACCTGGAATGCATTGCGGAAGGTTAAAGCTGGATTTTCACTTTGGCAAAGTCATTCCCCAGGATCGACAGCCCTTGACGTCAATCGCCGCACGGATCGCCGCCTGCAGCTGCTGAACTCGCGGCGTAAGAAGGTTGACGGCTCGCTGAGCATGATTGCATTGTCCGACGGCTCAACACCTTCTCTTTTCCGCGGGTTTCGACCCACGGCGCAATCCCGTGCAGCCATTGTCCAGAGCGGCCAACCATTTGTCCGCATACGATGGAACGACGGACGGGACCCCGCCCGTCCGGACCGACTGCCGGGTTGGATCGGACCGTCGGTCCTGCGTTATGATTGAAAGCTGGATTTAGGAGGAACTCATGGCCATCGGCCCTGACACCAAAGGCGTCTACACCATTGCCCCGACGCCGTTCGAGGCGGATGGCAAGATCGACTGGGAATCGCTTGATTCGATGGTCGATTTCTACGAGCGCTGCGGCGTCGATGGCATGACAATCCTCGGCATCATGGGTGAGGCCCCGAAGCTCGACGCCGGCGAATCGATCGAGATCGTCAAACGTGTCGTGGCGCGCACCAGGCTGCCGGTCATCGTGGGCGTCTCCGCCCCTGGCTTCGCCGCCATGCGCAGCCTTGCGCGCGCCGCGATGGAGCTTGGCGTGCAGGGCGTGATGATCGCGCCGCCGCCGGCGCTGCGCACCGACGACCAGATCGTCACCTATTTCCGCAACGCATCCGAAGCGGCCGGCGAGGATGTTCCTTTCGTCCTGCAGGATTATCCACTGACCCTTTCGGTCATCATGACGCCGGCCGTCATCCGCCGCATCGTCACCGACAACCCGGCCTGCTTCATGCTCAAGCACGAGGACTGGCCGGGCCTGGAGAAGATCAGCGCGCTGCGCGGTTTCCAAAACGACGGCTCGCTGCGGCCGCTGTCGATCCTTACCGGTAATGGCGGCCTCTTTCTCGACTTCGAGATGGAGCGCGGTGCCGACGGCGCGATGACCGGCTATGCCTTCCCCGATATGCTGGTCGACATGGTGAAACTGTCCGCCGCCGGCGAGCGCGACAAGGCGCACGATCTTTTCGACGCCCACCTGCCCTACCTGCGCTATGAGCAGCAACCCGGCGTGGGACTTGCGGTACGCAAATATGTGATGATGAAGCGCGGCGCCATCGCGTCGGACGCCCAGCGCAAGCCGGGCAGTGCATTGTCGGGGGCGGCCAGACAAGAGGTCGACTATATGCTCATGCGGCTGGAAAGTCGCGTCTAGAGCGCTTGCGTCTCGATGGAACCAAAACCACAAAGTCGCGCCCTTACTCTTTGTTTTGACGTACCTTATCGAACGCCAAACGAAGACGTTTGGCTGCCTGATGCTCCAGCTTTTGTCTTCAGTTTTTCGACTTTTGGTCGCGGATGTGAGCCTCGACCGAAGGCGCATTGACGCCCGGTCCGGCCGGCGAACATCACCGGTGCGAGCCTTGGAACCAGCCCGGGCCGATCGACGAGCGCGAGGTGGTTGATCTTGATATCTCGCTGCTGGGCATCGAAGGCCTGCCCATCAGGAGACGTGCCTGGCGTCCAGTCCAGCGTGCAGGAGTAGCCGGCGCTGAGTTCGCGCTTGCCATCCTCGACGGATTTGATGGCGGCGGCATCTTAGAGGATCAGCGGCAGCATGATCCACTCGCCGTCCTTCTTGGCGGCGGTGCTGACCTCGCCGACGGCCAGATCCTTCCAGGTCTCGGCCGTCACCATGTCTTTCGGGTGATTGACCGTCACCGGCGCATGGCTGAACGACTGCAGCGAGGCGCCGGCGAACACATGATCAGGACCGCGATAGACCCGCACCGTCTTGAGCTCTGGCTTGCCGACCTCGTCGCCGGCGTAAACCGGAATGCCGGTACGCACGCAGCGCGCCTCGGCGACAAGATAGCCGTCTTCAGTCCGGCGCGTTCCCGCGACGGTTACAGCGTCGGTGAATTGCATTATTAGTTTCTCCGCACCAATGAGGAGCCAGCCCGATGGCAGAGATGAGAGATATCGATTGGTCAGAGCATTATCTGGCCATCGGGACGTTTGTTGTTGAGTTCGAGAAGATCGCGACGAGGTTGCGATTCTGCTATAATTGCGTCTTACAGACACAAGGTCTGAAGGTCTGGGACCTTGGCGCGAACCTCCTGTCCATCGTAACGATCTCGCCGGAAAGCCTAGCAATTGCGTACGGCTCGGCAATGAAGATTCTGAGCAACGACACAGAGCTAGGAACTCTGACCGACGACATCTACAAACGCACCAAAGTTCTAGCCGAACGCCGCAATGAAATCGTCCATGGTGAATGGCGGATTGGGCCAGAGATGGTCATTGTTGGCGCAGACGAACTGCCATCTCGCGTAGGCATCAAACGGAAATCAACGAGGGCCGGGCAACGCGTCACGCAACTGGCAACGATCGACGAGATTTCGCAGCATATCGCAGAAGCCAGAGCAGTAGTGCGTATGATCGATCATGCCTTCTATTTGCTGCTGGTTTCGATAGATCCATCCGATGCCCAACAATAGCCGTGACGCCTTGACGGTTTAATTACGAATTCCTCGAACACCTCCGTCCCGAGCACGATCTTGCCGCGGTTCGGCTCGATTTCTTTAAACAGGCCAGCAGCGCGGAGGCACAAATGACCGATTTCAGCACGTTAGATGTAGACGGTAGGACGTTTTTTATCGGCCTCGCCGAGAGCGCTTACCGCGAAGTAGAGCACAGCCTGAGAGAATACGACAGTGACGGCGGCCAATTGCTCGATGCGAGACTCTTAACGGCAGCAGGCGGCATTCGCCGTAAGGCAAAACGGCTGGCCGAACTATGCGCAACAGAGCAGGCAGCGGAAATGACAAACGCTGAAGTGGCCCTCTACGAAGCCGGCCTTCTTGCTAATGGCATCAGCCCCAGTAGCGTTGCACGACCGGAGCGCTATCGGGCCTATGATCAGTCGTTATTGACAGGCGGGATTTAATCCTCCCTGACTCCCTACTACCCGACCACTCCCCGAATACTTCCGGTCCGAGCACGATTGCGCGACCGGTACAGCCTGCCGTCGCGCCCAAAAGTACTAGACTGCCCTTTGCGCTGCCTGAGTGTTCACGTTAACCTTCGACCAAACGAAGGGGATGGGAATGCGGGGTGTTTTAACTTTGGCTTTGATCATGTGCGCCGTGACCGCGCGTGCTGATGAAGCGAGCCGGCTCGAACGGCAAATCTCGAAATGTCTTGTGTTACCGGCTGCCACTCCGGACATTCCGGGATTGAAAGCTGATTTTCAGGTGGTACTAAGCAAGGCCGGCAACGTGAAGACGATCACCGTTACGTCCTACAGTCCACATTCTGACGCCGCCAAGAGCGTTGCGGAAGGGCTATCCCGGTCGATACCGAAGTGTTGGCCACCAGGCGTCAAGAACGGTCCAATAAATATTCACCTCGATTTTGGCGAGTGGCGCTAGCGTTCTGGCGGGGCGGCTATGTCGTTGGCGGCTCCGTGGCCCTTTCAGCGTTGAAGCGGCCGTCAATTCTTCTACGCTCGGCTCCTGCTCGCTCAGCTTGCCATACTCGTCGATCGCCGCTTCCAACCCGGGAAGGCTGCCATCCTCGACGAACGCGTTCACCAATGCCTCGGACAACCAAGTTGCCGCGGCGGATATCGCCGAGCGCGGAAGTGATTTCCGGCAGAAACCATGGAATGCGGGAAGTCGCGTCACCGCTGGACTTGGCAGCTTTGGTGACGGCGTTCGGAAGGATGACACCGTATTGGACCGAAGCAGAACGCACGTTGCCTTCCCTGGCAATGCGGGTGAGCTCGTCGGCCGTCTACCCGATGATCTTCTCCAGCGTCATGTCGACGGGCATGTTGCGGGCCAGCGCGTCGAGATCCTGTGCCGTCGCAATCAGCTGATGTCTGGCCCACATCTCAATGACGCCGCGGCCGTAGTCATAGGCGCTTGAGATGGTGACCGCCTCAGACGCGAGTCGGATCACATAGGCGAACATCGTCAGGTCGCCGACCATCTGGTCAGCAGGGAAGTAGGGCTTGATCGTAATCGGATTGACCGGCCGTCCCTCGGCGATCATCGTGCCCATAGTTTCGTAAAGCGCGCCGTCGGCTTGTCGGCGAAATGGTTCGGCTTCAGGAACCCGGCGACGCGCCAGTAGGCGTCATTCGAGTTCAGTATGGCGCCGAGAAGGGGTTGCTCGGCTTCGATTGCGTCGGGGAATGGTAGCCGAAATTCACGGGGATGCGTGTTCATCTCGCCTCCATTCCTTGGGGGGGAGCACATCTAGATTTAGCGTAGAGGCTGGGGGAAGTTCGATGTCTGAGATGGTACCCTTTGGGGTTGTCGCACTGTTGCTGGTGTGCGCATTCGTTTGCCTTCGGTTTTTGCCTGACAAATTCGCCAGAAGAGCCACAGATTTTTGTGTTCACAGCGAACAAGCGAAGATCCTCGCAGCTGTGTCCGGTGCCATAGCTTTTGTCGTGGTGATCGCAACTGCTTATCAGATCTGGACAGACCTTAGAGACCGCGCCACGGAGCGGGAAATAAGACGAGATGAATCTATTGCTCGCGCATGGGATAGATTGCTGAGACCCGCGGTAGGCAACACCGGCAAAGGCGAAGCTCTCACCCTTCTGCATAAACAAGGGAGCCGCCTCGTCGGTATCGACCTGTCCTGCCAGACTTACGGAAGTTGGGATAACGAAAGCGCAAAGTGCCGGAAGCGGCCAATCATTGCTGGGGTGACGTTTGCCCTCCATGAGGGTCGCTCTGATTACATGAACGTAGCCGCCATGACTGACGCTGACCTTAAGCACACAGAGCTCCAAGGGTGGAAAATCGACAAGATGGCCTTCAGTGCAGATTTCAGAAACGTGGTCGCAACCGACTTCACAGTTGTGTTCGGCCAATTGAGCGGGAATTTTGAAGGGGCGACGATTAGCTATTCGTCGATACTTGGCAGCACACTCGTTATAAGGCCCGGCGAACACCCCAAGATGAACAAAGTGAACATCAGCGGGACCCGATATGGTTATCTTGCCGATACACCATTTGAGGAGATATTTTACTGGGCCGACTGGCCACCGGTTCGTTACGTGAAGTTTAGCCCAGGTCTCAAGGACGCAAGCGGACTTACACCAGACCCCTACTATGGCATGCAGGTTCTGTCCAAACTGACGGCCTGTGCTCCCCCGAAGGAGAACGATGGCAAAGTCATGCCACAGAATCTGCGCCACCTTGTGACCCCACCTTGGAGGTCCTGCGACCGCATGTCCGCGGAGGCGTCGCAGAGACGTTACCCTGACGCCTATGCCATCTCGCACCGCACGGTTCGGAAGCTCCCGAAGCCCCCGCCCATCTAGGCTATTCACCACTCGCGGCTTCATGCCGTCTCCATCATTCGAACAAGGCGAGTTGCGCCGGCGGGCGCCGCGTTGGTCTATATCCGGTTCGTACTCACGCATCTCGCGAGGCCGGAGAATGTGCTGGCGAGAGCGAGGGCGGGACTGGCGCCCGGCGGCGTCTTGATCGTCGAGGACATCGACTATGCCGGCCAGTTCTGCGATCCGCCTTGTCCGGCCGTCGAACGCTATCGCGAGCTCTTTGTCGCGACGCTCAAGGCGCGCGGCGGCGACCCGTTCATCGGGCGCCGGCTGGTCCGCCTTCTGGAGAGCGCGGGCTTTGCCAGTGTCGATACCTGTCTCGTCCAGCCCTTCGGGCGAAGCCGCGACATCAAGCAGACCACGTCGCTCACCATGGCGGCGATCGCCGAGGCGATCATGACATCGGGCATCGCTTCCGCCGAAGAGGTCGACCATGTGACGCGCGAGAGCAAAGCCTTTGCCGACCGGTCGGACACGACCATATCCCTGCCGCGCATCTTTCAGGCGTGGGGGCGAATGACGTAGCTGAGAGATGCATTGCCTTCCGGCAACGGCCTTGCCGTATGACGGCTTTGCGTCAAACCACGCGGTCAGGACGCGGCATTCCGCATCCAACCAGCAACGGGTTCGTGCAGTGTTCAGTTCGGTTTGCACAAACAGTCTTGGAAGGATTGCAGGGAAACAAAAAAGCACAATAAAAATAACAGCTTGTTGGACAAAGCTGGTGCGGTCGAGAAGACTCGAACTTCCACGGGTTGCCCCACAGCGACCTCAACGCTGCGCGTCTACCAATTCCGCCACGACCGCACGTGGTAGGAGCCGGAACGAACCGGCTCGCGGCGTGTAGCAAATCGTTTCCAGCGAAACAAGGGCGCGTCGCGCAATAATTGCCCGGGCTTCGGCATAACCCTCCAAAGAGCTGAAACGCGCTCGCAACTGGACGTTTCAGCCGATTGCCGCCATATGTGAGGCGACACGAGACACACCATGACAGAACGCAGCCAGATCGCCACGTCGTTCCTGCCCCTGCCCGGTTCGGCACCGGTCGAATGGCGGATCGAACCCGGCCTCACCGCCTATCCGGATGCGCTTGCCGTGATGGAGGGGCGTGCCGAAGCGATCCGAAGCGGCGGCGCCGGCGAGATGGTCTGGCTGGTAGAGCATCCGCCACTCTACACCGCCGGCACCAGCGCCCGCATAGAGGACCTGATCGAGCCCGACCGTTTCCCGGTGTTCGCAGCTGGGCGCGGCGGCGAATACACCTATCATGGGCCGGGCCAGCGGGTCGCTTATGTGATGCTCGATCTGAAGCGGCGGCGCGAGGATGTCCGCGCCTTCGTCGCGGCACTTGAACAATGGATCATCGGCACGCTCGCCGCCTTCAACGTGCGCGGCGAACGGCGCGAGAACCGTGTCGGCGTCTGGGTGGTCCGGCCGGATCGCCCCGCCCTGCCCGACGGATCGCTCGCCGAGGACAAGATCGCCGCCATCGGCATCAGGCTGAGGCGCTGGGTGAGCTTTCACGGTATCGCCATCAATGTCGAGCCGGATCTCGCCCACTTCAGCGGCATAGTGCCGTGCGGCGTGCAGGACCACGGTGTCACCAGCCTCGTCGACCTCGGCCTCCCCCTGGCAATGGCCGATCTCGATGTGGCGCTGAAATCCGCCTTCGAGGATGTCTTCGGACCCACCGCAGCTCTGCTTGTCGAAACGGCCCGCAAGGCCGGCTGACAAAGCGGCGCTGAACCACAGAGCTCCGACGCAGCCCCTCACCCCGTGAAGAACCGGCGCGCTGCCTCACATCGCTCCGATCCAGATCGCCATGGAAATGAGAAACGTGCTCATGCACACCAGTGACACGACATCCTGAACAAGACCGGTCATAACGCTCTCCTGTTTTCAGTATGTTCGCATTTTGTTCTGATTTTGTTCGAATGTCAACGGCCGGAGTCAGAGCGTATCGCGAAATTCGGGCGCTCAGTTCGGCAGGGTTAAGGAAAGGTTGAGAACGGATTTCACTGTTTCCGCGCTGGCGGCGTGCGGGAAAACACGGCCGCTGGTGATCAGCCCGTTAGGTGTGTCGAGATTCAGGTCAGGCCGCGCCGAGAATGGTGGTTTCCGAGAACCGGAGCGGAGCGTACTTTAAGTACGTGAGCACCGGAAGCGCAAGAAACCGCCGTTCGTAGGCCGGCCTCACCTGAATATCGATACAGCTAAAGCGGAACGACCTTGCCGTCGGCGAGCGTGACGCGACGGTCCATGCGCGAGGCAAGCTCGTGATTGTGGGTGGCGATCAGCGCCGCCAGGCCCGACTGCCGGACCAGCGCCGCCAGTGCCTCGAAGACATAGGAGGCGGTGACCGGGTCGAGGTTGCCGGTCGGCTCGTCGGCCAGCAGCACCAGCGGCGCATTGGCGACGGCGCGCGCGATGGCGACGCGCTGTTGCTCGCCGCCGGACAGTTCGGACGGCCGGTGCTGCGCGCGTTTGCCGATCTGCATGTAGTCGAGCAGTTGCGCCGACCGCTCGGCAGCCTCCTTGCGCGTCAGCCCTTTTATCAGTTGCGGCATCATGATGTTTTCCAGCGCCGTGAACTCGGGCAGCAGGTGATGGAACTGGTAGACGAAGCCGACATCGTTACGGCGGATCGCCGTGCGCTCGTCGTCGGAAAGCCGCCCGCAGGCGCGGCCGGCCAGAATGACATCACCGGCGTCCGGCCGCTCCAGCAGTCCGGCGGTATGCAACAGCGTCGATTTGCCGGTGCCCGAAGGCGCCACCAGCGCCACGATCTCACCGCGCTTCAGCGAAAAATCGGCGCCGTTGAGGATGGTCAGCTTGCGCGGCCCCTGGACATAGTGCCGCTCGACGCTCTTCAGCTCGATAATGGCCTCGGCCATCATTCGTACCTCAGCGCTTCGACCGGATCGAGCCTGGCCGCGCGCCATGCCGGAAACAGCGTCGCCAGGAACGACAGCACCAGCGCCATCAGCACCACCGAGATCGTCTCGCTGGCGTCCATGCGGGCAGGCAACTGGCTCAGGAAGTAGAGCTCGGGATTGAACAGCCTTTCGCCGGCCAGCCAGGAGAAGAACTGGCGAATGCGCTCGACGTTCAGGCAGATAACGACGCCGAGCAGGACGCCGGCAAGGGTGCCCACCACGCCGATCGCCGCCCCCGTCATCAGGAAGATGCGCAGGATCGCGCCGCGCGTGGCGCCCATGGTGCGCAGGATGGCGATATCGTGGCCCTTGTCCTTGACCAGCATGATCAGCCCCGAAATGATGTTGAGCGCCGCGACCAGCACGATCAGCGTCAGGATCATGAACATGACGTTTCGCTCCACTTGCAGCGCATCGAAGAATGTCCGGTTGCGTTCTCGCCAGTCGACCATGGTGATCGGCCGCTGCGACGCCTCCTCGACCTTCGGCTTCAGCGCGTCGACATTGTCGGGATTGTCGACATAGATCTCGATCGCCTGGGCCCGGCCATCCATGTTGAAATAGAGCTGCGCTTCCGAAAACGGCATGTAGACGATGGAGCTGTCATATTCCGACATGCCGACCTCGAAGATCGCCGTGATCGGGTAACCCTTCATGCGCGGTGTCGTGCCGAGCGGCGTGACATCGCCGTCGGGGGCGATAAGCGTGATGGTGTCGCCGAGCACAAGACCGAGATTGTCGGCCATGCGGCTGCCGATGGCGACGCCCTCGCCTGTGTCGAAGCCGGCGATCGAGCCCTGCTTGATATTGTTGGCGACGATTGAAATCTTGCCCAGGTCCTCGCCGCGTATGCCGCGCACCAGCGCCCCCGACCCGCCGCCGACATTGCCTTGCGCCAGCACCTGGCCGTCGATCAGCGGAATGGCGTATTGGACGCCGGGCACGCCGTTGATGCGGCCGGCGATCTGCGCATAGTCCTCCAGCGGCATGTCGAGCGGCTGCACGATCAGATGGCCGTTGACGCCGAGGATGCGCGTCAGAAGCTCGGCGCGAAAGCCGTTCATGACAGCCATCACGACGATCAGCGTGGCGACGCCCAGCATGATGCCGAGGAACGAGATCGAGGCAATGACGGAGATCACCGTCTCCTTGCGGCGCGAGCGCAGATAGCGCCACGCGACCATGCGTTCAAACACGGAAAAAGGTCCGGCGGCCATGGGTTTAGCTGCTGCCGCTCCACTCATCCGGCAAAACCGAAGCGTTTCTTCACGTCTTCGATCGGCAGCGTCTCACGCTCGCCGTTCCTGCGGTTCTTGATCTCGACCTCGCCGGCGGCCACGCCGCGCGGCCCGACGATCACCTGCCACGGCAGCCCGATCAGGTCGGCTGTGGCGAACTTGCCGCCCGGCCGCTGATCGGTGTCGTCGTAGAGCACGTCCTTGCCGACGGCGACAAACGCTGCATAGAGTTCATCGCAGATGCGGTCGCAGTCGGCGTCGCCGGCTTTCATATTGATCAGGCCGATGTCGAAAGGCGCCACCGCCTCCGGCCAGATGATGCCGTTGTCGTCGTGGCTGGCCTCGATGATCGCCGCCACCAGCCGCGTCGGGCCGATGCCGTAGGAACCTCCGGAAGCAAAATGATCCTTGCCGTCGGGCCCGGTCACCTTGGCGCCCATCGGCTTCGAATATTTGTCGCCGAAATGGAAGATGTGGCCGACCTCGATGCCGCGCGCCGAGACCCGGTCGCTTGTCGCGACCTTCTCCCACGCCGCCTCGTCGTGCATCTCGTCGGTCGCCGCGTAGGGCGTCGTCCATTTCTTGACGATGTCGCCGATCTCGGCATCGTTGGAGAAGTCCGTGTCCGCCTCCGGCACGTCAAGTGCGAGATAGTCGCGATGGCAATAGACCTGGCTCTCGCCGGTGTCGGCCAGGATGATGAATTCGTGGCTGAGGTGGCCGCCGATCGGCCCGGTGTCGGCACGCATCGGGATTGCCTGCAGCCCCATGCGCGTGAACGTCCTGAGATAGGACACGAACATCCTGTTATAGGCCGCCCTGGCGCTTTCGAAGTCGAGATCGAAGGAATAGGCGTCCTTCATCAGGAACTCTCTGCTGCGCATGACGCCGAAGCGCGGCCGCACCTCGTCGCGGAATTTCCACTGGATGTGATAGAGATTGAGCGGCAGATCCTTGTAGGACTTCACATAGGCGCGGAAAATCTCGGTGACCACCTCCTCGTTGGTCGGTCCATAGAGCATGTCCCGATCCTGCCGATCCTTGATGCGCAGCATCTCCTTGCCATAGTCGTCATAGCGGCCGCTTTCGCGCCACAGCTCGGCCGACTGGATGGTCGGCATCAGGATCTCGAGCGCGCCGGCCCGGTCCTGCTCCTCGCGAACAATCCGGCAGACCTTGTCCAGCACCCTCTTGCCGAGCGGCAGCCAGGAAAAACTGCCTTGCCCCTGCTGGCGGATCATGCCGGCGCGCAGCATCAGCCGGTGCGAGACGATTTCGGCCTCGCGCGGATTTTCTTTAAGGATAGGCAGGAAATAGCGCGACAAACGCATGGACCGGTCCGTGAGAGAGAGGATTGCCGCACCGGAATCGGCGCAGCGCAGGCTTGCTTGCCCCGGCTTCATAGCCATTTCATGACGGAATGGAAACCCGCCCCCCAAGCCAACTGGCAGCCAACTGGGCGCCCGATGGGGCGTCGCAAAGGCGCCGCAGTGCCGCGTTCGCCTTGCTGGTCGTTTCGCAAGCAACGCCTGCCATACTATTGTGCAGTGCAGCACGAGATTGCTTATTTCCGGGCAAAATTCTGCGTGACATTTTCACCCGGCTTGGTCTAATGTGCGCCGATAAACGAGAGGGCGGAAAGAAATCTGCTCTCCTACGCGGTCAAAGTCTTGGGAGGATGCGATCTAGGCGCGGTTACTCGCTGCCGCCGGATACCGGAAACAGATCGGACGCGTTTAAATTGCAAGGCCTCGTGCCTTGCATTTTTTTTGTGCAATCATTTGGTTAGCACAACAAATTGCTAAACCACTTTACCTGGTCCCCAGCACAGCCGGTTCGGAACCTGCATCGGCTTCCAGCCCGGATTGGTGCTCGCATGCAAGATGTGGCCAGCCGTACCCGGCGGTCTAGTTTTCGGGACTCCGGCTGAAATCCGGCACGATGTGCGGGATGTCGTCGATGCCGAGGCCGAGCCCCCGCGTCATGCCATAAAAGATGCCAAGCAGAACCAGCGTGACGATCGTCGTCCGCAGCACCGCGCGCAGCATATGCGGTCCGCGCGGCGCGCTGGATACCGTGCCCAGCGTCACGTCCTCATCCTCGTCCTGCGTCCTCAGGCTGAACGGCAGGATGGCGAACAGCACCACCCACCATGTGATGAAGAACAGGGCGAGAAATGAAACCCAGCTCATGCTTGCTCCAGTTCGACCAGCGTGCCGAAGAAATCCTTGGGATGCAGGAAAAGCACCGGCTTGCCGTGCGCGCCGGTCTTCGGGTTGCCGTCTCCCAGGACGCGGGCGCCGCTGGCCTTGAGGTGATCTCGCGCGGCAAGAATGTCGTCGACCTCATAGCACAGATGATGCATGCCGCCCGAGGGGTTCTTCTCGAGGAATGCCGCGATCGGCGAAACCTCACCAAGCGGCTCCAGCAATTCGATCTTGGTATTGCCGACATCGACGAACACCACCGTCACGCCATGCTCCGGCAACGCCTGCGGCGCCGTCACCCGAGCGCCGAGCGTGTCGCGATAGGCCGCTGTCGCCGCAGCCAGATCCGGCACGGCAAGCGCGACATGGTTCAGGCGTCCAAGCATAGGAACTCCAAAAGTTAGGGGAGTAGGGCAGTAGGGGAGTAGGGGAATAGGGAGGAGATCGTTTGCACTTCTTCGCCTGTCTTTCCCTACTCCCCTACTGCCCTACTCCCTTGTTCGTCACCTTGTGACGAACACCGTCACCAGCGGCTTCTTGCCCCAGGCTTCATTGGCGGCGCCACGGACGGCGCGACGCACTGCCTCCTGCACGAGGTCGAGATCTCTTCGGCGCTGGCGGGGGATGGAGTCCACGGCGCCGATTGCCGCATCGATCATCAGGTCCTCCAGGCTCTCGCCGCGGCCATCGGCCTCGGCGACGCCGATGGCGACCAGATCGGGATCGCCGGCGAGCTCATATTTGTCGTCGAGCACGACATTGACCGCGACATGGCCGGCGAAAGACAGCTTGCGCCGGTCGCGAATACCCATCGCCTGGTCGGTGCCGATCAGCCTGCCGTCCTTGTAGACGCGGCCGAACGGCACCTGGTCGATGATCGTCGCAGCACCGGGATAGAGCCGCAGCATGTCACCGTTGCGCACCTGCGCCACCTGGCCGATGCCGGACACCGACATCAGCGATCCCTGCGCCACCAGATGCGCCGCCTCGCCATGCACGGGAACACCGATCTGCGGCCGCACCCATTCATACATCTTGCGCAGCTCGCTGCGGCGCGGATGGCCCGAGACATGCACCAGCGCATCGCCGTCCTCGATGATCTTGATGCCGAGGTCGATCAGCCGGTTCTTGATCTCGAGGATACCCTTCTCGTTGCCGGGAATGGTACGTGAGGAAAACACCACCGTATCGCCTGCCGTCAGCGACACCGATTTCATCTCCTCGCGCGACAGTTTCGCCAGCGCCGCAAGCGGCTCGCCCTGGCTGCCGGTGCAGATGATGACGAGGTTTTCGCGCGGGATGAAGCCAAAGTCCTCCTCGGCGATGAATTCGGGCAGCCCATCCATGTAGCCGAGTTCGCCGGCAACATCGATGACCCGCTTCAGCGAGCGGCCGAGCACCAGGCACTGCCGGCCGGCATCGCGTGCCGCCTTGGCAATGGAGACGATGCGTCCGACATTGGAGGAAAAGGTGGTGACCGCAACGCGGCCCTTGGCGCTCTGGATGACGCCCTTGAGGCCCTCGCCAACCGCGACTTCCGACGGCGACACCCCTTCCCGCAGCGCATTGGTGGAATCGCAGATCAACGCCAGCACGCCCTTGTCGCCATAGGCGCGAAAGCGCGCCTCGTCGGTCAGCGGACCGATCGTCGGCGCCGGATCGATCTTCCAATCACCGGTGTGGATGACGGTGCCGGCCGGCGAGGTGATCGCCAGCGACATCGGCTCGGGGATCGAATGCGCGACCGGGATGGCCTCGATCTCGAACGGGCCGACGCTGAACTTTTCACCGGCGCGGTAGATCGTCACCGGGATCTTTGGTGCGCCCTGCTCGCCCTGCCGCTTGGCTTCCAGCAATCCAGCGCCGAACGGCGTCATCCAGACCGGCGCCTTGAGCTTCGGCCATGTGTCGAGCAGCGCGCCGTAGTGGTCCTCATGCGCGTGCGTGATGACGATGCCACGCAGATTGGCGATGTTCTCCTCGATGAAGCGCGTGTCAGGCAGCACCAGGTCGACGCCAGGCAGGCTGGCATCGGGAAAGGTCACGCCGACATCGACGACGATCCAGTCGCGCGCATTGGCCGGCCCGTAGCCATAGAGGGCGAAGTTCATGCCGATCTCGCCGACGCCGCCAAGCGGCACGAAGACGAGTTCGGCGTTTTCCGCTGTCGCCATGATCATTCCTTTCCTGGCCGGTCAACCCAAGCCCGTCAAACTCTGGGGCCAGTCAAACCTGAGCCCGTAAAAAACTTGGCCTATCAAAACCTTGGCCTGCCAAACCTGGGGGGCCTGTCAAACCTGGGCCGACGCGACCGCACCGAAATGCACGTCGCCGGCGGCGATCGTCAGAACCGAACCCTCATCGTCGCGGATCACGAAACGGCAGTCCTCGTCAATGGTTTCGAACGTGCCGCGCACCACATTACCGTCAATTCTGACAGCAACCTGCCCGCCAAGCCCTGCCGCACGCGCCAGCCAGCGCCGCCTGACGGCGGCCAGCCCGCGCCCATCGTTCCACAGCCGCGCATTCTCGCTCCAGGCATCCGACAGCGCCAGAAACAATGTCTCGGCATCGCAAGCAGCGCCCAGCGCGCTAAGCGATGTCGCGGGATAAGGCAAATCCTTGGGGTATGCCACAACATTGACACCGATGCCGACCGCCACCGCAAAGCGATCGCCTTCGAGTATCGCCGATTCCAGCAGGATGCCGGCAAGCTTGGCGCCGGAGGCAAGCACATCGTTCGGCCATTTCAGCTCGAAACGGTTTTTTCCATCGCTGCCGCCGTCGAGGCCGATTGCGATCCTGCCCTTCGGCACGACGGCGTCGAGCGCATCGGCCAGCGCCAGCCCGGCGACGAAGCCGAGCGTCGCGGCCAGGCGAAGCTCGGCATTGGTGACCACCAGCAGCGTCGCCGCCAGATTGCCCTCGGGCGTCGCCCAGACCCGGCCGCGCCGGCCACGCCCGCTTTCCTGTTTTTTCGAAACGACCCAGAGCTTGCCCGGATCTCCCGCCCGCGCACGGTCGAGCGCCAGCGCATTGGTCGAACCGACGGTGTCATGTGCCTCGAGCCGGAACCCTTCCGAGGCCGCTGTTGGAGCCAGCCGAAATGCCATCCCGTCAGAAGAATGTCTTGGCGGCGGCTTCGGCATAGGTGCCGATCGGCCCGCCGATCAGCACGTAGAACAGCACGAAGGCGCCGCAGACGCCAAGCACGATGCGAAGCTCGGTCGCCATCGGCACGAAGCCGCCGACCGGTTCGTCGAACCACATGATCTTGATGATCCGCAGATAATAATAGGCGCCCACCACCGAGGCCAGCACGCCGATGATCGCCAGCGCGTAGAGGTTGGCGTTAATGGCGGCAAGGAACACGTACCACTTCCCCCAGAAGCCGGCGAGCGGCGGAATGCCGGCCAGCGAGAACATCAGGATGGTCAGGATCGTCGCCATGATCGGATTGGTCGACGACAGCCCGGCGAGATCGCTGATCTGTTCGACATTGCCTTCCTTGCGCCGCATGGCGAGGATGAAGGCGAAGGTGCCGAGCGTCATCACCAGATAGATCAGCATGTAGATGGCGACGCCGCGCACGCCGGCCTGGCTGTTGGCGGCGAGGCCGACCAGGGCGTAGCCCATATGGCCGATCGAGGAATAGGCCATCAGCCGCTTGATGTTGGTCTGGCCGATAGCCGCAAAGGCGCCGAGCAGCATCGAGGCGATCGAGATGAAGACGATGATCTGCTGCCAGTCGGCGGCGATCGGTTGGAAGGCGTCCATGGTGACGCGCACGATCAGCGCCATCGCCGCCATCTTCGGCGCCGCAGCGAGGAAGGCCGTCACCGGCGTAGGCGCGCCTTCATAGACGTCGGGCGTCCACATGTGGAACGGCACCGCCGATATCTTGAAGGCAAGGCCGGCCAGCACGAAGACCAGGCCGAAGACCAGGCCAAGCTGCCGCTCGCCGCCGCCAAGTGCTGCGGCGATCTCCTGGAAGCCGGTGTTGCCGGTGTAGCCGTAGACGAGGCTGATGCCGTAGAGCAGCATGCCCGACGACAGCGCGCCGAGAACAAAATATTTCAACCCCGCCTCGGTCGAGCGCAGATTGTCCCGGTTGATCGCCGCCAGCACGTAGATCGCCAGCGACTGCAGTTCGAGGCCGAGATAAAGCCCGATCATGCCGTTGGCCGAGATCATCAGCATCATGCCGAGCGTGCACAGCAGGATCAGCACCGGATACTCGAACTTGTCGAAATGCTCCGCCTTGGCGAAGCGCATCGACATGACCAGCGTCACCGCCGACCCGATCAGCGCCAGCACCTTCATGAAGCGGGCGAAGGGATCCTGGACGAAGGCTTCGCCGTAAGCATTGCCCTGCCCGGTGGAAAGGATCGTCCAGAGGCCGGCAACCACCAGGACGGCGACGGCAAGGCCGCTGACCGTGGTGGTGGTGTTGGCGCGCGAATAGGCGCCGAGCATCAGCAGCGCCAGGGCGCCGACGGCGAGGATCAGCTCTGGCGTCGATAGCGACAGGCTGGAGAGAAGGTCCGGCGTCATGGTTCGCAAACCTCTCGGGTCAGTTCGCCGCCGCGGTCTGCGCGGTGTCGATGGATGCGGTGACATTGGTGACGAGCGCCTTGACCGATGCGGCGGTCGCGTCGAAGACCGGCGCCGGGTAGACGCCGAAGAAGATGACCAGCACGGCCAGCGGGTAGATGATCACCTTCTCGCGCGTCGACAGGTCGAGCAGGCCTTTCAGGCTGTCCTTGGTCAGCGCGCCGAAGATCACCCGGCGATACAGCCACAGCGCATAGGCCGCCGACAGGATGACGCCGGTGGCGGCGAAGAACGCCACCCAGGTGTTGACCCGGAACACGCCGAGCATGGTCAGGAACTCGCCGACGAAGCCGCTGGTGCCGGGCAGGCCGACATTGGCCATGGTGAAGATCATGAACACGGTGGCGTATTTCGGCATGTTGTTGACCAGCCCGCCATAGGCGTCGATGTCGCGCGTGTGCATGCGGTCGTAGATGACGCCGACGCACAGGAACAGCGCGCCGGAGACCAGGCCGTGCGACAGCATCTGGAAGATCGCCCCCTGGACGCCTTCCTGGTTCATCGCGAAGATGCCCATGGTGACGAAGCCCATATGGGCGACCGACGAATAGGCGATCAGCTTCTTCATGTCCTCCTGCATCAGCGCCACCAGCGAGGTGTAGATGATGGCGACGACGGACAGCGCGAAGACCAGCGGCGCAAACATCTCCGAGGCGATCGGAAACATCGGCAGGGAGAAGCGCAGGAAGCCATATCCGCCCATCTTCAGCAGGATGGCGGCCAGGATCACCGAACCGGCCGTCGGCGCCTCGACATGCGCGTCCGGCAGCCAGGTGTGCACCGGCCACATCGGCATCTTCACGGCGAAGGAGGCGAAGAAGGCGAGCCATAGCCAGGTCTGCATGGAGGCCGGGAAGTCGTGCGTCAGCAGCGTCGGGATGTCGGTGGTGCCGGACTGGAAGAACATCGCCATGATGGCGAGCAGCATCAGCACCGAGCCGGCCAGCGTGTAGAGAAAGAACTTGAACGAGGCGTAGACGCGCCGCTTGCCGCCCCACACGCCGATGATGATGAACATCGGGATCAGGCCGGCTTCGAAGAAGACGTAGAACAAGACGATGTCGAGCGCGCAGAACACGCCGATCATCAGCGTCTCCAGCAGCAGGAAGGCGATCATGTAGGCCTTGACGCGCTTCTCGATCGATTCCCACGAAGCCAGGATGCAGAGCGGCATCAGGAAGGTGGTCAGGATGACGAACAGCATGGAGATGCCGTCGACGCCCATATGGTAGGAGATGCCGGAATCCAGCCAGGCAAACTTCTCGACGAACTGGAAGCCGGGCTCCGCATTGTCGAAGCCGGTCCAGATGAACAGCGAGATGATGAAGGTGATACCAGTCGTCCACAACGCTATGGCGCGGATGTTGCGGCGGGCATTCTCGCTGTCGTCGTTGATCAGCAGAATGAACAGCACACCAACCAGCGGCAGGAAGGTGACCAGCGAGAGGATCGGCCAGGCGGTCATCAGAGCATCATCCAGGTGACGAATGCGGCAACGCCGATCAGCATGGCGAAGGCATAGTGATAGAGGTAGCCGGTCTGCAGTTTGACGACCCGGTTGGTGACGTCGACGACGCGCGCCGAAACCCCGTCAGGACCAAGTCCGTCGATCACGGTGCCGTCGCCGGTCTTCCACAGGAAGTGGCCGAGGCGTTTTGCCGGCCGCACGAACAGGAAATCGAAGAGCTCGTCGAAATACCACTTGTTGAGCAGGAAGGCGTAGAGCCCGCGATGCTGCGCCGCCAGGTTTTTCGGCATCTCCGGCGCGCGGATGTAGAATTGCCAGGCAATCGCAAAGCCGATCAGCATGGCGACGAACGGCGACAGCTTCACCCAAAACGGCACTTCGTGGATGTCGTGCAGGATGTGGTTCTCCGGCAGCGTGAACAGCGACGCCTTCCAGAACTCGGCATAGCCCTCGCCGATGAAGGCGCCATGGAAGATCACGCCGGCGAACAGCGCGCCCGCCGCCAGGATGTACAGCGGCACCAGCATGACCGGCGGCGATTCATGGACATGGTGCATGACCTCGTGGCTCGCCCGCGGCTGGCCGTGGAAGGTCATGAAGATCAAGCGCCAGGAATAGAAGCTGGTGAAGCAGGCAGCGACGACCAGCAGCACGAAGGCAAGGCCGGCGACCGGATTGTGCGCGGCAAAGGCGCTTTCGATGATCGCGTCCTTGGAGAAGAAGCCGGCGGTGCCGATGACCGTCACCGGAATGCCGACGCCGGTCAGCGCCAGAGTGCCGATCACCATCATCCAGTAGGTCTTCGGAATGAGCGTTCTGAGGCCGCCCATCCTGCGCATGTCCTGTTCATCGGAGACGGCGTGGATCACCGAGCCCGAGCCGAGGAACAGCAGCGCCTTGAAGAAGGCATGCGTGAACAGATGGAAGATCGCCGCGCCATAGGCGCCGACGCCGAGCGCCACGAACATGTAGCCGAGCTGCGAGCAGGTCGAATAGGCGATGACGCGCTTGATGTCGTTCTGGACGAGGCCGACGGTCGCCGCGAAGAAGGCGGTGAAGGCGCCGATGAAGGTGACCACGATCAGCGCCGAATGCGACAGTTCGAACAGCGGCGACAGCCGCGCCAGCATGAACACGCCGGCCGTCACCATGGTGGCGGCATGGATGAGCGCCGAGACCGGCGTCGGGCCTTCCATGGCGTCGGGCAGCCAGGTGTGCAGCGGCACCTGGGCCGACTTGCCCATGGCGCCCATGAACAGCAAGAGGCAGACGACGGTCATCGCAGCCTGCTTGTCGAGCGCATAGCCGAGGAAGGTCAGCACGGCAGCGCCCTCCGGCGCGCCTTCGGCCGGAATGAACGTCGCCGCATTGGCGAAGATGGTGCCGAGATTGACCGAGCCGAACAGCACGAACACGCCGAAGATGCCGAGCGCGAAACCGAAATCGCCGACGCGGTTGACGACGAAGGCCTTGATCGCGGCGGCATTGGCCGACGGTTTCTTGTACCAGAAGCCGATCAGCAGATAGGAGGCGAGGCCGACGCCTTCCCAGCCGAAGAACATCTGCACGAGGTTGTCAGCCGTCACCAGCATCAGCATGGCGAAGGTGAACAGCGACAGATAGGCGAAGAAGCGCGGCCGGTTCGGGTCGTGATGCATGTAGCCGATGGAGTAGATGTGGACCAGCGCCGACACCGTGTTGACGACGACCAGCATCACCACCGTCAGCGTGTCGATGCGCAGTGCCCATGCCGCCTCCAGCCCGCCCGACTGGATCCAGCGCAGCACCGGCACAGTGAACACCTCGCCCTCGCCGAAGCCGACGGCGAAGAAGGCGACCCACGACAGCACGGCTGATATCACCAGGAAGCCGGAGGTGATGTATTCGGACGCCTTGGCGCCGAGCGACGTGCCGAACAGGCCGACGATCAGGAAGCCGAGCAGAGGAAGGAAGACGATGGCCTGATACATGGTGGTTTCCGTCAACCCTTCATCATGTTCACGTCTTCGACCGCGATCGAGCCGCGGTTGCGGAAGAAGACGACGAGAATGGCGAGGCCGATCGCCGCTTCAGCCGCTGCGACCGTCAGCACGAACAGCGCGAACACCTGTCCGACGAGATCGCCGAGTGCTGCCGAGAAGGCGACGAAATTGATGTTGACCGCGAGCAGGATCAGCTCGATCGACATCAGGATGACGATGATGTTCCTGCGGTTGAGAAAAATGCCGAACACGCCGAGCGTGAACAGGATCGCCGATACGGTCAGATAATGTGCGATGCCGACGACCATCTCAGATTCCTTCGCCCGTCTTGACCTTGCGGATTTCCATCCCCGTTGCCGGCGTGCGGCCGACCTGTGCGGCGATCGACTGCCGTTTGATGCCCGGCTTGTGGCGCAGCGTCAGCACGATGGCGCCGATCATGGCGACCAGCAGCACAAGGCCGGCAATCTGGAAATAGTAGAGGTAGTCGGTGTAGAGGATGTCGCCGAGCGCTGCCGTGTTCGAGCGCGCGGCAAGGTCCGGAATGGGTTTTGCGACCGTCGCCGCCAGTTGCGGCGCGAACGTGTAGCCGCCGAGCACGACGATCAGCTCAGCCGCCAGGATCAGCCCGACCAGCGCGCCGATCGGCGCATATTGCAGGGCGCCTTCCTTCATTTCGGCGAAATCGACGTCGAGCATCATGACGACGAACAGGAACAGCACCATGACCGCGCCGACATAGACAACGAGCAGGATCATCGCCAGGAACTCGGCGCCGGTCAGCATGAACAGGCCGGCGGCATTGAAGAAGGTCAGGATCAGGAACAGCACCGAATGCACGGGATTGCGCGCCGAAATGACCATGAACGCCGACGCCACCGCGACAAAGGCGAAGAGGTAGAAAAAGGCCGCCTCTAATCCGTTCAGCATGGGTTCCCCCGGTTTCCTGTACAAACAGGACGTTCGTCCTGTTCGATCTTTGCCACCGCCTCCGGTCGGCAAGTTTCGTGTTCCTTAGACGAGGCCTCTCGCCCCGTCCATGCGTCAAATGTCAGCGGTACGGCGCGTCCAGCGAGATGTTGCGCGCCAGTTCGCGCTCCCAGCGGTCGCCATTGGCCAAGAGCTTGTCCTTGTCGTAATAAAGTTCCTCGCGCGTCTCGGTCGCGAACTCGAAATTCGGTCCCTCGACGATTGCGTCGACCGGGCAGGCTTCCTGGCAGAAGCCGCAATAGATGCACTTCACCATATCGATGTCGTAGCGCACGGTGCGGCGGGTGCCGTCGTTGCGGCGCGGGCCGGCCTCGATGGTGATCGCCTGCGCCGGACAGATCGCCTCGCACAATTTGCAGGCGATGCAGCGTTCCTCGCCGTTCGGATAGCGGCGCAGCGCATGCTCGCCGCGAAAGCGCGGGCTGGTCGGCCCCTTTTCGTGCGGATAGTTGATCGTCTCCTTCGGCGCGAAGAACTGGCGCATCGACAGGAAGAACGCGCTGACGAAATCCTGCAGCAGCAGCGATTTTGCGGCTTGATACAGCGTGCTCATTCAGCACCCCCAAACATTTGCAACGCGACCGCGGCGCCCATGACGCCACACGCAAGCGGAGAAACCACAAGGTAGAGTCTACGGATCAAATGCTCGCGCATTTGCTTTTCCTCGACGGAAACGGGCAGGCCGAGCCCTTTTGAACGCCCAAACATGTGCAGCGCAGTCGGCAACGCGAAAACAGACGTCAGCCATGCCACCAAGGCGCCAGCAGCGGCGCCAAGCACCAGGATTGCCGGATCGCCCATCACGCAAACCCCGTGATCTTGAGGAACGCGGCGACAATCACCACCATCGCCAGCGAGATCGGCAGGAAGACCTTCCAGCCGAGCCGCATCAGCTGGTCGTAGCGGTAGCGCGGCACAAAAGCCTTCACCATCGAGATCATGAAGAACACCAGGCAGACCTTGAGCACGAACCAGATCAGCCCCGGCACCCAGGTGAAGGGAGCGAAGTCGAACGGAGGCAGCCAGCCGCCGAGGAACAGGATGGTGGCCAGCGCGCACATCAAGACGATGGCGACATATTCGCCTAGGAAGAACAGCAGGAACGGCGTCGACGAATATTCGACCATATGGCCGGCGACGAGTTCCGATTCGGCTTCCACAAGGTCGAAGGGCGGGCGGTTGGTTTCGGCCAGCGCAGAGATGAAGAAGATGACGAACATCGGGAACAGCGACAGCCAATGCCAGTCGAGGAAGGTGTTGGGCAGGCCAACCCTTGTGCCAAGGCCGTCCTGCTGCGACAGCACGATGTCGGACAGGTTGAGCGAGCCGACGCAAAGCAGCACCGTGACGATGACGAAACCGATCGAGACCTCGTAGGACACCATCTGCGCGGCCGAGCGCAGCGCGCCCAGGAACGGATATTTCGAGTTGGACGCCCAGCCGCCCATGATCACGCCATAGACCTCGAGCGAGGAGATGGCGAAGACATAGAGGATGCCGACATTGACGTTGGCGATCGCCCAGCCCTCATTGACCGGGATCACCGCCCAGGCCGAGATCGCCAGCACCGCCGAAACCAAGGGCGCCAGCAGAAAAACGCCCTTGTTGGCGCCGGACGGAATCACCGGCTCCTTGAACACGAACTTCAGAAGGTCGGCGAAAGCCTGCAGCGTGCCCCATGGGCCGACGACGTTCGGGCCGCGGCGCAGCTGCACCGCCGCCCAGATCTTGCGGTCCGCGTACAGGATGTAGGCGACGAAGATCAACAGCACGACGATCAGCACGACCGACTTCAGCAGGATGAGAAGCGCCGGCAGCACGTAGAAGGAGAAGAAGGTGTCCATGCTATTCCGCCGCCTGCCTAAAACCGTTTTTCGCCAGCGCCGAGCACTCCGCCATCACTGCGGAAGCCCGCGCGATCGGGTTGGTCAGGTAGAAATCCTTGACCGGCGAGGTGAAGGCGCCCTTGCCAAGCCGCCCGCCAAGCTTCGCCACCTCAGCGATATCGTCAGCATTGCCGGCCGCGACCTGGTCGATGCGGGCAAGATGCGGGTATTCGCCGTAGAGTTTTGCGCGCAGCTGCGGCAGCGAATCGAACGACAATCTCTTGCCCAGCACATCCGACAGCGCCCGCAGGATCGCCCAGTCCTCGCGCGCATCGCCCGGCGCGAAGCCGGCGCGGTTGGTCTGCTGCACCCGGCCCTCGGTGTTGACGTAGGTGCCCGATTTTTCGGTATAGGCGGCGCCCGGCAGGATGACGTCGGCGCGGTGCGCGCCGTGGTCGCCATGCGTGCCGATATAGACGACGAAGGCGCCGCCGGTGCTGGCCATGTCGATCTCGTCGGCGCCGAGCAGGAACAAAACGTCCATCTCGCCCAGCATGCCGGCGACGTTCTTGCCGCCCTCGCCCGGCACGAAGCCGACATCGAGACCGCCGACACGTGCCGCCGCAGTGTGCAGCACGGCAAAGCCGTTCCAGTCGGCTCTCGCGGCATTGACGGCCAGGCTGAGCTTCGCCGCCTGGCCGAGCACGGCCGCGCCGTCCGAGCGCGACAGTGCGCCCTGCCCGACGATAACAAGCGGATGCGTCGCCTGCTTCAGCACCTGGAAGAATTTGCCGTTGCCGTCGGCCAGATCTTTCAGCGATTCCGGTCCGGCGCCGAGCTGCTCATAGTCGTAGCGCGTATCGCCGACATCGCCGATGACGGCGACCGGCAGGTTGCCGACCCGCCAGCGCTTGCGGATGCGGGCGTTGAGCAAGGACGCCTCGAAGCGCGGATTGGCGCCGATGATCAGCACCGCGTCGGCCTGCTCGATGCCCTCGATGGTCGGGTTGAAGAGATAGCTTGCCCGGCCGAGCGACGGATCGAGCGCGGCGCCATCCTGGCGGCAGTCGGTGTTCTTCGAGCCGAGCGAGGCCATCAGCAGCTTCAGCGCATAGATCTCCTCGACGGCGGCGAGATCGCCTGATATGGCGCCGATCTTGTCGGGCGCGGTTCGCGACACCGCTTCCTTGATCGCGGAAAAAGCCTCGGCCCAGCTTGCCGGAGCCAGCTTGCCGTTCTTGCGGACATATGGCCGGTCGAGGCGCTGGGTGCGCAGACCGTCCCAGATGAAGCGGGTCTTGTCGGAAATCCACTCCTCGTTCACCGCCTCGTTGGTGCGCGGCAGGATGCGCATCACCTCGCGGCCTCTGGAATCGACGCGGATCGCCGAGCCGACGGCGTCCATCACATCGATGGATTCGGTCTTGGTCAGTTCCCACGGCCGCGCCTGGAAGGCGTAGGGCTTGGAGGTTAGCGCGCCGACCGGGCAAAGGTCGATGACGTTGCCCTGCAGTTCCGATGTCATCGCGCTTTCGAGATAGGTGGTAATTTCGGCGTCCTCACCGCGGCCGATCAGGCCGAGCTCGGAAATGCCGGCAATTTCGGTGGTGAAGCGGACGCAGCGCGTGCAATGGATGCAGCGGTTCATGATCGTCTTGACCAGCGGCCCGATATATTTGTCTTCGACCGCCCGCTTGTTCTCGTGATAGCGCGAGGAATCGACGCCGAACGCCATCGCCTGGTCCTGCAGGTCGCACTCGCCGCCCTGGTCGCAGATCGGGCAATCGAGCGGATGGTTGATCAGCAGGAATTCCATCACGCCTTCCCGGGCCTTCTTGACCATCGGCGTGTTGGTGAAAATTTCCGGCGTTTCGCCATTTGGTCCCGGACGCAGATCGCGCACGCCCATGGCGCAGGACGCCTGCGGCTTGGGCGGCCCGCCCTTCACCTCGATCAGGCACATGCGGCAATTGCCGGCGATCGACAGCCGCTCATGGAAGCAGAAGCGCGGCACTTCGGCGCCGGCGTCCTCGGCTGCCTGCAGCAGCGTGTAGTGGTCGGGTACAGTAATCTCTTTCCCGTCGACCTTGAGCTTTGCCATCAATTGCCCCCGGCGGTCTTCGCCGTCTCATATGCCTGGAACAGGTCTTCAAGGCTGATGCCGTTGATCATCATGCCCGCAACCTGCGCGTTTTCTATCTTCACGTTGCTCATGTTCACGTTGGTGAAATACGCGTTCGAAAGATTGGCGTCTTCCACCTTGGTGTTGCTCAGGTTGCTGCGGTGGATCCTGGCCGCCGACAGGTTGACGTCGTGAAACCGGGTGTTCGACATGTTGACGTCATCGAAACTGGAATTGCTGACAATGGCGTTTCGCACGTCGAGAACATCGCGCCTGTCGTGGACCTCCATCGCGTCGCCTACCTCTCGGCCTTGGCGGCCAGCGCCGCCGCCTGGCCAAGCCAGTTGTCGCGACCGATGCGGCCCTTGAACGACAGATAGTCGTCGACCCAGGCGATCTCTTCCGGCGTCCATGTCGCGATCTGGCCGTAGGTCCAGATGCCCAGGCCGTTCAGCACCTGTTCCAGCTTCGGCCCGATGCCCGATATTGCCTTGAGGTCTGCCGGGTTTTCCGGACGATCCATTGCCTTGGGCTGCTTGAAATCCTCCGGCATCAACCCGGCCGGTGCGGCAGCCGCATCCACCACGCTGCGTGCATCATCCATGCTGTTCGCGGCTATGTCATTCACGTTCCTGGCGAAGGACTGCGCCTCGGCGATCAAGGTTTTTGTCGCCGCGCGCGCCTTGGTCGAGGAGCTTGTCCCTGTCTGCGAAAAGCGTTCTACCCTGGCATCGAAATCGTCGACGATCGGCTGGAAGAGCCGCTGCGAGGTCTCGGCGGCTCCCGAGAGCACGCCCATCCACACCCCAAAGGCATGATTGGCAAGCCCGATGCCGAGCGCCGACATCGCTGCCGCACTCGCGACAGGGTGCGCCAGGAGATTGACGGCGCTGGCCATCTCCTTCGGCATCATCCTGGTCAGGTCCTGGTTCATCTTCTCGAACGGGTCCAAATCTGGCATCAAATGTTCGGGTCTCGAATTCAGCGACATAGGTAGTCTCCTGGTCGTTTCTTCCGTATGCCCCGGCCTGTTTCCTCAAATCGGGCACTTGCCCGTATTTCAGATCGGGCATTCGCCCGTATCTCAGATCGGGCACCTGCCCGCATTCCAATCGGGCAATCGCCCGCTTCAAATTCTTCTCTATTCCGCCGCCACCATCACCGGCTCTGCCCGGTGCGCATTGCGCGAAAACTCGTCGATACGCCGCTCCACCTCGCCGCGGAAATGCCGCATCAGGCCCTGGATCGGCCACGCCGCCGCATCGCCCAGCGCGCAAATCGTGTGGCCTTCGACCTGTTTGGTCACGTCGAGCAGCATGTCGATCTCGCGCTTCTGCGCCTCGCCGCGCACCAACCGCTCCATCACCCGCCACATCCAGCCGGTGCCTTCGCGGCACGGCGTGCACTGGCCGCAGCTCTCGTGCTTGTAGAAGTAGGAAAGCCGGGCGATCGCCTTCACGATATCGGTCGATTTGTCCATGACGATGACAGCCGCCGTGCCGAGACCCGATTTCAGGTCGCGCAGCGCATCGAAATCCATCGGCGCGTCGATGATCTGCTCCGCCGGCACCAGCGGCACCGAAGCCCCGCCCGGAATGACCGCCAGCAGATTGTCCCAGCCGCCGCGAATGCCGCCGCAATGCGTCTCGATCAGCTCGCGGAACGGGATCGACATCGCCTCTTCGACGGTGCACGGCGTGTTGACGTGGCCCGAAACGCAGAACAGCTTGGTGCCGACATTGTTGGGCCGGCCGAAGGACGAGAACCACGCCGCGCCGCGGCGCAAAATGGTCGGCGCCACCGCGATCGACTCGACATTGTTGACCGTCGTCGGGCAGCCATAGAGGCCGACATTGGCCGGAAACGGCGGTTTCAGCCGCGGCTGGCCCTTCTTGCCTTCGAGGCTTTCGAGCAGCGCCGTTTCCTCGCCGCAGATATAGGCGCCGGCGCCATGATGCATGTAGATGTCGAAATCGTAGCCGGACGTGTTGTTCTTGCCGATCAGCTTGGCCGCATAGGCCTCGTCGATGGCGCGCTGCAGCGCCTCGCGCTCGCGGATGAACTCGCCGCGCACATAGATGTAGGCGGCGATCGCGCCCATGGCGAAGCCGGCGATCAGGCAGCCTTCGACCAGCGTATGCGGATCGTGACGCAAGATGTCGCGGTCCTTGCATGTGCCGGGCTCGGATTCGTCGGCATTGACGACGAGATAGCTCGGCCGGCCGTCGCTCTGCTTGGGCATGAACGACCATTTTAGCCCGGTCGGGAAGCCGGCGCCGCCGCGGCCGCGCAGGCCTGATGCCTTCATCTCGTTGACGATCCAGTCGCGCCCCTTGGCAATGATGCCGGGCGTGTTGTCCCAGGCGCCGCGCGCCATCGCACCGGCCAGCGACTTGTCGAAGCGGCCGTAGATGTTGTTGAAGATGCGGTCTTTGTCCTGAAGCATTGTTCGTCCCTCAGACCGGCTTCTTGCCGAAGACGCGGATATATTCGGCGACCCCGCCCTTGGCCAGCGCCTTGGCCTGCTTGACCCAATCTTCGCGCTCGATGCGGCCGTGGAAACTGAGATAGCCATCGACCCACTCGCGCTCGGCCTTCTTCCAAGACGCGACTTGCGCGTAGGTGAAGATACCAAGCGAATGCAGGATGCCTTCGATCTTCGGGCCGACGCCCGAGATCAGCTTGAGATCGTCGACCATTGCCGGCCTCGCGATGCCGGCCGGACGGTTCTTGTCCTCGAGCGAAGGCTTGCCCGTCTTGGCATTGGTCGGCTTGGCATTGGTCGGCTTGGCACTGGTCGGCTTGGCATTGGTCGTCTTCGCGGCGGCCGTCTTACCGGCAGCGCCGAGCTGCGTGCCCTTGGCTTCCGGCGCCTTGAAAGCAGCCGCTGGCTCAGCCTTGACTATCGGACCGCTGCGCTGTTTCAAAACCTTTTCGACTTCCGGCGCGGCCTTGTTGGCGTTGGCCGCCGAATGCCGCGGTGCTCTGACGCTCGCCGCCTTTTCCGTCTCCGGTGCGACCTTTGCCGGAGAAGGCGTCTCCAGCGCCGGGCTGGTTTCGGGCGCATCGGTCTTCGGCTTGCTGGCCTTCGACGGCGCAACGGGGCCGGCCGATGCCTGGGCCGGAGCCGCTGGCGCCGCGACAATTGCCGCTGGCGCTGCCTCCCTGGCGGCCTTGGCGGCTGCCTTGGCGTCCTTGTCGCGGGTCGTCTTCAGGATTGCCTTTTCGCTCTTCAGCGTCGTCAGGCCGGTGATCGGCTCGGAGGTGATGCGGCCGTTCTGCGGCCCCGGCGTCACCGAGGCGCCCTTGCCGGCATCATAGAGGTCGATGATCTCGGCAAGCCGCTCCGGCGTCAGATCCTCGAACGTATCCTTGAAAATCATCACCATCGGCGCGTTGACGCAGGCGCCAAGGCATTCGACCTCTTCCCACGACAGCGTGCCCTTGTCGTTGGTGTGGAACTGGTCGCGATGGATTTTCGAGCGGCACAAATCCATCAGCGCTTCCGAGCCGCGCAGCATGCAGGGCGTGGTGCCGCAGACCTGGATATGCGCGCGGGTGCCGACCGGATTGAGCTGGTACTGGGTGTAGAAGGTCGCGACTTCGAGCCCTCTGATGTAGGGCATGCCGAGCATGTCGGAGATCGTCTCGATCGCCGCCTTGGTCACCCAGCCTTCCTGCTCCTGCGCCAGCATCAGCAAGGGGATGATCGCCGACTGCTCGCGGCCCTTCGGATATTTGTTGATCCATTGCTTCGCCGCTGCCGCATTCGCCCGGTTGAAGGCGAAGGCGGCTGGCTGGAGGCTGGCTTCTGCGAGTCGGCGGACTGACATCTAGCGATCGACCTCACCAAACATGTATAGGTTCGTCATCTTGCTGCAGCCTCCTTACAAAGTTTCGCCGTACCGTCGAAACAATGGAAAGTCGGCGAATTTGTCATGACAGGCGGGCAAATGCCGGACTTGCCATTCAATCGAGCGACTAGCCGCACGAGCCCTGCTTTGCCGGAAGCGGCTGCTGATACTTCCGCCTTAGAGAAACTCGCGCCATCCGGCGCTGCGACGCTACACTCGCACGTATCTCTCTTGAAATAGAAAGCATCGACATCAGCAGATTCAGCGGTCGCACTTTCTTGCATGCCAAGCGTGACGTAGCTCAGCCTGAAGTGCTGCTTCACAAGATCGGACGCATCGATAGACGCCCCGCACTCAAATGCATGTGCAGGGTGCAGTGCGACAGCAGTGAAGATCAACATTGAGCTCAGAAGGCGAATCACCGATCCACCTCCCCGAAAACAATATCGAGGGAGCCGAGAACGGCGGTGACATCGGCAAGCATGTGGCCGCGGCACAAAAAATCCATGGCCTGCAGATGCGCGAAGCCGGGCGCCCGCAGCTTGCAGCGATAGGGCTTGTTGGTGCCGTCCGAGACGAGATAGACGCCGAACTCGCCTTTTGGGGCTTCGACCGCCGCATAGACCTCGCCGGCCGGCACGCGGTAGCCCTCGGTGTAGAGCTTGAAGTGATGGATCAGCGCTTCCATCGAGCGCTTCATCGCCGCGCGCTTCGGCGGCACCACCTTGCCGTCGAGGTTCGACACCGGCCCGCTGCCTTCCTTGCCGAGCAGCAGGTCGACGCACTGGCGCATGATTTTCGCCGACTGGCGCATCTCTTCCATGCGCACGAGATAGCGGTCGTAGCAGTCGCCGTTCTTGCCGATCGGAATGTCGAAATCCATCTCGGTATAGCATTCATAGGGCTGCGACTTGCGCAGATCCCAGGCGACGCCGGATCCACGCACCATGACGCCCGAAAAACCCCAGGCCCAGGCGTCGGCTAGCGAGACGATGCCGATGTCGACGTTGCGCTGCTTGAAGATGCGGTTGCCGGTCAGCAGTGCGTCGAGGTCGTCGAGCGATTTCAGGAACGGGTCGATCCACGTGCCGATGTCCTCGACCAGCTGCTGCGGCAGGTCCTGGTGGACGCCGCCGGGCCGGAAATAGGCTGCATGCATGCGCGAGCCGCTGGCCCGCTCGTAGAACACCATCAGCTTTTCGCGCTCGACAAAACCCCACAGCGGCGGCGTCAGCGCGCCGACATCCATCGCCTGCGTCGTCACGTTGAGAATGTGCGACATGATGCGGCCGATCTCGCAATAGAGCACGCGGATCAGCTGGCCGCGCTTCGGCACCTCGATGCCGAGCAGCCGCTCGGCGGCCAGCGCGAAGGCATGCTCCTGATTCATCGGCGCGCAATAGTCGAGCCGGTCGAGATAGGGCACGGCCTGCAGATAGGTCTTGGCTTCGATCAGCTTTTCAGTGCCGCGATGCAACAGTCCGATATGCGGATCGACGCGATCGACGACTTCGCCGTCCAACTCAAGAACCAGCCTCAAAACACCATGCGCTGCAGGGTGTTGAGGTCCAAAGTTGATGTTAAAATTGCGGACGGAGGTTTCAGCCATTCTGGCGTCTCAATTCGTCTTGGCTTTCTCGTCGCCCGGCAGAACGTAGTCCGTCCCTTCCCATGGCGAGAGAAAATCGAAATTGCGGAATTCCTGCTTCAATTCCACCGGCTCGTAGATGACACGCTTGGCTTCGTCGTCGTAGCGCACCTCGACGAAACCGGTCAGCGGGAAGTCCTTGCGCAGCGGATGGCCTTCGAAGCCGTAGTCGGTCAGGATTCGCCTGAGATCGGGGTGGCCCGAGAACAGCACGCCGTAGAGATCGTAGGTTTCGCGCTCGAACCAGTCGGCGCCCGGAAACACTCCGGTGATCGACGGCACCACCGTCTCCTCGTCCGCCTGCACCTTGATGCGGATGCGAATATTCTGCTTCGGCGACAGCAGGTGATAGACGACGTCGAAGCGCTTGGCCCGCGATGGATAATCGGCGCCGCAGACGTCGATGATCGAGATGAACTGGCATTTTGGATCGTCGCGCAGGAAGCTCACCACCTCGATCAAATCGTGCGGCTCGAGCGAGATCGTGAGTTCGCCATAGGCAAACACCGTATCGCCGATCCGGCCGCTCAGCCTCTCGCCGAGATAGGTCGAGAGTTCATTCAGGCTCATCATCGCGCTCACCGCTCGATCGTGCCGGTGCGGCGGATCTTCTTTTGCAACAGAAGGATGCCGTAGAGCAGCGCTTCCGCGCTCGGCGGACAGCCGGGCACATAGATGTCGACCGGCACGACGCGATCGCAGCCGCGCACCACCGAATAGGAATAGTGATAGTAGCCGCCGCCATTGGCGCAGGAGCCCATCGAGATGACGTAGCGCGGCTCCGGCATCTGGTCGTAGACCTTGCGCAGCGCCGGCGCCATCTTGTTGGTCAGCGTGCCGGCGACGATCATGATGTCGGACTGGCGCGGCGAGGCGCGCGGCGCAACGCCGAACCTCTCCGAGTCATAGCGCGGCATCGAGGTGTGGATCATCTCGACCGCACAGCAGGCAAGACCGAAGGTCATGAACATCAGCGAGCCGCTGCGCGCCCAGGTGATCAGCGCCTCGGTCGAGGTGACGAGAAAGCCCTTGTCGGCAAGCTCGTTGTTGATCTCGAGGAAGAAGGGATCATTCGCCCCCACCGGCTTTCCGGTGCTGGGGTCGAGAATGCCTTTTGGCTTCGGCGCGACGAGCGTGCCGGAATTGTCGCTCAATCCCATTCCAGCGCTCCTTTCTTCCATTCATAGGCAAAGCCGATGGTCAGCACCGCCAAAAACACCATCATCGACCAGAAACCGAGCATGCCGATCTGGCTGAAAGACACTGCCCACGGAAACAGGAAGGCCACTTCCAGATCGAAGATGATGAACAGGATCGACACCAGGTAGAAGCGGATATCAAACTTCATGCGGGCGTCATCGAACGAGTTGAAGCCGCACTCATAGGCGGAAAGCTTTTCCGGATCTGGGTTGCGGTAGGCCACCAGGAAGGGTGCGGCAAGCAGCGCCAGGCCGACGACCAGCGCCACGCCGATGAACAGGACGATGGGCAGGTACGAACTCAACAATGCGTTCATGCTGCAGCTTTCCGTTGGCGGCCAATCCACTCTGATTACAGCACCGGACCCACTTGCGGAAGCGTGACAGTTTAACCACTGAACCGTTTTAGGGGGCTCTATGCTGCAACGCGGCGAGGGTTAGCGCAGGGCTTTCGGCGAAGCAAGTCAAACCTTGTTCAAAACACGGTGCTCGACGGCATATCCGGATAAACTGGTCCAATCCGCTCCTGTTTGATTTCCTTCGCTTTTTACTCCACTTTTCTCTCCTGACATAGATGCCGCCAGAACCCTGCTAGCATGGTGCGGAATCATCTCTCCCACCTTTGGTCGAACGCCGACAGAGTGCCGTCTGTATGAAGGAAAAAATCTCGCTCGCCATGGCCCGGCGCATCGCGCTTGCCGCACAGGGGTTTGCCGATCCTCGCCCTAACGGCACGCCCGATCGCCGCCATCTGGCCCGTGTGCTTGGCCGGACCGGTCTGCTGCAGATCGATTCCGTCAGCGCGGTGGTGCGTGCCCATTATATGCCGCTCTATTCGCGGCTTGGCCCCTACCCGCTCGCCCTGCTCGACAACGCCGCCGTGACGCGCAAGCGCAAAGTCTTCGAATATTGGGCGCACGAAGCCTCCTTTCTGCCGGTCGAGACCTATCCGCTGATGCGCTGGCGCATGGAACGGGCCGAACGTGGCGAGGAAATGTATAACGGGCTGGCCAAGTGGGGCCGCGAGCGCGCCGCCTACATTGAAGACATCTTTCGCGAGGTCGTCGAACGCGGCCCGATCGCCGCTTCCGCCCTGGAAGGCCAGAAAGGCTCAGGCGGCTGGTGGGGCTGGAGCGACGCCAAGCACGCTTTCGAATGGCTGTTCTGGGCCGGCCGCATCACCACGGCGTCGCGTCGTGGCTTCGAGCGGCTCTACGATCTGCCGGAGCGCGTGCTGCCGCCGGCGATACTTGCCCTGCCGGTGCCCTCGCCTGAGGATGCGCACCGCGAATTGCTGCGCATCTCAGCCCGCGCCCACGGCGTCGCGACAGCAGGCGACCTGCGCGACTATTTCCGCCTCTCTCCCACCGACATCAAAGGCCGCATCGAGGAACTGGTCGAGGCCGGCGATCTTTTGCCGGTGACCGTCGAAGGCTGGAGCAAGCCAGCTTATCTTCACAAGAACGCTCGTTTTCCGCGCAAAATCGAGGCGCGCGCCTTGCTCGCTCCGTTCGATCCGGTCGTCTTCGAGCGGGCGCGCACGGAACGGCTGTTCGACTTCCGCTATCGCATCGAGATCTACACCCCTGCCGAAAAACGCCAATACGGCTATTATGTGCTGCCGTTCCTGCTCGGCGAAAGGATCGTGGCGCGCATCGACCTTAAGGCTGACCGCCCGGCCGGCGTGCTGCGCGTCCATGCCGCCTATGCCGAGCCCGGCGCGCCACCGCAAACCGCCGCCGAACTTTTTGAGGAATTGCAGCTGATGCAGGGCTGGCTCGGCTTGGAACGCATCGAGGTGACGCCTGCGGGGGATCTGGGCTCGGCTCTCGCCGACATTGCGGCGTCGTAGACGTGCGTTGACACGACTGCCTCCACAAGCCTAAATCCGGTTCAGACGGTCTCCTCTCGGCAAAGGGAGGAGCCAAGAGGGAATGCGGTGCGAAATCTCGATTTCAAATCCGCGGCTGTCCCCGCAACTGTAAGCGACGAGCCAAGGCCGATAACCACTGGGAAAATCCCGGGAAGGCGGCACCAAGGCGATGACCCGCGAGCCAGGAGACCTGCCGTCTAGGACATAAAAATCCGATCGCCTGGCGGGTTTTCCGGGCAAGGAGCCTGATTTGGAACGCGACAGCAGTTTTTCGGCTGAGACAGCGGGCGTATTGTCCGGCGATGATGATGCTCTGGCCGACGTCACCGTGATCGTCTGCGCCTCCTGCCGTGACGAGACCGGCTCCGACGGCCATCCTCGCGCCGGCGAATTGTTGGCCGAAGACACGCGCCGCGCCGCCTCTGGCTTAAATATCCGTATCCGCAGCGTCGAATGCCTCGGCAACTGCAAGCGCCGCCTCAGCGCCGCTATCCTGCGCGACGGCTGCTGGAGCTATGTCTTCGGCGACCTGGCCGCGACCAGCGGCGCCGATCTCATCACCGGCGCAAAACTCTTCGCCACCTCGACCGACGGCCTCATCCCATGGCGCGGCCGCCCCGATTGCCTGAAGCGCGGCCTCGTTGCCCGCATTCCTCCCCTCGACCTTTTGAAGGACCAGATATGACCACTTCCGTCTCCCGCGTGCCCTGCACCGTCGTCACCGGCTTCCTCGGCGCCGGCAAGACGACGCTGATCCGTCATCTGCTCGAAAACGCCGGCGGCAAGCGGCTGGCCATCATCGTCAACGAGTTCGGCGATATCGGCATCGACGGCGAGATTCTTAAGGGATGCGGCATCGACACCTGCCCTGAGGAAAACATCGTCGAACTGGCCAATGGCTGCATCTGCTGCACCGTCGCCGACGATTTCGTCCCGGCGCTCGACCAGATCCTGTCGCTGACGCCCAGGGTCGACCATATCCTGATCGAAACCTCCGGGCTGGCGCTGCCCAAGCCGCTGGTCCAGGCCTTCCAGTGGCCGACGGTGAAGAGCCGGGTGACGGTCGACGGCGTCATTGCCGTGGTCGACGGACCGGCGCTGGCCGAAGGCCGAGTTGCCAACGACATGGACGCCCTGCAGGCGCAGCGCGCGCAGGACCAGACGCTCGACCACGACGATCCGGTCGAGGAGGTGTTCGAGGACCAGCTCGCATGCGCCGACCTGATCATATTGTCGAAGAGCGACCTGATGGACGCCGCCGGCTCGGCCCGCGCCAATGCCGTCATCGGCAAGCACGCCGCCCGCGCGGTGAAGATCGTGCCGGCCTCGCAGGGCAAGGTCGATCCCTCCGTGCTGCTCGGCCTCGGCCTTGCCGTCGAGGACGACATCGAGAACCGCAAGACCCACCACGACGACGAGCTTGACCACGAGCATGACGATTTCGACTCGTTCGTCATCGATATTCCGTCGATCGCCAATCCCGATGAGCTGGCTTTGCGTGTCGCCACGGCGGCAGAGGAAGAAAACGTGCTGCGCGTAAAAGGCTTCGTCGAGGTCGGCGGCAAGCCGATGCGGCTGTTGCTGCAGGCAGTCGGCCCGCGCGTCAACCACTACTACGACCGCGCCTGGACTGCCGACGACGACCGCCGCTCGCGCCTAGTCGTCATCGGCCTGAAAGGGCTGAACCGCCCGGCCATCGAGCGTATTCTCGCCGGCTGACCTCAGGCACGAGTCGCGATGCACATCCTCACCACCACATCCGCCTCGCTCGACGATCTCGCCGAGCCTGTCGATCTCAGGCAGACGCCTGCGGATGTCGTGGCGCTGTCCTTCACCGACAGCGACCTGGCCGGGCTGGCGGCGGCATGGAAAGCGGACGCGGATCGGCTGCCGTCGATGCGGCTGGCCGCCTTGCGCGATCTGCGCCATCCGATGTCCGTCGACCTGTGGATCGACAGCGTCGCCCGGCACGCCAGGGTTGTTCTGGTTCGCATCCTCGGCGGTTACGACTGGTGGCGCTACGGCTGCGACCAGCTCGCCTCGACCGCCCGCGCGCACGGCATAAAACTGGCGCTGCTGCCCGGCGAATGCCGCGACGAGGATTTGCGGCTGATCGAAGGCTCGACGCTGCCGCGCCAGGAGCTCGACGGCCTGCTCGGCTATTTCCGCGAAGGCGGCCCGGAGAATATGACGGCGCTGGTGCATCGGCTGGCAGGTCTCGCCGGATCAGATGTGGCGGTCGCGGAGCCGGTTGTCGTGCCGAAGGCGGGATTTTATGAGCCGGGACGCGGCGTCGTAGAGCGCGACGTCCCCCTCCCCCTCGAGGGGAGGGTCCGGCCGCAGGCCGGGGGTGGGGTCGCCTGTGAAGTGCGCCAACACTCTGAAGTGCGCCAACAGCAAAAAACGTCGAGTACTGCCGCAACGACCCCACCCGGCCCTGCGGGCCACCCTCCCCTCGAGGGGGAGGGGGACGTCGTGCCCATCCTCTTCTACCGCTCGATGCTGCTCGCCGCCGATGTCGCGCCGATCGAAGCGCTTTTTGAAGCGCTGCGGCAGCGCGGCATGGCCCCCGTGCCGATCTTCGTCTCCAGCCTCAAGGACCCGGCCTCGCTCGCCTTTGTCGAGACCGCGCTTGCCGCGCTGAAGCCTGCCGCGATCATCACCGCGACCGCCTTCGCCTCGGGTGCTGAGCCCGGCGTCGAAACCCTGTTCGACCGCGCCGGCGTTCCTGTCTTCCAGGTCATCGTCGCGACGACACGCCGCGATATCTGGCAAGACAACCAGCGCGGCCTGGCGCCCGCCGACCTCGCCATGCATGTCGTCCTCCCCGAACTCGACGGCCGCGTTCTCGCCGGCGCCATTTCCTTCAAGGGCGAAAGCGAGGTCGATCCAGCATTGGCTTTCCGCGCCTTCGCCAACCGGCCGCAGCCGGACCGCGTCGCGCAGGTGGCGAACCGTGTCGAGGCGTTCGTGCGCCTGCAGCGCACGCCGCGCGAAAAACGCAAGCTCGCCATCCTGATCCCCGACTATCCAAGCGCGCCCGGCCGCACCGGCTACGCCGTCGGCCTCGACGTGCCGTCCAGCGTGCTGGCGATGCTGCACGACCTGAGCGAACACGGCTATGGCGTTGAAGGGATTCCGCAAACGCCGCGTGCATTGCTGGAGATGCTGGAGTCGGTCGATCAAGGGTTGGCATTGAAGGAGTATCTGACCTTCTCGAAGGAATTGCCTGCTGAGGCAATGGCTGTGGTAGAGGCCGCATGGGGGAATGCTGAAGATGAGACAGGTTGGTGCGAGGCACCCCCCTCTGTCCTGCCGGACATCTCCCCCACTTGGGGGGAGATTGGCGGCTCCATTGCCGGCTCTCCTCCTGCAGCGTTGGAAATTGGCGAAAGCAGAGATGAGGGCGCAATCTCCCCCCAAGTGGGGGAGATGTCCGGCAGGACAGAGGGGGGCGCGACGGAGCACCAACCTTCGAGTCTGGCAAACAGCAAACATTTCCCCTTCCGCGCCGTCAGCTTCGGCAACATCACCGTAGCACTTGCCCCCGACCGCGGGCGCTCGGTCGACCGTCGCGCCGACTATCACGATCCGACCTTGCCGCCGCGCCATGCGCTGATCGCCTTCGGCCTTTGGCTGCGCAAGACGCTCGATGTCCATGCCCTCGTCCATGTCGGCGCCCATGGCACGCTGGAATGGCTGCCCGGCAAGACAGTGGCGCTCAGCGAAACCTGTTTTCCCGAGATCGTCACCGGGCCCCTGCCCGTCATCTATCCCTTCATCGTCTCCAACCCGGGAGAGGCGGCACAAGCCAAGCGGCGCATTGCCGCCATCACCCTCGGCCATTTGCCGCCGCCGCTGACCGGCGCCGGTCTGGACGAGAACCAGCAGCAGCTCGAGCGGCTGGTCGACGAATATGCCCAGGCTGAAGGGCTCGACCGCCGCCGCCGCGACCGCCTGGCGAGGCTGATCGTCGAAACCGCTGAAAAGACCGATCTCGCCTCCGAGGCCGGCGTCGCCGGAACCGACGCGCCCGACGAAGCGCTGCGCCGCATCGACGCTTGGCTCTGCGACCTCAAGGACTTCGCCATCAAGGACGGGCTGCACATCTACGGCCGCTCGCCTGAAGGCGAGGCCGATCCGCTGCGCCAGCAAAGTGCAGCAGCCGAGAAGTCAGCATTGATCGCGGCCCTCGACGGCCGCCATGTCGCTGCCGGTCCTGCCGGCGCACCGGCGCGTGGCCGGCGCGATGTGCTGCCGACTGGCCGCAACCTGTTCACATCGGATCCACGCACCATGCCGACGCCGACATCCTTTGATCTCGGCAGCGCGGCGTCCGACGAGGTCTTGCGCAGCTACATGCAGGCGCATGGCGACTGGCCGCGCTCGCTGGTCATCGACCTCTGGGGCTCGGCCTCGCTGCGCACCGGTGGCGAAGAGATCGCGCAAGGCCTGGCGCTGATGGGCTGCCGGCCGCAATGGGATGGCGCCACCGGCCGCGTCACCGGCATCGAGGTGCTGCCGCCGGCCACCCTTGGCCGCCCGCGCGTCGATGTCACCTGGCGCATTTCAGGCCTGTTCCGCGACATGTTCCCGACCCAGATCGCCCTGATCGATGCGGCCGCAAACGCCGTCGCCGCCCGCGACGAGGACGCGACGGAAAACCCGCTCGCCGCAAAAACCCGCGCCGATGGCAAGGTCAGCCCGCGCATTTTCGGCACCTCGCCCGGCACCTACGGCGCCGGTATCGAGGCGTTGCTGTCGAGCGGCGACTGGGCGGCGCGCGAAGAAATCGGTCGCGCCTATCTCGACGCCACCTCGCATGCCTATGGCGGCGCCGAGGGCGAAGCGATTTCGTCGCCCGGCGCGTTCGAGGGTCGCGTCGCCGAGGCCGACCTCCTCGTCCATGCCGGAGACGACCCCGGCCGCGATATTTTGGAAGGCTCAGCCGACGTCGCCTTCATCGGCGGTTTTTCAGCGGCGCTTGCAGCGCTTGGCAAGAACGCCGACGTCATCGTCCTCGACACCACGGATCCGCAAAAGCCGAAGCCGCGCTCGCTTGGAGAAGCCGTATCTCGGGTGGTTCGCGCCCGCGCCGTCAACCCGCGCTTCATTGCCGGCCAGATGCGGCACGGGCCGCGCGGCGCTTCGGAATTCGCCGAGACGGTCGACCGTCTCGTCGGTTTCGCCGAGACCACCCATGTCATCTCGGGCACGCTGATCGAGGCCGTGCACGACGCCTATCTCGGCGATCCCGAGGTGCGCGCCTTCATCCTGCGCGAAAATCCGGCGGCCGCGAAAATCATCGCCGAGCGTTTTTTGTCGGCGCGGCGGCGCGGTCTCTGGCACCCGCTGCGCAATTCCGTCGACGACGACCTCGCCGCCCTGATCGCCGAAGCCCGCGCGCTGGGGGTGGCGGCATGAACGCCTTCTCCCGACGCGGCGCCTGCCCTGCTTTGTCCGCGCCGATGCAGACCGGCGACGGGCTTCTGGTGCGGCTCAACCCGGTCGCTGGAGGACTCTCGCCGAAATCCTTGATCGGGCTCGGTGAATCCGCCTTGCGGCATGGCAACGGCATCATGGAAGTGACCGCGCGTGGCAGCCTGCAGATCCGCGGCCTGATATCGGCAAGCGCCCGGCTGCTGGCAATGGAGGTCGACGCGCTCGGCATCGCAGTGCGCACCGGCGTGCCGGTCGAGACCGGACCGCTGGCCGGGCTGGATCCGCAAGAAGTTGCCGATCCGCGCCCATTGGCGGAGCGGATTCGAAAAGCGATTGACGAAGCCGGGCTGGCACAGCGCCTTGGCCCGAAGGTTTCTGTCATCGTCGACGGCGGCGGACGGCTTGGCATGGATGCGGTTACGGCCGATGTGCGGCTGGTTGCAACGCGCACCAATGCGGGAATCAGGTGGCAGATGTCTGTTGCGGGTGATGGGCAGAATGCGAAGCCGCTCGCGACGGTGGGGGACGATGCGGCGCGCGATATCGCCATCGCGATGCTGAGGATGGTCGCCGAAAAGAGCCGCGATGCCCATGCAAGGGATTTGACGGAGAGGCAGTTAGTATCCCTCGCAAGCTGGCATTCCTTCACACCCCCCTCTGTCCTGCCGGACATCTCCCCCGCAAGGGGGGAGATTGAGCTCTCATCACCGCTTTCGCCAATCACTGGCCTTGCAGGACGAGCGGCGGCGTCGGAACTGCCGATCTCCCCCCTTGCGGGGGAGATGTCCGGCAGGACAGAGGGGGGTGCGCAGGGGCGCCTTCCTGTGCCGGCTCGCTTCCCCATTGGCGTTTTCGATCTGACAGCCGGCACCGCCCTCGGCATCGGCCTACCCTTCGGCAGCATGCCGGCGCAAAAACTCATCGGCCTCACCCGACACGCCCTCACCCTTGGCGCGACCGAAATCCGCCTCGCGCCACACCGCGCGCTGCTTTTGATCGGCCTCTCTCCGACCGCCTGCCGCTCGCTTCAGCAGGCCGCCGCCAGCCTCGGCTTCGTTACCGACGCTGCCGACCCGCGCACGAAAATCGCCGCTTGCCCCGGTGCGCCGGCCTGCGCCTCCGGCCGGATCGCCACGCGCGACATCGCCGAGACCATCGCCGTAGAAAACCGCGACCTCCTCGATGCCTCCGTCACCCTCCATATCTCCGGCTGTGCCAAGGGCTGCGCCCATCCCGGCCCGGCGGCGCTAACACTGGTCGGCGGCGAAAACGGAGCCGGACTTGTCGTGGACGGGACGGCAAAGGCCCTTCCTGCCGGATACAGGCCAGGCTATGACGCCGCGCGCGGCGTTGGCCGCATTGCCGCAGCGATCCGCGAAGCACGATTTCGAGGCGAGACCACCGCCGCCTGCCTGACGAGGCTTGGCGCGGCCGGTGTCACCGAACCCTACCGACAGGAATGAACATGCCCGCCCCCTACGACTACATCCATGACGGCACGGCGATCTATGAGCGCTCCTTTGCCATCATTCGCGTCGAGGCCGACCTGTCGCGCTTTTCCAGTGCCGAAGCCGATGTCGCCATCCGCATGATCCATGCCTGCGGCCAGGTCGAGGCCGCACGGCAGTTTGTTTTTTCCAGCGATTTCGTTGCCGCCGCCCGCGCGGCACTGGCGGCCGGCGCGCCGATCTTCTGCGATGCCGAGATGGTCTCGCACGGTGTCACCCGCGCCCGGTTGCCGGCCGGTAACGAGGTGGTCTGCACGCTGCGCGACCCGCGGACGTCCGACATAGCGAAAAAGATCGGCAACACCCGTTCGGCCGCAGCCATTGAATTGTGGGGCGAGCGCATGGCCGGTTCGGTCGTCGCCATCGGCAACGCGCCGACCGCACTTTTCTACCTGCTGGAGAAACTGCGCGACGGTGCGCCGAAACCGGCTGTCATCATCGGCATGCCAGTCGGTTTCGTCGGTGCTGCCGAATCGAAGGACGCGCTGGCCGAGAATTCCTACGGCGTTCCTTACGCCATCGTGCGCGGCAGGCTGGGCGGCAGCGCCATGACCGCAGCAGCACTCAACGCATTGGCGAGGCCGGGCCTGTGAACGCGATTGTAAAAGGCCGGCTTGTCGGCGTCGGCACCGGTCCCGGCGACCCCGAGCTGCTGACGCTCAAGGCCGTGCGCGCGCTGGCCGAGGCCGACGTGGTGGCGCATTTCGCCAAGCGCGGCAACAACAGCAACGCGCGCGCCATCGTCGGCGCGCATTTTCGTCCTGATTTGATCGAGTTGCCGCTGCTCTATCCCGTGACCACCGAAATCGACAAGGATCACAGCGATTACCGGTCGCAGATAGCGGACTTCTACGAGGAGTCGGCCGAAAAGGTCGCCGAGCATCTCAGCGCCGGCAGGATGGTCGCGGTGCTTTCGGAAGGCGACCCGCTGTTCTACGGCTCCTACATGCACCTGCATGTCAGGCTGGCGCACCGCTTTCCAACAGAGGTCATTCCCGGCGTCACTGCCATGTCCGGCTGCTGGTCGGCCACCGGAACGCCGATCGTCCAGGGCGACGATGTATTGACTGTGCTGCCGGGCACGATGAGCGAATTCGAGCTGACCCGCCGCCTCGCCGACACCGATGCTGCCGTCATCATGAAGGTTGGCCGCAACCTCCCCAAGATCAGGCGCGCGCTGGAGGCGACCGACAAGCTGGCGCGTGCCGTCTATGTCGAGCGCGGCACCATGCCGGGCGGCGTTTCGATGCGGCTGGCCGACAAGCAGGGCGACAACGCGCCCTACTTCGCCATCGTGCTGGTCGCCGGCTGGTCAGGCCGGGCCGCCGCATTGGGAGCCGAAACATGAGCGGCCGCCTGACCGTTATCGGCCTTGGGCCCGGCAATGCCGACCAGGTGACGCCGGAAGCGAGCCGCGCCGTCGCCGAGGCAAGATTCTTCTTCGGCTACAAACCGTATCTCGACCGGCTCGACCTGCGCCCGGACCAGACCCGCGTCGCCTCCGACAATCGCGAGGAGCTGTCCCGCGCCAAGGACGCTCTGGCAATGGCTGCGCAGGGCCACAATGTCGCCGTTGTCTCGGGCGGCGACCCCGGCGTCTTTGCCATGGCGGCAGCCGTCTGCGAGGCGATCGAGGCCGGCCCGGCCGAATGGCGTGCCGTTGACGTTTCGACGCTGCCCGGCATCACCGCAATGCTCGCGGTCGCGGCCCGCATCGGCGCGCCGCTCGGCCATGATTTCTGCGCCATCTCGTTGTCAGACAATCTAAAACCATGGGATCTCATCGAATTGCGGCTGCTGGCTGCGGCCGGCGCCGGCTTCGTCATCGCGCTCTACAATCCGATCAGCAAGGCGCGCCCCTGGCAGCTTGGCCGCGCCTTCGAATGCCTGACTGCGATCCTGCCGGGCACCACACCGGTCGTCTTCGGCCGTGCCGCCGGCCGTCCCGACGAGCGCATCGAGATTTTTCTGCTGGCGGACGCCGATTCAGAAAAGGCCGACATGGCGACCTGCATCATCATCGGCTCGCCGGAAACCAGGATCATCAAGCGCGGCGAAAGACCGGCGCTGGTCTACACGCCGCGTTCGGCGGCGGGCCCAAGAAAATGATCGACCATCGCGGCAAGGGCATCGACGGTTTCAGCCGACGCAACGTCCGGCAGCGCCGGCCTGCGGATCATCACCACCTCGACGCCGAGCGCCCGCGCTGCGGCGATCTTGCAGTAGGTCGCCTCGCCGCCGCTGTTCTTGGACACGACGACATCGATGCGGTGTTCCAGAAGCAGTGCACGTTCGTCGGCTTCCCGGAACGGCCCGCGCGCCAGGAGATAGGTCGCGTCGGGCACAGCGAGCCTTGGCTCGACCGGATCGACGCTGCGGATCAGATAATGATGCTCGGGCGCCGCCTCGAAGGCGGCGACCTCCTGCCGGCCAAGCGCCAGGAAAACGCGGCGTGGCGCAGCGGCCAGCGCCGTCACCGCGCCGGCAACATTGTCGACCAGCGTCCAGCGGTCACCTTCGGCCGGCTCCCAGCCCGGGCGCCTGAGCGCAACGATCGGCACGCCGGCCTCTCGCGCCGCTGCCGCGGCATTGGCCGAGATTTGCGCCGCATAGGGATGCGTGGCGTCGACCAGCAGCTCGATGCGAGTCTCGCGGAGGAAGGCAGCCAGCCCGCCGGCGCCGCCGAAACCGCCTACCCTCGTCGGCACGCCTTGCGCGACAGGATTTCCGGTGCGGCCGGCCAGCGACAGCGTGAGCGAGACATCGGCGCGCGCGGCCAGCTTTCCCGCCAGTTGCCGGGCTTCGGTGGTTCCGCCGAGGATCAGAATGCGGTGGGTCATCATGCCTGCTGAGGGTCCGCGCGCCGCCTGGCTCAACTCAAGATGGCTCACAATCGTCGGCATCGGCGAGGACGGTGTAGCGGGTCTCGGTGACGAGGCCAAGCGGCTGATCGCCGAGGCCGAATTCGTCTTCGGCGGCACGCGCCACCTTGCGCTCGTCGTGTCGCTCGCCAAAGGTGAAGCCCGTGCCTGGCCGACCCCTTTCGATGCCGAGATGCGCGACGTGCTGGCGCTTTCCGGCAGGCGAGTCTGCGTTCTGGCGTCGGGCGATCCGTTCTTCCACGGTGTTGGCGCCACGCTCGCCCGCAAGGTGAAGCCGCAGGAGATGCAGGTCATCCCCGCCGCTTCTGCCCTCTCGCTGGCCGCCGCCCGCCTCGGCTGGGCGCTGCAGGATATCGAGACCATTTCGCTGCACGGCCGCTCGCTCGACCTGATCCGGCCGTTGCTGCATCCGGGCAGCCGCATCCTTGCGCTGACCTCGGACGGCGATGCGCCAGCGGCGATTGCGCGTCTGTTGACCGAACTCGACTTCGGCGCCTCGCAGCTGACGGCACTTGAGGCGCTGGGCGGCCCGAACGAAAGGTTTCGCTCGGCGCGGGCGGACGCCTTCGTCCTCGAAAAGATCAATCCGCTCAATGTGCTGGCGGTCGAAGTTGACTCAACTTCGGAAGCACGCATCCTGCCGCTGACATCGGGCCTTGGCGATCATTTGTTCGAACATGATGGCCAGATCACCAAACGCGAAGTGCGCGCCATCACCCTGTCCGCCCTCGCCCCCAGGCGCGGCGAGTTGCTGTGGGACATCGGCGCCGGCTCCGGCTCGATCGGCATCGAATGGATGCTCGCCCATCCGTCGATGCGCGCCATTGCCATCGAGGCCGATCCAACCCGCGCCGCCCGCATCCGCCGCAACGGTTCCGCCTGCGGCGTGCCCGGTCTTGCCGTCGTCGAGAGTTCGGCGCCGCAGGCGCTGGCCGGATTGGAGACGCCGGACGCGATCTTCATCGGCGGCGGCGGCAGCGATACCGGCGTGCTGGAAACGGCCCTCGGGGCGCTGCGTGCTGGCGGCCGGCTGGTCGCCAATGCGGTGACGCTGGAGATGGAGGCGCTGCTTCTCGCCCGTCACGCGTCGCTCGGCGGCGATCTCACCCGCATCGCACTATCCCGCGCTTCGCCGGTTGGCTCGATGCAGGCCTGGCGGCCGGCCATGCCGGTCACCCAATGGAGCTGGGTCAAGCCATGATGGTCGCGGGCATTGGCAGCCGCAAGGGCGTGAGTGTGCAGGACGTTCTTGCCGCCATAGAAGCCGCGCTTGAAGTTCATGGGCTGGCGATGACGGCACTGTCTGCCTTGGCGACGACCGAATTCAAACGCAGCGAAGTGGCCATTCTTGATGCCGGCCGTAAACTCGATCTCCCGGTCATAGTGGTGGATGTTGCTGGCTCTGAACCGTCGCTCCCCCTCACCCGGCCTCCGCTTCGCTCGGCCGACCTCTCCCCGAGGGGAGAGGAGATCACGCACGCTGGCGCCAGTCTCTTCTCCCCAGCGGGGAGAAGGTGGCCCGAAGGGCCGGATGAGGGGGCCGCTTTGCTCAGCCGTTCCGACCTGTCGCAGGCGCGTGCCGGCACGCCGTCGGTTTCCGAAGCCTCGGCGCTTGCCGCTGCCGGAAAAGGCGCAAAACTGCTCGGGCCGCGCACCGTGCTTGGCCCGGTCACCTGCGCCATCGCCATCAGCGGAGACGCCGCATGACCGTCCACTTCATCGGCGCCGGACCGGGCGCGGCCGACCTCATCACCTTGCGCGGCAGCCGGCTGCTGGCAAGCTGCCCGGTCTGCCTCTATGCCGGCTCGATCGTCGCCCCGGAACTGTTGCAGCACTGCGCGCCCGGCACGAAGCTGATCGACACCGCGCCGATGTCGCTCGACGAGATCGAAGCGGAGTACCTGGCGGCCCACCAGGCCGGCCACGATGTCTCCCGCCTGCATTCCGGCGACCTGTCGGTGTGGAGCGCCGTCGCCGAGCAGATCCGCCGGCTGGAGAAGCACGGCATCGCCTATACGCTGACGCCGGGCGTGCCCTCCTTCGCGGCTGCTGCGGCAGCGCTTCGCCGCGAGCTGACCATTCCCGAAGTCGCGCAAAGCCTGGTGCTGACCCGCATCTCCGGCCGCGCGTCCAAAATGCCGCCTGGCGAAACCCTGGCCGGCTTCGGCCGCACCGGCGCGACGCTCGCCATTCATCTTGCCATCCACGCCATCGATCGGGTCGTCGCCGAGCTGACGCCGTTCTATGGCGCCGATTGCCCGGTGGCGGTCGTCTTCCGCGCCTCCTGGCCGGACGAGCGCGTGCTGACCGGCACGCTGGCGACGATCGAGGCGCAACTGGCCGCCGATCCGATGGAGCGCACGGCCATCATCTTTGTCGGCCGTTCGCTGGCGGCGGAAGGCTTTGGCGAGAGTTCACTTTACGACGCCCACTACCAGCGGCGTTTTCGCGGACGGGACGGATTGTGAACGACGGCACCGGAAACAGCGGTGGAAACACCACGATCGAACAGGCTTTGGCCCGGCTGAACTTCAAGCCGCGCCAGCTTGAGCCGGGCCATGTCTGGCTGGCCGGCGCCGGCCCCGGCGATCCCGGCTGCCTGACGCTGGAAGTGCTGGCCGCGCTTGGGCAGTGCGATGCCCTCGTCTACGACGCACTGGTCTCTCCCGATATCGTGGCAGTGGCGTCGGGCGCCGAGCTTTTTTACGCCGGCAAGCGTGGCGGCCAACCGTCGATGAAGCAGGACGACATCACCGCTTTGCTGGTGCGGCTGGCGCGCGAGGGCCGCCGCGTCGTCAGGCTGAAGGGCGGCGACCCTTATATTTTCGGCCGCGGCGGCGAAGAGGCGCTGGCGCTGGCGCGCGAAAACATCCCGTTCCGCGTGCTGTCCGGCCTGACTTCGGGCCTCAGCGCGCTTGCCGGGGCCGGCATCCCGGCCACCATGCGCGGCATCAACAAGGCGGTGATCCTGGCCACCGGCCACGCCGCCGGTACCGACGACGACCTCGACTGGGCGGCAATCGCCCGCACCGGCCAGCCGGTCGTCGTCTATATGGGCATGGCCAATCTGCCGCTGATATCAGCCTCGCTGCTTGACGGCGGCCTGCCGCCTTCGACGCCTGCTGCGGTGATCGTCGCCGCGACGACGCCGCAGGAGCGCATCGTCGTCGCCACCCTCGCCACCATCGCCGAGGAGGCGGCCGCCGCCGGGTTGACCGCGCCGGCGCTGATCGTCGTCGGCGGCATCGTCGCGATGCGCGCGGCACTGGCAGGCGAGCCATGACCCGCGCGATCATCATCGGCGCACCGCGCTCAGGCTCGGGCAAGACCAGCGTCACCATCGGTATATTGCGCGCGCTCGCCCGGCGCGGCCTCAAGGTGCGCGGCGCCAAATCCGGCCCCGATTATATCGACCCAGGTTTCCACACCGCCGCGACGGGCCTTTCCGGCGTCAATCTCGACAGCTGGGCGATGCCGCCTGATTTGCTCAACGCGCTGGCCGGCGACGCAACTGAAGATGCCGATTTCATCTTCCTCGAAAGCGCCATGGGCCTGTTCGACGGGATTCCGGCTGCTCCAGGCCGCACCGGCTCGGCCGCAGACCTTGCCCGGCTGTACGGCCTGCCGGTGCTGCTGGTGCTCGACGTTTCCGGACAGTCGACCACGGCGGCAGCCGTCGCCAAGGGTTTTGCCAGCTATGACCCTGATGTGCGCATGGCCGGCGTTGTTCTCAATCGGCTGGGCAGCGAGCGTCACCGCCGTCTCTGCGGCGACGCGATCGAGGCGATCGGCCTGCCGGTGGTCGGCGCGATCCTGCGCGATCCATCGCTCAACCTGCCGGAGCGCCATCTCGGCCTCGTCCAGGCCGGCGAATATGAGAATTTGATGGCGCATCTCGACCGGCTGGCCGACATGGTCGAACGCTCGCTCGACCTCGACGCCATCATGGCGCTGGCGGCGCCATTCGCGCCTGCTCCCGGCAGTTTCGACGACGCGCTGCCACCGCCCGGACAACGCATCGCACTGGCAGAGGATGCCGCCTTCACCTTCCTCTATCCGCATGTCGCCGCGCATTGGCGCAAGGCAGGGGCTGAAATCATCCGCTTCTCGCCGCTTGCCGACGAAGCGCCCGGCGAAAATTGCGATGTCTGCTGGCTGCCCGGCGGCTATCCCGAGCTTCACGCCGGCCGCCTTGCGGCGGCTGCGAAGTTCAGGGCCGGCATCGAGGCGTTTGCGGCAACACGGCCGGTGCATGGCGAGTGCGGCGGCTTCATGGTGCTCGGCGAAGCGCTGGAGGACGCATCGGGCGAGACGCACGCGATGCTCGGCCTGCTCGGTCACTCGACCAGCTTTGCCAAGCGAAAGATGAACCTCGGCTACCGCGAGGCGCGGCTGCGCGCCGATTGTCCGCTGGGAGACCGAGACGCGCTGATCCGCGGCCACGAATTCCACTATGCGCAGATGATTGCCACCGGCAGTGACGAACCCTTGGCCGACCTCGCTGACGGCCAAGGCAATCCGCTCGGCGCCTCCGGCTACCGCCGCGGCCATGTCAGCGGCACATTCTTCCATGCCATTGCGAGAGGCTAGAGCATGATCCCGAAAAGTGGGACCGGTTTTCGGAATAGATCATGCTCAAACTGCAGAACATGACACTCTCCACTCGGCAAATCCTCGATGACATCGCGCTCTGCGCCGTCTTCTTCACCCGGCTGCCGCTGCCGGTCGTCGATTTTCGCGACCGCAGCCTTGCTGCCGCGATCTGGGCAGCGCCGGTTGCCGGCCTTGCCGTCGCGCTGATCGGCGCCCTGGTTTACGCGGTCGGAACCAGGCTCGGCCTTGCCGCCGGCCCGGCAGCAGCACTGACCTTGGCCGCGACCTTGCTCGCCACCGGCTGCATGCATGAAGACGGGCTTTCGGATGTCGCCGACGGCTTTGGCGGCGGCAAAACGCACGAGAAAAAACTGGAGATCATGCGCGACAGCCGCATCGGCGCCTATGGCGCCTGCGCGCTCGCCCTGTCGCTGCTTATCCGCTGGAGCGTGCTTTCGGAATTCGCCGGCCCGGCCCAGATGTTCTGGGCTCTGATTGCCGCGCATGCCGCCTCGCGCGGTTTGTTCGGCGCTTTCATGCATCTGTTGCCGCCGGCGCGCAGCGACGGCCTCTCGGCCGATGCAGGCACCGTGTCGGCCGAAACCGCCATTGCCGGCGCCGTGCTCGGCGCCGTCGCGCTGCTGGTGCTAGGGTTCGGTGGCGCGGTCGCCGCGCTTATCCTGCTCGGCCTGTTGTTTGCCGCCTTCCGCGAGCTGTGCCGCAACCAGATCGGCGGCCAGACCGGCGATACGATCGGCGCGCTGCAGCAGCTTGGCGAGATCGCAATCCTGCTCGTCGCTTCCGCTTCCCTTTCCTGACTCTGTTTCGGAGATTTTTCCCCCATGCCTTTCAAATCGCTTGATGAATTGCGCGCGGCCTGCCTCGATCTGCCTGCCGGCAGCGACGCCGCGGCAAATGCTGTCGCCCGCCGCCAGGACACGCTGACCAAGCCGCAAGGCAGCCTCGGCCGGTTGGAAACCATAGCCGCCTGGCTCGCCCGCTGGCAGGGCCGCGACATGCCGCAGCTCGATCGCGTCAAAGTGTTCGTCTTTGCCGGCAACCACGGCGTCACCGCACAGGGCGTGTCGGCCTTCCCGTCGGAGGTCACCGTGCAGATGGTGGCGAATTTCGCCGGCGGCGGCGCCGCCATCAACCAGCTTGCCCGCATCGCCGGTGCGGAGCTCGACGTCATTCCGCTCGACCTCGATTATCCGACCGGCGATTTCACGCAAGCGCCGGCAATGGACGACGAGGCCTTCCTCGCCGCCGTTGAGGCCGGCTATGCCGCAGTGACCAAAGACCTCGATCTCGTTTGTTTCGGCGAAATGGGCATTGGCAACACCACGCCGGCGGCAGCCATCTCGGTCGCCCTTTTTGGCGGCGGCGCGGAAAAATGGGCCGGGCGCGGCACCGGCGTCGACGATGCCGGCCTGGTGCGCAAGATCACTGCCATCGAAGCCGGCCTCAAGCGCCACGCCGAGGCCCTTGCCGACCCGCTGGGGATCGCGGCAGCCCTTGGCGGGCGCGAACTCGCCGCCATTTTCGGTGCGACGCTGGCGGCGCGCCATTCAGGCGTGCCGGTGCTGCTCGACGGCTTCGTCTGCACCGCCGCCGCCGCGCCCTTGGCAAGGTTGCACCCCGCCGGCCTCGCCCACACCCTTGCCGCCCATGTCTCCGCCGAATCCGGCCATCGCCGGCTGCTCGAGGCGCTCGACCTGCCGCCGCTGCTCGACCTCGGCATGCGGCTCGGCGAAGGCTCCGGCGCCTGCCTCGCCGTCAACATCATCCGCTCGGCGCTCGAATGCCATGCCCGCATGGCAAGCTTTGCCGAGGCCGGTGTTTCAGAGAAGTAATCTCGTCAACCTGGAATCAAGTCTTGCCCTGGGGAACCTGGCCGGCCCGAGCACGTTGTGGCCGGTCAGCCCGGGTTACGCATGCAACAGCTTTTCCAGGAATTCGGCCATCCGACCTACGTCCCGTTTCCCGTTATTGCGGCGAGGCTTCTGCTGGCGTCGATCTTCGGTGCGGCGATCGGCTTCGAACGCGAATGGCGAAATCGGCCTGCCGGGCTTCGCACCCATATCCTGGTCTGCGTGGCAGCGGCTACCTTCGGTATTCTGACGATTGAAATCATTCACGCGCCGATGTTTCAGCAGGATTCCGTGAGGGTCGATCCGATTCGTGTTGTCGAAGCGGTTACCGCCGGCGTCGCGTTCCTTGCTGCCGGAACGATTTTGTTTTCGAAAGGCGAGGTTCACGGGCTGACGACCGGGGCTGGCATGTGGCTCTCCGGGGCAATCGGCGTGGCCTGCGGGCTCGGTCTGTGGCAAGTGGCGGCACTCGGCACGCTTTTGGTGCTGGTCGCGGCAGGCCTTCTCTATAGTTTTGCCCACAAGTCCGGTATTGGCGAGAACACCGGACCAGAAAAGCCCAAGTCGGAAGAAGACGTGCCCAAGCGGCCCAGAGGCTGAGGCTGCAATTGGAACCGAACGCGAATTGGAACGCAACCGTCAGGATTGGAGGCCGCAATCGGGGCTCGCTTTCCAGGCAGCGAAAAAGCAAGGAATATCCACGGATTAAATGGTGGGTGCGACAGAGATCGAACCTGTGACCCGCTGATTAAGAGTTTTTCAGTTTAGCTTTTACGTCCATCCCATAGTGTTTTAGTAAGGCCCCGGAACCGTTGAAAATTAAGGATTTTTCCCAAAATAGTTTTTCGCTCCGCTAAACGGTTTTACACAGCGCCCTTACTAGAAGCCTTAGTAAGGGAGAGCCGGAAACAGCGCCCTTTGAAAAAGAAATTCGCGAAAGTTTCCAGAGGATGACGGAGGCGCAGCGCAAGGACGCAATCAGTGATGCGTTCAAGCCCGGTGACAAGATGGTTTTTGGCGCGATCCTCCGCATGCCCCACTACGCGTCGGGCAACTCGAAGGCCTATTTGGAGATCAGCGGCATCGTTACCGGCAACAGTTTTCCCGGTCCAATACGAGCGCCATGGCCGGCTGAAAAAGGCACTCGCGGCGGCAGACGAGCAGGGCATGACGTTCATGCGGTTCGTTGACAACATGGCAAATTCGCCAGCCGTTGCTCTTGCTGAAGCTGCACGGCAGGCGCGTGAGGAACTGCAGGCCATCTATAAGGCGGCGGCGTAAAAATGGCACAGCCGCACATCGATGATGATGGTGTTTTCACCCTCCCGCTCCTGGTCGATTCCCTGGACGAGGTGCCCCACGATTTCAAAGCTGCTTACACGGCAGACGCCGAGTGCCCAGACAGGTAGACACGATAGAGGCAAGGCTGCTGGCAACTATTGCCTATGCTGGCGCCATGCCTGCCTCCTATCGTAAAGCTCTGTCGGCCCTGCTTCAGGAGGACAATAAGTTTGTGGTGCAGGCATCGGCAGTGGCCCGATCGTGATGGCTAAGACAGCGTACGCATATCCGATGGAGACTGTCGTCACCAACTTTCTGGAATCTGATGATGGGGTGGCCTTCCGGACAACCAAGCGCGGCGGCAGCGCGCCGCTCGCTAGTATGTTCACGCAGATGGCGAACAAGTTGGGGGCGCGCTAAGAGCCTTTTGTCGGTCCAAGGTGCATGTCAGGATAATAGGCGCTCAAAGGATTTTCTGCTGATGCCGGATCGTCCATGGCGCTCCGTATATGATTCGAAATTTCCAACCTGTATGTCTCGATCTTCGGAACAAATGAGTAAAGGTCTGTTGTGTCGAAAACTACCGTGCGATTCTGATTTATGTCGAACGGTATCCTGTCTGCCTTTCTAATCATCTGCACCGTGGGCAGGTTCCTTGCGTGTCTTATCGCCAACTCATAAAAAACGTTGGGATTGTGGTATGAGAGGTCTGCTATGGCGAGCCGACTCTTTAGAAGATACTCGAAGATCTGCTTGTTTATGAGACCCGGGTTGTGGATCTCATCCGCCCGTTTCACTTCGATGCCAAACTGCTCCATGGCCGGACGCACAAGCGTTTCCAGTATCAAATCCGAATGTTTACGCTGGTCCGAATCCGGATCGCCGATCGGGCCGATATAAAAGCAAATCCGGTCGAACTGCACATCCGAATGAACTGTCAGCGGATTCTCTGCAGAAGTTCTCGCTTGAACATGCTGCCTGCCCGCGGCGCTCGCGCCAGAGGGGATACTGTCCAACGCGTGGTCAACGGTCAGAATTCTTTCTGCCCCTGATAGAGTCTGGAGCAGACCGACAAATCGAAGATTGACGACGAAGATTTCAATGCACTCTTTTTTAAGATGCTCAGGAATTCCCGCCTCGACGGCGGCATCCTCCAAAATTGCAATAGAGGGCAATTTTTGGCCACTGTACTTGTCGGCGAGAGTTTTGAAAATCTCAACGGACTCGATTGCGAGTTTGATTCGAGCGCGTGCGCGCTCTCTTGGAGATACATCCGTGCTAGTTGCCACGTCTCCGTCAGGCGTCAACTGAAGAGTTTCCGACTGAACGCCACCTTTGATCAATCCATATTTTCCGGCAGCAACTATGAGCTGGCGGCTCGCACTACTTTCGGGACCTTTATTTAACTGATGAAAAACCGTTAGACGCCGCACCGTGTTTGAACCGGCCATTTTCTGTATCGCGGCGGCAAACTCCAACACTTCCTCAAATGAATAATGGGGATACGGTCGCTGAGCTGCTCTGCCACGTCGAGACACTTTAGCAGGCGTCGCGGGAGCAGCGGGCGCGGGCTTTGCACGGCGAGTTCTACTAGACGCGGCCTTAGCTGCCATCACAGCCATTCCCTCTACTTCTTCTGGTGACCGCGCCATGATTTTCCCCATGCCAGGCTATTGGCTCGGCCACTATAGGCGGCCCCTCAAGACATGGAAAGCGCCGCCCACACACTTGGGGCGACGCGCATTGCTCTGCGGCTGTAGGCGACGGCTTTGGCCGGCAATTCGCTATGGAAAGTGTGGCAATAGCGTACTAGACGATACCACATCTCCTGTAAAATAAATCAAACCGACCATAAACGAAAACACCACTAGGCCGATCATCACGAAAACGAAAAAGCGCGCCCAGATATTAGGTGGGGCAATCGCTAAATCAGATACCCATAACAAGATCACTTTCATTGTGTTGATAGTGATAACAGCCGTCATGACAAAAGAAATTGCTGCACATATGATCATTGAAATTTTGTAAGGAAAGCTTGACGTCGGTATCTTGTAACCAAAATACGCGGTAGCCAGCAAAAGAAAAGCGATTCGAATCACCATTCCCACAAAATCGGAAAATTTCTTTGCTTCAGAAAAAACTGCCTCATACTCTGCTTGAAGAGCTGCGGGCCTTTCCGCTGGCGGGAACATCATAAACGACTTCTTGTCAGGCCTCAAGAAAACTTGTTTTAGCCACTTCAGCATTAACCGTCCCCTCCCATTGATTCTGGATCAAGTACTAACACTGGAGAAAAATGGCGGGTTCAAAGGGAAGGACGGCTAAAGGCTCATCTAACCCTTACTAAACCACCCTTATTAAGCGCGGAGGAGGCCCAGATTGAGAGGCCTAAAAAGCAAATAAATACAATGCTTTAAGTATGGTGGGTGCGACAGGGATCGAACCTGTGACCCGCTGATTAAGAGTCAGCTGCTCTACCAACTGAGCTACGCACCCACTCGCCGGTAAAACCAGCGTCGGCGGGCATATAGCCGCCGCCATCCGCCATGTCCAGCCCTGCCGGATCCATTTCCCGACAAATCGCTGAAGTGCCGCACATCGTCAGACGAACAGCTTGCCTTCCGCCATTTTGACGGCATGGCCGCCGATGCGGGCGGCGGCGAGTTTGCCGCCTTCGACATTCAGTTCGAGGCGGATGCGCGAAGGCCGCCCCATCTCCAGCCCTTGTTCGATCCAACGCTGGGAAACACCCTCTCTCGGACCGTCGAAATGCATGATTGCGCCGGCGAAGGCGGCCGCCGCCGAACCGGTCGCCGGATCTTCATAGGATGGATTGCCCGGCACGATCATGCGGACATGAAAGGCGCTGTCGTGGTTCACCGTCTCGCGGCAATAGACATACGGGCTGGCGAGGGCCCAATCGCTCTTGCGGGGCGCCAGTTCCGACCACGCCTGGTTGTCCAGCCTTATCCGGGCCGCCGCCTCCAGATCGGCGACCGGAATGGTCACATAGGGAACGCCGGCCGACCAGAACGAGACGCGGTGGTTTTCGAAGCCGATTTCGTGCGGCCCCAGGCCAAGTGCCGCCCCGATCGCCTCCGGGTCGGCGGACAATTCCAGCTGCTCCGGCAGTTTGGCCAGGTCGAACTCGGCAAAGCTGGCGCCAGCGTGCTTGCTGACGGCGCAGCGCACCGGGCCGATATTTTCTTCCAGCACAAAAATGCCGGCGGTGTCGCCATCGCCAGCCATTTCGGCAAGTGCAATCGCAGCGCCCACCGTCGGATGGCCGGCGAACGGCATCTCATGGTCGGGCGTGAAGATGCGGATGCGGGCGCGGTGCTTGGGATTGTCGGGCGGCAGCACGAAAACGGTTTCCGACAGGTTGAACTCGCCCGCGATAGCCTGCATCGCGGCTGTGTCCAGTCCCTTGCTGTCAAGCACGACGGCCAGCGGATTGCCGCCCAGCCGCTCGGTGGTGAACACGTCGTAAAGTAAGTAATTCCGGGTCAGCATTGTAGAAAGCCTTCTGCCTCAATCCCAACAGGGGCCCAAACATGGGCGAAATTTAATTTGATATTTGAACCATTCGGCCTGATCAGTGCACCGGTTGGGACATCACTGGTATTATAGGGGTCCGGCGTGGACCAGATTGTCAATCTGCCAAAGACGGAATCCACTTCCGACATAAAGACGGCACTCGGGCTCGACCGCCTGGGTCTGAAGAAGAAACGGCGTCGCGGCTGGCTTTATGGCCTGCTTGTGCTGGTCGTCGTCGCCGCAAGCCTGGCGGGGTACCAATGGTATGCCGCGTCTCCCGCCAAGATCGACTATACCACTGTGCCGGCCGCTGTCGCCGACCTCACGGTCGAAGTATCGGCGACCGGCACGCTGCAGCCGCTCACCCAGGTCGACATTTCGAGCGAACTGTCCGGCGTCGTCCGCTCGGTCGCGGTCAACGAGAACCAGCAGGTGAAGAAGGGCGATGTGCTGGCGGCGCTCGATACGGCCAAGCTGGAGGTGCAGATCGAGCGCGCCGAGGCTTCCGCCAAGGCGGCGGCTGCCAATGTCGAGACCGCCACCGTAACCCTCACCGAAAACGAACGGGCGGTTGCGCGCGCGGCGGCGCTCACCAAGCGCGGCATGGCGACGGACCAGTCGCTTGAAGCGGCGACAGCGACGCGCGACCGCTCAAAGGCAGCGCTCGACAGCGCCAAAGCCAATCTGGCCATCGCCAATGCCGATCTCAAGGCGCAGCAGACGGACTTCGCCAAAAGCACCATCTATGCGCCCATCGACGGCATCGTTCTGACGCGCTCGGTCGATCCCGGCCAGACGGTTGCCTCCTCGCTGCAAGCGCCGGTGCTGTTCGTCATCGCCGCCGACCTCAGGAACATGGAGTTGAAGGCAGCGGTCGACGAGGCCGACATCGGCGCGGTCAAGCCCGGCCAGCATGCCCGCTTCACCGTCGACGCCTTTCCCGAGCGGCCGTTCGATGCCGAGATCCGCGACATCTCCTATGCCTCGGTCACCACCGACGGCGTCGTCACCTACGACGCGCGGTTCGAGGTCGACAACAACGAGCTTCTGTTGCGGCCTGGCATGACTGCCACCGTTTCGGTCGTCACCAGAGAGGCAAAAGGCGTGCTCACCGTGCCGTCGACGGCTTTCCGCTACCGGCCGGCGGCATCTGCTGCCCGAGCGTGGAGCCTGAGCGACCTGTTCACGGGCCGTATGGGCCGTCCACGCGGCAACCGCCAGCGCCAGGCGACGGCGCAGCCCACCGACGGCTCGCGCACGCTCTACGTGCTGGAGAATGGCCTGCCCCGGCCGGTCAACGTCAAGGTCGGCTCCACCGATGGCGAGCTGACCGAGGTCACCTCCGGTCTCGCAGAAGGTGCGCAAGTCATCACCGCCGCGCAGCAGCGGAGCTGAATTCATGTCAGGCTCGCTGCTCATCACCTTCGACAAGGTCTGGAAAAGCTATGGCCAGGGCGAGGCCACGGTGCATGCGCTGGCTGGCGTCGATCTTGCCATCCGCAGCGGTGAATTCGTCGCCATCATGGGTCCGTCCGGCTCGGGCAAGTCGACGGCGATGAACATCATCGGCTGCCTCGACACACCGACGGCCGGAACCTACAGCTTCATGGGCATCGACGCCGGCCGTCTCGACCGCAACCGCCGCGCCATGCTGCGCAATCTCTATGTCGGCTTCGTCTTCCAGGGCTACAATCTCCTGCCGCGCACCACCGCGGTGGAGAATGTCGAACTGCCGCTGATCTATCGCGGCGTCGCCGCCCGCGAGCGTCACGACCTCGCCATGAAGGCGCTGGCCGAGGTCGGCCTTGTCGGCCGCGAGCACCACACGCCGGCCGAGCTCTCCGGCGGCCAGCAGCAGCGCGTGGCGATCGCACGCGCCATCGTCACCAGGCCGACGCTGCTCGTCGCCGACGAGCCGACCGGCAATCTCGACACCGCACGTACGCACGAGATCATGGAGCTGCTGACGCGGCTGAACACCGAGCTTGGCCTGACCATCGCCATGGTCACCCACGAGGCCGATGTCGCTGCTTATGCCGAGCGCACAATTCGCTTCCTCGACGGCCACGTCGCCTCCAATGCTGTGAATCTCGAGGTGGTGTAACCATGATCTGGGAAACCGTCCGCCTCTCGCTGCTTTCAGTGCGCCGCAACGTGCTGCGCTCGTTTCTGACGCTGCTCGGCATCGTCATCGGCGTTGCCGCCGTCATCGCCATGCTCACCATTGGCTCGGGCACCACCGAAAAGGTAAAGGCCGACATTTCCAAGCTCGGCAGCAATTTGCTCGTTGTCCGCCCCGGCCGCCCGGCCGGGCCCGGCGGACCGGGAGGGCTCGACCAGGCCACACGTCCGCTCGGTAGCAAGGAACTTGCCGCGCTTGTCGCACATTTGAGCGGCGCCCGCGCCATCTCGCCCGCCTCGCAAAAGCAGGTCCGCGTCATCTTCGGCACCGAAAGCCTGACGTCGGGTGTCACCGGCACCGACAGCGCCTATCTCGATGCGCGCGACTGGAAGCTGGTCTCGGGCCGACCGTTCAGCGATTCGGAAATCCGCTCGGGCACCGGCGTCTGCCTGATCGGCGAAACCGTGCGCCAGCAGTTCTTCGGCGCCGGCGACCCCGAAGGCGAGATCATTCGCGTCAACCGCACCTCGTGCAAGATCATCGGCCTGCTCGAGCCGAAGGGCTATACCGGCTTCGGCCAGGACCAGGACAATGTCGTGCTGATGCCGCTCGCCGCCTACCAGCGCCGCATCGCCGGCAACCGCGACATCGACTCGATCTACGTCGCCGCCGACGACGGGACGGCGACCACCGAGCTGCTGCCGCGCGTCGAGGACATCTTGCGCGATGCACGCCGCATCCCGCCGGACCGCGAAGACGACTTCTCGATACGCGACATGACCCAGATCGCCGACGCCATGGCGAGCGCCACCACGACGATGACCGGCATGCTGGGAGCGGTCGCCGGCGTCAGCCTGTTGGTCGGCGGCATCGGCATCATGAACATCATGCTGGTGTCGGTGACCGAGCGCACCCGCGAGATCGGCATAAGGCTGGCGATCGGCGCGCATGAAAAGCACATCCTCATCCAGTTCCTGGTCGAGGCGACCGTGCTGTCGCTGCTCGGCGGCATCATCGGCATCCTGATCGGCCTGGCGCTGGCCGGCCTCGCCTCGCTGACGCTGGCGATCCCGTTTGCACCAAGCCCGGCGGTGATCCTGCTCGCCGTCGGCTTCTCGGCGCTGATCGGCATGGTGTTCGGTTTCTTCCCGGCGCTGCGCGGCGCGCGGCTCGATCCGATCGACGCGCTGAGGCATGAATAGCGCGGCGCAGCGTGCGTCGCCTTCAGATGTCCCCAAAATTTTGGCGCGGCCGTCGCCCTGCCCCTGTCGCGGAACAGCCCGCGGTGCTAGCAATCGCATTGGGGATATGGGGGAATAGTGGGATGAGCAAGAAAGAGCGAGTGGCTTTGGTGACGGTGATTATCGAGGCCGCATTGGCGGGCTTTTGGTGGTATTTGGCCAGCTACGGCATGGCCAACCCCGATCATGTCACCGCCGATTTCCAGCAGGTTGTTGGTCAGACGATGGGAACGACGATGGGTGCGCTGCTGGGTATCGGCGTCATGCTGTTTTTCGTCGCCGCCCGCAACGACCGCAAAACCATCGAAAACAAAATGCGTCATTAGAGCGACGTGCGTCCACTTGGACGCACAAGTACGCTCTAACACTTCGAAACAGCGACGTGCGTCCACTTGGACGCACAAAGTACGCTCTAACATTTTGAATCTGCGCGTCGTGCTTTCCGAAAATCGATTCCGATTTTCGGCCCGATGCGTTAGTCCTTGCCGGCAAAATGCCACTCGATCAGTGGCTTCATGTGCGGCATCAGCCCGTCCGGCAGGTCATCGGCACTGCGGATGACGACAGGCCCGTCGATCTCCGGCTCTGCCTCGGTGGCGACAAAGGCGCTGATGCGCTGCGCGACCTCGTCGGCGGATGCAATCTCGCGATAGCGGCGAAAGATCACCGTGCCGGTTGCCGTCGACAGGGCATAGTAGCGCCTGCCGCGCGCCGCGCCGGCAAGGTCGAGGCCGGTTTCTTCCCGCACCTCGCGGATCATGTTGAAGTCGACATCGACAAGGCCGTCGCGGAAATCGGTTGGCTCGAACGAGCCGGCGGCGAAGTAGACGCGACCGGCATTGACGGTGTGCGACGCCATGCGGATCGCCACCAGCGAATTGTCGCCGGCGACCAGCATGGCATGGGCATAGGCGTGCTCGGCCCCCGCCACCTGGCGATTGCCGCGCCAAAGCATGAAGGTCGAGTAGCGCACCGCATGGCAGCGGCCGACGAGGCTGCTGTCGCGATAGCGGAGCGCCGAAAGCAGCACCACGGTGCCGTCGAACAGCGCCGGGTTGGCTGCGGTCTCGCGCCGCCAATTCTCGGCGATCGCTTGCGCATTGTCGCGTTCGAACGGGTGCGGGCCGGGGTCGAGCCTGACATCGACGGCGTCGACCGGAAGGATGATGTTGCGCGGCAGGTCGAAGCTCAACGAAAACGATCCTCAGGTCATTTCAAGGGTCATCGCCACAGGACAGTGGTCCGACGCCTTCGGCCGGTCCCAGCCGCAACGCGGAAACCGGTCCACCTCCTGGCCTGCCGGAAAGATCGTGCGCCAGGGCTGGCCGTTGCGGATGATGTCGGGAACGGCGGTCGCGTTCCTGGCTGCCAGTGCCTTCGACAACAGGATGTAGTCGAGCTGGCACAGATGCCGCTCTTGCGGCCCGCGCGTATGGTACAAGGTCCAACGGTCCATTTCCGGGCGCCGCTCGACCGCATTCTCGCAAAAGCCGCCGGCGGTGAGCACGTTGAGGCAGGACTGGCTCTCGTCGATCACCTCGAAGCGGTAGCCGTCAAAGGCGTCGCCGGAGATCTTCACGCGCTGCCGATAGTCGTTCATGTCGCCGCAGATCGCCCAGTATTTGTCGGCGGCGTGATCCCCACCGAAACGCTCCTCGATGATCCGGCGCACCGCTTGCGCCTCAGCGATGCGCAGCGGCATCGTCGTCTGGCGCCCGTCGAGACCGTTGCGGGGCGCGCCCATCGACTTGAAATGCACCAGATAGAGCGTCAGCGGCACGCCACCGACGGTCAGGTCGATTTCCAGGCAGTCGCGCCGGAAGATGCGCTGGTTGGCCTGATGCCCGAACGCTGCCAGGTCCGGCGTGTGCAGGCCGAACTGCTCGAACGTGACATAGGCGTGGCTTGTCATGCGCACGAATTCGATCGGCTGGCCCTGCGCGGTCTCGTTGCGCATCATCACGGCGACGTCGATGCCGCGCGAATCGTTGCCGGCGGTGGTGTATTTCTGGCGGTAGCCATGCCCGACCATCCTGAACAGATAGCCGTGTTCGAAAGCCTTCAGCGCCTCGATATTGTCGACCTCCTGCATGCAGATGATGTCGGCGCGGGTGGCGGCGATGGCCAATGCCGTCAGCTGCCGCGTATCGTCGGATTGCGCGATCGCCCGCGCCTGCTCCAGCATCTTGTATTCGGCCTCGCTCTGGATGTCGAAGAGCGCCAGCGTGCGATCCTCGTTGAGCTGGTTGCGGTATCCGGAAAAATCAAACCTGTTCATCAGGTTTTCGACATTGAAGGTGGCGAGGCGCAGCGACATGGCGGTGACCTTTGCCCACAAGCGCGGCCGAAAACAAGGGCCCGCCCTGCCCGCGATGGTTGACGAAACCTTTCCGTTCATCCTCCGTTCAGGCGCGAAGCTGCATGAATGACATTCTTCATCGCCGGGCGTGGGGCCTGAGATCTCTTGGAGAGTGCAATGAACCCGCTCTTTTCTTTTTCTGTCAGATCCGGGCTGCTGGCTCTGGGTCTGATGGCCGGCCTGTCGGCCCCCGCGTTCGCCGGACCGATTGCCAAACCCGTGCTGCCGATGCCGGCCAACGCCGTCGCCGCCGAGGTTGTGCCTGTCCGCGAAAGCTGGGCCGGTGGCAACGACAGGCGGAGCGAATGGCGCTGGCGCAATCGGCACGGCGGCCGGGAGTGGCGCGGTGGCAATGATCGGAGATGGCGCGGTCGCGACGAAGCCTGGAGATGGCGTGATCACGACGACCGGCGCTGGCGCCACCGTCGTCATCACCGCCGTCACTTCAATGATTCCGCGATCTATTTCGGCCTGGGTCTCGGGCTGCCCGCCTACAACTACTATAGTGGGCCGAGCTATTATGAGCCGCGCTACTACCCGCCTCGGCGTCAGTATCGCACGGAACGGCTTTCCAGCGCCCATGTCCGCTGGTGCTACGACCGCTATCGGTCCTATCGCGCCTGGGACAATACGTTCCAGCCCTACGGCGGTCCGCGCCAGCAGTGCTGGTCGCCCTATAGCTGAGTGGTGCGACTGATAAACTCCAACGGCGCCGCGCCGCGCGGCGCCGTTTTCATCTGACCCACCCTTCTTCTGAAGTCCTTTGCGTCCTTTTCGCGACGATAACGCTATGTTTATCAGGCGGGCCTAATTATCCTGCCGATCGCACCAGGGATTATGCGCGATGGCTGAAGACGAAAACAGGGACAAACGCAGGCAGCGCGTCTTCAAGGGCGCGACGATCCTGACCGGCATCACCAATTCCGAGGTCACGTGCACGGTGCGCAACATGCATGACGGCGGCGCCGAATTGATGGTCTCGATCGACGCTCGCGTGCCCGACGAGTTCCTGCTCTATGTGCCGACCGACGGCATCGCCTACAAGGCAGTGGTCCGCTGGCGCCGCGAGAACCGCATCGGCGTGATGTTCACCGGCACCGAGCCAAAGCCCCACTGGCACTACGGCTAGATCCCCTGAGCGGCATTGTCCAACCAGCCAACCACACGGCCTTCATGTAAAAAAACCGGCGGAGCGCTCCGCCGGTTTTTCCTGTGCAATGACAAAATTGCGGATTTCGATCAGTTCTTGGCCTTGTCGACCAGCTTGTTCCTGGAAATCCACGGCATCATCGCGCGCAGCTTGGCGCCGACTTCCTCGATCTGATGGCTGTCGTTGTTGCGGCGGATGCCCTTGAAGCGCGACATGCCGGCGCGATACTCCTGCATCCATTCCGAGGTGAACTTGCCGGTCTGGATATCCTTCAGCACGCGCTTCATCTCGGCCTTGGTCTCGGCGGTGATGATGCGCGGGCCCGAAACATATTCGCCCCATTCGGCGGTGTTCGAGATCGAGTAGTTCATGTTGGCGATGCCGCCTTCGTAGATCAGGTCGACGATCAGCTTGACCTCGTGCAGGCACTCGAAATAGGCCATTTCCGGCGCGTAGCCGGCTTCCACCAGCGTCTCGAAACCGGCGCGGATCAGCTCGACCAGGCCGCCGCACAGGACAACCTGCTCGCCGAACAGATCGGTTTCGCATTCCTCGCGGAAATTGGTCTCGATGATGCCCGAACGGCCGCCGCCGACGCCGCAGGCATAGGACAGGGCGAGATCAAGTGCATTGCCCGAAGCATCCTGGTTGACCGCGACCAGGCACGGCACGCCGCCGCCCTTCTGGTATTCGCCGCGCACCGTGTGGCCAGGCCCCTTCGGCGCGATCATGACGACGTCGACCGAGGCCTTCGGCTCGATCAGGCCAAAGTGCACGTTGAGGCCGTGGGCAAAGGCGATCGCCGCGCCATCGCGGATGTTCGGCGCGATTTCGGATTTGTAGATATCGGCCTGCAGCTCGTCCGGCGTCGCCATCATCATCAGGTCGGCCCATTTGGCGGCTTCCGCCACGCTCATCACCTTGAGCCCGTCGGCCTCGACTTTTTGGGCGGTCGCCGAGCCGGCCTTGAGGCCGATGGCGATTTCCCCAACGCCAGAATCCTTGAGATTGAGCGCATGCGCCCGGCCCTGGCTGCCATAGCCGATGATGGCGACCTTTTTGCCCTTGATCAGGTTGAGATCGGCGTCGCGATCGTAATAGACACGCATTTTTCTTCCTTCCCGTTTTTGAATTCAGAGCATGATGCCGAAAAGTGTGAAGCGGTTTTCGGACGACATCATGCTCTATCTCTTTGATTTAGAGCCGGATTCAGAGTTCAGGTCGACTTGACCTGAAATCATCCGGCTCTAGAGGCCTTGCGGCCCGGTTTTTGCTCCGTGAAGAGCGAGAAACTGCTGCGTCGCCCGGACGGCATCGCCGCCAATCGCCGCATCAGTCAATTTTAGCCGGTCGCCGAGCAGCAGGCGGATCTGCACGTCGCGGGCGACCAGCCCGAAAAAGGTGCGGAATGCCGCTTCGGCATCCGAGAACTCGAGAAGCCCGGCCTGCCGACCGGCCTCCAGCACCGGCTTCAGGCGCCGGGCCAGCGCGAAACGCCCGTTCTCCAGCACGATGGCGCCAAGATCGTCATTGCCCGAGCCAGCACGGCCAATGGCGACGCGGTTCAGCGCGATCGATGTGTCGCTCGAAATCACCTTGAGCCAGTCCGAAGCGAAGCGTGCGAGGCTCACCGTCAGCGAAGCAAGGGTAAGCCCCTTGCCGTCGACCGGCACCACCCGCACCTTGGAGGCCTGCCATTGAACAATTGCCGTCAACAGCCCGTCGCGATCGCCGAACCATTTGTAGAGCGTTTCCTTGGAACAGCTTGCCCGCCGCGCCACCGCGGTCATGGTCAACTGATCGCCCTCCTCGACCAGCAGCCGAAGTGCGGCGTCGAGCACGGCTTTCTGCCGCTCGGTCAGCGCTTCGCTGGTGTCGATGTCGACGCTTGCCTGCAACAAACTCTTTTCCTGCTCGATAACGGCGGCGACCAGGGCCGTACCGTACGTTACGGTTCGGCGCGTCTATGACGTATTGTCGGACCCGGGGCAAGCCCTATCTCCGCTTTTTGACACTTCCAGGCCGGAACGGCCACCGCTCGTACCGCCACCGCTCGTACGGCATGTTGCGGAGAGAAAAATGCTCGTCGGCCTGCTTGCATTGACTGTTGCCGCCGCTTTCGCGGGCGCCGCCATCTATATCAGCGTTGCCGAGCAACCGGCGCGGCTTCGCCTTGACGACCGTGCACTGCTGCAGGAATGGCAGCTTTCCTACAAGCGCGGCGCCGCCATGCAGGCGTCGATTGCCGTCGTCGCCTGTGTTCTTGGTGTCGTTGCCTGGTGGCTAACCGGCAGTCTCGGCTATCTCATCGGGGCAGTGCTGATCATCCTGCCATGGCCATGGACGCTGATCGTAATGATGCCGACAAACCGGTTGCTGGCGGCGATGGACGCGGCCGCCGTCAATCTGCAAGCGCGGGCGCTGATCGTCAAATGGGGCAATCTGCATCTGGTTCGCGTCATGCTTGGCGTGCTGGCGGCACTGGCATTCCTCTGGGGCAGTGCCTGACGGCTGCAAGCGACCGTCAGCGCCAGCGGGACCACATCACTCCGGCATCGCCGGATGACGCAGCCGCCCGAGCAGAGCCGACAAGGTTTCCAGGTCATTATTGGAGAGCCTGGCGCCGACCAGCTCGGCGATCGATCGCCCGTAGACGGCCCACATCCGGCGGCGCATCTCGCGCCCCTTGCCGGTGATGCGGACCGTCTGTCCGCGACCGTCATCGGCAACCCTGAGCTTCTCGACCAGTCCGTCCGCTTCGAGCCGCGCCAGCAGCCGCGAGACGTTGTACTGCGCAAACAGGGTGCGCTCGATCAGCTGGAATGGCCGCAAGCCGCCCTCGCCGGCTTCGGCAAGCTCATGCAGCACGTCGTACCAGGCAAGCGGCGGCAAGCCGGCGTCCTTCAGCGCGTCTTCGGCCCGTTCCAGCAGCTGGCGCGAAACGCGCATCAGGCGCGCCCAGGCTTTGATGGCCGCCGGCGAAGGATTCTCCGTCATGATGCAGCATAGGCGATAGATGCAATTGCATCAAGCTTACCAATGGATGCAAATGCATCTATATAGATGCAACTGCATTTATATCGGAAGGCACTGCCATGAAACATGAAACCTGCGAGATCGTCGACATTCCGGAGACGGGCGGCCTGGTGACCGACAAGCTCGTTCTCGTCAGCCACCACCTTTGTCCCTATGTGCAGCGCGCGGCGATCTCGCTCGCCGAAAAGGACGTGCCGTTCGAACGCCTCACCATCGATCTCGCCAAAAAACCGGCCTGGTTCAAGGCGATATCGCCGCTCGGCAAGGTACCGCTGCTGCGCGTGCAGCAGGACGGCGAGGAAACGGTGATCTTCGAATCGGCGGTCATCCTCGAATTTCTCGAGGAAACGCTGGCCAACCCACTGCATCCTGCCGACCCGCTGGTCCGCGCCCGGCATCGCGCCTGGATCGAGTTCGGCTCGGCCATCCTCAACGCAATCGGTCGGTTCTATTCCGCACCGACCGAGGCCGCCTTTCTTACCGAAAGCAAAGCTCTGTCGGCAATGTTCGATCGTCTCGAAGCGGAACTGGCGGCTGGCCGGGCTGGGCGATGGTTTGCCGGCGAGCGCTTTTCACTGGTCGATGCTGTCTTTGGGCCAGTCTTCCGCTATTTCGACGCCTTCGATCGGATCGGCGCGTTCGGCATCCTGAGCGGAAAGCCGCGTGTCGAGGCCTGGCGAAAGCGATTGCACGAACGCAAGTCGGTGATGGACGCCGTCACCCCGGACTATCCACAGCGCCTTCATGCATTCCTGCAAGCGAAGGGTGCGCACCTTTCGAAACTCATCCGCCGCTGCGAGGCGGTCACTGCGCTTCCTTGATACCGATCCGCCTGAACGGATCGATCATGGTTCCAGCCACCATCGAGGCAAGGATGTTTGGCGCCGGCGGGATTCTTGCCACCGACGCCACCAGCCTGTCGCGGACGAACGGCATCACGGTCGAATCCGACTGGTAGAACGGCGTCAGCATCAGCGACAGCGCCTGAAAGACCCGGACATGCCATCGCCGCGCCCGGACATAGGCCTCCAGCGCAGTATCGACACGATCCGTTCCTATGAGCGCATAGTTGAGCGCCGCCGCGTCGAGCAGCGCCATGTTCGCCCCTTGCCCGAGCTGCGGGCTGGTCGAATGTGCCGCATCGCCGATGATCGCCCATCGCCGTCCGGCCGGCAGCTTGAGCGTGTGATGGCCGTAGCGCGCCAGCGAAAGCTGATCGAAACTGTCGATCTGGCGCGTGAACGCCTCGCATTCGGGCCACAGCCGAACCAGCCTCGCCTTCCAGGAGTCGAGGCCTGTCGCCCTGACCTGCTCTGCGTCCGCCGGCTTCAGGCTCCAGAAGAATGCTGCCATCTTCTCGGCAACCGGTTCCGGTCTGCCGATCGGCAGCACGCCGATCATCACGCTCGCTCTGTCGTAGCGCTGCAGCAGCGCGTGTTCGTCAAAACGGTCGCCGCGCCAGCCGAGCGACGCCCAGAACGCGCCATAGGCGAGCGGCCGCGGCTCCCCCGAATTCCCTACGCGCTGCCGCAATCTGGAGCGCGAACCGCTGGCATCGACGACCAGATCGAACGGCCCTATCCTTCGCCCGTTGCCGCAGATCAGCGTTGCCCGTTCGCCGGTTTCCAGCGTCTCGAGCTCGACGCCGGTTTCGATGGCGATCGCCTCGCGCCGGACGGCGCGGAAAAGCACGCCGAACAAGGCCGCCCGGTGCACCGCCAGCCCGAAACGACTGCGGCGCTGCGCATCATAGCGGACGTCGAGCACGGTGCGGCCGGTTTTCGCATCGGCGCCATGCAGCCGGTCGATGCGGCTGCCCAGCGCCAGGATGTCGTCGAGCACACCAAGATCGGCAAGCACCGTCAGCCCGGTCGGCTGCAGGATCAGCCCGGACCCGACCGGCTTTGGCTCGTCGAAGCGCTCGAAGATGGTGACCCGATGCCCGGCACGCTTCAGATAGAGCGCCGCGGCCAGCCCGGCCGGGCCGGCGCCGGCAATCGCGATGTCCAGAGAATTGCCCATTGCCGCCGAATCGTCTCGCCCAGGCCGGACAATCCTTCAGCGCTATCGGCAAATCAAGCCATCGCTCCTGGTATCGATGAGTCAGGTCTCGGCGGCGTCGAAAGCGTTCCGCGCAGCGCGCACCGCGCCATGATTGAGCTCGGCCCATTGGAGCAGCTGATGCAGGGGCCCGAACATCGAGCGTCCGAGATCGGTCAGACTGTATTCGACGCTCGGCGGCTTGGTCGGGAAGACCTCGCGATGGACATAACCGTCGCGCTGCAAATCGTGCAGCGTCTGGGTGAGCATGCGCTGGGAAATGTCGGGCACCAGCCGCCGCAATTCGCCGAACCGGTACGGCTTTTCGGCCAGCGCCATCATCAGCAGCGAACTCCATTTGTTGCTGATGCCCTGGATCACGTCGCGCACCGGACAGTCGGCAAGGTTGCCGCCGCCGCTGCACGCTTTGTAAATCTCGAGCTTCGACTTCAGACTGACGACCTTGCTGTCCATCGCTGGTTCCCTGCGCCTGCCTACCTCCCGCAAAACTGCCTTCTTTACGAGGGTCGGTCAATTCCTATTTTAGTGCTGGTCTCTTTTTGAGACTTATATAAGCACCCGCCGCTCCGGCGCAACGACAGGACTTCCCATGACCGATACCCTTCTCGTCACCGGCGCCTCCGGCCAGCTTGGCCGCGGCGTCGTCGATCATCTGCTGGACACGCTCAAGGTTCCGCCCGCACGCATCATCGCCGCCACCCGCAATCCGGAAAACCTCGCCGAGCTGGCAGCGCGCGGCGTCATCATCAGGCAAGCCGATTTCGATGACACCGCGTCGCTTGTCGAAGCATTCAAGGGCGCCGGCCGGGTCCTGATCATCTCGACCGGCGAGCTCGACCTTGGGGGCAAGCGGCTCAAGCAGCACGAAAATGCCGTCGCAGCCGCGCGGCAGGCCGGCGTTTCGCATCTGCTCTACACCTCGATGCCCAACCCTGAGCCGGGATCGCCGGTGCTGTTTGCGGGCGATCATTACGGGACCGAGCAGGCGATCAAGGCGAGCGGCATCCCCTACACGATTTTCCGCAACGGCTGGTATCAGGAGAACCTGTTCATGTCGCTGCCGCACGCCATTGCCTCGGGACACTGGTATACATCCGCGGCCGACGGCCGCATCGCCCATGGCGCCCGCGACGACATGGCCGCGGCGATCGCTGCCGGCCTTGCCTCGGGCGCCAGCGAAAGCACGACATACACGCTGACCGGTCCGCAGGCCCATACCGTCGCCGAGATCGCGGCCCTGGTGACGGACGTCACCGGCAAGCCGATCGAGGTCGTCCAGCTTTCGGACGAGGCGTTGACCGAGGGCCTGAAGGCTGCCGGCGTTCCCGAGGGCTTTGCCCCAATCGTCACGTCCTTCGACACCAACACGCGCTCCGGCCGCATCGGCATGGTGACCGACGCGATCGAGACACTGTCGGGCAGGAAGCCGCAATCGCTGAAGCAGTTTCTTGAAGCGAACAAGGCAGCGCTGGCCAGCTGAGCCAGAATAGAGTGCCGGACTTCCGAAGCCGGCGGGACAGCGCCCCCCTCTGTCCTGCAGGACAGAGGGGGGCGCGAAGGATCGCAACGGCTCAGTATTCGCGCCGCCCCTAAATCGCCACCTGCGTTCCGATCTCGACCACACGTCCGGTCGGGATCTGGAAATACTCCGTCGCATCGGCTGCCGTGCGCGCCAAGCCGATGAACAGCTTGTCCTGCCACACCGGCATGCCGGAGTTGGGTGATGCCTTGAGCGAGCGCCGCGACAGGAAGAAGGACGTCGTCATGATGTCGAACTTCCAGCCCTGCTTGCGGCAGATCGCCAGCGCACGCGGAATGTTGGGCTGTTCCATGTAGCCGAAGGTCAGTGTCACCCGCATGAACAGATCGTTGATCGTTTCCATCTTGACCCGGTCACTGTCGGGCACGACAGGCTGCTGCGCCGTCACCACCGAGAGGATGACGTTCTGTTCGTGCAGCACCTTGTAGTGCTTCAGGCTGTGCATCAGCGCGGTCGGCGCGCTGACCGGATCGCTGGTCAGGAACACGGCCGTGCCGGACACCAGCTGCGGTTTCTTCTTCAACAAATTGGCGGCAAGGAAATCGAGCGGAATCTCGTTCCTGCGCGTCTTGTCGAACAGATAGCGGCTGCCGCGTATCCAGGTCCCCATGATCAACCCCATGATGCAGGCCACGGCGATTGAAACCCATCCGCCTTCCAAGAATTTCACGATATTCGCCAGGAAGAAGCCGGTGTCTATCGTGCCAAACAGCAGCGCCAGCGCCGCAGCGAGCGCGGTCTGCCATTTCCATTGCCACCGCATCACCACGAACAGCAAGATCGTCGTCATCAGCATCTCGCCTGTCACCGAAATTCCATAGGCGGAAGCGAGCGAACTCGAACTGCCAAAGCCGACGACCAGCAGCATCACGCCGAGCGCGAGAAGGAGGTTCACGCGCGGCATGTAAATCTGGCCGAGTTGCATCTCGGAAGTATGCTGAACTTCGATTCTGGGCAGAAGATTGAGCTGCACCGCTTGCCGGGTCAGCGAAAACGCCCCGGAGATAACGGCTTGACTGGCGATGACAGTCGCTGCTGTTGCGAGCCCGACCATCGGTATCAGTGCCCAATCCGGCAGCATCTGGAAAAACGGATTGTCGGGCACGCCGCCATGGGCAAGAACGAACGCGCCTTGCCCAAAATAGCTGAGCAGCAGGCAGGGAAAGACGATCCAGAACCAGGCCAGCACGATTGGACGGCGACCGAAATGTCCGAGATCGACGTAAAGCGCTTCGGCACCGGTAACCGCCAGAAAAACCGCGCCGACGGTGAGAAACGCGCCCGCTTTGGCCTCGGCAAGGTAGGCGACGGCATAGTAGGGGTTGATTGCCAAAAGCACCGACGGATCGTCGCTAATGTGCACCAATCCGGCAATGCCGATCGCCAGAAACCAGAGCGCTGTCACCGGCCCGAAAACCGAGGCCACTCTGCCGGTCCCGAAGCGCTGCACGGCAAACAGGACGGCAAGAATCACCAATGTAATGGGAACCACATATGGATCGAACGCCGGGGTCACGACGCTCAGCCCTTCCACCGCTGACAGCACCGAAATGGCCGGCGTTATGATCGCGTCGCCGAAAAACAGTGCGGCTCCGCACAGACCGATGACAAGAATGATGCCGGAGCCAGCCGGATAGGCTTTCCGGGCCAGCGCCATAAGCGACAGGGTACCGCCCTCACCCTTGTTATCCGCCCGAAGCACGAAGGCGACATACTTTATGGTCACGATAATCGTCAGTGCCCAGACGATCAGCGACAGAATGCCCAGAACGGCACTGCGCGGATCGGTGCCCGACGAAGCATGCAGTGCTTCGCGAAGCGCATAGATAGGGCTGGTGCCGATATCGCCATAGACCACGCCGAGGGCGCCCAGCATCAAGACCTTGGTGCTGTGCTTTTCGACCTCAGGATGGCTGGACTGTTCGACTGGTTCTGCCTCACTACCACTGTTGGTAAGGGCCATGGACGACACTCCGATAAGCGCGCGGTGCTCTACGCTTGCTGCGATGCAATATCAAGTGCCCCAACGTGATGGCTGCCATGTCCGCAAAGCGACGCTTCCATCTCTACCACCCACAGGCCTTCAGAAATCTTTTGACCGTATTGGCCATGCCATACTCCAACGCATCGGCTGTCAACCCATGTCCGATCGACACTTCAGCCAATGCCGGGATGCGTTTTGCCAATGCCGGCAGGTTGTTCACCACCAGATCGTGGCCGGCATTGACCTGAAGTCCGGCGGCAAGCGCTGCATCCGCGGTCTTTCCCAATCTTTCCAGCTCATTCGCCGCTTTGGCCGAATCGGAATGAAAGCTGCCATACGGCCCCGTGTAGAGCTCGATCCGGTCGGCGCCGGTGTCGCGCGCGGCGTTCATCCCTGCCGGATCCGGGTCGGAAAACAACGACACGCGAAAGCCCCCCTTTTTCAGCCGTTTAACGATCGGTGTCAGGAACGCCGCCTCGGCGGCAAAGTTCCAGCCATGGTCGGAGGTGGCCTGGGCAGGGTCGTCGGGCACCAGCGTCACCTGCTCCGGCTGGTGCTTTTCCACGAGCGCCAGGAAATCCTCGCTCGGATAGCCCTCAATGTTGAACTCCGCCTTGGGGAATTCGTCGTCGATCAGCGCCCTGATCTGCGGCAGGTCGGAATGCCTGGTGTGCCGCTCGTCGGGCCGCGGATGCACGGTCAGGCCATGCGCGCCCGCGGCCAGCGCCAGGCGCCCGAGCCCGATGACGCTTGGCCACGGCAGGTCGCGCCGGTTGCGCAGCATGGCGATGGCATTGAGATTGACGGAGAGTTTTGCAGGCATGGCTTCTCGGGTCCGGACACAATCGCGGCCATCTATACCGCCTTTGGCGGGAACAGACAGGGGGTTTCCGGTGTTCCAGAGGGACGTATAATATCCAGCAAGAGGAAGACCCGTGAATTATCTTGAAGACGTGCCGGCGGTTCGCCGCATCGACACCGACCGCGACGACCTGTTCGCCATCGACGTCGTCGGCCATGTCACGGCGGCCGATGCGGAAAACCTGTTCGGATTGCTGGAGGCGGCCTACGCGCTGCACCCGAAAATCGATGTGCTTGTGCGCCTGATCGACCATGAAGGCGTCGATTGGGCCGATGTGTCGGACGAAACGCTTGAACAGGGCACGGCCCATGCCGTGGAGCATGTCGGCCGCTGCGCTGCGGTCGGCGAGCCGAACTGGGTACCCAGCGCGCAGAGCTTGCTGCCTGCTTCCTCATCCGTCGAGCTCAGGCATTTCGAGGCAGAGGACGAAGCATCCGCCTGGGAATGGCTCGACGCCACACCGCTGGCCCCACGCTGACGAAGGTCGACCCCGTGCCAGTCCCGGATTCCTGGTCCATGGGGGCTGCTCGACCGGCCTATCTGACGATCGTCAGCCGTTGCGCCGCGCGCGTGATTGCCGTGTAGAGCCAGCGCTGGCGGGTTTCCTTGAACGCCCAGCTTTCGTCGAAAAGCACGATCTCGTTCCACTGCGAGCCTTGCGCCTTGTGCACGGTCAGCGCGTAGCCATAGTCGAAATCGTCGAAGCGTTTTTTCTGCTGCCAGGGAATGTCGGCGTCCGGGTCCTCGAACGCCGCTTTGAGCAGCTTGATCTTGGCGACGCCGCGGTCCGGATCGTCCTCTTCCGGGGAGACCAGCAGATTGATGCCGGGTTTCACCGTCTCGCGCGACGAGGTCATCACCTTCCACAGCGAACCGTTGAGCAGTCCCTTGGCCGGGTCGTTGCGCAGGCAGACGAGCTTGTCGCCGGCCTGTGGATAGTCGGCATTGAACCCCTTCAGCTCGCGCAACCGCTGATTGTAGCGGCGCCGCGTCCTGTTGGTGCCGACCAGCACCTGGTCCGCCTTCAGCACCAGCTCCTGGGTGACGTCTTCCTTGCCGATCACCTGCGCCGCGCCATAGTCGCCACGCATGAATTCGCGGCCCTCGCGCACGTCGAGCGCCAGCCGGATGATCGGGTTGTCGCGCGCCTGCCGGTGGATCTCGGTGAGCAGAATATCCGGTTCATGGTCGGTGAAGAAGCCGCCGCCCGAGATCGGCGGCAACTGGCCGGGATCGCCGAGAACCAGGATTGGCGTGCCGAAACTCAACAGGTCGCGGCCAAGCTGCTCGTCGACCATCGAGCATTCGTCGATGACGACGAGCTTGGCCCGCGAGATCGGGCTTTGCCGGTTGAGCGAAAAGGTCGGCGACATCGACGTCTTGCCGGTCACCTCGTCCGAAACCGTCTCCTCGCCCTTCGGCCGATAGATCAGCGAATGGATGGTGCGGGCATTGACCGCGCCCTTGGAACGCAGCACCTGCGCCGCCTTGCCGGTGAAGGCGGCGAACTGCACCTGGCCGTCGACATGCTCGGCGAAATAGCGCGCCAGCGTCGTCTTGCCGGTGCCGGCATAGCCGAACAGCCGGAACAGCTGCGGCTTTCCGGTCTTGAGCCAGGTGGCGACCGCCTTCAGTGCATCGTCCTGTTGAGGAGAGAATTCCATCAGCGCGAGAGACCGGATTCGCGAGGGAAAGACAAGGCCGCCAACGATCATCGGCGGCGGGCCGCACCGCCTCCAATGACGCAATTTAACAGGCAGCGATCAGAACGTAAAGAGAACAAGCATGATTCGAGACGGTCTAGCCGGCCGTTCCGCCACGACCTTCGGTCGGGCCGCCACGACCTTCGGCCGGTCCGGGATCGTTCTCGAGCAGGATCGGCTTGCCGTGCGGCGTTGCATGCGCGGCGCGTTCCCAGGCGGCAGCGAGCGCATCGATTTCGCGCTTGCCGGCAACCCCTTTTGCCGACAGCAAATTTTCCAGCGCCGCCAGCCAGTGCTCGTAATAATCGTGGCCATCGCTTGCGGCACCAGGCTGCTTGACCTCGGCGGACAAGGCGTCCGCCCATTCGCTCCAGGAGAACACGCCGCTGTCGTGCAGCGCGACCGTCATGGCGAAGGCTTCCGCCTGCCACGGCTCGGCGAATACCTGCGCATCCGCCGGCAGCGTGGCGGTGGCTGACTTCGCCTCACGCCGGCTCAAGATAGCTCTCCCAGGCATCGATCGACACGGTCAGCGTCGGGTCGGCGCCCTCGCCCCAGATCTCGGCGCCGTCAAAAACCACCGTATAGACCCATTGCGGGTTTTCGCCTTGGCCATGTGCATTGGTGTCAGGGAAGACAAAACCAGCGCGCACCGCCTCGATCGTTCCCTGCTTGCCGCGTGCGTAGCGTGGCAACCTTGTGTGGCCGGTCGGATGGAAATTCTTCGTCCGCACCATTTCGCCTGCCTTGAACCGGGCCGGCGCGGCGATCGGCCGGTCGCATGGGCCGCCCTTGGCCAACACTGCCGGCACGTTTTCGGCCTTCAGCACCCGCTTTGGCGTCGCGGCAGGGTCGACCGCCTTGCCCGCGGCCAGATCGCGGTCGCTGACAAAACCATGTCGCTTCAGCAAGGTTTCGAGCGCCTTGATCCAGATCTCATAATAGCTCGAGCCATAATAGTCGGCGGGATGCAGCAATTCCCGCGCATGCCGGCTCTCGTCGATGGTCCAGGCGCCCATGGCGCCCGCGCACAAGGTCACGCCAAGCGCCCGCCTTTCCCAGGCGGCATGGAAACAGGGCTCGTCCTTTTCGGGTGCGACCGGCCCGAACCCCATCTGCCCGCCGAGATCCTGCGGCCCGTTCATGCCGGCTCCCGCGCCAGTCCGGTGCCGATCATCGCGTCGCGCGTCACCAGATCTGCCAGCCGCTCCTCGCTCCAGCTGTCGGTGCCCTTCGGCCGCATCGGCACGACCAGGTAACGCAGCTCGGCGGTAGAATCCCACACCCGGATCTTTGTCGTTGCCGGCAAGGTCAGCCCGAATTCCCCGAGCACGCCGCGCGGATCGATGACCGCGCGCGAACGATAGGGCGGCGCCTTGTACCAGACCGGCGGCAGGCCGAGCACCGACCACGGGTAGCAGGAGCACAGCGTGCAGACGACGAGGTTGTGCGTGTCCGCCGTGTTGAACACGGCCTGCATGTGCTCGCCCTGCCGGCCGGTGTAGCCGAGCGAGCCGATCGCCGCCGTCGCGTCGCGTATCAGCAAAACGGCAAAGTCCGGCTCGACCCACGCCTTCGCCACCACCTTGGCGCCGTTGCGCGGACCGATCTTTGTCTCATAGGTGTCGACGATCACGTCGATCGCGGCCGGATCGATCAGCCCTTTCTGGGTGAGGATCGTCTCCAGTGCGCGCACCCGGGCGGCAAAAGGATCAAGCTCGTTGTCGTGATTATGATCGTGGGACATGGCCGTAAATTACGGCTGCAAGCGTTCCACCGCAAGCGCCGCGGCTTGGGCCAGCCTGTCGGCTTCTATTCGGCCGCCGCCTTGTGCGGCTCGCCCTGCAACGCTTCTCCGTTCTCGAACAGCGACGGCTGGTCGACGGCCTCGACAGGTGGCTGCTCGTGCCGGCGCTTTGGCCACAGCCCGACAAGCCAGCCCGAAAAATGCTCCATGTAGACATAGATGACCGGCGTGACGAACAGCGTCAGCGCTTGCGAAGCGACGAGGCCGCCGACCACCGCCACGCCGAGCGGCTGGCGCAGTTCGGCGCTGGCGCCGGTGCCGAGCGCGATCGGGATCGTGCCCGTCAGTGCCGCCAGCGTCGTCATCATGATCGGCCGGAAGCGCATCAGGCAGGCCTTGTGAATGGACTCGAGCGGCGACATCCCCTCGCGCCTGAGTTCGAGCGCGACGTCGATCATCATGATGCCGTTCTTCTTGACGATGCCGATCAGCATCAGGATACCGATGACCGCGATCACCGACAGGTCCATCCCCGCAAGCTGCAGTGCAACAAGCGCGCCGAGCACCGCCGACGGCAGTCCAGTCAGGATGGTGAGCGGATGGATAAAACTCTCGTAGAGGATGCCGAGGACGATATAGATGGTCAGGATCGCGCCGGCGATCAGCAGGCCCTGGTTCGCAAGCGAATCCTGAAAAGTTTTCGCCGTGCCCGAAAAAGTGGTCGAGATCGTCGCTGGCATGCCGATCTTCTCCTTCAGCGCATCGATGCGGCTCACGCTGTCGCCGAGCGCGATGCCCTGCGGCAGGTTGTAGGAAATGGTCACCGCCGGAAGCTGGCCGAGCTGATTGACGGTCAAGGCGCCGGCGGTCCGATCGACGCGGGCAAAGGCGCCGAGCGGCACCAGGCTGCCGCTGGCCGTCCTTACCTTGATCGCCAGCATCCTTTCTGGCGACCACTCGATCCTCGGGTCGAGCTCCATGATCACCTCGTAGCTGTCGGCCGAACCGAAGATGGTCGAGACCTGCTCGGTGCCGAAACCGCCATAGAGGCTGGAGCGCAACGTATCGGTGTCGACGCCGAGCGTCGCCGCCTTGTCGCGGTCGATCACCAGCGACGCCTGCAGGGCGTTGTTCTGCAAGTCATTGGTGACGTCGGTGAAGGCGTTACGGTCGGCGGCCATCGCGTCGGTGAGCTTCTGCGCCCAGTTGTCCGCCGCGCCGATGTCGAGGCCCTGCACGACGAGTTGATAGGCGCTGGCCGAAGCGCGCGCGCCGAGCCGCAGGTTCTGCACCGGCTGCATGAAGGTCTCGATGCCGGGGACATTGGCCAGCTGCCGCCGCAGATCCGAGAGCACCTTGTCGATATCGGGGCGCTGGTCCTTGTCCTTCAATTGCACGTAGAGCCGGCCCTGGTTGAGTGCGTTGTCGCCGCTGCCCACCGACCACCCGACATGCGAGACATATGGTGAATGGGTAAAGACATCAGCCACTTGCCCCTGCAGCTTCACCATGGCGTCGAACGAGATGTCCTGGCGCGCGGTGGTCGTCACCGAAATCTGGCCGATATCCTCCTGCGGAAAGAAGCCCTTCGGCGAGGTCTGGATCAGCCAGGCCGACAGTGCGGCCGTCCCAATGAAGACGAGAAGAACCAGGAACCTGTGCCGCAGGCAAACTGTCAGCAGCCAGTCATAACCCCGCATGAAGAAATTGTGCCTGTGACCTTCGCCCTGCGCTGCTTCGCGCTCAGCCCTCGAAACCGACAAGAGCCGCGAGCACAGCATCGGCGTCAGCGTCAGCGACACGAACATCGAGGCCAGGATGGCGACCGTCACCACCACCGCGAACTCGTTGAAGATGCGCCCGATCACGCCGCCCATCAAAAGCACGGGGATGAACACAGCGACCAGCGAGATCGAGATCGAAATAATGGTGAAGCCGATTTCGCGCGCACCCTTGAGTGCCGCGTCGAAGGCCGAGAGTCCCTCCTCCTCCATGTGGCGAAAAATGTTCTCCAGCATGACGATCGCGTCGTCGACGACAAGGCCGACCGCCAGCGTCAGCCCCATCAGCGAGATGTTGTCGATGGAAAAGCCGAACAGGAACATGGCGCCGAGCGTGGCGATCAGCGAGATCGGCACCGCCACCGCCGGGATGATCGTCGCCGTTACCCGGCGCAGGAACAGGAAGATCACCATCACCACCAGCGCGATGGTGAGCAGCAGCGTGAACTGCACGTCGTCGACCGCCTCGCGGATCGACGTCGAGCGGTCGTTGAGCAACCGGATGCCGGCCGCCGCCGGCATCTGATCCTGGAAGGACGGCAGCATCGCCTTGACCCGGTCGACAACGTCGACGGTGTTGGCATCGGGCTGACGCTGCACCGCCATGATGATCGCGCGGGTGCCGTCGTACCAGCTTGCCGTCGTCGTGGTCTCGACCGAATCGATGACGCGGGTCACCTCGCCGAGCCGCACCGGACGGCCGTTCCTGGTGGCTATGATGATGTTGGAAAATCCCGCCGCGTTGTTCAGTTGGGTATTGGCGGTGATCGTCAGCTGCTGCTTGTCGTTCTGCAGCACGCCGAGCGGCGTGTTGCTGTTGGCCGAGGCGATCGCCGTCTGCAGCTGGTCGATCGAAATGCCTCGTGCGGCGAGTGCCGTCGGATCGATCTGGACGCGCACCGCGTATTTCTGCTGGCCGAAGATCGAGACCTGCGCCACGCCTTCGATCGTCGACAGCGACGGCGAGATCACATTCTCGGCAAAAGCATCGAGATCGGTCAGCGGAACCGTGTCGCTGACCAGCGACATCAGCAGGATCGGCGCATCGGCCGGATTGACCTTGCGGTAGCTCGGCGGGCTGGTCATCTCGGGCGGCAATTGCCGCTGCGTTCGCGCGATCGCCGCCTGCACGTCGGCGGCGGCCGCATCGATATCGCGGTTAAGCACGAACTGGATGGCGATCGAGGTCGAGCCGAGCGCGTTGGTGGTCGAGATCGAATCGATGCCGGCGATGGTGGTGAACTGCTTGATCAGCGGCGTTGCCACCGAGGTCGCCATGGTTTCCGGCGAGGCGCCGGGCAGCGAGGCCGAGACATTGACCACCGGAAACTCGGCGCTCGGCAGAGCGGCCACCGGCAGGAACCTGTAAGCGAACAGCCCGCCCAGCACGAGCGCAAACGACATGAGCAGGGTGGCGACAGGTCTGCGGATGCAGAATTCGGAGATCATGGCCGCGTCCCGCCCGCCTTGCCAGCCTCGGCAACCCTGGGAGGCGCCCGATCAACGGCATCGCCTTCGCGGACCGGCGCGCCGTCCTTCAGCTTTGCCTGGCCCTCGACGACGACATTTTCGCCGCTTTTCAGCCCCTCGCCGATAGCGCTGTTGTCGCCTTCGGTCAGTGCGACCTGCACGGGCCGCACCTCCACCGTGTTGTCGCGCTTGATCACATAGACGAACGGCCCCTTCTGGCTTGGCTGGACCGCAACCGTGGGAACCGAGGTCATTTGCGGCATGATGCCGGCATCGAGCACGACATTGACATACTGGCCCGGCCACAGCGAAAGATCGGGGTTGGGCACGCTGGCCCGCGCTGCAATCGTGCCGGAGGCGGTGTCGACGCTGGAATCGACGAAATCGAGTGTCCCCTTGCCGATCGGTGTCGGGTCGCCGTCCCTGGTCAGCGTGACTGCGCCTTGCCCTGGCGCCGCCAGCGCCTTGTGCAAAAGGGCAAGATCGCTTTCCGGAAGATTGAAGTTCACCCGCAGCGGGTCCATCTGGGTGATGGTCACCAGCGGGATCGACGTGCTGCTGCCGCTGTTGGTGGTGACGAGATCGCCGATCGCGACGCTGACCGCACCCAGCCTGCCGGAAATCGGCGCCGTGATCGTGGCAAAGTCGAGTTGGACCTCGTCCGCTTCGATCGTTGCTCTGTCGGCATCGACCGTGGCCGCAGCGGACTTCTGCGCGGCGATCGCCTGGTCATAGGTCTGCTGCGTGCCGGCCTGCCTGGCGACAAGAGCCTTGGCACGCTCAAGATCGGCCGTCGCACTGGCAAGCAGCGCCTGGTCCTTGGCGAGCGTCGCCTGGTCACGGGCCAGTTGCGCCTTCAGCGCGCGGTCGTCCAGCGAGAACAGAAGGTCGCCGGCCTTCACCATCTGCCCGTCCTTGACGGCGATCGATGTGATCTGGCTCGAGATCCGCGCATTCACGCTGACCACGGCGGGCGAGGATACAAAGCCGATATCGTAGCGCCGGATCGGGAAATCGGCCGTCGAAGCGGTGGCGGCAACCACCGCGGTCGCACGTGCGGCATTCGCGGCAGCCGCCGGTTTGTCAGGCGCCTGACCCGCTGACAGCATCTGCCGGGCCTTGTCCGTTGCCGCGGGCGAAAGATAGAGCCCAGCCGTGACAAGGCAGGCGACCGCAAGCATCGCAAGCACGATCTTTCCACGCATCGCCAAAGACCTTCCACCCGACACGCCGTGGTTCGGTGGTCATGTCTGGGTATAACTCGCAGCTTGATGCCGCGGTTTCACCAAATAGATAGAGGGCGCCGAGGGCAAAAAAGGGCCAAAACCCGGGATTACGAAGATTTCATGTGCAGTGCACAATAAAACGGCAGCTACCGCAGCATCGGCCACAACGTCGCTGCCAGCAGCACGCCCATGGCGATGTTGAACCATTTCAGCCGCACCGGGTCCGACAGAAAACCGCGCAGCGCCGTGCCGAAACCTGCCCACACCGAAACGCTCGGCAGGTTGACGACGGTGAAGGCTATCGAAACCAGCGCCACCGACAGAAACGGATGCTCCGGAACGGCATAGACGGCCATGGCGGTGATCGCCATCACCCACGCCTTGGGATTGACCCACTGGAACGCTGCCGCATCGATGAAGCGCATCGGTCGCGCCTTGGCCTCGCCCTTGCTGCTGAGCGAACGCGACATGGCGATCTTCCAGGCGAGATAGAGCAGATAGACGCCGCCAGCGATCTTCAATGCAGTGTCGAGAACCGGAAACGCAATCAGCACCGCGCCAAGGCCGAAGCCGACGGCAAGCAACAGCACGAGGAAGCCGATGCTGATGCCCAGCATGTGCGGAATGGTTTTGGCAAAACCGAAATTCACGCCGGAGGCCAGAAGCATGAAGTTGTTCGGCCCCGGCGTGATCGAAGTCACGAAGGCATAGACCAGCAGGGCAAGAAATGCATCGAAAGACATCGGCTTCCTTCCAGTCGACCCAACACGTTCCGGCATGAGGCTGACGATCAGGATCGCCAGCCTGCTTACATCCCTTGCGGGCCGCGATTCATCGCCGCCACGCCGGTGCGGCAGATCTCGACTAGGCCGAGCGGCTTCATGATGGCGATGAACTGGTCGATCTTGGAGCCCTTGCCGGTGATCTCGAAAATGAAATGCTCGGTGTTGGCGTCGATGACGCTGGCGCGGAAGGCATCGGCCAGCCTCAGCGCCTCGACGCGGCCCTCGCCGGTGCCGGCCACTTTCACCAGCGCGAGTTCCCGCTCCAGCGGCCGTTCCTGGCCGAGCTCGTGCGAGCGCACGGTGAGGTCGACGACACGGTGCACCGGCACGATGCGCTCGAGTTGGTGCTTGATCTGCTCCAGCACATGCGGCGTGCCGCGCGTCACGATGGTGATGCGTGACAGATGCTTCTCGTGCTCGGTTTCGGAAACGGTCAGGCTCTCGATATTGTAGCCGCGTCCGGAAAACAGGCCGATGACCCGGGCAAGCACGCCCGGCTCATTGTCGACCAGCACGGAAAGCGTGTGGATTTCCGGTCTTTCCGTCTCCTTGGCGATGAAGTAGGCGGAACCGGTGGGTTGAAGGTGCTGTGCGTTCATGACATGAATCTCGTTTTCAAACTTTGAGCTGTTTTTCTGTTTCCGCACGGCTTCTTCCGACAGCCCTGCCTCGGCTCGGGCGTTAGGGGTTACACCAGTTCCCTGCCCTTGGCGTCGATGGCGTTGGCCACCGCCTCGTCGGTCGCCTCGTCCGGCAGCAGCATCTCGTTATGCGCCTTGCCCGACGGGATCATCGGGAAGCAGTTGGCAAGCGTGGCGACCCGGCAGTCGAAGATCACCGGCTTCTTCACCGAGATCATCTCCTTGATGGCGTCGTCCAGTTCGTCCGGCTTCTCGCAGCGGATGCCATGGCCGCCATAGGCTTCGGCGAGCTTGACGAAATCCGGCATCGCTTCGGTGTAGGAATGCGACAGCCGGTTGCCGTGCAGAAGCTGCTGCCACTGCCGCACCATGCCCATATACTGATTGTTGAGGATGAAGATCTTGATCGGCGCCTCGTGCTGCACCGCGGCGCTCATCTCCTGCATCGTCATCTGCACCGAGGCGTCGCCGGCAATGTCGATGACCAGCGCATCCGGGTGCGCAATCTGCACGCCGAGCGCCGCCGGCAGGCCGTAGCCCATCGTGCCGAGCCCGCCGGAGGTCATCCAGCGGTTCGGCTTCTCGAAATGATAGTGCTGCGCCGCCCACATCTGGTGCTGGCCGACCTCGGTGGTGATGTAGGTGTCAATGTCCTTGGTCAGCGCATAGAGCCGTTGGACGGCATATTGCGGCATGATGACGTCGTGGTTCATCTTGTAGGCAAGCGAATCCCGCGCCCGCCATTTCGCGATCTGCTCCCACCACGGGTGCAGCGCCTTCTTGTCGGCCCTGGCGGTGGCCCGCCACAGCCGCACCAGATCCTCCAGAACCCGGCCGACATCGCCGATAATGGGCACATCGGTGTGGACGTTCTTGTTGATCGACGACGGATCGATGTCGATATGGATCTTTTTCGAATTCGGCGAGAACGCGCTGAGCCGGCCGGTGATGCGGTCGTCGAAGCGCGCGCCGATGCAGACCATGACGTCGCAATCATGCATCGCCATGTTTGCTTCATAGGTGCCGTGCATGCCGAGCATGCCCATCCAGTTCTTGCCCGAAGCCGGATAGGCGCCAAGACCCATCAGCGTCGAGGTTATCGGGAAGCCGGTCAAGTCGACCAGTTCGCGCAGCAAATGGCTGGCTTCCGGGCCGGAATTGATGACACCGCCGCCGGTATAGAGGATCGGCCTTTTCGCGTTGGCCATCAGCTCGACCGCCGCCTTGATCTTGTCCAGGTCGCCCTGGACCTTGGGCTGATAGCTCGTGCGCGGCGCCGTCTGCGGCGGCACATAGGTGCCCTTGGCGAACTGCACGTCCTTCGGGATATCGACGACGACCGGACCGGGGCGTCCTGTCGTCGCGACGTGAAAGGCCTCATGGATGATCGCCGCGAGCTCGTTGACATCCTTCACCAGCCAATTGTGCTTGGTGCAGGGCCGCGTAATGCCGATCGTGTCGCACTCCTGGAACGCATCCGAGCCGATCAGCGAGGTCGGCACCTGACCGGTCAGGCAGACCAGCGGGATCGAATCCATCAGCGCATCCTGCAGCGGCGTGACCGCGTTGGTGGCGCCCGGCCCCGATGTCACCAGCATGACGCCGGCCTTGCCGGTCGACCGCGCATAGCCCTCCGCCGCATGACCGGCACCCTGCTCGTGACGGACGAGGACGTGCTCGACCTCGTCCTGTTGGAAGATTTCATCATAGATCGGGAGAACTGCGCCGCCCGGATAGCCGAAAACATGCTTGACGCCATTGTCCTTCAGCGCCTGCACCACCATTTCGGCACCGGTCATTTCGCGCCGCTCGTTCTGTCCACTGCTCATCGGTCTGGTCCCGTATTGTCCGCCATCGGGCGATTGCTGGTCGTTTAGTCGTGTTTCGGGCAATAAAAAAGGCCCCCGAGGGAGCCTGTGTCTTGCGCATGGGGGGTTTTCGCCCGGCGGTTACACCGCCTTGCCCACACGCTTTCCTACTACGAGAATGAGTGCCGTTTTCATGGTGGCGGACAATAGAATTGGTTTTGCGCCGCTGTCAACGGCGAATATGAAAGACGCCAGACGGTTCGGGCCAGGCAGCCCGGTTGCACCCATCGCCTCGAACCACCGTTCCGCATGATCGCCGGCAGGATCAGTGTCCGCGATCATCCAGATAAGCCATTGAAACCGCGCCAAACTATTTGACGACGTGACGCGGCACGCCGTTTGCCGCGATACTCCGGTCGACCGGCCTGGGAGGGGCCGGCAAGCCGCGATGACGACCAGCACTTCACGGGAGGAAGTTTGATGCTCGACAAGGCCCCAGCCAAGAAACTATCCGACGTGCTCGACCAATTCAGCGCAGCGCTCGCCGCCGGCGACATCGACGGAGCGGTCGGGTGCTTTCAGGAAGACTGCTACTGGCGCGACCTGGTGACCTTCACCTGGAACATCAAGACCATGGAAGGTCGCGACCAGGTCCGCGATATGCTGATGAGCCAGTTGGCGACGATAAAGCCATCGAACTGGGCGCTTGCGAAAGGCGAAGACGCCACGGAGAGCGATGGGCTGCTCGAAGGCTGGATCAGTTTCGAAACGGAGGTTGCGCGCGGCTTCGGCCATATCAGGCTGAGGAACGGCAAGATCTGGACGCTGCTCACCACCATGGTCGAGCTGAAGGACCATGAGGAACCCGCCGGCTTCGCCCGGCCGATGGGTGCCAAGCACGGTCACGGCAAAAACCGGCCAACCTGGAAGGAGGAGCGCGAGAAGGAAGCCGCCGAACTCGGCTTTGTCAATCAGCCCAACACGCTGATCATCGGCGGCGGCCAGGGCGGCATCGCGCTCGGTGCCCGGCTGAGGCAGCTCGGCGTGCCGACCATCATCGTCGAGAAGAACGAGCGTGCCGGCGATTCATGGCGCAAGCGTTACAAGTCGCTCTGCCTGCACGATCCGGTCTGGTACGACCATCTGCCCTATATCGACTTTCCTCGGAACTGGCCGGTCTTCTCGCCCAAGGACAAGATCGGCGACTGGCTGGAAATGTACACCAAGGTCATGGAGCTGAACTATTGGTCCTCCACTGAGGCCAAGAGCGCCACCTATGACGATCAGAAGAAGGAATGGACGGTCGTCGTCCATCGCCACGGCAAGGACATCACGCTGAAGCCGAAGCAGCTGGTGCTGGCCACCGGCATGTCGGGCCGACCCAACATCCCGCAGTTCAAAGGCATGGAGAAATTCAAGGGCGATCAGCACCATTCCTCGAAACATCCCGGTCCAGACAGCTGCGTTGGCAAGAAAGTCGTCGTCATCGGGTCGAACAATTCCGCGCATGATATCTGCGCCGCACTATGGGAAGCCGGCGTCGACGTCACCATGGTGCAGCGATCGACCACGCATATCGTCAGATCCGACACGCTGATGGATATCGGGCTCGGAGCCCTCTATTCGGAGCAGGCCGTGCAAAACGGCATGACCACGGCCAAGGCCGATCTCATCTTCGCCTCGCTGCCCTACAAGATCCTGCACGAATTCCAGATCCCGCTCTACGAGAAGATGAAGGAGCGTGATGCCGCATTCTACGAGGGCCTGGAAAAAGCTGGCTTCATGCTCGACTGGGGCGACGACGGTTCGGGCCTGTTCATGAAATATCTCAGGCGCGGTTCCGGCTACTATATCGATATCGGCGCCTCCCAGCTGATCATCGACGGCGCCATCAAGCTGAAGAGCGGCGTCGACGTGAAGGAGATCAAGGAACATTCGGTCCTGCTCAGCGACGGCACCGAGCTGCCGGCCGATGTCGTCGTCTATGCCACCGGCTACGGATCGATGAACGGCTGGGCGGCGGAGCTGATCTCGAAAGAGGTCGCCGACAAAGTCGGGAAATGCTGGGGGCTCGGCTCGAACACCACCAAGGATCCCGGTCCCTGGGAGGGCGAGCAGCGCAACATGTGGAAGCCGACGCAACAGGAAGCGCTCTGGTTCCACGGCGGCAATCTGCACCAGTCACGCCACTACTCGCAGTTCCTGTCGCTGCAGTTGAAAGCACGGCACGAGGGCATCGCGACGCCGGTCTACGGGCTGCAGCAGGTCCATCACACAGGATAGACGATCGAGGCTGTCGCCGGGACTCGCCGCCGGTCGGTTCAATTTTCGCGACCGGCTTAATCGTCCCTACACCATCCGACCTCACCCCCCCTTAACCGCGTCGGCGTAAGGTCGATCGCCTTGGGGAAAATGGAAAAGGGAAATGGGGAACAGCCTGTCCATGTTCGTCGACCGCGACGCCTCCGTTGGAGAGCCGACATTGCAGGAGCGCCGCAAGGCGGAGCAGAGCGACAAGCGCGTTCTGGGCAATGTCGTCCAGTGCGACGGCGCGCGCGCCACCATCAGCGCCCATGCCGCCGATATCCTAGGCACGGTCACCGGCCATTGGAGCGTCGGCAAGATGATCTCCATCAACCTTGGCAACACGCGAACCGTCGGGCTGGTCTACGCGGTCGGCAAGTCGGATCGCGCCTGGCACGATGAGGGCCAGAACCCGATCGAGGTCAGTATCGAGCTCATCGGCGAGGTGCGCGACGGCGCCGAGCCCGGCGCCAAACCGGTTTTCGACCGCGGTATCACCACCTATCCACATATCGGCGCCATTGCCCACCGCATCCGCAGCCGCGACCTGCAGGCGGTCTATGACCTGGCCGGGCGTCACTCGATCACCATCGGCACGCTGTCACAGGATGAGGAGATCGACGCCAACATCGCTATCGACGACACGCTGGCGCGCCATTTCGCCATTGTCGGCACCACCGGCGTCGGCAAATCCACCGCCGTCTCGCTGCTTTTGCGCAAGTCGATCGCCGCTCGACCCGACCTGCGCGTTCTCATCCTCGATCCGCACAACGAGTTCGCCGCGTCCTTGCCAGAGCACTGCGTCAGGGTCGATTCGGCGACGCTGGACCTGCCCTTCTGGATGTTCAAGCTCGAGGAGTTTGCCGAAGTGCTGTTTCGCGGTCGAGAGATCGTGCCGGAAGAGATGGACGCCTTGCGCGATCTTATTCCCGCGGCCAAAAACCTTTATCGCAACCCGAATTCGGGCACGTATCTCAGGCGCGGCAGCGATGCGCTGACCGCGGACACGCCGGTGCCCTATCGCATTGTCGATCTCATCAAGCAGATCGACGAGCGCATGGGACTGCTGGAAAGCAAGAACGACCGCCCCACCCTCAAATCGCTGAAGACGCGCATCGAATCGGCAGCCTCCGATCCGCGCTACCGCTTCATGTTCAACTCGCGGCTGATCGAGGACACCATCCACGAGACGATCGGCAACATCTTCCGCGTGCCGCATCACGGCCGCCCGGTGACCTGCTTCGAGATGGCAGGCATGCCTTCGGAAGTGGTCAATTCCGTCTGCTCGGTGCTGGCGCGTCTGGCCTTCGACCTGGCGCTGTGGAGCGAAGGCCGGCTGCGGCTGCTTTTGCTGTGCGAGGAAGCGCACCGCTACATGCCGGCCGATCCGCGCCTTGGTTTCGCGCCGACCCGGCACGCGCTGTCGCGCATCGCCAAGGAAGGCCGCAAATATGGTTGTTATCTCGGCATCGTCACACAGCGCCCGGGCGAACTCGACCCCACCATCCTGTCGCAGTGCTCGACCTTTTTTGCGATGCGGCTCGCCAACGAGCAGGACCAGGCGATCATCCGCTCGGCGATCGCCGATTCCTCGGCCTCGACACTGGCATTCCTGTCTTCGATGGGCCAGCGCGAAGCCATCGCCTTTGGTGAAGGCGTGGCGACGACCATGCGAATGAAATTCGAAAAACTGTCCGAGGGCCTGATCCCGGGCACGGCCAAGCGCGAGGAAGCCTTGCCGTCCAAGCTTGGCGATGATGTCGATCTGGTGGCGATCGTCGAAAGGCTTCGCAACGTGCCAAAACCGCAGCAGGCGATGGCCTTCGCCGAAGTCGTGGATTCGAGCCGGCAGGCCGGCGATCCCGACTATCGCAAGCCGCCCGCCCCGACTGTCGCACGCGCCCAGCCGGATGACGATTTCGACATGCGTTATGGCCTGAAACCCGCAACCTTCGGCCTGCGCTCGCAGAACGATTGAGCCGGGCGGCTTTAGCCTGTGAGGCTAAGGCGCTTCCAAAGTTAAAACTATGTCACCCTAGGAAACCAGGGCAAATCCCGGAAGGGAATTCATCAGGCCGGATCGAATGACGTGGCTTTCGAGAACCCGGCGCGGAGTGGACATTTGAGTCCATGAGCACCGGAAGTCGAGAAAGCTGCGTCAGTCGGCCGGCCTCCTGAATTCTTCTCCGGGATTTCAGGCGCAGACGCGGTTGCGGCCTTGCCTCTTGGCTTCGTAGAGCTGGCGGTCGGCGCGGCGATAGAACTCTTCGGCGGTTTCCTTGCGGTCCCAGATGGCAAGGCCGACGCTGGTGGTGATCTTCAGCCGGACATTGCCCGATAGTATCGACATGTTGGCGATCGCCTTGCGGATGCGCTCGGCGAACCTGGACAGCAGTTCAGCATCCATGTTGGGCGTGACCACCGCGAACTCCTCACCACCCAGGCGCGCCACCACGTCGTGATAACGCGTCATGTCCTTGAGACAATTGGCGACCGCCCGCAACACCTGGTCGCCGACGTCATGGCCGTGGGTATCGTTGACCTGCTTGAAATGGTCGAGATCAAGGATCATCAGCCCGACCGGCTTGTCGATGCGACGGAATTCCTCGAGATATTCCTTCAGTGCATCGTCGAAATAACGCCGGTTCTGCATGCCGGTCAGGCCGTCGGTCAGCGCCGCATGCTCCAGCGTTTCCGAACGGGCGCTGAGCGAAACCGTCATGGCGCGCAGCTTGCCTTCTTCCGTCGCCTGCTTGCGGATCAGCGGGTAGATGAAGAAAATGCCAAAGAACAGGGCAGTCGCCAAAAGGACGCCGGTCCCAAACAACAGCTTGTTGAGATAAGTGGTCTTCTCAATCGCGGCAGGCGTAGTGATCTCCGCCGCGAGCGCCTGCAGAAGCCCATAGGCGTGAAGCGTCACCAGGCCGGCGGCCAGGATCACGAAGATGAAGACGAAAAAGGCTGATTCCGCCTTGTGAAAACGCATCTGCTCCCCGTTGCAAAACCCCAAAGACGTTATGGCATCGACGGCCTTACGGAGGGTTAATTGGGACAACTTCAACGGGAGGTCTTCCCTTAAAGTCAACTTTTCAGGTTGCACTCGAAAAGGTATCCAAGATCGTGGATTCCACACGATCACCAGGGCGCAATCTCAGCCATTCCGGACCCAACTGATGCCTGAACCAGGTCGCCTGGCGCTTGGCATACTGTCGCGTCGCGATCTTCGCGCGCTCGATCGCTTCGGGAAAACTCAGCTCGCCGGCCATTGCGGCCTGGAGTTCGCGAACGCCGATGGCTTTCATCGCAGGCAAGTCGGGATCGAGGCCAAGATCGGTGATCTGCGTGACCTCGTCGAGGGCGCCCTTCTCCAGCATGCGGTCGAACCGCGCCTCGATCCGCTCCACCAGCTCCGCTCGGCCCGGCTCGATCACAAGGAAGCGCGTGCTGGCTCTGTCGATCAGTGGACGGCCGCGCGCCGCCTGCCATTCCAGGATGGAACGGCCCGATGCGTCGAGCACCTCCAGCGCCCGCACGATGCGCTGGCCGTCGGTCGGCTTCAGCATCATGCCGGCTGCAGAATCCCTGCGCAGCAGGATACGGTGCAGCTTGGCTGCGCCCTGCTCCTGGAGTTCGTAGCGCCAGCGATCACGGATCGACTGCGGAATGTCGGGCATTTCCGAAATGCCCTCCGCAAGCGCCCGGAAATAAAGCCCGGTGCCGCCGACGAAAATCACCGGCCGTTCGAAGAACGTGCCGACCGGACGTTCGACGAACGCGCCGTCGTCGATGAGATTCATCACGTCGCGCAGCCAGGCGCCAGTGGAATAGGCGGTGGAGGGATGGACATGTCCGTAGAGGAAATGCGAGACGCGAGCGAGTTCGGCAGCAGTCGGCCGCGCCGTCAGCACGTCGAGCACCGAATAGACCTGCATCGAATCGGTGTTGACGATGACGCCGCCGTTGCGCTCGGCGAGGGCGAGCGCAAGGGCGGACTTGCCGCTGGCGGTCGGCCCGGCTATCAGGATCGCGTTCTTAACGCGGCCCTCGCCCGCCTGCCCGCCGGAATTTTTTATGCCGCTGATCGCCACGCTTGTATCCCATCCCGCCGGTCGCGCATTGTCGCCGGCGCTTGCGAATATGGCGTCGCGGTCGGTCGGCGCAAGCACTGTTCGCTGGCTGGCCGAAGGCATCGCCTGTGAATTCGCCCTGCCCGAGACGGCCGAAGCCGCTGAAACGACCGCCAGCCTGCGCGCCGTGCTTGCACCCGAACCGGTTGACGTGATCGTTCAGCGGCCCGAGGGCAGGCGAAAGAAAATCCTTATCGCCGATATGGATTCGACTGTTATCGACCAGGAGTGCATCGACGAACTCGCCGACGAGATCGGCGTCAAGGATTACGTCGCCGCCATCACGGCGCGATCGATGAATGGCGAGATCGCTTTCGAGCCGGCCTTGCGCGAGCGGGTGGCGCTGCTGAAAGGCCTCGACACTGCCGTGGTCGACCGCATCATCGCCAATCGCCTGTCGCTGGCTTCCGGTGGCCGCGCGCTTGTCCAGACCATGCGGGCCAACGGCGCTTGGACTGCACTCGTGTCGGGTGGCTTCAACGTCTTCACCTCACGCATCGGCGCCATGCTCGGCTTTCAGGAGAATCGCGCCAACCGCCTGATCGAGCAGGATGGCCGCTTCACCGGGCTGGTCGCCGAGCCGATCCTGGGGCGCGCCGCCAAGGCCGATGCGCTGCTCGAGATTTCGGCGCGCCTCGGGCTGACGACCGCCGACGCCATTGCTGTCGGCGATGGCGCCAACGACCTCGACATGATCCGCCTTGCCGGCACCGGTGTGGCGCTTCATGCCAAGCATGTCGTGGCGGCGGAGGCAAAATTCCGCATCGACCATGGCGACCTGACCGCGCTTCTCTATCTGCAGGGCTACCGGCGGGAGGAGTTTGTGGAGTGACGCCAATCCGCACCGAGCGCCTCATCCTGCGCAACTGGGAGGTTCGCGACCGCGACCTCTTCTACCGCATCAACTCCGACGAGCGCGTCATGGAGTTCTTTCCGTTTCGCCGCGACCGCGCGCAGGCCGACGCCAAGATGGACGAGTTCCGCGCCTGGATTGCCGAGGATGGCTACGGTTTCGCTGCCGCCGAGATAATTGAAACGCGCCAATGCATCGGCTTCGTCGGCCTCCTCGACACCGGTCATTTGCCGTTCCTGCCGGCCGGCACCGTCGAGATCGGCTGGCGGCTGGCGCCCGAATTCTGGGGCCATGGCTATGTCACCGAGGCAGCCGAAGCCTGGCTCGCCTATGGCTTCGAAAGGCTTGGCCTCGAGGAAATCGTTTCTTTCGCCGTCAGGGATAACAGCCGGTCCACTGCCGTCATGGAACGCCTGGGCATGACCGCCGACCACCCCGGCATTCCGGACAGCCACGCCAGGCTCAAGCGGCATGTGTTCTACAGGCTGACAGCCAAGGATTGGCAGAAAAACCGGCGCTGATCAGTGCCGACCCTGATCAGCGCTTGTCAAACGGAAGCTCGTCGCCGGGCTGCGGCGGTTTGCGCCGACCCGATCGAGCACTTTCGCGAAATCATCGCCCGATGCATCACCAGCCCGTCGGCGCAGGAAATCGGCCGCTGTCTCCATGGCTCCAACCTTTTGCGACACGGCCGACGCGATCCACTGGTTCAGCGACACACCATCAGCACGCGCCTCCGGGACTCAGTCCATCCGGATCGTCACAAACCGCAATTCGCCGCTCTTCGACGCCAGCATCAGCAGCGCATTCTTGCGTCCCTGGTCCTTCAGCGCAGCAATCCGGTCCATGACATCCTTGGGCGTGGCGACCGATTCCTGCGCGATCTCGGTGATCACCTCGCCGGCCTGGATGCCGCGTTCGGCAGCGGCCGAATCCTTGGCGACGTCGGTGATGACGACGCCGGAGACTTCGGCAGCAATGCCGAATTTCGTCCGCGTCTCGTCGTTGAGGTCGCCAACGGTCATGCCGAGCACGGACGCCGTCGGGACGGCAGGCGGCTCGTCGCCGGTGTCCTTGTCGGTATTGCCGTTCTCGCCGCTGGCAAGCTTTTCGCCATCTTCGAGCCGGCCAAGCGTCACCTTCACGGTCTGCTCGACGCCCTTGCGCACGATGACCACGTCGACAGCCTTGCCGACCGTGCTCTCGGCGACGACGCGCGGCAGGTCGCGCATTTCATTGACGTCCCTGCCGTCGAACTTGATGATGACGTCGCCCGCCAGGATGGTGCCGTTGTCGACAGGCCCGCCCTTGATGACGCCGGCGACCAGCGCGCCCTTGGCGGTCGCCATGCCGAGGCTCTCGGCAATGTCGTCCGTCACCGGCTGGATGCGCACACCGAGCCAGCCGCGCCGCGTCTCGCCGAACTGGCGGAGCTGGTCGACCACGCCCAACGCCAGCTGCGAGGGAATGGAAAAGCCGATGCCGATCGAGCCGCCGGACGGTGAAATGATCGCCGTGTTGATGCCGATCACCTCGCCGGCGCTGTTGAACAGCGGCCCGCCGGAATTGCCGCGGTTGATCGCGGCATCGGTCTGGATGAAATCGTCATAGGGGCCGGAATTGATGTCGCGGTTGCGGGCCGAGACGATGCCGACCGTCACGGTGCCGCCGAGGCCGAACGGATTGCCGATCGCCATCACCCAGTCACCGACGCGCATCTTGCTGGAATCGCCGAATTTCACCGCCGTCAGCTTGTGCCCTTTCGGATCGACCTTCAGCACCGCCACGTCGGTCTTGGTGTCGGTGCCGACCAGCGTCGCCTTCAGCGTCACGCCGTCGGAGAAATTCACCTCGATGTCGTCGGCATCGGCGATCACGTGGTTATTCGTCACCACGATGCCTTGCTCGGCGTCGACCACGAAGCCTGAGCCCAGCGACTGCACCTTTTGCGAGGGGTTGCCCTGTTCGCCGGGACGGTTCTTGAAGAAATCGTCGAAGAAGTCCTGGAAGGGCGAGCCCTCTGGAAGCTGCGGCATCGGCACCGCGCCCGGGCCTTCCGTGCCCTTCACCCTCTGCGAGGTCGATATATTGACCACGGCGCCGAGCAGGCCCTGCGCGAGATCGGCGACCGAAGCCGGGCCGTCGTCGGCGGCCGCGGGCGTCACCAGCGACGGGACGGTAGCGACGCCGATAAGAAGTGCTGCAGCACCCGCGGTCAACGTCCGCCTCGCCGCGCGCAAAAAGCTGTTGGATGTCATCGAGAAGTCTCCCGGTGTCTCTGAGAAGAAAAGCGCTCGCCGAAAACGCTGCGTCGAGCCATGTTGGCAAGAAATACGGCACGTTTGCGGCTATGGCTATCGGCGGAGGATAAATCCTCCGTTATCCCGAAATCATCGTCATCCACCCCGCACCAGCCAGACCAGGCCGACACCAACGGCGATTGCAATCAGCCCGGCGACCCGCAGCGTATTTTCCGGCATCGACAGAACTTCGCCGGCAAGTTTCTTGGCGAGGCCGGGAAAGCCGCCATAGACCAGGCCCTCGACACTACAGCGCCGCGCGTCCTTTGGACGCGCAAAGGACGCTGTAGCACTTTGATTTGGCGCATGATCCTTTCCGAAAATCGATTCCGATTTTCGGGGTCATGCGCGAGAACCAGGCCTATTGCCGCCAGAAAGTCCTGCACCGGCCGTTACTGACCGGTGCCTGGCTGGGCTGTCGGTGCAGCGGGTGCACGGGGCACAGCTGCTGGCCCAGGCGCTGCCGGTGCAGCCGGCGCTGCCGGCGTGTCCGCGCCGGCGGGATTGCGGAAGAAACGGAAGAAGTCCGAATTCGGCGACAGCACCATCGTCGTCCCGGTACTGTTCAGCGCCGTGCCGTAGGCATTCATCGACCGGTAAAAGTCGAAGAAGGCTGGATCGCGCTGGTAGGCGTTCGCGAAGGTGGCGCTGCGTTGAGCTTCACCTTCACCGCGCAGGATTTCAGACTCTCTCCGTGCCTCGGCGACGATCTCCACCACTTCGCGGTCGGCGCGCGCCCTGATGCGCTGCGCCGCCTCGTTGCCGCGCGCCCGCAGCCGCTCGGCTTCGGCCAGACGCTCAGCCTTCATGCGGTCATATGTCTGTTGCGAGACTTCCGCCGTCAAATCGGTCCGGCGAATGCGGACATCCTCGATCTGCAGGCCGAGCGACGTGGCGTCGGGCCTCAGCTGATCGCGCACTTCGCGCATCATCACGGCTCGCTCTTCCGAGAGCGCCGCCTCGAAGTCGCGCAGACCGTAGACACGGCGCAAGGCGGCGTCGAGACGCGTCCTCAAGCGTGCCTCGGCCAGCTCGATCTGGCCGGACACCGCGGAGCGAAACACGCGCGGATCCGAGATCCGATAGGCGATGAAGGCGTCGACCTCATAAAACTTGCCGCCCGAAACCTGGACGCGGATGTTGTCGAGGTCGAAGCGCAGCACCCTGTTTTCGATCAACTGCACGCTGTCGGCATCGAAGAAGGCGAACGGCGCCTTGAAATAGATGCCCGGCTGGCTCTTGACGTCGACGATCTCGCCGAACCTGAGCACCAGTGCCTGCTGGCGCGCATTGACAACGAAGACCGACGAATAGAGCAGGAACAGGACGACCGCGGCGATGACGGCGATGATGGGAAGACGGTTGGCCATCACTGGTTTCCTCCCAGCACCGGCGCCGGCGCCGGCGCCTTCTGCTGCAATGCCGGCAGCGGCAGATAGGGAACGACCCCTGGTCCGCTGCCTTGCTCGATAATGACCTTGCTGGAATCCTTCAGAACCCTCTCCATCGTTTCCAGATAAAGCCGCTGGCGCGTCACATCCGGCGCCTTGGCGTATTCGTCATAGACCGAGATGAAGCGCTGCGCCTCGCCTTCGGCCTCCTGCACGACCCGGTTCTTGTAGCCGGCCGCCTCCTCGCGGATCTGTGCGGCCTCGCCGCGCGCCTGGCCGAGCTTCTGGTTGGAGTACTGGTTGGCCTGCTCGACGAACTTGTCCTCGTCCTGTTCGGCGCGCTGCACCTCGTCAAAGGCGTCGGCCACTTCGCGCGGCGGTGCGGCATCCTCGATCGAAATCGCGTTGACGTTCAGGCCGGCCTTGTAGCCGTCCAGCGTCGTCTGGATGATTTCGCGCACGGACGCTGCAATGCCCTCGCGATCGTCACGGAAGATGTCCTGCGCCGGCCGCCGGCCGACCGCTTCGCGCATGGCGCTTTCGGCGACCTGGCGCAGCATGCCGTCGGGATCGGACACGTCGAACAGATAGGCCCTCGGATCGGAGACCTGATAGGCCACCGAGAACTGGACGTTGACGATGTTCTGGTCGCCCGAAAGCATCAGCCCTGAACCGTTGCCGGAGGCCGTGCCGCCGCCGATGTTGACGAGTTGTTCGGCAATGACGGCCGTCTCGACCGTCTCGATGGGCCACCAATGGAAATGCAGGCCAGGCTGGGAGAACTCTGCCTTTGGCACGCCGAATCTGAGTTCGACCGCAACCTCGTCGGGCTGCACGGTATAGACCGCCTTGAACGCCCACAGCGCTAAAAGCGCCGCTGCGATCAATCCGAACACGGCTGGGCTGGCGCCAGCGCCACCCGGCAAAGCACGCCGCAACCTGTCCTGGCCGCGCCGGATGATGTCTTCGAGATCGGGAGGCGAGCCCTGCGGACCGCTAGGCCCCTTTGGTCCCTGCCCCCAGGGTCCTGGATTGTTGCCGCCGCCCCATGGGCCGCCGCCTCCGCCGCTTTTGTCATTCCAGGGCATAAATGTCCTTTCGCTCCCTCATGCGCCGGCCTGACGACGCAAAATCCGGTGTTGTTCTTCTATAGGGATGCGACGGCGCGCTTTCAACGCGATCGGTCGTCGTCACCGCCCGTTTTGGACCGTCGCGACCCTTTACCGTCTCTCAATGCACGTCGCGGCGTCGCTCGTAAACCGAATAGCGTGTCGCATGACTATCCTTTTCACCGGCCGGAACGTCCTGCGACGGGCCGATGCGCCACAAATCCGGGTCGATCGGCGGGAAATGCGCGTCGCCGTCGACCGCGGCAAGGACATGGGTGACATGCAGGCGGTCGGCCAGCGGCAGCGCCTGGGCATAGATCTCGCCGCCGCCGATGATGCAGATTTCGTCGGCGCCGGCCATGCAGCGCCCGCGCACCTTGGCCAGGCGGATCGCCTCGTCGAGCGAATGCGCGGTTTCGACGCCCTCGGCGCGCCAGGCCGTGTCGCGGGTCACCACGATATTGAGCCTGCCAGGCAGAGCCCTGCCGATGCCTTCATAGGTCTTGCGACCCATGATGACAGGTTTGCCCATCGTGTCGGCCTTGAACCGCTTGAGATCGCTGGAAAGCCGCCACGGCAAACCGCCATCGCGCCCGATCACACCGTTTTCGGCGATGGCGACATAGATCGCGACGTCCATCAGCCGCCGCTCCCGCCATCGCCCGAAGGTGCCAGCAGCAATATGTCGATGTCGTGCTCAGGGTAGAAATTCTCTGCCGTCATCTCGAAACGCGTCGGCCCGACTTTCCTGACGTTTTCGCCACAGAACGAGACCAGGTTCTTCGGATCGCCCTTGTCGACGGTCAGCTTGAACTTGCCGATCGAGCCAGTCGCCCAGTTGCCGCCAGTGGTCAGGACATAGGCGATGCGGTTTTCGAAATATCTCGGGGTTCCGTCGGGATTGCCCTTCGCCGCCTTGCGAATCGCATTCTCGAACGTGCCGTCCATGCAGTAACGGGTCTTGTAGGCGGCGTATTGGCCCTGGAACTGGCCGTCATAGAAGAAGCTGACCGAAGAGGTGCCGCCGACGCTGGGCTTGTAGCGATGGGCGACGCGGACTGCCTTGTTGGCTGGAAAGGTCGAGCGCCACCAATAGGTCGAGCGCAATTGCCAGAACGGCACATGGACGGTTCTCATGCCCGACCCGTCGTCGGCGGTGTCCTCGATGATGAGGCCGCGGTCGACCCAGTCGTCGGCAACCGCTTGCGGCAGCTTCGCCAATGCCGCCCTGGCCGCATCGCCGAACGGGTAGAACGGCACGTTCTGCGACTCGAGATCGGCACTGATGTCGATGCCGAGCGCAAATGCCTTCTGCTCGAGCTGCGGCTTTGCCGCCGCGCCGTCTATGGTCACCTCGAAGCCGAGGAAATTATCGCTCTGGCCGTCGGGAATTGCCGGCATCTCGTTCGGATCGCCTTCGATGTCAGGCATCGGAAAGGCGACGATCGCATCGACATCCTTGTCGGTGTTGTTGCGGAAGACATAGTCGACCGTCACCTTTTCCGGCGAGATGTAGAGGTCCTCGCTTTCCATGGCGACCGCGTCGCTGCGCGACAGGATCAGGCCGCCCGTCCCCAATTCGGCGATCGAATCATTGGCGCACACGGGCGTGGCCGAAAGCGCCAGCGCGGCAGTCAGGACATAACGGAACATGGAAGCTCCCTGGGCGAGATGCCGCTATGACTCTATCGCATCGGCCCGAAAATCGGAATCGATTTTCGGAAAGCACGATGCGACGATTCAAGGTGCTAGAGCGTACTTTGTGCGTCCAAGTGGACGCATGTCGCTCTAGCCGTTTCAATGCGGAGTTTCAAAGCCCTTCAGCGCTTGCCCACATGCCATACCGACCTGCCGGGCCAGTCTGGACAGCGACGTTCCGATCGGGCAGGAGTTCGCCCATGCGCAAGCTTCTCGTCATCGGCATCGGCGCCGGCAATCCCGACCACATGACCGTGCAGGCGGTCGACGGCTTGAACCGCGCCGACGTGCTGTTCATTCCCGACAAGGGCGCCAGGAAGAGCGATCTTGCAGAACTGCGCCGCCATATCTGCGACCGGTTCGTCACCAATCCAAACTCGCGCCGCGTCGAATTCGACGTGCCGGTGCGGGCCGAGCCGGCGCCCTCCTATCGCTCGACCGTCGATGACTGGCACGAGGCGATCGCCGCGATCTATGAAAGCCTGATCTGCGACGAGCTTTCGCAAGATGGCTGCGGCGCGTTCCTGATCTGGGGCGATCCCTCGCTCTACGACAGCGCGCTACGCATCCTGGAGCGGGTGCGCATGAGAGGCAATGTCGCGTTCGAGCTCGAGGTGATCCCCGGCATCACTGCCGTCCAGGCGCTCGCCGCCAGCCACAAGATGGCGCTGAACCGCATCGGCGATGCGGTTCAGATCACCACCGGCCGCCGGCTCACCGAGGAAGGCTTGCCCGACAATGCCGGCAGCACCGTCGTCATGCTGGACGGCAAATGCGCCTTCAGCACGCTGGACGACAACGACCTCCTCATCCACTGGGGCGCTTACCTCGGCACGCCCGACGAGATCCTCATTTCCGGCCGCCTTGGCGACGTCGGCGACGAGATCGTCAGGACCCGCGACGAGGCGCGTCGGAAAAAAGGCTGGATCATGGACACTTATCTGCTGCGCAAGCCCGGCGAGCCTGAGGAGTAGGCTCGGCCGATACAGGTTCCACCGACTTCACCCGGCATCGATCTCCGCCTGTAATGCTTCCAGATGCGCCGCCGCCGCGGAAGCCGCTGCCCGTTCGATGGCGCGAAAGCGGCTGACCACCGCAAGCCCCGCCGGAGTCAACTGCGCGCCGCCGCCCTTTTTGCCACCGGTCTGCGCCGCGACCAGCGGCTTGCCGAACACCCGGTTCATGTCTTCGACCAGATCCCAGGCGTGTTTGTAGGACATTTCCATGCCGCGCGCCGCCGCCGAGATCGAGCCGAAGGCGGCGATCTGCTCCAGAAGCTCGATCTTGCCCGGCCCAATGCGCCCTTCTGGATCGAGGTTTATCCGCAAGCTCAGCGACGGCATACGCTCCTCCGCAGTCCCGCCATCCATCCTAGAAGCTCTCCGGCGCTACCGCTATTCCAAAATGATATAGCGACGATCATCCGCGGGTCATCCATCCGCCTCGACTGGCAGGCCGGCGCTCATGTTCGCCGGGTCGAAGCTCACCGTCTTGACCACCGCGTAGACCTCTCGACCAAGCCGGAGTTTCAGCGTCTGTCGCGATTGCTCGGTGATCCGGGCAAGCACGGTTGCGCCATGGCAGTCGATGCCGATCTCGACCGCGGGGCCCTCGCCCGGCGCCATCGTCACGATCGTGCCCTGCAAGATGTTGAGCGCGCTGAGACCCGTCGGCTGTTCGGTGGCGATCATCACATCGCGGGCACGGATGCGAACGCGCATCGGCGCACCGACCGGCACCGCCAGAAGCGGCACGCGGATCTCGCCCGCCACCGAGCCGAGCACGGTCATGCCAAAGACATTGTCGTGGCGCAGCACCGCGGTATCCAGCACCGCGCCGCCCTCGCCGCGCTCCTCCGCCGGCAACAGGTCGAGCCGCTGCATGATCGCCCCGGTTGGGCCGCAAGCAGCGACTTTGCCTTGCGCCAGCACAACGACGTCGCTTGCCAGCCGCGCGACCTCTGAGACCGAATGGCTGACATAGACGATCGGGATTTTCGTCTCGTCGCGCAGCCGCTCGATGTAAGGCAGGATTTCTGCCTTGCGGGCCTCGTCAAGCGAAGCCAGCGGCTCGTCCATCAGCAACAGTTTCGGGCTGGCGAGCAGCGCCCGGCCGATCGCCACGCGCTGTTTCTCGCCGCCGGAAAGCTTTGCCGGCCGCCGGTCCAGCAAAGCACCGATGCCGAGAAGGTCGATCACCGCATTGATGTCCGCATAGCGTTCGGCCGTCGGCGTGAACCAGCGGCCGTAGCGCAGATTGCTGGCCACGCTCATATGCGGAAACAGCCGCGCGTCCTGGAACACCATGCCGATGCGGCGCTTGTGCTTCGGCACGAACCGACCCGCATCCGTATCGACCAGCACGCGGCCGTCGGCCTCGATCCGCCCCTTGTCCGGCCGGATCAGGCCCGCAATCATGTTGATCAGCGTCGTCTTGCCGGAGCCCGAGGGCCCGAACAGCGCGGTCAGCCGCCCGGCGCTCTCGAAGCGGGCGTCGACCTCGAAGTCGCCAAGCCGATGGCTGATGTCGACCACAACCGTCATTCGATATCCATCCGCCTGCCGACGCGCCGCGCCAGCACCTCCGATGCGACAAGTGCTGCCATCGAGATGACGATCGAGATCAGCGTCAGCCTGAGCGCGCCGGCATCGCCGCCCGGCACTTGCGTGAAGGTGTAGATCGCCGACGGCAACGTCTGCGTCTGGTTGGGGATGTTGGAAACGAAAGTGATCGTTGCGCCGAATTCGCCCATCGCCTTGGCGAAAGACAGGATCGCGCCGGTAATCAGGCCGGGCAGGATCAGCGGCAGCGTGATCGTCGCGAACACCCACAACGGATTGGCGCCAAGCGTCCCGGCCGCCGCCTCGATTCTGCGGTCGACCGCCTCGATCGACAGCCGGATCGCCCGCACCATCAGGGGAAAGCCCATGACAGCGCAGGCCAGTGCGGCACCTGTCCAGCGAAAGGAGAAGACAATGCCGAAATGCTCGGCCAGAAACGCCCCGACCGGGCCGCGCCTGCCGAAGGAAAGCAGCAGCAGATAGCCGATAACCACCGGCGGCAGGATCAACGGCAGATGCACCAGCCCGTTGAGCAGCGTCTTGCCCCAGAATTGGCCACGAGCAAGCACAAGCGCGATCAATATGCCGGGCGGCAGGCTGGCGACCATCGCCACTGTCGCCACCTTGATCGACAGCCGGACCGCGTTCCATTCGTCGGGAGTGAGGTCCAGCAACCAATCCATCTTTTGGCGTGCCTCAGTTGCTCGGCATAAGGACCGTAAAACCTTGCGCCTTGAAGAGGTCGCCTGCCTTGGCGGATTGCAGGCACTTTAGGAATGCCGACGCATGCTTGTCCTTCGAATCCGCGATCTGGGCAACCGGGTAGACGATCGGCGGGTGCGAATCCTGCGGGAAGGTGCCGATCACCTTGATGCCGGGCTCGGCATGCGCGTCGGTGGCGTAGACGATGCCGAGTGCTGCTTCGCCTAATGAGACCAGCTTGAGCGCTGCGCGCACATTCTCGGCCTGTGCCAACTTGTCTTCGACCGAGGACCAGACGCCGAGCGATTCAAGCGCCGCCTTGCCATATTTGCCGGCCGGCACAGCCTTGAAATCGCCCATCGCAAGCCTGCCGTCACCGATCAGCCCGGCAAGATCAAAACCCTTTTCGATCCTGGTTTCGACCGTCGAATTCATCGGCGCCACCAGCACGATCTGGTTGCCGAGCAACTTCACTTCGGTATCAGGCTTGGTCAGCTTCTTGTCGGACAGATAGTTCATCCAGTCGCGGTCGGCCGAGATGAAGACATCGGCCGGCGCGCCGCCCTCGATCTGTTTGGCCAATGCGGAGCTTGCCGCATAGGAAATTGTCGCCGCCTCGCCGACATCGGCGGCGCAGGCGGTGTTCACTGCATCCAGTGCGTTCTTCATGCTTGCGGCGGCAAAGACGATCAGCCTGTCATCGGCATGGGCAACCGGCATGGCGGCGATCAATATCGCAAGACCGCCAATGGCGGCCGCCTTCAATCCAAAACCCTTGCGCACCAGCATGAAACTCTCCCGGGGCTTGAAATCCGATCGGCGCGACCCTGCCAGTCGATATATCCGCCTGAATATAACAAGGGAAGGTTTTTTGCCAGACTTTGGCCCAATGGCCCGCCGACGGCATTGCATGGCACCGCCACCGCTCGCGGGCGGACGACACAGCACCGGCGAGCAATTTGAGACAAAGCAAAAAGCCCGATGTTGCGGCTCACACCGCGATGGGCGCCTTGATCGTCGCATCGGCGAGGTAGTTTTCCAGCCGGAAATCTTCGAAGCGGAAGGCAAAAAGGTCCTTCACCTCCAGATTGATCCATAGCGTCGGCAGCGCCTTGGGCGTGCGCTGCAACTGTTCGCGCGCCTGCTCGAAATGGTTTGCATAAAGATGCGCGTCACCCAGCGTATGGACGAAATCGCCGGGCTTCAGCCCTGTCACCTGCGCCACCATCAACGTGAGCAGCGCATAGGAAGCGATGTTGAACGGCACGCCGAGGAAGATATCGGCGGAACGCTGGTAGAGCTGGCAGGAGAGCCTGCCTTCCGAGACATAGAACTGGAACAGGCAATGACAGGGTGGCAGCGCCATGGCTTCCACTTCGGCCGGGTTCCACGCCGAAACGATCAGCCGTCGGGAATTAGGATTCTTGCGTATCTCCTTCAAGAGATTGGCAATTTGGTCGATGGCGCCGCCATGGCCGTCCGGCCAGGAGCGCCATTGCTTGCCATAGACCGGGCCGAGGTCGCCATTCTCGTCGGCCCATTCGTCCCAGATCGAGACGCCGTGGTCGTTGAGATATTTGGTATTGGTGTCGCCGGCCAGGAACCACAGAAGTTCATGCACGATCGACTTCAGGTGAAGCTTCTTGGTGGTGGTGACCGGAAAGCCGCGCGCGAGGTCGAAGCGCATCTGGTAGCCGAACACCGAGCGCGTTCCGGTGCCGGTGCGGTCACCACGATCGGCGCCGTTTTCCAGAACGTGCTTCAGGAGGTCGAGATATTGGCGCATCGGCGATTCGGGGGCTCGATTCGGGTTAGGCAATCATAACCGACTGGCTGCCGGCCGAATATGTCAAAGTGCAGAATGTCCGAGCAGGCAACTGCATAATAGCCGGCGCGGAAATCGCGCCAGCATTCCGCCTGATGCAGGATTGCCTGATGCAGGATGATCCTCAGAGGCTAGCGAGCTTGCCCAGCTCCTTGGCGACCAGGTAATAAAAGGTCACCCGGCTCTTGGTGTTGTCGGCCTCCATCGCCTTGCAGGTCTTTTCGATGGCGGCGTCTGCCTTGCTGCCGTCGTCGACGCCGAGCTTTTTGGCAACCCAGCTGGCCTTGACGCGACCGAGTTCGTCGGGGTCCGTGCAGGAGACCAGCGAGGAATCACGATTCCTGAGCGCAATGCCCAAATGCTTCACGATCTTGGCGACCGCGTCGGCATCCGCCGCGGCGTCATACTTCTTCACGTCTGCGAGATAATCGGCCATCAAATTTTCCCCTCGTCGGCGCCACGAGATCCAGTCGATGAGGGTTGTGGCGCGCTGCCGCAAAATGTGCGCTAGTCGGTAACTCCTCACCGCCGCAAAGCTTCGGTTGAGAGCGTTGACAAGTCAAGCCTTTGGCGATGCTGTTTGAGACAGCGGACAAAGCATCATTGAGGCCTTTCATTTTTCACGATCGGTCCCTATATCTGTTTCGTCGGCTCGACCGACTATGGCGATAAACAGGCGATGAAATAAGCCGTTCGGACCCGGGGGCGGTACCCGGCGCCTCCACCAAAAACCGCTCTGCGAAGAGCGGCTTTTGCTGGGGGCGAAATAGGATCGACGAAGGTGTAAAGATCGTACTTTTGCCCGGCATTGTACCACCGTTATCGGGCTGAACTTATAGTTGCCAACGACAACTATGCGGAAGCACGTCTCGCCGCGTAAGCGGTGCGATAGCTTCAAATCAAGCCCTAGTGGTTCGCACTTCTAGGCGGGGTTCGGAGGTACCTGGCAACAGAAACCTCCACTTCTCCTGCTTCGATTCCAACTTTCCCTCCGATCCCCATCTCACCTCGATACTGTGACGGCAGCAGGCTTGCTGGCCGCGCGGCCGCGCCCAGACGCGAAAAAGGCCGGGACTGACCCGGCCTTTTTCATTGCTCTCACTGGAAAGCATCTATTCTGCCGGCGCTTCGACAACCTGCCGTCCGCGGCCGAGCGTCACCTTGGCCAGCGTGAACGAGATCACCGCGCAAAGCATGATGCCGGCCACCATAGGCAGCGGCGTGCCGTCGAAGAACACCCCGGCGATGCCCATGGCGACCGCGCCGATGGCGAAGTGCAGGGTGCCCATCAGTGCCGAGGCCGTGCCGGCGATCGCGCCATGCTCCTCCATGGCCAGCACCGAAGTCGCAGGGATCACCAGGCCGAGGAACCCGTAGCCGACGAACAGCAGCGCCGCCATGACGTCGAGCCGATCGACGCCGGACGCCATCACCGCGAACAGCACCACCATCGTCGTCGCATAGCCGACCACCGCGACCCGCACCACCGGCCTCAGCCCGAACCTTTCGGACAGCGTTCCCGTCAATTGCGACGTGCCGATGAAGGCGACCGCGTTGATCGAGAAGAACACGCTGTAGACCGACGGCGACAGCCCGTAGTGTTCTATCAGGATGAAGGAGGAGCTCGACAGATAGACGAAGAAGCTCGCCAGCCCGAAGCCGCCGATGGCCGCCAGGCCAAGGAAGTTGCGGTCGCCGATCAGGAAGCGATAGGCCGACAGCGCGGTGCCGAACGAACTGCCTGCACGCGCCTCGACCGGCCGCGTCTCCTTCAGCGAGGTCGCCAGCAGGATGGTGGCGAGCACCGCCCCACCGGTCACCGTCCAGAACACGGCACGCCAGCCGAAATTCTCGATAATGACGCTGCCGGTCAGCGGCGCCAGGATCGGCGACACCGAAAACACCAGCATCAGGAGCGACATCAGCTTGGCAGCTTCGGTGCCGGTGTGCAGGTCACGCACGATGGCGCGCGGCACCGCCATGCCTGCACTGGCGCCGAGCCCTTGCAGGAAACGGAAGGCGATCAGCCATTCGACCGAGGGCGCCAGCGCCGAGCCGATGCCGCCGACCATGAACAGGGCGAGGCCGCCATAGAGCGGCAGCTTGCGCCCGACCATGTCGGAGATCGGTCCGACGACGATCTGGCCAAAACCCATGGACAGAAAGAAGATCAGCAAGCTCATCTGCACGGCTGCGGTGCTGGCCTGCAGATCTGCGCCGATCGAAGGCAGCGCCGGAAGATACATGTCGATGGCGAACGGACCGATGGCCGACAACAGGCCGAGCACAACCGCGATGCGGAGGAATTGGGGATTCATGATAGCGGGCTTCTTTCAATCTGGTTTGCCGACCGGCGTGTAATCCTGGGACGTCCCATCCCGTGGAATTCCTGCAGGGGGAATTCCTCTAAATCTAAGTCCATAAATTTAGACACTCTTGTCTAATTCGTCAATCACCACTATATAGTTTTCATGAAGCACGACGTTTCTCCTGACAGCATCCCGCCACGCGGCCATGAGGCAAAGCGCGCCTCGATCATGGACGCTGCCGGCGCGGTGTTCTGCCGCGAAAGCTTCGCCGGCGCCAATATCGACATGATTGCCGCCGAGGCCGGCGTGTCGCGCCAGACGATCTACAATCACCATGGCGACAAGGAGAAACTCTTCGTCGCCATCGTCCGCGACCTCACCGAGCGCTGCAATGCCGGCATCTTCGCCACCATTTCAACCTTTCCCGACCAGCCGAAGGATCTCGAGGCCGATCTGATCGCCTTCGCCGTGCGCATGACCCGCAACTGTATCTGCAGCCGCGACGGAAAGTTCCTGCGCAAGCTGATCCAGACCGAGGGCGAGCGCTATCCCGAGCTGTTTGCCGAATGGCGCGAACTGGGACCGGGCAGGACATGGCCGGCGATCGCCGCCCGTTTCGCCCGCCTCGCCCATGCCGGTTTCCTCGACATCGAGGACCCCGATGTCGCGGCGCGCCAGTTCCAGGCCCTCGCCAATGCCGAATTGCAGACGACCTTCATGCTCGGCGGCACGCCGACCGATGATGAAGTGCTGCAATCCGCGACACATGGCGTACGCACCTTCCTGCGCGCCTTCGCCAAGCGGCAGCCGGCGGCCGATGCGCAAAAGCACAGCGCGCTCGCTGGCGCCTGAGCGATCAAATCTGAGGCATGTCCTCTCGCATCTGTGCTGCCGGCATCTATATCCGGTTTACGCCGCGCTCAAGCTTGATTACAGCTATGCGGACGATTCAACGGAACCCGACAGCGACATGGCCGACGACCACATTCGCTACGACATTCTGGCCCAGGAGGCACTGCGCGGCGTCATGCGCAAGGTCCTGGCCGAAGTCGCGCGCACCGGCCTCCCCGGCAACCATCATTTCTTCATCACTTTCCTGACCGGCGCCCCCGGCGTGCGCGTGTCTTCCCGCTTGCGGGAGCGCTATCCCGAACAGATGACCATCGTCATCCAGTTCCAGTATTGGGACCTGAAGGTGACCGACACCGGCTTCGAGGTCGGGCTGTCGTTCTCCGACGTGCCGGAAAAGCTGGAAATCCCGTTCTCGGCCGTGCGCGGCTTTTACGACCCGTCCGTCAATTTCGAGCTCGAATTCGACGTGAAGACGGAAACCTCGGCAGACGGGGAATTGACCGGCAAGCCCGCTTCCGAACCGCTGGCCGTCGTCGCCGAGAAAAAGCCCGAGAAGAAGAAGGCCGCTGAGGCCGAAAAGAAGCCGGCCGCAGCCGACGCCGCCGCCAAGGGCGCCGAAGTGGTATCGCTCGACGCCTTCCGCAAGAAGTGATCCGACGGGCCGCGCGACATGGCCGACATCGTCAACCTCCGCCAGGCCCGCAAGCAGAAGGCACGAGCCGAGCAGGAGCGCCTGGCCGTACTGAACCGGGCGCTGCACGGCCGCTCCAAGGCCGACCGGGAGCGTGACCGTTCGATCGCCGACAAGGCAGAAAGATTTGTCGCCGGCCATCGCCGCGAAACCTCGGGCGATGCGGATTGCCCTGAAGTCAGACCGAAAAATGCGGCGGGGTTTTCGGATAAGTCCGATGCTTGAAGTGAAATGAGTCAGGTCCGGTGAGCCCGGTCGAGAAACGCTCGGTGACCATTCGCGGCCATCGCACCAGCTATTCGCTCGAAAAGCCGTTTTTCGACGATCTCGTCGCCATCGCCGCCGCGCGCAAACTGACTCTCGCCGCCCTCGTCGCCGAAATCGACGAGGCCCGGCCGCGCGATGCCAACCTGTCCTCGGCGCTCAGGCTCTACGTCCTGGATTGGGCGAAGCGAGGGATGAAACCGGTCTAGCCCGGATGGTTAGCTAGAGGCTATCCGCCGCCCAGCGACTTCAGCAGATTGTCGATCGACGAGGGTTCAAGCGTGGGTTTTGGCGCGGGTCCTGAAGGCGGCGGGTTGTCATTGGCCGGCGGCTGACGCGCCCGCTCGATTTTCTGCGCCTGCTCGGCGGCGGCCCTGCGCTCGGCGTCGAGCCTTGCCTTTTGTTCCGCAGCGATCCGCCTCGCCTCTTCCGCTTTCCGACGTCGCTGTTCCTCGGCCTTCGCCGCCTCGTCCGCCGCTTTTTGCGCCGCCTTGGCTCTCGCTTCGGCATCCGCCTTAGCCTTGGCCTCGGCTTCAGCCTTGGCCTCGGCTTCAGCCTTGGCTTTAACCTCCTCTTCAGCCTTCGCCTGCGTCTCGGCTTTGGCTTTAGCCTCGGCTTCAGCCCTCGCCTGCGCATCAGCCTTGGCCTTCGCCTCCGCTTCGGCTTTAGCCTTTGCCTCGGCTTCGGCTTTCGCCCTGGCATCTGCCTCGGCTTTCAGCCGCGCCGCCTCCTGCTGCTTGCGCAATTCTTCGGCTGCCCTGTCGCGCTCGGCTTGCAAGGCCGCGTAGTAACGCACCTCGCGCCGCAACCGCTGCTTTTCAAGCAGCGCTGCCTGCATCGCCTCGACCCGCTGCTGCTCCTTTTCCAGCGCGCGCTGGGTCAGGAACTGCGCCAGCGGCTCACTGTCGAACCGCCGCTTCGCGGCGCCGAACGGCCCGTCAACGCTGAAATTCACGGTCGGATCGGAGCCAACCAGCGCTTCATCGCCCGGCCGATAAGTGATCGAACCAATGGCAGCGACCATGCTGGCCTTCAGGTCCGCCGTGATGTCGGCCGACAGCGTCGCCGCCGGATTTTCAAGATTGACCGGCGGCGCCCTCAGCGTGCCACCGGCGATTGTGAAGGCAATGTCGGCATCCCCAGCCGGAAAACTGCCGTCCGCGGCGATCTGCGGCGCGAAGCCGGCGGTCTTGGCCGCATCGATATCGCGCCCAATGGCGTCGGCCTTGGCGATGAAGGTGCCAAAGGCGGCGGGATTGACGCCGGCAATGGTCAAGCCTTTCAGCGCCGCCGTGCCGGAACCGGACAACGCCGCAACCATCGCATCGACCGATTTGCCACTGGTCGAGAGCGCCGCCGAGAAATCGCCGGTTCCGCTGATGCCGGTCTCTGGCAGCACGGTGGCCAGATCGGCGCCGGCAAGTTTCAGCTGGCCGGAGAAAAACCCGGTGCCGTCATTGTTCTTCAGCTCGAACAGTCCGGAAAGCGCGCCGCCGGCGAACTTTGCCTTGAGGTCCGAAACGCGGATGCCTTCGTGGTCGAGCTTCAGCGAAAGCGCCGCGTCATAGGCCGTGGCCGACGGGCCGGCGACCAGCGACGCCGTGGTCAACTCGAGTTCGGCGGTGAACGGCAGGATGGGTTTCTGGCTGAATGGGGCGGCCGGCCAAGCCTTGCCAGAGCCCAGAAAGGCCTGGTCGCCAAACACTGCCACCGCCATCGGGTCGAGATCCAGATCATCGAGCGCCAGCGCGCCGGCAAGATGCGGCAGCCCGTCGGCGACGCCGACATTGAGGTCGCCGGAAACCGCAGCCTCGTTGATGGCACCGCTGAGGCTGGACAGCACCAGACGGCCGTTGCCGAAGTCGGCGTCGGCCGCGAGCCAAGTCGACATGCCTGTCCCCAGGCCCGGCAGTCCGACGCCTGTCGTCATCAGCCACGGCTCGATATCGGCGGCTTCCAGGCTGATCTTGCCCTCGGCGGTGGCGCCTTGCGGCGCGCTGGCGATCGTCCCGTCGAAACCGGCTTTGAAATCGTCGCCGGTCAGGTTGAAGCTCGTCGCCATGCCGCCGCCAAGCGTGCCTTTCGCCGAAACATCAGTGGTCGCCTCGCCAAGCATGCCGAGCGGCAGCGCCGGCAGGCCGTAAAGCGCCAGAAGCGCGGTGGCGTCGGTATTCCTGGCGTTGAAGGTCAACGACACCGGCGCCTCGAGAAGCCGATCGGCCAGTCCTTTGCCGGACAGCGATGCTGAAAACGCCGAGCCGCCTGCCCTGCCTTGCGCGCTGACCGCCAGTCCCGTCGTGCCGTCGCCATTGGCGGCGGCACTTGTCACCAGATCGATGCGCGCATTCTGCAACAGCTCGGGATAGGCGGCGACACGCCTCGCCAGCCCTTTCAGCACGGCATTGTCGGGATAGTGCTTCGCCGCGACATCGACCAACGGCTTGAGATCGACGGCGACCACCGAGGCATCGAGCTTGCCGGTCGGGCTCGCTGGGAAATCCTTGATCCGGCCGGTGGCGCTGATCGAGGCGCCGGCAAGTCCGCCGACCGAGAGCCGGTCGATTTCAAGCAGCCCGTCGCGCAGCCTGAGCGCCGTATCGACCGTATCGGCGGTCAGTCCGCCGGCGCTGACCGGCCCGGCCTTGATCTGGAAATCGAGGTCGCGGTCGGAAAATCGGTTGGCGCCCTTGTCGCTGATGAAGATCGAGGCGAAGGCGGCGAGCCCGTCGACGTCGAGCTCGCCGCCGTCGAGCCGCATCAGCACCGACGGCCTGGCGTCTTCGCCCTGGCTGGAATCGATGCGGCCGGAAAATTTCGCCTTGCCGAGAACGAGTTCGAGGTCGCTGAAGGCCTGGCGGTTCCCGGACAGGTCGACCTTGGCCTTGAAGCCGGCGGCCGGAAGCCGGCGGATCGCCTCGTCGACATCCTTCGACAGCCAGGCGGCGAAGCCGGAAGGCTGCCCCACGGCCAGAAGCAGCGAACCGCTGAAGCCGAACTGATCCTCGAGACTGAGCATGCCGTTTGCTTCCAGCCTGGCACGGCCCGGGAGCGTCGCGCCCAGCGACTTCACCGACCAGCCGGCATCGGCCGGCTCGGCGGAAAGGCGCACGTCACGAACCGTCGTGTCGCCGGCCACCACCGCCGGCAGCTTCACCTCGACGGTGCCCGGTATGGTCGGCTTGGGCAGGGCGAGCAGCGCCTGCTCCAACGCAGCGACGCGCTCGGATAGCGTCAGTCCGGTCGCGGCGCCGACGGCTTCATCGAACTGCACCTGAGCGCCATCGGCCTCGATTGAAAAGCGAGGGTTCGGCCCAAGGTCGACGGCAGCCTTGCCGTCGGCAGTGTAGGGATTGTCGAGTGGCCCGGTCTCGAAGCGGAATTCGTCGACGCCAAGCTTCCGGTGGTCTAGCGAGAACTTGCCGTTCAGTCTGAACCCCGGTTCCGGCTTGCCGGCGCTGGCCTTCTCACCGTCGGTGCCGTCAAGCTGCGCCAAACGCTTGTCGGCGCCATTCCTGTCAGAACTTGTGACCTTGAACTGGCCCGAATAGATCGCGGCCCCGTCGACAATGCCGGCATTGCCATCCGCTTCGATGACCAGCGGATAGGCGTCTGGGTCGGCCTTGAGCCTGAGCCGCAATTGTCCGTCGCCACTGGCCTTGCCGGTGGAGACGACGACCGTGCTGCGCAGGCCGTCGAGCCGCAGCGAACCATCCATCCGCCAGGGTCCAGCCAGCGATCTGGCAGAGATTGTCGAATTGATCTCGGAAAGACGATGGCTGCGGCCGCCGGCGGCATGGCGCAGCGCGATCTCTCCGTCGGTCACCGTCAGCTTCTCGATCGAGATCTGGCTGGGATCGTAGGGCGAGGACGGGCGTATCGCCCAGTCGACCGTGCCGTCGGCGGCAATGTCGATCGTCGCCTTCGGCCGCACCAGCCGCATGTCGAAGATCAGCACCTCGCCGCTCAGGAAGGGCGCCAGTTCGGCATCCATCGAAAAGGTCTCGACGGTCATTGCCGGCCGGCCGCCGGGGCCGCCGGCGACAGTGACATTCGAGAAGGTCACCGAGGGAAACGGCAGCAATTTCGCCGTTGCATCGCCCTGAACGGTGACCTTGCGGCCCAGAATGGCGCTCGCCTCGCGCTCGAAATCGGCCCGGTAGCCCGTCCAGTCGATAAAATACGGCACCACCAGCGCCGCACACAGCACCAGCACGAAAAAGCCACCGAAGATCACGAACAAACGTGCGAGCATCAACCCCCAAGCAGTCGATTGAAAATCAGCCGCACTCTACCCGCATCAGCGTGTCGATAAAGAGGCAAATCGATCGCCCCAAAAGCAAAAGACTTTAGTCGGCCGGCAGTATCTTCCCAGGGTTCATAATGTTCTGCGGATCGAGCGCCTGCTTGATCGTGCGCATGATGTCGACGCTGTGGCCGAGTTCATGGCGCAGGAAGCCGATCTTGCCTTGTCCGATGCCGTGCTCGCCGGTGCAGGTTCCATCCATGCCGATCGCCCGCATGTTCAGCCGCGCGACAAACTCTTCCGTCTGCTTGATTTCCTTCGGATCGTCGGCGTCCATCAGCACCAGCACATGGAAATTGCCATCACCGGCATGGCCGACAATCGGCGCGATCAGCCCCATCTCGGCGATGTCGGCCTCGGTTTGCGTGACGCATTCGGCAAAGCGCGAGATCGGCACGCAAACGTCGGTCGACAGCCCCTTGGCGCCCGGCCGCAGCGTCAGCGACGACCAATAGGCGTCGTGCCTTGCCTTCCACAGCTTCGTCCGTTCCTCGGCGACGCTGGTCCACAGGAATGGTCCGCCGCCATAGTCTTCGGCGATCGTGCCGAAGGTTTCGGCCTGCTCGTCAACGCCGGCGTCGCTGCCATGGAATTCGACGAACAGGCACGGGCTTTCGGGATAGTCGAGTTTCGAATAGCTCTTCATCGCCCGCATCTGCAGCGCATTGACCAGTTCGATGCGCGCCACCGGAATGCCCATCTGGATTGTCGCGATCACCGCATTGCAGGCCGCCTCGACGCTGGGAAACGGACAGACGCCGCCGGAAATCGCCTGCGGAATGCCCTGCAGCTTAAGCGTCAGCTGGGTGATGATGCCGAGCGTGCCTTCGGAGCCGATCAGGAGCCGCGTCAGATCGTAGCCGGCCGAGCTCTTTTTTGCGCGCTTGCCGGTCGTCACCGTCTCGCCGTCGGCCATCACCGCCGTCAGCGACAATACATTCTCGCGCATCGTGCCGTAGCGCACGGCATTGGTGCCCGACGCCCGCGTCGCCGCCATGCCGCCGAGCGATGCATTGGCGCCCGGATCGATCGGAAAGAACAGGCCGGTGTCGCGCAGGTGCCGGTTGAGATCCTCGCGCGTCACACCGGGCTCAACCGTGCAATCGAGATCCTGCGGGTTGACCGCGAGGATGCGGTTCATCCGCGACGTATCGACAGAGATGCCGCCGCCCGGCGCGTTGGTATGGCCCTCCAGCGAGGAGCCGACGCCGAAGGCGATCACCGGCACGCGGTGCACGGCGCAGGCCGACACGATCTCCTGCACCTCCGGTGTCGTCTCCGGAAACGCCACGCCATCCGGCGCCTGGGTTGGAATGTAGGTGGTGGTATGCGCGTGCTGGGTGCGGATCGCCTGGCCGGTCTGGAACCGTTCGCCGAGCCGCTGCTTGAGGATGCCGAGCACCGCGGCGATGCCTTCTTCGTTGCGCTCGACCGGATTGAGGTCGCTCAGAGCCATCTATTCCTCCGCGAATGGACCAGCGTCCACCCTTGTTATGGACTTATGGATGCCTATCGCATCGGCCCGAAAATCGAAATCGATTTTCGGAAAGCACGATGCGAAGATTCAATGTGCTAGAGCGTACTTTGTGCGTCCAATTGGACGCACGTCGCTCTAGTCTCCCCGACCACGTCCTGTCCAGCCAGAAGGAAGTTTTCGATGTCCACCGCCGCCCCCTTCGCCTCTGCTCCCATGGCCATCGAAAAAGACTGGATCGACTATAACGGCCATCTCAACATGGCCTATTACAACGTGCTGTTCGACCGCTGTTCCGACGAAGCGTTCGAAATGATGGGGATGGGGCCGGACTATGCAAAGCAGCGCCGGCTGACCATCTACACGGCGGAAGTCCATGTCTGCTATATCAGGGAACTGCATCTCGACCACAAGGTCGATGTCTCGTTCCAGCTGCTCGACCATGACGACAAGCGGCTGAGAGCCTACCAGGAAATCCGCCATGTCGGCGGCTGGCTCGCTGCCACGTCCGAATCATTGTCGCTGCATGTCGACATGTCCGGACCGAAGGTGGCGCCCTTCCCGGCCGATGTCCTGGCCAAGGTCGAAGTCATGCGCGCCGCCCATGCGGCGCTGCCGATGCCTGAGCGCGCCGGCCGCTCGATCGGTATTCGTCGCAGGACGCTTGAACCGCAGTCAGACCGCCGTTAACCTTACCAGGGTTTTACCGTGAACAAGCCGAATTGAGGCGTTGAACGACTCAGCGCGGCGTTCGAGAACCGTCCGCATTGCGATACGGGCGGCGGGGCTGAAGCGGTTCGGGGAACGTGCATGAAAACCGATATCAAGGTCGAGGCGGACAGGCTGGCGGCCGACCCACGCATCAGCGACTACGATTTCTGGCGATCGCTGAAGAACCTCAACTACGAAATTTTTACCATCGCCAACAACAACGAGCCGATCCCTTTCGCCATGATCCGCTGGCGCGCCATCCTGAAGCAAGCACGGATGAAGCGCGGCCACGCCTGATCGGTGCGGGAAGAAGTAGGTTCGTTGTTCGATTGCTTTTCTGGGGCGTTTGCGCCGCCCCTCATCCGGCTGCCGCCACCTTCTCCCCGTATGGTGACGGGGAGAAGGGAGCTTGCCGCAGCCTCGGCGCTCTTCCAGCAACGCCCGCAAATTGGCGAAACCATTGATGACAGCGTCCTTCTCCCCGTCACTATACGGGGAGAAGTGCCCGGCAGGGCGATGAGGGGCGGCGCGACTTTTTCCAGTTAAGCTGATGTATTGACGAACACTGCCGCCAGCGGTGAACGCGCCACCACCGGCGACGACTGGATGATTGCGGTGTTGGTCATCGCAAACGGAATGATGCGGTCGATCACCCGTTCGAGTTCGGCCACCGAGCCGACATGCGCCAGCGCGATGAAACAGTCCTCGCCGGTCACCCGATCGCACTGGGCGATTTCCGGCAAGTCGCGGATGATCTCGGCGACCGCAGCCAACTGCCCGGGCACCGGCCTGATCCGCAGCCATGCCGACAGCTTCATGCCGAGCGCGGCCGGGTTGATCCGCACAGTATAGGCCTCGATCACGCCGCTCTCCTGCAGCCGCTTGATGCGCTCGGACACGCTCGGCGCCGACAGGCCGACCGAGCGCGCCAGTTCGGCGGTGCTGGTGCGCGCATCCTTTTCCAGCAGGCGCAGGATTTTCAGATCCGCCGCATCCAGATCAGCATTTTCGTTTCGAATGTGTTTCAGGAAAAACTCCTTTGTTCAGGAGAATAAACGATCTCTTTGATTGGCCATTGCCCATATAAACAGGTAAATCTGCCTGCGATAATGATCCTATGGATGATCAAGCGCAAGCCCCAACTGCTATCCCTGCCCTCGCCGGCCCTGTCTTTGGCAGGCTGGCGACATCGCTGCCGCCGCATGTCTGGTTCGGTGTCAGCGCTGTGTTTCATTATCTCGGGCCGGCTTTCGCCGTGCTGCTTTTCCCGCATGTCGGCGTGCTCGGCATGGCCTGGCTGCGCATCGTTACGGCCGCCCTTGTCTTCGCGCCGCTGACCCGGCCGTGGACGGCCTTCGCCCGCGCCGACCGGCAGACACGGCTGCTGCTTCTCGGTTTTGGCGCTTGCCTCGGCGTGATGAATTGCGCCTTTTACCTGGCACTCTACCGCTTGCCGATCTCGCTGGTCGCGGCGATCGAATTCGTCGGCACCATCGGCGTTGCGCTGGTCGGCGTCAGAAGCCCGCGCAATTTCGCAGCGCTTGCCGTTGCCGTTATCGGCACCTTGCTGCTGATCGACGTCAAATGGTCAAGCGACCCGATTGGCCTGTTCTGGGCCTTCCTCAACGGCGCGCTGTTCGTCGGCTACATCGTGCTTGGCCATCGCGTTTCCCGCGCCGGCGCTGGCGACGGCATCGCCGGCCTGGGCGCTGCCATGGCGGTCGCCTTCCTCATCGTACTGCCGATCGGCTTCACCGATGCGCTGCCGGCTTTCTCGGCGCCGCCACTGCTCATCGCCGCCATCGGCGTCGGCATCTGCTCCTCGGTCATCCCCTATATCTGCGACCAGCTTGCCATGTCGCGGCTGCCGCGATCGAGCTTCGCGCTGATGCTGTCGTTGCTGCCGGTCACCGCCACGCTGATCGGCGTCATTGTGCTCCGCCAGATACCCAGCCTTACCGATTGCATCGGCATCGCGCTGGTGGTGGCCGGCGTCGCTTTTCACAAACCGGCAAATGCCTGATCAGGCAAGCTTCTCCTTGAGAAAGGCGATCGTCCGGCCCCAGGCGAGGTCCGCCGCGTTCTTGTCGTAGCGAGCCGCCGACGTGTCATTGTTGAAGGCATGATTGGCGCCTTCATAGACATGGATCGTGTACTCGACTTCGGCTGCATCGAGTTCCTTCTTGAAGGCGTCGATGCCGGCATTGATGCGGGTGTCGAGCCCGGCATAATGCAGCAGCAGCGCCGCCTTGATCTTCGGCACATCCTCGGCCTTCGGCTGCATGCCGTAATAGGCGACAGCGGCGGCCAGATCCGGCGCGTTGGCAGCCAGCGTGTTCACCGTGCCGCCGCCCCAGCAGAAGCCGACCGCGCCGACCTTGCCGTTGCCATCCTCGCGGCCCCTGAGGAAAGCGACCGTTGCGACCGCATTGGCAGTGGTTTGCGCCGGATCGAGCTTGGAAAACTGCTCACGCGCCTTGTCTTCGTCGTCCGGCGTGCCGCCGAGCGGCGACAGGAAATCCGGGGCCAGCGCAACGAAGCCTTCCAGCGCCACGCGCCGCGTCACATCGCGTATATGCGGGTTGAGCCCCCTGTTCTCATGCACGACGATGACGGTGCCGAGCTTGCCGGACTGGCCGGCCGGCTTGACCAGATAACCCTTCATCTCGCCACCGCTGCCGGGATAGCTGATGTCCTCGCCCGTCACGCGTGAATCGTCCTCGGCAACAATCGCCGCCCGGGCTGAATTCGCCGCCAGCAGCGGCGCGATTGCGGCGGCCGCCGCACCTGATCCGGCAAGCCTGGTCAATTGTTCCATGAAGCGCCGCCGGTCGAGCGTCAGATGCGTGTATTCGTCATAGGCGTCGATCATAGCCTGGGTAATGACGGGTGTGTTGACGGCGGGGTTGGCAGGGCTCGGTTTTGTCATGGCGCTCTCCTCGGCTTCGGGAACATGTCCGCCGCGCAAGATAGGGTCGAGGGCTGCATGGTCCAATCACGGATCAGTGAGGCCCAGCATGCAGTGCTCCACGACGTCGGTGGGTTAAATATACCCATTTGTAGGTTCCGGCGCTGGACAGAGAACAAAACGGAGACGCTTCTGGCCTTTCGCTGCCGAATCACTACATTCGGGGGAGATGTCCGGCTTTTCGGAAGATATGCCTTTTTTTGATGAACCGAACGCGCGGCCCGTGGCCCCGTCGGGCATTGCTGCGCGCGCCATGGCTGCCCGCAGCGGCCATGCCAATGCGCCCGATTATCTGAATGGGCTCAACCCCGAGCAGCGGCTGGCGGTGGAAACCACCGAGGGTCCGGTGCTGGTGCTGGCCGGCGCCGGCACAGGCAAGACGCGCGTGCTGACCACCCGCATCGCTCACATCCTCGCCACCGGCAAGGCCTTCCCGTCGCAGATCCTCGCCGTCACCTTCACCAACAAGGCGGCGCGCGAGATGAAGCAGCGCATCGGCCTGCTGATCGGCGAAGGCAATGTCGAAGGCATGCCGTGGCTCGGCACCTTCCACTCGATTGGAGTGAAGCTGCTGCGCCGCCACGCCGAGCTTGCCGGGCTCAGATCCGACTTCACCATTCTCGACACCGACGACGTTGTGCGCCTGATCAAGCAGCTCATCCAGGCCGAAGGACTGGACGACAAACGCTGGCCGGCCAAGCAGTTCGCCCAGATGATCGACGGCTGGAAGAACAAGGGGCTTGGCCCCGCCGAGATTGCCGAGGGCGACGCCCGCGCCTTCGCCAACGGCAAGGGGCGTGAACTCTACAAGGCTTACCAGGAGCGGCTGAAGACGCTGAACGCCTGCGACTTCGGCGATCTCCTGTGCCACCCGATCCGCATTTTTCGCGCCAATCCGGACGTGCTGAAGGAATACCACAAGCGCTTCCGCTACGTCCTTGTCGACGAGTACCAGGACACCAACACCGCCCAATACATGTGGCTGCGGCTGCTGGCGCAGCGGCCGCAATCCTCCCCCCTTGAGGGGGAGGTGCCCGCGAAGCGGGCGGAGGGGGTAGCCGCAGAAGGCACCGCCAGAGCGTCGAGCACGGCCGTCCGGACCCCACCCGGCCGGGCTTTGCCCGGCCACCCTCCCCTCAAGGGGGAGGGAAACCCGCGCGCGGCCACCATAAACATCTGCTGCGTCGGCGACGACGACCAGTCGATCTATGGCTGGCGCGGGGCCGAAGTCGACAACATCCTGCGCTTCGACAAGGATTTCCCCGGCGCCACCATCATCCGGCTGGAACGCAACTACCGCTCCACCGCGCACATCCTCGGCACCGCCTCCCACCTCATCGCCCACAATGAAAGCCGCTTCGGCAAGACGCTGTTCACCGAAAAGATCGCCGAGGACGATGAGAAGGTGCATGTCCATGCCGCCTGGGATTCCGAGGAGGAGGCCCGCGCCGTCGGCGAAACCATCGAAGCCTACCAGCGGCAAAAGCACAATCTCAACGACATGGCCATTCTTGTCCGCGCGTCCTTCCAGATGCGCGAGTTCGAGGACCGCTTCGTCACCCTTGGCCTCAACTACCGCGTCATCGGCGGCCCGCGCTTTTACGAGCGCCTCGAAATCCGCGACGCCCTCGCCTTCTTCCGCGTCGTCGCGCAAGGCGCAGACGACCTCGCCTTCGAGCGCATCGTCAACGTGCCGAAGCGCGGGCTGGGCGAAGCCACCATCCGCCAGATTCACGACACCGCCAGGGCGCTGCGCATCCCGATGCTGGAGGCTGCGGAAAAACTCGCCGAGAGCGACGAGCTGAAGCCGAAGCCGCGCGCGGCGCTGCGCGAAGTCGCCGCCAATTTCGAGCGCTGGCAGAAGGCGCTGGAGACCACGCCGCACACCGAGCTGGCCGAGACCATCCTGGAGGAGAGCGGCTACACCGACATGTGGAAGAACGACCGCTCGGTAGAAGCGCCCGGCCGGCTGGAAAACCTCAAGGAACTGATCCGCTCCATGGAGGAGTACGAATCGCTGCGCTCCTTCCTCGAACATGTAGCGCTGGTGATGGACGCCGAGCAGAACGCCGAGCTCGACGCCGTCAACATCATGACGCTGCATTCGGCCAAGGGCCTCGAATTCGAGACGGTTTTTCTGCCCGGCTGGGAGGAAGGACTGTTCCCGCATCAGCGCGCTCTCGACGAGGGCGGCCGCTCCGGGCTGGAGGAAGAGCGGCGGCTGGCCTATGTCGGGCTGACCCGCGCCAAGAAGAACCTGCATTTGTGGTTCGTCTCCAACCGCCGCATCCACGGCCTGTGGCAATCGACGATCCCGTCACGCTTCCTCGACGAATTGCCGGAAGCCCATGTCGAGGTCGCCGAGAGCGGCAGCTCCTATGGCGGCTACGGCAATGCCTATGGCGGCGGCTCTTTCGCCTCCGGGCGGGGCGGCCAGGCGGCAGGACGGCAGAATCCTTACGGCGCGTCGCGCTTCGACAATGTCGGCGCAGAAAAATCCGGCGCCTTCTCCAGCACCTATGCAACGCCGGGCTGGCAGCGCGCGCAGCAGAACCGCACCGAGGCGACCGACCGCAACTGGGGCTCGCGCTCCGGCCACCAGGTCGAGCGCATCGGCTATGGCGAGACCGACAGTGGCTATGGTGCCGGCCGCACCTCGATCAAGGGCCGCACCATCGACGGCGAGCTGGTCGCCAAATCCGTTGCCGACAAGCCGTCGGCCTTCAGCGTCGGCGACCGCGTCTTCCACCAGAAATTCGGCAACGGCAACATTGCCGCCATCGACGGCAACAAGCTGACCATCGACTTCGACAAGGCCGGCCAGAAACGCGTGCTGGACGGGTTTGTCACCGGGGTATGAGTCTCCCCCTCACCGATACCGCGCCTGGTTCCATTTGTGGCCGAGCAGCGACAGGATGATGATCAGCCCGTTGAAGAACTGGACATAGAAGCCGCTCAGGCCTGCCGCGACGACGCCGGTCTGGATGAACGACACGGTGACGGCGCCGATGGCGCCGCCGACGACGGTACCGATGCCGCCCCAGGTCGGCGTGCCGCCAACGAACACCGATGCCAGCACCGGCAGCAGATAGCCGTCGCCGGCCGTCGGCCACCAGGTGAAGTTGATCATCACCGAAAAGGTGCCGGCGATCGCCGCCCCGATGCCGACGAAGACGAATACTTTCACCCGCACGCGCTTGACGTCGATGCCCATCTGCTGGGCGCTGTCGGGATTGTCGCCGACCACCTTCACCTGCGCGCCGAAGCGATGCCTGTTGTAGAGCAGCGCCGACAGCACGACGAAGCCGATGGCCCAGAAGATCTGCACCGGGATGCCGTAGAGCTGGCTGGAGAAGATCTTGTAGGCCCAGCTGTCGGCAAGGCTGGTCAGCGCCGTCGACCTGCCTTCGTTGATGATCTGGATCAGGCCGCGCAGCAGGAAGTTCATGCCGAGCGTGGCGATCAGCGACGACAGCCCGCCATAGACGACCAGCGACCCGACAAGGAAGCCGAGCAACGTGCCCGTTGCAATGGCGGCGGCAATACCGAGAAACGGGTCGTAGCCGGCCTGCACGACCAGCGCGAACACCCATGAGGCAAAACCCATCGTCGCCGGAAACGACAGGTCGATCTCGCCGCAGGTGACGACGAAGACCAGCGGCACCACCACGAACAGCGCTACCGGCAGCGTGGTGAGCACGGAACTGTAGAGATACCAGGTGGTGAAGACGGTCGGGTTGGCGATCATGAACACCGTCATCATCACCACGAACACGGCAAGCGTGCCGAGTGCGGCGCGGTTGTCGAGGATGAAGCCGCGCATCCAGTGATCGGATGGGTGTTTCCACTCTTTCCGGGGATTGCCGGGACGGGAGATGCCTGCGGACGGCTCTTGCAGATCGGGCTCCATCGTCTTGCTCATCGTGCTCTCTGCTCCGGGTCGCCGGCGTCGTGCAGTCCCGGCAATCCACCCGGATGCGCGACGTCTTCCATGAAGTTGATGAGGTCTTCGGCCGACTTGACCTGGCTGCGGTCGGCGGTGAGCGCGACCTTGCCGCGGTCCAGCACGACGAAACGATCGGCGATGTCGAAGACGTGGTGGATGTTGTGGCCGATGAACAGGATCGAGCGCCCGCTTGCCCGCACCTGGCGCACGAAATGGAAGACTTTGGCGGTCTCGGTCAGCGACAGCGCCGTCGTCGGCTCGTCGAGGATGATCAGGTCGGCCTGCTTGTAGATTGCCCGCGCGATCGCCACGCCCTGGCGTTCGCCGCCGGAGAGCTGGCCGACGATAGACTGCGGCGTGAACACTTTCGAGGTGAAGCCGATCTCGCGCATCAGCCGGCTCGCCTCCTCGATTTCCTTGTTGACCTTCAGCCAGCCGAGAAAGCCGGTGAGTTCGCGGCCCATGAAGATGTTGCGCACGATCGTCTGCTGCACGGCCAGCGCCCGGTCCTGGAATACCGTCTCGATGCCGGCGTCGCGCGAGCGCGCGGCGCTCCAGCCGGTCACCGGCTGGCCGCGGATGAGGATCTCGCCGCTGGTCGGCTTGACCACGCCGGAGAGGATCTTGATCAGCGTCGACTTGCCGGCGCCGTTGTCGCCGATCAGGCCGACCACCTCGCCGCGGTCGACGCTGAGATTGACCCCGCCCAGCGCATAGACCTGGCCATAGGACTTGCTGATGTCGCGCAGCTCTATAAGGCGTTCTGCCATGGCGATCCTCACTTGGTTCCGGCTGCGGTCGCAAGACCGGCAGCCGTGTCAAAAGGTCAGCGCAGCGCCTGCTTGGCGAGTTCGGCGACGATCTCGTAATTGTCAGGCGTGACGAAGCCGGCGCCGGTGTCGACATTCATTGGCGCCAGGCCCAACACCACCTGCTGGCAGAGGCTGAGGATCGGCAGATAACCCTGCAGGAACGGCTGCTGGTCGGCCGTCAGCTGGACCCAGCCGCCCTTGAAACCCTCGACGATCTGCGGGCTGGTGTCGAAGCCGAAATTGAAGATATCGCCAGCCTTCCTGCCTGCCGCCTGCATGTAGGTCGGGACGTTGCCCAGCATCTGTCCGCCGGGATAGCCAACCGCCTTGACGTCGGGATTGTTGAGGAGTGCTGCGGTAATCACCGGAATGGCCAGATTGGGATCGGAAGCCCATTCGCCGCTCGGCGGCGAGGAGAGCTGGATGACCTCGACGCCCGCCTCTTTCAGGGCGGCGACCGTGCCGCGCTCGCGCGCGCCGCGGCTCTCGTTCTCGAACGGGCCGATCATGATCGCCTTGTCGCCGGCCTTGAGGCCGGCCAGCTTGAACGCCTCGGCGCCGAGCGCGCGGCCCTGCTCTTCCTGCTGGGCGCCGACATAGCCGCCGCCGAACGCTGCCGTGACCTTCGGCACCGGCACGTTCTGGTACATCATCCTGATGCCGTCCTTGTGCGCCTGTTCGGCCAGCGGCATGATCGAAGCATCGCCCGGGTGGCCCATCATGGCGATGCCGCCGGGCTTGACCGCGACGGCCTCGCGCAATTGCTGCACCATCTTCTCGACATCCCACTGGGAGAAGATGTAGTCGACCTTCGGCCCAAGATCGGCCTCGGCCTGCTTGGCGCCATTGTAGACGATGGTGCCGAAGGCGTCGCCCTCGGCGCCGCCGACGAAAAAGCGGATGTGGACGTCCTTGCACCACTGGGCATCGAGCGCCTGGGCAGGCAAGGTGGAGATTGCGGCGACGAGCGCCGTGGCGGCCGCCACGACGGTCGAGCGCAGAACTGTCCTTCTCATCGTGATGCTCATGCACTTATCCTCCCTTTGTTCCCTCGCAGCCGAGGGGTTCTCGACGAATGCTTCGGCTTCTCGCCGCAATGCTTCGCTGGCCGGCTCCTCGCCAGCCGGATCTTCAAGCCGGGTTCGGCAGATACGTCGCACCTCCCCGGCATTGCTTGAGGTAGTCCAGCGCCCGCACTTGCCCGGTAATCTCAAGGTCGCCGCGATAGACCGGGTCGTGCCAGCCTTCGATGTCGATGGCGCCCCTGTATCCGGCCAGCCGCAATTCGCTGATCACCCGCGTCCAGTCGCTGTCGCCGAAGCCAGGCGTGCGCATTTGCACGAACGGCAGCCGGCCGAACACGCCATGCTCGCGGATCACGTCCCAGCGCACCGTCGCGTCCTTGCCGTGGACATGAAAAATGCGCGGCGCCCATTTGCGGATCTGCGGGATCGGATCGATCAGGTAGACGAGCTGGTGGCAGGGCTCCCATTCCAGGCCGAGATTGTCATCCGGCAATTCGTTGAACATCAGCTCCCAGGCGTCCGGATTGTGGGCGATGTTCCAGTCTCCATCAGCCCAGTTGCCGTCCATCGCGCAATTCTCGAAGGCGATGCGCACGCCCTTGTCGGCGGCGCGCCGCGCCAGTGGTCCCCAGACCTCGCGGAAGCGCGGCAGGCTGTCGGGCAGCGGCTTGCCGCGGAGGCGGCCGGTGAAGCCGCTGACCATCGCGGTGCCGAACAGATGCGCATGGTCGATGGCCGTTTCCCAGGCATCAAGCACGCCGCGATCGACATCGCCGCTCTCCAGCGGATTGCCGAAGACGCCGAGCGAGGAGACGACGACGTCGGCGTCGCCGATCGCCTCGCGGATCTGGCCGGCCAGCCGCGGAAGATCCTTGCCGCCCAGCGTCTGCCAGAAGAAGGGCTGGATGCTTTCGAAGCCGAGCGGCAGGATGGCCTTGATATAGGCGGCCGGGTCATCGAGATTGGCCCGCACCATGGTGCCGATCCTGATGTCGAGAAGCGGGTTTGGCATCGTCATCCTTCCCAGAGCAAGATGAGGTTAGTTTTGGTCATTCTGCCGGGCTGGTTTGGGCCAAATCCTTCGGGCTCTGGCTCGGGTGTAGCACCACTACGCCCTTCGCAAGACCCCTCGACCTTGTCCCAAACCATCACCGGCAGAATGACCAAAACTAACCTCATCTTGCTCTATGTGATCGCGACCCGGCGCCCGGTTTCGGCGCTTTCGATCGCGGCAAAGACCATGGCCAGGCTCTTGATGTTGTCGGCGCCGCGCGTCTCCGGCTCGCTGCCGGTTTCGACGGCGCGCACAAAATCCTGGATGATGCCGAGATGGCCGCCGATGCGGTCTCTCGAATCGAGCGGCGGGACAGTGAGCGGCTCTGTGCGATCGAACAGCCCTTCACGGATAGGCCGCGCGACTTCCGCCCTCAGCCCATCCTCGCCGTCCCAGACCAAGCTGCCGTGCTCGGCGACGATGCGCCATGTGCTCTCCCAACTGGTGCGGAAGCCGTCGGCGCACCAGGAGCCGGCATAGGTGAACAGCTTGCCGCCGCCGAGCTCGAAGATTGCGGTGGCCGACGATCCCTGCCGGTACCAGGAATTGACCGGCTCCCATTCCTGGCAGTAGACGCAGGCCGGCGCGCCGCCGACCATGTAGCGGGCGGCGTCGAAAGTATGGATCGCCATGTCGAGCAGCAGGACATGGCGCATCTCCTCGCGAAACCCGCCGAAATGCGGCGCGACGAAGAATTCGGCGTGGATGCTGGTTGGCGCGCCGATGGCGCCGGAATCGAGAAAACGCCTGATGCGCCTGACGTTGGCGACATAGCGGCGGTTCTGGACGACGGCGTGCACGCGCCTGGCGCGTCGGGCAGCCTCGACGATGGCGCGCGCGTTCTCCGGGCTGTCAGCCAGCGGCTTCTCCGTCAGGAGGTGACAGTGATGCGCAAAGGCCGAAAGCGCGACATCGCGCCGAGCCGCCGGAACCACGACGTCGAACACAGCGTCGGGCTTGGTCTGGTCGAGCACGGCGTCAAGATTGGTCCCGACAATGGCGCCGGCAAGCTCGTATTCGCGCGCCCTTGCCTTCGCCCTGTCGGCGTCGAGGTCGACAAGGCCGACAATAGCCAACCCGTCGATCTGCCTCGCCGCATCGAGCCAGTGCTTGCTCATCGCTCCGCAGCCGACCAGGACGACATTCATCATCCAGCGCTCCTCCTCCGCTCGGCCCCTCCAGACCGATCGTCACGGCATTCACGGCATGACCGTAAACGTTTTTCCGTAAACGTTTACGAGAACACACCGGAAGGCATAGAATGTCAATTGGCCGCTCGCGAAAATCACCTAGATCACCTTGGCCTGAAGAGCGGCCGATGATAGCCAGGCAAGGGGGAGAACTGTCCTTTGGCGTCCAGCATCCACGACCTTGCGCGTCACCTGAACATTTCGATCGGCACCGTGTCGCGCGCGCTCAACGGCCGTGCCGACGTCAATGCCGACACCCGCCAGCGCGTGCTCGATGCGGCGGCAAAGCTGAACTATTCGCCGAACCAGTCCGGCCGCAGCCTGCGCCGCGGCACCACCCACTCGATCGCCTTCATGCTGCAGCCGCACCCGGGCGACCAGCAATATGGCGAACCGTTCTTCATTCCGTTCCTGACCGGGCTGCAGGCGAAACTCGCCGAAAGCGGGCTCGATCTGATCGTGGTGATGGGCGCGCCGGGCGACTACCAGCAGGAGCGCCTGCGCCGGGTGGTCGAGACGCGCCGGGCCGACGCCGTGGTGCTGGCCTATACGCGTCGCGAGGACGAGCGCATCGATTACCTGACCAGGGTCGGATTCCCGTTCGCGACGCTCGGCCGCAGCCGCTCCGGCGGCAAGACCTATCCGTCGCTCGACCTCGATTTCGAAAAAGCCGGGGCCGACGCGGTCGACCGCCTGGTGGCGCGCGGCCATCGCCGCATCGCCGCCATCCGCCCGTCACTCAACCTCAATTTCGGCTACCTGTTCCTGGCCGGCTATCGCAAGGCCCTGCGGCGGCACGGCATCGAGGTCGACCCCGAGCTGATCGCGAAAGGCTTCATCAATGAAGCCGGCGGCGACGCGGTGACGCCGCAGGTCATGCGCTCCAAGGACCCGCCGACCGCTATCATCTTCAACAATGACGCGATGGCACTCGGCGGCTGCAAGGCGCTGGCCGAGATGGGCATCAAGCCGGGCCACGACATTGCGGTGATCGTCATCGTCGACACGCCGCTCTGCCGCTATTTTTCACCGGCACTGACCGGCTTCCGCCCTCGCCTGGAGCCGATGGGACGGCGGCTTGCCGAAATGTTGCTGGCGTCGATCCCGGCCTTCGCCGGCCCCGAAGGCGCGCGGATCATCCGTGAGGTCTGGCCGCTGGAACTGATCGCGCGCGACAGCGATTGATGATGGCCGGCCTTCCCTCCAGCCACGTCGATCGCCTAGGATGAGTCAGGCGCAGCTGGGGAGAATCCATGGGCAAGGGACGGGTCGAGGCATTTTCCGATGGCGTCATGGCCATCATCATCACCATCATGGTGCTGGAATTGAAGGTGCCGCATAGCGCGGATTTTTCCGCGCTGGCACCGCTATGGCCCACCTTTCTCAGCTACGTGCTGTCCTTCATCTATGTCGGCATCTACTGGAACAATCTGCACAACATGTTCCACACCGTGCAGCGGGTCGATGGCCGCGTGCTGTGGGCGAATTTGCATCTGCTGTTCTGGCTGTCGCTGATGCCCGTGACCACCGCCTTCATGGGCGAAAACCATTTCGCGCCGGTGCCTGTCGCCGTTTACGGTGTTGTCCTGGCGCTTTGCGCGGCTGCCTACTTCATTCTGGTCGTCCTCCTGCACCGGCTGCATGGCAACGACACTGCCTTCGCCAGAGCGGCAGGCACCGATCGCAAGGAAAAGATCTCGGTGGTCCTCTACATCGCCGCCATTCCGCTGACCTTCGTCAATCAATGGATCAGCGTCGCGCTCTATGTGCTGGTTGCCATGATCTGGTTCGTGCCGGACAAGCGTTTCGAAAGGCAGATCGAAAAATAGGTCCACCCTATTCCCGCATCGCCTTCAGCTTTTCCGCCACCGAGGCCGCAAGGTCGGCATAGCGCTCCTCCAGCCGCTCGGCCGCCTTGATCACCGAAAAATCATGGCCGAATTTTTCCAGCGCCATGCGCAGCTTCTCGACGAACTCCGCCTGCTTTTCGAGCGCCGAAAACAGCGTTCTCACTTGCGCTTCGCTGATGTCGGGATTGGCAAGCATTTGCGGCACCTCACGGCTCATCTGGTCGCCGGTGGCGGTCTGTTCTTTCAGGATCTCGATCCAGTCGGTCAATCGGTAAACTCCTTCTTACGCGGACAGCATGCGCAGCGCCTGCCGATGTGGTCAACCCAAGGACGCCCAAACGGGCTTGCGCGAGGCTGTCGCCGCGTTAAGTTCGGCGCAACCTGAACGAGGACACGATCGATGACCACCGACGCCGAAATCCAGAGCGCTTTGCCTGCCCTTGGCTCCGGCAACGTTGCCGTCATCACCGGCGGCGCCAGCGGCATCGGCCTTGCCGCGGCCAGGCGGCTGGCGGCAGTGGGCCTGAAAATCGTGCTGGCCGACATCGGCGGCGCGCGGCTCGATGAGGCTGCCGGCGCCGTTGCCACGATTGCCGGCGACAGTGGCGTGCTCGCTGTCGCGACCGACGTCTCGAAAGCCGACGAAGTCGACCGGCTGGCCGAAAAGGCATTCGATGCCTTCGGCGGCGTGTCGCTGTTGATGAACAATGCCGGCGTCGGCAACAATCCCGGCAAGCCCTGGGAGAACCGCGACGCCTGGAAGCGGCTACTGGACATCAATTTTTGGGGCGTCGTCCATGGCGTCGAGGCCTTCGTGCCGCGCATGCTGGCTGCAGGAAAACCGGGCCTGATCGTCAACACCGGCTCCAAGCAAGGCATCACGACGCCGCCCGGCAACCTTGCCTACAACGTCTCCAAATCCGGCGTGAAGAGCTTTACCGAAGGCTTGGCGCATGCGCTGCGCAACGAGCCCGGCGCCAACATCGCCGCGCATCTGCTCATTCCGGGGTTCACTTTTACCGGCCTGACCGAGGGTGCAACCGAAAAGCCCGCCGGCGCCTGGACCGGCGAGCAGGTGATCGACTTCATGCTGGCCGCGCTGGTGCGTGGCGACTTCTACATCCTGTGCCCCGACAACGAGGCGACACGGACCATGGACGAAAAGCGCATGGCCTGGGCGATCGGCGACATCATCGAAAATCGCCCTGCTTTGTCGCGCTGGCACCCGGACCACAAGGAGGCTTTCGCGGCGTTCATGGAAAGCTGACGCTCACGCATGTGTCTTTGAGCCGCGCTTTTGTGCAGTGGCTTTCTTGACCGCCGTATCATGCCGTTTCGCCGCCTGTTCACATTTTCTACGGATCTCCTCGACCTCGGATTCGGTCAGGTGCTCGATGCCGATAAAGGTATTGTGAGCTTTGCCGACCCGGATCAACTCGTCGAGTTTCGTCTGAATCGCCGTGCCATCGCGGTTCTGGGTGTTCTGGATGAGGAACACCATCAGGAAGGTGACGATCGTCGTGCCGGTGTTGATGATGAGCTGCCACGTATCGGAAAACCCGAACATCGGTCCGCTTGCCCCCCACGCAACAATGATCAGGAAACAGACCGCGAATGTCGACGGCAGACCGGCTAGATGCGCAACATAGTTGGCGATCCTGGTGAAAAGCTTCTCTATCATGGCAGGAGAAACAATCAGCATCCGCTGAGGTTCCCTCCTTTCACGGACGTAGCCGTTCAGAGAGCCCCAAGGATCAGGGGATTTCGTGCTCCCAGCGGTCGAGGAAGGCCTCGATGGAAAGCGCCTGCATGTCAGGAATGGCCTTGGCGAGTTTTTCGACCGACCAGTCCCACCAGCCGAGGCTTTCAATCCGCGCAGCGGTTTTCTCGGCAAAACGCTGGCGCAGCGGCTTGGCCGGAACCCCGGCGACGATCGCATAGGCAGGTACATCGCGCGTTACCACCGCATTGGCGCCGACGATCGCGCCATTGCCGATGCTCACATCAGGCATGATCACCGCACCATGGCCGATCCAGACGTCGTGGCCGATGGTGACGGACGTCGCCCGCCGTCGCTCCCGAAATCCGGCGTCGACGCCGAGCCAGCGGAAATACTCGTTTGGCCGGTAGCTGATCTTGTGCTGGGTCAACCGTTCGATCGGATGCTCGAGCGCGTTGATACGGCTGTTGGCGGCGATCGAACAGAACTTGCCTGTTGTCGTGTAGATCGCCTCGGCGTGGCGCTCGAAATAGGAGAAGTCACCGACTATGACTTCGCGCAAGATGACCCGCTCGCCGATCGAGGCGTAGCGCCCAAGCTTGCATGCCTTCAACTCCGCGGTCGGGTGGATTCGCGGCTCGGGGTCTTTCAGGACGAGGTTTTCGGGACGGTCCATCCCGGCGGCTTTACGCCCGAGCGGTTAGTCCCGCAAGCGGGAGCAATCGTCCGTCACCTGTTTCCAGAGCCTATTTCGGCTTGCCGTTGGTCCACATCACGTTCTGGCCATAGAGCGGTACCGTGGTGACCGACATTTTCGCTGAACCGTCCTGCACCTGGCGCGAATGCGACAGATAGATCAGGGTCTCGTTGGCTTTATCGTAGATGCGGTTCACCACCTGTTTCTTCCAGATCAGGCTGATGCCTTGCTTGAACACCTCCTCGCCGGCCTCGCTCATGTCGATGTCGCCGATGGTGATCGGCCCGGTTTGGCGGCAGGCGATCGAGGAATCGGATGGGTCCTCGAACCAGTTGCCCTTTTGCAGGCGATCGATCACGCCACGGTCGAAATAGGAGACATGGCAGGTCACGCCTTCGACCTTCGGGTCCTTGATCGCCTCGACGATGATGTCGTTGCCGAGCCAGTCGACGCCGACCTTGCCGACCTCCTGGGCGACAGCCGCACCAGCACCGACGACAAGGCACGCGGCCAAAGCGCCGCCGATCAGTTTTCGCCCAATCAGTCCTTGCCCAATCAACCTTTGCAAACGAAGCCTCCTGCCGTTCGAGTTTTGCCGACCTCAGGTGGGACGGGCGGCAGCACTTTGCAAGCGGATCAGTTTTTAAGAGAAAGCCGGTTGCGGCAACGCGACATCTTTGCGCGAGCGAGATCAAACCGTTAAGAGTGTTCGCCCAACAAGCTCCAAAGGCGCCGACACGGCGCCGATGAAAATAGCGACGGACAGCCAATTGATGATGCGTTCAATACTGGTCGGCATTCTCGTCCTGATGGCGGCGGGCATCGGCTGGCTCACCTTTGAATGGTACCGCGGGCATTATGGCGGCGAGCCGTTCGGCGCGCCGTTCACGCTGGTCGACCAGAAGGGCGCTCCGATCAGCGAGGCTGCCTTTCGCGGCCAGCCCAGCGTCGTCTTCTTCGGCTTCACCCACTGCCCGGAAGTCTGCCCGACCACGCTGTTCGAACTGGCCGGCTGGCTGAAAACGATGGGCGACGATGGCAAGAACCTGCGCGCCTATTTCGTGACGGTCGACCCGGAGCGCGACACGCCCGAAATCATGAACGCCTATATCAGCAACTTCTCCGATCGCATCCTCGGCATCACCGGCGACCCGGACAAGGTCCGCGCCATGGCCAAATCCTTCGGCATCTATTCGAAAAAGGTCGATACCGGCAACGGCGACTACACGATGGACCACACTGCTTCGGTGCTGCTGCTCAACGCCAGGGGCGATTTCGCCGGCACCATCGCCTATGGCGAAAGCCCGGACGCCGCCATCGCCAAGCTCAAGCGGCTGGCGGCAGGTTAGTGCATGGTCCCGAACCGACGGTCCGCGCCAGCGAAAAGTGGGAACCGGTTTTCGGACAAGATCATGCTCACGAAGAAAATCGTTTGATGACCCAAACGCGGCTTTATTTCAGCACTGGAAAGATCGAGGCCGACCGTATCTTCGCGGCGTTCGAAGCGGCATTCGAAGATGAGGGCCTGCCGATTGGCTTGGTCGAAGTCGACGAGGACCGCGACATCCACGAAGTGTCACTCTATGCCGACGGCGATGTCGATGCCGTCGAGGCGCGCTTGAAGGAGATCCTTGCCGGGCTGGCCCTGTCGAGGCCGATTGCGCGCGAGCCCGTGCCTGATATCGACTGGGTGACGCGTTCATTGGAGGGACTGAAGCCGGTACGCGCCGGCCGTTTCTTCGTCCACGGCGCGCATGACCGCAGGAAGCGCCACAGCGGCGAACTCGCCATCGAGATCGAAGCGGGCCTGGCTTTCGGCACCGGCCATCACGGCACCACCGCCGGATGCCTCGAAATGTTGGAACAGGTCGTGCGGCGCGAGCGCCCGCGCAACGCGCTCGACCTCGGCACCGGCAGCGCGGTGCTGGCCATCGCGCTGGCCAAGCTCGCCCATATCCCGGTGCTGGCGACCGACATCGATCCGGTCGCCACAAAAGTCGCCGCCGCCAACGCGCGGCTCAACCACGTCAAGGCGCTCGTCGAAACGGTGACGGCGCCGGGCTTCCACCATCCGATTTTTGCCGCGCGCGGGCCTTTTGGCCTCATCGTCGCCAATATACTGGCGCGGCCGCTGATGCGGCTGGCGCCCGAAATGGCCGGGCATATCGGTTTGGGCGGCTCGATCGTGCTGTCAGGCATCCTCGACCGGCAGCGCGACGCGGTGATCTCCGCCTATGTCGGCCAGCGGTTCCGCCATGTCAGGACGTTGCATCGCGAAGGCTGGGTGACAATCCACCTCAAGCGGTGACGCGCAGCGCCTTCAACCGCACGCCGCAAATTCGCTCAGACATAGCGCGACCTTGCCGCCTTCTTCAGTTCTTCGCGATCGTAGCCGTTGGCTTTCAGCGTTTCGTCGTCAAAGCCAAGCAGAACCCTGCTCACATAGCGGCTCGCTTCGCGCTGGCGCGCTTCGATGAGAGCGTTCACGGCGCTTCTGAAAAATCCGCGTCTCGCTGAACTCGTGGACATGATGGTCTCCTTTGCAGGGCAGTAAGACTCGTTCCTCCACGCCAAAAAGGTAAGCTCTGCTGACCTTTCTTTAAATCGCTGATTCTGCATGGCGTCCATGCGCAAAAGCGATGCCGAACAGGGCAATCACTGCAGGCAAAAGAGGGCCTCCCAGCTCACGTAGAATGACCACCGTCGATGTCGGCGCTGCCCCTCATTGCCCTGCCGGGCAATGAGGGGCAGCGCAGACCTGAAGCGATTGCCCTGCTGGACCGAATTCGGCCGGCGCCTGGCGTAGCAAAAGTCGATTCCGATTTTCGGGGTCATGCGCTACGGTCGCGCCAAAGCATCGGGCCCAAAAGTGGAAACCGGTTTTGGGAAAACCCGATGCTCAAACAAAAGGCTGGATGTCAACGGCGGCACGGTTCGACTTGAAAGTCCGCCGCTCACATCGAGCATCCGAGGAGAGGCCATGATGTTCCAGACCTTTGATTCCGCAGGCGACCCCGCCGTCGGCAAGCCGCGTGTGGCGTTGCTGCGTCAATGGCTGGCGGCCAGCGGGCTGGACGGCTTCATCGTGCCTCGTGCCGACGAGCATCAGGGCGAATATGTCGCCGACCGCTCGGCGCGGCTGAAATGGCTGACCGGCTTCAGCGGCTCGGCCGGCGTCGCCATCGTGCTCGGCGACCGTGCCATCATGTTCGTCGACGGCCGCTACACGCTGCAGGTGCGCCACGAGGTCGATCTCGACATCTTTTCGATCGAAAGCCTAGTCGACAATCCGCCCGCCACGTGGATCAAGGACAATCTCGGCAAGGGCGTGCGGCTTGGCTTCGACCCGTGGCTGCAGACGATCGGCGACGTGAAAGCGCTGAAAGCGTCGGCCGAAAAATCGGGAGCGACATTGGTGCCGCTCGAGAGGAATCCGATCGACGCCATTTGGGAGAACCAGCCCGAACCGCCGCTGGCGCCGGTCGAGCTTCATCCTATCGGCTTTGCCGGCGAATTGGCCAAGGACAAGCTGGCGCGGCTGGCCGAGTCGATCGGCAAGGATGGCGCCACCCATGCCGTGCTGACCGACCCGTCCTCCATCGCCTGGGCCTTCGACATCCGCGGCGGCGATGTGCCGCACACGCCGCTGGCGCTCGGCTTCGCCGTGCTCGCCGCCGATCGATCGCACCTGCTTTTCATGGACCAGCGTAAGTTTTCACGCACCGTCGCGGCCTATCTGACGCAGCTCGCCGAATTGCACGAACCCGGTGAATTCGAAGCTGCTATCGCAGCCCTGGCCAAGGGCGGCGCGAAGATCGGGCTGGATCCGGTGCTGGCGGCGGAGAGACTGAGAATGCTGGTCGAGGACAATGGCGGCACCGTCATCACCGAACCCGACCCTGCCCGCATTCCGCGCGCGACGAAAAACCAGGCCGAAATCAACGGCGCCCGCGCCGCGCACCGCCGCGATGGCGCCGCGGTCGCCAAGCTGCTTTGCTGGCTCGACCGCCAGGAACCGGGCAAGCTCGACGAGATCGCGGTCGTCACCAAGCTTGAGGAGTGCCGCCGCAGCACCGGCGAGGAAACGCAAATGCCGCTGCGCGACGTGTCCTTCGACACCATCGCCGGCGCCGGCCCGAACGGCGCCATCATGCACTACCGCGTTTCCCGCGCCACCAGCCGAAAGCTTCAGTCTGGCGAACTGTTCCTGCTCGATTCGGGCGGGCAGTATCAGGACGGCACCACCGACATCACCCGCACGGTGCCGATCGGCACGCCGACCGAGGAAATGCGCGAACGCTTCACGCTGGTGCTGAAGGGCATGATCGGCATTTCCATGCTGCGCTTTCCCCCGGGCACGCGCGGCTCCGAGATCGATGCCGTGGCGCGTCTGGCTCTATGGAAACATGGCTGCGATTTCGCCCATGGCACCGGCCACGGCGTCGGCTCCTATCTGGCCGTGCACGAGGGCCCGCAACGCATCGCCAGGACCGGCACCGAAAAGCTGCTGGCGGGCATGATCGTCTCCAACGAACCGGGCTACTACAAGGAGGGTTCTTACGGCATCCGCATCGAGAATCTCATCCTGGTGACGCCGGCCGAGCCGATAGAGGGCGGCGACATCGCCATGCACGGCTTCGAGACGCTGACGCTGGCGCCGATCGACACCAGGCTGGTGCGGTCGGACCTTTTGACGCGCGACGAGTTGCATTGGCTCGACACATACCACGCCCGCGTGCTGGCCGAGATCGGGCCGATACTCGACGGCGAGGCGCTGGCCTGGCTGGAAAAGGCGACCGCACCACTGCCGCACGATGCAAAGATCTGATTTTCGGCAAGGCCGGGAACGGCCTGTGGCTTTATCGCTGCCAACCGGCTTTCTTCAACAGATGCGCCATCTCGTCTGCCCAATGTGGATTGCGCAGCCTGAACGGCGCCAAGGCATCGCCTGAAGGGTTTTCCATTTCCCGCATCAGCTCAACGCAAGATCCAGCCTCCGGCGAGCGGCCGAGCGAAACGTAGCAGCAGGCTAGTGTTTCGTGGGTGGGCCGCCATGCCGGAGCGATCTTGCGCGCCTTGATGGCCGCGGTAAGCGCCTCGCTTGCCTGTCCTCCAAACAGGTAGGCGAGCGCCAGGATATTGAACCAGACGAAGTTCTGCGGATCGTAAGGGTTCAACATAAGGCCGTGTTCGAGCGGCGCTATTGCCTCGGATGCGCTGCCGCGGAAAAGCTGCCCCATTCCCATCACCAGATGACCAAGGGCGAAGCTTGGGCTGATCTCGATCGCCTTTTCCGCGGCAAGAATAGCCTGTTCCGTTGGCGTAGATGCTGCAGATGGCCAGCGCGTAATGCGAATAGGGATTCTTCTCGTCGAGCCGAACCGCCTTCAAGGCTGCATCGAGGCCTTCCCGGATGTCCCGTTGCGGTTCGTCACTCCAGCCGTAAGCGACGATGCCGGCGCTGACGCGACCGAGCCAAAGGTGGGCCTCTGCGAGTTCAGGATCGAGCCTGCATGCCTCCCGGAACAGCCTGCGGGCACTCAAGTGAGTCTGACGGCCGACGTGGTGGAAATGCCAGGTACCTTGCCGCACCAGGTCCCAGGCCGTCGCGTTTCCGCTGCTGCGTGCGGCGGCTGGTAGCGACTCCGTCTTGAGAAGTTCGGGCTCGATCGCCCCAGCCACCCGCTCGGCTATGGCATCCTGGACGGCGAATGCCTCCGTCAGTTCCATCTCGTATCGTTCGGCCCAGATCTGATTGGCCGAGGCCGCATCGACCAATTGCGTCGAGACCCGGATGTGCTGGCCGGACCGGCGCGCGCTGCCTTCCAGCACATAACGGACGCCAAGCTCGCGGGCCACCTGTTTGGAGTCGACGGGCTTGTCCTTGTAGACGAAGCTGGAATTGCGGCCGATCACCCGGAACCAGCGGAACTTCGTCAGTGCTGTGATGATGTCCTCCGTGATGCCGTCAGCCAGATAGGCCTGTTCCCTGTCGCCGCTGACATTGGCGAACGGCAAGACCGCGATGGACGGTCTTTCGGAGAATCCCGGCGGCTGGCCGGAACTTGGCAGCGCGCCGTCTGCAGCGGCGTCCAGCACATGGACGCTGCCGGCGAAACGATATCCGGTGCGGGGAACCGTGGCGATCCACTCGCTGCCGTCTGGCTGTGGCCCGAGCAGCTTGCGCAGGGCGGCAATCTGCACAGAGAGATTGCTTTCTTCGACAACGGTATCGGGCCAAGCCGCTTCCATAAGCGCCGTCTTGCTCAGCACTTGAGCCGGTGCCTCCAGCAGGGCTTGAAGCAACGACAAGCCTTTGTGCCCGAGCGCAACCGGCCGGCCCTCGCGGACAAGCCCCCCGCGCAGCATGTCGAGCACGAACGGGCCGAACGCTAAGCATCGCGGCGCTGCGACACTCCGCCTGCCGGCTTCGGAAGAATTCGGAACTTTTCGCCTCCCCTTTTAGGACTCCGGCCGGACGTGCGGTCATCTTGGCCATTCTTCGCACAGACTAACACATATGGAGGTCAAAATGACGATGTTGAAGCAAGCGTCCGGAGCGGGCAACGTCACGCCCAGCGACAGAAAAGCTGTAATCGTCGGGGGTGGCGAGGCTTATCGAGCCGAACAGGGGTCGGACTATCTGCCGGGAATAAGTGCTGAGACCGTCGGCGCGAAGGCGCTTTGGCTGGGTGTCGTCACGATGCCTCCGGGGAAACGGACCAAGGCCCACGTCCACGCACGTCACGAAACAGCATTTTATATGCTGAGCGGAGAGGAGCTGGAGATGTGGAGCGGGGACGAACTGCAATTTCGGGATGTCGTGCATCCCGGCGACTATCTCTATATTCCCGCCAACGTGCTCCACGTTGCAGTGAACAGGGCAAGCACGCCGGCCATTTTTATTGGCGCCCGCAACGAACCGACCGCTCAGGAAAGCGTCGTCCTGTTCCCGGAGATGGACGGGAGGATACCGTAGAAAGGCGACCTTCCAGGAATGATTGGTGGGGCGTCCATCAACCGAACATTCCGCCAATGGTGTGCCGCCAGACCGGAGCCATGTCTATCACACCAAGCACGGGTCGCCGACGGATTTCGCGTTGGAACTCGTTGAAGACACATGGCGGGTGCAGGATGACGATCGTGTCGGCAGAAGGTCAGGCGTGGTGGAACGAGAAGGCAGAACGTGGGCGAAACCGACGAGCGGCTGCTGGCGCTGATCGCTCAGAACAACGCGGCTGCGGTGGATGCCATGGTCGAGCGCAAGCTGCCGCGGCTGATCCGTCTCGCCACGCGAATGCTGGGCGACCGCGGCGAGGCCGAGGATGTCGCGCAGGAGACGTTCTTGCGCATCTGGCGGGCGGCTCCGGGCTGGCGCGCCGGCGAGGCGAAGTTCGACACCTGGCTGCATCGCGTCGCGCTCAATCTCTGCTACGACCGGCTGCGCAGGCGGCGGGAGACGCCGGTGGCGGAACTTCCCGATCGCCGCGACGAACGCCCGGGCGCAGAAGCGGATATGCTCGCAGCCGACGATCAGCACCAGGTGCGGCGCGCGCTGGCCGAACTGCCGGAGCGCCAGCGCGAGGCGATCGTGCTGCAGTATTATCAGGAGCTTTCGAACAGCGATGCGGCAGAGGTCATGGGCATCAGCATCGAGGCATTGGAAAGCCTGTTGTCGCGGGCGCGGCGGCAGCTGCGCTCCAGGCTCGGACGAGACAGGGACGAAATGACATGACTCCAGAGAGGTTTTCCGAGCTCGTTGCCGCCTATGGCGGGTCGCCGCAGCGCTGGCCCGAAAACGAGCGCACGGCAGCGCTGGACTTCATCGCCGCCAATCCGGCTCAAGCCGAAGCCGCGCTTGCACCGGCGGTGGAGCTTGACGATCTGCTGTCGCGCCATCGCGTCGCAGCTCCGGACGACGCGCTCGCGCGAAGGATCATCGCCACGGCGCCGTCTGCGCTTTGGCGCCGCACCCAACTCGTCTGGCGGTGTGCCGGATTGGCCGGCATCGGACTGGCGGGCGCGCTGGCCGGGGCGCTGACAGTCGCCGTGCTGCTGCCGCCCAACAGCGCCCCTGACGATGGCGACACCTATGCGCTGACCGCATTCGGCGACATGCAGGGGGACGTGCAATGAGCGAACGCAGCATCAGGATCCTGCTTGCCGTCTCGCTGGCACTGAACGTCTTCGTGCTCGGCGCCGCCGCCGGCGCTGGCTATATATGGCAGGCGCAGCAGGGGCAGCGCGACAGAGCGGGCGACCAGCGCGGCCTGCGCTTCGCCGCGGCCGGCCTGTCGCCCGACCAGCGCAAGGCGTTCCGCCAGGCGCTCGCAGAGGCGCGGCGCCAGTCGGCTGCCGACATCGAAGCGGCTCGGGTCGGCCGCGAGGCGGTGGCGCGCCTGATCGAGGCTGAGCCGATCGACGCAGCGGCGGTCAATGAGACGCTCGCCTCGGTCCGGCAAGCCGATATGGCGCTGCGCGGCCGGCTCGAACAGGCAATCGTGACCTTCGCGACGGGACTGACGCCAGCCGACAGGGCGCGACTTGTCGACGGCCTGCGCGGCCGCAGCAACATGCTGCGCCGAGCGGGCGAAAAATAGAGCTGGAAACAGCGACGGATTCCAGTCGCTGCCGCGTTGAAGCTTCCAAAAGCAATGCTGACGGAGGCACCATTGGCAAGTCCGAGCGATGTCGCGGTTGCGCTCAACCGCTTCGGCCTGGGCGCCCGGCCCGACGACGAGGCGCCGGCCGACCCGAAATCCTGGCTGATAGCGCAGTTCGAAAGCTACGACGCAAACCCGGCGGTCTTTTCCGGCGCGCAGGACTCGGCCACACTCGGCGCCGGCTATGCCGAAGCGATGCTCGAGGCCAAAGACGCCGACGCGGCCGCAAAGATGGCCGCCCGCAAGGCGGCGCGCCAGGAGGCTCAAGCGCTTTATCGCGACGAGGTCGACATGCGAGCACGCGCAGCGCTCGAAACATCGACCCCCTTCGTCGAACGGCTCGTGCATTTCTGGTCGAACCATTTCGCCATCTCGGCGGAGAAACCGCAGGTGACCCTGATCGCCGGCGCCTTCGAGCGCGAGGCGATCCGCCCACATGTGCTCGGCCGCTTCGAAGATATGCTGCTCGCCGCCGAGCGCCACCCGGCGATGCTGTTCTATCTCGACCAGGTGCGCTCGATCGGTCCCAACTCGAAACTTGCCAAACGCGCCGCAAAACGCAACCCCAAGCGCAAACCCGGCATCAACGAGAACCTGGCCCGCGAAATCATGGAACTGCACACACTCGGTGCACGCTCCGGCTACAGCCAGGCCGACGTGACCGAATTCGCACTGGCGCTGACCGGTTTCAGCACCGGACGCGCTAAAGGGCGAGGCCAGGCCGGCGCTTTCACCTTTCGACCCGGGCTGCACGAACCGGGCCAACGCACGATCATCGGCAAGACCTACGACCAGCGCGGCGACAAACAGGCGCTCGCCGTGCTCGGCGACCTCGCGGCGGCCAACGCGACCGCAACGCACGTCGCGACCAAGCTGGCGCGCCACTTCATTGCAGACGAACCGCCGGCAGCGGTCGTGACACGGCTCGCCGAAGCCTTTCGCCGGTCGAACGGCAATCTCGTCGCGGTCTACCGCGCGCTCCTCGACAGTCCAGAAGCCTGGCAACCAGCGGCGGCGAAGTTCAAGACGCCGTGGGAATGGACGATCTCGGCGCTGCGCGGCCTGGGCCGCAGCGAACTCGGCAAGCCACGCTTGGCGCAACTGCTCAACCAACTCGGCCAACCGGTGTGGCGGCCGCGTTCGCCGGCCGGCTATGACGATGTTGTCGGGAGCTGGGCCGCACCCGACGCGCTGGTCCGCCGGGTCGAGGCGGCGCAGCGCCTCGCCGCGCAGAGTGGCGACATCGATCCGCGAGATCTCGCGCGAAAACTCTTTGCCGGCTCACTCAGCGACCTGACGATGGCCGAGATCGAGCGCGCCGAGAGCCGGCGCACCGGCATCGCGCTGCTGCTCGTGTCGCCTGATTTCCAGCGGCGATGACTTCCAGCGAAGATGATTTTCCAGAGGAGATGACCAAGATGGAACGCCGTCAATTCCTTACTCTCGCCGGCGCCGGTCTCGGCTCGATGCTGATCGCGCCGCGCATCGTCTTCGCCAATGTGGAAACCGATCGCCGCTTCGTGTTCATCATCCAGCGCGGCGCCGCGGACGGGCTGAACACGATCGTTCCCTACGCCGACCCCGCCTACCGCGCACTGCGCGGCCCATTGGCCATCGACGATCCGATAAAGCTTGACGGCACGTTTGGCCTGCATCCTTCGCTCACCGGTCTCCGCAAGCTGCATCAGGACAAGCAGGCGCTGTTCGTCCACGCGGTCGCTTCGCCCTATCGCGAGCGCTCGCATTTCGATGGTCAAAATGTGCTCGAAAGCGGCGGCAGCTCGCCCTATGAGCGCAAGGACGGTTGGCTGAACCGGCTGGTCGGCATGCTGCCGAAGTCTCGCGGCGAAGCAATCGCTTTTGCACCGACCATCCCGCTGGCGCTGCGAGGCGAGGCAGACGTCACCTCCTATGCGCCGTCCGCCCTGCCGGAGGCGCCGGACGACCTGATGATGCGCGTCGGCAAGCTCTATGACGCCGACGAACAGCTGCATGCGCTGTGGAGCAGCGCGATGGAGACACGGGCGCTGGGCGCGGTGAACGCGCAGCGCAAGGACGCAGCGAGCGTCGGCCGCACCGCTGCGGGCTTCCTCTCCAAGGCCGGCGGCCCGCGCGTTGCCATGATCGAAACCAGCGGCTGGGACACCCATAGTGGCCAGCAAGCCAGGCTGGCCAACCAGCTCAGAGCGCTCGACGCGCTCATCGATGGGTTGCACGTTGGCCTCAGCGATATCTGGAAGGATACGACCGTGCTGGTCGCCACCGAGTTCGGCCGCACTGTCGCCGTCAACGGCACTGGCGGCACCGACCACGGTACGGCATCGGCTGCGATGATCGCTGGCGGAGCGGTGAATGGCGGGCGGGTGCTGGCCGACTGGCCGGGACTGTCTGCCGGTGCGCTCTACCAAGGACGCGACCTCGCCCCGACGCTCGACCTCGACGCGCTGATTGCGGTGACATCAGCCGAAACGTTTGGTCTCGATCCGCAAGAGACGATGCGCAGGCTCTTTGCAGGAGGTCGATTCGATCCCGCGATCTCCAACGTCGTGCGCAAGTAAGACTGGCGTACTCAGCCGGTCCGGTTACCCGACGAACTGCCGGGCCAGCACCAGCACGACGGCGCCGGCCAAAAACATCGCCATCAGCCCGCCGCGCAGCGAGACCAGCCCGGCAACGATCAACGCCGCCCATTCCGCCGGCCCGCCGCCAAGTGCTGCCGGCGCCACCAGCGTCGTCAGCACCGCCGCCGGCACGGCGTTCAGCCCCGCCTCGACGCGCGGATGGATGTTTTCGAAGCGCGAGATCACCAGATGGCCGCCGATGCGGGTCAGATAGGTCGCGATCGCACCGGCGATGATGATCCACAAGGTTGTGCTCATGGCCGCGCCTCCACGCCGCTGTGGCGCGGCGGCAGGATGACCGCGAGCAGCACGCCGGCCACGGCGCCAATCGAGACGTGCCAGGGCGAGCCCACCGTCTTGTAGGCGATAATGGAGGCAGCAGCACTGGCGACGACCACCGGCAGCCACAGTGGCCGTTTGCGAAAGCCCATGACCAGTCCGAGGAAATAGATCGGCAGCAGAAAATCGATGCCCAGCGCATGGGTATCGGGAATAAGCCTGCCGAATACCGCGCCAAGCGCGCTTTCGGTCACCCAGAACACATAGACTGGCAGGCCAAGCCCCATATACCAGGCGAAGCCGACCGTCTCGCCAGCCTCAGCCTTGCGCTCGGCCACAGCGAACTGCGGATCGGTGAGCAGGAAATAGCCGACCGCCTGCTGCACCGGCGGCCAGTGCGCGATGCGCCGGCCGATGCCCGCGGAGTAAAGCACATGGCGGAAATTCACGGCGAAGATCGACAGCACGATCAGCCATGGCGCGACATGCTGCCCGAACAATTCGATGCCGACCATCTGGCTGGCGCCGCCGAAAACCATGGCGCTCATCAGCAAGGCTTCAAGCACCGAAAATCCATTGTCGACGGCGAGCGCCCCGAACAGCAGTCCAAACGGCGCCGCCGCCACCACGACGGGCATGCTGAGCCGCACGCCTTGCAAGAAATCGCTTTTTGCGCGGTTTTCGGAGATCGCTTCCGCCGACATCAGCCACTCCTTAGAGCGCCGCTCGTCCTTTTGGACGAGCAAAGGACGCTCTAACACTTTGAATCCACGCGTCGGGCCATCCGAAAATCGATCCCGATTTTCGGGCCGATGCGGGGGAAAGCTGGTATGTAGGGAGCGCTGTCAGCCTTGTCACACCAATTCGCTTGAGCCAACGATCAGCGGAAGTGATCCTCGTCGCAGGGGCGTGCGCGTTTCGGCCAGTGCTCAGTCCACCGGGACCTTGGCTTCGATCGCCCTGCCCCAGTCGAGCAGCGGCTTGGCCCGCAAGGCGAAATCGACCAGCTCGTCGACCAGCGCCGGCCCGTGGATTCCCGCAGGGTCGACTTCGTGCCGGACGGCGAAATGCCGGTTGCGGATGGCCGCCGCGAGATCGGCCGCCGTGACATGCTCGAAGCCGCGTGGCGCGCGCTTCATGCAGCCTTCCGCATCGAGTTCGAGGCGGTTTTGCTTCAGCGCCTCGATCAGCGCCCGGAATTCACCCGGCCGCGCCGCGATGGCCTGGCGCATCGCCAGCAGCAGCGCCGGCCCCGGCTGCCACCAGGCAACGCCGGCAAAGCAGCGCTCAAGCCCGATATGGATGAAGAACACGCCCTGTTCCATCTTGGTGCCATCAGGCGAGAGGATTGCCGACAGATGCCGGTTGTAGGGCCGCTTGTCCCTGGCGAAGCGCACGTCGCGATTGATCCGGAACAGCGACTTCTTGCGGTCGCCGCGCAAGCCCAGCCCCGCCGCTGCGAAGCGCTCGGAGAGCGTTTCGACCAGATCGCCGAAGGGGTCGCGCAGCTCGCTTTCGAAGAGGTCGCGGTTTTCCAGAAACCACTCCCGGCTCTGATGAAAATCGAGCGCCTTGAGGAAGGGAATGGCCTTTTGGCCGAAACCGCTGAACGCCACCGTCACGCCTTGCCGATCCGCGCCAACCACGCATCCTCGTCGATCACTTCGATGCCGAATTCGGTGGCGAGCTTGAGCTTGGAGCCGGCACCTGGCCCGGAAACGACGAGATCGGTCTTCTTCGACACCGAGCCGGCGACCTTGGCGCCGAGCTTTTCGGCCATCGCCTTGGCCTCGTCGCGCGACATCTTTTCCAGCGCGCCGGTGAAGACCACCGTCTTGCCGGAGACCGGCGACGACACGCCACCGACCGGCTCCTCGTCGAGCACTGTTACTTCCGCCAGCAATGCATCGAGCGCCTGCCGGTTATGGTCTTCAGCGAAGAAATCGACCACCGCCTCGGCAACGATCGAGCCGATGCCGTTGATGCCGTTCAACTCCTGCCAGGCAGCGTTGCCAGGGTCACCCTTGCCGGCCGGCATGACGGCGCTTTGCCCGGTTTCGCGGAAAGCGGCAAAGGAAAGGAAATGGCGGGCCAGCCGCTTGGCATTGGTCTCGCCGATGTGGCGGATGCCGAGCGCATAGAGGAAGCGCGAGAACTCGACCTGCCGCCGATCGTCGATTGCCGCGAACAGCTTGCGTACCGAGGTCGCGCCGAAACCGTCAACGTTCTCGAGCTTGGTCAGCGATGCTGCCTGCCGCTTCTTCAGCGTAAAAATGTCGGCCGGCGAATAGATGCGTAGTGACGGATCCTCGGCGTGGAAGAAGAACTCGATCTGCTTCTCACCGAGCCCCTCGATATCGAAAGCACCCCGAGAGACGAAATGGCGCAGACGCTCCACCGCCTGCGCGGGGCAGATCAATCCGCCGGTGCAGCGCCTGACTGCTTCCCCCTCCTCGCGCACGGCGTGGCTGCCGCAGGCCGGGCAAAGCACTGGGAAAGCATATTGCACACTGTCGGGCGGCCGCTTTTCCATGACCACGTCGATGACCTGCGGAATGACATCGCCAGCACGCTGGATGCTCACCGTGTCGCCGATGCGAATGTCGCGGCCTTCGCGGATCGGCTGGCCGTTGTTGCCGATGCCCTTGATGTAGTCCTCATTGTGCAGTGTCGCGTTGGTCACCACGACGCCGCCGACCGTCACCGGCACCAGCCGCGCCACCGGCGTCAGCGCGCCGGTGCGGCCGACCTGGATGTCGATGCCGGTCAGGATCGTCGTCGCCTTCTCGGCCGGGAATTTGTGAGCGATCGCCCAGCGCGGCGAACGCGAGACGAAGCCCAGCCGCTGCTGCAGCTCGAGGCTGTTCACCTTGTAGACGACACCGTCGATGTCGTAGCCGAGCGTCGCCCGGTTGGATTCGATCAGCCGGTATTGCTCGAGCAGTCCCTCGACGCTGTCGAACAGCTTCATCAGCGGATTGACCCTGAAGCCAAAGCGCTCGAACGCCGCCACCATGCCCATCTGCGTGTCGGCGGGCATGGCGCTCACCTCACCCCAGGTATAGGCGAAAAACCGCAGCGGCCGGCTGCCTGTGATCGAGGTGTCGAGTTGGCGCAAGGAGCCTGCCGCCGAGTTGCGCGGATTGGCAAAAACCTGCTTTCCGGCCTCGGCATTGCGGCGATTGAGCTCGGCAAAGTCGGTGAGGCGCATATAGACCTCGCCCCGCACTTCCAGCACATCGGGAAAATCGCCTGAGAGCACGTTGGGAATCTCGGCGATGGTGCGGGCGTTGGCCGTCACATCCTCGCCGACCTGGCCGTTGCCACGCGTTGCCGCCGTCACCAGCCGTCCGGCCTCGTAGCGCAGCGACAGCGACAGGCCGTCGATCTTCGGCTCGGCAGTCATCGCCAGCGGCGCGTCGGCGCTGAGCCTGAGGAAACGGCGGATGCGGCCGACGAAATCGATCACGTCCGCATCGGCGAAAGCGTTGTCGAGCGACAGCATCGGAATGGCATGGACGATCTTGCGGAATTTCTCCGACACCGCCGCGCCGACTTTGCGTGACGGCGAATCCTCGCGCACAAGGGCAGGAAACCGCTGCTCGATGGCAAGGTTGCGCCGCCGCAGCGCATCGTAGGCCGCGTCCGAAATCGTCGGCGCGTCCTCGGCATGGTAACGCTGGTCGTGGGCGGCGATTTCCTCGGCCAACCGCTTCAGCTCGCTGGCTGCTTCACTTTCGCTGAGTGAATCGACTGGTTTTTCGGGCATGCACGGCTCCTCGACGCTGACCCGGAACGATTTCCTGGGCCATGCGCGAAATCAAATTGCTACAGCGTCCTTGCGCGTTCGAAGGACGCGCGGCGCGCCACAATAGATCAGGATTTTGAGAAAATCATTGCTGAACAGCAGGATGGAGCCACATCCTGACTCGATCCACAACGCCGAGCATGAGGTCCGCTAATGCATGTCGCGCAAAAGCATGCCCTCGGGCTTGAACCGAGCGTGCGCAGCGGTTTTGCGATAACGACATGTATAAAAACAAGAACCTAAAGCGCGTCGCATGAATCCGTTCAAATGCGACGCGCTTTAGGCCGCGGTGTTTTCGCGAAGCAGCCGCTCGGCCGCTGCGCGCGCCTCGTCGGTGATGGTCGCCCCGGCAAGCATCCGCGCGATCTCTTCCTGGCGCGCCGACCGGTCCATCTCGGCGATGCCGGTGGCGACGCGATCGGCGCCGCCGGATTTGGAGATCAGGAAATGCGTCGCCGCGCGTGCCGCCACTTGCGGCGCGTGCGTGACCGAAAGCACCTGCACGCGCTTCGACAGCCGCGCCAGCCTTTGCCCGATGGCGTCCGCCACCGCACCGCCAACGCCGGTGTCGATTTCATCGAACACCAACGTCGGCGCCGAGCCGCGGTCGGCCAGCGCCACCTTCAGCGCCAGCAGGAACCGCGAAAGTTCGCCTCCGGAGGCGACTTTCATCATCGGGCCCGGTCTTGTGCCGGGATTGGTGCGCACCCAGAACTCGACCTGATCGATGCCGTCTTCCATGCGGCTCTCGGCCTCGCTTGTCATTTCGACGATGAAGGCTGCCCGTTCGAGCTTCAGCGCCGGCAGTTCGGCCATCACCGCCTTGGTCAATCCGACCGCCGCCGCATGGCGAAGCGACGAAAGCTGGGCAGCGGAAATGTCATAGGTCTCGCGCGCGGCGCCGGCCTGCTTCTGCAGCCCGTGCAGGCGCTCCTCGCCGGCGTCGAGATCGGCGAGGTCTGCGGCCATCGTATCGCGCAATTGCGCCAGGTCGTCGACCGCCACACTGTGCTTGCGTGAGGCGGCGCGCAGCGAAAACAGCCGCTCCTCGGCCTGTTCCAGCCGCCGCGGATCGTATTCGGTGGCGCGAAGTGCCGCTTCCACGCCCGATTGCGCTGCGTCGAGCGACAGCATCGCCTCATCGAGCGATTTGACCACGTCGTCGAGCAGGCCGGGCGCCTCCGTCACCTTGCGCTGCAGCCGCCGCAACAGGCTGGCGAGTTGCGGCAGGGGCGAAGACGGGCCTGAGAGCACATCTTGCGCATCGTGGATTTCCGAGGCGATCTTTTCCGCCCGCATCATCGAGGCGCGCAACTCGGCAAGGTCGGCTTCCTCGCCTGGCTGGGGGTCGAGCTTCGTCAATTCGGCGACCGCGGCGCGCAGATAGTCGGCCTCACGGGCCGCCGCTTCCACCTTGGCGCGATGCCGCGAAAGTTCCTGTTCGCAGGCCCGCCAGTACCGCCATGCCTCGCCGGTCGCCCGCACAGCGCCGAGATGACCGCCAAAACTGTCGAGCAATTCGCGATGGGCGCCGGGATCGACCAGGGCACGTTCGTCATGCTGGCCGTGGATCTCGACCAGCGCGTGACCGACATCGCGCATCAGTGTCACGCTGGAAGGCTGGTCGTTGACGAAGACGCGGGTACGGCCATCCGCCGTCTGCACGCGGCGCAGGATGATGTCGCCATCGTCCTCGATAGCGTTGTCGGCAAGCAGCATGCGGGCAGGATGGTTGCGCGGCACGTCGAACACGGCAATGACCTGGCCCTGTGCCGCGCCATGCCGCACCAGCGAGGCGTCACCGCGGGCGCCAAGCGCCAGCGACAGCGCGTCGAGCAGGATGGATTTTCCAGCACCGGTTTCGCCGGTCAGCACCGAAAGACCGGACGAGAAGTCGATGTCCAGCTTCTCGATCAGAACGATATCGCGGATCGACAGTCTGGAAAGCATGGTGACGCGCCGCTCAGGCGCCGGTGATCAGCTTCCCGGCCTTGGCGATCCACGAGCCCGCATTCTCGCGCGGCTCGAGCCCACCAGTCTGCAGGAGCTTGTAGGAATCCTTGTACCACACGCTGTCGGGATAGTTGGTGCCGAGCACAGCAGCGGCAGTCTGCGCTTCCGATGTCAGCCCCATCGCGTAATAGGTTTCGGTAAGACGCGCGAGCGCTTCCTCGACATGGCGCGTATTGGAATAGGTCTCCACCACGACGCGGAACCGCTTGACGGCGGCGATGTATTCACGGCGCTCGAGATAATAGCGGCCGATCTGCATCTCCTTGCCGGCGAGCTGGTCGTTGGCGAAGCGGATCTTTTCCTTGGCGTCGTCGACATATTCGGAATCGGGCCAGCGCGTCACCAGATCCTGCATCGTCTGCACGGTCTGACGCGCTTCCTTCTGATCCTGGGTGACATCCCTGATTTGCCGGTAATAGCTCAGCCCGATGATATACTGGGCATAGGCAGCGTCGTCGGTCGACGGATAGAGCGTGAGATAGCGCTTGGCCGAACCGATCGCCTCGGTATAGTTGCCTTGGCGATAGTCGGCAAAGGCGCCCATCACCATCGATTTGCGGGCGTATTCGGAATAGGGATGCTGGCGGTCGACCGCACCGAATTTGCGGCTCGCCTCCTGCAGGCGCCCGGCATTCAGATTGGCGAGGCCCTGATTGTAGAGAACGTCTGCCGGCTCGGTCTGCTCGACATAGGTCGACAGGTCGACATCCTTTTCGGACGACATGCAGGCCGACAGGAACAGCGATGGAATAACCACCGAAAGCGCCAGGAAAACAGCCCGATGCGGCGCTTTCGATTGACCAATTCGCTTGAAGAACATGATTGGATTCCGCCCTTTCGGCGTCATTTCAGTCGACATCTCGCCCTGGGGCAGCAGGCATAACCATAATCGCCGTGCCCGGCAACGCTATCTCCGGCCATTCGCACATTTTTGTGGCAGCCGGGCGCAGCCCGCACACTTGCGTGATTTCGCCGGCCGATGGTGCATTCATGCAACACAGGCCGGCGGCCATAAAACCCGAAAAACGTTAAGAATCAGATCATCCAGGGCGCGTAGACAGGTGCATAGACGGCGCTCTTTTCGACGGTCCGACCGCGCTCGCGGCGTGTCGTCTCGACGATCTCGAACGCCGAACGGTCCGACAAAAGGCGGCGCAGCGCTGCCGCATTCAGCCTGTGGCCGCCGCGATAGGAACGGAAGCAGCCAATGAACCGGGCGCCGGCCAGCGCCAGATCGCCCATGGCGTCCATCGTCTTGTGGCGCACGAATTCGTTGGGATAGCGCAAGCCTCCGATGTTGATCACGCGGTTGTCGTCGCCGATCACCAGGGAGTTTTCCAGCGAGGAGCCGAGCGCGTAGCCGGCTGCCCACAGCCGCTCGACGTCCTTCATGAAACCAAAGGTACGGGCCCGCGCGATATCGCGGCGAAAAATGTCGGCGTTCATGTCGGATGCAAAGAGCTGACGGCCGATCGCCGGGCTTTCGAAATCGATCTCGATTTCGAAGCGCGTGCCGTCATAGGGCCTGAACTCCGCCCAGGAGGCACCGTTCTCGATGCGAACCGGCTTGACCACCCTGATGTAGCGGCGCTTGACCGGCAGCGTATCGATGCCCGCCTGGTCGATAGCCTCCACGAACGCAATGGCGCTGCCGTCGAGGATCGGAACCTCACGGCCGTCGATCTCGATGACGACATTGTCGATGCCGAGCCCGAAAACCGTGGCCATCAGATGTTCGACTGTGGCGATGTGCTCGCCTGCCGGATCGCCGAGCATGGTGCACAGATCGGTGGCGCCGACCTCGGAAACCAGCGCGCGGAACTCCCGGACTTCGCTTCCATTCGAAAGCTGGAACACGACACCCGTATCAGCGTCTGCCGGCAGGAAATGAACGGTAACGGAATTGCCGCTGTGAACGCCGGTGCCGGTCAGCGTCGCACGCGATCTAAGTGTCGTCTGATAGTCGTGCAAAACAAACCCCATAGCCCATACTGCCTACGTCCGCTTCATAAGCCCAAGGGCGCGGCTCTTTGATCGGCAGGCAGGGCCACTTCCCCGAATCCCAGCAAACCGAAATTGATCGCGGCGAAGATAGTGGTCCGGCAGGAAGTCTCCAAATCACGGTTTCTTACTCTGTGTAACCGCGATCCGAAGCTGATGCGGTCTCCTAACTCCTTGTTTTACAGGCACTTTTAACATTAACAGGCAAACAATTTCTTGCCTGCCTGTTAACAACTATTACGGACCGTTAACAGGTCAGTTGGCCTGGCGGCGCAGGAATGCCGGAATCTCCAGCTGATCGTCTTCCTGGACAGCCCTGCTCTGCGGCGTCAGCCGGCCCTGGTCGTCCAACTGGCCGCGGCGTGGCGCGTAAAGCTGCGGATCCTGGCTGGCAAGGCGGCGCACTTCGGGTGCCGCCTGGCGCAGTTTCGGCTCGCGCGGCTGCGCCGGCTGCAGCCGTGCAGGCTCTTCTTCGCGACGGGTAAGGCCGTTGGTCAGGCGCTTGAGCAGTCCCATCGGTCCGCTGTTCTCGTGGTCGGCCGGACGGCTTTTGGCTTCCACCTCGGCTTTCACCACCGGCGGAAAGTCCTCGACGCGCGGCATGCGCTGGGGCGCTGCCGGCTGAAGCACTTCACGCTGCGGCGCGGGCTGCATCGTTTGCTGAACCATTGGCTGCAGCATCGGCTGCGGCTGGGCCGGCGGCGCCTGGAAGATCTTGCTCTGCGGGCGGAAATCTTCCGCCTGGGGGGCCGGCGCGGAACGCGCCATCGCCGCCGCATTCGCCTCGGCGAGCTGGATTGCCTCGGCGACAGGATCGGCGGCGCGCGGCTCGTAGCCTCCCTGCTGGACAGGCGCCGGACGGCTTTCCGTGACCGGAGCGGCCGGGCGGCTGACCGGCTTTGGCGGAGCCGTGCGGATGGCGATCGGCGCGGCAGCGATTTCTGCCGCCGATTTGTCGATGCCGGTAGCAACCACCGAGACGCGGATGACGCCTTCGAGATCCTCGTCGAAGGTCGCACCCAGGATGATGTTGGCTTCCTGGTCGACCTCCTCGCGAATTCGGGTCGCCGCCTCGTCGACTTCGAACAGGGTCAGGTCGCGGCCGCCGGTGATCGAGATCAACAGCCCCTTGGCGCCCTTCATCGAGGTCTCGTCGAGCAGCGGGTTGGCGATCGCGGCTTCGGCGGCGGCCATGGCGCGACCCTCGCCGGAAGCTTCGCCCGTCCCCATCATCGCCTTGCCCATCTCGCGCATGACCGAGCGGACGTCGGCGAAGTCGAGGTTGATCAGCCCTTCCTTGACCATCAGGTCGGTGATGCAGGCGACGCCGGAATAGAGCACCTGGTCGGCCATGGCGAAAGCGTCGGCAAAGGTCGTCTTGTCATTGGCCAGCCGGAACAGGTTCTGGTTGGGGATGACGATGAGGGTATCAACGCATTTCTGCAATTCCTCGATACCCAGATCCGCCGTCTTCATGCGGCGCTGGCCTTCGAAATGGAACGGCTTGGTGACGACGCCGACGGTGAGAATCCCCTTCTCGCGCGCAGCACGTGCAACGACCGGCGCGGCCCCCGTGCCGGTGCCGCCGCCCATGCCGGCAGTGACGAAGCACATATGCGTATTGGAGAGATGATCGACGATCTCGTCGATGCATTCCTCCGCCGCGGCGCGTCCGACTTCCGGCTGCGACCCCGCACCCAGGCCCTCGGTGACATGCGCGCCGAGTTGGATCAGGCGATCCGCCTTGGACATGGTCAGCGCCTGCGCATCGGTATTGGCCACCACGAACTCGACGCCGCGCAAGCCGGCGGTGATCATGTTGTTGACGGCATTGCCGCCGCCGCCGCCGACACCGAACACGGTGATACGCGGCTTCAGCTCGGTGATGTCCGGCTTTTGCAGATTGATGGTCATTGTCTCCGTCCTTTGCCTTTCCCGCCGCTTCGCCGCTGCGGCCGCCTATGGGGCTGTCCCCGTCAATTTAAAAACTGTCTCTCAACCACTGACTCATTCGATGCAGTTTTCCGCCTGTCCCGGTCATCCTGAGACCAGAAATTCCTTTCGCCGGATGGCTCTCGAAATTCGCCATCTGCGGGTAGATCAGAAGCCCGACCGGCGTCGAGAAAGCCGGCCCCTTGGCCGCCTCCGGCAGGCCCGCTACACCGAGCGGACGGCCGATGCGCACATTGCGTCCGAGAATGCGGCGCGCTGCCTCGGGCAGGCCGGAAAGCTGGCTGGCGCCGCCGGTCAGCACGACGCGCTTGCCGGCGGCGTTGCCGTAGCCGGACCTGTTCAGCCGGTCGCGCAACAGTTCGAGCGTTTCGTCGATGCGCGCCCGGATGATGCGCGTCATCACCGAACGCGGGATCTGAAGCGGCACCTCGCCGTCCTCGCCGATCGGCTGTATCGAGACCAGGTCGCGGTCGTCGGCACTGCCGGGCAGCGCCGAGCCATGCATCACTTTCAGCCTCTCGGCGGCATCGAGCGAGGTTGACAGGCCTTTGGCCATGTCCAGCGTGACGTGGTTGCCGCCGATGGCGATGGCGTCGCCATGAACGAACTTGCCTTCCGAAAACATCGAGATCGTCGTGGTGCCGCCGCCCATGTCGATGCAGGCTGCGCCCATCTCGAGTTCGTCGTCGACCAGTGCGGCAAGACCGCTGGCATAGGGCGTCGCCACCATGCGCTCGACCGACAGGTGCGAACGGTTGATGCAAAGCTCCAGATTGCGCAACGGTGCCGCGTCACCCGTCAGCACGTGCATGTCGACGCCGAGTTGGTCGCCGACCATGCCGCGCGGATCACGCACGCCGCGCTCGGCGTCCAGCGAAAAGCCGACTGGAAGCGAATGGATCACTTCGCGCTCGGCCCGCAGCGCCTGCTTGGCGCCGGCGGCAAGCACGCGCTTGATGTCGGCCTCGTCCGCCTCATGGCCGCCAAGGTTGATGGTTGCCGAAAAGCTTTCGCTCTTCAGCCGGCCGGCCGTCATGTTGACGATCAGCGAATCGACGGTCAGCCCGGCCATGCGCTCGGCGGCATCGACGGCAAGGCGGATGGCGTGCTCGGCCCTGTCGAGATCGATGACGACTCCCGATTTCACGCCTTGCGATTTCTGGTGGCCGATGCCGATCACCTGGATGCGATGCGAGCGCCCGCGCAGCAGCATGCCGTCCTCGCGCGGCTTGAGCTTGGCCACCACGCAGCAGACCTTGCTCGAGCCGACATCCAGCACCGTCATGATGCCGGACCGGCGCGACGAGGCATCGCTGTTGCCGCCAAGCCAGCTCATATCTTCGTCTCCGGCTTGCGCTTCGGCATTTTCGGCTTTTCATTGAGCGCGGCCTGACGCTGCGTCGCCGCCTCCGGCGTCAACTGGACGACGAGGCGATCGGAAAGGCGCATGTCGACGGCGGCGATATCGCGCGTCAAAAGCCCGTTCTCTCGGTCCATCCTGAGCAGATCGGCGATCGCCTGGTCCTCGCCATCCTCGGGGAGCTTGACCGTGATGCCGTTTTCCAGCTTCAGGTCCCAACGCCGTTCGCCGATGCGGATGTAGCCTTTGATCCGTGCGGCAAGCTCTGGGTATTTCTTGATCCTGGCCAGGAAATCCGGCGCCTTGGCCGGGGCTCCGGTGCCGACGATCAGCGGCAGCAGCGACTGCTTGCCGCCGGAGAATGGCGCGATCACGGCGCCGGAGCGCTCGATGACCGAAAGCTCGCTGCCCTGCTGCCAGAGCGCGAAGGGCTCACGCTCCTCGATGCGCACCTCCAGCGTGTGCGGATAGACCTTGCGCACCGCCGCAACCTCGACCCAGGGCAGCGTGGCGATGCGTTCCCGCGCGGCTTCGGCATCGAAGCCGATCAGCGACGTCCAGCCATCGAGCTGCATCCTGTCGAGAATATCGATCTCGGAGGTTGCGCGGTTGCCGACGACCTTGATCTGGTCGACGGCAAAGCCGGTGCGGGCGGTGATGCCCTGGACGATAGCGTCGACATGCCCGCCGAGATAGGCGCCATAGGCACTGCCCGATACGAGCAGCGCCGCCGACAGCACGGCTGCGGAAAACGGCGGCACCTCGAAGTCGTCCTCGCCCAGACGCGCCAGCATGCGCGCCGGCCGGCGAAGCAGGCGCGGCAGCACGAAATGGTCGAACGACAACGCCACACCGAACAGCGTCGGCCCGGCCGCGCCCTTCCCCTTGCCCTGTCCCCACCTCAACGCAGACACGAAGCGTCCTCCACCATCCAACTCAACAAATCGCCGAACGAGTGTCCCGCCTGCGCGGCGATCTCAGGCACCAAGGATGTCGGCGTCATGCCGGGCTGAGTGTTGACCTCGAGCCAGACAATTTCGCCGTTCTCGGAGTGTCGATCATCATAACGGAAGTCCGACCGGGAAACGCCCCGGCAGCCGATGGCTTGGTGAGCCCTGAGCGTCAGTGTCTGTATTTTTTGGTAAATATTCGGTGAAATTTTTGCAGGGCATTCGTGTTTTGATCCGCCCGCGACGTATTTTGAATCATAGTCGTAGAAGGAATGGCCGGTCGGGATGATCTCGCAGACGCCGAGCGCCACATCGCCCATCACCGCGCAGGTCAACTCCCGCCCGTGCACATAGCGCTCCGCCATGACGGTATCGCCATACTTCCAGTCGGACGAACCGATGACCTGCGGCGGATGCGACTGCCCTTCGTGCACGATGACGACACCGAAGCTCGACCCCTCATTGACCGGCTTGACGACGTAGGGCGGCTTCATCGGGTGCTTGTTCTGGATCGCGAAGCGATTGACCACCTTCGATTCGGCGACCGGAATGCCGACAGACTTGGCGATCTTCTTGGCTTGTTCCTTGTTCATGGCAAGCGCCGAGGCGAGCACGCCGGAATGGGTATAGGGGATGGCAAGATATTCGAGGATGCCCTGGATGGTGCCGTCCTCGCCGAAAGGACCATGCAGCGCATTGAAGACAACATCAGGCTTGAGCTCGGCCAGCACCGATCCAACATCGCGCGAGACGTCGACGCGAGTGACCTGGTAGCCTTCCGTCTCGAGCGCATCAGCACAGGCTTTCCCCGAAGACAAGGACACGGGCCGCTCGGACGAGAATCCACCCAGAAGGACGGCCACGTGCTTGCTTTTCATTTCCCGTCATTCCCTCTCACGGCGGGCCCTTTCACGGCGGGTCTGCATCTCACGCCCCCGGAAAGGGCCATACACTCAAACGCTCGGAGCAGTCCCTGCTCTGACGATTTCTGCACCATCGAGTCCCCGAGTTTCCCGGCAGGCAGCCCCTGACGGAAAAACGCTGGTGACGCGTCGAAACGACTCAAATCAGGAAACGCTTCAGGGCAGAGAATCAGAGAGTTGAATCGCTGGCAAGTCCTTACGATTCCGCGAGATTCACTTTCCGCAAAAATGGCCGCGAAAACTGTGTTGTTGAGTCCTTACAGCAACTGTCCGAGGAATTCCTGGACCTCGTGCCCCGGCCGGAATTTGCCGATGCGCTTGATTTCCCAATGCAGCCGGATGCCCGACCGTTCGAGCACGCGCGCGCGCACCGTCTCGCCAAGATATTCAAGGTCGTAGCCGGTCGCGGTTCCCGTGTTGATCATGAAGTTGCAATGCATCGGCGACATCTGCGCGCCGCCGATCATCAGCCCCCGACAGCCCGCTCTGTCGATCTCCTTCCAGGCCGAGGTGCCCTCCGGATTCTTGAAGGTCGAGCCGCCGGTCTTTTCGCGGATCGGCTGCACGGTCTCGCGATGGTGCTGGACGGCGTCCATTGCCGCCTTGATCGCGGCCTTGTCCGCCACAACGCCTTCGAACACCGCTGATGTGAAGATCAGCCCGGCAGGTGCTGCCGAATGGCGATAGGCGTAACCCATATCGGCGTTGCTCAGCGTATGCACATTGCCCTTGCGGTCGAGCGCCCGCACCTCGACAACGCGCTCGCGCGTCTCGACGCCATTGGCGCCGGCATTCATCCTCAGCGCACCGCCGATGGCGCCCGGAATGCCGTGGTAGAACTCAAAGCCGCCTATGCCAGCCTGATAGGCGACAGCGGCAAGGCGTTTGTCGGGCGTCGCCGCACCCGCCTTGATTGTGGTCGGCGCAATCACTTCGGCTTCGCCAAAGCCCTTGGCCGAAAGCCGGATGACGAAGCCCGCAATACCGCCGTCACGGACAAGCAGGTTCGAGCCGATACCGACGGTGGTCAGCGGTATCTCTTCGGGCACTGCTCCCAGGAACGCAGCGAGATCGTCTTCGTCGGCCGGCTGGAACAGTGCGTCGGCCAGCCCGCCGGCGCGGAACCAGGTGATCTTGTCCATCTCGGCATTGGGCGTGATGCGGCCGCGCAGGCCGGCAAGCCGGCCTCCAAGCTTGTCGATCAATGCCTGGCCACGCATCATGAGGCAGTACCGCCGAGTTCCTTGGGCAGCGCGTAGGCCCATTGGGTGATGTTGCCGGCACCGAGAAAGACGATGAAATCGCCTGGTTTGGCCAGGTCGCGGATAACCGGCGCAATCGCCGCGGGGCCTTCGATGTAGCGCGCGTCGCGATGGCCGCCGGAGCGGATGCGCGACACCAATGCCTCGGACGTGATCCCGTCGATCGGCTCTTCGCCTGCCGCATAGACCGGCGCCACCATCACCGTGTCGGCATCGTTGAAGCAGACGGAAAACTCGTCGAACAGGTCGTGAAGCCGGGTGAAGCGGTGTGGCTGGGCAATGGCGATGACGCGGCCCTTGGTGGCATCGCGCGCCGCCTTCAGAACAGCTGTGATCTCGACCGGATGGTGGCCGTAATCATCGAACACATCGACGCCGTTCCACGAACCGGTACGGGTGAAGCGCCGCTTGACGCCGGCGAAGGACGACAGGCCCTTCCTGATCGCCTCGGCCGAAAGGCCGAGCTCATGCGCGACGGCGATCGCCGCCGTCGCATTGGCGACGTTGTGACGGCCGGGCATCGGCAAGCGCAGGCCTGATATCGTCGACTGGCCGCCGGTCTTGCGGTCGCGGATCACCACGTCGAATTCCGAGGTCGGGCCATCCATGCGGTGATTGATGAAACGCACGTCGGCCTGTGCGTTCTCGCCATAGGTGATGACGCGCCGGTCCTCGATGCGGCTGACCAGCGCCTGCACCTCGGGATGGTCGGTGCACATGACGCCGAAGCCGTAGAACGGTACGTTTTCGACGAACTGGCGAAAGGCCTCGCGCACCTTGTCGAAGGAGCCGTAATGGTCGAGATGCTCGGGATCGATGTTGGTGACGACGGCAATCTCGGCCGGCAGCTTCAGGAACGTGCCGTCGCTCTCATCGGCCTCCACCACCATCCATTCGCCATCGCCCATGCGGGCGTTGGTGCCGTAGGCATTGATGATGCCGCCATTGATCACGGTCGGATCGAGCCCGCCGGCCTCGAGCAGCGTCGCCACCATCGAGGTCGTCGTCGTCTTGCCATGCGTGCCGCCGATGGCCACCGCCTGCCGGAAGCGCATCAGTTCCGCCAGCATCTCGGCGCGACGGACGATGGGAAGCAGTTTCTCGCGTGCCGCCTTCAGCTCCGGATTGGATTTCTTGATCGCCGTCGAGACGACGACCACTTCGGCATCGCCGATATTGTCGGCATGGTGACCGACGAAGCACTCGATGCCCTTGTCGCGCAGCCGCTGCACATTGGCGCTGTCGGCCTGGTCGGACCCTTGCACCTGGTAGCCGAGATTATGCAGCACCTCGGCGATGCCGCTCATGCCGATACCGCCGATGCCGATGAAATGCACGAGGCCGATCGTCTGCGGCATCTTCATACGTGCGTCTCCTTCCTGAATTCCGATACGCTTTTCTTCGACGCAATAGCCTCTGTCAGATCGGCGAGCAACCGTGCCGCGTCCGGTTTTCCGGCCGATTTCGCCGCCGCTGCCATTGTGGTCAGCCGCGCTGGATCGTCCATCAGCGCTCCGACGAGCGCGGCGATGCGCTCGGGCGAAAGCGTCGATTGCGGATGCACTTCGGCGCCGCCTGCCGCCGCCAATGCCGCGGCATTGGCTGCCTGGTCGTGGTCGAGCGCATGCGGATAGGGCACCAGCAGCGCCGGCCGGCCGATCACCGCGATTTCCGATACGGTCGATGCGCCGGACCGCGACATCACCAGGTGCGCCGCAGCCAGGCGCGCCGCCATGTCGGTGAAGAAGGGCGACACCTCAGCCTCGACGCCAAGGGCGGCATAGGCCGCCTTCACCCGCTCGACATCGTCGGCACGCGCCTGCTGGGTGATATCAAGCCGCTTGCGTTGTGCATCGGAAAGCTGTCGAACCGCCGCCGGCACCGCATCGGAAAAGAACTGTGCGCCCTGGCTGCCGCCGAACACCAGGAAGCGGAACCGCTGCTCCCCGGTCGACGCCGCATAGGGCGTCTTTGCCGCCTCCAGCACTTGCGGCCTGACCGGATTGCCGGTCGTCACCGTCTTGGCGCCTGCAGCGCTTGAATCTTCCGGCAAGAACCCGCCGGCGATGGCATCGACACGGCCGGCGAGCGCCCGGTTCGCGCGCCCCATCACCGCGTTCTGCTCGTGGATCAGCGTCGGCACCTTGCGCCGCGTCGCCGCATAGAGCGGCGGCAGCGTCGGATAGCCGCCGAAACCGACCACCACGGCTGGCTTGACCCGACCGATCACGGCCGATGCCTGCCGCACGCCGCCCCATATCTTCCAGAAGGCGGCGAGCACGGCGAACGGGTTTTTCGAGCCGATGGTCGCCGACTGGATCGGATGGATGCCCGCCGCCGGGAACTGGCCGGCAAAACGCTCGGCACGATCATCGGCGGCCAGATGCACCGTCCAGCCGCGCCTGATCAACTCGTGCGCCAGCGCCTCGGCCGGGAACAGATGCCCGCCCGTGCCGCCGGCCGCCAGAAGGATCGCGCCCCTCGACATTTCACTCCGCCGGCATGGCGCGCCGCGACGGCGCGAAGCCCAATTGCTTGCGCTTTTCCGGCCGCTTGCGCGTCAGCGCCAGCACCATGCCCATCGAGATGGCGATGGCGATCTGCGAGGAGCCGCCATAGGAGATGAACGGCAAGGTCATGCCCTTGGCCGGCATCAGCTGCAGATTGACGGCCATGTTGATGACCGACTGCAGACCGAAGACCGTGACCAGGCCGCCGACCGCATAGCGTGTGAAATCGTCCTGCTCCTTGAGCGCAGTGCCGAGGCCGCGCAGCACGATGAAGGCGAAGATGGTCATGATGAAGAAGCACATGATCAGTCCGAACTCCTCGCCGGCCACCGAGTAGACGAAATCGGCATGGCTGTCGGGTATCACCCGCTTGACGGTGCCCTCGCCCGGCCCGACGCCGAACCAGCCGCCATTGATCAGCGCATCGCGGCCCATATCGACCTGGAACGTGTCGCCCTCGCCGGTCATGAAGCGATCGATGCGGCCGGCGACATGCGGGAACACGGTGTAGGCGGCAAACACGCCGCCGACGCCGACAGCGCCCAGCGCGATGATCCACAGCCATGGCAGCCCGGCCATGAAGAACATCACCCCCCAGGTGCCGAGCACCAGCATGGTCTGGCCGAAATCGGGCTGCGCCACCAGCAGCGAGATGACGAGGGCCAGCAGCAGCATGGCGAACAGATTGCCTGGAATGTCGGGCTGGCGCTTGTGTTCGGCAAACAGCCAGGCGCAGATGACGACGAAGGCAGGCTTCAGGAATTCCGACGGCTGCAGCGACACGCCGGCGAGCGACACCCAGCGACGCGCGCCCTTCACCTCGACGCCGATGTAGAGCACCGCCACCATCAGCACCAGCGTGATGCACAGCATCGCCAGGGCCATGCGCCTGATCTGCCGCGATTCCAGGAAGGAGACGGCCAGCATCACGCCAAGTGCGGGAATGGTGAAGATGATCTGCCTCGTGGCGAAGTGGAAACTGTCCAGGCCGATGCGCTGGGCCACCGCCGGGCTTGCCGCGAAGGACAGCACGATGCCGAGCCCCATCAGCGACAGGAACGCGGCCAGGAACCAGCGATCGATCGTCCACCACCAGGTGGCAACCGGGCTTTTGTCGAGACGGCTTTGCATTATCGTGCCCCTCCGATGAGCTTCACGCCATCAATAGTGCTCGCAGCTTGCCTGAAGGCTTCGCCGCGCACTTCGAAATTCTTGAACTGGTCGAAACTGGCGCAGGCCGGCGAAAGCAGCACCACCACCTCGCCATTGCCATCGTCCCTGGCCGCGTCGCTTGCCGCATGCTCGACTGCTGCGGCCAGCGTGCCGGAGATCTCGTAGGGCACCGCCTCGCCGAGCGTCGCCGAGAAGGCTGGTGCGGCCTCGCCGATCAGATAGGCCTTGGCGATGCGCGGAAAGAGGCCGCGCAACGGCTCGATGCCACCCTCTTTCGGCAGCCCGCCGGCGATCCAGTAGATGCGCGGAAAGGAGGACAATGCGGGCGCTACCGCATCGGCATTGGTCGCCTTGGAATCGTTGATGAACAGCACATGGCCCATGCGGCCGACCTGCTCCATACGGTGCGCCAGCCCGGGAAAGCTCTCCAGCCCCGACTGGATCTCGCCCAGCTCGAGCCCGACCTTGAGGCAGGCGGCGAGAGCGGCTAGCGCATTCTGCGCATTGTGCTGGCCGCGCAGCGAGCCGATGCCTTCGAGAAAGGCGACCCGGCTGTAACGGCCGTGCACCGCCTCCATCAGATCGGTGCCGTCGGCGAAATAGCCGTCGGTCAGCGGCAGGCGCTTCGAAATGCGGATGACGTGCCGGCCTGCCCGCTCCAGCCGGTCGGCGAGCTGGGCGCACCAGGAATCGTCGACGCCGACGATGGCCGTTTCGCTGCCGGCCGCCAGCCGCTCCTTGATCGCGGCGTAGTGCTGCATCGTGCCATGACGGTCGAGATGATCGGGCGTCAGGTTTAGCAGGACGCCGGCGGTCGGATTGATCGAGGGCGCCAGGTCTATCTGGTAGGACGAGCATTCCACGACATAGTGCCGCCCCGGTTCCGGTGGATCGAGCGTCATCACCGCGCGGCCGATATTGCCGCCCATCTGCGTGTCGCGTCCGGCCGATTTCAGGATATGCGCCGTCAGCGCCGTGGTGGTCGATTTGCCGTTGGTGCCGGTTATGGCGATGAAGGGTGCAGCCGGCGCCAGCAAGGTCCGCTGCCGGCAGAACAGCTCGATGTCGCCAATGATCTCGACGCCTGAAGCGCGCGCCAGTTCCACTGCCCAGTGCGGCTTCGGATGCGTCAGCGGCACGCCGGGCGACAGCACGAAGGCCGAGAACTTCGCCCAGTCGGCGCCACGCAGGTCGCCGGTCGCGATACCGACGGCCGCGGCATTGGCGACACTGCCGGGATTGTCGTCCCAGGCGAGCACGTCCGCTCCGCCCTCGATCAACGCGCGCGCAGTAGCGATCCCCGAGCCGCCGAGCCCGAAGAGTGAAACGCGCTTGCCTGCGAAGGATGCGGCGGGGATCAAGCGGCCTCCTATCGCAGCTTGAGGGTCGACAGGCCGACCAGCGCCAGGATGACGGCGATGATCCAGAAGCGGATCACCACCTGGCTTTCGGTCCAGCCGAGCTTTTCGAAATGATGGTGGATCGGCGCCATCAGAAACACCCGCTTGCCGGTCATCTTGAAGTAGCCGACCTGGATGATGACCGACAGGATCTCGACGACGAACAGGCCGCCGACGATGACCAGCACGATCTCGTGCTTGGTGGCAACCGCAACCGTGCCGATCAGGCCGCCAAGCGCCAGCGAGCCGGTATCGCCCATGAAGATCGCCGCCGGCGGTGCGTTGAACCACAGGAAGCCGAGGCCGGCGCCGATCACTGCGCCGAGGACCACCGCCAATTCACCGGTGCCGGGCACGAAATGGATCTGCAGATACTCGGCGAACACCGCATTGCCGGACAGGTAGGCGATGACGCCGAAGGACGCCGCCGCGATCATGATCGGCACGATCGCCAGGCCGTCGAGGCCATCGGTCAGGTTCACCGCGTTACCGGCGCCGACGATGACGAAGCACGAGAACGGGATGAAGAACCAGCCGAGATTGATGAGGAACTCCTTGGCGAAGGGGAAGGTCAGCGACGATGAGAACGGCGCCTGGCCGTTGTGCATGATCACCCAGGCGGCGATGCCGGCGATGACGAATTCAAGCCCCAGCCGCGCCTTGCCGGAGAAGCCGAGATGCGATTGCTTCGTCACCTTGAGATAATCGTCGTAGAACCCGATCGAGCCGAAACCCAGGGTCACCAGCAGCACCACCCAGACATAGATGCTGGACAGGTTCGCCCACAGCAGCGACGAGCCGATGATGCCGCACAGGATCATCAGCCCGCCCATGGTCGGCGTGCCGGCTTTCTTGAAATGCGTCTGCGGCCCGTCGGCACGGATAGGCTGGCCCTTGCCCTGCCGCAGCCTCAGCGAATTGATGATGGCCGGACCGAAGATGAAGACGATCAGCGCCGCGGTGATCAGCGCGCCGCCGGTGCGGAAGGTTATGTAGCGGAAGACGTTGAAGACCGAGATCTTGTCCGCGAATTCGACGAGCAGTGTGAACATGCGATTCGGTCCCCGGACCTGGCTCTAGGTCTGTTTGGCGGTTGCGGCTGCCGCCGGAAATTTGCTGAGCAGTGCGTCGACCAGTTTGGAAAACCCGATGCCTTTCGACGATTTGATCATCACCACGTCGCCCGGCTTCAGCGCCGACAGAAGCACCAGTTTCAGATCCTCCGCGCCGGCGCGATATTCTGTCTCGATCTCATCAGGCAGGATGTCGGCCAGCGCCCGCATTTGCGGGCCGGCGAGAAACACCGTGCGCGTCTCGGTGCCGATGATGAGATCGGCAAGGGCAGCGTGCAGCTTCGCCGAATGATCGCCGAGCTCGAGCATGTCGCCGAGCACCGCGATGCGCCTGCCTTCGCCTGACACCGGCGTCGCGTTGAGCAGCGCCATCGCTGCGCTCATCGACGCCGGATTGGCGTTGTAGCTCTCGTCGATCAGCGTGATCGGACCTTTGGGGTGGCGCAGCACATGGCGCTTGCCGCGTCCGCGCTCGGCCGAAAGATCGGCCAGCGCCAGCGCCACCCTGGCGATGTCGGCGCCGACCAGGTGCGCGGCGCCGAGCACGGCCAGCACATTCTGCACCATGTGTCGGCCCGGCGCGCCGACCCTGGCGGTGATCTCCTGACCGCCGATCTTGGCAGTGATGACGGAATGATCGGCATGCAGCGCGCATGTCAGCAGCTTGAAGGTCGCACGGGCATTCTCGCCAAAGCCGTAGATGTGCTCGACGCCGGCGGCTCTCGCCATCTTGTCCAGAAGCTTCCAGCGCGGGTCGTCGCGGTTGAGAAGGACGGCGCCGTCCGGTTCCAGTCCTTCGAAAATCTCGGCCTTGGCCTTGGCGATCTCGTCCAGATTGCGGAAGAAGCCGAGATGTGCCGCGGCGATCAGCGTGACGATGGCGACATGCGGCCGGACCATCCTGGCCAGTGGCCGGACCTCGTCGGGATGGTTCATGCCGATCTCGAACACGGCATAGTCGCAATCCACAGGCATCCGCGCCAGCGTCAGCGGCACGCCCCAGTGGTTGTTGAAAGACTGCGCCGATGCGTGCACCTTGCCGACCACTGACAGCACATGGCGCAGCGCTTCCTTGGTGGTGGTCTTGCCCGCCGAACCGGTCACCGCGATGATCTTGGCATTCGAGCGCGCGCGGGCGGCCAGCCCCAGCTTTTCCAGCGCGGCCAAGACGTCCTGCACGACGATCATCGGCGCCGTCAGCCGCCCGAGCGACGGCAGCTTGCCCTCGGCGACGACCAGCACGCCGGCGCCGGCCTTGATGGCGGCGGTCGCGAAATCATGGCCGTCCATCGCCTCGCCCTTGATCGCGAAGAAAGCATCGCCCGGCTCAAGGCTGCGGCTGTCGATCGAGATGCCGCTGATACCCTCCGGCATCGGACCGAGCGGTCGTCCGCCCATGGCCGCGACGAGATCCTCTGAGGTCCACAGGAAGCTCATGCGGCGTGCTCCTGGAGCGCGGCGCGGACTTCCTCATGGTCGGAAAAATGCAGCGTTTCGGCGCCGACGGTCTGGCCTTCCTCATGCCCCTTGCCGGCCACGATCAGCGTATCGCCGGCATGGAGCATGGCGACTGCCTGGTGGATCGCCTTGCGCCGGTCACCGATCTCGATGGCGCCGGGTGCAGCGGCAAGAATCGCGGCACGGATCGTTTCGGGCACTTCCGAGCGCGGATTGTCGTCGGTGACGATGACGACATCGGCGAGCCGCGTGGCGATCTCGCCCATGATCGGACGCTTGCCACGGTCGCGGTCGCCGCCGCAGCCGAACACGACGATGACGCGGCCGGTGGTGAACGGCCGGACCGAAGCCAACACGTTTTCCAGCGCGTTCGGCTTGTGCGCGTAATCGACATAGACGGGCGCACCGTTGGCAGCGGTGCCAACAAGGTCCAGCCGGCCCGGGGCACCCTTCAATTTCTCCAACGCCATCAGGGCTTTGGCGGCAGGTGTTCCAGTAGAAATGGCGAGGCCCGCCGAAACCAGGGCATTGGCGATCTGGAAATCGCCGGCCAGCGGCAGGTCGATCTCGTGGAGAAAGCCATCGACTTCCACCTCGGCACGCTGGCGGTGGCGCTCGTGCTCGACCCGCTTCAGTGTCAGAAACCCGCCGTGGCGGCCGACCGTCAGCACATCCAGTCCCGCGGCCCTTGCCGCCTGGATCGTCGGCTCCGACCAGGGATCGTCGGCAAAGATGACGGCCGGCGCGCCCTTCGGCAGCAGCGCGTCGAACAGGCGCAGCTTGGCGCGATGATAGTCCTCGACTGTCGGATGATAGTCCATATGATCGCGGCCGAGATTGGTGAACCCGCCGGCTGCGAGTTTCACGCCGTCAAGCCGGCGCTGATCGAGACCATGGCTGGAGGCCTCCATCGATGCGTGGGTGACGCCGGCATCCGCCAGTTCGCGCAGCAGCCTGTGCAGGTCGACCGGGTCGGGGGTGGTCAGCGAGCCGTACTCGTTGCGGCCCGGCGCCACCACGCCGGTCGTGCCGATCGAAGCAGCGGCAAAGCCTGACTGCTCCCAGATCTGCCTGGTGAAAGCCGCAACCGATGTCTTGCCGCTGGTGCCGGTCACCGCGACCATGGTTTGCGGCTGCCTGCCGAAGTAGCGGGCCGCACTCAGCGCCAGCGCCAGGCGCGGATCGTCGACAGCGAAAACCGGCACCGGCAGTCCGGTGACGGCGCCGCTGCCCTTGCCGGTCACGATCGCTGCGGCGCCGCGCTTGGCGGCATCGGCGGCATAGGCCGCGCCATCGGTCTTGGTGCCAGCGAGCGCGAAGAAGACCACGCCCGGTCCTACCTGGCGGGAATCCGAAGAAATCCCGGTAACCTCCGTATCGAAGGAAGCTGTCCCCTCGACAGGCAGGATACCGGCTAGGTCTTTCAGCTTCATCGAACCCCGTTCATAGCAACAAAATAGCGCGCAGTTGCCGGCGCGCCCTCAGAATCACTGATAGGAAACCAGCGTTGCGCCATTTTCATGGCTGAAATCTGGCTTCACGCCAAGCATGGAAGCCGAACGTCGGATAATGTTTGCAGCCATGGCGCCAGCATTCGAGGCGGCCGTCGCACCCATGCCGGGTTTTTCCGGCTTCGGTTCGTCGGCGATGGTAAGCACGATGTATTGCGGATCGTCCATCGGGAAAGCCGCGACGAAGGCGTTGAAGTTCTTGTCCTTTGAGTAGCGGCCGTTGACAACCTTCTCGGCCGTTCCCGTCTTGCCGCCGACGCGATAACCCGGAACCCTGGCGTTCCTGCCTGAGCCTTTCTCGGCATTGAGTGCATAGAGATAGCGCATGTTCTCGGAGGTCTTGTCGCTGACGACTTTCTTGGCCACCGACATCGCCTGTTCCTGCGCCCGTCTCAGGAATGTCGGCTGGATCAGATAGCCGCCGTTCATCAGCGCGGCACAGCCGACCGCCGTCTGCAGCGGCGTCGTCGACACACCGTGACCAAAGGCGATGGTGATCGAATGGACCTGTTTCCAGACCTTTGGCTCGGTCGGGCGGGCGACCTCAGGCAGTTCCGTCTGCATTCTCTCGAGGATGCCCAGGCGATGCAGGAATTCGCGGTGCCCCTCGATGCCGACCGCTTCGGCTTCCTTGGCCGAACCGATGTTGGACGAATAGATGAACACTTCGGGTACCGACAGCACCCGGGCCTTGCCATGAAAATCATGGATGGTCTGGCGGCCGATCCTGATCGGGCGCGTAGCGTCGAAACGGCTTTCCAGCGTCACTTTGCCCGAATCGAGCGCCATGGCGGTGGTGAAGCTCTTCAAGGTCGAGCCCATCTCGTAGAGCCCGGCCGACATGCGGTTCAAGCGGTCCTTGTCGTGCGCATTATAGGGGTTGTTCGGATCGAAGTCCGGAACCGAGGCCATCGCGACCACTTCGCCGGTCTTGACATTGAGAACGACGGCGCCCGCCGCGATTGCGCGGTATTTTTCCATGCCGGTGGCGACCTCGTCACGCACGATATGCTGGACGCGCAGGTCGATTGAGAGCTGCACCGGCTTCAGATCCTTGGCCACCGCCAGGCCGGACGCCTGAAGATCGCTCAGCCCCTGTTCGTCGATGTATTTCTCCATGCCGGAGATGCCCTGGTTGTCGATGTTGGTGAGGCCGACAATGTAAGACGAGGTTTCGCCGGCCGGATAGAAGCGGCGCTTTTCGGTGCGGAAGCCGATGCCGGGAATGCCGAGCTGCAGAATGTCAGATTGTTGCTTGGGCGTCAGTTGCCGCTGCAGCCAGACGAAGCCGGCGCCGCTCTTCAGCTTGTGATAGGTCTGCTCGTAGTCGATTTCGGGAAGCACCGTTGCCAGTTTTTCGATCGCCTCGTCGGCGTCGACAATGCGGCGCGGTTCGGCAAACAGCGACGCCGTCTTGATGTCGGTCGCCAGAACTTCGCCGTTGCGGTCGACGATGTCGGGCCGCGACGCCGTCACCCGGCTCTGCGGACCGCCGGACAGGTCGGGGTTCTGGAAACCGAGATAGACCAGCCGCCCGGTGATGGTCAGATAGATGCCGAAAAATACCGCCATCGTCATCACGACGCGGGTCCTGCCCTTGCCGCCGGTCGCCTTGCGGGCGCCTTCGACCACAATCGATCCGTCGTCGCCGGACTTGGCGCGGCGCGTCAGCAGACTGGTGATCACTGGAAGTCTGGCGATCATTGGACGATGCCTCCGGTGACCACGGGGTCGTTGCCCATCGGTTCTTTGCTGGAACTGTCGGCCATGCCGCCCAGCCGCTCGGACGAAAGGTCCTCGATGGTGAGGGGTTTTGCCGGCAGATCGTCCAGCCCGATGATCTGTCGGGCGCTGACCGGCTCGAGCTCGAGTTGCGATTTATAGATCTCGGCCAGCTTTTGCAGGCGCGACGGTTGGGTAAGCAGGCTCCAGTCCGCCTTCAGGAGATCGATCGTGTCCTCCTCGTAGCGGATCTGTGCCTGGATCTTGTGCACCGCCGCCAATTGTTCCTCGGCCTCGCGTTTGGTCTTGAAGGTCAAGGCCGCGGCCGAAACCATGACGGCGATAAGGACTATGTCGCTGGTACGAAACACGTGCTCACCTCTCTCCCGGCCGCTCGGCACCGGGAAGTTTTGGGTCAGGAAGTTTAGGAAGACCGAAAATCGAAAAATCGCCGGCGCGCGGCGGCGCGTCGGTGCGGATCGCAGCGCGCAGCCTTGCCGAGCGTGCCCGCGGATTGGCCGATATCTCGGCCTCACCGGGCGTCACGCCGCTGCCCACCTTTTTGAATGTGGCGCTGCGCGCCTGCGCCTCGGGCAGGTGCCGCGATCCGGTCGCCGCATCGGCGCGATCGGCGATGAAGCGCTTGACGATGCGGTCTTCCAGGGAATGGAACGTCACCACGGCCAGCCGTCCGCCCGGTTTCAGCACGCGTTCAGCCGCAAAAAGCGCTTTGGCCAGTTCGCCGAGTTCGTCATTGACGAAAATACGCAGCGCCTGAAAGACGCGGGTCGCTGGATGGATCTTGTCCTTCGGCGCGCGGCCGATATGCGTTTCAATGGCGTCTGCAAGGTCGAGCGTGCGCTCGAACGGATGTTTTTCGCGACGGTTTTCAATCATGCGGGCGATGCGGCCGGCATGGCGCTCTTCGCCAAGAAACCCGAAGATGCGGGCAAGATCGCCCACCTTGAAAGAGTTGACGACATCGGCGGCGCTGAGGCCGGCTTGCGCCATGCGCATATCGAGCGGTCCGTCGGCACGGAACGAAAAACCGCGCTCCGCCTGATCGATCTGCATGGAGGAGATGCCGATGTCGAGCACGACGCCGTCAGCGCTTTCGACATGCTCGTCCAATGTCGAGAACGGCGCCTGAACAAGCCGGAGCCTGCCGCCCGATTGTTGCTCGAGAACACGACCGGCAGCAATCGCATCCGGATCGCGGTCGATCGCGACTACCGAGGCGCTTCTCGCCAGAATGGCTTTGGAGTAGCCGCCGGCGCCGAATGTGCCGTCGACGACCACCTCGCCCGTCTTGGGCGAAAGCGCCTCCAGCACTTCGGCAAGGAGGACCGGAATGTGACGGGCCGGTCCGCCAACGGCGTCAGGGTCATCGCCGTAGCCCGCCATCATTGCGGCCGCTCCCCAGGCTTCGTCCCCTGCCGAAGCTGCAAAAGCCGGGCGCGTGCTTCCTTCCCATAGGCGGTGAGCCGGCCAGGTTCCCAGATCTGAAAGAAATTGCCGCGGCCGACAAAAGCCACTTCCGCGGAAATGCCGGTATGCTCGCGGATGAAATCGGTCATCGAGATGCGGCCGTCCTGATCGAGCTTGAGAAAGGTTCCATCGCCATGGCAGAAGAACGACATGTCGTCCGAGGTCTGCAGGAAGGGGTCTTCCTGCGCGATGCGCTGCTCGTAGCGGTCGAGCAGGTCGAGCCCGCCGACATCCATCGCCGGACGGTCCAGGCAGCGCAGCGCATAAAGTTCCGAATAACCGCGCTTCTGCACAACCGCACGGAAATGCGCCGGAACGGACACCCGCCCCTTCGCATCGATCCTGTTCACCGCGCTTGACAGAAACCGGTCCATTACACGTTACGGCCGCTTGCGCCGCCGCACCCCTCTGCATCTTCCCGCCCGCGCCGCCGCAGCGCGGTCCCTGCCCAAAACTCACTTCGTTCCAAAAGGCAAAAACAGGCGAACGCGCAGCCGCCGCGGCTGCCCGATTGGCGTACGCTTCACCCTGACGCGGAACGAAGGCTTGAATATCTGAATGGGATATCATGGGGTACTATGGGCGTCAACGGGAACAGGCTTCACAAAACGCGCGCCACAACCGATGAGGGCAGCTTTGACGGCACTCCCGTGTTTATGCTCCATTAAGCCTAACGAAGCGTTTAGAGCCGCTTGGCCTAACCGGAGGCGGCTTGCCGCGGAGCGCCACCACGCATAGCGTCGGCCTGTCTTTTCTCGGTCAGAAACAGGTCCTTTTCTCGGTCAGAAGGTTGAAAATACATGTCCGAAACAGCCAAATCGCGCGCGGCCACCCTCGCCCATTTGCGTGGCGTCAAGCTCGCCAAGGGCGACCCGGTCTCGCTGCCGCTGACAATGACGACCACTTTCCATCTGCCCGGCAATCCGGCCGGCGTCAGCCAGTACGGGCGCTACGACAATCCGACATGGGAAGCGGTGGAAGACATGCTCGGCCACCTCGAGGAGGCGCCAGCCGTAGCGTTCCCGTCGGGCATGGCCGCGATCGCGGCGGTCTTCTTCGCGCTGCTCAAGGCGGGCGATCGCATCCTGTTGCCGTCCGATGGTTACTACACGCCGCGCCTGCTTGCCGAGCGCTTCCTCAAACCTTTCGACCTCCCGTTCGACACACGACCGACCAAGTCCTTTGTGGACGGCGGTTTTTCCGGCTACCGGCTGGTGTTCGTCGAGACCCCATCCAATCCTGGGCTGGACATTTGCGACCTGGCCGGCGTGGCGCGCCTTGCGCACGAGGCCGGCGCGCTGGTCGTCGCCGACAACACCACGATGACGCCTTACGGTCAGCGCCCGCTCGACCTCGGCGCCGATATCGTCGTTGCTGCTGACACAAAAGCGCCCAATGGCCATTCCGACGCGCTGTTCGGCCATGTCGCCAGCCGTGACGCCGGCATCATCACCGCCATCCGCGAGTGGCGCAAACTGTCGGGCTCGATCCCCGGACCATTCGAAGCCTGGCTGGTCCATCGGGGCCTCGAGACGCTGGAAGTCCGCTTCGAGCGCATGTGCACATCGGCCGAACTGATCGCCCGACGCCTGACAAATCATCGGGCCGTGAAATCCGTCCGCTTTCCTGGACTGGAGGATGACCCTTCGCACAATCTGGCGACCACCCAGATGGAGCGTTTCGGCTTCCTTGTCGGCCTCGACCTGGGGGGTGAAGCCAGGGCCGAAGCGTTCATCGGCGCCTGCGCCCTGATCCAGCCGGCGACCTCCTTCGGCGGCGTCCACTCTTCGGCCGAGCGGCGCGCCCGCTGGGGTGATGCGGTGCCGCCCGGCTTTGTCCGCCTGTCGGTCGGCTGCGAGCCGATGGAAGCGCTTTGGCAGGCGATCGAGGCGTCGCTGGACGGCGTCGACGGCTGAACGACCGATCACGAAGCCAGATCGTCGGCTTCGATACTGCGCCGGCCATGCAGCACACGCAGGATCTCGACTGCATCCGCGCCGACACGGTACAAGGTGAGGTATTCGCCGACGACCAGATGGCGGATGCCGGGCGCAATGTCTTCGCGCGGTGCGCCCGAGAAAGGATGCAGGGTCAGCAAATCCCAACGCCTCTCCAAGATATTCACGAGGCGGATCGCCGCATCAGGATTGTGTTCGGCAATGTAGTCGCCGATACGTTCGAGGTCGATTAATGCCTGAGGAAGCAGGCGGTATTTCACTCCTCGAGGCCTTTGGCCTCGGCCATTTTCAGATATTTGGCGCGCAGTCGTTCCATGATTGGCGGGCCGTCCAGCGCCGGTCCGCTGTCGATCCCCTCCTGCACCAGCTTGCGCAACTCCTCGAGTGTGTAGCCGTGCAAGTCACGGCGGTCCTTCCATTGCCTGAGCGCGTCGCGGATCACCTCACTCGCCGAAGCATATTCGCCGGCGGCGACCACATCGTCGACCGCCGCCGCCAATTCCGGCGAGAGCGTGATGCTGCGTTTGTCGACCTGACCCATGGTGCGCTCCTGATACCGCCCGTACTAATGCATGTCGCGCAAAAGTGTGCAGCGGTTCTGCGATAACGACATGCATAAACAACAACCTAAAGCGCGTCGCGAGAGGACGGTCGAACGCGACGCGCTTTAGGAAAGTACGATTTAATCGCACCAGTTTCAAGAAACGCTTGCTCCATGCACAGCCCAGTAAAAGCTGATTCAGTCAATGAAGCGCCTGAACCAGCAAGCGCGCCCGAAGACGCAACCTGCTGATATCAGGGAGTTTCCCCCTAGAATCTGGACGAAAACGTAGAATCTGGACGAAAATTGCCAGCTGGCCTGTAAGCCGGGTTCTGTATGGCCCTCGCCCCTTGCGGCGCGAGAACGTGGCGGCCATTCATCTTGGGCGCATGTTGCCATGCGCCTCACGCAACCTACCCGGGCGGTGAGCCGGAAACAGCCCTCGAGGGTTTCCCCTCGCACCGCCCCTATTCGGTCTTGCTCCCGGTGGGGTTTACCGTGCCGCTCCTGTTGCCAGTCGCGCGGTGGGCTCTTACCCCACCCTTTCACCCTTACCACGACGGATCGTGGCGGTTTCCTTTCTGTGGCACTTTCCCTAGGGTCGCCCCCGCCGGACATTAACCGGCACCGTGTCTCCATGGAGCCCGGACTTTCCTCACCCGCAGCCTTTCGGCTTCGCGGGTGCGGCCGCCCGGCCAGCTGGCAAGGCGTATAAAGGGATTCACATTCGAAAACGCAAACAAAAAAGCAGATCCCGGTCTATTACGCCGGCGCTCCAAGCGCGGCCAGCTGCACTTTGACCTTGCCGCAATAGGCCGCGGAAATCGGGTTCATCCGCTTGGCGCCATGGCCGGCATTGTACTTCAGGATCGTGCCGCAGGTCGTGCCGTCGCCGAGGTTGCGCGCCATGGCGAGGTATTTCATGCCGTATTTGATGTTGGTCTCGGGATCGTGGAGACCCTTGATCGAGCCGCTGTAACCCATCATCCGCGCCGTCGACGGCTTGATCTGCATCAGGCCGATCTCACCGGCGCGGCCGACCTGGTTCGGCTGAAACCTGCTCTCGATCATGATGACGGCCTTGGCGAGCGAGACCGGCACACCATTGCTGGCCGCATGACGCTCGATGATCGTCGAGTACTGGCCGCTATCGCCAGCGGCCGCCGGCTTCGGCGCCGCCGCCCGGCTGTGCCGGCCGATCGACGCCGTCGTCGCCTGGTCGATGCGGGTCCTGTTGCGCTTCACGTGCCGCTTGGAGACCGCCTTCTTTGCAACGACTGGCTTCTTTGCAACGACTGGCTTCTTTGCAACGACTGCCTTCTTTGCAACGACTGCCTTCTTTGCAACGACTGCCTTCTTTGCAACGACTGCCTTCTTTGCAACGACTGCCTTCTTTGCAGAGACCTTTTCCGCCTTTGCGGATGCTGGCTTTTTCGCTTTCACCGCAGCAACTTTTTTCGCCTTTGCGGAGGCTGTCCTTTTTTCTCCGGCATCTTGCCCGGCTTTCGGCGTGGCAGTCTTATCGGACGCGGTCATGAAACCCTGGTCGGCCCGCTGGCTCAAAGGCGCGCTATTGGCCGCACCGATGGCAAAAGTCATTACGCCGGCAGCAACAGCTGCCGTTAAAACGGTCAATTTCTGCATGGGATCCTGTTCTGTTTGAACCGCGCGAAGAACTTCACGCAGCTACGCCAATCAACGTCGGAACATTTGGGAGGCTGTAGGTCCGACAACTTGCACGGATCGCCTTTGACGGTCGAATTGGCGGCAAAAAAGGCGGGGCAAGTCACTTTAAATGACAGGCTGTAACTTACAGCCAGGAAAAGACTACTTGGACGGAACTGCCCTCACCGAGCCAAGCAGCCGTTCCAGCGTGCGAATTGTCGATCCGTCGGCCACGCCATCCACTTTGCGTTGCCGGAAATGCCTCTGGAAAGCCTCGACCACGATTTCGGATTGCCGATCGAAAGCGCCTGATATCTCCACGCCATAACCGTAGAGCGCCAGCATCGACTGCAGCGCCTCGACCTCGGCAGACGCGTCGCCGGCCTTCAGCACCGCGCCGCGCCTGACGGGTGCTGCTTCGACAAGATGGCCGACACCGGCCTCGAACAGGGCCTTCCAGGGGAATCTCTCGCCCGGGTCGATCTTGCGTCCCGGCGCCACGTCGGAATGGGCGAGCACCCGTTGAGCCGGGATGGAATGGCGCTGAACAATCCCGTTGCACAGGCCGATCAGGGCATCGATCTGCCGTTTCGGAAAATTCCGGTAGCCCAGCGAATGTCCCGGATTGACGATCTCGATGCCGACCGAACAGGAGTTGATGTCGCTGCGTCCGAACCAGGAACTCTTGCCGGCATGCCAGGCACGGTCGCTTTCCCTGACCATCTGGACGATGCGGCCGTCCTCATGGACGAGGTAGTGCGACGAAACCTCGCTGGCCGGATCGCACAGCCATGCTTCGGCGCCGGCGCCGGTCTCCATGCCGGTGTAGTGCAGCACGATCATGTCGACCGTCTCGCGTCGTGGACCGAAATTCCGCGATACCCTGACCTCGGCGCTCGGCTCGTCGGGCAGGAAGCCGCTCATGCGTGCCGCAGGCCCCGTTCGATCATCTCATAGGCCGCGTTGATCGCCGCTATCCTGCTGGTTGCGATCTTGATGAATTCCTGCGGCAGGCCGCGTGCGATCAGCCGGTCGGGATGGTTGTCCGAAACCAGCTTGCGGTAACGCTTCCTGACCTCCTCGAAGGTTTTTCCCCGCTCGATGCCGAGCACGACATACGGATCGGCCGCACCCAGGTCGACGTGCCGGGCCAGAATGCTCTGGTAATGCGCCTCCTCGATCCGGAAGATCTCGGCGATGCGATGCAGGAACTGACCTTCGCGCTCGTGGACCAGCCCGTCGGCCTTGGCGATATGGAACAGCCCGTCGAGAATGTCTTCCAGCATCGCGCAGTTCGAATGGCCGGAGCCGCAAAGCTGCGCCATGCGCGCGGCATAGGTCTCGAAGCCGGCGATGTCGCGCTTGGCCAGATCGTAGAGCCGCGCCACATTGCGCGTCTGCTCCTTCGGCACTTCGAATATCTGCTGGAAGGCGCGCACCTCGTCCTGGGTGACGATGCCGTCGGCCTTGGCCATCTTGGCCGACAGCGCGATCATCGCCACCGAGAAGGCGACGCGCCGGCGCAGGTCGGGGTCGCCGGAGAAAACCGTGCGCACAGCCTCGACCACGTCGGCGACGCCGGACGAGGTTGAGGACGAAACGCGGGTGATGAAGTCGCCGAGGCGATCCCAAATCGACATGGGCACCTATTACGGCTAACTGGCCGCCGCTATCAAGCCCACCGCTATCAAGCTGAAGACAATGCCGCAGGGCCGGCCCAGCCGATTTCGCGGCCGCCTGAGCAGCTGGCGCAACCGTCGATCATGGAAATTAGCAGGCAGCAACGGCCATGGCGCGCGAAACGGCAAGCCTTCGTCACCTCGCCATTTCGGCCCGTTCTGCTGGGCCAAAAAGTGACAGGCGAAACCGAGCTTGCGGCGGAAGCCGCAAGAAGACTGTCCTGAAGTCAGAAGGCCGGCAGGATGCCGGCCTTCTGTTCATCACATAAGAATTACTGCGCCGGCGCAGATGGCTGTGCCGGAGCCGGCTCGGCCGGCTTGGTCGCGTCGGGAGCCGGCTGCATCGGCTGTTCGTTCGCCGGCGGATTGGTGCTCTGCGTGGTGGTAGCGTCCCCGCCCGTGCCGCTGTCGCTGCAAGCCGCAACGCCAAGCAGGGCAAGCGCCGAAACCGACGCAAGAATGAGTTTCTTCATGACATCTCTCCTCTAATCACGCCCCCGCTACCGGTGACGATCGAGGACAGAATGCACCAAATGCCCCATGGGTTTCATAACGTTGCATTTCTGTATGTAACATCATCTGCTTTTGCGTTGCCGGCGAAGCCATGGCGAATTAACACCAGAGCATGGCGAATTAGCACATTTGAATCAATAAAATGCCCGGGAGAGCTGCCGTGACCGCCAAATGGGATTTCTGGATCGACCGCGGCGGCACCTTCACCGATGTCATCGGCCGGGACCCGCAAGGCGGGCTGCACCCGCGCAAGCTGCTATCCGAAAATCCCGAAGCCTATGCCGACGCCGCCATCCAGGGCATTCGCGATCTGCTCGGGCTAAAATCCGGCGCGCCGATCCCATCCGGCCTGATCGGCGACATCAAGATGGGCACCACCGTTGCCACCAACGCGCTTCTGGAGCGCAAGGGCGACCGTGTGCTGCTGCTCATCACCAGGGGATTTCGCGACGCGCTGAGGATCGCCTATCAGGCGCGGCCCGATATCTTCGCCAAGCAGATCATCCTTCCCGAACAGCTCAACGAGCGCGTCATCGAGGTCGATGAGCGCGTGCGCGCCGACGGCCGCGTCGAAAGGCTGCTCGACATCGCCGCCATGCGCCCGGCCATCGAACAAGCCAGGGCCGACGGCATCGACGCGGTGGCGATCGTGTTCATGCATGCCTGGAAATATCCCGACCACGAAAAGGCGGTTGCAAAAGTCTGCAGGAAACTGGGGTTTTCGCAGATCTCGGTCAGTCATGAGGTCTCGCCGCTCATCAAGCTGGTCGGCCGCGGCGACACCACCGTGGTCGACGCCTATCTGTCACCGATTCTGGCAAGGTATGTGCAGACGGTGGCGCAAGAGCTGGGCGTCCTCTCCCCCCTCGAGGGGGAGATGTCGGCGAAGCCGACAGAGGGGGTCATCTCAGAAGGCACCGCCAGAGCGTCGACCCCAGTCGAGCCGACCCCACCCGGCGGCTTCGCCGCCACCCTCCCCGCAAGCGAGAGGGAATCTCCCCGCCTCATGTTCATGATGTCATCCGGCGGCCTTACCGCCGCCGATATGTTCCAGGGCAAGGACGCGTTGCTGTCCGGTCCGGCCGGCGGCGTCGTCGGCATGGTCGAGACAGCAAAGCTCGCCGGTTTCGACAAGGTCATCGGCTTCGACATGGGCGGCACCTCGACCGACGTCGCTCATTATGACGGCGACTATGAGCGCGCCTTCGACACCGAAGTTGCCGGCGTGCGCATCCGCGCGCCGATGATGCGCATTCACACCGTCGCCGCCGGCGGCGGCTCCATCCTGCACTACGAGGCCGGCCGTTTTCGCGCCGGGCCGGATTCGGCCGGCGCCAATCCCGGCCCGGCCGCCTACCGGCGCGGCGGCCCGCTGGCCGTCACCGACGCCAATGTCATGCTGGGCAAGCTGCAGCCCGACTTCTTCCCGGCCATTTTTGGACCCGGCCAGGACGAGCCGCTCGACGTGCAAACCGTGCGCGAGAAGTTCGCCGCACTCGCCGCCGAAATCGGCGACGGCCGCACGCCGGAGGCTGTGGCCGAAGGGTTCGTCACCATCGCCGTCGAAAACATGGCCAACGCCATCAAGAAGATTTCCGTGCAGCGCGGCTACGACGTCACCGAGTATCTCCTGAACTGTTTTGGCGGCGCCGGCGGCCAGCACGCCTGCCTCGTTGCCGACGCACTCGGCATGGAGGCGGTGCTGATCCATCCCTTCTCCGGCCTGCTGTCGGCCTATGGCATTGGATTGTCCTCGATTTTTTCGTCGCGCCAGCAGGCGCTGCTGAAATCGCTGGCGGAAGTGTCCAGGCCGGCAATCGACGAGCTCATCGCGACGCTGCGCAAAGCCGTCATCGACGAGCTTGCCGCGCAAGGCATTGCCGAGGACGCCGTCGCCTCGAAACCGGTGCTGCAGATCCGCTACGACGGCACCGACACCGCGTTGCCGGTGAATTTCGAGCGCGGCTCGATCGCACGCGCCAAGGCGGATTTCGAAGCCGCCCACAAGGCGCAGTTCGGCTTCGTCTATGACGACAAGCCGATGATCGTGGAATCGGTCGGCGTCGAAGGTATCGACAGCGGCGCCGCCGGCCGCGAGGAAAGTGATTCAATCCTTGAGGACATCGCCGCAAGCCCTTCGGAAAATCGGCAAATCTTCATCGACAGCACCTGGCGAGACGCCGGCATTTTCCGCCGCGAGGCGCTTAAACCGGGGCACAAGCTAGGCGGCCCTGCCCTGGTCATCGAACCGAACCAGACCATCGTCGTCGAGCCGGGCTGGCAGGCCGAAATCACCGCCAAGAACCACGTGCTCCTGCGTCGCATCGAGAAAAAGCGCCGGCTGGCTGCGCTCGGCACCGAGGCCGATCCGGTCATGCTGGAGGTGTTCAACAACCTGTTCATGTCGATCGCCGAACAGATGGGCGTGACGCTGCAAAACACCGCCTATTCGGTCAACATCAAGGAACGGCTGGATTTCTCCTGTGCCGTCTTCGACCGCAATGGCGCGCTGGTCGCCAACGCGCCGCACATGCCGGTGCATCTCGGCTCCATGGACCGTTCGGTGGAAACCATCATCCGGCTCAATTCCGGCGACATCCACCCCGGCGACGTCTTCGCACTGAATGCACCTTATAATGGCGGCACGCATCTGCCTGACATCACCGTGGTGACGCCGGTCTTTGAGGATGGGCGCCCAATCTCCCCCCATGTGGGGGAGATGTCGGCGAAGCCGACAGAGGGGGGCGCTGTCCCGCCAACGCCTCCAATTGGCGAGCCGGCATACCGCGAAGCTGAGCGCTCGACGTTGCCCCCCTCTGCCCTGCCGGGCATCTCCCCCACAAGGGGGGAGATCGGCCAATCGCCAAAGATCCTCTTCTACGTCGCCTCGCGCGGCCATCATGCCGACATTGGCGGCACGGCGCCCGGCTCGATGACGCCGCTCGCCACCACCGTCGACGAGGAAGGCGTGCTGTTCGACAATTTCCGCATCGTCGATCGCGGCCGGTTCCGCGAGAAGGAGCTGGAGACGCTGCTCACCGACCATCCCTACCCGGCGCGCAATCCGCACCAGAACATCGCCGACCTCAAGGCGCAGATTGCCGCCAATGAAAAGGGCGTTGCCGAGTTGCACGAGATGGTCGCGCATTTCGGCCTTGGCGTGGTCGAGGCCTATATGGGCCATGTCCAGGACAATGCCGCCGAAAGCGTGCGCCGCGTGCTGGAGCGGCTGCCCGACAGCTCCGTATACGAGTATCCGACCGACACCGGCCAAATCATCAAGGTGAAGATATCGGTCGACCGGCAAAAGCGCGAGGCAACCGTCGACTTCACCGGCACATCGCCGGTCATGAAGAACAACTTCAACGCCCCCGAGCCGGTCGCCCGCGCAGCCGTGCTCTATGCGTTCCGCGTCATGGTCGAGGACATGATCCCGATGAATGCCGGGTGTCTGAGACCGATCAACATCATCATTCCCGAAGGTTGCATGCTGAAGCCGACCTACCCGGCCGCGGTCGTCGCCGGCAATGTCGAGACCTCGCAGCATGTCACCAATGCGCTGTTCGGCGCCATGGGCGCGATGGCCAATGCGCAAGGCACGATGAACAACCTCACCTTCGGCAACAAGCAGTACCAGTATTACGAGACGATCTGCTCCGGCTCGCCGGCAGGCCGGATGAACAGCGGTCGCGGCTTTGCCGGCACCTCCGGCGTCCACACCCACATGACCAATTCGCGCCTGACCGACCCGGAAGTGCTGGAGTTGCGGTTCCCCGTCCTGCTCGAGGATTTCCACATCCGCGAAGGCTCCGGCGGCAAAGGCAAATGGAGTGCCGGCGACGGCACCGAGCGCACCATCCGTTTCCTCGAAAAGATGGAATGCGCAATCCTGTCCTCACATCGCAATCGCCCGCCGCAAGGCCTGGACGGCGGCGGCGATGGCGAGGTCGGCTCGACCAAGGTTCGCCGCAAGGATGGCCGCATCGAAGTCCTGAAGGCTTGCGACCAGACGGTGCTCGAGGCCGGTGAAGCCGTCATCGTGACGACGCCGACGCCGGGCGGATTTGGCAACGCCTGAACTCGCCTCAACAGACTGTCACCGGCCTGTCATCCACCTGCGCTACCCGCTTGCGCCAGAGCAAACGGGGAATCGCCTTGTCATGACGGATGTTTCCGGAGAACTGGTTTTTCGCCGCGGCAAGCAAGTTGGCAAGGCCGTCTACCAGAACCGCCCGCTGTCTAAGGCAGGCCTCTCCGAGCGGCTCTTCGCCTTGCTGTTTTCCGGCCTCGTCTATCCGCAGATCTGGGAAGACCCCGACGTCGACATGGAGGCGATGCAGCTTGGCCAGGGCCACCGCGTCGTCACCATCGCCTCGGGCGGCTGTAACATCCTTGCCTATCTCACCCGGTCACCCGAAAGGGTCGACGCCGTCGATCTCAACGCCGCCCATATCGCGCTGAACCGCATGAAGCTCGAAGCGGTGCGCCATCTGCCGTCGCAGGGTGACCTGTTCCGTTTCTTCGGCGCTGCCGAGACCCGTCACAATTCGCAAGCCTACGACCGTTTCATCGCGCCGCATCTCGACCCGGTCAGCCGCCATTACTGGGAACATCGCAACTGGCGCCGGCGTCGCCGCATAGCCGTCTTCGACCGCAATTTCTACCAGACCGGACTGCTCGGCCTGTTCATTGCCATGGGCCACCGCACCGCCAAATTCTTCGGCGTCGATCCGGCCGGCATCATGGAAGCCAAAAGCATGGCCGACCAGCGCCGCTTCTTCGACGACGAGCTGGCGCCGGTCTTCGAAAAACCGCTGCTGAAATGGGCAACATCGCGAAAAGCCTCGCTGTTCGGCCTCGGCATTCCGCCGGCGCAGTACGATTCGCTGATCACCTCGGGCGACGGCACCATGGCCAGCGTGCTGAAGGCCCGGCTGGAAAAGCTCGCCTGCGATTTTCCGCTGGAGAACAACTATTTCGCCTGGCAGGCTTTTGCCCGCCGCTATCCCAATCCCGGCGAGGCGGCGCTGCCTGCCTACCTCGAAAAACGCAACTACCAGGCAATCCGCAACAATATCGACCGCGTCGCCATCCACCATGCCAATCTGATCGAATTCCTTGCCGGCAAGGATGCCGGTTCGGTCGACCGCTTCGTCCTGCTCGACGCGCAGGACTGGATGACCGACGACCAGCTCAATGCGCTGTGGGCCGAGATCACCCGTACCGCGTCGACCGATGCTCGCGTCATCTTCCGCACCGCGGCCGAACCCAGCCTGTTGCCCGGCCGGGTCTCGAATTCGCTGCTCGACCAGTGGAGCTATGCGGACGAGGCCTCGCGCCAATTCTCGGCCCGCGACCGTTCGGCCATCTATGGCGGCTTCCACCTTTATGTGAAGCAAGCCGCATGAGCGCGACCGAACTGCCGGCCAGGCACGGCGAACCGCCGGCCGGGCACGCCGAGCTGATGGACGGCGTCTACCGCTGGCAGCGCCACATCTACGACCTGACCCGCAAATATTACCTGCTCGGCCGCGACCGGTTGATATCAGGGCTGGAAGTGCCGGCCGGCGGCACCGTGCTCGAGCTTGGCTGCGGCACCGGCCGCAACATCGTCCTCGCCGCCCGCCGCTATCCCGACGCCCGCTTCTTCGGTCTCGATATTTCAGCCGAAATGCTGGAAACGGCCACTGCTGCCATTGCCCGCGAAGGTCTTTCCGGCCGCGTCACACTGGCGCGCGGCGACGCCACTGATTTCGACGCGAAGGCGTTGTTTTCCGTCGAACGTTTCGACCGCATTTTTGTCTCCTATTCGCTGTCGATGATCCCCGGCTGGGAGAAGACCGTATCAGCGGCACTTGCAGCGCTGTCACCCGGCGGTTCGCTGCACGTCGTCGATTTCGGCCAGCAGGAGGCCCTGCCCCGCTGGTTCCGCACGCTGCTGCGCGGCTGGCTGGGAAAATTCCACGTCGAGCCGCGTGAGGCCCTGCGGGACGTCCTGCAATCAGAATCGGCAAGGCGCGGCGCAACCCTTCGGTTTAGAACGCTTTATCGCGGTTACGCCTGGCTCGCCGTCACCAAGATCGCCATTTAGTAGCAATGCTTCTGATTTCTGCCGCAGTAAGGCTGCTCCAACTCCTCAGTGAGGCGGGGTTGATTTCGGCTAAATCACATTGCCATATGACCCACGGAGTGGTACATCAGCTCATCGCTGGAAGCGTGGGATGATCATAGGCTTTAGAGACGTATGGCTGCGGGCCTTCTTCGTGGACGACACTCACTCCCGCAACATCCCGTCCGATCTCGAAAGCCGCTTGTTCCGCAAGCTCCAGATGATTGACGACGCAGCGATCGATCAGGATTTGTGTGTGCCGCCCAGCAACCATCTCGAGAAGTTGCGCGGCAATCTCGAAGGCTTCCATTCGATCCGTGTCAACAAACAATGGCGGCTGGTCTTCCGCTGGGATGGTGGCCGGGGTGAGGCGTCGGACATATATCTCGACGACCACGGTTATAAGTGAGGTGAGACATGTTGATGACCGCGCGCAAGCCAGCAACGGTTGGCGAAATTCTTACCGAAGAATTCATGCAGCCACTCGGCCTGACACAGGCGACTTTAGCCGATGCTATGGGCGTCCAGCGCAAGCATGTGAACGAATTGTGCAACGATCGCCGTAATGTGACGGCGGCAACCGCGCTCATTCTGGCGCGGGTGTTTGGTAACAGCCCGGATTTCTGGTTGAACGTCCAACGCCGCAACGATCTGTGGGCGGTCATGAATTCGCCCGACGAGCGGGCGCGTGTTGATCGTGCAAGACCTTTGGCGACAGCTGCATAGACCCTGCGGCGAGCGATCGCCGCATTCCTCTAATGCAGCGCCTTCACCAGCGCTGCCAGCATGATCTGCGGCCGGTAGCCGAGCGTGGCCGGCGTCAGGCCGAGCCGTACCACCACAAGCTGCGCCGAGGGGATGATGGCGACCGTCTGCCCGTCATGGCCTTCCATCCAATAGCTATCCCTTGGCAGGCCCGCAGCGATACCGGCGCCGGGGCTCTCCTCGTCGCCCGGACCCTCGATCCACACCTGGCCCCTGCCGTAGACTTTCGAGGCGGGTGCGGCTTCCCGCATCCAGGCGACGAAGCCCGCAGGCAGGATCTCCTGGCCGTTCCAGACACCATCCTGCAGCAGGAACTGGCCGAAGCGCGCCCAGTCGCGGGCGGTGGCGTAGAGATAGGACGAGCCGACGAAGGTGCCGTGCTCGTCGGTCTCCAGCACCGCGCTCTGCATGCCGAGCGGGTCGAACAGTGCAACCCTTGGCCACGCCAGCGCCTTGTCCTTGTCGCCGATCGCATCCTGCCAAAGCCGCGACAGCATCGCTGCCGTGCCGCTTGAATAGGAAAATACCTTGCCCACCTCGCCGGTCAGCGGCTTGGATCCGGCAAAGCCCGCCATATCAGGCTCGAGATAGAGCATCCGCGTCACGTCGGTGACGTCGCCATAATCCTCGTTGAACTCGAGCCCGCTCGACATCGCCATCATGTCGGCGAGGCTGATGGCGGCGCGGCCGTCCGCTTTCCAGGGTCCGAACAGGCCCTGGTTCGTCATCACCATCTTGCCGTCCTTCACCACCGTGCCGACGATCGCGGCATTGACCGTCTTGGTCATCGACCAGCCAAGCAACGGCGTCTTTTCGGTAAAACCTGCGCCATAACGCTCGGCGATGACGCGGCCGTTCCTGACCACCACCACAGCCCGCATACCGGCGCCGGTCATTGCAGGATCGTCGAGGATTTTCGCGATTTCGGGGTTTTGCGAGGCATCAACTCTGTCGCCCTCCGGCCAGAGCGCGTCGAGCGGCGGTGCCGGTGTCAGCGCCGGCCCGGCGACTGCTTTGGCCCTGGCGATGTCGCCATCCGGAACCGAAGCACAGCCAAGCCCGTCCCGAACGACCGCGACGCTCTTCCCGAACACGCCGAACAGCCCGGCCGAAACCGTGCCCTGTTCCTTGTCGACGGACACCCGCATCAGCCGCAGCAGTGGATGGCCCGGCGCCTGCACGTCGACGGCGAGTACCTGATCGGCATCGCGTCCGGCGATAAAGACATTCGAGCAAACGATCTTGGCCGTATAGCCCGAGCCGACGCGGATCAGTTCCGGCGGCGCCAGATACAGCCAGGCAGCGAGTGCTGCGACCGCCAGCACAGCCAGCCCGAGCAGCCATTTCACCAGCCTCAGAACAGTCTGCATTCTTCCGACTCTCCCCGGACGCTCATCCATGCCATTGATTTGCCGCCATTGCTTCGGCAAAATCGCGGTTCTGGTCGAGCGCTGTCAACGGAATATCAACCATGATCAGCGATCACTGATGCATGTCGCCCAAAAGTGCGCAGCGGTTTTGGGACAAACGACATGCATAAAAACAACGATTAAGGCGCGCCGTTGCGGCGCGTCTTACGATAGGAGAGCGGTCCTATGGGGCGATCGCTTGGGGGCACGGTCGAGGGACCACCTGCAGCAACAACCCATCAGCGGCCGGCTGAAACCGGTTCAGGAGTAGCGATGCGCCGTTTCGCGGCTTTCATTATGCTGACGCTGCTGGGCGCCTGCTCGACCGTCGACGATCTTGCGCCCTCGCTGCCGGGCGCCCCGAGCGTTGCGGTGCGCGCACCCCGTTTTGACGACTCCGACCCGCATGAGTGGGACAGCGGCGCGCCGTGGAGCTATGCCGTTCATGGCACCGACGTCTCCAAATACCAGACCTCGGTCGATTGGCCGGCGGCCAGGGCCAGCGGCATTTCCTTCGTTTTCGTCAAGGCGACGGAAGGTGGCGATCGCTTCGACGCGTATTTCAACGAGCATTGGAGCCGCACGAAAGCCGCCGGAATTCCGCGCGCCGCCTATCATTTCTACTATTTCTGCACACCGGCCGCGACGCAGGCGCGCTGGTTCATCCAGAACGTGCCCAGAGACCGGTCGGCAATGCCGCCGGTTCTCGACATGGAATGGAACCCGCAATCGCCGACCTGCAAGCTGCGCCCCAATGCGGCCACGGTGCGCAGCGAGATGAGCACTTTCCTCGAAATCGTCGAAAAGCACTATGGCAAGAAGCCGATCATCTACACCTCGATCGATTTCTTCGACGACAACGGCCTGTCGGCCTTCCGCGGCTATCCCTACTGGCTGCGTTCGGTGGCCGGCCATCCGCGCAAAAGATACGGCAGCCACCCGTTCACCTTCTGGCAGTACACCGGAACCGGTATTGTGCCGGGCATCTCAGGGAAGGCCGATATCAACGTGTTCAACGGCACGGAAGCCACCTGGAACAAATGGCTGCGGCAGAACACCCGTTGACAGCGGGCCTGCAGCCTGCTTTTCGACACAGCCAATGAAGGACGCCTGCAACCGCCGGTAATCTTCTCGGAGGATGGCGATGCGATTGCGCTTGGAAATTCTCGCGGCGCTGTTTCTGGCCGCCACGGCGGCGCCGGCGGTGGCACAGCAATGCGGCGGCGATTTCCAGGCATGGAAGCAGGGCGTTGTGACCGAGGCGAAGAACGCCGGCATCGGCACTGCCGGACTTGAGGCGCTGGAAACCGCCGCTCTCGATGGAAAGGTGCTGGCGCGTGATCGCGCCCAAGGCGTCTTTACCCAGACCTTCATCGAGTTTTCGAACCGCATGATATCGGCCTATCGGCTGAAGCAGGGCGCGGTCATCTTAAAGGAATATGCCGACGTGTTTGCCCGCGCCGATCGCGAATTCGGCGTTCAGGCCCCGGTCATTGCCGCCTTCTGGGCGCTGGAAACCGATTTCGGCGCCGTGCAGGGCGATTTCCAAACGCTGAACGCGTTGGTCACGCTCTCTCACGACTGTCGTCGCCCGCAGCTCTTCCGGCCCCAGATCGTGCCATTGTTGACGCTGATCGATCGCGGCGTGGTCCCGGCCGACGTCACTGGCGCCTGGGCGGGCGAAATCGGCCAGACGCAGATGCTGCCTTCCGACTATCTCGGCCGAGGCGTCGACGGCGACGGCGACGAAGTGATCGACCTGCGCGGCAGCGCGCCTGATGTGATCATGACCACGGCCAACAAGATCACATCGCGCGGCTGGAAACGAGACCAGCGCTGGATCGAGGAAGTCCGCGTGCCGGACGACTTGCCATGGGACCAGACCGGGCGCACCAACAAGCTGCCGCTGGCGCAATGGGCTCAGTGGGGTGTCACCAACCCGAACAGCACGCCGCTTGTCGACAACGGCCTGAAGGCAGGCCTCGCACTGCCTATGGGCCGCAAGGGGCCAGCCTTCCTGGTCTACGACAATTTCGACGTCTACCTCGAATGGAACCAGTCCTTCACCTATGCGCTGACCGCGGCAAATCTCGCCGCGCGGCTGGCGGGTGCGCCGCAATTCGACCCGCGCAATCCCGAACCCGGCCTCAACGGCGACCAGATGAGGGCATTGCAGACAAAGCTCGAGGCCAGAGGCTATGACGTGGGAACAGTCGACGGCATCCTGGGCACCAACACCCGCGAAGCGATCCGCAAGGAGCAGATGCGGCTAGGCCTGCCGGTCGACGGCTGGCCGACACCGGAGCTTTTGGCGAAGCTGTAGCAGGTTAGTGAGTAGTGAGTAGTGAATGGTAAATGGTGAATGGTGAATGGTGAATGGTGAATGGAACTAGGTGCTCACTACTGACTACTGACTACTGACTTATTCACTATTCACTATTCAATATTCACCATTCCATCATCGCCTGGCAAGCAGGAAGTCGATAAACACGCGCAAGGCCGGCGGAACCTGCCGGGAGCTCGTATGATATAGGTAGAAGCCCGGAAATCTCGGCGACCAGGCTTCGAGAAAACGGATGAGCTTGCCGGCTTCGATCCACGGCCGAACCTGGTAATCCAGCATGTAAGCCACGCCGATCCCATCCAGGGCCGCCCTGATCATCAGTTCCGTGTCGTTGACAGTCAGACCGCCGTTCACAGCTATTTCGAAAGCTCGCTGGCCTCGCGCGAACTCCCATCGATAGATGTTGCCGCCACCGGGCCACTGGAAATTGATGCATTGGTGATGGTGCAGGTCGGCGGGATGACGGGGCATGGGGTGATCCTCGAGATAGCTGGGCGCCGCCACTGCGGCCATCTCCAGCTCCCCGCTGAGTTTCACCGCCACCATGTCCTTATGCAGCCGCTCACCAAGCCTGATTCCGGCATCGAATCGTCCCTCGACAATATCGGTCAGCATGTCGTCGACGATGATGGTGAGGGCAATATCGGGATAGGCGCGGCGGAAATCGCCGAGGATGGGCACGATGAAACGCATTGCGGCGATGCGTGGAACATTGATACGCAGCGAGCCTGCCGGTCGATCGCGTGATGCATGCGCGTCGGCGACAGCCCCTTCGAGTTCGCTGAATGCCGGAGCGAGGCGGGCAAACAGCGTTTCGCCTGCAGCGGTCGGCGACACGCTGCGGGTCGTGCGGTTGAGCAGCCGGACACCGACACGCTCCTCCAGCCCGCGTATCGTCTGGCTAAGCGCCGGCGGCGAAATCCTGAGCCTGGCCGCGGCGCGGACAAAGCTGCCTTCCTCGACGATCGTCGCGAACGCCCTCAGCTCGGAAAACTCGGTCCCTCGCATTATGTACCCCAGACTTAACAAACCTGTTTGATCATAGGCTATTATCTGATCAATAGCATGCCCCTAACTTCCACATGGAACGCCGTCGCTCGATTTGGAACGGCCGTAGCCAGACGAGAAAGGGACAGCTATGTATCATTCGCTTGAAGGCAAAATCGCGCTCGTGACCGGCAGTTCGCGCGGCATCGGCCGCGCCATCGCCGAGGGGCTCGCGGCAAACGGCGCGGCCGTGGTCGTCAATTATGTCGGCAACGAGAAAGCCGCTCAGGAAGCCGTTGCTGCCATCCGCGAGAATGGCGGCAAAGCCGTCGCCATTCAGGCCGATATCTCCAGCGCTTCCGACATTCGCCGGCTGTTCGATGAAACCGAGAAGCAGATGGGCGCGATTGACATCGTCGTCGCCAATGTCGGCGTCGCCGTCATAAAGCCGTTCGTCGAGGCCACCGAAGCCGACTTCGACCACGTCTTCGGCGCCAATGCCAAAGGCACCTTCTTCACGCTTCAGGAAGCGGCGCGCCGCGTGCGCGACGGTGGCCGCATCATCGCGGTTTCCACCGGTGGAACCAAGATGTTCTTCACCCAGACCGCCCTTTATCTCGGCAGCAAAGGAGCCGTCGAGCAGTTCGTCCGCGTCCTCTCTCGCGAACTCGGACCGCGCTCCGTCACCGTGAATGCGCTTTCGCCGGGCTTTACCGACACCGACCTGCTTCCGCAGCGGGATCGCGCGATCGCCGCCGGGATGTCGCCCTTCGGCAGGATCGGAGCGCCGCGCGACGTTGCCGATGTCGCGGTTTTCCTCGCCTCCGACGAGGCCCGTTGGCTGACCGGCGAGAACATCCAGGCCGGCGGCGGCGTTGCTTAGTGAATAGGAATAGTGAATAGTCAGTGGTCAGTAGTCAGTAGTCAGTAGTCAGTAGTCAGTAATCAGCGGTGACTGCCTAATTCCACTGCCACTACCATTCACTATTCACTATTCACTATTCACTAATCCGCCATCGTCTCCAGGCTGGCGAACCCTTGTGGCGCATCGCCCTCATCGAACGGCGTCGTCACCTCGACAAACGTGTCGGGATAGAAGCCGTTGAACCGTGTCCTCAGCGACAGCGAATAGGCGCCGATATGGCCAATCTCGATCCAGTCGCCGGTATCGACCGTTTCCGGCAGCCAGAACGGCCGCGACAGGATGTCGACGGAATCGCAGGTTGCGCCGCAGACCTTGAACGGCACGATGGTCTTCTCCTCGCCGTTGCGCGAGCGGATCGCCGGGTCTGGAATGAAGCGCGCCGGCAGCGTGATCTTGCCGGTCCATGAATCCGACAGCGACGCCCAGATGCCGTCATTGATGTAGAGCCGCTTGCCCTTGCGCAGCAGCACGCGCACGATCAGCGACAGGCAGCGTGCCACGATCACCCTGCCCGGCTCCGCCACCAGCGGCATCTGGTCGAACTGGTATTCCTTGAGGTCGCCCGACAGCCGCGACATGATCTGGCCGAGCGACGGCATCTCGATCTGCTTGCGGTTGGGATCATGGCCGTATTCGGCGGGAAAACCGCCACCGACGTCGAGACCGGCAATGTCGAAGCTGACGCGGTTGCGCACCCAGTCGGCCGAGGCCAGCGCGCGCTCATAGGTGTCGGGATCCTCGATCTGGCTGCCGACATGAAAGCACAAGCCGACCTTGTAGCCCGTCCGGTTCAGCCGTTCGGCCAGTTCGACCGCATTGGCCGGTCCGGCGCCGAACTTCTTCGACAGTTCGTAGGCGGCCGATCCTTTCGTCTGGATGCGCACGAACACGGTGATCGCACCCGGATCGATATCGAGCGCCCGCACCACGCGGGTCAGCTTGGTGATCTCGTCCTCGTGGTCGAGCGAGATGACCCGGATGCCATATTTCTCCAGCGCCAGCTTGATGTCCGACTGTGCCTTGACCGGATGCATGTAGAGCATCTCGGCGTCCGGCGAGACCGCGCGCACGGCGGCGAATTCGCCGGGCGAGGCCACGTCGAAAGCGCCGACGCCGGCCTCGACCAGCGCCTTCAGCACGATCTGCTCGCCGTTGGTCTTGACCGCATAGGCGGTCTTGCCGGGAAACATGCCCATGAACTGCCTGGCGTCCGCCTTCAGCACCTGCGGGCGGAAGCAATAGATCGGATCGTCCGGGCGAAGCGCCAGCGCCGCTTCGCGCGCATTTTCGAATTGCTGCATGGACGAATCCCTTGGCTTAGACTGCGCACAATTAATCCAACCTATGCGGGAATGAAAACAATTCTGTGTCTCGCACCCCTGACGCTGCGGCGCTACGGCAGATGATGCAATGCTAGTCCACTGATCTGGTTTCGGGTGGCCCTTGCCATCGAACAGGATATGGCCTGAACAGACGTCTGATTGACTTGGCATTCAGAACCATCCGGGAGGGTTCTCCATGGCGATCACAACCACGACGGCAATGCGCGGCCCCATGGTCTTGAAAGACTGGGCGCAGCTTCTGCTGCTCGGTGCGATCTGGGGTGGCTCGTTCTTCTTTGCCCGCATTGCGGTTGCCGAGATTCCGCCGCTGGTGCTGGTGCTGTTTCGCGTCGCCATCGCGGCGCTTGCGCTGCATCTCTATCTCGGCCTGCGCGGTCCGTCCTTCCGCATCGCCTTGCCGCATGCCGGCCTGTTCTTTCTGCTGGCGCTCGTCAACAACGTCATTCCGTTCTCGCTGATCTTCGCCGGCCAGACCGAGCTTGGCGCCGGCGTCGCCTCGGTGCTCAATTCGACGACGCCGTTCTGGACGTTGATCCTCGCCAACGCGCTCACATCAGACGAAAAGCTCTCCTGGAACAAGCTTGCCGGGATCGCGCTCGGCATCGTCGGCACGGCGGTGATGATCGGTCCGGGCCTGCTTGCCGGGCTGGGCGGTCCGGTCTGGGCGAAATTCGCGCTGGTCGGCGCCTCTCTGTCCTATGCGGTGGCCCTGATGATCGCCCGCCGCTTCAAGGGTGTGCCGTCACCGGTCATCGCCACTGGACAATTGACCGCTTCGACCATCATCATGATCCCGATCGTGCTGCTTGGCCACGGCGCTACCAACCTGTTTTCGGCCTCGCCGCCGGTCTGGGCGGCGGTGTTGGCGCTGGCCCTGCTGTCCACCGCCTTCGCCTACATCCTCTATTTCAACCTCGTCGCCTCGGCCGGCGCCACCAACGCCTCGCTGGTCACGCTCATCGTGCCGGCCAGCGCGATCCTGCTCGGCTTTCTGTTCCTGGGCGAACGGCTCGAATTGTTCGAGCTCGGCGGCATGGCGCTGATCGCGCTCGGCCTCGTCACCATCGACGGCCGCCTGTTCGGCCGACGCTGATGCATGTCGCCAAAGCGCGCCCAGGCGCGACACGCTTGAGAGCTTCGTATCCAATCGAACGACGCTCCAATTCGTCGAATCTTCGCATCGACCCGAAATCGATCCCGACTTTCGGCGACGGTAGCGCTGCCATCTCCATCCTTGCCCCAGCTCCGTCACATTTTGTACACAGGGCCGAAGCGGGATTTTGCCGAAGAGTTTCAATGCCTAACGGCAAATGGCCTGCCGCAAATTCCACAATGTCGTCGCATTGCAGCATAGTTTCCGCTTGCCTGTGGCAGAAATGCCCCTAGACTCTGGCCATAGCTCTTTAAGAGGAGGCTATGACATGGGACTCACGAGGCCAATCAACGCATTGATGATTTGTGCTGCATTTGCTTTCATCGGAGCGCTGATTATGGGCTTTCTTCCATAGACCCGCCAAGCAACGGAAGATCAGCACAAAATAGTCCAAGTCATTGAAAAGGCCGGGTTTTTACCCGGCCTTTTTGCATCTTGAAACTTCGACGGAGGTTACGCCGCGGCGGACCCCGCGGCTTCCGCCTCATGCGAGCGGATGCCGATCATGTGGCAGACGGCGAAGACCAGATCGGCGCGGTTCATGGTGTAGAAATGAAAATCGCCGACGCCGCGCTCGACAAGGTCCAGCACCTGCTCGGCCGCCACCGCGGACGCCACCAGCGCATGCGTTTGCGGGTCCGTCTGCAGCCCGTCGAAGCGCTCGGCCATCCACGCCGGCACCAGCGCGCCGCAGCGCGCCGAGAAATTGGCGACCTGGGTAAAATTGTGGACCGGCAATATGCCCGGCACGATCGGTATGTAGATGCCGGCCCGCCGCGCCCGTTCGACATAGCGCTCGTAGAGGTCATTGTCGAAGAAGAACTGGGTGATCGCCCGCGTCGCGCCATTGTCGACCTTGCGCTTCAGCATATCGATGTCGGTGGCGAAATCCGGGCTCTCCGGATGCTTTTCCGGATAGGCCGAGACCGAGATGTCGAAATCGCCGACACCTTTCAGCGCCCCCACCAGTTCGGCGCCATTGGCATAGCCGTCCGGATGCGGACGATAGGCGGCGCCGACGCCCTCGGCCGGATCGCCGCGCAGGGCGACGAAGCGGGTGACACCCATGTCGGCGAATTCCTGGATGACTTCATCGACCTCGTGACGCGCCGCATCGACGCACGTCATGTGCGCCGCCGGCGTCAGCGTCGTTTCGTTGAGGATGCGCTTGACCGTGCGCGCCGTGCGCTCGCGGGTCGAGCCGCCGGCGCCATAGGTGACGGAGACGAATTTCGGCTTGAGCGGCTGTAGCCGGGTAACTGTGTCCCACAGCCTTGCTTCCATCTCGTCGTTCTTCGGCGGGAAAAACTCGAACGAAACCCTGATCTTGTCGCCAATGTCGGGGCGGCGGGAAAAGCGGAACTGGTTCATCAGGCGGTTTCCCCTAGCGGAAAGGCATTGGCCGGTTGTGCATGGTTGTAAGGATCGGCGATCAGCATGCGCTGGTCACGGCCGAGCCACAGTTTTACGGTGAGCCTGGGTTCATTGCCGGCGCGCGGCTCGAATTCCTGGCTCTCTTCGAGGTCGAGCCCGGCCTCGGAAAACCACTCGGTGATCTGCCGGTCGGCAAAGCCGAGCCGCACATGCGCGTGGGCGTCGCGCAGGAATTCCAGCGAATGCGGAGCGAAATCCACGATCACCAGCCGGCCTGCCGGACGCAGCAGCCTTGCTGCCTCGCGGATGGCGCGGGCGGGATCGTCGAGATAGTGCAGCACCTGGTGGATGGTGACGAGATCGTAGGCGTCGCGCTCGACCGGCGGCGCAAAAATGTCGCCCTGGCGCACCTGCGCATTCGAAATGCCAGCCTTGTCGAGATTAGCGCGCGCCACCGTCAGCATCTCGCGCGACATGTCGATGCCGATGCCGCGCCGGTAGAGCGGCGAAAAGATCTCGAGCAGCCGCCCGGTGCCGGTGCCAAGGTCGAGCATCGACTGGAACGGCCGCTTGCCGACGAGCTTGAGCAGCGCTGCCTCGACGGCGCGGTCCGGCACATGCAGCGAGCGGATGTGGTCCCAGCTTGCGGCATTTGCGGAGAAATATTCGGCGGCGCGATCCTGCCGCTTGCGCTTGACCGCGGCCAACCGCTCGAGGTCACGCTCGACCTGCGGATCGGCGCCCCGGATGCCGGAAACCAGCCTGAGCACGAAGTCCCGCGCCGCATCCGAATCCGATAGCCGGAAGAAGGCCCAGGAGCCCTCCTGATAGCGGCCGATCAGCCCCGCCTCCAGCAAAAGCTTCAGGTGGCGCGAGACACGCGGCTGCGACTGGCCGAGGATTTCGGTGAGATCGGAAACGGTGAGGTCGCCGCGCGACAGCAACGCCAGGATGCGCAACCGGCTGGATTCGGCCGCCGCCTTCAATGTATCTACCATGGTGTCGAGCGCGACATGCATGCGAGCATTCTCTTTGAAAAGATATAAACATATGTTTATGTCGATTTTGATAGGCTTGCAAGCGCTATGTCGCTCCCGGACAAGAAAATGACGCATGCGTGGCGGATCGCGCACAGCCGGAAGCAGGATCGGGGCGAAAACCATGTTCGAAACGCGCAGCGGCGAAAAGCTTCTGGAAACTGATCCCGCCGATATGCCGCCGGACGGCCATGTCGTCTTCATCGGCCGCATCGCCTCGCCCTGGACCACGCGGGACACTTGCCCCAAGAACATGAGAGCCGCGCGCGAAACCGGACAGCCGGCGGTTCTCACGATCGACCTGCCCTATCGCGAGGGCCTGCTCGGGCTTGAACGCGCCAGCCACGTCATCATCCTGTCCTGGCTGCACCACGCACCGCGGACCCTGATTGTTCAGAAACCCCGCCATGCGGCTGAACCGAAGGGCGTTTTTGCGCTGCGCTCCCCGGCCCGGCCGAACCCGGTCGGGTTGCATATCGCCAGGCTCGTCGCCCTCGACATCGAAACGGGCCGTATCGATCTCGATGCCATCGACCTGCTCGACGGCACGCCGGTCATCGACATCAAGCCTTATTTCGCTTCGACCGACGCCTTTGCCGACGCGACAATTGCCGGACGGGACGAGCGCGGACAGGTCGGGCCCGGACAGGTCGTGCGATGAACGCGCCGACCGGCCGCCGCCGCGCCATCGCCAAGGCGCTGACAGCGCTTTTGCCCCTGGCGCCCTATGCCGACATGGAAAAAATCCGCGCCGACGCCGGCGCGGTGCATATGAAGACGTTGCCGCCGAGCATTGCCGTATGGCTGGCGACAATAGCCCACATCCGTCACATGCATACCGACTACGAAAAGCTGCTGGCCGAAGAATATGACCGCGATTCCGCGCGCTTCTTCGTCATCGAGCAAACCAACACAGTGCTGACCCGCTGGCGCGCCACCCGTTTGCTCGAGGATGAGGATGAGGAATAGAGCGATGGCACCCGTATGAGTTCTACGGCGTCTGTCCTCGGGTTTGCCAAAGGCAAGACCCCGTGGGCGACCACCTCCCCCGCTGGCGATGCCGCCTCGACAAACAACTATGCCCGGTAAATCCACTGCTCGGGCACACGCACCGAAATCTCCTCGCCGGCCGTGATGCGGCCTGGTTTTTCCACCCAGGCGACAAGGCCGCGCAACCGCTTTGCCGCCTTCGGGAACAACAGCGCGCCGGCTTCACGGTCGGCCATTCCGGCATTTTCGGCGACCGATCGCCCGGCGATGCGGCAAGGTCCGTTCTGCGCGTCGACCTTGACGGTGACGCCGCCTTTAAAGAACAGCAGCGTGCCGGACGGCAGCATCGAGAGATGCGGCAGGCCTTCGATCAACAGATTGGCGCCGATCCACTCCGGCTTGATCTCGGCGATGGCCATCCGCCCTGCTACGATCGCCAGTTCGTCCGCGGCCACGATCGACAGCTGCCGCTCGTTGCGCATCTCGGTGCCGCGCGGATACCAGGGCTCGCGCCCGCCGGAGCGCCGCGTCGCGCCGGCGTGGAAATCGCCGTCGATGCCGTCGAAGCCAAGCCGCAATTCATCCACCGCGCGTGTCTCGAAATGATCCGATGGCGCGACGTAAAGCGCGGCCACCCGCGCGACAAGTTTCCGCGCCGGGATGATTTCGACCGGATTTACCGTCTCGGGGAAGAGGTCCAGCATAGGCTTCGCTCCGTGCGTGATGCCAAGCAATTAGCCGCAGTGAGTTCATCAGGTCCAGCCTAAAGCACTGATGCTCCAGTCAAGCAGGCTGATGCGATTACACCGGCGCCTTCCAATGCCGGTGCCGTTCGCGCCAATCAGAGCATGCGCAACAGCGCCCCGCCGATCGAATAGCCGGCGCCGAAGGCGCAGAGCAGGCCATAGTCGCCGGCGTTCATGTCGGCGTGGTTTTCCGACAAGGCGACGACCGCACCGGCGCCGGCGGTGTTGCCGAGGCGCTCCAGCACCATCGGCGCGCGGTCATGGCCGACCTCGTGGCCGAACGACAGCTTCAGGATCATGGCGTTCATACGTGCATTGGCCTGATGCAGCCAGAAGCGCCGGATCGCTTGCGGCGTCAGCCCATGCTCGGCCAGGAACTCGACGATGAACTTGTGCCCGGCGACGGTGACTTCCTTGAATACCTTGTTGCCGACCTGTTTGATCAGGTTGCCTTCCAGATTGATCATATACGGATCGTCCTGGGCGGTGCGCGTGTAGTAGCCGAGATTGGTGCGGATGTTGTTGGACATCTGCGTCCAGGTCCGGGTGTCGAGCACCTCGAAGCGTCCCGGCCGCTTGTCGCCCTGGGCAAGCCCCTCGACGACCATCGAGACCGAAGCATCGCCGAATATGAAATGCGTCTGCCTGTCGCGGAAGTTGAGATGGCCGGTGATGATCTCGGGCGTCGTCACCAGCACGCGCCTGTGTGCGCCCGCCCGCACCAGATTGACCGCGATATGCAACGCCGCCGCCGCCGACGAGCAGCCAAGGCCCATGTCGAAACCGGCGCCCTTGGTGCCCATCGCCTGCTGCATCTCGATGGCGATCGCCGGATAGGGCCGCTGGTGATGCGAGGCCGAGCAGATCACCAGGTCGACATCAGGTGGCTCCAGGCCGGCATGGTCGAGCGCTTTCCTGGCCGATGCGATGCCGAACTCGGCTTCCAGCGACAGCGCGTCGTCCGGCCGGGCCGGAATGCGCGGCGCCATGCGGGTCGGGTCGAGAATGCCTTCCCGCTCGATCACATGGCGCGTCTGCACACCCGAAGCATGGACGATGAAGTCGCTGTCCGATTTCTGCAGCAGCGTCTCGCCCGAAGCCTGGCGGCGGACATTCTCCATCTCGACCCAGGCATTGAAGCTGTCGACCAATTCCTCATTGGTGATCGAAGGCTCGGGGATTTCAACGCCGATGCCGCTGATGATGACGCGATGCATTTTCAGTTCGTCCCCATGCGCAGGCGCTGCGGCTTGATGTGGGCGCCGCGAGAGTTCGGCGCAACATTATTCGCATCAAGCTAGTTTAAGCCGGCTTAAATCAAGTGCCTGAGGCAAAAGACCACAACCTTGCGCGGCTGAAATGCGCATTGTGGCGAAACCGAATCAAGCGCAGCCAGGCAGTGCGTCTCGGTGTGGCCAATCGTTTCTAGGCAGCGCGCCGCGCGACGATGAAAAGGCGCGGGAAACGCAGCAGCACCTTGCCGTTCGCCGTCTTCGGATAGGCTTCGGTTATCCCAGCAGTGTAGCGCGTGAGAAAAAACCGTCGCTCGTCCGCGTCGAGCGGATCGAGGAACGGCTTCAGCCCCGTCGACTTCAGCCACTCGACGATTGCCCCGTCATCGGCCAGCGGATGATTGTAGTCGGTGTGCCAGATGTCGAGCCGGTCGGAGAGCGGCGACAAAAGATCGTAATAGAACGATACCGGCGGCAGCGGTCCGCGCGCAGCACCCTCGAGCTTTTCGGCAAACGGCATTTCGGCCGCCGTCTCGCGCATCAGCCGGTGCGACGGCTCGCCCATATTGTCGGGCATCTGCACGGCAAGCGCGCCGCCCGGCGCCAAAAATCCCATCAGCCGCTGGAAGATCGCCGTATGCTCGGGCAGCCACTGGAACACCGCATTGGCGAAGATCACGTCGACGGGCTCTTCGGGCTGCCACGCCGCCGCATCTGCCAGTTCGAAGGCCACTTCCGGCAGACGTGCCCTCGCCTTCTCGATCATGTCAGGCGAGGTGTCCAAACCGCTGACCTGCGCGCTCGGCCAGCGCTCGACCAGCAATTCGGTCGAATTGCCCGGCCCGCAGCCGATATCGACCACCCGGCGTGGCGCCGCCACCGGCACCTGCGCGACGAGATCGCGCGCCGGCCGCGTGCGCTCGTCCTCGAATTTGAGATATTGGGCGGCGGACCAGTCGGGTTGTGCTTTTGCGACAGTGTTGTTCATCGATAGACCTCGCGACGGTTGCCGACCTCCACAACGAGCACGACAAACCGGCTATCCTCGAATTGGGCAATGATTCTGTAGTCGCCGACGCGAAAACGCCAGGCCTCTTGCTTGGTCGCGGTCAGGCGCTTGGCAAGTGCCCTTGGATTGGGGTGCTCCGAAGGATTGGGGTGCTCCGAAACTCTTTGATGCAGGAATTCGAGGATGCGCCGCTGATCTTTCGTTGAAAGCCGTTCGATATCCTTTTCGGCTTGCCGCGTGAACTCGACACGCCAATTCATTCAGCGGCAGGTTTCTTGCGCCGTTCCGCTGCTTCGCGAACCTCAAGCTTCCGGATCACGTCCTCCAACGGAATGCGCGCACCATCGTCATCCCTCAAGCGTTCCTCCGCAATCCTCGCGTCCTGCCAATCCTCGATTGTGTCGAGGATCGCTTCAACTGCAACCTGATCGATCGTACGGCCGCTGGCCCTTGCCATATCGGCCAGCAGCTTCTCGGCTTTTTGCGGCAATTTGACCGTGATCATGGGCGACTCCATTCGATCAATTTAGGTCAAACGACGATCGCCTGCAACGGATCGAACCTTACCGCGTCAGCCGCTTATACGTCATGCGGTGCGGGTTGATGGCGTCGGGGCCGAGGCGGCGGATCTTGTCCTGCTCGTAATCCTCGAAATTGCCCTCGAACCACTCGACATGGCTGTCGCCTTCGAACGCCAGGATGTGCGTCGCCAGCCGGTCGAGGAACATGCGGTCGTGCGAGATGATGACGGCGCAGCCGGCGAAGTTTTCCAGCGCGTCTTCGAGCGCCGCCAGCGTTTCGGTATCGAGGTCGTTGGTCGGTTCGTCGAGCAGCAGCACATTGCCGCCGGTCTTCAGCATCTTGGCAAGATGCACGCGGTTGCGCTGGCCGCCGGACAGATTACCGACCTTCTGCTGCTGATCGCCGCCGCGGAAATTGAACGAGGCGCAATAGGCGCGGGTGTTGGCCTCGAACTTGCCGAGCTTGACCACTTCGGCGCCGCCCGAGATTTCTTCCCAGACGGTCTTGGTCGGGTCGAGTGCGTCGCGGCTCTGGTCGACGTAGCCGAGCTTGACCGTCTCGCCGACGCGGATCGTGCCGGCATCCGGCTTTTCCTGGCCGGTGATCATGCGGAACAGCGTCGTCTTGCCGGCGCCGTTCGGGCCGATGACGCCGACGATGCCGCCGGGCGGCAGCTTGAATTCGAGGTCGTCGATCAGCAGCGTGTCGCCAAAGCCCTTCGACAGGTCCTCGACCTCGATCACCACATTGCCGAGCCGCTCGCCATGCGGAATGACGATCTGGGTGTCGCTCGGACGCCGCTTGTCGGCCGCATCCAGCAGGTCCTGGAACGCCTGGATGCGCGCTTTCGACTTGGTCTGCCGTGCCTTGGGGCTGGACTGGATCCACTCGCGCTCGCGGCCGATCGCCCGCTGGCGCGCATCGTCCTCGCGGCCCTCCTGCTTGAGCCGCTTGGCCTTGGCTTCGAGATATTTGGTGTAGTTGCCCTCATAGGGAATGCCGCGGCCGCGGTCGAGCTCGAGGATCCAGCCGGTGACATTGTCGAGGAAGTAGCGATCGTGGGTGATGATCATCACCGCGCCCGGATAGGCGCGCAGATGCTTTTCCAGCCACGCCGTCGTCTCGGCGTCGAGATGGTTGGTCGGCTCGTCGAGCAGCAGAAGGTCGGGCTGACGCAGCAGCAGTTGGCACAGTGCCACGCGGCGGCGCTCGCCGCCCGACAGCTTGGTGACGTCGGCTTCCTTGGGCGGGCAGCCCAGCGCTTCCATCGCCATCTCGACCTGCTGTTCGAGATCCCACAGGTTGAGCCGGTCCATCTCGTCCTGGAGCTTGGCCGATTCGTCGGCCGTCTCGTCGGAATAGTTCATCATCAATTCGTTGTAGCGTTCGATGATCGCGGTCTTGGCGGCGACGCCTTCCATGACGTTCTCGAACACGGTCTTGCTCGCATCGAGCGCCGGCTCCTGCGCCAGGTAACCGACGGTGGCGCCTTCGGCCAGCCACGCCTCGCCGCTCCACTCCTTGTCGATGCCGGCCATGATCTTGAGGATGGTCGACTTGCCGGCGCCGTTCGGCCCGAGGATGCCGATCTTGGCGTCCGGGTAGAAGGAGAGGTGGATATTCTCGAGCACCTTCTTGGTGCCGTAGGCCTTGTTGAGGCCGGCCATGTGATAGATGAACTGGCGTGCCACGCGCGCTTTCCCTGAAAAGTCGACTGGAATGTCGGATTGAATGGAAGTTGCGCGCTATGTAGGCGATGCCGCGCCGAACGGCAAACTGTTTTGGCATTTCGAACCGGCCTTCGGGCTAAGACGGGCTCGGCGTGTCACTGGAACTCGATCGGATCGACGATGCCTTTCGGACAGCCGGCATTGTTCGTCGGCACTGAGGCCAGCAACAGCTCACTGAGCGAAGAGTTCGGACCGATCGGGCCGGTCAGGCCGAGCGTCAGTTCGCCGATCAGCCGCCTGCCGCTCGAAGGATCCTTCACGCAGGAGACGCGAACCCGCTCGCCGGCGCCGGGACCAAAGGCACTGTCGAAGGCGGCGCGGATCTGGCCAGAGGTCAGATCCCGGCCAATGTTTTGCGTGAAAAGATCACGCACCGGTGAAGCATTCGCCGCGCGCGTCAAGTTCAGCGCATCGGAAAAATACGCCTGCTGGCTCTTGCCGTAACAGGTGCCATGCTTGATCCATTCATGCCTGTCGAGAGCGGATGCGGTGCCTGGCATCACCCGATCGAGCTCCGACCGCGTGTTCGGCTCAAGCTCGACCGGCGGCAGGTCCTGCCAGCGCGCCGGATTGTCGTTCGCCTTGTCGGCCGCTGCCACCTGGCAATAGAAATTCCCTTTCGGCTGCGGCCACAGCCCGTGCAAGGTGAAATGCGTCGCCTCAAAACCGGCCGCGGTCTGCGCCTTGCATTCGGTCTTGCCGGGCCTGGTTTCGCAAAACGCCGGCTGCCAGCTTAGCGCGAGGACATATTCGGGCTTTCGCGAAGCCGGCTCAGCAGGCTTCTCCTGGTCGGCCGGCACAGGTGCTGCCGGTTCCGTGGACGCGCTGCCACCCGAAACATGGCCGCAATCGACCTTCACCCAGCGGCGCTCCGGATCGGCGCCCGGCACGCGGATCAGATAGTGGGTGGGCGCATCCTTGTTGCCAGCCAGAAGCTCGTAGCTCTGTCCCGCATCGGTCGCGATATTGCCGGGGTTCCTGCCGCTCCTGATGGCCTGGGTGGCTGGACAGGTGGCGTCGGCGACGAAAGAGCCGCTCATCTTGACCTCGGCCCGCGCAGCACCCGTCAGCGACGCGGCGGCAAGCGCCGATCCGAAAACAAGACCTGTCAGCGTACGCATGGGTACTCTCCGGTTGAATAATGCTGGGCAACAGACTGCCGCCCTCTCTCGGTAGCAAATTCTCCATGTCAGAATTGCGATACCCGCGTTGCGACGCAAGAACAGCGCTGCAAAACACCGCGAACGGATTGACGCAAAACCGGCGTCGGCGCACACAAACGTTCGCAGGCGCTAAAGACGCGTTGGAGACGAAGCGACAATGTCATTCAGCCAGCAGCGCGTGCTGCGATCGCCGACCGGCGCCGAGCTCAACCTTTACGTGAAACGCGCCGAGGGCCGCCCGCGTGCGGTCGTCCAGATCAATCACGGACTGGCCGAACATGCGGCGCGCTATGTCCGCTTCGCTACCTTTCTGGGCGAGTGCGGCTTCCATGTCTATGCCCATGACCATCGCGGCCATGGCGCCACCAAGGCGCCGGACGCTCCGCTCGGCACATTCGCCAAAGTGGATGGCGGCGCCAAGGTCATCGCCGATATCGCGGCGGTGCACGACCTGATCGCCGGCGACCATCCCGGCCTGCCCGTCATCATCTTCGGCCATTCCATGGGCGGCCTCGTCGCGCTGAATTTCATGCTTCATCATTCGAACCGGCTGCACGCCGCCGCCATCTGGAACGCCAATTTTTCCGCCGGGCTCGCCAGCCGTGCAGCGCAAGTCATCCTGGCCTGGGAAAAATTCCGGCTCGGCTCCGACATGCCGTCGCGCATGCTGCCGAGACTGACCTTCCAGGCCTGGGGCAAAGCCGTCCCTGATCACCGCACGCCATTCGACTGGCTGTCGCGCGACGCGGCCGAAGTCGACAAATACAACGCCGATCCGCTGTGCGGCTGGGATGCGTCGGTGTCGATGTGGCGCGACCTGTTCGGCTTTGTCTTCGACGGCGCCGACGACACCAATTTTTCCGGCATCCGCAAGACCCTGCCGATCTGCCTGGTCGGCGGCGAAAAGGATCCTGCTACCGACCGTGGCAAGGCGGTCAGCCATCTCGCTGGGCGCCTGCACAGGATGGGCTTTTCGAATCTCGTTTCAAAGGTTTACGCCGAGACCCGCCACGAAAGCCTGAACGAGGTGAATCGAAATATCATCATGGACGAATTCGCCGCATGGGCCGACAGCGTGCTGAAACAAGCCTGACCGAGATTGGCACGGTCCGGTTGGCCCATTGCAAGAACCGTGACTTCGGCACGCGGGATTGATAGTGCATGTTGCCCAAAAGTGCGCAGCGGTTTTGGGATAACGACATGCATAAAAAGAAAACCAGAGCCTGCGCTTTCGATCAATCACGGTGATCCATGACCGAGCCTCCGCTGAAAGGCATCCGCGTAATCGAACTCGCCCGCATCCTGGCCGGGCCGTGGGCGGGGCAATTGCTTGCCGATCTCGGCGCCGACGTGATCAAGGTCGAGAGCCCTGATGGCGGCGACGATACCCGCAAATGGGGTCCGCCCTTCGTCATGAGCCATGACGGCGAAAACCTCTCGGCCGCCTACTACCATTCCAGCAATCGCGGCAAGCGCTCCATCGCCATCGATTTCTCGACGCCCGAAGGCGCCGAGACAGTGCGCCGGCTGGCTGCGACATCGGACGTGCTGATTGAAAACTTCAAGCTCGGCGGGCTGAAGAAATACGGCCTCGACCATGACAGCTTGCGCAAAATCAACCCGCGGTTGATCTGTTGCTCGATCACCGGCTTCGGCCAGGACGGGCCCTATGCGCCGCGCGCCGGCTATGACTTCATCATTCAGGGCATGGCCGGCATGATGTCGATCACCGGCGAAGCTGGCCGCGAGCCGCAAAAGGCCGGTGTCGCCATTTCGGACATTTTCACCGGCCTCTATTCGGTGATCGCCATCCAGGCCGCTCTTCGCCATGCCGAGAAGACCGGCGAAGGCCAGCATATCGACATGGCGCTCTACGACAGCCAGATCTCGGCGCTCGGCAACCAGAACCTCAACTATTTGGTCTCGGGAAAATCGCCGGTGCAGATGGGCAACGCGCATATGAACATCGCGCCCTACGAAGTGGTGCCGGTCAAGGACGGCCACATCATCCTGGCCATCGGCAATGACGGCCAGTTCGCCAAGTTCTGCGCGGCTGTCGGGTTGGACAACCTGCCATCGAACCCCGATTTCGCCACCAATCCCGCCCGGGTCGCCAACCGGACGACGCTGCGCGAGCATATAATCGAGGCGCTAAAGACCTTCGATCGCGATCCGCTGCTGGCCAGGCTGGAGGCGGCAGGCGTGCCCGCCAGCCCGATCAACACGATCGGCGAGATGTTCGCCGACCCGCAGACCATCGCGCGCGGCATGCGGCTCGACCTCGACGACGGCCATGGCAATCTGTTGCCCTCGGTGCGCGCGCCGATGGTCATGTCGGGCACGCCGCTGGTCTATGAGCGGCCCTCGCCGCGTCTCGGCGAACACACCGAAGAAATCCTTGCCGAACTGGAGAGGTCAGGAAAATGAAGACCGGCGGACAACTGATTGTCGATGCGCTCGAAGCCAACGGAACGGACCGTATCTATTGCGTGCCCGGCGAATCCTACCTTGCGGTGCTCGACGCGCTGCACGACTCGCCGATCCGCACCATCGTCTGCCGCCAGGAAGGCGGCGCCGCGATGATGGCCGACTGCCATGGCCGCCTGACCGGCAAGCCAGGCATCTGCTTCGTCACCCGCGGCCCCGGCGCCACCAACGCCTCGGCCGGCATCCACATCGCCATGCAGGATTCGGTGCCCGTCATCCTGTTCATCGGCCAGGTCGCCAGCCACGCCAAGCAGCGCGAGGCTTTTCAAGAGGTCGACTATGTCAGGTTCTTCGGCGACATCGCCAAATGGGTGGTCGAGATCGACGACGCCGCGCGCATCCCCGAATTCGTCAGCCGAGCCTTCGCGGTGGCGACATCCGGCCGTCCCGGCCCGGTCGTCATCTCGCTGCCGGAAGACATGCTGACCAGCCTTGCCGAGGCGCCGGCCGCCCTGCCCCACACGCCGGTCGAAACGCGGCCGGGCGAGGCCGAGCTCGATGCTCTGGAAAAGCTTCTCAACAAGGCAAAGCGCCCCTTCGTCATCCTCGGCGGCACGCGCTGGGATGCGGCGGCCGTCGCGCGGATGCGGACGATCGCCGAAGCCTGGTCGCTGCCGGTCGGCTGTTCCTTCCGCCGCCAGATGCTGTTCGATCATCTCCACCCCAGCTATGCCGGCGATGTCGGCATCGGCATCAACCCGAAGCTGGCGACCGCCATCAAGCAGGCCGACCTCGTGCTGCTGATCGGCGGCCGCATGGGCGAGATGCCGTCCTCCGACTACACGCTGCTCAAAAGCCCCTACCCCGACCAGTCGCTGGTCCATGTCCATGCCGACGCCGGCGAGCTCGGCCGCGTCTACCGGCCGACGCTGGCGATCAACGCCTCGCCGTCCGCCTTCGTCGAAGCCTTTGCCGGGCGCAAGCCGGCCGCCACGCCGGTCTGGGCGGATGAAACACCGAAGCTGCACGCCGCCTATCTCGACTGGTCGACACCGCCCGAAAGCGGCCCCGGCGCCGTCCAGATGGGGCCGATCATGAACTATCTCGAAAAAATGCTGCCCGACGACGCGATCCTCACCAACGGCGCCGGCAACTACGCCACCTGGGTGCACCGCTTCCACCGTTCCCGCCGTTTTGCCACGCAGGCAGCACCGACCTCCGGCTCGATGGGCTACGGCACGCCGGCAGCGGTCGCCGCCAAGGAATTGTTTCCCGAGCGCGACGTGATCGCCTTCGCCGGCGACGGCTGCTTCCTGATGAACGGCCAGGAATTCGCCACCGCCGTGCAGTACGATCTGCCGATCATCGTCGTCGTCGTCAACAATGGCATCTACGGCACCATCCGCATGCACCAGGAACGCGAATATCCCGGCCGCGTCGTCGCCACCGACCTGAAGAATCCCGACTTCGCGGCGCTCGCCCGCGCCTATGGTGGCCATGGCGAAACCGTCGAGAAGACGGCCGACTTCGCGCCGGCCTTCGAACGCGCCCGCGCCAGCGGCAAGCCGTCGATCGTCGAGATCAGGCTCGACCCCGAGGCGATCACGCCGACCCGGACGATGACCCAGATACGGGACAGGTCGTGAGCGCAGAGGCTCGCCGGAGGGCTATAGCGCTAAAATAACCTGTCGAAGTTTGCGGGACAGCACCCCCCTCTGCCCTGCCGGGCATCTCCCCCTCAATGGGGGAGATTGGCAGCTTCATTGCCCTGCCTTTCCTTCAACGTCGAAAATTGGCGAAAGCAGTTGCGACATCCGATCTCCCCCCTGTTTGGACCGGAGACATCGCGAACAGGTGTGCGAAGACATCGCGAACAGTTTGCCATCCTATCGATCAATGGCATTGAGGTCGATGGTTTCTATTTTCTGATGTCTGAACCAGGCGTCGAAGACGCCGTCGGCAGCGGTTGGGCGAAAGGCGACGGACTTTCCGGCGAAGGCCCTGCACAGGCGCACGTTGTGGCCGAGAATGGAGACGAAGCCATGCTGCTGAACGCGGCGGATGAGATCGTCCTTGGCATAGTCGAACGGCTCGACGGTTTCGCGATGCTGGCGCTGCGAGACGCGGTAGCGGTCGAGCGGCAC
>NZ_FNEE01000010.1:104889-197945 GCF_900099905.1 Mesorhizobium muleiense | reverse complement strand
CATGCATTGACTCGCAAAACCGCGATTTCAATTAGCATGCGCTTAATTAGTTCCAATTTTAACGAATCGTTGACCGCGCTGTCCCAGAATAGGACGGCGCGGTCAAAACCCCAACCCGGGATTGCGCAGGCGGCTCCGGCAATCCAGCTCCCCCGCCTCACTGTCGGAGCCGCTTCCACACTCCTCTAGAATTACCAGCAACGGTTGAATCAACTGTTACCGCACTTGCTTTCCAGTGCGCTTCCCAGTCGTTAAACTTTGATGGATCAGGGCTCTCGCCTTCACGGTTTGACGCTGAGACACCCATCAGCAGCGGTGTGGCTTCTAGCCGCAAGCAATTGCTTGAAGCAGTTCCCGACACCACATGATGTTCCATAGCCAGCCAAGCGAGATGAACTCGCCCGACCCAGTCGCTGCCCTCCACGGTGGAAACCAGACTATTGGATCATGGCGATGACGTACGGCCAACCTTTAGGAATCAGAAAGACATCATGCCAGAAAATACCAGACTGCCAACGAGTGACGTCCCCCTCATCAAGCTGGGCAGTTGTCAATGCCGCTTCCCGGTTCGCGAAGATCGGTCAGTGCCCGGCGGTCACCGCTTTTGTGCTGGGCCAACTTCGCCTGACCGCGTGTACTGCGATCACCACCACAGCATCGTGACCGCCGTCGAGCCTCGTCGAGCCCGTTCGGGTTTCCACCTCGCTCAACGACGCGCCGCGTAAATAGATACCGGGCGGCTGCACCTCGTACCGGTCTCAAGGGCTCGATGTGATGCTCTCCCACGTGTACGGGCACCCACATCGTCGGGCCGAGCAGTCCAAGAGAGCCGCAGAACCATCCGCTTTCCATTGAACTCGCTGGAGCCATCGAATTGCGGTGGCTGCCGGTGACAACGGTATCAGCCACGCATCATCGAGTGCAGGATGGCCTGCATGTGCTCTTCCAGGTCAAGTTCGCCCCGTGCCTCAGTGGCTAACAGGTACTCGGCCTTGGCTCGGCGGTCGCCTCGACTGATCGCAGGAAAGGAGCAGATGGCCAGCAATGCTTCCTCTTCAATCCGGTCTGCCCTCTTGCGGTCGTGGCTGCTGCTGCCCACTCGATGAACAACCCTGTGGAGCGCGACATAGGCCGCCTCATGGGCTCCAATCAGCGCCTGCAATTCGCGCGAGGCACCTTCCCCTTCAGCAAACGTCGGTTCAACGACCGAGGCTACGGCGGTGAACGCAAGAAGTGTACGGCGGGTGATTTCGGGCATGCCTCATATCCTTGCAGTCTGATCATGCAGGAACACCATAGCACCGAAACAACAGTTCGGAGAGGCGCTATGGAATGGGGCAGCGTTGTCTGCTGACAAAAATGTATCCGTTCCCGCAGTTGCTTGCCTCGCCTACTGCTGGCCGGTTGGGCCCGTCCTGTCGCCGTTTGGATTTGGTGCCGGAGCCTCGCGCACGTCTCGTGGCGGCGGGTCCACATGTTCAGGCTCCGGCGATGCTTCCTTGTCGGGACGACGGACAGGTGTCTTCTTCGGGGCGGGCTTCGGTGGCGGGTCTTTGATCTTGTTTGGCATATCCAGTTAACCGGATCGCCAAGCTCTGGTTCCCGTGTGCCCATCAAAAGGCCCCGCCACCGTGAGGCAGCGGGCAACGGGTTGCGGGAACAGAAGAAGACAAAAAGGTGCACGTCACCGTAGAAAACCTTCGAGTCCCGGCGGCGGCTGAAAGGAAAGTCGGGCACGGCTCAGATCAGCTGCTTCAGCCGGGAAGGCAGCAAGGTCGCTTCGAGGAAGCTTACCTAAGAAAATCCGGCAGCGTTATCTTGTGTCCATTCCGGTCGAATTCCGAAGCAAAGCTGTAGGACCTGGAGAACTCGAAGCTGACCTTGTCGTAGAGGCCAGGCTTGTTGGAATAATCCTGCAACTCTTTAAACAGGATTTTCTGCTCGAAAGGCCAAGCCGATCCATCGGCCACGCTGCGCACCTCGCCGCAACCGACCTCGATGTCGACGACAGTCTTTCTCGATTGGGCGTCCCCCAGAAAATGAAGCTGAACGTGACCGTCGGCGCGTTTGGTGTGCCCGTAGCTGTTCAGCTTGAAAACCTCCACAAGATACTCGACTGTTTTATCCGCAATCCTTCTATTATTTCGGTAGTATATTTTGGTGTGCCTTACCCGCTGGATCAAATATTCCCTCTTGCACCGTGGTGCCGAGATTGAATTGTAGAATATCAGGTAGTGTACTGCTCTGTTGGCTCCAGATTCCTTCCGAAATCCTTTCGCATAGTAATCATCCAGGAATTGGTCTATCTCGACGCCAGCTTTCGCTGCGAGCGCCTTTTCCTCACGGTACACCTTGTTTTTGCTGTAGGTTTTTGGATCGTCCAAGGCTCCCGACTGCCTGGTGTCGCCTTCCATCCCTCGGCGCAATGTGACCTGCTCCAGGATGATCTCCGATGCCGATAAAGGTACCGAAAAGAGCACAATGCCCAGAGACAACAGATACCTCATACTTCACGCACCTCAGGGATAGCATGAGCCACGGCAGACAGTTGAACCGGGACATTGCGGCCAATTCGCGGCCTGGTTGCCGCCCAGCCGGGCATGTCCGTAGCGGGCTCAATCGTCGCACAATACAGCGGTGGGCACGCCCATTGCCGAGCGCCCCACACAGATCCGACGAGCCCAATCAAGGCAAGGGGCATACAGCTCCTGCTTCGGCTGATTGACGGCGAAGCGCTGGTGCGGCCAAGGATGAAGGTTTGGGCAGCCAGTCGTTGGCCAGCCGCGTGAACCAGGTCACGACGTCGTTCTGGCTGCGGCGCCGAAGCGCCCGTCGCTCAAAGGGGGCAGACAAAGCGCACTAGCTCTCGTCACCGAAACCCAGCAGCGACGCATTGCGTATGTGGCTGTGGTCGCCGCGAAGATGCCTGATGCGCAGCTTCACCCCGGGCCTGAGCCATTGTGTCCCCGGCCGTTTCTTCATCGCCTCTGGCGGCGGCCCGGCGTGCTCCCGAACCCGCTTGAACAGCCGCTCCTTCATGTCGCGGCCCAGGCTGATCAGGGCGGAACCGACATATTTCCCGGTGCCGGGCTGTGCCAAAAGGGCGAAGGCTGCCTCGCCGGGCTGGCGCTCGACGCCCAGCAGTTCGAATTCATCGACCGTGAAGCTCTTGGTCGTCAGCCAGTTCGAGGTCAGGCCGCTGCGATATTTGCTGTGGGCGCGCTTCGAGACAATTCCCTCAAGCTCGACCTCCTCGACGAGGTGGAAGAGCGACTGCGCGTCACCAGGCAGGGCCTCGCTGAACCGAATCCGGCTGTGCGGCTTGATGATACCGCTGAGAATTTCGCGGCGCGCCTTGCAGCCGACGTCGCGCAGATCATGGCCGTTCAGGTGCAGAATGTCGAATGCGCACAGGTACATGCCGTAGGGATTGTCGTGGACGGCGTTCTGGAGCGCGTTGAAGTCGGGCATGCCGGCCTTGTCGGTGACGACCGCCTCGCCGTCGATGATGGCGTTCTTGACCTCAAGCTCACCCGCGGCTTCCACGATCCCCAGATATTGACGCGTCCAGTCCTTACCGGTTTCGGTATAGACGCGGATATCCTCGGGGCCGTTGATAATGATCTGGGCGCGGTAGCCATCCAGCTTGATCTCATGAATCCAGTTGTCACCCTCGGGCGGCATGGCCACCAGCTTGGGCTCCATCGGGGGAATGAACTCTAGCCGGCCGGTGCCGGCATCTGCCCGCCTGCGCATGGAACCCAGTCTAGGTCATCGGCGTATATTAGCCATAGTGAATATGATAAAACTCTAAAGGACGTGCGATATGGCAGACGACAAAAACAAACGCGACTTTCGCGACCGCAACAAGATATCGGCGGACGATGATTATGAGGTGAACTTTTTCGCTCTGCAGAACAACATCACGCCGGAGCAGGTGCGCGAGCTGATCCGCAAGCACGGCAACGATCGGGCAACCCTGACCGCTGCCGCGAAGGCATTGCCGGCACAATGATGACCAAACTCTCAGAGGTGCCGCGAGCCTTTTTGTTGGCTCAGCAATATCCTGACATCGTTTAGCGTGGAACCGCAGGCATTCCCGAGACTGAGCGCGCCGTTTCGGCGGAGAAAACCACGAAGGCAAAGATGAGCACGCTGGCAGCGACGATCATCGAGCCGGTGGCGACGATCGGCTCAAGCGCCGGATTTCCATGCAGCATCAAGTAGAGGGCCGGCAACATCACCACCAGGCCAAAATTATAGACGCCATAATGGACCATTGCGATAGTGCGGGCGGCTTTTGTCGGGTTCAGGGCGTAGTACCCACCGAATATTGCACTTGTTACCCATCCCAGGAGATTGATGTGTGCGTGAGCCGGGTAGGCGCCGTGATTGCCTGAAATTGCCATTTGCAGGCCGGCTGCAATTCCCAGAATAAGAAAGACGATCGCTGTCTTGAAAAAGAGTTCCGAGATTTTCGGCATGTCATGTCCTCCCAAGCCGTTGCAGGCGGCCCGGCAGCCTGTTGGGGGTGACCGGCTGGCCACCGGGCCTAACCGGCTTGCGCCGGCTGATGAAAACATGCGCTCACACTAATATAAATGCAACATCGAGATACCGGGTGCGCACAGCGGAGTTTGACGATCTGGACTCCCGTCCCAAAGCGGGCGGCCGGAAAGCGATTTCGGTTCAATCGTCCGCGTGGAAAACGCTAGCCAGGACGCCGCAGGTATTCGACAAGCGCGCGCAGCTTCGGCGCGACGTTGCGACGGCTCGGATAATAAAGGTAGAAGCCGGCAAAGCGCGGGCAAAAATCCTCGAGAACCGGCACCAGTTCGCCCCGAGCGATCCACGGGCGAAAGCTTTCCTCCATGCCGAAAGTGATGCCGGCTCCGGCAATGGCGAGCTTTATCATCAACGCCATGTCGTTGGTCGTGATCGCCGGCGCGACCGCGACGCTGAACTCCTTGCCGTCCTCGACGAATTCCCAGCGATAGGGCGCGACCTTCGGGGCGCGACGCCAGCCAATGCAGCGATGGCCCGCGAGTTCCTGCGGATGCGACGGCTCGCCAAACCGATCACGATAGGCCGGCGCGCAGGCGGCCAGCTGCCGCTCGTCACCGGCGACAGGCACCGCGATCATGTCCTGCTCGATCACCTCGCCGAGCCTGACGCCGGCATCGTATCCCTCGGCGACGATATCGAATTCCTCGTCCGTCACCGTGATGTCCATCCGGACCTCCGGATTGGCTTCGGCAAAGGTCGCCAGGAACGGCCCTGAAAGAAAGCGCTCGGCGATCGACGAGACGGCGAGCCGCAACTGCCCGCGCGGACGCTCGCGCAGGTCCCCGGTGCTCTCCATTGCGGCGCGCATGTCGGCGATGGCGGGCGCTATCTCGGCGTAGAGGCGTTCGCCAGCCTCGGTCAGGCTGACGCTTCGCGTCGTGCGCTGGACCAGCGCGATACCGAGCGTCTCTTCCAGCCGCTTCATCGTCTGGCTCACCGCCGAGCGGGTGACGCCCATTCGGTCCGCAGCCGCGCGAAAGCTCCGCTCCTCGGCGACGAGGGCGAAGACGGCAAGCGCATTGAGATCCGGCTGCATTGGTTAGCTGTGCTTTCGACGCTGTAAACGAATGGTCGTCTTATCGCTACAGTGAAACAGATCCATCTTCGTGGCAACCGCTGCATGGCGGTTCAAGGATCAACCAGACGGAGACCGAACATGTCCCTCAACCCAAACTTGTCCCCCAACAAAGTCGTGCTCATCACCGGGGCTTCGAGCGGCATTGGCGCCGCCATCGGCCGGGAGCTCGGTGCCGCAGGAGCAAAGGTCATGCTCGGTGCGCGCCGCACCGGTCGGCTGGACGCCCTCGCAGAAGAGATCAGGGCAAAGGGCGGGGAGGCACTGACACGCCGCCTGGACGTGACCGACCGCGCCGATGTCGCCGCCTTTGCCGAAGCGGCGCGCCAGGCCTGGGGGCGCGTCGATGTGATCGTCAACAATGCCGGCGTCATGCCGTTGTCGCTCATGGCCTCGATGAAGGTCGATGAATGGGACCGAATGGTCGACGTCAACATCAAGGGCGTGCTCTACGGCATCGCGGCGGTGCTGCCGCAGATGACGGCCCGAGGCTCCGGCCATGTCGTCAACATCGCCTCCATCGGCGCGCTTTCGGTATCGCCCACAGCCGCTGTCTATTGCGCAAGCAAATACGCGGTCCGCGCCATCTCCGATGGCTTGCGGCAGGAGCACGACAACATCCGCGTCACCTGCATTCATCCCGGCGTGGTCGAGAGCGAGCTCGCCGACACGATCACCGATCCGATCGCAGTGGAAGCGATGAAGACCTATCGCGCCATTGCGCTGCAGCCCGACGCGATCGGCCGTGCCGTGCGCTTTGCCATCGAACAGCCGGACGATGTCGACGTGAACGAGATCGTCATCCGGCCGACAGCCAGCAAGTAGTCCGATGAAACAGATTTCCATCCTTGCCGCTGCCGTGCTTGTTGCCGGCGCGGCCGACTTATCCGCACAGAAAGGCTTCGCCCAAATGAATATCGCGCAAAATCCCGTTACCCCAGCTTCGGCAAGCCACTCCTATGTCGGGATGTGGGTCACGGCGGATGGCCATATCCGCCACAACTTGCTTCCAAATGGTCGCTATGACGAAGCGCGCGGGAACCGTGACAGCGCATACCAGGGGCGCTATGAGATCCGGGGAAATCACATCGACTACTGGGACGACACCGGCTTTACCGCTGACGGAACGTTCATCGACGGCGTGCTGCACCACGCCGGCATGATCTTGTATCGGGAGAAGTAGATGACGTTCGTATTTCGATAAAAAGGTTTCGCATGGCGCCGCTGCACCATATGTCTCTGGTGCGCAGCCAAAAACAGGGGCTCACCTTGCCAACCGAACCACGTTCTCCACGTCTTGCAGTGCTGATCGACGCGGACAATACCTCGGCCAAGATTGCCGACGGTTTGTTCGAGGAAATCGCGAAGATCGGCGAGGCAAGCGTCCGTCGCATCTACGGCGATTTCTCCAGCACCCGCTCAAAGGCATGGGCGGATGTGCTGTCGAAGCATGCGATCATCCCGCAGCAGCAATTCGCCTACACCACCGGCAAGAACGCATCCGACATCACGCTCGTCATCGACGCCATGGACCTTCTCCACAGCGGGCGGTTCGAAGGCTTCTGCCTGGTGTCGTCCGACAGCGATTTCACCCGCCTTGCCGCTCGCATCAGGGAGCACGGGATCGACGTTTATGGGTTTGGCGAGCAGAAGACGCCGGAGAGTTTCCGGCAGGCTTGCCGCCGGTTCGTATACACCGAGAACCTGCTGCCGACTGCGCCAGCCAACGCCAACGATGCGGCGCCGACGAAGTCCCTGCAGCCGCCCAGCGCCGCGACGCCGATCATCACCAGGGTCATTTCACAGATGGGAACCGAGGACGGCTGGGTGCCGCTCGGCATTGTCGGCAATCAGCTCGCCAATCTGGCATCGGACTTCGATCCCAGGACCTTCGGCTTTCGCAAGCTGAGCGATCTCGTGCGCAAGACCAATGCCTTTGAGATCGATCATCCCGAGGGCGGAGCGATGCGTATAAGGGTCAAGCCAGCTGCGAAGGGCAGAGAGAAATCGAGGTCGGCAGCATCGCGCTGAGCCCTGCAAAAAGCTAGCTGCCCCAGTCCAATCGGTGTCCGATCGGCCTCTGGTCGGACCACAATTTCGCTGGCGAAAACCACCATTCGGCGTATTATTCTCGTGGCAGAGAGTTCATGGCGGAGGAGGCCAATGGGCATCGTTTCGAGAGCGCCTGTCGTTGACTTGCCGGCCCATGAACTTGTTTCATCAGCGCTTTCAAAATTCCGCGCCGGCGACACCATATCGACCAGAGCCGCAATAGACACCATCCGCCGGGCAGGCCCAGCTTGTACGGACAGCGACGACCAACTGGTCGAGCTTATCGTCATGACCGCAATTGGCAGGACCATGGGGATCGTGTTCGACCATCGGTGCCGCTGATGCACATCGCCCGGCCCGCAATTGGCTTGCGCACTGTCTAAAATGAGACTGGCGACATAAGCCACTCCGTAACCATGAATTGTGATCGGGATGGATCGCGCCATTCGCTGTCGGAACGAATAACTCCGCTGCGCCGTTGCTGTCCTTGGAGTCGAGGAGTGGCGGCAATGCGTGATGAACAATTCGACGTTCCGGTGACGATCGAGAGCGAACGCACCGGACGCCGGCTTTCTGTGACGAGGACGGTCCAGGCGGCCTCGCTTCTGGTCGACAAATGGCCAGACGAAAAGCGCGGGCCGAAATATCGCGCGGCCTTGAAAGCCATGATGGATGCGATGGAGCAGCGGCGGGCGGTTGGCACTGCGCGGCGGGCATTCACGGCGGCCGCCAAGGAAGCCCATGTGTTTGTGCGCGAAGGCCGGCATTAAAGCGCGTCACGTCTGAAGAGGCGCGATGCGACGTGCTTTTGGTTCTTGTTTTTAGGGATGTCGTTGCCCAAGCCATGTCGTTGTCCCAAAACCGCTGCGCACTTTTGGGCGACATGCATTAAGGAACCTCACGAAATCTCCGCCGTTATGCTCCAGGTCCAAGAGACTGTTTCGAAAGTCGCTCCGGCGAGTCATATGGTGGTGGTTTCGAGAACCGGAGCGCAGCGGACGTTCGGGTCCGTGAGCACCGGAAGCGCAGAAAACGCCATCAGATGGCCGCCGGAGTAGACTTTCCAAACAGCCTCTAAGTGAGGAGAGAACTGCCATGCCAGACGACAAGACCAAGACCGACAACCGCGATCGCTCACAAGTAGCCGGCGACGAAGACTATGAGGTGAGGCATCTCGCCGAGGAAGCCGGCATCACTCCCGACCAGGCTCGCACGCTGATCAAGCGCCACGGCACCGACCGCAAGGTGCTGAACGAAATCGCCAAGAGCATAAAGGCATTGTGATGGCTGACAAACGGACCGCAATGGCCGATCGGAAGAAACGCGAACCGGACGACAAGGAGGCCCTGCGCCTGGCCGAGACCACCGACGTTTCGCCCAACCAGGCGAAGGATCTGATGCGCAAGCACGGCAAGGACAGCGCCAAGGTCGAGAAGGAAGCCAAGAACTTCAAGGCCGAAGGCTGAGCAGCCGATTTGGCGGAGCGCGTCCGCCCTCGACTTCCCGCATCAGCTTCGCACCCGCCAGCCATTCGCACGCCGGACGACAGCCGCATTCCGTTCTTCGATGAACTGGGCGGGAAGCGGGCGTATGCGGACGACCATGCCGTGATCTATACGCGAAATCGCTGATTTTCGGCGGCTTCGCCCCGCCGCACGGCTTGTCTTCGAGCGCCGCGCTGAGAGCCGCGACGGCAAATCCTTTATAGGATTCTTATTTCTTTCCTCTTCGCCACGTCTCGAACCTTTATGGGGTTTGGATGCATATTCCGTCGGGAAGGACACATCTCGGTCGCCATTATCATAGCGACAGAGTGTCTTCACATGACTTCAACGCTGCCCGGCTGCAGGCAAGCCAGTGCAAAAACGAAAATAAGGAACAGCTCCGATGGACATCATCGTTCTCGGGATAGGGTTTTTGTTTTTCGCCCTGTTCTTCGCCTTCGTCAAAGCCTGCGACAGTCTTTAGGCGGAAGGACCACAACATGCTTGTCGACTATATCCTCGGTGGCGCTGTGACACTGTTCCTTCTCGCCTACCTGACATACGCCCTCATTCGCCCAGAACGTTTCTAACGGCAACTGGCGCAGGCACGGAAGGCTATTTCGATGACTTTCAACGGATGGATGCAGATCCTCGTCTATTGCGGGATCGTCGTTCTGCTGGTGAAGCCGCTCGGCGGCTACATGTATCGCGTTTTCAGCGGCGACCGCACATTCCTCTCGCCGATTTTGGCTCCTGTCGAGCGCAGCCTTTATCGCATCTCGGGGACCAGCGAGCGTGAGGAGCAGCACTGGACCACCTATGCGGCGGCCTTGCTGTTCTTCAACCTCGCCGGCTTCCTGGTGCTCTACGCCCTGCAACGGCTGCAAGGCAGCCTGCCTTACAATCCGGCCGGCATGAGCTCCGTCGAACCCGGGCTCGCCTTCAACACCGCCGCCAGCTTCATGACCAACACCAACTGGCAGAACTACGGCGGTGAAAGCACGATGTCCTATCTCGTGCAGATGGCCGGCCTCACCGTGCAGAACTTCCTGTCCGCAGCGACCGGCATCGCCATCGCAATCGCGCTGATCCGCGGCTTCACCAAGGCTTCCGGCAAATCGATCGGCAATTTCTGGGTCGATATGACCCGGTGCACCCTTTACCTGCTGTTGCCGCTCTGCATGGTGCTGACGCTGGTCTATGTCTATCTCGGCATGCCGCAGACGCTCAGCGCCTATCTCGACGCCACAACCCTGGACGGCGCGCGGCAGACGATCGCGGTCGGGCCGGTTGCCTCGCAGGTCGCCATCAAGATGCTCGGCACCAATGGTGGCGGCTTCTTCAACGCCAATGCCGCGCATCCCTTCGAAAATCCCGATGCGATCTCGAATCTGATCCAGATGATTTCGATCTTCGCCATCGGTGCGGCGCTAACCAACGTCTTCGGCCGCATGAACGGCGACCAGCGCCAGGGTTGGGCGATCTTGACTGCAATGGGCGTCCTGTTCATCGCCGGCGTTGCCGTCTGCTACTGGGCGGAAGCATCAGGCAATCCGCTGGTGCATGCGCTGGGCATCGACGGCGGCAACATGGAAGGCAAGGAAACGCGCTTCGGCATCGCTTTGTCGGCGCTGTTTGCGGTGATCACCACCGCCGCGTCCTGCGGCGCCGTCAACGCCATGCATGACAGTTTCACAGCGCTTGGCGGCATGATCCCGATCATCAACATGCAGCTCGGCGAGGTCATTGTCGGCGGTGTCGGCGCCGGTCTCTACGGCATCCTGATGTATATCGTGATCGCCGTCTTCGTCGCCGGACTGATGGTCGGACGCACGCCCGAATACCTCGGCAAGAAGATCGAGGCCAAGGAGGTCAAGATGGCGATGCTCGCCATTCTCTGCCTGCCGCTGGCGATGCTGATCTTCACCGCCATCGCGGTGGTGCTGCCGACCAGCGTCGCTTCGATGGCCAATGCCGGCCCGCACGGCTTCTCCGAAGTTCTCTATGCCTACACCTCGGCTGCCGCCAACAACGGCTCGGCCTTTGGCGGCCTGACCGGCAACACGCCCTGGTACAACGTCACGCTTGCCATCGGCATGCTGATGGGCCGCTTCCTGGTCATCATCCCGGCTCTGGCGATCGCCGGCTCGCTGGTCGCCAAGAAGACGGTGCCCGCCTCCGCCGGCACCTTTCCGACCGACGGGCCGCTGTTCGTCGGGCTGCTGGTCGGCGTCATTCTGATCGTCGGCGGCCTCACCTTCTTCCCGGCGCTGGCAGTCGGACCGATCGTGGAGCACCTGGCCGGCATCCACGGGCAGACTTTCTGAACCGTCCCACCTTGGATCAATGTCATGTCCTGGCTCAAATCCATACGTCGCAAGATTCGGCATCGAGACGAGCGGAAAGGGGCAACCCCGCCTCCTTTCCCGACCCCGCCGCCTTTTCCGACCTTGTCCACGTTCTTCGGCATTGCGACAGTCATGATCGTGGTCTGGCTGCTGGCCTCCGGGCTGCCGCATCTGCTTTCGGCAGATGATCGACCGGTCAACAACATCGATACTGGAGCCACCAAATGAGCCAGCCCAAATCCGCTGTCATCATGGATGCCCGTATCCTGCTGCCCGCCGTCGACGGCGCCTTCAGGAAACTCAACCCGCGCACCTTGATGCGCAATCCGGTGATGTTCGTCGTCGCCGTCGTCTCGGCGCTCACCTCAGTCCTGTTCGTCAAGGATCTCGTCACCGGCGGCGGCGATCTCGGCTTCTCGCTGCAGATCATCATCTGGCTGTGGTTCACCGTGCTTTTCGCCAATTTCGCCGAAGCGGTCGCCGAAGGCCGAGGCAAGGCCCAGGCCGATTCGCTGCGCAAGGCTCGCACCGAGAGCCAGGCCAAGCTGCTGAGCGGCGACGACCGCACCAGGTTCAAGCTGGTGCCCGGCACCAGCCTGAAGGTCGGCGACGTGGTGCTCGTCGAGGCCGGCGACATCATTCCATCGGACGGCGAGGTGATCGAAGGCGTCGCTTCGGTCAACGAGGCGGCGATCACCGGCGAATCCGCTCCGGTGATCCGTGAATCCGGCGGCGACCGTTCGGCGGTGACCGGCGGCACGCAGGTTCTGTCCGACTGGATCCGCGTGCGCATCACCGCGGCCTCCGGCCATACGTTCCTCGACCGCATGATCTCGCTGGTCGAAGGCGCTGCGCGCCAGAAGACGCCCAACGAGATCGCGCTCAACATCCTGCTCGTCGGCATGACGCTGATCTTCGTGCTGGCGACGGCAACGATCCCGAGTTTCGCCGCCTATTCGGGCGGCACCATTTCGGTGACCGTCCTCGTCGCCCTGTTCGTCACCTTGATCCCGACGACGATCGGCGCGCTGCTTTCGGCCATCGGCATCGCCGGCATGGATCGCCTGGTGCGGTTCAACGTGCTGGCGATGTCGGGCCGCGCGGTCGAGGCGGCGGGTGACGTCGACACGCTGCTGCTCGACAAGACCGGCACGATCACGCTCGGCAATCGCCAGGCGACGGCATTCCGCCCGGTCAAGGGCATCACCGAGCAGGAGTTGGTCGACGCGGCGCAGTTGGCCTCGCTTGCCGACGAAACGCCGGAAGGCCGCTCGATCGTCGTGCTGGCGAAGGAGAAATACGCCATCCGTGCCCGCGACATGGCAGCACTGCATGCCGCTTTCGTGCCCTTCACCGCGCAAACCCGCATGAGCGGCGTCGACATCGATGGCTCTTCGGTTCGCAAGGGCGCGGTCGATTCTGTGCTCGCGTTCGTCAATCAGTCGACGGTCGCTACGCATGGCACGCGCCCCGGCAGCGACGTCGTCCGCGATCTGCAGGCGATCGCCGACGACGTCGCCAAATCCGGCGGCACGCCGCTGGCGGTCGAGCGCGACGGACGCCTGCTCGGCGTCGTCCATCTCAAGGACATCGTCAAGGGCGGCATCAGGGAGCGCTTCGCCGAACTGCGCAAGATGGGGATCCGCACGGTGATGATCACCGGCGACAACCCGATGACGGCGGCGGCGATCGCGGCGGAGGCCGGCGTCGACGATTTCCTTGCCCAGGCGACGCCCGAGGACAAGCTGAAGCTCATCCGCGACGAACAGGCCAAGGGCAAGCTCGTCGCCATGTGCGGCGACGGCACCAACGATGCGCCCGCCCTTGCGCAGGCCGATGTCGGCGTCGCCATGAACACCGGAACGGTCGCCGCGCGCGAAGCAGGCAATATGGTCGACCTCGATAGCGATCCGACCAAGCTGATCGAGATCGTGGAAATCGGCAAGGCGCTGCTGATGACGCGCGGCTCGCTGACGACCTTCTCCATCGCCAACGACGTGGCCAAGTATTTTGCCATCATCCCGGCCATATTCGCCGTCTTCTACATTGCGCCGGGGCAGACGTCAGGCCCGCTGCAGGCGCTCAACGTCATGCATCTGGCAACGCCGCAGAGCGCCATTCTCTCGGCCATCATCTTCAACGCACTGATCATCGTCGCGCTGATCCCGCTGTCGCTAAGAGGCGTCAGATATCGCGCCGTCGGCGCCGGCGCGCTGCTCGGCCGCAACCTTCTTGTCTACGGCCTCGGCGGCCTCGTCGCCCCCTTCGTCGGCATCAAGGCGATCGACATGGCCATCACCGCGCTAGGCCTCGCATAGGGAATCAAGTCCATGCTCAAGCAAATCAGACCCGCGATCACCATGATCGTTTTCTTCACCATCCTGACCGGCCTGATCTATCCGATCGGCATGACCGGCATCGCCCAGGCCTTGTTCCCGCGCCAGGCCAATGGCAGCCTGATCGAGAGGGACGGCAAGCTCGTCGGCTCCGAGCTGATCGGCCAGGCTTTTGCCAGCGAGCGCTATTTTCATGGCCGGCCGTCGGCTGCCGGCGACGGCTACGACGCCGCCGCTTCAAGCGGCTCGAATCTCGGGCCGACCAACGCCAAGCTGATCGACCGCGTCAAGAGCGATGCCGACAGGCTGAAAGGGGAAAATCCGAACCAGAAGGTGCCGATCGATCTGGTCACGACTTCAGGCAGCGGCCTCGATCCGCATATCAGCCCCGAGGCCGCCTATTTCCAGGTCGCCAGGGTGGCCAGGGCCAGGGGCGTCGATGAAGCCAGGGTCAAATCCCTTGTCGACAGCCACGTCGAGGACCGCGAACTCGGTTTGATGGGAGAGCCTGTGGTCAATGTGCTGGCGCTCAACCTGGCGCTGGACGAGGCCACCAGGCAATGAATGGTGGGAAGCAATGAGTGGTGGGCTGGGGATCGACACCATCCCCGGCGCCATTCATGATCGATTGTGATGCCGGACGACAGAAGCAACGAAACCAGACCCTCACCCGACGCCCTGCTTGACCGTGCGGAGCGGGAGGGACGCGGTCGTCTGCGGATTTTTCTGGGTGCAGCACCCGGTGTCGGCAAGACCTATGAAATGCTGATGTCGGGCCGTGCAAGATTGGCCGACGGGGTGGACGTGGTGATCGGCGTCGTCGAGACGCACGGCCGCAAGGAAACCCAGGTGCTGGTCGACGGCTATGAGGTGATTCCGCGTCGTCGGGTCGACTACAAGGGGCGCGCCCTCGAGGAAATGGACCTCGATGCCATCCTTGCCCGGCGGCCGGCGCTGGTCCTCGTCGACGAGCTTGCCCATACCAACGCGCCGGGCAGCCGCCATCCCAAGCGCTATCTCGACGTTCAGGAAATCCTGACGCACGGCATCGACGTCTACACCACGCTCAACATCCAGCATGTCGAAAGCCTGAACGATGTCGTGGCGCAGATCACGCGCGTCAGGGTGCGCGAGACGGTTCCAGACTCCATCATCGATCAGGCCGACGACATCGAGATCATCGATCTCACGCCCGACGACCTGATCAAGCGACTCGAGGAAGGCAAGGTCTACATCCCCAGCACCGCCCGGCGCGCGATCGAGAATTATTTCTCGCCGGGCAATCTGACGGCGCTCAGGGAACTTGCGCTGCGCCGCACTGCCCAGCGCGTCGACGAGCAGTTGCTGACCCACATGCAGGCCCACGCCATACCCGGACCCTGGGCGGCGGGGGAAAGGGTTCTCGTCTGCGTCGACGCGCGTCCGGGCGGGGCGGCCCGCGTCCGCTATGCGCGGAGATTGGCCGACCGGCTCCGCGCCCCCTGGACGGCGCTTCACGTCGATACCCCTCGTTCAGCCGCCACGTCCGAGGAGGCCAAGGATCGGCTGGCGACGCTGCTGCGCCTTGCCGAGCAACTCGGCGCCGAGGTAACGACCATTCCAGGTCAGAACGTCGCGCAGGACATCGTTCGCCATGCGACCGCGAACAACTTCACCCATATCGTGATCGGCAGGCCGACCCGATCGCGCTGGCGGGAATTGATCGAAGGCTCGCTCACTTATGATCTCATCCGCCATGCCGGCGACATCAGCGTCCATGTCATTTCGGGAAACGAACGCAACGCCGAGGCGACGTCGAGGACCGTCAAGACGGCGGACGAGCAGTGGCAATTCGAGATCTGGCCCTATCTCAAGGCCACGGCCTACGTTGTAGGCTCGCTCGCCTTCGCCGTCCTTCTCCACCAGTTTCTCGACGTCCGCAATCTGGCGATCATCTTTCTCATCGGGGTTCTGACATCGGCGGTGACCGGGGGTCTCTGGCCGGCTTTGTATGCCTGCGTCATCAGCGCCATTGCCTTCAACTATTTCTTCCTGGAACCACGTTACACGCTGACGATCCAGGATCCGGAGAGCATCGTGGCGCTGGCTGCCTTCCTGGTTGTTGCGGTCATTGCCAGCAATCTGACAGTGCGCGTGCAGCGACAGGCGGTCGCTGCCCGCTCGCGGGCACGCGCCACGGAAGATATCTATCTCTTCTCGAAGAAGCTCGCCGGCGCCGGCACGCTTGACGACGTGCTCTGGGCGACTGCCTTCCAGATAGCTTCGATGCTGAAGTTGCGCGTGGTGCTGCTGCTGCCGGAAAACGGCACGATCACCGTCAAGGCCGGATACCCACCCGACGACACGCTGGCCGAGGCCGACATCGCGGCCGCCCGTTGGGCCTGGGAGCACGATCGTCCCGCGGGCCGCGGCGCCGACACGCTTCCCGGAGCAAGACGCCTGTATCTGCCGTTGCGGACCGGGCGCACCGCTGTCGGCGTCGTCGGCCTCGACAACGACAAGCAAGGTCCGCTGTTGACGCCCGAGCAGCAGCGCCTGCTCGACGCGCTCGCCGACCAGGCGGCAGTCGCCATCGAACGCATCCAGCTTGTTGCCGACGTCGACCGGGCCAAGCTCGAGGCCGAGGCGGACCGCCTGCGGTCGGCGCTGCTGACCTCGATTTCCCATGACCTGAAGACGCCGCTTGCCGCCATCATGGGCGCCGCCGGCACATTGCGGGAATTTGCACCGGCGCTTCCCGAAACGGACCGGGCGGACCTGCTGTCGACCGTGCTCGACGAATCGGAACGGCTGAACCGCTTCATCGCCAATCTGCTTGACATGACCAAGATCGAATCCGGTGCGATGGAGCCGAACTACGCGTTCCACTATGTCGGCGACATTGTTGGCACCGCCTTGCATCGAGCCAGAAAAATCATTGGCGAACACAAGACCGAAGTCGACATTCCCACGGATCTGCCGATGCTGAGGGTCGACCCTGTCCTGTTCGAGCAAGCGCTGTTCAATCTCCTCGACAATGCCGCTAAATTTGCGCCGCCTGGTTCGACGATCCGCCTGCAGGGCTGGGCCGACAATGGTTCCGTCATCCTGCAGATCATGGACGAGGGGCCAGGCATTCCGCCGGCGGATCTGGAGCGCATTTTCGACACGTTCCACCGGGTGCGCAAGGGCGATCAGGTCCGTGCCGGCACCGGGCTTGGGCTCTCGATCTGCCGTGGCTTCATCGAGGCGATGGGCGGGACGATTTCGGCGGCCAACAGGACCGACCGCCCGGGTGCGGTTTTTACCATCAGAATGCCGGTAGCGGCAGACCAACATGTAGACCCCGACATGGATGACCTGCCATGACGAATCTGGACGTCAGCATATTGGTCGTCGATGACGAACCGCCGATCCGCAAGCTGCTCCGCGTTGGCCTTGGCAGCCAGGGCTATGCGATCAGCGAGGCGCCGAACGCCAGGACGGCGATCGAACTCGTGGAGACGGAAAAGCCCGACCTGATCCTGCTCGATCTCGGCCTGCCCGGCATGGGCGGCCACGAATTGCTGCGCAAATGGCGGGACGACGGCCTGGATGTTCCGGTCGTCATCCTTTCCAGCCGCACCGACGAGGCCGGCATCGTCTCGGCACTTGATCTCGGCGCCGACGACTATATCACCAAGCCGTTCGGCATGAACGAGCTTGTCGCGCGCATCCGGGTGGCGCTCCGCCACAAGTTCCAGCAGCAAGGTGAGAAGCCGGTCTTTAACACCGGCGATCTCACGGTCGATCTGGTGAAGCGCATCGTCATGATCGAGGACAGGGAGATAAAGCTCTCGCCGAAGGAGTACGACATCCTGCGCATCCTCGTGCAGCACGCCGGCAAGGTTCTCACCCACCAGTTTCTTTTGAAGCAGGTCTGGGGCGATTCGACCGACGTGCAGTATCTCAGGGTCTATGTGCGGCAGCTCAGGCAAAAGATCGAGAAAACGCCCGACCAGCCGCGCTACATCACCACCGAAACCGGCGTCGGATACCGCCTGCGCGAAGTCGACTGAAGCGAGGGCCGCGGGCGAGCCCGTCTAACCCCGCTGCGGGGCTGGCGTCCTACCATCAGCCGCCTGTTGCGGCTGATCCAGCGCTCCACAACCAAGCGTCCCGCTTGCACGGCGAAGCCGACTTGATCAGCTTTTCCTTTAACAATCTTGACAGCGATCGAGATGGCTTCGGCCACACGGGTCCCTGATGTCTAGGATCGGCGATTAACCATCGGTTGATGGGAGAGGTCGACGCGAGGCGTTCGGAACCGGACCGGGCGCCGTCCCGATCTGGATGCCGGCGGCATGCGGGGTAAAGGACGAGAGCCCGACCTCTTGCCGGCGGCATAGCCGCGGCCGCCATTCTCGCAACTCGTCACGGCCTGGCGCGCACGTCGCGCATCGCGAGAACGCGCATAATTGAATGTCACACTTGCTGGTTGCATTACAATATGAAATTTTGTGTTATCGCATCCCCACAAATTCTCTTTAACAAAATCATGGTTAACAGCTGCTTGCCGCAGGTTAGCCACAGTCGGCTTTTACCAAGCGTGATTGGGGAAATTCTACAACTTGGCGGGACCGTCCAAAAACGAAACAGTGGAGCGACGACCTAATGCCGCAACATAGCGCACAAGAACAATATCTACTTGAACTTATCAACGCGGAGAGGGCTAAGGCCGGCGTGCAGCCGCTGGCCTTTGACAATGATCTCAGCGAGTCGGCTGAGGGGCACAGCAGATGGATGCTTGCAACCGACACCTTTTCTCACACGGGGTCGGGAGGCTCCTCGCCCACCCAGCGCATGAAGGCGGCTGGCTACACCCTCGCCGGCTCCTGGGCGACAGGGGAGAACATCGCGTGGGCTACGACCAGGTCACCGACAGGCTATAATGACGAGATTCTACTCCTGCACAACAACCTGATGAACTCCCCGGGTCATCGTGCCAACATCCTCAACGGCAACTTCCGCGAGGTAGGGCTTGGATTCGAGGTTGGCGATTACCGGGGGCGCTCCAGCGGTTTCGTGACGGAGAATTTCGGCAAGACCGGATCAGACCTGTTCCTGACCGGTGTGGCGATCGACGACAAGGACGGGGACAGGTTCTACGATCCCGGTGAAGGTCTATCCGGTCTCACCATCACGGCAAAGAGTTCGACGGGCACGACGTTTACGGCGAAGACCACGGGCGCCGGCGGCTACGACCTCGCCCTCAAGCCGGGCACCTACACAGTAACCTTCTCGGGGGCGGGCATCGAAGCTTCGACGCGCACCGTCTCTGTCGGGAGCAAGAACGTCAAACTCGATCTCGTCGATCCGAAGCAGGGATCCGTCGCTGCCGTTCAGGATGAACCTGCGGCTTCCGATCCGGCGCCGCAGCAGGCCCCGACGCCAACCGCGCCAGCTGAACCGGCCCCGACAACGCCGCCGGCTTCTGGGCAGCCGGTTTCTGGCCAGCCGGACTCTGGCCAGCCGGTTTCTGGCTCCCAGTGGCTTGCAAACTTCTTCGGCAAACAGGGCGCAAACTTCCGGTCTGAGCAGACCCTGGCCGAACATGAGGAAGCCGAAGCAACGCCTGGCACGGCTAAGGAGAGTGGCGCACAGGTGGCGCTTGAGGGCGATAACATCGTGTTTCCACAACTCGGGAACGCTCGGGGCCAACTCGACGACGCTATCGAGCAGGTCCGGGACGCTGTATCGACCGCGCTAGCAAATGCGGGCAATCCGAGACCGGCTTTTGATTGGGCAGAGTATGCACATACGCAAGCGGGCGATGCCGACGCGCTGGCTGCGAAACTCATCGAGCAACTGTCTGCGCATAACAACAGCGTGATCGCCGATCAGGCCGCGTAGCCAATGCCGGACGATGCGGGCCTGCAGTTATGGGCCCGCATCGCCTGCTGACGCATGCGGTTGATCGAGGGGACATCAATGTCACAATCTGGTTCAGAGAAGCTCCGCCCGCCGAGGGCGAAGTCCGAATTGGCTGCCTGCCTGGCGCATTTCCGGCGCGCCTTTTTGGCGGTGGCGGGTTTCAGCGGCCTTATCAACGTGCTGATGTTGTCCGGCTCGGTGTTTATGCTGCAGGTCTACGACAGGGTCCTGCCCAGCCGTAGCGTGCCGACGCTGGTGGCTCTGGTCCTGCTGATTTCGATTCTATATGTTTTTCAAAGTGCACTCGACGCGATCCGCGGCCGGGTGCTGGCGCGTATCGGCAGCGGACTCGACGAGCGCCTGAGTGAGCGGACCTACCGCGTGATGTCGCAATTGCCCTTGGCCAGAGGCCGTTCGGGCGAGGGCATGCAGCCGGTGCGCGATCTCGATCAAATCGGCGGTTTCCTGGCCAGCGGTGGTCCCGCCACTCTTTTCGACCTGCCGTGGATGCCGCTTTATCTCGCGCTCTGTTTTGCCTTCCATCCTTGGCTCGGCCTGGCTGCGCTGATTGGGGCGATCCTGCTTTTGGCATTGACCGTGCTCACGGAGAAAACGGTCCGCCGTCCAGCAACCGAAATGTCTGGATATGCCGGAGCGCGCAGCAATATCGCACTGGCAAGCATCCGCAATGCCGAGGTGCTCGAAGCGATGGGCATGAGATCCACTATGGCCTCGCGCTGGGCGGAAGCAAACGGCAAATACAGGCAGGCGCAGATGCGCGCCAGCGATGTCACGGGTTCATTCGGCGCGCTTTCCCGCGGCTTTAGGATGCTGCTGCAATCAGTCGTTCTCGCGATCGGAGCGTATTTGGTGATCGGCCAGGAAGCCACGCCTGGCATCATCATCGCAAGCTCTATTCTCACCGCGCGAGCGCTGGCGCCGGTCGAACTCGCAATTGCGCACTGGAAGAACTTTCTTGCCGCCAGACAAGGCTGGCACCGGCTGAACGAACTTTTCACGCAGTTCCCTGCCACAGAGGATCGCTTGCAGCTGCCGCCGCCGCGGACACAACTCTCGGTTGAAGAGGTCAGCGTCGTTCCGCCAGGCGAACGCCGTTTTGTCGTACAGGATGTTGCGTTTTCGCTGAGTGCCGGCTCCGCGCTCGGTGTCATCGGTCCGAGTGCATCGGGTAAATCGTCGCTGGCGCGGGCGCTCGTCGGCGTCTGGCCGGCAGCGCGCGGCAAAATCCGCCTAGACGGCGCCGCCATCGAACAGTGGCCGGCAGAGGCACTGGGGCGACATATCGGCTACCTGCCGCAAGATGTCGAACTTTTCGCAGGCACCATTGCTCAAAACATTGCCCGCTTTGATCCTTCTCCGGATCCGGCAACCATTATCGCGGCGGCCAAGACCGCGGGCATGCACGAAATGATCCTGCGCTTGCCTCGCGGATATCAGACCGAGATCGGCGAGGGCGGCGCATCGCTTTCAGCAGGACAGCGGCAGCGCATCGGACTGGCCCGCGCGCTTTATGGTGATCCTTTCCTCGTTGTTTTGGATGAACCGAACTCGAATCTGGACGCTGGAGGCGAGCAGGCTTTGACCCAGGCGATCCTTGCAGTCAAACAGCGGCACGGCGTGGTTGTCGTAATCGCCCATCGTCCAAGCGCCCTGGCGGCAGTGGACCTTTTACTTGTTCTCGACTCCGGCCGTCAGCACGCATTTGGGGCGAGGGATCTGGTCGTCCGGGGCACGACGCGGAGTGCTTCCGTGGGAACGCTTCAAGCAGTTGCCCCGGAGGAAAAGGCATCAGGATGACGTTATTTCATGATCGATCGTTCTTTGGCGCGCGTAACGGCGTGAGGGGGATGATTCCGCATATTCGTGCCGGAGCGAGCCATCTGGCCGGCGTCAAGGGCAAAATCGGCGGGCTGCTGTTCGTTCGGGCTAACCTCCCTACCGATGTGCGATCGCAGCCGACGCAGAACGACTTATCCCTTCGCCGGTATATGCTTCTTGGCGCCGCAACCGTGGCGCTGCTTGTCGGCGGCCTTGGTGCATGGGCCGCAACGACGGAATTGTCAGGCGCCGTCATCGCTACCGGCCATATCGCAGTGGAATCCAACGTCAAGGCGGTTCAGCATCCAAGCGGCGGCGTTGTGGGTGAGATCAACGTGCGCAACGGCGATGAAGTCAGAGCAGGCGATATTTTGCTCCGTCTCGACGACACGCTTACACGCGCCAATCTCGCCGTCATAACCAATACCCTGGACGAACTCTCGGCGCGGGAGGCACGCCTCACAGCGGAGCGTGAGGGTGCCGAGGCGATCGCCTTTTCCGAGGATCTCACCAGCCGCTCCTCTGTTGGACATGTGGCGCGTGTGATGGGCGGGGAGCAGAAACTTTTCGCTTTGCGCCGGGGAGCTTACCGTGCCCAAATCGAGCAACGCAGGCAACGGGTGAGCCAGCTCAAGGAGGAGATAGCGGGCCTCGAGGCACAAAGGGCGGCCAAGGAGCACGAGATTGCGTTGGTCCGCGACGAGATCAAGGGCGTCAGGGGCCTTTGGGAAAAGAAACTCGTCCAGCGGTCGCGACTCCTGGACCTGGAGCGGGGCGAGGCTCAGATCGAGGGAGGGCGCGGCCAACTCGTCGCTGCGATAGCCGAAGCGAACGGCAGAATCAGCGAAACAGAAATGGCCATCATCCAGATCCAGCAGGATTGGCGCAGCGAGGTCGCGAAAGAATTACGCGAAACGGAGGCGCGAACCACAGAATTGGCAGAGCGAAAGATCGCCGCGGAGGAATTGCTTAGACAGACCGATATTCGTTCACCCCAGAACGGACGGGTGCATCAGCTTGCGATCCATACGGTCGGCGGTGTCGTCACGACCGGCGAGCCAATTATGATGATTGTCCCGACCGCTGACGAATTGACTGTGGACGCACGCATCGCGCCTCAAGACATCGATCAGGTCCAGCCCGGCCAGCTTGTCCATCTGCGGCTGTCGGCGTTCAGCCAGCAGGTCACGCCGGAAATCGAAGGACATGTAGCAACGGTTTCTCCCGACCTCGTCGAAGACGAGCGGAACGGACTATCCTACTACAGCGTGCGGATCAGGCTTGACGAAGGCAAGCTTGGCTCGTTGGATCCGGAAAGCCTCAAGCCAGGTATGCCGGTGGAGGCGTTCATGCGCACGACCGATCGCACCGTCATCTCGTTTCTGATGAAGCCATTGACCGACCAGATCAGCCGCGCATTCCGCGAATAGTCGCGCGGCTGGCCTATCGCCGTGCCGTGGCCACGGCTCCGGGGAACGCGGCCCGCCCGTGCCGCGATTTTCAACTGTGCGATGTTGCGGTTCAAATTATCCAATCCAGGCCTGAAAGGCATGGAACCGCAGGATGCTCTCCAGCTTCTTGTCGTCGGCCTCGTATTGGTGCCCTTTGCCAGCACACATCGGTCGACGGGCTTTGCGCCCTGACTGGCTAGTCAGCCAATTCCGCTCCGGCGTGGGGTTTTAATCCATGGCATCATCAGACAAACGCCCTATATAATCGCAAGGTTCTGTTTCGTGCGGGCCCAAGGTTCTGTTTCGTAAAGGAATGGATGGATGTCGCCGCTTCGCCTTTCGACGATCTTGATGTCGGCAACCCTAGCAACAGCGATGCTGTCGAGCGCGGCTGTCTCCGCGCAGAACGTCGCTCCCGCCAATCGCAATACCGTGGTCCTGCAAGGCGAATTGCAGATGCTGGAGAACAGGCTGCGACGGCAGCAATTTCAGCAGCAGCAACAGCAGTTCCGTGCCCAGGATCGCGTGGTCGTGCCGCAACGGCCAGATGTGCCGCAGATGGCGCCTACTTGCCAGTTGCGGCGATCGGGCAGCCGCTTCATCAGCGTGTGCCGCTGATGGCCCGGCGTTTTCATTTATTTTAGCTGATATGCTTGAACGCCGCTCTACTTAAAGTAGCATCAAAGGCGGTTTTGATTTCGCAACGTGCCTTTGCGCTTGGGCACTGCCCTGATTGGATCGCCGGCAATGGCAGCCACCAAGAAGAAGGTCGTGCGCAAGGCGAGGAAGGGCGAGCGGATCCGCCAGGTCGCGGCAATTCCCTTTCGGCTGGGCAGGCATGGCGGCGTCGAGGTGATGCTGGTCACCTCGATATCGACAAGGCGATTTATCGTGCCCAAGGGCTGGCCGATGAAGGGCAAGAGTGGGCGCAAGGCAGCCACCATCGAAGCGCGGGAGGAAGCCGGCGTCCTCGGCAAGACGCTGAAGCAGCCGGCCGGCACCTATTCCTACTGGAAGCGGCTGACGAACCGCTTCATCCGCATCGACGTCACCGTCTACCTGCTGGCGGTGACGGAGGAACTGGCCAACTGGCAGGAAGCCAAAAGGCGGCAGCGGGCATGGCTGGCGCCGGCAGACGCAGCCGTGCTTATCGACGAGCCCGAACTTTCAACGCTGCTGAAGAACTTGAAAATTCCCCAGCCAGCGCCCGCTGGCGAACTTGAACCAAGGTCTCATTTGGCGTCGTCCTCTCCCTGAGGGAAAGACCGCACCGGCGTGCCGGTATAGGCCCACAACCATTCGCGCGGCAGTGGTCCTTTGTTGCGGTCGCTCTGTTGCGACTGTTCCCACGCATGCGCCAAGATGCCGACCGAGCGCGACAGCACGAAAAGGCCACGTGTCAGCGGCGGCGGAAAGCCGAGCTCGCCATAGATGACGGCGGTGGCGCCGTCGATGTTGAGCGGGATCTTCTTGCCCTTGCGCCGCGCGACCTCGGCCTCGACAGCCTCGGCGATGTCGGCGAAACGTCCGCTGACGACGCCGCGCGCGGCAAAATCGCGGGTCAGCTCGATGAGACGCGGCGCCCGCGGATCGACCGGGTGGAAGCGATGGCCGAGCCCCGGCACGTAGGATTTTTCCTCGGCGAAGAAGCGATCGAGCCGCGACGCGACGGCATCGGCAAGCGTCACGCCTGCGTCCAGTGCCGCGGCGATGTCGCCGTAGAAGGCAAGCGCCTGCTCGCCGGCGCCGCCATGCACGTCGCCAAGCACATTGATGGCTGAAGCCATGGCGCTGTTGATGCCGACGCCGCAGGTGGCCGCCATGCGGGCAATGGCGATCGACGGCGCCTGCGGCCCGTGGTCGACGGCCGCCCCCAGCGCGATACCGAGCAGCGCCGCCTGCTCCTCGCCAGGCAGTTCGCCGCGCAGCATCAGCCAGATCATCGCCGGAAAGCTGACGCGGCCGATCAGGTCCTGGATCTCATAGCCACGCAGCCGGATCACGCCAGGGCGCATTTCGATGATATCGGTCTGCCACCATTCCTCACCGCGCTCGCGGCCGGTTTTTTTCTCAACGTTGCTCATGTTCTCGCGTCGCTCATGCCTGCGCCCTTTTCTTGACGCGCGGCGGCAGACTGGCAAACACCTCGTCCATGTGCTCGCCCAGCGCCGGCGGCGGCTTGGTCGGCAACGGTGCTTCGCCATCGACCATGAACCCGCCGCGCACGACGGTCAGCGGTCGGTCGATGTTCGGCATGCGATCGAAACGGGTGGTCATGTCGCGCTCGATCACTTGCTGCTCGGCCAGCACCTGCGGGATCGTCAGCACCCTGCCCGCCGGCACGCCTGCGCGATTGAGCGTCTCCTCCCAGGCCGCGGCCGAGCTGTTCGCCAGGGCATCCTCGATCAGCGCCTTCAAGGCGATGCGGTTGCGCTTGCGCGTCTCGCGCTCGGCAAAGCGCGGGTCCGACGCCAGCTCCGGCAGCCCGACCAGCCGGCAGAGCGTGACGAACTGCTCCTGCTTGTTGGCGGCGATGTTGAGCAGACCGTCGCCGGTGCGAAACGTGCCGGAAGGTGCCGCCGTCATGTTCTCGTTGCCCATCGGCTGCGGCTCGACGCCTGCCGTCAGATAGTTGGAGACCGGCCAGCCGAGCGCGGAAAGCGTGCATTCGAGCATCGACACGTCGAGGAAAGCGCCCTCGCCTGTCGTCTTCTGCTTCACAAGTGCCGCCGTGATGGCGAACGCCCCGACCAGCCCACCCAGCGTGTCGGCGACGGGGTATCCGACACGCAGCGGCGCGGTCTGCGCAGTGCCGGTGATGCTCATGATGCCCGAAAGACCCTGGATGATCTGGTCGTAGGCCGGATTGTCGCGCATCGGCCCGGTCTGGCCGAAGCCCGAAATCGCGCAATAGACAAGACTGGGGCGGACCTCTTTCAGCCTGGCATAGCCGAGCCCCAGCCGATCCATCACGCCGGGGCGGAAATTCTCGACCAGCGCGTCGGCGGAGGCGACCAAATCGAGGAAGCGTTCGCGATCGGCCTCTTTCTTGAGATCGAGCACCACCGATCGTTTGCCGGCGTTCTGCGCCAGGAATGAAGCGCCCATGCCGGTGCTGTTGAGTTCCGGCGAGCCGCCGAGCTGGCGCGCCAGATCGCCGCCTTGCGGCGCCTCGACCTTGATCACATCGGCCCCGAGCAGCGCCAGCTGATAGGCACAGTAGGGGCCAGCCAGAACATTGGTCAGGTCGAGGACGCGGATGCCGGACAGCAGATCGGTCATGATGTCACAAACAGGTCAGGCATCGCCCGGCACGTGTTCCGGTCCACGCATGCGGCGGCGTTCGATGTAAGCGTAGACATGCGGCCCGATCAGCCCGATGAACGCCAGCGTCAGCAGTGTCAGCGACAGGGGATGTTTGTAGAACACCGACCAGTCGCCGTTCGAGATGGTCATCGCGCGGCGGAACTGCGTTTCGGCGAGCGGCCACAGGATCATGCCGATGATGACCGGCGCCGTTGGGAAATCGAAGCGCCGCATCAGGAACCCGGCCCCGCCGAGCAGATAGAGGATGACGAGGTCGGTCGGCGACTGAGAAATACCGTAGGTGCCGACCGTGGCGAACACCAGGATGCCGGCATAGAGCTGCGGCGCCGGGATTTTCAGCAGCCGCACCCATAACCCGATCAGCGGCAGGTTGAGGATGACGAGAATGATGTTGGCGATGAACAGGCTGGCGATCAGCCCCCAGACCAGATTGGCCTGCGTCATGAACAGCATCGGCCCGGGATTGATGCCATAGCTTTGGAAGGCCGACAGCATGATCGCGGCCGTCGCCGAGGTCGGCAACCCAAGCGTCAGCATCGGCACCAGCACACCGGCGGCCGATGCGTTGTTGGCGGCTTCCGGCCCGGCAACGCCTTCGATGGCGCCGACCGTGCCGAACTCCTCCTTGTGTTTGGAGAGCTTTTTCTCGATTGCATAGGACAGAAAGGTCGGGATTTCGGCGCCGCCGGCCGGCAGCGCGCCGATCGGGAAGCCGAGCAGGGCGCCGCGCAGCCAAGCCTTCCACGAGCGTGCCCATTCGGCCGCCGTCATGTAGAGCGAGCCCTTCAGCGGCACGATCTCGTCCTTGCCGGCATAGCGGCGCGATGCCATGTAGAACGTCTCGCCGACCGCAAAGAGGCCGACGGCGACGACGATCACGTCGACGCCATCGAGCAATTGGCTCATGCCGAAGGTGAAGCGCGGTTGCCCGGTCTGCAGGTCGACGCCGATCATGCCGATGACGAAGCCGATGAACAGGCTGGTCAGGCCACGAACCGACGACGAGCCGAGCACCGCCGAAACCGTGATGAAGGCCAGCACCATCAGCGAGAAATATTCGGCCGGGCCGAAGGACAGCGCGAATTTGACGACGACCGGGGCCAGGAAGGCGACGCCCAGCGTGCCGAGTGTGCCGGCGACGAAGGAGCCGATCGCCGAAGTGGCAAGTGCCGCGCCGCCGCGGCCGGAACGGGCCATCCTGTTGCCTTCCAGCGCAGTGACGATGGTCGCGCTTTCACCCGGCGTGTTGAGCAGGATCGATGTCGTCGAACCGCCATACATGGCGCCGTAATAGATGCCGGCAAACAGGATGAAGGACGCTTCGGGCGCCACCTGGTAGGTGATCGGCAAAAGCAGGGCGATGGTCAGCGCAGGTCCCAGGCCTGGCAGCACGCCGATCGCTGTCCCCAGTGTCGTGCCGAGCAGGCACCACATGAGATTGACCGGCGTAAAGGCGACCGAAAATCCGTGCGCGAGATGGCCAAGCGTTTCCATGGCTTCAGCCTCTCAACATACGGATAATGGAATCGAGGCCCGTGTTCAGCTGGTTCTCGATGAAGCCGGCGCCGATGTTGACGCCGAGCGCCCTGGCGAAGCCGAAATAGGCGGCAAGCGCCAGGATCAGGCCAAGCAGCACGTCACGCAGCGGATGTCTGCTGCCGAATCCGTGGCAGATGAGAACGAACATGATCACCGAGGCTGCGGTGAAGCCAAGCGGCTGGATCAGAACAAGATTCGCAACCAGTCCGACGGCGACGATGCCCATCGCCTTCCAGTCGGTCGGGGTTTCCTTTTCTTCCTCCGGCTGCCAGCCGCCCCGCAGAGCGGCGACGATCAGCAGCAGGGAAAGGACCGTCATGCCGACCATGGTGATGTAGGGGAAGACGGTCGGGCCGACCTTGGAGTAGAGCGGCGACACCGGAATCGACAGAGTCTGCCAGGCCACTGCGCCGGCGCAGGCAAGAAGCCCGATGCCGATCAGCAATTCGGGCACGGCAAGGCGCGGCCGCGCCGCCTGCTGGTCGCTGGTGCTCATGATCGTCCTCCCTGGATAGCCGGTCTCCCACGGCCGACCTCACCGCAGTTTCACTCGCGCCGGATCGTATGTCCATGCGGCTGGCGAACATCGGAAAGGGGCAGTGCAGACCGCCCCTCTCCGGGGACATCAGGCAAGGCCGAGGTCCTTGAGGATGGCTGCGATCCGAGCCGTGTCTTCGGTGAGAAATTTCGCGTAGTCGTCGCCGGTGAGCAGGATCTGCGTCCAGTTGCGGTTTTTGCATTCGGTGGCCCAGGCTTCGCTTTTGGCCATCGTCTCGACCAGCGTGATCATCGCCGCCTTGTCGGCGTCGGAAACGCCCGGCGGTGCGAAGACGCCGCGCCAGTTGAACAGTTCGACATCGATGCCGGCTTCCTTCATCGTCGGTGCGTCGATGCCTTCCTGGCGCTTGTCCGCGGAAATGGCAAGCAGCCGAAGCGCGCCTGCCTTGACCTGTTCGGAGAACTCGCCGTAGCCGGAGATGCCGGCCGCGACCTGGTTGCCGAGAAGCGCCGACAATGCCTCGCCGCCGCCGGCGAACGGCACGTAGGAGAGGTTGGCTGCCGGAACACCGGCCGTCTTGGCGATAAGGCCGAACAATATGTGGTCCGAGCCGCCGGCCGAACCGCCAGCCACCGGCACTTTGGTCGGATCGGCCTTGAGGGCGGCGACGAAATCCGCTGCTGTCTTGAACGGCGAGGCCGCAGGCACCACCAGCGCCTCGAATTCGCCGGTGAGGCGGGCGATCGGCGTGACCTCGGTGAGATTGTTGGCCGATTTGTTGGCGATGATGGCGCCAACCATGACCATGCCGGCAACCATCAGCGAATTGCCCTTGCCGTTCCACTGGCTGATGAATTGCGGCAGGCCGACTGTGCCGCCGGCGCCGCCGACATTGGTGATCTGCGAACCGGAGATCAGCTTCTCACTGCGCAGCACCTGGTCCATCGTGCGCGCCGTCTGGTCCCAGCCGCCGCCGGGCGCTGCCGGCACAAAGATCTGGATCTGCGGTGCGTCCTGCGCGAAAGCGGGCGAGAGATGCAACGCTGCGAAACCGGCGGCGCCGGCAGCGGCGGTGCTCGTTAAAAATCTGCGTCTGTTCAGCATGGGGTTCCTCCAATCACGACACCTCCTCCGGTGCCTGCCAGCAACGTAGCCTGAATTCAGACCCGCTCGACAAAAATTCATGCAGTCTTTGCATCGTTCTGTCAACCGGAATGGCATTCTGCTGGACAGAACTGTCCGGATGCGGCACGATTGTTCCGATCGGCCCTTCTGTCCAACTGGGAACGGAACGACGTGGTCAAGCGGACAACCGTAACACAATCCAAGCCTGCGTCGACCAACGGCGTTGCCGCGCTCGACCGAGCCATCGCCATCCTCGATGCTTTCGCTGCTGCCGACCGTTCGCTCAGCCTGGCCGAAATCGCGGCGCGCACCGGCCTCTACAAGAGCACGATCCTGAGGCTGGCGAACTCGTTGCTGCGCGGGCAATTGCTGGAGCGTCTCGACGACGGCCGCTACCGTGTCGGCCCTGCCACCTTTCGGCTGGGCGCCCTATACCAGCGTTCGGTGGTGGCGATCGACATCCTGCTGCCGATCATGCGCGATCTGGCCGAGCGAAGCTGGGAAAGCGTCGCTTTCTATGTCCGTTCGGGCGACGTGCGCACTTGTCTTTACCGCGTCGAGTCCAAGCATCCCATCCGCTACACCATCCGGGAAGGCGACGTGCTGCCCCTGCTGGCCGGCACAGGCGGCCGCGTGCTTGCGGCGTTTTCCGGTCAGCAGGGCGAACCATACGAGACGATCCGCAAAACCTACCATTGTTTGTCGGTCGGCGATCGCGACCCCGAGACGGCGGGCGTCTCGGCACCAGTGTTCGGGCCGGGGCACATCCTGCTCGGTGCGTTGACGCTGTCCGGCCCGAGCACGCGCGTCGACGCGGCCTTTCTGCAGCGCATGAAAAATCCGCTGATCGAGGCGGCCGCGCGCGCCACCCGCGCTTTCGGCGAAGACGCCTCGATGCTCGAACAGGCGGCCCTAAAGGCCGAAGCGGAAGGCCCGGTGCTGAAGCGGCAGGCCTAGAAAGCCTCGATTCGACCAGAACCACAGGATGCCAGGCCGCAACCGCTAGGGCTGCCGTTCCAGCAGGATCGTCGCATTGTCGTGATAGGTGGTCCGCAACACTTCGCTGTAGCCGCATTTGGCCGCGACGCTCAGCGAAGCGGAGTTTTCCGGATCGATGATGCAGACAGTCCTTGCACGCCCGAATGCCTCGTCGCCCCAGGCGAGAGCCCGTCCGACGACTTCGCTGGCGAACCCTTGGCCATGTGCGCCCGGGGCCAGCGCCCAACCGGCTTCCGGAACGCCTTCGATCGACGGCACCATGTCGCGCTTCAGATCGTGGAAACCGGCCTCGCCGATGAAGCGGCCGGATGCCTTGTCCTCGATCGCCCAGAAGCCGTAGCCCAGCAGCGACCACAGGCCGGCATGACGCAGGAAGCGCATCCAGCTTTCCTCGCGCGTGCGCGGCTTGCCGCCGATGAAGCGGGTGACGTCCGGATCGGCCCACATGGCGACATAGGTATCGAAATCATCGAGCTGGTGTGGCCGCAAGATGGTTCGCTTCGTCTCGATGACCGGTGCACTGGCTGCTCCTGGATTTCCCATAACTCTGCCCCGCCACGCATGATCGCCGAAAAACCTCCTCCGAAACGATCATGCGCAAATTCAAAGTGTTTCTTTGCCGGTGCCTCATGCATGTCGCCCAAATGTCCAACAAGAGCCAGGACAGCGCAGATCATCCTCCAGCGCGAGAAACGAGGTCGAGGCGCTTCGACCGCGGGAAACTGTGACCCGAAAAGCGCGGTTTCAGCCGCGCCAGGGCATGTTCATGTAGACGCCTCCACGCTTCAATTCGTCCAGCATCTGGTCGAGCCGCTTGTGTCTTGTCTCGGGGCGTTTGGCACGAGCGATCCAGCCGAGATAGTCGTTCTTCTGATAATCCGGTCTGTCATCATAGGCCGCCATCAAACCCTGCTTTGTCAAAGCGGTTCGAATGTAGTCCGGCATCGGGTTCAAGGCGCGTTTCAGTCTGGTCATCGTCAAAATTTAGGCTGTCAGGATTTGGCGTCAACGTAGTCGCGAACTCCAGCTCCGGCATGGGAATCTTGCCGAACGATGCTACCCTTCGCATGAACTGATTCAGCGTCCGCTGTGCCGTCCGACGGAGGGAAAAGGGCATGGATACCACCGATCTTCTGCTTGCCATCTTTCATCATCTGCTGGTGTTTTCACTGGCCGGCATCATCGGCGCCGAATTTGTCCTGATCCGCGGCGATCTGCCCGCCGCGACGATTCGGCGGCTTGTCGGCATCGATCGCCATTACGGCATCATCGCCATGCTGATCATCGTTGTCGGCATCGGACGCGTCATCTACGGCCTGAAAGGTTGGGAATTCTACGTCTACAACTGGGTATTCTGGGCAAAGATGGCGGCCTTCGTCACAGTCGGGCTGCTGTCGATCATCCCGACGGTCCGCTTTGCGTCCTGGAGCAGGCAGGCCTCGGCCAGCCCCGGCTTTCAAGTGCCGGCGGCACAACTTGCATCCGTTCGAACTTATGTCCGCGCCGAAGCCTTGATCTTCCTGCTGATCCCGGTCTTCGCCGCGGCGATGGCGCGCGGCTACGGCTACTGAATTTCGCCTACGGGTTCGAGCGGCGCAATTTCGACCAGCGGCGCCGGAACATCATTCGTCTTCTCCTCGGCCTTGCAGATGTCAGCGATGACACAGACCGGGCAATCCGGTTTGCGCGCCTTGCAGACATAGCGGCCATGCAGGATCAGCCAGTGATGCGCATGGCGCATGTATTCGTCCGGAATGATCCTCAACAGCCCCTGCTCGACCTGTTCCGGCGTCTTGCCGGGCGCCAGCCGCAGCCGGTTGCCTATGCGAAAGATATGCGTGTCGACGGCCATGGTGTGCTGGCCGAAGGCCATGTTGAGCACGACATTGGCGGTCTTGCGCCCGACGCCCGGCAGCTTGATCAGTTGGTCGCGGTCGTCGGGCACTTCGCCGCCATAGTAGCGGATCAGCGCCTCCGACAGCGCGATGACGTTCTTGGCCTTGTTGCGCCAGAGCCCAACGGTGCGGATATAGTCGCCTACCTTGGCTTCGCCGAGAGCCAACATCTTTTGCGGCGTGTCGGCGACCTTGAAAAGCGCCCGCGTCGCCTTGTTGACCCCGACATCGGTCGCCTGTGCCGAAAGCACCACCGCCACCAGCAGCGTGAAGGCGTTGATGTGTTCGAGCTCGCCCTTCGGCTCGGGCCGCTGAACGGAAAAGCGTCGGAAAATCTCGTGCACTTCGGCCGGGCTGTAGCGCGAATCGGACCGCACCGGCCGGGCACGCGGTTTGGCGTTCGCACCGTCGCGTCGGCCGGGGAGCAGTTCATTTTTGGGTGTAGAGGAATTTTTGGACTTGGGCCTCGTCATCCCCTTCCTATAATATCCCGGCATGAGCGACACAAACGCCTCATTTCAGGCCGACGAGCCATTCTTCCAGGCGTTGCTGATACCGCATCGGTCGCTGGGCAAAACCGGCTTTGCCATCCTGATGGGCGCTCTGCTGTTCGGCTCGTTGGTCACCGGAGCGTTTTTCCTGTCGCGCGGCGCCTGGCCGGTGTTCGGCTTCCTGGGTCTCGACGTCATCGCCGTCTACATCGCCTTTCGCGCCAATTATCGTGCCGCCCGCGCCCGTGAGGAGGTGTCGGTCTCGCGCACCAGCCTCGACATCCGCAAGACCGCGCCATCAGGCAAATCGGAAGCCCATCGCTTCAATCCGTTCTGGGCGCGTTTTTCGGTCGCCCGCCACGCCGAAATCGGCATCACCAGGATGGCGGTGGAAGCACAAGGCCAGAATGTGCCGATCGGCGGCTTCCTCAATCCCGATGACCGCGAGAGCTTTGCGTCAGCCTTTTCGCGCGCCCTGGCGACCGCGAAAGCGCGCTGAATGTGAGCGAACCGCCTCGTTCGCGAACCGGTTCTGCGGTGCCTTGCCATAAACGGCAATCGGCAGCGTCTACTTCTCCTTGGTGGGATGCACGTTTTCGCCAGCCATCGTCGGCTCCTTGCTCGAAGCCAAATCTATCTGGATGCACATGACGAGAAGGCAAGTTTCGGGTGGTGATCGGAGCCGCGAAGGACGATATTCACGATCAAGGAGATGGCCCGATGAACGCACAGACAGCTATTCTGAAGAAAGACATCACACCCGAAGGCGGTGACTACGAAGTTGTTCGGCGCGCGATCGAGAAGATCAGCCTTGACTATCGTGACCAGCCGTCGCTCGAAATATTGGCGGAGGAAGTCGGCGAGACGCCGACCGGGTTGCAGAAGCTCTTCACTCGCTGGGCCGGCCTGTCGCCCAAGGCGTTTCTGCAGGCGGTCACGCTCGACCATGCGCGCAAACTGCTCGATTCCGGCATGCCGCTGCTCGAGGCTTCTTTCGAGGTCGGCATGTCAGGCCCCGGCCGGTTGCACGACCTTTTCGTCACCCACGAGGCGATGTCGCCGGGCGACTACAAGACGCGCGGCGCCGGGCTGACGATCCGCTACGGCTATCATATCTCGCCTTTCGGCATCGCCCTGATCATGGTCACAGATCGTGGGCTTGCCGGCCTCGCCTTCAGCGATGCCGGCGACGAGCGCGCAGCCTTTGCCGACATGTCCGGCCGCTGGCCGAACGCAAACTATGTCGAGGACATGGCCGCGACGGCGCCCTATGCGGCGCGCATCTTCGATCCGGCGCTGTGGCGCGCCGACCAGCCGCTGCGCGTCGTCTTGATCGGCACCGACTTCCAGGTCCGCGTCTGGGAAGCCCTGCTGCGCATCCCGATGGGCAAGGCCTGCACCTATTCCTCGATCGCTGCCGGCATCGGCGCACCGAGCGCCAGCCGGGCGGTGGGTGCCGCGGTTGGCGCCAATCCGATGTCCTTCGTGGTGCCATGCCACCGGGCTCTCGGCAAGTCCGGCGCGCTCACAGGCTACCACTGGGGCCTGACGCGCAAACGCGCCATCCTTGGCTGGGAAGCGGGACAGGTCGGATCCTGAAATCGCGCGCCAATTGTCGATGTCGGCACCGCCGACGCCTGGAGTTGCGCTGAGAAGCGCGTTCAAACCTGACGCGATTAGATCGCGCGGTCTGGCAAGCGGCGGCCTTACGGAGTAGCTTCCCGCAGTCAGCAGGGAGGCACCACTTGATCATCGTTGTCGGCTCGATCAACCTCGACCTTATCGCCAATGTCGACCGCTTGCCCGCACCGGGCGAGACGGTCCGTGGCTCCGGTTTCGCCACCGCACCCGGCGGCAAGGGCGCCAACCAGGCGCTGGCCGCCGCGCGTGCCGGCGCCAAGGTGCGCATGGTCGGCGCGGTCGGCAAGGACAATTTCGCCACCGAAGCGTTGGCGCTGTTGCGGGACGGCAAGATCGACCTGTCCGGTGTCGGTGAAACCTTCGCCTCGACCGGCACGGCCTTGATCATGGTCGCCGACGACGGCGAGAATGTCATTGCCGTGGTGCCGGGCGCCAATGATTCGGTCGTCACAGGCGACCTCTCCAAGGCTTTCATGAAGAAGGGCGATGTCGTGCTCCTGCAGCAGGAAATCCCGCTGCAGACTGTCGATGCAGCACTGGACGCAGCACGGGCGGCAGGCGCGGTTACCGTGCTCAACACGGCACCGTTCCGCGCAGAGGCGGCCGCCTTCCTCGGCAAGGCCGACTATGTCGTCGCAAACGAAACCGAATTCGACCTCTATGGCGAGGCGCTGTCGCTGAGCGGCCGCGATCGCCCGGCGCGGATGCGCGATTTCGCGGGGACGACCGGTCGCACAATCGTCGTCACGCTCGGCGGTGACGGCGTTCTGGCCGCCACGCCAGCCGATCTCCTGATGGTTCCGGCGTTGAACGTCACTCCGGTCGATACGGTCGGCGCCGGCGACACGTTCTGCGGCTATTTCGCCGCCGGGCTGTCATCGGGCCTGCCGCTCGACCAGGCGCTCGCCCGTGCTGCAGCCGCTGGTTCGCTCGCTTGCCTGAAGCCCGGTGCCCAGCCGGCAATCCCGCTGGCGAAGGAAGTCGAGGCGGCGCTCCAAGACCCGGAGGCCAGGTGAGAGCCATGCGTCCGGCCACAAAACATGCCGTGCCGCCTGCCGGCGATATCTGCCGCCTGTCCGCCATGGATCTCGCCGACGCGATCCGGCGCCGCCGGTCGTCGGTACGCGAGGTGGCGACGGCATTCCTCGACCGGATCGACGCCGTAAACCCGCTGGTCAACGCCATCGTCTCGTTGCGCGACCGCGCCGACATCCTGCGCGAGGCGGACGGGGCGGACGCCCATCTGGCGCATGCAGGGCATGCCGGACCGCTGTTCGGTCTGCCGATCGCCATCAAGGATCTCGCGCAGACCAAGGGCCTCAGGACCAGCTTCGGCTCGCCGATCTTCGCCGATTTCGTGCCGCAGGAAGACGATTTCTTCGTCGAGCGCATCCGCAAGGCCGGCGCCATCATCATCGGCAAGACCAACGTTCCCGAATTCGGCCTGGGCTCCAACACCTACAACACGGTGTTCGGTTCGACACTCAATGCTTTCGACCCGGCCTTGACCGCCGGCGGTTCGAGCGGCGGCGCGGCGGTCGCACTGGCGCTCGACATGGTGCCTGTCGCCGACGGCAGCGACTTTGGCGGCTCGCTGCGTAACCCGGCCGCCTACAACAACGTCTATGGCTTCCGTCCGTCGCAGGGACTTGTGCCGGCCGGCCCCGAGCTTGACGTCTTCCACGCCCAGATGGGCGTCGAAGGGCCGATGGGCCGCAACGTTCGCGACATGGCGTTGCTGCTCGACGAGCAGGCTGGCTACGACCCGCGCGCGCCGCTCTCGCATCACAAACAGGGCTGCTTCCTGCAGGGACTGCAAACGCCGACGGCCGGCGGCCGCATCGCCTGGCTCGGCGATCTCGGTGGTCATCTGCCGGTCGAACCCGGCATCCTTAGTCTTTGCGAGGCTGCTCTCGGCCGGTTCGCCGCGGCATCCTTTCAGACCGAAGCGCTGGTGCCGGATTTCGATTTCGAAGCGCTGTGGCAGGCCTTCGTGACGCTGCGCCAGGCGAGCAGCGGTTGTGCGCTCAAGGCACATTACGACGATCCCTTGAAACGCGCTCTTCTGAAGCCGGAGGCCGTGTGGGAGGTGGAACAGGCGCTGCAACTCACGGCGCCGCAGATCCACGCCGCCACGGTGAGGCGCTCGTCCTGGCATCGAACGTTGCTGTCACTCTTCGACCGCTTCGACCTGATCGCGCTGCCAACCGCCCAGGTTTTTTCCTTCGATGTCGGTACTCCTTGGCCCAGGGAGGTGGCCGGGCGTGCCATGGACAGCTATCACCGCTGGATGCAGGTGTCAGCGCTCGCCACGCTGGGCGGCTGCCCGGCGGTCAACGTGCCGGCCGGCTTCGATGACAGAGGCAGGCCGATGGGCATGCAATTGATCGGGCGGCCGCGCGGTGACATGGCCGTGCTGAGAGCGGCGGCAGCCTACGAGACGACGCTGCCGTGGCTGGCTGGAGCCTAAAATAATCCAGGTCAAGGTTGCCGGCGACATCTCTTGCCGGCTTGCACCCGCGTTACTGTCATGCATTGATCGCGGTAAGCCGTGTCGCAAAGCCGCATACCGTCGAGGAAATCATGTCGCTGGAACTCTATGCCACCTATCTCGTCGCCTGCCTTGTCATCATCCTGGTACCCGGACCGACGGTCACGCTGATCATCGCCAACAGCATCCGCCATGGCTCTCGCGCCGGCCTCGCCAACGTCGCCGGCACACAGGCCGGACTGGCGATCATGATCGCCATTGTCGGCATCGGATTGACCTCTTTGATCGCGGGAATGGGCCATTGGTTCGAATGGGTCAGGCTGATCGGTGCCGCCTATCTGATCTGGATGGGTGTGCAGATGTTCCGCTCCAAGGGCAAGCTGAACGCCGACGGATCGGCAAAGACACCGCGCGGCGGCTTCTTCCTGCAGGGCCTGCTGGTGGCGATCAGCAATCCCAAGACGCTGGTGTTCTTCGGCGCCTTCTTTCCGCAGTTCATCGCCCCTGACGGCAACTATGGGTTGCAGATCGGCGTCATGGGTCTCACCGCCATGATCTTTGCCGCCGTATCGGATTCGACCTACGCGCTGGCCGCCGGCCGCGCCGGACGCCTGCTTTCGGCCGGCCGCGTCAAGCTGCTGTCGCGGATAAGCGGCAGTTTTCTGGTCGGCGGCGGCCTGTGGCTGGCATTTTCAAAAGCGAAGTGAGCGGCACTCTTTTTCTTCTCCCCTGGGGCCCCTGGGGAGAAGAAGAACCTAAAGCCGGCCCAGCCTTTCCAGCAGCAGCGCGAACAACGCATCGTGGTCGATGTCGCGCATCACCATGGCGTTGCTCGGCCGTTTGGTCACGCCCCACCAGTCGATCACGGTCATGCCCATGGTGAGTTCCGAGGCGGTTTCCACAGCGACGTTGCAGTTGCGGCCCCTGAACAGCTCGGGTTTCAGCAGATAAGCGATGACGCAAGGGTCATGCAGCGGACCGCCGTCGGTGCCGTATTTCGCTTCGTCGAATCGTTCGAAGAATTCCAGCATCTCCGCCGTGGCCGTGCCGACCCTGGTGCCGAGCTTGCGGTAGGCTTGGGTGCGCTTGGCCGTGGTCAGCGCCTTGTGGGTGACGTCGAGCGGCATCATGACGATCGGAATGCCGGATTTGAATACGACATCGGCGGCATGCGGGTCGACATAGATGTTGAATTCGGAGGTCGGGGTGACGTTGCCGCCTTCGAAGAAGCCGCCGCCCATCAGCACGATTTCCTTGATGCGCGGCGCGATCTTCGGCTCGCGGATCAGCGCCAGCGCTATGTTGGTGAGCGGGCCGAGCGCGCACAGGGTGATCGTGCCGCTCTCTTCCTTCATCAGCGTCTCGACGATGAAATCGACCGCGTACTGGGCCTGCAGCTCCATGGTTGGTTCGGGCAATTGCGGTCCGTTGAGCCCGGTCTCGCCGTGCACCTCCTCGGCGGTGACCAGTTCGCGCGCCAGCGGCCGGATGGCGCCGGCATAGACCTTGATGTCAGGCCGGCCGGCCAGTTCGCAGATCTTGCGTGCATTCTTTTCGGTGAGCCTCAGCGGCACGTTGCCGGCGACGGCGGTCATGCCGACGATCTCCAGCTCGGCGCTGCCGAGCGCCAGCAATATGGCGACGGCATCGTCCTGGCCGGGATCCGTGTCGATGATGATCTTGCGGGATTGGGGCATTTCAATTCCTTTTTAGGGAGTCTTTTTGGGCGGGGATTTTGACGGCTTGAACTCGACCGCCGGGCGGACCATATCAAGACCATCGGGAAAAATGCCATACGGGTTTTTCCAGTTTATGTCGCTCTTGAGAGGACAGTGTAACATGAGCCGAATGACGCCTTTTTCCAGCCCGCTTCTCCTGGGTTTTGACGCCATGGAAAAGACCCTGGAGCGTCTGGCGAAGTCGGGTGACAGCTACCCTCCCTACAACATCGAGCGCCTCAGCGGTGCCGACGGCAAGGCCGAAAGGCTGCGTATCACGCTCGCTGTCGCCGGTTTCGCCGAAACCGATCTCGATGTGACCACGGAGGAGAACCAGTTGGTCGTGCGCGGCCGTCAGAACGATGACACCGAGCGCGAATTTCTGCACCGCGGCATTGCCGCGCGCCAGTTCCAGCGCTGTTTCGTGCTGGCCGACGGCATGCGGGTGATCGCGGCGGAGCTGAAGAACGGTCTTTTGTCGATCGATCTCGATCGGCCCGAGTCCGAACGGCTGGTACGGAAAATAAACATATCGGTGAAAGACTGATTTTTACCGATTGCTCTCATGCGAGGCGGCCTTGAACGGGGTCCTCGCTGCACGGAGGCTTAAATGACCAGAACTGACGAAAATCTTATCATGACCAGCGGCGAATTCGCCCATCTCGGCGAAGGCTCGGTCGCCTATCTCAGGAAAATCTCGAGCGACGATCTGCGCGGCCGTTTCCCGGGCCTCGGCGAAATCGCGCCCGGGCTGGAACTGTGGGCCCTGTTTGCCGCCAACGGCCAGCCGATCCTGCTTTCCGACGCTCGCGAGCGGGCGCTGGCCGGCGCCCTGGAAAACGACCTGACCCCCGTCGCGATCCACTAAGTCGCCATCCACCAACAAGACGGCGCAGCGATCTGGTTAGAACGGACAGGGCCGCTCGCGGCGGCCCCTTAACCGAACTGATCGAAAAAACTCAGGCCGCGTGCGAGGCTTGTGTATCCGATAAAAGCGCATGGATCGCGGCGGCGTCGCGGGTGCCCCTGATCTTGGCCACCGTGTCGGCGTCGCGCAGCACCCGCGCAATGCGCGACAGCGCCTTGAGATGGTCGGCGCCGGCGCCTTCGGGCGCCAAAAGCAGGAACACCAGATCGACCGGCTGGTCGTCCAGCGCCTCGAAATCGACCGGCGTCTCCAGCCGGGCGAAAACCCCGGCGATCCGCTTCACCCCGGCCAGCTTGCCATGCGGAATGGCAATGCCGTTGCCGACACCGGTCGAGCCCAGCCGTTCACGCTGCAGGATGGTGTCGAACACCTCCCGTTCCGGAATGCCGGCAATCGCCGCCGCCCTTTCGGACAGCATTTGCAGCAGTTGCTTCTTGGAGTTCGCCTTCAACGCCGGCAAGATTGCCGGAACGTTGATAAGATCGCTCAGGTCCATACTTGAAATCCCTTGTTCGCCTGCCGTCGCCAGCCCTCACTCTCGCGTGCGGCTGGTGCCTTATCCCAGTGCGGCCTTGGCCGTCATCCCAGTGCGGCCTTGGCCGTCAGCCCAGTGCGGCCTTGGCCGTCAGCCCAGTGCGGCCTTGGCCGTTAGCCCTGCGCGACCTTGGTCGTAGACGGGTCGATCCAGCCGATGTTTCCGTCCGGCCGACGATAGACGATATTGAGATGCTCGTTCCCGGCGTTGCGGAAGACGAGGACCGGGCTGTCCTTGGTGTCGAGTTCGATCACGGCTGACGCCACCGACATGGTCCGCAGCGTCATGGTTGATTCGGCGACGATGGCTGGCGCGAAATTCTCCGGCATTTCCTCGTCATCGTCGGCAAGCGGCGCCATCACCGTATAGGCGACGTCGGTGGGTTCGCCATTGGCGTTGCCTGAATTATGCGACTTCAGCCGACGCTTGTAGCGGCGAAGGCGGGTCTCGAGGCGATCCGCCGCCGCCTCGAAAGCGAGCGTCGGGTCCTGCGCTTCACCGGTCGCCTGCAGCGAAGCGCCGGAATCCAGCCGGATCATGCAATCGGCCGTGTAGCGCGATCCCGATTTGACGACTACAATTTGCCCAGAAAAGCCCCGATCGAAATATTTCCCGATCACCTCTCCGACACGGTCGTTGATGCGCGTACGGAACGCATCGCCGATATCCATGTGTTTTCCTGATATGCGCAGCGTCATCTGAATACTGACCTTCCTTGCTCAGGCTTCAAACTGTCCCGAGTTTATACCCGTGGTCTGAGCGCACAAGCTTTGCGGCGTCACTTGCGCCGATTTTAAATCCGAACTTTTCCGATTGATCACAAGCCGCCTTCTTGACCGTCCCGTGGCCAACGTCGTGACGGACCATCCGCATGCGGGCAGTAGCCCGTCCCATGCGGGCGGGCTTCTAGCCACTTCATTGCGGCTTGTCAATGAAGTGCGAAAGCTGTCGAAAATTCAGTCGGAGATCAACGTCCGGCGCTGGCCAAAGCGCGTTTTTCACGCCGCCGCTGCACCGACGAGGGAATATTCATGCCCTCCCGATACTTGGCGACCGTGCGCCTGGCGATATCGACGCCGCTTTCCCGCAACATATCCACAATCGCGTCGTCGGAAAGCACGTCGGCAGGTTTCTCCTCGTCGATCAACTGCTTGATGCGGTCGCGCACCGCTTCAGACGAATGCGCGTCACCGCCACCCGACGAAGCGATCGAGGCGGTGAAGAAATAGCGCAGTTCGAACACGCCGCGCGGCGTCAGCATGTATTTGTTGGCGGTGACCCGGCTGACGGTCGATTCGTGCATGCCGATAGCGTCGGCCACCGTGCGCAGGTTGAGCGGCCTCAGGTGACGCACGCCATGGACGAGGAAGGCGTCCTGCTGGCGCACGATTTCTGAGGCAACCTTGAGGATGGTCTTCGCCCGCTGATCGAGGCTGCGCGTCAGCCAATTGGCGTTTTGCAGGCACTCCGCCAGGAAATCCTTTTCCGTCTGATTTTTCGCATGCGGCGAAACCCGGGCGAAATAGATATGGTCGACCAGCACGCGCGGCAGCGTTTCGGGGTTGAGTTCGATCACCCAGCTCCCGTCATTGGCCGCACGCACTTCGACATCGGCGATGATCGCGTCGCTGGCGCCGCCCGAAAACGCCATCCCCGGGCGCGGATCGAGCGCACGTATCTCGGCCAGCATGTCGAGCAGATCCTCCTCATCCACCCCACAAATCCGTTTCAGGGTCTGGAAATCGCGCCGGGCCAGGAGTTCGAGATTGGCAATCAGAGCCTTCATCGCAGGGTCGAGACGGTCGCGGACGGCAAGCTGCAGCGACAGGCATTCGGAAAGGTCGCGGGCAAAGAGGCCGGTGGGCTCGAATGTCTGGCAGACCGCGAGCGCATTTGCCACCGCCGCTCTGTCGGTGCCGAGACGGGTGGCGATCTCAGCCATGTCGGCGCGCATGTAGCCGGCCTCGTCGAGGCCATCGGCCAGTTCGCTGGCGATCAGCCGTGCTGCCGGGTCGGCGAAGGCAAGCGCAACCTGCTCGGCGACATGCTCGCGCAGCGTGATGGCTCCGGCCGCCATGTCTCCGACGTCAAAACCGTCGGAAGAGGATGCGGAACCGTTGCCGGATGCCGATTTCCACTGGGCCGTCAGGTCGGGACCGAGTCGCTCGCTGGTGCCGGGGTCGTCGGGAAACAGGTTTTCCAGCGAAGTATCGAGCTTTTCCGAGATCGCCTCGGCGCTCCACGCCGTGTCCTTCTCGAACCAGTCGCCGGCGGTGACCGTTTCCGGCGCGGCATCGATCTTCTGCGCCTGGTCGCTGACGGCATCGTCTTGCGGCTCGGCGCGCTCGAGCAAGGGATTGCGCTCGATCTCGTCGTCGATGAAGCGTTCCAGCTCGATGTGGGTGAACTGCAGCAGCCGTATCGACTGCATGAGTTGCGGCGTCATCACCAGCGACTGGGACTGTCGTAGCTGTAGTTTTGCCGCCAACGCCATGGTTCGGTTTCAAACGCCCTGTCTACGCATCCGGACTGCCGGAAGGAGTTCGGCATAGAAACTGGCCCGGCTTTTGCTTGTCAAGGCGACGGCGATCAAAACTCGCCTGTCCGTGCGTATTCCGACGAGAAATCGAAAAAAAAGCTCTGTCTCGCGTCAAAAACCGCGTCTGGACAGAAATTTTCACGCTTAGAGTGTAAAACCCTCACCGAGATAAAGCCGCCGCACATCCGGGTTTGCGACCACTTCGTCGGCCCGGCCATGGGTCAACACCTGGCCGGCATGGATGATGTAGGCGCGGTCGATCAGGCCGAGCGTCTCGCGGACATTGTGATCGGTGATGAGCACGCCGATGCCGCGCGCCGTCAGATGGCGCACGAGTTGCTGGATGTCGGCGACGGCGATCGGATCGATGCCGGCGAAAGGCTCGTCGAGCAGCATGTATGCGGGGCGGGTCGCCAGGGCGCGCGCGATTTCAAGGCGCCGCCGCTCGCCGCCGGAAAGCGACAGCGACGGCGCCTTGCGCAGATGGCTGATGTGAAACTCCTCGAGCAGTTCGTCGAGAATGCGTTCGCGCTCCTTGCGGCTCTTCTCGACCACTTCGAGCACGGCACGGATGTTTTGCTCGACGCTCAAGCCGCGAAAGATCGACGCCTCCTGCGGAAGGTAGCCGATGCCAAGGCGGGCGCGGCGGTACATCGGCATAGAGGTGACATCGAAGCCGTCGATTTCGATCGTGCCTTCGTCGACCGGCACCAGGCCGGTGACCATGTAGAAGCAGGTGGTCTTGCCGGCGCCGTTGGGGCCGAGCAGCCCGACCGCCTCACCGGCGCGCACGCCGATCGTCACGCCACTGACGACTTTGCGGCCCTTGTAGCTTTTGGTCAGCCCTTTGGCGATCAGGGTTCCCTTGAATTTTACCTGATCGAGGTTAACCGCGGCCGGTGCCGCAAGTTTGCTGGCGGCGCGTCCTGGAAGACGCGCCAACAGCGATGCTACGTCGACCATCAGGGGTTCGCCGCTCCCGACTTCGGCGGCGTGATCGACATCATGACGCGTCCACCGCCGCAGGGGTCGACCTGGGCCAGACCGCTCTTCATCTGCACGGTCAGCTTGCAGCCGACCAGTACATTGTCGCCTTGCGAGAGCACGACTTTGCTGCCTGAAAGCACCAGCACTTCCGTCTTCATGTCGAAGGTGCCGCTGTCGCCCGTGGCGACCTGGTCGTCCGATTTGATATAGACCTTGTTGGCGACCTCCAGACGGTCGATGTCGGCCGAGCCGGTCATCGCGGCACCCGAGGCCTGCTCACCCTTGGCGGCTGCGTCCGGATCCTTGACGTAATAGACCGTCATCTTGCCGGCCTTGAGCAAGGTCGGACCCTGGACGACGTTTACATTGCCGGTGAACACGGCGACGCTATCCGCCTGGCGGACCTCGAGCTTGTCGCTTTCGATCTGGATGGGCTTGTCGCCGGACAGTTTGAGGCCCGACAGCTGGCTGGTGGTCCTGGACTGCGCCAGAGCCGGCGCCGCCGCCAAAGTCAGCCCCAAAGCCAGCCCCAGGGCGGCCAGCCCTACGGCCGGCAACGCCGAAGCCGCGGCCACGAGCCGTGTCGAACTACTGAACCGCATTGGATTCTCCGCTCATTGCCTCTGCCGCCTTCAAGCTGGCGGGATCGATGTTGACACGCACTCTGTTCTCGAAAACCACGATCTTGCCGTTGTCCTGGACAGACATCGAATCCGCGGTAATCCGCGACCCGCCACGGCTGACGTCGACCGGATCGTTCGTCTTCATAGTGCCTTTGCCCATGTCGAGAAAGACCGATTTGAACTTTGCCGCCAGACCATCGGTGGTGGTTATGGTGACATCGCTGGTCAGGCTCATGGTGTTGCCATCGCGATTGAAGCTACCGTGCGGGGCATTGATGGCCGCCACATTGTCGGTTGATATCGGCAGCTTGGCGTCGATGCCTTCCAGATTGATGATACCTTGCTGGCTCACGTCCTGTATGGCGCGCAAAGCCGTCATGGAATAGGGCAGTTTCTGCTTGGTGAACCCGTTGAGCTTGGGGTTGGCCATCACCAGCTTGCCATTGGCGAACGCGCTGGCGTCGGCCTGGACCTGGATTGAGCCAGGTGCCATGAGATAGGAATAGACCGGGACGGCGACCGCGATCGCGGCAGCGGCCAGCGGCACCGCCAGCTTCAAGATACGCACGCGGCGCGAATGGCGCTGGGCGATGCCGAAGGCGTCGACTCGCGCCGGGCCTACGTCCGGGGAAGCCAACTCCGTCTCGGTGTTGGTCGGTTCGATCGGTCGCGCTAACATAACTGCTTTCTTCTAAGCCCCTGCCGCCAAGCACCCCTATAGGTGGGATGCCGGCGCCCTCAAGCAAGCACAAGCGGAGGAAAACCGCAAAAGTGTGACGGTTGCTGTTGCACAAACGAAAATGAAACCGGCACAACTTGCACGTCATACCAGATACGGGCGGACAGCGTTAGGGGCTGTGGATTGGTCTTTTATGTTCTCTCGTAACGCCGGCTCGCCAACGTCGAGACCTTGTCTTTGGCGCAAGCTCGTCAGGAATCGGTAGCCGGGCGCGGGCGGTTGCTTTAAAAGCATCTGCTCCCCACCGACTATGAGGCTGACCATGGTACTGAGAGCCGACGACCTGATCGACCGCCGCCGCTTGCGCCGCAAGCTGACATTCTGGCGCGTTGCAGCGCTTGTCGTCGCAGCAGCCGGGCTGATTGCCTTTTCGACCTGGATTTACGGCGATGACTTCACTGGCGCGGCGGTCGACCATATCGCCAAGGTCAAGATCGAGGGCACCATCACCGAAGACGACGACCTGATCAAGCAACTGGACGCCATCCGTCAATCCTCGAGGGTGAAAGCTGTAATCCTGTCGATCGATTCACCTGGCGGCACCACCGTCGGCGGCGAATCGATCTACGAGGCAGTGCGCGAGCTGGCCGCCGAGAAGCCGGTGGTGGCCCAGGTCGGCACGCTGGCCGCATCGGCGGGCTATATGATCGCCACCGCGACCGATCATATCGTCGCGCGCAAATCGTCTATTGTCGGCTCGATAGGCGTGCTGATCCAGTATCCGGACGTCAGCGGCCTCATGAACAAACTCGGCGTCAAGCTCGAGGAAGTGAAATCGTCGCCGTTGAAAGCTTCGCCGTCGCCTTTCAAGCCGACCAATGACGACGAGCGCACCATGGTCCGCAAGCTCATTCTCGACAGCTACGACTGGTTCGTCGGCATCGTCGCCGAACGCCGCAAGATGACCAAACCGGAGGCGCTGGCGCTGGCCGACGGATCGATCTTCACCGGCCGGCAGGCCGTTGCCAACAAATTGGTCGACGCGGTCGGCGGCGAGACCGAAGCGATCGACTGGCTCGCAACCAAGGGCGTCGACGCCAAGCTCAAGGTGGTGGAGTGGAAGGACGCGGAAAGCGGCGGTTTCCTGTTCTCGAAGGCGATGGCGCGAACCATCGGCAGTGCGCTCGGCCTGCCCGACTATGGCGGCGACATCATTCACGAACTTGGTGCCGATCGCTTGTTTCTTGACGGTCTGGTTTCCGTCTGGCACCCTTGAGACGAGTGAAAAAGCAAATAAAATCATCCTCATAATTTGACCGCAGTGTTTTCACGGGGAGCCCTCTCATGATCAAATCCGAACTTGTGCAGATCATCGCCACACGCAACCCGCACCTTTTCCTGCGTGACGTCGAAAACATTGTCGGCGCGATTTTCGACGAGATCACCGACGCGCTTGCCGAAGGCAACCGGGTCGAACTGCGCGGTTTCGGCGCTTTCTCGGTGAAAAACCGCCCCGCCCGCACCGGCCGCAATCCGCGTACCGGGGAATCCGTTGAGGTCGAGGAGAAATGGGTGCCGTTCTTCAAGACCGGCAAGGAATTGCGTGAAAGGCTGAACAGCGGCAAATAAGCGCCGCGCGGGCTCATGCGCCATGCCGGCCTTTTCAGGAGGGCCGGCCTTTGGTAGAGCCCGCCTTCGACAGGAAATTCTATGTTCAATCGTTTCATGCTCATCGTGGTCTTCGTGCCGCTGGCCGTCATTCTGATTGCGCTGGCGGTCGCCAACCGCGATCCGGTTGCCTTCACCCTGGACCCATTCAACCCCGGCAATCCGGCGCTGACGATGACGCTGCCGCTTTTCATCTTCCTGTTCGTGGCCCTCGCCATCGGCATGATCGTCGGCAGCCTGGCGACCTGGATCAAGCAGGGCCGCTATCGCAAGCTGGCGCGCCAGCGCGGCGTCGAGGCCGAGAACTTGCGCCAGGCGGTCAGCCGGGCACCGGCCGCGCAACAAGGCCCCTCCTTGCCGAAGCCGACGGGCTGACCCGGAACCGCCGCGCGTCCTTTTTGGGCGCGCAAAGGACGCTGTACCATTTTTGATTGCGCATGATCTTTGCGGAAAATCGCTTCTGGTTTCGCGGTCATGCGTCAGGCGTATTTCTCTCGACGGAGCTTCCCATGCTGAGCATTTCGGCGGCCGAGGTCGATCAGGCGCTGACCTTTCCCGGCCTGGTCGAAACGCTGCGCGCGGCTTTTCGCGATGGCGCGGTACAGCCGGTCAGGCACCACCATACGGTCGAACGGCCCGACGGCGCGGCCTCGACCCTGCTCCTGATGCCGGCCTGGACCGACTTCAATGCCGTCGGCTCGTCGGCAGGCGGCCATATCGGCGTCAAGATCGTCACCGTGTCGCCCGACAACAACGCCGTGGGCAAACCCGCGGTGATGGGGCTTTACCTCCTGCTCGACGGTACGACCGGCGAGCCTGAAGCCATGATCGACGGCCAGCGCCTGACGCAGTGGCGCACGGCCTGCGCCTCGGCGCTGGCAGCCTCCTATCTGGCCCGCGAGGACGCTTCGCGGCTGCTGGTGGTCGGCGCCGGCGCGCTGTCGCCGTTCCTCGCCAGGGCGCATTGCGCGGTGCGGCCGATCACCGTCATCCGCATCTGGAACCGCACGCCCGCCAATGCAGAAAAGGTTGCGGCGGAATTGCGCGCCGAGGGCTTTGCGGCCACCGCCGCGAGCGATCTCGACGCCGAACTCGGCCAGGCCGACATCGTTTCGTCGGCGACGATCACGACCACGCCGCTGATCAAGGGCGCGCTGTTGAAGCCGGGGACCCATGTCGATCTGGTCGGCGGCTTCACCCCGGCCATGCGCGAAAGCGACGACGATGCGATTGCGCGCGCCCGCGTCTACGTCGACACCCGGGCCGGCGCCACCAAGGAGGCGGGCGACATCGTCCAGCCACTGGCCTCGGGCGTGCTGGAGGCGCAAGCCATCGTCGCCGACCTGCATGAATTGGCACGCGACCAGAAGAAGGGCCGGCAGAGCCCCGGTGAGATCACGCTGTTCAAATCGGTCGGCGCAGCCCTCGAAGACCTCGCCGCCGGCATTGCGGTGTACAAGGCGATGGGGAAGTCAGGGGAGTAGGGGAGTAGGGGAGTAGGGGAGTAGGGGAGTAGGGGAGTCGTACCATTGGATCGGCTTCGTGCAAGCCATACTTTCCCTATTCACTTGCTGCTTTATCCCTACTCCCCTACTCCCCTACTCCCCTACTCCCCTACTCCCCTACTCCCTTCCCTTCGGAACGTCTCCGGCGTCACCCCGTTGTTCGGGCGTTATGGAGATACGCGGGTTCCTGTTGTTCTGGTCCATCTTGGCCGCCGTTGTCGCGGCGCTCAGCCTTGGACCGTCCTTCGCCCATGTCCTGGAATCGGCTCCTCGGCTGACGAAGTGGTCGCCTTCGCTCTGGCGCGAGGCCACTGTCTTCAACGCCCAGTTCCAGCTGTTTGCCGTCATTGGCGCGCCACTGGACCTGGCCGCGATCGGCTGTCCGGGACTGCTCGCTTGGATGCTGCGCAATGACCGACCGGCGTTCTGGTATGCGTTGGCCGCTGCCGTGATCTATGCGGTGTCTCTTGCGATGTGGTTTGCTCTCGTCAAGCCGGCGAACGATATTCTGGCCACCTGGGTGCCTGGGCCGATTCCGGAGAATTTCGAAGCGATCCGGCTGCGTTGGGAAACCGGCCATATGATCGTCGCCGGCTTCAAGGCCGTCGGCTTCGTATCGCTGGTTGCCGCCCTGCTCTTCATCAGGCGCGGCTGACCGTTTCGGAAATGTCCGGCGACTGCGTTTGTTGCGCCGGTGAATGTGCTGTGGCAGAAGCGGGCCACGTCGGCCCGGAGATGCGCTTCTTGAAACCTTTTCGCGACAAACGCCGCGACAGCCGCTCGCATCAGCTCGCAAAGGGCGGGGCGGAACCGCGCGGAACCGGCGCATCGGGCAACCGCACCGAGCCGATAGCCGCGCCGCGCGTCCTTTCCCGCCGCGACGGCGCCCTGCCCGCCGAACACCTGCCGCTGATCCTCGAAGTCGCGCCCAACGCCGACTACGCGTTGCTCGACAGCGGTGCCGGACAGAAGCTCGAGCAGTACGGCCCCTATCGCATCGTTCGGCCTGAAGGCCAGGCGATCTGGCAAAAAGCGTTGCCGGCCAAAGACTGGGACCGCGCCGACGCCATTTTCACCGGCGACACCGACGAGGAAGGCATCGGCCGCTGGCGTTTCCCCAGGACGCCGCTCGGCGAAACCTGGCCAATGAAGCATGACGGCATCGATTATCTCGGCCGCTTCACCTCGTTTCGCCATGTCGGCGTGTTCCCCGAGCAGGCCTCGCACTGGGATCACATGGCCGGGCTGATCGCGGCGGCGAAGCGGCCGGTCAAAGTGCTGAATCTGTTCGGCTATACCGGCCTTGCCTCGCTGGTGGCGGCGCGCGCCGGCGCCGAGGTCACCCATGTCGATGCTTCCAAGAAGGCGATCGGCTGGGCCAGGGAGAACCAGGAGATGGCGGGCCTGTCGCAAAAGCCGATCCGTTGGATCGTCGACGACGCCCTAAAATTCGCCGAGCGCGAGGAGCGCCGAGGCAGCCGTTACGACATCGTCCTGTTCGATCCGCCCGCCTATGGCCGTGGCCCCAGGGGCGAGGTCTGGCAATTGTTCGAGGATCTGCCGGCTCTGACCGACCTCTGCCGCTCGATCCTGACGCCGAAGCCGCTCGCTGTCGTGCTGACCGCCTATTCGATCCGCGCTTCCTTCTTCGCCATCCATGCCTTGATGCGCGACACTTTTGCCGGCATGGGCGGCACGGTCGAATCCGGCGAACTGATTATCCGCGAGAAATCCGCCGGCCGGGCGCTGTCCACCTCGCTGTTCTCGCGCTGGGTGGCCTGAATGAGCGAGCGGCACGCCGGCGCGCCAGGGCAGGTGAAGGAAGTCACCAGCCTTGCCAATCCGTTGATCAAGGACATCAAGGCGCTCTCGCTGAAGAAATACCGCGACCAGCAGAACGCATTCATGGCCGAGGGGCTGAAGCTGGTCATCGACGCGCTCGACCTCGGCTGGTCGATCCGGACACTGGTCTTCGCCAAAGCCGGACGCGGCAACGCGGCGGTCGAAAAGGTCGCGGCACGCACGGTTGCCGCCGGCGGCACCGTGCTCGAAGTTTCGGAAAAAGTGCTCGTCGCCATCACCCGCCGCGACAACCCGCAAATGGTGGTCGGCGTCTTTTCGCAAAAGTTCCTGCCGCTGAAGGACATCCGCGCTCAAGACGGCGACGTCTGGGTGGCGCTGGACCGCGTGCGCGACCCCGGCAATCTCGGTACCGTCATCCGCACCGTCGATGCCGTTGGCGCCAAGGGCATCATCCTGGTCGGCGAGACCACCGATCCTTTTTCCGTCGAGACCGTCCGCGCCACGATGGGCTCGATCTTCGCCGTGCCGGTGGCCAAAGCGACGCCGGAAGCCTTCCTTGCGTGGCGAAAAAGCTTTCCTGGCCTGGTTGCCGGCACACATCTGAAGGGTGCGGTCGATTACCGTTCGGTCGACTTTTCCAAAGGCCCGGTGCTGCTGATGATGGGCAACGAACAGCAGGGCCTGCCCGAAAGCCTGGCCGAAAGCTGCGACAGATTGCTGCGGATTCCACAGTCCGGTCGGGCCGATTCGCTCAATCTCGCTGTGGCCACCGGCATCATGCTGTTCGAGATCCGGCGCGGCGCGCTGAAACTTGCCGCGGAGGGCGCCTGACCGTGACATCCCGAACGGTGAAATCCCCAACGGCAAAATCCTGGGTGCCCTACGTCGTGCTGGTCGCCGCCGCGGTGACGCTCGACCAGTGGGTGAAATATCTGGTCGAGACCGGCCTCCCTTTTCAGGAAAAGGTCGATCTTGTCCCGTTCCTGGCATTGTATCGCACCTACAACACCGGCATCGCCTTCTCGATGTTTTCGTCCTTCGGTGACACCGGCCTGGTGGTCATCGCCGCTTTCGTCGTCGCTTTCGTGCTCTATCTCGCGGCCCGCACTCCGCCCGGCCACGTGCTTACCCGCATCGGCTTTGCGCTGATCGTCGGCGGCGCGCTCGGCAATCTGTTCGACCGCGTTACCTATGGCCACGTGATCGACTACATCCTGTTTCACACCCCAATATGGTCCTTCGCCATCTTCAACCTCGCCGACGCCTTCATCGCGGTCGGCGCGGTGGTGGTCGTCCTCGACGAACTCATTGGTTGGCGGCGTGAGGCCAAGCCCTCAAGCGATTGACCTGGCCTTCTGCCGCCATACAGTGTCCCATTCAAGAAGCCCGAGGAGAAGACATGCCCGAAACCTTCAAAGCCATCCTCGTTTCGCGCGACGCCGAGAAGAAGCAGTCGGTCGCGATCACCGACCTTACTGAAGCCGACCTGATGGAAGGCGATGTCACCGTCGCCGTCGAGGCGACGACGGTGAACTACAAGGACGGCCTCGCCATATCCGGCAAGGCGCCGGTGATCCGCCGCTGGCCGCTGGTGCCGGGCATTGATTTCGCCGGCACCGTCATCTCGTCCTCCCATGCCGACTGGCGCACGGGGGACAAGGTCATATTGAACGGCTGGGGCGTCGGCGAGACGCATTTTGGCGCCTATGCCGAGCGCGCCCGTGTCAAGGGCGACTGGCTGGTGCCGCTGCCCCAGGGCATGAGCCCGCATGATGCGATGGCGGTCGGCACGGCAGGTTACACCGCCATGCTTTGCGTTATCGCGCTGGAACGGCACGGCATCGTGCCGGAACGCGGCCCCGTCGTGGTGACGGGCGCGGCCGGCGGCGTCGGCTCGGTCGCGGTTTCGATTCTGTCCAGCCTCGGCTATCACGTCGTCGCCTCGACCGGCCGCAGCGCTGAAAGTTCCTACCTGACCGACCTGGGTGCTTCGGAGGTGATTTCGCGCGACGAGCTTGCCCAGCCTGCAAAGCCGCTCGCCAAGGAACGCTGGGCCGGCGGCGTCGACGCGGTCGGCAGTCACACCCTGGCCAACGTCCTTTCGATGACCTCCTATGGCGGCGCCGTCGCCGCCTGCGGCCTGGCCGGCGGCATGGATCTGCCGACGAGCGTCGCCCCGTTCATCCTGCGCGGCGTTTGTCTCCTCGGCATCGATTCGGTGATGGCGCCAAAAACGGTCCGCATGGAGGCGTGGCGCCGGATCGGCACGGACCTCGACCTCCAGAAGCTCGCCAACCTGTCCACGACCATTGGCTTCGATGGCATCATCGACGCCGCGCACGATATCGTCGAGGGCAAGGTCCGCGGTCGCGTGGTGGTGGACATGTGAGCGGTTTTTAATGCATGTCGAGCAAAAGCATGACCCAGGGTGTGCAGCGGTGAAGCGCCTCGCATGAGGCCGGCCAAACGCGACGCGCTTCAGGAGCGGAGAGGAAAAAACCGCGCGACCGCTAAAATTCGAACGATCCGCGGTAATTTTCCATAATCTCTGTCTGGCAAGGGTTTCCGCATGGTCACGGAATCCGGCATCAGAGAAACAGAGAGCGCCGAAAACGTCGACGGGATCGGCCCGGAGGCGCCAAGCCGGCAGCATATCGCGGCGCCGCCACTGGCGCCTGAATTGCCCGCCGCCAATCGCGAAGGCCTGCCGTTCCTGATGCTCGTCGCCATCGTCGTGCTGGCGGGCCTGTCGCATCTGACCGGCGCGCCGATCTTCATCACCGTCGGGCTTTTGTCGACTGGCATGGCAGGCCTTGCCGTGCATCTGCGTGCCAGGCGCACGGCGCGCCGCACGGTTGCGCTGCTTGGCGAGACCGCAGCGCGCAGCCGCGCCGAGGTTGAGAGCCTGGCCGACCGCGTGTGGGAGATGCAGGAGAGCGAGGAACGCTTTCGCGGGCTGATCGACGCGCTTGGCGATCTCGTCGTCCATCGCGACCGTGACGCCCACATCGTCTATGCCAACAAGGTTTTCGCCGAGCTTGTCGGAGCCGACCAGCGCGACCTTGCCGGCAAGGCCCTGGCCGACCTCGGCATTGACGTCGGCATAGTTCCCGATGCCGCTTTTTCCGACCATGAATGCCTGAGCTCCACCGACGTCGCCATTAGAACACCGAGCGGCCCGCGCTGGTTCTCATGGATCGAACTGTCCGTGCGCGACAAGGAGAGCGGCGCTGTCTCGCATCGCGCCATCGCCCGCGACATTACCGCCCGCAAGCACGCCGAAACGTCGCTGATCACCGCCCGCGAGCGAGCCGAATATGCAAGCCAGGCCAAATCGCGCTTCCTCGCCACCGTCAGCCACGAGATCCGCACGCCGATGAACGGCATCATGGGCATGGCCAAGCTGCTGGCGGACACCGGGCTCTCGCCGCAACAACGGACCTATGTCGGCGCCATCTCGACCTCGGCCAGCGCGCTGCTGGCGCTGATCGAGGACCTGCTCGACTATTCCAAGATCGAGGCCGGCCGCTTCGATCCCGAACCGCAGCCAATGTCGGTGCGCGAGATCGCCGACAACATCGTAGAACTCCTGGCGGCGCGTGCCTTCGCCAAGAACATCGGCCTTGGCTGCCATGTCGAACCCGACGTGCCGCAGATGATATCAGCCGATCCTGGAAGGGTCAGGCAGGTGCTGCTCAACCTCATCGGCAACGCCATCAAGTTCACCGACAGCGGCGGCGTGTTGGTGAGCATCGCTCGTGCCCGCACCGAAACCACCGACCGCATAGGCTTCACCGTCACCGACACCGGTCCCGGCCTGCACGAGGACGACCTGGAGCGCATCTTCGAGGAATTCGAACAGGCTGACGGCACGTCGACTCGCGCGCATGGCGGCGCCGGGCTCGGTCTTGCCATCTCCAGGCGCCTGGTGATCGCCATGGGCGGCACGATCTCGGTGTCGAGCCAGCTCGGCCAGGGTTCGGAATTCGTCTTCGAAATCCCTGCAATATCGGCCACCGAGCCGCCGCAGAGCCGTCGGGATGCGCTGTCAGGGCGGCGCGCCGTGATCCTGTCGAAGAACGCCATCGAGGCCGACGCCATCGCCCGCACCATCCGCGCCAATGGCGGCAAGGTCGATCTGGCCACCACCGCCGCCCAGGCAGCGTCCTTCGCCGAAGGCTGCGACGCGCTTTTGGTCGATGCGGCCATGGAGGAAGGCGACGGCAGGTTGCTCAAGCGCCTTCGCCAGAGCGGCTTTGCCGATTGCGAGGCGATCACACTGATCGCGCCAACCGACCGCGGCATGCTGGGCGAGTTCCGCGCCAGCGGCTACGCCACCTTTCTGGCAAGGCCGGTGCGTGGCGAAACGTTGCTTCGCGTGCTTTTGACCAGCAGCGTGCCTGCCCTCACCCAGCCGCAGCCGGAAAAGCGCGGCGCACCAACCGCCCGCGCCATTGGCGGCCGGCGGCGGGGCCTGTCCGTGCTGATCGCCGAGGATAACGACATCAACGCCATGCTTGCCCGTGCCACGCTGCTAAAGGCCGGGCATCGCGTGAAACTGGTCGGCAACGGCAAGGCCGCCGTCGAGGCCATCACCGGCACCGACCACAAGTACCGCTTCGACGTGGTGCTGATGGACCTGCACATGCCTGTCATGGACGGGCTGGACGCGATCGCCGCCATCCGCCGGCACGAGGAGGAAACCGCCGTGTCGCCGGTTCCGATCATGGTGCTGTCGGCGGACAGTCAGGAAACGACCCGCCACGCAGTGCTCGCCCATGGCGCCAGCGGCTTCGTCACCAAGCCGCTCGACCCCGACGCGCTTGTCCATGCGGTCGAGGGTCACGTGGCCGCTTGATCCGCCGGCTGTCCTTGCCTGGCTTACCTGCAGAACATAGCCGGTTGAAGAGTTGACCAGCCGACGAAGTATTGCCGGCAGGGCCGTATCACGGTACTGTCACAATCCTGTTGCACCTACGCCGTATCCCCGTGCCAAGAGGGATGGCTCGAAGGAGAATCACTCGTGCATACAGTTATGCCGGAATGTGACGCTCGGCCGAACGCCAGGGGTGCTTTGCTCACCGGGCGCAACGTCGATGCTGTCATAAAAGGCGAAGCGCTTGGCCGTATCGGCAACCTCGAAGTGCGGCTCGCACGCAACGAGGCCGAGATCGCAGCCGCGCAGGAAGTGCGCTACCGGGTGTTCTATGACGAGCTCGGCGCCAGGAAAACCCTGTTTCAGGTGCAGGACCGCCGCGACGCCGACCATTTTGATCCGCTCTGTGATCATCTGCTCGTCTTCGACACCTCGCTGTCCGGTCCCGAGCATCGCCGCATTGTCGGCACCTACCGCCTGTTGCGGCAGGAGATCGCGGCAGCGGCCGGCGGCTTCTATTCCGAGGGCGAGTTTGAGCTGACCAATCTTATCGCCCGCCATCCCGGCCAGCGTTTCCTCGAGCTCGGCCGCTCCTGCGTCTTGCCGGAATACCGCTCGAAGCGCACCATCGAGGCGCTCTGGCAAGGTATCTGGGCCTATATCAACCATTATGGGATCGGCGTGATGACCGGTTGCGCCTCGTTCCCCGGCACCGTGCCGGCGGCACACGCCGAAGCGCTGACCTATCTCGCCCATCACTGCCGGACGAATTCGGCCTGGGACGTGCGCGCCGTCGCCGGCCGCTACTGTTCCATGGATTTGATGCCGATCGAGGCGGTCAACGCCAAGGCCGCGATCGCGGCGATGCCACCGCTGGTCAAGGGCTATCTGCGCGTCGGCGCGCGCATCGGCGACGGCTGCGTCATCGACCGCGAATTCTCGACGGTCGACGTGTTCGTGGTGATGCCGGTCAAGGAGATCGGCGCCCGCTACGTCAGCTATTATGGCGGGGAAGCCCAGCGCTTCGCCGCCTGAATTCCAATGAGTAGCTAATAGCGAGTAGCGAGAGTTCCGCCAATTCGCTGCGGATCGTTGTCCCTATTCGCTACTCGCCTCATTTCACGGAATATCTTCCGGCCGCCGGCCGGGCCGGCTCTTGTAGGACGGAAAGGCCCAGCCGAACTTAAGCGCGCCGCCACGCACGCAGAAAGCGGCTATGAAGCCCACCAGGCCCGAGGCGAGCGGCGGCAGTCCGGCGAGATCGCCTGTTGTAAACAGGATGGCGCCCGCAAGGGCGGCGGTGACATAGATTTCTGGTCTCAAGAGCACCGAAGCCTCACCGGCCAGCAGGTCGCGCAAGATCCCGCCGAACGTGGCGGTGAGCACGCCGGTAACAACGGACACGACCGGCGAGCCGGTGATGGCCAGGCCCTTGGCGGCACCCATCACCGAAAACGCGGCGAGGCCGACGGCGTCGAGCCAGAGCAGTAATTTCCAGCGGGATTCGAGACGGTGCGCCCCGAAAAAGACAAGCATCGCCACCACCGCGCAGATCAGCACATAGCCAGAGTTGGTAACCCAGAAGACCGGAAGATTGAGGATGACGTCACGAAACGTGCCACCGCCGATGCCGGTGACGCTGGCCAGGAACAGAAAGCCGATGATGTCGAGCTGCTTGCGCGAAGCGGCCAGCGCACCGGTCGCCGCGAAGACGGCGACACCGGCATAGTCGAGAAGCTCGATCGGGTTCAAGGGCATAGCGGAGTAGGAGAGCGGGTGAATAGGGATGTATGAATAGCACGAAGCCGCACGATTGGTACGGCTCCTTTACCCTACTGCCCCTACTGCTCCTACTGCCCTATTCCCTTAACTTACGCATCCTTCTCAGCTTGCTCATTCACCGGCCCTGGCTCGACCGGCGCTTCGCTTGCCACATGCTTGGGACCGCCCTTGGCAACGCCGACCATGGCCGGCCGCAACACCCGCTCACCGATCGAATAGCCTGGCTGCACGACCTGGACCACCGTGTTGGCCGGCACCTCCGGATTGGGCACCTCGAACATCGCCTGATGGAAATTCGGGTCGAATTTCTCGCCTTCCGGCTCGAGCTTCTTCACTCCGTGCCGCTCGAGCGCCGATAGCATGGCGCGCTCGGTGAGTTCGACGCCCTCGATCAGTGACTTCAAACCGGCATCACCTGACGCCTTGGACTCAGCCGGGATCGCATCCAGTGCGCGGCGCAGATTGTCCGATACCGACAGCATGTCACGGGCGAAATTGGCAACCGCATAGGCGCGTGCATCGTGCACGTCACGGGCGGTACGGCGGCGCAGATTCTCCATCTCGGCTGCGACGCGGAGCGCGCGGTCCTTCAACTCGTCGTTTTCCTTCAGCAGCCGCACAAGCGCTTCATAGTCGCCGTCGGCGCTGCCTTGCGTGTGTTCGGTGGCAGCCCCGGCCGTCTCGGCTTCATCGGGCGCGCGTTCGTCTTTTGCCTGGTCGCTCATCGCCGTTTCCCGTCATTTCAAATGATGTGGATTTTGTGCCCGATATCGAGGTTTGGCGGCCAAAAATCAAGGGGCAAGCGATACTGGACAGGCCGCTCGCACTTTTGACGACGCATCATGGAGACCTTTCGATATTAATTCAAATTTTACTGTAACCACCGGCTTTGCTTGCCAAGATGCTGCGATGGGGGAACCATTCGTCTGCTGGAAGAGTTTCGAAACCGACACAGGATTTTGAGATGGCGACCCGCAACGACGGCGACCGTAAGAATGGCGCCCCCAACGATGACGAAAGACGTGAAAGGCTGGCGGCCGGCATCAGGCGCCAGTTCGGCACGGAGGCAACGATGCACTTTCTGCGCGCGTTGCCGGCGTTCCGGACGGAGAACGACATTCCCGATCGTTTCAGGGAATTGCTTGACCGCCTCGACGGCATCGAAAGCAGCGTAGCCGCCGGTGGCAACCGGCGATAGACAACACACACGCCTGTCGCTGCGCGCCATTGGCATGCCTTTTGCCGCAGCTTGCGCGTCGCGCGACAATTACCCGCAGTAACTTTGCGTGATGCCTGGCTTGCGGCGACGAAATGGTCCGTCTATGCTTCCTGATGAACATGATTTCCCCCGAAGCTGTAGCGAACAGCAAGCGTGCCTGGTTGAAGATCCTGGCGCGCTACAAGAAACCTGACAGGCGGCGCAGCGCCGTCGAACTTGCCATCACTCTCATCCCCTTTGCCACGCTGTGGGCACTGTCCTCGGCTGCCTATGCCTATGGCCATTGGTGGGGTCTGATCCTCATCCTTCCGGCCGCCGGCTTTCTGGTGCGGATCTTCATGATCCAGCACGATTGCGGCCACGGTTCCTTCTTCGCCAACCGCACCGCCGACGACTGGATCGGCCGCGGCCTGGGGATCCTGACTTTGACGCCTTACGATTGCTGGCGGCGTGCCCACGCAACCCATCATGCCAGCGCCGGCAATCTCGATGAGCGCGGCACGGGCGACATCAAGACGCTGACTGTCGCGGAATATCGGCAAATGTCCTGGCGGGGCCGCCTTGCCTATCGTCTCTATCGCCATCCGCTCGTCATGTTCGGCCTCGGCCCCATTTGGCTTTTCATCTTTGAACAGAGACTGCCGGTCGGCATGATGCGAGGCGGCCTCACGCCCTGGGTGTCGTCGATGGCCACCAACGCGGCCATCGCGGTCGCCGCCGCCGCCCTTGTCTGGTTCGTCGGTCTCGAAGCGTTCCTGGTCGTCCATTTGCCCATCGTCGTTCTCGCCGGGTCCGCCGGCATCTGGCTGTTCTATGTCCAGCACCAGTTCGAAGAGACAGAGTGGGCAAAGGACTCCGAATGGGAGTTCCAGCATGCGGCCCTGCACGGCTCGTCCTATTACGACCTGCCGCCGGTACTGAACTGGTTCACCGGCAATATCGGCGTCCATCACGTGCACCACCTCTCCGCCAAGGTGCCGTGCTATCGTCTGCAGGAGGTCCTGAGGGACTATCCGGAACTGCGCGAAATTGGCCGCGTCACGCTTCTCGACAGCCTGCGCTGCGTCAAGCTGGCGCTGTGGGATGAGAGCCGCAGCAAGCTGATATCGTTTCGCGAAGCGCGGATGACTGCATAAAGCACATCCCAAAAACGAACGCGCGGCGCTGTAAAGCCGCCGCACCACAGGTACGGCGGCTTTTATAATGGTGGCTCAAGCCGCCTGGCGTTCGTCGCGCATCAGGATCTCGCCGTGGCGGATCTCGGTGCCAAGCACTTTCAGGCATTCGCGCATGAAGGCGGCCAGCCCCGGCCAGCCCTTGGCCGACACCAGATTGCCGTCGACATGGGCGCCGGTCGGCGCGACATCGATGTAGGTGCCGCCAGCGAGCGTGACTTCCGGCTCGCAATACTGCAGCGCCGCGACTTCCCTGCCACGCAGCACGCCGTCGACCGCCATCAGGATCTGCGCGCCGTGGCAAATGGTGAATATCGGCTTGCCGGTCTCGTGGAAATGCCGCACCAGCGCCTGCACGCGCTTGTCGATGCGGATATATTCCGGCCCGCGCCCGCCTGCCGCATAGACGGCATCGTATTCAGCCGGATTGACCTCGGAAAACGTCTTGTTGAGGATGTAGTCGTGGCCGAGCTTTTCCGTATAGGTCTGGTGACCCTCGAAGTCGTGCAGCGACGTCTTCAGGATATCGCCTGCCTTCTTGTCGGGACACACGACATGCACGGTGTGGCCGACCGCATGCATGGCCTGTTCAAAGACGAAAATCTCGTATTCCTCGCTGAACTCGCCAACGAGCATCAATATCTTCTTACCAGCCATTCCCGGTTCCTCCCTTGGTGGCGAATTTATTTCGGATCGCGAAATAATAGGCCTTATCTTAAGGTGCGGATGCCGAAAATAAAAGATTGAATCGGCAAAGTGGTCCGACCAGATGCGACTCGCTCCGTCGGGGGAGATCAACCGGTGCGCACCCGCCGCCAGGAATATTTGGGGCCTTTGGCCTCCGGCTTCACGGTCGGCTGGTAGGACAGCGGCAGACCGCCGGTGCGGCCTTCCTCGAGCCGTTTCAGCAACACTGGATTTGATACTTCGAACTCGTCGAAGCCGAGGCGCAGCATATGCGGAAGCTGGTCGACCAGAACCTGTCCGGTGGCGCGGACCGCGCCCTCGAAACGGTAGCGGCTGCGCAGCAGTTCGCCCTTGGAGAAGGAGCGGCCGTCACTGAAAGCCGGGAAGGCCAGCGCCACCAGCGATATCTGGTCGAGCAGGTCCGCGATCTTTTCGAGCTGATCGCCGGGCTGAAGCAGCACGCCGAGGCGCTCCTTCGCCGACCGGCGCACCGCCGGATCGAGGTCGAGAAGCACCTGCAGTGGCAGGATGAAGCGGCCATTGCCGGACAGTGCGTCGGCGCTCTCGGCATGGCTCCACTCGTCCTCGCTAAAACCTGTCGGGGTCCAGAGGCGGGTGGCGTTTTCCGCTATCGATTCATTCATCGAGAAATTCCCAAGCCCACAAAATTCCAAAGTTCAAAACGCTCGAGGGTGTGTTGAGATTCAGGTAAGGCCGAGCCGAGAATGGTGGCTTCCGAGAACCGGAGCGGAGCGTACTTTAGGTACGTGCCGCCATTCGCAGGCCAGCCTCACCTGAATATACCCTAAAGCGATGCGTCGGTCAGCGACTTCTCCAGCCCCGACAAATGGATGCCGCACTCTGTCTTGGCGTGCCCCACCCAGCGGCCGCTGCGTGCATCCTCGCCCGGCTGCACCGGCTGCGTGCACGGGAAGCAGCCTATCGATAGATAGCCATAGGCGACCAGTGGATTCTCACGCAGCGCATGCGCGCGCATATAGTTGGCCTGGTCTGATGTCGTCCAATGCGCCAGCGGATTGATGCGGATGCGCGAGCCGACCGCTTCGAACACCGGCAGGGATGCTCGCGTCGTCGCCTGAAAACGCTTGCGGCCGGTGAACCAGGCGCGGAACGGCTCGACGCCGCGCGCCAGCGGCTCGACCTTGCGGACCTCGCAGCAGGCGTCGGTGTCGGTTTCGTTCAGATTACCGGTCGGATCGATCCGTTCGAGCGCCGCTTCTTCGGGAGTGATCACCCTTATATCGGTCAGCCCGAAATCGGCAACCAGCGCGTCGCGATAGCCGAGCGTCTCCTCGAAGTGCTTGCCGGTGTCGAGGAAGATGACCGGCAGCGTCCGGTCGATCTTGGCGATCATGTGCAGAAGCACTGCAGAATCCGCCCCGAACGACGAAACTGCGGCGATTTCACCGTGAAAGAATTCCCGGGCCGACCGCTCGATGATCTCCAGCGGCTTGAGATGACCATAGAGCGCATCGAGCCCCGCCGCTTCGGCGGCGATGCCGGCCTCGGCGTCGACGATACGATCAAGCGGCCTTGGCTTCGCCAGCATAGAGCGCCTCCTTGAACGGCGCGGGACCGACACGGCGGTAGGCGTCGATGAATTTTTCGTTTCTGTCCAGCCGGAGGCCGAGATAGGTCTCGACGATTTGCTCGATGGCGTCGGTGATCTCTGCCGAGCTGAAGCCGCGGCCGATGATCTCGCCGACCGAGGTGTTCTCGTCGGCCGAGCCGCCGAGCGTGACCTGGTAGAGTTCGGCGCCCTTCTTCTCGACGCCGAGGATGCCGATATGGCCGACATGGTGATGGCCGCAGGCATTGATGCAGCCGGAAATCTTCAGCTTCAATTCGCCGATCTCGCGCTGACGCTCGAGCGAAGCGAAACGACGCGAGATTTCCTGCGCCACCGGAATCGAGCGCGCCGTGGCCAGCGCGCAATAGTCGAGGCCCGGGCACGAGATGATGTCTGATATCAGGTTGGAATTGGCGGTCGCCAGTCCGATGTCGACCAGCGCGTCATAGACCGCCTTGAGGTCGGCCCGCGCGACATGCGGCAGGATCAGGTTCTGCTCATGGCTGACGCGCAGCTCGTCGAAAGCATATTTTTCGGCAAGGTCGGCGACCGCTTCCATCTGGCTGTCGGAGGCATCGCCCGGCGCTTCGCCAATGGCCTTGAGCGAGATGGTCACGGCGGCATAATCGGGGTGACGGTGTGTCACCACGTTCTGGTCGAGCCATTCCGAAAAGCTCTTCGAATCGAGGCGGGCGAGCTTGACGGCCTCGTCGCCTTCCGGCCGTTCGGCCAGCGCCGGTGGTGCGAAATAGGCATCGATGGCGCGGATGTCGGCTTCCGGCAGCTTTAGATCCGCATCCTTCAGCTCCTGCCATTCGGCCTCGACCTGGCGGGTGATCTCCTCGACGCCGGTCTCGTGGACGAGGATCTTGATGCGCGCCTTGTATTTGTTGTCGCGGCGGCCGTAGAGGTTGTAAACGCGCAGGATCGCCGTGCAATAGGACAGAAGGTCGGCCTCGGGCAGGAAGTCGCGGATCTTCTTGGCGATCATCGGCGTACGGCCCTGGCCGCCGCCGACATAGACGGCGAAACCGAGTTCGCCGGCAGCGTTCTTCTTCAAATGCAGGCCGATGTCATGCGTCTGGATGGCGGCGCGGTCGCGCTCCGCGCCGGTCACCGCGATCTTGAATTTTCTCGGCAGGAACGAGAATTCCGGATGCACCGACGACCATTGGCGCAGGATTTCCGCATAAGGACGCGGATCGGCCACCTCGTCGGCGGCGGCACCGGCAAAGTGGTCGGCGGTGACGTTGCGGATGCAGTTGCCGCTGGTCTGGATGGCGTGCATCTCGACGCTCGCCAGATCGGCCAGGATCGCCGGAACGTCCGACAGCGCCGGCCAGTTGAACTGGATGTTCTGGCGCGTCGTGAAATGGCCGTAGCCCTTGTCGTATTTGCGGGCGATGTGGCCAAGCATGCGCAACTGCTTGCTGTTCAGCGTGCCGTAAGGCACCGCGATGCGCAGCATGTAGGCGTGCAACTGCAGGTAGACGCCATTCATCAGCCGCAGCGGCCGGAACTGATCCTCGGTGATCTCGCCGGCAAGCCGCCGCGCGACCTGATCGCTGAACTCGGCGACGCGGGCCTGGACGAAATCGTGATCGAACTCATCGTAACGGTACATGTCTGGTCTTTCCGGGCGCGTCCGCCCGTTGTCTTCAATGTGGTCGTTTACGCCGCCCGGGCGGCTACCGGGCGGGCCTGCTTGCCCAGGTCGTTGCGGTTGGTCGGGCCGGCGGCGCGGATCTTTTCGCGCAGCCGGACCGGCTCGACGACACCATTGGCGACGGTCACGTCGATCAGATTGACGTCGACCACTTCATTGTTGGCAGAGGCCGTGGCGCCGATCGCCTCCAGCCGGTCTTCAGCCGCCTTGTCATAGGCGACATCGGCATTGTCGATGGTCTCGGCCCAGCCGCCATTGGCGTACCAGACGGCTTCGCCGTCGGCGAGGCGGTTTGCAGTCAGGACTTTCATCGTTCAGCTCCTTCGGCGGCTGTTTGGGCCGCGCCTTCATGCCTGTGTGCCGCCAGCGGCTCGGAACGTTCAAAGTTGGCGCCGGCGACCGCATCGCCGATGATGGTCATGACCGGACCGGTAAGGTCGGCGCGAATCTCCAGCGACGGCAGGTCGGCGAGCGTGCCGTGGAAACGGCGCCGGTTGGCAAGGCTGGCATTCTCGACCACGGCGACCGCAGTATCCGGCGACAGGCCGGCCTCGATCAGCCGGCCGGCAACCTCGGCCGCGACCGAGCGGCCCATATAGACGGCGACCGTGGCGCCGGAAATGGCGAGCTTTGCCCAGTCGGGCAGCGAATTTCCCTTGAGGTCGTGGCCGGTGGTGAACACCATCGACGACGACACGCCGCGCAGCGTCAGCGGCAGCTCGAAATCGGCGGCGGCGGCGAAGGCCGCGGTGACGCCCGGAACCACCTCATAGGCGATGCCGGCATCGCGCAGCGCTGCCATTTCCTCGCCCGCCCGGCCGAACACCAGCGGATCGCCGGATTTCAGCCGCACGACGCGCTTGCCGTCGCGGCCGAGCTCGATCAGCAGCGCATTGATCTCGGCCTGGCTCTTGGTGTGGCAGCCCTTGCGTTTGCCTACCGGCAGACGCTCGGCGTCGCGACGGCCCATGGCGACGATCGCCTCCGGCACCAGCGCATCATGGACGATGACATCGGCTTCCATCAGCAGCCGGTGGGCGCGCAGCGTCAGCAGGTCTTCGGCGCCGGGACCCGCGCCAACCAGGGCAATGTGACCCGATGCCGGCGCGTTCGAAAGCAACAGGTCGACGGCAGCACCGTGCGCCTGCGAAAGCTGGCCAGCCTCCATGGCGCGGGCCGGCGCGCCGCCGAAAAACTCGCTCCAGAAGCGGCGGCGGGCATTGCCTTTCAGCAGCAATCTCTCAACAGTGCCGCGCAACGAGGCAGCAAGCGAAGCAAGCGGCCCGAGCGACGGCGACAGCATGCGGTCGATGCGGCTGCGCAGCATCTGGGCAAGCACCGGTCCGGCCCCTTCCGTGCCGATGGCAATGGCGACCGGCGCGCGGTTGACCAGCGCCGGGGTGAAGAAATCGCACAGCTCCGGCCGGTCGACGGCATTGACCGGAATGCCCAGCCGGCGCGCATCCTCGGCAACGCGGCGGTCAAGCGCCTCGTTGCCGCTGGCAGCAAACACCATCACCGCGCCTTCGAGATGCGCGGCCTCATAGGCGGCAGCGATGTGGACGGCGCCATTCGCGGCGATGAAGGCCAGCAAATCATGCTCGGGGGCATCGGCTATGATGCGCAAGACGGCGCTTGACTGGCCGATCAGCCGCGCCTTGGCCAGAGCCTCCTCGCCGCCGCCGACGATGGCCACAGCTTCGCCAGCGACCCGCATAAAGACGGGAAAGGCGTTGAGCTTGGCGGGGGCCTGCGGCATAGCGAGCGGAATCCTGAATACGCTGTCGGTTTTACGCGCGGGCGCGAAAAAACAGAAGGAACGCACTCGCGCATCGCTTCGTGCGAAGCAATCGCTTTTCCGCAAGCACCAGAGGCAGGAGAAAAAAATTCCACACCCACGAGTGGAGCGGATCCAAGCCGCTGTTGCGAGCCTTGATCTGCGGCCGTTCTAGCGACAAGCGAAGTATATTACAAAACACTTTTTTCTAAATTCTACCAATCTAGTAGATTAAAGCCGACATGCTCTGAGCACCGTCATCCCCGCTGGTTGGCTTGCTCGCCGTGCTTGTCGTCACCGGAACATTCCTGCCTCGGCGCGCGTTTGCTCCTCTGCGAATCCGAGCCTGGCTGTCCAGCTGCGGCAATGGCTCCAGAGACGGGCCTGGAAAACCATGAAAAACAGAAAAAGGAGCGCTCCGGTGAACAACCTCAAGTTGAAACGCGGGCTGTGGGTCGTGGTCGCCGACGGCGAGAAGGCACTGTTCCTCGAGAACCGTGGCGACACCCAGTATCCCGACCTTCAGGTCGTGCAGGAGATGGAACAGGAAAATCCGGCGACGCGAGAGCAAGGTTCGGACCGCCCTGGCCGCTACAGCGACGGCCCATCCGTCCACCGCAGCGCAGTCGAGGACACTGACTGGCATCGCCTCGGCAAGGAGCGTTTCGCCGACGAAGTTGCCGAGCGCCTATACAAGCTCGCGCATCGCGGCGCCTTCAAGGAGATGGTGCTGATCGCACCGCCGCAGGTACTGGGTGACATGCGTCGAAAACTGCACAAGGAAGTTGCCGGGAAAATCACAGCGGAAATTCCCAAGACGCTGACCAACCACACCATCGTCGACATCGAAAACCTGCTGCAGGCCACCTGATCGGGCATCAGGCGCAGGCGGTTTCTTTTTAGCAGCAACCATTGCCAGCCCGAGGCGGCCCGCCTTCTGCCAACCCCACCTTCTGCCGGCCCTTGTCGTATATTCCATGGCATTTGCGGTTGCCTCGCGGCCATCCGGGCCGCCATATTGCAAGGCGGCTGCTTCGGGCGGTGCATATCCGACATCGTAATTTTGAAAGGCGCTCCATAGACAATGCCGCATGACACGCCGCTTATCGCCACCATCGTCGCCGGTTTGGGGCTGGCTTTCGTCTTCGGCGCAATTGCCAATCGCTTCCGCATCCCGCCGCTGGTCGGCTACCTCGTCGCCGGCGTCCTGGTCGGGCCGAACACGCCGGGCTTCGTCGCCGATACCGGCCTCGCCAATGAACTGGCCGAAATCGGCGTGATCCTGTTGATGTTCGGCGTCGGCCTGCATTTCTCGCTGAAGGACTTGTTGTCGGTCCGCGCCATCGCCGTGCCCGGCGCCATCGTGCAGATCGGCTTCGCGACGGCGCTCGGCGCCGGCCTTGCCTGGATGCTCGGCTGGTCGATGGGCGCGGGGCTGGTGTTCGGGCTGGCGCTTTCCGTCGCCTCGACCGTGGTGCTGCTGCGTGCCTTGCAGGAGCGGCGGCTGATCGAGACCGAGCGCGGCCGCATCGCCGTCGGCTGGCTGATTGTCGAGGATCTGGCCATGGTGCTGGCGCTGGTGCTTTTGCCGGCATTGGCCGGCGTGCTGGGTGGCCAGCAGCAAGTGGAGAGCCATAGCAGTCTGCTGTCGCTGCCGGCGAGCTTCGGCGTCTGGGGTATCGTCGGCATGACGTTGGCCAAGGTCGCGGCCTTTGTCGTCGTTATGCTGGTGGTCGGCCGCCGGGTCATCCCCTGGATCCTGCACTACGTCGCCCATACCGGGTCGCGTGAATTGTTCCGGCTGGCGGTGCTGGCCATCGCGCTCGGGGTCGCTTTCGGCGCGGCCAAGCTATTCGGCGTCTCGCTGGCGCTGGGCGCATTCTTTGCCGGCATGATCATGAGCGAATCCGAACTCAGCCATCGGGCGGCCGAGGAATCGCTGCCGCTGCGCGACGCCTTTTCCGTGCTGTTCTTCGTTTCGGTCGGCATGCTGTTCGACCCGTTCAGCCTGGTCAGCAATGGCTGGCCGATCTTGGCGACGCTGGCCATCATCGTCATCGGCAAATCGCTGGCGGCCTTCGTCATCGTCGTCGCCTTCCGTTATCCGATCGCGACCGCGTTGATGATTTCGGCAAGCCTGGCCCAGATTGGCGAATTCTCCTTCATTCTGGCCGAGCTCGGCGTCGGGCTGAAGTTGCTGCCCGAACAAGGACGCGACCTCATCCTCGCCGGTGCTATCCTGTCGATCGTCCTCAACCCGCTGATGTTCCTTGCCGTCGACTGGATGAAACCATGGCTGGAGAGGCGCGCCGGCAAGGCGGCGTCGCTCGACGAGGCGAAGCCGATCGGCCCCGCCACGGAGCCAGGCCAGTTGGCTTCGGTTGCGGCACCGGTGAAAGAGGATGGCCCGCCGCCCAGGACAGCGCTTACCGGCCACTCCATCCTGGTCGGCTATGGCCGTGTCGGCAGCTTCGTCGGCGCGTCCTTGAAGAAGGCCGCCCTGCCCTTCCTCGTCATCGAGGATGCCGACAAGACGCTGGCGAAGCTCAGGGACGACGGCATCGAAACCGTGTCAGGCAACGCCGCGAATAGCGAGGTGTTCGCCGCAGCCAATCCCGAGGGCGCGAAGCGGCTGATCCTCGCCATCCCCAACGCCTTCGAGGCGGGACAGATCGTGCTGCGCGCCCGCGCCGCCAACCCGAAGATCAACGTCATCGCCCGCGCCCACTCCGATGCCGAGGTCGAGCATCTCAAGGGGGTCGGAGCCGACACGGTCATCATGGGTGAGCGCGAGATCGCGCGCGGGATCGTGGAAGAGGTTTTGGCAGCACCGAAAGCGCCTTCAGCAGCCTAAGCCGGCGCCGCCCCTCACCCTCTCCCCGTGAAGAACTAGAGAGGGTAAGGGTGAAAAAGCTCACACGTGCTGGCCGCCATTGATGTGGATTTCCGAGCCCGTCACATAGGACGCCTGCTGCGAGCAAAGGAAGAAGATGATGTCGGCGACTTCCGCCGTGGTGCCCAGCCGCCGCAGCGGAATCGTCTCGACGATCTTTTCCGTGCCCGGTGACAGGATCGCGGTGTCGATCTCGCCGGGTGCGATGGCGTTGACGCGGATGCCGTGCGGGCCGAAATCATGCGCCATTTCGCGCGTCAGCGAGCCAAGTGCCGCCTTCGACGTCGCATAAGCGGTGCCGGCGAAGGGATGCACGCGCGTGCCGGCGATCGAAGTGACGTTGACGATCGAGCCTTTGGCCGACGCCAATTCCCTGAACAATCCCCGCGCCAGCATGATCGGCGCAAAGAAATTCACCTGGAACACGTCGCGCCAGACATGCATCGGCGTGTCGATCGAATTCATGCGGCTGTTGCCGTCCTTGAGCTTCGGCGAGATGCCGGCATTGTTGACCAGCGCATGCAGCTGGCCGCCATGCGCTTCCAGCCGATGGCGGATCTCCGAGATCGCGATGCCGACATCCTCCTGGTCGGCGAGATCGACCTTGATATGGTCCTCCGGACCGGCCGGCCACGGGCAGTCGTCGGCAAAGGCCTGGCGCGAGCAGGTGATGACGCGCCAGCCTTCGCGCGAAAAGCGCTTAACCGTGGCGTGGCCGATGCCGCGGCTGGCGCCGGTCAGCACGATGGTCTTTCTGGTGTCGGTCTCGGCCATTCACGATCTCTCTTAAACCGCAGATGTAGCGGAACACGGCAGCGATGACGAGGGGGTCAGCCGCCGGTGAGGATGTCGAGGATCGAGGTCTGCCGCTTCTTGACCGGGCCGCCGACATCGGCGGGCGGCACCGGGCGCTTGATCGATGCGGTGGTGCCGCCACCGCCCGGCATGCCGAAGCCGCCGGCATCGACCGTTTCGGCGGGGCGCACGGCGCGAGGCGGCGACGCTTTTTGAGCGGTCGGCGCGGATTGGCCAACCGAAGCGGACGGCACCGGCGCCGGTTGCGCCGTGTTGGGCGGTAATTCGTCCTGCACGATCGTATCGGCAGGCGTCGACCTCCATGTTCCAGGCAGCGGCCGCACCGGCACGCCTTCGTGCGCGGCGACCATGAACTCATGCCAGGCCTGCGCCGGCAGCGCGCCGCCGGTGACCTTCTTCATCGGACCGCCATCGTCATTGCCGAACCAGACTCCGGTGGTGAGATTGGCGGTATAGCCGATGAACCAGGCGTCGCGCGAATTCTGGCTGGTGCCGGTCTTGCCGGCGGCCGGCCAGGCAAAGGCCGCCTTCCTGGCAGTGCCGATTTCAACGGTGCCCATCATCATAGAGTTCATCATGCCGACGATCTCGGGCTTGATGACGCGCGGGGCGCCGCCATTGTTGTCGTAGAGCACCTTGCCGCCGGCTGTCGTCACGCGGCGGATGAAATGGACATCCGGCCGGTAGCCGCCATTGGCGAAGGGGACATAGGCCGACGTCAGTTCCAGCGGTGTCACTTCAGACGTGCCGAGCGCGATCGAGGTGTTGGCCGTTAGGTCGGACTGGACACCCATGCGATGCGCCGCTTCGACGACCGCGTCAGGCCCGACTTCCATGGTCAGCTGGGCGGCCACCGAGTTCAGCGACTTCGCCAGCGCCGTCGCCAGCGTCACCTTGCCGAAATACTTGCCGCCGTAATTGGTGGGCGTCCATTTGCCAATTTTGATCGGCGCGTCATTGCGCACGCTGTCGGGCGTGCGGCCGGCTTCCAGCGCCGCCATGTAAACAAAGGGCTTGAACGCCGAGCCCGGCTGGCGGCGCGCCTCCGAGGCGCGATCGAACTGGCTGGTCGAATAATCATAGCCGCCGACCATGGCGCGTACCGCGCCGGAATTGTCGATCGACACCAGCACGCCCTGGCTGGCATTGAGCTTTTTGCCGCTGCCGTCGATCAGTCGGCGGATCGATTGTTCGGCGAGCTTCTGCAGCGTCAGGTCGACGGTGGCGTCGACGATGATGTCGCCGCGCACGTCGCCGATCAGGTCGGGCAGTTCTTCCACGATGGCGTCGGCGACGTAGTTTTCCGAACCCGTCCAGTAGGATGCCACCCGCGACGCCGGCGCGCTCATCGCCGTTGTCAGTTCCTTGGCGCTGATCTTGCCTTCGTCGCGCATGGCGGCGAGAACAAGCTGCGAGCGCCGCTCGGCGGCCTTCGGGTCACGCGCCGGAGACAGTCGCGACGGCGCTTTCAACAGGCCGGCGAGAAGTGCGGCTTCGGGCAGCGTGACGTCGCGCGCGCTCTTGCCGAAATAGCGGCGCGAGGCCGCTTCGACACCATAGGCGCCGGAGCCGAAATAGACCCGGTTGAGATACATCTCGAGGATCTGGTCCTTGGTGTGCTTGTGCTCGAGCCACAGCGCCAGAAGCACTTCCTGCACCTTGCGTTCCAGCGTGCGATCGGGTGTCAGGAACAGGTTTTTCGCCAATTGCTGGGTCAGCGTCGAGCCGCCCTGCGAAAAACGCCCGCCGACAACGTTGGCCACCATGGCTCTGGACAGACCGATCGGGTCGATGCCCAAATGCGAATAGAAGCGGCGATCTTCGATGGCGATGACGGCCTCGGGAATATAGGTCGACATTTCATGCAGGCCGACGGCTTCGCCGCCGCTCATGCCACGATTGGCGAGCAGTTTTCCGTCGACCGAGACGATCCTGATATTGGGCGCCCGGTCGGGGATGGCCCAGGTTGTGGCCGCCGGCATTTTCGCACCGTAATAGACGACGATGCCGGCGGCGGCGATGCCGCCCCAGATGGCCAGCACGAAGCACCAGTAGGCCAACCGGCCGAGCACGCCGAACAGGCCGCGCCGGCTTTTGCCGCTTCCTCGACGCGACGGTTTTGTCTTGGCCGATTGGCGCATTGCAGAGGTTTTGCGGTTGCTCGGCACGACGCGATCCTCCTCGCTCACCGAAAAACCGGCCGAGGATTTCGCCCGTGGCGGTCCCTCGAAGCTCGGTTCGATGCGGCTGTCTCTGCGGTTCGCCATGCGCTGTGCTGTCTGTCCCGATGCCTGTCGCATCGGCCTGAAAATCGGAATCGATTTTCGGAAAAAGCCGATGCGAAGCTTCAAAGTCTTAGAGCGTGCGTCCGAACGGACGCACGTCGCTCCATGGCGTTCCGGGTGAAGAGTAGATGCGGCGATTTAAGGGCGGGTTAAATGGTTCAAAGTTAATTCAATGCGTTACGGCACGTCACCGCTCCGTTCCTTGCTCCTGGCGGTCGGCAACAATGGCGTCTATCGCGAGACGGCGGGCGTTCTCGCATTTCGGCATCAACTGCCCAGCCGCAGTCGTTCGGCGCGGACCGCCGATAGCAAGGTTGCCGCAATCTATGCTCGTCATTAGAGCGCGATCGGTAAAGTGCGTTCGATCGCGCTCTAAACCATTGAATCTACGCATGACCTTGTCACCAAAGTCACGCGCACTGGGGGATCATGCGTTAGCCAATCGCAGCACGAACGGAAAGCGCTGCCCAGGATGATTGCATCGTCTCGCCCACATGGCAGTAGCAGACAATTTCGTGGAGCTCATTGTCGGTCAATTCGAAGAAACGCTTTGCTTCGCCATAAGTATCGTCTTTCAGCCCCTCATCGCGCAGGATCGAATCCTCGAAGGCAACCGATATTGGCGAGCCTTCGCTACGCATAATTTCGCGCTCGGGTGACGAACGATATTCGGTCCCGATAAGTGCGGTGAGGAGTCGGTTGGGCTGCCGTTCAAGAAGTTTTGACCAACGTTCGAGACGCTGGGTTCGGTCCATTGCCGGAGGCGTTGGGTCTCTGTGTACCTTTGCCACCGTATGCAGTTGGTCCAGTGTTTGGTGCCTCATGGCAACCTCCTAGTAGTAGGCGGGTTGGCCCCAAACTCCCTGTACCAAGATCATACCGCGAATGTGTCGATACGTCACTCTCATTCCATATCCAGCTTGGCTTCTCTTTGGGTGCATCGAAGGATGGAGCGGCCCCTGCCTTATCGTCAATTTTCGGCCTGATGGGGGTCATCGGCTCCTTTGCCGCGCCAACCCAACACCCGCTCAATTCCGCTGGATCGATATTCCCTTGTCGTCGATCTTGAGTTCCACGCCCTCCGGCCTGGTTTGCTCGCGATAGACATAGATGCCGAGCGCGATGACCACGACGACGAGCGCGCCGATGACGAGATAGAGCATGTTCTGTTTCATGGCGCGCCCTTGATGTGCTTCGCAGGATCAGGCCTGCTTCACCAGCTTGATCAGCACGAGCAGGATCACCGCGCCGATCGTGGCGTGGATAATGGAGGCAAGTATGCCACCGCCTATGGCGAATCCCAGCCTTGGGAAGAGCAAGCCGGCTATCAAGGCGCCAACGATGCCGACGACGATATTGCCGATCAGGCCGAGGCCGAAACCCTTGACGATCAAGCCGGCGAGCCAGCCGGCGATGGCGCCGATGATGATGAAGACAAGCAGGCTCTCAGTACCCATTGCAGATCCCTCCCGAGCGAATGGTCGCGGAGCAGAAAGCTCCGAATCGACCTCCGATTGCAACAAGTCCAACCTATTGGAAAGAAGCCGGCGCCGCCAGCGGCGTCATTATTCGCCGTCGTCATCCCCGGATGCAGGCCGCCAGCTGATCGGATCGATCTTTCTTTGCGTATGACCGTCCGTATAAGCCCACCAGCCGGTGTCGTTCTCGTCCCAGTCGCCGCCGGCCGCTTTCAGCCGGTCGAGCGACCTGTACTGCGCGATGGATTCGTTCATCACCCCGTCGCTGTCCTGCCAGTAGACGGTGACCTTGGAGCCATCCCTGGGTGCTGTTTCGATTGGTTTTCTGGCAGCCATTTCATCCCCTCCATCGATCGATAGAACGTCGAGGCGAACACCTGGTTCCACTTAGCTGTGAGCGAAGATGTCTGCCTCATCCCAGCCCATCAGGTCGAGTTTCGCACGCGTGGGCAGGAAGCGGAAGCAGGCCTCGGCCTCCTTGGTACGGTTGTCGCGGGCCAGCCGCATCGTCAGCACATCGCGCAGCTGGTGCAGGTAGAGCACGTCGGAGGCTGCGTATTCGAGTTGTTCGGGCGATAGCGTCTCCGCCGCCCAGTCGGACGATTGCTGCGCCTTCGACAGGCTGACGCCGAGAAGCTCAAAGCAGATGTCCTTCAGCCCGTGCCGGTCGGTGTAGGTTCGGGTCAGCCGCGAGGCGATCTTGGTGCAAAACACCGGCTCCGGCATGACGCCGAAGGCGTGGTAGAGCACGGCGAGATCGAAGCGGCCGAAATGGAACAGCTTGGTTATGCTGCGGTTCCTGAGCAGGCTGACGAGGTTTGGCGCCTTCTTCTGGCCGGGGGCGATCTGGATGACGTCGGCGGAACCGTCGCCCGGCGAGATCTGCACCACGCAAAGCCGGTCGCGATGCGGGTTGAGCCCCAGCGTCTCCGTGTCGATGGCGACCGCCCCGACGTCGTAGTGCAAGAGCCCGGGCAGGTCGTTCTTGTGGAAGCGGATATCGCTCATCGTCTTCTCCGGTCGCGGCCCATGCGTACTTCGTGCGTCCAACTGGACGCACGTCGCTCTAGCCCGTCCTCGCCGCGATCCGCTTAAAAATCAACAGAAAGTTGCAGTCTCGCCCTCTCAGCGTGTCAGCGCGTCGAGAATGCGCGCCCACGAGCGCTGGCCCTTGTGGTAGGAACTCATCTCGTATTTCTCGTTCGGCGAATGGATGCGGTCATCGTCGAGCCCGAAACCGACAAGCAAGGATTCGATGCCGAGATAAGTCTGGAAATCGCCGACCACCGGGATCGAGCCGCCGCTTCCCGTGGTCACCGCCGGCTTCGGCCACTCGTCGGACAGCGCGTCCTTGGCCTTGGCGAGAAATGGCGAGTCGTAGGAAAGCTGGATCGCCGGCGAGCCGCCATGCGGGTGGAAATCGACTGAGCAGTCGGCCGGGATGCGCTCCCTGACGAAGGCCTGGAAAGCGGCGCGGATCTTTTCCGGATCCTGCTTGTGGACGAGGCGGAAAGACACTTTTGCCGAGGCTTCCGCCGCGATCACCGTCTTGAACCCTTTGCCGGTATAGCCACCGGTAATGCCGTTGAACTCGGCAGTCGGCCGCGCCCAGGTGAGTTCGAGCACCGAGCGGCCGTGTTCGCCGGAAGGGATCGACAGGCCGACAGGCCCAAGGAACGTCTCGGCGGTCTCGCCGAGCGCCTCCCACGATTTTAGGATCTGCGAAGGCGTCTCCTCGACACCGTCATAGAAACCGGGAATGGTGACGCGGCCGTCCTTGTCGTGGATGTCGGCCAGGATCCTGGCCAGGATGCGAATCGGATTGGCGGCAGCACCGCCATAAAGACCGGAATGCAGGTCGCGGTCGGCAGCCTTCACCGTGATCTCCTCGCCGACCAACCCGCGCAGCGCGACGCAGATGGACGGTGTATCGCGGTCCCACATGCCGGTGTCGCAGACAAGCGCGAAGTCGGCCTTGAGTTCGGCCGCATTTGCCTCGAGGAACGGCTTCAGCGATGGCGAGCCGGACTCCTCCTCGCCCTCGAACAGAATTGTGATGCGGCACGGCAGCCCGCCATACACCTGCTTCCAGGCGCGGCAAGCCTCGACGAAGGTCATCAACTGCCCCTTGTCGTCAGCCGAACCACGTCCCGTGATCACCTGGCGGCCGGGCTCGATCTGCTTTACCGAAGGTGCGAACGGATCGCTTTCCCAGAGCTCGATCGGGTCGACCGGCTGCACGTCGTAATGGCCATAGAACAGGACATGCGGCGCGCCTGCCGGCCCGTCATGGTGCGCCACCACCATCGGATGGCCTTGCGTGTCTCGCACGCTGGCGTCGAAGCCGATCAGCTCGAGCTCAGCCACCAGCCATTCCGCCGCCTTGCGGCAGTCTGCGGCATAGGATGGATCGGTGGAGATCGACTTGATCCTGAGCAGGCCAAACAGGCGCTCCAGGCTCTCGTCGAGATTTTTGTCGAGGCGGTCGAGGACGGGAGAAATTCTGGACATTTTATCAAGCCTTTCGATTCTGAGCGGCAACCCTAAAGCTGCGAGGCAGAAACGAAAAGCCGGCGGTCGTTGGACCACGGGCACCGAAAGGCAAAAAAATGCCGCCGTGGTGGAGGGGGGAACCACGGCGGCCTTTACTCGAAACGATGCGGCAGCCCGGAGAGGGGGGATAGGCTGCCGCAAGTGTCCGGGATAGGCGGGGGACGGGCCTTGCTCCGGACCTCGGCGAAAAATGCCGATGGCGTTTATCTGTGTCTCCGAACGTGGCGATTCAAGGGCACGAAGATTACACTTTCGTAACATACCCGTGATCGGATCGACGTGTCAGGGATGTTGCCGGAACCGGTGGTTGAGGCCGCCTTTGGCATGGACCACGACGCCGCGCCGCGCTATCCCTTCGTCCCATGAAAAAAGGCGATCATCTGTTCCTTGTCGACGGCTCCGGCTACATCTTCCGTGCCTATCACGCGCTGCCGCCACTGACCCGCAAATCCGATGGGCTGCCGACCAGTGCCGTTCTCGGCTTCTGCAACATGGTGTGGAAGCTGACGCAGGACGCCCGCAACACCGATGTCGGCATCGTGCCGACGCATTTCGCCGTCATCTTCGACTATTCGTCGAAAACCTTCCGCAACGACCTCTACCCCGAATACAAGGCCAACCGCTCGGCACCGCCGGAAGATCTGATCCCGCAGTTCGGCCTGATCCGCCAGGCGACCAGGGCCTTCAACCTGCCCTGCCTCGAGACGGAAGGCTACGAGGCCGACGACCTGATCGCCACCTATTGCCGGCTTGCCTGCGAAGCCGGCGCCGACACCACCATCATCTCCTCCGACAAGGATCTGATGCAGCTGGTCGGCCCTTCGGTCGCCATGTACGACCCGATGAAGGACCGCCAGATCGGCGTTCCCGAGGTGATCGAGAAATGGGGCGTGCCGCCGGAAAAAATGATCGACCTGCAGGCGCTGACCGGCGATTCGGTCGACAATGTGCCGGGCGTGCCCGGCATCGGGCCGAAGACGGCGGCGCAATTGCTGGAACAGTTCGGCGATCTCGATACGCTGCTCGCCCGTGCCACCGAGATCAAGCAGGACAAGCGCCGCGAATCGATCATCGCCAATGCCGACAAGGCGCGCATCTCGCGTGAACTGGTGACGCTGAAGAACGACGTGCCGTTGAACGGCGGGCTCGATGATTTCGTGTTGCACCCGCCCGACGGACCAAGGCTGATCGGCTTCCTCAAGACGATGGAATTCTCCTCGCTGACCCGCCGCGTGGCGGAAGCAACCGGAACAGAAGCGGCTGACGTCAAGGCCATGCCCGTCATTATCGAGCGCGCCGACACCGCGCATGGTCCCGATATGGGGTTTGGCGTGCCGGGCGCCGCCGAAAGCGCGGCGGGCACAGTGACAGACGAAGCCGGGGAAGCGGTGCCGGCCACCGTCAAGGTGGAACCCAAACAAGGCGACACCCCATCGCTTCTCTCGGCGCTTCGCTTCGAGGACGCCACCGCCAGCAAGATCGACACCGGCGCCTACGTCTCCATCCGCGACACTGAAGTGTTGAAGGCATGGGTGGCCGTGGCGATGGAGGCCGGCATCGTCGGCTTCGACACCGAGACCAATTCAGCCGATCCGATGCAGGCCGAGTTGATCGGCCTGGCCATAGCCACTGCGCCCGGTCGCGCCGCCTATGTGCCGCTCGCCCACAAACGCGGCAATGGCGACCTGCTCGGCGGCGGAGTGGTCGAAAACCAGATTCCGATCCGTGATGCGCTTGCCATTCTGAAGCCGTTGCTGGAGGACAGGTCGGTTCTCAAGATCGTTCAGGAGCTGAAATACGACCTCGTCGTCATGAGCCGCCACGGCATCGATATCGCCCCCTTCGACGACACCATGCTGATTTCCTACGTGCTCGATGCAGGCACGTCCGGCGGCCACAGCATGGCGGCTCTGTCGGAAAAGTGGATCCGCCACTCTCCCATTGCCCTCAAGGAGCTGGCCGGCTCTGGAAGAAGCTTCGTCGGCTTCGACCAGGTCGACATCGATAAGGCAACGGCCTATGCCGCGGAGCACGCCGATGTGACGCTCAGGCTCTGGCGGGTGCTGAAGCCGCGGCTTGCCGCCAAGGGCCTCGTCTCGGTCTACGAGCGGCTGGAACGGCCGCTGGTGCCGGTTCTGGCAAGGATGGAGCAGCGCGGCATCTCCGTCGACCGGCAGATCCTGTCGCGGCTCTCCGGCGAGCTGGCACAGGGCGCCGCGCGGCTGGAGGACGAGATCTACCAGCTCGTCGGCGAGCGCATCAATATCGGCTCGCCAAAACAGCTCGGCGACATCCTGTTCGGCAGGATGGGCCTGCCCGGCGGCTCCAAGACCAAGACCGGCCAATGGTCGACCTCGGCCCAGCTCCTGGAAGACCTCGCCGCAGAAGGCCACGAGCTGCCGCGCAAGATCGTCGACTGGCGCCAGCTGACCAAATTGAAATCGACCTATACCGATGCGCTGCCCGGTTTCGTCCATCCCGATACGAAGCGCGTCCACACCTCATACGCGCTTGCCGCAACGACGACGGGCCGGCTGTCGTCCTCCGATCCCAATTTGCAGAACATTCCGGTACGCACCGTCGAGGGGCGAAAGATCCGGACGGCGTTCATCGCCGACAAGGGCAACAAGCTGGTTTCCGCCGACTACAGCCAGATCGAGCTGCGCGTGCTCGCCCATGTCGCCGAGATCCCGCAGCTCAAGCAGGCGTTTGCCGACGGCGCCGACATCCACGCCATCACCGCCTCGGAGATGTTCAACGTGCCGGTCGAGGGCATGCCCTCGGAGGTACGCCGCCGCGCCAAGGCGATCAATTTTGGCATCATCTACGGCATTTCCGCCTTTGGCCTGGCCAACCAGCTGTCGATCCCGCGCGAAGAGGCCGGCGCCTATATCAAGAAATACTTCGAACGCTTCCCCGGCATCCGCGATTATATCGACGCGACCAAGGCCTATGCCCGCGAATACGGCTATGTCGAAACGATCTTCGGCCGCCGCATCCACTACCCGGAGATACGGTCGTCAAACCCGTCGGTCCGTGCCTTCAACGAGCGCGCCTCGATCAACGCCCGGCTGCAGGGCACCGCGGCCGACATCATCCGCCGCGCCATGATCCGCATGGACGAAGCGCTGGAAAAGGCGAAGCTGTCCGCCCGCATGCTGCTGCAAGTGCATGACGAACTGGTCTTCGAGACGGCCGAAGCGGAGGTCGAGGCGACGATCCCCGTCGTGCGTCATGTCATGGAGAACGCCGCGATGCCGGCGGTGTCGATGTCGGTGCCGCTGCACGTCGACGCTCGCGCCGCCGACAATTGGGAAGAGGCGCATTAGCGCCTCATGCGGATGCTTGCAGCCCGCTAGGTCGAGTTCCTTCGCACCCCCTTCTGTCCGGCAGGACAGAGGGGGGTGCTGTCCCTCCAGCATCAATAGGTTAGCTGGCCTAGCCCTTAAGCCGCCTCTGCCAGGCATTTGGCACACGTCCCGCGAAATTCTATCACCGCCTTGTTGGCGGCGAAGCCGGTCGAGCGCACCCATTCGTCGAGCCGGTGCCCGACATCATGGTCGGAAAACTCGGTCACCTGCCCGCATGTGTCGCAGATGGCAAAGGCGGTCATCGAATGGCTGTGGTCGTGCGGCTCGGCGCAGGCGACAAAGGAATTTAGGCTTTCGAGCCGATGCACGAAGCCGGATTTCACCAGCGTGTCGAGCGCGCGATAGACCTGCAGCGGTGCACGAAAACCCCGATCGCGCAGCTGGTCGAGCAACGTATAGGCGCTGAGCGGCCCGCTGGCGGCCTCGAGTTTCTCGAGCACGCACAACTGGTTTTTCGTCAGCACATCCCTTGCCGCCATGATCCTGTTTCCAACCCGTTTTGCGCCGCTCGCACGTCATTTCCGCATGCAAGCGGCTTCAGTTCTCTCCAGATAGCGACGAACCGGCCTCTTTGCTACTGTTTCTGTGTCGGCATGGCCCAGAAGCCGGCCAACTCCGAGGCATTGTTTGGCTATGCCAATCGATGCAAACCTGAAGTGATTGTCACTTCCGTGGCGGACCCTTGCGCTCGGCGGAGGCGGCCCACAGATTGATGTCGGCCTCGCGCGCGTAGGTGTCGATTTCGGCGAGCTCGGCATCGCTGAAATCGAGCGCCTTCAGCGCGCCGACGCAATCCTCGACCTGTTCCGGCCGGCTGGCGCCGATCAGCGCCGAGGCCACCCGGCCCTTGCGCAGCACCCAGGCCAGCGCCATCTGCGCCAGCGTCTGGCCGCGTCGGCCGGCGATGGCGTTCAGCGCCTTGATGTTGACGATGGTCTTGTCGTTGATGAAGGCCGGCCGCAGCGACTTGCCCTGGCTGGCGCGGCTGCCCTCAGGGATGCCGCCGAGATATTTATCGGTCAGCATGCCTTGCGCCAGCGGCGTGAACACGATTGAGCCGACGCCGAGCCCCTCCAGCGTGTCGAGCAGACCGTCGTCCTCGACCCAGCGGTTGAGCATCGAATAGCTCGGCTGATGGATGATGCAGGGCGTGCCGAGCTGCTTCAATATGTCGGCGGCCTCGCGCGTGCGCTGCGAATTGTAGGAGGAGATGCCGGCATAAAGCGCCTTGCCCGAGCGCACCGCGTGATCGAGTGCGCCCATCGTTTCTTCCAGCGGAGTATCAGGGTCGAAGCGGTGCGAATAAAAGATGTCGACATAGTCGAGCCCCATCCGCTTCAGGCTCTGATCGAGGCTGGCCAGCACATATTTGCGCCCGCCCCACTCGCCATAGGGTCCGGCCCACATCTCATACCCGGCCTTGGTCGAGATGATCAGCTCGTCACGAAAAGAGGAGAAATCCGTCCGCAGGATTTCGCCGAAAGCCGTCTCCGCCGAACCGGGCGGCGGGCCGTAATTGTTGGCGAGGTCGAAATGCGTGATGCCGAGATCGAAGGCCTTGCGCGCGATCGCCTGCTTGGTCCGGTGCGGCGTGTCGTCACCGAAATTGTGCCAGAGCCCGAGCGAGATCGCCGGCAATTTCAGGCCGGATCGCCCGCAGCGATTGTAGACCATGTTCTCGTAGCGGTTTTCAGCGGGCACATAGGGCATGGGAGATCCTCAAATCGAAAGCGAGCGCGGCAGCTGCCAACGCAAAAAAGGGTGAGTCGACTCTGCCTCTCACCCTTAGCCTCTGCCGGTTTCTATGGGGAGAGGGTTCGTCGGTAAACAGAAACGTGTCGCATTCGCTGAAGCGCTTACGCTACTTCTTCTTCGCCGAGGGTTTCTTCTTCGCCAACAGCCCTTCCGCATCTTTTACGCCCAGTGCCGCAGGCCGTTCGCATGTGGTCTGCATGGCAACGAACTTTCCGCTCGCGCCCGACCGCAACATGCCGGTCATCACATCGACGGCATGCAGCGCCAGTTCCATCGAACAGCGATGCGGCCGGCCCTCCGCGATAGCCAGGGCCATATCGGCGAGACCGGCGGTGCGGTAATTGGCCATCATGCCGTGCGAATGCATCTGGTTGGCCACGCCGAACGGATGCTGCCACTTTGGCAGCTTCTTGACCAGCTTGGCGCCATTGGTGAAGCGAACGTCGCCGCCGAAGAAATTCGGATCCGGCAAAGACACCGTGCCCAATTCGCCGTAGAGTTCCATCGGCGCATGGCCATGGCTCCACACGTCCCAGCTGGTATTGAGCGTCACCACGGCGCCATTTTCGAACTCCATCACCCCGTGGATCGTCGTCGGCGTGGCGACCAGGATTTTTTCACCCGCGCGCGGCTTGGACGAGATCGTCCGTTCCGTCGACGGAATCGTCGCCAAGGCCGCCACCTGCTTCACCGGCCCGATCAGCTGGATCAGGTTGGTGATGTAATAGGGTCCGATATCGAGCACCGGACCAGCGCCAGGCTGGAAGAAAAAATCCGGATTGGGGTGCCAGTGCTCCATCCCATGGCTCATCACGTGGCATGTGCCGCTGGTGATCTTGCCGAGCTTGCCACTGTCGATCAGGTTGCGGACAAGCTGGTGCGCGCCACCGAGGAAAGTGTCGGGCGCCGAGCCGATGCGCAGTCCGTCTCTCTCCGCCAGTTTCTTCAGGTCGAGCCCTTCCTTGACCGACAGCACGAACGGCTTTTCCGAATAGACGTGCTTGCCGGCATCGAGGATCTGTTTCGAAACCTCATAGTGCACCGCCGGAATGGTGAGGTTGACGATGATGTCGATGTCGCCGGCCTTGAGCAGCCCTTCGACTGTCTCGGCGCGCAGCTTGAACTCCTTCGCCCGCGTCTTGGCCGCATCCATGTCGATATCCGCGCAGGCGCGCATCTCGATGCCGCGAAATAGCGGCGCCAGTGAAAAATACGCCTTCGAGATGTTGCCGCAGCCGATAACGCCGACCCCAAGTTTTCTTGCCATGCTGGTTTGCTCCTAAAAGGTCTTGGCGGCTGCGATCGAGCGGCGGGCGAAGCGATCGATATCGTTGGGGTTGTCGTGTTCCATGACGTAGTATTTGGCGGCGCTGTTGGCGCGCAGCGCCTGGATCAGAGCGGCCCAGTCGATCGTGCCGTTGCCGACGTCCGACCAGCCGTCCTCGTCGAGGCCCTCGCCGGGCTTGGCGATGTCCTTGACATGGACGGAGGCGATGCGTTTGCCATGCTTCTCGATCCAGGGCAGCGGATCTTCGCCGCCGCGCACCACCCAGGCGACGTCCATCTCCCAGCCGATGTCGGGCGCTACCGCCAGGATATGGTCCTGCGGCACCGAACCGTCGGCAAGCTTCTTGAACTCGAAATCATGGTTGTGCCAGGCAAAGCCGTAGCCGGCCTTTTCAGCCGTCTCGCCGACCTTGGCCAGGCGCGCGCCGAAGCTGCGCCAGCCGGCGGCATCGGTCGGCCTGCTCTCGGCGACCAGATAGGGGCAGATGAGCAGCGTGATGCCGAGCGCGTCAGCGATTTTGCGCACGCCGTCGAAATCGTTCTCGAGCGCATCGATCGAGAAATGGCCGGTCGGCATGGCGAGCCCGTTCTTGTCGAGTTCGGCGCGAAACGCCTTGGGGTCGTCATAGACGCCGCCGAACCCTTCGACTTGCGCGTAGCCGAGCTCGCCCAGCATCTTGAGCACCCCTGCCCAAGGTTGGAAATTGCGCGCGCTGTAAAGTTGGAATGACCAATTCATCGTCTCTGTCCGTTCTCTGGGATGGATGGGCTTGAGGGTGAAAATTTCGGGGTATTACAGGCGGTTGCCGGTTGCAGCATCGAACAGCGAAGCGCGCATCGGGTCGAAACCGATGCTCACGGTGTCGGCGTTGTTTGGCGTGCGCTCAGATGTCACCCGCACGGTGAAATTCTGATTTGCGAGCTTCAGCCAGACCAGCGTGTCGGACCCCATGGGCTCGACGACCACGACATTCGCCGTGGTTGTGAACGGCCATCCGGAGCCGCTGTTGAACGCGACATGCTCGGGCCGGATACCGAACACCGCCGCTCCCGGCGCCGGCTCCTTTTCGAAAGCGTAGGTGGCAAGCGGAATCCGCACTTCCTCGGCGACGAAGTGCCAGTTGCCATCGTCCTTCTCCAGCCTGCCGTCGAGGAAATTCATCGCCGGCGAGCCGAGGAAGCCGGCGACGAAACGGTTGACCGGGCGATTGTAGATGGTCTGCGGTGCGTCGAGCTGCTGGATGACGCCGCCCTTCATCACCGCGATGCGGTCGGCCAGCGTCATCGCCTCGATCTGGTCGTGGGTGACATAGATCATGGTGTTCTGCAGCTTGCTGTGCAGCAGTTTTATCTCGACGCGCAATTCGGCGCGCAGCTTGGCGTCGAGATTGGAGAGCGGCTCATCGAACAGGAAGACGTCGACGTCGCGCACCAGCGCCCGCCCGATCGCCACACGCTGGCGCTGGCCGCCCGAAAGCGCCGACGGCTTGCGTTGCAGCAGCGGCTCGATCTGCAGGATTTCGGCGGCCCGCGCGATACGCTTGGCGATCTCGTCCCTGGGAATGCCGGCAACGCGCAGCCCGAACGACAGGTTCTTCTCCACCGTCATCTGCGGGTAGAGCGCATAGGACTGGAACACCATGCCGATGCCACGGTCCTTGGGCTCCTCCCAGGTGACGTTCTTGCCCTTGATGAAGATGCGGCCGTCCGAAACGTCGAGCAAGCCGGCGATGCAGTTGAGCAGGGTCGACTTGCCGCAGCCGGACGGCCCGAGCAGCACGATGAACTCGCCCTCGGCGACGTCGATGTTGAGCGTTTCCAGCACCGAGATTGCGCCGAAATTCAGCGACAGGTCCTGGATCGAAACGCTGGGATTTTCGAGTCTTGTCATCATCATCCTTTCACCGCGCCGGCGGCGATGCCACGCACGAAAAGCTTGCCGGAAACGAAGTAGACGACGAGCGGTACCAGGCCGGTCAGGATGGTGGCGGCCATGTTGACGTTGTATTCCTTCACGCCTTGCACCGAGTTGACGATGTTGTTGAGCTGCACCGTCATCGGATAAGTGTCGGGGCGGGTGTAGACGACGCCGAACAGGAAGTCGTTCCAGATGCCGGTCACCTGCAGGATGATGGCGACGACGAAGATCGGCAGCGACATCGGCAGCATGATGCGGAAATAGATGCCCCAGAAGCCGGCGCCGTCGACGCGCGCCGCCCGGAACAGTTCCTCCGGCATGGAAGTGAAATAGTTGCGGAACAACAGCGTCAGGATCGGCATGCCGAAGATGGAATGGACGATCACCAGGCCGCTCAGGCTGCCATAGAGGCCGATCTCGCGCAGGATGATGACGATCGGATAGATCATCACCTGATAGGGGATGAAGGCGCCGACGATCAGGATCACGAAGAAAGTATCGGCGCCCTTGAAGCGCCAGTTGGCAAGCGCGTAGCCATTCACCGAAGCGATGGCGATCGACAGGACGACCGACGGGACGGTGATGCGCACCGAATTCCAGAAGCCGCGCGAGAGCCCGTCGCAGTTGAGACCGGTGCAGGCGCTGGACCAGGCCTTCACCCAAGGCTCAAAGGTGATCTCGAGCGGCGGTGAAAAAATGTTGCCGAGGCGTATCTCCGGCATGCCCTTCAGCGATGTCACCACCATCACGTAGAGCGGCAGCAGATAATACAGCGCCACCACGATCAGCGTGCCATAGAGGAAGATGTTGCGGCGCGAGAACACATGCCGCGGCTTCGGCCCTCGCGGCCCGGATGCCTCAAGCCCGATAGAGCCCGTGCCGGCAGGCAGGGGAACGGCAAGGTCAGCCACGCTTCTTGCCTCCGAATTCGAGATAGGCCCAGGGAACGATGACGACCACCACCGACAGCAGCATCATGGTCGAGGCGGCAAAACCCTGGCCGAGGTTCTGGGCGAAGAACATGTAGTCATAGACATATTTGGCCGGCACTTCGGAGGCGATGCCGGGACCGCCGCTGGTCTGGGCGACAACCAGGTCATAGACCTTGACGATGCCGGCGGCGATGATGACAAGCGCGGTGATGAAGACCGGCCGCATCATCGGGATGATGATGAACAGATAGGTTTTTAGGGTGGGTATCCCATCCACCCGCGCCGCCTTCCAGATATCCTCATCGATGCCGCGCAGGCCCGCCAGCATCAGGCACATGATCAGCCCGGTGCCTTGCCAGAGCGCGGCGATCAAGATGCCGTAGATGACGATGTCGGAATTGTAGAGCGGATCGAAGCTGAAGCTTTCCCAGCCGAGGCCGCGCACCACCCCCTGGATTCCGAACTCCGGGTTGAGCAGCCACTGCCAGACCAGGCCGGTGACGATGAAGGAGAGCGCGAACGGGTAGAGGAAGATGGTGCGGAACGTGTCCTCGAAGCGGATCTTCTGGTCGAGCAGCGCCGCCAGTATGAAGCCGATGACCAGAGAGAACACCAGCGACAGCACGCCGTAGACCAGCAGGTTCTCGATCGAGACCAGCCAGCGCGGCGTCGACCACAGCCGATAATACTGGTCGAGCCCGACGAAGTTCAGCCGCGGCAGCAGTTTTGAATTGGTGAAGGAATAGAGCACCGTCCACGCGCTGCCGCCGACGAAGATCACCAGTGCGGTGAGGACCATCGGAATAGAGGCGACCTTGGCGTTAAGGTTGCGGAAGAGTTGGTTGGGGCGTTCGCTCTTGCTCATCTGCACAGCCGGGCTGGATCGGGTAAGGCCAAAGGGTTAGGGCCAAGGGTCAAGGCCGAAGAGTCAGGGCCTTGACCCTGAGCTCCCGGCCCCGCGGCGGGCCGGGAGCGAGCGGTTCGTCGAAAAGTCAGTCCGCTGAGGCGACGATGTCGGCAAAGCGCTTTTGCGCCTCTTCCACGGTCATGTCCGGCTTGGCGAAGAACTCGGAGAAAAGGTCCTCCTTCTGCTTTTGGGTGTCTTGCGACAGCAGCTGGTCCGTCCAGGGCATGACGCTGCCCTTGGCCAGGATGTCGAGCCCTTTCTTCATGCAATCGTTCGCCGCCTTGAGGTCGATATCGCCGCGCACCGGCAGCGAGCCCTTCTTGAGGTTGAAGGCGACCTGCGTCTTGGGATCGAGCAGCGTTTCGGCCAGCGCTTCCTGCGCCTTGGACTTTTCTGCGTCCTGCAGCAGCGGGAAGTAGAAGGCGTCGCCGCCGGTGGCGATGACCTCGTTCAGGCCAAGGCCGGGAAGACACGTATAGTCCTTGCCGGCGGTCTGCCCGGCAACCTGGAACTCGCCCTGCGCCCAGTCGCCCATGATCTGGCCGCCGGCCTTGCCGGAGATGACGAGATTGGTGGCCTGGTTCCAGTCCTGCACATTGGTGTTCTTCGCCATCTTGCGGGCATCGTCCGCGGCCTTGAATACCTTCGCGACCTCGGGCCCGGCGGCGAATTCGGCATCCTTGTCGCGATAGACCTTCAAGAAAGCGTCGGTGCCGCCGACCGCCGTAAGCAGCACGTCGAAGGCGCCCGAGGACTGCCAGGGCTGCCCGCCGACCGCCAGCGGTATGATGCCTGCCTTCTCCAGCGCGGGGGCTGCTGCGACATATTCATTCCAATTCTTCGGCACCGGCACACCGGCCTTTTCGAAGGCCGCGTTCGACAGCCACAGCCACTGCCAGGAGTGAATGTTGACCGGCACGCAATAGATCTTGCCGTCGAGGGTGCAGCCGTCGAGCAGGCTCTTCGGCTGGACGATTTCCGCCCACTTGTCCCTGGTGGCGAGCTCGGTCAAATCGCGCATCAGACCGGCCTGCACCAATTCTTCCGCTTGCCTTCCGTGGTTGAACTGGGTGGCGCCCATAGGGTCGCCGCCAGTGATGCGGCTGATCATGATCGGCCGCGCCGTGCCGCCGGAGCCGGCGATGGCGCCGTCGACCCAATGATTGCCTGTCTCGTCGAACGCCTTGGCGAATTCGGCGACCGCCGCCGCCTCGCCGCCTGAAGTCCACCAATGGGTGACTTCCAGATCGGTCGCTGCCGCCGGGCCGGCGAATGGCAGCGCGGTTGTCACTGCCAACGCAGCGGTCATGATTTGGTATCGCATTTCGGCTCCTCCCAGAATCTGAAACGTTACAGATTTTCGATACGGCAATTGTTGGAAGCGCGCAACCCCCGAACAGGAGCAGCTCGGCATTTTTTCGAGCCGCGAACAAACCCGCCGCGCAATGTCCGCTACTGCACCGCAGCAAGGCAGGCTGCATCGCAAAAATGATGCTGCAATGCGTGAAATAACGGCAAACCCTTGCTCGCGGGCAAATCCCTTGCCGACGGACACCGACTTTGCGTCGAACGGAGTGCCGCTCATCCAAGCCAACTTTTACTGGCCGCTGCGCGATGGCAAGTGACAATCTGTAACGTTTCAGTATATAGGGTGTTCATCGCCGATTGCCGACCTGCACGGCAACTGCTATGCGCCTGACGGGCGGGATGAATGGACAGAGATCAGACGGAAAAGGACGACGAGGGCTCGGGCCGGCCGACGCTGAAGACGCTTGCCTTCATGACCGGGCTGGGCGTCACCACCGTGTCGCGGGCGCTGAAGGACGCGCCCGAGATCGGCGCCGAGACCAGGCGACGCGTCCAGCTCGTCGCCAAGCAGATCGGCTACCGGCCGAACCGCGCCGGTGTGCGCCTGCGGACCGGCAAGACCAACGTCATCAGCCTCGTGCTCAACACCGAGCGCGAGATCATGAGCTTTGTCTCGGACATCATCTACGGCGTCTCGGAAGTCATTGCCGACACACCCTATCACCTGATCGTCACGCCCTATTCACGCTCTCAGGATCCCCTGGACCCGATACGTTATCTCTTGGAAACCGGTTCCGCCGACGGCGTCATCATTTCGCGCACCCAGCCGAATGACCCCAGGGCCCGTTACATGCTCGAGCGTGGTATTCCCTTTGCCACGCATGGCCGCACCGATATGGGGCTGATCCACCCCTATCATGATTTCGACAATTACGCGTTCGCGACCGAGGCTGTGCGCCACCTGGCCGGCATCGGCCGCCGCAGGCTGGCTCTGCTGGCGCCTCCAGTCGAACTGACCTACCACAGTCATACGCTGAACGGCTTCACCGATGCGCTGAGCGAGGTCGGCGCCAGCGAGATCCCGTTCAACACCGTTTCGGTCGACCATTCTATCGATCAGATCAGGATGAGGACCGCGCAGCTGATGCGCCGCGACGTCAGGCCTGACGGTTTCGTCAGCAGTGCCGCTGCCGCGACACTCGCCATCGTCGCCGGCATCGAGGACGCCGGCCTCAAGCTCGGCCGGGACGTCGACGTGGTGTCCAAGCAGTCGTCCGACCTGCTGCACCTGTTCCGCAGGGAATTGCTGGTGGTCAACGAGAACTTCCGGCTGGCCGGCGCCGAGCTCGCCCGCTCGGTGCTGGGCTGGATCGGCGGCGCGGCACCTGGCTCCTTGCAGAGCCTGAGCATGCCTGGCGAGGTTGTGGCCTATCGCCGTCCCGACTAGACAGGGATACGTTCAAATAGAATTGGGCATCTCCATCTATTTGTCTTAGCCGCATTTCTGCGACGTCAAGTGATTCCACCTGGCTGCAAAATGCGCGCTGCTGACTGGCAGCCTTTTCACGTTTGCTGACGGACAGGTTTGCGCTCGAACGGCCGGGAAGCAGCCCTTCAGAAGCCGACCCATCTCTGTCGTCCCATGGTCACGGACGGCTTCCGGGAAGCCGTCGTTCCTGGCGTGCCCAATCGTCGGCGTAGTCGGGCCGACAGCGGGCTGACAGCTTTCGGCCGTCGAAGTGCGGAAACGGACGTACGCTGCGCTCTAGGGGTGGTCTGGATGTGGCCCCTTGACGGCCTTCGATCGGGGCAATGCAAGTGGCAGCTTCGCGGACAAACCCGTCGTCGCCTATGAGCGCCGACCACCCTTACTTGCTCGACGTCCGCCTTGAGCCTTTCTTCGCCTTGCAGTCAACTCGCTGGCGAGCACCGGCCGAACCCCAAGCATCATGATCGCGCTCTTTATGCGAGACGCGTGATGGCTTCGGAGACCGGCGTCTCTCCTTCGGTTAGCTCGATGATCGCTCTGGCAATGTCCGGCCGGTCTACGATCTCGGCCAGAACGGCGGCAACATCGTCCCGCGGCACCTTGCCGTAGGGAACAGCGAGGTCGGCGCGCACGCATCCGCGGCCTGTCTCTTCGGTCAGCGTGCCAGGCCGCACTATGACGTAATCGAGGCCGCTGGCGACAAGATAGGCGTCCGCCAACTTCTTTACCCTGATATAGTTCTCGAAGCCCTCTTTGCGCTCTTGGTCGCGCAGCGCGTCGGGAAAAACTGAGACCAGCAGGAATCGCTGGACTCCTGCGACCTTCGCGGCTTCGACCGCCTTTTCGAGCCCGGCCCCGTCGATGGCGTTTGTGACTGCCATCCCCGCGCCGCCGGCTCCCGCGCTGAAGACCGCAGTGCCACAGCCCTTCATCATGTCCGCCAAATCCTCGATTGACAGACCGATGAGATCGCCTTCAATCGGCGTGGCTCCGAGTGCCGTCAGTTCGTCACGCTGTTCAGGTTTGCGGTAAAGGGAGAGCGGCCGGTGACCACGCTCGGAAAGTTGCTGAGCAAGCCGACGGCCCACTTTTCCGGCACCGCCGACGATGAAGATTTTGGACATCCTCATGTTCCTTCTGTAACTACGCGGGAGTTTCGATGATCGAAACAGCGACGGCCGGGGCTGATGAGAACCGAAGCCCTCATCAACTGCGCCGGCGTCCGATCAGTTGCTATGGTGCGTGTGGTAGACCTTGTTAACGACCGTCCACTGACCGTCGACCTTTACCAGATTGAAAAAATCCGTGAAGCGAAACCCCGAGATATTGTCCGTATCAACGCGGGCGTTCGCCACGGTACCAACGATATCGATGCGCACGATAGCGGCCTTCGCCTCCGGCGATTGCCGGAACGCCGTATCGATCGTTTTGAAAAGCCCTTCGATCGGCCCCCCTTCAAGTTTGCTGTTCTCGATGCCGAAAATAGTCGCACGTTCGCTGAAGGCCGAGCGCATGATCGAGCTGTCCGCTTTGGCTCCACCTTCGTTGTACTTGTTCAGCACTTTGACGATTGCTTCGTATTCCTGAACGTATGTCGGATCGGTCATTCTGTTTTTCCTTTCAGTTGATTGAATGTGATGTTGGCAGGCTCGCGACGGAGCCAGCATGATGAACTGGAATGCGTCAGCGCCATGGGTCGCCCGCGCCACATCGATCCCATGAACTTGTGGCTCCACGAGGTTTCAGGACAGACGAGCGCAGCCTCTACCCAGGTCTGGCAGGCTGCCTGGAACGGCGACCGAGTGACGGCGTGCACTTCCTTCTTCTTCCCGGTGCCTCACTTCGCGAACAGCTGGCGGATATCCTTGAAAGCCTTCATCTCGATGGCGTTACCCGCCGGATCGTTAAAGAACATCGTTGCCTGCTCGCCGGGCTTGCCTTTGAAGCGGATGTAGGGAGCGATCACGAAGTTCATTCCAGCTTCCGTCAGGCGATCAGCGGTCTTCTGCCATTCCTCCATCGAGAGAACGATTCCAAAATGACGGACAGGCACACCGTGGCCATCGACGGCGTTCGTCCGGGCTTTGCCGGATTCCTCGGGCGCCAAGTGCGCGACGATCTGATGGCCGTGAAAGTCGAAATCGACCCAGTCGGGCGAGCTGCGGCCTTCCCCGCAGCGGAGAAGATCTTTGTAGAAGCCGCGCGCTGCTTCGAGGTCGCCGACAGGAAAAGCGAGATGGAAGGGGCGGATGGTCTGGTCGGTCATCGTTAAACTCCATTCTGACGATGACCGGCAGATAGAGGATTCCGAGCAAAACAAAAAACTATATGTAATTGCGGTCAGCCCAATTAAAAGTTATCAATGCTGCATGATCGCTGAACTGAGAACGCTGTTGGCGGTCGCCCGATATGGCACTTTCGCGGCTGCTGGCACTCGGATTGGTCTGACGCAGGCCGCCGTTAGCGGGCAGATGATGCGTCTCGAAGACAAGCTCGAGGTGCGGCTCTTCGATCGGACCGGCCGCTCGGCCACCCTGAACCAGACTGGACGCACAGTGTTGGCCCGAGCGCAGGAGGTTCTTGCAGGTGTTGAAACACTGACCAAGCCGTTGGATTGGTCAGCCCGACCCGGGCGCCTCCGGATTGGTGCAATCTCGTCCGTGCAGCCGACGATCCTTCGGCGCGCTTTGAAGGCTTTCCACCCCGCGTTCCCCGGTTTCTACATCGAGATCGTGCCGGGAACTTCACTAGAGCTGCTGGATCGCCTGGACGCAGGCGGATTGGACGTGGCCGTCATTATCCGGCCAAGCTTCGGATTGCCGTCGACCGTTCGGTGGGAGTCGTTGGTGCAGGAGCGTTTCGTCTTGGTGGCGCCGCCAGGAACTGACGACATGAATTGGAAAGCCGCGATGAGCGGACACGCCTTCCTGAGGTACAACCGTCATTCGTTCGGCGGGCGGCTGGTAGAGCGTTTGATCGAACAACAAGGCGTTGTGGTCAACGAATGGGTCGAGATAGACGACATTCCTGCCCTGTTGAGCATGGTTGCCGACGGCATGGGTGTCGCAATCGTGCCGAGAGCGGAAGCCTACGCGGATCATTTCCGGGGCGTGCGCGTCATAGAGCTAGGCGAGGCGGAAACCTTCAGGGAGATCGGTATTTTGACGCCGCCAACGTGTGATGAGCCAGCCGCTCGGTTCATCTCTGAGTGCAGGCAGGCGATGTCTGCGGATAAGCACGAGTAGGTGACGCTCGAGCCTTTGGATTTCGGCAGTGTTGAATCGAAAAAAATCAGCAAAGGACTCGATCGAGGCTTCCATCTTGCCGGGCACAATGACCGCAAATGGCGCGACTTGTCGGTTCGACAACCGGAAGATTTTACCCAAATCAGCCTTTGCCACGCCGATTTGGCAGCTTGCAAGCGGACCTTCGCGGGAACCGACATCTCTGACCCAAGGGACGTCGAGCTTTCATCAGACGCTAGGGTCAACAGCCACCATAAACGAGATAGCGGATACTGCCATTCGCGGTGCGAAGCCTACTCTTGAGCATTTTCATCCCCCTCAAGTTTCTGCCGCAGCATCGTCATCACGCTGCGGGCTGCTTCGATGTCCTTTAGGGCAAGCCCTTCCGCGAGCGCCTCGACCCGCGGCGCGTACAGGCGGATGGCAGCGTCGAAGGTCTGCCGTCCCTTGTCCGTCAGCGCCACGAGTTGTGCACGGCGATGATGCGGGTTTGGCGCGAATGACACCAACCCTTCCTTGGCCAGATCGTTGACGATGCGCTGAACGTTCTGGCGATTGGCGCCGAGATCGCGCGCAAGCCAGGCAACCGGCTGTGCCCGTTCTGCCGCCACGATAGCCCCTAGAATCTGCCAACGGGCGCTGGTCAGCCCGAGAGGAGCGACGAGCCGGTCGCCCCAGGTAAGGGTGAGGTTGTTCACCCGGAACATCGTCAGAATGAGATCGGTCAAGGCATCTCCGGCTGACGCCCGCTGCGGTTTGTTCATTTGTCACCATATGATTTTGTTGACACGATGATGTCAATTGGTTATGTGTTGATAGTACCCACTCGACATTATAGTGTCAAATGCAACCTCAGGAGACCTTTCATGCCCACCATGCGCCCTCTCGATCCCGCCTTTCCCATCGACCGTCAGATTGGAATCGATGCCGATGCCGTTGTTTTGATCAATCTGTTCACGCTCGACCCCGCCGACGAGGCAGTGTTTCTTCAGGTGTGGGAGGACGATGCGTCCTTCATGAAGACCCAGCCGGGCCTGATTTCCATCCAACTCCACCGCGCCATCGGCGAAAGCCCGACCTACCTGAACTACGCAGTCTGGGAATCGACGGCCGCCTTCCGGGCCGCGTTGACGCATCCCGAATTCAGAGCGAAACTGGGAGCCTATCCGTCGTCGGCGGTTGCCTCTCCGCACTTGTTCCAGAAGGTGGCGGTGCCCGGCATCTGCGTCGCATAAACGCGACGCCTGCAGCCCGAAGTCATCACAATCGAAATCAAGCCAAGAGGAGAGAGTCCGATGCGGCTCCTGTTCAACATACTCGCCGTCACGGGTTCGGCCATGTTCGCCGGAGTCATGCTGACTATTGGTGTGACGCTCGGCGGCTACTGGAAGAGCCTTCCCGCAGCCGAGTTCCTCGACTGGTTCAGCAAGAACAGCGGGTTCATTTCCGGGGCGATTCCTATTGTCGTCGTCCCGACCCTCGTCGGCCTGATCGGCTCCCTCTGGCTCGGCTGGGGCGACGTTGGGCCGCATATGCTCTGGATCGGATCGGCCGCGTGCATCGCGGGCGTCCTGGCGCTCACGATGATCTGGTTCGTGCCAACCAACGCTCAGTTCGCGGCCAAAGCCCTGCCCCTCGACCAGGTTCCTGACCGGCTCAACACCTGGATCATGATTCACTACGTCCGCATTGGGCTTGCCGCCGCCGCCTCGGCGCTGGGCGTGCTCGCCATCAGCCGGTGAAAGACACAGAAACCAATGACCAAGCTCATTCGGCACGATCGCACTCCTAACGATCCTTACCTTCTTGTTCTCGACCGTGCTCGCTGAACTATTCGCCTCCAAGGCGGTCATCATCGACGCGTCCAGCTCGTCGCCAAGCAGATCGGTTACCGGCCGAACCGCGCTGGTGTGCGGCTGCGGACCGGCAAGACCAACGTCATCAGCCTCGTGCTCAACACCGAGCGCGAGATCATGAGCTTTGTCTCGGACATCATCTACGGCGTCTCGGA
>NZ_FNEE01000010.1:0-104339 GCF_900099905.1 Mesorhizobium muleiense | reverse complement strand
GCTGGTGGTCAACGAGAACTTCCGGCTGGCCGGCGCCGAGCTCGCCCGCTCGGTGCTGGGCTGGATCGGCGGCGCGGCACCTGGCTCCTTGCAGAACCTGAGCATGCCTGGCGAGGTTGTGGCCTATCGCCGTCCCGACTAGAGCGGGATACGTTCAAATAGAATTGGGCATCCCGCTCCATCTATTTGTCTTAGCCTGTTGCAAGCTGGACATCAGTTGAGCCGACGCTGAGCCGTTGCGGAACGCGTACGAAAGCATAATCTTGGGTAGTGTGTGATGTGAGCCGCGATGCTGCGCGAGGTTCCCCAATGGCTTACGAGGCCGCCAAAAAGCCGTTGTTCCGAAAACTCGACAACTATCTACTGCATGTAAGCGATCTTGACGAAGCCATATCCTTTTATCGGGATCGGCTCGGCCATGCCCTTATCTGGCGGGACGCGGAAGCCGCCGGATTCGCGTTGCCTGAAACTGATGCAGAACTAGTAGTTCATCTTCGTATTGGTCCAGAGACCGATATTCTGGTTGATGACGTGGACGCGGCATTTCGAGAATTTTTGGCATCGGGCGGAGAGGCAGTGGAACCGCCCTTCGACATCGCGATCGGGCGATGCGCTCGTGTTTGTGACCCTTTCGGCAACGTGCTTGTAATATTGGATCAATCGAAGGGAACGCTCACCACGGACGCGGAGCAGAATGTTATCGGCGTAGAGCCCGCGCGTTATCCAACCTGACCGTCGACATTCCACCTAAGCTCAGCCATCAGGGGGAGGAGCGGATTGCGCTGGAAGCGGCCCATCCAACGCTGCCAAATGGCCGCTCGCCAATCCAGACCGCTATCGTGCCAGACCGCTATCGTGGTCGTGTGCCGGAACACCATCGGCCGCGAGAGCCATTGCGGCGCTGCCGCGCTGCATGACCACTCGGCGCGCCGTGCCGGCTACTGAAGCACTCTACCTCGCCTGCGAACGCGAGGCCGCAAAGAGTGATCTAGATACCAGCGAAATCATGCAATGCTCGGTTCTTTACGAGGAGTTGAAGCGGCGCGCCTTTGACGGCAACTTCAAGCTATTGAAGACCTGGGCAGATATACAGATCGTAGCCGAAGGATATTGAGGTCGCCCGCTCCTTTCCGAAGCAGTTGCCGGTCGGAGATAAAGCGCTCGCTGCTCACTTTCCGCTTCCGGATTGCGCCACAAATATGGTGCAAACTGGAAAGGAGCATTCCATGGATGAGAGGCATATCTACAAGGTGGTTGAGCTCGTAGGCTCATCAGGTGAGAGCATCGACGATGCTATTCGCGTGGCGATCGCCCGCGCCGGAAAGACGCTCAGGAACTTGCGTTGGTTCGAGGTAACGCAGACGCGCGGCCATGTTGAGAATGGTGAGGTTCGTCACTTCCAGGTGACTTTGAAGGCTGGTTTCACGCTCGACGACGGTGAAGGCGACTAGGGTATCAGCCGGCGCAGTCCGGCGAGGCGAATGAGGGGCGCAGTTGCCACGCACCACGCTCCCCGTCGATCCATTCGCGCATGCGAACAGGAAAGTTGCGCCATAAGCCGCCGTTCCCGACAGTTCTCCGGACCGGACGTTCCCGCTCCGGCAGGTGTCTACCCTGAGCGGCCTCTACCGAACGGCGACCAACGAGTCAGCAGGAACCCTGAACGGACCTTCCTGTACTCTTTTGCTGCCGACAGCGGACATTCGCTGAAACCAGCACTGATGCCCCCCATCGCAGACCTGTGTCGGCCCCTGAGCAATGTTCGGAATGGGACCCATAGCAGCAATGGACATCGTGGCATGGCACAAATACCATCGGCGGAAACTGGGCCTTAAGGCATCATCTAAATGGCCGATGAACGCGCCAAACGCCGTCTTGCCGCCATCGCCGTCGCCGACGTCGTGGGGTACTCGCGCCTCATGGAGGCCGACGAGGCGGGAACGCTGGCGGCGCTGAGGGAACAGCGGAAGAGCGTCTTGGAGCCGATAGTGCGCGACCATGAGGGCCGCATTGTCAAGGTCATGGGCGATGGCGTGCTGATGGAATTCGCCAGCGCGGTGAACGCGGTCGAGGCGGCGCTGGACCTGCAGGAGAAGATGGCCGAGGTCAACACGCTTTTGGGCGAGGATAGACGCATCCTTCTGCGCATCGGCATCAATCTTGGCGATATCATTGGCGAGGGATCCGATGTCTACGGCGACGGCGTCAACGTAGCCGCGCGGCTGGAGGCGTTGGCGGAGCCGGGCGGGATCTGCGTTTCGGCAAAGGTGCGCGATGAACTGCGTGGCAAGGGCGCTCATGTCTTCGACGAGATGGGAGAGGTCGAACTCAAGAACATTGCCAATCCGGTGCGCGTGTTCAGAATCGTGAACGGTGTGGCGCCGGCACCCGCCGGGCCTGCGTTGTCGCTTCCCGACAAGCCGTCGATCGCGGTCCTGCCTTTCACCAACATGAGCGGCGATCCTGAACAGCAATATTTCTCCGACGGCATCACTGAGGATATCATCACCGAACTATCACGCTCGCGTGCGCTGTTCGTCATTGCCCGGAACTCGTCGTTTCAGTATCGCGACAAAGCCGTGGACGTGCGCCGGGTCGCGCGCGACCTCGGCGTGCGCTACGTCATCGAGGGCAGCGTTCGCAAAATGGGCGGCCGGATTCGCATCACGGCGCAGCTGATCGACGCCGTTCCAGGCAATCATCTGTGGAGCGAGCGTTTCGACCGCAGGATCGAGGACCTATTCGACGTTCAGGACGAGTTGACACACACCGTCGTCGCAACCGTGGTGGGCCGGCTGGAGGACGCCGAAATCAGGATGGCGTCGAGCAGGCGGACCGACAGCCTACCGGCATATGACTGTCTGCTCCGCGGTATTCAGCAATTGCGTGGGTTCGGCATGGAAAACAACCGTCGTGCTCGCGAGTTGTTCGAGCAGGCCGTTTCTCTCGATCCGCAATACGCTATGGCCCACGCCTATCTGGCCCTGTCACTTCTGGTCGAGAATAACTACGGTGCCGCGTCGGATGCCATCAAACAACGGGCATTGGAGGTGGCCATGACTGCGGTCCGGCTGGACCCGCGCGAAAGCCGATGTCACACGTTCCTCGGGCAGATCCACCGATTCCGCGATGAGTACGATCTAGCGATAACGCACCTCGAAAATGGTGTGGCGCTCAACCCCAACGACGTGGTCGGCATAGTGCACTTGAGCGCGGCGTTTGGCGTGTCCGGTCGCGCCGAAGAGGGCATCGAGCTGGCTCGCCGGGCCATCAGACTTGATCCTTATGTTAAGTTCGCCTGGGGTACCCTTGCCTTCTGTCTATACGCCGTGAGGCGCTATGAAGAAGCCTTGGCGGCAAACCGGAAGCTCGGGCACGAGCTGTCGCCGTGGATGATGGCGCGCGAGTCAGCCTGCCTGGCGCAGCTTGGGCGTCTCGACGAAGCTCGCTCTAAAGCCGCAGAGGTGCTCCGCCGCAAGCCCGGTTTCAGCGTGCGGGCGGAGATGCCGCACTACCGATATCCTGCCGATGCCGAGCATCTGCGCGAAGGCTTGCTGAAGGCAGGTCTTCCCGAATGAAGTGAACGTCCGTCTTGCATCGACTCCAGCCGAAACGCGAAGATCCGCTTTGGAGAAGCGCCAGGAACGGCCGGAAAATGGCGCATCTTTCCAATTGGCTGAGGGAATGGGACCGTCTGCTCACCACCTAACCGCGACGTAAAACGCTCCGCGGCTGTACGGCAGAACCGAATCCTTCGGCCGGGTCGGTCGCGCTGGAAGCGGCTATCCAGCGCTGCCAAATGGCCGCTCGCCAACCCAGACCGCTATCGTCATGCGCAGGAACACCATCGGCCGCGCGAGCCATTGTGGGCGCTGCCGCGCTTGCATGACCACTCGGCGCGAGAGCCGTGCCGGCTACATGAATTCGGCCAACGCATTGCCTAAATCAGATATCCAGATATACATGACAATTTCGGGTACAGATTTCGCATAGATTGGCAAATCCATGAGTCGCAATTTTCTGGTGATCGAACCTGAGGAAGGCATTGCCGTCCTCAAGGGGCTTGCCTCTTTGGCACGTATCTCCATGCTGAAACTGCTGCATGAAAAGGGGCCGATGAATGTCAACGACATCGCCGCCGTGCTGTCGCTGCCGCAATCGACTGTCTCAACCAATATCCAGGTGCTTGAGGATGCCGGCCTGATCCGTACCGAGAACCAGAAGGCGAAAAAAGGCAGCCAGAAGATCTGCTATCCGACCGCCGAGGAAGTGCTCGTGGTGTTCAAAAGCGAGTATCGTGCGGTCAAGAACAATGCCATCGAAGTGTCGATGCCGATCGGGCTCTACACCGGTTTCGAGGTGACGGCACCCTGCGGCCTGTGTTCTCCGGATGGCATCATCGGTCTGCTCGATGTGCCGAACACTTTCCTCGATCCGGACCGCATGAAAGCTGGGTTGTTATGGTTCACCCGCGGCTTTGTCGAATACCAGTTCCCCAACAATGCCAAGCTCGCCAATGCCGAGATCACCGAGCTTGAAGTGGTGGTGGAACTGTCCTCGGAAGTGCCGGGCACCAGCGCCGACTGGCCCTCCGACATCACACTTGCGATCAATGGCATCGATGTCGGCACCTGGACGTCACCCGGCGATTTCGGCGACAAGCGCGGCGTCTTCACGCCCTCCTGGTGGAAGCTAAAAGGCTCGCAATATGGCAAGCTGAAGAGCTGGCGAATTTCCACGGACGGCACCTATGTCGACGGCGTCAGGATTTCCGAAACCAGCCTCGCTGTCCTCGATCTCAAGGGCCATCATTCAATCCGCATCCGTATCGGCGTCAAGGACGACGCCAAGTGCCCCGGTGGAATCAATATTTTCGGCAAGGGATTCGGAAATTACGATCAGGACATCGTGCTCAGGATCAAAACCGGCTGATATCACCAAATCGGGTTTCGAAAATAATATAGCAATTTCAGTTCATTGACTCTATCGATGGACGATGCCGCCGTCAAATTGTCAGACATTTGGTCGTTTTGACTTGACGAATGCCTATTGCTTCCCTTTGATATCGAACAAGGTGATTTAAATCACTATTTGTGATATTGTGGGAGGAATGCATGAAGGCAGCCGTCACGGCGCATCCGCACTATGTTGTCTCGAAAATTGATCCGAGGCTCTATGGATCCTTTATCGAGCATCTCGGGCGTGCGGTTTACAGCGGCATCTATGAGCCGGGCCACCCGACGGCAGATGCCAATGGCATGCGTCAGGACGTCATCGATCTGGTCAGGGAACTCAATGTTCCGATCGTTCGCTATCCCGGCGGCAATTTCGTCTCCGCCTACAATTGGGAAGATGGCATCGGCCCCAAGGAAGAACGCCCGGTGCGCCTCGACCTCGCCTGGCACACATCGGAAAGCAACGAAGTCGGCCTGCATGAATTTGCGGACTGGTGCGCCTCCGCCAACACCGAGATGATGCTAGCCGTCAATCTCGGCTCGCGTGGCCTCGATGAAGCCCGCAACTTTCTGGAATACACCAATCATCCCGGCGGCAGTAAGTGGAGCGACAAGCGTATCGCGAACGGCCGCAAGGAACCTTTCGACGTCAAGCTCTGGTGCCTCGGCAATGAAATGGACGGTCCTTGGCAGATCGGCCACAAGACTGCGGACGAGTATGGTCGCCTGGCGCATGAGACGGCCAAGGCCATGCGCGCCTTCTCCAAGTCGCTCGAGCTGGTGGTCTGTGGCTCTTCGAATGCCAAGATGCCGACCTACCCTGAATGGGAAGCGACGGTTCTCGACCATACCTACAACGAGGTCGACTACATCTCGCTGCACATGTATTTCGACAACGAAGCCAACGACGCTCCGAACTATCTCGCCATGAGCGAGAAACTCGACGACTACATCGTCTCGGTCGCCGGCGTCATCGACTACATCAAGGCGAAGAAGCGCTCCAGCAAGCAGGTCTACATCTCGTTCGACGAATGGAACGTCTGGTACCATTCCAAGGAGCAGGACAAGAAGATCCTCGGTGGCAATGACGGCTGGCCCTTTGCCCCGCCACTGCTCGAAGACATCTACAATTTCGAGGACGTGCTGCAGGTCGGCCTGATCCTCAACACCTTCATCCGTCGATCCGACGTGGTCAAGATCGCGTGCATGGCGCAACTGGTCAACGTCATCGCGCCGATCATGACCGTTCCCAATGGCCCGGCATGGCGCCAGACGATCTACTATCCCTATCTCTATGCCTCGATCTACGGACGCGGCAATGCGCTGAATCTCAGGGTGGAATGCCCGACCTACAAGTCCACTGTCGCTGGCGACGTTTCCTATGTCGACGTCACCGGCGTGCATGACACGCAAAACGGGCATGTCACATTCTTCGCCGTCAACCGCCATTCGAGCGAAGCAATCGAAACCGTGATCGACATCACCGGCTTCGGCGCGGCCGACATCGTCGATCACCAAGTGATGACGCACGCGGATCTGAAAGCCGTCAACTCGGCCGCGAACCCCGGCAATGTCGGCCCCAGGAAAGGGGCCGGCGCCTCGGTGGCTGGCGGCAAGCTGAGCCTGTCGCTGCCGGCCTATTCCTACCAGATGATCCGCCTGAAGCTCTGACTGGCGGATCATCGAAAAGTGCATGCGCCGAGGAGGAGCGTCGACGTGACAGCCGATATCGAGATCAGGAATGTGAACAAACACTTCGGTGCCATGGCGGTGCTGGAAGATCTGTCCCTATCCATCAAGGCACGCGAATTCATTGTGTTTCTTGGACCGTCCGGCTGCGGGAAATCGACGCTTCTGCGCATGATCGCTGGCCTCGAAACCGTCGACAGCGGCGAGATCGCCATCAATAACGAACGCATCGATCATCTGCCGCCGGGCAAGCGCGGCGTTGCCATGGTGTTCCAGTCCTATGCGCTCTATCCGCATATGACCGTGCGCGACAACCTGGCCTTCGGGCTTGAGAATATCGGCATGTCGCGCGAGGTCATCGATGCCCGGATCAACGAAGCCGCTCGCATCCTCGAAATGCCGCACTTGCTCGAGCGCAAGCCTGGCCAGCTCTCGGGCGGCCAGCGCCAGCGTGTTGCCATCGGCCGTGCGATCGTCAAGGAACCGAAGGCCTTCCTATTCGACGAGCCGCTCTCCAATCTCGACGCGGCTCTGCGCACCCGTACCCGTCTTGAACTTGCCCAGCTTCACCAGCGCCTGCAATCGACGATGATCTTCGTCACCCACGATCAGGTCGAGGCCATGACGCTCGCCGACCGCATCGTCGTCATGAACAATCGCAGGATCGAGCAGATCGGCTCTCCGATGGAGATCTACGAACGCCCCGCGACCAAATTTGTCGCCGGCTTCGTCGGCGCACCGGCGATGAATTTTGTCGAAGCGACACTCGACAGGTCGGCTGAGAATGCCGCGGCCAGGTTTGCGGATGGCGTATCGGTCCAGACCGAGATTGTCTCCAACCAGTTGAGCGATTGCAAGCACACTTTCGGCATCCGTTCGGAAGATGTTCGCATCGTTGCCGCCGGACAGGGAAATGCCGACGGCGTGGTCGAGGTGCTCGAGCGGCTCGGCGAACGCACGTTGGTCTACGCCCGGCTGGGCGATGGTCAGCAAATCGTCGGCTCCGACGCCGGCAACAGCCGCATCGCGGTTGGCCACAAGGTCGGGCTCGCCTTCGACGGCCAGAAATCGCATCTGTTCGACGAATCCGGCCGCGCCTGGCACGCGAGGGAGGCCTGATATGGCCGATCGGCTGACAATGCCGCAGACCGCGATGCCGGCAGCAGGCGTCAGGACTCCGAGCGCTGATATCTACGCGCCGCAATGGCGAAACTTCATGTTCGTCGCGCCGTTCCTGTTCTTCTTCACGACGCTGCTTGTCTTCCCACTCCTCTGGGGAATGTGGCTGAGCTTCCACAAGGCCGATACGTTCTCGTCCGGCAACTTTATCGGGCTAGGCAACTATGTCAGGCTGTTCCACGACAAGGTGTTCCTGCAATCGGTCTGGAACACCTTCTACTTCGTGCTTCTGACTGTTCCGACACTGGCACTCCTCGGCCTTTTTCTCGCGCTTTGCCTCAACCGCCGCACCCGCACTGCCGCGGTGCTGCGGACCCTGTTCTTTTCCTCCTCGGTGCTGTCGGTCACCATCGTCACACTGATCTGGCGCATCGTGTTCATTCCGAATGTCGGTCTGCTGTCGACGATCTACGGATGGTTCGGCGCGACTGCTCCGGCTTTCATTTCCGATCCCAGCCTTGCGATGATCGGCATCGCTATTGCCACCATCTGGTGGTGCATCGGCCTGCCGATGATGCTCTTTCTCTCGGCGCTCCAGCAGATCCCGCAGGATATCTACGAGGCGGCAGCACTGGACAATGCCAGTCGCTGGCAGACGCTGCGCTCGATCACGCTGCCGTCCATCAAGCGCACCTTCATTCTGGTGGTCATCATCCAGATCGTGCTGCAATTCCAGCTGTTCGGCCAGGCCTGGCTGATGACGCGCGGCGGCCCCAACAACCTGACCAAGCCGATCGTGCTCTACATCTACGACACCGCGTTCCGTCGCTGGGATCTGGGCCTGGGCGCCGCGGCATCGGAAATCCTGTTCATCCTCATCCTGATCGCGGCGATGGCCCAGTACCTGGTGACGCGCAGCAGAGGAGACCAGACATGAGCGCTCCAGCCGTTTCGATCAAGGGACGGGCATTCGGCGACCATTTGTTGCTGGCCCTTGTCATCCTACTGTCGATCGTCATGATCGCACCGGTTCTGTGGGTCATCGGCCTGTCGCTCAAGGACAATGCCGAACTGATGGCCGATCCGAATTCGGTGTTTCACGCGCCCTATACGCTAAAAAACTACATCAACACCGTCGGCACGTCGTCGGTGTTCATCTGGGTGCGCAACAGCATCATCGTCTCCGGTGGATTGACGCTCGGCACCTTGATCCTGTCGTCGCTTGCCGGCTACGGCTTTGCACGACTGAATTTTCCCGGCCGGGACGTGCTGTTCGTCATTGTGCTGTTCGGCCTGGCCGTTCCGGAACAGGCAGTGCTTGTCGCCCGCCACCAGATCTTCAGCGTGCTGAAATTCCACAACACCTATCAAGGGCTCATTCTTCCCGGCCTGTCGGCTCCGTTTGGCGTCTTCCTGATGACACAATATTTCAAGGCCATTCCAAAGGAACTGGACGAAGCCGCCATGCTGGACAATGCCGGCCGCTTCAGGATTTTCTGGAAGGTGCTTCTGCCGCTCACGCTGCCTGCACAGGCAACGCTCGGTATCTTCACGTTTCTCGGCGCGTGGAACGATTACTTCTGGCCGCTGATTTCGGCAACAAAGAAGGACATGTTCACGCTGACGGTCGGCATGGCCTCGACGCAGACCAATTTCGCGCAGTCCGAAGGCATCGGCTTCCTGATGGCGCAGGCGGTGTTCGCCGGTGCGCCGATCCTGATCTTCTACCTGTTTTTCCAGAAATACATCGTCACGGCGGTCTCCGGCGCCGCGGTGAAATAGCGAAAATTGCCTGATGGCCGGGGGAAGGCGCAGCGATTGAAGCACGAAGGCCAATCCAGGGTGGAGCGGCGGAAACTCAGTAGTAGGAGGAACTGATATGAAACTGAAGAAAATACTGTTTGCCGCCGTTTCTGCGGGCGCGACGGCGCTTGCAAGCCCAAGTTTTGCGACGACCGAACTGAACGTGCAGCGCTTTTTCGGCGCCTGCGATGCCGATTTCGGCACCAACACCGATCCCACCAAGGCGGTTGGCGAATGTGGCATCATCACGTCGCTGATCAACAAGTTCAACGCCGACAATCCCGATGTGCACGTCAACGTCACCACCGTGGAGTGGCCTGGCTATGATCAGCTGACTGCGCAGTTTGCTTCAGGCGACGCTCCGGACATCGTCACGATCCACGAGTCCGTGCTTTCGGACTACCAGTCGAAGGGCCTGTTGATGCCGCTGGACGATCTCTTGAAGTCGGTCGGTGTGACACCCGACGCCTTCACGGATGCGGCGAGCAATGGCGCGACCAAAGACGGCAAGATCTACGGCCTGCCGATCGACAGCTGGACGATGCTCTATCACATCAACATGGATCTTTTCAAACAAGTCGGGCTCGTCAACGCCGACGGCACGCCGATCCTGCCGAAGTCGCCCGAGGAACTGCTCGCCCAGGCCGAACAGTTCAAACAGAAGACGGGCAAGCCCTATTTCGTCCAGAACCTGGCCAATGAGACGGCACTCTACACGCGCAACCTCTACACCTATCTTTTCCAACAGGACTCCGACTTCTTTGCCGATCCGAAGCATGTGAAGTTGAATACGCCGGAGGCCAAGAACGTCATCGAGATGTACAAGGCGATCTTCGACAAGGGCTACACTACCAAGGACCTCGACTATGGCGGCTCAATCAACGCCTTCCTTGCTGGCGAGGGTGGCGTCCACCTTAACGGCACCTGGGTCGTCGGCGACTACAACGCCCAGTCAGAAACCAAGGGTACGGCGCTCAACAAGGGCGGCTATGCGGTTTATCCGTATCCACAGCTGTTTGGCGGCGCTCACGCGCAATATGCCGACGGCCATACCTGGGCAGTCTCGCAGAAGGACCGCACGCCTGAACAGACGGCAGCAATCGGCAAATTCCTGAAGTTCTTCGCGGACAACGATTTTGAATGGTCACGCACCGGTCATTTGCCGGCATACAAGGCCGTCATCGCCTCTGACGCCTTCAAGGCCCTGCCGCATCGCAACGCGATCGCCGCGGTCGCCGATCTCGGCAAGCCGCTGCCCTCCGCCGTACAGCGCCAATTTGCGATCCAGGACATTGTCGGCGAAGAGATGAGCGCTGCAATCAGTGGCCAGAAGGACGTCGACGCCGCACTGGCCGACATGGAAAGCCGCATCAACGAACTGCTCGCCAACATTTGACCGCAGGGCGAACACTCGCTCCACCCCACGGCTGGAAACAGTCGTGGGGTATGGTGGTGCAGAATGATGGCGCCACTCCAATCAGGCTTCCAATGCTAGCCTTACGGCTGAAATCTGAAGCGGTTCATCTCGGCCTCTAATCACATGAAATCCGAGGTTCTCCGCGACGACATGTGGAGGTAGAACACGGATACCGGCGAGAAGATCTGCGGAGACCAGGATAGGTTGACCGAGAGCTTTGGATAGCGACTCCAGACGTCCAGTGGTATTCACGACATCGCCGAAATACGCGATCTTGTGTCGCTCAAGGCCAATCTCAGCGGTAACGACCGAGCCGCAATGCAGGACGGCGCGAAACTCCGGCACCTGCCCGAAACGCGCTTGCCACGCCGCCGCCTGATCCCTTATGACCGCCGCGAAGTCGAAGACGCAACGAAGACACGCGGCGTCCCGCATGCCGCGATCCATGGGCCAGGTGACCACCGCCATATCCCCGATGTAGTCGTCAATAGAGCCCTGGGAGCGACGAACAGGCGACGCAAGTGCGTTGAATATCTGTCCGAGGTAGGCCTGGGTCTCCAGATCTCCGTACCGATCCGCGAAGTGCGTGGAGCCACTGACATCGAGGAACAGAAAGATCCGCTCCTCCTTGATGGGACGGTGATAACGACCAAGAAGCAGGCTGGTGAACAGGCTTGGCCCGATAAGGTCACGCAGTCGGAACACGAATGCGACGAGGGTGGAGACGCCGAGTGAATACAGAAGACCGGACTCCGACATCACCATGGCTTCGCGAGCGGTGCTCATATAGCCGAGGAGATGGTGAAGCGCTGTGCCGGCGGCGGCATTGCCGATCAAGATCGTCAATACGTAGGTTGCGATCGTAGCCACGACGAAGACCGGCGTTGCCGCTTGCCGGATCACATTACGCCATCGGCGCAAGATAACGCCGCGCTCATACAACAGAATAGGAGTTCCGATGAACACGCCCCTGACTGCGGAGTGCAGTGCTTCGACATCGAACATCAGTGCGTAGGCCAAGCCCGCTACTGCCCCCACAATGGGTGCGAGGAGCCACTGCAAAGGGCGACGAAAGCGGTCCCGGCCGCGCCAAATGTTCATTTCGTATCGGAGGGATTGCCCCGGGTGTGATTTCATCAGTTTTTGCCTTGGGCATGGTCGATCATGTATCGTGGCATGGCCGTTTTGCTCAGGCTAGACTCGCCACCTGAATTATGGCGTCTGCAAATGCCTTCGGTGCTTCCTGAGGAAGATTATGCCCTATGCCACCGGTTATGAGCCGGTGCTCGTATTTGCCGGAGAACATCTTGGCGTAGGCGCTGGGGTCGGGATGCGGCGCGCCGTTGGCGTCGCCCTCCAGAGTGATCGTCGGCACGGCGATGACTGGAGCTTTCGCAAGTCGCAGCTCCAGTTCGTCATATTGTGGCTCGCCTTCCGCCAACCCGAGCCGCCAGCGGTAGTTGTGTACTACGATGTCGACATGATCCGGATTGTCGAAGGCGGTAGCGCTGCGCTCGAAGGTTGCGTTGTCGAAATTCCACTGCGGAGAAGCGAGCTGCCAGATCAGCTTGGCAAAATCCCGCGTGTGTTTACCGTAGCCAGCGCGGCCCCGCTCAGTGGCGAAGTAATATTGGTACCACCACTGCAGCTCGGCTTTCGGCGGCAGCGCCATCTTGTTGGCCTCCTGGCTGCCGATCAGATAACCGCTGACCGAAACCAGGGCCTTGCAGCGTTCCGGCCACAATGCCGCGACGATGTTGGCCGTGCGTGCGCCCCAGTCGCAACCGCCGACGATCGCCTTATCGATCTGCAGTGCATCCATCAGCGCAATGACATCAATCGCGACCACCGCCTGCTGGCCATTGCGTGGCGTTTTGTTGGAGAGGAACCGCGTGGTGCCATAGCCGCGTAGATATGGAACGACGACCCGAAAGCCTTTCGACGCCAAAATCGCCGCAACGTCGACATAGGTGTGGATGTCGTACGGCCATCCATGCAGGAGGATGACGACCGACCCTTTGCCAGGACCGACATCGGCATATCCAATGTCGAGGTCGCCAGCTTGAACCTGCTTCAACGGACCGAACGACGTGTTTGCTTGTGGTTCGATTGTGCCGGCGTCCGGTTTCGTAATGCTGGACTGCGCATTTGCCGAGCCCGTCATGGCAAACTGAGCGGCCGCGACGGTGGTGACGGCCACGCCCAAAAAGTGACGTCGATGGAGGTCGATCTGTTCGGTCATAGTGGTTTGTATCCGTTGATAAGGCATGGTGCCTGGTGGAGGATTATTTTCGGTCGACTGTCACATCGGACACGTCGACCGTGATAGGTGCGAATGCTTGCTTTGCGACCCCCTCGGCGTCATGCAGGAGCACACGCCGCCGTGTCGGGAATACGAACCCGTCAAAGGTTTTGTGGTCATAAGCGTAGTGTGCGACCGGCGGGTTTCCCGTCACGTCGGGCGAATAGTCCATGCGCCGCTGCATAAACGCATCGTCGTAATAAAAGACCTGATCGGCGTTATGGTTGGCGATGGTCTTAGGGAACGTGACGGCCAGCCGTCGCCAAGTTTGCGCGCCCTCTCTCCAGGCGGCGATTTCTCGTGCTTCGACACCGGGCAGGGTGAAGACGAACGGCGCCGTGAGGTAGTTCCATACGGCGGCGCTCGTGAAGTACGCCACCTGGATCGCATCCCAGGGTGTGCTGCCATCCAGAAAGGGCAGCGGAAATGAGCCACGTGGATTGAAACGTTCCTCGACGATGCGGCCGTCGCGCGTAGCGATAGCGATCCGTTCGGGACCGACATCCAGCACTGACATACGGTCTGGCGCTGTGAAGGGCGCAAAAACGATGTGCTCGCGATGTGGATCGAGCGTGACCGTCTGCCTGGAATAGATGTCCGGCCAGCCCCTTGCAGCCCAAAATACGCCCCCCAGCGACATTTCCGCAGTGATGCTTGTAACGTTGCCCCAATTCGGCAAACCGCCATGCGCCTCGAGGACCGCCGTCAAAAGTTTGTCCATTTTGATTCTCCTCCGGCGCTTTACTCAGGCTGACCCATTGAGTTTTCGCTTGGTTACGCGGCCACGGCGATGCCGTACCGCGCCGGCGAGGTGTTGAGCGAAAGGTTCGGGATGAGTTTCTGCCGGGCCGCTTCATAAGCGTGCCAGTCGGCGACGTCGGGAAGCGAGGGAATAGTCACCAACTCGCCCTGGTCGAGGCCGGCAAGGGCCGCGTCGACAAGGTCATCGGACTGCATGATCGCCTTGCTCGGCAGATCGTCGAGCGAACCTCCTGATACGTCCCAGAAATTGGTGGCGATGGCGCCGGGCAGAACCACCTGGATGCGCAGCTTCTTGTCCGCAAGCTCCTTGTGGAGCGAAAGGCTGAAAGCGAGCACAAAGGCTTTCGTCGCGCCATAGACACCGTTGAGGATTTCCGGCGCGATGGCGACCGCTGACGAGATGTTGATGATTGTGCCGCCGCCTCGCGCCACAAAGGCCCGAGCCGCGGCATAAGTCAGGCGAGTCAGCGCTGTGATGTTGAGCTCGATCATCGCCTGCATTTTGTTCACGTCGGACTCCAAAAGCGGCGCGACCCCGCCGATGCCGGCGTTGTTGACCAACATCGTGATGGCGGGATCGGCGCCGAGCAAGGTCTCGATCCGGCCCAGATCCGCCTTGTCGTTGAGGTCAGCCGCAACAGTGCTGACGTTGCAATTCGTTGAGCCGGCGATGCGCCTGGCCACTTCGTCCAGCCTCTCCTGGCTGCGTGCCACGAGAATGAGGTCATAGCCGCGGCGCGCGAGCCGGTCGGCGTAGATCGCTCCAATCCCGGCGGAGGCGCCGGTCACCATCGCGATGCCCATTTTGGAATACGTCATAATCGCTCTCCCATTCGATTGCGCTGGCAACTGCGCGTGAAAACCATCAGCCGCAAACCTGGCTTGGATCGCCGGCTAAGTTTGGCGGCGGGACGGTGACCCGTCCCGCTCACCCAATCTCGGTTACTGCTTAAAGCGGCAGCGGTTTGCCAGCCTGCTCCGCCACCATGTACTCGGCGTACCAGTCGGGCCAGTTCTCGTCGCGCTGGCCGCCGTTGCGCTTCTCGTGCTCGCCATGGGCTAAGCCCGCGCGCCACATTGCGGCCGCAAGGTCCGCTACCGAAGCATAGTCCGTCGTATTGGAATCGACCCGGCCAGGGAGCCGGGTGGTGACCTCCTGCAGCAGCCACTCGTTGCCGTCTGGATCCTTGAAGGTTGCGTAAGAGGAATAGCTCTGCCGCTCCGGATGCCTGCCGCTGAGCGCTGGTTTGCCCGGACCGGCGCGGTGGAACACTTCGCTCACCTCGACGCCGTGGCCAATGAGTTCGGCGCGCGCGGCGTCAATTTCCGACACGACGAGGAAAAGCCCGCTTGCGGAGCCGGGCGCGGCCGACGTGATGCCGGTGCCGAAATGGATCGAGGCCGGCGAGCCCGGAGGCGTGAACTGCATCGCCCGGAACGTGTCGCCGACGACGAAGTCGCCGTCGAGCCTCCAACCCAGGCCTTCGTAAAACTGCTTGGAGCGTGCTGCGTCCGAAACTGGGATAACCACGGCCTCGAGCTTCATGTCGAGCGTCCGCGTTCCGGCTGTTTCGATCGGTTTTTCGCTAGGCGTCAGAGTGGTGCTGCTCATGTCGATATCTCCTTAGGTTTAACCTGTTAAGCGTTGAACGCGTCCGGGCTGGGGCCTGGTACGCGCGCCTCAGAAATCTTGTCGGAGCGGTCGGAACGCCGCACGCAACTCGGCGGAAAACAGTTCGGGCTGCTCCCAGGCGGCGAAATGACCGCCCTTGTCGACCTCATGAAAGTAAATCAGGTTTGGATAGGCGCGCCGGGCCCACGTCTCCGGGGCCAGATAAGTTTCCTCCGGAAAGACCGTGATGGCCACCGGCAGCGCGATCTCGAGGGTCCGCTCGACGGCCGCAAAAACAACGCTGCGTCCACCGTACTCCCAGTACAGCCGCCCTGCTGAGGTCGCGCTGTTGCTCAGCCAGTACTGAGTAATGTCGTCCAGCACCTCGTCCGGGGACTTTTCGGGATCGCTGTTGTCGTATGTCCAGCGTGAGAAGCCCGGATGTCCGAGCATCCACGCCGCGAGGCCTGTGGGAGAGTCATTGATGGCGTAGCCGATCGTCTGCGGCCGGGTGCCCATCATCGTAGCGTAGGATCTGTTCCCCATCTTGGCTGCAGCGCTGAGCGCGTCAAACGCTGCGCGTTCCTTATCCGTGAGTCCCGTTGGCGCTGGCCCGCCGACGGCGAGCACCGCGGCAATCTCGGGCGGCACCACCGCCGGCAAGTTGATATGAATGCCGAGCAGACCTGTCGGCGCCTGGCGCGCCATCGCGCTGGAGACGGGGGAGCCCCAGTCGCCACCCTGTGCGACGTAGCGGGTGTAACCCAGGCGTTTCATCAGCTCCGCCCAGGTTTGCGCGATGCGATCAGGTCCCCAACCCGTCTCTGTCGGTTTGCCGGAGAAGCCATATCCCGGCATCGAAGGCAGGACGAGATCGAACGCGTCCTCCGCTCGTCCGCCATGAGCTGTGGGATCCGTCAGCGGGCCCACTGTCTTGAGCAGTTCGAACACCGACCCGGGCCAGCCATGCGTCATGATCAGCGGCAAAGCATTGGGATGCTTCGAGCGGACGTGAATGAAGTGAATGTCCACGCCGTCGATCGTTGTCATGAATTGAGGCAGGGTGTTGACCTTGGCCTCGGCCTTTCGCCAGTCGTAGCCGGTGCCCCAATACTTGACGAGCGGCTTCAGCTTCGCCAACTGTATGCCCTGCGACTGGTCATCGACCGTCTCGCGATCCGGCCACCGTGTTTCGGCGATGCGCCGACGAAGGTCTTCGAGCGCCGCTTGCGGGATGCTGACGGTGAAGGGCCGGATCGAGCGATCTTCGGCCGCACTGGCGTTGGCCAAGGCGGAAAAGATGCAAAGCCCGAATGCCAGCACGGTCGCCAACTTGTGGAGCTTCATGGCTGAATCTCCTTGCCCGGCGAGTGGAACGTCACCGTTTGCTTGGTGAAGACGTTACCTTCGGCGTCCACCACCTCGACTAGGACCTTGTGCTGACCGCGCGGCATGCCCACCAGGATGATGGTGTCGCTCTGACCGTAATCCGCCCACGCCCAGGGCAGGTCGTCGACGGTGAGGTGCAGATGCCCGACCCGCGGAGACACGTTACGCGCGGCCGGCCCACCGACAGGCAGGATGCGCAGGTTCTCCACCCGGTACGGGATGAACACCACGCCCCCGGCCAACGGACCCGGAAGCGGCGGCTCCACGATCAGCTTTGGCGCGGGCTCGTTGTCGATGGGCACGACCGTGCTCTGGGCGAACGCACCCGTGGCGAACACGGTGCAAGCCGCGAGTGCGGTGAGCGTCTGGATGAGAAGGTTCATTGCATTCTCTCCTTTGGAGATGCGCTGGGGGTTAATCGCCAGGCGGAGGGTGACGCGCACCTCCGGCGCGCCATCCCCGCTCAACACGTCACGCCGTCCGCAACGTCTTGAACGATGCGCGCACGTCGTCGGTGAAGTACTTCGGCTGTTCCCATGCCGCGAAGTGGCAGCCCTTGGCCGGGTGGCCGTAATGCAGGAGCTTCGGGAACGCGCGCTCGGTCCAACTCTTCGGCGCGGTGTAGATCTCGCTGGGGTTCGCGCTCACGCCGACGGGAATGGTGATGCCTTTGGCGTCGAAGAAGCCCGCCTTCGCCGTTTGCCGGTGTTCCCAATAGAGCCGGGCCGACGAGATGGCCGTGTTGGTCAGCCAATAGAGCGTGATGTTGTCGAGGATGTCGTCGCGGGTAAGGCCCTCCGGCTCCCCATCGAAGGAGCGGGCTATCAGTGCATAACTGTCCGCATCGTGATCGAGAATCCATGACGCCAGGCCGGCCGGTGAATCGACGAGCCCGTAAAGCGTCTGCGGACGAAGCGCCATCTCGTTGGCATAGCCCAGGCCGAACTTGTAGAAGAAGGCGACCTGCTCGTAGGCGCGCTTTTCGTCGGGCCCGAGATCGGCGGGAGGCGGACTGCCGGCGGCAAGCGCCTTCACAATCTCGGGCGGAATGGTCGCTGGCATATTGGTGTGGATGGCGATCAGCTCGGGAGGCGCCATCAGAGCCATCTGTTCGGTGATGAGAGCCCCCCAGTCGCCGCCCTGTGCAACAAACCGGTTATAGCCCAGGCGCTTCATCAGCACGGTCCACGCTTTCGCGATGCGCACCGGATCCCAACCGGGTTGGGTCGGTTTGGCGGAAAAGCCGTAGCCCGGCATCGACGGGATCACCACGTCGAACGCGTCGGCCGCGGTTCCGTCATGCGCCGTGGGGTTCGTGAGCGGATCGATGACCTTCAGCAGCTCGATGACCGAACCGGGCCAGCCGTGCGTGATGATGACCGGCAGCGCACCCTGATGGCTTGATTTCACGTGGATGAAGTGGATGTCAAGCCCGTCGATCTCGGTGACGAAATGCGGCAGCGACTTCAGCTGCGCCTCGCACTTGCTCCAATCATATTCCGTCCCCCAGTACTGGATGAGCTTCTGCATCGTCGCGAGTTGCACGCCTTGTGTGTCGCCTGCCGCCAACGTCGCCGAAGTCCGCCGAGAAGCTGCTTCGGACACCAACTCGTGATCGGGCCAGCGCGTGGCGGCGATGCGACGGCGTAGCTCGTCGATCTCCTGCTGCGGGAAGCTGACGGTGAACGGGCGGATTGAACTGGCTTCGGCCGCGGCCGCCGGCTGAGACGAGGTGAAGTTGAACGCGGCAGCACCTGCCGAAGTGGCAAGCAATGCGGTGGCCGATGTGGCAAGAAAGTCGCGCCGATTTGGCGCCGGTGATGCCGTGGACATGATCAGTCTCCTTCGTTGCGCGATGCCATTAGAGTGGTTGAACACTTTAGTTGTGCTCTCACTCCAGTGCGCGCTCCATCGGACGTAGGTTGGTCGTGACCGCGTGTTCGTTTATGGCGGTCATACCTAGGTTTATAGGCGTCGACGGGCCCGAGCGTCCCTCGGTTGAACGGATGCGCTTCGACGATTGGACTTGGCGGTCTGCTGAGCCTGATCGTGCCCAGCGATCGGCGACGCGCTAGTCGCTCTCACCAGCATTGTTTTTCAATGCAACGTCGAGGCAGCGAGACAGCGTGTCGCCGTCAAAAGGCTTGCTCAAAAAGCAGACGGCGCCTCGAACCAACGCTTGAGCGTGCGCCTTTTCATCGGGAAAGGCCGTGATGAAAATGATGGGCGTGTGATGTCCACGTATGCGCAAGATATCGTGCAACTCGATTCCGCTCATCTCCGGCATCTGGATGTCTGAAATCAGACACGAGGTTTGAGCCAGTTGTTCCGAATGCAAGAACGCACGTGCGGATGGGAAAGCGTGGGCGACAAACCCAAGCGACCGTACAAGACTCGTAGTTCCGCTTCGAATGGATTCGTCATCGTCGACGATTGAAATAACGGGAGTGTCTGGCAAGCGATTGGCCCATCAATGCGCACCGACAATGGTACGAGTCGGCTGTGTTCGAAAGTCATACATAGATATGAGGCTACGAGGACATTTCCCGGCCGATACCGAGTGCTTCGGCCATTTTGACCAGGTCCGCGAGCGATTTCGCACGCATCTTCTTCATCGCGTGGCCGCGATGAATCTTAACCGTAATCTCGCTGAGGCCGATGTGAGCGGCGATCTGTTTGTTCATTAAGCCGGTAGCGACGAGCGCCATCACCTCCTGTTCGCGCGACGTCAGGCTGTCGAACAGGCCCTTTAAGTCGAGCCGTGCGCGATCGGCATCCAGCCTGGCCCGGTCGCGGGTGATCGCGGCGGTGACGGCATCCAACATATCCTGGTCGCGAAACGGCTTGGTGATGAAGTCGACGGCGCCGGCTTTCATAGCCCGTACGGACATGGGGATATCGCCGTGTGCAGTGATGAAGATGATGGGAATATGGACATCGGCCTTGGTCAACTCGGCATGAAGCTCGAAGCCGCTCAACCCCGGTAGCCGAACATCGAGAACCAGGCAGCTCGGGATCGGAGGCAGCTTGCTTTGCATGAGTTCGTTCGCCGAATGGAATAGTTCGGCGCGCAAACCGACCGAGCGGAATAACAGGCCGAGCGAGTCGCGGATTCCGACGTCGTCATCGATCACATAGACAGCAGCCTCGACCTCTGTCGTCGGCTGCAAACTGTTCGGTGCGACTTTGATCACAGACGGATCCTTGTCATGCGGAGACAGATCGAGTTGCGCTAAAATGAAATATGGCACCCCGGGGCGTGTTCGGGGCCGCCCACAACCGCCCATCGTGGGCTTCGACGATCGATCTGCAGATCGACAGGCCCATCCCCATGCCGTCGGGCTTTGTCGTGAAGAGCGGGTTGAATATTCGATTCACGTCTTGCGGACCAATTCCTGTTCCAGTGTCCGCAACCGAAACCGTTACGTGGCCATCGTCATGCAACTTGGATTTCACGGACAGCACCCGCGCCCCGCCGACCGCGGCCATGGAATCGATGGCGTTCGTGATCAGGTTTACAAGCAACTGCTGTAGCTGGATTCGATCGCCTGTTACCCGCGGCAGGCGTTCATCCAGCTCGGCTTCGACCATTATCCGGTGTTTCGCCAGACCCTCTCGCACCAGAGCGAGTGTTTCCCCGATAAGGCTGTTGAGGTCGAGCGGAGCTCGCTTGCGGTCTTCTTTCTTGAAGATCGTTCTAATTCCGTCGATCACCGCCGCCGCGCGATGACCACCGGCGATAATCTGCTTGAATGCCTCCTTTGCTTCCTCCAGATCGGGCATCGAGCGACTGAGAAACCGCAGGCCCGCATCGGCGCTTGTTATAATGCCAGATAGAGGTTGTTTGACTTCATGCGCAACCGTGGCTGCGACTGCGTCGCCGGTTACCAGTCGCGCCTCGCGCTCGTGACGCTGGCCACGGACCGCTCCGAGAAGCCGCGTATAAAGGGTCGTTATCTCGTGAAGCAGAACCATAAGGACGAGACCGCTGGACAGAACTCCGAAGATGCGGACGGTATACCAGCCAAGGCTGAAGCGGGCCGGATCGGGGTAATAGCTTAAAGGCATCTCTATCGTGAATAAGATCATGACGACCATCAACCAAAGATCGAGCATTGAGTGTCGCCGGATCCAGAGCACGACGATGGCGACGATACTCAACAACGCGACGGGCGCACCCACATAGGGCCACACCGGGCTAAGGCGAGTGGAATCGAGGGTCACGCGCGGTAACGACGCTTCGCCCGCTATGAAAAAAAAAGACGCTAACGAGACCACAGCTGCAGTCAGGGCGACACTGACAGCGATCTGCCCCCGCACGGTACCCTGTCGAAATCGTTTGCTGGGGTTCGAGCCCTTTGAGAGGGCATAGCCTATGACAAATAGGGGAAAGCCAGCGTGCTGGAAAAAGTAGATCCATGACGTACTCTGCATGCCGCCCACCAGGCCGCCCTTTGGCGTGAACAGACCTGGAAATGCCAGAACAAACGGGATCAGCATGAGCGCTGTAAAGAGATATCCGCTTGCAATCAGGAGCGTGGCACGTGAGCGCAGGATGGAAAACTGAGTGTACAGGAGGATTGCGGTGATCGAATCGTTCACGAACATCGCTGTCGCATAGGCAGGGACGAAGGCGTCGACCCGGCTCAGATGGATGCCCGAGAGCGGACTAACAGTGATCAACACGTAGACGGCCAACAGGCCAAGCACAAAAACGAGAGCGAGCTGCTTCTGCGCCTGACTTGGCGGCAAGGTCGAGAGGACGAAAAAATCGTCCTCTGGGACTGTCACGACTGTCCTCTCCATAAGATACTCATCGCAGCGGCTGCAGCGCGCGGCACGAAAGTCATGGCGCTCGAAAATGATAAAGCTATTTTGCCTGAACTCATCGTCATTCTACCACCCGGGCTGCCAAGTAACAACGAACCAGGAGGCGCGTCAGCGAGATCGCACTTTCCTGCCAATGACCCGATCTCGAACGTGGATCTTCCCCGATCGGCGATTGGGCCGTGGCCCATCAAAACCGAGCAGCGGCGGATTGGGCTGCCCTGCTGCTTGTTCGGCTTGTGCCCGGATCGACTCGAGTCCGTAGGCTCGGGCGCACAAAGATTCGTCAGCGCGTGCCAATGACCGCAATGGGTCTGGCTCCGGCTGCTCGGTGTTGGGCTGGAACGGCGGCGCAACACCTGGCTCCTTGCAGGCCTGAGCAAGCCGACCGGGGGTTCTGGCCTATCGCGCTCCTGACTGATCTTTTTGTTCAAGCATCGGATTTTTTCCCAAACCAGAAGTCACAGATGCGTGCCTGGCGGCCGCTCTGCCCCGGGTTCTCTGGAAACCGACCCGAATGCATCGTCCCGTCAACATATGTTGACACGAGACGATTTCATCAACTAATGTTGACGCATGATCGATGTCCGCCAACTGCCTACACCTGACCAGCCGGAGGAAGCCTTGGCTGCGGTCGTTGCGCTTCGGCGAGCGGCTGACCTATTGGAGCGTAGAGCGGTCAGGGCGGCCCTGAAGCAAGGCTGGTCCTGGGCGAAGATTGCCCAGGCACTCGGCATCTCCAAACAGGCAGCCCATAAGCGGCTGTCCGACATCAACGCCCAGGACACTCCGCCATAGGAGACGATCATGCTCAGCGGCATCAAAACCCGTCTATCGAACGTCCGCACCATCAAGACACTGTGCGAAAGTGCCGAAAACTACGCTTTAAAGGACCAGCAGCGACAGGCCGGCGCCGAACATTTCCTGCTGGCGGCCATCGATCTTCCCGACAATACCGCCCGTCTCGCATTCCGCGAAATTGGGGCGGATGCCGCTGGCTTCCGCGACGCGGTCGGCGCTCAATATTGGGAAGCCCTGCGCTCCGTTGGGGTGAACGCCGGCGAACACAAATCCGGGGGTTTAACCCCAGAACCGCTTCAGGGAGCGGCAGGCCTCTATGACGCAGCCCCGTCGGGAGCTGAGGTGATGAAGGAATTGGCGGCCAACCGAAACGATCACCGTCCACTGCTGGGTGCGCATGTCGTGGCTATAGTCGCAGCGATGGAGCAGGGAGTGGCGGCACGTGCGTTGCGCTGCATGGGAATTGATCCCGGTGCGCTGATGGCGGCGGCGAACGAGTTCTCGCGCGCCAGCTGACGGAAGGTGGTGAAGGTTGGTTTGTCAGTGGCGGACGGAGTGTTCGAACGCATGCGCCGAAATATTCGGCTGAACTTCGGCAACACAACTATGTCTGCTTTTGGAAGGCGATCGACAGCTCGAACGACGCCCATTGCGGCGCAAAGCGGAACGGCGCTTAAGCCGTGTTTCGGGCTTTTGATCCGAGTTCCCGTGCTAGCTCAACGAATGCTCTGTGCGCCGCGGATGGATTCCGTCGTCCCGGGTAATAGATGCAGAGTTCGTCGGAAGGCGGCAGCCATTCCTTCAGAACGCTGATCAACCGCCCTGCCTCAATATCCTCGCGCACGTCACGTTCCATTACGTAGCCCAGCGCCACACCTTCGAGCACGGTGCCGCGGGACAGGCTTGCCTCATCCAAAGTCATCGGTCCGTTCACATCGATCAATAGCGGTTCCCCATCCTTCTCGAAGCGCCAGCGAAAGAGCGCGCCATTCGGCAGCCGGATACGGAGACACCGATGTTGAAGCAGGTCAGTCGGCGTGGAAGGCGTACCATAGCTTTTGAAATAGTCGGGCGAGCCTATGACCACATTTCTCTGCGGCCGACCCAGCGAGATCGCAATCATGTCACTCGGCACGAGGGTGGCGCGACGCACGCCCAGGTCGAAGCCTTCCGCGACGATGTCCAAGAGCCGTCCCTCGGTGACCAGATCGATATGGACCTGCGGGTAACGCCTGATGAACTCCAGAAGCAGGGGTGAAAGGATTTCTCGCGCGGCAGTGGCATAGGAATTGATGCGGAGCGTTCCCGTGGGGTTTGCCTGCTTTGAGCGCGCTGCATCCATGGCACCGTGGATGTCCTGCAACGCAGGACCGACGTTCTCGACGAACAGGCGACCGGCATCCGACAGAGATACGCTGCGGGTGGTTCGGTTGAACAAGCGAACGCCAAGGTGGGCCTCCAGCTTGCCGACGGCATTGCTAAGGGCAGTCGTCGACATTCCCAGTTCAAGCGCCGCGCCGCGGAAAGAGGATCTGCGAGCAACGGCTACGACAGCTTCCAGATCGTGAAGGCCAGGCCTCGCCATTATCCCACTTTCCGCAATTCGACATCCATATTTATCCCAATTATCCGAACACCGGAATACGCCTACTTGTGGAGCGAACAACCCCAAGAGGAGATGAGAGATGCAACTGCCTCAGGCGATCCAGGCATATTTCGAAGCGGATCGGAAGAACAACTGCGAGGCTCTGCCGGCCTGTTTCGCGCCGAGCGCCGCTGTCCATGACGAGGGCCGCTCCTACTCCGGGCACTATGCCATCGGCAATTGGTGGGAATGGTCGAAAGCCAGGTATCGGCATGTCGCCGAGCCGCTCGAGGCCCTTACCGACGAGCATGGAACGAAGGTGATCGCCAAGGTCACCGGTGAATTTCCCGGCAGCCCTGCAAATCTCACCTACGTCTTCCGTCTGATGGGCGACAAGATCGCAGCCTTGGAGATAGGCGCATGAGCGACTTCCTGAATCTCTCAGGCAAGCGCGCCCTGATCACCTCCGGCACAAGGGGAGCCGGGGCGGCAACCGTCGACCTGTTTCGCAAACTCGGCGCGCGTGTGCTGACGACGGCTCGCTCGTTCCCCCCAAGTTCTTCGGCGGACCTCTTCGTGGCTGCCGACCTCACCACCAGCGAAGGCTGCTTTACGGTCGCCAAGGCCGTCAGGGGGCAGCTGGGCGGCGTCGATATCATCGTCCACATGCTCGGCGGTTCTTCCTCGCCGGCAGGCGGCTTCGCGGCGCTGGGCGAAAGTGATTGGCACAAGGAACTCGATCTCAACCTCTTTCCCGCCGTGCGGCTCGACCGAGAACTGATCCCAGGAATGATCGCGCAAGGCAGCGGCGTGGTGATCCACGTCTCTTCCATCCAGAGGCTGCTCCCCCTGCCGGAAGCCACGACCGCATACGCCGCGGCGAAGGCGGCGTTGTCGACCTACAGCAAAAGCCTCTCCAAGGAGGTGTCGCCGAAAGGCGTGCGGGTCGTTCGCGTGTCCCCGGGCTGGATAGAAACCGAGGCTTCCGTCAAGCTCGCCCGACGTCTCGCCGATGAGGCAGGCACCGACATTGAAGGCGGCAAGAGGATCATAATGGACTCCCTCGGTGGAATCCCCCTCGGCCGCCCCTCAAGCCCGGCCGAGATCGCCAATCTCGTTGCCTTTCTGTCTTCCGATCGTGCCTCTTCGATCACGGGTGCGGAGTTCGTAATCGACGGAGGAACCGTGCCTACAGTGTAAAAAAGCCTCCCATGCGTGCCGGCTCAGGCCGTGCTCTTCCAGACGCCCGTATGTTCATAGATCGCGTCACGCAGCTCCCTGACGTCACGGTTGATCTGGTTGAGATGCGCTGGGCTTTGTCCTGAGGAGGAAAGCAGAGCGTCAGCAAGGCAGCCTGCACGAGATCTGAGTTCGCGTCCCTTATCAGTCAGCGCAACCACGACCTGCCTCTCGTTCGCGGGACTCCGTGTCCGGCGCAGAAATCCTGCCGCTTCGAGCCGTTTGAGCAAGGGCGTCAGAGTGCTCGACTCTAGCGCGAGCCTTTCGGCGATCCTGCCAACGGTCAGGTTGTCCTCGCGCCAGAGGACATTGAGTGCGAGGTATTGGGGATAGGTCAGGCCCAAATCGTCCAGCAGTGGTTTGTACACTCTCTGGATGGCCATGCCGGCAGAGTAGATCGCGTAACAGAGCTGATCGTCGAGCGGCAATGGATTGTTGAGTTTCTTCGCCGGCATGGGTGGCTCTCCTTGGACCCGATATAGCCTACCCGATTCGAAAAAGGATATCGCGATAAAAATTATGCTGGACATATCGCGGCTGGAACCGTAGAGAAAGATATCGCGATAATTGTTATCGGATAAACAAAAGGAGATCAGCATGACTTCCAGGACGACTAACCTTCTGGCCGCAACTGCCGCCGTCGCAGGAATTGCCGCAGCCACGGCCGCTCATTCTGCCGAGAGAATTCCCGACAACCGGACCGTCCGGAACGTGGTGCTGGTGCACGGCGCGTTCGCTGATGGATCGGGTTGGCGCGGCGTCTATGACGAACTGACCGCCCGCGGCTATCGTGTGTCGATCGTCCAGAACCCGCTTACCTCGCTTGCGGACGACGTTGCCGCAACCAAACGCATTCTTGACCGTCAGGATGGACCTGCGGTCCTTGTGGGGCATTCCTGGGGCGGCACGGTGATAACGGAAGCAGGTACCCATTCAAACGTGACAGGCCTGGTTTACGTATCGGCGTTGTCGCCAGATGCCGGAGAGACGACTGCGCAGCAGTACGAGGGTTACCAGACCCCGCCTGAATTTGTCATCGAAACTACCGCGGACGGCTTCGGCTTCGTTTCTCCCGACAGGTTCAAGATCGGCTTCGCCAACGACACGACGGACGCGGATGCCGCTTTCATGCGGGACTCTCAGGTGCCGATAAACATGTCCGCCTTCGCAACCAAGCTTGAGCATGCCGCATGGCGAAGCAAGCCGAGCTGGGCAGTGATTGCAACCGACGACAAGGCCTTCGATCAGCGTATGTTGCAAACGATGGCGAAGCGCATCGGGGCGACAATCACGGAGGTCGCGGCAAGCCATGCGGTCTTTATGACTCAGCCAAAGGTCGTCGCTGACGTGATCGACGAAGCTGCCCGCAAGGGATCTGTCGAGGCGCAATAGTTCGGCCACGCGCCGTGTGCGGACATTTCGAGCTTTAAGCTGTCATAAACGAAAATACGGCCGCCGGATGGCTCATCCGGCGGTTTTGTTTCGAGAGTGTTTCTCTCCGACTCCGCAGACCACTGCCGGTTGTCTCCTTGAAAGCAATCCGGCAGTGGACTGCGCTGGCACTTCTTCGCTACGACCAAGGCGGTCGAGGAATGTCCAGGTTCAGGCTCGGCCGGGACGTCGACGCGGTGTCCAAGCAGTCGTCCGACCTGCTGCACCTGTTCCGCAGGGAATTGCTGGCCGTCAACGAGAACTTCCGGCTGGCCGGCGCGGAGCTCGCCCGCTCGGTGCTGGGCTGGATCGGCGGCGCGGCACCCGGCTCCTTGCAGAGCCTGAGCAAGCCGACCGGGGTTATGGCCTATCGCCGTCCCGACTAGAGCGGATGCGGTCAAATTGAGCTGGGCCATCCCGCTCCATCTATTCGTCTTAGCCGCATTTCTGCGACGCCGAGTGATTCCACTTGGCTGCAAAATGCGCGCTGCTGACTGGCAGCCTTGGGGCCGTGAGCCGTCTGTCTGCAATCAGGGTGAGTTCAGCGGTTAGCCGCCGTTCGGCTGACGTGCCCAGCCCGACGTTTGGCCCGATCTCCTGACGGCTCCCTGTCAGGAGGGCCGTGCTAAACTTCTGCCACGATTGCTGAAGAACAAAAGGTCTTTGACTATGACGATATCGCCGTTTCTCGCCGCTCTCGGATCCAAGGCTCCGCCAGCCGACGGGGCGAAAGACATGCACCTGTACGGGTGGCTGATCGGAAGCTGGGAAATGGACACCATACGTCATCTCGATGACGGCACGACCGAGGAATCAACCGGAGAAATCCATTTCGGCTGGGTGCTGGAAGGTCGCGCCATTCAGGATATCTGGATCAGGCCCAGACGCCCTGCGCCGTCCACCATGTATGGCACGACCTTGCGTATCTTCGATCCCGACATCGGGGGCTGGCACATCATCTGGAACGACCCGCTCAACCAGGACTACTCGCGCCAGATTGGACGAGCCGAGGGTAAGGACATTGTCCAGATCGGCGAGGATTCGCGGGGCCTCAAAGCGCGGTGGCGTTTCACCGAGATCGCGGCCGACAGCTTCCATTGGATCGGCGAGGAAAGATCGTCCGGCAACGATCCGTGGCAAATCACCTACGAGCATTTTGCCCGCAGAGAACGGATCCTTGATACCTTGGGCCGGTCCAGCAGAAACTGGCCCTTCCCTTTCCATCTAAGTGAAACCGCTTTCGGCTCTTCTGGACGGGGCCGGATGCGGACCGACCGCTGGGAGCAGATCATCCAGCAAGCTGCCGCCCAACGGGCGCCTGATGACCGACACCCGCGAGCTTGCCTGTCAGATCCACCCGGAAAGCGCCAGGTTCGGAGGCTGCCTCGCCTCCAAAGTCACTACACCCGCCTAAGACGTGCAATTAAGATGAGTCAGTAGCAGGCCTTGCTACCCGCTTCCCCGATGAGGTTCGGAACACCGCGCTCCTTGGCGGTCGAAACCGGCCGGATCGAGGCGCCCATGGGGCTCGTAGCCGTCTGCGGGTTTTTGAAATACGGGCTTTACACTATCGCGCATCATTTGGCCGTCCGATCGCAATCAAGGAAAGGGTTACGACAATGAACAACAAGCACTTTTTGCGTGGCATGGCCACGGTGAACTTCTGGGCCGACGACGTGGCCGCGGCGCGCGACTGGTACGCGGAGCTGTTCGGCGTCGAGGCGTACTTCCAGCGGCCCGATGCGGAAAACCCCGCCTATGTCGAGTTCCGAATCGGCGACGACGAGGACGAGTTCGGCATCATCGACCGCCGCTACTCACCAGCAACGATGCAGCCCGGTCCGGGCGGCGCCACACTGCTGTGGCACGTCGACGACATCGAGGCGGCGTTCGCTCGGCTCAAGGCCATGGGCGCCACGGAGTACGATCCGATCACCAAGCGCGAGAGCGACTTCGTCACCGCCTCGGTGGTTGATCCGTTCGGCAACGTATTGGGTATCCTGTACAATCCGCACTACGTCGAGATGCTCGAGTTGCGGACAGCGTAGGCAGACGAGGCCGCATTCCCATGGGAGAGATTTGCCCCTAGGTGCAACGGGATACCAGGTTATCGATCGCATTGCGGCTTGGCCGGAAGGAGGGCGGTAGGCTGAAAGTATTCAACGCAGACAAGGCCGGTGCGGCCGGAGTCATGCTCGCGACGCTTGTTGGCGTGGCTGCGATGAGTCAGGTGTTTCGTACTATTGCGGCCATCGTCGCCCCCGGACTGCAACGTGAATTCGGACTCTCGACCGAAGAACTCGGCATCTACGCCGGCGCCTTCCATCTGTCCTTTGCCCTCGCCCAGATCCCGATGGGCCTAGCGCTTGACCTTTATGGCGTGAGAAAGACCGTTGGTTCGGCTTTCCTCCTTGCAGTAGCGGGAGCGCTCCTGTCGTTCATTGCAACCGGCTTCCCGGTTTTGATGCTGGGGCAGTTGCTCATTGGCATCGGCTGCGCACCAGCCTTTGTGGGATCGCTGTTCTTTGTAAGCAAACATTTTTCTGAAAAGAGTTTTGCCCGAGTATCGGGCTTGGTTCTCAGCTTCAGCGGCCTTGGGTTACTGGCCACTGGCACGCCGCTGGCATGGGTAGTCGAACATTGGGGCTGGCGCAGCGCTTTTGTGGTGACAGGCGTCGTTGCGGCGGCAAACTTGGTCTGCATCCTGGTCCTCGTTCGGGATGATCACGGCAAGAACTCAGGCGACATCGCAGGCGCAATTCGAGAGACGCTTGCAATCTTGAAAGAACGGCAGACCAAGGGCATCGTTGCGCTCGCGCTCGTTGGCTATCCGTCCTACATCGCGCTGAGGGGCCTGTGGGCCACACCCTTGTTCATGGAGCGACACGGCTTCACACTGACGGGCGTCGGGAATGTGCTTCTCGCCTCGTCGGTCGCGACCTTGGTTGGCCCACCGCTATTCGGTCTGGTGCGGGCGAAAGGACGCTCACGGCGATACCTGATCTGCGCGAGCATGGCCACTTCCGCCGGGATTTTCCTTATCCTTGCAATCTCCGCCAACTGGATCGTCGATGCCACGATGTGCGTTGCGCTTGGGGCGCTCACCGGCTTCACGATCCTGCAGTTCGCAGACACTAAGAGTGCATATGATCCTCAGGTCGTCGGCCGGGCATTCGGAATTCTGAACACAGCTGCATTCCTCGGCGTTGCCATCTTGCAGGGCGCAACTGGATGGGTGGCGTCCACCGCGAGCACGTTTAGCGTCAATCAATTCGCTGCTGTCTTCGCGTTCATCGCCGCGGCGTGCCTGCTGGCCATGGTCGCCTTCTTCATGCTTCCCTGGCCAGAATGGGAGGTCGGCAGCAAAACTGATGTTTAGGTATCAACGCCTTGCTAAGTGGATGGTAAGCCAATCCTGATAGTGTTGAATGGGAGGCCGGGCGTGCTTAGTCTAGTCGACAGCTATGGGGCCGCAAGTTGACAGTCCGCAATCGGGTCCAAATTCCGAACAAAGCCGCCGTTATGTTTGCGACCGCCATGACTGGTTCCCCCACGACGTAAAGGGTCTGATAGTTACCCGCGTCTCAGGGCTTCATCTCGATTTCTATAGAGCACCAACCAAATTGAGACGGCAGTCACACGCCTAGTCCTTCAAGCTCGATGGCATCAATGAGTGCCTTCCGATCCTCCCCATTGGTCTGCCGAAGGGTTCGCTGACTTAAAGTGATGTAAAAGTTGATCAGCCTGTCGTGCGCTGCGTTCGCGTAAGAGTTGGGAGCTGTTCTCATCTGATTGGTGTACCCCGTGATCCGGCGTATGAAAATCAGTGGATTGCAGTAATCAGAAATGTCGTCCCACGCCGTAGTGAGGCCGCGGTTATGGATAAGATGATCCATACGCTGGTCGCATTCGCCTTTGCATACAAAGTGAACGCTCTCGATGATGGGTTCGTCGCCAATGCCGTAGCGGGTCGCAAAGGTTATGTTCCCTAGTGTCTCTTTTGTTACGCTAGCCTTAAGCAGGTCCTTTCCGCAGACGTCACAAGGTAGAGGCTGATACCGGCCCAGCAGCGGGTGGATGGGCCGTAGAGACGTGTGACTTTTGGGAAGGTGCTGTAAGAGAACTCCGGACAGCCCAGCGTCATGAAAACCATTTTCAATTCGCGTGCCGTCATAGATCTCGTAGGATTCTATTTTCTTTTGGTCGCGAAGCTCTTTAAGCCTCGTGACGAGCGCAGCGCTTGCCATGGTAGAATAGAACCCGATGAAGCCATCCGCTCCATGCTGCTCTAGGCGATCGGTGATGTTGATTTCGTCAGCGGTTCCGACTGACTTCCCACTAGTTGCGTAGTGTTTGCAGCTAACGAGCCAAGTAAATGGCCGAGACGCAAGAGAACCGCGCAGCTGTTCTTTGACCAAGAGATCGAGGCCGCCATCTGGCCCTTTGGCAGGTGGAATTTCGACGACCAGGCCTAGGGCTACGAGATAGTCTCGACAAAACGCCTCCCAAGCATCGCCGTCAGGGATTTCTTTGCAGTCGATCATTGGCAGATCTCACCAAGCATTGGGTTGCGGCGCCAGATTTCCCGTTTTCAAATCCATACTACGGCAGTCGACTTGAAACCTGCTTTCCAGGCTGCCTCTTGAGGCGCCGTTCTGCTTCCAAACGCAGTCGTTTAACGCTGTGCTGATTCTGATACGGATTAAAAATGGGACGAAATGAATCAATCCCGCAGCTTGTACTCCTTACCCGCGAGCACATTGCAGAACAGCCCGACTGCATCATGCGACCATTTCCTCGTCGCCGACTTTTTCCCCGTCTTAATCCGCTCGTGGTAGCAATTGTCAGAGGCTCGCAAGTCTATTCCTTTCTCATCCTTGATCTTTCTAATGACCGGATTCAGGGCGTTCCATCCCTTGAGCTTGAGTTCGTCCGCGACTTGGGTGAGCGTGAAGGGATGCGTTTTGTTGTCGGTGTCAGCCAAGGTTAGACCGAGCATACGAGGGAGCTGTTCGTCGTCCTGAGCTACCTTTTCCAGGGTGGTATAGTCCACCTCCACAGTTCCACGGGGAATGTCTTTGCGCGTGAGTTTCATCAATCTTGCGGCGAGGGCGCGTAGCAGGGCCGGATTGACCTGTTTCAGCTCGTGCCTTGCGGACAGCAACTCGAAAACCTCCTTCAGAGATGAAACATTGAAGACGCGTAGCCTGTATTGTCGACCATCATCTTCGTCGTCGATGGCCACCTCGGACTGCCACGGACCGGCTTTGAGTTCGGCATGCCAAACCACCTGGGCGACGTTACCTACCAATCCACTTTCGTCCGCTACAATCCGTCCGATGTCCTGAAGCAGTGTTCGGACATTCGGATCGCCCAGGCCATAGCCAAAAATGAAGACCGGATGTTCGACAAAGTACGTCAGGAGTTTCGCAGCGAAGTACCGGCTCTGCTTGTGCCAGTTTTCATAGTCGGCGCTGGTGAGAACGAGGCTCTGCGGATCTTCGGTCATGCCATGAATATGGAAGATTTCGCCAAACGAATTGAGGTCGTACCGAAGGACCCCACGCCCGACGATAGGCTCGTAGCCTTCAAAGATCAGCTCGATCATGGAATCGTAGTTGGTGGTGATGATGGCGTGGGGGCGTATATCCCTCAACGCGGATATCTCTTCACTATACTCCGCCGCAAGACCGCGCCGATCGGACGGCGTAATCTTATTTAGATGCTCCGCGACTATCGACTTCATGAACACGTGTCTGTCTGTGCCCTGGAAAAGCGCGGGGTCGAAACGCTCCCTGCCGTCACTCCATGCCCATTCGAAGATCAGATCGGCTATCGCGGTACCGATCCTGACTTTGTCATCCCCGAACTTCTGAACGAAATAAGAATACGGCTGCGCGCGATTGCCGACAGTGTCGAGGGCATACCTAAGGGCGCCCTCCCAGTCCGGCGCTCCCATGTACCGGCGAGGTAGACCCGAGCCGACGAATAGGACCGGCTGGACGTCAAACTCCTCAATTATCGCCTGGATTGCTTCTGCAACAGTAGTCGCTGAATCCAATTCGCCGTCCGCCACAACGTCCACGGCGCCAATTTCTTCTTTTGCCATTAAACTTGCCCCCATTTTCTTCGATAGCTGGGAATGAGCCCGTCGGCAATCGAATTGGTCTCAATGACCGGCTCAGTGAATGACAGGTTTCAGGAAGCCCGCGGCCGATCGGGAGTGACTGACATGAGGCGCTAAGCTGCCGCTCCGCTGCCCCACGGGCCATGGAAAGCGCCCGGCCCATCGATGCGTTCGAAGCCGTGCGCGCCGAAGAAATCGCGTTGCGCCTGGATCAGGTTCGAGGTGCCGCGGCCCTGGCGGTAGCTGTCGAAATAGGCGAGCGCCGACGACAGCGCCGGCACCGGCGAGCCGGCTTCCGACGCCCTTGCCACGATGCGCCGCAGCGATGGATGCGCTTCCTGCATCATCGCTATGAAGGCCGGTGCCATCAAAAGATTGGTGGCCGCCCCGCCGGTGCCGAAGGCTTCCGCCATCGTGTCCAGCAATTGCGAGCGGATGATGCAGCCTGCCCGCCAGATCTTGGCGATGGTCGGCATCGGCAGGTCCCAGTTGAATTCCTTCGACGCGCCGCTCATCACCGCGAAGCCTTGCGCATAGGCTGATATCTTGCCGGCGAACAGCGCCAGTTCGAGATCGCCAAGAAGCGCGTCCTTGTCTCCGGAAATCCTGGTCACGCCGCCTGTGCCATAGGCCTTTTCGGCGGCCAGGCGCTCGTCCTTGATCGACGACAGCACGCGCGCCGCCACCGCGGCCTCGATTGCGGTGGCCGGAATGCCGAGCTGCTGCGCCTCGATCACCGACCATTTGCCGGTGCCCTTCTGGCCGGCGCGGTCGAGGATGAGATCCACCACCGGCTTGCCTGTCTTCGGATCGTCGGCGGCCAGCACCTTGGCGGTGATCTCGATCAGATAGGAGTTGAGCCGGCCCTTGTTCCAGCCGGCAAACACCTGCGCGATCTGCTTCGGCCCCATGCTTAAGCCGTCGCGCAAGATGCCGTAGATCTCGGCGATCATCTGCATGTCGGCATATTCGATGCCGTTGTGGATGGTCTTGACGAAATGCCCGGCGCCATCGGTGCCAAGCCATGCCGCACAGGGCTCGTCCCTGAACTTTGCCGAAATGGCGGTCAGCACCTTTTCGACGCGTTTCCAGGACTCTTCGGTGCCGCCGACCATGATCGACGGTCCATGGCGCGCGCCCTCCTCGCCACCGGACACGCCCATGCCGATGAAGGTGAGACCCGAACCGGAAAGCTCGGAGAAGCGCCGCATCGTGTCGCGGAAATTGGCATTGCCGGCGTCGATGACGATGTCGTTGGCCGACAGCACGCCGCGCAGTGCCGCGATCTGCTCGTCGACCGGCTTGCCGGCCAGCACCATGATGATGATCGGCCGCGGCGGCCGGATGGCGGCGGCGAGTTCCTCCAGGCTGTAGCACGGCACCACCATGTTCTTCAGCGCCCCGGCATTCTCGACAAAGGCGTCGGTGCGTGCCGCGGTGCGGTTGAAAACGGCTATGCGGTGCCCCTTCTCGGCGATGTTGAGCGCCAGGTTGGAGCCCATCGTGCCAAGGCCGATCAGGCCGATTTCGGCTTTTTCCATCGTTTCTTCCCTGCTTTCGGATCTTTTGTTGAGGCCGCGATTTGTGGCGACGACCATTCTTGTCGGGATGCCATTCTTGCCGGATGATTGACGGGCCTTCAGGGCCGCGTCAACCGCACTCGCCGAATTGTGTTGCAGCTTGTCCTCACGGCCTGATGTCGATCGGCGCCTCTATCTTCACCATCTCGAAATCCGAGATGAGGATATCGAGCCGCGCCGTCCATCGGCCGGGAACCGGGACGACGAGATCGTCGACACGCCAGGTGCCGTCGCCTGGCTTTGCCGCCGCGCGTTTGATCGGCTCGATCCCGGCATCGGGTTTTGACAGCACCAGCGTCACTTGCTCAGCATCGAGCGGGCCGAAATCCCCGGTCATGATGACGATCGAGGCGGCAACCGGCCCGACATGGCCGGGCGTGATGCTGAGGTCGGCCATCGCCTTCGGCGTGTGGATATGCACCGAAGCCGGCTGCGCCGCTGCGATCGCCAGGGCGCGTGGCGGCGGCGTGAAGCGCCAGCCGGCGGCAACGCCGAATATCGCCAGAACGATCAGCATCTCAATGCCGATCGAGCGGACCAGCCTCTTCTGTACTTCCGTCTCTCCCGCTTCCGCGGGACCGGTCAGCTTCCAGCGGTTGATGGCGGCCAGAATGAACAGAATGAACAGCAGCGCCAGCTTGACCAGCAGCAGCCGGCCATAGGCGGTCTCGAGCAAAGCTGCGGGCGCCTGTACCTGGATGACAGCCAGCACGAAGCCGGTGGCCACAAGCACGGCCACGACATGCAGGATCGCCTGGGAAAACCGACGCAGGAAAGGCGCGGCCTCGGCCGGCTTCCGCCTGATAGTGAGACCGAGCGGCGCCAGCGCCCCGGCCCAGAACGCGATGCCGGCGCCGTGCAGAAACACCATCGGCCGTGTCAGCCATTGCGGTTCGGCGGCACTTGCATGCCCGCTGGCGGCAAGGGCGGCACCGATACCGGCCAGGCCTGCAACGGCAAACAGTTTTGCGCCGCCGCGCGGCCCGACCAGCGACAGCAGGCCAAGCCCGAGCGCCACCAGCGCGATCAGCACCGTCCAGCCGAAGCTGGTGGCGAGCCCGGCCTGCCAGACGCCTGGCTGCGCCAGCCGGACGAACGGTGCGCCGAGCGCGTCCAGTCCCTGCAAGCCGAGCGACAACGGCGCCGCGACGAGGCCGCACAGGATCGCGGCGATGACGAAGCGCCGGCCGGAACGCTCGCCCTTCGCCAGCCAGGCGATGGCAAAGGCGCCGCCGACGCCGAGAAACAGGCCGACATAGAGAAAGACCTTGCCGATCCAGATTGCCGACCTCAGACCCCGGTCGACAGCTTCGGCGACGGCCGGCGCCGCACTCGGCGCGCCGATCGAAAACAGCACCGAGCCGCCGACCGGATGGCCATCGGCGGAGATCACCCGCCAGCTCAGCACATGGGTGCCGGATCCGAGCCGTTGCGGATTGTCGATGTCGAGCGTCTGGCCATTGAGCCGAAAGGATGTCAGCGGAACCGGCGTTCCATCGGGCCGCACCAAGGTCAGCATCAGCGGTGACACCGGCTCGCTGAAGGTCAGCGAGAACTGCGCGGGGCTCTGCGCCAGCACGGCGCCGTCCGTCGGCTCGGTTGTGACCAGCGCCGCGTGGGCGAAGGCCTGACCTGGCGCGGCAATGGCGGCAAGCAGCACGATCGCAGCCAGCAGGCAGATCGCAAATCGGCCGGTTGTGCAGACCGTTCGCAGCAGGGATGCAGCACTCATGTCACGGCACAAAAACAGCGGCGCGCTCTTTCGAACAAGGCGCGCCGCCAAAAAATCATTGCTTCGGCGCAAGCTTGAGGCCGGGCGCCGGATATTCCAGCGCGTCCTCATCCTGGCCGGCCGCTGGAATCTCGATCCAGCGTTCGGCGGCGCCTTCGCATTCCTGCACCACCGGGAAGTAGAGCGTTTGGCCTGCCGGCAGATCCGCCGCCAGTGTGCCGCGGAAGACGAATTCGTCGTAGAATTCGTCCGGCAGGCTGCCGCCGCTCCAATTCACTTCCTTGACGCCGCTGGACACCTCTTGACCATGGAGCTGATAGGATTTCTCGTATCTGCCGTTCTTGACCTGCAGCGTCCAGCCGGCCTTCGGCATCGGCTTCACTGAAATCACTCCCTCCGGGATCTGCACGCGCACGGCGGTCGTCGCCTTGCCTTCACAGCCATGCGGCACGCGCAGGACGGCCTTGTAGGTCGAACCGACCGCCGCCTCCTGCGCTTCCAGCGTAATTTGGGCAAAGGCAGCACTTGTCCCCAGGACGAAAAACACGCCGGCCGACAGAAGATAATTGTTCATGATGGTTCCTCGAGTTTGAATTGAGCGGATCTGGCCGGATCAATTGGCATGGTCGTGCATGCCGCCCGTTTCGCCCATGCCTTCCACCGTGAACTCGACGGCGACCGTGCCAGCCTTTTCGAAGGTCAGCGCAGCGGAAAACGTCTCACCTTGTTTGGGCTGACGCTTGAGGCCGATAAACATCAAGTGATAACCGCCGGGAGCTAGCGCGACCTTGCCGCCGGCCGGGATTTCGAGGCCGCCGCTGACCGGCCGCATGGTCATGACGCCGTCCTTGACGCCCATTTCGTGCAGTTCGGTCCTGTCCGACACATCGGAGGAGATCGACAGCAGCCGATCCGGCGAACTGCCGGTGTTGGTCACGGTGAAGTAGCCGCCGGCGACTTTGGCGCCGGGCGGCGTGGCGCGCGACCAGGGATGCACGATCTCGAGGTCGCCAACCCTGAACTCATGCGCGAAAACGGCCTGGGCGCTGACGAACAGCAGGGCGAGGAGGAGTACGGTGACGCCGAGTCGCTCCTCGAAGCTGCGCAGGAAGCGGCTGTTGCGGCCGGGCCGCGCGCGAAAAGTGTGAGACATGATAGCTCCAGGAACTGAGAAATCGCGCCGTCGGCCGGTCGCGAACAGTTTCGATGTTGAACGAATTCGCCCGCGACAAATTCCGCAAGGCGAACTGGGACGGATCAGGCCGTCACCGGAGGCGCGCGCGGATTCGACGGAGAGCGGTCGCGGGCAAAGTCGAGATACCTGAACGCCGGCAGCACAAACGCAACGGCTTCGACGGAAAAATTGCCGGACACCGTGGCGGCAGCGGGCGGCGGCGCGTAGACAGCCGAAGCCATGCCGCAGCCAGGCATGCAGCAAGCCGGCATGTGCTGCTGGTGCGGATCACCGCCGGAACGCTGGGCAGCGCCGTCCTGGGTGCAGATGACGTTGCCGAAAGCATCGCGTTGGGAAGCATCCGGCCCGATGCCGAAGGCGAATGCGCCAAGCACCGACTGGAGGACGAGCAAATAGACCGCGGCGAATGCCGACGGCATGCTCCATCGTCTCCGCCGGATGTTCAAAGGCCTGCCTCCTCACGCAGCAACGGCCAGATATTTAGCACGCGGCCGGCGGTCGGAAAATCGCCAAATTACCACTGCGGCAACGCGGCGCTTTAATGCATGTCGCGCAAAAGTATGCAGCGGTTTTGCGATAACGACATGCATAAAACAACAACCTAAAGCTAGCTATGGTTGCTGGCCCTCCGGGATCGAGGTCAACAGCGTATTGCGCGCCGATTTCAGATGCTTGCGGCAGGCGGCGTCGACCTTGCCGAGATCGCGCGATTTGAGCGCCGCGATATAGGCAAGGTGTTCCGCGACCGCCACTTCGTTGCGCTCCCGCTCCTGCGCCTTGTTCCACTGATAGTGGTAGTGGAAGATCATGGCGATGACGTCGTAGAAATCGACGATGAAGCGATTGTGCGACGCGCGGTGGATCAGCCGGTGAAAGCGCTCGTCGAGTTCCGAGAATTCGTTGAAGCGCGTTGCGATCTCGCGCGCCAGCAGGCGATGCTCGTCCTCCAGCAGGTCGAGGTCGGCCCACACCGGGCTGTCTTCCGGCAGCGCGGCGAAAGCGGAGGCCGAGCGCAGTTCGAACATCTCGCGGATTTCAGTCAGTTCCAGCGCGAAAGCGCGGGTAAAGCCTTTCAGCACCCAATGGCTGTTGCGGCGCTTCTCGATCAGCCCGAAGCGGGAAAAGCGGATCAGGAACTCGCGCACGCTGGTGGTGCCAACGCCGATCTCGCGCGCCAGCTCGAGCTCGTTGATCTGCATGCCGGGCTCAGCACCGCCGACAAGCAGCCGCCGCATGAAGGAGCGCTCGATGATCTGCGACAGCGTGTCGGTTTCTTCCTCGGGGAAAAAGTCGTCCGGCCGCGGCACGCGCAAAACCGTCTTGCTGCGCTTGTTCCAGGCGATCAGCCCGGTCTCTTCCATGCGCGCAAGGATGGTGCGGATCGTCGTGCGGCTGACGCCAAGCAGGGTGCCCAGCTCGGGCTCTGACGGCAGGCTTTTCGTTTCGTCGAGCAGCCGCAAACCGCGATTGTAGGCGTCCTTATAGACGTTGTTGCTCTTCGACATCCCCTGCCCCGTTGCGCGCCGGCGCTTGCGGCGGCCGGCTTGAAGCGCGATATGCAGATGCTTCTGGCGCAAGCTCCCGGGAAGCGGAATCGCTTTTCGGAAGTCAGGCCTGGTTCCAGCGTCCGGTCCTCTGCGCATCCGCAAGAACGCGCGGCTTCGTCACGAAAAAACAATTGACGCAAAACTGTTTTTTCACGATAAAAGACATTAACTGTTAACAGGCGCGTGTCAATCGCTTGCCGATCCCAGGAACACCCAGGAAACTGCCCGTGAACACCGCAAACAGCATTCTTCTGTCCCCCGCCGACAATGTCGCGGTCGCCAACGGCCGCATCGAGATCGGCGCGGTGCTGCCGGGCGGCGCCGTTGCCACGGCGCTGATCGAACCCGGCCACAAGGTGGCGATCAAGCCGATTGCCGCCGGCGAGGCCGTGGTCAAATACGCCCAGGCGATCGGCCGCGCCACTGAAGCCATTGCGCCCGGCGAGCATGTCCATTCGCACAATCTGGTCTTCGAATCCGGGCGTTTGCCGGTGGTGCCGCCGAGCGAGGCCGTACACGCCACAGAGGCCGATCGCGCCCGCACCTTCATGGGCTACCGCCGCGCCGACGGCCGTGCCGGCACGCGCAACTTCATCGGCGTTCTCGCCAGCGTCAATTGCTCGGCCACCGTTTGCCACGCCATCGCCGACGAGGCGAACCGGACGCTGCTGCCCAGATATCCGGGGATCGACGGCTTCGTTCCCATCGTTCACGGCCAGGGCTGCGGCATGAGCGCCACCGGCGACGGCATGATGGTGCTGCACCGCACGCTTGCCGGCTATGCCCGTCATCCGAATTTTGGCGGTGTGCTGATGGTCGGTCTCGGCTGCGAGGTCAACCAGCTCACCCTCTATGGCCAGAAGGGCGTCGCCGCGGGAAAGCGCCATTTCAACATCCAGGAAGCCGGCGGCTCGCGCAAATCTGTCGAGAAGGCGTTGGTCGTGCTGGCCGAGATATCAGAGGAGGTCGGCAAGCTTGAGCGTGAGCCGATCCCGGTCAGCGAGATCGTCGTCGGCCTGCAATGCGGCGGCTCCGACGGCATGTCCGGTATCACCGCCAATCCGGCGCTGGGCGCCGCCGTCGACATCCTGGCCGGCGTCGGCGGCATCGGCATCCTCTCCGAGACGACGGAAATCTACGGCGCCGAGCATCTGCTCGCCTATCGTGCGGCGACCCCGGAGATAGCCGCCAAGCTCGATGGCTATGTAAAGTGGTGGGAAGATCATGTCGCCAAGCATGGCGCCTCCATCGACAACAATCCGTCACCCGGCAACAAGCGCGGCGGCCTGACCACCATTTTGGAGAAGTCGCTTGGCGCCGTCGCCAAGGGCGGCCAGACGCCGCTCAACGGCGTCTTCGGCTATGCCGAGAAGGTCAGCGGCCACGGCTTGGTGTTCATGGACACGCCCGGCTACGACCCGGTTTCCGCCACCGGCCAGGTGGCTGGCGGCGCCAACGTCATCGTCTTCACCACCGGCCGCGGTTCCTGCTTCGGCTGCCGGCCGACACCGTCGATCAAGGTCGCCAGCAACTCGACCATGTACCACGCGATGGAAGAGGACATGGACGTGAACTGCGGCGTCATCGCCTCCGGCGACAAGACCATTGCCGGCATGGGCCGCGAGATTTTCGAGCTGATCGTCGAGACGGCTTCCGGCCGCAAGACCAAGAGCGAGGAGTTCGGCTACGGCGACAACGAGTTCGTGCCGTGGCACCTCGGAGCGACCCTCTAGCCCGACCGCTAACCGACAACGACGATAGACAGGCCGGACAATGGCCGGTGGGAGGCTTTGCATGAAGAAACGCCGTGTCGGCAGCACCGCGCTGGAAATAACCGAGGTCAGCTTCGGCGGCGCGGCGGTCGGCGGGCTCTACCGAGCCTGCCCACGCGAGACGGCGATGCAGACGCTGCAGGTCGCCTGGGATGCCGGCTTGCGCTATTTCGATACCGCGCCCTTCTACGGCTTCGGCCTTTCGGAACGCCGCTTCGGCGATTTCCTGCGCGAAAAGCCGCGGGACTCCTACGTGCTGTCGACCAAGGTCGGGCGCCTGTTGCGGCCGGTGCCGGAAGACCGGATTCCGGATCATTCCTATGTCGATCCGCTGCCCTTTGCGCCCGACTACGACTATTCCTACGACGGCATCATGCGCTCGGTCGAGTTCAGCTATGCGCGGCTTGGCCTCAATCGAATCGACATCCTGTTCGTTCACGACATCGGCGTCTATACGCATGGCGTCGAGAAAACGAAGCTGCATTTCCGCCAGTTTTTGGATGGCGGGCTGAAGGCGCTGGAAGAGCTGAAGTCGTCCAGGGTCATTTCCGCCTACGGCCTTGGCGTCAACGAGGTTCAGATCTGTCTCGATGTGCTGCGCCAGGCGCCGCTCGACTGCATCCTGCTCGCCAGCCGCTATTCGCTGCTTGACCGCACCGCCGAAGCCGAATTGCTGCCGCTTTGCCGGCAACGGCAGACCTCGCTGATCATCGGCGGCGTCTTCAACTCGGGCATCCTGGCGACCGGCCCGGTGCCGGGTGCGCATTTCGACTACCAGCCGGCCACCCAGGACATTCTCGGCCGGGTCGGCGCCATGGAAAAAATCGCCGCCGAGGGCGGCTATCCGCTTGCCGCCGCAGCGTTCCAGTTCCCGCTGCACGAGCCTGTGGTGGCTTCTGTGCTGACGGGCACCGCCAAACCGGCCAATCTGGAACGAAATCTGCAACTGCTCGACATCCAGGTGCCCGAAACAGAATTCGCCAAATATGATCCCTACACGGTCGTTCAGAAGCTCGGCTGATGCGCTGCGGCCTTCGCCGGTTGAACGGCGGACGGTGCGATCAGGAGGCGCCTCACCTTACGCCTCAAAAAAGAACGAATATTCCATCTTGACTGGCAGATAGAATTAATATTCCATACCTTTTCGGGGGAGGGGTTTGGCAATGAGGATCGGCACTCCCTTCCGGTCGAGGCATAGGCAGGACGATACGAAACACCGCTTGCGTCGACCGGACCGATGCACTATCAAAATGCGGTAAATGTTTTTTATTGATAAAGTTCCGTTTGGCCAGCGCCTATCCAAACCGAGCTTCCGCTACGTTCACCTGGCGACCTAGGGAGGAAGTCTAATGAAATTCGTGACCAGCATTCTCAACCGCCGCGCATTCGTGGCGCTCGCCGCCGCCTCGATGCTTGCCGGCGTGATGCATTCGGCGCCGGCTTCGGCGGCGGACGTAACCATTCCGATCATCGTCAAGGACACCACCTCTTTCTACTGGCAGATCGTCCTGGCCGGCGCCCGCAAGGCCGGCAAGGACCTCGGCGTCAACGTACCGGAACTCGGCGCCCAGGCGGAGACCGACGTCAACGGCCAGATCTCGATCCTTGAAAACGCCGTCGCCGGCAGCCCGGCCGCCGTCGTCATCGCACCGACCGAGGCCAAGGCGCTCGGCAAGCCGATCGACGAGGCAGCCACCAACGTCAAGATCATCGGCATCGATTCCGGCGCCGACTCCAAGGCCTTCACCTCGTTCCTGACCACAGACAATATCCAGGGCGGCCGCGTCGCCGCTGACGGGCTGGCCGCCGCGATCGGCGAAGCCAATGGCGGCAAAATCGAGGGCGACGTCGCCCTGATCACTGCGCTTCCCGGCGCAGGCTCGCTCGAGCAGCGCGCCCAAGGCTTCAAGGAACAGCTTGCCGCCAAATATCCCGGCCTCAAGCTCATCGCCGACAAATACGCCGACGGCCAGGCCACCACCGGCCTCAACATCGCCACCGACCTGATCACCGCCAACCCGAACCTCAAGGGCATCTTCGCCTCCAACCTGATCATGGCGCAGGGCGTTGGCCAGGCGATCGCCGAGAACAGCCTTGCCGGCAAGGTCGGGCTGATCGGCTTCGACAGCGACGAGAAGCTGGTCAAGTTCCTCAATGACGGCGTCATTTCCGGCCTCGTCGTCCAGGATCCGTACCGGATGGGCTATGACGGCATCAAGACGGCGCTCGCTGCCTCGAAAGGCGAGAAGGTCGAGGCCAATGTCGACACCGGCGCCAACCTCGTCACCAAGGCTAACATGAAAGATCCGAAGATCGACGCGCTGCTCAATCCGAAGCTCGACTGAGCACCGGCATTGGCACACCGTTTCCGGGGCTTTTTGCCCCGGAAACGACCTACACTCGTGCCACTCGTGGGGCCAATCTGGGAGGCCAATCTGGGAGGAACGTCATGACGTCGACGGCGCAGGAACTGCATCCGGCCCCAACGCTGGAACCGGGCAGGACGATCCTCGAACTCAAGGGACTGGAAAAACGATATCCCGGCACGCACGCGCTGAAGCCGGTTAACCTCGCCTTCAAGGCCAGCGAAATCCACGCCATTGTCGGCGAGAACGGTGCCGGCAAATCCACCCTGATCAAGCTTTTGACCGGGGTCATGCCGCGCACCTCCGGTGACGTCATCTGGGAGGGCAAGCCGGCAGCGCTGGCGACGCCGCATGAGGCGATGGCGCTCGGCATCAATGCCGTGCATCAGGAGGTCGTTCTGTGCCGCCATCTCACTGTCGCGGCCAACATGTTCCTCGGCGAGGAGGATTCCCGCTTCGGTATCCTGCAGCAGCGGGCCATGGTCAGGGAAGCGCAGAAGATCATCGACGATCTCGGCTTCGATCTGCCGGCGCATGTCGTGCTGGGTGACCTGACCATAGGCCAGCAGCAGCTGATCGCCGCCGCCCGTGCCACCGTGCGCGGCACCAAGTTCCTGATCTTCGACGAACCGACTGCCTATCTCACCCGCAAGGAAGCCGACCAGCTGTTCACGCTGATCCGCCGGCTGAAGGGCGAAGGCGTCACCATCATCTACATCAGCCACCGCATGGAAGAGGTGTTCGAGCTCGCCGACCGTGTCTCGGTGCTGCGCGACGGCACGCTTGTCGGCACCCGGAACATCGCCGAGACCAACGACGCCGAGTTGGTCAAGATGATGATCAACCGCTCGATCGAGCAAGTCTATCACAAGGAGCATTTTATCCCGGGCGCGACGCTCCTCGAAGCCCGAAATCTCTCCGGCAAGGGTTTTGAAAATGTCTCGATGACGATCCGTGCCGGCGAAATCGTCGGGCTCTATGGCCTGATCGGCGCCGGGCGCAGTGAGTTCGTCACCACGCTCTACGGCCGTCATCGCAAGTCGGCCGGCCAGATCCTCTGGAAGGGCAAGGAGGTTCAGGTCAACTCCGAGCATGACGCTATCAAGCTCGGCATGGCTCTGGCGCCGGAAAGCCGCCGCGACCAGGGCCTCTGCCTCAACCTCCCGGTCGGCCTCAATCTCAATCTGCCGATCTACAAGCGCATCTCCAGCAATCTGCTGATCTCCAGCGCGCAGGAGAAGACCGAGGCGGATCGCCAGATCGCCAATCTCAGGATCAAGACGCCGACGCGCCACGCCCTCGCCTCCAGCCTGTCCGGCGGCAACCAGCAGAAGATCGTCATTGGCAAATGGCTGGCGCACGGCGCCAAGCTGTTCATCTTCGACGAGCCGACAGTTGGCGTCGATGTCGGCACCAAGGCCGAGATCTACCGCCTGTTCGGCGAACTGTTGTCCAAGGGCGCCGGCATCATCCTGATCTCGTCCTATCTGCCCGAGGTCTATGAACTGGCCGACACGCTGCATGTGTTTCGGCGCGGCAAACTGGTGGCCACGCATGGTTTCCACACTGCCGACCATGAGGAGATCCTCACCCAGGCGCTGGCCGAGAAACAAGAAAAACCGGGAGGACAGATATGAGCACCGAGGCGATTGCTGCCGAAAGGCCGAAACGCAACTACAATGCCCTGTTCGGGCTGACGCTGCTGGCGCTGCTGGTGCTGTTGTGGGTCATCCTGTCGGTGGCGACGCCGAGCTTCGCCTCCGCCAACAACATCTCGAACCTGCTGCGGCAAGGTTCGATGATCGCCATCCTGGCGGTCGGCCAGACCTTCGTCATCATCACCGGCGGCATCGACCTTTCCGTCGGCGCCGTCGTTGGCTTCGCCACCGTCATCGTTGCGATGCTGATCAATGCCGGCGTGCCGATTTACCTCGCCATCCTGATCACCTTGCTGGTCGGCGTCGCCATCGGCCTGTTCCATGGCTTTGGCATCGTCAAGATGGGCCTGCCGCCCTTCATCATCACGCTGGCGACGCTGACCTCGCTGCGCGGCATCGGCCTTTTGATGACCAACGGCAACTCGATCTCGATCAACAACGACGCCTTCCAGCTGTTTTCGCGCAGCTCGTTTCTCGGCGTCCCCAATCTGTTCTGGATGGTGATCCTGGTCGGCATCCCTGCCTACATCTTCCTGCATCACAGCCGCTGGGGCCGGTATCTGTTCTCGGTCGGCTCCAACGCCGAGGCCTCGCGTCTGTCCGGTGTCAACGTCCAGCGCACCATCTACATGGCCTATACGCTGTCTGGCCTGTGTGCGGCTTTTGTCGGCGTGCTGCTTGCCTCGCGCATCGGCATCGGCAATCCGACGCAGGCCGAGGGCTGGGAGTTGCAGGCGATCGCCTCGTCGGTGATCGGCGGCACGTCGCTGTTCGGCGCCGTCGGCTCGGTGCACGGACCGCTGCTCGGCGCCTTCATCCTCGCCACCATCAACAACGGCGCCAATCTCTTGAACGTCAACGCGTTCTGGCAGCGCATCATCACCGGCGTGCTGATCATCGTCATCGTCTATTTCGACGGCCTGCGCCGCCGCGGCAAGTAGACCATCTTAACAACCGCCGGCCCGGCGATCGGGCCGGCGGTGCCATCAACCGAGTGGATCAAAGCATGAAAGCCGTCATCTGCCGTTCGCCCGGCGATCTTGTTGTGGAAGACCGCCCGGCGCCGAGCACACCACCGCCGGGCTGGGCGCTGGTCGCGGTCAGTCATGTCGGCATCTGCGGCACCGACTATCACATCTTCGAGGGCAAGCATCCGTTCCTCGCCTATCCCCGCATCATGGGTCACGAGGTCTCCGGCACCGTGATCGAGGCCGGCGAAGGCGTCGATCTGGCTGTGGGCGAGCCGGTGATCATCAATCCTTATCTCGCCTGCGGCAAATGCATCGCCTGCCGCCAAGGCAAGCCGAATTGCTGCGTCGGGATCGAAGTGCTCGGCGTCCACCGCGACGGCGCCATGTGCGAACGGATCCTGGTGCCGGCGCAAAATCTTTACCCGGCCAACGGCCTGTCGCTGGCCGATGCCGCCGCCGTCGAATTCCTGGCGATCGGGGCGCATGCCGTGCGGCGCTCGCTGGCTGATCCCGGCGCGCGCGCGCTGGTCATCGGCGCCGGGCCGATCGGCCTCGGCACAGCGCTGTTTGCCCGCATCGCCGGCCTCGACGTAACGCTGCTCGACATGAGTGCGGAGAGGCTGGGTTTTGCTGCAAGCGAACTCGGCTTCGCCACTCTCGACGCCTCGCGGCAGTCTGCGACCGATCTGGTGCGCGAGGCGACCAACGGCGAAGGTTTTGACGCGGTCTTCGATGCCACCGGCAACACCCAGTCCGTCCAGTCAGCCTTCGCCCATGTCGCGCATGGCGGGATGCTGGTCCTGGTCAGCGTCGTCAAGGACGACATCGTCTTTTCCGATCCTGAATTCCACAAGCGTGAGATGACGCTGATCGGCAGCCGCAACGCGCTGCGCGCCGACTTCGACCATGTCGCTGCCTCGATCCGCGATGGTGCTGTGCCGCTGGCAAAGCTCGTCACCCATCGCACGACGCTTGGCGACACGCCGCGCGACCTCGCCCGCTGGGCGCATGCAAAATCCGGCCTGATCAAGGCCGTCATCCAGGTCGGATGAACCGGACCTAAAGCGCCGATATCTTGAGCTCGACCCGCTCGGCCGGAAACCGCGTTTCGGCGAACTGGATCGGCTGGCCGTCCGGCGTGACGTTGACGGCGACCGTGACCAGCACGATGGCGCCGGGCTGCAGATCGAGATCGGCAAGGTCGGCGGCGTCCGCGTGGCGGGCCGACAACACCGTCGATTGTCTGAGATAGTCACCGATGCCGAAACGCCGAAATGAGGCGGTCACCGATCCGGTTTCGGCCATGGCGGCATCGATGCCGGCGAAGCGAGCCGCGTCGAACCAGCCGGTGGCACGCGAGACCGGTTGCCCATCGGCTTCGCCGCGTGTCTCGAGGCGTATGACAGTCGAACCCCTGGCAAGCCCCAGCCCTTCGGCGACGCGCCGGCTGGCCGGCTCGACCGCCGATTCGAGCAGCACGCTGCGACGCTCCGACGCCTGCCCTTGCAAGCCCTCCGAAAAGCGGGTGCGGGCGCCGATCGGATAGGACAGGCGCTTGCGCGACAGCACAAAAGTGCCGCGCCCCTGTTCGGCTCTAAGCACGCCATCCTGCACCAGCGCGGCGATGGCGCTGCGCACCGTATGGCGATTGACGCCATAGCGCTCGGCCAGTGCAACTTCCGGTGGCAACGCAGCATTCTCGGCAAAGTCGCCGACGGCGATCGATTGCAGGATCTGGTCGGCGATCTGCCGCCACAGCGAGACGCCGCTGCGCCGCTCCAAGCTGTTGGCCATCTGCTGACCGATCATCTCTTTGCCCCGATCTTTTCGCCCCTGTCATCCATCCGTCATGGACACGCATTAGAAAATAGATATAATTTGTATAATTGTCTATATCAATGGACAAATTTCGATGCAAGGGAATGTTAACCATGCGAGGACAGGAAGCGCGCGATCAGCAGCTTGAGCGCAAGGCCGTCATGGCGACGCTGGCGCAATCGACCGGCGACGATATCGTCCGCCTCTGGAACGAAGCCGGCCTGCCTTCGGAAGCAGAGTTCCTGCGCGGTCCCGAAACCGGCCTGGTCACCGTGCGTGGCCGAATCGGCGGCGGCGGCGCGCCATTCAACCTCGGCGAGGCGACGGTCACCCGCGCGACGGTGCGGCTTGCCTCGGGAGAAGTCGGCCACTGCTACGTGCTGGGCCGTGACAAGCAGAAAGCAAAACTGGCGGCGATCGCCGACGCGCTCTGGCAGGATCCCACCCGCCGCACCGAGGTCGAGAGCAAACTCATTGCGCCGCTGCAGGCCGCACTGGCCAGCCGACGTGAGCGGCGGCGCGCCGAGACGGCGGCAACGAAGGTCGATTTCTTCACCATGGTGCGCGGAGAAGACTGATGGACATCGCAACCCAGGCGATCGAGGGCGGCTTTGCCGATCCGGTGTTCGACGCCCAGACAGTGTTCCGCGCCGTGATGGACGCAATGGCGCGGCCGGGCACCCTGCAGCCTCTGCCGGTCTTTGCCCGCCCGCCGGCGCCGCTGTCGGCCACCGCAGGCGCCATCGCGCTGGCGCTGTGCGACAACGACACGCCGCTCTGGCTCGACCTCGTTCTGCAGGCCCCAGCAGCGGTGAAATCCTGGCTCGGCTTCCACACCGGCGCGCCACTGGCCCACACGCCAGCCGATGCGCATTTCGCGCTGATCGCCACGCCGGCCGAGATGATGGCGCTCGACGGCTTTTCACAAGGCACCCAGGACTATCCCGACCGCTCGACGACGCTGATCCTGCAGGTCAGCGATCTCGTCTCAGGCGCCCCGCTGCTGCTCGAAGGTCCCGGCATCGAAACAACCGCGACAATCGCGCCAGCGCAGATGCCGCGCCACTTCGTCGAACAATGGAAGCAGAACAATCAGCGTTTTCCCCGTGGTGTCGACATTATCCTCGCCACCCCGGAAGGCGTTGCCTGCCTGCCGCGCACGACGCGCATCAAGACGATGGAGGCGTGATATGTATGTCGCGGTAAAAGGCGGTGAAGCGGCCATTGCCAACGCCCACGCCCTGCTCGCCGACCGCCGCCGCGGCGACCGTTCCGTGCCGGCGCTCCGCCTCGACCAGATCGTCGAGCAGCTGGCGCTCGGCGTCGACCGGGTGATGAGCGAAGGTTCGCTCTACGACCGCGAATTGGCGGCGCTGGCCATCGTTCAGGCGCGCGGCGACATGATCGAGGCGATCTTCCTAGTTCGCGCCTATCGCACCACGCTGCCGCGCTTCGGCTACACCAGGGCGATCGACACCGGGGCGATGCTGGTCGAGCGGCGGGTGTCGGCGACCTACAAGGATCTTCCCGGCGGCCAGCTGCTCGGCCCGACCTTCGACTACACGCACAGGTTGCTCGACCCCGAGCTTGCCGCCGGCGGCGAGGTCGCCGAGCCGCTGCAGCGTGCCAGCGACGCGGACGCCATGCCGCGTGTCTCCGCCATCCTCGCCCGCGAAGGCCTGATCGAACCCGACGGCGACATGCCGCAGGACCATATCCCGGGCGACATCACCCGCGAGCCGCTGGAATTTCCGATGGCGCGCGACATCCGCCTGCAGGCGCTGTCGCGCGGTGACGAAGGTTTTTTGCTGGCGCTCGGCTATTCCACCCAACGCGGCTATGCCCGCAACCATCCCTTCGTCGGCGAGGTTCGCATCGGCGAGGTCGAGCTGGAACTCGACGTGCCGGAGCTGCCATTCGCCGTACCGCTCGGTTCTGCGCGTGTCACCGAGTGCCAGATGGTCAACCAGTTCAAGGGCTCGACAAAGGCGCCGCCGCAATTCACCCGCGGCTACGGCCTCGTCTTCGGCCAGAGCGAGCGTAAGGCGATGGCCATGGCGCTCTGCGACCGCGCGCTTCGTGCAACCGAATTCGGCGAAGATGTCGTCGCCGCAGCCCAGGACGAGGAATTCGTCATCTCGCATTCCGACAATGTCCAGGCGACCGGTTTCGTCGAGCACCTCAAGCTGCCGCACTACGTCGATTTCCAGGCCGAGCTCGACCTGGTGCGCCGCATGCGCGCCGAGCATGACGCCCGCGAAAACGCCGGCAAGGCCGAGGAAAAAAGGGAGGCCGCGGAATGACCGCACAACCGACCGACATCGCCACTTACAACTTCGCCTATCTCGACGAGCAGACCAAGCGGATGATCCGCCGCGCGATCCTCAAGGGCATCGCCATTCCCGGCTATCAGGTGCCGTTCGCCTCACGCGAAATGCCGATGCCCTATGGCTGGGGCACCGGCGGCGTCCAGGTCACCGCTTCGATCATCGGTCCGGAAGACGTGCTGAAGGTCATAGACCAGGGCGCCGACGACACTACCAATGCCGTCTCGATCCGCGCCTTCTTCAAAAAAGTCGCCAATGTCGCCGTCACCACCGACACGGCGAAGGCGACCATCATCCAGACCCGCCACCGCATTCCCGAACATCCGCTGACAGCAGGCCAGGTGCTGGTCTATCAGGTGCCAATCCCCGAGCCGCTGCGCTTCCTCGAGCCGCGCGAGACGGAAACGCGGAAAATGCATGCGCTGGAGGAATACGGCCTCATGCATGTAAAACTTTACGAAGACATCGCCCGGCACGGCCGCATCGCCACCACCTATGCCTATCCGGTCAAGGTCGAGGGTCGCTATGTGATGGACCCGTCGCCGACGCCGAAGTTCGATAACCCGAAAATGCACCGTTCGCCGGCCCTGCAACTGTTCGGCGCCGGCCGCGAAAAGCGCATCTATGCGCTGCCGCCTTTCACCGACGTAGTCAGCCTCGACTTCGAGGACCATCCGTTCGAGGTGCAGACCTTCGACCAGCCCTGCGCACTGTGCGCGGCCGAGAACGTCTATCTCGACGAGGTCATCCTCGACGACCATGGCGGCCACATGTTCGTCTGCTCCGATACCGACCATTGCGAGAAGCGGCGCGAGCAAGGCCATCGCGGCCACCTTGCGCCCGAGACCCCTCCTGCCCTGGAAAAAAGGGAGCCGGCGCAATGACCGACGAACCGCTGCTGCGCGTTTCCGCGCTGTCCAAGTTCTACGGTTCGCGCATTGGTTGCGAGAACGTCAGCTTCGACCTGTGGCCGGGCGAGGTGCTGGCAGTGGTCGGCGAATCCGGATCCGGCAAGACGACGCTGCTCAACTGCCTGTCGACCAGATTGCTGCCGAGTTCCGGCACCGCCAGCTACCGCATGCGCGACGGCCAGTTTCGCGAGCTATACCGCATGAGCGAGGCCGAGCGCCGCTTCCTGATGCGCACCGACTGGGGTTTTGTCCATCAGAACCCCGCCGACGGGCTGCGCATGACGGTGTCGGCCGGCGCCAATGTCGGCGAGCGGCTGATGGCGGTCGGCGACCGCCACTATGGCAAAATCCGCGCTACCGCCGTCGACTGGCTGTCGCGCGTCGAGATCGACGAGGACCGTATCGACGACGAACCGCGCGCCTTTTCCGGCGGCATGCGCCAGCGCCTGCAGATCGCCCGCAACCTCGTCACCGGGCCGCGGCTGGTGTTCATGGACGAGCCGACCGGCGGCCTCGACGTTTCCGTGCAGGCGCGCCTGCTCGACCTGTTGCGCGGCCTGGTCACCGATCTCGGCCTCGCTGCGATCGTCGTCACCCATGACCTTGCGGTGGCGCGTCTGCTGTCGCAACGCATGATGGTGATGAAGGACGGCCGCGTCGTCGAAAGCGGCCTCACCGACCGCGTGCTCGATGACCCGCGCGCGCCCTACACCCAGCTTCTCGTTTCTTCCATTCTGCAGGTGTGATCATGGCAACCCCGCTCGTCGTCTCCGATGTCGCCAAGAGCTTCACCATGCATCTGCGTGACGGCATCAAACTGCCGGTCGTCGCCGGCGTGTCGTTCTCGATCAGGAGCGGCGAATGCGCCGTGCTCGGCGGCCCCTCCGGCGCCGGCAAGAGCTCGATCCTGAAGATGCTCTACGGCAACTATGCCGTCGATGCAGGCCAGATCATCGTCCAGCACGAGGACGGGCTCATCGATCTGGCGACGGCCAGCCCACGCACCGTGCTTGCCGTGCGCCGGCTCACGATCGGCTATGTCAGCCAGTTCCTGCGCACCGTGCCGCGCGTCTCGGCGCTGGATGTCGTCGCCGAACCGCTGGTCGAGCGCGGCGAGGACCGCGAGGTCGCGCGCGGCAAGGCACGCGCCTTGCTGGCGCAACTCAACCTGCTGGAAAAGCTCTGGGCACTGCCGCCGGCGACCTTTTCCGGCGGCGAGCAGCAGCGCGTCAACATCGCGCGCGGCTTCATCACCCAGCACCCGATCCTGCTGCTCGACGAACCGACCGCTTCGCTCGACGCCAGCAACCGCGACGTGGTGATTGCGCTGATCGCGGCCAAGAAGGCGGCCGGCGTCGCCCTGCTTGGCATCTTCCACGACCACGACGTGCGCGAGGCAGTGGCCGACCGCGTCATCGACGTGACCGCTTTTGCCGCCGGGAAAATCGCCGCATGACCCGAAAACTGTCGGAAACGCCGCTTGTCCACGAGACAGCGGAAGTCGACAACTCGACGCTCGGCCGCTGGACCGAGATCGCCGAACGCTGCCGGCTTTCGGAAAGTACGCTCGGCGACTATTCCTACATGATGCAGGACTGCAGCGCCTGGTGCGCGACGATCGGCAAATTCGCCAACATCGCCGCCAGCGTGCGCATCAACGCCACCAACCATCCGACCTGGCGGCCGACGCTACACCATTTCACCTATCGCGCCTCTGACTATTGGGACGACGCCGAGCACGAGAGCGAATTCTTTGCCCAGCGCCGCGCCAAACGGGTCACCATCGGCCACGACACCTGGCTTGGCCACGGCTCGACCATCCTGCCCGGCGTCAGCGTCGGCGACGGTGCGGCAGTCGGCGCCGGCGCCGTGGTGTCGAAAGACGTCGCGCCCTACACCATCGTCGGCGGCGTGCCGGCCAAACCGATCCGCGAACGCTTCGACCGCCGCACGGCGGAACGCTATCAGGCACTTGCCTGGTGGGATTGGAACCACGCCCGCCTGCGCGCCGCGCTCGACGATTTTCGCGCGCTTTCGGCGGAAGCATTTCTGGAAAAATACGGCGGCTAGTGAATGGTGAATGGTGAATAGTGAATGGCGGCAGGGAAGCCGTTCTTGTCACCATTCACCATTCACCATTCACCATTCACCATTCACCATTCACTTGATCGAACCGCGTCCGCCGGCTTGCCCCCTTCCAGCTGTGGACGGTAACAAAACTGACATCAATCCGACACCGCGGTTTCATGCGGCTGCGCTAGCCAAGGCTAACAGACCTTCGAAACGCGACTGGACTGGAACTTGCCTATGTCAGCAACCTCAGCCACGCTCGAAATCCGCGGCGTCACCCGTCGGTTTGGCAGGAACACCGCCGTCAGCAATGTCGACATCTCGATCCCTCAAGGCCAGATGGTCGGCATCATCGGCCGCTCGGGCGCCGGCAAGTCGACGCTTTTGCGCATGATTAACCGCCTCATCGATCCCAGCCAGGGCTCGATTTTCTTTGACGGCGCCGAAGTCTCCAGCCTGCGCGGTTCGCTGCTCAGGCGCTGGCAGCGCGATTGCGCCATGATCTTTCAGCAATTCAACCTGGTGCCGCGCCTTGACGTTTTGACCAATGTGCTGCTCGGGCGGCTCAATCACCGCTCGACCCTTGTCAATCTGCTCGGTGTCTTCTCCCGCGAGGAACGGGCCGAGGCAATCGCCGCGCTCGAACGCCTCGACATCGCCGGCACGGCGCTTCAGCCGGCCGGCACCTTGTCCGGCGGCCAGCAGCAGCGCGTTGCGATTGCCCGTGCCATGATGCAGCAGCCGAAAGTCATCCTCGCCGACGAGCCGATCGCCTCGCTCGACCCGCTCAATGCCAAGGTGGTGATGGATTCGCTGCAGGACATCAATCTGCGCGAGGGCCTCACCGTCGTCACCAATCTGCACACGCTGGATACCGCGCGCACCTATTGCAACCGCATCATCGGCATGGCCGCCGGCAAGGTGGTGTTCGACGGACCGCCCGAAGAGCTCAACCGCGAGGCCGTGCGCATGGTCTACGGCGCCGACAGCAATGGCGGCGAAATTTCCGAGGCGATCACCTCGACCAGCGTCGCCATCAAGCAAAAGATCGCCGCATCCGCCGGACCGCTAGAGCCGGCATTTCCCGGCTACTAGCTCCAACGATCCCGGCAAGTGGATACCGGTATACGAGTATACGAAAGCAGACGACGAAAGAGCGCCTGGACCGGCAGTCCGCATCAAGGCCGGGCATAAAAAGGCGCCGTCAATATTCGAACGCTGCCGGCGCGACGCCGGAACCAACAGGAGAGACGCGAAATGTTTAAAAAAATACTTTTCGGTGCCGTTTCCATCCTCGCCATGGCGATGGGCGCGGTCCAGGCACAGGACCTGAAGGAATTCCGCGTCGGCATTCTGGGCGGCGAGAACGAAGCCGACCGCCTGCGCAACTACCAGTGCTTCGCCGACCACATCAAGCAAGTCCTCGGCGTGGAAAAAGTTTCGCTGTTCCCGGCCGCTGACTACGACGGCGTCATCCAGGGCCTGCTCGGCGGCACGCTCGACTTTGCCGAGCTCGGCGCTTCGGCCTACGCCAAGGTCTATCTCGAAAACAAGGACGCGGTTCAACCGATCCTGACGACGATCCAGACCGACGGCTCGACCGGCTACCGTGCGGTCATGGTCGCGCGTGCTGATTCCGGCATCAAGACGCTCGCCGACATGAAGGGTAAGAAACTCGGTTTCGCCGATCCCGATTCGACTTCTGGTTACCTGATCCCGGTCACGTCACTGCCCAAGGACATCGGCATGGATGTGAAGAGCTACTTCGCGTCGACCGGTTTCGGCGGCGGCCATGAACAGCTTGTCCTTGAAGTCCTGAAGGGCACGTTCGATGCCGGCACCACCTGGGCCTCAGGCGTCGGCGACTTCAACGACGGCTACAGCTCGGGCAATCTGCGCAAGATGGTCGACAAGGGCGTCCTCAAGATGGATGACCTCGTCGAACTGTGGCAGTCGCCCCTGATCCCGAACGGCCCGCTGGTATTGCGTACGTCGATCGACGCCGGCACCAGGCAGAAGATCACCGATTTCCTGACCAAGCTTCCGGAAACCGATCCGGCCTGTTTCTCGGCAATTCAAGGCGGCGATTACAAGGGCTATTCGCCGGTTACCCCGGAATTCTACCAGCCGATCATCGACGCCCGTAAGGCGAAGATCGGCTCGTAAGGCAAACTGCCAAAACGCCGCCGGGGCCACGTGCCGCCGGCGGCGTTGCCGCATCAGGGGCCGGGAAAAAAATCGATGAGTGCGACCGAAATTTACCGCGCGCCCGCGCTTTCACCGGAGGGAGCCACCGTCGAGCGGCACTGGCGCGATCTTGCCGCCCGCCGGCGCCTTTACACGATCGGCGGCCTGGTTTTCCTGTTTCTTGCACTCTCCGGCTCGCTCTGGTTCGCCAACGAAACCAACGCCGGAAAGTTCTTCGACCGCCTTCCCCACGTCGCCGACTTTTTCGCCGAGTTGAAGCCGCGCGACTGGTTCGACCCGGCGCGTGCGCTGTTCGACCTGCCGTCACCCTATGACGACGGCAGCCTCAAGTTCGACTACCCGGAGGGCCGGGTCTACCTCACCCAGAGCATCTACATTCCGGAGTATTTCCACCGGATGGTCGAGACGCTGAACATCGCCCTGTTTTCGACGCTGGTGGGCGCCACATTCGGCTTCCTGCTCTGCTTCTTCGCCGCAGGCAATATCACGGCCAGCCGCTGGCTCCGTTTCTTCACGCGCCGCTTCCTTGAAATCGTCCGCGCCTTTCCGGAAATTGTCATTGCCGGCTTTTTCCTGGCGATTTTCTCGCTAGGGCCGATTCCTGCGATCATTGCGGTCAGCATCCATACCGTCGGCGCGCTCGGAAAGATGTTCTTCGAAGTCGTCGAAAATGCTGACATGAAGCCTGAAGAAGGCTTGCGGGCGGTGGGCGCCAATTGGGTCGAGCGGGTGTGGTTCGGCATCGTGCCCCAGGTCCTGCCCAACTTCATCAGCTATTTCCTGCTCCGCTTCGAGATCAATGTGCGCGCTTCGACCATACTTGGCGCCGTCGGCGCCGGCGGCATCGGCGAATCCCTGCGTCTTTCGATCGGCCGGGGCCATGAGGCCAAGACCATCGCCATCGTCTTCCTGCTGTTCTGCACGATTGTCGCCGTCGACCAGCTTTCGGCATGGCTAAGACATCGTCTTGTCGGCCGGCAGGCGTTCGCCTACGGGCGCGGAGAGTAAAGCAATGAATGCCGATGCCATCAACGACGTCGCCGCTCGCCACCCGGACGCTTTCCGGCGCTCGCCGTGGAAGCGCTACGCCACCCCGATCGGCATCCTTCTTTGCATTCTCTACACCTTCTATTGTTCGTGGTTCTTCTCGGTCGCCGGAGTTCTGGAAAAGGCGAACTGGAACCTTGCCGGCGCGTATCTCGCCGACTGGGTGTCTTACGAAATCCGGCCCGACATCGAATTCAAGGACAATCATCTGACAATCGACTACTCCCGCTTCTCCAAGCTGGGATCCAATCCAGATCCCGACTGGGTGGCCAAGCAGATGGCCATCATCGAGCGGCAGGTCGAGGCAGTGCCGGCACCGGCGGTCGCGACCAACAAGTCGTCGCAGGATTCGTTCATGGCGCCTGGTGCGCCAACTGCCGAGAAGCCGGCCGCCCCCTCGGGCCAATCCGCTCCTGCGGTGCCTGAAACGGTGCGCGAGAACGCCGTCGTGGCGGCGACCGTCACCCTTGGCGATGGCCAGATCGCCGTCACGCCAAAGCTGGTCACCGTGACGCGCGGCGCCGAAACCGTCGTCTTCGACATCGCCAAGGGCAGTTCTGTGACACCGCGCACACCGCTGCCCGACTGGATCGAGCAACGCAGGCCAGGCTCGACAGCCTATGTCTCGTTCGGATTTCTCGGCCGCGCTGAGGTGCAGAACGACGAGGTGGTCGCCTGGCGACGTTTCTTCGGCTGGGCCAATTTCGTGTTCGACACGAACTCGCCATTCTGGGGAAAGCCGTTCAGCGAGGTCGCTTCACTGATCGTCGCCGGGGCTCGCATCGACCCGTCGCGGTCAAACGCGGCGCTCGCCTGGGACAACATTTTGAACAACGCCGAGTGGCAGCACGGCGACGTCTGGCTGAAACTCTTGCAGACCATTGTCATGGCTTTTGTCGGCACCGTGCTGGCCTCGATCGTCGCCTTTCCGCTCGCCTTCCTGGCTGCACGCAACGTCACGCCGAGCGGCATAGCCAACCAGGTGACAAAGCGCTTCTTCGATTTCCTGCGCTCGGTCGACATGCTGATCTGGGCGCTGTTCTTTACGCGCGGCTTTGGTCCTGGGCCGCTGGCCGGCATGTCGGCTATCTTCTTCACCGACACCGGAACCCTGGGCAAACTTTATTCCGAGGCGCTGGAAAACATCGACGACAAGCAGCGCGAGGGCATCCGCTCGGTTGGCGCCACCCCGGCAATGGTGCAGCGCTACGGCGTGCTGCCCCAGGTTCTGCCGGTATTCCTCAGCCAATCCCTTTATTTCTGGGAATCCAACACCCGGTCAGCGACGATCATCGGCGCTGTCGGCGCCGGCGGCATCGGCCTGAAATTGTGGGAGGCCATGCGCACCAACACCAACTGGGCCAATGTTTTCTACATGGTTCTGCTGATCCTGCTTGTCGTTTTTATCTTCGACAGCATCTCCAGCTATCTCCGCCGCAAGCTGATGGGGACCGTCGCAAACAGCAATGATGAGCGGCGCGTTTCCGCCCGCCCGCCGGCAGCTCAGATCGCCTGAGAGGAAGGCTGCGTCCAGGCACCAGCCTTTTTCCAGCCGCTCTTGATGTGCTTGTAGCCGTCGCGGTAGACGGCTTCCGGGCTTTCCGAAAAATCGCGCCACACCTTGGTGGCCGCCGCCAAATCTTTCAGCGAGCGGCCGAAGGCTTCGATCGTCAGCCAGTCGTCATAGCCGCTCTTGCGGATGGCCGAAAACGTCTCTTGCCACGGAATGTGGCCGCGCCCCGGCACGCCGCGATCATTCTCCGAAATATGGATATGGACGACATTTTTGCGGTTGCGCGAATAGGCGCCGATCGCGTCGGTCTCTTCGATATTGGCGTGGAAAGTGTCGTACATCGCCTTGATGTGCGGCCGGTCGATCGTGTCGACATGCTCCGACAGATCGTCCATCGTGTTGAGCAGATAGCATTCGAAGCGGTTGAGCGCCTCCAGCCCGATGGTGACGTTGTTCTTGCCGGCATGATCGCCGATGGCGCGTTGCGAGGCGACGGAACGCTTTTTCTCCGCCGCCGTCGCCCCGCTGCCGGAGAAGGCGCCCAGCGTCGAATGCAGCGGGCCGCTCAGCGTTTTGGCGCCAAGCGCTTGTGTGCAGTCGATCGCCCATTTCATATAGTCGATGCCGGCCTTGCGCGTTGAGGCATCGGCCGAGATCAAATTCATCGCCGGATCGCCCATCGCCGAGACGGCGGTGCGCTCCAGCCCGATGCGGTCGAGCAGCGTGCCGAGCCTTTTGTAATCGTCCGGCGTGCCGGCAAAGATCGGTATCTCGACGCCATCGAAGCCGGTCGCCTTGATATCCCTGAGCAGCGGCTCGTGTTTCTTCGACACGGCCGTCGTCCACAAAAACATGCACATGCCGATTTTCATCGACGCCCCCTCCCTTTTTGACGGCCGGCTGGCTCCTCCGCCGACTTCGCCATAAGCCCCCTCATCCGGCCGCTTCGCGGCCACCTTCTCCCCGCTGGGGAGAAGAGGCAGACGGCAGCGCCGGCGTCTCCTCTCCCCTCGGGGAGAGGTCGGATTGCCCCGAATTGCCCTTGCAATTCGGTTGGCAATCCGGGTGAGGGGGCGCAGCGATCAAAGCTTCGTCCAGGCTGCGTTCTTCTTCGACGACTTCACGCAGGCCTCGATGAAGGCCATGCCTTCGACACCGTCCTGGATGGTCGGGAAGATAACATCCTTAGCCGGCTTACCGCCTTTGCGGCGCGCCGCGCGGATGGCGCGGGCCGCCTCCTGATAGATGTTGGCGAAGCCTTCGAGATAGCCTTCCGGATGGCCTGACGGAACGCGGCTGACGCGCCCGGCGACGGGCAGCGCGCCAGCGCCATTTCGGGTAATCAACTGCTTTGGCTGGCCGAACGGGGTGTACCAGAGGTAGTTCGGATCGGCCTGCACCCATTCAAGCCCGCCTTTCGAGCCGTAGATGCGCAGCTTCAGCCCGTTCTCGTGGCCGGGCGCCACCTGGCTCGCCCACAGCATGCCCTTGGCAGGGTGCGACTTGCCGACCGGCTTGAAGCGCAGCATCACATTGACATTGTCGTCGAGTTGCCGCCCCGGCACGAAGGCGTCGAGATCGGCGGAAAGCGCATCAAGCTCAAGCCCGCAGACGAAGCGTGCCAGATTGTAGGCATGCGTGCCGATGTCGCCCAGCGCGCCCCCGGCGCCGGCCTGTTTGGGATCCGAGCGCCACGCTGCCTGCTTCTGGCCGGTGGCGGCAAGGTCCTCGGTCAGCCAGTCCTGCGGATATTCCGACTGCACGATGCGAATGTCGCCGAGCTGCCCCTTGGCTACCATCTCGCGCGCCTGCCGCACCATCGGATAGGCGGTGTAGTTGTGGGTGAGGACAAAGACCTTGCCGGTCTTTTCAACCAGTGCCGCCAGCTTCTTCGCTTCCGCCAACGTCGTCGCCAGCGGCTTGTCGCAAATGACGTGGATGCCGGCTTCGAGAAACGCCTTCGCCGCCGGCACATGCACATTGTTGGGCGTGACGATGGCCACCGCCTCAATGCCGTCCGGCCGCTTGGCCTCGGCCTTGGCCATCTCGGCGAACGAGCCGTAGCTGCGCGCCGGATCGAGCCCGAGCTCCTCGGCCGAGGCCTTGGCACGCGCCGGGTCGGATGACAGGGCACCGGCGACCAACACGAACTCATTGTCCATGCGCGCCGCGATCCGATGCACGGCGCCGATGAAGGCGCCTTGCCCGCCGCCGACCATGCCGTAGCGGATCGGGCCGCCTCCCGTTTCCGACTTCGATGCGCCGACCATGATTTTTCTCCCTCGTCTGAAATATCCCTCCCCCTTGAGGGGAGGGTGGCCCGAAGGGCCGGGAGGGGTCGGTTCATGCAGAGCTCCACGCTCAGCGACCCCACCCCGATCCGCTGCGCGGATCGACCCTCCCCTCGAGGGGGAGGGAAAGCGGTGCTAGATTCCCATCATGGCGCGCAGCACCTTTTTATCGGTCGCACCGCCGGCGAAGTCGTCGAATGCCTTTTCCGTCACCCTGATGATGTGATGCTGGATGAAGGGTGCGCCTTCGGCCGCGCCATCCTCGGGGTGCTTCAGGCAGCACTCCCATTCCAGAACCGCCCACGAATCGTAGTCATACTGGGCGAGCTTGGAAAAGATGCCGCCGAAGTCCACCTGGCCATCGCCGAGCGAGCGGAAACGCCCGGCCCGGTTCGTCCAGCTCTGATAACCGGAATAGACGCCTTGCCGGCCGGTCGGATTGAACTCGGCATCCTTGGCGTGGAAGGCCTTGATCCGCTCGTGATAAATGTCGATGAATTCGAGATAGTCGAGCTGCTGCAGCAGGAAATGCGACGGGTCGTAATTGATGTTGCAGCGCTTGTGGCCGTCCACCGCGTCAAGGAACATCTCGAATGTCGCGCCGTCGAAGACGTCCTCGCCCGGATGGATTTCGTAACCGACGTCGACGCCATTGTCCTCATAGACGTCAAGGATCGGCTTCCAGCGTTTTCCCAGTTCGGAAAATGCTTCCTCGATCAATCCCGCAGGCCGTTGCGGCCACGGATAAAGGTAGGGAAAAGCCAACGCTCCACAAAACGACACCGACGCCTTGAGCCCGAGGTTCTTCGAAGCCTTGGCGCCGAACTTCATCTGTTCGACCGCCCATTGCTGCCTGGCCTTCGGATTGTTGTGCACCGCAGGCGGTGCGAAGCCGTCGAACTGCGCGTCATAGGCCGGATGCACCGCCACCAACTGCCCCTGCAAATGCGTCGACAGCTCAGTGATCTCGACGCCGGCATCGCTGCAGATGCCCTTCACCTCGTCGCAATAGGCCTGGGAAGACGCCGCTTTCTCGAGGTCGAACAGCCGGCTGTCCCAGGTCGGGATCTGCACGCCCTTGTAGCCCAGCCCGGCCGCCCATTTGGTGATCGACGGCAGCGAATTGAACGGTGCGGCATCGCCTGCGAACTGCGCCAGAAACAGCCCAGGACCTTTCATTGTCGACGGCATCGGCATCCTCCCTCATTATCCACGACCAAGCATAGCGCCGATTGAAAGCAGGGCCAGCCTCTTTGGTCTTTTCTCGACAGGCGCTAGTGCGCACCGCCATTCTGGTATTACCAAATATGGTCATTTGGTCAAGCGCCGCCGCTCGCAGCCAGCGCTGCGCAAATGACCTGGCAGAGGGAAAATATACCAGTCTAATCAAAGAAGTAGTTACCTGATGGGGCTGCCATGCGGGATTTCTTGCCGTTCAGATGAAATTGATGTAGACCTCTTGTCACGCCAAATTGGTCGAACCAGTTACGAAAAATGCTGGAGCGCCTTGGGGAGGATCATGCAACGCAATCTGGCGGGGTGCGTTGCAGGCGAATTGTTACAGGCGAATTCTGGGAAGGACAGACCATGCATCTTTCGACGCACAACTGGATGCGGGCGGAACCGCTGGAGACGACGCTCAAGCGCATCAAGAAATTCGGCTATGAGTCGATCGAGATTTCCGGCGAGCCCGCGCAATACAAGATCAATGAGACACGTGCGCTCCTGAAGGAGCACGGCATTCGCTGCTGGGGGGCGGTGACGCTGATGCTGGGCGAGCGCAATCTCGCCGCCAGGGACCAGGGCCAGCGCGAGCGCTCGGTGCAGTACGTCAAGGACGTGCTGACGATGGTCAGCGAACTCGACGGCGAGATCATCACGCTCGTTCCCGCCACGGTCGGCAAGGTGGTGCCGGACGGCACCGAGGAAGAAGAATGGGAATGGGTGGTCGACGCCACCAGGGAATGCTTCACCCATGCCAAGAAGGTCGGCGTCGAGGTCGCGATCGAGCCGCTCAACCGCTTCGAGACCTATCTGTTCAACCGCGGCGGCCAGGCGCTGGCGCTGGCCGATGCGGTCAGCCCCGAATGCGGCGTCTGCCTCGACGCCTATCACCTCCATATGGAGGAGTTCAACGTCTACGATGCCATCCGGCAGGTCGGAAACCGGCTGTTCGATTTCCACGTCGCTGACAACAACCGCTTCGCCGCCGGTCTCGGGCAGATCGACTGGCCGAAAATCGTCGGCACCCTGAAGGAAGTCGGTTACGACGGCGCGCTGACCAACGAGTTCGTCGCCCCAGTCGACCGCACGCCGGCTGCTCCCTATCCCGACATGGTCGACCGCAACCCGGTCGACATCTCGCCGGAGCAGCTCAAATTCATCCAGGACCACGGTTCCAGCGTGCTCACGGAAAAGTTCTACACCGACCAGATGCGCATCACCGCCGAAACGCTGCTGCCGCTGATCAAGTAGCCGATCTCTGGAAACGAGCCTTTCCGCCCGACGGCGGCCCCTAACGGCGGCAAGGCAGAGGATGAACATGCGCATCAAGACGGTCCAAGCCTGGTGGGTCCGCATACCGATCGAAGCCGCGCGGCAGCACCGCAGCGACTTCGGTCAGGTGACGACGTTCGACGCCGCAATCCTGCGCATCGAGACCAACGACGGGCTGGTCGGCTGGGGCGAAGGCAAGAATGCCGCCGGCAGCACCGGCAGCTACGGTGCCCTCGTCCACATGTTGAACCACGAGGTCGGCCCGCAGCTGATCGGCTGCGATCCGGCCGACATCGGGGTGATCTGGGAGATGCTCTATAACGGGGTGCGCCACGACAGCGCCGCGCAAAACGGCCACGCCATGCCGCAATTGGCACGGCGCGGCATCAGCGTCGCCGCAATCAGCGCCGTCGACATCGCATTGTGGGATATTCTGGGCAAGTCGCTTGGGGTTCCGGTCTGGCGGCTGCTCGGCGGCCGCAAGCTTGACCGCATGCCTGCCTACGCCTCCGGCGGCTGGGCCTCCACCGAGGCGATTGGTGACCAATTGAAATCCTATATCGCCAAGGGCGGATTCAAGGCGCTGAAGATGCGGATCGGCGCGATGGACGGCGCTCCGCACCATTCCGCCGCCCGCGTCCGCGCCGCAAGACAGGCGCTCGGCCCCGAAGTCCACCTGATGGTCGATGCGCACGGCACCTATACGGTGGCGGAAGCCAAACGCTTCATCCATCTCGCCGGGGATCTCGATCTGGCCTGGTTCGAGGAGCCGGTCATCGCCGACGACAAGCCCGGCATGGCCGAAGTGCGGGCGTCCGGCTCCATCCCGATCGCCACCGGCGAAAGCGAAGCGACGCGCTATGCGTTCCGCGACCTCGCCACGCTCAAGGCTGCCGACATTTTCCAGCCGGACCCGGCCTTCTGCGGCGGCATCAGCGAGGCGATGAAGATCGGCACCATCGCCAGCGCCTTCAATCTGCGCTTCGCGCCGCATCTGTGGGCCGGCGCGCCTTGCTTCTTTGCCGGGCTGCATGTCTGCGCTGCTTCGCCGGCCAGCTTTACCGTCGAATATTCGCTCGGCGCCAATCCGATGATCCACGATCTGATCGAGGAGACTGTCGAAGCAAAGGACGGCATGATAGCGATCCCCGAGAAGCCTGGACTGGGATTCACCCTTTCGGAACGATTCCTGGAGGCGCACGCGCTACGCGGCTGATCATGAAAGAAAAGAACCTTCTCGCGGAACTCGCCGCCTATCTGTTCTCCCACTCCGACAAGGCGACCGGCCGAACGCCGTCGGAGCGAGAACTGGCGGAGCATTTCGCCGTCAGCCGCGGCCAGATCCGCGAGGCGCTGGCCATCCTCGAAGCCATGCGCATCGTCGAGCGCCGAGCCAAGTCCGGCATCTACATCGACACCAAGCAGGCCAGCGTCGAGGCGATGGCGCTTTTTGCCAAGGCCGGCCTGCCGCTCGATCCGATCCAGATCTACGAGACCGTCGAGTTGCGCAAGATCCACGAGATCAAGGCTGCCGAGCTTGCCTGCTCGCGCGCCACCGAGGAAAATTTCGAACGGCTGCGCGAAATCCTGAAAGCTTCGGAAGAGCGCATTGCGGCAGGCGAGGGTCTCGCCAAGGAGGACCGCGAATTTCACCTTGAGATCGTGCGGGCGACCAAGAACAGCGTTTTTCACAACATATGCAGCCTCTATTACTTGATGGGCGAGCAACGCCTGCCGATCTACTTCAACGATCCCGAACGCAACGTGCGTTCGCATGCCGAGCACATCCAGATCTACGAGGCGCTGCTGCGCCGCGACGGCAACCTCGCCCAGGCGCTGATGAGCGCCCATCTGCAAGGCGCGGAAAGCTATTGGAAAGGCCTGATCGAGGGTGGGGCAGAGCCTCACGGTCCAGCGCTCGAGGCGGTCTGACATGCCTAAAATCCTGACGACACACACGCTGCACCCGCGCGCCTCCGCCATGCTTTCTGGCGCCGGCGAACTCGTTGTCGCCTCCGCCCTCGATGCCGACACGCTGGCGACTGAAGCGAGAAACGCCGATATCATCATCGTTCGCGCCCCGCTGCCATCAGCGCTTTTCGCAGGGGCGACGAAGCTCCGGGCGGCAATCCGCCACGGCGCCGGGCTCGACATGGTTCCCATGGAAGCCGCCACCGCAGCCGGCGTGCTGGTGGCAAACGTGCCGGCGGTCAATGCGCGCTCGGTCGCCGAATACGTGATGTTCGCGGCGCTGGCACTGCTGCGGCGCTTCCGCATGGTCGACCGCGACTTGCGGGCGAAGGGCTGGCTCGCCGGCCGCGATCACACCATTCTCGCCAGCGAGCTCGCCGGCAAGACCATCGGCATTGTCGGCTTCGGCGCCATCGGCCAGGCAGTCGGCTACATCGCGGCGCAAGGTTTCGACCTGAACGTGGTGGCGACGACGCGCAGCATGGGGCCGGCGCCGGACAGGGTCGGCTTCCTGTCGATCGATGCGCTGGTCGAGCAAAGCGACATCATCGTTCTGTGCTGCCCGCTGACAGCGGAGACGCGCGGCCTGATCAACCGCGAGCGCATCGGTCGAATGAAGCCGCACGCGCTGCTGATCAATATTTCGCGCGGGCCGGTGATCGACGACGAGGCGCTGATCGAAGCCCTGCAGAAGGACTGTATCGGCGGCGCCGCGCTCGATGTCTTTGCGATGCAGCCGCTGCCGCCCAATCACCCCTATTTCGGCTTCGACAATGTCATTGTCACGCCGCACATGGCCGGCATCACCGAGCAGTCGATGATGCGCATGGGCGTCGGTTCGGCTGATGAAACCTTGCTGGTGCTGGCCAACAAATTGCCGATCAACCTGCGCAATCCCGAAGTGGTCGAGCACTACCGGCGGCGGTTCCCGGCCGACGCGTAGCGCCATCGCCGTTTCGCCCAATTTCTGCACGACGCTGCTCCCCATGCTCGTTTTTCGCCGCACGCCGCTGCTTGTTGCGATCGTTTCGATCTGCGTCCTGCCCTCGGTCGCTGCGGCCGACAGCAGTTATGTCTATTGCGACAACGGCCTGCGGTGCGTGATGGCGCCCTGTCCGTCGAACAGCGCGCTCGATCTTGCCACGGGCAAGATCATCAAGGGCGTGTCGATCGACATTGAGGAATTGCCGCAGCAGGACAAGGCGCTCGATCTTTCGGACAAGCTCTACGCCGGCAAGGTTGTCGTTGTTGGCTCCATCGAGAACCGAACCCAGACCCTCAACGGCAAGCAATACGCTCTGCCATGGCTGGTCGCGACCGGTATCGAACGCGCGTCCAGGGACAGCGAACGCGGCCACTGTTCGTCGCATTAACGTTCACATCTTCAACGGCCAAGCAGTGCCTCGACTTCCGCCGCGATGCGCAGCAGACGGTGGTCGTCGCCGTGGCGCGCCACCAGCATCAGCCCGGCCGGGCGCGCCATTCCCGGCATCGGCAGCGAGATCGCGCAGAGGTCGAACTGGTTGGCGACCTGCGTGTTGCGCAGCAGAAGGCCTTCCGTGCGCTCACACTGAGCTTCGTCGCTGGTCATCGACACGATGGTCGGCGCGGTGACCGGCGTGGTCGGCAGGGCCAACACATCGACGGACGCCAGCCGCTCGTCCATGGCGGCGACAAGCGCCGTGCGGCGGCGGATCGCCCTTATATAGGCCGTGGCCTGAACGGCGGCGGCGCGCGACAACGGCTCGCTCACCCGCGGATCGACCGGCGTCGCCGCACCTGTCGCCAGCCAATCTGCATGGACCGCGGCGCCCTCCATTGCCGCAATCGAGGCCCGCCTGGTTACCGCGCGCAAATCGGCGAGGACGTCATCGATGGGCAGATCGGCGAGGCGTGCACCGGCGAGTTCCAGCTTGCGAGCACATCGCTCGAACGCCGCCGCGACCTCTTCTTCGGTATCCTCGAACAGCACGCCGTGGGGAACGCCGATGCGCAGTCCGGCAAGCGGAAGCGGAACCAGAGCCACGAGCTGCTCGCCCGCCATCACCGCGTCGGCTGCCGCACATTCGGCGACGGTGCGCGCAAGCGGGCCGATGGAGTCGAGCGTGTCGGACAGCGGGAAGACGCCATCGCGCGGTACGCGCCGCGCCGTCGGCTTGAAGCCGACGACACCGTTCAGCGCCGCCGGAATACGCACCGAGCCGCCGGTGTCGGAACCGATCGAGATCTCGCTCGTGCCTTCGGCAATGGAAACACCGGCGCCGGAGGATGAGCCACCCGCGATCCGGCCGGCGTCGGTCGCATTGCCGGGCGTGCCGTAATGCGGGTTTATGCCGATTGCGGTGAAGGCGAATTCGGTCATGTTGGTCTTGCCGAAGATCACCGCGCCCGCTTGCCGCAGCCGCCGCACGATGACGGCATCCCGCAGCGCCGGCGCTGCGGTGCTGAGCAACAACGAACCGGCCGTGGTCGGCTCGCCGGCGACATCGAACAGGTCCTTGATCGACAGAATTGTTCCGTCGAGCGGCCCGAGCGTCACGCCGGCTCTGCGCCTGGCATCGGCGGCGTCGGCTGCTGCTCGTGCGGCTTCCGGATAGAGTTTTACGAATACGCTTTCATTGTCGGCGCGGACGGTGAGACGCGAAAGGACGGCTTCGAGGCGGTCGCGGGCTGATTGCATGGCACAGTCTACTTTTTTATTGTCGCCCGAACAGCCCAGCACACTGACGTCGATAGCTCTAGCGATAGCCAGTCGCATCTGCTGGTTTGCCGGCGTCCTGAACCTCGGGAACGTAGCGCCACGCGTCAGGCCGCGAGCCGTCGAGATCGGTAAAGCCGTAGACCTGCGCCAGCCCGCCACTCGACAGCGACAGTCCGTTCCAGCGCGAACGGTCCGGGTCCGCCGCAAGCGCCGCCACTGCGCGCCCGATAAAGCGCGGGGTCTCGGAAATGACGAAATGCGGCACTTTTGCTGTCGCATCACGCCAGTTGTCCTCGGTCACTCCGAAAGCTTCCAACATCATTTCCGAACGCAGCCAGCCGGGTGTCAGCGAAATCGAGGTGGCGCCGTGCGGGGCGAGGTCCTTGGCATGGGCCCAGGCCATACGGGTCACCGACACTTTGGCGAGGTCATAGAACGGCGAGAGCCGATAATGCTCGGCATTATACTCCGCGGTGCCGTCGGTGACTTCGACCAGCAGGCCGCCCGGGCGCTCAATCAGAAGCGGCAGCGCGTAGTGCGCTGTGATCAGATGCGTGTCGATGCCCAGCCGCAACATGCGCAAACCATTCGTGAGATCATGTTCCCAGACCGGCTTGTTCCATTCGAACAGTTTCTCGCCGCCCCAAATGTCGTTGACCAGCACATCGAGGCGGCCCTGCTCGGCACGTATCCGGTCGACCAGCTTGCGCACGTCTTCGGCAACCAGATGGTCGACTTGCACAGCGATGCCATGGCCGCCTTGCGCTGAAACAAGCTCCGCCGTTTCCTCGATGGTTTCCGGGCGGGCGTATTCGGACTGATGCGCGCGTGTCGTCCGCCCGGTGACGTAGACCGTCGCGCCCGCGGCACCCAGTTCGACAGCAATACCTCTCCCCGCACCGCGCGTGGCGCCAGCGACCAAAGCGACTTTTCCCTCAAGCGTCATTGAACCTCCCCAGACTCTGACCAACCAATGCTCTGACCAACCAATGCTGGCCTTCTTCAAAGTTAAGATATATAAATGATCATTCGGTTATAAATGGATGTCAAGATGCCTCGGCAAAAAACGCAATCCGACGAGGACGTGCTGGAAGCGGCACACCGGCTGATCCACAGGCATGGCCCGGAGGCACTCACATTTGAACGGCTGTCCCAAACTTGCGGGCTCTCCGGTTCGACCCTGGTGCAGCGTTTCAAGAACAAGGCCACGCTCAGGCAAAGAACCTTGCTGCAGGCATGGGACAGGCTGGACGCGAAGACGACAAAGCTCGCAGACGCGACGCCGAGGACCCCTGCTGGCGCGATCGAATTGCTGGTGGCGCTGTCACGCGACTATGGCGGCATCGAATCCTATGCCGAGGGCCTGCTCGTCCTGCGCGAAGATCTGCGCGATCCGGTGCTTCGCGCGCGGGGGGCGTCGTGGAAGGCATCCCTGTGCAACATCCTCGACTCTTGCTTTGCCTCTGTCGTCGAGACGCCGTTGGACATCGGCCTGCTGATGGCATCGCACTGGCAAGGCTCGCTGCTTTGGTGGAGCTTCGACCCGAAGGCCGAAGTTGCATCCTACGTCGAAGACAGTCTGGGCCGTTTTGTCACCGCAATCGTCACGGCCCGAAAACCATAACCGATATTCGGGCCAGTTCTTGGAGGCGTCCTAGGTGGGACGCACCTACGGATGGCTTAGGTTGCGCTCCTCGGGCCGAGCAGGAACGCCGCCAAGGCCGCCAGCAACGTCGCGATCCCGCAATAGGCGAAAGCGCTGGCAACGCCGGCATTGTCGACCAGCAGGCCGCCGAAAACGGCGCCCAGTGCGATGGCCACCTGGAATGTGGCGACCATCAGCCCGCCAGCGCTTTCTGCCTGGTCGGGAGCGGCTCGCACCAGCCAGGTCTGCAGCCCGACCGGCACCGCGCCAAAGGCAAAACCCCAGGCGGCCACCGCGATCGCCGCCACCGCGGGCGAGGCGCCGACGGTCAGCAGCAGAAGTGCTGCGACTGCAATCAGCAGCGGCGCCAGGCCCACTGCAGTCTTGAGGCTTCGTTCAGCCATGAACCCGCCGGCAAAATTGCCGAAGAAGCCACCGATGCCGTAGGCGAGAAGCACAAGCGAGATCGTCTCGATGTCCAGCGCGGGCACCTTCTCGAGAAACGGGCGGACATAGGTGAAGCCGGCAAAATGTCCCGAGGCGACCAGCAGGACCACCAGAAGCGCAACCCTGATCATCGGCCGCTTTATTACCTCCAGCAAGGTCCGAAAGCTTGCCACGCCCGCCGGCGGCAGCTTCGGAAGGGTGGCGATCTGCACCAGCAGCGCCAGGGCGCTGACAACAGCTGCGATCATGAAGGCCGTTCGCCATCCCCAGATGTCACCGACATAGGCACCGACCGGGGCCGCACAGACGGTCGCCACCGAAACGCCGGTGAGGATGATCGACATGGCGCGCGGCACCAGCCGCATCGGGACAAGCCGCATCGCCATGGCCGCCGACATCGACCAGAAGCCGCCGAGGCTGATCCCGAGCATGATGCGGGCGATCAGAAGAACGGGAAGCGAGGACGCAAACGCCGCCAACAGGTTCGACAGGATCAGCAGCACGGTCAGTCCCCACATGACGAGCCTGCGGTCCAGCCGTTTGGTGATGATGGCCATGGTCGGGGCGGCGACCGCGCCGACAACGGCGGTTGCCGTCACCGCTTGGCCGGCGGTGCCTTCGGTCACACCGAGATCCTGCGCCAGCGGCGTCAACAGACTGGCAGGCAGGAATTCCGCGGTCACCAGCCCAAACACACCGAGCGCGAGAGATACGACCGCCCCCCACGCCGGCTCGGCTCGTTCATCGGTTTCCGCCGGATCGAGAACGGCTGACATGACGCCTGTCGCGGGTTCGGTCATGATGGGATCTCCGATCTGGTTGCAGCGCAACATTTGGCTGCAGTGCAACATAGGGAGTGACCGCCTGGAGTTTCCATGCTAGAAACACCATCATGCTTGACCATTCGTCCAAAGTTCCGGTCACCGGCGATCCGCTGACAGACATATTGCGCGGGTTACGGCTCGACGGCGTCGAATATGGCCGTTGTGAAATGCAGGAGCCCTGGGGCCTCCAGTTTCCGGCCCAGACGGCGGCGCGGTTTCACTTCATCGGCCGTACAGGATGCTGGTTGCTGCAGCCGTCCGGCGAATGGGTCGAGCTCAAGGCGGGCGACGCGGTGCTGCTGCCGCGCGGCGCCGCACACGTCCTGGCGAGCGAGCCGGGCACCGAGGCTTCGCCGATCCAGGGTTACGAGGTCGAAGAGGTCTGCAAGGGCGTTTACTGCCTGTCCAGCGAAGGCTGTCGGCCGGGGACGCTGCTGTTTTTCGGCAGCATGTATTTCAATCTCGACGGTTTGCACCCATTGCTCGGCATGATGCCGGACGTCATGCGCGCGCACGAGTTGGAAGCCTATGAACCGGCCATCCCGCATTTATTGGAGGCTATGGCACGCGAGGTGACGATGGAGCGCGTCGGCTCCGGCGGCATTCTGGCACGGCTGGCCGATGTGCTGGCCGCCACCGTCATCCGCTCATGGGTCGAGCGCGGCTGCGGCGACTCGTCCGGATGGATCGCCGCGGTGAGGGATCGTGAGATCGGGCGCGTGCTGGCCGCGATCCACCTTGAACCGGACCGCGACTGGACGGTGGAGACCCTGGCCAGGATGATGGGCGCCTCGCGATCAGGCTTCGCCGAACGCTTCGCGACGATCGTCGGCGAAACGCCGGCCAAATATGTCACCCAGGTGAGAATGCACCAGGCACGGCAATGGCTGGTCCGCGACCGGCTGAAGATTTCCGTCGTCGCCGCACGCCTGGGCTATGAATCCGACGCGTCGTTCAGTCGGGCGTTCAAGCGCGTCATCGGATCGGCTCCCAGCCATTTCCGTGCCGAGGAACAGGCTGAGACCCGCCAAGCCGGCTAAACCTGGCCACAGGCTTCAAGCCGCCTAGCATCCTCCCGCCCAACCGACGCGCAATTTTGCGCGACGCGCTTTAGCCTGCGTGACGGAGGCTTATCCCGGTACCCTTGTCGAACAGCACCACCTTGTCCGGATCCCAGGCAAAGCGTACCGGCTGCTCGATCTCGACATCGGTTCTGGCCGGCACCGTGGCCCGCAGCATGGCGTCGCCGACCCGCAGGGTCAGGATCTTTTCGACGCCATGGTTCTCGACATCATGGACGCGCGCTTCCACCGGCGCCCCGCTCTCGAGATAGAGATCCTCGGGACGAATACCGAAGACGAGCGGGCGACCGTCGGTCTCGCCGCTCGTCCTGGCCGCCCCCGCAAAAGGCAGTTCGAAATTCAGCGGTGCCATCACCGCTCGGCCGTTGACGAGCTTGCCGTCGATGAGGTTCATCGGCGGCGAGCCGACGAAGCTCGCCACATAGGTGTCGCGCGGATTGTTGTAGATCTCATAGGGCGTGCCGGTCTGGACGATGCGGCCATGGTTGAGCACGCCAACCTTGTCGCCCATCGACATCGCCTCGATTTGATCGTGCGTGACGAAAAGGAAGGTCTGACCAAGGTTCATTTGGATGTTCTTGAGTTCGGTGCGCAGCGCCTCGCGCAACTTGGCATCGAGCGCCGACAGCGGCTCATCCATCAGGAATACGCGCGGCTTCCTGACGATGGCGCGACCAATCGAGACGCGCTGCATCTCGCCGCCGGAGAGGCGATCCGTCTTGCGGTCGAGCAGATGCTCGATACGCAAGGTCTTGGCAACGCGGTCGACGCGCGTCTTGATCTCGTCGGGCTCGATGCGGCGGATTTTCGGCTTCAGCGGGAATTCGAGGTTCTCGCGCACCGTGTAGCGCGGGTAAAGCGAGTATTGCTGCAGCACCAGCGCCACGTCGCGCTCGGCCGCGCCCCAGTCAGCGACATCAGCGCCGTCGATGAATATCTGCCCCTCGTCTGGCTTTTCCAGGCCGGCAATCATGCGCAGCGTCGTCGTCTTGCCGGCGCCGGTCTCGCCGAGCAGCACGAAGAACTCGCCATCGGCAATATCGAGATTGAGCCCGGTCAATGCGGTGTGATTGCCGAATGTCTTCGAGATGTTCTTGAGCTGGATATGGGCCATCAGAGTCTCACCCCCAGCGAATTGCCGCTTGCCGTGTCGAAGAAATGCGCCTGCGCCGGGTCGAGCCTGGCGAAGACCTGGACTCCCGGCTTGCCGACGAAACCGGAACGGGTCCGGGCGCGCAACATCTGGGTCCCGACCCTGAGGTCGACGATGTCGTAGGAGCCAAGCGGTTCGATGATGTGCGCCTCGACCGGCAGATAGCCGTCCGCCGGCTCGCGCGAGACCATCACGCCTTCGGGGCGGATGCCGAGCGCAAGGCGGTCCTGCCCGGCGCTCGCGGCGTCGAGCTGGCCGACCAGTTCGGCCGGGAAAAGGAACCCTTCGGCGGCCCCGTCGACAGTGACCCTGGCGCCTGAGCCGTTCATCGTCACCGCTGCGTTGGCGACGTTCATCACCGGCGAGCCAACGAATTGGGCGACGAACAGATTGGCCGGGTGCTTGTACACTTCCGATGGGCTGCCGACCTGCTGCAGAACGCCCTCATGCATGATGACGATGCGGTCGGCAAGGCTCATCGCCTCGATCTGGTCGTGCGTGACGTAGATGGTGGTCGAGCCCTGCTTGATGTGCAGCCGCTTGATCTCCGCGCGCATCTCCTCGCGCAGCTTGGCGTCGAGCGCGCCGATCGGCTCGTCCATCAGCATCGCCTTCGGCCGCCGCACCAGCGCCCGGCCGATTGCCACGCGCTGCATGTCGCCGCCCGACAGCGCCGACGGCTTCCTGCCGAGCAGATCGTTGATCTGCAGCACTTTGGCGACCGAGCGCACCTCGCCGTCGATCTCCGACTTGCTCTTGCGCATGGCCCGCAACGGAAAAGCGATGTTCTCGTAGACGCTCATATGCGGATAGAGCGAGAACGACTGGAAGACCATGGCGATGTCGCGGTCGGCAGCCTTGAGATGCTGGACCGGCTTGCCGTCGATGAGGACATCGCCGCCGTCGATCGTCTCCAGCCCGGCGATGGCGCGAAGCGTCGTCGTCTTGCCGCAGCCCGACTGGCCGAGCAGCACGATGAACTCGTTGTCGTCGATCTTGAGGTTGAGGTCCTTGATGACCTGGACGGCGCCAAAGAATTTCTGGACGCCACGAAGCTCGATCTGGGTCATGCGTGACCTTCTTTTTCCGGCGCGCCGGTCGCCTGCGGCTTCTGCCTTGGACCGACCCAGCCGGTGATCATGAACGTCAGCAGCCCGACAATGATGATCGTCAGCCCGTAGCGGTGCAGGAAGAGGTTCCACGGCTGGCAGAGCGCGATGATGCCGAGCACCATCACGATCTCGGCTGTGCGCTGGATTGTAGCATGGCGGATCATTTGCGGATCGCTCCGAAGGACATGCCGCGCAGGAGGTGGTTGCGCAACAGGAAGGTGAAGATGGCGACCGGCAGCAGGAACAGGAAGGTGCCGGCGGCGATGACCGTCCAGTCGGGCAGGCCGGAACCGACCTGGCTTGGAATGAACGGCGGCGCCGTTTGGGCGCGGCGGTTGGTCATGATCAGCGCGAAGGCATATTCGTTCCACGCGGTGATGAAGCAGAACACGGCGGTGGCGGCGATGCCGGTGGCCGCTTCCGGCAGCACGATCTTGAAGAAGGCCTCCATGCGCGTATAGCCGTCGACGAGCGCCGCCTCCTCATACTCCTTCGGAATTTCGTCCATGAACCCCTTCATCAGCCATACGGAGAAGCTGAGGTTGAAGGCGGTGTAGAGGATGATCAGGCCCCAATGCGTGTCGTTGAGGCCGACGACCCGGTACATCAGGAACATCGGGATCGCCACTACCACCGGCGGCAGCATGCGCGTCGACAGGATGAAGAAGAGCAGGTCCTGTTCCCCCTTTATCTTGAAGCGCGAGAACCCGTAAGCCGTGAAGGTGCCCATGCCGACGGCGAGGATCGTCGAGGTGATGGCGACGATCAGCGAATTCATGAAGCGGCTCGGATAGCCGGACCACTGCACCTCGCCCCTGCCCGAGCGCACCACCTTCTCGCCGCCGTCAAACACCAGCCGCTCCCACCACGGGGCGGCGGCGTATTGTTCCGGCGTCGGCGCAGTGCGCAACTGCGAGCGCTTGGTGAACAGCTTGACGAAGGGCGATATCTCCGGCTGGAAGACCACCGTCGGCGGGATGGTGGTGGCGAGGTTGCGCGGCTTGAACGCCGTCGAGGCTATCCAGTAGATCGGCGCCAGGAAGATGATCGTGACGATCAGCACGCCGACGATGGCGAGCTTGTTGAGCGAACGCTCGGCAGAGGTGGTGACAGCGGCCATGTTAGCGCTCCTTCACCTTGTTCAGGTATTTGACGTAGATGTTGGTGATCGCCAGGATCATGATCAGCACGATGTAGGCGAGCGCGCAGGAGCGCCCGGTCTGCCATTCCTGGAACGCCATCTTGTAGAGCCGGATCGAGATCACCTCGGTGGTCGGCTGGCTGGTCAGGATGTAGGCGAGATCGAAGGTCTTGAACGCCTCCATGGTGCGAAAGATGATCGCGATCATCAGGATCGGCGCGACCAGGGGCAGCGTAATGCGAAAGAAGGTATAGAACGACCCGGCGCGGTCGATCGCGGCCGCCTCGTAGAGGTGCTTCGGCACTGCAGACAGGCCGGCAAGCGACAGCAGCATCACGAAGGGCGACCACATCCAGATGTCGGTGATGGCAACCGCGTAGAGCGCCATGTCGGGGTTGGACAGCCACTCGAAGGAGCCGAGGCCAAGCGTATAGTTGATGATGCCAAAGGACGGATCGTAGAGCAGTTTCCAGAACAGGCCGACAACAGCCATCGACAGCATCATCGGCAACAGCAGCAGTGTCGTAAGCAGGCCCTTTAACGGGATATCGCGGTTGAGCAGCAACGCCACGCCGAAGCCGACGATAACCTGGCCGACCACGGAGACGATGACATATTTGGCGGTGATGGCGAAATTCGACCAGATGAACGGGTCGTTGAGCAGCTCGCGGTAATTCTGCAGTCCGACGAAATTGGCCGCCGCGGGGCTCGACGCGCGAAAGTCGGTGAACGAATAGCCGAGCGAATAGAGCAGGGGAAAGATGTTGAAGACGATCAGGAAAACGATCGTCGGAATGATGAAGAGATTGCGGATCGTGAGGTCGCTCATGCCGCGGGCGGCGGAGCGCGACTTGGGATCCAGCGTGGTCATGACTGCAGTGGCCAAGGCCCGTTCCTTCCTTGTCCGGAAAAGAAAACGGAAGGGGCGGCTCCCGCCCCCTCCGAGCGTTAGTGCCGTTTACTTCACGCGGTTGTATTTCTTGAACGTCGCGTTCCAATCCGCGGCGAGCGCATCGAGCACTTCCTTGGCCGTGCCCTGATTGCCGGTGATGTAGGGATAGACGCGTTGGTTCATCTGGATGAGCAGTTCGGCATATTCCGGCGTCGCCCAGAAGTCCTTCACCTTGAACATGGTTTCGTAGAAGGCCTTGTTGTATGGCGTGGCGTTCTGGAATTCAGGCGACTCGAGCACCTTGGCGCTTGCCGTGTAACCGCCGAGTTCCGCCCATTTCTTCTGCGTCTCGTCCTTGATGAACCATTCCAGGAACTTCATCGCCTCTTCCTGATTCTGGGAATAGGAGACGACGGAGATGCCCTGGCCGCCGAGCGCGGCGAACTGATCGCCGTTCGGTCCTGGAGGGTTGGCGAAGAAGCCGGTGGCCTTGGCATTCGGGTTGGAGGCTTCGTTGATCAGCGCCGGGAAGAAAGCGAAGTAGTTCATGCTCATCGCCGCCAGGTTCTCGGTGATCGCCTGGTTGTCCTCGATGAAGAAGCTCTTGGCCCAACCAGGAGGGGTGAAGGAATAGAGCTCCTTGTAGGCCTCGAGCGCCTTGACGTTCTGCTCGGAGTTGATGATCCCGTCGACCTTATAAGTGGCATAGTCGCCAAGCTCGCCGCCGAAGGAGAAGATGGCGTTCTCGACGCCCATCACCAGAGCGTCGTAGGAGTTATCGGTATAGATGGCGACGCCGTAGCGCTTCTCGTCGGGACGGTGGAAGAATTCGGCGATGTCGCGCAGCTGCTTCCAGTCCTTCGGCACGCCGAGATCGTAGCCGTACTTGGCTTTGAAGGCCTCCATCTCCTTCGGATCTTCGAACCAGTCCTTGCGATAGGACCAGCCGACCGCGTCGCCCTCGGCCGGTATCGACCAGTATTTGCCGGAGTTGGATGGATATTCGGCGTAGTATTTCACCGTCGCCGGCGCCATCACTTCCTTCAGATTGTGCTTGTTGAAGAAGTCAGTGAGGTCGACATAGTGACCGGCCTCGGAGGCGGCGCCGATCCACTGGGAATCGCCGACAACCATGTCGTAGGCGCTGCCCTTGGCGTTGAATTCGGTGAACGCCTTGGTCTGGAAATCCCCCCACGGCGTCGTCTCAACCGTGACCTTCACGCCGCTCTCGGCCTCGTAAAGGTTGACGAGTTCCTGCAAATAGTTCGCCGGATCCCATTCAGCCCAGAATATGGTGAGTTCCTTATCCTGCGCGTAGACGGACGTTCCGCAGGCGAGCACTAAGCCGATACCAGCAAGCATGCTGGTCATTGTCTTGCGCATGATGATTTCCTCCCTTGTGCGCATTCTACCGTATCATCCGAGCCGGCGGCGAGGCCGGCCCTGGTAGTTCCTTCCGTGATGGCGCCGTTCCGGTTTTCGAGCCTCCTCGCCCAACCGGAAATGGATCGCAGCCCTCACTTTCGACCCGCTATATTGTCCTGATCTGGTATTACCAATTTCGGACGCACGTCAAGCTCTTTCTTGGACGATGGCGGGGCCTCAGACAAGCAGATTTCAGCAACATCTGTCTGTTTTTCTTAAATTTTCCTACTCGTTGATACGCAAGGCCCTTGTTCGCGCTACGGCACATCGGCTATTGTCAGCAGTAGGCATCCCCATCTGGTCGAACCAGATCGATACTATTCCGCAGCTGTCGCCGGCGCAGGTCTGTTTCCTCCAGCCATCGATTCCGTCACTGCAGCCCGCACCAGCGCGCCGGCTGCCCATTGCGCTACCGACATCATCTTGCGGCTGTCCAGCCCCCATATATCCTTCAGCACGATCAGCACTTCGACGCCGAAGATCAGCGACAGGGCCTGTGCCAGGCGGTTGAATTCGCGTGGCGGCAGCCGGTGCTTGAGCGGTGCGATCGCGTCCTTGAGCAGATCGATGCGATGGCCGCGCGTGAAGGCCGGCTCGCCGTCCAGCGTGCCGGCCTGCCGCCGCGCCCACTGGTCGAGCGACAGCTTCAGCGCCGCCTTGAACGTCGCCTCGAAGGCTTCGATGCGTGGCATGGCCGTGTCGAACAGTTCGACGACGCGGCGCTCGGGATCGGCCGAGGCCGACTTCCAGGTGAGAATCGGCCCCAGCCCTTCATCGACCACCGCCTGCACCAGCGCCGCCTGGCTTGGAAAATACCGATAGGCGGTGGCGCGGGAGACTTCCGCCGCTTCGGCGACCTCGCTGACCGAGGGCGTGGCGCCCGCCTGCATCAGCCTTGTCGCCGTCTCCAGCATCAGCCGCCTTGTGCGGGCGCGCGGCCCGCGCGCTGCTGCAGAACCGGCGTCGTCGGGCACTGCGGCTGGTTGACGTGAGACATTCATGTCAATATGATACGCACGTCTCAAAAAATTGCAATGGCCTTTCGCGCTGCCGAACGGCCGGGCAAAAGAGCGGCAGGCGGCGACGCCGAGCGCGCCTCGAACCGGGGAAACGCAATGAAGCGCGTCTATGTGGTAGGCACCGCCGACACCAAGGGCGAGGAACTCGCCTTTCTGGCCGATGCGGTCGCCGCCACCGGTGCTGCTGTCACCCGCGTCGACGTCGGAACGCGCAACGCGACCGTGCCGGTCGATGTCTCGGCCGAAGAGGTCGCCGGCCACCATCCCGGTGGCAGCACTGCCGTGCTGGGCGTCGACGACCGCGGCACCGCGGTGGCGGCAATGGCCATCGCCTTCACCCGGATTGTCCAGTCGCGCACCGATATATCTGGCATGATCGGCATCGGCGGCGGTGGCGGCACTTCGATCATCACATCCGGCATGCGCGCGCTGCCGCTCGGCCTGCCCAAGATCATGGTCTCGACGCTCGCCTCGGGCGACACCGCGCCTTATGTCGATGTCTCCGACATCGTCATGATGCCGTCGGTGACCGATATGGCCGGCTTGAACCGGCTGTCTCGCGTCGTGCTGCACAACGCCGCCCAGGCGATAGCAGCCATGTCTGCAAAACCGGCGCCGCCGCCCGACGGCAAGCCATCGATCGGGCTCACGATGTTCGGCGTGACCACGCCATGCGTGACGTCGATCGCCGACGAGCTTCGTTCGAGCTATGACTGCATGGTCTTCCACGCCACCGGCACCGGCGGCCGCACCATGGAGAAGCTGGCCGACAGCGGCTTGCTGTCCGGCGTCATCGACATCACGACGACAGAAGTCTGCGACCTCCTGTTTGGCGGCGTTCTGCCGGCAACCGAAGACCGTTTCGGCGCGATCGCCCGCACGAAACTGCCCTATGTCGGCTCGGTCGGCGCGCTCGACATGGTGAATTTCTGGGCGCCGCCGACCATTCCGGAACGCTATAGCGGACGGCTGTTTTACGAGCACAATCCGAACGTGACGCTGATGCGCACGACGCCTGACGAAAGCCGCAGAATCGGCGAATGGATCGGCGCCAAACTGAGCCTCTGCGAGGGTCCGGTCCGGTTCCTCATTCCCGAAAAAGGCGTTTCGGCGCTCGACATCGAAGGCGGCGCCTTCTTCGACCCTGAAGCCGATGCAGCACTCTTCGAGGCCATCGAGCGCACGATCATGCCGGATAACACACGTCGCGTCATCCGCTTGCCGCTGCACATCAACGATCCCGAATTCGCCAAGGCTGCGGTTGCGGCTTTTCTCGACATCGCCAGACAGTGAGAGACGAAGCCATGCCCGCCATACCGCGCAAGAAGATCCTGGAAAAGTTCCGCAAGATGATTGCCGGCGGCGTGCCGATCGTCGGCGGCGGCGCCGGCACCGGGCTGTCGGCCAAGGCCGAGGAGGCCGGCGGCATCGACCTGATCATCATCTACAATTCTGGCCGCTACCGCATGGCCGGCCGCGGCTCGGCTGCCGGCCTGCTCGCCTATGGCAACGCCAACGAGATCGTCAAGGAAATGGCCTACGAGGTGCTGCCGGTGGTGAAGAAGACGCCGGTGCTGGCCGGCGTCAACGGCACCGATCCCTTCGTCATCATGCCGCTGCTGCTGGCCGAGCTGAAGACGATGGGTTTTTCCGGCGTGCAGAACTTTCCGACCATCGGCCTGTTCGACGGCCAGATGCGGCAGAGTTTCGAGGAAACCGGCATGGGCTTTGGGCTTGAGGTCGACATGATCGCCGCAGCACACGAGCTCGATCTCCTGACCACGCCCTATGTGTTCAACCCTGATGAGGCGCACGCCATGACCAAGGCCGGCGCCGACATCGTCGTCGCTCATATGGGGGTAACCACCGGCGGCTCGATCGGTGCGACGTCGGCCAAATCGCTCGACGACTGCGTGACCGAGATCGACGCCATCGCTGAAGCGGCGCGTGCCGTGCGCAAGGATGTCATCCTGCTTTGCCATGGCGGGCCGATCTCGATGCCGGACGATGCCCGCTACATCCTCGAACGCTGCAAGGGCCTGCACGGCTTTTACGGGGCAAGCTCGATGGAGCGGCTGCCGGCGGAAGCGGCGATCGCCAGGCAGACTGCCGATTTCAAGGCTGTCTCGCTGGAGCAGCGGAGCCAAAAGTCGGAACCGGTTTTGGGAAAATCCGATGCGCAAACGAAAAAAAGCGGCGCCAAGACGACCGCGAAGAAAAAGAAGGGATGAGACTATGACCGACAAGAGCAAGGTGTTTGTCTACCCGAAGGATGTCAGCGCCTTCGGCTTCGACTGGGGCAGGCTGTCGTTGACGGTGGCTCCCGAAGTGAACGGCGCCACGCGCTTTTCCGGCGGCGTCGTCGACCTTCCGTCCGGCAAAGGCCACACACGCCACAATCATCCGGGTGCGGAAGAGATCATCTTCGTCATATCAGGCAATGGCGAGCAGATGGTCGAGGACGAGGACGGCAATCCGGTCGTTGAGAAGGTTGGCCCCGGCTGCACCATCTATGTGCCGGAAAGCCGCTTCCACTCGACACTGAACACCGGCGATGCGCCCATGCAGCTTTTCGTCGTCTATTCGCCGGCCGGGCCGGAGTTGGCGCTGCGCGACCTGCCGGATTTCAGGCTGCTGCCGCCGGGCGAGAAATAGGCTCTGCACACCCGCCTCCTTGTTTGCGGCAGGGCTAATCGCATTTGTAGTTGCCCCCTCATCCGGCCGCTTCGCGGCCACCTTCTCCCCGAGGGGAGAAGAGTAGGCGCCGTCGCTGGCGATCTCCTCTCCCTTCGGGGGAGAGGTCGGATCGTCCCGAATTGCCCTTGCAATTCGGTTGGCAATCCGGGTGAGGGGGCAGCGCCTTCATTGCAAGGCTGTCAAACTCCGCCCCCTGTTCCAACCCCGTCCCCTATCACCAAACATCACATAGCCGCTATCGGTGACCGCCAGCGTGTCCTCGAGCTTGATGAAGCCGCGCGTCGGGTGCAGCATCGTCGTCTCGACCGAAAGCACCATGTTTTTCTCCAGCGGCTTTTCGGCATAGGTGCCTTCATAAGTCACCGGATGATTGGTCATCAGGAACGGCGCCTCATGGGTGATCAGTCCCATGCCGTGGGCGAAGAAATCGGTATAGGGCGCGACCTTTGACGCTTTCAGCACGCCTTCCGCGTAGGAAATCATGTCACCACCCAGCGTGCCGGCGCGTACCTTCGAAAAGGCGGCCTGCTGCACCGTCTCGACTTCGGCCAACAGATCCTCGAGTTCGGCATCCGGCTCGCCGAGAATGCCCATGCGACAGAGGTCGCCGATATAGCCGTGATAATTGCCGCCGGAATCGATCGACATCACCTCGCCCGTCTTCCAGGCCTGCGGCGAGCCGGCGCGGTTGTGGCTGGCGCCGAGCGTCAACAGGCAATACTCGAAATGCGCGCCGCGATTGGTCTCCTCGCGCCGCAGCTGCTCGATGATCTCGGTCTTGGTCGTGCCTTCACGGGCCCAGGCAATGGTCGCCAGCATGGAATCGGTGATCAGTTCGGAGGCGATGCGCAGCTTCTCGAGCTCCGCATCCGTCTTGATCGCCCGCATCCGCTCCAGCATATCGGTCGCATCGACAAGCCTTGCATCCGGCAGCGCCTTGCGGATCAGCGTGTAGGCGTCAGACGGCAGGAAGGCCGGCTCGATGCCGATGCGGGCGTCGCCCTTGCCGATTTTCGCCAGGTGCTCGACCGCGAGATTGGCGGCGTCGAGCGTGCCCCAGCAGGCGGCGTGCAAGGTCGGCGTCCAGAACGGGTTGTTCTGGTGCTCGGCGCCCTCCATGCGGTTGCCGATATAGGCGGCGTGGTCCGGCCCGCCCTTCTCGTAGACGACGACAGGCAGATAGCGGCTGTGGCCGATCGCATCCATGGCGGCGAAGAAGATGAACTTGTAGCCGCCAAGCAGATATTGCGTGTTGTGCTTGGAGGTGGCGAGCAGCACATCGATGCCGGCTTCCTCCATCAGCCGGTCGACCCTGGCATGATCGAACGGGATGGTGCTGACGGCATTTTTACCCGGGGCGACGTTCATCTTTCTCTCTCTCCCTGAATTCCCTGACCGCACGATCAGATCGCGGCAGTTCTCAGTCTGGTCTTACCGAGATAAGTCTGGTCCTACCAGATAAGGTCGGCTTGAACCGCTTTCTGTAACTGGTCCAGCGGACGATATTTTCAAAGCCACGTGAGGATGCGCCAAATCCGTCTCTGGCGAAACCCTCGGCAAGGCTCATAATCACCCTTTGCAAGGATGCCGTCTGGCGTCCGAGGGTAGTGGCCACCCGGCCGAGTGGCTGAGAGGGACGGAGTTCGATCATGTCAGAGGTCACGATTTCCAGACGCAGCGTGCTTGCCGGTTCGGCACTGCTGCTGGCTTCGACGGCGCTGCCGACGATCGGCTGGGCACAGACGCCGAAGAAAGGCGGGCGGCTGGTCGTCGCCGCCGATTCCGAGCCGCGCAACCTCAACCCGGCGATCGTCGCGTCCAACGGCGTCTTCTTCATTTCGAGCAAGATTGTGGAACCGCTGGCCGAGGCGTCCTTTGACGGCAAGGACGGGCTCGACCCGCGCCTGGCGACAAGCTGGGAGGGCGCCGCGGACGGCTTGTCGGTGACGTTCAAATTGCGCGAGGGCGTCAAATGGCATGACGGCAAACCTTTTACCTCCGCCGACGTCGCGTTCTCGGCGCTGCAGATCTGGAAGCCGTTGCAGAATCTCGGTCGCACCGTGTTCAAGGATCTGGAGGCGGTCGACACCCCGGACGAGCTGACCGCGGTGTTCAAATTCGCCAGGCCGACGCCGTTCCAGCTGATCCGCAACGCCTTGCCGGCGCTGACCAGCGTGGTGCCGAAGCACATCTACGAGACAGGCAAGATCGAAGAGAACCCGGCCAACAACGCCCCGATCGGCACCGGCCCGTTCAAATTCGCCGAACACAAGTCAGGCGAATATTACCGGTTGGAGAGGAATGGCGACTATTGGGGCCAGGACCAACCTTACCTCGACGAAATCATCTACCAGGTGCTGCCCGACCGCACCTCGGCGGCAAGCGCGCTTGAGGCCGAAGAGATCCAACTCGCCGCCTTTTCCGCGGTGCCGCTGGCCGATCTCGACCGCATCTCCAAAGTGCCTGGCCTCAAGGTGATCACCAAGGGTTATGAGGCGCTGACTTATCAACTCGTTGTCGAGATCAATCATCGCCGCAAGGAGCTGGCCGACCTGAAGGTGCGCCAGGCGATCGCCCACGCCATCGACAAGGATTTCGTCGTCAAGACGGTGTTCCTCGGCTATGCCGCCACCGCCACCGGCCCGGTGCCGAAAAACGATCCGCAGTTCTATACGGCCGACGTGCCGACTTATGTCTTCGACGTGGCCAAGGCCAACGCCCTGCTCGACGAAGCCGGCTACAGCAAGGGTGACAACGGCAAGCGCTTTTCACTGAAGCTGCTGCCGGCGCCCTATTTCAACGAGACAAAACAGTTCGGCGATTATCTGCGCCAGGCGCTCGCCGCCATCGGCATCGACGCCCAGCTGGTCAACAACGACTCGGCCGCGCATATCAAGGCGGTCTACACCGACCACGCCTTCGACCTTGCGGTCGGGCCGCCGGTGTTCCGCGGCGATCCAGCGATCTCGACCACCATCCTGGTGCAGAGCGGCATCCCGGACGGCGTGCCGTTCTCCAACCAGGGTGGCTACAAGAACGACGAACTCGACGCCCTCATCGCCAAGGCGTCGGAGACGCTCGACCCCGCCGCGCGCACCGAGCTTTACAAGGAGTTCCAGAAAAAGGTCGCGGCCGACCTGCCGCTGATCAATGTCGCCGAATGGAGTTTTATCAGCGTTGTCAGAGACACGGTGGGGAATGTCGCCAACAACCCGCGCTGGGCGGTGTCGAACTGGGCGGACACCTATTTGGAATCGTGACACACTCGCGCGGATGAAAATTCGCAGCGAAGTCTGTGTGGAAACTTGGTCAAATGCCGAGTTCCTTCACACCCCCCTCTGTCCTGCCGGACATCTCCCCCGCAAGGGGGGAGATTGGCTGGCCGCAACGTCGGCTCAATTGCCTGCTGCGTTGACGATTGGCGAAATCGCCGATGACATCCGATCTCCCCCCTTGCGGGGGAGATGTCCGGCAGGACAGAGGGGGGTGCCTAGGCTCGGCATTTCTGTTGATCGGCCCAAGCAGCCGGCGCCGTCATGACCCGCGCCCTTCTCCTCCTTCGCCGTCGGCTCGTCGGCAGCGTCTTCGTGCTGCTGATTGTCGTTATCGGCACTTTCCTTTTGCTGGAAGCCGCCCCCGGGGACGCGGTCGACGCCTATATCGCCTCGACCGGCGGCGACGCCGGCATGATCGAATTGCTGCGCCATCGCTGGGGCCTCGACCAGTCGGCGCTGACGCGGCTGGCGACCTATCTCTGGGCGCTGCTGCATCTCGACCTCGGCCAGTCGGTGACCTTTTCGCGGCCAATCCGCGACGTCATCCTCGAGCGCCTGCCCAACACGCTGCTGTTGATGGGCAGCGCCACCGCGCTCTCCTTCGGGCTCGGCTCGGCGCTCGGCATCTATGCCGGGGCCAGGCCCGGCGGCTTTCGCGACCGCTTGCTATCGATCGGCTCGCTGGCGCTCTATGCCGTTCCCGGCTTCTGGCTCGGGCTGGTGCTGATCATCGTCTTTGCCGTCGACCTGCGCTGGTTCCCGATCGGCGGCATCGAGAGCATCGCGTCGGGCAAGACCGGCCTTGACCGCGCGGCCGATATCGCCCGCCATCTCGTCCTACCAGTGTCCGCACTCGGCTTCATCTATCTGGCACTCTATCTGCGCATGATGCGCGCCGGCATGGCCGAGGTCTGGCGGCAGGATTTTGTCCTCGCCGCCCGCGCCAAAGGGCTCTCCCGCCGCCGCATCGTGCTCGCCCACGTTGCCCGCAACGCGCTGTTGCCGCTGGTCACCATGCTCGGCCTGCAATCGGCGCAGATGCTCGGCGGCAGCGTCGTCATCGAAAGCGTCTTTTCCGTGCCCGGCCTTGGCCGGCTGGCGCAGGAAGCGGTGGCAGCGCGCGACACGCCGCTGCTGCTCGGCATCATCCTGGTCAGCGCCGTTCTGGTCATCGTTATCAATCTTCTTGTCGACATCGCCTACGCCTTCCTCGATCCGCGCGTCGGCGCCAGCGAGGCCGGCGCGTGAGCCCGCTTCGCCGCTTTCTTTGCACGCCGGAAGCCATCGCCGGCGCGATCATTCTGGCGGCGCTGTTCGCCATGGCGCTGACCGCGCCTTTGTTCTTTCCCGGCGACCCGCAAGCCATTGCCGGGCCGGCATTGCTGCCACCCTTTCAGGACTGGTCGCTGCCGCTCGGCACCGACCGGCTCGGCCGCGACGTGCTGGCCGCGCTTCTCCACGGCGCCCGCACCTCGCTGGCGGTCGGGCTGGCGGCGGCTGCAGCAGCCCTTGCCGTCGGCGCTGTAGTCGGCACGCTGGCCGGCTTTGCCGGCGGTCTCGTCGACGAAGTGCTGATGCGCATCACCGACGCCTTCCAGACCGTGCCGAGCTTCCTGCTGGCGCTGGCTTTCGTCAGTGTCGTCGGGCCGTCGCTCGGCGTCGTCGTCGCGGCGATCGCGCTCGGCGCCTGGACGGGGCCGGCGCGTGTTGCCCGCGCCGAAGTGCTGTCGATCCGCGAGCGCGATTTTGTCGCCGGCGCCCGCGTCATCGGCATGCATCCGCTGGAGATCGCCTTTCGCGAAGTGCTGCCCAACGCATTGCCGCCGGTGCTGGCGCTGTCGTCGGTGATCGTCGCCGCAGCGATCCTCACCGAAGCAGCCCTTTCGTTTCTCGGCCTCGGCGACCCCAACCGCGTGACCTGGGGCGGTATGATCGCCGAAGGTCGCGCCGTGCTGCGCACCGCGCCCTTTCTGTCGATCATTCCGGGCGTGGCACTCGTGCTGACCGTGCTCGGCATCTATCTCGCCGGTGAAGGCGTCGTCGAAACGGCTGCGGTGAGAAGGAGCCTGTCGTGACAGCGCTGCTTTCGATCCGCGATTTGACGGTGACCTATCGCCGCGACGGCAGCGAGGTGGCGGCGCTGAACCATGTCAGCCTCGATGTCAGCGCCGGCGAGCGCTTCGCCATCATTGGCGAGAGCGGCTCGGGCAAGAGCACTCTGGCGCTGGCCGTCGCCGGGTTGCTGCCGGCTTCCGGCAGGATTGACGGCCGTATTGATTGGTTTTTGCCATTGTCGCCCTTTGGTGCCAAGGCACCCCCCTCTGTCCTGCCGGACATCTCCCCCGCAAGGGGGGAGATTGTGCTGTCATCTCTGCTTTCGCCAATTACCGACGTTGGTGAAAACGAACCGTCGACGGAACTGCCGATCTCCCCCCTTGCGGGGGAGATGTCCGGCAGGACAGAGGGGGGTGCGACGGAACGCCAGCCTAAATTCACCCCCCTCGGTGGCCGCGATATCGGCTTCGTCTTCCAGGACCCGTCGGCCAGCCTCGATCCGGTAATGGCGGTTGGCGAGCAGATCGCGGAAGTCGCGCACACGCATCTTGGTCTGACGTGGTCGCAATCCTATGCCAGGGCAAAAGCCCTGCTCGAACGCGTCCGCCTGCCCGACCCGGACGCCGCCTTGCGCGCCTACCCGCACCAGCTTTCCGGCGGCCAGAAGCAACGCGTGGCGATTGCCGCAGCGATTGCGGCCGGTCCGAAACTGCTGATCGCCGATGAGGCGACCAGCGCGCTCGACACCATCGTGCAGGCCGAGATCGTCGCGCTGATCCGGCAATTGGTGGCCGAGGACGGCATGACGCTGCTGTTCGTCAGCCACGACATCGCGCTGGCCGCCGAACTGGCCGAGCGCATCGCCGTGTTCCGGCACGGCGAGCTTGTCGAGCTCGGCGCGACGGCGCAGATCGTCGCCAGCCCGCGCCACGCCTACACAAGAGCGCTGCTCGACGCCCATCTCGGCCTCGACGCCGAACCGCTGCTGCAGCAGTCAGGAGCGTCGCGGTGAGCAGCCCATTGCTGGCCGTTTCCGGCCTGACCAAACGATATCGCCGCGGCGGCAAGACAATCGCCGCCGTCGATGATGTGTCCTTCGACATCGAGCCCGGCGAGACGCTGGCGCTGGCCGGCCCTTCCGGCAGCGGCAAGTCGACGGTCGCGCGGCTGCTGCTGCGGCTGATCGAACCGGACGCCGGCCGTATCGAGTTTGAAGGTGGCGATTTCCAGGCCCTGAACGGTACTGCGTTGCGCGCACGGCGCGCGCGCGTGCAAATGGTCTTCCAGGACCCGCTCGCCGCCTTCAATCCGCGCGCCAGCGTGGCGCGCGTGCTTGACGACCCTTTGCGCATCCATGGCATCGCAGCCCGATCAGCACGCCCGCGTCGCATCGCCGCTCTGCTCGAGCGCGTCGGCCTGAGCGCTGATCTCGCCGCCCGCGCCATCCACGAAATCTCGGGCGGCCAGCGCCAGCGCATCGCGATCGCTCGCGCCATCGCCACAAACCCGTCGCTGATCATCCTCGACGAGGCAGTGTCCGCGCTCGACGTATCGGTGCGCCGGCAGATCCTGCAATTGCTGCTCGATCTGCAACGCGAGCAACGGATCGCCTATCTTTTCATTTCGCATGATCTCGGCGTCATCAGCGCCATCGCCCATCGTGTCGTCATTCTCGATGCCGGCCGCGTCGCCGAAAGCGGCAACGCCCGCGCGGTCATCGGTACCCCACAGTCGGCGATCGGCAAGGCGCTGGTGGCGGCAGCGCCAAGACTGAACAGGACCGGCACGCAGGGCGCAGCGGACCGTCAGTAACCCAGCGCGCAACCATCCTTGCGTGGATCGGACGCGCCGGTCAGCGTGCCCTTATCCCAGTCGATCAGCACCAGCTGGCCGCCGCCATGCGGCTCGGTTGGGATGGACACGTCGTGGCCGCGCTCGCGCAGGCCGGCGATCGCCTCGGCCGGAACGCCACGCTCGGCCTCCACTGCGTTCTGGCGGTAAAACACTCTCGGCGCATCCAGCGCCTCCTGCGGGTCCATGCCGAAATCGATCATGTTGGTAAGCAGGTGGACATGGCCGAACGGCTGGTAGCCGCCGCCCATCACGCCGAACGGCATGACCGCCCTGCCCTTGGCTGTCACCATGCCCGGCATGATGGTGTGCATCGGGCGTTTCCCCGGTGCGATGCGGTTTGGATGGTCCGCGGCCAAGCGGAAGCTGCTGCCGCGATTCTGCAGGACGACGCCGGTCCTGGGGCCGACCACGCCGCTGCCGAACGAACCAAAGGTCGAGTTGATGAAGCTGACCGCATTACGGTCGCGGTCGACCACGGAGATGTAGACGGTATCGCTGGGCTGAAGCTGCAGCCGTGGCAGATGCGTCATTGCGCGCGCCGGATCGATCTCGGCGCGAAGCTGGTCGGCATGGGATCTGGACAACAACTGCTGCACGGGGACATGGACCTGGTTCTGGTCGCCGATGAAATTGTCACGGTCCTGATAGGCAAGCCGCCCCGCCTCGATCTCGAGATGAAAGCGCTCGGCGCCGTTCGGTTCCAGCGAACCGAGCGAGAAGCCCGACAGCACATTCAGCATGATCAGTGCCGTCAGCCCCTGGTTGTTCGGCGGCATCTGATGAATGTCGTAGCCCCGGTAGGATGTGCCGACCGGCCTGACATAGTCGCCCTTCGTCGCCGAAAAATCCTCGAGCGCATGCAGCCCGCCAAGCGCGCGCAGACGCGACACCATGTCGTCGGCGACCTCGCCTTCATAGAAGCCGGCACGGCCGCGGCGCGAGACGATGCGCAGGGTCTCGGCCAGTTGCGGCTGCCGGTGCTGCTCGCCGGCCAGGGGCGCCTTTCCATCCGGCAGAAATATCCGCGCGGCATGTTCGTCGGCGGCCAGCAGGGCAGCACTTTCAGCCCAGTCGAAGGCCACGCGATCTTGGACGACATAACCCTGTTCGGCGTAATGTATGGCCGGAGCGAGCGCGGCGTCGATGCCTTTCCTGCCATGATCATCGAGCAGCCGGCACCACGCGTCGACGGCGCCCGGCACGGTGACCGCGTGCGGACCGGACTCAGGCAGTTCGTCGTGCCCCCTGTCCAGATACCACTGCGCCTCTGCTGCTGCCGGTGCGCGGCCGGAGCCGTTGAAGGCCAGAACCTCGCCTTGACCGTTGGGACAATAGAGGACGAAACAGTCGCCGCCGATACCCGTCGATTGCGGCTCGACCACCGCCTGCACCGCCGCCGCGCACACGGCTGCGTCCATTGCATTGCCGCCGGACCGCAGCATCTCGATCGCCGCCAATGTCGCCAGAGGGTGCGATGTCGCGGCCATCGCTTCCGTCGCACGAACCGGCGACCGTCCGGGGAGTTGAAAATCACGCATGCAGTTCAATAGCCTCCGACCAACAAGATGTGAACTGGCAACAGCAGCCAAAGGGCTGCGCCACCGAAAGCAGCACCAACGACGAAACGATCACCATGGCAGCGCCCAACCCTCGGAAGCTGCCGATCTCAATCAGCGAATCTGAAACTGTCCGTGGTGTAATCGGGGTAGGCGTCCAGACTGTCGAAAAGCTCGGCCAGGTCAGGTGTGTCTGCCAATATTCCGGACAAGACCAGCGCGGTCGCCACGCCGGCACCAATTCCACCGGCGACATCGTGTTCGACGCTGTCGCCGACACAGACCACGCTGCTGCGGTCCGGGTTGCCCGCCAGCGCCAGCGCGGCGTCGAAGATCGGCGTGTAGGGCTTGCCGATGCGGGTGACGCTGCCGCCGAGGCTCTCGTAGAGATCCGCAAGCTGGCCGGCGCCAAAGCGAGGCCCGACTGCCGTCAGCATGATCTTGTCGGGATTGGTGCAGAAGCACGGCACCTGCCGCATCGCTGCCGGCGCAAAAAGCCGGCGATAGTGCTCGATATCGTAATGGTCGCCCTCACTGGCGGCGATCAGCACCAGCTCGGCATCGTCGCCGCCCCCGGTCAACACGAAAGGCAGGCCTTCAATCGCCGAGCGGTCGCCCTCGCGGCTGATCAGCAGGCACTTTGTGTTTGGGCGCAGCTTTCCGGATATCGCCATTTCGTGGAAAGACCGCCACGCGATCTCGCCGGAAGAGACAAATTGATCCCAGCTTCCTGGTTCGAAGCCGAGCTTCAGCAGGCGGGCCTCATTGGGCCGCGCCCGCCTGCCGGAATTCGAGACCAGCACGATCGTCCTGCCTGCTCGCTTCAGCGCCGACAACGCCTCCACGGCGCCCGGATAGGGGTTCGTGCCATCGTGCAGTACGCCGAACTGATCGAGCAGGAACACCTGATAGCGCTCGACCAGCGCTCCGATGCCGTTGAGATGTTCGACTGGTTTCGTGCTCACAACAGCCCCGCTGCGATTGCGCCCATCAGCGCCAGCCGCGCCGTGCCGGCGGCCGCCTCGTCCGAAAGCGCCGGCAGAAAATCGACACCCAGCTTGCGCTGCCGGATCGCGGTCCAGGCGGCGTTTGCCGCACCGCCGCCGACACTTCTGATCGACGTCAATCGGGGGGCGCCGAGTTCGGCAAGCCGGCGATAGCCGAGCGCCTCGATCGCCGCGATGCCCTCGAACATGGCTTTCAGATAGTCGGCGTCGTCCGCCGGCCGCGGCGTCAGGCGTGGCGACAGAGCAGGATCGGCCACGGGAAAGCGTTCGCCAACCGCGGGAAGCGGATAATAGTCGAGGCCGGTCTCGGTCATGGGGTCCATTGCCGCACTCAATCCGATGATGCGCGCGAGAGAAAAATGCTGCGCCAGCACCTTGCCGCCCGAATTCGACGCACCACCCGCCAGATAGGCATCTCCCAGCCGGTGGCTATAGATGCCGAACTGCGGCGCCGAGATCGGCCGGTCGGAGAGGATCTTGATGGTCAGCGAGGACCCCAGCGCGGTGACGCCGTCGCCAACAGCCGCAGCCCCCGTCGCCAGGAACGACGCGCAGCCATCCGTCGTGCCGGCGACCACGGCGACGTCGCGCGCCAGGCCGAACCGGTCCGCGGCGTTCGCGGTGAGCTTTCCCGTGACATCGCCCGGCTTGACGACACCAGGCAGGAATCCCATGCGCATCCCGGTCGCCGCGATCCAGTCCGGCCAGCGGCGGGCCTCGACGTCGTAGCCAGTTTTCAGGGCATTGTTCTCGTCGCTAATGTCGAAGCGGCCGGAGAATTGTCCGGCGATCCAGTCGGCCTGATGCAGCACCGCGGCGACGCCGGGCTGGCGCTGGAACGACAGCGCCTTGGCGAGGCCGGACGTCGGCCCACGGGCTGCGCTCGCGGCCGGCGCCTTGCGCGCGATCACCGCCAGAATGGCGTCGTCGTCGACCTTGTCGTTGTACATCAACGGCTCGGCCAGCGGCCGCCCGGCGCCGTCGACCGGCAGCAGCGTGCCGGAAGTGCCGTCGACGGCGATCGAGCGCACCGCCGCGCGATCGATCCCGGAAAGCAGTTCCGTCAGCGCCGCGCCGACCGCTGACCACCATACCGACGGGTCGCGGGCATTCTGGCCAAATCTGTCGAGTGGAACGGCGGAACGCGCGGCAATCGAAAAGTCCGGCCGCATGGCGACGGCGCGGGCGCCCGATGTGCCGATGTCGATTCCGATCGAAAGCGGGCCGGTTGACAACGCCATCTCAGCTGCCGGCTGCATTGAGTTTCTGGCGATACTGCTCGGCGTCCCAGTTGATCAGTTCGTCGTTCTCGGCTGATGTCAGATAGTTCAGCTTCGCTGCGACGTCGACCCGCGCCGTCACGTCGGCGAGGCAGCGTTGCATGGCATTTGCGCCGGCACTGGCGTCGCCGCGCATCAGCACGCCAAGCCCGGGAAACAGGATCGCCACCGGCTCCGTGCCGCACCGTTCGGTGACACGCATCACGTCCTCACCGGGTCTCGCCACGACCGAACCCTGGCCGAGAAAGATGACGTGATCGGGATAGAGGCTGCCTCCCGACGCCATGCGGCAGCTTTCAGGATCGATCGCGACGGCATGCGCTTCGCCATCCGCCGGCAGCCTGTAGCCGCTGCGTGCGATGAGCGTCGTCAATGCGACAACGTTGGGCTCCGCCACCTCGCGGGGCGGCCGCGCCAGAAGTCGTGTGACGCGACGCAGCAGCGCCTCGGCGCCGGCGACGGTCTCGGCTGCGACGACCAGGCCATGGTTGGCAAGGATCAGCACATCGACCCCGGGCCGAAGGCGCTCGGCAATGCCCTGGGCAAGCGGCAGGCCGGGCCGGCGATAGGGAACATACGCCCATTCGAGGCCATCCAGGCGCTTGGCGACTTGAGCCTCGCAGTCGGCCTGCACCGCAAGCGAAATGGTATCGACGCAGTGGACATGCAGAACGACGCGCTGCGGCATCAGCGCGTGAACCGTGGTCTCGATCGAGGGACGCAGCTTGCGGGCGTTGAGCGCCTCGATGGCGAAACCCTGTGGCTGATCGGCGGCCGGGTCGCGCTGTTCGACAGCCCTGATCAGCGGCGGGATCGCCACCGGGACCATGATGTCCTCGGCGAGCGCGTCCTTCAACCAGGTGCCGGAAGCCTTGATCCAGAGCGTGTCGCCGGCTTTCAGCGACGTGTTGCCGCCCGCGGCCTGGGTCAAGTGCGGGTCGCGCCCGATGCTGGCCGAAAGCGACCGCAAAGCGCCCAACTCCTGCGCATCCGCATTGATTGCCATCGAAACTCCTTCACAAACCGGCCGCCTAGCCACGGCTTTGGATCCCGGTAGCCGGGACAGCGAGTGACGCTGGTATCGCAGCGGCGAGTAAGTTACGTCAATAGTGATCTTATCCCACCAAATCAAGCTTGCAATCTGATCTGCGTTGAGTAAGTTGCACCAATTGCCGTGGCAAGATGGCATTTCGGGAGGGTATCCGTTGAGCGACTCCGGCCGCCAGCGTCAGATCGTCGAGCTGTTGCGGGATCGCCCCTTCGCCTCGGTGCGCGAGCTGCAGGAGCGGCTCGGCGTATCGGCTGCGACGGTGCGGCGCGATATCGACAAGATCGACGAGGCCGGCGAAGCACGCAAGGTCTATGGCGGCATCTCGGCGCTCGATGGCGCTGCGCAGGCGGGCGTCGCCTATGCCCGGCCCTACGACGAGAACCGCGATCTCGCGGTCGAGGCCAAGCGGCAGATCGCCGCTCTCGCGGCGACCATGGTGCGCGATGGCGACGCCGTCATCGTGCATGGCGGTTCGACCTGCTTCCATCTCGGCGTCAAGCTCGCTGACCGCAACATCCGGCTCTATACCAACTCGATGCCGCTCATCGCCTATTTGAGCGACCACGGCCATTGCAGCCTGACCGTTGCCGGCGGCGAACTGCATCGCGAGCCTGGCATCATCCATTCGCTCACCCAGACGGTGCCGTTCTACGCATCGAAGTTCTTTCTTGGCTCGCAGGGCATCGGCCCGGAGGGCGTGCTGGAATCGCATCCGCTGCTGGTCCGCTCCATCGCCGAGCTCAGCCTGTGCGCCGACCAGATCGTGGTGCTGGCCGACAGCCGCAAACTGTCGATCCATGCGCGCAACGTCGCGCTGCCCTTGTCGCGCATCGGCACGCTGGTGACCGATGACGGCCTTTCCGATGCCGACGCACGCATGCTCGAAAACGCCGGCGTCATGGTGCGGATCGCCTCTGCCTCGGGAGCCGTCCAGTGAAGGTGGCTGTCCTCGACTTCGGCAAGACCAACTCGAAGCTGTTCGTATTCGGTCAGGACGGGCAGATTCTAGGTGAGCGCCGGACCCAGCCGAACTGGACGCGCGAAGGCGGCTTCAGTGTGCTCGACGAAGCAGCGCTTCACGATTGGGCGGCGCGCGCCGTCGGCGAAGCGGTCGACGTCCATGGCATAGAGGGCTTAATGGTTTCGGGCCATGGCTGCACCTTTGCCCTGGTCGACGATGCGGCGCTGACGCATCCGATACTCGACTACGAGCAGGAGCCGCCGGCCGAGATTGCCGCGCAGATCGATCGCCGCATTCCGGATTTCGCCGAGACCTTCTCGCCGCGCCTGCCGCTCGGCTTCAACTATGGTCGCCACATGCTGTGGCTGAAGACGGTGCAACCAAGCGTATTCGCCGCCGCCAAATCGATCCTCGGTTATCCCCAATACTGGAGCTGGCGCTTTGGCGGCCGGGCGGTCTCGGAGGTTTCCTATCTCGGCTGCCACTCGCATCTGTGGGCGCCGCGCAAGCGCGATTTCTCCTCGCTGGTCGACGCCGAGGGATGGCGCGGCCAGATGCCCGCCTTCGAGCGTGCCGGCGCGGTGATCGGCGAGCAGCGTTTCGGCGAGGCGACACGGCCGATCGCCATTCACAACGGTGTCCATGACAGCAATGCCGCGCTCCATGCCTATCGCCGGCAGGCGCTTGGTCCGGTCACCGTCGTCTCGACCGGCACTTGGGTTGTGGTGCTCAATCCGGACTGCCCGCTCGACGCGCTCGATCGCGACCGCGACATGCTGGTCAATGTCGATGTCGATGGCGGCCCGGTGCCGACCATCCGCTTCATGGGCGGCCGTGAATTCGCAACGATCAGCGCCGGTTGGCAGGGCGCGATCGACCGCTCCACAGTACAGCAGGTGATCGACGCCGGCATCATGGCGCTGCCGAGCTTCGCGCCAGGCGGGCGGATGCCTGGCCATCGCGGCGAACTGGTCGGGCGCGCACCCAACGCGGAGGAGCGCGCGGCCGTGGCGCTGCTCTACGTCGCGCTGATGGTCGATCTGTGTCTCGACCTGATCCATTCGAACAACACGGTGATCGTCGATGGCGGGCTGAACAGTGGCGGCCTGCTTGCCAGCCTGCTGGCGCAGCTGCGTCCCGGCCAGGCCTTCATGCAGGGCGCCACGCTGGAGGGCAGCGCCACCGGGGCGGCGGCTCTGGCCTTCGAGAGTGTTGGACGCGAATTTGCCGCCGAGGCGCCGGAGCCGGTACGCGCCTCGAGCTTCACCGGGCTTGCCTTCTATCGCGATAGCTGGCGCGGTCTCGCCGCCGACCGAGGCGTCGCTGATGCCGCAGCGGGAGGCGCGCGATGACCGCCGCTGCCCGGATCGAAACCGTGCGCCAGCCGGTGCTGGAGATGCGGCACATCTCCAGGACGTTCGGCCCAATTCGCGCCTTGCAGGACGTATCGCTGACCGTCCATGCCGGTGAACTGCACGCGCTGATGGGCGAAAACGGCGCCGGCAAGTCGACGCTGATGAAGGTTCTGTCCGGCGCCTATCGACCTGATGCCGGCGGCGAGATTCTGATCGACGGCACGCCGGTCGCCACCGGCGACCCGATCAAGGCACGCGCCAACGGCATTGCCGTCATCTACCAGGAGCTGTCGCTGGCGCCCAACCTGACGGTCGGGCAGAACATCTTCCTCGGCAACGAGCCGAGACGGTTCGGCATCGTCGACCGCGACCAGTGCAATCGGCGCGCCAAGGAAATCATCGCACGGCTCGGCGTCTCCTTCTCGGCGCGCGCCCTTGTCTCCAGCCTGTCGCTCGGCGAGCGCCAGATGGTCGAGATCGCCCGCGCACTGTCGACCAGCGCGCGCATCATCGTCATGGACGAGCCGACGACGTCGCTGACCTCGCGCGAGACCGACAGGCTGTTCGAGGTGATTGCGACGCTGAAGTCGCAGGGCATCGCCATCATCTACATCAGCCACCGCATGGAAGAGGTCTACCAGCTTGCCGACCGCGTCAGCGTGCTGCGCGACAGCGGCTATGTCGGCACGCTCGATCGCGCCGATCTGAACGCCTCGCGCCTCGTCTCGATGATGGTTGGCCGTGACCTGTCCGCCTTCTACAAGAAGGATCACCGCCCGCCGGACAGCAAGCGCGCGATCGCACTGTCGGTGCGCGACATGTCGGACGGCAATCTCCTGAAAGGCTGCTTTTTCGACCTGCACAAGGGCGAAGTGCTAGCGCTGGCGGGCCTTGTCGGCTCCGGCCGCACCGAACTCGCGCGGCTGATCTTCGGCGCCGACAGGCGCACATCAGGCACGCTGGAACTCGACGGCAATCCGATAGCCATCGGCTCGCCGCGCGAGGCGCTGGATGCCGGCATCGCCTATCTTACCGAAGACCGCAAGGAACTCGGCCTGTTCCTCGACATGTCGATTTCCGACAATATCAGCATGGGCGTGCTCGCCAGGGACGCGCAGGCCGGCGGCCTGCGCGACTTCGCCACGGCCGAAAGGCGCGCCGCCAAGGCCGTTTCCGACCTCTCCATCCGCAGCAGGTCGGTGCAGGCCAATGCCGGCTCGCTGTCGGGCGGCAACCAGCAGAAGGTGCTGCTCGCCCGCCTGCTCGAAACCGAGCCGCGGGTCCTCATCCTCGACGAACCGACCCGCGGCGTCGATGTCGGGGCGAAGTCGGAAATCTACCGGCTGATCGACGATCTTGCCAAAAAGGGCATCGCCATCCTGATGATCTCCAGCGAACTGCCGGAGGTGATCGGCGTCGCCGACCGCGTGCTGGTGATGCGCGACGGCACTATCGCTGGCGAGGTGACGGCATCCGAAGGCCAGCCGCTCAGTCAGGAGGCAATCATGGAACTCGCAACGGGAGCGGCCAAGGGATGACCGACAAGAGCGGCACCGGGATGACCGACAAGAGCGGCCTGGGGATGACCGACAAGGCAGCCGAGATGAGCGCGGGTGACCAGGCGGTCGGCAGCAGCCGGCGGCTGCGCACCGCCTTCGCCGCGCTTGGCATGCTGCCGGTCCTGATCCTTTTGGCGGCCGGCTTCCAGATCATGAACCCGCGCTTCCTCACCGAGACCAACCTGTTGATCGTCACCCAGCAGTCGTCGATCAACATCGTGCTCGCGGCCGGCATGACCTTCGTCATCCTGACCGGCGGCATAGACCTGTCCGTCGGCTCCATTCTTGCCGCCTCGGCGATGGTGGCGGTGATGGTGTCGCTGGTGCCGGAGTGGGGCATGCTCGGCGTGCCGGCGGCCATTCTGGTCGGCCTCGGCTTCGGCGTCATCAACGGGCTGCTCGTCGCCTATATCAAGCTGCCGCCCTTCATCGTCACGCTGGGTTCGCTGACCGCCGTGCGCGGCGTCGCCCGCCTGCTTGGCCAGGACACCACGGTGTTCAACTCGGACCTGCCGTTCGACTTCATCGCCAACGGGTCGCTGTTCGGCATCCCCTGGCTGGTCATCATCGCTCTGTCGGTCGTGGTGCTGTCCTGGCTGGTGCTCAAGCGCACCGTGCTCGGCACCTGGATCTATGCCGTCGGCGGCAATGCCGAGGCCGCCCGCCTCACCGGCATCAAGGTGCCCCTGGTGCTGCTCTTCGTCTATGGCGTTTCAGGCCTTCTCGCCGGCCTTGGCGGCGCCATGTCGGCGGCCCGGCTCTATGCGGCCAACGGGCTGCAGCTTGGGCAGTCCTACGAACTCGACGCCATTGCCGCAGTCATTCTCGGCGGCACCAGCTTCGTCGGCGGCGTCGGCTCGATCTGGGGCACGCTGATCGGCGGCCTGATCATTGCGGTGCTCTCCAACGGGCTCATCCTGGCCGGTGTTTCGGACATCTGGCAGTACATCATCAAGGGATTGGTCATCATCGTGGCGGTCGCCCTCGACCGCTACAGGCTCCAAGCGGGAGCAAGAACGTGATTGACCTTCGTCGCCGGCGTCAACGACCCGGTTTCATTTAACGCACCGTGAGAGGCGCGGGGCATCAGGAGGAAAACAATGAAGACCATCGCTAAACTGCTCTGCGGCGTAGCCCTCGCGGCCGTCGCCGTCGCACCGGCCTCGGCCAAGGACCTGAACAAGGTCGGCATCTCGGTCGGCCTGCTCGGCAACCCGTTCTTCGTCGCCACCATCAAGGGCATCGAGGACGCCGCCAGGAAGATCAACCCGAATGTCGAGGTGACGTCGGTGTCGGCCGACTACGACCTCAACAAGCAGGTCTCGCAGGTCGACTCGTTCATCGCCGCCGGCGTCGACGTGATCATGCTCAACGCCGTCGACGCCAAGGCGATCGCGCCGGCGGTGAAGAAGGCGCAGGCGGCAGGCATCGTGGTTGCCGCATTCGACGTTTCGGCGCCGGGCGCCGACGTCACCGTGATGACCAACAACGTCAAGGCCGGCGAAGCGGCCTGCCAGTATCTGGTCGACCACACCGGCGGCAAGGGCGACTATGTCATCCTGAACGGGCCGGCATCGTCATCGATCCTCGAGCGGGTGAAGGGCTGCAAGGACGTGCTGGCAAAACACCCGGACATCAAGATCCTCTCCGACGACCAGAATGCCGAAGGCTCGCGCGACGGCGGCCTGAAGGTGTTCCAGTCGCTGCTGACCCGTTTCGACAAGATCGACGCGGTGTTCGCCATCAACGATCCGACGGCGATCGGCGCCCAGCTTGCGGCCAAGCAGCTCAACCGCTCGGAGTTCATTTTCACCGCGGTCGACGGCGCGCCCGACATCGAGAAGGAACTCTCTTCCGGCACCTCGATGATCAAGGCCTCGGCCTCGCAGGATCCTTACGTCATGGCCGGCCAATCGCTGCAGATGGCAGCTGAAGTGCTTGCCGGCAAAAAGCCGGCCGAGGCGACGGTGCTGCTCGACCCGCAGCTGATCACGGCAGAGAACCTGAAGGACTATAAGGGCTGGACCGCGGCCCGCTAGCTAAAGCCTCCCAAGGCTGGTGCGGCCGGGTGACCGGCCGCACCAATTTTTTGTTTTGAGCATCAGATTTTTCGCAAACCGGTTCCCACTTCTTGGGTCCGATGCTCTCGAGCAGCAGGAGACGATCATGTCGCGCATTGGAATCCACTCTTTCGTCTGGTCGGCGAGCTCGGCGCAAGACGACCTCGAACGGACGCTGGCCAACACCAGGGAGGCGGGCTTCGACCTGATCGAATTCTCTTATCTTGACCCTGCCAATGTCGATGTTGGCGGGCTGGCCAAGCGCATCGCCGACCTCGATCTCGGCGTGGCGATCAGCATCGGGCTGCCGCCCGACGGCGACATTTCAAGCGCCGACAAGGCGATTGCCGCGCACGGCGTCGAAGTCCTCAATGACACGATCGCGCTCACCCGCGATCTCGGCGGCCGGAAGGTCGCCGGCATCCTCAGCACCAGCCATGGATTGCAGACTGAGGCGCCGACGCGCGATCAATGGAACCGCAGTGCCGCCACGCTTGCCAAGGTCGCGGAGACCGCCAAGGCCGCCGGCGTCACGCTCAACCTCGAGATCGTCAACCGCTTCGAGAGCAATCTGCTCAACACCGCGGCGCAAGGGTTGGCCTTCATCGAGGACACCGGTTCCGACAACATTTTTCTGCATCTCGACACGTTCCACATGAACATCGAGGAGGCCGATGTCGGGTTGGCCATCCGCCACGCCGCCAAAAAGATCGGCTATGTCCATATCGGTGAGAGCCATCGCGGCTTCCTCGGCACCGGCAACATCGACTTTGCCGCGATCTTCGATGCGCTGACCGCAATCGGCTATGGCGACGACCTCAGCTTCGAATCCTTCTCGTCGGAGATCGTCGACGAGAACCTGTCGAAGAAAACCGCCATCTGGCGCAATCTGTGGACCGACAATATGGAGCTGGCCCGGCATGCGCGCCGCTTCATCGCCATCGGGCTGGAGACGGCGCGGCGCAAGGCCGAGCTTGTTGCGTCAAGCCATCAGCCTTAGCTCCGGTTGCGATCCTCAGGCCAGCTCAAAACGTTCCACGGCGCGCATGATGCCACGCAGCTCGGCCAGGCCTTTCAGGCGGCCGATCAAAGAATAGCCGGGGTTGATCCTGGTCTTGCCGATATCGTCGGCGAGCAGATGGCCATGATCGGGTCGCATGGGAATCTGCCAGTCGGCGCGACCTTCCCTACGGCGGCGCGTCTCTTCCTGCATCAAAGCGAGGATGACATGCGCCATGTCGGTGCCGCCCTCCAGATGCTCGGCTTCATGGAAGGAGCCGTCATCCTCGATGGTTACATTGCGGAGATGGACGAAATGGATCCGGTCGGCGAACTCGTTGACCATGCCGACGATGTCGTTGTCTGCGCGCGTGCCGTAGGAGCCGGTGCAGAATGTCAGGCCGTTGGCCGGGCTGTCGACGGCGTTGAGGATGAAACGCGCGTCCTCGGCGGTCGAAACGATCCGTGGCAGGCCATAGAGCGAGAATGGCGGGTCGTCGGGATGGATGCACATGCGCACCCCCTCCTGCTCGGCCACCGGAATGATCTCGCGCAAAAACCAGGCAAGATTGTCGCGCAGCTCCTTCGGCCCGATCGAGTCATATTCCGCCAATGCCTCACGAAAACTATCCCGGTTGTAGCTGCGCTCGGTTGCCGGCAGGCCGGCAATGAGATTGCGCTCGATCCTGTCGATATGCTCTTCGCTCAATTCCTTCAGTCGCGATTCCGCTTCCGCGATACGTGCCGCGCTGTAGCCGAATTCGGCATTCCTGCGCTTCAGGACGAACAGGTCGTAGGCGGCAAAATCGATCGCATCGAACCGCAGTGCGTAGCCCGTCGTTGGAAGCCGATAGGCAAGGTCGGTGCGGGTCCAGTCGACCACCGGCATGAAGTTATAGCAGATCGTCGCAATGCCAGCCTTGGCGAGCGCACGGATCGTGTCCTTGTACCAGCCGACATAGCGAAGCCGTTCCGCCGAGCCGATCTTGATCGAATTGTGGACAGGAATGCTCTCCACAACCGACCAGGTCAGCCCTTCGGCCTCGATGACCCGCTTGCGCTCCAAAACGTCCGTCAAAGGCCAGGCGCGGCCGTCATAGATATTATGCGGGGCGGATACGACGCCCGTGGCTCCGGCCTGCTTGACATGATCGAGCGTCACCGGGTCGTCAGGGCCATACCAGCGCCAGCATTGTTCCATCGAGGCTTTCCTTTGCGATAAAACGGAACCGTATTGTTGGGCCACAATGGAAGTCAAATTAAAGGAGTTTGCGCAATGAAGGATTTCGACGGCAAGATCGCTCTGGTGACGGGGACGACCGGGATCGGCCTGGCAACCGCCAGACGTCTTGCGGCGGGCGGGGCGGCGATCATCGCCTGCGGCATCGACCGCGCGGCCAACACGGCGATGAGAGCGGAACTGGGCAGCTCCGGCGCCGAGGCGCTGGTCGTGGCCGTCGACGTCTCCGTGCCGGATCAGGTCCGCGACGCGGTCGCAGCCGGTGTCGAGCGGTTCGGCGGCCTCGATATCATCGTCAATTCCGCGGCGGTCCATCCGTATGGCACCGCTGTTAGCACCGATTTCGACATCTGGAACCGGGCGATGTCCGTCAATGTCGGCTCGATCTACCTGACCGCGCATTTCGGTATTCCGGAAATGATCAGGCGAGGCGGCGGCGCCATCGTCAACGTGGCTTCGGTGCAAGGTTTCGCCTGCCAGCAGAACGTCGCCGCCTATGCCACGACCAAGGGCGCCATCCACACATTGACGCGCGCTCTGGCGCTCGACCACGCGCGCTCCGGCATTCGCGTCAATTCCGTCAGCCCGGGCTCGATCCGCACCCCGATCCTGGAAAAGGCGGCGCGCGGCGAAAACGGCACCGACGCCGATGTCGAGGCCGCCTACAAGCGCTTCGGCGAAGCGCACCCCATCGGGCGCATCGGCGAGCCGGAGGAAGTGGCGGAACTCATCGCCTTTCTGTGTTCGTCGAAAGCCGGGTTCTGCACCGGCGCGGACTACAGGATCGATGGCGGCCTGACTGCCGGCATCGGCGTGAAGTAGAACGGGAAGATCGGTCTCGGCTTTAGGGGAGACGTTGTCATCGGACGATTTTCGGTCAGCCGCCACACGAAGCACCGACGGGGCGAACCAATAGCGCATAACATGCGCGAGCGCGAATACTGCACTTGCAGCCGGTTCAACCGTCTGATTCCCTTGGTTACGCTGGGCTGTCCTGATTCGCGCACTGTCAAAAATCTTTGCAGCGCGCCGGGAACATGCCTTCCACCGACCGCTGCGCTTGCGCATTCAAGGGGAGAGACGGCAAATGAACACTGCAACGAGGCCGACAATCTCGGAGATGAGGCCCAAAATATCCGTCATCGGGGTTGGCGGCGGTGGCGGCAACGCCATCAACAACATGATCGCCGAAGGCTTGCAGGGCACCGAGTTCATCGTTGCCAACACCGATGCCCAGGCGCTCACCATGTCGAAGGCAACGCGGCTGATCCAATTGGGAGCGCACGTCACGGAAGGCCTTGGTGCAGGATCCCTGCCCGAGGTCGGCCATGCCGCGGCCGTGGAATCTATCGACGAAATCATGGACCATCTTGCGGGAACGCATATGTGTTTCGTGACCGCAGGCATGGGAGGCGGAACTGGAACCGGTGCAGCACCGGTCATAGCGCAGGCCGCGCGCAACGCAGGAATACTGACCGTGGCCGTCGTCACCAAGCCGTTCGTCTTCGAAGGAAACCGCCGAATGCATGCCGCCAATGAGGGCATCGAGCGGCTGCGCGAAAGCGCCGATACCGTCATCGTCATACCGAACCAGAACCTCTTCAGGATCGCCGATGCCAAGACGACGTTCGCGGACGCTTTCGCCATGGCGGACCGCGTACTCTATGCCGGCGTCGGCTGCATCACCGATCTCATCGTCAAGGAAGGCCTGATCAATCTCGACTTTGCCGATGTGAAGTCGGTGATGCGCGATATGGGTCGCGCGATGATGGGGACCGGCGAAGCCACCGGCGAGGACCGCGCCAGGAAGGCAGCCGAAGCGGCGATCGCAAACCCGCTTCTCGACGAAGCGTCGATGATGGGCGCCAAGGGCGTCCTTGTCTCGATATCGGGCGGCACTGACATGACGCTGTTCGAGGTCGACGAAGCCGCCACCCGCATCCGCGAGGAGGTCGACGCCGATGCCGACATCATCGTCGGCGCCATTTTCGACAAGGCGCTCGCAGGAAAATTCAGGGTGTCGGTGGTTGCGACGGGATTGCGGCGGGGGCTTGAGATTCCGCTGACGGTGGGGTTGGAAAACCGTGTGAATTGAGCGACGCCCTTATGGCAGCACCACGGCAGGTTTCGACTGAAGGTCCGACGCACCGGACACCGCCGCCGACGGTAATCGGGCGGAACGCCCAACCCTGATTGTTGCGGGATAAGCCTGCCGAGCAAGTTGTCGGTTTTGCCTGCGCGACTTCTTGCTGTCGAATTGGAACGCCAGCCAGCGCTCATGGCGCCGGCCGCGTGAACAGGGTGCGGAACAATTCCTCAGCCCGTCGCAGGCCCTCATCTGTCAGAACCACCGACTTCGCCTTGTTTGCCGGATTGGCGATCAGTCCCTTCTGGTGCAAGCGATCCAGAGCATCCCAATCCAATCCCTTCCAGGCGCGCCTCTCTTCATGCAGCGTTAGCCAAAGCAGCCCGAGAAACGGCATTGTCGATCTTGTCGGTGTCCATCTCCATGCCAAGCAGTTTAACACGGGAAGACGGCGCCTGCCGAGACCCACACCGTCGGGTAACTCGATGAGGATCAAACTGGCCGCGCCAGGCTGCAAACGCAAAACGGCCCGCGTGATGCGGGCCGTTTTTGTTTGGTTGCGGGGACAGGATTTGAACCTGTGACCTTCAGGTTATGAGCCTGACGAGCTACCGGGCTGCTCCACCCCGCGTCAACCAGACGGCGAATGCCGGCCGGGCAGCCCGGACTTTTTGTTTTGTCCGTCCTCGAGGCCTTCGGCCTTTGCGGGCGGACGGGGCGCTGCTCCACCCCGCGTCAACGTCAGAAGTAAGCCTTGGCTCACTGGAATCAAGCTTTCGCCAACTGAAAGGGCCGCTTGCGCGGCCCGAGTTCCCGATTGGCGGGCCTGTTTTGTAAGGAGAAGACTGGATTTTTGCAACGTGCGTTTTGCAGACCTGGCAGCGACCTACTCTCCCGCGTCTTGAGACGAAGTACCATCAGCGCTGGAGCGTTTCACGGCCGAGTTCGGAATGGGATCGGGTGCAGCCGCTCCGCCATAACCACCAGGTCGGCAAAGCGCACGTTGCTCGAGAAGCTGTTTTCTGTGCCAACCATCGTTTTCACGATGGGCATAGGGAATGAGAACGATCAAGCCGATCGAACTATTAGTACCGGTAAGCTTCAAGCGTTGCCGCTCTTCCACACCCGGCCTATCAACGTGGTCGTCTTCCACGGTTCTCAGGGAATACTCGTTTTAAGGTGGGTTTCCCGCTTAGATGCCTTCAGCGGTTATCCCGTCCGGATATAGCTACCCTGCTATGCGGCTGGCGCCACAACAGGTCCACCAGAGATCCGTCCATCCCGGTCCTCTCGTACTAGGGACAGATCCTTTCAATATTCCTACACCCACGG
>NZ_FNEE01000039.1 GCF_900099905.1 Mesorhizobium muleiense | reverse complement strand
CGCCGGGCCGATCGGCATCATGGCTGCGCTGGTGGCGCAGTGCGTCGGCGCGCGAAAGGTGGTCATCACCGACATCAACCCGGTGCGGCTGGCGCTGGCGAAAAAACTCGGCGTCCAGCATGTCGTCGACGCGTCGAAGGAAAAGCTGCGCGATGTCATGCCGGCGCTCGGCATGACCGAAGGTTTTGACGTCGGCCTCGAAATGTCGGGTGCGGCACCCGCCTTCCGCGACATGATCGACGCCATGAACAATGGCGGCAAGATCGCCATTCTGGGCATCGCGCCGACCGGCTTCGAGATCGACTGGAACAAGGTCATCTTCAAGATGCTGCATCTCAAGGGCATCTATGGCCGCGAGATGTTCGAGACCTGGTACAAGATGATCGCGCTGGTGCAGGGTCCGCTCGATGTCAGTGGCCTGATCACGCACCGCATCGGCGTGGACGACTTCCAGACCGGGTTCGAGGCGATGAAGAGCGGCAATTCCGGCAAGGTTGTCATGGATTGGTGAGATGTTGGCCGGGTGCCGTTCCGGAAGTGTTGGAGGGACAGCACCCCCCTCTGGCCTGCCGGCCATCTCCCCCGCAAGGGGGGAGATCGGCAGCTTCGGCGTGCCGTTCATCCTTGCTATGTTTTCGATTAGCGAAAGCCGGGATGACAGCCAATCTCCCCCCTTGCGGGGGAGATGTCCGGCAGGACAGAGGGGGGTGTGAAGGATCGCTACGGAGCGGATAAGGCCCCCTCCAGCGCAGCAACCCCGCTGACGATCGCCATCCGCTCTTCTGCACTCAGCCTTCCCAGCAAGTCCCGCTCGAACGCTTTTGCCAACGGCACCATCTCGCGATAGGCGGCAAGGCCCGCGTTGGTCAGCGTCAGATGCTCGACACGGCGGTCTTTTTCATCAGGTTTTCGCGTCAGCCAGCGGCGTCGTTCGAGCTCGGCGACGGCGCGCGAAACCTTGGTCTTGTGCATGGCCGACTGTTCGCCGAGCGCTGTTGCCGTCATCGTGCCGTGCTGGCCGAGACCGGCCAGCGTGCGCCATTCGGGCCGCGTCAGGCCGTGGCGGTCCTTGTAAACCCTGGAAAATTCGCGACTGACAGCATCGGCAAGGCGATAGAGCCGGTAGGGCAGGAAGCTTTCAAGTTCGAGGGTGTCAGCCTCCATGGCCTGCTCCATCACGATTGATAGTTACATTTTCGATGGTTACAAATGAAACCAGTTTGGTCAATCCAGGGAGGATGCCATGGCTTTTTCCTACATGCCGGGGTTCGGCAACGACTTCGAAACCGAGACTTTGCCTGGTTCGCTGCCGCAAGGGCGGAATTCGCCGCAGCGGCCGGCCTACGGCCTCTATGCCGAGCAGCTTTCGGGCTCGCCCTTCACCGCGCCGCGCGGCACTAATGAGCGTTCCTGGCTTTATCGCATCAGGCCGAGCGTCAGGCACACCGGCCGCTTCAAGGCGGAAAAATATCCGCTGTGGAAAAGTGCGCCGAATGTCGGCGATCACGAACTGGCGCTTGGCCAATATCGCTGGAACCCGGTGCCGATGCCGAAGGAACCGACGGACTTCATTGCCGGCATGCGCTCGATCACCACTGCCGGTGACGTGCTCGGCCAGACCGGCATGGCCGCCCATGTCTATGTCGCCAACCGATCGATGGCCGACGACCATTTCTTCAACGCCGACGGCGAGTTGCTTATCGTGCCGCAAGTGGGGGCGCTGCGCTTCGTCACCGAGATGGGCGTCATCGAATTGCGACCGGGCGAGATCGCCGTGCTGCCGCGCGGCCTCGTGTTCAAGGTCGAACTGGTCGATGAAACAGTGCGCGGCTATGTCTGCGAGAACTACGGCGCCAAGCTGACGTTGCCGGATCGTGGCCCGATCGGCGCCAATTGCCTGGCCAATCCGCGCGATTTCAAGACGCCTTGCGCCTGGTTCGAGGACAAGGAAACGCCGTGCCGGCTGATCGTGAAATGGTGCGGCCAGTTCCATGTCACCGAACTCGATCATTCGCCGCTGGATGTGGTGGCGTGGCACGGCAACTACTCGCCCTACAAATATGATCTTGCAACGTTTTCGCCGGTCGGCGCGATCCTGTTCGACCATCCCGATCCGTCGATCTTCACGGTGCTGACCGCGCCGAGCGGCGAAGAGGGCACCGCCAACATCGACTTCGTCATCTTCCCGCCGCGCTGGCTGGTGGCCGAAAACACGTTTCGCCCGCCCTGGTATCACCGCAACATCATGAGCGAGTTCATGGGCTTGATCCACGGCCAGTATGACGCCAAGGAAGAGGGCTTCGTTCCCGGCGGCATCAGCCTGCACAATCTGATGCTGGCCCACGGGCCTGACGCAACAGGTTTTGAAAAAGCCTTCCACGCGGATCTGAAACCGGTCAAGCTCGACAACACCATGGCCTTCATGTTCGAGACGCGATTCCCACAGATGCTGACCCGCTACGCCGCCGAGGTTGAAACCCGGCAGGACAATTACATCGACTGCTGGGCCGATCTGAAGAAGCGCTTCAACGGCACGCCCGAGGGCGACTGGTCTTGAGCGCTGATCCAATGCGGGATCGGCTGGTGCTGCTGGGCTCGAAGGGCGGCCCGGCGCTCCGGCCGGGCGGTCCGTGGCCGAGTTCGTCGCTGCTGAAATTCGGCGGACGTACCATCGTCGTGGATTGCGCGCTTGGCGTGACGCACGGGCTGGCCGAGACCGGCATCAGCCTAAAGTCGCTCGACCTGGTCTTCATCACGCATCTGCATTCCGACCATGTGCTGGAACTCGGTCCGCTGATCCACACCGCCTGGACGGCGGGTCTGGCGACACCGGTCACCGTGTTCGGCCCGCCCGGCACCGGCCATTACTGGCAGCGCTTTTGCCAAGCGATGGAATTCGACATCGAGATACGCATAGTCGACGAAGGCCGGCCTGATATCGCAGATTTGGTTTCGATCATCGAGTTCGGCGAAGGCCGGGTGATGGAGGAGCGCGGCCTGAAGGTTTTGGCGCTACGCGTCGACCATCCGCCGGTGAACGACTGCTTTGCGCTTCGCTTCGAGCATGCCGGACAGAGCGTGGTGTTTTCCGCCGATACGGCGTTCTTTCCGCCATTGGCGGATTTCGCCAAAGGCGCCGACATTCTCGTCCATGAAGCCATGCTGGAAGACGGCATCGAGCGGCTCGTCGCGAAAACCGGCAATGGCGCGCGGCTGAGGGAGCATCTGCTCGCCAGCCATAGTTTTGCTGAGGAGGCGGGGCGCATCGCCAGTGACGCAGGAGCCAAGAGACTGGTGCTCAACCACCTCATCCCGGCCGATGATCCCGAGATCGGCGAGGCCGACTGGATCGCCGCCGTCAGGAAAACATGGGCCGGAGACTTGACGATTGCCCACGACGGCCTTGTTGTGGGACTGGAGCATGATCCCGAACCGAAGGACCGCGTTAGCGAAAAGTGAGAACCGGTTTTCGGAAGAGATCTTACAAAATTCAAAGCGGCACCAAAGCCGCATCAGGAGAGGAAACCGCATGAAGCTTGCCACATTGAAGGACGGGACGCGCGACGGAAAGCTGGTCGTCGTCTCGCGCGACCTGACGCGGTTCACCGATGCCTCGTTTCTGGTGCCGACGCTGCAGTCGGCGCTCGACAACTGGAACCGGATCGCGCCGCATCTGGCGACAATAGCGGAATCGCTGGAGAACAATGCGGTGCCGTCAGCGCGCTTTCACGAGCATGATGCCCATTCGCCGTTGCCGCGCGCCTACCAGTGGGCCGATGGCTCTGCCTATGTGAATCATGTCGAACTGGTGCGGAAGGCGCGCGGCGCCGAGATGCCGGCAAGCTTCTGGACCGATCCGCTGATCTACCAGGGTGGTTCGGACAGTTTCATCGCGCCGCGTGATCCGATCCGCACGGTCGACGAGGCTCTTGGCGTCGACATGGAAGGGGAAGTCGCTGTCGTCGTCGACGATGTGCCGATAGGCGCAAGCCTCGATGCGGCAAGAGCCGCGATCCGGCTGGTCATGCTGGTCAATGACGTCACGCTGCGCTCCCTCACCGCGCCAGAGCTTGCCAAGGGCTTCGGCTTCTTCCAATCAAAGCCGTCCTCGGCGTTTTCGCCCGTCGCGGTGACGCCGGACGAACTTGGCGAGGCCTGGGATGGCGGCAAGGTCAACCTGCCGCTGCTGGTCGATCTCAACGGCAAGCCGTTCGGCCGCGCCAACGCCGGCGTGGACATGACCTTCGATTTTCCGGCGCTGATTGTGCATGCCGCGAAAACCCGGCCGCTGGCCGCCGGCACCATCATCGGTTCGGGCACGGTCTCCAACAAGCTCGACGGCGGGCCTGGCAAGCCTGTCTCGGCGGGCGGCGCCGGCTATTCCTGCATAGCCGAGTTGCGCATGATCGAGACCATCGAGGCCGGCGAACCGACAACCCCGTTCCTGGGCCTTGGCGACATTGTGCGCATCGAGATGAAGGACAGGATCGGACATTCGATTTTTGGTGCGATCGAGCAGAAGGTCGAGAAATACGGAGAATGACAGGCGAGACTGTCTATCTTCTTTGCGGTGTCTGGGCTCTTCTCATGCTGGCGATCTTCATCCAGGCGATCCGGCTGAGCTATCGCATCGAGGCGCGCTCGCCCGGGCTTACCAACCGCAGCGGCTTTCCACGCAACGCGATGATTTTCCACACGGTGACCAACACGAACGTCGCGCGGGACGAGGAGACGCAAGCCATGCGCCGGCGCATGAACCGGCTGCTGCTGATCGTTCTCGCCGGATTCGCACTTCTCTGGGCGGGCGTGTCCTTGGTCCAGTCAGCGGAGTGATCTAGCTTAATCGTTCCAAACGCGGGGGGACCCGGATGCCTTACACCGCTGCTTACCTTTGGTTCGTGGGAATTTGTAGCATCGCTACTGCCTGGCTTTTGATTTCGGCGATCCGGCTCTGCCGTCAGATCGAGGATCGATCTGAAAGACTGCGTAACTTCAGTAGCGTGGCGCGTCTGCCGAAGCTTGTTAACGTCGCTATAAATCGGGACGTTGCGAGCGATGTTGAAACGCAAGCGCTACGCCGCGGTATGATCTCTCGTCTGCTAGCCATAGGGGCTATCGGTATCGCTGTGAAATTGATTGCCTGGACTGGTGTGTGACGTGGACCTGCTCGACCATCTGCGCCGCATGGCGCGCAACAATCTCTGGTCGAACGACCGGCTGTATAGCGCTGTGCTGCAGCTTGAGCCCGGCGAATTCGAAGCCAAGCGAACCAGCTTCTTTCCATCCATCAAGGCAACGCTCAACCACATCCTCGCGGTCGATCATCTCTACCTCGATTTTCTCGAAGAGGGCGGCGTTGGCGCCGCGGCCCATGACGATTTCGTGCCGTTCGATGAACCACAAGCGCTGTTTGACGCCCAAGGCGCATCCGACCGGCGTTTGATCGCCTTTTGCGATCATTTGTCGGCGGCCGATCTCGACCGCCATGTCATCACCGACCGGCGCGAGGACGGAAAAATACCGGAGCGCATCGGCGATCTGCTCGCCCATCTCTTCATCCATGGGATCCATCATCGCGGCCAGGTGCATGCGATGATGTCCGGCACCTCGGTAAAGCCGCCGCAACTCGATGAGTTTTTGCTCAACTATGATTTGAAGTTGAGGTAGGCGGAGGTCGAGCGGCTGAATCTGTGATCAGACCAACGCAACGTCATAGGCTGAAAAATGCCGATCCGCAGTGACCAACGTCAGGCCTTCAATTTGAGCCTGTGCGATGAGCAGACGGTCGAAAGGATCGCGGTGATGGAGCGGCAAATGCTCAAGCCTCTCCGCGTGTAGTTCATTCACACTGAGGATCGGAATGCCGTTCGATCGCAAGATTTCCACTATGTTGCCTGTGAGCGTGACTTTGCCGAGCGATTTCTTGATGGCGATCTCTGCTACCGAGACGGCGCTGACGACCACATCCTCGCCCGCAAGAAAGATGTCGCGATGGTGGTCCGAAAGGCGCGAGTCTGCGTTCAGTACCCAAAGCAGAATATGAGTATCCACCAGATATTGGTGGCTCATTTAATGTACTCGTCCCATTCGGGACCGAGTTCATCAAAATCATCCGATATCCGAATTTGGCCTTTCAGGGCTCCAAAAAGGCCCTTGCTCCCGCCAGCCCGGGCGGGAGCGCTCAAGGTTGCCACAACCTCGCCATGCCGCGTCAGATGAATCTCTTCACCGGCCTGCGCACGTTTCACCAACTCGGAGAGTTGGGCCTTCGCTTTTGCCATCGGAACATTCATGGTCAGACCTCTTATGACCATAATTTAGGTCATAATTGATCGAACCGCAAGGAATTTGAAGGCGCACCTCACTCCGCCGCCTGCACCTTCAGCACCCCGCGCTTGATCTGGTCCTGCTCGATCGATTCGAACAGCGCGCGGAAATTGCCCTCGCCAAAACCCTCGTCGCCCTTCCTCTGGATGAATTCGAAGAAGATCGGGCCGATTACGGTTTTCGAGAAGATCTGCAGCAGGATCTTGGTCGTGCCGCCGTCAACCACGCCTTCGCCGTCGATCAGGATGCCGTGCTTTTTCATCCGCTCGATCGGCTCGTCATGGCCGTGCACGCGGGCATGAGACATCTCGTAGTAGGTTTCCGGCGGACCGGGCATGAACTTCAGCCCGTTGGCTGCCAGCCTGTCGGTGGCGCCGTAGATCTCGTCCGTGCCGACGGCGATGTGCTGGATGCCTTCGCCATTGTACTTCCTCAGATATTCGGCGATCTGGCTGGTCTCGTCCTTGGACTCGTTGAGCGGGATGCGGATCTTGCCGCAGGGCGAGGTGATGGCGCGGCTGACCAGGCCGGTGATCTTGCCGTCGATGTCGAAGAAATGGATCTGCTTGAAGCCGAACAGATCACGATAGAAATCCCACCATTTGTCCATATTGCCGCGATAGACATTGTGGGTGAGGTGGTCGAGATAATAGAAGCCGACGCCTTCCGGCTTCGGGTCGCGCTCGCCCAGCCAGTCGAATTCGGCTTCGTAGGCCGAGCCTTTGTCGCCGTAGACCTCGATGAAATAAAGCAGCGAGCCGCCAATGCCTGATATCGCCGGCACATCGAGCGCCTTGTCGACGCCTTCATAGGGTGTGGCGCCCTTGGCGACAGCATGGTCGAACGCGTGCTTGGCATCGACCACCCGCCAGGCCATCGAGGAAGCGCAGGGGCCGTGCTTGTCGACGAATTTCATCGCATGCGAGCCGGGTTCGGCATTGACGACATAGTTGATGTCGCCCTGCCGCCAGACGGTGATGTTCTTGGTGCGGTGCTTGGCTACCGGTACATAGCCCATGCGGGTAAAAAGGTCGGCGAGCTTTTCCGGTTCGGGATGCGCGAACTCGACGAATTCGAAGCCGTCGGTGCCGGCGGGATTGGCCTTGCTGATCGTTGCGGGCGGTGCATCGTGCGGGAAGGGACCCATGGTGTTGTCCTCCAAAAGCTGCTTGGCCGCAAAGGGCCATTTTGACGCTACTATAGCGCGGAGCAGGCGCATGGTGCTTGCATTCAAACGCTTTAAACGAATAGATCATGCGGGAATTGTGCATGGTGGATGAAAAAATCATGGATGAGGCGCGCATAGACCAGTTTGACCGCAAGATAATGGCTCTCTTGCAGGGCGACGCACGGCTGACCAACAACGATTTGTCGGAACGGGTGAACCTGTCGGCGTCGCAATGTTCGCGTCGCCGCCAGAGGCTGGAGGAGGACGGCTATATCAGGGGCTATCGCGCGGTGCTCGACCGCGACAAGCTCGGCTTCTCACTGGTCAACGTCATCTCGGTGACGCTCGCCACCCACAACCGCGACAATGCGCGGCGCTTCGGCGAGTTGGTGGCGCGGCTGCCGCAAGTGCAGGAGGCGCACGCGCTGACCGGCGAGATGGATTACATCCTGAAAGTGGTGACGCCCGACCTGAAATCGCTGTCGGAATTCGTCAACGGCGTGCTCCTGCCGCACGAATCCGTGCAGCATGTGAAGACGGCGATCGTGCTGGAAACGCTGAAGGAAACCGGCGCGCTGCCGATTTAGCCCTTCGACTGCTGGATCAGCCCAAAAAGGTTGGTGCAGCGTGCGCCGGAACGGCAATAGGCGAAGATCGGGCCTTCGAGCTCATCGAGCGCCTCAGCCTGGTCCTCGACATTTTGGGCGGTGATCCGGCCGCTGATGACCGGGATGTAGCGAAAGGTAAGCCCGGCGGCTTCGACTGCCGCTTTGACGGTGTCCGCCGAAGGCTGGCCGGGCTGCTCGTCATCAGGCCGGTTGCAGATGACGCTCTTGAAGCCGGCGGCCTTGATGGCGGCGACTTCTTCGGGCTGGATCTGGCCGGAGACCGAATAGTCCTCGGTGATCTGACGATATTCCATGTTTCCTCGCAAAACTGGTTTGGCCGCAGTCTTAAGACTCCCCGACGAGATCGGCAATCCGCGCAGAATGAAATCCCACTGCGCAGATAGTTATTTTCGACGGAGAATCCAACCGAGCCGACGCGGCCCGGCTGGCTAGGAAGGTGTCAGCTTCCGAGGATCGCGCCTTTGATCTGGGCGATGTTGTTGTGCATCAGGTCGATATAGGTCGAGGCCGGACCGTCGGGCTGCGACAGCGCGTCTGAATAGAGCGTACCGCCCACCTTGACCCCGGTCTCGCTGGCGATCTGCTCGATCAGCCGCGCGTTGGCGATGTTCTCGACGAAGACCGCCGCCGCCTTGTCCTGCTTCACCTGGCTGACCAGCTTGGCGACGTCGGCAGCGGACGGCTCCGACTCGGTCGAGACCCCTTCGGGCGCCAGGAAGGTGAGGTCATAGGCCTTCTCGAAATAGCCGAAGGCGTCATGCGAGGTGATGACGACGCGTTTCTCCTTCGGGCTCGACTGGATCGCCGTCTGCACTTCGCCCTCAAGCGCGTCGAGTTTCTCGGTATAGGCGGCGGCATTGGCCTTGTAGCTGTCGCAACCGCCAGCATCGGCGGTGCAGAAGGCGTCGGCGATGTTCTTCACATAGATCTTGGCATTGGCGACCGATTGGAAGGCATGCGGATCGGTATCTTCGCCTTCAGCAGCGTCGGCATCGGCGAATTCGGGTTTGAAGTTGATCAGCGTGACGCCCTTGGTCAAAACGGCGATCGTCGCCTTGGTGGCGCTGGCGTCGACCAGGCGCTGCAAGAAGCCTTCGAAATGCAGGCCGTTGACCAGCACCACATCCGCACCCGCCATCGCCACCGCGTCGGCCGGGCTCGGCTCGTAGACATGGGCATCGCCATCCGGCCCGACGATGGTGGTCAGATTGATCCGGTCGCCGCCGACATTTTTGGCGAAATCGGCAATGATCGTGAAGCTGGCGACCACTTTCAACGGCTCCGCGAGGGCCGACGACGCGCCAAAGGCTGACAATGTTATGACGCCCACTGCCAGGGCGGCGCGGATCGATTTCAGCATGGACGGCACTCCTTTGGCATCAGGCGGTTCTGTGGCGGTGATGGATAATACGGGCGCGCAGGATGCCGCGCGTGCCGAACAGGATCGAGGCAAAATAGACAACGCCGGCCGACAGGATGATGGCCGGGCCGGAAGGCAGCGACACGTGGTAGGACAAAAGCAGCCCGGCGACACAAGAGGCAAAGCCAATCAGCACCGCCAGAACGCACATCGGCTCGACGCGCATGGTCCAGAAGCGGGCGGCGGCCGCAGGCAGCATCATCAGCCCGACGGACAGCAGCGTGCCGAGCGCCTGGAAGCCGCCGACCAGGTTGAGCACGACGAGGCCGAGGAAGATGAAATGCACCGGGCTGCCTAGCCGGCTGACCGAACGCAGGAACAGCGGGTCGAGACATTCGGCGACGAGCGCCCGCCAGAAGATTGCGAGGCTGACCAGCGTGACCAGCACGATGCCGCCGATCAGTGTCAGCGCTTCATTGTTGAGCGCAAGCACGGTGCCGAACAGCACATGCATGAGATCGACGCTGGAGCCGCGGATCGACACCATCAGCACGCCGATCGCCAGCGAAATCAGGTAGAAGGCCGCCATCGAAGCGTCCTCGCGCTGGATGGTGAAGCGCGAGACGGCGCCGGCGCCGAGCGCGACGATGATGCCGGCAATCAGCCCGCCGATGGTCATCGGCAGGATTTCCAGCCCATAAAACAGGAACCCGGCGGCAGCACCCGGCAGGATGGCGTGGGCCATGGCGTCGCCGGAAAGGCTCATGCGCCGCAGCATCAGGAACACGCCGACCGGGCAGGCGCCGAGCGACAGCATCAGCGAACCGGCAAGCGCCCGCTGCATGAAGGCGAATTCGGCGAACGGAGCGATGAGAAGACCGTAGAGCGTGTCCATCATGCGGCCCGCGGCCCGGAGCCGTGATGATGGTCGTGCGCATGGTTGTGCCCAGGGTCGTGCCCGGGGCCGTGACCGTGATCACCGTGCTTGTCGGGCTCGCACCAGGGCGCGTTCTCTTCCCAGGCTTCGTGGAAGCGGCGCGCGCGCAACAGGTTTTCCGGCCGCAGCGTTTCCCTGGTTTCGCCCCAGGCGATTGGCTGGCGCGCCAGCAGCAGCGTCTCGGGGAAATTCTGGCGCACCAGTTCCAGATCGTGGACGACAACCAGGATCGTGCGTTCCTCGCCATGCCAGCGCTTGATCAGTGCGATCAGGTCGCCGACGGTCTTGGTATCGACGGCGTTGAACGGTTCGTCGAGCAGAATGAGATCGGCGTCCTGCAGCAGCACGCGGGCGAACAGCGTGCGCTGCAGCTGGCCGCCCGACAGCGTGTCGATCGGGCGTTTCTCGAAGCCGCCGAGGCCGACGGCCATCAGCGCCTGGCTGACCGAATCGCGATCTTCCCTAGTGTAGCGGCCGAGCAGCCCGCGCCGTGGCCACAGGCCGAGCGAAACCAGATCAACGACCCGGGCGGGAAAGGAGCGGTCGAGTTCCGACTGTTGCGGCAGATAAGCTGCGCGCACGCCGGGCGCCCGGACAACCGTGCCGGCCATCGGTTTCAACACGCCGACGATACCCTTCATCAGGGTCGACTTGCCCGAGCCATTGGCGCCGACGACGGCAGTCAGCGACCCGCGGCGGATCGTGCCATCGAGATGATGGATCGCCGGATGGCTGTTGTAGCCCAGCGTCAGGTCGCGGAATGTCAGGCAGGTTTTGGTCATGTGACGATCCGTGGGACACGACTAATACGGCAGCGGCGGTGGATATGTGATGTTATTACATTAGTCAACAAGTCAATCCGGCGGAATTGCGGCGACCGGAGCAATTTGGCGTGTGCCTATTTTCGCCCCACGCCTGCTGGCTCAAGAGGATTCGCTCATCCAACCTTGCCCCCAGCGAACCGCGACTCTAAAGAGGCGCGACCCACAAAGGAAGGAAACGTCCAATGAGCATTCGTCGCATCGATGTTGGCCCACGCATGAGCCAGATCGTCATCCACGGCAACACCGTCTATCTGGCTGGTCAGGTCGGCGAACCGGGCGGAAACGTCGGCACCCAGACCAGGGACATCCTGGCGGCCATCGACGAATTGCTGGCCAAGGCCGGCACCGACAAGACCAAGATCCTGCAGGCGATCATCTGGCTGGCCGACATGGGCACCTTTGCCGAGATGAACGCGGAATGGGACAAGTGGGTGCCACAGGGCCATACCCCGGCCCGCGCCACTGGCGAGGCCAAGCTTGCCGGGCCGGAATACCTGGTCGAGATTATTATTACTGCAGCGATTTGAGATGCGGCTCTTAACCCTCCCCCTTGAGGGGAGGGTCGGCGAGTAGTCGGAGCGAAGCGGAGATTGCGAGACGGGGTGGGGTCGGCGAGGTTGCACCGACCCCACCCCGCGTCACAAAATGCCGCCATGCGGCATTTTCCTCCGCGACCCTCCCCTCGAGGGGGAGGGTTATCCTTGCGACGGCGTGAACCGCGCGACCAGCGTGTGGCTGTCGGCCGCATAGGTGAAACGGACATGGGTGACCGGGTGCTCGGCGCTCCATGTCCGTCGCTCGACCACCAGGCAGGGGGCGCCGGACTCGATTTCGAGTGCGGTCGCAATGTGTCTGTCGGCGGCGACGGCGCGGATGCGGTGCTCGGCGGCACTCCATGGCACGCGGGCGATCAGCCACGGCCCAGGCGCGACGGCAAAAAATTCCTCGTTGGCAGCCTCGGCCACAGCGGCCAGGTTGATCAGCCGCTGTTCGTGGGCGAACGGCCGCTTGCCGGCGAAATGCCTGCATTCCAGCGCCAGCACCGGCCCGTTGGAGTCGAGTTCCAGCAAGGCGCGATCCTCGGCGCTGCTGCGCCTTTTATGTCGCGCGACACGCTCGTAGCGATAGGGCAGGCCGAGCGCCTCGACCTCGATCCTGATGTCATGGATTTCCAACACCGCGGCCTGCGACTGCGGCCGCCGGACAAAGCTGCCAGAGCGGCGGCGGCGCTCTATCAGCCCCGCCTTGGCAAGCTGCGACAGCGCCTTGTTCACCGTCATGCGCGAACATTTGTACTCGGCCGTCAGCTCGTGCTCGAACGGGATGCGGTGGCCGGGCGCCCAGGCGCCGGACAGGATTCGTTCGCTGATGTCGGACAGGATGCGTTGATGCAGCGAGAGGGGCTCGCCGCCGTCCGCATCCCCGCCGTCCGCATCCATTGTCTGGATCATGCTCATGGCGAAAGCGCCGTCATCACCTTGCGAAAACGCTCGGCAATAAAATCGCGCCTTGCGTGCCTGCCACTGCTGACCAGTTTCTTGCCATGCACCCAGACACAATCGACCTTGGAACCGTTGGCGAAGATCCAGGTGTCGAGCACTGCATCGCCCGTCTTGCCGGCAAGCGACGGGTGCTTGCCATCGAGCGAGATGAAATCGGCTGGGGCGCCAGCGGCGATCCGCGAGGGGCTTGCGCCGAGCGCTGCGCTGCCGCCGTCGAGCGCGGCATCGAACAGTGCACGCCCGGTCGAACCGCCGGCGACCGCCAGCAGGTTGCGGGCACGGTGGGCGAGGCGCTGCGAATATTCGAGCTGCCGCAATTCGTCCGGCAGGCCGATCAGCACGTTGGAGTCGGAGCCGACGCCGAAGCGGCCGCCATGCTGTTTGAACAAAGGTGCTGCAAAGGTGCCGTCGCCGAGATTGGCCTCGGTGATCGGGCAGAGGCCGGCGATTGCTCCGCTTTTCGCCATGGCCGCCGTCTCGGTCTCGGTCATGTGGGTGGCGTGGATCAGGCACCAGCGACTGTCGACCCTGGCATTGGCGAGCAGCCATTCGACCGGCCGCGCCCCGCACCAGGCAAGGCAGTCCTCGACCTCCTTCACTTGCTCGGCGATGTGGATGTGGATCGGTCCGCCGGATGCCATCGTCGCGATGTTTTCCAACTGCTCCGGTGTCACGGCGCGCAGACTGTGCGGGGCGATGCCGACGACCGCGTGATTCAAGGTGCGAACGGTTTCGTGACATTTCTCAACAAGCCGCGAGAACCGATTCATATCGTTGATGAATCGCCGCTGGCCTTCGTTCGGCGCTGCGCCGCCGAAAGAGGAATGTGCATAGAAGACCGGCAGCAGCGTCAGCCCGATGCCGGTGTCGGCAGCCGCGGCGGTGATGCGGTCGGCCATTTCGGCGACGTTGGCGTAGGGCTGGCCGTCGCGGTCGTGATGCAGATAGTGAAACTCGCCGACGCGTGAGAACCCAGCCTCCAGCATCTCGACATAGAGCTGCGCGGCGACCGCCTCGACCTGATCCGGCGTCATCGACAGCGCGAAGCGATACATCACCTCGCGCCAGCTCCAGAAGCTGTCGTCTGAAGGGCCGCGCAGCTCGGCTAGACCGGCCATGCCGCGCTGGAAGGCGTGGCTATGCAGGTTCGGCATGCCTGGCAGCAGAATGGCATGGCGTTCGTCGCCGGGCTGGGATGCGGTGTTCGGCTCGACCGTGGCGATGTGGCCATCACTGACGACGATCCGGGCATTGGAATGCCAGCCGTCGGGCAGAAGCGCCTGTTCCGCAAAGATCGCAGTCACGTTTTTCTCTCCGATTCCCTTTGTCCCGTGCAATGATACCACTTGCAGTGCGTTTCAATATGTATATACATAACTGCGGCCGATTGAAACGGAAAAGATGATGGCTGGAGAGAGCAAAAGCCGGGCAGGGGAGATCCGCCTCTGGCGCAATGCGCGACTGGCGACCATGGCCGACAGCGCCGCCGGACTGGGTATCGTCGAAGACGGCGCGATCGCCGCGCGCGATGGCCTGATCGTCTATGCCGGCCCGGAACGCGACATGTCGGCAGCCTTGAGCCAGAACGCCGAAATTGTCGATTGCGAAGGCCGCTGGATCACACCCGGCCTGATCGACTGCCATACTCATCTGGTCCATGCCGGCAATCGCGCCAACGAATTCGAGATGCGGCTGGCCGGCGCCACCTATGAAGAGGTCACCAGGGCCGGCGGCGGCATCGTCTCGTCGGTCAAGGCGCTGCGCGCTGCCAGCCAGCAGGAACTGGTTGCGCAGTCGCTGCCGCGCCTCGACGCGCTGATCGCTGAAGGCCTCACCACTATCGAGGTCAAGTCGGGCTACGGGCTCGATCTCGAAAACGAGAAGAAATCGCTGCGCGCCGCGCGGCTCCTGGGCGAAAACCGTCCAGTAACGGTAACAACGACCTTCCTCGGCGCGCATGCCCTGCCGCCTGAAGCGAAAGGCGACAAGGACGCTTTTATCGATCTGGTCGCAAACGAGATTTTGCCGGCCGTCACCGCCGACGGCCTGGCCGACGCGGTCGATGGTTTTTGCGAAGGCATCGCCTTTTCGCCCGAGCAGATTTCTCGCGTGTTCGACGCAGCGAAAGCAGCAGGCCTGCCGGTAAAACTCCACGCTGACCAATTGTCCAACCTGCACGGCGCAGAACTTGCGGCGCGCTATGGCGCCCTGTCGGCCGACCATCTCGAATACACTGACGAGGCGGGTGCGGCGGCGATGGCGAGGGCCGGGACCGTGGCGACGATCCTGCCCGGCGCCTACTATTTCATCCGTGAGACCAAGAAGCCGCCGATCGGCCTGTTTCGCCAGCACGGCGTCAAAATGGCGGTCGCCACCGACTGCAATCCCGGCACCTCGCCGCTGACCTCGCTGCTGCTGACCATGAACATGGCGGCGACTTTGTTTGGTCTGACTGTTGACGAATGCCTTGCCGGCGTCACCCGCGAGGCCGCCCGTGCGCTCGGACTGCTCGGAAGAACCGGCACGCTGGAGGCTGGAAAATCGGCCGACCTGGCGATCTGGGACATCGAGCGCCCGGCCGAGCTCGTCTACCGCATGGGCTTCAACCCGCTGCATGCCCGCATCTGGAGGGGACAATGAGTGAACTCAAACTCCAGCCGGGCAACACGACGCTGGCCGACTGGCGCGAAATCTATCGTGGCGCGATGCCGAAGCTGGACGCGGCCTGCTGGCCAAAGATTAGGGCGAGCGCCGAGGCCGTTGCACGCATCGTCGCCAAGGGTGAGCCGGTCTATGGCATCAACACCGGTTTCGGCAAATTGGCCAGCGTCCGTATCCCCGCCGCCGATCTCGAGACGCTGCAACGCAACATCGTGCTGTCGCATGCCGCCGGCGTCGGCGAACCGATGCCGGTCGCTGTTTGCCGGCTGATGATGGCACTGAAGCTGGCCAGCTTGGCGCAGGGCGCCTCCGGCGTGCGGCCGCAGACCATTGAGCTGCTCGAAGCGATGCTCGCCAACGACGTCATTCCGGTGGTGCCGGCGCAAGGCTCGGTCGGCGCATCCGGCGACCTTGCGCCACTGTCGCACATGACAGCGGTGATGATCGGCGTCGGCGAATGTTTTACCCCGCATGGCCGGTTCCCGGCCAAGGTCGCCTTTGTCTCGCACGGCCTGGAGCCGGTCACGCTTGGCGCCAAGGAAGGGTTGGCGCTGCTCAACGGCACACAGTTTTCGACCGCCTATGCGTTGGCCGCCTTGTTCGACGCCGAAGTGCTCTACCAGTCGGCGCTGGTCGCCGGTGCGCTCTCGACCGATGCCGCCAAGGGTTCCGACGCCCCCTTCGATCCGCGCATCCACCTGCTCAGGAGGCATCCTGGCCAGATCGAGACGGCAGAGGCGCTGCGCAACCTGATGGCCGGCAGTGCCATCCGTGAATCGCACCGGGTCGGAGACGAACGCGTGCAGGACCCGTATTGCTTGCGCTGCCAGCCGCAGGTGATGGGTGCAGCGCTCAGCGTGCTGCGCCAGGCCGCCGGCACGCTGGGCACCGAGGCCAACGGCGTCACCGACAATCCGCTGATCTTCGCCGAGGACGACACAGCACTTTCCGGTGGCAATTTCCACGCCGAGCCAGTCGCCTTCGCCGCCGACATGATCGCGCTCGCCGTCTGCGAGATCGGCTCGCTGTCGGAACGGCGCATCGCCATGCTGGTCGATCCGGCGCTGTCGGGCATGCCGGCCTTCCTGACCCCGAAGCCAGGCTTGAATTCCGGCTTCATGATCCCGCAAGTGACGGCGGCGGCACTCGTCTCGGAAAACAAGCAAAAGGCCTATCCGGCCAGTGTCGATTCGATCCCGACCTCGGCCAATCAGGAAGACCACGTCTCGATGGCGGCACATGGCGCGCGCCGGCTGATCGGCATGATCGAGAATGCGACGGCCGTCATCGGCATCGAATTGCTGGCCGCCACGCAGGGCTGCGATTTCCATGCGCCGCTGGCATCGAGTGCGCCGCTCGAAGCGGTGCGCAGACTGGTCAGGGCCGAAGTGCCGCATCTCGACAATGACCGGCATTTCCACCCCGACATGGAAAAGGCCATCGCCATGGTGCGCAGCGGCGCTGTCGTGAAGGCAGCGGGCGCGGTGGCGCTGCCCCCGGTGACGGGAGTGCTGTAATGGATTGTTTCGCCAATGGAGCCGGTATGAACACGCTGGCGGGACAGCACCCCCCTCTGTCCTGCCGGACATCTCCCCCTCAAGGGGGGAGATTGGCAGCTTTGTCGCCGCACTCAATCCTGCGACATGACCGATTGGCGAAGACCGGCGTGACGTCCGATCTCCCCCCAAGAGGGGGAGATGTCCGGCAGGACAGAGGGGGGCGCCGTAGAGCGCCGGCGCCGGAGGATTTCTCATGACTTCACCCTCCTGGCTCACCGTCACCCAAGGCACCGCCCCCCTGCTGGTCTCGATCCCGCACACCGGCATCGATCTCGCCGGCCTCGAGAACCGGCTGGTGTCGCCTTGGCTCGGCCGCCGCGACGCCGACTGGTGGATCGACAAGCTGTATGAGTTTGCCGAAGACCTCGGCGCGACGGTGGTGCATACCGCAATCTCGCGCACCGTCATCGACGTCAATCGCGATCCCTCCGGCGTCTCACTCTATCCCGGCCAGGCAACCACCGGCCTGTGCCCGACCGAGACCTTCGACGGCGATCCGCTCTATCGTGTCGGGGAAGAGCCTGATGCCTCGGAGGTCGACGAGCGCCGCGAAAAGTACTTTGTGCCTTACCATGCCGCCATGCAGGCCGAGATCGACAGGCTGCGCGCCGTGCACCGGAAGATCGTCCTCTATGACTGCCATTCGATCCGCTCGATGCTGCCGCGGCTGTTCGAAGGCACTCTGCCGGTGTTCAACCTCGGCACCAATGACGGCAAAAGCGCCGATCCGGGCTTGCAGGCAATGGTCGGCCAGATCCTCGCCGAGACCGGCGAGAGTTTTGTCGTCAACGGCCGCTTCAAAGGCGGCTGGGTCACGCGCCATTTCGGCCAGCCGCAAAACGGCGTTCATGCGCTGCAGATGGAACTGTCCAACCGCGGCTATATGCGCGAGCCCGAGGGCAAAGGTACGCCCGACAATTGGCCGGTGCCTTACGACCCGGCATTCGCCGCGCCGATCCGCGCCACGCTGAAGCGGATCCTGGAAAGCGCGATTGCCTGGGCCGGGCGCTGACGCATCGCCGCGCAGCTCATTCGAAAAGAAAAGTGACACCATGACCGATCCTCGCCACAACATCCGCGAAGTCCGCAGCCCGCGCGGCAGCGAGCTCAATGCCCGCACATGGCTGACTGAAGCGCCGTTGCGCATGCTGATGAACAATCTCGATCCCGACGTCGCCGAAAACCCCAACGAACTGGTCGTCTATGGCGGCATCGGCCGCGCGGCGCGCACCTGGAACGACTTTGATCGCATTGTCGCCTCTCTGAAGACGCTTGGAGACGACGAGACGCTGCTGGTGCAGTCGGGCAAGCCGGTCGGCGTGTTTCGTACCCACACCGATGCGCCGCGCGTGCTGATCGCCAATTCCAACCTCGTGCCGCACTGGGCGACATGGGAGAAATTCAACGAGCTCGATAAGAAGGGCCTGATGATGTACGGCCAGATGACGGCCGGCTCGTGGATCTACATCGGCACCCAAGGCATCGTGCAGGGCACCTACGAGACCTTCGTCGAGGCCGGCCGCCAGCATTACGACGGCAACCTCAGGGGCAAATGGATCCTGACCGGCGGCCTCGGCGGCATGGGCGGCGCCCAGCCGCTGGCCGCGGTCATGGCCGGCGCCTGCTGCCTGGCGGTCGAATGCGATCCCGACCGCATCGATTTCCGGTTGCGAACCCGCTATGTCGACGAACGCGCCGACACGCTCGACGAGGCGCTGGAAAGGATCGAGCGCTGGACCAGGGCCGGCGAGGCGAAATCGGTCGGCCTGGTCGGCAACACCGCAGACATCGTGCCGGAACTGGTGCGGCGTGGCGTGCGCCCCGACCTGGTCACCGACCAGACGTCGGCGCATGATCCGCTCAACGGCTATCTGCCCAAGGGCTGGTCGCTCGCCGAATGGCGCGAGAAGCGCACCAGCGACCCGAAGGCGGTCGAAAAGGCGGCGCGCGCGTCGATGCGCGTACATGTGGAGGCGATGGTGGCGTTCTGGAATGCCGGCGTGCCGACGCTCGACTATGGCAACAACATCCGCCAGGTGGCGAAGGAGGAAGGGCTCGACAATGCCTTTGCCTTCCCGGGTTTCGTACCGGCCTATATCCGGCCACTATTTTGTCGCGGCATCGGTCCGTTTCGCTGGGCAGCCCTCTCCGGCGATGCCGAGGACATCTACAAGACCGACGCCAAGGTGCGCGAGCTGACGCCCGGCAGCACCCACCTGCACAACTGGCTCGACATGGCGCGTGAGCGCATCGCCTTCCAGGGTCTGCCGGCGCGCATCTGCTGGGTTGGTCTCGGCGACCGCCACCGGCTCGGCCTCGCCTTCAACGAGATGGTGGCGAAAGGCGAGCTCAAGGCGCCGGTGGTCATCGGCCGCGATCATCTCGATTCAGGCTCGGTTGCTTCGCCGAACCGCGAGACGGAATCGATGAAGGACGGCTCCGACGCCGTGTCCGACTGGCCGCTGCTCAATGCGCTGCTCAACACCGCGTCCGGCGCAACCTGGGTATCTCTGCATCATGGCGGCGGCGTCGGCATGGGGTTTTCGCAACATGCCGGCATGGTCATCGTCGCCGACGGCACACGCGAAGCGGCCAAACGCCTGGAGCGGGTGCTATGGAACGACCCCGCAACCGGCGTCATGCGCCACGCCGATGCCGGCTATGATCTCGCCATCGACTGCGCCAGGGAGCACCAGCTCAACCTGCCAGGCATCCTCGGCTGAACCGCGTCTTGCGCATCCTGCGGGCAGCCGAATACCGGTCCATGCCGTGGAAGAACGGCGGCGGGGTGACGACTGAAATCGCCGTCTCGCCCGCAGGTGCTGCGCTCGACGATTTCGACTGGCGCGTCTCCATGGCTCGCGTCGAAAGCGGTGGACCATTCTCCGAGTTTGCCGGAGTGGACCGAAGCTTGGCCGTGCTGGAAGGCGAGGGGATCATCCTTGATATCGCCGGCCGCCCGGCGGCTACGCTGACCAAAACGTCCGCCCCGCTTTCCTTTGCGGCCGATGTGCCGACGCAAGCGGCGCTGATCGCCGGTCCGATCACCGATCTCAACGTCATGATGCGGCGTGGACGGATGACCCATGCCGTCGATCGCCTGGTCATTTCAGCTCCGACGGACATCCAGTCAGCCGCCGATGCGACCCTCATCCTGTGTGTTGACGGCGAGGTCACGGTGGCCGGCGCGGCGCTTGTCCGCATCGGACCGCGCGACGCGCTGTTGCTCGGGCCGGACGACGCTCTGTCACAGCGCGTCGAGCCTGCGCGACTAGCGACGCTGTTCGTGATCCGCATCGATCGCGTTGCGGCAAACGATTAACGCCTGTTTCGAAACATGATCACAACACCGGCGAAATATGCCGTAAGCTCAAGCCCAGATCACGAAAAAGCCTGAATCCTTCCGTCGATCAACTCCCGGCGGGAGGGAGGTGGTTCGTCTGCAGGTCTGGTGCGAAAATAAACTTTCGGCCCTTGTTTCGATGCAACCAATTCCATTTCAATCGGTTCTAGGGACATTGCCGTGGCGGTGACGCCGCTAACGCGTCCCCCACGCGGAATTTTCAATGAATATACAGACAGACCCCACCCAATTGGAAAAGACGAGCGCGAGCTTTCCGGCCATCACGGAAGAGCCGATACGCTCCAATTTCCTGCCGGAAGAGCGCCTGCGCACGCTGGGTACAAGCCTCGCCAAGGGTGACGTCAAGGATCTGTTCGGCCTGGAGCCGTTCGATTTCCAGCCACGCGTCCGCGACAGCGCCAGCAAGATCCTCGAAGTCTACCGTTCGACCAATGCCGCGCAGGCGAGAGGCGAGACGATCACGCCGGCGGCGCAATGGCTGCTCGACAACAATTATCTGGTCGAGGAAACCATCTTCCAGGTCAAGCGTGACCTGCCACGCCGCTTCTATCGTCAGTTGCCGACCCTGAAACTGTCCGACGGCGCCAGCGTGCCGCGCGCCCTTGCGCTGGCCTGGACCTATGTCGCCCATTCGGACAGTTCGGTCTCGGCGACCATGTTCAAGGCGATCGTCGAAGGCTTTCAGGCCGTCGAGCCGCTGAAGATCGGCGAGCTCTGGGCGCTGCCATCGCTGCTGCGCTTCGTTCTGATCGAAAATCTTCGCCGGATCGCGGTTCGGGTCAGTCGTACCCGGCAGATGCGCCAGATTGCCAACGAGGTCGCAGACCGCGTGCTGGCACTCGATGAAACCGCCGACCGTCAGGCGATCCTGTCGAACTACGTCGCCCATGCACAAGACACCACCTTTGCCACTCAATTGCTCTACCGTCTGCGCGACGGGTCGCAAAATGCCGGCAGGGCGCTGGAATGGCTGGAGGGCGAGCTTGAAAGGTCCGGCTCCGATGCCGAGGAAATCATCATCAGCGAACATCGCACGTTGTCCAGCGGCAACGTAACCACCGGCAACATCATCCGCGGTCTCAGGCTCATCAACGATATCGACTGGACGGTTTGGTTCGAAGATGTCAGCCGCATCGACACCTTGCTGCGCGAGCGCACCGATTTTGCCGCGCTCGATTTCTTCTCGCGCGACCAGTACCGGACCGCGATCGAGGAAATGGCGCGCCGCTCCGATCGTTCCGAATTCCGCGTTGCTGAAAAGGCGATCGAACTCGCCGGCCATGCCGCTGTCGCCGATACCACCGTCACCGGTCCGACCGCTCACGCCGACGTCGGGTTCTTTCTGGTCGGCCCGCGCCGGCTGGAACTGGAAAAGGCGATCGGCTATCGGCCGACGGTCAGCGTCACGATCAAACGGGCGTTCCGCAAGACCGGATGGCTGGGCATTGTCGTGCCGGTGTTCGCGCTGACGGTCCTGCTTCTTGTCCTCTCCGGCAACGCCCTTGCCAGTCTCGGCCTATCCATACCGTCGATCGTCCTGATGCTGGCGCTGTTTGCCGTGCCGGCCAGCGAAGGCGCGCTTGCTTTCTTCAACACCGTCGTATCGTTGTTCCTGAAGCCGACGCGCCTCGTCGGCTACGACTATAAACGCGGCATGCCGCCCGAGGCGCGCACGCTGGTGGTGGTGCCGTCGCTGATCGGCTCGCGCGACGACGTCGAGGAGAACATCCGCAACATCGAAGTGCACCACCTGGCCAACACGGCGGACGAAATCCATTTCGCTCTGCTTTCGGACTGGCCGGACAGCAAAACCGAAATCGATGCGGCGGATATCGAGATCCTCCAATATGCTCGCGACGAGATCGCGCGGCTGAACGCCCGCTATCCCAGCGAAGGCGCGCCGCGTTTCTACGTCCTGCACCGCCGGCGGCTCTACAATGAATCCCAGGGCGCCTGGATGGGCTGGGAACGCAAGCGCGGCAAGCTCCACGAACTGAATCTTCTGCTGCGTGGCGACAGCGACACCACCTTTCTGCCGCTGGACGTGCCGTTGCCGGAAAACGTCATCCATGTGATGACGCTGGATGCCGATACGCGCACCACCCGCGATGCCGTCGCCAGTTTGGCTGGAAAGCTTTGCCATCCGCTCAACCGCCCGCATTACGATGCGGCAAAGCGCGTCGTCACCGCCGGCTATACCATCCTGCAGCCGCGCATCACCGCGTCGCTGACCAGCGGCGACGACGCATCCTTCTTCCAGCGGGTCTTTTCTGCCAATCGCGGCCTCGATCCCTACGTATTTGCCGTCTCGGACATCTACCAGGACGTCTTCGGCGACGGCTCCTTCACCGGCAAGGGACTCTATCACGTCGACTCCTTCGAGGCGGCGCTGAAGGGCCGCATCGAAGAAAACACCGTCCTCAGCCACGATCTGCTCGAAGGCGCGTTGGCGCGCGCGGCACTGGTCACCGACGTCGAACTGGTCGAGGACTATCCGACCCGCTATTCGGTCGACGCGTCGCGCCACCATCGCTGGGCGCGGGGCGACTGGCAGCTTCTGGGCTTCATTCTCAATCCGCGTTCCGGCGTGCCGGCGCTGTCGCGCTGGAAGATGGTCGACAATCTGCGCCGGTCGCTGACGCCGATCTTCTGGGTGATGGCCGCGATCGCCGGCTGGACGCTGCTGCCCTTCACCCAGGCCGCGCAATGGCAGGCGCTGCTGATCCTCACACTTTTCATGGCGCCGACGTTCGACATCGTCCACGCCATCCTGCCGAAAAGCGGCGACCAGACGCCGCGCGGTCATTTCTCGGCGCTGGCGCGCGACGTCGTCTTCGGCACCGCCCTGGTGGCTCTGAAGATCGTGCTGATGGCGCATCTGGCCTGGATGATGGGCGATGCCATCATTCGCACGCTCTACCGCCTGTTCGTCAGCCGGAAGAACCTGCTCGAATGGCGCACTGCCTCGCAGGCTCACAAGATCGGCGACAACGATCTCGGCTCCTATTACGGCATGATGTACGGTGCTGTGATCGTCGGCGTCGTCGGCCTCGCCATCCCTGTTGTGGCCGATTCCACCGGAGCTTTCGTCGCCTTCTTCTTCGCGCTGTTCTGGATCGGCTCGCCGGCCTTCGCCTTCTTTATCAGCCGCTCGGCCGAAACCGAGGACCGTTTGCGCATATCGGCGGCGGACATCCATGTGCTGCGCACGATTGCGCGGCGCACATGGCATTATTTCGAGACCTTCGTGACGGCCGAGCATCACAATCTGCCGCCCGACAATTTCCAGGAAAGTCCGGCGCCTGTCGTGGCCCCCCGCACCTCGCCGACCAATATCGGCGTCTATCTCCTGTCAGTGGTTTCGGCGCGCGATTTCGGCTGGATCAGCCTGTCCGACGCCACCACCCGCATCGACGCGACGATGTCGACTATCGAGAGCATGCCGCGTGAGCGCGGGCATCTCTTCAACTGGTATGACACGACGACGCTGAAGCCGCTCTATCCGCTGTACATTTCCGCTGTCGATAGCGGCAATCTCGCCGGCCATCTGGTGGCGGTGGCGGCAGCCTGTGCCGAATGGGCGGAAGCGCCTGCAGTCCACCTTCAGGGCGACTTCGAGGGTATCCTCGATACGGTGACGATCCTCGACGAAAGCCTGGCCGAGTTGCCTGACGACCGCCGCCAGTTGCGGCCGTTGCGCCAGCGACTTGCCGATCGCCTCGATGGCATGCGACGCGCGGTCGAATCGATCAAGGCACAGCCCGAGATGGCGTCGATCCGCACCATCAACCTGGCCGTTCTGGCCGGCGAGATCCGCAAGCTCGCCATCGCCATCCATACTGAGGCCGCATCGACGCAGAGCGACACCATCGCCGACTGGGCGGCGAGACTGGAAGCCACCTGCGAAGCGCATGTCCATGACGCGCATAGCGACGACACTGCCGTCGAGGCGCTGCGGGCCAAGCTTCTGTCGTTGCGCGAGCGCACGCGCCGCTTTGCCTTCGAGATGGATTTCTCCTTCCTCATGCGCAAGGAACGCAAGCTTCTGTCGATCGGCTACCGGGTCGAGGAGCATCAGCTCGACGAGAGCTGCTACGACCTGCTGGCTTCCGAGGCGCGGCTGACCAGCCTGTTCGCCATAGCCAAGGGCGATCTGCCGACGGAGCACTGGTTCCACCTCGGCCGGCCGATCGTCGAGATCGGGTTCAAGGGCGCTCTGATGTCCTGGTCCGGCTCGATGTTCGAGTATTTGATGCCGCCGCTGGTGATGAAGGAGCCGCAAGGCAGCATCCTCAACCAGACCAGCAAGCTCATCATCAAGCGCCAGATCCAGTACGGCCGCTCGAAGAACGTGCCCTGGGGCATTTCGGAAGCGGCCTACAACGCCCGCGATCGCGAACTGACCTACCAGTACACCAATTTCGGCGTGCCTGGGCTGGGCCTGAAGCGAGGTCTTGGCCAGAACACGGTGATTGCCCCCTATGCGACCGTGCTGGCGGCGCAGTTCACCCCGCGTGAATCGGTGCAGAACCTGGCCAGGCTGAGGCGGCTCGGCGCCCTTGGCCGGCACGGCTTCTACGATGCGGTCGATTTCACGCCGCAACGCGTGCCGGAGGGCACCGACCATGTCGTCGTGCTGAACTACATGGCCCACCATTCCGGCATGTCGATCGCCGCCGTCGCCGACGCCATCTTCGAAGGACGCCTGCGCGACCGCTTCCACAGCGATCCGGTGATCGAGTCGGCCGAGTTGCTGCTGCAGGAAAGAGCGCCGCGCGACATCCCGACCGCCACCGTCAGGACCGAGGCCGACGAACGGTCGAAGGACGAAACGGAAGCCGAGAGCCCCGATACGCGCATCGTGCTCAACCCGCTCAAGGCGCTGCGTTCGACCAGCGTCATGTCCAATGGCCGCTACTCGGTCATGGTTACCGCGACCGGCTCCGGCTATAGTCGCTGGGGCGAGCTTGCCGTCACGCGCTGGCAGCCGGACCCGACCGAGGATCGGCTTGGCTCCTACATCTTCCTGCGCGACTCCGGCACCGGCGACTGGTGGTCGGCCACCGCCGAGCCGAAGCGTGCCGCCCACGAAGAGGTGCGGACGCTGTTCTCCGACGACAAGGCGAGCTTCGTCAAGTCAGTGGGATCACTGCGTTCGGAGGTCGAATGCATCGTCATTTCGGAAGGAAATGGCGAAGGCCGGCGGGTGACGCTCTACAATGACGGCCCGGTCGACCGGCATATCGAAGTGACCTCGTTCGCTGAACTGGTGCTGGGCTCCGAAGCATCCGACAACGCGCATCCGGCGTTCTCGAAAATGTTCGTGGAAACCGAAATCGCTGCGAATAACGCAGCGATCTTCGCCACCAGACGTAAGCGGGAAACGGACGAGCCTGATGTCGCCATGGTGCATTTCGTCACCGACCCGTCTGGGTCGACGCGCGACGCCGAGGCCGAAACCGACCGGCGCGCCTTCATAGGCCGCGGCCGCACCATTACCGAGGCCGCCGCCTTCGATCCCGGCGCCAAGCTTGGCGGCCATTCCGGCTTCACGCTGGATCCGGTCGCGGCACTTCGCCGACAGGTGCGCGTGCCGGCCAACAAGAAGATAGCGCTGACCTTCTGGACTGCCGTCGGCGCCAACCGTGCCGAACTCGAAGAAGCCATTGCGCGGCTTGATCATCCGGAAGCCTTCGCGCGCCAGGCGATGCTCGCCTGGACCCGCTCACAGGTGCAGACCCGGCATCTCGGTCTCAGCCTTGCCGATGCCGCCAATGTGCAGAATCTGGCGCGCTACCTGATCTATCCGGATCCGTTCCTGCGGCTTCCGGCCGAATCGATCGCTTCCGGGCTCGGTAGGCAATCGGGCCTATGGCCGACCAGCATATCCGGCGACTTTCCGATTTTCCTGGTCAGGATCGGCGATGTCGCCGATCTCGAAATCGTTGCCCAGGCGCTCCGCTTCCAGGAATACATGCGCGCCCGAGGCATGATGATCGACTTTGTCGTCATCAACGAGCAGGCTTCGTCTTACGTGCAGGACCTGCAACGGGCGGTCGAGACGCTGTGCGAAAACAGCCGCCTGCGCGGCAAGGAGCTAGGACCCCGCCAGCACATCTTCGCGGTGCGCCGCGACCTCATGGACGAGGCGACCTACAAGACGCTGCTGGCCACTGCTCGCGTCGTTCTGCACACGCGCAACGGCACCATCTTCGATCAGATCGAGCGGGCCGAGGCCGCTGCGCTGCAAGCGCGGGACGCCTTGCAGCCGGCGGGTGCAGCAGCGCTTCGTGAACCGTCTCCGCCGGCGCAACAGACGTGGGCCCAAGCCTCGTTCGACGGCAGTGCCGACGGCAGCGGGCTCAACCAGTGGAACGGTTTTGGCGGTTTCGAGGGCGACGGACGCCACTATGTCGTGCGCCTTGCTGGCCGCCGCACGACGCCGCAGCCCTGGATCAACGTCGTCTCCAACGCCTCGTTCGGTTTCCACGTTTCAGCTGAAGGCGCTGCCTTCAGCTGGAGCCGAAACAGCCGCGACTATCAACTGACGCCGTGGGCGAACGACCCGGTCACCAACCGGCCAGGCGAGGGCATCTATATCTACGATCATGCCAGCGGCCGGGCGTTCTCGCCGCTGGCCGCCGTCGTCCGCGATCCCGCCATGACCTACGAAACATGGCACGGGCAGGGGTTTTCGACCTTCCGTTCGAAGCGCGGGCCGCTGTCGATGGACCTTACCCATGTGGTGGATTCCGTCGATCCGGTGAAAATCTCCAGGTTGCGCATCCAGAATTCCGGTTCGGCGCCGGCGCGACTGCGCGTCTATGCCTATGCGGAATGGGTTCTTGGCAGCCATCGTTCGCGCACCGCGGCGACCATCGTTCCGTCCAGGGATGCCGCGACGGGCGCGTTGCTGGCGCAAAATCCCTACGGGCTCGATTTCAGCGAGCGGGTCGCCTTCCTGGCCGCCGACGGCGCGGCACACTCGGTGACGGCCGACCGCGGCGAGTTCATTGGCCGCCACGGCACCAGCGAACTCCCGCAAGCCGTGCTCAGCGGCGCAAGCCTGTCGGGCCGCGTCGAGGCGGGCGACGATCCTTGTGCGGCAATTGTACGCGACGTCGACATCCCTGCCGGCGGCGACGTGACGCTGCTCTGGCTGCTCGGCGATGCAGCCTCTGCCGAGGAAGCCAGCGCGCTGGTACAGCATCACTGCAGCAAGGATTTCGATCAGCGGCTGGCTGACAATGAACGCACCTGGCGAGGGTTTCTCGACACCATCCAGGTCGAGACGCCGGACAGGGCGCTCAACGCGATGGTCAACCACTGGCTGCCCTATCAGAGCCTTGCCTGCCGCATCCGCGCCCGCTCGGCGTTTTACCAGGCGAGCGGCGCCTTTGGCTTCCGCGACCAATTGCAGGACACGCTGGCCCTGCTTCTCCATGATCCGAAACTGGCGCGCGACCAGATCCTCAATGCGGCGCGGCGGCAATTCCCCGAAGGCGACGTGCAGCATTGGTGGCTGCCGCGAACCGAGGCAGGCGTCCGCACGATGATTTCCGACGACGTGGTCTGGCTCGCCCACGCCACGGCACACTACTTGCTGGTGACCGGCGATACCGCGATCCTCAGGGAACAATTGCCCTTCATCGAAGGGCCGTCGCTGGAAGAAGGTGAGCACGACGCCTTTTTCACGCCGGAGATATCGAAGAAGACCGCTTCACTCTATGATCATTGTGCGCGCGCACTTGACCTTGCCATCAAGCGCAGCAGCCCCGCCGGACTGCCGCTGATCCTCGGCGGTGACTGGAACGACGGCATGAACCGTGTCGGCGAGCACGGTAAGGGCGAGAGCGTCTGGCTGGGTTGGTTCCTGCTGAAGACGCTGGGCGACTTTGCAGCTGTCGCCAAGGCGGAAGGCGACGCCAAGCGTGCGCAAGCCTGGACAAAACACGCCGGCGTGCTGAAGCGGGCGCTGGAAAGCACGGCCTGGGACGGTGAATGGTACCGTCGCGGCAGCTTCGACGACGGCACGCCGCTGGGGTCGCGCAGCTCGCAGGAATGCAAGATCGACTCGATTGCCCAGTCGTGGAGCGTGCTGTCGGGCGAGGGCGATCCGGCGCGATCGACGACGGCGATGCAGCAGGCGATGAAAATGCTCGTCGACGACGAGCTCAACATCGTCAAGCTTTTCACGCCGCCCTTCTCCAGGACGGAACAGAACCCAGGCTACATCAAGAGCTACCCGCCGGGTGTCCGTGAAAACGGCGGCCAGTACACCCACGCGGCGACATGGTTCGTCATTGCGCTCGCCGAAATGGGGCGCGTCGACGACGCCTACCGCTGCTTCTCGATGCTCAACCCGGTCAACCATGCACCCGACGAAGCCGCTGCCGAGCACTACCGCGTCGAGCCTTATGTCGTCGCGGCAGACGTCTACGCCGGGCAAGGCAAGGGCGGCCGCGGCGGCTGGACCTGGTATACCGGCTCGGCCGGCTGGCTTTATCGCGCGGCGGTCGAAGGCATCCTCGGCATCGAGCGCAGGGGCGAGCGCATCCAGTTCAGGCCGAAACTGCCCAGCCATTGGGATGGCTATGCGGCAACGCTCAAGGTGCTGGGGGCCGAGCTCAGGGTTCAGGTTGTCCGCGACAAGAAGGCCAAAGCCGTCTCGCTCGAGGTAAATGGTAAAAAGACGAAGGCTTCGTCTTTCGAACCGAAAGCCGGCGACAAGGCCGATCTGGTCGTCAGGATACCGGCGTAGCTTCAAGGATTTGGAGCGTCTTTGTACATCTTGACGATGTGCGTTATTTAAAGTTGCTCGAGCAATTCTATTGCGCATGAGATATCCCAAAAGCCGATGCAGGCTTTTGGGATTCGTACATGCCAAGTTGCTGATTAAAATTTCGGCAGTGCTTCCTGCCTGCCACGATTTTGCCGCAAGGCTGACATTTTACCTTTCTTCTCAAACCGTTAGGTGATCACGACAGATTTCGCAGCGTCGCCATCTTTTGTTCGCGAATTGGGAACTGAAGGGGTACGAGGGCATTGTTTCGCGACACGTCAACGAGTACGAGTCAGAAAATGATGCAGTGCACAATAACAATTTGCCGGAGTAGCTGAAGTGTCCCTTCTGCAAATCTACTGGAGAGCGCTCGGTTATCTCGCTGCCGACAGAAAACGCGTCGCGTTTATCTGTGGGGCGAATGTCGCGCTTGCGATTATCGCCATCCTTGAGCCGATCATGTTCGGACGGGTGATCGATGCCATTTCGGATAGCGGCTCGGTCTTTTCGACGCTCGGCCTATGGGCCGGTATCGGCGTCTTCAACGTCATCGCCTTCGTTCTGGTGGCGCGCGGCGCGGACCGTTTTGCCCATGCGCGGCGCAGCGAGGTTCTTTGCCAATCATTCGAGCGCGTGATCACCATGCCGCTTGCCTGGCATCATCAGCGCGGCACCTCCAATTCCCTGCATACGCTGCTGCGCGCGGTCGAGACCTTGTTCAGCCTCTGGCTCGAGTTCATGAGGCAGCATTTGTCCACGGTTGTCGCGCTGGTTCTGCTGGTGCCGACGGCGCTCAGCATGGACATTCGCATGTCGATGGTCCTGCTGGCGCTGGGCGCGCTCTACGTCGGAATTGGCCGGCTGGTGATGCGTCGCACCAGGGAAGGCCAGGCGTCCGTGGAGCGGCATTTTCACCAGGTGTTCGCGCATGTGAGCGACTCGGTCAGCAATGTCGCCGTGCTGCAGAGCTACAATCGCATCGGCCACGAGACCGACGCCTTGAAGCGCTATGTCAAGAATCTGCTTGATGCCCAGTATCCGGTGCTCGACTGGTGGGCGTTGGCCAACGCTCTGCACCGTCTGTCGTCGACCATTTCGATGATGGTCGTGTTGTTGATCGGCTCCTATCTGGTCATGCATGGCCAATTGCGTATCGGTGACGTCATCGCGTTTACCGGCTTTGCCACGCTGCTGATCGCCCGGCTCGACCAGATGTCGGCCTTCGCCAACCAGATTTCGGAAGCCAGGGCCAAGCTCGAGGAATTTTATCGCCTTGAGGACTCCGCGGCCGAGGCCGCCGAGCCGGACGGGTTGCGTGACCTGGTCAACGTCACTGGTCATGTGCGTTTCGAAAACGTCAACTTCGAATTCGCCAATTCGGGGCAGGGCGTGAACGACGTGTCGTTCGAAGTCCGTGCCGGCCAGACCGTGGCCATCGTCGGCCCGACGGGCGCAGGCAAGACCACGCTGATCAATCTCTTGCAGCGGGTCTTTTCGCCGTCCAGCGGCCGTATCCTGATCGATGGCATCGATACCCGCACGGTGACCCGCAAGTCGCTGCGCCACTCGATCGCCACCGTGTTCCAGGATGCGGGCCTGCTCAACCGCTCGATCGAGGACAATATCCGCGTCGGGCGCGCCGAGGCGACCTATGATGAGGTCCACGCCGCCGCCAATGCCGCTGCCGCGCAGGATTTCATCCTGTCGAAGAGCAACGGCTACGATACGGTCGTCGGCGAACGCGGTGGACAACTTTCGGGCGGCGAGCGCCAGCGTATCGCAATCGCGCGCGCCGTGCTGAAGGATTCACCCATCCTGGTGCTCGACGAAGCGACCAGCGCGCTTGACGTCGAGACGGAAGACCGCGTCAAGGAAGCGATCGACGAATTGCGGCGCGGCCGCACCACCTTCATCATCGCACACCGCCTGACCACTGTTCGCGATGCCGATCTGGTCGTCTTCATGGACAAGGGCAAGGTGGTCGAAATGGGTGGCTTTGCCGAATTGTCGATGCGCAATGGCCGCTTCGCCAGCCTGTTGCGCGCCGGCGGCCTGCTCAACGACGAGGAAGTCCGCCGCCTCAGCCGAACCATCACGGACGCGGCCGCCTGAGTTCTTCCCTTCTCCCCTTTGTTTGGACCGGAGACATCGCGAACAGGTGTGCGAAGACATCGCGAACAGTTTTGCGCATTGCGCGCGAGGGGTTCGGGATGCCATTCAAGGACA
>NZ_FNEE01000008.1:156339-257857 GCF_900099905.1 Mesorhizobium muleiense | reverse complement strand
GGCGTGCATGACGCGATGCCTTACCTGGTGCAGCAGAACAAGCGCATCGGCGGCGAGCCGATCCAGTCGGTGGCGTGGCCGTCGCCGCCGATCGTCGCCGGCGGCCAGCATGTCGTCGTCGTCGGCGGCGGCGACACCGCGTCCGACTGCGTCGGCACCGCCTTCCGCCAGGGCGCCGTTCGCGTCACCCAGCTCGACATCCGGCCGCAGCCGCCGGAAAAGGAAGACAAGCTTTCGGTCTGGCCCTACTGGGCGACGAAGATGCGCACCTCGTCCTCGCAGGCGGAAGGCGCCGAGCGCGAGTTCCAGGTGGCGACGCTCGAATTCATCGGCGAGGACGGCGCGTTGACCGGCGTCAAATGCTGCGAGGTCGATGAAAAGCGCAAGCCGATCGCCGGCACGGAATTCGTCATCCGCGCGGATCTCGCCTTCATCGCTATCGGCTTTGCTGGGCCGGCCGCGGTCGGGCCGGTGTCGGAATTGGCTGGCCAGATGAAGATCGCCATCGACAGCCGCCGCTCGAACAACGTCGAGGCCAATGATCGCGACTACAAGACCAGCGTCGAAAAGCTCTATGCGGCGGGCGATGTGCGCCGCGGTCAATCGCTGGTCGTCTGGGCGATCCGCGAGGGCCGTCAGGCAGCGCGTTCGATCGACGAGGCGCTGATGGGATCGAGCGTGCTGCCACGCTGAGACCGTCTCCTACTTGTGTGCGGCCGCCCGGCAGGTTTACGGAGTGATCGCCGTGGTCGTTTCGGGCACGGCCGCCGCCGCCGCAGGCTGCTTCCTTGGCGGCCAGGAAAAATCGTCCGCGCGTCCGGGCGAAGCAGCTGATACCTTGCCCTCGACGAAGAGTTTTTCGCCAGGCCCGTCCGCCTTTGCCGGCGCTGCGGCGCCGAGAAGTTCCGTACCGCCGTCGAGTGCCGGATCGCTGAGCAGCATCGGCACGGTGCGATCGACGGGCATGGGTGTCGGTGTCGGCGCCCCGACCGGAGCGCCGGCTGGCGCATAAGCTGCCAGTGTGCCCGGAGGCGAGGTCATTCCAAGGATCTTCAGCAAGGGTTTTTCGGCATAGAAGGCGAGCTTGCGTTTGCCGGCTTTCGACACACGGATGCCGTCGTCGGTGCGCAGGCGCACCGGCTGGCCGTTGATATCAGGCCCGCTGGTGACAAAGGCGCCTTCCTCGTCGACGAAACCGTCCCAGATGTCGACGAATTCGCCGCCATGGCTCTCGGCCGTCGAGCGGTAGATGTCGTTGAAAGCCAGCATGTCTGAGGTCATCTTCGGCGCCTTGAAGGCCGGCATGCCGACCCACAGATACGGCACCTTGGCCGATGCGATGGCCCTGCCGAACGCTTCGGTACGGCGTTCGTATTCCTTGGTCCACGCTTCGGACCGTGGCTGTTCGCGTTCACCGTTCACGCGCATCTGCTGCCGATCGTTGGAACCCAGCATGACGATCACGGCCGCGGGCTTTTCGGCCTCGATCAGCGACTTGATCTGCTCAGGCCAGTTGTAGAAATCGTCACGCACGAAACCGGACGAACCATTGCTGCGAACGACGATCCTGACCTTGTTGTTTTCGGCAAAGGCGGTCTCGAGACCCTCGGCGAGGCCGGTCGCCATGAAATCGCCGACCACCAGAACGGTGCGGGCATCCGGCGCCTTCTCGACAATGGGGGCTGCCGGCTCAGCCGGCCGGCGCGGCGCAGCACGCGACTTTCTGACTTTTGGCTTGCGTGGCCCGATCCTCTGAATCCGTCGCGGCTCAATCAGTCGTGGCGGCTCCATCCGCTCGCTTCGGCGCAGAAACAACAGGTCGCGCAGCGACCAGCCACGCCTTTGTTCTTCCTGCGCCACGGCGGGCGTGTGAAAGACGGCGGCAGTGCCGACGGCCAGGACGGCAATAGCCAGAATCAGGATCGGCACGCGACGAAGGATCACACGGATACGCGCAGCCGAAACCAATTACCGTCTCCATCCCTAAAGAGCGCCGGACTCTGATACAACCGTGCCGCCGCTCTACCTTAAGTTGAGCATCGGATTTCCTCAAAACCGGTTTGGGTCCGATGCTCCAGGTCTGCCCTATGCGAAGCTAGTTCTGCCTGAGCCATTTGAGCACTTCCATGCTCGGATGTCCGTCCTGGGTCAAGCCAGCCTTCGCCTGGAAGGCCATGATAGCGGCTTTCGATCCCTCGCCGATCTTGCCGTCGAACTTGCCGTCATAGTAGCCGTACTGGGAAAGCCGTTGCTGAAGCTCCTGCCTCTCCTCGAAGGAGAGCTTCGTGAAAGGCCGCTTCCAGTCCTGCACAAGCCCACCATAACCGGCGATTTCGTCGGCAAGAAGGCCAACGGCAACCGCATATTTGTCGGCATTGTTGTAACGCTTGATGACCGAAAAATTCTTGACCATCAGGAAAGCCGGGCCGCCGCGGCCGCCTGGCACCTTCAGCGTGGCCTTCTCCCCACTCTTGAACGGCTTGCCGTTGGCACGCGTGACACCGAGCGCTTGCCATTGCGACAACGACTTCGATCCGGCCGGGAACTTCTTTCCGTCGGGAAGGCTGACTTCATAGCCCCAGGTCTTGCCGGCCTGCCAGCCGTTCTTCCTGAGCAGATTGGCGGCCGTTGCCAATGCATCGGGAATCGAATTCCAGATGTCACGCTTGCCGTCGCCGTCCATGTCGACCGCATAGGCCTGGTAGCTGGTGGGAATGAACTGGGTATGGCCCATGGCGCCGGCCCATGAGCCACTGAGGTGGCTTTTATCGATGTCGCCCCTTTGCAGGATCTTCAGCGCCGCGATCAACTGCGTGCGGGCGAATTTCGATCGTCTCGAATCGGCATAGCCAAGCGTGGCTAGCGAACGCACGACATTGCGCATGACATCGTCGCGCTTGAGGATTTCGCCGTAGTTCGATTCCATCGACCAGATCGCCAGCAGGATGTGACGGTCGACGCCGTATCTTGCCTCGATCCTGTCCAGCCACGGCTTCCACTTCCTGGCCATCTGCTTGCCAACAGCGACCGACTGGTCATGGACGCGGTTGTCGAAATAGTCCCAGGCGGGCGCGGTGAATTCGGGTTGATAACGCGCTTTTTCCAGCACGACCGGGTCGGCATCGCTGATGCCCTCGAATGCGCGGTCGTAAACGGCGCCGGAAACGCCGCTCCGCACCGCGGTGGCGCGGAAGCTCGCCACCCATTGCCGGAAACCGGCGTCGGCAAAAGCCGATCCGGTGGGCATCAGCAAGGCAAGCGACAGACTGGCGGCCGCAACGATGCTGGTGAAGCGCTTTGCGGCGTCGCGAACGGACATCTTTTCCTCCTTCTTCATCACAGGAAGATCATTCATCGCCGAACCCGGTTAGCATTTAGTTTACCATAGGTGCCGTTGGGAACGAAAAGGCGGGTTGGTGCTTTACGGACTACAGATTTTTTCTGACCAGCCGTTCCATAATCCCAGATTCCGGCACGAAAATGTCTTGAAGCGGGATTGCCGAACAGCCTTAGAAGCGGATATTTGACAGCATGAAGAGAGTTCGCAAGGCAGTTTTCCCGGTCGCTGGCCTCGGCACGCGTTTTCTCCCGGCCACCAAGGCCATACCCAAGGAAATGCTGACCGTCGTCGACAGGCCAGTCATCCAGTATGTGGTCGACGAGGCACGCGAAGCCGGCATCGAGCATTTCATCTTCGTGACCGGACGCAACAAGGCGGTCATCGAGGACCATTTCGACGTTCAGTTTGAACTCTATGACACGCTCGCCCAACGCGGCAAGGACGACGAGCTCGCCCGCCTGCAGCGGCTGCAACCTTCGCCAGGGCAGACCAGCTTCACCCGTCAGCAGGTGCCGCTTGGCCTTGGCCATGCCGTCTGGTGTGCCCGCGAGCTGGTCGGCGACGAGCCCTTCGCGCTGCTTTTGCCCGATATGATCATGCAGTCCGAAAAAAGCTGCATGAAGGAGATGGTCGAGCTTTATGCCGAGACCGGCAACAACATCGTCGCGGTTCAGGAATGCGACCCCGCCGAGGCGCATAAATACGGTATCGTCGGCCGCGGCGAGGATACGCATCACGGTTTCCGCATTACCGGCATGGTGGAGAAGCCGAAGACCGGCACGGCACCCTCCAACCTATACATCAACGGGCGCTACATCCTGCAGCCGGAGATATTTGGGATACTCGAAGGCCAGGAGAAGGGCGCCGGCAACGAGATACAACTCACCGATGCGATGCTGAAGCTGGAGAAGCAGCAGCCCTTCTATGGCTGCCACTACCGAGGGCGCACCTTCGATTGCGGATCGCCGGAAGGCTTTGTCGAGGCCAACGTCGCCTTCGCACTGTGGCGCAGCGACATGAACGGACGCATGGCGGGCGTTATCAGCAAGCTTCTCGACGAGATGAAACCGTCAGAGCAGCGGGGCGCGGCGTTCTAACCCCCGGGCTAATGCATGCGCGCAAAAGCAAGCCCTCGGGCCTGAACCGAGGGTGCGCGGCGGCTGGTTTATGGCTGCAGCGTCACCCCGACAAAGATGCTGTGGGCGGTGTAGTCGCGGCCCTCGATGTTGCTGGTCTGTTTTTCAGTTCTGGCGCGGGTGGTCAGTCCGGCATATCGGTTCAGCCACCATGTCAGTGATGCCTCGGCGCTCAGCGTCAGATCATGGCCGTCCGACCCGATGTAGTCGCGCCAGTCTATGCCGAGAGCTGCGTTGCCGATCAGGTTGGCACGGATTTCCCGCTCGCCGGTGAGGCGGCCGGAGTAAAGGATGGTGCCACTTTCGTTGGCGGTTGTCGTGCCCTCGACGATCGTCTGTCCGGTGAGGCCGATCGTGGTGCCGCGTTGCGGCGACCATCTGAGGTCGGCGTTCACCGTGGCGCCCGAAATTGCCGGCAGGCGGTCGTCGTCGATCGCCTCGCGCAGCCAGCCGGCCGAGAACTCGCCGGCAAGCTTCTCGCCGAGGTCGAGCTCGGTGCCGGCCCGAACCCCAAGCCGCGTCGAGGATCGTTCGAAACCATTGCTGTCGACGCGCAAATCATAGACCCGGCGGCCGATTTCGACCTCGGTGAAAGGGGTTATGGCGGGCGAAATCTCATAGCCGGTGCGCAAGGTGGCGGTATAGAGCGTCGAATCGCGGTCTTTCTGCGACAGCGTTCCGCCCGTCGAAAGCCTGGCGTCGCCGTAGATGTCGTGTTCGACTGCGCCGGTCAGGGCGAAGCGCATCTTGCCGGCATCCTTCTCGACCGCCAGGCTGCCATCAATGGTCTGGCGCACCGGCTGCTCGGCGGTGCCTTCGATGACGACCGGCGAGGAAGCCGATTCCGGTGCCGCCTCGTAACCGAGCTTGGCGATGGCGCGCAGATCGTTGTCGAAGTCGACATTGAGCGTGCCTTCGACACGGCCGCGCGCCTCCTCAACCTCGTCGCCCGATAGGGTCTTGAGAAAGGTGCCGTAGCCGTCGACGGTAGCCGAATTCTCCCGCCAGTCGGAGATGGCGTTGAAGCGCAGCGTCGTTTCCGACAGCAGGGCCGGCTTGCCTTCGCTGCTTGAATCGGCATTCGATGAGGCCTTCAGGCCTTGCTCGAGCGTCGGCCTGATCACGAAGGAGCCGAGTTTGATGCCGGTGGCGGCGAACGGGTCGTCCTCGGCCCTCCTGTCCCGGCCTTCGATGGCTTCGGCGCGCTCGGCGCCCGGATCGAGTTGCTGCCTGTCGGCGGAATCGATGGTCACGGCACGGGAATTGATTGGGTCCGTCTCGGCGGTGTCCTCGTCATCCGTCGGGGCCGTCGTCGCGGTGGCGGCTTGTGTCTCGGCGGCTTCGTCCTGATCGGCTGCGCCCTGGGTTGCGCTCGATGGCCGGCGCGGCGGGACGGGAACGGGGGCGTCCGCAAACGGATCGTCGGTTGCTTCCGGCGGATCAAAAATGCTGCCGGTCGCGGGTGCCGCGTCGTCGTCCTGCACGGCGCCCGGGCTGGCCGGCTGATAGGTGGGCGTCGGCGCAGTGCTCTGCGTGGTTGCACCGGCCTGCGCCGTCTGATCCTGGGCAATGCTCAATTGCCTGGTTTTGCGCTGCTGGTCGTCCAGAATCGCCGATTCCGAAACCTCGCCGCGCAGCTCGGTTACCTGGGCATAGGGCTGCGCAGGCCGCAGCAAGGCGAAGACGCTGGTCGCCAGCAGCAAGGCGCAGACCGCCTTGCCGTTTCGTCTTCTTTTCTTTTCAGGCGGGACCCCGGACATCGCTACCACTGCTTGCGCGGCGCACGCGCGCCATACTTACCGAACCGTAAACGGGGATGGTTAACGGAGGGTTGAGCGACGGTCGACCAAAGCCCACTGGATAGCTACCGGATGGCAATTCCGTTGGACAGGCGCGCAGCAAAGCGCTAATCGCATCAGCCATGCATGCGGGATCCCCAGACAAGAAGCGGCTCGATGGGCAGGCTTCGATCGCCTCGGCGCTTAGAACGGTAGCGACCGAGCAGGCCGGTGTCGCGGCGCTGGCGGCCGCGCTCGAGAACGGGTTGACCGAACCGTTCGCGCGCGCCGTCGATATGGTGTCGCATATCGCCGGCCGCGTCATCGTCAGCGGCGTCGGCAAGAGCGGCCATATCGGCTCAAAGATCGCGGCGACGCTCGCCTCGACCGGCACGCCGGCTTTCTTCGTCCATTCTGCCGAAGCCAATCATGGCGACCTCGGCATGATCGCCAGGGACGACGCCATCATCGCCATATCGTGGTCGGGCGAGAGCCGCGAGCTCAAGGGCATCATCGCCTATTCCAGGCGCTTCTCGATTCCGCTGATCGCAGTCACCGCCGGAGAGCGATCGGCGCTGGCGCGGGCGGCCGATGTGGTGCTTTTGCTGCCGCGTGCGCCGGAAGCCTGCCCGCACGGCCTGGCGCCGACGACATCGACGCTGCTGCAACTGGTGATCGGCGATGCCCTGGCCATCGCCCTGCTCGAAGCGCGCGGCTTCACGCCGGATCATTTCCGCACTTTCCATCCCGGTGGGCAGCTTGGCGCCAATCTGACGCAGATCCGCGAAATCATGCATGTCGGCGACAGGCTGCCGCTGGTGCCTTCCGGCACTGGAATGCGCGAAGCGATCCTCGAATTGTCGCGCAAGGGGTTTGGCTGCGTGGCGATAACCGCTGCGGATGGTGCGCTGATCGGCATCATCACCGACGGCGACATCAGGCGCCACATCGGCAGCAATCTTCTGGCGATGAGCGTCGATCAGGTCATGACCAAGGAGCCGAAGACGGCCGGACCGGATACGCTGGTGGCGACCGCGCTGCAGACGATCAACAGTTCGACCATCTCCAGCCTGATGGTTGTCGAAGGCAGACGGCCGGTCGGACTTGTCCATCTGCACGATCTGCTGCGCATCGGCGCGGCCTGATCTCGCCAGAGCGAATTTCGAAACAGTCTCTGACAGACATCAGGCCTGTTTGAAAAGTCGCCCGCCGAGATGGTCGGATCAGTCCAGGACCGCCTCGACCGTCAGTTCCAGATCGGTGTCGGCCGCGCCCGTCACGCGCACCTGCGTGCCGGCCGGCAGGTCGGGGCCGGAGATGCGCCATAGCGTATCGCCCAGCTTTATCCGGCCGCGGCCGTCCCTGATCGGCTCGTCCAGGGTGGCCATCCTGCCGATCATCTGTGCGCCGCGGCGGTTGAGCAGTGGCTGATCGGTGCCATCATCGTGCCCACCCACCAGTCTCTTGCCGACATAGGTTGAAACCAGCGACATCGCCAGGAAGGCAAGAACCTGGATCTGCCAGGTCCAGAAGTCCGCGTCCCAGATGAGCAGGGACACCACGCCGATCAGCAGCGCGGCGATGCCGATCCACAGCATGAATATGCCCGGTGCGATGACCTCCATCACTAGGAGGACGAAGCCGAGAACCATCCAAACCCAGGGGCCGAGTTCGGAAATGATGCGTTCGAACATGGCCTCAGGTCTCGCTGGGACGAACCACGGGCGGGCGTGCAGCCTGCCGCGTGGTGCCGGCAGTGCCCTCTGCGCCGAAAACTTCCTTGGCGATCGCGCCGATGCCGCCGAGCGTGCCGATCAATGACGAAGCTTCCATAGGCATCAGCACGACCTTGCTGTTTGTGGCGGAGCCGATCCTGGTCAGTGCTTCGGTGTATTTCAGCGCAACGAAGTAGTTGAGCGCCTGCACGTCGCCCTTGGCGATCGCTTCCGACACCACTTGCGTGGCGCGGGCCTCGGCCTCGGCCGAGCGTTCGCGCGCCTCGGCGTCGCGGAAGGCGGCTTCCTTGCGGCCCTCGGCTTCCAGGATCTGCGACTGCTTGAGGCCTTCGGCGTCGAGGATCTGCGCGCGCTTGTTGCGCTCGGCCATCATCTGGCGACCCATCGATTCGACGAGATTGGCCGGTGGATTGATGTCCTTGATCTCGACGCGGGTGATCTTGATGCCCCAGGGATGTGCCGCTTCATCGACGACGCGCAGCAGGCGTTCGTTGATGGCGTCGCGGTTCGACAAAAGCTCGTCGAGGTCCATCGACCCCATCACGGTACGGATGTTGGTCATCGTCAGGTTGAGGATGGCGTTCTCCAGACCGGCGACCTGGTAGGCGGCCTGCGCCGCGTTGAGCACCTGGTAGAAGGCGACGCCGTCGACGGCGACAGTGGCGTTGTCGCGGGTGATGATCTCCTGCGTCGGGACGTCGAGCACCTGCTCCATCATGTTCAATTTGGAGCCGATGCGGTCAACGAACGGCACGATGAGGTTGAGGCCGGGGCTCAATGTCTTGGTATAGCGGCCAAAGCGTTCGACGGTGTAATTGTAGCCTTGCGGGATTGTCCGGATGCCTTTGAAAAGCACGAGCACGACAAGAGCGACAAGAACAAGAAGCGCGATATCGAAACCACTGAAATCCATTTGGGTCTCCCTCAGATGCCGGCCACGGAAATGTTTCAACGCGACCGACTTCACCAAACACTTAAGTGTGTTTCAGGAACGTTACAATCAGGTGATAGTGGATAACCGGTGCATAGAAAGCCGGTTAGCGGCGCTCGATTATGTCCGCTTCAGATCCAGCCCGACAGTTCGCGTCGCACCATCGCCTCGATCACCGCCATGCCCTCGGCACTGTCGTTGAGGCAGGGAATATGCGCGAACTTTTCGCCGCCGGCATGATGGAAGGTTTCGGCCGCCTCCCTGCCGATCTCGTCCAGCGTCTCGATGCAGTCGACAGAGAAGCCCGGATTGACGATGGCGATCGATCTCACGCCTTCTCCGGGCAATTTCTCGACCGTCTTGTCGGTGTAAGGCTGCAGCCACTCCTGCGCGCCGAAGCGCGACTGGAACGTGGTGATCAGCTTCTTCTCATCCCAGCCGAGCTTTTCCCGCAGCAGCCGGGTCGTCTCAAGGCAATGGGCCTGGTAGGGGTCACCCTTGTCGGAATAGGGTTTCGGAATGCCGTGATAAGAGGCGATGACCATTTCCGGCTCGAAATCGAGGCTCGCCAGATGGCGCTCAATCGACGCGGCGAGCGCTTCGATATAGACCGGTTCGGCATAGTAGGGCGGCACGCTGCGGATCGCCGGGGCGCGGCGCATCTTCATCAGCGCGCGAAACAACTGGTCGTTGGCGGTGGCGGTCGTGGTCGCGGAATATTGCGGATAAAGCGGAAAAGTCAGAATGCGGTCGCAGCCCTGCGCGACCAGCCCTTTGGCGACGCTCTCGGTTGAAGGATTGCCGTAACGCATTGCCCAGTCGACGCTGACGCCGGGCAGGTCGCGCAGCGCCTCGGTCAGCTTTTCGCTCTGAGCGCGGGTGTAGGTGCGCAGCGGCGACTCGTCACGCTGCCGGTTCCAGATCCTGGCATAGTTGGCGCCCGACTTCTTCGGCCGTGTGGTGAGAACCAGCCCGTAGAGGATCGGGTACCAGATCGCCTTGTTGAGTTCGATGACGCGCGGATCGGACAGGAACTCCCTGAGATAGCGCCACATCGGCTTGAATTCCGTGCCGTCGGGAGTGCCGAGATTAACCAGCATGACGCCGATCCTGCCCGCCCCGACCGGCGGCTGTCCTTCCGGCAGCGGGTCGAGGACCGTCGCGGCCTTGGGATCGGCAGGGTTGGAAGGCGTCATAAAGGATCTCCGGACACCGCGCGAAACTAGCGATGCCGCGCCGGTTTTCAATGCAGCGTCTGGCCGCACCTTATCTAAGCTTGGGAGGCGAAAGCAGAAAAACCCGCCCCGGTTTGCCGGACGGGTTTTCCAACAATGACAGAAGAATTCAGTTTGCGGCCGGGATGGTCAAGGTTGCGCCGACGGGAAGCCGGCGCGGCTCGTAGTCCTGGTTGGCGTCGGAGATCGTTTTCCACCTGGCGCCATCGCCATAGGCCTTTTCCGCCAAATCCCAATAGGTGTCGCCGGCAACGATCACATGGCTGCTTTCGGCCGGCTTTGCCGGCTCGGCAGGCGCAGCCTCCGCTGGTGCCGGCGCTGTCGGGGCGGGTTCCGTCGGCACGGCTGGCGGTGTCGTGGCAATATCGTCCGAACCGGCCGGCGGTTCGGGCATCGCCGGTGCGGCTGGAGCCGTTTCTGCCGGTTTTGCGGGCTCGGCCGGAGCGGGAGCCTCGGCCGGCTTCGCCGATTCCTGGGCCGGATCCTGCGCCGGTTGCTGGCCCGGTTCCGCCGCGGCGGCGGCCGTGATTTCGGTGATGCGGCCCTCGAGCTTCGGCGTATAGGGCCGATGCGCGCCGAGATAATCGGCGACCACCTGTTCGAGGCCCGGACCGTAATCGTAGGCGTTCTTGGCCTTGTCGGCGAACACCTTGTAGCCGTCGCCACCCTGGCGCACATAGTTGTTGGTGGCGACCAGGTAATCCTTGTCCGGATTGATCGGCGTCCACCCGCCGCCTTGCATGACCTCGACCGACTTGACGCGCCCGGCATTCGCGACGGCCGATTTGTCGAATGAATACTTCAGACCGGCAACCTGCGGGAAGCGGCCGGCGCCGTCCTCGATCTGGCTGAGACCGTTCTCCAGCCCGGCAACCAGATCCTTGCCGGAAATCTGGAAGGTCGCCACTGTGTTCTGGAACGGCAGCACGTTCAGCACCTCGCCCATGGTGACGGTGCCCTGGTCGATCGAAGCGCGCAGACCGCCGCCATTCGTGATGACGATCTCGACACCCTGGTCCTTGACGCGGTCGAGGACGGCATCGGAGACAAGATTGCCCATCTCGCACTCGCGGGTGCGGCAGTTCTCACGGCTGCCGTCGATCGCCTTGGTGGTCTCGGCGACCTCCTGGTTCTTCAACGCCTCGATCGGCGCGCCGAGCTCCTTGATGCGGGCAAGCACGGCGGAGTCTGGCGTGATCGATTTGTCGAGGTAGATCGGGTCGCCGCTGGCCTGCTTGACGACACCGTTGTCGTCGAACACGACCTTGAACTCGCCGAGATATTTCGAATAGGACGCCGCCTGGACGACCGGCACCTTGTAGCCGTCCGGATTGTCGACCATCGTCGGGTAGGGGCCTTCAGCCTTGGGGTCGGTGTTGGACAGCAGCGAATGGCTGTGGCCGCCAACCACCACGTCGACACCCGGGATCTTGGCGATGACGTCACGCTCGCGCTTGTAACCAATATGGGTGACCGCGATGATCTTGTTGACGCCTTCTCCCTTCAATCTCTCGACCTCTGACGTGATCAACTTGACGTCGTCCTCGATCGTGACGTTAGGGCCTGGCGAAGCGAGCTCCGGCGTGTCGTTGGTGACCGCGCCGACGACGCCGATCTTCTGGCCGCCGACCTCGATCACAACAGACGGTTTCACGCGGTCACCGAGCTTGGATTGCGCGTTGGCCTTCACATTGGCGCCGAGCACCGGAAACTTGATCATATCCAGGAACGGCGCCAGCGCCGCCTCGCCATCGTCGAACTCGTGATTGCCGACCGCCATGGCGTCGAATTTCATCTGGTTGAGGAATTCGCCTTCGGTCTTGCCCTTGTAGGTCGTGTAGAACAGCGAACCCTGGAAATTATCGCCGGCGCTGAGCAGCAGCACGTTCTGGCCTTCCAGCTTCTTGCGCTGCTGGGCGATCGCCGTGATCAGCCGCGCCGCGCCGCCGGTGCACTCGCCCTTGGTCTCCTCTTCGGCCGAGCAGGTCGATTCATATTTGTTGTTGCTTTCGATGCGGCTGTGCCAGTCGTTGATGTGCAGGATGTTCAGAGTGTAGTCGGCAAAGGACATGCCGGTCGACAGGCCAAGCGTAGACGCCGAAAGGGCGGCAATGGCGGCGATCTTCTTCATCTTCGTCTCCCGGATGACCTGTTTAACGCCCTCGCTCGACTGGAATATAACAGCCGGCTTTTCGCCCATGTTCACATCGCGTTTTGGCCGATGCAAGTGGAATCGGGCCCAGCTTTGCCGGCACAAAAGGACGGCGGCCTCAAGCCGCCGCCCTTTGCAAAAGCAGTTCAGTATGGGCTCAGGTGCGTCGCGTCAGCACAAAGTTCTGCCCGCTCACGCTGGTGCAATTAAGCTGCGAGGTGGAGATCAACAAGCAGTTGAAACCGATCGGCGTCTGGCGGATCAGCGAAGTGCCCTGGATTTGGACCGAGGTGCCGCCGGTCATGGCGTAGCTGCCGTCGGCAAGCTTCTGGCCGGTGTCGGTGGCGACGGTCTTGAAGCTGCCGCCGGCGAAGGTCGACAGGCCCGTGCCCTGCGCGTCGATCCATGAGCCTTCGACCGGACTCCGCGTGGCCGATGGCGGCCCGCCCGGGCCGGCGGTGGTGCACGCCGCCAAGGCGGCAGCGGCCGCGACAACGCCGGCCGAAAGCAATTTGCGCGCAATCGTCATCATCAAGATCCTCTCCTCTCGCATTGGCCCGAAAATCGATGCGATTTTTCGGAAAGCACGATGCGTACACTCGAACCGCCAGAGCGTACTTTGTGCGTCCAAATGGATGCACGTCGCTCCAGGCCGCCTTCCTTCAATCGCCCGATTTCCAGACGATTGCAAGGCAGTGAGACATTGCTTTCGAACGAGGATGTTGAACTATCGAACGAGGATGTTGCGGAATTGCCATGGGTCGTTTTTGTCGAGGTCTTCCGGGAACAGCCCAGGGCGGTTGTCGAGCGGCGTCCAGTCGGTGTAATAGCCCTTGATCGGCCCGAGATAGGGCGACTGCACTTCCAGGCAGCGCCTGTAGTCCATCTCGTCCGCCTCGACGATACCGGCCTCGGGATTTTCCAGCGCCCAGACCATGCCCGCCAGCACTGCCGACGTGACCTGCATGCCCGTGGCGTTCTGATAGGGCGCCAGCTTGCGCGCTTCCGCCAGCGACAGCTGCGAGCCGTACCAATAGGCGTTCTTGTCGTGGCCGTAGAGCAGCACGCCGAGTTCGTCGACACCGTCGACCAGTTCGTTTTCATCGAGCACGTGATGCACCGGTTGTGCCTTGCCGGCGGCGCCGAACATCTCGTGCAGCGACAGCACGGCGTCGTTGCAGGGATGGTAGGCGTAGTGGCAGGTCGGGCGATATTGGACCTTGCCCTTCTTGCCGCGCAGGGTGAAGAAGTCGGCGATCGAGATCGACTCGTTGTGGGTCACCAGGAAGCCATATTGCGGGCCCGGCGTCGGGCACCAGCTGCGCACACGCGTGTTGGCGCCCGGCTGCTCCAGATAGATTGCGGCCTTCGAGCCATGCTTGTGCTTCTTGCCGTTCTTCGGCATCCACGTCTCATGCGTGCCCCAGCCGAGCTCGGCCGGTTGAAGCCCTTCCGAGATGAAGCCTTCGACCGACCAGGTATTCCAGAACACGTTCATCGGCTTCGGCTTCTTGGTGCGCTGTGTGTCGCGCTCGGCGATGTGGATACCCTTGACGCCGGCCTTCTTCATCAGCCTGGCCCAAGCATCGCGATCGTGCTGCGCGGGCTCGGAGAATTCGAGGCCAAGATCGGTGGCGAGGTTGACCAGCGCCTGCTTGACGAACCACGAGACCATGCCTGGGTTGGCGCCGCAGGTGGAGATTGCGGTCGCCCCGCCGGGGTGCGCGCGCTTTTCTTCGATCATGGATTCGCGCAGCGCATAATTGGTGCGGCTGCCAGTGTCGGCCTTGGTGTCGAAATAGAAGCCGAGCCATGGCTCGACGACGGTGTCGATGTAAAGCACACCCAGCTTGCGACAGAGCCGCATCAAATCCACCGAGCCGGTGTCGACCGACAGGTTGACGCAAAAGCCCTGGCCACCGCCTTTGGTCAGCAGCGGCGTCAAAAGCTTCTTGTAGTTCTTGCTGGTCACCGCATCCTGCATGAAGGTGATGTCGCGCTCGTCGAGCAGCTTGCGGTCGGTATCGCGTGGGTCGATGACCGTCATGCGCGACTTGTCGAACTTGAAATGGCGCTCGATCAGCGGCAGCGTTCCCCGTCCGATCGAGCCGAAGCCGATCATCACGACAGGGCCGGTGATCTCACCGTAAACGGGCCAGTTTTCATTCGCCATTTTATCGATTACTCCCTCAGACAGGCTGAAAAGCCGGGCAAACAGACGCAAAGCGGAGCACTTTTTTGCCCGACCACCACGCGCTACAACCACAGATCATTGTCATAAACCAGCGAAAAGCCGCGAGCTACGCCGCATTCGTCATGTGGTTAAGGAGGACGACCAGCCGCTGACGGCCGGCCGTCATTCCCCGAGTTGGCCCTTGTAGTCGAGTTGGGCGAAGCCGGCCGCCAGCAATGGCGCGGGCGAAAGATGTGGCGAGCACCAGCTCTCGTCGACGGTTCCCGATCTCGGTCCCATGCCGGTGACACTCGGTACGCGCCAGAGCTTTGGCCAAGAGGCCGACACCCTGCGCATATCCCGATCCATTCACCCTCGCGGCAGATCATGCGAGGTCACATCGGCGATTGCTTTTTTGACCCGGATCGTCTCGATTTTCTCGCCGGGACGCATTATGCCGATCACCGTTTCGATGTCGGGACAGCCATTTTTGCGGCATGCCAGCTCCGTGACGGACACGACGACATCGTCATCGAGCCCGCAAGCCCTGCGAACCCAGAGCTTGATCTGTCTGGTCTTCTCCGGAAGGGCAAGGCCGCGCGGGGCGAGTGGGTTCGCGAGACGGTTCATATCCAATCCCGTCCCGAAGACGACGGCGCTCGGCAACGGGATAAAGGACGCGCGCTGTCGTCGGCCTTGCCCCTATGCATTCAGCGCCACCAGCGAGTCCATTTCGGCGCGGCATTTGAGGAAGCCGTCTTCGATCAGGTCTTTGGGCAGGTTGCGGCCGATAAATACCAGGCGGCTGACGCGCTTCTCCCCCGCTTTCCAGGGGCGCTGGTGGTCGCCTTCCAGCAGCATGTGGACGGCCTGAACGACAAAGCGGTCCTCATCGCCCTTGAACGCCAGGATGCCTTTCATGCGCAACATGTCGATGCCGAATTTCTGTGTGATCATCTGGATCCACGGCAAGAACTTGCGCGGATCGATCGACGCTTCGGTGACGAGAGAGAAGCTGGTGACGTGATCGTCATGCACATGGTCGTGGCCCGGGTCGAGAAAGTCCGGCTCGACTTCAAGGACACGGTTCAGATCGAACGCGCCGCGATCCAGAACCTCGTCGAGTGGAACGTTGCAACGTATGGAATGCTTGATCGCAGCCGTCGGGTTGATCCTGCGAATGCGCGCCTCCACTGCCTTGAGTTCGGCCGGCGCCACCAGGTCGGTCTTGTTCAGTATGACGATATCGGCGAAGGCGAGTTGCTCCTGCGCCTCATGCGCATGATCCAGTTCGCCGAGGAGATGCTTGGCATCGGCGACGGTGATGATCGCGTCGAGTGTCGTCTTCTGCCTCACATCGTCGTCGACGAAGAAGGTCTGGGCGACGGGGGCGGGATCGGCAAGGCCGGTCGTCTCGATCAGGATGGCGTCGAAACGGTCCCTGCGCTGCATCAAGCTCTCAATGATCCGGATCAGGTCGCCGCGCACCGTGCAGCAGATGCAGCCGTTGTTCATCTCGAAGACTTCTTCGTCGGTATCGACGATGAGGTCGTTGTCGATGCCAATCTCGCCGAACTCGTTGACGATCACGGCGTAACGCTTGCCGTGCTGTTCGGACAGGATGCGGTTGAGCAGCGTCGTCTTGCCGGCGCCGAGGTAGCCGGTAAGAACCGTGACGGGCATTTTCTGGGAGGCTTCAAGCGGCATGGTCGTCTCCGGATGTTGGATTGTTGCGGATTGAAGCTGGGTCAGGCGCGAGCCGATTGGATCGCCCGTAGACGGAAGGCCGGCGTCTGTTCAATGCGCGCAAGCCTCGCATAGACCCGAAAGCTCCACCGTGGCAGAGTTGGTTTGGAAGCCCTGCCGTCGGGCAATCCGGCGCAGCACCCGCTCCAATGCCGGGTCATGAACCTCACTTGCCCGCCCGCAATTCGCGCAGATTGCAAAGGCGGCGCGGCCATGGGTGCCGCATTCGCTGTGGACGCAGAGCGCAAACGCGCTCAGGCTCTCGATCCGGTGAACCAGGCCCTGCTCGACGAGCCGATCCAGAGCGCGATAGATCTGTAGCGGTGAGCGGAGCCCTTCCTGGCGAAGAAGTCCAAGCAGTTCATAGGCCCCCATCGGCCTCTCGGAGCGCGTCAGCGCGTCGAGTACCAGCTGCTGGTTGCGTCCACGCATCCGCTGTTCCCCCTTTTTCCAGCAGTTTGGTTCCAGGCAGTTTCGAGCACAATGGCGGGCGTCAGTTATAGTATAACATTTTGGATTGACGAACGTGATAACATAACATAACGGAACGTCAAGAGCGGGCTGACTTCTATGGCTCCCGCGGAGATGGATCGAATGGCTGCCTGTGTTGATCTTTCAAGACCTGACACTTCAAATCCTGACGCTGGGGCCACAACAGCGCGCCTCGATGGGATCGTGCAGGACGACGATCATATGTCGGCGGGCACGATCCACATTCCCTTTTATCTCTGCCGGGGTGTGCGGCTGCTCGCCACGCGTCCGGCGCATCTCCCACAGAACCGCTTGAACAAAGGAGTCGGTCGAATGTCCAGGACGCTAAAACTCGCCGCCGTGATAGGCGCTATAACATCGATGCCAATCGCTCCGTCGGTGGCCGCTGCCGAGAACCTCAGGGTTGTCGCCAGTTTCTCGATCATCGCCGATTTCGCCAAGAATGTCGGCGGCGATCGTGTCGACATCGTCACGCTGGTCGGCCCGAATGGCGACGCCCATGTCTACGAACCGAAACCGGCCGACGCGGCAACCGTCGGTTCGGCCGACGTGGTGCTGGTCAACGGCCTCCAGTTCGAGGGTTTCCTCCAGCGTCTCGTCGAGGCGAGCGCCACCAAGGCGCCGATCGTGGAATTGACCAAAGGTGGCGAGGTGTTGCGCAACGCCGAGGAAGAAGGTCACCACGATCAGGATCAAGCCGCCGAGGGCGGGGAAAAACACGCCGCGGCGGAAGAGGGCCATGAGGAAGGGCACCATCATCACGGCGAGTCCGATCCCCATGCATGGCAGTCCGTGCACAATGCCGAACTCTATGTGAAGAACATCGCCGACGCCTTCTGTGCCGCCGATGCAGCCGGCTGCGACACTTATCGGGCCAATGCCGAATCATACGGCCAGCAGCTCGAGGCACTGGAAGCGGAGATCAAGGCTGCCGTCGCTGAGATCCCCGAGGACAAGCGCACGATCATCACCTCCCACGACGCCTATGGCTATTTCGAACACGAATACGGCATAAAATTCCTGGCACCGGAGGGCGTCTCCACCGAATCCGAGGCTTCAGCCTCCGACGTCGCGGCGCTGATCAAACAGATCAGGCAAGACAAGGCTTCGGCAATCTTCGTGGAGAACGTCACCAATCCGCGCCTGATCGAGCAGATCGCCAGCGAGACGGGCCTGAAAGTCGGCGGTGAACTCTACTCCGACGCCCTGTCGGATAAGAACGGTCCGGCTGCGACCTATCTCGAGATGATGCGGCACAACATCACGACGATCAAAGGCGCGATCCTCGGAAGCTGACCGCCAGCCCTGTGATGGAAAGGCGGAGCAATCCGCCTCTTCGTCGATCACCAAGAGTTATGTAATAACATTCAAGGAGAATACCGTGAGGACAAATTGGGCGTCAGCCACGGCCATCGCGCTGCTTGTGTCCCTATCAACAAGTGCTGCCCATGCCGAGGAGGTGACCGCATGGCGCCTCTTCATCTCGGATCACGCGGACCCGAAGGTGACCGTAGTCGATGCGATCGATGGCGAAAAGCTCGACACGTTCGAGATCAAAGGGCCGGCGTCGCTCCATCGCAGCGAAAGCGGCAGGACCGTGTTTGCCGTGCAGGGCTCGGCCGGCGTCGTTGCCGGGATCGCGAGCGGCATTTCCTTCGAGGACCACGGCGAGCACGGCGACATCGACGTCGAAGCGCCAAAACTTGCCGGCGTCGAGATCACAGGCAAGAAGCCGTCGCATTTCGTCGAGCATGACGGAGACTTCGCCGTTTTCTTCGACGGCGAAGGTGTCGCCCGCATCATCTCCGAAAAATCCGTCCTGGAAGGCAAGCCGGATTTCAGGCAAGTGAAGACCGACGCGCCGCAGCACGGCGTCGCAGTCGCCTATGGCTCCCATGTCCTCCTGTCGGAGCCGAACCGGGAAAAGCCGGACGAACTCCCGGTCGGGATCAGCGTCGCTGACAAAGCCGGCGCGCCGATCGACGGCGTCCACGCCTGCCCAGACCTCCACGGCGAGGCGTCTTCCGGCAATATCCTGGCTTTCGCCTGCGCGACCGGCCTGCTTGTCGTCAGCCATGGCGACGGCAGCCCGGCGATCCGTCATCTGCCCTATGCCGACAGCCTGCCGGATGGCAAAACGACGACGCTGATCGGCGGCAGAGGCCTGCAATATTTCCTCGGCAACTACGGCGCCGACAAGGTGGTGCTGATCGATCCGACGATCGAGAGCGACGCATTCCGGCTGATCAACCTTCCGACGCGCAGCGTGCATTTCGCGATCGACCCCGTTCGTGCAAAATTCGCCTACGTCTTCACCGAGGACGGCCAGCTTCACCAGCTCGACGTGGTCAAGGGGGAGATCGCAAACTCGCTCAAGCTGACCGACCCCTATTCGATGGACGGTCACTGGAGCGATCCGAGGCCGCGTGTCGCGGTCGCCGGCGACAAGATCGTGGTCACTGATCCCCTGCAAGGCGTGCTGCACGTCGTTGACGCGACGTCGTTTGAGAAAACCGGCGACATTGCCGTCGAAGGCAAGCCCTTCAACATCGTTTCCGTCGGCGGCTCCGGTCAGACCCACGAAGGCGAATAGTCGCTCCTCCCAAGCGGCTGCCGCGCGTCCGGCCCATTCTTCTCGGGCCGGACGCATCTTTTACAACTCAAGGGGAGACAAGCGATTCGCAATCATAGATTGTATCCCTTCGATTGCGTTTCAGCCCAGCCGCGCCGGGATCAGTCCGCGCAGTGAATTGCCGACGAACAGCGCTTTGGCCGACTTCAGATCATCCAGGCTGTAGATTGCCTCGCGGGCGCGGCCTTCGTCCAGCAATTCGCCGCGCAACACGCCAGGCAGCAAGCCGCAATCGAGCCGCGGTGTTGCCAGCGCGCCGTCGCCGAAATCGGCAAACAGATTGGTGATCGTGCCCTCACAGAGTTCGCCGCGCTCGTTGGCCAAGAGAACCTCGTCGGCCCGGCTGATCAGATATTCGGAGCGCGCCCGCTGATAGATGTCCCGGCGGCTCGTCTTGTGGCGCAGCAGCGTGTCGCTTGATTGAAGCCGCACCCGCGCCAGTTGCAGCCTCCAGACCTTGTCGGCTGCGTGCGGCTCATAAGGCAGCGCCGAGACCGTCACCTTGCCGCTGCGCGACAGGACCAGGCGTGTACGCAAGGCTATGTCCGGCCGGTCGACGGCGTTCCTGAGCATCTCGCCGACCTTCTGCGGATCGCAGGCAAAACCCAGTTCGGCCGCCGAGCCATAAAGGCGTGCCAAATGGCGGTCGAAACGGAGGAAGCCCTGGCCCGGCTGCCAGCGCATGGTTTCGATCAGCTCGAAATCGGCGGTGTTCCCGTCGCGTAGCGCGCTTTCAACAGGCACTCCTGATACTCCTCCTCGGCCGTCGAATCGAAGACGACGCCGCCGCCGACATTGTAGACGGCCTCGCCGCTGGAAAAGAGCGATATGGTGCGGATGGCCACCGAAAAGCGCATCGTGCCGCCGGGCGCGATCCAGCCGATCGCGCCGCAATAGACGTCGCGCGGCGTGGCTTCCAGATCGTGCAGGATTTCCATGGCGCGGATTTTCGGGGCGCCGGTGATCGATCCGCATGGAAACAGCGCAGCGAATATCCGGCGGATGCTGAGGTCGGGCAACAGCTTGGCCCGCACGCGGCTCACCATCTGGTGGACGGTCGGGTAGCTCTCGATGCGGAAAAGCTCCGGCACCTCCAGCGTGCCGACTTCGCTGATCAGCGAAATGTCGTTGCGCAGGAGATCGACGATCATCCGGTTCTCAGCCTGGTTCTTCTCGTCATTGAGCAAGAACGTCTTCAGCCGCTTGTCCTCCGCCTTGGTCGCGCCGCGCGGGGCGGTGCCCTTCATCGGATGCGTCTCGATCATGCCTGCGGCGTCGATCTCGAAGAACAGTTCCGGCGAACGCGACAAGACGACCGGATCGCCGAGCGCGATCAGCGCGCCGTATTTCACCGGCTGGCGCTCCGTCAGCGCGTCGAAGGCGGCCAGCGGATCGCCCGACCATTGCGCATGAACCGGAAAGGTCAGATTGCCCTGATAGCAATCACCCTTGCGAATGTGATTGTGGAGTCGGGCAAAGCGTTTTGCGTAGTCTTCCGAAGTCCAGGCGGCCCTGGCGTTGAAGATCGGGCCGTTGGTCGACGGCGCGTTGCCGGGCACAACCGGCAGTTCGACAGGCGCGTCGAAGATCCCCAGGCAGACAAGCGGGGCGCGGCGTCCGCCCGGCAGCAGCGGAACGAGCTTCGGTTCGAGCAGGTAGCCGGCCTCGTAGGAGAAATAGCCGGCCAGCCATTTGCCGGCGTCATGCGCGGCCTGCGCAATGTCCAGCGCCGGCAGGAAATCCTCTGCCTCATGCGCCACGATGATGTCGGCCGGCTGGTCGAAGACGAGCTGATGAGCGCGCTCGTCATTTCGAAAAATTGCAGAGGGCAGGGGCATGGGACTCTGATGCTGCGATCGATGACGCCAGCTATCGCTCTATATGGCGGCTCGATCGCGCGCAATCGAGAGACCGGCGTCTCAAGACGCAAACGCAGCTAGTGCAAAAGCAAACCGGCGGCACCTCGCGGGCGTCGCCGGTCCCTTATGTGCTCGATGCCGGCAGGCAATTCAGGTGTTGCTGCCGGTCCCCGCGGTCGGGAAGCGGCGCGCGAATTCCTCCTCATCGCCGGCGGCAAGCAGTTTCGCCTGCTCGATCCAGCGCTCACGCTCGATGCGGCCGTCGAAGTTCAATGTCTCCTCGATCCGCTTGACGTCGGCGGCCGTCCAGGCGGCGATTTGCGCGTAGGTCGTCACTCCGAGCCCGTGGAGCAGTCGCTCGTTGGCCGGGCCGATGCCGATCAGGCGGCGCAGATTGCTGGCTTTGCCCACCGCCGCCTCTGTTGTCGCGGCTTTCTTTGCCGCTGGCGCAGCGCTCTTTGGTGCAGCACTGGTTTTCGATGCGGGAGGTTTTGGCGCACTTGGCTGCGACGGACTCGCTTTCGATGCACTCGCTTTCGATGCACTGGCCTTCGGCGCGGCTGCCGCCTTCCCGGCCGCCGGTTTCTTGGACGTGGTCTTTGCTGGCCCGGTCCTAGCCGGCCCGGTCTTGGCCGGCGTCGCCTTAGCGGGCGTCGTCTTGGCGGGCGTCGTGTTGGCCGGCGCGGATGTCGCCATCAATGCCGGCGGTGCCGGGATTGCTGCCTTTGTCGCACCGGCCTTGGTGCCTTGCGCCTCGCCCAACTGGCGCTCCAGGTCGGCGCGGGCGCCGCGGCATACTTCCAGCTCACGGGTCAGGCGGTCGGCGTCGGCGCGCAGCCTGTCGCGCTCGCTGCGGCTGCGGTCCATGTCACCGCGCAGGCTGTCGAGATCGCCACGCGGGCGTCCCCAGATGAACCAGCCAGCCAACACACCTACCAGGAACGCCAGGAGCATGTAGAAAAAAGTGCCCATTGTCTCTCTCCAGTCCGATCCATCTGCCGTGGCCTGGGACCTTGGCACAAGGACCATTCAATGGTGGCTCCGCTGCTCGTGGAACAGCCGGCTTAAATCGCGCTGTCGGCGACCGGCTTTCCTGCCATGGCCAACGGCGCTGTCGCAATCGTCGAAGCGCCGTGACCGGCCGAAGATTTGGCCGCGCCCGACTGAGCTTGAGGCGGGACGCTATCATACAGCTTCCGGAAAGCTAACGGAAAAATTCCATGGAGAGTTATTTAAGAACAGATATTTAGGGGAAGAATAGAATGGCCTTCAATATGCATTGCGGCTAATCTGTTCTGTCGAACCTGGATGTTCAGCGCTGTGCGTCAATTGTCCAAAGCTTCGAGCTCGTCGATCAGCCCGCTGATCACGCCAAGGCCGATCTGCCAGAAAGCAGGATCGGTGGCATCAAGACCGAAGGGAGCCAGGAGCTCGGAATGATGCTTGGTGCCGCCGGCGCGCAGCATGGCAAAATATTTGTCCTGAAAGCCACGCTCTGCATTCTGATAGACCGCGTAGAGCGAATTCACCAGGCAGTCGCCGAACGCATAGGCGTAGACGTAGAAAGGCGAATGGATGAAGTGTGGAATATAGCTCCAGAAGACCTCGTAACCCTCGCGCAGCTTGATCGCCGGCCCGAGGCTTTCCGCCTGCACCTCCAGCCAGAACTGGCCGAGCCTGTCCGATGTCAACTCGCCGTTTTTGCGCTCGGCATGCACCTTGCGCTCGAACTCGTAGAAAGCGATCTGGCGCACGACCGTGTTGATCATGTCCTCGACCTTCTGGGCAAGCATGGCCTTGCGCTCGCGCTTGTCGGTGGTCTGGTCCAGCAGCGAGCGGAAGGTCAGCATCTCGCCGAAGACGGACGCCGTCTCGGCCAGTGTCAGCGGCGTCGAGGCCATCAGCGCGCCCTGGCTTGCGGCGAGCACCTGATGCACGCCGTGGCCAAGCTCATGCGCCAGCGTCATCACGTCGCGCGGCTTGCCCATGTAGTTGAGCAGGACATAGGGATGCGCCGACGGCACGGTCGGATGCGCGAAGGCGCCCGGCGACTTGCCAGGCCTTACCGGCGCGTCGATCCAGTTGCGGTCGAAGAAAACCCGGGCAATCTCCGCCATGTCAGGTGAAAAGCGCTGATAGGCGGAAAGCACCGTGTTCTTGGCCTCGTCCCAGCCGATGATCGCTTGCGGGGTTTCCGGCAACGGTGCGTTGCGGTCCCAGTGGTTCATCACTTCCATGCCGAGCCAGCGCGCCTTCATCGCGTAGTAGCGGTGTGACAGGCGCGGGTAAGCGTCACGAACGGCTGAGGCCAGCGCATCCACCACGCTGCGCTCGACGCGATTGGCGAGATGCCGCGAATCGGCGATGTCGGCGAAGCCGCGCCAGCGGTCGGAGATCTCCTTGTCCTTGGCCAGCGTGTTGGTGATCAGCGTGAACGTGCGCAGATTCTTGCGGAAGGTTGCGGCCAGCGCTTCAGAAGCCCGGCGGCGCACCTCGCCATCGGCGTGCTGGAGGCGGTTCAGCGCCGGCTCCAGGGTCAGCTCTTCGCCATCGATGTCGAAGCGCAGGTCGGTCATCGTCTCGTCGAACAAGCGGTTCCAGGCGCCGCGTCCGGTAATCGACTTCTCGTGGAGAAGCTGCTCGACCCTGTCTTCGAGCTGGTAGGGTTTGTCCATGCGCAGATCAAGCACCCACGGCCGGTAGTGAGCGAAGGCGGGGTCGGCAGCAAGCGCGGTTTCGATCGCGGCATCGTCGACAAGATTCAGTTCGAGCGCGAAAAACAGAAGATGCGCGCTGGCGTCGGTCATCTTCTCCTGAATATCGCCATAGAGCTTGGCGCGCTGCGGATCCGCGGTGTTGCCGGCGTAGATCAGTCCGGCATAGGAGACGATCCGGCCAATCAGTTCCTCCAGCGCCTCATAGGCGGCAAGCGCCTCGCCCAGCCTGCCGCTGTCGGCCCGCTCCGCCTCGGCGGCGAGCGTGCCTTTCCAGCGGCTCTCGAAGCTGATGGCATCGGCGAGCGCCTTGGCGATGTCGCGTTTCAGCTCGGGGGCGTCCATGCCGGAATAGAGATCGGCGAGATCCCATTCCGGCAGATCACCAAGCTCCGCCGCGCCCTGACCGGACGCCGCCGCCGCAAGCTGCCGACTAAAAACCATGCTCATTGCCGACACTTTCCAGTTTGTCAAAGGGCCAAAGAATCAAGGGGATGAGAAAGCCGGTCAAATCCTAAGCAATTCGTTCACCGGGTTTTTTGAAATCTTATTTAGAACCCTGTGCCAGGATGATCCATAGGGTTCCCCATTGGGTGGGCACAGTGGGGTGGGCATATTGGGCGAGCATCGTTGAACCAGTCATGACAGGTTCCATACTCATAGTCGATGACGATCCCGTGCAGCGCAGGCTGCTCGAGGCGGCGGTGACGAAATTCGGCCACAGCGCGATCATCACGGATGGCGGCGAGGCCGGTCTCGACGCGCTCGACGGGCCCAAGGCGCGCGACGTGTCGGTGGTCATCCTCGACCTCGTCATGCCGGGCCTCGACGGCATCGGCGTGCTGAAGGCGATGCGTGAGCGCGGCATCCAGGTTCCGGTCATCGTGCAAACCGCCCAGGGCGGCATCGAAACCGTCGTTTCGGCCATGCGTCACGGTGCTTTCGATTTCGTCGTCAAGCCGGCATCTCCCGACAGGCTGCACGCATCGATCGGCAACGCGCTCAAAGTCGAGGCGGTCGAGGGGGAAGTGAAGCGCACGTCGCGGCGGCGCGGCGGCCATCTGACCTTCAAGGACATGATCACGCACAGCCCGGCGATGGACCGGGTGATCCGTCTCGGCCAGAAGGCGGCCGCGTCCAACATCCCGATCCTTATCGAGGGCGAATCCGGTGTCGGCAAGGAGCTGGTGGCGCGCGCCATCCAGGGCAGCGGCGATCGCCGCTCCAAACCGTTCGTCACCGTCAATTGCGGCGCCATCCCCGACAATCTGGTCGAATCGATCCTGTTCGGCCACGAGAAGGGCTCGTTCACCGGCGCCACCGAAAAACACACCGGCAAGTTCGTCGAGGCGCATTCGGGCACGCTCTTCCTCGACGAGATCGGCGACCTGCCGCTCGACGTGCAGGTCAAGCTGCTGCGCGCCGTGCAGGACGGTGAGGTCGATCCGGTCGGCGGGCGTTCGACCGTCAGGGTCGACATCAGGCTGATCTCGGCGACACACCGCAATCTTCTGCAGCAGGTCAAGGACGGCAAGTTCCGCGAGGATCTGTTCTACCGCCTGAACGTCTATCCGATCTTCGTGCCGCCGCTGCGCGACCGTCGCGACGACATTCCGTATTTGGTCGAGCATTTTCTGGACAAGGTTGCGCCCACCGGTCCACGTCATCGCCTGCACGGCATTTCGGCTGCGGCGCTCGCCATGCTGCAGGCCTACGACTGGCCGGGAAACATCCGCCAGCTGGAAAACGCCGTCTTCCGGGCCTCGGTGCTTTGCGAAGGCGATCTGCTGACGGAAGAGGAGTTTCCGCAGATCCGGGCGCAGGTCGAGGGCACCGTCAACCTCGATGCGCATGACTGGTTGCCCGCGTTGCCTTTGGTCACCGAGCCGCTGGGCGAGGGCGCCAATAATGGCATCGCTGTGACCGAGCCCGATCCGCCTGCCAGGCAGCAGCCTCGCTTCGGCACGCTGCGGGCGCTGGACGAACGCGGCAATGTGCGGGCGCTGGCCGATGTCGAACTCGAAATGATCAAGCTCGCCATCGACCACTATAGCGGCCAGATGAGCGAAGTTGCCCGCCGCCTCGGCATCGGCCGCTCGACGCTCTATAGGAAGCTCAAGGAATACGGCATCGATCCGGAAACGGGCCGTATCGACCGGCTTGCTTCCTGACAGGCAAGCCCGGACCAGCTTGCCAACCTGGCATCAGGACAATCGACAGTCGCGAATCGGGCGTGACGCGGTCGGGCGACGCGCTTGCCGGCAGTATTCACGCATTGAGGCGTCTGGTAACAGATCGTGTTCAGGCAAAGCCAGAAACATGATCTAAACCAGCAGTTTACCAAGAAACCCCGTGCAATATTTTTGACGGGATATCGCCACGGTGTTACCGCATTTCGGCTTCAATAAGCGATGATTAACCATTAGGATCGATATTCGGATACGAACACCACCGCATCCGTTGGTCAAATCCGGGGACAAACGGCAGCCTGCAAGGCCTTTTGATTTGAACAAAGTCGAACGACACACAGACGGGCGGCACTATCACATGAGCGCCTGGCCGAGATGGCTGGCAGCGGTGATTCTCGCCTTAGGCTTCCTTACAGCGGCTGCGACCGGCGCCAGCGCCCAGACACGTTCGCTGAAACTCTACAACCTGCACACCAAAGAGAAGGCGGAGATCGTCTTCAAGCGCGGCGGCCGCTACGATCAGGCGGGTCTGAAAAAGATCAACGTCATCCTGCGTGACTGGCGCCGCAACGAACCGACCAAGATGGATCCGCGCCTGCTCGACCTGGTCTGGGAGGCTTACCGGCAGAGCGGCGCCCGCGACTACATCCAGGTCGTGTGCGGTTACCGTTCGTCGTCGACGAACTCGATGCTGCGCAGCCGCAGCAGGGGCGTTGCCAAGAAAAGCCAGCATACGCTCGGCAGGGCCATGGATTTCTACATTCCCGGCGTGCCGCTGAAGAAACTGCGCGACATCGGTCTGCGGATGCAGGGTGGCGGCGTCGGTTATTATCCGAGGTCCGGCTCGCCGTTCGTCCACATGGATGTCGGCAATGTGCGGCATTGGCCTGGCATCAGCCGCCAGGAACTGGCGCGCGTGTTCCCCAACGGCAAGACGCTGCATGTGCCGAGCGACGGCAAGCCGTTGCCCGGCTATTCACAGGCGCTCGCCTCGTACAAGGCGCGCAAGGGCGCCGGCGCTCCCGCCATCGAAATGGCCAGCGCAGGTGGCGGTGCCAAAAGATCCGGCGGTCTGCTGGCGGCTTTCTTCGGCGGCGGTGAAGACGAGGCCGATGACAGCGCCGATGTCGCAGTCGCGCCAACGCCGAAGTCAACCGTCAAGCCGGCGAATGTGAAGCTGGCGACCGCGAAGCCGGCGCCGGCCGCCAGGGACAGCAAGCTTCCGGGCATTGCCATCGTGTCGCCTGAGAATGCGAAGCGCGCCGAGATTCCGCAAATCGCCGATGCGCCTGCTCCCGAACCGGAGGAGGACACGCCGGAAACGATCATCGCGGCGCTGCCGGCGCGCAGCGTGCCGCTGCCCGATTTCGCCCCGCGTCCGAAGGCCGATGTCGCTCAGCCGCCCGAAAACGTTCCGTTCGGCGTGGCGGATGCCACCGCCACCACCGAACAGGCGGTGACGACCGCGCAAGCGCCGGCGAACGCTCCCTTCGGCATGACCGAACCGTCCGTTGTCGCCGATGCGGCGCAGGTTGCCGCCAACAACATTCCGTTGCCGACCTGGCGCCCCAATCACTCGTTGCCGGCCGACCTTGCAGCGGCCGACCTTGCGCCGCAGGACAAGGCTGTGCTTCTGGCGCTGGCGGATACCGCCGGGCACGGCAAGACCGCTACCGATGTGTTCTCGGTGCTGCCGTCGGCTCGGCCCGATCTGGCCCAGCCCGAATTGGCGCAGCCTGACCAGGTCCAGTCTGCCGCAGTCCAGTCTGACGCGGTCAAAGCCGTCCTTGAACGGGTCAGCGCAACCGACGAATACCAGGTCGCTTCGCTCTCCCAGCCAAGCGCGGTCCTCGGTGAGCTGGCGAAGGGCAATGCCGCATCGCCGCGTGAGGCTGTCTTTGCCCGCCCGGCTGGCTCCGATCCGGCCGCGGCGATCGGCACGGGTGTGAAGACCACCCGCAAGGCAGCCAGGGCAACCGCCCGTGACCTGAAGCCTGGTCCCAAGTCCGTGGTAGTCGCCGCCGAGCCGACGGCGGCGCGCTGGGCGTTGAACAGCGGCGAGAATGTCGCCACCGTCTCCAGCGCGACGACGGCGCAGCGCTACGCCTACAATATCGTGCACACGCCCCCAACCGAAGTCTATACCGTGGGCTTCCAGGCGGACGATCAGTTGGCCGACGCCAACCGGTTCACCGGCAAAGCCGTCAAGTTCCTGTCGGTCGCCCGCTTCAGGACCGAGTAGCGGATCGACCAACCAATAAAAAAAGCCGCGCCGGTAACCCGCGCGGCTTTTTTTTATGCATGTCGTTATGCCAGAACCGCGGCATCCTTGTGCGCGGGCATGCATTGGTCTGCTTGGGGTGAGAGTTGTCTCTATCGCCCGAGCTTGCTCGCGGCGCGCGCCAGGGCTTCGATTTCGTCCCATTTGCCGGCCTTGACCAAATCGTCCGGCGCCACCCAGGAGCCGCCGACGCAGATGACGTTGGGCAAGCTCAGATAGTCGCTGGCGTTCTTGTCGGTGATGCCGCCGGTCGGGCAGAATTGGACATCGGCGAGCGGCGAGGCGAATGCCTTGAGCGAGGCGATGCCGCCCGACTGTTCTGCCGGGAAGAATTTCAGGAAGCGCAGGCCTGCCTCGCGGGCGGCCATGATCTCACCGGGCGTGATGGCGCCGGGCAGCAACGGAACGTCGCTGTCCTTCGCCGCCGCCAGAAGCTCGCGGGTGATGCCGGGGCTGACGATGAACTTCGATCCGGCTGCCGCCGCCGCGTCGAACTGGCTGATGTCCAGAATGGTGCCGGCGCCGACGATGGCTTCCTCGACCTCGCTTGCCACGAGCCGGATCGCCTTGAGCGCATCAGCGGTCCGCAGCGTGATCTCGATCGCCGGCAGGCCGCCGCGCGCCAGCGCGCGCGCCAGCGGCACGGCATCGGCGAGATTGGCGATCTTCAGCACCGGGATAACCGGTTGGCCGTTGAGGAGCGACAGGAGCTTTTCGGTCTTGCTGGGCATTTGTCGTCTCTCCGGTATTGATCCGTTCAATCGGTTAGCAGAAGGCCGGTTTTCTGTCCACGAAGCGAAGCGTGTCGCGATGTCACGCGCTGCCGGCAAGTCCGTCAGACCGGCCGTCAAAGGCCACCAAGGAGAGGCTGCTCCGCGCGGCGGCCTTGAATCGGCTTTCATGAGCGTTTAGTGGCTTCGGCGATGACACTGCCCAATCAGCCCCTGCGCGTTGCCGCGCTCTACAGGTTTGCCCGGCTCGACGACTTTGAGGCGTTGCGCGCGCCGCTCGCCGCCTTTTGCTGCGGACGCGGTATCAAGGGCACGCTGCTGCTGGCGCATGAGGGCATCAACGGCACGGTCGCCGGCAGCGAAGCTGACATAGCCGCGCTCATTGATCATCTCGAATCCATCGAAGGTCTCGCCGGTCTCGAGGTCAAGTACAGCAGCGCCGCGCAGATGCCGTTTCACCGCATGAAGGTGCGGCTGAAGCGCGAGATCGTCACCATGGGTGTTGGGGATCTCGATCCGGCGGCAAGCGCCGGCACCTACGTCGCACCGGCCGACTGGAACGCGCTGATATCGGATGTGGACACGATCGTCATCGACACGCGCAACGCCTACGAAGTATCGATCGGTACGTTCAAGGGAGCGGTCGACCCCGCGACAACGAGCTTTCGCGAATTCCCGGCCTGGGTCGAGCAGCATCGGGCCGAGCTCGTCGGCCGCAAGGTGGCCATGTTCTGCACCGGCGGCATACGCTGCGAGAAGGCAACGGCCTATGTGAAGTCGCTCGGCTTCGAGGATGTGTTCCATCTCAAGGGCGGTATCCTGAAATATCTCGAAGAGGTGCCTGCCGAGCAAAGCCTCTGGCAGGGCGAGTGCTTCGTCTTCGACGAACGCGTCTCGGTGTCGCACGGCTTGATCGAGGGTGAGGCCGAACTTTGCCGCGCCTGCCGGCATCCGCTGACCGGGCAGGACCTGCTGTCGTCGACATACGCCGCCGGTATCTCATGCCCGCATTGCTACGATGTCCGTTCCGACGAGGATCGCGCCCGCTACGCCGAGCGTCAACGCCAGGTCGAGCTGGCGCAAGCGCAAGGCAGGGCTCCGCATATCGGACGTTAAAGCGACGTGCGTCCACTTGGACGCACAAAGTACGCTCTAACATTTTGAATCCATAAATCGTGCCTTCCGAAAATCGATTCCGATTTTCGGCCCAACGCGTTGGACAAGGCAAATCCTGACATCATCTCGTTTGTGCCATCACCGGCAAAGCGCCCATCCGTCATTGTAATGTCCATATGCGGGGCCTACCTGTTCAACGTCCGAAAACCTGCCCGGCGCTTTCGGCCGGCCAATTCTGGAGGCATTGATGTTCGATCCCAAGAAGCTCCTCAACGATCTGCTCGGCTCGCAAATTCCCGGAACCGGGTCGACCGTGCGCGACAAAGGGGGTCAGGCGGTGCAGATGGCTAAGGACAATCCGCTGGCCGCTGGCGCGCTGGCCGCGGTGCTGCTCGGAACCGGCGCTGGCCGTCAGGTCGCCGGCACGGCGGTGAAGCTCGGCGGCCTGGCCGTGGTCGGCGGCCTCGCCTACAAGGCCTACCAGAACTACAAGAACGGCAAGGCGCCGGCTGAAACGCAAGTTGCCGGTGAACCGGAATTGCTGCCGCCGCCCGCCGACACCAGCTTTCATCCCTCGCAGGCGCCGCAAGGCGAGGACGAATTCACCCTGACCCTGGTGCGCGCGATGATTTCGGCGGCGAAGGCCGACGGCCATATCGACGACGACGAACGGCAAAAGATCGCCGGCAAGCTCAGCCTCGCGGGCATCGACGCCGACGCGGAGAAATTCCTGTTGTCGGAACTGGAAAGGCCGCTCGACCTGGATACGCTGGTCGCCGGCGCCCAAACCGACGCCCAGAAGCTCGAGCTCTACACCGCCTCGCGTCTCGCCATCGATCCGAATACACGTGCCGAACGCGGCTATCTCGATCTGCTCGCCGGCCGCCTCAGCTTGCCGGATGCACTGCTCGACCATGTCGAGGCGACGGTGTCGGCGGCAAAAGTGCCGGTGCCAGAGGTGCCGGGATCGGGCAAGGCAACCGCCAATTCGCGCTGGTAGGCTTCAGGGCCGCGGAGAGCGGCAATCCGGCGTGCTTTCGCGTTAATGTCTCGTTTACCCAGGAAGCGCATGATTTTAAGCAGTCGGATCGGCTTTCCTCCTCCCAGCCGGTTCAGATCAGGGCGGCCGCCAATGGCCGCCCTTTTTGTCGGAGCCGGTTAGCGCATGAGCCGAAATCGGAATCGATTTTTGCAAGCGATCATGCGCAAATTCAAAAATTGCTCAAAATCATGGTGCTATAGCGTCCTCGCGGGCATGCGGCGCTATAGGAGGACAGTTATGACAGACTACAAAACAGCCATCGTCACTGGCGCCGGCACGGGCATCGGCAAAGCCGTCGCCACGGCGCTGCTCAGGGCCGGCTGGAATACGGTGTTCTGCGGACGTCGCAAGCCGGTGCTGAACAAGGCAATCGCTGATGCCGGATCGACACAAGCCAAGGCGCTGGCGGTCGCCTGCGACATCAGCAAGGCCGACCAGGTCGACGATCTGTTCGAGACGGTGGCGGCGGCTTTCGGTCGTGTCGACCTGCTCTTCAACAATGCCGGCACGGGCTACAAGTCGACATTGATCGACGAGATCCCCGTCGAGGTGTGGAACGAAATTGTCGGGGTCAATCTCACCGGCTCGTTCCTGTGCGCCCGCGCCGCCTTCGGCGCCATGCGCAGGCAGCAGCCGATGGGCGGCCGCATCATCAACAACGGCTCGGTGTCTGCCTACGCGCCGCGTCCGGGCTCAGTGCCCTATACCGCGACCAAGCACGCCATTACCGGGCTGACCAAGACGCTGGCGCTGGACGGCCGGCCTTATGACATCGCCTGCGGCCAGATCGACATCGGCAACGCCTTGACCGACATGGCGCAGGCGATGACGGTCGGAGTACCGCAAGCCAATGGCTCCATCGCCGCCGAAGCGGTGATGGATGTCCAGCAGGTCGCCAATGCCGTCCTCCATATGGCCAGCCTGCCGCTCGACGCCAACGTGCTGTTCATGACCGTGATGGCGACGAAGATGCCGTATGTCGGGCGAGGGTGAGCGGCCGGTTCGCGTCAGCGAATTCATCGTGCCACTGGCACGATGAAAGGCCGGCGAACGCCGGGAGGACCCGGGCGGACGGCGTTCAATTTTGGCTAATGCATGTCGCGCAAAAGTGCGCAGCGGTTTTGCGATAACGACATGCATAAAACAAGAACTAAAGCGCGTCGCATCCTTCAAACGCGATGCGCTTTAGGACTGCGTCACCGAAAGCGGCACGCCTGGAAGATATAGCGAAATAGGGCGGATTTCGTAGACGGCGGTCGGATTGACACGGCGAAAGTCGCGCGCAATCGCGATCGCGGCGTCGCGCGTGGCGCAGTCGACGACGTATAGTCCCAACAATTGCTCCTTGGTCTCGGCGAAGGGTCCGTCAATGACAATTCCGGCGCCCGGCCCGCGCAAGGTGCACGCGTCTTGGGTCGCCCCGAGCCGCGCGGCCGGGCCGAGGCTGCCATCCCGGTAAAGCCGTTCGTGGATATTGAGCAGGTCGGCCATCAGCGCCGCGTCCTCCTCCGGCGTCAGCGCCGTGACCACTTCTTCCACGTGATAGGCAAGGATGGCATAGAACATCTGACATCTCCTTTCGTCGGTCGCGTACCCGCCCTCACTTGCCCAGAAACGCCTTGATCCGTTCCAGCGCGCGCAGGATGTTCTCTTCGGAATTGGCGTAGGACAGCCTGATATAGCCTTCACCGAGAACGCCGAAATCAGGTCCGCCGATCAGCGCCACGCCGGCATCCTCAAGCAAAGCCGAGGCGAGCTTCTTGGCCTTCCAGCCGGTTTTTGAGACATTGGGGAAGGCATAGAACGCGCCTTTCGGCGTGATGCAGGAAACGCCCGGCAAAGCGTTCAGCCCTTCGACCACGACATTCCTGCGGCGGTCGAAGGCGCGCATCATCTTGTCGACGTCGTCCTGCGGACCGTCGATGGCCGCGATGCCGGCATACTGGCTCGGCGCATTGACGCAGGACCAGCAATTGACCGCCAGCTTGCGCACCTTGTCGTAGAGGTGGGCGCCCTTGTCGCCGTTCGGCCAGATCGACCAGCCCATGCGCCAGCCGGTCATCGCCCAGGTCTTCGACCAGCCGTTGAGCACGATCAGTCGGTCGCGGATTTCGGAGAAATTGAGCAGCGAGAAGTGCGTCTCGCCGTCATAGGTCATCACGTCGTAGATCTCGTCGGAGAGGATGGCGACGTCCGGGTGCGCTTCCAGCCCCTTGACCAGCTTCTCGATCTCGGCGCGCGGGGTGACCCCGCCGGTCGGGTTGGCCGGCGAGTTGAGGATGAGCAGCCTGGTCTTCGGCGTGATGAGCGCCAGCGTCTCCTGCGCCGAGAAGGCAAAGCCGTTCTCCTCGCGCATCGGCACCGGTATCGGAGCAGCACCGGTGAACTCGATCATCGAGCGATAGATGGGAAAGCCGGGATCGGGATAGAGGATCTCGGCGCCCGGTTCGCCGAACATCAGGATAGCGGCGAACATGGTCGGCTTGCCGCCGGGCAGGATCATCACCGCCTCGGGCGACACCTCCACACCGGTTGTGGTCAGCGCGCGGCGCACCACCGCCTCGCGTGTCGCCAGCAGGCCGTTGGCCGGCGTATAGCCGTGGTGGCCGTCACGCAGCGCCTTGATCGCGGCCTCGACGATGTGCTGCGGCGTCTTGAAGTCGGGCTGGCCGATGCCGAGATTGACGATATCGCGGCCCTGATGGGCGAGCGCGGTGGCACGAGCCAGCACCGCAAAGGCGTTTTCCTCGCCGAGACGATCGAAGGCCGAAATCGTGTGGAGCATTTTTCCCGTCCCTGTGGTTCTTTCACCGAGCGAGCGTTTTTGTGAGCGTCCTTTCGCAAAAGTCAAACGGATTGGAGCTTTGGGTGTCGGAAAATCTCAAGAATTGGCAACCGCGCCCGCGGCCGGAGCGCAAGGTGCTGGAGGGGCGCACTGTCAGGCTTGAGCCGCTGAGTTCCGAAAATCATGGCGACGGCCTGTTTGACGCGTCGTCGGTGCCTGATGTCGACGACCGCTTCGCTTGGCTGCCCGATTATCCGCCGCAGACCCGCGCCGCCTTCCAGCCGTGGCTGGACAAGGCCGAAGCCAGCGAGGACCCACTGTTCTTCACCGTCATCGACAAGGCCAGCGGCAAGGTCGCCGGACGCCAGACGCTGATGCGCATCGACCCTGCCTATGGCGTGATCGAGATCGGCAACATCTATTGGGGTCCGCTGATCGCGCGCAAGCCGGCGGCGACGGAAGCGCAATTCCTGTTCATGAAATACGTCTTCGACGAGCTTGGCTATCGCCGCTACGAATGGAAATGCAACAACCGCAACGAGCCGTCGAAGCGCGCGGCGGAGCGTTTCGGCTTCAAGTTCGAGGGCATTTTCCGCCAGCATCTTGTGGTCAAGGGCGAAAACCGCGATACCGCGTGGTACTCGATCATTGACAAGGAGTGGCCGGCACTGCGCAGAGCCTATGAGGCATGGCTCGATCCGGGCAATTTCGATGGCGACGGACGGCAGAAGCGACGGCTCGAGGACTTCCGCGCCGAGTTCGGCGCCTGACCATGATCCAGGACCACGATCCCGAAAAGTGAAGGCCGAGTTTTCGGGCAAGATCATGGTCAAACAGGAAGACAGAGCCTCCATCCCGATTCTGCCGGGATGGATCAGGCTCTAACAGGAGTTCGCAGGTGGCGCATACCCACGACCATGGTTCGCAAGGGCATGACCGCAGCCACGGCGCCGGTCATGTGCATGGCTCGACCGACAAGAAACGGGTCATGATCGCAGCCTGCCTGACCGCCGGCTTCATGGTCGTGGAAGCGCTTGGCGGTCTCTTGGCGGGATCGCTGGCGCTGCTGGCGGATGCCGGCCACATGCTCGCCGACTGTATCGCGCTCGGGCTTGCCTGGTATGCTTTTCATCTGGCCGGCCGGCCGGCCACGGTTCGCCTCACCTACGGTTTCGGCCGGGTCAAGACGCTGGTCGCCTATACCAACGGCATCGCCATCTTCGCCATTGCGCTGTGGATCCTCTATGAGGCCTGGGAACGCCTGCTGACGCCTGCGCCCGTGCTCGGCGGGCCGATGCTGGTCGTCGCGATCGCCGGTCTGCTGGTCAATATCGGCAGCTTCTTCGTGCTGCATGGCGGCGACCGCGACAGCCTGAACATGCGCGGTGCCATCCTGCACGTGCTCGGCGATCTGCTTGGCTCGGCGGCGGCGATCATCGCTGCGCTGATCATCCTGGCGACCGGCTGGACGCCTATCGATCCGATCCTGTCCGTCCTTGTCTCGCTGCTGATCCTGTCCACCGCCTGGTCGCTGATGCGCGAAGCAGCCCATGTCCTGCTCGAAGGCGTGCCGGCGAGCCTCGATCGCGACCTGATCGCCAGGGACATAGAAGGGACGGTGAACGGCGTGCGCGAGGTGCATCACATGCATGTCTGGTCGCTTGACGGGTCAAGCAACATGGCGACCTTGCATGCTTGCCTCAACGATGGCGTCGATGCCCACAAAGCGGTCAGCGCCATCAAGAAGCGGCTTGCCGCGCATGGCATTGCCCACGCCACCGTAGAACCGGAATTCGGCCATTGCGCCGATGATAAGCATGATGGCGAGCACGACCATGCGCATGATGCGGCTCCGCATCATCGCCACTATCACTGATCCCAGGAGTTCCATGGCATGGTAACGAAGTTGACGAATCCCCGCCGTGTCAGGGCCGCGTGATGGATCGTGACACGCGCAATGCGGCGATCGGCGCACTGTGGGTGCTGCTGCTGTTCGGCATCGCCGCCTACTATTTGCCAACCGTGATGTTGGCGGTCGGCCGCGTGTCGACCATTCTTGCCGCTATTATTGCGGCTGTCTTCATGGTGGCCATTTTCGTCGTGTTTTGGCTGCGTGGCCGCAGCCAGCGCAAAAAGGATCATTGATATGCGTGTTTTGATTACCGGCGCGGCAGGCATGGTCGGCCGCAAGCTCATCGCCCGGCTGGCGAAGGATGGAACGCTCAGCGGCCGGAAGATCGCCGCGCTCGACCTTCACGACATCGTGCCGCCGCAGGCGCCGACGCTGGATGGCGTCGACGTCACCATCCATACAGGCGATCTCGCCGCGGCGAGCGCGATGGAACGGCTGGCCGCGTCGCGCCCAGACGTGATCTTCCATCTCGCCGGCGTCGTGTCGGGCGAGGCTGAAGCCAATTTCGATCTCGGCTATCGCGTCAATCTCGACGGCACAAGGGCGCTGTTCGATGCCATAAGACTGGCGGGGTTTGCGCCGCGCGTCGTCTTCACCTCGTCGATCGCCGTGTTCGGCGCACCGTTTCCGGACATTATATCAGACGAATTCCACCCGACGCCGTTGACCTCCTACGGCACGCAGAAGCTGATGGGCGAAGCATTGCTCGCCGATTATACCCGGCGCGGCTTCTTCGATGGCATCGGCATCAGGCTGCCGACCATCTGCGTCAGGCCGGGCAAGCCCAACAAGGCGGCTTCAGGCTTTTTCTCCGGCATCATCCGCGAGCCGTTGAACGGCCAGGAAGCAATATTGCCGGTATCGCGCTCTGTCGTACACACCCACGCCAGCCCGCGCTCGGCGGTGAATTTTCTGATCCACGCAGCAGCGATCGACGGCGACGCCGTCGGGCCGCGCCGCAATCTGACGATGCCCGGCGTCGCCGTCACGGTCGGCGAGCAGATCGAGGCCCTGGAACGCATTGCCGGCGCCAAGGCGGTGAACCTGATCCGCGAGGAGCCCGACGATACGATCTGGGCGATCGTCAAGGGCTGGCCGACACGGTTCGAGGCGCGGCGGTCGACGGAGCTTGGTTTTGCCGCCGAAACCAGCTTCGACGACATCATCCGCGCGCATATCGAGGACGAGTTGGACGGGAAGATCTGACTTGCGTTGATATTCAGGTCAGGGTGGGCTGGTACTGCGCCAATTACCGACCTCAGCGCCGCCCCTCATCCGCCTGCCGGCACCTCTCCCCGTATAGTGACGGGGAGAAGCGGCTGGCCGCATTCTCGGCGCGTTTTTTTGCAGCGCTGGACATTGGCGAAATCTGTTGCGAAGGCGTCCTTCTCCCCGTCACTATACGGGGAGAAGTGCCCGGCAGGGCGATGAGGGGCAGCGCCTGCCATCCAATCAAAGCGTCATCCGCCAGTCAGGCTCGCCGACAACAACAGCAATCCAAACAAAAAGACGAAGGCTGCGCCGCCGATCTCGACGATCGAGTGGATGCGGTTGCCCATGCGGCCGTCGCCAGCGAAATACACCGCCCAGTTCTTGGCCGTCACAGCCAGCGTCGCCAGGATCGAGACGGTGATCGCGGTGCCGAGGGCCATCGCCAGCACCGACAGGATGCCGCCGAACCATAGCCCGTTGAGCGCGGCAAAGCTCAGCACGATCAGCGCGCCCGAGCACGGCCGGACGCCGACCGCGGCCACCGCCGACCAGGCGGTGCGCCAGTCGAAGCGGTCCCCGGAAAGCAGCGCCGGGTCGGGCGCGTGTGAATGTCCGCATGTCTCGCAGACTTCGCCCGCCGCATGGTGATGATGATCGTGCCCCCCATGACCATGATCGTGATCGTGTGCGCCATGATCGTGGCTATCATGGTCGTCGCCGTCATGGCCATGTGCGTGAAGCGCATGCACCGAATGCGCATGTGCAGGATGGCCCGTTTGCGAATGGCCGGCATGGGCCGCCGAAAGGCTATAGGCAGGGTTCGCACCGAACAGGCGAAGGATGGCAGGGCCGGCCTTGCGCCACAAAAGCCAGGCGCCGAACAGGGTGACAAAGACAAAACTCGTGACTTCGAGGAACCATGCCGCGTCGGTCATCGATATGGTGGTGCCGCGCAGGACGAAGTAGGCGAGCATCATCACCAGGATCGCCGTCACCGCCTGCAACAGGGCCGAGACGAAGGACAGCATGATGCCGCGCCTGAGCGCGACTTCGTTCGCGACCATGTAGGACGAGATCACCGCCTTGCCGTGACCGGGGCCGGCGGCATGGAAAATGCCGTAGGCGAAGGACAGGCCGATAAGCAGCCACAGCTTGCTGCCGTCCTCACGCATCGCCTTCATCGCACCGGCAAGCGCGCGGTAGAATTCCTGCTGACGCAGATTGATCCACATCAGGATCTGGGCAAACGGGCCGGTGGTGGGGGCCATCCCGTCATTGGTGCCGATGCCGAGCGAGCTCTGGGCGTGGGCTGAGCCGAGGACGTGCGTCATGACAAGGGCGGCGGCCAAAAGGCCGAAAGCCAAACGCAGGGACGGTTTCGTCACCGGATTATCCTTTTGGCTGACAGTTCAGTTCAAGCTTGGTCGCAAATATCTTGCTCATATCGGTGCCTGTCGGATCATTGAAGAAGGCGTCCGTCAGGTTCTTCTGGTTCGCGGCGATCGCCTCGTCGGGGTTCGGACGAACGACCTTGCTCGTGCATGTCGACGGCAAGTCGGCGACCTGCATATTGGCATCCTCGGTGAAATCGATCGCCGTGTAGAAGGTCGGGTCATAGACGCCGATATCGATCTTGCCGGCCAGCCTGGTTGGCGCCTTGGGTTCGGATTCGAACAGGATAATGAGCTGGTCGTTGTCGAAATTCGCCATCAGCTGCGGCGGCGGGCTCATCGCCTCATCCTTGCCGTCGACGGTGACGAGCTGGAAGTAATTGAACTCCGCCAGCGAAGCGTGGACGGTGTCGGCGACTTCCTTCAGCTCCTTGTCGTCAAGCTTCAGATCGGAATTCTTGTCGAACTCCATCATCACCGTGCTCGAAAACAAATCGTCGAAGCGCCAGACATGACGCAAGGCCTTCACGCTTTGGTGATCCGGGCTGAGGATCACTTCGAGGCGAGCCTCGGCGAAGACGTGGGGATGCACGTCGGCTGGCCCGACCGTGGCAAAAGTCGCCGCCATGGCCGAAGCCATCATGATTGTTTGCCGCTTCAGGTTCATTCTGGGTGGTGATTCCATCGACTTCGGTGACTGTCGAGAGTTATCAGAAAGCGGGCGAAAATGGGACCCCGGGCGGCTAAAAGTCATGCGTTGTCGATCGTCTTGAACCACTGCACCAGGAAATCGACAAAGACGCGAACTTTCGCAGGCAAATAGCGCCGGTGCGGATAGACGGCGAAAATGCCGCCGCCGGGCAAGATGCGGTCATCCAGTGTGCTCACCAGCCGGCCACTTTCGATGTCGGGCGCGGCGATGAAATCCGGCAGGATGGAAAATCCCAATCCCGCCACGGCGGCGGCCCTTGCCGCCATCGGACTGTTGACCTCGATCGGGCCGGAGACCGAAACAGTCACCGTGTCGCCGCTGTCGCCCTTGAACGGCCAGTTGGTTAGCCAGCGGCCATTGGTGTCGATGATGCAGGGCATGCGGCCAAGGTCCTGCGGCCGCGCCGGCATGCCGTGCCTGGCAATCAGTTCGGGAGATGCGCACAGCCGCACCGAGAACGGCGCCAGGCGCCTGGCGATCAGCGAGGAGCTTTCCAGCCGCGAAATGCGCACGGCGAGATCGAAGCCTTCCTCGACCAGATCGACGAAGCGGTCGTCGAGATGAATGTCGAGCACGATGTCGGGATGCTGCTTGGCGAAGTCGATCAGCGATTGGCCGATCGGCGCATCGGCAAAGGTGCGCGGCGCCGACAGCTTGATCCTGCCGCGCACGTCGCCAGAGGATTCGCGCACCGCATCGGCCAGGCTGTCGACCTCGCGGACGATTTCCGAGGCGCGGCGGTAATAGGTGTGGCCGGCCTCGGTCAGCGAGAACTGCCGGGTGGTGCGGTTGAGCAGCAGCGCGCCGAGCTCGTCCTCCAGCTCGCGCACATATTTCGACAGCAGCGCCTTGGAGCGGCCGATCTTGCGCGCCGCTGCCGAAAATCCTTCGGCCTCGACGACGTCGATGAAGGCGCGCATGCGGGTCAGCGTATCCATGTCATGCGCTCCTTTGCTGGGCTGAAAGGATGCGCGCGACAAGCGCCATCAGCTGCCGGTCGCTGTTTTTGGGTCCGAGCAGCGAGAGGCCGAACGGGGCGCCGTCGACCAGGCCCAGCGGCAGGGTGATCTGCGGAAAGCCGGACAGACCGGAAAGACACAACAGTCTCAGCGCGCGTTCGCGATAGGTCTGCAAATCGTCGAATGAGGCGGCCTTGAGCGGCGCGGCACCTGGAGCGGTCGGCAGCACAAGGACGCCGTCCTCGCCAAGCAGGTCGGCAAGCTCAAGACGAAACGAAACGCGACGTTCCGTTTCGAATTGCGCGGTTGCCGCGTCGATGGCTGCGCCATGCTCGAAGCGCTCCTTAACGCCGGGGCCGAGCATCCGATCGCCGCCGGCGATCCAGGCACCATGATTTTGCCACGCCTCGTACCCCTGCAGTTTGCGGAAGCACCAATAGAGATCGTCGGTGGAATGCGACAGCGGGGCAACGGTACGCGGTGCGCCTAGCACCGATGCGACAGCGCGGACCATGGCGCGATACTCGTTAGCTTCCCGCGGGCCGAGCACGAGCCCGTCCAGCGCATCCAGCGCGAGGGGGCGCTGCAATTCGTGGTTGTGCGGATCGTCGCCGAGCAGCACCGCGCCGACCTTGTCATAGGTGGCCGTGTCCCTGGCGAACCAGCCGAACGTATCCAGTGAAGGGGCCAGCGGCATCGCGCCTTCGAGCGAGATGCGGCCATGCGTGGTCCTCAGGCCGATCAGCCCACAAAAGCTTGCCGGGGCGCGAATCGAGCCGCCGGTATCGGATCCGGCGGCGATGTCGGCCAGCCCGCCGGCGACCGTGGCGGCGGAACCGGAGGACGAGCCGCCGGTGACGCGATCAGGTGCTGCCGGATTGACCGGCGACGGGAAATGCGCGTTCAGCCCCATCAGCGAGAAGGCCAGTTCGTCGGTCTGCGTCTTGCCGACGAAGCGCGCGCCCGAATCAAGCAGCGCCTGGACGGCCGGCGCCGTCGCCGAGGCGGGTGAAGCCTCTTGGTATTTTTGCGGATTGCCGCAGCCGGTGCGGTAGCCGGCGACGTCGTAAATATCCTTGACGGCCAGGCGCAGGTCGGCAAGCGGGCCGGACTGCGCATTGGATACAGGTATACCATTGAGGTCGAGAAAAGCGTTCAGAGGGCCGCGAGTGCCTGCCATGCGTTCGATATCCGGATACAGTTGTTGCAACATTGTTCGACGCCAGGAATTTTACAACCTGGCGTACGATTTTTATTGATTGTGAAATCCATCGACCTTATATCGCGCTTGCCCAAAGTCGCACGTGCCTGTGGGTGTCCGCCGATCCTCAAAATGGTGAGGGATATCGGTAAGGTAACTGGAGCTAACCCCTCCAGTCGGTTTAGCGGCCAACCGCCAGACCGAGGACACCTTGAAGCAACGACGGTGCGGGCCTTTCTGGTGTTCTGCCGGTCGTCCAAAGACCGGGGTTACTGAAGAGGCACACCTTCATTGCCGGCAGTGCGGAACGGGTTCTCCCAATCCAAGCCAAGGCAGACAAAGCGAACCGAGGCCGGGCAAGGCCAAGGTTCACCGCCGCGAGACGGCGCTTCATGGTTCCGGGGTCTCCACCGGCTGGTTCCATGGATTGACGTCCCGCCTTTGTCCACCGCGTGTTCGCGAGGTCGATGACCCGTGTCCCGCAGCCTTTGTGCGCGCCGAAAGGCGCTATGGAGAGACCCCGATGGCTACCCAGCGCATCCTTGACTTCCTCGCCACCCGACGTCCGAACGGCCCTTGCCTCGTCGTCGATCTCGATGTCGTGCGCGACAATTTCCGCGCCTTCGAGAAGGCGCTTCCCGATTCGAAAATCTACTATGCGGTGAAAGCAAATCCGGCGCCGGAAATCCTGCGCCTGCTTGCTGCGATGGGCTCGTCCTTCGACACCGCTTCCGTTGCCGAAGTCGAGATGGCGATGGACGCCGGCGCGCCGGCGGACCGCATCTCCTTCGGCAACACCATCAAGAAGGAGCGCGACATCCAGCGCGCCTATCAACTCGGCATCCGGTTGTTCGCGGTGGACTGCGTCGAGGAGGTCGAGAAGATCGCCCGCGTTGCACCCGGCGCCCGTGTGTTCTGCCGCGTGCTGACCGACGGCGAAGGCGCCGAATGGCCGCTGTCGCGCAAGTTCGGCTGCGTGCCGGCGATGGCGGTCGACGTGCTGCGCCACGCGAGGGCGCTCGGGCTGGACGCCTATGGCGTGTCGTTCCATGTCGGCTCGCAGCAGACCGACCTGACCGCCTGGGACCGCGCGCTCGGCGACGCCAAAAAGGTGTTCGCTACGCTCGCTGACGAAGGCATTGTGCTCAAGATGGTCAATATGGGCGGCGGTTTCCCGACCCGTTACCTCAGGGACGTGCCGGTGGCGCAGGCCTATGGCCAGGCGATCTTCTCGGCGCTGCGCAAGCATTTCGGCAACGCGATTCCCGAGACCATCATCGAACCGGGCCGCGGCATGGTCGGCAATGCCGGCGTCATCAAGTCGGAAGTCGTGCTGATCTCGAAGAAGGCCGACAACGACAATGTGCGTTGGGTGTTCCTCGACATCGGCAAGTTCGGCGGTCTCGCCGAGACGATGGACGAGGCGATCCGCTACCCGATCGTCACCGCGCATGACGGCACCGAGACCGCGCCGTGCGTGCTCGCCGGCCCGACCTGCGATTCGGCCGACGTGATGTACGAGAAGACGCCGTATCCGCTGCCCCTGTCGCTGACCATCGGCGACGAGGTGCTGATCGAGGGCACCGGCGCCTACACGACGACCTATGCCTCGGTCGCCTTCAACGGCTTCGAGCCTCTCCGATCCTACGTGATCTGACGGCTCGCAAGAGCCGGTCAGATCATCCCGAGGTGGGCGCCTGTCGCCCGCCCGGGCTCGCCTGTGGAACAATCCGCTCGTGAAGGATCGCGGAAATGGAAATTGTGGATTTCATCGTTGATGGCGCTGTGAGCCGGCAAATCTCCCCCCTTGAGGGGGAGATGGCCGCAAAGCGGCCAGAGGGGGTCGCCTCAGCTGTCGCGACTTCTCTTGGACTGCGTGGCGCCGACGCTGCACGCGCGGCGCCCCCCTCTGTCGGCTTCGGCGACATCTCCGCCTCTTGGGGGGAGATTGCCAGCGCTTTCGTCATCACCGCCGAAACCGCTGCCGACGCCCCGGCGCGCGAAGCCTTGCTCGACCGCGCCATGGGGCCGAAGCGCCGGAGAAAATCGTCGGAAAAGCTGCGGCGCGGCCGCCGGCCTTCGGAAGGCCTGGCCTTTGTCGCACGCGACGCGTCGGGCGCTGTCACCGGCACCGTGCGGCTCTGGGATGTCGTGCTGGGCGAGGGCGGTCGGTCCGCCCTTCTGCTAGGCCCGCTCGCCGTCGATCCGACAATCAAGAATGCCGGCATCGGCTCGGCGCTGATGCGCCATGCAATCGCTGAAGCCGCGCGCCTCGGCCATGCGGCGATCCTGCTGGTCGGCGATGCGCCCTATTACGAGCGCTTCGGGTTCTCGGCCGATAAAACCGGCTCGCTGGCCATGCCGGGACCTTATGAGCGGCACCGCCTGCTGGCGTTGGAGCTGGTGGAAGGCGTGCTCGCCGGCGCGCAGGGCACGCTGAAGGCGGCCGGGCGCAAGCTGAAGGCACAGCGGCTGTCGCTCGCTGCCTGACGATCGGGAACAAGCCGCTGCCATCGGGCGGCGGCTTGTTTCCATTCAGGATTGGAGTGGATCAGCCGATCAACTGGCTCAGCGCCATGGCGACGCTCATGTCGCCTTCGACCTTTATCTTGCCGGACATGAACGCCATCGTCGGGTTGAGATCGCCTGATATCAGCGATTCCAGATCGTCGAGCGAAAGCTTTATCGTGCAGTCGGCCGGCGCATCGGTGGTCGAGACGGCAGCGCCGTCGATGACGATGACACCGTCGTCACCTGTATCGAATTTTACGGAACGATCGAACCCGGCACTCGCCACGCGCGCGCTGATCTTGTCGGCAATTTCCTGAACGCCCATGGCCGTTCTCCTCGTCTCGTTGCGTTTGTCGCACCCATTGCACTTCCTGGGGGCACTTCGGTCTGGGGGCACGTCGGTCCGGCCGAAGTCGCCATCTTGCGCATTTCGCGATCAAGGTCGCCGGCGCATATAGCTTCGGGTTGACGTATACGTCAACGCGGTTCCCGATATGATGATGGTTTTATCGCCGCAGTGAAGCTGGGTTGTCGGCGAGGGCAGCCCAGAGGGGGATGCCGGTCCCATTGCATTTAGCTGGACACCGCCGGCAAATGACCGCTACCATCGCTGTGTGCACCAGATTTCAGCTGGAGCCAGGTTTCACCTGGAGATCGAGTGCTCGAAGAACCGAACAGAAATCCCGGATCCCATCGTTATGGGAAGCCGAGCTTGTGGTGGCCACCACCTCTGGGTTGATGGCTTGCGGGCCCGATCCAATCTGAAGATTTAATTTCGTGTTCAGAGAGACACAATCATGAATACCATGCTTTCCGTGGAAGCCCGGGAGACCGAGCTTGCCGTGACGTTCTCGTCAGGCGAAACAGTCTGCTATCCCTGGCTTTGGCTAAAGGATAATGCGCCATCGGCGTTTCACCCACAGACCCAAGAACGAATATTCGACCTGACCAGCGTTGACGCCTCGCTCAGACCCCTCAACGTCCAGGACAGACGCGGCGCTGTGAGAATTGTCTGGCCGAACGGCCTGGCTGAGGAGGAAATCCCGGGCCATTTCTTTGAATCCTACCGCCCAGGCAGAAAGCGGGACGATCCGGCCGAGATCGCTCCGAAACTCTGGGACGGCTCGATCGATCTTGAAACCATACCGCGCTACTCTGCCGGGGGCCTTTTTCAAAGCGATGCCGATCTGCTTGCCTGGCTGAGGGCGACGGCTGCATACGGGCTCTCCATCGTCGAGGGGCTTGGCGATGATCCCGACGCCGGGCGGCGTGCGGCCGAGCGGGTAGGTTTCCTGCGCCAGACAAATTTCGGCACTATGTTCGAAGTCGTGTCGATGCCGAACCCGAACAACTTGGCCTACACCCCTGTCGCCTTGCCGTTACACACCGATCTCGCGAACCAGGAGGTGCCGCCCGGCTATCAATTCCTGCATTGTATCGCGAATGAAGCTGAGGGCGGTGGATCGGTCTTTGCCGACGGGTTTGCGGTTGTGGCCGCATTACAGGCGGAAGATCCGGAAGCATACCGTCTCTTGTGCGAGGTCGATATCCCCTATCGTTTTCACGACGAAAACTACGATCTGCGCGGTCGGTTTCCTGTGATCGTAACTCGACGCAATGGAGACGTGACAGAGTTGCGGTTCAACGCCCATCTTGTCGATGTCATCGACCTTCCCTCCGAGATATGCACCCCCTTCTATGCGGCTTATCGCAAGCTGATGATGATGATCCGCAGCTCGCGTTTTCAAATAGCCTACCGCCTCAAGGCCGGCGAAATGGCGGTCTTCGATAATCGCCGGGTGCTTCACGGCCGCCAATCGTTCAACCCAAATACGGGGCTGAGACATCTGCGGGGATGCTATGTCGATCGGGGTGAGTTTCAGAGCCGCATTCGCGTCCTCTCCCGATAGCGGCACGACGATGATCGCTGACGTACGGTCAGTTGCTGTCGGTGCAAGGCCTCCGGCGGACGTTCCGACGGGGGTTGTTTGCCCGAAAGCCGGCGGCAATCAGGGCAGTTACAAGGTTTGCATCATTCAAACAGACGAGGACAGTGGCCAAGCCTGTCCCTAGCGTGGGCTCGCCTCATGCGCCACCGCGCGATCAGGGGGAAGGGGTAACCCGTGTCCGGGAGGCGAGGATCGAGACCCCAGATGGCGTTACAGTAGGGGATGTTCAGTCATGAAAATCAGAAGTCTGATCAAGCGTGCCGAGACGGTGGACAGGGCATTCAAGGAACTCGAAGCCGATTTGGCGGATGCGTTCGATGAGTGTCTCAACCTGGACGACCAATCGCCGTTGGACAACGTTCCGGATGAGAATCTCGCGGCAAGGAATGACAACTCTCAGCCCGAGGACGATGCCGACGCTCCCGAGATCGCACGGCGGCTGACCTCCCACACACAAACCCGCCTGGCTGCGCTAGATGCCGTTGAGGGGCTGTTTGACGATGCGCGCGAGTATCTGGAGGAGATCAACACGAAAATGTCGGAGATCGCGACCTCGCATCACCTGACAGGCGAATTCCTGAAGCTGCTTCACGGGGACATTCTTCGCGCCAACGAACTGGAACTGGCAAATGGCAGCCTGACCACGCAGCAAAGAGTGCTATCGGAGCAGTTCCACGATGCGACCAGAAAGCAGCGCGAGCGCGAAAGCGCCGTCGAGGCCCTGCAGCAGCGCGAGATAAGCCTGGTCGAGGACAAGGAGGCACTTCGCGGTGCGCTGGCTGCGGCAAGGCTGGAACTCGTCGTGGCAGGCAATGCGAGCGCAGAGCGCGAAGCGGAGTTCGGCGACCTCGTCAAAACGCTTTCGGCCAGAACGGCCGAGGCCAACCGATGCGCGCGCGAGAACGAGATATTGCGGGAAAAGCATGTCAGCCTGTCGATCGACTTCGACAAGGCGCTGAAGCGGGAAGCTGAGGCGCGGCACCGGCTGGACGAGCTCTCGACGATTCATGCCAGTGACGCGGCGCGACTTTCGGAACTGCTGTCTGCGCTCGGCAAGAGCGAACAAGAGGAGATGCGGCTGCAGAAATCGCTCGATATCGCGCAAGCGAAGCTGTCGGAAATGACGGAAGCGGCCCGTATCATGGAAGGTGACAGGGAAGCCGAGCGTGCGCGTAGTTTCGCTGAGATCGGCGGCCTGCGTTCTGAAATTCGCAACCTCCAATCACGATTTGAAGTCGCCTCGAACGAGAACAATCAAGCCGCGAGCGAGATCGCCAATCTCAAGGCTCAATGGAGCGACGCTGTCGCCGAAAAGCAAATTGCGGAGGAAAGGTTGTCCGTCCTCAGGAAGGAGAACGAAAACGACAAGATGCACCTCTCGACCGTGAGCGCGAATTTTTCGCAGCTTTCCCTGCAGCAGGCATCCGAACAGATACAGCTCGATGTTCAGAGGCAGGAATGCGAGGATCTGCGAGCCGAAGTCGCGGTGCTCGACGCCCGGGTCAAGGAACTGTTGCCCTATGAGCGTCTCCACAAGGTCACAAACGCCAAACTGCATGAGAACGGCGTGGTCGAGATCACCGGTGTCGTGGCGGAGAAGTCCCGCGCCACAAGCAGGCGGCGCGTCCGTACGAGCCTGCGCGCCGCATCCTGAGCCGCGGCGTCGACACGTCGCAGTGTTGTTTGCCTTACGGCGGTATTGCCCGTCAGGTTAGCGCATGGATCGAAAGATCATTTGCTCACCAAAGGACGCACCGGCATGGCCTGATCAGGCATCGAGGAAGTCCAGGGCCTTGTCCACGAAGGCGCTGTGATACTGGAAAATGGCCGTATGCCCGCCGTCCTCGTACAGGACCAGCTCGGCATTGGGAAAGCGCCGTGCCAGGTCGAGGGAATTGCTGGTGGGCACCATTCTGTCGTGATCGCCGTTCACCACGAGGACCGGGTGCCGGATACGCGATAGGTCGGCAGGGCGCTCCTGGCCAAAGGCACGGACCGCCTTGAGCTGCTGGCTGAAAGCGCCGAGCGCGATGGGCTTGTCGCGGTCATTGGTCCGTTCCTTCAGGCGCTGCAGAAACGCGCGCGCCGCCTTCTTGCCGTTCGGGCTTTGGGTAAAGAAGAGGTAGTTCTTTGGGTCCTTGATGGTCAGCGCGGCGCGGATCATGTCGAAGATGGTGACTGATGTCACCCTGTCGATGCCGGTACCACCGGCTGGGCCGGTTCCCGCGAGGATGATCTTGCGAACCAGATCAGGCTCGAGCTGAACAATCGCCTGGGCGATGAAGCCGCCAAGAGAGAGGCCGAGCAGGTCGACCTGCTCGAAGCCGAGCGCCCGGACGAAGGCGATCGCGTCGCGGGCCATCGCCTCCACCGTGTTGGGAGTGGACCCGCCTGATGCGCCAACGCCACGGTTATCGAAGGTGATAACTCGCCGTTTTGCGGCAATGCCATCGACGACCCGAGGGTCCCAATTGTCGAGAACTGCACTCAGATGGGTAAGGAAGATCACCGGTACCCCGGTTGTGGGCCCGAGCTCGCGGTAGGCGAATTTCGTGCCGCCGACGTCGACCGTTTTTGTCGGCACGTCCTCGTGCTTGACGATCGCGGCAGGTCGCGACAGCTGATGCACGTTCATGATGGTTTCCTTTCTTCCGGCTTGTCGTTGTCGCGGGGCTGGAGCAGCGCCTTCGCCGCTGCCGCGCCAGCCGCAAGGATGCGATCGGACAGTTCGGTCCCGTTCACCGCGCGCGATAGCTCAAGCGTGCCGATCAGGGTCGCGAAGACGCCGAACGCGACATCTTCGGGGTCGCGGGCGTCGGGTGTCAGTTCGGCCGCCACCGGGCGTACGAGCTTGAGCAGGTGCTCGGCGTAAACCTGGCGCGTCTCGACCGGCTCACGCGCAATTTCGGGCAACAGCGCGGCTGAAGCGCAACCGTGGCCTGGATTGTCTCGGTGTTCCGCCGACAGATACGCGTCGATGGCCATTGGCAGGCCACCGGCAGCCACCGCCTCCTGAATCTGGGTCGCCTGAACCTCCAGGGCCGCCGCCACGCTCTCACGCACGAGCGCCGCCTTGGATGGAAAATGCGGATAGAACGCGCCGTTGGTCAGTCCCGCCTCGCCCATGATGCCGGCGATACCTGATGCAGCGATGCCGTCGGAGCGAAACCGTTCGGTCGCCACATCCATGATCCGCTGCCGCGATGCGTCCTTCCTGCCCTTCTCGTAGCGCATGTTGCTTCTCCTTCGGTCAGCTATTGCATTATGAGCATAATATCAGTAAATTGGCGTAATGCAATAGGGGCGCGTCACACCGGGTCCCTCAATTTGGGAAAGCTGCCATGAAGGCCTTCATCATCGATCGATACGCAAAGGACGCTCCCCTGCGGCTCGGAGACGTTCCAGAGCCGGAAGCAGGGGAGAATGACGTGCTGGTGCAGATCCATGCCGCCAGCGTCAATCTGCTGGACTCCAAGATCAGGGACGGAGAATTCAAGCTCATCCTGCCCTACCGCCGGCCCTTTGTTGCAGGCCATGACGTGGCCGGAACGGTCATTCGCGTCGGCTCGAAAGTCCGACAGTTCAGACCAGGCGACGAGGTCTATGCGCGAGCGCGCGACGGTCGGATCGGAGCGTTCGCCGAGTACATCGCCATTAATGATGCGGACGTGGCCCTGAAGCCAAAGAACCTCAGCATGGAAGAGGCTGCGTCCATTCCCCTGGTGGGGCTGACCGCCTGGCAGGCGCTGGTTGAAAGAGCGAAGCTGAAGAAAGGACAGAAGGTCTTCATCCAGGCCGGCTCCGGCGGAGTGGGAACATTCGCCATTCAATTGGCAAAGCACCTTGGCGCGACGGTCGCCACGACAACAAGCGCGTCGAACACGGATATGGTCAGGAAGCTGGGCGCCGATGTCATTGTCGACTACAAGAAGGATGACTTCGAGAAAGTCCTTTCGGGCTACGATGTCGTCCTGAATAGCCAGGACAACAAGACCCTCGAAAAGTCCCTGCGTGTGTTGAAGCCAGGTGGCGTCGCCGTTTCGATCTCCGGTCCGCCCGATCCTGGGTTTGCCAGGGAGAAGGGGCTGAACTGGGTGCTAAACCTGGTCATGCGCGTTTTGAGCGCAGGCATCAGGCGGCGGGCGAAACGCGCAGATGTCCGATATTCGTTCCTGTTCATGACGGCCAATGGCGGGCAGTTGACAAAAATCACGTCGCTCATCGAAACGGGCGTCATCCGCCCGGTCGTAGATCGTGTCTTTCCGCTTGAGCAGACAAACGAGGCATTGGCATACATTGAACAGGGCCGGGCCAAGGGCAAGGTTGTCATCAAGCTCAAATAGCTTCGCAATGCTTCAGGCAACCACGTCCGCCTCTGGGCGCAACTTAAGGTTGTGGGCGTTTGCGCGACATGCATTAATGCTCGATTGGTCCTTTCGGCATGACGATGGCGGTGCCGGCGGTTGTCGGACGCTCGATCATGCGGCGGACGCGCGGCGGCTCGTCACCGCTGTGCAGCGCCCGCACGCGCTCGCCGACAACGGCGTCGGCATGGGTGGCCCGCTTGTTGTGGCGGATGTATTCGAGCCATGTCGGCGTGTGATAGTGCTCGATCCATACTGCCGGATTTTCGAGATCGCGGGCCAGCGTCCAGTTGCGGGCGCCGTCACGGCGGCGGATGCGGCCGCGTTCGGCCATGGTGGCCAGGAATTCCGGCACGTCCTCCTCGCGGATGATGTACTCGATCATGATGGCGATCGGCCCGCTGCGCAGTTTCAGGTCGAGTGCAAGATGCGGCTCCTTGAAACGGTTCAGCGGATCGAGGTTGAGCACCGCCTGCTGCGGCAAAGGCAGCAACAGGCCGATCGCGCCGCCCGCCAGCATCGTGACGGCGGCCGCGGTCAGCGCGAACTCGGCGCCTTGCGCATCGGCGACGACACCCCAGATCCAGCTGCCGAGCGCGATGCCGCCGAAGGTCGCCGTCTGATAGACCGAGAGCACCCGGCCGACCACCCAGCGCGGCGTCGACATCTGCACGGTGACGTTGAAATGCGCCAGCGCGACCACCCAGCAGGCGCCGCCGATGAGCAGTCCGAGCGACGTTTGCCAGGCCTGATCGCTGACGGCGGCATTGAAGGCGCAGAGCGCAAAGCCGGCGAATGCCATGCGCACCATCGTCTCGCTCGACAGGATCTGCCTCAGCCGGACGCTGATCAGCGCGCCGCCGACGGCGCCGATGCCGAAAGCACCGAGCATGATGCCGTAGGTCAAGGCATCGCCCTTGACGACGTCGCGCGCCACCAGCGGCAGCAGCGCCAGAACCGCGCCGGCGCTGAAGCCGAAGGCCGCACCCCTGACCAGCACCTTGCCGATATTGGGCGACATGGCGACATAACGGAGGCCAGCACCCATCGCCGCGCCCAGCGTCTCGCGCGGCAGTGTCGAGGCCGGCAGGTCGGGCTTCCAGCGGGCCAGCACGATGATCAGCCCGACATAGCTCAATGCGTTGGCGGCAAAGGCCGCTGCGGTACCTGCGGCGGCGACGATAATGCCGCCGATCGCCGGGCCGACGCTGCGCGTCAGGTTGAAGCCCAGCGAGTTGAGCGCGACGGCAGCCGGCAGCTTGGCGCGCGGCACCATGTCGCCGACAGAAGCCTGCCATGACGGGTTGTAGAGCGCCGTGCCGCTGTTGATCAGGAAGGCGAAGGCGAGCAGCGTCCACGGCGTCATCAAGCCAAGATAGGTGAACACGGTCAGCAGAACCGAGACGACCAGCATGAAGATCTGGGCAATCAGCATGACCTTGCGCCGGTTGAAGCTGTCGGCGATGGCCCCGGCGACGAGCGCAAACAGCATGATCGGCAAGGTGGTCGAAGCCTGGACCAGCGCAACCTGGTAGGACGAGGTGGCGATCGTGGTCATCATCCAGGCGGCGCCGACGCCCTGGATCAAGCCACCGAAATTCGAAACAAGGCTGGCGGACCACACGGCGCGGAAAATGCCGTGCCGGAACGGCGCCAGCGCCGAGACGCGTTCGCTGTCCGGCTCGTCGTCGATCATGGATGCTTCCCCGACTTCAAATGCTGCGTTCTTCCAGAATCGGTGCCTCATGCCGTCCCCTAGAAGTAGAGCATGACTTCGCAAAGGGCGAACGCCTTTTCAAAGAAGATCATGGTCCAACAAAGAGATAACGGTGGCTGGGACAGGTCAGCGGCCATTCTGCAGGCCGCGTTAAACGCTTCGGCCGCCTGCTCCAGGAACTCGGCGCGTTGGGCAAAAAATACTTAGCGACTTGACGAAGTTTTCGCTTGCGCCATCGGCAAATTGGGCGATAGTTAGCGATATGGCTAAGCATGATCCTGATCTCTCGCTGCTCTTCCATGCGCTCGCTGATCCGACCCGCCGGTCGATCCTGAGCCGGCTCGCCGAAACACCTGCGCGGGTGACGGATCTGGCTGGGCCGACGGGACTGCGGCTGCCCACGGTGATGCGGCACCTTTCCGTGCTGGAGGAGGCAGGGTTGATCACCACGTCCAAGGACGGGCGGATACGCACCTGCGCCATCGTACCCGAGGCTCTGGATCCAGCGCGAACATGGCTCGATGAACAGCGGGCCATCTGGGAAGCCCGGCTCGACCGGTTGGACGCATTTGTGATGAATGTGATGAAGAAGGAGCGCGCAGAATGACACAGAACCTCGCTACAAACAGTGCGACTCGTGCGGTGCCCGATGATAGGAAGGGCCGTTTTGTGACGCTGACCTTCGAAAGGGACGTGGCCGCGCCATTGGCCGTGCTGTGGGAGGCTTGGACGGCCCCAGCCGCGCGGGCGATCTGGGCTGCGCCATCGCCCTCGGTCACCGTGGAGTTTTTGGAGGCCGACACCAGGGTGGGTGGTCGCGAGATCTCGCTCTGCAAGGCAGAGGGCCAGCCGGACATCCGCTGCGAGTGCGGCTGGCTGGTGTTGCAGCCAGCGCTGTGCAGTGTGAGCTACGAGGTGGTCTCGTGCGAAGGCGTGACGCAATCAGCAGCGCTGGTGACGGCAGATCTCTCAGGCACGCACGAGCGCAGCCGGCTGGTCGTGACGGTGCAACTTTCCTCGCTGGCGCAGGACATGGAAGCAGGCTACCGGGCGGGCTTCGGTGCCGGCCTGGACAACCTCGCGGGCGCGGCCGAACGAACCATGGTGCTGCAGCGGGTGATTCAGGCGCCGCGGTCCATCGTCTGGGGCGCGTGGATGAACCCTGAAACGCTGCCGCAATGGTGGGGGCCGGAAGGCTTCTCCTGTCGAACGAAGAGGATCGACTTGCGAGCGGGCGGCGAGTGGGTATTCGACATGATCGCGTCTGACGGCACGGTTTTCCCGAACCACCATCTCTATAACGAGGTCCGGCCCGAGGAGAGGATCGGCTATACGCTGCATTGGGGCGAGAACGGGCCGAAACATGCCGACGCCTGGGCCTCGTTCGAGGATCAGGACGGGGCAACGAAGGTAACGCTGGGCATGGTATTCAGCACGGCTGCCGAGTTCCAGGAGGCGAAGGGCTTCGGTGCCGTGGAACTGGGACTGCAAACTTTGGGCAAACTGGAGCGCTTCGTCGCATCCCGCTGAAATGCTGCGACTTCCCGTCGGTCCGAATCAGGGCTTGCGGACGAGTTCTCCATGTCGCGCCTGTCCTCATCGGCGACGGCATCCGCCGCTTCAGTCAGAACGGCATGGTGCCGATCAGGCTGGAGAAGACCGAGCTCTCGGAAGCGGGGCAGATCACCAACATGCGCTTCCGCTTCACGGGATAGGCCGAGAATTCACAAAGGGATACACGAAGAGGAGGGTTCTATGAGAAAGCTGATCATATGGGACATGGTGAGTGTCGACGGCTTCTTCGAAGGTCCGGACAGGGACATCAGCTGGTTCGTCTTTGAAGAAGAACTCGAGAACTACATTCGTGAGACCCAGGAAAAGGCCGACACGCTGATCTTCGGCCGGGTGACCTACGAGCTCATGGCAGCCTATTGGCCGTCCGAGCAAGGCTGGATCGCGGATTTCATGAACAAGATCGAGAAGTTGGTCTTCTCGCGCACGCTGAAAAGCGCCGACTGGAACAACACGAAGCTCTTCAACGGCAATGTCGCGGAAGAAATCTCCAAGCTGAAGACCAGGGACGGCGGAGACATCTTCGTGTTCGGCAGCGCCGACCTCACGGCGACCCTGATGGAGCATGGCCTGATCGACGAGTTTCACCTCGGGATCAACCCCGTCATTCTCGGGAGAGGCACGCCGCTCTTCAAGGGCGGCCCGAAGCGGATACCCCTGAAGCATCTCGAGACGAGGACGCTCAAGTCAGGTGTTGTCATCCTCCATTACGCGCCGGAGAGCAGACAATGACGATCGATCCGCTGTTTCCCGTCAACCAGGCTTGTCGAATTGGGAGGGCCCGGGGAAGTGGCGCGCTCCAGACGATCGGCGGCCAAGTGGCGTAGCTGCCATCACCGCTGCGCTCTCGGGTCGAACGCCCGGGGCAGCCCTTTGGGCGACATGCATTACCGATCCTCGAATCCGGTCAGCACGCCGACCGCGTTGATGCCGATTTCCTCGACGGCATAGCCGCCTTCCATGACGAACAGCGTCGGCAGGCCGAGCTTGGCGATGCGACGGCCAATCCTGGGATAGTCGGCGCTTTTCAACTTGAACCTGCTGATCGGGTCCTTCTCGAACGTGTCGACGCCGAGCGAAACGACGACGATCTCGGGGGCGTAAGCCGCAAGTTTTGCGCAGGCGTCCTCCAGCGAAACATTCCAGGCGTCCCATGTGGTGCCGAACGGCATGGGGTAGTTGACATTGAAGCCTTCGCCGGGCCCGGCGCCGCGCTCGTCGGCGTGGCCAAGGAAGAACGGATATTCGGTCATCGGGTCGCCATGCAGGTTCAGCACCTGCACGTCGCCGCGGCTGTAAAATATCTCCTGCGTGCCGTTGCCGTGATGGTAGTCGACATCGAGGATCGAGACGCGCCTGGCGCCCTGGTCGCGGAACCACTGCGCGACGACAGCGGCGTTGTTGATGTAGCAGTAGCCGCCCATGAACGCAGCGCCGGCATGATGGCCGGGCGGGCGGCAGAGCGCGAAGGCTGATATCTCGCCGCCCTTGACCAGAGCGGCTGCGGTCAGCGCCACATCGTAGGACGACTTGATCGCCTCCCATGTGCCTTTGACGAAGCTGGCGCCGCCGTCGAAGGAGTAAAAGCCAAGCAGCGCATCGATGGTTTGCGGGCGCACATCGCCGCGCAAGCCGCGCGTCGGCCAGGTGAAGGGGATGGCCGAGCCCGTCCGGCCCGACGCTTCCCAGAGCGGCCATGCGGTCGGCAGGAAATCGATGTAGTCGCTGCTATGCACCTGCTTGGCGGCAGCGAGGTCGTGCGTGTGGGGCGGCAGCACCGGGCCGAGCTTTTCGCTCTCCACCCTCGCCTTGATGAACTCGGCGCGCGAGGGTTTCTCGAAGGCCGGCACGATGGCGCCCGAAATGAGCTCGAAATTGCCGGCATGACCGGCGTGAAGAGGGGAGAAAACAGTCTTCATTTTGGCGGCCGGCTCGCTCTTCGGGTTGCGTATCCGTCATTGACGAATTGCTTTGTGGCAGAGAGTTTCAGCCCCGCCAAGAGGCTTTCCCGGATCGTTGTTGCGAGTGGCAGCGGCGGCTTGCCAGACGCCAATACTCTGCTAGCCTTAGCTCAAACGGGGGAAAATTATGCCGCCATCGGCCGATCTGATCGTCGAGAACGCCAGCATATTGACGATGGATCCCGATACTCCCCGCGCCGAAGCCATAGCGATCAAGGGCGGCGAAATCATTGCGATCGCAGATCGCGCGACCGTGCTGGAGCACAAGGGATCCGGCACGCGCGTCATAGACGCCGAGCGCGGTTCCGTCGTTCCCGGCTTCATCGAAGCGCATATGCATCTTTTCGGCGGCGCGGCCGAACTCGATCATCTCCAACTGATGGGCGTCCACGGTTTCGATGCGCTTTGCGATGCTGTGCGCAACTATGCCGCAAAGCGGACGGATCTATCCGTCCTGCAGGCGCAAGGCGCCGACTATACCATCCTGTCGGCGACGGAACGGGTCAGCCGCCATCACCTCGACCGCATCCTTCCGGACAGGCCCTTCGTCATGGCGGCGCCCGACCACCACACAATGTGGGCGAACACCAAGGCACTGGAATTGGCCGGCCTGCTTGGAGGCAAGCGGCTTGGTCCCGGCAACGAGATCGTCATGGGCGACGACGGGTTGGCCGGTGGCGAATTGCGCGAGGGCGAGGCCTTTGGGCCGCTGATCGCGCTGGCCGGCGAGGAGCGTGTGCGGCTCGGCCTGGCCACCGGCGGCGAGCCGGACCCGAAGCCGACGCCGGCGGAGCAGGCCTCCGACCGGGCGATCATGCGCCGCGGGCTGGAATGGTGCGCCAGGCACGGCATCACCTCGATCCAGAACATGGACGGCAATTTGCACCAGCTCGAACTCCTGTCCGAGATCGAGGCCGAGGGCGACTTGCTGTGCCGGGTGCAGGTGCCGTTCCACTACAAGAACTTCATGACGCTCGACATGCTCGACAAAGCCTCTGATATGGCTGAGCGATACGCGGGCGAATGGCTGTCGTCCGGCATGGTCAAGATGTTTTACGACGGCGTGCTGGAAGGCTGGACCGCGGTGATGGTCGACGACTATGCCGACCGGCCGGGCTGGCGCGGTGAGCCGCTGTTTACGCCGGAGCATCTCGCCGAGGTGGCGGTGGAGGCCGACCGGCGCGGGCTGCAGGTCGCCGTGCATTCGATCGGCGACGGCGCGGTGCGCGCGGTCCTCGATGGTTATGAGGCGGCGCGGCGGAAGAACGGCAGGCGCGACAGCCGGCACCGCGTCGAGCATATCGAGGTGGTCACTGCCGCCGACATACCGCGCTTCGCAGAGCTTGGCGTCATCGCCTCGATGCAGCCGCCGCACCCGCCCGGCGCCATGGACTTCCCGCTGGAGCCGACGCTTTCGCGCATCGGCCGCGAAAGATGGCCGCTGAGCTATGCCTGGCGGACGCTGAAGCAGGCGGGCGCGCATGTCGTCTTCGCTTCCGACTGGCCGGTGTCGCCGATCGATCCGATCCTGGGCATTCAGGCGGCGGTGCTGCGCAAACCTTGGGCAGAGGGCGATCCCGACCAGAGATTTTCGCTGCATGAATCACTAGCGGGCTACACGGTGGAAGGCGCCTATGCCGAGTTCATGGAGCACCGCAAGGGCCGCCTGAAGCCAGGCTTTATGGCCGATCTGGTGGTGCTCTCAGGCGACATCGAGGCGACCGCGCCGGAAGCGCTGCATACGGTGCGGCCGGTGACGACGATCTGCGGCGGCAAGATCACCTACCAGGCCTGACGGTGGCATGGGAATTGCGTTCTGGATCGACATTCAGATGTGTGCTTGCCAAGCCATGCGCCGTGTGCTGACAATCGAGTGGGAACTGGATCCGCCAGAAGAGCGGACGCAAGAATGGGGTAATCGTGCCGGAACAACCGGGTAGAAGTGCAATTGAAGTTCGTGGCGTCCGCAAGGTCTTCGGTAGCGGGGAGTCACAGGTCGCCGCCCTCGACACGGTTTCGGTGTCGATCCGCGAAAATGAATTCTTCACGCTGCTTGGTCCGTCCGGCTGCGGGAAGACGACGCTGCTGCGGCTGATCGCCGGCTTCGATTTCCCCAGCGCCGGCGAGATCCTGCTGCATGGCCAGGACATCGCGCCGCTGCCGCCGTTCAAGCGGCCGGTCAATACCGTGTTCCAGAACTATGCGCTGTTCCCGCATATGACGGTGGCCGAGAATATCGGCTTCGGCCTCGAAATGCTCGGCAAGCCCAAGGCCGAAGTGAAGGCGCGGGTCGCCGAGATGCTGAAGCTGGTCAAGATGGAGGCGCTGAGCAACCGCCGCACCAGCCAGATTTCCGGCGGCCAGCAGCAGCGCGTGGCGCTGGCGCGGGCACTGGCGCCGCAGCCGAAAGTGCTGCTGCTCGACGAGCCGCTGTCGGCGCTCGACTTCAAGCTGCGCAAGGAGATGCAGATCGAGCTGAAGCGGCTGCAGCACGAGACCGGCATCACCTTCATCTTCGTCACTCACGACCAGGAAGAAGCGCTGACCATGTCGGACCGCATCGCGGTGATGTCGGCGGGCAAGATCCTGCAGGTCGGCACGCCCTGGGATATCTATGACAAGCCGGCCGAGCGTTTCGTCGCCGACTTTATCGGCGAAACCAATTTCCTGACGGCGGCCATATCAGGAATGGGCAACGGCAAGGCACGCGCAACGCTCAAATCCGGCGCGACCATCGACGCCACCGTGGCTGAAGGCTTCCAGCCGAAGGACAATGCAACCGTGGTGGTCAGGCCCGAACATGCCAAGCTGACCAGCGGCAAGGGCGACCTGTCGGGCACGGTCGAAAACATCGTCTATTTCGGCACCGACACCCACATCCATGTTCGCCTGGACAGCAGCGAGAGCTTCACCGTGCGCCAGCAGAACACGCGCAGCGCCGGCTGCGGTTTCGAGCGGGGCGACAAGGTCGGCATCTCGATCGGCAACGACGCCGCGCAAGTGCTGAGGGACTGATGGCGAGCGCGGAACAAGTCGCTGAGGAGGCCGAGCGCCGAGAGATCCGCGATCGCTGGCTGCTGTCGGCGCCGGCGCTGATCATCATCTTTCTCGCCGCGAGCGGACCGCTGCTGATCGTCGTGATCTATTCCTTCCTGACGCCGGGGCCCTATGGCGACGTGGTGTGGAAATTTTCTACCGACGGCTGGCTGTCGGTGTTGATGCAGCGTGACATCTTCGACGACACTCTGGCCTTCGCCGATGCGCATTTGTCGATCTTCTGGCGTTCGATAAGCCTGTCGTTCTACACCACCGTGCTGACGTTGTTCTTCGGCTTCCCCACAGCCTATTTCATCGCCACGCGACCGCCGAAGACGCGCGAGGTCTGGGTTTTCCTCGTCACCATTCCGTTCTGGACGAATCTCCTGATCCGCACCTTCGCCATGCAGCAGGTGATCCGCAACGAAGGGCTGGTCAACACGGCGCTGATGGCGCTCGGCATCATCAAGCAACCGCTGCAGATCATGAATACCGACGCCGCCATCTTGTTCGGCATGATCTATATCTACCTGCCTCTGATGGTGCTGCCGATCTACGCCTCGATGGAGAAGCTCGACTTCCGGCTGGTCGAGGCCGGATATGACCTCTACGCCGGTCGCTGGCAGGTTCTGCGCCGCATCATCTTCCCATTGATCAAGCCCGGCGTCATAGCCGGCTCGATACTGGTCTTCATTCCCTCGCTTGGCGCCTATGTCATTCCGCGGGTGCTGGGCGGCGGCAAGAACATGATGCTCGGCAACCTGATCGAACTGCAGTTCGGCGCGGGCCGTAACTGGCCGCTTGGCGCGGCCATCTCAATTACGCTCATGGTGCTGGTGATGATCGCGCTCCTGTTCTACGTGCGCAACGCATCCGGGTCGCAGGGCGCCCATGGCTAAGCGTCCGTTCGACATCCAGGCGCAACCCGGCTTCGGGTTCATGGCGCTTCTGACCTTCTTCGCGCTCTATCTGCCGATCGCGGCGCTCGTCACCTATTCGTTCAACACGGCGGATTCGCTTTCGCGCTGGGACGGCGTCTCACTGCGCTGGTTTATTTCGGCCTGGCACAATTCGGCCGTGCAGGACGCCTCCGTCCGCTCGCTCGTGCTGGCGGTCTCGGCCGCCGCGCTGTCGACGATCGCCGCCACCATGGCTGCGCTGGCCACGACCCGCACGCGGCCCTATCCCGGCCTTACCTTCAAATACGCCTTCATCAACCAGCCGCTGATGGTGCCGGAGATAGTCACCGGCGTCGCGCTCCTGATCGTGTTCTCGCGCATCAAGGTCTGGACCGGTTACTCAGGACTCGGTTACCTGATCGCCGCGCACACCGCCTTCTGCATCCCGTTCGCTTACCTGCCGATCCGGGCGCGGCTGGAGAGCATGGACCTGACGCTGGAGCGCGCAGCCGCTGACCTATACGCCACGCCCTGGAAAGCCTTCCGTTTCGTGACGCTGCCGCTCTTGAGGCCGGCCATCATCGCGGGCTTCATGCTCGCCTTCGTCATTTCGCTCGACGATGTGGTCATCACCGAATTCGTCAAGTCCGGCGGCCAGGATACGCTGCCCACCTACATGCTCGGCCAGTTGCGGCGCGAAACGAGCCCGGAAATCAATGCGATCGCCACGGTATTCCTGGCGCTGTCGGTGGTGCTCGTAACCGCGTTCTACTTCGTCAACCGGCGCAAGCCGTGACCAACGATTGCCAAAACGGGAGAATAGCAATGAAATGGAAGACCACGGCTGCCACGGCGGTATTCGCAATGTTTGCCTTTGCGGGCAGCGCGTATGCGGAAGGCGAACTCAACATCTTTAATTGGGGCGACTACACCAGCCCCGAGATGATCAAGAAGTTCGAGGATACCTATAAGGTCAAGGTGACGATCACCGACTACGACTCCAACGACACCGCGCTAGCAAAGGTACGCGCCGGTGGTCATGGCTTCGACATTGTGGTGCCGTCGGCCAACTACGTGCCGATCTGGGTGAAGGAAGGGCTTCTGCTTGAGGCCCGGCCCGACCAGATGGAGAACTTCAAGAATGTCGACGAGCGCTGGGTGAACGTTCCCTGGGATCCGGGCCGTCATTATACGGTTCCGTGGCAGTGGGGCGTGACCGGTATCGGCGTCAACACAAAGGTCTATGACGGCGACATCAACACCTCGGCCATCTTTCTCGATCCGCCGAAGGAACTGGTTGGCAAGATCAATGTCGCGCCGGAAATGAACGACGTGCTGTTCGCCACCATCAAGTATCTGGGCGGCGACTGGTGCACGGACGACAAGGAACTGCTCAAGAAAGTGCGCGACAAGCTGGTGGAGGCCAAGCCGAAGTGGTTGGCCATGGATTATAGCGTGACCGAGAAGCTACCGGCCGGCGACTATTCGGCCGTCTACTACTGGAACGGCGCCATCATGCGCTCGCGCATCAAGAACCCCGACATCAAGTTCGGCTACCCGAAAGAGGGCTTCCCCTTTTTCATGGACAGTGTTGCCATCCTCAAGGATGCCAAGAATGTCGACAACGCCAAGCTGTTCATGAACTTCATCATGGATCCCGAGAACGCCGCCATGATCTCCGCCTTCGCCAAATATGCCAATGGCATCAAGGGCTCGAAGACATTCATGCCAGCCGACATGAAGGATGCGCCCGAACTGGTGGTACCGCCAGAACTGGAGAAAGCGGGCGAGTTCCTCACCCCTTGCTCGCCCGATGTGCAGCAACTCTACACGCGCATCTGGACGGACGTTCAGAAATAGCGGCACTCCGCCTTTTTCCGCGCGAGCGGGAAGAAGGCGGGTCAAGGGCCGGATGAGGGGTAGCGCTGAATTCGCAGCGTTCGCGCCGCCCCTCACCTGGCCTGCCGGCACTGCCCTTCGCCATGGCGTCGGGCGTTCGTCACTCGAAAGGCCCATTCGGGGGCTTTTTCGTCCGCTGTGCAGACCGCTCCTCATCCAAGTGAACCGAAGAGCGGCATGCGGCGGCAGGGAAATTCTCATGCAGTCTTACCGCAACTCCGATCCGCGGCCGCCGATCATGCAGGGCTCACCGCCCAAGATGGTGCCGCCGAAGCTCGACTGGGACAGGGGACCCTGGAACCGGTGGGCGTTCCAGCACATCCGCGAAATCCTGCCGACCGTCGAAGTCTGGCGCGGCAATGGCCATCGCCGCCGGCTCGAGCGCGCCGACGTCGATCTCGACGCGCTGCCGGTGGGCGGCAGCACGGGGCAGCCTTCGACGCTGGCCGGGCTGCTGGACGAAACCTATACGGATGGGTTCCTCGTGCTCAAGGATGGCAAGATCGCCTATGAGCGCTATTGCAACGGCATGACCGAGCGCACGCTGCATTTGTCGCAGTCGATGGCCAAGTCGGTCACGGGCTCGGTATTCGGCATACTCGCCGGGCGCGGCCTGATCGATCCCGCCATGCCGGTGACGACCTATCTGCCGGAGCTGGAAGCTACCGGCTGGGCCGGCGCCAGCGTGCAGCATGTGCTCGACATGACGTCCGGCGTGCGCTTTTCCGAGGAATACACCGACCGCTATTCCGACATCGGCCAGGTCGATGTCGCCAGCGGCTGGAAACCGGTGCCGCCGGACAGCGACCCGGCCTTCGAGTGGCCGTCGTATATGTTCGAATTGATCCTGCGGCTCAAGAAGACAAGCCGGCCGCATGGCGCTGCGTTCGAATATCGTTCGATAGAGACCGACGTGCTCGCCTTCATCATGGAACGGGTGACCGGCAAGCGGCTGGCGCAACTGGTTTCGGAAGAACTCTGGCAAAAGCTCGGCGCGGATGAAAGCGCCTGCTTCACCGTCGACAGCGCCGGCTACGCCATCGCCGATGGCGGCTTCAACGCCACGCTGCGCGACTATGGCCGTTTCGGCCAGCTGATCCTCGACAATGGCGGCGGCGTCGTGCCGGCCGACTGGATCGAGGCGACGCGCACCGGCAGGCATGGACCGGACTTCAATCCCAGCCTGCCGCAAGGCAGCTACCGCAACCAGTTCTGGATCGAGGACCCGCGTTCGCGCGCGCTGATGTGCCGGGGGGTGTTCGGGCAGCTGATCCATATCGACTGGAACAGGAGAATGGTCGTGGTGAAGCTTTCGAGCTACCCCGATTTCACCAGCATCGCCTTTTCGGTGGCGACGATGAAAGCCGTGCACGCGATCGCCGCCGCGCTTGGCTAAGTGACGGTTTGGAAACTCTACTCTGGCGGCCATCTGATTTCGAAACAGTCTCTAAGTTCCTAAAAACCGGAAGGAAAAGCCATGACCGGTAAGACCGCGTTCGAGACCAGACATGGCTTTGCCCGCAACAAGGTGCTGCTCGGCAACTGGCGCGAAAGCCCGTTCAGCCGGTGGTCGTTCCAGAATGTCGGCGAGTTGGTGCCGAGCGCACGTGTCGCTGCAGCGTCAAGCGGCAGTGAGGCGCCGGCACAGGATCTTGACGGGCTGCTTGACGAAAAGGTCGCGCTGACCGGCGGCGCAGAGACTGTTGCGGCCTTTCTCGCGCGCTCCGACACCGACGCGCTGACGATCACGAAAGCCGGCAAATTCGTCGGCGACTGGTTCGCACCGCATATGGAGTTCGGCGCGCGCCACATCATCTTCTCGATCAGCAAGTCGCTGACCGCCATTCTGGCCGGCATATTGGAAGGCGAGGGAGTTTTCGATCCGCAGGCGCCGGTGACCCGCTATCTGCCGGAAGCTGCCGGCTCGGCCTATGGCGATGCCAGCGTGCGGCATGCGCTCGACATGAGCGTCAGCCTCGACTTCGAAGAAGCCTATCTCGATCCGGAAAGCGCCTTTGCCCGCTATCGCCGCGCGACGCTGTGGAATCCGGGCGGCGGCACCGAAAGCCTGGCCGACTTCATCCTGACGCTGCAGCGCCTTGCCGAGCCGCATGGCCGGACGTTCCGCTACCGCTCGCCCAATTCCGACCTGCTCGGCATCCTGCTCGAGCGCGCGTCCGGCCAGCGCTTTGCCGAGTTGATGCACGAGAAATTGTGGCTGCCGCTTGGTGCAATGAGCGAAGCCTCGGTGACGGTCGATATGGCCGGCACTGCGCGCACGGCCGGCGGCATTTCGGTGACGCCGCGCGATCTGGCCCGGGTCGGCGAGATGATGCGGCAGGGCGGCATCGCCCATAGCCGCCGCATCGTGCCGGAAGCCTGGGTGCGCGACACTGTCAGCACAGGCGGGGATGCCGAGGCCTGGCAGCGTGGCGCGATGGCGTTCCGCTTCCCGCAAGGCCGCTACCGCAACAAATGGTACCAGACCGGCGCGGCCAGCGGCGCTTTTTGCGGTATCGGCATCCACGGCCAGTGGCTCTACGTCGATCCCAAGGCGGAGGTGGTTATCGCCAAGATGTCGTCGCAGCCTGAGCCGGTCGATGAGCCGCTCAGTGTCGATATGGTCACCTTCTTCGATGCGCTGAGCCGGATGGTCTAGCAGGGCAATCGTATCCGACTGGCAATGTCAGCGCTGCCCCGCTGCCGGCACCTTCTCCCCGTATAGTGACCGGGAGAAGGGGGCTGGCCGCACCGCGGCGCTATTTATTGCAACGCTGGTCGTTGGCGAAACCCTTTTGGAGGCGTCTTTCTCCCCGTCACTATACGGGGAGAAATGCCCGGCAGGGCAATGAGGGGCAGCGCGCACGTCTGAAGGGCACGGGCAAATCCAGGCGTGGGCGCATTCTGCCATGCGAATTTCCAACGTGCTTTCCTGTGGAACTCTTGATCGGTCGAAAAGAGCGAGGTTGGCGTGGCGACGCTCTGCGCCTATGGTCGCCGCTCTTTTCGACAGGACAGCAGGAACGACATGGCATCCGAGCGCATCGCAGCAATCATCGCAGCCGAGATCACAGCCCGGCCCGAACAGGCCGCGGCGGCGATCGGACTGCTGGACGAAGGCGCGACGGTGCCGTTCGTGGCGCGCTACCGCAAGGAGGTCACCGGCGGTCTGGACGACACGCAGCTGCGCCTGCTGGCCGAGCGCCTAGCCTATCTGCGCGAGCTCGATGCGCGCCGCGACACCATTCTCGGTTCCATCCGCGAGCAGGGCAAGCTGACCGAAGAGCTTGAAACCAAGATCGCTGCGGCCGCCACCAAGGCGGAACTCGAAGACATCTATCTGCCCTACAAACCGAAGCGCCGGACCAAGGCCGAGATCGCGCGCGAGCGTGGGCTGGGACCGCTGGCCGAGGCCATCCTTGCCGACCGCGCGGCGGCGCCCAGCGAACTGGCGCTGGCCTACATCACTGAAGAGGTGGCCGACGCCAAGGCGGCGCTCGAGGGCGCGCGCGACATCCTGTCCGAGCAGTTCACCGAGAATGCCGATCTGGTCGGCAGGCTGCGGAGCTACATGAAGGAACGCGCCTTCATGCGGTCGCGCCTCGTCGACGGCAAGCAGGAAGCCGGCGCGAAATTCTCCGACTATTTCGACCATGTCGAGCGCTGGGCCAATGTGCCGAGCCATCGCGCCCTGGCGATGCTGCGCGGACGCAACGAAGAGGTGCTGTCGCTTGATATCGAAGTCGATGCCGACGACGCGTCGCCGGTGAAGCCGGTCGAGCGGATGATCGCCGATGCCTACGCCATCGGCCGCCAGTTGCCGGGCGACCGCTGGCTGATGGAGGTGGCGGGCTGGACCTGGCGCGTAAAGCTGTCGCTGCATCTGACGCTCGATTTGATGCGGGATCTGCGCGAGCGGGCCGAGGAGGAGGCGATCCATGTCTTCGCCCGCAATCTGAAGGACTTGCTGCTCGCTGCCCCGGCCGGCTCGCGCGCCACGATGGGGCTCGACCCCGGTATCCGCACCGGCGTCAAGGTGGCGGTGGTGGACGGCACCGGCAAGCTGCTGGCAACGACGACGGTCTATCCGTTTCCGCCAAGGAATGACGTGCGCGGCACGCAGGCCGAACTGGCAAAACTCATCCGCCTGCACAAGGTCGAGTTGATTTCCATCGGCAACGGCACCGGCAGCCGCGAGACGGAAAGGCTGGTCGCAGACATGCTGGCCGACATGCCTGCCGAGTCCGGGCCGAAGCCGCTCAAGGTGATCGTCAGCGAGGCGGGCGCGTCGGTCTATTCCGCCTCGGCAACAGCGGCGGCGGAATTCCCCGGCCTCGACGTGTCGCTGCGCGGCGCGGTGTCGATCGCGCGGCGGCTGCAGGATCCGCTGGCCGAACTGGTCAAGATCGAGCCGAAGTCGATCGGCGTCGGCCAATACCAGCACGACGTCGACCAGTACCGGCTTGGCCGCTCGCTGGAAGCGGTGGTCGAGGACGCGGTCAATGCCGTCGGCGTCGACCTCAATACCGCCTCGGCGCCGCTGCTGGCGCGGGTTTCGGGCCTCGGCACCTCGCTGGCCGAGGCGATCATCGCGCACCGTGACGCGGCGGGTCCCTTCGCCAGCCGACGCGACCTGTTGAAGGTCTCGCGCCTTGGACCCCGCGCCTTCGAGCAATGCGCCGGCTTCCTGCGCATTGCCAACGGCACCGAACCGCTCGATGCCTCGGCCGTGCATCCGGAAGCCTATGGCGTGGCGAATAAAATTGTTGCGGCCTGCGGGCGCGACCTCCGCTCGCTGATGGGCGACAGTGCCGCTCTCAAGGCGCTCGATCCGCGTGTCTTCGTCGATGAGCGGTTCGGCCTGCCGACGGTGCGCGACATCCTGGCGGAACTGGAAAAGCCCGGCCGCGATCCACGCCCCGGCTTCAAGACCGCCACCTTCGCTGACGGCGTTGACGACATCAAGGATTTGAAGCCAGGCATGCTGCTGGAAGGCACCGTCACCAATGTCGCCGCTTTCGGCGCCTTCGTCGATATCGGCGTGCATCAGGACGGCCTGGTGCATGTCTCGCAACTGGCCGACCGTTTCGTCAAGGACGCGCATGAGGTGGTCAAAGCCGGCGACGTGGTCAAGGTGCGCGTCGTCGACATCGACATCAAGCGCAAGCGCATCGGCCTGTCGATGCGCAGGGATGGTGACGGCGGCACACCGAAGCCGCGCGACGACGGCAACAGACCGGTGCCGCGCGCGCCGGCGCCGCAGCGCCAGCCGGAGCGGCCGGTGCAACAAGGCGCGTTCGGCGCCGCGTTGGCCGATGCGTTGAAGCGTAAGTAGCTACTTCTCCGGCGGCACATGGCGCAGCAGCCAGTCGCGAAAACTGGCGACCGGCGGATGGCCGCGCTTGTCATGCGGCACGACGAGGTAATAGGCGCTGCGGCTCTGCATCGGCCGGCCCGGCGCCGGCACCAACTGGCCCCGTTGCAATTCGCCTGAGATGAGGACCTGCGGCAGCAGCGCCACGCCGAGCCCGGCCATGCAGGCCTGGGCGGCGGTGCCGAATTGCTCGAACTGCATGCCGGGCCCGGTCGGTGCGCTCAATCCCTGATGCTCGAACCACTCGGTCCATGCGCCGGGCCGCGTCGCCATATGCAGCAGTGGCAGGCGGCCGATATCGGCAGGCGTGGCAATGGCGCGGCCGGCCAGAAATTCGGGCGAGACAACCGGCGCCACTGTCTCGCGCACCAGCAGCGTCGAGTCGGCACCGGGCCAGTCGGGCAGGCCGTAATGGATGGCGGCGTCGAGCCTCTCGCGGGCGAAGTCGAAACGGCCGATGCGGGTGACGAAATTGATGGTGATATCAGGGTTGCTTTCGACGAAATCCGGGATGAGCGGCATCAGCCAGCGTGTGCCGAAGGTCGGCAGGATCGCAAGGTTCAAGATGCCACTATGCCGATTGCTCATCAATCCAAGCGCTGCGTCGCGCAATTGACCCAAGGCGGCGCGCACGGCTTCGGCATAGATCTCACCGGCCGTCGACAGCCTGACATTGCGGCTGTCGCGTTCGAACAGCTGGCGGCCGAACTGGTCCTCCAAAAGTCTGATCTGGCGGCTGACGGCGCCCTGGGTCAGATCGAGCTCCCTTGCGGCGGCGGTGAAGCTGCCCAGCCGGGCCACCGCCTCGAAGGCGGCAAGGGCGCTGATACCAGGCAAAAGGCGGCGCTGCACGTTCATGATCCATTACTAACGCTCATTGGTTGGCGAAGCAATTTCGTTTGATTTTTTCGAACCGGAAGCCGATAAGCCGCCCGATTCATGTTGTTGTTTGTGCATGTCGTTATCCCAAACCGCCGGACACCTTCGGGTCAGGCCCCAGGGCAAGCTTTTGGGCGACATGCAAGAGTTGGGAGACCGAGGCCATGGCCGCCGACAAGAACGCATTCGTCTGGGATGATCCTTTCCTGATCGAGGACCAGCTGTCGGAAGACGAGCGGATGGTGCGCGATGGCGCAGCGGCATTCGCCGCCGACAAGCTCGCCCCCAGGATCGAGGAAGCCTATCTCGAGGAAAAGACCGATGCCGGGATCTTTCGCGAGATGGGCGAAGCGGGTCTGCTCGGCATCACCATTCCGGAAGAATATGGCGGGCTCGGCGCCAACTACGTCACCTATGGCCTGGTGGCGCGCGAAGTCGAGCGCATCGATTCTGGCTATCGCTCGATGATGAGCGTGCAGTCGTCGCTGGTGATGTATCCGATCCATGCCTATGGCTCGGAGTCGCAGCGCAAAAAATACCTGCCGAAGCTGGCGTCAGGCGAATGGATCGGCTGCTTCGGGCTGACCGAGCCGGATGCCGGTTCCGACCCTGGCGGCATGAAGACGCGGGCCGAGAAGACGGCGAACGGCTACAGGATCTCCGGCTCGAAAATGTGGATATCGAACGCGCCGATCGCCGACGTGTTCGTCGTCTGGGCAAAGTTGTCCGACAAGAGTGGGAGCGCGCATGACGGCGAGATTCGCGGCTTCGTGCTGGAAAAAGGCATGAAGGGGCTGTCGGCGCCAAAGATCGACGGCAAACTCAGTCTCCGCGCGTCGATCACCGGCGAAGTGGTGATGGAAGGCGTCGAGGTCGGTGAGGACGCGCTGCTGCCTGACGTGTCGGGCCTGAAGGGGCCTTTCGGCTGCCTCAACCGGGCGCGCTACGGCATTTCCTGGGGGGCGATGGGCGCGGCGGAAGATTGCTGGCACCGGGCCCGCCAATATGGCCTCGACCGCAAGCAGTTCGGCAAGCCGCTGGCCGGCACGCAGCTGTTCCAGAAGAAGCTCGCCGACATGCAGACCGAGATCGCGCTGGGGCTGCAGGGCAGCTTGCGGGTCGGGCGGCTGATGGATGAGGGCAAGATGGCGCCCGAGATGATCTCGATCGTCAAGCGCAACAATTGCGGCAAGGCGCTCGACATCGCCCGCCAGGCCCGCGACATGCATGGCGGCAACGGCATCCAGATCGGCTACCACGTCATGCGCCATGCGCAGAACCTGGAAACGGTCAACACCTATGAGGGCACGCATGACGTGCATGCGCTGATCCTCGGACGGGCGCAGACCGGATTGCAGGCGTTTTTCTAAGCCGGGCAGCGCCATGCACGCAATGTGCGCGCCTGAATGGATTGCTGATCGCGTTACCAAAGGGCCGCGCGATTGAGGACCGCCTTCCCCCACTCCGTCTCGGCTTCGCCGAGCCACCTCTCCCCCCTCCGGAGGGAGAAGAAGGGAGCCAGCCGGAATAGGTTCGCGCCCTTCCTCTACCCCGTCGATCGGGGGAGAGGTGGCTCGGCGAAGCCGAGACGGAGTGGGGGTCGACCTGCTCGGCTAGACGAAACAAGACGTTCGATTGGGTGCGCCGCAACATCCGCTTGGAGATCGGCTACTATCTGTGTCAGGGTCTAGCGTTCGTTTGAAACGCCGACTTTCGGGGTCCCATGGCAATTCTGGCAGCCGTCTACCACCTGACCCATTACAAATATGACCGGCCGGTCGTCCTCGGCCCGCAGGTCATCAGGCTGCAGCCGGCGCCGCATTCCCGCACCAAGGTGCTCAGCCATTCGTTGAAGGTCGGGCCGGCGAACCACTTCGTCAATCTGCAGCAGGATCCCTACGGCAATTTCCTGGCGCGCTTCGTGTTTCCGGAACCGGTGACGGAACTGAAGATCGAGGTCGACCTCGTCGCCGACATGACGGTCTACAACCCATTCGATTTTTTCGTCGAGCCGGCGGCCGAGACCTTGCCGTTCGAATACCCGGAAGAGATCAGCGACGATCTCGCCATCTACCGGACGCCGGAACCGGCTGGACCGCTGCTGTCGGCGTTCCTGCAAACCATCGATCGCCACCCAACCAATACCGTCAATTTCGTCGTCGACCTCAATGCCCGCCTGCAGCGCGAGGTCGCCTATATCGTGCGCATGGAAACCGGCGTTTTTTCGCCGGAGGAAACGCTGGCCGCCAAGAAAGGCTCGTGCCGCGATACGAGCTGGCTGCTGGTGCAGATCCTGAGGAACCTCGGCATCGCCGCGCGCTTTGTTTCCGGCTACCTGATCCAGCTGAAGCCCGACCTCGTCGCGCTTGACGGACCGCCCGGCACCGCCGTCGACTTCACCGATCTCCATGCCTGGTGCGAGGTCTATCTGCCGGGCGCCGGCTGGATCGGCTTCGACCCGACCTCCGGTCTGCTCACCGGCGAAAGCCATGTGCCGCTGGCGGCCACGCCGCATTTCCGCAACGCCGCGCCTATTTCCGGCATGGCGAGCTTCGCCAATGTCGAGTTCGGCTTCGACATGCGGGTCGACCGCATCGCCGAGCACCCCCGCATCACCAAGCCATTCTCCGACGAAAGCTGGCAGGCGCTTGACGCATTGGGCAGGCAGGTCGACGCCGCGCTCGAAGCCGGGGACGTGCGGCTGACCATGGGTGGCGAGCCGACCTTCGTGTCGATCGATGATTTCGAGGCGGAGGAGTGGAACACCGCCGCCGTCGGCCCGACAAAACGCGAAAAGGCCGATGCGCTGATCCGCCAGCTGCGTGAGCGTTTCGCGCCGGGCGGCTTCCTGCACTACGGGCAGGGCAAGTGGTATCCGGGCGAAAGCCTGCCGCGCTGGACCTTCTCGCTGTACTGGCGCGCCGACGGCGAGCCGGTGTGGAGCGACCCGTCGCTGATCGCGCGGGAGAACAGCGAAGCAGATGAAGCAGGCGAAGCAGATGTTGGGCCGAAGCAGGCTGAAAGCCTGCTGACGGCGATTGCCGATGAACTCGGCATCGACAAGTCAATGGTCAGCGAAGCCTATGAGGACCCGGCTGAGTGGCTGCTCAAGGAAGGCAAGCTGCCGGAGAATGTCGATCCGTCGAATTCGAAGCTGGACGACCCCGAGGAGCGCAGCCGCATGGCGCGGGTGTTCGAGCGCGGCCTGACCAAGCCGTCGGGCTATGTGCTGCCTGTCCAGCGCTGGAACAGCCAGGCGTCGGGACCGCGCTGGCGTTCGGAGAAATGGAAGACGCGGCGCGGCAGGCTGTTCCTGGTGCCGGGCGATTCACCGGTCGGCTACCGCCTGCCGCTCGGCACGCTACCCCATGTGCCGCCGGCGCAGTTCCCCTACATCGTGCCGGTCGATCCTTCGCTGCCGCGCGGACCATTGCCGGCGCGCGAGGCTATTTTGCCTGAAGCCGCTTCTTTGCCGGAGGCTGCCCCGGCCGAACTTGAAGGCGCTGGCGAAATGGCGCGCCGCCAGCAGGCGGCGTCCTTCACCGCAGCGACCGGCCAGCAGGACCGTGTCGAACAGGAGATTACCGAGATCGGTGGCGCGGTGCGCACCGCGCTGTCGGTCGAGCCGCGCGACGGACGGCTTTGTGTATTCATGCCGCCGGTCGAGGCGCTGGAAGATTATCTCGAACTGGTCGCGGCGGCCGAGAACGCGGCAAAGGCTATCGGCCTGCCGGTGCATATCGAGGGCTACGGTCCGCCACACGACCCGCGCCTAAACGTCATCCGCGTTGCTCCGGATCCCGGCGTCATCGAGGTGAACATCCATCCGGCTGCGAACTGGCAGGACTGCGTGGCGACGACCACAGCGATCTACGAGGAGGCGCGGCAGACGCGGCTTGGCGCCGACAAGTTCATGATCGACGGCCGTCATACCGGCACCGGCGGCGGCAACCATGTCGTCGTCGGCGGCGCAACACCCAACGACAGTCCGTTTCTGCGCCGCCCCGATTTGCTGAAGAGCCTGGTCCTGCAATGGCAGCGCCGTCCGTCGCTGTCCTATCTGTTCTCAGGCCTGTTCATCGGCCCGACCAGCCAGGCGCCGCGTTTCGACGAGGCGCGCCACGATTCGCTGTACGAGCTTGAGATCGCCATGGCGCAGGTGCCGCATCCGGACAGTGGCAGCGCCCCGTTGCCGTGGCTGGTCGACCGGCTGTTCCGTAACCTGTTGACCGACGTGACGGGGAACACCCACCGTTCGGAAATCTGCATCGACAAGCTGTTTTCGCCCGACGGACCGACCGGCCGGCTGGGGCTGGTCGAGTTCCGCGGCTTCGAGATGCCGCCCAATGCGCGCATGAGCCTGGCGCAGCAATTGCTGGTGCGCGCCATCATCGCCCGCGCCTGGAAGAACCCGCTCGATGGCCGCTTCGTGCGCTGGGGCACGTCACTGCATGACCGTTTCATGCTGCCGCACTATGTATGGGCTGACTTTCTCGACGTGCTGGACGACCTCAAGCTGAACGGCTTCGAGTTCCGTCCCGAATGGTTCGATGCGCAGCTCGAATTCCGCTTTCCTTTCTGCGGCGAAGTCCAGCATGCCGGCATCAAGCTGGAGCTGCGGCAGGCGCTGGAGCCGTGGCATGTCATGGGCGAGCAGGGCGCCATCGGCGGCACCGTGCGCTTCGTCGATTCTTCGGTCGAGCGGCTGCAGGTGAAGACCGAAGGGCTCAATCCGGAACGTCATGCGGTCGTCTGCAACGGCCGCATCGTGCCGATGAAGGTGACCGACACCAGAGAGATCGCGGTGGCCGGCGTCCGCTTCAAGGCCTGGCAGCCGTCATCGGGGCTGCATCCAGCACTGCCGGTCAACACGCCGCTGGTCTTCGACATCTACGATCGCTGGTCGGGCCGGGCGGTCGGCGGCTGCGTCTACCATGTCGCGCATCCCGGCGGGCGCAGCTACGACACTTTCCCGGTCAACGGCAACGAAGCGGAGGCGCGGCGGCTCGCCCGCTTCGAGCCGCGCGGCCATACGCCGTCCGCCTACGTGCTGCGCGGCGAACAAGCCTCTGAGGATTTCCCGATGACCCTTGACCTGCGGCTGCCTGCAAGACTCTGATCAGCCATGGCAAAGGGGAATCACCAGGAAATACGCGGCAGGCCGCATAACCTGCTGGAGCACTACCAGCCGATCGACGGCGTCGTCGACGAGATGGTCGATGCATCAGGCAATCCCCGTCCGGTCTGGAAGGAGTTCATCGAGGCGCTGGAAGATCTGGGGCCTGAAAAGCTCGCCCAGCGTTTCGCCCGCGCCGACCAGTATCTGCGCGACGCCGGCGTCTATTACCGTCTCTACGATCAGGCCGGCGCCAATGAGCGCGAATGGCCGCTGGCGCATGTGCCTCTCCTGATAGAGGAGCAGGAATGGGCCGCGATCAGTGCCGGCCTGGTCCAGCGGGCCGAGCTGTTCGAGGAAACGATTGCCGATATCTACGGGCCGAACCGCCTGGTCGAGAAAGGCGTCCTGCCGGCGGGGCTGATCGCGGCCAGCCCGGAATATTTGCGCCCCGTCGTCGGCACCAGACCGGCCAGCGGCCATTTCCTGCATTTCTGCGCGTTCGAACTCGGCCGTGGACCGGATGGCCGCTGGTGGGTGCTGGGCGACCGCACGCAGGCGCCGTCAGGTGCCGGCTTTGCGCTGGAAAACCGCGTCGCCACAACGCGTGCGCTGTCCGACGTTTATGGCGAGATGCATGTGCACCGCCTTGCCGGCTTCTTCCGTCGCTTTCGCGACGCGCTTAACGGCATGGCCAAGGGATCGGGCGGTCGTGTCGCCATCCTGACGCCCGGGCCACTCAACGAAACCTATTACGAGCATGCCTATATCGCCCGCTATCTCGGCATCATGCTGCTCGAAGGCGAGGATCTGACCGTCTCCGGCGGTCGATTGATGGTGCGCACGGTTTCCGGGCTGATGCCGGTCAGCGTGCTGTGGCGGCGGCTCGACGCCGCCTTCGCCGATCCGCTGGAGCTGCGGCCGGATTCGCAGATCGGCACGCCAGGGCTGGTCGAGGCGATCCGCCGGGGAGCCGTCTCAGCCGTCAACGCGCTCGGCTCCGGGCTGATGGAAACGCGGGCGCTGTTCGCCTTCCTGCCAAAAATTTCGCGCGAATTGCGCAGCGAGGAGCTTCTCTTGCCGAGCGTCGCGACATGGTGGTGCGGGCGGGACGCGGACCGTGACCATGTGCTGGCCAACCTCGACCGCATGGTGATCGGTCCGGCGCTGTCGACGCGGCTTGCCTTCGAGGATGACGATTGCACCAGGCTGGGCTCGGCGCTGGTTGCCGGGGAACGGGCCGAACTGATAGCCCGGATCGAACGCGACGGCGGCGCCTTCGTCGGACAGGAAGCAGTGACGCTTTCGACCACGCCGGTCTATGTCGGCGGCTGGCTTGAGCCGCGGCCGGCAGCCCTGCGCGTCTATCTGGCGCGAACGCCGGAAGGCTGGACGGTGATGCCCGGCGGTTTTGCCCGTGTCGGCTTTTCGCTCGACCCGACCGCAATCGCCATGCAGCGCGGCGGCCAGGCTGCGGATGTATGGGTGGTCAGCGACAGGCCGGTGGAGCGCGAGACGCTGCTGCCGCAGGAGCACGACAGCTTCATCCGCACCTCGCCAGGCAGCCTGCCCAGCCGCGCGGCGGAGAACCTGACTTGGCTCGGCCGTTATATCGAGCGATCGGAAGGCACGGTGCGCATCCTGCGCGCCTATCACGTGCGGCTGGCCGAGGCCTCCGACCCGGACATGCCTTTGCTTGCCGATATCAGAGACCATCTCGAACCGTTCGGCATCGACGTCGCCACGGCGATCCCGCCGGGGCTGATCGGCACGCTGGACAGCGCCGTCTACAGCGCCGGACAGATCCGCGACCGCTTCTCGCCCGACGGCTGGCTGGCGCTGAAGGATCTGTCGAAGACCATCCATCAATTCGCGACAACGGTGGCGCCTGGCGATGATGCGACGCGGGCGATGACGGTCATCCTGCGCAAGCTCGCCGGGTTTTCCGGCCTGCTGCATGAGAACATGTATCGCTTCACCGGCTGGCGCTTCCTGGAGATCGGCCGGCGGTTGGAACGCGGCATCCAGATCGCCCGCACGCTGGCCCGGCTGACCGGGGCTGCGGCGCCCGAAGGCGCGCTCGACATGATGCTGGAGATCGGCGACAGCGTGATGACCCACCGGCGGCAGTATCCGGTGCAGGCCGGCAGGCGCACGGTGATCGACCTCCTGGTGCTCGATCCGCTCAACCCACGCTCCATCCTGTTCCAGCTCGAGCGGCTGAAGGCCGAGATCGCGCTGTTGCCTGCTGTCGGTGGCGAGGGGCATATGTCGCCGGCGGCGAAAGAGATACTGCAGCTCAATACGGCAATCGCCATCAAGGAGCCCTCGGACATGACGGCGAAGGCCCTGGACGATCTCGCCACCGAGATCGGCGGCCTCTACAACAGCCTCGCCAAGGCCTATTTCGGCTAAGGACGGGACCCGGAGGCTGGCATGCTCTACGACATCAGACTCAATCTGCGTTACGACTATGATGCTGCAGCCGGCGGCGGCCGCCATCAGGTGCGCGTGCTGCCGCCGACGATATCGGGCGTGCAGCGGGTGATCGCCGCTTCGCTATCCTTCGCGCCGGCGCCGAGCGAACGCTCCGACTTTTCCGATTTCTTCGGCAACAATGTCACGTCGATCGCCTTTCGCGATGCCCATGATGCGCTCGACATCAGGATGAGCGCGCGCGTCGCCGTCTCGCGGCCGGAACCCGGGCTTGACGTGTCGCCCGACATTCGCCGGCTGCGGAGCCAACTCGAAGCGGTGCGGTCGCTGTCGCCTGATACACCGCATCACTTTCTGGCCGCCAGCGACCATGTCGGCATTGACGCTGATATCACGGGGTATGCGCGGAGCAGTGCCGGCAGTTCTGTCGTCGGTACCGCCATGGACCTGTGCAACCGCATTCATCGCGATTTCACCTACGATGGCGAGGCGACCACGGTGCAGACCCGGGCGAGCGATGCTTTCAGCCTGAAGCGGGGCGTCTGCCAGGATTTTTCGCACATCATGATCGCCGGCCTGCGCGGCCTCGGTATCCCCGCCGGCTATGTCAGCGGCTTCCTGCGCACCATTCCGCCGCCCGGAAAACCGCGTTTGGAAGGGGCCGACGCCATGCATGCCTGGGTCAAGGTGTGGTGCGGGCGCGACACCGGATGGCAGGAATTCGATCCAACCAACGGCATGCGGGCAAGCAATGACCACATCACCGTTGGCCACGGCCGCGACTATTCGGATGTAGCGCCGATCGTCGGCGTCCTGAAGACGACGGGCGGACAGGTCGGCGAGCAGGCTGTCGACGTCATTCCGGTCGTGCTGGAAAAGGCATGACGGCAAGCGAGGCCGCAATCGATCTTGAACATCGGCAGAAGGCTGCTTCTCAAACGCGCATGCGGTGAGCCCGGCATCTTTGTGGCAGCCATGTTCGTCGAAGCAATGGCGGAACCAGCGGGCCGATCCGTTGCTTATCTACGGGAAGATTCCGTGGAGAGGACATGCTGGACAAATCCGGATCGTCGACTGGCCGGTCGGCTGCCAAGGAGGGTGCACCAAAAAACGGGGCGCCGAAGAATGGCGGAGAGGCCTCGGCCGATCGAGCCTCGCTCACCTATGTCACCGATACCGAGCCCGGTATCCGCCGCTTCAGGGCCGGCAAGGGATTTTCGTACAAAGGGCCTGACGGGCAGGGCGTCGACACAGACACCATGGCCCGCATCAAGGCACTCGCCATCCCGCCGGCGTGGACGGATGTGTGGATCGCGCCGGATGCCAACGGTCACATCCAGGCGACCGGCCGAGACCAGCGCGGACGCAAGCAATATCGCTATCATCCGCAATGGGCCGAGGAGCGCGACGGCGTCAAATATTCGAGCCTGGTTGCCTTTGCAGGGAGCCTGCCTGAACTGCGACGCCAGATCGACGCCGATCTGCGCCGTCACGGCCTGCCGCTGGAACGCGTTGTCGCCGCTGTGGTCTGGCTGCTCGACAACACGATGATCCGCGTCGGCAATGCTGCCTACGCCCGCGACAACAACAGCTTTGGGCTGACCACGCTGCGCGACCGCCATGTCGACATCAGTGGCTCGAGCCTGCGTTTCGCTTTCAAGGGCAAGTCCGGCAAGGAGTGGAAGCTGAAGCTCGTCGATCGCCGGATCGCCAGGATCGTGCGCGGGGCGCAGGATCTGCCGGGCCAGAAGTTGTTCCAGTATCTCGACGAGGACGGAAGCAGGCGACCGATCCGCTCCGACGACGTCAACCGCTATATCAGGGAGACGGCGGGGGCGGATTTCAGCTCGAAGCATTTCCGAACCTGGGGCGGCACCATCCATGCTGCGTCGCTGTTTGCGCAAACCGAACGACCCGAAAGCCAGGCACAACAGAAGCGGGTGATGAACGGCGTCATCGACAAGGTCGCCGAGCGGCTGGGCAACACGCGCGCCATCTGCCGCAGCTGTTATATCCACCCACAGGTTTTCGAAGCCTGGTCCGAAGGTCGGCTGCTCGGCGAAATGGCGGATGCGAACAAGCGGAAGCGATCGATAGCCGGCCTTGATGACGAAGAAGCCATCGTTCTGAGATGGCTGAAGGCGCAGGAAAGCTGAACCGAAGCGCGCCTGAACCTGTGCCGGAAGCGGGCATTGAAAACATTGTCTTTCCTGCTATGTTGTCCAAAATCGATTATTGTTAAACAGAAGGTGAGGCACCCTGATGGCGAAGACAGCTGTACATGTCCGTCGCGGCCTCGCCGCTGGCAAGCGGACGAAAACGCTTCCCAAAGCGGCTGCGAAAATGCAGATGCGTCGCCTGGCCAGAATTGATGCCGTCCTGCAGAGGGCAGAAGAATCCGGCCTGCGCGCTGAGAAGAACGGCAGGATCGCGGGACGGGTGAGTGCCGACCTGATCAAGCAGGCTAAGGCTCGAACCGGATTGACGTCTGATACCGAGCTGGTCGAATTTGCGCTGGCAAATGTAGCCTTGGAAGACAATTTCGCCGAGACCTTCAGGAAAACACGTGGAACGGTGGATCCGACGCTGAAGCTCGGATTCTGAATTGGCCGATTTCGACTTCGGTGCGGCCGTCAGATGGTCGCGATTTGACCCCCAGAAAACGTTAAGCCGCCGGCCCGACAAGGAGCTGCCGATCATCGGTAACCTTGTCGAGGCGGGACAGGAATTGCTGCTGGATACCTGTGTTTACCTTGACGGTTTGCAAGGCCGAGCGCCAGAAGCAGTTGCCGACCTCCTCGACATCAGGCAGGTCAATCATTCAACCATAGCCATCCAGGAACTGATGCACACGGTTGGCGTCCTCAAGCCGAACCACCCGGGCACCGCCGAAGCGATCAAGCAGATCGGGACCATGATCGAGGATATGCCGCCGCATCGGGTTTTTGCAGCAGATCCCGATGTCCTGGGCCGAGCCGCACTCCTCTCAGGAATGCTGTGTCGCCTGCAAGGCTACAAGAATGATTCCAGGCTGCGGGCGCTTCAGGATTGCGTTCTGTTCCTGCAGGCCCAGAAATTGGGATTTGCCGTTCTAACGGGCAACATCAGCGACTTCGATTATTTGCTGCAGCTGATCCCGACGGGCCGGGTCTTGATGTATCGGCCAATCCAAACATAGCTGCACATCGGGGCTTCTGGGTGAGCAGGACGTGATTTTTTTATCGACGTTGTGTCGGGATCGGTCCTACTGTTTCGTCCTTTGACAGAGAAAAGGACGCGCCCATGCTCTACGCAATCCTCTGCTATGCCTCCGAAGACGTCGTCTGCTCGTGGAGCAAGGAACAGGACGATGCCGTCATGGAAAAACTCCTGGGCGTGCAGGAAAAATACGCTCGGGCCGGCCGGCTTGGCCCGGTGGCGCGGCTGCTGCCGACGACCGCTGCGACAACGCTGAGAAAGGTCAAGGGCGAATCGGTCGTCATCGATGGCCCGTTTGCCGAAACCAAGGAACAGTTCCTCGGCTTCTACACGCTCGAATGCGCCGATCTCGACGAGGCCGTCGACTTTGCGCGCGAGCTTTCCGAGGTCAACCCGAGCGGCGGCTCCTACGAGATACGGCCGGTTTCGCTCTTCAATCCCGCCAAGGTTTCAGCATGACCGACCTTACCTGGATCAGCACAGCGATCAGCACCGCCCGCCCACAGGCGATGGGCGCGCTGTTGCGCTACTTCCGCGATCTCGACGCGGCGGAGGAAGCTTTCCAGGACGCTTGCCTGCGCGCTCTGAAGAACTGGCCGACAAACGGCCCGCCGCGCGATCCGGCAGCCTGGCTGATCTTCGTTGGCCGCAACAGCGGCATCGACGCGGTGCGCAAGCGTGCCAAGCAGGCGCCGCTGCCGGAAGAGCACCAGATCTCCGATCTGGAAGATGCCGAAACCGATATCGCCGAACGGCTGGACGGCGCGCACTACCGCGACGACATATTGCGGCTGCTGTTCATCTGCTGTCATCCCGACCTGCCGGCGACGCAGCAGATCGCCGTGGCGTTGCGCATCGTTTCAGGCCTGAGCGTCAAGCAGATCGCCCGCGCTTTTCTCGTCGGCGAAAGCGCCATGGAGCAGCGCATCACACGTGCCAAGGCGCGCATCGCCGATGCCGGCGTGCCGTTCGAGACGCCCGGTGCGGTCGAGCGCTCCGAGCGGCTCGCCGCGGTCGCCGCCATGGTCTACCTGATCTTCAACGAAGGCTATTCGACCAACAGCGGTGAGGCGCCGGCGCGCGCGCCGCTCTGCGAGGAGGCGATCCGGCTGGCCCGGCTGCTGCTCAGGCTGTTCCAGACCGAGCCGGAGATCATGGGCCTGACGGCACTCTTGCTGCTTCAGCATGCGCGTGCGCCGGCGCGTTTCGACGAGAACGGCGAAATCGTGCTGCTCGAAGACCAGGACCGCAGCCTGTGGAGCCGCAAGATGATCGACGAGGGGCTGGCGCTGGTCGACAAAGCGCTGCGCCACCACAAGCCCGGTCCCTATCAGGTGCAAGCGGCGATCGCCGCCCTGCATGCGCGCGCGGAAAGGCCCGAGGACACGGACTGGAACGAGATCGAGCTGCTCTACAGCCTGCTCGAGCAGATGCAGCCGTCGCCGGTGGTGACGCTCAATCGCGCCGTCGCGGTCGCCAAGGTGCGCGGGCCGGAAGCCGCACTTGCCATGATCGAGCCGTTGGAACAAAGGCTTTCCGGCTATTTCCACTTCTTCGGCCTTAGGGGTGGCCTGCTGATGCAGCTCGGTCGTGGTGAGGAGGCGCGCATCGCCTTCGACCGCGCCATTGCGCTTGCCAATACGGCCGCCGAGGCCGCCCATATCCGCATGCACATCGACCGCCTGATGAAGGAAGGCGCCGTGCGGGGTGCGCAGGCAGCGCGCTGAGACGACTCGCTGGTTCAACGGTCTGCCTTTGGCTTAGACCATGCCGGGGTGGCGATTTTTCCCTGAAGCGAGTAATGCCACGCCATGACAGCGCCTGATGTGCCGATCGGTGCAGGGACGGCATGGCGCAAGGGTGCATGTCCCAAAACCGCTGCGCACTTGGGGTCAGGCCCGAGGGCATGCTTTTGGGCGACATGCATAATTGAGCGACGGGTCTGAAAGGGAAAGAAAATGACGATTGCGAAGGAAACAGCCGGGCTGCTGGCGAAACTGGGCGTTGCCGAGGCTGCGCTTTCAGGCGGCGATCTCATCGTGCGCAGCCCGGTGACGGGTGAGCAGATCGCCGCGCTGAAGACGATCTCACCGGCCGATGCGGCAGAGACCATCGACAGGGCGCATAAAGCCTTCCAGACATGGCGGCTGGTGCCGGCGCCGAAGCGCGGCGAGCTGGTGCGGCTGCTAGGCGAGGAACTGCGCGCGCACAAGGCAGAGCTTGGCCGGCTGGTGTCGATCGAGGTCGGCAAGATCCCGTCCGAAGGGCTCGGCGAAGTGCAGGAGATGATCGACATCTGCGATTTCGCCGTCGGCCTGTCGCGGCAATTGTACGGCCTGACCATCGCCACCGAGCGCCCGGGTCATCGCATGATGGAAACCTGGCACCCGCTGGGCGTCGTCGGCGTGATTTCGGCCTTCAACTTCCCGGTCGCGGTGTGGTCGTGGAACGCCGCGCTGGCGCTGGTCTGCGGCGACGCGGTGGTGTGGAAGCCATCGGAAAAGACACCGCTGACGGCGCTCGCCTGCGAGGCGATCTTCAAGCGTGCGGCTGAACGTTTCGGCGATGCTCCGGAAGGATTGATTTCGGTGCTGATCGGCGATCGCGCCGTCGGCGAAATTCTGGTCGATCATCCTGATGTGCCGCTGGTCTCGGCCACCGGCTCGACCCGCATGGGCAGGGATGTCGGTCCACGGCTGGCGAAGCGCTTTGCCCGCGCCGTGCTGGAGCTCGGCGGCAACAATGCCGGCATCGTCTGCCCGACGGCCGATCTCGACATGGCCTTGCGCGCCATCGCCTTCGGCGCCATGGGCACCGCCGGCCAGCGCTGCACGACGCTCAGGCGCCTGTTCGTGCATGAGAGCGTCTACGACCAACTCGTTCCGCGCCTGAAAAAGGCCTATGAAAGCGTCTCTGTCGGCAATCCGCTGGAGACATCAGCGCTGGTCGGACCGTTGATCGACAAGGCAGCCTTCGACAGCATGCAGAACGCGTTGAAGGAAGCCGCCGCTCAAGGCGGCAAGGTCACCGGCGGCGCGCGGGTCGAGAACGGCCTTCCCGACGCTTATTACGTTCGTCCGGCGCTGATCGAGATGCCCAAGCAGGTCTCGCCGGTGACGGAAGAGACCTTCGCGCCGATCCTCTACGTGATGAAATACTCGGACTTCGACGCCGTGCTCGACGAGCACAATGCGGTCGGAGCGGGGCTGTCGTCGTCGATCTTCACCCGCGACCTGCAGGAATCCGAGCGCTTCCTCGGCGTCGACGGGTCCGACTGCGGCATCGCCAACGTCAACATAGGCACGTCGGGGGCCGAGATCGGCGGCGCCTTCGGCGGCGAGAAGGAGACCGGCGGCGGCCGCGAGAGCGGTTCCGACGCCTGGAAGGCTTACATGCGGCGCGCCACCAACACGGTGAACTATTCCAAGGCGCTGCCGCTGGCCCAAGGCGTGTCCTTCGACATCGACTAGGCTGGTGAGACCCTTGTCGTGGCGGCTACGCCAATGGCTGCCACGACTTATCTCGGTCGCCGTTCAGCGGCTTCCGGGAGATCCAAATCAGTCTGCGAAAGCCGCATCGATGATGGCGAGCTCGGGACTTCAGCGCTGGTAGGCCCTTGGCCCGCCGCAGGATTGCGTCCAAAAATCACACATGTTGACGTTAATTTAACACCACTGTATGGTCGATTCCGTTGGTTCGGATTTCCCATCGGTGTTCGGCGGTTGCTTCGCCGGGCAGCTTTCCCCGCCGTCGTCAAGCGCAAAGCACCAGAATCCTATTCGCAACGCGTATCGGCAAGCGATGAGCTGAGAGGTAGCCATGTCCAGCCTGCTTGGGATCGACAACGGCCTGACGGTGACGAAGGCAGTGATCTTCGACGCCGACGGTTCGCAACTGTCGGTGGCGCGCCGGCGGGTGCCGCAATCGATGCCGCACGCGCGCTGGGTCGAACGCGACATGGCCGGTCTCTGGCAAGCGACCGCCGAGGCGATCCGGGAGGCCATTGCCTTGAGCGGCCGGCCGGCCAGCGACATCAAGGCAGTGGCGGCGACCGCGCATGGTGATGGTCTGTACCTGCTCGACAACGATCGCCGGCCGCTGGGCCCCGGCATATTGTCGCTGGACAGCCGGTCGGGCGAAATCGTCGACAGATGGTCGCGAAGTTCGGTCTTCGCCGAAGCGCTCGCCCTGACCGGCCAAGTGCCGCACGCTTCCTCACCGTCGTCGCTGCTGGTTTGGTTGCGGGAGCACGACCCGGAACGCTTCAGCCGGACAGGGCACGTATTCGCCTGCAAGGACTGGCTGCGGTTTTGCCTGACCGGCACCATCGGCACTGACCTCACGGAGGCAAGCACCTCGTTCACCAATGTGCGTACGCAAAGCTATGTGCCGGAGGCGATGCGCATTTTCGGTCTTGAGGCGTTGTTTGAAGCCTTGCCGCCGATGGCGCATTCGGCCGACATCGTCGGCTACGTCACCGCCGATGCAGCGGCGATGAGCGGGCTTGCGAAAGGCACGCCGGTCGCTTGCGGCCTGCATGATGTCACGGCATCGGCGCTTGGCATCGGCGGCCACGAGGAGGGCGTGGTCAGCATCGTCGCCGGCACCTATTCGATCAACGAAATCGTCTCCACCGAGCCGCGTGTCGACCCGCGCTGGTTCTGCCGCAACGCTATCGACTTGGGGCGTTGGAACAACATGTCGATCTCGCCGGCCTCGACGGCGAATTACGACTGGTTCCTCGACACGCTCTGCCGCCCGGAACAGGATGAAGCAAAAAGGACCGGCGGCTCGATCCACGAGATGCTGGCGGCAGAGATCGACGTTGCGCTTGGCAGGCCTTCGACCATCTTGTTCCATCCCTATTTGTTCGGCTCGCCTTACGGCAATGCCGCCAGCGCCAGCTTTCTCGGCCTGCATGGCTGGCATGATCGCGGCGACATGCTGAAGGCAGTGCTGGAAGGCATCGTCTTCAACCACCGCACTCACGTCGAAGCGCTGCGCGACGGCTTTGCCGTTCGTGAGGTGCGGCTCACCGGCGGCGGTTCGCGCAATCCGGCCTTCGCGCAGATGTTCGCCGACGTACTCAACGCACCGGTCATCGTCACGTCGACCGACGAGGCGGCTGCCTTCGGCGCAGCGCTTTGTGCCGGCGCCGCGGTTGGCCTGTTTGCCACGCCGCAACAGGGCGCGCGCGCCGTCAGCGAGACGAGCCATGAATATCTGCCCGACGCGGCGCGCAATGCGGCTTTCGAGGACCGTTTTTCTCTCTATTGCCGCATTGCCGAATCGCTCAAGCCGCAATGGCCGGAGATCGAAAGGCTGGCGCGGCAAAGCATTGAGGGGGCTGCATGATCAAGGCCGACGAACGGCGCGAGGAAATCGCCGACTATGTGATCAAATTCGGCCAGGTGCGCATCGACGACCTGGTCGAGCATTTCGGCGTGTCGCGGATGACCATCCACCGCCATATCGACCAACTGGCGCACCAGGGCGTGCTGCGCAAGCTGCACGGCGCGGTGACGGTGCAGCCTTCCGGCCTTTATGAAAGCGCTTTCCGCTATCGGGTGACGGTCGGCAGGGCCGAAAAGGATGCGCTGGCGCATGCGGCGCTGGATTATATCGAGGCCGGCCAGGCCGTCATGCTGGACGATTCGACGACGGCGAACGCGATCGCGCCACTGCTGCCCGACATCAAGCCACTGACCGTCATCACCAACAGCGTCGCGACTGCAGCACTGCTGACCAATGTCGACGATATCGACTTCATCTGCCTAGGCGGTCAGTATCACCGCACCTACAATGCCTATATCGGCATCGTCTGCGAGAATGCCGTGGCGCAATTGCGCGCCAATCTTCTGATTTGCTCGGCTTCGGCGATCTCAGGCACCACGGCCTTCATCCAGGACCAGCATGTGGTCCGGGTCAAGCAAGCGATGGTTGCTGCCTCGACCAGGCGCATTCTTGTCGTCGACCATTCCAAGTTCGACAAGGTCGCCCTGCATGTCTTTGACGATCTGACCCGTTTCGACGCGGTGCTGACGACCGACGGCGTAAGCGATGCGCAGGCGCAAAAGCTCGAACAGGCGGGCGTAAAACTGCGCATCGTCAAGATGACTAAGCCATGAGCCCTTCCGACGGCGCAGGCGCATCCGACCCTGGCTCAGCCGACCCGATCGGGCGCCTCGCCTTTATGAACAGGACGGGCGACGTCGACGTCGTCATTCTTGGCGCCGGCATCAATGGGGCTGGCCTGTTCCGGGATCTGTGCGCGCAAGGCGTCAGTTGCCTGATCGTCGACAAGGACGATTTTGGCTCAGGCACAAGTGCTGCGCCGTCGCGGCTGATCCATGGCGGCCTGAAATATCTCGAAACGGGCGAGTTCGGGCTGGTGGCGCAGTCAACGCTGGAGCGCAACCTGCTGTTGAAGAACGCGCCGCACTATGTCAGCCCGCTGCCGACAATCATCCCGATCTTCTCCTGGAGCAAGGGCATTTGGGCGGCGTTGCGCACGCTGCTGGGCTCGACCAGCGCGCCGCGCAGCCGCGGCGCCGTCCTCATCAAGATCGGCCTGACGATCTACGATTTTTATGGGTCGCAGCATCGTGTCATGCCGCGCCACCGACTGGTCGGGCGACGGCGGGCGCTGAGCGACATGCCGGCACTGACCAAGTCGATCGTCGCCACCGGCATCTATTACGACGCCAAGATCAGCCATCCCGAAAGGCTGGTGCTCGAACTGATCACCGACGGGCTGGCAGCAAATGCCCTCGCCGCGGCCGCCAACTACACGACGTTGGTTTCGTCGTCCAATGGCGTGCTGACTTTTCAGTCAAAAGGCGGGGGCGAGTCAAAAGGTGTTGGCCAGTCAAAAGCCGGGGGCCAGTCCGAGAACGGCGCTGTATTTTCGGTACGGCCGAAACTGGTCGTCAACGCCGCCGGCCCGTGGATCGACGATGTCAACGCCTCGCTGGGCGCGCCGTCGAAAATGATCGGCGGCACCAAGGGCTCGCATATCCTTTTGAAGCATGACGAACTGGTACGAAGCCTGGCAGGCCGCATGCTCTACTTCGAAGCCGACGACGGCCGCATCTGCCTTGTCTACGACTATCTCGGTCTGGCGCTTGTCGGCTCGACCGACATCCAGGCCGACAACCCGGACACAGTATGCTGCGAGCCGCAGGAGATCGACTATCTGCTCGAGAGCGTGCGTGCGCTGATGCCGGGCATGAGCTTTGGACGCGACCAGATCGTCTATGCCTATAGCGGCATCAGACCGTTGCCTGCATCCGACGCCTCTGTCCCCGGCTTGATCAGCCGGGATCATTCGGCACCGCTCATCGAGCCGGAAGGTTCGCGTCCGTTTCCGATTATCTCGCTGGTCGGCGGCAAATGGACGACGTTCCGCGGCTTTGCCGAGGAGGTTGCCGACACGGTACTCGACCGGCTGGGACGCGGCCGCAAGGTCACCACGCGATCGATGCCGATCGGCGGCGGCAAGGGGTTTCCAACCGAGCCTGCGGCGCGAGCCGCCTGGCTGGCCGATGCCAGGTCGGCTTCGGGCGCCGACGAACGCCGTCTCGACCAGCTTCTGTCGCGCTACGGCACCAAGGCGTTGCCAATCGCCCGCCACCAAAGTTCAGGAGACAATGAAGATCGCCTGCCGGGGGCAAGCGACTACGGCACATCCGAAATCGACTACATCGTTCGTAATGAATTCGTCGAGCATCTGGCCGATATCGTCATGCGGCGCACGACCCTGGCCATTGGCGGTTCCCTGACCATGAGCGATTTGAAGCAGATCGCCGCCATTGCCGGCCGTGCACGTAACTGGGACCCGCAGCGGATGTCCGACGAACTCGATGCCGCTGTCGCGCAGCTCAGCGACAGGAATCTGATGCGATTGTGATGGCGCCCTGATTTGGGACGAACACCTCGCGGGTATGTGCTGTTTTCAAAAAATACCACACGAAAACAGCCTACTAAGCTTGGTTGACAGGTGGCCATTCTCCGGCACTGCCGGAGAATGGGCAAAATATCCCATGTCTTGACGTGAACTTAACACTAACGTATGGTCGATTTTATGCCTGAGGCCTGACTGTTCCGAAAGGCTTCGGCTCGTGAGGAAGTTCTTGCTTACGGCGGTTGGGCAGACGACCAGCGCATGCAATCGCGGTCACACGATCATGCAGCCGAATACCGGCAGGGTTCTCGGCCGCAATCAACTGATACGCGATTAAAGTTCTTCTCGATGATGCAGGCTGCACGCTGATCCTGGTGAAGGCGGATTGACAACGATATGAACGCGTGAAAAATTTTTCAACTGAAGATAATAATATCATCCTGGGAGGAGATGGAATGAAAGCCAGCAGCGCCGCCAGTCGTGACCGTGACCTGATCGGCGTCATGCCGCAGGTCGTTGCGCCATGAGTTCGCAGCCCGCCACCACGATCAATCGGCGGGTCGGCGTTCGTTGGATTGTTGCCGCGGCCGCAATCTTGATTTTGCTCGGCGCAATGGTTCTCGACACCAAGGTCGTCATAATTGGTTCGGCGGAGGACGCGAGAAAGGCTGCGTTTTCCCCGGAAGAATACGGCAAGTCCGAGTTTCCGAAGGTTCAATCCGCAGTGGAGCAACGCGCGGTGAACGCCGCTACCCTCGCGTCGGCCATTGCCAAGGACAAGGCGGCGGCGGAGAAGGAGTACGGCGTGCCGGCCAATGTCGGTACGGAATTCTCAGTCAAATTCACCGGCGTCGTCGGTGAGGGAAAGTCCGGCATCTACGCCGTCAAGGTCGACGATGTTCCCAGCACCTTGGTCATTCGCGTGCAGACCGGGCCGGCGATCAACGGAACCGATCTGCGCGATGCCACGGGCACGATCACCTTCGGGCAATTCACCAACCAGATCGAGTATCAGAACGCCGGATCGGCCTTGAACAACGAGATGAAGAAGCAGGTGTTGTCGGCCATCGACAATACCAAGCTCACCGGAAAGGCGATTTCGGTGATCGGCGTCTTCAAATTGATCAATCCCAAGGGCTGGCTCGTCACACCCGTAAAGCTGAGCGTTCAATGAATGCGGCGCCTCAATTCGAGCCGGCGGCCGGCGACACCGTGCTCGCGGCGCGCAACATAGTAAAATCCTATGGCGGAACGCATGCCCTCAAGGGGGTCAATTTCGACATCCGCCGTGGCGAGGTCACCACGCTGTTCGGAGAGAATGGCGCAGGCAAGTCGACGCTGATGAAGATCCTTTCCGGTGTCGAGACGCCGACGTCCGGAAGCATCGAGCTCGATGGCCGTCCTGTCGTCTTCTCCTCGACCGTCGACGCGCGGGACCGCGGCATCTCGATAATCCATCAGGAGTTGAGTCTCGCGCCCAATCTGAGTGTGCGCGACAATATTTTCATGGGCCGTGAGTTGCGGGGCGCGACCGGCCTCGACTTCGCGGAAGAGGCTCGTCAGACGCGGATGCTGATGGCCGATCTCGAGGAAGACATCGATCCGCTGACCCTGGTGCAGGATCTGCGCCTGGGGCAGCAGCAGATCGTCGAAATCGCCCGCGCGCTCTGCGTCGATTCACGCATCCTGATCATGGACGAGCCTACCTCCGCATTGAGCGCGACCGAGGTAGAAGTGCTGTTCAAGGTGATCCGGGACCTGACCGCCCGCGGCGTCTCGATCGTGTACATCTCCCATCACCTCGAAGAAGCGCTGCAGATCACCGACCACGCGGTGGTGCTGCGCGACGGGACGATCACGGCCACGGCCAAAGCGAAGAACATCGATCTCGAATGGATCGTCCGCAACATGGTGGGCGAGAACTTCGACCTGGGATCGCCACCCACCGGTTACGCATTCGGCGATGTTGCCCTGTCGATCGATGATGTGAGCATCGCCGATGCTTCGGGTTCGGACCGCCTGGTCGTCGACCGGCTGTCGCTCGATGTACGCGCCGGCGAGATCATCTGCATTTACGGGCTGATGGGCGCCGGGCGCACGGAATTGCTGGAGTGCGTCGCCGGACGACTGCCGATGACGGGCGGACGGGTCTTGCTGGAGGGCAAGGACGTCTCCCGCCTCAGCATCGCCGAGCGCATATCAAGGGGGCTTGTGCTGGTGCCTGAGGACCGCCAACGCGACGGGCTGGTTCAGACGATGACCGTGGGGGCAAATCTGTCGCTCGCCAGCATTGGCGCCTTCGTCAAGGGGATGCTGCTTTCGCAATCGCGGGAGCGGTCGCTGATCGACGGAACCATTCGCGATGTGCGCGTCAAGACGGCGGGCGCAGGCGCGCCCATCGGATCGCTGTCCGGCGGCAATCAGCAGAAGGTCGTCATCGGCAAGATGCTGACCACCGACCCCAAGGTCATACTGCTGGACGAGCCCAGTCGCGGGATCGATGTCGGCGCCAAGGCGGAGGTGTTCCGGCTGCTCGGCGAGCGGGCTGCGCAGGGGCTCGCGGTCGTGTTCTCGACCTCGGAAGTCGCCGAGTGCCTTGGTATCGCGCACCGGATCATCGTCATGCGCCGAGGCAGGATTTCGGCTCAGTTCGGCGCCGACGTCTCGAAAGAGCAGATCATGGCAGCCTCGGGCGAGGCCGTGCTTGTCTGATCAGAAGAATACAGGAGCCCAGACCGTGACCAACGCCAGTCAGAATAGTAGCCGCTCCGGCCCGAGGACATCGAGCGGTGGCTTCAGCCTGGCCAAGCTGTTGCTGGAGGGCCGGGCGTTTCTCGCGCTGATGGTGATCATCTTCGTCTTCTCGATGCTGTCGCCCTATTACTTCTCGCTGGGCAATTTCCTCACCATGGCGTCGCATGTCGCCATCTTCGGCATCCTCGCGGTCGGCATGCTGCTGGTCATCCTCAATGGCGGCATCGACCTGTCGGTGGGGTCGACGCTTGGGCTGTCGGGGGTCATCGCCGGATTCCTGATGCAGGGCGTGCAGTTGCAAATGCTCGGCGTCGTGCTGTTTCCCCCCGTCTGGGTGGTCGTGGTGCTGGTGTGCGTGCTCGGCGCACTGGTCGGCCTGGTCAACGGCGTCCTTATCGCCTGGTTGAAGGTGCCTGCCTTCGTTGCCACGCTGGGCATGCTCTATGTGGTGCGGGGCGCCGCGCTGCTGATGACAAACGGCCTCACATATAATGATCTCGGCGGCAAGCCGGAGCTGGGCAATACCGGCTTCGACTGGCTGGGCTTCAACCGCCTGTTCGGTATCCCTATCGGTGTGCTGGTCATGGTGGTCATCGCGATCATCGGCAGCATCATCCTCAATCGCACGGCCTTCGGCCGGTGGCTCTATGCCTCCGGCGGCAACGAGCGCGCCGCGGAACTGTCCGGCGTGCCGGTGAAAAAAGTCCAGGTCTCGGTGTATATGCTGTCCGGCATCTGCGCCTCGGTAGCCGGCCTCATCCTGTCCTCGGAACTGACCTCGGCAGGGCCGACCGCCGGCAACTCCTATGAGCTGACCGCCATTGCGGCCGTCGTCATCGGCGGCGCCGCACTCACCGGTGGTCGAGGCAATATCCGTGGCACGCTGGTCGGGGCCTTCGTCATCGGCTTCCTCTCCGATGGCCTGGTGATCATCGGCGTGTCCGCCTACTGGCAAACAGTGTTCACCGGCGCCGTCATCGTGTTGGCGGTGCTGCTCAACGCCATTCAGTATCGCCGTCGCGTCAAGCTCCCGGGCTCGACCGGCGGCCCTTCGACTTCTCCGCAACAAGCCGGCAAAGCCCGAACGGCCGATCCCGCTCACGAGAAGATTGCCGGTTGACCGGTACCATCGCTAACCAAGGAGGAAATTTCATGTATGGCAAGGCAAGAATTCTAATGCTCACGGCCTTTGCGCTGGCCGCTCCGGTCCTCGCAGGGTCGGTAAGCGCAGCGTCGGCCGAAGGTCTCATTTCGATCATCGTCATTGACCCCGCCAACCCGTACTGGCTCACCGAAGGCAATGTGGCCAAGGCCGAGGCCGAAAAACTCGGCTACACCGCGACTGTCGGCGCATCGAAAGCCGACACGAACACGGAAAGCAGACTGATCGACACCGCGATCACCAACAAATCCGTGGCGATCATCCTCGATCCTGCCGACGCCAGCGGATCCATCGGCGCCGTCAAGAAGGCGATTGCTGCTAACATTCCGGTCTTCCTCGTCAACGCCGAGATAAACCAGGAAGGCCTGGCCAAAGCGCAGCTCGTTTCCAACAACGCACAGGGCGCCGCTCTGGGGGCACAGCAATGGGTGACTAATATCGGCGAGAAAGGCAACTACGTCGAACTCTTGGGCGCCCCGTCCGACAACAACGCCGCCACGCGGTCAAACGGATACGAGACCGTGATCAGCCAGTATCCGGACCTTAAAAAGGCCGGCTCGGAAGTCGCCAACTGGGACCGTACCCAGGGCCACGACAAGATGCAGAGCCTGCTGCAGGCCCATCCCGATATCATCGGCGTGACGAGCGGTAATGACGAGATGGCGCTCGGCGCGATCGCCGCGCTGAAAGAAGCCGGAAAGCTGTCGAGCATCAAGGTCGGCGGGTTCGATGGCTCTCCGGACGCCGTCGCCGCGATCAAGGCGGGCGACTTGCAGTACACCGTGCTCCAGCCGGTGGCCGTCTACTCGGCGAAGGCCGTGCAACAGGCCGACTCCTTCATAAAGACCGGCAAAACCGGCGCGCCGACCGAGAAGCAGCTGTTTGACTGCCTTCTCATCACCAAGGACAACGTCGACAAATACACGGCTCCCTTCACGCTCTCGGAGTAAAACGAAGGAGGAGTGTCCCGCGGGACACTCCTCGCCTGATCCGAGGCGGCGACCTTTTTGATCGGGCGACGCACCGCTCACATGTATGACGCTAAAACTGAAACACGGGCCGGTGACGATTGAATCCGCCCGGGTGGCTCTATGGAGCGGCTGATGTGGCCCACCCCATGTCGTTGAAACGTCATCCGTGCCGACCCATATGAGCATTGCGTCGGATGTTTTCCTCCCATTGCGTCCGGCGCGTTCCCCTCTGGAGGTTTTGAACCTTCATGCCTGGCCGGACTTTAACAGTCCGGCCTTTTTTTCTTTTTGGCCCTGTGAAGCTGCGCTGCCGCGAGCGAGATGTAGAACCGCCGTAGGTCAGAGCATCCACGACCGGCAGGCCGTCGTGGTGCTGGCAGCGCGGACGGGCGCCCAACCGGCCTAGCCAGCCCAATGACCGAGAAATGGCCAATTTCGTCACGCTCGACAGCGGCCTGGCAGTAGGGGGTGCGACGTCGGAAGCTGCCATTTTGTCAGAAAATCCACTAGTCTCGCTTGGTTTGCGAGGCGGCGAGAGATGCCCGACCTGAAACAGATGCCCGATATGAAGCAAATGAGATTGCTCGGCATCGTCGCCGCGACGGCGATCGGCCTGTATGTCTGTTATCTCCTGGCGTTGCCTTTTTTGCCCGCACTGACCTGGGCGGTGGTGTTGGCAATCATCCTGTATCCGGCTCATCGACAGGTCGAGGAAAGGCTCAGGAACAAGAACCTGGCTGCACTGATGTCTGTCAGCATCGCGGCGGTGGCGGTCGGCCTGCCGCTCATCTTCGTGGCCCAGCAGCTTGTACGCGAGACGGTAAACGGCGCCACCTATATGGAGGAGGTCATCCGGGGCTGGAACACAGATGCCTTCATGTCGGGCTATCCCAGGCTTTCGGCGGTTGCCCAGTGGATCGAGAACCAAATCGATCCGGCCGGTACGGTCGCCGCATTTGTTCAATGGCTGACGGCACAAAGCACATCGCTGTTGCGCGGCTCGATCAATCAGGCCGTGATGTTCGTGCTGACATTCTATCTGCTGTTCTATTTTCTGCGGGACCGTGAATCCGCCCTGCGCGGGATCGAGCGTCTCTCGCCCCTGCGTACCGCGGAGACGGCATACACGCTGTCCCGCCTTGCCGAGACGGTCCATGCGATCCTGATAGGCACCGTGCTTGTCGCAGCTGTGCAGGGGACGCTGGGCGGCCTGATTTTCTGGTGGCTCGGCCTGCCCACTCCGGTCTTCTGGGGCCTGGCAATGGGACTTCTTGCCATCGTGCCGGTGCTCGGCGCATTCGTGATCTGGGTGCCCGCAGCGATCTATCTCGCGCTGGAGGGGGCTTGGGCGAGCGCGGCGATCCTGACCGTCTGGGGCGGCGTGGTTGTCGCCGGCATCGACAATCTGCTCTATCCGATACTTGTCGGGAACCGGCTGCGGCTCCACACGGTGGTCGCCTTTGTCGGTGCTGTCGGTGGCATCGTCCTGTTCGGAGCATCTGGGCTCGTTCTTGGCCCTGCGGTGATTGCGGTCACCGTCAGCCTGGTTGACATCCTCAAGAAACGACTGAACGAGCAACCCGGGGCGGAACTGACGCCAAAGCGCGACACAAAGCCATCGCGGCAGTCGGGAGCCGCGCCTGGTCGTGAATAAGCATCGCCACGCGCCACCAGTTCGATTCCAGACCTAAAGAACGTGGAAGGCCCGTATTGCTCGCAAAGGGTGCGCTTACCCCCGGCGTCGAACATTTGCGAACCTCCAGCAAAGGCATCACGTCATCGATGAAGCTTTGCAGGTCGACCCAATAATCGAGGCTGGCCGAGGCAAGCGGGTTGGCTTTCTGTCATGCGCCAACCGGCCTCATGGGTGGAGCTGCAAGTCTGCGGCCGACCCGTGAAACCTCCAGAGGAGGTGGGGCGCAGTCCATTCGATCGGGTGCGGAGAAAAGCGTTGATCGGGTGGACAGTTTCCCGTTCGTCGCCCCATTATCGATGCCAGGCGTTTGGTGAGTTGTGGAAGCATGAAGATTGCATGCGTTGTAGGCGGCGGGTTCCTCTTTTATCGAGTACCACTGCGCTTTGTCGGAGAGCCAAATGCAAGAATTCCTTCTTTTTGTGATCGTAGGGTTTTTAGCTCAGGCCGTGGACGGAGCTCTCGGCATGGCTTACGGCGTGGTTTGCTCGACAACACTGCTGGGGTTCGGCGTGTCTCCTGCACACGCTTCGGCTTCAGTTCACGCGGCTGAGCTGTTTACCACGGCGGCTTCGGGTTCGGCTCACCTCTATCACCGCAATATCGACTGGAAGCTTTTCTGGCGGCTGATGCCATTTGGCGTTCTCGGCGGCGTTCTCGGCGCTTTTGTGCTCACCTCGTTTGAGGGGGCCGTCATGAAGCCATATGTGACCACATATCTTGCGCTCGTCGGAGCCTGGCTCCTGTTCCGTTCCTTCCGGCGGATCCCAAGCAATCCGGTCCCTGCAGCCGTGGTACCTCCGCTTGGACTTGGTGGTGGATTTCTCGATGCGGCAGGGGGTGGCGGATGGGGACCCATCGTGACGACGGGCCTTCTCGGTTTTGGCGGAACGCCCCGCTACGTTATTGGTACGGTAAATGCCACCGAGTTCCTTACCACGTTGTCGGTGTCTCTGACCTTCCTATTTGCGTTGTTAACGGGCCATTGGGCGGAGGCAGGAGAGCTGACAGAAAATCTGATCGCCGTTGCCGGCCTGGTCCTTGGCGGGGTGATCGCAGCGCCGATGGCCGGATTGATGGTGAAGTCGATCGCAGAAAAGACGCTTCTCAGGCTCGTTGGTACTCTCATCATACTGCTGGCGGGCTGGCAAACCGCGCAACTCTTCGAACTGGTATAAGCTGAAGACACATCGAAAAAAGTATCGGCGTCGCTTCCCTGGCGGCCGTGCCGGAGACAAAAACTCAATTCCCAAATGGAACGAAGAGGCCCCTTTGTTGTTTGGATGCCTTGGACAACCGGAGGCCGAGTCGATGAGAAAATTGGTTGCAACAGCAGGGTTGGCGCTGGCGGTCGCGATGCCTGCAGCGGCGCAGGACGCAGCGACCGCGAAAGCCGAATTCGTCAACATGGCCGGCGAGAAGAACGGAACGGCCACGCTGACCGAGACGGCGCAGGGTGTGCTGATAGAGTTGCAGGTGACGGGACTGCCGGCGGGCGAATTGGTTGCGTTCCATGTTCATGAGACTGGAAAGTGCGATCATCAGACCGGCCATGACTCGGCCGGTGGACACTTCAATCCGACGAATGCCGAACATGGATATCTCGCCGGAAAAGGCCCGCACGCGGGCGATATGCCAAATCAGCGGGTCGGCGCCGACGGCGTTTTGCGTGCTCAGGTCTTCAACAGCATGGTCAAGCTGGATGGTGGAGAAACGGCGATACGAGGCAAGGCATTGATGATCCACGGTGGGCAGGACGACTACAAAAGCCAGCCTGCCGGCGATGCCGGAAAACGTCAGGCCTGTGCCGTGATCGAGTGAGAAAACCCCAAGGGCGTAGCCGACATATGATCTGACCGGCGCTACAGTTCGGCGGCCGGGCAGATGGTCGGAGCCTCTGGCATGAGGATAAGCCAGACGGTAAGCTCATGAGCCTGCAGAGAACTGACGACGCAGCGATTGCGCCGAGGTTGGCCTTCATTTGCGACTGCCGGATGACTGCATGAACGATACTTCTCCTATGGGTGTGCCCGCCACGGGCCTTGCCCAGTCAGCCATTTCCGCCCGCGGCCTGGTCAAAACCTTCGGCAAGCTGCGTGCCGTCGATGGTATCGACCTCGATGTGCCGCGCGGCATTATTTTCGCTATCCTGGGTCCGAACGGCGCCGGCAAGACAACGCTGATGCGGATGCTTGCGACGCTGTCGCGCCCCGACGCCGGCTCCGCGACCGTGATGGGGCACGATCTCGTGCAGGCCCCGCACGAGGTCCGTGCGGCAATCGCGATGACCGGGCAGTTCGCTTCGCTCGACGAGGACCTGACGGGCCGGGAGAACCTCGTCCTGCTCGCCCGACTCTGGGGTTTTCGCGGTCGTGCCGCGAAAGCCCGTGCGGACGACCTGCTCGCGGCTTTCGGCTTGTCCGAAGCGGCGACGAAGCAGGTGAGGGACTATTCGGGTGGCATGCGAAGGCGGCTCGACATAGCCGCGTCGCTGATCGTCACGCCGGGCGTGCTGTTCCTCGATGAGCCGACCACGGGCCTCGATCCGAACGCCCGCAAGGATGTCTGGGGCATGATCCGCGGCCTCGCCGAGGCCGGCGTCACCATCCTGCTCACCACGCAATATCTCGAAGAGGCCGATCAACTCGCGGCACGCATCGCCGTCATCGACCACGGCAGGAAGATTGCCGAGGGCACCAGCCGCGAATTGAAGGCGGCCACCGGCTCCGGTTTTCTCCATGTCGCGCTCGCTGATGTTGCGCGGCTGGACCAGGCGGCGTCGATCCTGGAACGCCGGCTGGAGCACCCTGTCCAACGCAGTGCCGAGGGCGCCGAACTCTCCGTCCTTGCCGGCACGGCGAAGGCCGCCAACGAGGCGCTCGCCGACCTGGTCGCTGCCGGCATCGAACTGTCGGATTTCTCCATGGGCCAACCCAGCCTTGAGGAGGTCTTCTTCGCGCTGACGGGCCAGCCGAGCCTGGGTGAAAGCCGGAAGGACGACAAGCCATGATCGACACGACATCCCTGCAGCGGCTGCAAAGGGTCGCCCGACCGAGGTCCCCATCAGCCCTTTCCAACGCGCTGGTCTTCGGATGGCGCGCGGTGCTGAAATTCAAGCATGTGCCGGAGCAACTCTTCGACCTGGTGATGACTCCGATCATGTTCACGCTGCTGTTCACCTTCGTCTTCGGCGGTGCGCTCGCCGGTTCGCCTGGCGAATACCTGCAGTTCTTCCTGCCCGGCATCCTGGTTCAGACCGTGGTGTTCAACGCAGTCTATTCGGGCATGGGATTGTCGACCGACCTCGGCAAGGGCTTGTTTGACCGCTTCCGATCGCTGCCGATCTGGTCGCTCTCTCCGTTCGCCGGTCTGATGGTGGGCGACATCCTGCGCCATTTGATTGCCGCCTCGATCATTCTCATCATCGGGCTGATCCTCGGCTACCGGCCGGAGGCGGGCAGCCTCGGCGTGCTTGCCGCCTTCGCCATGCTGATCGCCATCGGGTTCGGCATGGGCTGGGTATTCATCGTGCTCGGCCTGCTGATCCGCACGCCAACCACAGTGATGACGCTCGGCTTTACCTTCCTGTTCCCGCTCGTCTTCGCCTCAAACATCATGGTCGACCCCGGGACCATGCCGGACTGGCTGCGGGCCTTCGTCGAAGTCAATCCGGTGTCGCTGATGACGACGGCGCTGCGCGGGTTGATGGGTGGCGGGGCGACACTCAGTCAGGTCGTCTTCGCCCTGATCGCGCCGGTGGCGCTGACCGCGATCCTGGCGCCGACGACACTATGGCTGTATCTCAGAAGGTGAGAGGCGTAGCGGGAGAGGTATCCCTACGCGACATGCACCGTGCGCTGCCTCGGCTTGATCGCGGTGGCGAGCAGCAGGCCGGCGACGATAAAGGCGGCGCCGGCGAGGTCGTAGTCGTGCAAGCTTTCGCCTAGGAAAAGATAAGCGAGCACGGCGACAAAAACAGTCTGCAGATAGAGCAGCATGCTGGCGCGCCCGGCGCCAAGCGTCTCGACACTGCGGTTGTAGAGGTAATACATCAGAGCGCCGCCCGGGCCAGCGACATAGGCGAGTGCCAGAAGGCCGTTCGCATGCAGCGCCGAACGCTCGCCGGAAAACAGCTCCCAGAGATAGAGGGGCAGTGCGGCCAGCGCGCCGGCCCCCAGCAGCAGGACTACCGTCGGCAGCAGTTCGATGGCGAATTTGGCGCGACGCAGCAGCACGGTGTAGAGGCCCCAGCAAAACGCGCTGCCGACGATCCACAACTCGCCGGGATTGAACTGGAGCCGCATCAGCGAGGCAAGGTCGCCGCGCGCCACGATCACCACCATCCCGACCAGAGCGAGCAGCGCGCCAAGTGCCTTCCAGACGCCGAGGGGCTCGCCGAGCACGAAGCGGGCAAGCACCATGGTCATGATCGGCGACAGCGCCATGATAATGCCGGCGGTGGTCGCGTCGGTGTAATTGAGGCCCGTGTAGATCATGCCCTGACAGAGGGTCAGCCCGATGGCGCCGATGGCCAGCACCTCGATCGCCCGGGACTGGATCAGTGCAAGCATCGCCCCATGATGATGATGGACGATAGGCAGCAGGATCGCGCAGGCGAGCACCAGCCGCCAGAAGCAGAGCGCCCAAGGCGGCATCTCGGGGGCGACCCACTTGGCTGCGATGTAGACGCCGGCGGACAGGAGCCAGCAGAGCGTCGCGGTGGAATAGGCGAGTGGAAGCGATGCGTCGGCCGTCGTCTTGGCTACGCCAGGATGGGCTATCGGCATCGATTGCATGCCCGTCTCCTCCCACAGCCGATCTTAGCAAAATTGCTGCGTCTTGCCGAGCAGCAAAAGTCAGCTGTTTAACCAACCTTCCTCGCCTTGAATTCAAAAAAGGTGAGCCATTGCGGGTCTTGCTGCTCGCGCCTTGAGGCCGGTGCGAGATCACTACAGAGGCATAGGCTACAGGCCTGCCTCCTCAGACGAAGCAGGCTCACACCTTGAGATGAAGCGTAACCAAAACAGTGCTTTCGGCACCCTCTTCGAAACGAGCGGTGAGCCGCAGCAGTTGCCGAAATGGCCGAGACGGGCAGCCGCAACACCGTCCTTGGCGGTTGGTATTTCCAGGCTTGTGCCTTCGCGCACCCAGTGCATGCCGTCGGGCGATATTTCGACCCAGGCTGTCGGGGCGCGTCCGACCGGCGACCTCAGCGCGCGCACGAAGATGATCGCTTCCCGCGCCCAGCCGGCTTCGTAAGGCCCGCTCGCCGCCTCGGGCAACTCATCAACAACGCGACGTTCCAGCCGTTCCGCGTTTTTCTCGCAGTCGCGGCTCTCTACTTTGTCGTCTGCTATCCATTGTCCCAGCTGTCGCGTCTGCTGGAAAGGAGGCTCCATGCCGGAAGTGCTTATTTATAATGTCCACAAGAGCTTCGGAGCTGTCGAAGTCCTCAAGGGCGTCTCGCTGTCGTCAATCGGGGTGACGTGTTTGCGTTGATCGGCTGCTCCGGTTCCGGAAAAAGCACGCTTCTGCGCTGCATCAACGGACTAGAAAGATCAATTCCGGCCGCATCGAAGTTGCCGGCCACGCCGTTGGCCGAGACCCGAAAGAGTTGCGCAAGCTGCGCACCGATGTCGGCATCGTCTTCCAAAGCTACAATCTCTTTCCGCACCTGACGGTGGGCGAAAACATCATGCTGGCGCCGCGGATCGTCAAATTGGTGTCGAAAGCTGAAGCCAAACCACTGCGGAGGAAGTTCTCGGCATGGTTGGCCTGTCGGAGAAGTTCGACGCCTATCCCGACCAGCTTTCCGGCGGCCAGCAGCAGCGCGTGGCGATCGCCCGCTCGCTCGCCATGCGTCCCAAGGTGATGCTGTTCGACGAGGTGACGTCGGCGCTCGATCCGGAACTGACCGAGGAGGTGCTGAACGTGCTGGAAACGCTCGCCCGTAACGGAATGACCATGCTGCTCGTCACCCACGAGATGGGTTTTGCCCGCCGGGTGGCGACCACAACGATTTTCATGCATCACGGAAAGATCTGGGAAGAGGGGCCTTCGGTGGAACTCTTCGGCAGGCCGAAGACCCGGAACTGCAGCAGTTTATTAAATCGGACGTGAAGTAGCCCGGCAAATCAGGCCGGGAGCCGCCACATTCGCACACGACCTGTACCACGCAATTCCGTTTCCGCGAGTGGGTCGCAAGCAAAATTTGGTCCAAGCAGTTTGCGAGTTGCATCCGAAATACGGATTTCGTCGGGCTCCGCTGACGTTTGAATACGTGCGGCGAGATTAACGGTCTCGCCCCAAAGGTCATAGGCAAACCGCCTTTTGCCTATGACGCCCGCGACGATTGGCCCTGAGTGAATTCCAATCCTGAGTCTTAGCGGTTGTCCCGCGAAGCGTTCGAGCTTAACCGCCTTCCGCAGTTCAAGTGCATAGTGCGCAAGGGCTTCTGCATGATCGGATCGCGCGGCGGGCAGGCCAGCGACCACCATCACACAATCGCCGATTGTCTTGATCTTTTCGCAGCCGTATCGTTCCGAGAGCAGATCCGCCGCCTTGAAGAAGTAATTTAACATAGCGAGCGTCGTCTCGGCTCCGACGCTCCGCGCTCTTTCTGTAAAGCCGACGATGTCGGCAAAAAGCACACTCACCTCAGCGTGGTTGTCTGCAATTTGTTCGTCCGCTTTTAACCGCTCCGCGATCGACGCCGGAAGAATGTTGAGGAGCAGGCTTTCGGCGCGCTGGTATTCACGCGACAATCCCTCTTGGCTCTGCCTCAACGCCTCGTTCGTCAATTGTAATTTTTCGTTGAGTTGACGCTCTCTCTCTTGCAGGAGAGTCATTTCATAAGCCTTCTGTTGAAGCCGCTGCCTGTTGTCGCGTTCGGCAGTGGCGTCAAGAAAGAGCAGCCATACGCAGGCATTGCCAGCAAAAAGATGAAGGTCCGCGACACGCCCGCTGGGCAGTTCGACCATGGCCATATGATATGGAAGCTCCGGGCAAGGCAGCAAACCTTCCATGAACGCAAGCTGCTCGGCAACGGGCTTGCCAATGCAAAGTGATGATAGGCCGTAATGTTCAACACTGCCGCCCTTCGCAGCGATGCAAAGCTGGGCGTCAATTTTCAGATATGCGACAGAGTTCTCGTTGTAGAAGAAATCGTAAATCCAGCTTTTGACTTCTCTTGGCAATCCATGCATGGTCTATTTGGTGACCATCGAAGCAAGCTGACGAAATGCATCATCAACATGTTCACCTGAAAGCGCGCTTGTTAGATAGATTTGCCATCCAAGTTGCCTCAGTTCGTTAATCTCACTATCCGGTATTGCCCACCGATCGGCCAGATCGGATTTGTTGAACAGTAATACGAACGGCATGGCGCCGAATTCGGCCTCGGCCCGCTCGCGCAGCGTGAGCGCCACGGCAAGAGTAGCGGCGCGGGTTCCATCGACGACAAGCACGAGCCCGCTCGCACCTCGCACATAGCTGACGCGGAATGAGCCGATATCGTCTTCGCCGGCCAGATCCCACAAAATCAGATCCACGGTTTTATCCGGCAGTACAACACTCTTCTTGTCGATTTTCACTCCCACCGTGGTCAAGTAGGTTTCTGAAAAGATGCTTTGCACAAACCTGCGAACCAGACTCGTCTTTCCGACAGCGAACCCGCCCAACATGCAGATCTTTTTTTGCAATAACCTGGGCCCTAGTGGAAGTTTACCGTAACCGAAACTCTGCGATTGGCGGAGCTCCCGGTTCGGCTATTCTCAGTCTCCGCCGGCTCAAAAGTGCCCGCGCCGCGAACCAAAAGCGATTCCGGAGCAACGCCGCGCTTCTTGAGAAGCGCACGAACTGTCTCGGCGCGGGCGGCGCTGATCGACGCGTTGGCCGTCTCACGGCCCACGGCGTCCGAATGGCCGGTCAACATGAACTGTGCTGTTACGCCTGCCTTGCGGGCGTCCTTGGCCAATTCCTTCAATTGATTCGCCAATTGGTCGAGAACTGGCAGTTGCTCTGGTCCCGGTACAGCCTTGCCAGAATCGAAGAAAATGTCGACCGCTTGAATAGCCTCCCTCAAATGCGTGAGTTCCTGAGGGGTCACCTCGCGCAGCTCGGAAATTTCCAGAGAGAGTCCGTCCGCGGCCAGTTGTTGGGCGGCGACCCGCGCCCGATCTATCCAGGCGGCAGGAGCCTCGCCCACGACAACGATGCGATCCTTGATGATCGAAAATCGTACTGAATCCGGCGGGACCAGCGACGCCATCAGCCGCTTCACCACGAACTTCGGATCAAGGCTCTGATAGAATTGCCACTGCGAATGAACGCGAGCCGGATCAACCTCCGTTCCGGACAGCAGAGCCTGCGGGTCGGCGGCCTGCGGATCTCTCAGGCCGGAAATGTAGAAATGTCCGCCACTCGCCCTTTGTTGGGCGACGATGATTCCCGGTTGGGCCTCAAGACGCGACACATAAGTCTGCCAGTGCTCCGCCGCGCGTGCTTCGGGGCTCACATCGCGAACCTTGGAGAAGTCGAATACCGGTCCGCCTGCCTCAAGCTGTCGGGCCGCTACGCGTGCCCGATCTATCCAGGTGTCGGGAGCCTCACCCTCGGCAACGATGCGATCCTCGACGATCGAAAGCCGAACCGATTTCGGCGGGGTCAGC
>NZ_FNEE01000008.1:0-155499 GCF_900099905.1 Mesorhizobium muleiense | reverse complement strand
GCGGGCGGGATCGACCTGCGTTCCGGACAGCAAAGCCTGCGGGTCGGCGGCAAGCGGGTCTCTCAGGCCGGCAATATAGAATTGGCCATCGCGCATCTTTTGTTCGGCAACGATGATGCCCGGCTGGGTTCCCAGTCGCGACACATAGGCCTGCCAGCGTTGCCCGGATTGCCAGGAAAGAAAGAACCAACCGCCTGCTGGAATCAAAACCAGCAGGACTGCAGCCACCACCAGCCACGGAAATCCCTGGTTTGAGTCCTCCTGCTTCAGTTCAACGCAGGATTGCAACTGCGTCTCTATGCCGACCAACTGCGAACTGTCGCCGTCAAACTGCTCTAAAGCCTGGGAGTATTCATCATGGATGCGAAACAACACATCGCGAACGATTTCATGTAATTCCTCTGGCGGATTTCCCCGGATCACCGCGACCAAGGTCGCAAACGGTCCAACTTCCGACCAGAGACGAAGCTCCCCGAAACGGATAGTGTCCAGGCCGCTCTGTTCTTTCTCGTTAAATGAGTCTTTCACAAAATCTTGAATTGCACTAAGCATCGAAGAAATGAGTTGAGGATCTTCGCTCGTTGCGTTATCGGCAGTTACATGCGCTATCAAAATCCCGGAATTGCGGTTGATAAGAAAGACATGCTCTACACGGTAGACAAGAGAATGCTTAAGAACAACTTCTGAGAAGCTTGCACCCGTTCTCCAAGCTTCAAATCTCCACTTCAGCCCGTGCCAGGTAAATATATGTCTTAAAGTTTCATTCAGCGACTGAAAGGTCTGATCGATCTTTTCCCCGATCGACTTGCGAATTGCCGGCAGAAACACCGGGTATAATATATCCGTAAGCGTGCGCGGGCTCTTCTGGATGGACCGCTGCACGGCCCTCTCGACAGCTGGCGCAAGGGCCTCGCCGAGTTGCGCATGAGGCGCACGTGCGGCTGCACTGGGGAGAACACCCCCCACTGCAGCCGCAAGCTGCTCAGGTTCGTCGAGCAGGTGCGCAACTCGTGAAAGCTCCGAAATTTCGCGGCCGACCAGCAACTGGCGCAGCGTTTCCATGCGAGGATCGGCGGTTGGAACTCCGTAGAGACGCGCACGATAGTCCGGATCGACGTTCCGGGCAATTTCGACCAAAAGATTAGCCAGAGCCTCGCGATCAATCTCTGGATCGTTCGAAGCTGCTCTTTGAGGAAGGCTGATTGGGTCGACGGTCGACGTCAAGTTCCGATCAACTCACTTTCCAGCTGCGTTCCGAGTTGTGCTTGCTGCCGACGGGATCCTGATTTAGACATTTTGCAACCTCGACAAACAGGCCGGCCAAAAGATTTCGGTCGGTCTTGACGTTGCTGAGATCGGAAAACATTTTCTCAATCAGCATCTGAATGCTTTCATTCTTTTGCTTGATTTCCTCACGCAGCAATTGATCGCTTCGATTTATCCGGTCGGCCACTTCGCGCTCAAGCTCGCTCAATTGATCCGACAACGCGCGCACCTGCTTTTCAAGCGCCTGATTTTGCTCGCGAAGATTCCGGTCAATCTCCTTGTCGGCCTCGGCTCGTGCATCTTTTTCGTTCCGCAATTGCGCCGCGAGCGATTCGACCTGCTTTTTTGCATTTGACTCGTACATTTCAAGATTGCGCTTGGCCTCGGATTCGACATCCTTGAAGCGCTGCAAGAACCGTTCTTCAAGCTTGGAAAAACGGCGGTCGTAGTCCTGCATCTGGTTGCCGAACAGCAGATCACGTATCTTGTCGACACCTACAGCGTCGCCGGAGACGCCGGCCTCGCGGGCCTGGACCCCCATGAAGGCCAGCCCGTTTCCATCTGCATTACCTATCAGATTTTCGTCCGCTTTACTTGCTGAAGCGGTACTCGAAGATTCCTTAGCCATCCTTATGCCCCTTCATTTGAACACCTGCCACAGTGCAAAACTCAAAAACGCCCAAACATGTCAGCAAAATAGCCGACTCGCAAGCCGGAATCTTCTTGCCTTAAGCCAATTCGTGGGTCCCTTTTACATCTCTTGACTAGCGGCAAATGAACGGGTTCCGAGTTACGTCGCTCGCACATCTCTTCGTGATAGCAGGCATAACCGGCTAATCTAATCGACCATTTGACGCAATCTACTATAGAAATGAGTAATACAATGTCAATCTATAGCTACTGGGAACTCAATTAAGTAGCGCATATTCATTAGAAGTATCTAAAATAGCGGGTCTGGCGGTGCACATACTGTCTCGCACCCGGCTGTATACTGCGACGATCAGCTTCCGATGCGGGCCCAACGGTAGAAGGAAGGTCTTGTTTCGCACGGAGAATGGCTGTTCGAGAATGCACCTCGGAATCGAGGCGTTTCGGTCGATAGGAGGGGAGCAATAGTCCCAATCACTGCAGTCATTCACACCAACGCTTCAGTGGGCTTGCATCTATTGCGCCCCGATTGCAAAAGACGTCAGGTTGCCATAGCTATTGCACGATGCCAGGGATCGCAGCTTGTGGTCATGGCGCCGACTCCGGGGATCGACGACATGAGTATGCGGCATGCTTGGCCTTGACCTCCCTCTGCGACAGCTGGCGCCCAAGCTCGGCGGCACGGATGCGAATGCTGCGCCCGGCTTCCAACATCGGTAGCACGACAGGAGCAAGCTCGCTCTGCAGCCAAATGGCGGCGTCGCGGCGGCTCGGAAGCGTTCGCAGGAGACTGTTTGGACGCAGTGTCGCTGAGGACCGTTTCCTTTGGCAGGAAATCGCCGGCTATGTTTCGGGACTGTTGTTCTACCTTCGAACCAGGCGCGGGTAAGGCTGCGTGGCGCATAATCCCTTGGTTTCAATCGTGGTTCCTGCGCACAACGCGGAGGTAACGCTGCCGCGCGCACTCGATTGCCTTGTCGATCAGGAAATAGTGGATTGGGAGGCGATCGTCGTCGACGACGTCTCCACGGACGCTACCGCCGCGATCATCGCCGGCTATGTGGAGCACGATGCCCGGTTTCGGACGTTGAGCGCTTCTGCGTATAGCGCCGCTGGCGCGCGCAATAGCGGGATTTCGACAGCGCGCGGACGCTGGCTCATGTTCCTGGATGCGGACGATTGGGTGGACGCCGGCTTCCTTGCGAAAATGCTGGCCGCACTTGAAGCCGCGCCCGATGCGGTCACCGCCTATTGCGGTTCTCGGCGCGTGATGCCCGATGGCGAACTCACCCCGTCGAGCATCCCGACGGAGGTTGCGATCCAGCCCTTCGAAACATTCTCGCGCCGTTGCCCCATCCGCACTCACGCGTTGCTCGTCGACCGGAAGACAATTGTCGAGTTGGGCGGCTTCGATGTTTCGTTGCGCACCTGCGAGGACTGGGATCTGTGGCAGCGCCTGGCACGTCTAGGCAAACGTTGGGTGATGGTCGACGAACCGCTCGCTTTCTATCGGACCAGTCTCAACTCGCTCACCCGCAATTCGACACAGATGCTGGCCGATGCGGAAATCGTGATCGCCCGCGGCTTTTCTCCTGATCCCAGGGTCAAAAAGCCGGCATCGGCTCACGCCAATGGTGCGATCGAAACGAACGGCCGCACCGCTTCCGAAGCACTCGCGTGGTTCGCGTTGTGGAACGCCGCGTCGGATTGCGGCAGCGGCCGCCGCTCGATCAGCCCGCAGACCCTGCGCGCGCTCCCGGCAGGACGTAAGTGGGCGCGTGAGATCGCCAAGGTGGCCTTCGATGGCCTTATGGTAGGAAGCCTATCGGTGCCAGCGCAATTGGCCGCCAGATGGGACAGGTTCGGCGGCTCCCTCACCGAGTTGATCACCGAACTCGGCAAGGTCTGGGGCGATCCCGTCGCGGGTCGCCGCGTCCAGTATCACCTTGAGGAAATGCTTCTCGACTTCGACGATCTTGCCGCGCCGCGCCGGCTGGCGCGGACGCTTGGAATTCGCGTCGATATTCGAAATCCGACCTCGATCGAAGTTCCGGAAGGAATCGATCAAATTTATGCCTATCTGATGATGGATAGCCAGATCGAGGCTGTCGTGCAGTTCGGTGTACTCGGGAAAGTGACAAGGCGCCATTGGATTGAATTGATCCAGAATGTCGTGGCCGCTGAGCGGCTTGTAGACAGTGCGGCAAGGTTTGCGAGACGATCACCTGTACCGCAACAGGCCGCCGGCGCCGACACGTCAAACACGCTCGCAGCCGAGGCATTGTCAGCCACAGCTGAACGCGGACCCGATCCGGACAGCCACTTTGGCAAACTGGCGCGGTTGGCCGCGGAAGCGCGGAGGCTGGTTCGGTCGAGCGCCGAAGCTGCGGCGCCTCCTGCGGCGCCGCGCCGCGCACGGCCCAGGCACGACATGGATCGCACGTCGTTCTGGAATGGCTATTTCGCGACCGAGGATCCCTGGAACTACGGTTCCTCCTATGAGCAGGAAAAATATGAGCGGCAGCTCGAAATTCTGCCTGCCGGCCCGATCGGACGAGCGCTTGAGCTGGCCTGCGCGGAGGGGCACTTCACGCGGCAGCTGGCGCCGCGAGTGAGCCATTTGACCGCAACCGACATCTCCGCCGTAGCTATCGGGCGAGCGCGCGCGCGATGCAGCGATCAGCCGAATGTCGAGTTTGGCGTATTGGACTTTAGCGCGGACACGCTGCCTGGTGAGATGGACCTGATCGTCTGTTCGGAAGTGCTCTACTATCTGGATGATCTCGCCGAGTTGCGGCGCATCGCCAAAAAAATCGTCGAGGCATTGGCGCCTGGCGGCAGTTTCATCAACGCACACGCATTCGTATTACGCGACAATGTTGAAAGGACCGGCTTCGACTGGAACACATTCGGTGCACAAGCGATCTCAGAGACGCTGGCAGGGACCGAAGGCCTCGTCCTCGATCAATCGATCCAGACCGAGCTCTATCGCATAGACCGCTTCCGCCGCCAGTCACCGGACGAGGCGGCGACGGAACCGATGATTGATCATGCGCCAATCCGCGCGCGCCTCGAAATCGGGGTCGCGCGAAATATCGTCTGGGGCGGGGCGCGGGCCCTGCGCCGCGACGTTGCGCGTAGCGAGCGGCGGCAGCGTATCCCTGTCCTCATGTATCACAGCGTCGCCGACGAAGGTCCGGCCGCGCTCGCCCGTTTTCGGCTCGCGCCCGCCGCATTCCATGGCCAGATGGCATGGCTGCGCGCTAATGGCTTTCACGCCATCATGTCCGAGCAGCTGGAACGGTTCATCGCCAACCGTCAACCTGTCGCCGGCCGCCCAGTGCTCATCACCTTCGACGACGGCTTCCAGAACTTTGCCGACCATGCCTGGCCGATCTTGCGGGCCAACGACCTGACCGCGGAAGTGTTCCTGGTGACGGACCTGGTGGGGGAAAGTGCACTGTGGGACGCCGACAGCGGCCCGCCGACGCCGCTTATGGACGCCGGCACGGTGCGACGTCTCGCCGCCGAAGGTGCGTTCTTCGGAAGCCATCTGGCGACGCATCGCGCGATCGATGGTCTGTCGAGTTCTGACTTGGCCGCCGACCTCCTGCGCTCTCGCATGTTCATCGAATGGTGGACCGGTCGGCCAACCACGGCGTTCGCGGCACCCTTCTCTGTCACCGACCGACGGCTTGGCCGGCTGGCCAAGGAGTGCGGCTATCGGATCGGCTTCGGCGGCAGACACGGGCCGGCGGACCTCGATTGCGATCCCATCGACCTTCCGCGCATCGAAATTCGCGGGGATCGCTCACTCGATGACTTTGTTGCCAGGATCGAGGCGGTGCTCGAAGAGCGGTGAACTTGTCAGTGTCCCGCCCGTTTACCTCGTTCGCTAGTCTATTGGGCGACTTGGGAAACGGCTGACATCAGCTCCTGCGGGTTTGGCGCCCCAAACATGTATCGCCCACCCTCTGGAATCTCGGTGAAGCTCCAGCGGACGATCCCCTGCCGGTCCAGCAGGAACTGACCGACCAGTTGTCCGTGTCCGGTTGCGATCATCTGCTCGTCGGCTTCGGTCAGTTCGTAATGGTCCCTCTTGTTGAGGAGTTCGCTGGCAGCAATAGGATCCATAGGACCAGGCAACTCGCCTGGTATGTCGACCCGCATATCCTTTGCCGCTGCCATCGAGACCTTGTACGGCCAGTTCGTCTCGTTTTCGGTGAATTCGAGATTGGGCAGTCCAAAAGCACGATGTGATGCGCGTTCAGGGTCGGAGGCCGCAAGCAGATTCGGCATCGGGTGGTAGCGGAAATAGAGACGCGCCCGTTCGATCGGCGTGTTGACCACCGTCAGGCTCTCCACGCCCTTTTCGCGCAGCTCCGGATCAAGCCGCGCCTGGGCGGCGATATGGCGCCGGCAAAACGCACAATGCAGACCTCGAAACAGGCCGACCAGCACCGGCTTTTGTCCGCGAAAGTCGTCAAGCGCGATCTTGCCTTCCTGGGTAATGGCGTCGAGTACCACGTTCGGCGCACGGTCGCCCGGTTGAAGCGGTACCAAGTCGCTACGCGCGGACATTTCCAACCTCCGACCCCGGTTAATCGAGAAAAGGCAGCACCACAAGCGCTTCCGGGTCGAGCCCGTGCTGGGCGCATATACCCTGCGCCAGGGAAAAGTAGCGTTCGGCCTCGGCCAGATTGTCGAGGTCGAGATTGAGCGTTGCGAGACCATCATAGCACGGAAACAGCAGTTGGGGTTCGCCCGTTTCGCGGGCTACGTCCAGTGCTTCGTGGAACAAGCCAACCGCTAGTTCCGGATGGCCGTTGCACTGGTGGATCTGCCCAAGCACGATCAACGGCACCGGCAGGTGCTCGCGCTGGTCGAGCGCCCGGTCGATCTCGATGGCCTTCTCGGCAGCAGGCACGCCCTCCGTTGGACAGCGATCCGTGAAAGTACAACAAGCGACCGCCAGATTGGCGAGGAGGCGCGCCTGGAAACCCAAATCACCAATATGGCGCGCCACTTCAAGACCGCGCCGACAGACCTCCATCGCCTGTGCCGGATCGATGGTCGTGTAAAGCACGCCCAGATTGGTGTAGCCGCGGCAGGCCGCGCCCAGCAGACCGGCGGCTTCGGCCAATTCAATGCTACGCTCAACCTGACGCACGGCTTCACGGTTTCGCCCAAGGCGAGCCAGCGCGACAGCCTTGGTATTAAGTGCCTCGGCGGTCACAAGTGTGGCATCACACCCTACCTCGGAGACATGCTCCGTCGTCAGAGAGCGTACGCAATCCAGCGCCGCGTCTGCCCATTTTGCCGCGAGAGCGTGATCTCCGCTACGGAACGCCTGTCGGCCACGTTCTTGCCAGAGATGCGCCTGCTCGATCGGGGCATCCGCTCCATCGAGGAGCGCTGCCGCTTCAGCATAGCGGGATTCTGCGTTGTCCCGCTTGCCGACGTCCCAGAGCAGCCGACCCATCTTTCGCAAAACGCGCGCCGACGCGACACGATTGGCTGACTCGCGGTATGCCTGCAACACCGTTTCGTAGTGCCGGTGCGCGATCTCGCGGCGGCCCATCGGGCCGCTCAAATCGGCAATGCGCTCTGCAATTTCCAGTTTGAGCGGTGTTTGCCCGATCGCGCTCAACGCAGTCAGTGCTCGCTCGTAGAAACGAAGTGCGTCGTCGTTGGCGTATATCATGCGAGCGCGATCGCCCGCCGCCTGCAGGTAATGCGCGCCTCTCTCCCGCTCGGCGCTCTGTGCGAAATGATGACCGAGCACGGTCAAATCCTCGAGCCGTTCCGGCTTGTCGCCGCACAATTGCTCCAAGGCAGCACCGACCCGCCCGTGGATGTCGGTCCGGCGTTGCAGGAGCATGTTCTGGTAGATCACATCCTGCAGCAATGTTTGCGTAAAGCGGTAGCTTTGCGACGAGACCGAGCCTGATCCGGCAACTTCCTCGATGATTTCCGCATCGCAAAGCAGTTCGCAGCCGGCTTCCAGCCGGCCGGGATCGGACGTCACGGCTTTCAGAACTGTGGCATCGAAGCGCGGGCCGATGACCGCGGCTTCCTGGGCCAACCGGCGCACCTCTTGGGGCAGCCGGTCGACGCGAGCAAGCAACATCGCCTGGATAGTGGCGGGAATGCCGGTTGCGACTTCGCCTGCCGCAGTCCGCCATCGCTGGCCCTCGCGCATCAGTACGCCGCGATCGATAAGGCCGCGGACGATCTCCTCTACAAAGAGGGGGTTGCCACCCGCGCGCTCGAGGATCTGGTCGAGAAGCCCTCCTGCGGAGTTTACCCAGCTTTCGCCGAAAAGCGCCGCCAGCAGGCTGCGACCTTCATCATTGTTGAGCGGCGAAAGCCGGAGCGCTGTGTGACTGACCCGGCTTGAGCCGAGCTGGTCGTTGTCCGGCGCCGGACGATGCGTGACCAGCAACATCAAGCGCGTCCGTTCCAACCTGTCCATCACGAAACGTAGTGCCTCGAGCGACACGGCGTCGGCCCAGTGCAGGTCTTCGACGACAATCAACAGCGGCGACAACGCAAGCCGCCGTTCGATGATTGTGCGGACTGCGTAGAGAATTTGCCGCCGCAGCTGCTCGGGCTCGACATGCTGCAAGGTGGCATCGGGGTCGCCAAGGCCGAGCACATGGTAGAGCAAAGGCATCAGCCGCTTCGCCTCCTCGCCCTCCAGGCCGAGATTCGCAAGCAAGCCTGCGAGCTTCCCCCGCATTTCGTCCCCATTGTCGTTCTGCATCATCCCGGCAGCGCTGCGCACCACTGCGCCCAAGGCGCCAAATGATTGTTCGCCCAGCGGTGAGCACGTGGCCAGCCGCACGGCGACGTTGCGAAAACGATCCTCGTCGCCGACGCGGGCGACGAACTCCTTCACCAGCCGCGATTTCCCGATACCGGCTTCTCCGACGAGGCGGACAAGTTGGGCCGAGCCGCCGCACGCCTGGTCAAGGCTGGCCAGCATTCTATTGAGCTCGGCACCACGACCTATCATCGGCGCACTGAGGCCGAGCACCTCGAGCCCACGTGCTGCACGCGGCGCCGCAAGCGGTGCATCCAGCCGATGGACGAGCACACTGCCAGCCTTGCCGCGAAGCACGACATCACCCAGCGACTCGTAAGAGAAGGCATGCCGGGTCAGCCTGTGAGTGAGCTCGCCTACCAGCACCTCACCCGGTGCGGCCAGCGATTGCAGGCGTTGCGCCGTATTCACTGTGTCGCCGGTCACCGAATAGGATTTGGCCGAGCCGACGCCAAATCCGCCAGTGACGACCGGACCAGTGTTTATGCCGATATGGAGTGACAGAGGCGGGCCGGAGTGGCGGGTGCTTTCGCCGAGCCGCGCCGTCCGGGCGATCATGTCGAGAGCGGCGCGAAGCGCACGTTCCGGATCGTCCTCATGCGCGACTGGCGCACCGAACAAAGCGAGCAGTGCATCGCCGATGAATTTGTCGACGAAACCACCAAAGTTTCGCACGGCCGCCGTCAATTCCTTGAACAGTTCGTTCTGCAGCGCTTGCATGACCTCGGGGTCGAGCTGCTCGCTGAGTGTCGTGAAGCCGCAAAGGTCGGCGAACAGGACCGTTACCGTCCGGCGATCGGCGTCAGAGACGGGATACAGCCCATCTTCGCTTTCGATGTTCGGAAGCAGCGACGGAGTTCGAGAAGGCTGCACAATGGTCCGGCTTGGCGTCGGAGCAGGCCGTTCGACGGCTTTTGCGGGCGCCCCGACGCTTGCCCCACATTTCGGACAGAACTCGAAATCAGGTGCGCAGCGGTAGCCGCAACTGGCGCATGGCACGGGCTGGCGCCTGCCACACCTCGGACAGAAAGCGTAACCGCCCTCAACCTCGAAACCGCAGCCCGAGCACTCCATCGAACAAGACCTCACTAGGGGCCGTGACGGCGTGATCTCGCTACGCACTTCACGGCCAAGGTTCACAAGAATGAACCGATAGCCGTCGACCAGCAAGCGGCAGCGCAAATGGGCATCGAGCGATCCGTGTGGGTCCGGTGGCATAGCGCTGCCGATCGAGGCGGAAACCGTCGTCGAAATCCCGAAATGCATCAGCGTCAAGGAAGCGGCCGGATCAGACGCCAGAGGCTCACCGATAGATCGCCGTCGCTTGCGGTTGCGCACCAGAAAATCAACCTGAAGTAGGCTCAGTTCACCTTGATCTCTGCCTAGCCGATCTTGCGCCATCGGGCGTTTTCGCGAACCAGCTTCAGGTCGTCGGTCGCCTCGGCAAACGTCCGCAAACGGTATTGCCGGAGCAGGTCCGGGAAGAGCGCCCCTTCCGGCAGACCGGCAAGCTGCTCGCGGACCGAGATCTTTTCATCGATGACCCGCATGCCCCAGGCATTTTCCCGAACCTGCAGCTCCGCAGCCAGATCGCGCTCTTCCGGCGCGTTTTCATCTAGCGCAGCCAGCAGGATCGAGTGGAAAAGCGCTACATAACCAATCTGTCTCAGGCCGCCCACAACCCGCACGCGCGGCAATATGGCCAGGACGAGGAACATCAGGAACAAGTTCGGCAGCAGCACGCCGTCCAGCAGCGCCTGCCTGAGATGCGGCCGCTCGAACGGGATGGAAAGACCATGCGGCCTGCCAGGCTCGATCAGGTGCCCGTTCTCGAGGACGAGCTTGCGCACGCGCTCCTCGCGGATACCCCAGAAATAGGCCGTGGCATTGGGCAGGAACCTGCCAAATGGGCTCGATGCGGCTGCTTGCAAGGCACGTTCGAGACGCTGGCGCCTTGCGGGCTCAAGGAGCAGCCTGGAAAGAAGGCTGCCGTCATATTCCAGATGCCGCGCCATGGCAGCCGCGGCGAGCCGATCATCGATGAAAACCGGCTGGGCCATGCCGGAACGATCCCAATCGGCGACCAGATCCTCGTTGAGGGCTGTCAGCGCATCGGCGGCGGTTCCAAACACCTTGTCCTGGCTGGCAAGCAGTGTGCCCAGCCAGCGGCTGGCATCCGTTTCGTCGCCCACCGCTTCGAGCGCGCGCTTGTTGAGGGTGACGGGACCGGCCACGCAGGCGCTTTTGCGGCACAGTTTGTGGCGCCCCATGCCAAACAGGTTGACCTTGTCGTCACCGACATCGAGCCATCCCGGCCCCTCCCGGCCAATTGTCTCCATGGTCATCGTCGTTCCCATGAAGCTGAAGAAGGCCGACAGCCCGTTTTCGACCGCGCCGAGCCAGGCAAGCAGGAGGGCATCGAAGGTGATCCGGTCCATCAGAAGCAGGCAGTGCAGGCCGGACTGAATCACCGGTCTGGACTCGAACTCGTCGAGGACCTTGCCGATCTCTTCAGGCTGCATGATCACACCAAGGCGCTGATGCAGGACTTCGCGCAGGATCGAGCGGGCAGCGATCGCCGGGCCCGATGCAGGCCTTGCCACCGGCCGCCACAGATGGCGGGCGTAATCGGAAACCGGCGCATTCCAGTTCTGCTCGATGTCGCGCACGACTTCCGGGCAGAGCAGCGACAGCACTGCCAGAATATCCGCCGGAGGCGTAGGGGAGGGGTCAAAGATGGCGGTCATTGGTCCCGTCTAGCCGCTTGCGGTGCAAACGCCAAGGGAGACCAGACTTGCTGGATCCGACCGGCCCAGACTGTCAACTTTGATCAAAATGGTGTGAGGGGAAAATGACCATATCCAACGGAGTTCTCCATAAGCAATCGCCTGTTCGCGGACGGGCACGAATTGTTGGATCGGCTAAACAGCCAAACAGCGGATCTCAGAACCGCAGCCGGGCCATGCTCAGGAGGTCATGGTACTGGCCGTCGGTAAAACCGGCCTTCACATGCCGGCCTTCGACCTTGAAGCCGTGTCTTGTGTAGAGACGGATGGCCGGTTCGTTGTCGGCATAGACGGTCAATTCGACCCGCTTCAGCGCGCGCCAGTTGTCGGCCACGTCAAGCAGCGCGCCGAGTATGGCAGAGCCGATACCCTTGCCGACAAAGGCATCGTCAAGCCCGATATTGATCTCGCCGATATGCGAACGGCGCGGCGAACCCTGCACGACCAGGCTGCCATGGCCGACGACCTTGCCGTCCAACTCGGCTACGATCCAGGTGGTTTCCTGGCCGGACTTGGCGATGCGCCGCTCCACCTGCTCCACCATCTCGAAGGGCATCCTGAGCGTGCCCCAGCGGAAGCCCGGCATGTTGAAGATAGCGCAAAGCGCCTCCGCATCGCTCAGCCGGACGGACCGGAGCTGCGGCTGGATTTTCTTTGGGGATGGCGAGGTCATGCTGGTCATGGCTTTCCCGGCGAAGGCAATCGGCCCGCCACGATGCACCGGACGTCACCTGAAAATCCAGCCGTCACTGCAAGCTATGATGCCGATTGCGAGCTAAAATACCGAGAGGCGGCGTAAAGTTTGAAGACGCCGCTGATGCCGATCCAGCCGAAAAGGGCGAGCCAGCACAATGTCCCGGTCGCCGTCCAGTCGATCCGGTGCACCGCAGCGTCGGTGATGACGAGGCCAAGGATGGCAAGCAGGCCAGTGAGAAACTGCGCCAGGCCGAGCACCAGCAGTTCCTCGCGCGGCGCGCTTCTCCAGACGAGATATATACCGCCCGCACCGGCCAGGAAGATGGCGCTGTAGACCTGAGCGTGGAAGGCATCGATCGGCCATGGCCAGATGCTGCCGAATGTCAGCGGAAACAGCAACAGGCCGACGCCATAGAGCCCAAGGACCGCCGATTCCACCGGCATGTAGCCGCGCCATATAGGGTTTAAGATCACGCCTTTTGCAGAAGGACGGGCCTTGGCCCGCCACAGGAATAGTCCGGATACCGCGACCGAAGCGAGATAGACCAAAAACCAGAGCCAGGGCGCTTTGCGCTCGAAGTTGAAATAGCCGAGATTGATGAACGAAGCCACCGACACGATGGCGGTGAAGATGAAGGCCATGACCAGCACGAGCCTGCCGGGCGACCAGCGATTCCAGACCAGCAGCGCCGCCATCACGACCATTTCGGCGGTGTAGAAGCCGCCGAGGAAGCGGGCATTGAACGGCGTGACGGCCCAAGGCCAGCGCGGCTTGACCAGCACAGGCGCGAAAAACAGGCCGGCGCCGACGATCAGGACGATGATGACCGCCACGGAAAAAAGGCGCAGGGCCGCAGGAAATGGCGGGTTGTTGGGTGTCGGCATGGGAGAATGTCCCAAAGATGAATGCTCTGTGGACCATCATAGTGCCGCTTGCGGCCGGTGAAAATCCGCCGAATGGAAATTGAACTGTCACCATGCCCATCTATTCGGTTGGCCGTAGGATGCGTTTCGAAGTAAGATGGAGCACTGGGACCAAAGACGCCTCCGGGGCGCATTTTCCGGAGCCTGCACGATGAACGAAGCTCAGGATCTGTTCTCGCTTCTGCGGCAATCGACCGGTGTCGATCCGCAGGCAATCGACGCGATCCGGCGAACCATCGCGGAGGGCAAGGACCGCGAACTTTGCCGCATCAATGCGCTAGCCTTCGCCAGCAAGTATGGCCTCGACGAGGAACGCGCCATAAGCGCCTTTCTCCATGCGGCACGGGTAGGCATCTTCGACATTTCCTGGAATGTTCTATGCCCCGGCTGTGGCGGCGTGCTCGACACCAACGCCACGCTAAAAACCCTGCAGAAGGACGAATACACCTGCGCGCTGTGCTCCGAGGGCTATTCGCCGACCCTCGACGAGATGGTCGAGGTGACATTCACCGTCAGTCCTCGCGTGCGCAGGATTGCCGCCCACAATCCACACGAACTGCCGTTGGTGGAATATTTCCGCCAGATCTACTGGGCGTCCGGCGTCGATCTGCCGGAAGAGGATTTCGCGAAAAAGATAGAAGCGTTCTCGCTGGAAGACATCGAGCTTGCCCCCGGTGAAAAGGCGGTTCTGCCCATCCAGCTTCCGTCTGAGTTCGTCATCGTCTTCGAGCCGGTCACCCATTCAGCACAGTTCATCGACGTGAAGGGCGAACCAACAAAAGAGCGCCGAAGCCTCTCTTTGGTCTTCGACCGCGACCATGTCCAGAACCAGACGCTGGAGATGCAACCCGGCCCGTTGCGCATTTCGCTGGAGAACAGGACCGACACACGCGTGCTGCCGACGGTCTTCATCGCCGGCCAGGAATTGCATGGTCTCCTGGGTAAACGCCGGCCCTTCCTGACCGCCAAGCGCCTGCTCACCAACCAGACGTTCCGCGATCTCTATCGCACGGATACGCTCGACATCGACCAGCGCCTGAAAATCACCAGCCTGACCTTCCTGTTCACCGACCTGCGCGGATCGACCGAGCTTTACGAGCGGGTGGGCGATCTTTCGGCCTTCGATCTCGTGCGCGTGCATTTCCAGGTTCTGCACGAGATCGTTGCGGCGGAGGCAGGCGCGGTGGTCAAGACGATCGGTGATGCGGTGATGGCGACCTTCGCGACGCCTGATCGTGCGATTGCTGCGGCCCTCAGGATGCGCGATGCCATGCGTGAGCTCAACGACAAGAGCGGGCGCGAGGATCTGCTGCTCAAGATCGGAGTCCATGCCGGCCCCTGCATCGCCGTGTCCATGAACGAGCGACAGGACTATTTCGGCCAGACGGTCAACATTGCTTCGCGGGTCCAGAACCTTGCCAATGCACAGGCGATCTTCGCCACTCGTGCCGTGGTCGGCGACAATCTCACCGCCGATCTGTTGCACAGGAACGCGCTGACGCCCGTGCCCCACGACGTCTCGCTGCGCGGCATTGAGCGGGAGATAGCAGTATATATGATCCCCTGAAGATTTGGCCGCCAAATGTTTGGGTCGTCTCGGCCCCTCACACGTGCCTGCAGACAAAATAACGATCGGCGGGCACCGAAGGCGGCGGCTGGAGGCGTTGCAACAGCGGGTGCTCGAGGGGCGTGCCGCTGACCGCGAAGCCGCCGACGCGAAGCAGGCGCGCGATCAGATCGGGAAGCCAGGTAGAGGTCACTGCGTCGCGATCGTCATAGCCGGTGCCGATGTCAGCATGAACGAGAGCCGCGTCGATGCCAATGAACCTCTTCGCCGTCTCGCGTATTTCGCCGAGCACGAAGTCTTCAGCGTTGGGAATTGAGCTGGCGTGTGCGCTAAGTTCACGGTCGAACACCACGATCCGGCGTCCGGGCAGGCGCTCGCGCAGATGGTGGTACGTCCGGCCGTTGCCGAGGCCGAGTTCGAGCACCGGCCCTTCCATCTTCGCCACCTCGGGGCAAACCTGATCGAGAATGTCGCGCTGTGCGGTCATCCTGCTGATGAAATTCTCAAGGCGAGTCATATGCGTGTGTGTCCTGAAACCAGCTCAAGAGATCAGCAATGCCCGCGACCAGAGCGGTTCACGGGTGAAACCCGAGGGCGACATGTTAACTGCCGATCGCGTCCCGGCACGTATAGAGGCGAACGATGAACCCTGCAATAACCGAACAGGCTGCCGACAGGATCATACCGGGTGGAGCGGGTGGCCCGGCGCGCGGCGGAATAGCGATCTCACTTGTAGGGATCTGCGGCGTCCCGCAGGCCGTCGCCGAGGAAGTTGAACGCCAGGATGACGAGAATGACGGGGAGCATCGGCAAAAGCAGCCATGGATAGAACGCGATGACGCTGACGCTGCGCGCCTCGGTGAGCAGGATGCCCCAGCTGGTTATCGGCGCCCTCAGGCCGAGCCCGAGGAAGCTCAGCGCCGTCTCGCCCAGGATCATGCCGGGTATGGAGATCGTCGCCGTCGCGATCAGATGCGACATGAAGCCGGGAATGAGATGCCGCCCGATGATGCGGCTGCTTCTGGCGCCCATCAATTGCGCAGCCAGAACGTAATCCTCCTCGCGCAAGGCTAGAAGCTTGGAACGCACGGCCCGCGCCAATCCGGTCCAGTCGAGTAGCCCGAGGATGACGGTGATGCCGAAATAGATCAGGATCGGACTCCAGGTTATCGGCATGATCGCCGCCAGAGCCAGCCATAGCGGAATGCTGGGGATTGACTGCAGAACTTCGATTATCCGTTGAACGATCAGGTCGAAGATACCGCCGTGATAGCCGGCCAGTCCGCCGATGACGATGCCGAGCAGGAAGCTGAAACTGATGCCGACGAGGCCGATTGTCAGTGAAATGCGTGCGCCATAGATGATGCGCGAGAGCACGTCGCGCCCCAGCCTGTCAGTGCCGGCCAGAAAGAGCTGGCCGTTTTCGGCAGGGCAGACAAAATGCCTGTCACCTTCGATCAGGCCCCAGAACCGATAACTGTCGCCCTTGCAGAAGAAACGGATCCGCTGAACATCATCTTGATTCTCGATGTAGTTCCGCTTGAGCGTGTCCATATCCAGCGTCATCTGGCGGCCATAAACGAACGGCCCGACGAACTGGCCGTTGTGGAACAGGTGCACCCGCTGCGGCGGCGAATAGATGTAGTCCATGTTGCGCGTGTGCAGATTGTAGGGGGCCAGGAACTCGCAGATCAGTATTCCGAAATAAAGCGCTGCCAGGAATATGCCTGAAATAACGGCAAGCCGGTGCTCCCGGAATTTCCACCACATCAGCCGCAACTGCGACGCCTGAAAGACCTTCGACTGCTCCGGCGTCATCGCCTCGACCGACTCCAGGTCAAAGGGCGCGGTGGAAACGTAGTGTTGCAGCGGAGCACCCGGAGCGGGCAGCGGCGAATGCGTGCTCATTTGGTGCTACCGCCCTGCAAACGAATTCTTGGATCAAGCAGCGCCAGCGCCAGGTCGGAAATCAGGACACCGATGACCGTCAGGAAAGCGAGGAACATGAGGAACGACCCTGCCAGATACATGTCCTGGCTTTGCAGCGCCTTGATCAGCATCGGCCCGGTCGTTTCCAAAGACAGCACGATCGCCGTGATTTCGGCGCCGGAGATGATGGCCGGCAGGATAGAGCCGATGTCGGAAATGAAGAAATTGAGCGCCATGCGCAGCGGATATTTGACCAGCGCCTTGAACGGATGAAGTCCCTTGGCGCGCGCGGTCACGACATATTGCTTGTGTAGCTCGTCGAGGAGATTGGCGCGCAGCCGCCGGATCATGCTTGCCGTGCCCCCGGTGCCGATGATCAAGACCGGAATCCAGAGATGGGCGAGGATCGACTTCGCCTTGGCCCAGCTCATCGGCTCGCCGAGATATTGCTGGTCCATGAGATGGCCGATGGATGTGCCGAACCAGATGTTGGCGAAATACATCAGGATCAGCGCCAGCATGAAGTTCGGAATGGCAAGGCCGAGAAGGCCGAAGAGAGTCAGGCCGTAGTCGCCCCAGCTGTATTGATGCGTGGCGGAGTACATGCCGATCGGAAAGGCGATGAGCCAGGTAAAGATGATCGTGACGAAGGAAACCAGCACGGTCAGCCACATTCGGTCCCCGACGACGTCGCGGACCGGCAGCTCATATTCGAAGGAATAGCCAAAATCGCCGCGCAGCATCCCGCCGACCCAGTAGAAGTAGCGAATGACCGGTGGCTGGTCGAAACCATAGTCCTTGCGCATCATCTCGATGCGATCGGAATCCACCGCTTCGCCCTGAGCCCGAAGCTCGGCAACATAGCTGTCGAAATAGTCGCCAGGGGGAAGTTCGATGATCGTGAATACCAGTGCCGATATGACCAGCAGCGTTGGAACCATCACGGCAATGCGCCAGACAAAATATCGAAGCACGCTCAGGACTCTCCAAGCCAGAATGTATCCGGCATGTAGACGCCGAAATAGGCGGTCGGGTCGTAGCCGTAGAGCGCCTTGTCAGGCAGATTGCGCAGCCGCGAGGACACCAGAACCGGCTGATGCGTTCCGTTCACGGTGCCGATCGAAAACACCTGATCGGTGTAGATCGACAGCATTGAATTCCAGATTTCGGCGCGCTCCGTGGCTTCGGTCGATGCGTTCCAGCGCTTGAGCAAAGCCATCAGCTCGACCACAGGCGGAAGATCGGGCGCCTCACCGACCTTGCCATGAGACAAGTAGTGAGCACCCCAGAGCGGCCATTGCAGCTGGTCGTCCATAGTTGGGGCCAACTGGTACGGGTTCATGTCGGCGGTCGGCACGCCATTGTCGATGCCCGACCACATCGACATCATGATCTGGCCGCCAAGCGCGCGGCTGCGGAAGATATCGCGCTGCGAAGTCCGGATGAACAGGGCGATCCCGATCTTGCGCCAGTGATCGGTGATGAGTTCGAGCGCGTCGGTTTCCAGCGTGCTTTCGCCGGCCGTTTCCACTATGATCTGCGCAGGGCGTCCATCGGGAAGTATCCGCATGCCTTCATCGTCACGCGTCTGAAGCCCGACCTCGTCGAGCAGGGCATTGGCCTGGTCGGGATCATGGGCGACCCAGGCTTTCGCGAATTCCGGCCGGTAGAGCGGGCTCTCCGGCAGGACCGTATCGGCACTTTCCTGTCCCAGTCCGTAGAACACGGCCAAATTGATCTCGCGCCTATCCACAGCGAGCGAAAGGGCGCGGCGCACGCGAACGTCACGAAGAAGGCCACGCCACACCTGGTCGGCACAATTCAGATTGGGCAGCAGCGCCAGCCGCGAACCCTGTGTGCGTTTCCAGAGATGCATCTTCACCGGGTAGCGCTTCTCCGCATCCTTCAGGAAGGAGTAGTCGGTGAAGTCAATTCCTATGCTTTGCAGGTCGCTCTCGCCCGCACCGGTCTTGGCGGAAATGATCGCCGGCGAGCTGACATTCATGACAATCCGGTCAACATAGGGCATTTGCCGGCCATTCTCGTCTATTCGATGAAAGAACGGGTTGCGCTCGAAGACGAATTGCTCGGCCGGGGGCTTGGTCCGGTTCCGCCATGGATCGAGCGTCGGCAGTTCCGGGTTCTCCGGGCGATACTGCCGCGACATGCGGATATGCAGGAGCGTCCATTTCTTGGCCCGGTTCTCCTTCATCAGGCCGGCGAGCCGAAATGGATCCTGGTATTTCTTGTGGAACTGCTTGAGATAGGTGGCCGGCAGAACCAGCGGTAGCGGCGAAGCAGCAGCAAGCTTGGGCAGGAAGTCGGGATTGGGCGCATCCCAACTATAGCGGACCGTCGACGGATCGACGATCTCGAAGCGTGGCGGCTTGGCGTTCGCCAGCAGGGCAGGGGCAAGCCCGCCTTGCGAAAGCTCATCGTTCAGCCAGACATCTTCCCAGCAATAGCGAAAATCCTCCGGCGTCAGCAGGCTACCGTCAGACCATTTATGGCCTTCCCGAATCTTGAAAGTGAAGACGCGATCATCCGCTACGTCGAAACTTTCGAGAATGTCGGCTTGCAAGTTGAGCTTTTCGTCATAGCCGACCAGGCGAGCATACCCGTAGATCGTCATCATCCGGATATCTTTTTGGCTGCCGATGATCGTGCGCAGCGTGCCGCCATACTGGCCGGGCTGCCGGCCCATCGCGGCGAGGTTCAACGCGCGCGGGCTCTTGGGCAAGCGTTCGGCGAGTGCCGGCAGCGCCTTGGCCTTCAGCTGCGGCTGAAGAAATTCCGGCTCCAGATCGCCGGCGCGCGACGTGCCCGGCAGAAATGCCGAAGCCATAAGTCCAAGGACGGTGCGCCGGCTGATCAATGGCGTAACTCGCTGACATCGGCCGTACGGCGGGCCAGCACGAGGTGGCCGCCGCCAAGGTCGAGCGGCGACAGCATATCCTTGTCGCTCTCGTCGCGGAATTGCGGTCCCCATGCGCTGGTGTCGGAAGCGCCGTCGAGCTTCAGCGTTGTGAAGTCCATCGGCCTGTCGAGATCGGGGAAAGGTACTGCGGCGAGCAGTGAGCGCGTGTAGGGGTGGACCGGTTTCCTAAGCAGAATTTCGCGCGGCGCGAGCTCGACGATACGGCCGCCGCACATCACCGCGATGCGGTCTGCCATGTAGTCCACCACCGCCAGGTTGTGGGATATGAACAGGTAGGTCAGGCCCAGTTCCTTCTGCAGGTCCTTCAGAAGGTTCAGGATCTGCGCCTGGACGGAGACATCGAGTGCCGAAACCGGCTCGTCGCAGATCAGGAGTTCAGGCCCCAGCGCCAACGCGCGCGCGATGCCGATACGCTGACGCTGCCCGCCGGAGAAACTGTGCGGATAACGCTTTATGAAGCGCGGATCGAGCCCGATTGCCTGCATCAGGCTCTTGACCGTGACGAGTCGGGACGCGGCATTGCCACGTTGATGGATCTCCAGCGGCTCGCTCAAGATGTTCTCCACCGTCATGCGAGGTGAAAGCGACGAAACCGGGTCCTGGAAGACCATCTGGATTTTCGCGCGCAGCATGCGCAGGGCGTCTCCCTCGGCTTCCAGGACGTCGATTGGACCATCGCGGCCGTTGAAGATCACTGAGCCGCCGTTTGGTGTGACAGCCCGCATGAGGACCTTGCTGACGGTGGTTTTGCCGGAGCCGCTTTCGCCGACAAGACCCAGGCACTCACCCCGTCTGATATCGAAGCTCACGCCGTCCACGGCGCGAACAGAGGTTTGATGATCTCCGCCGAACCATCCGGACTTGCGGATGGTGAAGGTCTTTGTCATATCCCTGACCGACAGCAGGATGTCGTCCGGCCCCTTCGATGCCGGCGCTGTCTGCTTGCCGAGCAGGTTCCCGACATTCACCGGCACCTCGCGGAGCGCCTTTAGCCTTTCGCCAGGCTTCAGGTCGAAATGCGGAACGGCTGCCATCAGGCCCTTCAGGTAAGGGTGGCCTGGCCGGCGGAATATCGCTCCGACAGGTCCCGCTTCCATGATCTCGCCATGGTACATGACCACCACCTCGTCGGCGACATTGGCGACCACGCCAAGGTCGTGCGTGATCAGCAGCATCGCCATGTTCAGCTTGGCCTGAAGCCCGCGCAGCAATTGCAGGATTTGCGCCTGGATGGTGACGTCCAACGCCGTTGTCGGCTCGTCGGCGATCAACAGGGCGGGCCGGCAGATAAGCGCCATGGCGATCATGGCGCGTTGACGCAATCCTCCCGAAAGTTCAAACGGATACATGTCATAGGCGCGCTTGGGGTTGGGAAAGCCGACAAGGTCGAGCATTTGCTCGGCCCGCGCCTTGCGCTCCGCCCGCGCCATGGGCGTATGAATCTGGAGGGATTCGCTGACCTGATTGCCGACCGTGTGCAGCGGCGACAGTGATGTCATCGGCTCCTGAAAGATCTTGCCGATGCGGCTGCCTCTCAACGCCCGGATTTCGGGTCCGTCACGCGGCATCTGCAGGATATCCTGCGTCGTGCCGGGCTTTTCAGGATCGGAAAACAGGATACGGCCGCGAACATGGGCTGTGTTCGGCAAAATGCCCATCACTGCCTGGCTGAGAACCGATTTTCCGGAACCGGACTCGCCCACAAGCGCAGTGACCTTGCCGGGCAAGACGCGAAGATTTGCACGCCTGACGGCATGCAACGGTCCGCCGATAATGGCAAAAGAGATGCCAACATCCTCGATCCGCAGCAGATCAACACCCGAATTCATTCTCACACCAGCCCCACTCTGGCAGCCCGCCGGGCGGCAGGCCCCGAAAGCGAGACTAACGCATTGGCAGCGCAGAGCAACTTGGATTCGAAATCGGTCGCCAGTTCCCTGGCGGAACCGGCGACCGGACTGCGCACCAAAGGCGTTCGGATCAGATCGTGGCGGTTACTGGAGCTTCCTCGGGTCGGCCGCCGACAGCCGCGCGGCATCGCGATGAAGCAGCATGACCTGCTCGGCGTCGGAAATTCGGTCGTGGATCGGCTCCAGCGCACCGTCTTCATCGAGTGCGAGAGCACCCGACAGATCGGGTGAAAGCACCGTCAGCTTCTGCTTGATGCCCGCCAGTTCCTCGTTGCCGAGCGTCAGCCAGCTGTTGGCGCCGCAATAGCTGGCGAAGTCTTTGCTGGCGAGAACGCTGTGCGGATATTTCTTGGTCAGGGTCTGTAGGCGCTGAACCTCGTTTACAGCCGAGCCGAAGACAGAGAATGTGAGCCGGTCGGTAAGCCCGACATTGCCGAACATCACATTGCCAACATGCAGGCCAATGCCAAATTTTATGTCGCCCAATCCCTGCTCCTTTCTGCGCAGATTGAGCTCCATCATGCGCGCCGTGGCCTTGTGCGCTGCCGCAAGAGCAGCCTGGCAGGCGATCTCGGACTGCGAGCGGTGCCTTTCGCAAGGGTAGACGGCAATGAAGCCATCCCCCAGGAAACTCATGATCTGCCCGCCTCTGCGATTGAAAGGTGCAGCAATGGCATCGAAAAACTGGTTCAGCGTATCGATGTAGATTTCGCGGCCGGAAGTTTCGGCAAGCCTTGTCGACCCGCGCATATCGGCCATGACCAGTGCGGCCCGGATTGTGTCGCCCTCGCCGCGCTTGATCTGGCCGTCCAGCACACGCCTGCCGGCGTCGCCGCCGAGATAAGTGGTCATCATGTTGTCGGCCAGCTTGGTGAGCACCGCCATCTTCGTTGCGATAGCGAGATGGTTCTGGATGCGCAGCAGCGCTGAAATCATGTTGTCGCTGAAGCCTGCAGCGCTGTCGGTGGACCAGGATCCCATCATGCCCTGACTGGTATTGCCGTTGAAGGGATGGACGAAAGCCATGTAATCGGTCACGCCCATAAGCCTGAGATCATCGAAAACAGGAAATTCCGACGGCATCGACGGGTCGAGCCGGCGCCGCAGATGGTCGAGCTTGTTGCTGAGCAGATGGTAGTATGGGCTGGTCAGGAATCTGTCAGAATGAACGCCGTCCTCTTTGCGGAAGCCTTCCACTTCCATGCCTTGGCCGCGAAGCCAGGTGAAGCCAAGCGCGTCATAAAGCGGATGAAGCATCGAAAAGCTCAAATGCACCCGCTTCAGCGGCAGGCCGGCAGCAGCCAGCCGTTCACAAAAGCCCTTTACCAATGTTTCCAAGGCGTCGCCCGCCAGCGCCGATTGGGTCAGCCAATCGGCAACCTTGTCCATGAGAATGGTGGAAATTTCTGCTTGCGCTGTGCTCATGCTATCTTGAGACCCGTCGAAGACGAGCCATTCTCCTTTGATCCGCCATAACACGGTCCGCTAACGACCCCAGAGATAAGACCCTCGAAGTCAATGAAGCCGGCTTCGGGCAAAAGCCGGCGAAGGGGCATTATGTGGCGAGGCTGCCGGCGGAGTGCAATCACGATCCTGACATCAGGCAAAAAAACTCGCCGGCCCAAACGCCGTCAGGCCTTCACCACAGTCTCTCGGGCTAACCCGAGGCGGCCAAAAACATTGCGTGTGTCGACGATCAGAAGAGCGTGATCAGCGATCGCCTGATAGTCGATCGCGTCGTGGTCGGTTGCAATGACGACAGCATCGAAATCCTTCAATGCCGCCTCGGTCAATTCGACCGAGCGCCGCCCCTTGATCGTCATATGCTCCCGTGTGGTCGGGATCTCGGTAACATGCGGATCGTGAAATTCCGCCTTGCCGCCCCATTCCTCGATGAGTTCAATGAGCCGCAACGAGGGGCTTTCGCGGATGTCGGGCACATTCTTCTTGTAGGCGAGCCCGATGATGAGAATGCGCGAGCGGCTGAGCGCCTTGCCGCAGCGCTGGTCCAGCGCCTTCGCCAGTTCATCGACCACATGACGCGGCATGGCCGTGTTGATCTCTGCCGCCAGCTCGATGAAGCGGGTCGGCATTTCGTATTCGCGCGCCTTCCACGTCAGGTAGAAGGGATCGATCGGAACGCAGTGCCCGCCAAGTCCGGGGCCAGGATAAAAGGGCATGTAGCCGAAGGGCTTGCTCTTTGCCGCCTCGATCACCTCCCAGATATCGATGCCCATCGCACCGAGCACGACCTTCAACTCGTTGACCAGGGCTATGTTGACCGAGCGGAAGATGTTTTCCGTCAGCTTGACCGCCTCGGCGGTCGCCGTGGTGGAAACCGGAACGACGGTCTTGACCACGCCCTGGTAGAAAGCCTGCACGAGTATCGCCGCTTCAATGCCGTCGCCTGCCACGACCTTGGGGATCGTCGCGACTTCAAAGCTGCGGTTGCCGGGATCCTCGCGTTCGGGCGAGAAACCGAGGAAGAAGTCTATCTTCGACTGCAAGCCGGTCTCTTCCAGTATCGGCTTGATCACGTCGTCGGTGGTGCCGGGATAGGTGGTCGATTCCAGCACGATCAGCTGGCCGAGACGCAGATGCTTCGCGACGGTGCCTGCCGTGTTCCTGACAAAGGAGAGGTCCGGCTCACGGTTTTTCGTCAGCGGTGTCGGAACGCAGATGATGATGACATCGCAGACGGCCAGTTCGGCAAAATCCGCAGTGCCGCGGAACCGTCCGCTCGCCACCTGGCCGGCAAGGGCTGTCGACGTCACCGCCTCAATGTAGGATTGGCCGTTGTTCAGGCTCTCGACCTTCTGGGCTTCGATGTCGAAGCCGGAAACCGGGAAGCCGGCGCGTGCGATCGCAACTGCCAGCGGCAACCCGACATAGCCCAGCCCGATCACACCGACTTGCGCGGTGCGCGTCGAAATCAGGTTCAGAAGACGGTCATATGGCGATCGTGAGGCGTCCAAAAATCTGCTTTCCGTCAATTCGGACAGGCCGTCCGCGCCCATGGCGAGGCTCACCTGGTTCCCCAAGAACCCCGAGGCATATTGCGGAAAATCGATTTCCGCAAGCTGCCGTCAGACCGGCACCTTCGCCTTCAGGCTTGCGGCGGCCATCGCATAGCCGCCGGCGGCGCCATCGATGAAATGAACGTGATCGCGCTGCAGCGGCGAGGCGACGAGGCATGTCATCAAGGCCGATTTCTGGCGGTGCAGGCCATAGTTGCAGATGCCCGCCTCTTCCGCCTGTTTCAGCCGGTTCTCGATCCGTTGCAACACATCCGCGTCGACGTCGATAGTCATCTTCAAGCCGTCGTCGAACTTCCGGAAATCCGAATTGCTGGCCACGTCGCGTTTGTAGATCTTGGGATCGAAGCTGCCGATCGTCCAGCCATATCTATCTGACACAGCCGTAAGCGTCAGCTGGAACAATATCCACAGCTTCGACAGCCACCGCCATCCTGCCGGCGCCATGGCCCGCGCCTCGATATCGAGGCCGGCGGGCGAAAAACTGTAGGCCGGACCGTTCACCGGCAACGGGTGGCCATCGCGTTCTTGCCCCCCGGCAAGGGCGATGATGTCCGAAGCCAAAGACTGAAAACCGCGCAAGTCGCGCGACGGCCCCGGGATGGCTATGATCGAGACGATTTCGCCATGCCGGGCGTCGATCGGGTTCCAGCGGCAGGAGAGGCCGGTAAGATCCGGCCGTGTGCCGGCTGGCGCAGGATCGATGCGGTAGCGCCCCGCTTTCATCTCGGCTTCCGCCCAACTGCCGCCACCGCCGGCGAACATGGCATAGAAGACCGCTTCGGAGGCCCGGAACCTCGCCACGCGAACGTCGAGGCCTTGCGCTCTTATATCCTCTATCGGCACGATTGCGGCACGCAAGGTCAGGTCCAGTTCGTCCGCCACCCATCTCTGGACAGCGGCCAGCGCGTTGCGGGTGATCTCCAGCGCCGAGCCGGGAAACGCCACGAGCGCGCCGTCGCCGCCGAAGACAAAGGGAAGATCCCGCCGACCCAGCGCATTGAGCAGCGCCGAGATAACGCTGGCGCCGGCCATATTGACGGTTTTATAGCGCCCAGCGTCGATCGCCTTGGTCGAGCCGACGATGTCGGCGGTGGCCAGCGCCCAGCCATCCGGGAGGGGCCGATAGTTATCGATATCGGCAACGCTTTCGAACCTTGCGAAGACCGGCAAAGAAGCGACAAACGGATTGGACGCTGCAGCTGTTTCCATGAGCATCAGATACCACATTCCACTGCTTGAAAGTGAGTCGATCATGCTTCGAAATTGACTTGCGCAGGCTTTCCGATGATAGGGTCCGACGATGCGAATTGCCTTCTACGCGCCGCTGAAGTCGCCCAATCATCCCGTTGCCTCCGGCGACCGCCAGATGGCACGGACGCTGGTCAAGGCGCTGGAGCATGCAGGGCATAGCGTCGAACTGGCATCCGAATTGCGCTTCTATCTACGCGAACCGGTTCCGAAAAGTTTCGATGCGCTCAAGATCGAAGCCCGAGAGGAAGCCGCGCGGTTAAAAATGCTTTGGGATCGTGACGGCAAGCCCGATCTCTGGTTCTGCTATCACCCCTATTACAAGGCGCCCGACCTGATCGGACCCGAGCTCGCGTCGGCCTTTGCTATCCCCTGTGTGACAGCGGAAGCCTCCTATTCGAGGCGGCGCAACGCCGGTTTGTGGGCCGACACGCAGGCGTTGGTGGCGCGAGCCGTCGAACAGGCAGCGCTGAACATCTGCTTCACGCAAAGGGATCGTCAGGGACTGGCAGATGCGATTCCCGACGCCGCTCTCGGTATGCTTTCGCCCTTCATCGACACATCGGTATTCGGGGAAATGCCGGCACGGGGTTGTCCGACGCGCCTCGTTACCGTCGCCATGATGCGCCCGGGCGACAAAGTCGAAAGCTATCGCATGCTGGCGCAGGCGCTCGGTCCGATCGGCCACCTGCCCTGGACCATGTCGGTCGTCGGGGATGGGCCTGCCCGTGACGAGGTCAAAGCGCAATTCGCCGGCTTGCCCGCCGACCGTATCGTATGGCTTGGCGCGATTGAGCCGGCCGCCGTGCCGGATGTCCTCTACAGTGGGGGAATTTACGTCTGGCCGGGTTACGGCGAGGCCTATGGCGTTGCCTATCTTGAAGCACAGGCCGCCGGCCTTCCGGTGGTGGCTCAGGACATCGCCGGCGTGCCGGAGGTCGTGCGGGATGGCCAGACCGGGTTTCTCACCCCGCCGGGCGATGTGGCGGCGTTCGCTTCTGCCATTGAAAGGCTTCTGGCCCGTAACGACGAAAGAACCATCATGGCCGCGGAAGCCAGACGTTTCATCCTCGAAGAACGCTCCCTCGGTGTTGCAGCGGGGCGTCTGGCCGAACTTCTTGCGAAGATCCCGGTCTCATGACATCCGATCGGATCTGGCAGCCCTTGGTGGAAGAACTGGCGTGCCGGCAACGGGCGGACCGTAAGGCAGAGTTCTGGCTGCGTGACGATGACGCCGTGGATCCGACGCCTGCGCTCGATCGGCTGCTCGACCTCACCGGTGAATTCGCGGTTCCGGTCACTCTGGCCGTCATTCCGGCCCTGACTGATGAGAAGCTTGTCGCCCGGCTTGACGAGGCGCCGCATGCCGCGGTCGCCATCCACGGCTGGGCGCACCGAAATCATGCGCCCGAGGACCAGAAAAAGCAGGAGCTCGGCGCGCATCGGCCACGCGAGGCGGTGCTCGATGACCTGGCTCGCGGGCTGTCGCATATAACCGGCCTGCACGGCGCACGTGCCGTTCCGATGCTGGTGCCACCCTGGAACAGGATCGACGCCGGCTTGGTATCCGACCTTGGATCGATAGGATTTGCGGCATTGTCGGTCTATGGGCCGCCGAAGCCGGCTCCACTGGCGGTCATCAACAGCAATGTCGACATCATGGATTGGCATGGCACGCGCGGCTGCCGCGATCACGGCCTATTGGTTCAGGCTATCATCGCGCAATTGCAGCGTGCAATCGACGGCGGCGAACCGGTCGGCCTGCTTACCCACCATCTCGTACATGATGAATCGGCCTGGCTGTTCCTCGAACGGCTGTTCACAGTCACCTCACAGACTGAAGCCTGCGCATGGCTTCCGATCGGGACATTGATCGGGCGCAGCGCCAGTAGAGGAAAATAGCTCAGCGCTTTTTGTGCAACGAGCCCGGAAATTCGAGCGTCTGGCCATCCCGAGCGGCAAAAGCGCCGGCAAACCTGTCTTTGGCCAGTTGCTCGATCTCGTCCAGTTGCTCGTCGGTGCGTGTCGGATCGTGGTGAAACAGCGCAAGCCGCCGCGCACCGGCCGCCTCACAGAGCTTGACGCCCTGTTGCCACGTCGAGTGCCCGTTACCGCGGCGGCGTTTCATTTCCTGGTCGGTGTAGGTGCAATCGTAAATGACGAGGTCGGCATCTTCGATCAGGGCGAGCACCGCCTGATCGAGTTTGTCCGGCTCGTGCTCAGTGTCTGTGATCACCGCCACGACCCGGCCGCCCCATTCGACCCGGTAGCCTATGCAGCCGCCCGGATGGATAAGACTGCCGGTTCGGACCACCACCCCTTCGCGCGGGCGAAGCACGTCTCCGGATACGAAATCGCGGCAGTCGAGGCTTGCCTTGCAGATCTCCAGTTTCACCGGAAACCACGGCGGCCGCATGAACTCATCGACCATCTGCCGGGTCGTCATGCGTCCTGCAAGATGCCCGGACCAAAGCGTAAGCTTGACGCTCCGGTCATAGATCGGCGCAAAAAACGGCAGCCCGATGATGTGATCGTAATGGCAATGGGTGAAAAACAGGTCGAAATCGGTCACGCCTGACGCCGGAAGCGCGGCGCCGGCAGGCCGTAGGCCAGAGCCCGCGTCGAACAGAAGCGTATGCTTGCCGCATCGCATCTCAATACAGCTCGTGTTGCCGCCATAGCGAGAGAATTCTGGCCCTGATACCGGAGTGCTGCCGCGCACGCCCCAAAACCTGACCAGGAAAACTTCGTAGTCCATGCTACCCCTTCCCAATCCCCGTCGCCCATCGTAGCCAAACAACTGCTGCTAGGCGAGACAGGTTTTCTCCGGGCGACCTTCTCAGCAAGAGGCCAGTGCCATCGCGACGGCGAGGATCGAGCGCACGTCATCCGTTATTTTGTGCTTCGTGCGTCGATCAGATCCGCGGTCGTATGGCTTAGGCGATCGGCAAGAACCCGCAATATCTCGATGGTCATTTCCGGGAACTCCCTCATAAGCCTCAGGAAATGATCCTTGCGGATCCTCAAGACTTCCAGCGGACTTGCCGCTCTGACGGTGGCGGTGCGAGAGCTGTTGCACAATATGGCGATCTCGCCAACAATCGAATTTGGCTCCAGTTCGGCAACTTTTATCGGTCCGCTGTCGGAATCGACCAGAATATCCGCCCTGCCTGAAAGGATGACGTAGGCGGCGTCTCCCTCGTCGCCCTGCCGGAAAAGGATCTGGCCGGCGCTGTAGCTCACACGATCGGATGTGAACGCAAGCAGCTTGAGCTTTGTCGGGTCGATGGCAGAGAACAAGGGAACCCGTTGCAGCATTGCAACTTCATCCTTGAGCAGCATTGTCGCAAACCTTCCCAAAATTCGCGTTTGCCAGACTAGAGCAATGGACGCCCAGATGGAATGAATTCTGTTTCCGGGATGGCGAGACGAGCCGCGCAAAAGGTGGCGAGCCCGATGTCGTGCGATCGGGCGATGCCACCTGGCAATGGCGTCCGCCAACCGGAAACTCGAAGAGCCGGATGAATCTGCGGCAAACCCTTCGGGTTTCGGCGGGATGTGGCCTCGCTACGCCCGTCGTCGAATCCCTTGACCTTGCAGTAAATTCCCACCGGCAGAATGATCCCATCTGAATGTCCGCTGCTCTATGACAACAGTCCCTTGAATGTACCGTTCCCTGCCAAAAGTGTCTCGGGTGTTCCGTCTTCCACCAATTTACCCGAGTCGAAGACGATAACGCGATCGAACATCATCGCCATCGCCGGATTCGTCACGACCCACACAATTGCCGGCGAATGGCCGTCGCGCCTGGCTTCCTCGAGCACGTTCCGCAGCACCTTGTCCTGCATGCGCTGGTCGAGCGCCGACAGCGGCCGGTTGAGAATGAGAAAATCAGGACGCTTGAGCAGGGCCCGGGCAACATCGAGTTTCTGTCGCTGCCCGCTGGTCAGCCGCCTGCCGCTGGAGCCGACGTTGAAGTCCAGGCCGACATCCAGAAGTTCGGCATAAAGCCCAAGTTCGTCAAGAATGTCATAGACGATGGAGCGTATGCGATCCGGCGCGTCGGGATGGTTGTTGCCCACACGCCCGAACAGGACATTATCCATGACGGTGGCCGCGGCAATGTATTTGGCAGGATCATACCGTTCAATCGCATTTTGCAGCTCGGGCGGCAGGTTCTCATGGAACAGGTTGCGTGCAGCGACGATCTTGCTCATCAGTTCGTCGCTCAGCAGGCCGAAGCGGTGCCGGGGCTCGATATAGGCAAAGCTCAAGGTGACGATCATGGCGCGGTCGCTCTCCGAAACCGCCTCGTGGGGACGGTTCTTGAGCCGTTGCAGCAAGGTTTCGTAGGTGGGTATCTCCTCGGCGCTCATGAAGGCAAGTTGCTGGAAGAACGGGTGATCGGGCGGCAGGTCGGCAAACAGCTCGATCGCCTGTTCGGCGATCTCCATGCCCATTTCGTAGAGCGTGCGGTCGAGGCCGGCTTGCCTCAGAACAGAAGCAAAATAGGGATTGGCCGCCAGAGCCCTGTCGGCCAGTTCGGGGCCGGCGGCAGCGCCGAAGAGCAGGTTTTGGCCGATCGTTGCTTCCTTGTTGTAGGCGCCCGGTTCGAAAGGAACCACCAGTCCGCTCAGCCCTTCGTGTTCCAGCCGGGTTCGCAGCGCCGCACGCAGTTCGACGATCCGCCGGGCAAGCTCTGAGTGACGCGTGAGATCGGCCGAAGAGCGCAAGCCAAGATCCAGAATATCGCGCGATAGAACAACCGCGTCGAGCACCCGGCGCACGGCTTCAAAGAGGTCGTGCGGGCCGGTAGCGCCGGCGGAAACATAGTTGATCCAGTCGCTGTGGATATCAAGATCCGGATTGCCCGACAGGCGCGCCTCATGCATGTTCCAGCGGTGCTGGTCTGCCGCAGCACTGTCATAAGGCACCGATGTCAGCGGCGCATGCTTCAGCCCGTAGAGCAGGTTATCGCGCAGGCTTGCTTGGAACAGGAAAACATCCGACGAGGCATAGGACATGCGCCGGCCGGTCACTGCTTCGGGGAGTTCAAGCAAGTCGTCGGCGCCCGAAGCGACCCTTCCGCTGTCCGGCCAGTTCAGCCTTGCGAAGGCTTCTGCAAGCGCCTCGGCTCCACCTGTTGCGGTACTGAGCAGCGCCACCGTCTCACCCGGCTTGATCTTGAGGGAGACACGGTCGATGAGCATTGCACCGCCATCATCTGCTATCGACAGACCGATCGCCGACAGGGGCTTGGTCATCGGATCGGGATCGTCGATCGTCAACGCCCCGATCCTCGGCGCAATGAGCCGATCGACGGTGAATTGTTCAACGACCTGCTGATATTTGACCTGGACATCCTGCCGCGCCTGATCCCAGTCGATCAGTTCCTTCATCGGTCCGGGCAGGTCCTTGTAGGCGCCGATCACGGCCACGAGCTGACCGACGTCCAGCCGCCCCTGGATGACCAGATACCCGCCGATCATGTAAAACAGAAAGGGCGTGAGCTGCGCGAGAAAATTGTTCAGAAACTTCACCATGAATTTCCATTGGTAAAGATCGAAGCGGATCTTGAAGATGAGCCCGAGCCGGGCAGCTATGTCGGCGCGCTCGTAGTTTGATGTGTCGTGGACGTGAACCGCGCCGATGCCGTCGACGATTTCGCCAACCCGGCCCGAAAGCGCGCGCGCCGTCAACTGCCGTTCGCGCCCGAGCACGATCAGCCGCCGCCGCATTCGCGGGATGAGCACGATCTGGACCGCCACGATCCCGGCCGCGATCATTCCGAGCCAGAAATTCTGGACCACGATGAACAGCATGGCCGTCAGCGCCTGGCCGCCGAGCAGCACCGGCTGCACGAAGGCATCGCCGATGAAGCCGCCCAGCGGCTCCACCTCGTCCTTCACCATGGTCGCCACTTCGGCGGATTTCACCCGCTTGAAGTAAAACGGCGGAAACCGCAGCACACGATCGACCAGATCGAAGCGGATACGCCGCAGCATGCGTTCGCCGAGGCGGCCCTTGTAGGTGTTGATATAGAATTTGAACAGGCCGTTGATGACGACCAGCAAGAGGAACACAAGGCTCAGCGCAAACAGCGTCGCCACGCGGTCGAGCTGAAAACCGGAGAAGAACTGGACCTCTCCGATGAACGGCAGGTTATAGTGCAGCCTCATGAATGGCTGGGTCGCGCCCGGTTGCTCGAACCCGCTACCTTGGATCGGGCCGTTGATGATCAGCTTCGGCAGGTCGAAGGACATGAAATACGGGATCATCGAAAGCACGACGATCATCAATATCCAGAGCTGCTGCTTCTTGGTGTGCGTCCAGATATAGCGGGCTAGGCTGGGTTCCATATGCGGCTGCGGACCCTTCAGTTGGAAGAATGCAGGATGCACCTGCTGGCGAATGGCGTGTCGGCAATTTCTTCGTCGCCAAAGACAAGCTCGAAGCTGCAGCGCACGGAGATTGTCCTGCGCTCAACGATGGAAGGAACCTGCGAGGCGGCGCGATCCAGTTCCGGCGCATGGTCGATGACAACGACATCGGCATTGCTGATCATCGAAGAATGCGGCTGGCCAAACGGTTCGCGGCTTCGGTAGGGTTTCGGCGAATAGCCGAGCAGCACGAGGCAGCAGCTGCGCGGCTGGTGCTGGCGAATGGACGCCGCTGGTCCGGACAGATGCAACAGGCTCTCTCCGGCACCGGGCAATGGCGAAGCGGCTTGCAGCATAATCACGTCCGCGAATCAACAGCCTTCCGGGAGGCAAGATTGCGTTGTGTCGCCCGAAATCCCAACCTACAAGACGAATATGATGGATGTCACGCAACCACGCAATGCCGGGATGGACTGGCACGAGCAAGCTTTTGACCTGACGCGGGGAATTGCTGCCTATGTCAAGTGCCCCCTGGTGGCAGCGCTGGCGCGCGTCATCACCAGGCATCCGAACGCCGATATCGCCAACGCCTTCAACCACAAGCAGGTCGCCTGCAAGATGTGGGCGCTCGACAGGCTGTTCGAAAGCTGCGGCGGCCGGTTCGGGCGCATATGGGTTCTGGGTGGATGGTACGGCGTATTGCCGGCTATGCTTTTCAACGACGCTCGCTTCGACGTCGCGGCGATCGATAGCATCGACATCGATCCCGAAGTCGCGCCGGTCGCCCGGACCCTCAACCGGGAAGCCGGCGACCGTTTCCGGGCACTGACGGCAGATATGTACGCACTCGACTATGCGGCCGGGCGGCCCGACCTGATGGTCAATACGAGCTGCGAACACATAGCCGATCTGCGCGCCTGGCTTGCTCTGCTTCCGCGGGGCACGACTGTACTGCTGCAATCGAACGATTATTTTAGCGAGCCGACGCACATCAACTGCGTGGCTTCGCTTGCAGCCTTCGAAGCAATGGCGGCGTTACAGGAGGTGCGGTTCTCCGGCGAACTGCCGACAAAAAATTATACGCGCTTTATGCTGATTGGAACTGTGTGACGCATTTCGCCCGGTTTGGGACAACGACATGCATAAACGAGGAGTTGACGCGCGTCGCACGAACCTCGCCAGACGCGACGCGCGTTAGCATCTATCGTCTGTTTTGATCATGAACTTCTCCGAAACCGGGCCCCACTTTTAGGGACCATGTTCGATACCGCTGGCGCAGAATTTGCGCCGAGCGATGCGCGCCCTCCAGATCGAGACGATGCGCGGCTGGCGTCGGTCCCGCAAGCGCCTGTTCGATCGCTTGCGCCAAACCTTCAGGCGTTAGGTCCTTCTCCGTCAGCACCGTTGCAAGACCGAGTTCTTCGAGCAATAGGCTGCGAACCGTCTGTTCGGTTTCCCCGCCGCCTGCAAATGGAACGAGCAGAGAGCGACAACCCGCGCGCAGGACATCGCAGACCGTGTTGTAACCCGCCTGCGAGACCGACAGGCGGGCGCCAGTCAGCAGGCTGGCGAAATCCTCGCGGAACCGGAAGATGGACAGGACCGGCGAGGCATCGCGTGCGATCGCGTCAAACTCGTCTTTTGGCAGGTTTGGGCCGGTGATCAAACACCATTTCCAGGCGTTGTTGGCATTCCTCGCCGCTGCGATGGTGGAGCTGACAAGGCTCTTTCCGGCAGCCCCGCCGCCAACCGACACCAGAACGTCGAAGCGCGCGGAGGCCGCGGGCGATGGCGGCGCGGCAACGAGCCCGGTGTAGGTGACCTCGGCCTTGATCGCCCCAGCCAGTGGAAATGTCTTGTCGATGGTTGCGAAAGCCGGATCGCCGTGGACCATGACAAGGTCGAAATGCCTGTTGATCAGATCGACCGTTTCCTCGTTTCGGCCCGGCTTGACGCGCTGCTGAAGGATATCACGGACGGACGTCGCCAGCAGCGGTCTGGGCGACGTCGCGTCGATGGCCTCGATCAGCGGCAGGAGTTCGAAACGCATCTGCCGGCGTCCAAATGGAAACGCCTCGACAATGACGATATCAGGCCTGCAATCTCGGAAGGCCTGCAGCAGCATCTCTGAACGCCATCTCTTGAAATCATCGTCGATGGGTTTGCCCCGCAGGTCGACAAGTCCGGAAAATCCTTCATCACCGGAGGTGACAGGTGGCAGGGTTACAGATTTCACACCCACTCCCGGAAACCCCGCGATCGGCGCTCCGCCGGTCACGACGGTTACGTCAAACCCGTCATCGACCAGAGCCGCCGCAATGCGGCTGGCGCGCGCGAGATGGCCGATGCCGAGCAGGTGCTGGACATAGAAGAAAGCCCGCAGCCGCTTCATTCGGCGGCCCGCCACTCCCGCTCGAACAGTTCCTTGAGCTGTCCAATGCTTGCCAAATGATCGAAATTACCGCGCACGCGCCGCTCTGCGGCGTCGCCGAGGCGGGCGCGCAGCACGGGATCACGGATCAGGCGCTCCAACGCCTGCGCCAGGGCAATTGGGTTTTCCGTCGGGACCAGCAGCCCGGTTTCATCCGGCGATAGAAGCTCCGGCACGCCGGAAATATCGGTCGACACGCAGGCAAGCCGCTGGCTAGCCGCCTCCACCAGAACATTCGGCAGACCGTCCCGGTCGCCATTTGCGGTGATCCTGCAGGCCAGGGCGAAGATGTCGGCGCAGCGGTAGTGCTCAAGCACCTCCTCCTGCGCAAGCGCGCCTTTCCAAAAGACGCGGCGATCCAGGCCGAGCTTTTGCGCCAGCGCCTTGAACCGTTCCAGTTCCTCGCCGCCGCCGATATGCTCGAAACGCCACGCCAAATCACCAGGCAAGAGGGCAAGGGCCTCCAGCAACGTATCGTAACCTTTCTTTTCAACGGCGCGCCCGACACTCAGAATGATAACCGGTTGGTCCGGCGCCGAGCCGTCATGCTGTTTTCGCGCCTCACTGATACTGCCGAAGCGATCAAGGTCGAGCCCATGATAGCTCAGATGCACAGACGCGTTGCCGTTAGCGAGTTTTTTCAGGCGGTCGAAGCCGGTTTTCGTGCAAGTGACCGTCCAGCGGGCCGAGGAAAGCTTGCCAGCCAGATCCCAGTCCGCCGAAGTCCAGATGTCCTTGGCATGGGCCGAGCAACTCCAGGGCAGGCCACGAAGCTGGCTGGCATAGCGCGTCACCGATGCCGGTGTGTGCGCGAAATGTGCGTGCAGCCAGCCCGCGTCTTCCGGCCATTCGGCCGCCAGCACGAGCGCTTGCCCGAAGCGGCGCGCGCGATTGCGCGTAAAGTCGCGGCCGAGGTCGATAGCCAGCGATCCGAGCGCGCGCCAGAAGCCCGGCCGAAGCAGATAAGCAAACAGCGAGCGAACCACGCGCAGCGGCTCTTCATGCAGATATTCCGGCAGATAATGGACGGGCGCTTTGATCTCGTCATGCACGGGGTGGCGTTTTGCGTCGGTCGGCCGCCTGAGCGCGAAGAGTATCAGGTCGAACCCCGCACGCTCCAGACCGAGCAGTTCCTGCGCGATGAAGGTTTCCGACAGCCGCGGATAGCCCTTCAGAACCACGACGATCTTGCGATGTTGCAACTCAGATCATGCCTTCAATGACCGAAAGGTGATGGCCGCCCCGCCGGTCGAGCAGTTCCGCGACGATTTCAGAAATGTGAGGCAGCCCTTCCAGCGTCAGATGCGGATGGCTCTGCGATGGGCCGGGCCGGGCCGGCAGCACCTCCAGCGCATTGGCAAACCGCTGGGAATCCTCGGCCTCTTCCGGCAAAAGCATCTCAATGAGGCCGAGTTCGGCTGCGCGCCGTGCTCGGATCAGTTGTTCCTCGCGGGGCTTGACGCGCGGCACGATCAGCGCCGGCTTGTCGAAAGACAGTATCTCGCAATAGGTGTTGTAACCGCCCATCGCCACGACCGCCTTGGCGCCGGCAATGAGATCTTCCATGCGGTTGTCGAACTCGATGATCTTGATATAGGGGATCTTGGCCCCCTTCTTGAGCAGCTTGTTGCGCTTGCGCGCCGGCATGTAAGGCCCAAGCACGATCAGCGCCCTATGCTGCAATTGCGGATCCTGCTGATATGCATCGATGACACTGTGGATCAGGTCGCCGCCGTCACCGCCGCCACCGGTGGTAACAAGGATATAATCGCCCTCGGGCCGGTGGCCGGGCAACTCGTTCTTCTGCAGGCTCCGTTGCAGGAAACCGACGAACTTCATCTTTGCCCTGACAGCCGGCGGCACGTCCAAACCGATCAGCGGATCGTAGAAATCCGGCGGACCATAGACCCAGACCTTGTCGTAGAACAGGCCTATCTTGCGCATCACATCCCTGTGTGCCCACTCTGCTTCGAGCAGATGCGGCGCGTCCATCACCTCGCGCAGGCCAAGCACGAGCGTGGTGCCCCGCGTCTTGAGGTAGGACAGCGTGTCCTCGATCTCACCGCGCAGGCCGAGCGGTTCCTTGTCGACGATGAAGATATCCGGCCGGAAGGTCTCGGCTGTGTGGCGGATGATCGACTGGCGCATCCTTAGCGTCTCATGCAGATCGATATCCTTTTCCAGCGAGGTGTATTCGCCGTTGCGCAACTTGATGACGCTGGGGATCTTCACGAAGTCGACACGGGCGCGGTAGTCGAAGGCGCCAGCGATAGTCGCACCCGAAATGATAAGCACCTGAAGTCCGCGGAAATCCTCGACCAGCGAATGCGCGATCGTCCGGCAGCGCTGCAAGTGGCCGAGCCCGAACGTGTCGTGGCTGTACATGAGAATTCGAGCATTTTGTACGTGCTGGGTCATTGTTGAACGTCTTTTGGAATTCTCGCCTGAGGACCGTGGACGACCCCGCACGAAAACATCCTCGCGGGTCTGCCGACCTGTTTTGGAACATGACGGCGCAATTATCAATTACCCAAGAGGGTCCATATGCAGAAGCCAGGAAGCTGCGTCTGCTCAGCTGTCACGCTGGTCCAGAGAACCTGCGTCATTTTCTGGTCTTGATCATCTCGGATTGGCAGCGAAGATTCGGATAAGGCGGCGTTGGCAGAAATAGACGTTTCCAAGGTTGGGGTCGAGCTTTCGAATCGCTTCATCCGCTCCAAGTTCTCTCAAGGGAATCAAGCTATTGAGAGGCGCCTTTCGGGACGCCTTTTGCTTACAAGGCCAGCTTTGCCGCCTCCTGAAAGCCGATGTCCGAGTGACCAGGTTGACGGTCTCTCTCGCGCTAAAAGCAGCCATCAAAGGATGACAGGTCAGCGCTATTTGTCATCTGTCCAAAATCTGCCCCTGCTGATAACCGGCGCTTGCATACATGCCAGTGGTTCTGAATTCTGTCGGACTGACGCCGAAGCCACGTCGGAATACCTTGGCGAAGTAGTTGGGATCTTCGAAGCCGCACATGCCGGAAATATCCTTCACCGGAAGGTCGGCGGACATGGTCAGTAGCTTTGCGGCGCGGTCGAGGCGTCGGTTGAGGACGAACTCAGCCGGAGGAATACCTTCATGCGCCGCGAACACACGCGAGAAATGCGCGCGACTGAGACCGGAAAGCCGCGCCAGTTCATCGACCGGCAACGGCAGATGCAGATGCGCACCGATATAGTCAGTCACCTGACGCACTACCGAATTCTCCGCCACGTCATTTCCGTGCAGTTCGAACACGTCGTCATAGAGTGCCATGGCCGCCTCATAGGAAATTGCCGAGGCGCGTGCCGGCGTTGAGCCGTCGCCTTTGACCAGCCGGTAGGCGCAGTCGGCCAGATTATCGACGGTCGCTGCCCGAAGCCTGAACACCGGTCCTTTCGTTGCCAGGACTTCTCTATGGATGCGCAACGCTTCCGCCCCATGCATCGATATCCAGAAAAACTCCCAGCGCCCGCCTTTTTCGACCCAGTAGCGGTGCGAATGCGGAACAACCAACAGCATCGTCTCGCCCGGAGCGATGCGGTAGGACCTGGTTCCGTAACGCAGGTTTCCGGTGCCGCTGATGGTGTGCTGCATCACTGTGAACGGCGTCTGCCCGCGCCTGCGGCCATCCCAGCTGTAGCCGGCATCCGTTCTCACGTCGTAGCCGGTGCTCGTCGGCATGGTGTGCAATCGCTGCCGAGCGCGCGGCAGGGAAATCATCTTCATCACCGGTCCAAGGTCGATGAGTTTTTGCAGCACAAAATTACCCTACAAAGCACATCTACGCCCTACCGGAGGGGCGTGATCTTACGCATATTGACCAAAAAACAAAAGAGATGAGGATGAAACCCCGGTTGCACGCCGCCTGGTTGCGTGTCTTCCGAATAACACGCCTGGACTGGATTTCCACGAACCGATTTTACCTATCGGTCCAATCCGCTTGCGGAGAAGGTTCGAATGAGCAGATTTAAGATCGCAATCATTGGCGCGGGCAGCGTCGGTTTCACCAAGAAGCTGTTCACGGACATTTTGTGTGTGCCGGAGCTGCGCGACATCGAGTTCGCACTGACCGACATCAGCGAGCACAATCTCAAGATGATCGAGTCAATTCTCCTGCGGATCGTCAAGTCGAGCCAGCTTCCTGCACGGGTGACCGCGACGACGGACCGCCGCAAGGCGATCGAGGGCGCGCGCTACATCATTAGCTGTGTGCGCGTCGGAGGTCTCGCCGCCTATGCCGACGATATCCGCATCCCCTTGAAATATGGCGTCGACCAGTGCGTCGGCGATACGATCTGCGCCGGTGGCATTCTCTACGGCCAGCGCAACATCCCGGTCATTCTGGATTTCTGCAAGGACATTCGCGAACTGGCCGAGCCAGGCGCGAAATTCCTGAACTATGCCAACCCGATGGCGATGAACACCTGGGCGGCGATCGAATTCGGCAAGGTCGAAACGGTCGGTCTCTGCCATGGGGTCCAGCATGGGGCCGAGCAGATTGCCGAGATCCTCGGCGCCGGGGAAGGCGAGCTCGACTATGTCTGCTCCGGCATCAACCACCAGACCTGGTTCGTCGACGTTCGCGTCAAGGGCCGCAAGATCGGCAAGGATGAGCTTGTCGCCGCCTTCGAGGCGCATCCGGTCTTCTCGCGGCAGGAGAAACTCAGGATCGACGTGTTGAAGCGCTTCGGCGTCTATTCGACCGAAAGTAACGGCCACCTGTCGGAATATCTGCCCTGGTACCGCAAACGGCCTGAGGAGACCGCCAAGTGGATCGACATGTCGGACTGGATCCACGGCGAAACCGGCGGTTATCTGCGCTATTCGACCGAAACCCGGAACTGGTTCGAGACCGAGTTCCCGCAATTCCTCGAAGATGCGGGAAAGCCCTTCGATTCCGGGCGCCGCTCGAACGAGCACGCCAGCCACATACTGGAGGCGCTCGAGACCGGCCGGGTCTATCGCGGGCACTTCAACGTCAAGAACGAAGGCGTCATCACCAATCTTCCGTCCGATGCAATCATCGAATCGCCTGGTTTCGTCGATCGCTTCGGCATCAACATGGTGGCCGGCATCACGCTTCCGGAAGCCTGCGCCGCGACCTGCATTTCGTCGATTAATGTCCAGCGCATGTCCGTCCACGCGGCAATCTCCGGCGACATCGACCTCCTGAAACTGGCCGTGCTGCACGATCCGCTGGTTGGCGCCATCTGCACGCCGGAAGAAGTCTGGCAGATGGTCGACGAGATGGTTGTGGCGCAAGCGCAATGGCTGCCGCAATTCGCCCATGCGATCGACAGCGCCAAGGAGCGGCTGAGCCGCGCGACGGTAAAAACGCGGGAATGGAAGGGCGTCGCCCGCCGTGAGGTTCGCTCGATAGAAGAGATCAGGGCCGAAAAGGAAGCCATGAAATTGCGCGCGGCCGGCTGAGACATTGGTTGCGATAAGCCAAAGTTCCGGAAAACCGGGCGGACAGGATCGTGCCTCGGCGAATGCGCTCGGGCAGCACGGCCCTGTCATCTCAGAAGCGGAATACCGCTTCTGAGAAAGTGGAATACCGCTTCTGAGAAAGCGGAATACCGCTTTGTTCGATGCTTGTAGGAGGAGAGCCATGCCATCGCGGCAGGCCCGAAGCATAAGGGAGAAATCAGGACAATGAACATTTTTGGCCGCATGAAAACCGCCGCCGCGCTCCTGTTTGGTGTGTCGGCGTTCGTGATCCAGGCCGTGGCCTCCGAGCCGACGATCGTGCCGGAACAGCCGCCGTTTCCGGCGCAAGGCGAGATCAATTACGTGCCGCGCGATTCAATTCTGGAATTCAAGGCGCTATCCGAATATCGCGAGCCGGAGTGGGTCACCGAAAAATTCGTCAAGACCGGGAAACTGCCTCCGTTGGCCGAGCGGCTGCCGAAGGAGCCGATGGTCTTCAAGTCAGGCAACATGCCCGACGGGATAGGCGTCTATGGCGACACGATGCGCCACGTCATCGGCGGCCGGCCGGAAGGCTGGAACTACAGTGCCGGGCAGACGCAAGGCTGGGGCGGCATTGACATTGCGATGTTCGAATGCCTGACGCGCACCGCGCCGCTCTTCCAGGTCGATGCCAAAGACGTCGAGCCGCTGCCCAATCTTGCCCGGAGCTGGGAGTGGTCGGAAGACGGCCACACACTGACGATGAAGTTGATCGAAGGCGCAAAGTGGTCCGACGGAGATCCCTTCGACGCCGATGACGTGATGTTCTATTGGGACGACAATGTCGTCGATCCGAACGTCTCGCCGCTGAACGGTGCAACACCGGAAACGTTCGGAGAAGGCACCACCCTGAAGGCAGTAGACAAATATACGATCGAATGGACTTTTAAGGACGCGTTCCCGCGCCAGCATCTCTATGCGATGGCCTATGGAACCTTCTGCCCTGGCCCTTCGCACATTTTGAAGACCAAGCATCCGAAATATTCAGGCACCACCTACGACGAGTACAAGAACGGCTTTCCGCCGGAATACTTGAATATGCCCGTCATGGGCGCCTGGGTGCCTATCGAATACCGTTCTGACGACGTCATCGTGCTTCGCCGCAATCCTTACTATTGGAAGGTGGACGAAGAGGGAAATCAGCTGCCCTATCTCAACGAACTGCACTACAAGCTTTCGACTTGGGCCGATCGCGACGTGCAGGCGATCGCCGGGTCTGGCGATATCTCGAACCTGGAGCAACCTGAAAATTTCGTGGAATCGCTGAAGCGCGCCGCACAGGAAACGGCTCCCGCGCGGCTGGCCTTTGGCGCCCGGCTGATCGGCTACAATCTACGCATGAACTTTTCAGCCAATGGCTGGGGCGAGCCGGACGAGCGGGCGCAGGCCGTACGCGAGCTCAATCGCAACGTCGATTTCCGTAAGGCCGTGACCATGGCCATCGATCGCAAGAAACTCGGCGAATCCCTCGTCAAAGGACCCTTCACCGCGATCTATCCCGGCGGCATTTCCTCTGGCACGAGCTTTTACGACCGCGCCTCGACGGTGTACTACCCGTTCGATCTGGAAGGCGCCAAGGCGCTGCTGGAGAAGGTCGGGTTGAAGGACACGGACGGCAACGGCGCCGTCAACTTTCCGGCCGGTACAGCTGGCGGCTCGGACGTACAGATCGTGCTTCTGGTGAATTCCGACTACAGCACCGATCGCAATCTCGCGGAAGGTCTGGTCGGCCAGATGGAACAGCTTGGCCTCAAGGTCGTGCTCAACACAATCGATGGCGCGAAGCGCGACGCAACCCAGTATGCCGGGCGCTTCGACTGGCTTGTTCGCCGCAACGAGCAGGAACAGACCTCAGTTGTGCAGAACACGACCCAGCTTGCCCCGACCGGTCCGCGCACGAGTTGGCATCACAGGGCAGGAACGGACGGCACGGTCGATCTGATGCCGTTCGAACAGGAACTCGTGGACGTCGTCAACAAGTTCATCTCCAGCAACGACAATGACGAGCGGGCTGATCTGATGAAGCAGTTCCAGAAGGTCTCGACGACGAATCTCGATACGATCGGCCTGACAGAATATCCGGGTGCGCTCATCATCAACAAGCGCTTCTCCAACATTCCGGAAGGCGTGCCGATCTTCATGTTCAATTGGGCGGAGGACACGATCATCCGTGAACGGGTCTTCGTCGCTGCCGACAAGCAAGGCGACTACGAGCTGTTTCCCGAGCAGCTTCCGGGCAAGCCCGGTGAAGGCGGTCCGATCAACTGACCGCAGTCGATTTCCCCTCCGGCGAGCATCCGCCGGAGGGGAGGTTGCGAATTGAACCGTGGAGATACCGCGCCTCGTGAAGGAGCAGATCGCCACGAGCCACAAGAGAAGCAAACGCGATCATGTTCAGATTTCTGCTTGTGCGTATCGCCTCGGCGATTCCTGTCCTCTTCGTCCTGAGCGTCGTGACGTTCGCGATCATCCAGGCCCCGCCGGGCGACTACAGCGACTATGTGCGCTCGCAACTGATCAACCAGGGTGGCGCATCCTTCGAAAAGGCCGACGCCCAGGCGCAGGCCTACAAGATCGCGCATGGCCTCGATAAGCCCTTGCCCCTCCAGTACGTCAACTGGATCACCGGCATCGTCACCCGCGGCGATTTCGGCCACAGTCTCTTCTACAACAAGCCTGTCGCCGATGTGGTCGGCGAACGTTTGCCCCGTACGCTGGCGCTGGCGCTCGTCTGCCATATCCTGGCTTCGGTGATCGGCATCACCTTCGGCGTTTTGGCGGCAACCCGGCAATATTCCTGGGTGGACAGCGTGCTGTCGGGGATCTCGTTTCTCGGCATGACGGTACCGCGATTCCTGATGGCGCTGATCATCGTCTATATCCTGGTGTTCCACTTCAATGTCACTGAGATCAACAGTTTCCATTCCGCCCGCTACGGCGGGGCGCCCTGGTCGTGGGGCAAGTTCGTCGATCTGGTCAAGCATGTCTGGCCGGTCATCGCGATCGCCACTTTGGGCGGGCTCGCCTACAACATGCGCGTCATGCGGGGCAATCTTCTCGATACGCTGAACGCCCAATATGTCGAAACGGCTCGGGCCAAGGGCTTGAGCGAGCGCACGGTGGTCATGCGCCACGCTGTGCCGAACGCGCTGCATCCGCTCGTCATGTATCAGGGCGTCGTGCTGCCCTACATGCTGACCGGCGAGATCGAAACCGCGATCATCTTCGCCCTGCCGACGGTCGGCCCGGCCATCGTCGGCTCGATGTGGATCGGCGACGTCTATGTCACGGCGACCTTCATGTTGGTTCTGTCGGTGACCCTGATCGTCGGTAACATCATCGCCGACATGCTGCTTGCAGCGCTCGACCCGCGGGTTCGCCTTGGGGGAGGGACCGACGCATGAAAGCCGACGTCCAATCCATAATCTGCGCCTCCGTGCCGCCGGCCAAAGGCAATGGCAACGAAACCTATACCGCGCTTGTCTGGCGCCGTCTCAAGCGATCCTGGACCGGCATGATAGGGCTGATCCTTGTCTGCCTCCTGATGATCATGACGATATTCGCGGAGTTCTTCGCACCCGTCGATCCGAAGCTGACCGGCGTCGGTTTCGCGCCGCCTCAGACAATCAGCATGACGGATCGGGGCGGGAACTTCGTCTTTCCGCCGCGCAGCTATCCGATTCGTGAAACAGATGAATTCGACCCCGTCACGTTCCAGCCGATCGTAGGCCCCGACTACGAAAACCCGCAGACGCTCGGCTTTTTCGTCAAAGGGTTCGGATACAGGCTTTTCGGACTGATCCCGGCGCAGCGGCATTTCTTCGGCGCCACCGACGGAAGCCCGGTCAATTTCCTCGGCACCGACAAATTCGGCCGCGATGTGCTGTCGCGCATCATCTACGGCTCGCGCATTTCGCTGATGATCGCCCTGACCGTGGTGTTCATCATCACGGTAGTCGGCACGACGGTCGGCATGGTGTCCGGATATTTCGGCGGAAGGTTCGACGCGTGGGTACAGCGCTTCGTCGAACTGGTGCTCGCCTTTCCGCAACTGCCGCTTTATCTCGCGCTCACCTCGCTGATTCCGGTGACGGCGCCGACCAATGTCTTCCTTGCGTTCGTCATCGTCGTCATGTCGGCGCTCGGCTGGGCACAGCTGTCGCGCGAAGTTCGAGGCAAGACGCTGGCGCTGGCGCGGATCGACTATGTGCGGGCGGCGATGGCGATCGGCGCAACCGACCGCCGGATCATCTTTCAGCATATTTTCCCCAACGTCATGAGCCACGTCATCGTCGCCGTCACGCTGGCGATCCCCAATGTCGTGCTGCTTGAATCCTTCCTCGGCTTCCTCGGTTTCGCGGTGAAGCCGCCGCTGATCTCCTGGGGGCTGATGCTGCAGGATACCGCGACATACTCCGTCATTGGGTCCTATCCCTGGATCCTTGCCCCCGTGGGTTTCGTGCTGGTCACCGTCTTTGCGTTCAATGCGCTGGGCGATGGTCTTCGCGATGCCGTCGATCCCTATTGAGAAGGCCGGCACCATGGCTCTGACGGAAAAGACCTCGATGGCGCCGGACGAACGCCACGATCATGCGGTGAGGACCGGCAGTCCGATCATCGACGCCCGCAATGTCGCGGTGACCTTCAAGGTAGAAGGCGGAACCGTCGACGCGGTCAAGGATGTCTCGTTTCAGCTCTATCGCGGCGAGACCATCGCTGTGGTGGGAGAATCCGGCTCCGGCAAGTCGGTGACGGCGCGCACGGTCATGGGCCTGCTCACCAAGCGCGCCACCGTGGCCGTGCACTCGCGGATCGAATATGATGGGAAGAATGTGCTGAAATTCTCCGACCGGCAGCGCCGGGCGCTGCGCGGCGACCGCATTTCGATGATATTCCAGGAGCCGATGAGCTCGCTCAATCCGGTCTACACGGTCGGCGCGCAGATCATCGAGGCGATCCGCGTTCATCAGAAGATGAGCCGCAGGCAAGCAGCGGAGCGTACGCTGGAGCTGTTGCGGCAGGTGCAGATTCCGGACCCGGAAAGCCGCTTCAACCAATATCCGCACCAGCTTTCAGGCGGTCAGCGCCAGCGCGTCATGATCGCCATGGCGCTCGCCAATAATCCGGACGTACTTATCGCCGACGAACCCACGACGGCACTCGACGTCACCGTGCAGGCGCAGATCCTCAACCTCATCCGTGATCTGCAGCAGAAGCTCGGTATGGCGGTAATCCTGATCACTCACGATCTGACAGTCGTTCGCCAGTTTTCCGACTACGTCTATGTCATGAGCCAGGGCGAGGTGAAGGAGCACAACACCACTGAAGCGCTCTTCAAGAACCCGCAGCATCCCTATACGCGCCATCTTCTGGCGTCCGAACCAAAGGGCATGGCCAATCCGACACCGGTGGACTCAGCCGTCATTCTCGAGGGCTGCAATGTGCGGGTGTCGTTCATGCTGAAGCACGGCGGGTTCTTCAAGCCGCGGCTCAAGGAACTCGTCGCCGTCGACAGCCTCAGCCTAAAGCTTCACCGGTACGAAACGCTGGGGCTGGTCGGCGAATCCGGGTCCGGCAAGACGACGTTCGGGCAGGCGCTGGTGAAGCTCCTGACGGCCGACGGCGGCGAAATCTTCTTCGACGGCGAACCGATCCACGCAAGGACACGTGACCAGATGCGGCCGCTCAGATCGCGCATGCAGGTCGTCTTTCAGGATCCGTTCTCCTCGCTCAATCCGCGCATGTCGGTCGGCCAGATCATCGAGGAGGGGCTGATCGTCAATCGGCTCGGCGACAACAAAAGTGATCGGTTGCAGCGCGTGGAGCAGGCGCTTGTCAGCGCCGGGCTTCCGCACAACATCCTGTCGCGCTTTCCGCACGAGTTTTCCGGCGGACAGCGCCAGCGCATCGCTATTGCGCGGGCAATCGCTCTCGAACCAGAATTCATCCTGCTCGACGAGCCGACATCGGCGCTCGATCTCTCCGTTCAGGCCCAGATCATCGACCTCTTGCGCAAGCTGCAGGACGAGCGCGGCCTGAGCTATCTCTTCATTTCCCACGATCTCAAGGTCGTACGCGCGCTCTGTCATCGGGTCGTGGTGATGCAGCACGGTAAAATCGTCGAGGAGGGACCCGTCGACGAGGTTCTTTCCCATCCGAGGACCGCCTACACTGAACGGCTCGTCAAGGCCGCGTTCGAGGTAGCCGCATAAATCGCAGACAAGAGGCGCAATTCATGACGAGACAACCCAAAATCACGTTCATCGGGGCCGGTTCCACCGTCTTCATGAAGAATGTCATCGGCGATGTGCTGCAGCGGCCGTCTCTTTCGGGCGCTACCATCGCGCTGATGGACGTCAATCCGCAGCGCCTGGAAGAAAGCGAGATCGTCGCCGGAAAGCTGGTCAAGACGCTTGGCTCTGCGGCGACCATCGAGACGTATTCCAGCCAGCGCAAAGCCCTGGAAGGCGCGGACTTCGTCGTCGTTGCCTTCCAGATCGGCGGCTACGAGCCCTGCACGGTCACTGATTTCGAGGTGCCGAAGAAATACGGCCTGCGCCAGACGATCGCCGATACGCTCGGCGTTGGCGGCATCATGCGGGGTTTGCGCACCGTTCCGCATCTCTGGAAAATCTGCGAAGACATGATGGCAATCTGCCCCGACGCCATCCTCCTGCAATACGTCAACCCGATGGCGATCAACACCTGGGCGATTGCGGAAAAGTATCCGCTCATCAAGCAGGTCGGTCTCTGCCATTCGGTGCAGGGAACGGCTTTCGAACTCGCCCGAGATCTCGAAATCCCGCTCGATGAAATCCGTTACCGTGCCGCCGGCATCAACCACATGGCCTTCTACTTGAAATTCGAGCATCGGCAGGCCGATGGCAGCTACCGCGACCTTTATCCGGATCTCGTGCGCGGCTACCGCGACGGGCGATTTCCGAAACCCAGCCACTGGAATCCGCGCTGCCCGAACAAGGTGCGTTACGAGATGCTGACCCGTCTCGGCTATTTCGTCACCGAAAGCTCGGAGCATTTCGCCGAATACACGCCCTATTTCATCAAGGACGGCAGGCCCGATCTGATCGAGAAGTTCGGCATTCCGCTCGATGAATATCCCAAACGCTGCATCGAGCAGATCGAGCGTTGGAAAGGGCAGGCGGCCGCCTTCCGGAGCGCCGACAACATCGAGATCGAGGAGAGCCATGAATATGCTTCCTCGATCATGAACTCGGTCTGGACCGGCGAGCCCTCGGTTATTTACGGCAATGTCCGCAACAATCGCTGCATCACCTCGCTGCCGGAAAATTGCGCGGCGGAAGTGCCGTGCCTGGTCGATGCGTCCGGCATCCAGCCGACCTTCATCGGCGCCTTGCCGCCGCAACTGACGGCGCTCATTCGCACCAATGTCAATGTGCAGGAACTGACTGTCGCGGCCTTGATGACGGAAAACCGCGAGCATCTTTATCACGCGGCGATGATGGATCCACATACCGCCGCCGAGCTCGATCTCGACCAGATCTGGTCGCTGGTCAGCGATCTGCTCGCCGCGCACCGCGACTGGATTCCGGAGTGGGCGCGGATTTCGAAAAACGTGCAGGCAGCGTAAGGACGGAACGGTCCTGGTTTGGAGCCGCGATTCTCATCTCAAAAGGCAGACGTCCGGAAAGTGTAGCCGAATGGTCTTTGGCGCCTGGATAAACCGCCTGTCAGCCAACGAAGAGTACCATCGCAGGATGTAGTTTTTTGAGATTTGGCAGCGATTTCGACTGCCAAGGTATTTCCGAGCTTCCCCGGACAATGAGTTGGATCTCTGGATGCTTTCTGACCTCTATGGTAAATTTGGCCAATAAATTGATGCCCGACGAGTTAAGGAACTCCAAGTCTGATACATGTATCGTTATAGTAGTAGGATTGGAGGTAAGGACATTCATCATTAGCTGCAAAATAGGCGCATAGGCCTCAGAACTGGACAACCTCATTACGCCGTCAAAATAAACATCGCTTCCTTCGTTCCACACGCGATAATTTGTCGTTGTTATGTCCACGATTTTGTCTTCATTTCGTTTTAGTTATAAGTTTCTGATGATACCACAATTGAAGCATATGTTTCCAGGCGAACCTGATCCCTTTCGTCGGCGGGGCTGAAGACCCAAGCCAGGCTCGCGCCATAGTCGCTCATCAACGTCAGCAATCCAAGACCGGAATTTGTTGTCTGAGGATCCGCGGCATTCTCTTCGATTCGCTGGATCAGGAGCTCACTCGGATCGCCGGCTGTGATCTCCGACAGAAGATTTTGAAATTTAGCCGTCGTTTCGACGTCAACAACATTCGAAACCTTGATTTTAAAACTTTCCGATTCTATGGCCGCCTCGATCGTGATCTCGCCTGGCGCACGAAACTTGACCGCATTTTCAATCAGTTCGTTGACTAGATAGCCAATGCTGTGTCGCACTTCCCTGTAGTCGTTGCGAGAAGACTGGAAGCGCAGGGCAAAAACGTCCGCGATGAAGTCCGAAGTAGTTGCGCAATGATGCCAACTCAGGTCGAGAGGTCCATCGAACAATCGCACGCGGCTGACGCTCTCTCTCATTCCAATTGCAAAGTCGGCTGTTCCGAACAGTGTTGTCATTCCTACTTGTGCCTCATGATCACGAGCGTGATGTCGTCGTGGATTTTCTGTGTTCCGATATGGGCCATCAGGTCCTCAATAATTCCAGTTTTGATCTCCTCGGCGCTCCTGCGATGATAGTGGCGCGCACTGTTAGAGAGGCGTATCAAACCGAACAATTTTCCCTCCGGATCTTCCGCCTCGGTCACACCATCCGTGTGGAGCACGATCACATCGCCGCTGTTGAACGGAATGTCGCGCGTTGCGATAAACGGCAAGATGTTGCGTTCGAGGCCGATCGGCAGACCAAGATTGGCGGTATCGATACGCTCGATCTCTCCATTTGCACGAACGACGAGAACCTCCTCATGCTGCCCTGACAGGGTCACCCTCCCATTCTCAAAGTCAAGAAAGGCCAGCGAGAGATGCTTGTCGGTGTTGGTCCGTTCGATATTTTTATAGATGGCTCTGTTCAGTCGATCGAGAAACTGACGTGGATTGTCCTCGCCAGTCTCCTGCAGTGCGCGTGCAACGGATTGAACCATCAGCATCAGCACACCGCTTTCGAGCCCGTGGCCTGTCACATCGCCGATCCCGATCTTGACCCGCGATCCCTCTTGCAAGACGTCGTAGTAGTCGCCGCCGACCTCGTCGGCCGGCCGCATATAAGCGGCGATTTCGACCCCGTGGATGGCTTCGAGTTCGCTGGCTCTCGGCAGAACCATCATCTGGATATGTTTAGCAACTGCAAGCTCTGCACCAAGGCGCAGGTTCTCATCTCGCAATTTGCTGTTGAGGGCGGAAATCTCCTGATTTGCGTCTTCAAGCTCCTTCGTTCTTTCATCGACGATTTGCTCGAGATTTTCCGTATGGAAGCTGATCTCCTCCGCCATCCGGTTGAACGCGACCCCCACCTCTCCCACTTCGTCATGCGTCGGAATGCTTACTCGAACTGAATAGTCTTGGGCCTGGAGCCGCTTTGCGGCTGCTGCAAGCGCGCTGAGGCCTGCGGTGATCCGCTTTGAAATTCCGAAGACAGCCGCAAAGACAATCAGGAGCGAAATGATAATTGCGATGATCTGGGAGACCAGGATCCGGTTGGTCGCGCTGGAAATGCTCTGTTGCGCTGCAAGTAGGGAAGCATAGATTTCCCGCTCCGGGACGACGAAGCCGAGCATCTGGTTTTCGGCTGTGATGGACCCCGTGCTATTCCAGAGATTGACTGCCTCCAGTCGGCGAAGCGCGACGATGTGAGGTTCGGCTTCGCCATCCTCCTCCCAAATCGAAATATGCTTGATGACCGTCTTGTCGTCGCCAGGAAGTTCGAGCGCCGCAACGGCCGAATGCGTACTCTTTTTGAGCGAGCGATCGAGTCCGGTAACGCCTTGACCCGCCGCACCGCTTGCAATCTTGAGCCCGAGCGTTTTCTCGCCTTCGGGCTTGATCGCGAGCACATTGCCATTCGACATGGTGAGAAAACCGAAGCCCGTCTCAGCGACCTTCACGCTTTCGACGATTTCAGCGAGTTGATCGAGCGTTACGTCGGAAGCGACCATGCCGGCGACATCCTTGCGGTCCTTCGTCCAGAGCGGATGGAAGAAACTCACTATGAGCTTACCGGTAATAGCATCGATATATGGGGCAGTCGCCGTGATGTCATCGCCTTTTACGGGGCGCGAATTCGGGTCCCTGATCCACCCCTGCCAGCGCTCATAGACGCCAGGAAAGAAGAAATCCCAGAAATTTGCGTTGTTGTGGCCCGGATAGAGCTTGTCGAAGGTTTGCGCCTGATCGGAGTAAGGAGTCGTGCGCATGATAGGTGCTGCCTTCGGTCCAACGTAATAGACCTGCAACTTTCTGGCGCCTGTTGCCATTTGGCTTGGGCCAAAAATGTCGAACGCCGCACTCTCCTGAATTTTGTGGAGAATTTCGGGCTTCGGTCGGCCATCGGGGGAGAGAAGATATCCCCAGATACTCAAGACCGAAGGCGACCCCTGTGGGCTCTGCATCCAGTTTCCCTTGGGGTCATGTATAAGCGGCGCATTGAAATAGGAGTCCGTCGCCAGCGCGTTGCCGATTGCCTCCTTCGCCTCTGGATGATCGATCAGTCTCTGCATGGAGCCTGCAAGTGCGGTAACCTCGGAGTGCATTTGGTCGAACAGGAGATCGGCGCGCAGAGCAGTCGTCTCGATATAATTCTGGAGGTATTCCTGGCTCGCCTTGGTGAGGCCGCTCTCGATCTGGTACGTCGCGTCGCGGGAAAGCCGGTTGACGTTCCAAAGGGCCACGCTCCCACCGACCAGGAGGTCGAAGAGCACCGCCCCGCCTACAACGATTATGAATTTCGCGCGGAAGCTGTTAGGCCGGAAAACGGACCAGGGTTTGCGGGAAATGGCATGCGACTCGCTCACAGTGGCTTACGTCCCGATGCAACCCAGATTGGCCAGCCGGCGTATCCCTTGGGGTGGAGCGCAGCGAAAATGTGATCCTGGAAACCCTGTCGGAACCGTCTGATGAACGCCGGCGGGTCACCTCGCTTTGTCGCCATCTCGCCTGCATAGACGTTCTCCCATGCCGCGACGACATCTGCGAAGTCCTGCGGATCGCCGTCGTGGTTGGTGACCACGAAAGACTCGACTCGAATGTCTTCGAACCCCGCCTCGACCAGGTATCGACGGCTTTTGGGGCCAAGCTCGATATCCATCTGGAAGTGCGCCCAAAGCTTGGCGACTTCATTATAGGTCCACTGGATGCTATCGGCGCGCGGTTCGCCCAGACAGTGCGAGTTCTTTTCATTCGTGATGTAGACGCGTCCGCCCGGCTTGCAGATGCGAAAGAGTTCCTTGAGAATCAGTTCGGGCTTGTTGAACACCTGCAGGGAGTGTCGGCATGTGACCAAGTCAAACTGATCTTGGTCGAGCAGCATTTCTGATGCGTCGCCATAGGTGTATTCAATTCCTCCGATATCGAACGCCGCAGCCACGCTTCGCGCATAAGCAAGGCTTGATCTGGAATGGTCGAGAGCGACAATCCGTGACGGCTGAAATTCTTTCTGCACGAGTACGGCGAAATCACCAATTCCGCAACAGATGTCGGCCATGATGATACCGGGTTGCATGCCGTGTCGCGGCAAGATTGTGCGCTCGTGGCGCCAAGTCATCTTCGTCTGTGTGCGGAGGATCGGAATGAACCCGCCTTCTTCGAGGAAGCTCTGCCCCGGATAGAAATCACTGTCATACTCTTGAACCGTGATGTTCGCTTCGATTCCGTTCAGGCGCCCGAATTTTCTGGTCGTCCACCCGACAACGCTTGACGTTACGAGTACGAACCTGAGATCTGGTCGAGCGCGACAGGCGTCAATAATGACCCGCGAGAAAGCATGAAATGCGGTGTTGTTCATTTGCGTCAATCGTTTGACGTTTACGTACAGGGTACCGCGTACACGAGCGATTGATTCCTTCAACAGGGCAATGCTGGGCGCAAGCTCATCGATCGACTGGGGCCGCAGTATTCCCGATATCGAGAACTCCTGATCGTTTACATCGTATTGCGCTCTGAAACGCGGGAAAAGGTTGTACGCGCTCAACTTGGCATGCCCTCAAGCGGAAGATCGACGACAAGGGTGATGATATCAGCGCCGACTTGCTCGACTCGAAGGGTCGCGTTGTAGTCGATGACGAGTTCCAAGAGAACGACTTCACGACTGGGCGCGAGGTCTCCGGACACTGAGTTGAGATAGCGCTCCATTGCCTCGGATCCCGTAATTTGAAACACCGCTTCTTCAAAGAATTGTCGTTCTTCGGGAATGCAAGGGAATGTCAGTTCGATCCTGTCCGTCTCACCCCGGCGTGACACCCTACAGGCTATTTCACCGCCGTAATGCCGCGTACGAAAGGCGACCTCCAATAATTCGTTCAACGCGGAGGAAAAGAGGTTTGAATGCCGTACGGAGTCAGGTCTGTTATGGCTGATCATTCGCGCCGAGTAAGTCGAGAGTTGATCGCAGAGTATCCAATCAGACATAAAAGTTTTGACGTCCAAATCGATCTGGATCATTGTCTCAAAGACTGCTTCGCCATCTTCGTCATGAGAAGCAATGTTCATCGGCGTTCCTCACTCGTTTCTGGCTGCATTTTAGTCGAGCGGTGCGACGAACCCTTCCCGGACGGCAGTTGACCTGTCTCTGGAAATCCATATCGCTCTGCCTCGCTTCCCTCAGGTTCGTCCACGCCGCTATGCATGGGGCCGGACGCTGGATCGCCAGATTTCGTCCCCACTTTCGCGTATTAGTTCCTTGGAAGATCGCCTGATGAAATCGCGCGTCGCCTCGGCTCCGAGTGGCCGTCCCAGGAAATCGCCCTGGAGGTAATCACAGTTTTCCCTGATCAGCCACTGTGCCTGTCCCGGCGTTTCAACTCCCTCCGCGGTGACGCTTATCCCCAAGCCGTGCGCCATGCCTATGATCGATCGCACGATCGTCTGACTTTTTCGATCGGTTTCTAAGTCTTTTATGAAGTATCGGTCTATCTTCAAAGTGTCGAACGGGAAGTTCTTAAGGTAACTCAACGAGGAGTAGTAGGTGCCGAAATCGTCTAGCGCGATCCTTATCCCGAGGACATTCAGGGTATTCAGTGTGTCAATGTTGTCGACGGTTTGCTCGAGAAGAACGGTTTCGGTAATCTCGAGCTCAAGCCGGTCGGCGCGGATTCCGACTGCGTCGACGATCTGGGCAACCGTGTCAGTGAGCGAACCGCTCAGGAACTGCGCCGGCGACAGGTTCACGGCGACCGTCAGTGAAGACGGCCATCTCGTTGCTTGGCGGCAGGCTTCTTCGATCACCCATCGTCCAATCTCATCCATGAGGCCGTCGGCTTCGGCGATGGGTATGAACACGCTCGGAGGAATGGTCCCGACTTCGGGATGCCGCCATCGCAGCAGCGCTTCGAAGCCCACGACCGACGCGGGAGCCCGAATGAGCGGTTGATATTCAAGATAAAGCTCGTTCCGGTCCAGCGCCATTCGAAGACTGCGCCTCAGGTTTTCACGCTGTTCGAGCAGGAGCTGCATCGAGCGATTGAAAATTCGCGCACAGCCGCGTCCGTCTCTTTTGGCTGCATAAAGGGCGATATCCGCGGCCTTCATCAACTGCTCGCCCTCGGTCGCGTGTCCCGGTCCGAATGCAATTCCGATGCTCGCGCCGACGAAGACGGGGATGTCGTTGATCATAAACGGCGCCTTGAATGCTTCAATTAACGCCCCCGCGAGGCGTTCCGCTTCGGCGGGCTGTTCCGTACGCGATTGAATGACGGCGAACTCGTCTCCAGCTAACCGGTATGCGCGTTCGCCGTCCTGCAGCGTGTCCCGGATCCGGCCTGCTGCCAGTTGAAGCAAGGTATCGCCCGTGCCATGGCCGAGTGTGTCATTGACCGCTTTGAAACCGTCAAGGTCGATTTGCAGCAGGGCAGTGGCATTTGGCTCATCGACCACCGACAGAGCTTGTTGCAGGTTTTCGCTGAACCCCCGCCGGTTCTGCAATCCGGTTAATGCGTCGTGCGTCGCCTGATGAAGGAGCATCATACGCTCTTGCTCTTCCGGTGAGCCCCGCCCGCCCCGCTCCCTTTCTCTGGATTCAATGATTCCAATTCCATTCGCAGCGCCGAAAACGACAGCGGAACGCGGCGCGTCCCCCAGCGATCGCTGGAGATTGACATTTATTGGAGTGCCGCCGCGCAGCACGCGAACAAATTTCTCGATGAGCTCAGTGTCGACGTTCGGATAAATCTCCCTCAGAGCGACGCCCGCAACTAGCGGGGGGTTGTGGATGCTTTTGAGGTTGGTTGCGTAGTGCGTCAGGCGGAAGTCCTGATCATAGAACGACACACCATCAGTCGTGTTCGCCAAAAAGTCCAGGAGACGTGCTTCGCTGATGGAGGACGGATGACTCGGTGAAAGCTCCTCCCTGTTCGCTCCGGCACCCAGTGCTTTCGGACGTAAGAGCCACTTCCAAAGGCGGTACAAGATCCGCATCTCCTCATCCCTACGGTGAAGCTAGCAAACCATAAGGCTAGTTGCAAACCTATAGGTTGCGGTGGTGCTTGCGGGCAAGTCATAGAGACGCCATTGGCCGAACCGTTGGCGGAAACGCACAGATTGTGCCCGCGGATGGGCCGGACCGAAGATCCAAAACGCTCCCCAGCTTCGGAGAATGATGGACATTCGGAGAGCAGATTGAATGGGAAGGTTGTTTCCGCTCTCCCCAGCTTTCGGCCGCACATCCCGCAAACGCTGGGCTTCCGGGAGCCATGAAGGGGCCGGAGAATTGTTGGGCAATTTTGAAGGTGGTAGCGGGAGAGCGCTACCGCCTTTCCCCACATTCAGAGAACGGCCAGTTCAGGCTTCGCTGCACTGGCTGAGCGATTTGCGCCGTTCACTCGAAGGCAGCCGTTGGCCTTGCGCTGCAATGCGCGAGGCCGACGGCGTCCTGAAATGGACTTGGCGCACGCGTGATCGAGCGTGCCCGCGGGGTCAAGATTTTCCTTGCGGGCGCCGAACCTGCTATGCGGTTGCCTATTCGTAGACGAGGCCTTTGCGCCGTAGGCGTTCGCGCATTTCGTTGACATCGAGACTGAGCTTGCCGGCGGCATAGAGACTGCGCTTTTCTTCTTCCATCGCCTCGCGCCTGCGGGCGGTTTCGAGAACCCTTCCCGCGGCTTCGCGCGGCACCACGCACACGCCGTCATCATCGGCCACGATGACGTCGCCCGGCCGGATGTGGGCGCCGGCGCAGACGATCGGCACCTGGACGTTGCCGAGCGTCTCCTTGACCGTCCCTTGTGCGCTGATCGCCTTCGACCAGACCGGGAAGGCCATGGAGCGCAGGGTCGAGATATCGCGCACGCCAGCATCGATGATGAGGCCCCTGATGCCTTGCGCCTTGGCCGATTCGGCCAGCAGGTCGCCGAAATAGCCGTCCTCGCAAGGCGAGGTCGGGGTGACGACCAGGATGTCGCCTGGCCGCGCCTGTTCCAGCGCGACGTGGATCATCCAGTTGTCGCCTGGTGCGACTTCACAGGTCAGCGCGTTGCCGCCAATCCTGGCGCCATCATAGATGGGCCGCAGGCGCGCGGCGAGCAGGCCCGTCCGCCCCTGTGCCTCGTGAACCGTGGCCACGCCAAGTTGGCCAAGAGCATCACAGGTTTCGATCTGCGTGCGCTCGGTCTTGGTTACGACTTTGCCCATAAGTGTTCTCCCGGAATGATGAGGTGCGGCATCAGGCGCCGCACCCGAACAGTGCTCATCGGCTGGTCTAGCGCCCTTGTGCCTTCAGCCGCGCATCTAGCCTCGGATAGACCTTTCGGACATTGCCTTCGAACACGGCGTGGCGTTCGACCTCACCGAGCGAAAGTGCGTCGATGTAGCGCCGCGTATCGTCGAAGGCGAAGCCGGTTTCTGGATCGATGGCCTTGACCGCTCCGAGCAATTCGGACCCAAACAGGATGTTGGCCGGACCAACGACGCGGAACAGCGTGTCGATGCCGGCCTGATGATAGACGCAGCTGTCGAAGAAGACGTTGCGCATCAGGTGCTCGGTCAGTCCGGGTCTGTCCAACATCATCGCCAGGCCGCGATAACGTCCCCAATGATAGGGCGCCGCACCACCGCCATGCGGAATGATCAGTTTGAGATCCGGAAACGCGCTGAACAGGTCGCCCTGGATCAGTTGCATGAACACGGCGGTGTCCGCATTGATGTAGTGCGCGCCGGTCGTATGCAGGCAGGCGCTGCACGAGCCGGAGACGTGGATCATGGCCGGCACCTGCAGCTCGATCATCTTTTCGAAGAGCGGATACCAGTAGCGGTCGTGGATCGGCGGCGCCGACCAGAAGCCGCCGGACGGATCGGGGTTGAGGTTGCAGCCGACGAAGCCGAGTTCGACGACGCAGCGCTCGAGCTCTTCAAGGACCGGCTTCAGGTCACCGCTCATCGATTGCGGTAGCTGGCATACGCCGGCGAAGTTGGCCGGGAACATGTCGACGATGCGGGCGATCAGCTCGTTGGAGATGCGCGACCATTCGGCATTGTTCTCTGCGCTGCCGATATGGTGGCCCATGCCCGAAGCACGCGGTGACAGGATGGTCAGGTCCGTGCCTCGCTCGCGCTGCAGGCGCAATTGGTTCTGCTCGATCGTCGCCATGAGCATTTCGTCGGCGATGCCGGGATAGGCGGGCATGGCGTCGCGCCTGCCTTCGACGAACTCGACCTGCGTCTTGCGAAAGGCGTGATGCCCAGGCGGTTCGCTCGTGTAGTGGCCGTGGCAGTCGATGATCATTTCGTTCTCTTCACACACAAGGTGACGCGTCGTCGATCCGCTGCGCCGTTCCGCGGTTTCCGGCAAGCGGCGGACGGTGAGGTCCGCCTTATGTCCCTTCTACGGTTCGAGCACGTAGTTGGTGAAGCCGCCGTCACCGGAGGCGACGCCATTGATGGCCTCGTTGATCTGCTCGAGCGGATACGTCCGCGCCTCCAGCCCCGAAAGATCGATCGCGCCGGAGCGGACCATATCGGCGATCTCCATGCCCTCGGCCGTGGTCAGCCAGGCTGAGCCGAGAAGCTCCATCGAATTGTCCATCCACCATTTGGTGTTGAACAGCATGTCGCTGCCGGTGCCGCCGATGTTGACGATGCGGCCGCCGCGCTTGACGCCCATCATCGCGTCCTTCATGGCGTTGACGTCGGCCACCGCACCGAGGCAATCGAGCATGAAGTCGGCGCCGAGACCGCCGGTCTGCGAGCGGACCCAGTCGGCGACCTTGCCATCCTGGTTGGAGAAAGTCTGGATTCGGTTCGGGGCAAGCTGCTTCAGCCGCTCGAGCAGGGGCTTGCCACGTGCCACCGCATAGATCGTCGAGACGCCCATGGCGAGCGCGAAGAGTGTCGCGCCGACGCCCAGCGTGCCGGTCGCACCATTGATGATCAGCGATCTGCCGGCCGGTACGCCGAACTTCTTGAGCGCGGAATAGGCCGTGCCGAGGTAGCCCATGCGGGCCGCCTGCGGATAGGTCATGTTGTCGGGGATCTTGACGATCGCATTCTGCGGCGCGCGCATGAACTGGGCGAAGCCGCCTTCCGGATAACGCTTGTAGATTTCCAGGCTGTTCCTGTTGAAGCCGAAATAGCCGTTGAAGGTAAAGTATTCGCACTTCGCCTGATGGCCGCTGACACAGGCATGACACGCGCCGCAGGAGCGCAACGGATTCACATACACGCGGTCGCCGGGCTTGATCGCCACGACCTGCTCACCGACCTGATGCACGATGCCCGCGGGGTCGAGGCCGAAGATCGCCGGCTTCATCGGCAACGGCTGATGCGGATACCAGGTTTCCCAGTTGTTCAGCACGTTGGCGAGATTGGGCACCATCCCGCAGGCCTTGACCTCGACGACCACATCCGTGCCGGACGCCACCGGCTTCGCCACGTCCTCAACACGCATCGGCTCGTTCACGGCGTGAAGCCGTGCCGCCCGCATCATGATCGTCATCGTCTGTTCCTCCCAATTGACCGGATCGCGGAGATGCCGCGTTGACATTCCTCCTAGACTGTGGATACCGTATAGTATCTGGATTGGGTGACGCAAGAGCCATTTTCCAAGGGCGACAGCATTTGGGGAAAATGTCCGGCGAACGCCGCGCCGGTTGGGTTGGCGACGAACACTTTCGCTCCGCTGGCTGGGAGAACGTCGCCGCAAACGACAATCAGGAACGGGAGGACGGGCCGGGCGGTCCGATCGACGTTCTGCATGGAGGAATCAGTGCCGGAGTTCATGCTAACGCCAATCGATCTCCTGCGCATTCTGTGCGGGATCTGGTTCATTCCGCATTTCATCGGAAAGCTCAGGAACTTCGAAAAGGCGACAAAGACGTTCGAGGCCGCCGGGCTGAAGCCAGGAAAGCCCTTCATCGTGCTGACGGTTGCGCTGGAGTTCGTTGCCGCCGTTGGAATGGTGTTCGGCATCTATCCGCGATGGGCTGCGGCGTGCGGCGTGGCCGTCTTGCTGGGCGCAGCCTATGCCGTGGTGCGCATCAATGGCCCGCGTTGGCGCTGGCAGTTGATGGGTCCCGAATACCCGATTTTTTGGGCGCTTGCCTGTATCGTTTCGGCCTTCTAAATTTCGGCCGATTCGGATACCAAGGGTATCCCAATGAATGGGGCTTGGAGGATAGCGGATGGCGCGACTGACGCGCGAACAGAGCCAGGCTCTGACTCGTGAGAAGCTCTTGCTGTCGGCGAGCGATGTCGTGGCTCGCGATGGTTACTCCGGCGCCACCATCGAACGTATCGCGGAAGAAGCCGGCTATTCGAAGGGCGCCTTCTATTCGAACTTCGAGAACAAGGAAGACATCTTCCTTCAATTGCTCGAGCGCCATGCCGGTGGCGACGTGGTCGAACTCACCGGCCTGCTCGACGGCTACGACGACCCGAAAAAGATCATCGATGCGATGTGCGATTGGGCCAACCAGAGAGCGAAGGACAAGCGCTGGGGAACGCTTGCAATCGACCTGTTGCGGATCGCCCGCCGCGACAACACACTGGAAGAGCGGCATCTGCGCCTGTTCAAGGACCAGTGGGAAGGTCTGGGCAAGCTGCTGTCGGCAAAGCTTTTTCCCTATGGCGGTTCCGATATCGAACCACTCTATGTGGGCGGCGTCGTTCTGGAACTCATCTATGGCGGCCTCTCCAGCTTCATGAAGGACGATTCACCGGGCGAGATGGTGCGGGCGACACTCACCTCAATGCATCTGGCCCACCTCTATCGCCACATGAAGCAGCCAGCCCGCAAATAAGGCGCTTCCGATTCGCACCGGCCAGTTCCGGCTCGCAGTCGAGGCCCGTTCAGGCGCTCGACGCAAGCACACGTCATTTGTCGGGTGCCGCCACCAGCATCATCTGGAGTTGACACACGAGCTGCTCGGTCCCCCGCGTGTCCGCGGCCGTACCGAAGACCACATGGTCCGGCCGCACCAGGGCGGCGCGCGCGCCCTTCGCGGTTAGCCAGTCGACGAGAACGCGGTCCTCTTCTACCAACAGCGAAGGGCAGGATTTCTCCTGCGCCACGCGATGCACGGCAATGCCCACTTGTCGCGCCTTGTCCAGGAGGGTGGGCGAAGGGTCCATGTCGCCAGCGATGAGAAGCTGGAACCCTGGCGGCAACGCATCGTCGAGCCGCTTCCGGCCGAAAGGCCCGATAATCCAGGGTTGAGGACATGGCTCACCGGCGCGAGGGCTCGGAGAGCCATCGATGTTGCTGGCGACAAGTCCATGACGGATGGGCGGAAAGAGGTTCTGCCGGATCTGAACACCTTGGCCCGTGCGCATGGCCGCGGCCATCTCTGCATCGCGCGCATGAGCCTTGTCCGGATCCCGCTCGCAGATGAACTGTCCAAGCCGCTTGGTGATGTCGATGACTTCGCGCATGAACGGTCTGCGCTCGGCCTGGTAGGTGCCGAGGAGGTGCTCCGATCCGCTGCCGATCGCATGGGCCAGCTTCCAAGCGAGATTGGCTGCATCCTTGATGCCTTGCACCATTCCCTGCGCGAGAAAAGGCGGGGTCATGTGGCAGGCATCGCCGGCTAGAAAGACGCTGCCCACGCGCCACTGCTCCGCAACAAGGGCGTGGAAGTTGTAGGTCGCCGAGCGCCACAGCCTGGCCTGGTCCGGCCGAAGCCAGGGCGAAAGCAATTGCCAGATGCGTTCCGGGCGGTTGACCTCCGCCGGATCTTCATACGGCAGGATCATGAACTCCCAGCGGCGTAGCTGGTCAGGCCCGCACACATATGTGTGCGGTCGCGCGGGATCGCAGAACTGGACGTTGGTCTCTGGCAATGGCGCGAGCTGATCCTCCAGTATCATGTCCACCACGAGCCAGGGTTCGTCGAAGTCGAGGTCCTCCAGCGCGACGCCGAGCCCGCGCCGAGTGAAGCTGTTCGCGCCGTCGCAACCGACGACATAGCGGGGCGCGCGCCTTGTGCGCTCGCCGCTCGCCTTGTCGTGCAAGGTCAGGATCGGTCTATCGGGGTTCTCAAGGCCGACGAGTTCCGTTGCCGTGCGCAGCGTCAGGTGGGGGAACTTCTTGCCATTGGCGCGCAGAGCCCTTTCGAGATCCGGCTGAAGGAAAGTCAGATAGGGCGGCCAGGCAAGCGGGTAGGGCTCGGCAGGGGAATCGAACCGGCGCAACAGGGTTCCGTCGGCAGACCTGTATTCCGACGGGCGATAGTGCCCTGTCGCTGCGGCCACGGCCTCGGCCGCGCCGATGTTCTGGAAGATCCGCATCACCTCGTGGTCCATGCCGATCGCGCGAGGCAGTGCATAGACGTCGTCAGCGGCGTCTATGCCTTCCACCCTGACGCCTGCTGCTGCAAGAAGATTGCACAAGGTGATGCCGACCGGGCCGAGCCCGACCACCACGACGTCCGCCTCATCGTGCGTCATCAGTGAGACCCCCCGCTGGTTTCGGTCCTTTGTTGGCTGGCTTGGTGCGGGCTGCCACTTGCCATCACTGCAGGAAGGCCGGCACCGTGAGCCCCAGCCGGACGGCTGCATCGGCGAGGTTTTTGGCCGTGCCCTTCGCCAGCGGGATGCCGTTGGCGGTGCGCTCCCGCCCGGTCTGGAAGCCGCGTTCGCCGGGCAATTTGACACCATCGGAGCCGGCTGCCGGATCGAGCGCATGGATCGCGCCGGCGAGGCTCCCCACCGAGGCGAGAAAGGACGAGCTGTCGCCGAAGGCCGCCGGATTGATGGCAAGCACAAGGCCATTGAAGCCGCCGTTCTTCTCGCCGCGCAGGAACGGCGCGATGACGGCGTTGCCCACCAGCACGCTCGACAGAATTTCAATCATCAGCGACAGACCGGATCCCTTCGGCCCGGCCATCGGCAGTATGGCTGCCACTTCATGCGGATCCTGCGTTTCGACGCCGTTGGCATCGATGGCCCAGCCTCGGGGGATCGGTTTGCCTGAATCCTTGGCCGCCATGATCTTGCCGAGCGCGACGGCGGCAGTCGACATGTCGAGCACGATCGGATCGGCGCCGCCAGGCCGCGGAATGGCGATCGACAGCGGATTGGTCGACAGCGCCTCACCCTTTGCGCCAAAATAGCTCATGAACGGCCTCGATGCGGTCATGGCGATACCGATGAGCCCGCGTTCGGCCAATTTGGTGGTGAAATAACCGATTGCGCCGGCATGGGATATGGCGCGGGCGCCGCACCAGCCGATGCCGAACGCTTCCGCCAGATCGGCGGCTTTGCCTGCCGCATGCATCATGGCGACCGCGCCCGGCGCCTTTCCGTAGTCGAAGACGCAAGTCGCCCCGAATTCCCGGATCAGCTTCGGCTGTTGACCGGAGCGCACGACAGCGGTTTCGATCATCTCGATGTAGCGCGGGATCCTGAGAACACCGTGCGAATCCGCGCCACGCAGATTGGCCCAGACCAACAACCGCGCGCTCTGCACCGCCTCGTCCGGCGTATAGCCGGCAGCATTGAGCAGCGCGGTCGCAAAATTGGTCAGTTTGCTTTCCTGGGCGACGGGCATGCCGAATGTCTCCTGGTCTGGCCGAATCGACCTCAAGCTGCCGGCGTTGCCGGGAAGAATTTATCGAGCCAGCCCTTGAGCATCATCTTGGTGCGCGGCGCGTCTTCCGGTGCGAGCGGGAAGTGAGCGGTGCCCGAGATCAGCATCAGCTCGGCCGGCTGCCCGGCCTTCTCGAACAGGCGAAGGGATTGCTCGGTCGGCGTGATGATGTCGTCGGCGGTGTGGAAGAACAGGGCAGGGCGGGGCGCGATGTTGGCAACCACGTCTTCCGCCCTGAAGTTCATCATGCTCCATACCGTCTCGGCCGGGATCTCCATGATCGCCTTCGGCGACAGGTTCTTGCGCAATTTTTCCGGGATCGGCACGGCGTCGAACCGCGAGATCCACATGCTCTCGCCCGTCGCGCGCTTGTGCTCGCGGCCTTTCTCGAGCAGGCCCATGAAGCGCTCCCAGGCCTCCGGCGTGGGGTGCTGGCCGCGGAACTTCCGCTCGCCGTGACCCCAGCCGCATGAGGAGATGACGCAGGCGAACCGCTCGTCGACGCCTGCTGTATAGACCGAAACCGCGGCGCCGAAGCTGTGGCCGGTGATGCCGATTCGCTTCGGGTCGATCTCGGGGCGCTTGGCAAGAAAGGTCAGCGCGTTCTTTGCGTCGGCGACCTGATCGAAGCAGCGCACCTGAGCGCGCTCGCCCTCGCTCTCGCCGCAGCAGCGGAAATCGAAGCGCAGCGCGGCATAGCCGAGCGTCTCCATCATCTCCGCCTGGATCTGGGCGTGCGACTCGTCCTTGGAACCGACGAAGCCGTGGCAGACAATGAATGCCGGCAGCTTCTGTCCGGGACGGTGGCTGTCGGGAATGTGCAGAACCGCCGACAGTTTCAGGCCGTCGGAGTCGAACGTCAGTTTTTCCTGCATAAACTATCTCCTATCCGAAGCAGCGCCCCGAACTGCTTCGCCTTGCTTGCCTGTGTGGTCTGCCGCCGAGCCCTCCGGATCGTCGATCCCGGCGAATGGAAAATGGTGCTCGCGCCATTCCTGGGGGGCGGGAGAACCCCAGACATTCATCTGGCGAACGTTTCCCGGGCGCTCCAAATTGGTGATGACGTTGGGTACGAAGTGGGCGTCGTCGGCGACCATGTGCATGGCGCCGGAGCACTCGACCATCGCGCCGCTGGCATCGAGGTAATAGGCGTAGGTGTTGTCGCCCGGGCGATGGCGGCCCGGCCCCCAAAGGACCTGGCGGTCGAACCCGTCGAGAATGTCGCCAAGCCGGCAATAGTCGCTGAAGTGGCTGAATTCGAAAGAGTAGTGGTGAAGCCCGACCGGACCCTTCACCAGACCCAGAATGTGGTGCTGGCGGTTGCCGCCATGCATCCAGCTCAGAGCCTCGTTGACCATGCGCTCGGTGAGCCGCATGCCGCAGATTTCGGAGAGCTGCTGCCTCGTGGCGACCGGGTCGGGCGTGATGAGATTGATGTGGTCGAGCCGCCGCGGCTTGATGCCGTTGGTCGGGTAGCGCGGATTGTACATGTCGTCGCGCGCCGGGGTGTGTATCTCGAAGCGCAGACCGTCCGGCGTCGCGAAGGTGACGCCGGCATCGCAGCACGCCAGGCTGGGTTCGCGCGAGAGGATCCGGCAGCCGGCGCCGTCGACACGCGAGGCGGCTTCCGCGACAGCCTCCTCAGTCAGCGCTTCGAGCCCGATCGTGTGGCAGGAATTCTCCTCGGAATGGAGAAGCACGAGTTCTGCTTCGCGGCCGTTCGAGCTCAGCCATGTCTCCCCCGCCGCCTGCTTGGTGATCCGCAGGCCGAGAATCTCCGTTGAGTCGTGGATCACGGCGTCTACGTCACGGACATTCAGCTTTATGTGACCGACCCCAAACACCAGGTGCATCACCAGTCTCCTTCCTATGGCCGCAGCGTGGTCCTGGCGATCTCCTTAGATCAAACTCGGCTCCACGGCAACAAATTTCGAAAAAAAGATATTATTACGAAATCTTAGGGCGACTGATCCGAGATCACGGTGTTTCGCAGCGTTCCAATGCCCTGGATCTCGATCTCGACCTCGTCGCCAGGGAAAAGGAATTCAGGCGGATTGCGGCTTGCGCCGAAGCCTGATGGCGTGCCTGAAACGATGACGTCGCCAGGGTCGAGCGGGGCGAATGTCGAGATGTAGGAGATCAGCCAGGGGATATCGAAGATCATCCGGTCGATCGCGATCGACTGCCTGCTCACGCCATTGACCCGGCTCTCCAGAAGGAGGCGAGCCGGGTCCGGAATCTCGCGCGTACAGACCATCCAGGGACCAAACGCGCCGCTGTGGTAGAAGTTTTTTCCGGGCGTGAACTGGCTCGAGTGCTTCTGCCAGTCGCGCACACTCCCCTCGTTGAAGCATGAATAGCCGGCGACGTACGCCATTGCTTCGCCGCGCACGATCTTGTGTGCGCGGCGGCCGATGATCACCGCCAACTCACCCTCGAAATCCAGCTTGTCGGAAACCGCCGGCTTCCGGATCGCCCCTCCATGGCCGGTCTGTGCTTGCGCGTGGCGCATGAACAGCAGCGGGAACTGCGGCGCCGGCTTGTCACCCTCGCGGAAGTTGGCGGCGACGCAGAAGATCTTGCCTGGGTTGGGAATCGGCGGCAGCAGGCTGACCTCAGCCAGCGGCAAGGCTTCGAGATCGCGTTCATCGGGCGTGAGGTCGGGAAACCGGCTATCGAGATAGGCTTTGAGATCTGGCGGCGCGCCGGGAACAGAATCCAGCCGCAGGATGATTTCACCGTCAACCATTCCGTAGCCGGCACCGTTGCGTTCGACGAAAGAAGCGAATTTCAAAGGCTCACCCATTACGACGTACCTTAAAAGCAGGCACTTCCGTTTTGGAGTAAACCGGATTTTCGAAAATAGGCAAGCCCATCGTAAGAAGGCGACAAGTGGCCCGGCCTCAGGTCAATGGTCTGACCGTTGCCTGGGCGTGGTGCCGAGTCCTTGGTCATCCCCACAAAGTTACGAAAAAATGTTGATATTTCGAAAAATCTATGCGATCACCGGTCTGGCCTCGGGAGGAGGCCCATGCGCGAGAGAAACTCGGCATGCGCTGGTTTGAGCGAACGGGAGGTATCGACGTGACAGCAATTCCGCAGACGATGAAGGCCGCGCGCATGCACGAGATCGGCGGTCAGCTGAGGATCGAGGAAGTGCCGGTTCCGAAGCTTGGGTCGATGGACGTGCTCGTTCGCGTCAGATCGTGCGGCATCGTGCCGAACCTCGCCAACATCCTGGCGATGTGGCCGACCTGGTTTCCCCACATGCCGCAGCCGCCGCTGCCAGCGATTTTCGGCCTCGACCCGACCGGCGAGATCGCGGCGGTCGGCAGCCAGGTCCACAGTCTGAAACCCGGCGATCGGGTCTACGTCAATCCGGGGCGCTCCTGCGGCTCTTGCCGTCATTGCCGGCGCGGCGACACGATCTCCTGCCGCCATTACGCCTTCCAGGGCTATTTCGGCTTTAGCCATGAAGCGCTCCAGACATTCGAGGACTACCCGGTCGGCGGTATTTCCGAGTACATGGCCGCGCCGGCGTCGGCGATCGTGGCTCTGCCCGACAACATGACCTTCGATCAGGCGGCGCGGCTCGGCTACATGGGCACCGGCTATTCCGCTCTGAAGAAAGCGCAGGTCGGTCCCGGTGACACGATCCTTGTCAATGGCATCTCCGGCACGCTCGGCATATCGATCGCAGTGTTCGGCCCGTCGTTCGGGGTCAAGAAGATTCTCGGCACCGGTCGCGACAGGAAGCTGCTGAAGGAGATCGAAGCGCTGGCGCCCGGCATCATCGAGACACATTCGCTTGACGACGGATCGCCCGACGAATGGGCCCGTTCCAGGACGGAGCATGGCGAGGGGGTCGACGCCTTCATCGACTGCAACGGTCCCGGCACGCCGCAAGAGCCTTTCCTGGCGGGCCTCAGGGCGCTGCGCCGCGGCGGTATCGCCGTCGACATCGGCGCCGTGATGGGTGCGGTTCCCATTGACGTGCACATGATGATGGACCGCAACCAGCGTCTTATCGGTTCGGCTTGGCTGACGACATCCGAGGGCCAGGAAATGGCCGACCTCGTCGGGATCGGCAAGGTCAGCTTCGATCTCCTGGAAACCCAGGCGACGCCCATGAGCAAGGTCAATGAGGCCATCTCGGGCATCGCCCAGCGCCATGGCGGGTTTTCGAATTTTGTGATCCATCCGTAATTGCATACGTTTGGGTATGCTGATACCGAATAGTATCCATGTTGTCTGGGAGGATCAAGACATGACCATTCGCCGCGTTGTCACCGGAAAGAACGCCGCAGGAAAATCGGTATTCATCAGCGACGGTTCCTCGCCGCGCGAGATGGCGCTCCAGCACACGCCCGGTTTGGTTTCGTCTCCGCAGTGGAAGATCGACGGGACGCCGGATCTGGCCAGACGGGACGGCGCCGACCCGATGGCGAGCGAGAGCACGATGCTCGCTTCGGTCGGAGGTTCGGTGTTCTGGATGATCACCTTTCCGCCGGACAGCGTGATGATGTCGCCCGACTGGAAGCCCGGACTGGCGGGTCCGGAGCACCTGAAGGCCGCGCCCGGCATCGCCGAACGCTTCGAGATGGACAATCCCGGCATGCACCAGACGCCGACGGTCGACTATGTCACCGTCGTCAAGGGCCGGCTTGTCCTCGAGCTTGACGACGGCAAGACCGTCGAACTGACACAGGGCGATACGGTGGTGCAGCAGGGCGCGCGCCATGCCTGGCGCAATCCCTTCGCCGAGCCGGTGACGATCTCGGTCGTGATGCTCGGAGCGACCACGGTCTAGGTGTTGTCGCTCCCGGGCGGATCGTCCATCCAGCGTGGTCTGGCTGGCAAAGTGCGCTCCGCTTGCGCGGCACCGGCTTCATCTGCCCAGGCTTACTGTCCGCCCGTCAGGCGATCATCTCGTCTTGCCGTTGGCGGTCCCCGTCGCCGAGATTCTTCTCGGCGACCTCGGCCAGGATCTGGCGGGCCCAGCGGTGCAGGCCGGAGTGGTGCGTGCGCTCGGTCCAGTACATGTCGACCTGGATGAAGACGTCCATCGGGAACGGTCGCAAAGCGAGCCTGTCCGAAAGGCGACGCGCCAGTCGATACGGGATCGTCGCCACCAATTCGGAGGCCGGTATCAGGCGTTCCAGTATGTCATGGCTGGAGACGGTGACGTCCGGCTCCAACTCGATGCCCCTGGCGCGCAGCGCGGCGAAATAGAGAGCCTCCCAGCGCCCGTTATGGGTGACCGCGACATGCCGCGAGGCGCAATAGCGCTCAAGCGTCAGCGCTCCGCGCGTGAGCTCGTGCGCCGGGTCCATGACGCACGCATAGTGATCCGAAAACATCTTCCTGCGGTAGTAGATGTCCCCGAGGATCGAGACCGGGCCAAGCACGATATCGCAGGTGTTCTCCTTCAACTGCTGCTTGCCGTCGACGGCGGACTCGAAAATGTGGATCGTCGCCTGCGGCGCCTCCTTCTGCGCGCGCCGCAGAAAGTCCGGAATGAGAAACATCCGCTCATGATGGTTGCAGGACACCGTCACGCTTCCCACGGCGGTGGCTGGGTCAAAACCCGACGGCGAAGAAAGCGCCGCCATCTGCTCAAGGATGCCGCGTGCCTGCTGGGCCAGCTGTTCGCCCTTATCGGTTGCCACGATCGAATTGCCCTGGCGGACAAACAGCGGATCGTTGAAGGCCTTTCGCAGCCTCTTGATGGCGTAGCTTATGGTGGACTGGTTGACGCCGAGAAGCTGGGAGGCGTCCGAAAACGAGGCGCGGTCCTGGACAGCAACAAGCGTCTGCAAGGCCGCGAAGTCCACACTGGCAAGCTCGTCGGGCAGCATTGCTATCCTCCTACATGCAAATTTTCGATGACATCTATCTAACTCATCGCATTGCTGAATACACGTGGATTTCGTACGCCGTTCCCCGACAGGAGGAAATCATGAGCGAAGCCGTGAAAGTGGTCGACGACGTTGCGTTCGAAGACCTGCTTGCCAATCCGTATCCGGTCTTCAAGCGCGTCCGCGACCTCGGGCCGGTCGTCAAGGTCGAGGCGGCCAACATCATGATGGTCACGCGCTTCGACGACATCATCGCCATCGAACGCGACCCCGAGACGTTTTCCTCCATCAATCCGCAGTCGTTGCTGAACACGGTGATCGGGCCGAACCTGATGCGCAAGGACGGCGACGATCATGCCCGCGAAAGGGCGGCGATGGATCCGAGCCTGCGGCCTGGCGTCGTCAAGCGGTGCTGGGCCGACCCCATGCGGGCCATTTGCGACGACGTTATTTCGCAGATCGAGCACAGGGGCGAGGCCGAACTTTTCGACGAACTCGCCGCGCCGATCGCGGCACGCGCACTGGCCGACATATTGGGTTTCGACGACGTCGACTGGCGCACGATGGCACTGTGGTCGCAGTCGCTGATCGACGGTTCCGGCAACTACTCGCACAACCCGGAGATCGCCCGTAAGGCGAGGGAGGCAGCCAATGGCGTCGAGAGCGCCGTCGACAGGATGCTTCCCCATCATCGGGACAATCCAAATCCTTCGATGCTGTCTTCGATGCTCCAGGCCGATCCTCCGCAGACGGTCGAGCAGATCTACGCCAACATCAAGGTCGCGATCGGGGGCGGGCTGAACGAGACCCGCGACTCGATCCTTACGCTGATCCTTGGCCTGCTGCAGAACCCGGATCAGCTCGCGCGCGTTCGCGCCGAGCCTTCGCTCTGGGGGCCGGCCTTCGAAGAAGCGGTGCGCTGGATCTCGCCGATCGGCATGTATCCACGCCGCTTGACCCGCGATATGGAGATCTCGGGGACGCTGGTCCGCAAGGGCGAGCAGGTCGGTCTGTGCGTCGGCGCCGCCAATCACGACGACCGTCGTTTCAGCGATCCGGAAAAATTCGACATCTTCCGGGAGGAGAAATCCCACCTTGCGTTCGGCGCCGGATCGCATTTCTGCGCCGGGACATGGGTGTCGCGCGCGCTGGTAAGCCAGATCGCCGTGCCGACGGTATTCGAGCGGCTGCGCAATCTCAGGCTCAAGAATCCGGACCACATCCGCATCCGGGGCTGGGTGTTTCGTGGCCCGACGCACATGCCCGTTGTCTGGGACGCTTGAGGAGAGTTTCATGCCGAAGATCAGGTTCCTCCTCACCGACGGCGCCGAGCTCGCCGTCGAGGCCCAGAGCGGCCGCACCTTGATGGAAACCGCGCTTGAAAACAGCGTTCCGGGCATCATCGCCGAATGCAACGGCTCGGCGGCCTGCGCCACATGCCATGTCGTGCTTCCCGAGAACATCATGTCGGCGCTCGGACCCATCAGCGAACATGAAAACGACATGCTGGACTTCGCCGAAGCACCGCGTGAACCTGGAAGCCGGTTGAGCTGCCAGATCAAGGTGAGCGACGCGCTGGATAACGTTTCCGTCCGCATTCCGGCCGCCTAGCGGTTGCGGCTGGCCATGCTCCACGACGTCGACCATCCCGCCACCGCCATACCCGGCAACGAAAGCAGCATCGTGATCGTCGGCGCCGGACAGGCCGGCCTGTCGACGGCCGAGAAGCTGCGGGCGAACGGTTTTGTGGGGTCGCTCACCCTGATCGGGGACGAGGCCGATGCTCCCTACCAGCGTCCTCCGCTGTCCAAGGCATATCTTCTTGGCGAACTCGAGCGGGACCGGTTGAAACTGAAAGCGGAGGACTGGTACGCAAAGAACCGGATCGCGTTGCGACTGGGAACGCGCGTCGCATCCATCGACCGCGGCCGGCGGCGCGTATGCCTCGCCGATGGCGGCATGCTTGCCTACGACCGTCTCGTGCTCGCAACCGGAGCGACCGCCCGAAAGCTTCCGCAGGCGATTTCGCGCGGCCTTGCGGGCATCTTCACGATCCGCACGCTCGCCGACATCGATGCATTGCGGCCTGCGCTCGAAACGCGTGGCAAGCTCCTTGTCATCGGCGGTGGGTATATCGGCCTCGAGATCGCCGCCGTCGCGCGTGGGCTCGGCATGACAGTGGATGTCGTGGAAGCCACCGATCGGCCGCTCGCACGGGTGGCTTCGGCGGAAACGGCGAGGGCTGTGGAAGACCTTCACCGGTCCAGGGGCGTGACGTTCCATCTCGGCAGGGCGGTGAGCGAGTTGCTCGGCGCTGATCGCGTTACTGGCGCCAGGCTCGGCGACGGCACGATCATCGCCGCCGACGTCGTCGTGGCGGGAATCGGCGGCATGCCGCAAACGACGCTGGCTGCAGAGGCGGGTTTCGCTATCGACAACGGTATCGCTGCCGACGCGTACGGGCGCACGGGCGATCCGTTCATCTGGGCTGCCGGCGACTGCGCCAACTTCTCCTTGCCGGGAGGAGCGCTGCGGATGGAGAGCGTCGGCAACGCCATCGACAGCGCTGACCTGGTCGCCCGCAACATCATGGGCGCGCGCCAGCCTTATAAGCCAAAGCCGTGGTTCTGGTCGGATCAGTTCGATCTCAAGCTGCAGATCGCCGGCCTGTCCAGGCCGGGCGATACGGTGGTTGTCAGGCAGGGGGCGGGCCCAGGACGGTCGCATTGGTACTACCGCCAGGGGCAGTTCGTCGCCGTCGACGGGCTGAATGCGCCGCGCGACTATCTGGTCGGAAAGCGCCTCCTTGCCGTGTCGGCCAGCCCCGACCCCGCTCAGGTAGCGGATCCGGTGCTGACGCTCGAGGCTCTGGCGAGCTCGAAATGAGGCCGACCTGGAGGGGTAGGGACGCACCGGCAGATTTTTAATGTTGACATTCTTAATAGTATCTGAATACTATTTGGTATCTTGGTGGTGTGAGGGCGGAAGCGGTTTTGGACGCAACTGTCGTGCTCCGGCCAAGCGCCTCGGGTGGGGAAGGAATATCGTCACTCCCAATAAATAACGAAAATGTTAGATATTACGAAATTAGCTGGATCATCGGAGGATAATGGCCTAAGCAATTTCGCTAGGAGGATCGGGCGATCAACTCGTTCTCGCGAGCCGCGAGGCGAGGGAGTGCCCACTGCAGCCAGAACTGGGAGGAATCGATGTTGCGACGCAGTTTCAATGTACTCATGCTTTCGGCCGCCTTGGCGGTCGGCACAATCGGCGCCGCCTTGGCGCAGGACCCGGTCAGGATCGGCGTCAGCGCATCCAAGACCGGGCCGCTTGCGGGCGGCGCGTCAGGTGTGCTTTGGCCGAACATCAAGCTGTGGGCCGAGAAAGTGAACAAGGCCGGCGGCCTCAAGGTCGGCGATCAGATGCGGCCGATCGAGATCGTCGAGTATGACGACAAGTCGTCGCCGGAAGAGGCGGTCAAGAACATTCAGCGTCTTGCCACCCAGGACCAGGTCGACCTGATCATCCCGCCATATTCGACAGGCCTCAATCTCGCGACCGCCCCGCTGATCGCGAAATATGGCTATCCGCAGATCGTCTCCACCGGCAATGCCAACGATCTCGACCAATTCGTCAAGCGTTGGCCGAACACGTTCTGGCTGCTCGGTCCGGCACAGGGCATCGCCGACGGTATCGTCGGCACGCTCAAGGATCTGCGCGACGCCGGCAAGATCGGCAATCGGGTCGCGGTGGTCAACGTCTCCGATGCCTTCGGCCTCGAAATGATCAAAACTGGCAAGCCGGCGCTCAAGCAGGCCGGTTTCGATACCGTCTACGAAAGCTCCTATCCGCTCGGCAACCAGGACGTCGCTCCCGTGATAGCAAGCGCCAAGGCGGCGAACCCCGACGCCTTCGTCGCCTACTCCTACCCGCCGGACAGCTTCGCTCTCACCGAGCAGGCGCAGTTGCAGAAGTTCGACGTCAAGGCATTCTTCGTTAGCGTCGGCGGCAATCTCGACGCCTACGGAAAGCGCTTCGGCGCCGCTGCCAACGGGGTCCTGATCATGGGCGGTGTCAATGCCAGCGATCCCGTGTTCGAGGCCTATCGCAAGGAGCACCTCGAGGTGACGGGCCAGGAAGCCGATTGGTGGGCAAGCCCGGTGGCCTATGCCAGCCTGGAGATCCTGCAGCAGGCCGTCGAGCACGTCGGCAGCCTGGATAAGGAAGCGCTCAACAAGGAAATCCAGTCGGGCACCTTCAAGACCGTCATCGGCGATGTCCACTTCGACAACAACATCAACAACAACAACTGGACGGTGGGCCAGTGGAGCGATGGCGTCGTTCATGGCGTCAGGGCGACCGGGAACCTCCAGGGCGTGCAGCAGCCAGTGATCAAGCCCGTCTGGCCCAGCAACTGATCCGATCCTCCCAGGGGCCTCGGCGTCCTCGTGGCGCCAGGCCCTCACCGCGAGAATACCAATGCTCATCCTGCTGACAGGCCTGCTCCTCGGGGGCACCTATACGCTCATCGCCCTCGGACTCACGCTGCAGTACGGCGTGGCGCGCATAATGAACCTCGCCAATGGCGAGACGCTCGTCGCCGCGTGCTTCGTCACCTTCTGGCTGTATGCGGGCTACGCCATCAATCCGCTTCTTGGCCTGCTGGTGATCGGCCCCGGCGCTTTCGTCGTCAACTGGCTGATCTATGCCTGGCTGATGCAGCCTCTGGTGAAGCGGGCCAGGAACCGAGGCATGCTCGAGGTCGATTCGATCCTGGCGACTTTCGGACTGCTGTTCCTGTTCCAGGGGCTGATGCTGCAGGCCTTCGGCGGGTCCTATTTCAACTATGAGTTCCTCGCCCAGCCCTTCTCGATCATGGGCGACTCGTTCGGCCTCAACCGCGTCGTGGCCTTTGTCGCCGCGGCCGTCATCGCCGCCGCTCTCTACGTCTTCCTCTACCACACCGACCGCGGCACGGCCGTTCGTGCCGTCGCCGTCGATCCGCGCGCCGCACGGCTCGTTGCGATCGATGTGCGCCGGACGGCGGCCTTCGCCTTTGCGCTCGGAGGAGCGATCACGGCCTGCGCCGGCACGCTGCTGTCGACCTTCTACACGTTCAACACGTCGATGGGCGTGCTGTTCACCATGAAGGCGCTGATCATCGTAATCATGGGCGGTGTCGGCGACATTCGTGGCGCGGTTCTCGCCGCCCTCGTGCTGGGCCTTACCGAGACGCTCGTCGCCAGCCTGCTGGACCCGGGGCTGACGCTGGCGGCCAACTACGCCCTTTTCATCCTCGTTCTGCTGTTCCGGCCGCAGGGCATCTTCGGAAAGCGGCCGGCGTGATGAACATTCCGCGCAATGAACTTCTGGCTGTTGGCGCCGGCCTTGCCGGCGCGGCTGTGCTCGCCTTTCTTCCCTTGGTCACCGAGGGGTTCTGGCTGTCGGTCAGCGTGAACATCATGCTCTATGCGGCCATATGCACGGCCTGGGCGCTCTTTTCCGGGCCCACGCAGCTCGTCTCGTTGGCGAGCGCCGCCTTCTTCGGCGTCGGAACCTATTCGGTCGCGATCTTCGTCGACGTCCTGCCTTTCCCGGCGCTCGTCCTCATCGCGGTCGCCGCCGGTGCCTTGCTGGCCATATTGGTCGGAGTGGCGACCCTCAGGCTCTCAGGGGTCTATTTCGTGATCTTCACGCTCGGCCTTGCCGAGCTCATGGGCCAGATCGTGACCTGGGTGCAGACCAATTTCGGCGGCACGATCGGGCTATACGTCTTCACCGATCTCACCGAGGCGCATCTCTACTGGATGCTGCTTGCGCTGACGGTGATCGTATTCATGACCGGGTGGCTCATCAACAGGTCCCGGCTGGGCCTGGCGTTGCGCATCATCGGCAATGACGAGGCCGTGGCGCGCCATGTCGGCGTCGACACCGCTCGCGCCAGGATCATCCTGTTCGCGGTCTCGGGGGCCTTCATTGCCGTGGCCGGCGCGATCATGGCGCCGCGTTATTCCTACATCACGCCGGACGCGGCCTTCAATCCGATGACGTCCTTCCTCGTGGTCATCATGGCTCTGCTCGGCGGGACACGCCGCCTGTGGGGCCCCCTGGTCGGCGTCGTCCCTTTCACCCTGGTGATGGACTTCATCTCGGGCCACTTCCCTAACCAGACGGCGGTGATCGTCGGCATCGCTTTCCTGTCGATCGTCTATGTGCTTCCCGACGGTGTCACGGGCCAGCTGGAAAGCCTGTTCCGTCGTCGCCGTCCAACCGACCATAGCTTGCTGGCAACGGCCGTGGAGGAGGGGAGATGAGCGTTCCTTTGCTGGCCATCGACAGGGTGCGCAAGGCCTTCGGCGGCCTCGTCGCCGTCAACGATGTGAGTTTCGAGGTCGCCCAGGGTGAGCTGTTGGGACTGATCGGCCCGAACGGTTCAGGCAAGACCACGATGCTCAACCTCATATCGGGGGCGCTGTCGCCGACATCGGGCAATATTCTCCTGTCCGGACAGCCCATCGCCGGACTGGCAGCCCACAAGATCGCCCGGATTGGGGTTGCGCGGACCTTCCAGCTGGTACGCGTCCTGCCGTCCATGAGCGCGGTGGAGAACGTCGTCGCCGGCGCCGTCTTCGGGCACAACAGGCTCTGGGGCGGCGAGGCACTGACGCTTGCCCGCGAACTGCTGGCACGCGTCGGGTTGAAGGGCCGCGAGGAGATTCCCGTGGCGGCAATGACCTATATCGACCAGAAGAGAATAGAGCTCGCCCGTGCCCTTGCGAGCAACCCTCATGTCCTGCTGCTCGATGAGTGGCTCGCCGGCCTCAACCCCAGCGAACTCAGGATCGGCATGGAGCTCATCCGCGAGATCAGTGCGCAGGGCCGGACGATCATCATGGTCGAGCATGTGATGGATGCCATCCGCTCGCTTTGCCAACGCTGCGTCGTCATGAATTCCGGTACGAAGATCGCCGACGGCATCTCGGCCAGCGTCCTGGCCGACCCGGAGGTTGTCCGCGCCTATCTGGGGGACGACGACGATGCTTGAGGTGTCCAATCTCGGCGTCCGCTACGGACGCCATGTTGCGCTCGAAGGCGTTTCCGCACGCGTTTCCAAAGGCGAGATCTGCGTCATCCTGGGTGCCAACGGCGCGGGAAAGTCCAGCTTCCTCGGCGCTGTCGCCGGGCTCGTCGGGACGGAGGCCGGCACGAGGATCGTCATGAACGGCAAGGATGTCACGAAACTTGACGCCCATCTGATGGTGGAGGAGGGGATCGCGCTCGTCCCGGAAGGCCGAGGCATCTTTGGCGAACTCACCGTGGCGGAGAACCTGCGGCTTGGAAGCCATGCCAGGCGCGCGAAGCCTGACGCGGGCAAGATGCTTGACTTTGTCTACGGGCTGTTCCCCCGGCTGGCCGAACGCCGTCGCCAATTGGCGCAGACGATGTCGGGAGGGGAGCAGCAGATGGTCGCGATCGGCAGGGCGCTGATGTCGAAGCCGGACATCCTGATGCTGGACGAGCCATCGCTCGGCCTGTCGCCACTGCTGTCCAGGGAGCTGTTCAAGTCACTGGCCGCCATCGCCGCCGAAGGTTTCGGCATCCTGCTCGTCGAGCAGAATGCGCGGCTGAGCCTCAAGACCGCCGATCGCGGCTACCTGATCGAGACGGGAAGGATCGTCGGAGAGGACACGGCGCCAAACCTGATCAAAGATCCAAAAATCATGAGTGCCTACCTCGGCGACGCCGCCGCGGCGGCAGCGCATTAGCGCAACTGCCGCACGCCAACGATCTGCTGGTGCCGCCCAATATCGGGCAACCTGATCCACCAGGGTTGCCGCGGCCGCGGCGGATGCCATAGATGGCTATCATTGGCGCTTGAAATTGGTGGAGACTACATGCCGGAACCCATGAAAACGATCTCCCAGGCAAAATCCCATGGCGGGGTGCAGGGCGTCTATTCGCACCTGTCGACGAGTTGCTCCTGCGACATGTCGTTTGCCGTTTTCGTGCCTCCACAGGCCCGGGAAACGCCTTGCCCGGTGGTGTGGTATTTGTCGGGACTGACCTGCACCCATCAAAATGTCATGGACAAGGGCGAATACAGGCGCATGGCCGCCGAACTGGGGCTGATCGTCGTCTGTCCGGACACCAGTCCGCGCGGCGCCGACATCCCAGATGAGAAGGACAATTGGCAGTTTGGCTGCGGCGCCGGCTTTTATCTCGATGCGACGCAGCAGCCTTATGCGGAGAACTACCGGATGTATTCCTACATCGTCGAGGAATTGCCGGCGTTGATCGCTGCGAATTTTCCGGCAGACATGTCGCGCCAGGCCATCACGGGCCATTCGATGGGCGGACACGGCGCACTGACCATCGCCTTGAAAAACCCGGAGCGGTTCAGGAGTTGCTCGACCTTCGCGCCAATCGTGCAGCCAAGCACAGCCGGCTGGTCGAGGCCGGCCCTCGAAAAATACCTCGGCATGGATGAAGCCGCGTGGCGGATCTACGACACCACATCGCTCATTGAGGATGGGCACCGCTTTCAGGAATTTCTCGTCGACCAGGGGACATCGGACGGGTTCCTGAATGACGGGCTAAGGCCTTGGCTCCTGGAGGCGGCCTGCGCCAAGGCCGGCATTCCGCTGACACTGCGCATGCAGGATGGATACGACCATTCGTATTTCTTCATTTCGAGCTTCATGGACGACCATCTGCGCTGGCATGCTGAGAGGCTGTTGCTTGACGGCTGAGGCCAACACGCCGTCCTGGCCGGTATCGCGCCGCTTCGACGCGGGAGGTTTGATTATTTCGAAAATCCGCAGTAATCTCCGCGATAATTCAATGCGGAGTCGTATGCATGGGTAACAGCCTCAAGCCCGCCGGAGAGACACGCGCTGGGGATGTGTTGGCGCGCATGCGGAGCGACATCATCAGCTGTGCCTTGAAACCCGGATCCAAGCTGCGCTTCGAGACGTTGAGGGAGTTGTATGAAGTCAGCTTCTCCACTCTGCGCGAGGCCTTGTCGCGGCTGGTGGCCGAAGGCCTGGTTGTGGCGGAGGGGCAGCGCGGGTTTCTGGTCGCGCCAGTCTCGCTGTTTGATCTCAACGATTTGACGGATGTCCGTGTGCTCGTCGAACGGCAGTGCATCAAGCTGGCAATCGATCGTGGCGACGATCGCTGGGAGGCGGACATCATGGCTGCGTTCCATCGGATGGATCGCCTGCAAAGCCGGCTTGGTGCGAGCTACTATCTCTCCGACGAATGGGCCACGTTGCACAGCGTGTTCCACCTGTCGCTGGTCGCGGCATGCGGCTCGCCGAATCTGCTCGAAATCCGGCAGAAGCTCTTCGAGCGCGCCCACCGCTATCGCAGGATGTCCTCTCAGTTTCGCCCGCAATGGCGCGCAAAGGACGTCGAGCATAAGATGATCATGGACAGGGTCATCGCCCGCGACACGGCCACGGCGCAGGATCTGGTCGACCGGCATATCCGCGAGACGACCGAGAACGTCATTGCTCATGCAAGCCACCTTTTCGCGCAAGGTGGGACGGCCGATGCCTTCAGGCGTCCGGATCCCGTGGCCGCCGAGTAGGCCACGGCAAGTTTCACTTGGCGCAATCCGTGGGTGATGGTGGCCGAACCAGCCTGAACGAACGCTGCCGATGGGGCCGCTTCCATCGAGCCATCCGGCAGGGCGACAGCCTGCCGGATGGTCACCGTGAGTTATGAACGGGCACGCCCTTCAACCTGAATCACGAGGCTCACGTCGTCGCCGATCATTCCGAGCGCGGCCTTCATGCCGAAGTCGCTGCGTTTGATCGAAGTTCGCGCACTGAAGCCGACGACGTGGCTCTTGTCCCACGGGTTCTCGCCTTCCTTGTTGAAGGTGACGTCCAGCGTGGCCGGCTTTGTCACCCCTGCGATCGTGAGATCGCCCATGATCGTTCCGGATTTGGCATCGACCGCCTTGAATTCCCGCCCGACAAAGGTGATCTGCGGGAACTCGGTTGCATTGAACCAGTCGGCGCCCTGGATGTCGCTATCGCGTTGGCTGTTGTTGGTCGAGATGCCGGCAACTTTCACTGCAACGTCGAGGCTGCTGTCAGCCGGATGGGCGGCGTCGAACGCGAACGTGCCCGAGAACTCCTTCGCCGTTCCTATCACTTGCGAGAAGCCGAGATGGTCGATGAAGAAAGCAATGCCCGAATGCACGGGATCGATTTCGAACGTCCCGGCCGCGGCTGTTTCGGCGGCTAGCGGCAACCAGGCGATCGTGGCGGCAAGCAAGGTGGTCCGTAGTAGTTTCGACATAGGTGTAACTTCCTCCCTAAAATGGTTTCCGACAGTTCTCTTCCGGGTCATACCGGGAAGCTTGAGCCATACCGCGCGATCACAATCGCCAGGGATGCGCCGACTGGCAGCAGGCAAATCCCGACAAATGCGGCGAGGCGGACGGCTTTGTTCGTGGCGCGGACCCGGCGCAAAATCGGATCTACGACAAAGGGCGCGACAAAGACCAATGACAGCACGGCCAGCGCTGGGATGTCGGTCTTGCGCGTGATCAGCGTGACGGTCTGCGCGACCGCTATCATACCACCTGCTCCTCCCAAGAGGGATGCGGAGCGGAATCCGAAATCCGGATTTGAGATATTGGTGGCGACAATGGCCGCTAGGGCGGCTGCGAAAAGCAGGCTGAGCTGGAAGCTCGAGGACGATGCCCCCAATAGCGCGATCGGCGCGAATCCGGCGCATGCGATGCCGAGCAAGGCGGCGCGCCTTGTGCCGGATTCGTCCGCGGCCCGGTCTGTTCCACCGGAAAGGCCATGCATCACCAGCAGGCCCCATAACGCGGCCACCGCCACTTCCGGGAGCGCATCGGGCAGCCGAGCCGCTCCTATATACGCGGCGGAAGCGATCGGTTGGGCAAGGGCAAGTGCGCGACCCAGCATGCCACGGCCGACGGCCTCGGCCAGGATACCGAGCGCCGTTCCAACCGCGGCGACGAAGAAGACCTTGTTGACCGCACCTACTGGCGGGAAAGATGGCACCTTGTTGTAGGCCAGCCAGTAAGCGACGAGGAAGGAAGCGGGCACCAGGAGGTCCGTCCAGAGCTTTCCCGCGCGAAGCCAGCGCAGCAGCCCAGCTGCCGCAAGCGCCAGCAAACCAGCCATAACCATTCCCAGGATCATCGCTTCCTGCGGTGATCGCGCCAGGCCGCTCATGTCAGCTGTCCCGCAGCGCGTCGAACTGTCGGCTGCTGAAATCGGCGACACTCTTGATGGGGCGCATGGTTCCTCCTTCGGCTCGATGTTGCATCAGCCGATTTCCTCGTTCGGTATGTTGACATACCGTATGTTTTTTAGATACTATATGGTATCTCAAATTATTGTGCGCCTGTCAATATGCACGGCATCACGGCGGTAGAGCCGAACCGCATTTCGCAAGGCCGGTGCCTGCGCCGGAAGTTTCAACGGAGGATATCGCCATGACTGACCAGGAACCTGCCGGCCTCGCCGATCTTCGGCTCGCGGGCGGCGCGCAGGGGTTCAATTGGCTTCCTGTCTTCGTCGCCGACGAACAGGGCCTTTTCGAAAAACACGGCATCCGGATCGACTACAAGCGCATGGGCAGCGTCGAAAAGGCGACCGCGGCCGTTCTCGACGGCGAAGCGGATCTGGCGATTACGCCGCCGGAAGGCGCCGTTGCCGACTTCGTCAGGGGAGGAGAGCTGCGTATCGTGGCAGCCAACGCCGTGCGCCTGCCGATGTCGATCGTGGCGCGCCCGGGCATCGGCTCGCTTGCCGAACTGAGAGGCAAGAAAGTCGGCACGTCCTCGCTGACGGAGGGCACCGCGATCTACACGCAGATCGTGCTGGCCGCGGCAGGGCTGCACTACCCCGGCGATTATGAGTTTGCCCTGGCCGGCATTCACACCAAGCGGTGGGAGGCGCTGCAGGCAGGCGAAATCGATTGCGCTCCGCAGCCCGCACCATGGAATTTCCTCGCGCAGGACAAGGGCTACAATCTGCTCGGGGAAGTCAGCGCCGCAATCTCCGAGATCGTCTTCACCGCTGTCATCGGCAAGGCATCCTGGCTCGCAGCGAACCGCGATCTCGTGACCCGCTTCCTCAAGGCGCTGATCGAGGCGCATTCGGTCACTAATGACGCGGCCAACCATGGCATCACCCTGCCGATCTTCCAGCGCATTACCACACCCGACAGCGAGTCCCTGGCGCGACGGGGCCTGGAATATATGCGTGGCATGGGCATGTGGCCGCAGGGCCTGGCCGTGCCAGACAAGGCGCTCAAGACGACGATCGACCTGATGGTCAGGGCGAACCTGCTCGACAAGTCGAAGTGCGATGTTGCCGAGGGCGTCTTCGACAGGCGCTATCTGGAAGGCGCCGCCTGATCACCAGCGGCCGGCGAAAATCTTTCCACCGGCAGGCGCACGATGTTGTCTTTTATCGTGCAGCCCTTGCTGATCGGATCAAGCGCGCTTTCAGGGAGGAGTAAAACGCGTGCTGCTCTTCCTCGACTCTGAATCACCTGGCGCTTGAAAACGAGGGCGCCACGTTACTTCTTGATCAATTTCAAACGGAGGCGCTACCATTTTGCATAGATTTGTTCGATATATCAATGATTTAAGGAGTTTTGGTAGCGGGAGAGGGACTTGAACCCCCGACCCCAGGATTATGATTCCCGTGCTCTAACCAACTGAGCTACCCCGCCAGGGCGGCGAAAGGCCCGAAATCCGCCTCAAATCAGAGGGCATGTCGAAGCGTTCGCCAAGGTCGGGCGGATATAAGGTTGGGACGCCAAGCCTGTCAAGCATCGATGCAGCCGGTGTCGATGCAGCCGGTCTGGCGCCACACTCTATCGCATCCTGTCGCGTCGCCAAGCTTCTCGGTCTTGAGACGTACTTTGTGTGTCCAGGCGCACGCACCGTCGCTCTGATGGCCGAAAAGCTTTGCCGGGCAGATAATCGGGCACAGAAATGCCGGGTTGAGTTCGGCGGGGCGCGCCGCTATGTCTCGGCCACGAAATTCTAGAGTTGGAATGATGAAACCGCGCATTGCAGTCCTCGGTTGCGGATACTGGGGCAGCAACCACATCCGCACCCTCAAGGCGCTCGGCGCGCTGCACGCGGTCTCGGACGTCAACCCTGCCCGCGCCGAAGGTTTCGCCAGTGAGCAGGATTGCCTGGCGATCGAGCCGGAGGCGCTGTTTGTGCGCAGCGACATCGACGCCATCGTGATGGCGCTGCCGCCGCAGTTCCACGCCGATATGGCGGTGCGCGCCGTCCAGGGCGGCAAGGACGTGCTGGTGGAGAAGCCGATCGCGCTGACGGTGGCCGATGCCGAGCGTTCGGTGAAGGCGGCGGTCGACAATGGCCGCGTCTTCATGGTCGGTCATGTGCTGCGCTTTCATCCCGCCTTCGAGACGTTGAAGGCGCTGATCGACAATGGCGAGCTCGGCGAGGTCCGCTATATCCATTCGCACCGGCTCGGGCTCGGCAAATTCCACACCGAGAACGATGCGCTGTGGGACCTGGCGCCGCACGATCTGTCGATGATCCTGGCCATCACCGGCACGGAACCGATCGAGGTGCGTGGAGAAGGGGCAGCGCTCCTCGACAATCTCAGCGATTTCGCGCATCTGCACATGCGCTTTCCCAACGGTCTGCGCAGCCACCTCTTCGCGTCGCGGCTCAATCCCTACCGCGAACGGCGGCTGACCGTGGTCGGCACCAAGGCGATGGCGGTGTTCGACGATGTCGAGCCGTGGGAGCGCAAGCTCGCCGTCTACCGCCACGCGGTCTGGCAAGACAGCGGCCAATGGGCCTTCACCACCAACGAGCCGTCCTATGTTGCAGTGGGCGAGGGCATGCCGCTGACGCGAGAGCTCGAGCATTTCATCCAGTGCATCGAGACGCGGGCAGAACCGCGTACCAGCGGCGAGGAAGCCATCAGGGTGCTGCGTATCCTGACCGCTGGCACGGTTGCCCACACCGGATCGTCTTCCTGAGAGAAAGTGCGGCTGTATCAGAGCCTGATCGATCCCGATAGATTGGGATTATCGTCTATTCGGCGGGAATCTGCGCCGGCCGGGCCGCCAGCCGCGTCAGCATCGCCTCGGCCTCGGCGCCGCGTTCGGAACGCTCGATGAAGCCGCCGCCGAAAACGCGGGCCTCGTTGCCGTCGTCGGAATAGAGCACGCAGGCCTGGCCGGGCGCGATACCGGACTCGCCGTCGACCAGTTCCACCGAAGTGATGCCGACGTTGTGACGCAGCACAGCCGGGCGTGGCGGGCGTGTCGAGCGGACCTTGGCGAAAAGCTCCAGCCCGGCGGCCGGGATATCTGACAGCGCAGCGTCGCCCAGCCAGTTCATGTCGCGCAAATAGATCTTGTGCGTTTCCAGCGCCTCGCGCGGGCCAACGACGACGCGGGCCCGGTCGGCGTCGAGATGGACGACGTAGAGCGGCTCGCCCGAGGCAATGCCGATGCCGCGGCGCTGACCGATCGTGTAGCGCAAAATGCCTTCATGGCGGCCGAGCACGCGGCCGTCGATATGGACGATGTCGCCCGGATTGGCAGCAGTCGGCTTCAGCTTGGCGATGATATCGGAGTACTTGCCGTGCGGCACGAAGCAGATGTCCTGGCTGTCCTGCTTGGCAGCGACCGTCAGCCCCATTTCCTCGGCGATGGCGCGAACCTGCGGCTTCGACAGGCCGCCGAGCGGAAAGCGCAGGTAGTCGATCTGCGCCTGTGTGGTGGCGAACAGGAAATAGCTCTGGTCGCGATCTGCGTCGACCGGCCGGTACAGCGCGCGATGGGCGCCGTTGGCGCCGGAGCGGATGTAATGGCCGGTGGCCAGCGCCTCGGCGCCGAGTTCCTTGGCGGTCGCCAGGAGGTCGGCGAATTTCACCGTCTGGTTGCAGGAAACGCAAGGGATCGGCGTTTCGCCGGCCACATAGCTCTCGGCGAAGGGGTCGATCACCGCCTTGCGGAAACGCTCCTCGTAATTAAGCACATAATGCGGAATGCCGAGCGTTTCGGAGACGCGGCGGGCATCGTCGATGTCCTGGCCGGCGCAGCACGAGCCGGCCCGGTGGGTTGCCGCGCCATGGTCGTAGAGCTGCAGCGTGACGCCGACGACATCATAGCCTTCATGCTTCAAAAGGCCGGCAACGACCGACGAATCGACGCCGCCCGACATGGCGACAACGATGCGGGTATCTTCGGGGCGTCCGGGAAGGTCGAGGCTGTTCATGGTTCTTTCGTTCTGCACGGCGCCTGGATGACGGCGCCTGAATGCCAATGGCCGGAATATAGGTCAAGCTTTCCGGGTGCGCCAGCTTCGCGAACCGGCCGATTTTTTTGAACGGATTCGGGCGCTTGCTGGGCAGATGCCTCAAATGCCGACGAAAAGACTAACGCGGCGTTCATGATCCTTACCTAGCTATTAGGGATCGCTTAGGCAAATTTTAAAGCTGTGGCGGTAATGTGGTGGGGATTGGGTCTTTGAGTTTTTAGTAGAGAGTACGATGACCGATCTTGTTAGACCGCGCGTCAAATATGTTATCGGGCCTGACGGCAGCCCCCTTACGATTGCCGATCTGCCGCCGACGAACACACGTCGCTGGGTTATCCGGCGCAAGGCCGAAGTGGTGGCGGCGGTGCGCGGCGGGCTTTTGAGCCTGGAAGAGGCATGCCAGCGCTACAAGCTGACCACCGAGGAATTCCTGTCCTGGCAGGCGTCGATCGATGAATATGGCCTTGCCGGCCTGCGCACGACGCGCATCCAGCAATATCGGCATTAGGGCTGGTTCAAGGATGTCAAAAGGCGCGGCAATCCGCGCCCTTTTTGCTTTGCCGACAGGGTTTTCTCTACTTCAGACGGTCAGCACCACCTGCCGATCGGGCTGACAAAAGGCATGAGCAGCGCCTGCTTCTTGGAGCAAGCATTTTCGCGTCGACCTTGCCGCGTTCCACAAGCCTGCGCGGTCGGCCCCGAGCCGAACTCGGCCGGAACCTGGTGGGCTGCTCAATCAGATAAGGTCCTGGCCGGAATCGCCTGCGCCCGACATCAGGATACCCAGGTGCGGGCGGTCGCGGAGCATCAAGGGGATTTGGCAGCGTAGGCCTGAAACTGGCAGTTGCTCGACCTATGAGCGGCGACATTCCAGATGGGCAACGACCTGATCGCTGGGTGCTGACCGGCCTTAAAGCCTTGTTTTCAGCCGATCATGGCGCTGCGGCCGCCGGTCTCGGCGTCGCGGATCTTGGTGTCGCGTGATTCGAGCATTTCTGCTTTGGAAAGCTCCGCTTCGGCTTCGCCGAGCAGTGATTCGGCAACGCTACGCTGCTGGGCGAGGTCGCTTTGCGAATTTCTGAGATTGTCGCGGCGCAAGCGTGCTGCCTTGGCGAAGGTCGGATAGGCAAAATGGTTGGTGTCGGTGATGCCGGCTTTCTTTTCTTCGGCAGTGATCTGGAGTTCCAGTTCGACAGCCATGCGCTCGAATTCGGCGATCATCATGTCGAGTTGCAGCAACTGCCGCCGCTTCTCGTTCACCTGAAACTGCTTCAGCCGAACGAGGTTTTCACGTGACTTCATGATTCGGTACTCCTGGAAACGCACACCTGCACATATCGTCTAAATCCGCCTGGCAAACTCAGGCTTCGACCCGCTTCCACCGACTTTACCAGAACTATGGGAAACAAATTCCTAAAGTTTTTTGCCGGCGGTAACCATTCGTTTACGGGCATTGTTAATCATACGGCTCAGGACTTAAGGCCGGGTAAAAATTCCGGCCCCGACGCGGAAGCACGGCTAGCGAGTCCCTGGAGTCACTTAGTCTGGCTTGTTAATGTTTTGCATTAGCGGTTTGGTTCTTAGATTCGCTATTAGATTCAACAAGGTGTAGAAAAGGGTTAAAATATCTGGTACCGTCAACGGCACGGAATTAGGTTTTGTTAACCATTCGATGGCAGCCTCTGCTCAGGCAATCACTGCTCCGGTCCTGGACGGGTCGTGAAATGGTCCGGCAGCAGAAAAGGGGAATGAAATGCGTGTTCTGCTGATAGAAGATGACAGTGCGACCGCACAGAGCATCGAGCTGATGCTGAAATCGGAAAGTTTCAATGTCTATACGACCGATCTTGGCGAAGAAGGGGTCGATCTAGGTAAGCTCTACGACTACGACATCATCCTTCTCGACCTTAATCTCCCCGACATGTCGGGATACGAGGTGTTGAGAACACTTCGCCTTTCCAAAGTGAAGACGCCGATCCTTATCCTCTCTGGCATGGCCGGCATCGAGGAGAAGGTACGTGGCCTCGGCTTCGGCGCAGACGACTATATGACCAAGCCGTTCCACAAGGACGAACTGGTCGCCCGCATCCACGCCATCGTGCGGCGTTCCAAGGGCCATGCCCAGTCGGTCATCACCACCGGCGACTTGGTGGTCAACCTTGATGCCAAGACCGTCGAGGTCGGTGGCCAGCGGGTGCATCTGACCGGCAAGGAATACCAGATGCTGGAGCTGCTCTCGCTGCGCAAGGGCACCACGCTCACGAAGGAAATGTTCCTCAACCACCTTTACGGCGGCATGGACGAACCGGAACTGAAGATCATCGACGTCTTTATCTGCAAGCTGCGCAAGAAGCTCGACGCTGCTTCCGGCGGCCAGAACTACATCGAGACGGTTTGGGGTCGCGGCTACGTGCTGCGCGAGCCGGAAGACATCCGCGTCAGCGCCTGAGTTGACGACGCCGATCCGATCGATTTTTCCGACAAAATCCGGCTTCGGCCGGATTTTGCGTTTTTATGTCGCAGATATTGGAGCGCCGATTTCCGCGGCCATGCGCCAGCGGCGGCGAATCAGGCGGCAAATCTCAAGCTGCGGAAGCGCTCGAGAAGTTGCGGCCGAGTGAACGGCTTCAGCAGATAGCCTTGGGCGCCGGCGCGCTTTGCCCGCATGATCGAAGCGACGTCGACCTCGACCAGCAAAATCAGGATCTGGGGTTGTATCGGACTTTCCATGGCGCGTACGCGGCGAATGACGTCCTCGGCCTGCATATCCGGCAAAGCGCCGTCGACAATGATGATATCCGGCATGTCGGCAGTGCACATCTCAACCGCATCAAGCCCGCTGGCAGCTTCGATGACCAGCATGTCGGAACCACCCAGGATGCGCTTTGCAACCCTCCTGATGACGCTCGAATCGTCGATGAACATGCAGCGTTTCATTTTCCGGGCCCTCTTTGCCATGCGGCAATCCGGCAGCGTCGCGGTACTGAAAGGCACCGTAGTATCAATCCGGTAAAGAAGCTGAAAAGCCGATAGGTAAAATTTTTGCAAGAACAGCTTTTACGGAAACTTCTTGACCGATGCTTCGGCCGAACTAGCCTGGATGGCTCATTTCATTCCACCGTGATGGCGTAGTAAATATTGTCTAAAAACTCTTATCTGTTCTTTTCAATCATTTCTTAGTAAATTCAAGCAGCCGAGAGCACGATTTCTTCTGCGGTTGCGTGGATCGATATGGTCATGTTCGCCTCGCGCGCCAAAAGCAGTGTGTAGTAGGGCTGCACCGAATGCGCGTCGATCGGTTCTTCAGGCTTGTTGCCGGAATGGAGCTCCAGGAATTTGGGCGGCACGCGCAGCATCGGACCGCTCGCGGCGAGCGCAAAGCGTGGTTCCGTGTCGAGCTTTTCAAGCGTGACCGTAAGCTTGCCGCCACGCGGAATGGCAGCGTTGGCGACGAGAATGAGGTTGAGCAGCAGCTTTACCTTGTTCTTGGGCAGCAGCGCACGGGGTCCATTCCAGATCAGTTCCGGCTTCTCGTTCTTCAAGAAGGCGATCGCAACGGCCTCGGCATCGCCGGTGTCGATCATCATGCCGGCAGAACCGGCTGCGCCGAAGGCGATGCGGGCGAATTGCAGGCGGGCCGAAGCGTTTCTGGCGCTCTGGCGAATCAATTTCATGGCGTCTTCGTCGGCGCCGCCTTCGTCGAGCAGCTCAAGCCCGTTGTTTATGGCGCCGACCGGCGAAATGATGTCGTGGCAGACCCGGCTGCACAAAAGCGCGGCGAGATCGGGTGCGGAAAGGGTGAAAAGCTCGGCCATCGGCGAAAGTCCCTGCAAAATTTCACTGGAAATGGCCGGGCGATCAACGATCACGCCTGTCCACACGAATCACGCTCGCTCTCCCAAGGCCTACTGAATACACAGCGCCTGAGCGTGCAGCAACAAATCCGGAATTGTCGCTATCGAAAATGGTGTGTTCACGCAGGGTGCGGATACTGCGGGCCGACGCGAAATCAGCGCGAAACCAGCCTACGAACCGCCATCTTCATGTGAAAGCTTAATGGTTGAAAAAGGATTACGGCATAGTTTGTCCTTAACAGTCATCCTTAACGGCCACCAAAGAGCCGCACGGATGCGAGGCGTCGGCGAAAGTGCTCCCTGACGGAGATTGGAAGCATGTTTTCCCGATACTACGACCGGAGTTTTTTCCGTGTCTTCACGGACCGGAGTTTTCTCCGTGTCTTCTCAATGGCGATCGCTCTCATGGGCCTTGTCGTCTTTTCAACCTCGCCTTCGCGGGCCCAGGAATACACCGCTCAGGAGATCGTCGATTCCGGTCATAAATTCTTCGGTGCGACGTCGGGCGGGCTCGCCACCGTCGTGGAGAAGATTTTCTCCTCCTATGGCCTGCCCAATGGCTATTTGCTTGGGGAGGAGGGCTCGGGTGCCCTGATCGGTGGCCTGACCTATGGTGAAGGCACACTCTACACCAAGAATGCCGGCGATCACAAAGTGTTCTGGCAGGGCCCGTCGCTCGGCTGGGATTTTGGCGGCGAGGGCTCGCGGGTGATGATGCTGGTCTATAATCTCGACGATGTGAACAGCCTCTACAATCGTTTCGGCGGCCTTGCCGGCTCCGCCTACCTCGTGGCTGGCGTCGGCTTCAACGTGATGAAGAACAACAACGTGCTGCTGGTGCCGATCCGTACCGGCGTCGGCGCCCGGCTTGGCGTCAATCTCGGCTACCTCAAGCTTACCCAGCGCGCCACCTGGAATCCATTCTGAGCAAGCGGTTGCCTCGTCACCGCGATTGTTTCCAGGATCAACGGTCTGAACAATGCTGCGGCAGACCCTTGCCGCGGCACTGGAATTCCGTCATGCGAACGTGGCACAGTCCCTTACGGTTGTTTGCCGTTCATAACGGATAGTCACCTTGGTTCAGTCGGTCCTGTTCTTTGTCCTCGGCTTTCTCTGCGCCGGCTTTCTGGCGCTGATGATTGCTCCGGCCATCTGGCGGCGGGCCGTGATGCTGACGCGTAAACGCATCGAGGGCTCGATGCCGCTGACGCTGGCCGAGATCCAGGCGGAGAAGGATCGCATCCGCGCCGAGTTCGCCATGGCGACACGTCGGCTTGAGATGAGCGTCAAGGCGTTGCGCGAGAAATCGGCCGAACAGCTTGTCGAGATCGGCCGTGGCCGCGAAGCACTGAAGGAACTGGCGCTCGAGCGGAAGGACAAGGAACACGCCCTTTCCGCGCTCGAGGCCAAGGGCGAAGACCTTCGGCAGCGCAAAGACCAGTTGCAGCTTTTGTCGGATCGGCTTGCTCAAACCGAGCATGCCCTGGAAAAGCGTGTGCTCGAGCTGAAAAAACTGGAGCACATGTATGACGACGCCAGCTTTTCTTCCAGCAGCCGTCAGATCGAACTTGTGGCGCGCGAATCCGAATTGCAAAAGCTGGCCGATGATATTTCAGTGCTGCGGGGCCAGCGCAAGGAGGCGGACAGGCGCCAACAGGAGATCGCGGCCGAGAGCAAGGCCGCGCGAGACGCGTTGAAAGCCGAGAAGAAAAGGACCGGCGAACTGGACAAGAAGATCGAGCGCCTGCTCGCCACGCTTGCCGATCGAGAGGACAAGCTTGAACGCCGCGAAAAGGAAATCGCGCGGCTTCGCGAAAAGCTGAAAAGCGAAAGCGTGGAAAATGCGTCGGCGGCGGTGCGTCTCGTCGGAGCGCAAGGCGGTCAGGCCGATGCGGCCGTCAAGGGCGATATGGAAAAAGCTATCGCCAAGCTCGACAGCGACCGGGAGCAGTTGGAGGCGAGATTGACGGCACTGGCCAGCGAGAACAAGAGGCTGAAAACGGATCTTGCCGCCGACGCGGCATCCAGATCCGAGGGCGCCAGCGCTGCGTTGCGCGAGCAGATGAGCGACCTGGCGGCGCAGGTCGTAGCCCTGACGGCGAAGCTCGACGGGCCGGAATCGCCGATCGCAAAGGTTCTTGCGGCACCCAACCCACCGGGAGGCGGTGAACGCAGCCTTGCCGATCGCGTGCGGGCGCTGCAGCAGGCCGAATCGGCGCATTGAGCCCAGGCAGTGATGCTGACTTCTGCGGCTCAGGTCCTGCTTGCCGAGAAATGATGCAAGGCGATGGCTGACGCGGCGGCGACATTCAGGCTGTCGAAGCCTTCTGTCATATCGATCCGCACCGTCCGCAGGCGGGCAAGCAGCATCTCGGGCAGGCCTTCGCCTTCAGTGCCGAGATAGAGTGCCAGCCGTTCGGTCCTTTTCGCATCGCGGATGTCGGTTTGTCCGCGCGGCGACAATGCGAATTGGCCGAAGCCCAGCCGATCGAGCGCCGCGGTAAAGCCGACGGTCTCAGCGAAGGAGGCAAAAGGAATTTTCAGCGCGGCGCCGACCGAAACGCGGATCGCCTTACGGTACAGGGGATCGCAGCAGGTCGCGTCCAGAAACACGGCATCGGCGCCGAAGGCGGCGGCGTTGCGAAAGATCGAGCCCATATTGTCATGGTTGGCGATGCCGACCAGCACGACGATCAACGCGCGGGCGGGCAGGGCATCCAGCAAGGCCTCTGCAGGCTGCGCCTCGCCCTTGCGGCCGATCGCCAATATGCCGCGATGCATGTGAAAGCCGGCAATCCTGTCCATGACCTCGCTGGCCGCCGCGTAGACCGGAAGGTCCGCGGGCGCCTTGCGCAGGGTTGCGTCGAGGCCTGCCAGCCGGTTTTCGAGCACCAGCACCGATTCGGCGGTAAAGCGTTTGGCTGCGAGCAGCATTTCGAGCACCACCTTGCCTTCGGCAACGAAACGACCCTGCCGGCCGGCAAGATCGCGCTCACGAATGTCGAGATAGGCGGCGACGCGCGGGTCTTGCGGGTCGTCGATACGAATGCTGCGCATGCTTGCCTCAACTGACCCGCATCGGCCCGATCGTGGTGGGTTTTGCGACAGCACGACGCGTGGATCCAAAGTGTCAGAGCGTACCTTCTGCGTCCAAGTGGACGCAAGTCGCTCAAAAGCGCGTCGCGTTCGACCGACCTCAACCGACCTCTCGCGACGCGCTTTAGGTTGTTGTCTTATGCATGTCGTTATCGCAAAACCGCTGCACGGGCATGCTTTTGCGCGCCATGCATCAGGAGTCGTCAGCGAGGCAAGGGGCGCTCGGACCAGTTATGCATGTTGCCGGCTTTGGGCGACATGCATTGGCCGGTCAAGTCCCGGAGCGACGCGGGCGGTATGCCATCTGCGATGGCTCACCCTCGCCGAAAATCCCGTCCAGCGTGTTGAGAAGTTCGCGCACGGCATCGGATTTGCAGGAATAGTAGATCATCTGCCGGTCGCGCCGGGTCTCGACGAGATCGAGCGCCCGCAGTTTGGCCAGATGCTGTGACAGGGCGGATTGGCTGAGCAGAACCTTTTCGGCGATAGCGCCGACCGACATTTCACCGTCGGCCAGGTAGATCATGATCAACAGTCGTTTCTCGTTGCCCATCAGCGTCAGAAACGAAGCCGCTGATTCGGCATTGGCGATTAGCTTTTTCGAGACCATCGATCCCCCATACCTTCCTGCTCCTCCGGCGCTATGGGGGCAATAGCGTCTGATTCCATAGGCTCACGTGCGAATGTGCGCTGGCGATTCAACGCTACCGGGAAAGCGTAGAACATCTCGCACAAACCTCAAGACTTGCTTTCGACCCGACGCGATTAACTGTCGGACTGTGTTTAATCCGCCACTCGGCCGGTTTTTGCCATGTCGACCAGAACATGCCTGAGCTCGCGCGCCGTCCTCAATGGCTCGGGAAAGAACACCCGGCAGATATCGTCGCCCAATGCCAGGTCCATGCCGTCGGCGTCAAAGCCGGTGACGACCCAGCCGTCGCCCGCCGCCTTGGCGAAGTGGCGCGCGTAGACGGCAATTGCGTCGCTATGGTCGGCATTCATATGGTCGAGGGCGGATTGTTCGCCAGCGGCAAGCTCTTCGACGATCGGCGCGGTCGTGACCAGATCGGCGCGTTCGAGCAGGTAGGCCTTGCCAAAGCCGCCGTTGAGACTGGCGCGCTCCAGCTCAAGGCGGAAGATCGAGAAGTCGCCAAGACCGGCATAGAGCTTCGCCTTGGGGTTGCGGTTGAGATAGCGCCGTTCGGCGCGGGCGTGCTCGTCGGATCCACGCTCAAGCCGTGCCGCCCGACAGACGAGCGTCAACCGTGGATGCGCCAGCGGGTCGCCCTTGCCGGGCTCGCCGACAAGCAGCGAACAGCGCGGGTCGGAAAGGATCGCGCCGGTATGGGCGGACAGCATCGATACAAGGATCAGCGGCGTGCCGTCGATATCGGTGGCGACACCAACCCTGCTGGCCAGCGGCGAACCGGTCCCGGGCTCTATCACCGCCAGCGCGCCGAAACGGGCACTGCGGATCAGCGTCTTCGCCAGCCTGATCGCTTCGGCGTCGGTCTCGCGGATCACGTCCTTCTTTCGATCGTTCAAATCCACACCGTCTTAAGCTGATCTTTGCTCTCCAGTTATCAACCTATCACACCGGATTTGACAAGGGCCCCAGATTTGAAAAGGGCCCCAGATTTGAAAAGGGCCTCAGTCTCGCTTTCCGAAAGGCCGAAGCGTGCCAGCACGGTCGCCGCCTGACAATCGTGATCGGCCGGCATAGCGGCAAGCGTCGGCCGGGAGCGCGAAAAGCGCGGCGCCGGGGCGGGCCGCTCAAGCGCACCCGACATCACAAAGGCGTTGCGAGCGCGATTGTGCGGATGATCCCTGGCTTCCCGCAGCGACAAGACCGGTGCGACGCAAGCATCGGTTGCAGCAAAGAGACGGTCCCAGTCGTCCCGTGATTTCTGCCCGACCCGATCGACAATGGCGGCCCGCATCTGCGGCCACAAATTCCTGTCGTATTGGCCGCGTACAAACATCTGGTCGAGCGGCAGCAGTCTTGCGAATTCGGCGAAGAACCGGGGCTCAAGGCAGCCGACGGCGAGGTGCCGTGCGTCTGCGGTCTCATAGGTGTCGTAAAAGGGCGCGCCGGAATCGAGCAGGTTCGCGCCACGCGTGTCACTCCACAGGCCCGCCGCCATAAGGGCGTGCACAGGTGTCGCCAGCATTGAAGCGCCCTCGGTCATCGCGGCGTCGATCACCTGACCCTTGCCGGAGCGCGAGCGCTCAAACAGGGCGGCCAGTACGCCGGCGACCAGCATCATGGCGCCGCCGCCGTAGTCGGCGACAAGGTTGAGCGGTGGGACCGGCCGGCCGCCTTGCTGGCCGATGGCATGCAGCACACCCGAATAGGCGAGGTAGGTGATGTCGTGGCCGGCACGTCCCGATAGCGGACCGTCCTGGCCGAACCCCGAAATGCGGCCGTAGATCAGGGCTGGATTGCGCGCCAGTACCGCATCCGGCCCGAGACCAAGCCGCTCCATGACATCGGGGCGAAACCCTTCGACCAGCATGTCGGCCTTTTCGGCAAGGCGCAGCACCAGTTCGGCGCCTTCCCAGCGCTTCAGGTCAATCCGCAGGATGGAGCGGCCGTGACGGTCGATGTCGTATTCGTCCGGCAGCGCCAGAAACGGCTGGCTCGACCCAGCCCGCTCGATGCGCAGCACCTCGGCGCCCATCTCCGACAGCATCAGCCCGGCCAGCGGCACCGGTCCAAGCCCGGCCATCTCGATCACCGTCAGGCCGGCGAGCGGGCCGGTCTTCGCCTGAAGGGCGACTTCGGCACTCATGGTCGGCTACTTTGGCGCCATGCGGATGGCGCCATCGAGGCGGATGGTCTCGCCGTTGAGCATCTGATTTTCGATGATATGCAGCACAAGGGCTGCATATTCGGAAGGCTCGCCGAGACGGGACGGGAAGGGCACCGCGGCGCCGAGCGTATCCTGCACCTCTTGCGGCATGCCGGCCATCATCGGCGTCTTGAAGATGCCGGGCGCGATGGTGCAGACGCGAATGCCCGACCGGGCAAGGTCGCGCGCCACCGGCAGCGTCATGCCGACGACACCGCCTTTGGAGGCTGAATAGGCCGCCTGGCCGATTTGACCGTCATAGGCGGCGACCGATGCCGTGTTGACGATGACGCCACGCTCGCCGCCGTCCAGCGGCTCAAGCTTCGCGGCCTGGTCGGCGACGAGGCGGATCATGTTGAAGGTGCCGATCAAATTGACCTCGATCACCTGGCGGTACTGGTCGAGCGGGTGCGGACCGTCCTTGCCGATCGTCTTCATGCCGATGGCGATGCCGGCGCAATTGACCAGGATACGGGGTTCGCCGAATTTTTTTACCACTTCTGCCACTGAAGCAGCACCGCCGTCGGCGCTGCTTACGTCGCATTGGATGGCGATGCCGCCGATATCGGCCGCAATCTTCGCCGCACGCTCGATGCCGAGGTCGAGGATGGCAACGCCGGCGCCCTTCGCGGCCAGTGCACGTGCCGTCGCCTCGCCGAGGCCGGAGCCGCCGCCGGTGACGATCGCAATCTGGCCGTTGGGGTTCATGCGGCGTCCTCCATCCAAGCTGTGTTGATATTCAGGTGAGGCCGGCCTACAAACAGTGGTCTCCTGCGCTTCCGGTGCTCACGTACCCAAAAGTACGCTCCGCTCCGGTTCTCGAATACCACCGTTTTCGGCTCGGCCTGACCTGAATCTCAACACACCTTAGTCGGGCACATGCTACGAAGCCCGACAGGACTGCGCAACAGCACCCGGATGGGTCACGCCATCGCGGCGATTTGCGCAGCAATCCTTGCCTGATCTGCGTGGCAAACCTCCCCCACCAGTCGCGCCATCGCGCCCGGCACGATCTCATGCGACAACAGCCGGTCAGGATCGACCGGGCGCGGCATGGAGATTTGCCCACGCGGGATTCTCTTGAAGCCGAGCGGGCCGTAATAGGGCTCGTCGCCGACAAGCATCACCGCCGGCATGCCGGCCTTGGCGGTGGCCTCCAGCGCGATCGCCACCAGCCGGCGGCCAATGCCGAGATTCTTGTAGGCCGGCCGCACGGCAAGCGGTCCGAGCATCAGCGCGCGGCCGGCGCCGGCCGCGATGCGCGTCATGCGCACAGAGGCGACAACGATAGCGCCATCGACGGCCACGAAGGACAGAGCGCGTTCATGCGGGCCGCCCTCACGGATCTTGTAGGCGCCCAGCACGAAACGGCCCGGCCCGAAGGCTTCGTCGTTGATGGCTTCGATTTCGGGGTCATGCGCCGGAGTTTCCGGCAGGTATTTCACGTCGGCAAGGCTCATGGTCTGCGTTCCGGTAGACGGGGAAAGGTTTGCTGCAAACGGCAGCGTTCGCCAGTCAGCGCTTCATCAAGCGCGGGCGCCCTTTCGTCGTCGGTCGAACCGGATCAAAGCAAAGTCAAACATGCGGATTTTCCGCTAGCATCAATCTTCAGCCACCGCAATCGGCCGTTTGCTGCCGCCATTCGTTTGCCGCCTGGGCGATTGACGAACTGTTCAACGCCTGGCGATTTCCGCATCGTCGGTTTGTGCGTACATCCCTACGGAGAGGAAAGGACATCACATGGGATTGCTGGTCGACGGCAAATGGCAGGACAGCGGGTACGACACCAAGGCGAGCGACGGCGAATTCGTGCGGGCGCAGTCGCAATGGCGCGACTGGGTCACGGTTGACGGCAGGCCAGCCGAAGGCCGCACGCGCGGCTTCAAGGCCGAGCCGGGGCGCTACCATCTCTATGTCTCGCTTGCCTGTCCCTGGGCACACCGGACGCTGATCTTTCGGGCACTGAAAAAGCTCGAGGACGTGATTTCCGTCTCGGTCGTCCATCATTTCATGGGCGCCAACGGCTGGACCTTCCTGGCCGAGGACGGCGCCACCGGCGATACGCTCTACGGCCTCGACTTCCTGCATCAAATCTACACCAAGGCCGATCCCGCCTATTCCGGCCGCGTGACGGTGCCGGTTCTGTGGGACAGGCGAGAACAGACAATCGTCTGCAACGAGTCCTTCGAGATCATTCGGATGCTCAATTCAGCCTTCGACGAATGGGGCGATGCCAGCCTCGATTTCTATCCGAAAGCACTGCGCGGGGAAATTGACGCGGTCAACGCTCTGGTCTATCCCTCGGTCAACAACGGCGTCTATCGCGCCGGCTTCGCCACCACGCAAGCGGCCTATGAGAAAGCGTTTGGCGAACTGTTCTCGGCGCTCGACCAGCTCGAGGATCGCCTATCTCGCCAGCGTTATCTCGTCGGTGACCGCATCACCGAGGCCGATTGGCGGCTGTTCACCACGCTGGTCCGCTTCGACCCGGTCTATGTCGGCCATTTCAAGTGCAACCTGCGCCGCATCGCCGACTATCCGAACCTGTCGAACTATCTGCGCGACCTCTATCAGGTCCCGGGCGTCGCCGGCACGGTGAGCCTGCACCACATCAAGGCGCACTATTACGGCAGCCACGAAACGATCAACCCGACGCACATCGTGCCGGTCGGGCCGGAACTGGACTACGCGGCGCCGCATGATCGGGCGCGGTTCAGGAAGGCAGCGTGATCTACCAGAAGGGCGATGCCGCGGCGCCGCTGAAATTCTCGGCAACCCGCCGCAACGTGGCCGGCGTGGTTGCTTCCGGCAGGCGGTCGAGCGGAAAGAAGCCGGCTGCGGCGATCTCGCGGTCCGGCAGCTTCGGCGCCGTCTGGTTGAACTGCTCGACCAAATATAGGCCGACATGGTCGCGGCGGCTGGCCCGACGGTTGAAATGCATCGATTTCAGCACCGGCGGCGCGGTCAATGCAATATTGCCCTCCTCGGAGAGCTCGCGCGCCAACGCCTCGATCATCGTCTCGCCCAGCTCGACGCCGCCGCCGGGAAGCTGCCAGCCCGGTACATAGGTATGGCGAATGAGGAAGACGGAATTGGACGTGCGATCGTGGATCAAACCACGCACCCCAAGCGTCATCGGCCGCCGCAGCACGAAGTACAGATGAAACAGCCTCGCCCTGAGACCCGGCCAGCCGGTCTGGCGGAAAGCTTGCTCCGGATCGGGCCGCATCATCACCCACGAAACCGTGGGTGGAAAGCAGCGCGCGCGTCGCTTATGAAGGAGGGATGTTCAGGCTCGCGCATATTTCCGATATCCACTTGGGACCGCTTCCCGGTGTAACCTATCGCGATCTCGCCTCCAAGCGGGTGGTCGGTTACGTCAATTGGCAGCGCAATCGCCGCCGCCACATGCGCGACGCCGTCATCGACACCATCGTCGCCGATATCAAGGCGAGCGCACCCGATCACCTTGCCGTCACCGGCGATCTGGTCAATCTGGCGCTCGATGGCGAGATCGAGATGGGCAAGCACTGGCTGGAGACGCTGGGCTCCCCCGACGATGTGTCGGTCGTTCCGGGAAACCACGACGCCTATGTGCCCGGTGCTTTCGACAAGTCCTGCCGGTCGTGGACGGCGTGGATGACTGGCGACGGCGTCAATACGCCGGTCGACCGCGAAGCCTTTCCCTACCTACGCGTGCGTGGCAACGTCGCGCTGATCGGTGTCACGACGGCGCGGGCCACGGCTCCGTTCATGGCCAACGGCTTTTTTCTGGAAGACCAGGCGGAAAGGCTGCGCGACGTGCTCGATGCCACGGCCAAACGCGGGCTGTTCCGGGTGATCATGATCCACCATCCGCCAGTGCGCGGCGCCGTTTCGCAGCCCAAGCGGCTGTTCGGCATTGCCCGCTTCCAAAAGGTCGTTCAGCGGCACGGGGCCGAGCTTGTGCTGCACGGCCATTCGCACGAGCCGACGCTGTTCTCGATCAATGGGCGCGGCGCCAAAATTCCAGTGGTCGGCGTCGCTGCCGCAGGGCAGGCGCCAGGCGGCAGGCGTCCAGCGGCGCAATATAATCTGCTGGAGATCGATGGTGAAATAGGCAACTGGCGGCTCAGGCTGACGCGACGTGGCCTGACCGGGCCGGCCATCCCGCCTGCCGATCTCGAGGTTGTGGAGCTTGGCGCGGACGCTATGGCCTAGAGCCTGTTCCATCCCGATGGCATCGGGATGGGGCTCTATCTTTTTGTTTGACCATGATCTTTTCCGAAAACCGGTTCCCACTTTTCGCTACGCGGACCTTCGGTTCAGGATCATGGTCCAAAACTCAGTCCCATCGCAACGAGGCGGTCCCAGAACAACACGATCGATACCGCCAGCCCGACCAGGGCGCCGGCAGCGATCAGGCCGAGACCGGAGAGAAAGGCTGACCAACGCTTGCGGCGCTTGACGGATCGCAGCGGCGGCTCGGCTTCCGGGACCAAGGCACGTTTCAGGCCGGCGACAGCCTGCTCGACCCCGCCTTCCAGCATTCTCTGGCGTTCGATGACGCGCTCCGCGACGTAGCGCGTCACCTGATCGGCAACCGGTTTCATCTCGGTCGATTCGGCGAGCACCACGCGGCCGATGCGCGTGTCCTTGAGGAAGCGATAGGTGCGGCGGTCGCGCCCCATGGCGACATGGCTGACGGCGTCGATCCAGAGCCGCGGCTGCAGCCCGGACGAGACGGCGAAGTCGAAATTGTCCATGTCGGCGGGCACGTCGGCGAAGATCGGCGCGAGTTCGGCGGCAAGCAATTCCAGCCGCATGCGATGCGCCTCGCGCATGTCGACCACGACGTCGTCGCGGTCGGCGAAGGCGTTTTTCACGTCGCGGATGGCGTCGGACAAATTTCGCGACTGATCGGCCTGGCTTATGGTCTCGGCTGCATCCTTCATCGGCGTTGCCTCGCGGGTTTGGTTAACACCGAATTAACACAGTCGCTGGCAAAATGCAGCAAAATGCACTTGTGAGATCGATAGGCGGCTTGCAAAATCCGGCCCGAAGCCGCGCTTTGACAGGGATCAGCCCGCTGCGGGAGCGGAGTTTGGACGAAGCGGCCTGCTGCGGCGTTTCATGTTGTGGCGGACGATCTCGGCGATCAGGCCGGGCGCTTCCTCGACCAGCATATGGCCGGCCTGCAACACATGGTGCAGGTGGAAATGCGCCGGCAGACCATCGGCCTGGCTGCAGGGCAGCACCGCGTCATCGGTCCCCCAGACCACAATCACCGGCATAGCCAGGGTTTCGAGCCGTTCGCGCGGGATGACGCCCTGCCGATCATCCCTGGTCATGGCGGCCGCGATCTCGACAAGTTTGTGCAACTGGCCGGGACGGGCACGCATTTCGCCAAGCACATCCACGATGCGCTCCGAGGGCGGGCTTTGCGGTCCGGACATCGCGGCGAGGCAGGCGCGAATTTCACTTTTGCCGGCTGCTGCGGCGTAACGGCGCAACAGCGGGCCATTGATCTCGGTGCCAAACCCGCCCGGCGCCAGAAGCGTCAGCGAGGCTATCCCCACGGGTTCGGCCAGTGCCATCAGCACAGCCGCCGCCCCGCCCATCGAATGGCCGACGAGATGCACCCTGCTGATTCTGCGTGCGGCGAGGTCTGCCAGAACAGCCCGGGCGGCCGCCTTGGCCGGACCGCCACCCGGGAAATCGAGGGATAGCCCATGGCCCGGAAGATCATAGGCCAGCGTCCGTGAATCAGGTGCCAGTGTCGAAATCACCTCGTGCCAGTCGCCGTGGCAACCGCCGAAGCCATGCAGAAATACAACCGTCTTCGGGCCGGCGCCCCGTTCGGCAGCGTAAAGCGATGAAATCATGAAATTCTATGGTTTTACGCGAATTCGGATGTGGCGGGATTGCGTCTTGTACCAGGTTCGATGGCCAGTAAATTTTCGCGATCGGCCGTTCTGGTCGCAAGGACTAGCTGGCATTGCCGAGCCCGGCGGCACGCAAAGCCTCGACCAGCCGCTCGGTCAGATCTGCGGGGTATCTCCGCTCGACAAAAGCCGCGCGCGGATCGGCGGCGAATTTCGGGAACTTGACAGTCAACTCGTCCAGAAGTTCGTGCGCCAGTTGATCGCGGCCGGCGGCCTTGGCAGTGATCAGCCGCGCTGCCAGATAGTGCGATTTCGACGGCGTCGCCTGCAGCGCATCGCTGGCAAGCGCGGCCTTGTTCATATCGCCAGCCATGAACTGGCCGACGAAAAGCCCGTAATCCCACCAGGTCGGATGGGCGCTGGAGGTTTCGGCGGCGTGAGCAAGGATCGGCGTTCCCTCCCTGTACCTGCCGGCGAAAATCAGCCCGTAGGCGTAAGCTGCCGCCATGCTGAGGTCGTAAGGGTTGAGTTCGTAGGCCTTGCGCATCCAGCGGATCGATTCCTCCGAATTGCCGAGGCGGGAATTGAGATAGCCATAGGCACGGTGGGCATAGGGGCTGGTCGGCCCCATCTGCACGGCGCGACGCGCCAGCGACATCGCCTGTTCGATCGTTGCGCCGGCTGGATAGGCGTAGTGATCTGTGCCCGCCTCGAGATGCAGGGTCGCCAGCTCCGAAAAGACGAGCGACGATTTCGCATCCCGATCGACCAGGATTTCGAGGCAGCGATAGGCAGCCTCATGGGTTTTGGCGCCCTGGTCGAGATAGTATTTGTCGTTGAGCAGCAGACATTCCGTCAGGCCGGCCTGAAGGCCGCTCTGTTCGATATAGTTGTAGATCGCGCCCGAGGCGGGAACGGCCGAACTCAAAATGCCGGCGACACTGTCCTCGACGGTGGAGGGTGTGCTGTCGGCGGCAGTCAAGTTGCGTGACAGCAGGACCCGCCCGGTCGCCACGCTTTGAAGCTCCAGCGTGACATCGCCTGCCGTTGGCCCCGGCAAGACATCGAATACGAAGCTGATCGCATCGGCGACCGGATCGGGCTGGCCGTCAGCATCGCGACCGATGAAGCTGACCGTGTCGAAGCGGCTGAGGCCGGCGCGCAGCGATGCGGCGACGCGGGCAGCCTCGGCACTGTTGGTTTTCACCGCAATGTAGACGAGCGGAAGGCTTTCAGCCGGAGCCCATGGCGCAATGCTGCCGGTTGCCACCGCATTTTCAATCGTCGGCGCGGCATCGCTTCCGGCCAGCAATGCGCTGCCTCCCTGACGAAGGATCAGCACGCCCAGCATGGCGATGACCAGAGCGATCGCCAGCCAGAAGAACTGGAGATGGCGCAGCAGCGAGGGTGCCGGCTGGCGAACGACGGGGGACATCAACGACGCGGCAGGTGCAGCCATGCCGGGTTCTTCGGGCGATTCCGGCAAGGTGGCTGCCGCCTCGGTGTGTTTCTCCGGATCCGGCTCGACCGGCAGGCGGATCGCGTTGAGTTCATAGGATGGGACATAGCCGCCACGCGGAATGGCAATGCGGATCGGCTCGGCAACACCCTCATTGGCAAAATAATGCTGCAGAAGCTCGCGCAGCCTGCCCGCCTGCACCCGCACCACGGCGTCGGTCGACGGATCGAAATCGCCGTCCTTGCCGAAAACATCCATCGCGATGGAAAAGCCCTTGAGCTTGTCGGCTTCGCCTGCCTGCTCGCGCTCGACCAGATAGCGAAGCAGCTTACGCGCTCGTTCGGATCTCCCGAACGTTTCGCTGGCTAGCAATCGCTCCAGCGTCTCGCGCACTGCGGGGGCGGCAGGCGTGGCATGCTGCAAGTGTCGATCCTCTCGAAGTCGGCACAGGTTAAGACGCAATCATATAGCGCCTGCACTGCCTTACAAGCATGCATCCATTATGCGATCGCGTACCACACCGGATAATTTCCCGGTGGTTAATGGTGCGAAAGACTGGAGCTGGATGATACCATCCGGGCTCATCCTGCTCCAGCTCATAGCCTTTCGACATCTGGTCTGGAGCGGTTCAGCTTTTTGATAGAACCGCCGAATCGCTCTAAAGCGCGTCGCATTTGACCGGCCTCACGCGACGCGCTTTAGGTTGTTGTTTTATGCATGTCGTTATCGCAAAACCGCTGCACACCCTCGGTTCAAGCCCGAGGGCATGCTTTTGCGCGACATGCATCAAGCATTTGTTTTACGCAATTCCGGACGGAAAACCGCCACGCACTTTTCCTGGAATTGCTCTAGTCGACCTTTCGGCCGACGATGCGATTGGCGGCGGAAACCACGGCTTCCAGCGAAGCGGCGACGATATTGGTGTTGATGCCGGCGCCGAACAGCTTGCCACCGGGATGCTCCATCTCGACATAGGAGATGGCCGAGGCATTCGAGCCGCGCTGCATGGAGTGCTCCGAATAGTCGAGCACCGACATCGGCACGCCGACATGGCGCGACAGTGCGTCGACAAAGCCGTCGATCGGGCCGGTTCCGGAGCCTGATATCGTCACCTCCTTGCCGCTGTCGAGGATGATCGCCTCCACCGCGCGCCGCCCCTTGATCTCGATGTCGGGATAAGTGTGGTGGTCGAGGAATTTCAGCCGCGCGTCGGGCTGATCGACGTAGGTTTCGAGAAAGCGCTCGTAGATGCGCTTGGCCGGCACCTCCTTGCCTTCGGCGTCGGTGATCGCCTGGATCGCTTGACTGAACTCGATCTGCAGGTTGCGCGGCAGATTGAGGCCGTAGTCCGCCTGCAGCACATAGGCGATGCCGCCCTTGCCGGACTGCGAGTTGATGCGGATGATCGCCTCGTAGTTGCGCCCGACATCGGCCGGGTCGATCGGCAGATAGGGCACTTCCCAGTACGGCGTGTTGGCCTTGCGCAACGCCTTCATGCCCTTGTTGATGGCATCCTGGTGCGAGCCGGAAAAGGCCGTGTAGACGAGTTCGCCGACATAGGGATGGCGCTCGGGGATCTTCAACTGGTTCGAATATTCGTAGACGTCCTTCATCCGGTTGATGTCGGAGCAATCGAGCTCGGGATCGACGCCTTGCGTATACATGTTGAGCGCCAGCGTGACGATGTCGACATTGCCGGTGCGCTCGCCATTGCCGAACAGCGTGCCTTCGACGCGGTCCGCGCCCGCCATCAGGCCGAGTTCGGTGGTGGCGATCCCGGTGCCGCGGTCGTTGTGCGGATGTAGCGAGATGAGCAGGTTCTCGCGGTTGTCGAGATTGCGGCACATCCATTCGATGCGATCGGCATAGATGTTGGGTGTCGACATCTCGACCGTGGACGGCAGGTTGATGATCAGCTTGTTTTCCGGCGTCGGCTTCATGATTTCGGTGACGGCGTTGCAGATTTCCAGCGCCACTTCGAGCTCGGTGCCGGTAAAGCTCTCCGGCGAATATTCGAAACGATAGAAGCCGCCGGCCTTCGCTGCCATGTCGGTGATCATCTTGGCCGCATCGGTGGCGATCCGCCTGATGCCGGCGACGTCCTTCTCGAAGACGACGCGGCGCTGCAGTTCGCTGGTCGAATTGTAGAAATGCACGATCGGGTTGGTGGCGCCCTGCAGCGCCTCGAAAGTGCGGGTGATCAGTTCCGGCCGGCACTGCACCAGCACCTGCAGCGAGACATCGTCTGATACATTACCCTCTTCGATGCACCAGCGGGCGAAATCGAAGTCGGTCTGCGAGGCCGACGGGAAACCGATCTCGATCTCCTTGAAGCCCATGTCGAGGAGCAGGGCGAACATGCGCGCCTTGCGCTCGTGGCCCATCGGATCGATCAGCGCCTGGTTGCCGTCGCGCAGGTCGACCGAGCACCAGATCGGGGCCTTGTCGATGACTTTCGAAGGCCACACGCGGTCGGTGAGACCGACGGTCGGGTAGGGTTGGTATTTGCGGGCTGCCTCCGGCATGCCCCGGGCTGCCCCCGGCATGCCCTGGGCTGCCCCCGGCATGGCCTGGGCTGCCCCCGGCATGGCCCGGGCATCCTGGCCCATCTCCCCGCTGTCTGAGCGGATCTCTTCTCGTGCGTTCATTGTCGTCTCTCCCGGCGGCTCGCGGGATCCGCCTTCAGGCGGATTTGGTGCCGAGCGGCGCCTTTACCAGATGTTCATTTGCTAGATGTGACTTGCCAATTTTGGGACTGGCCCAATTTTGAGACTGGCCAAGGAGCATGCGCGTGAGCGGCGGTTCGACCGCCGGGCGCTCCTTCAGCGAACCCGGCGATCGCCGATAAGGCCGAGCAGCAGCAGAGCGGAAGCAAGCGCGCGCACGGTCTCGCCAGCAAAGCCGGTCTGACGGGAAGCGACGGAGGTGGCGCGGTTGGTCATGGCGGTTTTCATACAGGAGCAGCCAAAGCGAGGCAAGTGGGGCCGAACGACAGTGTCGTAAGCAGATGAGTTGTCCGGATTAGGTAGCACAGGAGTTGTCCGGTTTTATCGCCAGCCAATGGAGGCTGGGGATGAAACGGACAGCATGGCAACCCGGCGTCGAACACTCGCCGTCCACAGCGACATCGGCCGTCTCTCGATCGAACCTGGCGCCGACTGGAACAAAAAACGTTCCTGCGTTGTTCTCCAACCGTCCCGATGTTCGAAGGGGCTGGGTTATACGCCGGCCAGAGGCGATCCTTGCGGCAGGCGCTCGGCGGGCACGCAAAGCCAAGGGATGGCGAGGCAAATGGATCCTGACGATCTCAACACAGAACGGATCGTCACTGTGTTCGGCGGGACAGGCTTTCTCGGGCGCCGGATCGTGAAGCGGCTCCTGGAAAGGGGTTTCACGGTCCGCGCCGCATCCCGCCACCCGGCTCGTGTGGGCCAGGTTTTTTCCTCGACGGCAAGGCCGCCCGAAGCCGTCGAGGCGGACATATTGGATGCGTCCTCGATCGGGACGGCCATTGACGGATCACAAGCGATCGTGAACGCCGTCAGTCTCTACGTCGAGCAGGGCGCCCAGACGTTTGAGCGCGTGCATGTGGAAGCCGCAGCTGAACTTGCCGCCGCGTCGCGCGCTGGCGAGGTCGACCGGTTCGTCCAGATTTCGGGGATCGGCTCTGATCCTCAATCGGATTCGAACTACATCAGGGCACGTGGGCGCGGAGAAGAGGCGGTGGCGAGCGCATTTCCCGGCGCCATCATTGTGCGTCCCGCCGTCATGACGGGACCTGACGACGTTTTCCTTACGACGATTGTCAGGCTGATACGTCTCCTGCCGGTTTATCCGCTGTTCGGCGATGGTGGCACACGGCTTCAGCCGGTCTATGTGGAAGACGTCGCAGACGCAGTCAGCCGGCTGATCGGCGGGCGAAACCACAAGGGCTCATCGATATTCGAATTCGGCGGCCCGCGCATCTACACCTATAAGGAACTGCTGCGCGAGATCGCCCGACAGCTCGATACCCACATCAGGCTGATGCCGGTGCCGTTTGCGGCGTGGGACGCCTTGGCCGGCGTCGCGGAACTCCTTCCGGGAGCGCCGATAACGCGCAACCAGGTCGATCTTATGCGGCACGACAATGTGGCCGCAATCGGCGCGCCGGGCCTGAAGGAACTCGACATCGCGCCGCGCGACATCGAGGAGGTGATCCGCTTGATCGAACGGCGCGCGTGAGGCTGCTCGGGCCGGTCTCCTGTTTATTTAGCAAGACTCTCCTGCTTGGCAGGACTCTACGATCCTGCCGGGAACCTATCGCCATGCGGCGGGTTGGTCGAGTTTGAACCAATGAGGAAGAGGAAAAGAACCATGGCCAGATGCGATCAATGCGGGAATGACTACGACAAGGCTTTCGAAGTGACGCTGGCTGAGGAAAGCTATACGTTCGACAGCTTCGAATGCGCGATCCAGAAACTTGCGCCACTCTGCCCGCATTGCGGGTGCCGGATCATCGGACATGGTGTCGAACAAGATGACATCATCTACTGCTGCGCACATTGCGCCGCGGAGGAAGGTGCAAGCGCGCTGACCGATCGCGCGCCTTGATCGCCCGCATTCCCAGTGGCAAGCGACCGTGCCGGTCGTCGAGCCTAGCTGTCCTTCCTCGGTTTCTCGGCGACGATATTGCCGCGCTTCTTCCACTCTGAGAAGCCGCCGCGCAGGCTGCGCGCGTCAAGTCCCATCTCCTGCGCGACCTTGGCGGCGAGCAGCGAGCGCCAGCCGGACGCGCAGTAAAACACAAAGGTCCTGGGCTCGGCGAAAATCGGCTTGTGGTAAGGGCTTTCCGGGTCGATCCAGAATTCGAGCATGCCGCGCGGCGCATGGAACGCGCCGGGGATCATGCCCTCGCGCTCCAGTTCCCGCGGATCCCGGATGTCGACCATGACAACGCCGTCGGGAATGGTCGCCATGTCCGCTGCCTCGACCGAGCGGACGACCGCATCGGCGTCGGCCAGCAGATCCTTGTATCCCTTCGGCATGGTCAGCGCCCCATCGCGTAGAACTCGTCGTTCGGCCTCATGCTGGTGACGTTGGCCAGCCGGTTTGACATGGCGAAGAAGGCGGCGATGGCCGCGATGTCCCAGGCGTCCTCGTCGGTGAAGCCATGCATCTTGAGGTCCGCGATGTCCGCGTCGCCGACCTCGTAGGCGCGCGCGGAAACCTTCATGGCGAAATCGAGCATCGCCAACTGGCGCGGGGTGATGTCGGCCTTGCGGTAGTTGGTGGCCACCTGATCGGCGATCAGCGGGTTCTTTGCGCGAATGCGCAGGATCGCGCCATGGGCCACTACGCAGTACTGGCACTGGTTGGCATTGCTCGTGGCCACGACGATCATCTCCCGCTCGGCCTTGGTGATCGGGCCGGGTTTGTCCATCAGCGCGTCGTGATAGGCGAAGAAGGCGCGGAACTCGTCCGGCCGATGCGCAAGCACGAGGAAGACGTTGGGCACGAATCCCGACTTCTCCTGCACGGCGAGTATCCGTTCGCGGATGTCGTCGGGAAGGCCGGCGATCTCGGGAACGGGGAAGCGGCTTATGGCGGGCGCGGTCATCTGTGTTCTCTCCCTTGCACGGCCGTCAATGCGACCAGCTTTAGGCCATCGAACGCTTTTCGGCGAGCCTCATGGAAGGGCTGGAAGTGCCGAGGATGCGGTGGTCTCGCAGTCGCCGCGCGAGTTCCAATCGCTGTGGACGATGCGGGACTCCTGCGTCGACTATGTGCGCACGCGCGATCACATCGTCGGCGGGGTGGAGGCGGTGTATCGCCTGGTTGCGGAGAGCGGCGGGTCGATCGCGGCCGAACATGGCGCAGCGCGCACTAGCGAGGATGACGGCTATCGCTATAAAGTCGGAGCGGCCAGGCGCCGGCCAGGTTGAAAGGCGCCACCCCAGGACCATGGCTGCGAAAGTCGGGAACATTGATCGACACGGGCTTATTGGCAAGCACGGAACCGTGCTAGCAAAACCGTGACCAGCAAAAGCAACAAAACGGCGGTTTGGCCGTTCTGATCAGCCGCACAAGCGGCGGGGCATCCGAAGACATGACTACGCCGCAAATTCTGTCGTTCGCCGTTATCTTCATAATGATGGCGGCGCTCGTGTGGGGTCGGTATCGATATGATCTGGTTGCAGCCGCGGCACTGTTGTCCGCACTCGCGGTTGGCATCGTGCCTTTTGACGAGGCCTTCAGCGGGTTCAGCGACGATATCGTGGTAATTGTCGGCAGTGCCCTGCTGGTGAGCGCAGGCATCGCACGCTCGGGCATCATGGAAGTCGCCATCAGGCGTTTCGCTCCGAACCTGTCGGGCGTTCGCTCGCAACTGGCGCTGCTGGTGATCGTGGTCACGATCCTGTCTGCCTTTGTAAAGAATATCGGTGCGCTCGCGATCATGATCCCGATAGCTTTCCAGTTCGCGCGCCGGTCGAGCGTTTCACCGTCGATATTCCTGATGCCTATGGCGTTCGGGTCGCTGCTCGGTGGACTCATGACGCAGGTGGGGACATCTCCCAATGTCGTTGTGTCGCGGGTGCGGGAGGAACTGACCGGCACCGCCTTCACAATGTTCGATTTTACACCTGTTGGAGCCGCCCTGGCCGCCGCCGGAACGATCTTCCTGGTGTTTTTCTATTGGCTGCTGCCGGTGCGCGAAAAGCTCGGCGGGTCGGTGAATGAAGCCATCGATATCAAGAATTACCTGACAGAGGCCCGCATTGTCCGCGATTCCACTGTGCTCGGCAAAACCGTGGCAGACCTCATGAAGCTTTCCGGCGGCGATGCTATCGTGACATCGATCCTGCGCAACCGGACCATGCGGATGACGCCACTGCCCGACGTTGTCCTCAAGATGAACGACATTCTGCTGCTCGAGGGCGACCCTGGGGCGCTGGATCGCCTTGTCTCCCAGGGCAAACTCAGCGTTACGGGCAGCAGGGCCAGCGGGGATGACACGGCCGGCGAGCTGGTCGCTATCGAAGCCGTCATCGGTGAAAACTCCCCGTTGATCGGCTGGACGGCCCAGCGCCTTGCCCTCTATCACCGCTTCAACGTCAACCTCCTGGCTGTCAGCCGTCACGGCGAGCGCCCCGACCGCAGGCTGGCCGAAATCCAGCTAAGGCTGGGCGATGTCATCGTGTTGCAGGGCAATGCAGCCACGATACCCGAGATACTGCGTGAACTCGGCTGCCTGCCGCTGGCAGAAAGGGCTATCCTGCTCGGCAGCGTCCGCAAAGGTGTTGTGCCGGTAACCATCCTTGCTCTCGCCATGGTGGCGACTGCGCTCGGGCTGCTCCCGGTCTCCGTCGCTTTCTTTACGGCCGCGGTCGGGATGGTGCTTTTCAAGGTCATCCCGGTCCGCGACGTCTACCAATCGCTGGATGGGCCAATCCTCGTCATGCTCGCCGTTCTCATTCCAGTGAGCGATTCGCTGCGCAGTACAGGGGCGACAGGCGTCATTGCCGGCGAGCTTGCCAAGCTGGGGACGATCCTTCCGGCGCCCGGCGCATTGATGCTTATCCTTGTCGCCGCGATGGCCGTTACGCCATTCCTCAACAATGCCGCCACCGTTCTGGTCATGGCGCCCATCGCCGCCGCGTTTGCCGGCGATCTCGGCTACAGGCCGGAAGCATTTCTGATGGCAGTCGCCATTGGCGCCGGCTGCGATTTTCTCACCCCGATCGGCCACCAGTGCAATACGCTCGTCATGGGGCCGGGCGGCTACCGTTTCAGCGACTATCCACGCCTGGGACTGCCGCTATCGTTCCTCGTCGTCATTGTTGCCGTGCCGATGCTCATGATCGTTTGGCCAATGAAGTGATATGCGGCGGACGGAGCGATCCCGGCGGAACTCGGAGCCGGAATACGTACACCGCTCCCCGTCAAGCAATTGCATCGCTCGTGACAAAGGCTTTGTGCCTATCGAGGCCACGGATTTTGGCAAAGCGAGACGCCGGAGGGGCTCTGACGAAGTATCAAGCAGCAGTCGATGAAGAGCTTGCCACAATGGGCACCTGAAAATTGGGGTCCGCTCCCGAATTTCTTGAAAGCCGGGCAGCCAACCACCGGCACGCTTCGCTGCCCTGCGGCCATAATAATTCCCGCGATATGGATTGGCCCCAAGGCGCACATCTACCGGTAACTATCTGGGTCCTTGGCCTTCCCGGCCTTGCAACTAACTTTACTCAGAAGAGCCTTACGGTAAGCGCCATTAAACACGCGGACAACTCGTTCGAATTTAGCGGGAGGCGCCAAGTGTTTATCTAGCCCCTCGTTCAAAAAGGAGGGGGACAGCCATCACGGCTTTTCCACTTTCGCTTGGTCTCAGCGCCGGGCACCTTTTCAATAGGCCATAGATGTCACCTGAAATTTTTGCAGCCCGATGCAATTTGCCATCTGCCATACGTGCCAAGTAATTGATGTTTTGCTCTAACTGCCCGGCCGAAGCAGTCGATATTGTGAAGCAGATTCCTGCGATGACCGTTACCAAAATGCGGCTCAAACGTTCCCCTCTTCTTGCAGTCAATTCGCCCTACTAATCACGCGTTATCATAGCTTGGCCTGGTTCAAAAGCTCACCAATCGGCGCCAGCGGGCATTACCACTAAAGCTCAGTTGCGGACCTCGATGGGCGAACAGTTTATTTGGTGGACAAGCTGAAAATTTCTCGGCTGATAGCCATTAATTGCAAACAAGCACGGAAATTCTGGTTCTATTCGTCCATCGAAAATGTGAATCGAACTGGGTTTGTTTTGATTCCCGGCGGCCAACACCGTTTCACGCCTCGTGCAAGGATCGGAGCGGCCTTCGCCATCGACTCTGAGTGAGGCTCGTAAGCAACCACAGCAACAGTCTGTGCCTTGTCGGCTTTATCCAACGTGACCTCAAAAGTCACTTTGAACGGCGTCGCGATATCGACCGGAATGACTAAGCAGCCTCCAATTTTCTCGCTGAGAAGAACCTCTAATTCGCTAGCCCGTGCAGTGCCGGCGCAAATAATTAGACCCAATACGACGACTGCACGCATTCTGATCCCCTTTGATCAACGGTACCTTTAAACTATTAGGCGGAGCAGCGCCGTTCTCTACCGTGTCGCGGACTGGAAAAGCGGCAAGGTTTGGGCGACACCGCTTCGCGAATTCCATAAGCAGTTCCAGCCTCTCAATGGCGATTTTATCGAGGGCGTTCCCGCTGATCCCGGCGCGGTCGATTGAGCCCTAAATGGGAGAGCTAGAATGCTCTACATCAGGAATTGAAATCATCTATAATGATGGCTGGGGTTTTCTTGGTAGTTTTTCGAACTTTTTGTCCCGAGCGCGTTCTTGTCAAAGGGCTTTCAACTGCTCGATCTCGACAAATCGCCGATAGGTTAGCTGGTTACAGCCGCTAACGGCGTAGACATCCTGGTTGATCGCGAAAGGCTTCCCGATGGCGTTCATGTAGACCATCACTGTCTTACGGCCAATGTAACCGCCCATCTGGTTCTTGGCGTTTGCTTTGACGCACACTGTTGCCGTTCCGCCTAGATCGATCACCTTCGAGATTTCGGCATCTCGGACCGAATACGGGTCATAAAGATATTCCCGCATCGCATTGAGGATACCATTAACCTCCACGGTGGATGGCTCGCGCTGCGACGCAAGCACGCTTCCGGTCCGGACACCAAAGGCTGCACTCTGGCAGCCGGACAGCGCTAGTCCAGCGGCCGCAACAATCAACATCTTGTTCAATTGAAATCCCCCCCAATGCCCATCTGAGTCATGCGTCATCACTAAGCTACAACGCAAGGGAATAGTTTCGACCGAGCAACATCACTTGGCACTGGTGTTCAAGGATCGATCGCGAATGGCTCACGCGCCGCCGCTCTGTTGCTGGCTGTGCCACTGTTTAATGTGATCGCATAGGAACTTCACAAATCCACTGCACAGCAACGGGTCTGCTGCACCGTCTGGCGTGAATTCATATATCGCGTCCGATTCATCGATTCCCCAAGTTCCGAGATATTCGCCGTCCTGAGTGACGACAGCGCCGTCCTCAAGCAGGTTTATTGACCATCGAAGATCCATGCCGCCTCCCGGTCCGAATGATGCGGATAGAACGCCATGTGGATCATCCGCTTGTCTGTAACACTTAGCAGTTTCTAATGTGTGCTAAGCGTTTGAAAATTAACTAAAAAAGAGGTTTGGCTGGGGCGCCAGGATTCGAACCTGGGATTGTCGGTACCAAAAACCGATGCCTTACCACTTGGCTACGCCCCAACAGTCGCAACATGCCCGCTGCGCGCGGCCTTATAGGACGAGCCGACGGAAAGCTCAATGCCGAGAATGGCCGACATGCCGAGAATGAAAAGTGCGCGGAACTGGTCCACCGGTTCCCGCAGATTGGCGTCGCATATCATCGTCTGCTGTTGGGCGATGGCGACTATTCACCCCAAACGGCGATTTCATTGCCGGCCGGATCGACGAAATGGAACCGCCTGCCGCCGGGGAATGAGAAGATCGGCTTGACGATGGTGCCGCCGGCATTTTGGACACGCCCAGGGTTTCGGTCAGTCACATGGCGTTACCATAGTTCCTGTTTTGTACTCTTCAACTGGCCGCCGAGCCGCAAGTCTTTTTGTCATCGCTTTTTCTTAATCGATTGTAGAAGCCGGCTGGCTTGCCGACGGCTTGCCTTTCGCACTGCAGCATCATATCGCTCGTGCAGGGACACGGCGGGACTTCGGCTTCGTCAATCTTTTCAATCTCCTGCAACCGGAGAGCAAGCATGACCAAATGGGTCTACACCTTTGGCGACGGCGCTGCAGAAGGCCGTGCCGGCGACAGGAACCTCCTGGGCGGTAAGGGCGCCAATCTGGCCGAAATGTGCAGCCTGGGCCTGCCTGTGCCGCCGGGGTTCACCATCACCACCGAGGTCTGCAACGCCTATTACGCCAACGGCCGCACCTACCCGGCCTCGCTGGAGGCGGATGTCGCGGTCGCACTGGATCACATCGGTCGGCTGACCGGGCGCCGCTTCGGCGATCCCTCAAAACTGCTTTTGGTGTCGGTGCGTTCCGGTGCCCGCGCTTCGATGCCCGGCATGATGGACACCGTGCTCAATCTCGGCCTGAACGACGAGACGGTCGAGGCGCTGGCCGCCGATTCAGGCGACGCCCGCTTTGCCTATGACAGCTACCGGCGTTTCATCCAGATGTATTCCGATGTCGTCATGGGCCTCGACCATGAGGTGTTCGAGGAAATCCTCGAAGACCAGAAGGGCGGCCTCGGCCATGAACTCGATACCGAACTGAGCGCCATCGAATGGCAGGGCGTGATCGCGCTCTACAAGGCCAAGGTCGAGGAGGAACTCGGCAAACCGTTTCCGCAAGATCCGAACGAGCAGCTCTGGGGTGCGATCGGCGCCGTGTTTTCGAGCTGGATGAACAACCGCGCCATCACCTACCGGCGCCTGCACGACATTCCCGAAAGCTGGGGCACCGCGGTCAACGTCCAGGCCATGGTCTTCGGCAATATGGGCGAGACCTCGGCCACCGGCGTCGCCTTCACCCGCAATCCGTCGACCGGCGAAAAGATGCTCTATGGCGAGTTCCTGGTGAATGCGCAGGGCGAGGATGTCGTCGCCGGCATCCGCACGCCGCAAAACATCACCGAGGCGGCGCGCATTGCCGCCGGCTCCGACAAGCCGTCGCTGCAGAAACTGATGCCGGAAGCCTTCCAGTCTTTCGTCACCATCTCCGACCGTCTGGAAAAGCACTACCGCGACATGCAGGATCTCGAATTCACCATCGAGCGCGGCAAATTGTGGATGCTGCAGACCAGGTCCGGCAAGCGCACCGCCAAGGCGGCGCTCAGAATCGCCGTCGAGATGGCGCGCGACAAGCTCATTTCAAAGGAGGAGGCGGTCGCCCGCATCGATCCGGCCTCGCTCGACCAGTTGCTGCATCCGACCATCGATCCGAAGGCGGCACGCGATGTCATCGGCATCGGTCTGCCCGCATCTCCGGGTGCAGCCACCGGCGAGATCGTCTTTTCCTCCAACGATGCCGAGGAGCTCAAGACGCAAGGCCGCAAGGCGATCCTCGTGCGCATCGAGACCAGTCCCGAGGACATCCACGGCATGCATGCGGCGGAAGGCATCCTGACCACGCGTGGCGGCATGACCAGCCACGCGGCGGTGGTGGCGCGCGGCATGGGCAAGCCTTGTGTGTCGGGCGCCGGCTCGCTGCGCGTCGACTACAAAGCCGGCACGCTGATGGCTATGGGGTCGACGTTCCGCAAGGGCGATATCATCACCATCGACGGCGGCAACGGCCAGGTGCTGAAAGGCGCCGTGCCAATGCTGCAGCCGGAGCTCTCGGGCGATTTCGCCGCCATCATGGAATGGGCCGATGCCGTGCGCCGCATGAAGGTGCGCACCAACGCCGAAACGCCGCTCGACGCGCGCATGGCGCGTTCCTTCGGCGCCGAAGGCATCGGGCTTTGCCGCACCGAGCACATGTTCTTCGAGGGCGACCGCATCGTCGCCATGCGCGAGATGATCCTGGCCGACACGGAAAAGGGCAGGCGAACGGCGCTCGCAAAACTCTTGCCCATGCAGCGCTCGGATTTCCTCGAATTGTTCGAGATCATGGCCGGCCTGCCGGTGACGATCCGCTTGCTCGATCCGCCGCTGCACGAATTCCTGCCCAAGACCGAGGAAGAGGTGGCCGAAGTCGCTGCCGCCATGAACCTGTCGCCCGACAAGCTCAGGCAGCGCACCGAGGCCCTGCACGAATTCAACCCGATGCTTGGCCATCGCGGCTGCCGGCTTGCAGTTTCCTATCCCGAAATCGCCGAGATGCAGGCGCGCGCCATTTTCGAGGCCGCCGTCGAAGCCGGCAGGAAGGCCGGCGCGCTGGTGGTCCCGGAAATCATGGTGCCGCTGGTCGGTCTGGTGAGGGAGCTCGACTACGTCAAGCTGCGGATCGATGCCGTCGCCAAGAGCGTGATGGAGGAAACCGGCGTCAAGATCACCTATCTTACCGGAACGATGATCGAACTGCCGCGCGCCGCGATCCGCGCCCAGGCCATCGCCGAGGCGGCCGAATTCTTCTCTTTCGGCACCAACGATCTGACCCAGACCACCTTCGGCATCTCACGCGACGATGCGGCCTCGTTCCTGGAGACCTATCGCCAGAAGGGCATCATCGAGCAGGATCCGTTCGTGTCGCTCGACATCGAAGGCGTCGGCGAACTGGTGCGGATGGCGGCCGAAAAAGGCAGGGCAACGCGGCCGGATATCAAGCTCGGCATTTGCGGCGAGCATGGCGGCGATCCGGCGTCGATCCATTTCTGCGAGGAGATCGGCCTCGACTACGTGTCTTGCTCGCCCTACCGCGTGCCGATCGCCAGGCTGGCTGCCGCGCAGGCGGCGGTGCAGGCTGCGAAGAACGGTCGCGGGTAAGGGGCCGACGTCGGCCATGGCCGTGCCAGCGAACGATCGGCGGGACAGGCCGCGAGCCGTCCCTGCTCAGGCTGGCCCTGCTCAGGCTGGCCCGGCTCAGGCTGGTTTGGCTTCGACCGTCACCTTGTTGGGATAGAACGCGCCGTGATCGCGGATTTCGATCATCTCGTCGAAAGGCTGCTCATAGGCCCACATCGCATCCTTGCCTGCTTCCGCGGCAGGCAGCACGCTCCAATAGCTCGCATCGCCCTTGAATGGGCAATAAGTCGACAAGTCCGTCTTGCGAAGCTGGTCGAAATCGATGTCTTCGAATGGAATGTAGAGGACCCGGGGGTAGGGGGATTCGGTCAACACCTTGGCCCTCCTGGACGAGGCAATGACCGTGTCGCCGGCGCGTACGGTCACAGTTCCGCTGTACGGCTCGATGGTAATGACTTTATCCGGGTTGCGCTGAAAGCCGGGTGACGGATTGGCGGTCTGGTCCATGACGGTTCTCCTTGCACGACCTAAGGTGTGTAGGGCGTGCGCGCTACGCAAGGGCGCTGTCGAATGCGGGGGCTCCATCGCCTTTTGGCGTTGAAGGATCTCTCGTCAAATCGAGCATGGCTATGACCGATCAGGGCCGATGACCTATCAGGGCTGATGACCGATCAGGGCCGATGACCGATCAGGCGGCAGCCTGAAACGCGTCCATCAGCCCGGCATAGGCGGCGGCGATACCGGCGACAGGATTGGTGCTTCGCGACGCGGTTTCGACCTTGAGCGCACCACCGCCGGTCGGCAAGGTAAGAAGCAGGAACTGGCGGTTGCCGCCATCGCCGACGCAAGCCGCGGCGACGTGCTGGCTTTCGCCTTCGTTCTGAACGCACATCTTGAACAGCAGCGTGCCGCCGACCGCCTCAAGGGCGCCGCCGACGACTTCGACGAATTCGTCCTCGGAAACGGTTTTGGCGTCCGGCACCAAATCGGCCAGGCTTTCGGCAAGCGAATCTTCGAGAGCTTTGTCGTCGAGCTGCGCGTCCATGCGAACCTCTTTCATTCGCCAATCACACCCCTACCATTAATCAAAGTTAATGTCGACAATGGCCGGATTGTGGCGGTTTTCCCTGCCTTTTCGAACAATGGGCTGCTTCTGCCCGGTCATGGCTGGACAATCCGCTTGTTCGTCCCACAATGGAGCGAAAACCAGTGGGGGAACGAAAACCAATGGGAGGAGAAGAATGCTCGGACTGATGCAGGAATGGCCGCTGCTTTGCCACAAGCTCATCGACAACGCAGCCAGGCAGCACGGCGAACGCGAGATTGTGTCGCGCTCGATCGAGGGCCCGATCGTCCGGACCACTTACGTCGAAATTCATCGCCGCGCCTTGCGGGTCGCCGAGCGGCTCGAGCGTGATGGCTTTGGGCTTGGCGACCGCATCGCCACATTGGCCTGGAACACGGCGCGCCACATCGAAGCCTGGTACGGCATCATGGGTGTCGGCGCGATCTATCACACGCTTAATCCGCGCCTGTTTCCCGAGCAGATCGCCTGGATCATGAACAATGCCGAGGACAAGGCGATCTTCGTCGACCTGACATTCATGCCGCTGCTTGAAAAGATCGCCGGCTCGGTCAAATCGCTCAGAAAGGTGATCGTGCTGACCGACAAGGCGCACATGCCGCAGACGGCGCTGCCGAATGCTGTCGCCTATGAGGAATGGCTTGACGAAGCCGACGGCGCCTTCACCTGGAAGACGTTCGATGAAAACACCGCCGCCGGCATGTGCTACACCTCGGGCACGACAGGCGATCCGAAAGGCGTCCTCTACAGCCATCGCTCGAACGTGCTGCACGCCATGATTGCGGCGATGCCCGATGCGATGGGCCTCTCCTCGCGCGACACCATCCTGCCGGTTGTGCCGATGTTCCACGCCAACGCCTGGGGCCTTGGCCAGAGCGGCCCGATGATCGGCGCCAAGCTGGTCATGCCTGGCTGCAAGATGGACGGCGCCTCGATCTACGAGTTGCTCGACACCGAAAAGGTTACGTTCAGCGCCGCCGTGCCGACAGTGTGGTTGATGCTGCTGCAGTACCTGGAGGAGACCGGCAAGAAACTTCCCTATCTGAACAAGGTCGTTATCGGCGGCTCATCCTGCCCGCGTGCGATCACGGCAAAGTTCCAGGGCAATTACGATGTCGAGGTCATCCATGCTTGGGGCATGACCGAAATGTCGCCGCTCGGCACGCTCTGTACCATGAAGCCGGGCTATGCCGGGCTTGAGGGCGAAGCCCGGCTCGACGTCCAGGGCAAGCAGGGTTTTCCACCTTTCGGGGTCGAAATGAAGGTCACCGACGACGACGACAAGGAACTGCCTTGGGACGGCAGGACATTCGGGCGCCTGAAAGTCCGCGGACCGGCCGTCGCGCGTGCCTATTATGGCGGCATCGGATCCGAACAGTTCGATGAAGAAGGCTGGTTCGATACCGGTGATGTCGCCCATATCGACCCGGGCGGCTATATGCAGATCACCGATCGCGCCAAGGACGTCATCAAATCGGGCGGCGAATGGATCTCGACCATCGAGCTCGAGAATCTGGCGATCGGTCATCCGGATGTGGCGGAGGCGGCCGCCATCGGCATCCAACATTCGAAATGGGGCGAACGGCCGTTGCTTGTCGTCGTCCGCAAGCCGGGCCGCGAGCCGACCAAAACAGATATCCTGGCTTTCATGGACGGCAAGGTGGCGAAGTGGTGGATGCCGGATGACGTCGCCTTCGTCGGCGAGATTCCCCACACCGCCACCGGCAAGATCCAGAAGACAACCTTGCGCCGGCAGTTCAGGGACTATCGCCTGCCGACGGACTGACTGACATGACGTCCTTCGCCTACAAGCCGCCGCTGAACGGCTTTAAGCGCCGGTCCGGGGTGAAGCAGTGCTGAAAATGATGAAAACTCCCGAGCGACAGACGTCGAGGGCGGCCGGCTGGTCGCGGCGGACAGGCGCTTTTTCGGCGGTCCTGCTGCTGACCGTTCTCGTCGGCCACGGCTATCAGCTTGTTGAAACGCCGGCTTTCCTTTGGGTGCTCGGCATTGTCGCGCTGCTTGCCGCCTTTGCGCTTCTGTTCGCCGGATTTGCGTTTTCGAGACTGTGGAATTTCGGCGACCGTGGCGGCCGCGATCTCACCGTCGGCACGGTGCTGGCACTGCTGGTGCTTGTTCCTTTTGGCATTGCCGCCTACTGGGCAGCGACTTCTCCACCGCTCAGGGACAACTCGACGGATTTCGACGATCCGCCGGTGCTCGACACCAGCACCCGGACCGGGGATATGAACGCGCTTTCGCCGCCGACCCCGGGCGAGCGGCGGCTGCAGACCGAGACCTATCCGCTGGTCACCGGACGCAGCTACAATCTGCCTTTCGATCGGGTCCTGGAAGCCGTCGAAACCGTGCTCGGTCGTCGGGACTGGCAGCTTGCGGCGCCGTTTCCGCGTGCGATCGGGCAAAGCGAGGTGACGATCAACGCCCTGGCCAGGAGCTTCATCCTCAGCCTTCCCGCCGACGTCGCCATCCGTGTGACCGACGATGGCGATGCGGTCCTCGTCGACATGCGTTCGGCCTCGCGTTACGGCCGCTACGACCTTGGCGACAATGCGGCCCGCATCGTGGATTTCCTGGCCGAGCTGGATCAGGAAGTCGCCGGCCAGGTCGGTACGGCCCCGGCCGAGTGACGTCCAGAGCATTTTTACAGCCAAAGCGAAATCGCTTTGACGCCACAGAAATGCGGCTGATACAATCAGTGGTTGAATATGCGCGCAGGCTATTCGCCGGGGTCGAATTCACCCTTGAGCAAAATTGTCTCCACCGGCCCGAGCGGATTGATGATCCGGCTCTCCAGGACTTCGACAAGCTTGCGTCCGACAGCCGCCATATCAACGTAATGAACTTCGATCTTTGCCGGCAGGAAGCGTGCCAGCCGTGTGCTGTCACGCGTGACGATGTGGACGTCGCTCCCCGGCGCAAGACCTCTTTTGCCAAGAGCGTGCAGCGCCCCCAGCAGGCCGAGTTCGTTGGCGCATGCCAAGCCTGTCGGCGGATCTGAGCAAGCCAGCAAGCGATCGAACCAGGCCGCGCTCGATTCCATGGTGAACATGCCATGACCGATCAGCGATTGGTCGATCGGGATGCCGGCCTCGGCCATTGCCCTTGCATAGCCGGAAAGACGCATGGCACTCGCCTGATCCTCCGGAACCAGAAGTTGCAGAGCAATGCGTCGACAGCCCTTGTCCATGAGCCGTCGCGTTGCCTCGTAGGCAATCTGTTCATTGTCGACATCGACATACGGATACGCGGTATCCAGGTCGGTTCTTCCAAACGCGACGAATGGCATGCGTTGATCCAGCAGCAGCTTGACGCGCGGATCACCCGACACCAGGCGTGTGATGATCAGTCCGTCTGTGCTGCGCGCCTGAAGCTGCCGCTGCACACTCTCGACGGGATCGTCGTCGGGCGTGGTGGAATAGATGGACAGACTATAACCGGCTTGCCGCGCCGCCAGCGTCATGCCTTCGATCAAAGGCAGCTTCAACAGATCGGACAGATGATCTCGGGTCTCCATCGGGAGTACGGCCGTCAGCGTCAGCGTTCGACCGGTTTTTAGCGCACGACCATGATGATTTGGCAGATAGCCGACCCGCTTGGCCGCCTCCTTGACGCGGGCTATGGTCGAGGGCTGCACTTCCGGCCCATCCTTCAGAGCGCGGGACACCGTGGTCACCGAGAGGGAAAGTTCCGCCGCGATCTGCTTCAGATTGGCCATTGTTCGCCCGACTTCATTTGCGAAAGCGCCGGCTGACTTGCTGACCGCCATAACGTTACCGGATTCGACATCCCGGTCAATCCGAACGCCCGTGGCAAGCAGCTTGACTCCTGCGTGTTCTGATGCAATCGTAACGTTACGATTACAAATAAATGGCCATTTCAGGCAATATTTGATGACGTTGGGGAGGAGAACCTATGTCCTGGCTGCGCATTTCCTTAACAGCATTCGCGATCTCGGCTGCCGTGCCCGTCCACGCGCAAACACTCACCATCACGACCGCAGGCGGCGATTATGGCAACGCCATGAAAGAGGCCATGTGGGGCCCTGCTGCAAAAGAGCTTGGCTATGATGTCCGCGAGGAGACCCTGAGCGACGGCCTGGCCGCCTTGAAGATGCAGGTCACCTCGGGGGCAATTGCGACTGACATTATCCACCTCGGCTCGCCGGAAGGCGCCCAGGCAGCCGCACAATCGCTGCTGGAGCCCCTCGACTACAAGATCATCGATGCCAAATCCGTGCCGGAGGGTGCCGCGTCCGACTACTGCTATCCGTTCGATTCCTATGGCACCGTCCTGTCGTGGAGCACCAAGACCTATGGCGACAACCCGCCGAAGACCTGGGCCGAGTTCTGGGACGTTGCCAAATTCCCGGGCCGCCGCGCATTGCGCGCCAATGCGCAGGACTCGATCGAAATCGCGCTTCTCTCCGATGGCGTGGCGCCGGCGGAGGTCTATGCCGTGCTCAGCACGCCGGAAGGGCTGGAGCGCGCCATCAAGCGGCTTGAAGCGATCAAACCGGATGTCGCCGTGTGGTGGACCTCGGGAGCCCAATCCGCGCAGCTGCTGAAGGATGGTGAGGCGGATCTGGTCGTTACCTGGAACGGACGGGCAGAGACCGTGAAAAAAGATGGCGGCGCGGCTGACTATACGTTCAAGGGGTCGGTCATCGGCACGGACTGCCTCGGGGTGCCGAAGGGCGCGCCGAACAAGGAAGCAGCGATGAAGCTCATCGCAGCGATGACGCAGCCCGCGCGTGTTGCGAAGCTGACCGATTTCATTGCCTACGGCCCGGTCAATCCTGCGGCCTATGAGGGTGGCCTCATTCCCGAGGACCGTCTGAAGACGCTTGCGACCGCGCCTGAAAATGCCGGCACTTCGGTGTTTTCGAATTCACAATGGTGGGTCAAGAACGGCGAGGCTGCCCAACAGGCCTTCGACGAGATGATGGCCCGCTGAGTCTCGGCTGACAAGGCTGGAGCAGATGATGACGTCGCTCCCGATCACCATCGACAGCGTCAGCAAGGCTTACGGGTCCTACGTCGCGCTGGATGATGTCTCGCTCGACATTCAAGCTGGCGAGTTCCTCACGCTGCTGGGGCCATCGGGATCGGGCAAGACCACGCTGCTCATGGCTCTGGCCGGTTTTGTCCGGCCGGATTCCGGAAAACTCTTGTTGGGCGATCGCGACATCACCCGCCTGGCGCCCAACAAACGCGACATCGGCATCGTGTTCCAGAATTACGCCCTGTTTCCCCACATGAATGTCCTGGCGAATGTCGCGTATCCGCTGGCGCTGCGCAAGACGCCGAGAGCGGAGGCGCGTCAGCGGGCGCTTGCCACCCTGGCCCGCGTCAAGCTGGATGGCCTGGCGGAGCGCAATATCGCCGCACTGTCCGGCGGCCAGCGTCAACGGGTGGCGTTGGCGCGGGCAATCGTCTTCGAACCGCGCGTGATGCTGATGGACGAGCCGCTGTCGGCGCTCGACAAGAATCTGCGCGAAACCATGCAGTACGAGATCCGGCGTCTGCACGATGACCTGGGCATCACCACAATCTATGTGACCCACGACCAGCGCGAGGCGCTGATCATGTCCGACCGGATTGCGGTGATGAATTCTGGCCGCATCCAGCAGATCGATACGCCGCAGCGGATCTATGATCGTCCATCGACCCGCTTCGTCGCCGAGTTCATGGGCGAGGCCAACATTGTGGCGCCGGGCTCGGTGCGCAGGATCGACGGCGCCGAAGCGTCAGGCGAAACCCTGATGATTCGCGCCGAAAGCTTCCATCTTGATGCGGAGCTCGTCGGGGCAGACGGCGTGGCCCTCGAAGGAACACTGCGCGCCAAGGCGTTCCGCGGCGAGAACTGGCTCTTGACGCTGGCGCTTGACGGTGGCCAGGAGGTCCTTGTCTGCATTCCGGCAGCGCTGGCCGGCGGCTGCGCCGAGCTTGCCGCCGGTCAGCGGATGACCGCCTATGCACCAGCAGCGAAGGTTCACGCGATACCGGGAGCGCTGGCGTGACCGCCACCGTGGATCCAGCGCTGCTGGCGGATGCGCGCCGCGAGCGGCGGTTTTTTCTTTCGCTTTCGCTGCCGGCGCTGTTCATCGTTGGACTGGCGGCGATACTGCCCATCCTTTGGATCATCCGGCAATCTTTTTTGACCACAGGCGGCGAGTACACTGTCGGCAACTACGCCAAAGTGCTTTCGAGCGGACTGACATGGTCGGCGCTCGTCACCACCCTCGAACTGTCCCTCGGCACGCTGGCGATCTGCATTGTTCTGGGCACCCCGCTGGCACTCGCCTTGGCCAGCGCCAGGCCAAGGGTGGCCAATTTGCTGATGGCCTTCGTCATGCTGCCGTTGTGGACCGCTATCCTGGTGCGCACCTATGGCTGGCTCGTGCTGTTGCGGCGTGATGGCCTGGTCAACGCGGCCTTGACTGGTTCTGGCCTGACGGCGGAGCCTTTGCCGCTGGTCTACAATTTTACCGGAACGCTGATCGGCATGGTTCACTACATGCTGCCGATCTTTCTGCTGCCGGTTTATGCCGCGATGCGCGATATCGACCCAAACCTCGTTCGCGCGGCAGCGAGCATGGGAGCCACGCTCGGGCAGGTCATCCGCACCGTCATCATGCCGCTTTCGGCCGGCGGCATCTTCTCGGGTTCGGTCATCGTGCTCATCTATTCCATCGGTTTTTTCATCACGCCGGCGGTGCTTGGCGGCGGCAAGGTAAATCCTCTCTCTACCCGGATCGAGCGTGCGCTATCGACCTTTCAGGATTGGGGGTCGGCAAGCGTCCTGGGCATTCTGCTCCTCGTTCTGATGGCGCTGATCGGTGTGATGCTGCTGGCGGCACGCCGCCTGCTGGCCCAGGACGCAGTGGCAGCCGCCCATGCTTGAAGCCTATCCGCAAAACCGGCTCGCCCGCATCGTCCTGTGGAGCTTTGCTGCGCTTGTCATGGCATTTCTGATGTTGCCGACGCTCGTGGTGGTGCCGCTTTCGTTTTCGGCGTCCAATCTCCTCGAGTTTCCGCCGCACGCCTACTCGTTGCGCTGGTACGAGAATTTTTTCGGCTCGGCGACGTGGATGGCAGCACTCAGGACCAGCCTGATCCTTGGGACATTGACGGCGCTGATCGCGGTGCCGTTTGCGCTGCTCGCCTGCATCTCGATGAATCGGCTGGGCGGCAAGTCCGCAGCGTCCATCCAGGGCGTTCTGCTCACCCCCTCTGTCACCCCAGGAATCCTGCTGGCGATCGGCCTGTTTTTTGTGCTGGCGGCGCAACGTCTTGTCGGAACGCTGTTCGGTGTGCTGGTCGGACATGTGGTGCTCGCCGTTCCGGTGGCGTGCATTGTGCTGCTGCCCGCCCTGGCTCGCTTCGACTGGAACCAGGTTCAGGCGGCGCGCAGCCTCGGCGCGGACTGGGCCAGGGCTATTGGCGAGATAATCGTCCCGCAACTTCGGCTCAGCCTGTTGTCGGCGACATTGATGGCGTTCCTGACGTCGCTCGACGAGTCCGTGATTTCGATCTTCGTGGCAAGTGGTCGCAACAGCACGATGCCGAAGCTCATGTTCATCTCGCTGCGCGATCAGATCGATCCGACCATTGCGGCGATCTCGACATTGTGGACCGCCATTGTTGTGGTCGTCGTCGTGATCGTCGCCCTTCGCCAAAAATCCTTACCGAGCCGAAAATCCTGACGAGCCAATATCCTGATCAAGATGGGAAGCATGCCCCAAAATCATCACGCAGCCGGTGCTCCGGCGGATCGATCGACTGACATCCCTCAGCTAGGCTTGGCCATCATCACCGGCTCGGCAAACTGGGGGCTTGCCTTCCCGGAAGATGTCGGAGTCGAGGGCGTGCGCACGCTGCGGCGCGACATGAGTTTTGAAACGCCTTTCGGTCGTTCCGACAACTGGAAGTTGCTCGAGTTCGATGCCTCGATTTCAGCCGAAGGCAGAGCAAAGCGCGCGTTGTGCATGTATTCGCACGGCAATCCCCGCGACCATATCGACCATTCCTGCCATCGCCGCGCGTTCTGGGTGTTGATGCAAGCGGGGGTGCGGCAGGTCCTCGCCTGCTCGACCGTTGGCGCCGTCAACAAGGCGATCCAGCCCGGCGACATGGTGGTGCCCGCCGATATCATCGAACTGACGCAGACCCCGTTTTCACTGCTTCCGGACCGCCAGAGTTTTGACTGTTCGGGCAAGCAGATCGTATGTCCAAGATGCGCGGCGGTTCTGGCCGAGACGGCCCGCCGCCATTGGCCGGCCGAATGCCGCGTGCATGGCATCGAACAGCAACTGGTGGCTGCCCATTGTTATGGGCCGCGGCTGACAACCCCGGCCGAAGCCCTGGCGTATCGCGGCATGGGGGCGGACGTGCTCAACCATTCCATCGCCCCTGAGGCGACCCTGGCGCGCGAGATCGGCGCCTGCTTCGTGCCCTGTGCGTTCGTCACGGCGGGTTTTAACGACTATATGGACCGCAACCGCCAGAAATTGCTGCAGGAGGACGTGCTGCCCAATCTCTCCATGACAGCCTCGCTTGTCGCGCTGGAGACCGCCGCGCGACTTCCGGCCAATCCGCAATGCTCTTGCCAGGATCTGAAGTCGCCTCAACCGGAAGAGCGCTCCAGCCGGTTCTGAGGTTTGAGGAGCCGAGTGTGAGCTCGTAGTTTGCCGCGCCGTGCTCTTCGTGAAATCGGGGCGGCGTCCACGCTTCGTCTACGGACGAGAATGGCGCCTAAATGCACGGCCGCTAACAACGGCCCCGGCGAGATACGCGCAGCACTCCTTGCATTGTTGAGATTGAACGTTTTAAAAAGCGACGCCCATTGACCACGGTTAACAGTGTGGGAATCGTTGCGAACGGCGCCTCAGGTTTAAGCTGGTGTCATCGGACAAACAGGAACTTGTATTGGGGACTAGCGCTGGCAGAGCTTCGAAAGCGTCGATGCGGTGCTGCGAGGCCCCAGTCCTTTTGAGCGCGAGAGCCCAATGACTGAGAGAATCGTCAGTTTTGTCATGAGCGGCGGCGTTGGCTCACGGCTGTGGCCGCTGTCGCGCGAGGACAATCCCAAGCAGTTCCATGATTTTTCAGGCGATGGCTCGATGCTGGTCAAGACGTTGCGGCGGCTTACGGCGCGGCCGGACGGCGAAACGCCGGTCTTCCTGATTGCCTCGGAGCGGCATGCCGATCGCGTCCACGCTGATCTCGCCGGCATCGACCTTTCCGGCGGCGGCCCCTTGTTCGAGCCGACCGGACGCAACACCGCCGCCGCCGTCGCCTTGGCGACCCTGCGAACCCTCTCCGAATTTGGCGACAGCCTGGTGCTGGTGGTGCCGTCCGATCATGAGATCACGACCGCGCGACAATTCTGGCAGAGCGTGGAAAACGGCACCGCTGCGGCGCGTGCCGGCCGGCTGGTGGTATTCGGCATCAAACCCGGCCACCCCGAAACCGGTTACGGCTATATCGAGATCGCCGGCGAGAAGGATGGCATCTGCGATGTCTCGCGTTTCGTCGAGAAACCGGACCTCGCGACCGCGCGAAGCTATCTGGCGGCCGGCAACTTCTACTGGAACACCGGCATCTTCCTGTTTCGCGCCAGCGCCATGCGCGACGCCTTCACGGCTTTCGAGCCCGAAATCTGGAACGCCACCGAAAATGCCTATCAGGCGGCGACGTCAGATCTTTCCGGTCTCTATATGCCTCTGGAACTCTACGCCGCCATTCCGTCGACGTCGATCGACTATGCGATCATGGAGCGCGCCAGCCATATCGCCATGGTGCCGGCCGGCTTCCGCTGGAACGATCTCGGTTCCTGGCAATCGCTGCTCGATGTCGGCCCCTCCGACAATGACGGCAATGTCATCGTCGGCGATGTCGTCGCCATCGACTGCGAGAACTCCTACATCCGCAGCGACAGTCGCCTGCTCTCGGCCATTGGCTTGAAGGACGTTGCCATCGTCTCGACCGCCGATGCCACCTTCGTCGCCCCGGTCAGCCGCAGCCAGAACGTCAAGAAGATCGTCGAGCAGCTCGAAAAGAGCGGCCGGCTGGAAACCAGGTTCACGCCCGCCGACGACCGCGTCATCGAAAGCGGCGCTTGGCGCCGTCGTGTGCACCACTGGCTGTTTGAAGAGACGGTGCCGCTATGGTCGACGGTCGGGGTCGATGAGCGCCATGGCGGTTTTCACGAGGCGCTCGGCTTTGACGCCACACCGCTGAAGAAGCCCAAGCGCATGCGCACCATGGCCAGGCAAGTCTACGCCTTCGCTGTCGCCAGGGCGCGCGGCTGGGACGGGCCTGCCGACCGGCTGATCGGCCACGGCCTCGAATTCATGGCCAGGAACGGCCGCACCGACAATGGCGGCTGGGTGCGCACGCTCAATGTCGACGGCACCGTCGCCGACGCAACCGAGGATGCCTACGATCATTCCTGCGTGCTGCTGGCGCTGGCGCATGCCCACATGGTCGGCAATCCTGATGCATTGCGGCTTGCCGAAGAAACGTTTGCATTTCTCGACGCGCGTCTCGAGGATCACCGCATGACCGGCTTTCTCGAAACGTCGAGCGGCGTTGGCGAACGCCGTTCCAACCCGCACATGCATCTGCTCGAGGCTTTTCTGGCCTGGCATCGAGCGACCGGCGAACTCGCCTATCTTCGCCGCGCCGCGCGCATCGTCGATCTGTTTCGCAGCCATTTCTTCGATCCGGAGAGCTGGACGCTGGGCGAATATTTCGATGCCGAGTGGAGGCCGGCGGAGGGCGAGAAAGGTGCCTGGACGGAACCCGGCCACCATTTCGAATGGGCCTCGCTGCTGTGCGACTTCACCCGGCGCAGCGGCCAGAGTGAGCTGACCGGCTTTGCCAGAAAGCTCTATGCCTCGGCCATCGCCAACGGCCTCAATCGCGCCACCGGCCTCGCCTATGGCGCCGTCTCGCGGCAAGGCCTGCCACTCGACCTTGTCTCGCGCAGTTGGCCGCAGGCCGAAGCAATCAAGGCGGCGATTGCATTGGACGGTTCGGGCGGCCCTGACCTCAAGCCCGAGATCGAAGCGCGTGTCGGCCGCCTGTTCCGTTGGCACATCAATCCGGCACCGCTCGGCCTGTGGATAGACCGGATCGACGAGCGCGGCCGCTCGCTGGCTACCGACGTACCGGCAAGCATTTTTTATCATCTGGTTTGCGCGCTAACCCAGTATCTCGATAGCACCGTCGGCGAGCCTCAGTGAGGCTCGCCACTCGCGGTCTCGTCATGAGGGCATACCTACTAGACGTTGAATGTTAGCGCCAAATCAACTACCCGCGCCCTGACAGATTCGTTGATCGCTGGTAAGATCGCCACACGGAAGCAGAACTTATTTAGGATACCCGCGATCCAAGTCGAAAACCCTGCCTGTTACATCGTCGGCATCGGCGTCGACGACGCGGGCCTGGGTTTAAAAACCCAGGTTAGAGACGGGCGTTCACCCGGTGAATTGAATACAGCAAGACTGTCTGGACCCGTCTATGAGAACCAGCCGCCGTCTCTTTATTTCCGGAATCTCAGCGCTCGCAGCCGCGATAGTTACGCTGCCGCTATATTCCTGGCGGAAGCGAGAAAGCGGGTCGTGCCTGGGCGAAAGCCCCGCAACGGACATCAACGCCCGAGGCGATGTGCCGATCTATGCTACTGTCACCGGCATGTCGACGCTTTCGATTCCTGCAAACATCAATGCCCTTCGCGTAACCGGATACAGCGCCGTTGGGGATGGCGGCGGGGCGCTGTACAAGAAGGTGGGGTCTGAGCCGTCACATGCGGGGAAATTCCAGACCGAAGGCGGATTTTGGTGGGAGATTGCGGAGGGGCAAGACTCCACCGCGGATATGCTCGGCGCGGCGGGAGACGAGATCACCGACGATAGTGCGGCGGTGAAAAGCGCTATTGCTCTTCGCTCGGCCACCTCAAGACGCTATCTGGTCGCTTCCGTGAATACCTTTTGCAATGCTGAGATGTTCGAGCGAGTTATCGACTCCGGTGCCACGTCCAATCCTGTAGTAAACATCGTAAACGATACAGAGTTTTGGAAGTTGACCGGACGCGTTGAGTCAGTCGATGGCATAGGCATCAGGGACAATTCGAATGGTGCAAGCAAAATAATAATCAGCGGCGCGGATGTTATAGGTTCTTCCTATGGGCTTCTTTCTGACGATGCACAATCGACAGATTTGCGTGATGTCATAATCAGTACGTCTTTTATGTATTCGGATCGTGCCGACGTGATCGCGTTAAACCATTTTGATGGGAACGCACAAAACTTCATTGTGACTGGCAATATTCTCGGTACTGGGGTCGGGTCGACCTTTCCCGGCTCCGGATTCGGCTTAAGCGTAGCCGGTACGAAGGGTTGGCTCCTTGGCGATAGCATCATCAAGTTTAGTCGGAGCGAGGCCATCCACATTGAAGATGAGCAGCGAGAAGGCCAGATTTCGAACGTGACGGTGCGCGAAACAATCGATCATGGTCTTTATATTTCTCGTTCTGCAGAAAGCGGCGGCCAAGGTCCGTCGGACGGGATTAACGTCTCTAATCTAATCGTCAAGCACAATAAGGATCATCCCAATCATTCGACCGGCTCAAAGGTAGGTTTCTACGGTATCTATATTCTGGCCACAGAGCACGGCTCGGCGCCGGCATGCAATTTTTCGAATGTCCGGGCGCATGGTTTCGAGTACGGCTTCAACATTGGCGGAGGATCGGCCGTCGAAGTCTGCAACATCCAGAACGGCTATGCGAAGGACTGTGACTGTGCTGTCAATTTAGCGTTCGGCGCGACGGTGCGTGGAGAAATTTTGGCGACAGATTGTCCGACGCTTATCCGTTCGGGAAACAACAGCGAGATTGAAAGCGTGGTTACAAACACCGTTCCAAACGCTATACTCAATTACGTCGGCACGGCCACAAACAACGGGGTGCTTATCCGGCATCTTCAATTTCCAAAATTACTAACTCATAGGGGTGACGGGGCAGAAATATTCGATTTGATGGATATGCCTACAAGACTTATGGCTCGTATTTCAATTAGATTGAACAATAGAAATCATTCTTTCTATATGTGCTTGGACGCTAGGTTCAATGGGATGGATTTTGATATTACCACCGGCACAGACATCTCTTCGCACATCGGAAATTTTTCTGGCGCGACCTTGATGAACAATTCCGGGAAACTGGCGCTTCGCGTGACCAGCACAACGGCTGTGTCAGCAAAACGGCTGATCGTCGACATCAGAGGCGATATCTATTCCAGCAAAGATCTGCTTGCATATTGAACCGTATTGCCAATGGGCGCCGTCAGATAGAAGGCGGTTGGTCGCGGCGGATGGGCGCTTTTCGGCGGTCCTGCTCCTGACCGTTCTCGTCGGCCACGCCCATTCGATCGGGTCCTGGAAGCAGTCGAATCCGTGCTCGATCGTCGGGACTGGCAGCTTACGGCGCCGTTTCCCCGTGCGATCGGGCAAAGCGAGGTGACGATCAACGTCCTGGCCAGGAGCTTCATCCTCAGCCTTCCCGCCGACGTCGCCATCCGTGTGACCGACGATGGCGACGCGGCTATCGTCGACATGCGTTCGGCCTCGCGCTACGGACGCTACGACCTTGGCGACAATGCGGCCCGCATCGTGGATTTCCTAGCCGAGCTGGATGAGGAAGTCGCAGGCCAGGCCGGCACGGCCCCGGCCGCGTGGCGGCTACGCGATGGGCGCGAAAATGCCGTCGATCGCCGGGTCGCCGTCGGTGCTCACCAGGCCGCGCGCCACCAGGTCCTCGAGATGGGCAAGCACCGACAGTCCGGCCGCGCCGTGCAGGCGCGGATCGGTATCCCTGTAAATCGCCGCGACCATCTCCCTGATCGTCCGGTCGCCGCTTCTGATCCGCTCCAGGATCGCTTGCTCGCGCATCCTGCGATGCGACTTCAGCTCACGCATGAAGCTGCGCGGCGCTGTCACCGGCCCGCCATGGCCGGGCAGCAGCAGGCGGTCGTCGCGCTCGATCAGCCGATCCAGCGAGGCCATATAGTCGGCCATGGTGCCGTCCGGCGGCGCAACGATGGAGGTCGCCCAGGCCATGACATGATCGGCCGAGAACAGGATACCGCTTCCCTCCAGCGCAAAGGCGGCATGATTGGCGGTATGGCCCGGCGTCAGCACCGTTCTGATCGCCCAGCCGTCGCCGTCGACCACCATATCGTCGGCAAGCGCGAGATTCGGATTGAAGGCGGTGTCGGCGCTGGCGTCGAGCGGATTGATTTCGCCAATGCGCAGCGGCCTCGCCGGCCGATGCGGACCCTCGGCCAGGACAATCGCACCGGTGTGCTGCTTCAGCCGAACTGCCAGCGGAGAATGGTCGCGATGCGTGTGGCTGACGAAGATGTGGCTGACCGGCCTGTCTGCGATCGCCTCGAGCAATGTCCTAAGATGCGCATCGTCATCCGGCCCCGGATCGATCACCGCCAGCGTCTCGCGCCCGACGATGTAGCTGTTGGTGCCGTAGAACGTGAAAGGGCCGGGATTTTTCGCGGTGATCCGGAGCACGTCGGTTGCAACGGTCACGCTCTGGCCGTAGGCCGGTTCGAAGTCGGTGTCGAATTTCAGCGCCATGCCAATGTCGTTCAGTTCTGTTCCAACGCGTGTCGCGCAAAAGCATGCCCTTGACCCGAGGGTGTGCAGCGGTTTTGCGACAACGACATGCATAAAACAACAACCTGAAGCGCGTCGCATGAGCCGGTCGAACGCGACGCGCTTTAGAGGCGGCAAAACCGATTGCCGCATAGCATGGAAGCCAATATAGGAAAACGCAACGCCGCGATCTGCGGCAGTCCGCAATGAGGAAGACCATGGCAATTACAACGACGCCGCTTGTTTCTCTCGCTCTGCCTGAAAAGGGCGCAGCCCGCCTGGCGACGCAGCTTTTGCTGGCGATCGTTGGAACACTGGTGCTGACCTTGTCGGCCAAGACCAGGGTTTTGCTCGGGCCGGTCGACATCTCGATGCAGACCTTGGCCGTCTTTCTGATCGCCGCCGCATTCGGCATGCGCCTCGGCGTCGCCACGCTGCTTCTCTACATGGCGGAGGGTGCCATGGGCTTGCCGGTCTTCCAGGGCACGCCGGAAAAGGGCATCGGCATTGCCTATATGCTCGGCTCGACCGGCGGCTATCTCTTCGGCTTCGTGGTCATGGCGGCGATGGTCGGCTGGGCCGCCGATCGCGGCTGGGATCGCCATCCGGTCAAGCTTTTCAACGCGATGCTGGTTGCCGAAATCGTCATGATGGCGATGGGCTTTGCCTGGCTGGCGCTGCTCATCGGGCCGGAAAAGTCGTGGCAGTTCGGCGTCGTGCCCTTCATCGTCGGCGACCTGATCAAGGTCGGCCTGGCGGCGAGCCTTGTGCCCGCCGTCTGGTCGCTGCTCAAGCGCCCCTGAGCTCTGGTCGACGCAATCGCTGGCTGTAATCGTGGAATGATCCTGCTCAGCGACGGCTCGTCGGACTCGTCCATGCAGGGCAGACCATTGGCCGGCATCTGCTCGGCAACGCTTTGCTAACGGTACCGTCACACTATGGTCAAATCGACGGACTAAGGACCACAATAGCCAGCGATTCGTCCGAGCCAGTGTAACCGAGCGGCTACACATCGACGCAATCGGTCGATACCGCTGGTTGGGTGGCTAAAAAATAATGCAGCTCGATAGCTTGTTAGGCACAGCTAAAGTTAATGGACAAATAGCAGGAATATTTCGACGAACCGCCTTGATCCCCGCGACATAGCTGCTTGCGGTATCGCTGCGCTGTCGTAACCCTTGACATCGACCATGCCGAAGAGCGCCGAGAGCGAGACGCGTGATTAGCCCGAAAAAAACAAATGCTAAGGCGACTTTATCGTTGCAACGGCCCTCGGTCGGCGCCGCAGCACGCTGGTATGCCGCCAGCGTATTTCCGGGAAAAGAAAACGTCGCCGAACGGCATCTTCGGCTACAGGGGTTTCACCCGTTTGTGCCTCGCTGCGAGAAGACCATACGTCATGCCCGGCGCATAGAGACGCGACCGGCGGCCTATTTTCCAGGTTACATGTTCATCGCCCTCGATGTTGCGCTGCAGCGGTGGCGCTCGGTCAATGGAACGTTCGGTGTGCGCTCCCTCATCATGCAGGGCGAGCGGCCATTGCCGGTCCCCTCGGGTTTGGTCGAGCGGTTCATTGCCCTGACCGGCAAGGACGGCTTGCTTGATTTCAGCGGAGGCCTTACTGCGGGCGCATCGGTTCGGATTCTTTCGGGTCCGTTTGCGGAGATGATCGGTCGCCTTGACCGGCTTGATCCAGTCGGAAGGGCCCGGGTTTTGGTTGCCATTATGAGTGGCGAGATCCCTGTTGACATGGATTCTAAGGAACTCGTAGCCATCGCATAGTCGCAAATGGCTAGGCCCGGCGGCGCGATGTACATTGTTGTAGAAATTGGCTCTCGAGGTTTTCACCCGGGAGTGCGGTAGCTGTGTTGGAGCCGAAGGATGCCGGGGGAATGAATGGCGATTTTTGTTTCGGCTTGGTGTGTTCGTTTGCGCGCCGGGCTAGATAGATGGTTTCATTAGGCTGCCTTGCGCGGAATGGGATGCAGAACCTAACAATCAATCTCAGTGGTTGCATTGTGCGTCTGAGAATTCCTGGCTTGTTTACTGGCGACCCTCAGAGAGCGGCCTGACGAATTTGAACACCTCTAGCGTCAACCTTCCTAACCAAAGGCATCTCCTGCTTCGAATGCGCTTTCAGCTGCTTGGTGGACTAACCTTCGCGATCTTGGTCCCCGCCTTGATTCGCATGTCGTTTGATCAACAAGTAATTTTGCAATCGAACATGCAGGTTACGATTGGCGCGGCATTCATCGCCCACACAATGGGTTACTTGCTTTACAAGCGCATCGGCAATTTTCCGGGCGTGGCAGCGGCTGGTTACATCCTGCCCACCTTCGCCCTGACTTACGGCCTGGTGTTCGTCACCATCTTTTTTTTCAGGTTCGACTATAGCCGGTTCCAGGCCGCCGCGAGTTTCTTACAGTCGACATTGTGGTACTTTGGTCTGAGCTTGGCCACGCGACGGCTCGACCCATACCGGTTGGCAGTAATCCCCGGTGGGGACGTCGATAGGCTGGAAAGCATACCCGGCGTGAACTGGCACCGAATTCATTCGCCCGATACTATTGTCGAATATGCGAGCGGTGTGGTGGCCGATCTCCGTGCAGATCTTTCGGATGAATGGGAGCGGTATATTGCCGATCGCGCGCTCTCGGGAACGCCGGTTTACCATGTCAAGCAAATCAGTGAGTCGCTCACAGGTCGAGTGGAAATAGAGCACCTCTCCGAAAACACTTTGGGATCGTTGAATCCAAATCAGGGCTACTTGAAAATAAAACAGGTCATCGATTGGACCTCAGCGCTATTTGTACTTATTGTTTTCTCACCATTGCTTTTATTCGTAGCGGTCGCAGTAAAGATTGACTCAGCTGGACCGGCCTTTTTCAAACAAAAAAGGATGGGGTACAGAGGAAATATCTATGAGGTCTACAAATTTCGAACGATGAAACTCGGCGCCGCGGGTGGCGATGAAAAGGAAGAGGCCATCACAAAGGCCGGCGATGCGCGCATTACGCGCCTTGGGCAGTTCTTGAGAAAATCCAGGATTGATGAATTGCCGCAGGCCTTCAACATCCTGCGCGGCGAGATGAGCTGGATCGGACCGCGCCCGGAAGCACTCGTACTCTCTAAGTGGTACGAGGCCGAGCTGCCATTCTATCGATACCGCCACATCGTTCGGCCCGGCATTACCGGATGGGCGCAAGTCAACCAGGGCCACGTCGCGGCCGTCGACGATGTCCTGGAAAAACTTCATTACGACTTCTACTACATCAAGAATTTCTCCCCTTGGCTCGACGTGCTGATTGTGTTTCGCACCATCCGAACCATGCTGACGGGATTTGGTGCGCGTTGACAAAGTGGCAAAGGTCGCTAGTCGACACAGCCAAGCCGCCACTCACGAGCCTCACCATCTCCAGTTTTTGAAATGGGTATTGTGATGTCCAAAGCCACGCTGATCAGCGTTGAGAATTATCGTCGCATCGACTCCGGAGAAGCACAATGACCAGGAAAACCGCACTCATCACCGGCATCACCGGCCAGGACGGCGCCTATCTGGCGGAACTTCTTTTGGCAAAGGGCTACGATGTCCATGGCATCAAGCGGCGGTCGTCGTCTTTCAATACGGGGCGTATCGATAATCTCTACCAGGACCCGCATGAAAAGGACGTAAGGCTGTCGCTGCACTATGGCGACATGACCGACGCCACCAACCTCATCCGCATCGTTCAGGAAGTGCAGCCTGACGAGATCTACAATCTCGCCGCACAATCGCATGTCCAGGTGAGTTTCGAGACCGCGGAATACACAGCAAATGCCGACGCGATCGGCACATTGCGTCTCCTTGAAGCCATCCGGCTGCTTGGCCTGACAAAAAAGACCCGTTTTTATCAGGCATCGACTTCCGAGCTCTACGGCAAGGTGCAGGAGATCCCGCAGCGGGAGACGACGCCTTTCTATCCTCGCTCGCCCTATGCGGCGGCAAAGATTTATGCCTACTGGATCACCGTGAATTACCGCGAAGCCTACGATATTCATGCTTCCAACGGCATCCTGTTCAATCACGAAAGCCCGATGCGCGGCGAGACCTTCGTCACCCGTAAGATCACGCGCGCAGCGGCTGCAATCAGCCTGGGCCTTCAGGACAAGCTCTATCTCGGCAATCTGTCGGCTGAACGGGATTGGGGCCATGCCCGCGACTACGTCGAAGGCATGTGGAGAATCCTTCAGCATGAAGTGCCGGACGACTACGTTCTTGCAACCGGGGTGAAGAACTCGGTCCGCCGCTTTGTCGAGCTTGCATTCAGCGAGGTCGGGATGGAGATCGAGTGGGTCGGTTCCGGCATCGACGAAAAAGGCATCGACGCGAAATCGGGCGCCGTTCTGGTCGAGGTGGACCCGCGCTACTTCAGGCCGACCGAGGTAGAGCTTCTGATCGGCGACGCCTCGAAAGCGGAGCGCGTTCTCGGGTGGAAGGCGACAACGTCGCTCGCCACGATGGTCCAGGAGATGATCCAGTCCGACCTCGAAACGGTAAGGCGGGAAGCCGAACATCGGCGCCTCGATGAGGACCGCATTCGCGTTGCGGCACAGTAAGCGACGTTGGGCCGGGTCGACATGAAAATCTCGGTCTTGACCGTCTGTTGGAATTCCGCGGCGACAATCCGGCATACGATCGATAGTTTCCTGGCCCAGCATCATGGCGACAAGGAGCTGGTGGTCATCGACGGCAATTCTTCGGACGAGACGTTGTCAATTGTCCGGTCTTACCCACCGGACCAGATCCGGCTGGTCAGCGAGCCCGACAGCGGAATGTATGATGCACTCAACAAGGGGCTGCGTCTCTATACCGGAGACGCGGTAGGCGTGCTGAATTCAGACGATTGCTTTCACGATCGCACAGTGCTGGGACGAATATCCGCAGGGCTCGAGACAGCCGATATCGTGCATGGTGACCTGGATTTTGTCGAAGACCATCTGAGCAAGCGGGTCGTGCGCCGCTGGCGTGCTGCGGCCCGACCCGCCAAGGGCTTTCGGGCCGGATGGATGCCCGCCCATCCAACGTTCTACGTCAGACGGAAGGTTGCGGACGCGGTCGGTGCATTTGATCTCAGCCTCAAAGTGGCATCGGACTATGATTGGATGTTGAGAGCTGTTGAACTCCACGGATTTCAGACAGCTGCCACCAGCCACGTGTTGGTGGACATGATGGTTGGTGGGGCCAGCACGCGAAGCCTTGCCTCCCACATCGGGCACAATCTGGAAGCGCTGCGGGCACGCCGCCGCTGGCTCGGATCAGGTCTTGTCGACTACGCGCTAGTTGCGAAGCCGGCGCGCAAGCTTGGCCAATTCCTGTCAAAACAACGCGGCGAATCCAAAGTATGAAGCTCAGAAGAAGTAACAGTCCTTTTAATGTCGCTGATAAGTTGTTGCTTGTTGGCCCGTCACACAGTCCGGTCACTGGCCAATCCGCCATGTTTCAAGAGGCGGTAAACGTATTTCCAGGATCCAAGGTCGTTCGTATAAAAGGAACAACCAGTAAAGCGATAAGAAAACTTATTTTCGCAGGTGAATTCTTATGTTCGTACTTTCGTAAAGTTATTGAACCGGAAGTTGAAATTGTTTACGTGACTGTGTCGCGATCGTTGTCGGGCTTTCTAAGAGATTTTACTATTTATTCTATAGCCATAGCCTGCCGAAAAAAGGTCGTATTTCATTGTCATGGAGGAGATCTTGACCGGTTATTTAAAAGAAAAATATTTGGCCGAATTGCGTACTGTATATACAGGCGCGCGGACGTGGTCATTTTTTTGAATAGGTTCTCGATCCCGTCGGAAATGTCAAACTCCAGCAATGTCATGATCATTGACAACTGCTATCAGGGACTAAACGAGATAACGACGGACCAAGATCCCGCCAGCAAATGGACGAGAGCTTATCGCCGGGTTACCTACGTCGGGAACTTTATCCGCGAAAAAGGGCTGGATGATGTATTGGATGTAATAGAAAAGATTAGCGAAAGAGGATGCTCTTCAGATTTTCTGTTTGTTGCTGCTGGAAAATTTCTAAACGACCCCGATTTTGAAGCGGAGGTGCGGCTGCGGGCGGCGAAAATGAAGAATCTACGCTTGATCGCAAATCCTGAGAGAAGCCAGTTGGAATTAGAGCTAAGAGAAAGTAATTTTTTATTGTTTCCGTCACGCTACCCTTCGGAGTGCCAGCCACTTGTGGTCATAGAGGCTTTTGTCGCGGGGGTCATCCCACTGATTACCAATGTTAACGGCATAAGGGAGCAGTTCTCGGATTTCTCTTTTTTGGAAATACGGCCTCGCGATTCAGCCGCTGTAGCTGATATGTTGGTTGCTAATCTAAGGCACGATTTCTCTGAAATGACTGCGGTGAATAGAAATGCTGCGATTAGGAGGTTCTCTCGCGAAAAGTTCAGGGAATCTCTTGTAGATCTCATTAGTTCTCATTTGCGGAAGTGATCTTGTACGCTCATGGCTAAGACAGCGCCTCAGAAAATTGTTCGTATAATTGGGCTCAACCAGGGAGGTGGCGCGCGAATCCACTGTCGTCAACTGAACGATTATATTGAGGAGACCGGCCGTCAGACCGTGACGTTTATCCCCCCCTCCCCATTCAGTGATCCTATAACTAAAACTAAGAGTGCTAATAGTATATATATAGAACGTCTCAGGCTATTCGAGATATTTATATACCTTCTAAGGCATAGGTCAAATATTTCCTACGTTCATGTTCACTTAAAAAACGCAGTAATACTATTTTCATGGATGGCAATTTTGTTTAGGTTGCCACTTATTGTAACGGTTCATCAAGAAATAGTGTCAGGGAGCTTAAGGTCGTCGTTGAGCAACCGCGTGTATACGTTTTTTTTACGGCGTGCGACTTCGGTGGTATCGATTTCGAACTACATTAAGGTGCAACTGAATGCAATTGGCGTTAACTCTACTATGATATGGAATGCAAGCGAAGATGTTTTGCCGCAAACGCGGAAACGGGAACCTAATGACCACCGAACATTAGTGATAGGAGTTGTGGGTGAACTTACTGCTCGAAAGGGCGTGGAGGATCTATGTGAGTTGACCAAATTAGTGCCTCCTGAGTGTACCTTCGCTGTTTATGGCGTTGGCCCCCTTTCCTCAATCCTTAGTGGAGTCCGCGGCGTAGAATTGCGTGGCTATGAAAGCGATCGGTCAGTAATTTATTCATCAATAGACGTATTGTTGATGCTCTCTCATGGAGAGCCGTTTGGCCGTGTGCTGACGGAAGCAATGGCAAATTCGCTTCCTGTGATCGCAAGACACTCGGGCGGTGCGATCGAAGTGGTAGATCGAGAGTGGACATTTAATACGCTAGGTGAGTGCGCAGAGCTTGTCAGTAAGCTACGCTGTCGACGTGCGCGCTCCGAGGTGGGTGCTTCCAATAGGGAGAAGTTTACTTCGTTATTTAGCCTGGATGTTTTCTATAGGCGGCTGAAGGAGTTCGGAATATGATTGTCCACGCAGACCCGTCAATAGTTAGCGACAACACGGGTGATGTGATAATTTCCCATTACGCAAAAAATGAATTAAGGAGAATGTTTCCCAACGATCATATTGTGTCAGTGCCGACGCAAACGATGACGATCTCGAGGAGGCTAAACTCGCTTCTGTCGAATGCTAGGGCAATAGTTGTTGGGGGCTCAAACCTGCTAAGCGGGAGGTATCCACGTATTCGACAATGGGCAAATATGTCCATGTTCGCTCCGCATCGCGAAAAGGTGCACTTGATTGGTTGCGGATGGCACTCATACGAGAAAAGAAACCTTCCGTTCAATGGAGTACTGTTGCGTTCCGCACTTGGCAAAAACGGATTACATTCTGTCAGAGACGCTTATACAAAAAGCAAGTTAGCGGCAAATGGTATTCCAAGTTGGAACACCGGATGCCCTACAATGTGGGGTTTATCGGGTGAATACCCATCCAAATCCGAGGATAGCGTGGGTCGAATAATTTTCACTTTGACTCATTACAGAAAGAATGCTGCTCGAGATAAGGCACTTCTCTCGTATGTTCGTTCGCTAGGGAAAGAGATGTACTTCTGGCCGCAATCGCCTCAAGACACCCTCTACCTAAGGGAACTCGTCGGTAATGATAAGGTCTTTCGCGTTATTGGAGAGACAATATCAAGCGTCGAAGAGATAGCTGATGGGTCCGCAATATATATCGGAACGCGGCTGCATGGTGCGATTCATCTGTTGAATCGTTCGGTACCCGTGTTCGTAGCGGCAATTGACAATAGGGCGATTGAGATCGGACGCGACACGGGGTTGCCGCTGATTGACATAAGAAACCTCCCGGTTGGGTTTCCAACTGGGGCGGGCACTCACATAAGGATGCCCCAGGAGGAAATCGCGGCCTGGAAGAAGGCAGTTCAAGAGCGGATTGATGGTTAAGACATGGGCATACATTTTCGTAGTTAGCTGCCTCTTTCCCTATGTGGAAATCTATAATTTTGGAACAGATTTGCAGCCAACTGCCCTCGTATCTGGGTTTATATTCGTTGTATTAACTTATCTGTCACGAGGCGGTCTTGCACTCAGCAAGGTTGAGCAATTGTTTGTCCTTGTGACCTTTTTTACCTTTATTCTCATGTTGTTGGAGCTTCCAGATCCCTTAGCAATTAGGGGTTTTGTCACGTACTTAAGCTTTACTGTTGTTGTGATAGCAAGTAAGCTTTCACTAGATTGCGTTGCCAATATTTCGAAGATAGCATTTGCCAGCTCGGCAATTTACATAATTTGTGGCATTTTGCAGATTGTCGTCGATCCAAATCTGTTTGTTGGAATTGTACCGATCGAACGATCCGCGTATGGGTTAGGCGGGCGCGGTGTAGAGTCTCTAACGCCTGAGCCGACCTTTTTAGCCTTTCATTTGATACTGCTTTCTTTGGTGCGCTACCAATATGGGCGCAGAACATATCTAGAAATGATTGCCGTGGTATCTCTTTCCAGAAGTGCTTCAGGCGCTGCAACTTTGATGCCACTGCTTTTTAGTGCTCGGCACCGCCGCGTCGCTTTGGCATTGTCTGCGTTGATAGCAGTCGGCCTGCTGGCTAGTGCGCTAACTCTCGCAATACAGGGAGGAGGGCGCGTCGAGCGTATTGCCGCGCTGGTTGCCAACTCCGACATGGAGTCGCTGCTCAAAGATCAGTCAATCAACGATAGGCTGGGTAGCCTTGTCCTCTCGGCCACAAGCGTGTTTTTTGACGCGGGCGTTCCACATGGGTTCGTGAGTTGGCGTAACTATGTGGAACACAACGATTGGTATTATTCGACATTCACTTACATCAGCGGGTTTCACGGCCGTATACACTCGGGAATTGGCGCTGTGTTATTCGAATGTGGGGCGGTAGGTTTGGTGTTTTTATTAGCAATATTTGCGCAGGTTCGGCAGTTGGGCTTTATTACTCTTAGTGTCGTGTTTCTTTTGCTGTTGCAATCGACTCCTCTGGCTCAGCCGGTTTTTGCGTTTATTGTAGCGATGGGAATATTCGCAAAGGAGCACCGCTCATCTGTCGCTTTATCGTCTGCTGCAGCAAAGGCGTTGTCTAGTAGACAGAGGATTAGTCGACCAGGGCACCAGGTCAGAGACGGCATTCTACATGAACGCCTTTAGAGGGGCATCATGTTGTGGAAGGGTGCAGGCGTCGTATTGTCGGCCTCTCGTAAGGCGCTAAGGCCGATGACCCGCCATGCGTCGGTGCGCGAACCCGGTTGTGGTTCGGCAACAGTGCCGTCCCTAGAATGGGGGGGTGTTTTCGGCGAGGCCAACCCCTGTTTGATTTGCTCGCCGCCATTAAACTCGGGATGTAAAAAATGATTAAGGCGATATTCTTCAGAGCGCCAAAAGTTAACGCCGACAACGAACTACGCCGAATGCAAACGGACGAACTTGTGAGGATACTGGCACAAACGGAGTTTGCCGGAACCGCGTTGTCAGTAAGCGGATCGGCCCACCTGCTGCGGGGACTAAGATTTGAAGGTACAATAGAGGATCTTTCGTATCCAGAATACGACTGCCGGTCCATACCGCGTCCAGATGCGAGCTATAGTATGTATCTCTCGGATCAAGTTCTCGAGCATGTGGGTACACAACCAGACGTGGTTTTTTCTGAAGCGTTTCGACTCTTAAAAAAAGACGGCATCGCCATTATCTCCACCTGCCTACTCAACCCTATACACATGGCGCCGGCCGACTATTTGCGGTTTACTCCATACGGAATTCAGGAACTGGCGGAGCGCGCAGGCTTTACGACAATCCAGCATTTCACGATTGGCCATACAGGCGACTTCATAATGCAGCGTCTAGGTGGAGCTGGTATGGATTATACAAGGTTGGCGTCCGTTTTGACGCGGATTCTCGGTAGGGTCTTTCGTCGATCCGCGCACACCAATCCGATTATGGTGGGCGCAGTTCTTCGGAAATGAAAAAGCAGGTTTTATTTGCCGGATACAAATTTGGCTTTTTAGGTTTGAGTGTTCTCACACTCCAGTTAAACATACACTATTTTAGTCCAGAATACGTGCTCGAAATTTATAAAGCACTTAGCTTGTCGCTTATATTTACGACTTTCATTGATTTCGGATCGTCCAGGGCTGCTATATCGCGTGGCGCCCTACGCAGAACGTTTCCAATCGCCGGCATTAAGTCTGTGGCGCGGAACACTCTTTATCTCGGAGGATTGTCATTAATATTTGCGACGGTTTATGACATCGCGACCGGTGAGATTTACGCACTTTTCGCGACCACTATTGCGGTATTTACTTGTGCTTTCATCCCAGAAAAGCTGTCCGCCGTAAAATCTGGACGTGTGCTCTGGTGGTCCTTTGTCGATTCAATAAGTTCAATCGTTTTTACTGCAGCATCCATTATTTCGATATTTATAGGGCCTTTTCATTTCCACATCTGCATAGCGGTGTGCGCGGGATATTTAGCATATTACTATGTCTGTTCTGGAATAAAGGAAATAGTATCACGAAGGGCCCTGGGAGCATTCCTTGCTGCTAATCGTAAATCGATCCAATATGGTATGGAATCAATAATATCTACTGCAGTATGGGCTGCGTTTCTATGGATGCCTTCGGGCGTGAATGGCCAAGTCAGCCAACTTTTGGTTCACCGAGTGTTAAACCTGACGAGAGTATACGCATCCACGTCTGTAAATTCCATGCTATCGGACCCGGATTCGATTTCGGTAATCAATATCGTCAAATCAGGCATGATTGTCACGCCCTTGGGCTTAATTGCACTGTACGCTCTAATGAAAATTGGGCACGTCGAAGGGATCTGGCTCGAGATGTCCTTTGCTGCTCCCATGATTATTGGCACGGTTGTGTTTATTCTATCATCATGGACCTTGCTGTTCTTGGGAAAAAAGACGGAACGGCTCGTCTTGACACTAGCAGTAGCGTGCGGCGAGGTAGTGATTGTGATCGGCGATTTCAACTACCGACAATTCGGGACTGTGATACTGGTTTTCGGATTACTTGCGTTGATCCGCTGCCAGATGCTTCTTCGTCGTCGTGAACAATGAAGGCGGATCAGGCTTGCCCGGCGGTTTAGGCCCTGAACTTGTGGTGGGTGCGTTGGTCTTCTCCATGTGGGGGCATAATCGCTGCCATCGGATGGCCGTCATAAGGATTGCCCGGCAGTGCTTTGGTGTGCAGGGCGAACTGGCCGCTTTTTTTGAGCGCTGCAGCGCCGTAGCCAGCGAGACGCCGGAGGTCGCGTGCATCGGCAAGGGCAAGGCGCATGCCTTTACGAGTTCGGCGCATGCAGGCTGTATAGTAGAAATTGCGGCCGAGCTGGCGCTGTCTCTGCTCCAGAGCCGTCGTTGCCTGTTAGAGCGGCCATTCGAAGATCGTCTCGAGCTTCGTCTTCGCCGGCAATCTGGCGGGAGATGTCGCGAATGGGCCGGCCGAGACAGTCTTCAGCTTGGGCAGCGTTGTTGGCCTGCTTGAACTGCTTGGCGTGTGCATAACGCTGGTGCTGGATCAGCCAGCTTGCCGACCCCGACGTAGGTCTGCCGCAAATCCAGGCCCACTTGTCTGGCCAAGTGCCCCAGCCGTTCGCGTGCCCGGTCAGTCGTCGACCGTGAACAATCCGGGCGCTAAGCGGCGACCGACTTCGGCCGAAGTTGAAGCAGGGCGATCAAGAGCGACAAAAATCCTTCAGCCACCTGAGCAGGAGGGAGAAGTTGTAGCCGGCGGCGGCCAGGATGGCGTTGAGGGCGGCGCCCTGCTGGCCGGCGAGGTAGTTGCGGCCCATTCTGTGTTCGCTCTTGATGTGGCCGATGACGGGCTCGACCGCCGACCGCCGCCGCATCTGGCGCTTGATGGCTGGGGTGACGCGGCGCTTCTGGCCGGCGGTGAAGACCCTGAACTTGTGGCTCTGCGGTGCGTTGTGGCCGCGATAGCCGGCGTCGGCGAGGATGCCTCGAACAACCTCCTGACTGAAGCGTGATAGACGCGCTGCCGTAAGGCGATAGAGGCGGGCCCGGCTGGCGCACCGACGCGCAATCCTCGGTGGCCTACGCGTTAACCTCGATTCGGAGCCCTGAATGACAGTGGGCCGGACGACTGGTGTTTCCTATGCTACCCGACGCATTCCTGAGCGACCGGGGTGGTCCTTCAGCGGCCGCGAGCAGATTGCGGTCCATTTATGTGACAGCGCCGCAGGTCTTTCTGCAGCCGCAGACTGCCCTTTATTTCTTCAGACTTCGCGCCACCAGCCGCGCCACGCTCGGTCCGACCAGCAGCACGACGAGGAAGCGGGCCGATTGCAGCGCCATGACGAAGGAGATGTCGACATGCTGTGCGGCGGCGGCGATGATGGCGACGCTGTCCATGCCGCCGGGGCTGGTCGCCAGATAGGCGGTCAGCGGATCGATGCCGAGCATATGGCTGATCATGAAGCCGAGGCCGCCGCAGAACGCGATGAGGATGATGATCGAGCCGACGATCTGCGGCAGCGCACGCGTCGCGTGCCGCAGAATCGCCCTGGTGAAATTCAGGCCGATGGTCCAGCCGATCATCGTATAGCCGAGGGCGAGCAGCCAGGGCGGCAACTGCATCGTCACGCCAAGTCCGAGATGCACCGCAGTGCCGAGAATGAAGGTGCCAAGGAAGAAGGGTGACGGCAGCCTGAACAGCTTGCCGATGAGGCTGCCAACGAGCGCCACGCCAAGCGTCGCGGCAAATGCCAACGGATCGATCGGCGGGAACCAGATGATGGCCGGGATCTCGATGCCTGATGTGTCGACCCTTGCGACAACTGCGGCAGTCATCGAGACAAAGATGACGCGCAGATATTGCATGAAGGCGACGAGGCGCTGGTCGGCGCCGAAGGCGCCGGCCATCAGCACCATAGCGGTGGCCGCGCCCGGCGATGAGCCCCAGACCGCGGTGGTGCCGGGCAGGATACGCCAGCGGCTGATCAGCCAGCCGAGCAGACTGGACGCCGCAACGGTGGCTACCACGGCGCCGAGAAACAGCGGCCATTCCTTGTAGAAGAGCGGAAAGATGTCGGCGGAGATCGAAGCGGCGACAAGGCAGCCAACGATCGCCTGGGCGGCGCCGAACAAAGGGCGTAGCACACGCACCGTTGCGCCGTTGGTGCCGGCCAGGATCGCCGCCAGCATCGGTCCGATCAGCAGCGCTGCCGGCAAGGCGCCGAATTCCAGCGCGCCGGCAAACAGGATCGAGAAAATCAGCAGCACCAGCCACTGCCAGACCTTGGGCATCCGCGCCAGATGCTCGATGGCCGACGGGTTCGGGGCCGGTGGGTTCGGGAAAGAGTCCATATCCGGCTCTTAGACCGGCCGGCGAAAAATGCGAACCGTTTTTGCGGGGAGTATGGTGGGGGGGTGGTAACGCCTTGCGTCGCGATCCTTCGCGCCCCCTCTGTCCTGCCCTCTTTGCCATGACTCGGCATCTCCCCCACGAGGGGGGAGATTGGCAGCTTCAGCGTCCCGCCCACTCTTGCACCATCAGAGATTGGCGAAAGCCGGGACGGCCGATCTCCCCCAAGGGCGCGCTGTTCCGCCAGCCTATCCCGCCTTGGCCAACCCAAACCCACCAACAGGATGCGTTTCCACCTGGAACTCGAACCCGGCGATGATCGGCCGCGCCTTGGCAATCGCCGCCTGGACTTCCGGCAATTGCAGCGAAGCCTTGTGGCTTGCCTGGTCGGTCCATACCTCGGTCACCCAGATCGCGTCGGCATCGGCCGGATCGGTGGCGATGATGTAGCTCAGGCAGCCCGGCATGGCGCCGGTGCTGGCAAGCAGGACGTCCATCATTGCGTCGCGCTGGCCGCGCGTCGCCCGCATCTTGCCGATCAGACCATACATTGCCGGTTTCTCCGTTGCTTGCTGCGACAAGTATCCAGGTCGCCGCTCACGGCATCAACTGGCCTCCGTCGTGCCCGGTGATGCAGCCGCTCAACAGGGCTGACGAGAGGAACGCGCCGACGCAGTTCTGCGGCGTGCCGGCGCGGCCCTGCGGAATGGTGGCAACCATGGCCTGCTCCTCGGTCGAATAGCGCTCATGGAAGGCGATGGTGCCCGGCGCCACCGCGTTAACGCGAGCCGATCAGTTCCTTGGCCATGCCGCGGGTGGAGACGAGCCGAGCCATAGAGGCCGGCGCCGCCGCCGGCGCCATTGCGTGCCGCGATCGACGAGGTGTTGACGATGAAGCCGCCCTGGCGCTTCAGCCTTGGCATCGCCTGGCGTGATGCGGTCAGCACGGAGCGGGCGTTGAGGTCCGCGTCGCAATGCGCCTCGGCCAGTTCGGCTTTGGCACGCGGCCGAGGCGGCATTGTTGACCAGGCCATCGAGCCGGCCGAAATGCTGCGCGTGACGACGCGCTCGACATCGGCAGGAAACGAGAAATCGCCCTGGACCGGGAATACCTCGCCACCGCCGTTGCGGATGGTTTTGGCCAGGTTTTCGCCGACTTGAATTGTAATGCAGCGCGACGCGGCATTTCTGCGCGGCGTAAGCCAGTGCAAGTGCCGCCCCGATGCCGGTCGCGGTGACCAGCACCGCCTTGCCGGCGAGGTCGCCAAAGTGGGGGCGACAAGGGCGGAAGCGACAGGGGTGGAGGTGACACGTGTGGCGGTGTCTGGGGCGGTTGTGGTGGCTGGCATTCCTCCGGGGCTCTCCTGCCCTTCGTAGGGCCTCGCCGTGCTCATGTCCAAGCCGCAGAGGTTCAGGGCCGCAAATAGGCGTAGCCCTGGCGCTGCAATTCGGCGAGCTTGACGACGCCGCCGGTCGCGGCGGCATGGAAGCCGTCGAGCAGATCGGTGAGCGCAACGTCCATGCCCTGCATGGTGTTGGCGCAAGCATGCGGGGCCAGCCCGTCGCGGACCAGGCCGGAAAAACGGCTGGAAACGGCAGCCGACGCGCTCTTCGACTTGAAGGCGGCGAGTGCCGGTCCGTGCACGACCAGCACGATGTCGACCTTGCCGCCGGTGCCCTCATAGTGGTTCTTGATATTGCCAAGCGCGAAGCCGACCTTGTCGAGGTCGCTGAGGTGATAGGCGACCTTCTGCCTTTCCTCTGCCATGGCCGCCGCCTTGACCTGGCGCAGCCCAAGAAGACCGGCGGCGCCGGCAAGGGCCACGCGGAAAATGTCGCGGCGTCGCATCATGTCGTTCTCCACTTTGTCCTGGCAAATTGCGTGGCTTCGGCCTCGATCCTAGCATAAATTGACGTTACGTCGTGGTCGGGCGAAGAGGGGTCGGGCGAGGAGGGCACATGACATCGAAGACCATTGGGGGGAAGACCATTGTGGGGAAGACCATTGTGGGCGCCGGACTTGCTGTCGCCTTGCTGGCCGCTGTCGCCGGCACGGCCCTTGCCGACGACACGCCTGAGCTCACCGAACTCAGCCCGGACGGCAAGGATGGCTGTTTCGGGCGTATCTACGATGCCGCGCATCTCAAGCTGCACCCGAACCAGAAGGTGGGACGGATTTTCTTCTATTTTGGCAGCGATCCGGTCAGCCCTCCGAACGAGGAGCCGAGCAGGGGTCCATCCGGCTACAACGGTTTTTTGGCGACGACGGTGCGCGGCGCCTACAAGCCCGAATGGGTTGGCGGGTGGTGCGGCAAGGACGGTCCGCAGTCGGGCGAGATCCATTGCGGCATGGAATGCGACCGCACCATGGCCTTGCTGAACGTCGACGAAAAAGGCCGGCTGATCGTCTCCGGCGTGCATCGCAGCCTTTATCTCGATGCCGGCGCCGAGGATGAACTTGGCGAAACGGAGTTTTCCAGGCAGGCACTCGGCACGGAAGACGACGGCTTCCGGCTCGACCGCATGCCGGGTGAGACCTGCAAGGCCGAATTCGCGCGCATCGATCCGGTCGATCCGGCGCTGGGAGCACCGCTGCGCGAGCGGCTGAAACCGGACCAGCCGTTCTGCTACGGGCGCGACTACGATGCCGCGCATCTCGGCTCGCATCCCGATCAGCTTACCCACACCATCCGGGTTTTCCGGGGCCCGATCGAACTGGCCGCTTTCGCCAAGGATGGCGAGACGGCAAATTGGCCTGATGGCGCCGACATAGAAGTTTCCGTCACCACGCGCCAAAGTGCCGTAGAGGTCACGCAGAGCTACAGTTGTGACGGCGAAGCAGACCAGTGGCGCTGTGTGGCGAGCGGAACGACGAGCGACTTTTCCTGCGACATCGCGGCCAGGGAGATTTATCTGCGCCGCGGCGCCAACGGCACGATGATGCTGGCCAATCCCAACAGCAGCCTGCCGATCGTCGACCTGTGCTCGAAGGCAGCAGAAGGCGAGACCGCTTCCGACGACAAGGTCTATCGGCTTGAGCCGATGCCGCAGGCTGCCTGCGCGCGTTGATCGGATCCTCGGATCAGAATGGCGGCGGCAACGATCCGTCCCACCCCCCTCTGTCCTGCCCTCTTTGCCCCCACTTGGCATCTCCCCCGCAAGGGGGGAGATCGGCAGCTTCATTTGGCGGCTCTAAATTTCCAACGCTCAAGACTAGCGAAGGCCGGGATGACGACCAATCTCCCCCCTTGCGGGGGAGATGCCAAGTAGTGGCAAAGAGGGCAGGACAGAGGGGGGTGCTGTCCCTCTGACATAGAGGTTCTGCGCCGGCTCGACGTTTGTCATGGCAGGGAAGCCGGCGTCTCTCAGGCCTCACGCGAACGGCACGGCGGTCGTGCCCCTGGGCAGTTTTGCCTCGTCGTCGGGCTCGACATGGATGGTGACGCGCACCGAGGGGATTTCCGCCTTCAGCGCATCCTCGATGCGGTCGCAGATGACGTGGCTGGCGCCCACCGACATGTTGGCGTCGACGACCAGGTGGAACTCGATGAAGGTGGCGCGGCCGGCAATCCGCGTCTTCAGGTCGTGGACTTCCAGCGCGCCCTTGCAATTGGCCGAGATGATGTCGCGGATGCGCATGTGCTCCTGCGTGTCGACGGCGCGGTCCATCAGTCCGTTCATCGACGAGCCGATGACGTGCCAGCCCTGCCACAGGATGTTCAGCGCAACGATGACGGCAAGAGCGGGATCGAGGACTTGCCAGCCGGTCAGCACGGCGCCGACCACACCCATGAACACGCCGACCGAGGTCGCCACGTCGGTCATGATGTGCCTGCCGTCGGCGACCAGTGCCGGTGATTTTTCGGCACGGCCGGCACGGATCAGCGTCATGGCCCAGAAGGCGTTGATCACCGTCGCGACGCCGTTGATGGCGAGGCCGGTCCAGGGCTGTTCGAGCGGGACGGGATGCCGCAGGGACCACCACACTTCGTTGAGGATCAGAAGGGCTGCCAGCACGATCAGCACGCCTTCCAAAACAGCCGAGAAATACTCGGCCTTGTGGTGGCCGAACGGATGATCCTGGTCGGCCGGCTTGTGGCTGACCTGGATCGCCCAATAGGCGGTGGCAGAGGCAATGACGTTGACGATCGATTCCAGCGCGTCCGAATACAGCGCCACGGAGCCGGTGACGTACCAGGCCGCCAGCTTCAGGCCGAGCACGACGAAGGCGACGATGATCGACCAGAAGGCGAGGCTGGCGACCTTGCGCTTGCTGGCCGCCTTGATTTCGGCTGTTGTCATTGAGGAAGCCGCGTTCTTCGGCGCCCCCCTCTGTCCTGCCGGACATCTCCCCCACAAGGGGGGAGATCGGCTGTCATGGATGACGTCGTGCGAGATATTCGGGCTAGATCTGCAATGCTTGAGATTGGCGAAAGCCGAAATGAGAGACAATCTCCCCCCAAGTGGCGGAGATGCCAAGTTTTGGCAAGGAGGGCAGGACAGAGGGGGGCGACGTAGGGCGCAAACCTCAACACGAAACTCCTCGCCCTAAGCCGCCTTTTCCTTGGCTTTGCGCGGCAGATGCGCAACGATGTTCTCGATGATGCGCATGCCGGCATTGTGGCCGAGCGTCATGATCGATTCCGGGTGGAACTGCACTGCGGCGATCGGCTCCTTGCTGTGCTCGAAGGCCATGATGACGCCTTCTTCCGTCTCGGCGGTGACGACGAAGCCGTCCGGCAGGCGGACCGGATCGGCGAAAATCGAGTGATAGCGGCCGACCGTCACCTCCTTGGGCAGGCCGGAAAAGATGATGCCCGGCTTCGACACGCGGATGCGCGACGGTTTGCCATGCATCGGCACGTGCAGCTGCCGCAGCTCTCCGCCATAGGCTTCGGCCAGCGCCTGCAGGCCGAGGCAGACGCCGAAGATCGGCAGGTCGCGCGCGCGGGCCCGCTTGATGGTGGCGGCGCAGTCAAAATCCTTCGGCGTGCCGGGACCGGGCGACAGCACGACGAGATTGGGTTTCAGCCGGTCGAAGACCTCGTCCGGCACAGGGGTGCGCACGGTCGAGACATTGGCGCCGGTCTGGCGGAAATAATTGGCCAGCGTGTGGACGAAGGAGTCCTCGTGGTCGACCAGCAGGATGTTGACGCCGTCGCCGACGCGCGCGGTGGCGCGTTCGGTGTCGGCGGCATTGCCTGATTTGGCGTCGCGGATGGCGGAGATCATGGCGGATGCCTTCAGTTCGGTTTCGGCTTCTTCTTCCTCGGGAATGCTGTCGAAGAGCAGCGTAGCGCCGGCGCGCACTTCGGCGATGCCGTCCTTGATGCGGATGGTGCGAAGCGTCATGCCGGTGTTCATGTCACCGTTGAAATTGACCATGCCGATCGCCCCGCCATACCAGGCGCGCGGGCTCTTCTCGTTCTGCTCGATGAAGCGCATCGCCCATAATTTCGGCGCGCCGGTGACGGTGACCGCCCAGGCATGCGACAAGAACGCGTCGAAGGCGTCCATGCCTTCGCGCAGCCGCCCCTCGATATGGTCGACGGTGTGGATCAGCCGCGAATACATCTCGATCTGGCGACGGCCGATGACGCGCACCGAGCCCGGGTCGCAGACCCTCGACTTGTCGTTGCGGTCGACGTCCGAGCACATGGTCAGCTCGGATTCGTCCTTCTTCGAATTGAGCAGCTTCAGGATCTGCTCGCTATCGGAAATGGCGTCGCCGCCGCGCTTGATCGTGCCGGAGATCGGGCAGGTCTCGACACGGCGGCCGTTGACGCGCACGAACATCTCGGGCGAGGCGCCGACCAAATATTCGCCTTCGCCGAGATTGATGAAGAAGGAATAGGGCGAGGGGTTGATGGCCTTCAGCTTGCGGGAGATGTCGGAGGGCGGCGTCTCGCAGCGCTCGTAGAACATCTGGCCGGGCACCACCTCGAACAGGTCGCCGCGCTTGAAACTCTGCATCGCCTTGCGCACCAGATTGGCATATTCGCCGGGCTCATGGTCGCCGCGCGGCGGGATGCGGTCGGCGGTCCTGAACGGCTCGACGATTTCGTCGCGCGGCAATCCCTGCGTCGAAAACCCATCGCTGGAATAGTCGTAGCGGTCGGTCCAGGCTTTTGTCGAATAGTGGTCGACGACCAGAATCTCGTCGGGCAGGAACAGCACGAGGTCGCGCTGGCCTTGCTGGCGCTCGAGCTTGTAGTCGACCGGATCGAACTGGAAGGCGAGATCGTAGCCGAAGGCGCCGTAGAGGCCGAGATTGGCGTCTTCCTCCGTCTTGAACAGAGCGGTGATGGCGCGCAGCACGGTGAAGACGGAGGGAACGCGGCTGCGTTCTTCCTCGGTGAAGACACGTTCTTCGGTGAAGACCTGGGCGGGCTTGGCGACGTCGAGGCGGATCAGTTTTTTCGACGTCTCGGCGATCGTCACCTCGTCAAGGCCGCCGAGCGCCTTGCCGACCACCGGCAGAAGCATCTCGCCGCGGCTGTTCAGCGCCTCGATGCGCATGGCGCGGCCACGCGCCGAGATCACCAGCGGCGGGTCGATGATGGCGGTGTCCCAACGCGTATAGCGGCCGGGATATTCGTAATTCGAGGAAAACACGGCGCCGCGGCGTGAATTCAGCCCGTCGACATAGGCGTCGATCGCGCCTTGGTAAGGCCGTTCATGGCGCTCGCGGGTAATCGTCACGCCACCCGCGGTGACGAAGCGCTCCGCCCCGTTCTCCAGAATTTTCGTCGTCATTGCCGTCTCCATCAGCGTCTTGGCTATTTCAGCGTCTTGGATATTTCAGCGTCTTGGGGGCAACGGACCCGGGGCATGGCTTTGAAAAACAAATGGCCGCCCGGACATTCCGTTGCGGCCATCTTCTATTTTTCACGCGCACGCGTTCGAACAGGCCGCTGTCAGCGAGCCCACCACCAAACGGTCTTGATCGAGCGCATGTTCATGGCGATTCCAATAGCGGCGATTGAACGGCCGCGCAACTGGATTCAATGAAGGATCCAATGAAGGGGTGGAGAAGGGCGAGGGCATGGAGAAGGGCATGACCCCTCAATCCTCCAGCGTTCCCGATCGTGCATCGGCGCTTTTCCTGTCGCCGACCAATTTTAGCAGATCTTCGCCGGCGCGGATGATGCGCCGGGAACGCCGTGTCAGGATGATGCCTGCCTGGGGCGCGAGCACCTCGGTGCGGCCGCCGGCTTCACCTGGCGCATGGACGATGGTGGCGAGCAGCGCGCCTTTTGCCACGCGGTCGCCGGGCTTCACCTCGTAGAGGACCGCGCCCGCCCGCGGCGCCGGCATCATGTCGATGTTTTCGAGCGGCGCGACGAAACCGGTGAAAGAATTGGGCCCGGTGAAGCCGCCGGACGTGGACAGGGCCTGGTCCAGGACCACGCCGCGCGCCACCAGCAGCCGATAGAGCCCTTCGGCATCGGCGCCGGCCAGAGCGCCGTCGACATCGAGTATGCCGCGATACTCGACCGTGGTGGCGACGCGCCGGTCGAACCGCGCCACCTCTGCAGGGACCTTCAGATACGGCGTGATCGAGGCGCCTTCGAAGGTGCCGTCGGTATCTTCATCCCACAGGATCACCGCATCGATGCCCATGGCCGCCGCACAATCCGCCATGGCCGGCCACAGGCTGGTGTGGACATAGAGGTAGGCAAGGCCCTCGTCGTCGCAGTGCAGGTCAAGCACGATGTCGTGGCCGATCGACAGCTGCAGCAGCCGGCTCTTCAGCCGCTGATCGGCAGTGCCAAGCGTGGTGTCGGGCAACAATTTTACGTCAGGCGCGGCCAGCAGCGGAAAGCCGCGGTTGAAGTTGGTGCGCGTGCCCAGGTGAAAACGGCCCTGGTGCTCGCCGAAATGATACTGGGCGCGGCCGATCGGATTGGCTTGCGGCACGATGGTGATATCGCCCTTGATGCGGCCTTCGGCTTCGGCCTTTTCAAGCATCGGCATCAGCGCGTCGATGGCGACGACCCCCGGCAGTTCGCCGGCATGCAGTGCGGCCTGCAGATAGGCCGAGGATGCCGCCTTGTCCGTTCCCTCGAAGCGGAACCCTTCAAAGCGGAAGACTGGGAATTCGTAGGAAACGCCCTCGCTGTCGCCGACGATACGCTCGATCGATTTCTGCATGATACGACTCCTGGAAAGAGGCCGAACACATGCCCTTTCGCCGCTACGCTGTCGATTGGTCCAGCTTTCGGCGCTATGGGCGCAAGGCTCTCCTCGGCCGGGCGCGGACATACTGGTCCAACGCCTGCCCGGCCTACGCCAGCGGCTTCAACTCCTGGGCGATCGTCGGCAGAAGTTCCGAGACATTCGGGTGGATGTGCATGGCCCGCGCGAGCGTGCTGATCGGCGCCTTGGCGTACATCAGATCGAGCACGCAGTGTATCGCCTCGTCGCCGCCGGGGCCGAGCACCGAGCAGCCGAGGATTTCGTTGGTGTCGGCATCGGCCAGGATCTTCATGAAACCTTGCGCCTCGCCTTTCTCGACGGCACGGCCGACGCGTGTCATCGGGCGCTGGCCGACCAGCGCGCGGCGGCCGGACTTTCTTACCGCTGCCTCGGTCATGCCGCAGCGGCCGAGCGGCGGGTCGGTATAGAGCGCATAGGCTTCGATGCGATCGCTCACCCTGCGCGGGTCGCTGTCGAGCAGATTGGCGGCGACGATCTCGTAGTCATTGTAGGAGGTGTGGGTGAAGGCGCCCTTGCCGTTGCAGTCGCCCATCGCCCAGATGCCGGGCACGCTGGTGCGCAGCTGGTCGTCGACGACAATGAAGCCGCGTTTGTCGGCCTCGACGCCGGCCTTGTCGAGGCCGAGATCGTCGGTGTTGGGGGTCCGGCCTACTGCCAGCAGCACATGCGAGCCGACAGCCGGCGCCTTGCCGGCGGTGAAAGTCACGGCGATGTCGCTGCCCTGCCTGGCGAAGCTGATGTCGCCGGCGCCGAGATGAACCGTGATGTCTTCGTTCTCGAGGATGGACAGGATGGCGGCCGAGACATCCTCGTCCTCGCGGCCGATCAGCCGCGGGCTCTTTTCGATCACCGTGACCTGTGAACCGAAACGGCGAAACATCTGCGCGAATTCGAGCGAGACGTAGCTGCCGCCGACGACGACGAGGTGGCGCGGCAGCACGTCGAGATCCATCATCGACGAGTTGGTCAGGAACGGAATGTCGTCGACGCCCGGCAGATCAGGCACCGAGGCGCGGCCGCCGGTGTTGATGAATATTTTTTTGGCGCCCAGCAGGTCGTCGCCGACGCGCACGGTGTCGGCCGTCTCGAAGCGCGCATGGCCGCGAAAAAGCGTGCATCTGTCCATGCCGGCAATCCAGCTTTCGAGGTTTTCGCGGGCGTCGTCCGACACCTTGTCCTTGCGTGCCTTGATCGCCTTGTAGTCGACGCCGACCGGACCGGAGAGCGTCACGCCGTAGTCGGCGGCGCGGCGGGCGAGATGCGCGGCATAGGCGCTGGCCACCATGGCCTTGGTCGGCATGCAGCCGGTGTTGACGCAGGTGCCGCCGACCAGCTTTCGCTCGATCAGCGCCACGCTCATGCCGGCCGCCGTCAGCCGGCCGGCGAGCGGCGGGCCGGCCTGGCCGGCGCCGATGATGATGGCGTCGAATGGCTTTGCCGTCATGCCACCGCCGCCACGATCAGCAGACCACTGAGGATCGCCACCGCGTCCTCGACGAGGGCGGCGGGCTGGTCCTTGCCGAAAGCCAGCGCCAGGCGTTTGCGCAGCTCGGCGCCGCCCAGCGTGCCGATAACCGCGCCGATGGCGCCGGCGATCAGGCCGCCGACGGTGGCGCCGCCGGTCGCGCCGATCACCGCGCCGGTGAAGGCGCCCAAAGCGATGCGTGCGCCGAACTGCTGCGGCACCTTGCGGCTCGGCGTGGACGGCAACTGGTCGGTGACCAGTTCGGCAATGGCCAGGATGGTGAAGATGCCGACGGTGATCCAGTGGCCCATGAAGCTGGCCCAGGTTCCGGCGACCGGCAGCCAGCCAAGCCAGGCGCCCCAAGCGACGGCGGCAGGCGCGGTCATGGCGCGAAGGCCGGCAACGACGCCGATGAGAAGTGCAAGGATGTACAGCATGATTGATCCCTCGATCACACGGCCTGGGACAGCCCAGCCGGGGCAGGCTAGCATAGGTTCGGCATTTGACCAGAGACCTGCGATCTCTGGCATTATACGATTTTCATGGAAACGATATTGAAACAGCAGGGTAGCGAAGCAGCGAGAGAAGCAACGGTCATTTAGCAGGAGGCGGATGCAATCGCGTATCGAGCGCAAAGGCTTCCTGGGTCCTCAGGGCATAGGCGCCCTTCGCGGCGCTCGCCTCGAAGATCAGATTCCAGCTATTCTGGGATACTGCGCTCGGAATCACCACGAACCGGTGCCGTTTGAGAAGATCGTCGCCGAATGCCTGCTGCCCAGAGCTCGGAATGCCCGGACGCAGCCAATTAGGGTTCGGAACGGCGGCAGGGTCGACGATATGCACATCCGTGACATCGCTGACTATCGCCGCCGTCATCACATGCGCAATCGTGTCGAGCGTCCTAAAACCTTTGTGGACTGCGACCTCGAGAATCGCCGTCGAAGGATCGATTGAGCAGTAGACTGCGCGCACGCCCCTGCTGTTCCATCGTCCGCCGACCCTGTATGCGCCCTCGCCACTGTCCCATGTGGGCGCAAACGCAGCCTGATCGAGACGCCAGCCAACGAGGTCGGAGCCGCCAAGTGCGGCCGGCAGCGGCGTCATGCATAAACGCCGTATTCAAGCCGCTCAAGATAGTCTTGCACAAGCTCGACACCGGCCGGGGTTGCCAGAAGATCGATGGGACGGCGCTGGTCGAGCCCGATCGCCGGGCGCTCCAGCCATTGCTCGGCTTCCGCCTGTGAACCGAACACGTCGGTCGCTTTCGACAGGATCTCGGCGAATTTCCAGGTTCGTCCGCTCTGGTCCTGGCTGAGCGGCTTGGAGGGGGCGTCCTTACGACGCTGGTAGGTGCGCAAGCTCATGCCGACGGCCTTCTCGAGCGAATCAGTCTTCTGGATGAAGACGAGTTGCCCAAGCAGATGGTCCAGCGCCGAACCTGGCAGGCCGTGAACAAGCAACTCATGGGCGTCCAATGCGCTCCGGAGATGCCGCGACAGGATGCGGGCGCCACCGAGCAATCTGGCCACCTTCTGCAGTTCATTGTTTCTTGGCGCCGCAGGTGTTTTTTTCGATGCCGTCGCCACGGGCTCGCCTCCTAACGTCATCTGTCGCTTCAATATATGACAGGTGACGCGACGCTTTCAAGGGCGAGCAGGATCGAGAGCAGAGATAATGCTTCAGGTTTGCGCTGCCCCTCATTGCCCTGCCGGGCATTTCTCCCCGCATAGTGACGGGGAGAAAGATGCCGTCTGTCCGAACCGGATAGATAGGTAACAGAATGGACTGATTGCATGGGTGACAGTTTTCTCCTTCGCCGGGAGGACCGGCGATGGTTTGGCGAGAGACTGACATCATGGATGAACGACTTCGGTTTGTTGTGGAGTGCCTGGCGGGTGATGAGACGATGACGCAGCTGTGTGCTGACTTCGGGGTGTCGCGCAAGATCGGCTACAAATGGCTGGGACGGTACCGGGAGTTCGGCCCGGAAGGTCTGCATGACCGGCCGCGGGCGCCGCTCAATCATGGCCGGGCGACGGCAGTGGATCTGGTGGAGCGGATCGTTGCGGCGAAGGAGGCACACCCGCTGTGGG
>NZ_FNEE01000015.1 GCF_900099905.1 Mesorhizobium muleiense | reverse complement strand
GTCTACAACGCCGAGCGTCCGCACGACGCGCTTGGCGGCGCTGTGCCGCTCGACCGCTACCGCGTCTCGCAGCGCCAGCATCGCGAAACCGTCGAGCCGTTCGACTATGCCAAGGACGATCTCATCCGCCGCGTTCAGCAGCATGGCTTCGTCTCCATTCTCGGCCACAACGTGCGCCTGTGCAGGGCCTTCGCCGGAAAGTCCGTCGCCTTTCGCCCAACCGCTGCCGACGGCGTCTTCGACGCCTGGTTCAGACATCAGAAAATAGAAACCATCGACCTCAATGCCATTGATCGATAGGATGGCAAACTGTTCGCGATGTCTTCGCACACCTGTTCGCGATGTCTCCGGTCCAAACACCCTTGTGGGAGAAGGTGGCCTCGCGAAGCGAGGTCGGATGAGGGGTGTTCCAGCTTGGCATCGACAGCAATCCGTCCAGCACCCCTCATCCGTCTTGGCGCTTCGCGCCAATCCACCTTCTCCCACAAGGGGAGAAGGCAAGACCGCGCTATAAAGCGGGCCGCTTCAGGTGCGTCGCAGATCGATCCGGCTGGTCGTCACGCGCTCGCCGGTTTTTGGGTCGACGTCGATAACGGTCAGCCGCATGCCGTCCTCGCCGTTTTTCTCGACGGTCATTTGCGCGGTACGATCGCCGTTGACCTCCTTCGCCCAGCGGATGCCGAGATTGATCGCATTGCCCGAGCGCCTGCCGCTGAGCTGCGCCGGTCCGGTGCGGGATCCGACATAGGTGCCGGTGTACTTCGTCCCGCTGGACCTCAGATCGGCACTGATGGCGCGCGTCACCACGACGAGACCGCGGCAGGTGCCGTCCAGCGACAAGGAACTCGATGTCGCGTCGGAATTGAAGCGGCAGGAGACGTTCACCGTCGGCGCCTCGGTGGTTACCTTGACGGTGCCCTTGCCAGCAAAATTCCCCTCGAACGAGCGAAGAAAATCGGCCTCATCGGCATGAGCCGCGCCGGCGGCAGCCGCCAGGCAGCCGGCAAGTGCAAATCGTGCACATGATTTCATTGGATCTCTCCCCTTGATCTGGCTGTTGGACCAACGCTCGCCGTGACGGCAGGTTCCGCCTTCAGCATGACCGTTTTGCAACGCGCCGCTCTGGCCCAGCCGAATGCGTCGACTAGCGGTTGCGGTGAAAGTCCCGACTTGCGACATAGCGCGCATGGCACCCTCGCCCTCGATCCCCAAGGCTGCGTTCTGGATGGCGCTGTCGATCGCATCGTTTCTGACGATGTCGGTCGCCGGCCGCGCCACGACGGCCGAGCTCAATGTCTTCCAGGTGCTGGAGCTGCGCTCGGTGATCGGCCTGTTCATCCTCCTGCCGCTGGTGATGATGTCAGGCGGTTTTGCGGCGATGCGCAGCATACGCCCCACCGCCCATATCGCCCGCAACGTCGTCCATTTTGTCGGCCAGGCGGCATGGCTCTACGCCTTGACATTGATCCCGCTGGCCGTGCTGATCTCCATCGAATTCACGACGCCGATCTGGACGGCCATTCTGGCGGTCGGCTTTCTTGGTGAAAGACTAAGCCGGCCCAGACTTGCAGCGATCGTGCTCGGGCTGATCGGTGTGCTGATCATCGTCCGCCCGGGCGTCGGCTCGGTCGATCCGGGACATGTTGTCGTGCTGGGTGCCGCGGTCTGCTTCGGCATATCCGTGGTCCTGGTCAAATCGCTGACGCGGACGGACAGCGTCGTGTCCATCATCTTCTGGATGCTGGTCATCCAGTCCGTGCTCGGCCTTGTCCCGGCGCTCTACGAATGGCGCAACCCGCCGCTCGAACTGTGGCCGTGGATCCTGCTGATCGCCTTCACCGGCATGTCGTCGCATTTCTGCATGGCGCGTGCACTCGCCTATGCCGACGCCACCGTCATCTCGCCGATGGACTTTTTGCGCGTGCCGCTGTCGGCGCTGATCGGCTGGCTGCTGTATCAGGAGCAGATCGACGCCTTCACCGCCGGCGGCGCCTTGCTGATCCTGCTGGGCAATCTGCTTAATCTGCAGAAAAAGGCGACCAAACCAGCGGAAGTGGCAGCGTCTTAGCATTTTGCAGCCAAACGGCTTCGTTTGGCGTCCGACAAAATGCGTCAAAGCAAAGAGCTACCGCGCGGTTTTGTTTCCACAAAACCGCGCTTAGCCTCGCATTTCAGTCGCCTTCGTCGGGTATGTTGAGGAGATGCCCGCAGGCCTTGCAGTGGACGGCGTCGGCTTCATGCCGCTGAAGGCCGCATTGCGGGCACGGGAAGAAGACCTTGTTGGGACGGAAGAGCGCCTGTGCCAGCCTGACGAACAGCGATATGCCGATGATCATGGTGACGATCGCGGTGAGCTTGCCGGCTATTCCCGGCAGGACGATGTCGCCGAAGCCGGTCGTGGTCACCGTGGCGACGGTGAAATACAGCGCATCGACATAGCCTTCGAGACCGGCCCCGGTGCGGAAGAAGAAGGTGTAGACGAAACCGGTGACGACAAACAGGAATGTCAGGAGATTGATGACTGCATGGCTTGCCTCGCGCCATTTTTTGAGGCCGCGCATCTCGAAAAACCGCCACAGCGCGCCGCTGCGCGACAGCGACCACAGCCGCAATATGCGAAGAAAACCCAAATTGGCCAGCGCCGAAGGCATCAGCAGCGTCAGCAGGATGAAGCCGTCGACCCACGACGTCGGCTGCTTCATCAGGCGCAGCATGTCGTTTGACGCAAGCAGCCGGGCAATCATGTCGGCGGCGACAAGCGCTGCCACTGAATAATCGAGCCAGAGGAACGAGGACGAGTCCTGGATCACCGGAGTGGCGATGAAGAAGGCGATGATGGCAAGGTCGATGATAACAGCCGCCAGCTGAAACCGGAAAGCCGCAGGCGTGCGCCCGTGATAGAGTTTGCGCAATGTGTCGCGCAGCCGCGTCAAGGCTGAAAAATCCTGCACTCCGTCCCTTTTCGGCGCCTTCATGACAACTGCGATAACGCTCGCTGCGACAGCCGTCCAGTGGGCAGAGCAGGGGGAAGCCACTGTGGCTTGAGAACATCCGCAGCGTTCCAGGCCCGGAAAGCAATCAGACCGGTTCCGCCTCGATGATGCTGATGCGAGGTCCGGCTTCAACGATATTGGCGACCCGAAAATCCGACGCCGCAAGCAGCAACCTGAATTCTTCCGCCGTGCGCTCCTGCCCGCCCGGCATGACCAGCATGTTCAGATCGCCGAATTTTGCGACGGCGCCTTCATTGGGCGGCCCCAGAATGCTCTCGAGCACCAGCAGTTTGCCTTCCGGGCGAATCGCCCGGCGGCAGGTTTTCAGGATCCGGGTGTTTGTGTCGTCGTCCCAGTCATGCAAGATCCATTTAAGCACAATCGCATCGGCTCCTTCGGGCACCGAGACGAAGAAATCGCCGGCGACGATGTCGCAGCGATCAGCCACAGCCGCAGCGTCAAAGACCGGGCCGGCCTTCGCCACGACCTGCGGCTGATCGAATAGAATGCCGCGCTGGCCGGGATTGCGGCGGAGGATTTCGGCAAGCAGCGCGCCCTGCCCGCCGCCTACATCCATAACGACAGAGAACCGCCGGAAGTCATAGGCCGCGAGCACCGCGGCGGCGACGCCACGCGACATCGCCGTCATCGCCCGGTCGAAAACGACGGACTCTTCCGGATGCTCTGCCCGGTATTCCCAAACGCCCTTGCCATAAGCGTGGCGAAAGGCGTTTTCGCCGGTGCTGACACTGTGCAGCAGATCGCTCCATGCCTGACGGAAATACGGCCGTCCGGCCAGAATTGCCCACGACGCGACCGAATGCTGAACGTCGGATCGCAACGCGCCGCCAACCGGGGTCAGCGAGAAGGACCGGTCTTCCGCTTCATGGAACACGCCGGCCGACGCAAGGGCGCGCAGCAGCCGGTAGAGCGCCTGCGGATGGGTATTGGTCAGCACGGCCAGTTCGCCGCTGGTGCGTTTTCCGTCCTTGAGATGGTCTGCAATGCCCAGCGTGGCGGCGACGCATATCGCCTGAGATACCTGGAAGCCATTGACCATTTTCTGGAGTTCGGCAGCGGCATCCCGCTCATCCATGACGCACTCCCCCCGGCCGCCAAAAGACCCAGGCCGCCGAGCCCACAATACCAGCGGCATCGTCACCGGGCAATGCGACCGGGCTGGCGGAATACGGTCGTTAGCTCACACCAACTCCACCTCCACCACGCCCGGCACCGCCCGCATGGCCGAGGCGATCTGTGGCGAGACGCGGTAACGGTTGGGCAGTTCGATCTCGACCTCACCCTGCCCCTCGTCCTTGATGACGATAATGCTCACCAGGCTGTCGCCGCGCTGGGTAAGCTGCGATTGAATCGCCGACGCCGGCCGGTCATCCCTGACAAAGATGCGCAAGGCTTTTTGGATGCGGCTTGCCTCGTCCTCCAGCGACTGCACCGTCTGGATGCGCAGATTGACGCCTTCGGGCCTGTCCTCGGCCGAAACTGTGACCACCACCGAACGGCCGGGCTCGAGCAGGTCGCGATATTGCGCCAGACCTTCGGAAAACAGCACGGCTTCATACTGGCCCGACGTGTCGGAGAACTGCACGACGCCCATCTTGTTGCCGGTGCGCGTCTTGCGCTCCTGCTTGGTGGTGACCGTCCCGGCAAGCCGCCCGGCGGCAGCGCCGCGTTTGACGGCGCCCGAGAACTCGGCCCAGGTCTGCACCCGCATCTTCTGCAGCGCCGCCTTGTATTCGTCCAGCGGGTGCGCCGAGAGATAGAAGCCGACCACCTGGAATTCACGGTGCAGGCGGTCGGCGGCAAGCCACGGGTCGGTCGCCGGCAGGTTGAGCGCCTGCGACTGCGCGCCGAGCGAGGCGCCGAAAATGTCGTGCTGGCCCGACATTGCATTCTGCTGCGCAAGCGACGCCAGCCCCATCATCCGCTCGACGCCCGCCATCATCGCGGCGCGGTCGTGACCGAAGCAGTCGAGCGCGCCGGCCATGATCAGGCTTTCGAAGACGCGCTTGCCGACGATCTTCGGGTCGACCCTTTCGCAAAAATCGGCGAGGTTCTTGAACGGTTTTTCGCCGCGCATGGCGACGATATGCTCGACCGCCGCGTCGCCGACGCCCTTGAGCGCGGCCAGCGAATAGAAGATCCGGTTCTCCGCGACTTCGAAGGCGCGGAAGCTTGATATCACCGACGGCGCCACGACATCGATACCGAGGCGCAGCGCATCCTGGCGGAAATCGGCGAGTTTATCGGTGTTGCCCATGTCGAGCGTCATCGACGCGGCCAGGAATTCGACCGGGTAGTGCGCCTTCAGATAGGCCGTCTGGTAGGAAACGACCGCATAGGCGGCGGCATGCGACTTGTTGAAACCATAGTCGGCGAACTTAGCCAGCAGGTCGAAGATGAAGTCGGCTTGCGGCTTGCCGACGCCGCGCTCGATCGCGCCCGAGACGAAGCGCTCGCGCTGCTTGTCCATTTCGGCGCGGATCTTCTTGCCCATGGCGCGGCGCAGCAGGTCGGCTTCGCCCAGCGAATAGCCGGCAAGCTCCTGCGCGATCTGCATCACCTGTTCCTGGTAGACGATGACGCCTTGCGTCTCCTTCACCAGATGGTCGATCTTCGGATGGATCGACGCCATCTCCTCCTCGCCGTGCTTTCTGGCGTTGTAGGTCGGGATGTTCTCCATCGGGCCCGGCCGATAAAGCGCAACCAGCGCAATGATGTCCTCGATGCAGTCGGGCCGCATGCCGATCAGCGCCTTGCGCATGCCGGCACTTTCCACCTGGAACACGCCGACCACTTCGCCGCGTGACAGCATGGCATAGGTGTCGGGGTCGTCGAGCGGAATGTGGGCAAGATCGATCTCGATGCCGCGGCGGCGGATCAGCTTGACCGCGGTCTCCAGCACCGTCAGCGTCTTCAGGCCGAGGAAGTCGAACTTCACCAGGCCGGCCTGCTCGACATACTTCATGTTGAACTGGGTGACCGGCATGTCCGAGCGCGGATCGCGGTACATCGGCACCAGCTCCCACAGCGGCCGGTCGCCGATGACGATGCCGGCGGCATGCGTCGAGGCGTGGCGGTAGAGCCCTTCCAGCTTCTGCGCCATGTCGAGCAGCGTCTGCACGATCGGCTCGCGCTCGGCCTCCTCGGCAAAGCGCGGCTCGTTGGCGATGGCGTCGGCGAGCTTGACCGGATTGGCCGGGTTCGACGGCACCATTTTGCTGAGCTTGTCGACTTGGCCATAGGGCATCTGCAGCACGCGGCCGACATCGCGCAGCACCGCGCGGGCCTGCAGCGTGCCGAAGGTGATAATCTGGCCGACCTGGTCGCGTCCGTATTTCTGCTGGACGTAGCGGATGACCTCCTCGCGCCGGTCCTGGCAGAAATCGATGTCGAAGTCGGGCATCGACACGCGGTCGGGATTGAGGAAGCGCTCGAACAGCAGCGAGAAGCGCAGCGGATCGATGTCGGTGATGGTCGTCGAATAGGCGACCAGCGAGCCGGCGCCCGAGCCGCGCCCCGGCCCGACCGGAATGCCCTGCGCCTTCGCCCATTTGATGAAGTCGGCGACGATCAGGAAGTAGCCGGGGAATTTCATCTTCTCGATGATGCCGAGCTCGAATTCCAGCCGTTCGCGATATTGCTCGACCGTATAGCCAGGGGCCAGGCCGTGCGCGGCGAGCCGCGCCTCCAGTCCTTCATGCGCCTGTCTGGCAAGCTCCTGCGCCTCCGCCTTCACCGCCGCGTCGGCGTCGGCGACATCGCCGCCGGCAAAGCGCGGCAGGATCGGGTTGCGGGTCTTGGGATAGTAGGAGCAGCGCAGCGCGATCTCGACGGTGTTGTCGATCGCCTCCGGCAGATCGGCGAACAGCCTCGCCATCTCGGCCTGGCTTCTCAGAAAATTGTCGGGCGACAGCCGCCGGCGATTGTCGACGGCGACGACCGACCCTTCGGCGATGGCGATCAGCGCATCATGCGCCTCATAGTCGTCGCGCGAGGAGAAAAACGCCTCGTTGGTGGCAACCAGCGGCAAGTCATTGATATAGGCGAGGTCGACTGACGATTTCTCGATGGCCCGGTCATAGCCGGAAACCCGTTCCAGCTCGACATAGAGCCGGTCGCCGAACAGCGCCTTGAGCGCCAGAAGCCGCGTCTCGGCGAGGTCGCGGCGGTCCTCTTTCAGCGCGTTGCCGATCGGGCCGCGCGGGCCGCCGCTGAGACAGATCAGGCCGTCGCAATGGCCTTGCAGCATGTCGGTCGTCAGATGCACGGCCTCGCCGGGCGGCGTTTCCAGATAGACCCGGCTGACCAGCCTGACCAGATTGCTGTAGCCGGCCTCGGTCGCCGCGATCAAAACCACCGGCCGCATTTCCGGACCTTGCCGCCTGCGGTCGCGCTGGCTGTCGCTGGCTTCACCGGAAAAAGCGAGAGCGGTCTGGCAGCCGATGATCGGCTGGATGCCCTCCTTCACCGCCTTTTGCGCAAATTCGAGCGCGCCGAACAGATTGTTGGTGTCGGTGACGGCAATGGCCGGGGCGTCATCTTTGACCGCATGGCCGACAACCGTGCCCAGTTGCAAGGCGCCTTCGAGCAGCGAATAGGCCGAATGCACGCGCAGATGAATGAACGGCCGCGCCGGCGCTTCCGGCCGCGACGCCTTCACAAAGGCCTCGCGCCGCAACGGATCGCGGGGAAGTGTCTCATTCGCCATTTTTTTATCGCCGTTTGAAAGGACTCAGTCGATGAGGATGTATTGTCCGGCACCGGACGATGCGAGTCCAGCGACAGGCGCCGTCGGCGAAGCTGCCGATCTCCCCCCTTGCGGGGGAGATGCCCGGCAGGGCAGAGGGGGGTGCTGTCCCTCCGGCCTGTCAACCAAGCGGTATCACGCCCCCAGGCTCGTTCCAGTGGGAATGAACTAAATCGAGAGTTCGCGATCCTTCACACCCCCCTCTGTCCTGCCGGACATCTCCCCCGCAAGGGGGGAGATTGGCCGTCATCGCGGCTTTCGCCAATCTCCAAAGTCCCAGACCGGCGTCGAGCATGATTTTTCAGCCTCACGCAAATTCCATGATCACCGCGTCGACGGCGAGACTGTCGCCCGGTTTTGCCTTGAGTTTCGACACGGTGAGATCGCGCTCGGCGCGCAGCACGTTTTCCATCTTCATCGCCTCGACGACCGCCAGCGTCTCGCCGGCCTTGACCTCCTGCCCTTCGGCAACGGCGATCGACACGACAAGGCCGGGCATCGGGCAGAGCAACATCTTCGACGTATCCGGCGCCACTTTTTCCGGCATCAGCCTTTCGAGTTCGGCGGTGCGCGGCAGCATGGCGCGTGCGCTCACCGACATGCCTTTCCAGGCGACGCGAAGCCCGTTCAGCACCGGCCTGACCTGCGCAGCGATCCTTCGGTCGCCGACCATGCCGCGCCAGACGAGATCGCCCGGACGCCAGTCGGAGGCTACCGTCAGCGCCTTGCCGCCGTCGATCGACAGACCGAGCTCCATCGGAATGGAGATCATGCCTTCGAGCACCGAGGCTGAAAGATAGTCCTTGCCGATCTTGATCACCCAGTCGCGTTTCAGGACACCCGAATGCGGCGCCAGCCGCCCGCCGAGCCGGTCGAGCCGGTCGCGGCGCAGCAGTTCGACCGCGGCGGCGATCGCTGCGAGAACGGCCTTTTCCTCGCTGTCAGGCACGATCGGCGCGAAGCCGTCGGGATATTCCTCTGATATGAAGGCGGTCGATATCCGCCCTTCCCGCCAGCGCGGATGCTGCATAAGTGCTGCCAGGAACGGCATGTTGTGCTCGATGCCGTCGACGACAAAACTGTCGAGCGCTTCCGACATGGCGTCTATTGCCGCGAGCCGAGTCGGCGCCCAGGTGCACAGCTTGGCGACCATCGGGTCATAGAACATCGAGATTTCCGAACCCTCGGTAACCCCGGTATCGTTGCGGACGACGACGTCGCCGAACTGTCCCTCTTGCGGTGGCCGGTATCTCGTCAGCCGGCCGATCGACGGCAGGAAATTGCGATACGGGTCCTCGGCGTAGAGCCGGCTTTCCACCGCCCAGCCGTTCAGCTTGACGTCGCTTTGCTTGATGGCGAGCTTTTCGCCGGCTGCTATGCGGATCATCTGCTCGACCAGGTCAATGCCGGTGACGAGCTCGGTCACCGGATGCTCGACCTGCAATCGTGTATTCATTTCAAGGAAATAGAAGTTCTTTTCACTATCTACGATGAACTCGACCGTGCCGGCGCTCTGGTAGTCGACCGCGCTGGCCAGCGCCACCGCCTGCTCGCCCATGGCTTTCCGGGTCCTGGCGTCGAGGAAAGGTGAAGGCGCCTCTTCGACGACCTTCTGGTTGCGGCGCTGGATCGAGCATTCGCGCTCGCCGAGATAAAGCGCATTGCCATGCGCGTCGGCCAGCACCTGGATCTCGATGTGGCGCGGATCGACCACGAACTTTTCGATGAAGACGCGGTCGTCACCGAACGAGCTTTTGGCCTCCGACCGCGCCCGGTCGAACCCGTCGCGCACCTCGGCCTTGCTCCAGGCGATGCGCATGCCCTTGCCGCCGCCGCCGGCCGAGGCCTTGATCATCACGGGATAGCCGATCTCGCCGGCTATTTTCTCGGCATGACCGGCATTCTCGATGACGCCGAGCCAGCCGGGCACCGTGCTGACCCTGGCTGCATTGGCGAATTTCTTCGATTCGATCTTGTCGCCCATCGCCCTGATCGCTCCGGGTTTCGGGCCGATGAAGACGATGCCTTCGTTCTCCAGCGCTTCACAGAAGGAGGCGCGTTCGGATAAAAACCCGTAGCCGGGGTGCACGGCTTCAGCACCCGTCGCCTTGCAGGCGGCGATGATCTTCTCCGGCACCAGATAGCTTTGTGAGGCCGGCGAAGGCCCGATATGGACAGCCTCGTCGGCCATCTCGACATGCACGGCGTCACGATCGGCGTCCGAAAAGACCGCGACGGTGGCGATGCCCATCTTGCGCGCCGTCTTGATGACGCGGCAGGCGATCTCGCCACGATTGGCGATCAGGATTTTTGTGAACATGCGGGTTTTGTTCCCTCGGCTGCCTTTCTTTTATGGGCTTGGCCCGGCCGGTCAAGGCACGTAGGCGCATATCCGGGCGCAAGTCGCCTGGTGACGACCAAAACCCGGCACCGAACTGTCAATTCGTCCCATAGTCCAGAACCTGCAGATACGCTAAAGCTCGCCTCGATTGCCGATTTGGCTTGAGAGGAGAGCCCCGATGAAAACCCGTGCCGCTGTCGCTGTCGCCGCCGGAAAGCCGCTGGAAATCCTGGAGGTCGACCTCGACGGCCCGCGAGCCGGCGAGGTGCTGGTCGAGATCAAGGCGACCGGCATCTGCCACACCGACGAGTTCACGCTGTCGGGCGCCGATCCCGAAGGGATTTTTCCGGCGATCCTCGGCCATGAGGGCGCCGGCATCGTCGTCGATGTCGGCAAGGGCGTCACCTCGGTCAAGAAGGGCGACCACGTCATCCCGCTCTACACGCCGGAATGCCGGCAATGCCCGTCCTGCCTGTCCAGAAAGACCAATCTGTGCACCGCGATCCGTGCCACGCAGGGGCAAGGCCTGATGCCGGACGGCTCGTCGCGCTTCTCGATCGGCAAGGACAAGATCTTCCACTATATGGGCTGCTCGACCTTCTCCAACTTCACCGTGCTGCCCGAGATTGCGGTGGCCAAGGTCAATCCCGACGCGCCCTTCGACAAGATCTGCTACATCGGCTGCGGCGTCACCACCGGCATCGGCGCGGTGATCAACACCGCAAAAGTCGAGATCGGCGCCACGGCCGCCGTCTTCGGCCTCGGCGGCATCGGCCTCAACGTCATCCAGGGGCTGCGCCTTGCCGGCGCCGACATGATCATCGGCGTCGACCTGAACAACGACAAGAAGGAATGGGGCGAGAAATTCGGCATGACGCATTTCGTCAATCCGAAGGAGATCGACGGCGATATCGTGCCCTATCTCGTCAACATGACCAAGCGCGGCGCCGACCAGATCGGCGGCGCCGACTATACGTTCGACTGCACCGGCAGCACCAAGGTGATGCGCCAGGCGCTTGAGGCATCGCACCGCGGCTGGGGCAAGTCGGTGGTCATCGGCGTTGCCGGCGCCGGCCAGGAGATCTCGACGCGGCCGTTCCAGCTGGTCACCGGACGCACCTGGATGGGCACCGCGTTCGGCGGCGCGCGCGGCCGCACCGACGTGCCGAAGATCGTCGACTGGTACATGGACGGCAAGATCGAGATCGACCCGATGATCACCCACACGCTGAAGCTGGAGGACATCAACAAGGGTTTTGACCTGATGCATGAGGGCAAGAGCATCAGGAGCGTGGTGGTCTATTGAGAATTTGCGACGTGGCCGGGAGGAAGCAAGGCAATCGCTTTAGGTCTGCGCCGCCCCTCATTGCCCTGCCGGGCATTTCTCCCCGTATAGTGACGGGGAGAAAGACGCCTTCGCAAAGGGATTTCGCCAACCTGCAGCGTGGCAGAAAGCGTGCCGAGGCTGCGGCAAGCTCCCTTCGCCCCGTCACTATACGGGGAGAAGGTGCCGGCAGGCGGATGAGGGGCAGCGCCGACCTTTGACCGCTCGAACATCAATCCAGGCACAATCGCCCGGCTTCATACGCTTGGAACGAACCATGCCCGCACCCGCCATTTACGTCGATGCCGATGCCTGTCCGGTGAAGGCCGAGGTCGAGAAGGTCGCCGAGCGCCATGGCGTCGTCGTCACCTTTGTCTCCAATGGCGGGCTGCGCCCGTCGCGCGACCCGATGATCCGCAACGTCGTCGTGTCCAAGGGCGCCGACGCGGCGGACGACTGGATCGTCGACAATGCCAAGCCCAACGACATCGTCGTGACATCAGACATCCCGCTTGCCGCCCGCACGGTGGCGCTCGGCGCCCATGTGCTTGGGCCGACCGGACGCCCGTTCACGCCGGAAACGATCGGCATGGCGGTAGCGATGCGCGACCTCAAGCAGCATCTGCGCGAGACTGGCGAAAGCAAGGGCTACAATGCCAGTTTCGCGCCGCAGGACCGCTCGCGGTTTCTTGGCGAGCTCGACCGCATCTTGCGGCGTGCGCTGAAATCCGCCGCACTGGGCTAGCGCTTGACCCCGAACCGGAGGTCAGCGCAGCAAAACCGGAATCGATCTTCGGCATCATGCGCACAGTCAAAAGTGCTATAATGTTCGAGCCCTAAGAGACGAGCGGCGGTAAGACGGACCGCCATCAGAGGCCGGGCCATGACGACCGAGACTCCCCTGAAGACGCCACTGCACCGCCACATGCAGTTCGCGGTGTCGGCCTGCATCGGTGTAGTGGCACTGGCGATCGCGCTGGTCTTGCGCACTCCGCTCGCCTTTTCGATCGGCGCCAATGCGTTTTTCGCCGCCTACACCGTCATCGTCCTCGCCCAGATGCCGCTGCTCACCGGCCGCTTTTTAAGCAAGAACGCGCGGGCCACCGACCAGCCGGTGCTAGTCATCTTTGCGGTGACGCTGATTGTCGTCACCATTGCCATCATCTCGCTGTTCCAATTGATCAATCGCGAGGGCAGCGCGCATCCTGTCGAACTCACCTTCGCGCTGCTGTCGATCCCCCTCGGCTGGTTCACCATCCACGCCATGACGGCGCTGCACTACGCCCATGTTTACTGGGTCAACGATGAAGAGACCGACCCCGGCAGCAAAGCGAAACAGAAAAAGCCGGTCGGCGGCCTCGTATTTGCCGGTAAGGAGCGGCCGGACGGCTGGGATTTTCTCTATTTCTCGACCACCGTCGGCATGACCTCGCAGACCTCCGATACCGCGGTCTCGACCACGCAAATGCGTCACATCGTGCTTTTGCATTCGATCCTGTCGTTCTTTTTTAATACAGTGATCGTCGCCGCCGCGGTCAACCTCGCCGTCAGTCTCGGGAGCCGGTAGCACCGGGCAGTCTGTAATAATTCCGTGATCGGATGAAACATCGCTTTGGCTGGCAACGTATTGGGAGGAGAACGATCGGAAAGGCCGACTGAGCGGCCGGAAGGACGCGAAAAAATGCAATCGGTTGCCAGGAGCCAATCCACTGTCGGGCCAGATACTGCCGCGCCGAAAGATGCAACGCTGATCTACCGGCAGTCGCGCTGGACGCGGCTGACGCACTGGCTTTGGGCCATTTCGCTGTTCTTCATGCTGCTTTCCGGCCTGCAGATCTTCAATGCCCGCCCCCAGCTTTATATCGGCAAGGAATCGGGATTCGCATATAACAACACCATCTTCGCCATCGGCGCCGAGAACACCGCAAACGGCCCGCGCGGCTACACCGAAATCTTCGGCAAGCGCTTCGACACAACCGGTGTGCTCGGCTGGTCGGGGCCGGCGGGTCGGGAGACGTCCCGCGCCTTCCCGTCCTGGGCGACAATCCCCTCCTATTACGACCTCGGCACCGCCCGCGTCGTCCATTTCTTCTTCGCCTGGATACTGTCCACGACCCTGGTCGTGTGGCTGGTCGCCAGCCTGGTCAACGGTCATCTGCGCCGCGATCTTGTCCCGCGCATCGACGATCTCAGGCGTTTGCCGCGAGACATCATCGATCATGCCAAATTCAAGTTTCATCACACGCGCGAATACAACACGCTGCAGAAGATGGCCTATGGCGGCGTGATGTTCGTGCTGCTGCCGCTGATGATCATCACAGGCCTTGCCATGTCGCCGAGCATGAACGCGGCGCTGCCATTCCTCAACGATTTGCTTGGCGGCAGGCAGACGGCGCGGACAATCCATTTCGTCGTGATGCTGCTGCTCGTCGCCTTCTTCATCATCCATATGGTGATGATCTTCGCTGCCGGCCCGATCAACGAGCTGCGTTCCATCATCACCGGCTGGTACCGAACCGATCCGCCGGCGCATGGCAGCAAGACGCCGCAGAGGGGTGCGTGAGATGGCGAAGTTTGTGATCAGCCGCAGAAAATTCCTGACCTCGGCCAGCCTCGGCGTCACCGGCATCATGCTGTCGGGTTGCGATGCATTCGACAGCCAGCTTCGTGTCGGCGACGGACTGCGCAGTTTCCTCGAAGGCGCCAACGGCCTGACCTGGCGCGCGCAGCGCCTGCTCGCCGGCGATTCGCTGGCGCCGGAATTCACCGAAGCCGACATTCGCCAGCCGCAGCGGCCGAACGGCGTCACCGCGCCGGACGACGATGTCTACAAAAGCCTGCTCGCCAACAATTTCGCCGACTGGCGGCTCGACGTCTCAGGCCTCGTCGAAAAGCCGCTGTCGCTGACCCGCGAGCAATTGATGAACATGCCAAGCCGCACCCAGATCACCCGCCACGACTGCGTCGAAGGCTGGAGTTGCATCGCCAAATGGACCGGCACGCCGCTGTCGCTGGTGCTTGATCAGGCGGTGGTCAAGCCACAGGCGCGCTACGTCGTGTTCCATTGCCTCGACACGATCGACCGCAGCCTGTCCGGCGACATCAAATATTACGGCTCGATCGACCTGATCGATGCCCGTCACCCGCAGACGATCCTTGCCTATGGCCTGAACGGCAAGCCGCTGCCGGTCGAGAACGGCGCGCCGCTGCGCGTCCGCGTCGAGCGCCAGATCGGCTACAAGATGCCAAAGTATCTCCGCCGGATCGAACTGGTCGACAGTTTCGCCGCTATCGGCGGCGGCAGGGGCGGCTACTGGGAGGACAATGGCTACGACTGGTACGGCGGCATTTGACGCCATAGCTCCGCCATTTCCGATCAGTGTTTGGTGCTTTGCTCAGGCGACCTTGTCGATCAGCGGCTTGAGCACCGGATGGATTTCCGGCGAGGCGTGCTTGATCAGTGTCAGCAGCGCGCGCTCGTTCTCATGCAGCGGCCGGTCGCTGCCGATGCGCTCGGCCAGCCATTTCGCCTCGCACGCGTCGATCGTTTCGGCGCGGCGTGCCAGTGCTTCGGCTGCCTTGTTCTTCGATTCCCATTCGGATTCGATATCGCCCGGCGCGCAGTAGGCTTTCATGATGCCGGCGAGGCCACCCGAAACCATGCGGCCGAAGAAACCGCCGATCTCTGGATCGGCCTGCTCCAGGAAAGCATCTTGCCGCAGCGCCACGTCGCGCACCGGAGCTTCGTAGCCGGCCGAGCACATGACGTAATTGGCGAGCGCCTTGACGAACAGATCATTCCACGATGGATCGTTGTTGGCTGCCGCGGTCCGCTCGTTGATCTTGAACAGCACCTCTGCCTCGGCGCGGGTGATGGCAATGTTGCCGTCGCCGCCATAGGCATAGAGAATGCGGCGCAGAAGCTCGACTTCAGCCTTGGCGATCAGCCCGGGAACCAGCTTACCGCCGTGCATCAGCGGCCCTTTGCCGTCGATGATGGCATGGGCGACCTGCTCCAGCGCATAGGCGCAAAGCCCGTTCGGCGAGGATTTCGCCTTTTCCAGCACATGCACGAGCAGTTCGAGTTCGGTCAGGCTGTCGACCATGCCGTCACGCGAAATCGCTTGGACCAGCCAGTCGGCATTGTCCTGCGAGATATAGCCCGCCGGCTTTTCCTGATGAACGATGAGGTCGGTGATGGCTTCGATGAAAAAATCCGGCCATTCCGCGCATTTGTCCCCTTCTATCGCGTCGAGCGCAAACAGCGCCTCGGCCTCGCTCCGCGTCACCACCCCGTCGCCGAATACCTCGCGGCGCAGCATGACCACGTCTTCCGCTGTGACCCGATTTTTCGAGGCCAGTTCGGCCACCGGAACGCACTTCAATTCGCCCATTTCGTTTCCCCTCCATACGTCACTTGGACCCAACATATCGGCAGTTCCTTGAGAAACCGGCAAACCGCGTGGTTAGCGAAGACTTGTCGGTAAGCTGTCGCTAGCAGGTGACAAGGTGTCGCCGACAGGCTATGGATGACGAGTCGAGGGCTCAAATTGAGTCCTACCTGTTTGCGGGAGAGAGCAGCGAGAGCTGCCGCCGAAGGGGAAATCGCCCGAAATCTCTCAGGCAAAAAGAACCGTAGACGGGAAAGACACTCTGGAAAGTCGGGGCTTTTTTCGCCCCGCGCCGAAGGTGTAAGCGCTGCCGACAGAGTTACGGGGCGCGAGTCTCTCAGGCTTCAGACAGAGGGGCACGGACTGGTCGCCATTCGCGGCCGATTGCGTGCGACTCTGGAGACGACATGACGGGCGACGACACCAAACACCTTCCCCTCGAAGACCTGCACGTGGCCGCCAATGCGCGCTTTGGCGCGTTCGCCGGCTGGTCGATGCCGCTCACCTATCCGGCCGGCGTGATGAAGGAGCACCTTCATACCCGCGAACATGCCGGCCTGTTCGACATCTCACACATGAAGCTGTTCGAGATCAGTGGCTTGGGCGCTGAAGCACTGCTCAATCGTGCCTGCCCGTTCGACGCCGGCGCGCTTGAGATTTCCCAGTCCAAATACACGTTCTTTCTCAATGAAGCCGCCGGCATCATCGACGATCTGATCGTCACTAGGCTCGGCCGGCAACGCTTCATGGTCGTCGCCAATGCCGGCAATGCTGAAGCCGACGAAAAACACCTTCGTGAGCTTGCCGACTTTGATGCCAAGGCGGACTTTGACGCCAAGATTGAAGCACTCGACCGCGTCTTCCTGGCAATCCAGGGTCCCGAAGCCTGGGCCGCCCTGTCGCGCGCCGGCATCGAAACCGGATCGCTGCTGTTCATGCACGGCTTCGAGCCGCGCGAAAACTGGTTCATGAGCCGCTCGGGCTATACCGGCGAGGACGGCTTCGAGGTCGGCCTGCCGGAAGCGGATGCGCGAAATCTCGTCGCCAAACTGCTCGAGGACGAGCGAGTGATGTGGGTTGGGCTGGCCGCCCGCGACAGCCTGCGGCTCGAAGCAGGGCTGTGCCTGCACGGACTGGACATCACGCCTGAGATGGACCCGGCCGGCGCCGGGCTGATGTGGGCGATCCCGAAGGAGGTTCGCGCCTCTGGCGCTTTCATCGGTGCCGACGCCTTGCGTTCAATCCTGGAGCGCGGCCCAACGCAGAAACGCGTCGGCCTGAAGCCGGAAGGCCGCCAGCCGGTGCGTCCCGGTGCTGCCCTTTTCGATGCCGACGGCAATCCCGCCGGCCACGTCACCTCCGGCGGCTTCGGCCCCTCGGCCGGCCATCCGGTCGCCATGGGCTACGTCCAGGCGTCGCTGGCCAAACCCGGCGCAAAACTCTTCGCCGACGTTCGCGGGACCAAAATCCCGGTCGATATCAATCCCCTGCCCTTCACGCCGCATCGCTACCGCAAAGGATGAACTTCATGGCAAAGACCTATTTCACTGAAGATCACGAATGGCTCCGCGTCGAAGGCGGTATCGCCACCATCGGCATCACCGACTACGCGCAGGAACAACTCGGCGATCTCGTCTTCGTCGAATTGCCGGAGCCTGGGAAAAAGCTGGCCAAGGGCGATACCGCCGTCGTGGTCGAATCGGTCAAGGCGGCATCGGACGTCTATGCGCCGGTCGACGGCGAGATCACCGAGGCCAACACCGCGCTTTCGTCTGATCCGTCCCTGGTCAATTCGGCGGCGGCCAGCGACGGCTGGCTGTGGAAGATGAAGCTGGCCGATGAAAGCCAACTCGAAGGTCTCCTGGATGAGGCCGCCTACAAAGCCCATATTGGTTGAGAGAGCAGGACCAGGAAAGATGACCGCAGCACCCTACTCCTTCTCGGCCCGCCATATCGGCCCCGGCCTCAATGATGTCAGAGCCATGCTGGCGACGATCGGCGTTCCGTCGGTCGAGACGCTGATCAGCCAGGCTGTGCCGAAATCGATCCGGCTCGACCGGCCGCTGGCCTTGCCGGCCCCGGCGAGCGAAGCCGAGGCGCTGGCCGAGCTGTCAGCGACAATGGCGAAAAATACAGTTTTGAAGAGCTTCATCGGCGCCGGCTATCACGGCGTCCACGTGCCGCCGGTCATCCAGCGCAACCTGTTCGAGAACCCGGCCTGGTATACGGCTTACACGCCCTACCAGGCCGAGATCAGCCAGGGCCGGCTCGAAATGCTGTTCAATTTCCAGACCTTGGTCACCGAACTGACCGGGCTGCCGGTCGCGTCGGCCTCGTTGCTCGACGAGGCGACGGCGGTGGCCGAAGCAGTCGGCATCGCGTTACGCCACCACCGCGACAAGCGGACCAAAGTGGCGCTGGCCGGCACGCCGCATCCGCAGACGCTTGACGTCGTGCGCACCCGCGCCGAGCCGCTCGGCATCGAGGTCGACGGTGACACGATCGACGACAACACAGCCGCTCTGCTGGTCTCCTGGCCCGATACGTTTGGCGTCTATGGCGACCACAGGGCGGCAATCGAGAAAGCTCGCGCCACCGGCGCGCTGGTCGTCTTCATTGCCGATCCGCTCGCCCTGACGCTGACCGACGCGCCGGCTGCGCTTGGCGCCGACATCGCCGTCGGCCCGATGCAGCGCTTCGGCGTGCCGATGGGCTTTGGCGGGCCGCATGCCGCTTATTGCGCCGTTTCCGACAGGCTGACGCGGCTGATGCCCGGCCGCCTGGTCGGCCAGTCCACCGACAGCAAGGGCCGGCCCGGCTATCGCCTCGCCTTGCAGACGCGTGAACAACATATCCGCCGCGACAAGGCGACCTCCAACATCTGCACCGCGCAGGCGCTGCTCGCCAACATGGCGACCGCCTATGCGATCTGGCACGGCCCTGCCGGGCTGCAGGCGATTGCCGGCCGAATCCATGCATTGGCCAACCGGCTGGCTGCCGGTCTCGACGCAGCAGGAATTTCGGTGCTTGGCGCAAGCCGCTTCGACACCGTGGCGGTGGAAGTGAAAGGCAGAGCCGGGGCGATTGGCGCCGCAGCCGAAAAGACCGGCCGATTGCTGCGCGTCATCGACGCCGACCGCATCGGCATCAGCTTCGACGAAACCTCGACCGAGGCCGATCTGGAGGCGATCGCGGCGCTGTTCGGCGCCAAGCCGGGCGCAGCCGTCGGCAGCACCATGCCCGGAAAACCGCGCGGCAAGGCGTTTCTCACGCAGCCTGTCTTCCGCGAAAACCACTCGGAAACCGACATGATGCGCTTCCTGCGCCGGCTGGCCGACAAGGACCTGGCGCTCGACCGCGCCATGATCCCGCTCGGCTCCTGCACGATGAAACTCAATGCCGCCGCCGAGATGATGCCGGTAAGCTGGCCTGATATCGCCAATTTGCATCCCTTCGCCCCGGCAAGCCATTCGGCCGGCTACCGCGCCATGATCGACGAACTGGAAGCCTGGCTGGCGGAGATCACCGGGTTCGACGCGGTGACCCTGCAGCCCAACGCCGGCAGCCAGGGCGAGTATGCCGGGCTGCTCGCCATTCGCGGCTATCACCGCTCACGCGGCGAAGCTCACCGCACGGTCTGCCTGATCCCGTCATCGGCGCATGGCACCAATCCGGCGAGTGCGGCGATGGCCGGCATGAACGTCGTCGTCGTGCGCTGCACCGAAGACGGCAACATCGACGTCGATGACCTGAAAGCCAAGGCGGACGAGCATGCGCAAGACCTTGCGGCGCTGATGTTCACCTATCCCTCGACGCACGGCGTTTTCGAGGAAGGCGCGCGCGACCTCTGCGCCCTTGTCCATGAGCATGGCGGCCAGGTCTATTTCGACGGCGCCAACCTCAACGCGCTGGTCGGTCTTGCCCGCCCCGGCGACATCGGCGCCGACGTCTGCCACATGAACCTGCACAAGACGTTCTGCATCCCGCATGGCGGCGGCGGTCCCGGCGTCGGCCCGATCGGCGTCAAGGCGCATCTGCAACCCTTTCTGCCCGGCCACGTCGTCGAAGGCTCGGGCCATGCCGTGTCGGCTGCACCGTTCGGCAGCGCTTCGATCCTGCCGATCACCTGGATGTATATCCGGATGATGGGCGCTTCGGGCCTGAAGCAGGCGACCGAGACGGCGATCATTTCCGCCAATTATGTGGCGACGCGGCTCGGAGCGCATTTCCCGGTGCTCTACAACGGCAGGCACGAGCGCGTCGCGCATGAATGCATCCTCGATACCCGCGTGCTCAAGGACAGTGCCGGCATCAGCGTCGACGACGTCGCCAAGCGGCTGATCGACTACGGTTTCCATGCGCCGACAATGTCGTTTCCGGTCGCCGGCACGCTGATGGTCGAGCCGACCGAGTCCGAGCCCAAGCGCGAGCTCGATCGCTTCTGCGAGGCGATGATCGCGATATCAGGCGAGGCAGCCAAGGTGGCGAAAGGCGAATGGCCCCTGGCCGACAATCCGCTGGTCAATGCGCCGCATACCGCCGCCGAGGCGCTGGCCGGCCAGTGGACCCATCCCTATTCGCGCCTGGAGGCGGCCTACCCCGCCGGCGATGCCGACACGTCAGCCAAATACTGGCCGCCGGTGTCGCGCATCGACAATGTCGCCGGCGACCGCAACCTCGTCTGCTCCTGCCCGCCGCTGTCGGAATATCTGGGGGCGGCGGAGTAGACCATGATCCCGAAAAGTGGAATCCGGTTTTCGGACAAGATCATGGTCTAACAAGAAGATAGAAGCCTCAATCAGGCAGAACGCAAGGCCGGCGCGTCGGCCTTGCTCGCCTTGTTCTGGGCGACGACGCGATTTCGCCCGGCGCGCTTTGCCGCATAGAGTGCGGCGTCGGCTTCGGCCAGCACATTGTCGAGACTGGTGCCATCCGTCCCGCCAAAGCCGATGCCGCCACTGACTGTGCTGCGCAACGGACCAAGCTGGGTGGCGACGACTTCCGTGCCGAAGGCGACGCTGATCTTGCTCGCAATGTCGTAAGCCTTCTCTTCAGTCATCCGCGACATGACGAGGACGAATTCCTCGCCGCCCAGCCGGAAGGCGTCGACGCCGGTCCTGGAGTATTTTCTGACGACAGCGGCGAAGCGGCGCAGAACCTGATCGCCGACCGGATGACCGAATACATCGTTCGTCTTCTTGAAATGGTCGAGGTCGAACATGGCGACAGACATGAACGGGCCGAAAATCCGCTCGCCGTAGAATGCCGTCAACGCCCGCCGGTTCATCAGCCCGGTCAATGGGTCGGTCATGGTCTCGGCCTTCAGTTCGATCTGCGCCTGCAAATGGTGCAGGGAGAGCGTCAATGCGCCGAGCCCCGTCATGCAGGCGACCGCCACGGCGGAATTCAACCGTTCGGCCCAGTTGTCGGGCGCAACGCCGAGCACCCATTGGCCCTTGACCAGCAGGACCGCGCCGCAAAGTCCGAAGGACAGCGCACAGACGCCGCTCAGGAACGAAACGACCAGCAATATCCGGCGATCATGACCACCTTTGATCCAGAACATCACCCCGATAAGCGAGAGCAGCGCCGTTACCGTCGCGTAGGTGACGATGAAGCCGATGCCGTCAAAGCCCAGCGACGTCGCGCCTGCGCAAACCGCCATCGCAGCCAGGGTCGGCAAGATGGCGCGCCTATAGTCGTGGACGCCGAGATATTGCATGGCCGATAGGCAGAGGGTCAGAAGGCCCAGGCTGAGAAGCGCAAGTACAATCTGGCAAAGCCAGGGGCTGGGATGCTTGGCACAGTGCCAGAACAAGACCACATGTGCGACGAGCACGAGAATGCCGCACGCCACCGTCAGCACAAAGCGTGCCTGTGGCGCGGTGCACCAGATCGCAAACAGGGTGATGCTGAGACACGTGCCCGACAGCGCAGCCGCAAGCAGGAGCGAACTGTAATCCAACATGCGTAAGCGACAGCCTCTTCTCGGGTTCTGCCGCATTCTAGGTCAGCAGCAATCCGCGAATACCCTTTTTCGGCCAACCTTCCGGCGTAACCTCCGGACAAGGTTTACAAAGCGTCGATGCCCTCGGCCCATTTCCGCCGCTTGGTTGTCGAATGGTTTTGCAGTAAGAGGCTCTATCCTCGAACGGAACGGGAACCTCCGTCGCCTGCCCGCAAAAAGCGTGGCAGTATCGGGTGGTGATTCGCAGCATCGCAATCCAGGACCAGCATGAACGACAGCAACGATCTTTTCGGCAATCTGGACAAGCAGCCGCAACCGGTTCGCGCCACCGCGCGCCCGGCCGACCCCCTGGTGCAGGCGGCGAAGCGCCCGGCATCCCGCGACGGCAGCGAGAGCTACAGTGCCGCCGACATCGAGGTTCTGGAAGGGCTGGAGCCGGTGCGGCGGCGGCCCGGCATGTATATCGGCGGCACCGACGACAAGGCGATGCACCATTTGTTCGCCGAGGTCATCGACAATTCGATGGACGAGGCGGTCGCCGGCCACGCGACTTTCATCGACGTCGAGCTTTCGGCCGACGGATATCTGGCGGTGACCGACAATGGCCGCGGCATTCCGGTCGATCCGCATCCGAAATTCAAGAAGCCTGCGCTCGAAGTCATCATGACGACGCTGCATTCCGGCGGCAAGTTCGACAGCAAGGTCTACGAGACCTCGGGCGGCCTGCACGGCGTCGGCGTCTCCGTCGTCAACGCGCTGTCGGACCATCTCGAGGTCGAGGTCGCGCGCGGCCGCCAGCTCTATCGCCAGCGCTTTTCGCGCGGCGTTCCGGTGACCGGCCTGGAGCAGCTCGGCGAGGTGCATAACCGCCGCGGCACCAGAATACGCTTCCATCCCGACGAGCAGATCTTCGGCAAGGGTGCGGCATTCGAGCCGGCGCGGCTCTATCGGATGACGCGCTCGAAGGCCTATCTGTTCGGCGGCGTCGAGATCCGCTGGACCTGCGACCCCTCGCTGATCAAGGAGAAGGACACGACGCCCGCCAAGGCCGAGTTCCATTTTCCCGGCGGCCTCAAGGACTATCTGAAAGCCTCGCTCGGCGACGAATTCCAGGTCACCCGCGAAATCTTTGCCGGCAAAAGCGACAGGCAAGGCGGCCACGGCTCGCTCGAATGGGCGGTGACCTGGTTCGGCGGCGACGGGTTCCTCAACTCCTACTGCAACACCATCCCGACCGGCGAAGGCGGCACCCATGAGGCTGGCTTCCGCAACGTCTTGACGCGCGGCCTGCGCGCCTATGCCGAGCTGGTCGGCAACAAGCGCGCTTCGATCGTCACCTCGGAAGACGTCATGATCTCGGCGGCGGGCATGCTGTCGGTGTTCATCCGCGAGCCGGAATTCGTCGGCCAGACCAAGGACCGGCTGGCGACGATCGAGGCGATCAGGATCGTCGAGGCCGCGATCCGCGATCCCTTCGACCACTGGCTGGCCGACAACCCGCAGGAAGCTTCGAAGCTGCTCGAATGGGTGATCGCGCGTGCTGACGAGCGGGTGCGCCGCCGCCAGGAAAAGGAAGTCTCGCGCAAGAGCGCGGTGCGCAAGCTGCGCCTGCCCGGCAAGCTCGCCGACTGCACGCAGAATGCCGCGGCCGGCGCCGAGCTCTTCATCGTCGAGGGCGATTCGGCCGGCGGCTCGGCGAAACAGGCGCGCGACCGCGCCAGCCAGGCAGTGCTGCCGCTACGCGGCAAGATTCTCAACGTCGCCAGCGCCGGCAACGACAAGCTGGCTGCCAACCAGCAGATTTCCGACCTGATCCAGGCGCTTGGCTGTGGCACGCGGTCAAAATACCGCGATCAGGATCTGCGCTACGACCGGGTCATCATCATGACCGACGCCGACGTCGACGGCGCCCATATCGCTTCGCTGCTGATCACCTTCTTCTACCAGGAGATGCCGAGCCTGGTCCGCGACGGCCATCTCTACCTGGCGGTGCCGCCGCTCTACTCGATCCGCCAGGGCGGCAAGGTCGCCTATGCCCGCGACGATGCGCACAAGGACGAACTGCTGCGCACCGAGTTCACCGGGCGCGGCAAGGTCGAAATCGGCCGCTTCAAGGGGTTGGGCGAAATGATGGCCGCCCAGCTCAAGGAAACCACCATGGACCCGAGAAAGCGCACGCTGCTCAGGGTCGACGTGATCGATGCCGAGGCGGCGACCAAGGATGCGGTCGACGCGCTGATGGGCACCAAGCCGGAAGCCCGCTTCCGCTTCATCCAGGAACGCGCGGAGTTTGCCGAGACGGAAGTGCTGGATATCTGAATTTCTTCGGCTCGGCGAACCGCAAACGGCGACCGTTGTTGCAGCACACGAAAGCCCCTCGCCTTCAATTCGGCGTCTCGCTCCCGATCATCGTTCGCTCCCCCTTCTCCCCTTGTGGGAGAAGGTGGCCGAGCGAAGCTCAGTCGGATGGGGGTGTTCCAGCTTGGCAAAAACCGCACTCCGGCCAACACCCCTCTTCCGTCTCGGCGCTGCGCGCCGATCCACCTTCTCCCACAAGGGGAGAAGTCAAGACCGCGCTACCGCCACGGTTGCAAACTCTGGTCTCCGACATAAGAGATGGTGCTGTCGCCGGAACCTTAAGTCGTCGTTTCGAAGCAAAATCGTGCATGGCCCTAAAATAGTAGCAGTTTTTTGCGCCCACAACGCATCGCAATCGCGGCTACCAAACCCAAGCTAATGGTGAAGACCTGACACTTGGACCCATGTGATGCTATGCCGGCAATCGGATCCGCACTTCAAGGAGACCGCGGACCTGCCGCCAGACACGATAAAGCCTGCTACCCAGCGCCGTCACAATCGCCAACAGCCTCTGCGGCTGTCGAAAGGCCGACCGCCTAGCATTTCGTTTTAAACGCATAAGGTATCCCCCGACACCATTGGCGGATCATGCCGTGATTGGCCCTTGTTCTCGAATCCGCCCAGCGAGCGGCCGAATGCGATGCTTTGCTAAGGCCCCGCGATTAGCAACAGCGCTGCTCGTGAGCCGCCTTCGCCAAGGGCCGCTTCTTCAACGGCCACATCCGCAATCACTTCCGCTACCTGGTTGGCCCCGCGGTCGACTGAGCAGCATCAGCGGACGATCTCTTTTGGCAGGGATGCGGCTCAGTCGTCGCGGCCGTCCGGCCAGCCTTTGCGAGGGCAAGGTCGGACATCGGAACGAAAGGCGGATTCGCGAATTTCTACTGCTAGATAATCGGAATCGTTGCCCATGAGGCTCGCGACCCTCCACCTTGAAACTGCGAGATACGGCGATGTATATCGCGCGGAAAGGCTCGCGCGGTTGAGGCAGCAAATGATCCCGCACATCAAGCGCACTGACGCCTCGGCTCAAAAAGTCGAGCAAGCGCTGGCTAGTTTGGCCGAAGCAAACGCATCCATGGACCGGCTCGCGCGGCATCAGTAGGGCCGCGCTCATGCGCGCCTCCGCATCGGCACGACGTGCGGCGGGTTCGGTTGCTGCATGTGGCGCTCTCACCACATCCGTTTCGTGATGCCTGTCCTTAGCCCCGTGGGGCCGCAGAATTGTAGACATGTGGGCACGACCGCACGTCCACATGTCATCATCTATCGGTGTTGCGGGCACTCAAGTGTCCGCTGTTAGACTAGGCGACATCTTGTAGATTGGAACGACACCCTGGAGATTCGAAACATGGCGCTCAAGCGGATGGACAACGTAGGGATCGTCGTCGAAGATCTCGGAGGGACGATCGATTTCTTTCGCGAACTCGGCCTCGAGCTCGAAGGGCGGGCCACGATCGAAGGAGAATGGGCCGGACGTGTCACTGGACTGGGCGATCAGCGTGTCGAAATTGCCATGATGCGCACACCGGACGGCCACAGCCGGCTCGAGCTCTCCCGCTTCCTCACGCCGCCTGTCGTCGCAGATCACCGGAACGCCCCGGTCAACGCCTTCGGCTACCTCCGCGTCATGTTCGCCGTGGACGACATCGACGAGACGCTTGAAAGGCTCCGCACGCGCGGCGCGCAGCTCGAAGGCGAAGTAGTCCAGTATAAAGACGCGTATCGGCTCTGCTACATCCGTGGGCCTGAAGGGCTCCTCATCGGACTCGCCCAAGAACTCAGCTGAGCGCAATACGAAGACAAATGGCCAAGAGTGACGAATGCCAGCGAGCGCGTCCGAGGCCGACCCGCCTGTTCGAGGTCCACCCCTCCACGGTCGGCTGCGTTCTCGCTAAGCACGATTAGGGCGTCAACCCGGTGGGTCGCCCGCGAATGCCGCCGTCAGCAGCCTCTGAGCGTGTCTCGCCGGATATGGAACGTACTTCTCGGACTAGCTTGTTTATTATGGCCCATTGGAATTCAGCCGAGCTGTCGGCTGGAATGATAAACGAGCGCTTCAGCAACCATGGCCATTCATGGACAAGCCGTCCCGGCTTGAAGCAATCCGAATGATCGAGGAATGCCTGGCCGGACATCGCAGTCACCAAGCTGCGTTCGCCGCCTTCGAGGCGGCTGCAACAGAACAGGGACTTCATAAGCAGAAGCCTCCAAGCGAAGGCCTCAAGAAATTCGACGGGGTTGCTGAAGATCTGATGTGAGGTGATGCCCGCCCTCGCCACCTTGGAACCGCTGACAGGCCCCGCCTAGGCGGACGTGGTCAGGACCACCCGCAAATCGAGGAATGGCGGTGGTCTCTTGCTGCGCATTCCCTAGCTAACGACCATTCCAATTGCCAGGAACGCGATGGAGACGGGGAAGACCGGACCGAGTAACCAGTGGGCCTGGTGGACGCTATTTTCCATGGGCTCCTCCCGTGAACTCGGAGCAACGACTACGGGCAGCCGCGGTTCCGGATGGTGCGATGTCCAGTCTGTTGCGCGAACAGTGAGACTTGGGTCCTGTCTGAGATCGGCCCGAAGCTCCCAGCCAAAGGAACTTTTGCAGCTGCTGCGGGTTCGGTGAGTATCGCGCGTGACGATGCTGTTCGGCGCGAGAGGACTCACATAGGAGGCAACTATGAAAATGCGACTTTCCACTGCAGCCGCGGGATTTCTGCTGCTGGCAGGTATCGGCGCTGCTGCCGCTCAGGACGTAGTCATCGAGCCTGAACAGGAGACCGTCATCAGGGAATATGTGAAGAAGCAGCCGCTCGCATCGGTGAAGGTCCCTGGGATAGAGCTCAATATCGGCTCAACGCTGCCCGAGACGGTCGAGCTTCATGAAGTTCCCGACACCAAATACAGTTACGTGATGGTCGACAACCGAACCGTTGTCGTTGATCCAGGCACACGCAAGATCATCAAAGTCATCGAGTGACCTAAGTGACTGGGATCACAGCCCGCGGTGCCGAAAGGTATAGCAGGACACTAAATCTGGAAGTCGGTCTGATCCAACAGACCATTGCCAGTCCTCTCCCGTAGGCAATGGTCTGTCGGCTCATCCGGTAACTTGCGGCCCAACCCAACGCATTGGGGCTGCAACGGTTTCGCGCGGCTATGCCGGGTCTCGTTATCGGTCAATCTCATTGCTGCTTTCGCTCTCGTTCTCTTTCAATCTCTTCAGGTTCCTCTTTGTCGATCTTGACCCGTCTCGGTATCAGCCTTGCCGACCGCGCGAAGCAGTTCGTCCGTCTTGGCGTTCATGGCCTGAGTATCGCGACGTTCGGCGCGCTGGACGAAAAGAGTCATGGCCCGTGTCGCTAGCGTCGCAATCGAATGGGAGCTAGTCGCCGGCACGGCACTGACGTTGCGCGACATGCTGCGGTCAGAAGGTCTCGATAGCTGGCCCAAACTGACCGGCGGCAAAGGCGTGCATGTGATGGCGCCTTTGCAGGCCGTCATCACCCACGACGCCGCCAGGCTGTATGCACGTAAGCTGGCACAGCGACTCGTCGGCAAGCAGCCTGAACGCCATGTTGTCTCGGCCGCGCCGTCCGCTCGCAATGGGCGCATCTTTCTCGATTATCTCCGCAATGGGCGCGGGAACACGGCTGTGGGCGCCTATTCACCACGTGCCCGCCCAGGCTTTTCGGTCGCGGCTCCCGTTAGCTGGAACCAAGTTGAAAAGGGGATTCTGCCGGACGCCTTCACGCTGCAAAGCCCACCTCAGCGTTGAGTTATCGCAACGCCCCTTGGGCAGGCAATTCCTTGTGTTTTTCGAAGATCTTCTACGGATAAGTGATCCGCACCTTACCGGGAGGGGAACACTAAAAGTGGGCCTTGCGTTGTTTCCCGCCGACGTCCTATCTAGCCCGAACTACTTTCAGTCTGAGGGGCGGGTATGAAACAGAATCAGGAAGGCAATCGGCGGTCATCCGTAGGCAGCGCATTGGCCATCGGGCTTTTGATATCGAGCATATCTCTGGCAGGGTGCACTACAGTTTCAACCAGCGGTGCGCATGGATGGCTTAGGAAGTCAAATTTTGACGGGGTTACCGAAGCAATGTTTAAGAAAGGCATGATGCCCGTAGCGATCGACTGCCGGTTCGATAGCACAGCTCCGGGCAAAGCGGCCTATGGATCAAAAGTTACGTGGAAACCTGCCGCCCCCAGAGACATTCGCTGGGTAATGCATGTCGGCACTCCCGATTACGTTGCGAGCAGTGAAGCTGAATCACGCGCAATCGGCCTTCATCGCGTGTTTTCGAAAAGGGTTCGTGACAAAGCAACGGGTCAAGTAGTTCAGTGTTCGATCTCGACGGATTGATCCTCTCAGCGGTGCCGACCATCTGGAAGGGACTATCCCTTCGGCGCCATGGTGGGAGTCATGGCGACGTGGCGCCTTACCACAACCGACAAGTCGTTGTGCTCCAGCCGGCGGACTGGGCAGCCTGGATCCACCTAAGATAGCCCGAAGCTGAACTTTTGCGACCGTTGCCGAGAGGGTCACTCGCGGTCGAGACGGTGCGGCGGGGGAGCCAATAGCTGCTTAGCGCCCGGGGCGGTCGTTAAAGCGATCACGGTCGAGCGGCCGAAGCCGACCCATTGAAGACCTTGCCGGTCAGCGCATAAGCTCGGTCGATAAGAAGTCTGAGGGACTGGAGCCGAGATGCACACCCGCTGGATCGACTTTGGCCTACCAGCCTTCCTTCGAAATGCAGCCAGACTGATCTTCTGCGGTATCATCAGTTGTCTTGGAATTTTTCATTCGAATGCCGACCAGTTGGTGAAGTTCAAAAGCGCCTCATTCCAGCCGACACCGTTTCAGACGCGCATGGCGCGGGAGCGTGGCGAAGAACCAAAAGTTTTTTCCGGCGCGCCGATACGGGGATTCCTGACACGCCCATCAGGGGATGGACCGTTCCCGGCTGTCGTCCTGCTTCACGGCTGTGCCGGCCTTGGCCTCCGAGAAAGAGAGGCCTGGTCAAGAAGATTGTCGTCCTGGGGGTATGTCGTATTAGCCGTCGACAGTTTCACGACGCGCGGCATCCGGCATACCTGCGACCGGCTGTTTTACGATCGGGTCAACGACGCCTACGGCGCCTTGGAATTCCTCACCACGCTCGGCTTCGTCGACTCTCGACGCGTCGCGGTAATGGGGTTCTCCGCTGGCGGAATCGCTGTGCTGCAAGCCGTCCAGCTTGGCGCTGCGGCAGCGCTTATGAAGCAGAAATTCCAAGCTGCGATTGCCTACTACCCCTCATGCTCGGTAACGAGTGGTGAGATGGCCGTTCCGACCTTGATCCTAATCGGCGAACGCGACGATTGGACCCCGGCGGCGGCCTGCCGGAAAATGATGGAGCAACGCAGCGGCAAAGGGAGCCCCGTCAAACTCATCGTCTACCCGGACGCCCCGCACTCATTCGACGCCGAGAACCTGAAAACGGGCATCTCGTCCTTCGGCCACTTCCTGCAATACAATGAACTCGCCGCCAATCGCTCGTTTCAGGATTCACACGTTTTCCTGAGTGAAACGCTTGGACACTGATCCAGACAGACACTTGTGCCGCAAGGCCGCTTTCCATCACCCCGTTGCGGACCTTAGACGTTGTCGCGATGGGCCACTTCTGCGACGGTACAAAATCGATACGAAACCGTCGATTTTAATCTGGATGTTGCTAAGGGAAGAACATTGGTGCCTGCTATTAGAATCGCTGTCGCTGGCGCGCAGGGCCACATGGGCAGAGCATTACTCGCTGCTGTCGCCGCAGCACCTGCCTTTTCGCTCGTAGGAGGCTTCGGACGCCCCGAAAAAGTCGTCGACGGATTGATTCATGTTGACGCAGCGCTCCGCGCTGCGGATGTCGTCGTGGATTTCACGACCGGCCAAGCATCGGCGGCGCTTGCAGAAAAGTGCGCCGCGATGGGTCGACCAGCAATGGTGATCGGCGCAACAGGGTTTGAGGACACTCACCTCGCTCGGATCGCCGAGGCGGCACGTAAAATAGCGATCGTGCGTTCAGGCAACTTCTCCCTTGGCGTGAACATGCTGGTGGGCCTAGTTGAGCGCGCCGCGCGCTCTTTCCCAGCTGAAGTTTGGGATATCGAGGTCCATGAAGCTCACCATCGCCGGAAGATCGATGCACCATCTGGAACGGCGCTGATGCTAGGCGAAGCAGCGGCCAGTGGTCGGGGCGTTCCGCTTGCTCCCGTCGAACGGCGCGGGCGCGATGGTATTATTGGCGAGCGAGCGCTTGGTGAAATCGGGTTTTCCGTATTGCGAGGCGGCGGCATCATTGGAGAGCATAGTGTGGTATTTGCCGCCGACGAAGAGATTCTGACACTGTCGCATTCCGCTTTGGATCGCGGCATGTTCGCGCGCGGTGCGTTGACTGCCGCACGCTGGGTTTCAGACCATGAACCCGGCGAATACGACATGCAGGACGTTCTCGGGTTGTCGCCAATCTCCCGCTGAGTTTGCAACTGCCGCAAGGACTGCTCTTCACCCATTGCTGCAATTCGATTTGGGTATCAACCGTCAGATTTTCACCACTAGGCAGCAGCGATCGCCAGCGCGTGACCGCGCGCGTTTTCGCGCAGCGCATCGAGGTGGATCGATTTGACCAATCCGGCGAGATCGCCTTCGGCGGACTGCCCGCCCAATTCCTTCAGCATCAGCCAGCTGACTTCCTGGACGCCGGCGAGGCGCTTGCCATTGGCGACCTCCCGCCAGACCTTCAGCGCGCGCAGGATGATGGCGTGCGTGGCCGCGGCCAGGCCAGCGCTGCGGAGCAGCGCCTGCAGCGCCACGTCGTGCCCGCCGGCCAGCAGCGCCCTCACCCGTTGTTCGGATTGCTGGCTGAGCGCGACCAGCGCCGAGCCGAAGAAATCGACCTTGCCGTGCGCGATGGTGCGAATGATGAAGCTTGCGGTCAGGTCGCCGCGCAGGCGCAGATGCTCGATGAGCGCCGCATGTTCTTCCTGGCGCGTGCCTTCGATCAGCGTCAGGGAAGCCTTGACGCAGGCGTCGCGCATGACGCGCTCGGTTCTGGCACGGCCCATCAGCGCCAGGACCAGCGGCGAACCCTTGAGCGTTTCACCAAGTTTTATTAGCAGCATATGCCGGCAGTCAGCGGGCAGACGCGCATCCGATATCAGCGCTTCGCGCAGCGAAGGCAGATGGCCATGGCGTTCGGCGATACGGCGGAAGCTGAGCGAAGCGATGTCGGCGCCGCTGTTGGCGAGAAGCGTGGCGCAGGCTTCCGGCTCGCCGATTTCGGCGATCGCGGCGGCGACCGCCATGGAGACGCGCGGACGATCGGCGATCAGTTTCTGGATCGCCTTCTGGCCGCCGGCAACCCGGTCGATCAGATCGGCATCGGTAAGCAGCGGCGAACGTGCCAGCACCAGGCTGGCGACTTCCGGCTGATCGGACGCCAGCGCGCTGATGATCTGCAGCGGCGCGTGATGGCTCATCGACAGCGCCTCTGCCATCGCCAGCCGCACTTTCGACGAGGTATCGTCGAGCAGCAGCGTCAGCGCCGCCTCCGCCGCGCAGCGATCCTCGAAAGGCAGTTCGGCATTGATGTAGGCGCGAGCCAATGCGCTTGCTGCCGCGGCGCGCTCAGAGACCCTTGCCGTATGAATCCATTTCAGGAAATGCGAAACAACCATGCCGTCCGCTATGCCCCTAGCCCGAGTCCGTTCCCGCCCCAGTGAAGACCGTAGGCAGAAATGGTTTACGAACGGTTCACCATCTTTGTTAACTGCCCCTCTTTGTTAACTGGCTTGCGAGCGCGGTAGGCAGCGCCTATCAACCCTTAGAGCGACTTGCGCGCTTTCGGACGCACAAAGCACGCTAACACTTTGAAGCATCGTGCTTTCCAAAAATCGATTCCGATTTTCGGGGCGATGCGGCAGCGGAGGAGATCGACCATGGCCGGGCTTTATCTGGAAGAGTTCGTCGTCGGCCACGTCTTCCAGCACACGCTGCGGAAAACCGTCACCGAAAGCGACAACATGCTGTTCTCGGTAATGACGCTGAACCCGCAGCCGCTGCACATCGATTTCGATTTCGCCGCCAAAAGCGAATGGGGCAAGCCGCTGGTCAATTCGCTGTTCACGCTGGGCCTGATGATCGGTATTTCGGTGAACGACATCACCGTCGGCACCACCGTCGCCAATCTCGGCATGAAGGAGACGGTGTTTCCGCATCCGGTCTTCCACGGCGACACCATCCGCGTCGAGACGACGGTGGTGTCGGTGCGCGACTCCAGGTCGAAGCCGGACCGCGGCATCGTCGAATTCGAGCACCGCGCCTACAACCAGGACGACGTGCTCGTCGCCAAATGCACGAGGCAGGCGATGATGATGAAGAAGGCCTGACCGATGCGCTCGCTGCTGTTCGTTCCCGGCGATTCGGAAAAGAAGCTGGAAAAGGCGATTGGCGCCGACGCCGACGTGGTCATCGTCGATCTCGAGGATTCGGTCGCGCCACAAAACAAAACCTTGGCCCGCGATATCGCCGCACGCTTCATCACCGAACACGGGCATCAAACCAGTTCCGCAATCTATGTCCGCATCAACGATCTCTCTACCGGCCTGGCGGATGACGATCTGGCGGCACTCGTGCCAGTGAAACCCGACGGCATCATGCTGCCGAAGTCGAACAGCGGACAGGATGTCCAGCAGCTCTCGGCCAAGCTCAGGGTGCACGAGGCCGAAAGCGGGGTGCCGGACGGTGCGATAAAAATCCTGCCGATCATCACCGAAACAGCTGCCGGCGTGCTGGCGGCCGCGAGCTACGCCAAGGCAAGTGCGCGGCTTGTCGGCGTGACCTGGGGTGCGGAAGATCTCTCGGCAGCAATCGGCGCGCGCACGGCCCGCGACGAGAATGGCCGCTACACCGATGTGTTCCGCTTCGCCCGCACCATGACCATCCTCGCCGCCGGTGCCGCGGAAGTCGCGGCGATCGACACGGTTTTCCCAGATTTTCGCGACATGACCGGCTTCGCGGCGGAATGCGCCGAGGCCGAGCGCGACGGCTTCACCGGCAAGATGGCGATCCATCCGGCGCAGGTGCCTGTCATCAACGCCGCCTTCACGCCGTCGACCGAGGCGGTGAAACACTCCCTGGCAATCGTCCAGGCATTCGAGGCGGCTGGAAATCCCGGCGTCGTCGGCATCGGCGGCAAGATGTACGACCGGCCGCATCTCAAGCTGGCCGAGAGGCTTCTGGCACGCGCCAGGGCGGCGGGGATCTAACTCCCTGGCAGCGGAGGTCATTCGGGCAATTTTCTCGGCAGCCAGAGCCACGCGATGATGCCAGTTGCAAGGGTCAGCAGACCGCCGGCGCCGACCGCGACATGTAAACCGGTGAGGAAGGCTTCGTTGGCCCGTACGATAATTTCAGGGTCCGACTGATCAAGTGTTTCGTTGAGCGTGCCGGCCACGCCGGGACCCAACAGCCGGAAGCTCAGCGCGGCCAACGATCCGAGCAGGGAAATTCCCAGTGCATTGCCCAGTTCGTTGCTGGTCTCGGCGATCGAACTCGCCGCACCGGCTCGTTCGGCAGGAACGGCCGACACCGCTATCTCGGCCACCAGGCTAAAGGACAACCCATATCCGACGCCAGCGATCATGGTCGAGGCGATGAAGGCCGCGATTCCGACCTCGGTGGTCGTGAACAGCAGCAGGAGGACGCCGACGCCGATGAGCAGATGTGTGGCAACAAGGGCAGTTTTGCGGCCGATCCGCTCGACGATGCGAGCGGTGCCCACGCAAGTCGCCGTCAGCACGATCGCGCCTGGCAGCGTCAGCAGCGCTGCGTTGAGAACATCAAAGCCCAGCACCGATTGCAGATAGATGCCCGAAAGATATCCGGTGGCCGACCACACAACCAGCGTAAGAAGCCCGGTCAGGATGGCGATGGAGAAAATGGCGTCTCGGAACAGGTCCAGGTCGAGCAGCGGGTAGTCAATCCTGCTCTGTCTGCGCACGAACAACCCAACGGCAAGGATGCCGACGATGCCGATGCTCATTAGTGTCGGCGTGAAGCCATGCGCCGCCGCGCTCTTGAGCGAATATGTGAACAACAGGATACCTGCAAAGGACAAGATAAGGCTCACCAGATCGATTCGCCCGTAGGCAGTCGAACGCACCTCCTGCAGCAGTACCGGTGCACAGACCAGGAAGCCGATCACGACGGGGACATTGATCAGAAACACGGCGCCCCACTCGAATTGCCGCAACAGCAGTCCGCCGATGACAGGCCCGATGGCGAACCCGGCCGCAAAAGTCGCCGCAAAAATCCCGATCGCCTGAGCGCGCGTGCGCGGATCGGGGAACAGCGAGCTCACGATTGCCAGCCCGGAGGGTAACAGTGTCGCGCCGCCTAATCCCATAAGGGCGCGCGAGGCGATCAGGCTTTCAGGCGTCTGCGAAAAGGCTGCGCCGAGCGATCCAGCACCGAAGACCACCGCGCCGATCATGATCAGCTTCAGCCGCCCATAACGGTCGCCGATATTGCCGAAGGCGATCAGCAGCGATCCAACCACGAACCCGTAAATGTCGAGAATCCAGAGTGCTTGGTCGGCGGTCGGCGTGATGGCCGACGTCACACGCGGCATGGCGAGATAGAGTATCGAGCCGTCCATGGCTACGAGCAGGACCAGGGGCAAGACAGCCATGAGGCCCAACCATGCCCTGCGGTTGGTCGGGCGTACAAGTGAAGTATCGGTCATAACGCACACAAATCCTCTGCCTGCGGCATGCGAAGGCGTGCCGCTTCGGCCGCCGGGGGGAACGCCGGCGGATGGTTGCGATCGAAGAGCGAACTCTATATACTTAAGGTAAGTTACCTTTGGTATATAGTCATGTCAAGCATGCCGAAAAAAAGCCAAGCCGCTGAGAAACGCGTTCGTCTCAGTCGCGAGCAGCGGCTAAGCCAACTTCTTGAGGTGGCGAGGCGCCTGGTTCGCGACGAAGGCACCGACGCTTTGACACTGCCGCGCCTGGCCGAACAGGCCGGTGTCGCCAAGCCGGTGGTCTATGACCATTTCCGGACGCGCAACGGTTTGCTGACCGCCCTCTATCAGGATTTCGACGCGCGCCAGACGGCGCTGATCGACGCCGCTCTTGAAGGAAGTGCTCCGGGTTTGGAGGAGAAAGCTTCTGTCATCGCATCGTCTTACGTCGAATGCGTGCTGGCCCAGGGTCGTGAGATCCCCGGCGTGCTGGCCGCGCTGGCAGGCTCGCCCGAACTGGAGACCGTCAAGCGGGACTACCAACTGGATTTTATCGAGAGGTGCCGAAAGGTGTTGGTCCCGTTTATCGGGCCAAGGGGGATCATGCAGGCCGGTTTTTGGGCGATGTTAGGCGCAGCCGACACCTTGTCCAATGCTGCCGCGACAGGAGAAATCACCGCTCAACAGGCGCGGGACGAACTTTACGAGACGATCGTTGCGATGATCACGAGAAGCAATCGTTGACGCATGCCTCCTAACCAAAGTTAGGGTTCCACCCGATCCATCGGAGATCAGGTTCTAATCCTTTCTCCAGCGAGGCCGGCTCATTGAAAATATCTCGCTGACGCTGGCATAATCCATATAACCGAGACGGCCGACATTGCCCGCCCTGACGATATCGAAGATGCCGTCTTTCAGGAAGGCGTCGTCGATATGCACACCGACGACTTCGCCGGCGACGACGATGGCGCCGGTCGGTGTCCCGTCCAGCGCCTTTGGACGCATGATCTCCGTCACCCGGCATTCAAGCGCCGCGGGCGCCGCCGCCACGCGGGGTGGCGCAACCAGCCGCGACGGCGCCATGGCGAGATCGGCATAGTCGAATTCGGTGACGCCGCGCGGCGCATCGACCGCGGTGCGGACCATTTTTTCAGCGAGATCGCGGCTGACGAGATTGGCGACGAACTCGCCGGTTTCTTCGGCGAATGTGGCGCTGTCCTTCTCGCCTTCGGATGAAAACCAGACGATGAAGGGCCGCGTCGAAAACGCATTGAAGAATGAATAGGGGGCGAGGTTGACCTCGCCGGCCTTGTTCACCGTCGAGATCCAGCCGATCGGCCGTGGCGCCACGATCGCCTTGGACGGGTCATGCGGCAGCCCGTGGCCTTTAGACGGCTCGTAGAACATTCAGCCCACCCATGGCCCTGCATAATCGCCATAGAGCTTTGCCGGATCCGGCCGCGGCCGCTCGGGCGCCGGCCCTTGGTAGGTGCCGATATGGATGAAGCCGACCACCCGCTCATGCGGCGCCAGCCCCAGGATCGCCCTGCCCTCCGGCACGTCGGAATACCAGTTGCTGATCATGTTGGTGCCATAGCCCAGCGCATTGGCTGATAGCATCAGGTTCATCGCCGCCATGCCGCCGGACAGGAACATCTCCCATTGCGGGATTTTTGGGTTCTCCTTCGGGCTCGACACCACGCCGATCACCAAAGGCGCGCGCGAAAAGCGCGCCAGTTCCTGGTTATGGCGGCCTTCCGGCAGCGGCCCTTCGCGCTGTGCGGCAAGGGCTGCCAGCTTCTTGCCGATCTCGACGCGCGCCTCGCCCCGGTAGAGGATGAAGCGCCAGGGCTCGAGCCGGCCGTGGTCCGGCACCCGCGAGGCGGCTGCAATCATCGTCGCGATGTCAGCGTCGCTGGGCGCCGGTTCCTTCAACTCCGGGATCGGCGCGGAATTTCGGGTCAGCAGAAAGTCGATGATCGGCGACGCCATGGGCGCAAGTCTCCTTGGAATTTAAGCTGAAGCGCACCATCGGGGCATCGGGCGGCTCGGGCATTGGCGCGGCGCGCCGACAAAGAGCCTCTAGCAGAAGCTGATCAGACTTTTGAGCCTTGAAATTGCCACCGCCTTGGGCTTCAACGCAAGCCATGTTTGAGGGGACATCGCGACTTTTCCCGATCTGGCTCGCAGCCGCACTGTTGATGGTGCCGGTTTCGCTTGCCGTCGCGCAGGATGCGGACGGCCTCGGTGATCTGAAACTTCCCGGAATGTCGAACTATGCGCCCCCACAAAGCGAGGCACCGCTGGCAGCGGCGAGCAGCGGGGCGATCACGCTGTCGGCGCAATTGACCGACAAGGGCGCCGACATCACACGCGGCATCGTCTGGCGCGTCTTCAAGCCTGACGCCACCGGCGACGGCAAGCTGCCGATGGTCGCTTCCGCCCATGGCGGCAGCGCGGTGTTCCAGCTCGAGCCCGGCAGCTATCTGGTCCACGCCTCTTACGGCCGGGCCGGAGCCACCAAGCGCATCACCGTCGGCAAGGACGCCAAGCGCGAAAGCCTCGTGCTCGATGCCGGCGGACTCAAGCTCGACGCCGTGCTGTCAGGCGGGGTGCGCATACCGCCGAAGAAATTGCGCTTTTCGATCTATGAAGGCCAGGCCGAAGCCAATCACGATCGCGCCCTGATCATACCCGACGTCGAGCCGAACAGCGTCGTGCGGCTGAACGCGGGCGTCTATCACGTCGTCTCGACCTATGGCTCGGTGAATGCGGTCATCCGCTCCGACATCCGCGTCGAGGCCGGCAAGCTGACCGAAGCAGCCGTCGAGCATCGTGCGGCGGAGATGACCATGAAGCTGGTGCGCGAGCCGGGCGGAGAGGCGATCGCCGACACCTCCTGGTCGTTGCTCAACGAATCCGGCGACCCCATCCAGGAAACCGTCGGCGCCTTTGCTTCGATGGTGCTTGCCGAGGGCGACTACACCATCATCGCCAAGAACCGCGACCGCATCTACCAGAAAGATTTTACGGTCGTGGCCGGGCAGAACCAGGAAATACAGGTTTTGGCCACGGAGGCCTCGGCGATCGATCCTCAGGAAGGCGCGGACTAGACGTCCGAACCCTGTGCGGGAACCGGTCCAGCAGCGTATGATTGCCGATCAAGCCGCGTTACGCATGCGTTGCGGCAGAAACTGGCCGCGGCCGCGCGGTTCGGCCGGAGCCAGATCGAAGACAGCCCGGTAAAGCCGCTCGAGCAAAGCCTTGCGGTCGCCCACCTGCTCCAGTTCGTCCCATCCCAGCACGTCGCCGACGCGCACGTCGATCGACTTGCCGGACAGCCGACCGAATTCGTGGATGAGCAGCGAAGTACGCAGGGTCAGCGAAGCCCTGCCGACGAACTTCGCGACGCGCCCGTCACGCTCGGCCAGGTTCATGGGTCCGCTGACCAGGTGGAACAGCCGCCCGTTCTGGCCGGAAAAGTGCATTGGGACAACCGACGCCTTGGCATCCCTAACGAGACGGGCCGGAAACATCTTCCACGGCAGGTCGCGCGCCCGGCCAAAACCTTTCGGCGCGGTGGCGACGCCGCCCGCGGGGAAGACGACGATGATGACGCCGTCTTTCAGCAGCCGCACCGCCTCATGGCGCACCGCCATGTTGTTCCTGAGCGCGTCCTTGGTCTCGGAAAAGTCGATCGGCAGCGAATAGGGCTCCATCTCGCGGATCTTGAGCAGATCCTTGTGGATCATGACACGGAACGGGCGCTGAAGCTGCTCGGCCAGCGACAGCACCGCAATGCCGTCGCCGATGCCGAACGGGTGGTTGGCGACGATCACCAGCGGCGTGTCAGGCAATTTTTCCGGCGGCCATTGGCCGGTGGTCCGCACCCTGACATCGATCAGCTCCAGCATGCGGCTGAACACGCGCTCGCCGCTCGGCGCCACATGGCTGCGCCAAAAGTCATAGAGCGCCGCGAAGCGGTCGCGGCCGGACAGGCCTTCGATGGAGTGGATGAACCAGCGCGTCAATGCCGGCTGATGCGGGCTGGCATAGGAAAGCTCGGGAAACGGTCTTTCGCGCATCTTCAGCTTGAGCATGAGGCTCGTTACTAGGCTGGCGTGACAAGCGTATGAATTGGCGGGTATCTGAAAATGGCGGTGGATCGCTCCACCGCCATTTCGTCGACAATCCGGCTGAACTCAGGCCACTCGTTTGCGCCTGCGGTCGGGCGTCACCGCCTCTTCGGCAAGCATTGCCACTGCCTGGCCAAGGCCAAGCGACTCCTGGTCGCGCGAGCCGAGCCGACGGATGTTGACCGTCTCTTCCTCCGCCTCGCGCTTGCCGCAGACGAGGATGACCGGAACCTTGGCCAGGCTGTGCTCGCGGACCTTGTAGTTGATCTTCTCGTTGCGAAGATCGGCTTCCGCCAACAGTCCGGCCGCCTTCAGCTGCGCGACGACCTTTTGCGCGTAGTCGTCGGCATCGGAGGTGATCGTTGCAACCACCACTTGCAGCGGCGCGAACCACAGCGGGAAATGGCCGGAATAGTTCTCGATCAGGATGCCGAGGAAGCGCTCCATCGAGCCGCAGATGGCGCGATGCACCATTACCGGCTGCTTTTTTTCCGAATCCGAGCCGATGTAGAAGGCGCCGAACCGTTCCGGCAGGTTGAAATCGACCTGCGTGGTCCCGCATTGCCAATCGCGGCCGATGGCGTCCTTCAGCACATATTCGAATTTTGGCCCGTAGAACGTGCCCTCGCCCGGATTGACGCCGGTCTTGATCCGGTTGCCCGACCGCGCTGCGATCTTGTCGAGCACGTCCTGCAGCACGCCCTCGGCATGATCCCACATAGCGTCGGTGCCGACCCGTTTTTCGGGACGCGTCGCCAGCTTGACGGTGATTTCGTCGAAGCCGAAATCGGCATAGGTCGACAGGATCAGGTCGTTGATCTTGATGCACTCGTCGGCGAGCTGTTCCTCGGTGCAGAAGATGTGGGCATCGTCCTGGGTAAAGCCGCGCACGCGCATCAGCCCATGCAGCGCGCCGGACGGCTCATAGCGATGCACATTGCCGAATTCCGCAAGTTTTACCGGCAGATCGCGGTAGGACTTCAGACCGTGCTTGAAGATCTGGACGTGGCCGGGGCAGTTCATCGGCTTCAGTGCAAACATCCGGTCGTCGTCGGTGTCGTCGCCGGCAACCGTCACCTTGAACATATTGTCCCGGTACCAGCCCCAGTGACCTGACGTCTCCCACAGACTCTTGTCGAGCACTTGCGGCGCGTTGACTTCCTGATAGCCCTGCTCGTCGAGGCGGCGGCGCATGTAGTTGACCAGGTTCTGGAACAGTCTCCAGCCCTTGGCATGCCAAAAGACGACGCCCGGCCCCTCCTCCTGGAAATGGAACAGGTCCATCTCGCGGCCGAGCTTCCTGTGGTCGCGCTTTTCGGCTTCCTCCAGCATGGTCTGATAGGCATCGAGCTGCGCCTGATCGGCCCAGGCCGTGCCGTAGATGCGGGTCAGCATCGGGTTGTTCGAATCGCCGCGCCAATAGGCGCCAGCCACCTTCATCAGCTTGAAGGCGCTGCCGATCTGTCCGGTCGAGACCATATGCGGGCCGCGGCAGAGGTCGAACCAATCGCCCTGCGCATAGATTTTTAGGTCCTGATCTTCGGGAATGGCGTCGATCAGTTCCAGCTTGTAGCGCTCGCCCTTGTCGGCGAAGATCTTCTTCGCCTTCTCGCGCGACCAGACCTCTTTGGTGAACGGCTTGTTACGCGCGATGATCTCGCGCATCTTCTTCTCGATCACCGGGAAATCGTCGGGCGTGAACGGCTCGTTGCGGGCAAAATCATAGTAGAACCCGTTCTCGATCACCGGGCCGATGGTCACCTGCGTGCCCGGCCACAATTCCTGCACGGCTTCGGCCAGCACGTGCGCTGCGTCATGTCGGATGAGCTCCAGTGCGCGCGGGTCTTCGCGGGTGATGATCTCGACCTTGCCGGACTTGCCGAGCGGGTCGGAAAGATCGCGCACCACGCCATCGATCGAGTAGGCGACCGCCTTCCTGGCCAGCGACTTCGAGATCGATTCCGCCAGGCCGGCGCCGGTCATCGCCGCTTCGTAGTCGCGGACGGAGCCATCGGGAAATGTCACGGAAACGGAATTCAGCATAAAATTCTCCTATCCAGTCCCGCAAACGAGCGCGGGTGGTGAATGCATGTCGCCCAAAAGTGTGCAGCGGTTTTTGGCCGACGACATGCATAAAGTAAAAAGCCGGATGCGTCCGGCGGCAGTCTTTTATGGGCAGATTTTCGTGCCGTAAAGGCGAATGGCCGATCACTTGCTGTTGTTGATGAGATTCGGCAGCTCTTTCAGGAACATCGTCCGCGCCTGAGGCCCCTTCGGCGTATCGGAACGTTTCGTATCGATTACCAGGCGGGCAAAGACGATGCTGCGCGTATCCTTGTTGGCCCAGCCGACAAACCAGCCAAGCGAGCGCCAGCCAAGCGGGCCCTTGTCGGCGCTTTCGCCAAGCCTGGTGGTCCCGGTCTTGCCCTGCACCGTCCAGCCACCTGACCGGAAGGTCGGCAGGATCGCCCTGGTCATCGCGTGGGCCTTGTCCGAAACCGGCAGTTCGCCGGCAAGCAGGCGGCGCAGGAAGTTTGCCTGTTCGACCGGCGATATCTCAAGCGAAGGATTCACCCAGGACCGGGTGAGGCCGTCATTCTTGCCGGCAGTGCCGGCAATATCGGTATTGCCGTAGTCGAATTTCGAGACGTAGCCGGCAAACCGCTTGCTGCCGAGCCGGCGGGTGATTTCCTGCGAAAACCACAGCACCGAGTCTTTTTCCCAGATCGTCGGGTCGACGGTTTTCTGGTCCCTCTTGACCGCCTTGAACTCGGGCTTGTAGTCCCAGGCCGGCGTGTGCTCGTCGCTCAGGATTCCCGAATCATAGCCGATCAGGGCCAGTGGGACCTTGAAAGTCGAGGCGGGACTGAAGCGCTGGTCGCAGACCCCCTCCCGATACAGCGTTTCACCGCTTGCAGCATCCAGGATCAGCGTGCATTCGACCTCCTCCAGCGGCGCCGATTGAGCGCCGATCGGAAAACCGAAAAGCCATCCCAGCAGGTAGAGAACCAAGGCGAAAACGAATGGACGGCGGTCGATCTGGCGCATTTGGAATCTCTCCTGAGGGCTGGCAGGAGCGGCTTAGCGAGGCGTCTTGTCTCGATTTTGTCTTAAATCGGCAACGTGCGGTTAACCCTAGCAAATCGTAAAGATCCTGCTCTGTTTGCAGAGCTTACGCCCCACCGGCATCGGTTTCCGGATCACTGCGCTTTTTTCCGATCCGCCAGTACCGCCAGGGCATGAACCAGACATAGCGCTCGGTCAGCACCTCCGGCACCCGGTCGATGCCATGCGTTCCGCCCGGCCCACAGCGCAGCACGCGGAACAAACCCATCCAGCCGCCGGCCCATAGCCCATGGCGGGCAATCGCTTCGTGCGCGTATTCGGAGCAGGTCGGCAAATGCCGGCAGGAATTGCCGACAAAGCCGGACAGCGTCAGCTGATAAAAACGCACGAGCGAGGTGCCCAAAATTCGGCCGGGCGTCTTGCGCCAGGGACCTGGCCAGTTGCGCGTGTATCGCGGCCTCTGATGCGTGTGATCCGTGGCCATTTGACGGCTACGCCGCCTGTTCGGCGCGCTTCTTCTCGATCTGGCCGATCGCGTCGACCACCGCATCGAAGGTCAGCATGGTCGAGGCATGGCGCGCCTTGTAGTCGCGCACCGGCTCGAGATATCTGAGGTCGGCGAAGCGGCCTTGCGGCGGCGCGCCGTTTTCCTTCAGCATCTTCAGCATGGTCTCGCGAAGGCTGCGCAATTCATCCGCGCTGGCGCCGACGACATGCTGCGCCATGATCGAGGACGACGCCTGGCCAAGCGCGCAGGCTTTGACGTCATGGGCGAAATCGGTGACGACGCCGTCATCCATCTTCAGATCGACGGTCACGGTCGAGCCGCACAGCTTGGAATGCGCGCGCGCGGTTGCATCGGGATGGTCGAGCCGGCCGATCCGCGCGATATTCCCGGCAAATCCCAGAATTTTCGCATTGTAGACGTCGTCGATCATATTTTTCCAATCCGTCGCCGCCAAGCGAACAGCGATTGCCGCTGACGGTCTTCCTTTCGCTCGCAACGATCATATATAATGCTGGTACTCGGGTATGGACAAGGCAACCAACGACCGCGTCCCTGCTCAAATCACTTCACGCCGCTTACGGGCTGGAAACAGGGCACGTTTCTAACACCCGAAAGGTCGTGGTCCGTTCAACTCGTTCCTCCTGAGAGGGGAACTACGGGAGACGCCTTTATGGATGCCGTCATCAAGAAATTCATGCCCTCGTCCGCCTATATGGAAAAGCCGGTCACCGATCGGCCGACCGAAGCCGAAGCCGAGGCCGCTGTTCGCACGCTGTTGCGCTGGACCGGCGACAATCCGGACCGGGAGGGCCTGGTCGATACGCCAAAGCGTGTGGTGAAGGCCTATCGCGAAATGTTCGGCGGCTACGACAAGTGTCCGGCCGAAGAGCTCGGCCGCACCTTCGAGGAAGTCGCCGGCTATGACGACCTTGTCCTCGTCAAGGATATAACGTTCCATTCGCATTGCGAGCACCACATGGTGCCGATCATCGGCAAGGCGCATGTCGGCTATCTGCCGGACGGCAAGGTCGTCGGCCTGTCGAAGATCGCCCGCGTCGTCGATATCTTTGCCCAGCGCCTGCAGACCCAGGAAGCGATGACCGCACAGATTGCCGGCGTCATCCAGGATGTGCTCAATCCGCGCGGCGTCGCCGTCATGCTCGAAGCCGAGCATATGTGCATGGCGATGCGCGGCATCCGCAAGGAAGGCTCCACGACGCTAACCTCGACCTTCACCGGCGTCTTCAAGGACACGCCCGAGGAACAGGTCCGTTTCGTCACCATGGTGCGCGGCGGCAGGGGCTGAACGAGCCTCGCCGGCCGCCAGCCATGGTCGCGAGAAATGAGAACCGGTTCTCGGATCAGATCATGGCCAAACAACAAGACAGAGCCTCGCCCATTCCGATCCGATCGGACTGGGCGAGGTTCTGAACAAGGACCGCGATGTCGGCAGTGGAATTTCCGAAAGCTCCATCAGACAAGAAAACACTGGAAGAAAGCACGGTCTTTTCGCCGCGCTTCGATGCCGGCGGCCTGGTCACCGTCGTCGTCACCGATGCCGAAGACGGCATGCTGCTGATGGTCGCGCATATGAACGCCGAAGCGCTGGCGCTGACGCTGGAAACCGGCATCGCCCACTACTGGTCGCGCTCGCGCAGCGCACTGTGGAAGAAGGGCGAAACGTCCGGGAATGTCCAGAAAATCGTCGAGATGCTCACGGATTGTGACCAGGACGCAATATGGCTGCGCGTCAAAGTGATGGGCCACGACGCAACCTGCCACACCGGCCGGCGTTCCTGCTTTTATCGGACGGTGGGACTGATCGACGGCAAGGGGACGCTTGCCAACGATGGCAGCAAGCCGCTGTTCGATACGCAAGAAACGTATCGAAAGCCTCATGAACCATTTATTTGAACCATTCGCCGAACTGCAATCACGTATATTCATGATTTCGATACGGCCCGCCGATACGCTAGCCGCGGGACAAGGGAGATTGTGATGCTCGAATGGGCGTCATTGCATAACAGACCAGACGTTCGGGAGGCCAATGGCCTGTCATCGTCCGCCGGTGCATCCGAAAAGAGCCCCGCCAGGAAAACAGGCATTTCGCTGGCGCTGGGCGGCGGCTGCGCGCGTGGCTGGGCCCATATCGGCGTGCTGCGCGCGCTCGACGAAGCCGGCATCGAAGTGTCGATGATCGCCGGCACTTCGATCGGCGCGCTGGTCGGCGGCTGTTACCTTGCCGGCAAGCTGGATGAGTTGGAAGAATTCGCCAGAAGCCTGACCAAGCGGCGCATTTTTGGTCTTCTCGATCTCAACCTGCGCGGCAGCGGACTGTTCGGCGGCATGAAGCTCGATGCACGGCTGCGCGAGCACATGGCCGGCATCCGTTTCGAGGATCTGCCAAAACCTTTCGTCTGCGTCACCACGGAGATCCGCACCGGCCATGAAATCTGGCTGTCGGGCGGCTCGCTGATCACCGCCATGCGCGCCTCCTATGCCCTGCCCGGCGTATTCGAACCGGTCAGTTGCAACGGTCGCGTGCTGGTCGACGGTGCGCTGGTCAATCCGGTCCCGGTCTCGGTCTGCCGCGCCTACGAGCAGCCGCTCGTGGTCGCGGTGAACCTTCACTACGATCTGTTCGGCCGCGCCGCCGTCATCAAGCACAGCGCCGGCGAACTGGTCGTCGAGAAGGACGCGCCAAGGCCCGGCCTGATCAACACAGGGCACCAGTACCAAACACGGCTCGGCATCACCGGCGTTATGGTCGAAGCCTTCAACATCATCCAGGATCGCATTTCGCGGGCGCGACTTGCCGGCGACCCGCCCGATATGTCGCTGCAGCCAAAACTCAGCCACATCGGCCTGACCGAATTCCATCGCGCCGACGAGGCGATTCGCATCGGCTATCAGGTGACGATGGCCCAGATCGACGAGTTGGCCCGCCTGCAGGCGGTTCTGGCTTAAACGCGATCCGCGCGGCAGAATCGGGAAGCGATTCTCAGGCGCGCGCGGCATCGACGATGCGGAACTGCACCGTGCGATTGCCGTTCCAGTGATTGCCCGACAGCGAACCGGCGACATGCACCGGCCTGCCCCTGTTCTTGAACAGGAATTCGCCGAGCGCCGTATCGACGGCGCGAAACGCGATCGCCTGGATGCGTCCACCGCTCTCCGACTGCAACTCGGCGCGGATGTGATTGGTGCCGACCGGCCTCGCATCGGCAAGGCGATGGCGCGGCAGCGCGAAGACCGGTGCGACATGCCCGGCGCCGAACGGGCCGGCTTTCTCCAGCGCATCGAGCAGGCCAAGCGTTGCGCCTTCGGCGGCCAGCGCGCCGTCGATCGCCAGGCTTTCCTCGCCTTGCAGGCGGAACACCTCGGCCGCCGCTCGTTCCTCGAAGAAGGCCCTGAGCGCGCCAAGTTTGGCCCGCTCCACTGTGATGCCGGCCGCCATGCCATGGCCGCCGCCCTTGACGATCAGCCCGGCAATGGCCGCTTCGCGCACCAGCCGGCCAAGATCGAAGCCCGACACCGAACGGCCCGACCCGGTGCCGACGCCATTGGCGTTGAAGGCGATGGCGAAAGCCGGTCGGCGCGCATGGTCCTTGAGCCGCGAGGCCAGCAGGCCGACGATGCCCGGATGCCAGTTGGAGCTGGCGGTGACGACGATGGCTGGCCCGTTGCCGCCGGCAAGCTCGGCATCGGCCTCGACCCGTGCCGCGGCCAGCATTTCCAGTTCCATCTGCTGCCGCTCCTGATTGAGTCGGTCCAGCGTCTCGGCGATGGTGCGGGCCTCGACGGGATCGTCGGTGGCGAGCAGGCGGCTGCCGAGTGCTGCGTCGCCGATGCGCCCACCGGCATTGATGCGCGGCCCGATCAGATAGGCCAGATGAAAGGTGCTGACCGGCTCGCCGATGCGCGAGACCCGCGCCAATGCCGCCAAGCCTTCGTTCCGCTGCTGGCGTGCGATCTGCAGTCCCTTGACCACGAAGGCGCGGTTGACGCCGGTCAGCGGCACCACGTCGCAAACGGTGGCCAGGGCAACGAGGTCGAGCAGACCGAGCAGGTCCGGCGGTGCGGCGTCCGGCAACCGGCCGCGCAGGATCTTCGCCGTCTGCACCAGCGCCAGGAAGACGACGCCGGCGGCACAAAGATGGCCCTGCCCCGAAAGGTCGTCCTCGCGATTGGGATTGACGACCGCAACCGCTGCCGGCAGCGGACCGCCGAGCTGGTGATGATCGAGCACCACGACATCGGCGCCGGCAGCGTTCGCCGCGCCGACGGAGACGGCGCTGTTGGTGCCGCAATCGACGGTGACGATCAGCGTCGCGCCGCGCGAGACGAGTTCGCGCATCGCTTCCGGATTGGGGCCGTACCCTTCGAAGATACGGTCCGGTATGTAGATCTCCGCAGGCACCGAGAAATGCGTGAGGAACCGCTTGAGCAGCGCCGACGAGGCCGCGCCGTCGACATCGTAGTCGCCGAAGATCGCCACCTTTTCCCTGGCGACGACTGCCCCGGCGATGCGGGCGGCGGCCTTGTCCATGTCGGTCAGCGACGCCGGGTCGGGCAAAAGATCGCGGATGGTCGGATCAAGGAACCGCTCGGTATGCTCGGCGGTCACGCCGCGCCCGGCAAGCACGCGCGCAACGATGTCCGGCACGCCATAGCCTTGCGCTATGGCAAGCGCGGTCATGTCCTGCCGCTCGGTCAACCGGTGTTCCCAGGAAACACCTGATGCCGACTGCCTGACATCGAGGAAGATACGGTTTTCGCCCGTCATGCGACGCGCCGTCTGCGGATTATCATTGCTCACAATATGCGACGGCCAGCCGAGTCGGGAATCAAAACTTTTCCAGATCCTGGTGCCTGGCCTTGATCTCGCGCACGGTGCGCGACGACGAGCGCAGCACGATCGTATGCGTGGTGATAAAATTGCGGCCGAACTTGACGCCGGCCAGCATGTTGCCGTCGGTGACGCCGGTTGCTGCGAACAGCACGTCGCCGCGCGCCATGTCTTGCGCGCGGTAGACCCGCTTCGGATCCAAAATGCCCATCTTCGCCGCGCGTGCCTCCTTTTGCGGCGTGTCGAGGATCAGCCTCCCCTGCATCTGGCCGCCGGTGCAGCGTAGTGCTGCCGCCGCCAGCACACCCTCCGGCGCGCCGCCGGTGCCGAGATAGATGTCGATGCCGGTTTCGTCCGGATCGGTGGTATGGATGACGCCGGCGACGTCACCATCGCCGATCAGCCGGATCGCAGCGCCCGTGGCGCGCACCGCCTCGATCAGCGCGCCATGGCGCGGCCGGTCGAGGATGCAGGCGGTGATCTCCGACACCGCCACGCCCTTGGCCCTGGCCAGGCTGGCGATGTTTTCGGCCGGCGCGGCATCGATGTCGATGACGCCGTCCGCATAACCCGGGCCAATGGCGATCTTGTCCATGTAGACGTCGGGCGCGAACAGAAGGCTGCCCTTTTCCGCAATGGCGATGACCGCCAGCGCATTGGGCAGGTTCTTGGCGCAGATCGTCGTGCCTTCGAGCGGATCGAGCGCAATATCGACCGCTGGGCCTTTGCCGGAACCGACCTCTTCGCCGATATAGAGCATCGGCGCCTCGTCGCGCTCGCCTTCGCCGATCACCACCGTGCCATTGATGGCGAGGCGGTTGAGCTCTTCGCGCATCGCGTCGACCGCGACCTGGTCGGCGGCCTTTTCGTCGCCGCGTCCGCGCAATCTGGCTGCCGCAACGGCGGCCCGTTCGGTGACGCGCACCAGTTCCATGGTGAGTATCCGGTCAAGGCCGGCGACGATGTTCTGGGCAACGTTCATCGGTGGACAATCCTCGTTGGCGCATTGCCTCCCGCCAGGGGCGCGCCGGTTGTGTCAAAGCTCCATGACAACAGCAAGACCTCAGCGGGTCTTTTTTGAAAACACAACGATATCAAACGATTGAAGGAGAAAAGAGATACGCCTATTCCGCCCGCTCGATGCGGATGACCTGCGGCTTGTCGGTCAGATGATCGTCCCTGGTGATGCCGTCGACGGCCCTGCGGACCGCCGCTTCCGTCGTCTCGTGGGTGACGAGGATCACTGTTTTCTGCAAGGCGGTATCCGGCCCGGCGGCGTGCTGCACGATCGATTCCAGCGAAATCTCGTTGTCGGCCATGCGCTTGGCGATGGCGGCAAAGACGCCGATGCGGTCATGCACGGTCAGCCGGATGAAATAGCCGCCCGCATGGCTGCGCATCTGCGCCTTCTTGTACGGCCGCAATTCCTTCGCCGGCAGGCCGAACACCGGACCGTGCTGGAAGCCGGGCCGGCTCTTGGCAATGTCGGCAATGTCGCCGACCACCGCCGATGCCGTGGCGTTGCCGCCGGCACCGGGACCGGAGAGCAAAAGCTCGCCAAGGATATCGGTTTCGATGGCCACCGCATTGGTGACGCCGTGCACCTGCGCGATGACCGAGGCCGTCGGCACCATGGTCGGGTGCACGCGCTGTTCGATACCGCTTTCCGTGCGCTGGGCGACGCCGAGCAGCTTTATCCGGTAGCCGAGGTCGCCGGCGGCGCGGATGTCGGCCTGGCTGATGTTGGAAATCCCTTCCATATAGATGTCGTTGGCGGCGATCCTCGTGCCGAAGGCAAGGCTGGTCAGGATCGACAGTTTGTGTGCGGTGTCGTGGCCCTCGATGTCGAAGGTCGGGTCGGCCTCGGCATAGCCCAGCCGCTGCGCATCTTTCAGGCAGTCGTCGAACGACAGGCCCTCGGCTTCCATGCGGGTCAGGATGTAGTTGCAGGTGCCGTTGAGGATGCCGAAGACGCGGGTCACCGAATTGCCGGCCATCGCCTCGCGCATCGTCTTGATGACCGGAATGCCGCCCGCCACCGCCGCCTCGTAATTGAGCAGAACGCCCTTCCTTTCGGCGATCTCGGCCAGCGCAACGCCATGCTTGGCGAGCAGTGCCTTGTTGGCGGTGACGACGTGGCGGCCGGCTTCAAGCGCCGCTTTCACGGATGATCGCGACGGCCCTTCGTCGCCGCCGATCAGTTCGACGAAGACATCGATCTCGGCGGTCTGCGCCATTGCTACCGGATCCTCGAACCACTTGGCCGCGCCGAGATCGACGCCGCGGTCGCGTTTGGGATCGCGGGCCGAAACGGCCGTCACGACGACCTCGCGGCCGCATTGCCGCGTCAGTTCCGCCGCCTTGTCGCGCAGCACGCGCGCCACCGACGCGCCGACGGTGCCGAGACCGGCGATTCCAACACGCAACGCTTCAGCCATGTCCGGCGACGCCCCTCAAGAATTTGGTCGATGTGATCTGTGGCAACTCAACGATGCGCGGCGAGCGGCACCACATTGTTGGGCTGTTTGGCGCTGGACGCCAGGAAGCGCTTGATGTTGCGCGCCGCCTGCCGGATCCGGTGCTCGTTCTCGACCAGCGCGATGCGCACATGATCGTCGCCATGCTCGCCGAAGCCGACGCCCGGCGCCACCGCCACGTCGGCGTGCTCGATCAGAAGCTTGGAGAATTCGAGCGAGCCGAGATGCTTGAACGGCTCCGGGATCGGCGCCCAGGCGAACATCGACGCTGCCGGCGCCGGGATGACCCAGCCGGCGCGGCGGAAGGCGTCGACCATGACGTCGCGGCGCTTGTGGTAGATGTCGCGCACTTCGGCGATATCGGCGCCGTCGCCGTTGAGCGCATGCGCCGCCGCCACCTGGATCGGCGTGAAGGCGCCGTAGTCGAGATAGGATTTCACCCGGGTCAGCGCCGAGATCAGCCGCTCGTTGCCGACGGCAAAACCCATGCGCCAGCCGGGCATCGAAAAGGTCTTCGACATCGAGGTGAACTCGACCGCCACGTCGATCGCGCCCTGCACCTGCAGCACCGAGGGCGGCGGATTGCCGTCGAAATAGATTTCCGAATAGGCAAGGTCAGACAGGATGATGATGTCGTTCTTCTTGGCGAAGGCCACCACCTCCTTGTAGAAATCGAGCGAGGCGACCTGCGCCGTCGGGTTCGACGGATAATTGAGGATCAACGCCAGCGGCTTCGGGATCGAATGGCGGATGCCGCGCTCCAGCGCCGGAATGAAGCCGTCGTCCGGTTCCACCTGCAACGAGCGGATGACGCCGCCAGACATGATGAAGCCGAAAGCGTGGATCGGATAGGTCGGGTTTGGGCACAGGATCACGTCGCCGGGCGCGGTGATCGCCTGCGCCATATTGGCGAAGCCCTCCTTCGAGCCCAGCGTCGCCACCACTTGCGTGTCCGGGTCGAGTTTCACGCCGAAACGGCGGGCATAGTAATTGGCCTGGGCGCGGCGCAGGCCCGGAATGCCGCGCGACGATGAATAGCGATGCGTGCGCGGGTCGCGCACGACCTCGCACAATTTGTCGACGATGGCCTTGGGCGTCGGCAGGTCCGGATTGCCCATGCCAAGGTCGATGATGTCGGCGCCGCGCGATCGGGCACTGGCCTTCAGCCGGTTGACCTGCTCGAAGACGTAGGGCGGAAGCCGGCGGACCTTGTGAAATTCTTCCATGTCGTTTCCAGTGGTGGGTTCAATTCCAGACGGTCAAAGTGGTTTTGGCAAAGGTGGTTGTCGGTCGCGCGATATAATCCTATTTGCAGGTAGGGTCGAGGGCGGGATCGCATTTGGCTTCGATCTGCTTCAGCGCATCGGCGCCGTGCTGCTTCGCCAATGTGTTCAGCGCCGCCGGGTTCGCGACCTTGACCGCGCCGCCCTTTGAGCCCTGCGCCTGTGCCTCCGCCTTCAACTGGGCGAGCTTGGCGTTCTTTTCCGTCTCGGTGAATTGTTCCGCCGCCGCCTGCGGCGGGATATTCAGGTTCGGATAGGTGCCGGTGTTCTTCGGCCCGTCGGTAGCCGCGACAGGCGTGGTGCCCTCGATGTTGGTGCTCGAACAGCCGGCGATCGCCAAAAAGACGACCGCCGCGCCTGTGCGGCAAAAACGACCAGTGCCAGAAAAAACAGTCTTGCCAGTATCAGTCGTCATATTGTTTCCCGGGCAGCCAAGATAGAGCGCGTTGGACCCTGTTGGATGTGCCATGATACTATGTCAAGAAAACGCTTCGGGAGGAACCCCGCGAACCATGTCCAAAACACCCAATTCGGGCAAAGCGGAAGATGACCGGCCTTCGACCGTCGAGCAATATCTGGTCAAGGATCCGGAGCGCTTCGCCTTGAACATGGCGCGCATGATCGAGCAGGCCGGCAAGGCGGCTTCCGCATGGGCCGAGCCGCGCGAGAAAGGCGACGTGCGCGACCATGTCGCCGAGCCGGTCGTCGATATGGTGAAAACCTTCTCCAAGCTCAGCGAATACTGGCTTTCCGATCCGCAGCGCGCGCTGGAGGCGCAAACGCGGCTGTTCTCCGGCTACATGACCGTCTGGGCCAACTCCATCCAGCGCCTCAGCGACGGCGGCGAAGACGCCGAAGGCGCGTTCAAGCCCGAGCCCGGCGACAAGCGTTTCCAGGACCCGGAATGGGGCCGCAACGCTTTCTTCGATTTCCTCAAGCAGGCCTATCTCGTCACCTCGCGCTGGGCGAACGACCTGGTCGAACACGCCGATGGCCTGGACGAGCACACCCGCCACAAGGCCGGTTTCTACGTCAAGCAGGTGTCCAACGCCATTTCGCCGTCGAATTTCGTCCTGACCAACCCGGAACTGTTTCGCGAGACCATCGCCTCGAATGGCGAAAACCTGGTGCGCGGCATGAAGATGCTGGCCGAGGACATCGCCGCCGGCAAGGGCGACCTGAAACTGAGGCAGGCCGACTATTCGTCCTTCGAGATCGGCAAGAACCTGGCCACGACACCCGGCAAGGTGGTGGGCCGCAGCGACGTCGCCGAGATCCTGCAATATGATCCGGCGACCGAGACCGTGCTCAAGCGACCGCTGCTGATCTGTCCGCCATGGATCAACAAATTCTACATTCTCGATCTCAACCCGCAAAAATCCTTCATTCGCTGGGCGGTCGAGCAGGGCCACACCGTCTTCGTCATCTCCTGGATCAACCCGGACGAGCGGCACGGCACCAAGAGCTGGGAGGCCTATATCAGAGAGGGCCTGCAATACGGCCTGGACACGATCGAAAAGGCCACCGGCGAACAGGACGTCAACGCCGTCGGCTATTGCGTCGGCGGCACGCTTCTGGCAGCCGCCCTGGCGCTGTTGGCGCAGGAAGGCGACCACCGCATCAAATCGGCCACCTTCTTCACCACGCAGGTCGATTTCACCCATGCCGGCGACCTGAAAGTGTTCGTCGACGAGGAGCAGGTCGCGGCCGTCGAAAAGGCGATGAACGAGAAAGGCTATCTCGACGGCACCAAGATGGCGACCGCCTTCAACATGCTGCGCTCGGGCGACCTGATCTGGCCCTATGTCGTCAACAACTACATGCGCGGCAAGGATCCCCTGCCCTTCGACCTGCTCTACTGGAACGCCGATTCGACCCGCATGGCCGCAGCCAACCATTCCTTCTACCTGCGCAATTGCTATCTCGAGAACAGGCTTTCGCAAGGCGAGATGGAACTGGCGGGCCGCGTGGTATCGCTGAAGGATGTCACCATCCCGGTCTACAACCTCGCCTCCAAGGAAGACCATATCGCGCCGGCGCTTTCGGTGTTCCTCGGTTCGAAATATTTCGGCGGCGAGGTCGACTACGTCCTGGCCGGCTCCGGCCACATCGCCGGCGTCGTCAATCCGCCGGCTGCGCAGAAATATCACTACTGGACCGGCGGCAAGCCAACCGGCGACTTCAACGAGTGGCTCGCCAAGGCCACCAACCATCCCGGCTCCTGGTGGTCGCACTGGCAACGCTGGATCGAGGCCAAGGAGGACGACACCCGCGTGCCGGCCCGCAAACCCGGCAAGCACATGAAAACCCTGGGCGATGCGCCAGGCACCTATGTCAAGGTGCGTGTGTAACCTTCTGTAATGTGTGGTGAGTTGACGCGCCGGTAAAAGAGGGCGAAATGGGTTCGTCAACCCTTAAGCACTCCCGATTCTTCTCTAGCCGTCGAAATACTCTGGGGCTTGCGGATTTGACACAGGTCTCGTTTCCGTTCGGGGACAAGGGTTTATTGCGGCAGACGTTTCGGTGCCGCCAATGAAGTACCGACCGGACATCGAGGGGGAATTTGGTTTTGAAATCAGCAGGATCGCGCCTCGCGAAGGGAGAAAGCCGCGCCATTGCGGCCGCGCTTTTCTCCGTGCTCCTGGCGTCCTGCACCTCGGCCGGCGACCCGTCCCTGTCCGTGGGCATGCCCGGCTACAATGCCTCGGCACCGGACACGGCCTCCGGCAGCCAACAGGTCACCACGGATTCGTCGTCGCAGATGACGACTTCACAAATGACGATGACCGCCAAGGGCGACGCAAGCCTTCCCGAGCAGGTCGCTCATGTGCCAGCGGCCAAGCCCGGGGCGCAGGCCCTCCAGGGAGGCGCCAAATCGGATGCCGGCTTTCCCGTCCCGGCTAAAGCGGGCGCAGTGACGGCTGCGGGCCAGACGCCGCAGCCACAGGCGGCGCAGACGGTTGAACAGGCCGACGCTGCTGCGCAGAAGACTGAAACCGCCGATGCCGGCACTGCCGCGCCGAACTCCGCCGCGCCGGCGATGAACAACCCGGTCTATGTGACCGCCGCAGAGCCGCAGGCCTATGCGCCGAAGAAAAAGGGGTTCCTCGCCTCTTTGTTCAGCACGCCTGCCTCGGCAGCACCTGCCCCGCAGGCCAGCAACAGGTCGGGCGAGCAGCCGCCGGCGGCGCAGCCCAAGGCCGCACAGCCCAAGGCCGCTCAGCCCCAGTCGGAGGCAAAACCCGCCATCACCCTGGCCTCGGCCAAAACGGCTGAAAAGCCGGTGCAACTGGCTTCGCTCGGCGATACCAGCCGTTTCACCGATGACGCGCTGCCTGGCGTGCGCAAGACCGCGCTTTTCGAGATCAAGCGCAAATCCGGCCTCGACGACGACAGCGACGTCGATCTGAACGAGGATGAAGGCGGCGCCTATCAGGTGGCATACGCTCCCGGTCTTGCCCGGCTGGCGCCCAACGGTCTTTTGAAGCAGACCGAGAATGTCGACGTTGCCTGCCTGAAACCTTCGCTGGTCCGCGTGCTGAAGACGATCGAGGGCCACTACGGCAAGAAGATGATCGTCACCTCCGGCTATCGTGATCCGGCCCGCAATCGCCGCGCCAACGGCGCCAAGAATTCGCTGCACATGTATTGCGCCGCCGCCGACATCCAGGTTCCAGGCGTCTCGAAAGCGCAACTGGCAAGCTACATCCGCAGCATGCCCGGGCGCGGCGGCGTCGGCACCTACTGCCATACCGAATCCGTTCACATAGACGTCGGTCCCGAGCGCGACTGGAACTGGCGCTGCCGTCGGCGGCGGTAACGGCTGGTTCTCCCTCGTCCATGCAACGCCCGCCGTGTGCTGTCTCAGGACGGCACGTGATGCCGCGTCGAACCGGGGGAAATCGCCGAAAATGCGCGGCTTTGCTGCCACTGGAAAAAAGTTGTCGCAGGTAGCGGCAGACGGGTTGCCGGTTTGGTGCAACGCAACTATAAGCGCTCACATCTGAGCGCGCCCATCGTCTAGCGGTCAGGACACCGCCCTTTCACGGCGGTAACAGGGGTTCGATTCCCCTTGGGCGTACCAGTAAAATCAAGCACTTAGCTGAAAATCCCACCTTACTGTCCAATATCTGGCCAATTTCCTTCTGGCCTTTGTCGAGTCCAGCGATTCCTGTCACACTCCTCTCGTCACCACCGGAGGGGAAAATGACCGATTGGGACGAGATCCGAAAATATCGATATACGAAGGGTGCCCCACCGCCAGAATGGCCTGAGGGCGTCAGGGCCATAAGCTTGGAAGGTGTTACGCTCTTAGGCGTCAACCCAAAAACCAACAAACTCTATTGGGACGGCCAAGAGCTTGCGACGGAGAAGCGACTCGCCAATTTTGAGCGACGCATGGCGCTAGCAGTCACCATTGCTACAGTCGTCATGGCCGGAATCGAGATCGGGCGCGCCGCCGGCTTGATTACGCACTAAAAAGCCCGCCACCGTGAGGCACAGTGCGCGGGCCGGACAAGAGCGCTTTCCCATTCTGCGTGCTTGTAGGAATTCTCCGCTGTTTGCTAGTGTCGATGCGGGTAAGGAGGCTACTATGAAGACAATTAAGCACATTCGCACTGCTAGCATTTCGATTGCTGCGTTGGCCCTTGCCGTCACCTCGCTCGGGTCAACCAATGCCCAAGCCGGATCGGAGGCCTTCGACACCGGGTACCAAATGGCAGCTTTTCTGCTGTGTCCTTCCGTGTATAAGTATTCTGATATGAAGAACTTCAACAAGTACGATAAGACCAGCGAGTACAAACGAGGTTTTGCTGCTTTAAGAGCCGCACTAAAGGGTCCCCGCCCCAGCAAAGTTTGCTTCGATGCCGCCCGTGCAAGCGGTTGGTTTAACGCACGCTGAATAGTGATTGCTCCGACAGAAAGACCCGCCACCGTGAGGCCGCTGAGCAGAAGCAGAATTCTTAAATCCTTAAGCGGTTTCCCACCATTTTCCGATCCGAAAGGGTTCTTTTGGTGTGGCGCCATCTGCTTCGGTCTCGTGGCCGGCAGTCTTTTCTGGGTTGGTTCGCTGCCGTTGTCACTCACGTTTGGGGCGATCGCCGTGGCGAGCATAGCACTGGCCATCCTGTTCAGCGTTACGGGCAGGACATAAAAAGAACCCGCCACCGTGAGGCAGCGGGCTAAACGGGTTGGAAGTCGTCAGTGGCGCTCTGCCGGTGCGTCGAGAAATTCGAGGAATATGCGCTCGCCGTTTCGCTCGGCCTTTCCTGGAAGGGTGTAGCAGCCTCGCACGATAGCGGCGGCGATCTCCAGCCTGTCCGATCGGCTTCCGACAAGCTTGGTCACCACGGCGTTTTCAGGGCTGCCGTCATAAGATCGCTGCGAGACGAACAAAGTCAGCCTGAGATTGTCGCCCATGAACGTGAGCGGCGCGGCCCCAGTGACGAAGACATCAGAGCAGACACATGGTTCGACGATCGGTGCGGCGCTCATATTCCCCGTGCCCTCTCCATCTCATTTTGCTGCAACCCCGTTCTGACAAAATCCCTGATCGATTGGTGATCTTCGCCTCGGGCGCACATCTCTTTGACAGCGGAAATGATCGCTATGAATTCTATCCTCCAGTTGGTTCGCCTCTTCCGGCGGCAGCAACAGCAGCTTTGCATCGAGACTGGCTCTGCCCGTAGATGGGATCGGGCCAGCGACAGACGGCGCTGCGGTCGCGTCGATGAGCGTTGAAGCGGCAGCCAAGGCCGCCGCAGCGGCAGCAGCGGTTGAGGTAACCACGAGGCCAAGCAGAAGGCGGCGGCGGTTGATTGCGGGCATGCCTTCGGCGGCTGCCCGAACATGGGTGTTCGGCATCGGATCTTCTCCAATTCGGTTTCATGTGAGGTCTAGCGGCTTCCGCCAGAACGGGAATTCTGATATCAGAGTTTTTATGGCAAAGCAAGAAACCGTGATATCAAAGAAACGGCGGGGACCAGCCCCAACGGGAAAAGGCGTGCCGATCATGGTCCGCCTTCAACCGGACATGCTCGCGGGCGTCGATCAATTTGTTGCCGAGCATGATGTTTCGCGACCTGAAGCCGTCCGATTGATCATTCGTGATTGGTTGATCAGACACCAGGTACTGAAGGCTGAGTGAAAACCCGGCCGACTTTCCGTGCTGCCCTCGAATCCACCGGCGTCGAGTACATTCCCGAAAATGGCGGCTCTGGAGTGAGGCTGAGGAAATGAGCGAAGACAGGGAAGCGTTTAACCAACGCATAGAGCATGCCCGGATTGCCCACGAAAGCCACCGCGCATCCACTTCCAGTGCATACAGCGTGCTGTCACAATTTGCGAACACCGCCATGCGCGCGCCTGCTGTGGCCTCCGCAGGAGGCATCGCTGTCCTTCTGGGCTTCTATTCGGCTAACAGTTCCGTACTGAAGGGGTCAGCAGCTGTGGCAGATTTCAATGCCGCGCTGTTTTGGTTCTTCGTGTCGATCCTGCTCTGTGTCGCCGCTCCCGGATTGGCTTGGTTTTCACAGGGCTTTTTCTTCACCTCATCCTCCGCGTACGAACTCGCATGGGAACACCCATTTGTCAGAGCAACTGCAAAAACGAAGCGATTCAAGACAATGGGTAGGGTCTTGCAGGTGGTTTCGGTGCTTCTGATAGTCATTGCAATCGTTGCTCTCATTGCAGGTGCTTGGAAGTTCATGGCCGTAGCTGATTTTATCGCCAGGACCTGACTGATGGCAGAGATCACTAAGCTTGACGCGGCTCGCAGGCAGCTCTTGGCCGCAATCCATATTCATTGGTATCTCGAAGAGCCCCTTGCTGTGTATACCCTCGCCGCCAACAGTTGGGAAATTGCCGATGCACTCCTTAGTCAGACCACTAAACTCAGGATGATCGATCAGTTTGTTGCGGCCCATGGGAAGCCTGCAAAAGACTTCCGGAACCTGCTCAATGAGCCTCGCAATTTCATAAAGCATGCAGATCGTGATCCCTTTGCAGTTGCGCCCGACATTACGGACGAAGACTGCGATGGTGCCCTCATTTTCGCCTGCCTCGATTATATGATCATCGCCGGACGGAGCCCGTACATCCTTGGATTGTTCGTCGCATGGTATTCGGCTGTTTATCCTTCCAAGACGGGCGATTTCTTCCGCCGTGAGGCTGATTTGGAATTCCCAGGACTAGGGATGATGTCTAGGAGAGATCAGCGCGCCGCAGCGAGGGCATCTGCGGCGAAATGGGGAAAATCGCCTTTGATGGCAGATGCCAGAATGACCTGACAGACAATTCGCGATAGACCAAATTGCGAAATGCCCTTTGCTAGACCAGACAGACCGCCAGCGATTTCATGGCCTCGCCAAAGACGTCTGCCTGCTCGAAATCCCGGTGTGCGTCAGCCAGCGTGGTCAGATCTTCCTCTGTCAGCCGGCCGGTGGCCGCGAGGTGCGCAATTTCGGCTTCCTCGGCATAGGCGCCGGTGTTGTGATCGACGCGATATTGATCAGCGAGCGCCTTGGTGTCCTCGGCCTTGGCGATGAGCGCCTGCGCCGCCGCCAGGCCGGCCGGGAGCGGGTCAGGACGGGCTTGGGCCGTGTCTACCTTGCCGGCGACGATCGCCTCCCCACGGGCCTTCTGGCCCTCGTAGTAGCTGAGAAGCTCAGGAAGCTCGGGGGTGAACACGGAGTTTTTAGCTACGTCGCCGGCAACTCGAGAAATAGGCCCTGTCGCGTTCGGTGAAAGCCGGATGTCTTCTCCATGGACAATGGCGTCGATGCCTTCATTCAGCGCAATGCCGGCTTCCTGTGTGGTCTTCAGCGTCGAGAGCCGGGTTTCTGCCTCCGTCCTCGCCCGTGCGCTTTGGATGGCATCGCCATTAATTCATGGCAGATTGTGAATCTCCAACCTACCGGCCCTCCCCTGTCGCAACTTGTGCAGAAAACCGCACACTCCCCATCCAGCCACGTCGGAATCTAGGTCGAACAACTGCCGGTGAAGGCTGGCGGACTTCCCGCTATTTCCATTCAAACCTGTCGGTCGGCTCAAGGCTGGATTGAAACGTTTGACGAAGCGCCGCCAGAGCCGCTGTTTTCCCATTCAGGTAGGCATCGAAGAACGACACTGCTGCGTCTTGTACAACGCGTGTGTAGCGGGTCTCCTCCTCGGGGCCGTGGGCGTGTGGTCCGTGCTTCAGGCCGGAAAACGCATTGTGGCCAGCACCGTCGAGAACGAGCAGATATTGATGAGGGATGGTCAGCGCTTCGTAAGGGAGGGTCCGCTGTATCGGATCGAATTCCTTGTTACCGGGCACCGCATTGCCATCTTTCGTGCCGGTGATGTGAAAGAGCGGGATATCGATATCGCGGTAAAGGGCGGCCAAGTCGCCGCCCTGGATGGGTATGTTCGGGCTCATGACCAGGCCAGCGCGAATTCCTGGCTCCTTGAACGACCACTGCCCGCCCGGACCCATTCTCTGCCCTGCGGCAACCATCGTCGAGACGCCCCCATAAGAATGTCCGGCCATGCCGATGCGTGTCAAATCCAGGCGGCCGGCGAGCCGCCCCTCGCCGTTCATGCGCGCAAGCTCGCGCAGGGCAAAGGGCACGTCCTGAAATCGCGCGCGCGCCGCATTGGCGTCCCACATGGCTTCACGAAGAATGCGGTAGACTTCCGCAAGGGAGTTTGCCTGTTGCCAGATCGAACTGTCCGTCCCGGTATGCTGCAGGTGCACCGCCACGTAGCCGCTTTGCGCCAGGCGCCGCCCGAGGTAAGGCATCGCCTCGCGCGATCCGCCGATGCCGTGCGACACAACGATCACCGGGTAAGCGCCAGAGAGGGGCGCGGGGGCATAAAGCCGGTACGGCACGGAACGGCCGCGCGATTCATCGCGAAAGGCGCCATCAATGGTAGTATATCCCGAAGGTGAATCGTCCACGGTTTCGTTCATCCGCCAGTCTCACAAGAGTGTATGCTCGAGAGCCTCTCTTGTTCGGCCGGTTCCTTGACCCGCTGGGCCGAAAGCATTAAGGCAATTACAGGTGGAAGCCACATCCAAGACAATCTATTACCCGCTAGGTCCGTGCTATGGTGGTGTTTGAAACAAGCGCTCACTATTACCGCTTCTTTGCCAACGAGTCTCGTCGTGGCGGCTCTCCCCTCTATGAAAAGCTGTCGCTTGGGATTGCGGACAATGTCGCGCTGCAGCGCCTGGCGGCAGGGCGCAGGAAGGGTCAGCCGGCGGCGAACCTGGTCTTCGGCGCGGTACAGTATCTCCTGCTCGGCGGCGTCGACCATCCGCTCAAGGATTATTATCCGAGTCTGGGCGGAACGCGGCCGGCCGACGATCGCGCATTCGAACTTTTCGCCGCTTTTTGCGGTGCCCACGAAGCCGAACTCGTCGACATCATCTCGAAGCGCGCCACCAACACCAACGAGGCTGGCCGCAGCGCGCTGCTGCTGCCCGCATTCGATCTGGTGGCGCGCGAAGCCGCCGCTCCGCTTGGCCTCGTCGAGATCGGATCCAGCGCCGGCCTGAACCTGAACTTCGACAGCTATGGATATCGGTATACGGACGGGAAAGGCGCTCCGAAGCTGGAGCGGTGGACCGATGCGGATTTCGTCCTTTCCTGCATCCTTGAAGGGCCTGGCGTGCCTGTTTTGGGGACGTTCCCGGCCCCCGTTTCATCGAGGATCGGCCTCGAACTTTATCCGACCGATGTTCGGGATGAAAATGAACGCCGGTGGCTCAAGGCGCTTGTCTGGCCCGAGCGCATTGACCGGCTTACAAAACTGGATGGCGCCTTGAAGGTCGCCGCCGCGCATCCGCCCCGGATCAAAGGCGGCGACGCCGTGTTGAACCTGGCCTCTGCGCTGGCGGAGATTCCGCCTTATCAAGCCCGGTGCGTGTATCACACGATCATGGGCTATCAGCTTTCCGGCGATCAACACCGACGCATAAACGATATCCTGTTGGAGGCGAGCAAGACGGCGCCGGTCTGGCGCGTCACCGTCGAAGGCGAGGTCGCACACCCCAACCCCACCGAGACGTTCAATCCTCTCAAGGTCAGCAGATACTTCAATGGCGAGCGCAGGGTCAAAACGCTCGCGATCTGCGATCCGCATGGGCTATCGATGGAGTGGAAAGGTTAGCAGGTCGACGGTTTACGCGGCCATTCCTGTCCTTGACCAGATGCAAACGCGATGCGCTTTACTCTAAGGTGTCCACATCATCGGCGATGGACAAACGATCGCGCGGCAGGGGCACACGCAACTGGTTGCGATTGGACAAGGCCTTGGCAAAGTCCGGTTTGAGCGTCAGCGCCTCGTCGAAGCTGGCGAGTGCCTCATCAATGCGCCCCAACGCCCGCAACGTCACCCCCCGATTGTTCATTGCCTGCACGAAATCGGGTTTCACCCCGATGGCTTTCTCGTAGCACGCAAGAGCCTCGTCATACCGTTTCAGGCCGCGCAAGGCATGCCCCCTGTTGTTGTACGCAGCTGCGGCTTTCGGATTGATCTCAGTGGCGCGAGCCAGGTAGGTGTCCGCTGCCTGATACCGACCGGCCTGAAGACATAGAACGCCCAACAGATAATTAGCGTCGTAATGCCGGGGATTTGCTGCCAGCACCTGCAGATAAATCCTCTGGGCATCCAAAAATTGCTTGCTCCGATGGCATTGCAAGGCACGCGCAAATTGCTCCTCAATACGCCTAGCCGCCACAAGCTCGTCCAGAAGCCGGCGCGCCTCCAGATTGCTCGGTTCAGTTTCGAGCACCTGCCTGCAGCCGCGCTCGGCCAGATGGAACTTCCCCTCCTGACGCAGCTTTCGCACCGACGAAATCACCGAGGGAAGGCTTCTTCGATCCAGCCTGTTCCCGCGGCTGTTGGTGGAGTCGATCCGGACACCCTCTACAAGCCGCTCCTTCGATCCGAAACTGTACTTGTAAGAAAAATCTCCAGTGCCAAGGTCGTAGGTCCTGAGGCCGTTTTGAATTGCCCAACGGATGCTGTAGGCGTGAAGCACCAACCCCGGTGGAGGCTTCCGAATTGCGAGATTGCGGCTGACAAGGAAACAGACGAGTGAACCCTTTGACCTGTCGATAAACGTAATGTGTACTCCTAATGGAGTATCGCCTTTCCACAATACGGGCGCGAACAGCACACCCGCCTTGTGGCACTCAAGTAACATATGGCGACAGTTGGCAATAACACCCTGAGCATAGACGCGACTTTTGGCCTCCCACTGCGCAAGCCAAAGTTGATAGAAAACCTCCAGGTCGCTTTGGATTGTCTCGAAGTCTGCCAAACTTATCCGGTATTCTCCGCTATTTTCGACCTGACGAAGAAAATGGCGGACATCACGACGGGTTTTCGAGCCAAGGTTGCCATCCAGGAATTCGTCCCAATCGGCTGGCAAATCGACATACATGTAGATGTCATGATTTATGTTTTCGCCTGTTCGGGTTGTATGGCGACGTCGTTCAATCTTTTCTTTCACAAAATCGTTGTCAGAAAAGCTTCCAAGCAGCATTTGACGGCGCCTGGCCGATATCGAAATGTCGTCGCAGTGTAACGTTGTCCAATTCAGCGCCTGCAGGCGGTCGGCGAACGAGGAAACGACTTGCTCTTCGAATTCGGGAACGCAGATGAAGCCCGTATAGGTGGCGAAATACGAGCCGGCCATCCTTATGCTGCTATAAAACCCCGTCTGCTCATCAAGCCCGGTGACGAGTTGCAAAGGGAAGAAGGCGACATACTCGTTCGACCCGGGAGACCGCGCAGCCAAAATCACCCAATTTGGGCGTCGCAGCCAATTCGACATCCATGGCCACGACAGGAAGAAGTTCGCCTCCGGATCGGAGTCATATATCCGGTCCCAATTCTCTCTCAGCGGCTGCAACGCTTCGAATTTGTCGACCATATCGATTTGCATGCGCTGACCATCACTGAAGTGCCTTATCGAGCGTTGCGGTTATCTTTGCCGCTTTCTCTGACGCCTGAGACTGTGCGTCAAAACATGTCCCACCAGTTCTTCATACTTGATCCCATGCAGGGCGGCCGAACGATAGACCGCCGAGGCCGGCGCCATGTTGCAGGCGATGTTCACTTCGATGAAAACGGTCCGCCGCGTGTCGGGATCATAACGGAAGTCGAAGCGGGCATAATCGAATGGCGACATCTCGGCCACCATTCGTGCGGTTGCCTCCGAAACCTCTTCAGCTCCCGGTCCGTCGTAAGGAGCGGACTTGTAGGAACTGTTGAGCCCTCGCTTTGCTTCATTGGTCAGAACATTGTCGCCAGGGCGGCCACGCTCCTCGAAGACCGCCAATGAACCCGGGGGGAAGCCCTCGACAATTGGAACCGTCAGATTGAGGCCCGGCACAAACTCTTCTGCAATGAATTCACGGCCGCCGTGACGCGGATCCGAGATGGTTGTCAGCGCATCCCGCCAATCCGCTTCATTCTCGACCTTTACAATTGCGTCGGAAGCGATACCTCCTCGCGGCTTGACAATCCAGGAACCGGGCAGGCTGAACTTGTCATTGCTGACCTCACCGGGCTGCATGATCCTGTGCTTGGCGACATCGAGCCCCAGCGAAGCAGCCAGTTGCTTGGCCAATACCTTGTCTTCCGAGACCGCCCGACTTGACGCCGATGCGCCGAGACACGGGACGCCACGATAGGCCGCGATTGCCGGCGCCAGGAGCTCGTGACCATCGAATATCGCATGCGAGTGAATGGCATAGAGGAAATCGAAGTCGAGAGGCCCGAACAGCACCTCGTGCTCGCTCGCCGGCGTGACCCTGAAACCCAGCCCGCGCAGCGTTTCGAGCATGATGGCATGGTAGACGACGTGGTAGCCGTACTTGGCCCTGCGCTCCGGGCTGGAGTCGAGGGCATGACGCGCCAAAAACAGCACATGGGTTTGCGCCAGCTCTTCCGGCGATGGGGTCAACAGGTATTCCAACGTCGGCATTTATGAGCCTGATGTGTTCAAAACGCTTTTCCATGCTTGCATCATGGCTTGAGCCGGTCAAGCAGAACCATGGGCAATATTTTGGGTGGCGTTGAAGGTCGAAATGGTACAGATCCAGACTGGGATGCTGGCCGCACCACCCGGGTGAAGAAACGCAGGAGCAGTTCGGGGCTCCCGGCTGTCCTTTGACGGGAGTCAAAGCCTCAGCTCGAATGTAGAAGCCTGCTTGCTTCCGAGAAAATTCCCCAAGGCCTGGATAGCGTCTATCGTATGCTGGGCATTGTCTATGCGAGCCCACCTATTTTTCTCTGCATTGGTCCTGATGGCTCCTCGGTACGCATAAAAAGGAAGAGAAGATTCATCCAGTTTTTCTCTATACTGCAAGGATGCGATGTTTTTCAACGAGAGCATAATAGCGTCAAGGTATCGCCCTGCCCTCACCTCATCCCCTGTCCGCTGCGCCATCTCGAATGCATAAGCCAGCCCCTCGGTATAAACTCCGTCCGAGGACGCGTGCGGAAGGCCGTACTGAGGGGTTGCTGGATTGAAGAATCGTCCAATCCTGTACGACCGGTCCTGAAGTTCAAGCAATTTGTCGTTCAGAGTAAACACCGCCTCGGCGAATTTATCGGCTTTCGTCAACTCATATAGATGCCGATAAGCGATGGTGTGCCAAGGCACGTATGCCGGGTAATAATTATCTGCGATATTGCGGACATATTCATCTAAATAGAATTCTGCACTGCGCGACGCTTCGTCGAAATAACGGGTTAATCCAGTCCGGAAATAATATTCCAGCAAAGCTACCAGTGCTTCCCCTGAGTAAAATGTTAAGAGGTATTTTGCGTCGAAGGAATAATTCGGCTCCTTTAGCCAAGGGCGAAAAGACCCGTCTGCATTCTGGAGCGCAAGGATGCCCTCCGCGGCTGCCCTGGCCTTTGACTGGAACTGTCCAAAATGAGGGCTTGCCGCGAATGTGCGAAGCAGCATCGCATTCGCCCCGAGTTTTGACTTGCCATCATATTCAATATAACCAATGCCACGCTCTTCCCTATACCATGTATTCATGATGAACGATAAATTGCGGCGATGAACAGGGCGAAGCGAGAGATTTCCTACGCTCATTTCCGCCAACGTGCGCGATGACATAAGCTGTCTTAGTTCATTGTTTTTTTCAGATTTCTCGCCCGTATACGGATTGATACTGTAGGTAAACAGGCCCTTTTTTCCAATATTGCGGATTATCCAGGCTTCCGCCAAGTCTCGGATCCTTGCCATCTCCTCCGGCAGCGACACGTCCGTCCGTCGTTCGGGAGACCGTTCGGCCCGATGAAAGTTCCTCTTTGGCATGAGGCGTTTGGAGGTTTGAATCCGTTGGGCGGACATGGTTTCGCCGAGATTGATCGAGTGTTGGGCTGCTCTTCAACCGTCGACTGTAATGGCAGGGTCTATGCGGTGGCAACGGCCTCGGCTGTAGGGCCGGGCTCCAAATGAGCGTAGAGAGCCGTGAAGATCCTGGTTTGTCGCTGCAATTGAAGGGCCGGTCTGCGACGAAGCGCGGCGCGGAGGAGTGAAGATAGCTTCGCGGCCGATAAGTCAGCCTCGCGCCGGCCTCCAGTTGAGTATCCCAAACGGAAGGTGAGCGCCTTTAGACGCTCACCTTCGCGATTATCGAGCGAACATCTGGTGGGGTCGTTAGCCGCCGCTGCCGCCGCCACCGCCGCTGCCGCCGCTACCACCGCCGCCGCCGCCGCCGCCGCCATCGCCGCCGCTGCCACCGCTGCCACCGCCGCCATCGCCGCCGCTGCCGCCATCGCCGCCGCTGCCGCCGCCGCCACCATCGCCGCCATCGCCGCCGCTGCCGCCGCCGCCACCACCGCCGCCGCCACCGCCGCCGCCACCGCCGCCACCGCCGCCGCCACCGCCGCCGCCATTGCCGCCGTCGCCGTCGCCGTCACCATCGCCGTCGCCGTCACCATCGCCGTCGCCATCGCCGTCGCCGTCGCCGTCACCATCGCCGCCATTGCCGCCGCTGCCGCCGCCATTGCCGCCGTCACCATCGCCGCCCTCGTTCAAGGCGGCGGTGATAAGGGCCGTGGTAACCGGCGGGCACATGTCGATTTGCGCGGCGGAAAGAATGCTGGTGCGGTTGGCTGCAATACAGCAAAGCGCGAAATTGGCTTCAGTGAGAGGTTGGCACTGTGCAGCCGCAAGCCGAGGACGTTGACTCTGCTGTGCGGTTGCCGGTGTGATCATTGCCACCGTGAAGGCAGCGGATGAAAGGAGCAGTATTCTTAGAATCGTGCTTGAGACGTCAGGGTACAGGTGCATTTTCTTCCTCCTTGAGGGAAAAAAAGGCGCTCCCGTCCCCTTTGGTTGCGCGAAGGATCAATATTACCGACCATCGGTAACACTTTGTTAAGTATGGCAAACAATTTGTTCCTGCGCAATCGCGATTCTCAGGATTGATTTACCAACCCCCATAAGGATTATGGCGACCCACCAAAAGGGGACACTCAGTGATTCGTTCAGCGACGCTTCTCGCGGCGGCCATTTTGTTGGCCGGCTGCAGCAATCAAACAACCGGAACAGCAACGAAGATGGCCACGCAAGGCTACGCCTTTGCACCGGCCGCCTTCTACAAATTCTGCGCCAGCGATCCGGCGCTGTGCAGCACCCGCGGCAAGGTCAAAGCGGTCGAACTCACGCCGAGGCTGGAAGCGGAACTTGCGAGCGTGAACAAGTCGGTCAATCGCCGCATCAAGGAGAGAGGCGACAGAGACTCCGCAGGACGAGCCGACGTCTGGGGCTTGCCGACCGGCGAAGGCGATTGCGAGGATTTCGCCATCCTCAAGAAAGCCGAGCTGTTGAAACGCGGGTGGCCCGCATCCGCCATGTTGCTGACCGTTGCGACGCTTGGCGGCGCAGGTCATACGGTCCTGACGGTGCGGACGAACCAGGGCGATCTGGTGCTGGATAACAGGACGGGCGCGATCAGGAACTGGTCACGGACCTCGTACCGTTATTTTGCTCGGCAGTCCCAGTCCGAAAACGGCAAGTGGACGCGGATAAGAACCTGACACCCGTGCCTTGATCGCCCCGCGCCGATTTCGACGCGGCGCTAACCGGATCTATCTTTCATCTGGTGTCCTCAGCCCGACCGTTGGCCGCGACGTCACTGGCTCTGCGCGATAATGCGTCCAGGCGGACGTCACGGCGGCCCGGACCCGATCGCCGCCTACGTCAACTTCGATGCGCGCGGCACAGGACAAGCAATTCAATGCGGGAAGGAATTGCTTTCGACGACCCGCCAAATATCCTTGTTGATTGCGCTGATCGCCTGGATGGAGGCGCTGATCCGCTTCATCTCGGAATCGTCGAGCTCCTCGATCTTCCCATATTTGATTGCATCCTTGCTGTCGAAGATGCGCATTAGTTGCGTGCTCGCATGCGTTCCCGTTTCGTCGAACGAATAGATGCAGTGGCTGTATTTGTTGCGCAGCTTTCCCTGCCGGGTAAGCTGGCTGGCGATCTCCAGGACCTGGCGTCGGCATTCAACCGGTGTTCCCGCCATCTTCGCCAACCGCTCGACCAGTTCGATCCGTGCACGCGTGGTGTTCAGCGTCAGGAAAATGACGATCGCAGTCTCCTTGTCTACTTTCGCCAGACCGGCAATCAGGTAAATCAGCAAGCTTTCTGTGTTGGTCCATGTGTAGTTCAATTGACCAACAAGCAGTAAAATCTCCTGGAAGCGTGGCATCGACCTGCTCACGTGAGAGTTGAGATCACCGGGCGATCCGCACCGGGAACCATTCCAGCGGCCGCAACCCGTCTGGCATGAAAAAGGGCTGCGGCTTCAGTCCTGTTGTGGGCGCCCAGCTTGTTGATGATGTTGTGCATGTGAATTTTGACGGTGTGTTCGGAAAGGCGAAGTGCGGCCGCTATGGTTTTGTTCTGCAGTCCCTGCGACGCCATCTCCAGGATCTGACTCTCCCGACATGTCAGCTGGCCTGACTCCTCGAGTGCGGCTTGCCGTTTGATGGCGGGCTTCGCTTCCTTCGCGTCGCTATGTGGGATGCCGTTGTTCAGGTACGGCTGGAACATGGCCAAGGGGAAATATTCGCCTCCGCGCAGCATGAGCCTGATTACGGAAAGCCACACATCCAGCTTCAGGTTCATGGGAAGCACGCCGCGCACCACTCGCGACGCAAAGACCTCATCGGGGGAAAGCGGCCTCCTGCCGTCGTCCTGCATCACAGCGGTCATGGCTGCCGGGTGGAAGCGGGCCAGCTGGGCGGAACAGGAATCGATCTCGCTCAGAAACACCGCATCGATCAGAATGAGGGAAACCGAGGGATCGAACGCAGCCCAGGTGGCGGACAGGTCGCGAACGCGCTCAGCCCCGATCCACGGGAATTCCCTTTCGACGGCATGCACCAGGCTATCGGAGATCGTGTCGTCAGGGGCGATGAACAGCAAGGTTCGTCGGGCCCAGGATTCTCTATCGGCTGTATCAGCTCGACCTCGTCCGCTCGCCTCCACCCCATCCACCCCACTCATGGCCCACCCCGTTACTAGCACTCACTAAAGGCCGGGAACCCCTACCCGGACGACACACGTTAACGACTTCCTAACTCAAAAATAGGCGAAAAAATATAGTCCTGACGAGCTAGGCAATTGCTAGGGCAACCCGTGCTGGCAGCGGCGCGGCGCGCAACTGTCCGCGATTCACGATTGCTGCCGACCTAGTCACCGTCCAGGATTTAACCCTTCATGGCGAGCAGCTCGTCCCAAACGGGCTAGCTCCAACTATCAGCTTACATTTTACCGCTGACGGTCACAGACTTCCAATGTTCCGAATTGGGAGCTTGGGGAACATCCAGAGAGTCACGAGAGCAGCGAGCGACCGCACCGTTGGGCGGCGCAGGCGGAAACTCGTGCGCAACCTGGCTGCCTCGCTCCCCCGTCAAAGGGAGGTGACGCCGTACAAACAGACGATGACCGGATCTCCGGCCTTAGTCCCCTAGGCGCAGGCGATCCAAACCAACCACATGAAAACTTAACGGCCGCGAGCAGCCCAAGACCACGTCAGAATGAATGTGGTTCGGTTGTCGCGGCCCCTAACCGAGGGAACGACAATGACTTCTCGCACCAACAATAACACCGGTTGGCAGTTCATCGGCGACGTCGCCGATGCCGATGCCGATGCAAAATCCGACGCTGACGCCAAGAGCGACGCCAGCGCCGACGCCAAGAGCGACGCCAGCGCCGACGCCAAATCCGATGCCGACTCAAAATCCGACGCTGACGCCAAGAGCGACGCTGACTCCACCGGTGTCGGCGTCGGCGTAGGCGTAGGTATCGGAGCCGGCATCGGCATTGGCGACGCTGACGCTACGGCCAATTCGACCAGCAACAACAACAACAACAATAGCAATTCGAGCAGCAACAACAACAGCAACAATAGCAACAACAACAACAACAACTCCAACTCCAACACCAACCACACCGACGTTAAAGCCAGTGTTAGCGCCCACGCGTCGTCGGACGGAAAGTCGGACGACGATTTCGCTGACCTCGACCACGTGGCTGTCGGCCTCGGCGGCGTCATGATGTTCAGCCGCGACGGCGACATCAGCTTCGATCCGGGCGACGACGTCAGCTTCTCGGATGTCCTGAACGGCGCGTTTGCCGGGGCTGGCAATGGCCACAGCGCCACCATCATCAACCAGACCGGCGACATGAAGGACAACGACTATCTCGGCAGCGCGACGGTCAAGAATGATGGCTACTTCGGCAACAAGGGCGACGCCAAGGGTGGCTACGCCAAGTCCGAGGAAGGCATTGATGCCGGCGGCGACGGCGGCCATGCTGGCGATTCGGTCGCTTTTGGTGGCTTCGGCGCCAAGGGCGGCGATGCCGATAGCGGCGACGCCAAGGCTGGCGACGCCAAGGGCGGCGGTGTGGCCGTGAGCGTGCCGATTGTCGTCGGCTCCGCTGACGCCAAGTCCGACGGCGGCAACGCCAATGGCGGCGACGCCGTGCCGATCGCGGTTAGCGGCGACGCCAAGGGCGGCGACGCGAACGGCGTGGCAGTCGGTGCAGGCCTCGGCGGTGACGGCAAGGGCGGCTACGGCGACAGCGGCGAAGCCGATGGCGGCGACAGCGGCGACGCCAAGGGCGGCGACGGCGGCGACGGCGTCGGGCTCGGTCTGGGCCTCGGCCTGGGCGTCGGCGTCGGCGGCGACTCCAAGGCCGACGGCGGCAATTCCGACGCCAAGGGCGGCGACGCTGGCGCGCTTGGCTTTGCCGACGCCAAGGCTGGCGACGGCGGCAACGGCGGCAATGGCGGCAACGGCGGCAACTCGACCGCGGTGCCGGTTGCCCTGGCGCTGATGGACGATGCCGAAGCTGGCAGCGACAGCGATGCCTGGTTCTCCAAGGATGACAACGTCGCCGTAGCTATCCCGATCGCCGCGAATGGCGACACCGATGCCGGCAACACCGGCGGCGGCGGCGGCGGTGGCGGCGGCGGCGGCGGCGGCGGCGCGAATGCCGGCAACTTCGCCGATGTCGATGGCGGTGCTGCAACCTCGACTGGCGGCGCGGCAGACTCGACCGGCGGCGCTGGCTCAGGCTCCGGCTCCGGCACTGGTTCTGGCTCTGGCGTCGGCGGCGCCGGCGGCAGTGGGACCAGCGGCGCGGGTGGGGCTGGCACGAGCGGCGACGCAACCGGCGGAGCCGGCAGCGGCGGCGCCGGCAGCGGCCTGGCGAGCAACGTCAACACCGGTGGCGCAGCTGCCAGCGGTGCGGCCACGAACGGCGACGCGACTGGCGGTGACGCGACCGGCGGCGCTTCGACGGCGACCGGTGGAACGGGCGCGGTTGCTCTCAGCGGCGCTTGGGCTGACGGTGCGGACGGTGGCTATGCCTGGAGCGGCGACGCCACGGGCGGCGCTGGCGGCAACGGCGGCGCAGCGACTGCGACCGGCGGCGCGGCTGGCGCTGGCGGCGACGGCGGCAGCTGGGGGTCGAATATCGGCCACGACCAGCACATTGAAGCCATCAGCCAGGCCAACGCCAATGGCACCATCGACATGAACGGCTTCAACCAGCAGATCGTCATGGGCGCCAACCTGCAAGGCCACTCGGTCGACATGACCGTAGTGGGCGGCAACCTCACCAGCTCGGTGGTTGGCGAAGACGACGCGACATAACTGGCATGGCAGGTCTCGCAACGGCGGGACCTGCAAAAAAGGGACTGCGCGGGGGAAAACCCCGCGCAGTCTTTCGAACCAGAGAAGAGAAGCGCGACCCGGCAAGGGCGCGGATGATCTCGAAAACCGGAGGAAACTTCCGTGTATATGGACAAGATCACCGAGGCGATCAGCCACTTTGTGGGACTCTTTGAAATCACGCTGGAGCAAACCCGTCTCAGGAAAGCCTATGACGAATTCAAGGCGGCCCAGGCGGTCGAGGAAGAAACGCCAGAGCTTGCCAGTCAGACGGTCAACGTCGACGCAGGATACACTCTGAAGGATTTCGTTCCCTCCATCGAGTATTCGCCAGTTCCACCAAAACTTGTCCTGTCGACACCCTGGTCGGATTTCCAATTCGTTCCTCCAGACATCCCCGCGATCCCGCAGCCGGACGTCGCCTATCCAGGTTTCCTGCTTCCCCAGGAAGCGTACCCGATGGGGAGTGCGCCCTCACGCCTGATCCTGCCCCATATCGAGCCCCCTGGCTCGGTGGCGGTCCTTATCAATCAGGAGGTTCGGCTCTCCGACAACGACTATACAGGCGCTGGCGGACATGGCCTGAAATTCTCTCCCGCAGCAGCGGACCATGCTGCCGAAATGGCAACCTTGCTGGGCGCGGCGGCGGATCTGTCGCCGATCGACGATCTGGAAATGCCGGGTTCGTCCGAGGAGATAGTGGCTGTCATCAAGACAGCCGGCGAACGGCTCAACGGCTATCCGGAGGAAACGGATGGCGAAGCCGATGTTTTCGTCGTCAAGGCCGACGTCATCGAGGGCACTTACGTCAATGGGCAATCCGTGGACGAAGCGCCCAAGCTCGACGATCACCTCCCGGAGAAGCACCGTCGAGCCGAGGAGGAGGACGAGGACGAGGAAGAAGAGGCCGAGCAACCCTCCTACACGCCTGGGTCCGGAAGCATCGACATCGATGTTTCGGTCGAGCTGGAAGCCGGCGGCAATCTCCTCGTCAACAGCGTGGCGATGGCCAACAATTGGCTGCAGTCGCCGGTTTGCGCGGTGATGGGCGACCATGTCGAGCTCAACGCGATCATTCAGATCAATGTCTCGTGCGACAGCGACCTCGTCAGTTCCTCCATCAACGGTTGGGGCCTGAACGCCACCGATCCGACCCAAGGCTTCAATATCGCGATGTTCAAGCGCATCGATCCGTCGGCGGAAGCTGCGGCGTCGCAGGCCAAGCAGGGTGACTTTCCCAAGCACTGGGTTGTCACCGAGGTCGAAGGCGACCTGCTCATCATGAACTGGATCCAGCAATACACCTTCATGATGGACAATGACGTTTCCATCCTGTCGTCATCGGGAGTCAAGACGCTGGTGACAGCCGGCGCCAACACGGCGGCTAACGACATTTCGCTGGACGAACTGGGCTTCAATTACGACCTGATCGTCGTCGGCGGAAACATTTACGACGCCAACATCATCCATCAGTTGAACGTGCTCCTGGACAACGACCTGATCGGCGCGGTCGATGGTTTCCAGACAACCGGCGAAGGCGCGGCCTCCACCAGCGACAATCTGCTTTGGAACCAGGCCAGCATCGTCAATTACGGCGCCGGCGATCGCTTCGAGGCGATGTCTGAAGCTTATCGCAAGGCGTGTGAAAGCCTGCAGAACGGCAACGGCGACCTTTCCGACATACTGGGCGATGGCCCATTCGCGGGCATCGGGGCGATTCGGGTGCTCTACATCTCCGGCGACATCCTCAATCTGCAATACATCAAACAGACCACCATTCTTGGTGACAGCGATCAGGTGGCCCTGGCCATGAATGCGCTGGCGCATCCGGAGGCGGACTGGACAATTTCGACGGGAACCAACTCGCTGGTCAATTATGCCTACATTGCCGACGTGGATTCCACCGGCAAGACCTATGTAGGCGGCGGCATCTATTCGGACGAGATCCTCATCCAGGCGGAGCTGATTTCCACCGGCCCCGATCTTGGCGGCCAGAATCCCGACGTGCTGGTGAATGAAGCGGTCGCTTTCCTCGACGATGACATGCTTGCGCCGGAAGCCTCTCAAAACGTGGCGTATCCCTCGCTCGTGCCTGAGACCTATTCCGATCCGATGCAAGGTGTTCTCGCGTGATTTTCGAACCGGGGTGGCAGCAATGACCGAAGATCGCGATCAAACCGGGCGCGCTTTCGCCCAGGAACCAGAATGGGATCGGCCGGATGACGGCGGCGAAGCAGTCGGGCGAAGCGCCGCCGAACCGATCGCACAGTCTTTGTTTCGTCACAGCAGGGCGGTCGATCGTTCGGTGGAAAAACTGGACGATGTCGTTGCCGAATTGTGGCGCATAGTGGACGCCCGGCCAGCCGAAACGCCGACATCGCTTCGCCACGCGACGCCAGCCAAGGTCACCGAACAAGCCAAGATCACCGAACAAGCGCGCCCTTCAACCGCGCCTTTACCTGGTGATAGAAGCGCTCAGCAACGCGAGGTGCAACCTCCCTCCCCGCAAGCAAAAGTGCCTTCGGCTCCGTCGCCGGCCACGCCCACTGCTCCAGCCGCAGACAGCATGAGAAGGCCCGACCCCATCCGGCCACCGAGCCCTCGGATCTCCGAGCCGGCCCAGCGCGCCGTAGCGCCAATGGAAGAGCCGGCGCGCCGGCCCGGGCCGGAAATATTGGAACGGAAGACGCCGAACGCACCGAAGGACCCGCCCGGCAAGCAGGACCAGCCGAGCGCGCGAGTAGAGCCGCCCACGCAGGAGATCCGGCCACCGAGCCCTCGGATCTCCGAGCCGGCCCAGCGCACCGTATCACCAAAGGAAGAACCGGCGCGCAAGCCCGAGCCGGAAATATTGGAACGCAACACGCCGAACGCGGCGAAGGACGCGCCCGGCAAGCAGCACCAGCCGAGCGCGCGAGTAGAGCCGCCCACGCAGGAGATCCGGCCACCAAGCCCTCGGATCTCCGAGCCGGCCCAGCGCGCCTTGCCACCAAAGGAAGAACCGGCGCGCAAGCCGGAGCCGGAAATATTGGAACGCAAGACGCCGAACGCGCCGAACGACGCGCCCGGCAAGCAGGACCAGCCGAGCGCGCGAGTAGAGCCGCCCACGCAGGAGATGAAGAACAAGCCGGTTCTGCCCGGCGTGACAATCGAGGGCGACCGCGGTCCCTTACTTGCCCGGGAAGTGCCTGGCGGCGGCGGCCCGACCGGAACCGGCAAGGGGGGCGGCGGTGGCGGCGGCAATGGCGGCGGCGGCGGCGCATTCCACAAGCGTCTCGGCCCAGTCGATCTCTCGGCCAGCCTCACAGCCGGCCTTCGCGCGGTCAAGAAGAACCTCATTGCGGTGATGATCTTCACGATCGCGACCAACGTGCTGGTGCTTGCGATACCTGTCTACCTCTTCCAGATTTCGGATCGCGTGCTGACGAGCCGCTCGGTCGACACCCTGGTGATGCTGACGATCGTGATCGTCGGCGCAGTCATCCTGCAGTCGGTTTTTGATGCCATCCGGCGCTTCATCCTCATGCGCACAGCGGTCGAGGTCGCCGCCCAACTGGGCGGACCAATCCTCAGCGCAGCCGCCAGGGCTTCACTGCACAGCAACGGGCGCGAATATCAGACGCTGGGGGATCTTCAGCAGCTGCGTACGTTTCTGGTGTCCGGCACGTTGCTGTCTCTTCTCGATGCGCCGATGGCCCCGTTGTTCATGCTGGCGATATTCCTGATCCACCCCGACCTCGGCTTTATCGTCGTGGCGACGGCGCTGCTGCTGCTGGCCATCACGCTCGCCAACCAGCGCGCAACCGCCAAGCCGTTCGGCGAGGCCAACACAAGCCAAACCAAAGCCAACCTCCACGTCGATTCGATGTCGCGCAACTCGCAGATCATCAACGCGCTGGCGATGATCCCCGAAGCCGTGTGGATCTGGGGCAAGGATACCGGCAACTCGCTCAAATGGCAGGTCATAGCTCAGGACAGAAACATAGCCTTTGCTTCTCTTTCCAAGGGCGTCCGGCTGCTGACCCAGGTCATAATGCTCGGCTGGGGCGCCTATCTGGCCATCGAAGGCTCGGTCACGGGCGGCATGGTCATCGCCGCGTCAATCATTGCCGGTCGCGCACTTGGCCCGATCGAGGGTGCGATTGAAGGGTGGAACCAGGTTGTGCAGTCACGCGCCGCCTTTGGCCGCATCAGTGCGCTGCTAAAGGAATCCCCGCTGAACTTCGAACGCCTGAAGCTGCCGCGTCCGGAAGGGCGCCTCGATGTCGAGCGGCTGCTGTTCGTGCCGCAAGGAACCAAACGTGTCGTGCTCAATGGCATCGGCTTTGGGCTGGAGGCCGGAGACTCGCTGGCGATCATCGGCAATTCGGGCGCCGGTAAAACGACCCTGGGCAAAATGCTCGTCGGCTCGATCCTTCCCACTTCGGGAAGCGTGCGGCTCGACCTGATGGACCTGCGGAACTGGGATCAGCGGCAATTTGGTGAAAGCATCGGCTACCTTCCCCAGGACGTGCAGCTTTTCCCGGGGTCGATCAAGGCGAACATCGCCAGAATGCGCGAAGACGTCGACGATGGCGCAATCTACGAAGCCGCCAAGCTGGCCGACGTTCACGAACTGATCGCCTCGCTTCCGCATGGCTACGAGACCTTTGTCGCCGCCGACGGCGCGCCGCTTTCTGGCGGGCAGAAGCAGCGTATCGCTCTGGCGCGCGCCTTTTTCGGCAGCCCGAAATTGGTGGTCCTCGACGAGCCGAATTCGAACCTCGACACTGCTGGCGAGTTGGCTTTGTCGCGCGCTCTACAGCAAGCCAAAGAGCAAAAGATCACGATGGTCACGATCACGCAGCGGCCTGCTTTGCTGCAGACCGTGGATAAGATCCTGGTGCTCGTCAACGGCACCGTGGCTCTTTTCGGAATGCGTCAGGACGTGCTCCAGGCTTTGGCGGCGCGCGGCATGAGCCTCGATGGCGGCCATTTTGCCAATATTCAGGTCAAATGAGAGAGAACGGCCGTGAAGGAAATAGCCAAGATCGAAGACGCTCAATGGTATGGCGCCGTTCCGCGTTCCATTTGGAAGCAGACGACCGCCGGATTGCTGCTGATGGCCGTCACCTTCGGCGGATTTGGCACCTGGGCATTCACGGCACCGCTCGCAGCCGCGATCGTCGCGCAAGGAAGCTTCGTGGCCACTGGGCAGAACAAGATCATCCAGCACCTCGAAGGGGGTATCATCAAGCAGCTTCTGGTTAGCGAAGGCGACCATGTCGTAACCGATCAGCCTTTGGTGCTGCTCGACGAAACGGCCGCGCGGGCAAAGGAACGGCAGTTGTTCTTCCGCCAGGCGCGCCTTGAAGCGATCGTGGCACGCTTGACCGCCGAGGTGCACGGGGCGGAGACGATTACGTTCCCGGCCACAATAACCGAAAATCGCGACGACCCGGAAATTGCTTCGATCGTGCATAGCCAGCGTCTCAACTTCGAGGGCTCGCGCACCAAAATGAGCAGCGAGATCCGATTGCTCGACCAGAACATCGGCGCCCTGAAGTTCCGGGCGGGCGGTTATGAGCAGTTGCTGAAAGCGGTCACGATACAGCTCGGTCTGCTACGCGAGGAGTATACCGGCAAGAAGACCCTGCTCGACCAAGGATTGATCCGCGCGACCGAGATCAAGGCAATTCAGCGCGCCATAGCAGATGCCGAAGGGCAGATGGGGCGGCTCTCAGCCGAGATATCCGAGACCGGCGCCCAGGTCATCAAGCACGAACAGGAGATGCGGCAGACAGAAAACGCCTACCGCCAGGCGGCGCTCGACGAACTCGAGGGCGTTGAAACCGAACTGGACAGCATCCGCGAACAGTCCCGCGAGGCGCAAAACGTGCTGCGCCGAGCGACGATCAATGCGCCGGTTTCGGGCACTGTTGTGCGGCTGTTCTACCACACGTCCGGCGGCGTGATCGAGAGCGGCAAGAGCATCATGGAGATCTTGCCGGCGAATGTGCCGCTTATCATAGAAGCGCAGGTGCCTCGCACCGAGATCGACAATGTCAAGGTCGGACAAAAGGCGACGGTACGGCTGGTCGCGCTCAACGCGCGCACGACGCCGGTTCTGAACGGCGAAGTTTACTACGTCTCGGCCGACTCGCTCCCCGACGCCTCCGGCCCGACCGCAAAGGAGGTCTATTTGGCGCGCGTCAACCTGCCAGTCAGCGAATTGGCTCGCGTGCCTGGATTTGTTCCGACGCCAGGCATGCCCGCTGAAATTCTCATCCAGACGGCGGAGCGGACCTTTTTCAGCTACCTGTCCAAGCCGATCAAGGACAGCATGGCTAGGGCATTTAATGAGCGCTGACCGTAGAGGCGGGGGGGTAAATATGCAGATCGACGTCTTGACACGCCCGGAAGAACTGAACGGGCTTCGCGACAACTGGGACGACCTCTACGCCAGGGATCCTGACGCGCATTTCTTCGTCTCGTGGGACTTTCTTTCCCACTATCTTCGACGCTTCGACGGTGAATGGTTCATTTTGGCGGCGCGCAAGGGGCCGCCGGGTTCTCCCTATGTCGCGCTTCTGCCGCTCCGGCTGCGCACCAGCATGAGGAAAAATACCGGCGAAATCTACCATGAAGTGTATATGGGGGGAAACCTCGCAGCCGATTATACCGGCATCCTCTGCGCGCCGGAATACGCCTACCGGGCAATCGCGGTTTTCGCGAAGCATCTGAAGACGATGCATTGGGCCAGCCTGCATCTGGAAAACCTGCGGATGTCGGAACGCAGGATAGGCTGGCTGATGGAGCAGCTTTCCGACAATCGGCTGACGATGCGTCGGATAAGGCGCGTCAACCAGGTTGACAATATTGACAACTGCATATGCCCGGCCATCGACCTCCCGTCCTCATGGGAAGATTATCTTCTGCACAATCTCAGCGCTAACACCCGCCAAAAGATGCGGAGATTTCTCCGGAAACTGGAGAACTCTGACGAGTTTCGCATAACGCATGCCGACGCCTCTACCATCGAGCGCGATATCGACATCCTGCTCGAGTTCTGGCGCATCAAGTGGACGCCGCGGAAAGGGAAGCTGGTTCCCGGCCTGGTCAAGAGCAACCGATCGCTGTTCAGGCAAGCTTTCGAACGGGGCACGCTGTTTGTGCCTGTACTTTGGCACGGCGACCGGCCCTTGAGCGCTCTCGCGATCTTCCTCGATCCGGTCAAGAAGAGCATGCTGTTCCACATGGTCGGGCGCGACGAGACGGCCGACATGCTGCCGTCGGGACTGGTCCTGCACGGTTATTGCATCCGCCGCGCGATCGAGAACGGTTTCCGGACATACGATTTCCTGCGCGGCAACGAACCTTACAAATATTCCTTCGGCACCCACGACACCGTCCTCAACTGCACTCTTGTGCGGACCAAAACCGGCCGGAACCTTGGCGACCAGTTGGACAGGCGATCCTTGGTCGGCGCGTTGCAGCAGGCGGCCGGCCTCCACAAGAAGGGTTGGATCATCCAGGCCGAAAACATCTATCGCCAGATCCTGAACACCGAGCCGACACATGATCAGGCTCTGTACGGACTCGGTCACGTTCTGGGCACCAAGGGCGATCACCGTCAGGCTGCGGAATGCTTCGGCGCGCTTGCAGCCATGTCGCCGCAATCTGTAAACGCCTGGCTTTGCCTGGGCATTGCACAGCAGTCGCTAAACGACCACTCCGCAGCCATCGAGTCGTTTGGGCGAGCAACGGACCTCAATCCAGGCCTCATTCTGGCGCCTTATGCGCTGGGCCGCAGCCTTCTCGCTCTGCAGCGGACGGACGAGGCGGCCCAAGCTTTCACGCTGGTCCTTGAGAATGGATCGCCCGCCCCCGCGGAAACCGCCCTGCGCGCCAAGGCCCGGCGACAATTGCAGCAGCTGAGGACAGCCAAGCCGCTCTACATTCTAAAGAAACCTGAGCGCGAGAAGCCCGTCATCCAGCCGTCGCTGCCGCTGGGGCTGACCACTCTGCTCACGGTTGCGCGGCCGGCAACCGTAAGCCGCTCCACCTCTTCTGTCACTTGACGGGGGCTTCGTTGTCTGCCTGCCGCTGCAAGTCGCTCAAACGACTCGTGCCGCCTCGTCGGAAGCCGATTGAGGCCAGCGCTGTAGCGCAGCACGGCCAACGTCGGTAAGCGCATAAACGCCGCGCTCGGCCCTGGCGAACCAGCCATAGACATTGTGAAGCAGGATATTGGCGGCGCGTGGCGAAATGGTTTTCAGATCGCGCGGGCGTTTTGGGCCGTCGACCATGGCAGCGGCGCAGGCCAGCGCGTCCTGCCGGTAAGCGGTCATCACCGGCGTACGGGAGCCGCCGCCGACTACAGGGTCGCCGCGCCGGCGCCGATGCTCGTCCACCAGGCGCGATCTTCGCCTCGGGTCTCGCCGGGGCGGCAAGGCGGCCGGACTGAGCAGCAATTCGACGTTGCCGGCGGAGCCAACCCCGAGAAGGCCGAAACCGAGCCGCCGGCACAGCGCACGGAACCGGCGATCGTGCTCGCGGCCCTTGCCTCGACTTGACATCCTCGCCGCGAGCCAGACCTCGTCGCATGACGCAGCACGGTCAACACCTTGAAGAATGAGCTCGAGGTTGAACTGCAGCTTCAATTCGCAGATGACGAGCACGGGCGGCTCGCCGTCACGCAGTCCCACGACATCGCAGCCGCCAACCTCGCCTTTGACAGTGAAGTCCAGACTCTCAAGAAACCGCTTCACCGGGATGTAGAGAGACGTTTCCTGCATGCGCGACGCATAGCCGATTCGTGGCTGGTTGGCACAGCATCACCGACAGGCGTTGCCACCGAGGGCAGATTTGCCACTCGTCAACACACGGAGCCATGCATCAAGCAATTTGCTGGGACTTGCCCACTCAGCCGTTAAGCCCTCAGCCCCCTCGCCTCGCCTCCGCGCTTGCGCGGGACCATCATATCCCTGGCCAGCAGGCGGCTCATCCGGCAGAATGCCATGAACGCCCGGCAAGCCTCCTCGGTCTCGACCAGGTCGACGGTGGCGCCGAAGCAGGCGTTGAACGCGGCCTGATAGACTGGGCCCTGGCGGCGAACCGGCCAGCCTTGCAGGAAATCCAGCGCCTGTTCGACGCTGTATATTTCCTCGACCGGCAGGCCAGGCGCGGTCGTGATGCGCACCGGCACCTCGAATTGCAATCTGTCCATTCCTGTCTCTCCAGAACGCGCAGCAACCCCGCTCGCCGCAAAAAGTTGCTTTGACCAGCTTTCCGCTCAGGCCCCGCTTCTTGCCCAGAAACTTCTTGCTCACAAAATATGTCGTCAGTGCGGACGAACGGCCCGGCATGGGGCCGGACACGCACAAGATGAAGCCGCAAAGCATGAATATCGCCGGCTTGAGCCCAATCGCCGGCAGTTCGTCCTTGAACCTGGCGCCGTCCGGTGCCAAATCTGGGGGACTTTTCTCGCGGGCTCAACAGAAGCCCTTTCACCCGGCAAGACGGACACAATGGTCACCTATCTCGACGCCGCCACGGCACCGCTCAGAAACACCGGCCAGATCCGCCTCTATGGCGAAGAAGGCTTTGCCGGCATGCGCAAGGCCTGCGATCTCACCGCGCGCTGCCTCGACGAACTGGTGTCGATCGTCGCGCCGGGCGTCACCACCGAAACCATCGACCGCTTCGTCTTCGAGTTCGGCATGGATCACGGCGCATTGCCGGCGACGCTCAACTATCGCGGCTACACCAAGTCCTCCTGCACCTCGATCAACCACGTCGTCTGCCATGGCATCCCCGACAGCAAGCCGTTGAAGGACGGCGACATCGTCAACATCGATGTCACTTACATCCTCGATGGCTGGCATGGCGATTCCTCGCGCATGTATCCGGTGGGCACGATCAAGCGCGCCGCCGAGCGCCTGCTCGAGGTCACGCATGAATGCCTGATGCGCGGCATCGCCGCGATCAGGCCCGGCGCCCGCACCGGCGCCATCGGCGCCGCCATCCAGACCTATGCCGAAGCCGAGCGCTGCTCGGTGGTGCGCGATTTCTGCGGCCACGGCGTGGGCCAGCTCTTTCACGATGCGCCGAACATCCTGCACTATGGCAGCGCCAGCGAGGGCGTCGAGATGCGGCCGGGCATGATCTTCACCGTCGAACCGATGATCAATCTCGGCCGGCCGCACGTAAAAGTGCTGTCGGATGGCTGGACGGCGGTGACACGCGACCGCTCGCTGTCGGCGCAGTACGAGCACACGATCGGCGTCACCGAAACCGGATGCGAGATTTTCACGCTGTCGCCAAAAAACCTCGACCGCCCCGGCCTGCCAGCATAGTGTTTGCGCGAGGGCCGGATCTTTCCGGTCAAGAAAATGCGGGCGGCCTATGGGAAAGACCAGCGACGATGACGAACGGATCTTCTTTCCCGAAACACCGATAAAACCGCTCGCGAAAGCCAATTCGGTCGATAAGTCGCCCGAAAAGCCGCACTATCTCGGCCATCGCGACCGCTTGCGCCAACGGTTTGCGGCCGGTTCCGACGCCCTCCCCGACTACGAATTGCTGGAGCTCTTGCTGTTTCGCCTGATCCCCCGCGCCGACACCAAGCCCGTCGCCAAGGCATTGCTGGCACGATTCGGCACGCTGGCCGAGGTGCTTGGCGCGCCGGTCGCGCGGCTTGAGGAGGTCAGAGGTATCGGCCCGACGGTGGCCCTTGAGCTGAAGATCGTTGCCGCCACGGCCCAACGCGCGGCGCGTAGCGAGATCAAGGGCCGCGAGGTGCTGTCGTCCTGGACGCAGGTTCTCGGATACTGCCGGTCGGTCATGGCCTTCGAGGAGCGCGAGCAGTTCCGTATCCTGTTTCTCGACAAGAAGAACGCGCTGATCGCCGACGAGGTGCAGCAGGTCGGCACCGTCGACCACACGCCGGTCTATCCGCGCGAAGTGGTCAAGCGCGCGCTCGAGCTCTCCGCCACCGCGATCATTCTGGCGCATAATCATCCGTCAGGCGACCCGACGCCGTCGCGCGCCGACATCGAGATGACCAAACTGGTCATCGAGACGGCCAAACCGCTCGGCATCGCCGTCCACGATCACATCATCATCGGCAAGAAGGGTCATGCCAGCATGAAGGGCCTGCTGCTGATCTGACGCCCTGCTTGAACATGCGTCGGCCCGAAAGCGTTCCGTCTGGTATCATGACACGCCAGGCAGTGACGGGCGTGCCGCGAGAACGCGGCCTCCGACCGCAACGACGAGCGCGACGATGATCAGTATTGCCGCGACTGCAAACGTGATGCGCAAACCGGTGGCGACGGCGTCGGGCCGCGCCGTTGGGATGTCGATGGCCTCTGAGGCGAATGCGAACACAGCGCCCATGACGGATGCGCCGGTGATGAGCCCGAGATTGCGCGACAAATTGAGCAAGCCGGAAATGACGCCCCGCTGGTCCGGGCGGATATCCGACATGACAGCGGTGTTGTTTGCCGTTTGAAACAGCGCATAGCCAGATGTGATGACGGCGATCGGGGCGATGTAGCCAGGGATGCCCGATATTGCCGGCATCACGGATAGAATGAAGCAACCGGCGGCTATCGCGATAAGCCCAATGACGGTCATGCGCCCAGCGCCAAAACGGTCGGCTATGCGACCAGCCGGCACACCTGTCAGCGCGGCGACAAGCGGACCGACCGACATGACGATGCCAACAACAGCGGCGTCGAGCCCGAGCGCACGAGACAGATAGAACGGCCCGACCACCAGTGTCGCCATCATCACCGTCGCAACGAGCGCGCTCGTGGCGAGGCTCGCGCTCAACGTCGTATTGCCGAAAGCGGCCCATCGGATCAAAGGCGACGCCACTCTCGCCTCGACAAGCACAAACAAACCGGCCGCGAAGACTGCAGCCACGAATAGAGCCAGGTTGAGCTGACCAAAACTGCCACGCCCGATCGTCATCGCGAGCGCATAGGCGCCAAGCGTCAGGGCAAGCAGCAGCGTGCCGACAACGTCGAAGCCGGCCCGATCCGTCTTCGGCTCCCGGCGATCAGCCGGCAGATAGCGGTAGGCGAGACAAAATGCCAGCAAGCCCAGTGGCACGTTGACGAGGAAGATCGCCCGCCAACTGGCTCCGGCAATCAGCAGACCGCCGAGCGAGGGACCGAGAGCGGTGCCGATCGCCGACATCGTTCCGAGCAGCCCCATGGCGCTGCCGGTCCTTGCCTTCGGCACCGTCTCACCGACAAAAGCCATGGTCAGGGTCATCATGATGGCCGCCGCCAAGCCCTGGGCCGCCCGGGCTGCAATCAGCAGCCAGAGCGTCGGCGCAACGCCACACAGGACCGAGGCCACCGTAAACAGGAACAGCCCGGCCAGCAGCAGCCGCCGGCGACCGGTGATGTCACCCAGTCGCCCGACGCTGACGATCAGGGTGGTGATGGCGAGGAGGTAAGCCAGCACGATCCACTGGACCTCCTGGAACGAGGCGTCGAACGCCTGCGTCAACGTCGGCAAGGCGACATTGGCGATGCTGATGCCGAGCGAGGACAGCAACATCGATAGCGAAAGGCTGGCGAGCGCCCACCGAACCGCAGGTGCCCGTTCTGGATTTTCGGCGACTGCCCGTCCTGCATCGATTGGCTTCAACATGAACTCCGTTTTCTGGCGCGACTCCCGAAACGGAGCTGGCAGACAGGTAGTCCTTTGCTTGAGATGGCGGAAGGCGCATCAATTTGCACGTAATTGTTGCGTTTGACGCCATGTCAGAGCGTGCCGGCCATGCTACGATCATCATATGTCGCATCCCGACCTCAATCTGCTTGTCACGCTTGACGTGTTGTTGACGGAAGGCAGCGTGGCGCGCGCCGCCAGAAGGCTGCGGCTGAGCCCGTCGGCGATGAGCAGGGCGCTGGCGCGATTGCGTGAGACGACGGGCGATCCGCTGCTGGTCAGGGCCGGACGCGGCCTCGTTCCGACACCTCGGGCCCTCGAGCTCCGCGAGCGCGTCGGTCAGCTTGTGCAGAGCGCCGAAGCCGTTTTGCGTCCTGTTGAGATACTCGACCTGAAACGGCTTGAGCGGACCTTCACGCTTAGAAACAGGGATGGCTTTGTCGAGAATTTCGGGCCGGATCTCATTGCGCGCGTCGACGAACAAGCACCGGGCGTGCGGCTGCGTTTTGTGCTGAAGCCGGACAAGGACAGCACGCCTCTGCGCGACGGTAGCGTAGACCTGGAAACCGGCGTTGTCGGAAAGGCCACGGGACCGGAGATGCGCGCGCAAGCGCTGTTCCGTGATCGTTTCGTCGGCGTCGTGCGGATGGGACATCCATTGTGCGAGGTCACGATGACCCCTGCCCGCTACGCAGCCGGCCGGCACATCCTCATCTCCCGTCGCGGACTCGACAGGGGACCGATCGACGATGCCCTTGCGCCGTTAGAGTTGAAACGGGAGATCGTGACGGTCGTCAGCGGCTTTTCGGAAGCTCTGGCTCTGGCGCGTGCCTCAGACCTGATCGCCAGCGTTCCCGAACGCTATACGGGAAACCTGCGCGATGGAATGTTCTGGTTCCCTCTGCCGGTTACCCTGCCGGAAATCTCGGTCTCACTTTTGTGGCACCCGCGGCTGGATGCCGATCCGGCGCACCGGTGGCTGCGCGGCTGCGTTCGAGACGTTTGCACCGGAAAAACTCACTGGATCTCTTAAAGCGCAACGGTCAAGGGAGCGTTGCTGATTTGATCACAGCAACTCTATGTTGCAGGTGCCGGCGATTCCGACCGACCGCCTCGCTGAACCCGGTTAGGTCGAAATCGGCCTCGCCTCGCCCCGACAGCAGCCGAATCGCCAGGGACAGCAGGAGCCGGTCGGCGAAAAAACAATCGCCTTTATCGCGTCGGCACCATTCCGAACCAGCCTCCTCCCCCGCGAGCCGGCGGCCTTTCACGATCCGGCAGAACGCCGTGTTGTTCGCTGCCCCAGCAGGTTTTTTCTTCGCCGCAGCCTTCTTCTTCTTGGGTTCTTCCACATCATCGCCATTGCGTTTTCGTCTGACGGGAAGACCGCACTAGAATTTCGACCGGAAATCGAGCTATGATGCATTTGGCATTTCCTGGGACGGCTTCGCGCCCTTGGAATGCCGGGAGGAACGGGATATGGCCATAGCGCTTGTACTCGTTTTGGTAGTTGTGGGCTCAGTGTTGTTCCACTTCCTGAGCCCATGGTGGTGGACGCCGATTGCCTCTAATTGGGACTATATCGACAACACCATCATCATCACCTTCTGGATCACCGGCGTCGTCTTCGCCGCCGTCGTCCTATTCATGGCTTATTGCGTCTTCCGCTTCCGTCACCGGGAGGGCAACCAGGCTGCATACGAACCCGAGAACAAGCGGCTCGAATGGTGGCTGACGATCGTCACCGCAATCGGCGTCACCGCCATGCTGGTTCCCGGCCTGTTCGTCTGGAATCAGTTCGTCAGCGTCCCAAGCGACGCAACCGAGGTCGAAGTCGTCGGCCAGCAATGGCAGTGGAGTTTCCGCTTGCCCGGCAAGGACGGCAAGCTCGGCACGTCCGACACCCGCAACGTCAGCCCTGAAAATCCTCTCGGCGTAGACCCCAGTGACGCCAACGGCCAGGACGATGTCGTCGTCGAAGCCGCCGATCTGCATCTGCCGGTCGGCAAGCCGGTCAAGATGCTGCTCCGCTCGATCGATGTGCTGCACGATTTCTACGTGCCGGAATTCCGCGCCAAGATGGACATGATCCCGGGCTCGGTCACCTATTTCTGGTTCACCCCGACCAAGACCGGAACTTTTCAGGTCCTGTGTGCCGAGCTTTGTGGCCAGGGGCACCCGTTGATGAATGGCGTGGTGATGGTCGACACGCCGGAAGACTATCTGGCGTGGCTCGGCGAACAGCAGACTTTTGCGCAATTGTCGGCCCCCCAGCAGGTGGGCTCGGCAGAGTAGACGCCGGCAAAGACGGCGATTTGGGTTGAAATTGCGGCACGGCTCGAAACTGTCGAGCCTGGCCGAAAAGGACACGGAGGTGTTCCTATATGGTCGATGTCACACCTGCAGATGGGGTACCGCCGGCCGAAGTCGCGGAGATGGAACTCTACCATCCGCACAGCTGGTGGACGAAGTACGTCTTTTCGCAGGACGCCAAGGTCATCGCCATCCAGTATTCGGCGACGGCGACGGCAATCGGCATGGTGGCGCTGGTGCTGTCCTGGATGATGCGGCTGCAGCTCGGCTTCCCCGGCACCTTCGACTTCATCACCCCGGAAGCCTACTACCAGTTCATCACCATGCACGGCATGATCATGGTGATCTACCTGCTCACGGCATTGTTCCTGGGCGGATTCGGCAACTACCTGATCCCGCTGATGGTCGGCGCGCGCGACATGGTCTTTCCCTATGTCAACATGCTGAGCTACTGGATCTACCTGCTCGCCGTGCTGGTTTTGGTGTCGAGCTTCTTTGCGCCCGGCGGACCGACCGGCGCCGGCTGGACGCTCTACCCGCCGCAGGCGATCATGACCGGCACACCAGGCGGCCAGGACTGGGGCATCATCCTGATGCTCGTCTCGCTGATCCTGTTCATTATCGGCTTCACCATGGGCGGCTTGAACTACGTCGTGACGGTGCTGCAGGCCCGCACACGCGGCATGACGCTGATGCGCCTGCCGCTGACCGTCTGGGGTATCTTCACCGCGACAGTCATGGCGCTGCTCGCCTTCCCGGCGCTGTTTGTCGCCTGCGTGATGATGCTGTTCGACCGTGCGCTCGGCACCAGCTTCTTCATGCCGGCCATCGTCGAGATGGGCGAACAACTGCAGCACGGCGGCGGCAGCCCGATCCTGTTCCAGCATCTGTTCTGGTTCTTCGGCCACCCCGAGGTCTACATAGTGGCGCTGCCGGCCTTCGGCATCGTGTCCGACCTGATCAGCACCCATGCGCGCAAGAACATCTTCGGCTACCGGATGATGGTCTGGGCCATCGTCGGCATCGGCGCGCTGAGCTTCGTGGTCTGGGCGCACCACATGTATGTCAGCGGCATGCATCCCTATTTCGGCTTCTTCTTCGCCACCACGACATTGATCATTGCCGTCCCGACCGCGATCAAGGTCTACAATTGGGTGCTGACATTGTGGCGCGGCGACATCCACCTCACCGTGCCGATGCTTTTTGCGCTGGCCTTCATCGTCACCTTCGTCAATGGCGGGCTGACCGGACTGTTTCTCGGCAACGTCGTCGTCGACGTTCCGCTATCGGACACGATGTTCGTCGTTGCCCATTTCCATATGGTCATGGGCGTTGCCCCGATCCTCGTGATCTTGGGGGCGATCTATCACTGGTACCCGAAGGTCACTGGCCGGATGCTGAACGAGGCCATGGGCCAGTTCCATTTCTGGGTCACCTTCCTCGGGGCCTATCTGATTTTCTTTCCCATGCACTACATCGGCCTGATGGGCGTGCCGCGCCGCTACAACGAACTGACCGCCACGACGGTGATGACCGAGTCGGCCCACGATCTGAACGCGTTCATCAGCATCATGGCGTTCCTCGTCGGCTTCGCCCAAATCGTGTTCCTGTTCAATCTGATCTGGAGCATTCGCCACGGCCGCGAGGCCGGCGGCAATCCGTGGCGCGCCACGACGCTTGAATGGCAGACGTCCGAAACACCGCCCGCCCATGGCAATTTCGGCAAGGAACTGCCAATCGTCTATCGCTGGGCCTATGACTACAGCGTCCCGGGCGCCAAGGAGGACTTTATCCCGCAAAACATGCCGGGCTCCTTCGGATCCTCCAGGGAGCCGGCATGAGCGTCATTCTGGTCTTCCTCCTCGTCATCGTCGGCTTTGTCGGATGGTGGCTTTCCCATCAGCGGCTGATGGCCAAGCCATGGCTCGAGCAAGGTTTGATCGGGGATATTATAGGCCCGGAAGGATCGGCGCTGCCGACCGCCAAGATCGGGCTCGGCGTCTTCCTCGCCGTCGTCGGCTGCCTGTTTGCGCTTTTCACCAGCGCCTACTTCATGCGCATGGCGCTGTCGGACTGGCAGGCGCTGCCGCTGCCGCGCGTGCTCTGGTTCAACACCGGCGTGCTGGTCCTGAGCAGCATCGCGCTGCAATGCGCCTCGGTCGCTGCGCGCCGGGGCGAGATCGACGCGGTCAGGCTCGGCCTCGTCACGGCTGGGCTCACCGCGCTTGCCTTCCTGGTTGGACAGCTTGTGGCTTGGCGGGAACTGACCGCCGACGGCTACTTGCTGACCGCCAATCCGGCCAACAGTTTTTTCTACCTGATAACCGGGATGCATGGGCTGCACATACTGGGCGGGCTGGTGGGCCTGGGCAGAACAACTGCCGGCGCCTGGAACGGAGCACGGCCGGAGCGGCTTCGCCTCAGCGTCGAACTGTGCGCCATGTACTGGCATTTCCTGCTTTTCGTCTGGCTCGCCATTTTTGCACTTCTGGCCGGCTGGGCCGCGACTTTTATCGAAATTTGCCGACAGCTGCTGACCTAGGAGGGCCGGACGGATGGCAGACACGACAGTGACGCATACCGGCCAGGCACAGGCGCGGCCGGCTGGCTTGCAAGGCGTCGCCGCCGACTGGTCCTCGGATCAGCGCGCGTTCAAGAACGTGTCCTGGGGCAAGGCCATGATGTGGATCTTCCTGCTCAGCGACACCTTCGTCTTCGGCTGCTTCCTGCTCTCCTACATGACCGCGCGCATGTCCACCCGAGTGCCGTGGCCCAATCCGAGCGAGGTCTTTGCCCTTCATATCGGCGGCTCGAATATTCCACTGATCCTTATCGCGATCATGACCTTCGTGCTGATCTCGAGCAGCGGAACGATGGCCATGGCGGTGAATTTCGGCTACCGCCACGACCGCCGCAAGACGGCGATCCTGATGCTTTTGACCGCAGCGCTCGGCGCAACCTTCGTCGGCATGCAGGCCTTCGAATGGACCAAGCTGATCTCCGAGGGGGTGCGGCCCTGGGGCAATCCGTGGGGTGCGGCGCAGTTCGGGTCATCCTTCTTCATGATCACCGGCTTTCACGGCACCCATGTGACGTTCGGGGTGATCTTCCTGATCATCGTCGCGCGAAAGGTCTGGCGCGGAGATTACGAAACCGGCCGGCCCGGGTTCTTCACCAGTCGCAGGGGCCGCTACGAGCACGTCGAGATCATGGGGCTCTACTGGCATTTCGTCGACCTGGTCTGGGTGTTCATTTTCGCATTCTTCTATCTTTGGTGAGAGGCAGACATGGCTTTGGTGAGAGGCAGATATGGCTGAAGCAACCGCAAACGGTCTGGGGCAACATACGCTGCACGGAACGCAAGCGCATGATGCGGCAGCAGCAGGCATTGCCCCTGCGGAAGTCCATCAGGAGCACCCGATCAGGCTCTATCTGGTGGTCTGGGCATGGCTGTTCATCCTCAGCGCCTGCTCCTATCTGGTCGACTATGTCGGCCTCCACGGCTATCTCAGATGGTCGCTGATCTTGATCTTCATGATGCTCAAGGCCGGGCTGATCGTCGCGGTCTTCATGCACATGGCCTGGGAGCGGCTGGCGCTGACCTATGCGATCATATTGCCGCCGATCCTGGTGCTGGTGTTCGTGGCAATGATGGTCTTCGAATCGGAGTACACGCTTCTCACCCGGACGCTGTTTTTTGGGACCGAGCCCTGACGCGCAATCCGGGTTCGGGCAGCATTTCCCGTCGCGGGCCGGAGGGGCTGTTCACGGCCCGCTCTGCGTTGCCTTGAAACGGTCGACAGCTGGCCCATTTTTGTCACCACCGGAAAACGACAGAAGGAGAACGATTTTCGTCGGTTCTCCGTCGCGAACTCCAGGAAGGGAGGCTCAAGATGACGATCGCAAACAGATTGAAGGACTTTATCGACGAGAAAGGAATTTCCTACGATACCGTCGAGCACCACCGCACGTCGACAAGCAGGCAGTCCGCCCTAGCGGCACATGTGCCCGGCAGCATAATGGCCAAATCGGTGGTGGTTCACCACGACGGTGGCTATGCGCTGGCCGTGGTCCCGAGCACGCACAGGATCGAGCTCGGCACATTGCAGGACGTCATGCACCAGCGTATTGGGCTCGCCTCCGAGGACGAGGTGGTTTCGCTCTTCGAGGATTGCGACACCGGCGCCATCCCGCCGATCGGCGCGGCCTACGATGTGCCGGTGATTGTCGATGAAAGCCTCGGCAATGCCGGCGATATCTATTTCGAGGGTGGCGACCACAGGACGCTCGTGCATGTCAGCGGCAAGGATTTCCGCAACCTGACCAGCGACGCACAGCAAGCCCGCTTTAGCTACCCGGCTTACTAAGCACTCTTGCCAACCTGCCGCAGCGGCCTCTCGCCGGTGCGGCAGGGCAGAGTTTTTTCAGTCCGCCGGTCTGGTGGAGGCTGGCGATTCCACGACTTTCCGATAGACGTGCCAGGTGGCGTGACCGAGGATCGGCAGCACCACCGCCAGCCCGGCGAACACCGGCAGCGAGCCTATGATCAGGGCGACGGCGACAATCAGGCCCCAGACAGCCATCACGATCGGGTTCGCCAGGACCACCCGCACCGAGGTGTGGATGGCTTCGTAGGCGCCGACGTCGCGGTCGAGCAACAACGGGAACGCGACGACCGTGGTGCACAACACCACCGCGGCGAAAACGAAGCCGATCGCGTGGCCAACGATAATCAGCGTCCAGCCGCGCCCGGTGGCGAATATTTCACTGATGAAGCTGGGCAGTGATTCCGGCGGGGCTGGACCGAACACCTGCTGATAAAATATCTGCGCGGTCAACAGCCAGGCGACAAAGATCGCAAGCAGCATGATCCCGACCGCCGCGATGGCCGGCAGCGCTGGAGAATTCCTGACCTCGAAAGCGTGGCTCCATGAGGCGTCGAGCCCGGCCTCCCGCCTCCGGCTGATCTCATACAGGCCGAGCGCCGCGAACGGGCCAATCAGCGCAAAACCAGACACCAGCGGAAACAACAGCGGCAACGTGTTGTTGCCCGACGTCCAGACAGCGAGCACGACGCCGACAAGCGGATAAATCAGGCAGAGGAAAACGATGTGCGACGGTTTGACCATGAAATCGTCGACGCCACGCTTGAGCGCGTCGAAAAGGTCGGAAACGCCTATCTTTCGAATTCTGGTGTGCTCCAGCGTCTCGCTGGCGCCTGCAATCACGTGAAAACTTGCCATGACCATTCCTCCAGACCAGGTCCGGTAAAGGTCGCGATTTCACGGTGCTGTCGTTCAGCGTGACTGGCCACGCAAAACCGCGACCCGCACCATGATCAACATACGCTCTTGCATGGCATTTGTCGCCGCCCTTTGTCTGCGGGGACGGCTCCGGTGATCCCGCTAGCTCTAACGGCCTTTCTTCGCTAGTCTCAAAGCTGGGTTGAAGGGTGAAGGTCATGGATGGAAAGACCGTTCTTATACTCGGCCTTGGCATAGTTATTCTGCTGGTGCTGGGATTCTGCGCAGTGCCAACGTGAGGTTTGAGCAGGTTCGGACGCACCTCGTTCAGCAATCGCCGATTCTCAACCCGGCAAACAATCCGAGAACATCAGGATTCAATGCAGCCACGAGGCAGGTCATGCCGTCAATTTCCGGCTGACATGACGACACGCATTGCAACGGTATCGGCAAGCAGCACGGCAAAGATCGCGAAAAGATAGAGAATCGAATAGGCAAACAGCGCCTTTGCGCGTTTCATCTCCCACCCTTCAGCCAATCTTTTGTCGACCAGAAGCTTCCAGGCATGCCAGATGAAACCCGCGCCCAATGCGGCCGAAACAATCCCGTACAATCCGCTCGCGAATCCGACAGCCCAAGGGAGCACGCCGATTGGCGCCAGGATCAGCGAATAGACGAAGATTTGCTTTCTGGTCGAAGCCTGGCCGGCCACGTTCGGCATCATCGGAATGCCGGCCGCAGCATAGTCGCCGATCTTGAACAGCGCGAGCGCCCAGAAATGCGGCGGCGTCCAGAGGAAAATGATCAGAAACAGGACGAGACTTTCAACCCCGACGGCGCCGGTGGCGGCCGCCCACCCGATGACCGGAGGAAGCGCGCCCGCGGCACCACCTATGACGATGTTCTGCGGCGTCGAGCGTTTCAGCCACATCGTGTAGATGACGACGTAGAAGAAGATGGTGAAGGCCAGCAGCGATGCGGCGAGCCACCCCACCAGCACGCCGAGCGTCATGATCGAAAGTACGGAAAGCACCATGCCGAAGCCGAGCGCTTCGCCTGGCGTGACCCGGCCTGACGGGACCGGCCGCTTTGAGGTGCGCGACATCAACGCGTCAATATCGGCATCGTACCACATGTTGAGTGCCCCGGCCGCTCCCGCTCCAACCGCAATTGCACCGATTGCAATCACGGCGATGACCGGGTTCATCGCCCCGGGCGCCACCATCAGGCCGACGAAAGCGGTAAAGACAGCAAGCGCCATGACGCGTGGTTTCAAAAGCGCGAAGAAATCACTGACCGTCGCTTCAGAGATCTGGATACCGGTATCCTTGAGGCCGCTTTCCCGAGCCGACATTTCAGGCGACTACCGATTGGCACACGCAATCTGGCCGGCCCATCGGCCGACGGAAGAACCGGGTTACTTCCTGGCGGAAGAACCGGGTTACTTCCTGGCGGAAGAACCGGGTCATTTGGAGAATTGCTTCAGATAGGCGATGACGTTGGCGAGATCCTCGTCCTTCTTGAGGCCGGGAAACGCCATCTTCCCACCTTTGATCATGGCCTTGGGATCGCGAAGATAATTCGTCAGCGTGGCGTCGTCCCATTTGACGCCGGACGCGCCCGCCTCAGTCATGGCTTTGGAATACTTGAACCCGGGATGCGTGCCGGCCGTCCGGCCGATGACGCCGCTCAGCGACGGACCGACCTTGTTCTGGTCCTTGTCAACGACGTGACAAACCTTGCATTTGGCGAAGACCTTCTCACCGGCGGCGGCATCCTGTGCCTGGGATTGGCTCGTGACAAAGGTCGCAACGGACACGACTGCGAAAAACGCGATTGCACGCATGGCATTTCCTCCCCGATCGCCAAATCTGCCTTGGACGATCTGCGCCTGCCGACACTTTCGCCGTCATGCGCCCCTTGCACGACAGAGCGGAATATCCGCGTCTCCCGCATGGAATTGCGGCATCTACATACCACAAAATCTGGCCGGCAGATAGAAGAAGTCGACCAGCAAGATTGGCGCCGAAGCGACGAGGCAGGCCGATCGGCGTCGAGCGCAATCGGAACGCATACCGGGTAATGGCGTTAGACCAGCTACGGTTAAACATCTGGAAGATCAAAAGATCAGAGAAGTGTATGAACGACAGGAGCGACCTGGAGGTGCGCCACGGCACCCGCACGATCGACGGCGACACCGTCTTTTACAGACAAGCAGGTCCTGAAACCGCGCCGGTGTTGCTGCTTCCGCATGGCTATCCCTGCTCATCCTTCCAATATCGCCGGCTGATGCCGGCGCTCGCCGATCGGTGGCGGACGGTCGCGCCGGATTTCCCCGGCTTTGGCTACAGTGGCGATCCGGCACGGTTCGGTTATGATTTTGATGCCTATGCAACGTTCCTGGAGCGGTTCACCGACGCGCTGGAGCTCGACAGCTACGCGCTATGGTTGCACGACTACGGCTCGCAGATCGGCCTGCGCCACGCCATAGCGCACCCATCGCGGATCAGGGCCCTGATCATCCAGAATGGCGACATCTACGCCGATGCTCTTGGCCCGAAATACGAAACGATCCGGCGCTTCTGGCGTGATCCTTCGCCAGCCAACCGTGCACCGCTCGAACAGGCGGTGAGCGAAGACGGCTTTCGCGCCGAGTTCGTAGGCGAAGTCGATGACGACGTCGCTCGACGTGTCCCGCCCGATCTGTGGAAGTTGCATTGGCCGCTGATGGATACGCCTGTGCGCCGTGCGCTTTCGGTCGGACTGATGGAGAAGCTCAAAGCTAATCTCGACTGGTTCCCTCGTTACCAGGCATACCTGCGCGAACACCGGCCACCGGCAATGATCCTTTGGGGAACGAAGGACGAATACATGCCCGAGCCGGCAGCGCGCGCCTATCTGCGCGATCTCCCCGAGGCCGAGCTGCATTTGCTGGACGACGCAGGGCACTGGCTGCTGGAGACACACTTCGAGGTCGCCCTGCCACTGGTGCGACGGTTTCTGGGCAAGGTCCTGCATTAATCGCCCGCACAACACCGCAGCGGATCCGCCATCGCTGCCCCATCCTCATGACAATCCATCGAGAGGAGCGCACTCCATGATCGACAACGCCGCAATCGCCCGGATCTGGCGGGGAACGACACGCCGTGATCTGGCGGACGTCTACGAGCCCTATTTACGCCGCGAAGGCATTCCGCCGCTTCAGGAGAAGGCACTTGGCGTGCAGTTGTATCGCGAAGAAGAGACAGAGTTCGTGACGATCTCGTACTGGCCTGATGTCGAAGCCATGGCGAGCTTCACCGGCGGTGACCCGCATAAGATCCATCACCTGCCGCGCGACGAAGAGTTCCTCGTCGAGTTGCCCGAACGGGTCACCGTGATGCGAATCATCGTCAATCAGTCGTCTCGCGATTAGGGCGGCGGCGACGGCTGATACTCGCGATTTCGTCAGCGGAGTCCTAAAGACAGGCGGCCATCAGCGCGTCGGTCTCAATCCCGGGCGCGACGAATTCCTGCACGAAGCCCCCATCCTTCAACACCAGGACCCGGTCGCAGACCTTGGGCAGTTCCTCGATCTCGCTGGACACGAAAATGATGCTTTTCCCCTCTCCGGCAAGCCGCCGGATGAGAGCGTAGATTTGCGACTTCGCTTCGACGTCGACACCGCGGGTCGGCTCGTCGAGCAGCAGGATCCGGCTGCCGGCATAGATCCAGCGGCCGATCACCACTTTCTGCTGGTTACCGCCCGAAAGCGTGCCGACCGGCGTATCGATACGCGCCGTCTTGATGCCGATACGACGGATGGTGTCGCCTGCCGCTTCTGCCATCTTTGATGCCGAGATCACCCCGTTCACCGCCACCTTCGAGAAGTCGGTGGCGACGGTGTTTTCGTCCACACCGAGCAGCGGCATGATGCCGTCCTCCTTGCGGCTTTCCGGCGTCATGCCGATACCGCTCTTGACCCGCTCGCCATAGGAGCCGCGAGTGATGTCCTTTTCATCGAGCAGGACCGTGCCGGCGCGCACGGCATCGAGCCCGCCGATCGCCCTGAGCAACTCGGTGCGGCCGGAGCCGAGCAGTCCGGCAAAGCCCAGCACTTCACCGCGCTTGAGGTCGAAGCTGACACCGGCGAGCTTCGGCGGCACGGCAAGATGCCGCACCGACAGCACCGTATCGCCTCCCCTCGCCTCGCCGACGAGCCGATCCTTCTGCTCGCTGTGACCGAGCATCAGCCGGATGATCTCTGCGGTGTCGGCGCCGGCAACCTCGACGGTTCCCGCAACCCTGCCGTCGCGCATCACCGTGGCGGCCTCGGCGATCTGCCGGATCTCGCTCATGCGATGGCTGACATAGATCACCGCGATGCCGGCGGCGGCCAGGCTGCGCACTGCCTTGAACAGGAGTGCGACCTCGGCGGCCGCAAGCGAGCTGGTCGGCTCATCGAGGATGACGAGCTTCGGTTCGCCGATCATGACGCGGGCGATCTCGACGAGTTGTCGTTCGGCCGGGCTCAGCGTCGCGACGCGGCGGCGCGGATCGAGCTTCAGCCCGAGTCGGGCCAGCGTCTCGCGCGCCTGATGTTCCATTTCGCCATGGGAAAGCACGCCCATACTGGACGGCCAGCGACCGAGGAACAGATTCTCGGCGATGCTCATGCCGACGATCAGGCTGAGCTCCTGATAGACGGCGCGCACACCGAGCCGGGCAGATTCGACCGTGCGCTGGGTGCCGGAACCGGTCAGCGCCGCGCCATCGATCGTGACCTCGCCGCTGTCAGGTACAGTGGCCCCGGTCAGCAGCCGGATCAGTGTCGATTTCCCCGCACCATTCTTGCCGAGCAAGGCACGGACTTCGCCCTGGTGAATTTCGAAATCGACATCGTCGAGCGCAAGCACGCCGGGATATTGCTTCGTCGCGTTATGCACTGCGGCGACCAAGGTCTGCCGATCCTGCTGGCGCGCAGTCTGCATGGGCTGATCCTCCCGGTTCCCGTCACGCGCCGAAAATGCGGCGTTCGCGATAGCGCGTGACCAGGATATTGGCGAGCACGGCGGCGACGATAATGACGCCGCGCACCACTTCCTGGAAGAACGGATTGATGCCGCGCAGCACCAGCCCGTTGCCGATCAGCGTGATGACGAAGACCCCGAGCAGCGTGCCAAGCATCGAGCCGCGTCCACCTGATAGCGCCGTGCCGCCGATGACGACGGCGGCGATCACGTCAAATTCAAGGCCGGAAGCGGTGCCGGCATTGCCGGAGCCGAGGCGCGCGGTCAACAGCACGCCGGCAAGTGCGGCCATCACGCCCGACGTGGTGAAGATCAGCACGCGAATGCGCGCGACGTTGATGCCGCACAGTTCGGCGGCATTGGCATTGCCGCCGACGGCAAAGATCGACCGGCCGTAGGCGGTCTTCTGGCTGATGAAGGAGAAGATGGCGAATAGCACCAGCATGACGATGGCCGAGGTGGGGATGCCTAATATCTTGTCGGCAAGGATGTCGAGGAAGGCGTTGGCGGGAAAGGTGACCGGCAGCGCATTGGTGGTGAAGAACGACATGCCGCGCAGCGCGCTCCACAGACCGAGCGTGGCGACGAAGGACGGCACCCCGAAATAGGCGCGCAACGATCCGGCGAAGGTGCCGAGCGCGCCGCCGATGGCAAGCGCAGCCAGGATGGCGAGCGCGACATTGACGTCGGCTTTCAGCATGAAGGCGAGGCAGACGGAGGTGAAGGCGACCATCGGCCCGACGCTGACGTCGATTTCGCCGGCGATGATGATCAGCGTCACCGCCCAGGCGGCGATCGCGATAGAAGCCGCGTCGCGTAACAGCGATAGGTGATTGTTGGCCGACAGAAAGCCATTGGTGGTCGCGCCAAAGCCGAAATAGAGCAGGAGCAAAATGACGATCAGGCCGATCTCATTCATATCGAGCGCGAGCAGGCGAAAGCGGCGCCGACGGCTGGAGGTGGTTGTGGTCGCACTCATCGCATTCTTCCTCGTCAGGAGCGGTGGCAAGTGTAGCGGACGGAGCCTGTGAGGCCTTCACCGGGTGCCAGCCTTACCAGCCCGCCGCCGGAGGGCATGTTGTGCCCGTCGGCGCTGTGGCTCATTGGTTCGAAACAGAAGAAATCATAGTCGTAGCCAGCATCGAAGGCCGGATCGGAGACAAAGACCAGATAGCGCGAAAAGAGCGGATCGGCATCGATCGCCAGCGAAATCCCGTTCTCAGGCCAGTCGATCTTCGCCTCGCCGTTCCAGCCCTCGAAGACCGTGTTGACCCAGCGGCGCGGCAGGCCGCGCGGCTGGGAGAAGTCGATATCGCCAGCGACCGGATGCTCGACGGTCGGCAGCCAGGAAGAATCCTCTTCCCAATAGGAGCGAGCGGCCGCCTTGAGCGTGGTCTCTTTTGTTAACGGAAAATACGGGTGCCAGCCCAGACCAAATGGGAGCGCGAACTCGCCACGATTGGTGACGGACAGTGTCGTCGTCAGCGTCGGACCGGCGAGCGTGAAGCGCTGCTCGGCATCGTAGGCATAGGGGGTCTCGGTGCCGCGATGGCCAAAGGAAAGCACGATCTCGCCTTTCGCATGGCTGGCAAGGCGCCATTCGCCGGTCCAGCCGTCGCCATGCAGATAGTGCCTGTCCCAGCCCATATTGGGTTCGAGCGAATGCTTGCGGCCTTCGAAGGAAAAACGGTTGCCGCGCACCCGGTTGCCGAAAGGCACCAGCGGAAAGCAGCCCGATTTCAACGCCGCGCGTTCCCGCCCTTGCGACGGCTGGCGGAAGAGCGGCGTCTCCAAGCTGTCCGAGCGGGAAATGAAGCGCCAGATCGCTCCGCCGGTCGTGGTGACTGTCAGGCTTATTGCTTCGTTGGCGATTTCGATATCGGCCATCGCTCACTCCGGAAATTCGACGATGACTTTTCCGGAGCGCCCGCCTGCCATCAGTGCATAGGCCTCGGGCGCTTTTTCCAGCGGGAAGGCGTCGGTGATAATATCATGCGGGTGCAGGCCCCAGGCGTCGAGGTCCTCGCAGCACTGGTCCATATTGTGGACGCTGGTCACCCATGAGCCGTAGATGGTCCGCTGGCGGTGCAGGAGGTCGTCGCTGACGTCGAACTCGACCTTGCCGGTTTCCCCGATATAGACGCAGCGCCCCCATGTCCGCGTCGCCTGCAGCGCCAGCACCCGGCCGCGCGGATTGCCGGAGCAGTCGATGGCGACCGCCGCACCGCCCTTGGTCAACTCGTTAATGGCGCCGAGCGCGTCCGGCCCGGCGACGAAGCCGCGATCGAGCAGGCCAAGTTTTTTCGCCGTCTCGACCCGGTCGGGCTGAGTGTCGACACCGATCGCCAGGTGCGCGCCACGGCCCTTGGCCAGCATCAGCGCCGCCATGCCGACCGGCCCGAGACCGACGACGAGCACCGCATCGCTACCCGAAACATTGCCGCGCAGCACGGCCTCATAAGCGGTGCCGACGCCGCACGAGATGAAGCAGCCGTCGCGATAAGACAGTGTGTCAGGCAGGTGCACGAGATCGCGCTCGTCGGCGACGAGATATTCAGCGTGGCCACCGTCGCGCTGCCAGCCATAGGCGGCACGCTGCGGATCGGTGCAGGATATCTGGAACCCCTTACGGCAGTTGCGGCAGAAGCCGCAGCCGGAAATATGATAGACGGCGACACGATCGCCCGGCTTGAAATGCCGGCAGCCGGCGCCAAGATCGACCACCTGCCCGGCCGGCTCATGCCCCGCCACGACGCCCTGATAGGACGTGCGCGGATCGTCGCCGAGATGCTTGTGATAGATGTAATGGATGTCGCTACCGCAGATGCCGGACGCCTTCATCTTTAGAAGCACCTGGCCGATGCCCGGCTTCGGACGGTCGATTTCGCGCAGGTCGACTGTGGAATTGCCTGGAAGGTAGGCGGCAAGCATTTTTGGCATGGTCAAGCTCCGGACCCCGGTCCATTCAACCGCGGGCAGTATCCGAGATTGTCGGTTTCCCGAAAGGACTGGCCGCCGGGATGCGGCCACCAGTATCGCATGTTCGGGAGGATGCGATCAGGATAGGCCGTCCTTGTGGGTTTCGAGCCACTTCTTGGCCTCGTCTGCCGATTTGAAGATCGATATGCCCATCGGCACGATGATGTCGGCGGCTTTCTTGCCTTCGGCGCCATTCAGCGCCTGTTCGAGCGCCAGCTTGCCGATGCCCTGGCCGGACACGTCGGCGACTGCCTTCATAACCGAGAAGTCGGCGAGTTCGGTCGCGGCTGAAGACGTCATATCGGCGGCGAAGACGACGACTTTTCCGGCCAGGCCGCGTTGCTTGATGGTGCGCACCGCACCGGTGCCGGCATCGCCACCCTCGCCGAAGAAAGCGTCGATATCTGGATTGGCCGACAGCATCTGATCGCTGACCGACACGGCATCATCGAGCACCGTGCCGCGCTGGTTCGCAGCGATGACGTAGCCCGGAACCTTGGCTTTGAGCGCCGCTTCGAAGCCCTCGCGGCGCTTGACGCAGACTTCAACGAACTCGCAGTTGAGCACGCCGATCTTCGGTTCCTTGATCCCCTGAGCGATGAAATAATCGGCCGCGACGTCGCCGAGCTGGCGACCGAACTCCGTCGGATCGGCGACCGCATAGGCATAGACATATTTCTTCATGTCGGCGTCGTTGATGCAGGTGTTGTAGCACACGACCGGAATGCCGGCCTCATGCGCCCGCTTGATGGCGCGCACCGAACCGTCGGCGGAGACGGCGGACAGGATGATCGCCTTGACGTTTGCCGAGATCAGGCGGTCGATGAAAGAGGCTTCGGCGCCCGGATCGGCGCGAGCATTCGTCTCGAGCAGGTCGATCTCCTTGCCCATCGATTTGGCGCTGTCCTGGATGCCCTTGCGCACGGCGGCATAGAAACCGACGTCATCGAGATAGATGGCGCCGATGCCGGTCGAATCGGCCAGCGCCGGCGCGGCCACCGAACCAACCGTGGCCGCAGCAAGCGCTGCGATTGCAAACTGCTTTATGGATTTCATGTCGTCCTCCCAACGGATGGTGAATTGCGCCCGTCGCGGCGCCGCAGCCGGGTCGGGCTGCAGGCTCTCCCTACGGAACTTGCCCAATCCGAGATTAGCGTCATAGATCGGATCAAACTGATTTATAGATAATATGTTTAATACGGCTGTCAACACATTATTCGAATCCCGCATTGCGGGGAAGTGGCATTTTACCGTGATCCGCCGCCGCAATTGGACGTTGAACATAATGTCAAAGTCGACTAATGTGCCGGATAGATATGATCTATTAATGGATTGCGCAGGAGTCTCCGAGTGAGGATCACAAGCATCGAAACCCGCGTGGTCAACGCGGAAATGCGAAACTGGGTGTTCGTGAAGGTGCTGACCGATGACGCGGGGCTTCATGGCTGGGGCGAAGCGACACTGGAATGGAAGACCCGGGCGGTGGTCGGCGCGGTCGAGGATCTGGCGCCGCTGATTATCGGGCGCGACCCTCGCGACATCGAGCAGTCCGTGCGGATCATGCGTAAGCAGTCGTTCTGGCGGCTCGGCGCGATCGGCATGAGTGCGATCTCGGGTATCGAGATGGCATTGTGGGACATCATGGGCAAGCATTTCGGCGTGCCAGTGTGGCGGTTGCTTGGCGGCAAGGTGCGCGACAAGGTCGGCGTCTATACCCATCTCGGTCTTGGCGACATGCGCGCCGTTTACGAGACGATGGAGGCTGATCCATTGGTCGAACGCGCGCATGCCGTGGTCGAGAAAGGCTACCGGGCCTTCAAGGCGGTGTTCATTCCCTATACCCACTATCACGCTCCACTGCCCGACGTGGACAAGGTGGCGCGGCTGATGGAGGCGCTGCGTAATGCAGTCGGACCTGGGATCGAGATCATGGTGGATTTTCATGGCCGCCCGGCGTCGGTTTCCGCCGCACTTGCCTATGTCGAGGCGCTCGCCCCCGGTCGGCCGATGTTCATCGAAGAGCCATTGCCGCCCGGCGACACGGTCGGCTTGAAAGCGCTCGCCGCCCATACCTCGGTGCCGCTGGCGACCGGAGAGCGACTGGTCGAGCGCGCCGAATTTGCCGAACTGCTTTCGGCGGGCGCGGTCAGCATCATCCAGCCCGACATCTGCCATTGCGGCGGTCTCTCCGAGGCCAAGAAGATTGCTGCCCATGCCGAGTCTGTTGGCGTCGGCGTCGCTCCCCATAACCCGCTCGGGCCGATCGCCGGCGTCGCCGCCCTGCACTTCGCCGTCTCGACACCAAACCATATCGTCCAGGAGGAAATGGTCGGCGCGGTGCCGTGGTATTTCGACGTGGTCAAGGGCCCGATTCGCATGGTTGACGGTTTCTGGCAGGTCCCCGAAGCGCCGGGTCTCGGCATCGAGGTCGACGAGGCGGTCTGCGCGCGCTATCCCTTCGCGCCCGAGGTACTGCACACGCAGAACGCCGTAATGCCGGACGGTACTATCGTCGACTGGTGAGGACGGGCCGACTGTTGAGGATGGCCAACTGTTGAGGATGCAATGACTGGACGCCTGCAGGACAAGGTCGCGATCATAACCGGCGCCGGGCGCGGTATCGGTGAGGCGATCGCTCGGGCCTTCCATCGCGAAGGCGCCAAAGTCGTCATCGCCGAGATCGATCACACGACCGGCGAAGCGGTCACAACGGATCTTTCGCCAAACAGGGCAAGCGCCCTGTTCGTGCCATGTGACGTCCGCCAGACCGCTTCCGTCGAAGCCGTCGCCGCGCTGGCGAAGGAGACCTTTGGCAGGATTGATATCCTCGTCAACAATGCCGGCATCAACGTCTTCCACGAGCCGCTGGAAACAAGCGAAGCCGAATGGCGGCGCTGCTTCGATATCGATCTCGACGGTGTCTGGCGCATGAGCAAGGCTGTGCTGCCGGCCATGCTCGACCAGGGCGCCGGCTCGATCGTCAACATTGCGTCCACGCACAGTTTTTCGATCATTCCCGGTTGCTTCCCCTACCCCGTCGCCAAGCACGGGCTTTTGGGCCTCACCCGGGCGCTCGGCATCGACTACGCTGCAAAGGGTATTCGAGTGAACGCCATCGCACCCGGCTACATCGAGACGCAGATCGCCGTCGACTACTGGAGCACTTTTCCGGACCCCGAGGCCGAACGGCAGCGTACCTACGATCTGCACCCGCAAAAACGCATTGGCAAGCCCGAGGAGGTGGCGATGACGGCGGTGTTCCTCGCCTCTGATGAGGCACCCTTCGTCAACGCCGCCTGCATCGTCGTCGATGGCGGCCGGTCGGTGCTCTACCATGACTGACAGCGTCGTTGCGTAGCGCGCCAGTCGCGCCTATGAGGTGCAAAGCTGAAGAAGGGCCGGGAAACCATGGCATCTGACCTCGCGATCGCCGAAGACGGTTCGTGGCGCCTGGCCGAAGGCGCCGGTGGCAGCCGCATCCACGATTCCGTGGTCAACGTGCTCGGCAGTCGCATCCTTGGCGGCGTCTATCGGCAAGGCGACATGCTGCCGCGCGAGGAAGAACTCTGCGCCATGTTGGGTGTGAGCCGCACCTCGGTGCGCGAAGCGATCAAGGTGCTGTCGGCAAAGGGGCTGGTCGAGGCGCGCCGCCGGGTCGGCGTGCGCGTCCTGTCGCGCGATGACTGGCGGCTACTCGATCCCGTGGTGCTGAGCTGGCACCCGGATATCAAGAATGACAGCGAACTGATTTCCGGTTTGATCGAGGCACGCCGCATCTTTGAACCCGCTGCGGCCGAACTTGCCGCCAGGCGCGCCACCGGCTCCGATCTCGCAGCGATCGAGGCTGCCTTCAACTCCATGCGCGATTCGATCCCGCACGACCTCGACGGGGTCTGCCGAGCGGACCTGGCTTTCCACCGCAGCGTGATAGCGGCAAGCCACAACGTCGTGCTGAAAGGGTTGATCGGGATGCTGGAGGCGGCGCTGAGCGCGTCCTTCCTCGTCACCAACAGGCTGATGGAAGCGCAGTCGCGGGCGCTGGCGGCGCATCAAACCGTGCTCGAGGCGATCCGTATGCGGGATACGGCCGGAGCCAGGGCCGCAATGAACCGGCTGCTCGATATCGCCGCCGACGATCTGCAGGTCGCCTAGAAGATGAAAGGCCGCCTCGAGGGCGGCCTTTCACATCCATCAGAATGCCGTGTTATTCGGCGTCCTTGGCAGCTTTCTTCTTCGGCGCGGCTTTCTTCTTGGGCTCTTCCGCATCGTCGGCCTTGTTGGCGTCGGCCTTCTTTGCTGCGGCTTTCTTGGCCGGCTTCGCCTTGGCCGTCTCGCTGTCCTCGTCGTCGGCCATCAGTTCTTCCTTGCTGACCTTGACGTCGGTGACCGAAATCTGGCTGAGCAGATGGTCGACCACCTTCTCCTCGAACAGCGGCGCGCGCAACGTGTTCAGCGCTTCGGGATTGCTGCGATAGAATTCGAAGGCTTCCTGCTGCTGGTTGGCCGGATAGCGGCGCACCTGCTCGAGCAGGCCGCGCTGCAATTCCTCGTCCGACACGGTGACGCCGGCCTTCTCGCCGATTTCGGCGAGAACCAGGCCGAGACGCACACGGCGCTCGGCAAGCCGCATATATTCGGCGCGCGCCTCTTCTTCCGTCGTCTCCTCGTCAGCGAAGGTGCGGCCGGCGGCTTCCAGATCGCGGTTGACCTGGTTCCAGATGTTGTTGAACTCGGCCTCGACAAGCTTCGACGGCGCCTCGAACGAGTAGGCGGCATCGAGCTGGTCGAGCAGCTGGCGCTTGATCTTCTGGCGCGTCATCGAGCCGAACTGGTTCTCGATCTGGCCGCGCACCACCTCACGCAGGCGCTCCAGCGACTCCAGGCCGAGATTCTTGGCCATTTCGTCGTTGATCTCCAACGCACCGGGCTGGGACACTTCCTTGACGGTGACGTCGAAGGTGGCTTCCTTGCCGGCAAGATGCGCCGCCTGGTAGTTTTCCGGGAACGTGACCGTGACCTGCCTCTCGTCGCCGGCCTTGCTGCCGATGAGCTGATCCTCGAAGCCGGGAATGAATTCCTTGGAGCCGAGCACCAGCGGCTGGTCGGTGCCGGCGCCGCCGCTGAAGGCTTCGCCGTCGATCTTGCCGACATAGTCGATCGTCACGCGGTCGCCCTCGGCGGCCTTGCCGGTCTTCGGTTCGTAGGTGCGCGCCGATTCGGCGACACGCTTGACCTGCTCGTCGATTTCCGAATCCGGCACGTCGAACACCTGGCGCGTCACCTTGATGTCGGAGAAATCCTTGATCTCGATCGGCGGAATGATCTCGTAGTTCAGGCGGAACTCAAAGTCGGCGCCGCCGGCCAGGATCTTCTCGGCCTCCTTCTCGTCCTCGGTCATGATCACTTCGGGCTGCATGGCAGCCTTTTCGCCACGGCCGGTAATGATCGAACGGGTCGAATCGTTGAGGATCTCGTTGACCACTTCGGCCATGAACGACTTGCCATAGACCTTGCGCAGGTGCTGCACCGGCACCTTGCCGGGGCGAAAGCCGTTGATGCGGACCTTGCTCCTGGCATCTGAAAGCCGCGCCATCAGCTTGGCTTCCATGTCACCGGCCGGCACGGTGATCTTGATCTCGCGCTTGAGACCGGAGTTGAGCGTTTCGGTGACCTGCATCATAGAACCTTCGTTTCCGCAGCCAAACGGCTCTTGCCGTTTACAGCCTGCCGGTATGATCTTGCCGGGAATGGCTTTTGGTGCGGGACTTGGCGATCTGTCCACTCAACGCGGCTCAAAATCGTCCAGAAACACGCTCCAAAATGTGAATAAGTCTTTGTTTTTCCGACTTCTTATCACATTCTGCAGAAGTGGATCGTCGCATCCCGTCACATTCGACACGCCTTTTGTCACAGGCGCGGCCGATTTTCAACCATCTTCGCGTCTACAGCGCCGCGCGTCATCTTGGACGCGCACAGGAAGCTGGAGCACCTTGATTTTGGCGCATGATCCCCAAAAATACGATTTTTCTTTTTTCGGGATCATGCGCCGGCGAACGGCCGCTATTTTGACCGCGACATTGACAGAATGATGGCTGCCTGCGGGCAACGCGGATGCGGCGGAATTGCTGGACGCGCTGGATTTTAGGCTCCACTCCGACTTGGCTCCCGCTGGTGTAGCTCCCCGAAGTCGTCAGCCGCTTGGCGCAGCGGTCCTGACGCAGAGAAGCCCGCCACCTTCCGAGTGGCGGGCCGGCCGCGAGCCAGGAGAGTGTTGTCAAAGCCTGTACGGCCGATGCGACACTCCCGTTTGCGCAACAGTCTTCTCAGCGGCGTGCGATCAGCAAGCAAAGCTCACGCAGGTCGCGATCGTATGTGCCGCCGCTCCCGAGCACATCCACGCAGCGCTTCTTCATCCGTATCAACTGGCTGCTGGACAACTGCGCGACCACGCTCACGCCAGGTGTTCCAGGAGTCCCGGGTGTTCCAGGAGTCGCGGGTGTGCCAGCAAGGGTCCCGCCGCCGACGCCTACACCGACGCCGACCCCGGTCGTCCCACCAACATTGGCACTCACACCCGCTGCAACGAGGCCGGTGCCGCCTCCATTTGCGCCTGCGCCAGCAGTGATACCGCCGGTGCCGCCGGCATTGGCGCCCAGGCCGGCCGTGACGCCACGAGTGCCGCCGAGATTGGCACCCAGGCCAGCCGTGACGCCACGCGTGCCGCCGACATTGGCGCCCAGGCCAGCCATGACGCCACGAGTGCCGCCGACATTGGCGCCGGCACCAGCGCTAATGCCCCTGCTGCCGCCGATCGATGCACCGGCGCCGGCATTCACCCCGCTTCCGCCCCCGATCGAAGCGCCGACACCCGCGATAGTGCGTTTCTTGCCGCCGATCGATGCGCCGGCTCCCGTATTTACCCCGCTGCTACCGCCGATCGAAGCGCCGACTCCCGCATTGACGCCGCCACTGCCGCCGATCGAGGCGCCGAGACCGGCGTTTACGCTGCCTCGGCCGCCAACCGATGCGCCGAGACCGGCGTTTACACCGCCTCGGCCGCCAACCGATGCGCCGGCGCCGACGCTAATGCCGCCTGCGCTGGAGGGAAAAGAAAGAGATAAAACAAGTGCACTACAGGCCAAAGCTGCGGCGAAACTGTTAACGACGTTTGCCATGACACTCTCCTTTGGAAATTACCCCACAGCAGCAGTTTCAAATTTGCTACTTTAGCAACAACGAACCCAGAGCGTGTTTGAATCGCTAACACGAAACAATGTTTGCGGTCGTGACTTACGGGTAGAAAAATATTCCGAATCAATTTGAAAGAATTTGAATACATCCTTGGGCAGGTAGACCCGGCCGCCGACGAGTTCGTTCGCGCCGCAAACTGTCACTCAAGCCATTTCGAGCGCATTACGATGCAATTGACCAGCTGCGCAGGAACCTAAGAAGGCCCTCAACTTATTAAACGATAGGCCGGCGGGCTACGAGAAGCCCCATGCAGCGCCGATGTCGCGGGCATAGGCTACCAATTACTCTGATCCTCAGTTGACCGGCTTCTAGACTCGGTAGAACTTACCCCCTCAACTACTAGGGGGAAAAATGGCGACGCACCCGTATATTTCAGGCCCAGGCAACGTCACGCAGATGATCCAGTTTCTGCGGAAGAACTTTCCGGCAACTGTTAATTCAGACACGGTGAAAAGACTTGGCCTCGCCTCAAACAACGAGAGCTACGTAATCAACGTACTCCAGTTTCTCAAGCTCGTTGACGAGCAGGGCAAGCGTACGGATAAGGGGCATGAGGTCATGACGATCCATGACGATCCTTCCTTCCACGAAGCCTTTAGCGATCTGGTCCGGACGGCCTACGCCGACCTTTTTGAACTCAGAGGTGATGACGCCTGGAATTTTACTCGAAATCAGTTGACGAGTTACTTTAGGTCAGTGGACAAAACGAGCGACATTATTGGGTCTCGTCAGGCAGGAGTTTTCATAGCGCTGCGTGAATTGGCGGGTCATCAAGCTTCGGAACCCGATGGCAACCTCAGGGCCAAACCTTCTGGCCCAAGGGCAAAGCCTGCCACTTCAGTGAGACCTAAGCCCGCGCAGGCGTATGCTTCAGGGCCGCCCCCAGCAGCGTCCACTCCGCCCCCTACCGCGAAAGTGAAGGCCGACATGGCCCTCACTGTTAGGATTGAGATCAATTTGCCTGCCGAAGGCACTCAGGAAACGTATGACGCCATCTTCAAAAGCATTAAAGCCAACCTGTTTCCATGATCGACCGGCTGACCCAATTTGAACGGGTTGTCAGGGTAGCGAAGAATGTCGGCGCGACACTCGACAAGGCTGATCGACGCACCGCGCATCCGTTCGATGAGCGCAACATTCACACGGACATATCGTCGGTATCCCTCAAACTCTTTGACAATGGCCATTTTTCTCAAGCCACGTTCGAGGCGTTCAAATTGCTCGAACATCGCATACGGATGCTATCCGGCTTAGAGGAAACAGGCTTTAGCCTAATGATGAATGCCTTCAATGAAGGTGGCCCGAAGATCGCTCTGACCGACCTGATAACGATCAGCGACAAGGATGAGCAAAAGGGATTCAGGCATATCTTCGCTGGCGCTCTGGCCGGCATTCGAAATCCACGCGGCCACGACATACGAGTAGATCCAATTGATCTCTGTTTGGATCACCTCTCTGTGGCATCGGTGTTGCTTCGTACGCTGGAGGCCCGAAAGTCACCGCCGGCATGACCGCTATGGTGCGCGTGAAGGGACTCGAACCCCCACACCTTGCGGCGGCAGGACCTAAACCTGCTGCGTCTACCAATTCCGCCACACGCGCTCCGGCGCTTCCTCTACAGGCACCGGACACTTGGCGCAAGACTGTGCCCGAAAGTGTGTCCGGTATGCCCGTACTGTGCCCCGGCATGTCCAGCGTATTGCCAAATTACGCAATGAAATCAACGCAGCACTGACACCGTCCATGGGATTTAGGTTCTGGCGTAAGAACGTGGGGGTTCGAGTCCCTCTACCCGCACCACTGCTCCCCTTGAACAGTGGATCAAGGTTTTGGTGACGACTCCTCGAACACCTGGAGCGTGAACCATCTGTCAATTTCGCAGATTCAGGTCCCAGCATGCGATCGTCGCCGACCGGCCAATACTAATAGAGCGGTTCCTCGAACAGCGTCTTGTCGCCGTCCATCAGCGCCTTGATCTGCGCGGCGCCATCGGTTGCGATTGCGACGCGGACGCCGAACGGCCGCACCCGCATGTCGTTCTGGATCGCCATCCCCTCGCCTTCCGGCAGATAGAGGCGCTCGATGCCGTAATTCGGCGCGATCGTCGTGGCTGCGCTGAGATCCCACCCTTCTGACACATGCCCGACGATATCGACTTCATCGGATGCTGCCGGTGCCGGCGCTTGCCCGAACCAGGCCGTGGTCGCGCCCCAATAGCCGTCGGAGCCCCGTCTCAGCCTGACCACGATCGGCGTATCGTCGCTCGTCAGCTTGCCGGTCGGAATGTTGGCGATCAGCTTCACCGGCAGGCGCGAAATATCATAGCTGAGTATAATGTAGTCGCCGCGCAGCAGATCGCGCGGGTCGATCGGTTCGACCCTCAGCAGCACCTGCTCGCCGTCGCGCAGGATCGCCGCCCGGCCGGCGATGATCCACATCAGGAAGCCGATCTGGACGAGTGCCAGCACCAGCGCTGAAATGATCAGTTTTTTGCCGGTCATCATGCCGCTGCTCCTTCTACGCTCGGGAGCCTCATGCGCTTCTCCACGCGGAGGATGACAAGGGCAAGCAGGCCAAGAAGCATAGCGGCTGCAAGGAAGAAGCCTGCCGTGTCGAGCATCGACTGCAGCATCACCACATAGATGATGGCGAGTTCGAAGGCGAAGCCGGCATAGGCAACCCAGCGCAAGCCCCTGCTCTCGCGGCCGCCCAGCACGATTGCCGCGACAATGCCGGCAAGCGCAATGGCCGAGGCAATGCCGAAGCCGCTGTTATTGCTTTCACCAGCCAGTTCGAACTGGATCATCGCCAGGCCGGTGAGAAACCCGATCAGCGCATGCAAGGGCAGACGGCCGCCAAGCTGCAATATCCGGTCGACGGGCTCGGCAGCGAAGATCGCAGCCGCGAAAAGCAGCGCCGACACGACAATAAGCGGGATGGCGACCTGCAGCGTTTCGTATTCCGTAAACAACAGCACGAGATAAAAGATGACCGACAGGACGATCAGATGCCGCGCCGCCTGGCTGCGGGTCCAGAACGAAATGGCGAACAACACGATCGCCATGGCGACGAACAGGTGCGGAAATTCCGAGCGCCTGAAATAGTCGAAGCCTCTCAGGAACAGCCACGCGTCGGCAATGCCGACAGAAGCGACGGTCAGCGGGTTCGAGCGCAGCGCAACTGCCGCCAGGGCGGTGCCCGCGCCCCAGGTGATCAAGGCCGACGCTTCATCACCGGACAAATGGTACATCTGGCCGATCAGCGCAATCGATCCGCCAAATGCCGCCGCGGCGACGATCCAGAATGCCTCGCCGATTGCAGCATGGTCGCGTGTCTTCAGCACGGCGCCGCCGACATAGCCGGCGAAGATGATGGCGAAGAGCCCAGCCACCCGCGCCAGCCGCGGGATCGCTTCCCAGTTGGCGGCGACGAAGATCAGCACGGCCGCACCAAAAAGCAGCGCCGCCATCATCGCCAGGATCGAACCGAAGCTCAGTGAATTGCGCTCATTGGCGTCGACGTCGCGCGTCAGCGCGTCGGCCGTCGAGGCGTCGATCAGGCCGGCCTGCAGCCATCGTGCGATATCGGCCCTGACCAGCGACGAATAGCTCGCCATGCCTTTCTCCTCCAGCTTGGTCGTTTCTTCAGCCGACCCGGACAAGCCGTTGACGCTACGGCATTTTCCGATTCGGGCCAATCTATGGCGAAGACGAGAATTGCCGGTGATTGTGCATTGCACAATTTGCATTGCTGCCATGCACCAATAGCGCTTTTAAATCGATATGACCCGACCTATCTTCTGGTCGTACACAAAGACGGAATAATCCGGAAGAAAGACGAAACGAGAATACCATGAACCTGATCCGCAACTACCGCAACTGGCGCCGCTACCGGGACACTGTTTCCGAGCTGAGCCGCCTGAGCACCCGTGAACTGACCGACCTCGGCATCAGCCGCAGCGACATCCACTACGTCGCCCGCAAGGCGGTCTAATCCTCTTCGGACCGCAAATGGTCCGAACCAGTTTGACTTGAAAAGAGAACGATAATGAACCTGATCCGCAACTATCGTAACTGGCGCGTTTATCGCTCGACGGTTACCGAGCTGGGTCGCCTTTCGAACCGCCAGCTGCATGATCTCGGCATCGTCCGCGAAGAGATCAAGAGCATCGCCCGCAAGGCGATCTAGTCAGAATTTCGCCAGGGTCGACCTCCTCCCCGACCCTGACGGATACGGTCAGCCTTCACCTCCTCCCGAGGGTTGACCACAAAAACGGCGCCCGCCGCACCTCCTCCCGCGGCGGGCGCTGTTTCCCCCAGGGCGAAGCGATTTCGTCCAAAAGGGTTTCGCCCCCTTCCATCAGGCGAAAGGAATTTCGTCAAAGCCGACCTCCTCCCCGGCGATGGCGAATACGGTCGATCTTCACCTCCTCCCGAGGATCGACCAGCAAAACGACACCCGCCGGATCCTCCCCCGGCGGGTGTTGTTGTTTTTCAGGCTCGACGCACACTCTGAGAATCGTTCTGGGAATTCGTCCTGGCGGGGAAGTCCCTGTCGTCAGTCGAGCGCACCGCTTTCCAGCACACCTCGCTTCTTCCACTGGCTCAGCGGAAAAATGTCCGGTGCGCCACCCATCGGCGCATACCAGGAATCCACCACCCACTCGGTGCCCCTGCGGTCGCTGATCACCGCCGTCCAATGGGGATAGCGCCCGTCGACAAACAAGCCTCGCGAGGCCTTGTCCTCGACCTTGTGGAACCTGAGCAATTTTCGCTCGGCAAGATAGGCCAGCAGCGCATGTGTATTGGTCGATTCGTCGACACAATCCATCTGGCCCCTGATGCGCGATGCGCCGAATTCCGACTGCGGCAGATCGCGAATGCCGGTGGCCCGGAAAATGCGCTGCTCGAAATAGCGAACAGCCTTCGAAATGGCGGCTCGCTCGGCTTGGGGCGAACCGGCGCCGGCACGCAGGATAGAGCGGAAACGCGCGCCGTCACCGGGGCCAAGCGCCAGCATCGTGCGATAGTTGCAACTGTAGCCGTGGCAGATGGGGATCCGCTTGGAAGCCGTCGCGGCCAGTTCGCCGGCGGCCGCTGATCCGCCCACGGCGATCACGACTGTCAGAAATGTCGCTCTGGCAAAGATCCCAAGCATCCCGTCCATTCTCCGACAGTAGACGATTGCCGCACTTGGCGGCAACGCGGCCGGCTCGTGTAATTGCAATCGCAGCTACAAAGGATTATTTCGGCGCTCATGAACAAGAATTCCATTCACGTCATCGGCGGTGGCCTGGCCGGTTCTGAAGCCGCTTGGCAGGCGGCCGAAGCCGGCGTTCCCGTCGTGCTGCATGAAATGCGTCCCATCCGCGGCACCGATGCGCACAAGACGGATGGATTGGCCGAACTCGTCTGTTCCAATTCCTTCCGCTCCGACGATGCGCAGACCAACGCCGTCGGCCTGCTGCACGCCGAAATGCGGCTGGCCGGTTCGCTGATCATGAGCGCCGGCGACGCGCACCAGGTGCCGGCCGGCGGTGCGCTGGCTGTCGACCGCGACGGGTTTTCCGGAGCGGTGACAAAAAAGCTCGAAGCGCACCCGCTTATCACCATCCAGCGCGAGGAAGTGCCAGGCCTGCCGCCGGCGGATTGGGACCAGGCGATCATCGCCACCGGCCCGCTGACCGCACCTGGGCTCGCCCAATCGATCGCGGAAGTGACCGGGGCCGATGCGCTCGCCTTCTTCGACGCCATCGCGCCGATCGTCCATTTCGACACGATCGACATGGACATCTGCTGGTTCCAGTCGCGCTACGACAAGGTCGGACCTGGCGGCACCGGCAAGGATTACATCAACTGTCCGATGGACAAGGAGCAATATCTTGCCTTCGTGCAGGCGCTTGTCGACGGCCAAAAGACCGAATTCAAGCAATGGGAAGGCACGCCCTATTTCGACGGCTGCCTGCCGATCGAGATCATGGCCGAGCGCGGCGTCGAGACGCTGCGCCATGGGCCGATGAAGCCGATGGGGCTGACCAATGCGCACAATCCGTCGGTAAAGGCCTATGCCGTCGTGCAGCTTCGCCAGGACAATGCGCTGGGCACGCTCTACAACATGGTCGGTTTCCAGACCAAGCTGAAGCACGCCGAGCAGGTGCGCGTGTTCCGCACCATCCCGGGCCTCGAAAACGCCGAGTTTGCCCGCCTCGGCGGCCTGCACCGCAACACCTATATCAATTCGCCGACGTTGCTTGACCAATCGCTGCAGTTGAAATCACGGCCCGGCCTGCGCTTCGCCGGCCAGATCACCGGCTGCGAGGGCTATGTCGAAAGTGCCGCCATCGGCCTGCTTGCCGGGCGCTTTGCCGCCGCCGAGCGGTTGGGCCACGCGCCGGCGCTGCCGCCGATGACCACAGCCTTTGGCGCGCTGCTCAACCATATTACCGGCGGTCACATCGTTTCCGACGACGAGCCGGGAAAGCGCTCATTCCAGCCGATGAACATCAATTTCGGCTTGTTCCCTCCGCTGGAAGTGCCGCAAGCCGAGGGAAAACGCCTGCGCGGCAAGGACAAGACCGTCGCCAAGCGGCGTGCGGTGACATCGCGCGCGCTGGCCGCCTGCCGCGAATGGCTGGGGCTGCCTTCCCAGGCGGAAGCGGCCGAGTAGCCCGCCTGTCTGTTCTTGTCGATCGGTCGACAGGAGAGTAGGATAATATCCTACTATAGGGAGCAATTCCATGGAACCCGCAGAGAAACTGTCCGTCACTGTCACGCCCGCCATGGCGCGCATGATCCGCGAAAAAGTCGAGGATGGCACCTTTGGATCGGCGAGCGAGGTCATCCGTGCAGCCCTTCGCGCCTTCCAGCGCGAGGAGGAAGAGCATGCCGAGCGCATGGCCTCGATCAGGGCGCGCGTGAAGGCATCGATCGAGGATACAAGGCCCGCTGTTTCGCTCGAAGAAGCAATCGACAGGGTAAAGAGCAGGATTTCACAACGCGAGCGAGACAATGATGATACAGCGTCTCGCCGTCGCTCTTAGCGAAGAAGCTATTGCCGATCTCGAAGCGATGGCTGCCTACATCCTTGAGAGCAGCGGCAGCGAAAGCATCGCAAATGGTTTTGTCGATCGGATTAAACAACGCTGCCAGAGCATCGGCAATGCGCCTCGTGGTGGCCGGTCGCGCGATGACATTGCGCCGGGATTGCGGTCAGTGCCGTTCGAGCACTCTGCCATCATCGCTTACGTTGTCGATGACGAACTCGTCCGCATCGTCAACATCTTCTATGGCGGTCGCGACTATGAGGCGTTGATGCGCGATGGCGGATCGAGCGACCCATCGTGACAGACGTCTACGGCTGCCGTGATAGTTCCAGCTTTCCGGATTCCTTCATGCTTGGCAGCCTTCAGGCGTCCGGCCAGCCTCGCGTCGCGCGGCGCAACAACAGAAAATGCCGGCGCCAGGTCGAGAGCCGCGCCACCCCGTTCAGAGGTGACTGACGAGAACTTTCCATCTTGCCGAGATAGGCGCGCGACAAGGCCAGCGGCAAAAATGCTGGTCTGAGCGAATCCGGCAACGACGATGCACCGCTTTCAAAAGCTGCAAGATGTTCTTGCGCCAGCGCGATCATTGCGGCGACGGCGCGTTTTGCTCCAGGCCCGTCATTGCCCGCAACGAACTCCTCGGACGATGATCCTGCCGCGGCCAGAATGTCGGCCGGGACAAAGCATTGCCCACGCTTGCGATGCAATGGCAGCAGCAGCAAAAGGCCGGTCATCGCTTGTGCGCAACCTGCCCTGCCCGCAAGTTCGGCGAAACGCGGCGCTTCGACGGGATCGAGCACCATCGCTGCAAGCTGGATGAGCGCAGCTGCTGTCTCGCCGCAATAGCCTTCCAGATCGGTGCGCGACGGCATGGGGTCGTCATAGAGATCGAAAATACGGGCTTCGAGCATGTTCTCGAAGGCGGGCTTCGGCAGGTGATGGGCGGAAATCGTCGCCTTCAACGCGTCGGCGACGGGGTGGCCGGTGCCTACCCCGGCGTCCTCGGCGGCGATGACATCGCGCCACCATTGCAGTCGCACCTCGCCGGGCAGTGCCTCGCGGATACGGTCGCGAATGCCTGATATCTCGGCATTGAAGGCATAGAGCGAAAACAACGCGTCACGCTTGTCCTCGGGCGCATAGAGCGCGCAAACATAGCGATCATGGTCGGCGGCGCGCACCGTTTCCATGACGATTTTGGCGTTTTCGCTCACGTTACTCGACGGCAATCAGCGCGGCGGCCACCGCACGGTTTTCCGCCAGGAGAACATTGTAGGTCCGCACGGCAGCACCAGTCGACATCGGATCGGCCGCAATGCCCGCCGCCTTCAACACAGCACGCAGCGCCGCCGGCAACGGCCTGAGATCCTTGCCGGCGCCGACCAGCAGGATCTCGACCTGGTCAGCCTCGTTGAGCAGCTTGGCGAGATCCGCCGCCGTCAGTGCCAGGGGATCAGCCGGCTCCCAGCCATAGATGCCCGACGGCAGGCACAGGAGCGAGCCGCGATGCGACATGTCGGCGAAACGAAACCCACCATTGCCATAGGCCTCGATCGGCGCACGGCCGGGGAAATGCGCTTCACGGATGACAATGCCTTTGGTCATCCCGTTGGCCGCCCGTCAGATTGCTATGGCTTTGCCGCCGCTCACCGGCTTCTCCACATCGGCCGTCGCGGTTTCCGGCCGCAGCTTGAACAGGATGAGCAATGGCGCGGCGATGAAGATCGACGAATAGGTTCCGAAGACGACGCCGAACAGCATCGCCAGCGTGAACGAGCGGATCACCTCGCCGCCGAACAGCACAAGCGCCAGCAGCGCGAGCATCGTCGTCACCGAGGTCAGCGTCGTTCGCGACAGCGTCTCGTTGATGGCGTTGTTCAACAATTGCGGCAGCGGCATCCTCTTGTATTTTCGCAAGTCTTCGCGAACACGATCATAGACGACGATGGTGTCATTGAGCGAGTAGCCGATGATGGTGAGTATCGCTGCAAGCGACGATTGGTTGAATTCGAGACCGGTGATGACAAAGAAGCCGATGGTCATGACCACATCGTGGACCGTGGCGATGATGGCGCCGACCGCGAACTGCCATTCGAAGCGGAACCAGACATAGACCAGGATTCCGAGCAGCGCGATCAGCATGGCGATGGTGCCTTGCTTGGCAAGCTCGCCGGAAACCGTCGGTCCCACCACCTCGACGCGGCGGAAATCGTAATGGTCCTGCAACTCGCCACGCACCTTGTCGATGACGGTCTGTTCGGCGTTCTCGCCGCCCTCCTGCGTGCCGACGCGGATCAAGACGTCGTTCGGGTCGCCGAACTGCTGCACCTGCACTTCGCCGATGTTGAGTTCTGAAAGCCTGCCGCGGATGTCGGCAATATCGGCGGTGCCATCCTTGGCCTGGACCTCGATCAGCGAACCGCCCTTGAAGTCGATGCCGTAATTGATGTCGACGGTCATGAACAGCACGACCGCCAGGATCGACAGCACGCTGGACAGCGCGAATGTCCAGCGGCGGATGCCCATGAACGGAATTCGCGTGCCCGGCGGGACGAAGGTCACCGGCGCGCGCGGCAATTCCTTCGGGCGGGCGCGGCGAAGCCAGATCGACACCAGCAGGCGGGTGAAGGTGAAGGCGGTGAAGACGGTGGTCAGAATGCCGATGGCGAAGGTTACGGCAAAGCCCTTCACCGGCCCGGTCCCGAGCCAGAACAGCACCACGGTCGCGATCAGCGAGGTGACGTTCGAATCGACGATGGTCGCCAGCGCTTTGGAAAAGCCCGTGTCGATCGCCTGGATTACCGAGCGACCGTTTCGTCGCTCCTCGCGGATGCGCTCGTAGATGAGAACGTTTGAATCGACCGCCATGCCGATGGTCAGCACGATGCCGGCGATGCCGGGCAATGTCAGTGTCGCGCCAAGCAATGACAACAACCCGATGATCATCGCGACATGCACCGCCAGCGCGATGTTGGCAATGAAGCCGAGAAAGCCATAGGCCACGAACATGAACACGACGACGAGGATGGAGCCGATCACGCCGGCAACCTTGCCGGCGTGAATGGAATCTTCGCCGAGCCCAGGGCCTACCGTGCGCTCTTCGATCACCGTCAGCGTCGCCGGCAGCGCGCCGGCACGCAGCAGCACGGCGAGATCGTTGGCGCTCTCGGCGGTGAAATTGCCTGAGATCTGGCCGCTGCCGCCAAGGATCGGTTCGCGGATCTGCGGCGCCGAAATCACCTGATTGTCGAGGATGATGGCAAACAGCTTGCCGACATTCTGCGAGGTGGCCTGGCCGAAACGCGCCGCCCCCTTGGAATCGAAGGTGAACGAAACCACCGGCTCATTGGTCTGGGAATTGTACGTCGCCTGCGCATCGACGAGATTTTCGCCAGAAACGATGACGCGGTTCTCGATCAGATAGGGAACCGGCGGATCATCCTGCGAATACAACACCGAGGATCCGGCCGGCGGACGACCGTTGAGCGCGTCCTGCACCGGCATCGACTGGTCGACCATCTGGAAGGTCAGCTTGGCGGTCTGGCCTAGAATGTCCTTCAGCCGTTGCGGATCCTGCAGGCCCGGCACCTGCACCAGAATGCGGTCGTCGCCTTGGCGTTGCACGATCGGCTCGGTGGTGCCGAGTTCGTTGACGCGGCGCTCGACGACTTCGAGCGACTGCGCCAGCGCCGTCGACGTGCGATACTTGATGCCGGCATCGGTGAAGGCGAATTTGAGCAGGCCGGGCTCGGAATCATCCAGCGACATTTCCTGGACGGAGCCGCCGCTGAACAGGCCGGCGGCCACCGGGTCGGTCAATGTCTTCAGCGCCGTCTTGGCGGCTTCGACCTGACCGGGATCTGTGATGCGGACCTGCACGGCCCGGCCTGATCCGGCAAGGCCGCTATAACCGATCTTGGCATCGCGCAGCCGCGTCCTGATTTCGTCGCGCGTCGTCTCCAGCCGATCCTTGATCAGATCGTTCGGATCCATCCTGAGCAGGATATGCGAGCCGCCCTGCAGATCGAGGCCGAGCGTCATCTGGCGCTTCGGCACCCAGTCGGGAAGCTTGGCGAGCGTGCTTGCCGAAAAAAGATTGGGCGCAGCCAGGATCACTGTGGCGGCCACGGCCAGCCAGATCAGGATCATCTTGAAGCGCGAGAAATAGAGCATATGGCGTCGTCCGTCACGGCATTCGGGCGGATCGTTCCGCCTGGAATTGGGTTATTTCTAGGCGCTCTGGTTCGCCACTGGCTCGCCGTGGTCCGCACAAAGGTTGATGTCGAGCACAAGGCAGTTCACTTTGATGCTGCCATCGGGCTTTCTTCAACTATTGTCAATCTTGCCGTCTTGGGACCAGCGCGCAATGGCATCACGAGATCGTTGGCGCCCCGTGGTACCGGCGGCCAGCCAGATCAGGTTCGTCCTGAAGCGCGACAATACAGCAAATGGCGTTTGTCGGTCTGGGTGTATCCGCAGATCGTCCGCCGACAATCGGTTTATTTCTTGGCGTTCTGGTTCGCCACTGGCTCGCCCTTGACGCGCACATCGGCAATCGTCGAGCGCAGCGCCGTTACCTTGGTGCCACCGCCGAGATCGATCTCGAGCTCGTTGTCGTCGATGACCTTGGTCACCTTGCCGACGAAACCGCCGCCAGTGACGACCGTATCGCCGCGGCGCACCGCCGCCAGCATCTCGCCGCGCTTCTTCAACTGCGTGCGCTGCGGCCGGATGATCAGAAAATACATGATCACGAAAATCAGGACAAACGGCAAAATGCTGATGAACATATCCGGGGAGGTGCCGACGCCTTGGGCATATGCCGGTGTCACGAACATCGAAGTACTCCTGAATTTTGAAAAACAGCCGCCAAACGGGTAATTTGGCGGCCCCGTGAAATTTGGCCGGAATATAGTCGGTAAAGTTGCCAATGCAACTGCGGCCGAGCATTTCAGCTGCTTTTCCGGCTGGTTGAGCCGTGTTAGAGCATGGTCCCGAAAGATGGAGCGCGGTTCTCGAAAAAGATCGTGCCCTAACAAAAGGTTGGAGCCGGTTCCGAAACCGCCGGAATCAATAGGTTCCGTTGCTTCGTGAATGCAAAAACAAAAGACAAGAATGACCGACAGCACCACCGAAGCCCTGAACAGGAAGCTCGACCGCCTGATCGAGGCGGTCGCCCGCCTCGCCCCGCCTCCGGTGCCGGAAACCGATCTAGGCGGGGCCGACTGCTTTGTCTGGCAGGCTGATCCCGGCTATCTGGAGCCGGTGCGCAAGGTCAACCGCGTCGACATCGGTTTGATCCGCGGCGTCGACCGCGTACGCGACATACTGGTCGACAACACCGAGCGTTTCGCCTCCGGTTACGCAGCCAACAACGTGCTGTTGTGGGGCGCACGCGGCATGGGAAAATCCTCGCTGGTCAAGGCCGTGCATGCGGCGGTCAACGCATCGGCAAAGCTGGACCTGCCACTCAAACTCATCGAGATCCACCGCGAGGACATCGACACGCTGCCGAAGCTGATGGCGCTGCTGAAGGCAGCGCCTTACCGTTTTATCCTGTTTTGCGACGACCTCTCATTCGACCGCGACGACACGTCCTACAAGTCGCTGAAGGCGGCGCTCGAAGGCGGAGTCGAGGGCCGCCCGGCCAATGTGATCTTCTACGCCACGTCGAACCGGCGCCACCTTTTGCCGCGCGACATGATCGACAACGAGCGCTCGACCGCCATCAACCCGTCGGAAGCGGTCGAGGAAAAAGTCTCGCTCTCCGACCGTTTCGGCCTCTGGCTCGGCTTCCACAAATGCTCGCAGGACGAGTATCTCGACATGATCGACGGATATGTCCGCCATCACGGACTCGCCATCGATCCCGAGACGCTGCGCGCCGAGGCGCTGGAATGGGCGACGACGCGCGGCAGCCGTTCGGGCCGCGTCGCCTGGCAGTACACCCAGGATCTGGCAGGCCGGCTCGGCAAGTCGCTCCAGGATTAGACCATGATCCCGAACCGAAGGTCAGCGTAGCAAAAAGTGGAGCCCGGTTTTCGGACAAGATCATGGTCCGGAAAAGCCCCTGAAAAAGCCCGCCCCTTGCGGAGCGGGCTGAGCCGGCGGGCCGGACTGGAGGTCAGGCGGCCCGCAATCGCTTTTCTTGTTCTATTCAAGATAGGTCGAAGGATCGACTTTCTTTATTCAAGATAGGTCGAAGGATCGACCGGCGCCGAATTCTTGCGCACTTCGAAATGCAGTTTCGGCGAGTCGGTGGTGCCGCTCATGCCGGACTGCGCGATTTCCTGGCCGCGCTTGACCTTCTGGCCGCGCTGGACCTCTATCGAACGGGCGTGACCATAGACTGTGACCAAACCGTTCTCGTGGCGCACCAGCACCGTATTGCCGAATTCCTTGAGGCCATCGCCGGCATAGATGACGACGCCGTTCTCGGCCGCCTTGACTGGCGTTCCTTCCGGCACGGCGATGTCGACACCGTCCTTGCCGCCGCCGAAACTGGAGATCACGCGGCCGCGCACCGGCCAGCGCATCTTGCCGATACCGGTGGCGTTCGGCGCGACCGCGTCGTCGTCCTCGGCCTGCTGGATGACCTTTTCCTTCTTCGGCGGCGTGTAGGCGGCGAGCGTTTCCGACGGCGTCGTCTTAGCCGCAGGCGGGGTGGTGGCAGTTGTTACCGGATCGACCTTTGCCGGCTTGGCGTTGGCCACCGTCGCGGTTCCGCCGGCCGGCACCTTCAATGTCTGGCCGATCTTGAGCAGACCGTCCTGCATGCCGTTCGCCTGCTTCAACGCAACCACGCCGATGCCGGTCTTCCTGGCTATGGCCGACAGCGTATCACCCTGCTGCACGGTGTAGGAGCCACCGGCACCAGCCGCCTTGGGTGCGGCGTCCTTCGGCTGGCTTGCTGCGGCCGATGCATCCACCTGCGCGGCGGACTTGCCCTCCCTAGGCTTGGGCTGCTGCGGCAGCACGGCCACCATCTCCGGCGCCTTGGCCGGCACATCGTGTTTTGTGTCGTTCGCAGGCTTGGCGTCGGCAAGCTTCGGCGCCGGTTTCTTGCCCGAATAGGCATAGGCCGGGATGACGATCTTCTGGCCGGTCTTCAGCCCGTTGGTCGCGCTTAGCCCATTGACCTTCATCAGCGCGTCGGCGGGCACGCCGTAGCGCCGCGACAGGCCGGAAATGGTCTCGCCGTCCTTGACGATGATCTCGGCTGCACGCGGTTCGCCGCCCGCCGTCGCCATGCGCGGAGCATCGGGCTGTGACTCTTTGAACGGCTTTGCCACGGTTCCGGTCGCAGTCCGGTCGACCCGGGGAGCGGCTGGCGCCGAAGCGGTGCGAGCCGGACTGGCGGCGGGCGCCGACGCGGCAGCCGGCTGCGCCTGGTCGACCGGCGGCAATTGCTGCGTCGTGACCGGTTCGAGGCTTGAACGGCTTACCGACTGGGTGTGGCTGCCGTCGAGCGGCGCGGCCGAAACCGCGGCGGCATCGCCGGGATAGGGCTGGGCGGCGTCCTGCTTGTCGATGATGGCGCGCTGGTTGTTTGTCGACGACGTGAAGACATCGTCGACGCTGTTGAACCGCGAGACCTGGGAACTGCATCCCGCCGTAGTGCCCGCAACCATCAGGACGGCGATACCCCGCGCCAGGTTGCGTCCGTTTGCCTTCAAAATACTGAATTGCATCGCATTTACCCGCAGATACCCGGTACAGACTGACCGTGATTAAAGCGCGTTAATGTTACCGGCCGGTTAAACCTCTAGAATCAGACGCAAATTTTCTTAAAATATTTAAAGCTGCATTGGACGGGCGTGATTGAGAGCTGAGGCAAGCCGGAGACGGACCAGACAGGTGAGTTGCGGGCATCACCTGAATATCGACAGATCCTAGATGACGGCGGCCACGCTGCGCAGGATCGGCTGCAGGCGTACGAGACCGATGTCCTCGCGTTCGAAGCGGCTGCCGACCTTGGTCAGCTTGGCCAGCACCTGCTCGCCCTCCTCGGGTCCGATCGGAGCGATGACGATGCCGCCGCTCGACAATTGATCGAGCAGGAAGCGCGGCAGGCTGTCGAAGGCCGCCCACGCGACGATACGGTCGAACGGCGCTTCATTGGCCAGTCCGTTGGAGCCGTCCGCCTGGCGCACGATGACATTGCCGATGCCGAGCGCCTCGAAGCGCTGTTTGGCCTGCTCGACCAGCGTCTTGTAGCGATCGATTGTGACGACGCGCGCGGCGAGCCGCGACATCACCGCCGCCGTGTAGCCCGACCCGGTGCCGATCTCGAGCACCCGGTTGCCCGGCTCGATGGCAAGTGCTGCGATCACCGCAGCCTGCAGGTCGGCGCCCTCGATCGCCTCGCCGCATTCGATCGGTAGCATGCGGTCCGACCAGGCGATCGGATGGAACTGTGCGGAAAGGAAGCCGCGCCGCGGCGTCGCCTCGAAGGCGGCGATCAGCGCCTTCGGCACCACGCCCTTGCCGCGCAGGCGGAGCAGGAAAGCGGCGAAGCCTTCGCGGTCATCGGCCGTCGGACCATGGTTCAGGTTCATGCGAGCGCCTTGGTCAGTTGATCGCGAATTTCATGCGCCGTGAGATCGAGCTGCAGCGGCGTCACCGACACCAGCCGGTTGCGCATGGCATGGAGATCAGTGCCTTGCTTGCCCTCGACCGGCTCGCGGCCGAAGCGCAGCCAATAATAGGGAAGCCCGCGGCCGTCGCGGCGCTCGTCGACCCACAGGCTGTGGACGAGCTTGCCTTGCGAGGTGACCACCGTGCCGGCGATCTCTTCGGGAAGGCAATTCGGAAAATTGACGTTGAGCAGCACGCCATCCGGCAGCGGCATGGCAACCAGTTTTTTGAGCAGCGCCGGCGCCAGCGCCTCGGTGGTCTCGTAGGGGACGAGGCGATCCTCGCCGACATAGGAATAAGCCTGGCTGAGCGCGATCGAGCGCACACCGAGCAGCGCGCCTTCCATGGCGCCGGCAACGGTGCCCGAATAGGTGACGTCGTCGGCGATGTTGGCGCCGGAATTGACCCCGGACAGGATCAGGTCTGGTGCTGCGGGCAGGATTTTTTTTACGCCCATGATGACGCAGTCGGTCGGCGTGCCGCGCACGGCAAAGTGCTTTTCGCCGATCTTTCTCAGGCGCAGCGGCTCCGAGATCGACAGCGAATGCGCATAGCCGGACTGATCCTGCTCCGGAGCCACCACCCAGACATCGTCCGACAGCGTGCGGGCGATGCGTTCGAGCGATGCAAGGCCCTCGGCATGGATGCCGTCATCATTGGTCAGGAGGATGCGCATTATCTCGATTCGATCTTTTCCAGACCGCCCATGTAAGGCCGAAGCGCTTCAGGAATGGTTACGCTGCCATCCTCATTCTGGTAGTTTTCGATGACGGCAATAAGGGCGCGGCCGACGGCGGTGCCGGAACCGTTCAGCGTGTGGACGAAGCGGTTGCCCTTGCCGTCCTTGTCCTTGTAGCGGGCATCCATGCGCCGTGCCTGGAAATCGCCACAGACCGAGCAGGACGAAATCTCGCGATAGGCGTTCTGGCCCGGCAGCCAGACCTCGATGTCATAGGTCTTGCGCGCGCCAAAGCCCATGTCGCCGGTGCACAGCGTCACGGTGCGGAACGGCAGGCCGAGCCGCTTCAGCACTTCCTCAGCGCATTCGGTCATCCGCTCGTGCTCGGCAAGCGAGGTGTCCTGGTCGGTGATCGACACCAGTTCTACCTTGTAGAACTGGTGCTGGCGCAGCATGCCGCGCGTATCGCGCCCGGCCGAGCCCGCTTCCGAACGGAAGCACGGCGTCAGCGCGGTATAGCGCAGCGGCAGTTTTTCATGCGGCGTGATGTCTTCGCGCACGAGATTGGTCAGCGGCACTTCGGCGGTGGGAACGAGGCCAAGCCTGCCGTCGCCATGCGGGGCGAAGAACAGATCCTCCTCGAACTTCGGCAGTTGCCCGGTGCCGAAAAGAGCTTCGTCGCGCACCATCAGCGGCGGCTGGATCTCCTCGTAGCCATGCTCGGTCGTATGCAGATCCAGCATGAACTGGCCGAGCGCGCGCTCCATCCGTGCCAGTCCGCCCTTGAGCACCGTGAACCGCGAACCGGACAGTTTCGCCGCACGCTCAAAATCCATCATGCCGAGCGCTTCGCCGATCTCGAAATGCTCCTTCACCCAGTTCGGGCGGGCCGGCACCTTGCCGACGGTGCGCTTGACGACGTTGTCGTGCTCGTCCTTGCCGACCGGCACGTCGTCGAGCGGCACGTTGGGCAGCACCGCCAATGCGTCGTTCAGCGCCTTGTCGAGCTCGCGTTCGCGCGCCTCGCCGTTCTGGATGAAGGCCTTGATCTCGCCGACCTCGGCCTTCAGTCTTTCGGCAAGGGCGGCGTCGCCCGAGCGCATGGCGTTGCCGATTTCTCTCGAGGCGGCGTTGCGGCGCTCCTGCCTGGTCTGCAGCTCGGTCAGATGTTCGCGCCGCGCCTCGTCCCTGGCGATCAGATCATCGACCGTGGACTGCGCCTCCGCAACCGGCCACGAGCGCTTCTGGAGCGCCTCGACAAGGGCCTTCGGATTGTCGCGAATCCATTTGATGTCAAGCATGGTCTGTTCGTCCTCAAGCAGGCTTAGAGGGGGCGTAAACCGCATCCTTGACCGATGCAAGATGTGAAGATCGAGTTCCCTCGCGCCCCGCGCTGTCCCGCAAACCTGAAGATAACGGCGATGCCGCTAGGTCGATGACGCGTCCGCCGGCTTTTCGGCCGCCGCTTCCGCAGCCTCCCGCTTCTCGCGCGCCAGACGTTCCCGTTCCTTGCTGCGCTCGATCAGCCGGGCCGACCAGATCGAGACCTCGTAGAGAAGGATCGTGGGAACGGCCAGGCCGATCTGGCTTATCGGGTCGGGCGGCGTCAGAATAGCCGCGACGACGAAAGCGATGACGATTGCCCATTTGCGCTTTTCGACCAGCGCCTCGGACGACAGCATGCCCACCCGCGTCATCAGGCTGGTCACCACCGGCAACTGGAACACCAGACCGAAGGAGAAGATCAGCGTCATGATCAGGCTGAGATATTCCGACACTTTCGGCAGCAGCGAAATCTGCACCTGGTCGTCGGTGCCGGCCTGCTGCATGGCGAGGAAGAACCACATCACCATCGGCGTGAAGAAGAAATAGACCAGCGACGCGCCCATCAGGAACAGGATCGGCGAAGCGATCAGGAACGGCAGGAAGGCGTTGCGTTCATTCTTGTAGAGACCGGGCGCGATGAATTTGTAGATCTGGGTGGCGATCAGCGGAAAGGCGATCACCATGCCGCCGAACATCGCCAGCTTGACCTGGGTGAAGAAGAATTCCTGCGGCGCCGTGTAGATCAGCTCGACCTTGTGCGGGTCGAGCCCTGCCCATTGCGTCGCCCATTTGAACGGGATGACCAGCAGGTTGAACAACTGCTTGGCGAAGAAGAAGCAGAACAGGAAGGCGACGAAGAACCCGCCGATCGACCACATCAGCCGCCGGCGCAACTCGATCAGATGCTCCATCAGCGGAGCCGCCGACTTGTCGATCTCGTCCTTTTCTGAAATGCTCACTTGGCGGCTCCCGCCGTCTTTTTGGCGGCTGTGGCCGGCTTCTTCACCGTTGCTGGTGCGGGCTTCGGCTCGGCCTTTTTAGCCGCGGTCTTTGTCACAGCAGGTTTTGCCGCTGGCTTCGCTGCGGCCTTGGAGGCCGGCATCGCTTTCGCTGGCGCGCCCTCCGTCTTCGCCGCCGAGGCCTTTGGCGATGCGGCCGGCGTCGCCGTCGCGACAGGCGGTGTCACCGAACCATCGGTCATCGCCGGAAACGTCGGCGCCGCCGGCGCCGCTTCCGGGGCATCGACGCCCGGCAGCACCGTCGCGCCATTGTTCAGCTCGGTATCCTGCGGCGTCGAAGCGGCGACCGGGTCTGCGGCCGGCTTCGGCTTCATCACCGCGTCGACGCCTGAACGGACGTCGGCCGCCGCCTGCTCGAACGGGTTGAGCTGTTTCCTGATCTCGGCGGCCGGGTTGAGGCTTCTGAGTGAATCGACCGACTTCTTCACGTCGTCAAGCTCGGCCTCCTTCAGCGCATCGTTGAACTGTTTCTGGAAGTCAGCTGCCATGCCGCGCATCTTCGCCGTCGTGCGGCCGAAAGTGCGCAGCATCTTGGGCAAATCCTTGGGCCCGACGACCACGATCATGACGATCGCGATCACCAGCATCTCGGTCCAGCCGATGTCGAACATGGCGATACGTTCCGACTAAAGTTTTGGGCTCAGCTCTTGCTGGCCTTTTCCTTCGCTGCCGAAACGGTTTCGTCGGCACGGTGCTCGACGGTGCGCTTGTCCTCGGCAACCTCGTCGTCGGCGATGCCCTTCTTGAAGCTCTTGATACCCTTGGCCATGTCACCCATCAGCTCGGGAATCTTGCCGCGACCGAACACCAGCAGCACGATCACCAGCACGATCAGCCAATGCCAAATCGAAAATGAACCCATAACAATCTCTCTCGAAAGTTTTCTCTGACGATGATCTATGCGCTTTCGCGCCGGGATTCAAACACAACCGCGACAGAGTTCATAAATGAGTGGCCGAAGTCATGCAGTTTCGGCGCCTCAGCCCGCTACCAATCGGCGCAGCCGTTAAATACCATCGCTTTCGGCACGTCGCTTGCGGTCAATCTTCCTCGACGCGCGGCGTCAACAGGCCGAGTTCCTCAAGGTCGATGTCGGTCAGCGGATCCTCGTCATCGGTCAGCACGTCCGGGTCGGCCGGCGGCATCGGAATGGAAAAATTCGACGGCATGCGGCCCGAAAGCAGCCCGGCACCCTTCAATTCCTCCATGCCTGGGAGATCGCGGATCTCCTCCAACGCGAAATGGTCGAGGAAGATGTCGGTGGTGCCGTAGGTGACGGGACGGCCGGGCGTGCGGCGCCGGCCGCGCATCTTCACCCATTCGGTCTCCATCAGCGTGTCAAGCGTGCCCTTCGAGGTCTCGACGCCTCTGATATCCTCGATCTCGGCGCGCGTCACCGGCTGGTGGTAGGCGATGATCGCCAGCACTTCGAGCGCCGCACGGGAAAGCTTCTTCTGCTGCACCGTGTCGCGGCTCATCAGGAAAGCGAGATCGCCGGCGGTGCGGAACGCCCAGGCATCGCCAACGCGCACCAGATTGACGCCGCGCCGCGCATAAATCTGCTGCAGTTCAGCCATCGCCGCGGCAATATTGATGCCGTCGGGCAGGCGCCCGGCAAGCTGCTTTTCGCTGACCGGCTCGGCGCTGGCGAAAACGATCGCCTCGGCCATGCGCACGGCCTCTGCCATATGCAGCCGCTCGCCAGGATTCTGGGACAAGTTCTGGGCCTGACTTTCTGCCGGCACCTCGGCGAGCACGCCGTCTTCGGTCTCGTCGTCGACCTTGAACGGAATGACCGAAGCGTTGGTGCGCTCGCTCATGATGCCACCTCAACTGCCCTGATGCCTTGCGCACGACCGCGCAGATAGAGCGGCGCAAACACCTCGTCCTGCCGCATTTCCATTTTGCCTTCGCGCACCAGTTCCAGCGTCGCCGCAAACGAACTGGCAATCGCGGTACGCCGCTCGTCCGGGTCGGTCAGATATTCGACCAGAAAACGGTCCAGCGCCGTCCAGTCGGCAAGCGTGCCGATCAGCCTGTTCAGGATGTCGCGCGCATCCTTGAGCGACCACACACCGCGCCTGGCGATCGTCACATTGGTGATCGCCTGCTTCTGGCGTTGCGCCGCATAGGCGGTCAGCAGATCGTAGAGCGAGGCCGAATAGGCGTTGCGTTTCTCGACGATGACCATTTCCGGCATGCCGCGGGCGAACACGTCGCGCCCGAGCCGATTGCGATTGACCAGGCGTGCCGCCGCGTCACGCATCGCTTCCAGCCGCTTCAACCGGAATTGCAGCACGGCCGCCAGTTCCTCGCCGCTTTCACCGTCGTCGCCGGGTTGCTTGGGGATCAAAAGCTTCGACTTGAGAAACGCCAGCCACGCCGCCATCACCAGATAGTCGGCGGCAAGCTCCAGCCTGAGGGCCCTCACCTTTTCGACGAAGGCCAGATATTGCTCGGCCAGCGCCAGGATCGAGATGCGCGACAGATCGACCTTCTGGTTGCGGGCAAGATGCAGCAGAAGATCGAGCGGGCCCTCGAAACCGTCGACATCGACGACCAGCGCGGGATCGCCGGTCAGCCGCGAATCGTCGTTCTCGGCCCAAAGACGGTCCATCGGTGCGGCCTTGCCGGCCTTGCTGTCCAACGTTTCCGCCACTTCCTGTCGCTTCCTTTGCTTCTAACTTCGTGTTTGACCGTGATCTGTTCCGAAAAACCGGCTCCCACCGTTCGGGATCATGGTCTAGGCCACCGCATCGAAATAGGTGGCGAATTCGGCGCGTATCTCGGTTTCATCAGCCCGATCGCGGTTCTTGATATAGGTCAGTGCCCGCTGCGCGCGTTGCAGCGACGTGCCTTCAAGCCCCGTTGTGCGCGACGCAATGCCGACCATCTCCTCGAAAACGCCGTTGCAGTGAAGGACCAGATCGCAGCCCGCCGCAAGGATCGCCGCCGCCTTTGTCGGGAAATCCCCAGAAAGTGCCTTCATCGAGGTGTCGTCGCTCATCAGCAGCCCGTCGAAACCGATTTCGCCGCGGATGATCTCGTCGATGACCTTGCCGGAGGTGGTGGCCGGGTTCTTCGGGTCGATCGCGCTGTAGACGACATGCGCCGTCATCGCCATCGGCAAATGATTGAGCTCCCTGAACGGGGCGAAATCATGCCGCTGCAAGTCGCTCATCGAGGCATCGACGGTCGGCAGTTCGAAATGCGTGTCGGCAAAGGCCCGTCCATGCCCGGGAATATGCTTCATCACCGGCAGCACGCCTCCCGACATCAGGCCCTCCGCCGCGGCGCGGCCCAGTTCGATGACGGCACGAGGCTCCTTGCCATAGGCGCGCGCGCCGATGACGTCGCTGGCGCCCTCGATCGGCACGTCGAGCACCGGCAGGCAATCAGCCGTGATGCCGTAGCGCAGCAGGTCGAAGGCATGCAGCCGCGCCATCAGCCATGCTGCGCGGTTGCCGGCATCGTGGTCGTTGCGCCACAAGGCGCCGAGCGCGCCACCGGCCGGATAATTCGGTGCCAGCGGCGGCCGCAGGCGCTGCACACGGCCGCCTTCCTGGTCGATGAACACCGGGGCGTCCGGGCGCTCGACACAATCGCGCATCGCGGCGACCAGATCGCGGATCTGCTCGGCCTCGCCGATGTTGCGGGCAAACAGGATGAATCCCCACGGGCATTCGCTGCGATAGAAACTGATTTCGTCGCGTGTGAGCGATTTCCCGGCGCAGCCAAGGATCATGGATTTTGATTCGGTCATGGGCGGGAGTTTAGAGCTTCACGCAGACAAAGGGAATCGCATCGAGCCACATCGCTCGGGCCGGAATCCCTTCCACACGAGGAACTCCTTCCACCATAGAAAACCGGCGCGGTCTGTGACCGCGCCGGTTCTTTCGGCCCAAGGGCGGGAGATTCGAAAATGGTTAGCGCGACACGAAACAGTTGCCGCCGGCAGCCTTGTAGTTGGTGCACAGGCTGATCGCATCGTTGCGCGACTTCGCCGGGACGCGAACGCGATAGAACGTTCCCTTGCCGGCGATCTCGGCCTTGACGATGTTGGCCGTGTGGCCGGAAAGCACGCTGCCATAGCGACGCTGCAGATCCTGATAGGTCGACTGGGCGCTTTCGACGGTCGGCTGCGAGGCGATCTGCATCGACCACGAGCCACCGCCGGTCGAGGCCGCCGCCGGACTGATGGACGCAACCTGGTCGGGCTTGACCTCACCGACGACGTCGACCGGCTGGTCGGACGGACGCTGCGGCGCCACCGGAACCGTGGCCGGCGTGTTGGCAGGCTGGTTGGTTTGGCCTTCAGCCTCAGCCGTGGGCACGGCGGCCAGATTGACTGCTTCCGGCGTGGCGGTTTCGGCCCGGTCGCCGGCCACTGGGTCGCTCACCGGGTCGCCGCCCAACAGGTCGCCACTTGCCTGGTCGGCAACAGACGCAACGGTACCGGTCTGCTCCGCGTCGCCGGCCTGACCCGCCGGGGCCACAAGCTGCGGCGCCGGATCGACAGGCTCGACGGCAGCCACCTGCGATGCAGCAGGCGCCGGATCCTCGCGCGCAACCAGTGAACCATCTGATTTGACCACCATGGTTCTCACCTTGCGTGGCGCAACGGCGACGACATCCGGATCGATGCCCTGCTCGGACTCTTGCAGAACCTGGGCGATACGATCCTCGGACTTGGGTGCCGGCGCGGCGGCATCGGCATTCCCGGCCGCTTGCGTGCCGCCGGCCGCTTGCGTGCCGCCGGCCGCATCGGCGGCTTCAGCCGTGTCGATGTCATCGGGCGAAAGATCGACCACACGGCTCTGCGGCGGTTCCTTGGCCGCCACGTCCACCGGCTCTTCGGCGTTGGTGACCAGTTTTTCCTGGACCGGTTCGGCAGGCCTCGCGCCCCCCTTGGCCACGGCGTCGTAAACCTTGTTGTCCTGGTTTGGCACGACGGTGCCGCCCGGGTTTTCCGGCCTGACCTTGATCGGTGCGTTGTCCGCCTTGACGATGACCGGCGCATCGGTGCCGCCGTTGCCGCCGAAAGACAGCGCGAAGGCGCCGAGACCGCCGGCGATCGCCACGGCGCCGACGACTGCGGCGACCAGCAGGCCGCGGCTCCGGGGCCTCGCGGCATTCTGCTCGGCCAGGCCTGGAACCGACATGGCCTCATCCAGTTCGGGGTCGTAGTCGAGTTCGTCCAGGGCAAAATCGTTGGCTTGCGCTTGCGAAACCGGCCGGCCGCTGGGCAAGTCGCCCAGATCGAAGCCGCTGGCGGCATCGGCGTAAGACGCACTGACGGGAGCTGCTGCCGGTCTCGCCGCATAGGTCCGCGTTTCAACGCGGTCGGGCTCATGGCCTGACTGGAACCCGGCCGCTGACTGGAACCCTGCCCTCGGCTGGGGTCCGGCCCCCGGCTTGAATCCGGATTTGTAGGATTCGTCGTCATACGCCGTGCTGCGCGCCGGGCCGGCAGCGACGTCCACGGCATTCATTTCCGAGAGAAGGTTGGCGAACTCGGTATCGAGATCGTCATAGGCAGGCGCCGGCGGTGCGTCTTCATTGACGTCGAGTTCCGGAATATCGAGGTCGTCCGCCAGCGCTACGACGCGCTCGGGCACATCGACCGTCTCGACCTCGGGCATCTCGTCATATGCAGAGGCTTGTTCGCTTTGCACTGGCGCAGGTGCCGCATTGGCGGCATCGTCTTCGGCCGGCTCATCCTGATAGGCCGGCTCATCCTGATAGGCCGGCTCATCCTGATAGGAGGGTGCCGCAGCGGTTGGCGGTGTCGTTGTTTCTGTGGTCGCCGAAGCCGTCGGCTGGGTTGCAAAGGCGGGTTGCGGCTGTGCCACCGGCGTCACGCGGCTCCACGAACGGGCCGGCGCAGGCGCGGCGGAGGGTGCCGTCATCCAGCTGAGCGAATCATTCGGATCCTGCTGTGGAGCGGTGGCCGCAACGTCATCGCCATGATCCAGACCGATGTCCTTGGCGAAGGCGGCGTGCAATGCATCGTCGTCGAAATCGATATCAGCCGGTCCGGCAGCTTCTTCAGCGCCGAAATCATGGCCCTCGAGCCCGTCGAGGAGAACGGTGTCGAGATCGGCGTCGGCGGCCTGGACCGCGTCTTCATTCGACTGCTCCGAAAGGTCTTGCTCGTCAAGGCTCCCGGCCAGTTCGTCGGTGGGATCCACTGGTTCGTCGGCGGCTTCTCCAGCCGCGGCTACAGGTTGCTGGACCATGGCGGCCGCGGACGCTGCCACCGGGGCAGCCCGTGCGCTCATGGTGCCCAACAGCGCGTTCAATTCGTCTTCGAGGCTCCGCTCCTCAGCGACGGCGGCTGGCGCCGTCGGTTCGGCTGCAACGCCGGGGGCCTGAGTAGCCGGCTTCTCGGCTTCATCGGCAAGCGTGTCGTCGAAGCTCAATTCAAAATCGTCGTCCAACGCATCTTCCGGGGTCGCGGCGGAAGGCTCGTCGTCGTTGGCGGCGATAGAATCCGGCTCGTCAATTTCTGGCTCGTCGACTTCGACCGGCTCAGCCGTGCGAATGTCGAAATCCATGTCGACGTCAGGCATGGTGTCGTGGTCGGCAAAGTCCTCGTCGGACGCATCCGAAACGGCCCAAACAGCCGCAGCGGGAGCCTCGATAGCGGCCTCGATCGGCTCATGCTCGTCGAGCGTCAGCTCGTCTTCGAGCGAGCTTGCGACGGCGTTGTCGAATTCATCGTCGAACGCGGGTTCGGCGGCCGGCGTGGCGATGTCGGCGGCTTCGGCAGCCTGCTCCACCTGCACGGGCTCGTCGAGCGTCAGTTCGTCTTCGAGCGAGCTTGCGACGGCGTTGTCGAATTCATCGTCGAAGGCGGGCTCAGCGGCCGGCGCGGCGGTGTCGGCGGCGGTATTCTGTTCGTCCGTCGCATCGTCGTCCAGCCGGAAATCCTGTTCGAGCGACGCAGAGAGTTCGTCGTTTACCGGCAAATCGTCTTCGAACGGCGACACGTCTTCGAGCGAACTGGCGATCGCATGGTCAAAATCGTCGTCGAACGCCGCTTCAACAGCCGGCGCGGATACTTCGGCAACACCGGAACCCAGGTCGGCGGCGGCAACGGCATGGGCAGTTTCGTCCGCCGTGTCGTCGTCCAGCCGGAAATCCTGTTCGAGCGACGCGGCAAGCTCGTCGTTCCCAAGCTCGTCGTTCCCAAGCCTGTCGTCCACCGGCAAGTCGTCTTCGAATAGCGACACGTCTTCGAGCGAACTGGCGAGCGCTTCGTCGAAATCGTCGTCGAAAGCAGCTTCAGCAGCCGAGGGAGTTCCGGCAACGCCAGAGCGCACATCGTCGGCAGCAATGGCAACGGCGGTTTCGTCTACCGCATCGTCGTCGAGCAGGAGATCCTGTTCGAGCGACGCGACAAGCTCGTCGTCGATTGGGTCAGTAGCAGCCGCGTCGAAAGCCGGCTCGCGAAGCTCGGCTGCGCCGTCATTGGCGTCGCCGCCGAATTCGCCCATCAACTCCTTCTCGAGGTCGATGCCGAAATCGCCGTCGTCCGCTGGCTGACTTGCTGCAGCCGCCGTCGACTGGGCCTGCGGCTTGACCGGCTGGCGCGGGTCGAAGCCCATGATCCTGGTCAGTTCCGCGAACGGATCATCGTTGGCGATATCGTTTTGGGCGGCTGCTTTCAGCTGGGTTCTGTCTGCCATTATTGTTCCCGAACTCGCACTCATTCGGACGCCGTTGACGTCGCGCAGGGTTGGCCCTTACCAGCGCAATGTGGGCAAAAGGTGACAGGTTTTTTAGTCAAACCTAACGCATTTCGGTGGGCGCATCGGCTCCGATCAGCGTCAGGCCGGACGTCAAAACGTCCGAAACAGCCTGCACCAGCCCTAGTCTGGCATGGGTCAATTGTCGGTCGTTAACCTTAACAAAACGTAAGTCGGGATTTTCGGTGCCGCGGTTCCAATGTCCGTGGAAGCTGGAGGCGAGATCGTAGAGGTAGAATGCCAGCCGGTGCGGCTCGAGCGCAAGCGCCGCGGATTCGATCAGCCGCGGATATTCGGCAAGCTTCCTGATCAGGCCGATCTCGCCTTCGTCGGTCAGCGAAGCGGTGGCGGCGGCCAGCCGATTGCGGTCGAAATTGGCCTCGCCCAGCTGTTCGCTCGCCTGCCGGAACACCGAATGGCAGCGCGCCGAGGCGTACTGGACGTAGAACACCGGATTGTCCTTCGACTGCTCGGTCACTTTGGCGAAGTCGAAATCGAGCGGCGCATCGTTCTTGCGGTAGAGCATCATGAAGCGGATCGGGTCGCGACCGACCTCCTCCACCACTTCGCGCAGCGTTACGAAATCGCCCGACCGCTTCGACATGCGCACCGGCTCGCCCTCGCGAAAAAGCTTTACCAACTGGCAAAGCAGCACGGTGAGCTTCACCTCGTCGCCGGAAATCGCCCGGGCGAGCGCTTCCAGGCGCTTCACATAACCGCCATGATCGGCGCCAAGCACATAGATCAGCTCGACGAAACCGCGATCGACCTTGTCCTTCAGATAGGCGACATCAGCGGCAAAATAGGTGAAAGTGCCGTCCGACTTGACCAGCGCCCGGTCCATGTCGTCGCCGACCGCTGTCGAGCGGAACAGCGTCTGCTCGCGATCCTCCCAGTCGTCCGGCTTCTCGCCCTTGGGCGGCGGCAGCTTGCCCTTGTAGATATGGCCCTTGAGGGTCAGGTCGTTGATCGCCGAGCGGATTTTCCGGGCGTTGTCGGCGTGCAGGGTGCGCTCCGAGAAAAAGACGTCATGATGCACATTGAGCAGCGCCAGATCCTCACGGATCATTGCCATCATCGCGTCGATCGTCCTGTCCTTGACAATGGCAAGCGCTTCCTCATCCGGCATCTGCAGCAAGGAACGGCCAAATTCGCTTACCAGAGCCTGGCCGACCGGCACGAGATAGTCGCCTGGATAGAGCCCGGCAGGAATCTCGCCGATGTCGTCGCCGAGCGCCTCGCGGTAACGCAGCATGGCGGAGCGGCCGAGCACGTCGATCTGCGAACCAGCGTCGTTGATGACATACTCCTTGATCACGTCATAACCGGCGAAGGCCATCAGATTGGCGAGCGCATCACCCACGACCGCGCCGCGGCAATGGCCGACATGCATCGGTCCGGTCGGGTTGGCCGAGACATATTCGACATTGGCCTTCTTGCCGCCGCCAACGGTCGAGCGGCCGTAATTGCGGCCTTCGCCGAGCAGCGCAGTCAGATGCACCTGCCAGAACGCGTCCTTGAGCCTGAGATTGACGAAGCCCGGACCGGCAATTTCTGCAGCGGCGATGTCCGGGTCGGCGCGCAGCGCTTGCGCCAGCCTTTCAGCCAGTACGCGCGGCGGCTGGCCGGTCGGCTTGGCCAGCACCATTGCCGCATTGGTCGCCAGGTCGCCATGGCTGGCGTCGCGCGGCGGCTCGACGGCGACGCGCGACAAGTCCAGCGAACCGCCGTCTTTGTCTTTCAAATCAAGCGCTTCGACGGCCTTTATAATTCGCGCGTTGAAATCGGCGAAGATGTTCATTGGTGTGGCCCTGGCTCTGGCGGCTTTGCGGGAATCCGGTCTATTGGCCGGCAAAATCGAGCCCCGCCTAGCTTAATTCAGGCGTATGGTCAAACAAACGGCGGTGTTCCTTCAAAGCGTAGGTATCCGTCATGCCCGCCAGGAAATCGGCGACGCTGCGCGCCTTGATGCGATCATCAGCCCGGTCGAGCCCTTCGCGCCAGCCATCGGGCATGGCGCGCGGATCGGCGAAATAGACCTCGAACAGGTCGTTGACGATCTGCTCGGCCTGGTTGCGCACGCGCACAACTTCGCTGTGTCGATAGAGATGCTTGTAGAGAAAGGCTTTCAATTCCTCTTCGAAAGCGGCCATTTCGGCTGAAAAGGTCACCATCGTCTCGCCTGCCGCCCTCACCGTGTCGGCGCTGTCCGGCTTGATGCGGGCCAGATTGGCGGTGGTGGAGACGATGACATCCTCGACCATCATCGTGATCTGCCGGCGCATCAGTTCGTGCCCTGTCCTCACATCGTCCAGCGCCGGATAGCGCTGACGCACGCCGTCGAGGATCGAGCCGGGCAGCGAAACCTTTTCCAGCATGTCGAGCTTCAGAAGGCCCGACCTCAGGCCGTCATCGATGTCATGGCTGTTGTAAGCGATGTCGTCGGCGATCGCCGCGCACTGCGCCTCGATGCCGGCGAAGCGGTCGAGCTCGAGGTCGTGCAGCTCCGAATAGTCGCGGATCGCTTGCGGCACCGGCCCCTTCAGCCCTTTTCCGCTGGCGTCGGTCAGCGGTCCGTTGTGCTTGACCAGCCCCTCCAGCGTCTCCCAGGTGAGGTTCAGCCCGTCGAATTCGGCATAGCGGCTCTCCAGCCGCGTCACCACGCGCAGCGACTGTGCATTGTGGTCGAAGCCGCCCCAGGCCGCCATCTTCTGGTTCAGCGCATCCTCGCCGGTATGGCCGAAGGGCGTGTGGCCGAAATCGTGCACCAGCGCCACCGCCTCTGCCAGGTCCTCGTCGCCGCGCAGCGCCCGCGCCAGGGCGCGCGCGATCTGCGCCACCTCGATCGAATGCGTCAGCCGGGTGCGGTAATGGTCGCCCTCATGCGCGACGAACACCTGCGTCTTGTGCTTCAGCCGGCGGAAGGCCGTCGAATGGATGATGCGGTCGCGGTCGCGCTGGAACGGCGTCCGGGTCGGGCTCTCCACCTCGTCGAACAGCCGCCCGCGCGACTTTGCCGGATCGCAGGCATAGGCGGCGCGCGGCCGATAACCAAATCCGATGTCGCCCAACTCATTTGTCATCGCCCCAACCGATTTCCATAACCCCAACCAATTTCCATAGCCCCGCCAATTTCCATAGCCTACGCCGCAGTTGACTTGCCCCCTCGCGCTTCATACCTATCATGTGAAACCGAAAGCAAGGTGACGCCCATGGGCGCTGATGCCAAGACCGCCATGAAAGTCGAGATGACCGACGCCGCCGCCAGGCGGATTGCCAAGATTGTGTCTGGCGAAGCCGGCAAGACGGCGCTGCGCGTTTCGGTCGAGGGCGGCGGCTGTTCCGGCTTTTCCTACAAGTTCGACCTGGTCGACACCCGCAACGATGACGACGTCGCCATCGAGAAGGACGGCGCCACCGTGCTGATCGATGACCTCTCGCTGGTCTATATGGGCGGCTCGGTGATCGATTTCGTCGACGATCTGATGGGCCAGTCGTTCCAGATCAGGAACCCGAATGCGGTCGCCTCGTGCGGCTGCGGCACCAGCTTCAGTATTTAGAGAATGCCTGCCATTAGCGCGGTCCGTCAGGTCGCGCTTTCAGCCGGGCGCGATCTCGATGCAACGCTGGCGTTCTGGCAAGACGTGCTTGGCATGGCCGTGCACGTGCGCTTCGATCCGCCTGGCATCGCCTTCATCATGGCCGGCGATGTGCGGCTGCTGTTCACCGATGGCCTGCCGGCCGGCACCGTCTATCTCGACATTTCGGGCCTTGACGATTTCCACGCCTCGGCAAAAGCCGCCGGTGTCCCCTTCACTGCGCCGCCGATGCTCGTCCACCGCGATACCGAGGGCCTGTTCGGGCCGGCGGGGGAAAGCGAATGGATGGCCTTCCTAAAGGATCCGGCAGGCAATACGATCGGCCTCGTCGAACGCCATCCGCCCGAGCAGCAATGAGGCCGTCATGAAAATCGTCACCTGGAACATCAATGGCGTTCGGGCCCGTATCGGCAATTTGACCCACTGGCTGACGGAAAGCGCGCCCGACATTGCCTGCCTGCAGGAGATCAAGACGGTCGACGAGCAGTTTCCGCGGGCCGAGATCGAGGCGCTTGGCTACAACGTCGAAATCCATGGCCAAAAGGGTTTCAACGGCGTCGCCATCCTGTCGAAGCTGCGCTTCGACGAGGTCATCAGGGGCCTGCCGGGCGACGATGCCGACGATCAGGCGCGTTTCATCGAGGGCGTGTTCTCGACCGACAAGGGCGCGTTGCGCGTTGCCTCGCTCTACTTGCCGAACGGCAACCCGATCGATGACGAGAAGAAGTTCTCCTACAAGCTGTCCTGGATGGCGCGGCTGGAGCGCTGGGCCGAGGAAAGGCTCGTGCTCGAAGAGGCGCTGGTGCTGGCCGGCGACTACAATGTCATCCCCGAACAGATCGATGCGAAGTTTCCGGAGAACTGGCTCGGCGATGCGCTGTTCCAGCCGCAGACCAGGCAGGCGTTCCGCCGGCTGAAGAACCTCGGCTTCACCGAAGCCGTGCGCGCGGTCACCGACTCGCCGGACATTTTTACGTTCTGGGACTATCAGGCCGGCGCCTGGCAGAAGAACAACGGCATCCGCATCGATCACTTGCTGCTCTCGCCCGAGGCCGCCAATCGCTTTTCCTCGGCCTCGATCGAAAAGCATGTGCGCGCCTGGGAAAAGCCCTCGGATCACGTGCCGGTCGCCATCGAACTGGGTTTTGCGCCAATCTGATCATTCGGGGCCCGAACCGCCGGATTGCCGGTGGATGGACCGTCATATCGCCACAATCGGGGTTTCCGCTGCAATCCGGGTTCGGCCGGGGTTCAGGATGACGATCAGGTTTGCGATTTGCCCATGTGCCGCCGCGCTCGCCCTCGCGGCAACGTCGGCGTTTGCCAATCCTGCATGCCTGGCCAACGGAACATCATTCCAGATCGGCCAGGTCGCCTGCCTGACGCTTTCCGGTCGGAGCCATCTCGCCCGCTGCGACATGGTGCTCAACAACACGTCATGGACAAGGATCCGGAACGATTGTCCTAAAACCAAGCTGGCGCCGCCAGCCACGCCGATTTCAACGCCGGAGTCCGGTCCCGTTCCGACGCAACCGACCGAGAATTGATCTCGACTTTTCGAGATCCCCACTCTTCCTGGCTATTGACCCAGCCTTTACTGGCTGTTGGCTTCGTGCTGGTTTTACCGGTCGCCGCCACCCTTGGTGAGGATGTCGTCGGCCAGCGAAATCGCGGTGCGGCGGTCGGCCTCGCCCGCGGCGGCAAACGCCTCTTCCTGCATGCCGCGTATCCATGGCTGGTCGGAAGGCGCGGCCCGTTCAAGCGCCGCGGTCATCATCGCCAGCCCCCGAACGATCTTGCCGCTCTGGAAGAGCAGGTGGCCGAGCGTCGCCTGCGCGCCGGCATGGCCCTTTTCCGCAGCGAGTTGGAACCAGCGTCCGGCCTGCTTGATGCTCGCCTTGACGCCGCCCTTGCCATTCAGGAAGATCTGGCCCATCTCGAACTGGGCATTCGGGTTGCGGTAGTTGGCGGCGGCGCGCATGTAGTACTCCTGGGCCGCTACCTCGTTCTCTTTGATCGGGCTGCCGGGGATGCCCTTCCTCAGATAGTCGCCGAGCGCCACGAGCGCATCCGAGACATAGCTCTCTTCCGGCGAACCGGGCTCGACGTCCTGGTCGACGATCTCGCTGAAGAACTTGAACGCCGCGTAGTCGTCGCGCTCGACGCCGTCGCCCTCGGCATACATGCGCGCAAGCTTCCAGGTGGCGCCGATCTGGCCGTTTTCGGCCGCGTATTTATAAGCCTCCGCAGCCTGCTCCTTGCGGCCGTTCTTGTAGGCGGAGAAGCCGAACTGGAACACCGCCCACGGGCTCGACTGCGGCTTCACGCCGGTCTTGTCGTCGAACACCTTGTCATCGAAGGCCATGGCCTGGCCCGCGGCGCCCAAGGTCGCGCCAAAAGTGGCGATCGCGACCAGTGCCGAAAAGACAGACAGCCTCAGCAACTCAGATATCCGCATAACAATGTGTTTCTCTCGCACCACCGGGATGGGTGACCGCCCCGTCGCGGGCAGGCCCTACCGTCTGTGCATATTTCCAGATCGCGCCCGACTGATAGTCGGTCGCGCGCGCCTTCCATGCCTTTGCCCTGGTCGCCAGTTCGGTGTCGGACAGCGCCACCTCGATGGTGCCGTTCACCGCGTCGATCGAAATCAAGTCGCCATCCCTGAGCAGCCCGATCGGGCCACCCACGGCGGCTTCCGGCCCGACATGGCCGATGCAGAAGCCGCGTGTCGCGCCCGAAAAACGCCCGTCGGTGATGAGAGCCACCTTGCCGCCCATGCCCTGGCCATAGAGAGCCGCCGTCGTCGATAGCATTTCGCGCATGCCCGGACCGCCGCGCGGTCCCTCGTAGCGGATCACGAGGACCTCGCCTTCGCTGTAGCTGCGATCCGTAACCGCCTGGAAACATTCCTCTTCCGAATCGAAGCAGCGTGCCGGGCCAGAGAATTTAAGCTCCGACATGCCCGCGACCTTCACGATCGCGCCTTCGGGGGCAAGGTTTCCCTTCAAGCCCACGACGCCACCCGTTCGGGTGATTGGTCGGTTGGCGGGACGGACCACATCCTGGCTATCATTCCAGGCAACGTGCTCCATATTTTCGGCTAAAGTGCGGCCGGTCACGGTCAGGCAGTCGCCATGCAGATAGCCGTGGTCGAGCAACGTCTTCATCAAGAGCGGAATGCCGCCGGCCTCGAACATGTCCTTGGCGACATATTTGCCGCCCGGCTTCAGGTCGGCGATATAAGGCGTCTTCTCGAAGATCCTGGCGACGTCGAACAGGTCGAACTTTATCCCCCCCTCATGCGCGATCGCCGGCAGATGCAGCGCCGCGTTGGTCGAGCCGCCGGTGGCCGAGACCACGGTCGCCGCATTCTCCAGCGCCTCCAGAGTGACGATGTCGCGCGGGCGGATATTTTTTGCGATCAGCTCCATGATCTTTTCGCCGGTGGCGAAATTGAAGCGGTCGCGCATCTCATAGGGCGCCGGCGCCCCGCAGGAATAGGGCAGCGCCAACCCGATGGCCTCGGCGACGGTGGCCATGGTGTTGGCGGTGAACTGGGCGCCGCAGGAGCCGGCCGACGGACAAGCGGCTTGCTCGATTTCGAGGAGTTCGGCGTCGCCGATCGTGCCGACCGAGTGCTGGCCGACGGCCTCGAACACATCCTGCACGGTGATCTGCCGGCCCTTGTAGGAACCGGGCAGGATCGAGCCGCCATAAATGAAGATCGACGGCACGTTGAGCCGCACCATGGCCATCATCATGCCGGGCAGCGACTTGTCGCAACCGGCAAGGCCGACCAGCGCATCGTAGCAATGGCCGCGCATGGTGAGTTCGACCGAATCGGCGATGACCTCGCGCGACACCAGTGACGATTTCATGCCCTGGTGGCCCATGGCGATGCCGTCCGTGACGGTGATGGTGCAGAATTCGCGCGGCGTGCCGCTAGCCGCGGCAACGCCCTTCTTGACCACCTGCGCCTGGCGCATCAGCGAGATGTTGCAGGGTGCCGCCTCGTTCCAGCAGCTGGCGACGCCGACCAGTGGCTGCGCGATCTCGGCCGCCGACAAGCCCATCGCATAGAGATAGGAGCGGTGCGGCGCACGCGCCGGACCGACGGTCACATAGCGGCTGGGCAGCTTGGCCTTGGAGATGACTCTGGCGTTCATTCTCTTCCCTTGCCGCGAGCGGTGCGACCTGCCCCATAGCCGAGCCTTTTGGCATGCCTGGGACGCATTCGAGGTGCGCCGGGTTTATGGCGGGAAGTAGGCAATGTCGGCGGGCGCGGTTGTGGCGCGAGGGTTGTTCAGAAACTGTTGCCAAAACATCACGATCGCGTGAGGCAGAGGGAAGCGGGGTCGTTGCAATGACGGAGCAATGCCATCAGCTTGGGACCACCGGCCAGAAGGCCCACTCAACCAAAAAGGCCGGGCATTGCCCGGCCTTTTTATCGTTTAATTTGAGTAACCTACCACTTGACCTTGAAGGAAGCTGAAAGGGCGGTCACGAGATCGTCGCCGAAATCGTATGAAACGTCTGTGCCGTGAGGAATTCCGTCCTCGTCAGTGACCACTCCGACCGAACCACTGGTCAGGATGCCGATGGCACCGCCAAAGCGGAGTTCGACGTTTTTGGTGGGCGAGAAAGACGCGCCGGCACCAACCGTCCAGGTATCGGTTTGGGTGCTCAAGCCCGTGGTCGTTCCGCGATCCCAGGTAAGCGTCGCTGCAGCGCTCCACTGATCGTTGAACTTGTGGCCGATACCGCCGGAGACGGTCCATCCGTCGCGATAGAGCAGATCCAGAGACGTGACGAAGCTCGGGCCTCCGAAGGTGCAGCCAACCGGAGCGCCGACAGCGCAGAAATTGACAATCTGCAGCACACTCCAGTCGACCCACTTCACCGACCCGAAGGCAAGCCAGCCCGGAGCAATACCCGACTGGACCTTGAACTCGACCGACTGCGGCATGCTCGCCGTACCGATCACAGGAATTACACCCCGGCCAGGGACCTGTGTAAGATCGACGTCCCCGGTCACGTCTCCCAAATCAACTTCGCTGTTGTAGACCAAGCTGGCACGGAGCGCGATTTCCGGAATCTCATAAGCGGCGCCGATGCGCCAGCCAACCCCGTTGCCTTCGAGGTCGATCCGACCTACGCCGGTGAAGGGTACGGGAAAGCCGGTAAAATCCTGGACCAGCCGCTCCTTGAAGCCACTGATATCCTGGTAGAACACACCGCCAATGAAGCGAAACTGGCCTTTGCCCGCATCCATCTTGTAGGAGCAGGTGGCTGCAAAATTTTCGCTTTCGATCTTGGTTTCGATATTGCTGTTGGCACCTGCCCAATTCAGACCGGGGGCCGAATGGATCCCCCAAGGCTGTGAATAATCGCCCATGCAATCGAGGTGGTCCCCGACTCCGACCTTAATTCCCATGCGGGGGACAAAATAGCTCTCCGAATCATCGGCAGAACCGGACCGAGAGTTCAAATCGCCACCGCCACGACCAGTAACGGGCGGTGGAAATGCGCTACTTGTATCCGTGTCTACGGCATTCTTGATCTTCCGTTCCGGCATCACATAAGTGCCCGAAAGCTCTCCGGCGACAGGCGCCGGATCGAAAAGCAGGTCGATGTTGTAGCCGCCGCGCTCAAGGCCGCCGGCATGCGCCGTCCCGATCAAAGCCAGCGAAAAGCACCCCGCCCCCAGCAGCGCTTTCCGACGCAAATTGTTCATGAATGTCCCTCCCCTAGTACGAATGGACTAAGCTAGAACCAATTCGAGTTAACGGCGCAACAACGAATTCTCGATGCGTACATGTACGCCTTCGCCGACCGCATTTCAGACAAAGTGACAGCTCCACAGCAAAGCCGGAAAACGGCTTGTTTGGCGGCAAATCGAGCAAAAACTCGGAAAAACGCACATGGAACGGCGCCAAAACCGCCCGTTTTGCGGCAACTGAGCCCATTGTTACATTATGGCAACAATGGGGCTAAAACATTCCGTTTACGTCAAGATTTACGCTGCGGAATGCCTATTTTTCGTGCAGCAAGCCGCCCGAAAAGCGCGGTCGCAGGACTCGCGAATCCTGAGCATCAGGCGCCCAAGAAGCGGAAGACGGTTTGGCAAATCCGCTCCTCCGCCAATTCGGTTCTCAAATACCACAGATGGGTCAACCGGCTTCGCGCACGCGTGTCAGCGCCACCGAAAGCTTCTCTTGCGCCTCGCGATACTCGGCGAGTTTTTCGCGCTCGGCTTCGACGACATCGTCTGGCGCGTTGGCGACGAATTTGTCGTTGGACAGCTTCTTGTGCAGGCGGGCGATCTCTTCGGTCACCTTGACCAATTCCTTCTGCAGCCGCGCCGCCTCGGCGGCAAGGTCGATCAGGCTGCCGAGCGGCAGGCAGATGGTGGCTTCGTTGAGCACGATCTGGGCGGAGCCCTTGGGCGCCGTATCGACAAGCGAGATGTCGCCGACCCGCGCCAGTCGCTTGACGGCCGATGCCTGACGCTCAAGCCTTTCGCGGGTTGCGGTATTGGCGCCGATCACCATCAGCGGCGCGATCGCCGCCGGCGGCACGTTCATTTCCGAACGCACGGAGCGGATGCCTGAGACCAGGTCGATCAGCCAGTTGATGTCGGCGGCCGCTGCCTCGTCCTCGAAGTCGGGCGACGGCCACGCGGCATGGCAAAGCAGCGACGGCCGTTGCTTGCCCTCACCCGATGTCTCAGCCCACAGCTCTTCGGTCATGAACGGCATCATCGGATGCAGCAGCTTGTAGATCTCGTCGAGCACGAAGGCGACGCAAGCCCGGCTCTCGGCCTTGGCTGCCTCGTCCTTACCCATGAAGACCGGCTTCAGCAGTTCCAGGTACCAGTCGCAGAACAGGTTCCAGACGAAGCGGTAGGCAGCAGTCGCAGCCTCGTTGAACCGGTATGAGGTGATGCCGTCGGTGATTTCGCGCGCCGCGCGTGTCAGTTCGGTCAGGATCCAGCGGTTGACCGCCAGCTTGGCGTCGTTCAGCCAGAAATCGTCGTTTCTCGCGACGTCGTTCATCTCGGCAAAACGCGTCGCGTTCCACAGCTTGGTGCCAAAATTGCGGTAGCCGGCGATACGAGCCGGATCGAGCTTCACGTCACGCCCTTGCGCGGCCATCACCGTCAGCGTGAAGCGCAGTGCGTCGGCGCCATATTCGTCGATGAGATCGAGCGGGTCGATTACGTTGCCTTTCGACTTCGACATCTTCTGCCCGTTCTTGTCGCGCACCAGCGCATGGACATAGACGGTGTGGAACGGCTCCTCGCCCATGAAATGCAGGCCCATCATCATCATGCGAGCGACCCAGAAGAAGATGATGTCGAAGCCGGTTACCAGCACGTCGGTCTGATAGTGGGTCTTCAGCTCCGGCGTCTGGTCCGGCCAGCCGAGCGTCGAGAACGGCCACAGCGCCGACGAAAACCATGTGTCGAGCACATCCTCGTCGCGGATCAGGATCTCGCCCGGCTTGAAATTCTCGAGCTTGTCCTCGACCCAGGCCTTCCACGGCCCTTCCAGCGCCAGATAATATTCGATTGCGGCGGCGAGCGCCTCCTCCTCGGTCTTCTCGACGAAGATGCGGCCGTCCGGCCCGTACCAGGCCGGGATCTGGTGTCCCCACCAGAGCTGGCGCGAAATGCACCAGGGCTGGATGTTCTCCATCCAGTCGAAATAAGTCTTCTCCCAGTTTTTCGGCACGAACCTGGTGCGGCCCTCGCGCACCGAGGCGATCGCCGGCCTGGCGAGCTCCGCCGCGTTCGCATACCATTGTTCGGTCAGGAACGGTTCGATCGGCACGCCGCCGCGATCGCCATGCGGCACGGCATGGCGATGCGGCTCGACCTTTTCGAGGAAGCCGCCCGCCTCCATCAGCTCGACGATCTTCTTGCGCGCGACGAAACGATCGAGGCCGTTGAGCTCATCCCAGACGGCCTGACGCTCGGGCGTTACCTCCAGCCCGGCGAGAAACTCGTCATTGTCGGTGAGGGCGACCGCCGCCTCGACGGTGAGGATATTGATCGCCGGCAGTTTGTGGCGCCTGCCGACCTCAAAATCGTTGAAGTCATGCGCCGGCGTGATCTTGACCGCGCCGCTGCCTTTCTCCGGATCGGAATATTGGTCCGCCACCACCGGGATCTTGCGGCCGACGATCGGCAGGACGAGGTTCCTGCCGACCAGATGCCGAAAACGCTCGTCGTCGGGATGCACCGCCACCGCCGTATCGCCCAGCATCGTCTCGGGCCGCGTCGTCGCGACGGTGATGAAGGTTTTTGGATTTTCCGGATCGAAAACCTCGCCCTCGACGGGGTAGCGGAAATGCCAGAGATTGCCGTTGACCTCCTGCTGTTCGACCTCGAGGTCGGAAATCGCAGTCAACAGCTTCGGGTCCCAGTTCACAAGGCGCTTGTCCTTGTAGATCAGGCCTTCCTTGTAGAGGGTGACAAACACTTCGAGCACCGCCCTGGACAGACCCTCGTCCATGGTGAAACGCTCTCGGCTCCAGTCGGCCGAGGCCCCCAGCCGCTTCAGCTGGTTGAAGATCGCGCCGCCGGATTCGGCCTTCCACTCCCAGACCTTCTCGATGAACTCATCGCGCGTCAGGTCGCGTCGGTGGATCTGCTTCTCCATAAGCTGGCGCTCGACCACCATCTGGGTGGCGATGCCGGCGTGGTCCATGCCGGGCTGCCACAGCACGTTCTTGCCGCGCATGCGCTCGAAGCGCACCAGAATGTCCTGCAGCGTGTTGTTGAGCGCATGGCCCATATGCAGCGAACCGGTGACGTTCGGCGGCGGGATGACGATGGTGAAGGCTTCCGCGCCCTCCTCGGCGCCTGCGCCGGCACGAAACGCGTCGGCCTCCTCCCAGACTTTGGCGATCTTCGGCTCGACGATTTTTGCGTCGTAGGTTTTTTCGAGCATGGGAAGGCGTCCGGGCTGTCGGGTTTTTGCTGGTCCGGTGTAAATCGGAAGGTTTTGGCCAAGTCAACCGCAAGCGAGCGGCAGACGGCCATGCCAGCAAATAGCGCCTGGGCAGATCGGGGCAACTTGCAGAAGTGAGCGTCGCAGGGCAATCGCTTAGAGGCTTGCGCTGCCCCTCATTGCCCTGCCGGGCATTTCTCCCCGTATAGTGACGGGGAGAAAGACACATCGCAAAAGATTTCGCCAATTTCCAGCGTTGCAGAAAGTGCGCCAAGGTTGCGGCCAGCCCCTTCTCCCCGTCCCTATACGGGGAGAAGATGCCGGTGTCCGAACCGGATAGATAGGTAACAGAATGGACTGATTGCATGGGTGACAGTTTTCTCCTTCGCCGGGAGGACCGGCGATGGTTTGGCGAGAGACTGACATCATGGATGAACGACTTCGGTTTGTTGTGGAGTGCCTGGCGGGTGATGAGACGATGACGCAGCTGTGTGCTGACTTCGGGGTGTCGCGCAAGATCGGCTACAAATGGCTGGGACGGTACCGGGAGTTCGGCCCGGAAGGTCTGCATGACCGGCCGCGGGCGCCGCTCAATCATGGCCGGGCGACGGCAGTGGATCTGGTGGAGCGGATCGTTGCGGCGAAGGAGGCACACCCGCTGTGGGGGCCGAAGAAGATCATG
>NZ_FNEE01000004.1 GCF_900099905.1 Mesorhizobium muleiense | reverse complement strand
CAAACCATCGCCGGTCCTCCCGGCGAAGGAGAAAACTGTCACCCATGCAATCAGTCCATTCTGTTACCTATCTATCCGGTTCGGACACCGGCATCCTCTCCCCGTATAGCGACGGGGAGAGGCGCGCTGTCATCGAGGGTTTCGCCAATCACAAAGCTGGCAATAAGAGCGCCGAGATTGAGGCCAGCCCCTTTCTCCCCGTCACTATACGGGGAGAAATGTCCGGCAGGACAATGAGGGGCGGCGCTGGGGTCGACAATTGGCCTGAAGCGGTGCTCTCCCTCGCGGAGGACAACATCTGATGGGCGCCTATATCCTGCGCCGCATCCTGCTGATGATCCCGACCCTGTTCGGCATCATGGCAGTGTCGTTCGCCGTCATCCAGTTCGCGCCGGGCGGGCCGGTCGAACAGGTCATCGCCAGGCTGACCAACCAGGGCGGCAGCGATCGCCTTGGCGGCGGCGGCGGTGACGCCGGCGCCAGCAATTTCGACGTGGCCGGCGATGCCGGTTCGAGATATCGCGGCGCACAAGGGCTCGACCCCGAATTCATCGCCAAGCTGGAAAAGCAGTTCGGCTTCGACAAGCCGCCGCTAGAGCGTTTCGGCATGATGCTGTGGAACTATTTCCGGTTCGATTTCGGCGACAGCTATTTCCGCGACATTTCAGTGATCGATCTGATCCTGGAGAAGATGCCGGTGTCGATCTCGATCGGGTTGTGGATCACGCTGCTGTCCTACCTGATCTCGATCCCGCTCGGCATCCGCAAGGCCGTCAAGGACGGCTCGGCATTCGACGTATGGACCAGCGGCGTCGTCATTGTCGGCTACGCCATTCCGGGCTTCCTGTTCGGCATCTTGCTGATGGTGCTGTTTGCCGGCGGATCGTTCTACGACTGGTTCCCGCTACGCGGCATCACCTCCGACAATTGGGACCAGTTGTCCTGGCCGGCGCGGATCGTCGACTATCTCTGGCACATGACCTTGCCGCTGACGGCGCTGGTGCTGTCGGCCTTCGCCACCACGACGCTGTTGACCAAGAATTCGTTCCTCGAGGAAATCCGCAAGCAATATGTGGTGACCGCGCGCGCCAAGGGTCTGTCGGAACGGCGGGTTCTCTACGGTCACGTCTTCCGCAACGCCATGCTGATCGTCGTCGCCGGCTTTCCCGGCGCCTTCATCTCGGCCTTCTTCACCGGCTCGCTGCTGATCGAGAACATCTTTTCGCTCGACGGCCTCGGCCTGCTCGGTTTCAGGTCGGTGGTCGAGCGCGACTATCCGGTGGTGTTCGCCAATCTCTACATCTTCTCGCTGCTTGGTCTGATCGTCGGGCTGCTGTCCGACCTGATCTATACCTGGGTCGACCCGCGCATCGACTTCGAGCGGAGAGACGTCTGATGGCCGGGGCCGCAGCCGAAACGGCGCCGGGCCGGAGCGCACGGCCCTGGCTGTCGCCGCTCAACCAGCGGCGGCTGCAGAATTTCAGGGCCAACCGGCGCGGCTACTGGTCGTTGTGGATCTTCCTCGTGCTTTTCGTGCTGTCGCTGTTTTCCGAATGGATCGCCAACGACAAGCCGGTGCTCGTCTCCTACAAGGGCGAAATCCTGTTTCCGGTCGTGGTCGCTTATCCCGAAGAGAAGTTCGGCGGCTTTTATGCGGTCACCGACTACCGCGACCCGGTCATCCAGGACGAGATCAATGCCCATGGCTGGATGATCTGGCCACCGGTCCGCTACTCGTACCGGACCGTCAACAACGCCATCCCGGAGGCGGCGCCGACCAAGCCGTCCTGGCTCTATGACGTCCAGACACGTTGCAACCAGTATCCGCAAGGTGCCGCCGACCCCAATTGCGTCATCGGCAACTGGAACTGGCTGGGCACCGACGACCAGGCCCGCGACGTGCTGGCGCGCGTCATCTACGGATTCAGGGTCTCGGTGCTGTTCGGCCTGATCCTCACCGCCGGCTCGGCGGTGATAGGCGTGACGGCCGGCGCATTGCAGGGTTATTTCGGCGGCTGGACCGACCTTCTGTTCCAGCGCTTCATAGAAATCTGGTCGGCGATCCCAGTACTTTATCTGCTCCTCATCGTCGCCGCCATCCTGCCGCCCGGCTTCTTCATCCTGCTCGGGCTGATGCTGCTGTTCTCCTGGGTGGCGCTGGTCGGCGTGGTGCGGGCCGAGTTCCTGCGCGCCCGCAACTTCGAATATGTCAACGCCGCGCGCGCGCTGGGCGTACCCAACGGTACTATCATGTTCCGGCATCTGTTGCCCAACGCCATGGTGGCGACGCTGACCTTCCTGCCCTTCCTGCTCAGCGGCTCGATCTCGACGCTGACCTCGCTCGACTACCTTGGCTTCGGCCTGCCGCCCGGCTCGGCCTCGCTGGGCGAGCTCCTCAAGCAGGCGCAGCGCAACCTCAACGCGCCATGGCTGGGCATTTCCGGCTTCGTCGTCATCTCGCTGATGCTGTCGCTGCTGGTCTTCGTCGGCGAAGCGACCCGCGACGCCTTCGATCCGCGCAAGACGTTCAGATGAGCGAAGCCCCTCTCCTTTCAGTGCGCGACCTCAGCGTCGCCTTCGCGCAGGAAGGCCGCCAGTCGATGGCCGTCGACCACATCTCCTTCGACATCGCCAAGGGCGAGACGGTGGCGCTGGTCGGCGAATCCGGCTCCGGCAAGTCGGTCTCGGCGCTGTCGGTGCTGAAGCTGCTGCCCTATCCGGCCGCCAGCCATCCGTCGGGAAAAATCCTGTTCCAGGGCGCCGATCTGCTCGCTGCCGACGAGAAGGCATTGCGCCGCGTGCGCGGCAACAAGATCACCATGATCTTTCAGGAGCCGATGACCTCGCTCAACCCGCTGCACACGATCGAGCAGCAGATCGTCGAGGTGCTGACGCTGCACCAAGGCCTGGGTGACCGCCAAGCCAAGGCGCGCACTCTGGAGCTGCTCAACGAGGTCGGCATCCGCGAGCCGGAGAAGCGGCTCGACGCTTATCCGCACCAGCTTTCCGGCGGCCAGCGCCAGCGCGTCATGATCGCCATGGCGCTGGCCAACGAGCCGGAACTGCTGATCGCCGACGAGCCGACGACCGCACTCGACGTCACCGTGCAGGCGCAGATCCTCGAACTGCTCGCGGAGTTGAAGAGCCGCAAAGGCATGTCGATGCTGTTCATTACCCACGATCTCGGCATCGTCAGAAAGATTGCCGACCGGGTCTGCGTGATGACCAAGGGCAAGATCGTCGAGACCGGGCCGACGAAGGAAATTTTCGCCAACCCGCAGCACAGCTATACGCGGCATCTGCTTGCCGCCGAACCCAAGGGCAAGCCGCCCGCCGCCAACGCAGCCGCCAGGCCAGTGATGACCGGCCAGGACATAAAAGTCTGGTTTCCGATCAAGAAAGGCTTTTTCCGGCACACTGTCGACAATGTGAAGGCGGTCGACGGCATCGACGTCACCGTGCGCGCCGGCCAGACGCTCGGCGTCGTCGGCGAATCCGGCTCGGGCAAGACGACGCTCGGCCTGGCGCTGGCCAGGATGATCTCGTCGACCGGGACCATTCAGTTCAACGGGCGCGACATCAACGAGCTGTCATTCAACGCCATGCGGCCGCTGCGGCGCGAGCTGCAGATCGTTTTCCAGGATCCGTTCGGGTCGTTGAGCCCGCGCATGTCGGTCTCCGAGATCATCGAGGAAGGGCTGAAGATCCACGAGCCGAAACTGTCTCCCGATGAGCGCGACAAGCGCATTGTCGATGTGCTCGGGGAAGTCGGGCTCGATTCCGCCACGCGCAATCGCTATCCGCACGAGTTTTCCGGCGGCCAGCGCCAGCGCATCGCCATCGCCCGCGCCATGGTGCTCAACCCGCGCTTCGTCATGCTGGACGAGCCGACCTCGGCGCTCGACATGAGCGTGCAGGCGCAGGTGGTCGACCTTCTGCGCAGCCTGCAGGCGAAGCACGACCTCGCCTATCTGTTCATCAGCCACGACCTGAAGGTTATCCGTGCGCTTGCCAACGACGTCATCGTCATGCGCAATGGCAGGATCGTCGAGGCCGGCCCGTCCGAACAGATTTTCGAACGGCCGCAGACCGACTATACCAAGGCGCTGATCTCGGCCGCATTCAAGATCGAAACGGCGCCGGTCGGCATCGTCAGCGAGTAGGCTGTACCGCATAAAGGAAAAAGAACCCGCCATGGAAAAAGGCCGTGTCCTGCTTGCCCTCACCGGTATCCATCCAGGCCGTTGGCGCGAACTCTTGGCGGCCGAACGCGAGGTGGTGCTCGAGCCGGAAGGCGCCAGCGATCCTTCGATCACCTATGCGGTGGTTTGGAAGCAGCGGCCGAACCTTCTGTCGTCCCTGCCCAATCTGCGCGCTGTCTTTTCGATCGGCGCCGGCGTCGACCACATCTTCGCCGATCCCACTTTGCCCGACGTGCCGATCGTCAAGGTCGTGGCCGACAATTTGACCCAGTACATGACCGAGTATGTCGTCTGGCGGGTGCTCGATCATCACCGTCAAGGCATGCTCTACCGGACGCAGCAGCAAAAGAAGATCTGGCACGAGTCGCCGCAGCGGCCGGCCGGCGACATCTCCGTCGGCATCATGGGGCTCGGCACGCTTGGCCGCGCGGCGGCGTCGGTGCTTTTGTCGCTCGGCTTTGCGGTCAATGGCTGGTCGCGCAGCGACAAGCCGGTGAAAGGCGTTTCGACCTATGCCGGCGAGGCCGGCTTGATCCCCTTCCTCAACGCCACCGATATCCTGGTGGTGCTGTTGCCGCTTACGCCGCAGACGCAGGGCATCATCAATTACGGCGTGCTGAAGGAGTTGAGGAAACGCAACGGCCTCGGCGGCTCAGTGCTGATCAACGCCGGGCGCGGCAAGTTGCAGAAGGACGCCGACATTCTGCGTGCGCTGGAGGACGGCACACTCAAGGAAGCGAGCCTCGACGTGTTCGAGGTCGAGCCGCTGCCGAAGACCAGCCGGCTGTGGAACCACCCGAAAGTGTTCGTGACACCGCATGCGGCGGCGACTTCCGACCCCGTGCATCTGGTGCCGATCATGCTGCGCCAGATGGCCGCGTTCGAGCGCGGCGAGAAGCTCGAGAACGTCGTCGATCGCAACGCCGGGTATTAACCCGGCTTGCCGCATTCGCGGCGGGCGATCGACCGGTTCATGGCGTCGATCCGGCCGCTTGCCTGTTCGACGTCGCGCTGGGCCTTGGAACGGGCGTCCGGCGTGAACGGGCCGAGGCCCACCCCGGGATCGGAGAAGGACGGCTTGGCATCCAGTGGAAGGCGGTATTGCTGCGCCAGCCGGTTTCGTTGCGCCAGCAATTGATCGCAAGGCACGCTGTCATATTGCAGCGAGGACTGGACATTCGCGTCCTGTCGCTCGGCAATCGAGGTGCCGACGCAACCGGCTATTGCCAGGCAAGATGCCAAGACCACCAAGTTCCAGCGCATGCAACGTCCTCCGTGTCAGTGTCCTGCCCGTTCGGGCACGCGAATCGGACTTTTTCGCAGCCGCCGCCACGTGTGGCGCAGGTGAACGAAAAGGGTCGCCGGACAAGGCCTGATGCGATTTCGCGATGGAGATCCCGCCGGCAGTTGCCTGTATGCCGAGTCAGCAGTCACTTGCAACAGGCTTCCCGCGCCGGAATTAGCAACTATCTTGGAACCATGCGCGCCAGCGACCTGCTTCACCCTCGGCCCGAGGGCCTTTATTGCCCGCCCGGCGATTTCTTCATCGATCCGGTGCGGCCGGTCAGCCGGGCGCTGATCACACACGGCCATTCCGACCATGCCCGTTCCGGCCACCGCTCGGTGCTGGCTACACAACAGACGCTGGACATCATGCGGCTGCGCTACGGCGAGGGTTTTGCCGGGACGACGCAAGCGGCAGCACTTGGCGAGGCGATTGCGCTGAACGGCGTCACCGTAACCTTCCATCCGGCCGGCCATGTGCTGGGCTCGGCGCAGATCGAGGTCGTGCATCAGGGCTCATGCATCGTCGCTTCGGGCGACTACAAGCGCCAGAGGGACGCGACTTGCGAGCCGTTCGAACCGGTCAAGTGTGACGTGTTCATCACCGAGGCGACTTTCGGCCTGCCGGTGTTCCGTCATCCGCCCGATACCGAAGAGATCGCCCGCCTGCTGAAATCGACGGCGCAGTTTCCCGAACGCGCGCATCTGGTCGGCGCCTATGCGCTCGGCAAGGCGCAGCGCGTCATGCGCTTGCTGCGCGACGCCGGCTACGACAGGCCGATCTATATCCACGGCGCGCTGGCCAAGCTCAGCGACTACTATCAGAGCCAGGGCATCGAGCTCGGGACGCTGGAGCCGGCGACCGTCGAAAGCAGTGGCAAGGAGGATTTCACCGGCGCCATCGTCGTCGGCCCGCCCTCGGCCTTCGCCGACCGCTGGGCGCGGCGCTTTCCCGATCCGATCTCGTGCTTTGCGTCCGGCTGGATGCGCATCCGCCAGCGCGCCAAGCAGGGCGGCGTCGAGCTGCCGCTGATCGTTTCCGACCATGCCGACTGGGACGAGCTGACCACCACGATAAGGGAAACCGGCGCCGGGGAAATCTGGGTGACGCATGGCCGCGAAGAGGCCCTGGTGCGCTGGTGCGAACTCGAAGGCATCGCTGCGCGGCCGTTGCATCTCGTCGGCTATGAGGATGAGGGCGATTGATGGTGGTCACGGCCGATGTAGCGCTTCACGGCGGCGCGACAGAACGCAAGGCTGGCCCATTGGCGCGGCCCGCATCATGAACCGCTTCGCCGAACTCCTCGACCGCCTCGTGCTGACGCCGTCGCGCAACGGCAAGCTGACGCTGTTGAGCGATTATTTCCGCAGCGTCGAGGATCCGGATCGCGGCCTGGCGCTGGCTGCCATCACCGGCGACCTGACCATCGCGGCGGTCAAGCCGGCGATGCTGCGCGCGCTGGTCATGGAGCGCATGGACCCGGTGCTGTTCGGCTATTCCTACGACTATGTCGGCGACCTGGCGGAGACCGTGTCGCTGGTCTGGCCGCAATCACCGGCGGATATCGCCAACCATGTGCCGACGCTCGCCGAGGTCGTCGCGAAATTGCAGGCGGCGAGCCGTTCCGACGGGCCGAAGGTGCTGGCCCGGCTGCTCGACAGCGCCAGCATCTCGGCGCGCTTCGCCGTCATCAAGCTGGTCACCGGCGGCCTGCGCATCGGCGTTTCGGCGCGATTGGCCAAGCAGGCGCTGGCCGATCTCGGCAAGGTCGACATCGCTGAGATCGAAGAACTCTGGCATGGGCTGACACCGCCCTATGCCGAGCTGTTCGCCTGGCTGGAAGGCAAGGCAGAAAAACCCAAAAAGACAGCGCTGGCGCTGTTCCGGCCGGTGATGCTGTCCAACCCGATCGGTGACGGCGACCTCGAAAAGCTCGATCCGGCCGACTATGCCGCCGAGTGGAAATGGGACGGCATCCGCGTCCAGGCGGTATCGGAAGGCGGTGTTCGCCGGCTCTATTCGCGCACCGGCGACGATGTTTCCGGGGCTTTTCCTGACCTCGCAGAGGCGATGGATTTCTCCGCCACCCTCGACGGCGAGCTTCTGGTCGGCGATCCCCGGCAGGCGACCGGCACGTTCTCGGACCTGCAGCAGCGGCTGAACCGCAAGAGCGTGACACCGAAGATCCAGCAGCAATACCCGGCCTTCATGCGCTGCTACGACGTGCTTCAGATCGGCGACGAGGACTTGCGCACCCGCGCGTTTCGCGAGCGGCGCGGCCACCTCGAAGCCTTCGTGCAGACGCTCGATCCGAGCCGCTTCGATCTTTCGCCGCTGGTCGAATTCACCGACTGGCAGGCGCTGGAGGAATTGCGCCGCAAGCCGCTGCATCCGGTGATCGAAGGCGTGATGCTGAAGCGCTGGGATTCGCCCTATCTCACCGGCCGGCCGAAAGGCCCATGGTTCAAATGGAAGCGCGATCCGCACACAATCGACGCCGTGCTGATGTATGCCCAGCGCGGCCACGGCAAGCGTTCGAGTTTCTATTCCGACTACACGTTCGGCGTGTGGTCCGGCCCGGAAGGATCGGAGGAACTGGTGCCGGTGGGGAAAGCCTATTTCGGCTTCACCGACGAGGAACTGAGGCAGATCGACAAATATGTCCGCGACAACACGATCGAGCGCTTCGGCCCGGTCCGCTCGGTGCGGGCCGACCGCAGACAAGGCCTGGTGCTGGAGGTGGCGTTCGAAGGGCTTAACCGCTCGACACGGCACAAATCCGGTGTCGCCATGCGCTTTCCGCGCATTTCGCGGCTGCGCTGGGACAAGCCAGCGGCCGAAGCCGACCGCATCGAGACGCTGCAGGCGCTGCTCGATAGTTAGAGCGACGTGCGTCCAAGTGGACGCACAAAGTACGCTCTAACAGTTATAATCTACGCATCGTGCTTTCCGAAAATCGATTCCGATTTTCGGGCCGATGCGTTGAGGCTCAAGGAACAATCGCGACGCGGATCTCGTAGATGTCGACCGACTTGCCCTGCTTGTCGAAGTCGGAATTGATGGCGATGGTGCCGGCAGCGCCCGGACGCTTGTCGGGAAACCGCACATCGAAGAGGTATTCGTTGCGCTCGTGGCCGACCGCGTAGCGCTTGCGGCCGCAGTCGCCGAGTTCGCCGAAATTGCAGTCGACGGAGATCTGCGTCTCCTGGCCCTCCTCGGAGCGGGCGATGATGTCGAACGTGGCGTGCTTGCCGGCGAGTTTGTCCAAGACGCCTTGCTCGACGTCGAAGCTGATCGCCGAACCGGAGGCGCCCGACCGGATGCGCAGGAAAGAACCGCTGTCGTCCTGCATGACTTCGGCCTTGGCATCCGAAGGCGCGCTGACAAGCGTCGGGTCACTCGGTGAAAACACATTGATCCAGTCGCGCGCCTCATCCGCCTCGCCGGCGTTCAGCGGCGGGGCCGTGTCGCCTGGCGGCGTGAAATCATCGTCTTCCACCGTCGGTGGCGTTTGCGGCGGGGCGGTGTCGAGTTCGGCCGCCGACTTGAAGACGCCGGTCTGGGCAGCGAAATAGAGGCCGATGCCGGCGGCTGCGAGCAGCGTCACGCCGAGGAAAATCGCGGTGAGAGGCAGGCGGGGACCTCTCACCCGCCTGTCGTCGCGGTCGGGCATCACCTCTGCGTCGCCGTCTCCGGCCGATTGGGGGGACGACAAGTCGATCTCCGGCGCATCGGGAAAAGCCGCTTCGGGCATGATGTCGGGAACGACCGGCAAGACGCGCGAGCGCGGCGCATCGGAAGCTGGGGGTGCGTCGGAAGCAGGAGGCGCGACCGATGCGGGAGGCTCAGCCGGACCGTCGACAACGACCTCAGGCGGCGCCGGTTCAGCGTCGGCGCCGGCATCCGGTTCGGCATCGGCTTCGCTGCCAGCCGGCTGCTCCGCAGCCGGTGCTGCAGCGTCGTCATCGGTCGGCCGGCCGACAGCGGGAACCGCCGGCAGGAATTCGGATTCGATTTCGGTTATCTTGGCCTGCACCGCCTTGCGGCGCTTGATGGCGACTTCCACCGTCACGTTCGGGTTGGCCTGCAGGGCGCGATCAAGCGCGGCGAAGGCCGATCGGTAGACCCGCTCGCGAAACGCGCGGTCTTCGGCATTGCCTTTCTCGAAGGCATTCCGGATCGCTTTTTCGATCGCGTCCAACGGGGACCCCTCTGCACGTACGGTCACATTGGCATGATCGTTAGCCGCAGGCGACCGATCAATCAACGGGCCAGCGGCCGCATTCTGCCTTGGTGATGCATCCAAAGTCGATTTCGGCGGTTTTCGGTAAAGAAATCAACATTTTTCGCCGATTCCCCGATGCAGCGCCAACGCGACGTCGCACAACTTGGCGTTGAGACTTCGCGCAACCGCATAGCCGACCGGTGCGGCGGTCGCTTATAGGCCCGGGATGAGCCGACACGAATTGCCAAGTCCCATCTTGAATTTGTGGCGGGTTGCGTCTATCACCCAGCGCATCTTGGAGGCCTTGGCTTCCCGGGCCGCTTTAGCTCAGTTGGTAGAGCACATCATTCGTAATGATGGGGTCAGGTGTTCGAGTCACCTAAGCGGCACCAGTTTTCTCTTCGCAAAATCAATTGCTTAGTTGATGGCCGGTTTTGGCCGCATCCGCGAAAATCATCCGGGGCACCGCAGGGGCACCCCCAGACGCATTTTCAGCCCCTAAAATAATATTTTTGCCCCAGGCCCCTGAACTTCCGGCAGACTTGCGGAAAGTCCAGATCCTTTCGCGCGCGATGTGACATCACCAAAACCTTGGCCAAAGCGACGGACAGCGAGCCCCTGGTCGACCAGACCTTGCGGGGCGGCTCGCGACTACGGATTTCTGTCCAGCAGCCATCTACTCACCATCTATTTTAGACACCCCTGAGAGCTTCCATGAGGCCGTGCAGACGACACTGGCTAGCTTCGACATTCGGGACGAGGCAAGGTCTGGCCGACTACTCCCGCACATTAACCGCCTTCGGGACATTGTTGCTCGGCTTTGAGAGCCCCGAGTAGCGGCCGAAAATTTCTATGGGCGCCCTCGGCGGAACACTCAAAAGGTTCAAAAGTCCACTTTGCAGGCGGCTTTCGTCTCTCTTCAGCGCTGGGCCGCGTACGCCGGTTAATGGCCGGAGGCCCCGCTTTCCGGAAAGCAAAACTGGGAGCGGATTTTTCCAATGTTTTCCCCGGTGTGGGAATTCCCACAGCCGAGCCTGGTCCGACTGGCATATCCTTGTTGCAACATCCAGGCCTGCGCAGAAGCCATAAGGTGTCCCGCGATGGGTCAATAAGTCTGGCACGGCAGTTGCATGGTCAGGTATGGGGGAATGGGGCGGAGGCCCGTCGCTTCGCAAATGTAGCGGCGGGTCTTCTGCATAGAGGTCGCGTCCCAGTCTACGCGCTGCCGTCCGTCTCGCTTTCCTCGTCTATCGCCCGGACCGGCAGTAAGCAGCTGTAGGTATCGGCGAAGTCGAGATCGAGGAAGACATATGCATTGCGGACAGTATCAAACTGTCAATTCGCCAGCACGCCAATCACAAGACACGAGAGCTTGCCTGCGCATTCGGATTCAGCCGACGAAAAGAGGTCTGCTCCACGTGCAAGAAGACAAAGAACGTCGTTAGCTACGCCCACAGGACCGGCTAGGCCGGCAAATCTAGACAGTACATGAGGCGTGCTCGCCGAGGTGCCGACGACCACCGGCACCGGCCGCTTCAGTCATGCACCTGGACATAAGGCTGTCGGGTAGTTGGCTAGCGTTGCCGCTACAGGCGCACCCGTCAGGCTCGCAGCGGCACTGGCGGGCCATTTGTCGGCCAGGGTCGCGACTGCCGCGCGGAGAACTGGCCTATAGCTTTCTAAAGAAGCCGGACAGAATATTCGGACCCACTTCGCCGGGCCGCAGTCTAATCCCGTCCTCGAATGAGTTCAGCGTCACGCAGAGCGCAACAAAATCAGCAATTTCTGTGGCAAATGCAGGACTTTTGAATTTCACTCAGGTCTTCGCGTCACTAAGCGACACTAATATTTCTCAAGGCTTAGCGGGATTCCGAGGGTAGAGCGACCAGTTCAGAAAACGCGCCTGTCGCACCGCGCGGCATCACTGCGACGCTGCCGGCGTCAGTCGCAATATCTTTCCCGCTGGTTCGTCGGTCAACGCCATGACCGCGCCGTCGGGAGCCTGCGCCACGTCCCGGATACGCCTGCCGAGAGCGAGGACTTCCTCGCCGGCGACCTGCTTTCCGTCGATCCTGACACGAACGATACCTTCCGCCGACAGTCCGCCAATCAAGAGGTCGCCTCGCCAATCGGAAAACATGTCGCCGGTGTAGAAGGTCATGCCGGAAGGCGAGATGACGGGCGTCCAGCTATGGATGGAGTCGGCAAACTCCGGCCGCGTCGATGGCTCGGGAATGCGTTCGCCAGAATAGTGCCGGCCCCAGCTGACCTCGGGCCAGCCGTGATTCCTGCCCGCTTGCGGAATGTTCAGCTCATCGCCGCCGAGCGGTCCCATTTCCGCGGTCCAGAGCACGCCGGATTGGGGATGGAGCGCAGCACTTTGCACATTGCGATGGCCGTAGGACCAGATCTCGTCGGCGCCGTCCTTGCCGACGAAGGGATTGTCGTCAGGCACGGAACCATCGGGGTTGATGCGGACGATCGTGCCGAGATGATTGTTCGCGTTCTGCGCCTCTCGCATCTTGCCGCGCTCACCGAGCGTGACGAACAGCTTGCCATCCGGCGCGAATACCAGGCGGGAGCCGTAGTGCAGCCGGCTGGACACGGCTGGTTCTTGGCGGAAGATCACTTCGAAATTCGAAAGCGCGTTGCCGTTCTCGTCCAGGCGTCCACGGCCGACCGAGGTGGCCGCGCCGCCGCCGCGTTCCTCCGAATAGGAGAGATAAACCGTCCGGTTGTTGGCAAAGTCCGGATCGAGCCCCACATCCAGCAGACCGCCTTGTCCGCTGGCGAGGACGTCCGGCACACCGTCGATCGGATCGGAAACGGCTCCGTCGGTCGAGACGAGCCGCAGGCGCCCCGGACGCTCGGTGACCAGCAACGCGCCGTCGGGCAGGTAGGTCGCGCCCCAGGGATGCTCGAGCCCTTCGGCAAAGGTCTCGACCGCAACGCGGCCTGTTTCGCTCTCGATGCTGCTGTCCTGCGCGAGCGTGGTCGAGGGCGCACCGAAGGCGAGAAGAAAAGACGAAGCAATGAATATCCGCAGCATGATTTCTCCATCCGAACGGAGGCATAGGGGAGGAGCCGCCGGCTCCCCGATATAATGACCGACTGCCGATGCAGTTCCAAGCTGGCGCCGCGCCCCAGGTTTTCAGCTATGGCCAGGTCGAGGTCGGCGAGAGTTCGGCCTGGCACTCTCGGCGTGCCTCTAAATAAAGAAGACAAATGAGCGCGAGCTGAAAACCAATTGAGACACAACTGAAACACATCCAGGCGCAGGCGACATGCATGCGAAACGCTTTGGGGCGATGGTCGCCGCAAGACCAGGAACGCAGGAGCGTCGCCGATGACACCCGACCAGATCAGACTTGTCCAGGACAGTTTTCGCGAGATCGTGCCGATCCGCGTGGCCGTCGCCGCGCTGTTCTACGAGCGCCTGTTCGCGATCGACGCGGATCTTCGCGCGCTGTTTCCGGTGACAGACATGACCAAGCAAGGCGCCAAGCTGATGGCGAGCCTGGGCTTCGTCGTGCATGGACTGGAACGTGCCGACACCATCCTGCCGACGGTTCGCGTGCTCGCCAGGCGTCACGTGAACTACGGCGTCGAGGAGCGTCATTACCCGATCGTCGGGCAAGCGCTCATCGAGACGCTGGCGGCCGGCCTCGGCACGGCTTTTACGCCGGCTGTCCGCGAGGCTTGGGAGGCGGCCTACGGGTTGCTCGCCAGCGTGATGATCGCGGCTGCCCGTGAGGATCAGCTCGCCGCGTAATTTTTGGGGATGCAGCCGCAGGCGACCACCCACCCAAACGACAATTCCAAATGGAGAGAAACACCATGTTCAGATACACAGCACTTGCGGCGCTTTGCGTCGTGGCAGGTTCCGCTTCTGCCGGCGAACTCACGGCCCGTCAGGGTGGGACCGTTGATCTCGGCAATTTTCATGGCGTCGTCTACTACACGGAGGCGGATGACGGCTACCGGGTGGTCACCACGATGGCGGCGGGCGAAGAAAACCTGCCAGTGCGCTTCGTCGCGACCCTCAGCGAGGGCCAGGCGTTCGTGATCTCGGTCCCGGGCGCGTTGGCAGGGGCCGGCCAGGCACTCGAAATCTCGCGCGCCAAAGGCAAGCTGGTTGTCGCGGAGGTGGAGTCCACCCAGTAACGGGTTGAAAGTTGACGTCGCGACACAACCGGGTAGTCTGCGCCCGCTTCCGCGTCTTCCAACAGCGCGAAGAGACAAATCGGCACCGTCATTGGGATGGCTATCGTCCTAACCTCGGAGAAACGAGATGCTCAAGGTGCAAAGTGCGGATTCGATTTCGACCTTTTGAGTGTGGACAATTTTTCCTGATCCTGATGGGCGCTGGTCTACTTGCGCCGGCCGCTTTTGCCGATGTCGCCGAGCCAGCGACCCTCGCCGTCGCGGATTTCGAGTTCAGGGATACATCAGGCGAAGTCAGGGACCAGACCGCCGAACACGAAGCGCGACTGAAGGCATTTGGCGTTGCGTTGCAGGATGGCCTTTCGGAGAAGATCAAGCTCGTCGCGTTACCCTGTCAGGCAGAACAGTGCACCATCAAGGACCCCGGCCTTGTCGATCTCTCGAAACAGGCAAGAACAGCCAGCGCGAAATATCTCCTGATCGGTCAGGTGCACAAGATGAGCACGCTGGTCGGCTGGGTGAAGTTTGCAGTGCTGGATTTGAGCAACAACAAACCTGTCTGCGATCGATACCTGACTTACCGGGGAGATACCGACGAAGCATGGCGGCGAGCAGCAGAGTTCACGGCGCGTGACGTCGAGAAGCACTGCATTCCGTAGGAATCGCGGTCGCTGTAGCCTTTGATCGGCCGGCGCCCTGAACCTCAGCATGGGCTGGGTACCGCAACTGCGGCGTCAGGCGGCCTTCTTCTTCGCCAGCCTCGCCTTGATGCTGGCGACGTCGGCGCGCGGCGTCGCCGCGAACAGCGTTTTGGTGTAGCTGTGCTTGGGGTCGGCAAAGACCTCGTCGCGCGAGCCGTATTCGACGGCCTCGCCGTAATACATGACCATCACCTCGTCGGCGATGTAGCGCACCACCGACAGGTCGTGGCTGATGAAGACATAGGTCAGTTCGAACTCGTCCTGCAGGTCGGCGAGCAGGTTGAGCACCTGCGCCTGCACCGACAGATCGAGCGCCGAGACCGGCTCGTCGAGCACCAAAAGGCTCGGATTGAGCATCAGCGCGCGGGCAATGGCGATGCGCTGGCGCTGGCCGCCCGAGAACATGTGCGGGTAACGGTTGTAATGCTCCGGTCCGAGGCCGACCTTCTTCAGCATCTTCATGGCGAGATCGCGCCGTTCGTCGGCTGGCGTGTCGGTGTTGATGAGCAGCGGCTCGCCCAGCACGTCGCCGATCTTCTGGCGCGGATTGAGCGAACCGTAAGGGTTCTGGAAGACGATCTGCACCTTGCGGCGCATCTCCTTCGTCAGCCCATCCCTGGCGATGTCGACCTTGTTGCCGTCGATGAAGAGCTCGCCCGCCGTCGCCGGATCGATCAGGGTGATGATACGTGCGAGCGTTGACTTGCCGCAGCCGCTTTCGCCGACGATGGCCAGCGTCTTGCCCTTGTCGACGCTGAACGAAACGCCCTTGACCGCGTGCACCGTGCGCGAGGGACGAAACAGGCCGCCGCCGACATGATAGTCGCGCACGATGTTCTTGCCTTCGAGAACCGTCACGCTCATGGCGCGGCTCCCGTTGCAGGCCCGCTTCCAGCAGCAGACGGAGCCGGTTCGAACAGCATGTCGGAAATGGTCGGCAGCCGGTCGCCGACGGCGTTTTCCGGCAGCGCCGACAGCAGCGCCCGCGTGTAGTTGCTCTTCGGCTGCTCGAACAGCGACAGAACGTCGGCCTCTTCCATCTTGCGGCCCTTGTACTGGACGATGACGCGGTCGGCTGTCTCGGCCACGACGCCCATATTGTGTGTGATCATGATCAGGCCCATGCCGTATTTGGCCTGCAAGCCGACCAAAAGGTCGAGAATCTGCTTCTGGATGGTGACGTCGAGCGCGGTCGTCGGCTCATCGGCGATCAGCAGCTTCGGATTGCAGGCAATGGCAATGGCGATCATGACGCGCTGGCACTGGCCGCCCGACATCTGATGCGGGAACGAGTTCAGCCGCTCTTCCGGATCGGCGATGCCGACCAGCTTCATCAGCTCGATGGCGCGGGCCCGACGCTGGGCGCGGTCCATGCCCAAATGGAAGCGCAGCACCTCCTCGATCTGGAAACCGGCGGTGAAGCACGGGTTGAGGCTGGCGATCGGCTCCTGGAAGATCATCGAGATGTCCTTGCCGACGATCTTGCGGCGCTCGGACGGGCTGAGCTCAAGCAGGTCGATGCCGTCGAAGGCCATGCGATCGGCCTTTACCGTCGCCGTGTTCGGCAACAGCCCCATCACCGCCAGCATCGCCACCGATTTGCCGGAGCCGGATTCGCCGACGATCGCCAGCACCTCGCGCGGCTCGATCGACAGGTCGATGCCTTGCACGGCCATGAACGGTCCGGCGGCAGTATCAAACGACACGGTGAGGTTCTTGATCTCGAGAAGAGGCATGGTCACGACCTCTTCAGCTTGGGGTCGAAGGCATCGCGCAGGCCATCGCCGATCAGGTTGATCGCAAGCACCGTGATCAGGATGGCAAGGCCGGGGAAGGTCACCACCCATGGCGCGCGCAGGATGAACTCGCGCGCCGTGGCCAGCATGGTGCCCCATTCCGGGGTTGGTGGCTGCGCGCCGACGCCAAGGAAGCCAAGAGCCGCGGCCTCGAGAATGGCGTTGGAGAAGGACAGCGTCGCCTGCACGATCAGCGGCGCCATGCAGTTCGGCAGGATCGTCTTCACCATCAGCCTGAGATGGCTGGCACCGGCCACCTTGGCGGAGATCACATATTCGCGGTTCTTTTCGGCCATCACCGCCGCACGGGTGAGCCGCGCGAAATGCGGCTGCAGCACCAGCGCGATCGCCAGCATGGCGTTGAACAGGCCGGGTCCGAGGATCGCGACCAGAACGAGGGCAAGCAGCAGCGACGGGAAGGCCAGGATGACGTCCATGACGCGCATGATCAGCGTATCGACCCAGCCGCGGAAATAGCCGGCGAGCACGCCGAGGACGATACCGCTGGTCAGCGAGAAAACAACGACGACCAGACCGATGAACAGCGAGAACCGAGCCCCGAAAATCAGCCGCGAAAGCATGTCGCGGCCGACGGCGTCGGTGCCGAGCAGGAACGTCGATCTGCCGCCCTCCTGCCAGGCCGGCGGCGCCAGCAGCGCATCGCGAAACTGTTCGTCAGGCGAATGCGGTGCGACCAGCGGCGCGAAGATCGCCACCAGCACCAGGGCAGTGAACACGACCAGGCCGATGACGGCGCCGGTGTTCATCGAGTAGTAATGCCAGAACTCGGTGAAGGCGCGTTGCCGGCCGCCGGTCGGAATGGAGGCGGCGGTGGCTTCTGCCGTGGTTTGGTCGGTCATCTCACTGCACCCGGATACGTGGGTTGATGACGGCGTAGAGCACGTCGACGATCAGGTTCACCGCCATGACGATCAGCGCGATGATCAGCAAGCCGCTCTGGACGACAACATAGTCGCGCTTGGCGATCGCGTCGATCATCCACTTGCCGATACCGGGCCAGGAAAAGATCGTTTCGGTCAGGATGGCGCCCGCCATCAGCGTGCCGACCTGCAGGCCGATGGTGGTGACGACGGGGATCAGCGCATTGCGAAAAGCGTGGAGCCCGATGACGCGACGCGGCGCCAGGCCCTTGGCGCGGGCGGTGCGGACGTAGTCTTCGCCCAGCACCTCCAGCATCGCCGACCGCGTCTGGCGCGCTATGACGGCGAGCGGGATTGTCGCCAGCACGATCGCCGGCAGGACAAGATGACTGGCGGCGGACCTGAAAGCGCCGCTCTTGCCGGAGATCAGGCTGTCGATCAGCATGAACCCCGTCGTCGGCTTGAAGAAATATTGAAGGCCGATGCGGCCGGAAACCGGCGTCCAGCCGAGATAGCCGGAGAAGAAGATGATGAGCAGCAGTCCCCACCAGAAGATCGGCATCGAATAGCCGGTCAGCGCCACGCCCATCGTCGCCTGGTCGAACCAGGATCCGCGCTTGACCGCGGCGAAGATGCCTGCGGGAATGCCGATGAGCACGGCGATGATCAGCGCGATCGTCGCCAGTTCCAGCGTCGCCGGAAACAGCGCCTGGAATTCACCGAGCACCGGCCGCTTGGTGGCGAGCGATATGCCGAAGTCGCCGGTCAGGACCCTGCCGATATACTCGAGATACTGGACGACATAAGGCCGGTTGTAGCCAAACCGCTCGACAAGCTCGGCGTAGCGTTCCGGGCTGACGCCGCGCTCGCCGGCCAGGGCTGTGATCGGGTCGCCCGGCAAAAGCCGGACGAAAGCGAACGCCGCCAGCGATATGCCGAACACGGTCGGGATGATCAAGGCGAGCTTGTGGAGGAGATAGCGGAGCATCTTGCTTCATAGAACGGCGGCGCTTTAAGTCCAGCGTCGCCGTTCTATTTCTCAGCAGTTATTCGGCGACGTCGACGCCGTCAAACCGATGAATGCCGAGCGGATCCATGACGAAGCCCGTAACTTTCTTGTTCATCGGCATGAAGACCTTGGAATGGGCGATGGTCAGCCACGGCGCCTCACGCTTGAACACGACCTGAGCCTCCTCGTAGATCTTGGTGCGCTCGGCGACATCCGTGGTCGCCTTGCCCTTCTGCAGCAGGGCTTCGAACTCCTGGTCGCACCAGATCGCATAGTTGGACTGGCCGATGGCATCGCAGCCGAGCAGGAACAGGAAGTTGTCCGGGTCGCCATTGTCGCCGGTCCAGCCGAGCTGGAAGGCGCCGTCACGGTCCTTCTGCTTGCCGCGTTCGCGATACTCGGTCCATTCGTAGCTGACGATCTCGGCCTTCACACCGATCTTGGCGTAGTCGGCCTGGATCAGTTCCGCGACCCGTTGGGCGTTCGGATTGTACGGGCGGCTGACCGGCATTGCCCAGATCTTCATCGACAGATCCGTGACGCCGGCATCCGTCAGCATCTTCTTGGCCGCGTCGGGATCGTACGGATCGTCCTTGACCTCCTTGTTATAGGACCACATCGTCGGCGGGATCGGGTTTATCGCCGCCTGGCCAGCGCCCTGATAGACCGCATCGAGAATGGCCTGCTTGTTGACGGCCATGTTGAGGGCCTTGCGGACCTCGACCTTGTCGAAGGGCGCCTGCGTCGTGTTGTAGGCCATGTAGCCGATGTTCAGGCCTTCCTGCTCGTCGACCTTGAGGTTCGGGTCGGCCTTCAGGCCGGCAATGTCGGCCGGCGCCGGGTACGACATGATATCGCACTCGCCCGCCTTCAGCTTCTGCGCGCGCACGGCCGGATCGGTGGTGATGGCGAAGATCAGATCATCGATCTTCTGGCGGCCGCCATAATAGCCGTCCCATGCCGCGTAGCGGATGACCGCGTCAACCTGGTAGTCGACGAACTGGAACGGACCGGTGCCGATCGGCTTCTGGGTGAATTGCTGCCTGGTGCCGGCCTTGTCGAGTTGGTCGGCATATTCCTTGGAGACGATCGAAGCGAAATCCATGCCGAGATCCGGCAGGAAAGCGACCTCAGGCTTGTTCAGCACGAATTTCACCGTCAGGTCGTCGACCTTGACGATTTCCTTGAGAAGATCCGGGAAGCCCATGCCGGCAAAATATTCCCAGCCGGTGCCTGCCAGATAGTCGAACCACGGGTTTTCCTTCTTCCACTGGCGCTCGAAGGAGAAGATCACGTCGTCGGCGTTGAGATCGCGCGTCGGCGTGAAGTAGTCGGTGGTCTGGAACTTCACGCCCGGCCGAAGCTTGAACGTGTATTCGAGACCGTCGTCGGAAACCGTCCAGCTCTCGGCGAGGCCAGGCGTGATGGTGGTCTTGCCGTGTTCGAACTCGACCAGGCGCGAATAGATGGTGCGCGACGACGCGTCGAAATCGTTGCCACCGCTCCACGGCGACGGGTCGAAGCCGGCCGGCGACGCCTCCGAGCAGTAGACCAGCTGTTTCGCATTGGCCATGCCGCCGAGGACGCTTGCGGCCAGCAACGCGGCCGCAAAAGTCAGTTTCTTTTTCATGGAGGACTCCCTGATGTTCTTCCAAGCCCCTCTATCAGGCTCGTGAAGCGCGCATATAAGCACCGTTTTTCCGGCTTTGGAACACCCCGTTTGCCTACCCCATGGGAAGCAGAATTTATTTCTGCGCACTCGCCAAAAAGGAGAAGGAAATGTCAATTACCGCCTATCACGGTAATGTTAACGACTGCATTTTTTTATTGATCTTCAACCCGGCGTTGGTGAGGAACTGCGACCTTCGGCTGGTCGTTGCCGCGGACGATTTCTTCCCACCTTGCCGCAGGGGCAGACTTGCACGGCTGCCGATAGTCGCAATACATAGATGACAGGCTGGATTTCCTGGATGTCGGCAGCAGCGGAGGACGTCTCTGTCATTCGGAGGCGACGCGGCGAGCAGGCAGAGACAATAAGAACAATCGAGGGAGGGACGAGTGGCAAAAACACCAAGGACGACGGCACCAGCGACAGCCAAGGCCAAAACTGCTGCGAAACCGGCCAGCCCCGACAAGCTAAAAGCGCCGACGGCCAAAGCCAAGCCGAAGGCGGCCGCGGTGCCCGCGAAGGCCAATGTATCCGCGAAGGGTGGCGCAAAGCCCGCCGCCGCCAAACCAGCGGCGAAGGCGGCACCGACAGCGGCTGCATCGACGTCAACCCCAGGTCCGGCCACAAGGTTGCCGAATGTGGTTGCCGCCGGATTGCCGGAAAAACCCTGGCTCAAAAGCTATCCGAAGGTCGTTCCGGCCGAGATCGGCGCTCTGCCCTTCGGCTCCATCGGCGATCTGCTCGCCGACGTCTGCAAGCAGTACGCCAGCCGGCCCGCCTTTACCTGCATGGGCAAGACCATCACCTATGCGGAAGTCGAGCGGCAATCGGCCGCCTTCGGCGCCTATCTGCAATCGACGGGACTGCCGAAAGGCGCACGCGTGGCGCTGATGATGCCGAACGTGCTGCAATATCCGGTGGCGATGATGGCAGTGCTGCGCGCCGGCTATGTCGTGGTCAACGTCAACCCGCTCTACACGCCGCGCGAGCTGGAACATCAGCTCAAGGATTCCGGCGCGCAAGCCATCGTCATTCTCGAGAATTTCGCCAACACCTTGCAGGCGGTGATCGCCAAAACGGCGGTCAAGCATGTCGTGGTCGCGGCGATGGGCGACATGCTTGGCGGCCTGAAGGGGACGATCGTCAATCTCGTCGTGCGCCGCGTGAAGAAGATGGTGCCGGCCTGGTCTCTGCCGGGCCATGTCAAGTTCAATGCCGCGTTGAAGGCAGCCGCCGGCATGAATTTCAAGCCGGTGCATGTCGCTGCCGACGGCGTCGCCTTCCTGCAATATACCGGCGGCACCACCGGCATCTCGAAGGGCGCGGTGCTGCTGCACAGCAACGTGCTGGCCAACGTGGCGCAGAACGCGCTGTGGATCGAGGACGCCTTCACGGTCAAGCCAAAACCGGCGCATCTCAACTTCATCTGCGCGCTGCCGCTCTATCATATCTTCGCGCTGACGGTGAACGCACTGATGGGCATGCAACTGGGCGGCCAGAACATACTCATTCCCAATCCGCGCGACATTCCCGGTTTCGTCAAGCAACTCGGCAAATACCCGATCCACATCTTTCCAGGCCTCAACACGCTGTTCAACGCGCTGCTCAACAACGAGGATTTCCGCAAGCTCGACTTCAAGCCGCTGATCCTGACGCTGGGTGGCGGCATGGCGGTGCAGAAGGGTGTCGCCGAACGCTGGAAGGCGTTGACCGGCTGCCCGGTCACCGAGGGCTACGGGCTTTCGGAAACCTCGCCGGTGGCCACCGCCAACACATTCAGCGACGGCAACTTCACCGGCACGATCGGCCTGCCGCTGCCCTCGACCGAGATCGCCATCCGCGACGAAGACGGCAATGATTTGCCGCCCGGCGAAGTCGGCGAGATCTGCATCCGCGGACCGCAGGTGATGGCCGGTTACTGGAACCGGCCGGACGAGACCGCCAAGGTGATGACCAAGGACGGTTTCTTCAAGTCGGGCGACATGGGCTTCATGGACGAGCGCGGCTACACCAAGATCGTCGACCGCAAGAAAGACATGATCCTTGTGTCCGGCTTCAACGTCTATCCGAACGAACTCGAGGAAGTGGTGGCGCTGCATCCGGGCGTGCTCGAAGTTGCCGCGATCGGCGTGCCGGACGAGCATTCAGGCGAAGTGCCGAAGCTGTTCGTTGTCAAGAAGGACCCGTTGCTGACCGCAGAGGTGCTGACTGTGTATTGCCGCGAGAACCTGACCGGTTACAAGCGGCCAAAATACATCGAGTTTCGGACCGAACTGCCGAAGACGCCGGTCGGCAAGATCCTGCGGCGGGCATTGCGGGAATAGGGACAATTTTGGCCGATAGCCTTACTGTCGATGACGCGGCGGATACGCTTTCCCGTCCCGATCCGCTAACGTTCATCAAGGCGAACATGCGTATCGCCCCTGTTGCCGCGCTTCCCGAAATCCGGCTTTATGCAGCCCATCCAGCGAGCGGACTGTGGCGGCTGACGCGTCCACAAGGGCGAGCAGCCGAGCCGGAAGAAGAAGCAAACGAAGCCGACGAGGATGGCCCCGAGCCGCAGCCTCCTTACTGGGCCTATGCCTGGGCCGGCGGCGCGGTGCTTGCCCGCTACATCCTCGATCGGCCGGAGACGGTAGCTGGGCTTCGCGTGCTCGATCTCGGCGCCGGGTCTGGCCTCGTCGGTATCGCCGCGGCTAGGGCCGGCGCCAGCGAAGTGATTGCATCCGAGATCGACCGCAACGGCGTCGCCGCGCTCGGTCTCAATGCGGCGGCGAACGGCGTCGCAATCGCGGTCGTCTGCGGGGATATCACCGCTGGGCCGCCGCCGCCGGTGGACGTCGTGGCAGCCGGCGACTTGTTTTACCGGCAAGATCTCGCCGACCGGGTCATCCCCTTCCTCGACCGCTGCCTGGCCGCCGGCATCAATGTGCTGATCGGCGATCCGGGCCGCGCCTACTTGCCCCGCTCGCGGCTTCGCCAGTTGGCCGAATACCAGGTGCCGGATGTCGGCCAGGCAAAAGGCGCGGCGACGAAGCCGAGCGGCGTCTTCTCATTCGAGCCGGAGCAACTCGGAGGCGAGTTCAGATCGTCTCCTTGACCCTTGCCGAAAGAAAGTCGGGCAGATCGGCAACCGAATCCAGAATGACATCGGCGATCTGCGACAGCGATTCCCGCGTGCCGGTGCCGGAAAGCACGCCGATCGCCAGACCGCAGCCGCCGGCCCGCGCCATCTCCAGATCGTGGCGATTGTCGCCGACCACGGCGATCGCGGCAGGCCTCAGGCCGGTCAGGTCCGAGAAGGCGAGGATCGTGTCGGGCGCCGGTTTCGGATTGGCCACCGCGTCGTAACCATAGGCGGCATCGAACAGCTGCGCGACGCCCAGCGTGAGCAGTGTCTTCTCCGCGCCAGTGGTCGAATCGTTGGTGGCGACGCCGAGCCGGTAGGATTTCCTGTGAAGAACGCCAAGCGTCTCGACGATGCCCGGCAGCGCCACCGCCATCGACGAGCCCTGCACCGACGTGATCTCGTTGAAGCGGGCGACGGCAAGCATCTGGTCTTCATCCGACAGTCGCGGAAACCAAAGCTCGACGACATCCATGTTGGTGCCGGAGGCAAAGATGGAATCGGGCTTGAAGCGTTTGGTGGCGAAATCGTAGCCCGCCGCGGCAAGCAGCCTGTCGGCCTTCCAGCGGTCGCCCTCCGCCGCATCCATCGCCATGAAATCGGCAACGCCGAGCCACGTCGCGTTGAAGTCGACAAGGGTGCCGTCCTTGTCGAACAATATCCCTTTGATCTCGGCCAAGCCGCTTACTCCGATCCGCGCAATCGATGGATGTGTCCCACCAGTCCGGCAGTCGAAGCGTCCCGCTTTGCGGCATTCTCCTTGCCTTCCACGACGGGCAGCAGCCCGGTCGCCAGTTCCTTACCCAGCTCGACGCCCCATTGGTCGAAGGAATTGATGTTGAAGAGCGTGCCCTCGACGAAGACGCGGTGCTCATAGAGCGCGATCAGCCGTCCGAACGTATGCGGATCGAGTTGTCTGTAGAGGATCGTCACCGAGGGCCGGTTGCCGGAGAAGACGCGATGCGGGGCGATCCTGTCGACCTCGGCGGGCGCCATGCCCTTTGCCAGCATCTGCGCACGCGCTTGCTCCAGCGTGCGACCCTTCATGAACGCCTCCGACTGCGCCAGGCAGTTGGCGAGCAACAGGTCGTGGTGATGCTTGAGATCCGGCTCATGGCCGATGGCTGCGGCGAGGAATTCGACCGGAATGAAATCGGTGCCCTGGTGCAGCAGCTGGAAGAAGGCGTGCTGGCCGTTGGTGCCCGGCTCGCCCCAGACCAGCGGGCCGGTCGGCGTGGTGACAGCGCCGCCGTCGAGGGTGACGCTCTTGCCGTTCGATTCCATGTCGAGCTGCTGCAGATAGGCCGGCAGCCTGGACAGGCGCTGGTCGTAGGGAATGACGGCGCGGGCGGGGTATTGACAGATCACCCGGTGCCACCAGCCGATCAGCCCCATCAGCGCCGGCAGGTTGCTGGCCAGCGGCGCCGTCTGGAAATGTTCGTCCATCGCATGCGCGCCATCGAGAAAGGCGCGAAAATTCTTCGGGCCGACGGCGATCATCACCGGCAGGCCGATCGCGCCCCACACCGAATAGCGTCCGCCGACCCAGTCCCAGAAGCCGAAGACGCGGTCGGACGCAATGCCGAACTTGGCCACCAGGTCGAGCGCCGTCGAGACGGCGGCGAAATGCTTGCCGACCGCTTCCTTGCCGAGCGCCTTCTGCACCCATTCGCGCGCCGTCTCGGCATTGGTCATCGTCTCGATCGTAGTGAAGGTCTTGGAAGCAACGATGAACAGCGTGGTTTCGGCGGAGAGGCCCTTCAGCGTGTCGTGGATATGGGCGCCGTCGATGTTGGACACGTAATGCGTGCGCGGCCCGTCGTGATAGGGCGCCAGCGCCAGCGTCGCCATGGCCGGGCCAAGGTCGGAACCGCCGATGCCGATGTTGACGATGTCGGTGATCTTCTTGCCGGAGGCGCCGGCCGCCTTGCCGGAGCGCACAGCATCGGCGAAGCCGCCCATCGCATCGAGTACGGCGACAACCTCCGCCTTCACGTCCTGGCCGTCGAGCACGATACCCTTGCCGTTCAGGTTGCGCAGCGCGGTGTGCAGCACGGCGCGGCCTTCGGTGACGTTGATCTTCTTGCCCGAGAACATCGCGGCGCGCCGGCCTTCGAGATTGGCGGCTGCCGCCAGCTTCTCGAGCAGATCCATCGTCTGCGCATCGACCGCGCATTTCGACCAGTCGAGCAGCAGGTCGCCGTCGGTGGCGGAGAATTTTTCGAAGCGCTGCGGATCGGCGGCGAAAGCCTCGCGCATGCTGCCCGATTTGGCCGCACGGTGATCGCGCAGGGCGTCGAGCTGTTTCTGAAAGGACGATTGATCCACTGCCTCACTCCGAGCCTTGAAATGCCAACATAACAGACCGGGTGTTTCCGGCGCGTGTCGTCGCGGCGAACTATCTAGCCGAAATCGACTGGTTTCAATGCGCCGCGATGACGCGTTGCGTCAGGCAGCGATGACGCGACGCGTCACCAGCGGGATGACGCTTTGCGTCACCCTTGGGAAGGATCACTGGCGTAAATCCCAGCGATCAGAAAAATTGATTGGCGCAACAGCTTGTGCCACCGGTACATTCGACTGGTCCAGCCAGGTGAAAAAGGCTGGCCATCGAGGAACATCTCCCATGCCACAGCGAAACGACACGGCCATATGGTCCGGCCTGTTCCGGATTTCGGCGGAATCCGGCCAGACCCTGCAGGCGCAGATCCGCCAAGCGATCGTCGCCGCCATCCTCGACCGGCAAATCGCCGCCTCGATGCCGCTTCCGTCCTGCCGGATCCTGGCCGAGAAACTCGGCGTGGCGCGCGGCACCGTGGTGCTGGCCTTCCAGCAGCTCGTCGACCAGGGGTTCCTGGTGGCGCGCGAACGGCGCGGCCATTTCGTCAATCCGGACGTGCTGGCGACGCCTGCCAAACCGCACCAGAAGGCGCCAGACCAGGCCAATGAGATCGACTGGAAGGCGCGCCGGCAGATCGCGGCCAGCGACATGCCGCCGCCGGCCAAGCACGACAACTGGATCAAGTCGTCCTACCCCTTCGTCTACGGCCAGTTCGATCCGGCACTGTTCCCGACCGCCGAGTGGCGCGAGTGCAACCGCATGGCGCTCGCCGTGCTCGAGATCCGCAATTGGGCGTCCGACATGGTTGACCGCGACGATCCGCTTTTGATCGAGCAGATCCAGGCGCGGCTGTTGCCGCGGCGCGGCATCTTCGCCAATCCCGATGAGATCATCGTCACGCTCGGCGCGCAGAACGCGCTCTACATGCTGGCGACATTGCTGATGACCAAGGGCTCCAAGGTGGCCATGGAAGACCCCGGCTATCCCGACGCACGCTCGATCTTCCGGCTGGCGGGTGCCGACGTCGCACCGGTCCCGGTCGACCATTCCGGCATTGTAACCGCTTCTATTCCCAACGATTCCGGCTTCGTCTTCGTGACGCCCAGCCACCATTGCCCGACCATGGTGCCGCTGTCGGCGGAGCGCCGGCAGGATTTGCTGGCGCGCGCCAACCGCCACAACCAGATCATCATCGAGGACGGCTATGACAGCCAGCTTCTGGACGAGGCGCCGCAGCAGGCGCTGAAGAGCCTCGACCGTTCCGGCCGCGTCATCTATGTCGGCTCGATGTCGAAGACGCTGGCTCCGGGTCTGCGGCTCGGCTACATCGTCGCCTCGGCCGGGCTGATCTCCGAGCTTCGCGCGCTGCGTCGCTTCATGCTGCGTCATCCGCCGGCCAACAACCAGCGCGCGGTCGCGCTGTTCCTGTCGCTTGGCCATCACGAGGCGCTGGTGCGGCGGCTGTCGAGTGCCTTCGACGAACGGCGCAAGCGTCTGATCCATGCGATTTCCGCCTTCCTGCCGGAGTGGCGCTCGACCGATTCCGCCGGTGGCGCGTCGCTCTGGCTCGAAGGGCCGCGCGGCACCGATTCGCGCGGGCTGGCCGAGGCCGCCGCCTCGCGCAGTGTCATCATCGAGCCCGGCGACCGCTTCTTCGACCGCACCGAAAAGCCGTCACGCTTCATGCGGCTGGGCATCTCCTCGATTGCGCTGCAGCACATCGAGCCCGGCATCCGCGAACTGGCGACGGCGGCCGGGCGCAGGCCGGCCGCCGCCTGATGCCTCGTCGGGGCCGTGACCGGCCACCGTTGTTTAGCCCCCTGGCATATGCGACGGAACCGTCTGGCTTATAGGCTGTGCCAATGCCGGCGGCATAGTTCGAGGCATAGCGCATGACCCGGAAACCAATCTTCGGTTTCCGGAAAGGATCATGCGCAAGCAAGAAAGTGTTAGAGCGTCCTTTGCGCGTCCAAGTGGACGCGCGGCGCTCTAAGGGGGACGAAGCGGACGATGGTGGACCAACCACCTGGTGGACCAACCACCGCCGCCCGCTTCGCAGCTAAAGGTGGAGTGCCTCCCATGTCAGTGGCTGTTGAGAAGCCGGATACGCCCTCGGACCAGCGTTCGCGGCGTTCCGGCGGGCGCGAAGCACGTCGCGCCATGCGGGCAGCACCCCTTGCCGACGATATCAAGCCGGTGCGCGCCGGCCTCGAAGGCGGAAGCTACGGGCCACTCAGCGAAAACGACCGCGAGCGCATTCACGAAGCGGTGCTGACGCTGCTTGAAACGGTCGGCTTCGCCAATGCCATCCCATCGTGCATCGAGGCGCTGACCAGGGCCGGCGCCACGCTCAGCGAGGACGGCCGCATCCTTTTTCCGCGCGCGCTCGTCCTCGACACCGTCAAGAAGGCGGCACGCCATTTCACCCTGCACGGCCAGGATCCCAAGCACGACATGCTGATCCAGGGCAAGCGCGTGCATTACGGCACGGCGGGCGCCGCCGTGCACCTGGTCGACGTCGAGAAGCGCTGTTATCGCGAGTCGCTGCTGCAGGACATCTATGACGCCGCCCGGATCGTCGAAGGGCTCGACAACATCCATTTCTTCCAGCGGCCGATGGTGCCGCGCGACATCCCCGATCCGCTCGACATGGATTTCAACACGCTTTACGCCTGCGTGATGGGCACGTCGAAGCATGTCGGCACATCCTTCACGGTGCGCGAGAACGTCAAGCCGGCGCTCGACATGCTTTACGCGATTGCCGGCGGCGAAGAGAATTTTCGCGCCCGGCCTTTCGTCTCCAATTCGAACTGTTTTGTCGTGCCGCCGATGAAGTTTGCCGAGGATGCCTGCGGCGTGCTCGAGGCCTGCGTCGAAGGCGGCATTCCGATCCTGCTGCTGTCGGCCGGCCAGGCGGGCGCCACGGCGCCGGCGGCGATCGCCGGTGCGGTGGTGCAAGCGGTGGCCGAGGTGCTCGCCGGCCTCGTCTATGTCAACGCCATCAAACCCGGGCATCCGGCGATCTTCGGCACCTGGCCGTTCGTCTCCGACCTCAGGACCGGCGCCATGTCCGGCGGCTCGGCCGAGCAAGCGGTGCTGACCGCTGCCTGCGCCCAGATGGCGCAATTCTACGACCTGCCCGGCGGTTCGGCCGCCGGCATGACGGATTCGAAACTGCCCGACATTCAGTCCGGTTACGAAAAGGGCATCACTGACGTAATGGCCGGCCTTGCCGGCCTCAACCTCGTCTACGAATCGGCCGGCATGCACGCCTCGCTGCTCGGCTTTTGCCTGGAAAGCCTGATCATCGACAACGACATGCTGGGCCATTGCCTGCGCTGCGTGCGCGGCATCGAGGTGACCGATGAGTCGCTGTCGATAGACACCATCGCCGACGTCTGCCTGAAGGGGCCGGGTCATTACCTCGGCAACGAGCAGACACTGCGGCTGATGCAGACGGAATATTTCTATCCGGCGGTCGGCGACCGCTTTTCGCCGAAGGAATGGAACGAGAAAGGCAGGCCTGACATCCTGCAGCGGGCGATCATCGAGAAGAACCGCATCCTCGCCGAGCGCTTCCCGCGCCATGTGCCCAGGCCGGTCGACGACAAGTTGCGGGCCCGCTTCGGCAATCTGATCCAACTGCCGCGCAGCGGCATGGGCGGCTGAAGACGGTTCCCGTCAAAACGGTCAGAGCCTAATCCATCCCGACAAAATCGGGATGGGGCTCTACCTCTTTGTTTGACCATGATCTTTTCCGAAAACCGGGTTCCACGTTTCGGGATCATGGTCTAGTCGGCGCTCAACCCGTAGCGCTCGACGACCTCGCCACTGATCAGCCTGGCATGCAGCGTCATCAGTATGATTTGCGCATCGAAGCTGTCGCCGGCCTCAAGTGCCGCCTCGAGCCGGCGCTCCGCATCCAGCCTATGTCGAAGGCCGTTGGATTGCTCGAATGCTTCCGGCCCGGCAATACAATAGCCAAGCAGCTGCGCCACCGGCGGATAGGCCTGTGGCGGCGGCTCGTCGGACCAGTGGTCCTTCATCAGATTGACGATGGTGAGCTTTGCTCCTTCCGGCACAAGGGCGGGATGAAGGTCGACGCCGCGCAACGCGGCGTCGAGTTGCCGGAGGTCGCCTGAACGGCCGAACATTCCAAGGAAGCCCAGGGAGGAGCGCCGTTTCGCCATGATGTTCCTGTCCGAATGCCCGACCGCAGCGAAGCCCGCCGCAGGCAGCCGCTAACCGCTCGCCGCCAGCAACAAAATACCGGCGAGGGCCGATCCCGCCAGCGTCGGCAGCATGCCGATCTTCAGCTTCAGGATGGCGATCATTGCAGCACACGACAGCAGCGCCGCACCCCAGTCGATGGACGAGAACACCGGCACGTCCATGCCAAGCCCGACGTTGCGCACCTCGCCGAAGATGACGTGCAAGCCGAACCACAGAGCGAGATTCATGATGACGCCGACGACGGCGGCGGTGATCGCGCCCAGCGCCGCCGACAGCGCCTTGTTGTCGCGCAGGGATTCGATATAGGGCGCGCCGAGGAATATCCAGAAGAAGCAAGGCGTGAACGTCGCCCACAGGGTGAGCATCGCCCCAAGCGATCCGGCAAGCAGCGGGCTCAACGATCCGGATTGGCGGAACGCGGCCAGAAAGCCGACGAACTGCAGGACGAGTATGAGTGGACCCGGCGTGGTTTCGGCAAGCCCGAGGCCATCGACCATCTCACCGGGTGCGAGCCAGCCGAAGGACTCGACCGCTGCCTGCGCGACATAGGCAAGGACTGCGTAGGCGCCGCCGAAGGTGACGACCGCCATGACGCTGAAGAAGCCGCCGATCTGCGTCCACACGCTGGCGGATCCGGTGAACGCCCAGATCAGCAGCACCGGCCCGAGCCAGATCGGCAGCCAGATCGCGACGGTGCGCGGCGCATGCCATCGCGTCGGCCTGACGTGGGCCAGCTCGCCGCGCTCGAACATCAGGTCGACCGCGCCCTTGATGTCGGGAACCGCGTCCTTGCCGTGCGCCGCGCCGGAAAAAAGCGCCGGCGCAACACGATTGCCAATCCAGCCCGCCAGGCCGGCAAGCAGGACGATGAGCGGAAACGGCATGTTCAATGCATAGATGGCGATGAAGGCGGCGAGCGCGATCGAAACCATGACCCGGTTCTTCAGGGCACGACGTCCGATCCGGATCATCGCCTCGATCACGATGGCGAGCACGGCCGCCTTTACCCCGAAAAACAGTGCCTCGACGAGCGGAGCGTCGCCATACAGCGCATAGAGGATGCTCAAGGTGAGCATCACAAGCGCGCCCGGCGCGACGAACAGGATGCCGGCGACCAGGCCGCCGATCGTCCGGTGCAGCAGCCAGCCGATATAGATGGCGAGTTGCTGGGCTTCAGGGCCGGGCAGCAGCATGCAGTAGTTCAACGCATGCAGGAAACGTTGCTCGCCGATCCAACGCCGTTCCTCGACCAATTCCCTGTGCATGAGCGCGATCTGGCCGGCCGGCCCGCCGAAGCTGAGCAGGCCGATTTTCGCCCAGAGTTTTACGCCTTCACGGAAGCTTGGCGCAGCCGGCGCTTCGACGATCTCGGCCGTTTTTCCCAAAGCCCCCGTTTTGTCAGAAGCCCCCGTTTTGTCAGAAGCCGGGGCGCTCATGATGGCTTGCTCGCGCTTGGCCAATTGTGCGTCTCCTCGGTGGCATCGCGGCACCATCGGAAAAACGCGTCGTAGAGCAGCATGCCTGCCTCCAGCTGTTCCAGATCGTCGCGAAACATCCGCGACAGGCCAAGCGAGGCGGCCAGGAATCCGGCTGCCTGGGGAACCAAATCGAGGCGTGCGGTATCGGCGGCGCGCACGATCATGGCCAGGCGGTCGAGCGCCTCGGATTCGAGCCCGAACTCTTCGATCATCGTGTCGAAGGTGCAGCGTTCGTCCCGGTGAGTCCAGAACACATTGTCGATGTCGAAAGGCACGGCCTGAAAGCGGTCCGCAACGGCCGACACTTCGGCCGCCTCGACAAAGAGGAAGACCGCGCCCGAATCGATGAAGCGCCTGATCAGCCAGGGGCAGGCGATGCGATCGACCTTCGGGCGGCTCCGCGTCACCCACACGGTGCGGCCCCTTTCGTCGCGGGTTGGTATCTTGCCGGCATCGATCAAAGGCCCCTTGGCATCGCGCCAGGCCTCGAACCCGCTTTCGAGGGATTCGGCGGCAATGCCTTCATGCCGCAGCCATGCGGCCACGCCTTGCGAGAGCTTTTGCCCTTTTTGGCAGACGACCGTCACTCGGCTGCCGGCGAATTCGGATGCCCAGGTCGAGACGGTTTTGAAATCACGCCGGTTTGAGGCCGGCAGCAGGCGCGGATCGGCGCTGTAATCCTCTTCGATGCGAATATCGATGATCGCGGGCGCGCCCGGCAGACCAATCAGACGGGACAGTTGCGATACGGTGATAGCGGTTGTCGACGGCATGGCGTCCACCTCCTTGAGAGAGAAGCTTGGACGCGAACGTTGGGCTGACGCCTCACGGGGTCGTCGCGATGCACCCCTTGCCATGATCGTGGATTTGTCGCGCCCGCTTGTCAAGCGCCATGCCTGGAGCAAAGGATGCTCTGGCTCCGGCGGGCAGCGGAGCCAGGACATGTTTGGGAGGAAACCCATGAAAAAGACCTATCACGGCAGCTGCCATTGCGGTGCAGTGCGTTTCGAAGCCGAAATCGACCTCGCTGAGGGCATCCGCAAATGCAATTGCAGCTTCTGCTGGAAACTCGGCTACCGGAAATCCTTTGCCGCCTATGAGGCCGTGCGGGTGACGGACGGCCGCGACCGGATGCGGGAGTACAAGGCGACGCCGTCGAACTGGCCGGAAGGCGACATCAACCACTATATGTGCCCGAACTGCGGCGCGAATTTTCTCTCGCGCGGCTATCTGGATTTCATGGGCGGGAATTTCTGGGCGGTGAACGTCGCCTGCCTCGACGACGTCACCGAAGAGGAACTCGCCGCAGCCCCAATCGTCTACGAGGACGGCAAGCGCGACAGACAGGACCAGACGCCGGAGATTGTTGGCTATTTATAGGCGCTTGGGTGCGGCTTGGCGCTCTTCCTTCTCCCCTTGTGGGAGAAGGTGGATCGGCGCGCAGCGACGAGCCGGATGAGGGGTGCTGGACGGAGTGCGTCGGTGCCAAGCTGGAGCACCCCTCATCCGTCGCCTTCGGCGACACCTTCTCCCACAAGGGGAGAAGGCAAGAAAAGAGGCGTTCAGTGATTGTCCCGCGGCACGCCGCGAGTGTGTGCCACATCCTGGTATTTCACCGCCGGCTTCAACACCATTCCTTCGGAAAACTGGTCGACCATGCCGCGCTGGATTTCCTGCCACGGCGTCTGGTGCTCGGGGTAGCGATAGCCGCCATTGTTCTGCAGCTCGGCGCGCCGGCGCGTAATCTCGTCATCGGTGACGAGAATGTCGGCAGTGCCCTTGCGCAGGTCGATGCGGACGCGGTCGCCGGTCTTCAACAGCGCCAGCCCGCCGCCTATGGCGGCTTCGGGCGAGGCGTTGAGGATCGACGGCGAGCCCGAGGTGCCCGACTGGCGGCCGTCGCCGATGCAGGCCAGCGCATGGATGCCCTTCTTGATGAGATGGGCCGGCGGCTGCATGTTGACGACTTCGGCGCCGCCGGGATAACCGATCGGGCCGGCGCCGCGCATGAACAGGATGGTGTGCTCGTCGATGCCTTGCGCCGGATCGTCGATGCGGGCGTGGTAGTCCTCTGGCCCGTCGAAGACCATGGCGTTGCCCTCGAAGGCCTCGGGGTCGTTCGGGTTCGATAGATAGCGCTCGCGGAATTCGGGCGAGATGCCGCTGGTCTTCATGATCGCCGAATCGAACAGATTACCCCTAAGATTGATGAAGCCGGCATTGGCCTTCAGCGGCTCGGCGACGGTGCGGATAACATCGAGATTCTCGTTGACGGCCCCGCTGCAATTGGCGCCGATCGTCTTGCCGTTGACCGTCATGGCGTCGGGATGAGGCAGCAACCCGGCCTTCATCAGTTCGGCGACCACCGCCGGCACACCGCCGGCATGGTGATAATCCTCGCCGAGATATTCGCCCGACGGCTGCAGGTTGACGATGAGCGGCACTTTCAGGCCGACCGTCTGCCAATCGTCATTGTCGAGCGGCACGCCGAGATGGCGGGCGATGGCGTTGAGGTGGATCGGCGCGTTGGTCGAGCCGCCGATGGCCGAGTTGACAACGATGGCGTTCTCGAAGGCCTGGCGGGTCATGACGTCGGAGGGTTTTAGATCCTCATGCACCATGTCGACGATGCGTTTTCCCGTCTCATAGGCGATCTGGCCGCGCTCGCGGTAGGGCGCCGGAATGGCGGCCGAGCCCGGCAGCTGCATGCCGAGGGCCTCGGCCAACGAGTTCATGGTGGTTGCGGTTCCCATTGTGTTGCAATAGCCGGTGGACGGCGCCGAGGAGGCGACGATGTCCATGAACTCGTCATAGCCGATCTCGCCGGCCGACAGGCGCTGGCGCGATTCCCAGACGATGGTGCCGGAGCCGGTGCGCTTGCCCTTGTGCCAGCCGTTGAGCATCGGGCCGACCGACAGCGCGATTGCCGGAATGTTGACGGTGGCGGCGGCCATCAGCAGGGCCGGCGTCGTCTTGTCGCAGCCGATGGTGAGCACGACGCCGTCAAGCGGATAGCCGTAGAGCACCTCGACCAAGCCGAGATAGGCGAGGTTGCGGTCGAGTGCGGCGGTCGGGCGTTTGCCCGTCTCCTGGATCGGGTGGCACGGGAACTCGAAAGGGATGCCGCCCATCGAGACGATGCCCTCGCGCACGCGCTTGGCCAGCTCGAGATGATGGCGGTTGCAGGGCGACAGATCCGAGCCTGTCTGGGCGATGCCGATCAGCGGCTTGCCCGACATCAGTTCGGCACGCGTCAGCCCGTAATTCAGGTAGCGCTCGAGGTAAAGCGCCGTCATCCCCGGATTGTCGGGATTGTCGAACCACTCCTGCGAGCGAAATTTCTTTTTCTGCGTGGGGGCGCCGGCCATCATGGTCTCCGTATTTGTATGACAAATCGATATGACAACGCGCGAGAGCAGGCAAGAGGCACGCGCCATCCGATTCCGGACTTTGGTGCGATAGACATGTGTTTACCCCCACGCTAGACCGCATCGGGGTGTCAATTCGTATCCGGGAGATTTTGATGGCTTTGGTTATCGAAGGCGAGGAACGCATCGCCGCACCCTTGCAAAAGGTGTGGGAGGCGCTGAACGACCCGGACGTTCTGAGGCAGACCATTCCGGGCTGCCAGAGCCTCGAGAAGAAGTCGGACACCGAGATGGCGGCGACCGTGGTGGTCAAGATCGGCCCGATCAAGGCGACGTTCAACGGCGAGGTGACGCTCAGGAATCTCAACCCGCCGCATTCCTACACCATCCAGGGCGAGGGCAAGGGCGGCATCGCCGGCTTCGCCAAAGGCGGCGCCGATGTGACGCTGACCGCCGATGGCCCGGAGGCGACGATTCTCAGATATGCGGCCAAGGCCGATGTCGGCGGCAAGATCGCCCAGCTCGGCAGCCGGCTGATCGAATCGACATCGAAGAAACTGGCCGGACAGTTTTTTTCGAGCTTTGGCGAGAAAGTTGGCGGCTCCCCTCCCCCTTGAGGGGAGGGTGCCGCGCGAAGCGCGGCGGGAGGGGTCGCCTCAACCGCCTCGACCTATAACTGGCGCTGACCAAGAAAGGTGGAGTGCGTCGCCACCGACCCCACCCCGGCCCTGCGGGCCACCCTCCCCTCAAGGGGGAGGATATCCGCATTACTCAAACACGATGCTCGGCACGGCGGCTTCGGCCACGCCGCGTTCTTCTTTGACCCTGCCCCAGACGTTCGCGGCGATGTCGCGGTAGATCTTGGCCTCGGCGCTATCGGGCTTCGAGACCACCACCGGCGTGCCGGCGTCCGAGCTTTCGCGGATGCCCATTTCGAGCGGCACTTCGCCGAGGAAGGAGACGCCGAGACGCTCGGCCTCGCGGCGCGCGCCGCCATGGCCGAAGATGTCGTAGCGCTTGCCGGTGTCGGGGGCGAGGAAATAGCTCATATTCTCGACGATGCCCAACACCGGCACGTCGACCTTCCTGAACATGTTGAGGCCTTTTCGCGCATCGATCAGGGCCAGATCCTGCGGCGTCGAGACGATGACGGCGCCGGCCAGCGGCACCTGCTGGGCCATGGTCAGCTGCGCGTCGCCGGTGCCGGGCGGCATGTCGACGACGAGCACGTCGAGCGGACCCCACTCGACCTCGCGCAGCATTTGCGTCAAAGCCGACATCACCATCGGCCCGCGCCAGATCATCGGCGTCTCCTCATCGACGAGGAAGCCCATTGACATGACCTTCAGGCCGTAGTTCTCCATCGGCTTCAGGACCTTGCCGTCGACGGTCTGCGGCCGGCCATGGATGTTGAGCAGCCGCGGCATCGACGGGCCGTAGATGTCGGCGTCGAGCACGCCGACCCTCAGGCCGTTGGCGGCGAGGCCAAGCGCGATGTTGACGGCAGTGGTCGACTTGCCGACGCCGCCCTTGCCGGAAGCGACAGCGATGATCGCCTCAATGCCGGGCACGCCGCGCCTGCCCTGACTGTGCGAGGCCGGAGCGTGCGGAGCCGGACGCGGCGCGGCAGCGGGTGCGGCCGGCGGTACGGGCCTGGTGGCAGGCCTTTGCGGAACCGGAGCTTCCATGCCGCCACCCTTCTTTTCCGCCGTCAGGGCGACCACAGCGCCGGCGACACCCGGGATCGCCTTGACGACACGCTCGGCGGCGGCACGCAGCGGCTCCATCTCCTGGGCCCGGGCAGCCGGCACGGTGATCGAAAAGAAAACCTTGGCATCGGCAATGAAAATCTCGGAGACCATGCCGAGGTCGACGATGTTGCCGGTGAAGTCCGGTCCGTTGACCGTCTTCAGGCGCTCGATGACGATTTCCTTGGTGACGTTTTCCTGGACGGCGGGCATCAGCTTTTCCTCTGCTTTTACGCCTGAGATAGTGCAGTTCCCGAACAGAACCAAGCGGCGGAACGACACGCACGGGCGTGGCTGCAAAGACTTGCGTCCGTTTGTCGGTCTTGCAGAGGACGAAACGTCTTTAGGGAAGAGGCACGCCGGTCGCACAGGCTGCGGTCGCCAGAAAACGAAGCAGCCCTATCTTTGCAGGCTTCGGACGTGCTCGCCCGCAAGCAAAGGAGACCAATCATGCTCGCAAACAGCAACGCAACGGCCAATCTCGCGGTGAAGGACCTGGCCAAGGCCAAGGCCTTCTATGAAGACGTTCTGGGGCTGACGGAGGTTCACAACGAGGGGGACGAACTGATCGTCTACAAATGCGGCGACACCAGCATCAATGTCTATCGCTCGCAGTTCGCCGGAACCAACAAGGCGACGGCGGTGACCTGGATGGTCGGCGACGAGATCGACACCATCGTCAAGGCGCTGAAATCGAAGGGCGTTGTCTTCGAGCACTACGAGATGCCGGGCCTGAAGCTGGAAGGCGACATCCACGTCGGCTACGGCATGAAGGTCGCATGGTTCAAGGATCCTGACGGCAACATTCTGAACCTGGTCGACAGGTAGAACCTTGTAGACAGCTAAACTGGGACGGCGGCGAAGCTTCGGCCGCAATGAGGATTCGCCAGGCAAAAACAGCATGCATCTGGCGCAGCCTCACTCGGCCGGGTAGCGTCCGCTCATGATCGACAAGCTGGAATTCTTCATCGCGCTGGCCAGGGAGGAGCATTTCGGCCGGGCGGCGGAGGTGTGCGGCGTCACCCAGCCGACGCTTTCGGCCGGCATCAAGCAGCTGGAGGGCCAGCTCGGCGTGATGCTGGTTCTGCGCGGCTCGCGCTTCCAGGGGCTGACGCCGGAGGGAGAACAGGTGCTGGCGTGGGCGCGCCGCATCGTCGGCGATACCCGCACCATGCGCGAAGAGATGCGGGCGGCGCGTCACGGCCTTTCGGGGCGCATCCGCATCGCCGCCATCCCGACGGCGCTGGCCATGGTGGCGCGGCTGACGACACCTTTTCGGGCAAAACATCCCGGCGTCACCTTTTCGGTGCTGTCGCGCACCTCGATCGAGGTGCTGTCGCTGCTCGGCAATTTCGACATCGACGCCGGCATCACCTATCTCGACAACGAGCCGCTGGGGCGGGTGACCAGCGTGCCGCTCTATGACGAGCGCTATCAGCTGATCACCGCGATCGGAAACCCCTATTCCGACCGCGACAAAGTGACATGGGCGGAGCTCAGCCAGCTGCCGCTCTGCCTGTTGACGCCGGACATGCAGAACCGCCGCATCATCGACCAGCATTTGGCCGAAGCCGGCACGCAGGTGCGGCCGACACTCGAATCCAATTCGATGATCGTGCTGTTCTCGCATATCCGTACCGGAAAATGGTCGTCGATCATGCCGCTCAACCTCTCGGAAACATTCGGCTTTTCCGAGCCGATCCGGGCCATTCCGATCGTCGAGCCGGACGCCAGCCACACCGTCGGGCTGGTGGCGACGCTGCGCGAGCCGCACACCCCGCTGGTCTCGGCGCTGCTGGACGAGGCAATGGCGCTGGCAGACGATTTCCGCGCCCGCCACTGAGCTAGAGATTGCAGGCTGGACGGCATCGATAGAAGATTTCTATCGAGCAACGGATCAGCTTTATTGATTTGGCGGGTTTCCTCCGATTTCCTAGGCACTTAGCGGATTACTACGACCAGGGAGGGCGCTGCATGATCATGCAGCCTGCAAGTACCGAGATCGCGTCGCGCACGGCGGCGATCGTTCAGGAGTTGAAGGGCCTCGAAGGCCCGCTGTTGCCGATCCTCCACGGCATCCAGGAAGAGTTTGGCCATGTGCCACAGGACGCGCTGCCGGTCATCGCCGAAGCGCTGAACATCTCCAAGGCGGAGGTGCACGGCGTCGTCACCTTCTACCACGATTACCGCAGCCGCCCGGCCGGCCGGCATGTGCTGAAGCTCTGCCAGGCCGAAGCCTGCCAGTCGATGGGCTCGGACGCGATTGCCGCCAAGCTCAAGCAATTGCTGGGCATCGGCTTCCACGAGACGGCCCGCGACGGTTCGGTGACGCTGGAGCCGGTCTATTGCCTCGGCCTTTGCGCCTGCGCGCCATCGGCGATGCTGGACGGAGAGGTGATCGGCCGGCTCGATGACGAAAAACTCGACGAGATCGTAGCCGAGGTGCGCTCATGATCCCGCGTATCTTCGTTCCCGGCGATTCCGGCGCGCTGGCGCTCGGTGCGGAAAAGGTCGCCAAGGCGATTGAGAAGGAATTGGCCGATCGCGGCATCGAGGCCAAGATCGTGCGCAATGGCTCGCGCGGCGCCTATTTCCTCGAGCCGATGGTCGAAGTGGCAACGGCAGACAAGGGCCGCGTCGCCTACGGGCCGGTGAAGCCTTCCGATGTCAAAGGCCTGTTCGACAGCGGCTTTCTCACCGGCGGTCACCACAAGCGCTGGCTGGGCGCGCCCGACAAGATCCCGTTCCTGGCCAGGCAGACGCGGCTGACCTTCGCGCGCTGCGGCGTCATCAATCCACTGTCGCTCGATCACTACAAGGCGCATGGCGGGCTGAAGGGGCTGCAGAACGCCGTGGCTATGGCGCCGGCCGAAATCGTCAAGCAGGTCACCGAGTCGGGCTTGCGGGGTCGCGGCGGCGCCGGCTTCCCGACCGGCATCAAATGGAAGACGGTGCTCGATACGACCGCCGACAAAAAGTACATCGTCTGCAATGCCGACGAGGGCGACAGCGCCACCTTCGCCGACCGCATGATCATGGAGGGCGATCCCTTCGTGCTGATCGAGGGAATGGCAATCGCCGGTGTCGCCACCGGCGCGACCAAGGGTTTTGTCTATATCCGCTCGGAATATCCGCATGCGGTGGCGATTATGCAGAAGGCGGTCGAGATCGCCCGCAAGGCCGGCCTGCTCGGCGTCAACGTGCTGGGCTCGCCCAACGCCTTCGACATGGAAATCCGCGTCGGCGCCGGCGCCTATGTCTGCGGCGAGGAAACCTCGCTGCTCAACAGCCTCGAAGGCAAGCGCGGCGTCGTTCGCGCCAAGCCGCCACTGCCGGCCATCCAGGGCCTGTTCGGCAAGCCGACGGTGATCAACAACGTCATCTCGCTGGCCTCGGTGCCTGTCATCATGGACAAGGGTGCTGCCTTCTACAAGGATTTCGGCATGGGCCGCTCGCGCGGCACCATTCCGATCCAGATCGCCGGCAATGTCAGATATGGCGGCCTGTTCGAGGCGGCGTTCGGCATGACGCTTGGCGAGATCGTCGACGACATCGGCGGCGGCACCGCGACCGGGCGGCCGGTCAAGGCGGTGCAGGTCGGCGGGCCGCTCGGCGCTTATTTTCCGCGCAGCCTGTTCGACACGCCGTTCGACTACGAAGCCTTCGCCGCCAAGGACGGGCTGATCGGCCATGCCGGCATCACCGTGTTCGATGACACCGCCGACATGCTGAAGCAGGCGCGCTTCGCCATGGAGTTCTGCGCCATCGAAAGCTGCGGCAAGTGCACGCCGTGCCGCATCGGCTCGACGCGCGGCGTCGAGACGATCGACAAGATCGCCAGAGGTATCGAGCCGGACAAGCAGATCGAACTGGTGACGGACCTCTGCAACACGATGAAATTCGGTTCGCTCTGCGCGCTGGGTGGCTTCACGCCTTATCCGGTGATGAGCGCAATCAACCACTTCCGCGAAGATTTCAAGCCGGCGCCGGTCGCCGAAGCAGCAGAATAGGAACCTCGCGATGGGTCTCGTTCAGGAAATCGACTACGGCACGCCGGCCTCGACATCCGAGAAGCAAGTGACGCTGACGGTCGACGGCTTCACCGTCACCGTGCCGGAAGGCACCTCGATCATGCGCGCCTCGATGGAGGCGGGCATTGCCATTCCAAAACTCTGCGCCACCGACATGGTCGACGCCTTCGGCTCCTGCCGGCTCTGCCTGGTCGAGATCGACGGCCGCAACGGCACGCCCTCCTCCTGCACGACGCCGGTGGCGCCGGGCATGGTCGTGCACACCCAGACCGGTCGGCTGAAGGACATCCGCCGCGGCGTGATGGAGCTCTACATTTCCGACCATCCGCTCGACTGCCTGACCTGTGCGGCCAATGGCGACTGCGAATTGCAGACGCAGGCCGGCGTCGTCGGCCTGCGCGACGTGCGCTACGGCTATGAGGGCGACAACCACGTCTTCAAGAAGAACGACGGCGCCGAAAACTTCAAATGGATGGCGAAGGACGAGTCCAACCCATACTTCACCTATGATCCATCGAAATGCATCGTCTGCTCGCGCTGCGTGCGCGCCTGCGAGGAGGTGCAAGGCACATTCGCGCTGACCATCGAGGGCCGCGGCTTCGAAAGCCGTGTGTCGCCCGGCATGCACCAGCTTTTCATCGACAGCGAGTGCGTGTCCTGCGGCGCCTGTGTGCAGGCCTGCCCGACGGCGACGCTTTCCGAGAAATCGGTGATCAAGATCGGCCAGCCCGAGCATTCGGTCGTCACCACCTGCGCCTATTGCGGCGTCGGCTGCTCGTTCAAGGCCGAAATGCGCGGCGACGAGCTGGTGCGCATGGTGCCCTACAAGGACGGCAAGGCGAACCGTGGCCATAGCTGCGTCAAGGGCCGTTTTGCCTACGGCTACTCGACCCACAAGGAGCGCATCCTCAATCCAATGATCCGCGAAAAGGTCACCGATCCATGGCGCGAGGTGTCGTGGGAGGAAGCGCTGACCCACACCGCCAACGAGTTCCGCCGCATCCAGTACCAGTATGGCCGCACCTCGATCGGCGGCATCACCTCGTCGCGCTGCACGAATGAGGAAACCTATCTGGTGCAGAAGCTGATCCGCCAGGGTTTCCGCAACAACAATGTCGATACCTGCGCCCGCGTCTGCCATTCGCCGACCGGCTATGGCCTTGGCCAGACTTTCGGCACCTCGGCAGGCACCCAGGATTTCGACTCGATCGAGCAGACCGATGTGGTGATGATCATCGGCGCCAATCCGACCGACGCACATCCGGTGTTTGCGTCGCGCATGAAGAAGCGGTTGCGCAAAGGCGCCAAGCTGATCGTGCTCGACCCGCGCCGCACCGACATCGTGCGCTCGGCTCATATCGAGGCGCAGCATCATCTGCCGCTGAAGCCGGGCACCAATGTCGCCGTGGTCACCGCGCTTGCCCATGTCATCGTCACCGAAGGCCTGTTCGACGAGGCCTTCATCCGCGAACGCTGCGACTGGGACGAGTTCCAGGATTGGGCGTCGTTCGTGGCGCTGCCGGAAAACAGCCCTGAGGTGGTCGGCCAGCTCGCCAATGTCGATCCTGAAGAGATCCGCAGCGCCGCACGGCTGTTTGCCACCGGCGGCAATGGCGCGATCTATTACGGCCTCGGCGTGACCGAGCACAGCCAGGGCTCGACCACCGTCATCGCCATCGCCAATCTTGCCATGGCGACCGGCAATATCGGCCGGCCGGGCGTCGGCGTGAACCCGCTGCGCGGCCAGAACAATGTCCAGGGCTCCTGCGACATGGGCTCGTTCCCGCATGAGCTGCCCGGCTATCGCCACGTCTCCGGCGACGCGGTGCGCGACATTTATGAGAGCCTGTGGGGGGTCAAGCTCGACGACGAGCCCGGCCTGCGCATCCCCAACATGCTGGACGCCGCCGTCGACGGCTCGTTCAAGGGCCTCTATGTGCAAGGCGAGGACATCCTGCAGTCCGATCCCGACACCAAGCATGTCGCCGCAGGCCTTGCGGCGATGGAATGTGTCGTCGTCCACGATCTCTTCCTCAACGAGACCGCCAACTACGCGCATGTCTTCCTGCCCGGCTCGACCTTCCTCGAAAAGGACGGCACCTTCACCAATGCCGAGCGCCGCATCAACCGCGTGCGCAAGGTGATGGCGCCGAATAACGGGCTGGCCGACTGGGAAGTGACGCAGAAGCTCGCACAGGCGATGGGGCTTGCCTGGAATTACCAGCATCCGTCCGAAATCATGGATGAGATTGCGAAGACGACGCCGAGCTTCGCCAAGGTTTCCTACGATTATCTGGAAAAGATGGGCTCGGTGCAGTGGCCGTGCAACGAGCAGGCGCCGGAAGGCACGCCGATCATGCATATCAGCGGCTTCGTGCGCGGCAAGGGCAAGTTCATCCGCACCGAATATGTGGCGACCGACGAGAGGACGGGACCGCGCTTCCCGCTGCTGCTGACCACCGGCCGCATCCTGTCGCAGTACAATGTCGGCGCGCAGACCAGGCGTACCGACAATGTCATGTGGCACAGCGAGGACCGTCTCGAGATCCACCCGCATGACGCCGAAAACCGCGGTTTGCGCGACGGCGACTGGGTCCGCCTGACCAGCCGCTCCGGCGAGACGACGCTGCGCGCGCTGATCACCGACAAGGTGTCGCCTGGCGTGGTCTATACGACGTTCCACCACCCCGACACGCAGGCCAACGTCATCACCACCGACTTCTCCGACTGGGCGACCAACTGCCCGGAATACAAGGTGACGGCGGTGCAGGTCGGCGCGTCCAACGGGCCGTCGGAATGGCAGCTCGACTATGACGAGCAGGCCCGCAACAGCCGTCGCATCGCGACCTTGGAAGCAGCGGAGTAATCGTGCCGAGGCATTCGACCGAAAGCGCTTCAATCTTGACGGTTGGTCGAGAGGAAAGCGCGCGAACTCCAGGCTCCCTTCCTCTCCCTCCGGAGGGGGGAGAGGTGGCGCTGCGAAGCAGCGACGGAGTGGGGGATGGCCTAGGAGAGCAACTGCCAATTGAAGCAAGAAACCTTCAACGCTTCCTGAGTAAAATGGCCGGCAGGCCAGAGGGGGGTGCCGCGTGATGCCCAAACGTTTCGCTGTCAGCCAAATCTCCCGCCTCGCCCACCGCGCCGGCGGCAGTGCGGCCGCCAACCGGATGGTGCCGGAAGAGACACCGGTGGCGTTCTCCTTTGCCGGCACCACTCACGCGGTGATGATGGCAAGTCCGGCCGATTTCGAGGATTTCGCGCTCGGCTTCTCGCTGGCCGAAGGCATCATCGCCGACGGCCGGGAAATCGAGGCGATCGAAGTCGAGGATCACGGCGCCGGCATCGACATCCAGATCAGGCTGAAGGACCAGGCCAATACGCGCTTCGAGGCGCGGCGCCGACGCCTGGCGGGCCCGGTCGGCTGCGGGCTGTGCGGCATCGAGTCGATCGAGGAGGCGATGCGCTCGGTCGAGGCGGTTGGTTCGTCAAGACTTACACTTGACAGCGACGACATCGTCCGTTCGGTCAGGCTTTTGTCGAAAGCGCAGCCGCTTCATGCCGAGACCGGTGCGGTCCATGCCGCCGGTTTTTATATCCCAGGCAAGGGCATCGTCATGGCGCGCGAGGATGTCGGCCGCCACAATGCGCTCGACAAGCTCGCCGGGGCGCTCGCCAAAGCCGGCATCGATGGCTCCTTGGGTGCTGTCGTGGTGACATCGCGCGTTTCGGTCGAGATGGTGCAGAAGACGGCGGCGATCGGCGCTGCGTTCATCATTGCCGTTTCGGCGCCGACGGCACTTGCCATCCGCACCGCCGGGGACGCCGGCATGACGCTGGTGGCTTTGGTGCGCGGCGATGATTTCGATATTTTCACCCACCCCGAGCGGGTGGCTTCCGGAGTTGCCAAGCATGTCGCATGACGAAGGCCACATCATGAGCACCAGCGAAAAGCTGGTCCGCATGGCCAACCAGATTGCCGCCTTTTTTCACTCCAAGCCGCGCGAGGAAGGCATTGCCGGCGTCGCCGAGCACATCAACAAGTTCTGGGAGCCGAGGATGCGGCGGCAATTGTTCGAAATGCTGGACAATGGTGGCGAAGTCTTCAACGAGCTCGTCGTGGCCGCCTCGGCAAGGATCAAGCGGCCGGCCGCACCTGAAGCAGCGGGCTTAGTTTGAGCGGAACATCCATCGCATCGTCGAGTAGTGGCAGGCGCTCAATCTTCCTTCTCCCCTTGTGGGAGAAGGTGGATCGGCGCGCAGCGGCGAGACGGATGAGGGGTGTTCCAGCTTGGCGCTTGCCTACCCCTCACCCGGATTGCCAACCGATTTGTGAAGGACAAATCGGGGCAATCCGACCTCTCCCACAAGGGGAGAGGCAAAGGTAAAAAGGCGCTACCCGTGCGCAATCATCACGTGGCGGACAGCGGTATAATCCTCCAAGGCATAGAGCGACATGTCCTTGCCGTAGCCGGACTGCTTCAGCCCGCCATGCGGCATCTCGTTGGTCAGCATGAAGTGGGTGTTGATCCAGGTGCAGCCATATTGCAGCCGGGCGGCCGTCGCCATGGCGCGCGAGACATCCTTGGTCCACACCGAGGACGCAAGGCCATAATCGCTGTCATTGGCCCAGTTCACCGCCTCGTCGACCTCGGCAAAGCGGGTGACGGAGACAACCGGCCCGAACACTTCGCGGCGCACGATCTCGTCCTCCTGCAGCGCGCCGGCGACGACGGTTGGCTGATAGAAAAAGCCGGTGCCCTCGCCCGGCTTGCCGCCGGTGGTGATCTCGATGTGCTTGAGCTCCGAGGCGCGCTCGACGAAGCTCGAGACGCGGTCGCGCTGGCGGCGTGAGATCAACGGCCCGATCTCGTTTTCGGTGTCGTCGGGGCGGTTGTATTTGATGGTCGAGACGGCGGAGGAAAGATCGGCGACGAGCTTGTCGTAGATCTTCTTGCCGGCATAGATGCGGCAGGCGGCGGTGCAGTCCTGGCCGGCATTGTAATAGCCGAAGGCGCGCAGGCCATTGACCACCGCGCCGAGATCGGCGTCGTCGAAGACGATGACCGGAGCCTTGCCGCCGAGCTCGAGATGCGTGCGCTTGACCGATTTGGCGGCGGCCTGCAGCACCTTCTTGCCGGTCGCGACATCGCCGGTGATCGAGATCATATTGATTTTCGGGTGGTTGATCAGTGTGTTGCCGACGCTGTCGCCTCTGCCCAGCACGACGTTGACGACGCCCTCGGGCAGTATCTCGGCAAGGATTTTTGCCAGCTTCAGCGCTGTCAGCGGCGTCTGCTCGGACGGCTTGAAGACGACCGTGTTGCCGCCGGCAATCGCTGGCGCCAGCTTCCAGGCCATCATCATCAGTGGGTAGTTCCACGGCGCGATCGAGGCGACGACGCCGATGGCGTCGCGGCGGACCATCGAAGTGTGGCCGGGAATGTATTCACCGGCGACCTGGCCGGGCATCGAGCGGACAGCGCCGGCAAAGAAGCGGTAGCAGTCGACGATCGCCGGGATTTCGTCGTTGAGCACGGCATTGATCGGCTTGCCGCAATTGAGCGCCTCGAGGGCGGCGAAATCTTGTGCCGCGGCCTCGATGCGATCGGCGATCTTCAGGAGATAACCGGAGCGCTGCGCCGGCGTGGTGCGCGACCAGGTGACGAAGGCTTTTTCGGCCGCCAGCACCGCCGCCTCGATCTGCGCCTGGCTGGCTTCAGGCAGGTTGAGGATAGTCGCCCCGGTCTTTGGATTGAGGATCGGCTCCTCGGTCTCGGTGCCCTTCTCGAATTTCGAGCCGATCAGCATCTTTGTGTCCATGGCAGTCTCTCCCTTATGGATTCTTGACGTCATTTGCCCGAACCGGCGATCTGGTCGCCGTCGCGGGTCAGGTAATAGGCGACGAGGATGGGCAGCAGCGTCACCAGCACGACGACCATGGCCACGACATTGGTGACCGGGCGCTGGCGCGGACGGATCAATTCCTCCAGCATCCAGATCGGCAGCGTCTGCTGCTGGCCGGCGGTGAAGGTGGTGACGATGACCTCGTCAAACGACAGCGCAAAGGCAAGCATGCCGCCGGCAAGCAGCGCGGTGGCGATGTTGGGCAGCACGACATGCCGAAAGGTCTGGAAGCCGTCGGCGCCGAGGTCCATCGACGCCTCGATCATCGAGCCGGAGGTGCGGCGAAAGCGGGCGACGGCGTTGTTGTAGACGACGACGACACAGAAGGTGGCGTGGCCGAGCACGATCGTCCAGAACGAGAACGGAATCTCGGCCAGCGAAAAGGCCGAACGCAGCGCGATGCCGGTGATGATGCCGGGCAGCGCGATCGGCAGGATGACCAGCAGCGAGATGGTTTCGCGGCCAAAGAACCGTGTTCGCGAAACGGCGGCCGCGCAGAGCGTGCCGAGCACCAGGGCGACGAGTGTCGAGATGGCGGCGACACGGACCGACAGCGACAGCGCTTCCCACACGTCCGGGCGGTTCCAGGTGACGGCGAACCATTGCATGGTCAGCCCCGGCGGCGGCCAGGCGAAGCTCTTTTCCTCGGTCGTGAAGGCATAGACGAAGATCAGGAAGATCGGCAGATGCAGGAACAGCAGGCCGCAGGCTGCGGCGACCTTCAGGCCGAGAGGGGCGGATGGTGAGCCATCAGAGCGCATCGAAGGCCCCCATGCGCTTGGCGCCCCAGAGGTAGAAGCCCATGATGACAATCGGCACCACGGTGAAGGCGGCGGCGAGCGGGATGTTGCCGGCGGTGCCCTGCTGCGAATAGACGGCCTGGCCGATGAACAGCCGCGAGGTGCCGATGATCTGCGGGATGATGTAGTCGCCCAGCGTCAGCGAGAAGGTGAAGATCGAGCCGGCGACGATGCCCGGCAGCGCCAGCGGGAACAGCACGTTGCGGAAGGTCTGGCCGGGCGAGGCGCCGAGATCGGACGAGGCCTCGACCAGATTGCCCGGCACGCGCTCGAGTGCCGCCTGCACCGGCAGGATCATGAACGGCAGCCAGACGTAGACGAAGACGATGAAGGTGCCGGTGGACGACACCGACAGCGAGTTGCCGCCGACGACCGGCAGCGACAGCCAGCCGTCGAGCAGCCATAGCAGATGCAGCTTGGCGAGCAGCCAGGTGAGAATGCCTTCCTTGGCGAGAATGAGCTTCCAGGCGTAGATCTTGACCAGATAGCTCGACCACAGCGGCAGCATCACGCCGAGATAGAACAGCGCCTTCCAGCGGCCGCGCGCATAGCGGGCCGCGTAATAGGCGATGGGAAAGGCGATGGTCGCCGAGGCGAGCGTGACCAGGGCCGCCATCGTCACCGTGCGCAGGATGATGTCGAGATTGGCGGCCTGCAGCAGGTCGCCATAGGTCTTCAGCGTGAACTGCCGGTTGATGAGGCCGGAGAATTCGTCGATCGAGAAAAAACTCTGCAAGAGCAGCGCGAACAGCGAGCCGATATAGACGATGCCGAGCCACAACACCGGCGGCAGCAGCATCAACAGCAGCAGCAGCTTCGGCTTGCGCCAGAGCAGGTCGGACAGCGCGCCGCGCACGCCGCCGGCGCGAGGCAGGACGGCTGGGGCAGGTTTTGCCTGGGTCGCGGTCAGAGTCATGGTTTCTTCGACCGGCCGCGTTCCTTCGCGCCCCCCTCTGTCCTGCCGGACATCTCCCCCACGAGGGGGGAGATTGGCTGTCGCGACTGCTTTCGCCAATCACCAACGTTGCAGAAGAGGCGCCACTGGCGAAGCTGCCGATCTCCCCCCTCGTGGGGGAGATGTCCGGCAGGACAGAGGGGGGCGCCGTGAAGCGCCTTGCCGCGGCTATTAGCGACAGTTGCCGACAGCGCCATCATCCCGGCTCGTCCATCAGATGCAAATGCTCGCGGTTGAAGGTGAGCACGACCGCCTCGCCTTCCCTGGGCAATTTCGCACCGGCCGGCACAATGGCATGCAATCTCAACCCGTCGGCGTCGAGCGCCAGTCTGGTCGTGGCGCCGAGATAATTGGTCGAGACAAGACGGGCGGCAACGCCGTCGCCCTTCGCCGCCCGGCCGATGCGAATGGATTCAGGGCGCAGGCTGCCCCAGCGATGCTGGCCGGAATAGCGCTGGACGAAATCCGGCGGCAGCACATTGGACGAGCCGACGAAATCGGCGACGAAGCGCGTCTTCGGCCGCTGGTAGATGTCCTCCGGCGTGCCGATCTGCATGATCTTGCCGTCGTTGAAGACGGCGACGCGGTCGGCCATCGACAGCGCCTCGCCCTGGTCGTGGGTGACGAAGACGAAGGTGATGCCGAGCGCCTTCTGCAGCGACTTCAGCTCCTCCTGCATGTTTTCGCGCAGCTTGAGGTCGAGCGCGCCAAGCGGCTCGTCGAGCAGAAGCACCTTCGGCTGGTTGACCAGCGCGCGGGCGAGCGCGACGCGCTGGCGCTGTCCGCCGGAAAGCTGGCTCGGGCGGCGGGCGCCGTAGCCGGGAAGCCGGACCAGCGACAATGCTTCCTCGGCGGCCTTCTGCCTCTCCAGCTTGCCGACACCCTTGACCATCAGCCCGTAGGCGACGTTGTCGAGCACGTTCAGATGCGGAAACAGCGCGTAGTCCTGGAAGACGGTGTTGACGTTGCGGCGATAGGGCGGAACGCCTTCGGCGCGTTCGCCAAAGATGGAGATCGAGCCCGATGTCGGCTGCTCAAAGCCGGCGATCAAGCGCAGGCAGGTCGTCTTGCCGGAACCCGAAGGTCCAAGCATGGCGAAGAACTCGCCCGGCACGATGTCGAGATCGACCATGTCGACGGCGCGCACGCTGCCGAAATGGCGCGAGACTTTCTGGAAGGAAACGGCTGATGTCATGGGCTGTCCTGATCTGCCAGGCTCGTCAATTCAGGCGACAGCGCTGACCCTCATCCGCCTGCCGGCACCTTCTCCCCGTAGGGACGTGGAGAAGGGGCTAGCCGCAACGCTCGCGACCCCCTCTCCCGTTGTTCACGGGGAGGGGGCAAGGGTGAGGGGCAGCGCCAACTGGCGAGCAATGCGAAACGAACTCACCGTCCGCCGATGACGCCGATATAGTCCGACACCCAGCGATAGTAAGGCACGCACTGGTCCTGGGTGGCGCATTTCGACACCGGCGTCTTCCAGAACTTGATCTTTTCGAAATTGTCGTAGCCGTTGGTCTTGCAGCCTTCCTCGCCGAGCAATTCGTTGCCCTTGCAGGCAGCCGGCACCACCGGCAGCGAACCGAACCAGGCGGAGACATCGCCCTGCACTTTCGGCGACAGCGAGTGCTCCATCCACATATAGGCGCAGTTCGGGTGGGCTGCGTCGGCTGCCAGTATGGTGGTGTCGGCCCAGCCGGTGACGCCTTCCTGGGGGATGGTCGAAGCGACCGGCTTCTTGGCAGCAACCAGCGTGTTGACCTGATAGGGCCATGAACCGGAGGCAACGACGCCTTCGTTCTGGAAATCGTCGACCTGGATGGCGGCGTCATGCCAGTAGCGTCCGACCAGCGTGCGCTGGACGCGCAGCAGATCGAGGGCGGCCTTGTACTGATCTTCGGTCAGCTCGTAGGGATCCTTGATGCCGAGCTCCGGCTTGTGGAACATCAGATAGTTGGCCGCATCGGCGATGTGGATCGGCCCGTCATAGGCCTGGACGCGGCCCTTGTTCGGCTTGCCGTCGGGCAAGGTCATCTCCTCGAAGACGACGTTCCAGCTCTTCGGCGCTTCCTTGAACACCTCGGTATTGTACATCAGCACGTTCGGCCCCCACTGGTAGGGGGCGCCGTAGTGGACGCCGCCGACCGTGAACCACGGCGCATCCTTCAGCCGGTCGTCGACCGTGTTCCAGCTCGGGATGAGATCGGTGTTGATCGGCTGGACCCGCTTGCCGGCGACAAGGCGCAACGACGCGTCGCCCGAGGCAGTAACAAGGTCGAATCCGCCCTCATTCATCAGCGCGACCATCTCGTCGGAGGTGTTGGCGGTCTTGATATTGACCTTGCAGCCTGTGTTCTTCTCGAAAGACGTGACCCAATCATAGTTCTTGTCGGTTTCGCCGCGTTCGATGTAGCCGGGCCAGGCAACAATGTTGACCTGGCCTTCGCCCTTGCCAAGTTCCTTAACCTGGGCGATCGCCTGGCCGGAGAAGGCCAGCGCGACCGTCAATGCAGTGCATGACTTCAGGAATGAATTCATCGTCGATCTCCCATTTGAGGGGCCGCACTCTCGCATCGGCCCGAAAATCGGATTGATTTTCGGAAGCACGATGCGAAAACTAAAAGTGTTAGAGCGTACTTTGTGCGTCCAATTGGACGCACGTCGCTCTAACGGCGGCTTTGCTCCCTGATTGTCAGGGTGCTGTGAAATTTCCGGTTTCGCAAATTCATTTGTCAGAAAGGCGATATCGGTTTTTCCGATAGATCAGCGGCCGTTCTTGTCCGGCCGCTGACGAACCATGCGCTGCGACTGGGCAAGCCCGATGAAGTCGCGCGCGGCCTGTGGCAGGCCGGAGCCGCGCCGCCAGACCGTGCCGACTTGGACAACCGGCAACGAGCCCGAAATATCGCGCGATTCGATGCGGTCGCCTTCAAGCGACCATGGCCGGTAGACGAGGTCGGGCAGCAGCGCCACGCCGGCGCCGGTGGCGACGAGGCTGCGCACCGCTTCGACCGAGCGGGTGCGGAAGGCGACATGCGGCTTGGCAGCAATCGCCGCCAGCAATTTTCCGGTATTCTCTTCGATCTCGTCGACGGTCAGCATGATCAGCGGCTCCGACGCGATATCGCTGATGCCGATGATGTCGGCGCTGGACAGCGGATGGCCAAGCGGCAGCCATAGCCGGTAGGGCGAGACTTCGAGAATTTCCGATTGCAGGGCGGTGCGGTCGCGCAGGTTCGAGGTGACCATGACGGCGATGTCGAGCTTGCCGCCGACCAGCAGATGTTCGAGGTAGTCGCCATTGTCCTCGATGGCCGAGATCTCGACGCCCGGATAGGCGCGGCGATAGCGGGCGAGAAGGTCGGACAGGACATAGCCGGCGACCAGCGAGGTGACGCCGAGTTGCAGCCGGCCGCCAGCCGCCGCTTGCTCGCCGGAGAAGGCGCGGCGCGCATCGGAAACATCGGCAAGGATCTTTGTCGCGTGGCGCAGGAACTGGTGGCCCTTGTGGGTGATGTTGAGGCCGCGCGGATGGCGCTCGAACAGTTCGACGCCGAGATCGCCTTCGAGCTCCTTGATCGCCTCGGTGACCGACGATTGCGAGATGGACAGGTTTTGGGCGGCGCCAGACACTGTGCCTTGCTCGGCGACGGCGATGAAGAACTGCAATTGGCGGATGGTGAAAGCCATGGCCGGACTAAACACCGGGACGGCAAGGAAGAAAAGCCGCCGATCCCAGGCTCACCGCATTACTGCTCTGGCCAGGTCAGATCCCGCTTTCGCTGCCGGCAATGCTGAGCCGCGCGCCCGCTTGCTCGAGGGCTGCGGCGATGGCGTGCGGCGGCGGCCGATCGGTGACGAGTTCGGAAAAACCGTCGAGGCCGCAGACCTGGACCAGACCCTGGCGGCCGAACTTGGTGTGGTCGGTGATGACGAGCGAGCGCTGGCCGCGCGACAGCACCATGCGGGCGAATTCCGCCTCATCCAGATCATAGTCCATCACGCCGGTGACGGCATCGACCGCGCCGGTGGAGATCACAGCGTGGCTGACGGAAAAGCGGCTGACGAATGCAATGGCCGAGACGCCGAAGGCAGCGCCCGAATCGCTGCGCAGTTCGCCGCCGGCCATGTAGACCTTGTTGCCGTTGACGGTGGCCAGCGTGCGGGCGATGTCGGAGGAGTTGGTGACCACCGTCAGCCGCCGGTGACCGAGCAGTTCGCGGGCCAGGAAAGAGGTCGTGGTGCCTGTGTCGAGCATGATCGCTTCGCCGTCGCGGATGGTGGCGGCAACCATGCGGGCGATGGCGCGCTTGGCATCGGCATTCTCGCGCATACGCCGCTCGAACGGCGCCTCGCCGGCCATCGACGGCAGGCCGACGGCGCCATGCATCTTCAGGATCGAACCGTCACTGGTCAGCGGCTTGACGTCGCGGCGCACGGTCTCCAGCGAGACGCCCAGCCGGTCGGCCAGGCTGGCGATGGTGACGGTGCCTTCCTCATGGAGGAGACGCAGGATCTCGCCATGCCGCTTCGAGGGCATCGGTCTCACCCAATCGATTTGTTGCGCTACTGACCGCTTCTAAGGCAAATCGGCCACAGTTTACAAGAAATCCTTGTGATTTCGGGCAAAAAGCCACAAGTTGTCGTTGACAAGCCGGATCACATGGCGCGACACTGGCTTGTGACAGGCTTCGGAACTGCCACGGGAGAACGATGGCAGAGCCGCACCAAAATTCGCCTGCCCGAACGTCCGGGAAATCGTCTGACGTAAGGGAAAAGGACTTTTTTGAATCCGCGGGGGCGGATGCCGGAGTCAAAGAACCCGGCACTGGGGCTCGTCGGTGCGGTGCGGGATACCGATCCCGGGATCCCGCACCGACGAGGACTTCGCATTGCTCCCTCCTGCCGGCCGCCATCTTTGCGTCGCCCGCGACGCCTTGAACCCCGCGCAACGAGGGATTCACCCGTGACCGCCGAGGACCGCATCCGCGCCCTGCCCTGCTGGACCGGCAGCATCGAGATCGCGCCGCTGCCAGGCGGCCTGAGCAACGCCAACTATCTGGTCAAGGACGCCGCCGGGCGGCATGTCGTGCGCTTTGGCCAGGACTTTCCATTCCATCATGTCTTTCGCGAGCGCGAGGTGATGACCGCGCGCGCGGCGCACGCCGCCGGCTTCGCGCCTGCGGTCCGCCATTCCGAGCCCGGCATCCTGGTAACGGAATTTCTCGGCGCCAAGACTTTTGTCGCCGAGGACGTCCGCGCCAATATCGACCGCGTCGCCGCCCTGATGCGCGGCTTCCATCGCGAGATGCCCAATCATGTCTCCGGCGCCGGCTTCATGTTCTGGGTTTTCCATGTCATCCGCGACTATGCGCGCACGCTGGAGGAAGCCGACAGCCGCATGCGAAGCGAGTTGCCGCGGCTGCTGACGCTTGCAGACGAGCTCGAACGGGCGCAGAAATTGCTGCCGATCGTCTTTGGTCATAATGACCTTCTGCCGGCTAATATTCTCGATGACGGCCACAGGCTGTGGCTGATCGATTTCGAATATGCCGGCTTCAACACGGCGATGTTCGACCTCGCCGGCGTCGCCTCGAACGCCACCATGAACGACGATGAGTCCTTCGCCTTCCTGACCGCCTATTTCATGAAGGAGCCGGACGAGGCGATCCGCCGCTCGCATGCGGCCATGCAATGCGCATCGCTGCTGCGCGAGGCGATGTGGAGCATGGTTTCCGAACTTTATCTCGACGCGCCCGGCGTCGACTACGTTGCCTATACCGACGAAAACCTGACGCGGCTCGATGCCGCGCTGGAAAACTACAGAACAAAATACGGACAGATATCATGACCTTGCCCGCCTACGCCGAGATCGTCGTCATCGGCGGCGGCATAATCGGCTGTTCGACGGCTTATCATCTGGCGCGTGACCACAAGGCCGATGTCGTGCTCCTGGAACAGGGCAAACTGACTTCGGGCTCGACATGGCATGCGGCGGGGCTGGTCGGTCAATTGCGGTCTTCGGCCTCGATCACCCGCGTGCTCAAATATTCGGTCGATCTCTACAAGGGACTGGAAGCCGAAACCGGGCTGGCCACCGGCTGGAAGATGACCGGATGCCTCAGGCTCGCCACCAATGCCGACCGCTGGATCGAGTACAAGAGGCTGGCGACGACGGCGAAGAGCTTCGGCATGGACATGCAGTTGCTGTCACCGGCCGAGGTCAAGGCGATGTGGCCGCTGCTGGCAACCGGCGATCTCGTCGGCGCCAACTGGCTGCCGACCGACGGCCAGGCAAACCCTTCCGACATCACGCAGTCGCTGGCCAAAGGCGCGCGCATGCATGGCGCCAGGCTGTTCGAGGATGTCCGCGTCACCGGCTTCGACATGCAGGAGGGCCGCATCACAACGGTAAAGACCAACAGGGGCGATATCGCCTGCGACAAGGTGGTGAACTGTGCCGGGCAATGGGCGCGGCAGGTGGGGGCGCTAGCCGGCATCAACGTGCCGCTGCAGCCGGTGAAGCACCAGTACATCGTCACCGAAAGAATAGACGGGTTGGCGACCGATGCGCCGACGATCCGCGACCCCGACCGCCGCATTTATTTCAAGGAGGAGGTCGGCGGGCTGGTGATGGGCGGCTATGAGCCGAACCCGCAAGCCTGGACGACCGATCTTCCCGGCGGCAATGTCCCTGACGACTGGCAGTTCCGGCTGTTCGACGACGATTACGATCATTTCGAGCAGCATATGAACCAGGCAATCACGCGGGTTCCGGCGCTCGAAAGCGTCGGCGTCAAGCAGATGATCAACGGGCCGGAGAGCTTCACGCCGGACGGCAATTTCATTCTCGGCGTCGCACCCGAATGCGCCAATATGTTCGTCGGCGCCGGCTTCAACGCCTTCGGCATCGCGGCAGGTGGCGGCGCCGGCTGGGTGCTGGCGCAGTGGGTGGTCGACGGCGAGGCGCCACTCGACCTGTGGGTGGTCGATATCAGGCGCTTTTCCGACCTGCACCGCGACCGGCAATGGGTCCGCGACCGCACGCTGGAAGCCTATGGCAAGCACTATACGATCGGCTTCCCGCATGAAGAGTATGCCACGGGCCGGCCACGGATCGTGTCGCCACTCTATGAACGGCTGCAAAAGCACCGCGCCGTGTTCGGCTCCAAGCTCGGTTGGGAGCGGCCGAACTGGTTTGCGCCCGAAGGCGTCGAGCCGAAGGACATCTATTCGATGGGCCGGCAGAACTGGTTTTCGCCGGTCGGCGACGAGCACCGGCACGTGCGCGAGAACGTCGGCATCTTCGACCAGTCGTCCTTCGCCAAATACGAAATGACCGGTGCGGATGCGCTGAAGGCGCTCGACTGGATCTGCGCCAACGACGTCGCCAAGCCGGTCGGCCGGCTGACCTACACGCAGCTTCTCAACACGCGCGGCGGCATCGAGGCCGACCTGACCGTGGCGCGGCTCGGCGAAGACCGATTCTACGTCGTCACCGGCACCGGCTTTAGGACGCATGACTTCTCGTGGATCGGCGACCATGTCGGCAACGAGCTCGACGTGACGCTCACCGATGTCACCGAGGATTTCGGCACGCTGTCGCTGATGGGGCCGCGGGCCCGCGACGTGCTGGCTGCGGTGACCGACGCGGACGTGTCGAACACCGCTTTCCCGTTCGGACACGTGCGGGAAATCTCCATCGCCGGCCACACAGTTCGGGCGCTGCGCGTCACCTATGTCGGCGAGCTCGGCTGGGAGCTGCATGTGCCGATCGCGGCGACGGGCGAAATCTTCGACGCGCTGATGGCGGCGGGCGAGGAGCACAGCATCCGCCCGGTCGGCTACAGGGCGCTGGAATCGCTGCGGCTGGAAAAAGGCTACCGCGCCTGGGGCTCCGACATCACGCCCAACGACACGCCGCAGGAGGCCGGCCTCGGCTGGGCGGTGAAGCTTCGCAAGAATACCGATTTTCTCGGACGGCGGGCGCTGGAAGAGATCGGCGGCGCGGTTCTGAAAAAGCGCTTTGCCGGCTTCACCGTCGACGATTGCGAGATCGTGCTGCTCGGGCGCGAAACGATCCTGCGCAACAGCGAGCCGGTCGGCTACCTGACCAGCGGCGGCTATGGCTACACGGTCGGAAAGAACATCGGCTACGGCTATGTGCGCAACGCCGACGGCGTCAGCGACGATTTCCTCACCTGCGGCGACTACGAGCTGGTGGTGGCTATGCAGCGGACGCCGGCAAAAATCCATCTCGAGCCGCTTTACGACCCGGCCGGAGAAAGGAAAAGAGCCTAAAGCGCGTCGCGTCTGAACGGATTCATGCGAGGCGCTTTAAGTTCTTGTTTCTATGCATGTCTTTATCACAAAACCGCTGCGCACTTTTGCGCGACATGCATAAGAGCGGGGATGGTCAGTTCACGCGCAGAACGAGACCGCGGCTGGGCACGGTGTCGGCCTCGCCCGGCATGGAGACATAGGGCGATGTCTCCTCGGCGCGCGTGACGACGCCCTTCGCCTCGAGGTCGGCTATCCCTGCGGAAAAGCCGGCGTCCCACAGGGTGTTCTTGACCGTCAGCACGATTATCCCGCCCGGCCGGCAGATGCGGATCAGTTCGTCCAGCCCCTCAGCGCCGACATGGCCCGAGGTGAAGACGCCGGCCGATATGATGCCGGCATAGGCATCATCCGCGAAGGGCAGCGGGCCGCCGAGCGCCAAGCAGTGAAGCGCCGAATAGACGCCCTTGCGCGCTGCCTGGGCCAGCATGCCTTCGGAAATGTCGAGCGCCTCGACCTGCGGATAGCCCGCGATCTTCAGCCACTCGCCGATGAGCCCGGTGCCGGCACCGGCATCGAGGAGCGGTGCCGCGCCGCGCGGCAGGTGGCGGGCAAGCAGGGCAAGGCAGATGGTCGGATGGCGATAACCGGCCGCCGACATGTCGGCGTCGTAGGTGTCGGACCAGCGGTCGTAGAGCGCCGCCACCTCCTCTGGCCGCTTCGCTGCATAGGCCGCGGCGAGCGCGCCTTTGTTTTTCCTGTCCGCCATTACAGTCTCGTCCGCAAATCAAAGCGCCGCAGCGTTCTTAGCGTGTCCTGCAGGAACGCACGGCGCTGGAGTGAACCGCATGCAAGCGATGATAGCCAAACGGCGAAATTTGTGGAACCGTCGTCACCACAAATAGATGCGAAAAGAGGGCAGAAGCGATGGTGGACGAGGAAGCACGCGCGGCGCTTGCAGCCATTCCGGCGCTGGCCGGCTACGAGGGACCGCTGGAGCGGCTGGGTGGCCTCACCAACCTCGTCTTCAGGGCTGGAGATGCCTGCCTGCGGATTCCCGGCAAGGGCACGCAGGAGTATATCAACCGCGCCAATGAGGCGGTGGCGGCGCGGGAGGCAGCGATGGCCGGCGTCAGCCCCGAGCTGCTGCATGTCGACGGCGAGACAGGCGTGATGGTGACGCGCTTTATCGCCGGCGCCGAGACGATGTCGCCGGATAAATTCAAGACCCGGCCGGGCAGTCCGGCGCGTGCCGGCAAGGCCTTCCGCAGATTGCATACATCCGGCGCGGTGTTTCCCTTCCGCTTCGAGCTGTTTGCGATGATCGACGACTATCTGAAGGTGCTGTCGACCAAGGACGTCGCCCTGCCTGCCCGTTACCACGACGTCGTTATCGAGGCGGAAACCGTGCGCTCGGCGCTTGCCGCGCATCCCCTGCCTCTCGTCGCCTGCCACTGCGATCCGCTGTGCGAAAATTTTCTCGATACGGGCGACAGGATGTGGATTGTCGACTGGGAATATTCCGGCATGAACGACCCGCTCTGGGATCTCGGCGACCTCAGCGTCGAAGGCCAGTTTGATACGGCGCAGGAGGACGAGATGATGGGCGCCTATTTCGGTGGCGAGCCGACGCCGGCGGAGCGCGGCCGCATCGTCATCTACAAGGCGATGTGCGATCTCTTGTGGACGCTGTGGGGACTGATCCAGCTTGCCAACAGCAATCCGGCCGACGATTTCCGCGCCTATGCCGACGGTCGCTTTTCACGCTGCAGGGCGCTGATGGAGACGGCGGACTTCTCACGGCATCTGGCGGCAGTGCGCGCGGGCTAAGGACCAGAGAAAATTGGAATCAGTTGACGCCTTTCGGCACGTTTTCGGGCGGCACCGTGTCGACCACTTTCTGGCGATGGAAGATGAACAGGCCGGCCAGCACGATGATGCCCGAGCCGATCAGGATGCGCGGGCCGGGCATGTCGCCAAAGAAGGCCAGCCCGAAGATGACGGCCCACAGCAGCAGGCTGTAATGCAGCGGCGCCAGCGTCGACGCCGGCGCCAGCTTCAGCGCCCTGGTGATCATCAGATGCGCGCCGCAGGAGACGATGCCAAGAAGCAGCATGGCGCCGAAATCGAGCGAGGACGGCGTCTGCCAGTTGCCGATGGTGAGAAACCCGCCGACCAGCAGCGTGCCGATGGTTTGCCAGGTAACGAGCGAGGTGTCGCTGGTGCCACGCAACCGCCGGTTGAGAATGATCGCGAAGGCGAATGAAATGCTTCCGGCCAGCGCGAAGGTCGACGACAGCGAAAACGCGGCCGAGGACGGTTCGAGCATGATCAGCACGCCGCAGAACCCGACCAGAATCGCCATCCAGCGGCGCCAGCCGACCTTTTCACCAAGCAGCAGGTGGGACAGCGCCGCCACGTAGATCGGCCCCGCCATATAGAAGCTCATGACGTCGGCGAGCGGCAGATAGACGACGGCGGCGTAGAACAGCGCCGTGTCAAGCGTCGTCATGACGACGCGCAAGACCTGCAGTTCCAGGCGCTCCATGCGGAACAGCCTGGCCGCGCCTTGACGCGCGATCATCGGACCGAGCACGAAAAAGGCGCCGATGGAACGGATCAGCACGACCTGGCCGACGGAAAAGCTGGCGACCAGCCATTTGCCCATCGCATCATTCAAAGCAAACAGGAAATCGCCGGCCAGCATCAGCAGAATACCAGCCAAAAGCACGTTCCTGAACGTTGAATTCTGGGCTGTTGGCTGTGCCATGCCGATGTCGCTTCCTCCCGCATGAAACCCCTGTGAGCAGCGTCGTAGACGCAAGCGGCCGCTTTGACGAGCGGAAATCGGGAAGCCGGCCAGACCAGGGACCGGAAATCGGCTGGGCCTGTACGGACGATCGCAACGGCCTACTTTGGCCGTGGCCGAATGATAACCGGACGATAGATCACCGGCCGATCCCAAGGATCGAAGACCGACGCACTTCTGAGCTCGGCGCGGCGCGCCAGATCGATGCGCTGCAGACATTCGGCGAAGGCATCATTCTTCCTGACGAAGCCGTAGGAACGGCATTTCGCCTCGTCCGCGGCACGACGGTCTTCGGCCGTCATGCAGCCTGCACAAGTGGCCGCCAACGCGACCACCATCGCCGTCTTGTGCCACATGGTTTCCTCCTCGGCATAAAACTGGAGGTTGATTGTAGACTTGCGGTCAGGACCTATCAATCTGAGCGATGGAGTTTTGAGACGGGCGATGCCTGCGGTTCACTGTTGCCGGCCGTCCGGCGATCGAGAGACGTGTTTCCTGCCTGGCCCGCTCGGCCACCACCTTGCCCCTGGCGATGACACAGAGTCGCTCGGGACGCAGGCGCAAGGCCTCGACCGGATCGCCGGCATCCAGGACGACGAAGCTGGCGCGCTTGCCGACCGCCAGGCCGAAATGGTCGAGGCCCATGATGGCGGCGTTGACGTTGGTGACCATGTCGAAGCAGCGCGCCATGTCGGCCGGGCTCGACATCTGGGCGACGTGAAGGCCCATGAAGGCGACGTCGAGCATGTCGGCGGTGCCCAGCGAATACCAGGGGTCGAGCACGCAATCCTGGCCCCAGCCGACGCGGATGCCGTGGGCAAGCATTTCCTTGACCCGCGTCAGGCCGCGGCGTTTGGGGAACGTGTCGTGGCGGCCCTGCAGCATGATGTTGATCAGCGGATTGGGGATCGCCGAGACGCCTGCCTCTGATATCAGCGGCAACAGCTTCGAGACATAGTAATTGTCCATCGAGTGCATCGACGTAAGATGCGAGCCGGCCACCCTGCCCTGCAGGCCGAGGCGTTGCGTCTCATAGGCCAGTTGTTCGATATGGCGCGACAGCGGATCATCGGTCTCGTCGCAATGCAGGTCGACCATGAGGCCGCGTTCTGCCGCGATTTCGCACAGTTCCGTCACCGAACGCGTGCCGTCGGCCATGGTGCGCTCGAAATGCGGAATACCGCCGACGATGTCGACACCCATGTCGAGCGCGCGGATGGTGTTATCACGCGCCGTCGGTGAGCGATAAAACCCATCCTGCGGGAAGGCGACCAGTTGCAGGTCGATATAGGGTGCGACGGTCTTCTTCACATCGAGCAGGGCTTCGACCGCCAGCAGCCTGGTATCGCAGACATCGACATGGCTGCGGATGGCGAGCAGGCCCATGGATACTGCCCAGTCGCAATAGGCGAGCGCGCGGTCGCGCACCGCTTCGTGCGTCAACAGCGGCTTCAGTTCGCCCCACAGCGAGATGCCTTCGAGCAGCGTGCCCGACACGTTGATGCGCGGGATGCCTAGCGAGAGCGTGGCGTCCATGTGAAAATGCGGATCGACGAAGGGCGGCGAGATCAGATTGCCATGGGCGTCAATCGCCGTGCCCGCGCCAGCGTTCAGCTCCGGCTCGATGGCCGCGATCGTCTCGCCGATGATGCCGATATCGGCGATCCTGCCGTCGGGCAGCGTGCCGCCGCGGACGATAAGGTCGAAATCCATCTACCGTCATCCCTTTGAAGAAGCGAACCTATTCCGGCACATACCTTACCGCACCCTTTGCAGCACTGGTCGCCATCGAGGCGTAGGCGCGCAAGGCCATCGTCACCTTGCGCTTGCGCTTTTCCTCGGGCTTCCAGGCGGCGGCTCCCTTGGCCTCCATCGCGGCGCGGCGGGCGGCCAGTTCGGCATCGTCGACGGCAAGCCGGATGGAGCGGTTCGGGATATCGATCTCGATCGTGTCGCCCTCATGCACCAGCCCGATCAGCCCGCCTTCCGCCGCCTCGGGAGAGGCATGGCCGATCGACAGGCCGGAGGTGCCGCCGGAGAAGCGGCCATCGGTGACCAGCGCGCAGGCCTTGCCGAGGCCCTTCGACTTCAAATAGCTGGTCGGATAGAGCATTTCCTGCATGCCGGGGCCGCCGCGCGGCCCTTCGTAGCGGATGACGACGACATCGCCGGCCTTGATCTCGTTGGACAGGATCGCCTTGACGCTGGCGTCCTGGCTTTCGAACACCCTGGCCGGGCCGGTGAATTTCAGGATCGATTCATCGACGCCCGCGGTCTTCACGATACAGCCGTCGAGCGCCAGGTTGCCTTTCAGCACGGCAAGGCCACCATCCTTGGAAAAAGGATATTGGGCCGAGCGGATGACACCCTTCTCCCGGTCGAGATCGAGTTCGTCCCAGCGGCGATCCTGGCTGAAGGCGACCTGCGTCGGCACGCCGCCCGGGGCCGCCAGAAAGAAGTCGCGGACATTCTGGCTTGACGTGCGCGAGATATCCCAATGGTCGAGCGCTTCGCCGAGGCTTGCGGTGTGCACGGTCGGCAGGTCGCGGTTGATCAGTCCGGCGTTATCGAGCTGGCCGAGGATCGCCATGATGCCACCGGCGCGGTGGACGTCTTCCATGTGCACATCCGCCTTGGCGGGGGCAACCTTGCATAGCACCGGCACCTTGCGTGACAGCGCGTCAATGTCGTCCTGACCGAAATCGATCTCGCCCTCATGCGCGGCAGCCAGGATGTGCAGCACGGTGTTGGTCGAGCCGCCCATGGCGATGTCGAGCGTCATGGCGTTCTCGAAGGCGCCCTTCGAGGCGATGCTGCGCGGCAGCGCGGTGTCGTCGTCCTGCTCGTAGTAGCGCTGGGCGAGATCGACGATCAGGTGGCCGGCCTCGACGAACAGCCGCCTGCGGTCGGCGTGCGTCGCCAGCGTCGAACCGTTGCCGGGCAGCGAAAGGCCAAGCGCCTCGGTCAGGCAATTCATCGAATTGGCGGTGAACATGCCCGAGCAGGAGCCGCAGGTCGGGCAGGCCGAGCGCTCGATGGTCTTGACGTCCTCGTCGGAGATCTTGTCGTCGGCAGCCGCGACCATGGCGTCGACCAGATCGAGCGCCTGCGTCTTGCCGGCAAGCACCACCTTGCCGGCCTCCATCGGGCCGCCGGAGACGAAGACGGTCGGGATGTTGAGACGCAGCGACGCCATCAGCATACCCGGCGTGATCTTGTCGCAATTCGAGATGCAGACCATGGCGTCGGCGCAGTGGGCGTTGACCATATATTCGACCGAGTCGGCGATCAGCTCGCGCGACGGCAGCGAATAGAGCATGCCGTCATGACCCATGGCGATGCCGTCATCGACAGCGATGGTGTTGAACTCCTTAGCGACGCCGCCGGCCTTCTCGATCTCGCGGGCGACCAGCTGGCCGAGATCCTTGAGATGGACGTGGCCCGGAACGAACTGGGTGAAGGAATTGACGACAGCGATGATCGGCTTGCCGAAATCGGAATCCTTCATGCCTGTGGCGCGCCACAGGCCGCGGGCGCCGGCCATGTTACGGCCATGGGTGGTGGTGCGGGAACGGTAGGCGGGCATTAAACTGTCCTTGCTGTCTGCGTCGCGTCCGAACAGGCGCGGAAAACCGGAATTGAGCGGCGTTATATACGCCACCGTCTGGTCTGGCCACGGTTTTGCGATGCGCCGGGATCTTGAGCCAAAGACGGCAAGCCTGTCCAGGCAGTAAAAAAAGTCAGAGGTGCTGTCGGATCGTGTTTTGTTTGAGCGTCCTTGGGCAGACGGCGGCGACCGGCATCAATCGCCAGCCGGCCGTTGAACGCGTGAAAACAAGCCAAAACAGCCCGAGGAGCAAGAAAATGCAAAAGATCACCCCCTGCCTGTGGTTCGACGACCAGGCCGAGGAGGCCATGAACCATTACATCTCCGTCTTCAAGAACTCGAAGGTGCTGAGCGTGATGCGCTGGCCCAAGGGCAGCGGCGATAATGAGGGCAAGGTGCTGGTGACCTATTTCGAGCTCGACGGCGTGCAGTTCCAGGCGCTCAACGGCGGGCCGCAATTCAAGTTCACCGAGGCAGTCTCGCTGTCCATCGACTGCAAGACGCAGGAGGAGGTCGACTATTTCTGGGAAAGGCTCATCGAGGGCGGTGGCGAGCCCAGCCAGTGCAGCTGGCTGAAGGACAAATTCGGCGTCTCCTGGCAGGTCGTGCCGGAGCAATTGCCTAGGCTGCTGCAGGACCCCGACGCCGAAAAGGCCGGCCGTGTCATGCAGGCGATGATGCAGATGACCAAGATCGACATCGCCAAGATCGAAGAGGCCGCCAGGGGGTGAGGAGCCGACCGATCTTCCCTTCTCCCCTTGTGGGAGAAGGTGGATTGGCGCGCAGCGTCGAGACGGTTGAGGGGTGTTGGACAGAATGAGGCGTCGGTGTTCCCTGGAACACCCCTCATCCGTCGCCTTCGGCGACACCTTCTCCCACAAGGGGAGAAGGAGAAGAGTGCTCAAGCCGCCTTGTCGCGGACCTGGTAATCCTTGACTGCGGCGAAGCGGATCGCCTTCCAGCGCTCGGCCTCGTAGTTGAGCGAGAAGGCGTGCTGGGCGAGGAACACCGGATCGTTGTCGAGGTCGCGGGCGATGTCGCCGCGATGCGCCTCGATGAAGCGATGCACCTCGGCCTTGTCGTCGGCCGATATCCAGCGGCAGACGGAAAAGCGCGACATCTCGAAATCGACCGGCAGCGTGTATTCGATATTCAGCCGCTCCTTCAGCACGTCGAGCTGCAGCGCACCGACGACGCCGACGATTGCCGGCGAGCCGTCTTCTGGCGAGAACAGTTGCACGACGCCTTCCTCGGCCATCTGGTGCAGCGCCTCCTTCAGCTTCTTGGCCTTCATCGCGTCGCCGAGGCGGACGCGGCGCAGGATTTCCGGCGCGAAATTCGGCACGCCGCGGAACAGGATCTCCTCGCCCTCGGTCAGCGTGTCGCCGATGCGCAGCGTGCCGTGGTTGGGGATGCCGACGACGTCGCCGGCAAAGGCCTCGTCGGCGGTGACGCGGGTGCGGGCGAAGAAGAATTGCGGCGCCGACAGGCTCATCGGTTTTCCCGTGCGTACCAGCTTGGCTTTCATGCCGCGCTCGAGCTTGCCCGAGCAGACGCGGACGAAGGCGATGCGGTCGCGGTGGTTGGGATCCATGTTGGCCTGGATCTTGAAGACGAAGGAGGTCATCTTGTCCTCGGTCGCCTCGACTTTGCGGGTGTCGGCTTCTTGCGCGCGCGGCGGCGGCCCGTAGGCGCCAAGCGCCTCGATCAGGTCGCGGACGCCGTAATTGCGCAGCGCCGAACCGAAATAAACCGGCGTCAGATGGCCCTCGCGAAACGCACCGATGTCGAGCGGGCGGCAGGCCTCGCGCGCCAGCTCCAGCTCCTCGATGAAAGCTTCGCGCTCGTTCTCCGGCAACAGGCCGGCGACGCGGTTGGAATCGGGACCGTTGACCGGCGTGCGTTCCTTCTCCGCGTCGCCCTTTCGCACGGCGTTCAGCGCCAGGTGGTAGGTGCCGGAAAAGGTCTTGCCGCGGCCGATCGGCCATGTGATCGGTGCCGTGTCCAGCGCCAGCTTCTGCTCGATCTCGTCGAGGATCTCGAACGGGTCGCGGCTTTCGCGGTCCATCTTGTTGACGAAGGTGATGATCGGGATGTCACGCAGCCGGCAGACTTCGAACAGTTTTAGCGTGCGCGGCTCGATGCCCTTGGCGGCGTCGATAACCATGACCGCCGCGTCGACAGCCGACAGCGTGCGATAGGTATCGTCGGCGAAATCCTCGTGGCCGGGCGTGTCGAGCAGGTTGAAGACATTGTCCTCATACTCGAACGTCATCACTGAGGTGACGACCGAAATGCCGCGCTCGCGCTCGATCTTCATCCAGTCCGACCGGGTCTGGATGCGATCCTTCTTGGCCTTGACCTCGCCGGCAAGCTGGATGGCGCCGCCGAACAGCAGCAGCTTTTCGGTCAGCGTCGTCTTGCCGGCGTCCGGATGCGCGATGATCGCGAAAGTGCGGCGGCGCGCCACCGCGTTCGTGATGTCTTCAGCCAATTTATGGAATCCCATGTGGTGCGCGGGCTTCTAGCAGCGCTTTTGCAGCCTGTCGAACAATTTTGGGCGGTTGCCCGGCCTTGAGATAGGTCCGCCGCAATGGCATCAACAGAGGCGGTTCGATAAAGGTCCATCCATGAGCGCAGCCAAGCACATCATTGTCGTCGGCGCCGGCATCATCGGTTCGTCCATCGCCTGGCATCTGGCGAAGGCTGGCGTGAACGTGACGATCGTTGCCGGCAGCGGCACCGGCGGTGTCGCTACGCCGAATTCCTTTGCCTGGATCAATGCTAGCTGGGGCAACCCAGAGCCGTATTTCCGGCTGCGTACCCGTTCGATGGCCGAGTGGACGCGGCTTGCTCATGACGTGCCCGGCATTCCGCTCGCCTGGTGCGGCGGCCTGTGCTGGGACCTGCCGCCGGCCGAGCTTGAGGCCTATGCCGCCGAGCATTCCGCCTGGGGCTACGGGATCGAGCGCGTCGACCGCGTGGGAGCCGCACGTATAGAGCCCAATTTGACCGAGCTTCCCGACTTCGCCCTTCACGTCGCTGAGGAGGGCGTGGCCGAACCGGTCGCGGCCACGCAGACGCTGCTGGCCGACGCCGAGCGGCTTGGCGCGCGGGTGATTACCAGCACGACAGTCACCGCGCTGATACAGACCAATGGCAGGATTAGCGGCGTCGATACGTCAGGCGGACGGATTGTCGCCGACGAGGTCGTGATCGCGGCCGGCGCCGGCTCTCCGGCAATTGCGGCGACGGCCGGGCTAAAACTGCCGATCGAGACGCCGCCCGGCCTGATCGTCCATTCACGCCCGTACGAAAAGCTGCTCAACGGCCTGGTGATCGGCGATCGGCTGCATATGCGCCAGACTGCCGAGGGCCGCATCATCGCCGGTTCGGATTTCGGCGGCGCCGATCCGGGCATGGATGCCGAAGCCACAGCCCGCGACCTGTTTGCGGCGATGAAGAGTATGCTGCGCGGCGCCGACGGGCTGGAACTGGATTTCCACACGGTCGGCTACCGGCCGACGCCCGTCGACGGCTTTCCGATCATCGGACGGGCTCAAGGCGTGAGCGGCCTCTATGTCGCGGTCATGCATTCGGGTATTACGTTGGCGCCTGCGGTCGGCCTGTTCGCCGCCCGGGAAATCCTCAACGACGCGCGCGATCCGCTGCTTGAGCCCTATGGGCTGACGCGGTTTGCTCAATAGCCGGGCGGACGGCGAAAACCGCCGCTCAGCGGCGCTATCGCCCTGGCGATGCCAAGCAGCCGCGATTCTGACCAGCGACGGCCGACCAGTTGCAGGCCGATGGGCAGGCCGTCGCGGTCCTGCCCGCAGGGCATCGACAGTGCCGGGTGGCCGCTGTAGTTGAACACCGCGCCATAGGCTGGCAGCAGCCAGTAGCTCTGCTCCAGGTCATCGACCTTGATTGGTGTTCCCGGCTCGCAATGCGGAAAGGCCGTGGTCATGGCGACGGGGCAAAGCAAGACATCGCAACCTTCGAAAATCCAGTCCCAGGCAAGGATTGACTGGTCGCGGCGGGCGAGCGCTTCGAACCAGCGCGAGACCGGTGTCGGTTCTTCTGGCGGCTCCGGCTGCGCAGCCTCCAGCATCATGCCGATCAGCGCGCCGCCTTGCGTCAGATCGTCATGCAGGTCGAGCGTCGGCAGTCTTGCTTCCTCGACAGCTGCCCCCGCAGACTTGAGTTGCTCGGCCAGACTTTCGACCGCGGCCCTGATCTCGCCGGCTACCGGAAAACCCGGAAAGGCCGGCGCGAAAGCGATGCGCAGGGTCTTGGGATCAACCTCCGGCGTGCCCTCGACAGGCACCGGGGCAAGGTCGGTGTCGCTGCCATCCGGTCCTGCAATGATCCTCAGGACCAGCGCCAGATCTTCGACGTTGCGGGCCAGCGGACCGATGCAGGACATCAGCCGTACGCCGCGCGGTACGCCACCGGGATCGGGAAAGGCGCCGGCTAAGGAGACGCGATGCTCGGTCGGCTTGAGGCCGTAGACGCCGCAAAAGGCTGCCGGCAGGCGGATCGAATTCTGCATGTCGGTGCCGAGTTCGAATGGCGTCATGCCCGCGCAAAGTGCTGCCGCCGCTCCCCCGCTGGAACCGCCGGCGGTGCGCCATAGATCCCACGGATTACTGGTGCGGCCGAACAGCGGGTTGTTCGACTGCCAGTCGCCCAGCATCGTTGCGACATTTGTCTTGCCGACCAGCACGCCGCCCGCCGCCTTCAACCTGAGAACGACCGGGCTGTCTTTTCTCGCCACATAGTCGGCAAAAGGCGGGAAGCCGACCGTCGTCTTCATCCCCAATGTTTCGTGGGTGTCCTTCAGCGTGAACGGCACGCCGTGCAGCGGCCCGAGAGCGTCGCCGCGCGCCTGCGCTTCGTCGGCCTTCTTCGCGCGAGCGCGAGCCCCTTCCCTGTCGAGCGTGACGACCGCGTTGACCGCCTCATTATGCCTGTCGATCTCAGCCAAATGCGCGTCACGGCGGAAATCTTGCGGTCGCGGATCGCGGCAGCCAATTCTCTGGTGGAGGAAAAGACGAGGTCCATGACCAATGCTCCGGCTTGCTAGCGGCGCCAGCCTCACCAAATGGCGAACTACGGCGCGTCTTCAAGCCGAGTTCAGCATTCGAGGACTGGCGGTGCTTGATTGGAATTGCGCTGCGAGGGTCTGCTGAGGTCGGCACCGTCCCGCGATATTGCCGCGATAGCGAGGGATCTACACGGCCAGCGCCAGTCTTGCCGGCTCCGGCGCAAACGGACGAATAGTCATGCCGTCTCTGGTGATGGTGACGAAGCTAGAGGGCGGGATCGGCTGCCAGTCGCCGCCATCACGGTCGAAAGGCTCCGACATAAGGCATCGTCCGCCGCCATTGCGGAAGACGGAGGTGTAGAGCGTCGGCGCGTGGGCATCGGTCGCATAGCGCACCGCATGGAGCGATTCGCCGTCCGACAAGGCGGCGGTAAGTCTCAGCGCCGGTTCGAAGCCGGCGCGGCGCGAGGCGTCGATCACCCGCGCCGTAGCGCGCGACACCGCGCCTTGCGGATCGCCCGCCAGACCCTCGTCGATCATCAGGAGAAAGAAAAGTTCGGAATCGGTGGTGCCCTCGCGGCGATCGAAGACATCGTCGGAGAGCGCGTTTTCCAGCGCGCGGCGGATTCTTTCGAAGCCGCCGATCTGGCCGTTGTGCATGAACGACCAGCGGCCGGCAGTGAAGGGATGACAGTTCATGCGGCTGGTGGCGCCGCCGGTCGAGGCGCGCACATGGGCAAGGAACAGGCTGGACCTGATCTGCCGGCACAGGCTCTTCAGATTGGGATCGGACCAGGCCGGCAGGATGTCGCGATAGAGACCCGGTTCGGGCCGGTCGCCGTACCAGGCGAGACCAAAGCCATCGCCATTGGTCGGCGACTTGGCTTCCTGAGCGCAATGACTCTGGGCGATCAGCGAATGGCAGGGCGCCGTGACGATGTCTTCGAGGAAAACCGCTTCGCCAAGATAGGCGGCCCACCGGCACATCGCTTAATCCCCCTCAGGCGCGATCCATGAGAGCCGCAGGCTCCTTGATCGCGTGTGTGCCTCTGTTGTGCGTGCGCTCATAGAGCTCGCGAACGATTCGGCTGGCCGTAGTCTCAAACAGAAACGGCAAGAAAGCGTGAATGAGTGCGGCGAACGCTGCCATGAACAGGCGCGAGCAGAACCACGCCGCGAAAGCCATATGGCTGAAATAGGTCTCGCCCACCTTGGCCGGGTGAGAGGTAAAGAGCCTTGCAAGCCGTGTCGTCATGGTGATCCCTCCTGGCTGGGTAAGCCCCCGATGCTGAGTATTCTGGCACAAGCTTTCGGTTCATCGGTCCCAAATCATCCTTGTGTTTGGCCAATTATTGGGACAAACATCCCACATGCCGCTGGAAATCGATGAGATCGACCGAAGATTGCTGGCCGAACTGCAACGCGACGGCACGCTGTCGGTCGACCAATTGTCGGAAAGAGTGTCGCTGTCGCGCAACGCCTGCTGGCGCCGGGTCAAGCGGCTCGAAGAAGACGGAGTCATCACCGGCCGGGTGGCGCTGGTCGATGCCGACAAGCTTGGCCTTGGCCTTTCGGTTTTCATCCTGGTCCGGACCTCCAACCACGATCCGGACTGGCTGCAAAAATTCCGGGCGGCAGTGAGCGGTTTTCCCGAGATCACCGGCGTCTACCGCATGTCCGGCGACCTCGACTATGTCTTGCGCGCCCGCGTCGCCGACGTGAAGGCGTATGACCGGCTCTATCAGCGGCTGATCGCCAAGGTGGCGCTGTCGGATGTTTCGGCCTCCTTCGTCATGGAGGAGATCAAGGAGACGACGATCATTCCTGTAGAACTGCGCTGAAACGGAACTGCGCTGAAAGAAAGCCGTTGATAGTATCACCGCCGAGTTGACTGAATCGGTGTTGATAGCGATAGGATCAGCCTCATGCGCGCAGCACTCTACACTTCCTCCGTCATCGGTCCGGCCGTCGGCTTCATCAGGCTGCCGCATGGTGAAGGCCTGCCGCTTCCCGCCTATGAAAGCGCGGGCGCCGCCGGCATGGATCTGCGCGCCGCGGTGCCGGACGACCGGCCGCTGCTGATCCTGCCGGGAAAACGCGTGCTGGTGCCGACCGGACTGATCCTGGAGATCCCGGAGGGCGTGGAAGGCCAGGTCCGGCCGCGCTCGGGCCTCGCCTTCAAGCATGGCCTCACCTGCCTCAACACGCCAGGCACCATCGACAGCGACTATCGCGGCGAGGTCAAGGTGCTGCTGATCAATCTTGGCGATGAGGATTTCGCGGTGACGCGCGGCATGCGGATCGCGCAGATCGTCTTCGCCCCGGTGACGCAGGCGACGGTCGATGAGCGCAGCTTGGCCGGCGGAACAACGCGCGGCTCCGGCGGTTTCGGATCGACCGGCACGGCCTGATGTCCCTACCCAAACTGGTCATCTTCGATTGCGACGGGGTTCTGGTCGACACCGAGAACCTGGCCAATCGACGCCTCGCCGAATGGCTCAGCGCCGCCGGCTACCCGGCAAGCTTCGAATATTGCCGCAAGAACTTCTCCGGCCGCGCCATGGTCTCGGTGCAGAAGGAAGTCGAGGCGACCGGCGCCAGCCTCGGCGCCGATTTCGTCGACCGTTGGAACGCCGGTCTGCCGGACCTGTTCGCGCATGGCGTCGAAGCCGTCCCCTATGTCAGGCAGTTCATCGAAGCCGTGCACGCTGCCGGCATCGCAACTTGCGTCGCTTCGTCGGCGCGGGTGAGTAAAATGCACATCACGCTCGGCCAGACCGGGCTGCTGCCGCTGTTCGAGCATGCACTGTTCAGCTCGGCCATGGTTTCGCGCGGCAAGCCGTTTCCCGACCTGTTCCTGCATGCCGCAAGCACGATGGGCTTCGCGCCCGCCGATTGCATCGTCATCGAGGACAGCGTCGCCGGGACATTAGCCGGCATTGCCGCCGGCATGCGCGTATTTTCCTACTACGGCGACCCGCATTCCGACCGCGACGGCCTGACCGAGGCCGGCGGCATCCTGTTTGACGACATGCGCGAGCTGGCCGGGCTGGTGCCGATCCCCTGATCTGGTCTTCAGGTTTTTATCCGGCTGGACGCGCCAGGCGCCCATGCTAGCTTGCCAATGTTCGACAGTGGGAGGCGCCCAGCCTATGAACTCGATCCTGTTTCGCTTCACCCTCGCCTGCTTGCTGCTGCCGTGTCTGTGGGCCGCGGCCGGCGCGCAGGGCGTCAGCTTCCCGGACCTTGGCAGCGCCGTTCCCGGCCACGAGAACACGACCTATCTCGACCTCGCCAGGATGGTCATTCCCGATCTGGCGGCGGACAAGGACGGCTTCTACCGTGGTTCCATGCCGATCGAGATGCGCCATATCGAAGGTGGGGATAGCGGTGGCCTGCCACCCGAAACGTCGGGCTTTTCCGATGCTGGCGTGCTCCAGATCAGGGCCGGCGGCAAGGAGCGGCTGGCCATGCTGTTCGACCTCGGCAGTTCCTCCGACAGCGCTGAGGGCTTTGCGGTGCTGGCGCTCTACGATCTTGCCGGCAAGCCGAGACTGCTCGACGCTGTCAATGTCGCCGTCGACCGGAGGACCTATCTCCGCGATCCGGGCAAGCTTCCGATCGGGCCAGGCGATGACGTCATCATCACCCTGAGCACGCATTTCAATTCGAGCCAGGGCTATGTGAGCACGCCGCTGATCCTGGTCCGCGACGACAGATTCGAGCTGATCGACATGATCTCTACGTTCGACGAGTCCCTGTGCGCCTACAGGCGCACCCAGGCGTTGGCGTTCCAGACCGTTGCGGAAGGCCAGCCCTATGCGGCCATCAAGGCGACGGTGACCGATGCCACCTTGCCGAATGGCGAAAGCTGCGACGATGCGGCGCCTGAGGCTGCCTCGCGCGATATCTCCGTCACCTACCATTGGGACGGGACCGCATACGTCAAGGGGTCCGACGCACTGGACAAATTGGCAGGAGAGAACGCCAATCGCTTCTGACCCAATCGCATTCGTTTGCCCGGCGGGCAGTGGCGGGATAAAATGCGCTTCGCACTCTGGGGAGCATCCATGGACAAGGGCAAAATCTTTCGCGACCTGCACAGTTCGATCTTCGTCATGCCCAACCCCTGGGACGTCGGCACGACGAAACTGCTGGCCTCCTTCGGTTTCAAGGCGTTGGCGACGACCAGCGCCGGCTTTGCCTTTTCGCGCGGCCTGCCCGACGGCGCGGTGACCTTCGAGGCGATGATCCACCACTGCCGCGAGGTGACCGCGGCGACCGGCCTGCCGGTCTCGGCCGATCTCGAGAAGGGCAAGGGTGACAGCGCGACAAGTGCCGCGGAAACTGTCTTCGCAGCCGAGGCGGCAGGCCTTGCCGGCTGCTCGATCGAGGACCACACCGGCGAGCCCGACAAGCCGATCTATGATTTTTCGCATGCCGTCGAGCGCGTCGCTGCTGCAGCGGAGGCGGCACGGGCGCTGAAGCATGACTTCGTCTTCACGGCGCGGGCCGAGAATTTTCTGTGGGGCAGGCCAGACATCGACGACACGATCAAGCGGCTGCAGGCCTTCGAGAAGGCCGGCGCCGACGTGCTCTACGCGCCAGGCCTCGGCGATGTCGAGACGGTGCAAACCGTCTGCTCGGCGCTGACCAAGCCGGTCAACGTCATGGTGAGGCCCGGCTTCACCATCGCCGATCTTGCCCAGGCAGGGGTCAAGCGCATTTCGCTCGGGCCCTGGCTGACCAATTACGCCTTCGGCATGCTAGAAACGGCGGCGCGCGAGATCCAGCAGGACGGCACCTTCGGCTTCACCCGCACCGCCATGCCGTTCGGCAAGCTGCAGGCGTTGTTTGCCGAATCTTCAGCTTAGATGGGGCCCAACGCATGAAGCTCAGCGTCGTCGACATGCACACCGGCGGCGAGCCGCTGCGGATCGTCACCGGTGGTTATCCCAAGATTCCTGCAGGCACGATTCTGGAAAAACGCGCCTATGTGCGCGATCATCTCGATCATCTCAGGAAGATCCTGATGTTCGAGCCGCGCGGCCATTACGACATGTATGGCGCGCTGCTGGTGGAACTCGACCTGCCCGGCGCCGACCTCGCCGTGCTGTTCATGCACAATGAGGGCTATTCGACGATGTGCGGCCACGCCATCGTCGCGCTCGGCCGCTACGCCGTCGACGAGGGGCTGGTGGCGCGGCAGGAGCCGCTGACGACAGTCAACATCGAGGCGCCGTGCGGGCTGGTCGTCGCCTCGGTCGAGGTGCAGGACGGCAAGGCCGGTGCTGTGTCGTTCGAAAGCGTGCCGGCCTTTCTGTTCGCCCGCGACCAGCAGATCGAATTGCCGGGTTACGGGGCGATCGGATTCGACATCGCCTATGGCGGCGCCTTCTATGCGCTCGCCGATTGCCGGCAGTTCGGGCTGGAGTTCGGCAAGAACCGCGTGCGCGATTTCGTCGATGCGGCGACGGCACTGACGGAGAAGCTGAAGAAGGGATTCCCGCTGTCGCATCCCGACCATGCCGAGCTTGCCTTTCTCTACGGCACCATCCTGACCGACGGACAGGACGCATATTCCGATAGCCCGACCAAAAACATCTGCGTCTTCGCCGACGCCGAGGTCGACCGTTCGCCAACCGGATCGGGCGTCGCCGCGCGGCTGACGGCAATGCATGCCAAGGGCGAAATCGCCGGCCAGACGCGGGTGTTCGAGAGTGTTGCAGGCTCGCGCTTTTCCGGCAGCGTGGCGAGGACCGCGAAAGCCGGGCCGCATGACGCCATCATCGCCCGCGTCGGCGGCCGCGCCTTCTACAGCGGCCGGGCCGAATTCATCGTCGAACCCGAGGACGAGTTGGGACGTGGTTTTCTTTTACGCTAGCGCCGGCCTCGAGAAACCGAACCGAGCGTACCGTTGGGTACGCCCCGGAAGCGCAGGACATCGGCATTCGCAAGCCGGCCTCACCTGAGCATCAGCATTCCTAAGCTGCTTCCCGCGCCGAGATCGCCTTGTGCAGGTGCACCATCATGGCGGCGGCGAACAGCGGCGTCAAAAGGTTGAGCAGCGGCACCGCGAGGAAGGCAGCGACAACCAGCCCGGCGAGAAACACCGTGACGGCATGTTTTTTGCGCAATGCCCGGGCCTCGGCCTCCGAGCGAAAGCGCATCGCGGCGAATTCGAAGAATTCACGTCCCAGCAGATAGCCGTTGACGATGAAGAAGGCGGCGATGTTGATGCCCGGCACCAGCAGAAGCAGCAAGGCCAAAAGGTTGCCGACGATGACGACGCCAAAGAATCTTGTCGCCAGCACCATCGAGCGCAGCGCCGGCATGGCGCGGCCGGGCGGGTCATTGGGATAGTCGGTGCGCTCGACCAGTTCGGCGGCGGCGTCGAGGAACAGGCCGGCGATGATCGCCGTCACCGGCGCGATCAGCAGCGCCAGACCGAAGGCAAGGGCGATGGCGGCGATGATGCCGCCCAACCAGCCGGCCCAGGACGGCAGGCCGGGTATCAGGGACTCCAACCACGGCAAGGCCAGCCACTCGACAAGGCTCGTCAACCCGAACCACAAGGCCACCAGCGCCAGCAAGGTGAGCCCCAGCGTCTTGATGAAAACCGAGCGGAATTCGGGCGAGAACAGCCGGCTCAGGGCGGCGCGGGCGGCGTCGAGTATCATCGCGTTTCAAACCCATATGCAACGCGCCCGTTTTGGGCAGGACGCCCCCCGAGATAGGAAAGGGAAATCATCAGCGCAACTGCTGCTGATAACGCAAGTTACCGCGCAAACACCGGCTTGCGGACAGGAAGGGTCATCGCAGCCACGCCGGCGACAACAAGGGCCATTCCCCACCACGCCGTCGGGCCAAGGCTCTCGCCGAGGAATACGGCCCCGATACCGACGCCGATCGGCACGCGCAGATAGGCCTGCGAGGTGGTGCCGACGGAGCCCAGCGTATGGATGAGGCGGAAATAAATGCAGAAGGCCAGCGCAGTTGAAAAAACCGAAAGTACGAGCAGAGCAAGGATCGAGGCCGTTGATGGCGCCAACGCCCAAGGGCGGTCGAACACAAGGCTGAGGGGGACGAGTATCGCGGCGCCGCAAAGCATCGAACCGGCGGCTGGAATCATCGGATCGAGGCCCTTAAAGCCGCGACCGAAAATGGCGGCACCTGCGTAGCAGACCGTCGCCGCGACGACGGCAAGCTGCGCCCACAACTGGTGACCAAGGCCGCCAAGCGCCTGGGTGCCGACGATGAGGCATATTCCAGCTATTCCCGCACCGACGCCGAACAGTTTGCGCATGGTCACTGGTTCGTGGCGCGTGATGAGCGCGGTCAGCAAGAAGGTGAAGATTGGGGACGTCGCATTCAGGATCGTGGCCAGGCCGGCGTCTAGCGAGCGCTCGGCCGAGGCTATCAACGTGAACGGCACAACGCTGTTGAGGCATGCCTGGAACGCGAACCGACGCCAGCTGGCGGTATCGCGCGGCAGGGTCAGGCCACGCCAGCGGATGAGGGCGAGAAGAATTCCACCCGCAATCAACGTTCGGGCTGCGATCAGCGTTACCGGCGGGATCGTCTCGACGCCGATCTTGATGAAGGTATAGGAAGCACCCCACAGCACCGCGAGCGCAATGAGGAGCGCCAGCTCGGTCTTCATGTCGGTTTTTGCAGGCATGGCGGGTTCGCAACCTTCGGGGGAACATTGATCGGCGACGCCATCCTTGTAAGGGAGGCACGAAAGAAATGCTTCGATCATTATCCAACCGTGATTGTTGGCTAGGCAAAGCCGCATCAAATCGCTAGACCCGCCCGCGGCCGGCATGCCAGAAAGCCGGTGGTTTTTTCGCGGAGACATGATTGATGCCGAACTATGACGTGCTTTGTATCGGTAATGCCATTGTCGACATCATCGCCCAGTGCGACGAGGCATTCCTTGAGACGAACGGCATCATCAAGGGCGCGATGAATTTGATCGATACGAGGCGCGCCGAGCTGCTCTACAGCCGCATGGGCCCGGCCATCGAAGCCTCCGGCGGCAGCGCCGGCAACACGGCGGCGGGCGTCGCCAGCTTCGGCGGCCGCGCCGCCTTCTTCGGCAAGGTCTCGAACGACACGCTCGGTGAAATCTACGCCCATGACATGCACGCCCAGGGCGTGGCCTTCGACACCAGGCCGCTCAATGGCGAACCGCCGACGGCGCGCTCGATGATCTTCGTCACGCCGGACGGCGAGCGCTCGATGAACACCTATCTCGGCGCTTGCGTCGAGCTCGGTCCTGAGGATGTCGAAGCGGACAAGGCGTCGGGCGCCGCCGTCACCTATTTCGAGGGATATCTGTGGGACCCGCCGCGCGCCAAGGAAGCGTTCCGGCAGACGGCGAAGCTCGCCCATGCAGCCGGGCGCGAAGTGTCGATGACATTGTCGGATTCGTTCTGCGTCGACCGCTACCGCGACGAGTTTCTGGAGCTGATGCGCTCGGGCACCGTCGACATCGTCTTTGCCAACAGCCACGAGATCAAGTCGCTGTACCAGACCGCCTCCTTCGACGAGGCGCTGGCCCAGATCCGCAAGGATTGCAAGATCGCCGCCGTCACCCGCTCCGAAAAGGGCTCGGTCATCGTGCGCGGCGAGGAGACCGTCACCATCAATGCGACGGAAATCCGCGAACTGGTCGACACCACCGGCGCCGGCGACCTCTATGCCGCCGGCTTCCTCTACGGCTACACACAAGGCCGCAGCCTGAAGCATTGCGGCGATCTCGGCTCGCTGGCGGCCGGGCTGGTGATCCAGCAGATCGGGCCAAGGCCGCGGCAGAATTTACGCCACGAGGCTGAGCAGGCAGGCCTGATTTAGGAAGAGGCGCTCGCTCCTCAGGCCCCCGCCGTATAAGCGGCAATCGCCGCCATGTTGACGATGTCGCTGTCCTTGGCGTTGAGCGAGACGATCTGAACCGGCTTGTCCAGGCCGACCAGCAGCGGGCCGATAACGGTCGAGCCGCCGAGCTCCTGCAGCATCTTGGTCGAGATCGAGGCCGAGTGGAAGGCCGGCATGATCAGCACATTGGCTGGGCCGGTCAGCCGGATGAACGGGTATTGCGCCATGGCGCGTGCGCTGAGCGCCACGTCGGCTGCCATCTCGCCGTCATACTCGAAATCGACGCGCCGCTTGTCGAGGATGCGCACCGCCTCCTGGATGCGTTCGGAGCGCTCGCCCTGCGGATGGCCGAAGGTGGAATAGGCAAGCATGGCCAGCCGCGGCTCATAACCCATGCGGCGGGCAAAGCCGGCGGCCTCCTCGGCGATGTCGGCGATCTGTTCGGCATTCGGCATATCGTGCACGGCGGTGTCGGCGACGATCACGGTTCGGCCCCGCGCCAGCACGATCGAGGCGCCGATCACGCGGTGGCCGGGCTTGGCGTCGATGATGCGGCGGATGTCGTCGAGCGCCGTCGAGTAGTTGCGGGTGACGCCGGTGACGATGCCATCGGCATCGCCCAGCGCCACCATGCAGGCGGCGAAATGGTTGCGGTCGGTGTTGATCAAGCGCTGGCAGTCGCGAAACAGGAAGCCCTTGCGCTGCATACGCTCGTACAGATAGTCGGTGTAGACGCCGTTGCGGCGCGACAGCCTGGCATTGATGATCTCGATGCCTTGCTTGTTCAGTTCGATGCCGGCGTTCCTGGCGTTCTCCTTGATGATGTCGTCGCGGCCCAGCAGGATGGCGGTGCCGAGCCGCTGGTTCACATAGGAGACGGCGGCGCGCATCACCTGCTCCTCCTCGCCCTCGGCGAAAACGATGCGCTTGGGCTGGCGGCGGACGCGGTCGTAGATGCGCTGCAGGGTCGAGGCGATCGGATCGCGGCGGGCGGAAAGCTCCTGCGCGTAGCGGTCGAGGTCGAGGATCGGCTTGCGCGCGACGCCGGATTCCATCGCGGCCTTGGCAACCGCGATCGGAATGGCCGAGATCAGGCGCGGGTCGAACGGCACCGGGATGATGTAGTTGGGGCCGAATTTCGGCCGCATGCCCTGGTAGGCGGCGGCGACGTCGTCGGGTACATCCTGGCGCGCCAGTTCGGCGAGCGCACGCGCCGCGGCGATCTTCATGTCGTCATTGATGGTGGTCGCCCGCACGTCCAGCGCGCCGCGGAAGATGTAAGGGAAGCCGAGCACGTTGTTGACCTGGTTCGGATAGTCCGAACGGCCGGTGGCCATGATGGCATCGGCGCGGATTTCGGCGACTTCCTCCGGCGTGATCTCCGGATCGGGGTTGGCCATGGCGAAGATGATCGGCTTCTCGGCCATGGACTGCACCATCTTGGTGGTCAGCGCGCCCTTGGCTGAGAGGCCGAGGAACACGTCGGCACCCTCGATCGCCTCGGCCAGCGAGCGTGCGTCGGTCTTGGCGGCATGCGCCGACTTCCACTGGTTCATGCCTTCGGTGCGGCCCTGGAAGACGACACCTTTGGTGTCGCACAGGATGATGTTTTCGGGCGCAAAGCCCATCGCCTTCATCAGCTCGATGCAGGCGACGCCGGCGGCACCGGCGCCATTGCAGACCATTTTGGTGGTCTTCATGTCGCGGCCGGTGATTTCCAGCGCGTTGATCAGGCCGGCCGCCGAAATGATGGCGGTGCCGTGCTGGTCGTCATGAAAGACCGGTATGTCCATAAGTTCGCGCAGCCGCTGCTCGATGATGAAGCACTCCGGCGCCTTGATGTCTTCCAGATTGATACCGCCGAACGACGGCCCAAGGAAACGCACGCAATTGATGAACTCTTCGGCATCCTCGGTGTCGACCTCGAGATCGATCGAATCGACATCGGCGAAGCGCTTGAACAGCACCGCCTTGCCTTCCATCACCGGCTTGGCGGCCAGCGCGCCGAGATTGCCGAGGCCGAGGATGGCGGTGCCGTTTGAGATGACGGCGACCATGTTGCCGCGCGCCGTGTAGTCGAAGGCGCGGCTGGGATCCTCGGCAATGGCAAGCACCGGAACCGCGACGCCCGGCGAATAGGCGAGGCTGAGGTCGCGCTGGGTGGCCATCGGCTTGGTGGCGACGATCTCCAGCTTGCCCGGGCGGCCCATGGCGTGGAATTCCAGCGCCTCCTGCGCACTGACGGAGGGGCCGTTGCTTTCGGTTTTCTTGGCCATGATGCTTTCGATTTCCTCACCCGTGCAGCACCGCTTGAGACGGGTGCAATGCTTTCTTTTGTGGAACGTTCGGGATTAAGGCTACACTTCGCCGCTGTAAACCGCCAAGCAGATGGCTTGGGAAATTTTGGAAGCAGCTTCTTGAACGACGAAACGCCCATTCGCAGCGACAGCGCTACGCCGGCCTTTGCGCCGGCAACGCCGATGATGGAGCAGTATATCGAGATCAAGGCGGCGAACCCGGATTCGCTGCTGTTCTACCGCATGGGCGATTTCTACGAGCTGTTCTTCGACGACGCCGAGAAGGCGAGCCGGGCGCTCGGCATCGTCCTGACCAAGCGTGGCAAGCACCAGGGCCTCGACATCCCGATGTGCGGCGTGCCGGTGCATGCCGCCGACGATTATCTGCAGAAGCTGATTGGACAAGGGTTCCGCGTCGCCGTCTGCGAGCAGATCGAGGATCCGGCAGAGGCGAAGAAACGCGGCGGCAAATCGGTGGTGCGCCGCGACGTGGTGCGGCTGGTAACGCCCGGCACCATCACCGAGGACAAATTGCTGGCGCCGTCGGAATCGAGTTTCTTGATGGCACTTGGCCGGGTCAAGGGCGGAGCCGAACAAAGAAGCGGGGAGCGCGGCAGCTCGACAGGGAACCAAGGAAGTTTTGCGCTGGCCTGGATCGAGATCTCGACCGGCGCCTTCCGCGTTGCCGAGACCAGCGCCGACCGGCTGCTCGCCGATGTCTTTCGCGTCGAGCCACGCGAACTGATCGTCGCCGAACCGGTGTTTTACGATCCAGAGCTGAAACCGGTGTTCGATGTGCTCGGCCGCATCGCCAGTCCGCAGCCGCCGAGCCTGTTCGACTCGGCGTCGGCCGCGGGCCGCATCGCCCGTTTCTTCGAGGTGGCGACGCCGGACAGTTTCGGCACGTTTTCCCGCGCCGAGCTGTCGGCGATCTCAGGCGCAATCGCCTATGTCGAGAAGACGCAGAAGGCCGAGCGGCCGCCGCTGTCGCGGCCCGAGCGCGAGGAGCAGGGTTCGACGCTGTTCATCGATCCGGCGACACGCGCCAATCTGGAACTGCTGCGCACGCTGTCCGGCAGCCGCGAGGGTTCGCTGTTCAAGGCGATCGACCGCACGGTGACCGGCGGCGGCGCGCGGCTGCTCGCCGATCGGCTGATGGCGCCGCTGACCGATCCGGCGGCAATTGGCGCAAGGCTGGATTCGGTGTCGTTCTTCCGGTCCGAGACACGGCTGTGCCAGGCGGTGCGGGCGAGCCTGAAGAGCGTCGCCGACATGCCACGCGCGCTGTCGCGGCTGGCGCTCAACCGCGGCGGCCCGCGCGATCTCGGCGTGCTGCGTGCCGGGTTCGAGGCAGCCGGCGCTATTGCCGAACTGTTTGCGGCGACCGCCCTGCCGCCAGAATTGGCGGCGGCGCTGGCGGCGATCGAAGCGCTGCCGCGCCCGCTGGCCGAGCATCTGACACGGGCGCTCGCCGACGAGCTGCCGCTGCTCAAGCGCGACGGCGGCTTCGTCCGTTCCAGCTACAACGCCGAGCTCGACGAGATGCGGGCGCTGCGCGATGAATCGCGCAAGGTGATCGCCGGGCTGGAGCGCTCGCTGATCGACGAAACCGGCATCCGCTCGCTGAAAATCCGGCACAACAATGTGCTTGGCTACTACATCGAAGTCACCGCCAACAACCATGCGATCATGACGAGCAGCGACGGGGCGAAGGCGCGCTTCATCCATCGCCAGACCATGGCCAACGCCATGCGCTTCACCACGACCGAACTGGCCGAGCTGGAATCGAAGATCGCCAATGCCGCCGACCGGGCGCTGGCGATCGAGCTTGCCGCCTTCGACAGGCTGACGGCGGAAGCCGTTGGCGAGGCGGACAAGATCCGCGCCGGCGCCGAAGCACTCGCCGTGCTCGACGTGTCGGCGGCACTGGCGCTGCTTTCCGAAAGCGACGCCTGGTGCCGGCCGGTGGTGGACGCGAGCCTCGCCTTCGCCATTTCGGGCGGGCGGCATCCGGTGGTGGAACAGTCGCTGCGGCGTTCGGGCGAAGGACCGTTCGTCGCCAATGATTGCGATCTGTCGCCGGAAGGCAATGCCAAAAACGGCGCGATCTGGCTGCTGACCGGCCCCAATATGGGCGGCAAATCGACCTTCCTCAGGCAGAACGCGCTGATCGCCATCCTCGCCCAGACCGGCTCCTTCGTGCCGGCGGCCTCAGCCCATATCGGCGTTGTCGACCGGCTGTTTTCACGTGTCGGCGCCTCGGACGACCTGGCGCGCGGCCGCTCGACCTTCATGGTCGAGATGGTCGAAACGGCGGCGATCCTCAGCCAGGCCGGCGAACGCGCGCTGGTGATCCTCGACGAGATCGGCCGCGGCACCGCCACCTTCGACGGCCTGTCGATCGCCTGGGCGGCGGTCGAGTATCTGCACGAAAAAAACCGCTGCCGGGCGATCTTCGCCACCCATTTCCACGAAATGACTGCGCTGGCCAGCAAGCTCGCTCGACTGCACAATGTCACCATGCGGGTCAAGGAATGGGAAGGCGACGTGGTCTTCCTGCACGAGGTCGGCAAGGGTGCCGCCGACCGCTCCTACGGCGTGCAGGTGGCGCGTCTGGCCGGCTTGCCGGAGGCGGTGGTCGGGCGGGCCAGGGAAGTGCTGCACCAACTGGAAGCTGGCGAGGTTTCGGGCAAGGCCAACCGGCTGGTCGACGATCTGCCGCTGTTTTCGGTGGCGATGAAACGGGAAGCGCCGAAGCCGGTGAAGGACGATGGGCTGAGCGCGGCGCTAGGGGAGATCAATCCCGACGAGATGACGCCGCGGGAGGCGCTGGAGGCGCTGTACAGATTGAAGGGGATGGCGGGGAAATAGCTGGGCCTCGTCCGCTCCCATCCCTCAAATCATCTGCAGGCCCTGCTTGCGCCGCGGCGGCGGGAAGGCGCGGTCGATTTCGGTGAAATCCTCACGCGTAAGCTCGATGTCGAGCGCCGCGACATTCTGGCGGATATGCTCCTGCTTGCTGGCCTTTGGAATGGCGATGACGCCGTCCTGTGCCATCACCCAGGCCAGCGCCAGCTGAGCCGGCGTCGCATCGTGGCGGGCGGCGATGGCTTCGAGGCTGGCGTTGCGCGCCAATACGCCCTGGTCGACCGGCGAATAGGCCATCAGCGGAATGCCGCGCTGCCGGCTCCAGGGCGCAAGGTCGAATTCGGGGCCGCGCTGGGACAGATTGTAGAGGATCTGGTTGGTCTGGACGCCGTCGCCGGCCGGCAGGCTGACCAGTTCCTCCATCTCATGAGTGTCAAAATTGCTGACGCCCCAGTGGCGGATCTTGCCGGCTTTTTTCAACGCTTCGAAGGCCTCGACCGTTTCCGCCAGCGGCACGCTGCCGGGCCAGTGCAGCAGATAGAGATCGATGCGGTCGGTGCGCAGATGCCTGAGGCTTGCCTCGCAGGCAGCCGGCACGCCGGTGCGCGAGGCGTTGGACGGCAGCACCTTGGAGACCAGGAACACCTCGTCGCGGCGCCCGGCAATAGCATCCGCCACCACTTCCTCGGCGCCGCCGCTGGCATACATTTCGGCGGTGTCGATCAGCGTCATGCCGAGATCCAGCCCAAGCTTCAGGGCATTGACCTCATCGGCATGGCGGCGGGCGTCCTCGCCCATTTTCCAGGTGCCTTGACCCAGCACGGGAACGGCTTCGCCCGAGGGCAATGTCGTGGTTCTTATCATTGACGGCATGGCGTGCTCCAGTCGAGGCCCGATGGCTGATGCTACTTCACCGGATGGGCGGCCAGCCAATCCTGCATCTGCTTGATCTCGGCTTCCTGCGCCGCGATCACCGCTTCGGCCAGCTTGCGCATTTCCGGATCCTTGCCATTGGCAAGCTCGACCTTGGCCATGTCGATAGCCGCCTGGTGATGCGGGATCATCCCGCGGGCGAAATCGACATCGGCATTGCCGGAATATTCGATCGCCGTCATCGCGCTGTGCATCTTGTCCATCGCCGCCTTGTAGCTGTCGGTCGAGGCACCCTGCGCGTCCATCGCCCCCATGTCGTGCGCCCCCATGTCGTGTTTCGTCTCCTGGGCTTGCGACGGAATGCTTTCCAGGAAAACGGCAAGCAGCATTCCGGCCGCCATCAGCAGCAGCACGATCTTCTTGGCCAACGTCATTCATGATCTCCTTTTTGAACGAGTTCCTATCTGGGGACTTGGCTCAGAGTTTCAACGTCCTGAGCCGCAACGCGTTGGTGATCACCGAAACCGAGGACAGGCTCATCGCCGCTGCCGCAATCATCGGCGACAACAGCGTGCCGGTGAGCGGATAGAGCACGCCGGCGGCGACCGGCACGCCAAGCACGTTGTAGAGGAAGGCGAAAAACAGGTTCTGGCGGATGTTGCGGATCGTCGCCTGGGCGAGCGTGCGGGCCCGGACGATGCCGTTGAGATCGCCCTTGACCAGCGTGATCCCGGCGCTTTCGACCGCGACATCGGCGCCGGTGCCCATGGCGATGCCGACATCGGCGGCAGCCAGCGCCGGCGCGTCGTTGACGCCGTCGCCGGCCATGGCGACGCCGGCGCCGCTGGCGCGCAACTCTTCGACCAGCGCGCTCTTCTGTTCCGGCAGCAGGCCGGCACGCACCTCGTCGATGCCGAGTTTGCTTGCGATGGCTTTCGCCGTGCGTTCGTTGTCGCCGGTCGCCATGATGATCTTCAGGCCGCGCTCATGCAGCGCCTTGATCGCCTCTGATGTCGTCGCCTTGATCGGGTCGGCGACGGCGACGATGCCGGCGAGTTTGTTGCCGACGGCGACGAACATCGCGGTCTTGCCCTCGGCCTGCAGCGCCTCGGCGCTGGTCGAGATGGATGCGATATCGATGCCGAGATCAGCCATCATCGCGGCGTTGCCGAGCGCCACCTTCTGTCCCGAGACCGTGCCGGAAACGCCCTTGCCGGTGACCGCCTCGAAATCGCCGGCGTCGGGAATCTTTACCCCGCGTTCCCGGGCGCCTTCGACGATCGCCTCGGCCAGCGGATGCTCCGAGCCTTTTTCGAGGCCGGCGGCAAGTGCCAGCAGATCATCGTCCGCCATGCCCTCGGCAGCGACGACGTCCGTCAATCTCGGCCGGCCTTCGGTCAAAGTGCCGGTCTTGTCGACGATCAGCGTGTCGACCGAGGCAAAGCGCTCGAGCGCCTCGGCGTCCTTGATCAGCACGCCGGCATGCGCGCCGCGTCCTGTGGCGGTCATGATCGACATCGGCGTGGCAAGCCCCAGTGCGCAGGGACAGGCGATGATCAGCACCGAGACCGCCGAGACGATGGCAAAGATCAGGCTGGGTTGCGGCCCGAAGATCGCCCAGGCGATGAACGCAACGATCGCAACCACGACGACGGCCGGGACGAAATAGAAGGAGACGCGGTCGGCCAGGCCCTGGATCGGGGCGCGCGAACGCTGCGCCTTGGCGACGAGCGCGACGATGCGCGCCAGCGTGGTTTCGGCGCCGATCCTCTCGGCGCGCATGATCAGCGAACCGTTCTTGTTGAGCGTGCCGCCGGTGACGGAATCGCCTCCAGTCTTTTCGACCGGCAGCGGCTCGCCGGACAGCATCGATTCGTCGATCGAAGAGCGGCCTTCCAGCACCATGCCGTCGACCGGCACGGCATCGCCGGGGCGGATGCGCAGGCGGTCGCCGGCCTTGACCATGTCGAGCGGCACGTCGTTTTCAGAACCGTCCTCGCCGATCAGCCGCGCCGTCTTCGGCGCGAGGTCGAGCAGCGCGCGGATAGCCGAACCGGTTTTTTCACGGGCGCGCAATTCCAGCACCTGGCCGAGGAAAACCAGGGCCACGATGACGGCGGCTGCCTCGAAATAGACCGGGACCGTGCCCTCATGACCGCGGAACTGGTGCGGAAATAGATCGGGGAACAGCGCGGCGGCGACGCTGTAGAGATAGGCGGCACCAACGCCGAGCGAAATCAGCGTCCACATGTTGGGGCTGCGGTTGAGAACCGATTCCCAGCCGCGATGGAAGAAAGGAAAAGCCGCCCACAGCACAACCGGGCTGGCCAGCGCCAATTCCACCCAGATCTTGGTCGAATCGTCGATGAAGGCGCTAAACGTCAGGCCGAGCATCGGCGCCATGGCGAAGATCAGCAATGGCACCGACAACACGGCGCTCACCCAGAAGCGCCTGGTGAAATCGACCAGTTCCGGGTTCGGGCCCTCGTCGCCGGTCGGCACGCCCATCGGTTCCAGCGCCATGCCGCAGATCGGGCAGGCGCCTGGCTTGTCGCGGATGATTTCCGGATGCATCGGACAGGTGTATTGCGTGCCTTTCGGCATCGCCTGCTGCTCCGGCCTGTCGCCAAGATACTTTGCCGGCTCTGCCTCGAACTTCACCTTGCAGCCGGCCGAGCAGAAATAGAAGCCCTGGCCTTCATGCCGGGAAAAGTGCTTCGCGGCGGCACGCTCGACACGCATGCCGCAGACCGGATCGGTGGCGGTAATGTAGTTTTCCGGCTCGGCCGTGAACTTCGAACGGCAGCGCTCGCTGCAGAAATGATAGCGATGGCCGCCATGATCGGCGGTCGGCTTGCCGGCGGCCGGATCGACGGTCATGCCGCAGACCGGGTCGCGAATGACTGCGTCGGCGACGGACGGAGCAGCTTTCGGCGAGCAGCAACCGCTATTGGCGTGATGGTCGTGGTCGGAATGCGTCAATGCGGAAAGGCCTCTCTGTCTCGAACTTGCAACGGAGGTAGTGCTTCCAGTGACTGGAAGGTCAAGGGCCAATTCTGTTTTTTTTGCCGAGGAGCGCGGCAAACCGCCGGCGGAAAATCCGGCACCCAGCCGCCGCTGCATGCCATCGACGACGCCTGTGGAGAGCCTGTCCGTCCGCCCCATACCCAGCGCCGCGAAAACGCGCTATAGACGCCGCCAAAACGGCGAGGCCGAACGGCACTTATGGCAAGAATCTCTCTAAAGCTCGACGAACTGATCGACGGCGAAGCCTTGCGCCGCGAGATGACTGCGCTGACTGAGGCCACGGCAGGCGACGGCTCCGGCAAGGCTGCGCGTGCCGGTGTTCTCCAGCTTCTCAAGAGCAGGCTGGCCGCCGGCCGCAGCATCGCCGAACGCATGCTGATGGACGACGGCAGCGGCACTGCCTGCGCCGCCCGGCTGTCGCATCTCATGGACGAAATCATCCGCGCGCTCTACGAGTTCGCCGCCACCCACGTCTATCGCGTCAAAAACCCGTCATCGGCCGAACGCATGGCCGTCGTAGCGGTCGGCGGCTATGGTCGCGGCACGCTGGCGCCGGGATCTGATATCGATCTGCTCTTCCTGCTGCCCTACAAGCAGACCCCATGGGGCGAGCAGATCGTCGAATACATGCTCTACGTGCTGTGGGACCTGGGACTGAAGGTCGGTCACGCCACCCGCAACATCGACGAATGCCTGCGGCAGTCGCGCACCGACATCACCATCCGCACCTCGATCCTGGAGGCGCGTTTCCTGTGGGGCGAGCAGAAGCTCTATGACGAGCTCTTGCAGCGCTTCGACCGCGAGGTGGTGCGCACGACCGGACCCGAATATGTGCAGGCCAAGCTTGCCGAACGCGACGAGCGTCATGCCAAGGCCGGCGAAAGCCGCTATCTGGTCGAACCCAACGTCAAGGACGGCAAGGGCGGCCTGCGCGACCTGCAGACGCTGTTCTGGATCGGCAAGTATTTCTACCGGGTCCGCACCGGCGAGGAACTGGTCGACAAGGGCGTCTTCACCGGCACCGAATACCGGGAATTCCAGAAGGCCGAGGACTTCCTGTGGGCGGTGCGCTGCCACATGCATTTCCTCACCGGCAAGGCCGAGGAGCGGCTGCATTTCGACATCCAGCGCGAGATCGCCGAGCGGCTGGGCTACACCACACATCCGGGCCTGTCGGCGGTCGAGCGCTTCATGAAGCATTACTTCCTCGTCGCCAAGGACGTCGGCGATCTGACCCGCATCTTCTGCGCGGCGCTCGAGGAAGAGCAGGCCAAGCATGTGCCGGGCTTCAACCGCATCTTTCTCACCTTCTCGCGCCGCAAGCGCAAGCTTGCCGGCACGTCCGATTTCATTGTCGACAACCATCGCATCAACATCGCCGACGACCTGGTGTTCGAGCGCGATCCGGTCAATCTCCTGCGGCTGTTCTGGTTCGCCGACAAGCACGGGCTGGAATTTCACCCCGATGCGCTGAAGCTGCTGACCCGTTCGCTCGGCCTCGTCGGCAAGGCGCTCAGGCGCGACGAGGAAGCCAACCGGCTGTTCCTCGACATATTGACGTCGGACCGCAATGCCGAACTCAATCTCAGGCGGATGAACGAGGCGGGACTGCTGGCAAAGCTGATCCCGGATTTCGGCAAGATCGTCGCCATGATGCAGTTCTCGATGTACCACCACTATACGGTGGACGAGCACCTGATCCGCTGTATCGGCGTGCTAGCCGAGATCGAGCGCGGCGACGGTGAAAAGATCCACCCGCTTGCCCACTCGCTGATGCCGGGGCTGAAGAAAAGTCGCGAGGCGCTCTATGTCGCGGTCCTGCTGCACGATATCGCCAAGGGCCGGCCGGAGGACCATTCCGAAGCGGGCGCCCGGATCGCGCGGCGGATCTGCCCGCATATGGGGCTGTCGGCGGCCGACACCGAAACGGTCGCCTGGCTGGTCGAAAACCATCTCGCCATGTCGATGACGGCGCAGACCCGCGACCTCAACGACCGCAAGACGATCGAGGACTTTTCCGCGATCGTGCAGTCGGTCGAACGGTTGAAGCTGCTGCTCGTCCTGACCGTCTGCGATATCAGAGGCGTCGGGCCTGGCGTCTGGAACGGCTGGAAGGGCCAGTTGCTGCGCACGCTCTACTACGAGACCGAATTGCTGTTGACCGGCGGGTTTTCGGAAGTGTCGCGTGCGATGCGCACCGCGGCTGCCCGCGAAAAACTGGCCGAGGCGCTCGCCGATTGGCCGGAAAAGGCGCGCAAGCGCTATGTCGCCAAGCACTATGAGAATTATCTGCTGGCGGTCGATCTCGCCGACCAGCTTCGCCATGCCGAATTCATCCGCGAGGCGGATGCGGCGGGCAAGAAGCTCGCCACGATGATCAAGACCCACCAGTTCGAGGCGGTGACCGAGATCACCGTGCTGGCGCAGGACCATCCCCGCCTGCTGTCGGTCATTGCCGGCGCCTGTGTGGCGGCCGGCGGCAACATCGTCGATGCGCAGATCTTCACCACCTCCGACGGCCGCGCGCTGGACACCATCCTGATCTCGAGGGAATTCGACCGCGACGAGGACGAACGCCGCCGTGCCGAACGCGTCGGCCGGCTGATCGAGGACGTGCTGTCGGGCAAGAGCTGGCTGCCGGAGATGATCGAGAAGCGCACCAAGCCGCGGCGCGGCGCCAAGGTCTTCCGCATCCAGCCGCGCGCCGAAATCCGCAACACGCTGTCGAACCGGTTCTCGGTGATCGAGGTCGAGGGGCTGGATCGGCCGGGCCTGCTGTCCGAGATCACCGGGGCGTTGTCCGACCTGTCGCTCGACATCGCCTCGGCACACATCACCACGTTCGGCGAAAAGGTCATCGACACCTTCTATGTCACCGATCTCACCGGCCAGAAGATCGACAGCCCGACCCGCATGGCCGCCATCAAAAACAGGCTGATCGCCGTCCTCGAAGGCACCGTGCCCGAGCGCGGCGGCAAGGCCAAGGCTGCAGCCGAGTGACAGCCACCACTCATTTGTCCCAATCCTGCAGGCAGTCTCCAGACGCATGAGCCTTGTCAAAAAGTTCGCGACGGTCGCTTCCGGCACGCTGATGAGCCGCGCCCTCGGCTTCGGCCGTGAGATGCTGATGGCGGCCGCGCTCGGCACCGGGCCGATCGCCGACGCCTTCAATGCCGCCTTCCAGTTTCCCAACACCTTCCGCCGGCTGTTTGCCGAAGGCGCCTTCAACGCCGCCTTCGTGCCGCTGTTCGCCAAGGAGATCGAAACCCACGGCATCGATGGCGCCAAGCGCTTTTCCGAAGAGGTGTTCGGCGTGCTGTTCACGGCGCTGCTGGCGCTGACCATCGCCATGGAACTGGCGATGCCGCTGATCGTGCGCTACCTGGTGGCGCCGGGCTTTGCCGACTCGCCGGGAAAGTTCGAGATGACGGTCCGGCTCGCGACCATCATGTTTCCCTATCTGATCTGCATGTCGCTCGGCGCCATGATGGCCGGCATGCTGAATTCGCTGCGCCGCTATTTCGCCGCCGCGGTGGCGCCGGTGTTCCTGAACGTCATCCTGATCGGCGTGCTCGCCTATGCCTGGCACAAGGGATCGGACGCGCGCACCGTTGGCTTCGCACTGGCCTGGGGCGTGCTGGCGGCGGGGCTGGTGCAACTGGCGATCGTCTGGGTGGCGGTGCGCCATGCCGGCATCTCGATCGGCTTTCGCCGGCCAAGGATGACGCCCAATGTCAAGCGGCTGCTGATCCTGGCGCTGCCGGCGGCGATCACCGGCGGCATCACCCAGATCAACCAACTGATCGGCACCGCAATCGCCTCGGCGCAGGACAGCGCGGTGTCGTCGCTCGCCTATGCCGATCGCATCTATCAGCTGCCGCTCGGCGTCGTCGGCATCGCCGTCGCCATCGTGCTTCTGCCCGAACTGTCGCGGGCGCTGAAGTCGGGCAATCTGATGGAGGCGGCCAATCTGCAGAACCGGTCGGTGGAGTTCACCTTGTTCCTGACCCTGCCGGCGGCGGCGGCACTGCTGGTCATGGCGGAGCCGATCGTCGGGCTGGTCTACGAACGCGGCGCATTTGCCGCCAACAACTCGACGCCGGTTGTGGCGGCGATCCTGGCCATCTTCGGCTTGGGCCTGCCGGCCTTTGTGCTTATCAAGGCGTTCACCCCCGGCTATTTCGCTCGCGAGGACACACGCACGCCGATGATCTTCGCCGCTATCTCGGTGGCGGTGAACATCACCACCGCGCTGACGCTGTTTCCGCAGATGGGCGCGCCGGGCATCGCCGTCGCCTCGGCCGTCGCCGGCTGGGTCAATGCGCTGATGCTGCTCGGCGTGCTGATCCGGCGCGGCCATTGGGGCCGCGACGTGCCGCTCATGAGACGCATCCCACGGCTGGTGCTGTCGGCCGCGGTGATGGCGGCGGCGCTGTATTTTGCCGAACACTGGTTTGCCGCCAGCCTCGCTTCCGGCTCGCCGCTGGTGGTCAAGACTGCAACGCTGCTTGGGCTCGTCGCCGGCGGGGCGCTGCTTTATTTCGTCACCGCATTCGCCATCGGCGGCGCCGATTTCGGCATGATCCGGCGCAGTATGGCGCGGAAGGGATCACCGCCTGTCAGGGGACAGTCTCCAGATCCGTAAGCCTAACCGTAGCGACCCCGTCGACAAGCATCAGTCTTCGCCGGACAATTCGTCATAGACCGGGCGCGGCAGCGGCTTACGTGCCTGCTTGCTAAGTTCGATCCCGAATTCGGCCCGAAGCCGCGCCGCTGTCTCCAGCGGCGTCTCGCGGCCATGTCGGTGCGCCAAAGCTTTCTCGTTTGAGATGGTCATCCATTTCTCGTCAGATCGTTTGCAGAATATGCACCTATCATACCATATCGATGTCAAGCCGAGACAGGCGCTATAGGCGCAGCGCCAACAACATCGAACAAGCAATCCGACCTGAAGCAATCGCTCTGCTGCGATCGCCTACAGCCCCTTGATCGTCCGCTCGCTCTCGTCCATAAGCGCGCCGTCGCAAGACTTTCGCCGCGCGCGAAACGGCCCTCCACAAGCCAGGGAAACACCATGACTGACGCCAATCAGCCTGCCTTCAAGCCCCTCGTGTTTTCCGGCGTCCAGCCGACCGGCAATCTGCACCTCGGCAACTATCTCGGCGCCATCAAGAAATTCGTCGCCCTGCAGGACACCTCCGATTGCATCTATTGCGTCGTCGACCTGCATTCGCTGACCGCGCAGCTTGTCCATGAGGATCTCAAGGACCAGACGCGCGCGATCACCGCGGCGTTTCTCGCCTCCGGCATCGACCCGAAGAAGCACATCGTCTTCAACCAGTCGCGGGTCATGCAGCACGCCGAGCTCGCCTGGATCTTCAATTGCGTCGCCCGCATCGGCTGGATGAACCGGATGACGCAGTTCAAGGACAAGGCCGGCAAGGATCGCGAGAACGCCTCGCTTGGGTTGCTTGCCTATCCGAGCCTGATGGCGGCCGACATCCTCGTCTACCGCGCCACCCATGTGCCGGTCGGCGATGACCAGAAGCAGCATCTGGAGCTGACACGCGACATCGCGCAAAAATTCAACAACGACTTTTCGGACCGCATCGCCGGCCTTGGCGTCGGCGTCGAGATGAAGGTCGGCGAGGAGACCGTGAACGGTTATTTCCCGTTGACCGAACCGATCATCGGCGGACCGGCGGCGCGCATCATGTCGCTACGCGACGGCTCGAAGAAGATGTCGAAGTCGGATCCGTCGGACCTGTCGCGCATCAATCTGACCGACGATGCCGACAGCATCTCGAAGAAGATCCGCAAGGCCAAGACCGACCCGGAGGCGTTGCCTGGCGAATTGGACGGCCTGGCCGGCCGGCCGGAAGCCGAAAACCTGGTCGGCATCTATGCGGGTCTCGCCGAGATATCGAAGGAGGCGGTGCTGAAAGATTTCGGCGGCCAGCAGTTTTCGGTATTCAAGCCGGCGCTGGCCGACCTTGCCGTGGAAAAGCTGGCGCCGGTCGCCGGCGAAATGCGCCGCATTTCCGACGACCGCGCCTATGTCGACGCGGTGCTCAGGGATGGCGGCGAGCGGGCCGGCCTGCTGGCCGAGGCGACGATGAAGACCGTGCGCGACATCATCGGCCTGCTACAGGGTTAATCTGCAGCCAATATCGCTACATCCGCCGGTCGCTTGCGGCCGGGCTGTGGCGGTGGCAGATTGCGACCGAAACCATTTGAGGTAGAATATGGTCTCCAAACGCCTCAGCCGCGAAGCCGGCCATCGCCGCAAGTTTTTGGCGATCATCGACGACACGCCCGAATGCGAAAGGGCCGTCGTCTACGCCTCGAAGCGCGCGCAGAGCACCAGCGGCGTGCTGGTGCTGCTCTATGTGATCGAGCCGGACGATTTCCAGCATTGGCTGGGTGTCGAGAAGATCATGCGCGAGGAGGCCACCGCCACCGCGCGCGCCGCACTGGACAGCTATGCCAACAAGGTGCGCCAGAAGCTCGGCATCGAGCCGGAACTGGTGGTGCGCGAAGGCAAGCCGACGGAAGAGATCCACAAATTGATCGAGGAGGACCAGGATATCGCCATCCTCGTGCTGGCCGCCGGCGCCGGCAAGGAGGGGCCGGGCCCGCTGGTCGGCGCGGTCGCCGGCAAGGGCGCCGCCTTCCCGATCCCGGTGACAGTGGTGCCGCAGAACCTGTCAGACGAAGAAATCGACAGCCTGGCCTAAGGTGTGTTGCAGAAGACCGCAAAAACATTCTCCCAGCCAGCCGTTCCGGCGATGGCTTTCGCTTGAATGTCCTGCCGATAGGGCCTATTTAGAATTATTCCAAACTATATGCCCGAACGGGCTCGGAGACGTCCATGTTTATCCAGACCGAATCGACGCCAAATCCGGCGACATTGAAGTTCCTGCCCGGCAAGGAAGTGCTTGTCGAAGGCACCGCCGATTTCCGCGATGCCGACAGCGCTGCCGCGGCTTCGCCGCTGGCCGGCCGGCTGTTCGAGATCCCCGGCGTGACCGGCGTCTTCTTCGGCTATGATTTCGTCACCGTGACCAAGGACGGCCCCGACTGGCAGCATCTGAAGCCGGCGATCCTCGGCGCCATCATGGAGCACTTCATGTCCGGCGCGCCGGTCATGGCCAGGGCCGGCCCCGCCGCCGAGACCAGCCAGACCGGCGAATTCTACGACAAGGCCGACGAGGAACTGGTCATCACCATCAAGGAACTGCTCGACACGCGGGTGCGTCCGGCCGTCGCCCAGGACGGTGGCGACATCACCTTCCGCGGCTTCGAGAACGGCACCGTGTTCCTGCACATGAAGGGCGCCTGCGCCGGCTGCCCGTCGTCGACGGCGACGCTCAAGCATGGCATCCAGAACCTGCTCCGGCATTTTGTGCCCGAGGTGCAGCAGGTCGAACAGGTCTCTTAAGATCAAAGGACGTCAATTCGCCCCTTCGCGCGACACAAAAAACCGGGCCAAATTGCCCGGTTTTTTGTTTTGGGACGTCAGTTGTTGCCTAGACGGTCCGCGTATGAGCTCTAGAGAACGATGACCTTGGCGCCGACGGAGGTGCGGTCGTAAAGGTCGATGATGTCCTGGTTCATCAGCCGAATGCAGCCCGACGACATCGCTTTGCCGATCGAGTTCCACTCCGGGCTGCCATGCAGGCGGTAGCCTGAATCGCCGCCCTTGTTGAACAGATACAGGGCGCGCGCGCCGAGCGGGTTGGTCAATCCGGGGTCCATGCCCCCGGCAAATTTGGCGAGTTCCGGCTGGCGCTTGATCATCGCCGATGGCGGCGTCCAGGTCGGCCATTCGCGCTTCGCCGCGATGCGGGCGGTGCCGCGCCATTCAAAACCCTCGCGGCCGACGCCGATGCCGTAACGCATCGCCTCGCCGCCGCCCATGACATAATAGAGAAACTTGTTCTGGGTATCGACGACGATGGTGCCCGGCTTTTCATCGCTGTCGTAGCTAACGATCTGCCGGCGGTACTTGAACGGCACCTTTTCGATCGGAATGCGCGGCAGTTGATAGCCTGCGTCGGTCATCGGGCCATAGTTGTTGGTGAAGATCTGCGAGCCGATGGTGCTGCAACCGGCAATTGCCGTCGACAGCGCAAGTGCCGCGACGATTGCGAATGACTTCATGCGCATGAAAAGGTCCGATGCCCCGCCCGAAAGGTAGCGGCACGAGACGGCCGCCTTGTCGCTATCATTCATGCTGGCATTTGCTTTGCTTGCCAAGCGGGCGATGCCTATATGCAGGGGCTTACATGCCGGTAAGTCCACAGCTGTGGCTTTTCGGCAACGGCTCTCATAAGATTATCTAGGAAATTCAATGGGGCGGTCCGCCAGGCCGCCCGAAGTTAGGGAACCAATCATGAATGTCGGAGATGCCGCCCAGCGTTCCGGCCTACCGGCCAAGACCATTCGCTACTATGAGGAGATCGGCCTGATCCGTCCGGCGCGGGCCGGCAACGGCTACCGCGATTATTCGGGCGACGACATCCACCGGCTGACGTTTCTGCGCCGCGCGCGCAATCTCGGCTTTTCCATCGACGACTGCCGCCAGCTGATGGCGCTCTACCAGGACCGCAGCCGCGCCAGCCATGACGTGCGCGAGATCGCCGCCGCGCATGTGAGTGCGATCGAGGAGAAGGTGCGCGAATTGCAGTCGATGCGCTCGACCCTGCAGAAGCTGATCCATGCCTGCCACGGCGATGACCGGCCGGACTGCCCGATCCTGGACGATATCGCGGGGGCGGTTTTGCCAGGTGATGAAGTCGTTCCCGCACAGATGTGAAGGTTGCGCGGCGTCGCCAGCCGTTTTCCAGGTTGGGATTTCCAGGGATCAAGAGGTACCGTCGACACGCTCGGCTATGGCGAATGCCTGCAGGTTCCTTGCCTTGCCGTGGTCTTCTTCGGCGTTGGCGATAATCGAGAAGAACGCCGCGCGGGCGATGTCCTTCTTTGACGCGTTCGGGTGTTCCTTCCTGGCCGCTTTGATCAATTGCTTGGGTGCCATGTCAGGCGTCACGACCCGCATCAGGGTGTCGGCTACCGCCTGCATTTCGTCCGCGTTCATCATCCACACTCCTTGGAGCCACCCGCATTCGCACAGTATCTCATATTGCTAATGTATGGAACGTGCAGCGTCCGTTTGAGTACCAAGATTTCAAGCAGAAATCACATTTCAAGCGCGCCTTGGGTGCCTTCCAGAAAACGGTTCAAACCGTGAACAAAGTCTGTCATGGTGCGCCCATGCCAATTATCTCACCGATTCCTCTCAATCCCCTGATCGATGGCCGCCAGTCGGAGCGCGCGATGCTGGTTCGGCGCGGCGTGCAGCGGCTGCTCAGGGAGATGGGCGCGCATGTACTGCCGGAATTGTCGCTGGCGACCGGGCGCCGCGCCGACCTCGTCGCGCTGACCCGCCAGGGCGACATCTGGATCATCGAGATCAAATCCTCGATCGAGGATTTCAGGGTCGACCGCAAATGGCCGGACTACCGGCTGCACTCCGACCGATTTTTTTTCGCCACGCATCCCGGTGTGCCGTCGGAGATCTTTCCGCAGGAATGCGGTTTTATCCTTTCCGACGGCTACGGCGCCGAAATCCTGCGCGACGCGCCCGAGCACCGCATGGCGGCGGCGACGCGCAAGGCGCTGATGCTGAGGATCGCGCGGGCCGGAGCAGCGCGGCTGCTCGCGGCGGAACTTGCCGGCGTGGCGGTGCCGGCGCTGGAGGGCGAGAGCGAGTAGAGGGTTTTCGGATCCCCCTGTAACCTTCGACGTTTGCGCTGCCCCTCATCTGCCTGCCGGCATCTTCTCCCCGTAAACGGGGAGAAGGGGCGCTGGCCGCAACCTCTGCACCCTTTCTTGCAACGCTGGAGATTGGCGAAATCCTTTGCGAAGGCGTCTTTCTCCCCGCTCTATACGGGGAGAAATGCCCGGCAGGGCAATGAGGGGCGGCGCGACGTTTGACGGCTACTCTTCCTCTTGGTCCATCCCATTCGCTGCCGGCGCCATCAGCAGCACGGCGGCGCCGAGGATGGCGGCGATGAAGGAGCCGGCGAGGATGCCGACTTTCACCGCGTCCTGGAGCTCGACATTGCTGGCGAAGGCGAGCAGGCCGATGAACAGGCTCATGGTGAAGCCGATGCCGCAGAGCAGCGAAATGCCGACCATGTGCAGCCAGCCGGCATTGACCGGCAGATCGGCGAGGCCGAGCCGGATGGCAAGCGCAGAAGAACCGAACACGCCGACCAGCTTGCCGGCGACGAGGCCGGCGGCGACGCCCAGCGTCAGCGGCTCGACCAGGGCGGCTGCGCTCAGGCCGGCCAGCGAAACACCGGCATTGGCAAAGCCGAAGATCGGGATGACGACAAACGGCACTATTCTGTGCAGGCCGTGCTCAAGCCGATGCAGCGGTGAATGGTCTGAATCCTGGCTGATGCCGGGGGTGATTTTCAAAGGTATGGTCAGGGCCAGCGCCACGCCGGCGAGCGTGGCATGGACACCCGATTTCAGCACCAGCACCCACAGGACGACACCAAGCAGGAGATAGGGCAGCAGTGTCAGCACCTTCATGCGGTTGAGCACGACGAGCAGAGCGATGACGGCGAAGGCGGCGCCGAGATAGGCGAGCGACAGGCCGCTCGTGTAGAACACCGCGATGATGATGACGGCGCCAAGGTCGTCGATGATGGCGAGCGCGGTGAGGAAGACCTTCAGCGACCCCGGCACGCGGCTGCCGAGCAGCGACAGCACGCCAAGCGCAAAGGCGATGTCGGTGGCGGTCGGGATCGCCCAGCCGGACAGGGCGGCTGGATTGTCGCGGTTGATGGCGACATAGACAAGCGCCGGCACCAGCATGCCGCCGGCAGCGGCGATGCCGGGCAGAGCGCGGCGCGGCCAGGTCGAGAGCTGGCCGTCCAGCATCTCGCGCTTGATCTCCAGGCCGACCAGCAGGAAAAACACCGCCATCAGGCCGTCATTGATCCAGTGCGATACGCTGAGCGGTCCCAGATAGGCGTGAAGGGCGTCGAAATAGGTTTCGGCCAGCGGCGAATTGGCGACGACCAGCGCCAAGGCCGCGGCTGCCATCAGGACGATGCCGCCTGCCGCCTCGCTGGCCAGGAATTCGCGAAAGATGGAGATCGGCCGCGGCTTCTGGTCGTGCATGTCGTCTCCGTCGTGTCGCCTACCCGCCGGCAGGGACAACATCACCCTGTGCGATGATGCGCAACCGCCGATGGCAGGGCAGTTCTTACAGTGCCACGCGACCTTGGCGCGCGCAAAGGGCGGTCAGGCGTTAGCGCGGCGCGCGTTTGGCGAGTATCCGCTGCAGCGTGCGGCGATGCATGTTGAGACGGCGGGCCGTCTCGGAGACGTTGCGGTCGCACATTTCGTAGACGCGCTGGATGTGCTCCCAGCGCACGCGGTCGGCCGACATCGGGTTTTCAGGCGGTGCGGCGCGTTCGCCCGCAGTGCGGGTAAGAGCCGCGAAAACCTCGTCGGCATCTGCCGGTTTCGACAGATAGTCGATGGCCCCCAGCTTCACCGCCGTAACCGCGGTGGCGATGTTGCCGTATCCGGTGAGGATGACGGCGCGGGCGTCGTCGCGCTTCTCGCGGATGGCGGCGACGACGTCGAGGCCGTTGCCGTCGGCGAGCCGCATGTCGACCACCGCGTAGGCTGGCGGATTGGCGCGCGCCTTGGCCACGGCCTCCTCGACGCTCTCGGCCGTCTCGACCACGAAACCCCTGGTCTCCATGGCGCGGGCAAGGCGCGTGAGGAATGGCCTGTCGTCGTCGACGATCAGCAGCGAGGTGTCCTCGCCCTCAACCATTGCGCCAATCGTTTCGTCGCCATTCATCGTCTTGACATTCCTGCTGCCCGAATTTTACGCAGATATAGTTTTGGAGCGCTATTGTCCAATTCAAGCCGTGTCAAACATGGTGGCCGAAGCCGATTCAGGATTGAGGAAGACGCTGCGCGGCCACGATATCCGCACGACGGCGCCCTCGCCCGGCTCGTTTGAATTGCGGAAATCGAGCGTGGCGCCCGAGCGTTCAAGCAGGGTCTTGGCGATGAACAGCCCCAGTCCGAGGCCGCCGCCGGCCTCGGTGCCCTGGCGTGTCGACATATAGGGCTCGCCGATGCGATCGATGATTTCGGGAGGAAAGCCCGGCCCGTCGTCGGTGATCGAGAAGGTGACCGTTGCCTCGTTCCAGCTCCAGCGCACGGTGACGCTCTTGCGGGCAAAATCGACGGCGTTCTCGACCAGATTGCCGAGGCCGTAGATGACGCCGGGATTGCGCCGTCCCACCGGTTCGGGGCCGATGCGCTCGCCGGGGAGAAGCTTGATCGAGATGCCGAAATCGCGGTGCGGGGCGGTCATCTCCTCGACCAGCGAGGTCAGCGGCAGGCGGGAGAGATGCGCCTCGCCCTCGGAGGACAGGCTGGTCAGGCGTTTGAGGATCTCGCGGCAACGCTCGCTCTGCGAGCGCAGCAGCGTCACGTCCTCGCCGTATTTCGGGTCATTGCGGAGCGCCTTCTCCATCTCCTTGGCAACAAGCGTGATGGTGGCGAGCGGCGTGCCGAGCTCATGCGCGGCGGCAGCGGCAAGGCCGTCCAGCGCCGACAAATGCTGTTCGCGCTGCAGCACCAGCTCGGTGGCGGCAAGCGCGTTGGCGAGCAGCCGGGCTTCCTCGGCCACGCGGAAGGCGTAGATCGCGGTGAAGGCGATCGAGGAAAACACCGCCATCCACATGCCAGCGACGTAAATGAACGGCATCTCCAGCGGCGCGCCCTCGTACCAGGGCAGCGGCAGATGGAAGAACACCAGCAGGCTCGCCGTCACCATCACCAGCGCGCCGAGGATGGCGGTCAGGCGCAGCGGCAGCGACGTCGCCGAGATGACCACGGGCACGGTGACCAGCACTGAAAACGGGTTGGTGAGGCCGCCGGTCAGGTAGAGCAGACCGGCAAGCTGCAGGCTGTCGATGGTCAGGATGGCGAAAGCCTGCAGCGGGGTCAGCCGATGCGCCGCCGGATAACGGAAGGTCAGCAACAGGTTCATCCAGGCCGAACAGGCGATCAGCGCGAAGCAGAGACTGACCGGCAGCGGGAATTTCAGCCCGTAGGCAACGACAAGAACCGTCAGACTCTGGCCGACAATGGCAAGCCAGCGCAGCCTGATCAGCGTGTTGAGGCGCAGCCGCTGGCTTTGCTGGAAGTCGGGCGCCCGCAGGATGTTTATCATGGCCAAGGATTATAGCCGGAAAAGGAGAAAGGCTAGGTCCCCCGCGGTTTGGCGCGGCTGGTGGCGGTGGCGAGAAGCGGGTTCTCCGGCCAGACATGCCGGGGATAGCGGCCACGCATCTCGGCTCGCACATCGGCCCAGGAGCCGCGCCAGAAACCGGGCAGGTCACGCGTCGTCTGGATCGGTCGGTGCGCCGGTGACAATAGCTCGAGCGTCAGCGGCACCGCGCCGTTGGCGATCGCGGGATGCCGGTCGAGACCGAACAGCTCCTGGACGCGGATCGCCAGCACCGGCCATTCACCGTCATAGCGGATCGGCACGCGGCTGCCGGATGGAGGGGCGAAATGGGTCGGCGCCAGCGCCTCGATCCGGCGCTGCAGATCGTGCGGCACCGATGCCATGAGGCCGGCCGAAAGCACGCCCGGATCGATCGCGGCAAAGGACGCCGCGCCGGAAAGGAAGGGCAGCAGCCAGTCGTCGAGGCGGTCGATGAGCGCCGTATCGGAAACATCTGGCCAGGGCGCGCCAAGACCGCGATGCAGCCAGCCGAGCCGTTGGCGCAGCGTTTCGGCCTCCTTGCCCCACGGCAAAAGCGACAGCCCGTGTTGGCGCAGGGCGTCAAGGATGGCGCGATCGGCGGCGATGCCGGCCGGCGCCGGCAGCATCCGTTCGGACAGGGTGATGGCGCCGAGGCGAACGGTTTCACGCACACGCACCGCACGCCTGTCGCGGTCGAAACTGGTTTCGCGGTTTGTCTCGATCTTGTCGGCGAGCGAAGCGCGAATGTCGGCTTCGTCTATCGCCGCCGCTGCCGTAATGCGGGCGTTCTGCGCCTTGCCCTGCAGATCGGCGACGACAAGCCAGGTTTCGCCCGCCAGCGGGTCGGCGGCGTCGAGCATGGCGCCTGAACCGTTGGCCAGCACGAAACGGCCGCGCTCTCCGCGCGCCCTGGCGACGCGGTCCGGCCAGGCATGAATGAGGAGAGCGCCGGCGCTGCCCTCCCTCCCGAGGGGAGGGTCGGCGAGTGAGCCTTGCCCAGCAATGCGAGGGAGACGGGGTGAGGTCGGCGATGGCGTGCCCGACCCAACCCCACCCCGATCTGCTTCGCGGATCGACATACCGGGGCGAACCACGGGTCTCGCCCGTCCTTCGGCCCTCCTCGAGGGCGAGGGTGAAGCCTGTTTCGCCAGCCGCTCGGCGAGCTGCCGGGCGGCGGTGGCGCGCGGCGATCTTTCGGATCGGCACCGAAGCAGCCGCCGTTCGAGGTCGGCGCCGTCGCCGCCCAGGCCACGCTCGGTGAGCAGCACGGCGAGCATGGCCGCTTCGAACGCCCGGCCGGTGTTTGCCACCTCGGCGACCATGTGAGCCAGCCGCACCGGCAGTGCCAGCCTGCGCATCGCAGCACCCGATTGCGTCAGTCGCCCTGCCTCGTCAATGGCGTCGAGCGCACGAAGCAGCGCCCTTGCCTCGCTGAGTGCCGGGGCCGGCGGCGGATCGAGGAAGCAGAGGCTCGACGGGTCGGCGACACCGAAGGCTGCACAATCGAGCAGAAGTCCGGAAAGGTCCGCCTCGAGGATTTCCGGCGGCGTGAAGGCGGGAAGTGCCGCGGTCTGCTCGGCCCGCCACAACCGGACGGCGACGCCGGGCTGCGTGCGGCCGGCGCGGCCGGCGCGCTGGTCGGCGGAGGCTTTGCTGACCCGCACCGTCTCCAGCCGCGTCAGGCCGCTGGCCGGCTCGTAGCGCGGCAGGCGCGACAAGCCGGAATCGATGACGACGCGCACGCCGTCGATGGTAATCGAGGTCTCGGCGATCGAGGTCGCCAGCACCACCTTGCGGCGGCCGGACGGCGCCGGCTTGATCGCGGCGTCCTGCGCCTTGTTGTCGAGCATGCCATAGAGCGGCACGATGTCGGTGTCGGCACTGACGCGGCCTTGCAGCCGCTCGGCGGTGCGCTCGATCTCGCGCTGGCCGGGCAGGAAGGCGAGCACGCTGCCGCTCTCCTCGGCAAGGGCCGCGCGGATTGCCTTGGCCATCGCGTCCTCGATGGCGATGCCGGCCGGCCGCTCGTCGTAGCGGATATCGACGCGAAAGGCGCGACCTTCGCTCTCGATCACCGGGGCGCCGGAAAGCAGCCGAGCGACGCGCGCGCCGTCGAGCGTCGCCGACATGACCAGCAATCGCAGATCGGTACGCAGCGCACCTTGCACATCGAGCGCCAGCGCCAGACCAAAATCGCCGTCGAGCGAGCGCTCGTGGAACTCGTCGAAGAATACCGCCGAGACACCGGGCAACTCCGGATCGTCGAGGATCATCCGCGACAGCACGCCTTCGGTGACGACAAGAATTCTGGTCCTCGCAGAAGTGCGGTTCTCCATCCGCATGGCATAGCCGACCGTTTCGCCGGGCTCCTCGCCGAGCAGTTCGGCCATGCGGCGGGCGGCTGCGCGGGCAGCGAGCCGGCGCGGCTCGAGCAGAATGATCTTCCCCGTGCCGAGCCAAGCCGCATCGAGCAGCGCCAGCGGCACCAGCGTCGTCTTGCCGGCGCCGGGCGGCGCCACCAGCACGGCACTGTTGCCATGGCCGAGCGCTTCACCGAGCGCCGGCAGGACGGCGGAGACCGGAAGCTCTGGCAAGGGTTTTCTGGTCATTGTTTCAGGGATGCATCCACCCAATCTCGCGGCAGGTCGGTCGCGCCCCGCATATCAGCGGTGGCGGTCGCCGCGCAACTGGGCAACGGACCAACTCAAAGCGGGTCCACCTACTCGCCATAGTCAAAGGCGGAAGCCACCGAGGATGACGCGGCCGAGGAGCGACAGGAAGTCGGGATATTTCCTGATAGAACGGCGCGGCCAGGGCCACCGCCCAGATACAAGCGAATTATGCTGCAGCGCAGCGACGAATTCGCTTGCGTTGTTTAGTAAAAATTGCATCACTAAACAAATTACTAAACACCCGCCGCCTAACCGCGTCGTCATGTTTAGACCCCTGAGGAGGGGGTTTTGAGGTTATTTGAAACCGTCATCCGGGCGCGTTTCGCAAATGGGAGGAAGGCATGAAATCGACCTTGAAACTGACGTTGGGACTGACATCGGCGATGTTTGCGTCGACCGCCGTTTCGAATGTCGCGCAGGCTGAAGATCTGACGCTTTGCTGGGCAGCCTGGGACCCGGCCAACGCGCTTGTCGAATTGTCCAAGGATTTCACCAAGGAAACCGGCATCGGCATGAAATTCGAATTCGTGCCGTGGACCAACTATGCCGATCGCTTCCTCAACGAACTGAATTCCAAGGGCAAGCTGTGCGACCTGATCATCGGCGACAGCCAGTGGATCGGCGGCTCGGCCGAGAACGGCCACTACGTCAAGCTGAACGACTTCTTCGACAAGGAGAAGATCAGCATGGACGACTTCGTGCCGGCGACCGTCGTCGGCTACTCCGAATGGCCGAAGAACTCGCCGAATTACTGGGCGCTGCCGGCCATGGGCGACGTCGTCGGCTGGACCTATCGCAAGGACTGGTTCTCCAAGCCGGAACTGCAGAAGGAATTCAAGGAAAAGTACGGCTGGGATCTCGCAGCGCCGACGACCTTCGACCAGCTGAAGCAGATCGCCGAGTTTTTCCAGAAGCGCGAGATCGACGGCAAGACGGTCTATGGCGCATCGATCTATACCGAGCGCGGCTCCGAAGGCATCACCATGGGCGCCATGGACGGGCTCTACAGCTTCGGTTTCAAATATGAGAATCCCGACAAGCCATACGAGATGGACGGCTTCGTCAACTCCGAGAAATCGGTGAAGGGTCTTGAGTTCTACAAGGCGCTCTATGACTGCTGCACGCCTCCTGGAGCCTCGAACAGCTACATGGGCGAAGGCGTCGACGCCTTCAAATCCGGCCAGGTGGCGATGCACATGAACTTCGCCTTTACCTGGCCAGGCCTGCAGAAGGACGAAAATGTCGGCGGCGACAAGATAGGTTATTTCGCCAATCCCAAGGGGCCCGACGGCGATCAATTCGCCCAGCTTGGCGGCCAGGGCATCTCGGTGGTCTCTTACTCCGACAAGCAGGAGGCTGCGCTCAAATACATCAAGTGGTTCGCCAACAAGGATGTTCAGGCCAAATGGTGGTCGCTCGGCGGCTTTTCCTGCCTCAACGCAGTCGTCAAGGATCCAGGCTTCCCGGCCAGCCAGCCTTACGCACAGACCTTCCTCGACTCGATGGCCATCGTGAAGGATTTTTGGGCAGAGCCCAGCTATGCGCCGCTGCTGCAGGCGTCGCAGAAGCGCTTCCATGATTACGTCGTCGCCGGCCAGGGTTCGGCCAAGGATGCACTTGATGGCCTGGTCAAGGACTGGACCGAGGTCTTCCAGGACGACGGCAAGATGTAGTTGGGGCAGTATCCAATCGGCTCCTCCCGAGCCACGACCGCGTGTCCCGTGCCACCCTTGGCACGGGACACAGCTCAGATAAATTCCACTGTCGAGACGACCCAAGTGACCGAAGCGGGACTGACCATGCTCAATCGGACTGCGGACAGCGTCGCCCGGGCTACGCCTGAGCCGTTGGCCCGCAAGGTCCGAGGCATCAGCGACAAGGGCCTCGCCTGGCTGTTCATCTCGCCGACGATCCTGTTGCTGCTCGCCGTCAACATCTTCCCGCTGTTCTGGGCGATCTATCTGTCCTTCACCAATTACCGCGCCAACCGTCCCAACGAGGTGGTCAGGAACGTCGGCCTTGCCAACTACAAGCGCATCCTCGGCGACCAGGACATCTGGATCGCCATGCAGACGACGGCGCATTTCGTATTCTGGACCATCCTGCTGCAAACGCTGATCGGTTTTATCCTGGCCTGGCTGATCGATCGGAAGTTTCGCGGCCACGCCTTCTGGACGACCATCATTCTGGTGCCGATGATGCTGTCGCCGGCAGTGGTCGGCAATTTCTGGCGCTTCCTCTACGAGCCGCAGATCGGCCTGTTCGCCTATGCCATCTCGTTCGCCACCGGCATTCCGGCAACGCAGATCGGCATGCTCTCCAACGTGTCGCTGGCGCCGTGGTCGATCGTCATCGTCGACACCTGGATGTGGACGCCTTACGTGATGCTGATCTGTCTCGCCGGCCTGCGCTCGATCCCCGAATACATCTATGAGGCTGCTGAGGTCGACCGCGCCTCCAACTGGCGGCAGTTCTGGTCGATCACGCTGCCGATGGCGCTGCCCTTCATCATGCTGGCGGTACTGTTCCGCGGCATCGAGAACTTCAAGATGTTCGACATGGTCAACCTCCTGACCGGCGGCGGACCGGGATCGACCACCGAGGTCGCCTCGATCACGCTGAAGCGGCAGGCCTTCGAAAGCTGGCGGACCGGCTATTCCTCGGCCTTCGCCATAATCCTGTTCGTTGCGGTGTTCGGGCTAGCCAACATCTATGTCAAGGCGCTCAACAAGGTGAAGCAGAGATGAGCCTGACGTCAGCCCATTCTGTTGTCGCACCCTCCGCGATTTCGAAGCGCGTCGCCGGCACAATTATCGTGCTTTACGCGCTGATCTCGATCGTGCCGCTGTTGTGGATCTTCGCCACCAGCTTCAAGACGCCGCCGGACTCGATCGCCTATCCGCCAAAAATCCTGTTCCAGCCGAGCCTCGAGGGCTACTGCAATCTGTTCTCGACCCGTACCCGGCAGACACCGGAATACATCAACGCGCTGGGACCGGCGACGGACATCTGCGATGAGACAGTGCGCAAGCGCAACATGGTGATCGCCGGCCCGTCCAATTTCATGCCGCGCTTCGTCAATTCGCTGATCATCGCCTTCGGCTCGACTTTTTGCGCGGTGTTCCTCGGCACATTGTCGGCCTATGGCTTCTCGCGCTTCAAGGTGCCGCTGGCCGACGACCTGCTGTTCTTCATCCTGTCGACGCGCATGATGCCGCCGATCGCGGTCGCTATTCCCATCTACCTGATGTATCGCGAGATTGGCCTGTCGGACACCGCGCTCGGCATGATCCTGCTCTATACGGCGGTCAATGTGTCGCTCGCCGTGTGGCTGCTGAAGGGCTTCATCGACGAAATCCCGCGCGAGTACGAAGAAGCGGCGATGATCGACGGATATACGCGGCTGCAGGCCTTCTGGCGCACCGTGCTGCCGCAGGCGACCGCCGGCATTGCCGCGACCGCCATCTTCTGCCTGATCTTCGCCTGGAACGAATATGCCTTCGCCGCACTGCTGACCTCGGGCACGGCGCAGACCGCACCGCCCTTCATCCCGACCATCATCGGCGAAGGCGGCCAGGACTGGCCGGCGGTCGCCGCGGGCACGACGATCTTCCTGGTGCCGATCCTGGTGTTCACCATCCTGCTCCGCAAGCAGTTGCTGCGTGGCATCACCTTCGGCGCGGTGCGCAAATGAGCCTGACCCAACCCGCAAAACGCAAGTCGCGCTGGCCGCGTGCGTTCCGGCGCGGCCTGATGGAGAACGTCGCCACAGCGATCATTGCCATTGGCTTCCTGATGCTGTTCCAGCCGTTCGCGCTGCCGCTCTACACCTATTCCTTCATCACCATGCTGGCCGGCACGGCGATGTTCATCATCGTCTCGAAGTTTCCGGAGTAGACGATGGCGGAGATCAGGGTCGAGCATCTGAGGAAGGCATTCGGCGATTTCGTCGCCGTGCAGGGTTCCAACTTCGTCGTCCGGGATGGCGAGTTCTTCGTCATGCTGGGGCCGTCGGGTTGCGGCAAGACGACGACGTTGCGCATGATTGCCGGGCTCGAACTGCCGACCGGCGGCAAGATCCTGCTCGGTGGCGAGGACGTTACCATGCGGCGTGCCCGCGAGCGCGATATCGCCTTTGTCTTCCAGCTGTTCGCGCTCTATCCGCATATGAATGTGCGCAAGAACATCGGCTTCCCGCTGCTGGCGCAAGGCACGCCAGGCATCGAAATCCGCCGGCGCGTCGAAGAGACGGCGAAGCTGTTGCGCATCGATCATCTGCTCAACAAGTCGGTCTCCGGTCTTGCCGGCGGCGATCGCCAGCGCGTGGCGCTCGGCCGCGCCATCGTGCGACGGCCAAAATGCTTCCTGATGGACGAGCCGCTCGGCACGCTCGACACCGAATTTCGCGATCTCATGGTGCATGAGCTGCGCGAACTGCACAACCGCATCCACGCCACCACGGTCTATGTCACGCATGACCAGATGGAAGCGATGTCGATGGCCGACAAGATCGCGGTTATGAACCACGGCGTCATCGAACAGTTCGGCACGCCGCGCGAAATCTATGACCGGCCGGCGACCATGTTCGTCGCCGATTTCATCGGCTCGCCGCCGATGAATTTTCTCGGCTTTGGCGGCGGGCTTTCAAAGGGCGCCAGGGAGATTGTGGTGCAAGGCGCCAAAGTGGCAGTGCCGGAGGTGCGCGAGGATATCGCGCCGGCCGACATGGCGCTCGGCATCCGGCCTGAGCACATCCGCTTCGACGACGGCTCGAAGCTGCGCGGCGCCATCTATGGCACCGAATATCTCGGCACCACGCAGATCGTCGCGGTGGAGACGTCCGGCGGCATCATCAAGGCGCGGGTGCCGGCCGAAATCCGGCTTAATCCAGGCGACCAGGTCGGCCTGGCGCTGAGCAGCACGCGGCTGTCGCTGTTCGAGAAGGGCTCCGGCCGCGCTGTGCGAACAGCAATCCATGACGGGGCTTCCCAGGGAAGAGCGCATCGTGGCTGACGTGCAGATCAAAGGCGTGACCAAGAGCTTCGGCGAACATGTCGCGGTGGACACTCTCGATCTGCACGTCGCCGACGGCGAATTCGTCGTGCTGCTCGGCCCGACCGGCGCCGGCAAGACGACGACGCTCAGACTTATCGCCGGATTGGAACAGCCGGATACGGGCTCGATCCATATCGGCGGCCGCGATGCGACAATGCTGTCGCCGGCCGAGCGCGACACCGCCTTCGTCTTCCAGCAATATTCGCTCTATCCGCATCTGTCGGTCTACGACAATCTGGCCTTTCCGCTGCGCTCGCCGGCGCGGCGGCTGAGCGAGGACGCGGTGCGCCGCCGCGTCGAGGATGTGGCCAAGATGGTGCGTATCCACCACAAGCTGAACAACCGCTCCACCAAACTTTCCGGCGGCGAGATGCAGCGCGTCGCCATCGGGCGCGCGTTGGTGCGCAAGCCCTCGATCTATCTGATGGACGAGCCGTTGTCGTCGCTCGATGCCAAGCTGCGCGCCGACCTCCGGCTCGAACTGAAGCGCATCCAGGCCGAGGTCGGCGCCACCATGCTTTATGTCACGCACGACCAGATCGAAGCGATGACGATGGCCGATCGCATCGGCATTCTTGCCGACGGCGTGCTGGCGCAGATCGGCACGCCGCGCACCATCTACTCGGAGCCGGCAAACCTTCATGTCGCCGCAAGGCTCGGCCAGCCGGCGATCAATCTGTTGCCGACCGGCCTGCTGCCGGATGGCGACATGCCGGCGGGAACCAAAACGATCGGCGCGCGTACAGAACATCTGTCGATCGGCAAGGCATCGAATGGCCCCGCCGACGGCGTTGTTAACTGGGTCGAGCATCTGGGCGACCAGAACCACCTGCATGTGACGGTGGGAAGCAGAAAGCTGGTGACGCTGACGGACCCCGACATCCAATTGGAAAAAGGCGACAGGGTGATTATCCGCTACCGGGCGCCGCTGTTCTTCGACCAGGCCGGAAACAGGATTGCAAACCGATGAGCCCCGGGACATTGGAAAAGAACGGGACACTGGAAAAGAGCGGGTCACTGGACAAGACTGCGACACTGGACAAGACCGGGACGATGGACAAGTTTGACCTGAAGACGCTGATATCCGTCACCGCCGACACGATTGCCGCTCACGCCGAAGAGCTGACTAGGCTCGACCAGGCGATTGGCGACGGCGACCATGGGCTCAACATGAAGCGCGGCTTCGAGGCAGTGCGCGCCGAGGCCGACATGTTCGCGACAAAGCCGCTGCCGGACGCTCTGAAGGCGATCGGCACCAAGCTGGTAATGACCGTCGGCGGGGCTTCGGGCCCCTTGTTCGGGACGCTGTTCATGGCGCTCGGCAAGGAAATTTCCGCAGAGCCAGATCGCGCCAACCTGATGTCGGCGTTCGGCAAGGCGATCGAGGCGGTGGCAGCCAGGGGCAAGTCGCAGGTCGGGCAGAAGACCATGCTCGACGTGCTGCAACCGGTGCATGACGCCCTGCTGCAGGGCAAGACCGGATCGGAAATCGCCGATGTCGCGGACAGTGCTGCCGATGCCACCGTGCCGATGAAGGCCTTGCGCGGGCGCGCCTCGTTTCTCGGCGACCGCTCCATCGGCCATATGGATGCCGGGGCACGCTCGACCGCGCTTCTGGTGCGGGCTGTCGCCGAGACCATCGAGGGGCAAGCATGAGCAATGTCGGCATCGTCATCGTATCGCATTCACCGCTGGTCGCCGAGGGCACGGCCGACATGGTGCGCCAGATGGTCGGCGACGAAGTGCCGCTTGCATGGTGCGGCGGAAACGGCCATGGCGGGCTGGGAACCAATGTCGAGGCGATCATGGGCGCGATCGACAAGGCCTGGTCGGAGGCAGGTGTCGCCATACTTGTCGATCTTGGCGGCGCCGAAACCAACAGCGAGATGGCGGTCGAGATGATCGGCGAGCCGCGCGCGCACAAGATCATCGTCTGCAACGCGCCGATCGTCGAGGGCGCGGTGATGGCGGCGACGGAGGCGTCCGGCGGCGCCTCGCTCAGGGAAGTGGTGGCGACGGCACACGAATTGTCGCCCTCGTGAATGAACAGGAATTTTGACTCAATGTCCGCATCGGCTGAAGCCACCGTTCTGATCACCCATGAGGTCGGCCTGCATGCGCGCCCTTCGGTGAAATTCACCAAGCTCGCCAAGACGTTTTCGGCCGAAGTCGAAGTGGCGCTCGCCGCCAACGGTCCTTGGTTCGACGCCAAGAGCATCGTCAAGGTGATGGCGGCCAAGGCGCCGAAAGGCACGGTGCTGCATATCAGAGCCAAGGGCGACGGTGCCGGCGAGGCGGTCGGCGCGCTCGTCGAGCTGGTGCGGCGCGACTTCGACGAGGGCGTGGACCATGCCCGAACCGCTTAAGCTGAAGGGAATCCCGGCTTCGGCCGGCTATGCCGAAGGGCCGCTGTTCAACCTCGACCCGGTCGTCGCGCGCTATAGAAGTAAAGCGACCGCAGCTGACGAGAGGCTCGCGCTCGAAACGGCAATCGGCACAGCGACAGGCCGGCTTGCCAAGCTGATCCAGGCAACCGAGGGCGATGCCGCCGACATTCTCGAATTCCAGCTCGCCATGCTGGAGGACGATGCGCTGACCGGCCCGGCCTTTGCCGCGATTGCCGCCGGCCAGCCGGCCGATGCGGCATGGCGGCAGGCGCTTGACGCCGAAATTGTCGGCTACGAAACGTCGGATCAGGATTATTTCCGGGCACGCGCCGCCGACATGCGCGACATCAGAGACCAGGTGCTTCGCGCGCTGACCGCGGACAGCGCGGCTGCCGCGCCGACAGGCGCCATCTTCTACGGCGAGGACATCGCGCCGACGCGCTTTCTCGAAACCGACTGGAGCGCCGGCGGCGGCATTGCGCTGAAGGCGGGCAGTACCGCCAGCCACGTCGCCATGCTGGCGCGCTCGCGCGGCGTGCCTATGATCGTGGGGCTCGGTGCTTCGCCGGCTGATCTTGCCGGCGTCGCCCTGCTCGATGCCGAGCACGGCGGCATCGTGTTGAGGCCAACAAGGGCAGAGGTCGAGGCGTTCCGGCAATCGTCGTCGTCTTTCGCGGCACGTCGCGACAGGGCGGAAACTTTTTTGACTCGGCCGGCGGTGACGAAAGCCGGCACTGCGGTGGGGGTGCAGGTCAACATCGCCGATCCGTCCGATGTCGACGGTATCGATGTCTCGACCTGCGATGGCGTCGGGCTGATGCGGACCGAGTTCCTGTTCGGCAAGACGCTGCCGGACGAGGAAACGCAGTATCGCGCCTACCGCAAGGTGCTCGAATGGGCTGAAGACAAACCGGTGACCATTCGCACCGTCGACGCCGGCGGCGACAAGCCGGTGCTGGGCTTCACCGTCGAAGAGGGCAATCCGTTTCTCGGCCTGCGCGGCATCAGGCTATCGCTGGCGAGACCGGAGGTTTTTCGGGTGCAGATCAGGGCGCTGCTGCGCGCCGCATTGCATGGCAATCTCAAGGTGATGTTCCCGATGATCGCAGTGTGGGACGAGTATCAGCGAGCAGCTGCGCTCTTCGCCGAAGAGCAGGCCGCGCTTGCCGCGCGCGGCGTCGCGCAAAAAATGCCGCCGCTCGGCATCATGGTCGAGGTGCCGTCGGTGGCGATCGCTCCTGAGGCGTTTGCCGAGGTCGCCTTCTTCTCGATCGGCTCGAACGACCTGACCCAGTATGTGATGGCGGCGGCGCGCGACAACGCGTCGGTCGCGCATCTCAATTCGATCAGGCATCCGGCCGTGCTTCGGCTGATCGCCTCGGTTGCGGCGTTCGGCCGCGCGCAAAAGATTCCGGTCAGCCTGTGCGGCGACGCCGGCGGCGATCCGGCGGCGATCCCGGCGCTGATCGAGGCCGGCCTGCGCGACCTTTCCGTGGTTCCCGCCCAGCTCGCAATGGCCAAGGCGGCCATTGCGGACGTTTCGATCTAGGCACCGGCATGGCCGAAACCAAGAAGACGCCTGAAGCCGGCTCCGAAGAGGCGATCCGCGCCTACAAGACGATCCTGTCGCAGGTCCTCGACCAGCGCCCGTCCGGCATGCGCCAGCGCCTCGCCGACGCGTTGGGCAAGCATCGCAGCTTCGTCACCCAGATTTCCAGCCCGGCCTACTCGATCCCGATCCCGTCAAAACATTTGCCGGCTATTTTCGCCGTCTGCCATTTCAGCCCGGCCGAACGCGACCATTTTCTTGCCGCCTACCATCAGGCGCATCCGGGAAAAATGTCGCTGGCATCCGGCATGCGCAAGACGCGGCATGTTTCGCTCATCGTTCCCGATTTCGGCGACGACAAACAGAACGCGGCGCTCGACAGGGCGGTCAACGATTTCATCCAGAAGATCACCAGCATCGCCGGCAAGGGCGGGACATAGTCGCGCCACGTTCAGCTATTTCGGGAGAGACGGCCATGAAGAAGTTTCTGAATTCTGTGGACACGGTGCTGACCGAAAGCCTCGACGGCTTCGTTGCCGCCCATGCCGACATCCTTGCGCTTGGCGACGAGCATAAATTCGTGCGCCGCAGGACACTCAAGCCCGGCAAGGTGGCGCTGATTTCCGGGGGCGGCTCTGGCCACGAGCCGCTGCATGGCGGGCTGGTCGGGCATGGCATGCTGGATGCCGCCTGCCCCGGCCAGGTGTTCACCTCACCGACGCCGGACCAGATGATGGCGGCCGCGGAGGCGGTCAACACCGGTGCCGGCTGCCTGTTCATCGTCAAGAACTACGAGGGCGACGTGATGAATTTCGACATGGCTGCTGAAATGTCGGAGGGTGTGATGCAAGTGGTGACCAATGACGACGTCGCGGTCGAGAACTCCTCCTACACCACTGGCCGACGCGGCGTTGCCGGCACGCTGGTGGTCGAGAAGATCCTCGGCGCCGCGGCCGAGCAAGGCATGGCGCTGAAGCCGTTGAAGGCGCTTGGCGAACGCATCAATGGCGCGACGCGCTCGATGGGCGTTGCGCTGACCAGTTGCACCGTACCGGCCGCCGGCAGGCCGACCTTCGATATCGGCGACGGCGAGATGGAATTCGGCGTCGGGATCCATGGCGAACCCGGGCGCCGCCGCGACGCGTTGAAGAGCGCCGACGCCATCGCCGAGGAGATCTGCGCGGCGATATCTGGCGATCTCGGTGACAGGGCAAAAGGCCCGGCGCTGCTTTTCGTCAACGGCTTCGGCGGCACGCCGCTGATGGAGCTCTACCTGATGTACAACAGCGCCCGGAAAATCTTCGAGAAAAACGGCGTGACGGTCGCCCGTTCACTGGTCGGGTCCTATGTGACATCGCTCGACATGGCCGGCTGCTCGATCACGCTGACCATGCTCGACGATGAGACGACCGCATTGTGGGACGCACCGGTGCATACGGCTGCGCTGCGCCGGGGGATGTAGCACGGCCAACACCGCGCCACGGCTATAGGAACAGTATTAAGCAAGCAGGCGCTTTCTACGACCTGGCCGGTTGCGGCGATAAAGCGGCGGTCACGTCCATTTCGACCAAAGCGAGGTCGCCAAGACGAATTTGCACGTGCTTGCAAAAACAGCATACGCTATTTCCAAGGACAGAAACATTCCTGGGAGAAAGCTGGATGGCGTCACGCTACCACGAGGTCTATGACGGCTGGAAACGCGATCCGGAAAAATTCTGGGCGGATGCGGCCAAGGCCATCGACTGGTTCTCGCCGTTCGAAACGGTCTTCGATGCGAATGCCGGCGTCTATGGGCGCTGGTTTGGCGGCGCCTCCTGCAACACCTGCTTCAACGCCGTCGACCGCCACGTGGCGGGTGGCCGCGCCGATCAGATCGCGCTGATCCATGACGGCGCGATTTCCGGCACGGTCAGGAAATTCACCTATGCCGAATTGAAACGCGAGGTGGTCGCGCTGACGTCGGTGCTGAAGAACCGCGGCGTCCAAAAAGGCGATCGGGTCATCATCTACATGCCGATGGTGGCGGAAGCTGCGTTTGCCATGCTTGCCTGCGCCCGAATCGGCGCCGTGCATTCGGTCGTCTTCGGCGGCTTTGCTTCGCACGAGCTCGCCACGCGCATCGACGACGCCAGGCCGAAGCTGATCATTTCCGCCTCTTGCGGCCTGGAGCCCGGGCGCGTCGTCGCCTACAAGCCGCTGCTCGACAAGGCGATCGAGATGTCGCGGCACAAGCCCGAAGCCTGCCTCATCCTGCAGCGCGATCAGCTGCGCTGCGAGCTAAGGGAGAACCACGACATCGACTATGCCGACGCCGTCGCCCGCGAGCGGGCCGCGGGCGCCAATGTCGACTGCGTTCCGGTGCTCGCCACCGATCCGCTCTACATCATCTACACGTCCGGAACGACCGGCCAGCCCAAGGGCATCGTGCGCGACAATGGCGGCCACATGGTTGCGCTGAAATGGTCGATGGAGAACGAGTTCGGCGTCAAGCCGGGCGAGGTGTTCTGGGCGGCTTCCGACGTCGGCTGGGTGGTCGGCCATTCCTACATCGTCTACGGCCCGCTGCTGCATGGCTGCACGACCGTACTGTTCGAGGGCAAGCCGGTCGGCACGCCCGACGCCGGAACCTACTGGCGGGTGATATCAGAGCATGGCGTGGTCGCGCTGTTCACCGCGCCGACCGCATTCCGCGCCATCAAGGGACAGGACCCCAAGGGCGAATTCGTCCCGAAATACGACCTGTCGAAATTCCGCACGCTGTTCCTCGCCGGCGAGCGCGCCGATCCGGAAACCATCAAATGGGCGGAGCAGAAATTGAACGTGCCGGTAATCGACCATTGGTGGCAGACCGAGACGGGCTCGCCGATGACGATCAACCCAGCCGGATTAGGGCTACTGCCGGTGAAATACGGCTCGCCCGGGGTGCCGATGCCCGGCTACGACATCCGTGTGCTCGACGATGCCGGCCACGAAGTACCGCGCGGTACGTTGGGCAATGTCGTGGTCAAGCTGCCGCTGCCGGCCGGCTGTCTGCCGACGCTATGGAATGCCGATGACCGGTTTCGCCAAGCCTATCTCGACGAATTCCCCGGCTTCTACAAGACGGCGGATGCCGGCATGATGGACGAGGACGGCTATTTGTTCGTGATGGCCCGCACCGACGACATCATCAATGTCGCCGGCCACCGGCTGTCGACCGGCGCCATGGAGGAGGTGCTGGCCGCGCATCCGGACGTTGCCGAGTGCGCTGTCGTCGGCGTCGCAGATGCGATGAAGGGCCAGGTTCCGCTCGGCTTCGTCGTGCTGAATGCCGGTGTCACGCGTGACAGCGCCACTATTGAGACCGAGGTGGTCACGCTGGTGCGCGAGCGGATCGGCCCGGTCGCCGCATTCAAGACGGTGGTCACGATCAAGCGCCTGCCCAAGACACGCTCCGGCAAAATCCTGCGCGGCACCATGCAGAAGATTGCCGACAAGGAAGACTGGACAATGCCGGCGACCATCGACGATCCGGTCATTCTCGACGAAATCACCGCGGCGCTGAAGGGACGCGGAATCGGGCTTTAGCTGTTTCGGAGCGCAGCAGGCGGATCGCGGCTTCGGACGAATTCACGAATTCATCCTGCACTGCAATCGTCTGTTGTGCAATGCAGCAATAGCCCTTAAACCTTTGCGTGGGGGGCCATTCCGAAGGCACGGCATGGCTCAGCAAAAAACAACATTCGGCGGCGTCGACATCCTGCGTTTTGTCGCCGCTGTCCTCGTGATGGTCTACCACTACGGCTTCTGGGTGTGGGCGTTCCCCGAGGGCGTTTCGGCGCGTGCGACGGGCGGCATCCCGCCGCATCCGGAAATAGGCGGACTGGTCCAATTCGGATGGGTCGGCGTCCAGATATTCTTCGTCATCAGCGGCTTCGTGATCGCCTTCAGCGCCGAGCATTCGACACCGCTGCGGTTTTTCGAGGCAAGGGTGAAACGATTGGCGCCGGCCGTCTGGATCTGCGCACCAGTCACCGCGATGGTGCTGCTTCTGGTCGATCTCAGTTGGCCGACGGACGCTGTCACCACGCTCATACGCACCGCCCTGTTCGTTCCGTTCAACCCCTGGGTCGACAGCGTCTACTGGACGCTCGGCATCGAGATCGCCTTTTATGCCATCGTCTGGATCCTGCTGCGACTCGGCCGCTTCGACCTGATGGAAGCGGTGGCAGTTGCGCTCGGCGCGATCAGCACGCTTTTCTGGTGCCTGTACTATCCATTCGACTGGACGGACCTTGCCGAGGCGCGCTGGCTCGACCTGCTCCTGGTGCATCACGGATGTTTTTTCGCGACAGGTGTGCTGTTCTGGCTGATGCGTTTCAAGGCAGTGACGCCCGCCCGCCTTGTCTTCTGCGCCTTGTTCCTGGCCGGCGGCGTGCTGCAGATCATAAGTGCTGTCGACGTCCGCAGCATCAAGGTCGAAGCCGCGATGCCCTACGGGCCGCCGATCGTCCTGTTCCTCGCTGCCATGGCGCTGATGGCGTGGTCGTTACGGCTCGACCTGTCCTGGCGCGGCTGGCGCCGGATCGGCCTGATGACCTACCCTCTCTATCTGATCCATAATGTCGTCGGCGCAGCCATTCTCGGCGCCTTGATGCGTGCGGGAGTGCCATACCTGCTTTCGGTGGTCATCGTCGGGGCGACCATGATCGCCGCGAGCTGGCTGATTGCGATCGAGGCCGAACCGCGCATCCGGCTTCTGCTCGACCACACCATCTTCCGCTACCGTCTCAAGGCGGCGTAACGCGCCAGCGTTGTCACGCCGGTTCCTGGCTGCAAACGTCCTACGGTGGAATGTCCGGCACAAAGCAGGGTGCGGACGCTTTTGCGCGACCCGTCGCGGCTCGGCGACCTGATCAAGCGAGGAAATCGACCGGCACCCTAAGGAACGTCATTCGCCACCGACCCTACCGGCTCGTGTACAGGCTGCCGGTCGTGGTCTGTTCGAGGGGCATTCGTCTTCGCTCACGACGGCCTCAGCCCGGTGTCGGCCTGACGGCGAAAGACGACGATCTGCCGGTTCTACAGGCCGGCCTCAGCTGTTCACCTTCGTCCGCGCATCCGACTTCTCCAGATAGTATGACGAATATCTGTCGAAGAATTTTTCCGAGCCGCCGATCGATCCATACTTCGCCAGCTTCTTCAAATCGACCTTGTTGAGGACCACGCCGACGATCTTATTGGCGATATAGGATTCCGAACTCAATATGGATTGCACCATCGCACGCGGCGTACGCCCCCACTCGGTCACGAGCACGAAGCCGTCGGCAAGCGGAGCAAAGGCCTTGGCATCGACCACGGGGCCGAGGGGCGGCAGGTCGACGATGATGTACTGGAAGGTCTCCTTGGCATTGTCGATGAAACGCCGCATCCCGGCCGACGACAGAAGCTCGCTTGTGTGCGAGAAGTGACCGCGCGGCACGGCGGGGACGATCGCCAGCTTGGTCTGCCGATCGATCTTGCCGACGGACTGCCAGGTCTGCCCGCTCACCACCGCTTCCATCAGGCCTTGCTCGGCCTCCATGCCAAGGCTGCGGCTGAGGCCGGGGTTACGCAGGTCGCCGTCCACCAGGAGCGTTTTCGACCCGTTGGCGGCAAGCAATCCGGCCAGATTCGCCGCCACGGTCGACTTGCCCTCGCCGGGAAGGACCGAGATCACGCCAATGACCCGGCTGCCTTGCCCTTCCATCACCACGTCGAAGGCTATCTTGGCGCTGCGCAGCGTCTCGGAAAACATCGATGCCGGGGCGTCGATGCTCACCCGCATGCGCGCTCGTCTTTCAGCCGCCGATGGTGATGGGGCGGTTTTGATATCCGCCTGACCGTCATCGCGCTTATCGTCCTTGGCGACCTTGCTGCCAATGATCGGCAGGTAGCCGAGGAATTTGAGGCCGACGCGATCGCGAACGTCTTCGCCGGTCCTGAAGAACCGCTCCCTGAACTCATTCAGGCCACCAACCCCTGCTCCCAACATCACGCCAAGCACGAGCGAAAGTCCCAGCACTATCGACGTGCGCGGGGTTGCCGCGGACTTCGGCAGCGTCGCGTCCGAGATGACGCGGATCTTGCCGACCGGGAAGGATTGCTGCTGGGAGGCTTCCTCGTAGCGGCCAAGGAACGTTTGATAGAGCGTCGAGAGCGCCGTTGCCTTCTGCTCCAGTTCGCGCAGCTTGACCTGCGACTGGTTGTCGATGGAACTCTTGCCAGCCGCTAACGCGACATTTGCACGGAGCGCCGTCTCGCGCGCGAGAGCGACTTCGTATTCGTTGCGGTAGCTTTCGGTCAATTGCTTCAGCTCGCCGAATATCTGCGCCGATATGTCGGCCCTTTCCTTGGCAAGTGCGACCGCCTGGGGATGCTCAGCCCCGAAATTGGCTTCGATATCCTGCTGCCGCTTGGCGACAGTGAGATAGCGGGTCTTGAGCGTTGAAATGATCGAGTTGCTCGGCTGGTCGGCGGATATCGCGGCGTCCCTGAATGCGTTGTCCGAACCGCTTTCGACGATCGACTTGTATTGTTGGTAGCGGGCGCTGGCGCGGGCGGTGTCGGCCTGCGCCTCAATGAGTTGGCCATTGAGGTCCGACAGTTGCTTGTCACTGATCAACTGGCCGTCATCGACGGCCAGCCCATGTTCGGCCCTGAACTTCTCGACGGCGAGCGCCGCTGCCTGGGAGCTTTCGCGAAGCTCCGTCAGCCGACCTTGCAACCAGACCGCCGCCCGCTCGGTCGCATCGAAGCTCGCATCGAGCTGATCGGCGAGATAGGCGTCGGCATAGGCTTTGGTAACCGCGGTCGCAAGTGCGGGGTCCGTGGCCTGGTAGGCGATGGAGATCACATAGCTGCGACCGATGCGCTCGGCTTGCACCTCGTCCTGCAGTTTGAGGATTGCGTAATCGCGCCGCGACGAGGCAATCATCGCGTCACGCGTCGCCGGGTCAAGCTGAGTAACGTCGGCCGTACCCACGGTGGGATTGGGACGGAAATACCGGACCACGCCGCGCACAAAACCGGCAGCCTTCGACACGGCCGACGTCGGAGGGTTCATGAAAGCGTCGTTCTGATCGAGCTTCTGCTTGTCGACGACCACCGCCGCCAGTCTCGCCGAGTGGAGTATTTCGATCTGGCTCAGAATGGCGGAGTCGGTCTGCATGCTGACCGACGCCGCCGAGACCTCGTCAACGACCTTGTTCAATCCTTCGTCGATCAGCACACGGCTCGTCGCCATGTAGGTGGGAGGCGTGGTCTGCAAATAGAGCACGCCCAGAAAAAGTCCGATGGCAGCGCATGCCGCAACCACCTTTGCCTGCCTTGCTGCCATGCCGAGCAGGCGCTCGACATCGATGAAATCGTCGGCGCTGACTGGGTCCGAACTCGGCAATGGTTTCCTCTTGTCGAGAGGAAAATTGGCATAATTCATCTTCGGTCCAATTCAAGTTTGCATCTAGAGCGGCGGTCTCTCAAGTCGAACGCGCCGCCGCTCTATTTTTGTTTGAGCCTCGGATCCCAAACCCTGTCTCCACTCGGGTCCGCTGCTCTCGTTTTCAGGCGCTAGAGCGGGAGCATCAGCATATGCCCTACGCAAGCTTCATGCCAGCCACCGCGAGACCTGGGCAGTCAAACATATCGGCATGTCTTGCGTCACCATTCATATGCTTGCTCCCAAAAAATGGGCTTTATGCGGCTTCCACCCGGCGCTCATGCAACCGGACGAACTCCTGAAGCATCTCGAAGATCGGTCCCTTCATGTCGTCGCGCGCCAGCGCGAAGGCGACATTGGCCTGGATGAACCCTTCCTTCGAGCCACAATCGAACATCCGGCCGTTGAAGGGCTGCGCGAAGAAAGCCTGGCTTTGCGCAAGGCGGACCATGGCGTCGGTCAGTTGGATCTCATTGCCGGCGCCGCGCTGCTGATTGCCGAGCAGCCCGAATATTTCAGGCTGCAGGATATAGCGGCCGTTGATGTAGTAATTCGACGGCGCATTCGCCGGAGCCGGCTTTTCGACCATGGCGGTGACCTCGAAGCCCGAGCCGACATCGGCGCCGCAGCCGACGATGCCGTATTTGCTGGTCTCGGTCGGGTCGCAGCGCTCGACGGCGATGACGTTTCCGCCGGTCTGGGCATAGAGGTCCGCAATTTCGGCGAGACATCCGCGACCGCCGAAGGACACCATGTCCGGTAACAGCAATGCGAAGGGCTCATCGCCGATGACTTCCCGGGCGCACCATACCGCATGGCCGAGACCTTGCGGTGACTGCTGCCGGATGAAGCTCGTGGCACCAGCCACGGGAAGCAGGCTTTCCAGCGCCTGAAGCTGCGCCGTCTTGCCGGTCTGCTCCAAAGTTCCGATCAATTCTGGATGCAGGTCGAAATAATCCTCGATGACCGCCTTGTTTCGGCCCGTCACGAAGACAATGTGCTCGATGCCGGCTTCGAACGCCTCGTCCACCGCATATTGCACGACAGGCCTGTCGACGACCGGCAGCATTTCCTTCGGCATCGACTTGGTCGCCGGCAGGAATCGCGTTCCAAGCCCCGCTACCGGTATGACTGCCTTCCTGACTTTCTTCATTGCATATTCCTTCTGAGGAGATCGACTTCAACCTGTCGCAGGCCGCGAAAACTATTTTTCAGCTGCCTGCACCCTTCACCTCCCCCGCACCCACGGCAAATTGCGCCGCCAACCTTCGCAGCCGAACGGCGATCGGCATGCCCATATGCCAAACCGCCGCCGGATCGCTGAGCGCCGTCCACACCGCCTTGAGTGGGGATCGCGCCTTGATGTGCTGGACCAGAGAAAGGAACGACGCCGCCTTGCGCAGGCTGCGCGTGCGCCTTGCGAAAGCGGCTGCGGCCTTCGCGTCCATCGAATGGGCTCTCGCGAAAACGAGGTCGGCCTTACGCATCGACTCGACGTGATGAAGTTCGAGCACGCGGGAAATGGAGCCGGTCCGGATATGGTAGACATAGCCGGTCGTCGGCTCGACCACGCACTTGCCGCCCTTGGCCAGAGCACTGGCCAGCAGGATGTAGTCCTCGCCGATGATCAGGCTTTCGTCATAGCGAAGCCCGTTTTCGTTCAGAAACCGGCGCTGGAAGATCGGTTTGAGATAACCGAGATTGAACCTGGATTCGAAGACCACATTGCCGGCAATATAGTCCGCCAGCGAGATTTCACTCAAACCCTCGAGATAGTCGGCCGGGAACATCGTCTCTTCGGCAACACCGTCCTCGCGAACCACCTGGAGATTGTCGACTGCGATCGCGGCGCCCGCTTTCTCGGCGCGGTCAATCATGGTGCAGATCCGCCCGGGATAGACCGCGTCGTCGGAATCGAGGACCGCCACCCACCTGCCGCGGGCAAGCTCAAGGCCGACATTCCTGGCGCCGCCTGGACCGCGGTTTTGCTCAAGTGCGACGACGCGGACGATGTCTTCGGGGTAGGATCGCGCCAGATCGAGCGTCCGGTCGCGCGACTGGTCGTCGACAACGATCACCTCCACGCTCACATCGCGCTGGGCGATGGCGCTGGCGATCGCCCGCTCGATGGTCAGCTCCGAATTGTAGGCGGCAATGACAAAGGTGACGTCAGGCTGCACGCTTGCCCCCTTCCTCCGGCGAGGGCAGGCCGTATTGGCGGATTTCACGCACGCCGACAAGACCGCTCACGACGCCGACATGCATGATGCCGCGAAGCACGCTGCGGTTCCTGCGCACGGGACTGATGGCGACCGGGATTGCCGATGCGAAACAAAAGACCGCCTTTGCCGAGGCGAGGCCGACTTGCCTGACCAACGCGAGGCCATGCGCGTCGCGCCCCAGCAGGTGTCCATGCGTCTGCCCGACGCGGAACCGGCGGCGACGGAGCCAGTCGAAAGCCGCCCTGGCGCGCGGCACCACTTCATCGACCCAGGCCTGCGGCGAAAAGGCGATGCGACCGCCGGCCTTGACCATATGGTCGAAGAATTCGGTGTCCTCGCCACCGGTCTGACCACGCGCCAGGCTGAATCGCCGGCCGCGGAGGCTGTCGGCTCCCATCCTGAGCAGGACGTTGCAGGTGTAGCCGGTGCGGATCTCGCCGCCCACCCAGACGGGCAAGGTGGAGTGAAAATCACCGCGGCGCATCCAGTTGGGCGCATCCGGCCGATAGCGCGCCCGCACTGGCCCGAGCACGGCGGCAGCGCCACTCAAGTCCGCCGTCGCAACCAGTTCGACAAGCCATCTCGAGGATGCCGTTTCGTCATCGTCGAGGAAGGCGACGAAATCCGCCGTGCTGGCGTCGAGGCAGGCATTGCGGGCGATTGAGATGTTGCGTGCCGGGCAATGACGATAGCTGATCGGCAGCTTCAGCGTCTCCGCCAGCGTCGCCACCAGCAGTTCGGCCGTTGGCCCGTCATCATTGTCGGCGACGATGACGCGGATGTCGAATCCCGAAGGCACGTCCAGGGCGGCAACAGAGCGAAGCGTGTCGGCAAGCTCCGGCCGCCGAAACGTGCAGACGCAGACGTCGACGCTGCGGTTTTTTTCGGCCACACCCATCACGCCACCCTTCTACGTTGCAATCGCGGTCCAAGCAGTTGCAGCCAGAAACCGACGGACCAGCCGAAATGCATGACCATCGCCGAAATCCCGGCAAGGGCGCTGTCCGGATTGCGCTGGCTGATCGCAATCCACACGCCATAGCCGAGACAAACCGACGCCCACACCAGAATCGGCATGACTGCCAGCCAATGCACGAAGAAAAAGGCAGAGAGAAGGACGACAGGGAACACCAGGAGCGGCACCATCTGCCGGACCTTCGGTATCATGCGGTGCTTGAGTACGTTCTTTGCCCGGCCGCGGCCATAGCCGAGATACTGGAAATAGAGGCCGGCGAGCGACGAGCGCGGGTAATAGATCATTTGCGTCTTGCCGCTCATCCAGATCCGGTAGCCGGCCTTGCGCAGCCGGTAGTCGAGTTCCGCATCCTCGTTGTGGCTGAACGTCTCGTCATAGCCGCCCACCGCCTTGAACGCCGAAATCCGCATCAGCGCATGGTGACCGTGGTCGACCCACTCTCCCGCCGAGAGATGCCGGTGCTTGGAGCCGCCCGTGCCGAGCTTGGAATTCTGTGCAGCCGCAACCGCGTTCTGCACTGTGCCGCTGCCGCTGGTCAGCATCGAGACGACGACCGAATCGGCGCCGGTGGCCAGCGCCTCTTCGATCAGCCGATCGCAATAATCCGGAGGGTAGCCGCCATGCGCGTCGATGCGAATGAAATATTCAGCCCCATCGCCGTACCTGGCGATGGCGAGATTGATCGCCGCGCTCTGGAGGCGCTTTTCATTGTCAAGAAGGATGATCCTAGGATCCTTCCTGGCGATCTCCTCGACGATCGCCCTGGTGCCGTCCGTGCTACCGCCATCGGCAACGATGATCCGGGCGCCGAGCCTTTCGGCGGCCGGTCGAAGCTCGTGAACAAGCGCACCGATGTGAGCCGCTTCGTTCAGGCACGGAATCACGATCAGGTTGGACGGCATTTCGGTCTGCATCATCGGCCCATGTCCTTCCCTAGCCATCCTAAGCCAGTGCCTCGGCAGCATATGAACCGGGCGCGACCGTCAACCCGCGAAGCTTCTCGACGAGCGCCCGGCAATCGCTGCGATCGTGGCTCCAGGTTCGCGGATTGCGGGCAAGAACACGCGCCCGCAATTTCCCGAAACGATGCTCCTCCAACTCGCCCAAGGCAGCCTCGAGTGCCTCGGGAGTGGCTTGAGGCAAGAGAACACCGATTCCCTGCTGGTCGAGGAACCGGCCGGTTTCGGTGTGGCCCATCGAGATCGGCACGGCGCCGAAGCGGCAGCCCTCGTAGAGGCGGTTGGGCAGCAGCCATTCAGAATTCAGCCCCTGCTCGAAAAAATCGATGGCCCAGGAAAAATGAACCTCACGGTAGATCGTCGCCATATCTTCGGGATTCCGATAGGGTCCGCCGAACGAGAGCCAGGGCTCAGATTCGACGAAACCGTGGAAATCCGGAAATTCGGAAAGCGCCGGACGGCCCCTGAGGATGATTTCGAAGTGGCCCTCGTGTCGCCGGGAAAATTCGGCCAGCAGTTCCAGGGAGCGGCGGCATCGGAGCGCGCCGAACCAGCCGATCCGCCAAGGCGGAGCGACGGGCTCCGCCGCCGCGCGATCATTCAGCGAAACCGCGGCAGGCTCGAAATATTTGTTTTCGAGCAGTTCGACCGGCGCGGCAATCTGGCCGAACGGCTTGAAATAGTTTGCGATGAAGGCCGGCGAACTGGTGACCAGCAGCTTTACATCCCTGGCCAGATAGCGCTCCGCGCCGCGCATCGCCTTGCCCAGAAAATCGCCGCGAAGCATCAGGCGATGGATGTCGAGACACTCATAGACGATCGGCACGGTTGTCTGGAATGCCGATTTGGCACGCCGGGCAAGCGCCAGCATTTCCAGATTGCGCGCGATGATGAGGTCGGGTCTGGGCATCGAACCGAGTTTCGACCCGATCGAAACCGCCGCCTTGGTGACCGCTGCCAGCCGCTGGGCGAATCGCCCATCGCGCGTTGCGCCAAGATCGATCGGATGCAAGCCCTCGACCTCGGCGATCGGGCTTGCTGACCGGCGAAAGCCTGCCAGTGTGACCTGGGCACCGCCTGCCTTGAGCATTATGATCCGCCGGCGCACTGCCGGATCGGAGACGTCGTGCACCAAGTACAAGACATGCAGCATGAAAAACTCGACCGCTGTTGGCCCGCCCGAAAGAATCCTAGTACAGCTCGTGCTGCATCGCAACATTTTTGGTGCAGCGTAGCAAAAATCAATGTTTTTTGTTGCGCTGCAATATTATTGCCGTAGTTTGATGGTGGCATCGGGCATCGGCCGGGACTCCGGGACCGGCACGAAAATCAGGGACCCTGAATTTGCAAGCCAATGCATTCGACCCGCCAGAGGGCTCTCTCCGCAGATCGGTCGGACGCGGCGCCATCATTACGGCTTTGGCGCAATCGGTGCGGGTTGCGACGCAGATCGTCTCCGTCATCGTGCTGTCGCGCCTGCTCTCGCCGCAGGACTTCGGCGTCGTGGCGATGTGCGCGCCTGTGCTGGCGTTCATCGCGCTGTTCCAGGATTTCGGCCTGACCCAGGCGACGGTTCAGAAAAGCGGAATCAAGCATGAAGAGGTCAATTACCTCTTCTGGGTCAATGTCGCGGTTAGCGCATTGCTCGCCTGCGTGCTTGCCGGCGCGGCGCCTCTGGTCGCCGCCTTCTATGGCGAACCGCGGGTGTCTGGTCTGGTGGCAGCACTCGGGCTGCAGATCATAGCCTATGGGCTGGGCGCCCAGCATCTGGCGCTGCTGACACGCCGAATGCAGTTCGCCCGCTTGGCCATCATCGACGTCGCAAGTGCCATTGCCGGCCTTGCCGTATCGATCGCCTGGACTTTCATCGACCGTTCCTATTGGGCGCTTTTTGCCGGCACCCTGACAGCAGCCGTACTGCCCACGCTTTGCTACTGGGCAAACTCGCGATGGCGCCCCAGCCTGCCGCGCAAGGTCAACGGCATTAGCGAGCTGATCAATTTCGGCGCCGGCATCACCGGGTTCAACTTCGCCAACTTCTTTGCCCGAAATCTCGACAATGTGCTGATCGGAAAATACTGGGGCGAAGCGCAGCTTGGACTCTATGACCGCGCCTACAAGCTGCTTCTGTTTCCGTTGAGCCAGATCACCAATCCGCTGTCGAAGGTCATGGTGCCGGCTCTTTCCAGGCTGAAGGACGAGCCGGATCGCTACCGCAGCGCTTATCTTCGCGTCATGCCGCTGATATTGCTGGTCGCACTTCCGGGTGTCGCCTTCGCCATCGCCATGGCCGACGTGCTGATACCGTTCGTGCTCGGCGAGCAGTGGCGGCAGAGTTCCAGCATCTTCCTGGCGCTCGGTTTTGCCGGTCTGCTGCAGCCGCTCAACAACCCGGCGGGATGGCTTTTCATCAGCCAGGGCCGCTCGGGCGATTTCATGCGCTGGGGCATCATAACAGCCTTGACGTCGGTGCTGGCCTTCCTGATCGGCCTGCCCTATGGCGCGCTGGGCGTGGCGATCGCCTATGCGGTCAGCGAGTATCTCAGAACGCCTTTTCTGTGGCTGTATATCGGAAAGACCGGGCCGCTGCGGGCAAGCCATATGCTTCGCGCGGCAACGCCCTTCGTGCTTGGCGCGCATCTGGCGCTTGCCGCGATCTGGTTCGCCAAGCCGTTGCTGCCGCAACAGCACATCTTCGCGATGGCGAGCGCGGTCGCGCTGTCCTACATGATCACGGTCATGACCGCGCTGGCGTTTGCTTCCGGCCGCGAGGCGTTGCGGGAGGCCCTAAAACTACTGCCGGCGCGGGCGCCTAAGGCCGCACCAAGCGAGGCGAAGTAACTTGCACGGACATCCATACGAGGACCAGGTCTGATCCCATGCACTACCGATCGATCTCCGACATGAATGATGCGATTGTCAGAAACCTTCACCGGTTGCCGCGCGACATCGACCTGGTGGTCGGGGTCCCGCGAAGCGGCATTCTCGCCGCCACCCTGCTCAGCCTGACGGCGAACATTCCGATGACCGACCTGGATAGTTTCCTGGCCGGTAAGATCTATACTTCGGGCGTCACCAAACGGCGCGCCGCGCTCGACCGCCAGGCGACCGATATGCGCAAGGTCCTGGTGATCGACGACAGCGTCAGCGGCGGCGCTGCCATGAGAGAGGCGCGCAGCCGGGTAGAGGCCGCCGGCATCAAGGCGGACTTCACCTTTGCCGCGGTGTTCGGCCTGCTGCCCCAACACGAGGAAACCGACATCGTCCTCGAGGTCGTGCCGCATCCAAGGATGTTCCAATGGAACTTCATGCACCACAAATTCCTCGCGCAAAGCTGCGTCGACATTGACGGCGTGCTTTGCCTGGACCCGACCGAAGCAGAGAATGACGACGGCCCCGCCTATGAGAAATTCCTGGGCGAAGCGCTGCCTCTGTTTGGCCCGACCCGCAAGATCGGCTGGCTCGTCACCAGCCGGCTCGAGAAATACCGCGCGCTTACCGAAGCATGGCTGGCAAAGCACGGCATAGAATACGACAAGCTGATCATGCTTGACCTGCCGAGCAAGGCTGAACGGCAACGGCTTGGCGTGCATGGCAGTTTCAAAGCCGATTTCTACCGCAAATCCGATGCCATCCTGTTCATCGAAAGCGAGCACCAGCAGGCCCTCAAGATCGCCGAGCTTTCCGGCAAGCCGGTGCTGTGCGTTGAAACGCATCTGGTAATTTATCCTGACACGCTGTCACTTCCGGCACTTGGACAGGCGGCGCGCAACCTTCCGGGCAGGTTAAGGCAGATCAGTTCGCCTGACGGGCGCAAGACGGCAATCAAGACCGTCGCGCGCACGCTGCTTGGCGAACGCGGTTACGAGACGCTCAAAAGCCGGGTCAAACGACCGGCTTGAACCTGGTTTCGGGACTTAAAGCGCGTCACGCGACGCGCGCTTTGTTTTGTTTTATGCAGTCGTTATCGCAAAACCGCTACGCACCCTCGGGTCAGGCCGCCCAGGGTCAGGCCCGAGGGAATGCTTTTGCGCGACATGGGTTAGGCGGCTTGCCGCGAAGGCCGTTGTGTCGCCCTCTCCAGCATCGAGAAGAAGGTCGCGAATTGACCCGCCGGATCGAGTTCCGGGCGCTCGGAGAATGCACGCGCCGCCGCTGAAAGCCGCCCATATTCCAGGCTGTCGGTCCACAGACGCCTGACCACTGCCACCCAGTCGGCGAGTGGGGCATCGTAATCCAGCACCACGCCACCGGAGCCGATCGCTTCGGGCAGGCCGCCACGACGCGAGCCGACGACTGGAATGCCGCTGCAATGGGCTTCCGACGCCACCCGACCCCAGGCCTCTTCCCATTTGCTGGGAGCCAGCAGGATTTTCGTGCGGCCGTAGACCGTCTTCATGTCGTTGGTCCGGCTCTCCAGGGTGACGTTGCCGAGCGGCGCGATCGTCTGCTCGATCCGGGCCCGATGATCATCGTCAAGCTTCCAGCTTTCGACGAACAGGAACGGGATTTCAGAGCAGGCGGCGGCGATGCGCACCGCAAGCTCGAAACCTTTTTCCTCATAGGGGTTGATCAGCGTGACAAACTCGCCCGTCGTCGGCGTGCGGTAGAGCGCGGGATTGATGGTCGGCGGTATAACCGTCGAATCGATATCGAATTTTGCCTTGTAGGTGCGCGCCGTGAACTCGGAATTGGCTATGTAGAGCGCCGAATGCAGCTCGCGCAGATCGCCGCCCAATTCGTGGAACTCGACATTCCTGAGATAGACGACTAGCGGCACGCCTTCGGCCTGCAGCGCCTTGCCGATCGGAACCGACTTGTGGCACTGGACCACGGCGACATCCGGCCTCAGCTTTTCGACGGCGAAACCCGCCGCCTCCCAGGGAAACCAGGCGCGCACGACCGGATAGCCTGGAAAGCTGTCGATGACAGCGCGCTGCCTCAAAAGCTTCATCTTGGCGCGCGCCTTGTAGCCGAAGACGCCCTGGCCGAACAGGGCGGCGAGCACCGAAGCCTCATGCCCGTGCTCGCGCAACTGTTCGGCAAGGTGATGGGTGCTGGACTGGACACCGCCGCTGAACTGGGGCGTGTAACCGTTACCGCCTGCAAAAAGCACTTTCATGGTTTCGGCTCCTTGTCGCATTCTCAAGTTTACGGGCAATGACGCACGGCTTATTTACGGATGCTGGCTTGCGAACCGCTTCAAGCATCCTGCTGCGTCTCCAAATTGGCGAACGGATTGGTACACGGCTGCCATCCGGTGAACCGGACCGGGTCGGCTGGCGAACTGCGCCGGGCGTAGTCGGTCAGCATATGGAACTCGGCAATGACCCAGCGGTCGAAATGCCTCAGGTCCTCTTTTTTCTGTTCGGGCAGAAACCGGCGTGCGGCACCCAATTTCAGCGCCTCAAGCACAGTGACAGCATCGCCCAGCTTTGTGTTTGGAAATATCCAGGGGTTCCGCTTCTGGAATTCCAGGACGAACTGCTGCAAATGTTCGATGCGCATGTTCAGCCTGCCGAAATATCTTTCGAGCGTGACGCGCACCAGGTCTTCGTCCGAAAGCGAGGAAACGGTGGCGTAGGCGATGCCGGTCGAAGCAACTCCGCCAGCCATGATGGCCAGTGCCGCGCGTCGCGAAACCTTGGTCATCCGGCCATTTCCTTTCCTGCTATCCGGCTCGCCGCCCGCAGGGAGAGGGCTGCCGCCGTCAGGCTCGGGTTGGCGCAGGAACAGCTTGGATATGTGCTCGAGCCGACGACAACCAGGTTCCTGAGCTGATGGTGGATCATGTCCCGATCGACCACCGAATCCGCCGGGCTCGAGCCCATCCGCAACGTGCCCTGGACATGCGACTCGGTGCGCCGGATGCCGCGATCGAAGATCTCTTCGACCGGCAGCGGCGCCAGAAGCGCCGCCAATTTCTCCTTTGCCCGCGCCATGCCCTTGACCGCATAGTCGGATGCTCCCGCGAAACTGACGAAGGCGTTTTCATCCTCGTCGAGAATCACGAGATTTTCCGGGTCGAGCAGGTCTTCGGTAACAATGATGATGGGAAGCGTCTGACGGACACGTCCCTTTTCAGGGCGCATCCCGTGCTGCCAGCGGTTTTCGAAATAGACCAGCGCCGCCGCATGGTCCGATCTGTGAGCGCCGTCATAAAGGCCGAAATTCAAACCGGTGGTGATGGTGCTTCCGTCGAAATTATCGACACCGTCGAGATAGGCTTCGAAATTCCATCCGTAGGATTCGTGCAGGCCGCGCCCGACGAATTCGCCCGACAGGCCGGACCGCAACATGATCGCCGGGCTCTGGATGGCATTGGCGCCCAGTATGAAAAGATCGCCGCTGACCGAATATTCCTTGCCCTCATGCACGAATGCGACCGAACGGACCGAACCGCCGATATGGTCGAGCCGGCGCACTTCAGCGCCAAGGCAGACCGCAACGTCGGGATGCTCGAAGACGTGCATCAGGCCATTGTTGGCGGTGAATTTGGCATCGACCGGGCATAATCCGCACCGCAAGTTGGCGCAGCAAGAAGACCGTTGCGCGGTCGGCACGCGCGCGCGGGCTGTCGGCATGACAAAATGCTGGTCCGGCTGCGCCGCTTTCATCATTCGGTCCGGCGTCGACATGTGATGCGGTGGCTGGGGAAATGGCCTGGAACGCGGCATCATCGCCGCCATGTCGGGGTCGCCTGAAATCGACATGACGTCCTCTGCATCGCAGTAAAACGGCTCGAGCTCGTCATAGCTGATCGGCCAGTCGTTACCGACGCCGTAGAGGCTTTTCAGCCTGAAGTCGTTCGGGTGAAAGCGCGGCGTCTGGGCGAACCAGCAATTCGTTCCGCCACCCAATCCGATGGTGTAATTCCACGGCTTGTCAGAGTTGGTCTTGTAGGTGGTCTTGTCCTCGATGTCGGTGTTGACGTTCTGCTCGAGCTGCCATTCATGCGTGTTGTGCCCGCCCCATTCCAGAACCAGAATGCGTGCCTTTCGCTGCTTGGCGAACGCATGCAGGAAGAAGGCCGAACCGAAACCGGAACCGACTGCGACAAGATCGAAATGCTCGTTGGCGATCTGTTCCGGCCTGATGCCCAGCACCATCAGAGAAGACCCCTTGTTGACACGAGCGCGTTCATCGAAGCCTTCGCGATCGTCCTTGATGTCCTAGCCACCGGCCTGTCCGCCTGATCTCACGCCGCCATCCTGCCGATCGAGTGATATTCGATGCCGTAGCGAGCGATGACCTTGGGGTCGTAGAGGTTTCGACCGTCGAAGATGATCGGCGTGGACAGCGCATCCTTGATCGCGTCGAACGACGGTGCCTTAAAATTCTTCCACTCGGTGGCGATCATGAGCGCATCGGCGCCACGCAGCGCTGCCTCCTTGGTCCCGCACAAGAGCAGATCCTCGCGCAGTCCGTAGACGGCCTGGCATTCCTGCATCGCCTCGGGATCGTAAGCCTGCACTTTGGCGCCGGCCTTCCAGAGCGCTTCCATCAAGACCCGAGCCGGCGCCTCACGCATGTCGTCGGTATTGGGCTTGAACGCCAGGCCCCACAGCGCAAAAGTCTTGCCCTTCAGATTGCCGTTGAAACAGCGGTTCACCTTATCGAACAGGACCGATTTCTGTTCGTTGTTGCGTTCCTCGACGGCGCGCAGCAGCTTGGCATCGAATTTGACGCCTTCGGCGGTCTTGATCAGGGCGCGCACATCCTTGGGGAAGCACGAGCCGCCATAACCGAGGCCCGGATAGATGAAGTGGTAGCCGATGCGCGGATCGCTGCCGATGCCCTTGCGGACCTCCTCGATGTCGGCGCCGAGTTCCTCGGCCAGATTGGCCATTTCGTTCATGAAGCTGATCTTGGTCGCCAGCATGCAATTGGCCGCGTATTTGGTGAATTCGGCGCTGCGCACATCCATCACGATCATCTTCTCGTGGTTGCGGTTGAATGGAGCGTAAAGCTCACGCATCACCGCCTCGGTGTCCTCGCTGCCGGTGCCGACGATAATGCGGTCGGGCTTCATGCAGTCGGCCACCGCGGAGCCTTCCTTGAGGAATTCCGGATTGGAGGCGACGTCGAAAGTAAGATCCTCGCGGCCCCGCGCCTTCAGCGTCACGGCGATCCTGGCCTTAATCTTTTCGCAGGTGCCGACCGGCACGGTCGACTTGCCGACGACGATCTTGGGCGCATCCATCTCCCGGCCGATGGCCTCGGCAACGGCCAGCACATATTTGAGGTCGGCCGAACCATCTTCGCCCGGAGGCGTGCCGACAGCGATCATCTGGATCTGGCCATGCTTGACGGCGGCCGCGGCGTCGGTGGTGAACTTGATGCGGCCGGCCGCATGGTTCTCCTTGACGAGGTTTTCGAGCCCGGGCTCGAAAATCGGAATGAGGCCCTGATTGAGCCGCTCCACCTTTTTCACGTCGATGTCGACGCATAATACCTGATGGCCGACTTCGGCAAGCACCGCCGCCTGCACCAGACCGACATAGCCGATTCCAAAGACCGTCAAATTCATTTGATTTCATTCCTGTTCAAGACTTCGGAGCGCTTTCGGCCCGGCCGGTTCAGATTGGTCTCTACTTAATGCTGCATGCCAGCGATTCCGGAAACTGGCATGGCTGGCCGAGCGCCGTGAATGCGATGCGATCCACTTGCAAGGTAAGCTTGCGACCCGGATCCGAAAACGGCCCGAGCCATTCCTTCATCGTGTTGCTGCCCCAGAGGCTAAAAAATATCTTTTGCGCATGGCTGGGCAGCTTTGCCGGATCGGTGATCGTGTTCACCAGCTCGCCATTGACGTACCAGCGCAGCCGGTCCTTCTCCCAGACGAAGGCGTAATCGTTAAAAGCCTTGTCGGTGCCGCCAGCTACATCGACCACTTTCTCGTTATTGCCCTTGCCGGCGATGTAGGCGTTGACCTGCACTTTGGAGGTGTCCTTGGTCAGCACCTCGAAGTCGATTTCATCCCACGGCTGCTTGTCGGTTGGGCCGATGTAGGTGAAGAAGGAGGCGTTGATGCCAGAGCCCGAATCGGTTTTCATCCGCGCCTCATAGGTGCCATAGCCGAAGCGCTGCTTGGATTGGACCTCGCCGCAGGCAAAGTCGCGATCCTTCACCTTCTGCTTTTCGAAACCGAGCGTCAGCATGCCATTGGAAAGCTTGACCTGTCTTTTGGACCAGATGCAGTTCTGATACTTGCCGTTCGCCCAGCCGTCGGCAATGTACCAACGCGCCCGGTCGAAGCTGGTGAAATCATCGACGAACGATGGCGCAGTCGGGATGTCCTGCGAACGGGAAGGGGTCGGGCCCGCAACCAGGCTGCCGAGTGCGACCAGCAGAAACGCTCCGCCCGAACATAGCTGCCTCAGTTTCCCTTGCCTCATCATGCGCGTGAACGGCCGGTCGCCGGTTGCTGGGGTGGACGTGCTTTTCGAATCCGCGTTCATACCAAACTCACCTTGTGCTGTGCGCCCCCCCAACCCAAGTCGATGTTCAAAACCATGACGAAACGAGCTGATCTTGACCTTCTGCCGGTAGCGTCCCCGGTTGCCTGCTTCTTGCCCAGTGGCGCCAGCCAGGCTCTTTGAAATTTCACCCCGCGCCGGCGGCAGGGTTGGCGAAATCGGCCTTGGTGGCCGAGCCAGGTTGGGCGCTTTCATCGAAGATAGCATCCAGCGAATGCCGGAGACCCTTCATCAATTCGTTCTGGCGGGCGAGCGCCGCGATGCGCCGCTCGTAATTCAGGATCGACTTCGTCAGTTCGCTGACCTCGGAGGATCTGCTGGAGGAGGCCGCGCCATTTTCCATCGCCTCGACCAGGAAGGCGGCGTTGGTGGCCTTGGTCCGGTAGCGATTCTCAAGCCCGTTTTTCTCCGCCTCGATCTCGGCTGCGATCTGGTCAAGCAGCTTTGCCAGGCGGTCAAGGCGCGAGATATCGGTCTGCCTGTCTCGAGCCGGATCCCTTGATCTGAAGCCAAATATCGAGGCCATGCGCTCAGTTTCCTGTCATAGCCGGCCTAAGCTGTCCCTTGTGCCCGGCCGGGCCAAAAAAGTTCTTGTCGCATCGTCCAGCTCCTCTGACAGGCGGACATTTTCGGCCGATTCAAACAGCCAATCAGAATTGCTGCACCGCAACATACATGCCATTCCCAAAGCGAGTAGGCAACCACCTAGTGCGGCGAATCGGAAATTCGCATCGCTTTGAGGCAGGGTAAGGACCTGTTGACATGATCGGTGTGGGGCGCCGGCGGACCAGATCAAGCCTCGCCGACCGGGCTGGTTGCGGCCATGAGAAAGCGCCGCGACGGCACAGGCTGTTTCGAGCCAAAGCCGGCGCGGCGAAACAGCGCATCCAGCTTGTCGGCGGCCACGCCGCGAACGATGGGGATGAGATTGGATTGGCTGGCCAGGGCGTAGGCCGCAGCCGCTGTCAGCCCTCTCTCGTTCTTCACGTCGAGGAAGTTTCGCAACCGATATTTGTCGCGCACCTGCCGTTCGTGCTTTCTGAGCACGGCCTTGGAGCCTTCCGGCAAACTGTCGATCGCCAGCAGCGCCAGATCCGCGTCGGCCAGACGCTTGAGATCCTGCGTCTTGTGCTGGCCGCTCAGCGAATCCGCGCGAACGATCGCGCCGTAGCCGCAGGACCTGATGACCTTGAAGCGCGCCCCGCAAGCAACTGCGCGCGCGTAGAGTTCATAGTCTTCGCCCAGCCGCAGGTTTTCGTCATAGCGCAGCCCATGCCGGTCCAGAAAAGCGCGGCTGATCACCGGTTTGAGAAAACCCAACTCACCTCTCTGCACACGACGACTGGAGATGTTGCCTTCGATGAAGCGCTCGAAATCGAGAAATTCCGGATCGGCCGAAAACCGCGGAGCGGTGATTTTCGAAACGTCGGTCGCCGCATCGTCCCTGATCATCATGATGTTGTCGGCAGCGAAATCCCAATCGGCGCTGGCGAACAACTCGCGAAATCTGCCCTCGAGAAAAAAATCGTCGGCGTCCAGAATGCTGATGAACGGCGATTTGGAACTGACGATCGCGGCGTTGCGGGCGAAGGAAGGACCGCCGTTGACGTCGAGCCGGATGACGGAAAGCCTGCCGCTGCCATCGTCGGCCGCTCGAACGACTTCCGCGGTATCGTCAGTGGAGGCGTCATCGACGACGACGACTTCGGCCACCTCCGGCTCGCGCAAGGCCGATGCGATGGCAACCGCAATTGTCCGCGCCGCGTTGCGAGCGGCAATGATCACGCAGACTTCCGGTTCTGTCATCAATTCGCCTCTCGACTGCACAGGTAGCTCCGAATTTTCTCCCCAATGCAGCTCTCGTTCTCACTGACTGCCCGGCTGTACGAAACGTCAGCCGGCGCCTATGCTGCGAGTGCGAAGCATCGTTAAAATCACTCGCTCCGTCCAGTCTTTCCTTTCGGGGTCGTCATGGCGCAAATCGACGGGCGGTGAAATGCCAGCGGATAGGCGGGCCGCTTCGCACACCGTCCCTGCCCATTCTGGATGGGTGATCAGCGCACTCGAATCGCTGATCACCAGGTCGATCGACAGGGTTTAGGCAGTGGTGGCCAGGGAATCCGAGGCTGAAGGGAAATCACAAGTCGGTTGCCCAGGATGCTGTCGGGCGAGCAGTGCGCCAGGGACCCGGCCGACGCTACCTGCCGTCAGGTCAGTGGAGGCTTCTCCTGGCACTGAACTTCTCGCCATCGGCCGCTTCGGTCGAACTCAGCTTTCGTTCGACGTCGCGAATCTTGTCAGCCGACGTCGGGGTATTTCTGGCAACCATGGCGAAAACGAGCAGAAAGTAGCCCAGTTGAATGACAATGGCGCAGGCTATGGCGCGAAGAAGCGTTGTGCCTAGCGAAGCGCCGTCGAGATAAGACCAGGCGACCACGATCGCCAGCGCGAAAATCATGCCGATAATGAATTTTGGTAGCGACATACCCGACAGCCCGTCAACCTGCTCGGGCAAAAATCGATGATTGACCACCCCGAGCCTCCCTTCGCCATGCGAGCTTGTTGAGGCCACCCGCCTTTTGGCCGGTTGCTTCCGGCCTTCCCACGCTGTCCATACTCTGACAGAAACAATTTGCAACTCTATTAAGGTGTGCAATAGCGGGCAAGGCCAGCCGCAAATTATTTTGCATAAGTTCGGGGGATCGACTCTGCCATGTTGCGACGCACACCCCGGCATCACAACCAATCACCCGGTATGGACTCACGTCAGTAAGAGCCGCAATATTAATCAGTATTTTACTTTAGGAGCGCTTTATATTTTAAAAAGCTACAGCACGATAATTCTCAACCACGCGGCACAAAGAGCGATACGCCCAAAATCAGCCTCAAAAAGGCACTAACTTTTTCAAGGTTGCCCATAATTTGTCACGAACGCGCCATAAAAGGCCAAAATTTGCGCAGGATCGGTTTATTATTTAATCAATGCATGACGCGATTATTTCAGGCGCTCAAGGAATTGTGTGTTGCGATGCAGCATTTTTTTGATATCGTGCGGCAAACCATCCGTTCAACGTATGGAGTTTATGCATGAGGGACGTAGCCAAGCCGGCCGACGCGGATTTTCCACAGGCCGGTATCGACTTTCCACCAATCGGCGGCCTGCTCAAACGCAGCTTCGATATCGCCGGTTCACTGATTGGGCTGGTTGCTCTCAGTCCGTTGTTTGTGATGGTCGCGCTGCTTGTCAAGTTTTCCGACGGCGGGCCGATTTTCTACGGTCACAGGCGGATCGGGCGGGGCGGACGGATTTTCCCGTGCCTCAAGTTTCGCACTATGGTGCAGAATGGCGAACAGGTGTTGGCGGCATACCTTGCCGCCAACCCGGACGCCAAGGCCGAATGGATAGCTACCCGCAAGCTCAAGAACGATCCGCGCGTCACGCGTGTCGGGGCCGTGCTGAGGAAGCTCAGCCTCGATGAACTGCCGCAGATCATCAACATCCTTCAGGGTGACATGAGCCTTGTCGGTCCTCGCCCGGTGGTGCGTGACGAGCTCGAAATCTACGGCAGTTCGGCCGTCTATTACCTGAAATCGCGCCCTGGCCTGACCGGGCTCTGGCAGGTCAGCGGCCGCAATGACGTTTCCTATGACAGCCGTGTCGCGTTCGATCGCCACTATGTCGAAAACTGGTCGCTGTTCGAGGACATTCGCATCATCATCAAGACCGTGCCTGCCGTCTGGATGTCGCGGGGCTGCTATTGACCGGCCGGCAGCCGGTTGTGCGCGGAAGTGACTGTCCAGACGCCAGGCATTCTGCAGCAAGCTTCATCGGACCGGCCCAAAGCGAATCGGAAAACATACAGTTGAAAACAGACATCTTCGAAATCTCCTGGGCCGGCACGGTTAGCAATCGCATGCGACCGATGCGGCTTATGACCACCTGCCTCGCGCTGGCGCTCGCCGTTCCGCAACTCGCCGCGGCCGACGAGTACCGGCTTGGATCCCAGGACAAGCTGACCATCCGCGTGGCCGAATGGCAGACCGTTGAAGGCACGTTCCGCGACTGGACAGCCGTCAACGGAGAATACACGGTCGGCCCGTCTGGAACATTGTCGGTGCCGTTCGTCGGCGAAATGCCGGCATCCGGCAAGACCACATCCGAGATCGCGGCGGCGATCAGCCAGGCGCTCCAGCGCAAGCTCGCTCTGGCGGACCGGCCGGAAGCCTCCGTCGAAATGGCGCAGTACAGGCCGTTCTACATTTCCGGGGAGGTGCAGACGCCGGGCCAGTATCCCTACGTGCCCGACCTGACCGTCCTGAGGGCGATGAGCATCGCCGGCGGTGTCCGGCGGGCCCCCGAAGGACAGCGGTACGACCGCGACATGATCAACGCCAAGGGCGAGTTTGACGTTCTCCAGGACCAACGGGTCCGACTGATCGTTCGGCGCGCGCGCATCGAAGCACAGATCGCCGACAAGCCGACATTCGACGTGCCGAAAGAGCTGGCCGAGGATCCGAAGCTGGCAAGCATCGTTGCCGACGAGATGGCGATCCTGACGGCCGATCAAAAGAATCTCAAACTGCGCCTTCAGGCGCTCGACGATTTGAAGAAGCTGCTGCAGAGCGAGATCGATTCGCTGCAGAAAAAGATCGTCAACCAGCAGCGGCAGGTCGACCTGGCAAAGGAACAGCTCAGCGGCATCGGTTCGCTGGCGCAAAAGGGCCTTGTGGTCAACACTCGGGTTCTGGGTTCGCAGCAAACGATCGCCGACCTGGAAGGACAGATCCTGGATTACGAAACGGCTATCCTCACCGCCAGGCAGTCGATCAGCAAGGCCAACCAGGACGCCATCGACCTGGAGAACACCCAGAATGCCGACCTCGCCACTGGCCGGCAACAGGCAGAAGCCGATCTCGCCGAAACAATGCTCAAGATGAACATGCACACCGGCCTGATGGCCGAAGCCATGTCGGGGAACCCGGCGCTACAAGGCTATCGCGACGGCGAAGAGCCAACGATGTCGTTTGGCCTGGTCCGGATGGTCGACGGCAAGACCAGCGAAATCGCCGCCAGCGAAGATACACCCGTGCTGCCTGGGGACGTCATCAAGGTGAAGCTGGTGCCAATGGCAAGCCAGTAAGCCTTCGAGCGATCGGCGGATCCGATCAAGCCGAACAAGATTCGATCGGCAAAGAGTTCGACCCGGACGAGTTCGACCATGAACTCGTCGACACTGTGCTCGCTGCCCGACAAGCCAGCCTGCCGCCAACTCGGGACGTGAGTAATTACAGCGCAAGGAGATGTTGTGCTTTAGCTGCAACTCAAATCCGAGGAGGACTTCGTCATGCACAGTGCAAGGGACGAAATCGTCAGTCGAGAAAGAGAATTTCACAATCTCAGGTTTAGTCAGGAGGAGGATCCAAGAGGAAGCCTGGACAAGTGGTATCGAACGATTCGACATGGCGCTGAACGTCAAGACGAGCAGATAAAACGGCTTTCGAAAAATGCAGACGTGCTCGAGTATGGTTGCTCCAATGGCGGGTGGTCCCTGCATTCCCTGCACCTGCCCGATCTTTGCCGATCTCTGACGGGGATCGATATTTCGGATGTAGCAGTAAACAAGGCGAACGAACGGGCGAGCGCGCTTGGAAGCACGAACGCTACATTCCTGGCGATGAATGCGGAAGCCATGTCGTTCGAGGACAACAAGTTCGACCTGGTGTATGGACGCGGGATCATCCATCACCTGGACCTGGACCGGTGTTTTTCCGATGTGGTCCGTGTCCTGAAGCCGAACGGCGTGGCGTCCTTCTACGAGCCGATGGGACACAATCCGCTGCTGAATGCCTACAGAAAGCGGACACCCCTCATCCGCACCGCTGATGAACATCCCTTGCTGATTTCGGACTTCGCTTTGGCCCGCCGCTATTTCAGCGATGTCCAGGTGGACTATTTCGGCCTGTGCTCCGTAGGAAGCGCGCTGATGCCGCGAACCATCTCGGAGACCGTCTACACGGTTGGCAAAGCTGTCGATTCAGTGGTTTTGACGCTTCCCTTTGTGAAGCGGTTCGCATGGTACGCGCTCCTGACCCTCAGGGCCTGATCAACAGGCAGCAAACCCGACTCGGGCGAGGCTCGCCTGCTGCCTGTGAGATGAGATGATTGCTTGGCCTTGGCGCTGTCAGGCGGCGTTTTTGTGCGCGCCACCAAAATCAAGGTAATATTTTAGCCCTTGCTTAGCGCCCTGCGGTTTCTGGTTCCGCGAGGTCCGCTGCGGTCCATCGGGGACGGGCGACATGCACCCTGACCAGCTTGAAGTAGCTGTAATACAGGAGGAAGGAGCCCGTGATGTAGGGGTTGAAGGTGTCGATCTCAACGAAGGACCGAATGAACAAAAGCACCATCACGCCGGCAAGAATCACCGACTCGGCTTGCCATGCCCTGAATATCAGGGCCGATATATGGCCCCATAGCGTGCGCAGGATGATCAGCGAAATCAGCGTCGCCCCGACATAACCGAGCTCGACGAGGGCTTCGATATAGGTGTTGTGGAAGTGGAAGCCGCTTCGGGTTGTGATGTAGAATTCGTTCCAGAGCCGCTCGGCCTCGGCGAACCCCTGCACCCAATAGGCCGCGTAGCCGACGCCGAGGACTGGCGCCTGCTGCGCCGCTTCCCAGCCCTGCTCCCAAAGATAGGTCCGTCCGGTGAGCGTGGAATCCTTTCCGAAGGCGCCAAGGACGAAATCCAGAAGTCCTGCAAAGGCAACCGCGGTGACCACGACCAGCCCGCATGCGCCGACCACGAAAATCACCCGTCGGTAGCGGAGTGGAAGCTTTTTGGCCATGGCAAGCAGAGCCACCAGAGCGAGAACTGCCGGTATCGAAGCCGTCGAGGTGGCGGAATGCGCCATGATCAGAAGATAGGCCGATAGGACGAGGATGGGCGCCGTCAGGATGAAGCTTATCCGGCCGCGCCTGAGAAAAACCAGGAAGACAATGCAAAAATAGATGCCAAGGGAGGCGACAAAGCCGATCTGGTTCTTGGAGCTGAATGCGCCGACGAAATTGTACGTCCCGTCGAGCATATCATAGGAATAACCCCCGACCTTGAGCGAATAGAGCAGGACGACAAAAATCCCGATCAGTGAGCCTATCGTCAACGTCCGGACGCTGACGGTGCGCGCGGCGATGTAGGCGCAGGCGATATGGGAGCAATACTGGATTGACGTCCTCAACGTGATGCCGGGGGCATCCGACCAGAACACCGAGAGGCAGACATAGAATGCAAACGCCAGCGGCAGCCACGCGCTGGAGGCATGCCGCAACAGCCGCCGGTAGTCTACCAGAATCAGGGGAAGCCAGACCGCATAATAGGCCAGGATCAGGATCGGCCCGAAAACCGAGGAGTAGGAGAACGCCCAAATGGAGATGGCAACAGCAAATGCGCCGTAGACGGTGCTCTTCTCCGGGTCGACCAACAGAGATTTTGGAATCTTCATCTCGGTAGCGAATTCCCGTCCATGCAGTTCAATGCCGATTCGCCGCCGCGCCATGCGCGAACGCTCTCATTGTGCAGTGCAATATAACCCATCCCCCACAGCCTGTCACCCAAATGAGGCAAAAACAGCCATAAGGCGCCCGAGACAGCGGTAAAAGGCCACGACAGGCCGTGCGGCAAGAACCCGAGCATCCCGGCGCAGGGCTGGGGCATCGCTCTCGGCGCCGTCAAACACCATCGCCGCCGCATTTAACGAGACGGTCGGCATGACCGCCGCGCGGAACTGTTTTTGCAGTTGCTTTCAGCACCGGACCGAAAAATAGCAGCCGGCATTCGTTGCATCCTGCAATGAATGAGGCCCTCCGCGTACGCTATCTCGGGGACAACCAGACGATGGCCACACCAACAATTGGCAGACGCTGGTCGTCCCCGATCTGTTGAGTTGGAGCAAAACGGATGGACAAACCTCGAATCTTCCTGGGCTCGTCGGGGAAGCAGAAAAAACTGCTGCAGGCGCTGACACGCGGTCTTGAAGACATCGCGCATGTGGAACCCTGGACGACGTCCTTCAATCCGGGGACAACCACCCTGGGGCGCCTGCTCGAGCTTACGCGGGAAGTCGACTTCGCCGCTTTCGTCTTCGCCCAGGACGACTGGACCAGTGGAAGCCTGCCAGCATCATCTGCTCCTGTATCCGCTCAGGCTTCTCCGCGAGACAATGTCGTCTTCGAAGCCGGCCTTTTCGGCGGAGTCCTTGGAATGCGCCGAACGTTTATCCTTCATGCCAACGGTTCCAAGCTTCCAAGCGATCTCCTGGGCCTGACGTCCGTGAGGTATGGCGAAGCGACGACCGCCGCGGAGATGAGAGCGGTCAACCAAAAGCTGCGAAAAGCTGTTGAAAATGAAGGCCGCGTCGCCCGAATAGAGGGCCTTTGGTGGCAATTTTCCCTGTCGGAGCGGACCGCAAAGGAACCGTCCGCCGTGAGCCTCCTGCGTATCGCGCGAGACCGCGATGGCGCGTTGGAGTTGGCCGGCCGCTCATGGCAAGAGAATGGCAGTCTGTCAGCCAGATACTGGAGCGAGGCGGTAAAGGAGAGAAAGGAGCCTGCCGGCATCTTCTACTTTTGGAATGGAGAACGGCCCTTGGATGCTAACGCGTCGCAGTTGTACGGGACGGGGGAGATTCGGCTGGAGTCCGCCGATCGCGCGTCCGGGTACTTTACCACACGCGCCGACACGCAGCCAAAACTGAACGCGCGCACCTCAGGCGTTTACTTGCGCGCCGAACCGGAGGACTTGAGCATCCTGGACGGGCGCGACAACCAGCGACGAGTGGAGTTGATCGCGGAGCGGCTGAGCCATTGGAAGTCGATCAAGAACGTTTGAACTGTGCGCGTGGAAGTCGCCTCGCAGAGACGGCAGCCCCAGCATCGAATGGTCAGGTCGTAGCCAAGAGCGGCTCTCAACCGCCTGCTCCTGGCCCGCCATGAACCTGTTCGAGGCTCCAGTCCCCGGCTTGAACTTCTCCGCTGTTGACTTCACATTCGCCGCCGGCGGTGTCGCCAGCGCCCGTCGGGGCGGGCAAATGAGGGAGACCATATGCCAATGAGTTTTGCGGGACGGTTTGCCGGACGATCGGCGGTGGTCACCGGTGGCGCCTCAGGCATCGGCCTGGCCGTCGCGCAACGAATCGTTGAAGAGGGCGGGCGCGTTTGCGTCTGGGATCGCAACTCCACCCAGATCGAGCAGGCCAAGGCTGTCATCGCCGACTTGCACGGCGTGACCGTCGACGTCGCCGATCCTGTAGCGGTCGCACAGGCCGCCCGGCAGACGATCGAAGCCCTTGGCGCGGTCGATATCCTGGTCACCAGCGCGGCCATCACCGGACCGAACATGACGACCTGGGACTATTCGGTGGAGGATTGGCACCGGGTCATCGACATCAACATCAACGGCGTCTTCTACTGCAACAAGGCGCTGGTTCCGCACATGCTCGAGCGCAATTACGGCAGGATCGTCAACATCGCTTCGATCGCCGGCAAGGAGGGAAACCCGAATGCCTCTGCCTACAGCACCTCCAAGGCGGCGGTGATCGGCCTGACCAAGTCGCTGGGCAAGGAACTGGCGAAGACCAAGGTGACGGTGAACTGCGTCACGCCGGCAGCGGTGCGCACCGCGATCTTCCAGCAGATGAGCCAGCAGCACATCGATTTCATGCTGTCGAAAATACCAATGGCGCGGTTTGGCGAGGTCGAGGAGGTGGCGGCGCTGATCTCGTGGATCGCTTCCGAGGAATGCTCCTTCACGACGGCTGCCGTTTTCGACGTTTCCGGCGGCCGGGCGACCTATTGAAGCAACTGGAACGATTTGCAACCTAGGACGCCGGACTGGAGTTTACGTCGTTTGCTTAGGATCGAACCTCCACAGTCCGACGAAGAACTGCTCGACCGCTTCCAGCGCGCCGCCTTCGGCTATTTTCTGGAAACCGTGAATGCGGAAAACGGACTGGTTGCCGACACGTCGCGGCCAAATTGGCCGGCAAGCATCGCGGTCGTCGGCTTCGCCCTGTCCTGCTATCCGGTCGGGGTCGAGCGCGGCTGGATAGCACGAGACGCAGCCGTGAAGCTGACGCTTGCCGCACTGCGTTTCTTCTGGAACAGCCGGCAAGGCGATGGCGACGACGTCACCGGCCACAAAGGCTTTTACTACCATTTCCTCGACATGCGGACCGGCCTGCGCGCCTGGCGATGCGAGTTGTCGGTGGTTGACACGGCGCTGCTGATGGCCGGCGTGCTCACGGCTGGCGCCTATTTCACAGGCGACACTGACGACGAAACCGAAATCCGCGAGCTGGCGGAAATGCTCTACCGACGCGTCGACTGGCGATGGATTCAAGGCAGCAGACCGATCTTGCGACAGGGCTGGAAGCCGAAGAGCGGCTTTCTGCGTTATGGCTGGGAAGGCTACAACGAAGCGACGATCCTTTACGTCCTGGCAATGGCCGCCCCCGACAAGCCAGCCTCGGACGACAGCTATGCCGGCTGGACGGCGACATATCAGTGGGAAAACATCTACGGCTACGACGTGCTCTATGGCGGCCCGCTGTTCATGCACCAATTCTCGCATGCCTGGATTGACTTCGATGGCATCCGGGATGCGTTCATGCGGGACAAGAACTCGGACTATTTCGAAAACAGCCGCCGCGCGACCTACCTTCACCGGGACTATGCGCGGCACAACCCCTCTGGCTATGACGGCTACGGCGAAGCACTTTGGGGACTTTCGGCGGGTGACGGACCCGGCAAATTCCGCGCGCGGATCGAGCGGCGGCCGCGCAAATTTTCCGGCTATGCAGCGCGCGGCGCACCGTTCGGCCCCGATGACGGAACGATTGCGCCGTGGTCGTATCTCGCATCGCTGCCCTTCGCACCGGAAATCTGCCTGCCTGCGCTGCGCCACCTCAGAGAACGCCACCCTGAGGTGGTCGACGGTTTCAGGATGCCGAGCGGCTTCAACCCGACGCTGGCGAACCGGCGGAAGTTCGGGCCGAGCGGCTGGATATCGGATGCGCACTATGGACTGGACCAAGGCATCGTCGTGCTGATGATTGAAAACCACCGCTCGCGGCTGATCTGGGAGCTGATGCGGTCGAGCCCGCATATCCGTCGCGGCCTGTGCAAGGCCGGGTTCTCCGGCGGCTGGCTGTCGCAGCCGGCGAGCCCTCCTCGCAAGGACCCCTGCTGAATGACGGCTAAAACGCGCCGCGTTTGACCGGCCTCCTGCGACGCGCTTTAGGTTGCTGTTTCATGCATGTGCGCGACATGCATTAGCGCCCAGTGGTCGCTGTCGTTTCGGCCACGAAGACGTTCGCCTTCCCGGCAACTCGCGCTGCTGGGAAGGCCGTTCGATTTCGTCTGGCTTGATTTACTTAGCCGGCGAACGTGTAGGCGGTCTTTACCGTAGTGTAGAATTCCGCTGCGTAGCGGCCTTGCTCGCGCGGGCCGTAGCTCGATCCCTTGCGTCCGCCGAAAGGCACGTGGAAGTCAACGCCCGCCGTCGGCAGATTGACCATCACCATGCCGGCCTCCGAGTTGCGCTTGAAATGCGTGGCATGCTTGAGGCTCGAGGTGCAGATGCCCGACGTCAGCCCGAACGGCGTGTCGTTCGCTACCGCCAGCGCCTCGTCATAGTCCTTGACGCGGATGACGTTGGCGACCGGCCCAAAAATCTCCTCGCGTGAAATGCGCATGGCGTTGGTGGCTTGCGTGAATAGCGCCGGTTGCAGGTAGAAGCCGCGGGTTTCGCGATCGAGCCGCTCACCGCCGAAGGCGAGATCGGCGCCTTCCTGGCGGCCGATGGCGATATAGTCTTCGTCCTGTTTCAACTGGCTCTGGTCGACGACGGGTCCGATCTGGGTTTTCGCATCGAGAGCGTCGCCGACGACCAGCTTGGCGAGGCGATCTTTCATCGCATCGACGAAGCGGTCATGGATGCCGTCCGTCACGACCAAGCGGGACGACGCCGTGCAGCGCTGGCCGGTCGAGAAGTATGCGCCATTGATCGCGCAGTCGACGGCGACGGCAAGATCGGCATCGTCGAGCACAACGAGCGGGTTCTTGCCGCCCATTTCGAGCTGGTACTTGCGCATGTGCTCGACGCTGGCGGCAGCCACGCGCTTGCCGGTGCCGACCGAGCCGGTGAAGGTGATGGCATTGAGGTCAGGGCTGTCGAGCATGGCCTGGCCGACTACCGAACCCTTGCCCATGACGAGATTGAGCACACCCTTAGGCAGGCCCGCACGGTGCAATATGTCGACAATGGTCCAGGCGCTCTCCGGAACCAGCTCGGCCGGCTTGAAGACGATGGTGTTGCCGTAGGCCAGGGCAGGAGCTATTTTCCACGCCGGGATGGCGATCGGGAAATTCCAGGGTGTGATGATGCCGACGACGCCGACCGCTTCGCGTGTGATCTCGACACCGACGCCGGGCCGCACGCTTGGAACCAGCTCGCCTGACAGGCGCAGCGTCTCACCAGCAAAGAAATCGAAGATCTGGGCGGCCCGCACGGTTTCGCCAATCCCCTCGACCAGCGTCTTGCCCTCCTCGCGCGCCAACGCCCGGCCGATTTCATCTTTCCGCGCGGTGATCTCGTCCGACGCCTTCCTCAGCACCGCATGGCGTGCCAGCAAGCCCGATCGGGACCACGCAGGAAATGCCGCTTTCGCCGCCGCGATGGCCTGCCGCGCCTGCTCGGCGTCGCCCGACGCATATTCGCCGACCACGTCGTCGAGATTGGAAGGGTTGATGTTGCGGGAGCCGGCATCGCCCACCCACTCGCCATCGATGAGGTTCTTTCGAAACGGGATCATGTCGCTGTCTTCCTTGTCCTTCGATTGCCGTCTATCTGGACCACCAGCCGCCACACCGCAAGGCCGCCAGCGGCAAAGTTCTGCTCCTCGACAGGCATGTGCTAAGCAGGTTTCGGAAAAGTGTTCGATTGTTTTCCGATAAAAACCTGCGACAAACACAAACCCGGCAGGCGAAGCCCGGCAAGCCTGCTTGGGTGTCGAGGTGGTAAACCATGATTCTAGTGCGGCGCGACGCGGATCGCGCCAGGAGGAGGCTGCCATGTCCGACAGCGCGTTGCCGCTGGTGATCAGCGCGCCCGAGCCACGCACGCTCGACCTGATTTTCACGCCCGAGGCACTGGCGAGATTCCGCGCCAGATACCGTATCGTCGAAACGTCGCCAGAAGGCGTCGCGGCCCTGACACACGATGTGCTCGCCGAGGCGCGCTACATCGTTGGCCAGCCGCCGATCGCGCCGGAGACGCTGGAAAGGATGACGGCGCTGCGCTGTGTCTTCAATGTGGAGAGCAACCTCATCAACAACATGCCGTATGAAACGCTGTTTTCTCGCGGCATCCATGTCGTCACCACCGGCATGGTGTTTGCCGAGCCGGTGGCCGAGCTCGGTCTTGCCATGGCGCTCAACCTCGCCCGCGACATCGTCGACGCCGATCTTGCGTTTCGTCAGGGCAAGGAGCTGTGGGGCGGCGAGGGCAACCGGGCGGCGCGGCTTCTCTCCGGCGCGGATGTCGGTATCATCGGCTTCGGCGATCTCGGCCGTGCGCTCAACCGGCTGCTGTCGGGCTTTCGCACGCGGACCAAGGTCTTCGATCCGTGGCTGCCGCCCTCGATCCTGATCGAGAACGGCGTCGAGCCGGCTTCCCTCGACACGGTTTTGTCGAGTAGCGATTTCGTCTTCGTCGTCGCTTCGGTGACCAGCGAAAACCAGGGTTTTCTCGGCACTAAGGCCTTTGCCAGGATGCGCAAAGGAGCCGCCTTCATCCTGCTCAGCCGTGCCGGCGTGGTCGATTTTCCGGCGCTGATGGATGCAGTTCGCAGCGGCCACATCGTCGCCGCCAGCGATGTGTTTCCGCAAGAGCCGCTGGCGCAGGACCATCCTGTCCGCACGCTGCCCGGCTTCCTGCGCTCCGCCCACCGGGCCGGCGCGCTCGACATCGCGTTCAAGCGCATGGGCGACATGGTGCTGGAAGACATGGACCTGATCGACCGCGGCCTGCCGCCAATGCGTTCGAAGCGGGCCGAACGCGAGACCGTTTCGCGCATGCGCTCGAAGCCGGTCGACAAGAACTGAGCCGTCAGGCCCAGCGGCTGCGAGGTCTCTCAGATGGTGAACGACCAGAACAGGCAGGCGAGCTTCGCTGCGGCGAAGACGACAAAGAACAGGCTTCTCAGCAGGATATTGCGGCGCAGTTCGTTCATGAAGAGATGGCAGCCGACGACGGCCACGACAAACAGGAACCGCCAATTCAGCAGTGCCGGCAGGACATTGCTTCGATCGAAAGCCCATCTGGCGGCGAGGCCGCCAATGATGGCCGCGAACAACACGATGACTGTCCAGAAGATCGCATCCGCAGCATGTGTCAGGACGATGCCGGCGACCCTGATCGGCAGGATCATCATCAGCATCGCGCTGAAGAAGTACACGGCCGCGAGCGGGATAAACGTCCCGGCATCGGCGACGTCGTCCAGGCGTTCTGCGCCAATCGCACCAAAGGGATAGCCATGCCTGGCCACCGCCAGGCTGAGAGCCATCAGCAAAGCCGTCAATATGGCCACCAATGCGAATGAAGTGAGGGCTTTGCTCATAATGGTCCTGCTCGGAACGAATCGGATAACGACGTTGGTAGCCCACCGTTTGTAAATTGCTGGTAAGCGCCGCGATGCGCTTTGGACGCCTCACTCCGCCGCGTGAAGGCGCCGCGCCTCGATGATGGTCCTGATCTCGGCGCGGCAGGAGCCGCAATTGGTGCCGGCATGCAAGGTGGCGCCGATCGCTTCGACGCTTACGCAGCCTCCGCGCACCGCTTCGGCGATCTGATTGGCGCCGACCCCGAAACATGAGCAGACGATGGCGCCGCGATCGACGCTGTTGCCGCCCGGCCGCCCCGCCACGATCGCCAGTCGCCCGCGCCGATCGGCATGGTCCGCGCTCAACTGCTCGACCGCCCAGCCGCGCGACACCGCGACCGGCCTGGGCGCAAGATAGAGCGCGCCAGTCAGCCGGCTGCCGGCAAAGCGGGCGAAGCGATAGTGCCCGCCGGCGACATCATGATAGGCGAGCGTCTCGCCTGGCGCGTCCGCCCCGAAAAGCGAGGCCGCGAAACCCGGCCAGTCCCGGTCGGCTTCCAGCGCAAGCTCGAGACGCCAGCCGGCGGCGCAGCGGGCGAGGCTCCAATAGTCGGCGTCGATCGAGGCTGGCCGTTCGGCAAGCACCGCGAAGCCGAACGCGACGGCAGCGAAGCGTTCCACCCTGGCGGCAACATTCTTCGAGGCCGGCTGTCCTGAAATCGGATCGGTGATGGGCGCCACCAGCGCATCGACACGAGCCCGCGCGGAAAACTGGTCCGTCCAGTGCATTGGCACGAAGACCGAGCCTGGCCGCTGCCGCGCCGTCACCAGCGCACGAAGCAGCACCTCGCCATGCTCGGTTGAGACGCGGACGATGTCGGCATCGCCGATGCCGAAGCGCTGAGCGTCGGCCGGGTGGATTTCGGCGAACGGCTCGGCCAGGTGCTGCGACAGCCGCTGGCTTTTTCCCGTCCGCGTCATGGTGTGCCAGTGGTCGCGAACCCGCCCAGTGTTGAGCACCAGCGGGAATCTTTCGTTCGTGCGGGTTTGCGGAACTGGACGGATCGGGATGAAGCGCGCCTTGCCGTCGGGTGTGTAGAAGTTGCCGTTGGCGAAGAAGCGGGTGCTGGCTGAGCTATGTCCAGCTTGAATACCCCCCTCTGGCCAGAGGGGGGTGCCTTGGCTCGGCGCCGGCCATTGGAATGGCGCCAACTCCTCATAGGTCTCTGCATCGACCCCGGCATACGCACCGATGTCGAAATCGCGGGCGCCGTCATTCTCGAACGCTGACAGCGCGGCGTGCTCGGCGAAGATATCGGCTGGCGACGGATGCGAAAACGCTTCGTCAAAACCCATCCGCTTGGCGACTTCGGCGACGATCCACCAGTCGGCCCTTGCCTCTCCGGGCGTGGCCAAAAAGGCGCGCTGGCGCGAGATGCGGCGCTCCGAATTGGTGACCGAGCCGTCCTTCTCGCCCCATGCGGCTGCGGGCAGCCGGACGTGGGCGTGGCGGACCGTGTCGGTCTTGGCCAACACGTCCGACACCACGACAAACGGGCAGGCCTTGATCGCCGCCTCGACGGCATCGGCGTCCGGCATCGAGTCGACCGGGTTGGTAGCCATGATCCACAGCGCCTTGATGCGCCCATCGGCTACCGCCTGAAACATCTCGACCGCCTTCAGGCCGGGCTTTTCGGCGACGGCCGGCGCACTCCAGAACCGCTGCACGCGGTCGCGGTGCTCGGGGTTTTCGATCTCCATATGGGCGGCCAGCATGTTGGCCAGGCCGCCGACCTCCCGACCGCCCATGGCGTTGGGCTGGCCGGTCACCGAAAACGGTCCGGCGCCGGGCTTGCCGATACGGCCGGTAGCGAGATGACAGTTGATGATGGCGTTGACCTTGTCGGTGCCCGAGGACGACTGGTTAACGCCCTGGCTGTAGACGGTCACCGTATTCGCCGTCGCGGCGAACAGGCTGTAGAAGCGGACAAGCTCGTCCTCGCCGAGGCCCGTGGCAGCGGCGATGCCGGCAAGGTCGAGCGCGGAAGCGGCAAAAAGGGCTTGCCCGAAGCCGGTTGTGTGCGCCGTGATATAGGTGCGGTCCAGCGCGTTGTGCTGGCCGAGATAGGCGAGCAGCCCTGTGAACAGCGCGACGTCGCCATCCGGCGCGATCGCCAGATGCATGTCGGCAATATCTGATGTCATCGTGCGGCGCGGGTCGACCAGTACCACCTTCATGTCGGGCCGTTTTTCCCGGGCAGCGGCAATGCGCTGGTAGAGCACCGGATGGCACCAGGCGAGATTGGAGCCGACCAGCACGATCAGATCGGCGAGTTCCAGATCCTCGTAGCTGCCCGGCACCGTGTCAGAGCCGAAGGCGCGGCGGTGGCCGGCAACCGACGAGGCCATGCACAGGCGCGAATTGGTGTCGATATTGGCCGAGCCGATGAAGCCTTTCATCAGCTTGTTGGCGACATAATAGTCCTCGGTCAGCAACTGACCGGAGACGTAGAAGGCGACCGCGTCGCGACCGTGCTCGGCGATGGTCCGCGAGAAGGTCGAGGCGACGAGGTCGAGCGCTTCGTCCCAGTCCGTGCGGCGACCGTGGATCTCCGGATAGAGCAGCCGTCCGTCTAGGTCGATCGTCTCGGCCAGCGCTGAGCCCTTGGAACAGAGCCGGCCGAAATTCGCCGGATGGTCAGGGTCGCCGCGAACGGTTACCTCTCCGTTCGCGGCGACCTTCGCCAACACGCCGCAGCCCACCCCGCAATAGGGGCAGGTGGTCCTCACCTCGCGCGCTTCGTCGATCTTCATAATTCAAGCCGCGCGACTGGCCAGCGCTTCCAGCGCAATGAACAGGCGCTCGCCCTCGATCCGCACCGGAATGGTGCGCACCGCACCTTCGTCGGCGCCGAGCGCCTTGCCGGTTTCCAGCGAGATCACCCAATTGTGCAGAGGACAGGTCACCGCCGCGCCATGGACGATCCCCTGCGAGAGCGGCCCGCCCTTGTGCGGGCAATGGTCCTCGATGGCGAAGACCTGGTCGTCAGCGGTGCGGAAGACAGCAATCTTGCCTTGAGGCGTGGCGACGCAGCGCGCGCCGCGGCGCGGAATGTCTGAGAGCGTGCCGACAGCAATCCAATTCATCATCATCACTCCGCCGCCTGCGCGAAGCCGACCGAAGCCATCGGCCGGAATTCGTGCTTGTCCTTGCCGGAAACGCGTTCCGACCATGGGTCGACCTGAGCGAATCTCTGCGAAAAGACGAAGCGGTCGAAATAGGCCTTGCGCTTCTCGCCATCGTCCATGATCTGGCGCTTGATCTCGGCGATGCCGATGCGCTTGGCCCATTTGTAGATGCGCTCGAGATAGCGGCCCTGCTCGCGATACATCTGCGTCAGCGCCACGATATGCTCCAGTGCCTCGTCCTCGGTTTTGACCAGGCCGAGCACCTCGGTTCCCTTGATGTCGAGGCCGGCTGCCCCGGCGAAATGGATCTCATAGCCTGAATCGACGCAGATCACGCCGACATCCTTGCAGGTTGCCTCGGCGCAGTTCCGCGGGCAGCCCGACACCGCCATCTTGACCTTGGCCGGCGTCCACGAGCCCCACATGAATTTCTCGATGCGGACGCCGAACCCCGTCGAATCCTGCGTGCCGAAGCGGCACCAGTCCGAACCGACGCAGGTCTTTACGGTGCGCAGTCCCTTGGCATAGGCGTGGCCGGAGACGAAGCCGGCCTGGCCGAGATCGGCCCACACCGCCGGCAGATCCTCCTTGCGGATGCCGAGCATGTCGATGCGCTGGCCACCGGTGACCTTGACCATTGGAATTTCGAATTTGTCGACGACGTCGGCAATGGCGCGCAGTTCGGCGGCATTGGTGACGCCGCCCCACATGCGCGGCACCACCGAATAGGTGCCGTCCTTCTGGATGTTGGCGTGTACGCGTTCGTTGATGAAACGCGACTGGTAGTCGTCGGCATACTCGTCCGGCCAGTCGCAGACGAGATAGTAATTGAGCGCCGGCCGGCATTTGGCGCAGCCGCAGGAGGTGGTCCATTCCAGTTCCTGCATGACGGCGGGAATGGTCTTCAGGCCCTTGGCCTTGATCAGCCGGCGGACCTCATCATGGCCGAGCGTGGTGCAGCCGCACATCGGCTGCACCGCCGCCGGATTATATTTGTCGCCGATGGTAAGTACCATCAGCTTCTCGACCAGCCCGGTGCAGGAGCCGCAGGAGGCGGACGCCTTGGTGTGAGCGCGCACGTCGTCGAGCGAGGTCAGGCTTTTGGCCGTGATCGCGCCAGTGATCTTTCCCTTGCAAACGCCGTTGCAGCCGCAGATTTCCGCATCATCCGGCAAGGCTGCAACGGCCGCCATAGGGTCCAGGGAGGCGCCTCCCTGGTATGACTGGCCGAAGATAAGCGTGTCGCGCATTTCCGATATGTCGGTCTGCTTCTTCTTGAGGTCGTTGAACCAGGCGCCGTCCGCCGTCTCGCCGTAAAGCACGGTGCCGATGATGCGGTCATCCCTGAGCACCAGGCGCTTGTAGACGCCGGCCGCGGCATCGCGCAGCACGATCTCCTGGCGGTCCTCGCCCTCGGCAAAGTCGCCAAGCGAGAACAGCTCGATGCCGGTAACCTTGAGCTTGGTCGGCGTGTCCGAATGGACGAAGGCGGCGGCCTCGTCGCCGGCCAACTGGCTGGCGGCGACACGCGCCATCTCATAGAGCGGTGCGACCAGGCCGTAGACCATGCCGTTGACCTCGGCGCATTCGCCGAGCGCGAAGATGTCGGGATCGTTGCTGCGCATGCCGGCGTCGACGACGATGCCGCGATTGACGGCAATGCCGGCGTCTTTCGCCAGCGTCGCATTCGGCCTGATGCCGACCGCCATGACGACCAGCGTCGCCGGGATGACGGTGCCGTCGGCGAGTTCCACCTGCTCGACCTTACCCTTGCCTGTGATCGCCTGGGTGTTGGCCTTGGTGATGACCTTGATGCCGCGTTGCTCGACAGCGCGCTGCAGCAGATAGCCGGCGGCCGGATCGAGCTGACGCTCCATCAGCGTCGGCATGACATGCAGCACGGTGACGTCCATGCCTTGCGCGTTCAAGCCCGCTGCCGCCTCCAGCCCGAGCAAGCCGCCGCCGATGACCACGGCCTTGGCCCGTGACTGCGCGGCCAGCATCATCGCCCGAACATCGTCGAGATCGCGATAGGTCAGAACGCCCGGCAGATCATGGCCGGGCACCGGGATGATAAACGGCACCGAGCCGGTGGCGATGACGAGCTTGTCGTAGGGCTCGGTCACGCCATGATCGGAGGTGACGGTCTTTGCCTGCCTGTCGATGGCGACGATCTTGTGGCCCTTGTAGAGGGTGATCCCGTGCTTGATGTACCAGCCATCGCCATGGATGATGATCTCCTCATAGTCCTTTTCGCCTGACAGAACCGGCGACAGCATGATGCGGTCGTAGTTCACGCGCGGCTCGGCATTGAAGATGGTGACCTGGTAGAGGTCCGGCGCCTTTTCCAGCAGGTGCTCCAGCATGCGCCCGGGGGCCATGCCGTTGCCGATGATGACGAGTTTTTCGGTCATGTCCTGATCCACTCCTGTCTCATTCAGCCGCGTAGGAAAGGCCTGAAGCTTCGGCGGCGGCCGCGCGCTCCATCCGCCGGATGCTGAAATGCATCCAGGCAAAGCAGGTGGCGACGATGACGAAGAGCAGCATGAAGCAACTCGACCAGACGCCGGTGAGGTCGTTGAGTGCGCCGAAGGCGATTGGCAGGATAAAGCCGCCGAGCCCGCCAATCATGCCGACAACGCCGCCGACCGCGCCGACACTCTGCGGGTAGTAAACCGGGATGTGCTTGTAGACGGCGGCCTTGCCAAGGCTCATGAAGAAGCCGAGCACGCAGGCAACGGCTATGAAGGCGAACGGGCCGATCTCGAAATGGAAGGCGATCGGCCCGCTGATGCCGTGCACGACGTAGTCTGCCGAGGGGAGAGACAGAACGAGAGTCGCGACGGCACTGACCGCGAAGGTCCAGTAGAGCACGGTGCGGGCGCCGATCCGGTCGGATAGCACGCCGCCATAGGCGCGAAAGATACTCGCCGGGATCGAATAGGCCGCGCCGATCATGCCGGCGGTCGCGATGCCGAATCCGTAGACGCCGATCAGGTAGCGCGGCAACCACAGCGACAGCGCCACGAATGCACCGAAGGCGAAGAAATAATAAAAGGCGAAGCGCCAGACCTGCAGGTTCTTGAGTGGCGCGAATTCCTGCAAGAAGCTTCTCGCGGGCGCTGCCTTGCCGGCGCGGCGCTCGCGGATGACCGGGTCGTCGTCGGTGGTGAACCAGAAGACGACGGCCATGACCACGAGTGCTGCCGCCCAGATCAGCGCAACCGACTGCCAGCCCCAGGAGAGAAGCACGAATGGTGCCAGGAACTTGGTGACCGCGGCGCCGACATTGCCGACACCGAAAATGCCAAGCGCCGTGCCCTGCTTGCCGGCCGGGAAGAAGCGCGAGACATAGGCGACACCGACGGCGAAGGAACCACCGGCGAGCCCAACGCCTAACGCGGCGACCAGCATCTGTCCGTAGGTTTGCGCAAAAGCGAGCAGGAAGGTCGCGACCGCCGCCGCAAGCATGGTCGCGGTGTATACCAGCCGTCCGCCAAAACGGTCAGTCCAGACACCGAGCACCATGCGCACGAGCGAACCGGTGAGGATCGGCGTGCCGACCAGCAGGCCGAACTCCGTCTCGTTCAGCCCAAGGTCCTGCTTTATGCGCACGCCGATGATTGAAAATATCGTCCACACCGCGAAGCAGACGGTGAAGGCGATGGTGGACATCACAAGCGCCTGGCGGGGAGCATTGTCCTGGCTGGGCGCGGCTGGGAGATTTGCGGTCAACGTCTGGCTCCGGTTTGCGGCGTGGGAGGCACCGCGGATGTTTGTGGGTGAATGATCAGCGGCGCGGCATCGGTGCGTGCAACGAGACCGGGCTCGCCACGGTCAGGTCCTTGCTTTCCGTCTTGGCGCCGACGGGAAACAGCAGGAGCGCGGCGGTGAACAGTGCCGCCGTCAGCGCGCTGCTGGCCAGAAAATCGCGGCGCGTGAAGTCCGCGAGGGACGCGGCAGTTCCGATCCGTTTCGTCATCGTCGTCTCCGGTTGGGCGCCGCTTGGGACCAGCGCCGTCGATCGCGTAAAAACAAAAAAGCCGCCGGTCAGGTCTTTGCGCGTCCGTCCATCCGGGATCGCGTATTGACCTGAGCGGCAGCTTTGCCTGTGGCGCCCGCCATTGGACGCCGTGTCACTTGGCCCTTTCGGACCCACAATCTGAAAAGCAGGAAGCGTGCCAACTCGACAGCGCTCCAGATTATCGAATGAAATCAATGTGAACCGCAACCGCGCGATTTTTGACCAAGCCCGGCAGCGGATCAAAGATTAGTCAGAATGCCTTGCACAGCAGCATAATATTTGTGCAATGCGGTAGATTGCCCATTGCCGATGCAGATTGCCAATTGTGGATGATGACGCGATTTCCGGTCATGGCCTCACTCCGCGGCTTCCACGAAGCGGTGGCGTTCATAGAGGAACTTCAGCACCGCCTCGCGGCAGCGCAGGAAGGTCCGGTCGGAGGAAAGCTCGATGCGCCGGCGCGGCCGGGCCAGCGGCACCGCAAGCACCTCGCCGATGGTCGCCGCTGGACCGTTGGTCATCATGACGATGCGATCGGACAACAGCACCGCCTCGTCGACATCGTGCGTGATCATGATCGTCGTCGAGCCAAGCCTCGAATGGATATCCATCACCGCATCCTGCAGATGGGCGCGCGTCAGAGCGTCCAGCGCACCGAAGGGCTCGTCGAGCAGCAGGATCTTCGGCTCCATGGCCAGCGCGCGGGCGATGCCGACGCGCTGCTTCATGCCGCCCGATATCTCGGCGGGCCGCTTGTCCCTGGCATGCGCCATCTGCACGAGGTCGAGATTGCGCATGATCCAGTCATGCCGCTCGGCCTTGGTCCTGGTCGAACCGAACACCTTCGACACCGCCAGATTGATGTTCTCGTAGACGGTGAGCCACGGCAAAAGGCTGTGGTTCTGGAACACCACGGCGCGCTCGGGTCCAGGGCTGTCGACCTCCTTGTCCTCGAGCAGGACCGCGCCGGCGGAGACTCTGGTCAGCCCGGCGATCAGGTTGAGCAAGGTCGACTTGCCGCAGCCGGAATGGCCGATGATGGAGACGAATTCGCCTTTGTCGATGGTCAGCCGGATGTCTTTCAGCACCTCGCTGACCTGGCCGCCGCGGGCAAAGGATTTGTCGATATGGTCGAGTTTCAGGTAGGCCGTCATCGCCCCTCTCCTCACTTTGCCGTTGTGCCGCGGGTGACGAAGGCGCCGGCCGCCGCGACCAAGCGGTCGAGGCAGAAGCCGGTGACGCCGATATAGGCGAGCGCGACGATGATGTCGGGCAGCCGCGACGAGTTCCAGGCGTCCCAGATGAAGAAGCCGATGCCGACGCCGCCTGTCAGCATTTCGGCGGCGACGATGGCGAGCCAGGACAGGCCGATGCCGATGCGCAGGCCGGTGAAGATGTAAGGTGCCGCGGCCGGCACCATGATCTTTACGAAGAATTCGAGCTGGTTGAGCCTGAGGATGCGGGAGACGTTTCGATAATCCTCTGGAATGTTGCGGACGCCGACGGCAGTGTTGATGATCACCGGCCAGATCGAGGTGATGAAGATGACGAAGATCGCCGACGGGCTGGAATCGCGGAAGGCAGCCAGCGACAGCGGCAGCCAGGCGAGCGGCGGCACGGTGCGCAGAATCTGGAACACAGGATCGAGGCCGCGCATCGCCCAGATCGACTGGCCGACCAGCGCACCGAGCGCGACGCCGACGATGGCAGCCAGGCCGAAGCCGATGGCGACCCGCTGCAGCGAGATCAGCACCCGCCAGGCCAGTCCGATATCCTGCGGACCATAGTCGAAGAACGGATGGGCGATCAGATCGTAGGCCTCGTTCCATACCTGGCTAGGTGGCGGCAAGCTGGCATTGGGCGACGAGCAGGCGACCTGCCAGACGACGAGCATGACGATGATGACTACGGCCGGCGGCACCAGCGTGCTCGCCAGCTTGCCGGCGATCGCGGTGGGATCGAAGCGGCGCCTCACCTTGGCGGTGAAAGCTATGACCTCTGCAGGCTTGGCAGGCGCGGGGAACGCCTTCACCTTGGTGTCCTCGATGGCTTGAATAGACATTTCGCAAAAAGCTCCTTGAGCACTGGCAAGCGGCGCAGCGGCGGCGCTTGCCGTCCACGTCAGGCCGATGCCTTGATCTTGAGGCTGTCGAGATAGGCGGACGGGTTGGCCGGATCGAAAATCTTGCCGTCAAAGAAGGTCTCGACGCCGCGCGATGGAGACGCCGGGATATCGGCCGCAGCAACGCCAAGATCCTTGGCCGCCTCGCGCCACAGATCTTCGCGGTTGACTTGATCGACCAGCGCCTTGATGTCGGTGGTCGCCGCGAATTTGCCCCAGCGGATGTTTTCGGCGAGGAACCAGCTGTCGTGGCTCTTGAACGGATAGGACACACCGCCCTTCCAGAACTTCATGTAGAGGTCGGTGCCGGTGGCGACGCGGTCATTGCCGTAATTGATGTCGCCCTTGAGGCGGCCGATGATGTCGGCTGTCGGCACGTTCATCCATTGCCGCTTGCCGATGATGGCCGCCATCTCGTCCTTGTTTTCCATGGCTTCGCACCATTGCTGGGCTTCCATGACGGCCATCAGGATCGCCTTGGTGGCGTTCGGGTTCTTGTCGATGAAGGCGGCGCGCAGGCCGAGCGCCTTTTCCGGATGGCCTTTCCACAACTCGCCCGTGGTGGCGGCGGTAAAGCCGACGCCCTGATGGACGAGTTGCTCGTTCCATGGCTCGCCGACGCAGAACACGTCCATGTTGCCGACCTTCATGTTGGCGACCATCTGCGGTGGCGGCACGACGATGGTCGAGACATCCTTGTTGGGATCGATGCCGCCAGCGGCCAGCCAATAGCGCAACCAGAGATCATGAGTGCCGCCCGGGAAGGTCATGGCGGCCTTCACCTCCTTGCCTTCGGCCTTCTTGGCCGCGAAGGCGTCCTTCAGCTTGGAGGCGTCGAGGCCGACGCCGGTGCCGGCATATTCCTGCGCGACGGAAATCGCCTGGCAGTCGTAATTCAGCCGCGCGACGATCGCCATCGGCATCGGCTGGTTGTTCTGCGTCACCTTGCCGGTATGCATCAGGTAAGGCATCGGCGTCAGGATATGGGCGCCGTCGATGCCGTTGGCTTCGCCGCCGAGCATCAGATTGTCGCGCGTCGCGCCCCAGGAGGCCTGCTTGAGCACCTCGACATCGGGCATGCCGAATTTCTCGAACAGGCCCTTCTCCTTGGCGATCATCAGCGGCGCCGCATCGGTCAGCGCGATGAAGCCGAGCTTGGCGCCGGTGACTTCCGGTGCCGCGGGCGCCGCATAGGCGCCAGACGGCAGCAGCGCGCGTGCCGCTGCCAGGGTTGCCGCCGTGGCAGCACTTGCCGTCAGAAAATTGCGGCGGGTCATGCCCTCGAGAGGGGCTTCAGTCTTGATGCGTTTCGTCATCGTCGTCTCCCGTTGGGCACTGCTTGGGATCAGCGCCGTCGATTGCCGTGCTCGGTCAAAACAAAAAAAGCCGCCGGCCAGGCCGCGCGCGTCCGTCCATCCGGGATCGCGTGTTGACCTGAGCGGCAGCTTTGCCTGTAGCGCCCGCCATTGGACGCCTGTTCCGTGACCCGAAAAGAGTCTGCTTATTGCAATGCAGGAACCGTGCCAGTTTCGGAATGGATGACAAACATCAATGAGATCAACGGCATGCCACAATCATCGGCGCGCTGGCCCGTTGGACGAGCAAGCCAAAGATTGTTCATTAGCGCAGTTGCACGCATAATTTTTGTGCAATGCACAAGAATGGCGCGAAAATGATCAGGCTTCGGCGCGCGCCAATTTCTGCCCGGCAATGTAGGCGTCGACCTCGTCGGGATCGAATATCTGGCCATCGAAGAAACCATCGGGGCCGAGCACCAGACTGGCGCCGGCGGAGCCGACAGGTGTGGCAGACGCCAGCGCGCCCTCCACCTTAGAATTGGCGCCGGGAAGTGCGACGCCGAGCGGCTTCAGCGCTGCGCGATAGAGGTCGGGCCGGTAGGTGTCCCGCCCGAGCGCCATGTGGGCAGCGCTGTGCTTGACCTGCCCCCAACGGACCATCTGCGTGTAGAACCACAGCGCGTGGCTTTTCCACGGAAAATTTGCCGCCTTGCCGAAAGCCAGAAAGAAGTCCTCGACGGTCAGTTCCGCGCCGCCGCCCAGCGCAAGATGTCCGGTCAGGATCGGCATCTGTAGCGCCGGCGAAAGGCCGAGGAAGGAAGGCTGCGCCATCAGGGCGGCCAGTTCGCCGCGGTTTGCCGGATCTTGGCACCAGCGCGCGGCGTGATGGAGCGCGCGCAGCAGCGCCGAAAGCGCTTCCGGGTGTTTTTCGGCCCAGGCCTTGCGCACGCCGACGACTTTCTCGGGGCTGGTCTTCCAGATGGTGGCCTTGACCGTGGCGATATGGCCGGTGCCGGCGACGACCGAGGCGCTGTTCCACGGTTCGCCGGCGCAGTAGCCGTCGATCCTGCCGGCGGCGAGTGCGTCGGCCATGAAGGGCGGCGGCACGATGACGATTTCTATTTCGCGCGACGGATCGATGCCGCAGGCGGCGAGCCAGTAGCGCAGTTCGTAATTGTGTCCGGAGTGCGGATGCACGACCGCAAAGCGCAGGGGGTCGCGACCGGCATTTGCCCGTTCACGGATCAGCGCTCCCAAGGCCTTGCCGGCCCGCGCCGGATTGAGATCGGGCAAGGCGCCGTGCGCGGCCATACCCGCCCAGAGCGTGTTCGAAACCGTTACGCAGTTACCGCCCAGTCCCAGCGAGAACGGCACGATCGTGTCGGAGGCGAGCGGGGTGAGCCCCAGATTGCAGGCGATCGGCATCGGCCCCAGCATATGCGCCAAATCGAAATGCCCGATCGCGATGCGGTCGCGGATGTTGGCCCAAGAGGTTTCGCGGCTGAGCGTCAGGTCGACGCCTTCGCGTGCGGCAAAGCCGATCTCCCTCGCTGCGACAAGGACGGCGCTGTCGAAGAGCGGTATGAAACCTGCGTTGATCTGGTGTTCGGCCGCCATGCTCAACTCTCTCCGGGATCCAGAAGGCCTGCCGCCGTCACCAGGCTCTGCGCGATTTCGCTGATCTTGCGGTTCTGGTTCATGGCGGTCTTGCGCAGAAGCGTATAGGCCGCGTCCTCCGACAGGCCGCGTGATCGCATCAGGATGCCCTTGGCGCGGTCGATGACCTTGCGGTCCTCCAATTCACTGCGGGCTTCCTCAAGTTCGCGCGCCATCCGCGAGAACGCGTTGAAGCGGCTGATCGCCATGTCGAGGATCGGCTTGACGCGCTCCTGGCGCAGCCCGTCGACGACATAGGCGGAGACCCCCGCTTCCACCGCAGCTTCGATTGATGCCTGATCCGACCGGTCCACGAACATGGCGATCGGCCGCTTCACCACGCGCGAAAGCTGGAACATGTTTTCAAGCATATCGCGGTTGGGATTTTCGAGATCGATGACGATTACGTCCGGTTCGATCTCGGCAATGCGCCGCGCTATTCCCGCAACATCGTGAACGACCGTGACCTGCTCATGCCCGGCCTCCCGCAATCCCGCCTCGATGATGGAGGCGCGGATGTGGTTTTCGTCGATCACCAGGACGGTGAGGGATTTCCGGATCATGCCGCATTTTGCGCACGGCGCGCGATTGTGCAATGCGGCATGGCGAGAATTGACGAAGTCATCGCTTCGGAGACCGTAACATATTTCGCGGAACCGACCGTTAAGCCTCTCTAAACGCATCTGACTTTGCTTTTGTATCCACCGCGCTATTTCCCAATTGCGACCTTGTCTCGCTGGCTTTGAAATTGGAGGTTTCCATGGATCGGCGATTATTTTTGACAGGAGTGTTTGGCGTTGCTGGGGCAGCAGCCCTTGCGAGCGCAGTTCGGCCAATCAACGCGGTGGCCGGCGTACCGAGCGCCAGAAGTGGCATCCTCGATGAACTCGACGCGCTGGAGACAGAGCCGTTCGAAGATGAGGATACTCAGGCGGAGCCGGTCCGCCATCGGCGCTGGCACCGCAGGCGGCGGCGCCGGCGGCGGCATTGGAGAAGGGTCTGTCGTCGTGCCTGGCGGTATGGCCGTCTGCGCAGACGGTGCTTTCGCAGGCCTGTTTGGGTTTGGGCCTGGTATTACTAGCAGTTAGTGTGCTGAAAACCCCGGTGGTTGCCGGGGTTTTCAGTCTCAGACTAGCCGAATACGGATCAGCCAGTCCTTCGCGCTCAGAAATTTCTACCAATCATTCCTGACCCCTAATGCAACCATTCCGTGACCTGCGAGTTGCGGCAGGGCGGGGTAGGGACATGCAGACATGGCAAAGCGTGAAAGGCTGGGCTACCCCCCACTTGCCGAGGCCATTCGGCAGTTCATCAGCGCTGAAGACAATCGCCATCACGTACACAAGCTGCTTGGGCTGGAGGTCGAACAGGAATTGACGCCAACGCTGGCATCATTGCTTGAGGCGATCGGCAAGGCCGGTCGGGAACGAAACTCCATAGCTGCCCTGACGGGTCCTGCTAAGGGAAGCCCGCCGCCGTTGAGGAACAAGCGACGGGCCCACAACGGCTGTGCTTCCACGGAGAACTGGCCGCCGCAATTCTAAACCCGCGCGGGCCTACATCGTTCCTCTTCCCGCTCTAAATTACCCTCCATGGCAACCTACTGGTTCTCCCCTCCGGTGTTCGTGAAGACCGAAATGGTCGGTGTCAGCTATGCCTGTAATAATGTCCGAGGTGCATCCGAGCAGCTCCTGAAGTGGTCCAAGAGGGCCCAAGTGGAAACGTGCGTCGGCCCTCTGCCTTCAAGCCCTGGGGGGTGAGGAGGTTGACCCTAAGGAAGTACGCAAGGACTTGGAGGCTGCTGCCGAGGAGGAGGGGGGTACTATGGCCCATGAAGCTCTCACTTTAGCTCGCATGAGCCTGTTATCCGATGGGTCGTAAGAAAATTTGGCCCGGATATTCCGACCCTCCTTTTGACCCCGTTGAACCCGCTCACCCGAATTGTCTATCCGAGCTAGCTCAAGCGGCCGATTTGGGGGCGATCTTTATCGGCTACTAATGACCTGTCGCTTGACGCTGGGTTGGGTGGGCACGCGCGTCAGGCCGGAGTGTAGGCTGGGGTACGGAAGTCGCAATCTTTGAAGGCCCGTCCCCGGCCGCACTCTTGAGACACCCGCCCGGGTGGCCTTTGGGGCCGGCACTAGCCGGTGTAAGACTGACAGGGTGCCCAAGGCTCCGCTGACTTGGTCCTGTCATCGCTCAGTCACTATTTAGTTGTGCTGCCACTGCACCCCGCGAAGGCAGCTCAAAGCAGCGGGGACTAACCCCAAGCCCCCCACCCGGTCCCCGCTGCTCATTTACCGTCACGGAACCCCGAAGGTCTAGCCGACCCAGAGCGCCATCTTCAGCGCCTATGCCAGCGCCTTCCGCATCGCCCTCGTCGCATGCTCCAGCCGCCTCTCAGGCCCGCCGTATCGTTCGCTACGTCGCCAAGCGCGTGGCCCTCTCTCCCAAGCATCCGTGCCTAGGCCCTCGCCTCTACCAAACACATGAGCATCCCTAAATTACCCTCATAGCTCTCCATTGGTTTCACCCTCCGGTCAACATCGAGACAGACCGACCTGGACTCACCTATGGCTGCAACAACGTCGAGGGTGCCGCCACGGAACTTATGAAGTGGGCCAAGCGAGGACCAAGAAGCCTGCATGGCCTGCCTTGGAGGCGAGGGCACACCCGACGACGTAAGGAAGGCCTTAGAAGCCGCGGCCAAGGAGGAGGGGTTGCTGCGCTCCCTGGTTAGGTTTCCATTTGCGTTATTTGTTCTATCTCGTCGCACGTTGGTCGCTACAGTGCGTTTGATGGGGCAGCCCGGCAGCCCTACTTGGGGGCGCAACGGCCGCCGGGCCTGGCCGGCTGGCAGGTCGGGGGGCGGTCGCCGGCTTGGGCGAAATTGTATGCCGCTTCATGCATCGTTGCTAATTTAGTAAAATGGTCATGGTCCGTTCCCCTAGCCATCAAATCGGATGAGCCTAGACTCGAACCTGTGCGTAAACGAGTGACTGCCGGTGCTGGCCGGCTAGAGTTCATTCCTCCGATGATGCCTACCTTGGTCGCCAAGCCGCCCCAAGGCGACGACTGGATGCATGAAGCCAAATTCGACGGCTACCGCTCCCAAATCATCATCGACGCCGGCCGTGTGCGGATCTTCACCCGCCGCGGCCTAGACTGGACATCGAAGTACCGCGATCTAGCTGCGGCGGCGCGAACGCTGGACGTCGAGAATGCCATCATCGAGGGCGAAGTCGTCGTCTTGAATGAGGCTGGGCCTGTCGGACTTTGCCGCGCTGCGCAAGGCCATCACCAGACGCCAGCACGACCTCTATTTCGTTGCGTTCGATCTCCTGCATCTCAACGGCCACGATCTGCGCGACATGGTACTTGAGGATCGGCGGGAAATCCTAGCCGGCTCATAGGGTCTGACAGCCGCATCCAGTTCAGTGAGACCATGCCGGGCGAGGCTAATGCGATCTATCATCTTGATCGACGCGGCTGGCCTGGAAGGGATGGTATCGAAGCGTCGGGACAGCAAATATCGCAGCGGCCCGACCACCAATTGGCTGAAGACAAAATCCTTCACAGAAAGCGAGTTTGAACTACTCGGCGTCGAACGCGAGAGGGGCAAGCCCGCGTTTGCTCTGATGGCTGACCCAGCCACCCGCAAATATGTCGGCAGCGCGTTCGTGAGCGTCAATCGCGAGATGCGGGAACGACTTTGGAAAAGGGTCCAGGAGCATGCCGGGTCACCGCCCAAGGACATGCCAAAGCGACCGGCAACGCAGTGGGTCAAGCCGGGCATCAAAGCCCGCGTGAAGCACCTCAGGGGCGAGGACGACCTTCGCCACGCTTCGCTTCAGGACTTCTGGGATGAAAGCTAGCTTTCCGCGTTCTATGCGCTGCCGCTTGCCTCGCTTTCCTCGTCAAGTGCTGAGGCACCGGCAAAATAGGCGTTGGCAATCAGCCAAATTAAGCGGACTAATGGTTTCCAGCAAAGGACGCGCGGCGTGGTATACCATCACTATCCGGGGAAACATTGGATACGCAGCCGCTCAGCGCCATCAAAATCAACACCAAAAATAGTCGCATCTTTCCCTCCGAATTGGGGGCACTTAGCACGGATGTCATGCTGGTGCCTGGCCGCCGACCGAAAGCGAGGCCCGTTCAGAAACTTATGGAGACCGACATTCCCCGGATGAACCCGGTTCTGGCGACACAGTAGCCGTCATGGCCGCCCCAGGCAATGTTGAGCGCGGTGCGGGAGGGTAAGGCCGCCATTGCACAGCTGCCCTGCGACATGCGAGTTTGTCAACCAAATGGCTCATCATGGGAGTCTCGTCATGTCCATTCGCCGGATTGCGTTGACCTCGGCAGCGGTCATGCTTGCCTTCACAACCCTCGCCCAGGCCAGGCCGGACGCCCGCGCCATGACCTGCCAACAGACGCAGGCGCTAATCCAGAGCCATGGCTCGGCGGTGCTGACCACCGGCCCGAACACCTATGCCCTCTACGTCCGCCGATACAGCAATGCGTGCGACTGGTCGGAAATCCCAGCGGTAGGGTTTGTGCCGACGCTCGATGGCCAGTGCTTAGTTCATCGATGCAGAGAGCCGCTCTACACTCCTCCCGGCTGACGGTGACGAGCATAGCTATTCTGCTGCGCCTTTCGGCAGGTAGCCCTTAGCCTCAAGGTTTTCTCGACATAGGCAGCAACCATGCGCCTGTCTGGGAACGGAGTCGCATCATCGGCGTTACCGGCCAGCCAAACGCTGCGATGATATGGAGGAACGGCGTGATCGAGTTGACTGAGAAGGAAAAGCGCTTTCTCAAGCGCGTTGACACCATCACTCACGTTCCCTGGTCGAACAAAGTCACCGCCGCAGATTCCAAAGGCAAGCCAATGCGGATCGCACGGGCGACGTTTGCCCGATTAAGAGACGACGGCATCATCATCCGATCTACTAGCGACCTAACCTCGAACACCTACGTCATTAATTCTGCACCCGTGACGCCACAAGTCGAGGAAGTGCAGGAAGCGTCCTGATCGGGCGGGGGCACGGCGGCGCGTCAATCCTCAGCCTCACGCCGGCGCCGCCACCATTCTCTAGGCCGGAGGGTGATGACGCGCAAACATTCGCCGTCGAGCGTTCGCAATGAGAGAGGCGGGCGCTCATTCCGCCTCTCGGTGTCGGCTCAAAACGTCGTGCAGTTCACGGTGTTGCCAAAGCGGTTGCAAGTCGTCGTTTTCGGCTGACTGTTTTGCATGTCGGCAAATGCCGCATTCGCCTTGGCAGATGCCCTGCCGCGAGACGAAATGGACTCGTTTTGGATGCATTGGGCCATGGCCGGGGTCCCTGGCTCGAAGCCGTAGGAAACGCATCGGTTGCGGAAATAGGTTGCCTGTTCCGCCTGCGGTGTGGTGGCAAACCAAGCAGGTGAGCCAGGCATACCTAGGCCCGAACCGGAGCAGCCGCTTAAAAGGATGGTCGCGGCCCCTGCCGCCGCGAAAATATGGTATTTGCGCATGCTGCCCCCTGCGCATGCACTGAACTTCAAAAGCTTCGGCCCCGCAAGGGCCGGCGCGGCGCGCAAATATCCCTTCGAAGCCGAACTTTGGGCAGCGCAGCTGGCGGCGTCGGTTCTCCAGCTGGCTTCCGCAGGGGACGCATCAGCATGAGCGCCGGCGTCAAGACAAAGGCGCTGGCTGCATTCGTGCGGCAGTGCCTTGATCCGCTGCCCGATGCCGTCCTCATCGACACGCACCACAATCAGCTCATGCGTCAGGCGCGCCGACTTCCTTGGCGCAAGGCTGATGCTGTCACCAGCCTGGCAACAGCGGAAACGGCTTACTGGCAAGAGAAAAGCATTCACGCGATGTACGTCCTGGAGGACGAGGACAAATCTAGCGCCTATTCTGACAAACGGATGATCAGCGTCGACAGGAGCCGGCAGGCTGTGGCCGATCAAATCCGAGTTCCAGCGCCCGATCTAATGGCCGTCCAATGGAAGCGAGAAGCCGCAAAGGACCGATATCTGCCGATCGGCAAGGACGAAGTCGCCAAGCTCATTGCGGCGGACGAGGCGTTTCTTGCAGCGCATCCGATCACGAAGCAACCTCGTAGAAAACGTGGGCGGAGCGACCATCACTGAACCGGACAAAAAACTGTCATAGCCCGCTGCCTCACGGTGGCGGGTTTTTCTTTGTGTGAACCTCCAATTAGGATTGACACCTAGCGGCATTTCTCCCTCGCCCCGTCATGACCGAACCGTAACCTCGACCGGCAAGGGGGAGCGCTGGTTTTGCAGCGAGGCAGAAGCCCGAGCGGCCGGCTGGCGAAAAGCGCGACGGTGGCGTCCGCCTTGCTCCTGTCCCGCAGCTATTGCGCGATTTTGGTTCCGTTGACGCCCGGCAATCATGGAAGGCCGAGGGGCGAGTGATCGAGCTCCGGTTCCCATAGCACACTAGCCCAGCACTAAGCCTGCAATCAAAACGGCAAATCCGATAGAAAGCGGGACCGCCAAAAGCCAGCCCGCCTCCAAAACGCTATTTTCTTGCCGATCCATAACAGTCTCCTCTTTGATGCTGCCCCTGATTACGAAAGCCATTGGGAGCGGTTCGGTTCCGACGATTTTGCCAAGGACCCGGGGAGATGGCACCACCGGGTGCTCGCGTTCGTCCTCACCATTCGCGTGTTCGGCATCGCATCGCGTCGCGTCAGGTCGACGCTGTTCGAACCGCTCGCGCGGTGATAAGCGGTTGAGGATCTGAGTCCTACTTGAAGGTACCGCAATTGCTCATCGCGTTCGCCATATCTGTAGGTCTCGCACTGGTAACGGTTCTGATGCACTATGAAGTGCTAAATATCGCCGGAACGATGAGGCGTCGTTTTTCACTTCCGATGCGGGTTGATCTGCTGCTCTTGGTCGTCGCAGCAATCATTGCTCACGTGGTGGGGATCTGTCTTTTCGCGCTCGCCTACGCCTGGATGAACCACCATCCAGACCTTGGAGGTCTCGCAGGCTTGTTTTCCGGAAGCGCAGCGGATTTCTTCTATTTCTCGGTTACCTGTTACACGACGATCGGCTTTGGCGAAGTCTATGCCACTGGGCCGATGCGAATCGTTGCTGCCTTGGAGGGTCTCAACGGACTCGTCCTGATCGCTTGGTCAGCATCGTTCGCATACGCATCGACTTCGGATCTGTGGAAGCGGGAGCAAGACTGACGCGCGTTTCAGAGGTCGTGTTCCTTCGTCATAGCTGTTCGCGCCGAAAGGTGCGGCGGGCTTTTTCGTTCGGGCGCCAAGGAGCTTGTAACCGTTTACCTGAATGTTCCCCATAGGGGCTTATTCAAAATTTCGCCACTGCACCGCTATCAGAACGGCCCGTTGCTATAACGTGGTAATCGAGGCCATTACCAATGGCTTAGCCCATTTTAAATAACGGGTTCCCGGTTAATCCACTGCCGCTGATAAACAGCAGGGAAACAGCGAGCAGCCTGCGGCCCAGACCCTTTTGAACCTTTTGAGTGTTCCCTGTAGGGCGCCCATAGAAAATTTCGGCCAGCTGATAGGCGATGCCTCTCTGGTGCGGCTTACGGCGCTCTAGGCACCTCAAAGTGGTCCCGTCGCCATCGCGATCCAGCTTGGAAATGTGCGGAACCGTACGAAGCGGATTGCACGGCAACCAACGCGGTGGCCGGGCATTAATTTAGCAAAGCATCAAATAGGAAAGCATCGGGAGGAAGACCATGCTGCACCTTAACATGCCTGGCGAATTTGAGGTCGGCGATGAGGTTGCGCTAGCAGGTACCGTCATCTCCATTCTCCCTAGCGGCCGAGCCAGAGTGAGCATTCCATCCTATGACCATCCTTACACGCTAGAGCCGCCACCCAAAGCCCGGGCCGGCGACCGAGTAGTTCTTGTTGGGGACGTCACCCGCATCGATCGCGGAGCAGACAAACTCACCGTGCGGATTGACTGCGGCGGCGTGATTACGGTCGCCAGGTCGGCAATCACTCGGCTGAGGAAGCACCGCCGGGCTTCAGCCGGTTGACGCTACGGCGACACAACGGCCTGCGCTCGTCGGCATACGGAACATGCAAGCGTATCGTGCCTCAAGCCAATCTAACTTCGAGGGACCTAGGCCTGCGCTAAAAAGTCCGAACATTTCCCATCCCCTCGCCTTTCGGCAAATCTGGCGGAAAACGGAGACTAGGCAAATTTTGCGACCCCCAAAAAGCGCCTCGGGGTGCCGCGGCGGTGCCCCGAACGATTTCAGGGCAACAGGCCCCCGAGGGGGAGATTGCTAATCAACTGAAATCATTATAGAAATTTTGGTGGAGCCAATCGGAATCGAACCGACGACCTCTTGAATGCCATTCAAGCGCTCTCCCAACTGAGCTATGGCCCCACTCCGGCAGTCAACCGGCGCCGTTGCCGGCGAAGAGATCGGCGCGGGTTGAGACCGCGCCGTTAGTGCAGGCGGCTTCTAACCCCGCCTTCCGTCAATATCAAGCCTTTAAGAGCCGCTTTTTATTAACACCCCGCGAAAGTCGGTGGGTACTGTAGGAGAGGCCGGATCAGACTTCGTCGTCGTCGTCGCCGACGCCGATCATGTCGGCGACATCGTCGTCCTCTTCCTCTTCGTCGGCGAGGAAGGTATCGTCGTCGTCGCCGAGGTCCACATCGTCCTCGTCATCGCCGAGATCGGGAAGATCGTCGGGCTTCGCATCCTCGTCCGCCTCTTCGAGCGAGACGACCTCGACGCCCTCTTCCTCCTCGGCGTCGACTTCCTTCTCGGCAACTTCCTCTTCCTCCTCAAGGGCGGCAATCTTGCCTTCCTCGAAATAAGAGCGGGGATAGCTCTTGCCGGTATAGGGCGAGACGATCGGATCCTTGTTCAGATCATAGAATTTTTGACCCGTCTCGGGGTCGATACGTTTGGTGCCAAGTTCGGGTTTTGCCACAGCAAGCCTCGTCGATGAAAGTTTGGTCCCCATAACCACAGTTTACGGCGCTGTCAAAGCCTAAAGCCAAGGTCACAAATCCCCGCGTTGAGCGACCTCTTGCAAGGGGATGACCATTTCCGTCCGCCGTGATACGAGACCGCGCAAACCAGAAGAAAAAGGCCGGCCACCGGCGTTTTTCACCCAAGGAAAACCCATGTCGCATACTGCCGCCCCGAAACCGGCCACCGCCCGCAAATCGCCAGCGCTTTCAGGCACAGCACGGGTGCCCGGCGACAAGTCGATCTCGCACCGCTCGTTCATGTTCGGCGGCCTCGCCTCCGGCGAAACCCGCATCACCGGCCTGCTGGAAGGCGAGGACGTGATGCGCACGGGCGCCGCGATGAAGGCAATGGGCGCGCATATAGAGAAGCGCGGCGCTGAATGGGTGATCCGCGGCACCGGCAACGGCGCGCTGCTGCAGCCGGAAGGCCCGCTCGATTTCGGCAACGCCGGCACCGGCTCGCGCCTCACCATGGGCCTGGTCGGCACCTACGACATGGAGACGACCTTCATCGGCGACGCCTCGCTGTCCGGCCGACCGATGGGCCGCGTGCTCGAGCCGCTGCGCCAGATGGGCGTGCAGGTGCTGAAGGCGACGCCCGGCGACCGCATGCCGATCACGCTGCGCGGCCCCAAACACGCCGCGCCGATCACCTACCGCGTGCCGATGGCCTCGGCCCAGGTGAAGTCGGCGGTGCTGCTCGCCGGGCTGAACACGCCCGGCATCACCACCGTCATCGAGCCGGTGATGACGCGCGACCACACCGAAAAGATGCTGCAGGGATTCGGCGCCAATCTGTCGGTCGAGACCGACGAGCGCGGCGTGCGCCACATCTTCATCGAGGGCCAGGGCAAGCTCACCGGCCAGACAATCGCTGTGCCGGGCGACCCGTCATCGGCCGGTTTCCCGCTGGTGGCGGCGCTGATCGTGCCGGGCTCGGACATTAAAATCGAAAACGTGCTGATGAACCCGACCCGCACCGGTCTTTTGTTGACGCTACAGGAAATGGGCGCCCGGATCGACGTTCTCGACCCGCGCAATGAAGGCGGCGAGGATGTCGCCGATCTGCGGGTACGCTATTCCGAGCTGAAGGGCGTCACCGTGCCGCCCGAACGGGCGCCGACGATGATCGACGAATATCCGGTGCTTGCTGTCGCGGCGAGCTTTGCCGAGGGCGAGACGCTGATGCAGGGGCTGGAAGAGCTGCGGGTGAAGGAATCGGACCGGCTGTCGGCGGTCGCCGAAGGGCTGAAGCTCAATGGCGTCGACTGTACCGAGGGCGAAGCCACACTGGCCGTGCGTGGAAAACCCGGCGGCAAGGGGCTTGGCCAACATCCGAACGGAAAGAGCACCATCGTCCAGACCCATCTCGACCACCGCATTGCCATGAGCTTTCTGGTCATGGGACTGGCAACGGAAAAGCCTGTCACCATCGACGACCAGGCGATGATCGCGACCAGCTTTCCGGAATTCATGGGGCTTATGAAGGGGCTGGGGGCGGAGATCAGCTAAGGTCTGCGAATGTTTTGGACGTTGCTCGTCGGCGGTTTGGTTTTGACGGCATTGGTCGGGCGCGTGGCGGCGCAGTCAAGTTTCGATCTGGGATATTCCGACAGGAAGCCAGGTGCGATTAGCCTGATCGGCTTTCTTTTTTTCCCGTTTTGGATCGTCCTCTTCATCTTGCTGGCGACGACGGCGCATTTTTTTCCAGACGTTAGCGGCGCTCTCATGCCATATGTTTCGAACTTCGTTTTTAAGCTGGCTGCCGGGATCACATTCGTCGCGATCGCCACGTTTCCCATTTCCGTACCGCTTCTGATAGGAATTCCCGTTGGATTCTTGGCCGGATATTGGACCGGACGGCGGTCTTCCGGACTTTGACGTTGAACCCGATTGGTTCTTGATTTAATGACCTTCCTCCGTTTGAAGCGGCACGTATGAGCTCAATCACTGATAAAGCTGGCTTCACCATCGCCATCGACGGCCCAGCAGGCGCGGGCAAAGGCACCGTTGCCCGCCGATTGGCCGACCATTACCGGCTGAACCTGCTCGACACCGGCCTCACCTATCGCGCGGTGGCGCATGCGCTGCTTCGGCTCGGCCTGCCGCTCGACAATGTCTCGGCCGCCGAGACCGCTGCCCGGCAGGTCGACCTGGCCAAGCTCGACCGGTCGGTGCTGACGGCGCATGCGGTCGGCGAAGCGGCTTCGAAAGTGGCTGTCATCCCTTCGGTGCGGCGCATACTGGTCGAAAAGCAGCGCGAATTCGCCAAGGCGCCGCCGGGCGCCGTGCTCGACGGCCGCGACATCGGCACCGTGGTCTGTCCCGACGCCGACATAAAACTCTATGTGACGGCGAGCGCCGAGGTGCGGGCACAACGCAGGCTGGCCGAGATCGAGAGCATCGGCGGCACCGCCGATTTCGACGATATCCTCGCCGATATCCTGCGCCGCGACGAGCGCGACATGGGTCGCGCCGACTCGCCGCTGAAGCCGGCCGCCGACGCGCACTTGCTCGACACGTCGGAAATGGCTATAGAAGCCGCGTTCCTGGCGGCCAAGGCGATCATCGACGACGTTCTGGCCAAGAGAAACAAAGCCTGAGCCGGGTTTCCTGCCGTTGCCGATTGCCGGCGGCGAAAAGATACCCATATCGGGCACGAACCAGCCTGCCAGCATTCTTCATGCGCCGGAATTGCCGCTTAGGCGGCCAAGGGCTTTTTTGAGGCCCGGAACGCCGGCAGGCCAACGCAACGCTAACCCACGGCGCCCGCCCCGCTTGAGATGCGGGGCATTCCAGGAGAAACTATGTCAGTTGCAAATCCCACTCGCGATGATTTCGCGAGCCTGCTCGAAGAATCTTTTTCCGCCGGCCATTCCGGCGAAGGCCAAGTCGTCAAGGGCACGATCACTGCGATCGAAAAGGACATGGCAATCATCGACGTCGGCCTCAAGGTCGAAGGTCGCGTGCCGCTGAAGGAATTCGGCGTCAAGGGCAAGGATTCGACGCTTAAGGTCGGCGACACGGTCGAGGTCTATGTCGAGCGCATCGAGAACGCGCTTGGCGAAGCGATGCTTTCGCGTGAGAAGGCCCGCCGCGAAGAGAGCTGGGTCCGTCTCGAAGAGAAGTTCACCAAGGGCGAGCGCGTCGAAGGCGTCATCTTCAACCAGGTCAAGGGCGGCTTCACCGTCGATCTCGACGGCGCCGTGGCCTTCCTGCCGCGCAGCCAGGTCGACATCCGTCCGATCCGCGACGTCTCGCCGCTGATGCACAATCCGCAGCCTTTCGAAATCCTCAAGATGGATCGCCGCCGCGGCAACATCGTGGTGTCGCGCCGCACCGTGCTCGAGGAGAGCCGCGCCGAACAGCGTTCGGAAATCGTGCAGAACCTCGAAGAGGGCCAGGTGGTCGAAGGCGTCGTCAAGAACATCACCGACTATGGTGCGTTCGTCGACCTCGGCGGCATCGACGGCCTGTTGCATGTCACCGATATGGCATGGCGCCGCGTCAACCATCCGACCGAAATCCTCAACATCGGCCAGACGGTCAAGGTGCAGATCATCCGCATCAACCAGGAAACCCACCGCATCTCGCTCGGCATGAAGCAGCTCGAGAGCGATCCGTGGTCCGAGATCGGGACGAAATTCCCGATCGGCAAGAAGATCAAGGGCACCGTCACCAACATCACCGACTACGGCGCGTTCGTCGAGCTGGAGCCGGGCATCGAGGGTCTCATCCACGTTTCGGAAATGTCGTGGACGAAGAAGAATGTACATCCCGGCAAGATCCTGTCGACGACGCAGGAAGTCGACGTGGTGGTGCTCGAGGTCGATCCGGCCAAGCGCCGCATCTCGCTCGGCCTCAAGCAGACGCTCGAGAACCCGTGGCAGGCTTTCGCCAGCAGCCATCCGGTCGGCAGCCAGGTCGAGGGCGAGGTCAAGAACAAGACCGAGTTCGGCCTGTTCATTGGCCTCGAAGGCGATGTCGACGGCATGGTCCATCTTTCCGACCTCGACTGGACCCGTCCGGGCGAGCAGGTGATCGAGGAGTACAATCGCGGCGACATCGTCAAGGCGCAGGTGCTCGACGTCGACATCGACAAGGAGCGCATCTCGCTCGGCATCAAGCAGCTGGCCAAGGATACGGCCGGCGAGGCGGCGACTTCAGGCGAACTGCGCAAGAACGCGGTCGTCACCTGCGAGGTCACCGGCGTCAAGGATGGCGGCCTGGAAGTGCGGCTGGTCGACAGCGGCATCGAGACCTTCATCAAGCGCTCCGACCTCAGCCGTGACCGCGACGAGCAGCGCCCCGAGCGCTTCACGGTCGGCCAGAAGGTTGATGCCCGCGTCATCGCCTTCGACAAGAAGACCCGCAAGCTGCAGGTCTCGATCAAGGCGCTGGAAATCGCCGAAGAGAAGGAAGCGGTCGCCCAGTACGGCTCGACCGACTCCGGCGCTTCGCTGGGCGACATCCTGGGCGCCGCGCTGAAGAAGCAGGGTAGCTAGGTCCACTAACGCCGCGCCTCGCGCGGCCTGTTAAAAACCCCGCCGGAGCGATCCGGCGGGGTTTTGTTTGACCATGGTCAGAGCATCGTAACCCCAAACGTGGCAAACCGATTTTGGGAAATCCGCGCTCAAACAAAGAGATAGATCAGGCCCTGCCGTAAAGCGGCACCAGTGTGCCGCTCATCGCCAGATTGGCCGGCGAAGCGAGGTAGGCGATCGCTTCCGCCGCCGCTTCGAGGCTGACCCATTTGCCGAAATCGGCGGCCGGCATGTCAGCCCGGTTGGCCGGCGTATCGAGGGTCGAGGGCGCGACCGCATTGACCAGGATGCCCTTGCCCTTGAGTTCTTCCGCCATCGCCACCGTCATTGCCGCGACCGCTGCCTTGCTGGCGGCATAGGCGATCATGCCGGAACCGCGCCGCAGGTCGAGCCCGGCACGCGCCGTGATATTGACGATGCGGCCCGACACGGAAGATTCCAGCATTGAGCGGATCGCCGCGCGGCAGCACAGGAAGGTGGTGCGGGCGTTGGTGTCCATCATTTCGGCAAAAGACGCGGGCTCGATCTTCTCGACCGGCGCGGCGGTGAAGCCGCCGGCCAGATGGATGGATGCCCACAAATCCGTAACACTGGCGAAGAACGCATCGACCTTGGCGGGATCGGCGAGATCGACATTGTGCGCCAGCCTAACACGCTCATGTGCCGGGAAGGGAAAATGCGCGGGCGCGGCGGCATGGGCGTTCGGCACATGGCAGATCGCGCCCTGCTCCAGCAGTTTGCCGACAACCGCGCCACCGAGCGCTCCGGTGCCGCCGGTCACCACAACATGCCTGCCGTCCAGTGTATCCGTCATCTACGACCGCTCCTGTCACTCTTATGCCGCACCGCCGCCGAAGGTCGCGCCTTTCGCGCAATCACTCAACCGAAATCTTGATGACGCAGCGCCGCTTGTGCGCGTCAGAACGTCGGCCATCCGACGCGGATCGCATCCCCAGGCAGACGCTGCCACAGCACTCAATCGATGGTGATCTCGATGACATACGGCAGTCCGGTCGCCCGCGCGCGCTTGAGTGCGTCTGCCAGATGACCGATGCCGGCGAGCCGCTCGGCGGCAATGCCGTAGGCCTCAGCCAGCTTGCAGAAATCAGGCGGCGCCGGCGAGACGCCGACCGGCTCGACGCCGACATCGAGCATCGAGGTTTTGATTTCGCGATAGCCGAGATTGTTCCAGACGACGAAGATCACCGGCGCCGCAGCGTCGAGCGCGGCGCCCAGTTCCGGCAGCGTGAACTGGAAACCGCCGTCGCCGGTGAGACAAACGACCGGCGCATCAGGCACGGCAAGGGCTGCGCCGATCGCCGCCGGCGGACCATAGCCCAGCGCGCCGAAGCCGGTGGCGGCGTTGAACCAGCCGCCCGGACGGTCGTGATCGTAATAGAGGTTGGCGGCATAGACCGGCTGGGTCGAATCGCCGACGATGATCGAGCCCGGCAATGCATCGCGGATCATCTCGACGGCGCGGGTTTGCGCCTGGAGGGCCGGGGCCATTTCGGCAAAGGCTGCTTGCCTTGTCGCAGCGGCGCGAGACTGGCCGTCGCCCGATGGCGGCTTGTCCGCACCAATCTCGACAAGCAGCGCCTCGAGTGCTGCGCCGCAATCGGCATGGATCGAAATCCGGGCGGGCCGGCGGGCAAGCTGGTCGGCGCCGATGTCGATGCGGATCAGATTGGACGGCAGGACAAAGCCACCGTCGCTATATCCGTCGTAGTCGGTCGGGCCGAATTCGGTGCCGGCGGCAATGACCAGATCGGCCTCGGCCATCAATGCACGCACCGCCTTCAGACTGGGGCTGGCCGGCACGCCGAGCGGATGGCGGTGCAGCAGGCCGCGGGCATTGGCCGTCTGGACAACCGGCGCTCCCAGCCTTTCGGCAAGGCGCTGTAACGGCGCTTCGGCTCTCTTGGCGCCGCCGCCGGCAAGGACCAGCGGGCGGCGGGCAGCCGCGCAAAGTTTTGCCGCCTCTGCTATATCAGCCGGATTCGGCTCGGGCGGCGCGACATTCGTCAGCAAAGCGGCGATGCCGCCGGCCGGCTTGACCATGATATCGGTCGGGATCTCGATGTGCACCGGGCCCGGACGCGACGACGAAAACAGGGCGAAGGCGCGGGCAAGAACGCCCGGCAGTTCGTCGGCGTCGGTGACACGGTGCGAAAACAGCGCGACCTTTTCCATCATGCCGCGCTGGTCGGGCAGTTCGTGCAGATGGCCAAGGCCCTTGCCCAGAGTCGGCGTGGCGTTGACGCCCGAGATCACCAGCATCGGAACCGAATCGGCACGGGCCTGGCCCATGGCGGTGATGGTGTTGGTCAGCCCCGGTCCGGTGATGACGAAGGCGATGCCGGGCCTGCCGCCGGCGCGCGCATAGCCGTCGGCCATGAACCCGGCGCCCTGTTCATGACGCGGGGTGACGTGGCGGATCTTCGAGCGCGCCAAGCCGCGATAGAGTTCGACCGTATGCACACCCGGAATGCCGAAGACCGTATCGACATCATGGGCTTCGAGCAAAGTGATGAGCGCTTCGCCGACTGTCGTCATTGCCTGAGCACCGGACGTGTGAGGCAGGTCGGTCCGCCCTCGCAGGCGATGCACAGTGCGTCCGCCTCGAAGGTTGAAACCCTGCAGCCGGCGGCCGCCATGGCCGCCGCCGTCTTCGGGAAGCCGGCAACGGCGATCACCTCGCGCGGCGCGGTCGGCAGCACATTGAGGCTGAGGCCGTTGGAGGCGAAGAACTCCCCGGCGTCGCCTTCGACAAGGCGAATGCCTCGCGCCCGCAGCATCTGATAGAAGGCAGCCGGCAAAAGCGGTGCATAGACCAGCGCCAGATCGTCGGCCAGCGGACTGATTACCGACATCAGATGCAGGCAGGCGTCCTCGCCATGCCAGAGCGGCAGGTCGTAGCCATAGACCTGGATACCCCTGGGGGTGAGCAGGTTGGCGAGTTGCTGGATGCCGTCCTGGTTGCTGCGCACACCGCGGCCGACGGCCAGGGTACCTGAATCCACCCAGACGCAATCACCGCCCTCGACCTGTCCGGGAGGCTCGATGCGACCGAGGATTGGTACGCCCATGCGCTTGTAGGCCGCCTCATGCAGGCCGGGCTCGGCCCGGCGCAGCGCCTTGCCCATGGCGAGGATGATGGCGCCGTGGTCGGTCATCAACGATGGATCATGCGTGAAGACCGAATCGGCAAGCCCGTCATCGGCGTCGGTCAGCCATTCGATCGCGGCGCCGGACGCAAGAACCAGCGTCGTCAGCGCCTCATGCTGGGCGGCGGCCTTTTGAGGATCGAAGCCCGCACCATAATGCCATTCCGATGCTTTGGCGCGGGCCATGGCGCTTGCGGCGGACCGCATCAGCACGCGCTGCAGGGGCCCGGCCATGGACTGCGACCCGAATGCTTTACCCACCAAGTGCTCCTGAACCATCCCATCCAGCCAATAGCCACTCAGCGAGCAGTGATCAATGGTCCAAAAAGCATGGTTGACGGAGGCAAGCGGAACGGTACATCTTGAGAATGAGAAGTCTGTCCAGTGATGGTAATGGGTAAAAAATTCCAGCAGCGACGGGTCCGGCCATTTCGTGAGGCACCGCAAAGGTGATAGCGCAAGGCACCGCCCCCGCCCTGAAGTACACGGCGCAGAACGACGCCGCCGAAGCCATCCATGTCGAGAACCTGCATAAACGATTCGGCGAACTGCATGTGCTGAAAGGCGTTTCGCTGTCGGCGCGCGACGGCGAGGTCATCGCCATCATTGGCGGCAGCGGCTCGGGAAAATCGACCCTGCTGCGCTGCATCAATTGCCTGGAGAACCCGACCAGCGGGATCGTTCGCGTCAATGGCGAGGAGATCCGGATGAAGGCCGACAGTCACGGCCACACCGTTCCCGCCGACCGCAGGCAAATCGAGCGCATCCGCTCCAAGCTCGGCATGGTTTTCCAGAATTTCAATCTGTGGAGCCACATGACGCTGATCGAGAACGTCATCGAGGTTCCGGTGCATGTTCTGGGCGTCAAACGCGATGTGGCCATCGCCGAGGCGGAAAAGCTGCTTGCCCGCGTCGGCCTGGCCGAAAAGCGCGATGTCTATCCGGCCTATCTGTCAGGCGGCCAGCAGCAGCGTGCGGCCATCGCCCGGGCGCTGGCCATCAATCCGCGCGTCATGCTGTTCGACGAGCCGACCTCGGCGCTCGACCCGGAACTGATCGGCGAGGTGCTGAAGGTGATCGGCGACCTGGCACGCGAAGGCCGCACCATGGTGCTGGTCACCCATGAGATGAAGTTCGCCCGCGAGGTCGCGACGCATGTCGTCTACCTCTACAACGGACTGGTCGAAGAAGAAGGGCCGCCGGAGCAGATCTTCGGCGCACCGAAATCCGAAAGGCTGAAGCAATTCATCCGCAACATCGGTTAAGCCAAGGCGGACGAAAAACGGGAACAACAACAAACTGGGAGTTTTTGGCATGAAGACCGTTCTGAAAACATTTGCCGCAGCACTTCTGCTCGGCGTCGCCGCGATGAGCATGGCAAAGGCCGAGCCGGTCAAGATCGGCGTCGCTGCCGAACCCTATCCGCCGTTCACCTCGCCGGATGCTTCCGGCAAATGGGTTGGCTGGGAGATCGAATTCATCGACGCGGTCTGCGCCGAGCAGAAACTCGATTGCGTCATCACCCCCGTCGCCTGGGACGGAATCATCCCGGCGCTGACGACCAAGAAGATCGACGTCATCGCCAGTTCCATGTCGATCACCGACGAGCGCAAGAAGACGATCGACTTCTCCGACAAATATTACAACACCCCGACAGCTATCATCGGACCGAAGGACCAGAAGTTCGGCGCTAGCCCGGAAGATCTCAAGGGCAAGATCATCGGCGTGCAAGTTTCGACCGTGCATGCCGACTACGTCAAGAAGCACTTCACCGAAGCCGCGGAAATCAAGGAATATCAGACCCAGGACGAAGCCAATCAGGATCTTGCCGCCGGCCGTGTCGATGCCGTGCAGGCCGATTCCATCGCGCTCGATGCCTTCCTGAAATCGGATCAGGGCAAGCAATGCTGCGATCTGAAGGGCACGGTCGCGCCGGATCTGGCGATCCTCGGGCCCGGCGTCGGCGCCGGTGTCCGCAAGGAGGACACCGAGTTGAAGGAGAAGATCAACGCCGGCATCAAGGCGATCCGCGCCAACGGCAAATATGACGAGATTTCGAAGAAATACTTCGATTTCGACATCTATGGCGCCGACCCACAGTCGAATTGACGGCGTGCATCCCCGAGCGAACAACCACGCGGCGCAGACAACGCGCCGTGTGGCTTCGTCGAACTCTACCTATGCAAGCTTTCCGCTGACGGCATCGCCGGTGGTTTTGGCGCCAGCAATTCGGGGGCGACGCTGATCGACGCATTTCTTCCGGCCTCTGTGGCCCGCATCATCGAACTGCTTTCGCCGACGCCACCCGGTTGGGGCGGAACGCTTCTGGTCGGACTGCTCCACTCGGTCGAGATCGCTGCCGGTGCGTTCGGTCTCGGCCTCGTCATCGGCATTTGCGGTGCGTATGGCAAGCTCTATGGCGGGCCTGTGGTGCGCGATCTGCTGGCAGTCTATACGACGATCGTCCGCGCCGTGCCGGAGCTAGTGCTGATCCTGCTGCTCTATTATGCCGGCACCGATTTGATCAACCAGTTGCTGACGGCAATGGGATATCAGCGCATCGATATCAGCGGGCTGGTGGCCGGCATTGCCGTGCTCGGCTTCGTCCAGGGCGCTTATTCGACAGAGGTGATGCGCGGCGCGATCCTTGCCATCCCGCAGGGACAGATCGAAGCCGCGCGCGCCTATGGCATGTCTCCCGGCCTGCTGCTGCGACGCATCACGCTGCCGGCGATGCTGCCTTTCGCCATACCCGGCCTTGCCAATCTCTGGCTGATCGCCACCAAGGACACCGCCCTGCTGGCGGTCGTCGGCTTCTTCGAACTGACATTGGCCACCCGGCAAGCGGCGGGCGTGACCAAAGCCTATCTTACCTTCTTCCTCGCCGCGGGCGTGATCTATCTTCTGTTGACGCTGGTCTCCAATCTGATCATCGGCCGCATCGAGGTCTGGGCTCGGCGCGGCATGCCCTCGCTCAAGGAGGCGCGTTGATGGCTGTCGAAGCGACCATCGTCAACGTAGCCGCCCGCGCGTCGCTGTGGTTGCAGCCGCACCGTATCGTGCTGATTGTGATTGGACTGGCGCTGGTTTTCGCGGCCGCTTTTTTCATGCGCTGGGACTGGCTGCCGCAATATTACGAAATGGCGCTTGTCGGCCTCTGGCGCACGCTCTGGATCCTCGCCGTCACCTGCACACTGGGCTTCCTGCTCGCCGTGCCGCTCGGATTGGCGCAGGCTGCCGGCCCGTTCTGGCTCGCGGCGCCTGCAAAGGCCTTCTGCACCGTCATCAGGGGAACGCCACTGCTGCTGCAGCTCTGGCTGCTCTACTATGGGCTCGGCTCGCTGTTTCCACAGTACCCATGGGTACGCGAGTCCTGGATGTGGCCGTATCTCAGGCAAGCATGGCCCTATGGCGTCCTGGCGCTGACCTTGTCCTTCGCCGGTTACGAGGGGGAAGTCATGCGGGGTGCCTTCGCTGGCGTGCCGAAAGGACAGTTGGAAGCGGCGCGCGCCTTCGGCATGAGCCGCTGGAAGATCCTGCGGCGGATCTGGCTGCCACAAGCCTTCTACCGGGCGCTGCCGACGCTGACCGGCGAAACCGTGCTGCAACTGAAATCGACGCCGCTGGTGGCGACCATCAGCGTGATCGACATATTCGCCGTCTCGTCAAAGGTGCGGCAGAGCACTTTCCTCACCTATGAACCCTTGCTGCTCCTGGCGTTGATCTATATGGCGATCACCGGCATCCTGGTCTTCGTCCTCGGCAAGATCGAGGCGCGGATCCCGAACAAGATTGGCTGATAGGGGAGTAGGGGAGTAGGGGAGTAGGGGAGTAGGGGAGTAGGGGAGTAGGGGAGTAGGGGAGTAGGGGAGTAGGGTCAGCCACTATTCACATACACATTTCCATCCTATTCGCATTCACTGCTCACTATTCCCCTATTCCCTTACTCCCCTACTCCCCCCTAGGATCGCTACGATGCAACTCAGTCTCGACCAGGCGACAGGGCTGTGCCGGATGGCGGCGCTCGGCGCTGGCGCCAATGAGGAAGCGGCGCAGTCGCTTGCAGCCTCCGTCGTGGCGGCCGAGGCAGAAGGTCTGTCGACGGTCGGACTGTCGCATTTCATCGACTATCTCGAAGCGCTGGAGGCCGGCCGCATCGATGGCAAGGCCGAGCCGGTCATCACCAGGCCGGCTTTGGCGATCTATCTCTCCGACGCGCGCGGCGGTCTGGCGCATACCGGCTTCGACCGCACCATCGACGATCTCGCCAAGGCGGCGCGCCTGTTCGGCGTTGCCATCTTTTCGCAGAAGAACGCCTATACATGCGGCGCGCTCGGCTATTTCACCGGGCGGCTGGCCGCGCAGGGGCTGGTGTCCTTCGCCGCGACCAATGGACCGGCCGTGCTTGCCGGCTCCGGCTCGGTCAAGCCGGTCTACTGCACCAACCCGATGTCCTTCGCCGCGCCCGCCGCCGACGGAGCGTCGCTGGTGATCGACCAGTCATCGAGCGCCACTGCCTTCGTCAACATCCGCAAGGCAGCCGAGGACGGCAAGAAAATTCCAGAAGGCTGGGCACTGGATGCGAGCGGCAACCCGACCACCGATCCGGCCGCCGCCATGAAAGGCGCGATGCTTGCCTTCGGCGGCCAGCGTGGCGCCAACATCGCGCTGATGGTCGAAGTGCTGGCGGCGGGCCTGTCGGGCGCCAACTGGTCACTCGATGCGCCATGGTTCACCGACGGACCGGACAGTCCCGGAACCGGCCTCTTCGTGCTGGCCGTCGAGCCCAAGCTGCTCGATCCAAATTTCGAGAAGCGCATGAAAGATCAACTCGACCGGTTGCGCCGCCGCTACGGCGTGCATGTCCCCGGCCGTGCCCGGGCCGAAGCGGCGGAGAAGGCAGCGGCACGGGGCATAACGGCTCCGAAAGCCGTGGTGCAGCGCATCTCCGAATTCGCCGCCCGGTATTCTTCCTGAAGACGTCCACACCTTCGGATAGTTGATCGCGCGACAGCGGGCGTACTTGCCGTTACGCCCAGGCTGCCTCGTCGAACCACGTTTCGGAAACAGCCGGAAACCCTCGCGTCGGCTGGGTTTTCCGGGCTCTCCGCAACTGACTCGTAACATGCAATTCCCGGTCAACTTTTGTTCATTTGACTTTGACTGGGGTGGCGGCTGTTTGCGCGGAGCAGCAAAAGAGGAACCCTAATGGCCGCAAGCACCCACAATCCCAGCACCAATCTTGTCGTTCCGGCCCTTGGCAGCCTCTATGCGGCGCTGAACACCACCTCTGAAACCATCCTGCGCGCCGTGGCCGGCATCTTCCTCACCATCCACGGCTCTGGCAAGATCATCGACCCGCTCGGCGCCGCTGAGATGGTCGAAGGCCTCGGCTTCTATCCTGGCGCGTTCTGGTCGGTGCTGCTGGCCTGCACCGAGTTCTTCGGCGGCATTTTCATCGCCATCGGTCTCTTGACCCGCCCGGCCGCCTTCGCCGGAATGTTCGTGCTCCTGGTCACCGTCTGGTTCCACTGGGTCACCCTGGGAGAGGGCTTTTCGGGTGCCGAAAAATCGCTGCTGTGGGCGGCGATCCTGTTCTTCTTCGTCATCCGCGGCGGCAACCGCCAATCGGTCGACGCGCGCATCGGCAGGGCGTTCTGAACCGGCCGACACCGCGGCAAACGGCGACAAAGGATCGCCCTTTGCCTTCGGCGCGAAACGGATTATGAACGGCTTCAGCCAAGCCCAGTAGATCTGGAAAGCGCGCCGGAGCCAGCCATGACCGAAATCCTGCAGACCCCAAAGCTCGTCGTCGTGTTCGGCGGCTCCGGCTTTGTCGGCCGCCATGTGGTGCGGGCGCTGGCCCGGCGTGGCTATCGCATCAGGGTCGCCTGCCGCCGGCCCGATCTCGCCGGCCATCTGCAACCGCTCGGCAATGTCGGCCAGATCCAGCCGGTGCAGGCCAATATTCGCGTGCGCTGGTCGGTCGACCGCGCCGTGCAGGGCGCCGACCATGTCGTCAATTTGGTAGCCATCCTGCATGAGAGCGGCCAGCAGAAATTCACGCCCGTCCACGAGTTCGGCGCACGCGCGGTCGCCGAAGCGGCGCACGCCGTCGGCGCCGGGCTCACCCATATCTCGGCGCTGGGCACCGATCTGAACGCGCAATCCGAGTATGCGCGCACCAAGGCGCTCGGTGAAAAAGCGGTCCTGGAGACGATCGAGGATGCGGTCATCTTGCGGCCCTCGATCAATTTCGGCCCCGAGGACAGCTTCTTCAACCGCTTCGCCAGCATGGCGCGCTATTCGCCGGTCCTGCCTCTGATCGGCGGCGGGCGGACAAAATTCCAGCCGGTCTATGTCGGCGATGTCGCCGAAGCGGTGGCGCGCTCGGTCGACGGCAAAGTCCAGGGTGGCCGGACCTACGAGCTTGGCGGACCTCAGGTGCTCACCTTCAAGCAATGCATGCAGGAAATGCTTGCCATGATCGACCGCAAGCGGTTGCTGGTGTCGGTGCCGTGGTGGGTGGCGAACATGCAGGCATCGATCCTCGGGCTTTTGCCCAATCCGCTGCTGACCAAGGATCAGGTCCTGCAGCTGCGCGGGGACAACATCGTCTCGGAAGCGGCCATCAGGGAAAACCGGACGCTCGCCGGTCTCGATATCCAGCCACAGTCGATCGGCAGCATCCTGCCGAGCTATCTCTGGCGCTACCGGCCCGCCGGCCAGTTCCAGCGCAAGACGGCGGAATAGCCAATCAGGCGGCTCGCTAAAGCGCGTCGCGTTTGACCGGCCTCATGCGACGCGCTTTAGGTTGTTGTCTCATGCATGCCGTTATCGCAAAACCGCTGCACACCCTCGGTTCAAGCCCGAGGGCATGCTTTTGCGCGACATGCATTAAAGCCGCCGCGTGACCTGCATCGGCAAGCCGCCCTGCGGTTGCGTCGTCAGTTTCTGCACCGGCCACGGTTTGGTCTCGGCGGTGGTATCGAAGCGGAAGCGCGACAGCATGATCGCCAGAGCGATGATCGCCTCCTGCATGGCAAAGCTGGCGCCGATGCAGACGCGAGGACCGGCGCCAAACGGCAAATACTGAAAACGGTCGATCTTCTCGCGATTTCCCGGATGGAAACGTTCGGGCATGAAGGCGTCGGGCCTGTCCCACAGCTTGCGATGGCGGTGGACGACCCAGGGCATGACCAGCACCGCAGCGCGCCTCGGTATGTAGAGGCCGTTCCAGGTTTCAGGCTCGATCGGCTCGCGGTTGATCGACGGCGCCGGCGGATAAAGCCTGAGCCCCTCCTCAAAGGCGGCGCGGGTGAACGGCATGGCGTCGAGCCACTTTGTCGGATCGGGCTCGCGCGCCAGCACGGCGTCGATCTCGCGCTCGACCTTTTCGCGCTCCCAAGGCGCTTCGGCCAGGCAATACAGTGTCCAGCCAAGCGCACGCGCCGTGGTCTCGTGACCGGCGCCGATGAAGGTGATGATGTTGTCCTCGACCTCGGCGCGCGTCAGCCCGTCCGGTCCCTCCGCCTTGAGCAAAAGCGTGAGAAAATCCTGCGGCACCTTGTCCGGATCGTGCTTGACCCGCTCTTCGCGCATCTTGACAGTGTCGGTGACGATCTTGCGGAAGTAGGCCATGGTTTTGCGGCCGCGGATGCGGGTCAGGCGCGGCAGCCAGTCTGGCGCCCGCAACAGGTCGAGCGGATCGACGCGGCCCATGGTTTCGAACAGCCGGTCGATCTCCTTGGCGAAGCTGCCCGGCTCACCCGATATCTCACCGGAAAACAGTGTCTCGGCCAGGATGTCAAAGGTAAGCAGCGTCATGTCGTGGGCGATGTCCGACGTGCCGCCGCCCTCGTAGCGGGTGACGAACTCCCGCGTACGTCTCAGCATCGGCTCGGCAAAACCGAAGATGTGGCGCGGCGTGAACACCGGCGCCATCGCCTTGCGTGAACGCCGCCAGACCTCACCCTCGGCGGTCAGCAGGCCGTCGCGCAGGATCGGCCGCAGGATCATCTGGCGCACCGTCGCCATCTTGTAGTTTTTGGCATTGTCGACCAGCACGTGGCGAATGAGGCCGGGATCGTTGGCGATGACCAGCGGCCCGCCAATGCCAGTCACCGAAATCCAAGGCTGGTTGTAGGTCGGCTCGCCCCACAGTTCGAGCGGATTGCGATAGACGATGCGGATCATCTCCAGCGTCGAAGGCGGCGACGTGCGCGGCTTCGGCGCCGGCGGGACAAAGGGGGCGGGCTGACTGTCCATGGCGTGCTCCGCTGGTGACCTCAATGTAGTGGCTGGCAGGGCAAGCGTCCATGTCGCCGGCTGTAACGGGCATTAGAAAGTGCCTGAGCGTCGGAACAGGTCGGCCCGCATTTGTGCGGCCGTTCTGTTCCCAAAACCGGTTCGACTTTTGGGTCCGATGCCGTGCCGGCCAGGCGTGCTCTTCTTCCATTCGGAAATGCTTGCAAACCTTGGAAAAACCGCCTTTTGCACCTATATCTTGAACATCAAGGACGCGCGATTCGGAGCCGATTTTTTGCGCTGGATGTGCGGCATCAATCAGACAGGTTTTCATGAGCGATCAGATCGACAACGCCAACGGCGCTGAGGCCGAGTACGGCGCCGATTCCATCAAGGTTTTGAAGGGCTTGGATGCCGTCCGCAAGCGGCCCGGCATGTATATCGGCGATACCGACGACGGCTCGGGCCTGCATCACATGGTCTATGAGGTCGTCGACAACGCCATCGACGAGGCGCTGGCCGGCCATGCCGACCTCGTCACGGTGACGCTCAATCCCGACGGTTCGGTGACGGTCATCGACAATGGCCGCGGCATTCCGACCGATATCCACACCGGCGAAGGCATTTCGGCGGCCGAAGTGATCATGACGCAGCTGCATGCCGGCGGCAAGTTCGACCAGAACTCCTACAAGGTGTCTGGTGGCCTCCACGGCGTCGGCGTCTCCGTCGTCAACGCGCTGTCGGCCTGGCTGAAGCTGAAAATCCGCCGCAACGGCCAGATCTACGAGATGAGTTTTTCGCATGGCAATGCCGACGGGCCGCTGAGGGTCACCGGCAGCTATGAGCAGCGCAAGGTTGCCGGCACCTATGAGGGGCGCAGCGGCAGCGAGATTACTTTCTTTCCATCGACCGAAACCTTCACCATGGTCGAGTTCGACTTCGGCACGCTGGAGCACCGGCTGCGCGAGCTCGCCTTCCTGAATTCCGGCGTGCGCATCATTTTGACCGATGCCCGCCATGCCGACGTCGTGCGCCATGAACTGCATTATGATGGCGGGCTCGAGGAGTTCGTCAGATATCTCGACCGCGTCAAGAAGCCGCTGATCGACAAGCCGATTGCGATCAAGGCCGAGCGCGACGGTATCACCGTCGAAGTCGCCATGTGGTGGAACGACAGCTACCACGAGAACGTGCTGGCCTTCACCAACAACATTCCGCAGCGCGACGGCGGCACGCATCTTGCCGGTTTCCGCGGCGCGCTGACGCGCCAGATTACCGGCTATGGCGAATCCACGGGCCTCACCAAAAAGGAGAAGGTGGCGCTGATCGGCGACGATTGCCGCGAAGGACTGACGGCCGTGCTGTCGGTCAAGGTTCCCGACCCGAAATTCTCCTCGCAGACCAAGGACAAGCTGGTCTCGTCCGAAGTCCGTCCGGTGGTGGAAGGGCTCGTCAACGAGGCGCTCGGCACCTGGCTCGAAGAGCACCCGACCGAGGGCAAGGTGGTCATCGAGAAGGTCATCCAGGCGGCAGCGGCGCGCGAAGCCGCGCGCAAGGCGCGCGACATCACCCGCAAGAGCTCGCTCGGCGTCACTTCGCTGCCCGGCAAGCTGGCCGACTGCCAGGAACGCGACCCGGCGAAGTCCGAAATCTTCATCGTCGAGGGCGACAGCGCCGGCGGCTCGGCCAAGGGCGGCCGTTCGCGCCAGAACCAGGCCATTCTTCCGCTGCGCGGCAAGATCCTCAACGTCGAGCGGGCCCGATTCGACCGTATGCTGGGCTCCGACATGATCGGCACGCTGATCACCGCGCTCGGCACCTCGATCGGCAAGGACGAGTTCAACGCAGACAAATTGCGCTACCACAAGATCATCCTGATGACCGACGCCGACGTCGACGGCGCCCACATCCGCACCTTGCTGCTGACCTTCTTCTTCCGGCAGATGCCGGAGCTGATCGAGCGCGGGCATCTCTACATCGCCCAGCCGCCGCTCTACAAAGTGACGCGCGGCAAGAGCTCGCAATACATCAAGGACGAAAGCGCCTTCGAGGAATTCCTGATCGGCTCAGGACTGGAAGAGGCGTCGCTTGCGCTCAGCACCGGCGAGGTGCGGGCCGGGCAGGACCTGCGCAGCGCCATCGACGATGCGCTGGCAGTGCGCCAGCTCATCAACGGGCTGCACACCCGCTATAACAGAGGCGTGGTCGAGCAGGCGGCGATCGCCGGCGCGCTCAATCCGGACGTCTTCGTCGATCTCGGCCGGGCCAACGCTATGGCCGAGCGTGTCGCCCGGCGCCTCGACATCATTGCCGAGGACACCGAACGCGGCTGGACCGGCCGTATGTCGACGTCAAACGAAGGGGTCGGCGGCTATGTGTTCGAGCGCACTGTGCGCAGCGTCAAGGAGTTCGCGCATCTCGATCTGGCGCTGATTAATTCGGCCGACGCCCGCCAACTCGACCGCTATGCGCCGCGCCTCGCAGAAGTCTATGGCGAGCCGCCGGTGCTGCGCCGCAAGGATGTATCCGAAACCATCTCGGGACCGCTGGCGCTGCTCAATGCCGTGTTTGCCACCGGCCGCAAGGGCCTGACCATGCAGCGCTACAAGGGCCTCGGCGAAATGAACGCCGAGCAGCTCTGGGAGACCACGCTCGACCCGAATGTGCGCTCGCTTTTACAAGTCAAGGTCAATGACGCCACCGATGCGGACAGTCTGTTCTCGCGGCTGATGGGCGACGAGGTCGAGCCCAGGCGCGAGTTCATCCAAGAAAACGCGCTGTCGGTCGCCAACCTGGACATTTAAAGCCCAAGCAGCTGCTCAGCTTCGGACACTTAAGGCATTGGTAGGCCAAGGCCCACCAACGATCCCTGCTGCGTCGCAACAAAGGATCATGAGGGCCGGTCGGAACGGAAGAGCATCCAAGGCATTGTAATCGATCACAATCGCCGCAGGAGGCACTCATGGGACGTGGCATTTTGCTCTGGCTTCTCGGAGTCCCGATTCCGATCATTATTCTCATCATGCTTTTCGCACGTTAGGGGGCTGACATGCAGTCAACCCTAACAGCTGTCGACGTTTCCGCACCGACGGAATCCTCTTCTACCGCTGTCAGCTGGGGGCCAATCGTGGCCGGCGCCTTTGCTGCCTCGACGCTAACATTGATCCTGATGCTGCTCGGCTCCGGGCTCGGGCTGACGATGGTTTCGCCGTGGTCCGGCTTGAGCACCTCAGTCACAACTTTCGCGGCCTCCACGGCTGCGTGGCTGATCATCGTGCAGTGGCTGTCGTCGGCCGTAGGCGGTTATCTTGCCGGGCGCCTACGCACCAAATGGGTCGGCGTCCACACCGATGAGGTCTTTTTCCGCGATACCGCACACGGCTTCCTCGCCTGGGCGCTTGCAACGTTGCTCGTCGCCGGCGTGCTCGGCTCGGCGCTCTCCGCAGCTGTCGGAACCGGCGTCCACGCCGCTTCGACAGTCGCGTCGGGCGCGGCAATGGGCGCTTCGGCAGGTGCTACTGCAAACGCCGGAGACGCCGCGACCGACAACGCAACGTCGTACTTCGTCGATGCGTTGTTCCGCCCGGCCGATGCGGCCAGGCTTGCTGCCGCCAACCCGGAGAGCGATGCGGCGGCGACGGCGCAGGCCTCGCGCATTTTGATCGCGAGCGCAGCAGCAGGCGAAGTGTCAGCCGACGACAAGACCTATCTGTCGCAGTTGGTAGCCGCCCGCACCGGGCTGTCGGAACCCGATGCCAGGGCCCGTGTCGATGCCGTGCTTGCCAGGGTCGAAGAGGCGAAGGTCCAGGCCCAGCAGGCTGCCGATACCGCCAGGAAAGCCGGTGCCACCTTCGCGCTGCTTGGCGCTCTGTCCCTGGTCGTCGGCGCTTTCATCGCAAGCGCCGCGGCAGCACTTGGGGGCAGGCAGCGAGACGACGAGGAGGCGGTCTTCCTGACCGACCGTTGATCGGTGCTTGAGGGGTTCTATCGACGCCGAGACTTTCCCCGGCATCGACCGGTTGTTTTGACGACGTCATCGCCATGAACTGCGCGCTGATTCGCCCAAACGAGCGTGCCCTATCTTCCGGCAGAAGTCGTCGGTGCCGGCTGGCTTGGCTCCAGTTTGCGGCCGAGATTGACGGTGTCACGCAGCACGTCGATATGCGAGCACGGCGGGGTGCCGGCGGCAGGCTGCTGGTCCTCCACACCGAATCCAGGATTTTTTGCCCAGGTGCGGATGGCACACCGTTACCGTTACCTGTCTCTGGCTCAACCTATTCAGGTTGGGCTGAGCGTCCCCCGATACGCCACGATCAGGCCGATCAACGGCATCGAAATTTCCACATCGAAGCAGAATTGCCCGTCCCGTTCCGTTTCGAAGCTCGAGCCTTTGGGAAGGAGGAAGCCGGGCATTGGAATACCCAGCAGCGACCATCGTCTCGGAACCAGGGTCAGACGATCGCCGTCCACCACCAGAGCCAACGCGAAGGACGCGATCCCAAACCGTTCCACCAGAAGATGCTGGTCCCTCCCAGTGCCGGCCGACTGAATCGAAGAAAAACACTTGCCGTCGAAACTACGGATCCAGTGTTCAGAGCGGTTCTCGCGCGAAAATGTCACCGTGACCGGCACCCGTGGCGCAGCTTTCGGGAAGCCGACAAGCGCCGCCACGAACGCGGCCGCCGGGCGGCGACCGCGTCGTACCTCGGCGAAGCCCGTCCATTGGCGGGTGGCGGTGCTGCCATGCAGATCCTGAAGGCGCGGAGCAAGTGAGGAGAAGGCGGATCCGAGAATCCCCCAGTACAGGGGCGCAACGATCTCGTGTCCCCGAAACCCGGTGAATATCTTCCGGCTTTGGAACAGCGCCTCATAGTCTGCAAGCTCAAGGGCGCGAACCCCGGACCGTGCTCCGGCCTCCGGACGAGTGCCCGCCAGCAATTTACGGATGATCGCTTCGATGGCCATCGATGGGATGTATGGCCCGTCATCCCCTTCGGCCAAAAGATGCCAGCTCCGTTCGGCGTCCTGCCCATCCGTGGTGCCGTACGCGCTGACGAACATACCGCCGCGATGCTCGCCAAAACGCATTCGGTTGAGCACCGCGTAGAAGAGACGCGAGAAAGGTTCCAGCGACGAGAGCCTGAACCTCGCCCGCGCCTTCGCCAGGAGGTTGAGTGTCCGGTGCAAGATTTCCGGGACCGGCCCGGCTCCCATCCAGATATCGGTCATTGAGGGATGCTCGGGCGGGATGACCTGCAAGTCCGGCACGTCCACCAGCGAGAAACGGATGTTCCGGAGCGGCAGCCGGCCCGGCACCGCGATGGTAAAGCGCATGCTTTCAGCCAGAGCGATGCCATGCGATTGCACCCCATGTCGTCGCAGCTTCACCGGAGCGCCGGCATAGCCCACCACCGCACGCATGACGTTGAGGCCGATTCCGGCATAGGGCGAAGGGGCGATGCCGCCTTTCACAGAGACGATCTCCATCGTTTTCGCCATCTCGCGCAGGACGGCGGCGGTCAGCACAGGAAAGCTGCTAATGCCCGATAGAATGAATATGCCTGCGTCCTTTGCTTGCGCGTCGAACTGAGGCACGCCGAACACAAAGTCGGCGGCGTCGGCAAAGTCGAGATAGTCGATGCCAGCGTCGATGCAGGCCGAAATCACACGATAGCGATTGGTCCCATAATGTTGGAACGGCCCGGACGCGTCGACGACCAGATTGGGCCGTTGCGCGCGCAGGCCGGCCACAATTTCTGCGCGATCAAGCGCAAGCGGCCGAACCCGGGCCCGCCCTCTGTAGCGCGCGCAGAACGCCTCGGCGCGAGAGAAGTCGCGGCCGCAGATGAAGAGTTCAATCTCCGCTATGTCGGATAGGAGCTCCACCAGGCGCCCGCCGAAAACGCCGTATCCGCCCAGGATCAGGATTCTCATGCGTGCTGCGCTCTCTTGGCTCACAGAAGCCTGTCTCCATGTTCCGGCGGTATTGGCTGCTCCGGCGCGCCAATCCGCTTTATGCTTCGGGTCGTTCCAGTTTTCGGCCGAGATCGACGGCGTCACGCAGCACGCCGATATGAGAGCGCGGCGGGGTGCCGGCGGCTGCCGCGACCTCGACGCCGGTCGCCTCCAGCGACCAGTAGAGCCTGTGCGTGAAGATGCGGCCAAGCGAACTGCGCAGTTCGACCTGAATGTTCTCCACGCCGGGGCCGAAATTTTCCGCCATCGGTCCTGAGATCGGGTCGCCGGTCAGCCAGCCATTGCCCATGTCGAAGATATTGGTCCAGCGCGTCGCGGCAAACGCCGCACCGTGATGCACCGCCCGCTGCGGCTTGCCCGAACGGCTGCGCCCTTCCTGATAGAGGACGGTTCCACCGGCCGCCGTGTCGGCGATCGGCGGACATGCCGAGAACAGCCGCTCAGCGATGCCGCGCCTGAATTCGGCGAGATTGTAGGTCACCAGAAATTCGCTGTGGGTCAGCGGACTGCCGAGCGTGACGAAATCGCTGATCTTCCAAGGCAATGGATGATCGGCGTCGCCGGCGCGGAGGTGGCGGTAGAGCTCCCATTGGGCGCGCCGGAATCCGGAAAAATCATCCAATTTGTCTGGCCACGCAGAACCATCTGACTTGAGCGTAGCTTTGTCGACGGCGCGGATCGCTTTCAGTCTCGCCTTGTCGCGGAGGGCTTCCAGCTTTCGTGGCCTGAAATCGGCCCACAATATCTGCAGCAGATCATAGGCGATGATTGACCCTAGGCTGTGCGAGACCAGCACGATGCGGTCGTAGCCGTCGTCCACCATGAGGCGCCTCAACAGTGTCAGGCCACGGTCGCGGACAAGCGCGCGCTTCTCGACCGTTGCCGCTTCAGCCCGCACATAGGCGGCCACATCACCGAAATAAGGAAGACCGAACCGGTCCACCGACCAGACGACGAACGAGGCCAGGATCGTGACGAGCATGCCCGTGGTCCAGGAAATATGCCCTCGCAAGGTCGAGGTCGCGAGCACGAATGCCGCGCCCAGGACTGCTATGACGGCCAGAACGGTGACGACATAGAGCCCGCGGGCGTCGCGCGGAATGTCGGCGGGCTTGCGCCAGAGCAGATTTGTCACCCAGGCCGCAAGCCGGCCCCGCGTCGTGCCTTGCGTGATGTCGGCCCAGTAAAGCTCGTAGAAATCGGTGCGGCGGCCGTCGACATCATAGGGGGTGGTGATCCGACGAAGCTCGTGCGAATTGGTGCGGCTGTCGGGCGTGATCCAGCTCTGGTTGATCTTCGCGCCGGCGGGACCGTCCGGATCGGCGACCTGGGCATAAAACGGCGCGCGGGCGGGATCATGACTCCAAACAGCCTGAACAAACTCCTTCAGCGTGCCCATCGGCCGCTGTTCACCCATGCCATGCACGATCACCACGGCCTGGCTGAGCTTGCGCGGCGCCTTTCCGGGGGCCGGCAGGCTAGCCTTCGCGGGCGAGCCGGTCTTGGTCGGCGAAGCGACAGGCTGGCGTTCAGACACCGGCGCCTCCGTTGGTGACAAATCCCGTCCATCGGAACAGAACTTGCCCATCGTAGTGCTGAATCCAAAGCAAGTGCAAAAAGCATCGCAGATATCTGTCGCAAATCGCCGACTTTTTGCGCAGTGGGTTTTGCGACAGGAATTCGTTGAAGAGTTCAACGCCGGCGATTTTGTCGCGAAACTTAGGACTGTGACTTCCGGCGCCGTTTGTCGCGCCGCCATGAAGCATCGGCAAGCCGCCGTTGCCGACAGCCGCCTGATCCGCTACTCCGTCCTCGCGGGCAGCACGTCGTTCAATCCCGCAAGTCAGGCATAGCGCCTGCTTCACAGCCAGTACGAAAGAGAACACATATGCCTCATAACCCCACCTCCGACAGCCACGCGGCTTCAAGCGCGCCGCGCATCCGCGACTGGTCGCTGTCCTGGCAGATCGGGGCGGTCGTCCTGGGAACCGTATTTCTGGCGCTGGCGTCTTACATCGAAGTGCCTATGGTTCCGGTGCCCGTGACCATGCAGACCTTTGCGGTCACCCTGATCGGTGCAGTCTACGGCTGGAGACTCGGCGCGGCCACGATCGTTGCATGGTTGGTCGAAGGCGCGATCGGGTTGCCGGTTTTATCTGGGGGCGCTGCCGGTGCGCATCACTTTGTCGGCCCGACCGCCGGATACCTCTTTGCCTTCCCCGTGGTCGGCGCGCTCACGGGATGGCTGGCGGAGCGCGGCTGGAACGGCAACCGCCCCTGGCTGGCGTTCGTCTCCATGCTCCTGGGCAACGCGCTTTGCCTCGTGCTGGGCGCAGCATGGCTTTCCATCGCCATTGGCATCGAACAGGCAATCGTCCACGGCGTCACGCCGTTCCTGATCGGCGGGGCGCTCAAGTCGGCATTGGCCGCGACCACGCTCAAGCTCATGACACGCGCGCAAAAATGACCGTCCGGCTGCGGCCGCACCATCTCCTTTGCCTGCTGACTTACGCAGGCAAGGGTTACAGCGCTGCGTTCGTCGTCAATTTCGACGCGATCGCGGCTCGGCTCTCCGCAGGCGAACACATGCTGATCGTCTCCGGGCCTGACGATATTTGCGCGCCCTTGCTCGGTGAGGCGGAGCCGCACTGCCTTCGCGACAGCGTGACGGAGCGCGACCGTCAGGCGGCGGCCAGTGTTGGTACGCTTCTGGGGTACTCGATTGCCGAGGACATGGAACTTCAGCTCCATCCCTCGCTTCTGCGAACTATGCGCGATGCGTTCTCTTCGGGCCGTACCCGGGGTGCTTGCGGCGGGTGCGAGTGGTTTGACCTTTGCAGTTCAATCGCCGCTTCAGACTATGGAACGGTGGCGCTCCGGTGAAAGGCAACGCTCGCAGTGGGACGATTGTCGGGGTCGCCAACCCGGATCAGTGATCCATCGCCTTGACGATCTCTTCGGTCATCTTTTTGGCGTCGCCGAGCAGCATCATGGTGCCGTCCTTGTAGAACAGCGTGTTGTCAATGCCGGCATAGCCGGAGCCGAGCGAGCGCTTGACGAACAGACAGGTGCGGGCCTTGTCGACATCGAGGATCGGCATGCCGTAGATCGGCGACGACTTGTCGTCGCGGGCGGACGGGTTGGTGACGTCGTTGGCGCCGATGACATAGGCGACGTCAGCCTGCGCGAATTCGGAGTTGATGTCCTCGAGCTCGAACACTTCGTCGTAAGGCACGTTGGCTTCGGCCAGGAGCACGTTCATGTGGCCGGGCATGCGGCCGGCGACCGGATGAATAGCGTATTTCACGTCGACGCCATTGGCCTTGAGCTTGTCGGCCATCTCGCGCAGCGCATGCTGCGCCTGGGCGACCGCCATGCCGTAGCCCGGCACGATGATGACCTTCTGCGCGTTCATCATCAGATAGGCCGCATCGTCGGCCGAACCCTGCTTGACCGTGCGCTCGATGCCGTCGTCGGCAGTGACGGAAGTCTCGCCGCCGAAGCCGCCGAGGATGACCGAGATGAACGACCGGTTCATGCCCTTGCACATGATGTAGGACAGGATCGCGCCGGACGAGCCGACCAGTGCGCCGGTGATGATCAGCGCCAGATTGCCCAGTGTGAAGCCGAGTGCCGCAGCCGCCCAGCCCGAATAGGAATTCAGCATCGAGACGACCACCGGCATGTCGGCGCCGCCGATCGGGATGATGAGGAGGACGCCAAGGACAAGCGACGCCGCCACGATCAGCCAGAACACCAGCTTGGACTCGGTGGTGACGAGCAGCACGATCAGCACGATCAGCCCGATGCCGAGGGCGGCGTTGATGAAATGGCGGCCACCGATCATGATCGGCTTGCCCGACATGCGGCCGTCGAGCTTGAGGAAGGCGATGACCGAGCCGGTGAAGGTGATGGCCCCGATGGCGACGCCGAGGCTCATCTCGATCAGCGCCTGGGCGTGGATGTCGGCGACCGTGCCGATGTCAAAACTTTCCGGCGCATAGACGGCGGCAGCCGCCACCATGACGGCGGCAAGCCCAACCAGCGAATGGAAGGCGGCGACCAGCTGCGGCATCGAGGTCATGGCGATGCGCCGCGCGGTGACCGCGCCGACTGAGCCGCCGATCAAAAGACCGAGCACGATGAGGCCGAAGCCTCCCGCCGAAGGGGTCGCCAGCGCCAGCGTGGTGGCAATGGCGATGCCCATGCCGATCATGCCGTACAAGTTGCCCTGGCGGCTGGTGGTCGGGTGCGACAGGCCGCGCAACGCCAGGATGAACAGGATGCCCGAGACCAGATAGAGGAAGGAGGCGAAGTTGGCGTTCATGGCGCTCTACTTGTCCTTCTTCTTGTACATCGCCAGCATGCGCTGGGTGACGAGAAAGCCGCCGAAGATGTTGACCGAGACCAGCATCAGCGCGACGAAACCGAAGCCGGTGGCGATGCCGGACGCCGAGATGCCGACGGCAAGCAGCGCGCCGACGACGATGACCGAGGAAATGGCGTTGGTGACGGCCATCAGTGGCGTGTGCAGCGCCGGCGTCACCGACCAGACGACGTAATAGCCGACAAAGATCGCCAGCACGAAAATGGCGAAGCGGAAGACGAACGGATCGATGGCCCCGCCGGACAGCGCGTGCGCGGCGTCGCCCGCCGCATCGGTGCCGCCAGGAGCTGTGGCCAGATCCTGCACAGCGAGCCGGACGGCGGCGGTAGCCTGGTCGAGCTGGTCGAGGGCTTTCTGCAAAGTCTGGTCCATCACGCGATCCCTTTCGACTTATTAGCGGGCGATTTGGGTGCGGCAGCTTTCCTGGATGCGGCAGCTTTCTTTGGCTGGGCTGGATCTTTTGCAGCGGCGGGCTTCGCAGGCTCAGCCGAGGCGATCATCACCGCCGGCTTGCCGGCGAAAGCCGGATGCACGACCTGGCCACCATCGGTCAGCATCGTCGCCTTGACCAGTTCATCGTCGCGGTTGATGGCGAGCGTCTTCGCGGTCTTGTCGACCAGCGTCTCGAGGAACGCAAAGAGGTTCCTGGCATAGAGCAGCGAGGCGGAGGCAGCGACGCGGCCCGGCACGTTGAGATGGCCGACGATTTTCACGCCGTTGGCCGTGGTCACCACCTGCCCGGGCACGGCGCCCTCGACATTGCCGCCGCGCTCGACCGCCAGGTCGACGATCACCGAGCCCGGCTTCATCGAGGCGACCATCGCGGCCGAAACGAGCTTCGGCGCCGGACGGCCGGGAATCAGCGCCGTGGTGATGACGATGTCCTGCTTGGCGATGTGCTCGGCGGTCAGCGTGGCTTGCTTGGCCTGATACTCCTTCGACATTTCCTTGGCGTAGCCGCCAGCCGTCTCGGCCGCCTTGAACTCCTCGTCCTCGACCGCCAGGAACTTTGCCCCCAGCGAGGCAACCTGTTCCTTGGCGGCGGGACGCACGTCGGTGGCGGTGACGACGGCGCCGAGACGACGCGCAGTAGCGATCGCCTGCAGGCCGGCGACGCCGACGCCCATGACGAATGCTTTCGCCGCCGGCACAGTGCCCGCCGCCGTCATCATCATCGGCAGCGCCCGGTCATATTCGGCAGCCGCGTCGATCACCGCCTGGTAGCCGGCGAGGTTGGCCTGGCTGGACAGGACGTCCATCGATTGGGCGCGCGTGATGCGCGGCATGAACTCCATCGAGAAGGCGGTGACGCCGGCCCTTGCCAGAGCATCGACGGCGGCATCGTTGCCATAGGGATCGATGATGGCGATGACGGCACTGCCCGGGCGATAGGCCTTCAGCTCCGCCTCATCAGGCCGGCGCACCTTCAGCACCACATCGGCCTTGGCGACATCGCCGGCCTTACCGATCGCAGCGCCGGCCTTGGCGAACTCCTCGTCGGGAATGCGCGATGCCGTGCCGGCGCCGCTTTCGACGATGACGTCAAACCCCAGCCCCGCCAGCCGCTTCACCGTGTCGGGCGAGGCAGCAACGCGCGGCTCGTTCGCATCGAGCTCACGAGGGATGAAAACCGTCTGTCCCACCGCATGATCCTTTCGGCTGGAACCTGTCTGCGCAGGACGCCGACCGAACTTCCGGCGATGTCGCGGGCAAGGGGGTTTTGAAGAATTTACCGGAGAATGAAAGCGCCGACGGCGAGGATCAGAACAAACAGGACAAAGCCCGAGAAGAAGCCGCCCGCAAAGAAGCCGAAAGCCATTGCCAGAAGCACGGCGGCGCAAAACAGCGACCCGTATTTGGCGAGCATGAGAAAGCCGGCATAGGTGCGGTCGTGCTCGGCATAGTCCATCTTCGCGCCTAGTTCGACAGGACCGGTCGGCGAGTGATCAGCCATAGGAATACCCCTTCGAAGACATCTTTCAGGCACATAGCGAAAAGCCAGGCCGAGGGCAATGGCGCTATTGCCGCATCGCTGGAGACAACAGCCTCAAAAGAAAATTGGAGCCGCCAGATGCAGGATGTCGTTTCGGAGGCGCTCGCGGCTGCCGCCCTCGCGCTTGCTTTCCAGCTAACGCGCCGCGCCTGCCGACATTTTCAGCCGGCGAGTTGCGGAAACAGCCCAAGCAGGCCGACGACGATCAGGTAGAGCGCGACGATGTAGTTGAGGAGTCGCGGCATCACCAGGATCAGCACGCCGGCAATCAGCGAGATCAACGGAGTGAGCGCGAGCGTGGGAATGGTCATGTCGGGTTCCTTTCGGTAGAATTTCCGCCGAAGCGATGCAGATTGACATCGTCCGCGCACCACCGGCGCGCCTCCCAGAACGCCGAAGCGGCCTGAAAGCTCCAGCCACGCTCTCAATTTGCCAATTGTCAGGCGGCTTCGCGGTAGTATTTGGCGGTCGGCAGAATGGTCAGCGGCGCGAGTTCACCGGCACTGGGTGTCTCAAACAGCATGCGCTGCTCCATCGGCGTCGACCGAAAGAATGGGAAACGCTGGAGTACCCGCTCCAAATTGATCTCGTAGTTCGCGTCATAGAGTACCACGGGAACGGTGAATGGAGGATAGTCTCTCGGTTGCCCCACTTGCACGGCACCGAAAGTCCGCTGGTAGAAAGCCGTGTGTTCCTTGCGGATCACGCCGAGACACGCCGTCACCTGGAAGTGGACGCTGGCAATTAGTGCTAGCCGCAACGTAACGTAAGGCAGGGCACGATGCATCGATATGAAGTCCGGGTCGGCTGCCAAGAGCGTCGGATTGACGAAGGATTCGCCGCGAAGCAGCCGCGGATGAAGCAGATCGCCAAATCTGGTCATTGCGGGCGCGTAAGGTTCGCTCGGTGTCAGATGATGAAGACGGAGCGTACACACGAGGGAATTGTCGACGAAGACACCAAAGCGATAACAGTTCGGCGTGTCGTCGAGCACATCCATCATCATCTGGTCGCTGGATTCAGGCAGAAAGCCGTTCAGCCGGTAAGCCTTGTAGCGAAGCCGGTAAATCGCCTCCATGTCTTCACCGCTTTCGCAGCGCCTGTATTCCACGCGCTCAAGAAGGGTCGAAACATTGCGCGAGAAGGAAGACATCCCGCTGAGGTCGGTCGGTCGGTCATCCACATGAACAACCCCATCGGATACCGCCACAATACAATTCCCTTCTGCCATCTTCCCTGAAAACCTATCGTGTGCGGTCGTGGCATAAAAGATGGAAATCCAATCGAAGTCGTTTACCTAATATTAACCTTAACTTGCCGCCGCGGCACGTCTGGTCGAGTTGGTCGAAAATGAAGCGCGGAAATCAGCTAAGCGCTCGTTTGCCCGCAGGCTTTTTATCGATGGCGAATGGCCAGACCGTGGTAGCCATCGTTCCGATGCCGGACGCTGTCAGCGCTGAACCAAACAAAAAGCCCTGGACCATATCCGGTTTGATAGAATGCGTCAGAATCTTGAGCTGCTCGTATGTCTCAACGCCCTCGATAGTCACGTTGAGACCGAGAACTCTGATCAGTTCGACCACGCCCTTCAACAGCGCGAGCGAACTCGGGTTGTGGGTGACGTCCATCAGGAACGAGCGGTCAATCTTGACCTTGTCGAGCGGCAGCTTGTGGAGATAGCTCAAGCTCGAATAGCCCGTGCCGAAGTCGTCTAGCGCAATGCGCACGCCAAGCCGTTTCAACTCCTCGATATACTGACGCGTCAGCGATTTGTCGTCGAGAAGCGCGGTCTCGGTGACCTCGATTTCCAAGCGGCCAGCGGCGAGGCCGGAGTTGGCGAGCGCATCACGGACTTTCTGGACGATGCCACTGCTGCGGAAATCCTTGGCCGAAAGGTTGACCGAGACGCTGGTCGGGTCGGGCCATTTGACGCATTCGGCACATGCCGCCTGCAGGACAAACGTGCTGATCTCGGAAATGATGCCCATTTCTTCGGCCAGCGGAATGAAGATGCTGGGCGAGATCGGTCCGAGATCGGGGTGATCCCAACGACACAGCGCCTCGCAACTGGCGATCCGCATCGTGCTCATCGCGACGATCGGCTGATAAACCACCCGCAACGCCTTGCTTTCCACCGCGGTGCGCAGATCCGCCTTCATCAGCTGACGATCGCGAAACGCCGCATCCATCGAGGCCTGGAACAACCGCCAAGTGTTCTTGCCGAGTTCCTTGGCCTTGTAGAGCGCGAGATCCGCCTTGACGATCATGGCGTCGACATCGGTGTCCCTGACCCGCGAAAGCACCGCGCCACCGCTGGCCTGGATGCGCAGCCCATGGCCGGCGACGTCGACCTCGCCCTGCAGTTCATCGAAAATCCCGTCGATTTGGCTGGTCAGGTGGCTCTCATCCTCAACGCGATCGAAAAAGATCATGAACTCGTCGCCGCCGAAACGGCTGACGGTGACGCCTGGTCCTGCGATCGCTGCCAGCCGCTCCGCGACGGCGTAGATCAATCCGTCGCCGACCGGGTGGCCAAGCGTGTCGTTGACGTTCTTGAAGTCGTCGAGGTCGAGCACGGCGAGCCCGCAGAGACGCTCGAGATCGCCGGATGCCATCGCCTCTCCGATCAACTCGTGGAAATAGGCGCGGTTGGGCAGGCCGGTGAGGCTGTCGTAGCGCGCCATGAAGCGGATCTTGCTTTCTGCCTCGACGCGGGCCGTCACATCCTCGAAGGTGATGACGCCCAGTTCCTGGCTGCCCTCACGCGCCGAGAACTCATAGTGCTGCCCATTCGCGAGCGAGACGAGAACCTTGCGGTCGCGGCCCTCGCGCAGGGCGCGCGTGAGCTGGGCCTCGATGTAGCGGCAGTCCTTCGGCGCCAGCATGCCGCCGGCAACGCCGCGCATCAGCAGGCCGTGGATCGATCGCCCGAGCAGCGCGTCGGGCGACTTGAGCGACATCAGATGCGCGGCTTCGGCATTGGCCACCACCACCCGGCCATCAGGGCCGAGCATGACAAGCCCGTGCGACATGGTGTTCAGCGCCCGATTGAAGCGCTGGGCGAGGCGGTTCGCCTTCTTCTCTTCGCTGATTGCTGTAAATAGCACCTTTCGCACAAGATGCGCCATCTTGTTGATGGTGAACATGAAGGGGATGACGAAGAGGCCCAAAATGACATTGTACACGTCGCCCTTCAGCATCAGGCCGACCGCAATCGGCGCGACCACGGACACGGACAGGATGGCCACCATCTTTCGGGAGCCGAAATTGCGGCCGGCGATGGTGATGGTGCTTGCCAACACCAGCGACACCGCTGCAATCTCGCCAAACAGGTCCGGAACCACGTAGAGGCATACGAACGCGAAAAGTCCGACCGCGGACCCATGAATCGTCCCGGCAACAATGTAGTAGCGTTCCCAGGCAAGCGCGGATTCGTAGGTGACGATGGTGTCGGGACTGACCCTCCGGATCGCAAGATAACGGCCGATGCTAGCGGCAACCATCAGGATGGCGAGAGCGAGATAGATTGCCGCAGACGTTTTCCAATACACGAGCAAGGCCATAGCGCCTTGCGTGAAGGCGCCAACGAGCAAGATGCCCGCGTCGCGAAACAGCGAGCGAACGAAGCCAACGTATACGTCCTCGGATATGTCGTCGGGTCGATCTATGTTCATGACCTGCGGTGTCGCGCGAACCGCAGTCATGTCATAACCGCATTAAGAAAGGTTTAGAGGGGCCATCTCGGGCCTGCGTCAAGCCTGTTGAGTTTCTTCAGATAAGGCATTCACTCGGCGGCCTGGAGTTCCGGCCGAGCCGGTGTCTTCGCCAGGCGATCGAGCAGCCTCAAGCGCTCGCCAGCGGCCTTTTCGGCGCTGGCCTGCCTGACGTGACCATAGCCGCGAATGAGCGCCGGCACCGAGGCAAGCGCTGCCGCGGCCTCGACCTTGCCTGGCGCCAGCGCGCCGGCGACAAGCTCCAGGTCGGCCTCGTACTGCGCAAGAAGCTGCCGTTCCATACGCCTTTCGGAGCTGTAGCCGAACACATCAAAGACCGTGCCGCGCAAGCCTTTCATCGCTGCCAGCAGGCGGAATCCCTTCATCATCCAGGGACCGAAGCTCGACTTCCTCGGCTTGCCGTCCTTGCCGCGCCTGGCCATGATCGGCGGCGCGAGATGGAATTCGAGTTTGTCGTAGCTCTGGAACTGCTTGCCCAGTTCAGCGGCAAAGGAGCCATCGGTGTAGAGCCTTGCCACCTCGTATTCGTCCTTGATCGCCATCAGCTTGAACAGGTTCCTCGCGGCGGCTTCGGTCACATCAGTCGAACCGGGCGCCACGCTGGCTTCGGCCTTGCGCAGCACGGCCACTTTGTCGGCATAGCGCTTGCCATAAGCGGCGTTCTGATAGGCGGTGAGGAAGGCGACGCGGCGGGCGATGACGTCATCGAGCGTCTCGGCGACAGCGGTGTTCTGTGCAGCCGTGCCCGGCTGGACGACGAGGGCGCGCACGAAATCCGGCTGGTGGGAGGCGCGGCGGCCCCAGCGGAAGGCTGAGACGTTCATCGCCACCGACTGGCCGTTGAGCTCGATCGCCTTTTCGACTGCCTCGGCAGACAGCGGCAAGCCGCCATGCTGAAAGGCGAAGCCGAGCATGAACATGTTGGCGCCGAGCGAGCTGCCGAACAGCGCGGTGGCGGTGCGGGTGGCATCGAAAAAATGCGCCTTGTCGTCGCCGGCGGCAGTGCGGATCGCCTTTTTCAGCCGCTCAACCGGCAGCGAGAAATCGGCCGACCGGGTAAACTCGCCGGGCATGATCTCCGCGGTGTTGGCGAGGAAGATCGTGTGGCCTTCGCGCACCGCGGCGAGCACCTTTTGGGCGCCCGACACGACAAGGTCGCAGCCAAGCACAAGGTCTGCCTTGCCGGCCGAAACGCGGATGGCATGGATATCGCCTGGGCTGCGCGCGATGCGGACATGGGTGAACACCGAGCCGCCCTTCTGGGCAAGGCCGGCCATGTCGATCATGCCGCAGCCCTTGTCTTCGAGATGAGCCGCCATGCCAAGCACCGCGCCGATGGTGACGACGCCGGTGCCGCCGACGCCGTCGATGATCGCCGCCCAGCCTTGGTCACCGAGCGGGAATTCCGCGGGCGCGGGCACGCCGTCGAGCGGATCGGTGGTGCCGGCCATACCCTCGGCCTTCCTGATCTTGGCGCCATGCACGGTGACGAAGGACGGACAGAAGCCGTTGATGCAGGAGAAATCCTTGTTGCAGCTCGACTGATCGATCTTGCGCTTGCGGCCGAATTCGGTCTCGACCGGCTGGATCGACACACAATTCGACTGCACCCCACAATCGCCGCAGCCTTCGCAGACCAGTTCGTTGATGAAGACGCGCTTGTCGGGATCGGGGAAAGTGCCGCGCTTGCGGCGGCGGCGCTTTTCGGCGGCGCAGGTCTGGTCGTAGATCAGCACGGATGTGCCCCTGACCGCGCGCAATTCGCGCTGCACGAGGTCGAGGTCGTCGCGGTGATGGATGGTGGCGGCTGCAGGGAATTCGACCTTGCCGGTATATTTGGCCGGTTCGTCGGTGACGATGGCGATCCGCCCGACGCCCTCGGCCCGCACCTGCCTGGCAATCATGTCCACGGTCAGGCCACCCTCGTGCGGCTGGCCGCCGGTCATGGCGACGGCGTCGTTGTAGAGGATCTTGTAGGTGATGTTGGCGTCGGTCGACAGCGCGAAGCGGATCGCCAGCGCGCCGGAGTGGTTGTAGGTGCCGTCGCCGAGATTCTGGAAGATGTGGTCGCGCTTCGAGAACGGCGCCTGGCCGACCCATTGCGCGCCCTCACCGCCCATGGCGGTGAAACCTACGGTGTTGCGATCCATCCACAGCGCCATGAAATGGCAGCCGATGCCAGCGGCGGCGCGCGAGCCGTCGGGCACCTTGGTCGAGGAATTGTGCGGACAGCCGGAGCAGAAGAAGGGCGTGCGCGAGGCAATGTCTGTTGTCTCGGCGAGCATCGCCTGGAACTGGCGAAGTTTCGCCACCCGCGCGGCGATCTCGTCCGACGGACCGATCGTCCGCAAGATTCTCTCGCCGAGCGCGATGGCGATGTCGTTGGGATCGAGCGCGCCCTTGGCCGGGAACAGCCCGTCGCCGCGCTCGTCCTTCTTGCCGACGATGACCGGCTGCATGGCGGTGCCGTAAAGGTTCTCGCGCAGTTGCACCTCGATCAGCGAGCGTTTCTCTTCGACGACGACGATGGTGTCGAGGCCGCGAGCGAAGTCAGTGATGTGCTGCAGGTCGAGCGGCCACGGGCAGCCAACCTTGAACAGCCTGATGCCGATGCGGTTGGCGGCGGCTTCGTCGACGCCGATGTCTTCCAGCGCCTGGCGAACGTCAAGATAGCTCTTGCCGACGGTGACGATGCCAAGCTTCGGGCCACTGCCGCCGGAATAGACGATCCGGTTCAGCCTGTTGGCGTGGATAAAGGCCGAAGCGGCGGCGCGTTTGTATTCATGCAGTCGCTCCTCCTGGCCGAGCATATCGATCTCGTTGCGGATGTTGAGGCCGCCGGGCGGCATGTCGAAGTCCGGGACGACGATATCAAGCCGTTCGAGCGCTGCATCGACCGAAGCCGTCGATTCGATGTTGTCCTTGACGCATTTGATCGCCGCCCAGGTGCCGGCTAAGCGCGACATGGCAATGCCATAGAGCCCATAGTCGATGATCTCCTGGACCCCGGCCGGATTGAGGATCGGCACCATGGTGTCGACAAACAGGAACTCGGTCGCGTGCGCGTTGGTCGAGGACTCGGCCATGTGGTCGTCGCCCATCAGGGCGAGCACGCCGCCATGTCTTGACGAGCCGGCGAGATTGGCATGGCGGAAGACGTCGCCGGAGCGGTCGACGCCCGGTCCCTTGCCGTACCAGACCGAAAAGACGCCGTCATGCGTGCCCTCGCCCAGCAATTCGGCCTGCTGCGATCCCCAGCAGGCGGTGGCCGCGAGTTCCTCGTTGAGGCCGGGCTGGAAGACGATGTCCGACTGGGCGAGCTGCTTCCTGGCCTTCCAAAGCTGCATGTCGAGGCCGCCGAGCGGCGAGCCGCGATAGCCGGAGACGAAGCCAGCGGTGTTCAGGCCAGCCCGGCGGTCGCGCTCGCGCTGCATCAAAAGCATTCGGATGACCGCCTGCGCGCCGGAAAGGAAGATGCGCTCCTTTCGCAGGTCGAACTTGTCGTCGAGCGCGACATCATGCAGCGTCATCAGGCATTTCCTCTGCGGAGGCCGCAGTTCGAGCGCAGCCAACTTCGGAGTTGGAGGCTGCAGTGTTTCTCCCCTTGCCGGGCAGGTCAAACAAAATCGAAGATGCCAGGCGAGGCGCAACAAACGATCCGGTCCACGCCCGATTCTGTAAGAAACGCGCACCAATTGGTCCGTCAGCGCCAAGAAAATTCCGGCCGCGACTGATACCGGCGATGTTTGCGTCAGCCGGCCTTCGAACAGTCGGGCTTGGGCGCGCCCGGCAGCTTGCCGTCCGGATGACCGGCAAGCTCTGGATTGGGCGTATAGAGTTGATCGATGACCAGCGGCCGGTCGGGCAGGACCGATTGGTCCTGCGTCGACATCAGCGTGGTGTCGATCTTCTGGAGGATTGCACCGTTGGCATCCTTGATGCTGATCGAGATCGCATAGGGCTTGTCCTTGACGATGCAGGAAAGCGCCGGGCTCTCCAGCGACACCTTGCCGAGCTTCGGCCAAATTTTCTGTTCGACGATCAGTGGCTCGCCGCCTGCTGGGTTCTGGAAGCTGGCGACCGCAACCTGTCCTTCCTCCATAGGCTGCAGCGGCCTCAGCGTGACGACAAAGGTTGCCCTTGCGAGGCGATAATTGAAGACGACCAGCCTGCCGGAAATCTCGAACAATCTGCCTTCGCCGTCCTTGCCGGTATCGCGGCAGGCGCCGAGCGTTGCCGCGGCCACGAGCATGGCGCCGACAACGATCAGGCGCAAGATTTTCCTAGACATTGGCGGTCCCTCTGGCTGCCGTTCGGCGGCGATAGTGGCGACTTGCCTTCTGGCGGTTGCCGCACACCGCCATGTCGCACCAACGACGGCTGGAATTGCGGCTTCGGTCGAGAAACAACCAGCTGCAATTGGGGCAGATCCTCAGCCTTGCGACGGTGTCAGCCTGCAGCAGCGACAGTGCGGAAACCGCCAGTGCCGCCTCGAAGGCGATGGGCGTCGCCGGCTCGCCGAACGGCCGTCCCGGCGCACCGATCTCGGTGCGGCCGTCCGCGAGACCGTCGGCGCAGGCCTTCAGGAAGCCAGGCAGATCGCCTGTAGTGACCGCGCCCTTCGACACCGCACGACGAAACAGCCGGTCGGTCGTCTCGCGGATCGCCAGCACGACCGGCGCGATCTTGTCCGGGAACGGCGCTTCGAGCCGCCTGCCGCCAAGCTCGGCGGCGCGAAAGACGCTCGCCGTGTCGGCGAAACGGGCGATCTCCGCCGGATCTTTGAACCGGTCGAAGGTTTTCCGGGGATCGCCGCGCAGCACGACGGTGTTCGCAGTGTCGAGCGCAAGAAGGCCGCCAGTGAAGCGGTGCGGGGTCCAGGAAACCGTCATGGGCGCTATTTCTAACCGATAAGCTGCGTTTGACAAGTTAGATTGCCGATGCAAATCTGCTCCGCACGGACGCGGTTCTCCGCGATCCAAGGACATTGGCATGCTCTATTTCTTCCAGCAGGTGCTGAACGGGCTGCATTCCGGCGCGCTCTATGCCCTGCTCGCCTTCGGCTATGTGCTGACCAACGGCATCCTGCACCGGACGAACCTCGCCTATGGGGCGCTGTTCGCCTTTTGCGGACAGACGATGATCCTCACCGCGGCCTTCGGCTATCAGGCCCTGTGGCTGACCCTGTTCGCCGCCGTCGCGCTCGGTATTGTCGCGGCGTTCCTGTATGCGGGGCTGATCAGCCATGTCCTGTCGCGCAGCATCTTCGAGCCGCTGGCCGACCGCACGCCCAATGCGATCGTGGTGACGACGCTGGGCATATTGCTGCTGCTGTCGGAGGCAAGCCGCATCGCCGCTGACACGCATGATCTGTGGCTGCCGCCAATGCTGGCCCAGCCCATCATTTTTGCGAACGGGGCCAACTTCAATGCCACCCTGACGCTTATCCAATTGCTCGACTGCGGGATCGTCGTGGCAACCATTGTGCTCGCCTCCTGGGCGTTCGCCCGCTCGAGTTTCGGCCGGCGCTGGCGCGCCGTGTCCGACGACCCCAAAGCCGCCGCCATGTGCGGCGTCGACGTGCGCGCGGTGTTTCGGCACGCGGTGCTCGCCGGCGGCCTTTGCGCGGCGCTGGCCGGTGTCCTCGCCGGCCTTTACTATGGCAACATCAGCTTCGGCTCCGGCCTGGTCTATGGGCTGAAAATCCTATTCGTGACGGCGGTGGGCGGCTATCTCTCGCCGTCGCGGGCAGCACTTGGCGCTGCCGCTTTCGGCATGGCCGAATCGCTGTGGGCCGGCTACTTCCCGGTCGAGTGGCGCGACGCCTGGATGTATCTGTTGCTCGTCGCCATGCTGGTGCTGGTCGGCGCCGGGCGAGACCAAAGCAAGATCGTCTGACTGCGCCAACCTGGGTAGCGCTGGCCGCAGACGCCACTTTGATTTTGCGCATGATCCCTCCCGCGGCTGTTTCGCCCCTTCCCCATGCCACAAGATTGTTTTACTCGGTCTGCCCTGTGTTGACCCGCCGGTCCACGCACGGCATACCGTTGGGCCACATCAAAGCGGCGGAAAACAAGCGGGAATCGGCGCGTCGCTAATACTTTGAGTCACGCATCGTGCTTTCCGAAAATCGACACCGATTTTCGGGCCGAAGCGTAAAGGGAGGAATGTATGGCAGGGCTTCTCACTCTATCCAGAACGATTGACCGTGTGAACGAGTTCATCGGCAAATGGGTGTCGTGGCTGATCCTGGTGGCAATCCTGGTCAGTGCCGCCAATGCAGTCATCCGAAAGACGTTCGACATGTCGTCGAACGCGTGGCTGGAATTGCAGTGGTATTTGTTCGGCGCCGCCTTCATGCTGGCCGCTGCCTACACGCTTAAGCAGAACGACCATATCCGGATTGACATCGTCTACGGCATGTTCTCGCGCCGCGTGCAGCACTGGATCGACCTTTTCGGCCATCTCTTCTTCCTGATGCCGTTCGTCACGCTGATGGTGATCTATTTCGTCCCCTATGTGTCACTGTCGTTTCACAGCGGCGAAATGTCGAACAATTCCGGCGGGCTGATCATCTGGCCGGCCAAGGCGATTCTGCTGGCCGGCTTTTTCCTGCTCGCGCTGCAGGGCATCTCGGAGATCATCAAGAAGATCGCAATCATGCGCGGCGACATGGACGATCCCACACCGTTCATATCGGTGCATGAACAGGCCGAGCTCGAAGCGAAGGCGCTCGCCGAAGAGGTGCGCTCGTGATCGAGTTCATCGCCCAGAACATGGCGCCGATCATGTTCGCCTCGCTGGTCATCTTCCTGCTGATCGGCTACCCGGTCGCCTTCTCACTCGCCGCCAACGGCCTGCTGTTCTTCTTCATCGGTGTTGTGCTGTCACCCTATTCGGGCGGATCGATCAATCTCGCCTGGCCGCTGCTGCACGCGCTGCCGGATAATTTCTACGGCAGCCGGGTAATGTCGAACGACACGCTGCTGGCCATCCCGTTCTTCACTTTCATGGGCATCGTGCTCGAACGATCGGGCATGGCCGAGGACCTTCTCGACACGATCGGCCAATTGTTCGGACCGATCCGCGGTGGCCTCGCCTATGCGGTGATCTTCGTCGGCGCGCTGCTTGCCGCAACCACGGGCGTGGTGGCTGCCTCCGTCATCGCCATGGGCCTGATCTCGCTGCCGATCATGCTGCGCTATGGCTATGACCGCCGAGTGGCGTCCGGCGTCATTGCCGCGTCGGGCACGCTCGCCCAGATCATTCCGCCCTCGCTGGTGCTGATCGTTCTGGCCGACCAGCTCGGTCGCTCGGTCGGCGACATGTATGCGGGTGCGCTGATCCCGGGGCTGGTTCTGACCGGCCTTTACACGACGTATATCGTGATCATGTCGATCATTCGGCCGAACTCGATGCCGGCCCTGCCGCTGGAGGCCCGCACCCTCGGCCACGGTGTCCTGTCGCTGCTGGTCGCGGTGCTGGCGGCAGTCGTGGTTTCCTACGCGGCCTATCGCTATCTTGCGCCCTCGCAGGGCCAAAACGCCGACATCCTCGGCGCCACCATCGGCGTGATCCTCATCTATGTCGTGGCAATCGCCGACCAGCGCCTGAAGATCAACATGATGTCGCGGCTGGCGCAGCAGGTGATCATCGTGCTGATCCCGCCACTGGCGCTCATCTTCCTGGTGTTGGGCACCATCTTCCTCGGCATCGCCACGCCGACCGAAGGCGGCGCCATGGGCGCTGTCGGCGCGCTGATCATGGCGGCGATGAAGGGGCGGTTGTCGCTGGACGTGATCAAGCAGGCGCTGGCGTCGACGACGCGGCTATCCTCCTTCGTGCTGTTCATCCTGATCGGCGCGCGCGTGTTCTCGCTCACTTTCTACGGCGTCAACGGCCATATCTGGGTCGAACACCTCCTGACATCGCTGCCGGGCGGCGAGATCGGCTTCCTGATCGGCGTCAACATCCTCGTCTTCCTGCTCGCCTTCTTCCTCGATTTCTTCGAGCTCGCCTTCATCATCGTGCCGCTTTTGGCGCCGGCCGCCGACAAGCTCGGTATCGACCTGATCTGGTTCGGCGTGCTGCTCGGCGTCAACATGCAGACCAGCTTCATGCATCCACCCTTCGGCTTCGCGCTGTTCTACCTGCGTTCGGTCGCCGCCCGGGTGCCCTATCTCGATCGCCTCACCGGCAAAAAGATCGCGCCGGTAACCACCGGCCAGATCTATTGGGGGGCGGTGCCCTTCGTGTGCATCCAGGTCATCATGATCGGCTTGACCATCGCCTTCCCGCAAATGGTGATGCACTACAAGGGCACGGCAGCGGACCCGGGCACGATCGACTACCAGGTGCCGGAAACGCCGAGCCTGTCGCCGCTCGGCGTTCCGCCAGCGGATGGCGGCACGGCGCCGACTGCGCCTGCACCGGATCTGTCGCAGCCGCCGAGTTTCGGTGAAACGCCGGCTGCCAAGCCGGCAGCGCCAGCGCCCGATCTGTCCAAACCACCGAGTTTCAATTGATGCCGGAGGCTCCACAGACATGAAAGCGGTGCGGCTGGAGGGCGTCGGCAGCATCGTCCTTCGGGAGGTCGACAAGCCCGTGGCCGGGCCGGACGATCTCCTGGTGCGGATCGAGGCCTGCGGCGTCTGCGGCACCGACCGGCATCTTTTCCATGGCGAATTTCCCTGTACGCCGCCGGTGACGCTCGGACATGAATTCTCCGGGATCGTCGAGGCGATTGGTACCGCCGTGTCCGGCTTTTCGGTCGGCGATCGCGTCACCGGCGATCCCAACATCGCCTGTGGGCGCTGTCCGCACTGCCACGCCGGTCGCGTCAACCTCTGCCATAATCTGGTTGCCATCGGCATCCGCCGCGACGGCGGCTTCGCCGAATATGTCGTGCTGCCTCACAAGCAGGCCTTCCTCCTCCCGAAAGACCTGAAGCCGACGCATGGCGCGTTTTGCGAGCCGCTTGGCTGCTGCCTGCATGGCCTGGACCTGGCGCAGGTCAGACCCGGCTCCTCGGTCGCCGTGCTTGGCGGCGGCGTGATCGGCCTGCTCAGTGCAACTGGCGAGGCTTGCCGGCGCGACGACAATCGTCCTGTCGACGCGCCAGGCCTCGCGGCGTGCCCTCGCAGAAGAACTGGGCGCGACGGCAACGGTCGACCCAATCGCTGGCGATATCATCGACACGGTCGTCGGTCCGTCGGGCCTCATGCCGGGCGGCGTCGACGTGGTGTTCGAATGCGCCGGCGTAAGAGAGACGGTCGAGCAATCGATGCGACTCGCCAGGGCCGGCGGCACGGTTGTCGTCGTCGGCGTGATGCCTCAAGGCATGAAAGCAGAATTCGAACCTTTCGACCTGTTGTTCCGGGAATTGAGGGTGCTGGGTTCTTTCCTCAATCCGTTTACGCATCGCCGGGCTGCCGAACTCATCGCCTCGGGTGCGATCGAGATCGACAAGCTGATCTCCCGGCAGGTGGCGCTTGAGGAGGCGGCTGCGGTGATCGCCAATCCGCCTGCGCCAGGCGAGGTCAAGGTGCTGGTGCTGCCGCGCTGATCGACAAATAGAAGCGCTTCGGCGCCACGCGTCCGAAGAACGCGTGGCGCCGAAACTGTTGTCAGAGTTTGCCGGAGCGCTGCTGGACCATCATGAAGGTGTCGTAATTGTATTCGGCCACCTGCGCCCAGAGATAGTGCTCCTTGCGGAACGCCTTGATCGAGTCCCATATCTTCTTGAACGGCGCGTTCGAGGCTTCCATCTCGGCATAGACCTCGTTTGCCTTTTCGGAGCAGGCTGCCAAGATTTCCTGGCTGAACGGGCGCAATTTGGCGCCTGCGGACACCAGCCGCCTCACGGCCGCCGGATTCAGAAAGTCGTATTTCTGCAGCATGTTGGCGTCGGCGGCCTGCGCGGCGGTGCGCACCAGCGCCTTGTAGGCCGGCGAAAGCTCCTCATATTTCGCCTTGTTGAACATCAGATGGACGGTCGGCCCGCCTTCCCACCAGCCAGGATAATAATAATTGGGCGCGACCTTGTAGAAGCCGAGCTTCTCATCGTCATAAGGGCCGACCCATTCGGCGGCGTCGATGGTGCCTTTTTCCAGCGCTGGATAGATATCGCCGCCGGCGATCTGCTGCGGCACGACGCCGAGCCTTTCCACCACCTTGCCGGCAAAACCACCGATGCGCATCTTGAGGCCCGAAAGGTCGGCGACGGTATTGATCTCCTTGCGGAACCAGCCGCCCATCTGCACGCCGGTATTGCCGCCCGGCAGGCCAAAAAGGCCCTGCGTGGCGAGAAACTCGTTGAACAGGTCGATGCCGCCGCCGTGGTAATGCCAGGCATTGATCCCGCGCGCGTTGAGCGAGAACGGAACCGCGGCACCCAAAGCCCATGTCGGGTCCTTGCCCCAATAATAATATGCCACCGTATGGCAGGCCTCGACGGTGCCGGCGGTGGTGGCGTCCGCGGCCTGCAGGCCGGGCACCAGTTCACCAGCGGCGAAGACCTGCACCTGGAAGTTGCCGTCGGTCGCCTCCGAAAGCATCTTGGAAAAGACCTCGGCGCCGCCATAGATCGTATCAAGGGACTTCGGGAAGGACGACGCCAGGCGCCATGTCACTTTCGGATTGTTTTGGGCGATAGCCGGCGCGGCAAGCGCCGCCGTAGCCGCCGCAGCGCCGACACCGGTCACACCGGCCTTGCGGATGAATGATCGACGATCCATGAAGTCCTCCCTATTGGATCAACAGACCGACGTTCGGGAGATGCTCTGTGCCCCGGATCGGCTTCGCGGCAAACAATACACGGGCAAGGAGTCGAGTCCAGCCATGGAAGCCGGTTTTGCCGGCGGCGTTTTCGCGAAAAACGCGGCGCGAAACCACCTCCTGCAACTTAAGTCTAACGCCGTTTCCGTGGCCCATGCGACATGCCGAACTTGTCATGGCAAAGCGCCGTCGGATCGCCTATTTTAAAGGCAGAACAATCCTTGCACTGAATGGACCCGGATCAAAAATGCAGCAGCCGCTAGTCGCCATATCGACCGACGTCCGCCAGTTCGACAACTACACCTGGCATGCCGCTCCGCAGCAATATCTGGAGGCGGCACTTTCGGCGGCCGGCGTGTTCCCGGTGCTGGTGCCGTCCTTCGGCGACCGGCTCGATTTCGATGAACTGCTGTCATCGGTCGACGGCGTCATGGTCACCGGCTCGAAGTCCAATGTGCATCCCTCACTCTACGGCGGCGATGCCAGCGAGGCCAACGGCCCCTACGATCCGGCCCGCGACGCCACGACGCTGCCGCTGATCCGCAAGGCAGTGGAGCGCGGAGTGCCGCTGCTCGCCATCTGCCGCGGCATCCAGGAGATGAATGTGGCGCTGGGCGGCACGCTGGCCACAGAAATCCAGGAGCGCGAGGGATCGCTGGACCATCGCGCACCGGCGAGCGACAATCAGGACGAACGCTTCGCCATCCGCCAGACCATTTCGATCAAGCCCGGAAGCTGCCTCGCCGGCGTGTTCGGGGCAGGCGACATCATGGTCAATTCGGTGCACCGCCAGGCCATCGACCGGCTCGGCCCGAAGCTGCAGATAGAGGCGGTCGCCAGCGACGGCACGGTCGAGGCGGTTTCGGTGCGCGACGCCCGCGCTTTCGCCGTCGGCGTCCAGTGGCATCCCGAATACTGGGTCAAGTCGGACAGCGTCTCAGCAAGGATATTTCGCGCCTTTGGCGACGCGGTGCGCCTGCACGCCGCGACGAAATCCGGCGCGCGGGCCGCCGCGGAATAGTTCGTCGGACGTCAACGTCAATCGCTTTTGGCCGCCAGCGACAGCAGCGGCAGGGCTGGTGCGTAGGATTCATAGCCGTCGCCGTCGGCGACGCCGAAAGTGACGATCGGGTCGATGCCGTTCGCGCTGAAGGTGACGGTGCCGTCATCCTGCTCACGCCAGAATTTCGCGCGCTCGATGCCGGGCAAGACCTGGCGGCAATTCGCAGTGACCGTCAACAGCGACAGGCCGTCCGCAACCTCAGTGCCGCGCTTGACCGCGCAGGACGCTTCGTCACCATTGGCCACCAGCCGGTAGTCGCCGGGCGACTGCGCTGACTCGTCGGCTGTGCGGCCTTCGCTTCCGCCGCTGTAAAACAGCTGAATGCTGCCGAACAGCGCGACCGCTGCTATCAATGCAGCAAGTGCTTTCATCTGCGTCCTCCAATTGTTTGGCGATAGATGAAGAATGGTTTCAAAGCGTTAAGCCATCGTTAATCGTTAACAAATAGGAAAGCGTGCCGCTCAGCTGCGCGCCTTGACCTTTTCCGTTTCCGGCACCGGCGTCATCGCCCTCCCTTCCGAAAACCAGGAAATCAGATTGTCGACGCACAGATCGGCCATGGCGCGGCGGGTATGTTCCGAAGCCGAGCCGACATGCGGCAAAAGCGAGGTGTTGGGGGCGGCGAGCAGCGCCGGCGGCACGTTCGGCTCGTCGGCGAAGACGTCGAGCCCGGCAGCGGCGATGGTGCCGCCGGCAAGCGCCGCCGCAAGAGCTGCCTCGTCCACCGTGCTGCCGCGACCGATGTTGACGAAGACGCCATTCGGGCCGAGCGCCGACAGGATCTCGGCGTTGACCGCCTTTTCCGTCGAGGCGCCGCCGGGCGCCACCGAGATCAGCGTGTCGACCGCCTCGGCAAGGCCTTTCAGCGTGCCGTGGTATTCGTAGGGCAAGCCTTCGACCTGGCGCCGGTTGTGATAGGCGATCGGCAGCCCAAAGGCCTCTAGCCGGCGCGCAATGGCGAGACCGATGCGGCCCATGCCGAAAATACCGACACGACGGCCGCGCAAGGTCAGCCGACTTAGCGGATAGTTGCCATTGCGTGCCCAACTGCCGTCGCGCAGCCAGGTCTCGGCGCGCGGCAGCTCACGGACGGTGTTGATCAAAAGCCCGATCGCCGTATCGGCGACCTCCTCGGTCAGCACATCCGGCGTGTTGGTGACCATGACGCCGCGCTGCGCTGCGTGACGGGCATCGACCGAATCATAGCCGACGCCGAAATTGGCGATGATCTCGAGATTCGGCAGCGCGTCGATGAGGGCTGCGTTGATCCCGCCAAAGGCGGCAATGCCGCGCACCGTCCGGCGCATCTCGTCGGTGACCAGCGACGCATCCGGCCGTTCGATCCAGGCGCGGCTGAACGTCCGGTCGATGCGGCCTACCGCGTGGTCGTTGAATTGGCCCGGCACCAGAATGGCGACTGCTTGCTGCTGTTCGGCTTTTGTCATGCACGTTCCACTGGTTTGCCGGTCGACTGGCGCACATGCAGTTCCGGCTTGATCAGTTCCTGCGACGGCCGCACCATCTGCCCATTGAGCTTGTCGAGCAGCGCGCTCGCGGCGCGGCGGCCGACTTCACGCTGGCCATTCCACACGGTGGTCAGCGCCGGCGTCGCGATCGCCGCTTCCTCGAGATCGTCATAGCCGGTCACGGATATGTCAATGCCCGGCACCAGCCCGGCGCGTGCAATGCCGTTCATCAGGCCGATGGCGACGAGGTCGTTCCAGCAGCAGGCCGCGGTCGGCTTGTCCTTCAGCGCCAGGAACTGCCCGGCGGCCTCGAAGCCAGCCTGTTTGGTGCGCGGGCCGGGGATGCGCCAGGACGGCCTGACCTCCAGCCCTGCCGCCTCCATGGCGTTGAGATAGCCCTGGTAGCGGTCGCGGCCGGTCGAGGTCTGGTCGGTGCCGCCGATCATGGCGATGCGTTTATGGCCGAGCGAGATCAGATGGTTGGTGGCTAGCCCGGTGCCATAGGCATCGTCGCCACGAAACACCGGCACGTCAGCGCCTTCGACGGTGCGTGCGATCAGCACCGCCGGCAGGCCGTTTTCCTCGGCCATGAAGATGTCTTCGGGCGGCGTGCCGATGGCCGGCGACATGATGACGCCGTCGGCGCCAAGCTGCAGAAGCGTGTCTATGAAGGTGCGCTGCTTTTCGAGCTGGTCGTAATGGTTCGACAGGATGAAGGTCTGCCGGCTGCGGTCGAGCTCGCTTTCGATCGAGCGCAGGATCTCGGCGAAGAAGGGATTCATGATGTCGTGGACGACGACGCCGACGATGCCCGAACGCGAGGTGCGCAAGCTGGCGGCGCGGCGATTGTAGATATAGCCGATGGTGCGGGCATGTTCCTTGATGCGGTCGCGGGTGTTTCCAGCAACCAGCGGGCTGTCGCGCAGGGCCAGCGAGACCGTGGCCGTGGACACACCGAGCGCATCCGCGATCGTCGAAAGCTTGATCTTCTGTGCCAGCGCCTTGCGCTCCCCCGACGATCCAGAGCTAATCCATGATCTCCAGCGAAAACCGGATGCCCGTTTTCGGGATCATGGTCTAAACAGTTTAAACGCGGCCTTATGCCACCCTTCCGAAACAAATCAAAGTTTTTTTGCCAGCGCATCCACCTCGACGTCGAGGGCACCGCGGTTGCGCACGCGAAGCCGGTGCTCGCGATGAACGATATAAAAGCCGCTGGCGACGATGACGAGCACCGAGGACACCGAGCGTCAACAGGATGAACCAGTGTCGATATGCATCAGGGATGCATGCGGGCACCCTTGGTGATCTTGTCGACAAGCTTCCTTTCGGCGCGCAGCGCGATTCCGACGACCTTGGCATCGTCGGGTGCGAACTCGGCAAAGACGGCGCGGTTCGCCGCGTCGTGGCCGGTCGAAACATTTCGTCGACGTAGAGCGAGGTCGTCACACCGCGCTCCAGCGCCCGCCGGTGGATCGCACTGAGCGTCGAGCGATCGGCCGAAAGCACGATGATCGGCTGGATCGAGAGCGGATTATAGATATTGCCGGCGCGGTCGCGATAGGGTTCGCCGATGATGTCGCTATACTGCGCGACGATGCCGCTGGTCAGGAACGCGGTTACGTTGAGCTTTTGCCAGACGGGAAGGTTATCCTGCAGCACGATTGCAAATTTCGTGTCGAACATGAGACATTTGCCATTCGAGGTTTGTGAATGAAGTGATGTCACACGGTCTAGATGGCGAGGCCTTTCAGGGTCTTGGACGTTTGTGCGTTGACGCGGCTGAGAACTGCGTCATCTCGGCGCCCGATTGCGTCGGAATGGAGCGTATCGAGGCCCGGTTCCACGGCAGCGCCTTCGATCTCCATCGTCACGATACCTACGCCATCGGCGTGACGCTGCATGGCGTCCAGACTTTCCGGTATCGCGGCGCGACGCATCACAGCCTGCCCGGCCAGATTATCGTGCTCCATCCCGACGAATTGCACGATGGCGGCGCCGGCACTGAAGACGGTTTGCGTTACAGGATACTTTATCTGGAGCCGTCCATCGTGCTGGACTGCCTCGATCAGACAGGCGCATCGCTGCCTTTCGTCAGGAATGCCGTGGTGACGGATCCTGTTTTCCGCACGCGGCTGCTTTCGGCGCTGGGGCCGTTGGACGAGAAGCTGGACGATCTGTTTGTCGCCGACTTCGTTGCGCAATTGATGCAAAGCCTGGCACGGCATTCAGGCCGGCCGGCGAAACCGATCCCAAGGACAGCGTGGCGGGCTGTCAGCCTGGCACGCGACTATCTGGAAGAAAATGTTTTCCGTACCGTCCGTTCCGACGAGCTGGAGGCGATCACCGGGCTCGATCGCTACGCCCTATCGCGGCATTTCCGTGCCGCTTTCTCCACCAGTCCGCACCGCTTTCTCTTGATGCGCCGGCTTCAACGAGCACGCCGCATGATCGAGGCGAGCGAGTCATTGGCGCAGATCGCAATAGCGGCCGGTTTCAACGACCAAAGTCATTTCAGCAGGCACTTCAAGAAGGCGTTCGGTGTCACGCCGGGCCGCTGGTCGGCATTGGTGCATGGATCGTCAGCAGCCGCTGCCTGATGGCGTCAGCCGCGGATCATTCGTCGGCGTCGATCTCGTCATCGACGAGAACCATCTCTCCGTTCGAGAGGTTCGCCTCAACGCGGGCGAGCAGCTTGAACAGCGCCTTCTGGTCCTTTTTATCGAGCCCCTTCAGCGCCTGCTTCTCGGTCTTCTTCACCGATTTCTCGATGGCATGAATGATTTCGCGGCCAGTGTCGGTCAGAAAGATATGGGCCTGGCGGGCATCGGCGGAAGAAGCGCGTTTTTCCAGAAAGCCTTGCGCCTGCAGCCGGTTGATGGTCTTGGTGATGGTCGGCGGGCGAACACCGAGGCGACCGGCAAGATTGCCGGGCGTCTGCCCGTCCTCACGGTCGAGCGCCAGCATGATCTGGTCCTGGCCGGCATAGAAGCCGTGCGCCAAAAGCCGCGCGGCGAGTGCCGTACGCGCCAGCCGCGCCGCCGAATGCAGCCGGCTCATTGTCGCAGTCTTGTCCGCCTTGGCCATGGCTATCCCTCTTCGGCCGAACCGGTGTGGACAGCATAGAGGCAGCCGCCCGGTTGGCAATGGACGATCAAAAAAGATCCGGCTTTGCAAAACAGCTTTGCCGGCAAGCAATGCGGTGTCCGCCGAGGCTAATGCCAGATGTTTATTTCAGTTAGATGACAAACGACTTTTCAGCTGAGGTGGACGGGTTCGGCAGGAGCGCCGCACACCCGATGCGGGATTCTAATCAGCCTTTCACCGCGACGATCATCAGGGCCTGGTAGGCGTCCGCCACCTCACGCAGCGCCACCTGCGAAAGCGGCCCGGCGCGCCGCGCGATACCGTCTCTGGCGTTCGACGTATCCCGCTTGCCGGAGCGGTCGGTGTAGGGCGCGACAGTAGTGAATATCTGTTCGCTCAGGCCGTCGGGGAAAAACAGCTGGCCGGTCATCACCGAATTGTCGTTGGGGAAGACTTTGAAATGGATGTGGGTGGTGCGGCCGCGATACCAGCCGGGATAGATGGTGGCGAACGAGACGATGCCGCTGTCATCGGTCTTTTGCCAACCGCGCAGAAAACTCTGGCCTGACGTATCGACATCCTGGCCGTCGCCTTGTCCCGGATAGCCTGAATAATGGCCTTGCGCGTCGCAATGCCAGATATCGACCCGCGCGCCGGCAAGCGGCCGGCAGCCTGCGTCGATGACCTGCAGCCGCAGATTGAGGGCAATGCCCGCTTTGCCTTCGGTGATATCGGCGCGTTCGAGCTTCGGGTCGAAATAGAACGGGCCCTCGGTCGCTTCCGGTGTGATGGCGCAGACGCCGGCGCCGCTGTCGAACAGGGCAAGGCCGGCATAGGGCGAGGCCTGCTGCGCCAGCGCGATGCCCGGCAGAAAGACACCGCCGCTCGCGCTAACGGCAATGAGGCCAAGCGCCTGGCGCCGGCTCAACGGCAAGGAGGACGGTTTGTCGGACATCCGGCGCCTCTTTTTGGTTTCTGTCGAGCAAGCTGGCTTGGTCTTATCTAGGCAGTGAGACCCGCCAACGCCAATGAAACCCGGCATGTTGGGAAAGCCCGGCAATGTTGGCGACCTGTTTGGCCCATCGGTTGCCACGTGCAAAAGCACAGCGTGCATCCTATCATCCTATATTGAGCCAACAATCCTTTTCGAGGCCCAACATGAGCGATGCACAGACGACGCAGATCCCCGTAACCGTTCTCACCGGCTATCTTGGCGCCGGCAAGACGACGCTGCTAAACCGCATCCTTTCGGAAAACCACGGCAAGCGCTACGCCGTCATCGTCAATGAGTTCGGTGAGATCGGCATCGACAACGAGCTGATCGTGGAATCCGACGAGGAAATCTACGAGATGAACAATGGTTGCGTCTGCTGCACGGTGCGCGGCGACCTGATCCGCGTCGTCGAGGGCTTGATGCGCCGGCCAGGCCGCTTCGACGCCATCGTGATCGAGACGACCGGCCTCGCCGATCCGGTGCCGGTGGCGCAGACCTTCTTCATGGACGACGACGTGCGCTCCAAGACCAGGCTTGACGCGGTGGTGGCGCTGGTCGACGCCAAGCACCTGCCGTTGCGGCTGAAGGATTCCCGCGAAGCCGAGGACCAGATCGCCTTTGCCGATGTCGTCGTGCTCAACAAGACCGATCTCGTCACGCCGGAGGAACTGAGCAAGGTCGAGGCGACGATCCGCGCGATCAACCCGGCGGCCCGGATCCATCGCACCACGCGCGCCGGCGTGGCGCTGTCCGAGGTGCTCGACCGCGGCGCCTTCGACCTTTCCCGGGCGCTGGAGAACGATCCGCATTTCCTCGAGGCGCGCGACGACCACGACCATCATGACCATGACCATCATGACCATGATCATCACGATCATGACGGGCATCATCACCATGATCACGCGCACCCGTCCGATATCCATGACGTGACGGTGCAGTCGGTGTCTCTGCGGGGCGGCGAGATGGACCCGAAAAAATTCTTCCCCTGGATCGAGAAGATCACCCAGATGGAAGGCCCTAACATCCTGCGTCTGAAAGGGATCATCGCGCTTAAAGGCGATGACGAGCGCTACGTCATTCAGGGCGTGCACATGATCATCGAGGGCGACCACCAGCGCGCCTGGAAGGACGGCGAGAAGCACGAGAGCCGGCTGGTCTTCATCGGCCGCGAGCTCGACGCCGAGCGGCTGAAGAAGAGTTTTGATGCCTGCCAGGCGGCTTGATTTTCGGGCCTTATAACGCTAGCGCTGCACGTTCTCTCCTTCTCCCCTTGTGGGAGAAGGTGGCCGAGCGAAGCTCGGTCGGATGAGGGGTGTTCCAGCTTGGCAACGACGGCACTCCGTCCAGCACCCCTCAACCGTCTTGGCGCTGCGCGCCAATCCACCTTCTCCCACAACAAGGAGAGAAGGCAAGCTGCACCTATCCGCGCTGGCGGCTCCCCCGCGGAGGTAGACGACCAGCGGAAATCTCGAACGGAATCTCCCATGCCGACCGTCGCCCCGCTTGATCTCCAGGGACATTGCATCGCCGCCGTTTTCCTTGGCGACGTGCCGCATTTCGCACTGGCCGACGGCACAATCCATCGGCTGGACCATGGCCACAAGACGGCGCAGGCCAATGACGGGCTGCTCGCCGCCTGCCACGATGCGGCCAACGACCGGCTGATCACCGGCGGCGAGGACGGCAGGATTTTTTCTGTTACCGCCGGCGGCAATGCGGCAGAATTGGCAAGCGCCGGGAAGAAATGGATCACCAGCGTCGCCGCCGGACCACAAGGCGCCGTCGCCTATGCCTCGGGCAAGATCGCCTTCGTGCGTTTCTCCGACGGCAAGACCAAGGAATTCCTGCATCCGCGTTCGGTCGAGGGGCTGGCGTTCTCGCCCAAGGGGATGCGCTTCGGCGTCGCCCGCTACAATGGCGCGACGCTGCATTTCCCGGCGGCGAACGGCAAGCCGGTCGAGCTGGAATGGGCCGGCGCCCATACCGGCATCACCTTCTCGCCGGATGGCGCCTTCCTCGTCACCACCATGCAGGAGAACGCGCTGCATGGCTGGAAGCTCGCCGATGGCAAGCACATGCGGATGAGCGGCTATCCCGGCAAAGTCAAAAGCCTGTCATGGGCGCCCAAGGGAAAATGGCTGGCCAGTTCCGGAGCCCCGGCGGCGATCGTCTGGCCGTTTTCGGGCAAGGACGGGCCGATGGGCAAGGCGCCGCTGGAACTCGGCACGCGCGGCAACGCCATGGTGACCTCGGTCGCCTGCCATCCGAGCCAGGATGTCGTCGCCGTCGGCTATGACGACGGCATGGTGATGGCGGTGCGTTTCGCGGACGCCAAGGAGGTGCTTCTGCGCCGACCGGGCAAGGGCGCCATTACCTCGATGATGTGGGACAAGGAGGAACGCCGCGTCGCCTTCGGCAGCGCCGCCGGCGACTGCGGCGTCATCGATATTTCGGCCTAGGGCCGTAGGGGAGTAGGGGAGTAGGGGAGTAGGGGAGTAGGGGATGGGGGAGTAGGGGAGTAGGGGAGTAGGGGAGTAGGAAAAGAAAAAAGGAAGCGGCGCGCCAGCGCAACCACTGACACCTTCTCCCTGCCCTACTGCCCTACTGCCCTACTGCCCTACTGCCCTACTGCCCTATTCCCCTATTCCCCTATTCCCCTATTCCCCTATTCCCCTATTCCCCTATTCCCCTATGAGAGGGCATTCATGCATACAATCGACCATTCAAAGATGGCGATCGGTGGCATCAGCACTGCTCGCATCGCGGATCTGCGCGAGACCGAGGCCGAAGCCTTCCGCAAGGCAAGGCCGAAATCGGCAGCCAAGGTCGGCAACGGCCTGCCGGGTTTCTTCGGCGGCGTGCCGATGCACTGGATGAACGACTGGCCGACGCCGTTCCCGATAATGGTCGACAGCGCCAGAGGCGCCACTATCACTGACATCGACGGCAATCGGCTCGATGATTTCTGCCTCGGCGACACCGGCTCGATGTTCGGCCACTCGCCGCCGCCGGTCGCCCACGCCATCCGTAGGCAGGCCGGACGCGGCCTGACCTACATGCTGCCTTCGGAAGATGCACTCGCCATCGGCCCGCTGCTGCAACAGCACTTCGGCCTGCCGTTCTGGCAGATTGCGACAACGGCGACCGATGCCAACCGCTTCGCGCTGCGCGTCGCCCGCGCCATCACCGGCCGGGGCAAGATCCTGGTCTTCAACGGCTGCTATCACGGCTCGGTCGACGAGACGATGGTGCGCCTGGTCGACGGCAGACCGGCCAACCGGCCAGGACTGGCCGGCGAATTCCGCGACCTGACCCGGGCGACCGATGTCGTCGAGTTCAACGATGTGCCGGCGCTTGAGACAGCACTCAGGGACCAGCAAATCGCCTGTGTCGTCACCGAGCCGGTGCTGACCAATTCCTGCATGGTGCTGCCCGATCCCGGCTTCCACAACGCGCTGCGGCGTCTCACCCGCGCCGCTGGCACCCTGCTTCTGATCGACGAGACGCACACGATCTCGACCGGTCCCGGCGGCTACACCAGGAAACACGGCCTGGAGCCGGACCTGTTCGTGCTCGGCAAGCCAATCGCCGGCGGCGTGCCAGCCAGCGTCTGGGGCATGAGCGATGGCGTCGCCACCCGCTATGCCGACTATGTCAGGACCAAGGAACCAGGCTATTCCGGCATGGGCACGACGCTCTCGGCCAATCCGCTGCAGTTCGCAGCGATGCGCGCCACGCTCGAAGAGGTGATGACCGACGAGAACTATAGCCATATGGACCATCTGGCGCGGCGGCTCGACGCCGGGCTGACCGCCGTCATCGACCGTTACCGCCTGCCTTGGCATGTTGCCCGAGTCGGCGCCCGCGTCGAGTTCATCTGCGCACCCGGCCCGCTGAGGAATGGCGGCGAGGCGGAAGCAGCGCACGCACCGGCGCTCGAAGCGGCTGTCCATGTCGCGCTGGTCAATCGCGGCGTGCTGATCGCGCCGTTCCACAACATGATGCTGATCTCGCCGGCGACCAGCGCTGCCCAGGTGAACCGCCTGATCACCGCCTTCGGCGCGGTTGCGGCAAGGCTCGCGGCATGAGACAAGCTTGCACATGAGAGAAGCGCACAAGCAAACTTTGAACGCCATCATCGCCTCCCCTTCGGGCTCGACGCCCGCAGAGGCGCAAACCTTTCTCGACGCCCATCCCGAGATCGAAGCGTTCGACATCGTGCTGACCGATGCCAATGGCGTCGGGCGTGGCAAGATCGTGCGCCGGCACGAGTTGATGAGCATTTTCGAGGGCGGCAGGCATATGCCGATCTCGATCCTCGGCCTCGACATCACCGGCGAGGACGTGCACGAGACCGGACTGATCTGGACGACGGGCGACGGCGACCTGCGGGCATGGCCGATCCCCGGCACGCTGGTGCCGCTGTTCGGCACACAGCCGCCGCGCGGCCAGGTGCTGATGGCGATGTACCATCTCGATGGTCAGCCGATGTCCTCCGACCCGCGCCTGGCGCTGGGCCGGCAGGTGGAGATACTGGCGGCCAAGGGCCTGCATCCGGCCGGCGCCTTCGAGCTCGAATTCTTCCTGCTCGCCAACGAGCGCGACGCCGACGGCAAGGTGCAGCCGGCGCATGCGGTGCTCGACGGCCGCCGCTCGACCAAGACAGAGGTCTATTCCGTCGACCATCTGCACGGCATGGAGCCGCTGTTTTCCGACATCTATGCCGCGGCCAGGGTGCAAGGCATCCCGGCCGAGACGGTCATTTCCGAATATGCGCCCGGCCAGTACGAACTGACGCTTAACTATCGCAAGGACGTAATGCGGGCCGCCGACGACCTCGTCATGCTGAAGCGGCTGGTGCGGGCGCAGGCGCGCCGCCACGGCGTCACTGCCTGCTTCATGGCCAAGCCGATCGAGAAATACGCCGGCTCCGGCATGCATTTCCATGTCTCGCTGCAGGACAAGGCCGGCAACAACGTCTTTGCCGAAGCCAGCGGCGAGACCTGGTCCTTGCCGCTGCTGCGCGGACTGGGCGGCCTCATCCAGACCATGGCCGAATCGATGCTGGTGTTTGCACCGCACGCCAATTCATGGCGGCGTTTCGTTTCGCAATCCTATGCACCGGTGGCGCCGACCTGGGGCGTCAACAACCGCTCGGTGGCATTGCGCGTGCCGGCTGGCGACGCGAAAAACCGGCGCATCGAGCACCGGCCGTCGGGCGTCGACGCCAACCCCTATCTGGTGGCGGCAACCGTGCTGGCCGGTATCGTCAAGGGTCTCGATGAGGGCCTCGATCCAGGCCCCGAAACCACCGGCAATGGCTACGAATCAGCAATCACGCGCACCACCATGCCGGTGGACTGGCGTGCCGCTATCGAGGCGGCAAGGGCCTCGACATTCCTCAAAGCGGCGCTGGGGGAAGACCTGCACCGAACATTCGTGGCGATCAAGCAATCCGAATATCTGCGGGTGGCGCGCACGGTCAGCGAACTGGATTATCATCTCTATCTGCACGAGGTGTGAGGCATCGCATCGTCGGTCATTCGCCCAGCGAAAGCCGGGTCCCGGCTATTTGAAGGAACCTTTCTGGGGCTTCGCTCATTCCGCATCTGATCGCAGCAGCGGGCAAGGCCGCATCAGCCATGATCGCCAGGATGCAGACAAATTCTCCACACCGCGCCAAGGTGCAGGCAAGACGCTGGCCCAAGCCTGAATTGCCTGAGACGGCAGAAGGCGATGGCGCAAGCACCATTCCCGAACTCAGCGAAGTGGCGAAGGCATGTCGCCGCTGCCCGCTGTGGCGCAACGCAACGCAGACCGTGTTCGGCGAAGGGCCTGACAAGGCCAAGGTGGTTTTCGTCGGTGAACAGCCAGGCGACCAGGAGGATCTGGCCGGCAAACCTTTCGTCGGTCCGGCGGGAAAAGTCTTCGACGCCATCCTCGACGATGCCGGCGTCGACCGGCTGAAAGTCTATGTCACCAATGCGGTCAAGCATTTCAAGTTCGAGCCGCGCGGCAAGCGGCGCATCCACTCGAAGCCGAATACCGGCGAGGTGCAGGCCTGCCGCTGGTGGCTCGACAAGGAGCTCGATCTGATCAAGCCCAATCTGGCGGTGGCGCTCGGCGCAACGGCGGCGCAGTCGCTGCTCGGCAAGGTCGTGCCAATCATGAAGATGCGCGGCGCGGTCGTGGAGCGGGACGATGGCTTGCCTGTGTTCGTCACCATCCACCCGTCCTTCATCCTGCGTATTCGCGAGCCGGCGGACAAGCAGGCCGAACGCGAGCGGTTCCTGCAGGACATGAAGGCAGTGAAAAAGCTGATGGCCGCCTGACCCCTATCTGATCAGGATTGCCCTCAAATCATTGACGTTCGTTCCGGTCGGGCCGGGCACGAAGAGATCGCCGACGGCGTTGAATGCCGTCCAGGCATTGTTGCCGGCAAGCATCGCCTTGGCATCGACGCCTGCCGCCCGCATCCGCGACACCGTCGAGCCGTCGGCAAAGGCGCCGGCATTGTCCTGCGAACCGTCGATGCCATCGGTGTCAGCGGCCAGTGCATGGGCGCCCTCCATGCCGCTGATGCCGATGGCGAAGGCAAGCAGAAACTCGGTGTTACGACCGCCCTTGCCCTTCGCCCGCACGGTCACCGTCGTCTCGCCGCCTGATAGAATCAGCACGGGCTTCGGGAAAGGCCGGTTGCGCGTCGCGACTTCACGGGCGATTGCCGCATGGACACCCCCAACTTCGCGCGCTTCGCCCTCGATGGAATCGGAGAGGATGGCCGCCTCGATGCCATGGCGCCTGGCTTCGGCCGCAGCCGCTTCCAGCGAGACGCCGGCCGAGGCGATCAGATGCACTTCGTTGCGCGAAAAACGCGGATCATCGACGCGCGGCGCATCGGCGGCCGGCGAATTGATATGCGCCATCACGGCAGCCGGCAGTTTCATGCCATAGGCGGCGATCGATGCCAGCGCCTCTTGACGGTTGCCGGAATCGGGAACGGTCGGGCCGGAAGCGACCAGCGCCGGATTGTCGCCGGGAATGTCGGAGACGACCAGCGACACCAGCTTTGCCGGATAGGCAGCTGCCGCCAGCCTGCCGCCCTTGATGGTGGAAACATGCTTGCGGATGGTGTTCATGGCGGCGATCGGAGCGCCGGAGGCGAGCAGCGCCTCGTTGACGGCGATCTCGTCAGCCAGCGTCAGACCTTCGGCGGGCGCCGGCAGCAGCGCCGAGCCGCCGCCTGAGATGAGCGCCACGACCAGATCGTCCGCGGTCAGCCCCTGCACCTTTTCGAGCAGCCGGCGCGACGCTTGGAGTCCGGCGGCATCCGGCACCGGATGCGCCGCCTCGATGATCTCGATGCGCTGGCAGGTCGCGCCATAGCCGTAGCGGGTGACGACCAGCCCTTCGATCGGCCCGTCCCACACTTTTTCGAACGCCGCCGCCATCTGCGCCGAGCCTTTTCCTGCACCAATGACGATGGTGCGCCCCTTCGGCATTGCCGGCAGATGATCCCTGATCGTCCTCTGCGGATCGGCGGCGGCAACGGCGGCATTGAAGATGGCGGCGAGGAAGGATTTGGGATCGAGTGCGGTCATTTTGCTTCCGGCGGCAGTGCCAGCTGGCGCCCGTCGACGCCGAGGTGGCTGCACAGCGCATCGACGACGACGCCGTGATCCTCACGCTCCGGCAGGCCCGAGACCGCGATCACACCGATGACGCCGGCACCTTTGACCGTTATGGGAAAGCCACCACCGGCCAGCACATAGTCTGATATGTCGAGCCCCTCGCCCGGCTTGAAGCTGCGGTCGGGACGCTGCTGCTCCAGCACCATGCGGTAGGTGCTTTTCAGGAACCGCTGCACCACGTTGATCTTGCGCCGCGCCCAATCCGGATTGGAGGCGTTCGAGCCCGGCATTGCCGCGTAAAACAGCGGCCGGTCGAAGGTCCTGATGTCGACGATGATCGGCAAGCCCTGGGCCAGTGCCCGGTCGCGGATCGTCGAGCCGATCTTGAAGGCGACAGCTTCATCGAAGACCGAGAAGACAAGCTCGGCTTCCTGTTTCTGGATCAGAGCGATATCGTCCGCAACGGCCATGTCATTCCCCTATCAACGTCGCGGCACCCTTTGACCGATGGCTGCCGCTGGGTCAAGCGGGACTTGTGGGATAGCTAAACCGCCATATCGGTCTTCATCGCCCGCCCGGCGACGTAGACCTCGCGCACGGCGCGGTCGTCGCCCAGCGTCTGCAGCAGAAACAGCTCCTCCGCCAGCGTGTCCGCCGTCTCCATCCGCAGCCGCATGGCCGGCGTGGCGCGGGCATCGAGGACGACGATGTCGGCATCGCTGCCTTGGTCGAGCGTGCCGATCTTTTCCACGATCGACAGCGCCTCGGCATTGCCGCGGGTGAGCTGCCAGAACGACTGGAACGGATTGAGCTTCTCGCCGTTCAGCGCGATCACCTTGTAGCCCTCATCCATGGTGCGCAGCATCGAGTAATTGGTGCCGCCGCCGATATCGGTGGCGGTGGCGATGCGGAGTGGTTTTTCGCGGCGGCGGTAACGCTGATAATCGAACAGGCCCGAGCCGAGGAACAGGTTCGAGGTCGGACAGAACACGGCGACCGAGCCCGTGTCCGAAAGCGCATCCGCCTCGCGTTCCGAAAGATGGATGCAGTGGCCGAACAGGCTTTTGCGCCCGAGCAGCCCATAGCGCTCGTAAACATCGGTATAGTCGCGTGCCTGCGGATAGAGTTGCAGCGTAAAGGCGATCTCGGCGTGGTTTTCCGACAGATGCGTCTGCATGTGCAGATCAGGATATTCGCGGCAGAGCGCGCCCGCCATTTCCAACTGTTCGGGCGAGGAGGTGATGGCGAAGCGCGGCGTGATGGCATAGTGCTGGCGCCCCTTGCCATGCCACTCCTTAATCAGCGTCTTGCTGTCGTCATAGGCCGACTGCGCTGTGTCGAGCACGCCCTCCGGCGCGTTTCGGTCCATCATCACCTTGCCGGCGATGTTGAGCATGTTGCGGTCATGCGACTCGGCGAAGAACGCCTCGGCCGATTCCTTGTGGACCGAGCAATAGGCGGCGACTGTCGTCGTGCCATGATGCACCATCTCGTCGAGGAACAGCCTGGCGATGCGGCGGCCATGCTGGGCGTTCTGGAATTTGGTTTCCTCGGGAAAGGTGTACGTGTTCAGCCAGTCGAGCAGCTCGGCGCCGTAGGAGGCGATAACCTGCATCTGCGGAAAATGCGCATGCGCGTCGATGAAACCAGGCAGCAGCAAATGCGGGCGGTGGTCGATCTTTTTTACGCCTTCATCAGCCTTTTTCTCGACGTCGGCATATGCGTCTGCGGCAACGATCCTGCCGTCGCGGAGCAGCAGGCCGCCGTCATCCTCGTAGCGCCAGGCGGAATGGTCGTCGACGGTCTCAGGCCAGCGCAGAAAGGACAGCGTGCGGCCGCGCAGGAGTGTGCTGGTCATGCCTATTTCCCCGCCTCCTCGAACCATGCCACCAGCAGCGCCCGCTCCTTGTCGGTGATATGGGTGACGTTGGCGGGCGGCATCGCGTGGCTGCGGCCGGCCTGCAGGTAGATCTCGCGGGCCTGCCCGGCGATACCGGCGTCCGTGTCGAGCATCACACCTTTCGGCGCGTGATAGATGCCCTCGTAGGACGGCTCCTGCGCATGGCACATCGAGCAACGGCCAAGCACCGTATCGCGCACTGCGGGAAAATGCGCCGAGGCGATATAGACCTGTGCCGTCGAGGACGCCTTGACTTCGCCGGTCAGCACTTTCGGCGCGGTTGACAGCCAGATGATGACGACGAACAGGACGGCGGCCGCCAGCCAGATCCAGGTCGGGTTGCCCTTGCGCGCATGCATGGTGTTGAAATAGTGCCGGATCAGCACGCCGATGATGAAAACCAACGAGGCGATCACCCAGTTGAACCGGGTAGCAAACGCCAGCGGGTAGTGGTTCGACAGCATCAGGAAGAGAACGGGCAGCGTCAGGTAATTGTTGTGCAGCGAGCGCTGCTTGGCGATCTTGCCGTATTTCGGATCTGGCTTCCTGCCGGCGATCAGGTCGGCGACGACGATCTTCTGGTTCGGAATGATGACCATGAAGACATTGGCCGACATGATCGTCGCGGTGATGGCGCCAAGATGCAGGAAAGCGGCGCGGCCGGTGAACAGATGGGTAAGACCCCAGGCGATGAACACCAGCACGCCATAGAGCACCAGCATCAGGCCGGTGTCGCTCCTGCCAAGCGGCGAACGGCATAAGAGATCGTAGACCACCCAGCCGACGCCGATCGTCGCCAGCGACAGCAAGATGCCTGTAGGCACCGACATGGCAAGCACGTTGGGATCGATCAGGAAGAGGTCCGCGCCGGCATAGTAGACGACGCACAGCATGGCAAAGCCCGACAGCCAGGTAGTGTAGGATTCCCATTTGAACCAGGTCAGGTGCTCAGGCATTTCGGTCGGCGCCACGAGATATTTCTGGATGTGGTAGAAGCCGCCGCCATGCACCTGCCATTCTTCGCCGAAGGCGCCGACAGGCATGCCCGGACGCTGGCGCAAGCCGAGATCGAGCGCGACGAAATAGAAGGACGAGCCGATCCAGGCTATGCTGGTGACGACATGCAGCCAGCGCACGGCGAAACTCAGCCAGTCCCAGAAAATCGCAAAATCGATCATTGAAAAGTCGTCCCTGCCGATTGGGTGACTTTACGGACTGGAGCGCAAACGGAAAGGGCCGAGCGGCACGATGACTTTCAAAAAAAAATGGAAAATACTACAGCGCCGCGCGTCCCTTGGACGCGCAAAGGACGCTGTAGAACTTTTATCTGGTGCATGATCCTTTCCGAAAATCGATTCCGATTTTTCGGGGTCATGCACTAGGGTTATCCCTGCGCAGCCGCATGAGAGCCCCAAAGCCGCATGGCCTATCTCGACAACATCTCCGTCTTCGTTCGCGTCGTCGAGCTCGGCAATCTGTCGGCGGCGGGGCGCGACATGCGCATTTCGCCAGCGGTCGCCTCCAACCGCATCAAGGAGCTCGAAAAACATCTCGGTGTCAGGCTGTTCAATCGCACGACGCGGCAATTGATGCCGACCGAGCACGGCACGGTGTTCTACTCCGGCGCCAAGCAGGTGCTTGAGGCGGTCACCGAGGCGGAAGCCGCTGTCAGCGCTTTGTCCGGCCAGCCGCGTGGCACCATCAAGGTGACAGCGCCGCTTGGCCTCGGCCGGCGGCTGGTGGCGTCGGGAATCCCCGATTTCCACGACAAATATCCTGACATCGAGGTTCGGCTGAGGCTTTCGGACCACAATGTCGACATCATGAAGGAAGGCATCGACGTCGCGTTCAGACTGGGTATCATCGAGGATTCCAGCCTGAGAATGCGCGGCATCATGGAGTGCGAGCGGGTGCTGGTGGCGGCGCCGAAATATCTGGAGACGCGCGGCGAACCGACCGAGCCGCAGGAACTGATCGCCAGCAAACACGACTGTTTGATGCTGCGCTACGCCGGCGCGCGCGAATATGTGTGGACGCTGCAGACGGCCGACGGTCCGCGGAAATTCGAGGTGCACGGACCCTATGACACCGACGATGGCGACGTGCTGACCGGCTGGGCGCTGTCGGGCCGCGGCATCATCAACAAGCCGCGCTTCGAGGTCGAGCCGTTCATCCGCGACCGGCGTCTGAAGGTGATCCTGCCCGACACGCCACCGACGCCGGTGCAGTTCGCCGCCGTCTACCCGCACAAGAAGCTGCAGGACCCGAAGGTGCGGCTGCTGCTCGATTTCATGGCCGAGCGCTGCCAACGGCTGATCAAGGAAATTCTGGCCGGCAAATGAGCGTTGCTCGAATTCTGGCCGTCAGCCGGCCATTGCCTTGCCACGAGAGACGGGGTGCGGCGCGGCTCGCGCGCCAGCATGGGCGGCCAGTGCCGTCATGATCTCGGCCGCCGCCAAGGCCGCAATGACTTGCGGACGCTTGTCCTTGACCGCATCGCCGCCGATCGGCGAGACGAGGCCGGCAAATTGCGCCTCGCTGCCGTCCGCCGCCTTCAGGAACCAGTTCCTGAATGTCGCCTTCTTGGTCTTCGAGCCGATCATGCCGACATAGGCGGCATCCCGGCGTTTCAGTGCCTCGGCGACGATCAGGAAATCCAGTGCGTGGTCGTGAGTGAGAACGACGAATGCGGCGCCAGCCGAAGCCTTGCGCACCATCGCCTCGGGCATTGGCGTCAGGCTGGTTTCGACCGTGTCCGGCATGCCCTCCAGCGCCCCGGCCCGCGTCTCGACAACGACGACACGGACCGGCAGCAAGGCCACCGCCGAGGCCAGCGCCTGGCCGACATGGCCGCCGCCGAAGATGTAGACATGCGGCAGCTGCGCCTGCTCGGCGTCCGCCGCCGCGACCAGCTCTTGCGCCAACGCCGTGTCGACCAGCCGGATCAGCACCTCGACCCTGCCGCCGCAGCACTGCCCGATCTCGGGCCCGAGCGGGACATCGAGGGTAGCACGGATATCCCTCCCCCTTGAGGGGAGGGTGGCGGCGAAGCCGTCGGGTGGGGTCGCCGCGGCAGTGCTCGACGCTCTGGCGGTGCCTTCTGAGACGACCCCCTCTGGCCGCTCCGCGGCCATCTCCCCCTCAAGGGGGGAGAAAAGCAGCTGCCGTGCCTTATCGATCGCGATGAATTCGAGCTGGCCGCCGCCGATCGTGCCAAAAATCGCCGCGCCCGAGACGAGCATGAAGGCGCCCTTCTCGCGGGGCGTCGAGCCTTTGGTGCCAGCCACCTCGACCAGGGCAACCCGCCCGGCGCCGCCAAGAAATGCTTTCAGGCTTTGCACTTTCGAGGTCATGTTTTTGCTTTCCCTATCGGGAAACATAGGGTTTTTCGGCCCGGATTGCACGCCTTGTACGAACCCCGGGACCGAGTTCAAGCACCAGCCTTGGCTTCCCTCTTCAGCCGTTCGATCGCCATCAGCACCCGCTCCGGCGTCGCCGGTGGGTCGAGGCGCGGGCAGATCCGATGGCCGGCAACGCTTGCCACCGCATCCGACAGCGCATGCAGCACCGAGATGCCGAGCGGCAGCGGCGGCTCGCCGACCGCCTTGGAGCGGTGCACCGTCGGTTCGCTCGCTTCCGGCCAATCGGCCAGCGTCACATTGAAGATCTTCGGTCGGTCCGAGGCGAGCGGAATCTTGTAGGTCGACGGCGCATGGGTGCGCAGCCGGCCCTTTTCGTCCCACCAAAGCTCCTCAGTCGTCAGCCATCCCATGCCCTGGATGAAGCCACCTTCGACCTGGCCAAGGTCAATGGCGCGGTTCAGCGAGCGGCCGGTCTCGTGCAGGATGTCGGTGCGCTCGACGACATATTCGCCGGTCAGCGTGTCGACCGAGACTTCCGAGCACGCGGCGCCATAGGCGAAATAATAGAAGGGACGACCCTCGCCCTTGTCGCGATCCCAGTGGATTTTCGGCGTCTTGTAGAAGCCCGCCGCCGAAAGCTGGATGCGCGCCATGTAGGCCTGCCTGACGAGATCGGCGAAGGCGATCTCCTGGTTGCCGATACGCACCCGGTTGGGCAGGAACAGCACCTGATCGCGCGGCACCTGGTATTTTTCGGCGGCGAAGTTGGTCAACCGCTCCTTGATCTGCCGGGCCGCGTTCTGCGCCGCCATGCCGTTGAGGTCGGAACCGGACGATGCGGCGGTCGCCGAGGTGTTCGGAACCTTGCCGGTCGTGGTCGCGGTGATCTTTACCTGGTTGAGGTCGATCTGGAATTCTTCCGCCACCACCTGCGCCACCTTGACGTAGAGACCCTGCCCCATCTCGGTGCCGCCATGGTTCAGATGCACCGAACCGTCGGTGTACACATGCACCAGCGCGCCGGCCTGATTGTAGTGCGTCGCGGTAAACGAGATGCCGAACTTGACCGGCGTCAGCGCCAATCCACGCTTGATGAAGCGGCTGTTGGCGTTGAAAGCTTCAATGGTGCGGCGACGCCTCGCATAGTCGCAACTCGCCTCCAGCTCGGCGACGATGCGGTGGATGATGTTGTCCTCGACCGTCTGGTGATAGGGCGTGACGTTGCGGTCGCTGGTGCCATAAAAATTCTTCTTGCGAATCTCGAGCGGGTCCTTGCCAACGGCAAAGGCGACCTCTTCGATGACACGCTCGGCGCCGACCATGCCTTGCGGCCCGCCGAAGCCGCGGAAGGCGGTGTTCGACACGGTGTTGGTGTAGAGCGGCGCCGATTGCGCATGAACCGCCGGCCAGAAATAGGTGTTGTCGCAGTGGAACAGCGCGCGATCGGTGACCGGGCCCGACAGGTCCGCCGAGAAGCCGCAGCGCGCCGCAAACATGAAATCGACGCCGAGGATATTGCCTTCGTCGTCGAAGCCGACCTCGTAATCGACGAGGAAGTCATGGCGCTTGCCGGTGGCGATCATGTCGTCGTCACGGTCGGGCCGGATTTTCACCGCGCGATGGTGTTTTTTCGCAGCAATCGCCGCGAGCGCGGCAAACTGGTTGCCTTGCGTTTCCTTGCCGCCAAAGCCGCCGCCCATGCGGCGGATCTCGACCGTGACGGCATGGCTCGGCACGCCGAGCGCATGGCTGACCATGTGCTGGATTTCGCTCGGATGCTGGGTCGACGAATAAATCGTGACGTCCTGATCCTCGCCGGGAATGGCCATGGCGATCTGGCCTTCGAGATAAAAATGGTCCTGGCCGCCGATGCGCATTTTTCCTTTCAGCCGGCGCGGCGCCGCCCTGATCGCAGCCGCGGCATCGCCGCGCCTCAGGGTCAGCGGCGGCGTGACCAGCTTGTCCTTCCTGGGATCGAGGACGCCGATGTCGGTGACGAAAGGCAATTCCTTGTATTCGACCTTGGCCAGCCTTGTGGCGCGGCGCGCCTGCTCGCGGGTTTCGGCGATGACGCAAAAGATCGGTTGGCCGAAGAACTGCACCTTGCCGTCGGCCAGCACCGGTTCGTCGTGGCGGCCGGTCGGCGAAATGTCGTTTTCGCCCGGCACGTCGCTCGCCGTCAGCACGTCGACGACGCCGGGTGCTGCGCGCACCGCCGCCAGGTCCATGCTGCTGATGGTGGCATGCGTGGCCGTCGAAAGCCCGAGGCAGCCATGCAGCATGCCGGATGATTCCGGCATGTCATCGATATAGACGGCCGTGCCGCGGACATGCTTGTGCGCGGAATCATGACGCTGGTCGGTGGCAACGCCACCAGCGATTTTCTGCGCCTTGAGGTTTGGAGCGTGCTTGGTCATCACGCCGCCTCGTGGCGCGATATCTGGATCGGTGCTTTGGTGCCGCTGGTCTCGGCGAAGAACCGCAACAGCAGGTTGCGCGCCGCCAGCGCCCGGTATTCGGCGCTCGCCCGCATGTCGGTCAGCGGGGTAAAGTCTTTGGCGTACTCGGCCATGGCGGTCTCGACCGTCGGTTCCGTCCAGGGCCTGCCGAGCAGCGCCTTTTCCACGCCGAAAGCCCGCTTCGGCGTTGCCGCCATGCCGCCATAGGCGATGCGCACCTCCGCCACCGTGCCGTCCTTGGCCAGGGCCAGCAGGAATGCGCCAAGTGCGGCGGTTATGTCCTCGTCACGGCGCTTGGTGATCTTGTAGACGGCGAATTTGGTATCCCTGCCCGGCACTGGGACATGCACGGCCTCGACGAATTCGCCCGGCTGTCGGTCCTGCTTGCCATAGGCGATGAAGAAGTCTTCAAGCGAGATCGTCCGCCGCTTGTTGCCGCGGCGCAGCGTCAGCCGCGCGCCGAGTGCGATCAGCGGCGGCGGCGTGTCGCCGATCGGCGAGCCATTGGCGATGTTGCCGCCGATCGTGCCCATGTTGCGCACCTGGTCGCCGCCGATGCGATCGAACAGCGGGCCCAGCGCCGGGATGCGTTTCGCCAGCATTGAGAAAGCCTCGGTGTAGGTGACACCAGCGCCGATCGAGATGATGCCCTTGTCTTCGGAAATCCGGCACAGCCCGTCGAGATTGCCGATGAAGATCGCCGGCGCAATCTCGCGCATGTGCTTGGTCACCCACAGGCCGACATCGGTCGAACCGGCAACGATGGTGGCACCCGGCTCCTTGTCGAGCACGGCGGCGAGGTCGTCGGCATCGGCCGGGACGACCAGGCGCTGCTTGCCGGCGCCGATCTCGATGCGCGAACCGTCTTTCATCGCTTCGAGCTTGCTCGTGATCGCCTCGCGCTCCGCTGCCAGCGGATCCTTTGCCGCCTTGCCGTAGCTGGAGATGGCACGTGCCGCCCGCATGATCGCCTCGTAGCCGGTGCAGCGGCAGAGATTGCCCTGAAGCGCCTTTTCGATGGCTGCATCCGACGGCTCCGGTGACCGCATCCACAGGGCATAAAGCGACATGACGAAGCCCGGCGTGCAGAAGCCGCATTGCGAGCCGTGGAAATCGACCATCGCCTGCTGCACCGGATGCAGTTTTTCGCCGTCGCCGCGCAGATGCTCGACGGTTACGACATGCGTGCGATCGAGCGAGCCAAGGAAGCGGATGCAGGCATTGACGCTTTCATAGACGAGCCGGCCGCCTGACAGCCTTCCGACCAGCACGGTGCAAGCGCCGCAGTCGCCCTCGGCGCAGCCTTCCTTGGTGCCGCGCAGCGAGCGCTCGAGCCGCAGCCAGTCGAGCAAGGTCTCGTCGGGCGCGACCGTAGTCAGCGCAACATCCTCGCCATTGAGGATGAAGCGTATCTCATTGCGTATCTTGAGCCTCGTCATGTCTCAGCTCCCCCGATAGGTCGAATAGCCGTAGGGCGATATGAGCAGCGGCACGTGATAGTGCATCGGCTCGGCCATGCCGAAGCGGATCGGCACGCTGTCGAGGAAGGCCGGTTCCGGCAGTCTCAACCCCTGCCGGCGCAGATAGTCGCCGGCGGCGAAGACCAGCTCGTATTCGCCGGTGCGGAATTCCGCGTCGGCAAGCAGCGGCGCGTCACACCGGCCGTCGGCGTTGGTGACCGCTGTCTTCAGATGCGTCCGCATGTCGTCGTTGATGCGGTAAAGCTCGATCGACAGGCCTGCCGCCGGCCTGCCGGCCGCGGTGTCGAGGACATGGGTCGTCAGACGTCCGCCTTCGGCTTTCGACGTTTCCGCCACTGGCTGCTCCCATTCCGGTACACTCGAACATGTCCGGTACAGTCGAACATGTTTGGCGAATTGTGCGCCCATTAAAGGCGATGCATAAGTCCCGGTCGAGTGAAGTGCTGCAAAAACACTTTCAAAAATTTTCGGGGGAATGCGCAAGCAATCCTTTCGACTATCCTGATCACACTATCCGGCAGGAGCGACAATGCGTTACGAACGAGACATGCGCGGCTACGGCGCCAATCCGCCGGATCCAAAATGGCCCGGCAGGGCGCATGTCGCGGTGCAGTTCGTCGTCAATTACGAGGAAGGCGGCGAAAATTGCGTCCTGCACGGCGACAAGGCTTCGGAAGCCTTCCTGTCCGAGATCGTCGGCGCTGCACCTTGGCCCGGGCAGCGCCACCGGAACATGGAATCGATCTACGAATATGGCGCCCGCGCCGGCTTCTGGCGATTGCTGCGCCTGTTCACCGAGGCTGAGGTGCCGATCACCTGCTACGGCGTCGCTACAGCACTGGCGCGTTCGCCCGACCAGGTCGTGGCGATGCAGGAGGCCGGCTGGGAGGTTGCCTCGCACGGGCTGAGATGGATCGACTATCGCGACCATGCGCCGGAAGACGAACGCCGCGACATGGACGAGGCAATCCGGCTGCATTACGAGGTGACAGGCGCACGGCCGACCGGCTGGTACACCGGCCGCACATCGATCAACACCGTGCGGCTGGCGGCGGAAGAGGGCGGCTTCGACTATGTGTCGGACACCTATGACGATGAACTGCCGTACTGGTTCGAGCATGGTGGGCCGGACGGGTCGGCAAAGCCGCAGCTCATCATCCCCTATACGCTCGACGCCAACGATATGCGTTTCGCCACGCCGCAGGGCTTCAACTCGGGCGACCAGTTCTTCGCCTATCTCAGGGATAGTTTCGATACGCTCTATGCCGAGGGCAAGGCAGGACGGCCGCGCATGATGAATATCGGCCTGCACTGCCGCCTCGTCGGCCGGCCGGGCCGGGTCGCGGCGCTGAAGCGCTTCGTCGACTACGTCAAATCACACGACAGGGTCTGGCTGGCGCGACGCATCGACATTGCAAGGCACTGGCAAGAGAACCATCCGTTCCGGCCGCCGACGCTGCGCCCGTCGAAGATGGAATTCGAGGCTTTCGTCCAGGCATTCGGCGGCGTATTCGAGCATTCGCCGTGGATCGCCGAGCGCGCCTATGAGCTGGAGCTCGGTCCGGCGCATGACAGTGCCGGCGGTCTGCACAATGCGCTGTGCCGTGTCTTTCGCGGCGCCAGCGGGGCCGAGCGGCTCTCCGTGCTCAACGCCCATCCCGACCTTGCCGGCAAACTGGCGCAAACCAAGCGGCTGACTGCGGAATCGGCCAGGGAACAGGCTTCCGCAGGGCTCGAGGCGTTGACCGACAAGGAGCGCGAGCTGTTCTCAAAGCTCAATGCCGCCTACGTCGCCAATTTCGACTTCCCCTTCATCATCGCGGTGAAAGGCAAGACCAAGAAAGAAATCCTGGCGGAGTTCGAGGCGCGCATCGGCAACAGCCGCGGCGTTGAATTCGAAACCGCCTGCAAACAGGTCGAGCGCATCGCACTGCTCCGCCTCAAGGACATGCTTCCGCAATAGGCCTTGCTTCCGCAATAGGCTCTGAACTGATGGACACGATGAAAATGGCCGACCGAACCTATTACGCGCCGCAGGGCGGCCACCCCGGCCAGAGCGAGCTGCTGACCGGCCGCGCTGTCTTCACCGAGGCCTACGCCGTTATTCCAAGGGGGGTGATGCAGGACATCGTCACCAGCGCCCTGCCGTTCTGGGACAAGACCCGCGTCTGGGTGCTGTCGCGCCCGCTGTCCGGGTTTGCCGAGACGTTTTCGCAATACATCGTCGAGGTCGCGCCCGGCGGCGGCAGCGACCGGCCGGAACCGGATGCCGGCGCCGAGGGCGCCCTGTTTGTGGTCGAGGGCGAGCTGAGCGTTTTGCTGGCTGGCGAGAAGCATGTCCTGCAGCCGGGCGGCTTTGCTTTCCTGCCGCCGACCAGCGGATGGAGCGTTCGCAACGAGAGCAGCGCTGCTGTCCGCTTCCACTGGATCCGCAAGGCTTACGAAGCCGTCGAAGGCATTGATGTCCCGCAAGCCTTCTTTGCCAACGAACAGGACATTGCGCCGACGCCGATGCCCGGCACCGAGGGCTGTTGGGCGACGACGCGCTTCGTTGACTCTGAAGACATGCGCCACGACATGCATGTCACCATCGTCACGCTCGAACCGGGCGCGGTCATTCCCTTCGCCGAGACGCATGTCATGGAACACGGCCTCTATGTGCTGGAGGGCAAGGCGGTCTACCGCCTCAACCAGGACTGGGTCGAGGTCGAGGCCGGCGACTATATGTGGCTGCGCGCCTTCTGTCCGCAGGCCTGCTATGCTGGCGGCCCCGGAAAATTCCGCTATTTGCTCTACAAGGATGTCAACCGGCACGCCAAGCTTGGTGGCGCCGGCGTCGGGAGGCGCGCGCCATGACCCGCATCGTGGCGCGGCCGCTGACCCGCGAAAATTTTGCCGAGTTCGGCGACGTCATCGATATGGGCGGCGACAATCACTACCCGATCAATGGCGGGAAGGCCGAGCGCTACCACGACCTCGCCACCTTCGAAGCGCAGGGGCCGAATGGGCGCGTGCTGATTTCCATGGTGCGCGGCACGCCTTACGATTTTCCGCTGAAGCTCACCATGGTCGAGCGTCATCCGTTCGGCAGCCAGGCTTTCATCCCGCTGTCGCCACGGCCGTTCCTGGTCGTCGTCTGCCATGATGGCGACGACGGCCCGGGCGAGCCGCACGCCTTCCTCACCGCGCCCGGGCAGGGCGTCAATTATCCTCGCAATCGCTGGCACGGCGTGCTGACGCCGATCGGCGAGGCCCAGGACTTTCTCGTCGTCGATCGCGGTGGCGACGGCTCCAACCTCGAAGAATGCCATTTCTCGCACGCCTATGAGATCCATCTTCCCAAGGGGACCGGATGATGGTCGACGTCTCGCTGATCGACCGACTGCTCGACGTCATCGAGCATGACATCGTGCCGAAGACAGCCGAAGGAGTCGCCCACGGCAACAAGCTGTTCGGCGCCGCGATCCTGCGCAAGAACGACCGTTCGCTGGTGCTCGCCGAAACCAACAACGAGACGGAAAATCCGCTCTGGCATGGTGAAGTGCATTGCCTGAAGCGGTTTTATGAAATGCCGAAGGCTGAGCGCGTCGACACCAGGGACGCGATTTTTCTCGCCACGCACGAACCCTGCTCGCTCTGCCTGTCAGCGATCACCTGGACCGGCTTCGATAATTTCTACTATCTTTTTTCGCATGAGGATTCGCGCGACAGCTTCGCCATCCCGCACGATCTGAAGATCCTGAAAGAGGTCTTCACCCTCGACCCCGGCGGCTACAATGCCGAGAACGACTACTGGAAGAGTTTTTCGATCCGAAAACTGGTGTGGTCGCTGCCCGAGACCGAGCGTGTGCGACTGGAAACGCGGATCGGCAAAATCTCCGCACGCTATGACGAATTGTCCAGCGCCTATCAGACGAGCAAGGCTGACAACGACATTCCGTTGAGTTGAATGCCGCAAAGTTCAAAGCTTGAAATGCCCCCTTTATGGTGGCATACTGCGTTATGGAGAAACGCAGGCCCACTTACGATCTTGATGCGATCAAGGCGGAGTTGGGCTCTGTAGATACGCTGGCAATCACGACGTCCGCCCTGCGGGATGCGGTTGGCCTCGGCTTCGATCGCTCCGGTATAGTCGAGGTGATCGGCAGCATCACGCGAAAAATGTTTGTAAAGTCAATGACGACATTCGCCGACCATCGTGTCTGGCAAGATGTCTACCACGTGCCAGCACGCGAGTTGGTGCTCTACGTGAAATTTCAGGCGGACGTCGTGACCGGATTCACAGTCATGTCGTTCAAGGAAAAGTGACTATGACGACGAAAGTAAATAATGAAACGAACACCATGATCTCCCCGGAAACAGGAGAAACGCTGACGCGTGGAGTGCGTCCGTTCACTGTGACTTACAAGGGCGAGAGCATGATCGTCGATCTGCCGGGGTATTATCTCCCATCGGGAGATGAGGGCGTGCATGTCGGGGACGACATGACTGTCGTCGATGCAGCGCTCCGCATCCTCAAAGAAAAGATCGACGGCGTTCCGGCGCCGGCCACCATCCGTCGCGTGCGCACAAAGCTCAAACTGTCGCAGCGCGAGGCGGGATCCCTGTTCAAAGTCGGCGAGAACGCTTTCGACAAATACGAACGGGGTTTGATTGAGCCGAGTGGCCCGACCATTCAGTTGATGACGCTGTTGGAAAAACATCCCGAACTGCTGGACGAGTTGCGATAGCGCGCTCCCTGACAGGTCGCATATTTTTTTGCTCCAGTCGCGAATGACGATTGAAAGTCGCCTCGCTGCGGGGCGTTATGCCCCGCATGAAGACCATCACTGAATTTGCCCGCAAGGTCGTCGAATTTCCGGACATGGGCATCGTCATGCCGGATGGCTGCCGGCTGTCGGCGCGAGTGTGGATGCCGGCCGATGCTGCCGACGATCCGGTGCCGGCGATCCTCGAGCACCTGCCTTACCGCAAGCGCGACGGCACGATCTTTCGCGATCAGCTGACGCATCCCTATTTCGCCGGCCACGGCTACGCCTCGATCCGCGTCGACATGCGTGGCAATGGCGATTCCGAAGGGCTGATGGATGACGAATATTCCGAGCAGGAATTGCAGGACGCTTGCGACGTGATTGCCTGGGCGGCGGCCCAGCCCTGGTGCAGCGGCAGTGTCGGCATGATGGGCATCTCCTGGGGCGGCTTCAACTGCCTGCAGACGGCAGCCAAGCAGCCGCCGGCGCTAAAGGCAGTCATCAGCCTCTGCTCGACCGTCGACCGCTATGCGGACGACATCCACTACAAGGGCGGCTGCCTACTGATCGAGAATTTCGGCTGGGCCTCGACCATGCTGTCCTATTCCTCGCGGCCGCCGGATCCGCTGCTGGCCGGCGACAACAGATGGCGCGACCTATGGCTGACCCGGCTGGAGAACCAGCCCTTCCTGGCGCCGCTGTGGCTGAGACACCAGCACCGCGACGCCTATTGGAAGCGCGGTTCGATCTGCGAGGACTATTCCGCCATCCAAGCCGCCGTGCTGTCGATCGGCGGCTGGCATGACGGCTATCGCAATACGATTTCCCACCTCGCGGCCAATATCGAGGCGCCGGTCAAGGGCATCGTCGGCCCGTGGATCCACAAGTACCCGCATTACGCCGCACCGAAACCAGCGATCGGTTTCCTGCAGGAGGCGTTGCGCTGGTGGGACCGCTGGTTGAAAGGCATCGACACCGGCGTCGAGGCCGACCCGGCCTACCGCGCCTATGTGATGGACAGCGTGCGCCCCGCGCGTTGGCATCCCGAGCGGCCCGGCCGCTGGGTTGCCGAAGCAGACTGGCCATCGCCCAACATCAAGGCTGAGGCGATCGAACTGATCCCGGAAGGCGCCAGGCCTGCAATCGTGGCTTCGCCACAAAGCTGCGGCCTCGCCGGCGGCGAATATTTCCCCTTCACCTTCGGGCCGGAACTGCCCGGCGACCAGCGCCCCGACGATGCGCTGTCGGTGTGTTTCGACCAGCCGGTGCTGACCGAAGCGATCGACATTGTCGGCGCACCGGAAGTGCTGGTCAGGGTTTCGTCCGACCGGCCGCAAGCGAACATCGCGATCCGGCTGTGCGACGTGCATCCCGACGGAGCGTCCGAGTTGATCTCCTACGGCGTGCTCAACCTGACCCACCGCAATTCGCACGAATTCCCGCAAGCGCTGGTGCCGGGCGAAGCCGTCAACGCCCGGGTCGTGCTCGACCAATGTGCCTATCGCGTACCATCAGGCCACCGCCTGCGTATTGCCGTTTCGAACGCCTACTGGCCGATGATCTGGCCATCGCCGGAACCGGTCCGGCTCGACCTGTCGGCGGCAACGCTGAAGCTGCCGCTGCGCCCGCTGGCGCAAGGCGACGAAGTCACGTTCCCTACGCCCGAGGCAGCCGTGCCCTGGGCAACCGAAACGGTCCGTGCCGCCAATTCGGAGCGTCATGTTGATCGCGACGAGAAGACCGGAATCGTCACGCTTTCCATTGTCGACGATTTCGGCGAGGTGCGCGACCTGGAGCATGGCCTCGCCAATGGCAGCGTCGCCCGCGAGACATGGGCGATCCATCCTGACAATCCGCTGTCAGCGTCGGGCAAGACGCACTGGACGCAGACGCTGTCGCGAAATGGATGGTCGGTGCGCACAGAAACGTCAGCCGAGATGCGGTCCGATGCGCAAAACTTCATTATTAGCGCCAGAATCGAAGCCTATGAAGGCGAGGAACTGGTTTTCGAGCGTAATTTCGAAGAGAAAATCCCGCGCGATCTGCTTTGAGCGCTTATGCGGATTGGTCCAATTGCGACGTACGATTTACGCCACGGCATGTCGCATTCGGTCTTGCTTACGGCGTTCCCTTGCGGTCATTATTCTCCTCACAAGAAACCATAAAAAACGACCACAAGGTCGAACCAACAGAGTGAGGAACTCAACATGTCAAACGAACTGGAATTTCTTAGCCGGCACGTCGCATCCGGCAAACTGAGCCGTCGTGATTTTCTCGGCCGGGCGGCAGCGCTCGGCGTCACCGCGACCTTCGCCAACTCGCTGCTTTCAAGTGCAGCGCGCGCCGCGGGCCCGGTCAAGGGCGGCACGTTGAAGGCCGGCCTGGTCGGCGGCGAGTCCACCAACAGCCTCGACCCGGCGCTGATGATGACGCAGGTTCCGTTCGCCTTCGGCAAATGCTGGGGCGAAATGATCGTCGAGCTGTCCCCCGACGGCAAGCTCGAAAACCGCATCGCCGAGGAAATTGGTTCGTCGGACGACGGCAAGGTGTGGACGCTGAAAATCCGCGACGGCGTCGAATTCCACAATGGCAAGACGGTGACTGCCGAGGACGTGGCCGCCACGCTCGAGCGTCATTCCGACGAGAAGTCGAAGTCCGGCGCGCTCGGCTACATGAAGGGCATCGAGAGCATCAAGGCCAGCGGCAAGGAAGTCGTGCTGACCTTGAAGGAGGCGAACGCCGACCTGCCCTACCTGCTCAGCGACTACCACTTGATCGTCCAGCCCAACGGCGGCAAGGACAAGCCCGACGCCGGTATCGGCGCCGGCCCGTACAAGATCGTGACCAACGAGCCTGGTGTTCGCCATGGTGCCGAGCGTTTCGCCAATTACTGGCAGGGCGACAAGATGGGCCATGCCGACCAGATCGAGGTCATCGTTATCAACGACGCCACGGCGCGTACGTCGGCCCTGCAGGGCGGCCAAGTCAACATGATCAACCGCGTCGAGCCGAAGATCGTCGACCTGATCAAGCGTCTGCCCGGTGTCACCATCCGCAACCATGCCGGCCCCGGCCACTACGTGTTTATCATGCATTGCAACACAGCGCCGTTCGACAACAACGACCTCAGGATGGCGCTGAAGCTGGCGATCGACCGCGAGGAGATGCTGGACAAGATCCTGCGTGGCTATGGCTCGCTCGGCAACGATTTCCCGATCAACGCGTCCTATCCGCTGTTTACCGAGATCGAGCAGCGCAAATACGATCCCGACAAGGCCAAGTTCCACTACAAGAAGTCGGGCCATGACGGCGCCGTCCTGCTCAGGACGTCGGACGTCGCCTTCCCCGGCGCTGTCGATGCTTCGCAGCTCTTCCAGCAGAGCGCCGCCAAGGCCGGCATCACCCTGGAGATCAAGCGCGAGCCCGGCGACGGCTACTGGCACGAAGTCTGGAACAAGCAGCCCTTCAGCGCTTCCTACTGGGGCGGACGCTCGACGCAAGACCAGATGTATTCGACCGCCTACCTGTCGACGGCCGACTGGAACGACACACGTTTCAAACGTCCGGATTTCGACAAGATGGTGCTGGCGGCGCGCGCCGAGCTCGATGAGGCCAAGCGCAAGCAGATGTACCACGACATGGCCGTCATGGTGCGCGACGAGGGCGGCCTGATCCTGCCGATGTTCAACCAGTTCATCGACGCGACGGGTGCCAAGGTCGCCGGCTGGGTGGACGATCCGCATCAGGAGCTGATGAACGGATACGCTCTGGCAAAGTGCTGGCTCGAAGCCTGAGCCCGGCCTTGCGGAGATGTCCTCACCCATCGTGAAACTGGTGGCCCAGCGCATTGCGCTGGGCATCCTCCTGCTGTTGGCCGTATCGGTCCTGATCTTCGCCGGCACCCAGATCCTGCCCGGCGACGTCGCGCAAGCCATCCTCGGACAGTCGGCGACACCGGAGTCGCTTGCCAATCTGCGCGAGCAGCTCGGCCTCAACGATCCGGCCTTTGTCCGCTATTTCCGCTGGCTAGGCGGCGTCGTGACCGGCGATCTCGGCACCGCCATGTCGAGCGGGCAGGATATTGCGACGTCGATCAAGGGGCGGTTGTGGAACACGCTGTTCCTCGCCTTCTGGGCGGCGGTCGTGGCCGTGCCGCTGGCGATCATCCTCGGCCTGATCGCGGTGCGTTACCGCAATGGCTGGGTCGACAAGCTGATCTCCGGATTGGCGCTCGCCTCGACGTCGTTTCCCGAGTTCTTCATCGGCTACGTGCTGGTCTATTTCTTTGCCGTGAAATACCAGATCTTCCCCGGCATCTCGACGGTCTATGACGGAATGCCTTTCGGCGAGCGCATGCAGGCGATCATGCTGCCGGCGGCAGCACTGACGCTGGTGGTGCTCGCCCATATGATGCGGATGACGCGCGCCGCGATCCTCAATGTGATGCAGTCGGCTTATGTCGAAACCGCCGAGCTCAAGGGGCTTTCGGCCTTCGCCGTCATTCGCAGGCACGCCTTTCCCAATGCGATCGCGCCGATCATCAACGTCGTCATGCTCAACCTCGCTTATCTCATCGTCGGCGTCGTCGTGGTCGAAGTGATCTTCGTCTATCCCGGCATGGGGCAATTTCTCGTCGACCATGTCACCAAGCGCGACGTGCCGGTGGTGCAGGCGGTCGGCCTGATCTTTGCCGCCGTCTACATCAGCCTGAACATCATTGCGGACATAGCGGCGATCGTCGCCAATCCGCGTCTCAGACATCCGAAATAGGGGGGAGCGGGCATGCTCGACATAAAACGCATCCCCATTCCCGCACTGGTCGGCCTGGTGCTGACGGCGCTATTCGTGCTGGCGGCGATCTTCGCGCCGTGGATCTCGCCCTATGGCAATGGCGAGATCGTCGGCGATGTCTGGGGGCCGATGTCGGCGACACATTGGCTGGGCACCGACAATCTCGGCCGCGACCTTCTTTCGCGCATGATCTACGGCGCCCGCGTCACGCTGTTCATCGCGGTGCTAGCCACGGCGCTATCGTTCTCGCTTGGCGCGATCCTTGGCTTCTCGGCGGCGGTTTTCGGCGGCTGGTTCGACACGCTGCTGTCGCGCCTCGTCGATCTCCTGATGTCGATCCCGACGCTGATCATGGGCCTCGTCGTGCTGTCGGTGCTGCCAACCAATCTGGTGACGCTGATCCTGGTCATGGGCATTCTCGACTCGACCCGCGTCTACCGCCTGTCGCGGGCGGTCGCCGTCGATATCAACGTCATGGATTTCGTCGAGGCGGCCAAGCTGCGCGGCGAAGGCAGCGTGTGGATCATCTTCCGCGAGATCCTGCCCAATGCGTTGTCGCCGCTGGTTTCGGAACTCGGCCTGCGCTTCATCTATGCCGTGCTGTTCCTGTCGACGCTGTCCTTCCTCGGCCTCGGCGTGCAGCCGCCTAGCGCCGACTGGGGCGGCATGGTCAAGGAAAACAAGGACGGCATCGTCTTTGGCATCGCGGCGGCGCTCATCCCTGCGGCGGCGATCGCCATGCTGGCGATTTCCGTCAACCTTGTCGCCGACTGGGTGCTCAACCGCACGACGAGCCTGAAGGGAGGGCGCGGGTAATGGCTGACCAGCGAGCAAAGTCCGTGCTGCTCGATGTCCGCAATCTGCGCATCGAGGCCACCGTGTTCCCGCCGGGCGAAGCGCCGAAGAACATCGTGCTGGTCCACGACGTCTCGCTGTCGCTCGAGAAGGGCAAGGTGCTCGGCCTGATCGGCGAGTCCGGCGCCGGCAAGTCGACCATCGGCCTGGCGTCGATGGGCTATGGCCGCGGCGGCGTGCGGATCACCGGCGGCGAAGTCATCCTCAACGGCCGCGACATCCTCAAAGGCGGCAAGGAGGGCTTTCGCAAGCTGCGCGGCCGCGAGGTCTGCTATGTCGCGCAATCGGCCGCCGCCGCCTTCAACCCGGCGCACAGGCTGATGGACCAGGTCGTCGAGGCGACGCTGCTGCATGGCACGGCGACACGGGCCGCGGCCGAAAAGCGCGCCATCGCGCTGTTCAAGAAGCTCAGCCTGCCGAACCCCGAAAGCATCGGCGAACGGTTTCCGCACCAGGTGTCAGGCGGCCAGCTGCAGCGCGTGATGACTGCGATGGCGCTGTGCTCCGAGCCCGACCTGATCGTCTTCGACGAGCCGACCACGGCGCTCGACGTGACGACGCAGATCGACGTGCTGGCGGCGATCAAGGACGCCATCCGCGACACGCATGTCGCGGCGCTGTACATCACTCATGACCTTGCCGTGGTCGCCCAGGTCTCGGACGAGATCATGGTGCTGCGCCATGGCCGGCTGGTCGAATGGGGCGGCACCCGCCAGATCATCAAGGAGCCGCGCCAGGAATACACCAATGCGCTGGTGTCAGTGCATGAGATCGAGCACCAGGAGCAAAAGCCCGGCACGAACCCGTTCCTGTCGGTCAAGAACATCACCGCCGCCTATGGCCGCAGCCATATCAAGGTGCTGAAGAACGTCTCGGTCGACATCTATCCGGGCCAGACGCTGGCGGTGGTCGGCGAGTCCGGCTCGGGCAAGTCGACGCTGGCGCGCGCCATCACCGGCCTTCTGCCGCCCGAACAAGGCACCGTCACCTTCGACGGGCGGCCGCTCGCCAACCGGCTTGCCGATCGGCCCAAGGAGGATCTGCGCCAGTTGCAGATGATCTACCAGATGGCCGACGTGGCGATGAACCCGCGCCAGACCGTCGGCACCATCATCGGCCGGCCGCTCGAATTCTATTTTGGTTTGCGCGGCCGCGAGCGCGACAAGCGCGTCGCCGAATTGCTTGACAAGATCGAAATGGGCAAGGGCTTTGTCGACCGCTACCCGGCCGAGCTTTCCGGCGGCCAGAAGCAGCGTGTCTGCATCGCCCGTTCGCTTGCCGCCAAGCCGAAGCTGATCATCTGCGACGAGGTGACCTCGGCGCTCGACCCGCTGGTCGCCAACGGCATCCTGAAGCTGCTGCTCGAGCTGCAGAAGGAGGAAAACGTCGCCTATTTGTTCATCACCCACGACCTCGCGACGGTGAAGTCGATCGCCGATTCGATCGCGGTGATGTATCGCGGCGAGGTGGTGCGCTATGGCGCCAAGAGCCAGGTGCTGGCGCCGCCGTTCGATGCCTATACCGACCTTCTCTTGTCCTCAGTCCCCGAAATGGAGATCGGCTGGCTGGAAAAGGCGATCAAGGGACGGCGCATGGCCAGCGCGGGCAATTAGACACACCGGTGGCGCTGAAGACAAAACTTCTGCTGATCATCCTCGACGGCGTGCCTTACCGCAACTGGCGCCGGCTGATGGGCAACCTCGAAGGCTGGGTGCAATCGGGCGAAGCGCGCGTCTGGAAGATGCGTTCCGTGCTGCCGTCGACCTCTGCCTGCTGCTATGCCTCGATCCACACCGGCGTAGCGCCGCAGGTGCATGGCATCTTGACCAACGAGAACCGCTTCCGCGTCGAGCAGCCGGATATCTTCTCCGAGGTCAGCAGGGCCGGCGGCAAGACAGGTGCGGTCACCCATTCCTACTGGTCCGAATTCTTCCGGGCCTATCCGTTCGATCTGGTCGAGGACATGGAGTTCGACGAGCCGGGCGGGCCGATCACCCATGGCCGGTTCCACACCATGACCGGCTACAATGCCCGCAACCAGATGACGCCGAGCGACGTCGACCTGTTCGCGACGCTGACCATGCTGACCAGACGCCACGGCATCGACTACGGCATCCTGCACACCTGCACGCTGGACTCGATGGGCCACCGCTTCGGCCATGACTGCCATGAGATGGACCATGCCGTCTATGCGATGGACGGCATGCTCGCCGCCTTCCTGCCGCGCTGGCGGAAAGCCGGCTACGAGATCATCGTGACCGCCGATCACGGCCAGACCGATCGCGGCCATCATGGCGGCCATGACGACGAGATGCAGGATTTTGCTCTGTATTATTTCGGACAGGGCAACGGGCCGGAGGCCGACACGCTGCTAGACCAGCTGCAGCTTGCGCCGACGGTGCTTGCGCGCCTCGGCGTCCCGGTGCCCGCGACAATGAAGGCCAGGCCGTTCCTCGACTGAGCGCGCGTCTTCCCTTCTCCCCCTTGTGGGAGAAGGTGGATTGTCGCGAAGCGGCAAGACGGATGAGGGGTGTTGGAAGAAACTCGGCGTGAAAATATTGAGGGATTTGAAGCGCTTAATTCTTCGGTGTAGCGATCCGTCCAGCACCCCTCATCCGACCGAGCTTCGCTCGGCCACCTTCTCCCACAGGGGGAGAAGGGAAGAACCTCCCTCTGGCAACACTGCCGCTCTTCGGCTAGCTTTCAGGAAATTCTGGGCGGAAAGCGGTGAACCTTTTTGGGCCGATCAGCGACAGAGCAGACAGGAGCCAGGCGGCTCGATCGGCCATGACGGCAGCGACGGAAACCGATCGTGCGCTTGTCGGCCGGGTCGCGAAGGGCGACCGCGCCGCCGTGCGGCTCCTGTTCATGCGCCACCACGCGCGGGTCTACCGTTTCGTGGTGCGCCAGACCGGATCGGAAATGATGGCCGACGATATCGCCAACGAGGTGTTTCTCGAACTCTGGCGCCAGGCGCCCGGCTTCGAGGGGCGCTCGGAAGTCTCGACGTGGCTGCTCGGCATCGCCCGCTTCAAGGCGCTGTCGTCGTTGCGCAAGAAAAAGGAAGACTGGATCGACGACGATGACGCCGCCCAGGTCGCCGACGGCGCCGACTCTCCGGAAGTCGTCACCATGAAGGAAGACAAGGGCGCCGCGTTGCGGCGTTTCATCGATGCCTTGCCGGAAGAACACCGAACGGTGATCGACCTTGCCTACTACCACGGACAGTCGGTGAGCGAGATCGGCGAGGTACTCGGTATTCCGGTCGCCACCGTCAAGACCAGAATGTTCTACGCCCGCAAGAAACTCGGCGAGGCACTCAAGGCCGCCGGTTACGACAGGGGGTGGCCATGAGCGCCGCTGAAAAGATGTCGCGCCGCGATGAAATGGAAACGCTGCTGCCGTTCTACCTGAATGGCTCGCTGGAAGGTGCAGAGCTCGAAGCCGTCGAGGAATGGCTGGCGACCGACCCGGCAGCGCTTGCCGCACTCGGCGAGGCCGAAGCCGAATTCTCCAGCACAGCTGCATCCAATGAAGCGATCCGCCCGCCGGCCGATGCGCTCAGCCGCTTCGCCCGGGCGCTTGACGCCGAGGCCGGCCCGGTGCGCGCGCCGGCGGCGTCGTCCTGGCTGACGCAAGCGTGGGGCCGCTTCACCGCGGTGCCCGCCGGCGTCGCCTGGGCTGCGGCCGCGGCTCTGCTGGCGCTTGTTGTGGTGCAGGCGTTTGAGCAGCCTGGCGGCATCGACAGCGATTTCGAAATTGCCGGCCAGCAAGGCGATCTTGCGAAAATGCCGTTCGCGCTGGTCACGTTCAAGCCGGATGCCAAGATGGCCGACATTGTCGCTTTTCTTGGCGAGCACCAGCTGAAGATTGCCGCCGGCCCGACCGCCGAAGGTGTCTTCCGTCTTGGCATCCCGGCCGCGACCGCAGCCGACTATGAAAAAGTGCTCGGCCTGATTGCCGCCCAGCCTTTCGCGGAGGCTGTGGTCGAGGGAAGGAAACCGGTCGATGGCGGCTAGGGCGGTCATCCGATTTGCGGCGCTGCTCGTGGCGGCGATGATAATCGGCGCTGTGCCGGCCTTGGCGCAGACCAATGATCCGACCCTTACGCAGACTGAAATCGACTGCCTCAACCGAGGGGCGACGGCGGCCGACTGCATCAAGCGCGACACAAAGGATGGCAGCGGCGAAAGGCCCGGCGCAGGTCCTGCCGCGACAAATGCGGTGCTTCTTCCCGCGCTGATCGTCGACCTGTTCCCCAATCCGATCGGCGGCGGCCAGGCGCCGCTGCCGACGCCCGATCCGCGCCGCGATCCGGCCAGCGGTGCGTTGCCGCCGCCGGTCCCGCCTGCCGGTGCGACAGCGATACAAGCCGCTGCGGCGGGCGGCCCGATCGTTTCGCCCAGCGATCTCGTCGCGGCCGAGCCGCCCCGCGCCATCGTCGGTGATGTCGTGCCGGACGAGGTGCTGGTGACGGTGGAGGGCGACGCCGTCCAGCAGATCGCCGCCTCCTTTGGCCTCGAGGTGCGCTCGCAGCGCCAGTCTCAGTTGCTCGGCGCCACGCTGGTGCGCTTCGGCATTCCCGATGGCCGCCCGGTCGGCGTCGTGCTGGCGCAGCTTTCCGCCGACGGCCGTACTTTACGGCGCGAGCCCAACCATATCTACTCGCTGCAGCAGGCAGCCACCATCGTCAACTATGCCTTCGAGCGCATTGCGCTCGATGCGAAAGGGGCGAGCGGCGAGAACGTGCGCATTGCGGTCGTCGACACCGCCATCGACGACACCAATCCAGCACTCTCCGGCGTCATCGCCGATCAGTTCGACGCAATGCCCGACGTGCCGATCGAGGCGCGCGATCACGGCACCTCGATCGACGGCCTGATCGCCGGCGTCGGCGCGCTCAAAGGCATGGCGCCGGGCGCCAGGATCTACCACGCCCGCGCCTTCGAGGGCGGCAAATCGACGATGGACGGCATCCTTGCGGCGCTCGACTGGGCGGCGGAGCAGGACGTCCGCATCATCAATATGAGCTTCGTCGGCCCGAAGAACGACCTGCTCGGCGTCGCCTGCCGCAATGCTCGCGCCTTGGGCATCGTGCTGGTCGCCGCCGCCGGCAACAACGGACCGAAGGCGCCCTACGGCTACCCGGCCGCCTTCGACGGCGTCATCGCGGTGACCGCCACCGATGCCAAAGACGGGCTGATGCAGCAGTCCAATCGCGGCGCCTACGTCTTCCTCTCCGCTCCCGGCGTCGAGATGGTGGCGCCGAGCGGCGCCGGTTCTGATGTGGTCACCGGCACCTCGTTTGCCGCAGCGATCGTCACCGGCGCGATCGCCAATCTGCTGCATGCCGCACCCGACCGTTCCGCCGACTGGGTCGAGAAAGCGCTGGCCGCCACGGCAAGGGATCTCGGCCCCAAGGGGCGGGACAATGATTTCGGCTATGGCCTGTTGGATATCAGGGCGGCCGAGGCGGCGAAGGAGTAAGTCCGCGTGGGAGGTAAAGCGATGAGGGGCGGCGCGAAGCACCCCCCTTTGTCCGGCAGGACAGAGGGGGGCGAACCGCGATGTCGCATTTCCCGGCCCCGCCAACATTTTACCCTTACGGCGGTGCGCCGGCGACCGATCCCCTGATGACCAGGTCGACCGGCCAGACTTCGCCGCGGGCGCCCTCCTCCAACCCCGAAATCCGCGCCGCCAGCCGCTCGGCGATACGAGCGCCGGCCAGGCGGATCGACGAACGCGTCGTCGACAACGGCACCGAAAAATTCTCCGGCTTCAGCCAGGGGAAGACGTCGTCGTGGGCGATCAGCGACAGGTCGCCCGGAATGGTCAGGCCGAGATCGCGCACCGCGCGCACGACGCCGAGCGCCATGATCAGGCTGGAGCAGGCGATCGCGGTCGGCGCATCGCTTTGCTCAAGTAAGCGCCTGGCGGCGCGGTAGCCGTTCTCCTCGGTCATGGCGAGGGAACAGACATCGCCTTCGCCAAGCGCCAGACCGCTTGCCGCCAGCGCCCGGCGCACACCACGCTCGCGGTGAATGGCGAAGGTCTCGCGGCCGTCGCCGTTGATCAGCGCCAGCCGCCGGTGACCAAGTTGGACGAGCAACCGTGCCGCCTCGTGGAAGGCGCCCTCATTGTCGATGTCGGTGAAAGGGTAATCGAAATCGAGCCCTTCACTGCGGCCATGGACGATAAAGGGGATGCCGAGCGTGCTGACCAGCGCCACCCGCCGGTCGGCCGGCCTCGGCGAGGAGATGTAGACGGCGTCGACCTGCCGGTTGGCGACGATGCGCCGATAGGTCGTCTCCTGATCGTCGGCATCGGCGGGGGACAGCACCAGGTCGAGTTCGTGCGAACGGGCGTAGTCGCCGAGACCGGAGAGGAATTCGACGAAATGCGGGTCGATGTCGACGGCCGCCCCGGTCGGCAAGACATAACCGATCATCCCGGTCTTGCCGGTAGCCAGCCGACGCGCGCTCGGGTTGGGGCGATAGCCGTGGCGCTTGGCGGCGTCGATCACCCGCCGGCGCGTTTCCTCGTTGACTTCCGGGTAGCCGTTCAGCGCGCGGCTTACCGTCGTCTGCGAAAGCGCCAGCATGTGGGAAAGCTGTTTGAGGTTCACCGGAGGCCTCCAAGCCTCAAAGCGCTTTAACTATGGGTCGCCCGCGCCACGGCGGCAAGCGCTACCGATGCGAAGAACATAAGCACCCTTTCTAACCGGTTTGAAGCAAAATTTGCTGTTGCAGCGCCCAAAATGGTGCTGCAGCGCACTTTGTTTGCGCTTGCGGCCGTGACATTAAATCGATTAGTTAACCAGCCTCTTGACTTCTGATTAATTCAGTGGCGTGATTGCAAAGACCAAAGCGCTTTGGAAGACTCTTCGAAAGGTTGCGGTTCCCTTCCGAGTGAGTCACAGTCCTGCTGCGTCGGCGGACGGAATGGAGGTTCCGTCCGGTGTCTGGCACCACTGGGAGGGAATACCAATGAGGAAAATGCTTCTGCTGAGCGCCGCCTTTGTCGCGCTCGCCCTGGGCGCACCGGCGCAAGCCGAACTGAAGTTCAAGCCGGGCGAAGACCCCCGCTTCAACTGGGCGAATTACGAAGAGCTCAAGAAAGTCGACCTCAAGGGCGAGACGCTGTCGATCTTCGGGCCATGGCGCGGCGAGGACGAGGGCCTCATCCGCACCGTTCTCGACTATTTCTCGGAAGCCACCGGCGCCGAGGTCAAATACTCCTCGTCGGAAAATTACGAACAGCAGATCGTCATCGACACGCAGGCCGGCAGCCCGCCCAACATCGCCGTGCTGCCGCAGCCGGGCCTGATCCAGGATCTGGCGTCCAAGGGCCTGCTGACGCCGCTCGGCGACGACACCGCCAACTGGATCAAGGACAATTACGGCGCCGGCCAGTCATGGGTCGATCTCGGCACCTTCAAGGACAAGGATGGCAAGCCGGGCTTTTTCGCCTTTCCCTACAAGGCCGACGTGAAATCGCTGGTCTGGTACTCGCCGGACAATTTCGAGGAAGCCGACTACGAGGTGCCGAAGACGCAGGAAGAGCTCGCCGAGCTCGAAAAGCAGATCATCGCCGACGGGGGCACGCCATGGTGCATCGGGCTCGGTTCGGGCGGCGCCACCGGCTGGCCGGCGACCGACTGGGTCGAGGACATCATGCTGCGCACCCAGACGCCCGAGACCTACGACAAGTGGGTGAAGAACGAGATTCCGTTCAACGACCCCGCGGTGGTCAACGCCATCGACATTTTCGGCAAGATCGCGACCGACGACAAGATGGTCGACGGCGGCGCCAAGGCGGTGGCGGCGACCGATTTTCGCGATAGCCCGAAAGGCCTGTTCTCGGTGCCGCCGAAATGCTATTTGCACCATCAGGCGTCGTTCATCCCAACCTTCTTCCCGGAAGGCACCGAGATCGGCCAGGACGCCGACTTCTTCTACTTCCCAGCGTACGCTGCCAAGCCCGACCTCGGCACCCCGGTTCTCGGCGCCGGCACGCTGGCCATGATCACCAAGGATAGCAAGAGTGCCCGCGCGTTCATCGAATTCCTGAAGATGCCGCTCGCCCATGAGATCTGGATGGCCCAGGGCGGCTTCGTGACGCCGTTCAAGTCGGTCAACAAGGACGCCTATGCCAGCGACGCGCTGAAGAAGCAGGGCGAAATCCTCGCCGAGGCCTCGACCTTCCGCTTCGACGGGTCCGACCTGATGCCGGGCAAGATCGGCGCCGGCGCCTTCTGGACCGGCATGATCGATCTCGTCGGCGGCAAGTCCGCCCAGGATGTCGCCACCGACATCCAGAAGAGCTGGGACGCGATCAAGTAGGCGGTCCCGGCTGAACGTGCGATCCTGCATGGATCCGGGCCTCGGTGGCCCGGATCCGACCGGCGGCCCGCACAGCAGCAATTTTTATGAGCACATTCCGGCATGACGCGCGACCAGCAAGTGCAAAACCCTGCCTTGCACCCGATCGCGTTCCAAATAACTGAATCGGCCTGTGATCGCATCGCCAAAGTCATTCCCGACTGGCGGATCATGCGCAGAGGGAGGGACCCGTGGCGGCTCAGATTTTCTCGGCCATATTCGTCATCGTCGTCGGCGTCGGCGGCTGCGTCGCCTATTTCTGGGGCGCCAACAAGCTGGTGGACATCATCTTCCCGTCGCGCGGCGTTGCAGGTGCGGCGGCCATCGACAATCTGCGCCGGCAGGGGATGATCCGGCCGTGGCTGTTCGTCGGCCCGGCCATGATCATCCTCACCATCTACCTGATCTACCCGGTCGTGGAGACGCTCAGGCTGTCGTTCCTCGATCGCGGTGGCGCCAATTTCGTCGGCTTCGCCAACTATGAATGGGCGTTCGGCGACCGCGAATTCCGCACCTCCATCCTCAACAACATCATCTGGCTGGCGGTCGTGCCTGCCGCCTGCACCTTCCTCGGGCTGATCATCGCCGTCCTCACCGACAAGATCTGGTGGGGCACCATCGCCAAGAGCCTCATCTTCCTGCCGCTGGCCATCTCGTTCGTCGGCGCCAGCGTCATCTGGAAATTCATCTACGAATACCGCGGTGCTGGCCAGACGCAGATCGGCCTGCTCAACGCCATCATCCAATATTTCGGCGGCCAGCCGCAGGTCTGGATATCGCTGCCGTTCTGGAACAATTTCTTCCTGATGATCATCCTGATCTGGATCCAGACCGGCTTTGCTATGGTCATCCTGTCCTCTGCCTTGCGGGGCATTCCCGAGGAGACGCTGGAGGCGGCCGTCATCGACGGCGCCAATCCGTTCCAGATCTTCTGGAAGATCATGGTGCCGCAGATCTGGGGAACGATCGCCGTCGTCTGGACCACCATCACCATCCTGGTGCTGAAGGTTTTCGACATCGTGCTGACGATGACCAACGGCCAATGGAACAGCCAGGTGCTGGCCAATCTGATGTTCGACTGGATGTTCCGCGGCGGCGGCGATTTCGGCCGTGGCGCCACCATCGCCATCATCATCATGATCGCGGTCATTCCGATCATGATCTGGAACATCCGCCAGGCCAACAAAGAGACGGGAGGACATTGAGATGGCCGTCTCGACCGGAAAGTCCTTTGCCAGCCGTTTCGGCGTCCATATCGCGGTCTTCCTCTTCGTCGCGATCTGGACGATCCCGACGCTCGGCATTCTCGTCTCGTCGCTGCGCGACAAGGACCAGATCATCGCCTCGGGCTGGTGGAACTCGTTCGCCAGTTCCACGCAGACGGAAGCGGGGCGGCTGCCACCCGCCTCGGCGCAAGTCGAGAAGGACGGCAAGTTCGTCCTCGAGGGCAACATCTTCGGCGATGATCCGGCCCGCGACATCAGCGCCTTTGGCGTCAAGTCGTCGGCGCCGACGCAATATCCCGCCGGCACCACAGCCGATCTCGGCGACGGCGAGACCTTGCAGCTCAACCCCGACGGCAGTTTCGTCATGACCTCGACCAAGCCGTTCGAGGGCGAGCGTGGCCAGCGCGTCTACTACGCCTCGTCGGCGCCGCCGAAATTCACCACCGACAATTACAATACGGTGCTGTTTTCGGAAGGCATCGGCCGCTCCTTCATGAATTCGCTGACCGTCACCATTCCGGCGACCGTCATCCCGATCCTGATCGCGGCGTTCGCGGCCTATGCGCTGGCCTGGATGCGCTTTCCCGGCCGGGCGTTGCTCATCGCGGTGATCATCGGGCTCCTGGTCGTGCCGCTGCAGATGTCGCTGATCCCGCTGCTGAAGCTTTACAACGGCGTCGGCAGCTTCTTCGGCGTGCCGTCGAAAACCTATCTCGGCATCTGGCTGGCGCATACCGGCTTCGGCCTGCCCTTCGCCATCTATCTCTTGAGAAGCTACATTGCCGGCCTGCCACGAGAAATCATGGAATCGGCGCGCATCGACGGTGCCAGCGATTTCGAGATCTTCGTCAAGATCGTGCTGCCGCTGTCGTTCCCGGTGCTGGCCTCTTTCGCCATCTTCCAGTTCCTGTGGGTGTGGAACGATCTGCTGGTCGCGATGGTTTTCCTCGGCACCGAGGGCGACCAGATCGTGCTGACCGCCAAGCTCAACGCGTTGCTCGGCTCGCGCGGCGGCGACTGGGAGATCCTGACGACATCGGCCTTCATCACCATTGTCGTGCCGCTGATCGTGTTCTTCTCGCTGCAGCGCTATTTCGTCCGCGGGCTGCTCGCCGGCTCGGTGAAGGGAGGCTGAGATCATGCAATCCGCTGTGAAAGCGACGTTGAGTCCCGACTTCGCCGTCGACCGCGACTGGTGGCGAGGTGCCGTGATCTACCAGATCTATCCGCGCAGCTATCAGGACTCGAACGGCGACGGCATCGGCGACCTCAGGGGCATCATCGGCAGGCTGCCCTATATCGCGGCGCTCGGCGTCGATGCCATCTGGATCTCGCCGTTCTTCAAGTCGCCGATGAAGGATTTCGGCTACGACGTGTCCGACTATTGCGACGTCGATCCGATGTTCGGCACGCTGGCCGATTTCGACGCCCTGACCGCCGAGGCGCACAGGCTCGGGCTCAAGGTGATGATCGACGAGGTGCTGTCGCATACCGCCGACATCCATCCGTGGTTCAAGGAAAGCCGCTCGAGCCGCACCAATCCGAAGGCCGACTGGTATGTCTGGGCCGACGCCAGGCCCGACGGCACGCCACCCAACAACTGGCTGTCGATCTTCGGCGGTTCGGCCTGGCAGTGGGACACCAGCCGCCAGCAATATTACCTGCATAATTTCCTGGCCGAGCAGCCCGATCTCAACTTCCACAGCCGCGCAGTCCAGGACGCGCTGCTCGATGTCACCCGCTTCTGGCTGGAGCGCGGCGTCGACGGTTTCCGCCTCGACACCATCAATTTCTACTTCCACAGCCAGGGCCTCGAGGACAATCCGCCGCTGCCGCCCGAACAGCGCAACGACCAGACCGCTCCTTCCGTCAACCCCTACAACTACCAGGACCATCTCTACGACAAGAGCCGCCCCGAAAACCTTGGCTTCCTCGAACGCTTCCGCGCCCTGCTCGACGAATATCCGGCGACGGCGGCGGTTGGCGAAGTCGGCGATTCGCAGCGCGGACTGGAGGTGGTGGCGGCCTATACCGCCGGCAGCAAGCGCGTGCACATGTGCTATTCATTCGACTTCCTGGCGCCCGAAAAGATCAGCGCGGCAAAGGTGCGTTCGGTGCTGGAAGCCTTTGGCGAGGTCGCCAGCGACGGCTGGTCGTGTTGGGCCTTCTCCAACCACGACGTGATGCGCACTGCCTCGCGCTGGGCGGCCGGCGAGGCCGACCAGACCGCTTATCTCAAGGTGATCTCGGCGCTGCTGATGTCGCTGCGCGGCTCGGTCTGCATCTACCAGGGCGAGGAACTCGGTCTTGGCGAAGCGGAATTGCAATTCGAGGATCTGCAGGACCCCTACGGCATCCGGTTCTGGCCGGAATTCAAGGGCCGCGACGGCTGCCGCACGCCGATGGTCTGGAATGGCGCCGACGGCAATGGCGGCTTCTCCACGGCAAAGCCCTGGCTGCCCGTGCCTGCCAAGCACCTTTCGCAGGCGGTCGATGTGCAGCAGGGCGACGACAACTCGCTGCTCGAACACTACCGGCGCTTTCTCGCTTTCCGCCGCCTGTATCCGGCGCTGGCCAAGGGCGAGATCGAGTTCATCGAAAGCCAGGGCGATACGGTCGCCTTCACGCGCCGCGAGGGCAATGAGCAGATCGTCTGCGCCTTCAATCTCGGCAGCCGACCGGCCGAAGTCAATCTCGGCGGACGCTCGCTGCAGCCCTTGCCGGGGCACGGGTTTTCGGGACAGACTGACGCCGGCTCTATCCGCCTCGGCGGCTACGGCGCCTGGTTCGGGCGTATCGACTGAATTTGCAATTCACTGGAGGGAACCCATGGCCGATGTCACGCTAAGGCAAGTGAAGAAATCATACGGCAATCTCAACATTCTCCATGGCATCGACCTCGACATAAAGTCGGGCGAGTTCATCGTCTTCGTCGGCCCTTCGGGCTGTGGCAAGTCGACCTTGCTGCGGTCGATCGCCGGGCTTGAGGAAATCACCTCCGGCGAGCTCAAGATCGACGGCGAGGTGGTGAACGACGTGCCGCCGTCGAAGCGCGGCATCGCCATGGTGTTCCAGTCCTATGCGCTCTATCCGCACATGACTGTCTACGACAACATGGCGTTCTCGATGAAGATCGGCAAGGAGAGCAAGGCCGAGATCGACAAGCGGGTGCGCCAGGCGGCGGAAATCCTGCAGCTGACCAAATATCTCGACCGCCTGCCCAAGGCGATGTCGGGCGGCCAGCGCCAGCGCGTCGCCATCGGCCGCGCCATCGTGCGCAACCCCAAGGTCTTCCTGTTCGACGAGCCGCTGTCGAACCTCGACGCGGCGCTGCGCGTCGCCACCCGCATCGAGATCGCCAAGCTCAAGGAATCGATGCCTGCTACAACGATGATCTACGTCACCCACGACCAGGTCGAGGCGATGACGCTGGCCGACCGCATCGTGGTGCTCAAGGAGGGCCATATCGAGCAGGTCGGCACGCCGATGGAGCTCTACAAGAGACCCGGCAATCTGTTCGTCGCCCAGTTCATCGGCTCGCCGGCCATGAACATCCTGCCGGCGACGATCGACAAATCAGGCGACCCGACCATCGTCAGTCATGTCGGCGGGCGCAAGGCGACGGTGCCGATCGCCACGCCGGCGTCGGTGAAGGGCGCTTCGGTGAGCTTCGGCGTGCGGCCGGAAGATCTGACGATCGCCACCGGTGCGGATTATCTTTTCGAGGGAACGGTGGATTATGTCGAGCAACTCGGCGAGGTCCAGCTCGTCTATGTCGACATCGGCCGCGCCGACCTGCCGCTGGTCACCAAGCTGCCAGGCAATGTCGGGGTCAAGCGCGGCGCTGCGCTGCGCTTGAATGCCGATGCCGGCGACCTGCATATTTTCGATGCCGACGGACATTCATTCACGCTCCACAAAGCGGAAGCAAAGGCAGCCTGAGAGCAGCAGCCGAACTGATGGATGTTTGGTGACCCAAAAACGAGAGCGGCGGGCAAAGCCCGCCGGTCTTGTGCGTTCCGGTCGCTGTTAGAGCGACGTGCGTCCAAGTGGACGCACAAAAGTACGCTCTAACACTTTAACGCTGCGCATCGTGCTTTCCGCGAATCGGAACCGATTTTCGGGCCGATGCGCTAGCGGCCGAACAGGTTCCGGTCGCTGCCCTGCGGGGCGGACTTCTGTACGTCGCCCGACGAGTTGAGCAGCTTGTAGACCGGCGAGCCGGTATTGCGTACCGAAGAAGTCTGCGTGTTGTCGACGTTGATGGTCGCCTGCTTGTTGATGTCGGTTCTGCCAAAGTTGTCGCTACCGGCAAAAGCGCCGCCCGCAGCAATCAAAAGCGCGGCGGCGGTAAGAACGATCTTCTTCATTTTCAAAACTCCTGGATTTTCTTGGTTCCGCCAGCCCGGCGGGCAAATGCCGCCGCCGCTGTTGGAGCGAACTGTTAGTTGTTGCCGAACAGGTTACGGTCGCTGCCGTTGACGGGTTTCTCGTCAGCCGGAACCGGATTCTGCGCCGAAGCCGAATTCCGAATCGAAGCCGTGTACGAGTTGCTGTCGACCGCAGCGGCCGGCTGGTTGGCGCCGTTCGATCCAAAGTTGTCGCTGCCGGCAAAAGCGCTGCCGGAGATGGCCACAATGGCGGCGGTGGCAAGAATGAGCTTCTTCATTTCAAATACTCCTGAGTTCCTCAGACCCCGAGCGGCGAACCGCCACTTTGCTGTTTGGGACCAGCTGTTAATTGTTGCCGAAAAGGTTGCGGTCGGCGCCCTGGCCAACGGGCTGCTTTTCAGCGTGAGCCGGCGTCTGGACAGAGGCCGTATACGAGCTGTCGACCGCGACGGCCGGCTGGTTGGCGGCGTTGGACCCATAATGGTCGCTGCCGGCAAAGGCGCTGCCGGTGATGGCCAGAGCGGCGACGGCAGCAAGAGCGATCTTTTTCATTTTAGTACTCCAGTATCTTCGTCTTCAGTCCGTCTAGCGGCGTGTCTTGGGAGGATGCGCGCGTCGTTCGGACAGCCCCGATGTGGGAAGGCCATTCGGCGGATTCCAATCACGAAGTTGTTCCGTGTGGACCAAGAATCTACACCTTGAAATTGTACCAGATGCTGCTACTACCATGGTTTTATGGTTCGTTTTCAATATCTTATTCAAAATTAGCCATTCATGATTTGACGGATTGGCGGATTTGCGTTCACAGCATGCTGTACGCATTGTCAACAGAAACGAACCGTTCGGTTCGATTTTAGAAGCGGCTAATAGTCACTTTTGTAAACTGTTAACCTTCCTGGTCTCCGCCGCGGGTCGGATTCGATGTCACGGCAGCCGACAATGGCCGCCGACAAAGTGGGGTTTCAGCCCTGCAGATATAAACCTGCAGGTTTCGCCGGCGGTGTCGCGCCGCATGGATACGATGTCGCTTTCATGCCGGCAGTCAGCCGGCCGGCATGATTAGATCACGCCATCTCAGGTGCCGCTTGGTGACGACGAAGCGGAGAATTGGGAAGCCGGTCAGAACCCGGCGCTGCCCCCGCAACGGTGGTGGAGTTCAAGTCGCAACGGGAGACCACTGGGCCACAAGCCTGGGAAGGTGTCGCGACGAGTCCGCAAGGACACTCCAGAGCCCGGAAACCAGCCCGAGATTTTCAGACTCGACTGATCGCGGTGGGCGGTCAAGAGGTGGATGATGCACGTCCGGCCCTGTCGCCGGCGTGCAAACGGTCCTCCCTCCATCACCACCAGTTCAGTCCTTACACGAGGACAGGACATGGACGCGCGCAACGACATGCTGAGGCTCTTGCACGGCCGCAGGCAAGGCTATTCGCTTGAGCAGCCCTTCTACACCGATCCCGATTTCTTCAAGCTCGACATGGAGCTGATCTGGTATCGCGACTGGCTGTTCATCGGCCACGATTGCGAGTTGCCGAAAGCTGGCAGCTATATCACCGCCCAGATCGGCGACTATCCGGTCGTGCTGGTCCGCGACCAGCAAGGCAAGATCAATGCCTTCCACAATTCCTGCCGGCATCGCGGCAGCCGTGTCTGCAATGCCGACAAGGGCACTGCGGCGAAGCTGGTCTGCCCCTATCACCAGTGGACCTACGAGCTGGACGGCCGGCTGTTGTTTGCTCGCCAGATGGCAGACGGCTTCGACAAGAGCCAGTTCAGCCTGAAGCCGGTGGCTTGCGAAAGCGTTGGCGGCTACATCTTTATCTGCCTGGCCAACGAGCCGGCCGACTTCGCGCCGATGCGCGCCATGATCGAGCCTTACCTCCTGCCGCACCGGCTGCGCGAGGCAAAAATCGCCTTCGAATCGACCATCGTCGAGAAGGGCAACTGGAAGCTCGTCTGGGAGAACAACCGCGAGTGCTACCATTGCGCCGGCAACCATCCGGAACTCTGCAAGACATTCCCGGAAGCGCCGACCGTGACCGGCGTGCAGGGCGCCGACAGCGATCCAGAGATGCTCGCGCACTGGGCGAAATGCGAGGCGGCGGGCTTGCCGAGCAAGTTCCGCATCGATCCGGCCGGGCAGTATCGCGCCACCCGCGCGCCGCTGCTGCGCGACGCCGTCAGCTACACGATGACGGGACGACGCGCGGTGAAGAAGAACCTTTCCGACAGCGTTTCGACCGACCGTATCGGCTCGCTGCTGCTCTATCACTATCCGACGAGTTGGAACCATATCCTCGGCGATCATGCCGTCACCTTCCGCGTGCTGCCGATCAGTGCCACGGAAACGGCCGTCACCACCAAATGGCTTGTCCACAAGGACGCGGTCGAAGGCGTCGATTACGACCTCGCCGAACTCACCCATGTCTGGACCGAGACCAACGACCAGGATCGTCGCATTGTCGAGGAAAACGCCTTCGGCATCCTGTCGCCGGCCTATGAGCCCGGCCCCTATTCGGAACTGCATGAGGGCGGCGTCATCCAGTTCGTCGAATGGTACGCCTCCTTCATCGGGCCGCGCCTTGCCGAGGCCGGGCGGCCGGCGCTGCGCAGCGTCGCCTGAACGAGGTCAAGGGGATGAATGCGATGACGGACCTTGGCCTCTACCGCCATCTCGACGAGATGGCGCCCTGGAACGACAGGCTCCAGGTGCTGGAAGTCATCGGCGTCAGCGACGAGGCGCCTGACGTGAAGACCTTCACGTTCCGCTCTGACAACCAGACCTGGTTCCGCTACAGACCGGGGCAGTTCGTGACGCTGGAACTGCCGACCACCGAGGGCCCGATGATGCGGACCTATACGCTGTCGTCCTCGCCGTCGAGGCCGTTCTCGATCGCGGTGACGGTGAAAGCGCAGGCCGGCAGCCTCGGCACCCGCTGGATGTTCGACAATCTGAAGCCCGGCGTTCACGTGAAGGCCTATGGGCCGGCGGGCGACTTTTCGCTGCACAGCCATCCAGCGGCCAAGTATCTGTTCATTTCGGCCGGCTCAGGCGTGACGCCGATGATGTCGATGCTGCGCTGGCTGAACGACTGCGCGCCATGGACAGATGTCGGCTTCGTCAACTGCGCGCGAAAGCCCGAGGAGATCATCTTCCGCAAGGAGCTCGAGCTGCTCGGCAGCCGCATGCCGGGCCTGACGCTCGGCTTCATGATCGAGGAGCGGTCCAGCCGTGAGGGCTGGTTCGGCCATATGGGCCGGATCGACGCGATACGGCTGCCGCTGCTGGCGCCCGATTTTCGCGAGCGCGAAATTTTCTGCTGCGGCCCCGACCCGTTCATGCGCGCCGTGCGGCAGATGCTGGAGGCGGCCGGCTTCGACATGGCCAACTACCATCAGGAGAGCTTTGCGGCCCCGGCGGTGGAGGAAATTCCGGCCCCGTTCGGTTCGCCGGCAGAGGGTGGGCCGGCAAAAAGTGGGCCAGCAGAGGGCGGGATCGAGGTACCTGCCGAGGCCGCAACGCCGATCCGCTTTTCGCTTTCGGATATTGATGCCGAATGCGTTGCCGGCCAGACCGTGCTGCAGACGGCGCGCGCTTCGGGCGTACGCATCCCCGCAGCCTGCGAGTTGGGCCTGTGCGGAACCTGCAAGGTGAAAAAGGTCTCGGGCACGGTCGAGATGAGCCACAATGGCGGCATCCTCGATCACGAGATCGACGACGGCTTCATCCTTGCCTGCTGTTCGAAGCCGCTGACGGCGATCGAGATCGACGCCTGACCGGCGGGGAGCTTAAAGCGCGTCGCGGCTGAATGGATTCATGCGACGCGCTTTAAGTTATTGTTTTTATGCATGTCGTCATCGCAAAACCGCTGCACACTTTTGCGTGACATGCATTAAACCCCGTAGCGTTCGGTGCGGATGAGGTTTGCCGGCACACCGGCATCGATCAGCGCCTGTGCGGCGGCCGACACGAACGCATTCGAGCCGCAGACAAAGGCGAACCTTGGCGGCGCGGGCAGCCGCAGCATCGATTGCTCCATCATCGCGGCATCGACCCGCCGCGAATAGTCTGACGGGCGCCGGGCGGCCTCGCGGGTCAGCGCCAACACCAGATCGAAGCCGTCCCGGCGATCGTGGACGTCGATCAGCTCGTCGCGAAAGATCACCTCGTCCCAGACCCGTGCGGAAAATACCAATGCCACGGGCACCGCCGATCTGCGCGCGGCGCGATGGCGGATCATCGCCATCAGCGGTACCACGCCGGACCCGCCGCCGACCAGCAGAAGCGGGCCGCCGTCGCTGTCGGACCAGACGAAGTGGCCACCGAGCGGTCCGCGCAACTCGACCTCGTCGCCAACCGCCGCGATATCGTGGAAGAAGGGCGAGATCTCGCCATCATCGAGCCTTTCGATCGCCAGCTCGATCGTCTCGCCGGCTTCCGGCGCCGAGGCGATTGAGTAGGAGCGGCGCGCCTGATAGCCGTCCGGCGCCGTCAGCCTGACATCGACATGCTGCCCGGCACGATAGGCGAAGGGCCGCGACGGCTGGAGGAAAAAGCTGGTGACGCGCGGCGTGCGCTTTTCGATGCGGGCGATGGTCACCGTCTGCCAGGGCGACTGCGCCGCCGGCGCGTCGCTCATGGATCGCCCGTATAGCGCTGCTCACGCCACGGGTCGCCATAGATGTGATAGCCGCGCAGCTCCCAGAAGCCGGGCTCGTCGCGCTCGGTGAACTGCAGGCCGTTCAGCCATTTGGCCGACTTCCAGAAATAGAGATGCGGAACCAGCAGCCGCGCCGGGCCGCCATGATCCGGCGTGATCGGCTTGCCTTCGTAAAGCAGCGCCACCATTGCCTTGCCGGCAATGAGATCCTGCGTCGGCACGTTGGTTGTATAGCCGTCGAAGGACAGCGCCAGCGTGAAGGCGGTCGGTGGCTCGATGCCGGCATCCGCCAGAATATCGTCGACCAGCACGCCTTGCCACGCCGTGTCGAACTTGGTCCACGCGGTGACGCAGTGGATGTCGCGGGTCATCTTGGTCAAAGGCAGCGCGTTGAACTCTGTCCAGTTCCACGTCTTGATCGGCCGCGGTCCGTGCTTGAGCGTGAACGACCAGTCCTCGGTGCGCACACGCGGCGTCGGCCCGGCCGACAGCACCGGAAACCCTTGCTCGAGATATTGCCCCGGCGGGATACGCGCATCCGCATCCGTCGGGGGCTTTCGTCCTGAAGAGAAGCCGCGGGTGACCATCGAGACAATCCGTTTGCATCAGGCCGCCTGTCGGCCTTCACCAATGTTGACAAAGATACTCTGGCGGGCAACCAGATTCTTGGCTTATGCGCCGTCTGTTCGCCTGAGATAACCGGTGGCGATCTCGCGCATCCGTTTGGCGTCGAAGCTTGGTCCATGGCCGCCATGGCCGATGCTGACAGGCAGACCGAGCAGCCGCTGCATGGTTCGGCGATAGGCTGATCCGTCGGAATCCGGCAGGTCGTCGATCAGCAAGGCGTCGTAGATGGCGTCGCCGGCGAAGAACAGGCCGTCGGCCTCATCGAACAGCGCGATCGAATCCGGCGAATGGCCGGGCAGATGCAGCACCCGGAATTGCCGGTCGCCAAGGTCGACCAGATCGCCCTCGTCAAGCGTCCGCGTCAGCGGCGCCGGCTGGATTCTGTATTCGGCCGCTCTCCAGCCCGGTGCCGGCAGCTTTGAGACGGCGCCGTCGAGATCATGAAACATGTGGGCGTAGGTGACGGCGTCATCCATGCTGTCGAATTGCGCAGCACTCATCCTCGGCCCGGCTCGCAGCGGGAATTCGTGCAGCGAGCCGACATGGTCGAGGTGGATATGGGTGGCGACGACGAGCAGCGGCTTGCCATCAGGCGTGTCGATCTCCGGCGCCAGCGGGCAAATCCCCATGCCGGTGTCGACAAGCAGGTCGACGTCGCGGCCGCGCAGATGCCAGATGTTGGCGCGCACGAAATCATGCACGAACGGCTCGGTCAGCATGGTTGTAACGGCGTCGACCTTCGTCTTGCTGAACCAATCATCCATCAGAGGGCCGGCATCAGACGAACGGTTTTCCAACCTTGTATTTTTCGGGAACCAGTCGCTTCAGATAGGCCATTCCTGCATCGGAGAGCTGATTGACCTCAGGCAGCATGAAATCGTCGGGCATGTGACGGGTCTTGCCGGCGACGTTTTTCAGCGGCACCTTGTTCAGCACGGTTTTCTTGCCGTCATATTGCAGCGCCACCGAGCCGCCGCCCTGCTCGGCGACAGCGACCGCAAAGACGCCGGCATCGAAGGCTTCCTGCGCATCGACGGCGTTGATGGCGCCGACATAGCCGCGCGGCATGTAGCCGAGCGCATCGACGCGTGCCCGCTTGCCCGGCAATCCTTCGGCCAGCGCACGCTCGAGGGCGGCCGGCAAGTCGCTGCCCGACAGCTTGACGTTGCCATGCGCATCGCGCTCCAGTTTGTCCGGCGGGACAAGGCTTTCGACCAGCGCCTTGCCGTCGGCTGTGCTGACGCCTTCGGAGACTGCGACGATGCAGCGCTTGTGGCGATCGAGCGTGGCGCGCACGTCGTCGATGAAGGCTGAAGCCGAGAACGGACGCTCCGGCACATAAACGAGATGCGGGCCACTGTCGGGATCAAGCTGCCATGCGGCGGCGGCGGCGGTGAGGAAACCGGCGTGCCGGCCCATGACGATGCCGACATAGATGCCCGGCAGAGCACGGAAGTCGAGGTCGACCGAGAGAAAGGCGCCGGCGACGAACTCGGCTGCCGAAATGAAGCCGGGCGTGTGGTCGTTCTCCTCGAGATCGTTGTCGATGGTTTTCGGCGCATGGACGAATGCCATCTTGCCGCCGGCGGCGTCGGTCAGGATCTGCTGCGTGCCGGACGTGTCGTTGCCGCCGATATAGATGAAGGCATCGGCGCCCGCCTTGTTCAGGCCGTTGAGGATGACCTCGCAATAGGCCTCGTCCGGCTTGTCGCGGGTCGAGCCAAGCGCGGCGCTCGGCGTCGCAGCAATCAACCGCAACCGATCCTCCGGAATGGCCGAGAGATCGACATAGTTGCCGTCACGAATGCCGCGCACGCCATGGATGGAGCCCAACACCTTGGCGCCGGGATGCCGCCTGCGGATCTCGAGTGTGGCGCCCACCACCGTCTGGTTGATGACGGCGGTCGGGCCGCCGCCTTGCGCGATGACAAAAGTTCCGGACATGCTTCACGTCTCCCGAGCAGTGGCTTTGCAAGCCACATTCGCCTGTCTTGCGAGATCGCGCAACGGGAGAGTCGAGCGGCCGCGTCAGCCGCCTCGAGTTCAGACGATGACCGGGAGGGTCAGACGACGACGACCGGGTTCCTCCTGGAGACGCGGCTGTAGAGGTCGATGATGTCCTGATTGATCAGGCGAACGCAGCCCGACGACATCGCCTGGCCGATGCTCCACCATTCGGGCGAACCGTGGATGCGGTAGCCGGTGTCCTGGCCGTTCTGGTAGATGTACAGCGCACGCGCGCCGAGCGGGTTGTCGAGGCCGCCGGGCTGCCCGGCCTGCCATTTCACCAGTTCCGGCTTGCGGGCGATCATCTCGGCCGGCGGCCTCCAGGTCGGCCATTCCTTGCCGTACTGGATGTTGGCGCGGCCGGACCAGCGGAAGCCATCCTTGCCGATGCCGACGCCGTAACGGATCGCGTCACCGCCGGGCTGCACCAGGTAGAGCAGCCGCTCCTGCGAATGGACGACGATGGTGCCGGGCTGCTCGCCGGTCGGGTCGACGACGATCTGGCGGCGGAACTCCGGCTTGACCTTGAGGTAGGGCACTTCCGGCAGCGTGAAGCCGCCGTCGGTGACGGAGGCATACATCACACCAGGGCTGGTGATGTTCTTGTCGACGCTGATGCTCGGGCGGACAGGGGTGATCGCGCCGGTGGTGACGGCGTCGAGTTGCAGCGCCGACAGGTCGAGCGTCTGGCTGCAGCCGGCGACGCCGAGCAGCGCCAGCGCACCGGCGCCGGACAACACTGCGCGGCGGGAAAGCTGGATTTCGGAAATTTCGATTTCGTCGCCATTGTGCGGCGGCGTCAGACCTTGCGGCAACTCACGCATGTACCCAAACCCTACGCTGTCGGCGGGAAACACGGTCCGGCCGGATAGAGTGCATTTTCACCAATCATGGTTGAAAAAGCGTGAAGGACCGTCGCCTGATGTTAACCAGGGGCATTTTCGATTTTTGCCCCTTTACATCTTTGTGAGCCCAAGGATTTATCCTCTTCTTTGAGCTCAAGGAGACGAACATGTCCTTCGAAAACTGGGCCGCCTTTGCCGCCGCCTCGACGATCCTTCTTGTCATTCCCGGCCCAACCATCCTTCTGGTCGTGTCCTATGCGCTCGGCCAGGGCTGGCGCACGGCGCTGCCGATGGCGGTTGGCGTGGCGTTTGGCGATTTTACCGCGATGACGCTGTCGATGCTTGGCATCGGCGCGCTGCTGGCGGCGTCGGCCACCGTGTTCACGGTGCTGAAGGTGGTCGGCGCCGGCTATCTGATCTATCTCGGCATAAAGCTGTTTCGCGCCGGTGGCACGCTCAAGGCCGAGCCGCGCCTGGACGCGGTGTCCTCGGCCAAGATGATGGCGCATGCCTGGCTGGTCACCGCGCTCAATCCGAAAAGCATCACCTTCTTCGTCGCCTTCCTGCCACAGTTCCTCGACCGGCATGCCGATTTCTGGACGCAGATGCTGATCTTCGAGACGACTTTCCTGGCGCTCGCTTTCGCCAATGCCTTCGGGTACGCGCTGATCGCCGCAAGGGCACGCAACGTCGTTCGCAACCCGAAGGCGATCCGCATCTTCAACCGCACCGGCGGCACGCTGCTGGTCGGCGCCGGCATCGCCACAGTGGCGATGCGCTCGGGAAATTGAGGACATGACATGGCAGTCAGGGATGCATTCGGCCTGACGTTTTCGGGCGCGACGGAGGCCGGGTTCTCGCCTTACAGCCAGGCCCTGCGCGAACTGCAATGCTTCATCGGCGATCCGGTCGGCTCGATCGATCGCGCCATCGCCGAGCATCCCGGCTTCGTCATGGCGCATGTGTTCAAGGGCTATCTCTTCGGCCTCGCCACCGAGCGCGAGGCGACAGCCGTGGCCAAGACATGCCACGAGGCGGCACTGCCGCTTGCCGCCACGCCGCGCGAGCAGGCGCATGTCGCAGCACTTGGCCACCTTGCCGCAGGACGCTGGCATGAAGCCGCCCGTCTGCTCGAGGATATCGCCATCGAGTTTCCACTCGATGCGCTGGCGCTGCAGACCGGGCATCAGATCGATTTCTTCACCGGCAATGCCCGCATGCTGCGCGACCGCATCGGCCGCGCGCTGCCGTCGTGGCAAAGCGGCATGCCGGGCTACCACGCCGTACTCGGCATGCAGGCGTTCGGACTGGAGGAAATGGGCGACTATGCGCGCGCCGAAAAGCTTGGCCGCATGGCAGTCGACATCGAGCCGCGCGACGGCTGGGCGCAGCACGCCGTCGCCCATGTCATGGAAATGCAGAGCCGGCAAAGGGACGGCATCGCTTGGATGCGCGCCAACCCCGACGCGTGGACGCGTGAAAGCTTCCTGAAAGTGCATAATTGGTGGCATCTGGCGCTGTTCCACTACGATCTCGGCGAGACCGACGAGGCGTTGGCGCTCTATGACGGCCCAATCTACGGCGAACGCTCGACGCTGGCGGTCAACATGGTCGATGCTTCGGCGATCCTGTGGCGGCTGCATCTCGGCGGCGTCGATGTCGGCGGCCGCTGGGCGGCGCTCGCCGCCAACTGGGTCAAGGCCAGCGCCGGCAACTATGCCTTCAACGATGCCCACGCAATGATGGCCCTCGTCGGCGCCGGCCAAGAGACGCCGGCTCGCACCTTGCTCGAGGCGCAGCACGAGGCCATGCACGCCAACGACGACAACGCCGCCTTTACCCGGGATGTCGGCCATCCCCTGACGCTCGCCATCAAGGCGTTCGGCGACGGCAATTATGCCGAGACGGTCCGCCTGATCCGGCCCATCCGGGCGATCGCCCACCGCTTCGGCGGCAGCCACGCGCAGCGCGACGTCATCGACCTGACCCTGATCGAGGCTGCGCTGCGGTCGGGCGACCGTGCATTGGCAAGGGCACTTGCCGCGGAACGCGCGCTGGCGCGGCCCGAGAGCCCGCTGTCGGCGCTGCTTTCGCGGCGGGCTGCCGATTTGTCGGAGAATTGACCGGAGGCGGATCTTGTCTTAAAAACTGCCAAGTCAGATTTTTTCGAGATCCGAAAAAATTAATGACAATGGGAGGACACCATGTATCTCGGCCTCGATCTGGGCACGTCGGGCGTCAAGGCGCTATTGATCGATTCCGGGCAGACCGTCATCGGCTCCGGCCACGCGTCACTCGACGTGTCGCGGCCGCACTCTGGCTGGTCGGAGCAGAACCCCGCCGAGTGGATCCGCGCCTGCGAGGGAGCGATCGCCGAGCTCAAGGTTTCTCATCCAGAACAGCTCGCCGCCGTCAAAGGAATCGGCCTCTCCGGCCAGATGCATGGCGCTACATTGCTCGATGCCGGCGACCAGGTGCTGCGCCCCTGCATCCTGTGGAACGACACGCGCAGCCATGCCGAGGCCGCCAAGCTCGACGCCGACCCGCGCTTTCGCAAGCTGACCGGCAACATCGTCTTCCCCGGCTTCACCGCGCCAAAGCTGGTCTGGGTGAAAAACAACGAGCCGGATATTTTCGCCAAACTGGCAAAGGTCTTGCTGCCGAAGGATTTCCTGCGGCTCTGGCTCACCGGCGAGCATATTTCGGAGATGTCGGACTCGGCCGGCACCTCTTGGCTCGATGTCCGCAAGCGAGACTGGTCATCCGACCTGCTTTCCGCCACGTCGCTCGACGAGAAGCAGATGCCGTCACTGGTCGAAGGGACTGAGAAGGCCGGCGCGTTGCGCAGCGAACTGGCCTCGAAATGGGGGATGCAGGCGGGCATCCCGATCGCTGGTGGCGCCGGCGACAATGCGGCGTCGGCTTGCGGCATGGGCACGGTCGCCGCCGGCCAGGCCTTTGTCTCGCTTGGCACGTCAGGCGTGCTGTTTGCCGCCAATGCGTCCTATCTGCCCGACCCGGAAAGCGCGGTGCATACATTCTGTCACGCGTTGCCCGACACCTGGCACCAGATGGGCGTCATCCTGTCGGCAACCGATTCGCTCAACTGGCTGTCCGAGATTTCAGGCAAAGGCGCCGGCGAGCTGACCGCCGAGCTCGGCGATACGCTGAAGGCGCCGACCGGCGTGTCCTTCCTGCCCTATCTCTCGGGCGAGCGCACCCCGCACAATGATGCGGCCATTCGCGGCTCGTTTACCGGGCTTGCGCAGGAATCGAGCCGCGCCGTGTTGACCCAGGCCGTGCTGGAGGGCGTGGCTTTCGCCTTCCGCGACAGTCTCGAAGCCCTGGCCAAGGCCGGCACGACGCTGACGCGGGTGACGGCGATCGGCGGCGGCTCGCGCTCGCACTATTGGCTAAAGGCAATCGCCACCGCGCTCGGCCTGCCCGTCGACATTCCCGCCGACGGCGATTTCGGCGCCGCCTTCGGTGCAGCGAGGCTTGGCCTGATCGCGGCGACGGGCGCCGATCCGCTCAGAGTGTGCACGGCGCCGGCCACCGATGCCACAATCGAACCGGTCGCCGCGCTAAGCAACGCCTATGCGGATGCCTATCAGCGCTACCGCTTGCTTTACCCGGCTATAAAGGCGGCCACGGCGTGAGTGGTTTCACACCCCCGCCGCGGCCCGAGATCACCTCACTGTGCCGGGACCTTGTCGAGAAAGCCGGTGACGCTTTTCAGGCGGCCATTCTCGATGACGCCGATGTCGGTGCCTTCGATGACGGAATCGGTGCCTTCCGGCCCGAGATTCCACGAGAAGCGGATCGTGTCGCCAAACCCATCCGGCTTGCCCTTCAGCGAAAACCGGAAGCCGGCAAAACGTTTTTGGACACCATCGATCAGTGCGGCGAGGCCATTGTGGCCGTCTCCCTGCACGATCGGATCGCGGTAGCTGACGTCATCGGTGAAGGCCGCCTTGAGCAAGGCTTGCCGGCGCGCGGCATCGCTCTCGTTCCAGGCGGCGATGTAGTTTTCGGCGATCGTGTTGAGGTCGGTCATGGTCTGTCTCCGTGGTTGATTGGCTTTGACATGACCCTTTTCATCCAGCGCCAGCGCGAAACCAATTACGCCTGAGGTAATCAGGACCGAACCCTGCGAGAGGACAGACAGACATGACCAGCGGCTTTTTCGGCGACATCCAGAAGATCAAATACGAGGGGCCGGATTCGACCAATCCGCTGGCCTACCGGTTCTACAATCCCGATGAGGTTGTCGCCGGCAAGCGGCTGGAAGACCATTTGCGCTTTGCCGTCGCCTACTGGCATTCCTTCGCCTGGCCAGGCGGCGATCCGTTCGGCGGCCAGACCTTCGAGCGGCCGTGGTTCGCCGAGGCCGGTGGCACCGACACGATGGAACTGGCCAAGCTCAAGGCCGATGTCGCCTTCGACATGTTTTCGCTGCTGGGTGTTCCCTATTTCTGCTTCCACGATGCCGATGTGCGGCCGGAGGGAAAAGACTTTTCTGAAAGTGCCGCGCGGCTCGACGAGATATCAGACTATTTTGCGGCGAAGATGAAGAAGACCGGGGTCAAGCTGCTTTGGGGCACGGCCAACCTGTTCTCCAATCGCCGCTTCATGGCGGGAGCCGCCACCAATCCCGACCCGGACGTCTTTGCCTATGCGGCAGCGACGGTCAAACACTGCATCGACGTCACCAAGCGGCTGAAGGGCGAGAATTATGTGCTGTGGGGCGGCCGCGAGGGCTATGAGACGCTGCTCAACACCGACCTTGCCCGCGAACAGGAACAGGCCGGCCGCTTCCTGAACCTGGTCGTCGACTACAAGCACCGGATCGGCTTCAAGGGCACCATCCTGATCGAGCCGAAGCCGCAGGAGCCGACAAAGCACCAGTACGACTATGATGTCGCCACGGTCTACGGCTTCCTGAAGCGCTTCGGGCTGGAGAAGGAGGTCAAGCTCAACATCGAGCAGGGCCATGCGATCCTGGCCGGCCATTCCTTCGAGCATGAACTGGCGCTGGCCAATGCGCTCGGCATCTTCGGCTCGATCGACATGAACCGCAACGACTACCAGTCGGGCTGGGACACCGACCAGTTCCCCAACAATGTGCCGGAGATGGCATTGGCCTATTACCAGGTGCTGCAGGCCGGTGGCTTCAAGTCCGGCGGCACCAATTTCGACGCCAAGCTTAGGCGACAGTCGCTCGATCCGCAGGATCTGCTGATTGGCCATATCGGCGGCATGGATTGCTGCGCACGCGGCCTCAAGGCCGCCGCTAAAATGGTGGAGGACAAGGCGCTGTCGGCCCCGCTGGCCGAGCGCTATGCCGGCTGGAATTCGGCCGAGGCCAAGGCGATGCTTGCCGGCAAGCGGACGTTGGAGGAGATCACCGAGCGCGTCGTCAAGAAGAAGATCGAGCCGCAGCCGAGATCCGGCCGCCAGGAACTGCTTGAGAATATCGTCAACCGGTACGTCTGAGGTGCCGCACCGGCGGGTCTGTTGACCGACCCGCCGGCCCGGAACAGCTTTGCGCGAGGGCGGAACCGACGACAAGGTTTTGCCTCGCACCGCCCCTCAATCGCCTCGCTCTTGCCTTCAAACAGCCGTCACGAATCTCGTATATGTGGTTCGTGGCGGGAACAGAAAGAAGGAGGCGAACCGATATGCAGCACGAACGCGAAATCGACGCCCTGCTCTCATCTGGCGAGGGATCGATCATCGACCGGCTGATGGCGCTGCCGCATCCGAAGGATGGCGCGCGCGGTGCAAACGAATGGGACCGCGCGGTCGCCAGCCGCTTCGAGACCCACCTTGCGAGACAGATGCGCTCGCAGATCGACGGCAAAAGCGACCGCCAGGACGCTGCCTGATCCCGACTATCTCCTGCGCAGCCTGACCGGCGCTTCGCCGAAAGCTCTTGAGAACGCCCTGGAAAATGCCGCGGCGGACGAGAACCCCGTTCGCCCGGCAATATCGGCCATGGCCACGCGCGTGTCGACCACCAGCCGGCGCGCTGCACCCAGCCGCAGCCTGAGATAATAGGCGCCCGGCGTCTCGCCGATCGACTTGCGAAAGATGCTCTCCAGCGTACGTGCCGTCACCCCGGCACGCTTTGCCACCGCGGCGATAGTCAAGGGCTGGTCGACGTGGGTTTCCATCAGCCGGATGGCTTGCGCAAGCCGCGGATCGTAGCCGTCGAGGCGGCCGAGCGAGACCAAAGGCTGCGCGTCGGTCGCGGCGCGTGCCTGGTCGTAGATGAAGACGCTTGCCACATCGAGCGCGACCGCCATGCCGAGCCGCGTGCGGATCAGATGCAGCATCAGGTCGAAGGTCGGCGAAGCGCCACCGGAGGTGAAGACCGGCCCGTCGATGACATAGCGGTCGGGGCGAACGTCGACCTCGGGAAAGGCCGATGAGAAATCCTCCATGTCCTCCCAATGGGTGGTGGCGCTGCGCCCTTCCAGCAGACCGGCGCGGGCGACCAGCCAGGTACCGGCTTCGACGCCGCCGCAGGCGCGTGCGGCGCGCCCCGCTCGGCGCAGGCCGGCAAGCAGGGCCGACGTGGCATAGTTCTGCGTGCCGAAACCGGCGACGACGACAAGCACATCCGTCGTATCCGCCGCATCGAAGCGGCCGCTGACCGCAACCGGCAGGCCGCATGTGGTGACCGGCGCTTCGCCGGTCACCGAAACCAGCCTGAAATCGAACAGCGTCTCGCCGGCAATACGGTTGGCGGCGCGCAGCGGATCGACGGCCGAGGCCACACACATGATCGACGACCCGGAAAACACCAGCAGCGTCACCTTGAGCGGCAACCGTTCGGCGCGAAAGATCGACGACTTTTCGTTTTTCATCATACGCACTTCGTAAAATGCAAAACAGTTTCCGGCAAGTCAGGCATTGTTGCTATCTGTTCGATTGGGCCCATGTTTGATCGGGACCATCTGTGCTGATTGGGAGAAAAGTCGATGCCGCTTGCGATGAACCGTGAGGTCTTCATTACCTGTGCCATAACCGGGTCCGGCAGCTCGCAAGACCGCAGCCCGCATGTGCCGCGCTCGCCCAAGCAGATCGCCGATTCGGCCATCGACGCGGCAAAGGCGGGTGCGGCGATCGTCCACTGCCATGTGCGCGACCCCGAAACCGGCAGGCCGCGCCGTGACGTGCAGCTTTATCGCGAAGTGACCGAGCGCATCCGTGCGGCAGACGTCGACGTGGTGCTGAACCTGACCGCCGGCATGGGCGGCGACATGGTGTTCGGCTCGCCGGAAAACCCGCTGCCGCTGAACGAGAAAGCCACCGATATGGGCGGCGCCACCAACCGCGTGGAACATGTGCGCCAGTGCCTGCCGGAGATATGCACGCTCGACTGCGGCACCATGAATTTCGCCGAGGCCGACTATGTCATGACCAACACGCCAGGCATGCTGCGCGCCATGGGCGGCATGATGACGGCGCTTGGCGTCAAGCCGGAGATCGAGGCCTTCGACACCGGCCATCTGTGGTTTGCCAAGCAACTGGTCGAGGAAAAGGTGCTGGACCCGGATGCTCTCGTGCAATTGTGCATGGGCGTGCCATGGGGCGCGCCGGACGATCTCAACACTTTTATGGCGATGGTCAACAATGTGCCGTCAGGTTGGACCTGGTCGGCGTTCTCCATCGGCCGCAACCAGATGGCCTATGCCGCCGCCGCGGTGCTGGCCGGCGGCAATGTCCGCGTCGGGCTTGAGGACAATCTCTGGCTCGACAAGGGCGTGCTGGCAACCAATGCGCAGCTGGTCGAGCGGGCGGTCAGCATCGTGTCGAACATGGGCGCAAGGGTCATCGGCCCCGATGAAGTGCGCAAGAAGCTCAATTTGACAAAGCGCGCGCCGCTTTGAACAAGCAATCGGTAGGGAGGAGCCGCCGATGAAGACCGTGAAATTCACCGCAATGAAGGATGGCGACCGCGACGATTACGCGTTCCTCACCGAGCACGAGATCGACTATGCGGCGAAGACAGGCGAACGGCTGCTTGACGCGCTTGTCCAACTCGACGAAGGCCTGTCCGGCTACAAGATCACCCGGCTCGGCCATTCGCTGCAGGCGGCGACGCGCGCATGGCGCGACGGCGCCGACACCGACTGGATCGTCTGCGCCCTGCTGCACGACATCGGCGACGTCTACGCACCGTACAATCACGACGAATATGCAGCTTCGGTCCTAAAACCTTTCGTGCGCGAGCAGTGCACCTGGGTTGTGGAAAAGCATGGTGACTTCCAGCGCCTCTATTACGCCCACCATCTCGGCGGCAATCCGCATGCGCGCGACCGTTTCGCCGGCCACCTTTATTTCGACGATTGCGACCAGTTCTGTGAGCGCTGGGACCAGTCGAGCTTCGACCCCGACTACGAGACGTTGCCGATCGACTTCTTCCGGCCCTTCGTGCTCGAGGTGTTTGCGCGCAGGGCCTATGACCCCACCGTGATCCGCGCCGGCGAGCGCGTGCCTCTCATCGACCTGGAAAAAGCCAGGACAAGAACCGGAGCCTCCGTATGAGCATCATCACTAAGGCAGCTGCAATCGGCGGCGGCGTCATCGGCGCCGGCTGGGTGGCGCGGCTGCTCTTGAACGGCATCGACGTGTCGATTTTCGATCCCGACCCCGAAGCCGCGCGCAAGGTCGGCGAAGTGATGAAAGGCGCGCGCCGCGCCTACAAGCAGATGCTGCCCGACGGCCTGCCAAAAGAAGGCAAATTGACCTTTGCCAAGACCATTGCCGACGCCGTCGCCGATGCCGATTTCATCCAGGAAAGCGTGCCGGAACGGCTCGACCTGAAACACCGCGTGCTGGCCGAGATCGACCTCTATGCGCCGGCCAATGCGATCGTCGGCTCCTCGACTTCCGGTATCAAGCCGACCGACATGCAGGTGGCGATGAAGAAGCATCCGGAGCGGCTGGTCGTCGGCCATCCGTTCAACCCGGTCTATTTGCTTCCGCTGGTCGAGATCGTCGGCGGCGAGCAGACCTTTCCCGAGGCGATCGAGGTCGCCAAGGAGATGTACGCCTCGATCGGCATGAAACCGGTGGTGATCCGCAAGGAGATCGAGGCGTTCGTCGGCGACCGCCTGCTGGAGGCGGCATGGCGCGAGGCGCTGTGGCTAATCAAGGACGGCATCTGCACGGTCGAGGAACTCGACGACATCATGCGCTATGGCTTCGGCCTGCGCTGGGCGCAGATGGGCATGTTCCAGGTCTACCGCGTCGCCGGCGGCGAGGCCGGCATGCGCCATTTCATGGCGCAGTTCGGGCCGTGCCTGAAATGGCCGTGGACCAAGCTGATGGATGTGCCGGAGTTCAACGACGAACTTGTCGACCTGATCGCCACGCAGTCGGACGATCAGGCGGATGGCCTGTCGATCCGCGAGCTCGAAAAGATCCGCGACGACAATCTGGTCGCCATCATGGATGCGCTGTCGAAGCAGAACAAAGGCAAGGGCTGGGGCGCCGGCGCCTTGCACAAGGACTATACGAAGCAGCTCGCCAAGCTTGCGGCGAAGAAGCCCACCGCCTCCAAGGCGGCCGAGAAGGCCAAGGCCGAAAAGCCGAAGAAAAAGAAGAAAGGCTGAGACCATGGATTTTGGCCTCTCCGAGGAACAGAAACTGATCGTCGAGACGACGCGCGCCTTCGTCGAGAACGAGCTTTACCCGCATGAGCGCGAGGTGGAGCGCACCGGCGTGCTGCGCCGCGAGCTGATCGATGAGATCAAGGCCAAGGCGATCGAAGCCGGGCTCTATGCCGCCAACATGCCTGCGGAGGTCGGTGGCGCCGGCCTCGATACGGTGACCTGGCTGCTTTACGAGAAGGAGCTCGGCCGCGCCAATTACGCACTGCACTGGACCTGCGTGGCGCGGCCATCCAACATCCTCTTGGCCGGCACGCCGGAGCAGCGCGAAAAGTATCTCTATCCCTGCATTCGCGGCGAGAAGTGGGATTGCCTGGCGATGACCGAGCCGGGTTCCGGCTCCGATCTGCGCGGCATGAAGGCAACCGCAGTGCAGGACGGCGACGACTGGGTGCTGAACGGCACCAAGCACTTCATCAGCCATGCCGACCTCGCCGATTTCGCCATCGTCTTCATGGCTTCGGGCGAAGAGGAGACGCCGCGTGGAAAACGCAAGAAGATCACCGCCTTCTTCGTCGACAAGGGCACCAAGGGTTTTACGGTGCGTGACGGCTACCGCAACGTCTCGCACCGCGGCTACACCAATGCCATCCTCGAATTCGACGATTGCCGGCTGCCCGGAGCCCAGGTTCTGGGCGAGGTCCACAAGGGTTTCGACGTCGCCAATTCATGGCTTGGCGCAACCCGCCTGCAGGTCGGCGCCACCTGTCTCGGCCGGGCCGAGCGGGCGCTTGGCCACGCCATCGAATACGCCGCGCAGCGCCAGCAGTTCGGCCAGCAGATCGGCAAGTTCCAGGGCGTTTCATTCAAGCTTGCCGATATGGCGACAGAACTGAAAGCGGCCGACCTGATGGTGTTCGAAGCCGGCTGGAAGTACGATCAGGGCACCGTCACCGATCAGGACATGGCCATGGCCAAGCTGAAGGCCACCGAGATGCTTGCCTTCGTCGCCGACGAGGCGATCCAGATCCATGGCGGCATGGGGCTGATGGACGATCTGCCGCTGGAACGCATCTGGCGCGACGCCCGCGTCGAGCGCATCTGGGAAGGTACGTCGGAAATCCAGCGCCACATCATTTCACGGGCGCTGCTGCGCCCGTTCGGGGGCTGATAAATGCACAAACTTGAGCGCCTCTTGCGCCCGCGAACGATCGCCGTGTTCGGCGGCGCGCAGGCCGCCGCCGTCGTCGCGCAGTCGATCAAGATGGGCTTTGCCGGCGAGATCTGGCCGGTGCACCCGACCAAGGACGAAGTCGCCGGGCGCAAGGCCTACCGCTCGGTGGCCGACCTGCCCGGCGCCCCGGACGCCGCCTTTGTCGGCGTCAACCGGCATTCGACCATCGAGGTGGTCAAGGCGCTGGCCGAGCGCGGTGCCGGCGGCGCCGTCTGCTTTGCCGCCGGCTTTCTCGAGACCGAGGCTTATGACGAGCATGGCGAGCGATTGCAGGCGGAACTGGTCGCTGCGGCGGGCCAGATGCCGATCATCGGGCCGAACTGCTACGGCCTGATCAATTATGCCGACGGCGCGCTTTTATGGCCCGACCAGCATGGCGGCATCAGGCTGGCCGAGGGTGGCCGCGGGGTCGCCATCATCACCCAGTCGTCGAACATCGCCATCAACATGACGATGCAGAAGCGCGGCCTGCCGATCGCCTTTCTGATGACCGCAGGCAACCAGGCACAGACCGGCCTTTCGGAAATGGCGCTCGGCCTGATCGAGGACGATCGGGTCACTTCGCTCGGCCTGCATATCGAGGCGTTCGATTCGGTAGCCGGCTTCGAAAGGCTGGCCGCGCGGGCGCGAGAGCTGAAGAAACCGATCATCGCCATGAAGGTCGGCCGCTCCGAGCAGGCGCGGCAAGCAACGGTGTCGCATACCGCGTCGCTGGCCGGCTCGGACGCTGCCTCGGGCGCCTTCCTGAAGCGGCTCGGCATCGCCCGCGTCGATTCCATCCCTGCCTTCATCGAGGCGCTCAAGCTGCTGCACGTCACCGGACCCCTGCCCGGCTACCGGCTGTCGTCGATGAGCTGTTCGGGCGGCGAGGCGTCTGTCATGGCCGACAGCGCCGAAGGCCGCTGGGTCAATTTCCCGGCGCTGACCGACACTCACCGCGCGCACGTCAAATCGACGCTCGGGCCGCTGGTTGCGGTGGCCAACCCGCTCGACTACCACACCTTCATCTGGAACAACGAGCCGGCGATGACCGCCACCTTCACCGCCATGGTGTCGGGCGGCTTCGACCTCAACATGCTGGTGCTCGATTTCCCGCGCCCCGACCGCTGCTCCGACACCGACTGGTGGACGACGCTGCGCGCCTTCGAATCGGCGTTGAAGACCAACAAGGCGCAGGGCGCGATCGTCTCCTCGCTGCCGGAAAACCTGCCCGAGGAATACACCGCCGGGCTGATGGCACGCGGCATGGTGCCGTTGTTCGGCATTTCCGAGGCCATGGACGCCGCCCAGACGGCCGCGTTCATCGGCTGGGCCTGGCGCGCGCCGCAGGCGCAGCCGATCGACACCTCCGCTTCCGGGGCGCCGGCCGGCGACCATGTCACGCCTGATGAGGCCGAGGCGAAAGCGCGGCTGATCGAGGCCGGGCTTCCGGTGCCGAGCGGTGAACGCGCCGGCAATGCGGTCGAGGCGGTCATCTCCTCGATGGCGCTCGGTTTTCCGGTGGCGCTGAAGGCTTTGGGCGTCACCCACAAATCCGAGCTCGGCGCGGTGCGGCTCAACCTCAGGGACGCCGAATCCGTCAGCACGGCCGCCCATGATCTCGATGCGCTCGGCACCGGCCTCTATGTCGAGCGCATGGTGCGCGACGGCGTCGCCGAGCTGCTCGTCGGCTTCACCCGCGACCCGATGTTCGGCGCGGTGATGACGCTGGGCACCGGTGGCGTGCTGGTCGAACTGCTGCGCGACAGCGTCACGCTGATGCTGCCGGCGACCCGCGACGACATCGAGGCGGCATTGCGCGGGCTCAAATTGTTCCCGCTGCTCGATGGCTATCGCGGCCGGCCCAAGGCCGATCTCGCGGCGGCCATTGACGCGATATCAGGCATTGCCGCCTTCGTGCAGCAAAATGCCGGCGAGATCGAGGAACTCGACATCAACCCGCTGATCGTCTGCGCGCAAGGCAAAGGCGCCTGGATCGCCGACGCGCTGCTGGTGCTTGGAGAAAACTAGCATGTCTGACGTCATCACCACCCGCCGCGAGGGCACGATCCTCGAAGTCACGCTCGATCGGCCCAAGGCCAACGCTATCGACCTCAACACCTCGCGGCTGATGGGCGAGACCTTCAAGGCGTTCCGTGACGATCCGGATCTGCGGGTCGCCATTGTCAAGACCGCCGGCGACAAGTTCTTCTGCGCCGGCTGGGACCTGAAAGCCGCGGCCGGCGGCGATGCTGTCGACGGCGACTATGGCGTCGGCGGGTTCGGCGGGCTGCAGGAGCTGCGCGATCTCAACAAGCCGGTCATCGCCTGCGTCAACGGCATGGCGGTCGGCGGCGGCTTCGAGCTGGCGCTGTCCTGCGACCTCATCTACGCGTCGGATCACTCTTCCTTTGCGCTGCCGGAAATTCGCGCCGGCACGCTGGCCGATGCAGCGACGATCAAGCTGCCGAAGCGCATTCCCTATCATGTCGCCATGGACCTTTTGTTCACCGGCCGCTGGATGGATGTCGCCGAAGCGCATCGCTGGGGTCTGGTCAACGAGGTTCTGCCCAAGGAGAAGCTCGAGGATCGCGTCTGGGAGATCGCACGACTGCTCGCCGGCGGTCCGCCGCTGGTCTTTGCCGCGATCAAGGAGACGGCGCGGGTCGCCGAAGCACTCACCTTCCAGGACGCGATGAACCGGGTGACGCGCCGCCAATTGCCGACGGTTGACGCACTGTACGGCTCGGAGGACAATCTCGAGGGTTTTCGCGCCTTTGCCGAAAAGCGCGACCCAGTGTGGAAGGGGAAGTGAAGGTATTGTTGAAATGACGGCGCCCACCCCCCTCTGGCCTGCCGGGCATCTCCCCCGCAAGGGAGGAGATTGGCAGCTTCGGCCATACATCCCATCCTGCGACGTTGAAGATTGGCGAAAGCCGACACGATATCCGATCTCCCCCCTTGCGGGGGAGATGGCCGGCAGGCCAGAGGGGGGTGCCCAGGCTCAACCTTGGCAGCCCATCCAGCGTCCATGACCGACTACAAAAAACTGATCGACGCCGAGACCTGGGCCTTCATCGAGCGGACCAATTCCTACTATCCGCCTGATGCGATCGACTACACGATCGATCAGCAGCGCGACATCTACGACCGCATGTGCCGTGAATTCTCTGCCGGCCACCCAGACAACGTTACGGCGGAGACCACCGCCATTGCCACGCCTTCGCATCCCATCCCCATCCGCATCTACCGCACACCCGCGCCGGAAGCGGCGGCGATGGTGCTTTATTTCCATGGCGGCGGTTATATCCTCGGCGGGCTCGACAGCCATGACGACCTCTGCGCCGAGCTTTGCAGCCGCACCGGCTATGAGCTGGTTTCGGTCGATTACCGGCTGGCGCCGGAACATCTGCATCCGGCCGGCTTCGACGATGCCATCAGCGCCTTCGAATGGGCGGCGACGACCTACAAGCGCCCGATCCTGCTTTGCGGCGACAGCGCCGGCGGCAATCTTGCCGCCGCGGTCAGCCATGCGACGCGCGGCCATGCACGAAGGCCGATCGGCCAGGTGCTGATCTATCCCGGCCTTGGCGGCGACCGCTCGCAAAGCTCTTACGTGACCCATGCCGAGGCGCCGATGCTGACGGTCCGCGACCTCGATTTCTACACGAATATCAGGACCGGCGGCGAAGACCGCACCGGCGATCTCACGCTGTCGCCGCTGGCCGATGCCGATTTTGCCAATCTGCCGCCGACTGTGCTGATCACCGCCCAATGCGACCCGCTGTCGTCAGACGGCGAGGCTTATCGCGACCGCCTCGTCGCGGAGGAGGGTCACGCCTACTGGTTCGAAGAGCCGGGGCTGGTGCATGGCTATCTCAGAGGCCGGCACACGGTCGGTCGTGCGCAGTCGAGCTTTTCCCGGATCATCGACGCGGTGTCGGCTCTGGGACGCGGCGAATGGATCTGGTGAGGATCCTACCCCACTGCCCGCGACGCCGCCCGGCCGGCGCTGCGGCCTGAGAAAATGCAGCCGCCAAGAAACGTCCCTTCCAGCGCCGCATAGCCATGCATGCCGCCGCCGCCGAAACCGGCGGCTTCGCCGACCGCGTACAGTCCCTCGACCGGCTGGCCATCGGTACCCAGGACACGGCTGTCGAGATCGGTCTGCAAGCCGCCCAGCGTCTTGCGGGTCAGGATGTTGAGCCTGACTGCGATCAGCGGCCCATTGGCAGGGTCGAGCATCTTGTGCGGCTTGGCCGTGCGGATCAGCCGGTCGCCGAGATAGGCTCGGGCGCCGCGCAAGGCGGTGATCTGCATATCCTTGGAGAACGGATTGTCGAGCTGCCTGTCACGGGCGCGGATTTCGTGCTCGACCTGTGCCAGTTCGAGCAGCGGCTCGCCGCCGACAAGCGCGTTCATGCGGGCGACCAGCGCCGGCAAACCAGGCTCGACGATGAAATCCTCGCCCTTCTCCATGAACGCCTTTACCGGACCGGGAACGCCCGATGTGGCGCGGCCAAGCACCTGACGCCAGCTTTTTCCGGTGAGGTCGGGATTCTGCTCGGAGCCCGACAGTGCGAACTCCTTCTGGATGATCTTTTTGGTCAGGATGAACCAGGAATAATCGAAGCCGGTGCTCATGATGTGGCTGAGCGTGCCCAGCGTGTCGAAGCCGGGATAGAGCGGCACCGGCAGGCGCTTGCCGCGGGCGTCGAGCCACAGCGACGACGGGCCGGGCAGGATGCGGATTGCATGGTCGGTCCAGAGCGGCGCCCAGTTCCTGATGCCTTCGACATAGTGCCACATGCGGTCGCGGTTGATGATGCTGCCGCCGGCCTGTTCGGTGATCGCCAGCATGCGGCCGTCGACATGATCGGGAACGCCAGAGATCATGCGTCTGGGCGGCGTGCCGAGCCGCTGCGGCCAGTTTTTGCGGACAAGCTCGGGATTGCCGCCGATGCCGCCGGAGGCAACGATGACCGCTTGCGCCTTGAACTCGAAGTCGCCGGCGATATCGCGCGAATTCCTGCGGCCGCGCTCGACATCGCTCGGCTCAAGCATGTCGCCGCGCACGCCATTCACGGCGGCGCCTGTCTGCGTCAGTTCGTTGACCCGGTGGCGGAATTTGAATCGGATCAGCCCGCTATTCTCGGCCTCGCGCACGCGCCGTACGAACGGGTCGAGCACGCCCGGCCCGGTGCCCCAGGTGACGTGAAAGCGCGGCACCGAATTGCCGTGGCCGACGGCGTTGCCGCCGCCGCGCTCGGCCCAGCCGACGATTGGGAAGAACTTCATGCCGCGCTGCGTCAGCCAGGAGCGCTTCTCGCCGGCGGCGAAGCCGACATAGGCCTCGGCCCAGCGGCGCGGCCAAAAATCTTCCGCACGGTCGAAGGCGGCGGTGCCAAGCCAGTCCTCGAGCGCCAGATCATGCGAATCGCGGATGCGCATGCGCCGCTGCTCGGGCGAATCGACGAGGAAGATGCCGCCAAGCGACCAGAACGCCTGGCCGCCGAGCGACTGTTCAGGCTCCTGGTCGACAACGATGGTCTTCTTGCCGGCCTCGGCCAGCTCGGCCGCCGCGACGAGCCCGGCAAGGCCGGCGCCGACAATGATCACATCCGCATCGTCAGCCACTTTCTCCCCCCGGCTCTCCTCCCCGGCTGACGATTGTCAGACCGTCTCCCAGCCTTCCTTCTCGCCGGCGCGGAAGATGGCGTCGATGACCTTCTGGTTGAGCACGGACTCTTCCAGCGTGAAGACGCGGTCGGTGCCGCCCTGTGCCGCCCGCGCGAAGGCCTCGACCTCCAGCCGGTACTGCTGCATGCCGGGGAAGCGGAACACTTGCGCCTCGCTGTGGTTCTGGTTGTGCAGCTCGATGCGATGGTGGTCGTAGATGCCGGCGTTGAACGGCGAAAGCACCTCGATGAAGCCCTTCTCGCCGTGGAACACCATCACCTGCCGCGCCGCCATCTGCGTCGACAGATAGAACGACAATTCGAAGTCGCCGAAATCGGCGCGGATCGAGGAATAGATGTCGGTGCCGAATGTCTTGTCGCGCTCGATCGTCGCCTGGACGCGCAGCGGCTCCTTGCCCGTCGAAAAGCGCGTCGACACCGTCGGGTAGACGCCGATGTCGGGCAGCGCGCCGCCACCGAGGTCGAGCTGGTTGCGCATGTTCTTGGGATCGACATTGTAGTAGGAGAACGCGCCCTGGACATGGCGCAGCCGGCCGATGGCGCCGTTGGCGATCAGCTCGCGCACCTTGACCCATTGCGGGTGGTAGACGACCATGAAGGCTTCGCAGACCAGCACGTTTTTGGCGTCGCGCAGCTTGATCAGCGGCGGAATGTCCCTGGCGTCGAGCGCCAGCGGCTTTTCGACCAGAACATGCTTGCCGGCCTCGATCGCCTTGGCGGTCCATTCGACATGCTGGGCGGTCGGCAGCGGGATGTAGACGCCGTCGACATCCCTGGATGCGAGCAGCTCGTCATAGGAGCCGAAGGCATGGGGGGCGCCGAACCGATCGGCCAGGGCACGGGCTTTCGACAGGTCGCGGCTGGCGATCGCCGACAGCACGCCGTTCTCCGCCTCGACCATTGCAGGCAAAAGATGCTCGCGGCCGATCTTGGCCGTCGACAAAACACCCCATCGGAACATCAGGCTTCTCCCTCTTCAAATTACAGGCGTGGAGGTTTGCCTGAAATCGGCAAAAAAGCCAATGCGAAGCATGGCAGCGAGCAAGGCGATCGTCTGCGGCTTGTTCGGATGCCGGCGCTGCCCTCCGCAGAGCTTGGTTTCCTCGTCTCCGCAAAGGGGGGCGAGGAAACCAGGTCCTGCAAAGGCTATCCCCTTCTACCTGTATGTGTCATGTCGAAGCCGACGACGCTCCCACAAACCGGCTTTCTATCTTGAAGAAATCGACAAAGGCTCGCAGCGCCGGCCGCATCTGGCGGCGGCTTGGGTAGTAGGCGAAGAAACCGTCGAAGGGCGGGCACCAGTCTTCCAGCACGCGAATGAGCCGGCCGGTGGCCAACGCCTCGCGGACATAGTCCTCGAACAGGAAGGCAAGCCCAGCGCCGTCGGCCGCCGCATTGGCGATCAGATGGTCCTCGTCGAGGATCAGCGGCCCTTGCACCGCCAGCTCGATCTCCTCGCCGTCCTTCTCGAATTCCCAGCGGTAGAGGATGCCGCTGGAGAAACGGAAGCGGATGCAACGGTGACCGACGAGATCGTGTGGATGGCGCGGCCTGGGCATGGTCGCGAAATAGGATGGCGCGCCGACGACGGCGCCGCGAAGGTTTGGACCGATGCGCACCGCGATCATGTCGCGCTGCAGGCTCTCGCCGAGCCGGACGCCGGCGTCGAAGCCGCCTTCGACCACATCGGTGAAGCGGTCTTCGATGACGATCTCCAGCACGATGTCGGGATAGGCCGATGCAAAGGCACCGAGCCGCGGCGTCAGCGCCAGGTGGGCGGCGGTGCGCGGCACGGTCAGCCGGAGATTGCCCGCCGGCCGGTCCCGCGCCTCGACCGCCGATTCCAGCGCCAGATCGATTTCCGACAGCGCCGGCCTCAGCCGCTCGAGCAGCTGTGCGCCTGCCTCGGTCGGGGCGACGCTGCGCGTGCTGCGCGCCAGGAGCCGCACGCCAAGACGCGCCTCCAGGCTGGAAACCGCATGGCTGACTGCCGAGGGCGCAATGCCGAGCTCCTTGGCCGCGCCGCGAAAGCTGCCGCACTGGGCGACGGTAGCCAGCACCGCAAGTTGGGAGAGATGCGTTCGGTTCATTGATCTATCTTTTAGAACAGCCCGTGCAAGCAAGAGCCGATTATCGAACGCGGTGCAAGGCGCTATCTCTGCCGCATCACAACAAGGAGACGCGTGATGCAAACCCGCAAGCTTGGAAATGAACTTGATGTCTATCCGGTCGGTCTCGGCTGCATGGGGATGAGCTTCGGCTATGGCGGCCAGCCGGAGGTGGACGCGATCGCCACACTGCGCCGCGCCGTCGATATCGGCGTCAATTTCTTCGACACGGCCGAGGTCTATGGCCCGTACGAGAATGAGATCCTGCTCGGCAAGGCGCTGAAGCCGGTGCGTGGCCAGGTGACGATCGCGACGAAATTCGGCTTCAAAATCCTTGAAGAAGGCAACGGCGTCGAGCGCATGGCGGGTGTCGACAGCCGCCCCGAACACGTCAAGGCGGTGGCCGAAGCGTCGCTGAAGCGGCTGGGCGTCGAGGTGATCGACCTTTATTACCAGCATCGCGTCGATCCCAATGTGCCGATCGAGGATACGGTCGGCGCCATGGCCGAGCTGGTGCGCGAGGGCAAGGTGCGCGCGCTCGGCCTGTCGGAGGCGAGCGCGGCGACCATTCGCCGGGCGCATGCGGTGCATCCGATATCAGCCGTGCAGAGCGAATATTCGCTGTGGAGCCGCAATCCGGAGGAAGAGGTGCTTGCCGTCTGCCGCGAGCTCGGCATCGGCTTTGTCCCCTACAGCCCGCTCGGCCGCGGCCTGCTGACCGGAACGATCGCCAAGCCAGAGGTGCTCGGTGCCGATGACTGGCGGCGTGGACTGCCGCGCTTCCAGGCCGACGCCATGGCCGCCAATGCAGCTGTTGTCGCGACGCTGGAGACAATGGCGGCGGACAAGGGCGTGACGCCGGCGCAGCTGGCGCTCGCCTGGGTGCTGCATCGGGGCGATTTCATCGTGCCGATCCCCGGTGCGCGAAAAATCCGCCATCTCGAGCAGAATGCGGCAGCAGCACAGATTGCGCTGACCCAGGCGGAAGTGGCGGCCATTGGCGACGCCCTGTCGCCGGAGAAGGTCGTCGGCAAGCGCTACACCGAAGAAATGCTTGCGCTGGTCAATGGATAACAGCGGCTATGAAATCCCTTCAGGCTTGAGTTGCCCATTCCGGGGCGAGCGCCAGCGTGAGGTCTCGCGCGGCTCTGCCTTCTCCCCGTGTGGGAGAAGGTGTCGCCGAAGGCGACGGATGAGGGGTGTTCCAGCTTGGCAAAAGCCGCGCTCCGTCCAACACCCCTCTTCCGTCTTGGCGCTACGCGCCAATCCACCTTCTCCCACAAGGGGAGAAGGCAAGATGGCGCGGTGCCCCTTCTTGGTTTGCAACTTAGGCCCGCAGCACGCCACCGGTCTGCTTGTGCACATTCTCGACGATGCGCTTGGCCAGCGCCTCAAAATCCTCGTCGGTCAGCGTCCTTTCGACCGGCTGGATCGACACTTCGATGGCGATCGATTTCTTGGCGGCGCCGAGTGACGCCCCTTCGAACACGTCGAAGACCGAGACGTTGGTGATCAGCTTCCTGTCGGCGGCAAGGGCTGCGCGGGTCAGCGTGCCGGCTTCGACCGCCTTGTCGACGACGAAGGCGAAATCGCGCTTGACCGCCTGGAACCCGGACAGTTCCAGTCTCGGTTTCGTCCGCGTCGGCTTGACCTTCGGCTCGGGCACGGCATCGATGAAAACCTCGAAGCCGCAGAGCGGCCCGGAGACGTCGAGTTCCTCCAGCGTCTTCGGGTGGAACTCGCCGAACGTGCCCAAAATGACCTTCGGCCCGAGCTTGATCGTGCCGGAGCGGCCGGGATGATACCAGGCCGGGCCGCCGGCCTCGATCTGCAGCCGCTCGACCGGCGCGCCGCAGGCTTCAAGTGCTGCGATCGCGTCGGCCTTGGCGTCGAACACGCCGACCGGACCGGCATTGCCGGCCCAGTGGCGGCCGGAGCCTTCGAGCTTGGCCGTGCCGCGCCGCACGCCGGCGGCGACGCGCCGCTGCTGGTCGGCCGCGTCGCCCTCATAGGTGCCGGACACTTCGAACAGCGCGACATCGCCGATGCCCCTGTCGGCATTGCGCTGCGCGGCGGCGATCAGGCCCGGCAGCAGCGACGGCCGCATGTCGGACATGTCGGCAGCGATCGGGTTGGCGAGCTTCAGTGCGGTCTGGCCGCCGCCGAACGGTTCGGCATGTTTTGCCGGAATGAACGACCAGGTGACCGCCTCCATCATGCCGCGCACCGCCAGCGCCCGCTTGGCGGCGCGGGTGCGGACCTGCAGGACAGTCAGGATTTTGGCGTTGACGGCATCGTGCGCGCCGAGCGGCTGCGGGGCGATGTTGTCGACGCCATGGATGCGCATGACCTCCTCGACCAGATCGGCCTTGCCGTCGACATCCGGCCGCCAGGACGGCACTGCCACATTGACGACATCGCCCGCGCCGTCCGGCTTGAAGCCGAGGCGCGAGAGAATGGCGAGGCTCTCCTCCAGGGGCACCTCTGTGCCGGTCAGCCGCCTCACTTCCGACAGCGGGAAGGAAACGATCTTCGGCGCGTGACCGGCATAGCCGACGACTTCGGTTTCGGTCGGCGTCCCGCCGCAGAAGTCCAGCACCAGCTTGGTCGCCAGTTCCACGCCGGGCACCATGAATTCCGGGTCGACGCCGCGCTCGAAGCGGTAGCGCGCATCGCTGATGATGCCGAGCGTGCGGCCGGTGCGGGCCGTGGTGATCGGATCCCACAGCGCCGATTCGATCAGCACGTCGGTGGTGTTCTCGTCGCAGCCGGAATGTTCGCCGCCCATGATGCCGGCGATCGATTCGACGCCGTCCTGGTCTGCTATCACGCACATGTCAGGCGTCAGCGTGTATTCGCGGCCGTCAAGCGCCAGCACCTTTTCACCGTCACGCGCCCGGCGCACGGTAAGGTTGCCGGCGACCTTGTTCGCGTCGAACACATGCAGCGGCCGGCCGCGATCGAAGGTGACGAAATTGGTGATATCGACCAGCGCGCTGATCGGCCGAAGCCCAATGGCGATGAGCCGCTGCTGCAGCCATTTCGGCGACGGTCCGTTCTTCACGCCTTTCACCAATCTCAGGGCGAAGCCGGGGCAGAGTTCAGGAGCTTCGATCGTCACCTTCACCGGGCACATGCCGCTGCCGGCATGCGGCATGATCGCGCCGCCGACGAGGCGGCCGAGACCGCTCGCCGCCAGATCGCGGGCAATGCCGTAGACGCTGGTCGCGTCCGGACGGTTCGGCGTCAAATTGATCTCTATGACCGGATCGTCGAGATGCGCATAGGCGGCGAAGCTGGTGCCGACCGGCGCATCGGCCGGCAGATCGATGATGCCGTCATGCTCTTCGGAAAGCTCAAGCTCGCGCTCGGAGCACATCATGCCGTGGCTTTCGACGCCCCTGATCTTGCCGACCGTTAGCGTCACGTCGATGCCCGGAATATAGGTGCCGGGTGCTGCAAAGGCGCCGATCAGACCCGCGCGGGCGTTCGGCGCTCCACACACAACCTGCACGGGTGCCTTGCCGTCGCCGGCATCGACCGTCAGCACGCGCAACCGATCGGCATCGGGGTGCTGCACCGCCGCCAGCACCTTGGCGATGACGAAGGGTTTTAGGCTCGATCTGTCGTCGACATGCTCGACTTCGAGGCCGATCGAGGTCAGCCGCTCGACGATCTCGTTGAGCGAGGCGTCGGTCTCGAGGTGGTCCTTGAGCCAGGAGAGGGTGAATTTCATGACTGTGTTCCGTCTGGTCTGGGCACGCTGGTCTTCAGATATCTCGGCAAGTCATCCGGCATGTGCACGAAGGGAAGCTGCTCGCGCACATGGGCGTGGTGCGTCGGCTTGAAATAGGCCGGCATGTCCATGGCGCCGAGCATGAAATAGATGTGGTCGGCCAGCCGCTCATCGACATAGGCGATCGGCGAGCCGCAGATGCCGCAAAAGGAGCGCGTCACCGGCCCGTTCTCGAACATCTTCAGCGCCTTGCCCGTGAAGGCGACCTGCTCGGTGATGAAGCCGACGAAGGCCGATACCGGCGCGCCGCTGGCCCGCCGGCAATCGCCGCAATGGCAATAGCTGACATGGTGCGGTTCGGCCGAAGCCTCGAACCGCACGGCGCCGCAGCGGCAGCCGCCGGTGTGGGCCGCTGTCATGTGCTCAAGCCTGCGAACAGCGTCGGCATGTCGAGCGGCCGGAAGCCGTAATGCGACAGCCAGCGCACATCGGCGTCGAAGAAGGCACGCAGGTCCGGCATGCCGTATTTCAGCATGGCGATGCGATCGATGCCCATGCCCCAGGCAAAGCCCTGATATTCGTCGGGATCGAGCCCGCCATATCTCAGCACATTGGGGTGGACCATGCCGCAACCGAGGATCTCCATCCAGTCGGAGCCTTCGCCGAAGCGCACCTCGCCCGGCCGCGAACGGTCGCACTGGATGTCGACCTCCATGCTGGGTTCGGTGAACGGGAAGAAGCTCGGCCGGAAACGCATCTTGACCTGGCGTACCTCAAAGAAGGCCTTGCAGAACTCCTCCAGCACCCATTTCATGTTGGCGACGTTGGCTGATCTGTCGATCACCAGCCCTTCGACCTGATGGAACATCGGCGAGTGCGTGGCATCGGAATCCTGGCGGTAGGTTTTTCCGGGAATGACGATTCGGATCGGCGGCTTCTGCACCTCCATGGTGCGGATCTGCACCGGCGAGGTGTGGGTGCGCAAAAGCTTGCGGTCGCCCTTCTCGTCCGGCTGGAAAAAGAAGGTGTCATGCATCTCGCGCGCCGGATGGCCTTCCGGGAAGTTCAGCGCAGTGAAATTGTAGTAATCGGTCTCGATATCGGGACCTTCGGCGATGGCAAAGCCGAGGTCGCCGAAGATCGCGGCAATCTCGTCGCTGACCTGGCTGATCGGATGGATGCGGCCGCGCTCGGCCGGCGATTGCCGCACCGGCAGTGTGACGTCGACCTTTTCCGCCGCGAGCCGTGATGCGATCGCTGCGTCCTTGAGTTCGGCGCGGCGCGCGGTAAGCGCCTCGGTGATGCGGTTCTTGAGACCGTTGATCGCCGGGCCTTTTATCTGGCGCTCTTCTGCGCTCATCGAGCCGAGCGTCTTCAGCATTTCGGAGACCGAGCCCTTCTTGCCGAGCGCTGAAACACGCACGGCTTCGATCGCCTGCTCGTCGGCGGCCGACGAAATGTCGCTCATCAGGGAATTTTCGAGAGTTTCCATGTCACTCATGTTTCAGACTCGATTGAAGGCAAAGAAAAACCCGCGCCAGCCCTGCCAGCGCGGGTTTCCCAAATCAAGTGTCGATGTGCTTGGGAAGGCGCTGGTTAGGCTACAGCGCTTTCAAAAGCGTTCGGCGTGGTGTTCTTGAGGTACTCGAGCGCGACCTTGGCCTTGGCCACAAGGGCGGCAAATGCCTGCGGCTCGTGAATGGCCATGTCCGACAGGACCTTGCGATCGATCTCGATGCCGGCCTTGTTGAGACCGTCGATGAACCGGCCATAGGTCAGGCCATGCTCGTGGGTCGCGGCATTGATGCGCTGGATCCACAGAGCGCGGAACGAACGCTTGCGGTTCTTGCGGTCGCGGTAGGCATACTGCAGCGACTTTTCCACCGCCTGCTTGGCGATGCGAATGGTGTTCTTGCGGCGGCCGTAGAAACCCTTGGCGGCTTTCAGGACCTTTTTGTGCTTGGCGTGCGAGGTGACGCCTCTTTTTACGCGTGCCATGTCATGATCTCCTTAAAACTTGTCCAGACCGAATGCCTTAGAGGCCGTTCGGCAGAAAATTCTTGATGACCTTCTTGCCATCCGGTTCAGCCAGAACCATCGTGCCGCGGGCATTTCGAATGAACTTGTTGGAACGCTTGATCATGCCGTGACGCTTGCCGGCCGCAGCCGACAGGACTTTACCCGTACCTGTTATCTTGAACCGCTTCTTGGCGGCTGACTTGGTCTTCATCTTGGGCATTTTGCTACTCCGTTATGTGCGCATCATCGCGCTTTTTGTTCGCTTCAGGCCGACCAAAGCCCGAAAAGCAAATGAAACCGCCACGGCATGCCCTGCCGGGCGGTTTTTGGGAACGGCGGTGCTATACGTCAAAGCGGGCCGGCGTGCAACACCCTGTGCCGACACACAATGGGCCTATGGGAAACGGAACAGCACCGGCAGTATGCCCGATTGCTGGGCGGCGTCGATCGATTCGAAAAACGGCATGGCGACGAGGAACACCAGTCCGTCCAGCAGCGTCGTCCGCAGCAGGCGCGGCTTGAAGCCGCCGGTGTCGCCTTCCTGATACAGCGAAAGCTTCGGGAAAAAGCGCGGCACTCGCGCCATATAGGCCTGGAATGGCGTTCCGAAGGCCTCCTTCAGGAACGTCTCTTCGCGCAGGATGACGACATGAAAGGCGGCGGCGCAAATCACCGCGAAACCGATCGCCGCAGTGATCGAGCCCATCTGTGCGCCGACGCCGGCGGCAGCTATCGAGGAGAAGACATAGAGCGGATTGCGGGTGATCGAATAGGGTCCGCCGGTAACCACCTCGGAGGATTTGCGTCCGCCGATATAGAGCGTCGACCACAAGCGCCCGACAATACCGAGAAAGATCAGCAGGACGCCGACCATTTCGATCGTTTCGTGCGGCACGCTTTCGGGAGGAAAAGCAGACTGGCCAAACAGCAGCGCTGCGAACATGACGACCACGAGGGCGGCAAGCACCATCCTGCGCGCGTGCTGATACCTGCCCAGCGCACGCCTGGCCTGCGCTTGATCGGCCTGCGCAGATTTAACTTCATTGAGCATGTCGGGAATCCAATCGTCGAGGAACTTGCCCGCGATCGCGGCATCCGCAGCTCAATACAGCCAGAAGAGGACGGGAATTACGCCTCTTTCCTGTCCGGACTCGATGAGTTCGAAAAACGGTACGGAAGCCACGAACATCAAGCCGTCGCGCAGCGTGTGATTAAAAATGCGCGGTGTGAAGGTGACCTCGGCCTGATCGCGATAAAGCCGGGGATTGGGAAAAAACCGCGGCACCCGTGCGATGTAGTCCTTGTACGGCGCCCCGAGCACGGTCGTCAAATGCCGTTCCTCGCGCAGCGTGACGATGTAGAACGCGGCCGCGCACAAAACCGCCGACGCCACCGAGACGATCACGCTGCCGGTCTGGGCGCCGATGCCGGCGGCCCCTATGGTGGAGAAAAAATACAGCGGGTTGCGCATCACCGAATATGGGCCGGTAGCAACCAGTTCGGCCGACTTGCGGCCGCCGATATAGAGGATCGACCAGAGCCGGCCGCCAATCCCGATCAGTATCAGGGCGATGCCGTACTGCCCCTCTATGCGTTCGTGGCCTAGTTCATCGTGCGTGGAGCCGCCGAAGATCAGCAAAGCGCAAAAAGCACCGATCAGCAGCGCCAGCAGGACGCGCCGGCGCCGCTGATAGCGGCCCATTTCGTCGAACGATCTTTCAATCGGAGAACGTGCCGCAGCGGCCATGGACAAACCTTTCGCCGCGAGGACCGGCAACCGGAATCCTTGTCGATGCAACTTGCGGAGAAATCATGGCGAAGACAAAAACAAACAAAAGGCCGCCGAAGCGGCCTTTGCTTTGGCGGAATCGCTTAGCGGGGCGCCAGCACCATCATCATCTGGCGGCCTTCGAGCTTCGGTTCGGCTTCGACTTTGGCGATGGGTGCAACTTCCTCGCGAACCTTGTTCAGAAGCTGCATGCCGAGTTCCATATGCGCCATCTCGCGGCCGCGAAAGCGCAATGTCAGCTTGACCTTGTCACCTTCCTCGAAAAACCGCCGGACCGCTTTCATCTTGGTCTCGTAGTCATGGCTGTCGATGTTCGGGCGCATCTTGATCTCTTTGATCTCGATGACCTTCTGGTTCTTGCGCGCCTCGGCCGCCTTCTTCTGGTTGGCGTATTTCAGCTTGCCGAGATCGAGAATTTTTACGACGGGCGGCACTGCGTTGGGCGATATCTCGACCAGATCGAGCCCAGCCTCTTCGGCGAGCAGCAATGCGTCGTTGATGGAGACATCGCCATGGTTGTGGCCTTCGGCGTCGATAAGCTGGACCCGGGGAACCCGGATGTCACGGTTGGAGCGCGGGCCCTCCTTGGTGGGCGCCGTTGCTTTGAAAGGTCTGCGAATGGTCGTGGTCTCCTTGAGCCGTTTCGTTCGGGGTTTTCAATTCAGAATTGCGAACGCGCCAATGTGGTGAGCGCGCGGCCGGAGTCAATAGCACAGCGCTCACAGGAAATCACCTATTCCCTGACTTCTGCCTGCACCAAACGAAGAAAGTTGCCGAGCACTTTTCGTTGAACCGTCCGCTGTGTCAAAAGACCTGCGTGAGGAGTGAGCCATGACCGCACCGGTTTTTCTCAACGTCGACGGAACCAGCATCGCTGTCAGGCGCGCTGCGGGTGCCGAGCCAGGCATTGTCTGGCTCGGCGGCTACAAGTCGGACATGCTGGGCACCAAGGCCGAGAAGCTGGCGGAATGGGCGAGCGGGCAAGGCCGGGCTTTCCTGCGTCACGACTATTCCGGTCACGGCGAATCGGGCGGCGCCTTTGCGGACGGCACCGTCTCGAACTGGCTTTCGCAAAGTCTCGCCGTCTTCAATCATTTCACGCAAGGCAGGCAAATCCTGGTCGGCTCCTCGATGGGCGCATGGATCGCGCTGCGCATGGTCCAGGAATTGCGCCAGGAATTGCACACGCCAGGCGAGAACCGCATCGCCGGTCTGGTGCTTCTAGCGCCGGCGCCGGATTTCACCGCCGAGTTGGTCGAGCCGGCGCTGACCAAAGCGCAGAAGCGCGATCTTGCCAAAAAAGGTTTTTTCGAGGAGCCGTCGGACTATTCGGCCGAGCCTTACATCTACACCCGAGCGCTGATCGAGGACGGCCGCAACAACCGGGTGCTGACAGGGCCGATCGACACCCACTGCCCCGTCCACATATTGCAAGGGCTGGCCGATGCCGACGTGCCGCCGAGCCATGCGCTGAAACTGGTCGGCCTGCTGCCGGCCGACGACGTCACGCTGTCGCTGATCCCCGACGGCGACCATCGCCTGTCGCGGCCTCAGGATCTCGACATGCTGGTGCGGGCGGTCGATGCCATCGTGCGGCAGGCAGGCTAGGACATGCGCATTTCCATTCCGGTATCCGCCTTCGTTGCCGCGATTGTCGGCTTCGGCGGCACGTTGGCCATCGTCATCGCCGCCGCCAAGGCAGTCGGCGCGACGCAAGTCGAAACCGCGAGCTGGGTGATGGCGATCTGCCTCGCGATGGCGATCGAGAGCCTGTGGCTGTCGTGGCGCACCAGGATGCCGGTCATCGCCGCATGGTCGACGCCGGGGGTGGCGCTGATCGCGGCATCGAGCGGCTTTTCGATCAACGAGGCCGTCGGCGCCTTCATCGTCACCGGGATTTTGCTGATTGCCACCGGCCTGTTCAGGCCCTTGACCAAGCTGATCGCCAGGATACCGGCCTCGGTCGCGTCGGGGATGCTCGCCGGCATCGTTGTCACCTTCGCCATCAATGCGGTGAAGGCGATTCCCGTCGACCCGTGGTTGATCCTGCCGCTGATCGCCGCCTTCTTTGTCATCCGCCTGTTCAATCCGGCGCTCTCGGTGCTGGCGGTGCTGATCGGCGGCGGCGCTGCCGCGTTCCTCACCGGCCGGGTCGGTGGTCTGCCGACCCCGGAACTTTCGACATTGACGCTGATTGCGCCGCAGTTCACCGTCACGGCGATCATCGGCCTGGCGCTGCCGCTTTATCTCGTCACCATGGCCTCGCAGAACCTGTCCGGCCTCGCCGTGCTGAGGGCGGCGGGCTACCACCCGGAACCCGGCCCGCTGATCGGCGTCACCGGCCTGCTTTCACTGCTGTCGGCACCATTCGGGGCCTCGACCACCAATCTGGCGGCGATCTCGGCGGCGATCTGCACCGGCCCCGACGTGCATCCCGATCCGGGCGAGCGCTGGAAGACCGGTCCCTTCTACGCGCTTGCCTACCTCGTCTTCGCCATTTTCGGCGCCTCGCTGGTGGCGATCTTTGCCGTGCTGCCGCAGAGCCTGATCGTGCTTGTCGCTGGACTGGCGCTGATGGCGCCGCTCGCCAACGCGCTGTCGATCGCCTTGAAGGAAGACGGCGAACGCATGGCCGCTACCGTCACCTTTGCCGTCACCGCCTCGGGGCTGACGCTGTTCGGCGTCGGTGCGGCGTTCTGGGGGCTGATTGCGGGCCTGGTCGTCCTTTTCCTTGAAACGCTCAAAAAGCGATAATCATTTCAAACGCTTGTCCGGTTTTGGCCGACACTGTCTTGAATCGCCGTTTTTCTCATCCCATTTCGATTCCACGCAGCCGGGATTGGCTGTCTCCAACTGAAGGATTGGGAGAAAATGAACACATCTGCATTGATCCGTCCGGCCTGGACGCCGGCGACCATCGCTCTGATGGTGATCGGTTTTATGGTGTTCTGGCCGCTCGGCCTCGCCATGCTCGCCTACATCATCTGGGGCGACCGGCTTGACGGCTTCAAGCGCGACGTCAACCGCGCGACCGACGGCATCTTCGCCGGCTGCCGCCGCGGTTCCGACAAAGCGGCGCGCTGGGGCCACGGCTCTGCCCGCACCGGCAACGTCGCTTTCGACGACTGGCGCGAAAAAGAACTCGAGCGGCTCAATGAAGAGCGCCGCAAGCTCGACGAGATGCTGAGCGAGTTCGACGAATACGCCAGGGAATTGCGTCGCGCCAAGGACCAGGAAGAGTTCGACCGCTTCATGGCGAACCGCAACAAGTCGACGTCACCCACAACCGGCGGACCCACAACCGGCGGTGGCAAATCCACGCCAGGCCTGCTTGACGAGTAAGTCACTTGCCTCGACATAAATAATAATCAAAAACGGCGTCGCGTCAGCGGCGCCGTTTCTTTTTTGTTCTATTCGTTTTCCTCGAATCACGTATCGTTCCGGCCATGTCATTCGGCTTCTTCCGCAACCTGACCAAACCCAGGCCCGCCCCCGTCGTGGAGCGGGAGCATTGTGTTGCCGGCCGCACGCTGCCGCTCAAGATCGTCGAGAGCGACCGGGCGCGGCGATTGACACTGCGCATCGATTCCGGTGGCCGGGGCCTGCGCATCACCGTGCCACCGGGCCTGCGGCGAGGCGAGGTGGAAAAATTCCTTGACCGCCATCAGGACTGGCTGGAGCAGCGGCTGGCCAAGGTGCCCAACCGGCCGCAGGTGCGGCCCGGCATCAAAATACCGGTGCGCGGCGTGCCGCATCGCATCGTTCATGAGCCCTCGAAACGCGGTACCGTCACGCTGTCGTGCGACGAACGCGGTCCGCTGATGATCGTGCATGGCGAGCGCGTGCACCTGCCGCGCCGCATCGCCGATTTCCTCAAGCGCGAGGCCAAGCGCGAGATCGAGCGGTTGGTGGTCAGGCACACCGGGACGATCGGCAAGCGCGCCAAGGCAATCCGCTTCAAGGACACGTCGAGCCGCTGGGGGTCATGCACGTCGGACGGCAACCTGTCGTTCTCCTGGCGGATCATGATGGCGCCGCGACCGGTCATAAACTACCTCGTCGCGCATGAGGTGGCGCATCTCAAGGAGATGAACCACGGCCCGAAATTCTGGAAATTGTGCGAGCAGCTCTGCCCCGACACCGAGCGCTGCAAGGACTGGCTCAAGCGCAATGGTGGCGCGCTGCAAGCGATCATGTTCGAATAGGATGCGGAATAAAACTGTAGCGATCCTTCGCCCCGCCCCCCTCTGTGAATAGTGAATGGTGAATGGTAGTGAGTAGTGACGCCTCCTTCACTATTCACTATTCACTATTCACTATTCACTATTCACTACTCCTGCACTGCCGCTCAGTCGTCATTCGCCGCATTCAACTCCTCCGGCCTCAAGCCCTCGTCGGTATGGCGCGGCCATGGCAGGAAGTCCTTCTTGAAGGCGTTGCTGCCGAAATAGTCGAGCGCGCGGTGTGCCTCGGCGCCGTTGAAGGCGGCCTTGTCCATCAGATGGGCGATGACCTCTCGAGCCTGGGCGACTTTTTGCCTGAGTTGGGCGACGGTATCGTCTGCCATGCTTGTTTGCTCCCGCCTGTATTATCTGAAGTAAGTAGCCCGTTCCGCTCTCTTGTCTTATGAAGGTAGCGCGTTCCGCGCCGGTGGCAAACATGCGCTTTTTCTCGACTCTTTTGCCGTTTCGTGCCAATCCCCGCGTCATGGCGCTCGACATCAAGATATGCGGACTGAAGACCGACAAGGCATTGGCCGCGGCATTGGCCGGCGGCGCCAGCCATGTCGGCTTTATTTTCTTTGCCAAAAGCCCGCGCTATGTCGAGCCGGCGGAAGCCGGCCGCTTGCGCGAAGCGGCAATCGGCAAGGCCAAGGCGGTTGCCGTGACGGTCGACGCCGGCGATGCGTTTCTGGATGAAATCGTCGAAAAAATGCAGCCCGACATGCTGCAGCTGCATGGCTCGGAAACGCCGGAGCGGGTGGCCGAGATCAAGGCCCGCTATGGCCTGCCGACGATGAAGGCGCTGCCGGTCAGCGAGGCTGCCGACCTGGAGCGGATAAGACCCTTCGTCGGCATTGCCGACCGTTTCCTGTTCGACGCCAAGCCGCCGAAGGGTTCGCAATTGCCGGGCGGCAACGGCATTGCTTTCGACTGGCGCATTCTGGCCGGCCTTGACGCAGGCGTCGATTACATGCTTTCCGGTGGGCTCAACGCCGCCAACATCGGCGATGCCTTTCGGCTTGCCAACCCGCCCGGACTAGACATTTCCTCAGGCGTGGAAAGCGCGCCGGGCGTCAAGGATCCGGCGCTGATCGAACAGTTTTTCCGGGCCGTCAAGGCAGCACGCGACAGCCGCGCCGCCTGACCGTGCTTCAAACCACAAGCTAGGAGATCGGCGATGAACAAGCCGGCGATACCCAATTCCTTCCGCACCGGACCCGACGAGCAGGGCATGTTCGGCATCTTCGGCGGTCGTTTCGTTGCCGAAACATTGATGCCGCTGATCCTCGACCTTGAGCGGCACTGGAACGAGGTCAAAGACGATGGGGATTTCAAGGCCGAACTGACTGACCTTTCGACCCACTATGCCGGGCGGCCGTCGAAGCTTTATTTCGCCGAAGGCCTGACCAGGCATCTTCGCGAGGTTTCCGCGGCTAAGGGCCTCGGGGGCGGCGCAAAGGTCTATTTCAAGCGCGAGGATCTGAACCACACCGGCTCGCACAAGATCAACAACTGCCTCGGCCAGATCCTGCTGGCCAAGCGCATGGGCAAGAAACGCATCATCGCCGAGACCGGCGCCGGCCAGCACGGCGTGGCGTCGGCCACCGTGGCGGCGCGTTTCGGCTTTCCGTGCGTCGTCTATATGGGCGCCACCGACGTCGCCCGGCAAAGCCCGAACGTCTTCCGCATGAAGCTGCTCGGCGCCGAGGTGCGGCCGGTGACTGCCGGCCACGGCACGTTGAAGGACGCCATGAACGAAGCTCTCCGGGATTGGGTGACCAATGTCGAGGACACCTACTACCTGATCGGCACCGCCGCCGGCCCGCACCCCTATCCAGAGCTGGTGCGCGACTTCCAGTCGGTGATCGGCATCGAGGCGCGCGCCCAGATCCTCGAACAGGAAGGCCGGCTGCCGGACACCATCATCGCCGCCGTCGGCGGCGGCTCCAACGCCATCGGCCTTTTTCACCCGTTCCTCGACGACCGCAGCGTAAAGATCATCGGCATCGAGGCCGGTGGCCGCGGCCTCGACGGCATCGAGCATTGCGCCTCAATGAACGCCGGCGCGCCCGGCGTGCTGCACGGCAACCGCACCTATCTCCTGCAGAACGCCGACGGGCAGATCATGGACGGGCATTCGATTTCGGCCGGCCTCGACTATCCCGGCGTCGGGCCGGAGCATTCCTGGCTGCGCGACAGTGGCCGCGTCGACTATGTGCCTGTTCTCGACGACGAGGCGCTGGAGGCGTTCCAGTTGACGACACGCGTCGAAGGCATCATTCCGGCGCTCGAATCCGCCCATGCCATCGCGCATGCGGTGAAGATCGTGCCCGCCATGGACAAGGACCAGATCGTCATCGTCAACCTGTCCGGCCGCGGCGACAAGGACGTGCATACGGTGGCCAATATGCTGGGCATGGAGATCTGATCATGACCACCCGCATCGACCGCCGTATGGCCAAACTGAAGGCCGAAGGGCGCCCGGCACTCGTCACCTATTTCATGGGCGGCGACCCGGACTACGACACCTCCCTGTCGATCATGAAGGCGCTGCCCGGCGCCGGCAGCGACATCATCGAGCTCGGCATGCCGTTTTCCGATCCGATGGCCGACGGCCCGGCGATCCAGGCGGCCGGCCTGCGCGCGCTGAAAGGCGGGCAGACGCTGGTCAAGACGCTGAAGATGGCTTCGGAATTCCGTGCCACCGACAATGAAACGCCGATCGTTTTGATGGGCTACTACAATCCGATCTACATCCACGGCGTCGACCGCTTCCTCGGGGATGCGCTGGCCAGCGGCATAGACGGGCTGATCGTCGTCGACCTGCCGCCGGAAATGGATGAGGAGCTTTGCATTCCAGCGCTGAGGGCCGGCATCAATTTCATCCGGCTGGCGACGCCGACCACCGACGACAAGCGCCTGCCCAAGGTGCTGCAGAACACCTCCGGCTTCGTCTATTACGTGTCGATGACCGGCATCACCGGCTCGGCGCTTGCCGACACCGGCAAGGTGGCGGCGGCGGTCGGGCGCATCAAGGGCCATACCGACCTGCCGGTCTGCGTCGGCTTCGGCGTCAAGACCGCCGAGCAGGCGCGCATCATCGGAGCGTCGGCCGACGGCGTCGTCGTCGGCACTGCGATCGTCAATGCGGTCGCCAATGTTCTGGGGCCGAAGGGCGAAAAGACCGCCGACCCGGCCGAGGCGGTCGCCACGCTGGTCAGCGGGCTTTCGCAAGGCGTGCGCGCGGCCCGCCTTGCTGCCGCCGAATAGTCTTGATCTTCTGGTTGACCATGATCTCCACCGAAAACCGGTTTCCACTTTTCGGGATCATGGTCTAACTCTTCGTCAGGACAGGAGCCGAAGCGATGAACTGGATCACCAACTACGTTCGACCGAAGATCAATTCGATGCTCGGCCGGCGCACCGACATGCCTGAAAACCTCTGGATCAAGGATCCGGAGACCGGCGAGATGATCTTCCACAAGGATCTGGAGCAGAACCAGTTCGTCATCCCGTCCTCCGGCCATCACATGAAGATCTCGGCCAGGGAGCGGCTGAGATTCTTCATGGACGACGGCAAGTACGAGATGCTCGAAAACCCCAAGGTGGTGCAGGATCCGCTGAAATTCCGCGACGAGAAGCGCTACACCGACCGGCTGAAGGACGCCAAGGCCAAGACCGGGCTGGAGGACGCGATCATCAATGCGCTGGGCACCGTCGAAGGCCTGCCGGTGGTGGTGACCGTGCAGGACTTCGCCTTCATGGGCGGCTCGCTCGGCATGGCCGCCGGCGACGCCATCGTTCGTGGCTTCGAGGTCGCAGTGCAACGCAAGCGGCCGCTGATCCTGTTCGCGGCCTCCGGCGGCGCCCGCATGCAGGAGGGCATCCTGTCGCTCATGCAATTGCCGAGAACCACGATCGGCGTCGATCGGCTGAAGGAAGCCGGTCTTCCCTATATCGTCGTCCTGACCAACCCGACTACCGGCGGCGTCACTGCCTCCTACGCCATGCTGGGTGACGTGCACATCGCCGAGCCCGGCGCGCTGATCGGCTTTGCCGGGCCGCGCGTCATCGAGCAGACGATCAGGGAAAAGCTGCCCGACGGCTTCCAGCGCTCCGAGTATCTGATGGAGCACGGCATGGTCGACATGGTGGTGTCGCGGCTGGAGATGCGCCAGACGATCGCACGGCTCCTGAAAATGCTGCTCAAGCTGCCGGAAGAAGAAAAGCCGCTGGAACTGGAAATCCTGCCGCCGGTGGCGGTCCCGGCGGAAGCACGCCCGCAAGCCTGACGCGACATCCGTCGTCGCGAACTGCGATTGCGCGCCATCTGTGGCGCTGTAGCATCTTGATTTCACGCATGATTCCTTTCCGAGAATCGATTTCGATTTTTCGGGGTCATGCGCTAGGATTCTCCCATGAGCACGCTTGCCGCCGACCGCGAAATCGAAAGCCTGATGTCGCTTCATCCGAAGGGCTTCGATCTTTCGCTCGACCGCATTTCGCGGCTGCTGGAGCGGCTTGGCAATCCGCAGGACCATCTGCCGCCGGTCATCCACATCGCCGGCACCAACGGCAAGGGCTCCTGCGCCGCGTTTTCGCGGGCGCTACTCGAAGCGGCCGGCCACCGCGTCCATGTCCACACATCGCCACATCTGGTGAACTGGCATGAGCGCTATCGGCTGGCCGCCGATGGCGGCGGCAGGCTGGTCGAGGACGAGGTCTTCGCCGATGCCATCGCCCGCGTCGCCAAGGCCAATGAAGGCCAGAAGATCACCGTCTTCGAGATCCTCACCGCCGTCACCTTCCTGCTGTTTTCCGAACATCCGGCAGATGCCGTCATCATCGAGGTCGGCCTTGGCGGCCGCTTTGATGCCACCAATGTCGTCACCGAGCCGGCGGTGTCGGTGATCATGCCGGTCTCGCTCGATCACGAATCCTTTCTCGGCGACCGTGTCGAACTGATCGCAGCCGAAAAGGCCGGCATCATCAAGAGCGGTTGCCCGGTGGTCATCGGCGCGCAGGAAAGCGAAACGGCGCTTCAGGTGCTTATCGAAACCGCCGAGCGGCTCGACTGTCCCGCCTTCGTCTATGGCCAGGATTTCCTCGCCTTCGAGGAAAACGGCCGGATGGTCTATCAGGACGAAGACGGGCTGATGGACCTGTCGCCACCGCGGCTGCCAGGGCGCCACCAGTTCGCCAATGCGGCGGCGGCGATTGCGGCGGTCAAGTCGGCAGGTTTCGAGATCAGCCATCGCGTCGCCGACAAGGCGATGGCCAATGTCACCTGGCCGGGGCGGATGCAGAAATTGCCGCAAGGCAGGCTGACGGAACTGGCGCCAAAGGGCGTCGACATCTGGCTCGACGGCGGCCACAATCCCGGCGCCGGCGTGGTCGTCGCCGAGGCATTGGCCGAGCAGGAGGAAAAAAACCCGCGGCCGCTGTTCTTGATTTGCGGCATGATCAACACCAAGGACCAGAGCGGCTATTTCCGCGCCTTCAAGGGCCTGGTGCGGCATGTCTACACGGTGCCGGTGAGCCTCAGCGAGGCCAGTGTGCCGAATGACGAACTGGCGATCCGCGCCGTCGAAGCCGGCCTGTCGGCCGAACCGGTGAGCTCCGTCGCCAATGCGCTGATGCTGCTGCGCGACACGTGGGACGGACCGCCGCCGCGCATCCTGATCAGCGGCTCGCTCTATCTGGCCGGCGCGGTGCTGGCCGAAAACGGCACGCCGCCGGTTTGAGGCGCCGGTTCACCAGGCCATGATGACGGACTTCGTCAAATCACCACGAGGCGCCAGTCATGATCAAGGTAAAACAGCTCGCTCACGTTTGCATCTTCGCAGATGATCTCGAAGTGACGCGAAGCTTCTATCGGGACGTCCTCGGCATGGACACCCAGTTCAACTTCCTGCGCGACGGCAAGATTTTCGGTTTCTACCTCAATTGCGGCAGCCGCAGCCACGTCGAGGTGTTCCGGAAAGACGGGGCCAGCTATAGCGACCTGAACCAGATCAACCACTTCTGCCTTGAAGTGGAAAACCTTGACGCCGCGATCGCCCACGTAAGAGCGAAAGGCGTTGAAGTCACGTCAAAGAAACACGCATGCGATGATACCTACCAGGCGTGGATTCGCGATCCTAACAACGTGAAGATAGAACTGTTTGAGTACACAAAGAAAAGTGCGCAGTTCGTCGGAGGCGATCGTATCGCGGATTGGTGATCGCCTCACGCCTATGGCGGAGACGCCCTCGGTGGGGACTACTTCAGCTCAATCTCGATGAAGGCATACTCGCCCTCATTGGCATTGATGACGTCATGCTCCACGCCCTCCTTGCGGAAATAGGGCGCCCCCTTCTTCATTTCGGCGAAGGATTCGCCGTCCTTGGTCAGGAGCTTGAGCTTGCCGTCCATCAGCGGCACGACGACATAATCATGGCCATGGCGGTGCCAGCCGGTATTGTCGCCCGGCGCGAAGCGGTATTCGGTGACGATGACGCGCTCATTGTCGATGAAGACGGTGGCCTTGGCGGATCCGGTCATGTCGTTCTCCTGCTTTAAGCCAGACAAGAACATGGGCCGGCAAGTGGCGAGTGCCACGGCGGACCAGCCGCATGACCCAGAAAATCCGAATCGATCTTCGGTCAGATCAAGTGCTGCAGCGTCCTTCGCGCGTCCAGGGGGAGGCGCGGCACATTAGATGACGCAGCAAAAAGCCCGGCGCGAGGGCCGGGCTTGTCTGCGGATTTCCGCCGGATCAGGCGAGATTGCCGTTGATCCAGTGCGACAGCGCCGTCTTCGGCGCGGCGCCGACCTTCATGTCGGCCATTTCGCCGCCCTTGAAGATCATCAGCGTCGGGATCGAGCGCACGCCGAACTGCGCGGCCAGCTCGGGATTCTCGTCGATGTTGAGCTTGGCGATCTTGACCTTGCCGCCGAGTTCGATGGCGATGTCTTCCAGCGCCGGCGCGATCATCTTGCACGGGCCGCACCATTCCGCCCAGAAATCGACGACGACCGGTTCCTTGGCGTCAAGCACATCGGTCTGGAAATTGCTCTTGTCGACCTTGACGGTGGCCATGCGAAAATCCTTTCGAGAGTTATTGTCGCACCAAATGTGGTGGTGATCGCGCCCTTCTTCAAGCAGCTGTTGTGTCACGCTCCCGTGAGTCGGGCAAGGGCGTCGTCCATCGCCGCCGGCGGCAGCTCGATCAATCGCGGCGCTTCAGTGAACAGCAGCGCCGCCGAGACCTCATGCCCGGGATAAAGCGGCTGGAGCAGTGCGCGATAGAGCGCGAGTTGCAAGACATAGGCCGGTGGAACGTCCGCCAGCGCTGCAGGCGCCGGCCGGTTGGTCTTGTAGTCGACGATCGACACCCTGCCTGATGTGACCGCCAGCCGGTCGATCTTGCCGGAGATCGAGCGCAGCTTGCCCTTGACCTCCAGGCTGCCCATGACCGCGACCTCAGCGCGTGAATTCGGCGCAAACAGCTGATCGAAGCGGCTGTCGGCAAGGATCGCCGCCACTGAAGCCAAGGCCTTGTCGCGCTCGGTTTCAGGCCATTGCGCGCCAGCGCGCTTGAGGTAGCGCTCCGCAGCATCGCGGCGTTCGGTCTCGGCAATACCGGGCAGCATCTGCAGCAATTTGTGCAGCGCCAGCCCCCGCATGACCGCAAAGCCAGGTTCTGCCTCGGTGTCCAGCACCGGCGAGCCGGTGTCGACTACGGCTTGCCTGGCCTCATCGATCAGCGCCGAGGCGCCGGACGGCGACAGCGGCCGCGGCAGATCCTCGAAGGGCGGCAAAGGCTGGAACAGGCTCTTCGGCAACGGCTCGAACTGTTGCGCCTGCCGCGCCGCTTCGGCGGCCGCCTGTGCGACCGGCGGCAATTTTGTCACGTGAAAGCGATGCACGGTCTCGCCGGTGGCGGGATGCTGCCGCTCGATGCTTTCGGGCGCGCCGACCAGCGCGCGGCTGACGATCGAGTGCCAAGTGCCGGCATTCGGCACCCGCTTGCCGTGATAGCCGCAGACGATCAGCCGGTCCTCGGCGCGGGTCATGCCGACATAGAGCAGCCGGCGGTATTCGTCGTCGGCCAGTTCGCGCGCGCGGACCGAAGCGGCCCGCGAAAAGCCATTGGCGACATCGCCGGCCGAACGCCAGAGATAGCCCTTGCCGTCCCAGTGTTGGCCCGAGCCATCGAACGGCATCAGTCGCGGCAGATGCTGATCGCTGAACGGCGCCGAGCCACCATCGGCCAGGAACACGACGGGCGCCTCGAGGCCCTTGGCGGCATGCACGGTCATGACGCGAACCTCGTCGCGGGTCTGGTCCATTTCGCGCTTGATCTCGGGGCCGGCATTCTCCAGCGTCGACAGGAAGGATTCCAGCCCCGGCAGGCCGGTCCGCTCCTCGGCCAGGCAGAAGCTCAGGAATTCGTCGAGGATGTCGCCGGCTTCCGGCCCGAGCCGCGCGACCATTTTCTTGCGCAAGCCGTCGCGGGCGAGAGCCCCGGCATAGAATTCGAACACCGGCCTGAATGCGGCTTCATCGGACCATGTGTCGAGTTGGGCAGCGATTGCGGCCAACGCGGCGCTTTCGCCGGCTTGCTGCCTGAGCGAAGCGATCAACGAGAGGCCGGACGGCCGCTCGCCGGCGAGCGCGAAAAGCGTCTCTTCCGAAACATCGAAAATCGGGCTGCGCAGCACGGCGGCAAGCGACAGATCGTCCTCAGGCTGGACAAGAAAGTGGCCGAGCGCGATCAGGTCCTTGACCGCGATATGACCGGGCAGGCTGAGGCGGTCGGCGCCGGCGACCGGGATGTCGCGGCGCTTCAGTGCGCGCGTCAGCGCATGGACGAAACGATCGCGCTTGCGCACCAGCACCAGCACGTCGCCGGGCTGAAGCTTCTTGCCGCGGCCTTCGATGATCTCGCCGGCGCCGATCCAGCCGGCAATGGTTGCCGCCACGTTTTCGGCAATACGCACCGCCGGCGCATGGGCGTGGTCGACGGCTTGCGTCCAGTCGTCGGGTTCGTCGACGACGTCGGCGCCGATCGACGGCCAGACCTCGACATAGCCCGGCGCATCGCTGCGGATCGCCTTGTGGGTCAGCGGGTCGGGATCGTGGCTGATGCCGCGCCGCACGAGCGGGTCGGCAAAGACACGGTCCACCGCCGCAAGCACGTCTTCGGTCGAGCGGAACGACCAGGTCAGCTTGAGATCGGCGAAGGCGGCTTTGGCGTCGCGCACTTTTGCGGAAAACAGCAGCCTTGAGTCGGCGAAGGAGTCGGGCGCCGCTCCTTGAAAGGAATAGATCGACTGTTTTTCGTCGCCGACGGCGAACACCGTGCGGTGAACATTGTCGCGTGCGCCGAGCCCGGCAAAGAATTCCTCGGCCAGTCGCTTCACCACCTCCCACTGGTCGGGACTGGTGTCCTGCGCCTCGTCGAGCAGGATATGGTCGATGCCCTGGTCGAGCTTGTATTGCACCCAGGGGCCGGCGTCGGGCCGCGCCAGGAGATTGACCGTTCGGGTGATGAGGTCGTTGAAATCGAGGAAGCCGCGGGCGCGCTTCAAGTGCTCGTAGCGGGCGATCAGCCAGTCGGCGATGGTCAGCGCGGCACATGTGCCCTCCATCATCCTGAACAAGGCCAATCGGTCGGAGATTTCGAGAATGGCATCGACCGCTGACAGATAGCGCTCGGCAAGATCCGGCAGCCGGTCGAGCAACGCCTTCTTGAACATTGCCGGCTCATAAGGCTCGCCATCGCCTCGCAGGAAGGCTTTTGCCAGCAGATGCAGCCGGCGAACCGGATCATCCTCGGCGAAGGCAAGGCGCGCATAGGGCAGAACGTTGTTGAGTACGGTGCGGGCATCGGCGGCTTCAGCAGCACGGGCGAAGGTGATGAAATAGTCCGGCAGGAAGCCCGGCAGCGGCCAGACGGACGCCGCCAGGCCATCGGCGGTCTGGCCGGCGCGAAACCTGAACTCGTCGAACAGCGCCTGAAAACCACCGCCGCCAGCCGCGCTGATGAAGGCGCGCAGACCTTCGCGCTTGCGCACGATCTCGGCCAGCAAGGCGTCAAGCCCGTGTTCGCCGCCGCGTTCCAGAATGGTGGCGAAAGCCTCGGCCAGCTCCGCATCGCCGGCCGCCGTGCCCGAGATCATGTCGCGGCGGGCGGCGGCGAAGAGCGACGCCTCCATCTGCGGATCGAGCATTTCGAAATGGGCCGGTATGTTGGCTTCCAGCGGGAACTGGTGCAGCACCGATTCGCAGAAGGCGTGGATGGTCTGGATCTTCAGCCCGCCGGGCGTCTCCAGCGCCTCGGCGAACAGGCGGCGGGCGCGGCGCATGGCTTCGCGATTGGGCTGGCGACCGTCCAGCGCCTCTATCCTTGTCGCCAGTTCTGCATCGCCAAGCGCCGTCCATTCCGACAATGTCGAAAACACCCTGTTCGACATGTTGGCGGCGGCGGCGCGGGTGTAGGTCAGGCACAGGATCTTCGACGGATCGGTGCCACGCAGCAGAAGACGGATGACACGCTGGGCCAGCACATGGGTCTTGCCCGATCCGGCGTTGGCCGACACCCAGGCGGAATTTTGCGGATCTGAGGCGCTTGCCTGGCTGACGGCGGTATCGGTCGGGATGGGATAGGCCTTCTTCATGCCTCCCCTCCCTCGTCGTCGGCGTCGCCGCCGGCAGACCATTCGAGCACGCGGGCGAGATGGTCGTAGTCGCCGTCGGTCTCGCCCTCGCGGAACGGCAACGCCCGCGACAGGTATCCGGTCGCCGGGTTGGCATAGTGGATCAGCAGTTTTTCGAGCCGCGCCCAGGCTTCCTCGGCGAGGTCTGCGGCGGTTCGCGGCTTGCGGTTGTATTCGAGGATGGATTCCTCGAACACCTCGCCGTTCGGCTTCAGCCTGATGAAGGCCAACTGCGACGGCTCGCGCGCGCCAAGCCCCTTGAAGGCGCCTCGCCTGAGCAGCGCGCCCTCGAGCGCCAGTTGCGGCGAAAGCAGCGTATGGGCCTGCGCCTTCGACGGCGAAGAGCCGGTCTTGTAATCCAGGATGTCGGCCATGCCGCCGGCCAGGAGATCGACACGATCGGCATAGCCGGACAGCGTCACGCCGGACTGGCCGACGCCGGTTTTCTCGGCGTGCTCCTCGGCATGCCGCATTGTCACGGCGAAGGCGCGGCCGCGTTCCCATTCGATGATGCCGGCGGCGAGCTTTTCGAAACGCGGCCACCACACCGCCTCGACATCGGGAGGAAGGGCCGCCTCGGCAAAGCATGCGCGGCCGGCGGCAATGAGACCGTCCAGCGCCTCCGGCACAAGCGGATCGGCTACGGTCCGCGAAAAGAGATGCAGGATGGCGTGAAACAGCGTGCCGCGTTCGGCAGCACCCGGGTCGCGGATGACCGGGTCGAGCGGCATCAGGCGGAGGATCCTCCTGGCATAGATCGCGTAAGGGTCGCGGCGCAGCGTTTCGATCTCGGTGACCGAGAAATGTTGCGGCCGCACATCCAGCGGTGGCTTCGGCTGCGGCCGCGGCGCGAAGTCTCTTCGTTCGCCGGCATCGAGCGCACGGGCCCAGGACAGGAATTCATCACCACGCCGGCGAAGCACCGCCGCATGGTCCTTGCCTATGAAGGTCAGGAGGCGCTGCAGCCAGCGCGACGGCACCGCCGGCGCGTCGCCGGAGCGGGCGGAGCGCGCCAGCACCACTTGCTTCGCCCCCATCGCCATCTGGAAATCATGGGCGGCCAGGCCGATGCGCCGTTCGGGCGGCTCGAGATCGATGCCGGTCTTCATCAGCCGGGACATGAAGCGGTCGCTTTCCGGTTTGCGCGGCCACACGCCTTCGTTGAGCCCGCCAATGACCAGCGTGTCGACGTTCTGCAACCGGGCTTCCAGCGCACCCCAGATGGCGATGTTCCTGTCGGTGCCTTGTGCCGGCTTGACCGTCTCGGGCGCGATCAACGCCTCCATCACGTCGGGCCATTCGTCGGCCGCGAAGGAGAACGACGCCGAGGCAGCGACCAGCCCGCGCAAGAGCTCGGCGAGCTTTTCACCGGCATCGCCGGCATAGAGTCCGCTCAGACTGCCATCCGCGGTTCGGCCGAGACTTTCGAGCGCGACGACGCTGGCCCGCACAAGCGTGGCAAGATCGGCATTCTCCTCGTCGCGATAGGCAACCAGCGGCGCAAGCGCGGCGGTTAACCGGATCAGCAGGTCTCGGGCTTCTTCGATGCGCCTGACCGAAAGCCGCGATCGCCAGAAGGGCGGGCGGCGATTGCCGCGATCGTCGAATTCGAGGAGCCGGGCATCGAAGAGCTCCGGCAGCGAGGCGACGTCGGGGCGGCCGGTGCCGCCGCGCAGCGCCACCAGTTCAACGATCTCCACCGCGCGACGGACGCTAGTGCGTTCCAGACCGAGGCCAAGCAGCGGGTGCTTGAGCAGCGACAGCAGGGCCACGGGATCGCCGGGGCGGAACGCCGCCTGAAGCGCCAGTCTGAGCAGGCTGGCGGCTGGCGTGTTGATGAGCGGTGTGCCGCCCGAATCGTCGGCGACGACACCAAACCGCAACAGCTCGACCGAGACGCGCCGCGCCAGGGCGCGGTCGCCGGTGACGAGCGCGGCACGCTGGCCGGGCTGTTCGACGGCGCGTTTCAGCGCGACGGCGATCGCCACTGCTTCGTCGCGCTCGCCGGCGGCTTCGAGCAGCGTCACGTCGGCGAAGGCCTCGGTAATATCGCCGGTCGTAAAGCGGGCGCGCGTCTCGACCCACAGCTCGGTGGTCTCGGCCGGCCGCAGCGCCTCGCCGACAAGTGCGGCGCGCAGCGCGAGCGGCCTTTCGGCAACGGCGATCTCCTCGACATCGCCGCGCAGCACGCCGATCTTGCCGATCAGTTTTGCCAGGCCGTATTGCGGGTGGCCAAGCAAGGCTGGCCGCGCGCCGGGCACCGCAATTGCCTGGAATGACGGCTCATCCAGCATCAGGTCGAGGCCGGGCAGCACGACCGCGCCGCTGGGCAGGCCGGCGATCACCGCAAGCAATTCAGCGGTGGCGGGAATGGACCCGGTGGAGCCGGCGGCGATCACCGGCCCGGTCGGCGGATTGCGCTTCAGCCGCGCTGCTTCCAGCCTTATCAGCGCATTGCGATGCGCAGCCGGGTTGGAGCGATTGCGTTCTTCGAGGAGATTCGGCCAGTTTTCGGTGACGATGCTCAGGAAGTCGAGCGTCACTTGCCACCAGCCGGCGAGGTTGCCGGTCACCAGATCGGCAAGCCTGATCCAGTCCGTGCCTTCCGTCTCGATCTCGTCCATCAGCCGGGCCAGGTCGCGCGCCAGCCAGATGGCATCGGCGGCCGACGCCGGCACGACGATCTCCTCGTCGAAAAGTGCCGCGACATGCGCCGGCAGGCGGCGTTTCCAGGCGCGCACCAGCGGCGCCAGCAGCAGCAGGCGCTCGATCGCGGCGATCGGCGGCGCGAGGTCGATGGCGGCCGATGCGTCGGCCTCGAACGCGGCCTCGTTCTCGTCGAACTCGCCGAGCGGGCGGATGACCGGCAGTATCGCGGAGCGGCCACCCAGACAGTCGACGAAGACGCCGCGCAGCGCCCGCGCGGCGCGGCGCGTCGGCACGTAGATGGTGGCGTCGGCCAGCGCCAGCGGGTCGCCGTCGAAGCGGAAACCGGAAACGAGGCGCCCTGACAGCAGGGCCTCGGCCAGCGTCGGCAGAAACGGCGCTCCGGGCGGGATCGAGAAAACGCGGCGGGAGCCGCTCATTTCAACTCGGTGAGAGCGCTGGTCAACTCGGTAAGAGTGCCGGGCGACTCAGCAAGAGCGGTGGCAACGACCGCTTCCGCAAGCGGAATGGCGTCGGGCGTGCCAACGGTGATCCAATGGCCGTGCATCACCATGCCGTACAGGCGGCCGGCTGCGATGGCCGCATCAAAATAGGCGTTGAGCGAGTGTGGGCCGGCCGGCGCATCCTTGAAAAGCCTGGGATGGACGATCGCCGCGCCGGCATAGATCAGGCCTGTCGGGTCGCCTTTCGAACGCCGCAAGGCGCCGTCCGGCGCCATCAGGAAATCGGTGCCGCCGCTGTGTCCGGTTGCTGACTGGGAATCCGCGAGCATCAGCAGAATATCCATTTTCGCCGCGTCCCATGCAAGGGCGAGGCGGGCAAGGTTGGGCACGCCGCTGTCGATCCAGAAGGTGTCGGCGTTGACGATGTAAAAGGGAGCCCCTCCCAGTTCCGGCAAAGCATGGACGATACCGCCGGCGGAATCGAGCAGTCTTTGGCTTTCGTCGGAAATGACGACGCGCGGCGCGCGGCGCGCGGCGACGTGGGCGACGATCTGCTCGGGAAAGTAATGGACGTTGACGATGGCCTTGTCGACGCCGGCACGGGCCAGGCCGTCCAGGCTCCAGTCGAGCAACGTCTTGCCTGATATCCTGACCAGCGGTTTCGGCATTGTGTCGGTGATTGGCCGCATGCGCTTTCCCAGCCCGGCGGCAAGCACCATTGCGGTTTTGGGGCGTGTCGTCACAGCGGCCGTTCCTCCAGCAGCCCTTGGGCGGTATAGAAATCCCGCAGGCCGGCCAGTGCCGGATGCGCCAGCGCCCGCCGGAGATAATCGCGTATGCGCGGCAGGTGTTTCAGATAATAGGGCTTGCCGTCCCGCTTTTCGAGCCTGACGAAAATGCCGAGGATCTTCGAATTGCGCTGCGCCGCCATGATCGCATAGGTCTCGACGAATTCGTCCTCGTTGAAAGCACCGGCCTTATGGCGCGCGGCGATATAGGCATCGACCGTCCGTCGCTCGATCTCAGGCGAGATCGTAACCCGGGCGTCCATGGCGAGAGAGGCGAGATCGTAGGCGGAAGGGCCGATCAGCGCGTCCTGGACATCGACGATGCCAAGGCGATCGTGACCGGTACGTTCGCCGCGCCAGATGATGTTCGGCGAATGAAAGTCGCGCAGCATGAGTGTGTATTCGCGACCCTCCAGCCGGTCGAGGGCCGCGTTCCATTGCTTGGCATAGCCGGCGCGCAAGGCATCGCTTGCCGGGCCGCCTGAAATCGCCGGCACATACCAGTCGAGCAGCAATTCGGCTTCGATCATCATGGCGTCGCGGTCGAAAGGCGGCACGTCGTGAAAGACGCCGGGCGCGGCCTCGATGCGATCGGGCCACGTCTTGCCGTGCATCATGGCAAGCAGTTCGGCCGCCGCCGCGTAGCGCTCCGCCAGCGGCTGACCGTGCTGGCCGAGAAATCCCTCCGAGCCGAGATGCTCCATGAGAAGAAAGCCCTGGTCCAGGTCCTGAGCGTGGATTTCCGGGGCGCTGACGCCGCCGGCCCGCAATGCCCGATCGATGGCGACGAAGGCGGCGACGGACTGTGCGGTGTGGGCGATCACCGCATAGGGCTTGCCGTCGCGGACCGGCGGCCCGAGCACCAGCCGCGGCGAGTTCATCAACACGCGCGGCGGCAGGCCGGCCAGCGAGACGAGCTCATAGGAGCGGGCCGAGGCGTCGCCGATAAAATAGTGTCTCTGCGCTTCACCCCAGCCGGCTCTTTCGAGAAAATTGCGCATGGCCAGCGAGCGCGCCGCGCGCTCGAAGGCAGCGCCTTGTCCCGACAATCTCGCCAGGCGCCCGTCGTCCTGATGGACGAGGTCGATCAGCACCGAAGTCTTGGGCAAATAGGCCTCTGCCCGCTCTGGCCATTCGACCAGGGCAGCGCCTTGCGCCAGCGCCTCGTCGAAACCCAGTTCGTCCAGTTCGGACGCCGCGGACAGGCGGTAGAGGTCGAAATGATGCACGGGAACGCGCGCCTCATAGCTCTGGACCAGCGTGAAGGTCGGGCTCGGCACGTCGAGACCGGCATCGTCGGTCATTGCCCTGATCAGCGCCCGCGCCAAACTCGACTTGCCGGCGCCGAGATCGCCTCTGAGAGCCAGCACGTCGCCGGGGCGCAGCGACATGGCCAGATCCTCGCCCAGCCTTGCGGTCGCAGCCTCGTCGGCGAGAAAACGCTCCAGCACCATGCCTGCCATCGAGCGCGCTACTCGGCCGCCGCGCGGATGCCGGACGGCGTGTCGGGAAAGGCACAAATGACGGTCGTGCCCATGTCCTTGCCGGTTTCGATGCGGACACTGCCGCCATGCAGTTCGACAAAGCTCTTGACGATCGACAGGCCCAGGCCGGGGCCGCGCCGGCGGCCGCCATTGGTGCGCGGTTCGAAACGGCGGAACACGGAATCGAGCAGGTCCGGCGGCATGCCGGGACCGTCGTCGTGAACGGAGAATTCCACGCCTTCGGCAAGCGAGCGGCAGGCGAGCGTGATGGTGCTCGCCTCCGGTGCGTAGTTCGCGGCATTGCTCAGCAGGTTGTAGAGGATCTGGCGGATGCGGATTTCGTCGCCGTGGAACGTCTTTGGCGCAGTGGTCGCATCGATCTTGAGCCTGATCGCATGCTCCTCCAGCCGGTCGGCAACAAGCTCGGCAGCGGCAGCGATGGTCCGGTCGACGTGAACTTCGGAGATATCGAGCTCCATGATGCCGGCATCCACGGTCGCCAGATCGAGGATGTCGTTGACGATGGTGAGCAGGACCGAGGAAGACGAACTGACATGCTCGACATATTCGCTCTGCTTCTGGTTCAATGGCCCGGTCGAGGGCAGCGAAAGCAGCTCGGTGAAGCCGATGATGTTGGTCAGCGGCGAGCGCAGCTCGTAGGAGACGTGCTGCACAAACTCGTTCTTGAGCTGGTCGGATTTTTCCAGCGCCTCATTCTTGTCCTTCAGCGCCCGCTCGACATTGACGCTGTCGGTGACGTCGACGAAGGTCATCATCACCTGCCCGTTGGGCAGCGGGATCATCGCGTAGCGCAGCACGGTGCCGTTGTTCAGCTCGGTCTGGCCGTGGCGGTCGCGGCGCTCGTCGTCGAAACCGGTGACGGCGGCAACGAACCCGCGCCAGGGGCTGTCGGCGGCGCGCCGGTCGCACAGATCGCGGATCGTGGAGACGTGAACGTTGGACTTGGCGGCGTCGGCGTCGAGCCCCCAAAGTGCTGCGAATGCCGGGTTCGACAATCTGAGCCTGCCGTCGGGGCCGAACACGGCTACGCCTTCGGCAAGATTGTCGAGCGTTTCGCCCTGGACCCGCACCGCGGTCTGGTAGCGGCTTTCAAGGTCCATCTTCTCGGTCAGGTTCTCGAACACCCAGGTGACGCCACCTTTGGGCTGCGGATTGGCGACGACGCGGATGGTCTTGCCGTCCGGCAAATGCCACCAATGTTCCTGCGACTCGACCGCGCGATAGGCGCCAAGCAGGCTTTCCTTCCAGCGCCGCCATTCAGGCTGCTCGGCGATCTTGCCTTCGCTGCGCAGCCGGTCGAGCAACAAGGCGTTGTCCGGAGCGCTGTGCAGGAAGCCGGCGTCGAGACCCCATAGTTTCTGAAACGCCTGGTTGAAAAACCGCAGTTTTTCGTCGGTATCGAAAATCGCCACGGCGGTGTTGAGCTGGTCGAGCGTGTCGGCATGGCTGCGCACGGTCCGCTCATATTCGCTACGGATCGTTTCGATGGCGCTGGTGTCGCAGGCGAGACCCGCCGAGCCGTCCGCGCCGGCGAAGTCGGTCACGGCGAACATGCGGCGGTCGCCTTCGATCACGGTGGAAAGCGCCTGCTCGAAGACGGGATGCGACTTGTGCTGCGCAGCGATTGCATCGCGCGCCTGGCCGCCCAGGAACTCCTTCGCGTCGCGAACCGCAGCTTCGGCGTTTTCCGCCTCGACCGCCCTGGCATAGGCGCGGTTGACCCATTTCAGCCGCCCGTCCGCCGAGCGCAGCCAGGCTGGCATGCTGAGTGCGTTGAAAAGACCGAGCATGGTGTCATAGGCGGCGGCAAGGCGCTGGTTCTCAATTCTTAGCCTGGCCTCGCTTCGCTGCGTTTCAGAAAGCGAGACGAAGCGGACGAGCACGTGTGCTGCGCTCTTGCGGCCGTGCACTTCGAGCGGCGCCCCGGCCTGCGATTCGATGACGAGATCGAACGGCTTCGCCTTTTCCCGCAGTCCCGCCACGGCATTCTCGAGCGCCGCCGCCGAGCGCGGCATCAGCCAACGGCCAAAGGCGAGGAAGGCGGCACGGTCTTCCGGAGCCCCGCTTTCAACCGGCAATGTCCCGACGAGCTCGGGCTTTTTGTTTTCCGATGCCCACACGACGACACGCTGGTCGCGCAGGTTGAGCAGCGCCTCGGAGCGCTGCAGCGCAGCGTTGACGTCGGCCAGGCGGGCTCTGAGTTCGCCATTCTGGGCCGAGGTGCGCGCCCGTTCGCGGATCAGGAAAATGGCCGAGACAAGTGCCGCGCCCATGACGCCGACAAACATGGCGAGTTGCATGACCTCGACCGTGCTGACCGACAGCCCGGCTTTGGGCGCAGCCGCGTGGGATGCAGCAGCCGGTCCAGCATGTGCCGAAAGGCCAAGCAGCGGGCCGGCGAGCGCGGAAGAAGCAAGCAATTTTCCGACGCGGGCGCCAGCGCGCCATAAGAGGCTTCCGCCTCTGGCAGCGGAACCCGTGGTCACCATATCGTTGTGGCCGCCGGAAACGGCCTGTCCCGCGCAAGGCGGGTAATCCCCCGGCATGTCCTGGTCCTCTTCGCCGCCTGAATGCAAGACCGCCCTGATGCGGGCCTCGGCCCTCGTCCCCGGGTCCGCGAATCAGCACCATAGCGCTTGCGCGAATCGGCGTGAAGAATCAATCAGCGCAAAAATAAAGCCGGGCGAAAGTCAATCGCCCGGCCTCAATATCTAGTGGTAATTTCCGCTGTGGTTAATAGCGGTAGTGTTCCGGCTTGAACGGTCCCTGCGGGGTCACGCCGATATAGGCGGCCTGTTCGCCGGACAGTTCGGTAAGCCGGGCGCCGAGCTTGTCGAGATGCAGGCGCGCGACCTTTTCATCGAGATGCTTCGGCAGGACATAGACCTGGTTCTGATACTGGCCGGGCTTGCTGTACAGCTCGATCTGGGCCAGCACCTGGTTGGTGAACGACGCCGACATGACGAAGCTCGGGTGGCCGGTGGCGTTGCCGAGATTGAGCAGGCGGCCTTCCGACAAAAGGATCATCCGCTTGCCGTCCGGGAAGGTGATCATGTCGACCTGCGGCTTGATGTTGGTCCACTTCAGATTGCGCAGCGACGCCACCTGGATCTCGTTGTCGAAGTGGCCGATATTGCCGACGATCACCATGTCCTTCATCGCCCGCATATGGTCGATGGTGACGACATCCTTGTTGCCGGTGGTGGTGATGATGATGTCGGCGGTCGGGGCGGCATCTTCGAGGGTGACGACTTCGAAGCCGTCCATTGCCGCCTGCAATGCGCAGATCGGATCGACCTCGGTGACCTTGACGCGGGCGCCGGCGCCCTTGAGCGACGCCGAAGAGCCCTTGCCGACGTCGCCATAGCCGCAGACGACCGCAACCTTGCCGGCCATCATCGTGTCGGTGCCGCGGCGAATGCCGTCGACCAGCGATTCCTTGCAGCCATATTTATTGTCGAATTTCGACTTGGTCACGCTATCGTTGACGTTGATCGCCGGGAACGGCAGCAGGCCCTTCTTCTGCAACTGATAGAGCCGGTTGACGCCGGTGGTAGTCTCTTCGGTGACGCCGCGGATCGCTTCCTTCTGCTTGGCGAAGAAACCGGGCGATGCCGCCATCCGCTTCTTGATCTGGGCAAACAGGATTTCTTCCTCCTCGCTGCCCGGATTGGAGAGCACATCCTCGCCGGCTTCGGCGCGCGCGCCGATCAGGATGTACATGGTGGCATCGCCGCCATCGTCGAGGATCATGTTGGAAGTGCCGCCATCGGCCCACTGGAATATCTTGTCGGTGTAGACCCAGTAGTCCTCGAGCGACTCGCCCTTGACCGCGAAGACCGGAATGCCGGCCTCGGCGATGGCCGCGGCCGCATGGTCCTGGGTCGAGAAGATGTTGCAGGAGGCCCAGCGGATCTCGGCGCCGAGCGCCTTCAGCGTTTCGATCAGCACCGCCGTCTGGATGGTCATGTGCAGCGAGCCGGTGATGCGCGCGCCCTTGAGCGGCTGCGCCTCGCCAAATTCTTCGCGGCAGGCCATCAGGCCCGGCATTTCGGTTTCGGCGATCTCGATCTCCTTGCGGCCCCAGCCGGCAAGCGAGATGTCGGCGACCACATAGTCATTGCTACCCGTCATGGCAGTGCTCCGATCAAGAATTGTCTTCGGGATGCGCCCGCGCCGGAAGGCGTGTCGAAGGGCGCGAGTTGCCGGCCTGACTAGCAGATCGTCGGTCGGACGACAATGGGATATAAAGAAATCTTTATCCGTGCATGTCCTCAGAGGCGCGCCGGCGCGAAATCGGGTTCAGCCGCGACGCGCTCCAGGCGTCAGGACTCTTCGCCGAAGCGGGAGGCGACCAGTTGCTCCAGCGCGTCGATCACCTGCTCGGCCTCCGGGCCGCTGGCGGTGACGCGGATCGAATAGCCGGGGCTTGCCGCCAGCATCATGAGGCCCATGATCGAGGTGCCACCAACCGTGACGCCGTCCTTCTCGACCTGGACGGAGGCGTCGAAGCCGCTGGCAACCTGAACGAATTTTGCCGAGGCGCGGGCATGCAGGCCACGCTGGTTGACGATTGGAAATTCCCGGACGATGTCACCCTTGTTGGCCGACAGCGCGCTCATTTGCTGCTCAGAAGCTGGCTGGCGACATTGATGTATTTGCGGCCGGCCGCCTGCGCCTCGTCCAGCGCTGCGCTCATATTGTCGCCCTTGCGAATGCTGGACAGCTTGATCAGCATCGGCAGGTTCATGCCGGCAATGACCTCGGTACGACCGGATTCCATCACCGAAATTGCAAGATTGGAAGGCGTGCCGCCGAACATGTCTGTCAAGACGATGACGCCCGCTCCCGTGTCGACACGGGCAACGGCATCGATGATGTCGCTGCGGCGCTGCTCCATATCGTCATCGGCGCCGATCGCGACGGTCTCGAAACTGTCTTGTGGCCCGACGACATGTTCCACGGCATGGCGGAATTCGGCGGCCAGTTGACCGTGCGTTACAAGCACGAGTCCGATCATTCTTTGGTGGCTCCCGTCATCGCCGCTTCACAGGCGTTTCATGCTCGCCGGCCTTTTCAGGCGGCGGGAGCGCTATCTTGTCGACGCGAGGCGCGTTGACAAGCCCAAAATTGCACAGGCGCAGGCCATTTTGACGCATTGCAGCAACAATTCGAAATCGCATCATACGAAAGGCGCAATTGGCAGCCGCGCCATCACGGCCGGCAGGGCCGCCGGAACATTGCGTTCGGCAAGATCAATACGTGGCACCGGACAGCCCGCGATGAACTCGCTGGCATCTTCCTGGAAGCGGTCCATTTCGCTTGCCGGGACCAGCCGGACGCAAAGGTCGATGACGCCGCCGGGCTCGAACGACAATGGCCGCGGGCCGAATCCGGGCACCTCGGCGAGGCCGGCGATGGGAGCGGGCACCCGGCAGACCAGCCGCCCCGCGTGATCGGCCGCGAGGAGCCTGTCGTCACCGATCAGCCGCGAAAACAATCCACGTTGGCGGCAATGATCGATGAGGGCGAACGCCAGCGTCGTCTTGCCCGACCCGGACGGTCCCGTGATGAGGACACCACGCTCGCCGATCAGGATCGCCGTGCCGTGAATGTTCTCAGCCTTCACAGTCGGCTCAGGCATGATTCTTGTCCGGAAACCGGTCGCCACTTTTCGGGATCATGCTTTTTGGTTCACGCATGATCTTGTCCGAAAACCGGTTCCCACTTTTCGGGATCATGCGTCAGCCTTCCGCCGGCAGTGTCACGACGAAACGCGCGCCCTTGATCTCGCCGGGTTTGGTGCCCGGGATGTTCTCGGCGGTCAGCGTGCCGCCATGGGCTTCGACGATCTGCCTGCTGATCGACAGGCCAAGACCCGAGTTCTGGCCGAACGCCTCGCCGGCCGGCCGGTCGGTGTAGAAGCGCTCGAAGATGCGGTCGATGTTGTCGGCCCTTATACCGGGACCATTGTCGTCGACGGTGATGATGTTGACCTTACCGGCGCGCGCCAGCGATATGGCGATGTGGCCGCGCTCCTCAGGAACGAAGGAGCGGGCATTCTCGATCAGGTTGGTGATGACCTGGCCGATCCTCAGATCATGGCCGGCGACGAAATAGCCTTTGACGCCCTGCGGCAGTTTGGCGACCTTGAACTCGATGTCGACCGTCTTCTTGTTGCGCGTGGCCGTGCGCGAAACGTCGACCAGATCGGTGATGAATTTCTTGAGATCCACGGTTCCTGCGTCTTCGCGCGCGAGCTCGGCGTCAAGACGGGAGGCATCGGAAATGTCGGTGATGAGACGGTCCAGCCGCCGGACGTCGTGCTGGATGATCTCCATCAGCCGGGCGCGCGACGCCTCGTTCTTGGCCAGAGGCAGGGTCTCTACCGCGCTGCGCAGCGAGGTCAGCGGGTTCTTCAATTCGTGCGATACGTCGGCGGCGAAACTTTCGATCGCCTCGATGCGGGCGTAGAGCGCATTGGTCATGTCGCGCACGGCGATCGACAGATTGCCGATCTCGTCCTGCCGGTCGGAGAAGTCCGGGATTTCCTCGCGATTCTTGACGCCGCGCCGCACCCTGACCGCCGCCGCCGACAGCCGGCGCAGCGGGTTGGCGATGGTCGAAGCAAGCAGCATCGACAGGATGGCGGTGACAAGGGCGGCGATGCCGAAGACGCGCAGGATCGCCTTGCGCTCGGCCGCGACGATCTTGTCGATGTCGCCGCCTTCCGTCGACAGCATCAGCACGCCGAGGACGGCGCGGAAGCGCTGGATCGGCACGGCGACCGAAACAATCTGCTCGCCCTGTTCGGAGATCCGCACGATGGTCGACGGGCTGCCGGTAAGCGCCTTGACCACCTCCGGAAATGCAGCGCCGTTGCCGCCCGGCTGCTCATGGTAGACCGGCAGCGCGGTGTTGCGGAAGAAGTCGAAGACGAATTTCTGGATTCGCTCGAGAAGATCGGGCTCTTCCTTGTCGGTCGGCGGCAGATCGTAGCGAAGAATCTGGCCGCGCGAATAGAGGTGGCGCGAATCGAGCAGCAGATTGGCGTCGCGGTCATAGATCCGGGCGCGCGTCCGCGTCGGCGAAATCAAGCGCCTGAGCACCGGCGCGACGCGCTCCGGATTGATCGGAAAGTCCAGATTGTCGAGTTGATCGGAGCCGGGGCCCAGGCTTTCGCCGGCCTGCAGTTCAAGCAGCTTTTCCGGATCGATGCTGATCGAATCGGTCTCGACCGTCGCCGATGCGGCGATCGCGCCGGCGATGATCTCGCCCTGGGTCATCAGGCTCTCGACGCGGGCATCGATCAGCCCGTCGCGAAACGTGTTGAGGTAGAGAATGCCGGTGACCAGGACGGCCAGGCCGGCGAGGTTGAGGAAGAGAATGCGCCGCGTCAGGCTGGAAAAGATATGGTGGCCGAGGAAGCGGCGCATCGGCACCGTGATCCTCGACAGGAATGCGGGCAGAATCCGCGACGGGCGCCGGGCGCCCGTCCGTCTCACTCGCTCTACGTCCACTGCCATCGAATAGCAGCCCCCGCTTAGTAATTAGTGAGTAGGCAGTAGGGAATAGAAAAATGGTTGGCTGAGGTCGCGGCGATGCTGAGTGGCCGTTCGCACCATTCAAAACTGACTACCGACTATTCCCTACTGCCTATTGCCTATTTACGCTTCGCGAAACCGATATCCGACTCCGTAAAGGGTTTCGATCATCTCGAAGTCATCATCGACGGCCTTGAACTTCTTGCGAAGCCGCTTGATGTGACTGTCGATGGTGCGGTCATCGACATAGACCTGCTCGTCATAGGCCGAATCCATCAGCGCATCACGGCTTTTTACCACACCGGGGCGTTGGGCCAGAGAATGCAGGATCAGGAATTCGGTGACGGTAAGCGTCACCGGCTCGCCTTTCCAGGTACAAGTGTGGCGCTCCTGGTCCATGACAAGCTGGCCGCGCTCAAGCGAACGGGCCTGCTGGTTGGGCGTCTTGGCCGACGCCTCGCGGGCGCTGGCACGGCGCAGCACGGCGCGAACCCGCTCGACCAGAAGACGCTGCGAGAAGGGTTTGCGGATAAAGTCGTCGGCGCCCATCTTGAGGCCGAAAAGCTCATCGATCTCGTCGTCCTTGGACGTCAGGAAGATCACCGGCAGGTCGGATTTCTGGCGCATCCGGCGCAGAAGCTCCATGCCGTCCATGCGCGGCATCTTGATGTCGAGGATGGCGAGATTCGGCGGGCGCGCCGCCAGGCCTTCCAGCGCCGACGCCCCATCCGTATAGGTTTCGACGCGATACCCCTCCGATTCGAGGGCGATCGACACCGAAGTCAGAATGTTGCGGTCGTCGTCGACAAGCGCGATTGTTGCCATTTCAAGTGGCTCCCTCATGAGCTGTCCCTTCTTTGGTCGAGAAGGGGCTTTTGCAGGACAAATTAGGTACAAAATGTGGCACAGGCTTCGTCCGCTGTCACGAGCGGCATGCCGGCGGCCACAATCTCACCTCAACATGGATTGGACCGATACAGACCGCCAATCCTTTGGGCACCCGCCTGATTTTTCGCACATATAAACGATTTAAACAACTTTCAAAATATTTAAATCGATTAAATATTTGATATCATTTGGCTTTTCTGGTTCTGACCGTTACAGTCTCCATCGTTGGGGGCTCCGGAAGTTCGCCGGCCAGGATGCTGCAATCGAAGAAGGAACCCCTCATGTCGGAAGCCGGCAAACGCAATCCCGCATGGGCGATCGACCGGATCGGCCTGAAAACCACCGGCGCGGTGCGCTATAATTTCGGCGAGGCCGTCCTTTACGAGGAAGCGATCCGCCGCGGCGAGGCCCGGCTCACCGCGCATGGCGCGCTGGTCGCCGAGACCGGGCAGCACACCGGCCGCTCGCCCAAGGACAAATTCGTCGTCCGCGACGAGACCACCGGGCCGCATGTATGGTGGGACAACAACAAGGCGATTTCGCCGGCCCAGTTCGATACGCTGCTCGCCGATTTTCGCGCCCATGCGGCGGACAAGGATCTTTATGTGCAGGACCTGGTCGGCGGCGCCGATGAGGACTTGAAGCTGACGACCCGGGTCGTCACGGAGCTTGCCTGGCACTCCTTGTTCATCCGCAATCTGCTGATTCGCCCGCAAGCCGCCGAGCTCGAGAATTTCGTGCCCGAGTTGACGATCATCGACCTGCCGTCGTTTCGGGCCGATCCCGTCCGCCACGGCACCCGATCCGGAACCGTGATCGCCGTCGATCTGACGCGCATGATCGTGCTGATCGGCGGCACCTCCTATGCCGGCGAAATGAAAAAATCGGTGTTCACCGTGCTCAACTATCAGTTGCCGGCGAAGGGCGTGATGCCGATGCATTGCTCGGCCAATGAAGGCGCCGGCGGAGACGCGGCCATCTTCTTCGGCCTCTCTGGAACCGGCAAGACGACGCTGTCGGCCGATCCGTCGCGCACGCTGGTCGGCGACGACGAGCACGGCTGGGGTCCGCATGGCATCTTCAACTTCGAAGGCGGCTGCTATGCCAAGACGATAAAGCTCTCGGCCGAAGCCGAGCCGGAGATCTTCGCCACCACCCAGCGCTTCGGCACGGTGCTGGAGAATGTGGTGCTCGACGCCGGCCGCGTGCCGGATTTCAACGACGGCAATCTCACTGAAAACACGCGCTGCGCCTATCCGCTCCACTTCATCCCCAACGCCAGCAAGACAGGCCGCGCCAGTCACCCGAAAAACATCATCATGCTGACCGCCGACGCATTCGGCGTGATGCCGCCGATCGCCCGGCTGACCCCGGCGCAGGCGATGTATCATTTCCTCTCCGGCTACACCGCCAAGGTGGCAGGGACCGAAAAGGGCGTCACTGAACCCGAAGCGACGTTTTCGACCTGTTTCGGCGCACCGTTCATGCCGCGCCATCCGTCGGAATACGGCAATCTGCTGCGCGAGCTGATCGCCCATCACGGTGTTGATTGCTGGCTGGTCAACACCGGCTGGACCGGCGGCGCCTACGGCACCGGCAAGCGGATGCCGATCAAGGCGACGCGGGCGCTGCTCGCCGCAGCGCTCGACGGCTCGCTGAAAGGGGCCGATTACCGGACCGACGCCAATTTTGGTTTCGAGGTGCCGGTGGCGGTCGCGGGCGTCGACCGTGCCATTCTCGACCCAAGATCGACATGGGCCGATACCTCAGCCTATGACCTGCAGGCGGCAAGGCTGGTCGGCATGTTCGCCGTCAATTTCGAAAAATTCGAACCGCATGTCGACGCCATCGTGCTCGGCGCCGCGCCGCGCATGCGCGAAGCCGCGGAATAGTCGCCGCTGCGTCTCGAGGCGCCGGACCGGGGTCGGGAACGCCCGACCCGGGACCGGGATCGGGAAGGCCCGACCCGGGACCGGGATCGGGAAGGCCCAACCCGGGGGAAGGTCCGATCCGGGGATCGGGCCTTTTCTTTTTTCGTTCGCCGCGCCATGACTGCGGCATGAATGCCGACGACAAGATCATCATTGCCGACGATGCGGTGATCCATCCGGATGACCTGCACGAGGACTTCATCCGCTCGTCCGGCCCCGGCGGCCAGAACGTCAACAAGGTGGCGACGGCGGTGCAATTGCGCTTCGATGCGGCGAATGCGCCGGGCCTGTCGGAGCGCGTCCGCGAGCGAACCATAAGGCTGGCCGGCCAGCGCGCCACCAAGGACGGCGTTATCGTCATCGAGGCCGGACGCTTCCGCACGCAAGAGCAGAACCGGGCGGACGCCCGGGCGCGGCTTGCGGAACTGGTCGCCAGGGCCGCCGAACCGCCGCCGCCGCCGCGCAAGAAGACGAGGCCGTCGAAAGGCGCGGTCGAAAGGCGGCTGAAGACCAAGGCTGGGCGCGGCACGATCAAGAAGCTGCGCGGTCGGGTGGACGACGATTGACGCGCGTCCACCCGGACGCACAAGGCGCGCGCTCTGGCAGCCACGCATCGTGCTTTTCCAAAAATCGATTCCGAGTTCTGGGCCGATGCGGGAGGCGCGACATCGATCGCGGTCGAGACCGCTTCCAATTCGAGGTTGCAGGTGGCAAGTTCGGTATTCGTCACAGCAAGGAGACCGCAGATGGGCATGTTTGATTTCGTCAAGGGCGTCGGCAAGAAGCTCGGCTTCGGCGACGATGAGCCGGAGCCGACCGCCGATACGCTGAAGAAGGAACTCGATTCGCACGCGCTCGGCACCGACAATGTGGAAGTCGACGTCAAGGGCGACACGGCTGTGCTGAAAGGCGTGGTCAAGGACCAGTCGATCTTCGAAAAAGCCATCATCGCCGTCGGCAACACGCTCGGCGTGTCCAAGGTGCAGGCGGATGAATTGCAGGTCGCCGCACCCGAGGCCGGCACGCCTGCAGCCCCGGCCAAGCAACCGACCTTCTACACGGTCAAGAAAGGCGACAATCTCTGGAAGATCGCCGAAAAGAGCTATGGCAAGGGCAAGGGTGCGAAGAACACGGTCATTTTCGAGGCCAACAAGCCGATGCTGACCGACCCGGACAAGATCTATCCGGGGCAGGTTCTGCGCATCCCGGATCTCGATCAGGCCTGACCAGATCGAGCCAGATCGGCAACAATGGCGGCGGCTTTCGGGTCGCCGTTTTCGTATGATGGTGGCATTCTGGTCGTTTGCAGACCAACGGATCAAACGACCATGCTCGTTCTGCCCAAAGGCGTCCGCCACATGCCCCTCTATCTGTCCCGCGCGGTGCAGGAAGCGCTGGTCGAGGATGTGAGGCAGGTCGTGCAGGAAGCGCCGCTGTTCGTGCCGGCGATGCCGCGCACCGGCAAGGAGATGAGCGTGCGCATGACGAATTGCGGTTCGCTTGGCTGGGTCACCGACAAGGAGCACGGCTATCGCTACCAGCCGACGCACCCGGTGACCGGGACGCCCTGGCCGCCGATCCCGGACGTGCTGCTGGAGCTGTGGCGCGAGGTGTCTGCCTATCCCCATCCGCCGGAGGCTTGCCTGGTCAATTTCTATTCGCCCGACGCGAAGATGGGCCTTCATCAGGACCGCGACGAGATCGATTTCTCCGCGCCGGTCGTCTCCGTTTCACTGGGCGACGATTGCCTGTTCAGGGTCGGCCAGAGCACGCGCGAAGGCGGCACCAAATCGTTCAGGCTGAAAAGCGGCGACGTCGTCGTGCTTGGCGGCGAAGGGCGCCTCTGTTTCCACGGCGTCGACCGTATCTATCCGTCAACCTCGGCACTGCTCAGGAATGGCGGCCGGATCAATCTGACGCTGCGGCGGGTGACCTATCCTGGCTAATGCTGTCGCGCAAAAGCGCGGACTTTCAAGTCGAGCCGTATCGCCGCTCATCACTTTTTTCAGGCATCGGATTTTCCCAAAACCGGCACCCGCTTCGTGTCACGGCCGAGGCCCGCGACTGAGCGACCGGAAAAGATCCAGCGTTCGAGAACGACGAAGTTGACCACGGGAAGGAGAATACAGGTGAGCAGGATCGGAATCGCGACCGGCAAGGCCGAGCTGCCCGCCGTTAACCGCTTCGTTACAGCTTCCTGAGCGCTACTTCCTCGACCAGATGATTGGCGCCCTTGCGCAGGATGAGATCGGCGCGGGCTCGCGTCGGCAGAATGTTCTCGCGCAGATTTTTCAGGTTGATGTTGGCCCACAGGCCTTCGGCGATGGCGCGGGCCGCTGCTTGCGAAAGTTGCGAATAGCGGTGGAAGAAGGAGTCCGGATCGCGGAAGGCGGTCTCGCGCAGCCGCATGAAGCGGGCGATGTACCATTGATGGATCAGCTCCTCCTCGGCATCGATATAGATGGCGAAGTCGAAGAAATCCGACAGGAAAGGCACGATCTTGCCGTCCTTTGGCAGCTTGCCCGGCTGCAGGACGTTGATGCCTTCGAAGATCAATATGTCCGGCCGGTCGATGGTCTGGAACGCGCCGGGAACGACGTCGTAGGTCAGGTGCGAATAGACTGGCGCGCGGACATTGCGCTGCCCCGATTTGATGCCCGACAGGAAACGCAGCAGGGCGCCGACATCGTAGCTATCGGGAAAGCCCTTGCGCTCCATCAAATTGTTGCGGCGCAGGATTTCGTTGGGAAGCAGGAAGCCGTCGGTGGTGATCAGATCGACCTTGGGGCTCGACGGCCAGCGCGCCAGCAATTCCTTGAGGACGCGCGCCGTGGTCGATTTGCCGACCGCGACGGAGCCGGCAATGCCGATGATGAAGGGCGTCTTGACGACATCCACCGCGTTGAAGAAGGCCTGGCGCTGCCTGAACAGCAGTTGGCTAGCCTCGACATGGGCCGACAACAGCCGAGATAGCGAAAGATAGATGCGCTTGACCTCTTCGAGGTCGACCGGGTCGTTGAGCGAACGCAGGCGACGGATCTCGTCCTCGCCGAGCGTCATCGGCGTATCGGCGCGGAACTGCGACCATTCTTCCGCCGAGAAAAAACGGAAGGGCGAATATTTCTCGGTGGGGGCGAGCTGGTCCATCGAGTTTCCTGCCCTCCGCAGCGATCAGCCCCGGTCCTGCCGAGACGCCTTTTCGGCGATGCCCGAACGACCGGTGCGGCGCTCGAGTTCGGTCAGGACATCGGCAAGCGGAACGCCGGCGACACCCAGAACGACGAGCCAATGATAGATGAGATCGGCGCTTTCCGAAACGAGGGCTTGCCTGTCACCGCCAACGGCCGCGATCACCGTTTCGACCGCCTCTTCGCCGAGCTTCTGCGCCGCCTTGTCGATGCCGCGCGCGAACAGCTTTGCCGTCCACGAATCCGGATCGCCGGAATGCGCGCGTTCCCTGATGATTGTCTCCAGATCGGAGAGCGAAAACTCAGCCATGGCGCTATCTATCTGCTTGTTTAAGCATGATCTTTTCCGAAACCGGTTCCCCCTTTTGGCTGGCGCGCGGACCTTCGGTTCGGGATCATGCTTTAGAGCCGATCCCCTGACGAGTCCAGTCGCATCGGCAGGCCGGCTCGGGCCATGTGCGACTTGGCTTCGGCAATGCTGTACGTGCCGAAATGGAAAATCGATGCCGCCAGCACCGCGCCGGCATGGCCGTCGCGAATGCCCTCGACCAGGTGATCGAGCGTGCCGACGCCGCCTGAGGCGATGACCGGCGCACGCACCGCGTCGGCGACCGCGCGGGTGAGCGCGATGTCGTAGCCGGCCTTGGTGCCGTCGCGGTCCATCGACGTCAGCAGAATCTCGCCGGCGCCGCGATCGACCATCTGCTGAGCGAATTCGACCGCGTCGATGCCGGTCTTCTCGCGGCCGCCATGGGTGAAAATCTCCCAGCGGTCGGCCTCGCCTTCGCCTGACACTATCTTGGCATCGATGGCGACGACGATGCACTGGTTGCCGAACTTGTCGGCCGCCTCGGCGATGAAATCGGGATTCCTCACTGCCGCCGTGTTGATCGACACTTTGTCGGCGCCGGCCAAAAGCAGCTTTCTTATGTCGGCGACCTGGCGCACGCCGCCGCCGACGGTCAGCGGCATGAAGCATTGCTCGGCGGTGCGGGCGACGATGTCGAAGATGGTCTCGCGATTTTCGGACGAGGCGGTGATGTCGAGGAAACAGAGCTCGTCGGCGCCGGCGGCATCATAGGCCTTGGCCGCTTCGACCGGATCGCCGGCATCGATCAGGTCGACGAAATTGACGCCTTTGACGACGCGGCCGTTCTTGACGTCGAGACAGGGGATGACGCGGGCTTTCAGCATCAGATCCTCGCATGCGCGGCAAGAAAATCGCCAAGCAATTGCCCAACGACAGGCGGAACCTCGCCTTTGGCGTCAAAGGCAGGATCATAGGCGGACAGGGTGATGCCGACGATCGGGATCGACTTGGCCAGCCCGCAAACCAGTTGCCGCAGCTGCTCCGGATTTGGACCTCCCGGTAGCGCATAGCGGTTCACTTGCAGCACATCCGGATCGTGAACATCCAGATCAAGATGCAAATGCACTTGGGCCGCGCCGGCCGCCTTGAGCTTTCCGACATTGTCGAGTGCATCGGTCCACTGGGCGCGAATGATCGGCAACGTATCGAGAAGCCGCCTTTCATCTGGATCGAGGTCGCGCGCGTCGACCAGCATGCACCGCGACGGGTCGATCGCCTGGAAGCCGGGAATCGCTGACGTCATCGGCCGCCAGCAGAGCCCCAGCGTCGTCGCCAGCGCCATGCCGTCGAGAAAGCCGTAGGCGGACGTCTCGGGCGTGTTGAGATCGCCATGCTGATCGATCCAGATGATCGAATCAGCGGCGTCGCCAGCCACCGCACCGGCGGCGGTCAGGCAATTTCCGGCGAGCACGATGGGAAAACGCTCATCGTCGCGCGCCATGTCGACCTTGTTGGCGACTGCCCGACAAACCGCGAAACCTGTCGCGATTTCGCGTCTCTGGGCATCGCCGACCTCGCCGATGTCCTCGACGATGACATCATGGCCGCGCAGGGCAAGTTCGTCGACAAGGCCGCCGGCAATGATGGCGTCGGGGCCCTGGCCAAAGCCGGCATGGTAAAGGCCGCTGTCATAGGGTGCGAGGATGATCGAGAGTTTCATCGCGCCCTCGCCTTCTCCGGTCCGGCCGCCAGGATCGCCAATGCCTCGGCCGGGTCGATACGTCCGTCATAAAGTGCACGCCCTGAGATGGCGCCTTCGAGCTTTTGCGCATCGGGCATCGTCATGCGCACGATGTCGGCGATCGAGGCCAGCCCGCCGGAGGCGATGACCGGGATGGACACGGCGTCGGCAAGATCGATGGTGGCGTCCCAGTTGATGCCGGTCAGCACACCGTCGCGGTCGATGTCGGTGTAGACGATGGCGGCAACGCCGGCGCCCTCGAACTTCTTCGCCAGTTCGATGACGCCGAGACTAGAGGCCTCGGCCCAGCCCTCGACCGCCACCTTGCCGCCTTTGGCGTCGATGCCAACGGCGATCTTGCCCGGGAATGCCTTGCAGGCCTGCCTGACCAGATCCGGATCGCGCACCGCCACCGTGCCGAGAATGATGCGGGCCAGGCCGCGATCGAGCCAGTCCTCGACCTGCGCCAGGGTGCGGATGCCGCCGCCGAGCTGCACCGGGTTCTTCGTTGCCTTGAGAATGGTGCCGACCGCCGCGCCGTTGACGCTCTGGCCCTTGAAGGCGCCGTTGAGGTCGACGACATGCAGCCATTCAAAGCCTTGTTGTTCGAAAGCCCTGGCCTGCGCGGCCGGGTCGTCATTGTAAATCGTCGCGGTCGCCATATCGCCGTGCTTCAGGCGCACGCACTTGCCGTCCTTGAGGTCGATGGCCGGGAACAGGATCACCGTTCAGGCGCCTTCAACAATGACGAAGTGACCGGTCGAGGCGGCAAGCCTGTACTTCAATGCCTCCCGGTATTCAGGCGATTCGTAGCATTCTATCGCCTTGTCGTAGGACTCGAACTCGACCAGGACGTGGCGGTTGCCTGTCGGCCCTTCCGGGTTCGCATAACGCCCCGCCCGCACGGGAAACTTCGCGCCATATTTCGCAAAAGCCGCCGCGTTCGCCTCGATATACTGCTTGTAGCCCTCGGGATCGCGGACATCGACCATCGCCATCCAGTAGCCTTTCTTGCTCATTTCTTAGGGCCTCCAGCGCAGGAAATTGGTGATCAGCGCCAGGCCAAGCGCCTGGCTCTTTTCGGGATGAAACTGCGTGCCGGCGAGATTGTCGCTGGTAACAGCAGCTGTAACCGGACCACCATAGTCGGCAATCGCCAGCACCTCGTCCGGCTTCTGCGCGTCGAGATGGTAGGAATGAACGAAATAGGCGTGCAGCCCCTTGCTGCCTGTCGGAATGCCGGAAAACAGCGGATGCTTGCGCGTGGGCTCGATCGTGTTCCAGCCGATCTGCGGGATTTTTAGCGCGGGATCGGCCGGGGTGATCTCCTTGACGTCGCCGGCGATCCAGCCAAAGCCTTTTGTGACAGTCTTTTCCAGGCCCCGCTCCGACATCAGCTGCATGCCGACGCAGATGCCGAGGAACGGCCGCCGCTTGACGATCGCGACCTCCTCGACCGCTTCCCACATGCCGGCCACGGCGCGCAGCCCGGCCGCGCAATCGGCATAGGCGCCGACGCCGGGCAGGACGATGCGGTCGGCGGTTCTGACACGCTCGGCATCGGCGGTCAGGTCGATGGCGGCGGCGATGCCGGCCTCGTGCGCGGCGCGCTCGAAGGCCTTGGTGGCCGAGCGCAAATTGCCCGAGCCATAATCGATGATCGCGACCCGCATGTCAGGGTCTTCCCGGCGTGTGCGTCAGTCCGAGCACCAAGCCTGTCTGTGCCGGCCGGGCATGGGCAGCGTCGGGAACGATGCGCGGCACCGGCGCTGGCTCATCCGCACGCGCTTCGGCTTCCAGCACATAGCGTGTATCGGCATCGTCGAGCCTGTCGGCCTCGACGACGCCCCATTCGTGCCAGCCACGACGGCGCAGCGCGGCGATCCGCAACGCCTGCCCTTCCAGCCCGACATAGAGCGATACCAGCAGCGACAGCAGCGGGCCGGCCAGCCCAAGGCTCAGCCCTTCGGCAAGCATCGAAAGCAGAGCCATGCCGACAAACGCCAGTGCTGCCTCGATCCACAACCGGTGCCAGAGCAGCCACAGCGGCGGCACGAGGAAGCCAAGCCAGGAAAACCCATCACGGACAAAGGCCGTTGTGTCAGGCTTTTCGCCGCGGCCCGGCGGTTCCATCACGACATAGACGGCCATGGCCTATCCCTTCAGAGATCCCTTGGTGGAAGGAACCGCGTCAGGCTGGCGCGGGTCGCTTTCAAGCGCGAAACGCAGCGCACGCGCCACCGCCTTGAAGCAGGTCTCGGCGATGTGGTGATTGTTGGCGCCGTAGTGGTTGGTGACATGCAGCGTGATGCCGGCATTTTGCGCCAGGGCCTGGAAGAATTCGCGCACCAGTTCGGTGTCGAACGTGCCGATCTTCGGCGACGAGAACACAACGTTCCAGACAAGGAAAGGACGGCCGGAAACGTCGATCGCCGCGCGCGTCAGCGTCTCGTCCATGGCGAGATCGATCGAGGCATAGCGCATGATGCCGCGCCGCTCGCCCAGTGCCTTGGCCAGCGCCTGACCGAGCGCGATGCCGGTGTCCTCGACCGTGTGGTGGTCGTCTATGTGGAGGTCGCCCTTGGCCTTGACCGTCATGTCGATCAACGAATGGCGCGACAGCTGGTCCAGCATGTGGTCGAAGAAGCCGACGCCCGTCGAAATATCGGATTTTCCCGAGCCGTCGACCTGGACCGATACGGAGATGTCGGTTTCCCTGGTCTTGCGGCTTGCGTTGGCGGAACGGGGCGGCATGCTCATCCTTGTCCAGAGTTCAGGCGTTCAAGCGTCCACATGCTTGAAAGCGTCCACATGCTTGAAAACGAGAGCCTTCTAGCAGCATGATCCGGTGATTGCCAGTTGCCGTGCCAAGCAGTATCGAGCCTGGCCGATGACCGGTTGGCAATCGTCGGACCTATGCATACATAGGGTCGATCAAGTCACTCGTAATGCGCCAATCGCCTTGTCGGGACCGGTGCTGATCGGAGCAGAGATGTCGAACGAACTGACCATGCACGCCACGACGATCCTGACCGTGCGCAGGGGCGGCAAGGTGGTGATCGCCGGTGATGGCCAGGTCAGCCTTGGCCAGACGATCATGAAAGGCAACGCCAAGAAGGTGCGCCGAATCGGCAAAAGCGGCAATGTCATTGCCGGTTTCGCCGGCGCCACCGCTGACGCCTTCACGCTTCTGGAGCGGCTGGAGGCCAAGCTCGAACAATATCCGGAGCAATTGACGCGGGCCTGCGTCGAACTCGCCAAGGACTGGCGCACCGACCGCTATCTGCGCCGGCTGGAAGCGATGATGCTGGTTGCCGACAAGTCGGTCTCGCTGGCGCTGACCGGCACCGGCGACGTGCTCGAACCCGAACATGGCGTCATGGCGATCGGCTCGGGCGGCAATTATGCGCTGGCCGCGGCGCGCGCGCTGATGGACACCGACAAGGATGCCGAAGAAATCGCCCGCAAGGCGATGCAGATCGCATCCGACATTTGCGTCTACACCAACAACAATTTTGTCATCGAAATCCTCGATGCCGGCTGAGCCGGCCGCTGGCCATGATCCCGAAAAGTGGAAACCGGTTTTTGCTTCGCTGACCTTCGGTTCGCAGGAGATCATGGCCAAACGAGAAAATAGATATGATTTTCGACCGGTGACCGAGGCGGACCTGCCGATGATCGCGGCATGGCTGGCCGAGCCGCATGTCGCCGAGTGGTGGGACGATCCCGAGACGGAGATCGCCCAGATCCGCGAGCATATCGACAGCATTTCCGTCGAGCCGCTGATCATCGAGCTCGACGGCGAGCCGATCGGCTACATGCAGAGCTACGATCCGCATCTGGAGGACGGCCACCCCTACAGCGACCAGCCTTTCGGCACGCTCGGCATCGATCTGTCGATCGGCAGGCCCGAGCTTGTCGGACGCGGCCACGGCTCGGCAATTGTCCGGCAGTTCGTGGAACAGCTGTTCGAGGAAGGGGCACCGCGTGTCATCATCGACCCGGATCCATCCAACGGACGAGCGATCCGTGCCTATCAAAAGGCCGGGTTCAGAGCTATCGATCGCAGGCAATCGGAATATGGCGACGCCTTGCTGATGGCAATTGACGCCGAAGAGGGCGACGCCCAAGAGGGCAATATCGAATAGGGTGACGCCGAATAAGGCGCCGAAGAGGGGCAGTAACAGCATGAGTACAAGCGGCGCCGACAAGACCGTCTCGGCCTATGAAGACAGCTGGCGGATGGGACTTCTGCTCGTCCTCGGCCTGATCATATTCCAGGCTGGAGCCCTTTACGGCATGGGCCGAACGCCGATCTGCGAATGCGGCTATGTCAAGCTGTGGCACGGCATCGTGCAGAGCTCGGAGAATTCCCAGCATATTTCCGACTGGTACACATTCTCGCACCTCATCCACGGCTTCCTGTTCTATGCGCTGGCGTGGGCTCTGTTCCCGCGCTCGCCGATCGGGCTCAGGCTGGCATTTGCGGTCGTCATCGAGGGCGGCTGGGAGCTTCTCGAGAACAGCCCGTTGATCATCGAGCGCTACCGCGCCGGCACGATCTCGCTCGACTATTACGGCGACAGCATCGTCAATTCGGTGGCGGACACGCTGGCGATGGTGCTGGGATTTGTGATGGCGCGCAGGCTTCCTATATGGGTGATCGTGACCCTCGCTCTCATCTTCGAATTCGGTGTCGGCTACATCATCAGGGACAATCTGACACTCAACGTGATCATGCTGCTGCATCCGTTCGAGTCCATCCGGCAGTGGCAAAGTGGAATTTAGCGACATGACCACATTCTCGCCCCGCGAAATCGTTTCGGAACTCGATCGCTTCATCATCGGCCAGAAGGACGCCAAGCGCGCCGTGGCCATCGCCTTGCGCAACCGCTGGCGCCGCCAACAGCTCGAAGGCCAGATGCGTGAAGAGGTGATGCCGAAGAACATCCTGATGATCGGCCCAACCGGCGTCGGCAAGACCGAGATCTCGCGCCGCCTGGCGCGCCTTGCCGGTGCGCCGTTCGTCAAGGTCGAGGCGACCAAGTTCACCGAGGTCGGCTATGTCGGCCGCGACGTCGAGCAGATCATCCGCGACCTGGTCGAGATCGCCATCGGCCTGGTGCGCGAGAAGATGCGCGAGGACGTCAAGGCGCGCGCCCATATCAATGCCGAGGAACGCGTGCTGGAGGCGCTCGTCGGCAAGACGGCGAGCCCGGCGACGCGCGACAGTTTCCGCAAAAAGCTGCGCGACGGCGAGCTCGACGACAAGGAGATCGAGATCGAAGTGAGCGATACCGGCACCGGCGGCATGCCCGGCTTCGAGATCCCCGGCATGCCGGGCGCCAATATCGGCGTGCTGAACATCAACGACATGCTGTCGAAAGCGATGGGCGGTCAGAAGACCAAGACCCGCAAGACGACGGTGAAGGAATCCTACGCGGTGCTGGTCGGCGACGAGTCCGACAAGCTGCTCGACCAGGACGAGGTGGTGCGCAGGGCGCTCGAATCGACCGAAAACGACGGCATCGTCTTCCTCGATGAGATCGACAAGATCGCCTCGCGCGAAGGCGGCATGGGCGCCGGTGTTTCCCGCGAAGGCGTGCAGCGCGACCTGCTGCCGCTTGTCGAAGGCACCACGGTCGCGACCAAATACGGACCGGTGAAGACGGATCACATCCTGTTCATCGCATCGGGCGCGTTCCACGTTGCCAAGCCATCCGATCTGCTGCCCGAACTGCAGGGCCGTCTGCCGATCCGCGTCGAGCTGCGTGCGCTGGAGAAGGACGATTTCGTCCGCATCCTGACCGAGACCGAGGCCAGCCTGATCAAGCAGTACATCGCGCTGATGAAGACCGAGGGCGTCGATCTCGTCTTCACCGACGACGCCATCGATTCACTGGCCGGCATCGCCGTCGATCTCAACGCCAGCGTCGAGAACATTGGCGCCAGGCGACTGCAGACGGTGATGGAGCGGGTGCTGGACGAGATCTCCTATGACGCGCCGGACCGCCACGGCACGTCGGTGACAGTCGACGCCGCCTATGTGGAGAAGCATGTCGGCGATCTGTCGAGAAACACGGATCTGTCGCGATTCATTCTGTAGCAGGCGATCCATCCGCAAGAGTCGGACCGGCGGAGCCGGCACGTGTTGCCAAATGGAAGCATCTGGCCAGCTTTTGTCTTGCCGGGCGACGGGGCTCTCGACTCCCGTTGCCGCTTTACCTAGTTTGCCGGCAACACCAGCGCCGCGCAGCTTTTTGGATGCGCAAAGGACGCTGTACAGTTGGTTCTGCGCATGACCCCCGAAAATCGGTTCCGAGGGTCATGCGTTGTTGCAGGCGGCGGCGCATGAAAAAAACGATCCTCGTCACTCTCGGGCTGACGCTGGCGACAGCCATGTTCGCCGCCGAAGCGGCGACGATGGTGCCGCCGGGCAACAGTCATGTCGAGCAGCCCAACATACCGGGCGCCTCAAGCCGGCGCACCCAGGCCACCAACACCACCTTCCAGTCGAAATACCGCAAGGTCTATGCGCTGCTGCAGCACGACGCCGGTCTTCGCGGCAAGATCGAGCAGGCAGCAGCGACCTATGGCATCGATCCTATGCATATCGTCGGCGCCATCGTCGGCGAGCACACCTACAATGTCGACGCCTACGACCGGCTGCAGACCTACTACGTCAAGGCGATCTCCTATCTGTCGAGCAAGCTGTCCTTCGCCTATGAAGGCGAGGACATCACCGATTTCGTGCAACGGCCGCAATTCCAGGAATGCGTCGGCAAATCGGATAGTTACGAGCTCTGGGAATGCCGCGAGCAGGTGTGGAACCTTTCCTTTCGCGGCAAGACCGTCGGCGGTGAGAGCTTCCCCGACGACCGCTTCGGCGCGACTTTCTTCCAGCCCTATTATGCCGGCCAGACTTTTGGCCTGGGCCAGCTCAATCCGCTGACCGCCTTGCAGATGAGCGATCTCGTGCACCAGGTTTCCGGCCTGCCGAAGCTCGACGTCGGCGATCCGAACGCGGTCTACAAGACCATCATGGATCCGGACCTGACCTTGGACTATGTCGCGGCGACGATCCGGAAATCGATCGATGCCTATCAGAGCATTGCCGGCTTCGACATATCGGGCAATCCCGGCATCACATCGACCCTCTACAATGTCGGCAATCCTGAGCAGCGCGCCCATGCGCTGAAGGCCGAAAACGACAGGCGCCGCGCCGCGGGCGAACCGGAGAAGCTGCCCGAGGAAAATTACTATGGCTGGCTGGTCAACGACAAACTGCCGGAGCTGAACGCGCTGTTTCAGGAGTGATGAGATCTGGACTTCGAGCTGAAACCGAAGTCGCCCATTCGGCGTTTGCGCTGCCGGCTTTCGACAATCGGCCCGCACCGGGCTCACGCCGCCAGCAGCGACTTCAGCTTGATCGTTTGCGAACCGAGCGCCTCGGGAGCCGGCTTTGCCCTTCTTGCGATCAGCATCTCGGCCAGCCTGATGTCGCGGGCGACAGAATTGCCCGGACCGATGCCGCTCGCTGCGACCAGCCTGCCGTCTTGCGCCAGGTGGAACAGGATGAAGGCGCCATCGTCGAGATCGCGGCGCACGACCTTGCTGCCCTCGTCCGACAGCCCAGATATCTGCAAGGTCAGGCCGTACTGATCCGACCAGAACCATGGCACAGCCGCGTGGGCCTCACCGGCGCCAAGCATGTTACTGGCCGCCAGCGCGCCCTGCTCCTGCGCGTTGCGCCAGGCCTCCAGCCGCACGCGCCGGCCGCCATAGACGGCAAGCGGAAACGAGCAGCAATCGCCGGCGGCAAAGATATCCGGATCGCTGGTGCGAAGCTCGGCATCGACGGCTATGCCGTTGTCGATCGTCAGGCCCGCTTCTGCGGCTAGTCCGGTCACCGGCACAGCGCCGATGCCGATCACCGCCAGGTCGGCGACGATGTCCTGCCCGCCGGCAAGCGCGATGCTCACCTCGGCGCCGTCGTCGGCAATCGCGGCGATTGCGTCGCCGCACAGGATTTTGACGCCTTCGGCTTCATGCGCCTCGTGGACGATCTTGGCGATCTCGGCCGGCACGCCGCGCATCAGGATGCGCGGCTGCGCCTCGATGACGGTGACAACTGCGCCCAGTCTGCGTGCGGCGGCGGCGAGCTCAAGACCGATGAAGCCGCCGCCAATGATGGCGATGCGGTTTCCGGCGCGGAGATGGGCTCGAATTGCCAGCGCGTCGTTGAAGGTCCGGAGATAGGCACAACGCGGCCCGAGGCCCGGCATTGGCAGTCTGCGCGGCAGGGAACCGGTCGCCAGCAGCAATTTGTCGTATGGCAGCGCCGAGCCGTCCGACAGGCGCACGACATGAGCAGCGCGGTCGATCGCCACCGCCTGAACCGAATGGATATGCCTTATCGATCTCTCGGCCAGGATCTCATCGCTGGCGATCGCCTTGATCACCGGCGCATCGCCGGCCATCGCGTCCTTCGACAGCGGCGGCCGCTCATAGGGCAGATGCGGCTCGTCGCCGACCAGCGTCACCGGGCCATCATAGCCGAGATCGCGCAGCGCCAGGGCAGCCCGCCCGCCGCATTCGCCGGCGCCGATGATGAGCGTTCCTTTCGCCATCACCGTCACCCGATCTGAATGAGGATTTTGCCGGCGTCGAGTTTGACCGGATAGGTCCTGAGATTGACGCAGACCGGCGCGCCCCTGGCTGCACCAGTCTTGTAGTTGAAGCGGCCATTGTGCTTCGGGCATTCTATGATGTCGTCCAACACCAGCCCGTCGGCCAGATGCACCTTCTCATGCGTGCAAAGGCCGTCCGTCGCGAAATATTCGTCGTCGGGACTGCGATAGATGGCGAAGGTGCGGCCGTCATGGTCGAACCGCATCACGTCCTCTTCGTCGATGTCATCGGCACCACAGGCCTCGATCCAGTCGCTCATTGGTCCTCCCGGCAGAATTTTGCTTGATCAACGTGCCCCGGCACAGGCGCGCATATCATTCGGCTGCTGCCGCGACAGCATCGTTATCGTTGTGGAATTCCTCGCGATAAGGCTTGGCGGTCGGCGGCAGTTCGCGCTTGAGAAAATAGTCTTCATTGCGCAGCTGGCGCAGGAAGGCAGGCACCATCTCGCGATAGCCGGCCAGGATCGATGGCGTCGGCGCCGGCAGGTCGTGCTTGATCAGCTCATGCAGCCTCGGCAGCGCGTGATAGGGCACCATCGGGAACATGTGGTGCTCGACATGGTAGTTCATGTTCCAGTAGATGAAGCGGCTGATCGGGTTCATGTGGACCGTGCGGCTGTTGAGGCGGTGGTCGATGACATTTTCGGCGAGGCCGCCATGCTGCAGCAGGCCGGTCATGACGTGATGCCAGGCGCCGTAAAGCCTGGGCAGACCGACCAGCATCAAGGGCAGGAACGAGCCGCCATAAAGCGCCAGCGCGATTGTCGCGGCATAGATCGCGGTCCAGATGCGGGCAATGCGGATCGCCTTCGGCTGCTCCTGCTCGGGAATGAAGGTCTTTTCCGCCGGGCTGATGATGCCGGCCGCATTGCGCACCATGTCGCTCATGGCATGCCAGGCATCGACAATGCCGAAGAAATTGAGCGCGACGCGCAACAGGTCCGGCGGGCGCATCACCGCGATCTCCGGATCGCGGCCGACGATGACCGTGTCAGTGTGATGCCGCGTATGGCTCCAGCGCCAGGTCACCGGGTTGCGCATGATCATGAAGCAGGCGATCTGATAGACCGCATCATTCATCCACTGCGTCCTGAAGGCGGTGCCGTGGCCGCATTCGTGCCAGCGTGAATCGGTGGAAGAGCCGTAGAGCACGCCATAGACGAAGAAGAACGGCACGCACCACCATGTGCCCCAGAACCAGGCGCCGCCGGCGCCGCTCAGGACCAGGGCGGAGAGCCAGATGATGGTGTCGCGGATCGCCGGCCCATCGGAGCGCTGCATCAGCTCCTTCATCTGCTTGCGGGGCACGTCGGTATGATACCATTCGGCCGCCGCCAGCCCGGTCTCGACGGCGCGCTTCGCGTCGCGGCCGAGCAGGCTGTAGTCTCGCCGGGACGGCATTGCGGATAGTGTCGCTTCCATTGAGGCTGCCTCCGTCGGCATCCGTCGGAACGGGTGCCTCTGCCACAGGTGCTTATGCCCTAAAATAACGCCAAGCCGTGATAGGCTCAACATCATGAAGATAGTTTCTATCATTTCCCATCAGAATGATGTATAGCCTATGCCAGGCAATCAGGCAGGAAGCGTATGGCAAAACGGCCGACCATCACCGATCTGGCGCGTATTTCGGGGGTCAGCGTCGCCACCGTCGATCGGGTGCTGAACAATCGCCTGCCGGTGCGCGAGGAAACCGCGCGCCGCGTCTATGAGGCCGCCACCAGCATCGGCTACCACGCCGCCGGGCTGATCAAGCAGCGGATGCGCCAGGAACTGCCGGAATACCGGCTCGGCTTTCTGCTGCTGAGGGGCAATGATGTTTTCTACAGCGATTTCGCCCGGGAGATCGAACTGGCTGTTTCGCAATCGCAGCGCTTCCGCGGCGTCGCCACCATCGATTTCGCCAGTTCGCTGGCCCCCGACGAGATCGCCGCGCAGATGCGCAAGCTGGCGGCGAAATCCAGGGCAGTCGCCCTTGTCGGTCCGGACCATCCGACGCTGACGGCAGCCGTCGAGACCCTGAAGGCGAGGGGGCAACCTGTCTTCTCCCTGCTATCCGACTTTGCAGCCGGCATCCGCGAGGGCTATGTCGGCCTCGACAACCGCAAGGTCGGTCGTACCGCGGCCTGGATGATCGCCAGAGCGGCGAGGAAGCCCGGCAAGGTCGCCCTTTTCGTCGGCAGCCATCGCTTCCATGGCCATGAGCTGCGCGAGATCGGCTTCAGATCATTTTTCCGCGAGCATGCGCCGGAATTCACGGTGATGGAGACGCTGGTCAACCTGGAAGCCAACCAGGTGACCCATGATGCAATGATCGATCTTCTGGCGCGGTACCCGGATCTGGCCGGCTGCTATGTCGCTGGCGGCGGCATGGAAGGCGCGGTTTCCGCGCTACGGGCGGCCAGCCCGGCAAACATGCCAGTGGTCGTCTGCAACGAGATCAACGCCGAATCGCGCGCGGCGCTCGCCGACAACATCCTGACCATGGTGATTTCGACGCCGCTGGCAGCACTATGCCGCGAACTTGTCGGGCTGATGGTGCATGCCATCGAGGCAGGCGCCGCCAATGCGCCGGGCCAGACCTTCCTGCCCTTCGACATCTATCTGCCGGAAAACATCTAGGCTCGGGCAGAACATCTGGGCTCAGCCAAGACATCCTGTTTAGATCGGGGCGTCGGCAGTGATGTGAACCATCAGCCTGATGGATTCTTGCAGAAGGTTTGCCGGCCCTCAGCCGCGTTGTCCGAAAAAACCGGCAGCCGCTTTCGGAATCTCCTTGACGCCCGCCAGTAGAATGGAATAAATATTTCACCAACTAGGTATTTTGGTTCTTTCGTTCCGGAACATCTGTTTCAACGGAGGGCTTGGCGTTCCAGCCAACGCGGAAATCGCCATCGGAAACGGAGAAGCAATCGGGAGAGATTCCCTGGGAGATCGGGGATTCCGGGTAGATCGGTGCAGCCGGACACCAATTCTGTGGAGGAGAAATAGAATGAAAAAGCTGCTGTTGGGCGCCGCATTCTTGGCGCTGATGAGCTCGTCCGCCCTCGCTGCCAAAATCGCCGTGTCGATGGCGCTGTTCGACGACAATTTTCTCACCGTGCTGCGCAACGGCATGATTGAGCAGGCCAAAGGCATGGAAGGCGTCGAACTGCAGGTCGAGGACGCGCAGAACGACGTCGCCAAGCAACTCGACCAGATCAAGAACTTCGTCGCCTCGGGCGTCGACGCGATTGTCGTCAATCCAGTCGACACCTCGGCCACCCAGGCAATGTCGGATGCCGCCGCTGCGGCCAACGTTCCGCTGGTCTATGTCAACCGCGAGCCGGTCAATGTCGACACGCTGCCTGACAACCAGGCTTTCGTTGCCTCGAACGAGGTTGAATCAGGCACTCTCGAGACCCAGGAAGTCTGCCGGCTGTTCAAGGAAGCCGGCAAGACCGAGGCCAATGTCTATGTGATCATGGGCGAGTTGTCGAACCAGGCCGCGGTGCAGCGCACCAAGGACATTGACGATGTGATCGCCACTCCCGAATGCAGCTTCATCAAGATCATCGACAAGCAGACGTCGAACTGGAAACGCGAGGAAGCACAGAACCTGATGACCAACTGGCTGTCGACCGGCGCGCCGTTCGATGGCGTGATCGCCAACAATGACGAGAGCGCCATCGGCGCCATCCAGGCCATGAAAGCTGCCAACATCGACATGAAGTCGGTTGTTGTCGGCGGCGTGGACGCCACCCAGGACGCGCTTGCCGCGATGCAGGCGGGCGATCTCGACGTCACCGTGTTCCAGGACGCGGCCGGCCAAGGCGCCGGGGCGCTGGACGCGGCGCTCAAGCTTTCCAAGGGCGAGGCGGTCGAGCAGAAGGTCTACATCCCCTTCCAGCTGGTCACGCCGGCAAACATCGACAAGTTCCTGCAGAAGAACTGAGGCAGAGGAGCGTTCTCGATAGGAGCGGCGCGGCAGAGCATCGGACCGGTTTTGGGAATCCGACGTTTTAAAGAACAAGAAAACCGCGCCGCTCCCTCTTTCCCTCATCGCCGAAACAAGCGGCGGGAGGGCGACTGCGATTAGAGCGACGTGCGTCCGTTTGGACGCACAAAAGTACGCTCTAAAACTTTGGGACGCATCGTGCTTTCCGAAAATCGATCCGATTTTCGGGCCGATGCGGTTGGAGGAAGCAAGAGTTGACACAGACAACCCATGGCGTCGGCGGACTGAGCTATGATGCGAAAAAGCGCACATGGCCTGCCGAATTCAACGTTTTCCTGGCGCTCATCATCCTCGTTGGCGCCTTCGAGCTGATAGGCCGGGTCTTTCTTGGCGACAGCTTCCTGTTCAACACCCGCGCCAATGTCGATACGATCTTCAACGAGGCGCGCCTGCAGATCATCATCCTGCAGGTGTCGATCGTCGGCATCATCGCCATCGGCGTGACGCAGGTGATCATTTCCGGCGGCATCGACCTTTCCTCTGGTTCGATCGTCGGCGCCACGGCGATGATCGCCATGAGTTTCGCCCAGGTGGCGACGGTCAACGGCAACCCTAATCCCAAGGCGATGTTCCTCGCGCAAGGCTGGACCGACCTGCCGGTGATCGTGCCGGTGCTGGTCGCGATCGGCTGCGGCCTGCTGGCTGGCCTGGTCAACGGCTCGTTGATCGCCTACACGCGCATTCCGCCGTTCATCGCCACGCTCGGCATGATGGTCACCGCGCGCGGCATCGCCAAATGGTGGTCCAAGGGGCAGCCGATCTCGTTTCCCACCGAAAGTTTCGCCGCCATCGGCAAGGGGCTGATGCCGGTCATCATCTTCATATCGCTGGCGATTCTGTTCCAGCTGATCCTGTCATACACCAGGTACGGGAAGCACTGTTATGCCATCGGCTCCAACGAGGACGCCGCCCGCATGTCCGGCATAAATGTCAAGAACCACAAGATCCTCGTCTTCGTCATTGCCGGTATCCTCGCCTCGCTGGCCGCCGTGGTGCTGAGCTCCAAGAACCTCACTGCTCAGGCCGGCATGGGCGTGATGTACGAACTGGACGCGATCGCCATGGCGGTCATCGGCGGCGTCTCGCTGTCGGGCGGCCGCGGCTCGATCATCGGCACGGTGATCGGTGCGCTGATCTTCGGCGTCATCATCTCCGGCTTCACCTTCCTGCGCCTCGACGCCTACTACCAGGAGATGGTCAAGGGCGTGATCATCATCGGCGCAGTCGTTCTCGACCAGTGGCGCCAGCGCCTGCGGGCAATGAGGGCTTGACCATGTCAGACATCGTCCTGAAGACCGAAAACCTGACCAAATACTATGGCGGCGTGCATGCGCTCGAAAGCGCGAATTTCGAACTGCGCAAGGGCGAGCATGTCGCCATCATGGGTGACAATGGCGCCGGAAAATCGACCTTCGTGCGCCAGATCACCGCCGTCGAGCAGCGCACCAGCGGCAAGATCTGGTTCGACGGCAAGGAAGTCAACTTCGCCGGCCCGATCGCGGCGCGCGAGGCGGGCATCGAGACGGTGTTCCAGAACCTGGCGCTTGCCGACGATCTCGACGTGCCGTCGAACCTGTTTCTCGGCCGCGAAAAGGTGCTGTTCAATCTCGGGCCTTTCTCGATCCTCGATCGCAAGTTCATGCGCAAGGCGACCGAAGCAGCGTTGATCCGCACGGCGGTGAAGATTCCCAATCTTTCCAACACCATCCGCCACATGTCAGGCGGCCAGCGCCAGTGCGTGGCAATCGCCAGAACCGCGACTTTCGCATCCAAGCTCATCATCATGGATGAGCCAACGGCAGCGCTTGGTGTGCAGGAGACGATGCAGGTAGAAAACATCATCCGCACACTGAAGGCCAATGGCGAGCCGCTGATCCTGATCAGTCACAACATGCGCCAGGTGTTCGACCTCGTCGACCGCATCGTCGTGTTCCGGCGCGGCCGCATCGTCGCCAACCTGCGCAAGCATGACACCGACGGCAACGACATCGTCTCATACATCACCGGCGCCAAGACCGGGGAGGCGGAACTTGCCGCTTAGGGCGGATGCCGGCGCGGCGGGTCATCGGCCCGTCGCCGATCAGCCGAAATAAGAAAATCTACTGCGCCTTGCCCTGAACGGTGCAGTAAAGACGCACTTCCATTTCGAACCATCCCAAAGGAAATTTCCATGTCTCTCCGCTTCGCTCTTCTCGGCGCCGGCCGCATCGGCAAGGTCCACGCCCGCGCCGTGGGTTCCAATCCGCAGGCCAGGCTGGTCGCAGTTGCCGATGCATTCGAGAAGGCGGCGACCGATCTGGCGTCGGCCTATGGCGCGGAAGTGCGCAGCATCGAGGCCATCGAAAAAGCCGGGGATATCGATGCGGTCATTATCTGCACGCCGACCGACACCCATGCCGATCTGATCGAGCGGTTCGCCAAGGCCGGCAAGGCGATCTTCTGCGAGAAGCCGATCGACCTTGACGCCGGCCGAGTGGAAGAATGCCTGGCCGTGGTCGACAAGGCCGGCGCCACTTTGATGGTCGGCTTCAACCGCCGCTTCGATCCGCATTTCGCCGCCGTGCGCAAGGCGATCGACGACGGCGCCATCGGCACGGTCGAGATGGTGACCATCACGTCGCGCGATCCCGGCCCGCCGCCGCTCGACTATATCGGCCGCTCGGGCGGCATCTTCCGCGACATGACCATCCATGATTTCGATATGGCGCGCTTCCTGCTCGGCGAGGAACCGGTGGCGGTCAGCGCCCATGCCTCGGTGCTGGTCGACAAAAAGATCGGCGAGGCCGGCGACTTCGACAGCGTCAGCGTCATCCTCGAAACCGCCTCCGGCAAGCAGTGCATCATCTCCAATTCGCGACGCGCCACTTATGGCTACGACCAGCGCATCGAGGTGCATGGCTCGAAAGGCATGGTTGCGGCCGAGAACCAGCGGCCGGTGTCGATCGAGCTGGCCAATGAAAAGGGCTATACGCGCCCGCCGCTGCACGACTTCTTCATGACCCGCTACCTCGACGCCTATGCCAACGAGATCGCCGCCTTCATCGCGGCGGCGACGTCAGGCAACAAGGCGGCGCCAAGCGGTGCGGACGGGCTCGTCGCGCTGCGGCTGGCGGACGCGGCGCTGAAATCGGCGACGGAAGGCAAGACCGTCCGCCTCGACAAGACAGTCTGACTATCAACCACAGGAGCAAGGCGATGAACGGTTCCGCCGGTCGCAATTCAGAAACACGCGCCATCGTCACCGGCGGCGCGCAAGGCATCGGCTTCGCCGTCGCCGAGGTGCTGGCCGACGAGGGCTGCCGCGCCCTGGCGTTGGTCGGCCGTTCCAGGGAGAAGGGCGACAAGGCGGTCGCCGCACTTGCGAAAGACGGCGTCGACGCCATCTTCATCAGCGCCGACGTCTCAGTGGTGGCCGACTGCAAACGGGTCGTCGAAACCGCGATCGCTCATTTCGGTACGATCAACGCTTTGGTTAACGCCGCCGCCACCTCGGCCCGCGGTTCACTGGTCGAGACCTCCGAGGATCTTTTTGACCAGATCTTCCAGACCAATGTCCGCGGCCCCTTCTTCCTGATGCAGGGTGTGGTGGCGCATCTGCTCGACCGCAAGGCGCCTGGCTCGATCGTCAACGTGCTGTCGATGTCGGCGCATTGCGGCCAGTCGTTCCTGGCGCCCTATTCGTCGAGCAAGGGCGCACTGGCGACGCTGACCAAGAATGTCGCCAATGCCTACCGCAGCAATCGTATCCGCTGCAACGCCGTGCTGCCCGGCTGGATGGATACGGAGGGCGAGGCGATCGTGCAGAAGAAATGGCACGACGCGCCGGACGACTGGCTGGAAAAGGCCGAGGCCGCGCAGCCGATGGGCCAGTTGGTGAAGCCGGCGCAGCTTGCCCGGCTGATCAGCTATATGATCAGCCCGCAGTCCGGCGTCATGACCGGCTCGCTGGTCGACTACGACCAAACCATTGCAGGGTCTTCGCCGGAGTAGCGTCATCTGAACGTGACAAACACCCTGGCTTCGGCTATAGGGCTGGCATGATCCACCTGACCGCCTCGTTCTGGTACTTTAGCTACGGCAGCTCGCTGGCGGCGGGAGGATTGCGCACGATCTGAAGATTGCAGCAACAACATCCGAACAGCCGCCAGACCTGGCGGCTTTTTTGTTTCAGCCGGCAGGTCTCCCAACCAGGAGCAGAAAGCCGTGTTGACCACCACAGATGATCTTCGGGTCAAGGAAATCCGAGAGCTGAGTACGCCGGACGACGTGATGCGGGAGATACCGCGCACGCTGACGGCGACGCGCACCGTTTCCGCGTCACGCAACGCTATCCACGCCGTGCTGAACGGCGCCGACGATCGGCTGGTCGTCGTCGTCGGTCCCTGTTCGATCCACGACCCGATCGCTGCCGTCGACTATGCCAGCCGGCTGGTGGCGCTGCGCGAGAGCCTGTCGGACCGGCTGGAAATCGTGATGCGCGTGTATTTCGAGAAACCGCGCACGACGGTTGGCTGGAAGGGCCTGATCAACGATCCCGACCTGGACGGCAGCTTCAACATCGACAAGGGCCTGCGGATGGCCCGCAACGTGCTCTCCGCGGTCAACAATCTTGGCCTTCCGGCGGCGACCGAATTCCTCGACATGGCCACCCCGCAATACATTGCCGACCTCGTCGCCTGGGGCGCGATCGGCGCGCGCACGACAGAGAGCCAGATCCATCGCGAACTCGCATCCGGCCTGTCCTGCCCGGTCGGCTTCAAGAACGGCACCGACGGCAATTTGCGGATCGCCGCCGAGGCGGTGAAGTCCGCCGCCCAGCCGCACCATTTCATGGCGGTGACGAAGGGCGGGCGCAGTGCCATCGCGACGACCACCGGCAACGAGGACTGCCACGTCATCCTGCGCGGCGGCATTATGCCGAATTATGACGCAACGAGCATAGCTGCCGCCTGCGCGGAACTCGGCCGGATCGGCGTAGCACCACGGCTGATGATCGACGTCAGCCACGCCAACAGCAACAAGAAGCCGGAGAACCAGCCGATGGTGGCGGCCGACGTCGCGGGCCAGGTCGCGGCAGGCGACGAACGCATCATCGGCGTCATGATCGAGAGCAACCTCGTCGCCGGCCGGCAGGAAGTCACGCCCGGCAAGCCGCTCGTCTATGGCCAGAGCATCACCGACGGCTGCATCGACTGGACAACCACCGAGACGGTGCTGCACGGCCTTGCCGACGCCGTCGAGCGGCGCCGGTCAGCGCGACGCGCCCTGATCGCCAGCCGTCCGGGCGCCGCCTGAAGCGGTTGGCACGGAATTTTGCGGGCGGTTGCTACCGTGCTGCGTGGCTTTGAAAGGCCGGCGCCGCCCCTATTGCCCTGCCGGGCATTTCTCCCCGTATAGTGACGGGGAGAAAGACGCCGTCATCGGCGGTTTCGCCGACTACAAGCGTTGCAGGAAGAGCGCCGAGAGGGCGGTCAGCTTCTTTCTCCCCGTTTACGGGGAGAAATGCCCGGCAGGGCAATGAGGAGCTGCGTCAATATCGACAATTGGCACTCTCCAACACAAGCTCTCCCTTGCTCTGGCATGGGTGGCGTCGAGGCTCGGATTGCGGGTCGCTAGCGCACCGCGATCCAGCGCTGTTCCTCGAACGAGCGCGCCATGGCATGCACCGTCCGCTCGATCTCGAGGCCTTCGTCAAAATCGATGATCCGCGCCGGCTTGCCGGCCAGCCGCGTCAAAAGCTCGCGGCATTCGATGATCTTGAGGTCGTTGAAACCGAGACCGTGGCCGGGCGCCGGCAGGAAGGCGTCGTAGGGCTTGTGGTGCGGCGCCACCAGGATGGTGCGATAGCCTTGCTCGGTCGGGCGGTCGGCTGTCAGGTAAAGCTGGAACTCGTTCATCTGCTCCTGGTCGTACAGGATCGAGCCCTTCGAGCCGAAGATCTGAATGGCGATCCGGCCCTTGCGGCCCCAGGCCGAACGGTTGACCAGCAGTGTGCCGGCAATGCCGTTTTCGAGATGCATCAGCACGCTGGCGATGTCGTAGGTCTCGACCGCGCGACGCCCGCCTGACGCGACGCGGCGATCGGCATAGGGTTTTGCCATGTCGCACATGACGCGGGCGACGCGGCCGAACAGCACCGAGACCAGCGACAACGGATGCACGGCGAAATCGTCGAGCGCGCCGTAACCGGACGCCGCCTCGTGCTTCCAGAAGAACAGCGCCTCCGGGTCGGCCATGAAATCCTCGTCCATCTCGATGCGCAGATGATTGATTTCACCGATGATCTTCTCGTCGAGCAGCGCACCGATATGGCGGATGACCGGATTCTGGATGTAGTTGTAGCCGAGCGCGGCCACCTTGCCGGACTTTTTGGCCGCGGCCGCCATGGCTTGCGCCTCGGAAAAACTCGGCGCCATCGGTTTTTCGCACCACAGATGCTTGCCGGCTTCGAGGATGGCGATGGCCATCTCCGGGTGGAACTGGTTCGGCGTGGTCAGCGAGACGATATCGACGTCCGGGTCATCGACGACGGCGCGCCAGTCGCCGGAGCCCTTGGCGAAGCCGAACTCGGTCGCCCGGCGCTTGGCAAGGTCGTCATCGACCTCGCCGAGATGGACCAGCCTTGGCTTGGCCACGTCGGGAAAGACGGTGCCGACCGCGTTCCACGCGATGGCGTGGCACTTGCCCATGAACCCCGTGCCGATAAGACCGACTCCGACCATTTCCTTGTCTCCACTGCCAGAAAGGTTGCGTGGATGAATTAGTCCATTTTTTCCAGAAATGGAACGCATGGCTCATTTTTTATGGCCTTCTTGCACAGGCTCGCTATGATGGGGCATCACACGGCATCGACTGATAGACCTGGGCGGAGCGACGATGGACGAACGGGTGCCCCGCGATTTCGAGACGCTGCGTACGACGATCCTGGAACGGCGCCAGAGCCTGCCCAAGCGCATCGCGCAGATCGCCGCCTATGCGCTCGACAATCCCGACGATATTGCCTTCGGCACCGCCGCCAGCATCGCCGCCTCCGCCGGCGTCCAGCCTTCGACCCTGATTCGCTTCGCCCAGCAGCTCGGCTTCGACGGCTTCACCAGCCTGCAGCTGGTGTTTCGCGAGCGCCTGCGCGAGCGCAATTCGTCCTATGATGAAAGGCTGGCGGCATTGCGCGCCAAGGCCGAGGAAGGCGCCGGTCACCGGGCGATTTTCGACGGCTTCGTCGCCGCGGCGAGCAACTCGCTCAACGATATTTCAGGCAGGTTGAACGAAGACCATTTCGAAGCTGCCATCGCCTTGCTGGCGAAGGCGGAGACGATTTATGTGCTGGCCAAGCGCCGCTCCTATCCGGTCGCCTCCTACATCGCCTATGCGCTGGGCAAGCTCAAGATCCGCAACCAGCTGATCGAATCAGCCGCCGGCCTCAACGCCGAGATGATCAGCTTTGCCTCGCCCAGGGATGCCGTCATCGCCATCAGTTTCTCGCCTTATGCCCCGGCGACCATTGAGGAGGCGCGCGTCATCTCGGAGCAAGGCGTTCCGATCGTAGCGATCACCGACAGTTCCTTTTCCCCGCTCGCCCAGTTCGCCAGAGTCTGGTTCGAGGTCGCCGAGGCCGATTTCGCCGGCTTCCGCTCGCTGTCGGCGACGATGGCGCTGGCCATGGCGCTGACCGTTGCGGTCGGCGAAAAGCGGCGCGACACCGGCGGGAAGCGCAAGGCCTGACAGGCTACTTTTCGGCAAAGGAACGCACGTTCCATATTGACTATCGATTGGAATTATTATTTCATATTGCCGGCGCCACGCTGCCGCTCGCGCGTGTTACCCAAACAATGTGTTACCAAGACAACAAGGCTGATGGGAGGTTCGAATGAGCGAAGCCGTGGACGCGAAACTTGCGCCGCTCGACGTCATCACCATCGGCCGCGCCTCGGTCGATCTTTATGGCCAGCAGATTGGCTCGCGCCTGGAGGACATCACCTCCTTTGCCAAGTCGGTCGGCGGCTGTCCGGCCAACATTTCGGTCGGCACGGCGAGGCTCGGCCTGCGCTCGGCGCTGCTCACCCGCGTCGGCGACGAGCAGATGGGCCGCTTCATCCGCGAGCAGTTGACGCGCGAAGGGGTTTCGGTTGACGGCCTCAGGACCGATCCGGACCGGCTGACCGCGCTGGTGCTGCTGTCGGTCGAGGACGAGGGCGTGTCGCCGATGATCTTCTATCGCACCGACTGCGCCGACATGGCGCTTTCGGAAGACGACATCGATGAGACGTTCGTCGCTTCGGCACGCGCGATCGTCGTCACCGGCACGCATTTTTCGCGGCCCAACAGCGACGCCGCGCAGCGCAAGGCGATCCGTGCCATCAAGGCCACGGGCGGCAAAGCGGTGTTCGACATCGACTACCGCCCTAATCTGTGGGGCCTTGCCGGCCATGCCGAAGGCTTCGAGCGCTATGTGAAATCCGACCGGGTCTCCGCCCAGCTGAAGACAGTGCTGCCCGACTGCGACCTGATCGTCGGCACCGAAGAAGAGATCATGATCGCCTCCGGTGCCGATGATTGCCTGAGCGCGTTGAAGACGATCCGCTCGCTGTCCAAGGCCACGATCGTCTTGAAGCGCGGCGCCATGGGCTGCATCGTCTATGACGGGCCGATCAGCGACGACCTCGAGGACGGTATCGTTGGCAAGGGTTTTCCGATCGAGGTCTACAATGTGCTCGGCGCCGGCGATGCCTTCATGTCGGGTTTTTTGCGCGGCTGGCTCGGCGGCGAAAGCTTGGAGACGGCAGCGACCTGGGCCAACGCCTGCGGCGCCTTCGCCGTGTCGCGGCTGCTCTGTGCACCGGAATACCCGACCTTCGAGGAATTGCAGTTCTTCCTGAAGAACGGCAGCAGGCACCTGGCGCTGCGCAAGGACGAGGCGATCAACCATATCCATTGGGCGACGACGCGCCGACGCGACATTCCCTCGCTGATGGCGCTGGCCTGCGATCACCGCATCCAGCTTGACGATGTCGCCGCGAAGGCAGGCGCCGACCCGTCGCGCATCCATGATTTCAAGGTGCTGACGGTCAAGGCGGCGGCAAAGGTTGCCGCCGGCCGCGCCGGCTATGGCATGCTGCTCGACGAAAAATACGGCCGCGAGGCGATGTTCGAATTCGCCCGCCATCCTTTCGCCTGGCTTGGCCGGCCAGTCGAATTGCCCGGATCGCGGCCGCTTCGTTTCGAATTCTCGCAGGATATCGGCTCGCAACTGATTGAGTGGCCGGTCGACCATTGCATCAAGTGCCTGTGCTTCTACCACCCCGACGACCCGGAGGCGCTGAAGACCGAGCAGCAGCAGAAGCTCAAAAGCCTGTTCGGGGCCGCGCGGAAAGTAGGCAGAGAACTTCTCATCGAAATCATCGCCGGCAAGCACGGCGAGCTCGACGACACGACGATCCCGCGGGCGCTGGAGGAACTCTATGCGCTTGATATCAAGCCCGACTGGTGGAAGCTTGAACCGCAGGCCTCAGCCGGGGCCTGGGCGAAGATCGAAGCGGTGATCCTGAAAAACGATCCGTGGTGCCGCGGGGTTGTGCTGCTCGGCCTCGAAGCGCCGCAGGACGAGCTGGAAGCGGCCTTTGCCGCCACCGCCAAGGCGCCCATCGTCAAGGGCTTCGCCGTCGGTCGCACCATCTTCATCAACGCGGCCGAACAATGGCTTGCCGGCAAGATGTCGGACGAGGAGGCGGTTGCCGACATGGCGTCCCGCTTCGAGGGGCTGACCGAGGCATGGCTTGCCGCGCGCGGCCGCAAAGCAGCATAAGAAGGCGCGGCACAAGGACTGCGGAGGAAAACAACATGACCAAGACAATCCGCCTGACGATGGCGCAGGCGCTGACCCGCTTTCTCGGCTGCCAGATGACCGAGATCGACGGCAGGAAAATGCCGATCTTCGGCGGCGTCTGGGCGATTTTCGGCCACGGCAATGTCGCCGGCATCGGCGAGGCGCTTTATCAGGTGCGCGACGAATTGCCGACTTTTCGCGCCCACAACGAACAGGCCATGGCGCATGCGGCGATCGCCTATGCCAAGGCCAATTTCCGTCGCCGGTTCATGGCGGCAACCAGTTCGATCGGCCCCGGCGCGCTCAACATGGTGACGGCGGCGGCACTTGCGCATGTAAACCGGTTGCCCGTCCTGTTTCTCCCCGGCGACGTCTTCGCCAATCGTATCCCCGATCCCGTGCTGCAGCAGGCAGAGGATTTCTCCGACGGAACGGCGACGGTCAATGACTGCTTCCGGCCGGTGTCGCGCTATTTCGACCGCATCACCCGGCCCGAGCAGATCATCCCGGCGCTCAACCGTGCGATGCAGGTGCTGACCGATCCGGCCGAATGCGGACCGGTGACCTTGGCGCTCTGCCAGGACGTGCAGGCCGAGGCCTTTGATTACCCCGAGAGCTTCTTTGCCGAACGGGTCTGGCATCAGCGCCGGCCGCGTCCGGACCGTGGGGAATTGGCGGCCGCCGTGGCGGCGCTGAAGGCGGCAACAAAGCCCTTGGTGATTGCCGGCGGCGGCGTTCTCTATTCGCAGGCTTCCGGCGAACTGGCGCAGCTGGTGCAAGGCGCCGGCATCCCGGTCTGCGAGACGCAGGGCGGCAAATCCTCGCTGCCGGACGATCATCCGCTCAATATGGCGGCGGTCGGCGTCACCGGCACTTCGGCGGCCAATAGGCTGGCTGAAGAAGCCGACGTCGTGCTCGCGGTCGGCACCAGGCTGCAGGATTTCACCACCGGCTCGTGGGCGCTGTTCAAGAATTCCGGCAAGACCATCATCGGGCTGAACGTCCAGCCTTTCGATGCGGGCAAGCACCAGGCGTTGCCGCTGGTCACTGATGCGGCGGAAGGGCTGGCCGAGCTCGGCGCGGCGCTGAACGGCTGGCAGGCGCCGGCTGCCTGGACCGACAATGCGGCCAGGGGCAAGAAAGAATGGCAGGCCGAAGCCGGCAAGGTGACGGCCTCGACCAATGCCGCCTACCCGTCGGATGCGCAGGTGATCGGCGCCGTGCAACGCGCCATGGGCTCCGACGTGATATTGCTTCATGCCGCCGGCGGCCTGCCCGGCGAATTGCACAAGCTCTGGCAGGCGGGCGCGCCCGGCTCCTACCACGCCGAATACGGCTTTTCGACCATGGGCTACGAGATCGCAGGCGGGCTCGGCGTCAAGATGGCCAAGCCCGACGATGAGGTCGTCGTCATGATCGGCGACGGCTCCTATCTGATGCTCAATTCCGAGATCGCAACGTCGGTCATGCTCGGCCTCAAGCTGACCATCGTGCTGCTCGACAACAGGGGCTATGGCTGCATCAACCGGCTGCAGATGGCAACCGGCGGCGCCAACTTCAACAATCTGCTGAAGGACGCCCGCCACGAGATTTTGCCCGACATCGACTTCGCGGCGCATGCGGCAAGCCTCGGCGCCATCGCCGAGAAGGTTTCGTCGATCGCCGGGTTGGAAACGGCGCTGGCAAAAGCGAAAGACAATAGCAAGACGACGGTACTGGTCATCGACACCGACCCACTGGTGTCGACCGATGTCGGCGGCCATTGGTGGGATGTCGCCGTGCCGGAAGTTTCTTCGCGGCCGCAGGTCAACGCCGCACGCAAAGCCTATGAAGAAAAGCGGCGGATGCAGAGTGTTGGTGATTGAGCCGGGGCTGCCCCTCACCCTTACCCTCTCCCCGTAAGGACGGGGAGAGGGGGTCGCCGGCGTAGGAGCTTGCGCCTTCTCCCCGTTCTTACGGGGAGAAGGCGCCGGCAGGCGGATGAGGGGCAGCGCCGACGAATGAAAATTGAACGATCTGACATTGGAGTGACGACTTGAAAGCCAAACTGGGCATGTCCCCCATTGCATGGTGGAACGACGATCTTGCGGAACTCAGCGATGACGTGTCGCTGGAGGACTGCTTGGCGCAGTCGCGCTCGGCGGGCTTCACCGGCATGGAGATGGGCCGCCGTTTTCCCAGTGATCCGAAAATCATGCTGCCGATCCTGAACGAGGCCGACGTGACGCTCTGCGGCGGCTGGTTCTCCGGTACTCTGGTCGACGAAGACATGGCCAGGAACAAGGATCGCATCCAGCCGATGATTGATCTGTTCAAGGCGGTGGACGCGCCCTGCATCGTCTATGGTGAGGTCGGCCGCTCCATCCAGGGTGACCGCTCAAAGCCGCTCGCCACCAAGCCGAGGCTTTCGGACGACGAGATGAAGGCCTATGCGAGGCGCCTCACGCAGTTCGGCGAATGGTGCGCCGATCAAGGCATGCCGCTCTCCTACCACCATCATATGGCGGCGGTCGTCGAGACCGAGCCGGAGCTCGACGCCTTCATGCGCCATTCGGGAGAAGGCATTCCACTGCTGCTCGACGCCGGCCATCTGGCCTTTGCCGGCGGCGATGTGCTGCGCGCCATCGACAATCATCACCGGCGCATCAACCATGTCCATGTCAAGGACGTGCGCATGGAGGTGATCGAGAAACTCGATCGCCAGAAGCAATCCTTCCTCGATGCCGTGGCGCTTGGCGCCTTCACGGTGCCGGGCGATGGCTCGCTGGATTTCGGTGCCATTGTGGAAAGGCTGGCGAATTACGGCTATGAAGGCTGGTTCGTGGTCGAGGCCGAGCAGGATCCCAAGAAGAATCCGCCGCTCACGATGGCGCAAGTCGGCTACAAGGAATTGATGCGGGTGATGACAGCTGCCGGCTACACGGTTGAAACGCAGGGCTTCCCCAATGCTTGAGCGAGTCTATTCCCGGCGACGGGGCGATCCGATGCGGGGGCTGATCCGATGAAGGACTCCGAGCATCCGTTCTTTCGGCCACTGTGGCGGCGCGTTGCCATCGTCGCCGTCTGCCTGGTCTGGTCCGTGGTCGAGTTTGCCACCGGCGCGCCATTCTGGGGCATGATCGCGCTCGGCTTTGCCGGCTATGCCGTCTGGCAGTTCTTCTATCTCTACAAGCCCGCCGACGACGGCAAGGATTCGGCCGACACCGAACCAAAGGAATGAGCCCCGATGTCGAAACTGCTCGTTAAAGCCGATAGGGGCCATGGCCGCGTCGCCCATGTGACGCCGCAAAACGCCGGCTGGACCTATGTCGGTTTCGATCTGCATCGATTGCGGCCCGGCGAGACCGTCTCCGGACAAACCGCGGACCGTGAAGTCTGCCTGGTGTTCGTCACCGGCAAGGGCAAAGCCAAGGCCGGCGGCAACGATCTCGGCCTGCTCGGCGAACGCATGTCGCCCTTCGAAGGCAAGCCGTGGTCGGTCTATGTGCCGCAGGGCTCGGACTGGTCGGTGACTGCCGACACCGGTCTCGAACTCGCGGTCTGCTCGGCGCCAGGGCTTGGCGGCGGCCTGCCGGTTCGCGTCATTGCGCCGAAGGATCTCGGCCAGGAGGTTCGCGGCAAGGGCACCAACACGCGCTATGTCACCAACATCCTGCCGGAAGGCAAGCCGGCCGATTCATTGCTGGTGGTCGAGGTCATCACGCCGGGCGGCCACACGTCGAGCTATCCGCCGCACAAGCATGACCAGGACAATCTGCCGGCCGAGTCCTATCTCGAGGAGACCTATTACCACCGGCTCAATCCGCCGCAGGGCTTTGCCTTCCAGCGCGTCTACATCGATGCCGATCGCAACGGCGCTCGTTCGCTCGACGAGGCGATGGCGATCGAGGACGGCGATATCGTGCTGGTGCCCAAGGGTTATCACCCTTGCGCCGCCTGCCATGGTTACGACCTCTACTACCTCAACGTCATGGCCGGGCCGAAGCGGACGTGGAAATTCCACAACGCGCCCGAGCACGAATGGCTGATGAAGGCCTGAGGCGCTGCCCGTCCGGGTCGCAACTGGCCCAAGGCGAAAAAATCGTCGGCTAATGACCCGCCTGAACAAGTTTGTTATCAGGAGCGATCATCAGCTTCGTCATTTCGTCATGCAAATCGCCTATGGCAGCGGGAGTTGACGAGGACTTTCGATGCGCTACGCTATCTATTTCACCCCCCGGCAGGACGAACCGCTGGCGCGGATCGCCGCCAATTGGCTCGGCCGTGACCCGTTCGGCGCTGCCACGAGGCCGGTCGAGGCCGTGGGCGAACTGTCGGCGGCGGAAGTCGCCTTCCATACCGCTTCGGCGCGCCGCTACGGCTTTCATGCGACGCTGAAGGCGCCCTTCCGGCTGGCTTCGAACGAAACGGAAGCCGCGCTTCGCGCGGCACTGGACGATTTCGCCGAAACGACGCCGGTGGTGACGATCCCACGGCTGGTCGTCAGCCAGATCGACGGCTTCTTCGCGCTGGTGCCGGAAGGCCCGCTGCCGGCGCTCAACCGCTTCGCCGACGACGTCGTGCGCGACTTCGACCGTTTTCGCGCGCCGCTGAGCGAGGCTGAGATCGAACGGCGCAGCCCTGACTCGCTGAAGCCGGCTGAATTCCGCAATCTCTGCCAGTGGGGTTACCCCTATGTCTTCGAGACCTTCCGTTTTCATATGACGCTGTCCGGCCGGGCCTCGTCACAGGAAAGCCCTCGTCTTCGCGCAGCAATCGACAGCCTGTTTGCGGGAGTCCTGCAACGGCCGGTGCCGGTGGACGCACTGACCCTGTTTGTCGAAACCGAACCTGGCGCCCCGTTCATGGTGCTCTCCCATCACGCGCTCGGGCGCCGCCCGGCGAGAAAAACCGCCTGAAATACAATTTGTTCAACCGCTTTTGTGCGACGCCAACTCATCCCAATCGGTGATTCAATTGGCTGCAAAAATGCTCCAAGGACTGCCTGAAATGACCGTCGAGACCGTTCTCAACAATGCCCGCATCGTGCTTGCTGACGAGATCGTCGAAGGCTCGATCGTGCTGCGCGACGGCTTGATCGCCGGGATCGATGCCGGCGCCGGCCGAAGCGGCGAGGACATGGGCGGCGATTTCATCATTCCCGGGCTGGTCGAGCTTCACACCGACCACCTCGAAGGCCATTACGCGCCGCGGCCGAAGGTGCGCTGGAACCCGATCGCCGCCGTTCTCGCCCACGACGCGCAGGTGGCGACCGCCGGCATCACCACCGTGCTCGATGCCTTGCGCGTCGGCATGGACGACGACGCCGACATGAATTCGGCCGACATGCGCAAGCTGGCCGATGCGATCGAGGACAGCGTCCAGCAGGACCGGCTGCGGGCCGACCATTTCATCCATCTGCGCTGCGAGGTTTCGGCGCCGGATTGCCTCGCAGCCTTCGCGCATTTTGACGGCGATGACAGGATCAAGCTGGCGTCGCTGATGGACCATGCACCGGGACAGCGTCAGTTCGTCGATTTGGAAACCTATGCCTACTACTACCAGCGCAAGCTGAAGCTGACGGATCGCGAATTCCAGCAATTTTGTGAGAAGCGGATGGCGGAGTCGGCGACGAATTCTGGGGCGAACCGCGCCTTCATCGCTGCCGCCTGCCATCAGCGCGGCATCGTGCTGGCCAGCCATGACGACGCCACGACCGGCCATGTCGACGAGGCGATCGAACAAGGCGTCCGCGTCGCCGAATTCCCGACCACCAAGGAGGCCGCAAAAGCTTCGAAGGAAGCCGGGCTCGGGGTGCTGATGGGCGCCCCGAACGTCATGCGCGGCGCCTCGCATTCGGGCAATGTTTCGGCCCGGACACTCGCCGGCGAAGGCCTGCTCGACATATTGTCGTCCGACTACATCCCCTTCAGCCTGATCCAGTCGGCGTTTTTCCTCGGCGACGTTGTCGACGGCATCTCCCTGCCGCAGGCGGTGGCGATGGTTTCGAAGAACCCGGCCGAGGCAGTCGGCCTCGCCGACCGTGGTGTCATCGAGCAGGGCCGGCGCGCCGATCTGGTTCGCGTCCGTCTTGACGATCATGTCCCAGTTGTCCGCACGGTCTGGCGGCAGGGACGTCGGGTCGCGTGATGGTGTCGGCGTCGATCGAGCGTGAATTGTCCGCCGCGGCGTTTCCGATCCGCGACGGGGTGTTCGTCGCTGTCGTCGGGCCGAGCGGCGCCGGCAAGGACACGGTGATCGGCTATGCCCGGTCGCTGTTTGCCGACGAGACCCGGCTGGAGTTCGTGCGCCGGGTCATCACCCGGCCGAGCGACGCGGCAAGCGAGGATCACGACACGCTGGCCGATGCGGCCTTCGTCGAGGCGGAAGCGGATGGCGCCTTCGCCATCTCGTGGGAGGCGCATGGCTTGCGCTACGGCATCCCGGCTGAAGTCGACCGGTCGGTGGCCAATGGCCGCGTCGCCATCGCCAATGTCTCCCGCGCCATCATCCCGGCGCTGCGTGATCGCTATGCCAATCTGGCTGTCGTCGAGATCACCGCATCGCCGCAGATCCTGGCCGAACGACTGGCGATGCGCGGCCGCGAGTCGCGCGGCGAAGTGCTGGCGCGGCTGGCGCGCAGCGCCAATGTGGCGTTGTCCGGGCCAGGCGTCACCCCGATCGACAATAGCGGCCAGCGCGAGGCGGCCGGCGAGCGTTTTGTCGAAGTGCTGCGCAAGGCAATGGCCTTCTCCGACCGGTCGGGCACGATTTAAGCCGCCTCTTACCTTCTCCCTCTTGTTTGGACCGGAGACATCGCGAACAGGTGTGCGAAGACATCGCGAACAGTTTGCCATCCTATCGATCAATGGCATTGAGGTCGATGGTTTCTATTTTCTGATGTCTGAACCAGGCGTCGAAGACGCCGTCGGCAGCGGTTGGGCGAAAGGCGACGGACTTTCCGGCGAAGGCCCTGCACAGGCGCACGTTGTGGCCGAGAATGGAGACGAAGCCATGCTGCTGAACGCGGCGGATGAGATCGTCCTTGGCATAGTCGAACGGCTCGACG
>NZ_FNEE01000002.1 GCF_900099905.1 Mesorhizobium muleiense | reverse complement strand
GTCTACAACGCCGAGCGTCCGCACGACGCGCTTGGCGGCGCTGTGCCGCTCGACCGCTACCGCGTCTCGCAGCGCCAGCATCGCGAAACCGTCGAGCCGTTCGACTATGCCAAGGACGATCTCATCCGCCGCGTTCAGCAGCATGGCTTCGTCTCCATTCTCGGCCACAACGTGCGCCTGTGCAGGGCCTTCGCCGGAAAGTCCGTCGCCTTTCGCCCAACCGCTGCCGACGGCGTCTTCGACGCCTGGTTCAGACATCAGAAAATAGAAACCATCGACCTCAATGCCATTGATCGATAGGATGGCAAACTGTTCGCGATGTCTTCGCACACCTGTTCGCGATGTCTCCGGTCCAAACACCCTTGTGGGAGAAGGTGTCGCCGAAGGCGACGGATGAGGGGTGGTCCAGCTTAGCGCAGGCCTCGCTCCGGCCAGCACCCCTCAACCGTCTTGGCGCTGCGCGCCAATCCACCTTCTCCCACAGGGGGAGAAGGCAAGGCCGCGCCTGCCACGCGGTGCTGTAGTTGCCCCAAGCCTGTCACCGGTTTATGTAAAGCTGCATGAGTGACATGACTTCGCGCCTCAGCGGCTGGATGGATTTCGCCAACCCGACGCGGTTTGTCGGGTTGGCCGACAAGGTGGTGCCGTGGCTGGCAACCATCGCCACACTCCTCCTGGCCGCCGGGCTCTACATGAGCTTCACGGCGCCGGAGGATTTCCAGCAAGGCATCACCGTACGTATCATGTACATCCATGTGCCCTTCGCCTGGCTGGCCATGATGTGTTTCACGCTGATGGCGGTTTCCGCATTGGGCACGCTGGTGTGGCGCCATCCGCTGGCCGACGTCGCGCTCAAATCGGCGGCACCCATCGGCGCCGTCTTTACAGCGCTCGCGCTGATCACCGGTTCGATCTGGGGCAAGCCGATGTGGGGCACCTGGTGGGTGTGGGATGCGCGGCTGACCTCGGTGTTCGTGCTGTTCCTGATGTATCTCGGCATCATTGCGCTGACGCGGGCCCTCGACGATGCCGCGCGCGCCGCCTGGGCCGCTGCAGTCATCACCCTGGTCGGCTTCATCAACATCCCGATCATCAAATTCTCCGTCGACTGGTGGAACACGCTGCATCAGCCGGCTTCGGTGATCCGGCTCGGCGGGCCGACCATCGATCCCAGCCTGTTGCAGCCGTTGCTGGTGATGGCTCTGGGCTTTACCGTGCTGTTCTTCGCGCTGCATCTGATGGCGATGCGCACCGAAATCCTGCGTCGCCGGGTCATTGCCATGCGCCGCGTCGCGGCACGGCAGGCCGAACAATCAGCCTGACTCACTTCAGCTTTGCCCCCTCGCAGGCTCAGGGGGTCAAAGCTCGAAAGCCAAGCAATTGGCTTTCCGTCCGCTCCGCGGACCGCTTCTCACCCCATGCGGCCGCGCGCCGCCACCGGCAGCGTCTCCAGCACCCGTTCTCCGGCGATCAAGTGAACTTCGTCGAACAGATTGGTGACGACGCAGCAATGGTCGGGCACGATGCGCACGCGCTCGCCGATACGCAGCCTGGCGTCGCCGGAAAGCGTGACGTTGCCGTGCTCCTCGCTGAGGCTGGTGACGGTGGCGCCCGGAATACCCAGCAATTCGCCGAAATCGGGCAGCCCCAGCGTGTCGCTGGACAACGCCTTGCTGCCGGCATCAAGGATGGCCCGTGTCGGCGTCGGATGGCTGACCACCGTCGACAGCACCGTCAGCGCGCAATCGTCGAGGCTTCCGACGCCCTTGGCGACCTGGTAGCGGTCGAGATAGATGTAAGTGCCGGGGCGGTACTCGGTGACGACGGAAGCCTCGCTTGCGCGCCACATATCCGGCGTGCCGCCGCTGGAGATGCGTTGGCAGGCGAGGCCGGATGCGGCGAGCGCCTGGCGCGCATCGGCCAGCCAAGTCTCGGCCTCGGCGGCGCGGCCTGCCGCCGGATAGGTCATCAGCCCGCCGAAGGCGAGCCCCCTGGCCTTGTCGATCTCCCTGGCCAGCGCGACCGCCTCGCCGGCCGACTGGACGCCGCAGCGGCCCATACCGGTATCGCACTCCACCAGCACCTGTAACGGCTTGCCTGGATCGGTGAAGGTGGCGCCGAGACCCGCAAGCGTCTCCATGCTGTCTGATGTCACCGACAGTGTCACGCGGCCGTGCAGCGCCTTGAGACGCTCCAGCTTGGCGCGGCCAACAATGTTGTAAGGCAGAAAAATGTCGGTGAGGCCGGCATCGGCCATCACCTCGGCTTCACCGATCTTCTGGCAGGTGATGCCGACCGCACCGGCTGCGATCTGCTTCTTTGCCCAGTAAGGCAGTTTGTGGGTCTTGATGTGCGGCCTGAGCTTCAGCCCGTGGCGGTCGGCGTGGGCCTGCGCCCGCGCGATGTTGGCTTCGGCGCGGTCGACATCGATCAGGATCGCCGGTGTATCGAGGTCGTCTATGCTCAGCATGGATTTTCACCCTGGGATTTGCCTGGACTTATGGCCTTGATCGGCCCGGATGTCATGAGGCCAGCACGCGGTTTACGTCGACACCGGATCGGTGTTCGGCTATTCGGTTTGGAGATCACCCAGGCCAATGGGAAGGAACCACAACCATGAAACGCTCCGCTATCAACGACATCATCCGCGACGCCGATGCCTTCATCCGTTCGTTCGGCTACATCATGCCGCCCTTCGCCTATTGGACCCCGGAAAAGATGAAGGCGCGCCGGCAGGATTCGTCGGCCATCTTCTCCTCGCGGCTCGGCTGGGACATCACCGATTACGGCCAGGGCAAGTTCGACGAACTCGGCCTCTTCCTGTTCACCGTTCGCAACGGTCGCTACGAGGACATGAAGAAGGGCATGGGCATGCTCTATGCCGAGAAGATCATGATCTCGCGCAAGGATCAGCTGTCGCCGATGCATCGCCATAACATCAAGGCCGAGGACATCATCAACCGCGGCGGCGGCAAGCTGGTGCTGGAGCTGTTCATGCACGATCGCGATGGCGGCATCGATCCGAAGGCGGAAGTATCGGTGCCGGTCGACGGGACTATCCACCGGCTGCCGGCGGGCGGGCTCTTGAAGCTCGATCCGGGCGAGAGCGTGACGCTCCTGCCGGGCGTCTGGCACGCCTTCTGGGCAGAGGGCAAGGACGTGCTGATCGGCGAGGTTTCGACCGTCAACGACGATCTCACCGACAATGTCTTCCGCGAGCCGATCGGCCGCTTCGCGGAGATCGACGAGGACGTCGCGCCGCTGCACCTCCTGGTGTCGGACTACGAGAAGTGGGTGGGGTAAGACGGCCTTTCGTTCCTAACGCTGATGCTTGTCTTCCTTTCGCTTGCCCAGCAGCAGCTTTCGCTCGAGATGGGCTCGCAGGTCGCCGTAATACGCGGTCAGGAACGGGCGGGCATCATGCGCCTGCGGCGTTGAACCGATCTTGCGTCCGATCGTCTCAGCCACCGCCCGCAGCGCGAAATAGTCGTCGCGGCGCAGCACTTCTTCCAGCTTGTGCAGTTCGGCGATGCCATAGGCATCGAGCTGCGCGTGGCTGAACTGAAAAGTCCTGGCGACCGGATCTTTTCGTGCCGACAAATCCTCCATCAGCGTGCGCTTAGGCGCCTCGACGACCCATGTTCCCGCCAGGAGATCGCCGATCCGCAACCGGTCACGATTGAAGAGCGGGAACAAGGCGAACAGCAGCGCCCACACCAGCCCAAAAACTGTCGTCAGCGTATCGGCGACGCCCATCTCACTGCGTCCGGCGATGATCGACAGCGGCAGAAAGACCTCGATCTCGCGCATCAGATTGCGGGCGATGACCTGATCCACCGACAGGCCGGCTCCGTTGCGTGACGCCACCCTGATGCCGATGATCCGCTTGCCGGGGGTCGACGCGCGCCGGCCCGCCTCGAATGCGATGAAATAGACGTTGCGCAGAAAAAAGATCGCGATGATCCAGACGATGAAAAGCGGCTGCAATTTATCAGTGCCGAAACCTGTTACTCCAAAGATCGCAATAATCGTGACGGCGATTGCAGCCGTGGCGATAAACACGACATCGAGCAGGAAAGCGGCCGCCCGTGTGCCGGCGTCGGCCAGCTTTATCTGGAGATCGACACCTTCAGGCGTGATCAGCGAGCGCATTGTCGCCAGCGCGGCGCGTCTAGCGGTCGCCATTGCGCACCACCTGGAACAGGTAGAAATAGCCGATCCACAGTGCGAGCATGCCGCCGCCAACGGCATAGCGGGTGACATCGCTGGTGATCGTCTGCCTGCCGATGCCCTCGAGCAGTCCGGCAAACAGCAGCATGACCGAAACGCCGACGATCGCGGTCGCTGCGATGCGTCCGGCATGGGCGGCTGCCGTCATGCGGGTCAACTCGCCGGGAAAGGCGATGCGCGTGCCGATCCGGATGCCGGCAGCGCCGGCCAGTGCGATGGCGAACAATTCGGTGGTGCCGTGAATGGCCAGCCAGCCGCCAAGTTCCATGCCAAGCCCCTTTGCCCAATAGACCTGGAACATCGCACCCAGCATGCAACCGTTGAACAGCATCAGCAGCACCGTCGGCACGGCGAAAGCAAACCCAAGCGCGAAGGCGAGGATTGCGACCTGGACGTTGTGGGTGAAAAGATAAGCGGCAAAGCCTGAGAGAAAGCCATTGTCGCCATCATAAAGCATGCTGCGCAGCATCTCGGCCGAAGCGTCGGGGCCTCGGCCGGCGGCCAGGCCCGACGGGATGATCGCGTCGAACCAGCCCTTGTCGGACGCTACCAGCCAGGCGCCGGCGCCGACGCCGATAAACATCAGCGCCACCGACACCAGCGTCTCGCGCCACAAATCGCGCATGGCACCGGGCCAGTCGTGCAGGAAGAAATCGCCAACACGCTGCGATAGTCCGCGACGTGCCCCATAGAGATAAAAGTATCCCCGCAGCGACAGGGATTCGAGATAGGCGATCAGTGCGCTGTCGAGGGATGTCGCTCTCGCCACCGAAAGCGAAGACAATGCGGACCGGTAGAGCAGCGGCAGCGACAGCAGCTCTTCTTCCGACAGCGTCCGCGGCGCGCGTTTCTCGACGCGGGCGAGTAGCGCTTCGAACGCCTGCCAGTCGGCCTCGCGCTCCCGACGGAAGCTGGCCAGCGACTGGCGTACGGCATCGCCGCGTCGAGCATCGCCGGGAACTGGCACAGTCACAACAAATCCTCGCGCTTGAACTGCAGGTAGCGCTCGACCAGCGCCGGCCCCAGCCTTTGATGGTCGGCTTCGATCACATGCGCGCCGAGCAGCCGCAACCGGCCGATGACAACCTGCCTTTCGCGCAAAAGCCCGCCGGCGACGACGGCGCGGGCGACATCCTCGCCTGATGAAGGCGGCATGTCGGCCAAGCTCTCCAATTCGACATCCCTGATCATCATGAACAGCACCAGATGCCGTTCGGTGAGCCGGCCGACGGTGCGCAGCATCAACTCCGCGCTGATCGGATCGACGAAGTCGGTGAAGATGATGACCAGCGAGCGCCGGTCGAGCCGTGCCGCAAGCGTGGTCAGCGCCAGGGTGAAATTGGTCTCCTCGTTGGAATAGTCGATCTCAACCGCCCGCTTCTGGATCATCGCAAAGCTGGCCGAGCCGCGCACCGCGCCGCTGGCGACGCGCGGCCGCGCATCGAAGCTGAACAGGCTAACCATGTCGCCGCCCTTGAGCGCAATGAACGCCGACAGCAAGGCTGCCGCCACCGCCCGGTCCACCTTCGGCAGGCCGTCGACCGGCTCGCACATCAGGCGTCCGCTGTCGATGGCCAGCACGATGTTGTTGTTCTCCTCGATACGGAACTCGCGCGCCAGAAGCCTGCCGTGGCGGGCGCTGCGCTTCCAGTCGATCATCCGCCGGCCCATGCCGGGCTGATAATCCTTGAGCGCCTCGAATTCCCGGCCCTGGCCGGCCCGGCGCTGCGCATGCCCGTCGGGCAGGGCGTTGCGCTGCAGCAGCGTGATCGCCTGGTCGCGGGCGCTGCGGACGTCGGGCAACACTGCCACCTTGCTTTCCATCGGCAGGACGACCTGGTTCCAGACCAGTCCGAACGGCCCGCGCCAGCGCAGCCACAGACGATCGAAGCTGGCGATGCCGCGCCGCAGCGCCTGGAACCGCAGGTCGAGCGATCCGCCATCCTTTGTGGCAGCCAGGGGTCCGCCGGTTCCGCCGATCGGCGCCAGGCGCGCATCATGACCGACGCGCGCCTCCAGGGTCCGCGTCCGGCCTGGAAAACGGGCGGCGACATGGACGGTGAACTGGCCGCCGACGCCGACCTGCGGCGGCGCGTGGAGGCTGGCGGCCAGCGATTTCCGCCCGCGTCCGGCCGCGGTGTCCACCGCCAGGAAGGCCAGCAGCAGGCAGATCCACAGCAATCCGAGATACCACAATGACGGCAGCGCCAGCGCGACCAGGAAGGCCGGCACCGCGCCTGCTGCTGCCGCCCACACCGCTCGGCCGCTGGGATAGATCAACGCGGCGCTTCCGTCTGGTCGACCAGGTCGGAGACGATCTGCTCGACCAGCCGGCCATCGATCTGCGCGGCCGGCGACAGGATAACGCGATGGCGCAGCGCCGGCACCGCCAGCGCCTTGACGTCGTCGGGGATCACATAGGCGCGCCCGTCGAGCGCAGCCCGCGCCCGCGCCGCCCTGGCCAGCATGGCGCCCGCGCGTGGACTGGCGCCAACCTCCAAATCGGCGGTGTCGCGTGTGGCGCGCACCAGCGCCGCGATGTAGCCGACGACGTCGTCGACGAGGGTGACGGAGCCGACGGTTTCGAGTGCCTTCTCCAGCGTCTTGCGATCCGTCTGGGCCTTGATGCCGTATTGCGCGATGTCGTGCGAGGCGGAGCCGCCGCCGTGATGGATGATGATGGCCCGTTCCTCCTCGGGACCGGGATAGCTGACCCGATGCTTGAACAGGAAGCGGTCGAGCTGTGCTTCGGGCAGGGGATAGACACCCTGATGCTCGATCGGGTTCTGGGTCGCGACCACCATGAAGTTGCGGCCCAGCGAATGCGTGGTGCCGTCGAAAGTGACCGCATGCTCCTGCATCGCCTCCAGAAGTGCTGCCTGTGTCTTGGGCGGCGTGCGGTTGATCTCGTCGGCAAGCAAAAGATCGCAGAAGATCGGACCGCGCGTCAGCGTGAACTGTCCAGTCTGGAAATTGTAGATGTTCGATCCGACGATATCGCCAGGCATCAGGTCCGGCGTGAACTGGATGCGCCCATAGGCGACACCCAGAGCCTGCGCGAAGCAGCGCGCGGTCATTGTCTTGGCCGTGCCCGGAGGGCCTTCCAGCAGGATATGCCCGCCGGCGAACAGGGCGGTCAGCATCAGGTCGACCGTGTCGTGCTGTCCGGTGATCGCCTTGGCCACTTCTTCCCTGATCCGTGTCGCCAGGGCCTTTACATCATCGACGTTCACCGAGCCTCCTTGCGGTCCAATCGTGCAGCCGCTCGGCTGCCTCGTGCATTTGCGTCAGGTTTTTCGCCTCGCCGGCGGCTTGCGCCCGCGCGGTGAATCCGCTGACTTCGTCCTTATCGCGAGAATCGAGCCAGCGGTCGAGCGCTTCGCCATGCAGCCCCTGCGGCGCTCCCAGCAGTGCGCCGGCGCGCACCCGCATCAAGGCCGCATAGCGGCCTCCAAGTTCTTCGAGTCGCCCGGCGCGTCGCAGCAGCATTGCCGTCGTATCCACCAGCGCACGCTTGCCGAAGGCAATGGCGCGCTGGTCGGCGCGCGGTGGGCCGAACCGTCCGAGGCCGTGCAGGAAAGCCAGCGCCGCCGCGGCCAGGATCGTCAGCGTCAGCGCCAGAAACGGCGGTTCGACCAGGAGCTTGGCAAGGTCGTATTTTCGCCCCGCGCCATGCAGCGTGAGATCGAACATGACCGGGCCGGCGCGCACCGAGGCGATCAGGTCGAGCGCCGCCGCAGCCTTGTCCGAGTCCTTGAGTGACGCATTGTTGATCAGGTCGGGGTCGCTCAGAATGTAAAACGGCTTGTCGTCGAGTTTGGTAAGGGCGGCGCTGCCGTTGCCCGCCGCTATCAATGGGTGGTCATCCGCTACCCATTGCAATTCATCAGGGGCATCAATGACCCGGCCCTCGATGTCGAGTTGCTCGACCGTGCTTTTGCCAACACCGATCTTTCCCTCGGCGATCCGGCCGAGCCATTGGTTCACCACGGCATCGGGCAATCGCCCGAATTTCATCTTCCATCCTTCGTGCTCCTCCAGCGGAAGGGTCTGCCATTTGGGCAGGACGAAGAGGGTATCCCTGTCCCGCCGAAGCTCAAGAATATGGTCGAGCGCTTCCGGATCGCTATCGGGGGAAATGGTGACGATCAGCAAGAGATAGGTGCCGAGATCATCTTCAGTCCGAGCCATGTAAGTCGGCCTGCCGGTGAGCCGCAACCATTCAGCCAGGCCGGCATAGCCAACGCCGCTTTTCGACAGCGGCGTGGCGCCGCCATTGCCGGGTTGCCGAAAGTCGGGCGCATAGGTGGACAGCAGGAAGAAACCCGCTGCCGCAAGCAGGCTGGCGAAAATGCCCCAAAACAGCGTTCTTCGATTGAATGGTTCCTGCGCCGCTGGTTCGACCGTCGCAGCGCTCATATCCAGGCATCCCGGAAGACGAACCGCTCATAGGCGCCGCGTGCTTGCCGCCAGCCTTCGGCGCCGACCGGCCTGCGCGCGAACAGTGCGGCTTCGACGATGCGTGCGATCTCGGTAAACGCCGCGCGGGCCTTGGCGGGAATCGAAGCAGCAGCGGCGATGTCGCGCGCCGTGAGCGACGGGCGCAAAAAATCCGGCAGCCGGCCGGCAATATCGGCGACGCTGCGCCGAAGCAGGAGATGAACCGCTTCGTCATAGTCGCCTCGCGCGGCCAGCGAGTCGGCTTCCGACAGCAGGATCTGCGCGGCGCCGGCGTCGGGACGCCATGCTTCCTCCGCCTCGGTTTCGCGCCGCGCGCGCTGCCATGGCAGGCGCCAGGCGATACCTTTCATCTCGAGAAAGACCAGGAGCAGGATGATCGCGGCGCCTGATATCACCGCCCCCCAGAACAGATAGATCATGTAGGGACCGAGCGACGACAACAGGTCCAGCAGCGGCTTCAGCCAGTCAGGCGGCTGGGGCGGCACATAGGCCGGCAGCTCGAACTGGATCGACTTGTCCGAGATCAACTGCTGATGCGCTTTTGCCAGCCATTCGGCTTCCGCTGTGCCTGGCTGTGCCACTGCCAACCGTCCCCTGCAACCTGTGGTTCCCAGTCGACACTGGCAATGCACAACGGCAATTGCAAGTGGGCTAGACGTCGATCTCCAATGTTGGCACATTTGATGCGGGGATCATCAGCCGATATGCGGCGATTGAGCGAGGGGACGCATCATGGTTTCAACGACACTGGAACGACCGGACAAGTTTCGCATCGGCAGGGTTTTCAATGACAGCTTTGCTGTCATCAGCCGCAATATCGTGCTTTGCCTCGGGCTGGCAGTGCTGTTTTCAGGCTTGCCGACGTTGCTCTACCAGCTTTGGCTCTGGAAATGGGCAAGCGGCACCGAGACAGGCGCTCCGGAGTTCTCGGCCCAACGCGTTATCGTTACAATCCTTGTCGTGCTGGCTTCCATGGTCCTGGCAGCGATCTTGCAGGCGACGCTGGTGCGCGCGGCCATCGAGGATCTGAACGGCAAGCGGCCATCAATGGGCGACAGCCTCAAGATGGCAATCTCCCTCCTGCTGCCGGTGATAGGCATCGCAGTACTGGTCTCCCTTGGCGCGGGATTGGGCTTCATGCTGCTCATCGTCCCCGGCATCATCTTATGGCTCCGCTGGTCGGTCGCCGTGCCGGTTCTGGTTCAGGAACGGCGGGGGGTGTTCGGCAGCATGAAGCGCAGCCGCGAGCTGACCAAAGGGAGCCGCTGGGCGCTGTTCGGATTCTGGATTGTCCTGATCATAGCGGTGATCGTCATCCAGCTTGTCTTGAGCCAAGTCGTCATGGTCTTTGGCGTGACAACGGCTCTCATCCTGGATGCTCTGGTGACATCCGTCGTATCCGTGGTGACCTCGGTTGCGCCGGCGGTCAGCTATGTCGAGTTGCGGCAGGTCAAGGAAGGCACCAGCGTCGACGAACTGGCGGAGATCTTCTCATAGCGGCAAGGCCGCCTTCATCGCATCAGGATCGGCCTGGACTGGACAGGTTACGTCATGGTTTCAACGACACTGGAACGACCGGACAAGTTTCGCATCGGCAGGGTTTTCAGCAATAGTTTTGCGGTCATCGGCCGCAATCCGGGTCTGTTGGTCGGACTGGCGGCTCTTTTTTCCGCCCTTCCGGCACTGGTGCTCAACCTTTGGAATTACAGAAATCTTGCCAACCTTGATTTTGCCGATTCCGAAAGCATGGCGGTTGCCGATCCATCGGCGGTTCTAGGCAACTCGCTAATATCGATGGCTTTTGGCTTGATCTATTTTGTGCTGGCTTTGTTGTTTCAGTCGTCACTGGTAAGGGGGACGATAGAAGACTTGAACGGCAAGCGCCCGGCAATCGGTGACTGCATCCAGATCGCCTTGCGTTGCATGTTCCCGACGCTCGGGATGGGCCTGGTTGTCTTCCTCACCATGATCCTCGCGTTAGTGGTGACGATGTTCGTGGCTGGCATGCTTATCCCCGTTTTTGGAAACATCATCGTGTTCATCGCGTTCATCGCGTTGGTGGTTCCAGGCATCATGTTGTTCCTCGGTATATCGGTTTCCGTGCCCGTGCTGATCCAGGAGCGGCTTGGCGTGTTTGGTTCGATGTCGCGCAGCCGTGCTCTGACGAAGGGCAGCCGCTGGTCATTATTCGGTCTTTTGCTGGTTCTGTTCTTGGCGGCGATTGTCATCCAAATGGCATTCGCATTGTTGTTTGGATTTACTTTCGCCATTACCGGCAGCCTCTCGACCGTTGGCCTTGTTGTCGGCGCAATCGGAAGCGCGCTTGTTTCGACAGTCGTGTCTACTTTGATGTCGGTTGCCATCGCGGTCAGCTACGTCGAACTGCGGCAAGTCAAGGAAGGCACCGGCGTCGACGAACTGGCGGAGATCTTCGCCTGATGCGAGAGGTCGCCTACCACATCATGAACGAAGCGACGTCCGCGTCGGAGACCTTGCCCGCGGCCACGTCGGTGATCGCCTGGTCGATTATTGCCGCGCCCTCGGCAACCTCGTCCTCGGTCAGCGTCAGCGGCGGCATGAATTCGAGCACATTGGCTTTCAGCCCAACATAGGTGAAGGCCGCACCCAGTTCGTAGCCGCGATAGATGATCTTGGCCGTCGTTGTCGCTGCGACCGGCTCGCGTGTCTTGCGGTCGGTGACCAGGTCGACGCCGACGGCAAGGCCACGCCCGCGCACGTCGCCGATGATCTCATGTTTTGCGGCGAGCGCCCGCAGCGCGTCTGAGAACAGCGTGCCGACGCGCGCCGAGCGTGCGACCAGTCCGTCCGCCTCGATCGTCTTCAGCACGGCGTTGCCGGCAGCCGTCGCAACCGGGTTGCCGGCGGTCGTCTGCAGCGCGAAGGCCGGCGCGTGGTCCATGATCTCCTTTGGGCCGACAACGGCCGAAAGCGGCAGGCCGCCGCCCATACCTTTACCGAAGACGACGAGATCGGGCGTCAATCCTTCGTGCTGGAAACAGTGCATCATGCCGCTGCGGGCCAGCCCGACCTTGACCTCGTCGACGACAATCTTGATGCCATGCCTGCGGCAACGTTCCTGCAACGCCTTGAGGAAGCCGGGCGGCGGCACGATCAGCCCGCCATCCGACATCAGCGGCTCGATGAACACTGCCGCGACCTGATGCGGCGGGCAGGTGGTCTCGAACTGGTAGTCGAGCAGCGCAAGTACGGCCTCGGCACTGAACTGCGGCCGGAACGGATCGGGGTAGGGGAGCAGCAGCAGGCCCGGCCTTGGCAGCGTGTGGGTCATGGCGGTATGGCCGCTGATGCCCATCGAGCCGGTGAGATTGCCGTGATAGGAGCCGATGAAGGAGATGAAGCGCGAGCGGCCTGTGGCAGCCTGCAGCACACGCACCGCGCAGTCATTGGCGTCCGATCCGGAATGGCCGAACCAGACACGCCGCTCACCGTCGCCCGGCGTGATCGCCAGCAGCCGCTCGGCCAGCGAAACCGCTGGTTCGTTGGGGTAGAGCAAGAGGCTGGCGCCGGCCATGTCGCGGATCGCCGCCTCTACCGCCGCGACGATGGCCGGATGGCCGTAACCGAGGATTGCCGGACCGGCTGAGCCGGACAGGTCGAGCAGCGAGCGGCCGCCTTCCTCGATCAGCCGGTTGCCCCGGCCGCCGACGACGCTCAGCGGCGAGAAACGCAGCTTGCCGATCTGGGCGATGGTTACCGCATCGCGCTCGCGCAGATTGCTCATGACGCCTTCTCCTTCTGCTGCGCGGGCAAGACGGCGGCCAGGCGGTTCGCCCATGCCTCGATGCCGGGGCGGCTCGACAACAGATCCTGCCGGATCTCGATGAGGACGGCGGCAATGCCGCGGTCGTCGCCGTGGATGGGCACGGCGTAGTCGGCGTCGCGGCTGATCACGTAAGGCACGTTCGCCGCGACATTGAGCGCTTCGTCGTGGCGCAGGCCGGCAAGGATCGTTTCACCGAAATCGCCGGCGCGATCGTAAAGCACGCCGGCATGCCAAGGCCTGGGAATCCCGAGGAAGACCGGCGTAAAACTGTGGATCGTCGCGATCCGCGTCGGCCTGCCGTCCTTCGCCCGACGGTCGAGATGGGCGGCCACCCGGTCATGGAAAGGCGCGAACATGATTTCGGCGCGCCGTGCCCGCTCCCCCGGGTCGAGCCCGACATTGCCGGGAATGTCGGTGTCTTCGGACAGGTCAGGAATGCTGCCGCTCGTGCCCAGCGGCCGGTTGAGGTCGATCAGCAGCCGCGAATAGCCGCCGAGGAAGGCAGGTGCATCGAGCAGCACCGACAGACGGCGCGTCACTTCGGCGGCGCCGATATCCCAGGCGATGTGACGTTGCAGATGGCTGATATCGAGCCCCAGCTTTGCATACTCCGCCGGAATGTGGTTGGACGCGTGCTCGCACAACAGCACGATATCAGAGCGTCCATTTTCGTTGAGGACGTCGACGGCAGCCGGCCACTCATTCGCAAGCTGCGCAGCCATCAATAAAGCGTCCGGTAGAGGTCGCAAACAGCCACCGGATCGAGGCCGGCAAGGCGCTCGGTCTCGTGTCGCTTGAGCCCGACGAAGGTCTCGACGAACACCGGCGCGAACCACCCGGTGACGGTGCTGTCGGCGGTGAGCGCGTCGAGCGCCGCCGGCAGGGTTTCCGGCAGGCGCACCAGACCAAGCTTCTTGCGCTCCGCCTGGCTCATCAGCGTCGGGTCGCCGGTGACCAGCGGCGGTGTCGGCAGCTTTGCCTTCAGCCCTTCCAGCCCCGCGCGCACGATTGCGGCCAGCGACAGATAGGGATTGCCGGTGGCGTCAGCGGCCCGATATTCGATGTTGTATTGCGGCGCCGGATCGCGCCCACCGATCGTCACCGTCGGGCAGATGCGCAGGCTAGCCTCGCGGTCGCGATCGGCAAGCCAGGTGTAGGACGAACTCCAGCTATGCGGCTTCAGCCGGTAATAGGACGACACGCTCGCCGCCGTCATGGCGGTGATCCCAGGCAGATGGCGCAGCACGCCGGCGCAGAAGGCGCCGGCCTGGCTGGAAAGACCGCCCGGTCGCGCCGGATCGTAGGTCACCGGCTTGCCGGCCTCGTCGACGAAGCTGAAATGGATGTGGACGCCGTTGCCGACAGCATCGGGCGCGGGTTTGGGTGTGAAGCTGGCGCGCCATCCGGCATTGCGCGCGACTTCGCGGGTGATCTCGCGGATAGCGACGGCTCGGTCGGCTGCGGCAAGCGCATTGGTTGGCTCGTGCGTCACCTCGAACTGCTCGTTGCCGAACTCAGCGATGACGACTTCGGGCGCGACGCCCGCTTCCTCCAGCGTCGCCATCAAATTGGCAGCAAACGGGTCGGCGCGGCGCAATGCGGCGAACGACAGTGAATGACCCGGCACGAAGCCGGCATCGGCGATGTGGAATTCATGTTCGAAGGCGGCGATGACGGAAAGCCCGGTTGCCGCCTTCAACTCCGCCAGCGCATCGCTGAGCATGGTTCGCGTGCAGCCGACCCAGGGGCTGCCGTCGAGTTCGACAATGTTTCCCGCGACCATGTCGAACGGCGTCACCGACCCGGTCAGCGCCGTGCGAAAACGTGCGTTGAGGTCAGGCACCAGTCGCACATCGCCGGACGAACCCCAGGGATTGGGATCGACGATGGAATTGAACGGGGTCAGCGACAAATTGGCCTGCAGCCAGCCGACGCCGGTGGCAGCGATCTTCTGCAGCCTGCTTTCGACGACGGAGCGGCCGCGCGTGATCGCTGAGAGATCGGTGGTGACGACGGCAACGAGCGGTTCGACGGTCGATGTCATGCGGCTTTTCCCAAGGCTTCGAAGCGGGCGGCGACGGTAGCGGTGTCGGTGATCCAGCAATAGCCGCCGAAGGCTTTCAGCGCATCGTCGTGGCGCTCTTGCGTGGCGGCGGCACAAGCATCCGACACGCAGGTGACGAGATAGCCGCGATCGGCGGCGTCGCGCACCGCCATGTCGACGCACTGGTCGGTCATGATGCCGGCAACGATGAGATAACGCACGCCGAGGTTTTTCAGGACATAATCGATGTTGGTCGAGTTGAAGACGCCCGACGAGGTCTTCGGCAGCATGATCTCGTCGCCGACAGGCGCCAGCGACGGCACCGGCAGGCCTGCCGGCCAGCTGGGCGCGATATGGATCGGCGTCAGCTTGTGGTCGAGCGAGCGATCGCGGCCGTCTTCCGTCAGGCTCTGTATGATGGTGTGGATCACCTCGACGCCATTGGCACGGGCAGCCGCCAGCAGCCGCTCCTGGTTGGGGATCGTCTGCGACGCCGTCTGCCGGTAGAAATAGTGGTCGGGGCCACGCTCCGGATGCGCCGGATCGGCGCCGGGCTCCAGCCAGACACGTTGCATGTCGACCAGCAGCAGCGCGGTTTCGCCGGCCCGGAACGGCTCGTTTCGTTTTGGCAATGCCTGCGTCATGCTTTCTGGTCCTGCCTCACTGATTTGGGTGATCTGGGTTGGGCTGATTTGGGCCCGGGCATCCTGCGCGCCGCGTTTTCTTCGGGGCCGGCACTGTCGAGGGTCACGGCATTGGCATGCCGCACCTCCTCCAATTTTTCGATGCGTTCGCGGGCGCCATCGCTCAGCGTGGCGACGATCTGCGCGACCAGCGCCTCCATCTGCGCCATCGCCGGCGCCAGCGTGTCATAGGGGGAGGCGACTTCCAGCGGGCTGACGATGGTGACTTCGGCGAGATCGGCGATCGGCGACAGCCATTGGTCGGTGAACAGCACGATGCGCGCGTCGCGCGCCGCCGCCTGCCTAGTGTAGTCGATGACGTCGAACTGGTAGCGGCGATAATCGAAAACGACGAGCACGTCGCGGCGGCCAAGGTCGGCCAGCGTGTCGAAGGCCTGTGCCGACAGCGTGCCGAGGTCGCGCACACCCGGCCTGAATTGCAGCATGTAGCCGGCGAGCATGCCGGCGATGTGGCGGCTGAAACGGCCGCCAAGCATGACCACCTCGCCCTTGGTCTCCATCAGCAAACGAGCGGCGCGCTCATAGCTCTGCAGCGGGGTCAGGCTGACGGATTTCTCGAGCGCGGCACCGACGGAGCCGAGATAGGCGAGGATGGCGCTGTCTTCCGCGCCTGTCGGCCGCTTGGCCTCCATCATCAGCAGCGGCGAATGCAGTCTGGCCTCGACTTCGGCCAGAAGCTTGGCCTGGAAGTCCGGAAAGCCGTCATAGCCGAGCTTCACCACCAGCCTGACCACGGTTGGGTCACTGACGCCGGCGCGCCGGGCGAGTGACGAAGCGGTCCCGAGACCAGAGGTCGGATAGTCGGTCAGAAGCAGCCGGACGATCTTTTCCTCCGACGGCGTCAGCGCAAGATCCCCGCGCATCAGAACATCGCGTATCGCCATAGGCCTCCCCAAAATCCGCGCTGGGCTTGCTCTGCCTCGTTGTGTCGAGTTTATTACAGAGATTTTAATTTCGGTCAATAATGAAGAGATGTTGACATAGCGGGACGACTGGTCTTAGCTTTGTCACAAAGCAGCCAAGAGACTGTGGGGAACAGCCCATGCGGACTGGAAGCGACGTCATAGTCGTCGGCGCGGGTATCGTTGGATCGAGCGCGACCTATTACCTGGCTGCGTCCGGCGTGACGGTGGCGCTTGTCGAGCAGACGCATCCCGCCGGCGGACCGTCCGGCAAGTCCTCGGCCCTGCTGCACGCCTTCTATCTCTTGCCGGAACTGTCACAGCTTGCCATTCGTGGCCGCGAGATCCTCGTATCATTGCCGGAGATATCGGGCGAGGGCCCTTTCGTTACCGAAATCGGCATGATGTGGGTCTGCGGCAACGACAATGAAGCGAGCTGGAAGGCCGCCGCCGAACGGATTCGCGGCGAGGGCGCATTGATCGAGACGCTGTCGCCGCAAGCCTTCGCCAACGCCGCACCGGGCTTTGCACTGGCCAATGTCGCGCTGGCGCTATGGGAGCCCGAATACGGCTATGCCGACGCCTTCGGCGCAACCAATGCAATTGCCCGTGCCGCCAAGGCGCGCGGTGCCAGGATCATGCAGAACACTCTCGTCGAACGGCTTGTGAAAGAGGGCGACCGCATCAGCGGCGTCGCGCTCGCCGATGGAACGGTGCTGAAGGCCGACGCCGTGGTGCTCGCCGCCGGGCCGTGGACACGCCGCCTGCTGGCGACGGTCGGCCTCGACCTGCCGCTGCATGTCGAGCGTCATCCGATGGCCGTGCTCGACGCAGCCGGCAAGGCGCGACAGGTCATGCCTTTCGCCTGGTGCGACGACATCTCCTGCAATTATGCGCGGCCCGACGGTGACGGTGTCATTCTTGCCGGCAGCTGGGCCGGCGGCGGCACCGGCGTGCGCCACGAACAGGCCGGTCGTCCGCGTTTCGTCGACAATCCCGACGACTACATGGAAGGCGTCGAGGAATCAGAATCGGTCGAGATCCTCGAGACCTTCGCGGCGCGGGTGCCGGCGATGGCCGAGCTGGGCATCCGTCCCGGCTATGCCGGGCTATACGACATGAGCCCCGACGACCTGCCGGTGATCGGAGCCATGCCCGGCGTCGACGGTCTGTTCGTCTCTGCCGGCTCCTCCGGCCATGGTTTCAAGACTGGTCCGGCGGTCGGCGAAGCGGTGGCCAGGCTGGTCACCGAAGGCGCCCAGCCGGCGCTGGCGCCGTTTTCGCCCAGCCGCTTCAAGGTCGCCTGATGGCATCGGCGGCGATGGGCGAGGGCAGCGCGCGGTCGTTCATGCCGGCCGCGTTCCGCAACGCCAGCGCCGATGCGCTCTGCATGGTGACGGTGCTGCTGCTGGCAGCGTTTATTGTCTTCTTCTTCGGTGGCGCCGCCATGCAGCGCGTCGTCACCTATGCCGCGATCATGCTGACGGCGGTGCTCGGCCTGCAGATCTTTTCCGGCAACAGCGGCATCGTCTCCTTCGGCCACGCCGCCTTTGTCGGCCTCGGCGCCTATGCCACCGGCATCCTGACCATGCCGGCGGCGCTGCAGCGCACTGCGTTGCGCGACCTGCCGCAGTTCCTCGCTGGTTATGAACTCTCTTTCTTCGCGGCATTGGCCGTCGTGCTGATCCTTGCGGTCGTCATCGGCCTGCTGACCGGCACGCCGCTGCTCAGGTTGTCCGGATCTAGCGCATCTATCGCCACGCTCGCCATGTTGATCATCGTCTACACGCTGCTGGTTGCCGGGCGCGAGATCACCCGCGGCAGCCAACCCTTTTACGGCGTGCCGCGCGAGGTTGGTCTGTGGACCGCCATCGGCGTCGCTTCGGTGGCACTGGTGGTGGCGAGGCTCTTTCGGGAAACCGCCTTCGGCCTTGCCACCCGCGCCGCCGCCAATGACGAGCGTGGTGCGGCTGCCGTCGGCGTCGACCAGCGCACCTCGCGGCTGGCCGCCTGGGTGGTGGGCGCGGTCGCCGCCATGGCCGCCGGCGCCATGATGGCGCAGTTCCTCGGCGCGTTTTCGCCGCGCGATTTCTATTTCGAACTCGGCTTCACCTTTTTGGCCATGCTCATCGTCGGCGGCATGAACTCCTCGCTCGGCGCCTTTGCCGGCGTCGTCGTCACCATCGTGGTGATCGAGGTGGTGCGTCGTTTCGAAGGCGGCGGCGAGGTGTTCGGCCTGCATCTGCCGGTGCTGTTCGGCCTGACCCAGGGTGTGCTTGCCATTGCAATGATCCTGGTCATCTGGCGGCGGCCAACCGGCCTGTTCGGCGAGCGCGAGCTGAACCTTTTGCGCCGGCCCGGCCGCAAGGCCGCGACGGTTCCTGCTGCGCCGCTGCTTCATGCCGAGCGCGACCGGCTGGCCGCCGACCATCTGTCGCGGCGCTATGCCGGTGTCATCGCCGTCGACGACGTCACGCTCGCCTTCGACACCGACAGCATCACCGGCATCATCGGCCCGAACGGCGCCGGCAAGACCACACTGCTCAACATGCTGGCCGGCGACGTCGAGCCGAGCGCCGGCATGGTGTCTATCGGCGGTTTGGTGAGGCAGGCCTCGGCCTTTCGCTTCGCCCGCTCTGGCGTTGCCCGCACTTTCCAGAACATCCGCGTCTTCGCGCAAATGACCGTGCTGGAAAATGTCGTGGTCGCCGCCCGCTCGGTCGAGCCCGATCTTGCCAATGCCGAGGCGGCGGCGATGCGCGAGCTTTCGCGCATGGGGCTGGAGAAATTTGCCGATCAACCCGCCGCCAGGCTCGCCTATGGCCAGCGCCGCCGGCTGGAGGTGGCGCGGGCGCTGGCGCTGAAGCCGCGCTTCCTGCTGCTCGACGAGCCCGCCGCCGGCATGAACGCGGTCGAGACCGCCGAGCTGGTTTCCATCCTCTCGGTCGTCCGCGCCGAGCGGCGCATCGGCGTCGTCCTAATCGAGCACGACATGCGGCTGGTGATGAACCTGTGCGAACGCATCGTCGTCATCGACCATGGCCGCGTCATCGCCGACGGCACGCCGGCCGAGGTGCAGAACAACCCTGCCGTCGTCGCCGCTTATCTCGGCAGCCGCACCGCCCGCGCCAAGACAGGACAAGAGACGCCCGCCAGCGAAACGCCCGCAAGTGAAACCGCATGAACCGTGTAGCCAACGACAACAAATCCAGAAGGAGAACCGACATGCCAAAGCTCTATCGCCTCCACCGCGCCGCCCTCTATGCGGCGGTGTTCGGCATGACCCTCGCCCTCGTTTCCAAGGCTTCAGCCGAGGAGATCATCATTGGCGCCGCGACGGCGCAGACCGGTGGTCTTGCTCCCTACGACCAGCCGGCACTCGCCGGCCTGCGCATGGCGCTCGACGAACTCAACGCCAAGGGAGGGCTTGGCGGCCAATACATCGCCAAGCTGATCATCAAGGACACCCGATCCGATACGGCGCAGACCGCCACCGTCGCCCAGGAATTGATCGACGCCGGCGCCAAGATCATGATCACGCCTTGCGACGCCGATCCCTCGATCTCGGCCGGCCAGCTCACCCAGCCGCTCGGTATTCCGACATTGACGCTTTGCGGCTCCGCCCCGGTGCTCACCGCCGCGGTCGGCGACGTCATGTTCGGCACCTATCCAGCCGACAATGTGCAGGCGACCGCGGTCGCCAACTTCGCCATCGCCGAAGGCAAGAAGAAGGTCTATCTCCTGACCTCGCCGGACTCCACCTACACCGCCAACCTGCCCGAGTATTTCGGCAAGGTGTTTGAGAAGAAAGGCGGCGCCGTTGTTGGCCGCGGTACTTTCACCATGGGCCAGCCGGACTTTTCCGCCGAGATCACCAACATCAAGAGCCTTGCCGACCAGCCGGACCTGATCATGACCGCCGCCTATGAGCCTGATTTTCCGGCCTTCATCCAGCAATTGCGCGGTGCCGGCGTCACCGTTCCGGTCTATGGCGCCGACGCCATCGGAACACCGACCGTCAAGGGGTTGGGCAAGCTGGTCGACGGCGTCGTCTATACGGCAGCCGGCTATGCCGAGCCGGGCAGCAAGCTGGAGGCTTTCAACACCGCCTTCGCCAAATATGCCGGCCACGCGCCGGAATCGACCTATGAGGTGAACGGCTACGAGATCGGGCTGATCCTCGACCAGGCGGTCAAGACGGCCGGTTCGGACGATCCGAAGGCGATCCGCGACGCCATTGCCGGCCTCAAGGACTTTGACGGCATCACCGGCAAGATCACCTATGCCGGCACCGACCGCATGCCGCTGCGGCCGGTGGCGCTGATGCGTTATGAAGGCGGCGAGGGCAAGCATATCCAGACCATGATTCCCGACGCCGCCGACGTTCCGGCGCCGTGACATCATGCTGAGCGTCGAAGCCCTGAGGATCCGCTACGGCGAGGTCGAGGCGGTGCGCCGCGTCGATCTCGCCGTCGACAGCGGCGAGATCATCGCGCTGGTCGGCGCCAATGGCGCCGGCAAGAGCTCGACGCTTGGCGCCATTGCCGGGCTGGTGCCGGCCGTCTCGGGGAAAGTGGTCTTCGACGGCGTCGACATCACCGGCCTGGCGCCTGAGGCGATCGCCCGCAAGGGGGTGTCGCTGGTGCCGGAAGGCCGGCGCATTTTCGCCGGCCTGACCGTGGCTGACAATCTGCGTCTCGGCGGTGCCATGCACCTGCCGGCGGTGGAGGCGAGGGTGCGCGAAGAGGAGATGCTGGAGCTGTTTCCGGTCCTGCGGCGCTACCACCGCGTCAAGGGCGGCAATCTCTCCGGCGGCGAGCAGCAGATGCTGGCGATCGCTCGCGCATTGATGGGCAAGCCGCGCATGGTGCTGCTCGACGAACCGTCGCTCGGTCTTGCCCCGCAATTGATCGACACGGTCTTCGACCTGATCGCCGAACTGCGCCGCAGCGGGCTGACCATCCTTCTCGTCGAGCAGAACGTGGCGCTGGCGCTGGAGGTCGCCGACCGCGCCATCGTGCTTGCCAATGGCGAGGTGGTGCTATCGGGCACCGCCAAGGAACTCGCCACCTCGGACCTCGTCCGCCAAGCCTATCTCGGAGCCTGAGCCATGATCGCGCAGCAGATCATCAATGCGGTGAGCCTCGGCGGCGTCTATGCGCTGCTGGCACTTGGTTTGGCGATCGTCTTTTCCATCGTCGGCCTGATCAATTTCGCCCATGGCGAGCTGATGACATTGTCGGGCTATGCCTTGCTTGCCGCGCTGGTTTTCGGTCTGCCGTTTCCAGCGGCGGTGCTCGTCGCCGTCTCCTGCGGCGCGCTCGCAGCGGTTGCCATGGAGCGTGTTGCCTTTCGCCCGATGCGCGGCGCCAGCGTCACCAGCCTGCTTCTGACCAGCTTCGCCGTTTCGAGCCTGCTGAAGGTCGTCTTCCAGAACGGCATCTCGGCTCGGCCGCAGCCGGTCGCCATGCCCGGCTGGATGACCGGCGCCTTCTCGTTCGGCGACTTCACCATCGGCGTCGGCCCGAGCATCTCCATCGTTGTCTCGGCCCTGGCCTTGATTGCGCTGGAACTCTTCCTGCGCCGCACGGTGACTGGCACCGCCATGCGCGCCGCGGCCGAGGATTTCAACGTCGTCCGCCTGATGGGCATCCCGGCCAGCCGCATCATCGCCACCGCCTTTTTGCTTTCCGGCCTGCTCGCCGGACTGGCGGCGATGCTGTGGGTGGCGCAGCGCGCCTCCGTCGACCCGCTGATGGGCTTTACCCCAGTGCTGAAGGCGTTCATCGCCGCCGTCGTCGGCGGGTTGGGCAGCCTGCCCGGTGCTGTCGCTGGCGGCTTCCTGCTCGGCATCATCGAAGTGTTGCTGCAGGCGACGCTGCCGGCGGCTGTCGCACCCTACCGCGACGCTATCGTGCTGTCGGGCGTCATCGCCGTGCTGCTGGTGCGGCCGCAAGGCCTGATCCCGGCGGTTCGCGTGCAGCGGAGCTAGAGCATGATCCCGAAAAGTGGGAACCGGTTTTCGGAAAAGATCATGCAATAACAAGAAGGTACTATGTACACGAAACCCGAATTCGCACCGCTGTCGCTGGACGAGGTGTTCGGCCTGATCGAGGCGGCGGCCTTCGCCACGGTGGTGACAACCGGGCCACAGGGGCTCGTCGCATCGCATCTGCCCTTCGTGCTGGACCGCGAGCGGGGAGCGAACGGAACGCTGGTGTCGCATCTGGCCCGGCAGAACCCGCACAGCGCGCTGATCGCCGAGGGCGAGGAGACGATGGCAATCTTCCACGGACCGCATGGCTATATCTCGCCCTCCTGGTATCCGCGCAATCCGGTGCGCGACAGCGCGCCGACCTGGAATTTCGCCGTCGCCCATTGCCACGGCCGGCCGGTTCAGCTCGACGATCACGCCACCGCCCGGCATCTGCAGCGGCTTGTCGACGTGCTGGAAAAGGACCGCGACGATCGCTGGCGCATGCGCGAACTCGGGCCGGGCGGCATGCAGCGGCGCATCCCGCATATTCTGGGTTTCGACCTGCCGATCGAACGGCTCGAGGCCAAGTTCAAGATGGGCCAGGACGAACGGCTCTACGATACCAATGCCGCGATTGGCAGGCTTGAGGAAAGCGATCCGGCGCTGGCGACGATGATGAAGATGCACAACGCGCATCGCAAGGACTGACCGTTGCAGCAATGCGGGCAAGGACAAAATGATCCCCAATCTCAACATCGTCCCCTTCGTCAGCGTCGACCACATGATGAAGCTGGTGCTGAGGATCGGCGTCGAGCGTTTCCTCACCGAGCTCGCCTTCTATATCGAGGACGATTTCCGCCGCTGGGAGGCCTTCGACAAGTCGCCGCGCCTCGCCTCGCACAGCGCCGAGGGCGTCATCGAGCTGATGCCGACAAGCGACGGCGAGGTCTATGGCTTCAAATATGTCAATGGCCATCCGAAGAACATGCGCGAAGGCCGCCAGACGGTGACCGCCTTCGGCATGCTCGCCGATCTCCACAACGGCTACCCGGTGCTTTTGTCGGAAATGACGATCCTGACCGCGCTGCGCACCGCGGCGATGTCGGCGCTGGCGGCCAAACATCTGGCGCCGGCCGGTGCGAACTGCATGGCGCTGATCGGCAACGGCGCCCAGGCCGAATTCCAGGCGCTGGCCTGCAAGGCCTTGCTCGGTGTGCGCGAATTGCGCTTCTACGACATCGACCGCACGGCGACGGAAAAATGCATCCGCAATCTCGCCGGGCTGGGCTTCGACATGGTCGCCTGCCGCTCTACCGAAGAGGCTGTCGAGGGGGCCGGGATCATCACCACCGTCACCGCTGACAAGCAGTATGCCACCATCCTCACCGACAACATGGTCGGCTCGGGCGTCCACATCAACGCCGTCGGCGGCGATTGTCCTGGGAAAACCGAACTGCATCGTGACATCCTGCTGCGCTCCGAGATCTTCGTCGAATATCTGCCGCAGACCCGCATCGAGGGCGAGATCCAGCAGCTTGCACCCGATCATCCGGTGACCGAGCTGTGGCGGGTCATCACCGGCGTGGCTGAAGGCCGCCGCGATGCCAGCCAGATCACGCTGTTCGATTCCGTCGGCTTCGCCATCGAGGATTTTTCGGCGCTGCGCTATATCAGGGACCAGTTGCCATCGACCGGCCTCTACCAGCAACTCGACATGCTGGCCGACCCAGACGAGCCGCGCGACCTGTTCGGGATGCTGTTGAGAGCGGCGGCTGCGAAGACTGCGCAGGTGACGTTGTAGCGCCGGCCGGCGGCGCAAACGTCGAGCCATTGCCCTGAGCCTTCCGCCCAGGGGTGACAGCAGCAGACAAATCCCGTATACTCACATAAAGATGTCTTTATGTCGCTTAAGCGCGACCGTCGCCCTGAGGACGAAATATGTCGCAAAACCCAATATCGCTGGACGACCTGTTCGGCCCCGTTGCGGCCAAGCCCGACGGTTCGGAAGTGCTTGCTGCACTGACGGTGGCGGCGCGCGAACGCATCCTCATCCTCGATGGCGCCATGGGCACGCAGATCCAGGGTCTGGGCTTCGACGAGAACCATTTCCGTGGCGACAAATTCGCCGAGTGCGCCTGCCATCAGCAGGGCAACAACGACCTGCTGATCCTGACGCAGCCCAAGGCGATCGAGGAGATTCACTATCAATACGCCATATCAGGGGCGGACATTCTTGAAACCAACACCTTCTCCTCGACCTCCATCGCCCAGGCTGATTACGGCATGGAGGACGCGGTCTACGCTCTGAACCGCGACGGTGCACGGCTGGTGCGCAGGGCAGCGGCAAGGGCCGAGCAGGAGGACGGCAAGCGTCGTTTCGTCGCCGGTGCGCTGGGGCCGACCAACCGCACCGCCTCGATGTCGCCCGACGTCAACAATCCCGGTTACCGCGCCGTGACGTTCGACGAATTGCGCCTTGCCTATGGCGAGCAGCTGCGCGGTCTCATCGACGGCGGCGCCGACATCATCCTGATCGAGACCATATTTGATACGCTGAACGCCAAGGCGGCAATCTTCGCGGCAGAAGAGATCTTCATCGAGAAGGACGTGCGTCTGCCGGTGATGATTTCCGGCACGATAACCGACCTGTCCGGTCGCACCCTGTCGGGCCAGACGCCGACGGCTTTCTGGCATTCGGTCCGCCACGCCAACCCGTTCACGATAGGCCTCAATTGCGCGCTGGGCGCCAAGGCCATGCGCGCGCATCTGGACGAAATATCCGGCGTCGCCGACACCTTTGTTTGCGCCTATCCGAATGCCGGCCTGCCCAATGAATTCGGCCAATATGACGAAAGCCCGGAGTTCATGGCCGCGCAGATCGAGGATTTCGCGCGCGACGGCCTGGTCAATATCGTCGGTGGCTGCTGCGGCTCGACGCCCGACCACATCCGCGCCATCGCACAGGCCGTGAAGAAATATCCGCCGCGCGCTGTTCCCGACATCGAGCCGAAGATGCGCCTTTCGGGGCTCGAGCCGTTCACGCTGACCGACGAGATTCCGTTCGTCAATGTCGGCGAGCGCACCAACGTCACCGGCTCGGCGAAATTCAGGAAGCTGATCACCGCCGGCGACTATGCCGCGGCGCTCGAAATCGCCCGCGACCAGGTCGCCAATGGCGCACAGATCATCGACATCAACATGGACGAAGGCCTGATCGATTCGAAGGAGGCAATGGTCTGTTATCTCAACCTGATCGCCGCCGAGCCGGACATCGCCCGTGTACCCGTGATGATCGACAGTTCCAAATGGGAGATCATCGAAGCCGGCCTGAAATGCGTGCAGGGCAAGCCGCTGGTCAATTCCATCTCGATGAAGGAGGGCGAGGAGGCTTTTCTGCACCATGCGAAGCTCGTCCGCGCGTATGGCGCGGCGGTGGTCGTCATGGCCTTCGATGAGGACGGCCAGGCCGACACCCAGGCGCGCAAGGTCGAAATCTGCACCCGCGCCTACAGACTGTTGACCGAGCAGGCCGGATTCCCGCCCGAGGACATCGTTTTCGACCCGAACATCTTTGCCATCGCCACCGGCATCGATGAGCACAACAATTACGGCGTCGACTTCATCGAAGCCGCCAGGCAGATCACCGCGACGCTTCCCCATGTCCACATATCGGGCGGCGTGTCGAACCTCTCCTTCTCGTTTCGCGGCAACGAGCCGGTGCGCGAGGCCATGCATGCCGTCTTCCTCTACCATGCCATCCAGGCCGGCATGGACATGGGCATCGTCAACGCCGGACAGCTTGCCGTCTATGACACCATCGATCCGCAACTGCGCGAAGCCTGCGAGGACGTCGTCAACAACCGCCAGCCGAAGGGCGGCGGCAGCGCGACCGAACGCCTGCTGGAACTCGCCGAACGTTTTAGGGGCACGGCGGGCAAGGAAGCGCAGGAACGCGATCTCGCCTGGCGCGACTGGCCGGTCGAGCAGCGCATTTCGCACGCACTGGTCAACGGCATCACCGAATTCATCGACCAGGACACGGACGAGGCGCGGCGCGCCGCCGAGCGTCCGCTGCACGTCATCGAAGGTCCGCTGATGGCAGGCATGAATGTCGTCGGCGACCTGTTCGGCGCGGGAAAGATGTTCCTGCCGCAAGTGGTGAAATCCGCCCGCGTCATGAAACAGGCCGTCGCCGGCCTGCTGCCGCACATGGAGGCGGAGAAGCTGGCGAATGCCGCCAAAGGCGTCGACACCGGCGAGCGCCAGACCGCCGGCAAGATCCTGATGGCGACGGTGAAGGGCGATGTCCACGACATCGGCAAGAACATCGTCGGCGTGGTTCTGGCCTGCAACAATTACGAGATCATCGACCTCGGCGTCATGGTGCCGGCGGCAAAGATACTGCAGACGGCGCGTGAGCTAAAGGTCGACATCATCGGCCTGTCCGGCCTGATCACGCCCTCGCTCGACGAGATGGCGCACATGGCCGCCGAGATGGAGCGCGAGGGTTTTGACATTCCGCTGTTGATCGGCGGTGCTACGACCAGCCGCGTGCATACCGCAGTAAAGATCCATCCGCGCTATATCAGTGGCCAGACCGTCTATGTCGCCGATGCCAGCCGCGCGGTCGGCGTGGTGTCGGCACTTTTGTCGAACGAGACCAGGGGCGGTTATGTCGACAACGTTCGCGCCGAATACAAGAAGGTCGCCGATGCGCATGCGCGCAGCGAAGCCGACAAGCAGCGCCTGCCGCTGGCCAAGGCGCGGGCCAACGCCCACCGGATCGACTGGTCGGCCTACGCGCCGCCAAAACCGTCCTTCCTCGGCCTGAAAACCTTCGAAGCCTGGGATCTGACCGAGCTCGCGCGCTATATCGACTGGACGCCCTTCTTCCAGACCTGGGAGCTGAAGGGGCGTTTTCCCAAAATCCTCGACGACGAGGCGCAAGGGCCGGCGGCACGCCAGCTCTTCGAGGACGCCCAGGCGATGCTGAAAATGATCATCGCGGAAAAATGGTTCGCGCCGAGGGGCGTCATCGGCTTCTGGCCGGCGAATACCGTCGGCGACGACATCAGGCTGTTCACCGATGATGCCAGGTCGCAGGAGCTGGCGACCTTCTTCACGCTGCGCCAGCAGCTGACCAAGCGCGACGGCAAGGCGAACGTCGCGCTGTCGGATTTCGTCGCGCCGTTGGACAGCGGCAAGGCCGACTATCTCGGCGGCTTCATCGTCACCGCCGGCATCGAGGAAGCGGCGATCGCCGAGCGCTTCGAACGGGCCAACGACGACTACTCGTCGATCATGGTCAAGGCGCTTGCCGACCGTTTCGCCGAGGCCTTCGCCGAGCGCCTGCATGAGAAGGTGCGCAAGGAGTTCTGGGCCTATGCGCCGGATGAGGATCTGGCGCCGGACGAGCTGATCGGCGAACCCTATCGCGGTATTCGCCCGGCGCCCGGCTATCCGGCGCAGCCCGACCACACTGAGAAAGCGACGCTGTTCCGCCTGCTCGACGGCGAGCGCAACGCCGGCGTCAGCCTGACCGAGAGCTTTGCGATGTGGCCCGGCTCCTCCGTGTCCGGCATCTACCTGTCGCATCCCGAAAGCTATTATTTCGGCGTGGCCAAGGTCGAGCGCGACCAGGTCGAGGACTATGCGCGCCGCAAGGCCATGCCGCTCGCCGAGGTCGAGCGCTGGCTCGGCCCTATACTCAACTATGTTCCGACCCCCTTCGCCGAAGCCGCGCAGTAAGGCAGCAGCTTTGACCTGGCATCGCGGTCGATGGCCAGGTGCGTCGCTTCGAGAGCAACGGCCTCGCCCGCCCATCATGCGATGAAAGGAGAGCCCTATGCAGACCCCGACTGCAGAAGAAATGGAAATCCGCAAAGGCCTAGATGATTTGGTGCAGGCATTGCGGGCCAAGGACATAGAAGCCCTGATGGCACACTATGCCGCGGCTACTATCGTATTCGACATCAGGCCGCCGCTGCGGATCGATAGTGCCGATGCCTACCGAAAGAATTTCGAGGCGTGGTTTGCCTCGGTTGACGGCCCGATTGATTATGAGGTGCACGAGCTGCTCGTCACAGTCAGAGATGACGTGGCGTTCTGCCATGGTCTGTGCCACGTCAGAAGCAAAAGAACCAACGGCGAGAAGGCCGACTATTGGGTGCGGGTGACGTCGGGTTTGCAGAAGATGAGCGACCGCTGGATGATCACGCACGAACACATATCCATGCCGATCGATCTCCGGACAATGCAGGCACAGCCGGAGTTTCAGTCGTAGCTCCGCGGACGTTTCGCACGACAACAAATTTCTTCCGGCGCTGCCCGTCGACCGACCTCGCCAAGAGGCTTGCCGAATTCGCTGACCAATCGATCAGCCCCGGTGGTGCACCGTACCGCCACGGATTGACGCGCGACACTTTAGCTGCAAGGTATATTAACGCTCTGTTTACCATATATATTGGTCTCGGCAGGGACTTGAGGGGGCAATTTGGAACCGTTTCTGGGCGCGAACCGCCTTAATTGGGATGATCGAGCCGAGCTGCATTCGACCGACACAACGGGCAGCTACCACATAGAAAATGTACTGGCTGGCGGATCCAATCTCTATGAGCTGGAAACGCGCGAGGTCGGTGACATTGTCGGCAAGGATATCGTCCATCTGCAATGCCATATCGGGCTCGACACAATCAGCTTGAAAAATCTGGGCGCGGGCAGCGTGACCGGCCTCGACTTTTCACCGACGGCGATCGCAGCAGCGCGGGATTTCGCTGCAAAGGCAGGCACTGACGTGCGCTTCGTGGAGGCGCCACTGTTCGAGGCAGTCGAAGCGCTTGGCCGAACCTTTGACATCGCTTACGTTACCTGGGGTTCGGTAAACTGGCTTGACGACGTGTTCCGCTGGGCGCGGGTGGTTGCCGATCTCCTGCGGCCCGGCGGCCGGCTCTATCTCGCCGAGGGCCATCCGTTGATGTTCCAGTGTGACCGCAAGGCTGCGGCGCTGGAGTTCAAGCATGACTGGCGAACGCCAATAGCTCGACCACTCGCATGGAACGAGGAACTCACCTATACCGGCGACGACCGCATCTTGAAACATCCGCGCTACTATGAGTGGATTCATCCGGTCAGCGACGTGGTGAACGCGCTGATTTCAGCTGGGCTGACGCTGGATTTTCTCAACGAGCATGACACGGTTTCGTGGCAGCACTTTTCATTTGCCGTGAGGGCCGGCAAGGATATGTACGGCTTGCCGGAGAACTCTCCCAAGATTCCAATGGCCTATTCCATTGGCGCGACGAAGCGTAGCGTCGGCAAGATATCCTACCTAGTTACCGCCAAGGCGATTGAGGGCCACTAATGCATGTCGCGCAAAAGCGTGCCCTCGGGGCCTGACCCGAGGGTGCACAGCGGTTCTGCGGTAACGACATGCATAAAACAAAACTTGAAGCGCGTCGCATCAATCCATTCAGCCGCGACGCGCTTTAAGTCGTCAGCCGGAGCCGCAGGTCCGTGTCAGCCACTCCGGCCACCTCAGGCGGTTGGAGGGTGCAAAAACTTTTTAGGGCCCGTGAAGGTCAAAATTAAACATTGATAGCTAATATACCTTGGTCGGGTTGGCCCAGAACCTGAATAGTATCTGAGGAATCGCCTATTGGCTCCTTTCCGCGCTAGGTTCGGCGGTATCAAGAAGGCCGTTTTCTCGTCGGCAAATATCCCGGCGGCAATGGCGGTGATCGTTATTGCCGTTGGCGCAGCGTTCGCGGACCACCAGAACAAAGTCGTCTCGGATCAAGCCACCCGAGCGGATGTCCTGGCCAAGGTCAATCTTATCCGCGCCAAGCTTGAAGGCAACATCAACGGAAACCTTCAACTGGTGCAGGGACTGGTCGCGGCAGTCGTGACTGAGCCCTATATGGGACAGCAGCGCTTCGCCTCGCTGGCGAGCAACCTGTTTGGCAGGGGCTCGCAATTGAAGAATATTGCCGGCGCGCCCGATCTGGTCATTTCTCTGATGTACCCGATGAAGGGCAACGACAAGGCGATAGGCCTCGATTACCGCAAGGACGAGCGGCAGCGTCTGGCCGCGCTAAGGGCGCGAGACGAGCGCGAGCTAGTTCTTGCCGGTCCCGTCGACTTGAGGCAGGGAGGGCAGGGCTTCGTCGGCCGAATTCCGGTCTTTGTACGCAGTGCGGGCAACACCGAAAGGTTCTGGGGCATCATTTCGGCCGTTGTCGACGTTCAGCGCCTTTATAAGGCGAGCGGCCTGCTTGACGATGATCTCGGGATTGACGTAGCGCTGATCGGTAAGGACGCCCTCGGTCCAGGCGGAGAGCAATTCTTCGGCAATGAGCGCGTCGCCAAAAGCAATCCGGTGACAGCCGACGTCCTGCTTCCGTCCGGTTCGTGGCGGATCGCAGCCATTCCCAAAAACGGCTGGCCTTCGATGCCCGACAACGCGTGGTTCTTGCGCGCCATCATGGCGGTGGCCGGGGCCTTGGTTGTGATCCCATTCCTGGTTACGGGTCGCCTGATTGGCGAGAGACAGCGCAACTATGCGGAACTGAGTCGATTGTCGAGGCGCTTGGAACTCGCTCTGGAAGCATCGGCTATTGGCGTTTGGGAACACGATCTCGCGACCAACGAACTGGCGTGGGACGAACGCGTCAATGAAATATACGGCAAACCAGTTGGGGAGCACCGCGGCTACCTGGACTGGGCGGGAGCAATCCACCCGGATGATTTGGCTGGCGCCAACGCCGATTTCGACCGCGCGATGGCCGACGGCGGGCCATATTTGTCGGAATACCGGATTATTCGGCCGGATGGCGAGATACGCCATGTCCGATCCAAGGCGATAATTTACCGGGCCGCAGACGACACCCCAAAAATGATTGGCGCCGAATGGGATGTGACAGCCGATGTCCTGTTGAACAAGGACCTGGTTCGCGCAAAACAGCTTTCCGAGTCGAAAAATGCAGAACTCGAGTCGGCCAAGGAGCGCATAGAGCACATTGCGCTCCACGATTCGCTGACCGGTTTGCCCAACCGGCGTTACCTCGACCAGGTGCTGGAAGATTACGCGGCAAACGCCAGGCGGACCGGCGGGTATGCGGCACTGCTCCACATTGATCTCGATCGGTTCAAGCACATTAACGATACGCTTGGCCACGCCGCAGGCGACGCAATGCTTGTTCACGCCTCGACCGTCCTCCGATCCAAGGTCGATGGCGAGGGATTCGTCGCTCGGATCGGAGGAGACGAATTCATCGTCCTGTGCGTGGTGCATGACGATATCGAGCAACTGGCGCTGCTCGCTGACCGCGTCATCAGCCAGATGCGGGAACCAGTCTACTATCAGGGCCATCGATGCCGTTTTGGCGTGAGCGTGGGAATTGCAGTCGATAACGGAAAAGATGTCGAAGCCAAACACCTGCTGGTCAACGCTGACATCGCGCTTTACCGAGCAAAGAGTCGTGGGCGCAATCGATACGAGTTCTTCACCGAGGCGATGCAAAGCGAGATCGTCGAGACAAAACGGATTGCCGACGAAATTCTCGGCGGCCTTGAGCGCAACGAGTTCATTCCCTTCTACCAGCCGCAATTTGACGCAAAAACGCTTGAAATTGTTGGGGTTGAGGCGCTTGCGCGATGGAGACATCCGGAGAAGGGCATTTTGGCGCCCGACGTCTTCCTAAGGATTGCGGAAGAATTGAATGTCGTCTCGATCATCGATCGAAACATATTAGAGCAATCGCTTTTGGATCTCGAAGGGTGGACTGCTGCGAATCTTCACATTCCGCGGGTGTCAGTCAACGTTTCGGCACGCCGTCTTCAGGATGAGGAACTCATAAAGAGTCTTAGGGAACTAAATATCAAGAAGGGAACAGTTGCCTTCGAACTCGTTGAGTCAATTTTCCTCGACGAAAATGATGATTTTGTTACGTGGAATCTTGAGCAGATAAAAGAGCTCGGCATTGACATAGAAATAGACGATTTTGGCACGGGCTACGCCTCTATAGTCAGCTTGCTCAAGCTGCAGCCTCGCCGGTTGAAGATAGATCGCCAACTGGTCATTCCTATTGTCAAATCGCCGCAACGAAGGCAGGTCGTCTCATCGATCATTGAAATCGGCAAATCCCTGGGTATCGAGGTCGTAGCCGAGGGTGTCGAGACGATGGAGCACGCACAGACACTCAAGAGCTTGGGCTGCGACATACTGCAGGGTTATGCCTTCGGGCATGCGTTGGATGCCGACGGACTAAAGGCCTTCGTTCGATCTCGGCGTCTGCGCACGGAACGGGTTTTGGATGAACCGCTCCGGGCGGGTAGAGTATAAGCGCATAAGCCTCACGTCACAGAGTAGCGCTTCGCTTGAGTCTTAGGATTTGGAGATTGGCCGATCACGGCAGCGAAGTTCTGGGGGCCTATGCACCCGATGAGACCTGGCCCCGGACAAGCTGATCGGCGACCCCTATCTCGGCATCGGCCCGGCGCCGGAGGCAGGATCAAACGCACAATGGCAGCCTTGGCGGTTGTCCAGGCAATGGCGCGCATATGTCGGCAGACGATCGATGATCTACCGGATTAACTGGGAACTAGTCGCGATGTTGCTCGCCGGTTGCGAAGGGGCGCTGTCCTTCATCATGAGGGGGATGTGAAACGTCCGGCTCTTCTGCAGGACGTCGTTGCCGATGGCCCGGCAATCGCAGCGGCCGGCGAAGCAGGCCGAAGTGCACTTGTCAGTGACTAGGGAACGATATCGGCCCCCATGTGTTAGAAATCCATGGACACTTTGGAACCCCAGGGCCACGGGACGGTGGCCGACATTTTGACATCGGAAGTTGCCAATGCCAGGCAGCGCATTCATCGGACTGAGCTCGCGCTTCAACGCACTGAAGAAATGCTGGCCGAGAACCTCGCGCTGCGCAACAGGATACGAACTGCGGTCGAGGCCGCAGACCGCTTGGTGAAGATCGATCCCCCCAGCTTTGAAGGACGTCGCGCGGGTTGAACTGGGCCGGCGTTTCATTCGTCGCGACCTTCAGGCCACCGGCGCCACCACTCTCGCTCCAGAACTGTGCCAACCATATCAACGTCTGGGCTGCACGCTCGCGAACAGCCGGAACCAACAGCGACCACAAGCGGTTTACCAATCGAAGGGACCGCAATGGATTCGGAATAATGGAACTTTTAGATATGGAACTGGCGCGAGCCCGACAGCGGCTTAATCGGGCCGAGCGCTCCCTTGAGCGTGCGAACGAGATGCTGGATGATGACTGCGGTGTCGGCATCAATATCGCGCTGTGCAGCAGGATACGGGCTGCGCAACAGCGCGTAATTGAGGCCAGATCGCGGTTGACGAAGATCGATCCCACCAGCGCTGACGGAGTTCGCACGGGTTGATCCGGCCCGTCGACGTGCCGCCTCGGGCATATAGGACGATTCGGTTCGGCACTCCGGCGGTCGCGCACCAAGCAAGCCAACGCACTGCTTGAGGCGACGCGTTCGGTCTTAAGGCCAACCATTTTGCTTGGCGATCTCAACGAATGGCGGGTGCACAGCTTCCTCGTTGCTGGCGCTACTGCCGCATTTTGGTCCAATTCACACCGTGCTGTCCAGTTTCCCTTCGCGATTCCCTTTGCTTGCGCTCGATCGGATCCTGGCCAAACCACCAAGTCTGATTTCCAGCCTCGAAGTGCACCATACATCGCTATCTCGGATCGCCTCCGATCATCTACCGATCATGGCACGATTAAATCTCCAGGGGATTCGACAGCTACATTTGCAACCAGATTACCTTTGAAGGGTTCTTGCTACGATTTTGAGCGAGGCCGGGTTTCTATCGCTGAAGGGTAGAAAATTTTATGGAAGTATCCATTACGCGGATTGCACACGACAACATCAAAGCAGGCAAGAGCGGCTTGCTGCTGGTCCCGGACAATTATGACGCCTTCGCCGGGCGCGTTCTGGCGGCAAGGAGTGCCGTTCGCAGTCTCGATCTCATGTACTACCTTTGGCACGATGACCACACTGGCCGCTTGCTCTTGCAGGAAGTTTTCCGGGCCGCTGAGCGCGGCGTGCGAGTTCGCATGCTCCTTGATGACGCCAATCCGCGAAAGAACGATGCTGCCTATCTGGCCTTGAGCAATCATCCAAACATCGAGTTGAAGTTGTTTAATCCGAGCGGCGTCAGGCAACGCAGCGTCATGCGCGCTGTGGAAATTGTATTGCGACTTTTTGCGTTGACCCGGAGGATGCACAACAAGGCATGGATCGCTGACGACAACGTCGCTATCGTAGGCGGGCGCAACGTTGGCGATGCCTATTTCGACGCAGCAGAAACCAATTTCCGCGACTTAGACGTGCTGCTCCTCGGTCCTGCCGTGCAGCAAACCGCCGAAATATTTGAGGCATTCTGGGCTTGCGAGGACGCGAAATCAATCAGTGTCCTGGGTCCAGCCGCGGGGAACGAGCATTCCGATTTGTTTTCAGGAAGCGATCTCGAAACCGAATCAATGCTTTTGAACGGAATCAGTGACCGAGGGTCCATCGCAGAGTTCATCGCGGCCAGCAACGACGTGCATTGGGTGGATCGAGTTCGGGTGATTTCCGATCCTCCAGAGAAGGTGAGAGGTTGGAGACGTCGCAGCTGGCTTACCAAGGAGTTGCTTCCCCTCATTAAGTCGGCGCGCAACAGTCTGGAAATTGTATCTCCCTATTTCATCCCTGGCAAAAGGGGCTCCGCGGTCCTGATGGACCTCGTCAGCAATGGGGTTGACGTTTCCGTTTTGACCAATTCCTTGGCCGCTACAGACGTCGCCGCGGTTCATGGGGCTTATGCAAACTATCGTAAGCGATTGCTGAGGAATGGCGTAAGACTGTTCGAACTCCAGCCCTTCACTCGCGGTCAGGGAATTTCGGTGTTTGGCTCCAAGGGTGCCAGTCTGCACACCAAATCGTTCACGGTTGACGACAGGGCTGGGTTCGTCGGTTCCTTCAATTTTGATCCCCGGTCAGTGTCTTTGAACTCGGAGATGGGCGTGCTCTTTGAGGATGCCGAATTAGTCGGTGAACTTCGGCGCTTTTTTCAAGCGGAGATATCACCAGAAACCAGCTATCGGCTGGAACTAAAGAACAATGTGCTGCACTGGCATGGATGCGACGAAGGCAAACTCCAAGAATACACACACGAACCAGAGGCCGGAATATTTCGCCGGGTTCTGGCGGCCTTGGTCCGCCACCTTCCAGTTGAGTCTCAGCTTTAGCCAGACCCACTAAGATAGCATAGGTGCAACGGCGGGATCGACGCGGCGTTCTTGCCGCGCCGGGTACGGCATACCTGAAGAACGGCGACGTGAATGTGCCAAGCACAGCGCCCGGGGGCCGCGGCGGAAAGGCCGGGAGCATGAAGCATCCGCCCTCTGGCAATTGTCAGCTTGCTGCCGCCGATCGCGTGAAGACGATGGTGACCTTCGTCCCTTCGCTGGCGCTCGAGGCGACGTTGAACTTTGCCTTGGCGTTCTCTGTCAGCGAGCGCGCGATTAGCGCGCCGAGCTTGCCGGGCTTGGGCCATGTCTCCCCTTCCGGCAGGCCGATACCGTCGTCCGCGACTATGACCAGGCAGCCGTCGCCATCGGCGATGCTGTGCAGCTTTATCGTCCCGCCTTCACGCCCTTGGAATGCATGCTTGAGTGCATTTGTGAGCAACTCGTTCACGACCAGTCCCGTCGGCATGGCGACGTTGATCGATACCGGATAGGTATCCACCTTCATATCGAGGCGGATCCCCTCAACTGCATGCGACCCCATCACCGCGGAGGCGATCTGGCTAAGATAAACGCCGAGATCGACCTCATCCTTCTGCTCGTCTGCCGATAGCGTCTGGTAGAGGATCGCCAGAGCGTCGACGCGGCCGGCGAGCCTCTCAAATCTTTTCTCGTCGGGCTCGGTCGCGTTACGGGTTTCTAGACGGATCAATGCGGTGATCATCTGTAAGTTGTTCTTCACCCGGTGTTGCAGTTCGCGCAGCAGGGTGTCCTTCTCGCGGACGCGCTCCTCCACCAAGCGCGCTTCTTCAGATTCGCCATGGGATGAGACGTCGACCAGAGCCACCAGTCGGAAGCAGTTCGTGCCGTTATCGTCCACGATGATGTTTGAATAAACGTCGACAAGAGCCGGGTTGGCCCCGACGCGCTCCAGCCGGAAGGTGCCGACGAAATCGGTTTCCTCGACCAAGGCCTCGGGCAGAGGCCGGCCCTTCTGCTGGTGGATGCCAATGCCGGAAAGTGCTCCCCAGTTTTGCCGGGTAAGCTCGGCTGCCTTCAGGCCTGATACTTTTTCGAATTCTGGATTAGCATAGACGACGCGCTCCTTCGCGCCTAAGTCCGACACGGCGATAGCGATCGGCACCTGGTCAAGAAATTTTTTGAACTGCTCGCTTTCCAGCGCGGTGGCAAGGTCCGGTGTATCGAGCAATTGCTCAACTGCCTCAGCCTTGTCTGACTCTGACGTCATCTTGGTCGCCTGTGCTTTGCGTGGGAGCCTCAGTCTCAGTCATGCACTTTGCTCGACACCGCCAACGCTGGAAGCGGCTGCGCGATGTCAGGAGTAGGACGAGCCCGCGTCACGGAGCGGCAGAGCCATGGGCAACACAGGCCGTCTTGCTGAGAGTTCAGTCAACCTTGCGTCACTTTGCACGGCCACGACCTTTTTTCCAACAGCGTTGTGCCAAAATCCCGTCTCTGCCAATCGAAATTGACGATCTGCACGTCGCCGGAACTGCCGACAGAATATTTCCGCCATTTGCAATGGGCTCACCTGGCAGCGGCGGCGCCGGTGGCGGCATGCGGTGGCCAAACCGCACCCCGCATGTGCTCACCCAGGTCTGGCTGGTTCGCCGCGACACGATCGGGCGAAACGGTATGCTGCGCCGGTTCCGGCCGTCTTGCAGTTGCCCGGGTTGGCTCGCTGGACCTATCGGGTCATCGCCTGGGATACCGCGGCCGGCAGGCAAACGGCGGAATGGCAAGCGAATTCCGACGGCTGGCTGAAACTTGATGTGCCGCCGTTCTCTGCCGATGTCGCGCTTGCCATTCGCCGAACCTGAGCAGGATGGCGACTGCGCCTGAAAGGTATTCATTTGCTCGCGATCTGACTTGTCATTGCCCAAGGTCTTTGCAACTTCGTCGCCAACGCCGATGTCAGTGATCTGCGCCAAGCGAAGTTGCGCGGAGATCTCACGAGATCTGCGCATTAGGTGTTGCGCTCGCCCGAACGCGACTGCTGGTCGGCAGCATCGGCCGATCCGCCCAGCGTGTCGGCAACCGTGGCACCTCGCGCACCCATCGGCTGCTGCGCACCTGTGGTGGTGTCCTTCGCTGTCTGGTGCTCCATCTCGGCATTCAGCTCCGCCCCCACAATCAGGACAATCACAGAGATCCAGGTCCACATCATCAAGCCGATGACTGCCCCCAGGGCTCCATACGTCGCGTTGTAGTCGGCGAAGTTCTCAAGATAATAGGAGAACCCTATCGAGACTGCGATCCACACCCCAGCCGCGAGGAAGGCGCCCCAAGTCGCCCATTGCCACTTTGCCCTTTCGCGGCTGGGGCCGTAGCGGTAGATCAGCGTGATCCCGACGCCGACCATGATCAGCATCATCGGCCACCGAAAGATCCGCACAAGGGCTTCGGTCCAGCCGCCGAGGTTCAGCAGCGCAAGCATGGCCGGCACGATCCCCACCGAGACGATAAAGCCGATACCGATGAGGATGGCGCCAAGTGTGAAGCCCAAGGCCAGAAGATTCATATGGATAAAGCCGCGCTTTTCACTCTCCTCGTAGGCGATGTTCATGGCTTCGAATAGCGTCTTGATGCCGTTACTGGCGCTCCACAGTGCGACGGCAAGGCCGAACATGAAGCCGAAGCTGAGCGCGCCAGTCTTCTGAGCGGCCAAGGACGCAAGCTGAGATCTGATAATGTCCAGACCGCCCGAAGGCAGTACGCCGCCAAGGAACGCAATGTGCTCAGCGATGGTCTGAGGATCGGCGACAAAACCGTAGATGGACACGAACGCGGCAAGCGCTGGAAAGAGGGCAAGGAGTAGATAGAATGCGGCCCCGGCCGCGATCAGCATAACACGGTCCTCGTTTACTTCAGCAAAGACCCGCCACAGCACGTCCTTCCAGCCACGGCTGGGGATCTCTGACGGCCATTCGGCGTTGCGTCCGCGGCCCTGCCGTCTGGCCCGCCGCTCAAGTTGCACTTGATCTTCGTAAGCGTCGTCGGTTGTTTTTTTCGACATGGCTGCCGGCCCGGAGCATCTTCTTCGCGGGCAAACGTATGAAAGCGCCAAAGGATGCAGGTGCAGACCTGCGCCCGCAAACAAACATCCGCCGTCTGCAGAAACACTGCGCCACCCCATGCGACGAGTTCATGTGATAGCGATACTGCCCTGCCCAGGACCTCAGTGGCTTGTTCGAGCGACCAATGAGAATAACCAGCTTCCTACCATCTCAGCCAATCGTGGTGGTCGGCTGATTGCGTTTTTAACTTTGGCGCGGCCGGCCGGCGGGGATTCTGGGCGTGGGCGGTCGGGAGCTGGTGCCTCTTGGCGTCCAGCCGCTCCAGCATGCAACCGACGATAGCCTGAAAGCCGGGCTCCATGGCCTCTTGGCAATCGATCTCCCGATCCGCGTATTCGCCCTGTCGTCTTGGCGGTCTGATCATCCAGGCTTCCTCATAGATATCCCTCGCCGTCGGACTCGCGTCGCCGGATCAAGCCAGGCGATGCGCCCTCACTATCCAAAGCGAAGCCCATTCGCCTCATGTGTCTTTCAACCAGCTCGCGGTCGCATTCGGGCACGCAGCGGTCGCTGCAACCGACATTCACAACTACCTGTGCGAAAGCGACGGCGAGCGCCCACCGCGCGGTTGACCCGCAGACATCACCGCTGGACGTTGTTCCTTGGTCTTCCCCAGCGCGCCAATTCGAAAAACGACCGGACGTCTATTTCGCCGTGGGCATTGTTGGCCGCCAGGAGCAACCGGATCGGAGGCCAGGCGGTGTCACGATTGGCGGGAGGCATCGTTCTCGCAGAGAATTCTTTTAGGTGGAAGGGCTGGTCTCGCCGCCGGCGACTTTGGCGAGCAGCATCCCCAAGGTCAGGCGCGCTCGTTCATGGCTGCGCCGACAAAAATATTCTCAAGAAGCTCGACAGATAGAGACGCCAAGTATCAGAGCATGATGCGATCCCTCGATAGCGAAATGCCTGGCGGAGCGGGAAGTGAATTGAACCAGGGGTTGACCCCACGAAGTCAGAGTGACGTGCAGCGAGACGTCTCAAGGGAACCTTTCCGGCGTCGTGCGCTTGTTGAGCATGCGTTTCACAACCCCGTGAGCGACAACAAAAAACGCTGGAACCAAAAGGAAATCCGCCATGGCGAAAGAAAAGACATCGGATGATCTCTTCCTCGATACGCTCAAAGATATCTATTACGCGGAAAAGAAGATCCTGAAGGCGCTTCCCAAGATGGCGCGCGCCGCCTCATCGGCCGATCTGAAGGCAGCCTTCGAGAAGCACAAGGACGAAACCGACGGTCATGTCGAGCGCTTGCAGCAGGTTTTCGAGCTCCTTGGCAAGCGGGCACAGGGCAAGACGTGTCCCGCGATCGACGGCATCATCGAGGAGGGCGAGGAGATTATGGAGGAGTTCAAGGGAACTCCCGCACTGGACGCCGGTCTGATCTCCGCTGCCCAGGCTGTCGAGCACTACGAGATCACCCGCTATGGCACGCTGAAGCGCTGGGCTGAGGTTTTGGGCATGAGCGACGCCGCCAAGCTGATCGAACAGACGCTCGGCGAAGAGTCTATGACAGACGAGGCGCTCACCGGATTGGCGGACGCCTCGGCCAACGAAATGGCCAAGGCCGCCTGATCACACACCAGCCACCCCAACTGTGTTGGGGTGGCTGTTTTACTTCCAACATCCGTCTTTCGATAGGAGGCAATCATGGGTCGTGGCATTCTACTCTGGCTGCTCGGAGTTCCTATTCCGATCATCATCCTTCTCGCGCTGTTCATGCGGTAGGAGGAATCCGTGGCATCAACCATCCTGGCGACCGACGGCGCCGCGCCGGTCGAGTCCTCGTCATCCGCAGTCAACTGGGGACCGATCATCGCCGGCGCCTTCGCTGCCTCGACCCTGACGTTCATCCTGATGCTTCTCGGGTCCGGCCTCGGGCTCACGATGGTGTCTCCATGGTCCAACGAAAGCGCCAGCGTCACCACCTTCGCTGTGTCCACTGCGATCTGGCTGGTCATCGTGCAATGGTTGTCATCCGGGCTCGGGGGGTACCTGACCGGGCGCCTTCGCACCAAATGGGTCGGCATCCATACGGACGAGACGTTCTTCCGGGATACCGCGCACGGATTCATGGCCTGGGCGCTGGCGACGCTTCTGGTCGTGTTCGTGCTCGGTTCGGCGCTGTCCGCGGCAATCGGCACCGGCGTCAAGGCGGCCTCGACAGTGGCCTCGGGAGCAGCAATGGGTGCCTCGGCAGGGGCGACCGCAAACGCCGGGAACGACGGAGGCAGCGGCGCGGCGTCGTATTTCGTCGATGCGCTGTTCCGCCCGAACGATCCTTCCAGGCTGGCGGCGCCGGGCGCGGAGGGCGATGCGACAGCAGCCGCACAAGCCTCCCGCATCCTCATTATGAGTGCAGCGGCCGGCGAAGTCTCGGCTGACGACAAGACTTATCTGGGCCAACTCGTGGCCGCTCGCACTGGCTTGTCGCAAGCGGATGCTACTGCCCGGGTTGATGCGGTGCTTGCTCAGGTCGAGGCGGCCAAAGTCCAAGCACAGGAAGCAGCCGACACAGCTAGAAAAGCCGGCGCCAGCTTCGCGCTGGTTGGCGCGCTTTCTCTCATGATCGGTGCGTTCATCGCCAGCGCAGCGGCAGCGTTAGGCGGCAAGCAGCGCGACGACGAAGAAGACGCGCTCCATCTCACAGCCAGTCGAAGCTGAAGACGTCTACTCCAGGCCGACCGAGAGGATCGGCCGGACTCCATTCTCCCGCCGCGCTCCCTTGTTTTTGTGCAACGCAGCAACGATATTGCTGCACGTGCGTTGCACGGATGGCCGTCCATTCCGGGCGTCACAACAGGGACGGCTCCATTGCGAAAAATCTCTGATACCATCGCCCGCCTTGCCGCGCTGCAGGCGCGACATGCCGCACATCCCGCCGACCTCGGTGCGTCAGACCACCTCCGGACGCTGGCCGACTTCGGTATCAATCCTGGCGGGTTGGAAGCGAAGTTCTACATTCCCAATGACCTATCCAAGGGCACCCCGCTCGTCGTCGTGCTGCATGGCTGCACCCAGAACGCGGCCGGCTATGACCATCATTCCGGCTGGTCCCAACTCGCCGACGAGGCTGGCTTCGCGCTGCTCTTTCCCGAACAGCAACGCGGCAACAATCCGAACCTCTGTTTCAACTGGTTCCAGCCTGGCGACACCAAGCGTGGTTCGGGCGAGGCGCTTTCGATTCGCCAGATGATCGAGACGATGGTCGTCACCCACGGTCTCGACCGAAGGCGAATCTTCATCACCGGCCTCTCGGCCGGAGGCGCAATGGCAGCGGCCATGCTGGCGACCTATCCGGAAGTGTTTGCCGGCGGTGCGTTAATTGCCGGCCTGCCCTACGGCAGCGCAACGACAATCCCGGAGGCCTTCGATCGCATGCGCGGCCACGGCGGTCCTTCGGAACAGGATCTGCAACGGGCCCTCCGCGGCGCATCGGATCATCGGGGACCGTGGCCGAGGATTTCGATTTGGCACGGTGCCGCTGACCACACGGTTTCGCCATCCAACGCGGAAGCGATCGCAGGCCAGTGGCGGGGAGTCCACCGGCTTGAGAAAGCGCCGACGCGTCGGGAAGCTGCCGGACCGCACGCAAAGCAGGTCTGGCGTAACGGGGCGGGAGATGCCTTGATCGAAATCAACATGATCGCCGGGATGGGCCACGGCACGCCGCTCGGCAACGGCCTCGGCGCTCCGGGACCTTATATGCTTGATGTCGGCATCGCCTCCACACGCGAGATCGCGCAGTTTTGGGGGATCGCGGCAACCGAGGATAGCGCCTCCCGGAAATCAAGGCCGCAATTGCCCGCCAGCCAACGGCAACTACCCCAGTCACCGGCGCCAAGTATACAAAATGCGAAGACGAAGCCCCCGCAGCCGACTGCCATCCATCAATCGCGCCAGCCCGGCGTGAAGAAGATCATTGAAGATGCCCTGCGGGCGGCGGGCCTGATGCGCTAGGCGGACGGCGCGAATCGCTCGCCGACTGTCTCGCCGGCCCGCGAAGGTCAAGCCGGCTCCGACCAGGCAAGGGAACGCGTCGTTCTTTGGAATCGGTGACCGCTTTTCATTGAGCGGTCGCCATGCACCTCGTCCAGATCCTGCTTCCCCGCGCGGACAACACCGGTCGCCCATTTGGCCGGGAAGATTTCGACCGTGTGAAGGAAGACCTGGCCAGCCGTTTCGACGGCGTCACAGCCTACCTGCAGGCGCCCGCGGAAGGTCAGTGGCAGGATGGCGAGCAGTCCAGCACAGATGAAATCGTCATCTTCGAAGTGATGGTGGATGATGTCGATCTGCCGGACTGGCGCAAACGGCGCGCCGAGCTAGAACGGCGGTTCCGGCAGGACACGGTGATCGCCCGCTACATGCCAATGGCGCTCGTATAGAGCGCCGATATCATGCCATCAACGTTAATCCGCAAGACCGAGTACGATCCGGAGACAAGGGTTCTCTCGGTGTGGTTCGTCGCGAGCGGCACGCGTTATGACTACGAGGCTGTGCCGCCGGAGACCTATGCGGCGTTCCGAAACGCCTTCGTAAAGGGCCGGTTCTTCAACGACCACTTTCGCGACCGTTGCCGGCACCGCCCCATTGCCGAAGCATAGCGAGCGTTGCCTGCACGCGGAGACTCATGCGCCGGTTTCGGAGTTTGACGCGCCGGCTGGCTTTGATTCCGGGGAGCCCTTGTGGCGTAGGAAAATCGACAGCAGGACCAGGACGGCCGTCGACATGAATTCCGACTGCCAGTTCTGAAAGGACTCGAACCATAGCTGGGCGTCGAGAAGATAGTCTCCCAAGGATTGAACCTCGCCGCCGTGCCGAAGCGCCTCCTCGTTTGCGGCCGCCAGGCTCGCCCACCAATGCAAGGCAAATGAGATGATGAACAGCAGGGCCAGCGCCAAGCCCAGCGAGTATGAATAGAGCCACGACAGGATCGGGTTGCGCCTGCGGGTGGCGGTCGGAAGTTCGTCCTCGGGCCGGTTGGGATCATCGGGATCACGAGACTCGGCGGAACCGCGCTGGAACAGCATTGCAGTCAGCATGACATAGGCCGACATCTGCAGGAATTCGCTTTCCCAGTTCTCGAACAGCGCCGAGAGGAAGTCGCCGCTCGCAAGATAGGAGAGCAGCCCAATCGATGCCGAACCGTGGTTCTGAAGCTCTTCATTGTAGGCCGTATGACCCGACCAGATCATGCCAATCGCACTGAACAAGAACATCGCCACCAGGGCGATCGTCAGTCCATTGTCCCGGAAAAAGCTTTTCATGGTCGTCTCCCTCGGCAGCTCCGGCTAACGCCAGTTCTCCAGAACCTCTTCGATCAGCACCGCCTCGACTTGCTCGCTGAAGCGAGAGCGGTAGAGCTCCAACAGTGCCTCATGCGTCTGGTCAACCGAACTGCAGATGGCATCGGTCGCAAGGACGACACGAAAACCACGGTCGATGGCGCCGAGGACCGTGGCAAGCACGCAGACGTCGGTTTCGCCGCCGGTGATGACCAGCGTGTCGATCCCTGACCCATTGAGCATCGCGTCGAGCCGGCCTTCAGTCCACGGCGAATAGACATGCTTGTCGAGCGTTCTTGCCGGCGGCACGAACCGCGCTAGAGAAGGCATCAGATCGACGAGGCCGGCATCGATGTTGGCAAGGGTGACCTCGGCCCAACGCTGATAATACCGCGCCCACATGCCCGGTCCTTCGCCAGGCCGAGCGGCCGGAACAAAACGTGTGAACAGCGTTTGCTGCGGATGTCTTGCGGTCAATTCCTCGATGACCGGCAGCACGTTTTGCGCCCACGGCACGGCCCAAGGCCCGCCCGGCGCGAACAGGCGCTGCATGTCAACGCAAAGATGTAGGGAATTCTCACCAAGCGGACCGTGTACCAGGCCTAGGGCGGCCATGATCAGCCGCGGCCGCGGTGGGGTGATGCATAGTCTCTATCTGAGCGCGGGCGTAGCCCGGGAGGTCCCGCCGTAGCCTCGCATCTCTGCCAATCCGCCTTTAGCCGATGCCGGTTCATGGTCTTGTCAGGCGGGCCGCTTGCGCCTCCTGCACGTCGATGGCGTACAGCAGCAGTTCGCCGTTCTCGTCGCGCAGGCGCACGAGCCAACCTGAAAGATCGTCCGTGCCCGGCTGAAGGTCGACCAGAAGATCGATAGCGCATCGAACCGCTTCCTCCCGCGCAGCCTCTAAACTTGGCATCCTGGAGGGAAGAACCTGACGGCCGCGTCCGCCGATACTCAAAGATATAGAGCCCGCCGTTTTCGTCATTCGCCGCTGTGACGGCGACTTCGTCAAAATTGCCATTGCTTCGGGCATCATAGTCGTTCACAGCCAAATCGAAGGTCGCGATCTGGACCAGGACCGCCTTCGCTCGATTGATAGCGGCCTCGTTGTTTCCGCCCTCAACGCGTGCCAGGTCGACGGCAACGCAGTCACCGCCTTCGCCGCAGAAGATCACGCGCAGGATGGGCTGTCCGGTCGGGGCGGTTGCCTGGGTAACTTCGGTTCGAATGATCTGCATGAGAAACTCCGTCACCATCGCTAGAGTTTGACGGCCATTTCCCGGCTCCAGAGACGCAGCTTGCGGCAGCCCTCGATAAAACCGGTAATCGCCTTGGGATCATCGAGACCAATCATGCCTTCATCGGCTTCCGGATCGACGCCGGCCTTCTGCAGCAGCGGGACGGCGCCCGACGTGAAGCCGATGAATTTGCAATGAGCAAAAGCGTCGGCAACGAAATCGCGCGCGGCGGCCTCGCCCGTCAGGCGCTCCGCTCCTTCCTCGGAGAGGATCAGCGCTACTGCGTCGAACAGGACCGATGGCCCGCCGTCGATCATGTGCTTTGCAGCGATGAGACTTCCATCCGCCGCCTCGACGCCGCCCACCTTGGGCGCTATGACCTCCATCACTGCGCCTTCCTTCTCGATCGCTGCCTGGAGGTTCTTCAGCAGCGCTGCATCGGCGCCGGGACTGACAAGCACACCGACCTTGCGGCCAGCAAAACTGTCAGGCCCGTTCCGGATGATGCTGAGCGCCGGCGATGGTTCGAGATCGTCCCTCGGCGCGACCGCCGCATCCGCGGGCTTGGGCAATTGCTTCATGCCAAGCTTGTCAGCGACAGTTTCTGCCAAGCCTTCATCAATGTTGAGGAGATGCGACACCATGCGCTCGCGGATAACCGTTGTCTCGACCTTGGAGAGCTCGAAGGACAGCGCCATGGCGATATGCTTCTGCTCAGGCGCGGTCTGACTGTTGAAGAACTGTCGCGCCTGGCTGTAGTGGTCGGCGAAGCTCTCTGCGCGCAGACGGACTTTCTGGCCTTCCTCCGCCTCGGCGAACGACCGGAAACCGTGCTGCGGCGATTCCCGCGGGCCTTCGCCGAATGAATTCGGCTGGTAGTTCACGCGGCCGACCGGATTGCGCATCGCCATGAGGCCATCCTGCTGGAAGTGGTGGAACGGGCATTTGGGTGCGTTGATCGGGATATGGGTGAAATTGGGGCTGCCGAGACGCTTCAGTTGCGTGTCCAGGTAGGAGAAGTTTCGACCCTGCAGCAGGGGATCGTTGGAAAAGTCGACGCCGGGCGGTACGTTCTGCGTCATGAACGCGACCTGCTCGGTCTCGGCGAAGAAATTGTCGGGCATACGATCGAGCACCAAGCGGCCGACCGGGACCGGCGCGAGGATTTCTTCCGGAATGATCTTGGTCGGATCCAGAACGTCGAAGTCAAAACTGTCCGCGAAGTCCTGATCGAAGAGCTGGAGGTTGAGCTCCCATTCCGGGAAATCACCAGACTGGATGGCATTCCAGAGGTCGCGTCGATGAAAATCGGGGTCAGCGCCGTTGATCTTGACCGCTTCGTTCCAAACGACCGACTGCATGCCGAGCTTCGGCTTCCAGATGAATTTGACGAAGGTGGATTCGTCCTTCGCATTGACCAGCCGGAACGTGTGAACGCCGAATCCCTGCATGAACCGGAAGGACCGAGGTATCGCCCGATCCGACATGACCCACATGACCATATGCATCGATTCGGGCGTCAGGCTGATGAAGTCCCAGAAATTGTCGTGTGCCGATTGCGCCTGTGGGAAGGCACGATCAGGCTCCGGCTTCACTGAATGAATGACGTCGGGAAACTTGATTGCGTCCTGAATAAAGAAAACTGGGATGTTGTTGCCGACGAGATCCCAATTGCCTTCGTTGGTGTAGAATTTGACGGCGAACCCACGCACGTCCCGCGCCAGGTCGAACGAGCCTTTCGAACCGGCCACCGTGGAGAACCGCACGAAGGCCGGCGTCTTCTCGCCGGCACGCTGGAAGATATCCGCGCGGGTGTAAGCCGCTAGCGATTCATAGGTCTCGAAGAAGCCGTGCGCGCCATAGCCGCGTGCATGCACGACGCGCTCGGGAATGCGCTCGTGATCGAAATGAAAAATCTTCTCACGGAAGTGGAAGTCTTCGATTAGTGACGGTCCGCGCTGGCCAATCCTTAAAGTATTCTGGTCATCGGCCACTGGGCCGCCTTGGGCGGTCGTCAGGATCTCGCTGTCGCCTTCGGCGATCTGGTGAAGCTCGCCTCCGTTCCCCCGCACGAGCTTTTGATCATGGATCGTCGCGGGCTTGCCCGACGACTGTCTGGTTGGCTTGGCCATGCTTGAATTCCTTGAAAAGGAGGGGGCGGCTTCAGGTCTCCCTCAATGCTGGGACACCCACTTAAGTTCCTGGTGGGTGTCACGTGGCCCGCATTTCGAAGAATAGCACTCGGCTGCCGGAACATCGGGCCCGCGCTCCGCCAGAGGCGCGGGCTTTTTCGTTGTCTGGGGGAACACGATCTCGCGACGATCGTTCGGGTCGCCAACAGAGCGCCATACCGTCAGATCGAGGACAGGAAATGCGGGAAAGACAAGGCTTAACCCATCAAGAAAAATACGACAGGCAGGAGCGCACGTCGGATGCTGCAAGGGCATTAACAGATATTGAGCGCGCAGCACGAGATGCAAAGACTGCTCGGCTGCGAGAGCAACGACTTAAGGCTGAAACCGCTCCTCCTGCTGCATTGATAGCGAAACCGAAGAAAAACCGACAAGGCAACAACTAAGTAGTCACCCGGGATGCGGCGGATTTCGTGTTCCGTTGTGAGCGTCCTTTTTAAGCGTTCTCCGACATTGTCAAAGGTAAGCAGGTGGCCGTCGAGCGCAGGAAGGTGCGGGCATGAAGGTCTGCGCCGTTTCCCAAGCCGCCGAAGCCAGAACCCGCTCCAGGGGCCACGCCTGAGATTTGCAACGGTGGTCAAGCTGGTGACGGCTCGGCATGTCATCGACCTCGTGGCCCGCATGCACGGCTGCACGTATGCCATGCACGGCTGCACGTATGCCGAGATGAGAGGACCGTCGCGTCAGTATAGTATCGTGGCAACGCGAGACGCGGCCATGTGCGCCGTGATGGTGCTGAAGCCGAGCTTGCCTAGGGGGCAGATAGGGTTGCTGTTCAATCGTGATCCGTCGACGGTGCAACATGCGCTCAGGAAGCGGGGATGCTTTGACCGACCGCGCGTCCAAGCCCTATGTGATGAGCTCGGCATCAAGATTGTCGACCGGCATCGCTATCCGGAGCCGGGAGAGGCGCGCGCGGTCGAGACGCTGGCTCGCATCATACGCCGGCACGGGGAAGGGCACTTGCGCCTGGTGCTTTCGACCTTGACGGAGACCGACAACAACAAGGGCCAACTAGACGAGGTTCTATTTTGGGCCGCATCCGACATGGTGCGGGCGTGCCCTGAGATACTCGAGCGCCACGCCGGCGACTGGCTGACGATGTGGGATGTTTGCCCGCTCGGCGAGCTGCAGTTCATTGCCCAGGATCTGCGCGGCGTCGTGCCACTAATATTTGCATTTGTCGGTATGCTATACGAGCGGGTGGTCAAGGCATTTGGCCCGCGAGCATCCAGCCGGATTTGTTCGATGACCGCAGGAGAAATTCGGCATGAGTAACGTCGTATCGCTTCATGGCGACAAGCGCTGGAAAGCTGTTCTCGTCTACGACCACCAGAACGGCCCCATCACGATCGAGCACTTTTTGGAAGAAATTTCCGAGCTCCATAACGTCATTGAACACGGCCCGGACTGGAACACCCTGATTACGTGCACGGTGACAATCAACCGGACGGACGGCGGCGAGGAGCAGAACAGCCAGGAAAAAGAGGCGCGCCATGAACATCGGTGAAATCGCGGAGCGCTTCATCCGCGCGGCCGAGATCGAGCGCGCCAGCCATGAACATGTCGGGCCGGCCGGCCCAGCAGCTGCCCTATGTCCACACATACACCGATAAGCTCGGGTGGTGCAAAGAGGTGGGCGACAAGCTCGACCCTAAGGCAGACCCGCTAGCGTAGGAGCGAAGGGCGTTCTGGAACCGGATCGGCACCCTGCCGTCGGGACAAGAGATCAGCGAGCTCGAGGCGCTGCAACGAATGGCTGCTCGCCGTTGGCAATGAGAAGGAACGCCGAGCGTCCTCGCCCGGGCCAGATCCAAGGTCGGCGGCAAGTCATTCCGCAGCTGGTGCTTCAAGGTGGAGGGCATCCACCCGAACACCGGACGGGATAGAAAAAACCGGGCTTTGCAGCAAATCGCGATCATTCCCGCCCGCAGGGCCTCGCAGAATAGCGAAAGCGCCGAAATCAGGCTGTTGCATCATGAAATCAGGGATGTTTCGGCTACGATCACGGAAGATGCGGGCCAACGGGACAGCCTGAATTCGTGGATCGCCGACGGCGCGTTCGCCAAGATCCTTTCATCGGAACATGACGACTTCTCTTGGGCTGCCAAGCGCAATGAGCGCCGATGCCAGCAAGAGGCGAGGCGGCGCAATCAACCTGCGTGATTTGCGCCATTGACGAGCACCCGAAATGCGGCCCCAATCGGGATCACTTATTGGGGATTCGCATGAACCGATTTCTCTTTGTGATCGCCGACTTTCTGTCCCGTCCGCCCGGCTTCTATGTGCTGCTAGCCGCGATGATAGCCTGCACTGCGATGGTTCCGTTTGGGCTAACAAACGTAATCACCTATGCGCTTTCTGTAGCTGCGATAGTGATTACCGGGGTCGTACTGATCCAGGGTTACCGCGACACCGCTGCCATCCATGCGAAGCTCGACGAGATCATCGTTGCATTGAAGGAAACGAGGAACAATGTCGTCGGGCTGGAGCACGCCGAGCCTGAGGAGATCAAAGCCCATTTGGCGCGGCTTGAATTGGAAGCAGCGGCGGCTGATCAAGAAGCTAAGGACGAGGGAGTCCCTGGCGCCTAATTACGCCAGCGGCTGCCAAGCACTGGCAGCGGGAAGCGCAGAAGCGGAAGGCCGCATGACCCGAGCTGAGATCAAAGCCGAACTAGAATGGCTGCTGGAGTCGTACGAAAGCCTTAGCGCGTCAGAGTCCGCAAACACACCGCTTCGGCTCTGAAGGTATTGAGGGCATCGAGCGGGAGTTCTTTGACCCCGGCGACAGCGGCAACATTTTTGCCCCGGATGCGCGCGTCTCGACCATCATAGACGGGCTGTTAGCGCCGCTGATCGTGTGATGGCCGGTTTTTATGACGAGATGCAGGAGCAGGGCGTTGTCATGCTAACCCGCACGGTCACAGCGCCGCCAGATCCGTCGACGCCATGGATACCGGGCGAGCCAGTGACGACGGTCTATCCACTCGATGCGGTGATGCGCCGCGTGTCTCAGAAATACGTCGACGGCACCCTCACTGTGGCGACCGACAACCAGATCACTTTCGCAGTACCCTCGATCGTCTCCGCCATGACGGACACACTCGTCATCGACGGCGTCGAGTTGGTCATGAAGGACCTACGGCCGATCCCGCCGGCCGGGACGCCGGTCGCGTATATCACTTTCGTGGCGGGTTAGCCGCCGAGCGATATCCCAGAAAAGAGCGACGCCAGCGACGACCGCATATGAGACTTGGCAACAGCGATGTCCCCTTCGAAACCGGAAAAATCGATCTCCATATGATCGAACGTGGACAGTGCCTGCTCTTCCATGTCAGCCAATGCCCGATCCGGGTCATCCGATTGCTCAGCAACCATTGATGCAATTGCCATGAGTGCGATGCGAAGCACCACAAGCTCCGTCGAATGATGGGCCAAGACATCCATACCAGCCTCCTTTTAAGGTCCGGAACGAATGCTCAAACGCCTATCCCCCCGTGATCGTTTCGAACAGCTTGTCTCGACCTATGAGCCGATGCTGCGGACCGCGTTTTTCGAGGCGATCGACGACATCCGCTCCAACATCGTTCTGCGCCGTGTGGTGGAGAGCTTGGAGCGCGGCGACGTCAAGGACGCCATTGCAGCCATGAACCTCGACGAGGCCGCGTTTCGGCCGCTGGAAGAAGCCATCCGGCAGGCCTACAACGGCGGCGGTGTCGCCACGGTCGAACAGATGCCGGCGCTGCGCGATCCGAGCGGCCTTCAGGTCGTTCTTCGTTGGGATGCGCGCAATCTTACGGCTGAGACCTGGTTGCGCGAGCACTCGGCGCAACTGGTCACCAACATTGTTGCTGATCAACAAGTTGCGATCTGTGCCGCTTTTTCTGAACGCCTTGCCCGTGGGTCCAATCCAACGAGGACCGCATTGGAGGTAGTAGGCCGCGTCAACAGGGTGACTGGCCGCCGAGAAGGTGGGGTGATCGGGCTCACCACACTTCAGAGCGGCTATGTTGCCCGAGCCCGCGATGAACTGCTTTCCGGCGAGCCCGACCAGTTGCGGGCCTATCTGAATCGGGAGCGACGCGACAAACGTTTCGACCGCACGATCACAGCTGCGATCCGAGATGGTAAACCAATCCCTACCAACCTGGTGGCGCGGATCATTGGCCGATATTCCGACAGCCTTTTGAAGCTCCGCGCCGACACGATTGGACTGCACGAGACGTTTGCCGCGCTTGGAGCTTCGAAAGACATCGCATTTCAGCAGGCGATCGCCAAGGGCGCGGTGAGGGCGGAAGCCATCACGAAGGGCTGGAAACACACGCCGCAGGATCATCCTCGCGTTCAGAGGGTGGTCGATGCCGATAATTCTCGCTTGGACCGGTTCATAGTCATCGTCTTCGTCCGCCATCGTCCCCCCGTATCGGACAGCGGCGGTCTGAATTCACAACGATGCAACCACTGCCTTGTCTTCGCGTTTAGCCGCCTTCAATCCTGGTGAGCGACAAAGATGCCGACGTTCATTCCGATTACAATTTACCTGAATCACAAGCCGATAGTGGTCGCGTCGATACCCGAAGCTGCGAAAGCGCTTCAGCAACCATGGCCCTTCATGGACAAGCCGTCCCGACTTGAAGCAATTCGAATGATCGAGGAATGCCTGGCCGGACACTGCACCCAACAAGCCGCGTTCGATGCCTTCAAGGCGGCCGCAAGTGAACAGGGGCTTCTTAAGCGAAAGCCTCCAAGCGTAGGCCTCAGGAAATTCGACGGGGTTGCTGAAGACCTGCTGTGAGGTGATGCTGCCTCGCGACCTTAAACCGCTGACAGGCCTCCTGAGCGGACTTGGTCAGCCGCACGGACCACCCCGCCAAATCGAGGAATGGCGGGTGGTCCTTTATCAGCGCAGGAAGGGACTTAGCTGCGCAGATCCCATTTCGTCGTTCGGTCCAATCGTCAGGTCCGGTCGGTCCTAGCTAACGATCCCTAGCTAACGATTATTCCAATCGCCAGGAATGTGATCGAAACTGCGAAGACCGGAGCGAGTAACCAGCGGGCTTGGTGGACACTATTTTCCATGGGCTCCTTCCCGTGAACTTGCAGGGATCAACGACTATGCGCAGCGGCGGTTCCGGGTGGCGCTATGTCCGGCCTATTATGCCAAAACAGGCGAGACCTAGGTCCTGTCGCGCATCAGCCTTGAGGGACTTTTGGGGAACAAATGCAGCTGGCTGGGGTTTGTTAAGTCTGGCGCGAAGACGCGTTCAGCGGAACAGAGCTACACAAAGGAGGCACTTATGAGAATGCATCTTTCCACTGCAGCCGCGGGATTTCTGCTGCTGGCGGGCCTCGGTGCCGCTGCCGCTCAGGACGTAGTGATCGAGCCTGAACAGGAGACGGTCATTAGGGAATACGTGAAAAAGCAGCCGCTCGCATCGGTGAAAATCCCTGGAGTGGAGCTCAATATCGGCTCAACCCTGCCCGAGACTGTCGAGCTCCATGAAGTCCCCAACACCAAATACCGCACCGTTGTCGTCGACAACCGGACCGTTGTCGTTGACCCGGGCACGCGCAAGATCATCAAAGTTATCGAATAACGTAAGCGACTGGGAGGACAGCCCGCCGTGCCGAAAGGGTGCGGCGGGCTTTTCTCTTTTCTGGAGGAACGCGATCTGGGGACAATGGTTCGGGTTGCCAACAAGGCGCCGTATCGCCGGATGAGGACAAGCCCGTGCCTTCGTTGTTGGTCCGATTGCCCCCAGCGCTACGACACAGAGAAGACACCTTTAGATAAGACTAAGCCAGCAGGCCATTATTGAGGATGCTCTTATGAACCCGACCGAATTGCAGGCGATTGGCGAATACGCTGATGCGGGTAGTGACGCCAGAGATGACACCAAAACAGCTCCTAAAGGCTGCAAAAAAGGAGCATCCGGACGCGTCAAAAAAGGACATCGCCCGCGCGGCGTTCTTCTCGATCATTGCGAACGCTGACCAAGCCATTGGCAAATCGAGGAACTTGCAGGCTTTTGCGTTGGCAGAGCGGACACAACAATCTGATTAAGATTGATGGTCGACATGCGTGGCCCTGTTGGTCAAAATTTGACGCTTGGTACCCGGAGTGCTTTCGTCCGAAAGCGACCCAGAAGCCGACATTTGCTGTTCTGCCTCCTATAACCCTGCGAGGGCATGGGCAGAAGCCGAGACGGCGAAGACTGTCGAGATCAGCTTGGATTGCCAATGCCGCCTATCGAAGAGCGCGAACTGTGCAGCCAGGCGAATGGCCCAGAAAGCGGCTCCGAAAAACAGAAGTGGCGGCCAAATTAGCCCCCGGTACCAAAGCCAAAGCAATGTTGCGCCGTAAGACACAAAGGTGAACGTCAGCATGACATTCAGAGTTTGAGTGATTGCTGCGTTTAGGTTGCCCGAACCCTTTAGCCGGGCCGGCCATCCGAAAAGCCGCCAAAATCCTAGATGGAAGGCGGCGAAGGCAAGATCGAGCACGGCAGCGAGCATCAGCATGCGGAAACAATACCGCTAGAAACGTCCGCTCTCCGACACAGGGACACTCTGGCAATCGCCGGTATGGGTACCAAGCGTGGGATTTTGACCACTAGGCCCCAAACATTCCTGATCCCTAACGGAACCATTCCGTGACCTGCGAGTTGCGGCTCGGGCGGGGTTGGGACATGCAGACATGGCAAAGCGTGATGCAGCGGGCCGTAAGACCCTTGCCGATGCCGTTCGCGAATTGATCGGCACCGAAGACAATCGTCGTAACGTACATAAGCTGCTTGGGCTGGAGGTCGAACCAGAACTGCCGCCAACCCTAGCTTCATTGCTTGAGGCGATTGGTAAGGCTGGTCGGGACGAAACCCCCTAGCTGCATGGGTCATCTGGCCGACCTTTAAACTGCCGTGCTGCGAATAAAGGGGGCCACAATTAGTTGGTGCTTCCGCGCCGAACCAAGGCGTGAACGTCATGCCGTCCACCTCGATAAGTAAAACGGAATACGATCCGGATCGTAGGACTCTCTCGGTATGGTTCGTGGCCAGCGGCAAATGCTACCAGTTTGAGGATGTGCCGCCGGAGACCTTCGCCGAGTTCCGAGCCGCATTCGCCAAGGGCCGCTTCTTCAACGAGCGCATCCGCAATCGATTCCGGTACCGCCTGGTCGGGACCGCCAACAATTCTGGATGACCCCAGCCGTATGCGAAAGCCAACTCACCTATCCATCGAGCTTCAACGTCTCATGGTCGGGGAGATAATGATGCAGCACCTCGCCAAGGTTTCGCTTGTCGAACGTTTGGCCACACACGGGGCAGAACTCGAAATGCTCTGCTTCGTCCTTCGCGGGCGGCCCGTGGCGCTTGCCCTTGATCCCGGTTGCGGGGTTGTTGGTTTTTCTCGGCCCACGTTGATTGTCCCGAACTGTGATAGGGACGGCCCGACAGCCGCTGCGGAGTAGGCAACCGACCGTCGGGCCTAACCGGCGGGGTGTGGGCGTGTCCTCCGGCTGGGACGAATAATAAGCATCTCAGGGGTGAGGAGGACCTTCGGCACGCCTCGCTGCAGGATTCCGGGAAGAGGATTGAAGGCCGCGCCAGATTGAGCGAGGCCGGACTCGCGAAATTCGCGATAAAGCGTACAATCCCAACGTCGCCCGTACCGAATAGAGGCATCGCGGACGCTTGGGAGCTGGCAGTGCTTCCGCCCTAGAGGCAGGAGGGCTGAGATGGCGAAAGCCCAGGCAGGCGCCCAGGTATCGGTTTTTGACTGCGATATCCTGCGCAGCGCTTTCATAAAAACCGTGATCGAAGAGAATATCCCCGAAGACAAATGGCGGTCGGTTGCCGCGTTTTTGATCAGCGACTTTACCGGGAGCGATGACGTCGATCCTGACTTGCTGGAATGGATCGTGCGCAAGTAGCCAGAGCTACCCAGCCGTTAGTCTTTTGTCGCCTGCCACGCTCGTTGCTATGCCTTTTTCGGTACTAGAAAGCCAAAGGCAAAGTGAGACGCCTCTACCTGGATTTTCGCGAGGTCGCTAGCAGCCGCCCGAATTACATCGGCAGTCACCTCAAAGAATTGGTGTGTTGCATTTTGCCGGTTGACTGAGAGTTTCTGCCAAGCCTTCTTTTCTCCGAGGTATACGCTCCACGGACCGTGAACGACACGATTGCGAAACGTGTTGAGTTCGCGCATCTGCTGGACGAGGCGATCGCGCTCGGCAAGGTCATTCGGTTCGGTGGTGTGTTGGTCGATGATCTGACCATACAGAGTGATTTTGTTATTCAAGTTGTTCGCTTTCCGCAGCTTCGGTTGGTCGGCGCCAAGCGCGGACAGCCAATGATCGATATGGAATTCCAGAAATCCAAACTGCATTATCAAGCGCCCTATCGGCTCGTAAAAATCGCTGTCGTAGCGCTCGATCATCTCCGATACGGATTTTGGACGTTCCATTATCGTGCTCACACTGACGAAAAACCCAACGAGCCGATGAAGCGGATGCTTCAAGACGCCGCGCCGTTGCCGCACACGATAGCGAGAAGGTTGCAAAGAGTCCGGCCGAAAGAAATGAGGCCCCTGAGCTAATATCAACCCAATGTCAAAGAGTGGGCGTCCCCTATTGCCGACGCCCTCGCTTTCAGGAATATATTCCTCCCCGTTGCGGCGAGCCCTCAACGGAGATCGCCATGCCCAAAAAGACCCTCGCCGACACCCTGGCCGCCCGCGAGACCATCTATGTCAATTGTGCGCACCCGATGTGCTGCAAATCGACGAAGCTCGACATCCAGGCGCTGATTGACAGGCTCGGCCGTGACCACGGCTCGATGCATGACGACCTGGTCGGGCTCTTATCTGCTCAAACTACAAGGCTGCCGGTGGTGATCGACGGCAGGTGTTCTTCACTACGAAGGCCAGCAGCGGGCGCGCAATCGCGACTGGAAGCCAACTTTCGAACGAGGGGGCTGAAAGTGGCCGGTGCCACTTGGGGGGGCGTTGGGGTAGATTGCCTTGTCGGGCGCCGGCCTAGCGGATTGGCGTCCGCCGCCTTGATACTACCGAGCTTGGGGAGATCCGAGTAATCCCGTGATCGCGGAAGTCATTGTGGAGGAACTCAGTCCAAATGGTCGCGTTATGTTACCTAAGGATTTTTTCCGATGGCTGACGATAGGGACAGAACACCCAGCGGGGGCCCTGACGACTCTATCGTTCAGCGCTTGGTTAAAGAGGCGAATATAACCGAAGAGCAGGCTCGCGAGCTTATCGCTCTTCTGGGGCTCGACTGGCCGTCACTTATGCGGGAAGCCCGATTTCTAACTCGAAAACGCTAGTCGCAGTGAGTTACGGCAATGGATCCGTGGCAAATCGATAACGTGTACGTAGAGAGGTCGCGGTTGCAGGTTGATGCCACGCGGGCCACGATTGCGGAGATGCGATCCGTCATGGAGGAGAGCCGGCGCATTCTCGCTCGATCCCAAAATCTTTTGCGCCGCATCCATCAAAAGGAAGTTCCGCCGCAGATGCCGGCGACGACAACCTACATCGTAAGCGTGTTCGAAAAGCCGCATTGGCGCACGGTGCTGACCACCAAGGACAAGGCAAAGGCGCTGGCCGAGAGAGATCGGCGACAAGGTGCGGGTCGAAGAGATCACGCCGAAGGTGAAGAAGTGCTAAGCGGCCGGATATATATCTTTCAGCCGACGGAACGTTTGTTACCCGCCCGGTGTTATCACAATGATCCCCGCATAGGGATCATAAAGGGCCTTGTCCCCTCTTGGCCCCAGTTTGAGTCCGCTGTCTCCCGGAAGTGTCCAGTTGCGCAACGTTCGCGCTTTTGGAGCCGTCGACAGCGGACCCGACGCACCTCCTAGACGCAAAACAGATCATCTGTCGGATGGCGAAGTCAGCTAAGCCGTGATGCCGACCGCTGGCCTGCCTCTGCGGTCCGATCCTGGCAAGATATTGTCACCTACTAGACGGTCCTCGGACGATAGTTTGGGCGGTATGAAAGGACCGGTAGCGCCGATCTCGCCTAGCCAATCCTCGTAGCCAGTGTTCATTTTGGACGTGAGTTCATCGGGATGATGTATCCTTGACTGGAATAGGCTCATGAGCCGCCGGCCGAAGTGTTCCCACGCCGGATGGCCTTCGGGAATTCCTGCCTCTGTGCAATAGTCCTTGAGAACCTTTGCCAGCGTGGCGAGTTGCTCGGAGTCGAGATGATCGTCAAATGACATCGCTTTATCCCTCGCGTGGGGCGAAAGCGTGATCGACTCTTCCAAGCGCCAGCGCCCGTTCTGTTGGATGGCGACGATGCTTCTGTACGCTTCCGGACGAATTTAGCGAGTCAAATCCGCTCGTCTTCATTTCCGCAACCTCACACCGGCGCCGCCGCCCTTCTCGGGGATGAACTCGACGCCGGCCCATTCGAGCGCTGCCTGAAGGTCAAGCAGAGTGCGGTCATACGGCGCCCGCTTCCCAGCTTCAAAATTTGTCAAGATCGCCGCCCGCCATCCTTCGCGGATGCAATGCGCGGTCAATGCCGATCGACAAGGTGGTTGAGAACTTCATGGAGTTTCTCGAGCACCGGCAGAGCGTCACTGACGGGCGGCAACCTCTGCCGCTGCTAGCCCGCTGCCTTCAAGGTGGCGGGCTTTTTGTCGCTGAGGAACCTTACGCGGCGGCGGCCGTTGAGCCCCCACCCAAAAGGGAGATCACAATGGCCGACGACCCAAACGAAGACGCAAAGCCGACGGAGACGCAGCGCGAAGCGCAGGAGGCCTTGGAGAAGCAAGTTGCGCAACTGAAACGCGAGATCAACAAGATCAATCGGACGCTCGTCGAGGAAGCTACTGGTTGGTATGAGGGCGCGGCCGATAGCGTGTCTCGGACAACGCAAGCACTTCGCAAAAGGGCGTCTACTGCTTCCGGTGTCGCTCAAGAAAATCCTGGCACGCTATCGTCCGCCTTCATGCTGGGCGCGGCTGTAGGCTTACTGTTGGGCCTTGTTCTTGTGGCCGGCGACCCGCGCCGGGAGCGCTGGTTCTAACACGCCCAAATGAGCCCAGAGACTCCGCCGCCTCACGGTGGCGGTCTATGGGCGGGATCAAATTCCGAATATGGCAGCTAGATAGTCCCCATGCAGGATCAAAGCCGCGCCCGCCGCAATGGATAGGGCAGAAAGCAAACCGCAAGCGATGCTGCCCCAATTCGTGATGTCCAACGCCCTTTGGAAGTGTGGAGGATCGATCCACTTCTCAGCGTCCCAAAGCATATCGTATCGTGCCGAGGACGCGTAATTGAACGAGTGCATCGACCAGTTGATCCAAGCGAAGAAACCCGATGCCAGCGCCAGCAGAAGGCCAGCCACGAAGCACCAGACCGGGGCTTTGAATGCTTCCAGCGTCGCAGGTTGGCTGGCTGGATTGTTCAGCAACGAAACATGCCGAACAGCGCACCAGAATGGACTAGCACCAGCGACGCGGTCAACCAACGACCCCACTCGGCGGCAACCTGGAAAGTCGCGCGCTGAGACGTTTTGAGATCGTGGTAAACTAATGCAGCCGCGCTATCCCTGTCCATCATCGGCGTTTTAGAGTGCTCAGTTTCTGTCATGTATGAAATCCCGCGTTGATTCCCCGGCGGGATTGTCGCACGGACCTGCCGACAGTCGCAGGAAAAGAATTGGCACCGCAATTGGCACCGGCGAAGGCGCGCTCTCTATAGGAACATGGCGGGAACAAATTGGCTGATCCGTGTTGCAATCGTGTTGCACGGACAGAAAGGGACGGGGCGGGACATGCCCGGAATGCAAGGGTTTGCGCGCCACAGGGCAGGAAAACCCATGCAACACGTTTCGGTCGCGATTGTTCTGCATAAGGGGCTGATTTAATTGCGGAAACTGTTGGCTGGGGAACCTGGATTCGAACCAGGACTAACGGAGTCAGAGTCCGTGGGTCTACCGTTAACCTATTCCCCAGCAGGCGCGGTTGAAGAAAACCGCGCGGGCAGGGCGACGATGGCGCCGCGCGTGCCTTGTAGCCGCCGTCGGAAAATAGTCAAGCCTGCCGAAGGCATTTCAATCGGCACGTTTCATAAGGGCGTGGTTCAAAGCCGCCCCTCAATTCTCCCTTCGCCCGAGCTGCGAGTGCTCGAAATACAGCACGACGCCGAGCGCCATCACCAGCGGGATGATCAGGTAGAACAGCCGGAACACCAGCAGTGCTGCCAGCACGCCGACCGGGTCCATATGCGACAGGCCGGTCAGGAAGACGACCTCGAACACGCCGAGCCCGCCCGGCGCATGCGAAATCTGGGCGACCGAGAACGACATCAGGAAGACGCCGAGCACGACGAAGTATCCGGGATTGCCAGCTTCGGGCAGGGCGAAGAAGATGATCGCCGCCGCCGCCAGCAGCTCGATCGGGCCGATCAGCAATTGCCGCGCGACGATCGGCAGCGCCGGATAATGGACCTGGAACCTTCCGATCTTCAGCGGCCTGAGATGCAGCCAGCTGCCGAAGACATAGGCCGCCACCACGAGCAGCATCGCGAGCCCCGCCGCCTGCGAAAGCCGATGATGCGGCGTGCCGGAAAAACGGTCGACGATCTCCGGTGCGAGCACCAGCACGATGCCTGAAACCAACACCGTCGACAGCACGAAGGTGATCCAGCAGATCGCCACCAGAATGCCGACGTCCTGCCCGGTCAGCCCCCTGGTTCCGTAAGCGCGGTAGCGGATCACCGCGCCTGAAAAAACCGAGCCGCCGATATTGTGCGACAGCGCGTAGGTGGTGAAGGAGCACAGGGTGACGAACAGCCACGACACTTTCTTGCCGATATGCAGGAGCGCGATGTGATCGTAGCCGGCCAGCGACGCATAGGCGATGACCGAGCTCAACGCGGCGAGCACCCAGCCGCGGGCAGGGATGGCGACGATGCCGTCCCAGACGTCGTCGAGCGAGATGCCGCGCAGCTCGTGCAGCAGCAGCCATAGCGAGAAGACGACCGCCGCAACGCCGACGACCGGCCAGAAATAACGCCTCCAGTTCATGGCGTGACGATCATGCGTTGCAGCCCAGTTGCCCGTTCGGTTCGCGTCAGGAAAACTGCCCGCGATTTCGAATGTTTCATACCCGCCATTTCAGAAATGCCTTATCGAAGCCGGCTATTCAACCGGCAAGGCGCTGCTGCGGGAAAAGGAAAGGCTGGCGATCCTTCGCGCCCCCGCTGTCCCGCCATCATCGGGCCGAGCGGAGCGGCGAGACAATGCCGCCGACAAATTCGACCCCTGCGCTCTTGGTGATCCGGCCCGGCGCTGCTAGTCTGGTGGCAACTTGGAACACATGAAAGCGCCTGCTGCGTCCCGTCTCCGGTTCGCGCGGCGCCGGAAGGAACTGAAGTGGAAGACCACGACACCGGCGCCGGCGCGCCGGAAGTGGGCGTGTCCAGGGCTTCGCCGCCGCCTTCGGGCCAGGCAAGCCCATCCGCCGGCCGGCACAATGGCCGCCCGGTGCAGCCTTGGTCCGGTCACGGACAGGCAGGCGACGCGTCCCAGCATCAGAATGGCCAGAAGGCCAAGACCAGGAAGCGGCGCAAACGCCGGCGCGGCCGCAAGGTTTTCGCGCGCGACGACGCTCGCCTCGCTGCGGCCGGAGTGGCGGCGGCTGCTGTCAGCGCTCCAGCCAGCCGCCCGCCCGCGGCGATCGTCGCGCCCTTGCCTTCGGTTGCGCCAGGCAGGCCGGAGCCGGCTGCTCGCCGCCCGCCGCTGCAGGAACTGCCGGTGTTCGCGGCACTCGATCTCGGCACCAACAATTGCCGGCTGCTGGTGGCGGTGCCGACGCGCCACGGCCAGTTCCGGGTCATCGACGCTTTCTCGCGCATCGTCAGGCTGGGTGAGGGCCTCACCGCCAATGGCCGGCTCGGGCAGCCGGCGATGGACCGTGCGGTCGAGGCGCTAAAAATCTGCGGTGACAAATTGCGCGGCCGCAAGATCAGGAAGGCCCGGCTGATCGCCACCGAAGCCTGCCGCACGGCCGCCAACGGCGCCGAGTTCCTCGACCGCGTCGAGCGCGAGGCGGGGTTGAAACTCGAGATCATCGACCGCCAGACCGAGGCGCGGCTGGCGGTGTCGGGCTGCGGCTCGCTGGTCGACCGCGACACGCAAGGCGTCGTCCTGTTCGATATCGGCGGCGGCTCCTCGGAAATCGCGCTGATCGATCTCACCGGCCACCGCTCGCCGAGGCTCGCCAACCACATCGTCTCCTGGACGTCGCTGCCGGTCGGCGTCGTCTCGCTGGCCGAGCGCTTCGGCGGCCGCGCCGTCACCCGTGAGATCTTTGCCGCCATGGTCGAGGATGTGGCAGTGCGCCTGCACGCCTTCGACGGGCGCAACCGGCTGAGCCATGTGCTCGCCAGCCCGAAATTCCACCTGCTCGGCACCTCGGGCACGGTGACGACGCTGGCCGGCGTCCACCTCGACCTGGATCGCTACGACCGCCGCCGCGTCGACGGGCTGTGGATGGACCGCGACAGCGTCGACCGCATGGTCGAAAAACTGGTCGGCTGGGATTTTCAGCAGCGCGTCGCCAATCCCTGCATCGGCGCCGATCGCGCCGATCTGGTGCTGGCCGGCTGCGCCATCCTGGAAGCGATCCGAGCGGTGTGGCCGTCGGAGCGGCTGCGCGTCGCCGACCGCGGCCTGCGCGAGGGCATATTGAGCGAATTGATGGCCGACGACGGTGTCTGGCGCAACAATGGGCGTGGCAGAGCATGATCCCGAAACGGGGCAGCCGGTTTTCGCGGACCCAAGCGAAAGCATTGCTTTGGTGAACAGTCGACCCCCACTCCGTCGAGCTTCGCTCGACACCTCTCCCCCGATCGACGGGGTAGAGGAAGGGCGCAAGCTTATGCAGGCTGGCGCTCTTCCTCTCCCTCCGGAGGGGGGAGAGGTGGCGCTGCGAGGCAGCGACGGAGTGGGGGAAGCCGTTCACGAAACGCGCAGCCGCCGAAAAACGGCCGCAACTCGGCGAGCGAGAAAACTCAAACAAGAAGTCAGGCAATGACCAGGAAACCGGAAAAACCAGGCTCTGCCGGCATTCGCGTGCTGAAAACGCGGATCAAGAAGAAAAGCGGCCTGAAGGAATCGTCGCGCCGCTGGCTGCAGCGCCACATCAACGACCCCTATGTCCAGCGTTCCAAGGCCGACGGCTACCGCTCGCGCGCGGCCTACAAGCTGATCGAGATCGACGACAAGCACCATCTGCTCAAGCCCGGCATGAAAGTCATCGACCTTGGCGCGGCACCCGGCGGCTGGTGCCAGGTCGCCGCCGCGCGCACGAAATCGACGGCCGAACACCCGCATGTCGTCGGCATCGACTATCTGGAGATGGACGCGGTGCCCGGCGCGCCGGTGCTGTTGATGGATTTTCTCGACCCGCAGGCGCCGGAAAAGCTCGCTGAAACGCTTGGCGGCCAGCCGGACATCGTTTTGTCCGACATGGCCGCACCCACCACCGGCCATCGCCGGACCGATCACATCCGCACCATGTATCTGTGCGAGGTGGCCGCCGATTTCGCCCTGTCGGTGCTGAAGCCGGGCGGCCATTTCCTCGCCAAGACTTTCCAGGGCGGCGCCGAGAACGAATTGCTCGCCAGGCTCAAGCAGAATTTCCGCTCGGTCCACCACGTCAAACCGCCGGCCTCGCGCGATGAGTCGGTGGAGCTTTATCTGCTGGCGAAGGATTTTAAAGGCGGAAGCGGGGCAGGGTAAAACCGCTCTGTAGCGATCCTTTGCGCCTCCCTCTGTCCTGCCGGACATCTCCCCCACGAGGGGGGAGATTGGCAGCTTCGTCGGCCGCACCTTCTTCCTCAGCGTAGGCGATTGGCGAAAGCCGGGATGACGGCCGATCTCCCCCCAAGTGGGGGAGATGTCCGGCAGGACAGAGGGGAGCGCTGTCCCGCCAGCACCAAAAGGTTCTGCACCGCCCGCCCTCAACCGCCCTGCGGACCAGACACCCCCAGCGTCTTCGGCGCCGTCAGCCCGCCATGTCCCGATACGGCGTTGCCGGCATCGGGCGCCAGCCGCATGAATGACAGCGATGCAGCGGCCGACACCGCCGCGACGATGAAGAACGCTATGTGGAAGTCGCTCAGCGTCAGCGCCCCGCCATGGATTGTCGCCAAGACTTCCAGGACGCCGCCGGCCAGCGCCACGCCGAGCGCGATCGACAGTTGCTGGAACACTGCGGCGATCGGCGTCGCCCTGCTGGTGTCGGCGGTCGAAATCTCGGCATAGGCTAGCGCGTTGATGCCGGTGAAGAACATCGAGCGGATGAATCCGCCGGCGAGCAAGGCGGCGAGGATCAGCAGATACGGCGTCTCGGGCGTCAGCAGGCCGTTGATGGCAATCGACGCCGCCGCGATCAGCGAGCCGAAGATCAGCACGCGGCGGAAGCCGGCGATCCGGAAGATCAGCGCGGTGACGAATTTCATGCCGATGGCGCCGATCGCCGCCACGAAGGTGATCATTCCCGACTGGAACGGCGTCAGCCCGAAGCCGATCTGGAACATCAGCGGCAAAAGGAAGGGCACGGCGCCGATGCCGATGCGGAACAGCCCGCCGCCGAGGACCGAGGCGCGGAACACCTGGTTGCGGAACAGCTCGAGCGCCAGCAGCGGATTTTTGGCGCGGCGCGCATGCAGGAGGTAAAGCACGGCTGAAACCAGCCCGACAGCCACGGTGAGGAAGCCGGCAATCGGCGGCAATGCCGGCAGGCTGACCACCGACAGGCCGAAAACGATGCCCGATGCCGCCAGGCCGCTCAGCACGAAGCCGATGAAATCGAGCGGCGGCGTCGGCGCCGCTTCGGTCTCCGGCAGGAAGCGCGTGGCCAGCCAGATGCCGATCAGCCCGATCGGCACGTTGATCAGGAAGATCCAGTGCCAGCTGAAATAGGTGGTGATGAAACCGCCGACCGGCGGCCCGACCAGCGGCCCGAGCAATGCCGGAACGGTCAGCCACGACATCGCGGCGACGAGTTCGCTCTTCGGCGTGGCGCGCACCAGCACCAGCCGTCCCACCGGCGTCATCATGGCGCCGCCAATGCCTTGCAGGAAGCGCGAGACCACGAAGGCCGGCAGCGAATTCGACACCGCGCAAGCGACCGATCCGCCGATGAACACGGCAATCGCGGCGCGAAACACGGTCTTGGCGCCAAAATGGTCGGCCATCCAGCCGCTGATCGGAATGAACACCGCCAGCGATACCAGATAGGCGGTCAGCGCCAGCTTGAGCGCCACCGGGCTGGTCTGGAGGTCGACGGCGATCGCCGGCAGCGACGTTGCGATAACGGTCGAATCCATGTTTTCCATGAAAAGGGCGACCGCCAGGATAAGCGGAATGGTGCGGTTCATGGAGCGCGTCCGGATTCGATTGTTGCCGACCGGGGCAAGCCGACAGGCAGGGCGGTTACCACGGGTTGCGTTGGATGTCGCCTTAACTTGCTGTCACATTTGTGCGACCTGGCAGCGGGCATGCTCGAAGCCGGCAAGAATGGCACCCAAATAAAAACGCCTCGGCGGCGGGTCGCTGGCGCAAATCAGCCAATTCTCGACGTCGGCACCGCCCCTCACCGCCCTGCCGGGCACTTCTCCCCGTATAGTGACGGGGAGAAGGGGCTGTCCGGAACCTCGGCGTTCTTTCTGCGACGCTGGAGATTGGCGAAATCCTTTGCGAAGGCGTCCCTCTCCCCGTCACTATACGGGGAGAGGGTGCAGGCAGGCAGGTGAGGGGCGGCGCAAACCTGAAGCGATTGCCCGCCGGCCTGCCCAGGCAACAGTCAATCAGAGCAGAGCAGCAGTGAATGCCGGTCGCCATCCGTCACCGCAAAAGGCATGAAGCTGAGTTTGCAGCGCTGTCGTGCACAAGCAATCGGCTTTTCAACGGCGACGGGACGTGTTACGAGCCAGCGCCAATCCTGAAAGGGAAGAAGACGAGTCGGCGCTGTCCATCCGGTCCAGCGCTTTTCATGCATTCCGAGGGCTGGCCATGGCAAAGATTATCGAAACGTCCACGGGCGCATTGGCGCTGACCTTTGACGATGTGCTGCTGCAGCCGGGTCATTCCGAGGTCATGCCCGGCGAAACCGATATCCGCACCCGCATTGCCGGCGACATCGACCTCAACGTGCCGATCCTGTCCGCCGCCATGGATACCGTCACCGAGGCGCGTCTTGCCATTGCCATGGCCCAGGCCGGCGGCATCGGCGTCATCCACCGCAATTTCTCGCCGGCCGAGCAGGCCGAGCAGGTGCGGCAAGTCAAGAAATTCGAATCCGGCATGGTGGTGAACCCCGTCACCATCGGCCCCGATGCGACGCTCGCCGACGCCCTGGGGCTGATGCGCACCTACAGCATCTCGGGCATTCCGGTGGTCGAGAATGGCGGCGCTGGCGGGCACACGGTCGGACGGCTGGTCGGCATACTGACCAACCGCGACGTGCGCTTCGCTTCCGACCCGGGCCAGAAAGTCTACGAACTGATGACCCGTGAGAACCTGATCACGGTCAAGGAAAATGTCGATCAGGACGAGGCCAAGCGGCTCCTGCACCAGCACCGCATCGAAAAGCTGGTCGTGGTCGATAGCGGCGGCAATTGCGTCGGATTGATCACCGTCAAGGACATCGAGAAGTCGCAGCTCAACCCGCACGCCACCAAGGACGTGCAGGGGCGCTTGCGCGCGGCGGCCGCCACCAGCGTCGGCGATGACGGTTTTGAGCGCGCCGAGCGGCTCATCGATGCCGGCGTCGACCTTTTGGTGATCGACACCGCGCATGGTCACTCGCAACGCGTGCTCGATGCGGTGACGCGGGCCAAGAAACTGTCCAATTCGGTTCGCATCCTGGCCGGCAACGTCGCCACTTCAGAAGGCACGCTGGCGCTGATCGATGCCGGCGCCGATGCCGTCAAGGTCGGCATCGGGCCGGGTTCCATCTGCACCACCCGCATCGTCGCCGGCGTCGGCATGCCGCAGCTTTCGGCAATCATGTCGGCAGTCGAGACAGCGCAGAAATCGGGCGTCTCGGTCATCGCCGATGGCGGCATCAAATATTCCGGCGATCTCGCCAAGGCGCTCGCCGCCGGCGCCAGTGCCGCCATGATCGGGTCGCTGCTGGCCGGCACCGACGAGAGCCCGGGCGAAGTCTATCTGCACCAGGGCCGCTCGTTCAAAGCCTATCGCGGCATGGGCTCGGTCGGCGCCATGGCGCGTGGCTCCGCCGACCGCTATTTCCAGGCCGAGGTTCGCGACACGCTGAAACTGGTGCCGGAAGGCATCGAAGGCCAGGTGCCTTACAAAGGACCTGTGTCCGGCGTGCTGCACCAGCTTGCCGGCGGCCTGAAAGCCGCTATGGGTTATGTCGGCGGGCGCGACCTTGCCGATTTCCGCGACCGCGCCACCTTTGTACGCATATCCAACGCCGGACTTCGTGAAAGCCACGCCCATGACGTCACGATCACCCGCGAAAGCCCGAATTACCCCGGCGGAGCCTAACCAGATCGCACGAAGCCTGACGGCAATGATGCTGCGGCTGTCGCGCCACGCTGCCGCGCTTTGCTTTGTCTGCTTGGCGGTTTTCGTCGCCATGACGGCGATGGAGTTCCTCTATTTCCGCCAGCTGAGCGGCGGCCTGCCGTCGCTCGATTTGCGCTTTGCCGGGTTCACCCCGGACGAGGGCATGGCCTGGCTGACGGCACTCGGCCGGCGCGGCAGCGAGATCATCCTGGTCTGGCATTATCTGACCTTCGACCTGCTGTTCCCGGCGCTGCTGTCGCTGACATTGGTCAGCCTGATCCTTGCCGCCGGGCGGCGGCTGAAGAACTTCCGGGCTCTGTCCGCCCAGCTCCAGTCGCTGTTCGCGCTCGTCCTGGTGCTGCCCTACACGCTTGCCGATTATGCGCAGAACATCGCGGTGGCCCGCATGCTCTCCGATTTCCTGTCGGCCAATCCGGACTCGCTGTCGTTTGCCTCGGCGCTGATCGTCACCAAATTCGCGCTTCTGGCGATACCGGTGATCGTCATCGCGGTTTTCCACCTGGCCGCTCAGAAACAGCGCTGACTGCGCTTCTCCCACAACAAGGGGAGAAGGTCTGGCGAATGCTACAAATCGAACAGCGCGATCTTGCGCTTGTCGAACTTGATGGCGAGTTCGCCGCGCACCAGTTTGAGCGCCGCCTCGCCGAACACGGCGCGTCGCCAGCCTTGCAAGGCCGGCACGTCGGCGTCCTCGCCCTCGGCGGCGATGCGGTCGATGTCGTCGCTCGAGGCCAGCACCTTCGAAGCGACGCCCTCCTTTTCGGCGACGATCCGCAACAGCACTTTCAGCAGTTCCGCGGCGGCATTGGAGCCTTCGGGCGGCTGAAAACTCTTCGGCAGCTTCGGCATCTCTTCCCTGGGCAAGGCAAGCGCGCTGTTGACCGCGCCAAGCAGCGCCGTTGCCGTCGCCGAGCGTTCCCAGCCTTTCGGCGTGGTGCGCAGCTTGCCGAGTGCTGCCGCATCGCGCGGCGCCTGCTGCGCCACCTCATAGATGGCGTCGTCCTTGAGCACCCGGCCGCGCGGCACGTCGCGTTCGCGCGCCTCACGCTCGCGCCATGCCGCCACCGCTTGCACGATCGCCAGCTCCTGCGGCTTGCGCAGCCGCATCTTCAGCCGCTTCCAGGCGTCCTCCGGATGCGGATCGTAGGTTTCGCGGGCGGTCAGCACGTCCATCTCCTCGTTCAGCCAGTGGGCGCGGTTTTCCCGCACCAGCTCGGCGCTGAGGTGCTGGTAGACCTCGATCAGATGGGTGACGTCGGCAAGCGCGTAGTCGAGCTGTTTCTCGGAAAGCGGCCGGTGGCGCCAGTCGGTGAAACGTGAGGACTTGTCGAGCCGAGCGCCGGTGATTTTTTGGACGAGCTGGTCATAGGAGACGCTGTCGCCGAAGCCGCAAACCATCGCCGCCACCTGGGTGTCGAACACAGGATGCGGCACCAGATCGCCGAGATGAACGATGATTTCGATGTCCTGGCGCGCCGCATGGAAGACTTTGACGACCGCCTCGTTGGCCATCAGCCTGAAGAACGGCTTCAGGTCGATATCGGGTGACAGCGGGTCGATCAGCGCCGTCACCCCGGGCGCCGCCATCTGGATCAGGCAGAGAATCGGCCAAAAGGTCGTCTCGCGAATGAATTCGGTGTCGACGGTGACGAAATCCGACTTTTCGAACGTGGCGAGAGCGGTCTCGAGTTCTTTTTGGGTGGTGATGACGTGCATCAAATCGCTTTTGGCAAAGTGTAAGGTCTCCTTCAATTTCAGCCGCGCGGGCTTTCGTCAAGCCGCTGTCCGGGTTTCAAGACCTGGCGGGCCGTCATCATTGCCTGGCAGGCCCGTCGGAATCATCGTTGCGCTTGGCCAGCCGGGCGAACACCGTCGATGTGCGCAAAAGGCCGATGAAACGGCTGCGATGGCCGGCCGGCACGCCCGATCGCACCTGCATCCGGTACAGGATGACGACGACGAAGATGGCATAGACGGTGGCGGTGAACACGAACAGCGCGCTTGGCCCGAAATACTGCATCGCCGTCGAGGCGGCGAACGGCCCGCCAATGGCGCCGAAGGAATAGAACAGCATCAGCGCCGCGTTGATCAGCACGAACTCGCCCTTGTCGGCGCGGTCGTTCGAGTGCGCCGCCGACAACGAATAGAGCGGCATGGCGAAGCAGCCGAAGATGAAGACGATCACGAAGTTGAGGGACGGGTCGCTGCGCGCCCAGAACACCAGTGCCAGCGACGCCAGCAACGCGCAGCACGTCGTTATCAGCAGCACCGAACGCCGGTCCCAGCGGTCGGACAGGTAGCCGAGCGGATATTGGATGATGGCGCCGCCGAATATGCCGACGCTGACGAAGGTGACGACGTCGGTGACCGACATGCCGATCTGTTCGGCATAGACCGGCGACAAGGTGCGAAAAGCGCTGTTGGTGACGCCGACGGCAATGCAGCCGAAGCAGCCGAGCGGCGAGATCCGCCAGACGCGGGCGAGGTCGAGCTTGACGTCTTCGGGCGGGGTCGGGTTGGAGCGATCGCCGAGCGACACCGGCACCAGCGAGAGCGTGATCATGATCGACATGACGGCGAAGATGGCGAAACCGCCGGCGCCGACGATCGGGATCAGGAACTGTGCGCCGGTGACCGAACCGATGTCGACCATCCGGTAGATGGCCAGCACCCGCGCGCGGTCCTTGTTGGCGGCCCCGGAATTGAGCCAGGCTTCCATGATGGTGAACAGGCCGGCGAAGCAGAAGCCGCCGGCGAGACGCAACGCGCACCACATGACCGGGTCGACGACCAGCACCAAAAGCAATGTCCCGGCCGAAGCGATCGCCGCCAGCGCGGAAAACGCGCGGACATGGCCGACGGCCTTCATGATGTGGGTGACGGCGAGGCAGCCGAGCAGGAAGCCGGCGAAATAGAACGTCCCCATCAGGCCGATGGTCGAGGCCGAAAACCCCTCCTGCGCCCCGCGCAATGCGATCAAGGTGCTCTGCAGGCCGTTGCCGCCGAGCAGGATGCCGGCGGCAATAAGGAGTGGGATCAGCGGGCGCATGGAGGACATGAAGGAGGGCCTGTCGTTGATCCTTCTTGAACCATCGCCCACGCCAATGCCAGCGGCAATTGCCGGCGGTTTGCAGGCCAGTGCCGGCTATCAATGTCTCAGTTTGATTTTAGCTGGGAATCCTTCGCGCTGCCGATGGCGCACTCGGGTGGCTTGCCGCCCTACCAAAGAATTCTGTTTGTCATCAGCCATTTCACGGAACGGGGCCACGCGTAATTCGCACCCATGCGCAGGTCGGTAAAACCCTGCGAAACAGGTTGCCCGGTTTCAGCGTCGAGGATGCGAATGAACATCGTATGCTCTGTTCGGCTGACGCGCGTTACGACGCCCAGCAAGGCAAGAGACGCGCCGTGCTCTTTGGCGATCTTGCTTTCACAGCCGCCGCAATTGCGCAATCCGTGCGGCGCCACCGCCTGCTCATCCCCGGCTGGCACATCAACCACTGTAAAACGCCCTGACTGGGAGAGCATGTCCTTCGCCATTTGTGCCGACTCGGACAGATAGCGCCTATCATGTTCATCCGGCGGAATTATGCCTGCGCCAGCGCTCTTGTCTTCCAATTCGAAAGGAAACACCTCGATGGACATCGGCTTTGTCTGTGCGTGTGCAAATGCGCAGGTGCCGACAAGCAGCATCACCAGGACAGTCAATGTGCGAATGCGCATGGTAGTCCTCCCGCCAATGTGACGCCATTGTACACGGCTCGGCCACGCTGATCACGATCAGGCGGAGGAAATTCTACACTTTGACTGTGGTGCGGAGTTTTCACACAGCCACGGACGAATGCCGAAGTTCGAATCAAGATGCTGCCCGGGCGACGCCTGCCTTGACAAAGGCGGCCTCTCATGTGCTTTTCGCGCAAATTTTCGGGCCGGGCCATCATGCCTTGGCCGCAATCAGACATCCGGACTTACCCATGACAATGCATCGTTACCGCAGCCATACCTGTGCCCAGTTGAGGAAAAGCGACGTCGGCTCTTCCGTTCGCCTTTCGGGCTGGGTGCATCGCGTACGCGATCATGGCGGCCTGCTGTTCATCGATTTGCGCGACCACTATGGCCTGACGCAGATCGTCGCCGACCCGGATTCGCCGGCTTTCAGGATTGCCGAGACCGTGCGCGGCGAATGGGTCGTCCGCGTCGACGGCGAGGTCAAGGCCCGTTTGGCCGAGACCGCGAACGCCAATTTGCCGACCGGCGAAATCGAGGTTTTCGCGCGCGAGATCGAAGTGCTGTCGGCGGCCAAGGAACTGCCGCTGCCGGTGTTCGGCGAGCCGGATTATCCCGAGGACATCCGTCTCAAATACCGCTTCCTCGATTTGCGCCGCGACACGCTGCACAAGAACATCGTGGCGCGCACCAAGATCATCGCCGAGATGCGCAAGCGCATGGGCGAGGTCGGCTTCACCGAATTCTCGACGCCGATCCTGACCGCTTCGTCGCCCGAAGGCGCGCGTGATTTCCTGGTGCCGTCACGTATCCATCCCGGCACCTTTTACGCGCTGCCGCAGGCGCCGCAGATATACAAGCAATTGATCATGGTGTCGGGCTTCGACCGTTACTTCCAGATAGCGCCTTGCTTCCGCGACGAGGACCCGCGCGCCGACCGGCTGCCGGGTGAATTCTACCAGCTCGATTTGGAGATGAGCTTCGTCGAGCAGGACGACGTTCTGGCGACAATGGAGCCGGTGATGCGGGGCGTGTTCGAGACCTTTGCCGCCGGCAAGCCGGTGACGCAGGAGTTTCCGCGCATCGCCTATGACGTCGCCATGCGCAAATACGGCACTGACAAGCCGGACCTGCGCAACCCGATCGAGATGCAGGCAGTCTCCGAACATTTCCGCGAGTCCGGCTTCAAGGTGTTCGCCAACATCCTTGCCAACGACCCGAAGGCCGAGGTCTGGGCCATTCCGGCCAGGACCGGTGGTTCCCGCGCTTTCTGCGACCGCATGAATTCCTGGGCGCAAGGCGAGGGCCAGCCGGGCCTCGGCTATATCTTCTGGCGCAAGGAGGGCGAGAAGCTCGAAGGCGCCGGTCCGCTCGCCAAGAACATCGGCGAGGAGCGCACCGAGGCAATCCGCCTCCAACTCGGGCTTGCCGATGGCGACGCCGCCTTCTTCGTCGCCGGCGACCCGAAAAAGTTCGTCTCGTTCGCGGGCGCGGCGCGCACCCGCGCCGGCGAGGAGCTGAACCTGGTCGATCGCGACCGTTTCGAACTATGCTGGATCGTCGACTTTCCCTTCTTCGAATGGAACGAGGATGAGAAAAAGATCGATTTCGCCCACAACCCGTTCTCGATGCCGCAGGGCGGCATCGATGCGCTCAACGGCGAGGATTTGCTCGGTATCAAAGCGTTCCAGTATGACATGGTCTGCAATGGTTTCGAGATCGCTAGCGGCGGCATCCGCAACCATCTGCCGGAAACCATGGTCAAGGCATTCGAGACTGTCGGGCTCAATCGCGAGACGGTCGAGGAGCGCTTCGGCGGCCTCTACCGCGCCTTCCAGTACGGCGCACCGCCGCATGGCGGCATGGCGGCCGGCATCGACCGCGTCGTCATGCTGCTGGTCGGTGCCAGGAACCTTCGTGAAGTGACGATGTTCCCGATGAACCAGCAGGCCTATGATCTGTTGATGAGCGCGCCGTCGGAAGCCAGCCCGCAACAGCTTCGCGAATTGTCGCTGCGCGTCGCCGTGACCAAGAAAGAGGGTTAAAAGCCTCCCGCAACCGACTCTAAACGCTGTCGTTTTGCGCTGCCCCCTCTTTGCGCTGCCCCCTCATTACCTTGCAGGGCATTTCTCCCCGTATAGTGACGGGGAGAAGGACACTGTCACAAATGATTTCGCCAACTGCCAGCGTTGCAAGATGGCGCCAACGTCGCGGCCATTTCCCTTCTCCCCGTCACTATACGGGGAGAAGGTGCCGGCAGGCGGATGAGGGGCGGCGCTGACGCCCCGCCCCAATCAGTCTTCGTTCGCCTTGACCGTCACGCCAAGCGTCTTCGTCAGGTCCGCCGGGTTGGACATGGCGCCTGCCATGATCAGCGCGAACGGCACCGCTGCCGGTGGCTCGGCCAGGATCTCAATGCTCTGCGGATCGTCGAGATATTTGCCGACCGCAGCCGACACCTGCGCCGTCAATTCCGGATTGTTGAGCTGCGCCATGCCGAAAGGCACGACCGCCTTGGCCTGGTTGGCGACGTCCTTGCCGGACATGCCTTGCTGCTTGCCGACATAGTCCAGCACCTTGTTGGTCAGAGAATCGTCGTCAAAGCGGATCGAAGCGCTGTTGAACGAAAGCTGCTGCAAAACGCCAAGCATGGCCATGCCTTGCGCCGAATTGTCGGCGCCTTCGGGCTGCGCCGCCATCTTCTTCTGCATCTCCTGCAGCGACTTGATGACGTCGAGCGTGTAGCCGCCGAAACCGAAGGTCATGCCGAGCGTTCCGGCATTGTCGACGGAGATGTCGTATTTCGACAGCTCCATCTTGCCGTCCGCAGGCTGCCAGGTGCCCTCCATGGCAAGGTTTCCGGTGATGTTCTGGTAGCCGAGCGCGTTGATCACGTCTTTGGACTTCGGGTCCTCGACCAGCGTCAGGTCGGCATTGAACTTTTCCGTGGTGCCGGAAAACGCCATCGCCTTGCCGTCGGCTGGCGGGGTGATTTCGATAGCGAGCCCGTCCATCGAGAAGGCGGTCTTGTCGGCGACCTTGACCGTCATGTTGTCGAGCTCGGCCGATTCATACATCATCATTGAACCGAGCGGGCCCGTGGCGCCGTCGGCCGGAACCGTCATGTCGTGGATGATGAAGGGGCTGAGGTCGAGCGTGACGCCGTTTTCGCTGTGCTGGAATGCCGAAGTCGAGACGGTTTCGATTTCATAACTGCCATTGGCTTCGGTCACGCCTTCGAGCTTGATGTCGCCGATCTTGAGCGCTTCCTTTTCGGCCGCCGGTTTGAGGGCCACGCCCTGCAGCACCATGCTGGAGGCATCGCCCGTCACCCCGGTCCAGGAGATGTCGACGCCCTGCGCGGCGAGAGCCGCCTTCAGCCGGTCGGCGACCGCCGCATCCTGCGCGAGGGCCGCATTCAGCGGCAGCGTCAGCAGCAAGGTCGAAAAAGCGAGTTTGTTGAGTGTCGAGCGTCTGATCGTCATCGCGGTTCCCTGAGAGTGTGCTGAAGATTTTCAATTTGTTGCGCCGTCACCCTTCCGTGACGAACTGGACGGGAAAAAGGCGTTCCGCCGCACAATGGTCGAAAACCACGGCGAAAGGCAAATCCGATCCATGCCATAGAAGCGGGATGTAACCGAGTGATGTTGCTGGCATCCAGTTCGTATTGCGCAAGAGGCTGCCCCATTCAGGCGCCTCTTGCCGCGAATCACCCGCTCGGCTAGTCCCAACCTATGGGAAAAAGGCTTTTGCCGCCTGGCGATGGCGGTGGCGACAACATCGAGCCGGTCGATCTGAAGAAAGCGCTGGAAGAGCGCTATCTCGCCTATGCGCTGTCGACCATCATGCACCGGGCGCTGCCGGATGTGCGCGACGGGCTGAAGCCGGTCCATCGCCGCATCATGCATGCCATGCGGTTGCTCAGGCTCAACCCCGACCAGGGCTTCGCCAAATGCGCCCGCATCGTCGGCGAGGTGATGGGCAAGTTCCATCCGCATGGCGACCAGTCGATCTACGACGCGCTGGTGCGGCTGGCGCAGGATTTTTCGATGCGCTATCCCCTGGTCGACGGCCAGGGCAATTTCGGCAATATCGATGGCGATAACGCTGCCGCCATGCGCTACACCGAAGCGCGCATGACCGACGTGGCGACCGAGCTGCTGTCCGGCATCACCGAAAATGCGGTCGACTACCGGCCGACCTACAATGAGGAGGACGAGGAGCCGGTCGTGCTGCCCGGCGCCTTCCCAAACCTGCTCGCCAACGGCTCGTCCGGCATTGCCGTCGGCATGGCGACCTCGATCCCGCCGCACAATGCCGCCGAGCTCTGCGACGCCGCCCTGCATCTGATCGAGCAACCCGATGCGCCGGTGACGACGTTGATGGATTTCGTCCAAGGCCCGGATTTCCCGACCGGCGGCATCATCGTCGACAGCCGCGCCTCGATCCTCGAAGCCTACGAGACCGGTCGCGGTGGTTTCCGCGTCAGGGCGAAATGGAGCCAGGAGGACCAGGGCAGGGGCACCTGGAGCATCGTCGTCACCGAAATCCCCTATGGCGTCCAGAAGGCGCGGCTGATCGAAAAGATCGCCGAGCTGCTGATGGCGCGCAAATTGCCGCTGCTCGAGGACATCCGCGACGAGAGTGCCGAAGACGTCCGCGTCGTGCTGGTGCCGAAGAGCCGTTCGGTCGATCCCGGCATCCTGATGGAATCGCTGTTCAAGCTGACCGAGCTCGAAAGCCGCTTTCCGCTCAACATGAACGTCCTGTCGCGCGGCAAGATACCCAACGTGCTGTCGCTGAAAGGCGTGCTCAAGGAATGGCTGGAGCACCGCCGCGAGGTGCTGATCCGCCGCTCCAGGCATCGCCTCGGCGAGATCGAAAGGCGGCTGGAGATCCTCGCCGGCTATCTGATCGCCTATCTCAACATCGACGAGGTGATCAGGATCATCCGCGAGGAGGACGAGCCCAAGCAAGTGATGATGGCGCGCTGGTCGCTCACCGACAACCAGGCCGAAGCCATCCTCAACATGCGGCTGCGTGCCCTGCGCAAGCTCGAGGAATTCGAGATCCGCAAGGAATTCGACGGTCTCACCACCGAGAAGAAGCAGATCGAGGCGCTGCTCGCGTCCGACGCCCGGCAGTGGTCGATGATCAAGTGGGAGGTCTCCAGCATCCGCGAGAAATTCGGACCGGAAACCGCGCTCGGCAAGCGCCGCACCCAGTTCGCCGACGCACCCGAACATGACCTGACCGACATCGCCCATGCCATGATCGAGCGCGAGCCGGTCACCGTGGTCGTTTCGGAAAAGGGCTGGCTCAGGGCGATGAAAGGTCATCTGACCGACCATTCGTTGCTGACCTTCAAGGAGGGCGACAGCCTCAAGCTGGCCTTCCACGCCCAGACCACCGATAAGGTGCTGGTTTTCACCACCGGCGGCAAGTTCTACACGATCGGCGCCGACCGGCTGCCGGGCGGGCGCGGCCATGGCGAACCGATCCGCATCATCGTCGACATGGACAACGACCAGGACATCGTCACCGCCTTTGTCCATGATCCCAAGCGCAAGCTGCTGCTGGTGTCGCACGACGCTAACGGGTTTGTCGTGCCGGAAGAGGAAGTCGTCGCCAACACCCGCAAGGGCAAGCAGGTGATGAACGTCAAGGCGCCCGACGAGGCCCAGCGCTGCATGCCGGTCGCCGGCGACCATCTCGCCATCGTCGGCGAGAACCGCAAGATGCTGGTCTTCCCGCTCGCCGAAATCCCTGAGATGGGGCGCGGCAAGGGCGTTCGCCTGCAGAAATACAAGGATGGCGGCGTCCTCGACCTCAAGACCTTCACGCTCGCAAGCGGTCTCTCCTGGCAGGATTCTGCAGACCGCACCTTCACCAAATCACGTGAAGAGCTGGTCGAATGGATCGGCGCCCGAGCCTCGGCTGGACGCATGGTGCCGAAGGGATTCCCGAGGACGGGGAAATTCGGGTAAGTCGCCAATCTCCCTTCGAGGGGCTCCCGGCCAATATGGTACGCCGGCAGACAAGGAGGACCGCTCCGCCGGGAACTGGTTTACTCTGCCAAGACCTGGAGTGATTCAAAGGGCGGGCACCGAGTGTCGTTCTCATGTGATGTATGCAATACCGGCTTCCATAATTTCGTGCTAATCTACACCGTTCGGATCCGCCGGACGGCGACCTGTAGCATCTCATGCCAGCCACGCTGCGAACCTGCTCTCAGATTGGCTCCTGCGATGAAGCCCAATGGTATCGCAAAAACTGCTCATGGGCGGCAAGCGCGATATTTCTACGAAGCGTTCACGTTCGTGCCGACTCTAGGCCGCGCAAGCAGCTTGCTGCTAACCATACTGACTGGACAAGACTTGGCAGTTGGAACAATGTCCCCCTTGGCTCAAGGGGAGTGCTCGGGGAGTGCTGGCGAAATCTTTAGGTTCGTGCGCGGTATGCGGCTCGAGTTTGCCAACTCATGTCCGAGACTGCGTTGTTTGCGGGGCAGCCGCAGGTTTCCCGAATGTCCGCGCAGCAGAGGCTCAGGAAGAACGTCAAGCTTTGCAACAACGGGTAGATAATGCCTTTGTTTCGGCCCACGCCGGCAATTATAGCGCTCAACTGACCGACTTCGGAGATGCGGTGACGCAGCGTTCTACCGCTGTTATAGCCAGGCCGCTCCTTCCTTTGCAAAGATTAATCGATAATAGCAATCTGATGCTGATGACGTTCTACGCTGAAATGGATGCAGGTGGGAGAACAGCCGAGAACAATCATTGGGATCGTGGCCGAGAGCAGATTGATAGTCTGGTGAATCCACTTTACCATAGGGACTTACACTTCGCTGCCTTATCGTTAGATGGGATGGGGGTTAAGCACTATGGAGATTTTCATATCAACTTAGTGTCGGACTACATCGCAATTCGGTCATCCGTTTTCAACGAGAACCCGTTTAAATTCGGCCAACGCCACCGGATAGTGGTCGGAACCGGCTGTCCCCCTGGCTACAGGGCTACGTGGATGGACCGCGGCAAACTTGCCCAGGCGAAACTCTTTCCGAAGCTGTCAAATACCTCTAAACCTAACGAATACCCTGATGTGCTTGTCAGCGATGGTTCTGGTAGCGGGGATGAGGATTTTATCGAAGTCCACGTTTTTGGCTCCATCAGCAGCGGAACAATCAAGCGCATCGTCGCTTATGAGCCCAAAGGTGCAGAAAAGCATATCTGGCGGGCGCTACGTCGTAAGATCGAAGCCGCTGGCATCGAAGTGGAGATACGCTGATGGAAGCGTGGATTTCCGGGGAGGCCGGGCGGTATGCAATCCCGCAAGGCAACCTTTACAAGATTGCTCGGGTCGATGCCGGCGCATCTTTCGTTGTCTCAAATAGCGAGATCACTCGCGCTTTTGCCGGCGCTTCCGATCTTGAATTGATCCAAGTCGTCGACGAGCGCAATGCGCAAGAATTCGCGTTTCTACGCTATCACTCTGCGCTGGCAATCAGGTTGTTCTTTCAGCTCTATGATCCCGATGAAACGGAGCAGGATCGGCGTGATGTGGCGGGTGATCTAGAATCGCTACTGAAAGAAACTTGCCTTGTGGAAAGGATCGAAGATCGCCTGCTCGCCTATCCGTATCCAGTTGAGATAGCTGGATCGGAAATAACAACAGCGGTGCGGAGCTTTGTGTCTCTTAAAGCGCTTGTTCAGCGTCTTTGCGACATGCAAGCGGCTGTCCAAAAGGTGCGGGACTGCTTCGAACTAGTTGAACCTTCCATCTTTGACGAACGATGCCCAAGAGCCCGTTTCAACGAGGTCGCAATAGACCGAGGTTGCTTCAAAAATTTTGTGATCTCCGTCAGTCAAAACGAGGATTCAAACCTTGCTATTTTTCAAGCTCTGAAAGCGCTGAGCGGAGTGCCTGGTGCAAGGCAAGTCGTTACGACGTGGGCGTCGGGTTTTGCTACCTATCGAAAAGCGAAGCGTCCGATAGTGCAAGAGACTGACATTGATCAGATGGAAGTTTTCCGAGAACCTGATCACGGCGCATATGATAACGTCCTCGCTCAGCAGCGCGCGGTCGTGGAGCGTCTTAAGAGCGGTGACCTCGATGCAGCGAAAAGGTTCACGTTCGAGCTAGTTAAATCTCAGTTGGATCGGGACGAGGGAGCATCGTACGCCGCAATGTCGCTGTGTCGTCTTAGCCGGGCGGCCAAGCAGTTGGAACTTTGGGATCTTCAACTTGAGTGGTCCCAATGGGCGAGCGAACTTTGCCCGTCGGATCCATTCACACATGGAAACGTTGCGGACGCTTTGATTGACGTCGGCCGAATGGTGGAGGCGTCTTCGGCTTTAGACAGAGCCGCAGAAGCCGGCGACCCGCTTTATGCTGCAACCGGCAGAGCCAAAATTCTCCGAGAAGCTGGGAAGCTAGCGGAGGCAAAAACAGCATATGAAAACGCGTATCACAACTATCGGGATAACCGTGAAGCGGTCCACGCTCTCATCGGATCAGCGACAGTCGCACGTGAGATGGGTCTGCTCGAACTCTCCTTGCAAGAATTTGACAGTGCCTTGGAACGCTTTCCTGATGAACCCTTTCTATACGCAGGTAAAGCTAGCACTCTGATGGAATTGGGCGACTGGCAAGGTGTGATCAGCACTCTGGATCAGCTTCGGTCTATTCAGCCTGACGATCCGTCGACTCTTGTTGTCAAAGCAAATGCTTTGAAAGTTTCTGGCCGGCTAGAATTTGCAATTGACGAATTCCAGACTTTAGTGAAGCGATTCCCATATTTCCCGCAGCCACGCTACGGCCTCATCGACAGCCTTCGAATTGCAGGGCGTTTGGACGACGCGAACAGTCAGATCGGCGAGGCGAAGGCAAAGTTCCCGCGAAACACAAGTTTTATTGCACTGGCTGCCGATCTAAAGAGAGAGATGGGGAAGGCCATTGAGGCCCAACTGGAGGTCAGTGAAGCTCTGAGATTTAACCCTCGCGACCTTCGTCTAATCACCGCGCAGGTACGAATTCATTTGGCGTCTCACCGGTTTAGAGAGGCTCTGGCTCTCATAGACCAAGCTGTCGTGGATAATCCTAGCATTTTCTCATTGCGGGTGGAGCGAGCCGATCTTCTTAAGCGTCTTGGGCACGTGGAGCCCGCGCTTCAAGCATATGAAGAGGTGCTTCATGAGCAACCTAACTATTTAAATGCGGTGAATGCAAAGGCTGCTCTTCTTATCCACCTCGGTAGGTTTGATGAAGCTGAAATCTTGCTACCGGCTTCGACAAAGTTAGAAAAACAAGAGGAATGGCGGTCATTTATCCTTCGTGGGCTTCTATATTGTAGACGTGGAGATCCGAGGGCGGCAATAATTCATCTCAATCGCTTACCTCGGTCGGTTCCTTTTATCAGAGAGCGGCGGCTGATGATCAATGCGATTGCTGCCGCTGAACTTGCCTTAGGTCAAGCCAATCAAGCTATGCGTACCACTGCTGATAGCCGTGGCGAAATCTCAAACGTGATACAATTTCACGCGCTTGCCGCCGCGAAAAGTCCCGACGCCAAAGCCTTGTTCCAAAAGAGTGAGGGCCTTTCAGCTGAACTCATTATTCTGAAGGACGAGATCGCCAGGCGATATGGTCTCTTAAACGAGCCGACGAAACATAGCCGCCAGTGGATATTTACCGCTGAGCAAAATGCGATTCTGTTAGAGGCCGCATGAGAGCGGTCCGCAACTCTCGGGCAGCGAAATGCCCGATGGCGTCCGTGTCGCACGGGTGAAGCAGCACTCTCCGGACTGTATACCCTTTCCCGGCCCTAATGTTCGATTTCAACCCTTTGCACCGCCGGACCTCCTCTGGGTGAGGCGGAGACCCGCAACAGCGGTTGGAGACCGGCCCTTGCAAGGTTCTCCCGCAACGCCTTGAAGCCGCATTCGACGAGCAGTTTGGGCCGCTGGATATCCTCGCACAACTTCACGCATTCGAGCGCCGCTTTGGAATCGTACTCAAAGCGTTTGTGCACTGTGGCGCAAGAACTCAGGCCGGCAAGCGCCGTCATCGGCGAGGAGTGGATTCCCAAACATTTGGAATGTCGTCACGATTGCTGCACTATCATGGTACATAAGCACCGCTACATAAGACGACATACGCCTTTGGGAGAAATGGGCATTTGAAAGAAACTAGGGTTCGGAAACCGGAAGGGCAGCAGCGCTTGTTCGGCCTGTCGACGCCGGTCAGATCCGCGGTCATTCCGCCGCTGTCGGCGGCGCGGTGGCTTCTGGTGCTGATCGTCGCCGCCGGGGTCTATTTCTTTCATGGGTTCCTGGTCCCTGTGCTGGCTGCTCTGGTCATCGCCTTTGCCAGCTGGCCGCTCTATCGGCGGTTGCTTGCTGCCGTCGGCGGCAACCGCACGGTCGCCGCGACATTGGCGATCCTGTTCATCCTGACCTTCCTGGTGGTGCCGATCGCGCTCGCCGGCGCCTATGCCAGCAACGAAGTCCGCGAGTGGGTTGGCTGGGCGATCGAGACCAACCGCCATGGCGCGGTGACGCCGCACTGGATCGCCACGCTGCCTGTGGTCGGCGACTGGCTGAACGAGCAGTGGACGCGCAATCTCGGCCATCCCGGCGGCATCGGCGAACTGATCCAGCTGATCAGCGGCGCCAACATCGGCAGCATCTACCGCGGCGTGCTGGCCGCCGGCGGCAGCGCCTTCGGCCTTCTGCTGGCGCTGCTGTTCATGATGATCGCGCTGTTCTTTGCCTATCGCGACGGCGAGCATTTCGCCGGGCAGGTCGACCGTCTCGGCGAACGCATCCTGCCGACCAGGTGGGAGCGGATTTCACGCGTCGTGCCGGCGACGATTTCCTCGACGGTGACCGGCATGACCATTATCGCCATCGGCGAGGGGGTGGTGCTGGGCGTGGCCTACTGGCTGGCCGGCGTGCCGTCGCCGGTGACGCTCGGCGCCCTGACCGGCATCATGGCGCTGATCCCCGGCGGCGCACCGCTGTCCTTCACGCTTGTTTCGATCTATCTCGCCGCCAGCGGCTCGCCGATGGCCGGTTTGGCGCTGTTCATCTGGGGAAGCGTCGAACTGTTCATCGTCGACAAGACATTGCGCCCAAAACTGGTCGGCGGCCCGATCAAGCTGCCGTTCCTGCCGACCTTTTTCGGCCTGGTCGGCGGCGTCAAGACGATGGGCTTTCTTGGCCTGTTCATCGGTCCGGTGCTGATGGCGTTGCTGGTCGCGATCTGGCGCGAATGGCTGCGCGAGGTGGAATTGGCCGACGAGCTTGCCCCCGCAGCACCGGCGGAACTCGAAGCGGCGCCGCCGCCGCAGATCGAAATCGTTGCCGAGAAGAAGTCTCAGGCCGGGTGACGCACGGCAAGGCTGGCGCGGCGCTTTCGCCCCTCATGCAGCTGCCACAGCGAATGGGCGACCAGCGTGACGGTCAGGATCGCGCCGCCGATCAGGCTGTTGCGCGACGGCGTCTCGGCAAAGATCATCCACATCCAGACCGGCGCCAGCACGGTTTCGAGCAGATAGAACATCGCCACTTCCGGTCCTGAAATATATTTCGGTCCGTTGGCGAGGCAGAAGAACGAGATCGGCATGATGACCGCGCCGTTGAAGATGATCCACCATGGCGCGTTTACCTGAAACCCTTCGCCCGAGACCATGAACACCGCGACGGCCAGGGGCAGGATCACGCCGATCAGCGATGTGAATCCCATGTCCTTGCCGCTGGCGCGCGAGATGGTGATGGCCACCGCAATGAAGAAGGCCGAGCACAGCGCCATGAGGTCACCGAACAGGTGGCCGGTGCCGATCGAATCGCCGACGATGATCGCGACGCCGACGATCATGACCAGCATCGCCATCACGGTGACCAGTCGCGGCCGCTCCTTCAGGAACAGCCAGGACAGCAGCGCCGCGAACACGGTGTTGAAGGCCAGGATGAAGACCAGGTTGGCGGTCGTGGTGTGATAGATACTGATGACGAAGGTAACCGAGGTCAGGCCGTAGCACAGGGCGACGACGAGCCCCGACCAGCCGGGGATGAGCTGGGGCGCGTTACGGCTGAGCGAGCGCCACACAGCCCAGATGATCAGCGCCGCGACCAGGGTGGTGCCGGTGCGCAGCAGGAGGATCGCCCATGCGCCGCCGTCGGCGAGCCGGATCAATGGAATGTCGATGGTCAGCGTCAGCCCGCCGATGGCGGTGATGAGAAGGCCTTTTTGATGATCGTTGTGGGACGACATGGCAGTTCCCGCAATGAATTTGGAGGCAGGCGCAAAATTGGCCCAGCGTCTGGCGTTTCAGCCACGCAGCCGAAAACCAGAAGCATCCTCCCTTGAAGCAGTTTAAGGATGGTTGGCGAAAGAGCGGATCAGCGCGAAACCGCTTCGTGGTCGTAGCGTTCCCAGCCTTTCGGGCCGAGATGCTCCTGCGGCATGAAGCGCATCTTATAGTTCATCTTGCGCGAGCCGTTGACCCAGTAGCCAAGGTAGACATGGGGCAAGCCCATCGCCCTGGCGCGAGCGATGTGGTCGAGGATCATGAAGGTGCCGAGCGAGCGGTCCTCGAAGTCCGGGTTGAAGTAGGAATAGACCATCGACAGGCCATCGGCCATCTTGTCGGTGAGGGCGACTGCGATCAGCTCGCCCTGGCCCTTGCCGGTGATAAAGCTGTCGGGGCCGCGGCGCCGGTATTCGATGACCTTGGTGTCGACATGCGTGTCCTCGACCATCATGGCGTAGTCGAGCACCGTCATGTCGGACATGCCGCCGCGGCGATGGCGGGCATCGAGATAGCTGCGGAACAGCGAATACTGCTCGGTCGACGGTTGCGCGTCGTGCATCGCGCCGATGAGGTCTGAATTGTGCTGTATCACCCGCTTCATATTGCGGCTGGCAGTGAATTCCTGCGCCAGGATGCGCACCGAAACGCAGGCGCGGCAGGTCTCGCAGGCCGGCCGGTAAGCGATGTTCTGCGATCGCCGGAAGCCGCCTTGCGTCAACAGGTCGTTCATCTCCGATGCCTTGTCGCCGACCAGATGCGTGAACACCTTGCGCTCGAACTGGCCCTCAAGATACGGGCATGGCGACGGCGCGGTCAGGAAGAACTGCGGCGACTGGGTTGGATGCTGCGTCATCGACCCTTGGAAACACTCCTGCGAATCATCATACCTTTGGCGCGCACGGCGAAAAATTCAACAGGATTGTGAAAGCGTGGCTACCGGACGCCTTCACTTTGCACATAAATGCGCTCGCTGGGACTGGTGAAAAGCTGTTTCAGCGGTCACTGCGGCTGACCACCGTGCCGAGCAGCAGGTCGTGCAGCGTGCGCTTGCGGTCGGCAAACAGCGACACCAGAAGGACCAGCGGCGTCAGGATGACGTTGCCGGCCCAGAACAGAACCGAATGCACCACCGCCGTCAGCCCGTCGATGCGGGTGCCGTCCAGACGGTCGAGCCGGATCCCCATCATCTTCATGCCCGTCGTGGCCTGGTCGGCGCTGCCGAGCGTGTTCCAGATGTAGAGGATGGCGACGGCCGGCACGAGGATGGAAAACAGCATCCAGCCAAGGCCAAGCGTCAAAATCCCGAGGAAGAACACCAGGATCGCGAACGGAATGGTGAGCAGCGCGACGATGCAATAATCAATGATGAAGGCGAGGACACGCCGCGTGCGCACGCCATCATAGGCCCTGACATCATCGAGCCTGCTGATTTCGCCGTCGAGAACGCGCGCGTTCATGTCATTTCCTCGCAATCAGGCCCGGCATAGGGTGCGGACCGCCTGGTGTTGAAATGGTGAAGTCCTGCGGCGGAATCAAGATCGAGCCTTTTTTCGGCCCTGCTACCGGAGGCAACGCCGAATGTAGACTGGATCGGTTGAATTTGCAGCGCGGATGACGTTAGTTTGCTGCAGCGCAACAAATACGGCAAATGCGCCCAAGGGGCGAGGGACAGGGCCAATATGGACTACGACATGCTGGTCATCGGCAGCGGGCCCTCAGGGCGCCGCGCCGCGGTGCAGTCGGCCAAGCTCGGCAAATCCGTGCTGGTGGCCGACAGGGGCCGGCGCCTTGGCGGCGTGTCCGTGCATACCGGCACCATCCCGTCGAAGACCTTGCGGGAAACCGTGCTAAACCTCTCGGGCTGGCGCGAGCGCGGCTTCTACGGGCGCGGCTACCGGGTCAAGCAGGATATATCGGTCGGTGATCTGATCGAACGCCTGCACAAAACGCTCGATCACGAGGTCGAGGTGCTGCAGCACCAGTTCATGCGCAACACGGTCAAGAGCGCGCGCGCCACAGTCAAGTTTCTCGGTCCCAACAGAGCCAGCCTGACGACGGATACCGGCGACTACAGCGAGGTCGGTTTTGCGCATGCGCTGATCGCGGTCGGCACCCGCCCGCACCGGCCGCGCGACGTGCCCTTCGACAAGATCCGTGTCTTCGACAGCGACGAGATGCTGGAACTCGAGCGCCTGCCGCGGACGCTGACGGTGATCGGCGCCGGCGTCATCGGCGTCGAATACGCGACGATCTTTTCGGCGCTCGACGTGCCGGTGACGCTGGTCGAGCCGCGCGACAGCATCCTCGATTTCGTCGACCGTGAGATCGTCGACGATTTCATCCATCAGATGCGCGACCGCGGCATGACGATCCGGCTCGGCAGTGCGATCAAGGAGATCGCCTCGAAACCCGACTATGCCGAGGTGACGCTTGCCGACGGCCGCAGCATACGCTCGGAGATGGTGCTTTATGCGGCGGGGCGCACCGGCAATGTCGGCGCGCTCGGCCTCGATGTGGTCGGCATCGAGGCCGACTCCCGGGGCCGCATCAAGGTCGACCCGCAGAGCTTCCGGACCAGTGCGCCGAACATCTATGCCGCCGGTGACGTCATCGGCTTTCCGAGCCTCGCCTCGACCTCGATGGAGCAGGGCAGGGTGGCCGCCTGCCATGCCTTCGGCGTGCCGTTGCCACCGCCGCCGGAAACCTTTCCCTACGGCATCTACGCCGTGCCGGAAATCTCGACCGTCGGCCAGTCCGAGGAGCAGGTGCGCGAGGGCGGCGGCGCCTATGAGGTCGGCGTGGCGCGCTTCCGCGAAACCTCGCGCGGCCATATTATGGGCGTCAACACCGGCTTCCTGAAGCTTCTGTTCTCGATCGAAACACGCCGGTTGCTCGGCGCGCATATCGTCGGCGAGGGCGCAACCGAACTGATCCATATCGGCCAGGCGGTGATCAATCTCGGTGGCACCGTCGATTTCTTCGTCAACAACACCTTCAACTATCCGACGCTGGCCGAAGCCTACAAGATCGCCGGGCTGGATGCCTGGAACCGGATGGGGCGGGCATAGGGCGACGGACTCATCAATTCGCCTGCGCGATGGCGGCTGCCGGGCCCGCCAGCCACTGCCTGACGATTTCAGCATCCCGGTCGCCGATTTCATGGCCGGAGCCGATGGTGTGGGCCTCGACCGCGGCGCCATGCGATTCGAACAATGCGACCAACGCCGGCGCGAAGGGCGCGTAGGTCAGGTCATCTGCGCCGGCGATGATCAGCACGCGCGCTTTGGACAGATCGGCCGGGGGCACGTCGTCGAGCACCGCCATCGGGCGCAGCAACGCTGCCCGTTCGATGCGGCCGGAATGCAAAAGCATCACGCTCGAAACCAGATTGGCGCCGTTTGAATAGCCGAGGAAACTCGTCCGGGCGAGATCGAGACCGTGGCGCTTCGCGGCCGCGGTGATGAAGCCGGCGAAAGCGTCGGCCTCGGTGCGGATACTGTCCTGTTCGAAGCGCGTCGGCGTGATCCGCGCGAACCAGCGGAAACCGTCCTCCTGGGCGATACGGCCACGCACCGTCACCAGCACGGCGCGCGGTGCGGTTTGCCGCGCCAGCGCCACCAGCGTCGTCTCTTCGACGCCGGATCCGTGCAGCAGGAAAAGGCATTCGCCGCTTGCATCCACGGGCCGGTAAAGTCGGTAGAAAAACGGCAGCTCGCGCCGCAAAAAGCCGTCTTCCGGAGGTTTTTCGGCCATATTGCATCCTTTTGATTTCGTGTGGTTTTTATTCATTTGCCGGCTTCAAAACGGAATATTTTCGAGCTCCTTCAAAGTTGATTGAACCGGGCGCATTTCAGTCCGTTTGTTTGCCGATACGCTCCTGCGGGAGGAATCGAAGCGGTGCGTCCGGCGGTCGCATCGATCGCGGCATGAACAACCAGCTTTGAGGCCTTTTATCGATGACCATGCCAATTTCACCGGATCGCGGGCCGCGTATCCCGGATCGCGGGCCGCGTATCCCGGATCGCGATACGCGCATCGATGTGTTCCGCGCTCTCGCTCTGCTGATCATATTCGTCGATCATGTCCCGGGCACGGTTTTCGAAACCCTGACCTACAAGAATTTCGGCTTTTCGGATGCCGCCGAGGCCTTCGTGCTGATCTCCGGCATGTCCGTCGCGCTCGCCTACGGCGCAAAAATCCAGTCCGGAGACCGGCTCCTGGCGACACTGAAATTGTGGCGCCGCGCCGGAGTGCTCTATGTCGCCCACATCGTCACGACGATGGCGGTGCTGGCCATCTTCTGCGCGGCGGCGATGTTCGCGAAGCGGCCGGACATGCTGACCCTGATCAACATCGAGCCATTGATCAGGGACCCGCAACATGTGCTGATCGGCATCGTCACGCTTGGCCATCAGCTTGGCTACAACAATATCCTGCCGGTCTATGCGGTGCTGCTGCTGATGGCGCCAACCTTCCTGCTGTTCATCAGCTACCAGCCTTTCACGGCGCTCACCCTGTCCGGAACTCTGTGGCTGGTTGCCGGGATCTACCAGATCGCCCCGCCGAATTACCCTGAGCCCGGCTTTTGGTTCCTCAATCCGCTGTCGTGGCAGTTCCTCTTCAACATCGGCCTGGCGAGCATGCTGCACATCAGGCGCGGCGGCGCCATTCCGGTCAATCGCTGGCTGGTCGGCGCGTCGGCGGTCTATGTCGCGATGGCGTTGGTCTGGGTGCACAGCCCGCTATGGGGGCACGTGTCGTGGCTGAACCTGCCCGTGGTGCTGACCGGCTTCGACAAGACCTTCCTGTCGCTGCCGAGGCTGCTGCACATCCTGGCGGTGAGCTATCTGATCGTGGCGTTTCCTTCTGTCTCCAACCTGTTCCGCGCCAGCCGCGATCATCCGCTCGCCATATTGGGCAAGCGATCGCTGCCGGTTTTCATCGCCGGCACGCTGATCGCCATGGCGGCGCAGGTGATGAAGCTGATCAACCCGGGCGGATTTGCCTATGACGGCCTGCTGATCGCCGCCGGCATCGCCATCCAGTTCGCGCTCGCCTATTATCTCGAATGGCTGTCTTCTGTTGGCGGCAACAGCAAGCCGGTCCGCAGCCAGGCGCCGCCGATCCATGCGTCCTTCGGCGTGGGGACCATGGCGACTAGCAACCCCTAGAGATTTTTGCAGCCGAGTGGAATCACTTGGCGTCACAGAAATGCGGCTAAAACAAATAGATAGAGCGGGATCCCAAGTTCAATTCGAATGCATCCCGCCCTAGTCCGGATAGTAATCGGGACAAAAATGGCGGGGAGGCAGCGGTGCCGGATCGGTCGCGCTACGGTCGCGCTGGCTGTGGGTGACGAGCCCAAAGGTCCGGGCCCTGACCGAGGCTTGTACCCGCGGGGGGTCACCTCGCGCTCCCTGCGGGCGGGGCAAGAACACTGGCCAGGCGCAGGAAACCGCGCCACGCATTAAATTAATTTGACGACCGGGCTCAGGCTGCCTTGGGCGGCGGTCCCGAAGATGCCCTGACGACAAGCTCGACGCCAAGCGTCTCGCGCCGCACCGTGCCGTCGAAATCGAGGATCGTTCGCGCTGCCCGGCGGCCGATCTCGGCGATTGGCTGCGCGACCGTGGTCAGCGGAGGATCGCAAAGTGCGGCGTCAGGCACGCCGTCGAAGCCGACGACGGAGACGTCGCCGGGAACCGCAATGCCACGCGCGGCCAACCATTCGATCGCGACCATGGCGATCCGGTCCGACATCGCCAGGATGGCGGTCGGCTGCGCTGCCGAGGCGAAGATCGTTTCGAGGCCGGCCCTTGTGCTGGCTTCGTCGTTTTCGGTCTCGTATACCGGGATCCCGGCGGTATCGACGCCATACCGGGAAAACGCCTCGAAATAGCCGACGAGGCGATCGCGCGTGCCGGTGTAAAGGGCCGTCCGGACCTTCTCCGGCGAGACAAGGCCGGTGCTGCCGTCGGCGAAGGGCAGCGCCAGCACGGCAAAGCGCCGATGGCCAAGCTCGGCGAGATGCTGCGCCGCCAGGCGGGCGCCGGCGACATTGTCGACGCCGATTGCCGAAACGGTGTCGTCGTCGAAGCCGAGTTCAAGCGCGACAAAGGGGAGTTTGCGTTCGCGCGTCAGTTCGACAAGCCGTGAACCGCCCTCGATGCAGAACAGGATGAAGCCGTCGACCAGCGCGCTCTGGATGTTCCAGGCAAGTTTTTCCTGGTTGCCGGCCGATACCAGCGCTATTCCCGCGCCGGTGGCGTCACAGGCCTCGGAAATGCCGGCCATCATCGCGCGGGCAAAGGGATCATCGAAGAAATAGGACAGCGGCTCGGTCGTGGCGACGCCGATCGCGTTGACCTTGCCGGCGCGCAGCAGCCGGCCCTTGGGGTCGGGCCCGGCATAGCCCATCGCCTCGGCCGCCGCCTTGACCCGTTCGCGGACTTCCTCGCGCACTATTTCGGGACGGCTGAAGACGTTGGAGGCGGTGCCGTGCGAAACCCCGGCGGCCTTGGCGATGTCGGCCAGCCGGATGGGTCTTGTATTGCTTTCGCTGGATGATGCCATTTTTCTGCTCCAGCCTGCTGTCTAGCACCTTTGTTGGATCGATTCAAATTTTGCTTGACATCAGAGTGATCCAAGCCTAGTTTTGAATCGATCCAATTGGGTGTCGTCATTGGATCGATTCAGCAAGGAGCGAGCCATGCACCCCGTCAACTATCTGTTCGAAGACGTCTATCGCAACGACTGGAGCATAATTTCGAAGCCGGTGACCCGGACGCGTCGCGGCAGCGCCGGCCCGTGGATCCGCGATCTGCGTTTTCTCGTGGAGCGCAAGCGGAGCTGATCGGCAGCGCTTTTTCATGCCTGTCGATTGGATCGATTCAAATCTCAAATCGAAAAGGAAACCAAGCCATGCACCCGATCAATCATCTGTTCGAAGAGATCTATCGCAATTATTGGGGCATCTCGCCGGCCATCGACAGGCCGGAGCGGCGGCGCCTGGCCAAGCCGGCGGCACGCAATCGCGACCTGCCGGTCCGGCCAGAGCGCCGGCAAGAGTGGCCATCGTCTGACTGACCTTTGGCGGAAACCGAATCCGGCCGCCTCAGGAGCGCGGGCGCTTCAGCGCCGAGGCCGCAACCGCCAGCCAACCGGCAATGAGCAAGGTGCCGCCGATCGGCGCCGACATCGAAAAAAGCCGCGAGCCGAGGAAGTCGCGGGCGAGCAGGTCGCCGCAGAACAAGACAAGCCCGACGAGAAGAATAAGGCTTGCGGTACGCATGATCCGGTTTGCGCCGACGAGCCCGACGGCCAGGAAGACCGGTGCATGCATGAGCAGGAACGACGCGACCGTGCCGACGAAAGCGCCGCCCAGATGTGCCGCCGCGGCAAAAAGCGCCACACCGGCCGCGCCGCACAGACCGCCGACGAAAACGAGGATGCGGCCGATGCCGCTTGCTGGGTGGTCGGCTGTGCTCATGTCTTGGACTCCGTGAAGTGGCCCGCAAACCGTGTCAGGATTTGCCCGCCTGCACCAGCATGTCGCGTGCGCGGCGCGACTGGACCAGCCAATTATACGCCGCTCCGCCCGCCATCAGCACGGATGTGCCGAGAAACACCGCGCGCATGCCGAAATGACCGCCGACGAAGCCGCCGAGCAGCGGCCCGGCAACCTGTCCGACATACTGCGCCGAGATCGACAGACCGAGCACATTGCCGCCGACGCCGTCCGGGACATTATGGCGGATGACGCTGGTGATGCAGGGCAGGAGGCCGCCAAGCGCCAGTCCCATCAGGAAACGCAGGCCGACGAGCTGCCAGCCCTGGGTGACGAAAGCCTGCGGGATCAGCAGCAGCGCCGAAACGGCAAGCGCCGCGATGATAACGTTCCAGTGACCGACGCGGTCGGCGAGCTTGCCGAGACGCGAGGCCGACAGGATGGCGCCAAGTGCTGCCGCCGACATGACCACGCCGGACATCAGCGTGACCCGGCTTTGGTCCTCGATGATCTGTTGCACATAGACCGCGATGATCGGCTCGATCGACATGGTGGCGAAGCTCAGCAGCATGCCGGTCACCAGCATCGCGACGACCGGGCGCTTGTCCGAGATTTGCGACCAGCCGCCTTTCGGCTTCTCGGTCGATGCCGATTTGTCGGTTTCCGGGCGAGGGTCCTCCTTGATGAGAAAAGTAGTTGCCAGGAACGCCAGGAAAATGACGCCGCCGGCGAGCAGGAAGGTGGCGCGGATGCCGATCAAGGGCGGCAGCGCGCCGCCGAGCAAGGGACCGACGAGAGCGCCGCCGGTGATGCCGGCCGACAGCACGCCGAGCGCCCAGCCCGACCGTTCCTTCGGCGTCTGCATGGCGACGAGAATGGTCGAGCCCGAGGAATAGCCACCGGCGAAACCGATCAGCAGGCGTAGCAGCACCAATTGCCAGACGGTCTCCACCATGCCGGTCAGCGACATGCAGACGGCCATGCCGAAACTGGCGCGCACCAGCATCAGCTTGCGGCCGTAGCGGTCGCCAAGCCGTCCCCACAGCGGCGCGACCAGCGCGGCGGCGAAGAAGGTCGCGCCATAGGCGACGCCGGACCATTGCACAACAGCCGCGTGGCCCTCGGCGCCCAGCTGCTCGACGTAAAGCGGCAGGAAGGGCAACAGCAGAGTCATGGCGACAAGCGTGCTGAACGAGCCGGCAAAGCACACGGCGAGATTGCGGCGCCAATGGATATTGTGGGCGCCTTGGGTGGCAGCGGTGGAGTCTTGCGGCATGTCTGTCCTGTCCGGCAGCCTCTCGACGGCATCATTGCACAAGAACTGGCGCGGCCTGCCTGCCAGGGGATTAGTCAGCGTCGCGAGGTGATTGCGGTGGCAACCACTTTCGCACTCGCTTCGCGAGCGGCGATGGCGTAAGAGCGGCGATGGAAAACAACCGATTTGAAACACCCGTGACCGTCAAGGGCGCGGCGGGAACCACTCAGCTCTTGCGCACGGCCCGCGAGGCTTCCGACTACCTCCTCAACAACTGGCCCGGCAAGCGCAGTCCAAAGCATCGCGAAGCGCTACAGGCCTGCCATGATGCGCTGGCCGGCGACAAACCGGCAATGATCGCAAGGCGTGCCTTCATCGCCGCCGCCCGCGAAGTGAACGTTTTCGTCAGCGACAAGGCGCCGGTCTGAAGACGCAGCGAAATCTGATCTGATCCGCCGCGCGGGCCGGTTGCGCTTTTACTAAGGGGCAATCGCTTTAGCTTGCGCTGCCCCTCTTGCCCTGCCCGTCCTCCGCAGCAGCTGCGGAGGGTGGACCGGGCATTTCTCACCGGACGGGAGAAAGCGGCCTGCACTAAGGGTTTCGCCAATCTCCGGCGTTGCAGAAAGCGCGCCAAAGTTGCGGCCAGTTCCCTTCTCGCCGTCACTAGGAAGCGATTGCCCTGCAGTTTACTCTGCGGTTTCCGTTTCGGTCTCGGACGTGGTCTCGTCTTCCGGCTTCGAACGTTCCTTGGCTGCAACCTTGGCCGCTTGCTTTTCCGCCTTCTTGGCAGCCTTCTGCCGGTCGCGTTCCTTGCGTTCCTGGCCGTAATTCGGTGCTCGCGCCATATCTCTTCCTTTCACAATCCCAAAGGTTCTTAGCCCTGCCTAGGAGCATTGGGCTGCAAACACAACACCGCAAAGAGCGATCGGCTCCATGGACAGCCAGGCAGGCCGGCTGAACACGGTTCCGTGGCTTGCAAGATAGCCGGCACAATGGTGTAGGAGGGACCGGGGGGCAAATCACAAGCCGATTTTTCACCAAGTGACCGATGGCCACCCTTCAAAGAAACGCACAGAAGCTATTCTACTATGCGCGCAATGCCGTGCGCGATATCGCACCGCAGGCGCTGTTCCGCCGCAGGCTCGCCGGGTTGCTCGATCAGGCCAGGCTTTCGGACGGATCGGTCCGGGCGCGTCTCAACTGCTACAACAGATTGCAGGACGCTTTCGCGCCGAGCGGCGGGGCCGTGCCGGTCAGCCGGCTACCGAGAGGCCGGAGCATGTATTACTACGATCTGAAGGAATTTACCCGCTACTTCGATCCCGATTTGCGCATCGATCTCGAATTCGGCGACGTCGTCGACGTGCCTGCGATGCCGTCGATCGTCAAGGATCGGCCGATCGCCGGCGACAACAGCAACGGGGTGCTGTTCAAGCTCAACAAGTTCCGCCACTTCCACATGCCCGCCGACGATGTAGCCTTCGCGGACAAGCTTCCGGTTGCGGTGTGGCGCGGCGAGCTCAACAACCCGATAAGGACCTTGCTTCTGGAGGTTGCGCGCGATTTGCCCTTTTGCGATGTCGGAACGCCCAAACCGACGGCAGCGCCGGAATATCGCAAGTCTTATCTGAGCATCGACCAGCAGCGGCGCTGTCGCTACATCATTTCGCTCGAAGGCAACGATGTGGCGACCAACTTGAAATGGGTCATGAGTTCGAATTCGCTGTGCCTGATGCCACCGCCGACATATGAGACATGGTTCGCCGAAAGCGAACTCGTGGCTGGTGTTCACTATGTGCCGCTCGAAGCCGATTTCACGGATCTTGCCGAGCGGGTGCAATATCTCGAACGGCATCCGACTGAGGCCGAACGCATCGTTGCCGCCGCCAACGCCTATTGCCGCAAGTTCGCCGACGAGCGGGCCGAGCAGGCGATCTGCTTGCTCGTGCTCTACAAATATTTCGTGCTCAGCGGCCAGATCGAGCCTGATCCCGAGGTCTGGCGTTTTATTTCAGGCTAGGCCCGCGGCGACTTCGACCTGATCCGGATCGTTGTCAGATGTCCTCCCGGTCAAGAACCAGATCGGCCGGACCAAACCGGTCTTTTGCCGTGAATTGCTGGTGCCAATAGGGGTAGAGAACGGGCGGGCGGCTCACAGCGTCGAGGCGTGCGCGCTCATCGCTGGTCAGCACCAGGCCGGCTGCGGCGATATTGTCCTTGAACTGCGCTTCGGTCCGTCCGCCGATCACCAGCGAACTGACCGCGGGCCGGCCGAGCAGCCAGGCAAGCGCCACCTGCGCCGCCGAAACGCCATGGTTCTCGCCGATATGGGCAAGCACGTCGACGATCCGCCACAGCCGATCCTCGTCGCGGATCGGCGGTTCGGTCCAGCCGCTGATCTGGCGGGCGGTGGCCTGGTCGCGGTGGTATTTGCCGGACAGCAGTCCACCGGCGAGCGGGCTCCATACCAGCACGCCAAGCCCCTGGTCGACCGAGATCGGCAGCAGTTCGTATTCGGCTTCGCGCGCTTCCAGCGTGTAGTGGATCTGCTGGGTGACGAAGCGCGGCTGGTGCTGGCGGTCGCTGATCCCCAGCGCCTTCATCACTTGCCAGCCGGAATAGTTGGAGCAGCCGACATAGCGGATCTTGCCCTGGCTGACGAGCGTGTCGAGCGCGGCGATGGTCTCTTCGAGCGGCGTCGTGCCGTCCCATTCGTGCAGGAAATAGATGTCGATGACGTCGGTCCTGAGGCGCTTCAGGCTCTTCTCGCACTCGCGGATCAGATGATAGCGCGACAGGCCCTCATCGTTGGGACCGTCGCCGATCCGCATGCGCGCCTTGGAGGCGATCAGCACATCGCCCTTGCGTTTGCCGCCGAGCGCTTCGCCGATGATCTCTTCCGAAAGCCCGTTCGAATAGACATTGGCGGTGTCGATGAGATTGATGCCGGCATCGATGCAGAGGTCGATCATCCGGCGTGCCTCGTCGAGATCGGTCTTGCCGACCGCCGAAAATGCGCCAGCGCCGCCAAAAGTCATGGTGCCCATGGTCAGCGTCGAAACCTTCAGCCCGGAACGGCCGAGTGTGCGGTATTCCATGTCAGATCCTCGCGATAGCGTTGAAAAGGGTGCTTTGAAGGTTGCTCGGGGAAACCTGGCATTTGTAGGACAATTCGAGCCGCTTGTCGTGCGTGCCAGGCAGGCTGATCGATCACATCTCGCGGAGTTGGGCGACCGGCGTGCGGGCCGGCTGCAATAAAACCGTCATTGCGGGCCTATATGCAAGTCGGCTCAAGGTGTCCGATCTCGGCCGGCAGGCCGAGGCCGACGCGGGCGTGCACGCGGAGCAGCATAAATGACCGAAGCAAAACAGAATTCTCCCGCCAGGGACTGGCTGGAAGCGGAACTCGCCGACACGCTCGACGAGGACTACGAGCTGGAGATGTCGGAACCGGCGCTGTCGCTGGAAATCGCCAAGATCTACAAGAACGCGCATCCGCCCTCGATGGATCGCCTGCAATATTTTCGCGACCTGATCACGCTGCAATCCGAATTGATCAAGCTGCAGTCCTGGGTGGCTTACACCAGGAAGAAGCTGGTGGTGGTTTTCGAGGGCCGCGATTCGGCCGGCAAGGGGGGCGTCATCAAGCGCATCACCCAGCGGCTCAATCCGCGCATCTGCCGCGTCGTCGCACTTCCGGCGCCGACCGAGCGCGAGAAATCGCAATGGTATTTTCAGCGCTACGTGCCGCATCTGCCGGCAGGCGGCGAGATCGTGCTGTTCGACCGCTCCTGGTATAACCGCTCCGGCGTCGAACGTGTGATGGGCTTCGCCGAGCCGGACCAGGTCGAGGAGTTTTTTCGCGACGTGCCGGAGTTCGAGCGCATGCTGGTCCGCTCCGGCATCACCCTGGTCAAATACTGGTTCTCCATCACCGACGAGGAGCAGCAGATGCGCTTTCAGATGCGCATCCATGATCCGATGAAGCAGTGGAAGCTGTCGCCGATGGACCTGCAGTCGCGCGTGCGCTGGGAACAGTATACCAAGGCCAAGGAAGAGACCTTCGCCCGCACCAACATTCCCGAAGCCCCCTGGTTCATCGTCGAGGGCAACGACAAGAAGCGGGCGCGGCTGAACTGCATCGATCATCTCCTCAAGCAGATGCCTTATGAGGAAGTGCCGCACGAAGAGATCACGCTGCCCGATCGCGTCTTCAATCCAGAATACGAGCGCCAGGTGCTGCCGCGCGAGCTGTATGTTCCGGAGAAGTATTGAGGAGCGCGCCTCTTCCTTCTCCCCTTGTGGGAGAAGGTGGATCGGCGCGCAGCGCCGAGACGGAAGAGGGTGTTGGAAGAAATGAGGCGCTGGTGATCCTGGCGCTGTGCGCCAAGCTGGAACACCCCTCATCCGACCGAGCTTCGCTCGGCCACCTTCTCCCACAAGGGGAGAAGGGGGAACTTAACCAGGCTCACGCCCGCTCGATGGTGACATGCATGGCATTCGGCGTGCCCACCTGCTCGCTGCAGCGGTAGCCGAGTTTGACCATGTCGATGCCGGCAAAAAGGTTCTCGCCTGAGCCGAGCAGCATCGGCGATATCGCCAGATGCATGTCGTCGATGAGCTTTTCCCTCAGATATTGCCGGATCGTGGCGACGCCGCCGCCGAGCCGGACATCCTTGCCGTCTGCCGCGGCTTTCGCCTTTTCCAGCGCCGAGTGAATGCCGTCGGTCACGAAATAGAAGGTCGTGCCGCCCTCCATGACGATAGGATCCCGCGGATGGTGGGTGAGCACGAAGACCGGCACATGGTAGGGCGGATTGTCTCCCCACCAGCCCTTCCAGGTGTCATCGGGCCAAGCGCCGCGGATCGGCCCGAACATGTTGCGGCCCATGATCCACGCGCCGATGTTTTCGAAGCTGCGCGTGGCGAACGCGTCGTCGGTATCCGTGGTCCCGTCATCTTCGCCGGACATGTTGCGGAAGCTTCGGGTGCCGAACATCCATGTGTGCAGGGCTTCCCCGCCGACGCCCAGCGGCTCTTTCAGGTCCTGGTCGGGACCGGCGCCGAAGCCGTCGATAGATACGGTGAAAGCGTTGACGCGAAGCTTTGACATGAGGACCTCCCTCTAATCCAGTTGTGAAATGCAAGCAGTTGTTTCTATCTAGACCGATTGCGTTTTGCAAGCGGTATTTCGCTGCCGAGCAGAAAGCGGCTCGTTTGGCTCGCAAAGAAGGGGTAGTTGCAGCAGCTACTTGCGCCGCGACGCCTCGAGTATGCGCTCGACAGCTAGGCGGAGCGGCGACAGACTGTCTGTCACTACGGTCCAGACGATGGCGTCGGAAGTCTTGTGGTATTCGTGACGCAAAACGTTGCCAATTCCACGAATCTGTTTCCAGGGAATTTCTGGAGCAAGAGCGAGCAAATCGTCCGGGATGTGCCGGGTGGCTTCGGAGATAATCTCGATGCCGCGCTCCACGCCATGACGAAGCAGCCAGTCGTCACGAAAGTCGTCCAGAGTCTTGCCGGCGGTGGCAGTGCTGATGCCATCCAAAGCCGCCATGATCTCGGCCAGGATAGGCTCGATCCGGCGGACGGCCATCAGAATACGCGCACGGCCGATCGTTCGATCTCGGCCTTCAACATGGGATGAAGGCTGTCACGCGTGGTGATGTCGATTTCCGTTGACATCTTCTCTTCCAGAAATTGCTTGATCCCGACCAGGTCGATCAGAGAAAAGCGCCGCGCCGGGTCATAGTCGATGAACAGATCAAGATCGCTGTCCGGCTGGGCATCGTCCCGCGCTGCCGACCCGAACAGATACAGCGAAGTCGCGCCCATGCCTTTGATGGCATCTGCGTTTCTCTGCAACCGTTCGATGACCTCGTTCCTGCTCATGGGTCCATTCTAGCGGATTGCAGCAGAATCCCAAAACGATGCTTACCCCCTCAGCATCGCCGCCACTTCAGGCGCGAAATAGGTGAGAATGCCGTCGCAGCCGGCGCGCTTGAAGGCGAGCAGCGATTCCAGCATCGCCTTGTCGCCGTCGATCCAGCCATTGGCGGCGGCCGCCTTGATCATCGAATATTCGCCCGACACCTGATAGGCGAAGGTCGGCATCCGGAATTCGTCCTTCAGCCTGCGGATGATGTCGAGATAGGGCAGGCCGGGCTTGACCATCAGCATGTCGGCGCCCTCGGCGAGGTCCTGCTCGGCCTCGCGCACGGCCTCGTCGGAATTGGCATGGTCGAGATAGTAGGTCTTCTTATCGCCCTTGAGCAGGCCGGCGGTGCCGACCGCCTCGCGATAGGGTCCGTAAAAGGCGGAGGCGAATTTCGTCGCGTAGGACATGATCGCCACATCCTGAAAACCATTGGCGTCGAGCGCATCGCGGATGGCGCCGATGCGGCCGTCCATCATGTCGGAAGGGGCAATGATATCGGCGCCGGCAGAAGCCTGGATGACGGCAGCCGCCGTCACCTGCTCCACGGTCTGGTCGTTGACGATGATGCCGTCACGCAAGATGCCGTCGTGGCCGTGCGAGGTGAAGGGGTCGAGCGCCGCATCGGTGATGATGCCGATCTCGGGCACTGCGCGCTTGATGGCGCGCGTGGCGCGGTTGATGACGTTTTCCGGATCGAGGATGTGCGAGCCGGTCTGGTCGCGCAGGCCGAGTTCGACATTGGGGAAGGTGGCGATCGCCGGAATGCCGAGCTTTGCCGCGCGCTCGGCCTCCTTGACGGCAAGGTCGAGCGACAGGCGGAAGACACCAGGCATGGCGGCGATCGGTTCGCGGATATTGTTCCCATCGACGACGAAGATCGGCCAAATCAGATCGTCGACGGAGAGCCGGTTCTCCTGCACGAGGCGGCGCGACCAGTCGGCCTTGCGCATGCGGCGCAAACGGCGACTGCCGGTGATCTCGTCGACGCTGCGCGCGCCGGCAGGCTTTGCTGGGGTGAATTTGTTCATCGCCAAAACTCCGGATTGGCGGCTTTTAACACGAGCCTCCGCCGCTGACCAATGCGGCACGATAGTGCCAGGCACAAGCTGGATACCGGTATACGAGTTCCTGACCGTTGTTGCCGGACGGGATTGCGGCTTGGCATTGACGCAGCCATGCGCCACGCTTTAGCACTTCAGTCCCGGCGGCATTGGGCGAGGGATTCTTTAGGCGATGGATTTTGGCGGCGGCAACGAGATCCGCTTCGAACGACTGGGCAGCGCCGGCGTCGTCACGCTGACGCGGCCGCAGGCGCTCAATGCCGTCACCCATCGCATGGTCAAGGCGCTCGACAAGGCGCTGCGCGCCTGGGAGCGCGACGACGGCATCGATGTTGTCGTCGTCAAGGCCGAGGGCAGGGCGTTTTCGGCCGGCGGCGACATCCTCCACATCTACGAGGCCGGCCGGGCGGGAAAGCCGCCGGTCGATTTCTTCGCCGACGAATACCGGCTGAACGCCCGCATCGCGCGGTTCGAAAAACCCTATGTCGCGCTGATCGACGGCATCGTCATGGGCGGCGGCGTCGGCATCTCGTTCCACGGCTCGCATCGGCTGCTGACCGAGAACGCCCAGTTCGCCATGCCGGAAGTCGGCATCGGCTTTTTCCCGGATGTCGGCGCCAGTCATCTGCTGCCGGGCCTCGGCGGCAGCTTCGGCATGTATCTGGCCCTGACCGGAAACCGCATCCGCTATGGCGACGCTTTGTGGTCGGGCCTGGCGACGAACACGATCAAGGCGCAGGACCAGGCCGGCTTTCTCGACCGGCTGGTTGCGACAGGCGACCCTGAAGCGGCGCTGCGCGGCTTTTCCGTCCCGGCCCGGCGCGAAACGGACAGTCCGACACTGGAAGCCATCGCCCGCCATTTCGCGCAGCCGTCGCTGAGCGACATCATCGGCAGCCTGGAGCGCGCCGCACCCGCAGACGCGTTCGCGGCAAGGACGCTGGCGACAATCCGCACCCGCTCGCCGACCAGCCTGCATGTTGCCTGGCGCGAGATAAGCGCCGGGCTGACGCTGTCGATGGACGAGTGCATGCGGATGGAGTTCCGTATCCTCAACCGCATGCTTGCCGGCCACGATTTCTACGAGGGCATCCGCGCCGCCATCATCGACAAGGGCTCGACGCCGCAATGGCGGCCGGCAGGCATCGACGACGTCAGTGCTGCCGACGTCGATGCCTATTTCGCTCCGCTCGGCGAACGGGAACTCAAGCTGTGAGCGAGGTCACGTCGAGACGCGTCGTGCTCCAGCCCTCGACGGTCGAGGTCATCTTCGCCTGGTTTCAGCGCGTCATCTCAGGCTACTGTCTGTTGTTCGGGATTTTGTACTGGATCCGGCTGATCGGCTTCTATCCCGGCTCGTTGTGGCGCTTCGACCTGATGCCGGTGCATTGGCAGGTGGCGGCGGTGACGCTCGCCGTCTTCTTTCCCTTCGCCGCCGCCGGTCTGTGGATGCTGGCCTCCTGGGGGCCGGTGATCTGGTTCATCTGCGCGGCGACCGAGACCGTCATGCATGCCGGCTTTCCCGAGCTCTTCGGTCACCGGCCGCTGATCGTCGCCTCGCATGCGGCGGTGGCGCTGCTCTACATCGTCTTTCGCGTGGTGATCTGGGTGCAGAAGCGCCGGAGCCGGCAATAGAGCATCGGATCGATGCTCAACAAGAATAACCCACGCGTCCGGTTGGACGGGCAAATTACCGCCCTGACTCATTGGCTAAATCTTTAGGTTAATCGTCCTTGTTGGGGTGACCCTTCGTTAAGCCTCTTTCGAAACCTATTACCGGTAAGCTCTTGTTAGCCCTAGCGTTTAAGTCGAATTTTATGAGTATTCGATAGTGTCGCGATCAAGGTGAAAAACAAAAAATCACCAGGCGACAAACGAGAGGCGAAGACAATGATCAATTCCCGTCCGGCGGCGAAGACCGCCAACGTATCCGATGACCGCCGCGAGGCGATCCGTTCGCTGTACATGGAATCGCTGCAGCTGGTGGAACGGCTGCACCGCCGCCTGCTTGACGTGATCAAGGACGAATTCGACCGCAACGGCCGTTCCGATATCAACGCCATCCAGGCGCTGCTGCTCTTCAATATCGGCAATTCGGAACTGACCGCCGGCGAGTTGCGCTCGCGCGGCTATTATCTCGGCTCGAACGTCTCCTATAATCTGAAGAAGCTGGTCGATCTCGGCTTCATCAACCACCAGCGCTCGCGCATCGACCGCCGTTCGGTGCGGGTCTCGCTGACGCCGAAGGGCAGTGAGGTGGCGGAAGTCGTCGCCGGCCTCTACGAGCGTCATGTCGGCTCGATCGAGCAGGTCGGTGGCATCAACACGGAAGAATTCAAGCAAATGAACCGCGCCCTGCAGCGCCTCGACCGCTTCTGGAACGACACCATCGCCTATCGCATGTAAACCATGTCCATCGCATGCAACCGCGCCACTGGCGCGGTCGGGGAGCGATCCAAAAGACCGGTGCCGAAAAGCATCGGTCTTTGCGTTTCGTGAGGCCAGCCGATCCAAATCGCGGTCAGGGTCACGTTGCCGCCATATTCCCGGTGGAAGCGAAAACGCGGTGATGTAGCGGCGCGAGCCAATCCGTCTCCCCGCCAACCGCCTCAGTGAAGGCGCGTCGCGCCCGGCGCGTTCTCGCACAGAATCGAGTGGTGCATGGTTGGCTAATTGTTAAGGGCGCCAACCTTAGAGTGGGCAGGGCCTAGCATGCGGGCGGATTGCCCGGTGAAAAAAAACTGTTACAGGACTATCTGGAGCGTACATGAGAACCAGTCGCCGTTTCTTCCTTTCCGGAGCCTCCGCGTTGGCCGCGACGATGGTTGCCGGTGGCGCCAGCGCGCAGGACGTGATCGCGGACATCCTGAAATCCTCGGGCCGCGGCAACTGGAACGACCAGTTCGACGCCCGCGCCAGCGAGGGCGGCAAGGTGGCCTCGACGCTGCCGATCGTCAGCCTACAGACCGTTGCGTACACCGAGCAGGCGATCGCGCAGTATCAGAACATTGTCGCGCAGGGCGGCTGGGAGCGGGTCCCGGACACCAAGAAATTGCAACTCGGCGTCATCGATCCCGACGTGGTGCCATTGCGCAGGCGCTTGATGATTTCGGGTGACCTGGCGCAGAGCGCCGGCCTTTCAGAGGCCTTCGATTCCTATGTCGATGCGGCGGTCAAGCGCTTCCAGGCGCGTCATGGCCTGCCTTCCGACGGGACCCTGGGCCAATATAGCTATGCGGCGATGAATGTCTCGGCGCAGGTCCGGCTTGGCCAGCTGCAGACCAACCTGCAGCGGCTGAACGAACGCGCCGGTACGCTGGGCAACCGCTATGTATTGGTCGATATTCCCGGCGCCCAGATCGAAGCGGTCGAAAACGACCGCGTCGTGCTGCGCCACACTGCCGTCGTCGGCAAGATCGATCGCCAGACGCCGATCGTCGATTCCAAGATCAACGAGATCATCGTCAATCCGTACTGGAACGCGCCGGTCTCGATCGTGCGCAAGGACATCATTCCGCTGATGCGGAAGGACCCCAATTATCTCAAGGACAGCAAGATCCGGCTGTTCGCACCGGATGGCAGCGAGGTCGATCCACTGACTGTCGACTGGTCGACCGACGACGCGGAGAAATACCGCTTTCGCCAGGATCCGGGCGCCGGCAATGCGATGGCCTCGGTCAAGATCAATTTCCCGAGTCCGGACGGCGTCTACATGCACGACACGCCGCAGCAGAGCCTGTTCGGCAAGATGATGCGCTTCGATTCCTCGGGCTGCGTGCGCGTCCAGAACGTGCGCGACCTCGTCACCTGGATCCTGCGCGACACGCCGGGCTGGAGCCGCCAGCATTTCGAGGCGTCGATCAAGAGCGGCGAGAACATCCCGGTGCAGGTTACCAATCCGGTGCCGGTCTTTTTCCTCTACATCTCGGCCTGGTCGACGGGGCCTGGCGTCGTGCAGTTCCGCGACGACATTTACGGGCTCGACGGAGCCAACGAGCTGCAGATCACCTCTGCGCTCTAAGCCACTGATCTTATTGAATTGATGAAAGGCCGCCATCGAGGCGGCCTTTTTGATGTGCGCCAGGCATCGCGCGTGGTGCGCAAGCACCGTTTGGCCGGGATGGTAGCCGGTCAATGACTGGAGGTGAAAGTCCTCTGCTGGCCCAAGTGGCGTCGCGAAGCCTTGCTGAACGGCCGGCAGGCGAGGAAATAGGTGGCTCTTCGCCACGCTGCCGCAATCCGACCAGCAAATTTCGCGCCGCAAACGTGGCGGGGCGAAAGCAACTGTGTTAATGGCGCGGCAGACCCCCCGGACGACAAGGATCTCAAGCATGGCAACAGCAGCGGCAGTGTCGAACAAATTCGAATCCTTCTTCGAAACCACGCTTGCCGATGCCGATCCGGAGATTTTCGGCGCGATCCGCAACGAACTCGGCCGCCAGCGCCACGAGATCGAGCTGATCGCTTCGGAAAACATCGTCTCCCGCGCCGTTCTGGAAGCGCAGGGGTCGGTCATGACCAACAAATACGCCGAGGGCTATCCGGGCAAGCGCTACTATGGCGGCTGCCAGTTCGTCGACGTGGCCGAGGACCTGGCCATCGAGCGCGCCAAAAAACTGTTCGGCTGCAACTTCGCCAACGTTCAGCCGAATTCCGGCAGCCAGATGAACCAGGCGGTCTTTTTGGCGCTGCTGCAGCCCGGCGACACCTTCATGGGGCTCGACCTGAATTCCGGTGGCCACCTGACGCACGGTTCGCCGGTCAACATGAGCGGCAAATGGTTCAAGGTCGTTTCCTACGGCGTCCGCAGGGACGATCACCTGCTCGACATGGACGCGATCGAGAAGACCGCCCACGAGACCAGGCCGAAGCTGATCCTGGCCGGCGGCACTGCCTATTCGCGCGTCTGGGACTGGAAGCGTTTTCGCGAGATCGCCGATTCGATCGGCGCCTATCTGATGGTCGACATGGCACACATCGCCGGCCTGGTCGCCGGCGGCGTACATCCGTCGCCGCTGCCATACGCCCATGTGGTCACCACCACCACGCACAAGTCGCTGCGTGGCCCGCGCGGCGGCATGATCCTGTGCAATGACGAGGACATCGCCAAGAAGATGAACTCGGCGGTGTTTCCAGGCCTGCAGGGCGGTCCGCTGATGCATGTCATCGCCGCCAAGGCGGTGGCCTTCGGCGAAGCGCTGAAGCCAAGCTTCAAGATCTATGCCGAGAGCGTTGCCGCCAACGCCAAGGCGCTGGCCTCCAGCCTGCAGGAAACCGGCCTCGACATCGTCTCCGGCGGCACCGACAACCATCTTATGCTGGTTGACCTCAGGCCGAAGAACGCCACCGGCAAGCGTGCCGAGGCAGCGCTTGGCCGTGCCAACATCACCTGCAACAAGAACGGCATCCCTTTCGATCCCGAAAAGCCGTTCGTCACCTCGGGCGTGCGCCTCGGCACGCCGGCTGGCACCACGCGCGGTTTCGGCCAGGCCGAGTTCCGCGAGATCGGCAAGCTCATCGCCGAAGTGCTGGACGGGCTCAAGGCCGCGAATTCCGATGAGGGCAATGCAGCCGCCGAAGCAGCGGTGAAGGCGAAGGTGGCCGCGTTGACGGATCGTTTTCCGCTCTATCCCTATCTCGGTTGAGCTCACGCAAGGTGTCGTCCGTTATCGCCGGACGAGAAGCACTTTTTCAGCGGGGACGGAGTCCGGACAGGAGCCTTGACGATGATGCAGATTTTCCGTGTCGCTGGCTTTGGCGCGCTTGGCGTGTTGTTGGTCACATTGACCAGCTTGCCGTCCGCCGCCCAGGCACAGTCTGCGCCCACCCCAGCCGCACCGAAGACCGAAACCTTCGGCAACTGGTCCACCACTGTGGACGAGATCGATACCGGTGGGGATCTGCGCAAGACCTGCGTCGCCTCGACCGCCTTCCTCGACGCGAGCGGTACCAGCGGCACGCTCACGCTTGCCATCTCGAACGGCGATGCACTGCCGCCCAATGGCTATCCGACCCTCGTCATCGCCATGAAGAACAAGGACTTGCCGACTGGCGAGAACATTCCGGCGGTGTTCGGCGATGGCGACGGCAAGGTCAAGGCGACCGTCGATGCCATGGCCGGTGGCGGCGGAAAATGGATGTTGAACAACAAGCCCGAGATCAGCCTGGCCCTGCTGCGTGCCATGCGCCGCGCCAGCGCGCTCGACGTCATATTCGCCGACACGCCGGTCGCGACCGTATCGATGGACGGCTTCACCAAGGCCTATCGCAGCCTCGGCGTGTCATGTGGGTTCCCGACTGCTGATGTCGCGCCGTAATCGGCCGGTATTGCCGTTGATGCTGGCAATTTTCCCCGCGCCTCGCTATCTCTGAGGCGCGACCCGATACTTTGCCATCGCGGCAAAAACCTCTAAGCCTTCGCTCCACGAGATTCGCGAACACAAGGCTGCTCATGCGCTGTCCCTACTGCCAGTCCGAAGATACGCAGGTGAAGGATTCGCGCCCCGCCGAAGACGGCGCGGCCATCCGCAGGCGGCGCGTCTGCCCCGATTGCGGCGGCCGCTTCACCACCTTCGAACGGGTGCAGTTGCGCGACCTCGTTGTGGTGAAGAAGTCCGGACGCAAGGTGCCGTTCGACCGCGACAAGCTGCTGCGCTCGGTCGAGATCGCCGTGCGCAAGCGCAACGTCGATCCCGAGCGCATCGACCGCGCGGTGACCGGCATCGTGCGCCAGCTCGAAAGCTCCGGCGAGACCGAGGTCGCCTCGGGCGAGGTCGGCCGCCTGGTGATGGAGGCACTGAAGTCGCTCGACGACGTCGCCTATGTGCGCTTCGCCTCGGTCTATCGCAATTTCCGCGAGGCCAAGGATTTTCATGACGTGCTGGGTGAGCTTAAAGGTGACGAGCTCAAGGAAGAGGACGCCGGCTGAGCATGGCAAGGCGCAGCCAAGCCGAGCAAGAGGTTCTTGATCGCCGCTTCATGGCGGCGGCACTGAGGCTGTCGCGGAAAAACGCCGGGCGGACCTCGACCAACCCTTCCGTCGGCACGCTGATCGTGCGCGACGACGGCGCCGGGCCGATGATCGTCGGCACCGGCGTCACCGCTGTCGGCGGCCGGCCACATGCCGAGACCGAGGCGCTGGCGGAGGCCGGCGAGCTCGCACGCGGCGCCACCGCCTATGTCACATTGGAGCCCTGCGCCCACCATGGCCGCACCCCGCCTTGCGCCAGTGCACTGGTCAATGCCGGCGTCGCGCGGGTGGTTGGGGCTGCGAGCGACCCCGATCCACGCGTGTCCGGCAACGGCTATGCGATCCTGCGTGCCGCCGGTGTCGAAGTGGTCGAAAAGGTGCTCGTGGCAGAAGCCGCCGAGCAGATGGCCGGCTATCTCATTCGATCTCTGAAAAAACGTCCGGAAGTGATCCTGAAACTTGCGATTTCCAGCGATGGCAAGATCGGCATGGAAGGCGCGGGGCAGGTCTCGATAACCGGCGACATCGCCCGGCGCGAAGTCTATCTGATGCGCGCCGAAGCCGACGGCGTGTTGATCGGCATCGGCACGGCGCTGGAGGACGATCCCGCGCTGACGGTGCGGTTGCCGGGGCTGGAGAACCGCTCGCCGGCGCGCATCGTGCTCGACCGCCAGATCAGGCTGCCGGAGACGTCGAAACTGGTCGCCGGCCTCGACCGGGTTCCGCTCTATGTCGCCGCCTGTGCCGAAGCCGATCCGCACCGGCGCGCCGCGCTCGAACGCGCCGGCGTGCGCTTCATCGGCACCGAGACGTATGAAGGCGATATTGCGCTGCCGGAACTGCTTGAGGATCTTGCCGCACTCGGCATGGCGAGCGTTCTGGTCGAGGGCGGCGCCAAGGTGGCCAAGGCCTTCCTCGCCGAAGGGCTGGTCGACCGCATCGTGCTGTTCCAGGGGCAGGAGCCGATCGGCAGGAGCGGCATTGTATCGCCCATCGACGCCGACCATATCCCGGCAGGATTTCGCAAATTGCGCGACATGCGTTTCGGCGAAGACAGCTACGCCGAGTGGATAAGACCATGATCCTGAAAAGTGGAGCCGATTTTTGGACAAGAACATGGTCAAACTGAAAGACATGATCCCGAAACGTGGGAACCGGTTTTCGGAAAAGATCATGGCCAACCAAGAAGCCAGAGTCTGATGTTTACCGGGATTGTCACCGATGTCGGCACCGTCGCTGCCGTCAAGCCGCTGAGAGAGGGCGTCGGCTTGCGCATCGACACCGCCTATGACCCGCAGACGATCGCCATTGGGGCTTCGATTTCCTGCGGCGGCGTCTGCCTGACGGTGACGGCGCTGCCGGAAAGCGGCGCCAACGCGCGCTGGTTCGAGGTCGAGGCCTGGGAAGAGGCACTCAGGCTGACGACGGCGATGGGCTGGAAATCCGGCACCAGGATCAATCTGGAGCGGCCGCTGAAGATCGGCGACGAACTCGGTGGCCACATCGTTTCAGGCCATGTCGACGGCATGGCCGAGATCGTTGCGCGCAAGGAGGAGGGCGATGCCGTGCGCTTTACGCTGGAAGCGCCGCGCGATCTGGCCAAATTCATCGCACCCAAGGGTTCCGTCGCGCTCGACGGCACCTCGCTCACCGTCAACAAGGTCGACGGCACCCGCTTCGACGTGCTCTTGATCCATCACTCGCTGACCGTGACCACCTGGGGCGAACGCCAGGTCGGCGACCGCGTCAATCTGGAGATCGACACCATGGCCCGCTACGCGGCCCGCCTGGCGGAGGCCGCGAAAGAGGGGCTTTGATGGTCCTGCCGGAGAGCGGCGTGGATTCATACGGTTATCCGAACAGGACGAGCACCTCGGATCTGATTGGCGCCCTTGTTCCGTTTGGCGCTGCCCCTCACCCGCCTGCCGGCGACCTCTCCCCGTAAACGGGGCGAGGGGCGATTTCATCGATGGTTTCGCCAATCACCAGCGTTGCAAGAAGGGCGGCGGCGATGCGGCCGGCCTCTTTCGCCCCGTTTACGGGGAGAAATGCCCGGCAGGGCAATGAGGGGCAGCGCCGGCTTCGGAGGAAACCAATAATCAGGCACGTCCGCATCTCCACCAATCTTCTGCTTGCGATCAAACCGGCTTCGGCCTAAGTCACCGGCGATCCCGGAGACATCTATGGCTGGCACATCCCAACACGGCAAAGCGTTCATTCGCCCGAAGAAGAAGGCCCACCTTCTTGTCATCGAGGCACGCTTCCACGACGACCTTGCCGACGCGCTGCTCGAAGGCGCGACAAGCGCGCTCGAGGAAGCGGGCGCGACATACGACGTCGTCACCGTTCCGGGCTCGCTCGAAATTCCGGCAGTGATTTCCTTCGCCCTCGACGGCGCCGCCGAAGGCGGGCCGAGCTATGACGGCTTTGTCGCCCTCGGCACCATCGTGCGCGGCGACACCTATCATTTCGACATCGTCGCCAATGAATCGAGCCGTGCCCTGATGGACCTGTCCGTCCAGGAAGCGGTCTGCATCGGCAACGGCATCCTGACCACCGAAAATGACGAGCAGGCCTGGACGCGGGCCAGGCGTTCGGAAGGCGACAAGGGTGGCTTTGCCGCGCGTGCAGCGCTGACCATGATTGCCCTCAAGCAACAGTTGGGAGAGCGGTCGTGAGCGAGCCCGCATCGCCCGGCCAGCCCGCGGTGCGCCACGCCAACAAGCGCGGTGCAGCCCGTCTGGCCGCCGTGCAGGCGCTCTACCAGATGGATGTGGCCGGCAGCGGCGTCTTCGAGATCACCGCCGAATACGAGGCGTTCAGGCTCGGCAAGGAAGTCGACGGCGCGCTCTATCGCGAGGCCGACGCGCAATGGTTTCGCGCCATCCTCGCCGGCGTCGTCGAGAACCAGAAGACCATCGACCCGATCATCCGCCAGGCGCTGACCGAGGACTGGCCGTTGTCCAGGCTCGATTCGACGCTGCGCGCCATATTGCGCGCCGGCGTCTACGAACTGATGAAGCGCGAGGACGTGCCGGTGGCTGTCATCGTCTCGGAATATGTCGATATCGCCAAGGCGTTTTACGAAGAAGACGAGCCGAAGCTGGTCAACGCGGTGCTCGATCGCGTGTCGCGCCGGGTGCGCGGCGAAGGGCGTGGCAAGGACGCTTCATGACGGCCGTCGCTATCGCCGAGGCCGGCAGGGAAGCGCGCCGCACGGCGCTCATCCTTGCCGCTTCGCAGGCGATCATCGGCTCGGCCGCACCCATCGCCATTTCCGTGGGTGGGTTGGCCGGGCACTATCTGCTCGGGTCCGACAAGTCGCTGGCGACGGCGCCGATCACCGGCTTCAACGTCGGCGTGGCGCTCGGCGCCCTGCCGGCAGCAGCCATCATCCGCCGGCTCGGCCAGCGTGACGGCTTCATGACCGGGACGATCGTCACCGCGCTCGGCGGTCTGGTCGCCACGCTGGCGCTATTTTACGCCAGCTTCTGGCTGTTCGCCTTCGGCCTGCTGGTGATCGGCATCGGCGGCGCCTTCGTCCAGCAATTCCGCTTCGCCGCCGCCGACAACGCGCCGCCTGAATTCAAGGCCCGCGCCATCTCCTTCGTGCTGGCCGGCGGCATCGTCACCGCCATCCTTGGGCCTCAGATCGTCATCTTCACCCGCGAATTGTTTGCTCCTGTGATGTTTGCCGGCTCGTTTGCCTCCATCCTGGTGCTGGCGGCGGTCGGCGCCGCCATCCTGTCGTTGCTGCGCATCCCGGCCAAGGCGACGGGCAAAGCGGAAATCGCCGACAGCGACGCGCGGCCGCTCGCCGAGATCGTCACCAGGCCGCGTTTCGTTGCGGCGCTGTTTTGCGCCGTTGGCAGCTATGCGCTGATGAGCTTCGTCATGACTGGCGCGCCGCTCGCCATGGTCGGCTGCGGCCTGTCGACGGACGACGCCACGCTCGGCATTTCCTGGCATGTCATGGCGATGTTCGCGCCGAGCTTCTTCACCGGCTCGCTGATCTATCGCTTCGGCGCCGAACGGATTGTCGCAACCGGCCTTGTGCTGCTGATCGGCTGCGCCGTGGTAGCGCTGTCGGGCCTGGCACTGTGGCAGTTCTGGACGGCGCTGATCCTGCTCGGCCTTGGCTGGAATTTCGGCTTCATCGGCGCCACCGCCATGGTCGCCGACAGCTACCGGCCATCGGAAAAGGCCAAGGTCCAGGGTTTTCACGACTTCGTCCTGTTCGGCTCCGTCGCCTTCGCCTCGCTGATGTCGGGCGCGGTCTACAACGCCTGGGGCTGGGAGATGCTGAACTGGATCATCTTCCCGGTGACGGTGCTGTGCTTCGTGGCGCTGGGCGTGCTGAAGATGACCGCGCGGCCGACCAGCTCATGACCCCGATCCGAAGGTTCGGAAAGGACCATGCGCAAATCAATAGTGCTACAGCGTCCTTTGCGCGTCCAAACGGACGCGACGCGCTGTAGTGACATGACGCTGTCGGGATCAGACAGCAGCGGATTCACCCGCATCCGAACAAAATTATTGCCCCCATCCCCCTTCTTATGAAACCGTGTGCCCCGACGGGGCATTGAAAGTCATGCTCATATGCGGCAGCCGCAGTCCGGTTCTCAGCAAGGGATTTGTGAAATGTTTTCAGTCAAGGTTCTGGCCGGCGCGGCACTGGCGCTCGGCATCACCGCAGCCTCGGCGAGCGCTCAGGTGGTCGTGTCGTCGAAGATAGACACCGAAGGCGGCGTGCTCGGCAACATCATCCAGCTGGTGCTGAACGCCAACAATATCCAGACCACCGACCGCATCCAACTCGGCGGCACCCCTGTGGTGCGCAAGGCGATCACCGCCGGCGAGATCGACATCTATCCGGAATACACCGGCAATGCCGCCTTCTTCTTCGAAAAGGCCGACGATCCGGTGTGGAAGGATGCCGCCAAGGGCTATGAAACGGCCAAGAAGCTCGACTACGACGCCAACAAGATCGTCTGGCTGTCGCCGTCGCCGGCCAACAACACCTGGGCGATTGCGCTGCGCAAGGATGTCGCCGAGACCAACAAGCTGGCGACGCTGTCCGACTTCGGCAAATATGTCTCCGGCGGCGGTCAGGTGGTGCTGGCGGCCTCGGCCGAATTCGTCAATTCGGCTGCCGCGCTGCCGGCTTTCCAGACCACCTATGGCTTCACGCTTAAGCCGGACCAGCTGATCACGCTCTCCGGCGGCGATACGGCGGCGACCATCGCCGCCGCGGCGAACCAAACCAACGGCGCCAACGCCGCCATGGTCTACGGCACCGACGGCGGCATCGCGCCGTCCGGCCTGGTCGTGCTCGAAGACGACAAGGGCGTGCAGCCGGTCTACCAGCCGGCGCCGATCATCCGCGAGGCGGTGCTGAAGGAGCATCCCGAAATCGAGACGCTGCTGAAGCCGGTCTTCGCCAAGCTCGACCTCGTCACCCTGCAGGAACTGAACGGCCGCGTTCAGGTCGGCGGCGAGCCGGTCAAAGGCGTCGCCGAAGACTTTTTGAAGAAGAACGGGTTTTTGAAGTAGTCAGCACGTTTTGAAAATGACGCCGGTGCGAGGCGCGCCATGACCACCCGCTTCGACAAGCTCGGTGTGATCATCGCCGCGATCGTTGCCTACGCCGCCTTCGCGGCGCCCTTCGCCACCTTGCGCGCCAACCGCATCGTGCCAGGCGAGGCGCGCTCGATTCTTGAAGCGCTGCCGCCGACGCTGGGGCCGCTGCTGCTTGCAGTCGTCGTCGTTGCGGCGGTCGTCGCCTTGCTGAAAACGCCGCTGGCCCTGCGCCTGGCCGCCAGCGTGGTCGCGCTTGCCGCACTGGCGCTGCTCATCGGCGTCGCCGGCAGCTTCCTGACGCCTGAGGGCAACAGCTTTGCCCGCATCTCGCCGGCTTCGGGTTTCTGGCTGCTCATCTTCGCCTTTACGCTGTTGCTCGCCGATGGGCTGACGAGGCTGAACCTGTCGCCATCGGCGCGGATCGGCGTGCTCGTCGTCGCGGCAGCGGCGATCGGCCTGCTGCTGGTCTCGGGCAGTTGGAACAGTCTGTCGATCCTCAAGGAATATGCCAACCGTGCCGACAGTTTTTGGGCCGAAGGCTCCAAGCATGTGACGCTGGCGTTGGGCTCGCTGGCAGCAGCGGTGTTAGTCGGCCTGCCGCTCGGCATCCTCTGCCACCGCGTCGAAAAATTGCGGGCCGGCGTGCTCAACGCGCTGAACATCATCCAGACCATTCCCTCGATCGCGCTGTTCGGCCTGTTGATCGCGCCGCTCGGCTGGGTCGCCACGCATGTGCCCGGCGCGGCCTCCCTCGGCATTCGCGGCATCGGCACCGCGCCTGCCTTCGTCGCCCTGTTCCTCTACTCGCTGCTGCCGGTGGTGGCCAACACCGTGGTCGGTCTTGCCGGCGTGCCGCGCGCCGCCAACGATGCCGCACGCGGCATGGGCATGACCGAGCGCCAGCGCCTGTTCGGCGTCGAATTTCCACTGGCCTTCCCGGTGATCCTCACCGGCATCCGTATCGTGCTGGTCCAGAACATCGGCCTTGCCACCATTGCCGCGCTGATCGGCGGCGGCGGTTTCGGCGTGTTCGTGTTCCAGGGCGTTGGCCAGACGGCGATGGACCTGGTGCTGCTCGGCGCCGTTCCGACGGTGGCTATGGCCTTTACTGCCGCCATCATCCTCGACGCATTGATCGAAATGACCTCCACCAGGCGACGCGAGGCACAACCGGCATGATCGAGATCGAAGGCATTACCAAGCGCTATGACGCGACGACCGTCGTCGACGACGTGTCGATGGTGATCGAGCCGCGCACCATCGCCGTCATCGTCGGCACCTCCGGCTCCGGCAAGACGACGCTGCTGCGCATGATCAACCGGCTGGTCGAGCCGACCGCCGGCGTGATCAGGCTCGACGGCGCCGACAACCGCTCGCTGCCCGGCTACGAACTGCGCCGCAGCATCGGCTACACCATCCAGGGCCATGGGCTGTTTCCGCATCGCACCGTGGCGCAGAACATCGCCACCGTGCCGGTGCTGCTCGGCTGGGACGCGGCCCGCACCAAGCGCCGTGTCGACGAGTTGATGACGCTCTACCAGCTCGATCCCCAGGCGTTCGGGCCACGCTATCCGCACGAGCTCTCCGGCGGCCAGCAGCAGCGCGTCGGCGTCGCCAGGGCACTTGCCGCGGAGCCGAACGTGCTGTTGATGGACGAGCCGTTCGGCGCGCTCGACCCGATCATCCGCAACAAGGCGCAGGAGGACCTTCGGGCGATCCAGAAGCGCTTCGGCACCACCATCATCCTCGTCACCCATGACATGGAGGAGGCGGTGCGTATGGGCGACAAGATCGCGGTGATGGATGCCGGCAAGCTGGTGCAATATGCCAGGCCCGCCGAGATCCTGGCGAAGCCGGCCAGCGCCTTCGTCGAGACCCTGGTCGGCGCCAGCGAAAAACCGTTCAGGCTGCTGTCGCTCGGCCGGGTGCGCGACGCCGTGGAGACGGGCACCGCCGAAGGCGAGGCGATCCCCGCCGACGTCAGCCAGCGCGATGCGCTGGCCGAACTGTTGTGGTCGGGACGCCCGGCGTTGCCGGTGACAGGCGCGGATGGCAAGCCGCTCGGCCGCGTGACTGTGGATGGGCTGGTGAAACGCGCGGCGAGGCCGGCATGAAAGAGGCCGGTGTAAAAGCCTGGCTTCCGTCACTGCTCAGGCTTGCCCTTGTGGTGCTGCTCATTGCGTTCGTGACCAATCCGGGTTGGTTCGAGCCGCTGCTGAAGCCGCTGACCGAGAGCAACGCGCCGGCAATCTACAACCAGGGCAGCCTGTTGACCCTGACGCTGCTGCATCTGAGGACCGTGCTGATCGCGACGGTGGCGGCAACCATCGTTGCCGTGGCGCTCGCCATCCTGGTCACCCGGCCGGCCGGCGTCGAATTCCTGCCGCTGTCGCGCAGCCTGGTCAATATCGGCCAGACCTTTCCGCCGGTGGCGGTGCTGGCGCTGGCCGTGCCGGCCGTCGGCTTTGGCGAGAAGCCGACACTGATCGCGCTGTTTCTCTATGGCCTGCTGCCGATCTTCGAGAACGCGCTGACCGGGTTGACGACGATGCCGGCCAATGTGGTCGAGGCGGCGCGCGGCGCCGGCATGACCGGCTGGCAAAGGCTGGTCAAGGTCGAGCTGCCGCTCAGCGCGCCGATCATTCTCGGCGGTATCCGGCTTTCGGTGGTCATCAGCCTCGCCACTGCGACGATCGGCTCGACCGTGGCGGCCAGGACGCTCGGCGAGGTGATCATCGCCGGTCTGTTGTCCAACAATCTCGCCTTCGTGCTGCAGGGCGGGCTGATCGTCGCCGCGCTTGCCGTGCTGATCTATGACGGGCTGTCGGCGATCGAGCGCTACACCGCACGCCGCATGGGGCAGGAGACGGCGTAATTAGCAAAATTCAGATATCGCCTTCGCTCATCTCGGCCAGCGCCAAGAGATGTCGCAAGAGTCCTGTTTTGAGCGGCCTGTTGCCGTGAATCGGGATCGAAAGGCGCACGATGCTGCCTTCCTTGCCGTAGATGTGATGACTGCCGGCAACACGCAAAAGCCTTCGTCCTTGCCGCTCGATGGCACGCGCAAGCTCCTTGCCGGAAATGGACTTCAAACAGCGATTTCCATGATCCGGCCGGGTTTTGAAGTGAAAGATAGCGGCTCTACCGAGAGGCAGCCTTCGATTGCTTCACGCAAGTTCTCGACAAGTTCGTCCAAGGTTTCACCCTGGGTCGCGCAGCCGGGAATTGCCGGCACTTCGGCCAGTAGCCACCTTCTTCGGCTTCGTGAATGATCGCCTTGAACTTCATCGGTCATCTCCAACTCCACCCTGAAGATAGGCTGGCCCGCCGATATTTGCAGAGCTGCATGAGCGCTGTCTATCTGCAAGTTCTGCCTGCCTGATCAGGCTCTCGACGGGTGTGGCAGTCCAACGTCTGCAACGGCCAGCAGAAGGCTTTCATGTTCTACATGACCATGCGGGCGGTGCTGATCTTCGCCGTCAGGCTGGACTGCGACCTGCGCAAAGGCTGACAACCGCCAGCCGATTTCAATCGATCTGATCGGGTGGCGGCACTTGCGAGCGTGTTGCCGCCCCATTGCTTTTGGGCGAAGGCCGGGGCTTTTGGGCGAAAGCCGGGCAAAAACCGAACAATATCTTGACGTTCGCAGCCCTGTTTCGCATAAGCCGATACGAGGGGAGCGGATTCGGCGCGCGGAATCCGCTCCCCGTCTCAACGGCCCAGGGAGGGGTTCTTTTGGGTCATCAATCGAGGAAAATCCGGCAATGACCATAATTTTAGCTGTCATCGCCTGCGGTCTGCTTTCAGTCCTTTACGCCATCTGGGCGACAAAATCGGTCCTCGCGGCCGATCAGGGCAATGCACGCATGCAGGAAATTTCCGCGGCCATCCGCGAAGGCGCGCAGGCCTATCTGGCGCGCCAGTACACCACCATCGCCATCGTCGGCGTCGTGGTCCTGCTGCTCGCCTGGTGGCTGCTTTCAATCACCGCCGCCATCGGCTTCCTGATCGGCGCCGTTCTGTCGGGCGCCGCCGGCTTCATCGGCATGCACGTCTCGGTGCGCGCCAATGTGCGCACCGCGCAAGCGGCTTCCAACAGCCTCGCAGCCGGCCTCGAGATCGCCTTCAAGTCGGGCGCCATCACCGGGATGCTGGTCGCTGGCCTGGCCCTGCTCGGCGTCTCGATCTATTACCTGATCCTCACCCAATTCATCGGCCTCCAGCCCAACGACCGCGTCGTCATCGACTCGCTGGTTTCGCTCGGCTTCGGTGCCTCGCTGATCTCGATCTTCGCCCGTCTCGGCGGCGGCATCTTCACCAAGGGCGCCGACGTCGGCGGCGATCTCGTCGGCAAGGTCGAAGCCGGCATTCCCGAAGACGATCCGCGCAACCCGGCCACCATCGCCGACAATGTCGGCGACAATGTCGGCGACTGCGCCGGTATGGCCGCCGACCTGTTCGAGACCTATGCGGTGACCGTGGTCGCCACCATGGTCCTCGCCGCCATCTTCTTCGGCGGCACCGCCGTTCTCAGCGCCACGATGCTCTATCCGCTGGCCATCTGCGGCGCCTGCATCCTGACCTCCATCGTCGGCACCTTCTTCGTCAAGCTCGGCTCCAACGGCTCGATCATGGGTGCGCTCTACAAGGGCCTGATCGTCACCGGCCTGCTGTCGATCGTCGGCCTCGGCATCGCCACCTCGGCAACGCTGGGCTGGGGCGAGATCGGCACGGTCGACGGCATGGCCATCACCGGCGCGAACCTGTTCATCTGCGGCCTGATCGGCCTTTTGGTGACCGGTCTCATCGTGGTGATCACCGAATATTATACCGGCACCGACAAGCGCCCGGTGAACTCCATCGCCCAGGCTTCGGTCACCGGTCACGGCACCAACGTCATCCAGGGCCTTGCGGTCTCGCTGGAATCGACGGCACTTCCAGCGATCGTCATCGTCGGCGGCATCATATCGACCTACCAGCTCGCCGGCCTCTACGGCACGGCGATCGCAGTCACCACGATGCTCGGCCTTGCCGGCATGATCGTTGCGCTCGACGCCTTCGGCCCGGTCACCGACAATGCCGGCGGCATTGCCGAAATGGCCGGCCTGCCCAAGGAAGTGCGCCAGTCGACCGATGCGCTCGATGCCGTCGGCAACACCACCAAGGCGGTGACCAAAGGCTACGCCATCGGTTCGGCCGGTCTCGGCGCGCTGGTGCTGTTTGCGGCCTACTCCAACGACCTGAAGTTCTTTGCCGCCAATGGCGACAAATACCCTTACTTCCAGGGCATGGGCGAAGTCTCTTTCGACCTCTCCAACCCTTATGTCGTCGCCGGTCTGATCTTCGGCGGTCTGATTCCGTATCTGTTCGGCGGCATCGCCATGACGGCTGTCGGCCGTGCGGCGGGCGCCATCGTCGAGGAGGTGCGCAAGCAGTTCCGCGAGGATCCGGGCATCATGGCCGGCACCTCGAAGCCGAACTATGCGCGTGCGGTCGATCTTCTGACCAAGGCGGCGATCCGGGAAATGATAATTCCGTCGCTGCTGCCCGTGCTGGCGCCGCTGGTCGTCTATTTCGGCGTGCTGCTGATCTCTGGCTCGAAGGCGTCCGCCTTTGCAGCACTTGGCGCCTCGCTGCTCGGCGTCATCGTCAACGGCCTGTTCGTCGCCATCTCGATGACCTCTGGCGGCGGCGCCTGGGACAACGCGAAAAAATCGTTCGAGGACGGCTTTACCGACAAGGACGGCGTCAAGCATCTCAAGGGCTCCGAGGCGCACAAGGCCTCGGTGACCGGCGACACGGTCGGCGATCCCTACAAGGACACCGCCGGTCCGGCAGTCAACCCGGCGATCAAGATCACCAACATCGTCGCCCTGCTGCTGCTGGCCGTGCTCGCGCACGGCTGAGGCGGCTTGGCCTTCCGAGGCCGAGATCCACAACCGAACCCGCAGGAGCGATCCCGCGGGTTCGTCTATTTTGGACGTCCAGCATCAGGGCATTGGCGCCGGTGACGGGTCCAAGCTCGCGTTGAAATGGTCTGAGGAAACAAAAACCCGCAGGATCGCTCCCGCGGGTTTTCGGTCGCCTGAGATGTTGCTGCTTCCCCTCGAAGTTAAAAGAAGGGAAGCAAAAAAGATGAGAAGCCGATTCTGCCGGGATTGATCAGGTGCCGGGCGAGGCGCCGCCGCCGCCGGGGAGGCCGGGCGCCAGCTTGCTGGCGCCGCCCATGATCTGGCTGAGGAAGCTCTGGTCCTTGCCGCCGGTCGGCGTGGTCCGCGAGATGAAGTCGAACACCTTGCCGTCCTTCAGGCCGTAATTGGCGATCTGGGTAACGCGCCCGTCCTCGCCGAAATAGACGGCCAGCACCTTCTGGTCGACCAGCCTCGGCTTGTCGAAGGCGACGTAACGCTTGCGCGTCTGTGAGATGTAGTAGAAGGCCTCGTTGTCGAAAGTCGCCTTGGTCGACGGGGTGCCGAGCGCCAGAAGCACCTGTTCGCGGCTCGAGCCGACCGGCACCAGGTCGATCGCCTGCTGGTCGATGACGTAGCCCTGCGTCAGCGTCTCGCTCGGATTGAGATCACCGATCATCTTCGACGAGTTGCAGCCGCAAAGCGCCGAAGCTGCCACCAGCAGCGAGATCGCGCCGGCGGATCTCGGAAAAGCGGACCTGGGCAGAAAAGTCGACTTGATTTTCAGCGCGCGCAACTACAACTCCATTAGCTGGCCGCAACTTGCGCTGGGCCGCAAAACCGGTAAACCAGCTTGCTCGCCGATGCAACAAGGCCAATTCAACAAACGGTCCCCGGGAGACCACCCTCAATGTTCCAGCGCCTTTTTGGTCGCGAACGTCACGCCAACCGCGCTATCACCGAGGCGCTTTACGCACAAATCGTGGCAGCGGCGCGGCAAACCGTGTTTTATTCCGACTGGGATGTCCCGGACACGCCGCTTGGCCGCTTCGAGATGCTGTCGCTGCACATGTTCCTGTTCCAGCACCGGCTGCGCGGCGAGGGTGGTGTTGCCGGGGAGGTCGCGCAGGTGCTGATCGACGAGTTCTTCATGGATGTCGAGCATTCGCTGCGCGAACTCGGCATCGGCGACGTCGGCGTGCCGAAGCGCATGAAGAAACTGGCGAAGATGTTTTATGGCCGCACCGCCGCCTATGACGATGCGCTGGAACGAAACGACCATGACGCACTCGTCGCGGCGCTTGCCCGCAATGTCAGGCCCGATGCCGGCACCTGGCCGCAGGCGACGCATCTGGCCGGCTACGTCGCCGATGTCTCCAGGCGACTCGCGGAACAGCCAACCGAATCGATTGTTTCCGGCACTGTGGCATTCCCCGCGGCCAAACCTATTTAAGAAAACAAGCCTATTTAAAGGAAAATATGAAACACGCCGATTCCCAGAGCCCCGATCGCCAGAGCCCCGTGTCCTTCGTGGCCAACGTCGCCCGGCTGCCGCAAAAGGGACTGCCGGTGCTGATCGATGCCGACGCCGCGCAGCGCGCCGCGCTGGCAGGCGAGCACGAGTTGCTGTCGGTCGAGAACTATCGCGCCGAACTGCTGGTGGCGCCATGGAAGCGCAACGGCGTCAAGGTCAGCGGCCGCGTCGAGGCCGATATCACCCAGGCCTGCATCGTCACCCTGGACCCGATCGAGGCGCATATCGACGAGGCGGTCGACGCACTGTTCCTGCCGGAGCAGTCGAAGCTCGGGCGGCAGGGTTTCGAGGGCGGTGGCGAGATAATGCTCGATGCCGAAGGGCCGGACAGCCCGGAAACATTTTCCGGCAATTCAATCGATGTCGGGGCGCTCGCCGAACAGTTCTTTGGACTGGCGATCGATCCCTATCCGCGCAAGCAAGGCGTTTCGATGGAGGCTGCCGACGATGCCGGGACTGCGGAAAGCGAATTTCAGCAAAAGCTGCGTTCCCTGCTGGGGAAATCCTGAAAACCCGACCCAATCGGAGAAAGCCGGTTGTGCGGCAGCCCAAAAACGCTATTTTCGCCGAACCTTCGCGAGCCCCAAACCCGTTGCCAGCGCCAGGCGCTCGCTCAAGCAAACTGTGAGATGAACACCGCGTGATCAGGATTTCCATCGATGCCATGGGCGGCGATCACGGACCAAGCGTGGTCATCCCGGCGCTCATGACGGTCGCGACCCGGCGTCCCGACATCCGCTTCGTCATCTATGGTCGCGAGGAGGCAGTGCGCCCCGAACTCGCAAAGCTGCCCAAGCTGGCGGAAGTGAGCGAGTTCATCCACTGCGAGATAGCAGTCCGGATGGACGACAAGCCGAGCCAGGCGCTGCGCCATGGCCGCTGGAAGTCGTCGATGTGGAAAGCGGTCGAGGCGGTCAAGGCAGGCACTGCCGACGCCTGCATCTCGGCCGGCAACACCGGCGCGCTGATGGCGATGTCGAGATTCTGCCTGCGCACCATGGCGACCATCGACCGTCCGGCGATCGCGGCGCTGTGGCCGACATTGCGTGGCGAAAGCGTGGTGCTGGACGTCGGCGCCACCATCGGCGCGGATGCGCATCAACTGGTTGATTTTGCCATTCTGGGCACTGGCATGGCGCGCTCGGTTTTCGGCATCGAACGGCCGAGCGTCGGTCTGCTCAATGTCGGCGTCGAGGAGATCAAGGGCCAGGAAGAGGTCAAGGAGGCGGGCCGCATGTTGCGAGAGGCCAACATGGCCTCGATGAACTACCATGGTTTCGTCGAGGGCGACGACATCGGCAAGGGCACGGTCGACGTGGTCGTCACCGAAGGATTTGCCGGCAACATCGCGCTGAAAACGGCGGAAGGCACGGTACGGCAGATCGCCGGTTACCTGCGCGCCGCGATGGACCGCACGCTGATGGCCAGGATCGGCTATGTATTCGCCAAGGGCGCCTTCGATCGCCTGCGCGAAAAGATGGATGTCGGCCGCTCCAACGGCGGGGTTTTCCTGGGTCTGAACGGCGTCGTGGTGAAAAGCCATGGCGGCGCCGATTCGGACGGCTTCGCGGCGGCGATCGAGCTTGGCTACGACATGGTGCGCAACAATCTGCTCGATCGCATCGAAGCCGATCTTGATCTGTTCCATGCGCGCAATCCGCATGCCCAGACATCCAGGAAATCCGACGTCGTTGCCGACGCAGAGGAATAGGAAAGAGCCTTGATCAGATCAGTCGTGCGCGGCACAGGCTCCGCGCTGCCCCGCCGCATCATGAAGAATGCCGATTTCGAAGGCATGGTCGAGACGTCAGACGCATGGATTGCCCAGCGCACCGGCATCCGCCAGCGCCATATCGCGGCCGACGACGAGACGACGGCTTCGCTCGGCGAGGCGGCGGCGCGCGCAGCCCTCGACAATGCCGGCCTGACGCCGGCCGATATCGACCTGATCGTGCTGGCGACCTCGACTCCCAACAACACCTTTCCGGCGACCGCCGTCGACATCCAGAACCGGCTCGGCATGCATCACGGCTTCGCCTTCGACATGCAGGCGGTGTGCTCGGGCTTCGTCTACGCGGTGACGACGGCCGACCTCTATATCCGCGGCGGCCTCGCCAAACGCGTGCTGGTGATCGGCTCCGAAACCTTTTCGCGCATCCTCGACTGGAGCGATCGCTCGACCTGCGTGCTGTTTGGCGACGGCGCCGGCGCGATGGTGCTGGAAGCAGGCGAGGGGGCGGGCGGCATTGCCGACCACGGCGTGCTGGCGGCCAGCCTGCGCTCCGACGGGGCTCACAAGGACAAGCTGTTCGTCGACGGTGGAGCGTCGACCACCGGAACGGTGGGCCATCTCAGGATGGAAGGCCGCGAAGTGTTCAAGCACGCGGTCGGCATGATCACCGACGTCATCGAAGCGACGTTCTCAGCTGCCGGGATCACCGCTGAAGATCTCGACTGGTTCGTGCCGCATCAGGCCAACAAGCGGATTATCGACGCTTCCGCCAGGAAGCTCGGGATAGCGGAACAAAAGGTGGTGGTTACCGTCGATTTGCACGGTAACACCTCGGCTGCTTCGGTGCCGCTGGCGCTGTCGGTGGCGGTCGCCGACGGCCGCATCAAGAAGGGTGATCTGGTGCTGATCGAGGCGATGGGCGGCGGCTTCACCTGGGGCGCGGTCCTGCTTCGCTGGTAAGTGCCGAACGGACCGGTTCGGTCCTTGACCTTGCCGGATCAATTACTTAGGCTCTATCTTTGCTTATATAGAGTTATGTTTTTTGAGCTGATGGGGACGGTTCGCATGGGGGGAAAGACACTTACGCGCGCCGATCTTGCTGAAGCCGTTTATCGCAAGGTTGGCCTGTCGCGTACTGAATCGGCCGAGCTCGTCGAAGCGGTTCTGGACGAGATCTGTGAGGCGATCGTTCGCGGCGAGACGGTAAAATTGTCGTCGTTCGCAACCTTCCATGTCCGCTCCAAGAACGAGCGCATCGGGCGCAACCCCAAAACCGGCGAGGAAGTGCCGATCCTGCCGCGCCGCGTGATGACCTTCAAATCGTCGAATGTGCTTAAGAACCGCATCCTGCGCGCGCACCAGATCAGCAAGGCCAAGGGCAGCAAATAGCGCCTGCGCTTCAAAGCCCGGTTGAAAACGGTCGCCTGCTTTGACGCCGGGCTTGAATATTGTTTCATAAACCGCTGAAATAAGGCTCGATTCGGCAGGACAAGCCGGATCGGAATGACTCTTTGTTGAGCATGATCCTGGCCGAAAACCGTTTCCCACTTTTCGGGACCATGCTCCAGCGTGAGGATTTCGCCCATGGACAAGAGCCCCGACGCTTTCCGCACCATCAGCGAGGTCGCAGAAGATCTCGACCTGCCGCAGCATGTGCTGCGTTTTTGGGAAACGCGCTTCAACCAGATCAAGCCGATGAAGCGCGGCGGTGGCCGCCGCTACTACCGGCCGCAGGATGTCGAATTGATCAAGGGCATCCGCCACATGCTCTACGATCAGGGATACACGATCAAGGGTGTGCAGAAGCTGTTGCGCGAGAACGGCAATCATTTCCTGGTCGCCATCGGCAATGGCGACATGGCGGCCGTCGAGGCGATCTCGCAGCGCCGGCAGGCCGATGCGGTGCCGTTGACACCGGCGGCCCAGCCGCGCGCCGCCGATGACGAGATGCTGGTCGGCGAGCCCAAGGTGAAACCCAGCCGGCGCTTTTTCGGCCTGGGCAAGACCGAGGAAGAAGGCCCGGTACAGCCGGGCACGTCGAAACTCTCGCGCGACAATCGCGCTTTGCTGCAGGAGGCGCTGTTCGACCTTCTGGAATGCAAGCGCCTGCTCGATCAGGTGCGCTAGCATGGCCCCGAAAAATGCGCAAAAAAATGCTGCAGACACCTTGCGCCTCCGATAGGACGCGCCGCGCTGTAGTGCATGTTGGGATAGCGACTGCATAGAACTTCACGCGGGTCGCATGAATCCCTTCTGAGGCGACGCGCTCTAGGGATCGGTCGCGGCAAAAACCGGAACCGGTTTTGCGATCGTGCGTTCCTTCGCAAAAGAAGGAAGCCTGTCATGGTATCATTTTCGACCCTCTCCGACATCGATCTTGAAAAACAGGTCGCGGCTCTCTCCAGGGAACTGGCGGCGTTGAGGAAAGCCGTTTCCAGGCGCGGCAGCGCCTATTACGAGGACGGGCGTGACACCGCGTCGGACTATTACTCGGACCTCGCCGAGCGTTTCAGTGACGCTCTGCCTGCGATCAGGAGGCATGGCAGGGTGATAGAGAAGACAGCCCGCGATCATCCCGCGACAGCCGCCGCAGTCGGTCTGGTTGTGGTCGGGCTCGTCGCCAGCATGTTCCTCAGCCGCCAGCAGAAAACGTCGCGGACGAGATCGAGATCGGCACGTTGAGACAAGAAAATGGCGGCGCGGACGGCCGCCATTTTCGTTGACCAAAAGGTCGATCAGCGCGCGACCTTGAGCTTGTTCTTCGGGCTGACCTGCGCGGTCTGGCTGCATTTGCCGTAGACGGTGCCGTTGGAGTCGGTGGCGTCCGTATAAGTACCCTTGCAGTCGAGCTGCAGCACCAGGCAGTGACCCGCGCCCTTGCAAACCGCGCCGCCGCCGCTCGGATGCGTGCCGTTGGCGAAGGCCGAGCCCGGCAGTGAAATCGAGCCGAAGGCCGAGACGACGATGGCAGCGGCGAGCGACAGGCGCTTGAAGTTCGAGATGTTGGTCATTTGAGCATTTCCTTCTCTTGATCGAGGATCGCCGCCAGGGCGTCCTTCCGGTTGGGACCGCCTTTGTGGCGTCCATGCCGTGTGGTGCGGCCCGGAGAGAAAAGGTTCACGCGTCGGTTCAAGAAAATTCGCAGCCCCTGACGCGTTCTGCGTGCTCCGGCTCCCGCTGCTGAGATTCGATCCTACAGCCGCTTGACAAGGGAGCCGCTCAGAACCGTCGAACAATTCGGCGATCGGCCAGTCAAAGACCCCGATCGGGATGACCGTCCCGTGCCGGTGCCGCCGAGGCCTGTGCCGGGCTGCGCCGATCGGAATCACGATGCCGTGACGGCGTTTTTGGCGCTTGGCAAATCACCATCGAGAGGGCATTCTCTGCGCCGTCTCAGGCAACTTCTTGATTTGATCAAACTCTTTAAATCCACGGAGTTGCCAAATGCCCCAAATAGCAACAAGCGAAGCTTTTTCCGAACTGTCGGCGACCGAAGCTGCGCCCGACCACAGCGCCCTTAAGGCCATCCGAGAAACCAGGGGATACAGCATGGAAGAGCTGTCCCTGACGTGCGGACTGTCGGTCGATGAGATCGCCGACATCGAGAACGGCAGGAATGCCGATTTGTCGAAGCTCAGGCGAATAGCCTCTGCGCTCCGGCTTCCGGAAAGCGCGCTGATCGATACGGCCGCGCTGACACAATCCGTGGAAAATCCAAGACCCGTCTCATAGCAGCGACGCCAGAGGATCAAGCCAGACAGGCGAGGTGTGTTCTGGATTTGAAGTTCCTGAATGCTGACGACATCCACCAGAGCAGGAACTTCAAATCCACCATGCCGGGCATCGGCGTGATGGCCGCCGAATTCGGTTGACCCGAACCGCGTTATCACGATACATCGCGACCGGTCCGGAGTGTAGCGCAGCCCGGTAGCGCACTTGACTGGGGGTCAAGGGGTCGTCGGTTCGAATCCGGCCACTCCGACCATTAATTCCTTGAAATCCCTACGTCTTATTGAAGGCGCCCTCTGGCGCCTTTTTCCAGTTTCGGAATGAAAGGCGCTCAAATCGCCCGTTTCGGAACCCGGAGTCCCGAAAAAGGCCCGAAGCGGACGCGCGAATGTTCTGCATTCGTGCGCCTCGGCGATTCCGGATTCAGTACCAAACCCTCTCTAAAGGAACCCGCGATGCGTATCCTTTCCATTGTGCCCACCGTAGACCCTGGCGATGGACGCTTTCCGTGCGTCGCCAAATTCGATGCAGAGATAACAGCCGATATCCGAATGTACGGAATGCGACTGCTGAAATCTCCAGACGGGAGATACCTCACCTACGCTCCGTCCGCCGGAGCGAAAAGGTGCGCCACATTCTCTCCCGGCTTTGCCGAGGCTATCACGGCCGCAGCGACTGCGGCTTTTCACGGAGGCCGTGCAGCCAATGTCGGAATCTGAAACCGGTCTCTCCTACTGGACCAAGAACGTGAAAGACCCACGAGATCCCGTCGGCAAAATCAAGCTCTCCGACCTAATGAACTACGACGCGAGGGCGACCTATAAGTACAAGATGCTCTGGGAATTCCATCTTGGCTGGTCGCATGCCGATTACGAACATACGTCGCTGGCAAGCGTGCGGAGGATCCGGGACACGTTCAAAGAGCGAAGCCCATTCGGCAAGACCATGTCGATTCAGCATATCGACGAAGGCAATCGCGACCTGTGCGCGTGGGGATACATGCGCGAGCTTGAAAAAGGCAAAGGCACCAAAGCCTCTCGTTTTTCCATAAATTGGGATTTGCTGGCGCTGGCGGCATCTGGCCGCTTCCCGCCTAGTGTTCACCTACAGGGTGACGCTAGCGAAATTGAATCTAGCGTTCACCCTGTAGGTGACGCATGTGTTCACCCTGTAGGTGACGCAAGCCTCGATAGCGTTCACCCTGCAGGTGACGAAGACCTGTTTACTTCTACCCGGCTAAAGACCGGGTTAGAAGTAATCAGTAATGAAGTATCCGCGGCTGGACGCACCGGCTGCTGTCGCGCCGGGCGCCGCCGCGGGATTTGACAAATGCTGGTGCTCTTATGGCAAGTACGGCAGCAAGGTTGCCTCTAAAGCCGCGTGGGCAACCATCTAGAATCCGGATGTGGACCACATAGCGGCGCGTGCTGCCTCGTGGTGCGCCTCAGCAAGACCTGGCCAGAAGCGCATGCCCTTCGAAAAATGGTTGGCCGAAGAGAAGTACGACGAAGCCGATCGTAAGATCCCGACAGTCGTCAAGATGCCTCGCAAGAGGCCGGGCGCCACCAGGCGAAAACGCCTATAAGTTGGGTTATTCGAGTCTTGCGACTGCATGGCTCTCGACGTTGACCCAATGTGGCGACGCGCTAGCAACGACTAGCTGAAACCGCGTCTCGAGCGCCCTTTCCTGAAGACGCCATATAACCACAGCCCGCACCGTCACCATTGGCGCGGAAACGGTACAGGTACGCCGCATCAGTTGGGCCGAGTTTTATCGCCTGCGGCCCGACCTGCGGCCGGCGAACGATAATGAGCAAATGCCTAAGTCGGCTCACCGAACTCTGCCTCGTTTCTTGCCGCCGGCCGACGCTCGTCATCGACAGGCGGAAGCTGCATGACCTCCGCCTCGGTGCGACCGAACTCACGGCCGATTTGAAATGCTGCGAACAGCGCGCCAAGGCCGATCAAGAATCTAAGCATAGTGTGGTCTCCCTTCGGCGGTAGAAACCGCACGGCATGCAGTTTGTTCCACATGGGCGGAACCTCAACGTTCAACACTCGTTGCCACAGACCGTGGGCCAAGAAGGACGCAACACATGGCAGTCAAAAAGAACAGCGACACCAGCCGAGTTAAGAAGGGTGCAGAGCTAGAGGTTGAACACCTGACGGAAGTTACGGATTTGTCGCCCAACCAGGCGCGAGGCCTCCTACGCAAGCACGGCAACGATTGGGCGAAGATCAAAGACGAGGCCAAGGACTTAAAAAAAGACGACTAAGGGGGGCTTTCGATCTCCAGCCGGGGGCATTCAGGCGCACCCGCTGCAATCTCACTCAGACATTTTTTGATTATCTTTGATTTTTCTACCGCCCCGCACATTGCGGTTCGGCACTGCCCGGCCAAGCCGGTTTCTCAAGATGGGATGACCACCCATGACCATGACTACCCGCAAGGAAATGTTTGCTGCAGCCGACGCCATTCTGAAAGCCAACCCTGAGAAAAGCACGACAACGCGCATTCGATACCGTGGCGGCCGTCCGGCCTGGAACTGGCTAAGGAAGCATGACCAGAAAGGCGCCGCCTGCCTGTGGCTGATTGCTCGGCAACGGTTGCCGCAGGCCGCCAACGACAACCTGCCAACTGAAGCTGGCCTCAACATCGACCGAAGCCGAAAGGACGGAAGGCCGAGAGGCAAGAATCCGGATCCGCGCTCATTAGATGCGTACCTGGCCTTGCCTGCCGTAAAACCCCGGCTAGGCGACCCGGAACCAGAGCCGGCAAGAACAGGCAATTGGGATGCGGTCTCGCGCGGGGTCAGTATAAAATCGCGGGACTGGTTATATCCGGACGCCGTTTTCACAGGCGCAACGCGCTTCAGCTTCCATCCTCCTGAGATCGCGCCAGGCGCAAGCTTCCTTGGTGCCATAGGCGGTCTCGGCCAGCTTAAAATGGGCAAGAGCCGCGGTGATGTTCGGATGGTTGCCGGATCAGTTCCGTCTGCCCCACCCGGCGACGTTGAGACGGTCATCGAGGTGATCCTTTCGGGAGACAACGTTGCCGACGTTGGCAAGGCCTTTGGGGCAAAGGGCGGATACGCCGACCGGCGCGGGAGCGCAGAACTACTCGCTGCCGGCAGATGGGCAAAGTTGGCGGTGGCGAATGATGGTCACCGGATAAGGGCAGCTTAGCAGCCTTTTAGGGGCTGATCATGCGATAGCCGTTCCCGTCATTTCGCCATCGCTCGGTCCCTGTGGCGTCCGTGATATCGGCCCACAAGCCGGGTTGCCGGAACTCAGCTTTCACCTCTTCGCCCTTTATGCGGATGGCGGAGAGTGAAGTACCGCCGCTCAAAAGGAAGCATTGCATACGAGACTGCATCTCCATCAGAGATGCAGTTCATGCCCGATTTTTCGATGATCGTCCCAACAGTAAAACCGGTGCTGGGATCCCGTAGATTTTCAAGGGTGCTCCAACGCACCCTTACCTTTTTGCCGGTGACTGCGGCGATGCATCGGTATTCGGTACTCGAGTAGATAACGGTGCCCGCATCTTGGCGATTAAGAGTGTTGACACCGATCCAGACCAACCCGCCGACCCACAGGAACGCAAAGATCACAATCGCGCGATGATCGTGCCGTACGAGCGATGAAGTCACAGCAGGCATGTTAGCTTCGTCCAGGTTACCCATCAGTTTTAGTCATAGCCTATAGCCGAGATGTGCCTAGAGGCCTGGTGCCAAATCGTGGCCGCAAAAACCTATAGGGCAACAGCAACGATCGGGGCGCTTCGGCGTCCCTTATCTTTTGCGCTCGACGCCTCGTTATCGTCGTGCGCAACCCGTCTTCGGCTAAGTAGGCCGGGCGGGACCAATTCAAAAGCCGCCGCCTTCGGGCGAGCGGCTCCTTTGACGACCTTCAATTCAGGATTCCCATGAAATGAAAGACCGCCGCATCTCGGTGCGCGATGTCATCGACACCGTAGCGCGAGGGGCTTGGTTGCCCATGCCGCACGTACGGCAGGTTATCAGTGGCCTCAAACTTCGCCGACGCATCGGCGCAGGGCGCCCGGTGGCGCCACCCACTACGCCTCGAACTGCACCTGGAAGCGGACCTTCGAAAGTGAAGGGCTCGAAACGCGGGAACCTTTCATCCGCGAGCCGCTTTGTTTGCATGTCCCAAGCCGTGCAACCACCCATATTGCCAAAGGGTAGCCCAGATCGGGACGTCAACTGTGAAGTCGCCTTGGAAGCCGCATTTGCAGCCTTGGTGACTGCCTCGGAAGCGAAGGGGTGGACGCCGCGCGAAACGGCTGCAGCCCTACTGAAAATCGCAACGGAGCATGCCCAGCGGTTCAGGCTTGTGCCGGCTGAGCCGCCAAGGTGGCGAACGCGAAGAGGTATGTTCATCGCGTGTGCCACGCTCGTGTTTTTGCTGTGTGCAGCCATCGTTGGTGGGTTGCTTAGATGACGATCAACGTTTCGCCCCCGGATACGGCCGTTGCCGCGGTCGTAGTGATGGCGTTGCCGCCGTTAGATTGCGCAACGCTCGCCTAAGTTCATCCGGCCAGCGCCATGCCGACGGCTATGCCTATGCCCATCACCAGCCCTGCAGCGAGTTCCCGCCATATTCGACGGCAGTGGCTAAGACCACCACTCGCTACGCCCACGTGCTGGACCTCCGACCATTTTCAAGGGACTTAGACTTGCCCCAGAAATCCATCATGCCCCAGCCGCCGGCGAACACAGCGCCCGCCGGCCGCAACTGCCGCTGATGGCGATATTCGAGAGCGATCGCGCCCCAGATCAGCCCGAGCAGCAGATAGACGTGGCGCCAGTGATCGATGTCGATGAAGGTGCCCAGCGCGATATTGCCGATGAAGGCGACATAGGCGCACAGAAGGTAGGGCTGCCACGGCCTGTCGCGCAGGAGAATGCGGAAGCCGGTTGCCATCGTCCAGCAGGTCAGCGTCAGGAACGAGACGAAGCCGAGCCAGCCATAGTCCAGCAGCATTTTCAGCCAGATGTTGTGCGTGTCCTCGCCGAAAATCGTGCCGAAGACGAGCGGGCCGATGCCGAGCGGATGCTCCAGCGCCATCTGGAAACCGAAGATATAGCGGGCGAAACGGCCGAGGCGGGCGGTATCGTAGCTCTGTTCCAGCTGGGCGCGGCTGGAGAACATTTCCGAGACGCCCGGCAGCTGCAGGATGACGAGCATCGCGATGACCAGCAGCGAAATGGCGGCGATGGTCATGACGACGACACGCAGCCGGAATTTTCCGCTGGCGCTCTGCAGGAACAGGGCGCCGGTGAGCAGGATCGCCGAAACGCCGAACATGCCCCAGGCGCCGCGCGAGAACGAGAAGAAAATCCCGGCGGTGATGATCAGCAGCGGCATCGCCAGCAACGGCATGCGTGAGACGGGGCCGGTCAGCAGGAGGTGGAGCAGGTAGATGCCGGGCAGCACCAGGAACGGCCCGAACACGTTCGGATCCTGGAAGGCGCCGGTGGCGCGGTCGTATCTGGTGAAGATCTCCGCCCCCGGGAAGGCATGGAAATAGCCGGCGATCCCGAGCAGCGAGGTCAGCACCGCCGACATCACATAGGCCCGGAAGATCACCCGGTAGAGATTTGGCTGGACCGATGTCACCGAGGCGAAGAACACCGCGGTAAGCGCCAGGAACAGCGACACGGCGAGATAGAGCGGGGTGCCGGCAATATCCGACATCAGGGTCATCGCGATCATGCCGCCGATGTTCATGACCACCAGCAGCACCAGCAGCGGCGCCGCCGCGCGCGATATGCGCAGGCCGAACAGGGCCCACACCGCCATCAGCGCGACCATATAGAGGTCGTATGGCGCCGGCTCGGCGATGACGAAGCCGGACAGGAAGACGCCGAGGAAAACCGCGCCCGACGCAATCAGCGCGATCAGCTTGGCGTTGACCGCGGCCGGCGACAGTTCATGCGCGACTGCGCTCAATAGGCATTTTCCGTATTGAGCAGCCGGATCGGTGTCAGGAACAGGATCCTCAGATCGAACAGCAGCGACCAGTTCTCGATATAATAGAGGTCGTACTCCGTCCGCATGCGGATCTTCTCGTTGGTATCCATCTCGCCGCGCCAGCCATTGATCTGCGCCCAGCCGGTGACGCCGGGCTTGACCTTATGGCGTGCGAAATAGCCGTCGACCACCTCATTATAGAGAAGGTTGTGCGACTGGGCGGCAATGGCATGCGGGCGCGGGCCAACCAGCGACAGCGAACCGAAAAGCGAATTGAAGAACTGCGGCAACTCGTCGATCGAGGTCTTGCGGATGAAGCGGCCGACGCGGGTAACGCGCGGGTCGTTCCTGGTCACCGTCTGCTTGGCGGTCGGGTCGGCCTTGTCGGTATACATCGAGCGGAACTTGTAGACCTCGATGATCTCGTTGTTGAAGCCATGCCGCTTCTGGTGGAACAGCACCGGTCCCTTGCTGTCGAGCTTGATGGCGATCGCGGTCGCCAGCATGACCGGCGAGAACACGATGATGCCGATGATCGAGAAGACGATGTCGAAGGCGCGCTTGGCGACCGAATCCCAGTCGTTGATCGGCCTGTCGAAGATGTCGAGCATCGGCACCGAGCCGATGTAGGAATAGGCGCGCGGCCGGAATCGCAGCGCGTTCGAATGTGCCGAGAGCCGGATGTCGACAGGCAGCACCCACAGCTTCTTCAAAAGCTGCAGGACGCGCGATTCGGCGGTCAGCGGCAGCGATACGATCAGCATGTCGATGCGGGCGATGCGGGCGAACTCGATGAGCTCGGAAACGGTGCCGAGTTTTGGATAGCCGGCGACGATGGGCGGCGAGCGCTTGTCGCCGCGGTCGTCGAAGATCCCGCAGATGCGGATGTCGTTGTAGGGCTGCTTTTCGACGGAGCGGATCAGGACTTCCGCCGCCGTGCCGCCGCCGACGATGACGGCGCGGCGCTCCATGCGCCCGTCGCGCGCCCAGCGCCGGATCAGCTTCGACATCAGCAGTCTCAGGCCGAAGATCAGCATGAAGCCGACGACGAACCAGGTGCCGAAAACCAGGCGCGAATAGTCTTGCGACATCTTCATGGCGAATGCCGTCAGCGCCATCAAGGCGAAGGTGCCGGCCCAGACCATCAGCAGACGGCCGAAATTGGCGAGCGGCCGCATGAACGAGACGATCTGGTAGCAGTCGGTGACGTCGAGCAGCACCACGGCGAGCGACGAAGCGGCGGCGATCGCCAGCGGATATTGCCAGGCGAGATGGTTGAAGAAGCCGACATAGTAAAAATAGATGCACAGGCCCGACAGGAACAGCAGTGCGAATTCGACCATCCGCAAGACGCCGCTGACCATGATCGGCGACATGGTGTCGCGCCGGTATTGCGACGCGACCTGACGGGCGACGTCGTTCATGCCGCCGGGGCTATCGTCAGCGGCCGGGCCGTTGAAATTGCGCACCGCGTCTTTCGAAAAGCGGCGTTTGGGATCGAAGTCGCTCATGATGCATCCGCAAAGCTTCACGCAAGTGAATAGCGAAATAGAGCTAAGAAACCCTTGAAACAACAAATAGGTGTTGGAGAAGCTTTGAAGTCAGCGCCGTTTTGGGGTTAGCGCCCATTTCGGGTTAGCGCTTGAGCGCCGCGAAATAGGCCGTCTCGATCGCGGCGGCCATCACGTCGGCGCCGAATCGCGCCTTGAGGTCGGCGGTATCGGGCATCAGCCTGCCATAGGCATCGGGGTCGGCCAGCGCCGCGCTCATCTTGTCGGCGAGCTCGCGCGGATCGGGCCGGATCAGGGCAGGGGAGCCGGCGCCAAGAATTTCCGGGATGCCGCCGACGCCGGTGGCGATCATCGATTTGCCGGCGGCGAGCGTCTCCAGTACGATGTAGGGCATGGCTTCCGCGCGCGAGGGCACGACAACCAGTTCGGCCAACTCGAAGGCCTTGCGCGCCGGCATCGGCGGCAGGAAGCGCATATGGCCTTCGAGCCCGAGCCGCTTCACTTGCGCATGGTAGCGCGGCAGGTCGTCGCCGTCGCCGACCATCACCGCATTCACCGGGCGGCCAAGCCGCGCTCCGGCAAGAACCAGCGCATCGATGAAGATGTCCGGTCCCTTGAGGTCGCGCATCATGCCGATATAGAGGGCATCGGCCGCATTCGGCTCGGTTCGCACCGGCTCGAACTCGGCGGCGCTCAGTCCATTGTAGACAAGGTTGTTCGGGATCGGTGGTTCGCCGACCTTCCTGCGATAGGTCTGCCTTTCATAGTCGGAGACAAACAGAAGATAGTCGGTGAAGCGCGCCATGAACCGCTCGAGCGCGAAGAACAGCTTCCCCGTGGCGGTGGTCTCGTCATAGTGAAGAGAGCCGCCGTGCGGCGAATAAAGGCGGGCTACGCGAGACCTTGATGCCCGCAACAATGAGCCGAACAGGCGGGCATAGGCGCCACCCTTGGCGCCGTGCCCGTGGAGCACGTCCGGCCGCAATTCCTTGATGATCTCAAATGTGCGCCAGGCCGAGGCGAGGTCGCCCGGTCCGACATGCCGCTGCATCGGCGTGCGATGGATGCCGAGCGCCATTATGCCCTTCATCTGTTCGAACAGATGTTCCTCGAAGTCGCCGCCCGTCGTCGAATCGCAGACGATGCCGACGGCATGCCCGGCGGCGACCTGCGCCTCGGTCAGGTCGCGCACGTGACGAAAAATCCCTCCGACAGGTGAGCGAAAGCAGTGGACGATCCTGAGTGTGTCCGCCACGTGGTCTAGAACAGGCGTTCGCGAACATAGACCGTGTCGCCGGGCAGAAGCGGGTCGGAGGTGGCAACGCGGCCGGTCATGACCTTGCCGTTGATGTCGCGGGTGATGTCGACGCTTCCCTGGTTGGCGCGCGGGCTGAAACCGCCGGCGATGGCAATCGCCTTTTGCACGGTCAGGCCGGGAACGTAGGAGTACTGGCCCGCAGCACCGACTTCGCCCATGATGAAGATCGGCCGGTAGCGGTCGATCTCGACCGAAACGTCCGGATCACGGAGATAACCCTGGCGTAGTTTGTCGGCGATCTCGCCTTCGAGTTGCTGTGCGGTGTGGCCGCGCGCCGGCACGGCGCCGACCAGCGGGATGGACAGATAGCCGGATTGGTCGACACTGTAGACGTTGGTCAATCCTTCCTGCTCGAATACGGTGACGCGGACCCGGTCGCCGGCGCCGAGGCGATAGGGCTGATCGAGCATTTTATGAAAGGCCGCCGGCGCCGGCCGGTAGCTGGAGCAACCGGCAAGCAATGACACGGCGAGCAGCGCACGGAACAGGGGAGCAGTGCTTTTCATGACCGGACATGTACCTTCGACTGGCCGCCGCTACACCGCGGCAAACGCTGGAGATCGAGGCCCGTTATCATCCGGTTAGGGTTAATGGCCGGTAAAGGCGGGCGGCCGAAGCGACGGCAACCGACAACAGGCGGCCGGTTCCGGTGCTTTTAGCTGCCGCGTGCGCGTAAAACCTGACAGGTTGCTTACCGTAATATTAACGGCTGAGTTACCATATTTGTTTACGGTGTATACTGACTAAAATACCGGAGCAGGATGCATGTCCGTTCAATCCGCGGCCGCAGATGTCGACGTCGATCTCAGGCAGCTCTTTGCCAGCCTTGCGAGGAATTGGCTGCGCATTCTTGTCGTCGCGCTGGTTGTAACCAGCCTGGCGTTCGCGCTCACCTGGCTCGCCACGCCGCATTACCGGGCCGAAACCCGGCTTTTGATCGAAACGCGCGAATCGGTCTACACGCGCCCCGACGGCACCAATGACAACGACAAGCCTATACTCGACGAGGAAGGCGTGACTAGCCAGGTCGAGGTCATTTCCTCGACCGACATCCTCAAGCAGGTGGCGCAGAAGCTTGATTTGTCGCGGCTGCCCGAGTTCGACGAGACGGCGGATATGCCGGCGTTGAGCCGTCTGCTTGTCGTCGCCGGCCTGAAGAGCGACCCCAACGAGATTCCGCCGGAAGAACGCGTGCTGACGAAGATGCGTGAGAAGCTCAACGTCTATCGCGTTGAAAAATCTCGCGTTATCGTCATCGAATTCTCCTCGGAAGATCCCCGGCTCGCCGCCGCAATCCCGAACGCCATCGCCGACGCCTACATCTCCGTCCAGGGCAATGCCAATATCGAATCGAATTCCGCCGCAACCGACTGGCTTGCGCCGGAGATCGCCGACCTGTCGAAGCGGGTGAAGGATGCCGAGGCCAAGGTGGCAAGCTACCGCGCCCAGTCCGATCTTTTGATGGGCGGCAACAATTCGGTGCTCGCCACGCAACAGCTTTCCGAACTGTCCAGCGAATTGTCGCGGGTGCGGGCCAATCGCGCCTCGGCGGCAGCGACTGCCGACAGCGTGCGCAGGGCGCTGCAGAATGGCGGCTCGCTGGATGCGGTACCGGAGGTGCTGTCGTCTGGACTGATCCAGCGGCTGCGCGAGCGGCAGGTCGAGCTCAAGACCAACATCGCCGACCTTTCCACCTCCTTGCTCGACAATCATCCGCGAATCCGGGCGCTGAGGTCGCAGCTTGCCGATCTCGACCGCCAGATCCGCAACGAGGCGGAAAAAATCATGACAGGGCTGATGACGCAGGCGCAGACCGCCCAGGCCCGCGAAAACCAGCTTGTCGCCGACGTCAACACGCTAAAGGCCGCATCGGCGCGCGCCGGCGACCAGCAGGTCGAACTGGACGCGCTGCAGCGCGAAGCGACCGCCCAGCGCCAGCTGCTCGAATCCTATCTGACCCGTTATCGTGAGGCGTCCTCGCGCAAGGACAGCAACTATCCGCCGGTCGACGCCCGTGTCTTTTCCCGCGCGGTGGCGCCGTCCCAACCCTATTATCCAAAAATCCTGCCGATCATCGGTGCGGCGTTCGTCGGCTCGCTGCTGGTCATGGCGATCGTGACGCTTCTGCAAGAGCTGTTTTCGGGTCGCGCCATGCGGCCGGCCGCCGGCGCCCGCTTCGAGCGGATCGAACAGGTCGCGATGCCGGTTGCCCGCGAACCGCCCAATCACGAACCGTCCGATCACGAACCGCCCGATCACGAGCCACCCAATCAGGAATCGGCCGATATCGAAGACCTTGGGGATCGGATGGCGGAAGTCCAGGCAGAGCCGCAAGCGGCTGCCGCGGCGCCAGCAACTGGCCCGGCAACTGGTGACGACGTCGGGCCGGCGCGCCGCAGCCTTGGCGAGGTCGAAATCGACAAGGCGGTGGAGAAACTGATCACAAGCGGTGCGGCACGCGCCATATTCGTGTCGCCGGAAGGCGACGAGGCGGCCGCCTCGGCGGTGCTGGTGGCGCGTGAGGTTTCCGACACCGGCCTGCGCGTGCTCCTGCTCGATCTCACCGCTTCGGGCGCCGCTTCGCGGCCGACGCTGGACAGCAGGCTTTTCCCGGGCATCACCGATCTGCTCGCCTCCGAAGCGCAGTTCAGCGACGTGATCCATGCCGATCTCTATTCGGACTGCCACGTCATTCCCGTCGGCAACGCCGATCCGGTTCGCGCCATGCGCGCCGCCGACCGACTGCCGATCATCATGCAGTCGCTGACCACCGCCTACGATCTGGTCGTGGTCGAATGCGGACCCACCGACGCGCAAGGCATCAGCCGCCTTGTCGGCGAGGGCACAGAAGTCTTCCTGTCGCTGCTGGAGCCGAACGACGAGGTGGCGCAGGCCGCGGTCGAACTGATCGAGAGCGGCTATCCCGACCTGACGCTGGTGACGCCGGTCGGCCATCAGACGCCAGGGACGCCGCTACCCGGACGGCGCTCCGCCGCCTGAGACAGTTCGATAATTCTCTTGAACGTTATCGACCAGAGTTTGCAGTAATCTCGCCCGATGCCGCATCAGCCCGTCGCTCCGACCAAACGTCGTTTCGCCCGCTCGATGCGCCGCGAGTCAACGGAGGCGGAAGACCGCCTGTGGCACGAGCTGCGCGGACGCAGGCTCGACCGCATCAAATTCCGGCGTCAGGTTCCTATCGGCAGATTCATCGCCGATTTCGTTTGCGCCGAGGCCAGGCTGATCGTCGAGATCGACGGCAGCCAGCATGCGGATTCAAACTATGATCGGGAGCGAGACGCCGAATTGAAGGCGAGGGGCTTTCGTGCGCTGCGCTTCTGGAACGACGACGTGCCGCGCGATTTGAACGCCGTCTGCGATACCATCATCGCTTATGTCGGCGACCAGAGTTTGCAGCCGTGGCGGTAATAGGGGAGCTAAATCACTTACTTCCCGGAATCTCGGCAGCGTTCAGCTGTCGTCCTCTGCTGGTGCTGCCTGCCCGGCCGCCTTGCGGCGCAGCATCTTGGTCAGCTTCCAGATCGTCGGGCTGTTCTTGACGAAGGCTTTCAGGCGCGCGCCCTGCCGCAGGACAAACACCAGCGCGCGGCCTTTTGCCGTCAGCGGAACCAGGACCTCGAAATGCCGGGTTTCGATATCGCACCACAGCCGCTTGTAGGGTTCGTCGCCGACCGAGAAATCATAGACATCGAACCCCTTCTCGCAGGCTTCCTCGATATTGTCGAAGAACAGGAAGTCGCCGGGGCTGGCATGGGCAAGGTCGTCGTCGGCGATCGCTCCGAATTCGCAGATCAGGCGTTTTCCCGAGCGGCTCGATCCGGTGACAGCGCGAAGCTTGCCGGCGACTTCGAGACCATGCAGCACGAAGGACGGCGTGTCGTCGCAGAGCGCTTCGACGAACAAGGCGCGGAAGAAAGCACGAACCTGTGGCTCGCCGAAGACGTTGGCGATGCCCATCTTGCGGAAGCGGAACTCCTTCATCTCGAAAAACGCATCGAGCAGCCTGTTCACCTCGTCCGCCGTCCGGGCCTCGATGCGGCGGTGGCTGCCGACGGCCCCAAACTTGCGCGCCTGCGAGCGGTGCCTCTTGCGCCTGCGCTTGCCGCTGGCGCGGGAGAGCAGGGCATCAAAACCTCCCGCCAGGTCGACGGCCAGCGACAGGTTGGGGCTGGGAAAATGCGGGAGGGACAGAAGCGGATTGGCAACGCGGTCGAGATCGGGCAGCAGCCGTTCCAGCGAGACAAGGTCGATGTCCGGCCGCGCCCTGGCGATCGCCGCCAGCATCGAGCGGATCGCCGCGCCATCCGCCCTGGTCAGCCAGAACGGGTCGGCGGCGGCGAAATTGCCGTTGGCATGACGGCCGCCCATGAAACGGGCGACGCGTAACGGACCGCGGCTGGTGACTTCCAGCGCCAACCAAAAAACCGGCCGGCCGTCAGCACTCAGCGTCGCCAAGACGGTGTCCGCTTCGGCATGTCTGGCCCAGTTCAGGATCCAGGCCGGGCTCTGCGCCGGCGCGAACAACGCCGAACCGCAGAACTCGGCATAGGCCGCAAGTGCCGCACCGTCGGCGACCGACACCGACAGGCCGCCATGATCCGCAGGTACCGCGCGCGGCGCCGCCTGCATGGCCTCGAGCCGATTGCCGTCAAATGACGCGGTGGCGTCAACCATACCTCAATCCTTTAGGGCGTATTCACCGCGATTGGGGGCGCGCATAGGCGCATTCCGTGCTTGGATGAGCCTAGGCGCAAAAGGTGAATGAATGATCGACGGGGGCGAGGCAATCCGGAAACTGGCGCTCAACGTCGTGCGTTATACCGGTCTTGCCCCGATGGCCAAGCCGTTCGTCGGCGGCATCGGCGCCATCCTGATGCTGCACCGGGTCACCGCCACGCCGGAAAAGCCTGATAGCGTCAACCGGCATCTCAACATCGCGCCTGAGTTCCTCGACGCTGTCATCGCCGACATGAAGGCGCACGGCTATGCATTCGTCACCCTGGACGAGGCGATCGAGCGCATCAAGGCCGGCGGCAAGGGTGGCCAGTTCGCGGCGATCACCGCCGACGACGCCTATCGCGACAACATGACCGAGGCGCTGCCGGTGCTGGAAAAGCACGGCGCGCCGATCACCATCTATGTCGCGCCGGGGCTGATAAACGGCGCCGCCGATCTATGGTGGGAGGTGGTCGAGGACATCGTCAGCGCGCGCAACCGGCTGGTTTTGACGACAGCGAACGGTCCGGTGACGATCGACTGCTCGACCCCGGGCAAGAAAATCCAGGCCTTTGCGCGCCTGCACGATTATCTGACGCTGGAGGTCCGCGAGGAGGACCAGCGCGCGGTGCTGCGCGAATTGGCGCGGACGAACGGTATCGAGTTGGGCGCGCGCCAGAACCTGTTGATGAACTGGGACGAGATCCGCGCCATGGCAGGGCATCCGCTGGTGACGATCGGCGCGCACACCGTCAATCATCGCAATCTGAAGCGGCTTTCCGAAGCCGATGCTCGGCACGAGGTCGACGACGTCAGGGGCATATTGCAGGCCGAGCTTGGCAAGGCGCCGCGCCATTTCGCCTATCCCTATGGCTATGCCAGCGCCGTTGGTGACCGCGAAGTCGGCTTTGCCCGCGACGCCGGCTATGTCTCGGCGGTGACGACACGCCACGGCGTGCTGCGCGCCGAACATGCCGGTTTCCTGCACGCGCTGCCGCGTATTTCGGTCAACGGTCGCTATCAGAGCGTTGCCCATATCCGCACGATGCTGTCGGGCGTGACGACGCCGCTGGCCAACGCCGGAAAGATGCTCGTCACCATCTAGCGGTGAGACACTCCGGTGGAGGGCAAACCCTTTGCGGACCATCCCTGATGGGAGGTCAAGGGAACGTCGTGACCCAAGGCGGTCATTCCCGAACCGTCCGCCCAAGGTCTGAATCGACTATCAGGGCGGACGTTCAACGCCCTATTGTCGAAGGTCTCTTTCGCAAGAAGAGACTGTGCCAGCGCGAGGTCGCGACCGGTAGGCTGACAGATGGGCTAGTCTGGCGGAGCAGCGGCAGCGTAAAGGATAGTCGTTTGAGGCTGAGTGAGCTTTACCCTCGCTACGCGCGCCAATCGGGAGTATAGTTGCGTATCGCTGGCTGGGACCTCACGGGGCCGGCGACTGAGAGCGCAAGACTCCCGCATCAGACTGGGCGCGCTCCAACCTGCAGCTGTTCGGCGCGCCCACGAGACTATCTGCCTCTGCCGGAACCTCTTTTTGCTCGGTTCCGACCGGAATTGTCGTTTGCAGTTCGGGAGAGGGAGCGATCCCATGCAGATCATTCAAAATCGCCGCACGTTCCTGGCCGGCTTGACGGCGGCCGGCGGAGCGCAACTCTTCAACATTCGTCCATCCAAAGCTGCGGGGGAGCCACCGCCGGAAACGACTTCCGTCCGTCTGGGGCGGTGGATCGATGGCTCCTATTGCTGGGCGTCGCTCTATCTCGCGGGCGAGTTGATGCGCGCCGACGGATTGACCGATATCCGCTACGTGCAAGGCGACACCAACGTCGACAACACCGAGTGGCTTACCGCCGGCGTCACGGATTTCGATTTCAACATGCCGTCGATGCACATCCGGAGCATCGAATCAGGGGCAAGTATCAAAATCCTGACCGGCGTGCACACAGGCTGCTGGGAACTGCGGGGCAATGACAGCGTCAACGGCATTGCCGACCTGAAGGGCAAACGGGTCGGGATTTGGGCGTTCAACGACCACCCGCATGTCTTTCTCAGCTTGATGGTCAACTATGTTGGGCTTGATCCCCTTCACGAGATCGAATGGGTGTTGGGCATCTCTCCGATGCAGGATTTCATCGAAGGCAAGGTCGACGCCTTCCTCGCCGGCATCACCGAGTTGCCCGGCCTGCGCGCGAAGAAGATCGGCCACACGATCATCAGCAACGCCGTCGACCGGCCCTGGTCACAATATTACTGCTGCATGGTCGCCGGCAGGACTGATTACGTGGACAAGTACCCTGCTGCGACCAAGCGCATATTGCGCGCCATCCTGAAGTCCATCGATTTCTGCGCGTCGGATCCGTCATCGGCTGCGCGCGAACTCGTCGATCGAGGCTTTCTGCCCAGCTATGACCTCGCTCTGATAACGCTGAAAGAGGCCCAGCACGACAGGTGGCGAGGTTACGATTCCCAGGATTCGGTCCGCTTCTATGCGCTGCGAATGCAGGAGACGGGCATGATCAAGTCGAGCCCGCAACAGATTATCGCCCAGGGAACGGACTGGCGCTTCCTCGACGAGTTGAAGCACGAGCTGAAACTGTGAGCGTGTGGCCGGCACGCTGTGCCGTATCCACGGAAGGGAGCGTCCAAATGCAGGTCATCCAGAACCGCCGCCACTTCTTAGCCGGTATGAGTGCAATCGGCGCCGTTGGACTTGCCGGCGGTCGCAATTCATCCGCCGAGAATGCCCTGCTCGATACGACCACCGTCCGCTTCACCCATACCCCCGCCACCTGCAACGCACCTCTCTACCTCGCCGAGGAACTGTTGCGCGCCGACGGCTTTACCGGCCTCACCTATGTGGACGTGGATGCGGGCGTCAATACGCCGATGAAAATGACAAACGGCGAAGCGGATTTCGGGTTTGAGTTCGCCAGTGCGTTCGTCATCGCAATCGATGCCGGCACAGCAACTCGCTCCAACAAACTGAAGGGGCGGCCGAGTGGATGCGCGTTCAGTGATTCAGTCCGACATCAGATTTGACCCGCGGATGACTCGACTGCCCGTTGGCCGAAGCTAACGATGGAGATATCCATGCAGAAGGTCCAAAGCAGACGCCGCTTCTTGGCCAATATGGCGGCGGCAGGAGTCGCCGGAGTTGTCGGCACCCGAAATTCACGTGCCGAAGAGGGCGGTCTCGAAACGACCACGGTCCGGCTCGCAAAACTCCCTGCCATCTGCATGGCGCCACAGTACGCCGCCAAGGAGTTGCTGCACGCAGAGGGCTTTACCGAAGTTCGCTATGTTGCAGTTGAGCTAGGTGACGCAACGACGAAGAGTATTGCAGCAGGCGAGGTGGATTTTAGCCTGAACTACGCGGGAAATCTCATCGTGCCGATGGATCTTGGAATACCGATCACGGTGGTTTCCGGCGTGCACACGGGATGCTTCGAGCTCTTCGGGAGCGAAGGGATCCACCGCATCACGGACCTGAAGGGCAGGACCGTAGGCGTGCCAAGTATAGGATCAGGGCCCCACCTGTTCTTGGCAAGTATGGCCACTTATGTCGGGCTTGACCCTGTGAGGGACATCAACTGGGTTGCCAGTCCATCCATCAAGCCAAAGGAGCTCTTTGTTGAGGGCAAAATCGATGCATTCCTTGGCCTTCCACCCGATCCGCAGGAGCTGCGCGCCCGCAGCATCGGCCATGTGGTCGTAAATAGTGCTGTCGATCCTCCCTGGTCGCAGTACTTCTGCTGCATGCTGGCGGGCAATGCCGAGTTCGTTCGGAACAACCCTGTCGCCACCAAGCGCGTCTCGCGCGCCATTCTCAAGGCGGCAGACCTTTGCGTCGCAGAGCCGCAGCGCGTCGCGCAACAGATCGTCGATAACGGGTTCACCGCCAACTATGACTATGCCCTGCAGACGATGAATGAAGTGCCTTATGGCAAGTGGCGCGAATACGAGCCCGAGGACACCGTACGGTTTTACGCCTTGCGCCTGCATGAGGCCGGCATGATCAAGACGAGCCCCCACCAGATTATCGCCAACGGAACGGACTGGCGCTTCCTCAACGAGTTGAAACGCGAGCTGAAAATGTAAGCGTGGGGCCGGCACGCAGTGCCGTATCCGCGGAAGGGAGCGTCCAAATGCAGGTCATCCAGAACCGCCGCCGCTTCTTAGCCGGTATGAGTGCAATCGGTGCCGTTGGACTTGCCGGCGGTCGCAATTCATCCGCCGAGAATGCCCTGCTCGATACGACCACCGTCCGCTTCACCCATACCCCCGCCACCTGCAACGCACCTCTCTACCTCGCCGAGGAACTGTTGCGCGCCGACGGCTTTACCGGCCTCACCTATGTGGACGTGGATGCGGGCGTCAATACGCCGATGAAAATGGCAAACGGCGAAGCGGATTTCGGGTTTGAATTCGCCAGTGCGTTCGTCATCGCAATCGATGCCGGCACTCCGGTCAAGGTGCTGGGCGGACTGCATGCCGGCTGCTACGAACTTTTCGCGCATGAAGGCATCACCAGCGTCCTCGGCCTGAAAGGCAAGCGCATCGGTGTGGGCCAAAATCTGAAATCGGATCCCTATCTGTTCGTGAGCGCGATGGCGACCCATGTGGGCCTCGACCCTCGCCGGGATATCGATTGGGTCATCAGTGCCGAAGCTCAGCCGATGCAGCTTTTCATCGACGGCAAGGTCGATGCCTTCCTGGGCTTCGGAACCGAATGTCAGGAGCTGCGCGCCCGCAAGATCGGCCATTCGATCGTCAGCGGAGTCCTCGACCCTCCGTGGTCGCAGTATTTCTGCTGCATGCTGGCCAGCAGCACGAAATATGTCGAGGACTATCCAGTCGCGACCAAGCGCGTGCTGCGCGCCATCTTCAGGGCTGCCGATCTGTGCACGTCCCACCCCGAGCGTGCAGCGCGTCTCATGGTCGATAGGGGATACGCCGCGCACTATGAATATGCCCTCCAGGCGCTCCGGGAAATCCGCTACAGTGCCTGGCGGGAATTCGATCCAGAGGATTCGATCCGGTTCTTTTCGCTGCGGCTGCACGAAAATCGCATGATCGAATCGAGCCCCCGGAAGATCATCGCCAACGGAACGGACTGGCGCTTCGTCGACGAGTTGAAGCGCGAGTTGAAGACGTGAGCGGGTGGCCGGCACGTATTCTGTTGCTGGCGGCTCTGTTTTCCTGGCCGGCGCATGCACATGACGCGCCGCACGACCAGCGCCTTCCGATGATCGGACCGGCACCGGATTTTAACCTGATATCGCAGGACGGCGCGCGCGTGTCGCTTCGCGACTTTCGCGGGAAGGTGGTCGCCGTCACTTTCATCTATGCTTCCTGCACTGACATCTGCCCGATGCTGACGGCCAACATGGCGTACGTGCAGGACAAGCTAGGTTCTGCGTTCGGGCCCAGGGTTGCCTTCGTTTCGATCACCGTCGATCCGGAGCACGATACGCCCGAAGTGCTGAAGCAATATGCACAGGATTTCGGCGCTGATCTGGACGGCTGGGCGTTTCTTACCGGCGATCCGACGATCATCCGCGAGGTCGGACGGAAGTACGGCATCTTCGCGAGGAAGATGGCGGAGGGAGACGTCGATCACACATTCCTGACGTCGCTCATAGACCCGGATGGCATCTTGCGCGTACAGTATCTCGGCGTTCGGTTCGACCTGGAGGAGTTCCGGGGTGACCTTCTCAGCCTCTTGGACGAATCCAAATAATATCACGAACCGGCTGGTCGGCTGGGTTGCGCGGCTGCCGGCGCGCGTCCAGACCAAGCTGCTGGTCGCCTTCCTGTCAATCGTTGGCCTGCTGATCGTGCTCGGGGCTGTCGGGTTGCAGGTGTTGAGCGGGGTCAACGATCAAACAAATGAGTTGATCAAGCTGCAGCGTAGGATCGCAGCCTACCGCCAGGTGCAGCACGATACGACAAACCAACTCTACAGCATCTCGACCGCACTTTTGCTTCAGGACGACCGGATGCTGGATGCGGCGCTGCGCCAGCTCAACCAGTTTGGCTACGACCTCGACCGCATGGAGTTCGTCGCCGAAAGTGAGGCGGAAGTGCTCGGCCAGGTCCGGCAAGAGTACGATCGGTTTACGGCCGGGGTGACGCATGTCGTGGAGCTCATCCGCGCCGGCCGCACTGAGGAGGCGCGTACGGTTCAGCAGACTGAGATCATGCCGTTGGCCGACCGCCTCGAGCGGCTGACGAACCAGCTGGTCAACACGGCCGAAGCCGACATGGTGGCGGCAATCGAAGCGACCGAGGGGGCGTACGGGAGCTCCCGACTGATCGTGGTCTCCTTTGCGGTGGGCAGCATCCTGCTGGCGCTGGGGCTGGGCTACATCATCTCATGGTCGTTGATTGAGCCGGTCAAGAAGATCGAAACGCGTCTGCGCCAGATCGCAGCCGGCGACTTTGCCCAACAGGTCACCGTCGTCAATCGGGACGAGCTTGGAGTGCTCGCCGGCAATGTCAACCAAACCTCCGAGCAGCTGGGGCGGCTTTACCAAGAGGTGCAGGCGCGCACGGCCGAGCTTGCACGCTCGGTCGGCGAACTGGAGGCGCTCGGGGAAGTCAGCAAGGCGGTCAATTCGACGCTCGATCTCGACACGGTGCTACAGACGATCGTGGCGAAGGCGGTTCAACTCTCGGACACGGATGCGGGCACTATCTATGTGTTCAGCAGCACCAGGCAACAATTCCGCTCCCGCGCAACCTATGGGATGAGCGACGAGCTCATTGCCGCAATTTCCGATCAGGCCATCGGGCTGAACGATCAGGGGATCGGCGACGCCGCACGGCGCCGCGCGCCCGTCCAGGTACCCGATCTCAGCGAAGGAACACCCTCTCCCGCTCAGAAGATCGTCCTCGACGCCGGATATCGCAGCGTTCTGGTGGTTCCGCTGCTCAGGCCGAACAAGATCGTCGGCGCGCTCGTCGTCAGGCGCCGCAAGTCAGGTGAATTCGACCAGCAAATCGTTCATCTGCTGGAGACGTTCGCAGCGCAATCGGTGCTCGCAATCCAGAATGCCAAGCTGTTCCGCGAGATAGAGGAAAAAGGCCGGGAGCTGGAGGCAGCCAGCCGCCATAAGTCTCAATTCCTCGCGAATATGAGCCACGAACTCAGGACGCCGCTCAATTCAGTTCTGGGCTTCACCGAATTGCTGGTCGACGGCATTTACGGCGAGCTCCCGGACAGGGCAAAAACGACGGTTGCGCGCGTGCAGGCAAACGGCCGTCATCTCCTGGGGCTCATCAACGATGTGCTCGATCTCTCAAAGATCGAAGCGGGCCAGCTCACGCTGGCGCTGGAGGATTATTCCGTTGGGCAAATTGTTCGATCGACCATTACAGCTGTGGAGCCGCTGGCGCGTTCAAAAGGGCTTTCGCTCGCTGCGACCGTTGCCGAAAATCTTCCGCTGGGCCGCGGGGACGAACGGCGCCTGACCCAGGTCCTGCTCAATCTTGCCGGCAATGCCGTCAAGTTCACCGAGAGGGGCGCGATCGACATCCGTGCCGATGCAGTCGACGGGCACTTCGAGATCATCGTGCGCGACACGGGTCCCGGCATTGCCCCCACAGACCAGGTGCTCATCTTCGATGAATTTCAACAGGTCGATAGCAGCAGCACCAGGCAGAAGGGTGGCACCGGTCTCGGCCTGGCGATCTCGAAGCGTATCGTGGAAATGCATGGTGGAACCATAGGCGTCGAGTCCGTGCCCGGTTCAGGCTCGACATTCCGCATGAGAATACCGATCCGGGTGGGAGAGGATGTGAAGGCAGCATGAGCAAGCGAATCCTGATGGTGGAAGACACCGAGGACAACCGGCAGATCGTGCGCGATCTCATCGCCACCACCGAATACACACTGATCGAGGCCGCGGACGGTGCCGCCGGCGTCGTCGCTGCCGCAGCAGAGAAGCCGGACCTGATCCTCATGGACATTCAGCTCCCCGTGATGGACGGGTATGAAGCTGCTCGCCGCATAAAGGCTGACCCGGCGCTCCGGCACATTCCGATAATCGCCGTCACGTCCTACGCGTTGTCGGGCGATGAGGCGAAAGCCCTTGCTGCCGGGTGCGATGGCTACATTGCCAAGCCATTCAGTCCGCGCCAGCTGCTTGCCAAGATCCGCGAGTTGCTTTCCTAAAGGAGACAGGGCCTTGCACGATCCGCCTCGCATTCTCGCCGTCGACGACACGCCGGAAAATCTCGAAATTCTGCGTATGCGCCTCGAGGCGAACGGCTACGAAGTGGTGACAGCTGCGGACGGCGAAGAGGCGTTTGGGAAGGTGCGCAGCCTCAAGCCCGACCTGATCCTCCTCGATATCATGATGCCGAAGCTCGACGGGATAAGCGTTGTGCGCATGCTCAAGGCAGACGTTTCGCTGCGATCGATCCCGGTCATCCTTGTCACCGCAAAAGCCGATACGCGGGATGTGGTCGAGGGATTGGATGCCGGCGGCGACGACTATCTAACCAAGCCGTTCGACCACAGGGCCCTGGTGGCGCGCGTGCGGTCGATGCTGCGCCAGAAGGCGCTTTACGATACCGTCGAGAGCCAGACGCGGCTCCTCGAGCATCAGGCAGCGCAATTGGCTGCATGGAATCGCTCTCTTGAACAAACAGTGGCGGAGCAGGTTGCGGAGATCGAGCGGATGGGCCGGCTCCGACGGTTTCTGCCCGCGCAGGTCGCCGACCTTATTGTTGCAGCGGGGAATGGCGACGCGCTTCTTCAAAGCCACCGTCGCGAGGTGACCGTCGTTTTCTGCGATCTGCGCGGCTTTACAGCCTTCGCCGAGACTGCCGAGCCCGAGGAGGTAATGACGGTGCTTGGCGAGTATCATTCCTGTCTTGGCGAACAAATCGTCCGTCACGACGGGACTTTGGAGCGGTTCGTGGGCGACGGCATCGTTGTGGTTTTCAATGATCCGCTACCCTGTGCCGATCACACCGAGAGGGCTGTCTCAATGGCCGCGGCGATGCGTGACGCAATTGACGAGCATTCGGAGCGATGGCGCAAACGGGACTACTTGCTAGGCTTCGGAATCGGCATCGCCCGGGGCCACGCCACCATCGGGCGGATCGGTTTCGATCAGCGCGCGGACTATGCGGTGATCGGCACTGTGTCGAACCACGCGGCCCGATTATGCGAGGAGGCCAGGTCTCGCCAGATTCTCGTCAGCCAACGGGTTCTTGGTGCCGTCGAATCATTGGTCGAATCCGTTCCAGTTGGCGAACTGACCCTGAAGGGGTTTCGCCGCCCTATGCTGGCTTACGAAGTTGTCCGGTGGCTTGGCCGGTCAAGTTAGGGACGAACGCAGCCCGACTCGCGGGCGGACCGAACGACGGCATGAAGTGACCGCAACGGTGGAAAGCAGTCGTTCCGTCGGCAGCAAGCGAACGGCAACTCTTGGCACCGCCTGTGCGTTCCGATCGGCGACGCGGCAGGCAGAAAACCATCCTGAGCTGCCTCGGGCGTCAGGCTTTCACCATCTAGGGCGGGCAAACCTCAGTTCTTCGGCCGCGGCGGCTCCAGGATCAGCCACTTAATGATGCCCATGGCCGGCAGCACCCAGAGCATGCCGCTGAGCAGGAAGAACAGGAAATGCGCCAACGGTCCCGATTCCGCCAGTTGCGCAACCGCCACGATCGATGCGACCAGCGCATAGACGATGACCAGCGCCACCAGCAGGATTGTTCCGATCAGCTTTCTCAGGCGAATGGGCATTTCGCGATCCGGTTGATCCCTATCGCTTAGGCCCAACGGAAGAGGCACGCAACAGCCAAGAAGCGGCGCGACGGCGTGCCGCGCTGTCCGGTCTTGCCAGTTGGATTGCGATGGTTCACCAATCCGCGACTGCAACCTGCCGGGACAAGACCATGGCTGCCATATCAGCTGCCGCTCCTTTCGTGGCCCGCGACCGCGACCTGCGCAACCGGGCGCTGGTGCGCGGCTGGCTCTACGTCGTGCTCCTGGTGCTGTTTGTGCTGGTGCTGGTCGGCGGCGCCACCAGGCTCACCGAATCCGGGCTTTCGATCACCGAATGGAAGCCAATCCACGGCATCATCCCGCCGCTCAACGACGCCGAATGGCAGGAGGAATTCCAGCGCTACCAGCAGATCCCGCAATATGCCGAGCTCAACAGGGGCATGAGCCTCGAAGCGTTCAAGTCGATCTTCTGGTGGGAATGGTTGCACCGGATCCTGGCGCGCGGTGTCGGCGTGGTTTTCGCCGTGCCGCTGGTGTTTTTCTGGGCGACGCGCCGCATCGAACGCGGTCTTGGTCCGAAATTATTGGGCATTCTTCTTCTCGGCGGCCTGCAGGGCGCGATCGGCTGGTGGATGGTGGCGTCCGGGCTGGTCGACCGCGTCTCCGTCAGCCAGTACCGGCTGGCGACGCATCTGACGCTGGCGGCGCTGATCTTCACCGCGACCATGGTGGTCGCTCGGGGGTTGGCCCCGCATTCCGAGCCCGCGGCCGACCGCTCGACCCAGCGTCTGGCCGGCCTTCTGGTGCTGCTGGCGCTGATCCAGATCTATCTCGGCGGGCTGGTCGCTGGGCTCGATGCCGGCCTGAGCTACAACACCTGGCCGCTGATGGACGGCAAGCTCATCCCCGGCGACCTGTTGATCCTCGAGCCGGCATGGCGCAACTTCTTCGAGAGCCCGAAGACGGTCCAGTTCATCCACCGGCTCGGCGCCTACGCTATGTCAGTCGCAGCACTTTGGCACATGATCGCCACGCACCGGCGCCAGCCCGGCACCACCCATGCGCGCCGCGCGATGCTGCTGTTTGTGCTGGTGCTGCTGCAGGCCCTGATCGGCATCGGCACGCTGCTGATGCAGGTGCCGCTGCACATGGCGCTGATGCATCAGGCTTTCGCGCTTGTCCTGCTGGGCTTTGCCGCAGCGCATTGGCGCGGCACCAAGGGCGCTTATCCCATGCCTAACCAGATCGCCGTCAGAGGCTGAGCCGCACCGTCTTGATCGCCGTGGCAATGGACAATTCGCGGCTTTCGTCGATCGCATTGCCGTCTTCATGATACCATGACGCCGACAGGCAGCCATAGGCGATGGCATAATCCAGGATGGCTGGCGGCGTCTGGCCGAGCGTTCTGGCGAAAATCTCGGCCATGTCGGCAATCCGCCGGGGGTCGCGGCAAAGCTCGTCGCGGTCGAGCGGATTGTAGAACATGTTCGCCGCGTCGAAGCCGGGATCGCCGAGAACGCCCTTCGGATCGATCGCCAGCCAGCCGCGCGCTCCGTGCATGATGTTGTCGTGATGCAGGTCGCCATGCAGCGGCAGCACCTCGACAGGATCGGCCAACAGCCGTTCCGCGGTCGCAGCCGCTTCGACGTAGAGGCTCTTTTCGCCGGCTTCGCGATCGATCCTCGCCTTGTTGAACAGACTGGAAAACCGCACCCGCAGCGGCTGAAGATCTGGCGGGACAGGGTGGTCGGATGGCGAAAACAGCCTTGCCATCACTTCGGCCGCGATTGCTGTAGCGGCGTTGTCTCCCTGCTCGGCGAGAACCTGCGACAGCAAGGTTTCACCGGCATATTCGAGCAGCATGCAGTGGCCGTCGCGGCCGAGCAGCCGTACCGCGCCTTCGCCGCGCCGCCAGGCGAGAAAATGGGCGCCGCGCAACTCGTCCTCGACGTCCTCGAAAGCTTTGAGGGCCTTGACGATCGCCGGCGAGCCGTCCTCGCGAACAACCTTCCAGATGCGACTGCTGAACGTCTCGGCAATCAGTTCTGGCGCGTCGACGTTCCAGCGGCTTGGCAATGCCGGAGCGTCCATTCAAAGCTTGAGGCCGAGCATCAGATCCATGTTCTGCACGGCAGCACCCGAGGCGCCCTTGCCGAGATTGTCGTAGACGGCGAGCAGCAGCGCCTGGGCCCTGTCGTCGTTGGCGAAGACATGGAGCATCATCCGGTTGGTGCCGTTGTAGATTTCCGGATCGATCTCCGGCACGCGCTCCAGATGCGCATAGGGCGCCACCTCGACCACGCCGCCATCGATGGCGGCGAAATGGTCGGCGATCGCCGCATGAAGCTCGGCGCCGGTCGGCACATAGTCGAGACCGCCGAGTTGCAGCGGCACCACGGTGATCATGCCTTGCGCGAAATTGCCGACCGCCGGCTGCATGATCGGATCATGCGACAGCTTCGCATAGGTCCTGAGCTCCGGCACATGCTTGTGCTGCAGGGTCAGCCCGTAGGGCAGGAATTCCGACGCTTCCTCGCCCTTGGCGACATAGTCCTCGATCATCGGCCGGCCGCCGCCCGAATAGCCCGTAATGCCGTTGACGGTGACCGGAAAATCCGGCGGCAACAGCCCGGCCGCCACCAGCGGCCTGAGCGTCGCGATCGGGCCTTGCGGCCAGCAGCCCGGATTGGTGACGCGCTTCGCCGAGGCGATCTTGCGCGCTTGACCCTTGTCCATTTCGGCAAAACCATATTCCCAGCCTTCTGCCACGCGATGCGCGGTCGAGGCGTCGATAACCCTCGTGGTGTCGTTGTTGATCAGCGAGACGCTTTCTTTCGCGGCTGCGTCCGGCAGGCACAGGATCGCGACATCGGCGGCGTTGAGGAACTCGGCTCTGGCTGCCGGTTCCTTGCGGCGCTCGGTCGGAATCGAGATGATCTCCAGGTCGCCGCGCTCGGCAAGCAGCGTCCTGATCTGGAGACCGGTGGTGCCGTGCTCGCCGTCGATGAAGATTTTCGGTTTCATTTGCCTGCCTGAATCCCTGATAATTCGTAGTTATATGCCACTTGCCTGGTTCAATCCGGCAACAATGTGATTGCCGTTGTTCATCTCTTCGAGCCGGGCCTTTCGTTCCGCCAGCAGCCCGAGATAGTGCATGGCCACCGTCGACCCGGCAATTGCCGTTATATCGGCGTGATCATAGGCCGGCGCAACCTCAACGACATCGGCGCCGACGATGTCGAGCTGATTGATCTGGCGCAGCACCGACAGGATTTTTGCCGAGGACGGCCCGCCGGCGACCGGTGTGCCGGTGCCGGGGGCGAAGGCCGGGTCGAGGCAATCGATGTCGAAGGTGACGTAGGCCTTCTTGCCGCCGGTGCGGTCGACGATGGAATAGGCGATATCGGACGCGCGCATGTCCTCGATTTCGTGGCCGTACAGGATCTTGATGCCGAAGGTGTCGGGCGCATGGGTGCGGATGCCGATCTGGATCGAACGGTCGGGATCGATAATTCCCTCTTTGACCGCACGGCCGACGAAGGAGCCGTGATCGATGCGCTTGCCGTCGTCCGGCCAGGTGTCCTGGTGGGCGTCGAACTGCACCAAGGCCAGCGGACCGTGGATGGCGGCATGCGCCTTGAGCAGCGGCCAGGTGACGAAATGATCGCCGCCGAGCGATAGCAGGAAGGCGCCGGATTTCAGGATCTTTGCCGCCTCGCGCTCGATCGTCCCCGGCGTCTTCTGGTGGTTTCCGCTGTCGAGCAGGCAATCGCCATAGTCGACCACGGCGAGATGTTCGAACAGATCGCGTGAAAACGGATATTGCGGGTCGTTGTCGAGGATGGTCGAGGCGCGGCGAATCGCCTGCGGTCCGAAACGCGCGCCCGGCCGGTTGGTGACGGCGGCGTCGAAGGGGATGCCCCACACCACCGCGTCCGCGCCCTTCACGTCCTTGGTGTATTTGCGCCGCATGAACGACAGCGCGCCGGCATAGGTCGGCTCGAAGGACGCACCCGTCCTGGCCCGGGCGGTGAAGGCGTGGTCGATGTTGGTGTTCGGCATGAAGCGGTCTCCTGTGCATCGAGGCGCAACCTTATTGGATATAATTCCAGGAAATGCGACCCCTTCCGAGGGCCATGACCGTTCGAGCTCGGTCACAACTTCTTGCTTGCCAGGTGAGCCCGCATGGCCAACCCGGAATTTGCGTAGATTTGCATGAATACAACCGAAAGTAGCCAGCGGTCCTTGCGCGGGATGGTTGTCAGCCGGGGAACGCAGCAGATTTCAGCACGCCAAGCCGGCCACCGACCGCCAGGACGGCGGCATCGATCTCGGCAAGTCGAGATTGAAGAACAGCCGCTTCAGCCGGCATTTGACCTGACTTTCCGGCATTTGCGAAGCCGGCTTCGTTCACTGGGCTGTCACGCGCGTCGCTTATCCGGGTTTGCATCCGGTAGGAGCGATTCTCATGCGAACGACCTGGCTGAAACTTGTGCTTGCCGCCGCTTCGGTGCTGTTCACTGGCTCGGCATTGGCTGGCGAAACACGCGCCAAGCAGATTCTCGACCGCTTCGAACACGCCAACCAGTGGCGCGACCATGTCATGGTGGCGGCACACCGCGCCGGCAGCCTGCAGGCCCGCAAGACGCTCTTTGCCGAAAACTCGATCGCCGCCCTCGAGGCCTCGATCGCGCTTGGCGCCGAAATCGTCGAGGTCGATGTCAGGCGCTCGAAGGACGGCGAGTTCGTCGTCATGCATGACAGCTGGCTCGACCGCACGACGAACTGCAGGGGCGAGGTGGTCAAGCGCACGCTGGCCGAACTCAAAACCTGCAGGCTGGTGATCGAGGGCACCGGCGCCGTCACCGACGAGCCGGTTTCGACGCTGCGCGAGATGCTGATGGCGACCAGGGACAGGATCCTCGTCAACATCGACAACAAGCTCGACGTCGACAGCCTGGCCGGCATGATCGCGGTGGCGCGTGACCTTGGCATGGCCGAACAGGTGATCGTCAAGGAGAACCTGTGGAACCCGGCCAGGATCACCACTGTCAAGGCAGCCATGGGCGCGATCGGCAGCGGTTTCCAATTCATGCCGATCATTGCCGACGACGCGGTTCGCGACGCCGGTTTCGCCGAGAAAGTCAGCGGCGCCTTTTCGCCGCGCGCGGTCGAGATGATCAACTGGCGGGACGGCGCGGAGACGCTGACCGAGACCGGCGGTCCGCTGTTCAGCCCGCGCATGCGCGCCGCGGCGATAAGGGGCGACTGGCACATCTGGGCCAATACCTACGCCATCGTCAACAAGCCGGGCGGCTTCCTTGCCGGCGGTCGCGGCGATGAACTGGCGGTGTTCGCCAGCCTGCCGCGCGAGACCTACGGCTTCTGGGCCGAGCGCGGCGCCACCATCATCCAGACCGACGAGCCGAAAGCGGCGATCGACTGGCTGGCGGCAAACGGCTATCGCGTGCCCTATTCGGATGCGGCGCGGCCGGCGGAGCCGGCGAATACGGCGAGCATCAATTAGTTCCTCTGCACAGGGGATTTGGTTCTTTGAGTGACGCTGGCGATTAGCCACATCCCATCACACCTTCGTCATCCTAGGGCAAAGCAAGGAGCGAAGCGCTTCGCTGACAGCGTCCTTTTTGCAAGGTTGGTGGTTGGCGAAATCATTTATGAAGGCCAATCTCCCCCCTTGTGGGGGAGATGCCGGCAGGGCAGAGGGGGGCGCTGTCCAGGGCGCTGTCCCGCCAGCCTGTCGATCATGGCGAGATTGGCTCGTTGCCGCTTTCGCCAATCCTCATGCCGCCATCGCCACGCCGTCCAACTCCCTCAGGGCATCCTCCGGCAGTTCAAGTTCGGCCGCGGCAAGATTCTCCCGCAAATGCGCAACGGAGGACGTGCCGGGGATGAGCAGGATGTTGGGCGCGCGACCGAGCAGCCAGGCGAGTGCGACCTGCATGGGCGTGGCGTCCAGGCGCTGAGCGACGCGGGACAGGGTAGACGACTGCAGCGGGTTGAAGCCGCCGAGCGGAAAGAACGGCACATAGGCGATACCGTCGCGGGCGAGTTGGTCGATCAAGGCATCGTCGCCCCTGTGCGCCAGGTTGTATTGGTTCTGCACGCAGACGATCCGGGCGATCCGTCGCGCCTCTTCGATCTGTGCCGGCGTGACATTGCTGAGCCCGATATGACGCACCAGGCCCTGCCGCTGAAGCTCGGCCAGCACAGTGAACGGCGCCTCGATCGACCCTTCGGCGGTGCCATGCGCGTCGAACATGATCCTGAGATTGACGACGTCCAGCACGTCGAGCCCGAGATTGCGCAGATTGTCGTGCACCGCCTCCGTCAGCGCTTCGGGCGAGAAGGCCGGGAGCCACGAGCCATCCGCGCCGCGACGGGCACCGATCTTGGTGACGATCGTCAGATCGTCGGAATAGGGCGCGAGCGCTTCACGGATGAGTAGATTGGTGACGTGCGGCCCATAGAAATCGCTGGTGTCTATGTGATTGACACCGCGCGCAACAGCTTCGCGCAGCACGGCCAATGCCGCGCCATGGTTCTTGGGCGGACCAAAGACGCCGGCTCCTGCGAGCTGCATGGCGCCGTAGCCGAGCCGCTTCACGGTGCGGTCGCCGAGAGTGAACGTGCCGGAAAGGTCAATGCTGGACATGGTCTATCTCCGTTCAAGATGTGAGGCTGGAGATAGGCGCTGTCCGATCTCACGATAATTGGGTACATTCCGCACGGGCTGTACGGAATGTCGAACAATGAAGATCGACCTCGGAGACCTCAACGCCTTCGTCGCCGTAGCGCGGGCCAAGGGTTTTCGCGATGGCGCCCGCGCCAGCGGCGGCAGTGCGTCGGGCTTGAGCGAGGCGGTGCGCCGCCTCGAGACGCAGCTCGGTGTCAGGCTGCTCAACCGGACGACCCGCAGCGTCGTCCTGACCGAAGCGGGCGCGAGCTTGCTGGCTCGGCTCGGCCCTGCCTTGACCGAGGTGGAATCGGCCCTCGACGTTGTGAATGGCTTTCGCGACAGGCCTGCAGGTACGTTGCGCCTCAACGTGCCGGTCAGCGCGGCGCGGCTGGTGCTGCCCAGCATCGTCCCGGGTTTTCTCGCTGCCTATCCCGGCATCCGGCTGGAGGTGATCGCCGAGGAGAGCTTTGTCGACGTCCTGGCGGCAGGCTGCGATGCCGGCATCCGTTACGACGAGCGGCTGGAACAGGACATGATCGCGGTGCCGATCGGACCGCGCCATCAGTGCTTTGCCACCGCCGCCAGCCCTGCCTACCTTGATGGCCACGGCCGGCCGCAACACCCGCGCGATCTGCTCGGCCACGCCTGCCTGCGCGGCCGCTTCGCCAGCGGGGCGATGCCGCCATGGGAATTCGAACGCGACGGCGAGGTGGTGCGGGTCGATCCGACGGGGCCGCTTCTCGTGACCCTGGGCGGAGCGGCCGATCTCGCCGTCGATGCAGCCATCGCCGGTACCGGCATTGTCAGCCTGTTCGAGGATTGGCTTCGCCCTCACTTTGAGAGCGGTGCGCTCGAACCCGTCCTCGAACCTTGGTGGCAGAGCTTCCCCGGGCCGTTCCTCTATTATCCCGGCCGGCGTCTCGTGCCGGCGCCGTTGCGGGCGTTTATCGACTTCATCAAGGTACCGGCCGATCGTTCCTAAATTTGGGCCAGGTTCATCAAAAGAAAAGGCCGCCCGGAGGCGGCCGTTTCGACTCTCTGGAGCTGAAGCAGTGCTTAGCGCTTCGAGAACTGGAACGAGCGGCGGGCCTTCGCCTTGCCGTACTTCTTGCGCTCGACGACGCGGCTGTCGCGGGTCAGGAAGCCGCCCTTCTTGAGCACGGGACGCAGCGCCGGCTCGTAATAGGTCAGCGCCTTGGAGATGCCGTGGCGCACCGCACCGGCCTGGCCGGAAAGGCCGCCGCCGATGACCGTGGCGACGATGTCGTACTGTCCGGCGCGGTTGGCGGCGATGATCGGCTGGTTGAGGATCATCTGCAGGACCGGGCGCGCAAAATATTCGGCAAACACCTTGTCGTTGACGACGATCTTGCCGGAGCCGGGCTTCACCCAGACACGGGCGATGGCGTTCTTGCGCTTGCCGGTGGCATAGGCGCGGCCCGACTTGTCGAGCTTCTGGACATGGACGGGTGCAGCCGGCTGCGTGTTGGTGTTGCCGGTGGCAGTTCCGAGTTCTGCGAGCGAGGAAAGCTCAGCCATTTTACGAAACCTTCTTGTTCTTGGCGTTCAGCTTGGCCACGTCGAGCGTGACGGGCTGCTGGGCGACATGCGGATGTTCCGTGCCTGCATAGACGCGGAGATTCTTCATCTGGCGACGGCCGAGCGGACCACGCGGGATCATGCGTTCGACGGCCTTCTCAACGACACGCTCGGGGAAACGGCCTTCGAGCAGCTGGCGCGCGGTGCGCTCCTTGATGCCGCCGGGATGGCCAGTGTGCCAGTAATAGACCTTGTCGGTGAATTTCTTGCCGGTGAACACCACCTTGTCGGCATTGATGACGATGACATTGTCGCCGTCGTCGACATGCGGGGTGAAGGTGGGCTTGTGTTTGCCGCGAAGATGATTGGCGATGACAGTGGCGAGACGGCCGACGACGAGACCCTCGGCGTCGATCAGCACCCACTTCTTCACCACATCCGCAGGCTTCTGCGAAAAGGTTGTCATGGATTTGTTGCTTTCGGTTCGGACCTTCCCCCATTCACGAACGAAAAGGGAAGGCGTTTCTTGCTGCTTGAATTGACGCCGGGCGCTCGCCCGCCGCCAATAACAAAACGGCGGCCTTTGCGGGCCGCTGTTCCGTGAGGGCTTATAGGCGAGGGGGAGTATCACGTCAAGGCGAATAAAAAGGCAAGTAGCGCAAAAACTGAAGCAAAAACAAAGGATTGAATAACAGGTATTATTTTACCACATTGATCTAGTGTTAATTGCGGTGCCGAAGCTGGCCTTAGTGCTTTGCCTCGATCTCCTTGCGGGCCGCGCTGGAGAGGAACGCAGATCGCGTTATGCCGCGTTCGCGCGCTGCGATGTCGATCGCCCGCAAAACGCCGCGCTCGAAAGTCACGTTTGCCCTGACGACGGCGCTGTCATTATCGATGAGCGGCACCGAGACCAGATAGGCTCCTTTGGCGAGCGCGTTGCGTATGTCCGGAAGCGCGACAATCGCTTCGTGGTTGGACGGCTCTGGAACGGGCATATCCTCTGCCCACAACTGCAAGGCTTCAACGGCATTGGGCACGATGTCTTCCGCCGCGTCCGCAGCCGAAAAGCAGCCGGGAATGTCCGGAAAGCGGATGCCGAATGCGCTGTCGGGATCTTTGTCGACCAATGCGAAATAGTTCTTCATTTGCAATCTCCAGGACGCTTCAGCTCGTCCTTATCCAGCCTGCCTGCTTGGCGATCGCGCGAGCGGTACCGGTTGGCAGATCCTTCTCGGGATGCGGAACGATCAACACAATCTCGCCCCTTCGGAATTTGTGATGCGAGCCGCGTACGGAAATCAGTTCGAAACCGTCCTCCTTGAGACGCTTCACGATCTTGCGGCTGTCACGTTCCAGCAAAGGTCACCTATGCGCACATATATACACATCAACCGGAAATGCAATTGTCAAGATGGCGACCGCTTCGGCGGGATCGAATAGGTTCCCGTGGCGTGCGCCACCGTGTGTCCATCCGGTCCGGCGACGATGTCGATTTCGAACACCATCAGGCTCCTGCCCAGCTTCAGGATGCGGCAATGGCCGTCGATCGGTCCGGCCTCGGCCTTGCGGACGAAATTGATGTTGAGATTGGTGGTGACCGAAAGCGCATCGGGCCCGGCATGCGAAAGTACGCAGACATAGCCGCCAATGTCAGCCAGCGTGAACAGCGACGGGCCGGAAACGGTTCCGCCGGGGCGCAAATGCCGCTCGTCGGCATTCAGGCGCACCGTGCAGCCGCCCGCAAACACCTCGATCGCCTCGTAGAAGGTGAACTTGTCGTTGAGCTGCGGGTAGACGGTCTCCATCAGTGCATTGACCTGCGCCGCGGTCAGCACCGGCTTAAGATTTTTTTGCGCAGGCATAGGCGGTTTCCTGTATGTGCCGTGGCCTGAGAAAACACGCCTTAAGCCTGTTCTTCAATCGGCACCGTGCTAGTTCTTTTGTTCCATGGCCCGCGAATCCGATGCCGCTGGCCAATGATGAGGGTGGAGACATGGGAAGAGGTTTTGAAAAATGGCCGAAATCGTCGCCATCAAGCCGGCTGTTGCCGAAGGTCCTGTTATCGCGAGTCTGGACGAGGGCATCCTGCGCCTGACGCTCGCCAATCCGCCGGCCAATGCGCTGTCGCTGGCGGTGATGGCGGCGCTGACGGCGGAACTCGACCGCGCGAAATCAGACAGATCCGTCCGCGTCATCATCCTGGCGGCCGCCGGAAAAATGTTCTGCGCCGGACACGATCTCAAGGAAATGACCGCGCGCCGCACCGATGCCGATCGCGGCAAGGCATTCTTCGAGGAGACGTTTTCCGCCTGCGCGGCACTGATGCAGGCGATCGTGCGCCATCCGAGGCCGGTCATCGCCGAGGTCGACGGTCTGGCAACGGCGGCCGGGGCGCAACTGGTGGCGAGCTGCGATCTCGCCATCGCCTCACACGAGGCGACCTTCTGCACGCCGGGCGTCAATATCGGGCTGTTCTGCTCGACGCCGATGGTGGCGCTGTCGCGCAACGTTTCGCGCAAGCACGCGATGGAGATGCTTTTGACCGGTGAGACCATCGATGCGGCGACGGCAAAGGAATTCGGCCTCATCAACCGCGTCGTGCCGCGCGAATATCTCAATCAGATTGTCACCAAATACGCGCAAACCATTGCTGCAAAATCGGCCTTGGTGGTCAAGACCGGCAAGGAAGCCTTTTACGCGCAGGCCGAAATGGGGCTGGCCGACGCCTATGCCTATACCGGCCGCGTCATGGTCGACAACATGCTGGCGCGCGACGCAGAAGAAGGCATCGGCGCCTTCATCGGCAAGCGCAAGCCCGAATGGACGGACGACTAGATATGGAAGCCCGCATCTCCATCATCACCATCGCCGTCGACGATTTCGAGCGCGCCACACGCTTCTACGAGGCGATGGGCCTGACCCGCCATGCCGGCATCACCGACGGCGTCGCCTTCTTCCAGATGGGCGGCGTCATTCTCGGCCTGTTCCCGCGCGCAAGCGCCGAAGAGGATTCGGGCATCACCTTCGGCACGGCGCCGTCGGCGATCTACCTCGCCTACAACACCCGCTCCGACGCGGAGGTCGATGACGTGCTGACGATGGCCGAGAACGCCGGCGGCCGCATCGTCAAGCCGGCCGGCCGCGCCTTCTGGGGCGGCTGGTATGGCTATTTCGCCGACACCGAAGGGCATGTCTGGGAAGTGGCGCACAATCCGGCTTTTCCGATCGCGGAAGACGGCAGCATCTCGCTGCCGGGTTGAGCGCGTTTCCCACCGCTTTCGACGATACCGATCATTTCCGCATGATGCGCAGTTTTCTGCAACGATCCGGATGGTTTTCTCGCCGAGGCTCTGTATGAGGAAGAGGCATGAACCATGACGCCTACGACAATGCCTATATCGCCGGGATCCTCAATTCGGTGAAGACCATCGCCATGGTCGGCGCGTCCGCCAACGATGTGCGGCCGAGCTATTTCGTGCTGAAATACCTGCTGGGCAAGGGCTTTTCGGTGTTCCCGATCAATCCCGGCCAGGCCGGCAAGGAAATCCTTGGCCGGATGACCTATGCCAGGCTCGCCGATGTTCCCGAGCCGATCGACATGGTGGACGTGTTTCGCGGCTCGGCGGCGGTGCCGGGCGTTGTCGACGAGGTCTTGCGGCTCGATCCGTTGCCGAACGTCATCTGGATGCAGCTTGGCGTGCGCCATGACGAGGCAGCCGCACGCGCCGAGGCCGCCGGCATCAAGGTGGTGATGAACCGCTGCCCCAAGATCGAATATGGCAAGCTGTCGGGCGAAATCGGCTGGACCGGCGTCAACTCAGGCGTGCTGTCGTCGAGGAAGCCGCTGATGCGGCCGGGATTCCAGAGTTTTGGCGTCCGCCGGAAGTAGGTGGTGAATGGTGTGAACGGTGAATAGTGAATAGTGAATAGTGAATAGAAAGATTTTTCGGGAAGGCGGCCACAGCGGCATATGAGCCGCTTGCAATCAGGATGGGGCTGGCCGACCTTGCCTTCACCATTCACCATTCACCATTCACCATTCACCATTCACCATTCACCACTCAGCATTCAGCATTCAGGGGAGGTAATCCATGACCCGCACGCCCGGTTTCAACACGCTCGCCGTCCATGCCGGCGCCAAGCCCGATCCGGCGACCGGCGCGCGTGCCACGCCGATTTATCAGACGACCTCCTTTGTCTTCGATGATGCCGACCACGCCGCTTCGCTGTTCGGGCTAAAAGCCTTCGGCAACATCTACACCCGGATCATGAACCCGACGCAGGCGGTGCTGGAAGAGCGTATCGCGGCACTCGAAGGCGGCACCGCGGGTTTGGCCGTCGCGTCGGGCCATGCCGCGCAGGTGCTCGTGTTCCACAACCTGATGCAGCCCGGCGACAATTTCGTCGCCGCGACAAGGCTTTACGGCGGCTCGATCAACCAGTTCGGCCACGCCTTCAAGAATTTCGGCTGGCAGGTGCGCTGGGCCGACACCAACGACATCTCGACCTTCGAAAGCCAGATCGACGAAAGGACCAAGGCGATCTTCATCGAGAGCCTGGCCAATCCGGGCGGTGTCTTCGTCGACATCGAAAAGATCGGCGACATCGCCCGCAAGCATGGCCTGCCGCTGATCGTCGACAACACGCTGGCCTCGCCCTATCTGGTGCGGCCGATCGAGCATGGCGCCGACATCGTCGTGCATTCGCTGACCAAGTTCATCGGCGGCCACGGCAATTCGATCGGCGGCGCCATTGTCGACGGCGGTACCTTCGACTGGTCGAAATCCGGCAAATATCCGATGCTGTCTGAGCCGCGCCCCGAATATGGCGGCCTCGTCCTGCACGAAACATTTGGCAATTTCGCTTTCGCCATTGCCGCGCGCGTGCTCGGCCTGCGCGACATGGGCCCGGCGATCTCGCCCTTCAATGCGTTCTTGATCCTGACCGGCCTGGAAACCCTGCCGCTCAGGATGCAGCGCCATTGCGACAATGCGGTCACCGTCGCCGCGTGGCTGTCCAACCACCCAAAAATCGCCTGGGTGTCCTATCCCGGCCTGCCCAGCGACAACAACAATGCGCTGCAGAAGAAGTACTCGCCGCTTGGCGCCGGTGCCGTGTTCACCTTCGGCCTGAAGGGCGGCTATGCGGCGGGCATCAAATTCGTCGAGGCGCTCGAACTGTTCTCGCACCTCGCCAATGTCGGCGACACCAAGTCGCTGGTTATCCATCCGGCATCGACCACGCATCGGCAACTGTCCGACGAGCAGAAGGTCGCGGCCGGCGCTGGGCCGGATACGGTCAGGCTGTCGGTCGGCATCGAGGATGTCAACGACATCGTCGCCGATCTGGAACAGGCTCTCGCCAACGTCTGATCCCCGCTGGAAGGAGTTTCCATGACCGCGCCGAAGTTTCTCTCCGTCGATATTGAAAGCGTCGAGCCGGAACCTGGCGCGCCGGCGCCGGATCGCCTGATTTCAGGCGATCCAAAGTTCCGCACCTGGAATGTCGAGGAACGCGACGGTGGCCTCTATGCCGGCATCTGGGAGGCGACGCCGGGCAAATGGCGCATCGAATACGACGAGTGGGAGTTTTGCCACATCCTGTCGGGCGTTTCGGTGATTTCAGAGGAGGGCGGCGAGGCGCGCACCGTCAGGGCCGGCGACAGTTTCGTGCTCAGGCCAGGCTTTAAGGGAAGCTGGGAAGTGCTTGAAACGACACGCAAGGAGTATGTGATCAAGCTTTGATCATTGCCCGGTGTGCACGACGAGTCTTTCCAGCCCGTGGAAATGATAGGTGTCGCGAAAACGCTGCTGTTCGGCCAGATGCAGCCGCGGCAGCCGGTCGAACAAGGTTTTCAGCGATACCTGCAATTCGAGCCGGGCGAGCGGCGCGCCGATGCAGAAATGAATGCCGGCGCCGAACGAGACGTTCTTCTGGTCGGCGCGATCCGGCCTGAAGGCAAAGGGTTCGGCAAAGGCCGCCGGGTCGTGATTGGCCATGCCGAGCAGCAGGCCGATCGTCTCGCCCGGCCGCACGATGACACCGGGACCGACCTCGATCTCTTCATAGGCATAACGCGTGAACATGTGCAGCGGCGCGTCGAAGCGCAGGCATTCCTCGACCGTGGCGGTGGTCGTTTGCGGCGAGGTGAAGAAGCGGCGCGGGTCGCCGCCTTGCGCGAGAATCGCGCGCACCGCATTGCCGGTCTGGTGGACGGTCGCCTCGTGGCCGGCATTGAGCAGCAGGATGGCCGAGGACACCAGCTCGTCCTCAGAGAGTCTTTGGCCATCGTCTTGCGCCGAGATCAGCAGCGACAACAGATCGTCGCCGGGTTTTTTGCGCCGCTCGGCAACATGGCCGCGCAGGAAATCCGAAAAATCATGTGCTGCGCGATTGGCCGTCTCTTCCGTTTGGCGGGTGCGGCCGTGCATGTACATGGCGACCATCCGATGCGACCAGTCGAGGAGTTGCGGTCCCATCTCGACCGGCACGCCGAGCATCTCGGCAATGATGGTGATCGGCAAAGGCGATGCGAAGGCTGGCAGCAGGTCGACCTGGCCCGGTTCGAAACGGTCGATCAGCTCGTTGGCCAGTGCCTCGACGCGCGGCTTCAGCCGCTCGACCTGGCGCGAGACGAAGGCGCGGGTGACCAGCGTTCTGAGCCTGGTGTGAACGGGCGGTTCCAGCTCCAGCATCGAATTGGCCTCGATGCCGTCGAAGCTGCCGAGATGGCTGCGATCCTCGCCGACGGCGCTTCTGTCAGGGATGCCGGCCGGGTTGTGGCGGCCGAAGCGGCGGTCGCGCAGCAGCCGACTGACGTCGTCGAAGCCGCCAAAGCACCAGAAGCCGAACTCTTCCCAGAAGAAGACATTCGATGCGCCATGCATGAAGGCATAAGCCGCGTAGGGGTTCTGGAAGAAAGCCGCCTCGTGCGGATCGAGCCGCACATGGCGGGTGGCCGGATTGAAGGCCAGGTAAGTCGGTGGCACCAAATCGGTCATTGTGGATCATTAGCGCGGCTTGCCAGCTTGACGCCAGACCGTATGTTGGCGCCCGGTGATCCTTCGTGTTGGCCGGCCGGCGCGGCTGCGGAAAGACTGAGTTGATGAATGTGATCGTGGTTGGCGCAGGCATTGCGGGGCTGTCGACGGCCTGGTCGCTGGTCAAGGCCGGGCACCGGGTCTCGATCGTCGAGCAGGGACCGATTCCCAATCCGCTTGCCGCCTCGGGCGACCATCACCGCATCATCCGCCGCGCCTATGGCGCAGCCTCGGGTTATGGCCGGCTGATCACCGAAGCCTATGCGGCCTGGGACGAGATGTGGGCCGATCTCGGCGAGAACCATCTCGACCCGCGCGGCTTCATCTGCATTTCGCGCGAGCCGGGAGACGAAGCCGAGGAATATCGCGAGGGCATGGAAGCCGGGAACTACCCGATCGAACTGTTCGAGCCGGACGCCGCGGCCAAGCGCTGGCGCTTCCTGCAGCCCGGCTCGTTCCGCTACGCGTATTTTTCGCCGGAAGGTGGTGCGCTGCATTGTCGCAAGATTGCCTCCCGCCTCGCCGAATGGCTGCGGAGAATCGGCGCCAACGTCTACGAAAACAGCAAGGTGACGGAGGTCGACGCCGAGGCTGGCCGCCTCGTGCTTGAAAGCGGCGAGACGATGCAGGCCGACCGCATCGTCGTCACCGCTGGCGCCTGGGTGCTGAAACTGTTTCCGGAGCTGGGCGGCGACCTGAAGACCTGGCGCACCGCGCTCGCCTATGTCGACCCGCCGGCGGATCTGAAAGCGGCGTGGCATTCGGCCCCGGTCATCCTCGATGTCGGCGGCGCCGTCGACGGCTACGTGATCCCGCCGTCCGGCGGCGCCGGCATGAAATTCGGCTCAGGGCTGCACAGGGTGCCGACCAGCGATGCCGACTGGAACCGCCAGCCGGTGGCGGGCGAGGGCGAGGCGATCCGCGACCTGTTTTCGCCGCCGATCGCCCGTGTCGAAGAATACAAGGTCACCGAGGTCGTCACCTGTGCCTACACTTTCACCGCCGACGAAAAGTTCCTGGCGCATGAGAAGGGCAAATGCCTTGTCGTCTCGGCCTGCTCCGGCCACGGCTACAAGTTCGGCGCGGCGGTCGGCAGGCGTGTCGCAGCGACCGTCGGCAATGGCGATGTCGGCGGCTTGAAAGCGTGGCTGCGGGCGGAAGCCTAGAACCGGCAGTGCCGCGGAATTCGCACCTGCCGCCAGCGTGACGAGCCCTCACGGACCAGAACCCGGCGCGCCACTGTCTGGTAGGTGGCGGGAAAATTGACGATCCGCCGCTGCTCCGGCTGCACCAGAACCTCCTCGGCGACGCTCTCGTACTCGGCGGGACTGAGGACGCGCCGCTGGCGCTCAGGCTGCACCACCACGGTCTCGGCCACCCGTTGATAGCGCGCCTTGTGCCTGACCTTGCACAGCACCTTGCGGCCGTTGATGACGCGCCATTCCCAGGAGTAGCCGCCATCGACCTTCACCGTGCGGTAGATGGTGCGGGTGATGGCAGGCACGATCTCGTAGCTGACACGCGCCGGCGCGATCTGCACCACCCGCTCGCGCGTCCCGTAGATCGCCGGAACGGATTCCACCTGCTGACCGGCCGGGCTGACGAGCACGTTTTCGTAGACCGTCTCGTAGACGGCCGGCCTGTTGACCTGCTCGTAGCATTCGACGGCGCGCCCGCCGGCAGCCGTTTCGGACACCATGCCGAGGACGGCGAGGCTGGCGATGGCCGAGGAAGCAGTTTTCCCGATCATTGCACTCCCCCCAGTTTGAACTTTCCACGCAAGCTCAACGTTGAATTGTAGGGGAAGCCGTGTCCCGGGAAAGCGGTTTCGGCGCATTTCGTTAAGCGACGCGGTTAAGAAAGTGCTACTCGGCAGCGCAGCCACACCGCTTCAACAGCAGCCGGCGCAGCTTCGGGCGAATTCTGTGCAGAAAGCTTGATTCGACTTAACCGGATGGCTAGGAGGGGCGGCCTTGCGCTAGGGTGAGCCGACATCCTATTTACAGGGTAACGATCCAGAACCGATTCTGCCCGACTTGCTCATCTCCCGGCGCCGGAATCCCATCTTCAATAAGGGATAGTCCATGAAGAACCCCGTCGAAACCTACATGAACCTCGTTCCGATGGTGGTCGAGCAGACCAATCGCGGCGAGCGGGCCTACGACATTTTCTCGCGCCTCCTGAAAGAGCGCATCATTTTCATCACCGGTCCGGTCGAAGACGGCATGGCGACGCTGGTCTGCGCGCAGCTCCTGTTCCTCGAAGCCGAGAATCCGAAGAAGGAAATCAACCTCTACATCAATTCGCCCGGCGGCGTCGTCACCTCGGGCATGGCGATCTACGACACCATGCAGTTCATCAAGCCGGCGGTGGCGACGCTGTGCATCGGCCAGGCCGCCTCGATGGGCTCGCTGCTTCTCACCGCCGGCGAAAAGGGCATGCGCTTCGCCACGCCGAACGCCCGCATCATGGTCCACCAGCCTTCCGGTGGTTTTCAGGGCCAGGCTTCCGACATCGAGCGCCACGCCCAGGACATCATCAAGCTGAAGCGCCGCCTCAACGAGGTCTATGTCAAGCACACCGGCAAAAGCTACGACGAGATCGAAAGGACGCTCGACCGCGACCATTTCATGACCTCCGACGAGGCCAGGGATTTCGGCCTCATCGACAAGGTCATTTCGTCGCGTGAGCCGATCGAGGGTCTTGCCACATAAGCCCGGTGGCAGCTGGATGGTGCGAAAACACGCTTTTGATGCCGCTCGCGGCATTTCGGCCACAATTGGCTGTTCCCTCGACGGGAGCGATTGCCTACGTTAAGCCTATGTTGATTTTCGACGGCTTAGCTTTGTGCGGGGTTGATGCGAATCATTGCGACGTTTTCTGATATGTGTTTCGTATGGAATGCGTTGCGGGAGCCGGACTACTGGCGGCGGCGATTTCCCGCGATAGATTGAGTTATGCGCCCTTTCAACCAGACCATCGGCGGGCGGCTATGAAAGGACATGAAAATGAGCAAGGTCGGCAACAGCGGCGGTGATTCCAAGAACACGCTTTATTGCTCGTTTTGCGGCAAAAGCCAGCACGAAGTGCGCAAGCTGATCGCCGGCCCGACGGTGTTCATCTGCGACGAATGCGTCGAGCTCTGCATGGACATCATCCGCGAGGAGAACAAGACCTCGATGGTGAAGTCACGCGAGGGCGTGCCGACCCCGCAGGAGATCCTCAAGGTTCTCGACGACTACGTCATCGGCCAGCCCTACGCCAAGCGTGTGCTGTCGGTGGCCGTCCACAACCACTACAAGCGCCTCGCGCATGCCGGCAAGAACAACGACGTCGAACTGGCGAAGTCCAACATTTTGCTGATCGGCCCGACCGGCTGCGGCAAGACGCTGCTCGCGCAGACGTTGGCCCGCATCATCGACGTGCCGTTCACCATGGCCGATGCGACGACGCTGACCGAGGCCGGCTATGTCGGCGAGGACGTCGAGAACATCATCCTCAAGCTGTTGCAGTCGGCCGACTACAATGTCGAGCGCGCCCAGCGCGGCATCGTCTACATCGACGAGATCGACAAGATTTCGCGCAAGTCGGACAATCCCTCGATCACCCGTGACGTGTCGGGCGAGGGCGTCCAGCAGGCGCTGTTGAAGATCATGGAAGGCACGGTCGCTTCCGTACCGCCGCAGGGCGGCAGGAAGCATCCGCAGCAGGAATTCCTCCAGGTCGACACCGCCAACATCCTGTTCATCTGCGGTGGCGCCTTCGCCGGGCTGGACAAGATCATCTCGGATCGCGGCCGCAAGACCTCGATCGGCTTCGGCGCCACCGTCGCGTCGCCCGAGGATCGCCGCACCGGCGACGTTTTCCGTCTGGTCGAGCCGGAAGATCTGTTGAAGTTCGGCCTCATTCCCGAGTTCGTCGGCCGTCTGCCGGTCCTGGCAACGCTGGAGGACCTCGACGAGCCGGCGCTGATCCAGATCCTGACCGAGCCGAAGAACGCGCTGGTCAAGCAATACCAGCGGCTGTTCGAGATGGAGAATGTCGACCTGACCTTCCACGAGAATGCGCTGTCGGCGATCGCCAAGCGCGCCATCGAGCGCAAGACCGGCGCGCGCGGCCTGCGCTCGATAATGGAAGCGATCCTGCTCGACACGATGTTCGAGTTGCCGGCGCTGGAAGGCGTGCGCGAAGTGGTGATTTCGGAAGAGGTGGTGTCCGGCAACGCCAGGCCGCTCTACATCTATTCCGAGCAGAAGGAAAAGAAGGGCAACGTCAGCGCCTGACGTCAGTCCTGTAGTGGAATTCTTCAAACGGCGCCGCAAGGCGCCGTTTTGCCGTTTGCGGATGGGCAGGCTATGATGAACGGATTATGACGGATTGGATGAACGGTTTCGTGTCGACCCTTGATCTTTGCCCCGCGTGCCTCCAACTAACGGGGGAAGGCCGTGGCGCCGAATTCTGTGCTGTAAAACTCCCGTCACAAACGGTGGTAGGCGGAACCATCCCCGGTCGTTAATATGAGAATCGCGGTTGGCCGATTGGCAGTCGCGACATGAAAGGTTGGACAATGGCCAAAATATCCAAGGCTCCCAGCGACGGCGTCTACGCAGTCCTCCCACTGCGCGACATCGTGGTGTTCCCTCACATGATCGTTCCGCTCTTTGTCGGGCGTGAAAAGTCGATCAAGGCGCTGGAAGAGGTGATGGGTCAGGAAAAGCAGATCCTGCTTGCGACCCAGATGAATGCCGCCGATGACGATCCCGAGTCCGATGCGATCTTCGACATCGGCACGCTCGCCAATGTGCTGCAGTTGCTGAAGCTGCCGGACGGCACCGTCAAGGTGCTGGTCGAAGGCGCCTCGCGCGCGAAAATCGTTTCGTTCACCGACCGTCCCGACTTCCACGAGGCCCGCGCCGCGGCGCTGGTCGAACCGGATGAGGAAGAGGTCGAGGTCGAGGCGCTGGCCCGTTCCGTCGTCACCGACTTCGAGAACTACGTCAAGCTGAACAAGAAGATCTCGCCCGAAGTGGTCGGTGCCGCCAGCCAGATCGACGACTATTCCAAGCTCGCCGATACAGTCGCCTCGCATCTCGCCATCAAGATCCCCGAGAAGCAGGAGATGCTGGCCACGCTTTCGGTCAAGGAGCGGCTGGAAAAGGCGATGGGCTTCATGGAAGCCGAAATCTCCGTCCTGCAGGTCGAGAAGCGCATCCGCTCGCGCGTCAAGCGCCAGATGGAGAAGACGCAGCGCGAATACTACCTCAACGAGCAGATGAAGGCGATCCAGAAGGAGCTCGGCGAGGGCGAGGACGGCCGCGACGAGGCCGCCGAGATCGAGGCGCGCATCAAGAAGACCAAGCTCTCCAAGGAGGCCCGCGAAAAGGCGGAAGCCGAACTGAAGAAGCTGCGGACGATGTCGCCGATGTCGGCTGAATCGACCGTCGTGCGCAACTATCTCGACTGGATCCTGTCGATACCGTGGGGCAAGAACTCCAAGGTCAAGCAGGATCTGGCTTTCGCGCAGAACGTGCTCGACACCGACCATTTCGGCCTCGACAAGGTCAAGGACCGCATCGTCGAATATCTCGCCGTGCAGAGCCGCCAGAAGAAGCTGAAGGGGCCGATCCTGTGCCTCGTCGGACCTCCCGGCGTCGGCAAGACCTCGCTCGGCAAGTCGATCGCCAAGGCGACCGGCCGCGAGTTCATCCGCATGGCGCTGGGCGGCGTGCGCGACGAGGCCGAGATCCGCGGTCACCGGCGCACCTATATCGGCTCGATGCCCGGCAAGGTCATCCAGTCGATGAAGAAGGCGAAGAAGTCCAACCCGCTCTTCCTGCTCGACGAGATCGACAAGATGGGCCAGGATTTCCGCGGCGATCCGTCGTCGGCGTTGCTCGAGGTGCTCGATCCCGAGCAGAACTCGACGTTCATGGACCATTATCTCGAGGTCGAATACGACCTGTCGAGCGTGATGTTCGTGACGACGGCGAACACGCTGAACATCCCTGCGCCCTTGATGGACCGCATGGAGATCATCCGTATCGCCGGCTACACCGAGGACGAGAAGATCGAGATCGCCAAGCGCCACCTGATGCCGAAGGTGATCCGCGATCACGCGCTGCAGCCGAAGGAGTTCTCCGTCGGCGAGGACGCGATCCGCGGCATCATCCAGACCTACACCCGTGAAGCGGGCGTCAGGAGCCTGGAGCGCGAGCTGATGAAGCTCGGCCGTAAGGCGGTGACCGAGATCCTGAAGACGAAGAAGAAGACGGTCGACATCACGGCGGACAATCTCGCCGATTACCTTGGTGTTCCGCGCTTCCGCTTCGGCCAGGTCGAGGCCGACGATCAGGTCGGCGTCGTCACCGGGCTCGCCTGGACGGAAGTCGGCGGCGAGCTGCTGACGATCGAAGGCGTCATGATGCCCGGCAAGGGCCGCATGACGGTGACCGGCAATCTGCGCGACGTGATGAAGGAATCGATCTCGGCGGCGGCCTCCTACGTCCGCTCGCGGGCTCTCGATTTCGGCGTCGAGCCGCCGCTGTTCGACAAGCGCGACATCCACGTCCACGTGCCCGAAGGCGCAACGCCCAAGGACGGACCGTCGGCGGGCGTGGCGATGGCGACGGCGATCGTCTCGGTGCTGACCGGCATCCCAGTCAGGGCCGACGTGGCAATGACCGGCGAGATCACGCTGCGCGGCAGAGTGCTGCCGATCGGCGGGCTCAAGGAGAAGCTGCTTGCAGCACTGCGCGGCGGCATCAAGAAGGTGCTGATCCCGGAAGACAACGCCAAGGATCTGGCGGAGATTCCGGACAACGTGAAGAACGGTATGGAGATCGTTCCGGTCGGGCGGGTCGGTGAAGTCTTGCGCCATGCGCTTGTGCGTATGCCGGAGGCGATCGAGTGGGTCGAGCCGGTCAATGCGCCGGCTGCGGTGGATGCCGGAGACGACGCCAGCAAGTCGCTTGCTCATTAGCACGTGCTAAAGTTGCAATGCACAACGGAGAGCCGGGCCTAGAGCCCGGCTCTTTCATGTGAAAAACCCCGGAATTCCGGGGTTTTTTCGACTCTTTTGACGCTTTTCGACTTGGTTGCGGAAGCGCTTCTTTCTAAAGTCCGTTTCCTGCCGGATGAGTCGTACGTTCCGGTTTCTCATGGAAGGGAATTTTTATGAACAAGAACGAACTGGTGTCCGCTGTCGCCGACGCCGCGAGTATTTCGAAGGGTGACGCGCAGTCGGCGGTCGATGCGGTGTTCTCCGTCATCACCGGCGAACTGAAGAAGGGCGGCGATGTCCGGCTTGTCGGCTTCGGAAATTTCACCGTGTCAAAACGCGCTGCCTCGACCGGCCGCAATCCGCAGACCGGCGCCGAAGTGCAGATCCCGGCGCGCACCGTGCCGAAGTTTTCGGCCGGCAAGGGCCTCAAGGACGCAGTCAACTAAGCGCCTTCGTACCCTTTTCAGAGACCAGAAAAGCCGGGCATGCCCGGCTTTTCTTTCGCGCCCACTTTGGCGGGCTCTATGCCGTCGGTGCATCGGCGCGCATCAGCCCTTCCTGCTTGAGATCGGCCCAGAGTGCCGATGGCAGCTTAGCGTCGAGCAGCGACCGGTTGCTTTCGACCTCGCTCGGCCGCTGGCCGCCGGGGATCACCGACACGACCGAAGGGTGCAGCAGCGGAAATTGCAGTGCCGCCTCGATCAGGCGCACGCCGTGGCGTTTGCAGACGGCCTGGATGCGCGCGACGCGATCGAGGATGTCCTGCGGCGCCTCGGTATAATCGTAATAGGCGCCGGGCTTCGGACCGGTTGCCAGGATGCCGGAATTATACGGCCCGCCGAGAACGATGCCGATGCCGCGCTTCTGGCATAGCGGCAGGAAGGATTGCAGCGCCTCCTGCTCCAGCAGCGTATAGCGCCCGGCAAGCAGGAACAGGTCGAAGTCGCCGCGCTCGGCAAGCGTCTGGGCAACCTGCCATTCGTTGATGCCGCCGCCGAACGCCTTGATGACCCCCTGGTCACGCAGGGACAGCAGCCCGTAATAGCCCGAGCGCATGAACTCCTCGATGCGCTGGTCCGCGGCCTGCTTGCTGCCATGCGTGAAGACGTCGACGTCATGCACGAAAAGGATGTCGATGCGGTCGACGCCGAGGCGTTCCAGCGAGGCTTCGAAGGAGCGCATGACCCCGTCATAGCTGTAGTCGTAGACCTCGCGGCGCGACGGCGTGTCGAAGAACTTGCCCATGCCGGTGCGCTGGTCCGGCGGGCAGGCGCGCATGATGCGGCCGACCTTGCTCGACAGCACATAGTCGTCGCGCTTTTTCGAGCGCAGGAACGGATTGAGCCGCGTTTCCGACAGGCCAAGCCCGTAGAGCGGCGCGGTGTCGTAGTAGCGGCAGCCGACCCGCCATGCGGCCTCCAGAGTGGCGTTGGCATCCTCATCGGAGACGGCGCGATAAAGATTGCCGAGCGGCGCCGTGCCGAAGCCGAGTTCCGTGAAACTGATGCCGCCATTGCCGATGCGGTCGAAATGCCGTGTCTTCATACGCTGCCGTTTCCTTATTTGCGTATAGTGCATTGAGCGCGGCTCTTCCTTCTCCCCTTGTCGGAGAAGGTGGCCGCGCAGCGGCCGGATGAGGGGTGTTCCAGGGAACGCCACGCCTCATTTCTTTCAGCACCCCTCATCCGTCTCGGCGCTGCGCGCCGATCCACCTTCTCCCACAAGGGGAGAAGGGAAGAAGCAACCGCTACTTCACCGCGCCTGCGGTCATGCCCATGATGAGGTAGCGCTCCAGCGCGATGCCGATGACGGCGAGCGGCGTTATCGCGGCGGTGGCGAGTGCCGCCATCGACCACCAGTTGATACCCTGCGAGCCGGTCTGGCTCGCCACCATGACGGGAATGGTTTTTGCGTCGGTCGAGGTCAGCAGTGCGGCGAAGAAATACTCGTTCCAGCACAGCACCATCGCCAGGATGAAGGCTGCGACCATGCCCGGCAGCGCGATCGGCATGACGATGCGGAAGAAGGCGCCCCAGATCGACAGGCCGTCGACGAGGGCTGCTTCCTCCAGTTCGACCGGGATCGAATTGAACTGGTCGCGCATGATCCAGATGACGATCGGCAGCACCATCAGCGTGTAGAGCAGGATCAGCCCGATGCGCGTGTCGAGCATGCCGACTTCCCGGTACAGCACGAGAAAGGGCAGGGCGAGCACCACCGGCGGCAGGATCAACTGCGACAGGAAGAAGAAGGAGATGTCCTCGTTCTTGAACCAGGCGAAGTGATAGCGGAAGCGGGTGAGGCCGTAGGCGGCGAGGCTGCCAATGACGATGGCGAGGCTCGATGCGCCGACCGAGGTGATGACCGAATTCATGAAGCGCTTGATGAACTCGTCGCGCACCGTCGAGGTCCGGAAGATCGCATCCGGCGACAGGCCGAGCGAGCGCCAGCCCTTCCAGTCCGGCTGGAAGTCGACGAACGGGATGAGATGGCCCTGGGTGACGTCGACCGCGGTCTTGAACGAGGTGGTTATCGTCCAGTAGATCGGGAACAGGCAGATGAAGGCCCAGAACACCAGTGCGCCATAGATGAAGACGCGGTTGGCGAAAAAGCTCGCCGGCGAGCGGATTTCGGAAGCGGCATAGTCGGTGGTCTGAACGCTCATCTGGCCGCCTGTCAGTTGACGTTGCGCACGAAGCGATTGGCGAATTTCAACAGCCACGTCACGAACACGATGATGATGATGAGGTAGGCCATCGCCAGCATGGTGCCGTAGCCGACATTCGAGCGGTCGCGATACTCGCGGTAGATGAAGCTCGACACGGAATCGGTCGCGCCGCCCGGGCCGCCCGAGGTGACGGTGATGATGATGTCGGCAAGCTTCAACTTGAAGATGATGCGCAGGATGATCGCCGTCACCGATACCGGCAGCATCAGCGGAAACGTGACCTGCCAGAAGGTCTGCCAGGCATTGGCGCCGTCGACCCTGGCCGCCTCAAGCACCTCGCGTGACATCGCCTGAAGGCCGGCGAGCAGCATGATCATCATGAACGGGATGAACGTCCAGGCATCCAGTACCATGATCGAGATGCGGGCGGTGATCGGGTTTGAGAAGAAGGCGGGGTTTTCCCAGCCGAGCTGGCGCGCCAGCGCCGCGGCCGGCCCGAAGCGGTATTCCATCAGCGACTTGCCGATCATCCACGACACCGCGACCGGCGACAGCATCAACGGCATCAGGAAGACGACACGGAAGAATTTGCGCGCGCGGATTTGTGCGTTGAGCAGCAAAGCGAGGCCAAATGCGATGACGTATTCGACCAGCACCGCCAGCACATAGAGTACCATGTTGAACAGCGCGTTGCGGTAATAGGGATCGGCCAGCATCTGCCAGAAATTGTCGAGCCCGTTGAACTTGCGGCCGGAGAAGGAACTGAGGTTCCAGTCGGTCAGCGCAATGTAGAAGCCGAACAGCGTCGGGAAGATCACCATGGCGATGGTGAACAGCAGCGCCGGCAGCAGGAACAGCGCGCGCTGGCCGTCTTCGCCGCGCGTCAGCACCTGGCCGATGCCGAGCGCAACACCCCACAGCACATAGGCATAGACGACCGGCCGCCAGGTCTCGAAGCCGATCGTGTTGACCTCTGTCTTGTAAAGGATCTGGATTGCGATCACTGCCAGCAGGCCGAACGTCGCAACGGCCATCAACGCCCGGCCGAGCCGCTTGCGGCCCGGCGATATCAGATCGGATGGAGCGGCGTTTGCCGGCCACGCACTGGTGGGCAAGGTCTCGTCAGCCACGCGTCTCGTCCGTTCACTGAAAGCTGCTATGACCGGCTGGCCGGTCAACTGTTATGACCGGCTGGCCGGTAAAGGCTGTTATGACCGGCTGGCCGGTCAAACTGGTCCGGCGGCTTTGCGTCGCCGGACCACGGTCCCTAGAATCTCAGCCTACATACCAAGCGAGGCCTTGTAGAGCTTGATCTGGTTTTCGCGGCCGATCTGGTCGGTCAGCTTCTCCCAGGCGGCTGCAATGGCGTCGGCGCCTTCCTGCGCCGTCATCTTGCCGGCAAATGTATTGGCCAGGATGTCCTCGGCGGCGCTGTAATATTGGAAGATGCCGGGGATACGCGGCTCGATCGCGGCGTTCGGATGGTTGTAGCTGTCGGCCTCCGATTTCAGATACGAGGTGATGAAAGCCTCGTCGTAACCGGCCGCCACCCATTCCGGAATGTCGAAATGCGAGTTGCGGTAGGGTTGGAAGCCGGACGGATATGCTGCGCACCAGAGCGACAGGTCCTTGCCGCCGAGATGGGCAGCGGCAGACCAGGCCGCCTTCTTCTTCTTTTCGTCGCTGTCGACCCTTGCCATGACGTAGACGCCCCAGCCGAGATAGGCGCAGTTCGGCGAATAATTCGGGCCGCTGGCGAGCTTGTCCCACTGGCCGGTCTTGGAATTGTAGACGTCATCCGAGCCGGGCAGGATCGAGAAGCCGGTGACGTCGCCGACAACAGAACTGTCGTTGGTCTTGACGTTGGAGCCGACGTCGCCCCACCAGGTGACCATCGAACCGGTGCCGGCCAGGAACTGCTGGAAGGCGGTGGTGTTCGGGTCGGCGTTGATCTGGTCGGCAGGCTCGGACGGCAGCGCGTCGATCACGTCCTGGATCGCCCGCACCCAGGCCGGATTGTTGATGCGCGGCTTCATCGTATCGGCATCGAACAGCCAGGCCTTGTCGTCGGGATGCTTGGCATAGGCGCTGGCGCGGCTGCCGAGGAAATAGAAGCCGAAGCCGCCCCACGCCTTGGGCGCGTCGAGATAGCCAAAAACGTCCTGGCCCTGGAACTGCTTGCCCTTGAGGAATTTTGTCACCGCCTGCACCTGCTGCCAGGTCTTCGGCACGCCCCATTCACCGCCACCGCCGCCGTCCTTCCACGCCTTGGCGAGGTCGGCATCGGCAAACACGTCGGTGCGGTAGTTGAAGTTGTGCGCGTCGCCATCGACGGTCACGCGGTACTGCTTGCCGTCCCAGGTGCCGACCGGTGGCTGCAGATAGGCCACGACGTCCTTCATGTCGATCTGGTCCTTGACCCAGTCCGGCATTTCGGACGTGAGACCCTTGCCGCAGACGTCGCCTTCGAACGGCGCGCCCATCTCGATGATGTCGAAATCGACGGTGCCGGTGGCGATCGACTGCTGCAGGCGGGCGTTGTAGTCCGCCTGCGCCAGGTCGATCCAGTTGATCTTGGCGCCGGTATAGGTCTCCCACGGCTTCAGGAAGCCGCGAAACAGCACATTGTGCAGGTTCTGGTTGTTGAGCCCCATGAAGGTGAGCTGGACGCCGGCGAATTCGCCTTCCTTGACGCTGGCCTTGGTCGCCTCCAGGCAAAGCTCGCCGACCTGCTGGAAGTCGGCATCGGTCGGCTGGCCCTTGCCGACACCGGGGATCTGCAGGATCTGCGCGCGCAATTCGCTTGCCGCGGAAGCCGGGCGCGTCAGCGCGCCAAGCCCGGCGCCGGATGCCGCTGCGACGGCGGCGATGCTGGCCGCGCCCTTGAGGACATCGCGGCGCGTGGCACCCGCGCACATGAATTGGTTGTAAAGGCTGACTTTCATTTCGTTCCTCCCAGAATCTCTATGGTGATTGTTCGGGTGTTTGGAGCGCTGGAAATGTTCCCCAACAACAGCGGCTCCCAGAAATAGCGGCCCAAGTCCTCCGCAACGCTTCGATTTCCGTGGTCCGGACCAGCGTGCCGGCGCGCCCGGAACAGGGTCAAAACCCGAGCCCTTTCACTATTCTCACAACCAGGTGCCGTGTCAAACGCGAACAGAGTTTTTTATCTATAAAAGACTGACTTGCCCTCGCTGTTTGCGTTGTTTAGCTTCACCGCAACGAAAGGGGGGCCAATGGCTCAAGTCGCGATCAGCAATGTGGCCAAGGCGTTCGGAACCGTCAAGGTCCTGCACGGTGTCAGCGTCGACATCGCCGACGGGCAGTTCGTGGTGCTGGTCGGTCCTTCGGGGTGCGGCAAGTCCACGCTGCTCAGGATGGTGGCGGGGCTGGAGACCGTTTCCGGCGGAACGATCGCCATCGGCGACCGTGTCGTCAACCATCTGCCGCCGGCCAAGCGCGACATCGCCATGGTGTTCCAGAATTACGCGCTCTATCCGCACAAGACGGTCGAGCAGAACATGGCCTTTGCGCTGAAACTGCGCAAGACCGATCCGGCCGATGTCGCCGAGCGGGTCAAGCGCGCCGCCGATATCCTCGACCTCAATCCCTATCTCAAGCGCTATCCGCGCCAGCTCTCGGGCGGCCAGCGCCAGCGCGTCGCCATGGGCCGCGCCATCGTGCGCAACCCCCAGGTGTTTTTGTTCGACGAGCCGCTGTCTAACCTCGACGCCAAGCTGCGCGTCCAGATGCGCACCGAGATCAAGGAACTGCACCAGCGGCTGAAGACCACCACCATCTATGTCACGCACGACCAGATCGAGGCGATGACCATGGCCGACAAGATCGTCGTGATGCGCGACGGCCGCATCGAGCAGGTCGGCGCGCCGCTGGAACTGTTCGACCGGCCGACCAATCTGTTCGTCGCCGGCTTCATCGGCTCGCCGTCGATGAACCTGCTCAAGGGCGTGGTGCGCAAGGGCGACAAGCCCATCGTCGAGATCGCCGGGACGCCGTTCCCGATGGCTGCGAGCAGCAAGGTGGAGGACGGGCGCAACGTCGTCTACGGCGTCCGGCCCGAGCATCTCGAAATCCACCCCGACGGCGTGCCGGCGAAGATTTCCGTCGTCGAGCCGACCGGTTCCGAAACGCTGGTGTTTCTGCGTTTCGGCGAGGGCGAGATGGTGGCGCTGTTCCGTGAGCGCCACGACTTCAAGCCGGGCGACACGCTGCATCTGAAACCGCGGCTCGACCAGGTCCATCTCTTCGACGCAGAGACCGGCAATCGTCTCTAAAACACTTTGAATTGCGCATGATCTTGTCCGAAAACCGACAACGCTTCGGGATCATGCGCCAGGCTTGGCATCAAAAAAGCCCGTTCGGGAGGGAACTATGCTCAAAGGGATCAATCCGCTGCTCAATGCCGACGTGCTTCAGGCGTTGCGGGCAATGGGCCATGGCGACGATCTGATCATCGCCGACACCAACTTCCCCTCCGATTCGGTGGCCCGCCAGACCGTGCTCGGCCGGCTGTTGCGCATCGATGCACCGGCGGCTGACGTGGTCAAGGCGGTGCTGTCGCTCTATCCGCTGGACACTTTCGTCGACGATGCCGCGGCCCGCATGGAGATCGTCGGCAAGCCGGACGAGATTCCCGCCGTGCAGCAAGAAGTGCAAGGCGAGATCGATGCTGCGGAGGGCAAGGCCTGGCCGATGATTTCGGTCGAGCGCTACGCCTTCTACGAACGTGCCAAAAAGGCCTATTGCGTCATCCAGACCGGCGAGCGCCGCTTCTATGGCTGTTTTGCCTTCCGCAAGGGCGTCGTTCCTCCCGACGCGGAGTAGCGAGATGCCAGGCAAGCCTGTGGTCATCAAGCCTGTCGTCATATTGGGCGTCTTCGTCGCCGACACTGCCTACCGCGCCGCCCGCCAGCCGCGCATGGGCGAGACGATCCTCGGTACGTCCTTCACCCTCGGCCCGGGCGGCAAAGGCTCCAACCAGGCGGTCGCGGCCGGCCGTCTCGGCGCCGACGTCACCTTTCTGACGCGCCTTGGCGTCGATCCCTTTGCCGATATGGCCAGGCAAACCTGGACGCAGGCCGGGGTGAAGAGCGCTGTCATCGACACGCCGGAGAGTTATACGGGTGCGGCCTATATCTTCGTCGAGGAGACGAGCGGCAACAACGCCATCATCGTCAGTCCGGGTGCGGCCATGCTGATTTCGCCCGACGACATCGAGGCTAACGCCGGCCTGATCCGCTCGGCCGGCGTTTTCGTAACCCAGCTCGAGCAGCCGATCGAGGCGGCGATGCGGGCGCTGGAGATCGCGCGCGGGGCAGGGGTGACGACCATCCTCAACCCGGCGCCCGCGGCAAGCCTGCCCGAGCGCATCTACACGCGCTGCGACTATGTCACGCCCAACGAGACCGAGGTCGAGGAACTGACCGGCATCAAGGTGTCGTCCATCGACGACGCCCGCCGCGCCGCCGATCGTTTGCTCGAAAGAGGCGCCGGCGCGGTTATCGTGACGCTCGGCGAGCAGGGCGCGCTGCTGCACACGGCCAGCCGATCTGAGCATGTCGGCGCGATCAATGCCGGTCCCGTGGCCGAGACAACCGGCGCCGGCGACGCCTTCAATGGCGGCCTGGCCGCAGCACTTGCGAGAGGCGTGGACCCGCTGCAAGCGGTCCGCTTCGCCTGCGCCGTCGCCGGCATCTCGGTCACCCGTCCGGGCACGGCGCCGTCGATGCCGACGCTGCAAGAGGTCGAGGCATTGCTCGCCAGGGGTTGATCTCCCCCCTTAAGGGGGGAGATGGCCGGCAGGCCAGAGGGGATCGTCTCACGTCGAGCGCCAACCTCCACTGTCGCAAGAGAGAAGGCCGCCCCCAGTCGAACCGGCCCCCCCTCTGCCCTGCCGGGCATCTCCCCCTCAAGGGGGGAGATTGGCCTTCATCACTGATTTCGCCAACTACCAGCCTTGCAAAGAGGACGTTGTCCGCGAAGCTGCTAATCTCCCCCCTTGAGGGGGAGATGGCCGGCAGGCCAGATGGGATCGTCTCACGTCGAGCGCCAACCTCCACTGTCGCAAGAGAGAAGGCCGCCCCCAGTCGAACCGCCCCCCCTCTGCCCTGCCGGGCATCTCCCCCTCAAGGGGGGAGATTGGCCTTCATCACTGATTTCGCCAACTACCAGCCTTGCAAAGAGGACGTTATCCGCGAAGCTGCTAATCTCCCCCCTTGAGGGGGAGATGGCCGGCAGGCCAGAGGGGGGTCGTCTCACGTCGAGCGCCAACCTCCACTGTCGCAAGAGAGAAGGCCGCGCCCAGTCGAACCGACTCCCTCTGTCTGCCGGACATCTCCCCCTCAAGGGGCCCTCAAGGGGGAGATTGGCCGTCATCTCCGACCACGGTGACATATTAGCCACAGTGAATATGAATCGCCAAACCCGTCTTGCGTCTTTGGCATAGGTGTCCCGTAATGGGTCACTGGGTCTGGCGCCGCAATTGCACGGTCAGCGAAGCCGGGGGGCAATCTTGACCTGGCAATCGAGGGGGTATTGGGGGACCCGCCGCTTCGCAAATGAAGCGGCGGGCTCTTTCATGGCACCCATCACAAGCCGCCGACGGTGTTTTGCAATGCTCGCGGAGGCGCTCTAGCCGCGAACGCCGGTCAATTCGCGGACCTCCGCCCGCAGTGCCTGCAATTCCGCCAGGATCATCGCCTGGTCGCTGTGCAGCGTCGCCCTGTCGGCCGATTCCACGGCTTCATGCTCGGCCTCCATCGCCGAAACGATCACGCCGATGAACAAGTTGAGCACGGTGAACGAGGTCGCGATGATGAACGGGATGAAGAACAGCCAGGCGGCCGGATAGACCGCCATGACCGGGCGCACCACGCCGTCCGACCAGCCCTCGAGGGTCATGACCTGGAAAAGCGTGAACAGCGACGCCGGTATGCCGCCGAACAGTTCGGGAAACGACGCGCCGTAGAGCTTCGTCGCCATCACCGCAAAGACGTAGAACACCAGCCCGAGCAACAGCATGATCGAGCCCATGCCGGGCAGGGCGGTGATGAAGCCGGTGACGACACGGCGCAGCGAAGGAACGATGCTGATCAGGCGCAGCACCCGCAGGATCCGCAGCGCCCGCAGCACCGAGAGCGAACCGGTCGTGGGGATCAGCGCGAAACCGACGACGAAGAGGTCGAAGATGCGCCATGGATCGCGGAAGAAACGCGTCCGGTAGACGACCAGCCGGATCGCGAGTTCGAGCACGAAGACGCCGAGGATCGCGCGGTCGATGGCCGTTAGCAGCGGGCCAAAGGCAGCAATCGCGTCGGGCGAGGTTTCGAGGCCGAGCGTGACGGCGTTGATCAGGATCAGGACCATGATCGCGAGGTCGAAGCGGCGCGATTCGATCAGCGATTTCAGGGCATCCAAGGCTTCTTCTCCGTTAGAGCATCGGACCCGAAAATGGGAACCGGGCATGGAAACTCCAATGCTCAAACGCATATGGCCGGCTTGTGGCGCACCGGATACAAAAAGTCGAAACAGCCGAAGAATGCTGCGGCTAAGCTACTGATCCCCCTTGAGGGGGAGATGGCCGGCAGGCCAGAGGGGGTCGCCGCGCGTCGAGCACCAACCTCCACTGTCGCAAGAGAGAAGGCCGCGCCCCGTCGAACCGACCCCCTCTGCCCTGCCGGGCATCTCCCCCTCAAGGGGGGAGATTGACCGTTATCGCCGCTTTCACCAATCACTAGCGTTGAAACGCGCCAGGAACCATGCGGCGAGCAGCGGGTTTGGCTTGGATGCCGACACGTTCGGTCCACCCATTCTCCAAGGAGAACACGATGACATCAGCAAGCAAGACCACAGCAATTGCCGCGGCGTTGGCTATGCTGGCTTCGCCGGCGATATCCCAGACGAGCTCGCCTGCGCCCGCCGCACCTGCGCAGGGTTCACAGCCGTCGCCAGGCGGGCCAACCGAAGACTCCATGCGGCAAACGATGCGTGAGATGATGACCGAGATGCTGGAGGAGAGAATGCAGGAGCATCGCCGCCCGCGAGCAGAGCGGCGAGGTGACGACCGTTGGCATCGCGATTTCCGAAGGCATGACCGGCGCCATATGGGAGGCGGGATGATGCATGGTGCGCGGATGCGAATGATGTTCGCGATAGTCGACGCCGACGGCGATGGTGCGCTTTCTCAAACCGAGGTTCAGGATTTTGTCGAGCGGATATTCAGCGCCGTCGACGAGGACGGCGACGACAGCATCGACAGGGAGGAAATTCGATCCTTCTTCCACGGAGGCGCCGACGGAACGGGCGAATAAATCACTGCAAATCTTGCGCGTTCCTGGACGAGAATTCGGGAAAGGGAATTCGGAAATGGCTGGTCTCGTTGGCAAGTTTGCCGGGAAAGCCCCGGCGCCTCGCAAGGGCATGGCTAGTCCCAGACTGAGTGAGAAAGCCTTCAAGGCGAGGTACAAGCAGCAATTCGTCGACCCGGCGTTCGAACCGCTCGCCCAGTCGATTGAGCAAATCGCTTCGATCGCCTGGCAGGCTTATGCGGATTCCCGCAAGAGCCCGATCACGAGGAAAGCCGGTCCTGCGTTCAGCGACCCCGACTACGATCTGTCCGTCGATTGGATTGCGGCGCACGAAGCCGTGCTGCAGGCGCAGCGTCGGTACGAGGATCTAACGGTGCCGCCGCGTCTGTTGATCATCAACGGGTCGTCGCGCAGCGAGCACACCTGTCCCGGCGAGATGTCGAAGAGTTTCCGGCTCGCCGAAATCGCCCGTGAGACCATCGACAAGGAAACGAAACTTGCAGTCGAAATTCTCGATCTGTCGCGGCTTGCTTCCGAATACGGGAGGAACATCCATCCGTGCAAGGCGTGCTTTTCGACGGCCGCTCCGCTCTGCCATTGGCCCTGTTCCTGCTATCCCAACCATTCGCTTGGGCAAGTTCAGGACTGGATGAACGAAATCTACCCGATGTGGGTCGCCGCCCATGGCGTCATGATCATCTCGCCGGTGAATTGGTATCAGGTTTCCTCGCCTGTCAAACTGATGATGGACAGGCTTGTCTGCGCTGACGGTGGCAATCCAGACCCCTCGCTGACACAAGGCAAGGATGCGGCAAAGGCAAAGCAGGTAGAACTGGCCGGGTGGGACTATCCGCGTCATCTGGCAGGCAGGCTGTTTTCTGTGATCGTGCACGGCGATGTCGAAGGTGCGGAGAATGTGCGGCATTCCATCGCCGACTGGCTGCGCTTCATGAAGTTGTCGCCGGCCGGCCCGAGCGCCGAGCTCGACCGCTACATCGGTTACTGGAAGCCGTACGCCACAAGCCATGAGGAACTCGATGCCGACGAGACAATCCAGGAAGAGGTCCGCAACGCCGCCCGCGCGCTCGCCGAAGCCGTCGTCGAACGTCGGGCGGGCCGTTTCCGTCAGATCGGCATCGGCCTGGAAGACCCGAGGCAAAAATAGGAACACTAGAACGGCGATCCGCAAGCGGTGATGGGCCAGATCGAACGGATCTCTAAAAATCGGACCAAACGCTAGATTTATCGGGTGCCAGGGTCGACCCGAATATCTGAATTGCCGGTCCGGCATTCAGAGTTTTTTTCATTTCCAATCAGCTAAGTGATTGAAAATGGCGCGAGTGACGGGGCTCGAACCCGCGACCTCCGGCGTGACAGGCCGGCACTCTAACCAACTGAGCTACACCCGCGCAAGACGAGCACGGTCAGCCGTGTTCGTCGTTGGGGCGGTGGATAAGGCGTAAGCCACCGGGTGTCAAGCGGAGCGCGACAGCATAACAGCAAACAGCAGAAGGTTTTTTGACAAGCCGGATTTTGCCGCCGAAAACGACCAGCGGCGAGGCCGTTGCGCGCTCATTTGGCCTTGCGAACCCCGTCCTAACTGCTTAAAGGTCCGCCCCGGAGCGGGCGATTAGCTCAGTTGGTAGAGCGCTTCGTTTACACCGAAGATGTCGGCGGTTCGAGCCCGTCATCGCCCACCAAATTTCTTAAGGAAATTCACATAGGTTGCCGACGGACAGAATCCAAACGAGCGGGTCGTCGCCGTAAGAGCCGGACAGACCGTCCTCATACTGTTCCGTCGCGGTGAAACTCAAAGGTCCCCTTCCATCGGGATATCCGCCCGACAGAGGACTTTGGAGGCATCCACGCGGTCGGCGGCAATGAAGCGGACGTTGTAGGTCTTCCCTTTCCCCTTCTTGATCTCAAGCCAGCACTGGGCTTGCGGGCACTCCATGCTGTACTCGCCGACATAGGGGTCGCGGCCGGCGGCGTGGATCGTCGCAAGGCCTGCCGACATGGAAAAGAGAACGGCAGCCGCCGAGAGTTTCCAGCGGCGCATGTCAGTAAACCTTTGCCGTATTGACGAAGGCTAGACAGCCCGATGCGCCAATCCGAATTCTAGGAACAACGCTGGCTTGCGCGCTCACTTTGTTGAGTGCTATCGAAGCCAGATGCTTAATCGGATTTGGATTTTCGGACGTGGCCGGACGACAGTCTTGCGCAAGCACGTTAATCGGTGCCTGAAGGACTTTTGCTCACCGCTGGGGGCAAAAACGGTTCTCAATGTCGGCGCGAAGCCAAACCACAGAGACAAGGAAGGCCGAGTTTACGAAGACTATTTCCCCGGCGCGGATTTCAGAACCTTGGACTTGGCCCCGCATGATGACCCCCGCCATATCCACGGGGACTTAATGAATCTTCCGGCAGATGCCGGAACCTACGATTTGGTAATCGCGAACTCGGTCATCGAACACATCGACAGGCCGTGGGTTGCCGCTCCAAACATAACCGGCCTCGTTCGGCCGGGCGGCCACCTTTTCATCGCTATGCCCTGGTTCTACCCTGTTCATGAAGGCCCGTATTTTGGCGACCATTGGCGGGCCACCCCTTCCGGGATGCGCTTTCTTTTTGAGGACATGAAAGAGATCAGGCACGACTTTTCGCCATCCAGTATCCTAGCGGTTTGGGACCGTAAGAAATATTGGAATGAGACGAACAGCACATCTGCCGGCTTTTGCATGCTGATGAGGCGGGAATAGCTTGTCTAGGAGACCTACAGTCAGTCTCTTCGCCAAAATTCGACGCGGGTATAAATTTCAATCTCGGAATAGCCTGCCGCCGCACCCAAACCATCCGTTCCTCAGGTGCTGGTGCAACGGTGTTCCACCCTATAAGCCTTTCCAGCCACGACGGGACACGCACCCATGCTTGTAACGGTAATGCCAGCGCCATTGCCGGCGTAGCCCGCAGTCCCGACTGCCGCCACGGCCCCGTCTGTAACGTTGTAAAGCCGGCTCTTGTGCTGGTCTGCAAGGGCGGGAGCATTGTTTACACCGAGGATGTCGGCGGTTCGAGCCCGTCATCGCCCACCATGTTTTCTCAAGGGTTTGAGGTTTTCCGGTTCAGCAGCCGCCACGAAACCCGTATCGAACAGCCGCTTTGCGGACCGAATCGGCCCGTTCGCGTTCAGTGATGTACCGCGGCTCCAGGTCGCCCGGTTCAACGCGAGATGGTATGCTCGTCATATTATCGGCAAGGGAGGTTCGGCATGCCTGTAACGGTTGGTGCGCACCATCTGACGCTGTTCACACACGACATGGACCGTTTCATTCGCTTTTATGAAGAAATCTTCGACGCGGAAACGAAGTTCGATCTGTCCGAGCCCGGTCCCGGTGGCGGCACTCTTCGTCACTCACTAATCGACGTTGGAGGTGGCTTTGCCCTTCATCCGTTCCAAATGCCGGAACCAACGGGGTATGAAGATGGGTCGATGCAGATGGGCAAGAGAGGTCACATAGATCATCTTGCGCTGAAGGTACACGATGAAGAGTGCTTGCAGGAAGTCAGGCGACGTCTGGTGAAGGCCGGCGCTTCGGATGGGACCATTACAGATTTCGGCGCTGTCCGTCTTGTGAGCTTCAAGGACCCGGATGGAATGGAGGGCGAGGTCGCGCGGTGGACCAATAGCAAACGCGTGCTCGGCTTTGAAGAACGCAAGCGGGAGCTTTGGCCAGACTGATCGCGAAGGCCGCATTGGGCTGCCTCACACCTGTTCTCCAGTCATCGGCCTTTACTGTGCTATCAGCTACCTCCGATGAGGACTGGAGTCGCTGCGCGAGTCGGTCAGGCGGGGCAACGCTATCGCGCCGCCGTTGCTCGAACAAAAATTGCGTTTAGCGTTGAAATATACTTTTATCCGGGAAGAGATAATAGAACAAAAAAGTACCTTGTCTTTTAATTGTTGTTAACCATGTGTCAGCCGACATTATCCAGTTAACGCTTGAGTCCGCTATCACGGTTATGTTCCGTACCTCACCGATGTATGAGTCGTAGCAATGTGCGGATTCGGGGGCTATTTCGGTTCGATCCGGGATGCGGAAGCTTTGCTTGCGCGCATGATCGCTGCGATCGTCCATCGCGGGCCGGATGAGCAAGGGAAATTTATGACAGCCGACGCTGGGCTCGGCCATGCGCGGCTGTCGGTGATCGGCATCGGTGATGGCCAGCAGCCGATGTCTGACGAGTCAGGCAATTTGACGATTGCGTTCAACGGCGAGATTTTCAACTACCTGGAATTGCGCGAAGGGCTGATCGCCAAGGGCCGGCGCTTCCGCACGTCGAGCGACACCGAGGTCATCCTGCAGCTGTATGACGAGATGGGCGAAGACTGCCTGTCGCTTCTGAACGGCGATTTCGCCTTGGCGATTTGGGATAACAGGCGTCGGCGCATGGTGCTTGCCCGAGACCGGATGGGTGTCCGGCCGCTGTTCTACACGAACAGGGACGGCGTGCTGTACTTCGCGTCGGAGATCAAGGCGCTCCTGAAGGTTCCCGGCGTCTCGGCCGAAATCGATCCGATCGCACTCGACCAGATCTTTACGCTGTGGGCGCCGATCGCTCCCCGCACGGCTTTCCGCAATATCCACGAGCTGGAGCCGGCAAGCGTGATGATCGCGACACCGGAGCAAGTCACGATCAAGCGCTATTGGCACCTCGACTATCCGCATCGGGACGCGCCCTCGAAGCTCACCAACGAGGACGATGCGGCCGAGGAACTGCAGGCGCTGTTGAGCGATGCGGTGAGGCTTCGCATGCGCGCCGACGTGCCGGTCGGCTCTTATCTTTCGGGCGGGCTCGATTCATCCCTGGTCTCGACGCTTGCCGCCGGCATGACCCCTCTCCAGCTGCAGACATTTTCGGTGACGTTCGACAGCGCCGAGCACGACGAAAGCGCTTTCCAGATCGAGATGGCGTCAGCAATTGGCTCCCGGCACCGAACCATTGCCTGCCAGGCCGGCGATATCGCCGGCGTCTTCCCCGAAGTCATCCGCTTTGCCGAGCGGCCGATCATCCGCACCGCACCGGCCCCGCTCTATCAGTTGTCCGGCCTGGTTCGCCAGGCTGGCCTGAAAGTGGTGCTGACCGGCGAGGGCGCCGACGAGGTTTTTGCCGGCTACGATATTTTTAGGGAAGCGCGTGTGCGTCGGTTCTGCGGGCGGCAGCCGGCATCGCGCATCAGGCCACAGCTGTTCCGCAGGCTTTATCCCTATCTGCCGGGTCTGCAGCAGCAGTCCGTAGAGTATTTGGCGGCGTTCTTCGGCGCCGGCAACGCTGCGCTCGACGATCCGCTGTTCTCGCATCGGCCGCGCTTCAAGACCACGGCGGCGGCGAAGATTTTCTTTTCCGGCGACCTGCGCGCGACGTTGAAGGGCTATGATGCGGCCGAGGAACTGGTCAGCCGGTTGCCCCAGGCTTTTTCGCTATGGCACCCGCTGCATCAGGCGCAATATCTCGAAAGCCGCTTCCTGCTGCCGGGCTATATCCTGTCCAGCCAAGGCGATCGGATGGCCATGGCGCATGGGATCGAAGGACGGTTTCCCTATCTCGACCATCGCCTGGTGGAATTTGCCGCAAGACTTCCGCCTGAAATGAAGCTGAAGGGACTGGTCGAAAAGCACATATTGCGCAAAGCCGCGGGGCATCTGCTTCCCGGCGCGATCGGGGAGCGTGCCAAGCAGCCCTACCGGGCGCCGGAAGCCCGCTCCTTCGTTGGAGCCGGGGAACTGGACTATGTGCGTGATTGCTTAAGTGAAGCGAACATCGCTGCCGGCGGACTGTTCAACGCCAAGGCGGTGGCCAGCCTTCATGAGAAATGCCGCACGCAGCCAGCGTCGGGATTCCGCGACAACGCTGCCTTCGTCGGCATCCTGTCGACGCAGCTGTGGCAGAAGAATTTCACCGGCCAAGAAGCCAGTGCAGCAAGAGCAGCTTGAGGAATCCAGGGAAGGGAAAAAATGATGATAACAATCAAGGACAAGGTCAGAGCCTTTATCGTCGACAATTTCTTGTTCGGCGACACGTCTTACGAACTTGCAGATACAGCCTCGCTGATCGAGAACGACATCATCGACTCGACCGCCGTGGTCGAACTCGTGGCGTTCATCGAGGATACCTTCGGCATTGCGATGGTCGATTCCGACATCGTGCCGGCCAATCTGGATTCGATTGACCGTATTTCATCCTTCATCAAGGCGAAAGCGCCGGCAGTCTAGGCGCGATCGGCGAGGAGCGTCCGTGCGGATCGAACATTTTCTGGCCGCGAATGCCGCTGCCCAACCTGCCAAGACGGCATTGATCACCGGGCATAAAAGGCTGAGCTACGAAGAATTTTACGATCTCTCGAGCCGCCTTGCCGCTGCGCTTTTCGCGAACGGCGTCAGGCGCAACGACCGGGTCGTCGTTTTCATGGACAATTGCTGGGAGATCGCGGTTTCGATTTTCGCCGTGCTCAAGGCAGGGGCGACCTTCATCCCGGTCAACCCATCGACCAAGGCCGACAAGCTTGCCTACATCCTTGCCGATTGCGACGCTGCTGCGATCCTCACCCAGGCAAAACTGATGCCCGTGGTCACTGAAGCCTGCGGCGGCAACACCGGCATCTTCGTGGCTTCGACCGTCGGTGCCGATGGTCAATGCCCGGTGGGGGCCACATCCCTGGCCGACTGCCTGACGCTTGAAGCCGGAGAGATCGACCACCGCGGCATCGACGTCGATCTGGCGATGTTGATCTACACGTCGGGCTCGACCGGCCGGCCCAAGGGCGTGATGATGACGCACCGCAATTGCGACGCGGCCTCGGACTCCATCACCACCTATCTGCGCAACACGTCCGACGACATCATTTTGAATGTGCTTCCGCTCGCCTTCGACTATGGCCTTTATCAGTTGCTGATGGCCGTCAGGCTCGGCGCCACGCTTGTGCTCGAAAAATCCTTCGCCTTTCCTCAGGCGATCTTTGAGCGTATCCGCGAGGAGGGCGTCACCGGTCTTCCGCTGGTGCCGACGATGGCAGCGATGATCCTGCAGATGCGTGACCTGGAGCCGGGCTTCCTGCCCAGCGTTCGCTATATTTCCAATACGGCGGCGGCCTTGCCGCCGGCCCATATCGAACGCCTGCGCTGCCTTTTCCCCGGTGTCAGGCTGTATTCGATGTATGGCCAGACCGAATGCAAGCGCTGCACCTATCTGCCGCCCGAGGAACTCGATCGCCGGCCGGGGTCGGTCGGCATAGCCATTCCGAACACCGAAGTGTTTGTCGTCGACGACCACGGGCAACGCGTGCCGCCAGGTGTGGCGGGTGAGCTGGTCATTCGCGGACCGCACGTCATGCAGGGTTATTGGCGAAACGAAGCTGCGACCGAACGAGCGCTGCGGCCGGGCCCGAACCCTTGGGAGAAGGTCCTCTACACCGGTGATCTGTTCAGGACCGATGAGGGCGGCTTTCTCTATTTCGTCGGCCGCAAGGACGACATCATAAAGACGCGGGGAGAGAAGGTGGCGCCGAAGGAAGTGGAAGCCGTGCTTCACGGCCATCCGGGCATCGCCGAGGCCGTTGTCGTCGGTGTGCCGGATCCGCTGCTCGGGCATGCGATCGGCGCGCTCGTCATACGCTCGGACCCGAAGCTCAGCGAAAAGGATGTCATGCGCCACTGCGCCCGTCATCTCGAGGATTTCATGGTGCCCAAAATCATAGAGTTCCGTCTGGAATTGCCGAAGACGGATACGGGCAAGGTCAGCCGCCAGCTTGCGTCGGAGATGATGGAGGCCGCGCAATGAGCGTTCGCCCCGGCGATGACGCGCCGGCCATTCTGGCGCAGGCCCTGGCGATCGACCCCGGCGCCGAAACGGACAGGATCGTGAGCGCCTTGCGCCAGCAGTTGCGCGGCATTCGCAAGCGCGGCCTGGTGCTCGGTCTTTCCGGCGGGATCGATTCCAGCGTTTCGGTGGCGTTGGCGGCGCGAGCCGTCGGGCCACAGAATGTACTGTGCCTCTTCATGCCGGAAAACGATTCCGATCCGGAAAGTCTGCGGCTCGGCCGCCTTGTCGCCGGCACTTTCGGTGTCGAGGCCATTGTGGAGGATATCGGGCCGACCTTGCGCGCCATGGGCTGCTATCAGCGTCGCGACGCCTTCATCCGCGAATTGGTCCCGGACTACGGCGAAGGCTGGGCCTCGAAGATCGTGATTGCGAACGCCCTCGAGCATGAGGGCTACAATATTTCGTCGCTGGTGGTGCAGGACCCCGGGGGCAAGCAGACCAAAATAAGAATGCCGCTGCCGGTCTATCTCGGCATCGTCGCCGCCACCAACATGAAACAGCGCACCCGTAAGCAGATCGAATATTTTCATGCCGACCGGCTGAACTTCGCTGTTCTAGGAACGCCCAACCGGCTGGAATACGACCAGGGCTTCTTCGTCAAGAACGGTGACGGCGCGGCGGACGTCAAGCCGATCGCGCACCTCTATAAAACGCAGGTCTATGCGCTCGCGGCCCATCTCGGCGTGCCCGAGGAAATCCGCAATCGGCCGCCGACCACCGATACCTACTCGCTGGCGCAGACGCAGGAGGAGTTCTACTTCTCGCTTCCCTATGACCGCATGGATCTTTGCCTTTGCGGCCTCAACAACGGCGTGGCGGCCGAAGTGGTGGGGCAGGCGGCAGGACTGGACGCCTCGCAGGTGGAACACGTCTGGGCCGACATCGCCGCCAAACGCAAGGCAACGCGCTACCTGCACCTGCGCCCGCAACTCGTTCATGAGGTCGAGGAAGTCGATACCTGACCTGCCTCTCCAACCTAGCCACGGCGACCGCTTCAGGGTGACCGATGTTCCGCCTGTCCGTCTTGAATGCGCTGGGCCAGTCGGACGGAAATCGGCGGTGCTGGACTAGTTGCCGTGGACAAGGCTTAATGCTGCGCGGCGAGACTGCCGGGGGCGATTATGAGATCACCGCAGCAAGTGACCGATGGCGGCGATGTTCTCGATGCTGTCGTCATCGGGGCCGGCTGGGCAGGCCTGGGTGTCAGCTATTGGCTGGCGCGACGGGGGCTGCGCCACAGCGTATTGGAGCGGGGCCGCATAGGAGAGACCTGGCGCACACAGCGATGGGATTTATTTCGGATGAATACCCCCAACGTCCAGACCGTCATGCCGGGCGATTGCTATGACGGTCCGGATCCGGATGGTGCCCTGACGCGCGATCAGTTTGTTACTCTCCTTGAGGATTTCGCCGGGCGCAATGCGCTGCCGATCGAACCGGATACTGCGGTAAGCGAACTCACGCACGAGAATGGCGCCTATCGGCTGACCACCTCACACGGCACGCGTTGGGCGCGCAATGTGATCGTCGCAAGCGGCAGCCTGAATTGTCCGGTGCGCCCGGTCTGGGCCGCCGCGCTGTCGCCCGCTCTCCGCCAGATCGACGCCTCCGGCTACCGCAGCGCAGCCGATCTGCCCGATGGAGCGGTGCTGGTGGTCGGAAGCGGCCAATCTGGTGCCCAGATCGCGGAGGAATTGGCGGACGCGGGTCGAACGGTCTTCCTTGCGACCAGTCGTGTCGGACGGCTTCCACGGCGCTACCGGGGTCGCGACATCATGGTCTGGCTGCTCGAAAGCGGGTTTCTCGACGTGCGCCGGGAGGAGGTCATTCGACTTGCGGGACGCATTCCGCCGCGTGGTGTGCTCGGGTCGGTGCGCACGATAAGCCTTCAGGCGCTCAGCGCCCAGGGTGTCGTGCTGCTTGGGCGTCTCATCGGCATCGAGTATGGCGGCAGCCTCTCGTTTGCCGACGATCTCGAAGCGAATGCCCGCTTTGCGGATGAAGCCTCCGAAAATGTCAAACGCAATGTCGACGACTATATCAGCCGCATGGGGATCGACGCACCCGTTGCGGAGCCCGACCCGGCGGAGACGGTCGCGATGCGTCAGCCGAACCCGAAGATCGGTTCGCTCGATCTCTCCCGCTCCGGCGTAACGAGCGTGGTGTGGTGCACGGGCTTTAAGGGCGATTTCAGTTGGATGAGGCTTCCCGGTGCGCTCGACAGCGCCGGACAGCCTGTTCACGCGGATGGCGTGGCCGCCCTGCCGCGCCTTTACTTCGCACGCAAGTCCGGCACCATCCTGGCGATCGCCGAGGAAGCACCTCGCCTTGTCGAACATATCGCAGGGCATTCGTGACCGCCTGGCATAGTCAAGAAGCTCCTGACAGCTGAGCGAAGGCAAAGGCTTCCAACGATCAGCCAATATCTTCGCTCCCCCACGACTGAATGCTTCAGGTGAAGCGGCCCAGCCGGCTCCACTGCTCGCCCGCAAGCCCGTTCAGGAAAGCTTGCGAGTTCTTCATGGCGTTCAAAAGCTCTGGATCGCGTGAATGCACCACGGTCGAGGCAACGGTCAGGAAAGCGATGCGTCGCCCAAGCATTGCTTCCAGAAGTGCAGGTTGAATGCGGCCGCGCAGGCCGCTGACGCCGCGGGCGGCAGCATCATCGATCAGGCAGTCGATCACCGAACCAGCCTGGCCGGGGAGGGAGAGGATCTGCAGCACGCGGCCGATTCCACCTGCCAGTGCGTGATAGGCGAATGCGCCGACATTGGTGCCGACCGGCGATGCCACGGAAACGTAGACAAGCTCGCCCAGATCCGGCCTTTGTGCCGCATCGGTCAGCATATGATCAAGCTGGCCTGCCGCCCAACTCGGGCGCAGGGCGAACTGGGCGGTCAACGGTTCGACGAGCCTGGCAAATGCGTCGCTGTCGATTTGCGATGTCCGAAAAGCCCCATGACCTGCCCCGTCCGCCGCCACACCGGACCAGCGTCGTTCGCTGGACTTCATTCGCCTGCAATAAAACCGGTCGATTGCATGCGCAAACGGATTGAGCATTCGGACAGATTTCATGCGACTGGCGGAAAGGCTGAGCACAAAGCTCGACGGCCGCATCACGCGCACCCAGTCGAGACTGTATTGCGGCAGGACAACGCCGCGCAGCCGGGTCCACAATTTTGCGGAAATATCATTGGCGGTCTCGCTGAACGAGATATCCTGCGGGCCATCCAGATAAGCCTTCAACAAGCGGGCGCCGGCCATCGGGTCGCGCTCATGATCCTCGACCATCAGCGAGCTGCAGATGGCGGCGCGTAATTGCCGGCCGTTGAATTGCATCGGCAACACGTGAACGCCGACGAACCCGGAGACGTCGCCGGCGTCGTTGACATGGACAAGCGAGCGGAGATCGCCTCCGCAACCGGGCGCCTCCAGATAAAACCGTCTCATATAGTCGATGAGCGCGGCCGGCGCTTCGGTCCGCTCCTTGCGCAGCACGCGTTGAAACATGCCTGCGACTGCCGGAAGATCGGCACTTTCCAGGGCGCGAATGACGCTCAAGCCCGGCTCCCGGCACCGGAGTCCCCGCGATTCCAGACCATGGCAAGGCCCGGCTCCCCATTGGCCATCGCCGCGAACGGCAACTGCCCGCAGCTATGCAATCTACAATTGCACTCGCTCCGGTGGTGGTCGAAAGGAGAGCTGTAACGCTGCGGCAAGGCAGACCCTTTGCTTGATCATGAAAACGAGCGTCGTTGCTGTTACCAGCTTCGGGTAAACCGATGTTGAAGTATTGGACGGCGAATCGAGTTTATCGGGCGCGGATCATGGCGGAAGCAGGCGGAAATCCTTGCCTTCGGGCAGCAGCTGCCCGCCATCGACGATGATGGTGGTGCCGGTGATGTAGCTGGCGTCGTCCGAGGCCAGGAACAGGAAGGCATTGGCCACGTCGCGCGGGCTGCCGAGGCGGCCGAGCGGGATGGAGTCCTCCATGTTCTTGATATAGGCGGCGCCGCGATGCAGCTGGATGGCTTCGGTGAGGATGTTGCCGGGCTCGACGCCGTTGACGGTGATGCCGTAGCCCGAGAATTCGAGAGCGGCCGAACGGATCAGGCCGTTGATGCCGGCCTTGGTCGCCGAATAGTGGCCGTGACCGGGGCTGGTGACGTGCGGGCCGGTGATGGAGGAGGTGAACAGCATGCGGCCAGAGTGCTGCGCCTTCATCGGAACGAGCGCGGCACGGGCGGCATTGAAGCTGCCGCGCAAATTGACCGCCATGACACGGTCCCAGTCCTCCGGGCTGGTGTTTTCCAGCAATTGCCAGGGATAGATGCCGGCATTCTGGACCATGATGTCGAGACGGCCGTGATGGTCGAGCGCCAGTGCTACGGCGGCCTCGGCATCGGCCATCTGCGAGATGTCGGTGCGGATGAAGGCAGCGCCGACTTCGTCCGCGGCCGCTTGCCCGGCCTCGACCTCGGTATCGGCCAGCACCAGCTTGGCGCCTTCTTCGGCAAAGCGCTGTGCGATGCCCTTGCCGATGCCGCGCGCACTGCCGACGATCAGCGCGACCTTGTCCGAAAGTCTTCCGATCCCTGGACGCCCGGTCATGCCAGCCCCCCTCTCATGCCAGTCTTTGTCGGATGGTTTGCTTGAACGCGTCGAGCAGCACGGCGGCAAGCACCAGCAGGCCATGGATCACCTGGGTGAAGTTGGCCGGCAGGCCCATGAGGTTGATTGCGGTGTTGATGGCCGACAGCAACAGCACGCCGGCATAGACGCCGGGCAGGGTGCCGACGCCGCCCTTCAGGCTGACACCGCCGATGACGACGGCGGCGAAGGCGTTGAACAGCAGGCCGACGCCGAGATTGGCGGTGGCGCCGGAGGTGCGGATCGCCAGCAGCCAGCCGGCAAGGCCGGCGATGGCGCCGGCGAGAACGAAGGCGATGACGAGGTTGCGGTTGACGCGGATGCCGGCGCGGAAGGTTGCGGTCTCGTTGCCGCCGATCATGATCAGGTGCCTGCCGAAGGGGGTCTTGGCCATGATCAGCGAGAACACCACGAAACACGCAATCGCGATCCAGGCGGTGAGCGGCAGGCCAAGCAGGCGCTGAATGCCGAACCAGCGGATTGCCGGCGCGAGGTCCTGTGCCGAGCGGCCGCCGGAAATGACCAGCACGAGGCCGCGCACCCAGATGTAGGACGCCAGTGTGATGATGAAGGCGCTCATCTTCACCTTGACGACCAGGTAGCCGTTGATGGCGCCGATGATGCCGCCGACGACAAGCCCAATCAGCAGCGAAACCGGAACCATCAGCCATTCCGGGTGCAACTGAACGCCAAGGCCGATACCCGCCGAGCAGAACAGGATGCCGACCGCCATGGCACTGAGCGCCGCCACGGATTCGACCGACAGGTCCATGTGACCGGTGATGATGACCAGCGCCAGGCCGATCGACATGACGCCAAGCACGCTCGACGCCTCGATGATGTTGGCGAAGATGCCGAGCTGGAAATAGTTCGGAATGGAGATGGAGAAGACCACCAGCACGACGACCAGCATGAACCAGACGAGGTTGTCGAGGACGAATTCGAGGGCGTGGCGCGTGCGGGGTGACATGTGCTGATCCGGCTGGCGCATCGATTCTCGAAAAGGATCACGCGCGGATTGGAAAAATTGCTGCAGCTTGCTCTGCGCGTCCGTTCGAACGCCCAGGGCTCCGGGCCAGCGCGGCCCGAAGCCTTGGGCGATTTTTTGCTACTCGACCGGCTTCACGGTGCCCGAGGGCGGCTTCATGTTGCCCCAGAAGGCCGGGTTGTCGACGTTTTCCTTGGTGATCGCAGCGCCGGGGATCTTGATGTTCGGTCCCCAGGCTTCGATCGTCACGGCCGACTTCAGGCCGAGCACGTCGTACTCGCCCGGCTTGATCTCCTGCTTGTTGACGACCTTGTCCATGAACATGGCGACGGCGGCGGCCTGTGCGTAGAGCGGCTGCTCGACTTCGACGTTGAGCCAGCCCTTGCGGATCAGGTCGAGGCCGACCGGCGCACCGTTCGAGCTCATCAGCATGACGTCGCCCGGCTTCTTGCCGGCGGCCTCGAGCGAGGCGACGGCAGCGACCGAGAGATGGGCGGCGTGGCTGAAGATCAGGTCGATATCCGGGTTGGCGAGCATCTGGTCGTTGACGATGGTTCCGGCTGCATCCGCCGCCCATTGCATGGCCGGAACCGAGATGATCTTGACGTCCGGGAACGCCTTCATCTTCTCCTCGAAACCCTTCTGGATATCGAGCGTGTAGGGGTCGCCGGGATCGCCGAGCACCTGGAGGATCTTGCCTTTCACCGATCCGTGCTTCGCCTTCAAGAGTTTTTCGGCTTGGTCGGCGGCAATCTGGCCGATCTCGACCGTTCCAGCCACCGAGGTGAAGTCGGATGGCGTCGAGGTGATCTGGCGATCGAACTCGACAACCGGGATGCCGGCGGCGCGGGCGGCCTCGATCGACGGCTTCAACGCATTGAAATCGACGGCGGCAAGAATGATCGCCGACGGTTTGAGCGCAATGACGTCGTTCATCTGCGATTGCTGAGCGTCGGTCTTGTTGTCGGCGTTCAGCGTCTTCATCTCGTAGCCGACCTGCTTCAGGAACATCTCCAGAGCGCTCACCGAGCCGGTCTGGAATTCGTCGAGCAATGTCGGCACCAGGTAGTAGACGGTGCCCTTGGACTGGGCGAATGCCGGCGTGAGCGTGGCAAAGGCCAGTGCCAGGATACCGAAGACGGAAAGAAGTATTCTCTTCATGTCGTTCGCTCCTCTTGCGCCGGACCCCTCATTTGTCCCTCAGCCTGCCGGTCCGGCACCGGCGAGCGTCTCTCCGGTGATCATGTCGATCACCGCGTCGGGACTTGTCTTGTTGCGCGCGACATCGCCGGCCACGACGCCTTGCCGGATCACCACGATCCGGTCGGCGACCTGGAAGGCCTGCTGCATGATATGGGTGATGATGACGACGCCGATGCCTTGCCTCGCCACTTGGCGGATCATGTCGAGGCCGCGCCGCGTCTGCTCGACACCGAGTGCTGCGAACGGCTCGTCGAGAAGCACGAGCTTGCCGCCAAAATGCACGAATCGATTGAGTTCGATGGCCTGCCGCTGGCCGCCCGAGAGATGCTCGACATTGGTTCTGAGCGAAGGGATGCGGGTGCCGGCGCTGGCCAAGGCCTTTTCGACCACCTGCTCCATGGCCGGTTCGTCGAGCACGGGAACGCCAAGGAATTTCCTGGTGATCTCGCGGCCCATGAAGAAATTGGCCACCACGTCGACATTGGTGCAAAGCGAGAGGTCCTGGTAGACGGTCTCGATCCCAGCCGCCTTGGCCTCGGCGGGAGATTTGGCGAGGAATTCCTTGCCCTCGAACAGCATGCGGCCGGAGGTCGGCTCCAGGCCGCCGGCGATGATCTTGACCAGCGTCGATTTGCCGGCGCCATTGTCGCCCAGAAGCGCCACCACCTCGCCTTTGCCGATCGAGAAGCTGATGCCCTTGAGCGCTTCGATCGCGCCAAAATTCTTGGTGACATTGTCGAGCACCAGCAGGGGTTGGCTCATGCCAGGCTGAGCTCCGCTCATGCCAGGCTGAGCTCCGCTCATGCCGCGATCCCCTTGCCTTGCAGTATATCTCGCCCGCGTTCGCGCTCGGCGGTGAATATCTGGCCGAAGCGCGGCGAAAGCACGCCTGAGACGGCAAGTGCGGCGGCCCCGCGCAGCACCGCATGCTGGCCGCCGCGTGCGACGGTGACACGCGGCGCCGTGCGGTCGCTTCGCGCCGAGATCGAGTTGGCAAGCCTGGCAGCCGAACCGGCCAGCCGTTCAAGCAGATCGGTGGACGCCAGTCCGCCGAGGATGATGGTTTCGGGATCGAACAGGTTCTCGACGATGGTGATGGCGTTGCGGAAGATCGGCCCGACTTCGTCAACCCAATCGGCGTCGCTGATGTTCCGGCGCTGCAGCGCCTCGAGCGAGAGGTATCGTTCGAGGCAGCCGCGATTGCCGCAGGGGCACGGCTCGCCACCCGGCACAACAGGGATGTGTCCGATTTCGCCGGCATTTCCCCAGGCGCCGCGCAACGCGCTTCCGTCATGGACCATGACGCCGCCAAGACCGACGCCGAAATACAGATAGTAGTATTCGGAATACCCGGTCCCGAGGCCATACAGGCGCTCGCCCATTGCCGCGGCCGCCATGTCGGTCTCAAAAAACGCGGGCAGCCCGGTCGAGGCCTCCAGCCGTTCCCGAAGTGCCACGTCCTTCCAGCCGGTCATCGTCGTCGGGCCGATAAAGCTCATCGACTCCACGCCGAAAGGGCCGGGCAGCGCCATGCCGATGCCGAGAACGCGACCGCCCGGCCGCAGCCCGGTCAATTCAAGCACCATCGCGCCGATCAGATCGAAGGCATGGTCTGGCGTTGCGTTGGCGGCCTCGCGGTAGGCGCTCTCGATCACGTCTCCGCTCAAATTGATCAGCGCCGCATTGATGCCGAGCGGGGTGACGTGGATGCCGACGGCATAGCCGCCCTCCGGATTGATCCGCAGCGTCGCCGGAGGCAGCCCGCGCCCGCGCGGCTCTTCGCGCATCGACAGGACGTAGCCGTGCTCTTCCAACTCGCGAACGATGGTCGAGACCGTTTGAACAGTGAGCCCGACCCGCTTGGCAATGTCGCCGCGGGCGATCGGACCGTGAAGGCGAATGGACTCAAGGACGATACGCCTGTTGTAAGGCCGCCCAAACTCCTGATTGGTCCCCCGCAGTGCCATGTCTTGCATCCCTGGGAGACAAGAGGTTCGCACCAAATATTTATTCAGTCAAATGGAATTCAAAAAGAATGACTGGTGTGAAGTGCGGGCAGAGCGCCGAAGCTGCAGATCTCCCCCCTTGCGGGGGAGATGGCCGGCAGGCCAGAGGGGGGTGGGAAGGATCGCCGACTTTTCGCGTTAGTCGCCCTAACCGCCAAGCCAATTCAAGAACGCGGCTGCTATTGGTTGACAGGCCGGCGGGACAGCACCCCCTCTGTCCTGCCGGACATCTCCCCCGCAAGGGGGGAGATCGGCAGTTTTTTCCGACGACACTCTTTTGCAGCCTGGGCGATGCCTGCAGCCACTAAAGATACCGCGCGACCTTCTTGCCGACCCTCAGGAAGCGCAGCGGGTCGATGGCCTCGCCATGATGGCGGATTTCGTAATGCAGATGCGGGCCGGTCGAGCGGCCGCTGCTGCCGGTTTTGCCGATGACGTCGCCGGCGTTGAGCCTCTTGCCGACGGTCACGTCGATTTTGCTGAGATGCCCATAGCGCGTCGCAAAGCCATTGCCATGGTCGACCTCGACCATGCGGCCGTAGCCGCCGTTCCAGCCGGCCTTGACGACGACGCCGGGCGCCGTGACCTTGGCTGGCATCCCGGTCGGCGCCCTGAAATCCATCCCCGAATGCAGCGCGGCGGTGCCGAGGAGCGGATCGGTGCGCACGCCGAACGGGCTGGTGACCGAGCGACCGGGCGCGGGGTTGGCGAGCGGCAGCCGTCGCGCCTCCGTCTTCAGCCGGTCGAGCGCGTCCAGCGCCTCGTCGAGTTCCCTTACCTTGCTGTCGAACGTCATCGAACTGTCGAGTGGTATCAGCGGACCGCCGGCATCGCTCTTGCCGAAATCGCCGTCGACCGGCAGGCCAGCCGCCTCGAGCGCCTGAGAAATCGCGTCGGCGTTTTTGTAGGCGTTGTCGGCAAGCGTGGCGATGCGGGTGAGCTGCTGGCTCTCTATGGCCTTGAGCGCGGCGTTGATCGACACGAACAGCCTGTCGGCACGATCGGCCGCCGTGTCGCTCGGCAGCGGATCGGAGCGGGTCGACCACAGCGAGAACGGCCTGGTGTCGCCAGCGCCAAGGTTGGCGCCGAGGCTGGCAACCGCATAGGCCTGTAGCGGGGCGTCGGTCACCTCGGCGCGTTTATCCGGCTTTGCGGACGCAGCCGTGCCTGCGGCGGGCGGCGTTCCGACGTCGCTCTCGGCGCGTTCGAGGAGCGGGCCGATGCGGCCGTGGCGCAGGCTGAGCTGGGTCTGTCGTTCCAGCAACTCGCCAACTTTGGTTTCCATGAGCTGCTGGTCGAGAAGCTGACGGCTGGTGATCCGGTCGACCTGGGCGCGCAGTGCGGAGATGCGGTCCTCATAGGCCTGCTGCATGCGCGCCTGCCGTGCCGTGGTCGCGCCGATCAGGTCGTCGCGCAGCACGAGATAGGAGGTCGCCAGCAGATAGCCTATCGCCATCGCCGCCAGCGCCGAGCCGCAAAATGCGGCGACCCATGGCCGTATGGTGAAATGCCTGATCTCGTTGCCCCGGGCGATAATGACCGTATGGGGCTCGTTGCGCCTGCCAAAGACCGTTGACTGACTGGCTACGTTCACAGGACAAGCTTTCGTTACGACACCAATGACAAGCCCGATTACACATCATTAAGGTTAACGGTCGGTTGCTGGCGCCCAGCCTGCAGCCCATGGGTTGCAGCCGGATTGCTTCGGCGCCCGTGCTTCACACGGGTTCAGGCCACAGCCGAAATTGACGTCCCGAAATCGACGTCAAAGAGCGCGCACGGCCTCAAGCACCGCCTCGGCATGGCCTTTGACGCGAACGTTTCGCCAGATCCGGGCGATCCGTCCGTCGCTGCCGATCAGGAACGTTGCGCGCTCGACGCCCATATAGCGGCGGCCATAGAGTTGCTTCTCGACCCACAGATGATAGGCTTCGATCACCTTGCGCTCCTCGTCGGCGACGAGGTCGACGGTCAGATCGTATTTCGACTTGAATTTGTCGTGTTTTCGGACGCTGTCCGGCGACAGGCCGATCACCACAGCGCCGAGCTTTTCGAATTCCGGCTTCAACTGCGAAAAGCCGATCGCCTCGTTGGTGCAGCCGGTGGTGTCGTCCTGCGGATAGAAGTAAAGCACGACCGGCTTTCCCCGCAATGACGCGAGGCTGAGCGATCCGCCGCCGTCGCGGGGAAGGTCGAACTGCGGCGCAACGTCGCCGACGTCGAGATCAGCCATATCGATGCCCTTGTTTGTGGTTACGCGCGAAGCCTCATCGATATATTGTCGCACCGGGAGTCGTCCACGGTCGAGTTCGTTCAACGGAAAATTGTGTGGATCAGGAGCAGCCGCAGCACGAGAAGATCAGATTCAGGCGTGATGAAATCACCGACCTGGGGGCCTTCCCGTCCGCGTGCCGCATACCGCCGCTCGGCCAGGGCCGCGGCGTTGGTATTCTTGCGCGGCTGTTTGCCGGCCTTTTGGCGCTTGTGCTGCTGGCCACCGCCGCTGTCTATGCGATCGGCATGTCCGGCTTCGGCACCGAGCGGCTGCGGGCCGAAGCGGAAACGGCCATCGAGAAATTGGCCGGCGTCGACGTCGACGTTGCGGTCGGGCCGGCCCGTCTCACGCTCGACGGATCGAGCTTCATTGCGCTGCAGGTCAGCGACGTCAGCCTCAAGACGGCCGACGGCAAGCCGATGGCCGATGCCGGGCGTGTCCGCTTCGGCGTAAGGCTGATGCCGCTGCTTTCGGGCGAGGTGCGGCTTACCAGCGCCAGGATTTCCGACGCGCGCATCGTGATGACGGCGCTGCCGTCGGGTGGCGACTGGACGGCGGCACTGCGCAATGACGACGGCCTCATCGATCCGGAAAGGCTGGCCGGCATGGTCTTTGCCAGCATCGGTCACGCGCTCGATGCGGTGCGCGAGGAGCAGATGCGCCGGATCGAGCTGCGCAATGTCGACCTCGTTCCGCCCGAGGCCGGGTTGGTCAAACTGGTCAGGATCGCGGATGCTACCGTTGCGCAGTCGGGGCCGGGCGGCATGGAGTTTTCATCCGACGCGGCTGTCGACGGCAGGGCACTCACCATCGCCGCCTCAGCCAGCCGTGATGCGACGACGCGGCGCGTGACGGCGTTGGATGCCAGCGTCGAGATAGCGCAGCTTGACCAGGCTGCGGCAGCGCCGGGCGGGACGCTTGGCGCGATTGCCTTGAAGCTGGCGGGATCGGAAGGATCCGGCGAGAACGCGTCGCGGCTGACGGCCTCGTTGTCGTTCGCCGGTTCCGTCCTCGATCTTGGCACGCGTGGCTCGCTTCCAGCCGATGTCGATCTCGCTGCGACGCTTGTCGCCGGCGCCAACAAGGTCCAGGTGGACCGGCTGCAAGTGAGGACGGGTCGCTCGACATTCGCGTTCGCCGGTTCGATCGGGCCGAAGCCGGCGACCGGAACAGCAGGCGAGGAGCCGTCCTATCGCTACGACCTGACCAGCGACGGCTCGACACTGGCGCCTTCGGAATCCTCCGAACCCGCGCTCGATTTCATCGCCCGGGTGGCCGGCGTCTACCAGACCCGCAGCCGCAAGCTGGTGGCCGAGCAAATCGGGATCAGGTCCGGGTCCGCCAGCGAGGCGCTGGGCACGGCTTCGGTCGAATTCCCCGAGGGAAAGGTGCCGGGCATATCTGTAGCCTTCAACGTCCACGACATGCCGGTCTCGCATGTCAAGCAGTTGTGGCCCTGGTTTGCGGCGCGAAACGCTCGCCTGTGGGTGTTGAAAAACCTGTTCGGCGGCCGTGTCGTCGACGCCAGCCTGCAGTTCCAGGTCGTGCCCGGGCGCCTTGGCAACGGCATCCCGCTTTCATCTGATGAGGTATTCGGCCGTTTCCAGGTCGAAGGATCGCGCTTCGATACAGCCGGTCACATCCCGCCGATACGCGATGCCGTCGGCGTCGTCGAATTCCACGGCAATGACGTCGACATCGCCTTGTCCTCGGGCAACGTCTATATGGCCAGCGGCCGCACGGTCGCGGCAAGCAACGGCACGATGACGGTCAAGGCGGCGAACCGCCCGCCGGTGATCGGCGCGCTCGATATCGATGTTGCCGGGGAGGCGTCCGCGATCGCCGAGCTCGCTTCCTACGAGCCGATCAACGGCATGCGCCGTGTCGGGCTGCTGCCGGAAGACCTGTCCGGCACGGTGACCGGCCACGTCAAGGCGGACATTCCGCTGCAGCGCGGCGTCGACAGCTCGAAACTCGATTGGCTGGTGACGCTCGATTACAAGGACCTGTCGCTGGGCAAGCCGTTCGAAGACCAGACGGTGACGGACGCGGACGGTTCGATCACGGTCGAACCCGAGAAGGCGGTGATATCAGCCAAGGCGCTGCTCAATGGCATTCCAGCCGAACTCGACCTGATCGAACCGCTCAGGGATGGCGGACCGCCACGCAGCCGAAAAGTGGCGCTGACGCTCGACGACAAGATACGTGCCGCCGCCATGCCTGGCCTGTCGGAGCTGCTTTCCGGAACCGTCAAGGTTGAGATCGACAAGAGCGGCACGGGCAACACGGGCAACCAGACTGTCTCGGCGGACCTGACCAATGCCAGGCTGGACATTCCCTGGGCAGGCTGGAGCAAGGGCCCCGGCATTCCAGCCAATGTCACATTTGCCATGGCCAAATCCGGCGACACCACGACGCTGTCCGACTTCGACCTGAATGGAAAGACCTTTTCGATCGATGGCGGCGTGGTGCTGGTCAAAGGCGCCCTGTCCTCGGCGCGGTTCAGCAACGTCAAGCTGAACCGGGGAGACAACGTTGCCGTTTCGGTGAAACGATCGGGCAAGGGCTACGCGATCGACATCAGCGGCAGCGCGCTGGACGCGCGCTCGCTGATCAAGCAATTCACGTCCGATGTCGACACCGCCACCAAGGCCACCGGTTCCGACGCGATTTCGGTCAGCGCCGACGTCAATTCGCTGACCGGCTTCCACAACGAGACGCTGTCGAACCTGAAGCTCGACTACAGCGCCGCCGGCTCAAGGGTGAATGGGCTCAAGGTGAGCGCCACGGCAAGTTCGGGTGCTGCCATCAGCATCAGCAATACGACCGGCGCCGGCAAGCGCGCCCTCAACGTGCGGTCGGCCGACGCCGGCGCCATCCTGCGGTTCCTCAACATCTATGAGCATATGGAGGGCGGCTCGATCACCCTGGCCCTCGCCGGGGCAAGCGATGGGCCGATGAAGGGCCAGGTCGACTCGCATGATTTCTTCGTGGTCAACGAGCCGAAACTCGCCTCGCTCGTATCGACGACGCCGGCCGGTGACAGCCGCAGCCTCAATGAAGCCGTCAAAGCCAATATCGACACGTCGAGAGTGAAGTTCGAGCGCGGCTTTTCCGAGATCGAAAAGGGCGCCGGCTATCTGAAGCTGGCCAATGGCGTGCTGCGCGGCCCGCGCATCGGCACCACCTTCCAGGGCACGCTGTACGACCGCAACAACAACATGGACATGACCGGGACCTTCATGCCGGTCTACGGCATCAACCGCATCTTTGGCGAACTGCCGCTGTTCGGCGCGTTGCTCGGCAATGGCCGCGATCGCGGGCTGATCGGCGTGACTTACCGGCTCAGGGGCAATGCCAACAAGCCCAAACTGGACGTCAATCCGCTGTCGGTGATCGCGCCCGGAATTTTCAGGTCGATCTTCGAGTACCGGTAAGGGCAAAACCCAATCACTTCGGGCGACCGAATCTTGACCCTGGTGTTGGGGGGGCGGTCTTTTTGCCTGTCCCCGATTGGATCCGGTTCGGAGTTACGGGCTGGCTACAGGTGGGCAATACCGGCTTTCAGCAGTCCCTCGCGGACGTGCTGCACATCAGACTCTTGGGCATAGTGCAGGGTGGCGATAAATGAATCGAGGTCGAATTGGGGATCGAGCGTTTTGACCTTGCGTAGATGCGCCGCGGCGGCGATTTCGTCGCCGAGCCAGCCGTAGCAGGCAGCGGCGAAAGCATGCTGAACCGAGTCCATGGTTGACAGATGCATGAAAGCTTCGATCGCCTCGCCATACTGGCGCGCGGCGAAACGCGCCTTTCCCAGATGGCTCCAGAACCTCTCCGGGTGGTGCGGATTCAACTGCATTGCCTTGCGGATCCATTCAATTCCCTCTTCCGGCCTCCCCAGCCACGTCAACAATTCGCCTTGCTGTACCACCACGAGGTCGTAATTGGGATTGAGGGCCAGCGCCCGCTCTTGATGGTAGCGCGCTGTGGTCAGCTCATTGTTGTTCACGTTCACTGCGGCGAGGATGCGGTGGACATCGGCATCGTTGTCGTCCAGCGCCAGCGCCCTGTCCAGCGCTGCCATGATGTCGTTCCAGACGGCATCCCGGTCTTTGCACCAGTTATAGACCCAGGCCTGACCAAGAATGCAGGCCCGCCAGGCATGGGCATGGGCATAATCGGGGTCGAGCGCGACGGCCCTGCCTATCAAGGTTTGCGCGCGTTCATTATCCGCAATCGTGCTTTTGTGATGCAGCACCTTGGCGGCAAGCACACATTCATACGCGGCCATGTTTGCGGGTTTCGCCCGCGCGAGCTGGTCCCGCTGAGCCGCCTCGACACGACCGGGCAGCGTGGCTGCGATCGCCGCGGTCACCTCATCCTGAATCGCGAAGATGTCGTCCAGCTTCCGGTCATATTTGTCTGCCCAGATATGAGCGTCATTCGCCGTGTCGATGAGCTGAACCGTCACGCGCACCCTGTCGCCGATCTTGCGAACGCTTCCCTCCACCAGGTATTGGACGTCTAGTTTCTCGGCCACCTCGCGCACATTCACGGCGCGGTTCTTGTAGACGAAGCTGGAATTGCGCGAGATGACGAACAGCTCATGGTGGCGGGACAGTTCGGTGATGATGTCCTCGGTCAGTCCGTCCGCGAAAAATTCCTGCTCGGGGTCGCCGCTCATGTTGGTGAATGGCAGCACCACTATCGAAGGTTTCGAGATGGATCGCTTTGCCTCGACTTCTGGCAGGACAGGACTGTCAAGCCCAATGCGATAGAGGCGAACCGGGCGGCTGATGTTCTTTAACGTCTTCTCGCCCAAATCCTCCATGGCAATTTCGAGACGGTCGGCAATTTGGGTCGCCACCGCTGCGGTCACGCAGATACCGCCGACGTCGGCGAGTTGCTCGATGCGCGAGGCAATATTGACGCCGTCGCCGAAAATGTCGTCATCGTCGAAAATGATGTCGCCGAGATTTATGCCGATCCTGAATTCGATACGCCGTTCTTGCGGCACATCCGAATTGCGCCGTTTCATGCGCTGTTGGATTTCCACGGCGCATTTCACGGCATCGGTCACGCTCTGGAACTCAACGAGCATGCCGTCTCCGGTGGTCTTGATGATCCGGCCCTTGTTCTTCGCGATGGCGGGATCGACCAGTTCTATGCGATGGGTCCGAAGGCGTGCGAGCGTGCCGGATTCGTCGGCCTCCATTAGCCGACTGTAGCCCGCCATATCGGCAGCCAGAATTGCGGCCAGTCTCTGTTCCATCGCCTGAACCAAAAACCAAGCCTATCCTTCCTGGGCTGCCAAATCCAGCAATTTGGGCATGTGGCTGATCAAGGGCGCCGGCTATCCGAATCGGGGCTAATGGCGTGCTGCGTGGCCCGCGCATCGGCACCACCTTTGACAACCTTTCGAATGTGTCGGAACTGGGTCGCAACGAAGTCGCGATTGAGCCAGCTAACGCAGCGTCATTCAATCAGTTTTACCACGCGAACCGCTCTGTCGTTCCAGCCAGAAAATGCTTGAAAAGCCGGCCGCGCACGATGTTCCACGCAAAAATGGGAGTGAGCGGATGTCCATAACAGGCACCCGGAGTGTAGACTCCGGCGTATTTTGGCCGGCTGTCATCATAGCTGGCGGCTTTGTGCTTTGGGGCGGCCTCGCTCCTGACAGTCTCGCCACAGTGGCGACAGCGACCTTGAATACGATCATCAAGACATTCGGCTGGATGTTTGTCGTTTCGACGGCGTTCTTCCTGATGTTCGCTGTTTTCCTGGCGGTTGGCAGGTTCGGCAAGATCAAGCTCGGGCGAGATGACGAAAAGCCTGAATTTTCGACCGTTTCATGGGTCTGCATGATGTTCAGTGTCGGGATGGGCATCGGCCTGATGTTTTGGGGAGTGGCCGAACCGGTCTTCCATTTTGGCGCGCCACCGCACGGAATGGCGGAGCCGCAGTCAAGGGAGGCCGCGGTCGTGGCGATGCAATACGCCTATTTCCATTGGGCGCTGCACCCGTGGGCGATCTACGCGGTTGTCGGATTGGCGCTTGCGTACTTCAGCTACAGGCGCAACCTGCCGACTTTGATGTCGAGTGCCTTCCAGCCTCTCCTCGGCAACCGCATCCACGGCCCGATCGGCCGGGCGATCGACGTCCTCGCAATCATCGCGACACTGTTTGGAACGGCCACTTCGTTGGGACTTGGCGCTCAGCAGATCAACAGCGGGATGAACTTCCTCTGGAATACCGGCGAGTCCGCAACAATCGCACTGACGATTATCGCGGCATTGACCGTTCTGTTCATCCTGTCGGCGGTTTCCGGTGTCGGCAAGGGCGTGCAATTCCTGAGCAACCTGAACATGGTCATTGCTCTGCTGCTCCTGCTCTTTCTGGCGATCATTGGACCGACCGTGTTCATATTCGACACGCTGATCGAATCGCTTGGCTACTACCTCAGCGACCTGGTCTCCATGTCGTTCCGCACGGCAGCATTCAGCGACGGAAAGTGGCTTGGCAGCTGGACCATCTTCTATTGGGCCTGGTGGATATCCTGGGCTCCCTTTGTCGGCGTTTTCATAGCTCGGATCTCTCGGGGCCGCACAATCCGCGAGTTTATCGTTGGCGTGTTGCTCATCCCCAGCGCTGTTACCTTCTTTTGGTTCACCGTCATGGGCGGAACTGCGCTTCACTCGGAACTGATGGGATTGGGCGGACTTGTCGAAGCCGTCAACGAAAAGGGCGCTCCAGTATCGCTGTTCGCGCTTCTTGCCCAATATCCGGCCACCACGCTGACATCGACCCTTGCGATGTTCCTGGTAGCAATATTCTTCGTTTCGGGAGCTGACGCGGCTTCCGTTGTCATGGGAATGCTCTCTTCGCGCGGAACCCTTCACCCAAGGCCAGGGATCGTTGTTCTGTGGGGCATTTTGGCCGGAGCCTCCGCTTGTGTCTTGCTGGTGATGGGCGGCCTGGCTGGGCTCCAGACCGCATCCATTGTCGCGGCCGCGCCGTTCCTCCTCGTGATGGTCGGGTTATGTGTGTCGCTGTGGATGGGACTTCTCGATGATATCGAAGTCCATGGGCGGTTTAACGAATTGGAGGCCGCTCCCGCGGTCCCGACGCCGCCGGTGTGAACTCCGAAAACAACAAAGTTGCGCGGTTTGTTCCGCACAACTTTTGGTAGCAAGATGCGAGTTCGATACGCGCGCTGTCCAGGAACGTCCACACATGGCGCGTCCGAGCTGGCCGGTCAGACCGGCCGCACCAGAACGTGTTTTTTCTTGCCGAGCGACAGCTTTACGACCTGTTCCGGACCTAGATCCTCAAGTGTCACCAACCGGCGATCGTCGGACACGGACTGGTCGTTCAGCCGCACGGCGCCGCCCTGGATGTGTCGCCGCGCCTCGCCGTTGGACGCGGTAAGCCCGTGATGGCGAGCGAGGACGGACGCGTGGTCGGCGTCCATCGCAATACCGGGGAGCGCAACGGCAAACGGCTGGATGTGCTCTGTTGCATTGTCTTCGACATCAAGAATGGCAAGGTGATTGATCTGGGCTTAGCCTCGCGAGTTATCTCGGGCGGCACGCGAGACTGCCCCGGGCTCCGGCCCGGATGGGTCAGCTCAGGGGCGCCACTTGCTCGTTGGGACGAGACCAACGACCGTTTCCCACCCTAACCCGTCCTTTTTCAGCCTTATCATGAATGTCGCGCAGGCTTGTAAATCAGACATTGCGCTGGCGCGGTTCGAGCGCTCCAGTTAATTCGAGCATCTGATAGCCGGCCAAGAGTGTGATCAGAGATCCGACAACCCAAGAGCGTCCTTTCCCGCAATGCCTTGACCATCTATCCCGACAGCGGTGCCGCAATAACGCCTCCAGCGATCAGGCCGGCGACCGAAGTTGGGTAGCCGCAGAATCCGCCGGCGTGCTCCCAACGGCCGGTAAAACAGAATGCATTGGTTAAAGGGCGGCCATGGGCACTTCCGCGAGATTGCTCCCAGCGGTTGTCGGTGCTAAATTTGGTAGAAGCTGCCGCACTGATGTGTCCGAGTGCGCCGCCTGCCGCCGCCGATGTGTTCTTGGAGTGGCCTAGAGATGGCAGGTTTGGAGACCGGGACGATGAGCTTGACGCGCCGCGATGTTTTGATCGCCGGGAGTGCGGGATTTGCCGGAGTCGCGCTCTTCTCGCCGCCGAGCGCGCGTGCGAACGATGAAGCGTTGGATCTCGTCGAGCAACTCATCGGACGGAAGGCCATGATGTCAGATCGCCTTCATCTGATTATGCCGGCGGACTTCCCGACCGGCTACACCGTGCCCATGAGTCTTTACATCGACAGCCCCATGACCGAGGCCGACCATGTGAGGCAGATGCGCGTGTTCGCGCCGCGGAACCCGCTTATCGAAGTCGCCAGTTTCCATTTCGTCCCGCAACGCAGTCTACCTCGCGTGTCGACACGCATCCGGCTTGCCAAACCGCAACACGTCGTCGCTGTCGCTGAAATGAATGACGGCGTCTTGCTGATGACCACGACGTGGGTCCGTGTCGCCACGGATGGCTGTGCCTGAGATCGGAGAGAGACAGTGACCACCCCGACACCCCGCGTGATCGTGCCGAGCGCCGCGGCGAAGGGAGAGATTTTTCAGGTCAAGACCATCATCAGCCATGAGATGGAAACAGGGCTACGCCATGATGATCAAGGCAACGTGATCCCGCGCAAGATCATCAACAAGTTTGTCTGCCGCTACAACGAAACCGTGGTGTTCAGTGTCGATCTCCACGAGGCGATTTCGGCCAATCCGTTCTTCGAATTTTCCTTGCGCGCGACGGAGAGCGGCCGGCTCGATTTCGTTTGGGAAGAAGACGGCGGTGCCGTCTATACGTTGTCGCACCAGTTCACGGTCGGTTGAGGTGGCGGCGCAATCGAGCTGCGCGAATTATGACGTGACAAGTTGAGTGGGAGCGTGACCGGAAAACTCCGACACAGACGGGTATTCAGCATGCGCCCCGTCGCGAGATCTGCGATTGCCACGGGCCTCGTGCTGCTCGTCAGCCAATCCGGCGTGGCGGCGGAGACCGATCAAGGCGCTCAACTCGCCGCGACCTGTGCGTCCTGCCATCGTCTTGATGGCGGCGGCACAGGCATTCCCAGCATTATCGGGCTTGGTGAGGAGAGGCTCACCAACGCCCTGCTTGCCTACCGGGCCAGCGAGAGTTCAAATCACATCATGCACGTTATCGCGCTGTCGCTCAGCGACGAGGAGATCGCGAGCGTCGCGCGCTATGTCGCGAAGCAGGGAAGTAACCCGCGATGAAATCCTGGACGCGTCGCGAGTTCGGCCGCCTGACGGGAGCAGCGTTGCTAACGGCGCTCAACCAGCCGAAGGCGCGGGGCCAGGCCAAGGCGCGTGTCGTCGTGGTCGGCGGCGGCATCGGCGGCGCAACGGTCGCCAAATATCTCGCCTCCAGCGCCACGGCCGTCGACGTGACCCTGGTCGAACCGCGGCAGAGCTACACGACCTGCTTTTTCAGCAATCTCTATCTCGCCGGGCGACGACCGTTCGAATCGCTCGGCCATGGTTATGAAGCGCTGGCAAGGCAATACGGCATCACGGTCATTCATGAGTCCGCCGCGGCGATTCACCCGGCGGCGAAAACCGTTGCGCTGAACAACGGCTCGAAACTCAGCTATGACCGCCTCGTTGTTGCGCCGGGCATCGCATTCAGGGACCGGGCGCTTGAGGGCTATGACGATGCGGCGATGGAGATCATGCCGCACGCCTGGAATGCAGGGCAGCAAACCAGGCTGTTGCGCCAGCAACTGGAAAGCATGGAGGACGGCGGGCTGTTCGTGCTCGTTGCTCCGCCGAATCCGTTTCGCTGCCCGCCCGCCCCCTACGAGCGCGCTTCGCTCGTCGCATCCTATTTCCAGCGCCGCAAACCCAAGGCCAAAATTCTGATCCTCGATGCGAAAGACAGCTTCAACGCGCAGGACCTGTTCCAGGACGCTTGGAACCGCCATTATCCGGGAATGATCGAATGGCTACCGGCCCAGTTCACCGGCGGGGTCACAGCAATTGACGCGAAGACCCGGTCGATGATCACCGCGGGAGGAACATTCAAGGCCGCGGTGGCCAATGTCATCCCGGCGCAAATGGCCGGACGCTTGGCGCAGCAGGCGGGGCTCGCCAATCGGTCGGGCTGGTGTCCGGTCGATCCGGTCACCTTCGAATCGGCGCTGCAGCCCGGCGTCCATCTGGTCGGTGATGCGATCATCGGCGGGGATATGCCGAAATCCGCCTTCTGCGCCAACAGCCAAGCCAAAGCCTGCGCCTTTGCCATCGCGGCCGATCTCACCGGATCAGCGCGTTTCCCGGCGCATTTGTTCAACACCTGCTACACCTATCTCGCCCCCGACGATGCGTTCAGCAACGCCATCAGCTTCAAACCCGTCGACGGGAAGCTCAAGAGCGTCATCAGCTTCGTCAGCAAGGTCGAGGAAAGCTCCGAGGTCCGCCGGCAGGCTGCGCGCGCGGCGGAAGGCTGGTATGACGCCTTCACGCACGACGTGTTTGGTTGATCACCGTTGCCAAGTGAGGCCAACCGCCGAGGCGGTCCAGGCACGACGACACGGGGCAAGGCGGGCCATGGACAAGATGATGGAATCCACACCGTGTCATGCTCAACCCGCGCCGCAACGTGTCCCGCTGTTCGTGTCGTGACGGACGTACTGCGGCCCTGTCGGAAAGGGTAAGGTTATGCGTGGGCCTGGCCAGCGATGCGGCATCCCTCGTCATCACATCCGGCATTCGGTTTTGCTTCGCCCGCGCGCCTCGGTGTCAGCGTATCCCGATGAGTGTCGCGATCGCAGCACCGAGACGCATGTCATCAAGACGGCCGAACTTGTGAATGTGCAAATATCCGCGCCGGTCGATTAGAAGCGTTGTCGGCGTGCCCTGCATGCCATAGGCGCGCATGGTCTGTGGACCCTCGCTGCCCGGATCCTGCGCATCGATGCCCACGGGGAAGGTGATGCGACACTCATGCAGGGCCGCGAGCGCAGCGCGCGTTCCTTGCGCTTCGTGATGCTCGAACACGGTGTACAGGCCGATCACGGCGAGATCGTTCTCGGGGAACGCGTCGCCCGCCCGGACAGCTTGCGGCAGGCCGTGACTAACGCAAACCGGGACACAGAATCTGGAACGCCACCGCGAACACAACCTTGCCGCGAAGTTCTGCCAGCGGCGAGGGAGCGTTGAGCCAACGGGCGATCTGCCAGTCCGGCGCCGGACGGAGTTGCGCCATCAAAAGTCTCCCTCCCTCGCATAGGGCCTCGACCACAGAATGGCCTGCAGCAACACGGCCTTGCTCCAGGCGGCGTGCATCGCTTCGACCTCGGCGGACGCATGCCCCTTCTTGGCGAGGAACGGCTTCATGGTGACCGAGATCGGAACGGCGAGCGCGAGCACGTAGCGCATGGGGATATGGGGCGCTGCCGAGACCCCGTCTGTCCTGTTCTTGCCGGAGCGGTGATGGCGGCGGCCGATCTCGTCCTGCCAGGCAAGCCATGCCTCGTCGTAGTCAGCCCGGCAGGTGTCGAGGATCCATTGGCCGAAGCGCTTGCGCACCGCATCGAGATAGGCGCCCAACGGCTGATGCGTCTTGGCGTCGCTGAAATAGGCGAGGAGGTGCGGCGTGCTGCCGACGAACCCGTACCAGACGTCGAGGATGGCTTCGACTTGATCCTCGACGACGCCGTGCGCCTGGCGCAGCGCGGCGACGTCCGCGTCTCCGAAGAGCAGCGTTGTCTTGAGCGTCGCGAGATCGTCTTTCGTGAGCGGCGACTTGGGCAGCGTCGTATCGCCGAGCCGGTAACCCGGAATGGAACTGGTCGTCATGGAATGTCCTCCTTGGGCTTGCCGAGATAATTGCTACTAGCTATTACTGCAGCGCGAATCCAAGCCGGTCAACACTGATTAGGAGCAATCATGCCTGTCTCGCCAGAGGCTCTCGAAGCCGCCCATCTGATCGACCGGCTGGAGCGCCTCGCCCGCTCGGGCGAGCAGTCCGGGCGGCTCAATCCCGCTCAGTGGGACGCGCTCAGGTATCTCGCGCGCGCCAACCGTTTCTCGCGCACGCCAGCGGCGCTTGCCGACTATCTTGCTTCGACGCGGGGCACGGTGTCGCGGACGCTGGCCTCCCTTGAGTACAAGGGCTATGTGTCGCGGGGTCCAAGCGCGCGCGACGGGCGTTCGGTCGAGTTCGCACTCACTCCGAAGGCGGAACATGCACTGGCGCGCGATCCCCTGCGCATCGTCGCCACGGACATCGAGCAGGCAACCGACGGCAATGTGGCGAAGCTGCTTGACGGACTCAGGCGCACCCTTAGGAACTCAATCGCCCGCAACAATGGCCGCGCGTTCGGCGCCTGTCTCTCATGCTGGCATTTTCGCGTCCGCGTCCGGCTATCGTCCCGGACGCCGCACCATTGCGGCCTGCTCGACGAACCCCTTTCCGAAGCCGACAGCCGCACCATCTGCGTCGAGCAAGAGCCGGCAGCCGCTGCATAGCTGGATTGAGCGATTGTCCGTGCCATGAAGCCGCTGTCGACGGCAAGGCCGAGGAAAACTCCGGGGTCCGCCGCCAGGCGGCGCGCGGCGGAAGGCTGGTACGACGCCTTCACGCGACGTGTTTGGTTGAAGGAGAGGCTCAGCTCCGCTCGACGGCCGAGCCAGCCATGACCGAAGCGCCGACAGTATGGCGGGCACGCTCCGCCTTGGTGCCGGATCGTTGCTCCGGGATCAGCGCTGGAACAGGGTCGGGCAGCTGCTCCAGCCGCAGCGAATTCACCACCACTAGGATGCTCGAGCCGGCCATGACCGCCGCCGCAAGGATTGGCTGCAGAAGTCCGAATGCTGCGAACGTCAGCGCGACGAGGTTGTAGCCGAACGCCCACATAAGGTTGGTCAAGATGGTCCTGCGGACCGCGCGGGCCACGTCGACGATCCAGGGCAGCATCCACAATCCGTCCGCAGGCAGCACGAGCGCCGCAGTCTCGCGGGCGAGATCGGTGGCGGAGCCGACGGCAATACCGACATCTGCGGCGGCCAGGACCGGCCCGTCATTCAGTCCATCGCCGACCATCGCCACCGAACCGTGGTCATGGCGGAGCCGATCCAGGGCCAGCCGTTTGGCCTCCGGCGAAAGGTCCGCTTGGACGTCCTTGATCCCGACCAGGGCCGCGATCCGCTCCGCCGCTTGCGCCAAGTCGCCGGTCAACAGCGTGGCGTCGAGCCCGCGCTCACGCAGGGCCGCGATCGCGGCCTGAGCCTCGGGAAGCGGTGAATCATCGAGCGACAGCACGGCGTGAACCTGCTCGCCCCAACCGACATAGACCACCGAATGACCGCTCGCCTCCAGCGACCGCGCACGCTCAGTCAGCGACGGGGGAAGCGGCCAGCCCAGATCATTCATCAATCTGCCGTTCCCTGCCGCTATGGGCCGGCCTTCGGCACTGCCGCGGATGCCACGGCCGGGAACCGTCCGGACATCGCGGGTGACGAGCGGCGTGATACCGCGCTGAGCGGCGGCTGCCGCGATGGCCCGCGCCAGACCATGCTCGGAAAGGCGCTCCAGACCGGCGGCGCGCGCCAGTACTTCGTCGATGCCGACCTCCTGGCAGTCGACGCCGACGAGGCGCGCTTTGCCCGCCGTCAGAGTGCCGGTCTTGTCGAAGGCGAGCAACCGGACACGAGCGAGGGTCTCGAGCACGCCGGGGTCGCGGACCAGGCAGCCGTGCCGTGCCAACCGGCCGATGCCGAGTGATGTCGCCATCGGAGCAGCGAGGCCGACGGCACAAGGACAGGCAACCACCAGGACCGAGAGGCCAATCAGCAACGCCCGATCGAACGGCAATGACTGCGCCCAGTAAACAATCGTCAGCCCGCCGAGGGCGAGGACGAGCGGCACGGACACGCCAACGACGCGATCGGCAAGGCGTTGGGTTGGACTGCGACGGCCCAGCGCTTCGCGCACCGACCGGCAAATCCGCGCCCAGCGGGTTGCAGTTCCGTCACCGCTGCATTGGATCAGGAGCGGGCCGTCGATATTGATACTGCCGGCAATCACCTTGGAGCCGGCGCCCTTGGTCACTTGCCGGCTTTCTCCGGTAATCACGGCTTCATCGGTGTTCGATTCGCCCTCGACAACCATGCCGTCGACCGGAATGCGCTCGCCTGGCCGGACCCGCACCAGCATGCCGGCCGATACCTCCCGCACCGGACGGCGGATCTCTGCTGCGCCATCGACCACGGTCGCGCTCTCGCTTTCTGCGGCCAGAAGAGGTTCGAGGTCGCGCGCCGCCCTGGCGCGGCCAACAGCCTCGAGATAGCGGCCAACGGTGAACAGCATCAACACCATCACGGCGGTGTCGAAATAGACATGCGTGCTGCCCTCGAACACAGCAAATGCCGAATAGAGGTAAGCGGCAGCGACGCCAATCACGATGAGTGCCGACGACGTCACTCGTCCCTGTATGCCATTGAGCCACAGTTCGCGCAGATAGGGTCCGCCGAGAATCACCACCGCCGGCGTCGCGAAGATCCAGAGCAAAAGGTGAATCCACGGCAGCACGGCCGCATCGACGCCGGCGAACGCATCCGAATAGAGGAGGAGGCTGAACATCATGATATTCATCGACAGAAAGCCTCCCACGCCGAGCTGGATCAGAAGCCAGGCGGCTTCCCACTCTTCGTGTCTGCCGCTCTTCACCTGAAAGGCGATGCAACAGCCGTAGCAGCAGAACGCGCAAGCCTCACCGTTGAGCCTGCGCTCCATCGGGCGCAGGCCGACGGGCAGCGAACAATGGCTACAGAGGAGATCGCCATGCGCAGTCATGCGGGATGTCCGCCCAGCCAGGCAAGGCCGATATGCGCACCGGAAGGCAGGAGACCACGGCCGAGCGTGATGAGACCGAGCAAAAGAATAAAGCCACCAGCCAGCCGCACGCCGCGCCGCCGCCAGGCTGGCCCGAGTATCCCGCCAACGCCGCCCATCATCAACATCGCGGGGAAGGTTCCCAGTCCGAACCATGCCATGACGAGAAACCCGGGAAGCGCTCCGGCGGTGCTCGCCGCCTGGGCGGCGAAGGCATAGACCAGGGGACATGGCAGGAAGCCGTTGAAAACGCCAAAGGCGAGCGGTGCGGCGCAGCTCCGGGCGGTCAACAGGCCGCGCAGGGACAATGCAAATGTGCTGCCGCCAAATCCGATCGCAAGGCGATGAAAGACCTGCAGCCAGCCGAAGAACTGCAACGCCATGGCGATCATGAGCAGGCCAGCGACGATCGCGAGAATTCGTTGGGCGGTGTCGAGGGAGCCGTTCAAGAGCGGCGGCGCCGTTAGACCTTGCGTGGTGCAGATGACCTGACCGATCGCACCCGCGAGCCCGCCCAGAAAGCAATAGGTAGTCAATCGGCCGGTATTATAGAGCAGGTGGCGAAGGACGGTTGCGCCTCCGCCTCGCTGATCGCGGCCCAGCGCGCAGGCAAAGCCGCCGCACATGCCGATGCAATGAAAGCTGCCTGCAAATCCAGCGGCGAAGATCACGAGGTAGTAGATCATTGGCGTTTTCGCAGCGCCGCGTCCGCGTCGCTATTGCCGCACAAGATAGACAAGAAAGATGATAAAGCCGACGGTGCAGCCGCCATAGATGAGGAAGCCGAGCATCTGTGGCAAGCCGGCGTCGGCGAGCTTGAAAACCGTGTCCTGTAGCATCCGCTGCTCCTATGTCAGCCGAAATAAAGACGAAGCACGTTTATCGCCACCTCGAAGGCCAGGAAAAGGAGGTTCAATGCGGCGACCCCAAGGAGAATTTTGGCTACCAACATCTCCATCACTCCTGCCTTACCAGCTCTTGCGACAGTCTTCTTAGAACAGACGGCCGGGGCCGAGCCCGCCCCAATAAACATACATGTAATACAGCCCCCAGGCGAACAGCAGCACGTAGACGACGAGAAGCCATAGCGGAATGAATCCCACACGCGCCTGTATCAGGCCGCCGGCATAGTCCTCCAGTTCAGGGTGCGAGCTTTGACGCACATCCAGTTCAGGGTGCGTCGGGCTCTCCGGATCGCTGCTCTGCAGATCGCTCATTCTCCATCTCCCTTTCAAAAAACCCGTTGGCGGCTTTGTCGGTGCCGCTCAACGCGCCGGATAGGACGCCCCAGATGAACAAGAACAGGGCCGCCAGGCTCATCATCATGGCGCCGACATAGGGTCCGGTGACTTCAAAACCGAGCATGCGCTAACCTCCGGTGGGTGCCTGTTCCTCGCCAGGCGGCGCTGGCGGGCCGGACGCCGGCACCGACGGATCGGGCACATAGGCTCGCTCAGGCTTGTCAGCGACCAGTTCCAGATCGTTCAGCGCGGCGCGGGCCGACTGCTTGATCGACAGCGGCTGCAGCGAGAGCGGGTCTTTATATGCGGAAAGCGCCACCACGAAATAGGAAAGCGCCCACCGGTCCTCGTCCGGAAAAGAATCCCGATAGGACGGCATCGGCGTGCCGCTGAGGCCGGTAGTTATCGTCCGGAAGATGTCTTCGACGGCCGGGCCAGACTTGAACTGGCCGCTGGTGAGGTCGGCCGGCGGGGTGGCGAACCCGATATCATCCTTGAGGCCGGCAGCCTTTTCGCCGTCGCCCTTGCCGCCTTGGCCGTGGCATTCCCAGCACTTCGCCACCTGCCAAACCTCCTTGCCACGGTCCAGCATCGTCTGGGACGGGGTCGGCGGGCGCCCGATATACAACGGTGGGCCAGGCGGCTCCTCGACGAAGAAAGCGTAAGGACTGGCGGGGTCGGAACGGTCAACCGCCAGCTCATATTTGATGTACTGGATCACCGCCAGCCGATCGTTGAGCGGCAGTTCGTACCAAGGGGGCATTGCCGTGCCGCGGATGCCGCGAGTAATGGTGCGCAGCATGTCGCCGTCCGTGGGCAGGGGCTCCTTTGTCAACCTGAACTTGAAGACTGCGGACGTGAAGTCCCTGGGCCGCTGGTTAAACATAAAGGTGGCGGCCGGCCCATTGCCGTCGCCTTTGGCACCGTGGCAACCGATGCAGCGGCGCTCATAGACTTCCTTGCCATAGGCAATCCATTCCTCGGAGCGCGGCATGGTCGCATCCATGACCTCCAGGCTTTGCGGCTCGAACAGATCGCGCCATTTACCCCGGTTCGTGCCGAGCTTCTGGACGTAGGAAACGAGCGCCGCCAGCGTTTCCGTCTCCGCCGCGATGCTGACGGTTTCTCCTGTGTATTCTTCGTTCGGCGTCAGGATGATCGGCTTTCTTTTGCGCGCCTTCAGCGGCACGAACAGCAACCCGTACGCATTCGGCGTCAGTTGGATCGCTTGCTGGCTGTCGAAGTCGAAAAGGCCTTCGGTGACCTCTGTCCTTTCCAGGGTCCGACCGCCAGCGCCGTCGTCAACGATACGGACGGCCCCATCGGGCTCGTGGAAGAGACCGCGATACGGCGCCATTATCGAGTCCGGCACCAGCATCCGCGGATTGTAGAAGTGCGCCAGGTGCCATTCGTCGCTGTATTTCAGGCCGACGCGCGTCAGGTCCGGCCCGATCCGGCGTGTGCCTAACAGGTGCGGCACGTCATAGGCGTATTCGCCCGCCTCGCTGACCGGCCCCCAGCGGCGGATCTCGCCGGTTACCGGCCGCACGAATTGCGAATGGCAGTACCAGCAGCCTTCGCGCAGGTAAATGTTGCGGCCGCGACGCTGCTGCTCGGTGTAGTCCGTCGCCTCTGAAACCGTCCATTTCAGCTGGCCGAAATCCGTGCGCACCACCGAGGTCACGCGCGTAGTTCGCGAGGACGGCTCTACGAAGGGCAGCACGCCCTGCGTGATCACCGCAAGGGTGATGCAAAAGACGCCGGCGAACAACGCGAAGAAGCGAACGTTCACTGCGCGGGCCCTCCCGCCGGGGCCGGGATAGGCGCCTCCACCGGCCCGCGGACGCGTCGCGCCTCAGCCGCCGGGCTGGTCAGTGCGGTCAGCATCAGATTCACCACCAGCAGCGACATACCGATATCCATGCTGATGCCTGCCAGGGTCCGCGCCAGCCAGTAGGGCTTCACCCAGACGAGCGAGTCGAGCCATTCGACACCATTCATCCATTGATAACCCTGCTGCAGCCCGCCCGCTGTGAGAACCAGGCCCATGGTCGTGATGCCGACGGTGATCAGCCAGAACGACCAGTTGCCGAGCTTGAAGGACCAGAGTTCGCGCCCGAACAGCCGCGGCCAAGTATAGACGAGGCCCCCCATCGCCCATACGACGAAGGTGCCGAACACGGTGAGATGCGAATGCGAGATGACGAAATCGGTGAAATGGGTCGGCTGCTGCAGCTGCCGCAGCGCCTCGGTCGAGCCCTGGAAGCAGCCGACGAGATACATGAGCGAGCCCATGATCAGGAACTTCGCCGGCAGATTCCTGCCGAACTCATGCCACTTGCCCATCATAGTGCCGAAGAAGTTCACCAGTACCGTCCACACCGGAATGATCAGTAGCATCGACGTGACGACGGCCAAGGTCTCGGCCCAGTCCGCGATCGGGCTGTAGAGGTAATGGTGGATGCCGACGAACGGGTAGAACAATGCCAGGGACCAGAAGCCTACAAGCGAGAGCTTATGGGCATAGAGCGGATTTCGCGCGCTGATCGGCAGGAAATAGTAAATGATCACGTAGCCCGCGGGCGTTAGCCACAGCCCGACGATGTAGTGGAGATAGAGGCCATGGAAGGCGGCGCTGTTGATGCCCGAGATCGTGTACGGCAGGATGAAGCTTCCAAGCACGAAGTTCATCGTCGTCCACACGAAAGTGGCGATCAAGTACCATAGCGCGACATAGATCGCCGGCTCGAGCCTTCGACTGATCGTGATCAAGAATTGCGCGGTAGCAACGGCCACTACGATGAAGAATGCGACCTTCGCATAGAGCGGAAACTCACCGGCTTCCAAACCGTCACTGTCGCCGAACAGCAAGCCGACCAAACCGGCAAGCGTTGCGATGTTCCAGACCCATGCGAGGAGAACCGACCACTCCGACCATATCACCCGCACCCCCGACAGACGCGGCACGAGATAGTAGCAAAGGCCGATGAAAAGCGTCGAGAAGGCGCCGAAGATGACACCGTTGACGTGGACCGGGCGCAACCGGCCGAAGGTGAGCTCGAGGTTTCCCGATCCAAGATAGTCGGGGTAGTTGAAGGTGCTCGAGATCAGGACGCCGACGGATGGCGTCACCATCAGCCAGAACATGCCGAAATAAAGCCAGGTCCGCACGACCCGGTTGTCGACCAGCGCATCCAGGTCCACATTCGCGAACTTGCCGCGCAGCTCCATCCCAGTCTCTGCCAACGCATAGACCTCCCCGCGCGGTTCCCGGGCCGCACGACTGCTTCAACCCCACCCATCGAGGTGTCACCCCGATGGCGGACGCGCTCCCGTGAAGCCGATGCCCCCCCTCTATCGACGAGACTAGTACTTGCCTGGCACCAACACCGAGCCGGTGTTCGACCAAGTGATGTACGCCTCGAGCGCCTTCATCGCCTCCGATTCGGGATCGATCTTCTCGCCCTGGTTCGGTTTCTCGATGCACCAGTTGATCATGTCGCGCAGTGTCGCGAATTTGGCCATCGACTGCTGGAACTTCGGGAACGCATGCGGGTGGGTATCGGAGGCCATCGGATGGCACATGGCGCAGGCCCACCCGGTGGTCGACAGCTTGACGCCCAACTGCTCCGCCATCGCCGCATCACCGTGGAACAGGAGGTCTCCCTTCCTGACCTCCTCCATGAACGCCTCTTGATAGAGTTTCAGCTGCTTTGGCGTCACCGGGTCCTTGTTGGCACTGGCCGGGCCGACGACGACGGCAGCTGCGACGACTGCTCCGGCGACGGTGGAACGCCTCAGAATGCAGAGGAATGTCGATGTGTTTATCATAGCCACCCCTTTTATGGATTTTCCCACGGGTACTGTCTGTCGGCGATGCGTGGCTGTATGACCTCCTCAATGCTCTTGTCGTGGTCCTCCGGCGACCGGACGAACACCTCCTTGCGCCCCCACATGATGTACTCGACATCGACCTTGTCGTCGGCGTTGACGTTCACGGTTTCCCAACCGACCCCGTCGAAGGGATCGCCAGGATCGACACGGATCATCGGCTTGGTCAGCTTGGGCACGCCTTCCGGCGCATACGGCCACGGCCAGGAGGTCGCCAGCATGCCGATCGAGCGCATGCTGCCGATCTCGTTGTAGAGCACCTGGTGCACGTGACCGTGGATGTTGGTGACCTTAGTATAAGGCTTCAGCACGTCATTCACTTCGCGCCAGTCGCGCACCCAGAAATTCCAGGGCGGGTAGTACTCGTACAGCGGATTGTGGCTGAAGATGACGATCGGCTTGGACTTATCCCACTCGGCGAGTGTCTTCTGCATCCAGTCGAGTTGCTCGCGGCCGACGCCGGCCCACGCGCCGGCAACCGTGCCGTCGAGGGTAGCCATGTGGCCCATGCGCTCCTCTGGCGTCATCTTTTTCGCTGTCCAGTAGTCCGGTCCCCGGCTGACCGTATCGAGCCCGATGAAGCGCACGCCTTTGTGATCGAAGGTCCAGTTGGGTTGGCCGAATAACTCGCCCCACTTCTTGCCCATATCCAGATACCAGTCATGCTCGCCCGGGATGTAGTACTTCTTGATCTTCAGATCCTTGAGGAGCTCAACGCCAAGCTCAAGTTCCTCGATCTTTCCGAGCTGGGCCAGGTCGCCGCCGAAGATCAGGAAGTCGGCCGGCGGATCCATGGCCTGGACCTCTTGTACGGCGCGCACCACCTTGTCGACGAAGCGCGTGTTGAGGGACCTCTCGTAGAGATGGGTGTCCGAAATCCAGGCAAACTTGAAGGGCGCTTCGGCGGCGTGAGCGACGTCGATGGTGTTGAGCAGCGGCCACCACGCGAACGTCTGGCCGACGGAAGCAGCGCCGAACAGCAGCGATCTGTGAATGAATGTGCGGCGGGTGATTTGGAGCGAGTCGTCGGGCCGTACTCCAGGCGGCTGCAGCACCGCATGCATTTCGCGCCGAATGCGGTCAAGCTCGTCGGACATCAGGGTTCCTCCTCAGTGCAGACCGTTTCTTAAAGCGTCGGCCTTCTCGCAGGAGCGCGACCCTATTGAATCAGTGGGTCGCCCATTTTCTTATTTTTTCAGTTCAATCGTCAGACTGGTGGCCTTATTCTCCTCTACCTTTACGGTCTGCTCGATGGGCCCGGTGAAGGGGTGGATCGCCACGAGCTTGTAGTCCCCAGGCGGAACATCGGTTATGCTGAACTTGCCGTCGGCGCCGGTGACAGCGTAGTAGGGATTGTCTACCACATAGACCCAGCCTTCCATCCAGCCATGCGCGTCGCAGTCGACGCGGACAGTGCCGGCCCGCTTCAGTTCGACGGGTATCCGCTGGCCCTTATTGGGCAGCGCCAGGTTGAAGGCGGTGCGCTTGCCATAATACCCGTGGGTGTTGTGGAGCATTGGGTCGCTGTTGACCACCTCCAGCGAACCGGCGGGTATCATCTGAACCGCGGGCTCAAAGCGACATTTGAGGTTGTTGAGCTCAGGCGGCTTTCCGGGCTCCGGCCAGGCCTTTCCCTGTGCCACGTCGACCAGCTGCACCGCCGCGTTCAGCACGGCCTGATCGCTGCCGACTTCGATCAGCGGCTCCTCGCGGGGATCGCCGCACACCTCGATATCCTTGGTGGGGATGATCTTTGTTGTCGGCACGTCGCCGCGGTAGACGATCGTACCCTCGATCGTTCCGCCTCCCGTGACCGGACCCACTTCGTAGGCTTGCGCAGGCGCGGACACCATCGCAACGAAAGCGATCGCCGCCAGCCCGCTCATCAATTCGCGAATGGTCATAAAAGCCTCCTCCTTCTAGCGAGATGAGGGGCAACTTTTAAAAATAGAGCTAAACCAGTACCATGTCTAGCCATTCAGCAACAAAACATGATAAAGTGAGATAGTTTAGGCGAGTTTGTTAATCACAAACACACGCGGGGGTTGGTGCGTCATTCTCGAAGTGCCGGAGGTACTTGATGAAGCGGCGGCATGGACTCCTCAGCCCCTGGGCCTACGGTCCGCATACCCTCTTCTGCATCATATTCGCAGCGGCCCTGTTGATCTGCCAACCGCTCGTGCGGGCCGACACGGCGCCTGTGACGGTCGGTGGCCCATTCACGCTTACGGCGCCGGACGGCACGACGGTCACCGATGAGACTTATCGCGGCAAATGGCTGCTGGTTTTCTTCGGCTATACTTCTTGTCCCGACATCTGTCCGACGACGCTGTCATCAATCGCCGCGGCGATTGAGGAACTCGGCCCCGACGCCGCAAAACTGCAACCGCTCTTCATCACTGTCGATCCCGAACGCGACACGCCTGAGGTGATGGGAAGCTTTACCGCAGCGTTCGATCAGCGCATCGTGGGACTGACCGGCAGCCCGCAACAGATCGCTGCGGTTTCGGAGGCATATGGCGCCTATGGTGTGGCGCGCCGGGGCGAGGCGGGCGGCGACGACTACCTAATGGATCACGGCACCCACATCTACATCATGAACCCACAGGGGCAATTCGTGGAGGGGCTAGACTCTGACACACCAAGCAGCGGCATTGCCGCTAGGTTGGGTGAACTGGTGCGATGACACCAGCCCTGGGATGACGGACATCACGATTATGCAGTTGAGCGATCCATAGAAAGTTGTCATCCGGAAGGAGAGCGACCATGCAAAGACATACAAAGGAGGCTTCGGAGCTTAAGGCATTGATCCTCGCGGATCTTCATAAGGAGCCGGGATGCGAGCACGTCACTGATTTTGTGATTCAGCGGCTCGAAACCAAGGAGAACGGGGCAAACTGGACTGTCAAATATCTGGATCCTAATCAAGATAAGGTCTGCGAGACAATTCTGATAAACATCGCGCGAATGTTGCAGCTCAATTTCGACCTTCCTAAAAGCGGGTCGTGAGGAACTATGCCAGCGGGATCGGCGCGCATCGCGCTTCGACATAATTCGTATGCAAGCAGGGGAATCAGGCGATGGCGGAACCCACAGCGTTGCACACCGGCAAACCTGGCGGCGTAAAGAACGTCCTTGCGCCGCGGCGATTTGGACCTCCGATGACCGGAGATGCGGGCGATATGGCCGATGGGCAAGGCCGTATCTTGGTGCCAGGCAATACGAGTTATGACGGTTTCTTTGCAGATGCGATCGCGCGTCTGCAGGAGGAACGGCGCTACCGTGTGTTCGCGGACCTTGAGCGCGTCGCCGGACGCTTTCCCAATGCCGTGTGGCATTCCCCGCATGGACCGAAGGACGTCGTGATCTGGTGCTCCAACGACTATCTCGGGATGGGACAACACCCAAAAGTGGTCGCCGCCATGGTGGAGACTGCTACCCGCCTGGGAACGGGGGCCGGCGGGACGCGCAATATCTCCGGCACCAGCCATCCGCTCCTAGAGCTCGAGAGCGAGCTTGCCGATCTCCACGGCAAGGAGGCGGCACTGGTCTTTACGTCCGGCTATGTTTCGAACCAGACTGGCATCTCGACCATCGCCAAGCTGATCCCCGGTTGTCTGATCCTGTCCGATGCGCTCAACCACAATTCGATGATCGAAGGTATCCGTCAGTCCGGTACGCAGAAGAGCATCTTCCGCCACAACGACGTCGATCATCTCGAGGAATTGTTGAAGGCAGCGGGTCCGGATCGGCCAAAACTCATCGTCTTCGAAAGTCTCTATTCGATGGACGGCGACGTCGCGCCAATCAATCGCATTTGCGAAATCGCCGATCGTTACGGCGCAATGACCTATCTCGACGAGGTCCATGCTGTGGGCATGTACGGCCCTCGCGGCGCCGGCATCGCCGCGCGCGACGGCGCCATGAACCGGATCGATGTGATCGAAGGCACGCTCGCCAAGGCCTTCGGCTGCCTCGGCGGCTATATCACGGGAAGTGCTGTGCTGATCGATGCGGTTCGTTCCTATGCTCCGGGTTTCATCTTCACCACCGCGTTGCCGCCGGCGATCTGCGCCGCGGCCACAGCGGCGATCCGGCATCTGAAAACCTCGCACTGGGAGCGCAAGCGCCAGCAGGATCGCGTCCGGCGGGTCAAGGCGGCGCTGGGTGCCGCTGCGCTGCCGGTCATCCTGAGCGACACCCATATCGTTCCGGTGGCAGTCGGCGATCCGGCGCATTGCAAAGCGGCGAGCGACCTGCTGCTGAGCGATCACGACATCTATATCCAGCCGATCAATTATCCGACTGTGGCGAAGGGAACTGAGCGGCTGCGCATCACGCCGACACCCTGTCATGAGGACATCATGATTGATCGGCTCGCGGCAGCTTTGTTCGATGTCTGGAATCGGCTCGGGCTGCCACGGGACAATCTCGCCTGAGCGGCCGAATGAGGCGTCGCCGTTCCCGAAGATTTGGTCTTAAGGATCAAGGAAATGACTGCCAAGGAAATCATGTTCTCGTTCGAAGCTCGCGACAGAATGCTGCGCGGCATTGACATCCTGGCGAATGCGGTGAGCGTCACGCTTGGCCCGCGGGGGCGCAACGTCGCGATCGGCAGGGAGCACGGCGCGCCAAGGGTCACGAAGGACGGCGTGACCGTCGCCAGGGAAATCGAACTCGACAACAAGTTCGAGAACATGGGCGCCCAGATGGTGCGCGAGATAGCAACAAAAACCTCCCATCAGGCCGGCGACGGCACGACCACCGCCGTCGTGCTCGCGCATGCGATCGCCCGGGAGGGCGCCAAGGCGGTGGCCGCCGGCATGAATCCCATGGACCTGAAACGCGGCATCGATCTCGCGGTCGAAGCCGTCGTCGCGGAACTCAAAAACAACGCCACGAAGGTCACCTCGAACGTCGAGATTGCGCAAGTCGGGACCATCTCGGCCAACGGCGACAGGGAGATCGGCCGCTGCCTCGCCGACGCCATGAAGAGGGTCGGCAATGACGGCGTGATCACTGTCGAGGACGGGACGTCGCTCGAAACCGAACTCGAATTCGTCGAGGGCATGCAGTTCGACCGCGGCTATATCTCGCCCCATTTCATCACCAATCGCGCAAAGATGCGGGTCGAGATGCAGGATGCCTATGTCCTCGTCAGCGAGAAGAAACTGTCCAGTCTGAACGAAATACTGCCGCTGCTGGAGAAGGTGGTGCAGGCCGGCAAGCCGCTGCTCATCATCGCCGAGGATGTCGAGAGTGAGGTGATGGCGGCGCTGGTGGTCAACAAGTTGCGCGGCGCTCTCAAGGTTGCAGCCGTGAAGGCGCCGGCCTACGGAAACCGCCGCAAGGCGATGCTGCAGGATCTCGCGCTGATGACCGGCGGAACGGTGATCTCCGAGGATTTGGGCATCAAGCTCGAACATGCTTCCCTCGATATGCTCGGGCGCACCAAGAAGGTGATGATCGACAAGGCAAACACCACGATCGTCGGCGGCGCCGGCGAGCGGGAAAGCATCGAGGCCCGCATCGCCGAGATCAAGCTCGAGCTTGCTGAAACCACCTCCGATTTCGACCGCGAGAACCTCCAGGAGCGGCTGGCCAGGCTCGCCGGTGGCGTCGCCGTTATCCGGGTCGGCGGTGCAACCGAAGTCGAGGTCAGGGAGAAGAAGGATCGCATCGATGACGCGATGAACGCGACAAGAGCCGCGGTTGCAGAGGGCATTCTCCCCGGCGGTGGGGTCGCCTTACTGCGCGCCGGCAGGGCGCTCAAGAAGCTCAAGGGCAGCAACGAGGACCAGCAGGTCGGCATCGCGATCGTCAGGAAGGCGATCACCTGGCCGGCTCGGCAAATCGCGATCAATGCCGGCCTGGAAGGCTCGGTCGTCATCGCCGGGATCCTCGAAAACGACGACAACGCCTATGGCTACGATGCCCAATCGGGCGTGTACGCGGATCTGGTGTCAAAGGGCATCATCGACCCGGCCAAGGTGGTGCGAACGGCGCTCCAGGGCGCAGCCTCGGTGGCAGGCCTCCTCATCATGACGGAGGCGATGGTGGCCGAAGTGCCTGGCCCGCCGCCGCCGGAGCTTCCCGGTCACGAGCATCATCATCACGATATGGATTTGGATTTCTGACCGCTTCGCGGTCGTAATCCGGGATCGCCGCCGTCAACAATGATCTCGTCCGCTATCGAGGTGAGACAAGTCGTCGAGGATCACGGTATCCAAGGTGTCGGCTTATGGGGCTACCTGCTCGCTCCGATAGATGAGACGAATGGCAATATTCACCCATCTCGGCCCTTCTCAGTACCTACCTGATTAGGTTTTACCTGGGCCGTGATCCCGAACCGAAGGTCAGCGCAGCAAGATGTGAAACCGGTTTCGGGAAAGGACTAATGAAGCCCCATCCCGATTCCATCTTGATCGATCAAGCGCCGGTCAGACCGGCCGCACCAGAACGTGTTTTTTCTTGCCGAGCGACAGCTTAACGACCTGTTCCGGACCTAGATCCTCAAGTGTCACCAACCGGCGATCGTCGGACACGGACTGGTCGTTGAGGCGCACCGCGCCGCCCTGGATGTGTCGCCGCGCCTCGCCGTTGGACGCGGCAAGCCCGGCGGCAACGAACAGCGACAATATGCCGACGCCGCTTTCCAGATCGGCCTTGCCGACCTCGACGGTCGGCAGCGTTTCGGCCAGCGCGCCTTCTTCAAACGTCTTGCGCGCGGTTTCCTCGGCTTGCTCGGCCGCTTCGCGGCCGTGCACGATGGCCGTCGTTTCCGTGGCCAGGACCTTCTTGGCCTCGTTGATCTCTGAGCCGCCAAGCGCGGCGAGCCGCGCGATCTCGCTGAGCGGCAGGCGGGTGAAAATCTTGAGGAAGCGCGTGACGTCGGCGTCCTCGGTGTTGCGCCAGTACTGCCAGAAATCATAGGGCGAGTAGAGGTCGCCGTTCAGCCAGACCGCGCCCTTGGCCGATTTGCCCATCTTGGCGCCTGACGACGTCGTCAGCAGCGGTGTGGTCAGGGCATAAAGCTGCGGCGTGCCCATGCGGTGTCCGAGATCGACGCCGTTGATGATATTGCCCCACTGGTCCGATCCGCCCATCTGCAGGCGGCAGCCATAGCGCCGGCTGAGCTCGACGAAATCATAGCCCTGCAGGATCATGTAGTTGAATTCGAGGAAGGAGAGCGATTGCTCGCGCTCGAGCCTCAGCTTGACGCTGTCGAAGGTCAGCATGCGGTTGACCGAAAAATGCCGGCCGACATCGCGCAGGAACTCGACATAGTTGAGCTTCATCAGCCAGTCGGCATTGTTGACCATGATCGAGTCGTTTGGACCGTCGCCGAAACGCAGGATGCGGCCGAAGATGCGCTTGATGCCCTCGATGTTGGTGGCGATGGCCTCAGGCGTCAAAAGCTTGCGCTGGTCGTCGCGGAAGGAAGGATCGCCGATCATCGAAGTGCCGCCGCCCATCAGTGCGATCGGCCTGTGGCCGGTCTCCTGCAGCCAGTAGAGCATGGTCGCGGATATCAGATTGCCGATATGCAGGCTGGTCGCGGTGGCATCGTAGCCGACATAGGCGGTCACCGTTTCCCTGGCGAAAAGCTGGTCGAGGCCGGCATCATCCGAAATCTGGTGGATGAAACCACGCTCGCTCATTACGCGCAGGAAATCGGATTTGAAGGCGGACATTTTTTCTTTCCCGAAAGCGCCCGACCGAAGCGGATCGGGCGTGGCATGCGTGAACGCGGGCGTTTAGCATCCAAGCGCGGTCAGCAAAAGGGGAATCCGGTTTTGCCACCTGACCGCTGTAACGGCGCGGCACGGCTTCGAATCGAATGCCATATCCTGCGACAGAGCCCGACGCGGGATGCCGGAGATATCTTCGCTGTTCGGCCTATCTCAACCGTTTCGGCCGCGGGTCGGACAACTCGCCTGCCAGACGGCGATCGAGATAGTCCGCGCATTCCTGGAGCAAGAGGTCCGCATCGTTGGAGAAGAAATGGTTGGCGCCGGGCAAGGTCTTCTGGGTGATGGTGATACCCTTTTGCGTGTGCAGCTTGTCGACCAGCCCCTGCACGTCCTTTGGCGGCGCGACCTTGTCGGCGTCGCCATGGATGATGAGGCCGGACGACGGGCAGGGCGCCAGGAACGAGAAATCATAGGTGTTGGGCTGCGGCGCGATCGAGATGAAGCCTTCGATCTCCGGCCGGCGCATCAGAAGCTGCATGCCGATCCACGAGCCGAACGAATAGCCGGCGACCCAGCAGCTCTTGGAATCCGGATGCAGCGACTGCACCCAGTCAAGTGCCGCGGCCGCATCCGACAATTCGCCGGTGCCGTGGTCGAATTCGCCCTGGCTGCGGCCGATGCCGCGGAAATTGAAGCGCAGCGTGGTGAAATCCCGCTTCTGGAACATGTAGAAGAGGTCGTAGACGATCTTGTTGTTCATCGTGCCGCCGAACTGTGGGTGCGGATGCAGGATGATGGCGATCGGCGCGCTCTTTTCCTTGGAAGGCTGGTAGCGACCCTCCAGGCGGCCGGCCGGACCGGTGAAAATGACCTCAGGCATAAAATACTCCACATGGCATAAGAATGCGCGGCGCTTGGAACAACTCTTCCTCTGGCCCCAGTCTTCCGCAGGCCTTGACGCAGGGCGAGCGTCTTCTTAGAAGCTAGTTTAGAATTGTTCAAAACTGGGTGGCCAAAACGTCGTGGTTCGGCCATCCACGCCGCAAGTCGCGTAAATAGGACGGCTTGCCTTGCAATTTCAAGGAAATAACGCGCTATCCTCGCGGAATGGCTCTTGAAGGGACCGATCGAAACGAAAATGGCCGGAAGACGCGCCTATCTCGACTACAATGCCAGCGCGCCGCTGCTTGCCGCGGCGCGCACGGCAATGATTGCCGCGCTCGATACTGCCGCCAACCCGTCGTCGGTCCATGCCGAAGGTCGTGCCGCACGGCGGCTGATCGAGAATGCAAGGCGCGATGTGGCGCTGCTGGTCAACGCCGGCGCCGAGCATGTCGTGTTCACCTCCGGTGCGACGGAAGCCGCCTCGACGCTGCTGACGCCGGATTGGCAGATGGGGCGCGGCACTGTCCGCATGAGCCGGCTCTATGTCTGCGAAGCCGATCATCCTTGTGTGCTGAATGGCGGGCGCTTTCCGGCAGCCCGGGTAACACGCATCGGCGTCGATGCCGACGGCATTGTCAGGCTGGACGCGCTGGCGGCGGCACTTGGCCGTCATGACAAGGCGGACGGCCTGCCGCTGGTGGCGATCCATGCCGCCAACAACGAGACCGGCGTCATCCAGCCGGTCGGGCGCATCGCCGAAATCGTCAAGGCGGCGGGCGGCATCCTGGTCGTCGACGCCGTGCAGGCTGCCGGTCGCATTCCGCTCGATATGTCAGCGGGTTATGCCGATTACTTGATTCTGTCTTCGCACAAGATCGGCGGTCCCAAGGGCGTTGGCGCCATTATCGCCGCCGCTGAACTGATGATGCCCAGGCCCTTGATATCAGGCGGTGGCCAGGAAAAGGGTCATCGCGGCGGCACTGAAAACCTGGCCGCGATCGCCGGTTTTGGCGCAGCGGCGCGCGAAGCCCTGATCGGATTGAAGCGCATCGACGACGTCGGCAGCCGCCGCGACGAGATCGAGGCCATCGTGAAAACGCTGGTGCCGGATGCGGAAATCTTCGGAACCGGCGCGCCGAGGCTTGCCAATACGACATTCTTCGCTATTGCGGGCATCAAGGCCGAGACGGCGCAGATCGCCTTCGACCTCGCCGGCGTGGCGCTGTCTGCCGGTTCCGCCTGTTCGTCGGGCAAGGTCGGCCCGAGCCATGTGCTGAAAGCCATGGGATACAATGACAGCCTTGGCGCTTTGCGCGTGTCCATCGGCCACGCAACGAGCGCGCAGGACATCGAACTGTTCCGCACTGCGCTGGCAGGCATTGCCTCACGCCGCGCAGGCAGGGAAGAGGCCGCCTGAGCGCGGCAAACAAACGCAGGCTTTTTGGCCTGGTAGAGCCGTGCGTTTCATGGTGGCCGGGTGAATTCCCGGCAGGGACGCACTATATGGAACTTACGCCGCCTCGGGTGCCTCGCGGGTACTGGTTTCGCGGTGCCATAGTTTGAAAACTGCCGGGCCTTGACCCCGGCGTGGATGGAGAACGCTGATGCCTGCTGTGCAGGACACGATCGATCGGGTTCGAAAGATCGACGTCGACCAATACAAATACGGATTCCAGACCGAAATCGCGATGGACAAGGCCCCAAAGGGCCTGAGTGAAGACATTATCCGCTTCATTTCGGCGAAGAAGGACGAGCCGTCCTGGATGCTGGAATGGCGTCTGGAAGCCTATCGGCGCTGGGTGACGCTGGACGAGCCGAAATGGGCGCGCGTCCATTATCCGAAGATCGATTTCCAGGACCTCTACTATTATGCGGCGCCCAAGAGCACGCCAGGACCGACATCGCTGAGCGACGTCGACCCCGAACTGTTGAGGGTCTATGAAAAGCTCGGCATCCCGCTAAGGGAACAGGAGATCCTCGCCGGTGTGCAGAAGACCGACGCGTCGGAACTCGAGGAAGCCAGCGACAATGTCTACAAGTCGGGCCGCGTCGCCGTCGACGCCGTGTTCGATTCCGTGTCCGTCGTCACCACCTTCAAGAAGGAGCTGGCGCAGGCCGGCGTCATCTTCTGCTCGATCTCGGAAGCCATCCGCGAGCACCCGGATCTGGTGAAGAAGTATCTCGGCTCGGTCGTGCCGACCTCGGACAATTTCTACGCCACGCTGAATTCGGCGGTGTTCACCGACGGTTCTTTCGTCTTCGTGCCCAAGGGCGTGCGCTGCCCGATGGAACTGTCGACCTATTTCCGCATGAACGAGAAGAACACCGGCCAGTTCGAGCGCACGCTGATCATCGCCGAGGAAGGGGCCTATGTCTCCTATCTCGAAGGCTGCACGGCGCCGCAGCGCGACGAGAACCAGCTTCACGCTGCGGTTGTCGAACTGATCGCGCTCGACGATGCCGAGATCAAATACTCGACGGTGCAGAACTGGTACCCCGGCGACGCCGAAGGCAAGGGCGGCATCTACAATTTCGTCACCAAGCGCGGCGACTGCCGCGGCCACCGTTCGAAGATTTCATGGACGCAGGTCGAGACCGGCTCGGCGATCACCTGGAAATATCCGAGCTGCATCCTGCGCGGCGACGATTCCAGCGGCGAGTTCTATTCGATCGCCGTGTCGAACGGCTACCAGCAGGTCGACAGCGGCACCAAGATGATCCATCTCGGCAAGAACACGTCGAGCCGCATCATCTCCAAGGGCATCGCCGCCGGCTTCTCGCAGAACACCTATCGCGGCCAGGTCTCGGCGCACCGCAAGGCGACCAACGCCCGCAACTTCACCAACTGCGACTCGCTGCTGATCGGCGACCAGTGCGGCGCCCACACCGTGCCCTACATGGAAGCCAAGAACGCAACGGCGCAGTTCGAGCATGAGGCGACGACGTCGAAGATTTCCGAGGACCAGAAATTCTACGTCATGCAGCGCGGCATTCCCGAAGAAGAGGCGATCGCGCTGATCGTCAACGGCTTCGTCAAGGACGTCATCCAGCAACTGCCGATGGAATTCGCGGTCGAGGCGCAGAAGCTGATTGGGATCAGCCTCGAGGGCTCGGTCGGCTGACCGGACCGAAAATTTTCAGGAAAAGAAAAAATGCTTGAAATCAGAAATTTGCATGCTCGCATCGTCGATGACGGCACCGAGATCATCCGCGGCCTGAACCTGACGGTGAAAGCCGGCGAGGTCGCCGCCATCATGGGGCCGAACGGCTCGGGAAAATCGACGCTGTCCTACATCCTCGCCGGGCGCGAGGATTATGAGGTGACCGAAGGCGACATTCTCTACAACGGCCGGTCGATCCTCGAAATGGACCCGGCCGAGCGCGCCACATCAGGCATTTTTCTCGCCTTCCAGTATCCGATGGAGATACCCGGTGTGGCGACGATGGAATTCCTGAAAGTGGCGATGAACGAGCAGCGCAAGGCCCGCGGCGAGGAGCCGCTAAAGATCCCGGAATTCCTGAAGCGCGTGAAGGATGCCGCCGCCTTGCTCGACATGGACATGGCGATGCTGAAGCGGCCGCTCAATGTCGGCTTTTCCGGCGGCGAGAAGAAGCGCGCCGAGATCCTGCAGATGAAGCTTCTGGAGCCAAAGCTGTGCGTGCTCGACGAGACCGATTCCGGCCTCGACATCGATGCGCTGAAGATCGTTTCGGAAGGCGTCAATGCGTTGCGCGCGCCGGACCGCGCCATCGTCATCATCACCCACTACCAGCGCCTGCTTCAGTACATCGTGCCGGATAGTGTGCACGTGCTGTACAGAGGCCAGGTGGTCAAGTCGGGCGACAAGTCGCTGGCGCTCGACCTCGAGGCCAATGGCTATGCCGGCGTGATCGGCCAAGCTGCGTGAGATGCCAGAAGGCCAAGAAGGCAAGCCAAACAAGGCGAGACCGATGAATATACATACGACACCCCAGCGAACGCCGGCCGAAACGGCGCTGATCGACGCCTTCAGCGACCGGCTGTCGTTGCTGCCCGGCGACGGCACGGTGATGCTGAAGCGCGACGACGCCATCGAGGCGATCAAGAGCGGCCTGCCGACGCGGCGCATCGAATCCTGGCACTACACCGACCTGCGCCGCCTATTGACTTCGGTTCCGGATTTCGATACCGCAGCCGCCCCAAAAGCCATTGCGCCTGTCGTCGAAGGATCCGCTGTCCTGCCGGTGCTCAACGGCGTGTCGAGTGCGAAAATGCCTGAAATCGAGGGCATCGCCGTGCAGCGCCTGTCGGAGAAGCTGACCGACGGCAGCATCGCACCGGGCCTCGACCTCTATGGCGCCGACGATGCTATCGGCGCGCTCAATATGGCTTTCGTGGCCGACGGCTATTTTGTCGACATCGCCGACGGTACCGAACTGGACAAGCCGATCGAACTGCAGAACCTGCAGGCCGGCGGCCAGACGCATGTCCGCCTCAGCGTCCGCGTCGGCGTTGGCGCCAAGGCCGTGATCGTCGAGCGCCAGGCGGGCGAGGGCGCCGCACTGGTCAGCTCGGTCAGCCAGCTTCTGCTTGACGAGGGCGCCGAGGTGATGTGGCTGATCGTGCAGGAGCAGCCGGATACGGCGACGCATCTTGCCCAGTTCAAGGCGCATCTCGGCAAGAATGCGAAGCTGACGCTGTTCGTGATGAACGCCGGCGGCAAGCTGGTGCGCCAGGAGATCGTGGTCAGGACGACCGGCGAAGGCGCCGATTTCACGCTGCGCGGCATCAACCTGCTGGCCGGTGACACTCATACCGACGTGACCATGGTGCTCGACCATGCGGTGCCGCATACGGCTTCGACGGAAGTGATCCGCAACGTGGTGACGGGAAGAGCGCGCGGCGTCTTCCAGGGGCGCATCAACGTCCACCAATACGCGCAGAAGACCAACGCCAAGATGGCCTGCAACACGCTGCTTCTGTCGGATGACGGCGAGTTCTCGACCAAGCCTGAGCTCGAAATCTTCGCCGACGACGTCGTTTGCGGCCACGGCGCCACCGTCACCGAGATCGATCATAGCCACTTGTTCTACCTGATGGCGCGCGGCATCGACGAGAAGGCCGCTCGTGGCCTGCTGGTCAAGGCGTTCGTCGCCGAGGTGATCGAGGAACTCGACGACGAGGCGATCGTCGAGGCGCTGGAAACGAGGCTCGACGGCTGGTTCGCGGCGCACGGGTGACAGTGGGTGAGGGTTGGGCGCTTCGGCCAACACCCCTCATCCGACCGAGCTCCGCTCGGCCACCTTCTCCCACAAGGGGAGAAGGAAGAGCGCCTCTCCTTCTCCCCTTGTGGGAGAAGGTGGATTGGCGCGTAGCGCCAAGACGGATGAGGGGTGTTGGAACGAACGCGGCGTAGAGCGGCAAGGACTTCGAAATGGACCAGAAAGTCGAAAACATTCCCTACGACGTCGAGGCGATCCGCCGCGACTTTCCGATCCTGTCGCGGCAAGTCTACGGCAAACCGCTGGTCTATCTCGACAATGGCGCCTCGGCGCAGAAGCCGCAGGCCGTGCTCGACGCCATCCAGCACGCCTACGCCCAGGAATATGCCAATGTCCATCGCGGGCTGCATTTCCTGTCGAATGCCTCGACCGACGCCTTTGAGAACGCGCGCAAGATAGTGCAAAGATTCCTCAACGCGCCAAGCACCGACAACATCGTCTTCACGTCGAACACGACCGCGGCGATCAACACCGTTGCCTATGGTTATGGCATGCCCAATATCGGCGAGGGCGATGAAATAGTCCTGTCGATCATGGAACACCATTCCAACATCGTGCCGTGGCATTTCATCCGCGAGCGGCAGGGCGCGAAGCTGGTCTGGGTGCCGGTCGACGATCTCGGCATCTTCCACATCGAGGAGTTCGAGAAACGGCTGACCGACCGCACAAAACTGGTCGCCATCACGCACATGTCGAATGCGCTGGGCACGGTGACGCCGATCAAGGAGATCGTCCGCATCGCGCATGCGCGCGGCATTCCGGTGCTGGTCGACGGCAGCCAGAGCGCCGTGCACATGCCGATTGACGTGCAGGACCTCGACTGCGATTTCTTCGTCTTCACCGGCCACAAGGTTTATGGGCCCTCGGGCATCGGCGTGCTCTATGGCAAGAAGGACATGCTGGAGCGCATGCGCCCGTTCATGGGCGGCGGCGAGATGATCGAGGAGGTGACGCAAGACATCGTCACCTACAACGATCCGCCGCACCGTTTCGAGGCAGGCACGCCGCCGATCGTCCAGGCGATCGGGCTGGGTGCGGCGCTCGAATATATGGAAAAGATCGGCCGCGAGCGCATCGCCGCCCACGAGGCCGATCTCAGGGATTATGCCCATCAGCGGCTGCGCGCCATCAATTCGCTGCGCATCTTCGGCGATGCGCCTGACAAGGGCGCCATCATCTCCTTCGAACTGCAAGGCATTCATGCCCACGACGTGTCGATGGTGATCGACAGGCAAGGCGTCGCCGTCCGTGCCGGCACCCATTGCGCCCAGCCGCTGTTGAAACGTTTTGGCGTAACCTCCACATGCAGGGCATCGTTCGGCATGTATAACACCAGAGCCGAAGTCGACGCTTTGGCCGATGCGCTCGAAAAAGCGCGAAAGTTCTTCGGATGACGATCATGGATGATGCAGGCCACACCGCTGAGACCACGTCGGAAACGGTAACCAATGAGGTGGTTTCCGCCTCAGCCATTCCCGCCGACGAACTGGCACGGCTGACCGACGACATCGTTTCGGCGCTGAAGACGGTCTACGACCCGGAAATCCCGGCCGACATCTATGAGCTCGGCCTGATCTACAAGATCGACATCGAGGACGACCGCTCGGTCAAGATCGACATGACCCTGACCGCGCCGGGCTGCCCGGTGGCCGGCGAAATGCCGGGCTGGGTGGAAAATGCCGTCGGCGCCGTCGAAGGCGTTTCCGGCGTCGAGGTCAACATGACCTTCGATCCGCCCTGGTCGCCCGACCGCATGTCGGAAGAGGCGCAGGTCGCGGTGGGCTGGTATTGAGGCGCACTTGCGCCAGGCAGAAAACTTCACCATTTTAGGTGAAGACTCATTCCGCAGGCCTTGAACCTGCGCGAACGCGGAGAAAAAGAATGGGACGCTTCGCCGTCATCACGATGACCGAAAAGGCTTCCGATCGGGTTCGCGAGATCGTCGCGACCCGTGAGAATGCGCATGGCATTCGCCTTGGCATCAAGAAGGGCGGCTGCGCCGGCATGGAATATACGGTCGACCTGGTGACCGAGCCCAACACCAAGGACGATCATATCGAGCGCGACGGCGCCCATGTCTATGTCGCGCCTGAGGCAGCGCTTTTCCTGTTCGGCACCGAGATGGATTTCGAGCAGACGACGCTGCGCACTGGCTTCACCTTCCGCAACCCGAACCAGAGCTCGGCCTGCGGCTGCGGCGAATCGGTGGAGCTCAAGCCGGCCGATCTGAAGGCCTTGGCCGAGGCGCGCGCATCGGCCTGATCTTCCCTTCTCCTCGTGTCCCCCTCATTCGGCCCTTCGGGCCACCTTCTCCCCGCCGGGGAGAAGAGGTTGGCATCACCGCTGGCGACCTCCTCTCCCCTCGGGGAGAGGTCGGATTGCCCCGAATTGCCCTTCGCAATTCGGTTGGCAATCCGGGTGAGGGGCACTTACCCACGTGCGATTGCCCTGCCGTAAACGGGGCGAAGAAATGCTAATCCACCCACATTCCCGTTCGTTTGTGCCAGTCTGCGATCGATTCCTCGGGATAGACGTCGAAGACCTTGTCGTCCTTGCCGATTTCGGGCTCGACCCAGTTCGCCTTGTATTTCAGCATGAGGTGCACCTTTTCAGGCGGTTTCGGCAGGTCTGTGTCGATCGCCGAGGCGAAGGGGTGGACCAGTTCCGGCCAGGTCCGGTCATAGAGCCACAGTGCCGAACCACATTTTTTGCAGAAATTCCGCTCGCCTGACGAGATCTCGCATTGCGGATGCTCGTCGTCCTCGATCTCGGCCTGGTAGACGCCAAGATGGCGCTTGCCCTTGATTTTCAGCGTCTCGAAATCGGCACCGAGATTGATGGCAAAGCCACCGCCGCCCTGCTGCTTGCGGCAGATCGAGCAGTAGCACAGCATGAACGGCACCGGCGTGTGGCTTTCCACCTCGAAGCGGACAGCATTGCACCGGCAGGACCCTTTGAGCAGAAGCGGCATGAAAAAACTCCGGCGAAATTGGCTTTCAACTTGTCAGGATGGTGCCGGCTGCGGCGATGACAAGGGGAAATCCGGGTGACATGATCGCGGCATGGACAATGAACGCATTGCCGAACTTTTCGAAGGCCTCGGACCGGTCAGCATTCGCAAGATGTTCGGCGGCAAGGGCATCTATTTCGACGGCGTGATCGTCGCCATCGTCATTCGTGACGAATTGATGCTGAAAGCCGATGCGGAAAGCGCGCCCGAATTCGAGGCGGCCGGCTGCCGGCAATGGACCTATACGGGGTCGCGGCACGGCAAGCTGGTGTCGATGCCGTATTGGAGCGTTCCCGACAGCGCCTTCGACGATCCGGATGAGATGGCGGTCTGGGCACGCCTGGCCTATGAGGCGGGGCTGCGTGCCGGCAAATAGGTGTGTCCGCTAGCCACTCAGCTAAAGACAATCGCTCCAGGTTGGCGCCGCCCCTCCCCGTGAAGGACGGGGAGAGGGGTCGCCGGCGTCGCGGCCAAGCCCCTTCTCCCCGTCCTTCACGGGGAGAAGGTCCCGGCAGGGGGTTGAGGGGCGGCGCCAACATCCAGGATTTCATGCCAGGTCGCGCGCCTCGGGCACGAATGCCAGCGCCTCGGCAAAGATAGCGCTCGTGAAGGCGGCGCTCTCGACGGCGAGCATTGCTGCGGCAACGCCTTCGCGCAGCGCTGCGCCCAGCGTTAGGCCGCGCAGCAGGGCGGCCATCGTCGCGCCCGCCAGCGCATCGGCGGCGCCGACCGTGACTTTTTTCGGTGGCAGGATCGAGAAGGCGCCGGCCGCGTCGAAACCCAGCACCGGACCGTCACCAGCGGTGACCACGCCGCTTTTCAGGCCGGCGCGTCTTAGGCCGTCGATAATGCCACGCTCGTCGGCATCGACGTCGGCGCCGGTAAGCGCGCCGGCCTCGTGCCGGTTCATGAAGGCCATCGCCAGAAACTCAAGCACCAGCGTCAGCCGCGCCGCCTTGCTGGGCGAAACGGCAAGTGCAAACACGGGCTTGTCGGCTGCAAGCGCTACCAGCCGCTCGAGCGCCGCCGACGGCAGGTTTGCGTCGCAAAGGACTGCATCAGCGGTGCTGATTGCCTCGCGCACCTTGGCACGGCGGATCTGCTTGGCAAGCGCCAGGTCGTAGAGCGCCATGTCGGCGAGGCCGGCGATCAGCGCGCCGTCGCCGTCGATCAGCACTGTGTTGCTCGGCGTCGTGCGATCGAGGAACACCACGGAAAGATCGGCAATGCCGGCTGCAGCAATGGCGCGTGAAAGCGTATCGGCCAGAACATCGCCGCCCCGTACCGAAAGCAGCGAGCCGGAGACGCCGCGGCGCACGGCGCAGCGCAGCGCATTGAAGACGGCGCCGCCGACTTCCTCGCGCATCGTGCCGGGGTTCGACGCCGCCGGCACGAAGGCGCCCGAAACCTGGCCGCGCCGCTCGATATAGGCGCCGCCTACTGCCAGGATCGTCGGCGACTTCATCATGCCCAGTGAGATGACCTTTGCTGCTGCCGGGTGGAGACTAGGTTGTCCGGCCGAACCCGGCAACCGGAGGCGCGATTCGGAAGATGCCTAGCAGAATCCTGCGGGTGAAGCCGGGATGCATCCTGGGTGAAAACACGAAACAAAAAAAGAACAAATCCGGATATTGTTGGTTTTTCAATCGGTTGTATCCCCTTGCCAATCGAGAACAAAAAAGGTACAAATTGATAGGGATTACGGATTGTCCGGCCTTCATTGACGACCAAGGGGTGATGTATCATGGCTCAGAATTCTTTGCGGCTTGTAGAGGACAAAACGGTGGACAAATCAAAGGCTCTGGATGCGGCGCTGTCGCAAATCGAGCGTGCCTTCGGCAAGGGCTCGATCATGCGGCTCGGCGCAAACGAGCAGGTCGTCGAGATCGAAACGGTGCCGACCGGTTCGCTTGGCCTCGACATCGCGCTCGGCGTCGGCGGCCTGCCGCGCGGCCGCATCATCGAGATCTACGGGCCGGAAAGCTCGGGCAAGACGACGCTGGCGCTGCACACTGTGGCGGAGGCCCAGAAGAAGGGCGGCATCTGCGCCTTCGTCGATGCCGAGCACGCGCTCGACCCGGTCTATGCCCGCAAGCTCGGCGTCGACCTCGAAAACCTCTTGATCTCGCAGCCCGATACCGGCGAGCAGGCGCTGGAGATCTGCGACACGCTGGTGCGTTCCGGCGCCATCGACGTGCTGGTGGTCGATTCGGTCGCGGCGCTGACGCCGCGCGCCGAAATCGAAGGCGAGATGGGCGATTCGCTGCCCGGCCTGCAGGCCCGCCTGATGAGCCAGGCGCTGCGCAAGCTGACCGCCTCGATCTCGCGCTCCAACACCATGGTCATCTTCATCAACCAGATCCGCATGAAGATCGGCGTCATGTTCGGTTCGCCCGAGACCACGACCGGCGGCAACGCGCTGAAATTCTACGCTTCGGTGCGCCTCGACATTCGCCGCATCGGCTCGGTCAAGGACCGCGACGAGGTCGTCGGCAACCAGACCCGCGTCAAGGTGGTCAAGAACAAGCTGGCGCCGCCCTTCAAGGTGGTCGAGTTCGATATCATGTATGGCGAGGGCGTGTCCAAGACCGGCGAGCTGGTTGACCTCGGCGTCAAGGCTGGCGTGGTCGAAAAGTCGGGCGCCTGGTTCTCCTACAATTCGCAGCGTCTCGGCCAGGGCCGCGAGAATGCAAAACTGTTCCTGCGCGACAATCCCGATACGGCGCGCGAAATCGAATTGGCACTACGGCAGAATGCCGGGCTGATTGCGGAAAAGTTCCTCGAGAATGGTGGTTCCGAAGGCGGAGACGATGGTTTCGAGGACGAAGCCGGCGCCATGTAGGCTTCGGCAGTGGCCGGAGTTTGGCCATGATTCCCGCGCATCAGCTCCAGCCTGTGTAATCGAGTCCTGTATTGTTGCGTTCGAACCGCCGGCCTAGCGCCGGCGGTTTGCGTTTCAGCGGTGGTGCCGAGATGACCGGCAAGCCGGCAACGAGATGACCGGGAGGCCGGCAACGAGATGACCGGCAAGCCGGCAACGAGATGACCGGCAGGCCGGCAACGAGATGACCGGCAAGCCCCGCAAATTGGCCCAATTCCGTGTTTCTGGACAGGGTGCAACGCGGCGGCTAAAAGGCCATGTCCATTTGCCGTCGGCCGCGCCGGCGGCTCTCTCTAAAAGCTAAAAGGCAGTATTCATGAGTGGCGTGAACGAGATCCGGTCGACATTCCTCGACTATTTCCGCAAGGAGGGTCACGAGGTCGTCGCGTCGAGCCCGCTGGTGCCGCGCAACGACCCGACACTGATGTTCACCAATGCCGGCATGGTGCAGTTCAAGAACGTTTTCACCGGCCTGGAAAAGCGACCCTATTCGCGTGCCACGACGGCTCAGAAGAGTGTTCGCGCCGGCGGCAAGCACAACGACCTCGACAATGTCGGCTACACCGCGCGCCACCTGACCTTCTTCGAGATGCTCGGTAATTTCTCGTTCGGCGACTATTTCAAGGAGCGCGCCATCGAGCTTGCCTGGAACCTGATCACCAGGGAGTTCGGGCTGAAGAAGGACAAGCTGCTGGTCACGGTCTATCACACCGACGACGAGGCTGCCGGCTACTGGAAGAAGATCGCCGGCTTTTCCGACGATCGCATCATCCGCATTCCGACGTCGGACAATTTCTGGGCGATGGGCGACACCGGACCTTGCGGTCCGTGCTCGGAGATCTTCATCGACCGTGGCGAGCACATCTGGGGCGGCCCTCCCGGCAGCCCCGAGGAGGATGGCGACCGTTTCCTCGAATTCTGGAACCTGGTGTTCATGCAGTATGAACAGGTGACGAAGGATGAGCGCATCGACCTGCCGCGCCCGTCGATCGACACCGGCATGGGCCTGGAGCGCATGGCCTCCATTCTGCAAGGGGTCGAGAGCGTCTTCGAGACCGACCTGTTCCGTCACCTGATCGAGGCCGCGTCATCCGCACTCGGCCGCGGTCCGGATGCCGACACCGTCGGATCGTTCCGCGTCATCGCCGACCATTTGCGTTCGTCCTGCTTTCTGGTGGCCGACGGCGTGCTGCCGTCCAATGAGGGCCGCGGCTACGTGCTGCGTCGCATCATGCGCCGCGCCATGCGCCACGCGCAGCTTTTGGGCGCCGGTGATCCGCTGATGTGGCAGCTGGTGCCGGCGCTGGTGCGCGAGATGGGCCAGGCCTATCCGGAACTGGTGCGCGGCGAACAGATGATCACCGAGACGCTGAAGCTTGAAGAAACCCGTTTCCGCAAGACGCTGGTGCGCGGCTTGGGCCTGCTTTCGGAAGCGACGGAAAAGCTGGGTGCCGGCGACATGCTGGATGGCGAGACCGCCTTCAAGCTCTACGACACCTATGGCTTTCCGCTCGATCTGACGCAGGACGCGCTGCGTCAGCGCAACATCTCGGTCGATCTTGCCGGCTTCACCAATGCGATGGAGCAGCAGAAGGCCGAGGCGCGCAAGAGCTGGGCTGGTTCCGGCGAGGCGGCGACCGAAACAGTGTGGTTCCCGGTGCGCGAGAAGCATGGCGCCACCGAGTTCCTCGGCTACGAGACCGAGCAGGCGGAAGGCCTTATCCAGGCGCTGGTCAGGGACGGCAAGATCGTCGACAGCGCCGCCAACGGCGAGGCGGTTGCCGTAGTCGTCAACCAGACGCCGTTCTATGGCGAATCCGGCGGCCAGGTGGGCGATACCGGCGTCATTTCAGGCGAAGGGTTCTCAATCGAGATCTCCGATACGCAGAAGAAGGCCGACGGGCTTTTCGTGCATCTCGGCAAGGTGGCCGACGGCACGGTCGACACGGGCGCGACCGTCGAACTGAAGGTCGACCATGCGCGCCGCTCCAGGCTGCGCGCGAACCATTCCGCGACGCATCTGATCCACGAAGCGCTGCGCGAGGTGCTAGGCACCCATGTCGCGCAGAAGGGCTCACTGGTCGCGCCCGAGCGTCTGCGCTTCGACATTTCGCACAACAAGCCGATCTCGCCTGACGAGATCGAAGAGGTCGAGCGGATGGCGAACGAGATCGTCGTTCAGAACAGTCCGGTCACCACGCGGCTGATGTCGGTTGACGATGCCATCGCCGAAGGCGCCATGGCGCTGTTCGGCGAAAAGTATGGCGACGAGGTGCGCGTCGTTTCGATGGGCACGGGCTTGCATGGCGCCAGGGCCAACCGGCCTTATTCGGTCGAGCTATGCGGCGGCACGCATGTCAGGGCGACCGGCGACATCGGTCTGGTGCGCATCGTGTCGGACAGTGCAGTCGCTGCCGGCGTGCGCCGCATCGAGGCGCTGACCGGAGAGGCGGCCAGAAAGCATCTCGACGAGCAGGACAAACGGTTGAAGGCCACTGCGGCGGCGCTGAAGATTTCGCCGGCCGACGTGCCGGCGCGCGTCGAGGCGCTGCTCGACGAGCGCAAGAAGCTCGAGAAAGAACTGACCGAAGCGCGCAAGAAACTGGCGCTGGGCGACCGCTCGCCAGCCGGCGTGCCTGCCGAGAACGAGACCATTGCCGGTGTCGGTTTCCTCGGCAAGGCGGTATCGGGCGTCGCGCCGAAGGATTTGAAGCCATTGGCCGATGCCGGCAAGAAGTCGCTCGGCTCCGGCGTCGTCGTCTTCGTCGGCGCCGGCGAGGACAACAAGGCCAGCGTCGTGGTCGGCGTCACCGACGACCTGACCGGCCGCTTCAGCGCTGTCGATCTGGTGCGTGTGGCGTCCGCGGCATTGGGCGGGCAGGGCGGCGGCGGTCGGCCTGACATGGCCCAGGCCGGCGGCCCGGACGCCTCAAGGGCCGAAGACGCGATCGCTGCGGTGAAAGCGGCCCTGGAGGCGGCCTGATCGGGTCTTGACTTCTCCCCTTGTGGGAGAAGGTGGATTGGCGCGCAGCGCCAAGACGGATGAGGGGTGCTGGCCGGAGTGCTGTTGGTGCCAAGCTGGAACACCCCTGCCATGAAAGTAACTTCAAACTCTGTTTCATTTCAATCGGATAGCGACTTGGGCCAAGGGCTCGATTTTAAACCCGATATACCAGAGAAAGCGGCCCGCGCACCTTTCATCTACGATGGCGCCCGGCGCCGGGCGATGTGTCTCATCCGACCTCGCTTCGCGAGGCCACCTTCTCCCACAAGGGGGACAAGGGGAGCGCCGCACCAGCGGGCAGGCACGGGCCCCTGCTGTCACCCAGCCTTTTCGGTCTTCGCAAAACTCTCCCGTCCGGCGATGCGAGCCCACCAGTCCCGAATATCGGCAAACTCCGCCAGCAGGTTTTGCCCCTCAGTGACCTTGACGAAATAGCCGATGATGGGTGCTGCATGCAGGTCGGCCAGCGTCAGTTGCTCGCCCAGCAGCCACGGCCCGGCGGCTTTCAGTGAGGTGAGTGCGCGAAGCACTGTCGCCGCCTGCAGAAGCCCATTGGCGATCAAAGCCTCGTCAGGCGCCGTTTTCTCCAGCCGCTCGACGGCGACATCCCAGACCATGGCTCGATAGGCATAGGCGTCGAGCATGCCGATGATCTGGTTCATACGTGCGCGAGGCCGGGCTTCGATCGATTGCAACGCCGGGCCGTCGAACGCTTCGTCGACATAGCGGGCGATCGCGCTGGTCTCGTGGAGGCGAAACCCGTCATGCTCGAAGGCCGGGATGCGGCCGAACGGCTGATGGTCGAAATACCAGCCCGGAATGCCGTCCGCCGCGAAGATGTCGACCGGCACAAGTTCGTAGCCGATGCCTTTTTCCTCGAGTGCGAGGCGGACGATGCGCACATAGACGCTGTAGTCCGCCCCGTAGACGACGGGCCTGCTCACAACGCTGGTCAGGCCATCGCCTTCTGCAGATTCTCGTCGATCTTGTCGAGGAAGCCGGTGGTCGAAAGCCATGGCTGGTCGGGACCGATCAGCAGCGACAGGTCCTTGGTCATGAAGCCGGCTTCGACGGTCTGGATGCAGACTTTTTCCAGCGTCTCGGCAAAACGCATCAGCTCGGCATTGTCGTCGAGTTTGGCGCGGTGCGCCAGGCCGCGTGTCCAGGCGAAGATCGAGGCGATCGAATTGGTCGAGGTTTCCTCGCCCTTCTGGTGCTGCCGATAATGACGGGTGACGGTGCCGTGCGCCGCCTCCGCCTCCACCGTCTTGCCGTCCGGCGTCATCAGCACCGAGGTCATCAGGCCGAGCGACCCAAAACCTTGCGCCACCGTGTCCGACTGCACGTCGCCATCATAGTTCTTGCAGGCCCAGATATAGCCGCCCGACCATTTCAGGCTGGAGGCAACCATGTCGTCGATCAACCGGTGCTCGTACCAGAGCTTCTCGGCTTTGAACTCGGCTTCGAACTCTGCCTCGTAGACTTCCTGGAAAATGTCCTTGAAGCGGCCGTCATAGGCCTTGAGGATGGTGTTCTTGGTCGAGAGGTAGACCGGGTAGTTGCGCAGCAGGCCGTAATTGAGCGAGGCGCGGGCGAATTCGCGGATCGAGTCGTCGAGGTTGTACATGGCCATGGCGACGCCGGCGGCCGGCGCATCGAACACGTCATGCTCGATCACCTTGCCGTCCTCGCCGACGAACTTGATCGTCAGCTTGCCCTTGCCGGGGAAGCGGAAGTCGGTGGCGCGGTACTGGTCGCCGAAGGCATGACGGCCGACGATGATCGGCTTGGTCCAGCCGGGCACCAGCCGCGGCACGTTCTTCATGATGATCGGCTCGCGAAAGATGGTGCCGCCGAGGATGTTGCGGATGGTGCCGTTCGGCGACTTCCACATCTTCTTCAGCCCGAATTCCTCGACACGCTGCTCGTCGGGGGTGATCGTCGCGCATTTCACGCCGACGCCATGCTTCTTGATGGCATTGGCCGAATCGATGGTCACCTGGTCGTTGGTGGCGTCGCGGTGCTCAACGCTGAGGTCGTAATATTCAAGCTTGAGGTCGAGATAGGGGTGGATCAGCTTGTCCTTGATGAACTGCCAGATGATGCGGGTCATCTCGTCGCCGTCGAGTTCGACGACCGGGTTCGCCACCTTGATCTTCGCCATGGAAAGAATGCCTCATTGTTGGGGATCGGAACGGCCTTGCCCGCATGGCTTTGGCCGGGGATGCGGCCCGTATATCAAAGCATTTTTGGCCGCGCAAACGGCGATCCGCCCCAGCGGGCTCGCCCCTGGCATCGGGCGCTGCCTGCCAAAGCTTCATTTTCGCGGCCGGATATGGCAGGGGACGCTGAAATGCCGCAAACAGCAGTTCATTGAGACAATGCAAGCCAGCAACGACATCCTTCCTGCCACCGGCCCGGCGATCATCCTGGTCGAGCCGCAGCTCGGCGAGAATATCGGCATGGTCGCGCGCGCCATGGCGAATTTCGGTCTGTCCGAACTGCGCCTCGTCAATCCGCGCGACGGCTGGCCGAGCGAAAAGGCGCGCGCTGCCGCGAGCCGCGCCGACCACGTCATCGATGCCGCTGGAGTATTTGACGATCTGGCCTCGGCGATCGCCGACCTGAACTTCGTCTTCGCCACCACGGCGCGCGCGCGCGACAATTTCAAGCCGGTGCGCGGACCGGTCGAGGCGGGCAGGGCGCTGAGAGCGCGGCAGCGATCCGGACAGCGCACCGGCATTCTGTTCGGCCGCGAGCGGTTCGGGCTCTACAATGACGAGGTCGGCCTCGCCGACGAGATCGTCACCTTCCCGGTCGATCCCGCCTTCTCCTCGCTCAACATCGCCCAGGCCGCCTTGCTGATGTCCTATGAGTGGATGAAGTCGGGCCTGGAAGACGAGACCAAAACCAATTTTTCCAGTCCCGACATGATGCCGGCGACCAAGGAACAGTTGCACGGCCTGTTCGCCTATCTGGAAGGCGCGCTCGAAGCGCGCGGCTATTTCCGCCCGGCGGCGAAGAAGCCGAAAATGGTCGACAACCTGCGCGCGGTGCTGACGCGCGCCGGCTTCGCCGAGCCGGAGCTCAAGGTGCTGCGCGGCATAATATCATCGCTGGACAGGTTTTCGCCGGCCATGCCGCGCGGCGACGGATCGCCGGGCGATGATCCAAGGCGGCTTCCGGCAGCGGCCCGCGCCGCCAAGGCGACAGACAAGGACCAGGCCTGAGAGACAGGCTCTAGCCGTAACCGAATGTTATTTGCTGTGGTCCATCATCCCAAAAATGATGGATCAGACCTAGACCATCTTCCCGCCGCGGGCCCGCAGCCTTCTCCGCCTTCTCCTGTAGACGATGACAATGACCGATCCTTCAAGCGCTCGCCCGATCCTGATGTTCGATTCCGGCATCGGCGGCCTGACGGTGCTGCGCGAAGCGCGGGTGCTGATGCCCGACCGCCGCTTCGTCTATGTCGCCGACGACGCGGCCTTCCCTTACGGGGCTTGGGAGGAAGCGGCACTGAGGGCACATGTGCTGGAGCTGTTCGGCAAGCTGCTCGACCGTTTTTCGCCGGCCATTTCGGTCATCGCCTGCAACACCGCCTCGACGCTGGTCATCGATGCGTTGCGCGAAAGATTTCCCGGTCATCCTTTCGTCGGCACGGTGCCGGCGATCAAGCCGGCGGCGGAACGCACGCGCTCCGGGCTGGTTTCGGTGCTGGCGACGCCCGGCACCGTCAAACGCCAGTATACCCGCGACCTGATCGGCAAATGGGCGCAGAAATGCCATGTCCGCCTGGTTGGCAGCGATAGTCTGGCGGGACTGGCCGAAGTCTATATGCGCGATGGCTTTGTCGATGAAGAGGCGGTGCGTGCCGAGATCGCGCCGTGCTTCATCGAACATGACGAACTGCGGACCGACATCGTCGTGCTTGCCTGCACCCACTATCCCTTTCTGGCCAATCGCATGCGCAAGACGGCACCCTGGCCGGTCGATTGGCTCGATCCCGCCGAGGCGATCGCACGGCGGGCGCTCTCGCTGCTCGCGCATGCCGAGGCCAGCCACCGCGGCGAGGCGTTGCCGGAAGGCGCCGACCTTGCTGTCTTCACCTCGAAGCGGGTCGATTTCCCGACTCGCCGCCTGATGCAGGGGTTTGGACTGGCGATTTCCTGATATCTGGGAACATCACCACGACCGGTGCGTTTTTCCCGCATCGCAAGACGGGAGAAACGATCATGCCAGCCACTTCAAAAGCCCAGCAGAAAGCCGCCGGCGCGGCATTGTCCGCCAAGCGTGGCGAGACCAAGAAGAGCGAGCTCAAAGGCGCTTCGAAGGGAATGTACAAATCGATGAGCGAAAAGCAGCTCGAGGAGTTCGCCGAGACCAAGCGCAAGGGCCTGCCGGAGAAGAAATCGAAACACTAGCCGCTCGTCCGCAGCCGAGGTCCGGTCCCATAGTTGGATAGCCGCGGTCAGCACGTCCGCGCGGGGGAACCGCGCATGCCATTCACCGACGCCAGTGGCGAGCTTGACACCAGTTGAATCTCCGTCTAATCAGCCCACCAACACCGGGCCGCAATGTCCGGTGGTTTCTTTATGGGCGCAAGACATTTGGGAAGCCGCTCTATTTTTCCCAGAGTCTTGTCTAGAATGACGTGTCCCGTGGGTTTTCCGCCGCGTTGCGTGGGAGAACCCTGTCAGGTCTCGAAAACGGGGGCCAGAGGAGGGCGCGTTTCCTTCACCCGGACCATGAGGTGCCGGGTGTGTCTTTTTGAAAGGGAATGCGATGAGCAAGCGCGAATCCGCGAAATACAAGATCGACCGCCGTCTCGGCGAAAACATCTGGGGCCGCCCAAAATCCCCGGTCAACAAGCGCGAATACGGTCCCGGCCAGCACGGCCAGCGCCGCAAGGGCAAGCTTTCCGATTTCGGGCTGCAGCTGCGTGCCAAGCAGAAGCTGAAGGGTCACTACGGCGACGTGTCGGAAAAGCAGTTCCGCAAGGTCTATGAAGAGGCGAACCGCCGCAAGGGCGACACCTCGGAGAACCTGATCGGCCTGCTCGAGTCGCGTCTCGACGCGGTCGTCTACCGCGCCAAGTTCGTGCCGACCATTTTTGCCGCTCGCCAGTTCGTCAATCACGGCCACATCAATGTCAACGGCAAGCGCGTCAACATCGGCTCGTACCGCTGCAAGCCGGGCGATGTCATCGAAGTGCGCGAAAAGTCGAAGCAGCTGGTGATCGTCCTGGAATCGGTAGGCCTGGCTGAGCGCGACGTGCCTGATTACATCGAGGTCGACCATAACAAGATGACGGCGTCCTTCGGGCGCATCCCCGGCTTGTCGGATGTTCCCTTCGCCGTGCAGATGGAACCGAACCTGGTCGTCGAATTCTATTCGCGCTGATCGATTTTTTTCATCTGCGACATCATCGAAGGCCGCCCTCGAGGCGGCCTTTTCTTTGCGGTTCCGAAAATCGATTTCGATTTGCGGGCCGATGCGCTACTCCGGGCAGCAACAAGGATTTTTGGGGCCGCCGCGCCATGAACATGCTGCCAGAAACAATCGAACCGATCACTGACGCCGCAGGCGGCTTTCATCCGCTGTTTGCCGATGTGCCGTCCTCCGTCGAATTCAACAAGCTGCGCAAGCGGCTGCTGCGTCTCGCCCGTCAGGCGATCGACGATTTTTCGATGGTCAGGCCCGGCGATCGCTGGCTGGTCGCCCTGTCCGGCGGCAAGGATTCCTACGGCCTGCTTGCGTTGCTGCTCGACCTCAAATGGCGCGGGCTGCTGCCGGTCGACCTGCTGGCCTGCAATCTCGACCAGGGCCAGCCGAACTTTCCAAAGCACATTCTGCCCGATTATCTTAACACATACGCCATTGCGCATCGCATCGAATATCAGGACACCTATTCGGTGGTGACCGACAAGCTTCCCCAGGGCAGCACCTATTGCTCGCTGTGCTCGCGGCTCAGGCGCGGCCATCTCTACCGCATCGCGCGCGAGGAGGGCTGCTCGGCTTTGGTGCTTGGCCACCACCGCGAAGACATTCTCGAGACCTTTTTCATGAACCTGTTGCATGGCGGGCGCCTCGCCGCCATGCCGGCAAAACTGCTCAACGACGACGGCGACGTCATGGTGTTGCGGCCGCTTGCCTATTGCGCCGAGGCCGATCTCGAAAAATTCGCCGGCGCCATGAAGTTCCCGATCATCCCGTGCGATCTGTGCGGCAGCCAGGACGGCTTGCAGCGCAATGCGATGAAGGCGATGCTCGACGACCTGGAAAAGCGTATGCCCGGCCGCAAGGACACGATGATCCACGCCATGACCAATGTGCGGCCCTCGCATCTGCTCGACAGAAAGCTGTTCGATTTCGCCGCGCTCAACGAAACCCTGAGCGCAAGGCAAGACATTCCCGATGACATTTGACGATACCGCGATCGACTGGCTCGCCACGCTTCTGTCCGACGCTGCCATTGCCGAGATCATGCCGCGCTTTCGCCGGCTGGATGAGGGCGACATCCGCCAGAAGACCTCGGCAGCCGATCTGGTGACGGAGGCCGATGTGAGTGCCGAGCGGCTCATCACCGTCAGGCTGCGTGAGCGCTACCCGCAGGCGATGATCGTCGGCGAGGAAGCCTGCTCCGACGACCCGGCGCTGCTCCAGGGCCTCGGCGAAGCCGATCTCGCCTTCGTCATCGATCCGGTCGACGGCACTTTCAATTTCGCCTCGGGCGTGCCGCTGTTCGGCGTCATGCTCGGCGCCGTGGTGAAGGGCGAGACCATCGCCGGCATCATTCACGATCCCATCGGCAAGGACTGGCTGATCGGCGCCAGGGGTGCAGGCAGCCACATACGGCATGCGCATGGCACTTTGGAGAAGGTGCATGTCGCCGAGCCTGCGCCGATCTCGCAAATGACCGGCGCGGTTTCCTGGCAATACATGCCCGAGCCGGAACGGTCACGGCTGGCGCGCAACCAGACGAAATGCTTGTCGCAATTCGGCTATCGCTGCGCGGCTCACGAATACCGCCTGCTGGCGAGCGGCCACGCCCACTTCGTCGTCTACAACAAGCTGATGCCGTGGGATCATCTGGCCGGTGTGCTGATCCATGCCGAGGCAGGTGGTTACGCGGCGCGTTTCGACGGCAGCACCTATCGGCCTTCGCATGTCGGCGGTGGCCTTCTTGTCGCACCGGACGAAGCAAGCTGGCGCGAACTGCGCCGGGAACTGTGGGCGGAATAGGCCGTTTGGCATCGATCCGATTCGGGCCATGCCCGGCCGATCCGATTTTTGGGATCATGCGCTAATGCGGCGGTCAAACGCGACGCGCTTTAGGCGGAGCTGACGCCCAGGTTTCCGCTATGGCGACTACCGCGGCATTGATGGGTCCGCTCGGGATCGTCGGCATCACCGACGCGTCGACGATGAAGACGTTGTCGAAGCCGTTCAGCCGCAAATCCGGGTCGACGACTGCGTCGGCATCCCCGCCCATCCTGCAGGTGCCGGCAGGATGATGATGTGTGGAGGCCGCGCTGGCGATGAAAGCGTCAAGCTCGTCGTCCGACTGCACCCGTGATCCCGGTAGGATTTCCACATCGCGCCACTCGTCGAGCGCTCGATGATGGCCAATCGCGCGCGCCGTCTTCAGCGCTATCCGGAAAACGGCCCGGTCATGTTCGGTTTCGAGATAATGCGGATCGATGATCGGTGCATCGTTCCGGCCCGGCCCGCTCGGTGCGATGCGCCCACGACTGGTCGGCTGGGTGACGCCGCATAGTATCGTGAAAGCCGAGCCGTAGGGCGGTGCATTCAAGCCCACTGCGGCCGATGGAGCAACGACGCAGGCGAGGACGATATCGGGGTTTCCCGTCGAACGGGTCGGGTCGCTGCCGTGCAGGTACATCAGCGATTCCGAGTGCTGCAGGCGCGACGGGGGCAGCGGCTTTTTCGTGCTGTAGACGTTCCCAAGGGCCAGCAGATGGTCCTGCAGATTGCGGCCGACATCGCGCCGGTCGGCACGACAGCGAATCCCCGCCCGCTTCAGCGTATCCGGATCGCCGATGCCCGATCGCATGAGGATGAGCGGCGACGACACCGCACCGGCACAAAGAACGATCCTGTCGGCGGAGATCGTCATGCTCTCCCCATCGCACACGACAGCCACACCCGTGGCCCGCTGGCCTTCCAGCACGAGGTGCTCGACCTCGTGAGCGGTGAGCAGAGCGAGGTTCGGTCGCACCATGACCTCCGGCGGCAGATAGGCGTCGGCGACGCTCAGGCGCTTGCCGGCGCGGATGTTCAGCGAATTAGGGCTCGTGCCAGCGAGCTCGCCGCTGTTGTGGTCGGTCAGGACGGGGATCCCCATGGCCTGTCCAGCGGCTATATAGGCGCGGACGACGGGGCTGACCTCCGCTTCCGGCAGATAGACGTCCAACGGTCCGTTGCGGCCGCGCGACGGCGCGTCGAAGGCGGTGAAAGCTTCGCTGCGGACGAAGCCAGGCAACAAGCCCGAAAAGGACCAGCGCTCGCCGCCTGCTACTGCCCAGGGCTGGAAATCATCGGGATGGCCACGCACATAGGCCATGGCATGCAGGCAGCTAGAACCGCCGACGATCTTTCCGCGCGGCCATTCGTGGACGCGGTTTGCGGTAAAGGGTTGCGGCACCGTCCGATAAGCCCAGTCATAGGCGCGGCCCTGCAGCATCGTCCATTTCAACGGGTCGGCGATATCGGGATCGGACGGCATGACCCCGGCTTCGATCAAACCGACTTGGCACGCGCTGTCCTCGCTTAACCGGCTAGCCACCACCGAGCCGGCAGATCCGGCGCCGACGATCAGCACGTCGAAATGACGCATCAATTTAAAAGTTCGCGCGAGCAGGCTGTCTGGCTAGAATACGAGACGCTCATGCCGCAAAAGCGCCGGCATTCGACCGCTCCGTGATTCGTCTTTGCACGGATAGCAAATGCGCGCGCATGGCCGCTTCGGCTGCTTCGGGGTCGCGTTTCGAGATCGCTTCGGCGATCAGACGATGTTCGCCGTCGCGCTCGGCGATCCGCTTAGGGCAGGTGGGTGCTGCGGTCCGTGCGACCTTGACCCGCGCATCGACCCCGACCTGGCGCAGCATCTTGTAGAATTCGGCGGCAAGATGGTTGCGGGCGGCAGCGACGATGGCGGAATGAAAAGCGAAATCGACCGCGCCAGACGAGGCATTCTCCGGCGTGGTTGCCGCATCGATGATCCGGGCCGTCTCGAACGAGGAGGCGCGCAGCGATGCCAGCCGGGCGAGGCCCGGTTCCATGAGCAGGCGCAACTCCAGAACCTCGATGGGGTTGGTTACCCTGACAAGTTCTTCGCCATATCGGGGCAGGGCGGTCGGCGCACGCCTGGCGCGCGTCGGTTTCAAATCACCTGATTGGCGCAGCATCTCGAGCGCCTTGCGAAGCTGATGACGTTTCACGTTGAGATGTTCGGCAAGGTCACGCTCGGAAGGAAGCTTGCCGCCGCCCTGCTGCAACTGGCGGACCGCCGCGATGATGTCGTCGAGGTCCGAAGATACGACCTGCGGCTCGAATGCGCTCAAAACCAAATCTCCTGTCTGATCGGCAGCGGTCGACTCGACGTCCCGATATCAAGTTGTGACACGGAATCGATGAGAACGGCACTCAACCAACTCAACCAATCTACATCTGCGCCCGGTGGTTGACAACACCAGTTGCGCGATGGTTGAGTACCGCAGTTGTTTCTTTGACGGCTCATATCTCGGCGGGGCCGTCTTCTCCCGAGGACAGTGCATGCCGTTTGGGGAAACTTTCGACTATGTCATTGTCGGCGCCGGGTCGGCCGGTTGCGTGCTTGCAAACCGCCTGAGCGAAGATCCTGATGTTTCCGTGCTGCTCCTGGAAGCTGGCGACTGGGATCGCGACCCGATGATCCACATCCCGCTCGGCTGGGGTAAGATCCTGACCGAACGCCGTCACGACTGGATGTATTTCTGCGAGCCCGAGGCCAATGTCGGCGGACGCAAGGTCGAATGTGCGCGCGGCAAGGTCATCGGCGGCTCCTCCTCCACCAACGCCATGGCCTATGTGCGCGGCAATCGCGGCGATTACGATCGCTGGGCGGCCAGCGGTCTCAGCGATTGGTCATTCGACAAGGTGCTGCCCTATTTCAAGAAGCAGGAGCGCTGGGAGAAGGGCGAGAGCGACTATCGCGGCGGCAGCGGGCCGTTGAACACGCAGTTCTGCCGCTACAAGGACGAACTGATCGATGCCTTCGCTACGGCGAGCCGGGATGCCGGATATCCCCAGACCGACGATTACAATGGCCCGGTGCAGCAAGGCTTTGGCCGCCTGCAGATGACGATCGCAAACGGTCGCCGCTGCTCGACCGCGTCGGCCTATCTGCGTCCCGCCATGCGCCGCAGCAATGTCAAGGTGCTGACCGGCGCGATGGCGACGCGGATCGTGCTGAAGGATGGGCGAGCGACCGGCATCGCCTATACCAGGGGCGGCGCGACCCACCAGGTTCTGGCGCGGCATGAGGTTGTGCTTGCCGGCGGCGTCATCAACACGCCGCAGTTGCTGATGCTGTCGGGGATCGGCGATAGCGGCGAGCTCGCCGCGCATGGTATCGAGACGAAAGTAGACCGTCCGCAGGTCGGCAAGAACCTGCAGGACCATGTCTCGGTCATTCTGATGTATCGGCGCAAGCAGCCGGGGCCATTCCACAAGATGATGCGTGCCGATCGTATCGGGCTGGATTTCGTCAAGACCTATTTCACCGGAAAGGGCTTTTCGGGAGATGTGCCCGGCGGGGTCGTGGCGTTTCTGAAAAGCGATGCAAGCCGGCCGTTGCCGGATGTTCAGCTGCTTTTCACGGCTGCGCCGCTTGCTGCATGGCCTTACATGCCGCCATTCAAAGCGCCCTTCGCCGATGGCTTTGCGACCCGCATTGTCGCCGTCCAGCCGGAGAGCAGGGGGAGCGTGGAACTGGCGTCGAACGACCCGTTGGCCGCGCCGCTGATCCACCAGAATTTCCTGTCATCGCCGCACGACTGGCAGTCGCTTCGCGCCGGCTTCCGCGTCGCGCGCAACCTCGCTGCACAACCGTCGATGACGCCGTTCATCGCCTCGGAGTTCTTTCCGGGCTCGCAATGCCAGAGCGACGATGAGATCGATGAGCATATTCGCAACACCTCGATCACTGTGCATCATCCGGCCGGCACCTGCCGCATGGGTGTCGACGCGGAGTCGGTGGTCGACCCGCAACTACGGGTGCGCGGCGTTGCCGGCCTTCGCGCGGTGGATGCTTCCGTGATGCCGGATCTCGTTTGCGGCAACATCAATGCGGCGGTCATCATGATCGCCGAAAAGGCCTCGGACCTGATCCGCGGCCGTGCTGAACAAAGCATGGCCGCCTGATTGCTGTCGCCCGGGTTCAACCAAGTTCCTTTGGTTGAAAACAAAATTCGAGTTGGTTGGGCTGCCGAGCGATTGCCACGGCCGCAATGGTACGATCCGCCGGCCATTTTCTCGCATATTTTCGACTTTCTTGCCCCTTTGGGGCCATTCGGCCTCCATAGGAGCACTCAACCAAAAATTTAAAAATTCTCAGTTTTGGGATTGTCCAGAAAAACCAATCCGAATACGGTTGAGTTGGTTAAACGCATTTTCTTCGTGAAGAGAGGTGTCAGAGATGTCCTTGGCGCAACCGGCAGACCTTACCGTCACCAACAAGAAGGCAGCGCTGAAGGGCCTTTATGACGCCCTCTACGAAAAGAATATGTTCCCGTTCTGGGCGACGTCGGAAGGCGTCGATCACGACGAGATCAAGCAGCTCATGGCGACCTCGAAGGCGATCCCCTTCGTCTGGTCCTATGCCGATATCGAGCCGCTGCTGCAGCGCGCCGCCGAACTGGTGACCATGGACGACAGCGAGCGCCGGTCGCTGATCCTGGTCAATCCGGGGCTTGCGCCCAAGCGCGCCTCGGTCAGCACCATGTACACCGCCTACCGCCTGAATGATCCGGACGAGATCATGCCTCCGCACAAGCATTCGCCGAGCGCGATACGTTTTGGCCTGACCGGCAAGGGCAATTTTACCGGCGTCGAGGGCGAGGACGTGGTTTTCGGCCCCGGCGACATGGTGCTGACGCCGAACGACGCCTGGCACAATCACGGCACGGTCGGCGGCGAACAGGCGGTCAACCTTTCGGTCCTCGACCTGCCGCTGGTCGAGACGCTGCACGCCGTGCATTTCGATCACAAATACACCGAGATGGTCGACGGCAAGGAAGTCGAGAAGAAGGTGCAGACCGCTCGTTTTCCGAGCGATTATTCGCAGCGAATCTATGGCGAGGGCGGCCTGATGCCGCGCTTCGTCGACCACAAGCGCGGCGGCGGCCTGTCGTCGCCGATGTATGTCTATCGCTGGGAAAAGATGGAAGCGATCCTCGACGCGCACAAGGATTGGGACGGCGATCCGCATGAAGGCATCGTCATCGACTATGTCGACCCCACCACCGGCGGCCCGGTCTTCCGCACGATCAACTTCTACGTGCAGATGTTGCGGCCGGGCGAAAAGACGCTGCCGCAGCGCGAGACCGCCAGCCTGCTGTTGGCGCCGTTCCGCGGCAATGGCCATTCGATGATCGACGGCAAGCGCTACGACTGGAACCAGTTCGACACGATCGCCATACCGGGCGGTTGCTGGGTCGAGCATGTCAATGGCTCCTCGACCGAGCCGGCCATCTTCTTCGGCGCGACCGATGCGCCGACACAGAAGGCGCTGCTGCTCTACAAGCGCTGGGGCCGCAACCCGGCCGGCGATCTGCTCCGCATCGTCTAGTTTGCAGCGGAAACCGTCCGCGCCGCCATAGTGGCGCGGACATCGAACGAGACGGTTCAGCAGCAAGGGCGGATGCATTTGGTTTCGGCGTTCAACACAAAGCAGATCGGCCATGTCGACTGCCCGGGCGGTGGTCAGGTCTGGGTCGACGGCAACATTCTCTATATCGGCCACATGCGTCCGCCGAGCGGCACGACGCTTGTCGACATTTCCGATCCGCGCAATCCCAGGAAGGTCGCGACGATCGACGTTCCGCCGGGCTGGCACTCGCACAAGGTGCGCGCCCAGGACGGTCTGATGATCATCAACCACGAGCGCTTCGGCAATGCGGGTCCGGCCGATTTCGGCGGTGGCCTGGCGCTCTACGACACGACCCGACCGGCGGAGCCGAGGCTGATCTCGAAGTGGATAACCGCCGGCCATGGCGTGCATCGCTACGACTATGACGGCCGCTACGCCTATATCTCGCCGACCGCCGACGGCTATGTCGGCAACATCGTGATGATCCTCGACCTGATCGATCCGGTAAATCCGGTCGAAATCGGGCGCTGGTGGATACCGGGGCAATGGACCGGCGGCGGCGAAGAGTATCCGTGGCATGATTACGTCACGCCGCGCTGCCACCATCCGTTACGCATGGGCGACCGGCTCTATGTCAGCTACTGGCATCACGGCCTGTTCATCCTCGACATTTCCGACATTTCGAAGCCGACGCTTGTCTCGCATGTCAATTCGAGCCCGAGCTTCCCGCATCCCACGCACACATGCCTGCCGATCCCGCAGCCGCTCAAGGGCCGCAACATCATGGTGGTGGCGGACGAGGATGTCGCCAAGCTCCGACCTTCGCCGCCGGCCTTCACCTGGATCTACGACATCACCGACGAAACGAACCCGCTGCCGATCTCGACCTTCCAGGTGCCTGGCCTCGACCCGGATGGCGAACCACAACCGCCAATGACCGGCTGCCATCAGCCTTCCGAGCGGTTCAAGGGCACCATCATTCCGTTTGCATGGTTCGCCCAGGGGCTGCGGCTGGTCGACATCGCCGACCCGTTCGCACCCAAGGAGGTCGGCCATTTCGTGCCCGATGCGCCTGAGGGCGCCGAGCGAGCGTCTTCCAACGACGTCACCATCGACGATCGCGGCATCGTCTATCTTATCGATCGCGTCCGTGGCGTCGATATCATCGAAACCAGCGTTCTCTAGGGGGATAGGTTGAGCGACAGCACGCGAAAATCCGCCAGCCACTACGCCATTGGCAAGAAGAATCCGAACCTGCCGTTTCATCCGGCGGTGCGTGCCGGCGATTTCATTTTCGTCTCCGGCCAGGTGCCGAAGGACGAGAACAACAACATGATCAGCGGCACGATCGAGGAAGAGACGCTGGCGACGCTGAGGACCATCGCGCGCGTCATTGCCGATGAGGGCGCAACGCTCTCCGATGTCGTGCGGATCACCACCTATCTCGAGGATACGCGCGACTTCGGCCGCTACAACAAGGCGTTTCTCGAAGGGATCGGCGACGCGGTGCTGGCGCGCACGACGGTGGAGGCAAAGGCCGTCATCAACACCAAGATCGAAATGGACGCTATCGTCTACAAGCCGCTGCCGGCCGGCAAGTAGGCCACGACACAATCGAGGAGATGATATGTACAAGCTCTTAGGCCGCCAGACATCGGGCAACGTTCAAAAGGTGCTCTTCATGCTCGAAGAGCTTGGCGCGCCATACAAGCGCGAGGATTACGGCCGCCAGTTCGAAAACACCCAGACGGCCGAATACAAGGCGCTTAATCCGACGTCGAAAGTCCCGACGCTGGTCGACGGCGACACCGTGATCTGGGAGTCCAACACCATCCTGCGCTATCTCGCGGCATCCGGCGGTGAGCGGCTGAATGGCGCCACCCCTGCGGAAAAGACCGAGGTCGAGCGCTGGATGGATTTTCTGCTGGCGGCGGTCAATCCCGGCTATATGGCAGCCTTCAAGGGCGCCAAGCTGACGCCAGAGGAACAGACCGCCGAATACAAGGAACAGGTCAAGGACCTGGTGGCGCAGCTCAAGATCATCGACGGGCATCTGGCCGGCAAGGAATTCCTGGCGCTGGGAAAGCTGACCATTGCCGACATCGCCTGCGCACCGATCCTGAAACGCTGCATCGACTTCAAGATCGACCGGCCGTCGCTGCCCAATCTCGAGCGCTGGGTCGCCGCAATCGCCGCTCGTCCAGCCTTCAAGGCGGCAATCGCTGCGGCTCCCGCTAAGGCCGCATGATGATCAAGCGCGCCGCTCTCATCGGACTGGGAACGATGGGTCCGGGCATCGCCGCGCGGCTTTCGCGCGGCGGGCTCGATGTGGCGGCGTATGATGTTTCCGAAGTCGCGGTCGAACGCGCCTGCGGCACGCTCGACATCGCGGGCGGGGTTCTGGACCGTCTCGACATCAAGGTGCCGGCAACGGGCGCCGGCACGGTGCGCTTCGTCCGCACCATCGCCGAGGCCGTCGATGGGGCGGAACTGGTCATCGAGAATGTGCCTGAGAATATCGACACCAAGGCCGAAACCTATCGCGCCATCGACCCGCTGATCGGCTCTTCGGTGATCGTCGCCTCGGACACGTCGGGTATTCCGATCACCAAGCTGCAGGCCCATATCTCGCACCCCGAGAGGATGGTCGGCATGCACTGGTCGAACCCGCCCCACATCATCCCGATGATCGAGGTGATCGGCGGCGAGAAGACCGCGCCCGAAACGGTGGCGACGATACGCGACCTGATCCGCTCGATCGGGCTGTTGCCGGTGGTCGTGAAGAAAGACGTTCCCGGCTTCGTCGAAAATCGCGTGCTTTACGCACTGCTGCGTGAAGCGGTGGATCTGGTCGAGCGCGGCGTCATCGAACCGGAGGATCTCGACACCTGCGTATCCTGGGGCATCGGCTACAAGATCGCCGTCATCGGGCCAATGGCGCTGCTCGATATGGCCGGCCTCGATATCTACAAATCCGTCTCTTCGTTCCTGAACGCCGATCTCTCCAATCGGGATGATGTGGCGCCGATGGTGCTGGAGAAGACCGGTGCATCGAAGTTCGGCATCAAGTCGGGCGAGGGCATGTTCTCCTATACGCCCGAGCAGATAAGGGCGCTGCAAAGCGAACGGGCGCGCAAGCTGGTCGCGGTGCGCCGCATCCTCGAGGGCCGGGAGTAGCCGATGGCACGAGTTAGGAATGAGGCTGGCCATGCCGGGGACTTCACCCGGTTGGCCGTTCATGCGGACTGTGCCATCAAGACAGCGCAGCTGCGGCCAATCACGATGCATGGGGTGATCGACCATGCAGGTTGAAACCATTCGACCCGCCGGCGGCCGACCGACCCACATCCGCCACGACGACCTCATTTCCGCCAAAGGCGTTTCGGTGGTCATGGGCACGGATCGCAACCGCCAGCTGATCCTCAGGGATATAGACCTTGCAGTTCCGCAAGGCTCGTTCGTTTCCCTGATCGGCCCTTCGGGTTGCGGCAAGAGTACGCTGCTCAAAGTGCTGGCTGGGTTGGTAAATCCGAGCAGCGGCAGCGTCTCGGTTGCCGGCGTTTCGCCAGGCGAAGCGGCGCGCAAGCGGATGATCGGTCTGGTCTTTCAGGATGCCAATCTGCTGCCGTGGAAAAACGCCGTCGACAATGCCTCGATGCTGCTCGGCATCGCCGACAAATCGATGTCACGCTCGGCGCTGCGGGCACGTGGACAGGAAATGCTGGACCTGGTGGGACTTGGCGATGCCGCCCACAAGCGCCCAAACGAACTGTCTGGCGGCATGCGGCAGCGGGTTGCCATCGCCCGGGCTTTGGCGCTCGATCCGGCGGTCTTGCTGATGGACGAGCCGTTTGGCGCCCTTGACGCGATCACCCGCGATTCGATGGGCCAGTCGCTGCTGGAGATCTGGCAGCGGACCGGCAAGACGATCGTCTTCGTGACGCATTCGATCGATGAAGCCATTCAGTTGTCGCGCCAGGTTCATGTGCTGGGAATCAAACCGGGACGCATTACCCAGAGCCTGGACATTCCGCTGCCTTATCCGCGCGACGCTTCCGTGACCGAAGTCCCCGAATTCGTCAGGCTGGTGCTTCAGCTTCGAACGATGCTGCGCTCCAGTCACCAGCCGGGAGGCGCGACGTGAGCAGGCGACCCGTCATGAATCTCTCATCGCCGCAACCGGTTTCCGGCTGGGACGCGGCAACGAGCAGCTGGCTTCCGGCGGCTATCCTTCTGCTGGTGACGATCGTGTTGTGGGAAGCGGCGGTGCGGATATTCTCGATATCTTCCTTTATCGTTCCTGCCCCATCCGAGATTGCAAAATCGCTGGTCGCGCAGTGGGGCACTCTCATGCAGGCGACGGTGGTCACGGCAGGCGAAATCCTGTTTGGCTTTCTTGTCTCGGTCATAGTCGGCATTGCGCTTGCTCTCGTCATCGTGCGCTTCGATTGGCTGGGCCGCGCGCTCTATCCGCTCGTCGTGCTGTTCCAGAATGTGCCGAAGGTCGCGCTGGCGCCGATATTCATCCTCTGGTTCGGTTATGGGCTCGCTCCCAAAATCGGTCTGATTCTGGTCATCGCCTTCTTCCCGGTGACGCTGTCGATGCTGGCCGGCATGCAATCGGTCGACCGTTCGCTTCTGTCGCTGATGAATTCGGTCGGCGCCAGCCCGACCCAGATCCTGTTCAGGATCCGTGTCCCCCACTCGCTTCCGAGCCTGATGGCCGGGACCAAGATAGCCGCGACCCTGAGCGTGATCGGCGCGATCGTCGGCGAATTTGCCGGAGCCTCGGACGGACTCGGCTACGTCATCCAATTCGCGTCGACTCAGCTCGACACGGCCCTTGTCTTCGCGGCGCTGCTGATGGTTTCAGTGCTCGGCATCGCCTTCTACTACGCAGCCGAAATTCTTGAACGTGTCGTGGTGCCGTGGGCGCCGAAATTCAGCCAGGCCTAGGATCTTTCGAACAACCAAACAAGGGAACAGACAATGCTGAGACGCTCTCTTATCAAGGCGGCCACCTTTGCGGCGTTTGTCGGCGCGCTTGGCTTCTCGAACGCGGCGCTGGCGGCGGACACGGTCAACGTCCAGCTCGACTGGGTGGTGCGCGGCAATCACGCCATGTTCTTTGTCGGCATGGAAAAAGGCTTCTTCGCCAAGAACGACATCGATGTGAGCGAGGTCCGCAAAGGGTCCGGCTCGCCTGACGCCATGCGGCTGGTGGGCAACGGCAACGCTGAATTCGGCTTCGGCGATCTTCCCACGCTTGCCGTGGCAAGGTCGCAGAATGTTCCCGTCGTGGCGCTGGCGGCGGTCAACCAGCAGTCGCCGCTGGGCATTATTTCGCTCGCCAAGACGCTCAAGCTGACCAAGCCTTCAGACCTCAAGGGCCTGACCATCGGCATCCACCCGGCGGGCTCCACCTACATTTTCTTCAGGGGGTTCCTGGCTGCCAACGGCATGAGCGAGAAGGACATGACGCTCAACAGCGTCTCGCCGCCGTACGAAAGCTACCTGCTGCTCGGACGGGTGCAGACGGTCGTCGGCTATCTCGACGCCGAAGTGCCAGAACTTGAAGCCAAGGCTGGCGGCCCAGGGTCGCTGAGCATCATGCTCGGCGCGGATCACGGCTGGAAGGCCTATGGATCGGGGCTGTTCACCTCTGAAGCGATGATCAAGGACAACGCCGATGTCGTGCGCCGCTTCGTGAAGGCCTACAGGGAGGCTTTCGACTATGTCGCGGCCCATCCGGAAGAAGCTGCCGAAATCACCGCCAGGGCCGTTCCTGGCTATGCGGAAAAGAAGGATGTGCTGCTGGCCCAGCTCAAGGCCGACATCGCTTCGACGTTCAACAGCCCGGCGACGAAGGAACACGGCCTCGGCTGGATGACGAAGACCCAATGGGAAGAGACCTTGAAGACGCTGACGGATCAGGGCGTGCTCAAAACGGCACTGTCGGCCGACGACGTCTTCACCGACAAATTCCTGGCGGCAGAGTGAAGGTCGGGGGCGGTGTCTGACCTGGCAAAAAGCGAGCGTCTACCGGCAGACCAGCCTGTCGTCCGCTCTGCTGCAGGTCACGGCCATTTGCCCCTTTCTTCCACTGGTCCGGTCGAGCACGATTTGCACGCGCGTGGCGTATGCCTGTCTGGCAAGGCCGCACCACAGCCGCTCGACGGGCAGGTTTTCGCGCTTGTCGTTGAGGATCGCAAATGTCCCGGTTTCTGGATCGAACCACAGCTCGACACGGGCGCTCTTGCCAGGCGCCGCGGTGGCGATCGTGGCCGAATACCAGTGGGCGAAGTCTGCATTGCAGGAAAGCGCCTCATGCCCCGCATTCGAGATCGTCAGCGGCACCGGATCGAGCCCTTCGGTGCCGGTTCGCACAGTGATGTGCCGCAATTCAACCGCGTTGGCGAACGATGTGAACGCCAGAATTATCGGAAGAATGTATCGCACAACCACCTTGCCTGAACTCCGTGTGGAATTGTTCAGGCAGTCTACCTCGCTTTTGCGCAATAACAATAAGAATATCTTGGGTCAACCGAACAGAGAGGGTAACATGTCTAAGTTCCTGAAGGGCAACGTAAGCGCTGTTATATTAAGCGGCCTCTTGCTGGGCAATGCACTTGCCGCCGAAGTCAAGTCCATTGCCATCCTGACGCCGGAAGAAGGCACCGATTATGGCTGGAACCAGCAAGGCATCGACGCTGCCAAGGCAGCGGCGAAAGCTGCCGGTGTCGAGATAGTGACGGCGCAGGGGCTCGGCTATGGCGACGTGCGCCCGACATTGCGCGAACTGGCGGCCGACGGCGCCAGCCTGTTGATTGCTCATGCCAGCGGGTACAACACCGCGGCTCCCGAAATCGCCAAGGAAACCAAGGTGCCAGTGGCGATCGTCGACACGCCGACCGGCCTGGAGGCTGGGCTCGTCGCAGACTACACGCTGAGCGGTCACGAAGGTGCGTACCTTGCCGGCCGTCTCGCCGCCAAGATGTCGCGTTCCAAGTCGGTCGGCATCGTCGTGTCCGGCGAGCCTCCGTCGTGGAACTCGCAGTCGGCGGCGTTCGCGCAAGGTGTGAAGGCCGAGAACCCGGACGTCAAGGTCACCTATGCGGTGATCGGACCCGCCGCCTACAGCGATGCGGCCGGCGGCAAGCGCGTTACCGAAAGCGTGATCGCATCGGGCGCCGACATCATCTTCGGCCAGGGCAACGGCTCGAGCTTCGGCATGCTGCAGGCGGTCGAGACGACCAAGGCCGGCGATGGCGGCAAGGTCTATTTCATCGACGTCATCGGCGACAAGACGCCGATCGACAAAGGCTTCCTGCTGTCGTCGGTGGTTTGGAACATCGAGCCGGTCTATGCGGCGATGATCGCCGACCTCAAGGCCGACACGTTCGGCACCAAGAGCTACTCGATCGGCCTCAAGGACGATTCGGTCAAGCTTCTGAAAACCGCTGCGATCCCGGACAATGTATGGGCGGAGATCCAGACGCTGCGCGAGGACATCATTTCCGGCAAGACCAAGGTCGATCCGGTCTATGATGCAGCAGCAGTCAGGGCGCTGATGACCAGCGTCGCCCAGTAAGGCGCTTCAATGCAGACTTCCGGAGGGGTGACAATTCACCCCGCCGGACCGATTTCATGTTTTCAAGGCCTTGGCTTCATGAGTAGTGCGACCTCATTGTCGGTCGACAAGCGCGACATCGTCGCGCTTGAAGGCGTGACCAAGCGGTTTCCCGGCGTCGTCGCCAACGACAGCGTCGATCTGGCGATCCGTCCGGGTGAAGTGCATGTGCTGCTCGGTGAAAACGGCGCCGGAAAATCCACCTTGATCGGCATGCTGTCCGGCCTGCAGCAGCCGGACGAGGGCCGCATACTGGTCGACGGCGAGCCTATCGCGATCACCTCGCCGCGCCATGCGCTGGCGCTCGGCATCGGAACCGTATTCCAGCACGTGATGCTGGTGCCGACGCTGACGGTGGCGCAAAACCTGTTGCTCGGCGGGCCGTGGTGGCAGCGGCCCAAGACCGAGGAGCTGGAAGCGCGCGTCGCCGAAATCACCAGGGCGCTCGGTATCACTGTCAAGCTGCATGCCAAGGTGTCGGAACTCTCGCTCGGCGAACAGCAACAGGTCGAGATCCTGCGCGCGATGGTGCGCAACAGCCGGCTTCTGATCCTCGACGAGTCGACCTCGATGCTGACGCCGAAGGGCATCGATGAGCTGGGCGCGCTGATGCGCCGCCTTGTCGAGCAGGGGCTGGCGATCGTCTTCATCACCCATAAGCTCAAGGAGGCCGCGGCTTTTGGCGATCGAATCTCGGTGCTGAAACTCGGCCGCAAGGTCGGCGAAATTCCTCCCGAGCGGTTTCGCGCGCTAGGCGAGCAGGCGATCGTTTCGGAGATCGTCGAATTGATGTTCGGCAAGCAGAAGGACGACCCGGAAGCGTCCGAACGTCCGGTTCGCACCATTCACGCCGGAGCGGCTCCGCTGCTTCAGGTCCATGAACTCGCGGTCGCACCGACAGACGACGCGCCGGGCCTGTTATCGATTTCGTTCGACATCCGTCCAGGCGAGCTGCTGGGCATCGCTGGTATCGACGGCAATGGCCAGAAGCAATTGGCGGAGGCGCTGGCTGGCCAGCGGGCGACGGTGAGCGGTTCGGTGCGGCTGCAGGGCACGCCCATCGAGGCGCTGAGCGTCGGCGAACGCCGTGAGCGAGGCCTTCGCTACCTGACCGACGACCGGCTCGGCGAGGGCACGGTCGGGACTTTTCCGGTCTCGATCAACTTCTTCCTCAAGCAGGTCGGCGCCGCTCCCTTCTGGCGCAACGGCGTCGAGCAGCGCGCTGAAATCGACAAGCGCGCCGCTCAGCTCGTCCGCGAATACGACGTGCGCACGCCCAGCCTGAAAACGCCGGTCGCCCGGCTCTCCGGCGGCAACATCCAGAAGGTGCTGCTGGCGCGCGAACTCGCCGAAGGCGCAAAAGTGGTGATCTTCAACAAGCCGACCTATGGGCTCGATCTCGCCAATACATTGGCTTCGCGCCAGCGAATCCGCAACACGGCGGCTCGCGGCCTTGCCGTGCTGCTCATCTCCACCGACCTGGAGGAGTTGCTCAGCATGTGCGACCGCATCGCCGTCATCTCGAACGGCTCGCTGGTCGGCACGGTCGAGAATGTCGGCGATGCCCGCTCCAAGATCGGTCGCTTGATGATCGGACTTGCCGCATGAGCATCGACACCGTCCCAGCCGCCGGCGCAACCGCACTCGATGCCACGGCTGCTGTGGTCACGCGCCGCGATATCCAGCATCGGCTGCTGATGACCATCGGCCCTATACTGGCCGCGCTTATCATCGCCGGCTGCATCCTGCTTGCCGTCGGCGTAGACCCGCTTGCCTATTATGGCTTTGTGCTCGAGAGAGGGCTTTTGTCGCCGCTCGGCATCCAGCAGACGCTGACGCGCATGGCGCCGCTGCTGTTTCTTGCCGCCGGCCTGATCGTGGCCTTTCGCGCCGGCATGTGGAATCTCGGCGGCGATGGCCAGTTCCTGCTCGGCGCAGTAACGGCCGCCGCCAGCGCGCCGGTTTTCGTGGAAGTCATGCCTGCCTGGTTGGCGCTGATCTGCTCGTTCGTCATCGCCATGGCGGTTGCGATGCTCTGGTCGCTGGTGCCAGCCCTTTTGCGGGCCTATCAGGGCGTCAACGAGATCATCACCACGCTGATGATGACGTTCCTGGGCACCTCGCTCGCCAATGTGCTGGTCAAGCTGATGATTCGCGATCCGGGCACAACCGTGCCGCAGACCCGCACCTTGCCGGTCGAGGACCGGCTGCCGCGCCTGTTCGACACGACCATCACCAGCGGCCTGCTTCTGGGACTGGCGGCGATCATCACCGTACATCTGGTGATGACGCGCACGGCCTTCGGCCTGAAGCTGAGGATCGTCGGGGCTAACCCACGCGCGGCCATCCATGCGGGGCTCGGCGTGCCGAATCTCACCATTGCCGTCTTCGCCATCTCGGCCGGGCTGGCCGGACTTGCCGGCGCTGTCGATATCCTCGGCGTCCAGGGTAACGTCCGCGCCGACTGGAACCCCGCCTATGGGCTGGCGGTCATTCCCGTCGTGTTCCTCGCCCGCATGAACGGCTTTGCCGCCATCGGTTTCGTGTTCCTGCTTTCGGTGCTGTCGATCGGCGGCGAGAGCGCGGCCCGCCGCCTCGGCGTGCCCAATCATTTCACGCTGGTGCTGGTCTCCATCGTGCTGATCGTGCTCGCGCTCGCCGAATACATCGATCACCGGTACAATCAGTCGCGGAGGGCCTGAAGTTATGACCGGGCTGTTCAGCGAAGTCTTTCTCAGCGCGCTTTTGTTTGGCGCCGTCACCGCGGCGATCCCGCTGCTGCTGGCTGGCCTCGGCGAACAGATGTCCGAAAAGGCCGGCGTGCTCAACATCGGCATCGAAGGCATGATGCTGGCCGGCGCCTATCTCGGCTTCGTCGGCGCCTTCTATTCCGGATCGCTGTGGCTGGGCTTTCTCACCGGCGCCGGCGGAGGTATCGCCGTGGCGCTGGTCATGGCGCTGCTTTGCGTGCGCATCGGCTTGAACCAGATCGTCATCGGCATAGCGCTGACATTGGGACTTGAAGGCCTGACGGCGCTGCTCCACCATTTCCAGTTTTCGCGCAGCTATCCCCGCCTGCCAGCGGTGGATGTGACCGTCATTCCGTTGCTGTCGGGCATTCCGGTGATCGGGCTGGCGTTGTTCAGGCAGCATCTGATCGTCTACCTGGCGGTAGCACTGGTTTTCGCCATGGGCTACATCTATCGGCGCACGCAGCTCGGCCTGAACCTGCAGGCGGCGGGCGACAAGCCGGCCGCGCTTGACGTCGCCGGCATCGACGTCGCACGAACCCGCACCATCGCCGTGCTGACGACTGGAGCGCTGGCAGGGCTTGGCGGCGCCTTTCTCGCCAATGTCGGCGCCGGCCTGTTCATTCCCTTCATCACCAATGGCGCGGGCTTTCTCGGAATCGTGCTGGCCATGCTGGCGCGTGGTCGCCCGGTCTGGGTGCTGTTCGGTGCCTTGTTGTTCGGCGTGTGCCTGTCGCTGACGACAGCCATGCAGGTGGCCGGCATCAACATACCAACCGACGTCATCCAGATGCTGCCGTTCCTGGCGGTGATGATCATGCTGGTTCTGTTCGGCCGGCGGGCCAGCCTGCCGGCAGCGCTCGGCATTCCATACGAGCGCGGCGTGCGCTGATCAGGTTCAGGCGCGGGACCCGCGCCAACAGAGGAGAGAACAAAATGTCGGATACCAAGGTCTACCTGCTCGATGGTGGCTCGCTCGTTCTCGACGGCTATCACGTGTTCTGGAATCGCGGCCCCGGCGGCGAAGTGCGCTTTCCGGTCTATTCGATCCTGATCGAGCATGCCGAGGGCCGGTTTCTCATCGACACCGGCTACGACTACGACCACGTCATGAAGGTGCTGCCTTTCGAAAAGCCGATCCAGGAAAAGCACCAGACGATTCCCGGCGCCCTGGCGCTGCTCGGCCTCGAGCCGAAGGATATCGACGTCGTCGTCAACTCGCATTTCCACTTCGACCATTGCGGCGGCAACAAGTATTTTCCGCATGCCAAGAAGATCTGTCATCGCACCGAGGTGCCGCAGGCCTGCAATCCTCAGCCTTTCGAGCACCTTGGCTATTCGGATCTGAGCTTTTCGGCGGAGGCTGCCGAAGCGCGTGGCGCGACCGCGCAATTGCTGGAGGGCACGACGCGGGCCAACTCGACCTTCGAGGGCATCGACGGCGATGTCGAGCTTGCCAGGGGGGTCAAATTGATCTCGACGCCCGGCCATTCTATCGGCCATTACAGCTTGCTGGTCGAATTTCCCAAGCGCAAGCCGATCATGTTCACCATCGATGCGGCCTACACGCAGAAGAGCCTTGAAACGCTGTGCCAGGCGGCCTTCCACATCGACCCGGTGGCGGGTGTCAACTCGATGCGCAAGGTGAAGAAGCTCGCCGAGGATTATGGGGCCGAGCTGATGTATTCGCACGACATGGAAAACTTCAAGACCTATCGGACCGGCACGCAATTCTACGGCTGACCGCCGCCAACGAAGAGACAAAGACCATGCGCTATCTCGAACACGCCGAACCGGTCATCACGCTCACCGCCGGGCCAGTGAACGCCTATCCCGATGTGCTGCGCGGCCTCGGCCGCACCGTGCTCTACGATTACGACCCGGCGTTCCAGCTCTTTTACGAGGCTGTGGTCGACAAGGTGCAGAAGGCGATGCGGCTGTCCAACAAGCCGGTCATTCTGCATGGCGAGCCGGTTCTTGGCCTGGAAGCCGCGGCAGCCTCCCTGATCACGCCAGACGACGTCGTGCTCAACCTTGCCTCGGGCGTCTACGGCAAGGGGTTTGGTTATTGGGCGAAGCGCTATTCGCCGCATCTGCTCGAAATCGAGGTGCCCTATAACGAGGCGATCGACCCGCAGGCGGTCGCGGCAATGCTGGAAGCGCATCCGGAAATCAGCATCGTTTCCGTCTGCCATCACGACACGCCGTCGGGCACCATCAACCCGATCGATGCCATCGGCGCGCTGGTTTCGGCGCATGGCGCCTATCTGATCGTCGACGCCGTTTCGTCCTTCGGCGGCATGAAGACGCATCCGGAGGACTGCAAGGCCGACATTTATGTCACCGGCCCGAACAAATGCCTCGGCGCGCCTCCCGGGCTGACGATGATGGGCGTCAGCGAGCGGGCCTGGGCGAAAATGAAGGCCAATCCACTGGCGCCGCGCGCGTCGATGCTCAGCATCGTCGATTGGGAGCATGCGTGGTCGAAGGACAAGCCGTTTCCGTTCACGCCGTCCGTCGCGGAAGTGAACGGGCTCGACGTCGCGCTCGACCTCTACCTCGATGAGGGACCGGCGGCGGTGTGGGCGCGCCACGCGCTCACCGCCAAGGCCATGCGCGCCGGCGTCGCCGCGATGGGTCTGTCGATCTGGGCGGCCAGCGACATCATCGCATCGCCGACCACGACTGCCGTCCGAACGCCCGAAGGCATCGACGAGGAGGCGCTTCGCCAGGCTGCGCGCGCCCGTTACGGCGTGGTGTTTTCGTCGGGCCGGGGCGAGACATTGGGCAAGTTGACGCGCATCGGCCATATGGGCCCGACCGCCCAGCCGATCTATGCGATCGCGGCGCTGACGGCACTTGGCGGCGCGATGAATGCTTTGGGCGAAAAGCTCGCGGTCGGCAAAGGCATCGACGCGGCGCTCGCCGTTATCGACGCCGACGCCTGAGATGAAGTCACAGATCACATGGAGCACGGAAATGACTGAACGGCTTGCGGGAAAGACCGCCCTGGTTACCGGGGCGGCACAAGGCATCGGCAAGGCGATCGCCGCGCGCTTGGCCGCCGATGGCGCGACCGTCATCGTCAGCGACATCAATGCGGAAGGCGCCAAAGCGGCGGCGGCGGCGATCGGCGCAAAAGCGAAGGCGATCGCTGCCGACATTTCCGATCCGGCATCCGTCAAGGCGCTGTTCGCCGAGATCCAGGCACTGACCGGTGGCATCGATATCCTGGTCAACAACGCCAGCATCGTGCCCTTCGTCGCCTGGGACGATGTCGACCTCGACCATTGGCGCAAGATCATCGACGTCAATCTGACCGGAACCTTCATCGTCAGCCGCGCGGCAACGGACCAGATGCGTGCCGCCGGCAAGGCCGGCCGGGTGATCAGCATCGCCTCCAACAGCTTCTTTGCCGGCACGCCGAACATGGCGGCCTATGTCGCGGCCAAGGGCGGCGTCATCGGCTTCACCAGGGCGCTCGCCACAGAACTCGGCAAATACAACATCACCGCCAACGCGGTGACGCCGGGCCTGATCGAGAGCGATGGGGTCAAGGCGAGCCCGCACAACGAGGCGTTCGGCTTCGTCGAGATGCTGCAGGCTATGAAAGGCAAAGGGCAGCCGGAACATATCGCCGATGTGGTGTCGTTCCTGGCCTCGGATGACGCACGCTGGATCACCGGCCAGACGCTGAACGTCGACGCCGGCATGGTGCGCCACTAAAGCGCCGACGTCTGAAAGGACCATCCGCAGCGCTGATACTCGATGGAAGCTTTCGTCGATAAATTCGATTACATTTATCGCGCGAAACCGGAGACCCGAGATGAAACCTCGGTCCGCAATTGTCGCCCTTACCCTTGCCCTGGTTGCCGGGCCTAGCGCGGCAACATCGCAGGAGCGCGGCTGTCGCAGTCCCGAACCCGTCGACACCATAAACGAGATGTTCTCCGCGATCGTCGCCTGTTGGGAGCCGCCGCCCGGAACCGCGGGCATGACCCTGACGCTGCAGTTCTCAATTCGCCGAAACGGCACACTTATCGGCAAGCCTCGCGCCACCTACTCCCGTCTGGGGGATGATGGCAGCCTCAACCGGGCTTTCGTCGCCTCCGTCCTCGAGGCCCTCGACAAGGCTCTGCCACTGCCGGTTTCGGACAGGATGGGTGGGGCGATCGCAGGGCGTTTGCTGTTCCCTCGCTTCACCGCAGCGAGCGGGGATGAATCCTGAAACGCGTTCGGCCTTAAACCGGCGGGTTCTGCGGCTGGAAGAATTTGCCGCGCTCGGCGATCAGCACCATCACCAATGCGCCAAGCGAAACGCTGCAGAATCCGGCGGCCAAGGGCGTCACCGTGCCGTTGAAGGCTTGGCCGATCAGCGTGCCGAGCACGCCGCCGAGGAAGGTCTGCATGAAGCCCAGAATGGACGACGCCGTCCCGGCCAATTGGCCGAGCGGCTCCATGGCGAGTGCGTTGAAATTCGCGCCGAGTGCGCCGAACGGGACCATCGTGCCGGCAAAGAAGGTGATGAAAAGCCAGAGCGGCATCTTCATCTGGATGGAAACGACCAGCCAGGCGAGGCTGATGGCCAGAAACAAGAGCAGCGCGCTTTGCGACAGGCGGCGCATGCCGATGCGTCCGACAAGGCGCGAATTCAGATAGCTCGACAAGGAGAGCACGCCGGCGATCCCTGCGAAAATCACCGGGAACATCTCGCCGACGCCGAAGACGTCGACATAGATCTGCTGCGCCGAGTTGATGAAGCCGAACATCGCACCGAAGGCAAAAGTGCTGGCGAAGGCATAGCAGAGCGCGATGCGATTGGTCAGAACGATGCGGAAACCGCCAAGGACGGATGATGCCGTCAGCGGCCGGCGATATTCGGGATGCAGCGTTTCCGGCAGCCGCAGCAGCGACCAGGCTGAGACGACCAGTGCGCCTGCCGCCATTGTGATGAAGATCCAGTGCCAGGAGGCAAACAGCATGATGAACTGGCCGATGCCTGGCGCCACCACCGGAATGGCCATGAACACCATGAAGATCAGCGACATCACCTCAGCCATGCGCCGGCCATCGAACGTGTCGCGCACGATCGAGACGGCGATGACGCGTGTGGCCGCGGCGCCGATGCCTTGCACCACCCGGCACAGGATAAGCGTAGCGAATGTCGGGGCGATCGCCGCCGCACTCGCCGCTGCGACATAGATAACCAGTCCGACGACGAGCGGAGCGCGGCGTCCGAAGCGGTCCGAGATCGGCCCGAAGAAGAGCTGTCCGCCGCCAAAGCCGAGAATGTACGCGGCAATCACATATTGGCGGTGGTTTTCATTTTCCACGCCCAGCGAGGCGCCGATCTGCTGCAGCGCCGGCAGCATGATGTCGATGGCCAGCGAGTTGAGCGCCATCAACGCCGCGCACAGCGCGATGAATTCCCAGCGCGGAATAGGCAAGGTGCTTGCCTGTTGCTGCGCTTCTGCATGCTGATCCACGGCAAAGTCCGATCTTCAAACGAAAAAGCGCCGGCGCACCGGCGCATTCATTCGTCTTGTGCCCCGATACCGGGGAGACAATCAGCTTGGCGAAGTGCCCTAAATGTCCGTCAGGCGGCGCCTTTGACGCTGACGCCCTTTTCTACGAGGAACGTCTGCAGTTCGCCAGCCTGGAACATCTCGCGGACGATGTCGCAACCGCCGACGAACTCACCCTTGACGTAGAGCTGAGGGATTGTCGGCCAGTTGGAGTATTCCTTGATACCTTGCCGCAACTCGGCCGAGGTCAACACGTCGACGCCCTTGTAGTCGGCCCCGATATAGTCGAGGATCTGCACGACCTGACCGGAAAATCCGCATTGCGGAAAACCGGGCGTGCCCTTCATGAAGAGAACGACGTCGTTGGCCTTCACTTCGCTGTCGATGTAGTCGTTGATACCGCTCATAGAAAATCCTTTCATGCCCGCGGGAGCCGGGCTCGAAACATACCCTTTCAAATAAACCCATAGGTTGCCTGAAACAAGACGTTTGCCGCCTTGTCACGCAAATGGCGCAAAGGATGGCCTGGGCCAAGAGCATCGGACGGCTATCTTCCCAAGCCAGCAAAGCCCTAAAAAGCTTACTCCGGCACGCTGGTCTGCAGTGCGAGCGCGTGCAGCACGCCGCCCATATTGCCCTTCAGCGCGTCATAGACCATCTGATGCTGCTGGACGCGGCTTTTGCCGCGAAAGCTTTCGGCCACCACTTCGGCCGCATAATGGTCGCCGTCGCCGGCCAGGTCGCGAATCGTCACCTTGGCGTCCGGAATGCCTTCCTTGATCAACCGTTCGATGTCGTGCGCGTCCATTGCCATGCGAGGATTCCTTGTTCAGATCTCATAGATATGATCGAAACGGCGGATGAACCACACCGCAACGACCCCGCTCGATCAAATCAGGGGTCCACGACCTCATTTGCCATGAAGCGAGGAAACCAGGATTCGTGGGCAGCGGTCAATTCGCTGACAGCGATCGCCCGCGCCTCGCCGAGTTTCAGGTCGCTGCCGCCGGTCGAGCCGATCCACGGCGCGAAGATGCCGAGCTTGCTCTGCTGTTCGCGAATGGCGTCCCATTCCTCGCTTTGCGGATCGATCGACAGCGTCAAGAGGTAGCGGCCCTGATCCTCGCCGAACCAGACCGGGATCGGGTCGGTCCCGACCAGGCCGGGGACAGTTGCGCCGATGCCGGACGCAATCGCCATCTCGGCCAGCGCGACGGCAATGCCGCCATCGGAAACGTCATGCGCTGATGTGACGACGCCGGAGGCGATCAGGGCGCGTACATGGTCGCCGACGCGCTTTTCGTGGTCGAGGTCGACCGGCGGCGGCGGGCCATCGGTGCGGCCATGGATGTCGCGCATATAGGCCGACTGGGCGAGATGCGTTCCCCACATCGACGGCGCGCCGACCAGCAGGATCATCTGGCCCTCGGCGGCAAAGCCGATCCGCGCCATCTGGGACCAGTCGGCGATCAGTCCGACGCCGCCGATGGTCGGCGTCGGCAAGATGCCTTGCCCGTTGGTTTCGTTGTAGAGCGAGACATTGCCGGAGACGATCGGAAAGCCGAGCGCGCGACAGGCGTCGCCGATGCCTTTCACGGCGCCGACCAACTGGCCCATGATCTCGGGTCGTTCCGGGTTGCCGAAATTGAGGTTGTCGGTGGCCGCGAGCGGCAGGGCGCCGGTGGCGGTAAGATTGCGCCAGCATTCGGCCACCGCCTGCTTGCCGCCCTCGTAAGGGTCGGCCTCGCAATAGCGCGGCGTCACGTCGGAGGAGAAGGCGAGCGCCTTGGTCGGATGGCCCTCGACGCGCACCACGCCGGCATCGCCACCCGGAAGCTGCAGCGAATTGCCCTGGATCAGCGTGTCGTATTGTTCCCATACCCAGCGACGCGAGGACAGGTCGGGCCCGCCAAGCAGTTTCAGCAGCGCCTCGGCGACATCCGCTTGCGGTGCATCGCCGGCCGCCAGCGGCGCCGGCTTCTTCGGCTCGGTCCAGGGACGGTCATATTCCGGCGCCTGGTCGCCAAGGTCCTTGATCGGCAGATTGGCGACTTCGTCGCCCTGGTGCAGCACGCGAAAGCGCAGATCGTCGGTTGTCTTGCCTACGATGGCGAAGTCGAGGCCCCATTTGTGGAAGATCGCCTCGGCTTGCTTTTCCTTTTCGGGGCGCAGCACCATCAGCATGCGCTCCTGGCTCTCCGACAGCATCATCTCATAGGCGCTCATGCGCTCCTCGCGCACCGGCACTTTGTCGAGGTCGAGCTCGATGCCGAGGTCGCCCTTGGCGCCCATCTCGACCGCCGAGCAGGTGAGGCCGGCAGCACCCATGTCCTGGATGGCGATGACGGCGCCGGACGCCATCAGTTCGAGGCAGGCTTCGAGCAGGCATTTTTCGGTGAACGGGTCGCCGACCTGAACGGTGGGCCGCTTCTCGTCGATCCTGTCGTCGAATTCGGCCGAGGCCATGGTGGCGCCGCCGACACCGTCGCGGCCGGTCTTGGCGCCGAGATAGACGACCGGCAGGCCGACGCCCTTGGCTTCCGACAGGAAGATCGCATCGGTCTTGGCCAGCCCCGCCGCAAAGGCGTTGACCAGGATATTGCCATTGTAGCGCGCGTCGAAATTGACTTCGCCGCCGACCGTCGGCACGCCGAAGGAATTGCCGTAGCCGCCGACGCCGGCAACGACGCCGGCAACCAGGTGCCTGGTCTTGGGATGGTCCGGCGTACCGAAGCGCAGCGCGTTCATTGCCGCGATCGGCCGGGCGCCCATGGTGAAGACATCGCGCAGGATGCCGCCGACGCCGGTCGCCGCACCCTGATAGGGCTCGATGAAGGAGGGATGGTTGTGGCTCTCCATCTTGAAGACGACGCAGTCGCCGTCGCCGATATCGACCACGCCGGCATTCTCGCCCGGCCCCTGGATGACCTGCGGCCCGGTGGTCGGCAGCGTGCGCAGCCACTTTTTCGAGGATTTATACGAGCAGTGCTCGTTCCACATCGCCGAAAAGATGCCGAGCTCGGTAAAGCTCGGCTCGCGCCCGACCAGGTCGAGGATGCGCTGATATTCGTCGGGCTTCAGCCCGTGCGCGGCAATGAGTTCCGGAGTGATCGGCACGGAATTGGAAATGGTCATGGGCGGCAATTTATGTCCTTGGGATCGAGTCCCGTCTTATCGCAAGCTTTGCAGCCGATACACCCATCAAGCGACGAAAAACGATGGAAAGCGGTAAGAGACTGTTTTCGAAATTCGCTCTGGCGAGTCATATGGTGGTGGTTTCGAGAACCGGCGCGCAGCGGACATTTAGGTCCGTGAGCACCGGAAGCGCAGAAAACGCCGCCAGATGGCCGCCAGAGTAGAGTTTCCAAACGGTCTCGGTGCAGCAAGTAGCGAAAGATCGCCATTCGGCCCGCCGGTTTCAAGCCGGTTCAGGAGAAACTGTCGTAGCCGGCGCGGCCCTCGTCCAGCAGCCGCCGGATCACGCCAACGCCGCCCGCGATGTCCTCTCGTCGCTCCGGCTGTGAAACGCCAAACCGCACGCCGTGAAAAACCTGCTCGGAACGCCCGGCCTTGAACTCGTCCTCATCGTCGATGAGCACGCCATGTTCGAGACAGGCGTTCTTGAAGGTGCCGGAAAGCCATGGATCAGGCAGGGTGAGCCAGACGAAGGGCACATTGTCTAGTGCGTTGAAGTCGAACCCGGCTAGTGTCTCGCGCACGATCGCCACGCGCGCGTTGATCTCGACGATGCTGCGCTTGCGCATCTCGCTGGCCTGGCCGGACAGAACCAGTCGGCTACACAGTTCCGCCAGCAGGAAAGGGAGGCCACCCGTCAGCATCTTGTGAGCGACCCGAATCCGGTGGCGATAGGCCGGCGGACAAGCGAGCCAGCCGCCGCGAACGCCCGCCGCAACGGATTTCGACAGGCCGCCGGCAACGATGGTCCGTTCGGGGGCATGTTCGGCCAGGAGCGGCGTCGGGTCGTCGGTCAGATCGCCATAGAGATCGTCCTCGATCAGGATGACATTGTATTCGCGCGCGACGCGCGCGATGGCCTCGCGGCGCGTTGCCGACAGCGTCACCAATGTAGGGTTCTTGGCCGTCGGCATCAAAAACATCATTTTCGGGTGTTTTTGCGCGCAGACGCGCTCGAAATCCTCTGGATCGAGCCCTTCCGCGTCCGACGTCACCAGCGCGGTGCGGCGGCCGATCAGGCCGGCGCTGCGAGAAATCTGCGAATACGTGAGGTGCTCGAAGACGATATAGTCGCCGGGCGTGGTCAGCGCGGCAATCGCCGCCATAACCGCGGCATGGGTGCCGAGCGTCGGAACGATGCCATCGGGGCTTGGGCGAAACGAATTTCGCGACAGCCAGCTGCAGCCGGCCTCGACCCAGCGGTTGGGAAAATCCCGCGTATAGCTTGAAATCTCGTACGGATGCTCCTGCGCCGTGCGCGAAAGCACATCGGCGACAATGGCGCCCTGGCCGGTATCAGGCGCAGCCGTGCTGTCGAAGCGCAGTTTGCCGCGAGGCGCATCGATAAAGCGCGTGCCTTCCACCTGCGGGTCGGGCGCCAGCAGATCGGTCTTGGTGTCATGCCGGCCAAGCACATAGGTTCCGCGTCCGACTTCGCCGCTCACCAGGCCCCGCTCGCGCAACAATTGGTAGGCCCTGCCGACCGTGCCGACGGTCGTGCCGATGTCGTATGCCAGATCGCGCTGCGGCGGCAATTTTGCCCCGGCGGCGATCAAGCCACGGTCGATGTCCGTTTCGATGGAATCTGCAAGCCGCTGATAGAGCGGCCCGGAGCTGGCGGAAAAGTCGGGAAGCCAATTTGTCATGGTGACAATTTTCTATATTGCACCGTTTTGAGAGTCAATACATATGTGACCGCGCAACAAATAGATACAATCTCGAATTTTGGTAGCAAGAAAATGGCTGCAATCGATACAATCCGTTACATGAGAGCTGGGTTGCCCGGAGCTCGCCCGTCAGGCCGGCAAGGCTATGTCCGTCGCCTGGTGCGAATGGTCAATTCACTCGCAAACCGGATCGGCAACCTGCTGGATCGCCGGCGCAGCCGGCTGGTCTTGCTGGAGTTGACCGACGATCAGCTCAAGGATATCGGCATCTCGCGTGCCGACGCCCATCGTGAGGGTCTGAGGCCGTTCTGGGACTGAAAATACGTCGTCGCATGCTCCCGGCTCGAATAACGGGGGTATGTCGGCAGACCGGCGTTGAGTGCCGCTGCGATCTTCTTCATTGCCCGGAAACTACCCACCTTCTTCTTGCTTTGATGTCGAAAACGTACCGCGCACTGCGATCGGCCGCGGCAGCGAGGTCGCGGTCTGGCAGACCACGATGCACTCGCAGACCTTCACTGCATTCTCGCCCCGCGAGTCCCGATGAATAGGCTATTGCTGAAAACAGCTAATTCGCCTATTTTCGGGGTAATGAAGGGAAGTCTTTATGGCGAGTTTCACCCTCACAGATCTCGGCAACAAATCCGGCGAGGTTGTGGAGGCCGCGTTCCGCGGCCCTGTCGACATCACCAAGCGCGGCAAGCGCAAGTTCGTTCTCCTGACGGCGGAGCAGTTCGACCGTCTCGCCGGCCGTAGCGCCCAGCGGGCACACCGTGTCGAGGACCTGTCAGCAGAGGAATGCGAAGAGCTTCTCGCCGGCCTCGATGCCGTCGCGCGCGACGATCACCGGGATGACTGAGCCGGACCACCACGGACAGATCATTCTCTATTCCTATCTGTGGGCGCGGGAATATGACCGGAAAGCGGACGCAAGGCGCGGCCGACCTGCAGGCAGCGGCTCAGTGCCCTATGCAGCCGCACCGCAGGCCTGATTGCCAGCCTGCCAGCGGGCAATGTCCGAGCCGATGCGTGCGCCGAGCGGTTCGGCCATCAGCGGACCGTACACGTCAACCCGGCGTGAATTGCCCTGTGCCTGCACGACCAGCAACGGCTTTCCGCCATAATGCTTGACCGGAACCAGCAGGAAGCGCGGCGTGCCGGTGAACGAATTCAGCTCGTTGGCCATCTGATAGGGCTTGAAAGCGGGATCCTTGCTGGCGATCCAGCATTTGTGGGCGGCGATCGCCACCTGTTCCATGGCAAGCAGCGCCGCACTCTTGCCCGAAGGCGCCGGCGCGTTCTTCGGCTTCGACTGGCAGGAGGCGAGCACAAGGCCGGCGGCGGCGACAAGAGCGAGGCGGGCGATCGTCTGTCTCGGGCTCATGCGGCGCCTATTTCGAATTCGGAAAAAAGATGAATGCTGAAGATATCAAGCGGCGATGCCAAGCGCACTTTCGAACAGCGCCCGGCCGTCGCTGCCGCCATGCGCCGCTTCGATCAGGTTCTCGGGATGCGGCATCAGGCCGAGCACATTGCCCTGGCCGTTGATGATGCCGGCAATGTCGTTGATCGAGCCGTTGGGATTGGTGCCTTCGGCATAGCGGAACACGACCTGGCCTTCGCCTTCGAGCCTGCGCAGCGTCTCGGCGTCGGCAAAGTAATTGCCGTCATGATGCGCCACCGGCGAGCGGATGATCTGGCCCGGCTGATAGCGGCGGGTGAACATCGTGTTGGCGTTGGCGATCTGCAGCTTGACCTGTCGGCAGACGAATTTCAGCGACGTGTTGCGCATCAAGGCGCCTGGCAAAAGGCCGGCCTCGACCAGGATCTGGAAGCCGTTGCAGACGCCGATGACCATCACGCCCTTGGCCGCCTTTTCGGCGACCGCCCGCATCACCGGCATGCGCGCGGCAATGGCGCCGCAGCGCAGGTAATCGCCGAAGGAGAAGCCGCCGGGAATGGCGATCAGATCGACATCGGGGATTTCGGTGTCGGTCTGCCAGACGGTGACCGGCGGCGTTCCCGAAATCTTGGTCAGCGCCGCGATCATGTCGCGGTCACGGTTGAGGCCCGGGAGAAGAACAACGGCTGATTTCATTTCGGTTCGTAAGGCCTCTGGGCTTCGGCAAGCTCGCGCAGGTCTAAGCGGCGTTCAATATGTTCCAGGCGCTCGTCCTGGCGAGCCAGTACGCCATAAATGTTCTTCACGTCGCCCTCGGTGGCGATGAGATGGCCGCGGATAGAGCCAAGCTCGGACTTTACCTCCCCGAGCGTCAAATCCATCCTGTCCAGACGCGACTGAATGGACTTGAGGACTTCAAATATCAAGCTTCCATCAATCTCGGCCATCTGCCCTCCGGCACAACCTCAGGTAATGGCCACACTATAGTTCTCAATCACCGTATTCGCCAGAAGCTTGTCGCACATGGCTTTGAGATCGGCTTCGGCCTTGGCCTTGTCGCTCTCAACAAGCTCGACGTCGAAAACCTTGCCCTGCCGAACCTGGCCGACGCCGTCAAAGCCCATCCCGGACAATGCGTGTTCGATCGCCTTGCCTTGCGGGTCGAGCACGCCGTTCTTGAGAGTGACGGTAATGCGGGCCTTGATCACGCTGGACATGCTCCTGTTCGACGTGTTGAGCGGCAAGAAATCTCAGTGCGGCTTGCCTTTGAGGCCATCGGTCGAGGCGACGAGCACCGGCCCGGCGGGACGCGGCGGCTCGTTCTCGTTCATGATGCCGAGGCGGCGGGCGACTTCCTGATAGGCTTCGACCAGACCGCCCATGTCGCGGCGGAATCGATCCTTGTCGAGCTTGTCCTGGGTCGCCACGTCCCACAGACGGCACGAGTCCGGCGAGATCTCGTCGGCAACGACGATGCGCATCATGTCGCCTTCGAACAGCCGGCCACATTCGATCTTGAAGTCGACAAGCTGGATGCCGACGCCCATGAACAAGCCGGAGAGGAAGTCGTTGACGCGGATGGCCAGCGCCATGACGTCGTCGATCTCCTGCGGGCTTGCCCAGCCGAAAGCGGTGATGTGCTCTTCAGACACCATTGGGTCGTCGAGCGCATCGGCCTTGTAATAGAATTCGATGATCGAGCGCGGCAGCACGGTGCCCTCCTCGATGCCTAGACGCTTGGCCAGCGAGCCGGCGGCGACATTGCGCACGACCACCTCGAGCGGGATGATCTCGACTTCCTTGATCAGCTGCTCGCGCATGTTGAGCCGGCGGATGAAATGGGTCGGAATGCCCATCCGGTTGAGATGGTTGAAGATGTGCTCGGAAATGCGGTTGTTGAGCACGCCCTTGCCATCGACGATTTCGTGCTTCTTCTTGTTGAAAGCGGTCGCGTCGTCCTTGAAGAACTGGATCAGTGTTCCCGGCTCAGGGCCCTCATAGAGGATCTTGGCCTTGCCTTCATAAATGCGGCGGCGATTTTTCATCTGATCTTTTCTCTGGATTTCCGGGCAGGCGGCAAGCGACCAGTTCCTGTCCGTACGCCTAAATTAGTGCGGCAACGGTAGGGGTTCAATGCCGGTGTCTATCCCAATCGCAGTGTTTGCTCAATCGGCAAATCCTTTCAATCACCGCTTTCCGGAATGAAATGCCGCAGCGCAGCAAGTGATGTAGCATATTGACCGGCCCGCGGCCTTTTGGTTTGTGCTGGGCAAGACACATATTTCGACTGCCAACCAAATCGGATTTGACCGGAGGGATGCCATGAGCAGCATGAAAGATCGCGAGGAGGGCTTCGAGCGCAAGTTCGTAATCGACGAGGAACTCCGGTTCAAGGCTGCGGCCCGCCGCAACAAGGCGCTCGGCCTGTGGGCCGCCGAAAAGCTCGGCAAGGCCGGGGCCGACGCCGAAGCCTATGCCAGCCAGGTCGTCCTCGCCGATATCGAGGAAGCCGGCGACCACGACGTTTTCCGCAAGATCCGCAAGGATTTCGACGAAGCCGGGGTCGTCCAGTCGGACCACCAGATTCGCCGCACCATGGACGATCTGATGGCGCAGGCAATCGAGCAGATCAAGAACACCTGACCCTTTGCTCTGAGCCAATCGACACGCTGGACCAATCGACCGCCTCGCCCCTCCGGGCGGTTTTTCTTTGCCTTTGCAGCTGTTTCCGGCTGAACTGCATTAGAGTGACGTGCATCCATTCGGAAAGTACGCTCTAAAACTTTGACTCCTCGCGTCGGGCCGACTTTGTCGGCGATTTTGGGCCGATGCGAGGTCGAATAAGGAAGGCGCCCATGTCCCTCAAGTCACGCCTTGCGGCCGATGAAACCTTGTGCACCGCATGGTCCGGCGTGCCTGATGCCCTGACGGTCGAGATTCTTGCCAGACAGGGTTTCGATGCCGTCACCCTCGACATGCAGCATGGCGGACATCATGAGGACAGCGTGCTGCGCGGCCTTGGGCCGGTGCTGGCCGCCAACAAACCGGCGCTGGTGCGCATTCCGGTCGGTCGCTTCGACATGGCCAGCCGCGCGCTCGATTTCGGCGCCGAGGCGGTGATTGCGCCGATGGTGAATTCGGTGGCGGATGCCAGGCTGTTCGCTGCCGCCATGAAGTACCCGCCGCTCGGCGAGCGCTCCTGGGGCCCGACTTACGCCTTTCCGCGTCATGGCAAGGGCGACTATGCCGACTGGCTGCGCGACAGCAATGCGCGCACCATGGCCTTCGCCATGGTCGAAACGCGCGCCGCGCTCGATGCACTCGACGGCATCCTCGACACGCCGGGTATCGACGGCATCTTCCTCGGCCCATCGGATTTTTCGATCGCCTGGTCGAACGGCGCCGCCGTCAACTCGACGCTCGAAAGCATGATGGAAACAGTCGCCTCGATCGCCGAGCGGACGCGCAAGGCCGGCAAGCATGCCGCCATCTACGTCATCGAGCCGGCCATCGCCGGCCGTGTGGTGTCGATGGGCTACCGGCTGCTGGCGATGGGCTCCGAGCACGCGCTGATCGGGCTGGGCGCAAAAACCCTGCTGAAGAGCGTGAGGGACTCGATCAGCGCCTAAAGGTCCGTCAGGAATTTCGCAAAAGTCATCGAGCCTTCGGGCCAAGGGCCGAAGCCGGCATCGGCGTTGAGATGTCCGGCCTCGCCGGCGTCGATGAACAGCGAGCCCCAGGCGCCGGCGATGTCCTCGGCCACCTCGAAGGTGCAGAACGGGTCGTTGCGGCTGGCGATCACCACCGAGGGAAATGCCAGCGGCTCGCGCGGATAAGGTCCGAAGGTCATCAGGTGCCTGGGTTTTATCTCTGGGTTGGCGACGTCGGGCGGCGCCACGAAGAAGGCTCCGGCGACCGGACGCTGGAACTGCGGCATTGCCTGGATCACGGCGGCGACGCCGAGTGAGTGCGCGACGATGACGACCGGTCGCTCGGCCTCGTTGACCGCCTTCGCCACGCTCGCCGTCCAGTCTTCGCGCACTGGCTTGGACCATTCCGCCTGCTCGACGCGCCGCGCCGTCGACAATTTCGATTGCCAGCGGCTCTGCCAATGGTCGGGGCCGGAATTGGTGTAGCCCGGCACGATGAGAATGTCTGCATCCCTGACTTTCATGGCGCGCATGTAGCGAGGGACACGGTTTCGTGCAACCGCGCATGATCCCAAAAAGCGTGAAGCGGTTTTTGGATAAGATCACGCGCAACCGGATCTGATCATTTGCGATTGCTCACAATAGTGAACACCATGTTCGCTTCTTGGCGTCTTGTGTGAACGATCGCGATAGACGATCTGTCATCGGGAAAAGAAACAGCCGTGTAATGAGAACCAGGATTTGGAACTGACACGACGTACGATGGTAGGTGGCGCCGGGCTCCTGGCTTTGGGGATCTCGTCGAAGGCCGCCCAAACGGAGACTTTGATGAGTGAATTGCCTTTTGCCGCCACGACCCCGGTCAGCGTTGCCCGCGTCGGGCTGCGGGCGCGCGATGCCGAAAGCCTGGCCGCTTACTATCGCGATGTCGTCGGGCTGCGGGAACTGAGCCGCACCGCTGGCACGATCACGCTGGGCGCCGCCAATCGTCCCTTGCTCGACATCGAAGCGGATGCAGCGGCGAAGCCTGACGATCCGCGCAGCGCCGGCCTGTTTCACACTGCCTTCCTGCTGCCCAGCCGGGCCGACCTCGGGCGCTGGATCAACCACGCCATCGCCAACAAAATCGGCATCGACGGCGCTTCCGACCATCTGGTCAGCGAGGCGCTCTACCTGACCGATCCCGAAGGCAACGGCATCGAGATCTATTCCGACCGCCGCCATGAGGACTGGAAGTGGAATGGTGACAAGATAGCGATGGCGACCGAACGGCTCAACATTTCGTCGGTCGTCGCCGACGTGCCCGCCGGCAATGCCGCCTGGCAGGGCATGCCGGACAACAGCATCATCGGCCATGTCCATCTGCGCGTCGGACGGCCGGAAGACGCCGAGGCCTGGTGGCACCAGGAATTCGGCTTCGATACCATGGCGAAATATGGTGGCGCGGCGGTGTTCCTGTCATCAGGCGGCTACCACCACCACATCGGCGCCAATTCGTGGCAGAGCGCCGGCGCCGGCCGTCGCGATCCTTCCCGGTCCGGCCTCGCCTGGGTTGAAATGCGTTCGAACAATGTGACTGATGAAACGACCCGCGAGGACCCATGGGGAACGGTGATCAGGACCGTTCCCGGCAATGACGGTACGCTGAGCAGGTGAAGGCTGCGCCAGGCTGGAACACCCCTCATCCGTCTCGGCGCTTCGCGCCGATCCACCTTCTCCCACAAGGGGAGAAGGGCGAGCCTGCCTTTCGCGCCTCGGCAATCTCGCAGTTTGGTGGTCGATGCCGTCTTTTACCTTCTCCCCCTTGTGGGAGAAGGTGGCCTCGCAAAGCGAGGTCGGATGAGGGGTGCTCCAGCTTGGAACCGCCGGTCAAATCAAGCTTCTCCGAACACCCGCTTGAAGATCGTGTCGACATGCTTGGTATGATAACCCAGGTCGAATTTTTCACGAATTTCGGCCTCGGGCAAGGCTGCGGTGACCTCCTTGTCGGCCAAAAGTTCCTCAAGGAAATCAGCGCCTTGCTCCCATACCTTCATGGCGTTTCGCTGCACCAGCCGGTAGGCGTCCTCACGGCTGACGCCGGCCTGCGTCAGCGCCAGCAGCACACGCTGCGAATGCACGAGGCCGCGGAACTTGTTCATGTTCTTCAGCATGTTGTCGGGATAGACGAGCAATCTGTCGATGACACTGGTCAGCCGCGATAGCGCGAAATCGAGCGTCACAGTCGCATCCGGGCCAATCATGCGCTCGACCGACGAATGCGAAATGTCGCGCTCGTGCCAGAGCGCCACGTTCTCCATCGCCGGCAGCGCGAACGAACGCACCATGCGGGCAAGCCCGGTGAGGTTTTCGGTCAGCACCGGGTTACGCTTGTGCGGCATCGCTGACGAGCCCTTTTGCCCGGGCGAAAAATACTCTTCGGCCTCCAGCACCTCGGTGCGCTGCAGATGGCGGATTTCCGTCGCCAGCCGTTCGATCGACGAGGCGATGACAGCGAGCGTCGCAAAGAACATCGCATGGCGGTCGCGCGGGATCACCTGCGTCGACACCGGCTCCGGCTTCAATCCGAGTTGCTTCGCCACATGTTCTTCGACATAGGGATCGATATTGGCGAAGGTGCCGACTGCACCTGATATGGCGCATGTCCCAATATCCTCGCGCGCGTGCACCAGCCGCTCGCGGCAGCGCGAGAATTCGGCATAAGCCTGCGCCAGCTTGACGCCGAAGGTGGTCGGCTCGGCATGGATGCCGTGGCTGCGACCGATGGTGACGGTGTCCTTGTGTTCGAAGGCGCGGCGCTTGAGCGCCGCAAGCAGGCCGTCGATGTCGGCCAGAAGGATGTCGCTGGCACGGGTGAGCTGCACGGCAAAGCAGGTGTCGAGAACGTCCGAGGAGGTCATGCCCTGATGAATGAAGCGGGCGTCCGGACCGACGAATTCGCCGAGGTGGGTGAGGAAGGCGATGACGTCGTGCTTGGTGACGCGCTCGATCTCGTCGATCGCCTCGACGTCGAACTTGGCGGCTCCGCCTTTTTCCCAGATGGTTTTGGCGGCCTCCTTCGGGATCACGCCGAGCTCGGCCAGCGCGTCGCAAGCGTAGGCCTCGATCTCGAACCAGATGCGGAACCGGGTTTCGGGCGACCAGATGGCCACCATTTCCGGCCGGGAGTAGCGAGGGATCATCGGTCAGTCCTGACTTGCGAGGGCGTTCGCCCGCGTCGTAACAGAGGCGGACAAAATGCTCAACGCTGCTGCCGCGCAAACCAGATACTGGCGAGAGCAAGCGCGATGAAACCGAGCGGAAAATAAAGCCGGATACCCAGCACGATGAATTGATAGAACGCCGTTGCCATGGTGTGCACGAACTGGATGGACCAGCCAATGGTCAGTGCAGGTTCATGCCACTGGGCATAGTAGGAACGGTATTGCAGCGCAAAGAGCCCACCGGTGAAGCCGATCGTGGTGGCAAGAAGGCAGACAAACGCGGCCGCCAAGGCTACTTGCCAATGCCGCCCGAGCGAGACGAGCCGCGCCAGGAACAGGCCAACCGGAAAGGCGAGCGCACCGCCCGCCGCATAGAGCAACGAGACGAAGCAGATATTTGCCGGGGTCACCCAGTCGTCCAGCAGCAGATTGACAAGTGCGCTGGCGCCCATCGCGGCGGCCCACAGCAGGGCGCCGCAAACTGCGGCGGACGGCGACGGCAAGGCCTTGCGGATGCGATCCAGGACGCCGTTGCGTATGGCGGGGAGCGACGTCACAGCCGGCCGGTCACCGCGATCCAGCGATAGTCAGGCCCTTCGAAGCCGTACTGGCGCACCGCGATCAGCACGGCATAGGCGCTGAGGCCCTGCATGGAAAATGTCTGCACCGCGCCGATCCGATAGCCGTTCGGGCAGCCTCTGCTTTTGGGGATCGACTTGTCTTCGTGCAGGAGTTCAGTCTTGCCGCCGCCTTTCGCCTCGATGCGCATCAGGCGAAAGCCGTTGATCTCGCCAAGGTTTTGGCAGGTTTTGGTATCGTTCATGCCGATCTCGTCGAGCCGGAACTCGAGCGGATCATCGACCGGCGAAAAGATCGGCCGCGGGTTGACCACCATGCGGAACGGATCGGCCGAAAGCTCGGTCACCGGGTTGGAGCCGGCGGTGATGCCGCGATTCGCGGTCAATTCCGCCTGCTTGATGATAGCTTCACCTTTCTGCCGAGCTGCAAGACGCGCCGCGTCGAGCGTTGCGTTCTCGTCGTCAAGCCGCACCCTGATTGGTGTGCCCTTGAGAAAACTGTCGTCGGCGGTGTTGATGTAATAGCGATTGGCATAGGGAAACCCCGACCCGTCCTGGACACCATACTCCTCGAAGACGAAGGCGCCGCCATCCCCGGTGAAGCCGAGGATTTCAAGCTCGGCAACATCGCCGGCATGCGCAGCGAGCGAAGTTGCAAACTGGGCAAGGAGGGACACAGCAAACAGGACGAGAATTCGCATCGGATTTCCGTTTGAGCAGCCAGCGTTGTTTCGATCACTATCACGACATCGTCAAAACGTCGTGCCCTCTGAGACGCAACCCGATGCATCCAATCGTGCCGTCATTTGTTTATGTTGGCAGCTTGAAATGGAGAACCCACAATGACCGATGCAGCCAGCATTCGCGAACATATGGAAGTGATCGGCGCCGACGGCGTCCATGTCGGCACTGTCGACAAAGTTGAGGGACAACGAATCAAGCTGACCAAGCGCGACAGCGGCGAGGGCGCCCACAGGGGGCATCACCACTTCATTCCGCTCAGCCTCGTAGCCGAAGTCGAGGGCCAGAAAGTGCGGCTGTCGGCAAATTCGGATGTCGCGGTCACGTTCGAGGAAGAAAAATCCGACCCCACCTGATGACGGGCCACGGCAGCCCGCATTCAGCGCGACGACCAGACCGGAAACAGATCACCATCGGCGGGCGTCGCGGCAAAGACGCCGCGGCTGATGGCGCGCGCCATGGTGGCGCCGGCCGCGGCGTAAAGCTCGATGGCGTCGTTGGGCGCGAGCTCGATGCCGCTCTTGCCGGTCGCCAGCGCGAAAACCAGATCGCCGTCGGCCGGCGTATGTGTCGGCCAAATGGCGCGCACGAAGCCGTCATGCGCTGATATCGCCAGGCGTTTTGCGGCGGCCTTGGTGAGAAGTGCGTCCGTGGCGATGACGGCGATGGTCGTGTTGCCTCCGACGTGCTTGTCGCGAAATTTCAGCAGGATCCTTTTCGCGTCCGCCGGCATCGGCGCGGGATAACCAAGCCCGCCGAACTCGTCGCCGATCTCGAAGGGCGCTGCCCAGAAGTGCCTGCTTCGGGCGATCGTCACCGAGCCGGTCGGATTGACGGCGGCGAGTGCGCCGATGGTGACGCCGCTGTCGAGCATCGTCGAGGCCGATCCGAGGCCGCCCTTGAGGCCGGAACTCAGGGCACCGGTGCCCGCGCCGACCGTGCCGAGCGGAAAATCGATGCCGACTGCCTGTGCCGCCTCATAGCCGAGATCGCGGTAGGGCGGATAGCGGCCCCAGTCCTTGTCGCCGCCGTTGCGCAGGTCGAACAGGATCGCCGCCGGCACGATCGGCACGCGAAAGCCGCCGACCTCCACGCCGATGCCGTTTTCGCGTAGTGCCGCCTGTACGCCGGAGGCGGCATCGAGGCCGTAAGCCGAGCCACCCGAAAGCACCACGGCATGGATCGCCTCGATCGAATTGTGCGGCTCGAGCAGGTCGGTCTCGCGGGTGCCCGGCGCACCGCCCAGGATCTGCACACCGGCCACTGCCGGCTCGTCACAGACGATGGTGGTCACCCCGGACTTCAGCCTCGCATCGGAAGCGTTGCCGACACGCAGGCCGGCGACATCGGTGATGAGATTGCGCGGCCCGGTGCGAAACATCATTTGGCCTCCGCCGGCACGAAATTTGCGCCGTTGAAACGGAAGACCCGATAAAGGTTTTCGGTCAAGTCGCCCTTGCCGTCAAAGCGGATCGGTCCGATCGCGGTGCTGAAGTCATGCGCGGCGAGCGCATCGGCCAGCAGCTTGCCGGAGGGTTCCGCCAGCGCCGTCGCCGCCTTGGCGATCTCGACCGCCGCATAGACCGGCAGCGTGTAGCCCTCCGGCACGATCTTTTGTGCGGCAAAGCTTTCGAGCACCTTGGAGTCGGCGACATCGGCCCATTCGGGCGGCGCAAACATCAGCGTGCCAGTGGCATAAGGCACGTCGCCGGGCGCTGTGCGCAGCGCTTCGCCGCCGGCAAAAATGATGCCGGCGTCGAGCTGGCCGGCGTCGCGGCCCATGATGGCGATGTCTTCGCCGTCGCCGCCGGCAAAGACATGCGTTGCGCCGGCCTTCCTTAGCCGCCCGATCAGCCCGATCTGGTTGTCGAGCTGCGGCCTGAATGTGTCGACGAACACCGGTTTCAGCGCCGCCTGCTCGGCTGCCGCCCGAAGCGTCTCGGCGATTTCGCGGCCGTAAATCGTGCCGTCGTCGATGATGGCGAACAGCTCGTCCTGCCATTGGCGGGTGAGATTGAAGGCGACGGCGTTCCGCTCGTCATCGCCGCGCGGCCCGAGCCGAAAGATCGGCCAGCCGGTCTTGGCGCGCCGGTCGGTCAGGCTTTCGGTGCGCACGCCGACGGTGATGACCGGTATGTTGGCGTCCTTCAGGATCGGCAGTGCCGCCTCGATCGCCTCGGTGCAGAGGAAGCCGACGACCACGCCGACCTTCGCCGCAACGAATTCCCTCGCCGCGGCAGCCCCGCCATCGGCCGTGCAGGCGTCGTCGACAACCTTGAGTTGAGTACCGTTCGCCGCTGCTGCCAGGCCGGCGCCCGCCTCGATCTGCTTGCCGAGGGTCGCCGACGGCCCGGACAGTGGTGCCGCGACACCGACCAGCAGCGTCTCAGCGTTCGCATCACCGGCGAGAGACAGCCAGGCCAGCACCGCTATTGTCGTTGTCGTGCCTATTGTCCGGGGTCGCATGCGAGCGAAGAATTCCTCCGCGCCGGTCGCGTGTTTGCCGGCGCCACTTCCTGCCAAGACCTAAAGGCTGGTCAGCTTTCACGCAACACGCGAAATTCAGGATGCGTGTCAACCACTTCGCTTGTGGCATGCAATATGCCGCCATATATAACGGTTGGGTTCATCTCGCTTCAAACCAATGGAAATCGCCGGTGCTGAAGAAGAACGACATAGGGCCGCAGGCCTATCGCGACGCGATGGCCCATTTTGCCGGTCACGTCCATGTGGTCACCACCGATGGTTCCGCCGGCAGGCGCGGTGCGACTGTCATTGCAGCCTGTTCGGTGTCGGACACGCCGCCGACCATCCTGGTCTGCCTCGATCGCGAAAATCCCAAGAACGAGCCGTTCGTGAAGAATGGCAGGTTCGCCTTGAACGCGCTGGCTTCGGACCAGGAGGCGCTGTCGGTGGGCTTTTCCGGCCTCACCGGCCTGCCCGTCGAGGAACGCTTCGCGCTCGCCGAGTGGGATATGATCTCGACCGGCGCGCCGACACTGAAGGGCGCGCTTGCCGTGTTCGACTGCGAACTGATCGATACCAAGGATCTGGCCACCCACCGTGTGCTTTTTGGCAAGGTGACAGGCCTGCGTATCGGCGATAATTTGCGGCCGCTGATCTATCACGACCGCGGCTATCACGCTCTGTAGAGGCTCTGGATGGGCCGCACGCACGGAGAGAGAATGACCGGGTTGAAACCACGCCCTACGCCGCGGACGATCGATGAGACGCTCGATCTCCTGACCGGCGCGGACTATGTGGCGGACCGGTCGCTGGCGACCGTGCTGTTCTTGTCTCTGCGCATGAATCGGCCGCTGTTCCTTGAGGGCGAGGCCGGCGTCGGCAAGACCGAGATCGCCAAGGTGCTGGCGCAAGCGCTCGGCCGCCGGCTGATCCGCCTGCAATGCTATGAAGGCCTTGATGTCTCTTCGGCCGTCTACGAGTGGAATTACGCCGCGCAGATGATCGAGATCCGCATGGAGGAGGCGGCCGGCAAGGTTGACCGCTCCGACATGGAGCGCAACGTCTTTTCCGAAAAATACCTGATCCGCCGCCCGGTGCTCGACGCGCTGACCGGCAAGGCGGGCGCCGCCCCGGTCTTCCTGATCGACGAGCTCGACCGCACCGATGAGGCCTTCGAGGCGTTCCTGCTCGAAATCCTCTCCGACTTCCAGGTCACGGTGCCCGAGCTCGGCACGATCAAGGCGGAGGAGCCGCCGATCGTCATCATTACCACCAACCGCACCCGCGAGATCCACGACGCGCTGAAGCGGCGCTGCCTCTATCACTGGGTCGATTACCCGAATGCCGAGCGCGAGCTGGAAATCGTGCGCCGGAAAGTGCCGCAGGCCAACAGCCGGCTGTCGGCCGAGGTGGTTTCGTTCATCCAGAAGCTGCGCCAGATCGAGCTGTTCAAGGTGCCGGGTGTTGCCGAGACCATCGACTGGGCCGGCGCGCTGACCGAACTCGACAAGGTGGCGCTCGATCCGGAAACCGTTTCCGACACGATCGGCGTGCTGCTGAAATACCAGGACGACATTGCCCGTATCGAGCAGGGCGAAAGCCGGCGCATCCTCAACGAGGTCAAGGCCGAGCTTTCGGCGGCGGAGTAGGGCGATGGCAACGCTGCGTCCCGAACCGAAAGAGGCCACGCCGGACGGGCGGATCGCCGATAACATCGTCTATTTCGCCCGCACCTTGCGCAAAGCCGGCATGCGGGTCGGCCCGGCCTCGGTCAAGGATGCCATCGAGGCGGTGCTGGCCGCCGGCATCGGTTCCCGCGACGATTTCTACTGGACGCTGCATGCCGTGCTGGTATCGCGGCACGAGGATCACCCCACCTTCGACGAAACCTTCCGGCTGTTTTGGAAATCGCACGAGCTGATCGAAAAGATGCTGGCGATGTTTTCGCCGGTGGCGCCTGATATCAGAGAGAAGCAAAAGCCGCGGGCTGCCGAAAACCGCGTCAGCCAGGCGATGTTCGAGGGCCACCAGAAGAACCAGCCGGCGCAGGAAATCCCCGAGATCGAGGTCGACGCCCGCTTCACATTTTCCGGCAACGAGGTGCTGAGGGGCAAGGATTTTGCCCAGATGAACGCCGCCGAGATGATCGACGCCAAGAAGGCGATCGCCGCGTTGCGGCTGCCCTTCGACATGGTCAGGACACGCCGCTTCAAGTCTAATGCGCATGGTCGCCGTATCGATCCGCGCGCCATGATGCGTTCCGCTGCGCGCACCGGCGGCGAACTGATCCTGCCGAAATTCCGTTCAGCCCGCGAGGTTCACCCGCCGCTGGTCGTGCTTGCCGATATTTCCGGTTCGATGAGCCAGTACACGCGCATCTTCCTGCATTTCCTGCATGCGCTGACCGAAAAGCGCCGGCGCGTGCACGCCTTCGTTTTCGGCACCAGGCTGACAAATCTGACGCGGCAGATGCGCCATCGCGATCCAGACGCAGCACTCGCCGACTGTTCGGCGGCGGTGATGGATTGGTCGGGAGGCACCCGCATCGGCGATACGATGGGCGAATTCAACCGGCTGTGGTCGCGGCGTGTGCTGGGGCAGGGTGCGGTGGTTCTCCTGATCACCGACGGGCTGGAGCGCGACGACGTTGCCGGCCTGTCGGAGGAAATGGAGCGCCTGCGCAAATCCTGCCGGCGGCTGATCTGGCTGAACCCGCTGCTGCGCTTCGACGGCTTCGAGGCGCGCGCCCGCGGCGTCAAGGCGATGCTGCCGCATGTCGACGAATTCCGCTCGGTGCACAATCTCGATGCGCTCGCCGACCTGTGCGCGTCGCTGGACAAGACTTCGGCGCGCTCCGTCGACCCACGCAGATGGATTGAGGGTGGCGCGAGAGACGCAGCATAGTCATATGTTTTCTCAGGGAGAAACGGTGATGGATAACAGCATTTATCTCGATGAGGCCCGCGATCCGCTGATCATCGCGGAAGGCTGGATGAAAGACGGCAAGGATGTCGCCATTGCCACCGTGGTCGAGACCTGGGGCTCGGCGCCGCGCCCGGTCGGCAGCCACCTTGTCATCGACGCGGACGGCAATTTCCACGGCTCCGTCTCTGGCGGCTGCGTCGAAGGCGCGGTGGTCACCGAGGCGGTCGACGTCATCGACAGCGGCAAGGCCAAGATGCTGGAATTCGGCGTCGCCGACGAGACCGCCTGGCAGGTCGGCCTGTCCTGCGGTGGCCGCATCAAGGTCTATGTCGAGCGGTTGGGTTAGAAGCATGATCCCGCAAAGTGGGAACCGGTTTGCGGACAAGAACCATGCTTAAACAAGAAAGCATGATCCCGCAAAGTGGGAACCGTTTGCGGACAAGAATCATGCTTAAACAAGAGAGCATGATCCCGCAAAGTGGGAACCGGTTTGCCGACAAGAATCATGCTTAAACAAGAGAGCATGATCCCGCAAAGTGGGAACCGGTTTGCCGACAAGAACCATGCTTAAACAAGAGAAATTTCGATGGACCCCTACGCGCTGAAGACAGTGAACGCCGAACGCCGAGCCCGCCGCGCGGTGATCCTGGTCACCGATCTCGGCGATGGCCGCGATCGCATCGTGCGGGAGGGTGATCAGGTCGCCGGCGAATTGGGCGCTGCGATCGCCAAGGCGTTTCGCTCAGGCAATTCCGCGTCGGTCGAGGCGGAAGGGCGAACCTTCTTCCTCAACGCCTACCTGCCGCAGCCGCGCCTGGTGGTGATCGGCGCAGTCCATATCAGCCAGGCACTGGCGCCGATGGCCAGGATCGCCGGCTACCCCGTGGAGATCGTCGATCCGCGCACGGCCTTTGCCACCGCAGACCGCTTTCCCGATGTCGCGCTGCATGCCGAATGGCCGGAGGATATCCTGAAGCGCCAGCCGCTCGACAGCTATACGGCGCTGGCCGCCGTCACCCATGATCCGAAGATCGACGATTTCGCGCTGAAGGCGGCGCTCGACGCCAACTGCTTCTATGTCGGTGCGCTCGGCAGCCGCAAGACCCATGCGAAGCGGGTTGAGCGCCTGCTGGCATTGGGCGCGACCGCCGACCAGATCGCCCGCATCCACGCGCCGATCGGTCTCGACATCGGTGCGGCGAGCCCGGCCGAAATAGCTGTGGCGGTGTTGGCGCAAGCGATCCAGGCGTTTCGTTCGCGCGGCCACGAATCCAAGGACGCGGTGGCGTGAAGTTTGGGCCAATCCCCGTAGATACGGCCGAAGGCGCAGTACTGGCGCATGCCACCACGGCCGGAGAACGGCGCTTGCGCAAGGCACACAGGCTGAGCGCCGAGGATGTGTCTTTGCTCAAGGCAGCAGGGATTTCGGAGATTGTCGCGGCTGTTCTTGCTCCCGATGATTTGAGCGAGGACGCTGCCGCCGAAAAGATCGCCGAAAGCATGATCCATCGCAATGTCGAGGCGAGGCCCGCCGCGACCGGCCGGGTTAATCTGCACGCCCGGGCGGCCGGTATCTTCACGGTCGATGCCGCGATGATCAACGCCATCAACGCCGTCGATCCGACCATCACCATCGCCACGCTGGCGCAGCACGCACCGGTCGAAAATGGCCAGATGGTCGCAACCGTGAAGATCATTCCCTTCGCCGTTGCTTCCGCCCTGGTCGATGCGGTGGCAAGGTTCTGCGCCAGCGGCGAGATCTTTGCCGTCAATGCCTATCAGCCGGTGCGTGTCGGCGTCATCCAGACGGTTCTGCCCGGCATCAAGCCGAGTGTGCTCGACAAGACATTGCGGGTCACCGAAGACCGTCTGGCGCGCTCGGGTGGCCGGCTGACGGCCGAGCGCCGCACGTCGCACGAAATTGGCGCCGTTGCGGAGGCTGCGGGCTCGCTGGCGCGTGACAACGATATTGTGGTGATCTTCGGCGCCTCGGCGATGAGCGATTTTGGCGACGTCGTCCCGGCAGCGATCGAGAAGGCCGGCGGCACCGTCATCCGCGCCGGCATGCCGGTCGATCCCGGCAATCTCCTGGTGCTCGGCGCGCTTGCCGGCAAGCGCGTCATCGGCGCGCCGGGCTGCGCCCGCAGCCCCAAGGAGAACGGCTTCGACTGGGTTCTCGACAGGTTGATCGCCGGTCTTGACGTGACGGCCAAGGATATTGCCGGCATGGGTGTCGGCGGTCTGTTGATGGAAATCCCGACCCGGCCACAGCCGCGCGAGCCGCTGCCGGCGCCAAAGTCTGAGGGTGCCGAGTTGAAGGTCGATATCGTGCTGCTGGCCGCCGGCCGCTCCAGCCGCATGGGCGGCCCGAACAAGCTGCTGGCACTGTTCGACGGCCAGCCGCTGGTGCGCCGCAGCGCCGAGCGCGCGCTCGGCTCTAAAGCTTCGGGCACCGTCGTCGTCACCGGCCATCAGCGCGAGCGTGTACGCGCCGCGTTGTCGGGACTGGATGTGACTTTCGCCGATAATCCGGATTTCGCCGAGGGCCTGTCTTCATCGCTGAAGGCCGGCATCGCGCGGGTCAGCGGCGATGCTGCCGGCGCCATGATCGTGCTTGGCGACATGCCTGGCATCGCATCAGCCGACCTCGACAGGCTGATCGATGCATTCCGCAAATTCGAGTGCCGATCGGTCGTGCGCGCCTCGCATGAGGGAAAGCGAGGCAACCCTGTGTTGCTGCCGCGTTCGCTGTTTGCGGCGATCGCTCATCTGGAAGGCGATACCGGCGCGCGCCATCTGGTCGAGGCCGAGGGGCTCGATGTCATCGATGTCGAGATCGGCAGGGCAGCGTCCATCGATGTCGACACCCCCGAGGCGCTGGAAGGCGCCGGCGGCGTGCTGCAGGATTGACAAACCGGGGCCGAAAAACGCATGCCTGAGGGATGGCTATTCGAACCGTGCTATGCGCTCTACTGACTTCAATATTTTTCCTGTTTTCTTGCGCTGCTTACGCTGACGTTCTCAAGCCCTTCAAAGACGATCTGTTCGCCTATCCGGCCATCCTCTCGTCCGAGGGCGCCTATGCAGTCGTCGACTATCGCGAGCTGCGCGATATCAACGCCCGCGACCAAGTGCCGGAGCGTCGCGCGCAGGCGCAGTATGTCGACATCGGTGTGCGCAAGGTGCAGCAGGATCTGCTGCTGAAGACCGACGCCGGCAATATCCGCCACGTCGCCGTCGGTCGCACGCAAGGCGCCGGCATCATCGTGCTCTATCTCCACGGGCAGGGCGGCAGCCGTAAGCAGGGCGTCGACGATTTCACCTTCGGCGGCAATTTCAACCGCATCAAGAACCTGATGGCCGGCAATGGCGGCCTCTATCTGTCGCCGGACTTCTCCGATTTCGGCGACACAGGTGCCGCCCAGATCGCCGCGCTGATCGGCCACTATGCCGAACGGTCGCCGGGCGCGAAGATCTTCGTCGCCTGCGGCTCGATGGGCGGCGCACTGTGCTGGAAGCTGGCCGTCCGCAAGGATACTAGCGGCCGCATCGGGGGGCTGCTGCTGCTCGGTTCGCTGTGGGATGAAAGTTTCCTCTCGAGCCCGGCCTTCAGCCGCCGGGTTCCGGTCTTCTTTGGCCAGGGCAGCAAGGACCCGGTGTTTCCGGTCGAGAAACAGGAAGCCTTCTTCCGTTCGATCCTGGCCAAATCGAAAACCTATCCGGCCCGCTTTGTCCGCTTCGAGACCGGTACGCACGGCACGCCGATCCGCATGACCGACTGGCGCGGCACGCTCAACTGGATGCTGTCGAAGGCGCCTTAAGGCGGTGTGTTGTAGTCCACCACTGTCTGCGGATTGATCTCGCCGTCATAGGAGGCGTCGACATCGTACTGCACCAGCGAGAAATTGCCGTTGCGAAACAGATACGTGCCGGCCGACGCGGCATCGCCGACACCGCGCCACTTGTTGAGCGAAGAGATCGTCTTGGTGGCGTCGTCATACTCGGAATTGACCAACTGGTCGTCGGTCTGGAAGCCGGTGACGTTGATCGCCTCGACCTTGCCTTCGCTATCGTTGTTCTCATAGTGGATATCGAGTTCCGGCGAGGCGAACTGCAGCTGCCGGACGCCTGACACATCGTCGTAGACATAGTAGACGGCACTCTCATTGTAGGCAGCCATCGAGCAGAAGAAGCGAAACAGCCGCGTCTCGCGTTCGGGCTGATCGGCCTCGGCGCCGGCATCCTTGTAGCGCAGGGAGTAGGCGTCCGGCTCTGCCAAGGGCTCGCCGCCAGGCATTTCCTTGTCGCACTGGTCGCCATAAGTGGCCGCAAACGCCTTCTTGGCTTGCTCCAGCGCCGCATCCTTCTTCGGCGGCGGCGGTGCGTCGCCGCAGCTTGCCGGCATGGCGTCCTCGAATTCGGCCTTGGACGGTTTCAGCGCGCCCTTGTCGATGAAGATCGGGCGGAATGGCGGTTCCTGGATCGAGGCGTTGACCTGGCGCAGCGTGTAGCAGCCGGCAAAGACATTTTCGCTGCCGTCCTTGGCTGTCGCCCGGATGGCGACCGGAACATTGTAATAGATGCTGCCGGCCGCACCGTCTTCGGACACGCCACCGGTTTTGACCTCGACCCTTTCGGTGCCGTCATAGCCCTTGACGAAGGCGTCGAAATCCTGGACCGGCTTGGTTTCGCCGAAATAGTCCCAGGCGCGCGCGAATTCTTGCCGGTTGATGGCGCTGTAGAACGAGCGGATGACCGCTTCGGCGTCCGACCTGTCGTCGACATAAGGCGCTTCGGCGGCGAGCACCGATTGGCCTGTCACGGCAAGGGAGAAAAAAGCGGTCGCTGCAAAAAGGGCGCTTCTCATCGGGAATCTCCACCGGATGGGAAATCCTATCATAGCGATTGCGGCGACGCGGTGACGCTTGAAGAATCGCCGGCGGAGGCGCTAGCTGCCGCCGTCGGCGTTCCCGCCGGGATAGGAGAGTCTCGTGACCATATCGATGTACGAAGCGTCCGTGCCGGTGTTTTCGGCCAGGTTGAAGGCGCTATCCAACGTGCTGAACATCGCCGAGCAGAATGCGCTCGAACGCAAGATCGATCCGCAGGTGTTTTTGACGTCGAGGCTGGCGCCGGACATGTATGCGTTGACCAGGCAGGTGCAGATCGCCACCGACCACGCCAAGGGCGCGCCGTCGCGGCTTGCCGGTCGCGAGGTGCCGAAATACGAAGACAACGAGGCGAGCTTTGCCGATCTCCAGGCGCGCGTCGCGAAGACCGTCGACCTTCTGGCGACATTCTCGGCTGCCGATATGGACGGCTCCGATGACAGAATGATCGAGCTGAAGCTTGGCCAGCGCGAATTTTCGATGGCCGGCATGCAGTATCTGCTGCATCTCGCCATGCCCAATTTCTATTTCCACGTGACCACGGCCTACGACATCCTGCGCCACAATGGCGTGCCGCTGAGCAAGGCGATTTTCATGGGTTCACGTTGAAGAAGGGCGAGGGAGATATCCCGGTCGAGCCGGGATATCCGTGACTAACGTGAGGACATTTCGCGGGCGACGCGCGGAAAATCGGCTGGTTTGATGCCGATGTCGGCCCGGTCGGCATTGCTCATCGAATGAAGCAGCGCCAGAGCGGCGCGGTAGCGCAGATGTTCCTGCGGACGCGGACGGGCGAACATTTCAGTGAGAAAACCCATGATTCAAGCCCCTGGTTGGTCCTCCCGAGCCCCAATATAGGCAAACAATGACAAGTGTGCAGTGCAGCATTAGCATGGCAGCCATGCCGCACTGATCTTTGACTTCGCCGAGCGCCCCGCTTCGGCCTCTCGGAAAAGTCGCTGGCCACTGGCGGCAGGGTTGGAGACAGCCCGCGCATTCCTGTATGCTGCGGCTTCCTTCCTGCGCTGCCGCGCAAAAGAGTTCCCGCCGGAGAAATTACCATGCAAAAACGCCGCCTTGGTCGGACCGACCTTCTTGTTTCCCAGATTTGCCTGGGATCGATGACCTGGGGCCAGCAGAACACCCAAGCGGATGGCCACGCCCAGATGGATCTGGCATTTTCGCGCGGCGTCAACTTCATCGATACTGCCGAGCTCTACCCGATCCCGCCCAAGGCGGAGACACAAGGCTGGACCGAAAAGATCATCGGCAGCTGGATGAGGGCAAAGGGCAACCGCGACCAGGTGATCCTCGCCTCAAAAGTGGTTGGCCGCACCGCCAACAAATGGTTTCGCGGCGATCGCCCGTCGAAGCTGGTGCGCGCCGACATCTTCGATGCCGTCGAAAAGTCGCTGACCAGGCTCAACACCGATTATCTCGACCTTTACCAGATCCATTGGCCGGAACGGGAGGTGCCATGGGGCGCCAATCCGAACCGCGTCGGCGCCGTGCCGCTGCGGGCAGACTCCGCCGGTGCACCGGGCGGCGAGACGCCGATTCCCGAAACGCTCGCCGTCTTCGACGAATTGGTGAAGGCCGGAAAAATCCGCCATTTCGGCCTGTCGAACGAGAGTTCCTGGGGCGTCATGCGGTTTATCGGCGAAGCCGACAAAGGCGTCGGCCCGCGCCTGGCGTCGCTGCAGAACGCCTATAATTTCGTCAACCGCGGCTTCGAGGTGAACCTTGCCGAGGTCTGCGAGCGCGAACAGGTTTCCCTGCTCGCCTATTCGCCGCTAGCGCAAGGCTACCTGACCGGCAAATACGATCATGGCGCGCGGCCGCAAGGCTCGCGTTCTCAGCTTTTCAACCGCGGCCAGCGCTACGAGACGCCCAATGCCGCGGAGGCGCAGCTCGAGTACAACGAACTGGCGCGCACTTTCGGCATGGAGCCGGCATTGTTTGCCAACGCCTATGTCACAAGCCGGCCCTTCGTCACTTCGAGCATCATCGGCGCGACGACCCTTCCGCAGCTCGAAATGGCGCTGTCTTCCGCCGATGTCGTCTGGAGCGAAGACATGCAGAAGGCGGTCGATGCAATCCACCAGCGTGTCGGCAACCCGTGTCCGTGAGCTGCTTTCCGGCTCTGTAGGTGTGATTGCCAAACGATTTCAGTAGGGAGGGGGAAAAAGTGAATTTTCCGATTGAGGTCGTGCGCGAGAAATTTCCGGCACTGTCGCTGACCGACAAGGGCCGTCGCCGCATCTATCTCGACACCCCTGCCGGCACGCAGGTGCCGCAAGCGGTCGCCGACGCGGTGTCACGCTGCCTGCTGACCACAAACGCCAATCTCGGCGGCTTCTTCGAAACCACGATCGCGGCGCAACAGATCGTCGATGACGCCCATGCGGCGATGGCCGATTTCCTCGGTGCTGCAAGCCCGCAGGAAATCATCATCGGCGCCAATATGACGACGCTGACTTACCACATGTCGCGCACCCTCGGCCGCACGATGAAACCCGGTGACGAGATCATCCTCACCCGTATGGACCACGAGGGCAACGTTTCGCCGTGGCTGCAGCTCGCCGAAGATCTTGGCCTGGTCGTGCGCTGGCTGGCTTTCGATGAGCAGAGCTGGCAGATCGAGGAGGCGGCGCTTGCTGCGCTGCTCACCGACAGGACGCGGCTTGTCGCCTTGAACTACGCCAGCAATCTGACCGGCTCGATCAACCGGGTGAAGGCGCTGACCCGCATCGCCAGGCAGGCCGGCGCGCTGGTCTATGTCGACGCCGTGCAGTTCGCGCCGCACGGCCTGATCGACGTCAGGGATCTCGGCTGCGATTTCCTGGCCTGCTCGGCCTATAAATTCTTCGGGCCGCACATGGGCATAGTGTGGGGCCGGCTGGATGTCATCGACGCGCTGACACCGTACAAATGCCGCTGTTCGTCCAACGCTCTGCCGGAGCGGTTCGAACTCGGCACGCCGCAGATCGAGTTGATGGCCGGCCTGAGCGCCGCGATCGATTATTTTGCGGAGCTGGGCGCCGCCGCCAGTGAGGATGGTTCGCGCCGTGCCAGGATAGGCAAGTCGTTTGAAATTTCAACTGCTTACGAGAACAGGCTGACGAAAAAGTTGATTGACGGGCTGTCGGCTATTTCAGGCCTGACCATCCACGGCATCACCGATCCGGCGCGGTTCGGAGAGCGCGTGCCGACGGTCTCGTTCACTGTCGACGGCATCGTGCCGGAGACGATCGTGCGGCAGATGAATGCGGAAAACATCTTCCTGTGGTCCGGCCACAACTACGCCTGGGAGATCGTCCATCAGCTCGGCATTCCAGCCGAGCACGGTGTCGTGCGCATCGGCATCGCCCATTACAATACGGCGGCCGAGATCGACGAGACGCTGGAGAGCGTGCATCGCGTTATCGCGATGCTGCGACAGGAGCGACTCTGAAGCGGCATCCGGCTGATATTAGCGCTTCTTGCCGCCGCTGAACCCGGTGAGGAAGGCAGTAAGATTGTCGCCGAGTTCGTCGCAGAGATAGCCGCCTTCCTGGACGATGACCGTCGGCAGGCCACAACCGGCGATGGCTTCGCCGATGCGCGAGAAGCCTGGCGTCGTTACCGTCAGTCCGCCGAACGGATCGCCCTCGAAGGCGTCGAGGCCGAGCGCCACGACAAGCGCTTCCGGCGCAAAGGCGCGGATGCGCTGGAACGCCATGTCGAGTGCTTCCAGGAACGCGGCATCGCCGGATTTGCGCGCCAGCGGCAGGTTAAGATTGTAGCCGAGACCAGGCCCTTCGCCGCGTTCGTCGGCATGACCCCAGAAGAACGGATAGAAGCGCACCGGATCGGCATGCAGCGAGACGGTGAGCACGTCCGGCCGCGCGTAGAAAACGCCTTGCGTGCCGTTGCCGTGATGCAGGTCGACGTCGAGGATCGCCACCCGTGCGGCTTGCTTGCGTAGCGTCTGTGCCGCGACCGCCGAATTGTTGATGAAGCAGAAGCCGCCGGCGACGTCAGCAAAGGCGTGATGGCCGGGAGGACGGCACAGCGCATAGGCAGCCGGCGCCCCCGCCATCACCGCGTCGGCGGCCTCGACCGCGCTCCAGGCGCTCCACAGCGCGCTCCGCCAGGTCTCGCCGGAGATCGGGCAAGCGGTATCGGCCATGTGGTAGCCGGCCTGGCCGACCGCCGAGGCCGGATAAGAGCCGCCCCGCGCGATCGGATGGATGTTGGGGATCACTTCGGCCGAAGCGCCTTCGATGCGCTGCCAGCGCGCGAAGATGTGCTCGAGAAAATCGAGATATTCGGGCGTATGCACAGCGGCAACCGGACCAAGCCCGTGATCTCTCGGCCGTTCGATCGTGCAGCCGGCAGCCTCGGCGCCGGCGAGCAGCCGTTCGACGCGCTCCGGCTTTTCCGGATTGGGCTTTTGGGCGCCGCTGGAGAGGAACGCCTTGGGATCGTGGCGCTTCTGCTCTTCGGCATAAAAGGCTTTCATGATTTCCTCATTCCTCTGGTGCATCGGCGAAGGCAAAGAACGCGTCGCCGACGATCTTCTGCACCTGCTCGTAGCTCGACCAGGCAATGCCCAGCCTTTCGTAAAAGGCCTTGGCGGTTTCATTGTCGCTGTCGACGGACAGTCTGAGATAGGCGCCGCCGTCCTTCCGGCATTCTCGGGCGACACGCCGAAGCAGGCGTTCGCCGATCCTGCGGCCGCGAAACCGATCTTCGACATAGAGATCCTGCACATAGACGCCGGGCCGCCCCATCCAGGTCGAGAAGATCGGGAAATGCAGGCACAGGCCGGCGAACTCGCCGCCGACTTCGGCGATCAGAGTCGAGAAGGCAGGTTTTTCGCCAAAGCCGTAGGTGCGCAGGTCTTCGGGCGTAGAAGTGATTTCCTGGTGTGCGCCGGTATGCGCGCCAAGCCGCAGGATCGCGGCATGCATGGTTTCGACGTCCTCGATGGTGCCGGGCCGGATGATGATTTTGGGTAAATCGGCAGTCACTGGAGGTTCGGCGCCCAGGCACCCCCCTCTGGCCTGCCGGCCATCTCCCCCGCAAGGGGGGAGATTGGCAGCTTCGGTCTTGTCGCCAATTCTGCAACGTCGGCAATTGGCGAAAGCCGCCGCAGTGATGTCCAATCTCCCCCCTTGCGGGGGAGATGGCCGGCAGGCCAGAGGGGGGTGGGACGGAACGCAAGCATCTCAGGCCGTAACCATCTCAGAAAGCCACCCGGTCACCGCCCTTGAGCGCCAGCATCTCGCGCGCCTCGGTGGGCGTGGCGACGTCCAGCGACAGCCCGTCGAGCACGCTGCGGATGCGGCGCACCTGGTCGGCATTGGACTTTGCCAGCTGGCGGCCGTCGTAAAGGCTGTCCTCCAGCCCGACGCGGACATTGCCGCCCATCGCCGCCGCAATCGCAATCATCGGCATCTGGTGGCGCCCGGCGGCCAGCACCGAAAACTGGTAGCTGTCGCCGAACAGTTTGTCGGCGATGCGCTTCATATGGACCAGATTGTCGGGATCGGCGCCGATACCGCCGAGAATGCCGAACACGAACTGGATGAACAGAGGTCCCGCCACCAGACCGCGATCGCGAAAATGCGCCAGTGAATAGAGGTGGCCGACATCGTAGCATTCAAATTCGAAGCGTGTGCCGCAGCCCTTTCCAAGTCTTTCGAGCACGGTCTCCATATCGGCAAAGGTGTTTTTGAAGATCGTGTCGCGGGTCGCTTCCAGCAGTTTCGGCTCCCACTCGTGCTGCCACTCCCTTGACCGGTCGAGCATCGGGAACAGCGCGAAATTCATCGAGCCCATGTTGAGCGAGCACATTTCGGGCTCGGCCCTGAGTGGTGCGGCCAGCCGCTGGTCGAGCGTCATCAGCGAGGAGCCGCCGGTGGTGATGTTGATCACCGCTGATGTCGCCTGCTTGATGCGCGGCAGGAACTGCATGAACACATCAGGATCGGCGGTCGGCCGCCCATCCCCGGGATCGCGGGCGTGAAGATGCAGGATCGAGGCGCCGGCTTGGGCAGCCGCGATCGCCTCTGCGGCGATCTGGTCCGGCGTCACCGGCAGATGCGGCGACATCGACGGCGTGTGCACCGACCCGGTGACGGCGCAGGTGATGATGACTTTTCGCGGCGCCATGGCTCAGCCTTCGACCGGCAGGTCGAGTTCGCCGGCCAGCACCTGCAGCGAGTCACCGATGATGGCGACGATCTCGCCGATCTGCTCGGCCGTGACGATCATCGGCGGCGCCACCATGAAATTGTCGCCGTCGACGCCACCCTTGACCTTTCGCCCATAGATGATCAGGCCGCGCTCATAGGCGAGGTCGAGCAGGCGCTGGGTGGCCTTCTTCGCCGGTGCGATCGGCCGCAGCGTATCGGGGTCGGCGACCATCTCGGCACCTAGCAGCAGGCCCTTGCCGCGCACGTCGGCGACGAACGGAAACCGCTTGGCCAGGCCCGTCAACTCAGCCATCAAAAGATCGCCCATGCCCGCCGCATTGGCGATCAGGTCGAGACGATCCATTTCGCCAAGCACGGCGAGCCCGGCGGCGCAGGCGAGCGGATTGCCGGCATAGGTATGGCCATGCTGGAAGCCGCCGGAGGCGAGCAGCGGCTGCACCAGCCGCATGGATGCCGCCAGCGCGCCGAGCGGCGCATAGCCCGAGCCCAGCCCCTTCGACAGCGCGACGATGTCGGGCTTGCAGTCAAAATGGTCGCCGCCGAGGAATTTGCCGGTGCGGCCGGCACCGCTCATCACTTCGTCATGGATGAGCAGGATGCCGTAGCGGTCGCAGATTTCGCGGATGCGCGGATAATAGCTGTCCGGCGCCACCAGCGCCGCGGTGGCAGCGCCGCCGACCGGCTCCATGATGAAGGCGAGCACGCTTTGCGGCCCCTCGGCGAGGATCTTCTCCTCCAGCATGTCGGCGTAGCGGACGCCGCGCTGTTCCATCGAGAGATTGTCGCGGTCGCGCCAGGCGGCCGGCGCCGGCACGGTCGGCATGACCTGCATCATCGGCTCAAAGGTTTCGGCCAGCGCATCGTCGCCGGTGACGGCGAGCGCCCCGAGCGTGCCGCCATGATAGGATGGAAAGCGCGTGATCACCTTCCAGCGGCTGGCCTGTCCGGTGGCGACAGCCCATTGCCGCGCCAGCTTGACGCAGGATTCCGTCGCTTCCGAACCGCCCGAGACAAAGAAGATCCGGTCCAGGCCTTCGGGCAGCTTTCCGGCCAACTCCCGTGCCAGGTCCTCGGCCGGCTCGTTCTCGAAATGCAGCCGGTACGCGAAGGTGGCGCGATCCATCTGCCGCTTCATCGCATCGAGCACGTTGCGGTTGGAATGACCGATATTGGCGACCATCGGTCCGCTCGACCCGTCGATGAAGCGGCGGCCGTCCTGCGTCCAGATGTAGATGCCTTCGGCGCGGTCGACCAGCGGCCGGCGCAGGCTGGACAGATAGAACAGATGCGACGGCAGGCGCGTCTCGGTATCCGGGGCAGGGGTCTGGGACTTCAGCATGTCAGGATTTTCCGAGATAGCGGTCGAGTACATTCCTGGTGACGCGCTCGACCATCGCGTCCTGCCTTAGCAGGCCGGCGACCCATTCGCAGCTTCCGGCGTGGAACACCTCGCCCTTGCCGCGCCGGAAATTGACGATCATGCCGTTGCCGCGCTTGACCTTGTCGAGATTGGCGTCGCTCGCCTCGCCGAACAGCGTTTCGGCGGTGAAGCGTCCATCCTCGTCGCCGAGAAACTGGTGTTCGAACGGGATATCGGCGCTCTCCTCGACTTGCGCAGCCATGCCGACCGCAAGGATTTCCAGCCCATCCGGCGCGCCGCTGTCGGGCGTCGGGTAGGGCAGGCCGCCGTGGATCTCGTGGTCGAGCCCGTCGACCTCATAGCCATAGACATGGCTGTCGGCGCCGAGCAGGTCGCCGTAATAGATGCCTGTGCCGGCGAACGCCCAATGCTCAGGCCGGTAGACCGGAAAGCCGCGCACGCCGCGCGGTGCGCAACCGCCCCAGCCGGCGTAGATGCCCCTGGTCGCATTGAGCCCGAAGGTCGTCGCACCCGGCCGGCCGATTTCCGGTGCTTCCCAGGAGTTGGTGGCGCGGGTCACGTCGCCGCCGCGATAGACCGGATCCTCGGCGCGGGCGCGGTATTTGTAGCAGACCTGACGGCGGCCCTCGTCCTCCAGTCTGGTCTGCCACATGAAATTGCCGGCGAAGCGCGCCGCATGGCCGCCGCGCTCGACATAGGCGTCGACAGCGTCGCGCATCTCCCAGGTCCAGTATTCGTCATGGCCGACGAAGACGACGCAGTCATAGCCGTCGAGGATTTCGGGCGAGAAATGCAATTCGTGCTGGCTGGCAAGGTCGACCGCATAGGCGGCACGCTCTGCAAAACGAAAGAAGTGGCTGTCATAGCTTGCCCAGCCCGACGAGGCGTATTTCTTCGAATGGCCGGTGGCGAAGGCCCATTCCATATGCGGATAGCGCGGCACGGTTTTGGGCGCCACGGCGACCTCGAGCGGCACGCGCGGCGCCTCCTTCGGCAGGACAACAAAGCCGCGGCACCATGGCCGCTGCGTCGACACCATTGGGGCATACTGGTCGCGGTTCGGGCCGGTGATGCCTTCGTAATGATTGGAGCCGCCCCAAGTGCTGTAGGCAAGCCAGGTGCTGGTGGCGGCGACCTGCAGCACACGACCCCGTTTCTTGCCGGGCTGCGGGGTAACGATGAAAAGATGGTGGCAGCGGACCGGCTTGCCATCGCGGCCATCCGCCGTCAGCGTGACGCGATAGGCCCCGGACGGCCAGTCGTCGCCGACGCGAAATTCAAACGACGCGTCCCAGCCGCAGCCTAGGACCGAACATTGGTCGGGTGTATCCTGCCAGCGTGCCGCGATCCCGGCCTTCTCGGACATTTTCGTCTCGATGCCGCCGTCGCGGACGATCGCCATGCTGAAGCTGGAGGCCGTCGAGCTGACATGCAGCGTCACCGTCTCGCCCCGACGGTATGAGAAACGGTCGCTGTAGCACCAGATCTCGCCATGTTCGCTGTCCATGCCCGGCCACTCCCAGTAGAGGCCGCGCACCGCTTGCCGGCGCTGGTGGAGCGTCAGTCCGAAATCGGGGAATTCGGTCGGCAAGTCAGTCATGGCTACCGGCATGATCGAAGATCGCCATTTCGGCCATCTGCTCGGCAAGCGTCAATCGGAAACGATCGGGCCAGCGATAGCTGACAGCCGGCCTTGGCCTTGCCTGTCAAACCGACTATCTCTCAAAAGGCGGCCTTTTCCGCCGCGGGAGCCGACATGCTGAGAGTGCAAAAGGTCAGGGTGGACGACATCTACGTGCCGACCGCGCGCAGGAAGACGCTGCATCCCGAGACCGTTCGGCATCTGGCCGAGGACATTCTGGAAAACGGCATGAAGACGCCGATCCAGGTGCGCCACGACGGCAAGCGCCATATCCTGGTTGAAGGCCTGCACCGGCTGGAAGCGGCAAAGTGGCTCGGCGAGACCGAGATCGAAGCCTATCTGGTGCAAGCCAAGCGCCACTAAGCTCTCATTCGGGCGTCCGCCGGAATCGGCCTGGCGAAGTTTTTCGCGAAACCGTGTCGGGCTGCGCGTTGCCCACTCGTCCTTGAGACGGAAACCGGCATTCAAGCCAACTCTTTAGCAAGCAAGTGAGGAGACCATCATGACGACCAAGCTCGACATCGCCCCCAGCTCCGACCGTGAACTGGTTCTTGCCCGCATCATCGATGCGCCGCGCGAGAACGTCTATCGCTGCTGGACCGAGCCGAAGCTCGTGACGCATTGGTTCGCGCCAAAGCCGTGGACGACGCCGCGCGCCGAAATGGACGTACGCACCGGCGGCTCCAGCCTGGTCGTCATGGCCGGACCGACGGCAACGAATTCCCGAACCCCGGGGTCTTCCTCGAAGTCGTGCCGGGCAAAAAGATCGTTCTCACCGACGCCTATACAAAGGCCTGGGAGCCTTCCGAAAAGCCGTTCATGACGGTCGTGCTGACCTTCGAGGATGAGGGCGAGGGCAAGACCCGCTACATCGCCCGGGTTGCGCATTGGTCGGTCACTGACCGCGAAGAGCACGAGAAGATGGGCTTTCACGAGGGCTGGGGCCAGTGCGCCGACCAGCTCGAAGAAGTCGCCAGGCGGCTTTGATATCGGCGGGACGCAAGGAGACCGACATGTCCAGATCGATGTTTTTCGCCATTTTCGCCTCGGCCGCGGCGCTCTTCGCCGCGCCGGGCGCCAGCAATGCCGAGGACGTAAAGCCGTCCATGACCAGCGAAACGAAAGCCATGCCCAAGCCGGCGAAATCCGGCCTGCTGCCGATCAACGGCCTGAATTATTATTACGCCGTCTATGGCCGGGGCGAGCCGCTGCTTCTGCTGCATGGTGGTCTCGGCACCACAGACATGTTCGCGCCGATCCTGCCGAAGCTTGCCGAAAGCCGCACCGTCATCGGCGTCGACCTGCATGGTCACGGCCGCACCGCGCTCGGCGATCGGCCGTTGAGCCTTGAGGCGATGGGCGACGACATGGCGGCGATCGTCAAGGCGCTCGGCTACGACAAAGTCGACGTCATGGGTTACTCGCTGGGCGGCGGCGTCGCCTTCCGCATGGCCGTCCAGCATCCCCAGACAGTGCGCCGGCTGGTGCTGGTCTCGACCGGCTATGCCTCGGACGGCTTCTATGCCGACATGCGTACTCAGCAGGCGCAGGTCGGCGCCGCGATGGCCGACATGATGAAGGACACGCCGATGTACAAATCCTACGTGGCGGTCGCGCCGCACCCGCAGGATTTTCCAAAACTGCTCGACCAGCTGGGCACCCATATGCGCAAGGACTACGACTACTCCGCCGAAGTGGCGAAGCTGAAGATGCCGGTCATGCTGGTGTTCGGCGACAGCGACATGTACCGGCCCGAGCATGAGATCAAGTTCTACCAGATGCTCGGCGGCGGGTTGAAGGACGCCGGCTGGATGCGCGAGAACCTGTCGCAGAACCGCCTGGCCATCCTGCCGAACCGCACCCACTACGACGTGTTTTTCGCACCGGAACTGGTGACCGCGGCGCTGCCCTTCCTCAATGACGAGACCAAGGTCAAGACCTGGGACGAGGTCATCAGCGAAACGGAATAACCACCTGACAACGGCCTGTCCGGCCCATATCCCGCGAGATGGCCGGCGACGCTCGTTGCGCATCGCGCCTGATCGTACATTCGGCCTGCCGCATCACGCCAACAGATGGCGCCATCAATGCTTTTCAATTGACGCTCCTATCCCGGCAGCTACCTTCCTGCCAATCTTCAGAAAGAGGGCTAAGGCAATGGCGAAACATCAGGGTGGCTGCCTGTGCGGGGCAGTGCGCTACCGCACCGAGGCTGCGCCGATCAACGAGCGCGTCTGCCATTGCCGGCTTTGCCAGAAGGCGCTCGGCGCGGCCTTCAACGCCCGTGTGCTGTTCCGTATCGACGATGTGACCATTGACGGGCCGGTGGCGACGGTGAATTCCTCGCCCGATCTCAAGCGCGGCTTCTGCCCGGGCTGCGGCACGACGATATTTTCCCGGCGCGACTCCGCCGGCATCATCGGCATCACCTCCGGCTCGCTCGACGATCCTTCCATGTTCAAGCCGCAGATGCATATCTGGACCGCCTCGAAGCAGCCCTGGGTACAGCTCGACGACGGACTGCCGCAATATGAAGGCGCCCCACCGCCGAATTGAAGCACAGGCGAATTGAAGTACATGCGAACTGAAGCACAGGCGAACCGAAGCGCAGGCGAAATCAAGCACAAGGCGTGCCCAAATTTTTTCGTCCGGGACACGAGATAGTCGGCAAAGCGTCATTGGCGAGCCATCATTGCCGCCTATCTATTGCCTGCGGGTCGGCAGTCGAAGGAGGCGACGGATGAACGACAGAATTAACACCCTGGATGAGCTTTTGAGCGATCCGATGGTCAAGCTGGTGATGGAGCGTGACCGCGTGCAGCCGGCCGAGCTTCGCTCGCTGCTCGAAGAAAAGGTTCGCCGGGATGATGATGCGCCGGTCAATCCCGTCACCGATCGCCCCAACTCTGATCGCCTTGGCACCGACCGCTCCGTCCCGCCCGCTCATATGGTAGCCGAGAGCTGCCACAATCTATGGTTGTGCGGCTAGGCAGCGACCTGCTGGCGTCGCGATCCTTCGCGCCCTCTCGGTCCTGCAGCGTTTCCAGGCTCTCACCGCTACGGTGAAAGAGCGAGCGCCTTGCCCAGCCCCTCTGCCCTAACAATTTGATTCAAACTTTGTTGGTAATTTCTTGTTAGCAATCCGGACTGGTTTGTCCGGCGGCGTTGTCTTGCCCTCGGTCTGTTCTGTTCTGCGTACAGGTCCAGATGCGGTTATCAGGCGTCGTCATCTTCTCGATCGCGTCACTTTGCCTTGCCGGCTGCACGTCCACGTCCGGCGTCGACGCGCTGCAAGTGCCGTCCAGCGAGACGACCAGCTCGGTTGTACGACCGCCCGCGCCGGTGGCGTCGGTCAGCGCTGCCGATGCCGAACCCGACTTCGCGCCGGAGGAGGCGACGGAGCAGACTGTGGCGATGGCCACTCCGGAGCCTGTTGAAAGCATCGAACCGCCCGCCGAGCCGATTGCCCTGGTGGCGCCGACGCGGCTGGCACGGGCAGCACCGATGCTCGCCGAGCCGGTCCAGCGCTATCGTTTTCGCGACGCCAAGCCGATCAATTTCGGCAGGGCATCGCCCAGGCACCTCGCCGTTCACGGCGTCGACGTCTCGCGCTGGCAAGGCAACGTGAACTGGGGCAAGCTGCGCGCGCAGGGCGCGAACTTCGCCTATATCAAGGCGACCGACGGCGGCGATCACCTCGACCCAATGTTCAGGAAGAACTGGCGCAATGCCGACGCCGCCGGCCTCAAGCGTGGCGCCTATCACTTCTTCTACTGGTGCCGCACCGCTGGTGAGCAGGCTGACTGGTTCATCCGCAACGTGCCGAGGGTCGAGGGCGCCTTGCCGCCGGTGATCGATGTCGAGTGGAACGGCGAATCCAGCTGCAAGCGGCGGCCGTCGCGGCAAAAGGTGCTGGAGAAGATGCAGGTGTTCATGGACAAGCTCGAGCGCCACTACGGCCAGCGGCCCATCATCTACACCGCGCCTGATTTCTACCGCGACAATCTCAGAGGCGCATTTCTGGACTATCCATTCTGGCTGCGCGCGGTGGCACAGCACCCGTCAAAGGTCTATCCCGGCCGCAAATGGGTGTTCTGGCAGTATTCCGGCTCCGGCCTGTCGCATGGGGTGAGGGGCCGCATCGACCTCAACGTCTTCCACGGCGACGAGAGAGCCTGGCGGAACTGGGCTGGCGGGCGGCAGATGGTGGCCGAGGCGGAGTAGGCGGCCGAGGAAAGCGCCCATTCGCAGGCCAGCATGAGGTGAATATTGACGGACCTGGCCGCCTGTCGCGGAAGTGTCATCGATCCGTCATCGCATTGAAATGTCGTTCCCGCAATCAGGTGGCTTCCATTCGAACAGGAGACGCCACCCGTGCCCCGCCATTCCGCGCTTTTCGTCCTGACGGCAGCGCTTGCTGCCTCGGTTTCGCTGCCGGCCCATGCCGACATGATGTTCAACCGGGTCGCTAGCTTCGCGGTGGCCGGAAACCTCCCGGCGGATGTCGAGAAGACCACGCCGACTTCGTCCGAGATCATCACGGCGAGCGAAGACGGCATGACGCTGGTTTATTCCGATAGCCCGCTCGGTGCGGTCGGCTTCATCGACATCGCCGATCCCAAGGCGCCCAAGGCCGGCGGCATCGTCAAGATATCAGGCGAGCCGACCTCGGTTGTGGTCATCGGCGGCAAGGTTCTGGCCGGCGTCAACACGTCGGAAAGCAAAGCCAGGCCTTCGGGCAACCTCAGCGTTATCGACCTTGCCTCCAAGGCGATCGAAAGCACTTGCGACCTCGGCGGCCAACCGGACTCGCTGGCGTTCAGCAAGGACGGCAAGTTTTTGGCCATCGCCATCGAGAACGAGCGCGACGAGGATCTGAACGACGGAGAAATTCCGCAGATGCCGGCCGGCGACCTCAGAATATTCACGCTTGCCGGAGGCCAGCCTGATTGCGCGACGATGAAGACCGTCAACCTGGCGGGCATTGCCGAAGTCGCTGGGGAAGATCCCGAGCCGGAATTCGTCGCCTTCAACGAGGCCGGCGAGATAGCGGTCACGCTGCAGGAAAATAACCACATCGCCATCGTCAACGCCGAAACCGGCGCGATCGTCACGCACTTCTCCGCAGGCTCGACCACGCTGGACAAGGTCGACACCAGGAAGAACGGTGCCTTGTCGTTCGATGGCAAGATCGAAAACGTCGCGCGCGAGCCCGACGCCGTGAAATGGCTCGACAATGACCGCCTCGTCGTTGCCAACGAAGGCGACTACAAGGGCGGCTCGCGCGGCTTCACGATCCTCAGCAAGAAGGGCGAGGTTCTCTACGAATCCGGTCCGTCCTTTGAGTACCAGGTTGCCAATGCCGGCCATTATCCCGACGACCGCAACAAGAAGGGCGTCGAGCCGGAAGGTCTCGAGACCGGCACGTTCGGCGAGGACAGGCTGATTTTCGTCGCTTCGGAGCGTGGCTCGATTGTCGGCGTCTACAAGGACACCGGTGCGGAGCCTCGGTTTGTCCAGATCCTGCCGTCCGGCATCGGTCCGGAGGGCCTGGTCGCGATCCCGTCGCGCAATCTCCTGGTCACCGCCAACGAGGCCGACCTGGTCGAGGACGGGCTCGCCCGCTCGCACGTGATGATCTACAAGCGCTCCGAAGGCCCCGCCGCTTACCCGATGATCACGGCAAAGCCCACGGCAGACGGGACGCCGCTCGGCTGGGGCGCGCTTTCGGCGCTCGCAGCCGGCGACACTGCCGGCAAGCTGTTCGCTGCCTCGGACTCTTTCTACGCCAACGCGCCCTCGATCTTCGAGATCGATGCCACCCAAACGCCGGCGCTGATCACCGGCAAGACCATCGTCACGCGTGATGGCCATCCTGCACAGAAGCTCGACATCGAGGGTCTTGTCGCCGACGGTGAAGGCGGCTTCTGGCTGGCCAATGAAGGCGATCCGGCAAAGCTCGTCCCGCACGCCATCCTGCGCGTCGACGACGAGGGCGTGATCAAGCAGGAAATCGGCTTCCCGACGGAACTGCTCGCCCACCAGAGCCGCTTCGGTCTCGAAGGCATCACCGTGATCGGCGAAGGCGACGACCTGACGCTGGTGATGGCCGTCCAGCGCGAATGGGCCGACGACCCCAAGGGCCAGGTCAAGCTCTTGGCCTACAAGCCCAAGGCCAAGGAATGGTCGGCGGTGCGCTACCCGCTCGAAGCGACCGAAGCTGGCTGGATGGGCCTGTCGGAGATCACCACGCATGACGGCAAGCTCTACATCCTCGAACGCGACAACCAGATCGGCGACCTGGCCAAGGTGAAGCGCATCTATTCGGTGGCGCTCGACGCCTTCAAACCGGCCAAGCTCGGTGGCGACCTGCCGTTGGTCGAAAAGACGCTGGTGCGCGACATCGTCGGCGACCTGAAATCAGCCACCAACGGCTATGTCATCGACAAGGTCGAAGGGTTCACCATCGACAAGAACGGCGACATCTTCGTCGCCACCGACAATGACGGCGTCGACGATTCTTCCGGCGAAACGCTGTTTTTACGCCTGGGCAACATCAGCGCTGTGAACTGAGCTTTCTTGCCTTCTCCCCTTGCGGGAGAAGGTGGATCGGCGCGTAGCGCCGAGACGGAAGAGGGGTGTTGGCCGGAGTGCTGTTGGTGCCAAGCTGGAACACCCCTCAGAATGCGATTCATCCTTCCGACGGCAGGCACAGCGATTGAATCGTCTCCGCGCAGCGCTTCGCATCCTTCGTAAAAGGGTTCGATGAACAGCGGCGCATTATCGGCCGTTTGCCACATGAGCCTGTCGAGATCAGATTCAGCCCAGCTTTCAGAGGAGCTGCGGTCTGTTCACCCGAAATAGCCTTTGAAGTGCTCCAGCATGTTCCAGCGGCTGCCTTGCCCAACGACTTTGCCGAGCAGGCTGTCAAATGCCCGAACGGCCTCGCGGCATGGGACCGGGAGTATCAAAGCGCCAGGAACTTTCCATTTTCATTTTGCGATCGTCCTTCAGCTGGAAAGTTTTTCGAGTAGCTCTGCTTTTGCAATGTGCGACGACGAAAGCATCTGGGCGAAAGATCGAGCAATGAACTCGATATATTTCTCGATTCGCGACAACGTCGAGCCGGAACTCCGAAAGCGCATCCTGGGTGTCCAACGGATCTGGCTTACAGACCGCAACCACTGCGGAGCCAACAAAGAGTGCCTGAACTCGGTTTACGACCAAAGGCTTCAGGAACTCAAAACAATAGTCATTCAGTGACTTCGATAACGAATAGGGAAACCATCAGACGCAACAAATTCGCCCTGGCGGCGGCAATCGTCTTGGCTCTTGGTTTTCCCTCGTCCGTATCGGCGGGCGACGCGACTGTCCGCCCCTCTGTTGGGGAGTGGTCGATTACAATGATGCGCAGCTAGAGAGACGCAAACACGTACCCCGCCGGTGCATTCCGCAGAATGTGCTATAGTTCTTGTCGTTCCACCGTCGGTGAGAGGGCAGATGAGCGGACCAAGCGACCTCAATCTCTGGCATCGCATTGAAGGCTACAATTTCGATCAACCCGACATCAATCTGCCCTTCTCGGCCAGGCTTGCCCGAGAAAACGGCTGGCCGTCGGAGTTTGCGCAGCGTGTCGTCGAAGAATACAAAAAATTCGTCTACCTGATGTGCGTCTCTGACGAGATGCTGACTCCTTCGCAGGCAGTCGATGAAGCCTGGCACCTGCACCTCGTGTACACCCGTAGCTACTGGGACGATTTCTGCCGTGGTGTGCTGGGCAGGGATATCCATCACGAACCGACCGAAGGCGGTGCTGCTGAAAACTCCAAATTCCACGATTGCTACAGGCGAACGAAGGAACGGTATCAGGAAGAATTCGGCACCATGCCGCCGTCCGACATCTGGCCGGGCGAGCAGATTCGCTTCGGCGACGTCGAGCGACACACGGTCGTCGAGACATCGCGGTTGCCATATGTCACGAAGAGCCAACTCGGCACCGCTGCCTTCTATGCCTTTTTCGTCTTGTGGACTGGATGGAGTCTCGATTGGAATTCGTCCGCGTGGACGTTGATTGCCGGATTGACGGTTTTCTTCGCCCTTACGCGCCTGCTTCCTGTCTGGCGGCCGCGAAAAGACAGACGGAACGCCAATGGCGGTGGCTGCGGCAGTGGTGGCTGCGGTGGAGGCGGTGATGGCTGCGGCGGCGGGTGTGGCGGCGGCGGTGAATAAGCGGTTCCGGGCAGGAATGTCTCCTGCCCGGCCATTCTTCCGGACCGCTGACGTCTGCTATGGCCGCCCCTATGTGGTGCAGCTTTCCCCCCCGCTTAGCGGGCGATTTCTGCCACAACTTGTAGCTTGTGTTTACCACCACGGGTTAAACCCAAAGACAGGCAGTTGGCGGGAACGACGGGATGACATTATCTCCTGACATCATTTGCGATTCAACTCCGAATGGTTGCATCGCGAGCCACGTCCCAACCGGTGCGATTATTTCACTGTTTGTTCTCTTGGGCACTTTCCAAGCATGGAAGCGCCTGGATTTGAATGTTTTTTGAAAAACTGCCGCTGGCCAGTTTTAGCTTTCAAAATGGCTAGTTTGAAACTTGTCGGGCCAGTACCTGGAAATGTTTTTCACTAACGATTTCGTTCACTCCAGTGAGCTGTTGCTTCGCATTCTCGTCTTTCTAGCGAAGCGGCTCGGGAGCCGCTTCAAGTGCACCACATTGGCTTTCAGGCGTCCAGTTTTGGATTTGGCACCAAGATGATGCCGTCAATTCACGAAGCCGAGGCGGCATCGGTCCTCAGCTGCACCCGCTCGTCGAGCCGCAGGTGTCGCACTTCTCGCAGGTGCCGTTCCGCACCATCGTGAAATTGTGGCATTCCGAGCATTCGTTGCCGGTGTAGCCCTGCATTAGGGATTGCTGGCGCCTTGTAGCGGCAAGCGCCTTGGCCTCGGCCGCTTCTTTTGCGGCATCGTCGGTGAACAGCCCAGTCGGGTCGGTTGCCTCGTCGTAGACGATATCCTCGACCAGTTCCTTCGCCCGCTCCTCGTAGTCTCGCTTATAGGCGATCGCTTCGTCGCTGGCCGGCTTCAGCGCCAGCACGTTGGAGCCTGAGAACGCCGTCGGCGCCGAGCGAGTGGGAGCGGGAGAGGGGCTTGAACCCCCAAACCCCTTGGGGTCGGCACCCATGCCCGATACCAGCTTGACCGGCGAGACGCCGCGGGTCAGCCCCTTCGAGAACGGCGTCGCCTTGCCTTCGTTGATGCCGCGGCCGAGTGCGGTCTTGTCGAAATCCGACTGGTCGACATGGGCGAGGTCGTGGCGGGCAAGATAGGACACGGCAAGCTCGCGAAACACGTAGTCGAGGATCGACGTGGCGTTCTTGATCGCGTCGTTGCCCTGCACCATGCCGGCCGGCTCGAATTTGGTGAAGGTGAAGGCTTCGACATATTCCTCGAGCGGCACGCCATATTGCAGGCCGAGCGAGATGGCGATGGCGAAGTTGTTCATCATCGCCCGGAAGGCCGCACCTTCCTTGTGCATGTCGATGAAGATCTCGCCGAGGCGACCGTCGTCGAATTCGCCGGTGCGCAGATAGACCTTGTGGCCGCCGACGACCGCTTTCTGGGTATAGCCCTTGCGGCGGTTCGGCAGCTTTTCGCGGTCGCGATAGAGGCGTTCGACGACGCGTTCGACGATCTTTTCGGTCACCTGCACGGCGCGCTGTGAAGCAGGTGCTGCGATCAACTGCTCGACGGCATCGTCCTCGTCGTCTTCGACGTCGGCAAGCAGCGAGGCGTTGAGCGGCTGCGAGAGTTTCGAGCCGTCGCGATAGAGCGCGTTGGCCTTCAGCGCCAGCTTCCACGACAGCATGTAGGCGCCCTTGGCGTCTTCCACCGTCGCGTCGTTCGGCATGTTGATGGTCTTGGAAATGGCGCCGGAGATGAAGGGCTGGGCTGCCGCCATCATCTGGATGTGGCTGTTGATCGACAGTGAGCGCTTGCCGATCTTGCCGCACGGGCTGGCGCAGTCGAACACCGGCAGGTGCTGGTCTTTCAGAAATGGTGCTCCCTCGAGGGTCATCGCACCGCAGACATGGATGTTGGCGGCCTCGATGTCCTTCTTCGAGAAGCCGAGCGCCGGCAGCATTTCGAACGAGAAATCGTTGAGCTGCTCGTCGGTGAAGCCAAACGTCTCCTTCACCCAGTCCGCACCCAGCGTCCACTGGTTGAAGACAAACTTGATGTCGAAGGCCGACTTCAATGCTGCGTTAAGTGCCGCGATCTTGTCGTCGGTAAAACCCTTGGCCTTGAGCGAGCCGGGGTTGACGGCGGGCGCCTGGTTGAGGTTGCCGTGGCCGACAGCATAGGCCTCGATCTCGGCGATCTGGCTTTCCGAATAGCCGAGCGTGCGCAGCGCTTCCGGAACGGCGCGGTTGATGATCTTGAAATAGCCGCCGCCGGCCAGCTTCTTGAATTTGACCAGCGCGAAGTCGGGCTCGATGCCGGTGGTGTCGCAATCCATGACCAGGCCGATCGTGCCGGTCGGCGCGATCACGGTCGCCTGCGCATTGCGGTAGCCATGCTCCTCGCCGAGTTCGATGGCGCGGTCCCAAGCAGCCTTGGCATGGGCGGCAAGCTCCGGCTGCTTCAGGTCGGAGGCGACCAGCGGCACCGGGTTGACGGCGAGTTTTTCGTAGCCGTCCCTGTCGCCATAGGCGGCACGGCGATGGTTGCGCATGACGCGCAGCATGTTCTGGGCATTGCGGTCGTAATCGGGGAAGGCGCCGAGCTCGGCGGCCATTTCGGCCGAGGTGGCATAGGCGGTGCCGGTCATGATTGCGGTGAGTGCTGCGCAGATGGCGCGGCCCTCGTCGGAATCATAGGGAATGCCCGAGGTCATCAGCAGGCCGCCAATATTGGCGTAGCCGAGGCCGAGCGTGCGGTATTCGTAGGAGAGCTTGGCGATCTCCTTCGACGGGAACTGCGCCATCATGACGGAAATTTCCAGCACCATGGTCCACAGCCGAACCGTGTGCTCGTAGGCAGCGATGTCGATGGTGCCGTCGGCGTTGCGATAGGGCAGCAGGTTGATCGAGGCCAGATTGCAGGCGGTGTCGTCGAGGAACATGTATTCCGAGCACGGGTTGGACGCCCGGATCGCACCGGCCGCGGCGCAGGTGTGCCAGTCGTTCATCGTCGTGTTGAAGTGCAGGCCCGGGTCGGCCGACGCCCAGGCGGCATAGCCGATCTTTTCCCACAGATCCCTGGCCTTCAGCGTCTTCAGCACCTTGCCGTCCTTGCGGGCGGTGAGATGCCAGTCGCCGTCCTGCTCTACGGCGCGCAGGAAATCGTCCTTCAGCGAGACCGAATTGTTGGAGTTCTGGCCCGAAACCGTGAGGTAGGCATCCGAATCCCAGTCGGTGTCGTAGGTCTTGAACGACATCGAGGTGTAGCCCTGCCTGGCGAACTGGATGACGCGGTAGATGTAGTTCTCCGGCACCCCGTCCTTCTTGGCCAGCTTGATCTCACGCTTCAGCGCGGTGTTGATCGCCGGGTCGAAGCAATCGTCGTCCTGGCCTTCGCAGTTGATGCAGGCCTTCATGATCGCTTCGAGGTGCTTCTTGACGATCTTCGAGCCGGTGACCAGCGAGGCGACCTTCTGCTCCTCATTGACCTTCCAGTCGATGAATTCCTCGATATCGGGATGGTCGGCGTCGACGATGACCATCTTTGCGGCGCGGCGCGTCGTGCCGCCCGACTTGATGGCGCCCGCCGCGCGGTCGCCGATCTTGAGGAAGCTCATCAGGCCGGACGAGCGGCCGCCGCCGGACAGTTTTTCGCCTTCGCCGCGCAGGAACGAGAAGTTGGAGCCGGTGCCGGAGCCGTATTTGAACAGGCGCGCTTCACGCACCCACAAATCCATGATGCCGCCTTCGTTGACGAGATCGTCCTGCACGCCCTGGATGAAGCAGGCATGCGGCTGCGGATGCTCGTAGGAAGACTTCGACTTGGTCAGCTTGCCGGTGAACGGGTCGACATAGAAGTGGCCCTGGCTCGGGCCGTCGATGCCATAGGCCCAGTGCAGGCCGGTGTTGAACCATTGCGGCGAGTTCGGCGCAACGCGCTGGGTGGCCAGCATATAGGCGAGCTCGTCGCGGAAGGCGCGCGCGTCTTCCTCCGACTTGAAGTAGCCGCCCTTCCAGCCCCAATAGGTCCAGGTGCCGGCGAGCCGGTCGAAAACCTGGCGGGCGTCGATCTCGGAGCCGTAGCGCTCAGCCTCGGGCAGTTTTGCCAGTTCGGCCTCGTCGGCGACGGAGCGCCACAGGAAGGAGGGGACGTCATTCTCCTCGACCTTCTTCAGCCGTGCCGGCACGCCGGCCTTGCGGAAATATTTCTGCGCCAGGATGTCGGCGGCAACCTGGCTGAACTGCGCCGGCACATCGATATTGTCCAAGCGGAACACCACCGAGCCATCCGGATTCTTGATCTCCGAAAGCGCCTTGCGGAATTCGATCTCCGCATAAGCCGCCCGTTCTTGACCTGCTAGCCCTTGCTTGGTGAAACGACGCTCGATGCGCATTGGTCCTATCCCTTTGTGTCTAGATATAGCGCCTTTCCCAGGGGATTTCTGCCCCCCATTGCGAAACGCGCGTGTCCGCCGTCTGCCGGCGTTCGAAAACGGCCGGCTCCCTTTCACGAGGCTCCGCCCGCCCTGCTGGTCGAACTCCTTGCGAAGTAGCCGTCCAACGCGCCGACGGACCCTGCGGGTCCCTCAAGACTGAAACTTTTTTGCGACTCCCTCAATCGAGGGAACTTCACATTATCTAGCGTCGAACCTACCTGCAAACACTAAATATAGTATTAACAGACAATTTATTCCAGTCCGACATTTTTCCCTTTCGTCCCCAAAAAAACCCAAAATCCCGACGCCTCCGCCGGCCCCGTAGCCAGGGCGGAAATGCGGCCAAACGCACATAATCCGGGAAAAAAGACCGGGCTCAAAACTTTCCGGTCGCGCTCTCAACAGGAGCGCATGGCCTATAAAAGGCGACTCGTTTTGCGCCGTCAAGGATTCGTTTGCGTAGCTTTTGTGACCCCAACATCTTGTGTGTCACATATGTGGATAACGGGGAAAGAAGTAGCCGCAGGATTTTCGATTCTTACCACGTGCAGGCCGCCGGCCCGACAGCGCATGCCCAAAGCTGGAGTAGCCAAATCGATTCGCTTTGCCAAGAACATCGCCGGTGATGCGCGGCAGGTGCGCGGCTTTGGCCGCTATGCTTGCTCAGGAGAACTGGTGCGGGTCGGCACAGAAATAGGCGATGATCTGGCCAAGGTCCGGCTCGTTGACCATGCGCGCGGCCTCGGCTGGGCTGACCCATTTGCGGATGCGCGACCGCTTTTCCTTCCACCGGTCGGCGATCTTGTCGACCCGCAGCGGAAACACCAGGACTTCGCAAGGCACTTCCTCGCCGGAAGCCAAAGCCTTGGCATAGAAGTAGCGGCCGGCTTCGTGGTGGGAGACCGTGCCGCGCAGCCCGGCTTCCTCGCCGGCCTCGCGCGCCGCCGCTTCGCAAAGCAGTTCCTTGGCCTCAGGCCAGCCCTTGGGAAGCACCCAGCGGCCGGTATCGCGGCTGGTGATCAGCATGATCTCGACGCCATGCCCGGTATCGCGCCAAGGCAATGCTGCAACCTGCAAACGGCACGGCGCTGTGCCGAAGAGCCGCTGGACCCTTTCGGCCAAATGGTTGTGCGTTACTGGCCTCGTCAACATCGGAGAAGCTTGCCCCAGCCTCCAGAATCACTTGCCGTCTCGTGAATCTTACGGCTAATCATAAGCAATAAAAGTAAAAAACCTCATACGCACGAATTAACCACACACGAGACGTCGATTCAGGAATATCGTGCGCCGCTGCACTCTTTCAAGAAGTGCGCCGGCAAGAAGGCCGCCCCGGTATGTTCCGGGAGGAGAAAAAGCAGCTGCCGCGAATCAGCCGGCGTGGTCGTCGGCGATCGGCTTCTGGTAGGTGAAGCCCATGTCCCACGGAAAATAGATCCAGGTGTCCTGGCTGACCTCGGTGACGAAGGTGTCGACCAGCGGCCTGCCTTTCGGCTTGGCGTAGACGGTGGCGAAATGCGCCTTGGGCATCATGGCGCGGACGATGCCCGCGGTCTTGCCGGTGTCGGTGAGGTCGTCGATGATCAATACGCCGGCGCCGTCATCGGCGAGCAGTGCCGGCGTGACCTCCTTCAGCACCTGCAACTGCCCCTGGCTGGCATAGTCGTGATAGGAGGCGACGCAAACCGTCTCGATGACCCGGATGCCGAGTTCACGCGAGATGATGGCGGCCGGCACCAGGCCGCCGCGGGTGATGCAGACGATCGCTTTCCATTGGCCTTTGTTGGCGCCGGCAAGCCGCCAGGCGAGCGCACGCGCGTCGCGGTGGAACTGATCCCACGAGACGGGAAAGGCCTTTTCGGGAAGGGACATTTTTCTGCGCACTCCGCAGCGCGCGAAAAACCGCGCGCAGACACTTGAAGGAACGCGCGGAATTAACTGGAAAGCCCTGGGCCTGGCAAGGGGCGATGCAAGAACGGGGCGGCGGCAGGGCTTCAGACAAAAGAGGGCCTTCGGCTCATGTCGGTGTGACCAGTCCTGGGTGTTGGCGCCGCCCCTCATTGCCCTGCCGGGCATTTCTCCCCGTTAACGGGGAGAAAGAAGCTGGCCGCAACCTTGGCACCCATTCTGCAACGCTGGAGATTGGCGAAATCCTTTGCGAAGGCGTCTTTCTCCCCGTCACTATACGGGGAGAAATGCCCGGCAGGGCAATGAGGGGCGGCGCAACACTGAAGGATTGCCCTGCAAGCGATCCCTGTGGACTTACCGCGACAGGAAAGCTGCCACCGGCAGGGTGCGCAGCACCGTGCGGGTGACCCCGCCGAACAGCAGCTGGCGCAGCCAGGAATGGCTGTAGGCGCCGAGCACGAGCAGGTCGGCGCCAGTTTCGGCTACCCTGGTCTGGATCACCTCGTCGACCGAGTGGCCGGCCGATTGCAGCACCGAGACGCTGACCGTGGCGCCATGCCTGGACAGGGCGGCGGCGATTTCGGCGCCGGCCGCCTCCGGGGCCTCGTCGAGCGTATCCGGTGGGTCGATGACGACAATATCGGTTTTTTCGGCCTCGATGATGAAGGGCAGGGCGTCGAAGGCGGCGCGCGCCGCCTCCTTGCTGCCGTTCCAGGCGAGCAGCACATGCTTGAAGCTGGTGACGAGCGGTCCTGAGTGCGGCACGACCAGCACCGGCCGGCCGGCGTCATAGACCAGCGTGTCGACATCGGCGCTCGGATCGCCGCCCGTCTCGCGCTGCGCGGCGATGATCAGGTCCGCGGTGCGAACGGTCGGGATGCCGGTCAGCGCGCTGTCTCCGGAAAAGCTCTCGAGGCTGCGCCACTCGAAGGACAGGCCGGACTCCTCGACATGCCGGAGGAAAACCGCCCGCAATTTTTCAGCGCGCTCCTTGTTCATGTCGGCCGAGACTTGCAGGAACTCGGTGTCGGGAAAGCCTGTGGCCGAGGTGTAGGGGACGGGAAGCGCTTCGGCATGAATGCCGATGAGATGGCTCTCGAACTTGTCGGCAAGCGGAATGGCGCATTCGAGCACGCGCTCCGCGTCCTGTTCGTTCTGCAGTATGGCGACGATGGTCTTGAATCGCATGGTAACCCCTCAATTCTCGGGCGAGCGAAACTCGCCCGCATGAAACGTTACAGCACCATGCTTGGTTCCGGCTAACCCGGATACGGGCTAATGCATGTCGCCCAAAAGCATACTTTGGGCACGAGGGTGCGCAGCGGATTTGGGATAGCGCCGTGCATACAGACAAGAAAGTTAAAGCGCGTCGCATGGATCGTCTCAGACGTGACGCGCTTTAGATCAGCTGGCCGCGCTGGTGAGGCCTGCGACCATCGCTTCGACCTCGGCGCGGGCGGCGTCCAGCGCTTCCTGGCTGCGGGCACGGACGACCAGCTCGGTCCAGAACTTGCCGTCGCCATATTTTGGATAGGAGCCGATGATCGTGTCCGGGTGCGCCTTCTGGATGTCGCCCAGCGGTCCGCCGACCAGGCCTTCGCCGAACGGACAGTGCACCGTGGCCGACAGCATTTTGGTGCCGGCCTTCAGCGTCGGCACCACATTGTCGAGCATCGCCTGAAATATCGCCGGCACGCCGGCCATGACATGGACGTTGCCGATGCGAAAGCCCGGCGCGATCGACACCGGATTGTCGATATGGTCGGCACCGCGCGGCATCCGCGCCATGCGCTTGCGCGCCTCGGTGTATTCGATGCCGCGCGCCGCGTAGCTCGCTTCCAGCATGGCATAGGCTTTGGAGTCGTAGTCGCAGGGCACGCCGAACGCCTTGGCAATGGCATCCGCGGTGATGTCGTCATGCGTCGGACCGATGCCGCCGGTGGTGAAGACATAGGTGTAGCGGGCCCGCAGGGCGTTCACTGCGGCGACGATCTCGTCTTCCTCGTCGGCAACGATGCGCACCTCCTTCAGGTCGATGCCGATCGCCGTCATGATGTCGGCGAGGTGGCCGATATTCTTGTCCTTGGTGCGGCCGGACAGAATCTCATCGCCGATGACGAGCATGGCGGCGGTGACGATTTCGGGCATTGGAGGCTCCGGCAGAAGGTCGCGTTAGGCAGGCAGGTCGCCCGAGGCAGACAAGGTCGCCTGGGCAGACAGGGTCGCCTGAGCAGACAGGGTCGCCTGAGATAACGCGGCGGATGGTTGGCGGCAATGCGCCTCTTCTTCCTTCTCCCCTTCTTGTGGGAGAAGGTGGATTGGCGCGCAGCGCCAAGACGGTTGAGGGGTGTTGGACGGAGTGCTGTTGGTGCCAAGCTGGAACACCCCTCATCCGACCGAGCTTCGCTCGGCCACCTTCTCCCACAAGGGGGAGAAGGGAGAAGGCGCCCCGCAGGGCGCTATTCCTTCACCGCTCCGGTCATCGAGGAAACGTAGTGCTCGACGAAGAACGAATAAAGCACCACCACCGGCAGCGAGCCGATCAGGGCTCCGGCCATCAGCGCTCCCCACTCGTAGACGTCGGAGCGGACAAGCTCCGTGAGCACCCCGACCGGCACCGTCTTGTTTTCGGACGACTGGATGAACGTCAGCGCATAGATGAATTCGTTCCATGACAGGGTGAATGCGAAGATGCCGGCGGAAATCAGGCCGGGCACCGACAGCGGCAGCACGATCTTCATGAGGATCTGCCAGCGGCTCGCCCCGTCGATGAGCGCGCATTCCTCCAGTTCGAACGGGATCGAACGGAAGTAACCCATCAGCAGCCAGGTGCAGAAAGGCACCAGGAAGGTCGGGTAGGTGAGGATGAGCGCGAACGGGGTGTCGTAAAGCCCAAGGTTGAACACCATCACCGACAGCGGGATGAACAGGATCGACGGCGGCACGAGATAGGCGAGGAAGATCGCCAGCCCGACCTGCCGCGCCCCCGAAAACCGCAGCCGTTCGATCGCATAGGCCGCGAACACCGCAGCCAGCAGCGACAGGAACGTGGCGGCGGTGGAGATGATGATCGTGTTGAGCAGCCAGCCCGGATAGGACGTATCGAACAAGAGATAGCGGATGTGCTCGAAGGTCGGATGCACGACCCATAATGGATTGAAATTGGCGTAGTCGGTCATCTCGAGGTTGGGTTTGATCGCCGTGATCGTCATCCAGTAGAACGGGAACAACAGCACGATGACGAACACCAGCAACGGCAGATAGACCGTCACCACGCGCCGCGGCAGGCTCTGAAGGTAGCCCATGCCGCCTTCGTCGAGTTCCGGACGTTTCGTTTTTTTGATCGTGGCCATGTCAGTCTCCGCCGCCTTGCTGCCATTTGCGGCGTTGCAGGCCGAAATAGCTGAACAGGATCGCCGCAAGCAGGAACGGGATCATGGCGACCGCGATAGCGGCGCCCTCGCCAAGCTGGCCTCCCGAAATGCCGCGCTGAAACGACAATGTCGCCATCAGATGGGTGGCATTGACCGGTCCGCCGCGGGTCAGCACATAGATCAGCTGGAAATCGGTGAAGGTGAACAGCACCGAAAACGTCATGGTGATGGCGATGATCGGCGTCAGCAACGGCAGCGTCACAAAACGGAACAATTGCCAGCGACTGGCGCCGTCGAGCGTGGCGGCCTCGTAGAGCGACTGCGGAATCGTCTGCAAGCCGGCCAGCAGCGTGATCGCCACGAACGGAATGCCGCGCCAGACATTGGCGGCGATGACCGAAGCGCGCGCGTTCACAGGATCGCCGAGGAAATTGATGCGATGGTCGATCAGGCCCATTTCCATAAGTGCCCAGGACAGGATCGAGAACTGCGAATCATAGATCCACCAGAAGGCGATTGCCGACAGCACCGTCGGCACCACCCACGGCAGCAGCACGATCGCGCGGAAGAACGATTTGAAGGGAAGGTTCTGATTGAGGATAAGCGCCAGCCAGAGGCCGAGCGCGAATTTCAGGATCGACGCGCTAATCGTGTAGAGCAAGGTGTTGAAGACGGAGAGCCAGAAGACGGCGTCATCCGACAGATATTGGTAGTTTTCGATGCCTATGAAGATGCCGGGGCGGCCGATGCGGGCATCGGTGAAGCCGAGCCAGATGCCGAGCCCGAGCGGATAGGTCAGGAAGACCAGCAGCAGCGCTGCCGCCGGCAGCATGAAGCCGAAGCCAAGCGCGTTCCGGCTGTCGGCCAGGAGCGATAGGCTCCGCGACAGGATCGACGGACGCGGCTGAACGGCAGCGGACGACACGGCCATGGGACGGCTCCTCATAAGCTCTGCTGGCATGGTGGCCTGAGTGGCCGCCACACGATTCTGGGAAACAGACCGGGCAGCGCGGTCGCGGCTGCCCGGCTGCGCTGCGATCAAACGCGATAGTAGCGGTTGGCGCGTTTCTCCGCCTCTTCCACCGCCTCCTGCGGCGTCGCCTGGCCCGTCACCGCCTTGGCGAACATGTCGACCAGCACATAGTCGGCCATGGTCGCAGCCGAGGCGTAGCCGAGCGGCCCGGCATAGCCATTGGGTCGCAGCGTCGCCGAGGCTTTGGCGTAAGCTGCGTTGTTCGGGTCGGCCGTCCACACAGGATTGTTCTCGAAGGCTTTGAGTGTCTGGCAGCAATAGCCGGCGGAGGAGGTGATCCACTCTGCCATTTGCTGTTCCTCGAACATGAACTGCAGATAGGCTTTTGCCGCGTTGGGGTAGGGCGTGTAGTCGAAGATCACCGCCGTGGTCACCTGGAACAGCTCGACGGATTTCCCGACGGGACCGATCGGCAGGCTGGTCGTGCGCATATCCTTTGCGATTTCAGCCAGTTTCGGATCATTGTCCTTGTTGGTTTTTGCCGTGTTATACACGGAAATGCCGTTGGCGATGACGCCCAGTTCGCCGGCCAGGAAGGCGCGGTTGTTGTTCACGTCGAGCCAGCTTTCGGTGCCGGGGATGAAGGTCTTGTAGAGTTCCTGCGCGTATTCGATCGCCTTGAGCGTCTCGGGGCTGTTGATCGTCACCTTTCCGCTCTCGTCGACCATCTGGCCGCCATGGCTCCACAGCAGCCAGTGAGCATAGTTGTTGCCGTCGCCGACGCCATGGCCGTGCGTGAAGCCGGCCGGATGCCCCTTCGCCTGCAAGGCTTTGCAAAGCTCGAGGAAGCCCGCCGTGTCCTTCGGAAACTCCGAGAAGCCGGCCTCCTTCACCCAGCTTTCCCGATAGACGATGGCATTGCCGATGGTGGCCAGGGGCAGGCCGAGGAATTTTCCCTCCCGCGTCGCATACTGCTTTGGTCCGTCGTGCCAGCCGCCATATTTCGTGCCGAGATACTCACCCAGTTCCGACACGTCGTGCAGCTTGTCGGGGTACTGGTGCGGGTCGTCGAACCAGACCAGCATCAGATCTGGACCGGAGCCGACATTGGCGGCAACCGCCGCCTTGGGGCGAATGTCCTCCCAGCTTTCCTTGTCGACGCGGACCTCGACGCCGGTCGCCTCGGTGAACCGCTTGGTGTTGGCCAGCCATTGGTCTTCATCGCCCTGAACGAACGGCGACCAGCGCAGCATGCGCAGCTTTGCGCCGTCTTCGGGCTTGTACGTCAACCCCTCCTGGGCAAAGGCGGAAGAGCCGACGAAGCGGCTTCCCAAGGCTCCCGCCGCCACGCCGGCGGTCGTGCGGATCACGTCACGTCTGGTGAATTTCATGCTCGTTTCCTCCTGTTTATTGTCTCGCCTTATGGTTCTTACTGCCGGGCGCGCAGTTCGAAGCGCTGCCCGGTTTCGCCATGAAAGAGATGGATGAGGCCCGGTTCGGCCGTGAGCCGGACGGTCTCGCCCGGCGTGAAGGAATGGCGCTCGCGGAAATTGGCGACGATCTCGTCACCGCCGGCCGTCCGGCCGATAAGCTGCACTTCCGACCCGGTCGGCTCGACCACCACGACGGTGACTGGAATGCCGTCGTCCTGGGATAGCCGCAGATGCTCGGGGCGTATCCCCAGCACCACCTGCTCGCCACTGCCGGTCGACGGCACTGCGGCCAGCGGCAGGGAAATCCCCCCGGAACCGCGAAAAGACGGTGAGCCGCCATCGACAGCGATTTCGCCCCTCAGCATGTTCATGGCGGGCGAGCCGATAAAGCTGGCGACAAAAAGGTTGTTGGGCCGGTCGTAGAGTTCCAATGGCGGCCCGATCTGCTCGACGATGCCGTCATGCATGACCACGATCTTGTCGGCCATGGTCATGGCCTCGATCTGGTCGTGGGTGACATAGACCGTCGTGGTCTTCAGGCGCTGGTGCAGTTCCTTGATCTCGGCGCGCATCTGCACCCTGAGCTTGGCGTCGAGATTGGACAGCGGCTCGTCGAACAGGAAGACCGCCGGATCGCGCACGATCGCCCGGCCCATGGCGACGCGCTGGCGCTGGCCGCCGGAAAGCTGCCGGGGATAGCGCTCCAGCAACGGCACCAGCCCCAGGATTTCGGCGGCGCGCTTGACGCTGGCAGCGCTTTCGGCTTTCGCAACACCCTTGAGCATCAGCGAGAACGCCATGTTCTCGGCGACGGTCATGTGCGGGTAAAGCGCATAGTTCTGGAACACCATGGCGACGTCGCGTTCTTTTGGCGCAACGTTGTTGACGACGCGCTCGCCAATCGCGATCTGGCCGCGCGAAATCTTTTCCAGGCCGGCGATCATCCTGAGAAGGGTCGATTTTCCGCAGCCCGACGGCCCGACCAGCGTGACGAACTCGCCATCCTCTATATCGACGCTGACACCGTGGAGAATCTCGACGGTTCCGAATGATTTGTAGACATCGCCAATCGCGACAGACGCCATCGATTTCCTCCCGAATGCTTCCTGCGACGTCTTCGAAGGAAACCGCTTTCCTGACTGGCCGCGGCAGTTCCCAAAGCTCCTCCCTGGTCACGCGCGATGATGAAACGGTAGCGCTACCAGACTGCCCTGTAAAGCGGCTGCGTGGCAAGCACGCTTCTTCGCCGCGCCTGATCGTGTTTGTCCCCGATGGGATTGGAGTTCGCCATGTCCAGGGTCGCAGCAGGAGAATGATTTGCCCAGCCCCAGCCCTTGAAACCGGAGGTGCGAGAAGCCATCAGCTACGACACCAGCCTAATCGGAAACTTCGGTTTGCGGGCGGTCGCGGCCGTCGGCGAGCTCGTCATGCCATTTGCCTTCGGCGTCCTCGTACTGGATGCCGTCGGTGGTGCCGGCGACCTGCTGTTCGGCCGAAGCGATCTCGGCGGCGCGCAGCGCGTCCTCGTGAGTAGGGAACGTCTCCGAAAATGTCTCGCCGACCTTATAGGCCCAGCCCCCGTCATGCTCGACGATCTTGTAGGTCAGCTTGGCCATGAAATCCTCCAGTGGAAAAAGCTCAGGTTGCTCAATGCGGTTTGCCTTGGGGCAGTTTGCGGTCGGGCAGTTTGCCTTCGGGCAATCTCTCTTCGGGAACCAGCACGTCCGATTCCATGGCAGCCTCGACCAATGCCCGGCGCGCATCCGCTGTCGAACGATAACCTTCCAGCACTTTTAGGCAAGTGTCGAGAGCATCGCGATGCCGAGGGCCACGATTGAGCGGCCAGACGGTCATCAGGCACTCCGCAGCTTCCTGGGTGCTGCGGATCTCACGGTATTTGCCGACACGGCCAAGTTCGACCACGACCGGCTTTTCAAAAGGCTTGCTGTCCATCATCGCCGCCAACGCGGAGCCGCCGATTTGGTTGCACGCCCCTTGGCGTGCGCAAATGTCTCGGGGTAACGGTCGTTGCGGCGGCGGCCCTGCAATCGGGCCGGTCAGCCGGCCGCCTTCATCCAGTGCTGCATCGTCGTCACCGAGCGGGCAAGCTGCGGCGCCGGCTGGATTTTTTCGCCGAAGGTGGCCGCGGCGCGCCACGCCCAGCGCGGATCGGCGAGGAAGGCGCGGGCCAGGGCCACCATGTCGGCACGGCCCTCGGCGACGATCGCCTCGGCCTGCTTCGGATCGTCGATCAGGCCGACGGCCCTTGTCGGGATTCCGGCACCGTTACGAACGGCCTCCGCCAGATGCACCTGGTAGCCGCGACCTGCCGGCAGCTTCTGCAGGGGCGAATTGCCGCCGCTCGAGCAGCAGAGATAGGCGACGCCCGTTGCCTTCAGCGCCTTGGCCACTTCGATTGCGTCGTCGACGTCGAAGCCGCCATCGACCCATTCCTTGACCGACAGGCGCGCCCCGAGCATCAGCCTGGGCACTGCCTTTCTCACCGCCTTGGCGATCTCGACGACAAAACGCATGCGGTTTTGCAGCGAGCCGCCCCAGCGGTCGGTGCGCTGGTTGGAAAGCGGCGACAGGAACTGGAAGATCAGATAGCCGTGCGCGGCGTGCAATTCGATGAAGTCGAAGCCGGCACGTTCGGCCCGCCTTGCCGCCTCGGCGAAGCGTTCGATGATCTGCAGGATCTCCTCGTCCTCCAGCGCCCGCGGCACCTGCCAGCCCGTGTCGTAGGCGATGGCCGAGGCCGACACGATCGGCCACGGGTCCTGATCGGCGTTCAGCGGCCCGCCGCCTTCCCAAGGTTTTTGGTTGGAGGCCTTGCGGCCGGCATGGGCAAGCTGCGTGCCGAACCTGGTGCCGGGAGCGGCAACGCGCCTGGCCGCATCCAGCGCGCGCCGGGCGGCCGCCTCGTTGTCGTCGGAATAAAGGCCGAGGCAGCCATGCGAGATGCGGCCGCGCCGCTCGACGTCGGTCATCTCGACGGTGACCATGCCGGCCCCGGACATCGCCAGGTTCATCCAGTGATACAGGTGCCAGTCGCTGGCCGAGCCGTCTTCGGCGGAATACTGGCACATCGGCGCCACCGCAATGCGGTTGGGAAAGGTCAGGCCGTCAAGCGTGATCGGCTGGAAAAGGGAAGGGGTCATCAGGAAACTCCGGGGAGGGGCTGTCGCTATTTAGGCAATGGTTTGCGCCTGCGCCATACACGAGGCGGTGAAGCGCTGCCCGTCTGCCCCTGCCGGGCACCTCAAACGTTCCGCAGCAGGCACCGTCGGCCAAGCTGCTGTCGGGATTGCGCGAAGGCCCGATCACCGCTACGCCTCGCCGGCAACACGGAGTTCACCATGGAAGATCGCATTCGCATCCGTTCGGAGGAAGTCCTTTCCGACGACTGGGCCGTCCTGAAAAAGACCGTCCTCGACTATCGCCGGCGCGACGGGCAATGGGAGACGCAGATCCGCCAGACCTACGATCGCGGCGACGGCGCGGTGATCCTGCCTTACGACCCGGAGCGCTCGACGGTTCTGCTGGTGCGGCAGTTCCGCTACGCGGCCTACGCCACCGGCCACCGCGAGCCGCTGATCGAGGCCTGCGCCGGCCTGCTCGATGAACACGATCCCGAAACCTGCATCCGCAAGGAGGCGGAAGAGGAACTCGGCTACCGGCTGAAGGACGTGGAGCGGCTGTTTTCGCCCTATATGAGCCCTGGCAGCGTGACTGAGCGGCTTTGGTTCTTCGTCGCCCGCTATTCACCGACCGACCGCATCTCCGACGGCGGCGGTGCATCGGACGAAGGCGAAGACATCGAGGTCCTGGAGATGCCGCTCGACGAGGCGCTGGCCGGCATCCACGACGGCAGCATTATCGACGCCAAGACCATCATCCTGATCCAGCATTTGAAGCTGAATCCGATCCGGGTTTGATCCAAGCCCGAACCTGGATGCGCCAGCGCAGTGGCGCCGGCGTTGCTGGTGCGGACGACGGGAATCGAACCCGTACGATCAGAGATCGAGGGATTTTAAGTCCGAGGTGAGGTGGTGCGAGCGACGGGGATCGAACCCGTAAGCCATTGTAGTGGCGGCAGATTTTAAGTCTGCTGAGTTTACCAGTTTCTCCACGCTCGCTGGCACAGTTGGCCCTGTTTGGCACAGCCGTGGCACTGTGTCACGAAGGTTTCTCAGCAGGATTGGCACGGGCAAACTTGGTGCGCTGCTGCGGTGCAGAACCTTTTGATGGCGGAGCGAGGCGCCCCCCTCTGTCCTGCCGGACAGAGGGGGGCGCGAAGGATCGCTACGGAGCGCGTTTATTCTGAGCCGTTGCATTCTTCGGCGGATGTCACGGAATGGATCCCAGGGTCTGCGCCGCGTCGCTAGGATGACGAAGGCGCGGCGGCTTTCGGCCAATCGCAGACGTTGGAGAATTGGCGGCTGCAGGCCGGTCAGCAGCGACGGGCCATCCACTGATTCAAACTTGATCAAAATCATCCCGGAACCATTTCGCAACGGCTGAGTTTCGGGCTAAAGCTACTGGAACCCCTGACATGGCAGAGTTTGACGCAGGACAAGGGAAGTCTGTTGCCAACGCGGTACGGCAATTGCTGCGTTCTGAAGACTATCGCCGGCACCTGCACGGCGTGCTGAATCTTGCCGTCGACCCACGACTGCCCAGCACCTTTGTCCCATTGCTTGAGGCGCTTGATCAGGCCGGACGGGAACTGTTTTCGCATTCCCGGAGCCCAAACGAGCGATAACCGAGAAAACGCGCCAATCTTCTCCTGCACCCGCTAATCTCCTCCTGCACTCCATGACTCAACGCTACGACACTGAGAAGACACCTGAAGGCACCTGGGACATCATCGATGTGTTCACGGGACTGCCGGTTGTCGAGGTCGGCGTCCCGTTGATCGACATGCCGATCGAAGAGGCCGACGATCTGGTCGAGCTTCTCAACTGCCGCGACAGGGAACTGAGGGGCGATACTTGACGGCCGCCTTGTCTGATCGAAACTCCCGAACGTCAATTCAAAGAAAGATCCGCTAACGGAATCGCCTTCCGTTGAGGCATTTTGTTGTGGATGGCATCGTGTGCTGCTGCTCGGTCTTCACCTCTCGTTGCCCCGACCCTCCGGAGTAGGCGCCGTCGGCGAAGCTGTCGATCTCCCCCCTTGCGGGGGAGATGCCTGGCAAGGCAGAGGGGGGTGCTGTCCCTCCGACTTCTCAAGACCTAAGCCTAAGCTGCCTCGCCCACCGCTTCGTGGGGAGAGGAACCCAAGCTGGTATAGGCCGCGATCCTTCCCACCCCCCTCTGTCCTGCCGGACATCTCCCCCGCAAGGGGGGAGATCGGATGTCGCTTCGGATTTCGCCAATCACCAGCGCAGGAACGATAAGGCGCGGCCCAAACGACCCGCATTCGAGGCGGGTTTTATTTCAGGCGTAGCCGCACACGACCCACAAGTTCCCCGCTGGTCAAAATCCGCGCGGCTTGGCACAGTCGGGAAAACAGGAGTCTCCTCATGGCGAAGGCCGCGCGCTCGACGAAACCAAAACCCTGGGCTGAGGCGGCGACGCATCTGGTCGACGTCGCGATGGGCAGGAGGCCGGCCGATCTCGTCATCCGCAACGGGCGCTGGGTCAACGTTCATTCCGGCGAGATCATCGCCGGCACCGACATTGCCATTGCCGGAGGCCGTTTCGCCTATTGCGGGCCGAATGCCGGCCATGCCATCGGCCAGGGCACCAAGGTGGTCGACGCCGGCGGGCGCTATCTGGTGCCGGGCCTTTGCGACGCGCACATGCATGTCGAGAGCGGCATGGTGACGGTGACGGAGTTTTGCCGCGCGGTCATCCCGCATGGCACCACCTCGATGTTCATCGACCCGCACGAGATCGCCAATGTGCTCGGCCTGCCGGGTGTGCGGCTGATGCATGACGAGGCCGTCGCCATGCCGATCAACGTGCTTGTGCAGATGCCGTCCTGCGTGCCTTCCGCACCTGGGCTGGAGCATGCCGGCGCCGAGCTGACGGTCGCCGATGTCACCGAGGCGATGGGCTGGGAAAACATCGTCGGACTTGGCGAGGTGATGAACTTTCCCGGTGTCGCTGCCAACGATCCGGTGATGGCCGGCGAGATCGCCGCGACGGTGAGGGCGGGCAAGACCGTCGGCGGCCATTATGCCTCGCGCGATCTCGGCCTGCCGTTCCACGGCTATGTTGCCGGCGGCCCCGAGGACGACCACGAAGGCACGCGCGCCGAGGACGCCATCGCTCGCGTCCGCCAGGGCATGAAGGCAATGCTGAGGCTGGGCTCGGCATGGTACGACGTCGCCTCGCAGATCAAGGCGGTGACGGAGAGCGGGCTCGATCCGCGCAACTTCATCCTGTGCACCGACGACAGCCATTCCGGGACGCTCGTCCATGAAGGCCATATGGACCGGGTGGTCCGCCACACCATCAGCCAGGGGGTGAAGCCGGTGACCGCGATCCAGATGGCGACGCTCAACACCGCCCAGCATTTCAGGCTGGAGCGCGAGTTGGGTTCGATCGCGCCGGGGCGGCTCGCCGATCTGCTGATCGTTTCCGATCTGGCCGCAATGACCATCGACGAGGTCTATGGCCGCGGCGTCAGGCTGGCCAAGGGCGGCAAGCTCGACATCGACATTCCGGCCTATGACTATCCGAAGACGGCAAAGAACACCGTCAAGCTCGGCAAGAAGCTCAAATCGGAGGATTTCAACATCATCGCGCCCATCGGCGCCAACGAGGTTCGGGTGCGGGTCATCGGTGTGATCGAAAACCAGGCGCCGACGCGGGCGCTCGAGGCCGACCTTCCGGTGGAGGACGGGCTGGTCGCCATGGACCGCCGCAACGACGTCTGCCAGATCGCGCTGGTCGAGCGCCACCGCGGCACGGGCGGCGTCACCAATGCCTTCGTCTCCGGCTTCGGCTATATGAGCGACTGCGCCATGGCCTCAAGCGTGGCGCATGATGCGCACCACATCATCGTCGTCGGCACCTCCAAGCAGGACATGGCATTGGCGGTCAACCGGCTGGGCGAGGTCGGCGGCGGCGTCGTGCTGTTCTCCAGGGGCAAGGAACTGGCGCTGGTCGAAATGCCGATCGCCGGCCTGATGTCGGACGAGCGCGCCGAAATCGTCGCCGCCAAGGCCGACAAGCTGACCGAGGCAATGCGCCAGATGGGCTGTTCGCTGAACAACGCCTATATGCAGCACTCGCTGCTGGCGCTGGTCGTCATCCCGGAACTGAGGATTTCCGATGTCGGCCTGATCGATGTGACGACGTTCCAGAAAGTCGACTTGTTCGTTTAGTCCAAGGGCGGGCCAGCGCCGCTATCGCAAAACCGCTGCGCACCCTCGCCACGAGGACATGCTTTTGTGCGACGCGTTAGCGCCAGCTTACCGTCGCCTCATCGGGGGTGTGCCAACAAGCCGTTGAGGACGAGATCGATATGCGCCTCGATAAAGGCGGCCTCATCGATAGGATTTCTGTCGGCGAAGATCAGTTTCCAGATCGTGAGGTGAACGGCCGAGCTGATCACCACTTCCGGCGTATTTGCAGCGGCGCTCTGGTGAAACTCGCCCGAAGCCACGCCTTGCTCGATAAACGCGCGAACTGCGTCGAGCAGGGGTGCGATAAACGCGCCATAATGCCGGTCGATGATGTTGGGGAAGCGTGATCCCTCAGCCAATTGGAGGCGCAACAACTCCCTCGTCTTCCTGTCGCCGGCGAGTTTGTCGTATCCCAGGACAAGCAATTGGCGCAAACGGTCGGATTGAGAGCCTCGCAGCGCATCGATGGAAGCTCTGACGTCTTGGAACGGCGCCGAGACATGTCCCATCGTTGCCTCGAACAAAGCGTCCTTCGTCGGAAAATACAGATAGACCGTGCCTTTTGTGACGCCCAGGCGCGCGGCGACGTCTTCGACGCGCGTGGCTGCATATCCCTTTTCGACAAACTCCTCGAACGCCGCATCGAGGATCTCGTGCGGGCGCCTCGCTTTCTGTTCTGCTCGAGAAAGTTTCTTTTCCATAGCTGACATCCTTCGTCGAACTGCTCACACGACTTTGGCCAAAACATCCATTGACTAACTCGTCAGTCAGCGATATCTAGCCCACCGTTTCCTCTGATGCAACGGTGCCTGGAGCAATGAACACATTTCGCGCACTCATTCTGGGTCTCGCCTGTGCCGCCCTGGTCGGCTGCGAAGACCATACCTCAAGCCAAACGGCACCGCAGCCGGTGCAAGCAATTGCCGCCTCGCTGGCTCAATACCAGCCGGGCGCCGCGGTCACCGGGGAAGTGAAGGCCCGGGTTCAATCCGAGTTGTCTTTCCGGACCGGCGGCCGGGTGAGAGAACGCCGCGTCGATGTCGGATCACGGGTGCGTGCGGGCGACGTCCTGATGCGCATCGACGACACCGAGCAACGCGCCGATGTCGATTCCGCCCGGGCGGGCCTGCGGTCGGCACAAGCAACCGTCAAGCAGAAGGCGCTTGCCTTCGAACGCTACAAGACATTGCTGAAATCGCGAGCGATCGCTCAGTCGACCTATGATGCGGCGCGAGAGGCGCTGACGACAGCGCAGGGCTCTCTGGAGGTCGCCCAGGCGAGTTTAGCGACGGCGCTGGATGCGCTTTCCCATACGGAGCTCAAAGCCGACGCAGATGGCGTCATCACCTCGCGCAGCGTCGAAGCAGGCCAGGTGGTCTCTGCGGCGCAGCCGGCGCTGGCGCTTGCGCGCGATGGCCCGCGGGACGCTTCTTTCGAGGTGTTCGAAGCCTTCTTCCTCCCAGGCCGACCGACGAGTGAAGTCGAGGTTGCTCCGGTGGGTGATCGGGCGCGCACGGCACGGGGCAAAATCCGGGAAGTCTCTCCAGTCATCGATACGAGCACCGGGACCATCCGCGTCAAGGTGGCGCTGCCGCAAGAGGCGCAATGGTCGCTCGGAACGTCGGTGGTGGGTGAATTCCATTCACCGTCTCGTGAAGGTGTGATCCTGCCGTGGAGCGCCATGGCCTCCGCCGGGGGTGAGCCGGCCGTATGGGTCATCGACGCGGCAAGCAAATCGGTCTCGCTTCGCAAGGTCGCGGTCGACCGCTATCGAACAGCCGATTTCATCGTGACCGGTGGGATTGCGCCAAAAGATCTGATCGTCACCGACGGCGGAAAATTTCTGAGGCAAGGCCAGGCTGTGGCCTGGCAGGAGAAGTGACATGACCAGCTTCCGTTCACGCATCTCAAGCCGGTTCGTTCAGGTGATAACGATCCTTGTCTTGCTTCAGGCCGTTCTGGTGCTGTTGCTTCTTTCGGGCTGCGACCAAAGCCCAGCCGCGAAAGCGGCCCCGCCACGACCGGTCAACGTCGTCACGGCGAAACCGGAGCAGCCCGCTGTTTTGGGTTTCGCCGGCGTCGTGCGGGCGCGGGTTGAAACAGATCTGGCATTCCGGGCATTGGGCCGCGTCATATCGCGCAGCGTCGAGGTCGGCGATCTGGTGCACAGGGGCGATGTTGTGGCCGAGCTCGATCCTCTGGCGCTGCAGCTTGCCGTTACGAGTGCAGAGGCTGATCTGCGCAATGCCGAGGCGCAGCTCGAGAACGCCACAGCCACCGAAAAGCGCAAGCGCAATCTCGCGTCTGCAAATACCGGCAGCGTTGCCGATTCCGAAGTTGCGGAGCAGGGCCTCAAGTCGGCCGAGGCGGATGTGGGACAGGCGCAGGCTCGTCTCGACAAGGCACGCGAGCAGCTTGGATATTCGCGGTTGAAAGCCGAATTCGACGGCGTGGTGACCGCCACTTCGGTCCAGGTCGGGCAGACGGTCACGGCCGGTCAGACGGTCCTGAGGTTAGCCGGCCTGGATCGGCGTGATGTTGTGGTCGATGTGCCCGAAGCCCAGATCGGTTCACTACGGCCTGGGACGCGCTTCGACATCGCTCTTCAGCTAGACGACACGGTTCGGACGGCGGGCGTTCTGCGAGAGATCGGCCCGGAAGCCGACGCCAATACCCGCACCCACAGGTTGAAGATCGCCTTGAACGAGGCACCCGAGGTTTTCCGTCTCGGCTCCGTCGTCACGGCGACGGCGGCAAGCGAAGCGACGACCCGCGCGATCGTGCTGCCGGCCTCCGCAATCCTTGAGCGGGATGGCGCCGACCATGTCTGGGTGATCGATCGGGCCAAACTCACAATCTCGCTGAGACCGGTCGGGCTCGAAGCCCGGCCCGCCGGGGCTGCTCGTGTCCGGGTCCTGTCGGGGCTGCAGAACGGGGAAGAAGTTGCCGTCGCCGGCGCCAATGAACTCGCGGACGGCCAAAGTATAAGACCTGAACAGGAGCTGCCCCAGTGAACAAATTCAACCTTTCTGACTGGGCGCTCGAGCATCGCTCCCTTGTCTGGTATTTCATGATTGCCTTTGCCTTGGCAGGCATCTTTGCCTATGTCGGGCTCGGCCGCGAGGAAGATCCATCCTTCACCATCAAGACCATGGTGATCCAGGCGCAATGGCCGGGTGCATCGGCACAGGAAGTTACGCAGCAGGTTAGCGACCGTATCGAAAAGAAGCTGCAGGAACTCGAATCTGTCGAGCATACCCGCAGCCTGACCACGGCCGGCCAGACGATTGTCTTCGTCGATCTCCTGCCATCGACGAAGGCCCGGGATGTCGAGCCAACCTGGCTGCGCGTCCGCAACATGATCGCCGATATCCAGGCGGATTTTCCCTCGGGTGTCGTCGGACCTTTCTTCAACGACCGCTTCGGCGATGTCTACGGCAACATCTTCGCCTTCACGGGCGATGGGCTGAGCCAGAGGCAATTGCGCGATCTCGTCGAGGGCGCCCGCACGAAGATTCTGGCGGTTCCGGATGTCGGCAAGGTCGAGATCGCCGGGGCGCAGGATGAAGCGATCTTTCTCGAATTCTCGACCCGCAAGATCGCTGCCCTCGGCATCGACCGGTCTTCGATCATTTCCACGCTTCAGGCGCAGAACGCCGTCACCCAATCAGGATTCATCGAGGCGGGACCGGAACGTATCGCGCTGCGTGTCGGCGGCCGCTTCATCTCCGAGGAGAGCCTGCGAGCGATCAATCTGCGGGTCAATGACAGGTTCTTTCCGCTGACCGACGTCGCAACCATAACCCGCGGCTACGTCGATCCGCCGACCTCCCTGTTTCGTTTTAACGGCAAGCCGGCGATCGCCCTGACTGTCGGCATGAAGGCCGGCGGCAATCTCGTCGACTTCGGCAAGGCGCTGGAAAAGATGATCGCTGAAATTACCCAGGATCTTCCGGTCGGCGCGGCGGTAGAGCGTGTGTCCGACCAGCCGGCAGTCGTCGATGAGGCGGTATCGAGCTTCACGCATGCCTTGTTCGAAGCGATCGCCATCGTGCTTGCCATAAGCTTCGTCAGCCTCGGGATGAGGGCTGGACTGGTGGTGGCGATTTCAATTCCGCTGGTTCTCGCCATTACGTTTCTGGTGATGCAGTACACAGGCATTTCGCTGCAGCGAATCTCGCTGGGGGCGCTGATCATCGCCCTTGGTCTTCTCGTCGACGACGCCATGATCGCCGTCGAGATGATGGTAGCCCGGCTCGAGGTCGGCGACAGTCTCGAAAAAGCCGCTACCCACGTCTACACCTCGACCGCCTTCCCGATGCTGACCGGTACGCTTGTCACTGTCGCGAGCTTTATTCCGGTCGGCTTCAACAGCAGCAGCGCGGGCGAGTTCGTCTTCTCGCTTTTCGTCGTCATTGCCGTGTCGCTCATCGTTTCCTGGGTGGTCGCGGTTCTGTTCACGCCGTTGCTCGGCGTGACGATACTGCCGAAAACCATGAAAAAGCATGCGGATCACAAGGGCTGGTTTGCAGCCGGCTTTGCTCGCATTCTGCATCTTTGCCTGCGCTGGCGATGGGTGACGATCGCCGTGACGGTCGCTGTCTTCGCCTTGTCCATTGCCGGCATGTCGCTGGTCCAGCAACAGTTTTTCCCCAGTTCCGATCGGCCGGAACTGATCGTCGACTGGAACCTTCCGCACAACAGCTCGATCAGCGAAACCAGCCGGCAGATGGCGCGGTTCGAACAAGAGAAGCTCGCCGGCAATCCCGATATCGATCATTGGTCGACCTATGTTGGAAGGGGCGCACCGCGCTTCATCCTCTCCTTCGATCCGCAGCCGAACGACATCACCTTTGGGCAGACCATCATTGTGACCAAGGGGCTGGACGTCCGCGACAAGCTTAGAAAGGACCTGCAGGATTACCTGCATCAGACGTTTCCAGGCACCGACGCCTTCGTGAAACTGCTCGATATCGGTCCGCCGGTCGGCAAGCCGGTTCAATATCGGGTATCGGGCCCCGATATCCAGACGGTTCGCGATCTCGCTGGCAAGCTGGGCTCGATCGTCGGTACCCAATCATCGCTGACCAATCTTGCCTTCGACTGGAACGAACCGGCGCGCGTGGTGAAGATCGACGTCTTGCAGGACAAGGCGCGACAATTGGGCGTTTCCTCGGAGGATATCGCCACGGCGCTGAACAGCATCGTCGAGGGAGCAACTGCGACGCAGGTCAGGGACGACATCTATCTCGTGAACGTGATCGGCCGTGCCGAAGCCGAGGAGCGCGGATCCGTCGACACGTTGCTCGATCTTCAACTATCGAGCAGCAGTGGCAAGGTCATCCCGCTGTCATCCGTGGCGACGTTCCGCTACGAACTCGAACAGCCGACGATCTGGCGGCGCGACCGGATCCCGACCATCACGATCAAGGCCGGCATCAAGGATGCGACGCAGCCAGCAACCATTGTGGCGGCGCTTGCCGAAAAGGTCGAGGCGTTCAAGACGACATTGCCCGCCGGCTACTCCGTCGAGGTCGGCGGGTCTGTGGAGGAAAGCGCCAAGTCCCAGGGTCCTATCCTGGCGGTGGCGCCGGTCATGCTGTTTGCCATGGCAACGCTCCTGATGATCCAGCTCCAGAGCTTCCATCGGCTGTTCCTCGTCTTCTCCGTCGCGCCGCTTGCCCTGATCGGCGTTGTCGCGGCACTGCTGCTCAGCAACGCGCCGCTCGGCTTCGTCGCCCTTTTGGGTGTGCTGGCCCTCATCGGCATTCTCATCCGCAATTCGGTCATCCTGGTCGTGCAAATCGAGGAATTGCGTGGATCTGGAATGTCTCCATGGAAAGCAGTCGTGCAGGCAACGGAGCACCGCATGAGGCCGATCATGCTGACGGCCGCAGCCGCCACGCTTGCCCTGATCCCGATATCGCGGCAGATCTTCTGGGGCCCGATGGCCTATTCAATGATGGGCGGCATCATCGTCGGGACAGTGCTGACCCTGCTCTTTCTGCCTTCGCTCTACGTCGTCTGGTTCCGGATTCGCCCCGATGCCGAGGAGGCATGACGTGACCGCATTTCGCTGCTGGTGCCGTGCATTGCTTTTGCCGCCACTTATTCTGTGCGTCCTGGCTGGCTGCGCGACGCGGCCACAGAGCGTGCTCAGGCCGCTTGCGCTCGCCCCCGGCGGCGATGCCGCTCAAGTCGACATGCTGGTCGCGACGACCCGCAAGCCGGTCGAGGATCCCGGGCGGCTCTATTCTGGCGACAGAGGAACGGCGATCTCATTGAACAGCATCGTTGTCTCCATTCCTCCAGATCGAAATCGCAAAGTCGGCGAGGTCCAGTGGCCCTCGCACGTGCCGGCGAATCCCGAGAAGGATTTTGCGGTCCTGAAGGTCGGCAAAGTCGCATCGGAACAGAATGTCCTGCGGTGGTTTCGCAAGAACCGCAACGCCAAACGGCAGGCCGTCATCTTCGTCCACGGTTTCAACAGCAGCTATTCTGATGCGGTCTTCCGCTTTGCTCAGATCGTTCATGATTCCGGAACGGATGCAGCGCCTATACTGTTCACCTGGCCTTCGCGCGCCAGCGTGTCCGGCTATCTCTACGACAAGGACAGCACAAACTATTCGCGTCGGGCTTTGGAAGACATGATCCTTCAGGCCGCCGAAAGCCCCGACGTCGGCGAAGTCACGATACTCGCCCATTCTATGGGAGCCTGGCTTACGGCGGAGGCGCTGCGTGGCGTCGGCATGCGCAACGGGACAATTCCAGCCAAAATCAACAATGTCATCCTGGCGTCACCGGACATCGATGTGGACGTGTTTCGTCGCCAGGTCATCGAGATGGGGCCAAAGCTGCCGCATTTCACGATCTTCACCTCGACTGAGGACAAGGCGCTGGGGATTTCACGATTGATCTCGGGCGGCGTCAATCGCGTCGGAGCTCTCGGCGACGCCGATCTCGCTCCTCACTCGGCCGATCTCAAGCGGCTCGGCATCACCGTGATCAACACGAGCGCTGTCGATCCACGCGATCCGCTCGGTCATAATGCGTTTGCGGACAGCCCCGAAATGATTCGTCTTCTCGGGCGCGGCTTGGCCGGCCAGTCTTTGGAAGCAGGGCAGGCCACCTTCGCAGGTCAGGTCAGGATGGCGGCAACCAGGACGGCTGGTCTCGCCGGTTCCGCGGCGCGAGCGGCAGTTGTGGCTCCAATGTCGGTAATGAGCGGCGAACGGGTTTTCAAACGCGACCCTTACCGTGAAGCAGAGATTGTGGATGGCGCGATAGCCTACTGAGCCGGCAAGCCCGCCACAGCTTGGGTCCCGTTGTCCACCTCCTCATCCGCCGGTGGCGATGGTCAGCACCTTGAACGGCGTGGTGATGACGATCTCGGCGACGGAGCCGACGGCCTTGCCGATGCCCTGACCGAGATTGTCGATCGGCCGCGCCGGATCGACCTCGTCTGATGCCAGGCCGGCCGGGGCGCGCAGCCGGTCGCCGAGCAGTTGCACCAGGAACGGGTTGTCGGCGAATTTGGCGTGGTTCAGGCGGTCGCCGCCTTTGGTCTTGCTCAGGTCGACAACCGACACGCCATAGCTGGCGAGGTCGGCGGCGTCGCCATAGTCGCCGACGCGCGGCTTGTCGCCGGAGATCAGCGAGGACAGCCTGAGGGCGCGATCGTCGCCCGAAAGCAGGATGGCGAAGGGCTTGTCGGGCTTGCCGTAACGGATCATCTGCTTCTTGAACACATCGACATCGATGTCGGGCGAGGCCAGGATGACATAGCCGAGCTTGTCGCTGAGATCACGGTCGCCGGTGATGGCAAGCTGCCGCAGCGCCTCCATCGTCACCCAGGTGCCCATCGAATGGGCGATGATGTCGATGCTCTTGGCCTTCGTCTTGGCCAGCATCCGCAACGTCTCTTCGAGATCGTCGCGCGCCGCGTTGGCGCTTTCCTTGTCGTAGATATAGCCCGTGGTCTTGCCGCTCGACGCCCATGAGAATAGCACCGGCGTGCCGGAGTATTTTGTGTCGTGCGCGATCTGCGTCAGCCGGTAGATGCCGTCGTCGAAACCGTTGTTGAAGCCGTGTACGAAAACCAGTGCGCGGTCGCCGCGCATGGCGATGTCGGCGCCGACCGCCTTGGCGAATTGCGGGGCGCCTTCGTAGAATTCGACCTCAGTTGCCGTGAAATCCTTCGCCGGATTGCTGTTGGCGGAGCCCCTGACCCGCTCGATGGCGCCGACCTGATGGGTTTTCGGGACGGTGACTTCGACACTGGCAAAACCGGTGGTCGGTGAACGGTCACCGTCGAACACCTGCCGCGGGTCCTTCGTCGCCTTTTTTCGGGTGGTGGCGACGAAGATCTCATGCGTGGCGGCAATGTCGGAGGCAGGCACCGTCACGGTCGTCGTGTTGAGAAGGTCGTGTGTCTTGCGGCCGGCGCAGCCGGTCACGGCGAGCGCAAACGCTACGACGAGAAAAATCTTCGAACGCACCTCACTGCCCGAGCAGGCTGATGCGGTCGGTCACCTCGCGGTCGCTGGCAAATCCGTCATCCTCGCGCAGCCGCTGGCCGATCATCTTCACCAGCTCGGGGTTGTCGGCAAATTTGGTGTGGTTGAAGCGATCCGATCCCTTGACGCTGGAGAGATCGACGACGCTCACGCCATAGTCGGCGAGGTCGGCGGCGTCCTTGTAGTCGCCGACGCGCGGCCGCGAGCCGGCGATCAGGCCGGAGAGCCGCAGCGCCCGGTCGTCGTCGGACAGGAGCAGGATGAATGGCTTGTTCGGCTTGCCGTAGCGGCGCATTTGGCTCTTGAACACGTCGACATCGATGTCGGGCGAAGCCAGCACGACGTCGCCGAGCTTGCCGCCGAGATCGCGGTCGCCATTGATGGCGAGCTGGCGCAGCGCTTCCATGGTAACCCAGGTCCCCAGCGAATGGGCGACGATGTCGATGCGCCGCGCGCCGGTCTGCGCGAGCATTCTCAGCGTCACTTCCAGCTGGTCGCGGGCAGCACTGGCGCTTTCCCGGTCGTAGACATAGTCCCGGGTCTTGGCGCCCGACGCCCAGGAAAACAGCACCGGCGTGCCCGGGTAGCCGGAATCATGGGCGATCTGGGTGACGCGGTAGACGGCGGCGTCGAAGCCGGTGTTGTAGCCGTGGACGAAAAGCATGACGCGGCCGCCGCGCGCGGCGATGTCGGCACTGAGCGCGTTGGAGAATTTCGGCGCGGTGTCATAGCCGACGACGTCGGAGGCCATGAAATATTTGGCCGGGTCGTTCGACTTGCCGCGCGAGCGCCGCTCGATCTGACCGGCTTCGTGGGTTCCCGGCACGGTGACGTTGACGCGGGCATAGTTCAGCGTGGCCGAGCGCTCGCGGTCGAAAACCTTGCTGGGATCGTCGGAGCGCTTGCGCGTCGTGGCGATGAAGATGCTGTGGTTGCCGGCGATATCGGTCACCGGCGCCGACACCATGGCGCTGCCGAGCAGTTCCTCGGTCTGCCGGCCGCCACAGCCGGCAACGAGCAAGGCAAGGACAAGGATACAAATCTTCTTCAACTCTAGAATTCCACTCCGGCCGAAAGGCTTGATCCAACCTCCGCGACCCCTCCCGGACAGCCGAAGTGCGGCAGAAGTAAGTCGTTTCCTGCCGAAATGCGCTCAGCGGCTTGCGACAGTCATCGCACTGTTGCGCGAAAGCCAGAACGATTGCCCTGATCAAACACGTACGGCGTGTGCTAGCTTCGCGAACACCACAGACGATCCGGGGTAATTTTTTCGATGACCAGTTTCTCTTCCCGCGTCGCGGTCGCCGCTGCCGCGATCCGCCAGATCTTCCCGGAAACACCGCTGCAGGAAAACGATTATCTGTCGAAGAAGACCGGCGCGCGCGTGCTGCTGAAGCGCGAGGACCTGTCGCCGGTGCGCTCCTACAAGATCAGGGGCGCCTTCAATTTCTTCCGCAAGGCGCTCGCCGCCGGCAACGATGCCGAGCTGTTCGTCTGCGCTTCCGCCGGCAACCATGCCCAGGGCTTTGCCTTCGTCTGCCGTTATTTCGGCAAGCGAGGCGTGGTGTTCATGCCGGTGACGACGCCGCAGCAGAAGATCGACAAGACGCGGCTGTTCGGCGGCGAATTCGTCGAGATCAGGCTGGTCGGCGACTTTTTCGACGACTGCTACCGCGCCGCCTCCGAATTCACCGAAAGCGCCGGCGCGCACATGGTGCCGCCGTTCGACCACAAGGACATCATCGAGGGGCAGGCGACGGTCGCCTGCGAGATATCAGGCCAGATGCCGGGCGCGCGCATGCCCGACATCATCATGCTGCCAGTCGGCGGCGGTGGCCTGGCTGCGGGTGTGACGCATTATTTCGCCGACCAGCGCCGCGACACGCGCTTCGTCTTCTGCGAGCCGGCCGGCGCGCCAAGCCTGCGCGAGAGCCTCGCCACCGGCAAGCGCATCAAGCTTGCCAGGGTCGACAATTTCGTCGATGGCGCGGCGGTGGCCGAGATCGGCCGCGAGCCGTTGCGGCATCTCAGGGACTTTGCCACCGAGGCCGTGCGGCTGATCCCGGAAAACCGGCTTTGCGCGACCATGATCGAGATGCTGAACGTCGAAGGCGTGGTGCTGGAGCCGGCCGGCGCACTGGCGATTGACGCGCTGAAGGATTTTTCGAAGAAGGAAATCAGGGGCAAGACCATCGTCGCGGTGGTCTCGGGCGGCAATTTCGATTTTGAGCGGCTGCCGGACGTGAAGGAAAGGGCGCTGCGTTTCGAGGGGCTAAAAAAGTATTTCATCATCCGCTTTCCGCAGCGGCCGGGCGCGCTGCGCGACTTCCTCGAATTGCTCGGTCCCGACGACGACATTGCCCGCTTCGAATATCTGAAGAAATCGGCGCGCAATTTCGGCTCGGTGCTGATCGGCATCGAAACCAAGGACCGCCGCAATTTCGAGCTGCTCAACGCCAATTTCGAGGCCGAGGGCGTTCAGTATCAGGACATCACCGACAACGAGACGCTGGCCGGGTTCATCATATGAGCGCCCGGGCGAAGATTTTCGTTGCGTTGTTTTCCGGCATCAATGTCGGCGGCAACCGCATCGTCAAGATGGCGGAGTTGCGGTCGTTCTTCGAGGAACTCGGCTTTGGCGACGTCGCCAGCTATGTGCAGAGCGGCAATGTCGTGTTCCGTTCGGCAAAGGGCGACGCGGCCACGCTGGCCAAACAGCTGGAAGCGGCCTTCGAGAAGAAATGGGGATTTCACTCGCGCATCATGGTGCGCGATCTCGGCTGGTTCGAGCGGCTGGTGGCGGAAAATCCCTATCCGGAAATTGCCGGCGAGCCGACGAAGCTTCACGCCTATGTGCTGGAGCGCCCGCCGACCGCCGACGAGGTCGCGCGGCTGGCCGAAAAATGCACCGGTCCCGAACGGTTCGAGGTCAGGGGCGACGTGCTTTACCTGCACGCACCGGAAGGCCTCGGCAAATCGGTATTTGCCAACCTCATCCCGCGCACGCTGAAAGTGCCCGCCACCGCGCGCAACTGGCGCACGGTGCTGATGCTGCTGGCGATGGCCGGCCGCAATGGCGGAGCCTAGTAGCCTACGCTGCCGAAGCCTTTCTCCAATCGAAGGTCAGCTCTTCGCGGAAAGCGAAGCGTTTGATGTGGTCGGCGACGACCGTCTCCAGCCGCTCCAGCGAGCCGGCTTCGTCGGCGGTCACCGCGATATGCAGCGCTGCCGGGTCGGCATCGAGAACCGTGCGGCCCAGTGAGAGATCGATCGTGCCGTGGCTCGGATCGAACGCGACGGGAAATTTGTGCGCCCAGTGCTTGCAGAGCTGCTGCAGATAGCGGCTCGCATGTTCAGTGACGACAGTGGCATGGCTGGTCGGCATGAATGGATTCTTCCCTAATGTCGCTGGTTACCAGCTTCCAGTGTTCGGCATCGACGCCCAGGGCTCGGCCTTGGCCTTGGCCGGGCCTTTCTGCAAAAGCTCGATCGAGATGCCGTCCGGCGATTTGACGAAGGCCATGTTGCCGTCGCGCGGCGGCCGGTTGATGGTGACGCCCTTGTCCATCAGCTGCTGGCAGGTGGCGTAGATGTCGTCGACCTCGTAGGCGAGGTGGCCGAAATTGCGGCCGCCCTTGTAGTCTTCCGGATCCCAATTGTAGGTGAGCTCGATCAGCGGCGCCTTGTCGGTGATGCCGCTTTGCTCGTCTTCGTCCGCTGCAAGGAAGATCAGCGTGTAGCGCCCCTGTTCGTTTTCGTGGCGGCGCACTTCCTTGAGGCCAAGCTTGTTGCAGTAGAACTCGAGCGAGGCATCGATGTCGGCGACACGGACCATGGTGTGGAGGTAGCGCATGTGATTTTCCTCGAAATGTTGCTTTGCGGCGGAACATAGGGGCCACCCGGCCAAAGGGCAATTCCCGATAGCCGCTCCTGCCGGCAAACAACAAATCCGGTATTCCCGCAATGAACCGTGAAAAAACGCAGCTCAGGTCTTGCACACACCGGAAACGGAAGTGTTAATCTAACGTCAAGAATCAGTTGCGGTATTCTTGGAAAAAGGGGGGCGTTGTTATGGGGGAAAAAGCCTCTTTCATGGGGCGGGACGGAACCGGTCACGACGCCTTGCAAAGAGACGAGAGCGGCGACACGGCCGGTCTTGTCGAGATTGCTGGCGCTATCAAATGGTTCGACGTGGCCAAGGGTTACGGTTTCATTCTTCCCGATGACGGCTCTTCCGGCGATATTCTCCTCCATGTGACATGCCTTCGAAAAGACGGTTTCCAGACCGCCTTGGAAGGTGCGCGCGTTGTCTGCCTGGTCAAGCAAGGTGAGCGCGGATTGCAGGCGTTCCGCGTGCTCTCCATGGATCTCACCACGGCGACCCATCCGGCGGAGATGCAGGAGCAGCGCACCCACGTCTCGGTGACGCCGGAAAGCGGCCTCGAACGGGCGCTGGTGAAATGGTTCAACCGCACCAAGGGCTTCGGTTTCCTGACCCGGGGCGAGGGCACCGAGGACATTTTCGTCCACATGGAGACGCTGCGCCGTTACGGCATTACCGAGCTCAGGCCGGGGCAGGTCGTGTTGGTCCGCTTCGGGCGCGGCGACAAAGGCCTTATGGCTGCCGAAATTCACCCGGATATGGGGACCTTGCCCGTCTCGCATTAGGGTGCGTTGATATTCAGGCCTTACTCAGATCTTTTCGAACGTTTGCGCTGCCCCTCACCTGCCTGCCGGCATCCTCTCCCCGTATAGTGACGGGGAGAGGGGCGCTGTCATCAATGATTTCGCCAATTTCCGGCCGTTGTAGAAATGTATGCCACCGTTGCGGCCAGCCCCTTCTCCCCGTCACTATACGGGGAGAAGTGCCCGGCAGGGCGATGAGGGGCAGCGCTGAGATCAACAATCGGTGGGTCGCAAGCGCAGGGAACTATATACAGGCTGGAACCACTTGAATATCAACATACCTAGGACGATGGCCGAGGAGTCTGAATGACTTACAGGAACTGGCTGACAACGGGCGTAGTCTGCGCCGCGATCGCCTTTGTCATCGCCACAGGCGCTTTCTTCCATTCGCAGCAACCGGCTTCGGCAGACAGCCGGGCGATGATCCTTGCCGTCGACCCGCAGCCGCTGGTCGCGGTGACGAAAGGCGGCGAACGCTCTTTCTCCGTCGAAATCGCCGACACCTCGGCCGAGCGCGAGGCCGGCCTGATGTTTCGCCAGGAGATGGCCGACGATCATGGCATGCTGTTCGTGTTCGAGGAGCCTCGGGATGTCAGCTTCTGGATGAAGAACACGCCAATGCCGCTCGACCTGATCTTTGTCGGTGAGGACGGCAGGATTCGGGCTATCAAGCAAGGCGAGCCGCAATCCGAGGCGATGATCTCGCCCGGCGAGCCGGTTCGCTTCGTGCTCGAGCTCAAGGCAGGCACCGCCGCCAGGAGCGGCATCGACGACGGCGACCTGTTGCGTCACCCGGCAATCGGCACTGCGCACAACTGAACGCGCAGGATCCATCGCAGATGCAGTTTTTTTCCCATGACGGTTTTGATCTTGCCTTCCTCGACCGCCAGCCGGCATCGGGGCAGGGCGATCCGGTGCTCATGATCCATGGCTTTGCCTCGACCCATTACGTCAACTGGGTGTCGCCCGGCTGGTTCAAGGCGCTGAACGATGCCGGCTACCGCGCCATCGCCTTCGATAATCGCGGCCACGGCGCCTCGTCGAAGAGCTATCAGGAGGCCGATTATACGCCGGCAAGAATGGCTTCCGACGGTGCAGCGTTGCTGAACCATCTCGGCATCGAACGCGCCCATGTCATGGGCTACTCGATGGGCGCGCGGATTTCCGCGTTTCTGGCGCTTTCCGACCCGGATAAGGTGGCGACGCTGGTCTTCGGCGGTCTCGGCGTCGGCATGGTCGACGGCGTCGGCGACTGGGATCCGATCGCCGCCGCGCTTCTGGCCGACGATCCCGATGCCACCAGCCATCCACGCGGCCGCTCGTTTCGCGCCTTCGCCGACCAGACCCGCAGCGACCGCCGGGCGCTGGCCGCCTGCATTGCCACCTCACGGGAATTGCTGGCCGAGGCCGACATTGCGCGCATTGCCCAGCCGACGTTGATTGCCGTCGGCACCAAGGACGATATCGGCGGTTCGCCCGACGAACTGGCCGCCTTGATGCCGAACGCCAGGGCTTTCCACATCGAGGGCCGCGACCACATGCTGGCCGTCGGCGACAAGACCTTCAAGCAGCGGGTGCTGGAGTTTTATGCCGAAAATCCGCTGTGAGTACATCGGTGGTTGAGTTGGGGTGACCCAAGGCCTGAAGGATGCAGCGGCTCAGGATAAAGCCGATCCGTAGCGATCCTTCGCGCCGGCATCAAAGGTGCAGCGCCCCGAGCGCTTCGAGCGAACGCGCCATGTTTTGCCGAGCCTGAGCCTCGAACCGCTGCCGGAACTCCTCGGTGTGGAAGATGTGCGGGCGGGCGAGGAAACTCTTCAGAACCGCACTGCGGCCGGCGCGCCACATCGGCTCTTCCACCCAGCCATATTCGCGGCGCACCGCCTGTTCATAGGCGTCGAACGCATCAGGCGGCGCCCCCAGGATCGCCAGGTCCATGTCGAGGAACAGCGCTGCGTCGCGGGCGGCATTCTCGTCGTCAAACTGCGGCAACTCATGTGTGGCGGTGGCTGATATCATTGCAATGATGGAGCCAAGGCGCTGCACATCGGTGCGGCCGGCGAGCTTTTTCTCGGCAAGGACGGCACTCCTCGCCTCGTTGTCCTTGGCCCGGCTGTTATAGATGGCGTCGTGGAACCAGATCGCCGCCTCGACCGCCTCGGGATCGTGCAACGATGCCCGATAGTGGCCGGCCAGCGCCAGCATCGCCTCGATATGGGCAAGGCTGTGATAGTGGCGGCCTTCGGCCTGGTAGAGCGCGGAAAGCTCGCGCTTCAGCGGCTCGTCGATCAAGGCTTGGTTTTCCATGGCCGCTTGAATTTCCGTGAACCAAATCCATTTGACAAAGCACTAAGGAAAATTGAGTTCAACCGTGCTATGATCTGGCTTATAGAGCATGTCGCGCAAAAGTGCGCAGCGGTTTTGGTGCCAAGCCGGAGACATTAGGCCGGAGTCCATTGATGAACAGCGTTACGATTGCCCGCCCGACCATGGTGAAGCCGATCGACCCGATCTGGCGCTCGATCCGCGACGAAGCGATGGAGGCGGTCAACCGCGATCCGCTGCTGGCGGCGTTCCTCTATTCGACCATCCTCAACCAGGAAAGCCTGGAGGAGGCGGTCATCCATCGGCTGGCCGAGCGGCTCGCCCATCAGGATATCGGTTCCGATCTCATCCGCCAGACATTCAAGGCGATGGCAGCCGACGACAAGGATTGGGCATCGACGGTGCGTGTCGACATTCAGGCCTATTACGACCGCGATCCGGCCTGCGACCGCTTCATCATGCCGGTACTTTATTTCAAGGGTTTTCATGCCATCCAGACGCACCGGCTGGCGCATTGGCTGTGGAACCAGGGCCGCCAGGATTTCGCGCTCTATCTGCAGAGCCGGTCGTCCTCGGTGTTCCAGACCGACATCAACCCGGCCGCCCGCATCGGCAAGGGCATCTTCCTCGACCACGCCACCGGCCTCGTCGTCGGCCAGACGGCGGTGATCGAGGACGACGTGTCGATCCTGCACGGCGTGACGCTGGGCGGCACCGGCAAGGCCGGCGGCGACCGCCATCCAAAAATCCGCTACGGCGTGCTGATCGGCGCCGGCGCAAAGATCCTCGGGAACATCGAAGTCGGCCATTGCTCCAAGATCGCGGCAGGGTCGGTGGTGCTGTCGCCAGTGCCGCACAACAAGACGGTTGCCGGCGTGCCGGCCCGCGTCGTCGGTGAGACCGGCTGCGACCGGCCCTCGCGGCAGATGGACCAGCTTTTGCCGTCGCAATCGATGGACCACGTCGTCAGCTTCGACATCTGAACGCTCGGGCAGCGCCCGTTGCAAAGGCGTCTTTCTCCCCGTCACTATACGGGGAGAAATGCCCGGCAGGGCAATGAGGGGCAGCGCAAACCTCTAGCGATTGCCCCGGTTCTCTCGCCGGCTTGCCTTTACATCGCCATTGTCGACGTGCCAGAAGCGCGCTCAAACGAGCAAGACCGACGATCGGAGAAGACTTTTGAAGCCGGACGAAATCAGAAAGCTGGACGCCTATTTCAAGCGCGTCTTCCAGAACCCCAAGCTTGAAGTGAAGGCGCGGCCGCGCAAGGATGATTCGGCTGAGGTCTATGTCGGCGACGAATTCCTCGGCATCGTCTTCAAGGACGAGGACGACGGCGACTATAATTTCTCGATGGCGATCCTCGACATCGACCTCGCCTGAGCCGGGAGGCGCTCGGTGCCGGCCGACCTTGAGCCAGCTTGCTCGCCGCACCCTCTTCTTCAACGTTGGCGATTGGCGAAAGAAGAACGAATAGCCAATCTCCCCCCTTGAGGGGGAGATGCCCGGTAGGGCAGAGGGGGGTGCTGTCCCGCCGACGTCGCGCAAATTTCTGCGCTGCTGCGCGATCAAAAGTCACTGAGCAGATTCTCGCACGGTTCGCTTCATCATCATCCTAATGCCCGGCCTTCAGCATACGCGCAGCCTTGGCGGCGATGGCTGCGTCGAGCGCCTGCCAGTCGACCAGAAATTCCATGGGAAAGCGGTAGGTGAGGCTGAGATTGTCGCCGACCAGAATGTCGCGTTCGCAGGGCGCCAGCGATTGCGCAGCACTTGGGCCGCTCAGGCAGCGGGCCACGAACGGGTCCTTGCCCCGGCGATTGCCGACCGCCAGCACCTCGTTGAAATAGCCCGATTTTTCATCGAAGCCGTAAAGCGTCGTGCCGCCCGGACCGGGCGTGCCGGGCTCGACGATCAGGGCGCTGTAGATCGGCGCGAAGCGGCCGCTCATGTCACGCGACATGACCTGTCGTTCGAACGACAGAAAAATGATGCTCCTGGCTGATCCAGTGTGGTTGAAATCGTCGCGGGCCGCCTCGCTGTAGCCGTCCATTTCGGGATAACGCAGATAGAGGTCGAGGCGCGAGGCGATGCCGTCGCGCCGCGCCTGGTCGAAGCGGATGACATTGGCCGGCACGGCGATGACGTTGTTGCCGATCACCACCTCGTGGACTGTCGTGTCGTCGGTATATCCGGCCATGGCGATCGAGCGGCCCAACCATTTGCCGCCAAGGCTGATCGTCATCGAAAGCACCACCAGCGCCGCGAACACGTAGAACACCCGCTTCATCAGCTGGGAATCGACGACGGTGAGTTGCGGACCGTTGGCGGTGGCTGCCTGCTTCATCGCGATCCCCGATTATCGGCAGCCTGTCTCAATGTGTCTGTTCCCTTGGGCTGTCCTTGAGCGACCCATGTGCGTGGCACGGCTCTTGCGGCACGCCTGTCGAAACACGACTGTGCGATTTCATGGTAAATGGAAGGTGAAGATGGGTCCGGTTGGTCACACACTCGTTGCTTTTAGTGTTGCCTGACGGCCCCGATCTCTTGCGGTTGCACGGCGACGATCTTTGGCGTTGGGCGTCGTGCTGATCGACATTGCATCCCAGGCAGGCACTCTCCTAGGGTCGACCGATCTTTCAGCCTGAGACGATTCGGAGGAGAAAAATGCCGCTCTATGCGATCGATGGAAAAGCCCCCGGTTTCGAGGACGCCGACAGCAACTGGATCGCGCCCGACGCTACCCTGATCGGCGACATACAGATCGGCCGCAACGCGGGCTTCTGGTTCGGTGTCGTCATCCGCGGCGACGACGAGCCGATCATCATCGGCGCCGATACCAATGTGCAGGAACACACGGTCATGCATACCGATGTCGGTTTTCCCTTGACCATCGGGCAAGGCTGCACGATTGGCCATCGCGCCTTGCTGCATGGCTGCACGATCGGCGACAACAGCCTGATCGGCATGGGCGCCATCGTGCTGAACGGCGCGAAGATCGGCAGGAATTCGCTGGTCGGCGCCGGCGCCCTGGTCACCGAAGGCAAGGAATTCCCCGACAATTCGCTGATCATCGGCTCGCCCGCCCGTTTGGTGCGAACACTGGACGATGCCGCGGCCGCAAGCCTGCGCGCTTCGGCCGCCCACTACGTCGCCAACGGCAAGCGCTTCAAGGCGGGGCTGACGAAGACCTGAGGCCAGCCTTGTCAAATCTTCGGCTATAGGTTCACCGGCATCTTCGCCCAACTCACCGTCCATTGGAGCCGCGCCTGGTCATTGCATCGCGCAGCAACGAAGCGCCGGCTTCAAAGCCGGCATTGTCGGCGTCCTCGAGGGCTGTCGTATAGTCGTCGATGCGGGTTTCGAGCGATGGGTCGGCGCCCGCCGCCAACAGCAGGCGGATGGCATCGACGCTACGGATGGCGACCGCATAGTGAAGCGGCGTCCAGTCGTTTACGCCCCGCATGTTCAGGTCTGCGCCCCCATCGATCAGGGTTCGGACTATTTCCAGTCTGTCAGCCCGGTCGGCGGAGAGTGCCGCAATGATTGCCGGAAAACCGCCGTGGTGGTGATAGTTCGGGTCCGAGCCTGCATCCAGTAAGATCGAGATGAAAGCGGCGGGGCTCCAATAGATCGCATACTCCAGTGGATGCCCAAGGCCGAGTTCAAAGGGCATCTGCTCGTCGAACCAGCCGGGTGAGCCGCCGAGAGCCACACCGAGGGCCTCGAAGTCGCCCCCCTTGAACGCGTCGTCGATGGCCTTGAACAGGCGGTGGCGCTCGCATCGATCTTCCGGGATTTCCAACATCGCAGCGATCCGGAGGTTTAATTGGCCGCCATATTGCTCCCGCCCGGCGCTGTCTGAAAGCCCCATGGGCGGGTTGCGATTGGAGAGCAGGTCGATAGCTTTGCGCAGCCGTACGCCGAACTTATCGCATCGACATCAAGTTCGTGATCAGACCTGCCTTGATGTCGAGTGCGGGTCGATGGGCCTCCGGATGACCGATGTCGTTCAGCTGATCGGCCGTCAAGTCGGCCAGTGCCCTGCGTCTTGCGACGGTCCGTCGCCACCCCCTGAAATCGGCGATCATCATTGTTACGCTTTTCAGGCTGGGTCCAAACAGATGTCTTTTCGAGGTGCGGGCGGCGCGAGTTTGCGTGTCAGCCATTTTTAGTCTCCCATTTCGAGATTTGCGGATGAGAGCGTGCCACGCGGGTGTTTTCGGGCTGTTCGGCTGTGCGTGAAAAAAACCGAAAAGCCCGACGAGCTGCCGTTAAATCGGTGTTAAAACTATCCTCCGAAATGTATTCCGCCGCGGCGGTCAAAGTCTGGAGACCATCTGTGCGCATCAGGTTGCTGGGCGGCCTCGAGGTTACTTCGCCGGAGCGCCGGCCCGTCCGTTTCGCCACGCGCAAGACTTCGCTTCTTTTTGCTGCCCTGGTGCTGGCGGGCCACCGCGGCCATCGTCGCGAGCAGCTTTCCGAGGCCTTTTGGCCGGGACGAAGCAATGGCCAGGCCCGCAATAGTTTGCGGCAAGCGCTGGTCGACATCCGGCGCTCGTTCCCGACCAGCAAGGATGCCACCCTCTACATCGATGGGGATCAGGAAGCCATCGCGCTGATTGCCGGTCCGGATGACGCGGACATTTCGATCTTCGACCGGAAACTGGAGCAGGGCGGGGCGGCCGATCTCGCCGTCGCCGCCGACCTCTACCGCGGTGGGGTGCTTGCGGGGGAAGCCATTCCTGAGGAACTGGATGAGTGGTTTGGACCCTATCTGGACAGGTATCAGCGCAAGGCCCTGCAGTTGGTCGATCGGCTGAGCCTCGCGCTGCCGATACCCGGCTCAGCGGAAGAGACGGCCTGCGAAGGGCTGGCAGAGAGATTGCTTGCCTCAGATCCTACCGCGGAGGCCGCCCATCGGGCGCTTATCCGGATCCATGCTCATCGCGGTCACGAAAACGCCGCCTTGCGCCAGTTCGAGCTTTGTCGGACTGCCCTGAAAAAGCAGCTGGATGCGGAGCCGGAGGCGCAGACAAGCTCACTGGCGGCTTCTCTGCAGTCCCGCGGACGAACTAGAGATCGGCGGCCCGGGCCAAGCTCTGGCGTCGCGTCGCCGGTGCAGGTGCTGGCAGTCCCAACGAGACACGACGACCAGCCGTCGATTGCGGTGCTGCCGTTTCAGAATCTAAGCGGTGATATGGAGCAGGAATACTTTGCCGACGGTATGGTGGAAGACATCGTCACCGCCCTGGCTCACTTTCGTCACCTGTTCGTAGTCGCACGGAATTCGAGTTTTACCTACAAGGGACGCTCGATAGACATAAAACAGGTCGGGCGTGAACTGGGCGTGCGCTATGTGGTCGAGGGAAGCGTGCGGAAAGCGGGTGAGCGCCTGCGCATCACCGGACAACTCCTCGACGCTTCGAGCGGCCTCCACCTGTGGGCTGACCGTTTTGAAGGTACTCTAGCCGAGGTTTTCGATTTTCAGGACCAGATCGCCTCGAGCATCGTCGGCGCGATCACCCCAAAGGTCGAGGAGGCGGAAATTGAGCGCGCCAAGCGCAAGCCGACTGAGGACCTCGACGCCTACGACTATTATCTGCGCGGGTTGGCGTCCCACGACCGAGCGGTCAACACCAAGGAAACCATGGATGACGCTCTGCGGTTCTTCATGAAGTCGATCGGCTGTGACCCGGTGTTCGCTGCCGCCTATGCCCGGGCGGCGCGCTGCTATGCGGCGCGAAAGAGCAACCGCTGGATGATCGATCGCCTAGAAGAGACTGCCGAGGCGACGCGACTGGCAAAGAGAGCGATCGAACTTGGATGGGACGATGCAATTGCTCTTTCGTACGGCGGATACGTGCTCGGCTATGTAGGCGGCGATGTGGAGGAAAGCGCGGCTTGCATCGAGCGTGCGCTTGGCCTGAACCCGAACCTGGCTGCGGCGTGGGGTTACAGCGCGTGGGTTCAAGCGTGCTTAGGTGAGCCGGAGAAAGCCGTCGAGCGCGCCGCGCAGGCAATGCGCCTCAGTCCGTTCGATCCTCGCTTTTTTGTTTGGGAATTTTGCACCGCGCTCGCTCACTTTTGTGCCGGGCGCTACAACGATGCTGCTGAGTGGGCGAAAAGGTCTTTGCGTTCGCAACCAAACTACGCGAGTGCGACGCGTGTGGCGACGGCAAGTTACGTCTTGGCCGGTCGGCTTTCGGAAGCCGAGAAGATGATGACTCGCCTGCGCGAACTCGATCCCACGTTGCGGCTTTCGAATCTCGCTGAGGTGCTGCCGCCGTTTTATCGACCGGACGATCGCAGCAGATATATCGAAGGCCTTCGCAAGGCGGGCCTGCCGGACTAGCGCCGTGTCAGCGTGAAGCGAGGCAAACGGCTTCGACACCAGATGGCCGACGTACTGCCGATGGATGCTAACTATAAGGTGACGGTTGACCGTGGAGGCCTGTGACCTAGCTTAAAGCTTAGCCGGACCGTCCAGAGCCGGAAATTGTGGGATGGTGCGCTACCGTGGTAGAACTCTCGGGACGTTGAGATGCAGAGGTGCAAGTCGGCTTTTCAGAGCCTGTGCGCCCTTGGCGGCCGACAATCGGCGGCCACGGCCTGTCAAGTTTCGTTTCAAACAAAAGTTATCTGCGCCGGCACGACTATCAACGCGCGACCGCCGCTCCGCCATGCAACAACAATTCGAGCACTGGAGGGCCCTCGAAGCAAGTGACAGCTTCGAACGCGATCAAAGGCTTTAGCCAGCACCAAGGCGAGGGGCCAACACCGCTTCACGATCTTAAGAACACACCCAAGACCGCACAGGCACGGCAATGTCAAATCCTCTTGCCGAAATTTACGCAAACGACGCAGATCTCGCCATCCTGGGCGGGATAGCAACATTTGCCTCGGTGGGCCTCTATCTTGTGCTCCGGCATATCCATATCGCGGTGCAACGGCGTCGCCTCAAATCAGATGTGAGCGAAGGCGGATCTGACCTCCCCGAGGAGGAGGAGGTTTCTTGGGATTGGGAAAGCCCGGTCGACCTTGCAACCGAGCCTGCTTCTTCTTCTCAGGTTGCCGTGCCCTCAGACACGGCAGACCTGGGTATTCGGCGTCAGGATGCCAATAGCCTTCGGTTCGGGGTGCAAATCGAGTATTTCGACGTGATCTCCGAAGCTTGCGAGAGTTCGTCTGTGACCCAGACCAACGCTTTCGCTTCCGCGACGAACATAGCGCAACCCGGCCGACTTGCGACATCGATCAGGGAAATCGCTGGCTATGTTCATAGGCGGGTGGCGGCTGATGTTGCCGCTCTAAGTAATCCCGTGCTGAGTGCTCTGACCCGTATGCCGACGCAACTCGCCCTCGCGGAGAATCCCGACCCCACCACAGCGACGGCCTCACCTCCTCGCGTTCGCAGGCCGATCGGTCTTGTGCCCCGCTTTGGCGTCGCAGCAATCTGTCTGGCCGTGCCGCTTAGCTATGCGATTACGAGACAAAACTGGGTCGAAAGCGCCCCCGCCATTTCGCTGGTCCAGGGCAACGTCAATCCGGAGCTTTCGCGATCCTTCGAGCTTCCGGCGAGTGCTGCATTGGATGTGCGTAGGCCAGCCCAGGGAGACGAGCGCACGAGTGTCGAATTGCTCAGCCCGGATCTCACGGCTGCCCGGGCGCAAGTCGGAGCAGCTGGTGCTCAGGCAGCCGCAGCGAATGAATTGGACGGCCAGGAGCGCCGGGCGGCGGAAGGTGAGCGCGCCAGGAGCGCCGCTCTGCAGCGAGCGCTGCTCGAATCGCGCAAGGAGATCGACGCGCTGAGGACAAGCATGGCAGCCGCCGCCAACGTACGCCAGGAGCAATTGCGCAACGAGCTCGCGGCAGCCCGTACAGCTGACGCATTGCGGCGCCTTGCGGGAGATGCCCGCACGATGCTGAGCGAGGCCACCAACTATGTCTTTACGGAGATGCCCGCTGCTCACCTGGAGCGTCGGCGAGCCGGATGGGTGGCGCGCGATCTATCGCGAGCGCAGGCGCAAATTGAGCGGCTTGAGACCGAGGCCGCCGAGGATCGCGCCAAGGCCAAGGCTTCGCTGGCGCAAGCGAGCGGAATGCTCGATGACGAACGCCGAAAGTCAGACGAACTTCGTGGCGAGCTCTCCAAAGTGAAACTGTCCAATGCTGCGCTCATGGAGCGCGCGGACGCGGCTGAGCAGGAATTGACCGGTGCCGTCACAGCGAGAGAACGAGTGGAGCAGACGGCAGCCGAGACGGAGCGGGCGCTGGCGCGACAACAGGCGGCAGCAGCGTCGACGCGTGAGGAGCTGAAAAAAGCTCGCCTCGAGCGCGACGCGGCTGAACAGGAACGAGCCAGGGCAGTCTCAGCGAGAAAGCGTGCCGAGCAGACTGCAACCGAGACATCGCAGGCTCTGGCAAGAGAACGCGCTGCAGCAGTCTCGACGGGGGAGGAGCTGAAAAAAACTCGCATCGAGCGCGACGCGGCTGAACAGGAACGAGCCAGAGCAGTCGCAGCGAGAGAACGAGTGGAGCAGACTGCAACCGAGACGGCGCATGCTCTGGCACGAGAACGCGCTGCGGCTGTCTCGACCCATGAGGACCTCGATAAAGCTCGCCTCGAGCGCGACGCCGCCCGAGCACTTTTGCTACAGGTCGCCAAGCTGAAGGAGGCTTTGGACAAGCAACGTGACGTCACTGTTTCTCTTTCCCGCGACCTGGCCGCCGCGCGCGCGGACAATGACAGGCTCAGGGCTGAGCGTCGCAGCGCCAAGATTGAGCCGCCGCTGAAGCGGCGCGCTGGCCGCGCAGCCGCCGCTGCCGGCGGGGTGAAGGCTGTCAGCCAGAAGACTGCACGCAGCAAGGCTCGCGACCCGGCGCGGATTGCGGGGGTGCGTTCTCTCACACTTCCCTATCCCCTCAGGCCAAGACAGGCGACATTGGAGTGATTTCCAAAACGACTGCGCGGTCCTCCTGTTGAAGGCCCAAGCTCTTTGAGATCATTGCGACACGTGTGTATTGCGAGAGTAGACTAGGATGAATCGAATCACCCCATTCGAATTCATTTTGCTCTCGTCGGCGAGTAGTTCTGCGCGATACGCTATGTCAGCCCGATCACACTGCCTGTAGCATTCAATTCGCATTTGATCGGCGCCTGCCGCGTCTCCACGTTGCCTTGCCGTCCATAGTCGATGCTGACCTCGACGGGAGCTGAGATCGTATCCGGGCTCAACCGACGTATGGAACCTGCGCTGCTGACGCGCACACTGGTCGCGCCAAACGGGGCGGCGGCCGACTCGATCGCATCACGGCAGGCGCGAACGACTTCATCCGGGACGCCCGGCAGCGCCTTGATTGGACTGACCGTTGCTGGACTGTCGACGTCACCAGGAGGCTGAAGGCTGGACGGAAGGTCGAGCGACCGTCCACTTGCGGACCGGGCGACACTGACGGCGGTGGCGGCCGTGGTTGCCGCAACTGCCGCCGTTGCAGTGGTGCTGGTCCCATCGTCATCCACCGGTGACCTGCTGCTGGAGCCGCTGGGTCCTTTGTGCGCGCCGCCTTTGCGGCCTTCACCGTGATGGCTGCCAGCGCTATTGCCTCCGCCACCGTGGCTGCCAGCGCTATTGCCTCCGCCACCGTGGCTGCCACCGCTATTGCCTCCGCCGCGCTCGCCGCCGGCGGCAGCTCCTGCGAAAGCTACCGCGATCGAGCAAACGAATACGAAATATGCCCAGCTGGATTCAGAGGATTGACGCACGACCACCTCCATAAAGTGCGTCGGTCGAACCGTCTTTCCGCGGCATGCAGTCAGGACGGCACAACCGCCGCTGCCCCCAGGCAAAACTCGCGACCAAGGCGCCCACGGAGGTAACTAGGGGATCAATCCGGTGCATCAAGGACGCGGTAAGCGGTACCGGCGTCGTCCCGGTTGCTGGCGGGAGGGGAGGCCGCGATTTGATCCCGTCGCTGCCATTCTGAGGTGCAGCCTAAGCGATTCCGTCGCGCCGCGGAGACGCCGTTCAACATGGCGCTGGAGGCTCGCCCCTAGTGTGCGGACGCTACCTGGCGCTGCCGTCACAAATGCATGTCGCGCAAAAGTGCGCGGCGCTTCTGCGACAGCGTGCCGCTTGAAAAAAGTGGAGCCGGCCCGGGGACGGGGCCGGCTCCTAAACCCGGTCGTTGGGGACGGGGAGGTGGGGCTCGACCGGGTTTTTGCGTCGCGTCCTTAGCGGACGCTGGCAACCGCGCCGGAGCGGCCGTCGTTGATCGTTACCCAAGCGCCCGAATTCTGGCTCGATTGGCGCTTCAGGTAGGTGTAGTCGGTGTTGGTCCAGGACAGCACCCTGGTTTCGAGATTATCGAGGATGAACTCTCCGAGGCTGGTGCGCACGGTCAGCACCGCGTGGCCGTCTCCGTTCGGCTGGCGCGCAACCGTCATCAGCAGGTCGCCGGCCGGAACGCCGATGTTCATCAAAGCGCGGCGCTTTTCCAGCGCATAGTCCTCGCAGTCGCCGAATTCGCTGTTGGAATAGGACCAGACCTCTTCCTTGCCCCACAGTTCCATATCGGTGCGCGGCGCGATCCTGCCGTTGACCGAATTGTTGATGCTGACGATCTTCGCCCACACCTTGCGGGTCAGTTCGATCGGCGCCTGCTTCGGCGTCCGCTGATTGCATTCCTGCGGAATCTTCTGGCAGAACTCGTAATGGCCGACCGGCTGTGTGGTGCGGCTGCCGGTGTGCATGAAGGCAGGTCCCGCTGCATACGCTGTTCCCCAGGCGGTAAGCTGCGTCGCCATTGCCAAGAGCAACAGCTTGCCCCTCATCTTCTTCATCGTCCAGTCTCCCCGTTTGAGGAGACAATGACACGATTGGATTTATTCGACGCAAAGGCTCGAAGTAGACATTAAGTAAAACTCCCATAGAATAAACATAAAATTTGAATCATTTCAGTATAAAATTGTTGAGGCGTTTTTCGCGGGGATCACATCGGCGCGGCGCGGCGCCTTGGCGCGGCATCGGTGGCAGGCTGCGTTGACCGGCGCACACCAACAAAAAACCGGCCGAAATGGGCCGGTCGATTGCGGGAATGTGCGCTGTTTGTCAGGTGCCGGATGCGTTGAATTCGGAATCGAGCGTTTCCGGCCGCTGGATGACCGCGAACTCGATGGCGATGCCGTCCTCGAAATGGCGCACCACCTGGCCGCGCATGGTGCCCAGCATGACCTGGATGCCGATTGCCGGCTTGACGTCGATCTCGACCGCGGCGCCCGAAAGCGACAGGTCGATGATGCGGCACTGGTACTGGCGCCCGTCGCCGAGCTGAAGCACGCTGGTCGGATTGCGCGGCGCCACGCGTTCGTGGCGGCGGTCTTCCGGCAGATCGAGCTCGTGCTTGTTGGCAAGCCAGGTCAATTGCGCTGCAAGCTTGTCCTTCTTGCGTTCCGACGCGATGACCGTCATCGCGAAACCGTCCTGCAAGATGCGGGTGACGACGCCTTCGATGCGGCCGATGTGATCGATATAGGCGATGACTTTCTCGCCCGGCATGCCGATGCGTTCGGTGCGAAGCGCTACATTGCCCGGCGACATGTCGACCACCTGGCACGGATGTTCGGTGCGATCCTCCAGCATGAAGCGTCCATAGATCTTCACGCGGACGCGCTGAAAGTTGCGCCTTTCAGCTTGGGACGGCGCGGTGTCGACCGCCGCTGACCTCATGACTGCCTACACCCCGTTTGGCATTCCGCGCGTTGATGCGAGGAACCTCGCCGGAAAGCTACAGCGAAGCGGGTTAACAAAGGGGAAAGCCTGACGCCGCTACTTTAGGATTTTGGATTATTCCCCGCGCCCGCCGTCGAATACGACCAGATGACGGATGCGGCGTGCCTGGCCGAGCGCCGAAATCGTCTGGGACGGATCGAGTTCCGACGGGACAAGCGAGGGAACGTCGATGGCCGGCCGGTTCTTGAGGAATTTCGGTTCCTTCTCCGGATCGACGAGACGGATCGAATCGATCAGGGCGTCGGCGATCGGATCCGCGCCCAGCCAGAAGGGTTTTTCAGCGGCGCTTATCACGCCGAGGCAGCGCGGATTGTCGACGCCGCCGTCGAGCGGCAGGGCGAGCAGCTCGAACTTGCTGGAACGGTCGGTGCGGCTGAAACCTTCATAGGTGATGAGCACGACGGATTTTTGATCGAAGACGCCCTGGATCAGTTTCGAGATAAGCCGCTGGTCCTTCTCGCGCCACAGCGAGGGAAAGGAAAACCCCTTGAGTTCACGGCCATAGACCGCGCAAAGCCTGGTGCCGGCGAGCCGGAATACCGCTTCGCCGCGCGTATCCTTTTCCAGGATGAATGTGTCGGCCAGCAGCGACTTGATATCGGCCGGCTCGACTTCCGAACGCTTCGGGGCAGGGCGCCCGTCACGCAGCCGGTTCCAATAATGGAACAGCGTGATCGATCCGTTCTGGTTCATGTTATGCTGCTCCGCGCAATCTGTCGTCTGATGTCCCATCGGTGAACAGAAGGGCGCCCTCCGAGGACCTACATGCGTTGCGGAGCAGGATGCGTGCCAGCATCGTTAACACTTGTTCACGGGTCGGGGCCGTTAAGGTTAACAAGTGGTTTACGTTGCGCTCCGCCCAGGCCCGTGGCACGTTAAAACCACTCCAGAAGCGGTCGTATCGCAGCGATCGGCAGCATTTCAGTCAAGAGTTTGGGGGAGCATGGGGGCTCGATCAGCCGTTCAAGGGCAAACCTTGGACGGCTTCTTTTTGATTCGCGCCGATTTTGATTCGCGCCGTTTTGATTGCGTGGGGCGATTCGCCCTTTGTGAATCGGGTGACCGTGATCTACATGCTCGCCAAGTCGAAACCAGCGACTGAGTGCGAGCCATATGAGCGAACCAGCAAGCCCCTCGGAAATCGAACAGGGCGAGGGCGGACCTGTCGGCCATGAGCCGGAGCCGCGCCGCGAGCCGGTGTTCAACATGCCGCCCGTTGTGCTGGCGGTGATCGGCATCTGCGTCGTCCTCTATCTCATGCAGGAGTACGTGCTTAGCCAAAGCCAGCTGCTGACATTGTTGTACGATGCGGCCTTCATTCCAGTTCTTTATACTGGCCAATATGGCTTCGACTGGTTCCTGTTTTCCCGGCCCTTCACCTATGCCTTCCTGCATGGCGGCTTTGCTCATCTGGCCGTCAACATGGTGTGGCTGGCGGCTTTCGGCTCGCCACTGGCGAACCGCTTCGGCGCGCTTCGTTTCAGCCTGTTCTTCGCCGCGACGGGGCTGGCGGCGGTGGTGCTGTTCTGGGCCGTGCATCCGCTCGGCGAGGCGCCGCTGGTCGGCGCATCGGGGGCGATTTCCGGCATGATGGGGGCCGCCGCGCGCTTCGGCTTCCGCACCGACCGCTCGTCCGGCAAAGCCGCCTTCGCCGGCGCGCCGCTGCCGATGGCGGCGGTGTTCCGCTCGCGCGGCGTTGTGACTTTTCTTGCCATCTGGATGGTGATCAATCTCGCCACCGGCCTCGTTGCCTTCGCGCCCGGCATCGACAGCCAGATCGCCTGGGAGGCTCATATTGGCGGTTTCGTCGCCGGCTTCTTCGGCCTGCGGGCTTTCGATCGGCGGCAGCAGGCGGACGAGTTCAGCGCCTGAGCCTCGCCGCACTTGAAAACCAATCGATCGCGGCGCACGATGTCTGGCACTAGGGAAAGCCGGTCAGGGCAGGAACCGGCAAGGTAAACTGAGGAGGACGCCATGACTGTTAAGGCAATTCTCGAGCAGAAGGGCCACGACGTGTTGACGCTCGGGCCGAACGAAAAACTGAGCGAGGCCATTCGCATCCTGGCCGAGCACAGGATCGGTGCGCTGGTCATCACCAATGGCGATCACAAGATCGTCGGCATCCTTTCCGAGCGCGACGTCGTGCGGGTCCTCGCCCGGGAAGGGGCCGCCGCATTGGATATCGCGGTGCGTTCGGCGATGACTCCCAAAGTGAAGATCTGCAATGAGAACCACACCGTCAACGAGGTCATGGAGATCATGACCAGTGGCCGTTTCCGCCATCTGCCGGTGGAGAAGGACGGCCTGCTCGACGGCATCGTGTCGATCGGCGACGTGGTCAAGCGGCGCATCGAGGATGTCGAGCGCGAGGCCGCGGAGATCAGGGCCTATATCGCGACGGCGTGAGATCGCCAGCAAGTTTTGTCGAAATCGCCGCCCCCCTCATCGCCCTGCCGGGCACTTCTCCCCGTATAGTGACGAGGAGAAGGGGCCGGCCGCAGCCTTGGCGGCTTTTCTTGCTACAATGGAGATTGGCGAAATCGTTGATGCGGGCGCCCCTCTCCCCGTCACTATACGGGGAGAGAATGCCGGCAGGCAGGTGAGGGGCAGCGCAAACGTTTCCAATAACGGTTGCCCCTACCAGCCTGCGGCTTCACGCTTGTCTCCTTTTGCGGTTTGCATTAGCGGATGACTTCACTTTAAACGTCGAATTCACGTGAATTCCGTCACCGATAACGCGCAGGCCGCCATGACCCTCATCGACACCCGCACACCCGACGCCAAGCGCCTGATATCAGGCGCCACCGGCGACTGGGAGATTATCATCGGCCTCGAGGTCCATGCGCAGGTGACCTCGCAAGCAAAACTGTTCTCCGGCGCCTCGACGGCTTTCGGTGCGCCGCCAAACGCCAATGTCAGCCTCGTCGATGCGGCGATGCCGGGCATGCTGCCGGTCATCAACGAGGAATGCGTCAAGCAGGCGATCCGCACCGGCCTCGGGCTGAAGGCCGAGATCAACCACAAATCGGTCTTCGACCGGAAAAACTATTTTTATCCCGATCTGCCGCAGGGCTATCAGATTTCACAGTTCAAGCAGCCGATCGTCGGCGAGGGCAAGGTGATCGTCTCCGTCGGTCCCGACCGGCAGGGCGAGTTCGAGGACATCGAGGTCGGCATCGAGCGCCTGCATCTGGAGCAGGATGCCGGCAAGTCGATGCACGACCAGCATGCGACGATGTCCTATGTCGACCTCAACCGCTCCGGCGTGGCGCTGATGGAGATCGTCTCCAAGCCCGACATGCGATCCGCCGACGAGGCCAAGGCCTATGTCACCAAGCTGCGCACCATTGTGCGATACCTCGGCACTTGCGACGGCAACATGGACGAAGGCTCGCTGCGCGCCGATGTCAACGTCTCGGTGCGCCGGCCCGGCGCCGAATTCGGCACGCGCTGCGAGATCAAGAACGTCAACTCGATCCGCTTCATCGGCCAAGCCATCGACTACGAGGCGCGCCGCCAGATCGCCATTCTTGAGGACGGCGGCAAGATCGACCAGGAAACGCGGCTGTTCGATCCCAACAAGGGCGAGACGCGCTCGATGCGTTCCAAGGAAGAAGCGCACGACTACCGCTATTTCCCGGATCCAGACCTTTTGCCGCTGGAATTCGACCAGGCCTATGTCGATGCGCTGGCAAAGGATCTGCCTGAACTGCCCGACGCCAAGAAGGCGCGGCTGATCTCCTCGCTCGGCCTGTCGACCTACGACGCCTCGATCCTGGTGTCGGAAAAGGCGGTCGCCGACTATTTCGAGAAGGTGGCCGCTGGTCGCGACGGCAAGCTTGCCGCCAACTGGGTCATCAACGATCTGCTCGGCGCCTTGAACAGAGCCGGTAAGGGTATTGAAAATGCTCCGGTTTCGCCCGATCAGCTCGGCGCGGTCATCGATCTGATAAAAGAGGGCACCATCTCCGGCAAGATCGCCAAGGATCTGTTCGAGATCGTCTGGAACGAAGGCGGCGATCCGCGCCAGCTGGTCGAAAGCCGCGGCATGAAACAGGTCACCGACACCGGCGCCATCGAAAAGGCGGTCGACGAGGTGATATCAGCCAATCCCGACAAGGTCGAGCAGGCGCGCGCCAAGCCGAGCATGGCCGGCTGGTTCGTCGGCCAGGTGATGAAGGCGACTGGCGGCAAGGCCAACCCGCAGGCCGTCAACGACCTCGTCAAGGCCAAGCTCGGGATCGAATAGGATGATGTTCGTTCGCACCGCTGGCGAGCGCGATCTTGCCGCGGTCCGGGCGCTGCTGGTCGAAACGTGGCACGCCACCTACGACGCCATCTATGGTGCTGCCAAAGTCGCTGAGATAACTGATGAATGGCATTCGATCGCCTCGCTCAAGGCGCGGCTGACACGGCCGAACTCCGAATTCCTGGTCGCAGACGATGGCAACCGCATTGGCGGCATGGCGTTCGCCGCAGCCACCACGGATGCGAAGATCGTCATGCTGAACCAGCTCTACGTGCATCCGACCTGCCAGAGGCAAGGGATCGGCCAGGCGCTGCTGGAGGAGGTCGAGGCCAGCTTTCCCGAGGCGCGGACGCTGCGTGTCGAAGCGGAAGAGGCAAATGCTCCCGCCGTCGCCTTCTATCGCTCGAAAGGGTTTTTGCCGGCCGGGAACACTGCTGACTGTGGCGGTGGCTCAGGGCTGCCGGCGCTGATTATGGAAAAGGCGATCGAATAGATTTGCCTGGCCTGACAGGTCGCAGTCAGTTGCGTTTTTACGGGGCTGCGCCGGTCGGTTGCGGGCTGAATTGCGGAATCGCGGTCCGCAAAAAACACGCCCCGCAGGTAGTAATTCACCAGTGGCTAACGCTGAGGCAAAAAAGCATGGTGCGACGCACAAAAAATATTGCAATGCACTGCGGATGCCGTAACGTCAGGTTCTAGATGAACGAGACGGCCTTTCTACAAAGGTCGCCCACCGCAAAGGATGGAAACCATGACCAAGACCGCTGATAAAACTGCTGAAAACGTTGAGAATGCAGAAGTCCAGACCGAGGTAACCGATCAGTTCCGTGCTGTCGCCGAAAAGGGCGTCGAGCAATCGAAAGAAGCCTTATCGAAATTGGCGACCGGCGCCGAGGCGACCCAGAAGGCTCTTGAGTCATCTTTCGAAACAGCCAAGACCGCTAGCAATGAGCTGTCGCTGAAGACGATCGCCGCTTTGCGCGCAAATGTTGAGGCCAGCTTTTCTCACCTCGAAGCCCTGGTTACCGTGAAATCGCCCTCCGAGTTCGTCGAACTGCAGACAGACTTCTTGCGCAAGCAGGTGGAAAAGACGGTCGAGCAGAGCAAGGAGCTTCAGGCGGCGGCGACGAAAGCCGCCGAAGACGTATCCAAGCCGATCAAGGATGTCTACGAGAAGGCGATGAAGGATCTCAAGGTCGCCTGATTGGTCCTTGATGCCTGATTGGCCCTAAGGCATGTCGCGCAAAAGCACGGCCTCGGGCTTGAACCGAGGGTGCGAAGCGGTTTTGCAATTACGACAATGCATCAAAGCAACAACTTGAAGCGCGTCGCATGAATCCATCCAAACGGCACGCGCTTCAGGCGGAGGGAACTTCCACATTGTCGATCAGCCGGGTCTTGCCCAGCCAGGCGGCTGCGAGCAGGCGTCCGTCGCGGTCTCGCCGCCACGGGGCGAGCGTCAGGCTCTCGCGCGCCGCGACATAATCGACTTGTTCGAAGCCGGCCTCGACCAACGCGCGGCTGGCCTCGGCGGTCGCGCTGCCTTCATCCGCGCCTGCCGCGAGTGCCGCCGCCGTTCGGCGCAAAATGGCGTTGAGCTGGCGCGCCACCGCGAGCTCGGTTTCGCCGAGATAGGCGTTGCGTGACGACATGGCGAGCCCGTGCGCGTCGCGTATTGTTGGCGCGCCGATGATGTCCACCGGCAGATCAAGATCGCTGCAGAGCTGCCTGACGACGCAAAGCTGCTGATAATCCTTTTCGCCAAAGACCGCGCAGTCGGGCGACGCCTGCAGGAAGAGCTTTGCCACGACGGTTGCGACGCCGTCGAAGAAGGTCGGCCGGAAATCCGATTCCAGCCCGGCGGCTGGCCCGCCGACCGAGATCTTGGTGGCGAAGCCGGCCGGGTACATCTGCGCCACACCCGGGGTGAAGGCAAGTTGTGCGCCGGCCTCGGCCAGCCGATCAAGGTCGCGGCCGAGCTGGCGCGGATATTTGTCGAGGTCTTCGCTCGGCGCGAACTGGGTTGGGTTGACGAAGATCGAGACAACGCAGCGATCGGCCTTCTCCAGCGCGATCCTGATCAGCGAGATATGGCCGTCATGCAGCGCACCCATGGTCGGCACCATGGCAAGGCTAACGCCATCGCGACGCCAGTCGCGGATTTGCGCGCGAAGGGCGGCGACGCTGTCGACGACGAGAGGTCGGCTCATGCTTCGCCCCGGCTCATGCTTCGCCCCGGCTCATGCTTCGCCCCGGCTCATGCTTCGCCCCGGTTCATGCTTCGCCCTTGTCGGCTGCGGCCGAAAAAACGTGGCTCGGGCCGGGGAATGTCCGGCTGCGCACCTCGGCTGCATAGCTGGCTGCCGCCTGCGATATGACGCTGCGCAGGTCGGCATATTGTTTGACGAATTTCGGCACCCGGTCGACGGTCAGGCCGACCATGTCGTCGATGACCAGGATCTGGCCGTCGCACTCGCCGCTGGCGCCGATGCCTATGGTTGGAATGGAAATGTGCCGGGTGAGGTCGGCGGCGACGGTCTCGACGGTGCCTTCAATGACCACCGAGAACGCGCCGGCCTTTTCGACCGCTTCGGCGTCGCGATAAAGCGCAGCCACATTCTCGTCGGTCCGGCCCTTGATCCTGTAGCCGCCGTCGCTTTCCACCGATTGCGGCTGCAAGCCGATATGTCCCATGACCGGAATGCCGGCAGCGACAATCGCCGCAATCTGTCGGGCAACTGTGACGCCACCCTCCAGCTTGACGGCCTGGCAACCGGTTTCGCCGACGACCCGCCGCGCCGAGGCGACGGCTTGGCGCGCCGTTGCCTCATAGCTTCCGGCCGGCATGTCGACCACCACACAGGCCTTGGCTGCCCCTCGCATCACCGCTTGTCCGTGGGCGATCATCATCTCCAGCGAGGCGCCCAGCGTGGTCTTGTGGCCATGGAGAACCATGGCCACGCTGTCGCCGACCAGAAGCAGGTCGACATGATCGTCGAGCAGGCGAGCGATGGGATAGGTATAGGCGGTGAGGCAGACGATCGGCTCGCCGCCCTTGCGCAGGCGAATGGCGCTGGCACTGATCCGCGGATCCGCGCCGGATGCGTCTGGGGCCATCATTCCCTCCCTCAACCGTCAATCAGGCTGGGTACCTGCATGCGGCGCGCTGAGCTTTAGAAAGACCAGGCAGCCTTGGCAAGGCATGCCTCGACAGGACGCGAAAGGCTTGCCACGGTGCGTCGGTTTTCCGACGGCCATTTGCGCGGCTCATGCGGCAAAACCCTTGCCTTGGCGACGGCCTGACGCCATAAGCAGGAACAGGCGCCGCCGCTGCCGCCGCGAGGACTTGCCGCGAGGATTTTGGATGAAGACGTTCCTTCTGCAGTTTTTCACCTGGTGGAACAGCCAGACGCTGGGCACGCGCTTCCACACCTGGCGGCATGGCAAGAAAGTCGGGCAGGACGAGGCTGGCAACGTCTACTATGAGGGTGGTGTCGATTCGGAAGGCCGCACCCGCCGCTGGGTCATCTATCGCGACTATTCGGAAGCCTCGATGATTCCGCCCGGCTGGCATGGCTGGATGCATCACCGCGTCGATGTCCCGCCGACGAGCGACACCTACAAGCCACGCGACTGGCAGAAGCCGCATCAGCCGAACCTCACCGGAAGTGCCGCGGCCTATCGCCCCAAGGGCTCCATACTCAGCAATCAGCACCGCCCGCAGGTGACCGGCGATTACGACGCCTGGACGCCGGGGTCGTAAGAGACTGTTTCGAAATTCGCTCTGGCGAGTCATATGGTGGTGGTTTCGAGAACCGGCGCGGAGCGGACATTAGAGCGCCGCGCGTCCATTGGACGCGCAAAGGACGCTCTAACACTTTGGTTGGCGCATGATCCTTTCCGGAAACCGAAATCGGTTTCCGGGGTCATGCGCTGGTCCATGAGCACCGGAAGCGCAGAAAGCGCCGTCAGATGGCCGCCAGAGTAGAGTTTCCAAACGGTCTCTAACCGCTCGCCAAGGGCGGATCGATCCTTTATCGCCACAATTGGCGTTTAGCAGCTTGTCGATCTGACAGCAGCGACTAGCCTTGGGCGCGACAGAATCACCCCGGGCGCAAACCACCGGATCCCTACATGAGCATTTTCAGCCGAATCTCGATAGGCGGACTGACGGTGGCCGCCACCGCTTTTGCGGCTTTTAGCATCGCCGCCGCTCAGACGCTGGAGGCGCCAGTGGACCCGGGGGCGCCGACAGAATTTGAGGCGCCAGTGGACCCGGGGGCGCCGACGGAATTTGAGGCGCCAGTGGACCCGGGGGCGCCGACGGAATTTGAGTCGCCAATGGAGCCGGAGGCGCAAGTGGAACCGGAGGCGCCAGTGGACCCGGCTGCGCCGCCATTGGACCCGGATGCGACAATGGAACCGGATGCGACAGTGGCGCCGGCGGCACCAGCGGCGCCACAACGCATCACCAATCCTGTCGCCGAATTCGCCGGCATCGACAAGATCACCGGCCGCATCATCACCTTCGATGTCTATATCGACGAGACGGTGCAGTTCGGCGCTTTGCAGGTGACGCCGCGCATCTGCTATTCGCAGCCGCAAACCGAAGAGCCGAAGACCGATTCTTTCGTCGAGGTCGACGAGATCACGCTGGATCGCAAGATCCGCCGTATCTTCACCGGCTGGATGTTTGCCGAAAGCCCCGGCCTCAACGCCGTCGAGCACGCCGTCTACGACGTCTGGCTGAAGGGCTGCAAGCAGAAGTCGGAAGTGCCGGCACCCGACGCGGCCAAAACCAATTAGCCAAGACCAGTTATAATCGCTGGCGTGCGGGATCGCCTCTTCGGGATCCCTACTGAGCCTTCCGGAACCGCCTTATTCTCCGTGCGTTGGTCATGGCTGGCGTTACGGAGATGTTCCCATGATGGCCAACAAGAACGAACTCCTCGATCTCGAAAAAGGGTTCTGGACCGGCGACGCTGCCTATTTCAAAGCCAATGCCGACACCAAATGCTTGGTGGCTTTCCCACAGATGGCGCAAACGATGAGCAACGCCGATCTGGCCGAAACCGCGACGGACCCAAATCGCTGGCGGGATCTCGACATCGACCTCAAGGGCATCATCGAGCCGGGCAGCGACATTGTCATGCTGACCTACGAGGCCCATGCCACGCGCGAGAATGGCGAGCCCTATTCGGCGCTGGTCAGCACCGGCTATGTCCATCGCGTCAATGGCTGGAAGATGATGTTCCACGCGCAGACGCCGCTTGAGCCTGCCGCAAAAACCTGACCAAAAACCCGACCTTTGGCGCAGATCATGGGAAAAACACCGCCTCGCCCTTCAGCGCGTCGGCCAGCATCTTTTCGTATTTGCCCCTTGGCACGTCGACCGCGCCGAAGCGTTTGAGGTGCTCGGTGGTGAACTGCGTGTCGAGCAAGGCGAAGTGTCGATCCTTCAGGCGTTCGACCAGGTGCACCAGGCAGACCTTCGACGCGTCCGTTTCCCTGGCGAACATGCTTTCGCCGAAGAACACCCGGCCAAGAGACACGCCGTAGAGGCCGCCAACCAGCCGACCCTCGCGCCAGGCTTCGACCGAATGGCAATGGCCCATCCGATGGAGTTCGACATAGGCCTCGCGGATCGGCGCATTGATCCAGGTCGACCGGCGTTCCTCGCGCCTCTCGGCGCAGCCGTCGATGGTCGCCTCGAAATCAAAATCGAAACGGATGTCGAACAGGTTTTTCCGGATCGCCTTCCTCAGGCTTTTGGGCGTGTGAAAACCATCCAGCGGGATGATGCCGCGCGTCTCCGGCCGCACCCAGAACACTTCCGGATCGGTGGCGCTTTCGGCCATCGGAAAGACCCCCGAGGCGTAGGCCTTGAGCAACAGGTCGGTCGGGATGCGATAGCCTGGCGCGTAGGGACGGGTCATCGCGTCACTATATTCTATAAGTTCACGTCCTAATCCTCATCGGCCAGATATTTTTCCAGCCAGTGGATGTCATACTCGCCATTGGCGATATCGGCATTGCCGACGAGATCGCGAAACAGCGGCAGCGTCGTCTTGATGCCGTCGACGACGAATTCGTCGAGCGCCCGCCGCAGCCGCATCATGCATTCGACGCGATTGCGGCCGTGCACGATCAGTTTGCCGATCAAACTGTCGTAGTAAGGCGGGATCTTGTAGCCGGAATAGACGCCGGAATCGACACGGATGCCGAGGCCGCCCGGCGTGTGGAAGTGGGTGATCGTGCCGGGCGAGGGGGTGAAGGTGCGCGGATCCTCGGCATTGATGCGGCATTCGATGGCGTGGCCCTGAAAGCGGATCTCTTCCTGGCGCATGGAAAGCCCGCCGCCCGAGGCGACGCGGATCTGCTCATGCACGAGGTCGATGCCGGTGATTGCCTCCGTCACCGGATGCTCGACCTGCAGGCGCGTGTTCATCTCGATGAAATAGAACTCGCCGTTCTCATAGAGGAATTCGATGGTGCCGGCGCCGGAGTAGCCGAGATCGGCGATCGCCCTGGCACAGACGCCGCCGATATGTGCGCGCTCCTCGGCATTGAGCGCCGGCGAGGGCGCCTCTTCCCAGACTTTCTGGTGGCGGCGCTGCAGCGAACAGTCGCGTTCGCCGAAATGCACGCCGCGGCCGGCACCGTCGCCGAACACCTGGACCTCGATGTGGCGCGGCTTTTCGAGATACTTCTCGATGTAGACGGCGTCGTCGCCGAAAGCGGCACCGGCTTCCGAGCGCGCCGTCTGCAGTGCGACCACAAGATCGGCTTCGCTGCGCGCCACCTTCATGCCGCGTCCGCCGCCGCCGGCCGACGCCTTGATGATCACGGGGTAGCCGATCTCGGCGGCGATGCGTCTGGCTTCCTTTTCCTCGGTGACCGCCCCGTCGGAGCCGGGCACCACCGGAATGCCAAGGCGCTTTGCAGTGCGCTTGGCCTCGATCTTGTCGCCCATGATGCGGATGTGATCGCCGGACGGGCCGATGAACGTGATGTTGTGCGCGGCGAGGATATCGGCGAATTTGGCATTCTCCGACAGGAATCCGTAGCCCGGATGCACCGCGTCGGCGCCGGTGATCTCGCACGCCGCGACGATCTGGTGGATGTTGAGATAGCTGTCGCGCGACGGCGGTGGCCCGATGCAGACGCTCTCGTCGGCGAGCCGCACATGCATGGCGTCGGCGTCGGCAGTGGAATGCACCACCACCGTCTGGATGCCGAGCTCCTTGCAGGCGCGCAGCACCCTCAGAGCGATTTCGCCGCGATTAGCGATGAGGATTTTCTGGAACATTTTTCGGCTGTTCCCGGCTCTACTCGATCACGACGAGCGGCATGCCATATTCGACCGGCTGCGCATCCTCGAACAGTATCGCCGTCACCGTTCCGGCACGCGGCGAGGGGATCTGGTTCATCGTCTTCATCGCCTCGATGATCAGCAGCGTCTGGCCCTCCTTGACCTGTTGGCCGACTTCGATGAACGCCTTGGCGTCGGGCGATGGCGCCAGGTAGGCGGTGCCGACCATCGGCGAGGCCACTGCGTTCTTGGACACGTCGGCCGCCGCCGGGGCGGCTGCGCCAGCCGGCTGCGCTGCCGGCTGCGCATAGGCGGGCTGCGCTGCGGCGACCGCATGGACGGCCGGCGCCTGTCGCGACACGCGCACCTTCAAGTCGCCCAGCTCGACCTCGATCTCGGTGAGGTTGGTGTCGTTCAGTATGCCCGCCAGATCGCGGATAAGCTGCTGGTCAACACCATTCTTTTTTATCGACATTTTCGAGCCTTCTGTTTGTTGGCCGGTCATAGGCGTGCGGCCAGCGCCTGCAGCGCCAGTGTGTAGCCGAGCGGCCCGAACCCGCAGATCACGCCGACGGCGACCGACGAGACCATGGAGACGTGGCGGAATGATTCCCGCGCATGGATGTTGGAAAGATGAACTTCGGCGACGGGCAATGGCGCGACGGAGCGGATGGCGTCGTGAATGGCGATCGAGGTGTGGCTGTAGGCGCCCGGATTGATGACGATGCCGACAGCCTTGTTGGCGGCTTCCTGTATCCAGTCGACGAGGTCGCCCTCATGGTTCGACTGACGGAAATCGATCTCGAGCCCAAGTGCCGCACCTGCCTGCTTGCAATCGTCGGCGATCGCGGCCAGCGTCTTGCCGCCATAGATGCCCGGCTCGCGTTTGCCGAGCGCGTTGAGGTTGGGACCGTTCAGGACGAAAACCGTTTTCAAAATGCCGACCTTTTCCCGGTGTGGTTTCGAATTCGAAATTCGCAATACCTTGGAGCAGCGCTTTGAACGAATTTCGGCTTCAAAGCCACACTGGCATTTATACATTTCTGATGTGGTGGATTTAAAGTTCCTGAACACTGACGCCACCAAAGCAGCAGGAACTTCAAATCCACCACATCAGCGCCGGCATCAGTCGGCGCACCGGGCCTCTATAATGGGCTTAGACGCCTGCGAAAAGAGCGCAAGTGGGTTCTTTCGCTGTCCACAACAGGCGGAAAATGGCTTGCGCAGAAAGCCAGCCGCCGATCAGAGTGCGGCCTTGGCCGCTTCGATCTTCTTCGCCAGCACGTCCTGGCCGAGCGCACCGAACACCACCTCGTTGCCGACCACATAGGAGGGCGTTCCGGTGATGGCCAGCTTGTTGGCAAGATCATAGGTCTTGGAGAGGGCCTCGGCGATCGACGGATCCTTCATCTTCTCGCGCAGCGTCGCTTCGTCGGCGCCGAGCGAAAGCGCTACCTTGATGGCCGCCGCTTCGGTGGCGCGTCCCTGGGCGCCGAGCAACGCGTTGTGGAACTCGCCGTATTTCTCCGGCATCATCAGGTGGAAGGCCATCGAGACGACGCTTGCCTTCTGCGAATCCGGGCCGAGGATCGGGAACTCCTTGAGCACGAAGCGCAGATCCGGATCGGCTGTCGTCAGCGTCTGCATGTCCTCCATGGCGCGTTTGCAGTAGCCGCAATTGTAGTCGTAGAATTCGACGATGGTGACCTTGCCGTTCGGATTGCCGACGACGCCGTCGAAGGCCGAGTTGAAGATCTGGTCCTTGGCATCCTTGATGACGTCGAGACTGGCGACGCGCTGCGCCTCCTTCTGCTTGGCCTCGAGCGCTTCTTGAGCTTCCAGCAGCACTTCCGGGTTCTTCAGCAGATAGTCGCGGATGATGCCTTCGACTTCAGCCCGGTCGATCTTGGTGTCGGCGGAGGCTGCCTGGGCGATCTGCGCGGCATCGGCCTTTGCCGTCTGCGGACTTCCGTTCACGAACCCGAAACCCAGCATGGCGAGAGCGACCGCCACGCCCGTGGTGCCCAGCAGAATTGCCTTCTTCATCATCCTGATCCTCTTGCCTGGTTTCCGGCCGGGTTGTCCGACCCGGCTGGTCCGACTAGCCGATTTGGTTCGACTACCCGATTGGTCCAACTACTTGTCGCCGCGCACGGCCGGAAGGTTCACTTTTTCTTGCCTGATGGTGCGTAGTTTATGATGTCCTGCGCGCGGATCCAGCCCGGCTCGCCGCGCTTCATTTTCATCTGCGCGCGCATTGCGAAGATCTTGGCATCCTTGTAGGCGCCAGAATAGAAATGGCCTTCGGCGGTCGCAAGGTCGGCGGCCGGAATGTTGCCAAGCTCGCCATAGGCCTGCGCCAGATGGCGGTAACCGACGGCGTTTTCTCGGTCGCGCGCGAGACCCTTGTTGATCTGCACCACCGCTTTCTCCAGGGAATTGGGCGTGCCGACTGCCATCAGCGCCTGGCCGTAGGAAACCGGCAGCAGCCCGGATCGCGCTGGGTCGAGGCTGACCGCCTTGGCATAGGCTTCCGCGGCAGCCTTCGGTTTGTTCGCCTTCATCAGGATGTCGCCGCGCAATTCCTGGAAATAGGGGTTCTTCGGCTGTGCCTTGATCAGCGCGTTGGTCTTGGCAAGCGCCCCGGCCAGATTGCCGAAAAGGAAGCTCGTCTGCGCGTCGCCATATTGCGAGGCGAGGCTTCCCGGCATCTTGCGCATCAGCCGCGATGCGGCGGCCTGACCTCCCATATAGGCAGCGATCTTGATGCGCATCATGTCGTGCCGCTGCTGCAGCGCCGGCGGATCGGCCTTTTCGACGTAGGGGCTTTTTTTGACCAGGACTTCGAGGTTGGCAATGCGTTCGCGCGGCAGCGGATGGCTGATCCGGTAGGGGTCGACCTGCGCCCCCGACAGCGAAAGTGCGCTCTGAAAGCGGCCGAAGGTTTTCAGCATGCCCAGGCCGGACTGGCCGGTGGCATTGAGATAGGTTATCGCCGAGCGGTCGGCGGTCATCTCTTCGGTGCGCTGATAAGCGAGGATGCTGCGCTGCGCCATCTCGCCGCCGCCAGCTGCAACCCCCATGCCGGCGCCGGCCAGGCCCCGGCTTTTGCTGGTGGCGCCGGCAACCATGGCACCGGCGCCAAGCAGCGTCGCGATGATGGCCATCGTCTTGGCGCGTTCGAGCTGGTTGCGCAATTTCTGCTGGTGGCCACCGGCGATATGGCCGGCTTCATGGGCGATGACGCCAATGATCTCGTTGGGCGTCTCCGCCGACATCAGGGCGCCGGTGTTGATGAACAGGCGGGACCCGGCAACGAAGGCGTTGAAACTCTGGTCGTTGACCAGCACGATGTCGACGCCGTCTTCCGGCAGGCCCGCGGCCCTGAAGATCGGCCGCGCATAGGCGCGCACCAGCGCCTCGATCTCGGCATCGCGCACCACCGGCACATTTTGCGCAAAAGCGCTGACGGTGCCGGTCACAGCGACCGTCGCGGCAAGCGAAAGCGTCGCGAAGGCGCGCGCTGCCCTGGCTATCGTCGATTTGGGTCGGCTCAACATGGCAGGTCCACTGGTAGACGAGCGGGTGAAGGATGAAAAGTCGGCACTGAAACTTTACTGAACTTGTGAACCTCACATCAATCGGGCATTTGTGCGGCGCGGGACGCCAAAGCTCGGCGCCGGCAGCCGGCAAGCGCCGGCCCATGGGCGATCTCAAAGGGCTGACCTAAAGGGCGGACCCAAGGGCGAACAAGGAAATGAGGTCAAATGGTTGTATCGCTTTCGCGTCGCGGCGACGTCGAGCCGTTCCACGCCATGGACGTTCTGGCGGAAGCGAATCGGCTGAAGGCTAAAGGCGTGCCGGTCGTTTCCATGGCCGTTGGCCAGCCGTCCGATCCGGCGCCGGCCGGAGTCAGGCAAGCGGCGACGAACGCATTGAAGATGGGGCGCATCGGCTACACCGACGCATTGGGTCTTGCGGGCCTGCGCGAGGCTATCGCGCAGCACTATGCCGACCACTACGGGCTGGCCGTTTCACCCGGCCGGATCGCCGTCACCACCGGATCGTCGGCCGCCTTCAACCTGGCATTTCTGGCGATGTTCGATCCAGGCGACCGTGTCGCCATCGCCGCACCCGGTTATCCGGCCTATCGCAACATCATGGCCGCGCTCGGCATCGAGATCGTCGAGATCGAGCTCGACGGTGATGCCTATCTCCACGCCGAGCATCTGAAGGCTGCGCATCGCGAAAAGACGCTGAAGGGCGTGTTGTTTGCCAGCCCGGCCAATCCGACCGGGGCGATTATCCCCGCCGACGAGCTGTCGGCGCTGGTGACGACGGCACAAGAGCTCGGCATCGCCGTGATCTCCGACGAGATCTACCACCGGCTGGCTTACGCTGCGCCGGACAGCACAGCACTTGCCTGCGGCCCTGACGTGACGGTGATCAATTCCTTCTCGAAATACTACTGCATGACCGGTTGGCGCATCGGCTGGATGGTGCTGCCGGAACCCTTGGTGCGGCCGGTCGAGCGCATCGCCCAGAGTCTCTACATCTCACCGCCCGAACTGTCCCAGATCGCCGCGATCGAGGCGTTCAAGGCAACCGCGGAATTGGAGGCTGTGAAGGCGCGCTACGCGGGCAATCGGGAGCTTTTGATGCAACGCCTGCCCGAACTCGGCTTTACCCTGGCGGCACCGATGGACGGGGCGTTCTACGCCTTCTGCGATGTCACCAGGCACACCAACGACAGCATGGTCTTCGCGCGCAAGATGCTGGCCGAGGCGCATGTGGCGGCGACGCCCGGCCGCGATTTCGATCCGCTTCAAGGCCATCGAGCCATGCGCTTTTCCTACGCCGGCAGCCACGACGAGATGGTCGAGGCGATGATGCGCATCGAGCGCTGGCTGAGATAGCGTGATGCCGAACCTCGAGCAGGCTTTGACCGAGATTGCCGCCGAAATGGCCGAGCGCACCGATCGCGGCGGCGTCGCGACCTACATTCCGCAGCTCGGCAAGGTCGATCCGAAAAAGTTCGGCATTGCCGCGGTGACCAATGACGGTCGCGTGCTGATGGCGGGCGACGCCGATGAGCCGTTTTCGATCCAGAGCATTTCGAAGGTGTTCACGCTGACACTGGCGCTTGGCAATGTCGGCGACGCGTTGTGGCAGCGTGTCGGGCGCGAGCCTTCGGGCAACCCGTTCAACTCGATCGTCCAGCTCGAGCACGAGAACGGCATTCCGCGCAATCCGTTCATCAATGCCGGCGCCATCGTCATTTCCGACATTCTGCTCGCCGGCCACCAGCCGCGCGAGGCGATCGGCGAGATCCTGCGCTTCATCCAGTTCCTGGCCGACGACGAGACCATCATCATCGACCGCGAGGTCGCGGCTTCGGAACGAGCCACCGGTTTTCGCAACTTGGCGCTCGCCAACTACATGAAATCCTTCGGCAATCTCAGCCACGCGCCGGATCTGGCGCTGGGCGTCTATTTCCACCATTGCGCCATCGCGATGAGCTGCCGGCAACTTGCCCTGGCCGGCCGCTTCCTCGCCAGTGGCGGCAAGAACCCGGCGACTGGTCATTCCGTGGTGTCGGCCGAGCGCGCGCGCCGCATCGGCGCGATGATGCTGACCTGCGGCCACTATGACGGCTCAGGCGATTTCGCCTTCCGCGTCGGCATCCCGGGCAAGAGCGGCGTCGGCGGCGGCATTTTAGCAATCGTGCCGGGCGTGGCCTCGCTCGCCGTCTGGTCGCCCGGCCTCAACGCCAACGGCAATTCCAGGCTGGGGTCGATTGCGCTGGAAAGGCTGGCGAAGATGATGAACTGGTCGGTTTTCGCGCCATAGAGATTGGCCGGCTTCAGACAAGAATAATCCCGCGCTGTCGATGGGACAGCGCGGGATTATTTTGTTCAAAGATCAGGATAACCTACCGAAAAGCTTAGAAAAAGCCTTTCCGCTGCCACCAGCCGGCACGCTTTGGCTTCTCCTCGGTCTTTTCCTCTTCGGCAACAGTCGAGGACACGATCGGCTCAACCGGAGCATCGACCGGTACGGGCTTGCGTCGCGATGGGCGGACCTTCGGTTTCTCGTCGACGGCGGCCCCGGCTGTTTCCTCTGAAACAGCTGCGGGAGCCTCGGCAGAAATTTCCGGCTCGGCTACCGGCGTCTCGGCAACGACGTCCGCCGCGGCCTTCTTCGGCTTGGCAGCGCGGCGCGGCTTCTTCGGCTTTTCGGCGCTTGGCATGTCGTCATTGGCCGGAGCAAGGTCGACAGGCTCTTCGACCGGCGTGGCTTCCACCGGCGTTGCTGCTGCCGGTTCGCCGGAGACGGCCTCCAAGACCTCGGGACGGTCAGCCAACTCGGCAGTGCCTGCATCGACCTCGCCTTCGCCGTCTTCACGGCGATTGCGCTTGCCGCCGCGCTTGCCGCGCCGACGCTTCTTGCCCAGACCTTCGTCAGGCTCCAGACCTTCATCAGGCTCCAGACCTTCATCAGGCTCCCGACCTTTAGCCTCTTGCCCGTCATCCGACGCTTCCACCGCCTCGGTGACGCCGACCTGGTCCTCGTGGTCTGCTTCGGCGCCTTCATCGCTTGCGGCCTCGGAGACGCCATCGGCAGTGGCCGAGATGGACGCACCTTCCACGGGGGCGCCATGCTCGCGGTCGCGATCCTTGCCGCCGCGCCGTCTGCGGCGCTTGCGGCGCTTGCGGTCGCGGCCTTCGCCATCCTCGCTGGGCCTTGGCTGCTGCGGCTGCTGCGCCTGGCGCGGTTGCTCCGCCGGTGCAACGACCTCGTCTTCCTCCTCCTCGATGACGATTTCGTCGGCGGGCTCTTCCGGCTCGACATAGGCGGGCAAGGTCCGCACCTCGACGAAGCCTTCAGGCTTTTCGGCCAGCGCGCCGCGGAAGATCGCATAGTGCTGGGCGCCGACCGTATCGTCGGCCTCGACGGTGATGGTCAGGCCGAAGCGGTTTTCGAGCTCCACCAGCGTGCCGCGCTTGTGGTTGAGCACATAGAGCGCGGTCGCCGCCGGCGTCCGCACCGTGATGTGGCTGCGCGAATCCTTGAGCAGGAATTCCTCGATCGCCCGCACCACCATCAGCGCGACGGACGAATCGGACCGCACATGGCCGGTGCCGCCGCAATGCGGGCAAGGCTTCATCGTCGATTCCAGCACGCTGGCACGGATGCGCTGGCGCGACATCTCCATCAGGCCGAAATGCGAGATGCGGCCGACCTGGATGCGGGCGCGATCGTTCTTGAGGTGATCCTTCAGCCGCTTCTCGACGGAGCGGTTGTTGCGGTTCTCCTCCATGTCGATGAAGTCGATGACGATCAGGCCGGCGAGATCGCGCAGCCTCAGCTGCCGTGCGACCTCCTCGGCCGCTTCCAGATTGGTGTGAAGCGCTGTGTCCTCGATCGAGTGCTCCTTGGTGGAGCGGCCCGAATTGACGTCGATGGCGACCAGCGCCTCGGTCTGGTTGATGATGATGTAGCCGCCGCTCTTCAGCGTCACCTGCGGCTGCAGCATGCGGTCGAGCTGCGCCTCGATGCCGCTGCGCACGAAGATCGGCGTCGTGTCGCGGAACGGCTGCACGACCTTGGCGTGGCTCGGCATCAGCATGCGCATGAAATCCTTGGCCTCGCGATAGCCCTCTTCGCCGGAGACCAGGATCTCGTCGATGTCCTTGTTGTAGAGGTCGCGCACCGAGCGCTTGATCAGGCTGCCTTCCTCGTAGACGAGGGCAGGGGCCGTCGACTGCAGCGTCAGGTTGCGGACGTTTTCCCAAAGCCGCATCAGATATTCGTAGTCGCGCTTGATCTCGGCCTTGGTGCGGCTTTCGCCGGCCGTGCGCAGGATGACGCCCATGCCCTGCGGCACTTCGAGATCGGCGACGACCTCCTTCAGCCGCTTGCGGTCCTGCGCGTTGGTGATCTTGCGCGAGATGCCGCCGCCGCGCGCCGTGTTGGGCATCAGCACCGAATAGCGGCCGGCAAGCGACAGGTAGGTGGTGAGCGCCGCGCCCTTGTTGCCGCGCTCTTCCTTGACGACCTGCACCAAGAGGATCTGCCGGCGCTTGATCACTTCCTGGATCTTGTACTGGCGGCGCACCGGCTTGCGGCGGTTGCGCGCTTCTTCCAGCGCATCCTCGGCGCCGACCGATTCGACCTCATGGTCATCCGAATGCGATGACTGCACCTCTTCCAGCATGCCGCGATCATTGTCGGTGGAGGTGGCTTCGCCGGCCGCATCAGCCTGCGGCACGGCTTCGGAAATCACATCCGATTCGATGCTGGCGGCGATGGAGTTCGGACCGCCTTCGGAAGGCCCAATTTCGTCACCGCCAGTTTCGTCACCGCCAGTTTCGTCACGGCCATGGCCAGTCTCGTCACGGCTCGTCTCATCAGGACTTGCCTCGCTATGACTGGCGACATCCTCGCCATGTTCCGAAGCAGCGGACGGCGTGTCGACTTTTTCTGAGGCATCGACGTTCTGCGCGACCGCATCCTCGCCGTGTTCGCCGCCCTCATTGGAGCCGCTGTCATTGGACCCGCTGTCATTGGAATCGCCAGGAGCGTCCGAATCGGCCGCACCTGCATCACGCTTGTGTTCGCCTCGGTCGCGGCTCTTGCCGCCGCGACGGCGTCCGCGCCGGCCGCGATCGCGGTTCTGGCGATCGTCGCCATCGCCGTCCTCATCGTCCTCGTCTTCAGCCTCCTGCGCTTCCGCGCGCAACAGCGCCTGACGGTCGGCGACCGGAATCTGGTAGTAGTCGGGATGAATTTCACTGAAGGCGAGGAAACCGTGACGGTTGCCGCCGTATTCGACAAAGGCTGCCTGAAGCGAGGGTTCGACGCGGGTTACGCGGGCGAGGTAGATATTTCCTTTGAGCTGCTTCTTGTCCTGGGATTCAAAGTCGAATTCTTCAATACGGTTACCGCGAACAACGACAACTCGTGTTTCCTCCGGGTGGGAGGCGTCTATCAGCATTTTGTTGGGCATTATTTCGTTTCCCCCCGGCAGCCGTCAGCCGCAGCTTGCGAGGCAAAGCCCGCCGCTGTGAGTGTGGATGAACATGGGTGCCGGGCAATTGAATGTCCGCCGGCCGCTGCCTGAGCGCCATGGCGGTGCCGCCCGCAGCCATAATGGCGCGGTTTGCTGCGGACCTTTCCATGATTGCGCTTGAAGCCATCGTAACCAGCAGAACCTTTTTGAACCAAAGCCCGGGAAAACCGGACCAGCTTGTTTGCTCGTACAGAGCCGGCGCGGGACAATCCCGGCCGTTTTCCTCACGCAGGCGCTTCCCCCGCCACGGGCTTACACCTGCGAAATTCGTCGCGATCACCTGTTGCCTTTTTCGCCTGACGCGAAAGGAGCCGTCGTTCATCTCACCTGTAGCAGGAAGCTGCGGAGAAGGACGGTTCCAGGATTGCAGTGATCCACCATCGCTTTTATGATTTGGCGGGTTGGAAGGCAACCCTGATTTCCGATGCCGGCAAAATGCAGTTCCGCAACGGAAGCACGGCTTTAAGCGTTGCGTGAAAAGGCTTGGTTAACCTTCTCTGGTTACCAACCGTTAATCGAGTTCGCGGCCTGACCGGCGTTTAGACAAGACGACGACACTCCGACAAGCAAGATTGGCCGACAACAGGATCGGGCGCCTCACGCCAAACCGGAGCGACTGGAAGAGATGGGACTGGCAGTCTTCACGCACATGAGTGGTCGCGCCGGAGGCATTTTTTTCTACGCCGCCTACTTCCGCGCTGCCCACTTGCGAGGTGCCCGCTTCCGCGCTGCCCACTTCTTCCGCGCTGCTTGTCTGCTGTTGCTGGTTGTCGTTTGCCTGGCTCTTTCGCCAGTTTCCTTTGCCGCCGACGCGCCGCTGGCAGTGACGAGCTACAAAATGGCCGGTGACGCCACCAAGATGCGCATCGTCATGAATTTCGATCGTGAGCCCGACGTCAAATGGTTCCTGCTGCGCGGCCCCCACCGTCTGGTCGTCGACCTGCCAAGCACGAGATTCGCCATCAATGCCAAGGACGTGAAGGCGCGCGGCCTGGTCAGGAGCGTGCGCTACGGCGATCTCGGCGAGGGAGTGTCGCGGCTGATTCTCACCGGCAAGGGTCCGTTCGCCGTCGACAGGTTCGACGTGCTCAAGAACGATGACGGCAACGGCTACCGCATCGCCATCGACATGTCGGCGGCGTCCGTGCGGGAGTTCGACGCCGCTCTTGCCAATCAGGCGTTGACCACCGGCTCGACGGTCTCCTCCGACAAGGGCGGCAGGGTCGGCACCGGCCCTGTCTCCAATCCAGGCCATCGCTTCACCGTCGTCATCGATCCAGGCCATGGCGGCATCGACGGCGGCGCCGAGGGCATGAACGGCACCGTCGAGAAGAACGTCACGCTCGCTTTCGCCACCGAATTGCGGGACAAACTCGCCGCAGTCGGCAAATACGACGTGTTCATGACGCGCGAGACGGACCAATTCCTGCGGCTGGACGACCGCGTGCGCATTGCCCGCCAGCACGAGGCCGATCTGCTCATTTCGATCCACGCCGACACCATCAGGGTCAAGGGCCTTCGCGGCGCAACCGTCTACACCGTCTCCGACAAGGCTTCCGATCCCGAAGCTCAGGCGCTCGCCGACCGTGAAAACCTTTCCGACCAATTCGCCGGTATGGAGATCAAGGACGACAACAAGGAAGTAACCGACATCTTGATCGACCTGATTCGCCGCGAGACGCACAGTTTCTCGATGAGTTTTGCCCAAACGCTGGTCGGGCAGCTTTCGACCAGTGTCGGCCTCATCAACAATCCGCAGCGTTCGGCCAGCTTCAAGGTGTTGAAGGCGCCGGATGTTCCCTCCGTGCTGGTCGAACTCGGCTATCTGTCGAATGCCAAGGACGAGGCACAACTGCTCAGCGCCGATTGGCGCAGCAAGGCGGCCCAGAGCATAACCAATGCCATCGCCCTGTTCGCTTCGGCCAAGACCGGAGCCCGAACCGGAGGCTGAGACGCTCGCGCCGCCACAACCAGAGGCAGCGTTGCACGACGACAACACTTTGCACTTATATTTTCGCCATTCGAAGCCGAAATTCCAGGCTGCCGCATTTTGCCCACATGGTGGCGACATGGATTTTCGATTACCGGTCGGGATCGTCTCGAAAGCTTGCGCGAAAGGCGGCTTCGTTTAGGCAATTCCCGAACCAAGGACTGGAGCGGGCATGATTCGTCTTATTGGCTATTTCTTCGGCATCGGCACCGCGCTGGCCCTTTTGGTCGCGGCCGGGGTGGCGATCTATATCAGCCATTTGTCGAAGGATTTGCCCGATTACGAGGTCCTGGCCAAGTATGAACCGCCGGTGACGACCCGCATCCATGCGTCCGACGGTGCGCTGATGGCCGAATATGCGCGCGAGCGGCGCCTGTATTTGCCGATCCAGGCGGTGCCGGATCGTGTCAAGGCGGCCTTCCTGTCTGCCGAGGACAAGAACTTCTACAATCACCCCGGCATCGATATGACCGGCCTTGGCCGCGCAGTCATGGTCAATCTGCAGAATGCTGGCTCGGGCAAGCGCCAGGTCGGCGCCTCGACGATCACCCAGCAGGTGGCGAAAAACTTCCTGTTGTCCTCGGACCAGACCTACGAGCGCAAGATCAAGGAGATGATCCTCGCCTTCCGCATCGAGCAGGCCTATTCGAAGGACCGCATCCTCGAGCTCTACCTTAACGAGATTTTCTTCGGGCTTGGCGCCTATGGCGTCGCCGGCGCAGCACTCACCTATTTCGACAAGGCGGTGAATGAACTCACCGTGGCGGAGGCGGCCTATCTGGCGGCTTTGCCGAAGGGCCCCTCCAACTATCACCCCTTCAAATATGCCGACCGCGCCATCGAGCGCCGCAACTGGGTGATCGACCAGATGGTCGGCAACGGCTACGTTACGCAAGAGGAAGGTGCCAAGGCCAAGGCCGAGTCGCTCGGCGTCAAGCCACGCCGCTCCGGCACCTATCTGTTCGCCGGCGAATATTTCACCGAGGAGGTGCGTCGCCAGATCAGCGCGCGCTACGGCGAGAATGCGCTCTATGAGGGCGGCCTGTCCGTCCGTACGACGCTCGATCCCAAGATGCAACTCATCGCCCGCAAAGCCATGCAGAACGGCCTGATGAAGTTCGATACGCTGCGCGGCTATCGCGGGCCGGTGAAGACCATCGACGTATCCGGCGACTGGGGCGTGCCTTTGAGCGAAGTCAAGGGACTGGACGACGTGCCCGAATGGTCGCTCGCCGTCGTGCTCGACAGCTCGGAGGGCGGCCTGTCGATCGGCCTTCGGCCGACCCGGCAGATCTCGGGCGAACTCGTCAAGGATCGCATCGAAGGCACCGTCAGCCGCGAGGACATGAGCTTCGCCATGCGTCATGTGGTCGGCGGCAAGACCGTCAAGGCCAAATCGCCGGCGGACGTGCTGAAGCCTGGCGACGTCATCTTCGTGCAGAAGAAAGAAGGTACGGATGGGGCCTATATCTTGCGCCAGGCCCCCGAAGTGGAGGGCGGCCTGATCGCCATGGACCCGCATACCGGGCGCGTTCTGGCCATGGTCGGCGGGTTCTCCTATTCGCTATCCGAATTCAACCGTACCACGCAGGCCATGCGGCAGCCGGGTTCGTCGTTCAAGCCGATCGTCTATGCGGCCGCTCTCGACAATGGCTATACGCCGGCTTCGGTGATCATGGATGGCCCGATCACCATCAAGAGCGGCAACACGACCTGGACGCCGAAAAACTATGATGGAAGGACTGCGGGCCCCGCGACCTTGCGGTCCGGCATCGAGAGGTCGCGCAATCTGATGACTGTGCGCCTGGCCAACGACATGGGCATGAAGCTGGTCGCCGAATATGCCGAGCGCTTCGGCGTCTATGATCGACTGGCGCCGTATCTGCCGATGGCGCTGGGGTCGGGCGAGACGACCGTGATGCGCATGGTATCGGCTTATTCGATCATGGCCAACGGCGGCAAGTCGATCAAGCCGACGCTGATCGACCGGATCCAGGACCGCTACGGCAAGACGGTCTACAGGCAGGACGAACGCGGCTGCAAAAATTGCAATGCGGCTGAATGGCAGAACCAGCCTGAGCCGGAACTGGTCGACAATTCCGAGCAGGTGCTCGATCCGATGACCGCCTATCAGATCACTTCGATGATGGAGGGCGTCGTCGAGCGCGGTACCGGCGCTACCGTTGCCGAACTCGGCCGCCACATCGCCGGCAAGACGGGAACGACAAACGACGAGAAGGATACCTGGTTCATCGGCTATACGCCCAACCTCGTTGTCGGCCTTTATATGGGCTATGATCAGCCCAAAGGTCTTGGCAAGGGCGCGACCGGCGGCGGCCTTGCTGCGCCGATCTTCAAGGACTTCATGCGCGTGGCGCTGGACGGCACGCCCAATGTCGATTTCCAGGTTCCCGAAGGCATGAAGCTGATCGCCATCAATCGCAAAACCGGCATGCGGGCGAACCCGGACGACGCCGGCGCCTTTATCGAAGCCTTCAAGCCGGGCACCGGCCCCGCCGACAGCTATTGGGTGATCGGCATGGGTGAGGACGGCTCCAACGCCTCCGGCGGCGCGCTGTCGCCACAGGCCAACCAAGCCATCCAGTCCGGCGGCGGCGGGCTCTACTGACATAGGTTCGAGCAATTCCAGGAAAAGTGTGAAACGGTTTTCCGTCCGGAATTGCGCAAAAACAAAAAGATAGAGCCGTTCGGCGTTTCTGTGAAACGATGAACCGCCCTAAGGTATTTGGGCCGGTTTTCGAGCCGGCCCATTTCGCTTTACAGGCGGCGGTGCCGTCCCTATGTATCGCGCCAACCCAAGCTCTGCTTAAGCGACAGGGCACCATTTCAGCACAGGACAGAACGGCCAGCCATGCGCGCGGAAACGCAGAATATTGTCGACGAAATCAGGCAGGCGATAACCCTGCTGAGGAGGCATCTTTGACTGGGATCAAGCCATAAAGCGGCTTGAATACCTGAATGTGCGTGCCGAGGATTCGAGCCTCTGGAACGAACCGCTGGAGGCGCAGAAGCTGATGCGTGAGCGCCAGGGCCTCGAGGAAGGCATCGCCGCAGTCAAAGGCCTCACCCAGGCGCTGGAAGACAATATCGGCTTGATCGAGCTTGGCGAGGAGGAGGGCGATGAGGGCGTCGTCGCCGAGGCGGAAGCCGCGATCCGCTCGATGCGCGGCGAAGCAAAGGCCCGCCAGATCGAGACGCTGCTTTCCGGCGAGGCCGACGCCAACGACAGCTATCTCGAAATCCATGCCGGCGCCGGCGGCACCGAAAGCCAGGACTGGGCCTCGATGCTCCTGCGCATGTACACGCGTTGGGCCGAGCGGCGCCGCTTCAAGGTCGAGGTGCTGGAGGTGCATGACGGCGAAGAGGCCGGCATCAAGTCCGCCACGCTGCTGATCAAAGGCCACAACGCCTATGGTTGGCTGAAGACGGAATCCGGCGTTCACCGTCTCGTGCGTATTTCGCCCTATGACAGCAATGCGCGCCGTCACACCTCCTTCGCCAGCGTCTGGGTCTATCCGGTGATCGACGATACGATCGAGATCGACGTTTCCGAATCGGATGTCCGCATCGACACCTATCGTTCGTCCGGATCGGGCGGCCAGCACGTCAACACCACCGATTCAGCGGTCCGCATCACCCATCTCGCCACCGGCATCGCAGTCGCCTGCCAGGCTGAGCGCTCCCAGCACAAGAACAAGGCGAAGGCCTGGGAGATGCTGCGCTCGCGGCTTTACGAGGAGGAACTGAAGAAGCGCGAGGCGGTGGCCAACGCCACCGAAGCGTCGAAGAGCGATATCGGCTGGGGCCATCAGATCCGCTCCTACGTTCTGCAGCCCTATCAGCTGGTGAAGGATCTGCGCACCGGTGTCGAGAGCACAAATCCGTCGAGCGTGCTGGACGGCGACCTCGACGATTTCATGGAGGCCTCGCTGTCGCAGCGCATCGAGGGCGGCGCCGGCGAAGTGGTGGCCGATATCGACTGAAGCTTCTAAGCCCCAAGCAGCAGGAACATCACGCTAGAGTAACAGGCTCTTCACTGTAATTGAGCGGTTGCTTTATGGCTTTGTTTTTTCATCGAATTTTCGACAATTACTTCTACCTCCGGGTTCATTGTTGCAGGCCTGATGTCGCCTGGCCCGGAACCACTGCGAGTTCAATCTCGTTATCCGCGCGATCCCACTGCCGGGGTTGATGAAGTCACTCTCGTCAGCCCCGGCAGGCTGGTTCCGGCTGCAGATGTCGGCGCTCGATTGCACAGCAATTTCTTGCGCCAGCAAAGGAATCAGGCCAGCATCCGAACGTTGGGGGAAAAAGCATTTATGGCCGGACGCGGCGTATCTGCGACCTGACGAGCCGGCCACTGGGAAGATACGTTCCAAGAACGGGCAAGCGAAACGCTTGATAACTCGGTGATAGGAATTGCGCCCATGCCTGCTTCCACAACCCGACTGGCCTCTGCCGTCAAGACGGCGCGCCGCCTCCTGAATTCGATCATTGCGGTGGTGGTTCTGACGGCCGCCACCATTGTATTTGCAGCGCCGGCTTTGGCGCACGACGCCACGCCGACTGCAGCGAAGCCGCAAGGCTGGAGTTACCCATTCTCCTGTTGTTCCGGCTACGATTGCCGCGCGGTCTCGCAGACGTCGATCAGCGAGCGTCCGGAGGGCTATGTCATCAAGGGAACAGGCGAGGTCGTGGGCTACAGCGATGCACGGATCAAGAATTCGCCCGACGGCGAATATCACTGGTGTTCGGTCGCCGGCGCCAATGACGGAAAGACCATCTGCCTGTTCGTGCCACCGTCGTCGTTTTGATGCATGTCGCCCAAAGGCTTGCCCCCAAAAGCTTGCGCCAAGCGGGCCATGGCCTGACCCGAGGCTGCACAGCGGTTTGGGATACGACATGCATCAAAAAGAGTGAAGCGCGCCACGCGTCCGACGCAGGCAAGCGAGCCTGCTGACAGACGGTTGTCAACGGCGCCTCTTTATGTTGCCTTACCGCGCTGGCGCGAAGCAATCGCGAGGGAGGCGTCATGACCATAAAGGCAAGCTGCCACTGCAGGGCGACGACGTTCGAGGTTTCGGAAGCGCCGCTAACCGTGACGCAATGCACTTGCTCCTTCTGCTCGAAACGCGGCTCGTTGTGGGCCTATTACGTCCCGTCGCAATTCAAGCTCACCAGCCCGCTCAAGAATGTCTCTTTCTATCAATGGGGCTCGAAAACGGTAAAACATGGTTTCTGCGCCACCTGCGGCTGCGGCACCTTCACCGAAACGCCGGACTGGTCGACCGGCAAGCCGGATTTCGACAATCCGAAAATCAGCGTGAATTCTCGCCTGTTCGACGGTTTCGACCTCGATCAGGTCGAGGTCGTCGTCATCGACGGCAAGAATCTCTGGTAGCCGACAGTCTCTGCCAGCCGATCGGAATTGCGCAAATAGCGGCGGTTGAATTGACCGGGAAAAGCCGTGGCCAGCCGCTTTTCCCCTTCCATTTTTCGCCGCATTTCATGTTACAAGCATAGAGCGACGTGCGTCCACTTGGACGCACAAGGGATGCGGCGCGCCACTGGTGGGACCGCGGACTGGAGAGGGACTACCTGATGAAAAAGACTGTGCTCGTCGCAGTGGCGACGGCTGTGCTCGTGAGTGCCTGCACCACCACCGATCCGTATACCGGACAACAGAAAGTTTCCAACACTGCGGCCGGCGCCGGCATCGGCGCGCTGGCGGGTGCGGGACTTGGCCTGCTTGCCGGCGGCAACGATCGCCGCAATGCGCTGATCGGCGCTGGCGTCGGCGCGCTCGCTGGCGGCGCCATCGGCGCCACGATGGACCAGAACGAGGCCGAACTGCGCCGGCAGCTTCAGGGTTCCGGCGTCAGCGTCACCCGCAGCGGCGACCAGATCATCCTCAACATGCCGTCCGACATCACCTTCAACGTCGACCAGGACGCGGTGAAGCCCGGCTTCTATCAAGCGCTGAATTCGGTCGCGCTTGTACTGAACAAGTTCCGCCAGACCACGGTCGACGTGTTCGGCCACACCGACTCGACCGGGGGCGACGAACACAATTTCGACCTGTCGCAGCGTCGCGCGCTGGCGGTCGCCAATTATCTGTCCGGGCAGGGCGTCGATACCCGCCGCTTCGCAGTCACCGGCTTCGGCAAGACGCGTCCGATCGCCTCCAATGCGACGGCCGCCGGCCGCGCCCAGAATCGCCGCGTCGAGATCCAGCTCTCGCCGCTCACCTGAGCAAGACAGACAGAAGACGGCATTGCACATGAAAACGGCCCCGCAAGGGGCCGTTTTTCTTTGAGGATTTCTGCTGTGATCAGCCCAATTTCTGGCTGTGATCAGCCCTTGGCGACGATGCGCATGAACGCGGGCATGTCGTCACCGAATCCGACGGTCCCATCGTTGTCTTCCTGGCGATGGCGGGCCGGGCGATTGCCGTCGCGCTGCGGCCTGGTGTCGCCACGTTCCGGGGCGCGCTGTTCGTTGCGATGGCGATCGGGCGAAGCCTTGCGATCGGGTGAAACTTGGCGTTCGGGTGAAGCTTGGCGTTCGGGGGAAGCTTGGCGCTCGGTGTTTTCCGAGCGGATCGCTTCCTTGCGCGCGCGCCGCTCACCGGCATCGGCGACCGCCGTCTCGGCCGCCACCGGCTGTTCCTCGCGCGCCGCATCCGGTGCTGCAGCTTCGCTTTGCTTGGCGTGGCGTTCGCGTGGCCTGCGTTCGCCCCTCTCCTTGCCATCGTCCTTGCGGCCGGCGCGGCGCGGCGCGCCGCGGCCACGGCGGGGAGCATCGTCCTCTCCGCCCTCGCTGGCGACGACCGTCGACAGATCGCCGTCATGCCACTCGATCTTGTTGCCAATCAGCCGTTCGATCGCGTCGATGTATTTGGTGTCGGACTTGGTGGCGATGGTGAAGGATTTGCCCGAGCGGCCGGCGCGGCCGGTGCGGCCGATGCGGTGGACATAGTCCTCGGCATGGATCGGCACGTCGTAATTGAAGACGTGGCTGACATCGGGGATGTCGAGGCCGCGCGCCGCGACGTCCGACGCAACGAGATAGCGCAGTTTGCCGTCACGGAAATTGGCCAGCATCTGCATGCGCGCGCGCTGGTCCATGTCGCCATGCAGCGCGCCGGCGTCGAAATCATGTTTCAGCAGCGAGCGGAAAAGCTCCGAGACCTCGATCTTGCGGTTGCAGAAGATGATGGCGTTCTTCAGCTCCGCATCCTCGGCCTTTATCAGATTGCGCAGCGTCTCGCGCTTGTCCCAGGGTTTCGAGCCGGATTTCACCAGACGCTGGATGATGTTGGTCGCGGCGGACGCGGCCTTCGAAACCTCGACGCGCACCGGCGCGTGTAGGAATTTCTCGGTGAGCTTGGTGATCTCAGGCGGCATCGTCGCCGAGAAGAACAGCGTCTGCCTGGTGAACGGGATCATCTCGCAGATGCGTTCGATGTCGGGAATGAAGCCCATGTCGAGCATGCGGTCGGCCTCATCGATGACCAGGATCTCGACGCCGTTGAGCAGAAGCTTCCCGCGCTCGCGATGATCGAGCAGGCGGCCCGGCGTCGCGATCAGCACGTCGGCGCCGCGCTCCAGCTTCTTGTCCTGCTCGTCGAAGGACACGCCGCCGATCAGCAGTGCGATGTTGAGCTTGTGGTTCTTGCCGTATCTGATGAAGTTCTCTTCAACCTGCGCAGCAAGCTCGCGCGTTGGCTCAAGGATCAGTGTGCGTGGCATGCGGGCGCGCGCCCGGCCTTTTTCGAGGCGGGTCAGCATCGGCAGCACGAACGAGGCCGTCTTGCCGGTGCCGGTCTGGGCGATGCCCAAAATATCCTTGCCGAGCAAGGCGTGCGGTATGGCGCCGGCCTGGATCGGTGTCGGTTCGGTGTAACCGGCGTCGGTAACCGCGGAAAGGACCTTCGGCGACAGGCCGAGGTCTGCGAAGGTCAACACATCTTGAGCGATCTGGGTGTCTGAGGACAAGTTTGGCTGTCTTTGGCTGGTTCGGGGGCGCAACGCAAGCGGTCGCGGCAAGCGCCGCGCGCCTGCAAGATTGGTATTGCAGGTAGGCGCAAGCCCACGATTTGTCAACACAAACAGGCGGGGGACGGCACGATTGTGAAGTCGTAACCTTAATCGCGATGCTTAATCGATCTGCTGTCGCTGCGCCGGCTCAATAGCGGAACTGTTCGGCGAGAATGCGCTCGTTCCACGAGTGGCTCGGATCGAACAGCAGCGTCGCTGTTACCGTAGGCGATTCCTGCACCGTAACCGAGGTTACGGCCTTCACCTCGGTGTGGTCGGCGGCGGCGTTCACCGGCCGCTTTTCCGCCTCCAGAATGTCGAAACGAACGGTCGACTTGTTGGAGAGCAGCGCGCCGCGCCAGCGGCGCGGGCGGAACGGACTGACCGGGGTCAGCGCCAGCAGCGGCGCGTCGAGCGGCAGGATCGGTCCGTGCGCGGAAAGGTTGTAGGCGGTCGAGCCGGCCGGCGTCGCGACCATCACACCGTCGCAGTTCAATTCCTCCAGCCGCACTTGCCCGTCCACGGTGATACGGATCTTGGCCGTCTGGTAGGACTGGCGCCATAGCGCAACCTCGTTGATCGCCAACGCCGAGATCGTTTCGCCCTCAGCCGTGACCGCCTGCATCTCCAGCGGACGGATCGTTTCGGCAACGGCCGCGGCGATGCGCCCGGTCAAACCGCTGGCGCGGTATTCGTTCATCAGGAAGCCGATGGTGCCACGGTTCATGCCGTAGACCTTTTTTCCCGTGCTCATCGTGTCGCGCAAGGTCTGCAACAGGAAGCCGTCGCCGCCCAGCGCCACGACGATCTCTGCATCCTCGATGGGTGCCTGGCCATAGCGCGCCGAAAGGCTCTCCAGCGCCGCCTTGGCGTCGGCGGTGTCGGACGAGACGAAGGCGAAGCGGCTGGCGGCTTTGTTCATGGCTCCCCAATGGCGATGTTGATGGCGACCGGTTGGTGGCGACCGGTTGCTTGGGCCGCGCCAGCGCCGGGTTAGCATGGGCTGGCAAATCTGCAAAGCGAGACATCTGGCGCCGCTTAATAACAGCGCCGGGAGGAGCCGCCGGCCTGCCGCTCGCGCATCGTGTCGAGTGACAAGCGAATGTGATGGTTAAGACGGGAATTAAACTCTCGTAAAGCCGGATCGACCATGTTAGCCGGCAGTGGATGGGCGGCGTGGGGCCAGCTAGTCGGACCGATTTATTGCCGGTAACACGCCTGATTGTCATCGTCTTGATGCTGGGAAGTTTTGCGCTTGCCTTTGCCCAACTGGTGCGCCAGTCGGAACAGACGAGTTTGCGACCCCAACCAACGGCTTCACGCTGCGGCGATGCCGCCGGCACGCCATGCCCGCAACGGGCGTTGTGAATTCGCCAGGCACTTCCCGTGATACGAGAGGCCGGTGCTTAGCGCGCCTGCAGCAGATGGCAGCCGGCCTGCCGCTTTTGTGCGAGATACTCGTCGATAAGCTGGCGGTAGCGCACTTTGCCGAAGCTCGGGAAGTGGCCGCCATGCACGACCGCAACATCGAGTTCGCGCATCCGCAGCAGCGTCTCGACATAGTCGTCGACAGCGGAATGATAGACATCGTCGATCAGCGGGCCGTCATAGACGATGTCGCCGGAAAGCAGGATGCCGGTCTTCCTCTCGTAGAGCGCGATGCCGCCGGGTGAATGGCCCGGCGTGTGGATCACCTCGAAGGCACGGTCGCCGAGATCGACGAAATCGCCTTCTCCAAGCAAACGATCGGCCGGCGCCGGGTGGATCCGGTAGCGCGTGGCATCCCAGCCCTGCGGCATTCCGTCGAACATGGCGTCGGTCGCGTAGCGGTCGGCGACCGTCCATTCATTGCGCGGGTCGGCGAGGATTTCTGCTTCGGCCGCATGCACGCAACGGTCCGGAAATTCGTGGTGGCAGCCGATATGGTCGAAATGCGTGTGGCTGGCCACGCAAACGAGTTTTCGCTCCGTCACCAGCGGGACGTGGCGCCGCAGGCTGAAATGACCGAGGCCGGTGTCGAACAGAAGATCGCGATCGCGGCCGCGCACATGCCAGATGTTGCAGCGGAAGAACGGCTTGATCCACGGCTCGTGGATCAGCGTCACGCCATCGCTCATACGGATGGCTTCATACCAGTTCGCAGCGTCGATGATCGGAAGCGTGCCCATTGCTCAGCTCGCCAGAAGGATGACATCGCCAGCCTCGCACGAAACCGCAGAGATGTCGCCCGGCTGGACGACCGTTGCTGCGGGAACCCTGGCGATGAAGTGCAGCGCCGGGTCTTTCTCGGAGACAGCCAGCACGCGTTTGAAGCTGCCTTGAAACACCACGTCGCTCACCTTGGCCGTGCCGAGCCTTACCGCGCCGCCGGTTGCGCCGAGGACAAGGTGCTCCGGACGGACGGCGAGGGCGACAGAAGCGCCAGCAGGCATTGTACCGGGCAGCGAAAGCGGTCCGACCTGGGTCGCGACTGTGATTGTTCCATGCTTCGCCGCCGTCACCGTTCCCGATATCAGCGTGCTCTCACCCATGAATGTCGCGGAAAAGCGCGTCGCCGGCCGCGCATAGACGCGCTCCGGCGGGCCTTCGTCCTCGATGCACCCGTCATTCATCACGACGCAATGGTCGGCCAGGGCCATCGCCTCTTCCTGGTCGTGGGTGACATGGATGAAGGCGGTGCCGACGCGTTTCTGGATCGCTTTCAACTCGTCCTGCATCTGCCGGCGCAATTTTAGGTCGAGCGCGCCGAGCGGTTCGTCGAGCAGCAGCACGGCCGGCTCGACGACCAGCGCGCGGGCCAGCGCGACGCGCTGCCGCTGGCCGCCGGAAAGCTGGTGCGGCTTCTTGTCGAAGGCGGTGGCCAGACCAACCAGCGCCAGCGCATCGCGCGCCCGGGCGGTCCGTGTTGCGGCATCGACGCCTTGCATGCGCAGGCCGAAGCCGACATTGCTGCCGACGCTCATATGCGGGAACAGCGCATAGTCCTGGAACACCGTCGTCGTCGGGCGCTTCGCCGGCGGCACGGCGGTGCAGTCCTCGCCACGGATCAGCACCTTGCCTTGGCTCGGCGTGACGAAGCCGCCGAGAATGGACAAAAGCGTCGTCTTGCCGGAGCCCGACGGGCCGAGCAGGATGGTGTAGCTGCCCGGCTCGATTTGCAGCGACACGTTTCTCAGCACGGTGTGCGGGCCGAAGCGGTGCGAGACAGCGCGGACATCGACGAGTGGCGCGGTCATGTCGGCTTCCTCCGCAACAGCATCAGTTCAAAAAACACCACCAGCACGATGGAGACGGCGAAGACCAGCGAGCCGACGGCGTTGGTCTTGGGATTGAGGCCTGAGCGCAGCAGGTTCCAGATCTCGACCGGCAGCGTCGTGTCGAAGCGCGTCAGCAGGAACGAGATCACGAATTCGTCCCAGGAGAAGGTCATCGACAGGAAGAAGCCAGCGAAGATCGCCGGTGCCATGACAGGCACGGTGATCAGCAGCAGCACCTTCCATTCGGGCGCGCCGAGGTCGCGCGCGGCACGCTCGATGTTGATCTGGTGGTCGCCCATCTGGCTGTAGATGATGGCAAAGCACAGCGGCAGGTTGATTACGACATGGCCGATGCCGGCAGCAAGCAGCGACTTCGGTATGCCGGCCCAGTTGAACAGCACCAGCAGCCCCATGCCGATGATGAGATAGCTCACGGTCAGCGGCAGCGTGATCAGCCCGCGCAGCAGGGCCGAGCCCGGCAGCGCGAAACGGGCAAAACCCCAGGCAGAGAGGAAACCGAGCGTGACGGCGGCAGCCGAGGAGAGGGCCGCGACTAGCAGCGAATTGATCAGCGCCGAGGTCAGCCGCGTGTCGGCGAGCACGGCGTTGTACCAGCGCAGCGACGGTCCGGTGAATGGCGGGATCGGAAACGACGTCGCCTGCAGCGAAAACAGCACCAGCACGACCACCGGCAGGAAGATGAAGCCATAGATGGCGACGGCGTAAAACCAGGAGACGATGCGGACAAGGGCGCGCACGGTCAGGCCCGCTCGATCTTGAGCCAGCGGGCGGAGGCGAGATAGGCGATGGTGACGACCGCCATCAGGATGATCGACAGCGCCGAGGCGAGCGGAAAATCGCCGCGCCGGCCGATCTGCATCATCACCAGCTGCGGCATCAAAAGCTCGTTGTTGCCGCCGAGGATCTGCGGCGTGATGTAGTCGCCGATGCACAGTACGAAGGTGAGGAAGGCGCCGACCATGATGCCGGGCAAGGTCAGCGGCAGGACGACATGCAGGAACGTGCGCACCGGCCCGGCGCCGAGATCGGCGGCTGCCTTGCGGTAGCTCGGGCTGAGCTGCTTGAGATTGGCGAAGATCGTCAGCGTCAACAGCATGACGAAGAAATGAACGAAGCCGATGACCGTGGCCAGCCGTGTGTTGGCGAGCTGCAGCGGCTCGCTGAACAGGCCGGAGCCGGTCAGCGCGCGGTTGATCACGCCGTTCTGCGCCAGCACCAGCAGCCAGGAATAGGAGCGCACGACATAGGAGGTCCAGAACGGCAGCACCGCCAGCATCAGCGCCAGCCGCTGCCAGCGTTCCGGCACCTGTTCGGCCAGGATCCAGGCGAAAGGGTAGGCGAGCAGCACCGAAATCACTGTGACGATGGCTGTAACCTGCAGCGAATTCACCATCGCCTGCCAATAGGCCGGGTTGGTGAAGAACTGGCTGTAATTGGCGAGTGTAAAGCCGCTGCCGTCATGCGCCGTCAGACTGGAAAACCCCATGGCGACGAACGGCAGCACGAAGAACAGCAGCGTCCAGCCGAGCGCCGGCGTGACCAGCGCCCAGGGCAGGGCACGGCCCGCCCGAGGCAGGGCGCGGCCCGTCCGGGGCAGGGCACGCCCGCTGTTGGTGGCAGAGTTCACGACCGGCGACCGATCACTGCGCCTGCAGCATTTCGGTCCAGACGTCCTGCATCTTCTTGTCGAGATCGGCATCCGGCGCCGGGTAGGGCTGGGCGCGGGCGAGGAAATCCGGCTGCTCGTCGAAGCGCAGGATCTTCTTCTGCTCATCGCTCAGAGCCGCCTTGGTATTCGCCGGCATGCCCCAATAGCAGGCCGACGTGGCAAGCCGCGCCTGGCCTTCAGGGCTCATGATGTACTGGATGAATTTTAGCGCCGTGTCCTTGTTTTTGGAATCCTTGAACATGGCCAGCGACTGCGACCACAGCACAGCACCTTCTCTGGGAATCGAGAAGTCGAGGGCAGGGTTCTCCTTGGCCAGCCCGGCCGTCACCCATTCGCCGCCGCCGACGAGAATGTCGACCTCGCCGGTCGCCAGCGCGGTCTGGCTGGCGGTCACTTCGCCGACCAGCTTGGCATTGGCCTTCATCTTGAGCAGCTCTTCCTTGATGGCCGGAAGGTCGGCTTCGGTGAGCTCGGCGGTCTTCTTGCCGATCGCCAGCGCCGCCATGCCGATGACCGGCAGGTAATAGTCGTAGATGGCGACCTTGCCCTTGTATTTGTCGCCGGTCAGCGCGGCCAGCGACTGCATGTCGGCCGGATCGACCTTGGTCTTGTTGTAGCCGATGGTGTTGTAGCCGAACTTTTCGGTGATGCCGTAGCGCTTGCCGTCGACCACGGTGGAGCTGTCCATCTTCACCTGGGGAAAGAGGTCGGCCAGCGGCAGCTTGTCTTCCGGCAGCGGCTCGAACAGGCCCTTTTCGACGCCGCGCGGTATGTCGATGCTGTCGATCACCATCACGTCCCAGTCGCCGGGCTGCGACTGCTCGACAATCGCCATGCCGGCGCCGGTGCCTTCGAATTCCTTGACATTGACCTTGACGCCATTGGCCTCTTCGAAGGGCTGCAGCAGCGCCGGGTCGGCGTGATCGCACCAGATCAAGGCGTTGAGATCGGCAGCCTGGGCGAGGCTGCCCGTCGCCAGCAGCAGCGCTGTCGCTGCACACGCGGCGTGAAGGTGGCTCTTCAGAACCGAAAGCGGCTTCCTGGTCGTTGGATTCGAGATGTCTGGATTGATGGTCATCGAGTGTTCTCCCTTGCCTTTCTGGCTTCTGGCAAAAAATTGAACCAATTCTAAAATTGAGTCAATTCCGTTTTTATGGCAGATAGCCGTCATGAGCGGATTGCGGGCAAGGCAAAAGGCGGATCGGCATCGCCGCATCATCGAGGCGGCGGCGGCGCTTTTTCGCGACACCGGCTATGAAGCCGCCAAGATCGAGACGATCGCGGCGCAGGCGGAAGTCTCGGTCGGCACGATCTACAACTATTACCAGAACAAGGGCGACATTCTCGGCGCCATCGTCTCGATGGAGGTCAACGAGGTGCTCAATGCCGGGCGCGGCGTCGTCGCCAACCCGCCGGCCAATGTCGGCGATGCGCTCGATACGCTGCTCGGCATCTATATCGAGCATTCGCTGCATTATCTCAGCAAGGAGATGTGGCGGCAGGCGATGGCGATCTCGACGCAACTGCCCGACAGCCCGTTCGGCCAGGCTTACACGGCGCTCGACCGGGCGCTGACCGAGCAGATCCGCGCGCTGATCGCCCGGCTGCAGGCGATCGGCCTGGTCCGCCGCGATATTGACGGGCAGGCGCTCGGCGAGCTGGTGTTCAACAACATGAACATGATGTTCATCGAGTTCGTCAAGCGCGACGGGGCGAGGATTGCCGAACTGCGCGCCGCGATACGAAGGCAGAACCGGATTCTGGTGGCGGCGATCGCGGCGTGAGGGCTCCCGATGGGATTTCTGGTGGCCCGGACGCCGCTAAGCCGCAATCGCGCCGGTTCAATTTCGCTGGTGGGAGCACTTCCGCTGTTGACTACATCGGCGGTGTTCTACCGAGCATGCCTGGGTGGCCGCGCACGTGGAAACGGCACGACGGTCAGTGGCGCCTTACGGAATTCCGCGATGGCTATTTCTTCAATCAGCAAGTCGAGTGCCTCGCTGACGCGCTGGCTGGTTTCGTCCATGCCGCAGAGCCGGTTTTGGGCACACTCCAAGAGCTCGCGCGCTGCAGCGAAGTCGCTTCGCATGACACCACCCGTTGTTTAGCCCACCGCCCGGACATTGTCGGCGCGCTAAATTGAGCGATTGCTAATATACACAGGGGCATTTTAATCGAATGGCATTAAATGGCCGGGAGCAGGAGATGCCGGCCGGTCCGCATCGCCCTGCTGCATCCCGTTGGTTCTGATGCCCCGGACCGGAGGCATGGGCGCTTTGCTTTGCGAAACGCGGGGGATTAGTCCTGATACGATCTTGGGCGGCTTAGAAATTCCCTGGCGGCAGCGATCTGGCGTCGATGCTCGCGAAGGAAGGTCAGGCTGAAACAGATCGAAAAGGCCAATCCCGCAAGGGCTATCGTTGCCTGCGAGGTCGGATCGGGATCGGTAATCATCAGAAAGCGGAAACCGAACCCGAGCGCGAGGGCAGCAAGACCACCATACATGCCGCCGATAAACGGTGCGATCGTGCGTTTCTGCTCCAACGGCGACTCCTATGGTTTCCACAAGGGGAATACCTGTGGTCCGCTAGCGAATATATGCGTTGAAGCTGACGGGCTACGGCCCCGGCCTGTGGAAATCGGGGATGAGCAGATTTCGCCCGACCCTGGCACGTAATCACAAGAAGCCGGTTTCTTACTGGTGCCCCCGGACGGCGTCTGTTTTCAATAGCGATAGATGTAAGCCGGCCTCCTGAAGCCGCGCTTGCACTTCACCTCTTCCTTGTATTCATGCCCTCCCACTTGCGCTCAATCTTGCAATTGCCGCGCCGAAATTCTTTTTTGTAGCTGTAGCGTTCGCGCTTCCGCTCATAATCATCTTCGTCTTGGTAGCGGCCCTGCCATTTGCCATGACCGCTCTCGTCCTTCCACGGATCGGCAGCGGCCATGCTGATGCATCCGGCCATTGCAATGCCGGCCATGAGGGTGACGAGCACCTTCATAAGCGATCCTCCTTTTGCTGGTCTCCGCAACTGATTGAAACTCCGTCGAAGACTTTCTGTTGCGTGGGCCGCTTTGCAGAGTGTGGACGGCCGTCAACGTTTTCATCAAGCCCGGAAGCGCATCCCGCCGGGCCCGATATCCGATGTCACAATCAGCCGCCGTTAGCAGGTGCTGCCGGGGCAGGTGCTGCCGGAGCGGGTGCTGCCGGAGCGGGTGCTGCCGGCTCCGGAGCGGGCGCGGCTGGGGCAGGTGCGCTCGGCTCAGCCGGAGCGGACGCAGCTGGCGCTTCGACGGTGGGCGCTTCGACCGTAGGCGCTTCAACCTTTACGTCGACGTCCTTTCCGGTGCCCCCGCCGTTGATGTTGATAACGCCGGTGAACAACAGCAGGATCACGATTGCGATAATAGCGAGAACGACGGCGACAGCGGTGCCGGCGCCATTTCCGCCTGAGTTAACAACGGTGGGACCGTCAGCCATGACTATCTCCTATTCTCAATTATCACTGGTCGGCAACGGGACCGGCGGGCACTTAGTTCCGGCGCCGGGCTATGGTCCATGACGCAGTAAGACTGAAGTCTGTGCGTTAAAGACAGAGGGCTGAGGCTGGCAACCAAGATCTTGGCAAGGGATTGGTATTTGGCCGCCGAGCAAAGTCCCTTCATCGGTGGTTCCGGGTGCCCGCTGTATACTCATCGGCGGGCACCCGATATGACACCTAACGGCGGAGAGAACTGTGACCCTTATCCAGAGCAAACAGAATGCCGATGCGGTCGCAAGCCGACCCGCCAATGACAATCAAACTCCTGACCCAACAGATTTCTCGGCGGTTGATCTTGTTTCATCGAGCGACGACGACGTCGTTGCAATCGTCAGGCGAACAGAGCGCCTGGCCCTCGCCGTGATTATAGTAATGGCGATCTTCCTGATCTTTGCACCGGTATTCTTCATTGCCATGATGTATGGGATCTAGAGGTCCCGATTAGCCCTCGCCCCCCTTGCGCAGCGCGGCAAAATCCGAAAGGCCGGCCTCATTTAAGACGACAGGCTTTGGTGCCCCCGGACGGAATCGAACCGCCGACCTTCGGTTTACAAAACCGCTGCTCTACCAGCTGAGCTACAAGGGCACGGCGCTCCGGTTAGCATATTTGGTGCGCCAGTAAAGACAAAACTCTGTTTTCGGCTGCCCAGAGAGCGCCGGAGCTGCCGGCGTGGCCATCCTGAAAACGGCTAATTCGCTTCCTATAATGGCCGAAACTGCAATCGCATAGGCGGAGGGTGTCGCATGGTCAGACTTGTCGTCATTGCCCGGTCGTCGTCGTGGCCAGAGCGGACCGTAAACCCTCTTCACCGCGAGGATTCCTGTCATGGCTAGAGAAGGGTCTCTGAGAAGATCGACATCGGTGTTGACTAGGGCTCGGCGGCTCGGACGAAAGATCCTGCGCTGGCTGGAGGGAGACAGCCGATCCCAACAGCTCAGGGACGAAGTTCTGTTTTGGAGACACTGGTTCTCCACTCAGGGATCATTCTGGCCAGAGGACTACAAGGAACGTCTTGACCCCAATTTACCAATTCAGGATCACGTTGGGCGATATGTCGATAGGTTGACGACCAACCCAGTTTACATACTCGATGTGGGCGCTGGCCCCTTGACGAAGCTCGGCAAAGTGCATGCTTCGAAAGAGATCAGGATTACTGCAACTGACCTGCTGGCATCGGAATATGATCAAGTTCTGAGAGATTTTGGGATCCAACCTCTTGTGCGAACAGTCTTTGGTGACGCCGAAAATCTTAGAGCGCAATTTGACGATTACAGTTTCGACATCGTGCATGGACAGAATTGTATAGATCACACCGCTAGTCCGCTCAAGGCAATACAACAGATGCTCTCCGTCACGAAGCCCGATGGTTACGTCGTGCTTTATCATGCTGAAAACGAAGGCAAGACGGAATCCTACAAGCAGCTGCACAAATGGGACTTCACATGTGAGAAAGGACATTTCGTCATCAGAGGGCCTGGACCGGGTGGGGATTCGGTGGATGCCACTGATGCGCTGGCCGCGGTAGGGTCTGTTGAATGTAGCTTGGATGACGGCGCGGTGCTTGCTGCAATCCGAAAGCATCCGCAAAGACGTCAGTGATATCTGGCGAACCGCTGCTCTACCAGCTGAGCTACAAGGGCACGGCGCTCCGGTTAGCATATTTGTTGCGCCAGTAAAGATGAACTCTGTTTTGCCTACAAGCGCGCCGGAGCTGCCGGCGCGGGCATCCTGAAAACGGCCAATTGGCGTCCTATATTGTTCGAAGGTGCAATCGCATAGGCGAGGGTGTCGCATGATCAGACTTGTCGTCATTGCCCTGATCGTCGTCGTGGCCTGGTTTCTCCTGGTGAAGCTCATCAAGGTTTTGAAGAGCGCCAATGTCGACTGGACCGGCGTCACCACCATCATCGGCTTCATCGCGCTCGCCTTCTGGCTGCGCCACATCACCGGCATGGGCTGAGGCCTCCCGCCGCCGGACTGCCAACCGGCGCTCTTCGCCGGTCGTCATTGCGCGCCTGGCGCAAACCCAGTTCAGAAAAATCGAAAAAAACGTCGAACCTTTTTCCTTGCTGCCACGACAGATGGTTAAGAGGCGGATGGATCGCCTCTCCAGCAAGGAGATCGTCATGTTCAAGCGCACCATCGTTTCCGGCCTCATCGCGACCACTGTCGCCGCCGCCATGCTGGCCGGCACCGTTCAGCCTTCGGCCGCCCATCACAAGCACCATCACAACAAGTACCTTGGCATCGGCATCGCCGCCGGCGTCGGTGGCTTCCTGCTCGGCACCGCGCTCGCCCAGCCGCGCACCGTCTACATCGAGGAAAATGGCGGCTCATGGCACGTCCGGCGCTGCCTCAACCGCTATCAGAGCTACGATCCGTACTCCGATACCTATGTCGGCTACGACGGCTACCGTCATCGCTGCCGGCTTTGAGGGGAGGTGAACCGTTTCAGGCAAGGCAAAAAGGGGCACCCACTGCCCCTTTTTCAGCTGTCTGGGTTGCAAAATTGAACCGGCACCGCAACCGGTTCCAGCGAGGGATGTACAGGGATTTTTCGACAGCTTAGTCTGGCGGTGAAGGCACCAGAGGGAGAGGGACGCTTGGACGAGCACGAACCCAAGGAAGAGCAGATTGAGACGGATTTCCGCAACGGAACGATCACCACCGTCGGCATTCTACTGGCTTTCTCGCTGGGCTTCATCACGCATTGGGCCGCCAACCCGCTCCCTTGGGAAATCTATCACCTGGCAGCCGTCGTGCCGATTTTGATAGGCATTGCATTGCAGATACGAGCGCTGCGGTTGCTGCTCGACACAACGTCTCTACAGCGACGCGTCCATGAACGTGCCACCCGCATCTTCATCGCCGGCCTGATCTTCACCGCCTGCGGAGTTGGGCTGGCGATGCTGCTTGATTTCTACGACCTATCGACCAAGAGCGCGGTGCCCGGGGCCTAGCTCATCCTGACAGATGTCGCACCATTCGGCGCCGGTCAGCGCCGCCATGCGCTCGACGCCTATTTTCACCGCTGCATTGGTTGCGCCGGCCGCTGGCACGACCTGATCGTAGGCGCGCAGCGATACGTCGCAATAGACCGGCAACGGCGAGGCGAGGCCGAAGGGGCAGACGCCGCCAATCGGATGGCCAGTGATTTCGGCCACCTGCTCGGCATCGAGCATGCGCGGCTTGCCGCCGAATGCATCGCGCGATTTGCGATTGTCGATGCGCGCGTCGCCGCGGGCGACGACCAGCATGACCCGGTCACCGACGCGCAGGCAGATGGTCTTGGCGATCTGCCCCGGCTCGACGCCGTGCGCCTCGGCCGCGAGCGCGACGGTCGCCGAACTTGTCGGCGTTTCGATCACCTCGATGTCGGGGGCATATTCGGCGAAGAAGGCTTTGACGGATTGGAGGCTCATGCGTCTTTCGGGCGTCGGCTGGCGGAAGGTGGACGCAAACTTGGCCGTAGCCGGGCGGCTGTCAAGGTGAGCGCGTAGCGCCAATCTCGAAGAGTGAACCCGGTTCGGCGGCGCGGCTTGGTGAAGAAGGGGGCGGCAGACCACCAATCATCCTGGTTATTTCCGTTGCGGCTTCGCGCACCAGGGGGCCGATCTCGACCAGCCGCTCCGGCGTCACCCGCACCGTCGGTCCCGAAACCGAAACCCCGCCGATCGGCTCGCCGAACTCGTTGAAGATCGCGGCGGCGACGCAGCGCATGCCGGGATGCCGCTCCTCGTCGTCGACCGACCAGCCGCGCAGCTTGATCGTCACCAGATCACGGGCCAGCGCCGAGACGTCGGAAAGCGTCTTTTCGGTGAAGCGCTCCAGCCCGGTCCGGCGCAGGACGGCGCCGACGCGCTGCGGCTCGAGATGCGCCAGCACCGCCTTGCCGATGCCCGATGCATGGAAGGAACTGCGCGTGCCCGGCCGGAAGAAGGCGCGGATCGCCTGATGCGTCTCGACCTGGCTGACGAAGACGACGCAATCGTCCTCGGCGACGCCGAGATTGGCGGTCTCGCCGGTCTTCTCCATCAATTCCTGCATGACAATGCGGGCGCGGTCGACCAGCTTGCGGCGGCGCAGGAACGCCGCGCCCATGCGATAGGTCTCGACGCCGATCGACCACAGCTGGTCGGTGCTGTCGAACTCAACCATGCCGTGGTTTTCCAGCGTCGTCAGCATGCGGTAGGCGGTGGAGGCGGGGAGGCCGCTCTGCGCGGCGATCTCGCTCAGCGACAGGCCGCTGCCGTCGGCGACGATGGCCAGGATGCGCAGCGCCCGGTCGAGCGACTGCACCGAAGCCGCCTCGGCCGGACCGTGGAAGGCGCGCGGCCGTCCGCGCTGGCGTTTTTCGGCGGTTTCCATAGTGGCATTCTTGCCAATTTCGCCAAAGGCGCAATGAAAAAGTTTTCCACAAATATGCTATGCGACTTCGTGGAAAACAGAAAACCCAATTAAATCAGTAAATAGCCGCAGTTTCTTAGAAATGAAAAAATATTCTGAAAAAATTGAAAAATAACAGGCGCGCTGGCATTCTCGGCCATCAACAATTCCGTGGAGGCTGACATGGCCAGGATGCGCGCAGTCGACGCAGCGGTTCTCGTTTTGGAAAAAGAAGGCACCTCCTGCGCCTTTGGCGTGCCGGGTGCTGCCATCAACCCGTTCTATTCGGCGCTGAAGGCGAGGGGTACGATCCGCCATATCCTGGCGCGCCATGTCGAGGCGGCCTCGCACATGGCCGAAGGTTATACCCGCGCCAGATCAGGCAATATCGGCCTGTGCATCGGCACTTCGGGTCCGGCCGGCACCGACATGATCACCGGCCTCTATTCGGCCGCGGCCGATTCCATCCCGATCCTCTGCATCACCGGCCAGGCGCCGCGGGCGCGTCTCAATAAGGAGGATTTCCAGGCCGTCGACATCGCAGCCATCGCAGCACCCGTCGCCAAATGGGCAGTCACCGTCATGGAGCCCTATCTCGTGCCGATGGCGCTGCAGAAGGCGTTTTACCTGATGCGCTCGTCGCGGCCGGGGCCGGTCCTCATCGACCTGCCGGTCGACGTGCAACTGGCCGAGATCGAGTTCGACATCGACGCCTATGAGCCGCTGGTGCCGTTCAAGCCGGCAATGTCGCGCGGCCAGGCCGAGAAAGCACTGAAAATGCTCAACGCGGCCGAAAAGCCTGTCATCGTTGCCGGCGGCGGCATCATCAACGCCGATGCCTCGGATCTGCTGATCGAGTTCGCCGAAGTCACCGGCGTGCCGGTGATCCCGACGCTGATGGGCTGGGGCGCGATCCCCGACGACCACCGGCTGATGGCCGGCATGTGCGGGCTGCAGACTTCGCATCGCTACGGCAACGCGACGATGCTCGAAGCCGATTTCGTCTTCGGCATCGGCAACCGCTGGGCCAACCGCCACACCGGCTCCGTCGACGTCTACACCAAGGGCAAAAAATTCTTCCATGTCGACATCGAGCCGACCCAGATCGGCCGTGTCTTCGCGCCGGATCTCGGTGTCGTCTCGGACGCCGGTGCAGCGCTCAAAATGCTGCTCGACGTCGCCACCGAATGGAAGACGGCTGGAAAACTGCGCGACTGGTCGGGTTGGGCCAGGGAATGCCAGGACCGCAAGAAGACGATGAAGCGCAAGACGCATTTCGACCAGGTGCCGCTAAAGCCGCAGCGCGTCTACGAGGAGATGAACAAGGCATTCGGCCGCGACACCACCTATGTCACCACGATCGGCCTTTCGCAGATCGCCGGCGCGCAGTTCCTGCATGTCTACAAGCCGCGCAACTGGATCAATTGCGGCCAGGCCGGCCCGCTCGGCTGGACGCTGCCGGCAGCACTTGGCGTTCGCGCCGCTGATCCGCAGCGCAACATCGTGGCGCTGTCCGGCGACTATGATTTCCAGTTCATGATCGAGGAACTGGCGGTCGGCGCGCAGCACAAATTGCCCTATATTCATGTCGTCGTGAACAATGCCTATCTCGGCCTGATCCGCCAGGCGCAGCGCGGCTTTTCGATGGATTTCGAGGTCAGCCTCGCTTTCGAGAACGTCAACCGGAAGGATGATCCCGAGGCTGGCTATGGCGTCGACCACGTTGCTGTCGCCGAGGCCATGGGCTGCAAGGCGGTCCGGGTGCGCCGGCCGGAGGAATTCGCCGGCGCCTTCAAACAGGCGCAACAACTGATGAAGGAGCACCAGGTTCCGGTGGTGCTCGAATTCATCCTTGAGCGCGTCACCAATGTTTCGATGGGCACCGAAATCGACAAGATCACCGAATTCGAGGAGCTTGCCGAACATCACGAAGACGCGCCGACGGCGATCGTCATGCTGGATTAAGCTGTGCTGATATTCAGGTGATGCCGGCCTGCAAACGGCGATTCCTGCGCTTCCGGAGCTCACGTACCAAAAGTACGCTCCGCTCCGGTTCTCGGAACCCACCATTTTCGGCTGGGCCTGACCTGAATCTCACCACTGCTTGGGCCGGGCGAAAACAAGGAGAAAAGGAATGCCACGGTTTTCAGCCAATCTTTCGATGCTCTTTGGCGAGCACGATTTCCTCGACCGCTTCGAAGCCGCCGCCCGCGCCGGCTTTAGGGGTGTCGAATATATCGGCCCTTATGACCATGCGCCCGATGTCGTTGCGGCGAGGCTGAAGAAAAACGGTCTGACGCAGGTGCTGTTCAACCTGCCAGCCGGCGACTGGGGCAAGGGCGAGCGCGGCATTGCGGTGTTGCCGGATCGTGTACCCGAGTTCCGACAAGGCATCGCCAAGGCGATCACCTATGCACATGCGCTCGGTTGCGAACAGGTCAACTGCCTCGCCGGCATTGCACCGCAAGGCGTCGAGCGTTCGGTGCTGGAAGATGTCTTCGCCGAAAACCTGGCTTTCGCCGCCGAGAAGCTGGAGCAGGCCGGAATCAGGCTGCTGATCGAGCCGATCAACACCCGCGACATTCCCGGCTTCTTCCTCAACTATTCGGACCAGGCCCTGGCGCTCATCGAGCGCGTCGGCTCAAAAAACCTGTTCCTGCAATACGACATCTATCACATGCAGATCATGGAGGGCGATCTCGCCCGCACCATCGAGGCAAACCTCGGCCGCATTGCGCATATCCAGCTGGCGGACAATCCCGGCCGTCACGAGCCGGGGACGGGCGAGATCAATTTTCCTTTTCTGTACAGCCACATCGACCGCATCGGCTATTCCGGCTGGGTAGGGGCGGAATACAAGCCGAAGGTTTCGACGGAAGCCGGGCTGGGCTGGTTCCGGGAGTTTGCCGGGCAGGCGGCGGCGTAGGGGACGTTTACAATTGACGTCGAGTTCCTTCGCGCCCCCCTCTGGCCTGCCGGCCATCTCCCCCACGGGTGGGGAGATTGGACGTCACCGCCGCTTTCGCCAATTCTCGAGGTTGGGAAAGTAGAAGCCGGCGCCGGAACTGCCGATCTCCCCACCTGTGGGGGAGATGGCCGGCAGGCCAGAGGGGGGCGCGACGGAACGCGACCTTAAAAGAACGGAGAACATCAATGGAAACCATCGGCTTCATCGGCCTCGGCATCATGGGCGCGCCGATGGCGGGGCATCTGCTCGACGCCGGCTACACCGTCGTCGCCAGCGACCATCGCTCGAAACCGCCGGCCGATCTCGTCGCCGAGGGTCTAAAAACCGTCTCCGGCCATCACGCCGTGGCACGTGCCGCCGACATCATCATCACCATGGTTCCCGACACGCCTGAGGTGGCCGACGTGCTGTTCGGCGACAGCGGCGTCGCCTCGGGTTTGACCGCGGGCAAGCTGGTCATCGACATGAGCTCGATCTCGCCGATCGAGACCAAGGAATTCGCCACGAAAATCAATGCGCTGGGCTGCGACTATCTCGATGCGCCGGTGTCGGGCGGCGAGGTCGGCGCCAAGGCCGCGTCGCTGACCATCATGGTCGGCGGCGAGGAAAAGGCCTTCGAGCGCGCCAGGCCGGTGTTCGAGAAAATGGGCAAGAACATCACGCTGGTCGGACCGAACGGCGTCGGCCAGACCACCAAGGTCGCCAACCAGATCGTCGTCGCGCTGACCATTGAAGCAGTCGCGGAAGCGCTTGTTTTTGCATCGAAAGCCGGCGCCGATCCGGCCAAGGTGCGGCAAGCGCTGATGGGCGGGCTGGCCGCCTCGCGCATCCTCGAAGTGCATGGCGAGCGCATGATCAAGCGCAGCTTCGCGCCGGGCTTTCGCATCGAACTGCACCAGAAGGATCTTAATCTCGCGCTGGAAGGGGCAAAAGCGCTCGGCGTGGCACTACCCAACACCTCGACGACGCAACAATTGTTCAACGCCTGCGCAGCCAATGGCGGCGCCAAGGAGGATCATTCGGCGCTGGTCAAGGCGCTGGAGCGAATGGCGGGATATGAGTTAGGGGAGTAGGGGAGTAGGGGAGTAGGGGAGTAGGGGAGTAGGGGAGTAGGGGAGTAGGGGAGTAGGGGAGTAGGGGATAGGGGATAGGGGATAGGGGATAGGGGATAGGGGATAGGGATAAGGCAGCAAGGGAAGGCGGGTTGCGGCTCGCAGCAAGTGCTTCCCTACTCCCCTACTCCCTTAACCCAAAAACTTCCTCGCCGCATAAAGGCTCACCGCCGCCGCATTCGACACGTTGAGCGAGCGGATGGCGCCGGGCATGTCGAGCCGGGCGAGCGTCGTCACCGTTTCACGCGTCTTCTGACGCAAGCCCTTGCCCTCGGCGCCCAGCACCAGCGCGATCCTTTCCCCGGCAAAACTTTTCTCGAGTTCCGCCGGCCCGTCGGAATCGAGGCCGATGGTCTGGAAGCCGGCCTCGTGCAACTGGCCGAGCGCGTCGGCGAGGTTTTTTACCTCGATCTGGTCGATATGCTCCAGCGCGCCGGAGGCCGACTTTGCCAGCACGCCGGATTCATGCGGACTGTGGCGCGCCGTGGTGATCAGCGCGCCGGCGCCGAAGGCGACCGCCGAGCGCAGGATCGCGCCGACATTATGCGGATCGGTGACCTGGTCGAGGACCAGCACCAGCGTGGTATCGCCGAGCGCATCGAGGCGCTTGGGTTTTAGCGGCTCGGCTTCGATCAGCACGCCCTGATGCACGGCGTCAGAGCCGGTGACCTTGTCGATGTCTTTCGGCTCGACCATCTCTGTCTCAAAGGGCAGGGCGGTGAGGTCGGCGATAGCCAGCCGCTCGGCGGCGTTGCGCGTCACCAGCATCTTCTTGATCCGCCGGCGCGGATTGTCGAGTGCTGCTCGCACCGTGTGCAGGCCGTACAGCCGCACCAGCCCATCCGCGGCGGTCTCTCCTGGTGGTACCGGCTGGCGCGGCCTGAACGCCGGCGCGCCGCCGCTCTTCTCGTCGCGATGCGCGCGGCGCAGCTTGGCGTAGTGGGTGTCTTTCGGGGTCTTGGGCTTGTTGTCGTTGCTCATGGCCGGTTCTATAGCCGTGTCGTTCGCCCATGGATACAGCCGCAAAACCCTGCTCGTCGGGTCGTCAACAAATTCAGCGCGTTTTGCCGGGATGTTGCGGTTGACAGTTTTGGGCGCTGCCGCCATAAGGCGCTTCGCGACGGGCTGCTCCTGCGGCCGCGACGCGTCGATGCCTCGTTGCATGGCTCCGGCGGCAGACTGGAGAGGTGCCCGAGTGGTTAAAGGGGACGGACTGTAAATCCGTTGGCTATGCCTACGTTGGTTCAAATCCAACCCTCTCCACCACTGCCGGCCCGGAAGCCCTGAAACGCAAGCCTCGGACCGAAAAGTGCATAGCGGTTTTCGGGTGAAATGCGCGGGTATAGCTCAGTGGTAGAGCAGCAGCCTTCCAAGCTGAATATGCGGGTTCGATTCCCGCTACCCGCTCCAAGCATGCTGTTGAAGTCATTATCGAAAATAACTTCCTTGAAAATGCGCCGTGTCACTGCGTGTGCCTGAGCGGCAATGCCGTCAGCCACATCGCCAGGTCTTCAGTCGGCGCCTCCGGCAGCATGCTCTTCATATTGAGGCAGGTCGTCGGCGATCGTGAACCACTTCGCCTTGGAGCCGACAAAGATGTGCTGCGTTGGACGGATGGCCGGCTCGTCGACGAGGGTTCCCATGGTGACGTGGACGAAGGCGCCGTCGCGGACGACCGAGTAGAGCAATGAGCCGCAGGTCTTGCAGTGCACGTTGTGGCCGGTCTCCTCGCCAAAGATCAGGAGGTTGTCCTCGCCCTTGGTCAGGCTCAGTCTCTCACGCTCGATGCCGGCAAACGGCTTGAAGGCCGAACCGGTGGTGCGCCGGCAGTCCGAGCAGTGGCAGTTGGCGGCGTAGATGAACTCGTCGGCCACCGCGTATTGCACGGCGCCGCACAGGCATTTTCCGGCAAGCATGCGGTTGCCGACGTTCTCCTGGCTTGTCACAGTTTTCTCCATTTTTTGCGGGCAGCGGCCAAGTTGAAATCTGTGGTCCGTTGTTTTGGTCACCACTGCCCAAATTATGCGACGACGGTCAGTCGGCGCCGCCGCTCGTCGAGCGACACGATGGTCAGCCCGCTGGCCACCACCAGCAGGATACCGCCGATCGCCAGTGCGTTCGGCAATTGCTGGAACACCACCAGGCCGGAAATGACCGCCCAGACGGTGAAGCAGTAGTAAAACGGCGCCACGACGCCGGTTGGCCCGGCGCGATAGGCCATGAAGATGAAGAAATGGCCAAAAATCAGGAACAATCCGGCCCCGGCCATCAGAAGAAAATGATGCGTCTCGGGCGCCACCCAACGCTCCGACATCAGATGCGCGACGCCTGATCCGACCAGCACCACCACCACCGCGGAAATTGCGACGATCATGCCAGGCACGTCGGCGGCGACCCGGCGCCCGGCGAGATCGCGCGCGGCGGCGAACGCCGCGTTGCCGAGCGCCAGCAAGGCGTAGACCGAGATTCCCTGCATCGTCGGCTGCGCCACCATCACCGCTCCGATGAAGCCGAGCCCGATCAGCGCCATGCGCAAGCCGCCGATCCGTTCGCCGAACAGGACAGAGGAGCCAATCAGCATGAGCAGCGGCGTGATCTGTCCCAGGGCGGTCGAATCGGCGATCTGCATGTTGGCGAGCGCCACCACGTAGCAAAGGATTGCTGCCAGCTCGAGCAGGTTTCTTTGCAACACTCTCCTGTCGAGGATCAGCGGGATCTGCCTGGCGTAGCCCAGCGCAAACAGCAACGGGATTCCCCACAGCGTTGCCGCCGTCCCGCGCAGAAACAGCACTTCATAGGGCGGCAGCCCAACCGTCGCGAGCTTCAACATGGTGTCGTTGGCGACATAGGACCCGGTCGACAGGATCATGAACAGCGGGCCGCGGATGGCGATCGGAATGAAATGCATCGGATCAGGAAATCAGACCGGCGTCACACCGGCAATGGGCCAGATCCGGCAGTAAAATCCGGCAAGGCGGACAGGCGGAAGCAGCGATGTCCATTCGCTGAATGGCGATACCCGCGGAACCTATGTCAGGCCATTCCATTTCTTCTTGTTCGTTCCTATATCCGCGCCACATCCCCGAAAACCGGATCATGGGTTCAGACCGGGTGAGAAAGCCCCGGCCACAAGACACCCCGGACACAAGGCACTTGTGTTTTTCGGCCGCAGTCGCTAATCGCCCCGCATTCGACTGAACTGAAGGTCCCGGCCGTCCAAGGAAAGAGACTATGGCAAAAGGTAAATTCGAGCGTACAAAGCCTCATGTGAACATCGGCACGATTGGCCATGTCGATCATGGCAAGACGTCGCTGACGGCGGCGATCACCAAGTATTTTGGCGAATACAAGCGCTACGACCAGATCGATGCGGCGCCCGAGGAGAAGGCGCGCGGCATCACCATCTCGACGGCGCATGTCGAATACGAGACGGCCAACCGCCACTACGCCCATGTCGACTGCCCCGGCCACGCCGACTACGTCAAGAACATGATCACCGGTGCTGCGCAGATGGACGGCGCGATCCTGGTTGTGTCGGCCGCCGACGGCCCGATGCCGCAGACCCGCGAGCACATCCTGCTGGCCCGCCAGGTCGGCGTGCCGTCGATCGTGGTGTTTTTGAACAAGGTCGACCAGGTCGACGACGCCGAGCTGCTCGAATTTTTTTTTTTGTTCCGCAAGCTGCTCGACCAGGGCCAGGCCGGCGACAACATCGGCGCGCTGCTGCGCGGTGTCGACCGCGAAGGTGTCGAGCGCGGCCAGGTTCTGGCCAAGCCGGGCACGGTCAAGCCGCACAAGAAGTTCGTCGCTGAAGCCTACATCCTGACCAAGGACGAGGGCGGCCGTCACACGCCGTTCTTCACCAACTACCGTCCGCAGTTCTACTTCCGCACGACCGACGTGACCGGCATCGTGTCGCTGCCGGAAGGCACCGAGATGGTGATGCCGGGCGACAACATCACCGTCGATGTCGAGCTGATCGTGCCGATCGCCATGGAAGAGAAGCTGCGCTTCGCCATCCGTGAAGGCGGCCGCACCGTCGGTGCCGGCATCGTCGTCACCATCAAAGAGTAATCGATACCGGCATCCGCCGGATCGACAGGGAAGGGCGGTCTTCGGGCCGCCCTTTCTTCGTTTACTGGCTCCACGCAGAACAATTTTGCGCGGTCGTTTCAAAGCTATTGCAAGCACCACCGCCGCCACTATTATAGGTTGCATCAAGGGGGCTTTTGCCGAGCGTGGTTTGGGGACGCCGTTTAAGCAGTATGGCCGGGTGGTGGCGCGGGCTGGTTCGCCTGGCGCCGGTAGTCGCAATCGCGATGGCTGCCTTTGCCGCGAAAGCCGAGGATGTGTCCGATCCGGAGACTTGGAAGACATTATCCGTTCCGAAGCCGGTGTCTGATGAAGTCTTCCCAACATGGGTCGATCCGAAAATATGGTCCGATGATATTTCGCCGATGCGGTTCGCCGTCGTTCGCAGCAGCGCGCCGGGCTGTGAGCCCAGCTGCCCGGAATGGATCTCGGCGGAAGGCGCCATCGAGGCGGGCACGCCAGCGCAACTCAAGCGCATATTGAAGAAGCTCGGCCGTCGCAAACTGCCGATTATCGTCAATTCCCCGGGCGGCAATGTCGATGCAGCGCTCCAGCTTGGTCGTATAATCCGCAAAAACAAGCTCGATATCGCCGTCGGTATAACCAGGTTTTCCGATTGTTGGCCCGGGATGAAGGATTGCCGTGCCAATGACGGCAAGGGCGCCGCATATTTCGGCATTGCGTCCGACGGCGGCGCCATGTGCAACTCCGCATGTCCGCTGATGTTAGCCGGAGGCGTCGGACGCGTGGTCGGCGGTTCGGCCCATCTGGGCGTCCATCAGATCACTACGACCCATTTCCGCACCAAACGGCAATATCGAACCACCTATCGGGTTGTGCGCGGCAAAAAATATAAGGTCACCACAGAAACCGTCACTCAAGACGATATCGGCTACAAGACCTATGAGATGAGCAAGGCGCTTGAGAGGAGGCTGTCGGCCTATCTCAGGGAGATGGGTGTCGGGCGGGGCGTTCTGGACACAATGAAGGCCACGCCTGCCAGCGATATCCGGCAGATCGCCCTCGACGACATGCTGACGATGAAGCTGGTCACCAGCAGGGCCTCCCTCGACATACTTACGCAGGCGGGCATATGCCGGCGGAGTCCGGCGCCGCCGAACTGCAGAGAGATCCCTGCGAATGCCAAGCCGGCCAAGACGGCAGTGGTGGCCGTCCGAGGGGCCGTTCCAGCCACTCCGTCGGCCCGTCCAGCGCCGGTCGACAATTCGATGCGTTTCGTCCTGGTCCGAAGCAGCGATCCGAAATGCGGTCTCGATTGTCCCGAATGGATTGCAGCGCAAGGCACGATCACTCCCGATACGCAGAAGATATTTCGCCAATTGCTCGACACGGTCGGCGGCCGGCGTCTGCCGTTGATCGTGAGTTCGCCGGGGGGCGATTTGCTCAGCGCCTTGGCCATCGGAAGGTTGATCCGCGACCGCAAGCTTGACGTCGCGATTGCGCGCACCGATTTTACCGGGTGCAAGCCGCAGGACAAAGGGTGCGCGCCAACGAATGGGTTCTATCCTGGTGTCGTGACCGAATTAGGTGCGGGGTGCGATGCCGCCTGTCCGATCATGCTTGCTGGGGGCGTCAGACGTTTCGTGGGCCCCAATGTGCCAGTCAGCGTTCAATCACTGGCATTCGCGGAGCGGATACGCTCTTATCTAGCGGAAATGTCGGTCAGGCAGCATCTGTTTCCGCCGATGCCGCTCGACCGCTTTGATTATAAGCGTAACCGGCTCCCGCTCGAACCCGGCACAATGTTGACGATGGGACTGACGACGGGACCTGAATCGGCGAACCATTTGGTGGGGCCAACTGTCTGTAAAACCGAACCGAGGCCGCAAAATTGCCCGGCGACATCGGCGCTCAAGGTCGACGCACAATTCCCACTCAAGCCGTAGCCGTTGAAATACCCAAAGCCCTACTTCGAAGGGCGGGTCTTCGGGCCGCCCGTCTCGCTTTTGGATACGGCCGGCATACTTTTTTGGGTACGGCGGGCGCTTGCGCCATCGTCGCAAAACGCTGTTGCAAGCCGGCAAAGCTGAACTAGTATGGATCGCATTGCGGGGGGCTTCCCGAATGGTTTCGTGGCACCGTCTGAATGGCCAGGCATGGTGGATGGTGATCTGCCTGGCGTCGTTCCTGGTCATGGGAGACGCTGCCTTCGCGGCGAACACCAAAAAATCCGCGCCGGATCTTGGTCCGACGATGCGGTTTGTCGTCGTCCGCAGCAGCGCGCCTGGTTGCGAACCGACCTGCCCGGAATGGATATCGGCTGAAGGCTCGATAGAGGCCGGCACGCCGGCCCTGTTCAAACGCACGCTCAAGGGGCTTGGTGGCCGAAAACTGCCCGTTGTCGTGGATTCTCCCGGCGGCAATGTCGAAGCGGCACTGGCGCTTGGCCGGCTGCTCCGCAAGAACAAGCTCGATATCGCGGTCGGCAAAACCCGGTTCACCGGCTGCCAGCCCGATGCCAAGGGCTGCAAGGAAAACGACGGCAAGGGCGCTCGCTATTTCGGCAATGCCTATGCCAGCAGCGCCATCTGCAATTCAGCCTGTCCGCTGATGCTTGCCGGCGGCATCAAGCGCGTCGTCGGGCAATGGGCCTTTCTCGGCGTACATCAGATCACCACGACCTACATCCGCACGAAATTGCAGTACCGGACCACCTATCGCGTGGTCGGAGGCAAGAAGAAGATCGTCAGCAAGAAGATCGTCGGCCGCAAGAACGCCGGCAGCTACAAGACCTACGAGATGAGCAAGTCGGTGGAGAAAAGACTGGCTGCCTATCTGAACGAAATGGGCGTCGGCCAGGCCGTGCTCGAGACGATGAAGAACACGCCGGCCAGCACCATCCAGCAGCTGGCTCCCTACGACATGCTGCAGGCGAAGCTGGTGACCAGCCTGGATGCCGTCGACCTGCTGACCGCGCCAACCCTTTGCAACACCGATCCGGTGGCCGCGAACTGCAGGGAAATACCGGCGCCGGCCGGCGACGTGGTGGCGTACGCCAAGCCCGCTCCCGCCGCGCCGGTCGAACCTGAAACCGGGCAGCCGGCCGATGTTGGCGATATGCGCTTCGTCCTGGTTCGCGGCAGAAGTTTTCTCTGCGATCCCAATTGTCCCGAATGGATCTCGGCGGAAGGCACGATCAGCGCTCAAACGCCGGAACGGCTGCGCCAACTGCTGGACACGATCGGTGATCGGCGACTGCCCGTGGTGATCAACTCGCCGGGAGGCGACGTGCTCGGCGCTCTGGCCGCCGGAAGATTGATCCGAGAACGCAAGCTCGACGTGGCAGTTGCGCGGACGGACTTCATTGGATGCGAGCCGAACAAGGCGGATTGCACCGCCAGGGATGGCGTCCATGTCGGGCTGACGATCGATGCGAGCGGCGCGTGTGGCGCGGCCTGTCCGATCATGCTTGCCGGCGGTGTCAGACGCCTTGTCGGTCCTCGCGCGCAGTTGACCGTGCACTCGATGGGGCTGGAGCAGCGGGTCAAGACCTATCTCAGGGACATGTCGGTCGGACCCGGTCTGCTGGCGGCGATGCGGTCGGTGCCGGCCTCGCGCCATCGGCAGCTCGAACCCGAGATGATGCTGAAAATCGGGCTGACGACCGGGCTCGAATCGGCAGATGAATTTACCGGTCCGACCATCTGCAAGTCGCAGCCAGTGCCGGAGAATTGCCGCGTCGTGTCGATGTCCGAGGTTCAGGCCGAGGCGGCCGTCAAGCTGTAAGGCGCAGTCACGCCCCAGCCGAGCGCGATAGGGCGAGGCGGGGTAGTCCTTCCTGAATGCGCCACAATCCGCCGCGACGTTCGACCGATTCGGCAATGAACAAGGTTTGACGATGCTGATCGCTCATCTTCCGGCTGGCTACATACTCGGTACTTTCGCACGAAACCGTTGGCCCGGCAGATCGGGGATCATGGCGGCGGCAATGCTCGGCAGCGTCGTCCCGGACCTCGACATGGTCTATTTCCATTTTGTCGATGGCGGACGAACCCATCACCACGCCTACATCACGCACTGGCCGCTCTTCTGGGCAGCGGTTGGCCTTGTGGCAGTGTCGGTCGCGAAATGGCGGGATCCGCGATATCTGGCCCCCGTCGGCGCCTTCTTTGCCGCCGCAATGATACACATGATCCTGGACTCAGTGGCGTCGCCTATCATGTGGCTAATGCCGTTCGACCGGCGCGCGCTCGAACTCGTCACGGTTCCGGCGATGTATCGCAACTGGGTCATGAGCTTCATGTTGCATTGGACTTTTGCCCTCGAACTTCTGATATGCGCCTGGGCGCTGGCCCTCGGATTTCGACGATTGCAGCCCGGCGCGGCCACGCCTGAAAACTCGACTTGAGTTCTTGTCCGCTTTATGAAATAGCAGCGCGCGATACGGGCATAGCTCAGTTGGTAGAGCGGCGGTCTCCAAAACCGCAGGTCGTAGGTTCGAGCCCTGCTGCCCGTGCCATTCTTCGAAATGGCCAATTCATGAAACCCGTGCCATTTTTCGAAATGGTCAATTCAAGAAAAAGTCTGGTCTTCCGCGCATCGACCTTTTGAAAATCGCGCGGTGGCTTGCCATATAGGCTGTCTTGAGGCATAAGAGCGCCATAGCCGGAACGGGACGACTGGATGGTTCCGAGGCGGCGTTTGGCATAAAGCGGACACTTGCCACTTGCGTGGATCAAGAATCGGTTTTATGTAGACGAAACAGACACGCGACGCGTGGAGCTGGGAAGCCGGCTTTACGCGTCCGATTTGCATGGGCGAAATGATTGCGCTGATTCGGCGCGGACACAGGCTCAGGCGGCACATCCCGGCCAGCGGGATCATCCAGGAGATCCGGTCAACGGGTCTTGCAGACAGAGCGGCACATGGCTTCGAAAACCACAAATCCATTCGTCTTTCTCCAGCAGGTTCGCGCGGAGACCGCCAAGGTGACTTGGCCGTCGCGTCGCGAAACGATGATCTCGACGGTGATGGTTCTGGCGTTCGCTGTGATCGCGATGATCTTTTTCTTTACTGCCGATCAGCTCATGGGCCTCGCGGTCGAGCAGATTCTGGGCATTGGACGCTGAGTCCGGCGATTACGGAGAAGCCTTGAAATGACTGCGCGGTGGTACATCGTCCACGCCTATTCGAACTTTGAAAAAAAGGTCGCTGAGGACATCGAGAACAAGGCCAAGCAGAAAGGCCTGTCCGCTGACATCGAGCAGATCGTGGTGCCTACCGAGAAGGTCGTCGAGATACGCCGCGGCCGCAAGGTCGATGCCGAGCGCAAGTTCTTCCCGGGCTACGTGCTGCTGAAGGCCAACCTGACCGACGCAGTGTTCTCGCTCGTGAAGAACACGCCGAAGGTCACCGGCTTCCTGGGTGATTCGAAGCCGGTGCCGATCACCGAGTCCGAGGCCCAGCGCATCCTGAACCAGGTGCAGGAAGGCGTCGAGCGGCCGAAGCCGTCGGTCACTTTCGAGATCGGCGAGGCGATCCGCGTCTCGGACGGTCCGTTCGCCTCGTTCAACGGTTTCGTCCAGGAAGTGGACGAGGAGCGGGCGCGGCTCAAGGTGGAAGTTTCGATCTTCGGGCGCGCCGTGCCGGTCGATCTCGAATTCGGACAGGTCGAAAAGGGCTGATCCGAAATCCTTGTCGCCAATTCGGCGGTGAGGGAGGCGGCGTGGAAATCGCCGCCAAAACGGGTGGGAGGCGAATGCGGCTTTAGCCCGCTGCAGGAACCGCACCACCAGACTGCAACCGCCGGTGTTGCCCAGATTTGGGGCCGGCATGAGATAAAGGCAGGAAGAGATGGCTAAGAAAATTGCAGGCCAGCTCAAGCTCCAGGTTTCCGCGGGCTCGGCGACGCCGTCGCCCCCGATCGGACCGGCGCTTGGTCAGCGCGGCATCAACATCATGGAGTTCTGCAAGGCGTTCAACGCGCAGACCCAGGAAATGGAAAAGGGATCGCCGGTTCCGGTCGTGATCACCTACTACCAGGACAAGTCGTTCACCTTCGTCATGAAGACGCCGCCGGTGAGCTACTTCCTGAAGAAGGCCGCAAACCTGAAGTCGGGCTCGAAGGAGCCGGGCAAGGTCAAGGCCGGCACGATCGGCCGCGACAAGGTGCGCGCCATCGCCGAGCAGAAGATGAAGGATCTGAACGCGACCGATATCGAGGGGGCCATGCGCATGGTCGAGGGCTCCGCCCGCTCGATGGGTCTGGAAGTGGTGGGCTGAGATCATGGCAAAGATTGCAAAGCGTGTATCGAAGACCCGCGAAGGCATCGATCCCAACAAGGCCTATGCCTTGGGCGATGCGCTGAAGCTGCTCAAGGACCGGTCCTCGGTGAAGTTCGACGAGACCGTTGAAATCGCGATGAACCTGGGTGTCGACCCGCGCCATGCCGACCAGATGGTCCGTGGCGTGGTCAACCTGCCGAACGGCACCGGCCGTACCGTCCGCGTCGCGGTTTTCGCGCGTGGCGACAAGGCCGAGGAAGCCAAGGCGGCCGGCGCCGATATCGTTGGCGCCGAGGATCTGGTCGACATCGTCCAGAAGGGCACGATCGACTTCGATCGCTGCATCGCCACGCCGGACATGATGCCGCTGGTCGGCCGTCTGGGCAAGGTGCTCGGCCCGCGTGGCATGATGCCGAACCCGAAGGTCGGCACTGTCACCACCGACGTTACCGCCGCCGTCAAGGCGTCGAAGGGTGGCGCGGTCGAGTTCCGCGTCGAGAAGGCCGGCATCGTTCATGGCGGCGTCGGCAAGATCTCGTTCGACGTCAAGGCGCTGGAAGAGAATGTTCGCGCCTTCGCTGACGCGGTCACCAAGGCGAAGCCGGCTGGCGCCAAGGGCAACTACGTCAAGAAGGTGTCGGTCACCTCGACAATGGGCCCGGGCCTCAAGCTCGACGTCTCGACGCTGGCAGCGTCCTGATACGAACCATTCGGATCTGCCGCTAAAGGGCTGATCCACAAACAGAATTCCGGGCCTCCGATTTATCTTGGCGGCCCGGTACCGGAAGTCGGAAGGCTTCCGGACATCCTGTCCGAGATTGCGGGCGGCCCCAGGCCTTGGTTCAAGGGGGGCCTTAATTCATGTGGGCCTGCATGAGACGGGTGAAGACCGGACAACGGAGCGACTGCTCCAATGAAAGGTTCGAACCGTGTTTGCCTTTTGTCTGCGCACCATTCGGCTTGCCGGCTGGTGTGGCGAAAGGGGGCAGGATCCTCGAGCGTCGTTCGGGAGATCCGTTACTGGATGGCCCGGCCGGCAAAAGGCAACCCGACGCCTGTCCTCGTAATGGGAATGTTCCCGTTAACAGGATTGGGGTCAACTGGAGATAGGCAGTGGACAGAGCGGAAAAACGCGAACTCGTCACGGGCCTGAATGAAGCGTTTTCGGGCGCTGGTTCAGTCGTCGTGGCCCACTACGCCGGTATTACCGTCGCGCAAATGAACGACCTTCGGTCGAAAATGCGTGTCGCCGGTGGCACCGTCAAAGTCGCGAAGAACCGTCTCGCCAAAATCGCTCTTCAGGGCACGGACTCCGCATCGATCATCGACCTGTTCAAGGGACAGACGCTGATCGCCTATTCGGAGGATCCGATTGCGGCGCCGAAGGTCGCGTCCGATTTCGCCAAGGGAAATGACAAGCTCGTCATTCTCGGCGGCGCAATGGGCACCACCTCGCTCAACGCCGACGGTGTGAAGGCACTCGCCACACTTCCGTCGCTCGATGAGCTGCGCGCCAGGCTGGTTGGCATGATCGCTACGCCGGCAACCCGGATCGCCCAGATCGTCAATGCGCCTGCGGCTTCGGTCGCGCGCGTCATCGGCGCTTACGCCCGGAAGGACGAGGCGGCATGAGGCCGTTCCTCGCTATCACAAACACACGTTCGAACCTTATGAAGGAATATTGCAATGGCTGATCTGGCAAAGATCGTAGACGACCTTTCGAAGCTGACCGTCCTCGAGGCGGCCGAGCTGTCGAAGCTTCTGGAAGAAAAGTGGGGCGTTTCCGCTGCTGCTCCGGTGGCGGTTGCTGCCGCCGGCGGTGCTGCGGCGGCTGCTGCTCCGGTCGAGGAAAAGACGGAATTCGACGTCGTCCTCACCGAGGCGGGCGCTCAGAAGATCAATGTCATCAAGGAAGTTCGCGCCATCACCGGTCTTGGCCTCAAGGAAGCCAAGGACCTGGTCGAGGCGGCTCCGAAGCCGGTCAAGGAAGCTGTTTCCAAGGCCGACGCGGACAAGTTCAAGGCCCAGCTGGAAGCAGCCGGCGCCAAGGTCGAACTGAAGTAAGCGTTTGATATCGGCGGGCGGCTTCGCGCCGTCCGCCGCTCCCTTGGCGCGAAGGGAGGCTGCGTAACGCGAAGAGTACGAAAACCTCTTTCCTGAGGGCCGTAAACCGGCCTTCAGGAAACGGGTTTTCTCCCGTTTTGGCCGGCTATCGACAGGTGGCGGGTGAACAAATAAAGGCCGCCGCCGAAGGTGGCCGAGAATGCAAGGCGAGCCGCGGCGAGGCTCGCCCCGAGAATCGAGCTAAGGAGCGACGATGGCCCAGACACAAACTTTCAATGGCCGCAGACGCGTACGCAAATTCTTCGGAAAGATTCCGGAAGTTGCGGAGATGCCGAACCTGATCGAGGTTCAGAAGGCATCCTATGACCAGTTCCTGATGGTCGAGGAGCCCAAGGGCGGGCGTCCTGACGAGGGACTGCAGGCGGTTTTCAAATCGGTGTTCCCGATTTCCGACTTTTCCGGCTCCTCGATGCTGGAATTCGTGAAGTACGAGTTCGAAGCACCGAAATTCGACGTTGACGAATGCCGTCAGCGCGACCTGACCTATGCCGCGCCACTCAAGGTGACGCTGCGCCTCATCGTGTTCGATATCGACGAGGATACCGGCGCCAAGTCGATCAAGGACATCAAGGAGCAGGACGTCTATATGGGCGACATGCCGCTCATGACCTTGAACGGCACCTTCATCGTCAATGGCACCGAGCGCGTCATCGTCTCGCAGATGCACCGTTCGCCGGGCGTCTTCTTTGACCATGACAAGGGCAAGTCGCATTCGTCGGGCAAGCTGCTGTTTGCCGCGCGCGTCATCCCCTATCGTGGATCGTGGCTCGACATCGAGTTCGACTCGAAGGACGTCGTGCACGCCCGCATCGACCGCCGCCGCAAGATTCCGGTGACGTCGCTGCTGATGGCGCTCGGCATGGACGCCGAGGAGATCCTGTCGACCTTCTACAACAAGATCACCTACAAGCGCGCCGGCGACCACTGGCGCATCCCGTTCAACGTCGAGCGTTTCCGCGGCCTCAAGGCTGTCGGCGACCTGGTCGATGCAGACACCAACGAGGTCGTCGTCGAGGCCGGCAAGAAGATCACCGCACGCCAGGCCCGTCAGCTCGGCGAAAAGGGTCTCAAGGCGATCAAGGCGACCGACGAGGATCTGCTCGGCAATTACCTTGCCGAGGACATCGTCAACTATGCGACCGGCGAGATCTTCCTCGAAGCCGGCGACGAGATCGACGAAAAAACGCTAAAAGTGCTTCTCGCCGCCGGCGACGACGAGATCAAGGTTCTCGACATCGATCACGTCAATGTCGGCGCCTATATCCGCAACACGCTCAACGTCGACAAGAACGAGAGCCGCCAGGACGCGCTGTTCGACATCTACCGTGTCATGCGCCCCGGCGAGCCGCCGACGCTGGAAACCGCCGAAGCCATGTTCAACTCGCTGTTCTTCGACAGCGAGCGCTATGACCTGTCGGCCGTCGGCCGCGTCAAGATGAACATGCGCCTCGAGCTCAAGGCCGAGGACACCGTGCGCGTGCTGCGCAAGGACGACATCCTGGCCGTGGTCAAGACGCTGGTCGAACTGCGTGATGGCAAGGGCGAGATCGACGACATCGACAATCTCGGCAATCGCCGCGTGCGCTCGGTCGGCGAGCTGATGGAGAACCAGTACCGCGTCGGCCTCTTGCGCATGGAGCGCGCGATCAAGGAACGCATGTCCTCGATCGAGATCGATACGGTGATGCCGCAGGACCTGATCAACGCCAAGCCAGCGGCTGCCGCCGTGCGCGAGTTCTTCGGTTCCTCGCAGCTGTCGCAGTTCATGGACCAGACCAACCCGCTGTCGGAGATCACCCACAAGCGCCGTCTCTCGGCGCTTGGACCCGGTGGTCTGACCCGCGAGCGCGCCGGCTTCGAGGTGCGCGACGTGCATCCGACGCATTACGGCCGCATCTGCCCGATCGAGACGCCGGAAGGCCCGAACATCGGTCTGATCAACTCGCTGGCCACATTTGCGCGCGTCAACAAGTATGGCTTCATCGAGAGCCCGTACCGCAAGATCGTCAACGGCAAGCTGACCAATGAGGTCGTCTATCTCTCCGCGATGGAAGAGGCCAAGCACCACGTCGCCCAGGCCAATGCCGAGCTCGACAAGAATGGTGGTTTCGTCGACGAATTCGTCATTTGCCGCAATGCCGGCGAAGTGATGATGGCGCCGCGCGAAAACGTCGATCTGATGGACGTGTCGCCGAAGCAGATGGTGTCGGTGGCCGCGGCCCTGATCCCGTTCCTCGAGAACGACGACGCCAACCGCGCGCTGATGGGCTCGAACATGCAGCGTCAGGCCGTGCCGCTGGTGCGCGCTGAAGCGCCGTTCGTCGGCACCGGCATGGAGCCGATCGTCGCCCGTGACTCCGGCGCCGCCATCGGCGCCCGCCGCGGCGGCATCGTCGACCAGGTCGACGCGACGCGTATCGTCATCCGCGCCACCGAAGATCTCGATCCCGGCAAGTCGGGCGTCGACATCTACCGGCTGATGAAGTTCCAGCGTTCGAACCAGAACACCTGCATCAACCAGCGTCCGCTGGTGCGCATGGGCGACCTGGTCAACAAGGGCGACATCATCGCCGACGGTCCGTCGACCGAGCTTGGCGATCTGGCGCTCGGCCGCAACGTGCTGGTCGCGTTCATGCCGTGGAACGGTTACAACTACGAGGACTCGATCCTCTTGTCCGAGCGCATCGTCGCCGACGACGTCTTCACCTCGATCCACATCGAGGAGTTCGAGGTCATGGCGCGCGATACCAAGCTCGGGCCGGAGGAAATCACCCGCGACATCCCCAATGTCTCGGAAGAAGCGCTGAAGAACCTCGACGAGGCTGGCATCGTCTATATCGGTGCCGAAGTGCAGCCGGGCGACATCCTGGTTGGCAAGATCACGCCGAAGGGCGAAAGCCCGATGACGCCGGAAGAAAAGCTTCTGCGCGCCATTTTTGGCGAAAAGGCATCGGACGTGCGTGACACTTCCATGCGCATGCCGCCCGGGACCTTCGGCACCGTCGTCGAAGTGCGCGTCTTCAACCGCCACGGTGTGGAGAAGGACGAGCGCGCCATGGCGATCGAGCGCGAGGAGATCGAACGCCTCGCCAAGGACCGCGACGACGAGCAGGCGATCCTCGACCGCAACGTCTATTCGCGCCTGTCCGACGTTCTCGTCGGCAAGGATGCGATTGCCGGGCCGAAGGGTTTCAAGAAGGGCTCGAAGCTGTCGAAGGATACGCTCGACGAGTATCCGCGTTCGCAGTGGTGGCAGTTTGCGGTGGAGAACGAAAAGCTCCAGAGCGAACTGGAAGCCCTGCGCGGCCAGTACGACGATTCCAAGAAGGCGCTCGAACAGCGCTTCATGGACAAGGTCGAGAAGGTGCAGCGCGGCGACGAGATGCCTCCCGGCGTCATGAAGATGGTCAAGGTCTTCGTGGCCGTGAAGCGCAAGATGCAGCCCGGCGACAAGATGGCCGGCCGGCACGGCAACAAGGGTGTCGTGTCGCGGATCGTTCCGGTCGAGGACATGCCGTTCCTCGAGGACGGCACGCATGCCGATATCGTGCTCAACCCGCTGGGTGTGCCGAGCCGCATGAATGTCGGCCAGATCCTGGAGACGCATCTGGGCTGGGCTTGCGCTGGAATGGGCAGGAAGATCGGCGAGCTGATCGACGCCTACAAGACAGGCGGCGACATCAAGCCGCTGCGCAAGACGCTCGAGAGCTTCATGCCGGCCAACGACCGCAACGAGCCGGTCCGCGACTATGACGACGAGAGCGTCGTTCGCCTCAGCGAGCAGATGCGCCGCGGCGTCTCTATCGCGACACCGGTGTTCGACGGCGCGCACGAGGCCGACATCAACATCATGCTGGAGCAGGCGGGCCTGCACACCAGCGGTCAGTCGCAGCTCTATGACGGCCGCACCGGCGAGCCGTTCGATCGCAAAGTGACGATGGGCTACATATATATGCTCAAGCTTCACCATCTTGTGGACGACAAGATCCACGCGCGTTCGATCGGGCCGTACTCGCTCGTTACCCAGCAGCCGCTGGGCGGCAAGGCGCAGTTCGGTGGCCAGCGCTTCGGCGAGATGGAGGTCTGGGCGCTCGAAGCGTACGGCGCCGCCTACACGCTGCAGGAGATGCTGACGGTGAAGTCGGACGACGTCGCCGGCCGCACCAAGGTCTATGAGGCGATCGTCAGAGGCGACGACACCTTCGAGGCCGGCATCCCCGAGAGCTTCAACGTTCTCGTCAAGGAAATGCGGTCTCTGGGCCTCAATGTCGAGCTGGAGAACACCAAGCTCGACGACAATCCGATCCGGCTGCCCGACGCGGCCGAATAAGCAAGACGTCCGGTCGCGGATCCCCGCGACCGGACGCACCAAATTCTCGGCCGATGGCCGATCAAGTCGGCGGGCGTTTGGCCCGCGCTAGATGCAAGGGGTTTTCGATGACCCCGAAAAGGAGAACGGCATGAACCAAGAGGTCATGAATCTCTTCAATCCCCAGGCGCCTGCACAGGTGTTCGATTCCATCCGGATTTCGCTCGCCAGCCCTGAGAAGATTCTGTCCTGGTCGTTCGGCGAGATCAAGAAGCCGGAGACCATCAACTACCGCACCTTCAAACCGGAGCGCGACGGCCTGTTCTGCGCGCGCATTTTCGGCCCGATCAAGGACTACGAATGCCTGTGCGGCAAGTACAAGCGCATGAAGTACAAGGGCGTCATTTGCGAGAAGTGCGGCGTCGAAGTCACGCTGTCGCGCGTCCGTCGCGAGCGCATGGGCCATATCGAGCTGGCCGCGCCGGTCGCCCATATCTGGTTCCTGAAGTCGCTGCCGTCGCGTATCGGCACGCTGCTCGACATGACGCTGAAAGACATCGAGCGCGTTCTCTACTTCGAGAACTACATCGTCACCGAGCCCGGCCTCACCGCGCTGAAGGAGCACCAGCTCCTCAGCGAGGAAGAATACATGATGGCCGTCGACGAATATGGCGAGGATTCGTTCACCGCCATGATCGGCGCCGAGGCCATCCACGACCTTCTGGCCGGCATGGACCTGGAGAAGATCGCCGGCGACCTGCGTTCGGAGCTGGCTTCGACCACGTCCGAGCTCAAGCAGAAGAAGTATCTGAAGCGGCTCAAGGTCGTCGAGAACTTCATGGAGTCCGGCAACCGTCCGGAATGGATGATCATGAAGGTGGTCCCGGTGATCCCGCCGGACCTGCGCCCACTGGTTCCCCTGGATGGCGGCCGCTTCGCCACGTCCGATCTCAACGATCTCTATCGCCGCGTCATCAACCGCAACAACCGCCTGAAGCGGCTGATCGAGCTGCGCGCGCCCGGCATCATCGTGCGCAATGAAAAGCGCATGCTGCAGGAAGCCGTCGACGCGCTGTTCGACAACGGCCGTCGCGGCCGCGTCATCACCGGCGCCAACAAGCGCCCGCTGAAGTCGCTGTCCGACATGCTGAAGGGCAAGCAGGGCCGGTTCCGCCAGAACCTGCTCGGCAAGCGCGTCGACTATTCCGGCCGCTCGGTCATCGTGACCGGTCCGGAGCTCAAGCTGCACCAGTGCGGCCTGCCGAAGAAGATGGCTCTCGAACTGTTCAAGCCCTTCATCTATGCCCGTCTCGACGCCAAGGGTTATTCCTCGACCGTCAAGCAGGCGAAGAAGCTGGTCGAGAAGGAGCGTCCGGAGGTCTGGGATATCCTCGACGAGGTTATTCGCGAGCATCCGGTGCTTCTGAACCGTGCGCCGACGCTGCACCGCCTCGGCATCCAGGCGTTCGAGCCGATCCTGATCGAAGGCAAGGCGATCCAGCTTCACCCGCTGGTCTGCACGGCCTTCAACGCCGACTTCGACGGCGACCAGATGGCGGTTCACGTGCCGCTGTCGCTGGAAGCACAGCTTGAAGCCCGCGTGCTGATGATGTCGACCAACAACATCCTGCACCCGGCTTCCGGCGCGCCGATCATCGTGCCGTCGCAGGACATGGTCCTGGGTCTCTACTATCTCTCGATCGTCAACCAGAACGAGCCGGGCGAGGGCATGGTGTTTGCCGACATGGGCGAACTCCAGCACGCGCTCGAGACCAAGGCGGTGACGCTGCACTCCAAGATCAAGGGCCGCTTCCGCTCGGTCGATGCGGACGGCAAGGTCGTGTCGAAGATCTACGACACCACGCCCGGCCGCATGATCATCGGCGAGCTTCTGCCGAAGAACGTCAATGTGCCGTACGAGACCGCCAACCAGGAGATGACCAAGAAGAACATCTCCAAGATGATCGACACCGTCTACCGCCATTGCGGTCAGAAGGAGACGGTCATTTTCTGCGATCGCATCATGGCCCTCGGCTTCAGCCACGCCTGCCGCGCCGGCATTTCGTTCGGCAAGGACGACATGCTGATCCCGGATGCCAAGATCAAGCTGGTTTCCGACACCGAGGCCTTGGCCAAGGAATACGAGCAGCAGTACAATGACGGCCTGATCACCCAGGGCGAGAAGTACAACAAGGTCGTCGACGCCTGGGCCAAGTGCTCGGAAAAGGTCGCCGACGAGATGATGGCCCGCATCAAGGCGGTCGAATTCGAGGACAATGGCCGTCAAAAGCCGATGAACTCGATCTACATGATGTCGCACTCCGGTGCGCGCGGCTCGCCCACCCAGATGCGCCAGCTTGCCGGTATGCGCGGCCTGATGGCCAAGCCTAGCGGTGAAATCATCGAGACGCCGATCATCTCCAACTTCAAGGAAGGCCTGACCGTGCTCGAGTATTTCAACTCGACCCACGGCGCCCGCAAGGGTCTGGCCGACACCGCCTTGAAGACGGCGAACTCGGGTTATCTCACCCGTCGTCTGGTCGACGTGGCGCAGGACTGCATCGTCAACTCCGTCGACTGCGGCACCGACAAGGGCCTCACCATGCAGCCGATCGTCGATGCCGGCCAGGTCGTCGCTTCCGTCGGCCAGCGGGTTCTCGGCCGCACCGCGCTCGACGACATCACGCATCCGGTCACCGGTGAGGTTCTGGTCAAGGCCGGAACCCTGATGGACGAACGCGACGTCGAGCAGATCGAAAAGGCCGGCGTCCAGTCGGTCCGCATCCGCTCGGCGCTGACCTGCGACGTCAGGGTCGGTGTCTGCGCGGTCTGCTACGGACGCGATCTGGCCCGCGGCACCCCGGTCAACCAGGGCGAGGCTGTCGGCGTCATCGCGGCGCAGTCGATCGGCGAGCCGGGCACCCAGCTCACCATGCGTACCTTCCACATGGGCGGCACGGCGCAGGTGGTGGACTCGTCGTTCCTTGAAGCCTCGTATGAGGGCAAGGTCGAGATCCGCAACCGCAACGTGGTGCGCAACTCCGACGGCCAGCAGATGGTCATGGGCCGCAACATGGCGGTGCTGATCCTCGACGAGGCCGGCAAGGAGCGCGCCACGCACCGCCTCACCTATGGTTCGCGCATCTTCGTGGACGATGGCGACAAGGTGAAGCGCGGCCAGCGCATCGCCGAGTGGGATCCCTATACCCGCCCGGTCCTCACCGAAATCGAGGGCAAGGTGGCGTTCGAGGATCTGGTCGACGGCATTTCCGTCCAGGAAACGGCCGACGAATCGACCGGCATCACCAAGCGCGAGGTCATCGACTGGCGTTCGACGCCGCGCGGCAACGACCTCAAGCCGGCGATCGTAGTCCAGGACGCCAAGGGCAAGGTCGGCAAACTGTCGAAGGGCGGCGACGCTCGCTTCCTGCTCTCGGTCGAGGCCATTCTTTCGGTCGAGCCGGGTGCACAGGTTCGCCCCGGCGACGTGCTGGCGCGTATCCCGATGGAAAGCGCCAAGACCAAGGACATCACCGGCGGTCTGCCGCGTGTTGCCGAACTGTTCGAGGCACGCCGTCCGAAGGATCACGCCATCATCGCCGAGATCGATGGCACGATCCGCTTCGGCCGCGACTACAAGAACAAGCGTCGCATCATCATCGAGCCACATGACTCGACGCTTGAGCCGGTCGAATACCTGATCCCGAAGGGCAAGCCGTTCCATCTCCAGGACGGCGACGTCATCGAGAAGGGCGACTACATCCTCGACGGCAATCCGGCGCCGCACGACATCCTGGCGATCAAGGGCGTGGAGGCGCTTGCGTCCTACCTCGTCAACGAGATCCAGGAGGTCTACCGTCTGCAGGGCGTGTCGATCAACGACAAGCACATCGAGGTGATCGTTCGCCAGATGCTGCAGAAGGTCGAGATCACTGCGCAGGGCGACTCGACCTACATTCCGGGCGACCACGTCGACGTGATCGAGCTGGAAGAGGTCAACGAGCGCCTGGTCGAAGACGGCAAGAAGCCGGCCGAAGGCCAGCCGGTGCTGTTGGGCATCACCAAGGCCTCGCTGCAGACGCCGTCCTTCATCTCGGCCGCCTCCTTCCAGGAGACGACCCGGGTGCTGACCGAAGCGGCGGTTGCCGGCAAGACCGACATGCTGCAGGGGCTGAAGGAAAACGTCATCGTCGGCCGTCTGATCCCGGCCGGCACCGGCGGCACGATGAGCCAGATCCGGCGCATCGCCACCTCGCGCGACGAGCTGATCATCGACGAGCGCCGCAAGGCGTCGGGCGTCGAGGTCGCCGACCCGATGCTGACCGACATGGCTTCCGCCGCGCAGTAAGCGCGGCGGGTAAGATCTCAGGCAACGAAGCCGTCGGGGCAACCCGGCGGCTTTTTTATATGGTGAAGTTGGGGGATTCTTGCGAAGAGGACCCCCACCCTAACCCTCCCCACAAGGGGGAGGGAACGCTGCCGCGCGCATTTCTCCCCTTTGGCGCCGAAGGCAGGCAAGTTGCCAAGGTCAGCGCCAGCGGAAGTCTCCCTCCCCCTTGTGGGGAGGGGTTAGGGGTGGGGGTACATCGTAGAGCGAAAGCCTCGGCTTGCGACAGCCCTGCCTTAAGGGATCCCAAGGGGAGATTGTATGGCGCTTCCGCTTTCGCCAACTACCAACGCTGGGCAGGCGGGTCGTTCATAGCCGCATTGTAAGCGTCAATCGAAAAACGCTTCCACCACATTGCGCTTGCCGAGCATAAAAGCGTCGGCGACATGCTGCAACGGAGCGAGATCGACATCGGAAACGCCGGCGCGCACGATCTCGGCGAAGCGCTTGTAGAGCATCGGATATTCGGCTTCCGGCTCGTCGTGAACGACGCGGCCGTCGACCGCGAGTTTTGCGCCGCCGCCAGAAAGCACCATCGCGCCCTTGTCCGTCTCGGCCAGGATGTCCCAGCTTTGCGGGCCGGTCTGGCGCCAGTCGAGTTCCATCGCCACCGGCAAGCCGTTCGAGGTGCGGAAGGCGATGTGCGCGGCGATCGGGGCGGCGCGGTTTTCGGGAAAATCGAGGATTGCCGAGGTGATGAACATCGCCGGCAATATGTGGGTCGCGATCGACAGCGCGTTGATGCCGGGATCGAACACGCCGAAGCCGCCTGGCGCCCAGATCCAGTCCTGGTTGGGGTGCCAGCGGCGCACGTCCTCCTTCCAGTTGATGGCAGCCGACCTGATCTGGGTCGAGCCTAAAAATGCACGTGCGGCTTCCACCGCCGGCGCATAGCGCGAATGCCAGCTGGCGAACAGCGAGACGCCATTTGCCGCCGCCAGCGCTTTCAGGTCTTCGACCTCGCTGACCGTGGCGCCGGGTGGCTTTTCCAGAAAAACATGCTTCTTCGCCGCCAGCGCCGTCCGCGCGGCGTCGTAGCGGAACTGCGGCGGCATGCAGAGCGATACGGCCTCGAGTTCCGGCACCGCGTCGAGCATCGTCTCGATATCAGGAAAATTCGCGATGCCGTCCACCTTGCCGTGCCGGCTGGCGGCGGCGGTGAGCAGGTAGTCGCGATCCTTGGCCAGGGCCGGCAGGTGCTGGTCGCGAACAATCTTTCCCACGCCGACGATGCCGAGCTTGATGGGACCGCTATTCAGGGACATGGGAACTCCGCAGGTTGATATTGCGCTTGGTTCTTAGCAGAGAACCGATGCCGGGCAAGCAGTGCCAGACCGCGACGGCCCCAAACCGCGACGGCCAGGGACATGGCTGGTCACAGCGGCACGTCGAAGGTGACGATCGACACTTCGCCTTCGAGCGCGCCCTGATAGGCCGACAAATGCGGCTCTTCGTCGGGCACGCCGTCGAGGTCGCCGATCTGGTCGAGCTCAGCCTCGGCGTAGCCTTCGGCCGCGAGTGATTCGAGCGCCCGGCGCACCGCCGAATCGTCGTCGGGCGCGACCAGCATGAGGTGGACGCCTTCCGGCTTGCCGCCCTTTCTTTTCCACGCCCGGCCGGTGATGATGGTGACCGGGCGCTCATCATTGTCGTTCACGGGCCGATTCCTCCGGGCGAGGGGATTTGCGCTGTTCATGTCGCTTTTTCGCATGAAGCGTGGCTATGCAACAGCCGACGGCCGGTCACTTTCTTCCTTGCTCTTGCAAAATGGCGAAAGAAAATTACATGCGCTTTTCGCATGGCTGCCAAGCCTCGGTTTCAGCGTAATATTTGGTGCTCCGGGGTTGACGGGCAACAGGCTTGCGAGTAGAAGCCGCCCAGTCAGAACCGATGTGAGGCTCTCCCTTCCGAAGCGACACGCTTTGGAGTTTGCCTCAAACAGGGTTCGTTTTACGAGCGAAAAGACATTTCCGGCGTGCATGAAGCGGTTTCCGCTTCCTCTGCCATTTGTTCGGGCAAGACCGCGAGGCGCGGTTTGTGGCCCGACTTTGCGTATGGAAATGACGCTTTGAGCGGCCCTGACCGGGCGAGACACGGAATTGAGAGACAAGAGGGTTTAATGCCTACCGTCAACCAGCTGATCCGCAAGCCGCGCATTGCGCCGGTGAAGCGCAACAAGGTCCCGGCCATGCAGCAGAACCCGCAGAAGCGGGGCGTCTGCACGCGCGTCTACACAACGACGCCGAAGAAGCCGAACTCGGCGCTGCGCAAGGTGGCCAAGATCCGCCTTACCAATGGTTTTGAAGTGATCGGCTACATCCCCGGCGAAGGCCACAACCTTCAGGAACACTCGGTGGTGATGATCCGCGGCGGCCGCGTCAAGGATCTTCCGGGCGTCCGCTACCATATCATCCGCGGCGTGCTCGACACGCAGGGTGTGAAGAACCGCAAGCAGCGCCGTTCGAAATACGGCGCCAAGCGTCCGAAGTGACCGAAGCGTAGCCAAGGTCATCCCGGACGGCGCCAGGCGACGATCCGGGATCCAGGCCACCACGCAGAATTGAGGCAGAGAAAAAATGTCCCGTCGTCACAGTGCAGAAAAGCGTGAGATCAACCCGGACCCGAAGTTCGGCGATCTGATCGTCACCAAATTCATGAACGCCGTCATGTATGACGGCAAGAAGTCGGTTGCCGAGACCATCGTCTACGGCGCGCTCGACCAGGTCCAGTCCAAGACCAAGCAGGAGCCGGTCACCGTCTTCCATCAGGCGCTCGACAATGTCGCGCCGCATGTGGAAGTGCGTTCGCGCCGCGTCGGCGGCGCCACCTACCAGGTTCCGGTCGACGTGCGCCCCGAGCGCCGTCAGGCGCTGGCCATCCGCTGGTTGATCGCCGCCGCCCGCAACCGCAACGAGACCACGATGGTCGACCGCCTCTCCGGCGAGCTGATGGACGCGGCCAACAACCGCGGCACCGCCGTCAAGAAGCGTGAAGACACCCACAAGATGGCAGAAGCCAACCGCGCCTTCGCGCACTACCGCTGGTAAAGCGCGAACGAGACTGAAGAGGCACCTCCCATGGCCCGTGAATATAAAATCGAAGACTACCGCAATTTCGGTATCATGGCGCATATCGACGCCGGCAAGACGACGACCACCGAGCGCGTCCTCTACTACACGGGCAAGTCGCACAAGATCGGCGAAGTCCATGACGGCGCTGCGACCATGGACTGGATGGAGCAGGAGCAGGAACGCGGCATCACCATCACGTCCGCCGCGACCACGACCTTCTGGAAGGCTCGTGACGGCAAGATGCACCGCTTCAACATCATCGACACTCCCGGCCACGTCGATTTCACCATCGAGGTCGAGCGTTCGCTGCGCGTACTCGACGGCGCCATTGCGCTGCTCGACGCCAACGCCGGTGTCGAGCCGCAGACGGAGACCGTCTGGCGCCAGGCCGACAAGTACCGCGTGCCGCGCATGATCTTCTGCAACAAGATGGACAAGATCGGCGCGGATTTCTATCGCTCGGTCGAAATGATCGGCTCGCGCCTCGGTGCGCAGGCTGTCGTCATGCAGCTGCCGATCGGCGCCGAGACCGAGTTCAAGGGTGTCGTCGATCTCGTCGAGATGAACGCGCTGGTCTGGCGCGACGAGACGCTGGGCGCCGCCTGGGACGTCGTCGAGATCCCGGACGACCTCAAGGCTCGCGCCGAAGAATATCGCGAGAAGATGATCGAGGCCGCCGTCGAAATGGACGAGACGGCGCTCGAGAATTACCTCGAAGGCAAGATGCCCAGCAATGACGAGATTCGCGCTCTGATCCGCAAGGGCACCATCGCGGTGAAGTTCTACCCGATGTTCTGCGGCTCGGCCTTCAAGAACAAGGGCGTGCAGCCGCTGCTCGACGCAGTCGTCGAATATCTGCCGTCGCCGGCCGACGTTCCGGCCATCAAGGGCGTCGATGCCAAGACCGACGCCGAGATCGAGCGTCACGCCGACGACAGCGAGCCGCTGTCGATGCTCGCCTTCAAGATCATGAACGACCCGTTCGTCGGCTCGCTCACCTTTGCCCGCATCTATTCGGGCAAGCTCACCAAGGGCATCTCGGTCGACAATACGGTGAAGGGCAAGAAGGAGCGCATCGGCCGCATGCTGCAGATGCATGCGAATTCGCGCGCTGACGTCGAAGAGGCTTTCGCCGGCGACATCGTCGCTTTGGCCGGCCTCAAGGACACGACGACTGGCGACACGCTCTGCGATCCGCTGCATCCGGTCATCCTCGAGCGCATGGAATTCCCCGATCCGGTCATCCAGATCGCGATTGAGCCGAAGACCAAGAACGACCAGGAAAAGATGGGCCTTGCGCTGCATCGCCTGGCCGCCGAGGACCCGTCCTTCCGCGTCAAGACCGACGAGGAAAGCGGCCAGACGATCATCTCCGGCATGGGCGAACTCCACCTCGACATCATCGTCGATCGCATGCGTCGCGAGTTCAAGGTCGAGGCCAATGTCGGCGCGCCGCAGGTGGCCTATCGCGAGACGATCACCCGCAGGCACGAGCAGGACTACACCCACAAGAAGCAGACCGGCGGCACCGGCCAGTTCGCCCGTGTCAAGATCCTGTTCGAGCCGAATCCGGAAAGCAGCGAATTCCTGTTCGAATCCAAGATCGTCGGCGGCGCTGTGCCGAAGGAATACATCCCCGGTGTCGAAAAGGGCATCAACAGCGTCATGACCTCCGGCCCGTTCGCCGGCTTCCCGATGATCGGCGTCAAGGCGACGTTGATCGACGGCGCCTACCATGATGTCGACTCCTCGGTGCTCGCCTTCGAAATCGCCGGCCGTGCCTGCTTCCGTGAAGCGGCGCCCAAGCTTGGCGTGCAGCTGCTCGAGCCGATCATGAAGGTCGAAGTGGTGACGCCGGAAGATTATGTCGGCAGCGTCATCGGTGATCTGAACGGCCGTCGCGGCCAGATTCAGGGCCAGGAATCGCGCGGCGTGGCGGTTGTTGTCAACGCCATGGTGCCGCTCGCCAACATGTTCAAATACGTCGACAATTTGCGCTCGATGAGCCAGGGCCGCGCGGCCTACACGATGCAGTTCGATCACTACGAGCCGGTCCCCACCGCGGTCGCTCAGGAAGTCCAGAAGAAATACGCGTAACCCCAACGGGTTGCAGCGCTAACTTAATTCAAAGCCCGCACGGGCGAGCAGGAATGGAGAGATCACATGGCAAAAGGTAAATTCGAGCGTACAAAGCCTCATGTGAACATCGGCACGATTGGCCATGTCGATCATGGCAAGACGTCGCTGACGGCGGCGATCACCAAGTATTTTGGCGAATACAAGCGCTACGACCAGATCGATGCGGCGCCCGAGGAGAAGGCGCGCGGCATCACCATCTCGACGGCGCATGTCGAATACGAGACGGCCAACCGCCACTACGCCCATGTCGACTGCCCCGGCCACGCCGACTACGTCAAGAACATGATCACCGGTGCTGCGCAGATGGACGGCGCGATCCTGGTCGTGTCGGCCGCCGACGGCCCGATGCCGCAGACCCGCGAGCACATCCTGCTGGCCCGTCAGGTCGGCGTGCCGTCGATCGTGGTGTTCTTGAACAAGGTCGACCAGGTCGACGACGCCGAGCTTCTCGAGCTGGTCGAGCTCGAGGTGCGCGAGCTGTTGACCAAGAACGAGTTCCCCGGCGACGACATTCCGATCGTCAAGGGTTCGGCGCTTGCGGCTTTGGAAGATTCCGACAAGAAGATCGGCGAGGATTCGATCCGCGAATTGATGGCTGCGGTCGACGACTACATCCCGACGCCGGTTCGCCCGCTCGACAAGCCGTTCCTGATGCCGATCGAGGACGTGTTCTCGATCTCTGGCCGCGGCACGGTTGTGACCGGCCGCGTCGAGCGCGGCGTGGTCAAGGTCGGCGAGGAGCTTGAGATCGTCGGCATCCGTCCGACCACCAAGACGACCTGCACCGGCGTCGAGATGTTCCGCAAGCTGCTCGACCAGGGCCAGGCCGGCGACAACATCGGCGCGCTGCTGCGCGGTGTCGACCGTGAAGGTGTCGAGCGCGGCCAGGTTCTGGCCAAGCCGGGCACGGTCAAGCCGCACAAGAAGTTCGTCGCTGAAGCCTACATCCTGACCAAGGACGAGGGCGGCCGTCACACGCCGTTCTTCACCAACTACCGGCCGCAGTTCTACTTCCGCACGACCGACGTGACCGGCATCGTGTCGCTGCCGGAAGGCACCGAGATGGTGATGCCGGGCGACAACATCACCGTCGATGTCGAGCTGATCGTGCCGATCGCCATGGAAGAGAAGCTGCGCTTCGCCATCCGTGAAGGCGGCCGCACCGTCGGTGCCGGCATCGTCGTCACCATCAAAGAGTAATTTGGACTTAAACCGATCTGTCGCGGGCGCTGCCCGCGCCGCGCCAGAACAAGGAAGTGACGCATGAACGGACAGAATATCCGCATCCGCCTGAAGGCGTTTGATCACCGGGTGCTTGACGCCTCGACGCGGGAAATCGTGTCGACGGCCAAGCGTACCGGCGCCAACGTCCGCGGCCCCATTCCGCTGCCGACGCGGATCGAAAAGTTCACGGTCAACCGGTCGCCTCACGTCGACAAGAAGAGCCGCGAGCAGTTCGAGATGCGCACGCACAAGCGTCTGCTCGACATCGTCGATCCGACCCCGCAGACGGTCGACGCTTTGATGAAGCTCGATCTTGCCGCCGGTGTCGACGTCGAGATCAAACTCTAAGGAACCAGAGCGGCGGGGCGACCCGGAACTCTGAAGGAACAAGAGGCGTGGAGGGGCGACAAGCCCCGACAGGGAACTCTGAAGGAACAAGAGGCGTGGAGGGGCGACAGCCCCGACAGGGAACTCTGAAGGAACAAGAGGCGTGGAGGGGCGACAGCCCCGACAGGGAACTCTAAAGGAATGAACCGATGCGTTCAGGTGTGATTGCAAAGAAGGTGGGAATGACCCGCATCTACAACGATGCCGGGGAACATGTTCCCGTCACCGTTCTCCAGATGGAGAACTGCCAGGTCGTGGCGCAGCGCACGCAGGAGAAGAACGGCTATACCGCCGTCCAGCTCGGCGTTGGCCTTGCCAAGGTGAAGAACACGTCGAAGGCGATGCGCGGCCATTTCGCGACCGCTTCCGTCGAGCCGAAGGCCAAGGTTGCCGAGTTCCGCGTCTCCGCCGACAACATGATCGATGTCGGCGCCGAGATCACCGTCGATCATTTCGTCGTCGGCCAGAAGGTCGATGTGACGGGAACCACGATCGGCAAGGGTTTCCAGGGCGTCATCAAGCGGCACCACATGGGCGGCGGCCGCGCGACCCACGGCAACTCGGTCTCGCACCGTACGCACGGCTCGACCGGCCAGCGCCAGGACCCGGGCAAGGTGTTCAAGGGCAAGCATATGGCCGGCCACATGGGTGACACCCGCGTCACCACGCAGAATGTCGAGGTCGTCTCGACCGATGCCGATCGCGGTCTGATCCTGATCCGCGGCGCGGTTCCCGGTTCGAAGGGCGCCTGGATCCTGGTCCGTGACGCAGCCAAGGTTGCGCTGCCGGCCAATGCGCCGAAGCCCGCCGCAATCCGCGCCATTGCAACCAATGATGGCGCCAAGAACGATGCCCCGGCCACAGTAGATGCCCCGGCCACAGAGGGAGCGGAATAATGGACCTCAAGATCACAACGCTTGGCGGCAAGGACGCCGGCAAGGTGAAACTCTCCGAGGAGATTTTCGGCCTTGATCCGCGCGAGGACATCCTGCAGCGCGTCGTGCGCTGGCAGCTTGCCAAGAAGCAGCAGGGCACGCACAAGACCAAGGGTCGCGCCGAGATCGCCCGCACCGGCGCCAAGATGTACAAGCAGAAGGGTACGGGCCGCGCCCGTCACCATTCGGCACGCGCTCCGCAGTTCCGCGGCGGCGGCAAGGCCCACGGCCCGGTCGTCCGCAGCCACGAGCACGATTTGCCGAAGAAGGTGCGTGCGCTGGGCCTCAAGCATGCTCTCTCGGCCAAGGCCAAGAGCGCCTCGCTCATCATCATCGATGAGCTGATGCTGACCGAGGCCAAGACCAAGGCGCTGATCGCGAATTTCGCGACGCTGGGCCTGTCCAACGCCCTGCTGATCGGCGGTGCCGAGCTCGACAAGAATTTCAAGCTGGCGGCGACGAACATCCCGAACATCGACGTGCTGCCCATCCAGGGCATCAACGTCTACGACATTCTGCGCCGCGGCACGCTGGTCCTTTCGAAGGCCGCCGTCGAGGCTCTCGAGGAGCGCTTCAAATGACCGACCTTCGTCACTACGACGTGATCGTCTCGCCGGCGATCACCGAAAAGTCGACCATGGCTTCCGAGCAGAACCAGGTCGTCTTCAACGTCGCCAAGAAGGCGTCGAAGCCGGAAATCAAGGCTGCCGTCGAAGCGCTGTTCGGCGTCAAGGTGATGGCCGTGAACACGCTTGTCCGCAAGGGCAAGATCAAGCGCTTCCGCGGCACGATCGGCCGCCAGAGCGACGTCAAGAAGGCGATTGTGACGCTGGCCGACGGCCAGTCGATCGACGTCGCGACGGGTCTCTGAGCAAGACCGCGAGGACAACAGACATGGCACTGAAAAAATTCAACCCGATAACGCCGAGCACCCGCCAGCTGGTCATCGTCGACCGCTCGGGCCTCTACAAGGGCAAGCCCGTCAAGGGCCTGACCCAGGGCCTGACCAAATCGGGCGGCCGCAACAATTACGGCCGCATCACGGCCCGCTTCATCGGCGGCGGTCACAAGCGTACGTACCGCATCATCGACTTCAAGCGCCGCAAGTTCGACATTGTCGGCACGGTCGAGCGTGTCGAATACGATCCGAACCGCAGCGCCTTCATCGCGCTGATCAAGTATGACGATGGCGAGCTGTCCTACATCATCGCTCCGCAGCGCCTTGCTGCCGGCGACAAGATCGTGGCCGGCGAAGCGGTCGACGTGAAGCCGGGCAATGCGATGCCGCTGGCCTCGATGCCGGTCGGCACGATCGTCCACAACATCGAGCTGAAGCCGGGCAAGGGCGCCCAGGTTGCCCGTTCGGCTGGCGGTTATGCCCAGCTCGTCGGCCGTGACCAGGGCATGGCGATCCTGCGCCTCAACTCCGGCGAGCAGCGTGTCGTCCACGGCTCGTGCATGGCCACTGTCGGCGCCGTGTCCAACCCGGACCACGGCAACATCAATGACGGCAAGGCAGGCCGCACGGTGTGGCGGGGAAAACGTCCGCACAACCGCGGCGTGACCATGAACCCGGTCGACCATCCGCACGGCGGCGGCGAAGGCCGCACCTCGGGTGGCCGCCATCCGGTTTCGCCTTGGGGCAAGCCGACCAAGGGCAAGAAGACGCGGTCCAATAAGGCGACCGACAAGTTCATCCTGCGCTCGCGCCATCAGCGCAAGAGCTAAGAAGAGGTAACGCCAAGTGACTCGTTCGATTTGGAAAGGCCCCTTCATCGACGGCTACCTTCTCAAGAAGGTGGACAAGGTTCGTGAAGGTGGTCGCAATGAGGTGATCAAGATGTGGAGCCGTCGCTCCACCATCCTGCCGCAGTTCGTCGGCTTCACCTTCGGTGTTTACAACGGCCAGAAGCACGTTCCCGTTTCGGTGAACGAGGACATGGTCGGCCACAAGTTCGGTGAATTCGCTCCGACCCGGACCTATTACGGTCACGGCGCGGATAAGAAGGCGAAGAGGAAATAATCATGGGCAAGGCCAAAGCTCCGCGCAGGCTTGCTGACAACGAAGCGCGCGCCGTGTTGCGCACGATCCGTATCAGCCCGCAGAAGCTGAACCTGGTTGCCGCGCTGATCCGCGGCAAGAAGGTCGCGACAGCGCTTTCCGATCTCGAATTCTCGGCCAAGCGGATTTCCGGCACGGTCAAGAAGACGCTGGAATCGGCGATCGCCAACGCGGAAAACAACCACGACCTCGACGTCGATGCGCTGATCGTGGCGGAAGCCTATGTCGGCAAGTCGATCGTCATGAAGCGGTTCCATGCCCGTGGCCGTGGCCGCGCCAGCCGTATCGAGAAGCCGTTCTCGCACCTCACGATCGTCGTTCGTGAAGTCGAAGAAAAAGTGGAGGCCGCATAATGGGCCAGAAAATCAATCCGATCGGTCTGCGTCTCGGCATCAACCGCACCTGGGATTCGCGCTGGTTCGCCAACACCGGCGAGTACGGCAAGCTGCTGCACGAGGACATCAAGATCCGCAACTATCTTGAGAAGGAACTCAAGCAGGCTGCGATCTCGAAGGTCGTGATCGAGCGTCCGCACAAGAAGTGCCGCGTCACCATCCATGCGGCGCGTCCGGGCCTGATCATCGGCAAGAAGGGCGCCGACATCGAGAAGCTTCGCAGGAAGCTGATGGAGATGACGAAGTCCGAGACGCATTTGAACATCGTCGAAGTGCGTAAGCCCGAGATCGACGCGACGTTGGTCGCCCAGTCGATCGCCCAGCAGCTCGAGCGCCGTATCGCATTCCGCCGCGCCATGAAGCGCGCCGTGCAGTCGGCGATGCGCCTCGGTGCCGAAGGCATCCGCATCAACTGCGCCGGCCGTCTCGGCGGCGCCGAGATCGCGCGCATGGAATGGTATCGCGAAGGTCGCGTGCCGCTGCATACGCTGCGCGCCGATGTCGACTACGGCACGGCCGAAGCACACACCGCCTACGGCATCTGCGGTGTCAAGGTCTGGGTGTTCAAGGGCGAAATCCTCGAGCACGACCCGATGGCTTCGGAGCGCCGCGCCACCGAGGGCGATCATGCGCATGGCGGTGGTGGTGAGCGCGAACGCGGTCGCCGTCGCGAAAACGCCTGAGACAGTTGAGAATTTGGAGTTAGAACGATGCTGCAGCCAAAGCGCACAAAGTTCCGCAAGCAGTTCAAGGGTCGTATCCATGGTGCCGCCAAGGGTGGCACCAATCTGGATTTCGGCGGTTTCGGGCTGAAGGCGCTTGAGCCGAACCGCGTCACCGCGCGTGAGATCGAGGCGGCCCGCCGCGCGATCACCCGCGAGATGAAGCGCGCCGGCCGCGTCTGGATCCGTATCTTCCCGGACGTGCCGGTGACGTCGAAGCCGACCGAAGTCCGCATGGGCAAGGGCAAGGGCGCGGTCGATTACTGGGCGGCGCGCGTCAAGCCTGGCCGCATCATGTTCGAGATCGACGGCGTCAATGAGGAAACCGCCCGTGAGGCGCTGCGTCTCGGCGCGGCCAAGCTCTCGGTCAGGACGCGCTTCGTACAGCGCATCGCAGAATAAGGACGGGCTGATCATGAAAGCCGAAGACATCCGGACCAAAACCCAGGACCAGCTGACCGACGAATTGGCCAGCCTGAAGAAGGAGCAGTTCAACCTGCGCTTCCAGAAGGCCACCGGCCAGCTCGAGAAGACCGCGCGCGTGAGGCAGGTCCGCAAGGACATTGCGCGTATCAAGACCATCGCTGCGGAAAAGTCCGCGGCTAAGAAGGCTTAAGGACGAAAACCATGCCAAAGCGCATTCTGCAGGGCACCGTCGTCAGCGACAAAAACGAGAAGACGGTTGTCGTCAAGGTCGAACGGCGCTTCACGCATCCCGTGATGAAGAAGACCGTGCGCATGACCAAGAAGTACAAGGCGCACGACGAGAACAACGCCCACAAGGTCGGCGATCAGGTGTTCATCCAGGAATCGAAGCCGATTTCCAAGGACAAGCGCTGGACCGTCGTGTCTTCGGACCAGGCGTAAACAACGAATTTTGGACAGACCGGGGAGGGGCTTTGCGCCCGTCCCGTTAGAAGAGAAGAAGGCGGCCAGTCATGATTCAGATGCAAACAAACCTCGACGTCGCGGATAATTCCGGCGCCCGTCGTGTCATGTGCATCAAGGTGCTGGGCGGCTCGAAGCGGAAATACGCTTCCGTGGGCGACATCATCGTGGTGTCGATCAAGGAAGCCATCCCGCGCGGCCGCGTCAAGAAGGGCGATGTGATGAAGGCGGTCGTGGTTCGCACGGCCAAGGACATCCGCCGCCCGGACGGCAGCGTGATCCGTTTCGACAAGAACGCGGCCGTTCTCGTCGACAACAAGAAAGAGCCGATCGGCACGCGTATCTTCGGACCGGTTCCGCGCGAACTCCGCGCCAAGAACCACATGAAGATCATCTCGCTCGCGCCTGAAGTGCTGTAAGGAGCCGGACCAATGCAGAAGATTAGAAAAGGCGACAAGGTCATCGTGCTGGCCGGCAAGGACAAGGGCCGTTCGGGCGAAGTCCTCTCGGTACAGCCGAAGGAAGACACCGCGCTGGTGCGGGGCGTCAACATGATCCGTCGTCACCAGAAGCAGTCCCAGTCCCAAGAGGGCGGGATCATCACCAAGGAAGCGCCGATCCAGCTGTCGAACATCGCGCTGGCCGACCCCAAGGATGGCAAGCCGACCCGTGTCGGCTTCATCTTCCAGAAGGACGGCAAGAAGGTGCGCGTCGCCAAGCGCTCGGGAGAAGTCATCAATGGCTAAGGCTCAAACCAAGCAGGCGACTGCCCAGAACACGCCGCGCCTCAAGCAGGTCTACAACGAGACCATCCGCAAGGCGCTGCAGGAGCAGTTCGGCTACGAGAACGAGATGCAGGTTCCGCGCATCGACAAGATCGTGCTGAACATGGGCGTCGGCGAGGCGACCGGCGATTCGAAGAAGCCTTCGATCGCGGCGGAAGATCTTGCGCTGATCGCCGGCCAGAAGGCCGTCGTCACCCATGCGCGCAACTCGATCGCCGGCTTCAAGGTCCGCGAAAAGATGCCGATCGGCGCCAAGGTCACGCTGCGCAAGGAACGCATGTACGAGTTCCTTGACCGCCTCGTTAACATCGCGCTGCCGCGCGTCCGCGACTTCCGCGGACTCAATCCGAAGAGCTTCGATGGCCGTGGCAACTATGCCATGGGCATCAAGGAACACATCGTGTTCCCGGAGATCAACTACGACAAGGTTGATCAGATCTGGGGCATGGACGTCATCGTTTGTACGACTGCGAAGACGGACGACGAAGCCAGGGCATTGCTCAAGGCCTTCAACTTCCCCTTCCGCCAGTAACGGCAGCGAGAAAAGGAAAAATCTGAAATGGCAAAGACCAGCTCAGTCGAGAAGAACAACAGGCGCCGCAAGCTTGTGGACCAGTACGCTGCCAAGCGTAAGGTCCTCAAGGCGATCATCATGGATCAGTCCAAGCCGATGGAAGAGCGCTTCCGCGCTCAGCTGAAGCTTGCGGCACTGCCGCGCAACTCGGCCAAGATCCGCATCCGCAACCGCTGCGAAGTCACCGGACGTCCGCGTGCCTATTATCGCAAGCTCAAAGTATCGCGCATCGCGCTTCGTGATCTCGGCAATAACGGCCAGATCCCGGGCCTGGTCAAGTCGAGCTGGTAAGGAGGACATAACATGTCATTGAGCGATCCTCTCGGCGATATGCTGACCCGCATCCGCAACGCCTATGGCCGCAAGAAGTCGAGCGTTTCGACGCCGGCCTCGCGCCTGCGCACCCGCGTCCTCGACGTGCTGAAGGCGGAAGGCTATATCCGCGACTACAGCCAGACCGACTTCGACAACGGCAAGTCCGAAATCGAGATCGAGCTGAAGTATTTCGACGGTGCGCCGGTGGTGCGCGAAATCGCCCGCGTCTCGAAGCCGGGCCGTCGCGTTTACGTTTCGGCGAAGTCGATCCCGCACGTCGCCAACGGCCTCGGCATCGCCATCCTTTCGACGCCGAAGGGCGTGATGGCCGACCACGAAGCGCGTGAACAGAATGTCGGCGGGGAAATCCTCTGCCAGATCTTCTGATCTGGAGCGCGATCCCGAACCGAACCACGCAGTGAAAAGTGGAACCCGGATTCGGACAAGATCACGCTCGAAACAGAGACCTGAAACAAGAGAAGTGACGAGGACAACAAAATGTCTCGTATTGGAAAGAAACCCGTTTCGCTGCCGCAGGGCGTGACCGCGACCGTCGACGGCCAGACCGTCACGGCGAAGGGCCCCAAGGGTGAGCTGAAGTTCGTGGTCAACGACGAAGTGCTGGTCAAGATGGAAGGCAGCGAGATCGCTGTCCAGCCACGCGACCAGACCAAGACCGCCCGTTCCAAATGGGGCATGTCGCGCACGCAGATCGTCAACATCCTGCAGGGCGTCAAGGACGGTTTCGAAAAGAAGCTCGAGATCACCGGCGTCGGCTATCGCGCCGCCATGCAGGGCAAGAACCTGCAGCTGGCGCTCGGCTTCAGCCATGACGTCGTCTACGAAACGCCGCAGGACATCACCATCACGGTGCCGAAGCCGACGGAAATCACCGTGACCGGCATCGACAAGCAGAAGGTCGGTCAGGTCGCTGCCGAGATCCGCGAATATCGCGGTCCTGAGCCGTACAAGGGCAAGGGCGTTCGTTACGCTGGCGAGAAGATCGTCCGCAAGGAAGGCAAGAAGAAGTAATTTCGTCAATGGTGAATGGTGAATGGTAAAATGGCAGTAGGATGGGCAGGAGCCGGGCGGCACCTGGTTTCTACCTTTCACCATTTTTCCATTCACCATTCACTGCAAATCAACGCCGCGGGGAGCGGTCGCGGGAGGCTTGTCCTACCGCACAGGGTTGCCCCCGTTTTTTGAAGGCAAGGAACTGATATCATGGGCTCGAAAGACTCCACCCAACGCCGCGCTCAGCGCGTCCGCCGCCAGATCAAGAAGGTCGCTGGCGAGCGTCCGCGTCTGTCGGTCCACCGCACGTCGAAGAACATCTACGTCCAGGTCATCGACGACGCCAAGGGCCACACCATCGCTGCCGCCTCGACGCTGGAGAAGGACCTCAAGGGTTCGCTCAAGACCGGTGCCGACACTGCCGCCGCTGTGGCAATCGGCAAGCTGATTGCCGAGCGCGCTTCGAAGGCCGGCGTCAAGGAAGTCGTCTTCGACCGCGGACCGTACATCTATCACGGCCGCGTCAAGGCGCTGGCCGAGGCCGCCCGTGAAGGTGGCTTGAGCTTCTAAAGCATGATCCTGAACCGGAGGTCAGCGCAGCAATAAGTTGCAGACTTTTCGGACAAGATCATGCGAAGGGAAAAATGAGTTTCGCTCCCGGCAACCCACAGAGGGAACCGGATATCATCATCAACCGTGCTTCCGGAAAAAAACAAGGAACAGGATATGGCACAGGAACGTAGGGATGGCGGCCGCGGCCGTGATCGCGAAGAGCGCGACGACGGCATGGTGGACAAGCTCGTCCACATCAACCGCGTCGCCAAGGTCGTCAAGGGCGGCCGGCGCTTCGGCTTTGCAGCACTCGTCGTCGTCGGTGACCAGAAGGGCCGTGTCGGCTTCGGTCACGGCAAGGCGCGCGAAGTGCCAGAGGCGATCCGCAAGGCGACCGAATCGGCCAAGCGCGACATGATCTTCGTGCCGCTGCGCTCGGGCCGTACGCTGCATCACGACGTCGAAGGACGCTGGGGCGCCGGACGCGTTCTGCTGCGCGCTGCCAAGCAGGGTACCGGCATCATCGCCGGCGGCCCGATGCGCGCCGTCTTCGAGACGCTCGGCATGCATGACGTGGTCGCCAAGTCGATGGGTTCGTCGAACCCCTACAACATGGTTCGCGCCACCTTCGACGCGCTGAAGAGCCAGATGCATCCCAAGGATGTGGCTGCCGCGCGCGGCATCAAGTATTCGACCCTTCAGGCCCGCCGCGGCACCGCCGTTGCGGCCGAAGAATAGTCGACGCTGACCAGGGATATTGACCATGGCCAAGAAAGCAACCAAGACCATCACCGTCGAGCAGATCGGTTCGCCGATCCGCCGGCCGAAGGAGCAGCGCGCGACGCTGGTCGGCCTCGGCCTCAACAAGATGCACAAGCAGCGCACGCTGGAGGACACCCCCTCCGTGCGCGGCATGATCGCTGCCGTCCAGCATCTCGTCCGCGTCGTGGACGAGGGCTGAACCAGAGCGCAGGAGAACCCAGATGAAACTCAACGATCTGCGTGACAAGGACGGCGCGACGCATTCCAGGAAGCGTCTCGGCCGCGGCATCGGCTCCGGCTCGGGCAAGACCGCCGGTCGCGGCGTCAAGGGCCAGAAGGCGCGCTCCGGCGTCGCCGTCAACGGCTTCGAGGGTGGCCAGATGCCGCTCTACCGGCGTCTGCCGAAGCGCGGCTTCAACAACATCTTCGCCAAGAGCTTTACCGTCGTGTCGCTGGCCCGCATCCAGGCCGCGCTCGATGCCAAGAAGCTCGACGCCAAGACGACCGTGACCGCCGAAGCGCTGGTCGCGGCCGGCGTCATCCGCCGCGTCAAGGACGGCGTGCGCATCCTCTCCGACGGCGAGATCAAGTCGAAGCTTGCCTTCGACGTGGCCGGCGCCTCCAAGGCTGCCATCGAGAAGATCGAAAAGGCCGGCGGTTCGGTGAAGCTGCCGGAAAAGGCAGCAGCCGAGTAACGGCGATTTGAAGCGCGATCGGCAGAGCGGGACACGTTTCGCTTTTGATTGCGCTTTGATCTGCTCAATATGGCGGCCGCGTCAACGCGGCCGCTTGCATGTTTGCAGTCCGGAGCTTATCTCGTGAGCTTCGGTGACACGCGCCGCCTGAGTTGCGGGCCATCGAGCGTGACCAAGCGGAGAATCAGGCATGGCTTCGGCTGCTGAACAACTAGCCTCGAATCTGAATTTCTCGGCCTTCGCCAAGGCGGAGGATCTGAAGAAGCGCATCTGGTTCACCGTTGGTGCGTTGCTGGTCTACCGCCTCGGCACCTATATCCCGCTGCCCGGCATCAATCCCGACGCTTTCGCCCAGGCCTTCTCGTCGCAGAGCAAGGGCGTGCTTGGCATGTTCAACATGTTCGCCGGTGGCGCCGTCGAACGCATGGCGATCTTTGCCCTCGGCATCATGCCCTATATTTCCGCTTCCATCATCATGCAGCTGATGACCTCCGTCATCCCATCACTGGAGGCGCTGAAGAAGGAAGGCGAGCAGGGCCGCAAGGTCATCAACCAGTATACCCGCTACGGCACCGTGCTCTTGGCGCTGGTCCAGGCCTACGGCATTGCGGTCGGACTGGAAGGCGGCAGCGGCATCGTCAGCGATCCCGGCATGTTCTTCCGCATCTCGACCGTCATCACGCTGGTCGGCGGCACCATGTTCCTGATGTGGCTCGGCGAGCAGATCACCGCCCGCGGCATCGGCAACGGCATTTCGCTGATCATCTTTGCCGGCATCGTCGCCGGCCTGCCGCAAGCCATCTCCGGTACGCTGGAACTTGGCCGCACCGGCGCGCTGTCGACCGGCCTGATCCTGGCGATCATCGTTCTGGCCGTCGTCGTCATCGCGCTGATCGTGTTCTTCGAGCGCGCCCAGCGGCGCTTGCTGATCCAGTATCCCAAGCGCCAGGTCGGCAACCGCATGTTCCAGGGCGACACCTCGCACCTGCCGCTCAAGCTCAACACGGCCGGCGTCATTCCGCCGATCTTCGCCTCTTCGCTGCTGTTGCTGCCGGCGACGGTCGCCGGCTTCTCGCAGACGACCAACATGCCAGCCTGGGCCAGCACCGTCCTGGCGGCACTCGGTCATGGCCAGCCGCTCTACATGGCGTTCTATGCGGCGATGATCGTGTTTTTCGCCTTCTTCTATACGGCGATCGTCTTCAACCCGAAGGACACCGCCGACCAGCTCAAGAAGCATTCGGGTTTCATTCCGGGCTACCGTCCGGGCGAGCGCACCGCGGATTACATCGACTATGTCCTTACCCGCATAACTGTCGTCGGCGCCATTTATCTGGTGCTGGTGTGTCTGCTGCCCGAGTTCCTGATTTCAGCGACTGGCGTACCATTCTACCTCGGTGGCACATCGCTTCTGATCGTGGTCAGTGTAACGCTCGACACGGTGGCGCAAATTCAGGGTCACCTGATCGCGCACCAGTATGAGGGCCTGATCAAGAAGTCGAAGCTGCGCGGGGGGAAGAAAGCCAGATGAGGTTGATATTGCTTGGGCCGCCAGGGGCGGGCAAGGGGACGCAAGCACAAAGACTGGTAGAAAAATACGGCATTCCCCAACTCTCGACGGGCGATATGCTGCGCGCTGCTGTCCAGGCCGGCACCGAAGTCGGCAAACGGGCCAAGGCGGTGATGGACGCTGGCGAACTGGTTTCCGACGCCATCGTCAACGCTATCGTCGCCGAGCGTATCGATCAGGCCGATTGCGCAAGGGGGTTCATCCTTGACGGATATCCGCGAACCCTGGTGCAGGCGGACGCGGTTGAATCGATGCTCTCGGCTCGCCGCCTCACTCTCGACGCCGTCATCGAACTTGTCGTCGACGACAAGGCGCTGGTTGGCCGAATCGGCAAGCGCGCCGAAGAGGCCAAGGCCACGGGTCTGCCGGTGCGCAAGGACGACAATCCGGCGGTGTTCGAAGAGCGCCTGAAGGAGTACTACAAGAAGACGTCGCCGCTGATCGGCTACTACTATGCCAAGGGCAAGCTGAGAGGTGTCGACGGCATGGCCGACATCGATGCGGTGACGCGGCAGATCGAAGCGGTGCTCACGGCTGCGACCCCAGCGGCGGCGCAACGGTCTGCGAACGGAAAATAAACGATTGCGCTTGACTGGAGCGGTTCGCTGGGGTATGGCGGCCCGTCTTCCTATCAGGCATGAGGCTTGCTTGCCCGCAAGGGCAAGGCAGCCGCTTTGAACTGGAAACTCCCGCATGGGCCGGCCTCCACCGGACGCGGGGCAACTTTGACAGCGCCGGCTTGTCCGGCCCACATGGAGAAGAGAAGAACATGGCTCGTATAGCCGGCGTCAACATTCCGACCAACAAGCGCGTCGTCATTGCGCTTCAGTACATTCACGGCATTGGCAAGAGCTTCGCCCAGGAGATCGTCGACAAGGTCGGCATCCCGGCCGAGCGTCGCGTCAACCAGCTGACCGACGCGGAAGTGCTGCAGATCCGCGAGACGATCGACCGTGACTACCAGGTCGAGGGCGATCTGCGCCGCGAAGTGTCGATGAACATCAAGCGGCTCATGGACCTCGGCTGCTATCGCGGCCTGCGTCATCGCCGATCGCTACCGGTTCGCGGTCAGCGCACGCATACCAATGCGCGCACCCGCAAGGGTCCGGCCAAGTCGATCGCTGGCAAGAAGAAGTAATTTAGGGGAATAAGGGAGTAGGGCAGTAGGGCAGTATGTTTGGTCGCGGACGACCGCGCCGTACTAACATACTCCCTTACTGCCCTATTCCCCTACTCCCTTACGAAGGTGGAGCCGCTGGCATTACGGCGGTGTAGAGATCAACTGAAAGGACCATCATGGCCAAGGAAGCCACACGTGTTCGCCGTCGCGAACGCAAGAATATCTCGTCGGGCGTTGCCCACGTCAACTCGACCTTCAACAACACGATGATCACCATCACCGACGCGCAGGGCAATTCGATTGCCTGGTCGTCGGCGGGAGCCCAGGGCTTCAAGGGATCTCGCAAGTCGACCCCGTTCGCTGCCCAGATGGCTGCCGAGGACGTTGCCAAGAAGGCCCAGGAACACGGCATGCGCATGCTTGAGGTCGAGGTCTGCGGACCGGGCTCCGGTCGTGAATCGGCGCTGCGCGCATTGCAGGCAGCCGGCTTCACCATCACCTCGATCCGTGACGTGACGCCGATCCCGCACAATGGCTGCCGCCCGCGCAAGAAGCGCCGCGTCTAATGCCTGTTGCCCAAAACGCGCAGCGGTTTGGGGCAACGACAGGCATAAGAACAGAGACCTGAAGGGCTACGCGCTTTAGGGAAAAAATTACCGAACGCCGCGCGAACGCCATTAGCGTTCCTCCACGGCATTCCAGGTCGCCCGCCACGATTGGATGGTGGCGGGTCAACGGAAGGAAAGCATCATGATCCAGAAAAATTGGCAGGAACTGATCAAGCCGAACAAGATCGAGTTCTCTTCGAAGAAGAAGACGCTGACCACGCTGGTCGCCGAGCCGCTCGAGCGCGGCTTTGGCCTGACCCTCGGCAACGCGCTGCGTCGCGTGCTTCTGTCTTCGCTGCGTGGCGCGGCTGTGACCGCCGTGCAGATCGATGGCGTTCTGCATGAATTCTCGTCGATCGCCGGCGTGCGCGAGGACGTGACCGACATCGTCTTGAATATCAAGGAAATCGCCATCCGCATGGAAGGCGACGGCCCCAAGCGCATGGTCGTGCGCAAGCAGGGACCGGGCGCTGTTCTGGCCGGCGACATCCAGACGGTCGGCGACGTCGAGATCCTCAATCCCGACCACGTCATCTGCACGCTGGACGAGGGCGCAGAAATCCGCATGGAGTTCACCGTCGATACCGGCAAGGGCTACGTTCCGGCCGACCGCAATCGCGCCGAAGACGCGCCGATCGGCCTCATCCCGGTCGACAGCCTCTACTCGCCGGTCAAGAAGGTCTCCTACAAGGTCGAGAACACCCGCGAGGGCCAGGTTCTCGACTACGACAAGCTGACCATGACGATCGACACCGACGGTTCGATCTCGGGCGAGGACGCGGTGGCTTTCGCCGCCCGCATCCTGCAGGACCAGCTTGGCCTGTTCGTCAATTTCGACGAGCCGCAGAAGGAGGTCGCCGCCGAGCAGGTGACCGAGCTTGCCTTCAACCCGGCGCTGCTCAAGAAGGTCGACGAACTCGAGCTTTCGGTGCGTTCGGCCAACTGCCTGAAGAACGACAACATCGTCTATATCGGCGACTTGATCCAGAAGACCGAAGCCGAGATGCTGCGCACCCCGAACTTCGGCCGCAAGTCGCTGAACGAGATCAAGGAAGTCCTGGCGGCGATGGGCCTGCACCTCGGCATGGAAGTGCCGGATTGGCCGCCGGAAAACATCGAAGACCTCGCCAAGCGTTACGAAGATCAATACTGACCGGTGAATTGAGAATGGTGAAATGGTGAATGGTCGTCGGTCGGCGACTTCGGAGAGGTAGAGCCCTTCCATTCACCATTCACTATTGACCATTCACAAAACGAAACAGCCGGGCCAACCGCCCACAACACCAGGAGAAGAGCCATGCGCCACGGATTTAAAGGCCGCCGGTTCGCCCGCAGCATAAGCCACCGCAAGTCGATGTTTGCCAATCTTGCCGTGTCGCTCATCGAGCATGAGCAGATCCTCACCACCTTGCCGAAGGCGAAGGATCTGCGTCCGATCGTCGAGAAGCTGGTGACGCTCGGCAAGCGCGGCGACCTGCATGCCCGCCGCCAGGTGATTGCCCAGATCGGCAATGAAGGCGTCGTCAAGCGCCTGTTCGACACGATCGCGCCGCGCTACGCCACCCGCAACGGCGGCTATCTGCGCATCATGAAGGCGGGCTTCCGCCACGGCGACAATGCCGCCATGGCGGTCATCGAGTTCGTCGATCGCGACACCTCGGCCAAGGGCGCCGGCGACCGTGCCCGCATCGAGGCAGAAGGCACCGACGAGGAAGCCGCAGCCGCATAAGCTTCGGTTTTCCCTCAAGGAGTTCAAAAGGGCCTGCGGGCCCTTTTGTGCATTCTGGCAGCGGTAGGGAGCATTGCGGGGACTGTCTTGACTTAAGCCCATGTCTTTTCCTCGAGAATAATTCGATTACATCGACTTAGCCTTTCATTTTGCACAATCGTCGGGACAATGGCGCCCGACCCCGGAGGATTCGGAATGCGCGTAAAACGGCTGTCCCTTGTTCTACTCTGCGCCTTGATGGCGGCGGCGCTCGTGCCGGCCGCCAGGCAGGCGCTGGCTCAGGACACCAAGGCCGATCCCGGTCTGTCCGACGTGCTGACCGACATGTTGCGCGGCGCCGAAGGCGATAATGCCACCTCCGGTCCAGACAAGCGCGTGCCGTTCGGCCGCGACGAAATGCAACTGTCGTTTGCGCCGCTGGTCAAGCAGACGGCGCCGGCCGTGGTCAATGTCTATGCCTCGCAAACGGCCAGGCTGAGGTCGCCCTTCGACGGCGATCCGTTCTTCGAAGAGTTCTTCGGTCGTTCGCAGCCGCGTGCGCAGTCTTCGCTCGGCTCCGGCGTGCTGGTCGACCCGACAGGCATAGTGGTCACCAATTTCCACGTCATCAAGGACGCCGATCAGGTCAAGGTCGCCACCGCGGACGGGCGTGAATTCGACAGCAAGGTGCTGCTCAAGGACGAGACGCTTGACCTCGCCGTGCTCAAGATCTCCGCCGACAAGCCATTTCCGGTCGTCGCCGTCGGCGATTCCGACGCGCTCGAGGTCGGCGACCTGTTGTTGGCCATCGGCAACCCCTTCGGCGTCGGCCAGACCACCACCAGCGGCATCGTTTCGGCACTTGCCCGCAGCCACATCGGCGTTTCCGATTCCAGTTTCTTCATCCAGACCGACGCTGCGATCAATCCCGGCAATTCCGGCGGTGCGCTGATCAACATGGGTGGCCAACTGGTCGGCATCAACACGGCGATCTACAGCCGCAGCGGCGGCTCGATCGGCATCGGCTTTGCTATTCCCTCCAATATGGTTCGCGCTTTTGCCGATGCGGCCAAGGCCGGGCGCGACTTCTTCGAGCGGCCGTATATCGGCGCCGAATTCGAGCGCGTGACGCCGCAAATCGCCGAATCGCTCGGTCTCGAGACGCCGACCGGGGCACTGGTTTCGTCCATCGACGAAGCCGGGCCGGCGGCCAAGGCGGGGCTCAAGGCAGGTGACGTCGTGCTGTCGCTCAATGGCACGCCGGTCGAGAGCATCGAGGCGCTGGATTACCGGATGGCCACGCTGTCGATCGGCACCAATGCCAGCTTCGCCGTTCTGAGCAAAGGCCAGCAAGCGGCGATGGACATCGCGCTGGAGCGTGCGCCGGAAGGTGCGAAACTCGCGGAGGTGACGCTGCGCGGTCGCAGCCCGTTCTCCGGTGCCAAGGTTGCGGAACTGTCGCCGCGGCTCGCCCAGCGGCTCGGCATTCGCACGGACGTCAAGGGTGTTACGGTGATCGACATCAATCGCGGTTCGCCCGCAGCCGGTTTCGGCTTCCAGCCGGGCGACATCGTTCGCGAGGTCAACGGCTTGACCATCGATACCGCGGCGACCCTGGAGCAGGCAGCCATGCAGGAGACGCGCTGGTGGCGCTTTACCGTCGAGCGCGGCGGGCAGATACTGCGCCAGGTGTTGCGTTACTGAGCCCGAGCGTCGATCCTTCGGACGAGATCGCGCTCCAACGAAAAGACGTGCATGGCCGATCTGTTCAGTGTCGATGAACCGGAAAAGGCGCCGCCCGGCAGGCCGCTGGCCGACCGGCTGCGCCCGCAGAACCTCAGCGAGGTCGTCGGCCAGGAGCATCTGACCGGACCCGACGGCGCGCTGACGCGGCTGATCGGCTCCGGCTCGCTCGGCTCGATGATCTTCTGGGGGCCGCCCGGGACGGGCAAGACCACAGTCGCGCGGCTGCTTGCCGGCGAAACCAGCCTTGCGTTCCAACAGATATCGGCGGTGTTTTCCGGAGTCGCCGACCTGAAGAAAGTGTTCGAGGCGGCGAAGCTGCGCCGCACCAACGGCCGTCAGACGCTGCTCTTCGTCGACGAGATCCATCGCTTCAACCGCGCCCAGCAGGACAGTTTTTTGCCTGTGATGGAAGACGGCACCGTGGTGCTGGTTGGCGCCACCACCGAAAACCCCTCCTTCGAGCTGAATGCGGCGCTACTGTCCCGCGCGCGCGTGCTGGTCTTTCATTCGCTCGGTGAGGACAGCATCGCAAAACTGCTGGCGCGTGCCGAGGAGACCGAGGGCAGGGCGCTGCCGCTCGACGACGAGGCGAGGGCGATGCTCGTGCGCATGAGCGATGGCGATGGTCGTGCGGCGCTGACGCTGGCAGAAGAGGTCTGGCGCGCCGCCAAGTCAGGCGAGGTGTTCGGCGCCGAGGGCCTGCAGCGCATCGTCCAGCGCCGCGCGCCGATCTACGACAAGGGCCAGGACGGCCATTACAATCTGATCTCGGCGCTGCATAAATCGGTGCGCGGCTCCGACCCCGACGCCGCCCTCTATTATCTCGCCCGCATGTTCGATGCCGGCGAGGACCCGCTCTATCTCGGCCGCCGCCTGGTGCGCATGGCGATGGAGGATATCGGGCTGGCAGACCCGCAGGCGCTGGTCGTCGCCAATGCCGCCAAGGATGCCTACGACTATCTGGGCTCGCCAGAGGGCGAACTCGCCTTCGCCGAGGCCACGGTCTATCTCGCCAGCGCGCCTAAATCCAACGCCGTCTACACCGCCTTCAAGGCTGCCACACAGGCGGCTAAGGAGTTCGGCTCATTGCTGCCGCCCAAACACATCCTCAACGCGCCGACCAAGCTGATGAAGGAAGAAGATTACGGCGCCGGCTACCGTTACGACCACGACGAGCCGGACGCTTTTTCCGGACAGGATTATTTTCCGGAAAAGATGGGCCGCCGTAAATTCTATGATCCGCCCGAGCGCGGTTTCGAGCGTGATATCAGGAAGCGGCTCGACTATTGGGCGAAGCTGCGCGGCGAGCGGAAAAAGTAGGCTCGCGCTACTTTCCCGCTCAGGGGCAGGGATTGACCGAGCCACCCTGTAAGGGCAGTAAACGGCGATGATCAATCTCCTCCTCGTTGCTGCGGGCGGCGCTATTGGTGCCGGGCTCCGGCACGTCGTCAATTTCGTTGCGCTGCGTCTTGTCGGCCCGAGTTTTCCCTGGGGCACGATGGCGATCAACATTGTCGGCTCCTTTGCCATGGGCCTGTTCATCACGACCCTGGCGCGGCGCTACGGCGGATCGAACGAGCTTCGGCTGTTCGTCGCCACCGGCATCCTCGGCGGCTTCACCACGTTCTCCGCCTTTTCGCTCGATTTCGCGACGCTGTGGGAGCGCGGCGCGACGCTGCCGGCGTTCGGATACGCCCTTGTCAGCCTCATTGGCGCGATCATTGCCCTGTTTCTGGGTCTTTGGCTCGCAAGAAGCCTGCCTTAATGCTATTGCCCCCGCTTGCAGCGCCGCGTGCCCCCTCAGGGCGCGCCAAGGACGCTGCAGCTTTTTTGATTTTGCGCATGACCCTTTCCGAAGATCGATTTCAGGTCATGCGCTGGAAACGGGTAAAAACGAGACAATGGCAGGCGTAGAACAGATCACGGTGGAGGCCGGCGAGGCGGGCATGCGGCTCGATCGCTGGTTCAAGACCCATTTTCCGGGCCTTGGCTTCGGCCATCTGCAAAAACTGCTGCGCTCCGGCCAGATCCGTGTCGATGGCGGCAGGGTGAAGGCCGATACCCGCGTCGAGCCGGGCCAGACGGTTCGCATCCCACCGCTCGAAGTGGATAAGAAGGGCGAGAGCCCGCTCACCGGTCACTCGATCCGCAACCAGGGCGACGCCGACGTTCTGGCCAAGATGCTGATCCATGAAGATCCGAAAGTGTTCGTCTTCAACAAGCCGGCCGGCCTCGCCGTCCAGGGTGGCTCAGGTGTCACCCGCAATGTCGACGACATGCTGGAAGCCTGGCGCAGCCAGAAGGGCGAGAAACCGCGTCTGGTGCACCGGCTCGACCGCGACACGTCAGGCGTGCTGGTCGTCGCCCGCACCAGGCTCGCCGCCATGAAGCTTGCCGAGGCGTTCCGGGCGCGTGAGACCAAGAAGACGTATTGGGCGCTGGTCAAGGGCGTGCCGCCGAAGCGCGAGGACAAGATCTCGACCTGGTTGATCAAGGAACCGACGCCCGACGGCGACCGCGTGCGCGTCGCCAAGCATGGCGAAAAGGGCGCCGACCACGCGGTGTCTTATTACCGGATCGTCGAGCAGGCGGCGCAGACCCTGTCCTGGCTGGAGATGGAGCCTTATACCGGCCGCACCCACCAGCTTCGCGTCCATGCCGCTCACATCGGCTGCCCGATCATCGGCGATCCCAAATATTTCGAGGCCGACACCAATTGGGATTTTCCCGGCGGCATGCAGAACCGCTTGCATCTGCACGCGCGCCGCATCGTCATCCCGCATCCCGACAAGGGTTTTATCGACGTCACCGCACCGATGCCGCCGCATATGCGCCAGAGCTGGAACCTGATCGGCTTCGACGACGCCAGCGCGGAGGACTAGGTCCAGTGGGCATGGCCACCGATACGCTCGACCGTCGCGACAGGGTCGACATGGCCGCCGCCGCCATCATGGTCGGGCTGACCTTTTCCTGGGGGCTGAACTACGTCGCCGCCAAGATCTCCTATGCCGGCTACGATCCCGTTTTCCTGTCGATCGCGCGGTCGGTCATCGGCGGGCTGTGCGTTCTCGTCTGGTGCCGCTGGCGCGGCATTGCGCTTTTCAGCCGCGACGGAACCCTTGTCGCCGGCATTCTGGCAGGCGCGCTCTTTGGTCTCGAGTTCCTGTTTCTCTATGTCGGGCTCGAACAGACGACCGTCGCGCGCAACACCTTGCTGGTCAACACCATGCCGTTCTGGGTGCTGGTCGGCGGGCATTTCCTGCTCAACGAACGCATCACCGCGCGCCGGCTCGTCGGCCTTCTGCTCGCTTTCGCCGGCCTGGTCGCGGTGTTCTCCGACCAGTTGAGCGCCGATAACGGTGCGACCCTGATTGGTGATCTGCTCAGTCTCGGCGCCGGCATTTTGTGGGCCTTGACCTACATCGTCATCAAGCGCACGAAACTGGCGGAAACGAGCGCCGAGAAGTTGCTGCTCTACCAACTGGCCGGCGCTGCGATGGTTGGCGCCTTGGTGCTGCCTTTCGCCGGGCCGCCCGTCCGCGACTTCGCCGCTTTGCCGACCTTGGCCTTGCTTTTCCAGGCGGTCTACATCGTCGCCTTCACCTATGTGCTCTGGTTCTGGTTGCTGCGGCGCTATCCGGCATCGGGCCTGTCGAGCTTCACCTTTCTTTCGCCGGTGTTCGGCGTTCTGTGCGGCGCCATCTTCTTGAACGAGCCGCTGACCATCCGTATTTTCCTGGCACTCGGCCTCATCGCAGCCGGTCTGATCATTGTGAATCGGCCGGCCCGAAAACAGATCCCCGGATGAAAGGCTCCGGCATGCGCGATATTCTCAACGACCTCGAAGCGGGAAAGCAGCTTTCCGATCCGGATCCGGTACGCCGTGCCCAGATCCAGATGAAGACGCACCTGCCGAAACGCTTCTACAAAACCGTCTCGGTCGCACCGGCCGAAGCTGGTTTTGCCGTTCATCTCGATGGCAAGCCGGTCCGCACGCCGGGCAAAGCGCTTCTGATCCTGCCGACCGAAAAAGCCGCCGCTCTGGTCGCCGGCGAGTTCGCCGCGCAAGGCGAGACGATCGACCCGATGACGATGCCGGTCATGCGTCTGGTCAACACGGCCATCGACGGCGTCGCCAGCGACCCGCAGGCGGTTTTGGAAGACATCCTGCGCTTTGCCTCGTCCGACCTGCTCTGCTATCGCGCCGACGCCCCCCAAGGGCTCGTCGATCGGCAGAACGAATATTGGGACCCCGTCATCGATTGGGCGCGGAGTGCGCTCGGCGCCCGGTTTCAACTCGCCGAAGGGGTGATCCATATCGAGCAGCCGCGCGAGAGCATCGCGGTGCTCGGCGTTCATCTTGCCCAGCGTGCCGACCCGCTCCGGCTTGCCGCCATCCACGTCATGACCTCGTTGACCGGATCGGCACTGCTGGCGCTGGCCGTCGATTTCGGCGAGATCGACGGCGAGGCAGCCTGGGCCGCCGGCCATGTCGACGAGGACTGGCAGGCCGAGCACTGGGGCCATGACGCGGAAGCCGTCGCCCGCCGTGCCCACCGCAAGCGCGACATGATGGCCGCCGTCGGTCTCCTCGAGGCGCTCAAGGGCTGACGGCAATCGCCGCCCTCATTCGTTTCGCCTTGCCTTATTAGAGCGACGTGCGTTCCAGTTGGACGTGCAAAATACGCTCTAACACTTTGAATCTATGCATCGTGCTTTCCGAACATCGATTCCGATGTTCGGGCCGATGCATTGGACCAAAGTCATAATCCCAAAGACGGGCTGCCTCTGGGCGGCGCTTTCTGTCACTTCTCGCGGCGATAGCTGCCCGAGTTCGAGCCCAGAGGCGACACCGCGCAGCATCAAGCACAGCGAGATGTCACGGGAGGACGAATTCATGGCAATGGCAGTGACCGCCGGCAGAGCAAGCCGCGGAATGACGCGGGAAGAGAAGAAAGTCATCTTCGCTTCCTCGCTCGGCACCGTTTTCGAATGGTACGATTTCTATCTCTACGGCGCATTGGCTGCCGCGATCGGCTCGACATTCTTCAACTCGTATCCGGAAGCGACGCGCAACATTTTTACGCTGCTGGTTTTCGCCGCTGGCTTCCTCGTGCGCCCGTTCGGCGCGCTGGTGTTCGGCCGCATCGGCGATCTCGTTGGTCGCAAATACACCTTTCTCGTCACCATCATGATCATGGGCCTGTCGACGTTCCTGGTCGGCCTGCTGCCTGGTTCGGCAAGCTGGGGCATTGCAGCGCCTATTATCCTGATTGCGCTGCGCATGCTGCAGGGCCTGGCGCTCGGTGGTGAGTATGGCGGTGCGGCGACCTATGTGGCCGAGCATGCGCCCGACGACCGCCGCGGCTTCTACACATCGTGGATCCAGACGACGGCGACACTTGGCCTGTTCCTGTCGCTGGTCGTCATCCTTATCGTGCAAAATTCGCTGAGCAAGGAGGATTTCGAGGCCTGGGGCTGGCGCGTTCCATTCCTGCTCTCAGCCATTCTGCTCGGCATATCGGTCTGGATTCGCCTGTCGCTTGCCGAATCGCCGACCTTCCAGCGCATGAAGGACGAGGGCAAGGGCTCCAAGGCGCCGCTGACGGAAGCCTTCGGACAGTGGACGAATGCCAAGATCGCCATTTTGGCGCTTTTCGGCCTTACTGCCGGCCAGGCCGTGGTTTGGTACAACGGCCAATTCTACGCGCTGTTTTTCCTGCAGAACGTGCTCAAGGTCGACGGCCAGTCGGTCAACATCATGATCGCCATCGCGCTGGCGCTCGGCACTATCTTCTTCGTCGTGTTCGGCTGGCTCTCCGACAAGATCGGCCGCAAGCCGATCATCATGGCGGGCCTGGCGCTGGCGATCGTCACCACCTTCCCGCTGTTCAAGGCGCTGACCTGGGCAGCCAATCCGGCGCTCGCCACCGCACAGCAAAACACCCGTGCCACGATCACCGCTGCACCTGGCGACTGCAAGTTCCAGTTCAATCCGACCGGAACGCGCAAGCCTCTGACGTCGTGCGATATTGCGACGGACTTCCTTGCCAAGAGCTCGGTGCCCTATGACATTGTCACGACAGCGGCACCGGGGACCGCGGCCAGTGTCAAGATCGGCACCGCAACGGTGGCGTCCTATGATGCCGTGGCAGCCGCAGACAAGGCAACTTCAAGCGACGCCGCGTTCAAGAAGGCAATCAACATTGCATTGCGGGACGGCGGCTATCCGCTGAAGCGTGCTGCGGCCAAGGTCGCCGACCAGAAGCTTGACGCCTTCGTTGCGGCCAATCCGGAACTGAAGCTCGACGCCGCCGCAATCCGCGCCGGCGACAAAGCGACGGTTGCGACCGACAAGGCGATCAAGGACAAGCTGCTGGCGGCCGATGAGGCAGCGGCGGGAGCGCCCGAGATCACCGTCTACAGCGTCCCGGGGGCAGGCGCCTTTGCGATGTTTGCCGACCCTGAACAGGTCAACTGGGCAAAGGTCATCGGCATCCTGTTCATCCTGGTCCTTTACGTGACCATGGTCTACGGACCGATCGCCGCGATCCTGGTAGAAATGTTCCCGACCCGCATCCGCTATACCGGCATGTCGTTGCCCTATCACATCGGCAATGGCTGGTTCGGCGGCCTGCTGCCGGCGACGGTGTTCGCGCTCAGCGCCTACAGCGGCGATATCTATTACGGCCTCTGGTATCCGGTGGTGATCGCGGCGATGTCGCTGGTCATCGGTACGATCTTTGTCAGGGATACGCTGGGAACGGACTTGCACGCCAAGACCTGATCCTTGCCTGACGGCAAAATGAAAAGCCCGGCGCGAGCGATCGCGCCGGGCTTTGCAATTCGTCAAAAGCGATGCGGAGGAAAGGTTAGCTCTTCCGGTCCTGTTTTTCTTCCTCGATGGCCGCTTCGTGATACCAGCCGCTTCCGAAATCCGTACGGTTACGCAATGAAGCAAGTTCTGCCGCGAACTTAGCCTTTCCGCTTAAATTTAAGGCAGAAGCGCGCGCTGCCACCGGGAACATCAGGATTTTGGCCGACTGACGGGTAGGAGTGATTTCCATTGTCGGTCTCCCTTCTTCTGCAGAGCCTTGCCGATCCAATCTTTCCCCAAGATAAGTTCTGCAATCCAGTTAGGCAATATGATTATAAAAAGATCAGTATCTGCCTGTTATTTATGCAGAGCATGCTTGTGATTGATCCGGACGCATTGCGATTACGCGGCAGCGGATTTGTCGGGATGCGGCGTCAGTTTTGTCGCATCCTTGGCCGGCGAGAATGGCACACGAATTGCTTTTTAATAATCCGGCAGGTCGGCTGCAGGGTGGCTGGCATGCCGGCGCCGTCCAAGGTTCGGTGATCAAAACAACGAGAGGCTAGAATGACGAAATACAAGCTCGAGTACATTTGGCTCGATGGATACACCCCGGTTCCCAACCTTCGCGGAAAGACGCAGATCAAGGACTATGCCGAGTTCCCGACGCTCGACCAGCTTCCGCTGTGGGGCTTCGACGGCTCCTCGACCATGCAGGCCGAAGGCCACTCGTCCGACTGCGTGCTGAAGCCGGTCGCCATCTATCCCGATCCCGCGCGCAGCAATGGCGTGCTCGTCATGTGCGAAGTCATAATGCCGGACGGCGTGACGCCGCATGCATCCAACAAGCGCGCCACCATCCTCGACGACGAGGGCGCCTGGTTCGGCTTCGAGCAGGAGTATTTCTTCTACAAGGATGGCCGCCCGCTCGGCTTCCCCGAGAGCGGCTACCCCGCGCCGCAAGGCCCCTACTACACCGGCGTCGGCTACAGCAACGTCGGCAGCGTCGCCAGGCAGATCGTCGAGGAGCATCTCGACCTCTGCCTTGCCGCCGGCATCAGCCATGAAGGGATCAACGCCGAGGTGGCCAAGGGCCAGTGGGAATTCCAGATTTTTGGCAAGGGCTCCAAGAAGGCCGCCGACCAAATGTGGATGGCCCGCTACCTAATGCAGCGCCTCACCGAGAAATACGGCATCGATATCGAATACCACTGCAAGCCGCTCGGCGACACAGACTGGAATGGTTCCGGCATGCACGCCAACTTCTCGACCGCTTATATGCGCGAAGTCGGCGGCAAGGACTATTTCGAGGCGCTGATGGCAGCCTTCGACAAGAACCTAATGGATCACATCGCCGTCTACGGCCCGGACAACGACAAGCGTCTGACCGGCAAGCATGAGACCGCGCCATGGAACAGGTTCAGCTATGGCATCGCCGACCGCGGCGCCTCGATCCGCGTGCCGCATTCCTTCATCAACAATGGCTACAAGGGCTATCTCGAGGATCGCCGCCCGAACTCGCAGGGCGACCCCTACCAGATCGCTTCTCAGATCCTGAAGACGATCGCCTCCGTCCCGACCAGCGCCGAGGTTTCGGCCGCCGCTTGAGCACGCGTCACGGCTTGGACCTGAGAGGTTCTGCAGTGACTGGATCTATCAAAAACCCGGCGGTTTCGCCGGGTTTTTTGTGACATCGACGATCCCGGCGAGGACGACGCCGCGCCTGGGTCAGCCTGGTTATTCTGGCTGTCTCGCTAGCCGCGTGCCCGCAAGGCGGCGGTCAGCGGCAACCGCGTCGCGGCAATAGCCGGGAACGCGCCGCCGAGGGCGCCTATAGCGAGGCCAAGCATGCCCGCGGTAAGCATGACATCGCCGTTGACCGTGAGTTGGAAGCCCGTACTGGCATTGTTGACGCCAATGGTGCTGGCCTGCCAGCCGTTGAAGACAAGCCAGGAGGCAAGGATGCCCAAAGCCGCGCCGACGGCCGCGATCGCGAAAGCCTCGAACCATGTCGCGAGAAAGGTCGAAAACCGACTGAAGCCGAGCGCGCGGACGGTGGCGATCTCGACGGTGCGGTCGGAGACGGAACTCATCATCGTGTTCAATGCACCGGCGGTCGCGCCGATGGCCATAAGCAGCGTCACCGGCCAGCCGAAGAAAAGGATGAGGCTGGATATCCGTTCCGATTGCGCGATGTAGAGATCGGCTTCCGAAACAGCGACCAGAGGGCTAGTGCTTGCGGCTGTCAGCCTGGCGTTCAGCGTTGCCAGGGATGATGGACCGGTGAGGCGCAGACGCAGGCTTTGCACCTGTCCCTGCCGGTCGAAGGCAGCACGAACTGCGTCGAGATCGCCCCAGATTTCGGATTCAAACGCACTGCCATTGGCTGCGAAATGCCCTGTCACCGTCCAGTCCACGGCCCCCAGCCGGACGGCATCGCCAATGCCGAATCCCGGAAATTCGCTGGCGATTCGCGAGCCGACCACGATCTCGCGGGCGCCGGGGGCAAACAAGCGTCCCGCCGATAGCGCGACGCCATTGCGGATCGATGGACCACCAACATCCATGCCGCGAAGCGCAAGCGTCGTCGAGGCTTCGTCCTGCGCCCGGGCGACATCCACTGGAACCACAAGTTCGCGGGATGCCAGCAGGCCTCCCGCGCCATTGCGAACGACTCCGATATCGCCGGTCATCGATTGAATGCTGCGAATCGCATCGGCCGGGATATCCGAACCGGTCTCCTGGTTCGTACCGCCTCCGAGGACAACGGCGACAGAGGGTGAGCCGGCGCCAGCCAGGGCTTTCTCGAAACCCTTGGCCATGGCGAGGAAGCCGGCGAGGACCGCGACGACCAGCGCTACCGACAGCGCCATGGATAGCGAGATCGCGAGGCGGCGTGGCAGGCTGGAAAAATTGGCTCTCGTCATAACGAGCGTCTGTCTAAGCTGGATGGACATGGCGACTACCTCGTTCTGAAGGCGATGATGATCGGGATTCGCATGGCGTTGATGGCAGGCAACAGGCCGGTCGCGAGGCCAAGAGCAAGGACGATGGCCGCCGCCTTGACCAGCACGAGCGGCGAGAAGACGAGCCCGAGGGTCGGTCCGGCAAGCACGGTCCCCAGTTTAGCCAGGGCGAGGCCCACGCTTCCGCCGATGATGAAGACGAGCAGCGTCTCGCTAAGGACCAGCGCCATGATCCTGAGACGGGAGATGCCCAGCGTCTTCAGCACGCCGATTTCGAAGGGGCGCTCGCGCACGGCGAAAACCATGGTATTTACGACGATCAGCAGCAGGGTGATGAAAGCCGCACCCGTGACGAGATCGACGATCAGACCGATATCGGCATATTGGCGCAGGAACGCTTCGAGGAACTGCTTTTCCGATTGGCTGCGGGTGGGCGCGGCAGAATTGGCGAACAGCGCATCGATGCGGGTGGCGAGTGCACCGGCCTTAACGCCATCGCGCGGGCGAACGATGAATGCATCCACCGTATCCTTGCCCCTCGCGCGGGCCGCATTGACATAATCATAGCGTGCAATGGTGAAATATGTGTCGGTGCTGGCGCTTTCACCTTCGAAAATCCCGGCGATCTCAAAACGCCAGTCTTGGCCGCCGTCCTGCCTGGCAATCTGGAACGCGGTCACGGCGATACGCTGGCCGACGCGCCAGCCTTGCGCTTCGGCCAGCGCGCGGCCGACTAGTACCCGGTCGCGCCCCTTGCCGAGCGCCTCGACCAGCGCCGGCGTCAGACCGAGCTCCTTGCCGTTGACGGCCATGAGTGCCTGCGGCTCGACGGCGCTGACCGCGATCACGTTCTTCTCGACATCCACAAAACCGCGCACGCGCGCCATGTAGCCGACTGCGGCGACACCGGGTTCGGCGGCGATGCGGGAGAGATGCGCCCTTGGCAGGGCTTGCGTGCGTCCCGCCGCGCTCATTACGCCGATGATGTCTTCGCTGGCGGCCGAAGCCCCCTGCGAACCGGCGAGGAAGCTCGCCGTCAGGCCGTAGATGAGAAAGGCGACAGCGACGCAGACCATGAGAAGGACGGTGCGCAGCGGCTTCCGCCAGGCGTTCTTCCAGGCAAGATCGAGGAAGGTCATGAGGCGGCCCTCTCGACGAACTGACCCTTGTCGAGGTGCAAGGTCCGCTTGGCCGAACGCGCTGCCTGCGGGTCGTGCGTTACCATGACGATCGTCTTTTCCAGCTGACGGTTGAGGAATGAGAGCATCTCCAACACCTCGTCGGCGGATTTCCGGTCGAGATCGCCAGTCGGCTCGTCGCAGAGAAGCAGGCCGGGATCGGATACGATGGCGCGGGCGATACCGACGCGTTGCTGCTGCCCGCCAGACATCATGGAGGGATACTGCTTCTCGCGACCGGAAAGCCCGACGAGATCGAGCATTTTTCCAACCCGGACGCGGCGTTCCCTAGCCGATAGAGGCTTCAGGAGCAGCGGCAGTTCGACGTTCTCCGCGGCGTTCAGCATCGGCAGGAGATTGTAGAACTGAAAGACGATGCCCATGTTGTGCGCCCGCCAGGTCGAGCGCGCGGCCTCGCCCATCCGGTCGAGGCGATGATTGCCTATGCTGAGGCTCCCCGCATCCGGCACATCTATCCCGGCAAGCATGTTGAGCAGCGTCGACTTGCCCGATCCTGACGGACCCATGACCGCGACGAAATCGCCGCGCGGGATGGCTAGATCGAGCGCGGAGAAGATCGGGATCGCCTCGCCGCCTATGCGGTAGCCTTTCCGCACGCCCGCGAGGGCAATGTAAGGGTCTTGTGTCATTGCTTGGTGTCTCCAGTGTTGCTGAGAGTGTCGATGAGCGGGATGCGGATGCGCGCAGCCATGTTCGGCCGAATCCCTTCCGGCGGATTGCTGAGCGAGAGGCGCAGAGTGATCGTGCCCTTCTCGATGGAGGCGATGGGTGCGAGCCGAAGGACTTCGACGGCGAAGGGCCGATCCGGAAAACCGTCGAGAACTGCCTCGCCGCGCAGTCCAGGCCGGAGTGATGCGATGCTGGTTTCCGCCACATCGGCGTCGATCACCATGTTCGTCGTGTCGGCGATCGTCAGCAGGCTTTGGCTCTCGCGCACACTGTCGACGCGGGCGAGCACGGTGTCGCCTATATGAGCGTCGAGCCGGGTCACGGTCCCGGCGAAGGGCGCACGCACCGTCAGTTCCCGAACGGGCTCCTCGGCGATGCGGATGGCAAGCTCCGCGGTTGCGAGTTCCTGCCGTGCCTGGGCAACGGCGTTTTCGACGCTCTCGGCCGCCCTGCGCGCCTCCTCCAGCTGCTGTTTGGAGACAGCATCACGGGTAGCAAGCGTTGCGGTGCGGCCGAGGGCGGAACGCGCCTGGTCGAGATCGATGGTTCGGGCGGTGAGCAAAAGATCCGCCGCGACCTTGGCGGCCCTGGCCCGTTCGAGCGCGAACCGGGCTCCCGCATCGTCGAGTATCACCAGAGCTTGCCCGGCATCCACGAAATCTCCCAGTTCGATCGCGATGTTGGTGATCCTGCCTTCATATTTGGAGAAGACCATCGTGGCACGCGGTGCGATGACCGTGCCGGAGCCGGTGATCTCGCCAGCGGCGGGAACTGGTGGGCGGACAGCAGATTGCCCTGCTTGCTTCTCGACCTGTGGAAGGCTCGCCTGTTCGACGGGCGCGATAACAGCGTTGTCGGCCGCGCTGCCTGTCAGGCCTGTCGTCGTCAGCACCCTGTCTTCAAAACGGCGATATGCCTCTGGCGAGTAGAAAGCGACGGTGGCGACGACTAGTGCAGCCAGCGCCGACAGGCAGACGGGAAGGATGAGAAGCCGGAGGTCTTTCTTCTGTGTCTCGACGGTGTCCGGGGCAGATCCGAGAGATAGAGACGTGAGCGCTGCGGCCAGTTTGCGGTCGTGTTCGGTGATCGTGTTCATGCCCGCCAGTGTGATCAACCGGCGGGAAAAGAGACCTGAAACGCGTTCCAGGCCGTGCTCGATCGCGATTTAGGCCGTGAGACTCTCAGATGGAGCCTTCTTCCGCCTCCATTCGAGCGGCGTCATTTCGGTGACGCGCCGGAACTCACGATTGAAGTTGGACTTGGCCAGGAATCCAACGTCGAACATGATCTCGGTTACGGGCTTCTCCGTGTCCGTCAGTAGGTCGCACGCTTCTGCGATCCGGTGATCGTTGACATATTGCGAGACGTTCTTGCCCGTCGCACGGTTGATCGCCGCGGAAATCCGCCGAGCTGGAATTCCTGTCTTGCGGGCCAGCCGATCGAGATTGAGATCGACATCGCGATAGACGCGCTTCGTCTCCATCAGAACCTGAACTGCGGCGATGGTTTCCCTGTCCTCCGCTATCTCCAATCTGGGAGTAATTCCGAGAGTCTGAGCGGGCCTGCCGCGGCGGCTGGCGGTCGCGACGGCAATTGACAGCAGAGCCAGCACTGCAAGGTTTGCAATGGTGACCAGCAGTGGGGTGTGGGCTCCCCGCGTCCATGCAAAATCGAAAAGACGAAGATGTCCATCGCCGCCGACAGAAGCAGGGCAGATGCCGCGAAGAGGATTGCACGATAGGTAGATCCAGCATTCTCGAAGGGCGCGAGGCGCAGCGCATCCGCGCCCGACCGCATCAGTAGCAGTATCGCCATCGCGTAACCGACGAAGATCAATGCAATGCCGATGTCGATGGCGTCCCCCCATAGCGCGATAAGCAGCACCACGCCGGCAGCTGGAAGAAGATGCAGACCGACGCGCAGGAGGGTTGAAAGGTCACTCTTCCGGACCAGCCCGGACACGCCGCCATAGACCAGCGGCGGTACAGTTGCCGCGACGACAGGAAGGATGCGGCCAACGCCATCCACGCCGTAACCCCAACGCAGACCCAACAGCGTCGATTGAAAGGCGGCCACCAGAATCAAAGCGAGAAACGGCACATTTGGCTGCCCATCGTCGTCACGCCGGGCGACGGTGACGAAGAGAATGAGGAGCAGGATGGCGACGACGAAAGGAAGCGGGATGAAAAGCATTGAGTCTGCACAGGCCGGATGGCGAAAGACAATCGATCGGCGCCATCATGGTCCGCAGCAGAATTTTTTGCGACCTCGATCGTGTTCCAGGTCGAAAATTGCGGCAACGGCTTCGTCGACGGCCGCTGTTCACAAAAAGTCAAAGACCCAGGAAATGGGGATGGATTTTCGGACGGATCGTGCACAAAAATTCAGAAATGCAGCGTCTTTTGCGCATCGAATGGGACGCGGCGCCGTAGTCTCTCCGGCGGTCTGCCCGAGCAAGAACCCCGGCTTTCGCCGGGGCTCTTTTTGCAACGATTTCGGTGAGTTAGACCGAGTAATACATGTCATACTCGACCGGATGCGGGGTCATTTCGAAGCGCATCACTTCGGCCATCTTGAGCTCGATGTAGCTGTCGATCTGGTCGTCGTCGAAGACGCCGCCGGCCTTCAGGAAGCCGCGGTCCTTGTCGAGGCTCTGCAGCGCTTCGCGCAGCGAACCACAGACGGTCGGGATTTTCTTCAGTTCCTTAGGCGGCAGGTCGTAGAGATCCTTGTCCATCGGCTGTCCCGGATGGATCTTGTTCTTGATGCCGTCGAGCCCGGCCATCAGCATGGCGGCAAAGGCGAGGTAGGGGTTGGCGCCCGGATCGGGGAAGCGGACCTCGACACGCTTGGACTTCGGCGACGAGCCGAATGGAATGCGGCAGGAGGCAGAGCGGTTGCGGGCCGAATAGGCGAGCAGCACCGGCGCTTCATAGCCCGGCACCAGGCGCTTGTAGGAGTTGGTCAGCGGATTGGTGAAGGCGTTGATAGCCTTGGCATGCTTGATGATGCCGCCGATGTAGAACAGGCAGCTCTCCGAGAGGCCGGCATATTCATTGCCGGCGAAGGTCGGCTTGCCGCCCTTCCAGATCGACTGGTGGACGTGCATGCCCGAGCCGTTGTCGCCGAAGACCGGCTTCGGCATGAAGGTGGCCGTCTTGCCGTAGGCGTTGGCGACCTGGTGCACGACATACTTGTAGATCAGCATCTTGTCGGCGTTGCGGACCAGCGTGTCGAACTTGATGCCGAGCTCGTGCTGGGCAGCGGCGACTTCGTGGTGGTGCTTTTCGACACGCACGCCCATTTCAGCGAGCACGGTCAGCATTTCGGAGCGCATGTCCTGCGCCGAGTCGATCGGCGGCACCGGGAAATAGCCGCCCTTGATGCGCGGGCGGTGGCCGAGATTGCCGGTCTCGTAGTCGGTGTCGTCGTTGGACGGCAATTCGGTGGAGTCGAGCTTGAAGCCGGTGTTGTACGGATCGGCCTTGTACTTGACGTCGTCGAACACGAAGAACTCGGCTTCCGGGCCGACGAAGATCTGATCGCCGATGCCTTCCGCCTTCATATAGGCTTCAGCCTTCTTGGCGGTGCCGCGCGGGTCGCGGTTGTAGGATTCTCCGGAGATCGGATCGAGGATATCGCACAGGATGACCATGGTCGACTGCGCGAAGAACGGGTCCATATGCACCGTCTCGGTGTCGGGCATCAGCACCATGTCGGACTCGTTGATCGCCTTCCAGCCGGCGATGGAGGACCCGTCGAACATGACGCCGTCGGCAAACATGTCTTCCTCGACCTCAACGACATCCATCGTCACGTGCTGCAGCTTGCCCTTCGGATCTGTGAAGCGCAGGTCAACGAATTTCACGTCGTTGTCCTTGATCTGCTTCATGATGTCTTTGGCTGTCGTCATGTCATGTTTCCCTGTCTGATGACGTTTCGAGGAGATGATCTGAAATCAGAATCCTCAGACCGCGTCCATCCCTGTTTCGCCGGTACGGATGCGCACGACTTCCTCGATGTTGGAGACGAAGATCTTGCCGTCGCCGATGCGGCCGGTCTGGGCCGCCTTGCGAATGGCTTCGATCGCGCCTTCGACCGCGTCGTCGCCGAGCACGACCTCGATCTTCACCTTGGGCAGAAAATCCACGACATATTCGGCGCCGCGATAGAGTTCGGTATGGCCCTTCTGACGGCCAAAACCCTTGGCCTCGGTAACGGTGATGCCTTGCAGCCCGGCCTCCTGAAGCGCTTCCTTCACTTCGTCTAGCTTGAACGGCTTGATGATCGCCTCGATCTTTTTCATGTAAAAGTGGCCTCCACTGTCAAAAAAGACGGGTTGTGAGCCCCGCTTGCGCCTCTTTCAAGCACGAACTGTGCCAATTTGAGGGGATTCGAAGCGGTATCACGCGATTTCGATACCATGCCGCGTTGAGGGCTAAATTCGCGTCATTCGCTGCATTGGCTGCGCCATGGATACTGGGAACCTACACATTGTCGGCGCTACCGTCCGCACAATAATTGAGCAGATAGAGCATTTCGCGGGCATTTGTGCTTCGAGGACGCCATTGTCCCTAACGATGTGCTTACAGATCGTGCCATTTCATCGCCGTTTGCTTCGAACCGAAAACTGGACAATGTTTGACCACAAGGATCGGGGTTTGACCACAGGATCGGCTTGAGCCAATGCGGATCGGCATCCATGAGCAATGAAATTCTGTCTCCGGCCGAAATGGCTGAGGCCGACCGGCTGACGATTTCGGCCGGACCATTCGACGGCATTGGCCTGATGCGCAATGCAGGTGGCGCAGTCGCTGCGGTGGTGCTCGCCCATTTTCCGGCTGCCAGGCGCGTCCACGTGCTGTGCGGGCCTGGCAACAATGGCGGCGATGGCTATGTCGTCGCCCGCATTCTTGGGGACAGCGCCGTCGACGTGTTGCTGTGGGCATCCGGCTCGCCCAAAGCCGGCAGCGACGCGGCGCTCGCCGCGTCGGAATGCCGGGTCAGTCCACGGCCGTTGTCGGAATTTGCTGCCGATAAAGGTTCGATCCTGGTCGATGCGCTTTATGGGGCGGGGCTGTCCAAGCCGCTGTCCGGCGACGCCGCCAGGGCGGTCGAGGTTGCGACAGAACTGAACCTGCCTGTCGTCGCGATCGATCTGCCCTCAGGCGTGTCCGGCGACAGCGGCCAGATTCTCGGCCAGGCATTCCGCGCCCAATTTACGGTAACATTCGCGCGAAAAAAGCCCGGCCATATGCTGTTGCCTGGGCGCGAAATGTGCGGCGAACTGGTGCTTGCCGATATCGGCATTAGCGACGATATCGTTGCGCAGCTTGAACCGCTCACCTTCGAGAACATGCCGCCGATTTGGCTCGAAAATTTCCCGGTCCCAGCCGTCGACGCGCACAAATACAGGCGCGGCCATGTCGGCGTCTTTTCCGGCAGGCCATCGGCGACGGGTGCCGCACGGCTGTCGGCGCTTGCCGCAGCCAGAAGCGGGGCAGGGGCGGTGACCGTGCTGTCGCCGGCGAACGCCATGCAGGTGAACGCCGCGCATCTGACTTCGATCATGCTGAAAAAGGCCGACAGCATCGCGGACGTGCAGGAATTCATCGACGGCCGCCGGCCATCGGCGTTTGTCCTCGGACCCGGATTTGGCGTCGGCGAAAAGACCCGCGATTTTGCCCTCGGCGTGCTGGCCGCCGGAGACCGGCAGGACGGCAGGGTCGACGGGCTGGTGCTCGATGCCGATGGTATCAGCTCGTTTCGCGATACGCCGAACGTTCTGTTCGAAGCCGCCCGTCGCCCGAACGCACCGGCGCTGGTGCTGACGCCGCATGAGGGCGAATTCGCCAGGCTGTTTGCGGACATCGCCGGAGCCAGGAACCTGTCCAAGCTGGCCAAGGCGCGCTCTGCCGCCGCGCGCGCCGGCGCCATCGTCGTCTACAAGGGCGCGGACACGGTGATCGCGGCGCCCGATGGCAGGGCGGCGATCAACGGCAACGGCGCGCCATGGCTGGCCACCGCCGGTTCGGGCGACGTGCTGTCGGGCATCATCGCCGGCCTCCTGGCGCAAGGCATGCCGGCTTTCGAAGCCGCCTGCGCGGCGGTCTGGATACACGCTGGGGCCGGCAGCCGTTTCGGACCTGGGCTGATCGCTGAAGACTTGCCGCTGGCGCTGGTGCCGGTGCTGCGCGAGCTTGCCGAAAATCGCAACGGGATGACCGCTGAATGAACCGTCGGCTCGCCTTGATCGCTGTGATTTTCGCCAATTTTTTCTTGGCCAGCCTGGCGCGCGCCGAAGGTCCGGTGATGATCGTCGACGATCCGGCCGTGCTGGCCGGTCTCGACGCCAGGGGTTTTGATTTCGCCGGCATTTTCGATGTCGAAGGCAAGGGCGACCTGAAGACGCTCTATGACAAGGCGCCGGCCTATCATCAGATCGTCGAAACGATTGCCAGCGATGTCGCCGCGCTGCGCGCCGAGATGAAGGCTGGCGGGCGGTCGCTCTACGAAGTCACCGACGGCAATGTCGGCCGCATCATCGACCTGCGCTGGCTGAAGACCGACGCCGCGCGCTTTCGGCTGGTCGGTGTCGTCAACCGGCTCGATCGGCGTGATTTCGCCGAAATACGAGGCGACGGGGGCTGCGGCGAGGTCCGTTTCATCTACCGTCTTGCCTACAGCTTCAAGAAAAACGGCAAGGTTCTGGCCTCGCGCTTGCCGTTCAATTTCAATGCCATCTATAGCGTCGCGCCGGACGCCGATGGCGGCTGCGTCGGCGTTGCCGGACGCTGGACGCCGCAGCTCGATGAGACCGTCGACATCGGCTGGCTCATCGGCGGGCCGCTTGAAAAGGCCGGACTGAGCTTCAAGCAGCTCGAACTCAACGCCCAGATAGTGCGCTTTCCCTCCGGCCAGGAGACCGAATTTGGCGGCCAGGCTGCCTACCTCCTGCGGATTTTTGGCATCGATGGAGAGACGGTCAGCGAAAAGCCGCTGGAAAACACGCCGGATGTGGCGCTGCTCTCGGAAGACGCCGCGCTGAAAGCAAAACTCGCCGATTATCTCAGCGCCAATCTCGCGGCGGTCGATCTCGGCGTCTACGAAATCCCCAATGAATTTCTGGCGAAGAAAGTCGTCTCATGGTCGACTTTCGGCAGCGCGAGGCAGGCCAATCACCCGTTCACGCCGCTGTTCCAGCCCGCGGATTTTTCCGGGCTGGACTATTCCGCGCTGAAGCTGCTGCGCACGCCGGAAGCGCTGGTCGAGCGGCTCGACAATGGCGCCTGCCAGGGTTGCCATCAGGCTGGTTCGACCGCCGGTTTCCATTTCATCGGCCTCGACGACAAGACGACATCGCCGCTGAACCGCATCGAGGTCGGCATCTCGCCGCATCTCCATGCCGAGATGCCGCGGCGCGAAGCCTGGCTGCGTGCGACCGCCGACGGCAAGGAGCCGAACCGCCTCCGCCCGCTGTCCTTCGCGCCGCCGGCCGCATGGAAAGACGCCGGCGAGGTCGCTTACGCACCGGCCGAGTTGGCGATGCCGTGTTTGATGCCGGCGGATGCGGCCCGCTTCGGCACGATCTGGCAATGCGGCGGCGGCACCGTCTGCACGGCGCTGGCGACGGCATCGGGGGTGCGGACGAAACTGGCGCAATGCCTGCTGCCCAAAGACAGCGAAAAGATGTTCTCCGGCCATCCATGCCTGACCGGCTCGATCGCCAGCAACGGCACGCAGCCTTTCAATGACCGCTACAGCATTACCGGCCAGTTCGCGGCCTTCGCCACCGACATTTCGCGCACCGCCTACACCTGCCGGCCGCCGAAGATCGGTGTGCCGGCCGGCATCGCCTATCGCGGATGCAATGACAAGGACCGTGCCTTTGCCGGCTTCAAGCCGGGCAAGCCGATGCCGAACGAGATCTGCGGGCTGGTCGGCGGCAAAAAATTCGACATCTGCGTGGCGACCAATAATTTCGACCAGTGCCTGGGCGGCGCCGTCAATCGCGGCAACCGGCCGGCTTGCTCGGCCGATCATTTCTGTCGCGAAGATTACATGTGCCAATCGCTGCCGCCCGACACGCCTGGTGTCGGCAAGGTGAAAGGTGTCGGCTTCTGCTCGCCGACCTATTTTATCTTCCAGATGCGCATCGACAATCATGCCACGCCGTGGTCGGGCGCCGTCCGCGCGACGATGGGGGCAGGGTTCGGCGCCGCGGAAGCGGAGTGAGCTTTTGCTGTGGTCGCTTTCGCGACATCAGCGCCTCACAACGGAACGTTGTCGTGCTTCTTCCAGGGGTTTTGCATGTCCTTGTTGCGCAGCATGCGCAGCGCACGCGCAATGCGGCGGCGGGTCGAATGCGGCATGATCACCTCGTCGACATAGCCGCGCTCGGCGGCGACGAAGGGCGACAGGAAGCGATCCTCGTAAGCCTTTGTATGTGCCGCGATCTTCTCCGCATCGCCGATGTCCTTGCGATAGATGATCTCGACCGCGCCCCTGGCGCCCATCACTGCGATCTGCGCCGTCGGCCAGGCATAGTTCATGTCGCCGCGCAGATGCTTCGACGCCATCACGTCATAAGCGCCGCCATAGGCTTTTCGGGTGATGACGGTGATCTTCGGGACGGTCGCTTCGGCATAGGCGAACAAGAGCTTGGCGCCGTGCTTGATCAGCCCGCCATATTCCTGCGCGGTGCCGGGCAAAAAGCCTGGAACGTCGACGAAGGTGACGATCGGAATCGAAAAACAGTCGCAGAAGCGTACGAACCGCGCCGCCTTGCGGCTGGCGTCCGAATCGAGCACGCCGGCCAGCACCATCGGCTGGTTGGCGACGAAGCCAACCGTGCGCCCTTCGACGCGCCCGAAACCGGTGACGATGTTTTTCGCAAAATCCTGCTGGATCTCGAAGAAGTCACCCTCATCGGCAATTTTAAGGATCAACTCCTTGATGTCGTAAGGTTTGTTGGCATTGTCGGGGATCAGTCGGTCGAGCGACAGATCATGATCGTTGACCGACTGATAACATTCGATCTCGGGGATTTCAGCCGTGTTGGAGGCAGGCAGCAGATCGACCAGCCGGCGCATCTGCAGCAGCGCCTCGACGTCATTGTCGTAAGCGCCATCGGCGATCGACGACTTCGTCGTGTGGACGAAGGCGCCGCCGAGGCTCTCGGCGGTTACCGTCTCGTTGGTGACGGTCTTCACCACGTCCGGGCCGGTGACGAACATGTAGGAGGTGCCGCGCACCATGAAGATGAAGTCGGTCATTGCCGGCGAATAGACGTCGCCGCCGGCGCAAGGGCCCATGATCACTGAAATCTGCGGGATGACGCCGGAGGCGAGCACATTGCGCTGGAAGATCTCGGCATAGCCGCCAAGTGCTGCCACGCCTTCCTGGATGCGGGCGCCGCCGGCGTCGTAGAGGCCGATGATCGGCGCGCGGTTGCGCAGCGCCATCTCCTGCACCTTGACCACCTTTTCGGCGTGGGCCTCGGACAGCGAGCCGCCGAACACGGTAAAGTCCTTGGCAAAGACATAGACCGGCCGGCCGTTGACGGTACCCCAGCCGGTGACGACGCCGTCGCCGGCGATCTTGGTCTTTTCCATGCCGAAATCGGTCGAGCGATGCTCGACATACATGTCGAACTCCTCGAACGAGCCTTCGTCGAGAAAGACGTCGATGCGTTCGCGCGCGGTGAGTTTGCCCTTCTTGTGCTGAGCGTCGATACGGGCCTTGCCGCCGCCCATGCGCGCCATGGCGCGGCGGCGCTCGAGTTCCTTCAGCACGTCCTTCATCGCTCGGTCCCCAAATAGAAGCTGATTTGTGGTAATCGTGGCGGTAAGCGAGCGCAAGCGCCGCTTTTCGGCCTGCTTTGTTTTCGCAACGCTGGCGTGCTTTCGCCGCCGATCTCGATAGGCTGGCGGGCATAGCTTGGCCGTCTGTTAGGTGCGGCTTACCAACCGCTCTCGCTTCGCTTGCTGGGGCAGCGTCCGCCGCAAATGGGCCGATGTCAGTGGAAACGTTTGAGATTAGCCGAAGCATTCCCCACTTCGTCATCCTAGGGTCTGCGCCGCGTCGCTTCGCTCCTTGCTTCGCCCTAGGATGACGAAGGTGTAGTAGAGTGGCCGGGAGAAGTTTGAGCAGACCTTCACGGCTGCTCGTCGTGGCTGTTTTTGCTGCACTGCAACATGACGGCCCTTGCATTTCGCGGCGAACTGGGCCATATGCGGCGGCATAGGCGCTTGGGCCGGGACCTATCCGGCCTTCTCGACGAATGAGACTGGTTGCGTCTGTTTTCCCTCTTTCCGGCACATCGGCAAGGCGGCGAAAAAGCCCCGTGGCATGATGCCTGCGGGCACGACAGCGCAGCCGTGCGGACGATAACGTCCGCCCGCCTTGTCGTTTCATGACAGTTTTTCGACGGCAGGTTGCGCCCTGCCGCCATTGATGTTTGCGGCCAGGAGCCGCGTGAAAGAAGAATATTTTGAACAACGAAAACACTTTGACCGGTAACGACAATCTGACCGGTAAGAACACTGGCGAGCTTTCGGGGTTCGCAGCACTTGGAATTACGGGCGCGCTGCTCAAGGCCACCCATGGCGCAGGCTTCACCGATCCGAAGCCGATCCAGGCCCAGGCGATCCCGCCGCAGCTGGAAGGCCGTGACATTTTCGGCATCGCCCAGACTGGTTCGGGCAAGACCGCGGCGTTCGCGCTGCCGATCCTTTCGAAGATCATCGCTCTCGGCACCAAGCGCCGGCCGAAGACCGCTCGTGCGCTGATCCTGGCGCCGACGCGTGAACTCGCCGTGCAGATCGAAGAGATGATCAAGCTGCTCGCCAAGGGCGCGCATGTCTCGACAGCACTCGTGCTTGGCGGCGTCTCGCGCTTCAGCCAGGTGAAGAAGATCGCTCCCGGTGTCGACATTTTGATTGCCACGCCCGGCAGGCTGACCGATCTGGTGCGTGAGGGCGACCTCGTGCTTGCCGACACCAAATGGCTGGTGCTCGACGAAGGCGACCGCATGCTCGACATGGGCTTCATCAACGACGTCAAGCGCATCGCCAGGGCGACCGCGCCGGACCGTCAGACGGTGCTGTTCTCGGCGACCATGCCGGCCGAAATCGCCGAGCTGGCGAAAGGCCTGCTGAAGAACCCGATCCGCGTCGAAGTGGCGCCGCACAGCACTGCGGCGGCCGAGATCGTGCAGGGCGTCGTCTTTGCCCGTACCAAGCAGAAGCGCCAGGTTCTGGCGACGATGCTCGCCGACGAGGCGATGAAGTCCGTCATCATCTTTTCGCGCACCAAGCATGGCGCCGACAGGGTGACCAAGGATCTCGAGCGCGATGGCTTCAAGGCCGCCGTCATCCACGGCAACAAGTCGCAGAACGCCCGCCAGAAGGCGCTGAACGATTTTCGCGAGGGTTCGGTGCGCATTCTTGTGGCGACCGATATCGCGGCGCGCGGCATCGACGTGCCCGGCATCAGCCATGTGGTGAATTTCGACCTGCCGGACGAGGCGGAGAGCTATGTCCACCGTATCGGCCGCACCGGCCGTAACGGCATGGACGGCATCGCCATCACGCTTTGCGACCCGTCCGAGAACAGCAAGCTGCGTCAGGTCGAGCGCATCATCCGCACCAAGCTGCCAATCGTTGCCGACCATCTCGGCAGTCCCGACCCGCAGCGCAATCCTGCCGAAAAGAACGAGCGCAGCTTCGAGCCGGCCAACGACCGTAATGGTCGTCGCGACGGCAGGCGGCCGGGCGGCCACAACAACGGCAACAAGCGCTTCGGCGACAAGCCGGCCTTTGCCGGCGAACGCAAGCCGGAGGGCGCCAAGGCGTTCAAGGGCAACAACAAGCGTCGTTTCGGCGGCAAGCGGCCAGCAGCGCGGGCTGCGTAGTCAGATAGCGCATCCGGCCCGCGCCTGTCGGATCGGCTGCTCACAATGAAAAGGCGATCGGAGCGATGCTTCGGTCGCCTTTTTCGCCTGAGACCTACTTCACCACCGCCTGTACCCACACGACAATGCGCTGGGCGAGGAAAGCTGTGGTTGCTGGCGACAACGCGTCTCCGGCGATGACATGATTGTCCCGATCGCCGGTATCGTCGACCGGCACCAGTTCGTGCGCCGCGCCCCAGCGCCCGGCGATGTCACGGGTGCGGTCCGGCCGCACGATCCTGTCCGAATCGGAAAAGATGAAGAGGGCAGGGATGGTCGCCTTCTCCACCGGCGCGCCATAGGCCAGCTCGGTCAGCGCCACCATCGGCAGGGCCGCCGCGATCGGATAGCGCCAGGTCCAGAATTTCTCGTGCAGAGCATTGCGCGGCACGAAGCTGCGCTCCTTGCCGGCAACCAGCTCGGCGATCTCTCTGCCCCACGGCATGGTCAGGAGTTCGGCGCCGGAAGCCTTGACGCCGAAATTCGGCGAGATGAACGCTATGGCCGCCACCCCGTCCGATGCGCCCGGCTGCGTCGCAGCCCAAGCTGCCAGCGAGCCGCCGGTCGAGGTGGCGATGACGATCACCTTGTCGCCGATCGCTCGGCCGATGGCGAGCGCTTCCTCATAGTCGTTGATCCAGGCGTTGACGCTGCCGTCCGCCATTGCGGCGCCGCCCTGTCCGTGGCCGGTGAGACGGGTGTAGTAAAGATTGGCGTCGAGCTGGTCGGCCACCTCGTCGGGAAGCGGCCGAACCTCGCCCTTCGACGCCGAAAAGCCGTGGATATAGACGATCGACAGCGGCGTCCTGGTGTGAACCATCGGATTGGCCCAGATGATTTCCTTTTCCAGCCCGTCGTGGATATCAGGTACGGCCGCCTCCTTGCGTGTCAGATAGGCCTGCGGGTCATCGCCGAGCACGGAAGGATCGAAGCGGATCGTGGTATCGGCTTGGACGCGCGGGCCGAAGACGTAGGCAAGGACGAGAATGACGGCGAGACCCGATACCGCAAGCACGATCCGTCGCCCCATCGCAGACTCCATGCAATAAATCTCAACCTATGGCCACGATGGCAAACAGGCAACGACGTCCCGCCGGCGGCGGGATCGCCAGCTTTGATGACCGGTCTATTCGCTCGGCGGCTTGCGGTCGAAATTAAGCGGACGCGCCTTCCAGCGGGTCGCGGTGCTGATGACCCATCGGCAGAACGGTCTCGGCAGGATTCTGAGCAGCTTCAGGCCCCAGCTCAAGCGCCGCGGGAAGGTGACCTCGAAGCCGCCGGACTTGATGCCGCGCGCCATGCGGCGCGAGGCGCGATTGACGGGCATCAGCCCGGGCATCGGCAGCAAATTCTTCTCGGTCAGCGGGGTGTCGACGAAGCCCGGGTTTATCACCTGGATGCGGACGTTCATCTTGTCGAAATCGTACTTCAGCGATTCGGCGAGGATATTGATCGCCGCCTTGGTGCCGCCATAGGCGGCCGTGGTCGGCCAGCCGAAATAGGCAGTGACCGAACCGACCAGGACGATATGGCCGCGCGCGGACGCGCATGCGCTCGATGACCGGCACCAGGCCATTGATGATGCCGAAATAATTGACATCGAAGGACTGGCGAAATCCACGGACAGTGAGGTCTTCGCCGACGGTCGCAATTAGCTCCCGGCATTGAACACGGCCAAGACGATCGGGCCGAGATCCTTCTCGATCGCCGCGACCGTCCTTGCCATGCGTTCTTCGTCGGTGACGTCGCAAGGATAGGCCGTGACGTGGCCCGGCATCTGCGCCGTCTCGACAACAAGCGTGTCGATCGGATCGTCGTCGAGTGCCGTCACCGCGACGACATAGCCTTGCGCCGCAAGGTCCTGGCCAGTGAACGGCCGATGCCGCTGCTGCCGCCGGTAATCCAGGCGACGCCGTGCTTCGGGTCGGCCCGATAGAGTGTCATGCTATGCCCTGCGACTTTTTCTTAGCCTGTGCTCTAGCGGTGAAGAAATCGGATGAAAAGAGCGCTTTTCAATGGTGAGCTTCAATGATTGGTGTAACGCAACGTCTGTATTAGGAAATTGCAGCCCGGAAATGCTGCTGGACCAGGCAAATTCTTGCCTTGAAACCCAAGCTTCGGGTTTCTAGGGTTCGGCCGCAAGCATAAAGGAATCTCCATGCTCCGTTCTGTGATCGAAGCGATCGGCAATACGCCTCTGATCCGCCTCAACAAAGCCTCGGAAGAAACCGGCTGCGAGATCCTGGGCAAGGCCGAATTCATGAATCCGGGCCAGTCGGTCAAGGACCGTGCCGCGCTGTTCATCATCCGCGACGCCGAGCAGCGCGGACTTTTGAGGCCGGGCGGGGTGATTGTCGAGGGGACGGCCGGCAACACCGGCATCGGATTGACGCTGGTCGCCAAGGCGCTTGGCTACCGCACCGTAATCGTCATCCCGGAGACGCAAAGCCAGGAGAAGAAGGACACGATCAGATTGCTCGGCGCCGAGCTGATCGAGGTGCCTGCCGTTCCCTACAAGAACCCCAACAATTATGTGAAGCTGTCGGGCCGTCTGGCCGAGCAGATGGCCCGGTCCGAGCCGAACGGCGCGATCTGGGCCAATCAGTTCGACAACGTCGCCAACCGTGATGGCCATACCCGCACCACGGCGGAAGAAATCTGGGCCCAGACCGGCGGCAAGGTCGACGGTTTCGTCTCGGCGGTCGGCTCCGGCGGAACACTGGCCGGCGTCGCCTTCGGGCTCAAGGCCAGGAGCAAGGACGTCAAGATCGCGCTCGCCGATCCGCTCGGTGCGGCGCTCTATAGCTTCTACACCAGCGGTGAGCTGAAATCCGAAGGCAGTTCGATCACCGAAGGCATCGGGCAGGGGCGGGTCACCGCCAATCTGGAAGGGTTCACGCCGGATTTCTCCTTCCAGATCCCGGATGAGGACGCGCTGCCTATCGTCTTCGACCTGATCCAGGAGGAAGGCCTGTGCGTCGGCGGCTCGACCGGCATCAACATTGCCGGCGCGATCCGGCTGGCACGTGAGATGGGTCCCGGCCACACCATCGTGACTGTGCTTTGCGACTACGGCACGCGCTATCAGTCGAAATTGTTCAACCCGGAATTCCTGCGTCAGAAGCAGCTGCCAGTGCCGGGCTGGATGGAACAGTGGAGCACAATCTCGGTGCCGTTCGAAAAGGTTGCGTGATGGCTTACAGGACGGATGCCCTGTTTCGCGACGACGCCTATCTCAGGACGGCTGATGCCGTGGTTGTCGCTGTCAACGACCGTGGCGGCATCATTCTGGACCGGACGATCTTCTATGCCACGTCGGGCGGGCAGCCCGGCGATACGGGCACCCTCGAACGCGCCGACGGCAGCCTGATCGCTGTTGCCGCCACCATCACAGGTGAGACCAAGGATGACATCATCCATGTGCCGCCGCCTGAGCAGGCGGTGCCTGAGGTCGGCGAACCGGTAAAGCTTGCCCTCAATTGGCAGAGGCGGCATCTGCTGATGCGCATGCACACAGCCTGCCACTTGCTTACCGTCGTCTGCCCGTTCCCGATCACCGGTGCCTCGGTTTCCGAGGACGACAGCCGTATCGATTTCGATATTCCGGATGCCGGCTTCACCAGGGAAGACGTGACGGCCCGGCTGATGGAATTGGTGCGGGCCGACCACCCGGTCTTTGTCAGGCCGATCACCGACGAGGAGTTGGCGGCCAATCCGGGACTGGTGAAATCGAAGAATGTTCGGCCGCCGGTCGGCACGGGCAAGATCCGCTTGGTCTGCATTGGCGAGAACGCCTCGATCGACAGCCAGCCTTGCGGCGGCACTCATGTGAAGAGCACTGGAGAAGTCGGCGAGATCCATATCGGCAAGATCGAGAAGAAGGGTCGCGAGAACCGGCGCTTCCGAATACGCTTTGGACCAATGCCGCCGGCCTGATAAACAGCCGGCCTGATAAACAGCCGGCCTGATAAACAGATTATCGAAGGCGGGCAGGAGAAGAACAATGGCCGAAGACAGCCCTTTCACCATCGATGCGGACTGGTTGCAGAAGCGCCTCGGCGAGCCTGGCCTGACCATCGTCGACGCGTCCTGGTATTTGCCGGCGCAGAAACGCGACGCGCGCGCCGAATATGACGCAGCGCACATTCCGGGCGCCCGTTTCCTGGATCACGATGCGATCTCGGATCCTGATTCCCCACTGCCGCACACACTGCCGTCGCCGCAGCATTTCGCCCAATATGTCGGCGCCATGGGCATTTCGGCCGACGACACCATCGTTGTCTATGACGGCCCGGGCTTCTTCTCGGCGCCGCGCGCCTGGTGGATGTTCCGTGTCATGGGGGTGTTCCAGGTCTACATATTGGACGGCGGCTTCGATCGCTGGAAAGCGGCTGGACGGCCGGTGACGGCGGAGCCGACGAAGATCGCGCCTTGCGTGTTCCATGCCGACTTCGATGCCGCTCGCGTCGCCAGCCTGGCCGACATGCGCCGGATCGTCGAGACCGGAGAAAGCCAGATCGCCGACGCGCGTTCGCCTGGCCGGTTTGCCGGTACCGAGCCGGAGCCTCGCGCCGGCGTCCGCTCGGGTCATATGCCCGGCGCGCGCAATGCGCCGTTTTCGGCGCTTGCCGAGGATGGCGAGTTGCTGTCGAAAGACCGGTTGCGCAAGGTGATCGAGGACGCCGGCATCGACCTGTCAAAGCCGGTCGTCACCTCTTGCGGCTCAGGCGTTACGGCGGCGGCGATCACGCTGGCGCTCGAGACGCTAGGCCACACCGACAACAGGCTCTACGACGGTTCATGGACCGAATGGGGTGGGCTTGGCGATACGCCCGTCGAGACGGGCAAGGACTGACTGCGATGGAAAACGGCGCGCTTGAAGACATCGAGGTCACGGTGACGTTTCTCGAAATGCATGCGCCGCCGGCCTATTCGCCGCCGCTGCCGTATAACCGCCAGATCGCATTGCTGAAAACCAAGGACATTCCGCTGCATTTCTACCGCTATTTGATGGATCGGGTGGGCCGCAAATGGCACTGGGTCAACGTGCTGAGGCTGAGCGACGAGGAGCTTTCTGCCGGGATCCACCGCGAGGACCGGGACATCAGGGTGCTGTATCTCGACGGGTCGCCGGCCGGCTTTTTCGACCTGAAGCCGCATCTGCCGGGAGAAGTGGAACTGGCCTATTTCGGCATGATGGAGCACGCCACCGGCCAAGGCATCGGCCGCTGGTTCCTGGGTGCGGCGATCGACGCCGCCTGGTCGCACGGGCCAAGGCGGGTGACGGTGCAGACCTGCACGCTCGACCATCCAGCGGCATTGCCGCTCTATCAGAAGCTCGGCTTTGAACCGGTCGCGCAAAAGAAGGAGATGGTGCATCCAATGACCTTCGCCGAACGTGCGGCCAGCGTCATGCGGCCATGATTTTCTCCGCAGACTGAATTTCATCGATGCTTCAGCTCGGAGGCAAACTGTTGGAGCGTTCGCCACGCATCCAAGGGAACGCGTGGCGCTCGAAATGGCGATGGGAGGATCAATGATGATTCGGGTGGTGATGGCCGGTGCGACCGGCTGGGTCGGCAAGGCACTGGTTCCGGCGATCGGGGCGCAAGGCGACATGGCGCTGGCCGCGGCCGTGTCACGCAGCGGCGCTGGGCAGGATTCCGGCCTGCTGGTCGGCCTGCCGGCAAACGGCATCATCGTTGCCGCCTCGCTGGCCGAGGCAATGGAGGTGCCGTCGGACGTGCTGGTCGACTACACCAAACCGCATGTCGTGAAGGACCATGCGCTGCTGGCCATCGAAAACGGACGGCACGTGGTGATCGGCACCTCGGGGCTGGGTGCGGCCGATTTCGGCGAGATCGATGCTGCAGCCCGCGCCAACCATGTCGGCGTCGTTGCCGCCGGTAATTTTTCGATCACCGCCACGCTGATGAAGCGGTTTGCCCTAATGGCGGCGAAATACGTGCCGGATGTCGAGGTCATCGACTATGCCAGCGCCAGGAAACCCGACGCGCCGTCCGGCACGGCGCGCGAGCTTGCCGAAGCGCTGGCCGATGTCCGCAAGGCTTCGACCGCGCGGCCGGTCTCGGAGGTCTCCGGTGTGCCGGGAACGCGCGGTGCGGCGGTTGGCACGGGTGAGGGGGTGCAGGTGCATGCGCTTCGCCTGCCTTCCTACATCCTGTCCTGCGAAGCGCTGTTCGGCCTGCCCGACGAGCGGCTGACCATCCGGCACGATGCCGGCTCGTCCGCTGCCCCTTATGTGGCCGGGACGCTGCTCGCCATCCGGCGGGTACAGGAGATCACAGGGCTGGTGCGCGGTCTCGACGCGCTGATGGACTGATCCAGATTGGCAGGAATCGGGTGGGAAGCGCTGGCGCAGCGACGTAATTTCCGGTCGACGACATCGGAGATTGCACCATGACCATCCAGTTCAAGGCCTTGCCCACGGAAGGCGTCAGAGCTTTGCAGCGCGGCGGGCCGGACGCCTATGGCCTGATCCCAGAGCGGAAAATATCCGACGGTGACGGCGTGCCTTGCCGCCACTGCCTGAAGAACGTCGCCGCTGGAGAAGCGTACCTTGTCCTGGCTTATCGGCCATTCCCGCAATTGCAGCCTTATGCCGAGACGGGTCCGATCTTCCTGCATGCCGAGCCTTGCGAGCGCGCTGCCGAGGCCGAGGCGCTTCCCGAAATTCTCGAAGGCAGCGACTACATCGTGCGCGGTTACGGCAGCGACGATCGCATCGTCTACGGCAGCGGCGGCGTCATCCCGACGGGCGCTATCGCGGCGCGGGCCGAGAGTTTGTTCGAGCGCGACGATATCGCCTATGTGCATGTTCGCTCGGCACGCAACAACTGCTATCAGTGCCGGATCGAGCGCGCGTGACCGGATCTGTCGCAGCTGTCGTGCGCCTGTCGCAATGTCGCGTTATGGAATGATTGTCGATCGATTTGCCGACCGCGGATGAACCGGCGGGAGATCTCGATATCAGAGGAAGCGGGGCTTTGGCTCCGCTTTTTTGCTGCCTGCATTGTCCCGCCCCCGTATTTCTTCACCCGAAGTATTTCGTCACCCGAAGAAAAAGCCCGCCGGAATGACCGACGGGCTTTGACTGTTGTCTGGACGGCTCGAAAATTAGTTGAACTTGTACTTCGCACCGATGCGAACGGTGTGGAACGAAGGCGTGGAGGTGAGAGTGTCGTCCGGCAGCCCAAGTTCCGAGGAAAAATCCTCCTCCGAGAACTGCGAGTAGCGGTATTCGAGGCCGACGGTCACGTTGCTGGACATGGCCGTTTCCAGACCACCACCCACCGAGAAGCCGCTGGAGTCCCAATCGAGGATGTCGCCGATGGGCGAAGACGCATTCAGATCGAAATGCTGCCAGCTGTAACCGCCGAGCACATAGGCAAGTGTCGATTCGTTGACTTTCATACCGACGCGGGCAAGCACATCGAAGCCGTAATCGGTATCCAGATTGATCGATCCGCCTGGAACTTCCAACTCGGAAGTCATGCCGGAGTAGCGGGCATCCACCATGACACCTGCGACCCAGCTGCCGAAATCATGGTCATAGCCGACGTTCAATTCGCCGAACACACCTTCGCCGCCGAGCCCGTTGAACTCGAGCCCGCCAAGCGGCGGAACCTCGATCTGATGCACCGACGCACCCGCGCCGGCGGCGCCGCCGACGTAGAAGCCGGTCCAGTTGTAGGCAGGCGCTTCAAAAGAGGCGACGCCGCCATTCTGGGCGCCAAAGCGATAGTTGGCCCCGACCTGGAACGTATGCCGCGACGTGTCGATATTGAGGGCGCCATCCGGCAAACCGAACTCGGAAAGCAGATCATCATTGGTACCGAAGCGGGTATAGCGATATTCTGTCTTGATGGTCCAGTTGCTGTTGATGGCCGTTTCAACGCCGGCTCCGACGAAGTAACCGCTCTGGTCCCAATCCAGGTCAAAACCAGCGTTGGTGTCGAGTTCGTATTTCTGCCAGGAATAGCCGCCGAGCACATAGCCCAAAGTGTTCGGCGTGAACAGGTAACCGGCTCGCAAACCAGCGTCGAAGCCGTAGGTCTCTTGGACCGAAGCCTCTAGTCCAGCTACATCTAGCGTGGTTTCAATGTTGCCGATATGGGCGTCCAGGAGTCCGCCGATCAGGAAGCGCGGCGACACCATATAGTCGTATCCAACGGTCAGTTCACCGTATACGCCTTCACCACCAATGCCGTTCAACGAGAAGCCCGGAAGGAAGTCGCTGCTGAGCTCGTGGACATTGGCGCCGGCGCCAACGCCAAAGCCGACATAGATGCCACTCCAGTTGAAGGCCGACGTTTCGACCACCGACACAAGCGCGTCGGCGGCATGAGAAGCCGATCCAAGCGCCAGAACGGAAACTGCGCCAAGAAGAAGAGATTTTGCGAATCGTTTGCTGGTCATTGCCCCTGCCTTTTGAAAAACCCGTCAGCCGTCTAGCACCTGCCCACGCCGGCGGATGTAACAAAAAAGCCACAGGAATGACACATTGCAAGCAAAACGGGTAAAGCCGGTCTGCTGAACGCAAACCGTGAAATTTTCTTGTGGAAAAAAAGAGCCGCCGGGGGCGTCGGCGGCTCTTTCGGGAGAGAATCAGCGGCGGGTTCAGGCGGCGAGAACGGCCTTCGGCTCGACCAACTCATAGCCGAGTGATTCGGCCACCGCGCGGTTGGTGATCTTGCCCTTGTGGACATTGAGGCCGTTGCGCAAATGATGATCGTCGACCAGCGCCTTCAGGCCTTTGTCGGCAAGCTGCAGGCCGTAATGCAGCGTCGCGTTGTTCAACGCCTGGGCCGAGGTGACCGGCACCGCGCCCGGCATGTTGGCGACGCAATAGTGAACGACGCCGTCGACCTCATAGGTCGGGTCGGCATGAGTTGTGGCGTGCGAGGTCTCGAAGCAGCCGCCCTGGTCGATGGCAACATCGACCAGCACCGAGCCCTTCTTCATTCCCGACAGCATTTCGCGCGAAACGAGTTTTGGCGCGGCGGCACCCGGGATCAGCACGGCGCCGACGACGATGTCGGCCGAAAAACATTCCTCTTCCAGCGCCTCGACCGTCGAGTAGCGGGTGTGGACGCGGCCGCCGAAGATATCGTCGAGCTGGCGCAGCCGCGGGATCGAGCGGTCGATGATGGTGACGTCGGCGCCAAGGCCGGCCGCCATCCGTGCGGCATGCAGGCCGACAACGCCGCCGCCGAGCACAGTGACCTTGCCGGGCAGCACGCCGGGCACGCCGCCGAGCAGAACGCCGCGGCCGCCATTGGCCTTCTGCAGCGCGGTGGCGCCCGCCTGGATCGATAGGCGGCCCGCGACTTCCGACATCGGCGCCAGCAGCGGCAGGCCGCCGCGGTCGTCGGTGACCGTCTCGTAGGCGATGGCCGTCACGCCCGAGGCCAGCAGGCCCTTGGTCTGCTCCGGATCCGGAGCGAGATGGAGATAGGTGTAGAGAATCTGGCCGTCACGGAGCTGGACCCATTCGTTGGGCTGCGGCTCCTTGACCTTGACGATCATGTCGGACTTGGCAAACACGTCGGCGGCCGTCTTGGCGATGGTGGCGCCGGCGGCGCGATAGGCGTTGTCGTCGGCGCCGATGCCGGCGCCGGCGCCGGTCTCGACCAGCACTTCGTGGCCATGCGCGACATATTCGCGGACCGATCCCGGCGTCAGGCCGACGCGGTATTCGTGGTTCTTGATTTCCCGGGGGCAGCCGACGCGCATCTTCTTCTCCTCCTGATCCAGCCTTTTGGGGCATGTTCGCTGTTGAGAGACAGTGAACCACGAATCGTCGCGTAGGTGTTTGCGAATACGCTTGCGCAAGGCGGTGCGGTTCGATAATCGTTGCGTAAAACAGCTGGATTGTCGCAGGAATCCCGAAAAATGCCGCTCGACAGGATTGATATCGCCATCCTCGAAACGTTGCAACGGGATGGGCGGATACCCAACGCGGCGCTTGCCGAGAAGGTCGGCCTGTCACAGTCGGCCTGCTCGCGGCGGCTGGACAATCTGGAGAAATCCGGAACCATCCGCGGCTACCACGCCCGGCTGTCCAATGCCGCTCTTGGCCACCAGATGACGGCGATTGTGCATATATCGCTGTCGGGGCAATTCGAAAAGACACTGTCGGATTTCGAGGCGGCGATAAAGCGCTGCCCGAACGTGTTGTCCTGCCACCTGATGTCGGGTGAATACGATTATATCCTGCGCATCGCGGCAAAGGACCTCGTCGACTATGAGCGCATCCACAAGGAATGGCTGTCGGCAATGCCGCATGTGACGAAGATCAACTCGTCGTTCGCCTTGCGCGAGATCGTCGACCGGACGGCGGTCGGGATGAAGCCGGAACTTGCCTAGGCTTTGAAAGCCTCCGTTACCACCCGGTCCATCGGGATGTCATGCGGCTGCGGGTAGATGGTGGCGATGCGCTGCAGTTCGTAGCCGACACCGATGACCAGCGGCTTGAACGGCATCGCCGCCAGCGTGCGGTCGAAGAAGCCGCCGCCATAGCCCAGCCGATACTGTCTCGGATCGATGCCGACGACAGGCGAGATGACGATGTCGGGCAGCACCGGATCGCCTCCAGCCGGGATCGGGATGTTCCAGACACCCTTCTCAAGCCGGTCGCCCGGTGCGTAGGCGCGAAAGATGAGCGGGCGGGCTTTTTCGACGACAACAGGCAGCGCGGTACGGCCGCCGCGCTCATTGACGGAAGCCATCCAGGCCCGCAAATCCGGCTCGCCGCGGAACGGCCAGTAGAGGCTGACCATGCGGCCGGCAATGTCGCCGATCACCGCGTCGAGGTTTTTGCCGATGCGCTGCGACATTGCCGTCCGCGCGTCAGCCGGGACAGCGAGGCGCGCCGCAATCAGCCGCTCGCGCTCGGCCTTGCGCCATCGTTTCACGTCGTTCCAGTCGGATAGGAGCGGCCGGAATTCCGGGTCGAGCTCGTGCATGAAGCAAGGCGGCGAGGAATATTGCTCCGGACCGTCGTCATGATCGCTATCCAAGTTCCTCTCTCCTTTCGTCTGCCTCGATGAAATTATACTCGGCGGCAGGATGGGGGCATGTACAACAGCGACATCTCAGGGCGGGCAGTCGGCAAAGTCGGATGTTGTTGCGGTGCACAAAAGTCGCTACATCAGCCTTGGCGAAATTGCTGTCCAGTCTGCGCTCCCGCCCCACCTGCTCTCCTGGCCCAACCTGCTCCCGGAGTGAATGAGATGAACGAAACCAGACATCATGTCGTCGTCGTCGGGGCGGGCTTTGGGGGTCTCGAATTCACCCGCGCGCTTGACGGTGCGCCGGTGCGCATCACCATGATCGACAAGCGCAACCATCATCTTTTCCAGCCGCTGCTCTATCAGGTGGCGACCACGGCGCTGGCGACCTCGGAAGTCGCCTGGCCGATCCGCCATCTCCTGCGCAAGCGCAAGGATGTGACGACACTGCTGGCCACCGTCAGCGGCGTCGACCGCGCCGGCGGAAACGTGCTGCTCGATGATGGCGGCGCGGTTGGATACGACACGCTGCTGCTGGCCACCGGCGCCCGCCACGCCTATTTCGGCCATGACGAGTGGGAGCCTTTCGCACCGGGGCTGAAGACGTTGGAGGACGCCACCACCATTCGACGGCGCATCCTGCTCGCCTTCGAGCAGGCCGAGCGGGAGACCGATCCCGCCAAGCGCCAGGCGCTGCTGACATTGGCGATCGTCGGTGGCGGACCGACCGGCGTGGAACTGGCCGGCACCATTGTCGAACTGGCGCACGAGATGCTGCGCGGCGAGTTCCGCAACATCGATACGCGGCAGACGCGCGTGGTGCTGATCGAGGCCGGTGACCGTATCCTTCCCAATTTCGCGCCGGAACTCTCCGACTATGCCAGCAAGGCGCTCGAGCGGCTTGGCGTGACGGTCGAACTCGGTCGGCCGGTGACACGTTGCGACGCGGAGGGTGTCGTCTTCGGTGAAACGCATCTGCCGGCCAGGACTATCCTGTGGGCAGCAGGCGTCGCCGCTTCGCCGGCAGCCGAATGGCTGGGGGCGGCAGCGGACCGCGCCGGCAGGGTGCTGGTCGAGCCCGATCTGACCGTGCCGGGCAGCCCGGAGATTTTCGTCGTCGGTGACGCTGCGCACGTCCTGCGGCCGGATGGCCGCATGGTACCCGGCGTAGCACCCGCCGCCAAGCAGCAGGGCCGGCATGTCGCCGCGACGATCAAGGCCCGGCTTGCCGGCGACATGAACCCGCGGCCTTTCCGCTACAGGCATGACGGCGATCTGGCGACGATCGGCAAGCGCGCCGCCGCGATCGACTTCGGCTGGATCAAGCTCACCGGCCGGCTGGCCTGGTGGCTATGGGGCCTGGCGCACATCTATTTCCTGATCGGCTTCCGTAACCGGCTTGCGGTTTCGCTGAGCTGGCTATGGATCTACCTGACAGGGCAGCGCAGCGCGCGGCTGATCACCCAAGGCGACGACGACAGGAACTGACGTCTCCGCCCGCGCACATGCATCCGCACGTCATCTGTTCCCTTATGGACTCGACCGGATTCAGGCGCGAAGCTGTGCTTCGGTCAGGACTTGGCACGCTGTTGAAGGCTGGCACGCCGTTGAACAGCAGCCGGCTCGAACCGCATCATCGACTTGATGTTCGACGGAGAACCAATTGATCCCATGCGGAAATTAGTCGTCGCCGGCCTAAGCCCTGTAAACCACCTGGCGGACATCGATGTAGCTGGCGCGGAAGCCGGCTTCGCAATAATGCAGGTAAAACTCCCAGAGCTTCTTGAAGCGGTCGTCGAAACCGAGCGGGACGATCTTTTCCCATGACCCACAAAAACGGTGGCGCCATTCGGCGAGCGTGCGGGCATAGTCGTCCGGGAAAATGCGCTCGCGCAGATGAGCAAGGCCATGGTCTTTGCCGAGCGTTTTCAGGATCGACGGCGTCGGCAGCATGCCGCCCGGGAAGACGTAACGCTGGATGAAATCCGGCCGGGCGCGATAGGTATCGTAGGCTTTCTCGTTGATGGTGATGATCTGCAGGCCGGCGGTGCCGCCAGGCCGCAGGCAATCCTTCATCTTGCCGAAAAACACGGGCCAGTACTTTTCGCCGACCGCCTCGAACATCTCGATCGAGGCGATGCGGTCGTAGGAACCGGTTTCGTCGCGGTAGTCCTGCAGCTTGATGTCGATCTTGTCGGCAAATCCAGCCTTCTGGACGCGTGCTCTGGCGAAATCATGCTGCTCGCGGCTGATTGTCAGCCCGGTGACGCGGCAGCCGATCTCGCGCGCCGCGAATTCGGCAAAGCCGCCCCAGCCGCAACCGATTTCAAGCACGTGGTCGTTCGCGCCGATGCCCGTGTCCTTGGCCAGCGCGCGATATTTGGCGGCTTGCGCGCTTTCCAGATCGTTGGCACCAGCCGCATAGAGCGCCGACGAATAGGTCATGCTCGGATCCAGCCATTCCTTGTAAAAGGCGTTGCCGAGATCGTAATGCGCCGAAATGTTGCGCTTCGAGCCGGTGCGGGTGTTTTGGTTGAACCAGTGGCGGACACGCTGGACGGCGTTGATCAACCAGCTGGCGCCGCCGGCGATGCGCTCTCCGATTTCTGAATTGACGACGAACAGTTCCAGGAAACTGGTCACATCGGGACTGTCCCAATCGCCGTCGATGTAGGATTCGGCGATGCCGATGGTGCCGCCGGTGAAGGCGCGGCCGGGCAGGCGCCAGTTCTTGAGCACCAGTTCGGCGTCCGGACCCGGGCCCTTGCCGCCGACGAGGACGGCGCGGCCGTCCGGCATCCTCACCTTGAGCGAGCCACGCGGCAGGTTCATCGCCGCCGACAGCACCATGCGCGCCTTGGCCGGCAGGCCTTTGACGGTCTCGGCGAAATTGAATTCGTCCAATCTGACCGCGTCGCCCGACGCAACGCTGGTGTCTTCCTTGTGAGCCATGTCACGCCCCCGGGACTTCTGCGGCGCCGGCGCAAAATCGCCGGTTTGCAACTCTCTCGCAGTTCATCGGCAGGGCGCGAACGCCGCTTCCCGATGAATCCCCGCAGCAATCTTTCACGTCATCAAGGGGAACTTCAAGAGCCAAGGCAAGCGAGCACGGATCATGGAAAGATTTTGGGGGAGGGCGCTGATCAACGCCGGAATCACTATGGTTGCAGCCACCCGGATGCAGTAGTTTTAGCCATGCGTTATGTCATCGTCATCTGCGCCGTCACGTTCTTCCTGATCTGGGACGGGCTCTACAATCAGGGCAGCTATCTCGACACCACGGTCAGGGAGATTAACCGCATCGTGCGCTACATCACCAGCATGATGTAGGTTTCCTCGCCTTCGCCCCAACGCGTTGTTGCCGCGACATCGTTGCCGGTTGACGCAATCGTGTTGCCCACACAAAACATGGCTGCACATCGATCGAGGAGGCTGGGGTTGATCCGGCATATCGTTTTCTTCAGCGCACGGCACAAAGAGGACGTCGAGGCCGTACGCACGGGCTTGCTGGCGCTGGGCAACATCCCCCATTCCTGTCTGTTCGAGGTGACGCTCAACAGCAAGGTCGACCCGCTTTCGGACGAGATCGACGTGGTCGTTTATGCCGAGTTCGAGGATGACGCCGCTCTGGCCGCCTACAAGGCGCATCCGCTCTATGCCGAGACGACCAGCCAGGTCAAACCGCTGCGCGAACTGCGCTATTCGGCGGACATCGTGGCTGCGACTTGAAGGGAAACTGACCGAAGCAGGAGCGCACCCGTCTGCGGCGGTTGGTTCGGTCGGATCAGCGCCCGGCCGCTTCGGCGCGTCCCAGGCCAGCATGGCCAAGAACAGCCATCGCGACGACCGCTGCCGCCATGAAATCCCTGCGCATCAGGCGAGGGCCCTTGAACCAACTTCCGGAATGATGCACACCGCGCCGGCATGACCGAAACGATGCCAGCACGCCCTCATTCGCCCGGCGCTTACCCGCCCGGCGCTTGTCCCCTTGACCATCTTGTGCTGCCGACCGCCAGCCTCGACGTGGCGCGGGCGCGGCTGGTTTCGCTTGGCTTTGTTGTGGCGCCGACCGGCATCCATCCTTTCGGCACGGAAAACTGCTGCGTCTTCCTTGAGGACGGCACCTATCTCGAGTTGCTGGCAGTGGGCAATGCGCAAGCGGCGGCGAAAGCGATCGCCGACGGCAACGCCTTCGTCGCGCGCGATCGCGCCTATCGCGACAGCTGCGGCGATGAGGGATTTTCCGCCCTTGTCCTGGGCACCCAAAGTGCGGATGCCGACCACGCACGCTATGTCGAAGCCGGCCTGTCGGCTGGAGACATGCTGAGCTTTTCGCGCGCCTTCACCGACTCGGCGGGAAACAGCGACACGGCATCGTTCAAACTGGCCTTCGCCTCCGGCACCGGGGCGACGGATGCATTCCTGTTTGCCTGCGAGCGGATCAATGCGCCGAAAGTGGACCGCAGCGCGCTGCAGGTCCACGCCAATGGCGCAACCGGCATCATCGAAGTCGTGGCGGTCAGCACCGAGCCAGCCGAACAGCACCGATTGATTTCGATCGCGACGCGCAGTCCGGCGACCGGGCAGGGGAGCAGCACCGCGCTTGACCTGCCGAACGCGACCTTGACCCTGCTTGACCCCGCCGCCTTCGAAACGCGCTTCGGCATACCTGCCGGCGCGCCATCGAACCTCCGCTTCGCGGCGATCGTCTTTTTAGTTGGTTCCGCCGCCATGGTCGCCAAGCTGCTTGCAGCAAGGTCCGTCGAACATGACATACGCGGCGATGATATTGTCGTGCGGCCGGCATCCGGGCAGGGTGCGGCCTTCGTTTTCCAGGAGAAAGCATGAGCAAGCCCAATTCGTCCGTAACCGTCGGCAATGTCGTCTTTGGCAACAGCGCGCCGCTGTCGCTGATTGCCGGCCCGTGCCAGCTTGAATCGCGCCAGCACGCCTTCGACATGGCTGGCGCGCTGAAGGAACTGACCGAGAAGCTCGGGCTAGGCCTCGTCTACAAGACCAGTTACGACAAGGCCAACCGCACCTCGCTTGGCGGCACGCGCGGCGCCGGGCTCGATGCGGCGCTGCCCGTCTTCGACGATTTGCGCAAGGCGTTTTCGCTGCCGATCCTGACCGACATCCACACCGAGGAACAGTGCGCGCTCGTGGCGCCGCATGTCGATATCCTGCAGATTCCGGCTTTCCTCAGTCGCCAGACCGATCTGCTGATCGCGGCGGCAAGAACCGGCAAGGTCGTCAATGTGAAGAAGGGCCAGTTCCTCGCGCCGTGGGACATGAAGAACGTCGTCGCCAAGGTCACCGGTTCCGGCAACGCCAATGTGCTGGTCACCGAGCGCGGCGCGTCCTTCGGCTACAACACGCTAGTGTCCGATATGCGCGCCCTGCCGATCATGGCCGAGATCGGCGCGCCCGTGATTTTCGACGCCACGCATTCGGTGCAGCAGCCGGGCGGGCAGGGCGGCTCGTCAGGCGGCGATCGGCGCTTCGTCGAGACGCTGGCGCGCGCCGCGGTTGCGGTCGGTGTCGCCGGCGTCTTCATCGAGACGCATCAGGATCCCGACAACGCCCCCTCCGACGGTCCCAACATGGTGCCGCTGAAGGACCTTCGGGCGCTGCTTGAAAGGCTGATGGCATTCGATCGCGTCGCCAAGGGCTGAGCAAGTTCAGCGGCCCAGCCCTAAGTCCGACCAGAACTTGTGATCAACAGGCGCCGGTTGTACGCTGCCCAGGCAACCGAGTGCCTTGGAGGAGGAAGCCATGTCCGTCGCCCGCGTCACCGAAATCACATCATCGTCGAATAAGAGCTTTCAGGACGCCATCGAACAGGGGATTGCCCGCGCAGCAAAGACATTGAAGAACGTCGAAGGCGCCTGGATCCAGGACCAGAAGGTCGTCGTCGAGAACGGCACGATCTCCGCCTACCGCGTCAACATGAAGGTCACCTTCATCCTCGCTGAGTGATCAGCCCTGCACGTATGACCGCGTCCATAAAAGTCTGGAACCTTCGCAGCCCTCTCCTCATTGTCGAAGCTGAAGTGAACGACAAGAGGAGCACATCATGACAACCCAGACAGGACATACTGAAGCCATCGCTGCCTCGCGGGTGATCGGCACTTCCGTCTACAACACGGAAGGCACGCACATCGGCGACATCGAGGATGTCATGCTCGACAAATTGTCGAATGGAATCATGTTTGCCGTGATCGGCTTTGGCGGATTTCTCGGCATCGGCGAGAAATACCACGCCATTCCGTGGGCGAGCCTCGACTATGACGAGAACAAGGGCGGCTATGTCGTGCCGTTCACCAAGGAGCAACTGAAGGCAGCTCCCGCCTATTCGATCAACGAATTGACGGGCGCCGACGGCGAGGCCGCGCGTGATGCTTCATACAGTTACTACAGGGTCGAGCCTTATTGGCATTGATCTTGCTCTGCCGGAATCAAAAGGCCCCCGGTTGAACCGGGGGCCTTTTCTCTGGGATATCTACTCCGCTGCAATGGTCGACAACTCTACCGCGCCCTGTTGAGGCTGCTGAGTGTCACACGACGTCAAAAACGCCGCCGCGATCAGGAACAAACTCACAATACCGCTCAACTGAGACATGGCGAAACTCCTCCTGTTTCGCCCCGCGCAGCTGTGAGCATAAACCAGAAAGCCGCATGCCGCCAAGGCCTATGACTGACATGACTTATGATGACAGCAATTTGTGCTTCGTGATTCGATGTGGCGGAAGTGGCGGCACTATTTGCGGACGCCCCGATTGCGTTTTGCGGCACTTTGGCTAAGAGTTTTGAGCGCCTTTTGAAGTAGCTTTTTGGTGCTTATTAGTAGTCATTTTACTAGCGTCATTACGGTTCGAAGTGGTTGCTATGGTTGCATTTTCTGAATTCTTGCAGCTAAATATCTGTGGGCAATAGTTGCTCAGGTTCTTGGCAGAGAGAACGACACGGTTTCTCTCCCCAGCGCCTCCCCAGAAACAAACCCACGGAGAACCATTATGCCTCTACTCAAACTCAGCGACGCCGCCGTCGCCTCCTTCCGTCCGACAAGCGATGACGTGTGGCTGTGGGACACCCAGCTCAGCGGTTTCGCCTGCCGCATCCGTGACCTCAAGAAAGGCACCAGCCGGGCGTGGTATATCGCTTGGCAATTCGGCGGTAAGGGCCAGAAGATGTGGCTTGGCGATATCCCCGGCATGCCCTGCAAGACGGCCCGCGAGGAAGCCGGCCGCCATTTGAGCCGCGCCCGGCTGGGCGACAACCCGCTCGCCGCGAAACGGGAAGAGGCGGCGCGCATCAAGGCACAGGTCCGGTTCGGCGAACCCATCGAGCCGTTCTTGACCTATCAGAAAAATGAGAAGGGCAACCGGCCGGGCAGTCTGGCCAATCAGCGCCGGCATCTGACAAAATACTGCCGGGAGTGGCACAAGGTGCCGCTGGATGAGATCGACGGCGCAAAGGTCAAGGCGTTGCGCGACCGCATCCGTCAGGAAGTCGGCTTGCCGACCGCCATCGTGCTTGTCTCAAGCATCAGCGCCTTTTTCACGTGGTGCATGGAGGAAGGTCTGGCGAAGGCGAACCCGGTGATCGGCATACGCAAGATGCCGCTGCCGGAGTCGCGTGACCGGGTGCTGGACGCCGACGAGATCGTGGAAGTGTGGGACGCCGCATCGGTGGACGACAGCATCGGCAACAAGATCATCAAGCTGCTGCTCTTGCTCGGTCTGCGGCGGAACGAAGTCGCCAACGCCGACTGGTCGGAGTTCGATCTGGACAAGGCGCTTTGGGTCATCCCGGCAGAGCGCATGAAGGCGAAGATGGAACATCGCGTTCCACTCAGTGCGCAGGCGTTGGCGTTGTTGCCGGAGCGGCCAGAAAAGGGCGGCCCGGTGTTCGGCCTGTTCAGCAGTTTCAGCTTCACCAAGGCGGAGCTAGACCGGCAGATCGCCAAGGCGCGCAAGGCGGCCGGCGTCACCAAGCCGATGACGCCCTGGCGCATTCACGATTTGCGCCGGTCGATGGCGACTCACATGGGTGAGACGCTCGGAATCCTGCCGCATGTCATCGAGGAATGCCTGTCGCACCGGTCCTACCGGTCAGGCGTCGCATCGGTCTACAACAGGTCAACCTATGAGCCGCAGAAACGTCAGGCGCTGACTAAGTGGGGCGACTATATCGAGGCGCTGGCGGACGGCACCGTCGTTGAGATGAAGCGGTCGGCCTGATCAGTCTATACTGGGCCGACAGAGGCCCGCTGCGCGCTTCCCCGCCCAGTGGGCCTTCTGCTCTATCCCGGGCGGCACCTTGGCTCCGCGTCATCCCCGACGCCCGCCCCAGCTCAGCGAATGTTTGTCACGTTTGACCAACATTTCCCACCTTTTCCGGCGCTTTCGCTACGTAGCGAAGTCGGCCAGCAGCGCTTGTGAGTAGAGCGGAAATTTCTCGCCTCAAGGCGAAAAATTTGTCGTTTCGGCGCTTGAACTTAGGTCCGGTTATAACCGCAGCGGTTACGTAAGCCATTCATATTGCTACGTTTTCTTGGCCGCAGCCTGTTGCTTTTTATTGGCGATAGGGCTTAGCCTTCTTTCTGGCGACGCATTTCCCCGGAGGCATCAATGTCCGAGACAACCGAATCACCTTTCCGCGTCCGCTCGGTGCGCGAGCGCTGGCAGGAAGACCTCGAAGGCCGCATCTCATGGCGGATGTTCAAGGAACTACTGAACGCCGATGACGGCCCGGTATTGACCCGGCTGAGCGAAAGGAAGGTCGGCATCAGGACCGATCACTGGAAGACGTGGTTGGACGCCCGCAACGAGAAGGCTTCGGAGAAGCGGAAATGAGCTGGCGCGATCACATCCGCGTCCACCCGGCCGCCGACCTGTTTCCAATGATGAGCGAGGCGGAGCTGCGCGAGTTGGCAGCGGACATCAAGGCCAATGACCTTCGGCTACCGGTGATAATCTGGCACGACGATGACGGGACTGAATGGCTGCTCGACGGCCGCAACCGCCTCGATGCCTTAGAGCTGATCGGTGAGAAGCTGATCACTCCAGACGGCAAGTTGAGCGTCTACGATTATCACACTGACAAAGCTGATCGTGGTGACCCTTACGCCTACGTCATTTCGCTCAACATCAAGCGCCGGCATCTGACCGCTGAACAGAAGCGCGACCTGATCGCCAAATTGCTGAAGGCCGGGCCGGAGCGGTCGAACCGGCAGATCGCCGGAGTGGTGAAGGCGAGTCACGTCACGGTCGGCAAGGTCCGTGAGGAGATGGAAGCAACTGGACAGGTTGACCAGTTGACCAAGACGGTCGGCGCTGACGGCAAGGCGCGGACCCGTGATCGTCACAAACCCGGTCACGCCAAGCGTAACGCCGCCTCTATCCTATCCGTTCAGGACGTGTTGGCGAAATCGCTATACGGCAAGGCCCAGCTGCCCAGCAGGCCCACCGTGCTCATCACCGCGCCGGATGAACCGCCGCCGGAGCCGGCCAATGTCGTCCGTCTGGTGGATACGCTTCCTGAGCAACCGAAGCGGCCGCCCGTCAACCTGTCGCAATACACCACCCTCGCTGATGCGATGGCGATCTGGAATCGGCTGTCGAAAGAGGACGCCCGGCAGTTCATCCAGAACATCAGGCTGCACCCCAAATTTCCGGGCGACCTGTTCACCTCGCGGCCGATGCCGCCCGGCGGGAGGCTGCAATGAACGATGAATCGAACCGGCTTCCCGTCCTAGCCGCTGAAATCCGCCGCGCACATGCAGACGTGCAGGAGGCGGCCAAGACGGCGGCTCAATGCGCCATAGATGCAGGGCACGCCCTCATCGAGGCCAAGGCGCTCGTGAAGCATGGCGAATGGTTGCCTTGGCTGCGCGAGCAGTGCGCCTTAGCCGAGCGCACCGCGCAGCTCTACATGAAGATCGCGAAGTCGGGTAACCCGCCAGAAATTGTTGCAGCTCTTGGATTGCAGGCCGCTTCCGCTGAATTCGAGAAGATTTTTGATCCCGGCTACAAGCCGTTTTGCCACTGCACCGAGCAGGGCAAGCGGGAGTGGTATCTCTTCATCTTGTTCCTCGCACAAGAGTGGCATTGGTATCCTGACGGGGCCGCCCAACACGTCGAGTATCTGTCACAGAAGCAATTTTTGAGCCCGTGCGACTGGCTGACAGGCGATGGGCCGAAGTGGCGCAAGCCATGGGGCATGAGAGAACCGTCTGCCGAGTTCATTGCTTCTTGGCGGTCGTTCTTGGCAACGAGCCAGCACCTAATGACAATCGAGGAAATCGATCGCGAGATCGAGGCGATCCATAACCGCGTCGGCCCGACGCCGCCCACACCACGCAAACGACGCAGGCGCAAATCCGCAACGGTTGCGGATTTGAACAACCGCTCCGTACACAATAGCGATTGAGCGGGCGAATCGGGCGGCACTGCGCGGTCTGGCGGCGGCCACGGGAAATAGGGTCGGGATGGGGATGGAGGGACCGCCTCCTGCGGTGGGAGTTCAAGCCCGGCAGGAGACGGCGGGGGGTGAAGTCTTCCACGGAGCAAACACCCGCATGTGTGGTATCATTTTACCGTCACAAGTTCAAGTCAAAACTGGTTGCTTTAGCCGGTGACGGTAGTAGTATGTAGTTGAACTTACCACGGAAATCGGATGGGCCAGCGTCACGGGGGTTTTTCGCCGCCGGGGCGCTGGGCCGTTCAAAGGTTTTCGTAAGGGAGTTCTTTTTTTGTTCCACGCATCCGTTTACGGCCGGATTGGCCAAGACCCAGTTCAGCGAACCTCAGCCGCCGGGAATACTTGGGCCACTGCTTCCATCGCCTGCGACATCGCCAGTGAGGGCGGCCCGCCGCTCTGGTTGAGCATCGTCGCCTTCGGCAAGATCGCCGAACTGCTGCTCCGCCACGACAAGGGCGATCTGCTTTCGATATCCGGCAAGCTTCAGGTCAATCGCTGGCGAGACCGCGACGGCAACCAGCGCGAACAGCTTCAGATCATCGCCGACACCGTCATTTCGGCCCGCACCGTCAGGCCAGCCGGCGGCAGGAAACGCCAACAGCCGAGGGAGGAGCAGCAGCTCAACCTCGCATGATGGCCCGCCCCGCACATGCAAAAAAAAGCCGCCCCGAACCGATGCCCGGAAGCGGCTTCAGTAACGTGCCCGCTATCGAGCGGGGCAACGCTGACCCAAGCCGTACATATGCCGTTTCACATCACCGCACAAGTTACTTCACCCCGCAGCCCGGCGTCAGCACGGAGGTTCCCGGCCGGGTTGCACAAGCATGCCCTCGACCAATCGGCCGTCTATTTTCGGTTCTGCCCGTGCCGATCACCCTTTCGGGTGCTGATGAGAACCCTCCGGCCCGCCCGGTGCCGCTGACCAAGCCGGGAATCCAAATAGCGGGCAACGCTGACCCCTTGCGACCCGCAGCCTTGATGGTCCGGGCATCCCCCGGAAACGGTAAGAGGCACTGCGCCGTAACGACCAACGGCGTGGTGGGACGGCTGCCGAAAAAAAGCCGTCTGAGCTGAGCCCGGCCACCTTCTGCTTGCTGGGAAAGGCACTGAGTACGCGTAGGCCGAGAGGCTTATCCCCATGGTCCGGGGCTTGAGGTGGCGAAGTCCATATCAAGGCGGAAAAGGGGTAGCTATGCAAAAAAAAGGAGGAGAGCAACGATGACGAAGATGAACTGGCGGAAGGCCGATCTGGTCGGCAAGCGAACGCTCAACGTCCGGGATGAAGACGAGTATCGCGGTCAGGACAGCCATTTGTCGCACAGAAAGAGAAGAGTTTGGTCATGGCGTCTCAAAACCCCGTTTAATCCATCCATAAAGCCACCAACCAACGACCCACAGTGCGGCTGCAATCGCTAAGAGCGACACAAACCACACGGAGGCTTCAACATAGTCGATGCGGCAGTCGAGAAAGCCGAAGGCTCTTAAGCGACGCTCACCTTCGACTACTGGTTTCGGTGGGACATCGCATATACGGAAGGGGGAACGAGACGCGTGGGTGTTGGTGACTAAAATCCAAAATCCCGCAGCGCCGATACAAACAGCGAAAATGTAGACCCGCTTCAAACCCTCTTTGATGTTCATGCCGGACCGATCTCCCCTGAACTGTTTCAGTTATCACAAGCCGCTGGCTGGACGCTAGAGAACAGGGTCAAGAGACGCCAACTGAGTCCGCCAGCCGGCCGGCTACATGCTTCTGCGGCACGGTGAACGTCTGGGCCTTTGCTGCTGACGGTCGATCAGGTCGGACCTATTGCCCGAAGTGCGATCAGGTGCCGGTTTTCGAGGCGCTGAAGTTCACGCCACCGGAGACCGATCAGAAGGAACTTTTCAAGTGATCAACGGCGAATCTGACGTTTCTGCCGCTCCCGCGCGAATCAGTGCTTGGTGTCCTGCTCTTCGACCTCAGCCGGCCGCGTCATCCGGCTAGCGATCTGAAAGAGGCGTTCGGCAAGCACTTGCCGCGCATCTGCCGCATTGACATCGACCTCGACCGGGCCGTTGTTCGGGCCGCTGACCTCTTGGCGGAAAACGTAACCGCGATCCTTGCACTTGTGGGAGAGGTAGTAGGTGACGGCGCGCATGTCGCCCCGGCGGATGCCGTTGATCAACTGGCTTTCGGCCAAATCGCCAATCTCGGCATCGACGGCGCGGCGCACTTCCGCCAACTCCGGGTGCGCGGCGCAGAACTCGTAGAGGGTCGAACGGGCACACCGCAGGCGCTTTGCGGTCACGGTCATCAGCCCGGCGCTGCGCTGAAGCGCTTCGGTCACGCGGCGGACGGTGAGCTTGAGCTTGCGTTTCTGAGGCATGAGGCAAGGATATGGCGATGGTGTCGATCAGGCAACTCGGGCGGGCGGACACTCACGCGCGCGCGAGGGCGATCAGGCGTCACGTTCGGGCTAAATCGTTCGGCCATCTCGCTGTGTAACCCGTTCCGGCGTATGTTGGTTGCTCTGCGGCGGGAACCGCCCCAAGCCCCCCATCCCGCCGCTGAAGGAAGCTGGTCGCGAATGGCCGGCTTCCTTCGTTCTGGGCCAGCAGCTACTCTGCGAAAAGCGGCAGCGACACTGACCTATCACCCTAAGTGTTTGTAACCGTTGCGGTAATATAGCCAGACCTTTTGACGTGGGTTAGAATGGGGTATGGCCAAGCAATCGAGATGGCGGGAAGAGTTTCGGTTTGTCTACGTAGGCAAACCAGAGTCCCGCATCCGTCTGGCCGCCCTCGTGCTGCAAGCTGCTTTTCCCGGCCGCTGCGGCGTCACAGAGACGCGAACGGCACCTTTCCGGTCTAGGATACCGGCCGACAGCATCGCGCGTCCTGAGCGCCCGAATTCGGCGGTATATACGGCACAGGACCACGGCCCATGCTGAAGATCGGCGATGTCGTCAGCGCCGACGCCGGCCGGTTCAAAGGCGTCATCGTCGCCTCTCAGGGTGCACCGGGCGGCGGCCAATCCTACCGCGTCGCCACTTTTGCCATCCTGCCGCAATCGCGCCTGTTCTCTGCCGCTGAGTTGACGCCGGAACCGGAACCGCCGCCGGTCGAGGTCGGCCAGTCCGCCAAGCTGTATGGTCAGGATGGCGTGGTCGATGGCGTGAACCCGGACGGCACTCTCAGCTTCATGGCGATGATCACCTTGCCCGGCTCCGGCAAGGTCGTGGCGACACATCGATATCCGGCCGTTCTGAGGTCGGACTTCATGCGCTGGAATTTGTGACAGGAAGGAACCTCACGATGACGACGACACCAACGACCAACGGCAGCGGTCAGCCCAACGGACATGCACAGCCAACCGGCGGCCCGATCATCAGTAAGCGAATGGGCCACAAGCCGACACCCATTCAGCCGCCGGCCGCGCTCGACGGTCGGAACATTTTGCATTTCGGTGACGCCGCCGCACCGGACGTGGCGTTGACGCTGATGGCCGGAACGCTGGACGCCGCCCGGTCGGCCGTCGAAAAGGCGGTGACGGCCAGAAGCGCGTTACTGCAAGACGTGAACCTGACTGAACAGGCCCGCCATCTGAAAATCAAGCAGGCGGTCATCCAGACCATTGGCCCGCAGGTCGGGGCAATCGATAAGAGGATCGAGGCTGTGCAGGGTGAGATCGCCAAGATCAAACTCGACATCAGCGCGCCGAAGTTCAGCCCACTCGTGCAGGACAATTTCGTTCAACAGGCGATCATCAACAGGCTCGCCTCGATGAAGCCGGCCGAGAGAAGCGCGGTGCTCAGCGAAGCGCTGAGCAGCGGCGACGACAGAACGTTGGGCATCGTCTTGAGCAGCCCGGCTTGGCTTTCCGGCCTTTCACAGAACGAACATGATCATCTGAAGGCGCGCTTCGGCCTGAAGCGGCACGGTGAACAGGTCCGGCGCGTCCAAAGGCTTGAGAAAGCGTTGGAAGCGATGGAGAGGGCGCGTGCATCGGTCGAATCGTTTGCCGCCGGCTTGTTCAACCAGCAGCTCGCCAATGAGGCGGAAGCGGCTGCTGAGCGCACCGCGCGAGCGCTGGCCAAAGAGTAATACCGAAGAGGTAATACATGACCATCTTCACGGTCGTTGAACGCTCCGGCGAAAAGGTCGTGATCGAGGCCGAGTCGTCCCATGCGGACGGGCATCTGCTTCGCCTTTACGATGGCACTGGCCGGGTTGTCGCCAGCTTCAGTAGTCCTCGCTCATGCGTGCCGGAGGAGCTGGCGAATGAAAACGAATCGCGCCTGCCCGTGAGCCCTTGCCTGTAAGCGGGATTTGGCGCGATGGGGCCGTCCGGTTTCCTTCCGCTTTCGCCGGGCGGCTCCAACAATTCGGGCAAGGCTGTGCGCAGGCCGGCTACCCGATAGGCCGCCGTGGTTTCCGACAGTTTCCCCGGCGGCCAATTGCCAGCCCGAAACGTGTCGAGAGCGGCTGAGGTGACGAAAAAGGCCGGAAATGTATGACGATTCGGGACACATCGCTGATCCGGGAGCCACAAGGGTCTGAAGATGGGCGTTGCACGAGAATTCCACCGGCCGGTCCCTCACGCGAAAAGACGCCCGGCCGGTGGGATAGGGGCCGCCCGTTTTGGCCTAGGCGTGCGGCCCCACTTTGCAGGAGAAAGGCCATGTTCATTGCAACCGCCGGCAGCAGCTTCATCAACAGCGATCACATCGAAAGAATCACCTTGAGCGGAAAGCGTGACAATCCGCAGCGGTGCGTGCTCCACCTGTACAGTGGCGAGCAATTGACCGCCGTCATCGACCGCGCAGAGCTGGCCAAGCTAACAGGCGAACGCGAAGCGCCCGCCGTCTCGCATCTGCGGAAGGCGTCGGCGGCCTGAACTGCTTGGCCCCCAAGCCCGAAAAGCTTCCTATTGTGGCGAAAAAAGCGCTAGGGTCTGCCCGCTGGAACCGGGGGATCGATCCATGTCGAAATCTATCGAAGCTACTCAGCGGGAACTAGAATTGATCTTCAACGAGTTGAGCGCCGACCAAGCGGTCAACCGCGTTATCATGCAGACCCTTCTTCTGAATATGGTGAGCGCGAGAGGCCAAGGTCTTCTAGATGGGATAAAATATCAGGTGCTAGAGGGGTTGCGGTTATCAACGCCAAATGAGGGCGACCTGCAGGGCGGAGAGCGCAAGACGCAGTTAACAATAATGCGCGCAGAACGTTTCTTTCAGGAACTGGAACAAGCGTTAGGGGCAGGCAGTAAACAGCCGAGCGAAGGGGCACATTAGCCACCCGGTTTCCCGGCTCATTGGCCGCCAACTTCTATCCCGGTTTGCGTTCGATCAGCCTAGTATTGACCATATACACTAGGAACTCGCGTCCCGTTTCGGTGATGTCCATCTGACCATCCTTGATCTCGACAAGTTCGGCCGACGTAAGAAAGCTGAGCCACTTATCGAAGTCGTAATCCTTATAGAAATCGGGCGAGAGAATGGCGGCCTCATCGTAGTATGGACGTACGAGTTCCATCGACTTGGGCCCGGTCAGGTTAAGGCTCTTCAATAGGTCGATCTGGCTTCCGAAAATCAAGCGATGTACGCGTTCGAAAAGGGTAATCAAACGCGAAATTGCTAGTTCTCGAAGCAGGATCGGCTGCCTCTTTGCTTCTGGCTTAGTCTCAATCTGTTTGCGGAGCCTTTCTTCCAGTATGGCAAGGGCAGCAGTGGGTACCGGCAAATCTGGATCGTCTGGTATCCCACTGCTTGGAGGCTCAATCCGCTGCTGTTGTTCGGGCGCGTCAAGTTCTACGCCAGATGGCCCTGCCTTGCGGAGACGTGGGAGTATCGCTCGAATATCAGAGCTGAATAGCTGCGCGACGATGAGAATAGCTGCTGGCCAAGCAATGCCTTTCAGCAGATCAACAATGATCTCTAGCCACTGCATGTACGGTTTTCCCCAGCCCCGAATCAGTGTCTCGAAGGGTGTCTCGCTCAGCCGAGGACCGCATCCAGAACCGACCCCTTGCGTCAACTTGTCCACAACCTTTTTCCGGGGCTGTTCCCCGGCCGCGCCCAAGGCCAGAAACTTGGGAAGGCAAAAACCCGCAAACCCTTACGCAGCAAGGCGTTGAGCGTTTCGCTTGCTTTCCCACCCATTCTTTGGCTAAGACGTGCGCGACGCTTCGTCAGATCAATCGGGGACATCGCAATGACTGCCATCATCGACATTGTCGGGCGCGAAATCCTGGACAGCCGCGGCAACCCGACCGTCGAGGTCGACGTCGTGCTCGAAGACGGCTCGATGGGCCGCGCTGCGGTGCCTTCCGGCGCCTCGACCGGCGCGCATGAGGCGGTCGAACTGCGCGACGGCGGCGCCCGCTACCTCGGCAAGGGCGTCCTGCGGGCGGTAGAGGCCGTCAATGGCGAGCTGTTCGAAGCTATCGGCGGGATGGAAGCCGAGAACCAGATCCACATCGACCAGACCATGATCGAGCTCGACGGCACACCCAACAAGAGCCGCCTCGGCGCCAATGCGATCCTTGGCGTGTCGCTGGCGGTGGCCAAGGCTGCGGCGGAAGCGGCTGGCCTGCCGCTCTACCGCTATGTCGGTGGCACCAAGGCGCATGTGCTTCCGGTGCCGATGATGAACATCATCAACGGTGGCGCCCATGCCGACAACCCGATCGATTTCCAGGAATTCATGATCCTGCCGATCGGTGCGCTGACACTGCGTGACGGCGTGCGCTGGGGTTCGGAGATCTTCCATACGCTGAGGAAGCGGCTGAAGGACGCCGGCCACAACACCAATGTCGGCGACGAGGGTGGCTTCGCTCCTAACTTGAAAAGCGCGCCCGCAGCGCTCGATTTCATCATGGAATCGATCGAGAAGGCCGGCTTCAAGCCGGGCGAAGAGGTTGCGCTCGGCCTCGACTGCGCCGCGACCGAATTCTTCAAGGACGGCAACTACGTCTATGAAGGCGAGAAAAAGACCCGCGATCCGAAAACCCAGGCCAAGTATCTGGCCAAGCTCGCCGCGGACTATCCGATCATCACCATCGAGGATGGGCTGGCCGAAGACGACTGGGACGGCTGGAAAACGCTGACCGACCTCATCGGCAACAAGACCCAGCTGGTCGGCGACGATCTGTTCGTCACCAATACGGCCCGGCTGCGCGACGGCATCCGCATGGGCGTCGCAAATTCTATCCTGGTCAAGGTCAACCAGATCGGCTCACTTACCGAAACGCTCGACGCCGTCGAGACTGCGCACAAGGCCGGCTACACCGCGGTCATGTCGCACCGCTCGGGCGAAACCGAAGATTCGACCATCGCCGATCTCGCCGTCGCCACCAATTGCGGGCAGATCAAGACGGGTTCGCTGTCGCGGTCGGATCGCATGGCCAAGTACAATCAGCTCATCCGCATCGAGGAAGAGCTCGGCAAGCAGGCGCTCTACGCCGGCAAGTCGATCGTGAAGGGCTGAGCCGCAGAAAATCCTAAAACCCAGAAAATCCGAAAACGAAAGGGCGGGGCATTCTCGCCTTTTTTGTTTCAACACCGCCAGATCCGGTCGTCCGTAACCGTCCATTAAGCACAATCGGGCGAGAAAGGGCTAGGTCGCAGAGTGGTTAGAGCGCCCTTTGCGCGTCCAGGCGCGCGCGGCGCTCTAAGGGATTTGGGTCATGTGGACACGTCAGCACAAGCAGAGAAATACCGGTCGGCTGATCATCCCCTCGCTCTGCGTGGCGTTCCTCGCCTATTTCGGCTTTCATGCCTACCACGGCGAATTCGGCATCTATTCCAAATACCGGTTGCAAGCCGAAGCCGTCGACCTGCAAGGTAAGCTCGATGCCGTCAAGGCGCGCCGGCTCGATCTGCAGCGGCGTGTTCAGCTCATGCATCAGGGCACGCTGGAGAAGGACATGCTCGACGAGCAGGCGCGCAAGGCGCTCAATGTGTCCCACGCCGACGAAATCACCATCATGCTACCGGCCACGGCGAGATAACCAAATTCAAGTTAATCGCCGATATTTTCAACGATTTTAATCGCTTAGACGCATGTCAGCCATGCATTTTTCGGCATGGCGAAACGCTTTCTCGCGTGTTAGCCTTTTGCCAAATCGGTGGGGAGAACTGATCTCCCTCAGTGTCCGCAAGAGACGCCAACAGGGAGTGATGCATGGCCACCGCCGCCAGAAAAGCGCCTGCCAAAACCAAACCCAAATCCGACGGCAAATCGGCAGGGCTTTCAGCCCCCAAACCTGTCGACTTCACCAAGGATGAGGAGCTTGACGCCTACCGGCGCATGCTGCTCATTCGCCGCTTCGAGGAAAAGGCCGGCCAGCTCTACGGCATGGGCTTCATCGGCGGCTTCTGCCACCTCTATATCGGCCAGGAAGCAGTTGTCACCGGCATGAAGATGGCGCTGATCGACGGCGACCAGATGATCACCGCCTACCGCGACCATGGTCACATGCTGGCGATGGAACTGTCGCCGCGCGGCGTCATGGCCGAATTGACCGGGCGCCGCGGCGGCCTGTCCAGGGGCAAGGGCGGCTCCATGCACATGTTCTCCAAGGAGAAGCATTTTTACGGCGGCCACGGCATTGTCGGCGCGCAGGTCTCGCTCGGCACCGGCCTCGCCTTCGCCAATCGCTATCGTGGCAACAACAATGTGACACTGACCTATTTCGGCGACGGCGCCGCCAATCAGGGCCAGGTCTATGAAAGCTTCAACATGGCCTCGCTGTGGAAGCTGCCGGTGATTTTCATCATCGAGAACAACCGCTATGCCATGGGCACCTCGGTAACGCGTTCGTCGGCCGAGACGGATTTTTCGCACCGCGGCGCCTCCTTCAAGATCCCCGGCATCCAGGTCGATGGCATGGACGTCCGTGCAGTCAAGGCAGCCGGCGATCTCGCCACCGAATGGTGCCGTGACGGCAAGGGGCCGCTGATTCTCGAAATGCAGACCTATCGCTACCGCGGCCACTCGATGTCCGATCCGGCAAAATACCGCTCCAAGGAAGAAGTGCAGAAGATGCGCTCCGAGCGCGGCCCGATCGAGCAGGTCAAGGCGCGCCTGCTCGACAAGAAGTGGGCTGATGAGGACGAGCTCAAAGCCGTCGACAAGGAGGTCCGCGACATTGTCGCCGACGCCGCCGAATTTGCCCAGAACGACGCAGAGCCGGATCCGTCCGAGCTCTGGACCGATATCGTACTGTAACGAGAGGGCAAGGCCATGCCGATCGAAATTCTCATGCCCGCTCTCTCGCCGACTATGGAAGAGGGCAATGTTTCCAAATGGTTGAAGAAAGAGGGCGATAAGGTTGTCGCCGGTGACGTCATCGCCGAGATCGAAACCGATAAGGCGACGATGGAAGTCGAGGCCGTCGACGAAGGCACGCTAGCCAAGATCGTGGTTCCTGCCGGCACCGAAGGTGTCAAGGTCAACACGCTGATCGCCGTGCTCGCCGTTGATGGTGAAGACATCGACAAGGCAGGCGAAGGCATCGGCGAGGAACCTGCCAAGGCGGAAACTGCAGCGCCAGCGCCTGCTGCGGCCAAAAGCGAGGGCGCAGCACCTGTCGCCGCGGCGCCGAGAACCGAAATCGCCGCCGATCCCGACATCCCGGCCGGCACGGAGATGGTCTCGACCACGGTGCGCGAAGCGCTGCGTGACGCGATGGCCGAGGAAATGCGCCGTGACGCAGACGTCTTCGTGATGGGCGAGGAGGTCGCCGAATACCAGGGCGCTTACAAGATCACGCAAGGGCTGCTGCAGGAATTCGGGGCGCGTCGCGTCGTCGACACACCGATCACCGAGCACGGTTTTGCCGGCGTCGGTGTTGGCGCGGCGATGGCCGGCCTGAGGCCGATCGTCGAGTTCATGACCTTCAACTTCGCCATGCAGGCGATCGATCATATCATCAACTCCGCCGCCAAGACGCTCTACATGTCCGGCGGCCAGATGGGCGCGCCCATCGTCTTCCGCGGGCCAAACGGCGCGGCCGCCCGCGTCGCCGCCCAGCACTCACAGTGCTATGCCGCCTGGTACAGCCACATTCCCGGCCTCAAAGTGGTGATGCCCTACACCGCCGCCGACGCCAAGGGATTGCTGAAGGCCGCGATCCGCGACCCGAACCCGGTCATCTTCCTCGAGAACGAAATCCTCTACGGCCAGTCCTTCGATGTGCCGAAGATCGACGATTTCGTGCTGCCGATCGGCAAGGCGCGCATCCACAAGTCGGGCAAGGATGTCACCATCGTCTCTTTCGGCATCGGCATGAGCTACACGGTGAAGGCAGAGGCCGAATTGCGTGGCATGGGCATCGATGCCGAGATCATCGACCTCAGGACCATCCGCCCTCTCGATTTCGACACCATCATCGCCTCGGTCAAGAAGACCAATCGTCTTGTGGTGGTGGAGGAAGGATTTCCGCAGAGCTCGGTCGGCGACCACATCGCCAGCCAGGTGTCGCAGCGCGCCTTCGATTTCCTCGACGCGCCGGTCATCACCATTGCCGGCAAGGACGTGCCGATGCCCTATGCGGCAAACCTCGAAAAGCTGGCGCTGCCCAATGTCGGCGAGGTCGTCGAGGCGGTCAAAGCCGTCACATATCGCTGATGAATGGGGAGGATCCGGTGGCGACTGCGAGAGAGACACGACGGATTGCTTGGGCGATTTTTTGGCGCGCGGGCCTTACAGGCATTGTCCTCGGCTTTGTCTCTGGCTTTATATTCGGATTTGTCATCAATTTTGTTGGAACGATCGCCGGCGTTGATCGGCAACTTCTTTACCAAATAAGTGCGTGGGGTGGCGGTATTCTCGGACTGGTCGCTTCTTTCCTGGCATTCAACTATTTCCTCGCTTGGTCGATCGGCAGACCGATCGGTGAAAAGACTCTTTCGCTATCTGTATAGCGCTGCTGACACGGTGAACGCATTTCGCTTGGGAGAAGAATACCTATGCCGATCAACATCACCATGCCGGCCCTGTCGCCCACGATGGAAGAGGGCAATCTTGCCAAGTGGCTGGTCAAGGAGGGCGACAAGGTTTCGCCGGGCGACGTGATCGCCGAGATCGAGACCGACAAGGCGACGATGGAAGTCGAAGCCGTCGATGAGGGCACGGTGGCCAAGCTGGTGGTTCCAGCCGGCACCGAAGGCGTCAAGGTCAACGCGCTGATCGCCGTGCTCGCCGCCGAAGGTGAAGATGCGGCGGCTGCCGCGAAAAGCGGCGACGGCGCTGCCGCTCCGGCAAAAGCCGAGGCACCAAAAACAGAAGCCCCCAAAACTGAAGCACCAAAGGCGGAAACCCCAAAGCCGGAAGCGCCGAAACCTGCGGCCGCACCGGCGCCCCAGGCGGCTCCGATTGCCAATGGCCATGCAAGCGGCGAACGTATCTTCGCCTCGCCGCTGGCCCGTCGCATCGCCCGGGAAGCCGGTGTCGATGTGTCCGCGGTGACAGGCTCCGGCCCGCATGGCCGCGTGGTCAAGGCCGATGTCGACGCAGCGATTTCCAGCGGCGGCGCCAAGGCGGCACCCGCCGCGAAAGCGGCACCTGCCGGCGCTCCGGCTCCGGCGGCCGCAGCCAAGCCAATGTCGGACGACCAGGTGCTGAAACTGTTTGCCGACGGCTCTTACGAGCTTGTCCCGCATGACAACATGCGCAAGACCATTGCGCGCCGGCTGGTCGAGGCCACGACCACCATCCCGCATTTCTACCTGACGCTCGACTGCGAGCTTGATGCGCTCCTGGCCCTGCGCACGCAGCTCAATGCGGCCGCCCCGGTGAAGAAGACCGACAAGGGTGAGGCGCCGGCCTACAAGCTGTCGGTCAACGACATGGTCATCAAAGCGATGGCAATGGCGCTGATGGCGGTGCCGGATGCCAATGCGTCATGGACCGAGAGCGCCATGGTCAAGCACAAGCATGCCGACGTCGGTGTCGCCGTGTCGATCCCCGGCGGGCTGATCACCCCGATCATCCGGCGTGCCGACGAAAAGACGCTGTCGGTCATCTCCAACGAGATGAAGGATCTTGCCAGCCGCGCGCGCAGCCGCAAGCTGAAGCCGGAAGAATACCAGGGCGGCACCACTGCGGTGTCCAATCTCGGCATGTTCGGCATCAAGGACTTTGCCGCCGTCATCAACCCGCCGCATGCGACGATCCTGGCGGTCGGCGCCGGCGAGGCGCGCGCGGTGGTCAAGAACGGTGAGATCAAGATCGCTACAATCATGTCAGTCACTCTGTCGACCGATCACCGCGCCGTCGACGGCGCGCTCGGCGCCGAACTGCTCGGCGCCTTCAAGCGCATGATCGAAAACCCGATGGGCATGCTGGTCTAGAAAGGAAGGAGGGGGTGCGGGAAGGAGGGGGTGCGGAAAAACTCTTCACCAGCCTTTTTGCCTTCAGCCTTTCCAGCGTTGTAACGATCGTCGTGCATTGGCTGTTCGTGGGTTGGCGGGTGAGGGGCGCGCAGGCAGATTTCGACTGGAGTGGGGCAAACGCATGAAAACAGTCCTTTGCTACGGCGATTCGCTGACCTGGGGCTATGATGCGGCAAGTCTGGATCGCCACCCGCTCAAGGACCGCTGGCCGAGTGTGCTGCAGGCGACGTTGGGAGCCAGCGTCGAGGTCATCGCCGAAGGCTTGAACGGCCGCACAACGGCTTTCGACGACCATTTGGCCGGCGCCGACCGTAACGGCGCAAGAGTGCTGCCGACGATCTTGATGACGCATGCGCCGATCGACCTGGTCATCATCATGCTCGGCGCCAACGACATGAAGCCGTGGATTCACGGCAATCCGGTCGCCGCCAAGCAAGGCATGCAGCGCCTGATCGACATCGTGCGCGGTCACGACTACCCGTTCGATTGGCCGTCGCCGCAAATCCTGATCGTCGCGCCGCCCGCCGTCAGCCGCACGGAAAACGCCGAATTCAAAGAAATGTTCGCCGGCGGCGATGAAGCGTCGAAGCGGCTGGCACCACAATATTCCGTCCTTGCCGACGAGGTCGGCTGCGGCTTCTTCGATGCCGGCTCGGTGGCCGAGACCACGCCACTCGACGGCGTCCATCTCGACGCAGAGAACACGCGCAAAATCGGGCAGGCATTGGCGCCAATCGTGCGCGTGATGCTGGAACTCTAGAGAATCATGGGAGAAATCCGTGGCTGAGAACTACGACGTCATCATCATCGGCTCCGGCCCCGGCGGCTATGTCACGGCGGTGCGTTCCGCCCAACTCGGGTTCAAGACAGCGATCGTCGAGCGCGAGCATCTCGGCGGCATCTGCCTCAACTGGGGTTGCATCCCGACCAAGGCGCTGCTGCGTTCGGCCGAGATCATGCACTATTCGGATCATTTGAAGGACTACGGCTTGAAGATCGACGGCAAGGTCAGCGTTGATACCGCTGCCGTGGTCGACCGCTCGCGAAAGGTCTCGCTGCGGCTGAACGGCGGCGTCGCCTTCCTGATGAAGAAGAACAAGGTCGATGTCATCTGGGGCGAAGCCAAGCTGTCCATGGCGGCTTCCGGCGACAGGCCGGGCGAGATCGTCGTGTCGAAATCGTCGAAGAAGCCGATGGAGCCACAGCCGCCGGCGCCCAAGGGCGTCAAGGGCGAGGGCACATACACTGCCAAGCACATCATCCTGGCGACCGGGGCCAGGCCGCGGGCGTTGCCCGGCATCGAGCCCGACGGCAAGCTGATCTGGACCTATTTCGAAGCGATGGTGCCGAAGGAGATGCCGAAATCGCTGCTGGTGATGGGTTCGGGCGCAATCGGCATCGAATTCGCCTCATTCTACCGCACCATGGGCGCGGAGGTGACGGTGGTCGAGCTATTGCCGGCGGTGATGCCGGTCGAGGACGCAGAGGTCTCGAAATTCGCGCAAAAGCAGTTCGAGAAGCAAGGCATGAAGATCGTCCTCGATGCCAAGGTCACCAAGGTCGAAAAAGCTGCGAACTCGGTAACCGCGCATGTCGAGATGAAGGACGGCAAGGTCGAGAAGATCACCGCCGACCGGATGATCTCGGCCGTCGGCGTGCAGGGCAATATCGAGAATCTCGGCCTCGAGGCGCTCGGCGTGAACACCGAGCGCGGCTGCGTCGTCGTCGACGGCTACGGCAGCACCAATGTGCCCGGCATCTATGCCATCGGCGACGTTGCCGGCCCGCCTATGCTCGCCCACAAGGCCGAGCATGAAGGCGTGGTCTGCGTGGAAAAGATCGCCAACGTCCCCGGCGTGCACGCCACTGACAAACTGAAAATTCCGGGCTGCACCTATTGCAACCCGCAGGTTGCCTCCGTCGGGTTGACTGAAGCGAAAGCCAAGGCCGAAGGCAAGGACATCCGCGTCGGCCGCTTTCAGTTCGCCGCCAACGGCAAGGCCATTGCGCTCGGCGAGGACCAGGGGTTCGTCAAGACCATCTTCGACAGGAAGACCGGGCAGTTGCTCGGCGCACATATGGTCGGCGCCGAAGTGACCGAGCTGATCCAGGGCTTTGTCGTGGCGATGAACCTGGAGACCACCGAGGAAGAGCTGATGCACACGATCTTCCCGCACCCGACGCTGTCGGAGATGATGAAGGAAAGCGTGCTCGACGCCTATGGCCGCGCGCTCAACGCGTGATAAATTGACCGCGTGAGACTCAAAAGGTGAGAGCCAAGGAACTCAACCGTAAGGTAATTCGTTTCCGGATGCATTTATCACCAGAGGAGAGGGCATATGGACGTGAATGGCGTGGGCTGGATCGCAGCCATCATCATTGGCGGGCTGGCGGGCTGGCTTGCCGAGATGTTCATGAAAAGCAACATGGGCATCTTGATGAACATCGTTCTGGGCATCGTCGGCGCGATCGTGCTGAATGCCATCCTGCAGGCGCTCAACATCGGCGCCTTCGGCACCGGCTGGATCGCCTATCTGATCACCGGTTTCGTTGGCGCCTGCCTGCTGATCTTGGCGGGGCGCATGGTGCGCCGTTAGTTGCTGAACTCTTGCCATGCGAAAACGGCTGTGGCGGCATGCGTCGCCGCGGCCTTTTTCTTTGCAGCGAAAAGTCCTAGATGGAAAGCGAACGCCGGAAGCGATCGCGAATGAACTGGATTTCTGATGGTCACCGTCCTCGACACGATCGCCAATGCGCCGCGCCTGCGGCATCCTGAAAAGGCGCACAAGCCTGACCAGGATGTGCTGCGCAAGCCCGACTGGATCCGCGTCAAGGCGCCGATGTCGAAAGGCTATGCCGAGACGCGCGACATCGTGAAGTCGCACAGGCTGGTGACGGTGTGCGAAGAGGCCGGGTGCCCCAATATCGGTGAGTGCTGGGAGAAGAAGCACGCCACCTTCATGATCATGGGCGAGATCTGCACGCGTGCCTGCGCCTTCTGCAACGTCGCTACCGGCATTCCAACCGCGCTCGATCCCGATGAACCGGCGCGCATCGCCGACGCCGTCAAGCAAATGGGTCTGACCCATGTCGTCATCACCTCAGTCGACCGCGACGATCTCGCCGATGGCGGCGCTCAGCACTTTGCCGAGGTCATCGGCGCCATCAGGGCGGCAACGCCTTCGACGACGATCGAAATCCTGACGCCCGACTTCCTGCGCAAGGACGGCGCGCTGGAGATCGTGGTGGCAGCCAAGCCTGATGTGTTCAACCACAATCTGGAGACCGTTCCGTCGAACTATCTGACGGTCCGGCCGGGCGCCCGCTATTTCCATTCGATCAGACTGCTGCAGCGGGTCAAGGAACTCGATCCCTCGATCTTCACCAAATCCGGCATCATGGTTGGCCTTGGCGAGGAGCGGAACGAGATCCTGCAGTTGATGGACGATCTGCGTTCGGCCAATGTCGACTTCATGACCATCGGTCAGTATCTGCAGCCATCGAAAAAGCACCATCCGGTGATCCGTTTCGTCACGCCGGAGGAATTCAAGTCCTTCGAGACGATCGGCAAGACCAAGGGCTTCCTGCTGGTGGCATCGAGCCCGCTGACGCGTTCGTCGCATCACGCCGGCGACGATTTCGCCAAGCTGCGCGCGGCACGGGAAGCGTTTCTCAAGAAGTCCGCCTAACACACTGGTTTCATGCCACAATTCGAAGCCCATCGCCGCGTTGCGCATACGCCGGAACAGATGTTCGCACTGGTCGCCGATGTCGAATCCTATCCGCAATTCCTGCCGCTTTGCGAGGCGCTGACGGTTCGCTCGCGCAAGGAACGCGACGGACGCACCCTCCTCGTCGCCGACATGAGCATTGGCTACAAGGCGATCCGCGAGACTTTCACCACGCAGGTGCTGCTAAAGCCTGACGAGAAGGCCATCGACGTCAAATATATCGACGGTCCGTTCAAATATCTGAGCAATGCCTGGCGTTTCGAGCCGGCCGACGGCGGCTGCAATGTCTGCTTCTTCATCGACTACGAATTCAAGAGTCGTATTCTGGGTGCGGTGATGGGAGCGATGTTCGATCGCGCCTTCCGCATGTTTTCCGAGGCGTTCGAGAAGCGCGCCGACGTCATCTATGGCGCAGCGCCGGCAGCCTGATCCGCAGCGAGCGCGCGCAAGCCCAGTTCAAGCGCGTGTCTGACGGTCTCCCGGCGGATGAACTTGCGGCCTTTGTCGGCAAACAACTGGCATTCGCTGACGACCGGCCGGCCGGTCAAGGCGATACCGAACCAGACCAGGCCGACGGGCTTTTCCGTCGAGCCGCCGTCCGGACCGGCAATGCCGGTGACGGCAAGAGTTAGCCCGGCGCGCGAATGGTCCAAGGCGCCGGCCGCCATCTCGACCGCCGTTTCCCGTGAGACCGCGCCGTGCGCCTCGAGCGTGGCGGCGGAAACGCCGAGCATCTCAGTCTTGGCCTCGTTGGAATAGGTGATGAAACCCCGGTCGACCACTGTCGAAGAGCCGGCGATGTCGGTCAAGGCGGCGATGATCATGCCGCCGGTGCAGCTCTCGGCCGTCGCCAGCATGATGCCGCGCTGTTGGCAGGCTTGAAGCAGGGCATCTGCGAGATCGCTGTTGCTCATTCGGGGACATCACCTGGAAACACGACGCTGGCGGTGGCGATGGCGGCTATGCCTTCCTCGCGTCCGACAAAGCCGAGCTTTTCGTTGGTTGTCGCCTTGATCGAGATGCGGTCCCGGGAAATCGCCAGCATTGCCGAAAGGATTTCGGTCATCGCTTCGCGATGCGGGCCGACGCGCGGCGCCTCGCAGATCAGCGTGATGTCGGCATTGGCGATGCGCCCGCCGCGCGCGCGTACCAGTTCTGCCGCATGTTCGACGAAGATCCGCGAGGCCACGCCTTTCCACTGCGGGTCCGATGGCGGGAAATGCGTGCCGATGTCGCCGGCGCCGCAAGTGGCGAGCAGCGCGTCGGTCAAGGCGTGCAGGCCGACATCGGCGTCCGAATGGCCGGACAGTTTCTTGTCGTGCGGGATGGAGACGCCGCACAGGACGACATGGTCGCCGGGCTCGAAGGCATGGACGTCGTAGCCATTGCCGGTGCGGATGTCCGGAAAACGCGGCCGTTCGCCGGAAAGCCGCTGATCCGCCATCGAGATATCCCTTGCCCAGGTGAGTTTGACATTGTCCGGCGAGCCCGGGACGATTTTCACTGGAATATGTGCCCATTCGGCAATCGCGGCATCGTCGGTGAAGTCCGCCTTGCCCAGATGATGGGCCTTTTCATGGGCGGCCAGGATCGGCCAGAACGGGAAGCCCTGCGGCGTCTGCGCGGCATGAAGCCCGTTCCTGGAAACCGTCTCGCCGATCATGCCGGCGGCCGACTCGCGTTTCAGCGTATCGGCGACGGGCAGGGCAGGCAGCGCTGCCTGGCGCTCGCCGATGGCGGCGATCGTGCGGTCTATCAATTCCGCGTCGACGAACGGGCGGACGGCGTCATGGACCAGAACCCGGCGCGGCGCATGGCCTCTCAGCGCAAGCAATCCGAGCCGGACGGAGTCCTGTCTGGACTCGCCACCGGTCACCGTGACCACCCGGTCGGCGTTGGCGCCAGCGGCGCTGCGAAAAAGCCCGCCGTCGTCGGCATGAATGGCGACGACGACAGGACCGATTTTCGTATGCGCCAAAAACACGTCCAATGTGCGCGCGATGACGGCACGGCCGCCGATCCTTTGGTATTGCTTCGGCCCGTCGGCCTGACCGGCGCGCGCGCCGCGGCCGGCGGCGACGATAACGACGGCAACCTTGTCGTCCGCAGCCAAAGCCTGCTTTTCGCTTGCGTCTGTCATGCCGAGACGCTTAGCGCATCATCCCGAAAAGTGGAATCGCTTTTCGGAACAGATCATGCGCAGATGCAAAGTGGCCCCTGAATATTAAGGGGCATGGATATACGGTAGAAAGATCAAAGGGTGAACAATGGCCCAAGGCGATCTGCTGCGGCCTCGCAGGGAAGGGTTCGCAGAACAGCGCAGCCACCATGCAATCCGTTCGATATCACCGCCTAATGATTATCGGAAAATCTCTCGGGACAGCGGGAATGGACCGCGGCCATCAATTGCTCTGTGTTTGCCAAGCCTCGAACAACCTCAGTCGTGAAACCCGCTTGGGGAGGTCTTTTCTGAAGCATGGGCCAACGGCACCGACGGTATAGGTCGATTTGTCAAAGACCGTACGAGCGGCATCCTTTACAGCCACAGCGACAAGGCCCCCCTCCTTGCATGCCTCAACGCACTTCAGCAGCTCTACCTCATTCTTTACGCTCACGGCGATCTTTGCCTGCGCATGACTCATATACATCGATACAAGGTCCGGATCGCGATCGTTAGACAACCACAGGCACGTGCCGTAACCGTGTCCCGCTTGTGCCGCAAGCTTTCCCGGAGGCATCGGCAAATCTTTGCGGATGAAAAGCCACATGCGCAGCTCCGCCTCCGCAGTGCCGGCTTTGTTGCGCTGCTCCTTAGCGACACCGTTCATCCGTTATCCTGCTTCGACTGGCGAGGTGCCGCGGAACATCTACCGCATGCGTTCGCGGGTTCAGAGCATTTTATGCACCCACCATTTCCGCCGGCACATTGACAACTGTTTCTAGCCGGCGGCGATGCGTCGCCGCATGACAAGCTCCTAGGGTCTCGTTGCGGTCTGATCCTTCGACGGTCTGCGCAAGATGTGTGCCTTCCTGGCGAAGCGGGCGAGTTCTCGGTTGAAGCGCTCGGGTTCCTCTAGAAATGGAGCGTGGCCGACACCGTCGTACCAAGACGTCTGGGCTGTCTTGCAGTGCTCCCTGATCAAGTCGGCCATGGCCGGCAGCACGAGGGTGTCGGAACGGCCATGGGTGACAAGCACGGGAACCTCGATGCTTTCCAGGATCGGGACGAAGTCGAGCTCGCGCTGTATCAGGAAGGCGCGTACCTGCGGATGCACGACCATGTTGAAGCCCAGCGCCACTTCGAAGTCGTCCGCCGACATCGGCTCGGCGACTAACGCGCGCAGGAACCTGCGTATCGCCGCGATGTTGGTCGGCAAATCCGCCTCGCAGGCAGCGGGTACGTTCTCCTGGAAACCCGGACCGACAAAAGGCGAGGCCTTCTCGCCCAGGACCACCGCTGCACCGACGAAGTTGATGCCGGCGATCTTGTTCTGGCCGTGCTTGCGGACATAGTCCGATATGACGAATCCGCCATAGGACCAGCCGACCAGGATCGGCTTGTCGAATGTGAGCTGGTTGATGATCGCAGCGACATCGTCGGCCCATTTGTCGCCATCGACGTACTGTTCGGCTTCTAGCGGCGCCTCAGACATGCCGTGACCGCGCAGGTCGACCGCGACAACGCGGAACTGGTCCTGCAGCTCGCCCTCATGCTGTTTCGTCCAGCAGAGCAGGCTCTGCGACCAGCCATGGATCAGCAGAAGTGGAATACCGCCAGGCTGGCCCCATTCGCGCACATGAAGCTTGACGCCGCCGGCGCCTTGCACGCTATGAATCTTCATCGGATTTCCTCCCCGATTATTGGCAGGCGAGTTGAGAGCGAGAAACGCCGGGCTTCCGTTCGGTGACCTTGGTTACTTGGTGCCAATCCCGATATTGATCGGGTTGGAAAGCAGTGCGGGACCATTTCCGCCGGCACGCTCGCGAACCAGCGTCTCCATGGTCTGTTGGATGACGATCCGCTCGCTGTCTGTCAGACCTAATTGCTCAAGCACCGTCTCGGCGATCGGATTGCTCCACACCACCCACTCCCAGAGATCCGCGCCGGTCAGGAATTCGGTGGTTTCGGTGATCGTCTCCACCTTGATGTCCTTCAGACCCGCTGCCGCGAGTTCCTTGTGCAGACGCTGCGGATCCCGGAGTTGAAAAGGCAGCGGTGGTGGGTCCATCGGAGGGCCGGTGAAATCCGGGCGAACAGATTGAATCGCGCCCACGAAGAAGCTGAAGAAATCGATCTTGTGCGGGTCGCCGTAGACGATCATCAGCACGTGGCCGCCGGGCTTGACCACGCGGGCCATCTCACTGATACCCTTCGGCATGTCAGGAAACAGCATGACGCCGAACTGCGATCCGGCCATGTCGAAGCTGCCGTCTTCGAGCTCAAGGGCATGACCATCCATCACGCGGGTTTCGATGCCCAGACCTTCCTGACGTGCTCGCTCACCGAGCAGCTTGAGCATAACTGGAGACTGATCCGTCGCCATAACTTGCGCGCCGATGCGCGCCGCCGGGATGCTGAGCGCCCCGCTGCCAGCTGCAACGTCCACGAATCGCATCCCGGACCGAAGTCCGGCTCGATTCAAGCCCTCGTTACCCAGCCACATCTGCGTCGGCGTGTTGGTTTTGTCGTAGCCCCGCGCGATCTTGTCCCACCGCGCCCGCGTGTCTTCTTGTTCGGCAAGGTTCATTGGCTTGCTCCCTTCTGTGCCGGCGAGCGGCCCAACGCTGCGTCGAGCGATTTCAAGAATGCTTCGGGCTGCTCTATCGGTGGATCGTCGGCGGCATCCTCGATCACATGCAGCGGCCAGCCAAATCGTTTGCTGGCAGCCTCGGCGACCGAGAGTGGCGTCGCAAGGTCGTGCCGACCCCAGATCAAGGTCGTTGGTACGGCGATGCGATCGAGCTCGGCGCGCGGAATTGCGGGCATCGCGAACTGCTCCATGAGGCTCTGCTGCGTGGCGTGAAGGGACGCAGTGCAGGCCCGATCGAGGTTGTAGGCCTTGATCCGGTCCCAGCCGTCTCCCATCCGCCCGCGTAGGCGGCCCAGATCGAAGGCACAGTACCGCCAGAGGCCGTCATGCGTGTTGGCATTCGGGTCAGCCAGAAACTCATTCAGTGCGCGCCCGAACTCTGGCGCCGGGTGGAAGGGCACCAGGCCAAACGTGTCGACGAGTACGAGCCGGCTGAGCCGCTCACTGTGGCCTGCGGCAAAACGGGCTGCGATGGCGCCGCCGAGAATCTGCGCGACCACCACCGGCAGGCTTGGGCACGTCGCGTCGAGCAGCCCGCCCAGCCAATCGAGCACGCGATCCCGTCCGACGGCGCCGCCGGGCACGACCGAGGCGCCATGACCGGGAAGGTCAGGAACGACGATCCGGTTGGATCGTACGAGCTGCGGCACGATCGGGAACCATTTCGCAGCATATTCGCCCGGCCCGTGCAGGAGTACGAGAGGTGGCCCATCACCGCCTTCAAGCACGGCGGTCGGGATACCGGCCAGATCAAGACGACGCTCAGTGACCGGCATCATCGACAGCAGCCACGCCCGCGCGTCGTTGCCCGTGATCGTGCGATCGGCTTTCGCGTCGATTTGCATTGTCCGCTTCAGCACTTCGGCCATCGTCTCCTCCTTCGTTTCGTCGGGTTCGTCCCGGGTTGAGAGAAGTCACCCGTGTCTTCGTCGTCGGATGCACTGTCCGTGCCAGTGCTTCGCACGGGCATGAGGCTGTGCCGGTAGCTATACGCACCGACGCGCCGCCCCTGCTCGGCGGGTTCGTCCAGATCGACGCTACGATGGCGGAAGGGTCGGCGCTTCGGCGAAACTACCCAAATTGCGCCGGTGGCAGAATGGGTAGTTTCCGCCACTACGAAGGCAGGTTGATTTCAGATGAGCCTGTGCTTGTGGGCGTATGATGCTGCGGCCGCGCGGGACGAGACGTCGAGCTTGCCGAACAGATTGCTGACGTGCCGATCGACCGTCCGCTGGCTCACGAACAGTTCGGAAGCTATGACTTTGTTTGTTCTGCCGGCAGCCACCAACCGGAGAATCTGCAGCTCGCGTTTCGTCAGACCATGGCTGTACGCGAACTCCGTCCCGTGCGAATGCGAGGCAATTCGGTCGAGATCCGGGGCGCCGCCTAGCTGTTGGAATGTGGTTTTCGCGGCCTCCAACTCCAACCCCGCCGCTTCCTCGTCGCCGAGCGCGTGGCAGGCCAGTCCCACAAGCTCGCGAGCGCGAGCAGCCTGATAAGGAGCCCCGGCCTTGTGCCAGAATTCGAAGGCCTGACGCAGGGACCAAAGTGCCGCCGCGGCATCGCCTTCTGCCAACTCGACGGATCCGCGGGCATGTGCCGCCATTCCGCCCAGCACCGCCACCCCGATATCCTGGGCAATCTCCTCCAGTTCCCGGCAGGCGTCGCGCGCTCCTGCGACATCGCCCGCTGCCAGCATGATCTCAACGCAGGCCGGAAGCAGTTTTGCACGCTGAAGTCGATCGGATGTGCCGTTCACGGTACGACGAATTGCGATGGTCGCCGCGTCAAGGCGCCCTTGCGCCATCCGCAACAAGGCGAGCCCAGGCTGCGGTTCGAGCCCACGGGCGCTGGCGTCCCGATAGGCCTCCTCGGCGGCCGTGAATTCGCCCCGAAGGCGATGCAATTCTCCTCGCCGATAGAACGCCGCGGCTGGAGGCTGCTGCCCGACTTCTTCGGGAAATCCGGAGCAAGCGCGATGCGCTTCTTCGACCGCATCCGGCCATGCACCTTGCAGCTGCATGATCTCCGCCCGATGCACGAGGCAGGCGCCTGTAAAGCTGACGAGCTGCGACTGTCCTTCGCACCATCTCGATAGCGCGAAAGTCCATTCCCGAGCGCGGTCGAACGCATAGAATTGCATGCAGCTATCTATGACGCTGCAATAGATCAGACCGGTCATGCGCGGGGACAGCTCTCCGGCGACCACCGAGACCATGGCCTCGTCAAGCAGCGCGAGGCCTTGTTCGACCTGCCACTGTTGCAGGAGGGCCTGACCCTGAAGGTGACGGGTACAGGCGATCAAATCCGGTTCCCTGAAACGCTCTCCGACTTCGACCCCCTTTGCTGCGGCGTCGTATGCCCCTTGCGAATCCGACTCAGCAAGACACCGCGCCGCGCGGGACAGCAACACATATCCCTCCTCAGCGCACTCGCCTCCTTCTCGGGCAATGATGCGCTCGGCGCGGCCGAACCATCCGGTCGCTGGACCGGTCTCGCCCCGAAAGAGAAGGCACAACCCGATCCAGAACGCGCAGCGGGCCGCGCGCGCACACTCATCGGCATCGAGGAAAGCTCGATGGGCTCGATCGAGCGCTTTGAGATAATCCTGTTCGCGACCGATCAGATACGCCGACATCGCGAGCCGTTCGAGGTCGTCGGTCCCCAGAGGGCAAGTGCTGTCCGCAAGTACAAGCGCTTCGTAGGCGTCGGCCCAGGCCCGTTGCTCATAATGCCTTCGGCCACGTTCGAGGTGATCGACGCTTTTCGCGTTGTCGGGCTGCTTTTCGCCTTGAGAGGGTTGGCTCATTCGTTCCTCCGGGAAAGCGGAAAGGGCTCGTTTGGTTGTCGTTCACGATCACATCTCCTCGACAGCCTCTCGCCGCTCGGATGGGAACACGTCAACCTCACCGGCGATTATCTTTGGGAGGAAAAGCCACTGCTCGATGTCAATGGCTTCCAACCAATCCCGTTCACCCTTTGAACTTTCTACCGTATATCTGTCCCCTTTAATGTTCAGGGTCAAAGTGCCAATAGCGTCCCCAACTACGCACCGCACTTTGGCTAGTGCCAGCATTTTCCCAAATGCGCCTTAATGCGACGTCATTGCGCGTTGCACATTGCCGCCATTCTGGCTAGTGAATGTGCAGCTATTAAAAATGCTTGGTTTTTGTGCATGCTTGACCTGACCAAATTGGCATCTCCGCTGGATATGGGTCGTGTGAGAATCCGCAATCGCGCTTTTCTCGCGCCCATGTCGGGCATAACAGATGAGCCGTTCCGGCAGCGTGCCTATGCGCATGGCGCCGGGTTGGTGGTGTCGGAGATGGTGGCGAGCGGCGAACTTGCCAGGGGCAGACCCGGTTGCGGCCTGCGCATCCGCCATTCCGGGCTGCCGGTGCACATGGTCCAGCTTGCCGGCCGTGAGGCGGTGCATATGGCAGAGGGCGCCCGTATAGCCGCGGGCGAGGGCGCCGACATCATCGACATCAACATGGGCTGCCCGGCCAAGAAGGTGACGGGCGGCTATGCCGGTTCGGCGCTGATGCGCGATCTCGATCACGCTTTGTCGCTGATCGAGGCGGTGGTCGGCGCCGTCGAGGTGCCGGTCACGGTCAAGATGCGGCTCGGCTGGGACGAAAGCGCGCTCAATGCGCCTGTTCTGGCGCGCCGCGCCGAGCAGGCGGGGGTTCAGATGGTGACGGTGCATGGCCGCACGCGCTGCCAGTTCTACCAGGGCAAGGCCGACTGGCGCGCCATCGCACGCATAAAGCAGGCTGTTTCGATCCCGGTCGTTGCCAATGGCGATGTCGGCTCGCCGGCGGAGGCAGCAATGATCCTCGACCAGTCGGGAGCCGACGCGGTGATGATCGGCCGCGCGCACTACGGCGTGCCATGGACGGCAGGCAGCATCGCGGCAGGCGCTGCAAAAGAGGCGACGCCCGGTGTGCCGGAAAGCCCGCAAGCGCTGGCCGACTACGTCGTTGCCCACTACCAGGACATGCTGTCGCTCTACGGCATCGAAAGCGGCGTACGCCAGGCGCGCAAGCATCTTGGCTGGTATCTCGACCGCCACGCCGCTGGCGTCGTCGATGAGCAGCGAAAGGCCATCCTTACCTGCTTCGAGCCCGTCCGCGTCATTGCCGCGTTGCGCGAGGTGTTTTCAAGCGCTGCCGAACCGATGAACCTGCGGAGCGCAGCATGAATGCCACCGTTGCACAAAACATGGACATGGCGGACGCCGCACACATCGTGCTCAACACCATCCGCCGCCCGGTGATCATGCTCGATGCGGAAGGGTTCATCACCTTCGCCAACGCCGATGCCGAGGATTTCTTCCGCTCGAGCGCGACCATGCTCGCCCGCAACACATTACCCAAGCTCATTCCATTCGGCAGTCCGTTGCTGACGCTTGTCGACCAGGTGCGCGAGCGCCGGGCACCCGTCAACGAATACCGGGTCGACGTATCGTCGCCGCGCCTCGGCATCGAGAAGGTCGTCGACCTCTATGTCGCGCCGGTGTCGGAATTCCCGGGCTCCGTCGTGGTGATGTTCCAGGAACGGTCGATGGCCGACAAGATCGATCGTCAGATGACGCACCGCGGTGCGGCACGCTCGGTGACCGGCCTTGCCGCGATGCTCGCCCACGAGATCAAGAACCCGCTATCCGGCATCCGGGGCGCCGCCCAACTGCTCGAATTGTCGGCTTCCGACGAGGATCGCGCGCTGACCCGGCTGATCACCGACGAGACCGACCGCATCGTCTCGCTCGTCGATCGCATGGAGGTGTTTTCCGACGAGCGGCCCATCGATCGCTATCCGGTCAACATCCATGTCGTGCTCGACCATGTGAAAGCGATTGCCAAGAACGGTTTTGCCAAGCGGATCAAGATATTGGAGGATTATGATCCATCATTGCCTCCGGTTTTCGCTAACCGCGACCAGCTCATCCAGGTGTTCCTCAACCTGGTCAAGAATGCGGCCGAGGCCATTGGCGGCGATCCGCAAGGCGAGATCACCCTGTCGACCGCGTTCCGGCCGGGCATTCGTGTTTCCGTTCCAGGATCGCAGGGCCGCGTGTCGCTGCCGCTGGAATTTTGCGTGCGCGACAACGGTTCTGGCGTCTCCGAAGATATCCTGCCGATCCTGTTCGACCCCTTCATCACCACCAAGCCGAATGGGTCGGGACTTGGTCTGGCGCTGGTCGCGAAAATCGTCGGCGAGCATGGCGGCATCATCGAATGCGATTCGACGCCGCGCGCAACCACCTTCCGCATCCTGATGCCAGCCTGGAAAGAAACGCCGCTCGGCACTGACGACGATGGCGAAGGAGACCGCAAATGACGGTTCGCGGCAATATTCTCGTCGCCGACGACGATGCGGCCATCCGCACCGTCCTCAATCAGGCGCTTTCGCGCGTCGGCCATGAGGTGCGCGTGACGTCCAACGCCTCGACGCTGTGGCGCTGGGTGGCGGCGGGCGAGGGCGATCTCGTCATCACCGACGTGGTCATGCCGGACGAAAACGCCTTCGACATGCTGCCGCGCATCAAGAAGGCGCGACCGGAACTGCCCGTCATCGTCATGAGCGCCCAGAACACGTTCATGACCGCGATTCGCGCCTCCGAAACCGGCGCCTACGAATATCTGCCGAAACCGTTCGACCTGACCGAGCTTCTCAACATCGTCAACCGGGCGCTTTCCGAGCCCCGACGGCCGAAAATCGATGCGCGGGCGGACGAGCCGCCGGAAACGATGCCGCTGGTTGGCCGCTCGGCCGCCATGCAGGATATCTACCGCATGCTGGCGCGCATGATGCAGACCGACCTGACGGTGATGATTTCAGGCGAATCGGGCACCGGCAAGGAACTGGTCGCGCGCGCACTGCACGAGTATGGCCGCCGCCGCGGCGGCCCCTTCGTCGCGATCAACATGGCTGCGATCCCGCGCGACCTGATCGAATCGGAACTGTTCGGGCACGAGAAGGGCGCCTTCACCGGCGCGCAGAACCGCTCCACCGGCCGTTTCGAGCAGGCCGAAGGCGGCACGCTCTTCCTTGACGAGATCGGCGACATGCCGATGGAGGCGCAGACCCGCCTGCTGCGTGTCCTGCAGCAGGGCGAATACACCACCGTCGGCGGCCGCACGCCGATCAAGACCGACGTGCGCATCGTCGCCGCCACCAACAAGGATCTGCGCACGCTGATCAATCAAGGGCTTTTCCGCGAGGATCTGTTCTATCGCCTGAATGTCGTGCCGCTAAGGCTGCCGGCGCTGCGCGAGCGGTCCGAGGACGTTCCGGATCTCGTCCGGCACTTCTTCAAGCTTGGCGCCAGCGAAGGCCTGCAGACCAAGCGCATTTCCACGGGCGGCATCGAGCTGATGAAGCGCTATCCGTGGCCGGGCAACGTGCGCGAGCTCGAAAATCTTGTCCGCAGACTTGCCGCGCTCTATTCGCAGGACGAGATTTCTGCCGAAGTCATCGAGGCGGAACTGAAGACCGGCGAGAGGCCGGTCGTTCCCGGCGGCGGCAACCTCATTCCCGACGACCTGTCCATCGGCCAGGCGGTGGAGCATTTTCTGCAGCGCTATTTTGCTTCGTTCGCCGGCGACTTGCCACCCGCCGGCCTCTATCAGCGTATCCTTTCCGAGGTCGAATATCCGCTGGTGCTTGCTTCGATGACGGCAACCCGCGGCAACCAGATCAAGGCTGCGGAGCTCCTCGGGCTCAATCGCAACACGCTGCGCAAGAAGATTCGCGAACTCGGCGTCAACGTCTACAAATCGACCAGGCAAGCCTAGAGCGCCGTTTTCTTTCAACAAATCGATCCCGAATTTCGGGCCGGTGTGACAGAGCGAGCCTTTTCCGGGGGATCGAGCGCCGAAACAGTTCCGTCCAGGCCACACTTGTTGCATAATCGCCACAATGCGTTGCATACATCCGACGCAATCACTGGCTCTAGACGGCGACATGGCTCCACGGGCATCGAGACTGAGCGAAACGCTTTTCAGCGAACCCCGCACAAGTGACGGGCGCCGGCTGCTTGCGCTGCCGGGCGTGGTGGCAATTGCCGGTGCGCTGGTTACGGCGGCGATCTCCTTCGCCATCCTCGTCGGCGCCACGCCGATCACGCCGGACGAGAGCACAACGCTGGCGCTAATCGCCGTCAATGCGGCGTTCATCCTGTTCCTGATCGCGCTGGTTGGCCGCGAAGTACATCGTATCGTGATGGCGCGCCGGCGCGGCAAGGCGGCGTCGCGGCTGCATGTGCGGATCGTCGCGATGTTCGCGCTGGTCGCCGCGATTCCCGCCATCATGGTGGCGATCATCGCCTCGATCACGCTCGATATCGGTCTTGATCGCTGGTTCGAAATCCGCACCAAGACGATCGTCAATTCGTCGCTGTCGATAGCCGATGCCTATGTGCAGGAGAACGCGCGCAACCTCCAGGGAACGACCCTGTCGATGGCTTACGATCTCGACGCCTCCCGCACGCTCTACGGCCTCGATCGAACCGGCTTCCTCGATCTGATGAACAAGGAAGCCGTTGGACGCTCGCTGGCCCATGCCGCACTGATCAGGTCCGACGGTTCGTTCGTCATGAGCGCCAAGACCGACGCCGATTTTGCCATGCCGGAGCCGCCGGAAGGCGCCATGAGCGGTGCCGCTGACGGCAGGCCGGTGCTGATCGAGCCGAAGACGCGCAACATCATGGGCGCCATCGTCAAACTGCGCGAGATCGAAGGGCTCTATCTCTACACCATCCGGCTCGTCGATCCCGAGGTGATCAAGGCGCGGCAGATTGTCAGGTCCAACACCGACGAATATCGCGGCCTCGAAGACAGTCGCCGCACCTCGCAGGTGGCCTTTGCACTTCCCTATTTGTCGCTGACGCTGATCATCATCCTGTCCGCCATCTGGACCGGCATCGCCGTGGCCGACCGCCTGGTGCGGCCGATCCGCCAGCTCATCGGCGCGGCCGACGAGGTCGCGACCGGCAATCTCGACGTTGCCGTGCCGGTTCGGCCCTCCGACGGCGACGTCGCCTCGCTCGGCGACACCTTCAACAAGATGCTGCTGGAACTGAAATCGCAGCGTAACGAGATTCTGTCCGCCAAGGATTTGATCGACGAGCGGCGGCGTTTTTCGGAAGCCGTGCTTGCCGGTGTCACCGCCGGCGTTATCGGCGTCGATCCGTATGGCATCGTCACCATCGTCAACCGGTCGGCCGAAACGATGCTGGCCATATCCGCCACCGCCGCACTCGGGCAAAACCTCTCCGCCGTGCTGCCGCATGTCGGCCGCGTCTTCGAGATCGGCCGCAAGTCGGGCAAGCCTGTCCATCGCGAGCAGGTGACCTTCTATCGCGCCGGCGCGGAGCGCACCTTCAACGTGCAGATCACGGTCGAGGCCGGCGACGACGGTTCGGAAGAAAAATCCTATGTCGTGACGGTGGACGACATCACCGATCTGGTCCAGGCGCAGCGTTCTTCGGCCTGGGCGGATGTGGCGCGGCGCATCGCCCACGAGATCAAGAACCCGCTGACGCCGATCCAGCTTTCGGCCGAGCGCATCAAGCGCCGCTACGGCAAGGTCATCACCGAAGACCGCGAGGTTTTCGATCAGTGCACCGATACGATCATCAGGCAAGTGGAGGACATCGGCCGCATGGTCGACGAGTTCTCCGCTTTCGCACGCATGCCCAAGCCCGAAATGAAGGCCCTCGATTTGCGCGAATCGTTGCGCGAAGCCTCGTTCCTCGTCGAGGTGAGCCGCTCCGATATCACCTTCGAGCGCGTATTCGGCAACGAACCGCTCAAAGGCACGTTCGACAGCCGCCTGATGGCGCAGGCCTTTGGCAACGTCATCAAGAACGCAGCCGAGGCGATTGACGGACTTGATCAAAAGGACCGCTCGCACGGCATAATCCGGATTCAAGCCGGGCGCCAGAATGATACGATTCGCATCGATGTCATCGACAACGGCAAGGGCTTGCCGCGCGAGAACCGCCAGCGATTGCTCGAGCCTTACATGACGACACGCGAGAAGGGCACCGGGCTCGGCCTCGCTATCGTCAAGAAGATAGTGGAGGACCATGGCGGCCGGCTCGAATTGCATGACGCGCCGGCGGATTTCCACGACGGGCGAGGCGCGATGATCAGCATCATCCTGCCACTCGCCGCCACTGTGCCGTCGCGCGGCGAAGGCAGGACAGAACCCGAAAGAGAAACTGAAAAGGTCGGTAATGGCGTCTGACATTCTCATCGTCGATGACGAGGAAGACATCCGCGAGCTTGTCGCCGGTATCCTGAGCGACGAAGGTCACGAAACCCGCACGGCATTCGACGCCGACAGCGCCCTGGCGGCGATCGCCGACCGGGCGCCGAGGCTGATTTTCCTCGACATCTGGCTGCAAGGCTCACGCCTGGACGGACTGGCGCTGCTGGACGAGATCAAGACGATGCATCCGAGCCTGCCGGTGGTGATGATCTCGGGCCACGGCAACATCGAGACGGCGGTCTCGGCCATCCGCCGCGGCGCCTATGACTTCATCGAAAAACCGTTCAAGGCCGACAGGCTGATCCTCATCGCCGAACGTGCCATTGAAACCTCGAAGCTGAGACGCGAGGTTTCGGATCTCAAGCTGCGCAGCGGCGAAACCTTCGACCTGATCGGCATGTCGTCGGCGATGAGCCAGTTGCGCCAGACCATCGAGCGCGTCGCGCCGACCAACAGCCGCGTCATGATCATCGGCCCCTCCGGCTCGGGTAAGGAACTCGCGGCACGCGCCATCCACACGCTGTCGGCGCGCAAGGGCGCCCCGTTTGTCACGCTGAGCGCCGCCAACATCACGCCCGAACGCATGGAGGTCGAGCTGTTCGGTACCGAATCAAACGGTGTCGAACGCAAGGTCGGCGCGCTTGAGGAAGCCCATCGCGGCATTCTCTACATCGACGAAGTGGCCGACATGCCGCGCGAAACGCAAAACAAGATCTTGCGCGTGCTGGTCGAGCAGCAGTTCGAGCGGGTAGGGGGCACCAAACGGGTCAAGGTCGATGTCCGCATCATTTCGTCGACGTCGCAGAACCTGGAGGCGATGATCGCCGACGGTCGTTTCCGCGAGGATCTCTATCACCGCCTGGCGGTGGTTCCGGTCATGGTGCCGGGATTGGCCGAGCGGCGTGAGGACATCCCCTATCTTGTCGACAATTTCATGAAGCAGATCGCCCGCCAGGCCGGAATCCGGCCGCGGCGCATCGGCGACGACGCGCTGGCGGTGCTGCAGGCGCACAACTGGCCAGGCAACGTTCGCCAGTTGCGCAACAACGTCGAGCGGCTGATGATCCTGGCGCGCGGCGACGATATCGACGCACCGATCACCGCCGATCTCTTGCCTGCCGAGATCGGCGATGTCATGCCGCGCACGCCGAACCAATCCGATCAGCACATCATGGCGCTGCCGTTGCGTGAAGCGCGCGAACAGTTCGAGAAGGACTATCTGATCGCCCAGATCAACCGTTTTGGCGGCAACATCTCGAAAACGGCCGAGTTCATCGGCATGGAGCGCTCGGCGCTTCACCGAAAGCTGAAATCGCTGGGCGTCTGATAGCCAATCCGGTCGTGGCCTACGCAATTATCGATTACGGCGGCGGCGGAATCGCATAAGAAACGCTGCCGCGCGTCTTTTGGGACGCGCAACGACGCTGTAGCATTTTGTTTTTTGCGCATGGTCTTCCCCGAAAAATGGATTCCGATTTTCGGGGGCCATGCGCTGACTTCTTCAGGGGTGACCCATGCCGCGCATTGCCTATGTGAACGGGCGCTATGTCGCTCACGCCGACGCTTTCGTGCATATCGAGGACCGTGGCTATCAGTTCGCCGACGGTGTCTACGAGGTCTGCGAGGTGGCGCGCGGCTTCATCGTCGACATGCCTCGCCATCTCGGACGGCTGAACCGCTCGCTGACCGAATTGTCGATCGACTGGCCGGTCACGCCGGGCGTGTTGCCGATTATCCTGCGCGAGGTGGTCCGCCGCAACCATGTCGCCGATGGCCTGGTCTATCTTCAGGTGACGCGCGGCGTCGCCAGCCGTGATTTTGTTTTCCCGGCGGGCACGAAGCCGTCGCTGGTGGTTACCGCCAGGAAAGCCGACCCCGCTGCTGCCGCCAGGAGGGCCGAAAGCGGAATCAAGGTCATCACCGTGCCGGAGAACCGTTGGGACCGGGTCGACATCAAGTCGGTCGGCCTGCTGCCAAACGTGCTCGCCAAGCAGAAGGCCAAGGAAGCCGGCGCCCAGGAAGCCTGGTTCATCGATGCCGACGGCACCGTCAAGGAAGGTGGGTCGTCGAACGCCTGGATCATCACCAGGGACGGCGTGCTGGTGACGCGTCCGGCCGAGCACGGCATCCTGCGCGGCATCACCCGCACCACGCTGTTCGAAGTGGCCGCCAAGCTCGGCCTGAAGATCGAGGAGCGGGGCTTTTCGGTCGCCGAAGCCAAGGCCGCGCGCGAGGTTTTCATCAGCTCCGCGACCACAATCGCCATGCCGATCGTGGCGATCGACGGTGCTCCGGTCGCCAACGGCCATCCGGGCTCGATAACACTTTCCTTGCGGCACGCCTTTTTTGACGTTGCGGAAAAAAGTCCAGCCTGATAACCGCACAGGTGGAATGAACATCAATATATCTCGTTCTGCTTGTCGTTATTGACGGCAAGACGATGTTTGCGCGCTTGACATGTGCCGGTTAATTTGGCGCATTGGCCTGCAAACCGAAGGGGATCGGCGAAAGACAAGAACAATGGCGGAACGATCGCAAAATCTTCAGGACCTGTTCCTGAATTCAGTTCGCAAAAGCAAAAACCCACTCACCATCTTCCTCATCAACGGCGTGAAGCTGACCGGTGTGGTCACTTCCTTCGACAATTTCTGTGTTCTGCTGCGTCGAGACGGCCACTCCCAGCTCGTCTACAAGCACGCCATTTCCACGATCATGCCGAGCCAGCCGGTTCAGATGTTCGATGGCGAGGAAAGCCAGGGCGCCTGATTGGCACGTAAGAAAGACGCGGATCGCAGCGTTCGCGAAAAACCAGCATATCAGCCGGGGGCGGAGGCCGAAGGCCCGACCCGGGCCGTGGTCATCGTGCCGGTGCTTACCCGCCAGCCGCGCGGCGATGAAGACACCAATCGCCCGCGCCTGACGCGTTCTGCCGAGGCCCGCCACGACGAGGCGGTCGGCCTTGCCCAAGCCATAAACCTCGACCCGATCCATACCGCGGTTGTGACCGTCAACGATCCCCGGCCTGCCACCTTGCTCGGCAGCGGCAAGGTCGCGGAGTTCGCCGAGATCGTCAAAGAGGGCCGTGCCGAACTGGTCATTGTCGATCATCCGCTGACGCCGGTGCAGCAGCGCAATCTGGAAAAGGAATTGAACGCCAAGGTGCTGGATCGCACCGGCCTGATCCTGGAAATTTTCGGCGAGCGCGCGCGGACCAAGGAAGGCACGCTGCAGGTCGATCTGGCGCACCTCAACTATCAGAAGGGCCGGCTGGTGCGAAGCTGGACTCACCTCGAGCGCCAACGCGGCGGTGCCGGTTTCCTCGGCGGCCCTGGCGAAACGCAGATCGAGTCGGACCGCCGTGTCCTGCAGGACAAGATCAACAAGCTCAAGCACGAGCTGGAAACAGTGCGACGCACCCGTGACCTGCACCGCGCCAAGCGCAAGAAGGTGCCGTTCCCGGTCGTGGCCATTGTCGGCTATACCAACGCCGGCAAGTCGACGCTGTTCAACAGGCTGACTGGAGCTGGGGTGCTGGCCGAGGACATGCTGTTCGCCACGCTCGACCCGACACTGCGTCGGGTGCGGCTGCCGCACGGCACGCCGGTCATCCTTTCGGACACCGTCGGTTTCATTTCGGACCTGCCGACGCATCTGATCGCGGCCTTCCGGGCAACGCTCGAAGAGGTGGTCGAGGCCGATCTCGTCATCCATTTGCGCGATATTTCGGATCCCGACACGGCCGCCCAGGCCGAGGATGTCGAGCGCATCCTCGCCGATCTCGGCGTCGATGCCGGCGACGGCAGGCGCGTCATCGAAGTGTGGAACAAGATCGACCGGCTCGATGAGGGCAACCGGGAGCGGTTGCTCGCCGACGGGATCGACGGCAGCAAGGCACCGCCGATTGCCATATCGGCCGCCACCGGCGAGGGCATCGATGTGCTGAAGGCGATCATCGAGACGCGAGTTTCAGGTGAACTGGAAACGCAGACCGTCACGCTCAAGCCTGACCAGCTTGGGCTCGTCGACTGGCTCTACCGCAATGGCGACGTCGTCTCGCGCACCGACAATGAAGATGGCGGTATAACCGTGTCGCTCAAAGCGACGCGAAGCGCACACGAAGAGATAGAAACCAGATTACACCGTAAAAACAACGGGTAATTTCTGTTACTTCGCGCTTTTAGCTTGCTGCCAAAGCGCCTCCATCTCGTCGAGCGTCGCCTTTTCCAGGGTGTTTCCGGACCTTTCCAGCGCGTGCTCGACATAGTGGAACCGCGACCGGAATTTCTCGTTGGTGCCGCTGAGCGCCGCTTCGGAATCAACCTTGAGATGACGCCCGAGATTGACGACGGCAAACAGCATGTCGCCGAACTCGTCCTTGATCGAAGCCGTATCGCCCTTGGCAAGGGCGTGGCGCAACTCGCCGATCTCTTCCTCGATCTTGTCGAGGATCGGCGTGGCCTCGCTCCAGTCGAAGCCGACGCGGGCCGCCTTTTCCTGCAGCTTGAGCGCCCGCGTCAAAGCGGGCAGAGCGACCGGTACGCTGTCCAGAAAACCCTTGCCATGGTCCTCCGGATCGTGCCCGCGGGCGAGGCGGGCATTTCGCTTTTCGGCTTTTTCCTCGGCCTTGATCTTCTCCCACATGCCCTTGGCCATGCCGGCGCTGCGCGCCTCATCGTCGCCGAAGACATGCGGATGGCGGCGGATCATTTTTGTGGTGATGGCCTGGACCACGTCGCCAAAGGCGAATTCACCGGCCTCCTCGGCCATCTGCGCATGGTAGACGACCTGCAGCAGCAGGTCGCCGAGCTCGTCGCGCAGATCGTCCAGGTCGCCACGCGCGATGGCGTCCGCCACCTCGTAGGCTTCCTCGATCGTGTAGGGCGCGATGCTCGAGAAATCCTGCTCGACGTCCCACGGGCAGCCGGTTTCCGGCGCCCGCAGCGCCGCCATGATCTCGATCAGCCGGGAAATATCTTTCGAGGGTTTCATCGGTTGAATGCTAGCCTGCGTCCGACGGTGCAGCCAACGCCGTCGCAAGGCGAGGGGCGATTGTCCACAGCGCTGCTGCTCAAAACCTCAGTCGAGCACGGAGACGATCGCCTTGGCGAGCGCGTCCATGCCGTCCTCCGGCAGGCCGGCGACGTTGATGCGGCTGTCGCCGACCATGTAGACGCCGTGCTCGGCGCGCAGCCGCTCGACCTGCGCTTCGGACAGGCCAAGCCGGGAAAACATGCCGCGATGGCTGGCGACGAAATCGAAGCGATCGGAATTGGACTGCCGCCGCAGCGCTTCGGCGAACTGCACCCGAAGCCGCAGCATGCGCAGGCGCATCTCCTCGAGCTCCGCTTCCCAGTCGGCGCGCAGCGTGGCGTCTTCAAGCACGATGCGCACCGCGGCCGCGCCGTGATCCGGCGGCATCGAGTACATGGCGCGCGCCGCCGACAGCATCTGGCTCATTGCGACATCCGCCTGCGCGCTGTCTTTTGCCAGGATCATCGCCGCGCCGACGCGGTCGCGATACACGGCAAAATTCTTCGAGCAGCTCGAGGCAACCACTATTTCCGGGACTTTCGCTGCCAGCAGGCGCAAGCCGGCGGCGTCAGCGTCAAGGCCCTCGCCAAACCCCTGATAGGCAATGTCGACAAAGGGCAGCAGGCCGCGCTCGACGACGAGGTCTGCTATTTCGGCCCACTGCGCGATGTCCAGATTGGCGCCTGTCGGATTGTGGCAGCAACCATGCAGCAGCACCACGTCGCCGCTCCTGGCGGTCGCCAGCGCGCTCATCATGTCCGCGAAGCGAACAGCACCTGAGGCTGCGTCGAAATAGGGATATTCGCGTATCTGCAGGCCGGCGGCGCGCATCACCGGCATGTGGTTCGGCCAGGTCGGATCCGACAACCAGATCGTTGCGTCGGATCGCGTCCTCTTGAGCAGCTCGGCCACCAGCCGCAGCGCGCCCGAGCCGCCGGGCGCCTGCGCCGCACGGATGCGCGAAAACTCGGCCGCAGGGCCAAAAACCAGCCTCGCCATCGCCGTGTTGAAGCCGGTATCGCCGGCAAGGCCGAGATAGGTCTTGGTATCCTGGCTCTGCAGCAATCGCTTTTCGGCTTCGCGCACGGCGCGCATCACCTGCGTCTTGCCATCGCGATCCTTGTAGACGCCAACGCCGAGGTCGACCTTGCCGGGGCGGGGATCGGCACGATAGAGGCCGATCAAGGCGAGGATCTTGTCGGCTGGGGCAGGCTGGAGGTTTTCGAACATCGGCGCGGTTTCCGTTGGCGGCGGAGTGATACGCAAATCGGCTGTGCTGCGCCAGCGGTTTTCAGTTGCGCCAGGCTGAAAACCGCCCACCGGGAGACTGGACACAGAAATCCATGGCGTCGCCTGGCGGCGAGGCTCGCACCTGGCGAAAGGCCTTTATCGCACGGCGCGTCGCGCCGTTCGATCATGCCGGCTTGAGAGCAGCAGACGGCAAGGCGGCTCCAGATTGCCGCTTCTTGCCACCCCAACCGATGCGCGGCAACCATTCGAGGTAGTAGGCGAAGCCGAACTGCAGCGCGATGCCTGTCGAGATCAGGATCGCGTCGTAGAGGAGGCCGCCCGGGCTGACGACCTTCATGACCTGCGCGATCATGGCGAGGATCGTTCCGGCGACGAAGACCGGCAGCGAATGCTTGCCGAGAACCGCGAGCGGGTGTCCGGGCCTCGTCCTCGCCAGGTTGGAAAGCGCCGGGATTGCCACGATCAGATAGGCGATCGCCAGAATGTGCATGAGGCGTGACAGCGACAGGAATGTCTTGTCGAAGCCGGTCAGCACGGTAGGCAGGCCGGAGGCCGTCTCGACGCCCCACAGCGGCAACCGCACCCAGATCAGCGCGCCGATCAGATACAGGACGGCCGCGCTCGCCATCATCCAGTTGAAGCGGATTTCGCCGCCACGCTTGATATGCAGCATGCCGGCGATGCCGATGACGAAAAGGAACTGCCAGGAGAGCGGGTTCAGGAACCAGAAGCCGTCGCCGGGAAAATTCGAAGGCGCGATCTGGAAAATGCCGGCGATGAGCCAGAGGAGAGCGGACGCCGCGAGCATCAGGCGCAGGCTGAAAGTGCCGATCCACAGGAAAAGCGGCATCATCAGAAGTACGACGGCATACATGGAAAGAATGTTGTTATAGCCGATCTGATGCCCGAGCGCCGCGATGCCGAGCAGCGCTTCCGGCGTGTCCTCGATGATCATCTGGATGTTGATCAGCTTCAAAAGATCGGGCCGCGAGAAATGCAATGCAGCCGCCGAGAAGATCGCCAGCGTCGCGACAGTGGTCATGACGTGGGTGACATAGAGGACACCGGCACGCCGCCAGGCCTTCAGGGTGATGAGCAACCGATTCCCCGGCTGGAACTTCAGTCCGTAGGCGAGCCCGACGGCAATCCCCGAAATCAGCACGAAGGCTTCGGCCGAGTCGGAAAAGCCGAAATTCTTGTGCGTGACATACTCGAAGATCGTCCCCGGCACGTGGTTGACGAAGATCGTCAGCAGCGCTAGCGCGCGGAAGACATCGATGCGGGTATCCCGCTGGGCTGGCACATTGCCTGTCATGTCGGGGCTTGTCATGTCGGGTCGATAATTCGTTGAACAAAAGCGGGCCCAGAGGGCCGTCGGCGAAGGGAAGATTCGGCGGTGAATGTTTCCTGCCTATAACTCGCAAGTGCCCCGAAAAAGATGACACTTTCGCGATTTTTCGCGTCACAAATTAATTCAGGGATAAACATGGAATCCCCGGTGCGCTAAAACCGCGCGCCTACGCGCGCTGGTTGCGTTGTACCGGTGATGGCCCCTGAACATTAAAGGGGCATGGATATACGGTAGAAAGATCAAGGTTGAACAATGGCCCCAAGGCGATCTGCTGCGGCCATAAAGCGAGTGGCGTAGGTCCGCACCCCTCCCATGAAATGCTGAACCCGACACCTTGACCCTGTCAGGCTAGGCGGGTTCTATGGGGAACGGGGAGGGAACCCCAAAACGGCCGCATTTTCGAGCCTGCACGGCGCCGTTCGACGGGTTGGGTTGGACGTTCCAAAAACCGGAGATGGCAGTTCACATGCAGACAGTTACCATTTGGCGCCATGCGCCGGTCGCCGCATTCGTCGCGGCAGTCGCACTCGCTACCATCAACCCGGCCCCCGGCTTCGCGCAAGCCCAGGCGCTCGTCACCGGCGAGGCCGCTGACGGCACCGCGGCCGCCAGCGTGGAAGTCACCGGCGCCAACCGCAACGATGGCATCCTGACGGTTACACTGCGGATCGTATCGCTGCCGGACTCCAAGGGCGATATACCCTTCTACCCCAACGCCGAAAAGGGCTATGAGGCCGTATACGTGGTGGCCGGCGACAAGAAGTATTTCGCGCTGAAGGATGCGGAGGGCAAGCCGCTCATTCCCGAACGGGCGTATTTCGCCGCGCATGGCGCCGGGAAGCGTTACCTGTGGGCAGGGAAGTTCACCGCGCCGCCGACCGACGTGAAGGCATTCTCGCTGGTGCTGCCGTTCAGTTCGCCGCTGGACGAAATCCCGATCACTGACCGCTGAACGAACATGCGTGCGCACATGATCGGCGTCTTGTGGATCGCCTCCCTGACGGCCGCCGTGCAAGCGCAGGACATCGATCCGGTAGCCGCGCTGGGCGAGCCCGACATGGGCTCGGCTCGCGCCCTTGCCATCGACGGCAAAGTCCTCGCCATCGCCGGCATTGGCTCGGCAACGACGGGCGCGGCGCAGACACTGAAAGACGCGGCGGACGCGCTTGCACGGCAGAACGCCGCTCTGACGGTGCGCGTGGACGGGCTCGACCTCAGGGTGGCGATGCCGGGCGATGTCCTCTTCGCGTTCGACCGATCCGATATTCGGCCCGAAGCGGAGCCGACCCTTACCGCGCTGGCGCAGATGATCGCCGCGTCCCAACCTGCGGCCATCGTGGTCGAGGGCCACACCGATGCGAAGGGGCGTGACGCATACAACCAGGCGCTCTCGGAGCAGCGCGCAGGGGCCGTCATCGACTGGCTGGTGACGGAAGCCGGGCAACCGCGCGCGCTTTTCACCGCGCGCGGGCTAGGCGAGAAGGAACCGGTCGCGCCCAACCTCAAGGCTGACGGCAGCGACGACCCGGACGGACGCCAGATGAACCGCCGCGTCGAGTTCGTCTTCACAAACGCCGGTCGCTCGGGCGGCGGGTGACACGGGCGGCGAGGCGTCAGGGCGAGTACTGCTGGCCTCCGAACCGGCATCAATCTCGTCGTCACTGCCATCATCCACTGGAACACACTCTATATGGGCCGCATCGTTGATGCCTTTCGCGCCGGCGGTGAAGCCGTTCCTGCCCATCTCCTCGACAGGCTCTCGCCGCTCGTATGGGAGCACGTCAACCTCACCGGCGATTATCTGTGGGAGGAAAAGCCACGGCTCGATGTCAATGGCTTCCGACCAATCCCGTTCACCCTTTGAACTTTCTACCGTATATCTGTGCCCCTTTAATGTTCAGGGCCGTGATGCCTGACATCCCGGATCGCAAAAAACTTAAAGAGCGGGATTAAAAACCTGCCATGCTCCGTAAACAGGACGTGAGAGGGTCGATGCCACGCTTCGATATCGTAGGACAGCTTGGTTCTTTGCGCCGCTACGCGCGTTCGCTGACGCGCGACAGCGCGGAAGCAGAGGATCTTGTGCATGACGCGCTGGTGCGTGCCTATGAGCGGCGCGGCACCTTTCGATCCGGCGGAAACCTGCGCGCATGGCTGCTGTCGATCGTCCACAACGCTTTCATTGACGGCCTGCGGTCCCGCAAATCCGAAGCGGTGCGCGTCGAGCAGGCCGGATATCTTGCCGACGCCAGTATGCAGGCACCCCAGGAGCATTCCGTCCGCCTGGCACAGGTACGCGAAGCTTTTTTCAAATTGCCCGATGAGCAGCGTTCGGCGCTGCATCTCGTCGCCATCGAGGGACTTACCTACAGCCAGGCGGCCGAGGCCAGCGGCGTGCCGCTGGGAACGCTGATGTCGCGCATCGGCAGGGCGCGCGCAGCGCTTCGCGAGATGGAGGACAAATTGCCGGCACATGCGAAAAGCCACCTCAAGATCGTGGGAGGCCCGTGATGTCCATGATGAGCGAACTGCGCGACCCGGTGACCGATGCCGACCTCGACGCCTATGTCGACGACCAGCTGGACGTTGCCCGCCGCATTGAGGTCGAGGCGTTTCTGTCCGCCCGCCCCGAGGCTGCCGCCCGCGTGATGTCCGACCTCAGGACACGCGACGAACTGCGCGTGGCGCTTGCCGGATGCAAGGGCATGGCGCGGCCGGCAACGGCTGATGCGGCACGGCGGCTGGAACGGGGACTGGCTCGAGGGCGCGCCTTGCGCACGTTGCAGCGGGTTGCGGCGGTCGCAGTCCTGGTGGCTGCGGGCTGGTTGGCCAACGGCATCGTCGGGCCGATATCGGTGACGAAAGTCGTCGCCTCGACCCAGCCGCCCGTCTATCTGGAGGAGGCGATCCGGGCACACAGGACGACGATCCTGCGCGAGGCGATGTCATCCCAGCCCGAAGCGCCGGATTACGATGCGGACGAAATCCGCGCCGCCACGGCGATCGTCATGCCGTCGCTGCCGAAGGACTGGAAGGTCCGTGACGTCCAGATCTATCCATCGCAGTTCGGCCCGAGCGTCGAGATGGCTGTCGAAACAACAGACCTGGGACTGGTCTCGCTGTTCGCGATCCGGCCCGGAACGTTCGACGTGGTCCAGCCGACCGTCGCCCCGTCGGGCGAGATTTCCTCGGCCTATTTCCAGATCGGCGAAGTTGCTTACGCAGTCGTCGCCCGAAGCGGTGTCCGCGATCTCGATCGCACCGCAGAAACGCTCGCCAACACGCTTTACTGACCTTCACAAAGGAGAACCCGCATGAACACCCCCAATCTAGGATACCGCACCGGCGTCGGAGCCCAGACCGGCGCCGTCTATGACGAAGGCCTGCGCCAGCACATGCTGCGCGTCTACAACTACATGGGCGTTGGCCTCGTCGTTACCGGCGTGATCGCCTTCGTGGTGGCTTCCACGCCAGCCCTCTACGTGCCGATCTTTTCCACTCCGTTGAAGTGGGTGGTGATGCTGGCACCGCTCGCCTTCGTGCTGCTGTTCTCGTTCCGGATGCAGACGATGTCCGCGGCCGGCGCTCAGGCGATGTTCTGGGCATTCTGTGCGGTCATGGGCCTGTCGCTGGCTTCCGTGTTCCTGGTGTTCACCGGGACCAGCATCGCGCGCACCTTCTTCATCGCCGCCACCATGTTCGGCGCGACCAGCCTTTACGGCTACACGACCAAACGCGACCTGACCCAGTTCTCGTCCTTCCTGATCATGGGTCTGATCGGCGTGGTGATCGCCAGCATCGTCAACATCTTCCTCGGCTCGACCGCGCTTCAGTTCGCCATCTCGGTGATCGGCATCGCCGTGTTCATCGGCCTCACCGCCTGGGATACCCAGACGATCAAGGAGCAGTTTGCGGAAAACTTCGGCGCGGAATCGCAGCAGAAGCTCGCCGTCTTCGGTGCATTCTCGCTCTATCTGAATTTTATCAACATCTTCCAGCTGCTGTTGAACTTCACCGGTGAGCGCGAATAGCCGCGTCAAATCCATGCATGTCGCAGCAGCATTTTTGGAGCAGCGACATGCATGAACAGAGACTTGAGGCGCGTCGCGAAAATCTCTCGGAACGCGGCGCGCCTGGATATCGGAGTTGCTTCCCATGGACAGGAACGACCAGCAGGCGATCGGCACTCTTTTCGAGAAACTTGCCAACGTCGAGCGGCAGACGCCGCCGCGCGATGCCGAAGCGGAACGCTTCATCAACGACCAGATTGCCCGGCAGCCCGGCGCGCCATACTACATGGCGCCGGGGAGGGTAGGAGGCACGGCAATCGAGGAAAAGGTCGGCCTGATACGGGCCTGTCGCTGAGTGGCTGCATCGGGCGAAGCTGGCTGGTAGGAGACCGGGCATCCATGGTGGCGATACGCCTGCGATCCAGCCGACGAAGCAAGCCGCTGTGACCACTGTGTCTTCGAGGTGCCCAAGGCGAACTCTGCCAACCTGAGGAGCTGCACATCAGAGGTGCCCGCCGGCGCGAAGATATGGTGCGCATCCCGCAGCAATCTTTCGATGGGCCGGTCGGCGAACAATCCACAGGCGGCATGCACCTCCATGGCATTGCGGGCCGAATCCAAGGCGTACTCGACGTTGATCAGCTTGGCATTTATCAGTTCAGGGTCACACGGCACGGCGCGGTCCAGCATATGCACTGCGTGATAGGCGGCGAGCCGGGCGGTCATCAGCCGCGACTGCATCTGGCCGAGTTTCTGCTTAATGGTCGGAAATTCGCAAAGAGGGCTGCCGTAACGGTGCTGCTGTGCGGCAAATGCCACGGTCTCGTCGACAAGCGCATGGTGGATTCCGAGCGCGACGGCGGTCAGGTTGGGCCTCCCGTAGAGGATGCTGGAAGAATAGGCCACAGCCAAGCCGTCGCCCTCCTTGCCGAGCAGGTTTTCAGCGGGGACCCGGCAGTTGTCGAAGACAAGTTGCCCAAAACCGAAGCCGTGCAAGCCCATCGCCGGCTTCAGTGCGGCGCGTGAGAGGCCGGGGCGATCCGCCTCTACGAGGAACGCGGACAGACCCTTCGAGCCGCCTCCGGTTCGGACGATCACCCCATGCAGATCGCCGACATGGCTATTGCCGACATACGTCTTGTGGCCGTTGAGGATATAGCCGTCGCCGTCGCGCTCTGCGTTGGACGCCATGCCGAGCACGTGGCTGCCGGACTGGCGTTCGGTTACCGCAATGGTCGGCAGACATTCCCCCTTGGCGATAGCCGGAAGCCATTTCCGCTTTTGGCTTTCGTTGCCGAAATGGAGAATTTTCGCGACGCCTAGCTGCGAGGCCTGCACCATCGCTCCCATGGCGCCGCTGACGCGCGAGATTTCCTCGATGACGATGGTCTTGGCCAGATGCCCGAGACCCAGGCCGCCAAATTCTTTGCCGATGGTGATGCCGATCCAGCCGTGGCGGGCGATCAGCCGAGATAGGTCATTGTCAACAGACCGCGAGGCTTCCATGGCAGATATACGGGGCCGGATCTCGGCCTCCGCAAAGGCCCGTGCCTGATCCCGAATCTGATTGTGGCCTCGGCAGCGAAACAATTGTCGACGTCGTAACTGTTCATCCGATCCTCCTGACTTCGGGAGCGCGATGATCGGAGCAGCGGACTACCGGACAATTTCACGAGAAGGGGAATTCGGTTACATCCGAAACATGGAAGCGACTGTCCCGTGACTCGAGGCACGACCGTCTGACGGCAGGTTTGCGGCGCCTTTTAGATGTTCATTAGATTGCGCCGAGAGCTTTAACGATCTCAGAAACAGTCACTATTTTGGCTATCTTGCCGTTCATGTAATCCAGGGAGACGCGCGCGTGCTCTGCGTCGTAGGAGCCGACGCATTCCTCGGCCAGGACCACCCGGAAATCTCGTTGATAGGCGTCTACCGCAGCCATTCGGATGCAGGCGTGCGTATTCACGCCGCATAAGACCAGCTCATCGATGCCCATTTCCGCCAGTTGCTCGTCAAGCCCGGTCTTGAAGAACGCGCTGTAACGCTTCTTGATGATCGTCGCATCGCTTGGCTGCCAATCGAGCCCCGCGTGAAGCTGGGCACCTCTCGCTGAGATCCGAACGGAACTCCTGCCGCACCCAGATCACCGGGAGCTGTAGACTTCTGAAAGCGCCCACCAACCGGTTGGTATTCTGAACCAGTCGATCGGCCCTATCTGTGTCCCACAGGTCGAGATACTCATTCAGCAGGTCGATGATGATGAGGCAGCGTTTGACCATCGTCGAGCTGTATGAAGCGCTCAATGCAGTTTTGTGACGAGGTCGTATCACTGGTCGGTTGTCAAAGCGATTTAGAGACACGACACCGTTTGCCGAGGCCTGCGATCAGGTCGATCACCTGCGCAAGGTGAGGCCGCCCGGCGCCACGCCGGCATGATGCCGGGATCCACCCATCCGAAAGTCGCATGAGATAGGCCTCGGCCAGGACCGCCCGGAGCCGACAGGCCAAGATCGCTGTCAAACAGACGTTCCCAGCTTGACAGATGGCGATCGCATCAGAAAGTCGCATAAGATAGATTATGGAACTGATGTGCGTTGTGATTGCGTTGCTTTTCGGCCCAACCGCAGTTCCTTGTTCCCTTTGGAACCAGCGGAACTGCGGTTGATAGCGTTGCGTCTCCTGCGACGCACACAAGTTCCTACGCCGCCTGTGGCACGCAGGCCTCGCAGATCGCCGCGACGTGCCGGTGGTCGGTGCCGCAGCAGCCGCCTAGGATGCGCATCGTTGGAAACGAGGCTGTCAGCCTGCTGTAGCGCCGCCCGAGATCGTCCGGGTCGCCCGCGTCGAGCGTTTCCGATTCATCCAGTTCGGCATGGCTTTTGGTTGAAGCGTTCGCCTTCACGCCATAGACGCGATCGAGCCAGCGCTCGCCCTTGTTCAGCGCCTGCATGAAATGCGTCGGATGGGCGCAGTTAATCATATAGTAGGCCGGCGCACCGTCTGTCGCGTCGTCGACCCTGTCGATCGCCTCGCCGAGCGCCATGCCGGTCACCAGCTTGCCGTCCGTCTCCACGGTGAACGAGATCACGCACGGCATGGCATGCGCCTTGGCAGCCCGCGCCACGCCGATTGCCTCGTGGAAATTGGTGAGCGTATAGGCCGCAACCATGTCGGCCTCGGTCCGCGCGAAACTCTCGATCTGCGCCGCGTGATAGGCTTCCGCCTCGCTGGCGTCCATCTTGCCGGCTTTGTAGCCGTCGCCGCGCGGCCCGATCGCGCCGCTGATGACGCACAGCGTTTCGGCGGTCTCGAACGCATTGCGCAGGTCGAGAAGAAGCTCGATCGAGGCCTCGTTGACGGCCCGCAACGCTTCCGGCCCGTAGCCGAGCAAGGCTCCCCAATCGGGGTTGGCTCGCCACGTCGGCGAGTCGAGGATGAAGCCGGTCCCGCTTCTGCGCGCAATGGTCAGATAACGGACGAAATATTCCCTCAGCTTCTGCCTGCCTTCAGGCGTTGCCATCAGCGTGAATGAAGCAAAGTGCGGAAGGTCGAGGCCTTCGTGAAAGATGAGGGTCGTTTCCATGCCGCCATCGCTCAGGAATGTTCTGTTGGCGAGTTGCGGCAGATTCTGGCGGTACTTGGCCATGTTTGTCTCCAGTGGTAAGATGACACCGTGCCGCCCTGATGGCGGCCGGCTCGCAATAGCCAGGTTTTAGCAGTACGTGCCGCCGGTGCGGTAGAAGGCTTGTGGTCCGGTACTCCACCGAAGCGGAAACCGCAGCAATTACAGACGGATAGCCGCGCTGGGGCCGGTCATATTGCTATCGGTGCCGATGGTGGCGGGTGTGAAAACCATACCGCCGGTACAGTAGATCTAAGGGCATTCGGTCATGCGCAAAGGTGCGGAAACGCGCGAACGCATTCTGGAGATCGCCGAGGCCTCAGTGCTCGCCAAGGGGTTCGGCGCGACTTCCATCGAGGAGGTGATCGCCGAAGCCGGCATCACCAAGAGCGGCTTCTTCTATCATTTCAAGGACAAGAACGAACTCGCCCGCGCCTTGATGCTGCGCTACGTCGAGGAGAACGACCGCATCTTCGATGATGTGTTTCACCGCGGCCGGCAATTGTCCGATGATCCGTTGCAGTCGTTCCTGATCACGCTCAAACTGCTTGCCGAACTGATGGGTGATCTGCCGAACGGCCACCCCGGCTGCCTGATCGCGACGTTCACCTATCAGGAGCGCCTCTTCGACCGCACCGTTCGCGACATCGCCGCCGCCGCCGTCCGCTCCTGGAACGGGCGGTTTCGCGACGCGCTGAACGAGATCGCGGCCGTTTATCCTGCCCGCAAGGGCATGGACCTCGACGACGTCGCCATCATGTTCTCCTGTGTGATCGATGGCGGCATCATCATGTCGCGGGGGCTCGGCGACCCGCGTGTCCTCGAACGCCAGATCCTCGCCTTCCGCAACGTCGTAAAGATGTTGTTCGCGCCGGCGGCGCCCGAAATCATGCAGCCGCCCACCGCCGTCGCCGCCGAATAGAGTGCGCCGGGCGCTCGCCGCAGCCTTGAGACTGCGATAATCAGGCGCGTTCGATTCAAACTGCCAGCTTCGCCACGACAGCCTGCGCTGCCCTGATCATTGCCTGTGGCTCGGCGGCGAACACCGCGTCGTGCGCGCCGGCCGCTGCCCAAACACGATCGAAACCGAGCAGCGTTTCGTCGGCGAACGCCGGGATTGCAATCAGATGGCCGATCGGCGCCACGCCGCCGATTGCAAATCCAGTCTCGTCGCGGATCTGCCGCGGGTCGGCGCGCTTCAGCAGCTCGCCGGCCAGTGCTGCAGCCTTGGCTAGATCGAGCTGGTTGGAGCCGGAAACCAGGAAGAGAAACAGCTTTCCGCTGGTTTCTCCCTCGAACACCAGGGATTTGACGATCTGGGCGACTGTGCAGCCGCATTGCGCGGCGGCTTCCTCGGCGGTGCGCGTCGAGGCGCCCATGCGCCTGATTTCGATGTCGAGGCCGGCATCGGCCGCTGCCCTGGTCACACGATCAATGCTTCCAGCCATGAAGAACCGAACCTATCATGCAGATTCATAAGGGATTTCGATCGTCATGCCGTCATAGGCCGGGTCGACGTCGGCCGGCGTCTCGGCCATCACCGCAGCGTAGTCGAGCGGCACATGCATATGCGTCAGTACGGCCTTTTTCGGCGCCAGTTTTTCGATCCAGCCGAGTGCCTGGCCGAGCGACAGATGGCTTGGATGCGGCCTGTATTGCAGCGCATCGATGACCAGCACGTCGAGATCGCGCAGCCGTTCGGCGGTGGCGTCGGGGAAATCACTGACATCGGGGCAATAGGCGAGGCCGCCGATGCGAAACCCAAGCGATATGATGTCGCCATGGATCTGCGGCAGCGGCTCGAGGGTCAGGGCACCCCCCTCGCCTTCGATCACCACCGGCCTGGCATGGTCGATGATATGGGGCTCGACAATGGGCGGATAGGAACTGCCTAACGGTGTTTCGAAACAATAGCCGAATGCTTCCCGTAACCGCAGCATGGTCGGCTGGTCGGCGTGGATATCGATCCGATGACGCTGCTCGAGCACGAAGCCGCGCAAATCGTCGATGCCGTGGATGTGGTCGGCATGCGGATGCGTATAGACGACCGCATCTATGCGCCTGACTGAAGCCAGCAGCATCTGCGCGCGGAAATCCGGCCCGGTGTCGATGACGACTGTGGTCCTGTCGCCGTTTGCCGCGATCCGCTCGATGAGCGCTGCGGTGCGCATGCGCCGGTTCCTCGGATTGGCCGGATCGCAATTGCCCCAGTCGCCGGTGATGCGCGGCGTGCCCGGCGATGAGCCGCAGCCGAGAATGGTGAGGCGCAGCCGGTCGCTCATGCGTCAAGCGCTCGGCGCGGTCGGGCGCGGCATCTTGCTGAACAGCCGGAAGAAATTGTCGGTGGTGACAGCGGCGATGTCAGCCTCGCTGACGCCGATCGTTTCGGCCAGCACCTTGGCCGTGTGCGCGACATAGGCAGGCTCGTTGCGCTTGCCGCGAAACGGTACCGGCGCAAGGTACGGCGCGTCGGTTTCGACCAGCAGGCGGTCATGTGGCACATCGGCGGCGATGGCGCGCAGCTCGGCTGAATTCTTGAACGTCACGATGCCGGAAAAGGAAACATAGCCGCCGAGCGCCACGCCGATTTCGGCCAGCCTGCGCCCTGACGAAAAACAGTGCAGGATGAACGGGAAGGCGCCCTTCCCTGTTTCCTCCTTGAGGATATTAGCCATGTCGCTGTCGGCATCACGCGCGTGGATGACCAGAGGCAGGCCCGTCTCGCGCGCTGCGGCGATCTGCGTGCGAAAGCCCTGCGCCTGCGCATCGCGCGGCGCATGATCGTAGAAATAGTCGAGCCCGGCCTCGCCGATCGCCACCACTTTGCGATGAGCGGACAGCCGGACAAGCGCCTCGACAGTCACGTCCAGCTCCTCGGCGGCGTTGTGAGGATGGGTGCCGACAGAGCAATAGACTTCGTCGAAAGATTCAGCGATCTCAAGCACTTGTTGGAACCGCTTCACACGCGTCGAGATCGTCACCATGCGACCGATTCCAGCGGCCAAGGCGCGGGCGACGATGGCCGTCCGCTCCTCTGCGAAATCCGGAAAGTCGAGATGGCAGTGACTGTCGACCAACATCAGATGTTCGCGTCCGGCTGCTCGACGTAACGCGGAAACACGCCCTCCGGCGCGGGCAGAGTAACCCCCGATACCAGCGCATGGTCCGCGTGGACATGCACGAAATCGCGGCTGTCCGCCGGTACGGCCAGCAGGTCGAGCAGCTTGGCGGCCGACCCCGGAATGAAGGGCTGGCACAGCAGCGCCACGCGTCGGACGACTTCCGCGGTCGTCCACAGCACCGTTTCCATGCGCGCCGGATCGGTCTTTCTGAGCGCCCACGGTTCCTGCGAGGCGAAGTAGCGATCGGCCTCCGCCACGACGCCAAAAATCGCCGCCAGCGCCAGATGGATGCCCTGCTCCGCCATCATCTTGCGAGCAGTAGCAAGCGCCTCCACCGTCTGGTCGAGGATCGCCCTGTCGGCCTCCGCCAACTCGCTGCGTTTCGGCACTACGCCACCGCAGTTCTTGGCGATCATCGACAGCGAGCGCTGCGCCAGATTGCCAAGGCCGTTGGCGAGGTCGGCATTAGTGCGGTTGACGATGGCGTCGTGGCTGTAGCTGCCGTCCTGGCCGAACGGCACTTCGCGCATGAAGAAATAGCGCACCTGGTCGAGACCGTAGTGCTCGATCATCGCGAACGGATCGACGACGTTGCCGACCGACTTCGACATTTTCTCGCCGCGGTTGAACAGAAAGCCATGCGCGAATACGCGCTTCGGCAGGTCGATCCCTGCCGACAGCAGGAAGGCCGGCCAGTAGACGGCATGGAAGCGGACGATGTCCTTGCCGATGACGTGGACGTTCGCCGGCCAGAAGGACCATCGGTCATCGGCCGCATCCGGATAACCGGCAGCCGTGATGTAGTTGGTCAGTGCATCGACCCAGACGTACATCACATGCTTGTCGTCGCCCGGCACCGGCACGCCCCATTTGAACGTGGTGCGCGAGATCGACAGGTCCTTCAGCCCGGATTTGACGAAGCTGACGATTTCGTTGCGCCGCTCCGCCGGCCCGACAAATTCGGGGCTGCTCTCATAGAGCGCGAGCAACCTGTCCTGATAGGCGGAAAGGCGGAAGAAATAGCTCTCTTCCTCGGTCCATTCGACGGGCGAGCCGAGCGGTTCGCGACGCACGCCGTCGTCACCGACCTTGGTTTCGGCCTCGTCGAAATAGGCTTCCTGCCGCACCGAATACCAGCCGCTATAGCGGTCGAGGTAAATGTCGCCATTTTCCGCCATGCGTGTCCAGATCGCCTGGCAGGCCTTGTAGTGGCGCTCCTCGGTGGTGCGGATGAACACATTATTCGAACAGCCGGTCGCTTCAAGCATCGTGCGGAAGATCGCCGAATTGCGATCGGCAAGCGCTTTCGGTGTCAGGCCTTCGGCGTCCGCCGTCTGCTGCATCTTCAAACCGTGCTCGTCGGTTCCCGAGACGAAGAAGACGTCCTTGCCGTCGAGCCGCTGAAAGCGGGCCAGCGTGTCGCTGGCGATGACATTGTAGGCATGACCGATATGCGGCTTGCCGTTCGGATAGAAAATCGGCGTCGTGAGGTAGTATTTTTCGCGTGCCATGTGGATGAGCCGTCATGAATGTCTGAATGAAAGATGTCGGTGGATATCGCATCGAAACGGCGATTGCCATCCCGATGGGCCGTCACATTCGCATTGCAGAATTCAGGCGGTCGATCATGGTCAAGGCATGCTGCTTCTTGTCGAGATTGTAGGTGTCGGTCTCAGATATAGCGTTCAAAGCCTCGTGCCAAGTATCGGACAGCGTTTTGGCCCGCGCCAGATCGCCCGCCAGCGCGGCCTGGCTTGCGCCGGTCGAGAGCAGGTCGAGCGCACGGCGATTGAAAATATCGAACTGGATCGCCCGGTCGCGCCCGGCGACCGCCTCCGCGAGGCGATAGGCGCCGGCAACATCGCTCTTTGCCGCTGTCGCCAGGGCGTCGAGCGTCTCGGCGATTTCCAGCCCGCCATACTGCGTCAACAGTATTGCGGTGCGCGCGCTGCCCCCTGCCCGCTTGGCCAGTGCCGCGCGCGCCGCGGGATCGTCCGGAGGCGTTGGTTCGACGCTTTCCAAAACCGTCATCAGGCTCTCGGCATCGAGCGGCGTCAGCCGCACCATCTGGCAGCGTGAGCGGATGGTCGGCAGCAGGCTGCCCGGCGCATGGACGATGAGGATGAACAAGGTGCGTGCAGGTGGTTCTTCAAGATTCTTCAGCAAGGCGTTGGCCGCATTGGTATTCATGTCGTCGGCCGGGTCGACGATCACCACCCGGTAGCTGCCGTCATGCGAGGTCAGCGACAGGAAACGGCTGACCTTGCGGATCTCGTCGACGGTGACGACCGTCTTGAAGCTTTTCGTCTTGTCGTTCGGTGGGCGGGTCAGATGCAGCACCGAAGGATGCGCGCCGGTGGCGATCTGGCGAAACAGCGATGACGCCGGATCGGGAACGGCAAGCACATCCGGCGCCTGTTCGAACGCCGGATGCTTCAACAGATGATGCGCCAGATGAAAGGCGAGCGTCGCCTTACCGATGCCGACCGGCCCGACAAAGATCAGCGCATGCGGCAGCTTCCCGGAGCGATAGGCTGATGCCAGCATGTTCGCTGCCTGGTCATGTCCGACCAGGCGCGGCGTCTCGGATGGCTCCGGTACGCCATCAAGCGTGTCGTGCTGTTCTGGTGCGATCCGTTCGAAAATCATCCCGGCGCCTGCTTCCTGTGTCTCGGCGTCATCGTCTCCAGCGCCGCGAACACGGCGCCGGCGACGACATTCTCCACCGTGTCGGGGTCGGCGGAGGCGTCGACGACGATGCAGCGCTCGGGTTCTGCCGCGGCGATCGCCAGAAACGCTTCGCGGCGGCGCTGATGGATATCAAGCGTTTCCTTTTCGAAACGGTCGGCGCCGGCATCGGTGCCCCGCCGTACCGTGGCGCGCCGCAGTCCTTCGGCCGGGTCGAGATCAAAGATCAGCGTCATGTCGGGCACCATGCCGTTGATGGCGACCGTTTCCAGCGCGTCCATGAAGGCTGGATCGAGGCCGCCGGTGACGCCCTGGTAGACGCGCGAGGAGTCCATGAAGCGATCACAAAGCACGATCGAGCCGCGCTCGACCGCCGGCCGGATGACCTGCTCGACATGGTCGGAACGCGCGGCGGCAAACAGCAGCGCCTCCATTTTGGGGCCGAATGGCTCGGCAGCGCCGGAAAGCAGGACATGCCGGACCGCCTCTGCGCCTGGCGAGCCACCCGGCTCGCGCGTGACAATGACATCGTATTGCTTGGCGCGCATCTTGCCGGCCAGCCGCTCGATCTGCGTCGACTTGCCTGCCCCTTCTCCGCCTTCGAAGGTGATGAAGAATCCGCTCACCAAAGCCTTTGTCCATGCTGCGGGACCGTAATAGTCCCGACTTGAGAAAAGGTCCACGCCGCGGCTGCTAACGCAGCCAGCCGACCGCCAGTTCCTTGGCGGCATCGAGTGCGCGTTGCGGCAGCGAGCCGACGCCAACCGTTTCGGCCGCGAAAAGCGGCGTTTCCTGGCTCAGCGTGTCACCGATCCAGACCCGCAGCGCGCCCACCGGTTGCCCCTCCTCCACGGGGGCTGCAACCGGTCCCTCATAGACGATCCTGGCAGTCAGCTTGTCGCGGTTGGCGATCGGCAGGAAGATGACCACGGGCGCTTTTGCCTTCAGCGCCACGCCGGATTTCGCACCGCCGAACACCTGGGCCTCGCCGACCACTTCGTCCTTGGCGAAAATCTCGGTTTTCTCAAAGGAACGAAGGCCCCAGTCGAGCAGCTTTCGCGCTTCCTCGGCGCGCTCGCGGTCGCTTGCCAGGCCGCTCATTGCCGCAATGACCCGCCTGCCGCCTTGGCTGACCGAGCCGACGATGCCGAAGCCGGATGCATCGCTCCTGCCGATCGCCAGGCCGTCGGCGCCGATATCCATCGCCAGCAGCGGGTTGCGGTTCCTCTGGGTGATCTTGTTCCAGGTGAAATCCTTCTGGCCGTAATAGCGATAGAGGTCTGGGTACTCGCGCCAGATATGCAGGGCCAGGAGCGCAAGCTCTCGAACCGTTGTCTGCTGGCCGTCGGCCGGCAGGCCGGTTGCATTGACGAATGTCGATTTTTTGAGGCCAATCTGCCTTGCGCGCTCGGTCATCCCAGTCGCGAAATTCGCCTCCGATCCGGCAAAACCTTCGGCGATGATGATGCAGCCGTCATTGGCGGCCTGGACCGTCACGCCCTGGATCAGGTCTTCAAGCCGGATCGTCGACTTGAGCTGGGCAAACATCGTCGATGTCCCGGATGGCGCGCCGCCGGTGCGCCATGCGTTCTCACTCACCACGTATGTATCGTTAAGCGTCACGCGCCTCGATTTGATGGCGTTGAACACCACCTCCATCGTCATCAGCTTGGCCAGTGACGCCGGCTGAATCGGCCTGTCGGCATCCTTGGAAAACAGCACCGTTCCGGTTTCGGCATCGATCATGAAGGCCTGTGCGGCCTTGGTTTCGAAAAGCTGCGCCGCGGCCGGAGCCAGCGAAAGCAGCAGGAGGCCAAAACCCAGAAGCCCGGCGAGAGGCGCGGCGAAGCGAAATTTCATGAGAAGTTCGACCTGTCAGCCGGCATTTTTGGGGCAAGCTCTAGGCTATCAGGCTTTGTCCCGGCCGAGCAACCGCGCGATGGACAACCGGCCAAAACTTCAAGTTTTGCCGGTCAATTCCGAACCACGAGCGCGTCCGGCGCGCCATGCGACCATGCCGCCTGCAGCATGTCGTCCAGGCTGCCATGGCCGTCCGGATAGAGATTGACCGAATACCAGTCCTTGCCCTCGAATTCCGAGCGCTGGATTTCGGTGTTGCCGAAGCCGGAAAGCTGGGTTGCCACCTGCTGCGCCTCGGCGGCATCCTCGAACGAGCCCGCCGCGATATAGTCGGTGGGCGAAGCGGCCGAAGGAACTTGCCGCTTCCACGATTGCAGGATTTCGGCGGGCCCGGCGCCATCCAGCGCGGCAAAGACAGTGGAGGCGCGCTGCACGCGTTCGCTCGCATAAGACAGCGTCGCTACCCTGAACGGCGATTGCGGCAGATTGATCTGCGGCCGTTCCGGCACGATCGGCCCGAAATCGGGCAGCGTCACGCTGCCGGCGGCCGGCGTCTGCGCCGCCACGACCGGCTGTGCCGATGCGGAATTCGTCAACTTACCGGGAAAGGCAGCGGCGGGGGCCAACGCCGTGCTCGGCGATGGTCCGTTCATGGCGATCATGACGCCGGTGGGCAGGCCGTCCGACGGATCCGGCGCCCTGTTGCCGGGATGGTAAGAGGCCATCAGATAGTGTTCGTCTTTGCCGTGAAGCGGCGCCCGTCCGACATATTCAACCTTCACCTTGGCCGTGCCGATATTGGCATAGTCGAGCATTTCGGCGGCGCGCTTCGACACATCGATGATGCGCCCCTCATGGTAAGGACCGCGATCGTTGACGCGCACGATGACCGAGCTGCCGGTCTTCAGATTGGTGACCCGCGCATAGCTCGGCAGCGGCATTGTCGGATGCGCGCCGGTCAGATGTGTCATGTCGTAGACTTCGCCGTTGGCGGTCAGCCTGCCGTGGAAGGCTTCGCCATACCAGGAGGCGAGACCCTTCTTGGCGTAGCGCTTGTCTTCCTTCGGATAATACCACTTGCCGCGCACTTGATAGGGCTTGCCGAGCTGATCGCGTCCGCCGCCACGCTGCAGGCCCGACATCTTGAAGCTAACGCGCGGGCTGGCTTTTACGCCATATTCGGATTCGGCAAAATATTCCTTGGAGCGAGGCTTCTTGTTGACCATTGCCTTTGGCTGTGGCGGCGCCGCGCAAGCCGCCAGCAAGGCAGCCGACAGGGCACACAACGCGAAAGCGGAAGCGCGACGAAGACGCGGGCGCGTCGTGCTTGGCATTTTTCGATTGTCCCCTCTCAACAAAGGCGCCGCAACTTGACCGTCGGCAGGGCCAAAACCTACTCGACAATGCCAGCGACACCTTGATTCGCAATCCCTTGTGCACAGGAATTGTTTATCACCGTATTAACCGATTATGGTCGGAACCGGGCGAGATTGTGGCACAAGCCGTCCCGGCGATCGCTGTGAGAAATCACGGCGTTTCGAGCTTCGGCGCAGCGCTGCTCGTCCTGCTCAAGCCCCGCCGTCAAGCACCCGTGCCCTGCCCCTGGCAGGAACCGGCAACAGCCGGTTGACAGGACTTCGTTGGGCGCACTAGAGCAATGAAGAGCGAACGATCTCCGAGGCGTGCCCACAGGGTACGCGTTGAGATCAGGACGAGCATCCAGGTGGTTGAAAAATCACGATGGAGGGATGGCCGAGCGGTTTAAGGCACCGGTCTTGAAAACCGGCGTGGGTGCAAGCCCACCGTGGGTTCGAATCCCACTCCCTCCGCCATCTGCCGTTGAATTATCTAAGTGGGGTAGCTTACGCGATCAGGCTTGACGCTCTGCCCTGCCGCGCGATGCTGAGTACGGCTTGGGGGGATCATTTGCTTACCCGCGGTGGGGGGAACATGACTCCTGAGTTCTTTGGGAGTTGGCTGCTCCAAGTAGCCGTGATGCTTTGCGTCGTTGCGGGATTGGCAATGACCATCGTTGCGGTTCGCACTGGATGGAGCTCCATTGGTTTCGTGATGATCGGCTTTGCCAAGGCGAGGCCGACACGAGTACATGCTGTCATCGATGGTCGAGAAGATCCTGACCACGTATCTGCGGGAAAAGGGCTACCTGCCGAAGGGCGCAGCAGAATAGCTATGCTCGTCACCGTCAGCCGGGAGGAGTGTAGAGCGGCTCTCTGCATCGATGAACCAAGCACTGGCCATCGAGCGTCGGCACAAACCCTACCGCTGGGATTTCCGACCAGTCGCACGCATTGCTGTACCGGCGGACGTAGAGGGCATAGGTGTTCGGGCCGGTGGTCAGCACCGCCGAGCCATGGCTCTGGATTAGCGCCTGCGTCTGTTGGCAGGTCATGGCGCGGGTGTCCGGCCTGGCCTGGGCGAGGGTTGTGAAGGCAAGCGTGACCGCTGCCGAGGTCAACGCAATCCGGCGAATGGACATGACGAGACTCCCATGATGAGCCATTTGGTTGACAAACTCGCATGTCGCAGGGCAGCTGTGCAATGGCGGCCTCCAAATCGGAATTTCCGGACTGGAGCAAACCGCCCGCCCCGTGCGAACCGACGGCGTGCCGCTGGAGCCCGCAACCGAGGACGCTCTCAACTCCATCGCGGCTGAAGTGAAAATTGGCCGGGCGGCCGCACACCGCCGGCATCGATGATGATCTGGGAGCGGTAGCCGTCGAATTTGGCTTCATGCATCCACTCATCGCCTTGGGGCGGCTTGGCGACCAAGGTAGGCATCATTGGCGGGAGAAACTTCAAATGCATGCATTGACTCGCAAAACCGCGATTTCAATTAGCATGCGCTTAATTAGTTCCAATTTTAACGAATCGTTGACCGCGCTGTCCCAGAATAGGACGGCGCGGTCAAACCCCAACCCGGGATTGCGCAGGCGGCTCCGCCGATCTAGCTCCCCCGCCTCACTGTCGGAGCCGCTTCCACACTCCTCTAGCATTACCAGCAAAGGTTGCATCTACTGTTACGTTATCGGAACTCCTTCGATTAGGCGGAGACGGCCACTCCCTCCGCCAAATGCACCCTGCCCCAACATTCTCCGGGTCGGTCTAAACGGCCCGCGAATCCCTTAGTTGGGAACTGCGGGCTTTCAAGGAAAGCTTGAAACCGCGGAGCCTAGCCCTTTGCCGTGGCGTCATTCGCAGCAGGATCTAAATTCGGCCGCTCCATCCCTTGCGTCTCAACATTGTAGACGCGAACGTGCCCTTCGAGGCCTTTGAACTGGCGAGTACCGAGGTCAACGATCGGCATGTTGCCAGGCAAATGGCGCGTCACGGAATAATCGACAAGGATTTGTCGATCTTCAGCGGACGAACACAGCCTCGATGCCAAGTTCACGACATTGCCAATTGCGGTGTAGTCAGCGCGGGCCTCATAGCCAATTCGACCCACCGTTGCCCACCCCATAGCGAGCCCCATGCCGAAGCCAATCTCATAACCACGCTGCCGCCACGCAGATTTGAGCTCTTGTGTGGAATCCTGCATGTCGACAGCCATTTTTACGGCATGAAGCGCCGGCTCTTCACATGGAACCGGGGCGTTGACGAGAATCATCAATCCATCCGCCGAAAAACTGGTCAGCGTCACCTCATACCGAGTGATGATCGCGCCGAGCGCCTCGTAGTACTCACGCAAGAGCTGCATGATGTCCTCAGGCTCAGCGTGCGCCGAAAATGCGGTGAAGCCACGCAAATCGCAAAAAACAGCGGCCACTTCCGCGCGCTGTCCGGCGAGCATTCTCTCGTCGCCAGCCTTTTCTACGAGCTCCGCCACCTGTGGTGCCAGGAAGCGCTTCAAACGCATCATTCGCTCATCGCGGTCCCGCGACATGGCGAGCTCCTCCGCCATTTGGTTGAACCGCGCAGCCAGCCGCTCAAGTTCGTCTCCAGTGACAATGTCGATCCGGTGATCGAACTGTCCGGCACTGATCTTGAGGGCGCCTTCTTTCAGCAATCGGATAGGCCCGCTCATCCGTCTGGCAAGCCAACAGGCGAGTACCGCCGCAAGGACTGTGGCGGCGAGGAACAACCCGCCGGTTCGCCACAATGAAGCGTACAGGGGTGCAAAAGCCTCTGCCTGCGACTGCTCGACAAATACCATCCAACCGGCCGCGGCAACGGGCGCGCCAGCGGTCACAACGCGTTCATTCTCGGCGTTGCGGCTTGCAATCGCAGTGCCGCCCGCGGCGGCGATCGCATCCCGCAATCCGCGCAGGGCCAAACCTGCTTTCTCGTCGGCGCCTTGCATCACTTTGCTGATCGCGGGGTGAGCGATGAGGTGGCCGGTCTCGTCGACGACAAGTGCCTGGCCGCTGCGGCCTACGCGGACTTCGGAAACGATGAGCCAGATAGCCTTCAGACTGATTTCGGCGATGATCGTGTTTTCTAGGACTGTATCGTCGTAATTCGCCATCGCGATGGTTGCCGACGGTTCGGAACCCTGGCGGTAGGCGACCGGGCCATACCAGACCTTCGCGGTCTTGGCGCCCACGACAGCGGGATCGCCCGAGCGGTCCGCCCCGCCTTCCGTCCTGTTTGAGCCAATGCGCGAGACGTGCAGCCGTTCTGCGCCGTCGCCGTCGACGAAACTGATGCTGAGAATTCCCGGGACCTGGTGCATCACACGCAGGAAAAGAAGCCGAAGCTGTTTCACGCTGGCATTGGCCGACACGTCCTCGGGGATCGTGGAGCCGAGCGGAATCTTGATGCCGTCAAGAAAGCTCTCAATTTGTCGGCCGCCGATGTTCCCTCGGACCGCAGCAGGGCACTGAGGATCGCACGCTGGTCGACATAGCTGAACCACCAGTTGCTGATGCCACCGGCAGCCATCGGAAAAATGGCCGCCGCGAACAAGACTAGAAAATACTTCTGAAATAGCGATCGACGCATGGAAGCGGCTTTGAGATTGGAGAAAGGTCTCCCACATGATGCGACCCGACCATAAGTCGCGACAGCTCAGTCCCAGAAAGGTAACCTAAATTCTTACGTCTTGGTATGGGCTGAGCCGTTCCCACTCATGGTCGAGTCTCGTGCCTTCCATGGGGCTTGGATGGACGTTTCCCTGATCGGGGAGAGTCGCGTATTCACCAGCCACGTGAGCACGCCCCCGAAGGCTCGCTAGGCCCAGCGACCTCCCCCCGCAACCAAAGCCGCTGGGCCGCCCCGCTCCGCTAGTCCAGTCTAGAGCTTCCCTTTGAACCGATCTCCATCCATGGGGCTGGGCAGCTACATCACAGGCGAACGAGTCCTATAAGCGTTAGATGATCGGAGGCGACCCCCGAAAGCGGCGTGTCATGGGCTTCGACGGATGAGATCATTCCGTGCCGATTTGCCATGATCCGGTCGAGCGACAGCAGCGGCAGACTCGATGGAAAGGTGGGGACCGCCGGTGGGGCGGGACCGAAAGTCGGCAGCAAGAGGCTGCACCCGATGACCTCACCGCAGCAGGCTTCGTCATGCTGCTTGTTGAAGTCAAGCGCTTGTCGAGCTTTCCGCTTCGCCGGCGTTTGATGTCTTTCGCGGGGTCATGCTTCTCTACGGGATCGGTTCTCGGGGACCTCGCCTTGATGGGAAATCAGAAGAATGAGGCGGAACAATCTATCGGGCGTCCTGATCGTCGCGATACGACCGGTACTGCGGATATTGCGAACTCACTGTACAAGCACGTTGACCGCTTTCGGTGGGCTGATCGAAACTTGCACGACATCGCCGGGATAGAGTTCAGTATCCTCGTCAGCGGAGAAACCGGCCTTTTCGCCCTTTCTGATGATCGTGATCTGAGGTGTCCGTTCGAGGTCCGCAGGCGTTCCAATCCCGTTCAGGACGTGCTGCCGTGCTCGCATCACGCCTTCGATCTTTGCCCAGAGCCCGGCGACCCTGCCCGTTGCCTCTCGAAGATCACGGAGGAGTTGCACCCTTTGCTCGCTGTCGAGCCGCTCCAGCTGAGACTGAAGATCGACCTGAGTCCTCCTGACCTGCGCCAGGCGAGACGTCGTTTCGAGCCGCCGGGAGGATGACAGAAGCAGCGCGCGGCGTGCATCCGTGACCCTCTGGCTGAGGATCTGGCCCTTATCGAACAGGGTTAACGCCCGTTCCAATTCGGCAGCATCGTCAGCCACGCTACGCTCCTCCACTTGCTGTAATTCGGAAAGCACGCGAATTTCCCCGTTGCATTCTTTCAGGGCTCGGGCGCGGGCGTCCTTCCGGCCTTGCTGGTCCGTTTCAATAGCTACGACGAGATCGGATTCCTGAGCGAGTATCTCCTTCGCATCATTCCGCGTTATGGGGCCGCCTGCCAGTATTGAAAAATCAAAGGGCGTACCATCGCGTAACAACTTGCGCGTCCCCCAAGCTTGCGCTTTAGCGCGCACAAACTCGGCCCATAGCGAGTTGAACTCGGCTTCCAGTCTCGTGGCTTCAACGAAGGGGTCAGCCGTGTTGCCGCGCACGGGAGAATAGCCGCCGGCAGCGATCACAGCTTGGCGAACAATCAAGGAGGGGCGATAGACATATTCGCCCGGCTTCATCACCTCGCCGTTGACGTAGACCGGCCGAAACTCGACCACGTCGGCGGTGACTTCGTCAACGCCGATGATGATGTCGACCTGCCCCCCGTCCGGCGTTTTCCGCTGGAAGATTTTTCCCGCCAGCGCAATCTGAATCCGATCGTGAAGCTCGGATGTCGACAATCGAACAACTTTCAGACTGCCCACCAGAGGAAATGAGATAGTTCCGTCCATTCGCACGACAACACGGCGCTGCAGTTCGGGCACGCCCGTCACAAAGATTTCGACCACGTCCCCAACATCAACCCGGTAGTCGGCCTGCGACGGCGTGCAGACGAAAACTAGGGCAGCGACCAGAAAGGCCTTCAACCACCATCTTCGCAAACCAAACGTGTTCATTGTTGCGGCCATTGCATCCGCCGACGAATTCGCTCGGCACACCACTTGCCTAGAGGAGGAGAACTCGTCTTGCCCATTGTCGACGCGCTGATGGTCTTTTGCCAACTGGCTTGGTGCTCCGAGATGTCACTCCCGATGTGCCGTGGCCCGACCTCAAAGGGTTTGCTCATCATTGGACTGAAATCAGATACGACTGGTGATTGAGCGCCCAGATCGCTGCCTGCGTGCGGTTGTGCACCTTCGTCTTCCTTAACAGCACCTTTATGTGGCATTTTACGGTGCCCTCGCTAACCGCGATTTTGCGCGCGATGTGTTTATTCGAGTCACCCTGGACAAGGCATTGAAGGATGAAACGCTGGCGAGGCGATAGCATTGGAAGAAAATCAGGCGATAAAGGCGGTTCATCCTCCTGTATGCAACTTACGCCATTTGTATAGTTTACATTCTCAACGCCTGTTGCAATGGCAATTCTGTCACCTTCGTGATCACCGATTTCGATGATACTAACGGATCGCGGATCAAGCCGGGGCGACCCTGCAACCTCGTCGTCATTTTCGTCAGCGATTGGCTCGCCTTCCAGTTTAAGCGCCCAGAGCACGGGCTGGACCACCGATTCTCCAAGCATCACCAACTCGAGAGCCTTGAGAAGGGTATCGCAGGTAGAGACGTGCGCAAAGCAAGCATTTACACCTGCTCTAAGCGCCGTCACTACATCAGTCCGCCGCATGTGCTCGCCGAAGATCGCAATTCGCGCGGTCGAATTCGCGAGTCTCAAAGCCTCTATCTGTTGAAGCTTCACTTGGAACTCTGAACCGACGTCAACCAGAAACAAAATGCCATTCGTCGACGTAAGCGTCTCACAATTCAGTTTATCCAAATCTGGAATGGCCACTATCGGAGAAAATTTAGCCCTTTTTAGAACACTAACCAAGCCTTCGAGAAATAAGACGTTAGAGGACACAGCAATTGCCTGGGCAGGGCTTGACATGACTGCCAACAATAAAATTAACAGCGAGTAGTGTCAATGCTCGCTGCGTACTCCCTTTGGATGAACCGTGCCACACAGGGGGAGAGCGAAGAGCTTGTGACCGAACCCATCGTCCGCAAAATCCGTCTGCCAGGGTCAGTTCAACTTACGTCGCGCACGCGCAGATTTGTCTGGAACGGACCCGATGCTCAGCATCAGCACGATATCGCGCACGGCCTCAGCTTCCAGCACGCCGTAGCATCTCTCTCAACTCTTCGGTACGAATTTGCGAATGCACAGTATGCCCGGCAGCAGGTTCAGGCGCCGCCATATCCAATAACCCATCGCAGCGTTCCACGCGAGCAGTATTCCTGCTGTGCCTACCGCCGCTCCCAATAGACCAAAACAATAGACCAAAACAATACTAGTAATCATATTCATCCCTGCAGCGCAAACCAATAGGGCGGCGGCGCTCGGCTCGTGCCCCGTCATAGTCATCAGGTACAACTGCGAACCTGCCCCCATGGCAATCACTTGGGCGATGAGCAGAACGCGCAGAGGCAAAACGCCGTCGCCGTATTCCGGCCCGAAAGAGGTCATGAGCGGAGTTGCGAGCGCAAACATTATGGCGGCGATGCAGCCCCCCCCGCAGAGCGTCCACGTCGCAGTACGTGCCACCAACGCTTGCATTGTTTGAAGGTCACCGACCGAATGGAGGCCGGAAACGGTCGGCGCAAAAAGCGCATTTGCAGCAATTCTTGGCAAGGTCACGATCAAAGCGATGTTGAACGCCAAACTATAGACACCGGCGGCCGTAGTGTCGCCCAACCATCCCAATATGATTACCCCGGTCCTGTTCAAAAGCACCTCTGCCACGCCGGCGATCATCAGTGGCAGTGTGGCACTGCGCCAGGCCGCAACATCGTACTCCGGCTCGATGTCATCGCGGGGCAAGAGGCGGTAGTTCCTCCCTGCATAATAAGCCAGCAAGAGGCCAACTAGGGCCCCGCTCAGAGCTGCCGCCAGCGCCCCGGCAGCCGTGATGTTGTAACCCAGAATCATGGTCCCGATCGCAACGAGGACGATCAGGCTGCCCTCCCGGACAATCCGATCAGGCACAAGCGACGCCACGACCGCGCCCTCGGCACGCAGGACCGCGCACTGCACCCGCAGCAAGGCAACAACGGGCACCGCGGCCAAGCCGATAAAGAATGCAAGGACCAGATTGTCAGCAGGCGCCCAATACAGCACGATGACCACAGCGCCAATCACAAGCACCGTCCCTACCACGGCGACGCGCCGGCGAGCATAGCCGATAACGCCCTGGAGCAGAGACCAAGCTCGCCTGGCCCGGTAGACCGGCACGAATCTTAACAGCGCCACATCGAACCCCAATGTCGACGCATAGATCAACACCATAGCCCACGCTGACACGTAGGCGAAAATTCCGTAGTCGCTGGCCCCAATAGTTCGGGCAACAAAAAGCTGCGACAAGTAGGTCACTGCATATCCGGTGCCATAAACAAAAAAAGCGATCAGACCGCCCCGTTTGACCCGGTTGAAAGCAGCAGACGCAGAGAGCAGGTGCGCATCGGGTTCTTTGCCATCGACAAGAGGCTCATCGTACTCAAGGACGGCGAGTATCGTTTCCCTATTTGGCTTCGTCATGCTGGGCGCCCCGTAACTGTCTGCGTCCATATTGACGCACAACCTCGCGCTCCATTTGGTCAAGACTCCTTTCAGTCGATTGATGATCCACCAGCGAAGCACATAGCACGACATGGCCCCGCTCAAGCAGGAGTCGATGGAGTTGACCGGTGGCGCCAATGAAATCCAGATTGGCTCCGCCCTCGAAATAGCGCTCGATGACGTGGAGGCTCGACAGCCGCTCCATGGAGCGCGCCTCCAGCAGGGCTGGCGATGCGTTCACAAGCACCAATAGATGCGCGGGCGGGATGATTTCGAGTGCGGTGATGAGCGTTGCCTCGTCGGCACTCCGGGATCGAAGCATGAGCGAACAGAGTTCCTGGACGAAGCCCTGATCGAATACAGTGATCCTATGCCGACGCGAGGCCACGTCCCACGCGCGCGCCATTCGACAGATGTATTGCGCCTCCCTAACCCGCGTAAACACGCCCCGCGGAGGAAGTATCCGGAGCAAATGGCTCGCGATGGCGATTTCCCCGGAATCCTTGCTCGGACGGCTCAATATTTTGAAGGCCTCGGCAAAGAAACGCCGCATTCGGTTGATCGGAGCCAGGTGCCGTGTGAGTCCGCCAGTTTTTCCGAGCGGGATCAGTTCAGTCGGTCTGAGGCTGTTCCAAAGGTCGGCGTCATAGCCGGACTTATCCAGTCTAGCAGTAAGCATGCGGGCCAGTGTCGTCTTGCCTGCGCAGGGCGGGCCGAAGAATTCGACGATCATCGCACCTGTCTTTCTAGAGGCACTGCCAGATTGCCCTTTTCACACTACGAATTACCTCGTCCAATGGCCGATCGACATCAATACACACCACCTCCGCATTGCCGAAGGCAAGGCCGGCCAGGGCGTCTAGCCGCCGACTTATCACTGTGATGTCCATTGCAGGCTCTCGCGCGGCCAAGGTTTCGGATGGCGCCATCAGCTTTAGAACGAGGTCGGGAGGAAGCCGGTGGGCGAGCTGATAGACTCCAAGTTCGCGGTGGCGAAGCCACTCGGGAACCGCGGGCACGCGCTCCAGCAATGGACCGTCGTTGAAATTCTTCGACTCATTTTGCGGATAGCGATCGGCGAGAACGACGAGTCCCCGATTGGCCGCACGCCAAGTAGCAGTCAGCTTGACGCGCTTGTCGGCGGCCACTGCGATCGCCCAGACCGCGAGTAGAATGCTGTAGGCGAGGCTCGGAGGACCGGCTGACGCTTTGCCATGAGAGGCAACTCTGGGCTTGCGGCCCAGCATCCACGTCGCGAGCGGCATCAGCCACTTGAGCGGCCTTAGGTAAAGAGAGGGCCGACCATCACCGGTGCCGAAGTAGATGGGCAGAACGTCTACCTTGATGCCGAGCCAGTCCTTCAGAGCGGCAATAAGCGTAGACTTGCCGCTGCCATCGACTCCCACAAATGCCACCACGATTCCACCGCCGGCCGGACGTCGATGCCACGGCCTGGGAGCGTGCACAATGGCTTTATTCAACCGCCCGGCGACCCAGACGATCGACCGCCCGACGCTGCGCAAGCGCGCCTCGGGTCCATTGTATGAACTGCCGCCAGTCGAGAGATGGCGTCGGATAGCCCGAGCCAGCGGCGCGCGCCAAGCCGCCGATTGGTCACTAAATAGGCTATCGACGACCATGTCTGCAACATCGTCCGACAGAAATCCTGCTGCCAGCCGACGCAGATCGCCGCATTCGACCCGAGACGCCAACTCCAGGCGCGCGTCATCAAACTCCTTTCTCTTTGCTGCGCCTCGGCGGATGGAAACAGGATCCCATCCGCCGAGTTCGAGACAATTGCGGGTCAGGAGAAGCAAGGCCTCACAGGCAGAGTCGACTTGTCTGACCGGCAGGTAGGCGTGCGGCGCAGCCCGCGAGAGGACTGTGTCCTCCCACGGCAAGTGCCAGTTCTTGGCAAGAGGTCCTCCGACCACCAGACGGAGATGCAGGTGGATATGCAGGAGTCTGCCGCTTGGCTCGTCGTAGCAGAGATACGTGAAGACCGCAGGCGCCTCGCGGTCACCAACTGACGGGAAGAACTTAAAATCTCTCGACAACAGTATCGCTTGAGCCCTGTTCTGGTCGGTGCGGGCAACCAGGATGTCGATATCACCATCGCCACAAAGGGCGCTCTCGAGCTTGGTCGCGCTCTTCCAGTAGCAATACGAAATCTTCTGCCGCCCGAACTCAGCCAAAGCCTCCACAACGCCGGCTGCCATTTGAATCTTGGCTCGAACCGACATCGGTCTGGCGAGGCAATCCGCCTTGGATAACTGGGTCATCAGCCGTTCGTGCCTTCCGAGATCGGCGGCTCTGGCACCGCATCCTGGCTTGCTCCGCGGTCGATCTGCTGCAAGCGGCGGAGGCGGCCGGTGTAGACACCGTTGAACTTGAATATAATCTCGCCGGTGTCGCCAAGCGCAAAGCGGGCGTGCTGCTTCAGTTGCACTTGGGTCAAGACGGCGCGGATCGGACCCGGGGCGAGATCATCCGGTGCCTGGGAACGGTGCAGGAAGCTCAGGGCGTGTTCCGCTACCTCCTGCCTCGTCGATGCCCAGCGCACGACGAAGAGCACCGAGTCTGCGATCGCCGGAAGCAGCCGTGCCTCCGAAGCGCCAAGCACCGGAGGTCCGCTCAGGATAATAACGTCGTAGGACTTGCGCAATATCTTGATAAGACTTGGCAGCCCACCCGGCTCGAAGAATAGCAGCGGGTCGATCCCTAACTGCGAGAGACCGAGATAATCGGCATCGATCTCCGGTAAGCGCTTGATCAATTCTCCCATCTGTCTTGCCGAGGGCGCCTGCCGGACGCACAGCAGGTCTCGAGCGCGGGAAGAGTGTTTCGCCGGAACGATGTCCAGATCGATCAACAACACCCGGCGATCCAGCGTGGCGAAGTATGCCGACAGTCCTTTCGCCAGTACCGACTTGCCCTCACCGGGCATGCTCGACGTAATCAGCGCAACGAGCCCGCCACGGCCCGTGTGATGGACCTGAAGTGCCGCTGCAATGTTGCGCATGGACTCGGTATAAAGGGAACTCGGCTGACGGAGGATAGCGGCCTTGGGTGACTTGATCGTCCTGCGTCTGACACGCGGAACCAGCCCAAGACATGAAAGTCCCAATTTACACTCAATCTCTTTCTCGCTACGCAGCCCCCTGTCGGCCCCCTCGAGCATCAATGCAAGCCAGGACGCAGCAATGACGGAGAGAAATGCGGTCGGGATGATAAAGAGCAGCGGATTGTGCGAACTCGGCCGCGTCGGGACGGAGGCGCTCGAACGGACGCTAATCCCCGGCCCGATCGCCATCTGTGCTTCCCGTAGCTTGGTCGATCGCCGCAGAAGATCATTATAATATTCTGCTGCATCCTGGCTGTCTTGGCGTAGCTCGCGGATATCCTGATCCATTTCGGTCAACTTGGCGGCGTCGGAGGGCGATAAACTGACTCGTTGCCGCATGGCGGATTGTAATGCCAATTGTGCCTTGGTCAGTTGATCCCCCGCAGAGGCCACCTGCCGACCGAGATCGAAGTGTTGCTTTGCGGCGTCGGCCTTCACTTGCTGAAAGAGGCCGGTGACGTAGAGGTCTGCGATCCGATTGGCGTAAGCGGCCGCCCTCGAGGGATCGGTCGAGGTGAACGACACCGAGATTAGGCGCGAGCGCCGTTCCTGAAGGACTTTTGTCTTGCTGAAGAGTTCCTCTGCGAGGCGATCGGCTTCGCTTCGGTTCGACAACCGAGGGATCCATATGGCAAGCCGCTCCAGCATCTGGTCGACCATCGAGCGAACGGCCGGAAAAGCAGGGGAATCATACCACCTTTTAGTGGCTCCTTTGGCGGCAGACAGACCAGGCTCGGGCTTTGGCGCAGCCTCCACAGGTAACAGGCTTGCAGCCACTCGGCTGGAATGGGCCTGGGAACTGATCAGCGCGAGATGTGTGTCGATAATCTCATCCAGAATGCCGGGAGGGGGCGGCACGCCTTCGCTGCTCGGCGGCCGGTGGACCGTGAGTTGGACCACGGCCGTGTACTGCGGAGGAACCAGCAGCGCGACAAACATCGCCAGCATCGTTCCCACGATCGCTATGGCGACAATAAGCCGGCGTCGACGGAGAAGGATCCGAATGAGGTGCAGGAACGGAGGAGGTGCCATCGGGCCCTGGAACGAAACTTGTCCCGTGTCCTGCACCACATTCTTGCCCCCGCGTGCGTCGGCCAACCGCAAGACTTTGTTCATTGCTGCCATGGCTTCCGGTCCTCAGTTCGGTGCGCCGCGGAGGTTTCCGCGCCTGACGAGTTGCTCGCCCACGTCAGCCGTCGCCACAATGCAAAAGACGAGGGCAAACCAGAGCACGGGCTGACGCAGAATGAAGTGGAACAGACCATATGCGCCAATGCCGCAGATCATCGCGATGATCGTGTCCTGCCTCGCGTTCCAAGCGGCCGAAATTGCCCCGGCGACAAACCAGATACATCCGACGAGGGCCAGGAGCCCACCTTGAAGGAAAAGGTCGAGCACGATGTTATGCGCTTCGAAATTGGGGGCGAGCTTCGCCTCCGGGTGCACGACCTCCTTCGGTCCGCCGTTTGGAAGGCGGCGCTCCTGAACAATCACGTCGGGAATTTCCAGGTGGGGGCCAGGACCAAGGCCCATCATCATGGCCCCGAGCCCTCGCTGAAGGGCGTCATGCCAGACAACCAAGCGCAAGCCCGCAGCCTCCTCCGCGGCCGCGCCCCCCCTTGTGGCTTCCACTGCGATCACCTGCGCATGCTTAGCCAGGGAGGCACCAAACGGAACTGCTGCCACGAGAACCAACGGCAAGATAAGTGCCAAGCTCCACGCAGCAGCAGAACGAAAACGGAGTGGATACTGCTCGGCCAGCATCCAGGTCCTGAATTTCAGGGCGACGTAGCAAAGTCCGGCGACGATGACGGCCAAGAGAAAGGCGTTGCTCTCTGTCAGTCCGCCGACCACGACGGCGACAACGAGACACAAGATCGCGCCTACTTTCGGCAGGAGCCGCACCGCCGTGTCCGCCAGATGAAGCGACAGGAGGCCGACAATCGCAGACGAAAATGCAAGCTGGTTGGAGTTCTGAGTCAGGCCACGCAGCCTATCCCACTCCCAGAGCTCAAAGCCGGCAATGCCGGGGTTGAGCCAACCCAAAGCCGCCTGAATGGCAAGCAGTGCGGTGCCTAGGGAGACAAACTGCCAGGCCAGGCGCTGCATCCCTCCGTCCCTCTGGAGACGGACAACACTGAAGCAGCTCACCAGACCGACCAGCATGTAGGCGCCAATGTCGTGGTTGAACCACTTCGGATCGTGCAGGTCGCCAAGGGCGTAGCCCATCATCGCTCCCAGACAGAGCGACACGGCGATAATCGACCAGAACGTCAACAATCGAACGAAAGCCGGTGTCAACGGCGGACCAAGGCGAGCCACCTCTCGCGTCATCATGATCATGAGCCAGAGGAACAAGAGCAGATCGCCAGGGCCGATAGGACCGTTCCACCTCAATTGGGTCATTGCCGACAGGAGAAGCCCGGATGTGAGCAAGAGATCAAGCAGCATATGTCAACCTGACGAAAACGATGTTGGATCCAGCCTGGTATTCCCGCCCGATCTCGGCCCAGGTGTCTGATGGGCAAGGCGCTCCCAACTTTCCGGCCGTCCGCGGGTTCGGGCAAGCACCTCCTGGTAAACCGCCGCATACCGATCGGCAGTGATGTCTAGGTTGAATTCCTTGCGCACATGGGCCGAAGCGCGAGCGCCGTATTGCAGCGCCGTATCGCGGTCTCGAAGTAACTGCAGGATTGCCTCGGCGAGTGTTCGGGGCGATCTGACGGGAATAACAAGCCCGCTCCAGCGATCGCGGACTACGTCGGTGCAACCCGGCATGTCGGTCGTGATCACCGGCCGCCCCGCCGCACATGCCTCCATCAGGGAACGCGGGACCCCTTCTCGCAACTCCGTGGCGAGTGCGAAAACATCGGCAATCTGCAGCAGCGCCGGTACGTCTGATCGTTCTCCAATTGCCCTGACGTACGGAGCGTGACGATCGATCTCGTCCTGCCTGATCGCCAGCGCACCTTCCCTTTCGCGCGGCCCAACCAGCAGAAAGCGAACCTCAGGCGCCTGACGATGAACGAGAGCCGCCGCCTCAAGCAGCGTCGGCACGCCCTTTTCCCGGGTTAGGCGGGTGACGGTCATCACGACCGGCGCATCTCCCAAAGAGAGTTCGTGGCGCAATTCGGCGGGAGATGGTCCCCTCCCCGCCAGACGGTCGAACCGATCGACGTCGATTCCTGATCCTGGAATAACCCGGTGATCGGCCTTGCCTATCAACCGCCGGTACGCGAAAAACGCCTGATCGGCGCAATTCTGGAACACGATGGCAGCCGTTAGGCGATCCGCTCTGCTCTGAACAAGCTCGAATACAGGCCGGAGGCCTACAGCTAGCGGGGAGCGTGACGAGTATAGCCAGCCCAGACCATTGATCGTGCTGACGACCGGCACCTTGCCCGCCCAGTACGCAGCAAACGGCACAAGAATATCCGGCTTGGTATCGAAGCACTGGATGAGAGTCGGTCGTATCTCTCCGATCAACCGCGAGAGCGACCGCAGCGACGCCCAATCGGCGCGCGGAGCAATGAAGCGGTTCATGTTGAAGAGGTAGAAGTCGTAACCAGCCTCAGCGAACGCCTCAGCACCTCCGGTGCCCGCCGCCGAAACTCGCATCCCCCTATCCCGGAGGGCCTGGAAAAAGGGGATTCGCAAAAAATGGTCATCGCCGCCGATGCAGAGGAGGTGGGGCTTCAATCCGCACATCTCGGCCTCCCTGAGGCCGCGACCGGTCGCGGTGGCCGAGCCGTAAGTCCGAGATCGATCTGCGGTCGCGCCATCGTGGCGAGGTCGTCAATGGCTTCCGTGATAGGGCACCAAGGAAACGCTCCCAATAGCGCGGCTAAACGCGCTTCGCATCGGGTTAGGTTGACCCGCTGCCTCAGGGCCCGAAGACCCTTGAGCCCTGGGACTTGCGGCGGATCCGGATCTATCTCCCAAGGGTGGATGTAGAAAACATAGGGCACGCCGGAGCGGAGAATCCGACGCACGCCCCCCAGCCACAGTCCGTATGGAAAGAGCCGGAAATATCCCCCGCCGCCCCACGGCACAGCAAAACGCGCCGTGTGCAGGCAGGAGATACAAACCTCGAAAAACCCGTCATGAACTTCGACGAGACCCGATCCGACATTGATCCCTTCCAGGCGGCCGTAACGGTCATGTGTTGTGGTCGGGAAGAACGAAGAATCGTAAGTGAATCCCAATTCTCGCAGGATCGGCAGTGCCCAATTGGTAATCGAGAAGCAGGGCGCGCGATAGCCTTCGATCGGCCGACCGACAATATCCTCCAGCACGTCTTTCGACCGCCGAACATCGGAGCGAAACTGATCAGGAGTGAGAGAATAGACCGGGTCGTGGCCGTAACCGTGCGACGCCACTTCGTGACCGGCATTGGCGATCCGACGGACTAGGCCCGAATAGTGCTCGGCCACCCAGCCCAGAATGAAAAACGTACCTCGAACGCCACTCCGGTCGAGTACTTCAAGAATCCTCAGCGTGTTTTGTTCCACATGACCTTCATAATCACGCCAGTGCTCCTTTGAAACCAGGTTCCCATAGTTATAGCTGTGAAACCAGTCCTCGACATCGATGGTCAGAAGACACCTCGGCGGCTTTTCATCCATCGTATTTATCTCGCAAACCTAGTCATTTTGGGCACACCGACAATCTGACCTTTTCACCGCACGGATCGACCATTACTCGTTGATTTCTGTCGACTGCGAGCCTGCCTTGAGGCACTACCATGTCAGGTTACCACACGAGCAACAGCCGCTATCGCCTCTGACGGGGTATATCCCTAAAGTGCGAGGTGCTGCGTCGACTCCGCCGAACCGGATCAACGTTGCGGCTTGCCCTCGCAGTCGGGCCACCATTGCACCCAACCATTACCGTAGATTTGTAGCCGGTCGGGAGCACGGAAGAGAAAGCGGTCCCACTATGTCCCATCTTGGATAGAAGACTGACATCCAGGATCGATATAGACTTGCGGATTGCAGCACGGGCTTTATCGGGAGAATGTTCCCAGTGGCATCCGTTGAGATTGTGGACACAGCGCGCGCTGGGCTCGACCATGAGTGGGATGCCTATGTCAACGCGTCGCCGAACCGGTCATGTTATCATTTCACGCTTTGGCGGGACATCCTGCAGCGGAGCTTCGGACATCGGCCCTACTATCTCATGGCTCGAAGCGGGGGCGCCACCTGTGGCGTTCTGCCGCTTTTCGAGATGAAGAGCCGGCTATTCGGACACTCCTTCGTGTCGCTTCCCTTTGTGAACTACGGCGGCATCCTGGCAGACGGTCTTGAAATCGAGGAAGCCCTCGCGAAGGCTGCCATCGGCTTGGCCCAAGGCCGGGGCGCTGGACACATCGAACTTCGGCAGACCTTCGCAACCAGTCAGAGCGTCGGAGCATCGTGGCAGGTCCGCCAGCACAAGGCGGCGTTGATCGTGTCGATCGAAGCCGATCCCCAAATTCACTGGTCCGGACTGAGTTCTCGCCTAAGGGGAAAAGTGCGCAAGGCGCAGAGAGCGGGTGTCGAATTCTCGCGCGCCGGACACGAGGCACTCGATGACTTCTATCGTGTATTCAGCAAAAATATGCGCGATCTCGGCACACCGGTGCATAGTCCAGTCTTCTTTAGAAGTATACTGGAAAGCACCGCGGATTCGCAGATCCTGCTCGTTCGGCTGGGAGGCAAGCCGGTGGCTGCAGCCCTGGCCATGCGCACCGGTGATGTGATCGAGTTGCCATGGGTCTGTTCCGACTACGACGCGGCGTTCAATCACGTGAATGAGTATCTCTACTGGAAGGCAATAGAATTGGCCTGCGAATCCGGGGCATCCGATCTGGATTTGGGGCGCTCGACAATTGGGGCCGGCACTTACACGTTCAAGATTCAATGGAAGCCCCAAGTGAAGCCCTTGTTCTGGTGTTACTGGCTCGCTGCGGGCAAGGCGTTTCCGGAGCTTGCGCCGAGCAATCCCAAGTATGCATTCGCCATAACGTGCTGGAAGAAATTGCCTATCTCCATCGCGAATGGGCTGGGGCCGCACATCGTGCGCAATATTCCGTGAAGATTAACCGGGGCGGCAACAGTGCTCGACCTCTCAAGGCCAGGTGATCGTAGCGACGTAGGCCGCGACCGGGCTGCCTGGGCGCCCCCAGTTGCTCGACCAGATCACCTGCGAACCGTCGGGTGATGGGGAGGCATGGCTTTCGCTGTAATAATCGGATCGGCTGTTGTACGTATGCACGATGCGCCGGACCTTTCCGCTTCCATCCGTCCTTAAGGCCACGATCTCCTGATAAAACGGGGCCCAGCCTGGGTTGTCCGCTACTTGCGCGAGGCTGCCCTCGTAACTGAGGAATACCCATCCGGGACGCGCCACATTGCGAACCGACGCATGGGTTGCATAGCCGGGCGGCGTCAAATCAGTGACCTTGCCATCGTCGAGGCGCCTCTTGATAACGTGCCATTTGTCCGGGTTCGCCTTGCTGATGCCGATGTATACATCGCGGCCGTCTTCATCGACGATCATGTCGCCGTGCCCGGGCCGGTGGTGCTCCTCCCAGACCTGGACCTCTCGGCCGCCTTCCGTGAAGACGTGTACCGTTTCAGTGCCGGTCGGAAGGGTCTGGAAACAGACAACGAAGCGGCCGGAGGCTGAAATGCCGCAATAGCCATTCTTGCCCGGTAGAGATCCAAGGAAAAGGTCAGGGAATTTGGAGCGCTTCTCGATGTCGTATGGGAAGGCGACAAGTTCGCCGGAGGCGTTGCGGGCGCGCAGAACTAGGCGCCGTCCATCGTTGGACAGGTTGCCTTTGTAGGGGCCGAATTGCAGGTCGGTGTAATTGGTCGGCCGGTATACGACGCTATGCACATCGTCCCTCGGTGACCACAGGGTCACCCGGTCAGCGTACACGCAAATCATGACTGCCGCGTTGGTCGGGTGCCATTTGCAATCTTCATCCATCGGTCGGTGGAACAGGGGCTGGTATGTGCGACCGTCGAGGAAACACATCCCCGAACACCCATTCGCAATCAGCAGAAAGCTCTGGTCTGCATTCCAAGCGTGGGTGCTGGAGTAGCGATGCCTGCAATACTCTTTCGAGCAGGCCATGCCCTCGCCCATGTCATAGCCAGGGTCCGTTACACGCGTAAAAGCAGTCCCGAATACAGGATCCGTCACAGTCTGGAGGTAACCCGGTTGCGCCATAGACGGCATCGGGACCACGGCCGCTTGCAAATCAAACACGGAGTGTTCAGCGAACCATCGCGCCTCGATTGGACGAACGGCGTCGCCGGCCAGCAGGAGAAGCATGGTCAAGCATAGGCGACCGGACGAATACATCGACCCGGGCCCTAGTCCAGGGCCCTTGCGACCTGCGGGTGACCGAGCGAGGTTACTCATGCCACTCAACTTTATCCAACCGCGACGCCATAGTGAAGCCGCTCACGAAGAACCGGATCAATCGCGAATGTGGGGTAGCTCGTTCGAGCTCGGCATGGGCATGCAGCGGTTCGGCATGGTCATGCAGCGGTTCGGCATGGTCATGCAGCGGTTGTGACCATCCGCCGAGTCTTACCTTTCGGGATAGGCCACGAAGTCTCCTTCGGGATAGCGCGCAACGGCTTCTAGCACTCTCTCCCATTGGAGTCCCTGCCCTTCTGCGCCCTGTACACCTACACAAAATCTATTTACTTATGTTCGCTCGCTCGGTGGAGAATGCAGTTGAAATGAGTTTTTGGGAGGATCAAATGAAAGTCGTTATCCAGTGTGGAGGCCAAGGAACGAGATTACGCCCCTATACCACCGTGCTTCCAAAGCCACTCATGCCGGTTAACTCCAAGCCCGTTCTTGAACTTCTTCTACGATGGCTGCGGCGTAACGACTTCTGTGATGTCTTCATCACAACTGGCTACCTGGCACATCTCATCAGTAGTTTCTGTGGCGACGGCCACCAGTGGGGTATGCGGATCAGTTATACGAGCGAAAGAGAACCCCTCGGCACGATCGGGCCGCTTACGCTGCTGCGCGAGAAACTGGACTCGACCTTCATAGTCATCAACGGTGATGTCCTGACCGACTTGAGCCTTGGCGCCTTTGTAGCGGCCCATCGCAAGAATGGTGGACTGGTCACCATCGCCGCCGCGTCGCGGAAGACCAAACTTGACTTCGGGGTGATCGAGCAGACAGACAACCGCGTTTACGGTTTCAAGGAGAAACCCCTCCTGGTCAACATGATGAGCATGGGCGTCTACTGCATGGAACCCAGTGTCCTGGACTACATCCCGGAAGGCGTGCCATTCGGATTCGACAATCTGATTCATAGCCTCTTGGGACGCGGACTACCAGCTTTCACCTTCCCGCATGACGGCCTTTGGCTCGACATCGGGCGGATCGAAGACTTCCAGGCAGCTCAGGAACTCGCCTGGGATGACGAACTGCCGGCTTTCCAAGTCGTTGCGGCCGCCTGAACCAGCCCGCGCGTGCTCAGCGCCGGCGATCTTGATGGATCGAGGGTCAATGATGCTGCTCGTATCGGAACCCGTCCTTGGTGCTGAGGAAAAGACAGCACTGTCCGAGGTGATCGACAGCGGCTGGATCACCATGGGGCCGCGTGTGCGCGCCTTTGAGGAGGCGTTCGCCGCGGCCCACGGCCTGCCCGACTGCGTGGCCGTGAATTCCTGTACTGCGGCGCTGCATCTGATCCTGATGGCAGCGGGCATCGGGGCGGGCGACGAGGTATTGGTGCCATCACTCACCTTCACGGCGACGGCAAACAGCGTGCTGTATGTAGGGGCCACTCCGGTATTCGTCGACATAGAGTCCCTGGAAGTCCCAGTGATCTGTGCCGCGCGCGCCGAAGAGCTGTGCACGCCGAGAACTAGAGCGGCCATCCTGGTTCACTACGCCGGTGCTCTCGTCGACCGCGCCGCTTGGCGCGAACTCGCCGAACGCCGGGGTTTGCTGCTCGTCGAGGATTCTGCTCACGCTGTGGGCGTGGAAGGTCCGGGATCCGTTGGCGACGCCGTAGCGTTCAGCTTTTACGGCAACAAGAACATGACCACGGCTGAAGGGGGAGTCGTGGCCGTGCGAGACCCTGTCTTGCTCGAGCGCGTCCGCTTGATGCGCGGCCACGGAATGACAAGCAGCACTTTCGCGCGCCTGAACAGCCGTACACCGCACTACGACGTGGTGCTGCTTGGCTTTAACTATCGCATGGACGAACTTCGAGCGGCTATCGGTCTCGTGCAACTCGGCCGGCTCCCGGCTTGGAATGCGACGCGGCGCGGACTGAGCCGGCACTACCGCGAGAGGCTCGCCCACTCATGCCCCGACGTGCTTGTACCATTTTCTGGCGAGCGGGCTTGTGCCCACCATATCATGCCGGCGGTTCTGCCGCGAAATGTCGATCGCGATGCCGTAATCGACCAACTCCGGAACGCCGGGATACAGACCACCATCCACTATCCGCCGGTGCACCGTCTCAGCCTATACCAAGAGCGGTGCGCCAGCGGTTTGCTTCCGATAACCGATGCGTTCGCCAGTCGCGAGCTCACCCTGCCGCTGCATCCCAAAATGACGACGGCCGATGTCGAGTATGTCGTCGAAATGCTCGCGGCCGCCATCGGGAATCAAACGGAAATGCGGAAGGGCACTGAGGCGCACAATGAGTTCAACCCAGAGCCGGTCTAACAATGAGAGACTGGCACGCCTATTCGATATCGGCTTTGCCGCACTCGGCCTGATTGTACTCAGCCCAGTGATCGCGATCGCCAGTATCGCCATTCTGGTCGAGACAGGCCGCCCGATTCTGTTCTCGCAATCTCGGCTCGGCCGAAATGGCCGGCCGTTCGCCATGCTCAAGCTCCGGAAGTTCCGCCCCGACGCAAGCGACTGCCATCTGCCACTTACGATGATGGCTGACGAGCGAATGTCGCGCTTCGGGCGTGTGCTCGCGATCACCAAGCTCGACGAGCTTCCGCAGTTAATCAACATCCTGCGGGGTGAAATGGCAGTGGTCGGGCCCCGGCCCGAAAGCCTCGAACTCGCCTATTGCTTCACGAACTCGAGTCTCCCTTTGCTCGCCTACAAGCCAGGGATCTTCGGTCCCAGTCAGTGGGTTTTCCGCAACGAAAGTGCTCTTTTCCCTCTGAATGTAGATCCGGTCGAATTCTACCGGCAAATTCTGTTTCCGCTGAAGGCGCGGATCGATCTTTCTTATTATGCCGAGCGAACGCTTACGACCGACATGAAGTGGGTTGTCCTGTGCAGCCTCGCCGTTGCGGGTTTGCGGATCGATACGAAACTTGCGGCAACACATCTATAGCGATTGGACAATGTTTTGCCTTCACTTCCGCTAACGCATGGGCCTTTAGAGAAACGAGATGGAACACGTTCTGGGCAGTCCGCAGCAGTCTAACGGATCCGGCTACAGCGGAACGAAGGTTTTGGTGACCGGAGCCGACGGCTTCATCGGTTCGCACCTCACCGAGCACCTTGTTGCACTGCGCGCCGACGTGACGGCGCTGGCGCAGTACAACTCTTTCGACGCTCATGGCTGGCTCGATGAACTTCCTATTGAGGTGACATCGAAGCTAAAGATCGTCCGCGGCGACGTGCGGGACGCCGCCTTTGTGAGCCGGCTGCTAGCGGAGCAGGATATCGTTTTCCATCTTGCCGCACTTATCTCAATTCCGCATTCCTACATAGCTGCGCAATCCTACGTGGACACGAACATCATTGGGTCGCTTAATGTCCTGGAGGCAGCCCGTGAGCACCAGGTCAGACGCGTGGTGCAGACGTCGACGAGCGAGGTGTACGGCACAGCCATGTCGGTACCCATCAGCGAGGCCCATCCCCTGCAGGGGCAGTCTCCGTATTCTGCCTCCAAGATCGGGGCGGATATGATGGCGGAAGCATACGCCAGGAGCTTCGATGTGCCCGTCGTCGTACTACGGCCCTTCAACACGTTCGGGCCGCGCCAGAGTGAGCGTGCGGTGATCCCGACCATCGTCCGTCAGGTTCTGGATCCAGATGTCAGCACTGTGCGGCTAGGCGATACTTCGACGAGCCGCGATTTCACTTACGTCGCGGATACTGTCGCGGCGTTCCTCGCCATCGGCGCATCACCTGCAATCGAGTTTGGACGTCCTTACAACGCAGGTAGCGGCAAGGCCATCACGATTGGCGAGTTGATCGAGCTTGTCATGACGCTCGCTGATCGCCGCAAACCCATTGAACAGGATGCTGGACGCCTGCGCCCTGCCAATTCCGAAGTTCGCGCTCTGCTGGCGGACAGTGCACGATTCATAAACGCCACCGGTTGGCGCCCCCACGTGGATTTGAGTGAAGGACTCGTTAGCACGATCGCTTACTGGCGCGAACGTTTTGCTGAAAAATCAGTTCGACGAGAGAATACCCATATCGCTTAGCACACAGGGGCCGGACGCGAGTCGCCAGGCGTTTCAATTTTCATCTGGCGAGCGGTGGTCATATTGTTCTGGATGAACGTGGCATCGAGCGTTCGAACCTAGAGCGCGGAATTCGCCGTCTTAAGGATGAAAATTTGTTAGCTTTTCCCCCGCTCCGTCCCATCCTCGTCCGATACAATCGACTGCATCATCGAGTATCAGCCCGAGAACCATATCGAGCGGTTGCGCGGTCAGGCGGTCATTGATCCCAGCGCAGCCGCTTTAGCCTTGACGCTTCCCTTTGATTCCGATGAGATAACCGACAACAACGTAACTCAGACCCGCTGGGCCGCCCCGCTCCGCCAGTCCGGCTAGAACTTCCCTTTGAACCGATCTCCATTCATGGGGCTGGGCAGCACCATCACAGGCGAACGAATCCTATAAGCGGTAGATGATCGGAGGCGACCCGCGAAAGCGGCGTGTCATGGGCTTCGACGGATGAGATCATTCCGTGTCGATTTGCCATGATCCGGTCGAGCGACAGCAGCGGCAGACTCGATGGAAAGGTGGGGACCGCCGGTGGCGCGGGACCGAAAGTCGTGTGCAGCGTATTCAGCGCGGAACGGTTTCCGAGTCGCCATTCGTTCAAATCGCCGAGCAGCAGTGTTGGCTTTTCGTCCGGTCTGTTCATGATTTCGAGCACGACACGGGCCTGTTCGGAGCGCGATCGGCGCAGCAAGCCGAGATGGGCTGCGATAATGCGCAGAGTTCGTTTCTCGTCCAGATCGATTTCGGCAACCAGGGCTCCGCGCGGCTCCAGCCCCGGGAGCTTTATCTGATGGACATTGCGAACGATGCCCCGTTTGAAAAGCAGAACGTTGCCGTGCCAGCCGTGTCCTTTGCCGTTTCCGGACACCGGCACGGGCACCAGGCCTGTTTCCAATTCGAGACGCAGCAGATCCAGAAGGCCGGCACGATCTCCAAAGCGATTGTCCGCTTCCTGCAACGCAATGACATCCGGGCCGATTTCCCGGATGACGCGACCGATTCGTTCGGGATCGAACTTTCTGTCGACGCCCACGCATTTGTGAACGTTGTAAGATGCGACCAGAGTCCCCGCGGGGCGTGCCCCTTCGGACGGCGCAGCCTTCGCCTTCTGCTTTTTTCTGTCGCGAATGGATTTGAGCACACTTGCAGGAAAGCTATGTCCAGTTCTTTGCATGAGTCTGCTGCTCGTCCTCACCACCTTCAAGACTTAGCTTTGTCTCACTCAAACAGGATGTGCAATCGCTGCTTCCTGCCCTGACGAGATGCGGCGCTCGAAAGGAGCGATGGCTGCGTCGCCCGAATTGCCGCGGGCAGAACGAGAAAGCCTCTAAAGGTAGGGCGATCCCAGCCACAACACTCGGTCGAACAGGCGGACGATGAATGGCCGGGCTCTCAAGGTTTCGATCGTTACAGACGTGGCGGAGGCGATTGCCGATCCGATCCGCGCTTCAATCTCCGCGGCAAAGCCTGCATCAAGAACCTCTACATCAATCTCAAAATTCAGCCGCAGGGACCGGGCGTCAAGATTGGAGGATCCTATAAAAGCCCAAACCCCATCGACCGACAGCAGCTTCGAATGATCGAACGAGCCCTGCGTGCGCCATACGCGGCAATAGTGCTTCAGGACCTGATCGAATTGCGCCGTCATCGCCCGGTCAATAAGGAAAAGATTGTTCGTCGCCGGTACCACGATGTCGATCTCGACGCCTCGCCTGGCTGCGGTCGTCAGCGCGCTGATCAGTTCCCGATCCGGCAGGAAATAGGGCGACATGATGCGGATCGATTTGCGGGCGACGGAAAATGCCCCGATCAGCAAGTTGTGGTTCGTTTCGATGCTGGCATCCGGCCCGGATGCAACCGCCCGCGCCAGCATTGGTTGACCGGGAGCCGCGGGAAGCGCGGCCACTTGCCAGGTGTCGCCTTTCAGGAGCTCGCCGCTCACGAAGCGCCAATCTTCGGCGGCAACCGAAAAAAGGTCGGCAACGACCGGCCCGGTGACCTGAAAATGCGTGTCCCTCGCGCTGGAGGAGCCGGCGAACTCGGCTGAGAATCCCTTTCGGATGTTCATCCCTCCGGTGAACGCAATCGTGCCGTCGACGACCAGGATCTTCCGGTGCGTTCTGAGGTTGGCGTAGGGAAGACGCAGGCCCATGACAATGTTGCCGTTGAAGAGGTCTGCTGTGATTCCTGCCTCTCGCAGGCGCCCAAGAATGCTGGGGACGGAGTAACGCGCCCCGACGGCATCGATCAGCACGCGAACGCTGACACCGCGCTGGACGGCTCCGGCGAGAGATTCCACGAAAAGCCGCCCGACATCGTCATTGTCGAAGATGTAGGTCTCGAGCAGGATAGCGCGTTGAGCGCCATCAATCGCTCGGCACATTGCGGCATAGGCCTCGTCACCTGTCTCCAATATCGCAATCGCGTTTCCCGAGGTCAGGGCACGCCGGGCCACCCTGTCGCCCAATGTCTTCAGGCCGGTGAAGCGTTGGCCGTACCGCTCGGCAATCAATTCCTCGGCGGCAAAGTTGCGCTCATGTTTTGCGGAAGCCGCCTCGCTGGAAGGGGGCCGCATGGCGCTGATCGTTGCACGACGAATGCGGTTTATGCCGGCAACGGCGTAGATGATCGCGCCGAGGAATGGCGACAGGAACATCACGCCGACCCAACCTGTGGCGGCGCGGACGTCTTCCTTCGTCATTATGGCGTGGACGATGCCGATGGCCGCCATCACCACCGAAATGATCGCGAGGACCTGGGGCCAATGAGTCATCAAGGTCTGCAACATCGCCAGGACTATCCAGCGAGCGGTTGCAGAACGCAATGCAACTCATCCCCGGGGTCAGACCACGGTAACAAACTGGACAGAGCCGCTGTCGGGTTCGATGGAACGGCCCCGTCGCCGGAGGCCAACAGCCACGAGCGGGCACTACAGGCCTAACTTCTCCCGGAGTGCATCGATGCGTTTAGAGGCTTCCGCCTTGCTGAGGCCGTCAGCATAGGCGTCAGGGTCGTCGGCCTGTTCGGCCAAAGTTTTCAAATAGGAGGCTTGTGCGGGGGTCATGGGATCATCTCCGCTGATCCAATCTTCCGGGTCCTTTTCGACATTTGCCGGTGCCTCGATTTTTGGGTTGTGCCGGTCACCCATGATCAATCTCCCTTGATGATCACCACAATGAGAATGATCATGATTTGTTCCGCCAGATTGGTATGCGCGTCGCGTCCGCCCGCGTAGGCCTCAAATCGGTGAGGACGCCCGTGAGCAGCGATCAGGGCATTGGAGCCGTGCCTGGCTCATAAACGACCCCCAACTCGGGAGTCGGCTTCTTCAAATTTTTTGGCCTTCAGCCATGTGCTCGACAGTCCGCTCCTGTAGCGGCTGTCGGCGCGCTTCGAGATGATTCCATAGAGCCCGATCTTCTCGACGGTGCGGACGAGCGCCAGCGCGCTGCCCTCGAAGTGCTCACTGTATTGGATCTTCCCGAGGCCAGGCTCAACCAGTTGCCATAGCGCCTGCTTGCGCTGCAGCAGCGGCAAGGAGTCTAGATCGCGGCCGTCGAGATGGAGGATATCGAACGCGACGAACACCAGCCGGCTTGGCTCGTTCCAGATCGCGGCTTCCAGCGCAGGGCAATCGGAAGCGCCCTGCTCGCCGGGAACAATGACTTCGCCGTCGAGAATGGCAGTCCGGCATGGCAGATCGACGGCTAATGCAATGGGCCAGTATTTCGGGGTCCAGTCACGGCCGTTCTTGCTGTAAAGACGCAGGCCGGCATTATCGATGATGATCTGGGTTCGATAGCCGTCGAGATTGGCCTCGTGGACCCAGCCCTCATCTTCAGGCGGCCGCTCGACCCGAGTCGGGATTTGCGGCGGAAGAAACTCCAGCCGGCCGCCATTGACCTTGGCACGCTTACTCAATGACGCCACCTTTGACCGCGCAGCGGCGGCTAATCGGCACAGGCAGCACGACATCACCCCAACATGATGCCTGCCACCTGTGCCGAGCCCCCGCCAAGCCGCCGAGCCCCCGCCAAGCATTGCAAGCATCTACGCACGAGGCCGATCTGTCGTTAGCTTTGCATCCTAATACTTATCCTGGCGTACATATCTTGCTCGGCGAGGCGCTCTTGCACCGTTCCCGACCGGCTAATTGCTGTCCGAGATCGTCGCCAGCCTACGCAGCCCTTTGCTGGTGAGATAATCCGGGATAGAGCGGTTCGTCATTTCAAGGAACCGCAGAACCGCTATATCTCTTTGTTTCTTGACTTGGCAAACATACGACTCGCGGTCTCAACAAGTGTCTTATGCTGCGTAGTTGCAATGTATGCTCCGCTGTGATGCGCGGCGACATCGATGAACAGTCGGTTGATAAATCGGGGATCGGCTATAACGAAAATATTCTGGTCCATGAGGCGGCGGTTCCCCGCCCTGTTTTAAGCTCGCCCCACTTCAACCATTCCCGATCCTGTACTCAGCTTCCGAGCGCTTTGAGCCAATGTTCAAAGGAAGAGGCCTCCTCGTGTCCGGCATGCGAAACAGAGTGGGCGGGGCGCGGTAACACCACGGAGCTTCGGACTTCGCGGGGGCTGTAGCCGAATTCCTTGCTAAAAGCTCGGCTGAAATTAGCCGCTGAACTAAACCCGACGGCTTCGGCAATATTAACAATGCGCCGGCTGTCCGCCGGATCGCTAAGCGCAACATGGGCTGCCAGAAGTCGGCGGCTTTGTATGTAGTGGAGAACACCACCGCTCGGTTCGAACAACTGATAAAGACGAGAGCGCGAGACGCCGAGCGCCCGGCACATTGAATCCGGCGTCAGATGAGCCGCATCCAGATTGTTGTGGACGTATCGACGGGCTCGCTCCATCAGCGCGACACTCACCAATTGTTCGGTGGCCGCGGCATGTTCCGCCGGGGGCGAGAGGCAGGCAATGATCATGCTGCGTGTTGCGTGCACGATGCGAGGCAGATCGTCAGCCGTGAGACTGCCCAGTCTTGCTTCGATGTTCTTGAGGTAGTCGAGCAAAAGGTTGGCAAAGTTGCCGGACAGAATTGAATTATTCTTTGCGTCCAGGGTTGCCGCCGCATCGGCGAACAAATCACGCGGCAAATAGAGAAAGAGACTTTGGGATTCCGTTGCCCTCCCCCGAAACGGGTAGCCAAGCGATCTAATCTCCAATTTGCCCGGCTGGTTTTCCGCTACGCGGCGATCGACCTCCGTCCACGACCGGCCAGTATGCGGCAAAGCGATATACCAGTGATCGATCGAGCTGGACCGAAGCTTCGCAGCAGAACGCATATAACTATGTGCCGGTGCGCGCTGTTGAACGATCAGCATGCCACCGAGGTTCCAAGCCGTGTGGTCGGCGGGAAAGCCATCGTCGAGCGATTTGTCATCCGGCAACTTGATCTCGACAAGCGGAGCCATATGCGCCTGCCAGGCGACGAATTGATCCTCTGGCGCCAGTTCGAGCGTCGAAAAGGGCAAAGGTTCGAGCGCCGGCGCAAGTGACGGGGCAGCCTCATTGTCAGGTTGAGCTTCGCGCGGCCAACGACGTCGATCGCGCTCAAGCGCCTGCCTCGCAAGCGCCTTGTCCTGCCTCTTAGCGTCCATCGCGTGGTGCCGTATCCGATTCCGCTATGCCCATCGCCACCGCAATCATGTGGTGTATCACAGCCATCTGGCAATAGCAGCGGAACGCGAGTCCACAGAGAGCCATCACGCTTGGTTACAGCAAGAAAATGCATTCCGAGATAAGTTTCTGGATGCGACGATAACGACACTCTTCAACGTGGTGCGTATAGAGTCTGGCACGGTGAAAGCGTAGTTGAGGAGGCAACGAAATGAACGCAAACCTCAAAACAGAAGCTCGTCGCAAGATAATTCTTGATGGATATTTTAATAACGAACCGTTGAAAGATATTGCAGCCAAGGTCGAATGCTCACTGGCGAGTTTGAAAGTCACCGCCAGTAAACTCGGTTGCACACGAACTCCGAAAGAGGCGGCGGAATTTCGGCGAGGATTTCATGTCCAAGAACAAAAACTGCGGGATTACCGCCAACTTATGATTGCTGGACAGTATAGAGCTCGCGAGTGCGCGCTGATTTTGGGACTATTGAAAGACCAATTATCGGTCAGCGAGTAAACTTACTCCAATCACGCCTCAGCGGTTCAACGGCAAAAAAGTCCGCCGCAAACACTGGCAACAGGCCCTGAAAGGTTCGCACAGATGCTGCGTCGGCGTTTCAATCGCACCTGCCTCAGCCCTCATGATCTGGCTATTTGCGAACGCGTGTTCGATCAGGTTTGCGCAGATGAACACATGGACTCTTCAAGCCGGGATGCCGAGGCCTTAGCGGTGGCGATTGTCGCAATCTTCCGAAACATTACGACCAAGGAGCGCGAACTGCTGGATGAATTGAGGTCTCTTCGTCTCTCAAAGGGCGCAGAGAAGGCGCACTAGCTTGGCGGCTTTCCCTGACGAGTTGTTCTAGTCCCGCGTTGGCACAGCCGGATTCGCATCTGCATTGCCCCATTGAGTCCCGCCAGAGTGTAGCCACAGCGCTTGCGAAGGAGATGGAAATGGGTTTAGCCCAAGACTTGTCTGATGTTGCGCTCACATTCGATTGTCCGAATTGCTCGCATCCGGCGGTAAGGAAGGGCTCTGCGCTAAGAACGATCGCGCACTTCAGATGCGACGGGTGCAACGCCAAGGTACGGATCACCTATCCGCAGAAGCTAGCGATCTTCGAAAAGTACAGGCTACTAGCCGCCCGAGGGACATTGCGATAAGGCGATCCGGAAACGCGTCGCCAATGGCGGTGACGCGGACCAGATGCAAAAGGTCGATGCCCTAGTGGGTCTCGCTAAAGAAATGGCCCACCGGCAACTGGCCGGGTTAGAAAGCCCGGCAGATAAAGCGTGGTCGTGGTTGTGGTCGTGGAGGTCTCGCCCGAAGTTCCGCTCGTCGTCTGGGCAAAGGAAAGGCCGGCGGAAAGCGCCAACACGGCCGAGGTCAAAACGATTCGTTTCGTATTCCTTTCTCCTGTCTTAAGCGCACGACGCGCTCACAAACCAGCATGCGGACAGAAGGAATGTTCCACTGATGGGGCTCACCCTCGGAATCGTTCCGCGTGCCAGTGGATCTTGCCGTCAGGCCGGCGTGATCGTGAGATCCTCGTTTACTCGAACATGATCCGAGAGGTTCCTCTTTCTGCGATCGACATTCTCCGAGCTTCTTGGATCCGCTCGGCCTGTTGTTTGGTATAGGGACCCATCGGCCGGGTCTTTTCATGGCCGCGGCGAACCCGACAGTACCAGTGGCCGCTGTCAGAGAAGATCTCAACCGAGGTCGGTGCATCGTTGGCCGCCGCCTTGGCGACCTCGCTGATGAATTTCACGACCTTTGAATGGTGCCGGGCGGGTGCAACCGTGCGCAAACCACTGGTGACGCTAAGTTCCTGCTGCACTGGGGACATGGTCGAACTCCTGTCGGTCATTTGCTTGCGCTCCCTCCCACCGGCGCTGCGCAGCATTCAGCGCAGAGCTGGGTGGATAATCTCGAAGCCTATTGCTCTGACTAGCTATCTAGCAAACGAAATTGATTGACATTTAAACGCAATTTTTATGCTATATGTTTTATGGACATTGAACTCGCCCGGACTTTCATCGAGATCGTTTCGACAGGGAGTTTCATTCGGGCATCGGAGCGCTTGAATGTCGCCCAGACGACCGTAAGCGCACGGATTCGCAACCTCGAGCAGCAATTGGGCCGCGCGCTTTTTGTTCGCCACAAAGGCGGAGCTTCTCTCACCCCGGCCGGTGAGCAATTTCTGCGCCACGCGCCGATGTTCGTCCAACTATGGCAACGCACCCTTCACCAGGTTGCCGTGCCCCCGGGACGTCGAGCTGTTCTGACGGTCGGCAGTGAAGTCAGCCTAGCGCAACCTCTTCTGCTCGATTGGGTCCGATGGATGCGCGGGTCGCTTCAGGATATTGCACTTCGAGTACACGTCGATGTGCCGAAGGATTTGATCAATCAGGTCGCGTCAGGAATGGTCGACTTGGCTATCATGTACGCGCCCCCCCACAGACCGGGTTTGAAGATCGATCTGCTTCTGGAGGAAAAACTCGTCCTCGTGACGACCAATTCCGACGCGCGCCTCCTGGACGAATCCGATTATGTTTATATGGATTGGGGGCCGGATTTTGAACTTCACCATGGGATGAATTTCCCGAGTGCTGCGCCGGATCTTTCTTTCGATCTCGGTCCGCTCGCACTGAGCTATGTTCTTGCGACTGGCGGCTCCGGATATTTCAGGATGAGTTCTGTGCGGCCTCACATGGAGGCCGGCCGGCTGCACCTTGTGCCTGAAATGCCGCAGTTCTCCTATCCGGTTTACGCGGTGCAATCCGCAAGTGCGGACGAGAGCGTGGTAGGTCCTGCCCTGGCAGGATTGCATTCCGTCGCGAGCGCCGACATCAAATTGTAGGAGTTGTTGGGCGTCTAAAGGTCCGCTTGGATTGACGGGAACAGAAGGTCGACCGTTGTTCCAATCCCTCGCTCACTCTTTATCCGGATCCGACCACCAACCATTTGCGCCAATGCCTGCACTTGCAACATCCCTATCCCGGTGCCCTTCTCACCCTTCGTCGTGAAGAAAGGATCAAATACCTTTCGCAAGACTTCCGGAGCCATGCCGCAACCATCGTCCTTGACGCGAACGCATGCGTAGGTTTCGGGCCCGGGCAGGTCAGGCGTCGGGGCCGTCTGCACCAATCGCTCAGTGGTGACGCGGATCTCCCCGCCACTTGGCATCGCATCTCGTGCGTTCATTACGAGATTAAGCACTGCAGAGTCGAACAGCGCCGGGTCGATCAAGCAGTTCGGGATATCGGAACCAAGCTCCAGCTTGACGCGGACATCGGGGCCTGCGCCATATCTCAGGAAAGGCTCAAAAGACCTGAGGAATTCATTCAAATTGCCAGCGTGGATTTCGAGTTCCTGATGTTTTGCGAAGGCCAGTACCAGTGACGTCAGTTCGATACCTCGATCGAGTCCCTGCCGCGCTGCAGCAATGTAGGTCCTCACGCTTTCGGGCTCCTCGGCTCTTATTTCGGCAAGCCTCAGGCCGGATCCGATGGCTGCCAGGAGGTTTCTGAAATCATGGGCAATACCGCCAGTCATCTCGCCTAAGACGGCAAGCCGATGTGTGGCACGCTCACGTTGTTGGGCTGCGGCCCGAGCACCGAGAGGCATATCTACCTGACGCTCGTTGCGCTTCGCTCGTGTTTCATTATCGTATGGAAACGCGCTGCCGGTCATGATGGTCGCCCCTATCAATCATTGACGACAAACGGGAAACTCGGGCTCCCATTCGCATCGTCGTTTGGGTTCTCCTGTTGCTGGTGTCATGCATCCTGCACGCATGCCTAGGCGCGCCGCACGATCCCTTTCGTCATGATGTCTTCGACCATCGGAAAGGCCTTGACGGCCTCTTCCGGTAGGTCTCCCTTCGCTCCGGTTAGCTCCGTCCAGTCATGCGCCTCGGGCTCGCCGACGACGATACGACCGACCATTCCAGCATGCTCATGCGGAATGCAGTAATAATCATAGACCCCTTGCTCGGTGAAAGTAACCGAAAAGCTTTCGTTGGGCAGTAGATAGTCAGAATCCCAAGATTTTGCCGCTTTGGGCATGCGGAGCGGCCGCTCGAAGTTTGTGGGATTGTATGCCGTCGTCGTGTGCGAATTGCCGGGATTGAGATTGGTCCAGCGGATCGTCTGTCCTGGTTTGATCAGAATGCCTATCGGGTCGAACCAGACGTGTGAACCGTCGTCGCGCCCTTGCATCTTGACTTCGATCATCTCGCCACCCAACACGGCCAGAGAAGAGAGGGAAAGGGCGGCGGCGAGCCCGCCGCCAGCGCCCAGTATCTCACGACGCGTCAGTGTCATTTGGCGACCTGTGCCTCGTCAGCCGCCGAAACATGCCACAGCACGACATGGACATGCGGCTCTTCTACCCCCGGATGGCCGGCATTGTAGTAGACGTCCACATGGTCGACATTGCCGCCGGGTGAAGCGAGGTCGTCAAAACGCTTGTCCGGATTGAGGTCTTTGATCGGCAGCATGTAAATCGTGCTGACAAGCTCGCCATCGTGGTCATAGGCAAGGAATGGTCCGGCAGGCAATGTCGTCGGATCGACGAAAAGTTGGCCCATGCCCGGCAGGAAGTCGGGCAGTTTCACAAGCTTGCTGACCTGTTCGTAAGGAGCGGCTGGCGGAGCTTTGGTGACCTCATTCGCCGCCATGGCGCAAAGCGAACTGCCCACTGTCAAGGCAACTGCGAGGACGAGTTTTTTCATCACGGCATCTCCTGGTTGAAATAAAAATTGCAACGGCTGAAGATCTGGAAGTCCGTCTAAAAATTCGATTTTCACTTTCTGACACGGCATGTTCGCGCCCAGCTAGCAAGCAGGAGACTGTTCTGTTCGTCAAACGAAAATAACTGGCATTTAAAAGCATTATTTCTGCTAGTCAGGCCCGTACCTGTTTTGCTTGATTTCAAAAAATCTTCCACTACCTCTGAATTGCTATGAATACTTTCAGCCTCAATTTCCGGCGGGAGCCTAAACGCCTCAAAACGGGCCATCAGCCCGGACGCGAGAGAGTTCGCGTCCGGGACAGCCAGCCTCATCTCCACTCCTCAGTCCACTGAGAATTCTGTCCTGCTTGACCAGTGCGGCTGAACGCTCATTTGCGATCGCGTCTGGATCGACACGGAGGTTGACCCTGATGATCTCCCCCATCCTGTCAGAAGAAGACATTTCGCTTGATCTTGTGACGAAGGGAAAGCAATCGGCCTTGTCAAAAATTGCGATCAGGATTGCTCGGAGAAATGGGCTTGACGAGCAGATGGTTATCCGTGGTCTTTTCGACCGTGAGTGTCTCGGCTCGACGGGCATGGGTCGTGGCGTCGCCATCCCCCACGCTCTGCTCGGTATGATCTCTTCGCCTGCCGCGTCTTTGACACGTTTGGCTCAGCCCATCGATTTCGACGGCCCGGACGACGATCCCGTCGACCTCATTTACACTATACTTTGGCCGGCCTCTGCCACGTCCGCCTTCCTCCCTGCCCTTTCCCAAATATGCCGGCTGCTTCGGGCATCTCAGGTTCGGGCGCGACTCCGACAGGCACGGACATCCGATGAGGCGTTGGCGATTCTCGAAGCTAAGCCGGTTCCGGCAATTTCCACCAATTTGCATACTTGCTGCTTCGAGCCTGGCGTTCTGGTGTCCAGGTACTTGAGCCATGCCTAGATCCCATTTGCCAGCGTGCGCGAACCAGTGCGAGTTGGAGAAGGTTGGATCTCAGTTGCTCTCCCTCCGCCACTGCACCCTGCCCCAACATTCTCTGCCTCGGTTCGATGGCGCACGAACCGCGCAGAACCGCGGGGCTTTCAATCTAAGCTGCCAACTGCGCTGCCGGCCTCCCGGGCTGAATGGGCGTGCTCTGGCTCAACATTCTCCGAAGCTCTCAACTTCGCGCTTTTGGTTCTTTCAATTCGAACAATTTCAATTTTTGCGGTGCGCCAGCAGCCTGATGGTTGGGTGAACTCCCGCTAGCGAATGCATCTGAAAAAAACTTCTTCGCGACCGCAGCTGAATGACCGTTTCGCCGCCCAAGAGCGGTCGTCGCCGAACCACTACTCAGACGTCGCGTTTGGGTTCACGACAGCGGACTGGCAGCTTCCAGCTGCCGATCTTCAAGAGCGGACATTCAGTCCGGTGTCAGCATTGTCGTGACCTGTGAAGGGTTGCGGACGCCGGCCATCCACGTGGTGCTTGGCTCCGGGGCCGGCGTCCGGAAGCCGGAATTGAGCGAAGGCGCTGTGCTCATTCAGACCGTCGTGACCGCCGAAGAACTGCAGGCGCCCAGCAGCATGGGCGTCGGCGAGCTTCGACAGGAAGAGCCGTCGGAACAACTTCGACAGCACGCGCACGGGCAGGAAGAAGCCCGGCCTGCAATGCACCCAGCGCTCGCCGTCGAGCGAGATACCGCCACCGGGCACGATCATGTGCACATGCGGGTGATGGGTCATCGCCGAGCCCCAGCTGTGGAGCACGGCGGTGATGCCGATGCGCGCGCCGAGGTGCTTTGGATCGGCCGCGATCGTGAGCAGCGCCTCGGAGGCGGCGCGGAACAAAGGTCGTAGATCACGGCCTTGTTGTAGTAGGCGATGTCGGCAATCTCGGCCGGCAGCGTGAACACGACGTGGAAGTAGCCGACCGGCAAGAGATCGGCCTGGCGCGCGGCGAGCCAGTCCCGTGCCGCCGCGCTCTGGCATTTGGGGCAGTGCCGGTTCCGGCAGCTGTTATAGGCGATGCGGCTGTGGCCGCAGTCCTCGCAAGCCTCGACATGGCCGCCGAGGGCAGCGGTACGGCAGCTCTCGATCGCCGACATCTGGCCGAGGCTGAGATGACCGGCATGCGCCGCGCGCCAGGCGGCGCCATTGGCGATGGAAGATGTCGGCGACCTCCAGTGACGGGCGGCTCACCGCCGCGGCGTCATCTGTCCGGTCGCGTCTCGTCCTCCGTCAGCAGCTTGATCCGGTCGAGTGGGCTCATCACGGTGCGGATCGTGTTGGTGGCGACGCGGGCATAGAGCGCCGTGGTGTCGAGCTTGGCGTGCCCGAGCAGGACCTGGATGATGCGGATATCGATGTCCTGCTCCAGGAGATGGGTGGCGAAGCTGTGGCGCAACGTGTGCGGCGCCACCCGTTTCCTGATCTCGGCCGCCTCCGCAGCGGCATGAACAGCGCGGTTCAGCTGGCGGCTGGAGAGCGGTATGACCGGATTGCGTCCTGGGAACAGCCAGCCCCGCGGCACATCACGCCGCGGCGCTTGCCCTCCCGCCACCAGGCGCGCAGCAGTTTGAGCAGATGCGGCGACAGCATGGCGTGGCGATCCTTGCGGCCCTTGCCTTGTTCGACGCGGATCAGCATGCGTGCCAAGTCGATGTCGGTCACCTTGAGCGCCGCCACCTCGGAAAACCCGCGGCCCGGCGCCATAGGCCGTGCCGAGCGCCGCATTGTATTTCGGCCCCGGCGCCGCTTCGAGCAGCCGCGCTACCTCCTCGGCGCTCAGCACCAGCGGCAGCTTGCGTGGCTGGTGGTCTATCGCGAGACGACGAGAGAGATCGGGTCGATCGAGCGTGACGGTGAAGAAGAAGCGCAGCGCCGAAACCGAGCTGTTGATGCCCGGCGGCCGCATGCCGCTCTCGGTCTGGTGCACTTGGAAACGGCGGAGATCCTCAGCCGTTGCCGCGTCGGGCGAGCGGCCGATGAACGCCGCAAATCTCTTCACGCAGCGGATGTAGTTACGGCGCGTGTCCTCGGTGAAGCCACGCACGTTCATGTCTTCGATCATGCGCTCGCGAAGCGCGCTGCCGGACGGATGCGAAGGGATGGTCATCGGATTCTCCTCTCAAGCTGAAGGTTGACCCTTCATGCTCGGAGGCCGATGCCTGTCCGTCACCCCTCGTCGATTACAACCTCACCGGCGCTGCCGATAAACCAGCAAGCCTCGAACCCGCGCCCTCCCGCGCGAGCGGGTTCGTTGTGTGACCCCTAATGGTCATTCCGGAGGCGAGATTGCAGGTCCGAATCGGATTGAGAAAACGGACGTTCGGCCACGCTATCTGCGCCGACCGTCGCGCCACCCCGCTGGCGAGGCGTCGTGAGCCTCTTGGAACCCCGACTGAAGGCCGCCTCCGCCGGCCTACAACGTAAGCATACGGTGAAGGCCGCCTTGTCGCCTTAGGAAGAACATTGCAAGTCCGGGGAATATCCTGGGAGGTGTCCTATGACGATTGCGCGTGGAAGTGATCACCTCGGGGCAGCGCCGGCGGCGCTCGTCGCGGGCGGAGAAGGAGCGGCTGGTTGGCGGCGACGTTCGAGCCCGACGTGACGGTATCGGAGGATTCGCAGTACCGTGTGCCGGCTACGTCAACCGATTTGCGACATCTCCAAGATTTCTCGTAAAGCGTTGGGGATAACCGCACTGACCCCATTTGCAGCGGAATCGGTGTCCATTATCCTTCCGTTAACAAATGGACGATTTGATCTTGGTGGGGGGTCAACCGCGAAAATGTTGCGAGAACGAGGAGCCCATCAATGGCTGCGATTGCTCTTCCTGGCGATTGGACCGAACAGTACAAGGGATCGAAGCTGAACCTCTCCGGGTTCAAGCTCTCCTTTTCTGACGAGTTCAACACGCTTGATGTCGTGCCGAACAACGGCACCGGCAAGTGGTTCGCGCCTGTGCATGCCCCCTATGGGGCCGCCACGTTCATGTCGCCGGTGGGGGCAACGAATCCGTTCTCCGTCTCTGACGGGAAGCTGACCATTACCATGAAGCAGGTGGACGGCGCCTGGCAGTCGGGAACGATGCAAACGGTTAACAGCGCCGGCCAGGGTTTCGCGCAAGAGTACGGGTACTTCGAGATGCGCGCAGCCTTTCACGGCGGGGCGGGAGCCTGGCCGGCTTTCTGGATGCTGTCGCCCGATCAGACTGTGCCACGCGTCGAGGTCGACATCGTTGAAGCGTATGGGGGCGATCCCGATGGTCATCACCAGGCGGTGCATTTGCGCAATAAGGAAAGCCACGCTTGGGAAAGCAACTATACGGGCCTCCCCGGTTCGATGTTCGACGGGGCGTTTCACACCTACGGCGCGAGGATCACGACGGACTGGATCACCGTGTACTATGACGGCAAGGAGCTGAGCCGCTTTCCAATGAGCGAGTCCTTCCGCACGCCGCTCTATATGCTGGCCTCGCTTGCCATGAATCCCCTTGAGGTCGAGCGGGCGTCCGGCACCTACAAGATGGTCATCGACTACGTGCGCGCCTATGCCGCGCCGGGCGTGATGGAGCAGCACCTGACCGGGACGGATGCGGCGGATATCCTGAACGGCGGCAGCTTTGATGACGTTCTGAACGGCGGAGCCGGTGCTGACAAAATGTCCGGCGGTTTCGGCAACGATACCTACCGCGTCGACAACGCATTCGACGTAGTCATCGAGGCTGACGGCGCCGGCATCGATGTGGTCATCACGTCGATGACGTATTCGCTGTCCGGCCAGCAAATAGAGCAGCTCACACTCACCGGCGTTGCCGACATCGACGCGATGGGTAACGAACTCGACAACACGCTGGTCGGCAACGCTGGCAGCAACCTGCTCGACGGCGGAGTCGGAATCGACAAGATGGAGGGCGGCGCAGGCAACGATACCTACTATGTCGACAATGCGCTCGACCGCGTGGTCGAGGGCGATGCGGCGGGCAAAGATTGGGTGTTCAGCTCGAGCACCTATTCACTACCATCCTATGTCGAAAATCTGACTCTCATCGGCCTTGCCGCTATCGATGGTCGCGGCAATTCTTCCGACAATGAGCTGACCGGGAACAATGGGAACAACACGCTGGTCGGCCTTGCCGGCAACGACACCATAAGGGGCGGGGCGGGTAGCGACCGGTTAGCGGGCTATGATGGCGCCGACCTTCTCGATGGCGGGACCGGGGCCGACCAGATGAATGGCGGAGCCGGCAACGATACCTATTATGTGGACAATGCACTGGACAACGTCATCGACGAAGCGGGCCTCGACCAGATTTTCAGCTTGGTCACGTACTCACTGGCGGTCGATCGCCGGCCGGTAGAAAATCTGCGTCTGACCGGAAACGCCAACGTCGGAGCCACGGGAAATTCCCTCGACAACGTCCTCGACGGCAACGACAGCGACAACAAACTGGACGGCGGCCGAGGCAATGATACCGTGCTTGGGCGGGGTGGCAACGATGCACTAATGGGCGGCCTGGGCATTGACCGGCTTACTGGTGGCGCCGGCAACGATTTCTTCGTTTTCAGCGCGCCGCTCTCAGTGGCCAACCGCGACATCATCACGGATTTCAACCATACGGCCGATGCATTCAGGCTCCAGAATTCGGTAATGCAGGGGCTTGGAGCCACCACGGGAGCCCTCGAGCCGAGCTACTTCTTCGCTGGGACTAGCGCGCACGACGCCGACGACCACATCATCTATGACAAGGTTACGGGTGCGTTGTTTTACGATTCCAACGGAAACGTCGCAGGCGGCGTGACACAGCTCGCGACGCTGACGAACAGGCCGACGCTGCTGGCCGACGATTTTTTCGTGATCTGATCCGACACCTACAGCGGTGCGCGTGAAAAAGCGATCAAGCGCACCGTTGTAACTTCTTGTTTGCGCATCGCTTTGTTCGAAAAACCGGTGACTTCTTTTTCGAGGGATGCTCTAAATTAGTTCTACTGCGTCATAAACTGTGTTGGGTGTCACCCCGGCATTCGTCACAGTCCGCAGTTGGCCGGGCGCCGAAGGATACGCTTCACGGGACACTTTCTTTTCCGACGCGCTCTCCGGCCGCAGAAGTCTCAACTTTGCCAATGGTGAACCTCTGACCCTGAGCGGTTATCGCGGAGCGCATTCCGGGCCACAACCGGGCCGGACGGATAGCGGCAAGCTTGAAGCTGGCGATGTTCTTTCGCCCCGCCCCAGCTATACGGTCGGCGGCGAATAGGCTGGCTTTGGCGAAACTCGGTGGTTATTATCCTTGCGCTTTGTGAGTTGTGGCCAAACTCCGTTTCTAACCTCCACAAACGATGAAGCTCGGCCATCGTGCCGCGCTGCTCAGTCTCCTTTGACACGCGCGGTGAACGGCGAGCGACCGCACCCCTAAAGTTTGGAAAGACTGCTCCAGAACAAAGACTGCTCCAGATTGGTATCGAGTTCGTGGCGTCGCCCGCGCAAGCGGGTTGCGCCGACGTATCTTGCACGGCAAGCTGCCTCGAAGCACTCCAGCGATCGCACGTGGCTGCTCCAATGAGGCTATTCTGGATCTTCAGGTTCTGGCGTTCCTTCTCAGCCGCTGGCCTGCTGATCGGAACACTCTTCTTTGCGGCCTCGCTCACCCCTACCCTGCTTCCACGCACGTTTGTGACGCAAGGCGTTCTATCCGGATGCTCTTTCGCGGCCGGATATGGGCTTGGCGTGTTCGGGCGCTGGCTGGCCGACTATCTGGAGTTGCCCAAGCCCACCGGCCGCATCTTGCAGGCCATCAAACTCGTCGCTGCGGCCACCTGCATTCTGGTTGCCGTCGCGTTTCTCTGCCAGGCTTCGGAATGGCAAAATTCGATCCGGCAGCTCATGAGGCTCGAGCCGGTAGACACTGCGCACCCCCTGAAGATCGGTCTGATCGCGTTGCTGACCTTCGTGCTCTTGATCCTCTTGGCGCGATTGTTTCAGGTCACGTTCCTGTTCACCTCGCGAATGCTTGGCCGGATCGTGCCGAAACGCGTGTCATACGTGATCGGCATTGCCGCTGCGGCTGCGTTATTCTGGACAGTGGTCAACGGCGTTTTCTTCAGGGTTGCGCTCCATGCCGCGGATTCGTCCTTCCAGGCATTCGATGAGCTGATCGAGCCCGAGACCCAACAGCCTGCCGACCCCAGCAAGACCGGAAGCGATACCTCGCTGATCGAGTGGGATGAGCTAGGAAGGGCGGGACGGGAGTTCATCGCGACCGGGCCGACGAGCAAGGATTTAAGCTCGTTCCTGGGCATGGATGCGCGTGAGCCGATCCGCGTCTATGTCGGATTGCGGTCTGCGGAGACGGCCGAGGAGCGCGCAAAGCTCGCCCTCGAGGAGCTCAAGCGCGTCGGCGGATTCGATCGCTCGGTGCTGATCGTGGTGATGCCGACAGGCACCGGTTGGATAGACCCTGCTGCAATGGACACCGTCGAATATCTCCACGGCGGCGACGTCGCGAGCGTCGCCATGCAGTATCCGTATCTCACAAGCTGGCTGTCTCTCCTGGTCGAGCCCGGCTATGGCGCCGAGGCCGCTCGTAACCTTTTTTGCGGAAATCTACAGCCATTGGGCCAAGCTCCCGAAGGAAAGTCGCCCCAGGCTCTATTTGCATGGGCTGAGCCTTGGCGCCTTGAGCTCCAAGCAATCCGCCGAGTTGTTCGAAGTGATCGGCGACCCGTATCAGGGGACTTTGGAGCGGCCCGCCATTTCCGAGCAGGATCTGGCGTTCCGTCACCGACGACCGCGAGCGAGGATCGCCAGCCTGGCTGCCACGCTTCAGGGACGGGTCGTATGTGCGGTTCACGAGCCAGGAGAACGGCCTGGCGATCCCGGACGCACATTGGGGACCGATGCGGATCGTCTATCTTCAATATGCGAGCGACCCGGTGACGTTCTTCGACTACCGGTCCCTGTACCGACAGCCGGAATGGATGGCGGGGCCGCGCGGTTCCGACGTGTCTCCCGAGCTCAAATGGTATCCGGTCGTGACGCTTCTCCAGCTCACCGTCGACATGGCGATGGCCACAACGGCCCCGATGGGCTACGGGCATGTCTATGCGCCGGAGCATTACATCGATGCCTGGATCGAAGTGACTGATGTTCGGGGATGGACCGCGGAGCAGATCAACCGGCTGAAGCTGGAATTTTCGCGACGGCGGTGAAGGGGCGCGGCTGGCGAAGGCCAAGTTCGCGGTGCGATCGGGCTGGTCTATCTCTTCTCCGGTATCAAGGTCGATTTCGACCTGACGGCGCGCGACATCCTGCTCGTCTACTTCTTCACCGTGATCGGCCTCAACGCCCACGTCGGCGATCTCGCAAGGGTCGGCAGGCCGCTGCCGACGTGGTTCTCAGTGCCCGGAGAGGACAAGCGTCTGTACCGGAAGGAGCAGCGCCTGAATTCGAAGGATGACGGCGTGCACGACCCCGACCGTGTCTATGACGTGGAAAAACAGCCATTTCGAGGTGCTCAGTCCTTCTTCGGACAGCCGGTCGTGATTGTTGGTATACGCATTGGCAATACAGCTGCTTCCCGGCGGAACGCCTTCGAACCCACCCTGGAAAAGCGGTTCCAGAAAGACGGTGATCGTCCCGGGCCTGATCACTTGCTGAGCGTCGATCAGTTGATCCGACGCGCGCACCTGGCCGGTTGCGATAAGATCCTGCACCTCGGTCACAACCATCGGGATGATGGTCATCGGCATGGAGATGCAGGTGGCCTCGGCAACCATGCCTACCTTCATGACCTGCGCCTCCAACTGGCCGAAGCCCGCCACAAGCGCCCGCCTGCCTGCCTCCGCGGGAACCAGCACTCCCGCGGGCCGCATGATAGGATTGACTATATCTCCCTTGCGCAGCGTGAACTGCTCGAGCGTTCCGTCCACTCCCGCATAGACGACCGTCTTGTCCAGTTCGACCTGCGCCTGGGCAAGTGCTGCCTCGGCGCTGGCTTTCTGCGCCGGCAGTACCGAAGCGATCTGGGCTTCGACGGACTGCTTGCTGGCCAGGACGGCAGACACCGCGGCCAGGCGACCATCGACGATATTCTGAAGTTTCTCGATCTCCCGTTGCGCAACCGTACCGGAGTTTCGCCTCTGAAGTTCGGTTCTGGTCGCGAGTTCGTCCACGGCCTGCTGATAGGCGCTCCGCGCTTCCTGGATCCGGGCATCGGCCGTCACCAACTCGGTCTTCGCCAACTCCAGCGCCGCATCTATCTCCGACACACGCAGCCGCGCAGTTTCAAGCGCGGCTTTCTGGGTCGAACTGTCGAGCTTGAAGAGCTGCTGTCCCGATTTCACCTTTTCCCCGAGACCCACATAGACCTCTTCAACGCGGCCGGAGCCTTCGGGAAGAATGGGCACCGTGCGAAAGAAAGAAACGGCGCTGGTTGTCGATGGATGGTAATAAAGGATCAGCGTCAGCAGCACGATGGTGAGTCCCAGGCAGGCGGTTATGCCATAACGGAGTTCATACCACACCGAATAGAGCGTGATCTCACGTCCGATCCTCTTTCCCTGGACAAAACGCCGGACGAGAAAATCGGGCAGGATCGTCACGACTGAGCATAGCAGTAACTCGATCATGGCCGGCGCTCCTCGTTTGCTGGAACACGGTGTTGGTCGTCGGGCGGCGTGGATGGAGCCTCGAGCTCCACAACCCGCACCTGGGAAAATGGCGCGTCGTTCACCGACAGCGGCGATCCCGCAGCAATTGCTTCCGGCGCAGATGCTGCAGGTGCGGGCGCCTGGCGCCTGTCGGCGGCCATCCTGGAAAGCGATTCAGCCATGGTGGACAACGGCGTCCAGAAGTCGGGAATGGGAACGATCGCAAGCAGCAATGCCGCAACCCAGAACACATTGATGTGAGTGAACAGCGCGAGCAACGCCAGAACCGCCACCAACTGAAACTGGACCTGGCTGGCCCCATGCGCGATGCGCTCAGGCAGCGAATGGAGCCAGAAATACAGGCTGCCAAGCATCATGAGCAGTGCGATGATGAATATTACCGTTCCGGTGAAGAGAACATCGGTCTCTCCCGGAGCCACAATAAAGCCCGGCAGATGATGGGGTGCTAGGGGATGCATCGCTTCGGACATTGCCATCACTCCAAAATATCAGGCGCTGCCTGATGATCGCCGCTTCCTGTTCGCCACCCTGTGCGGTCTGGGCGGCTTTCTGCTGGGCAAGCCTGACGACGGACTGGTGGCCGGGCTTGGCCATGAATGCGAAGCTCAATTCCATACCACCTCTTCTGCCACAGCGCAGGGTTTTGCCGATCGACTCGAAAATAACCCGGCTTTTGATCCATTTCTCTCAGTCGCCCACGACCTGCCACGTATCGTCCGGATTGAAGCGGTCGATGTATTTGACGATCTGCTCGGTGGCTGGCCCGAGATCCGCCTCGTAGACGACGCCGTGCTGGTTGACGGCGAAGGTTTTTGCGCCCGTCTCGCCATATTTGGCCGGCCAAGCGATGAGGCCAAAGCCGGCGATCATGTTGCCGTTGATGACGTAGTCATAGGCGCCGCCGGCGATCTGGTCGCCCTGGCCGGTCAGGATCTTGTACTTGTAGCCGAAATAGCCTTCGCCCTTGGCCGCGTCCTCTAGTTCGGCCTGATCGATGTTGCCGTCAGCCGGGCTCTCACCGTTGATGTCGTCGGTCGGCCAGTAGAGCCCGTCGGTCGCGCCTTCCGAGCTGATCAGTTTCTGCGCGAACTCCTCCACGCCATCCTCGTCGCGGTCCTGCGACGCATAGTCCTCTTGCGCATCGACATAGGCGCGCATCGTCTCGATCGCGGTGAGCTCGTTTTCGCCGACATACCGGTTCACGATCTCTTCGAGCCCGGCATAGGTGTCGAAAGCCCACTTGCCGTCCTCGCCCTTGACGAGCGGAAACGGCAGCGGCCACAGCTTGTCGCCGATCTGCAGCGTGCGGCGGTCGCCCTCGCCATCGAGGACAAGCTGCTTGGCCACACCCTCCTTGATCGCCGCCAGTGTCTCCTCCGCGTTCTCGTCAGCTTTCAGCTTTTTCGCATCGAGGCCGAGAAGGGCCGCAACCGCACCGTTGCCGGCGTCGTTCAGGGCCTTCTTGAACGCCTCGACAGCCGCTTCCGGCGTGTCGAAGACGGGCGGCTCGGCAGCGGCCACGAAGGCGGTGATCTCCGGCGCCTCCGACGCATCCTGTGCGGCGGCTGGCTGCGAGACAGCGATGCCCACTGCAAGCGCCACGGCGCAGACAGAGTGGAGAAGGATCGTATGCAAAAGTCCCGTGTGACGGGTGGTGCTGAACATCAGTGTCATGGTCCTGTCCTCCCCGTTCCGTTAACGCCGGCGTCCGCCGCCGCTGCGCTTGATCTGCTTGTGGCCGCCACCACGGCTGCCGCCACCCATGGATTGATGGCCGCGGTTGGAGCTGACCTTGGTCACCTTGCCGCGATCGACGTTGCCAAGCCCCGACGGTTTCTTCGGCCGATTGTCGACCCTTGCCGCCGGTTTCGGCTTGCCGGCCGGGCGGTTGATCTTTGCCGGTTTGGCGGTTTGGCGGTTGGCGGTGGGGCGGTCGGCGACGGCGGGCCTGGCTTCTGGACGGTTGACGTTCGGCCGATTGCCCGGCCTGTTTGCCGCCTGACCGCCTTGGCCCTTCAGCCCGTCGAGCGTGCTCTTGCGGATGTCTCTCGTTGCAGCCGTCTTGCCCGGCACCCTGTTGGCGAGCTTGTCGTTCTTCTTGATGTCGCGGGCGCGGTCGCGGATGGCGTTGTCGCCATTCTTCTCGATCCGGTTCTTGATGTTGTTCCGGTCGAACTTGTTGAACTGGTTGCGGTCGATGTTGATCTTGCTGCGATCGATGTTCTTCCAGTCGACGTCGTTCAAGTTGATCTTGCCGTTGAAGTCGCGGTTGTTGAAGCAATTGTTGCAATCGATGTTGATGTCGTTGCCGTTCCAGCGGCCGCCCCATACGCCCCAGTCGTTCCAGTCGACGGCGGCGGCCCAGATGGCGCCGGTCACCGCCCCGGCGAAAAAGGTCGCTCCCGGATACCAGTAATAGGGGTAAGGATCGGGATAATAGCGGATCGGTTCCCACACGTAACCCGGCTCATAAAACATCTGCGGCGGATATTGCGGGACGTAGATCACTTCGGAGCTCGCCGACTTGATGACAAAATTGTCGTTCTCCTTGACCACCTGGATCTTGTCGTCGGTCTTGATCACGCCCTTGGCGACCGCCTCGTCTCGCAGCTGCTGGATGGCAACCAGCACGTCCTTCTGCTGGTAGGCAATGGCGTCGCCGAGCGTCTGCGTCCATTCGAGGTCGTCGCTCATCATCTTGACGATGTCCGGATAGTTGAGCAGCGACACTACCGAGCCGTCCCAGCTCTCCTTGGGCTTCAGGCTCTTGTCCTTCTCGTACCGCTCGAGAAAGCGCGCCGCCTCGACGATCTCTAGCGGATAGAGCGCTGCGGCCGTGATCACCGCGATCAGTTCGTCCGGATAGAGCGCAATGCGCGCAACCAGGACCTCCATCTCGTCGGCGCTCAGCGGCTCCGGCGAAGTCGTCGCATCACCCGAAGCGTCAGCCGCCGCGACCTGTTCTTGTGCAACGGCAGGATGCGCCGAGCCAGGCCCGGCAAGCAGCAGCGCCAGCGCCGCCGCGCCGACCTTCAACATATCATTGCCCGTCATGCTTCGATCCTCCCTGTCTGTCTCTGTTCCGGCAGGCTTTGCGCCGGGCGTTTTTGGCAGTGTTCGTCACGTTCTGCGTGCAATGCAGCGGAAACCTAAATGGCACGTCGACGTGTCGACGGGCTGCGCCATCCGCGCGGCCGGGCGGTAGCGCCGGCAATAGTTGGGCGCGCAAAGATGCGATCCGCCTTTCATCACCTTGCGCGGGATTCTGATCTGCGGCTGCCGTGGATCGAGGCTGTCGTCCCGTTTGGCACCGCGGGGGTTGTCAACCGTGCAGCACGGGCTGTCGATCTTGCCGTGTTCCTGGTACCAGTCCGTGGTCCACTGCCAGACATTGCCAGCCATGTCGTAGAGGCCGTAGCCATTGGCGGCAAAGGAGGCGACGGGTGACGTCCCCTCGTAGCCGTCCTCGCAGAGATTCTGCCATGGGAACTCACCTTGCCAGGTATTGGCCATGTGTCGGCCATCGGGTGCCATTTCATCGCCCCAGACAAATTCGGCCGCGTCGAGCCCGCCCCGCGCCGCGAATTCCCACTCGGCCTCGGTGGGCAATTCCTTGCCCGCCCACGATGCGTAGGCTTCGGCATCCTCAAAGTTCACATGCACGACCGGATGGTCGGCCAGCCGCTTGATCGAACTCGCCGGCCCGCGCGGATGGCGCCAATTGGCGCCGCGCACGTAGACCCACCAATTGTAGTGATCGCGAAGATCGACACGCTGTTTGGCCTTGCTGAACACCACCGACGACGGCGCCAGCATGTCCGGCTTCGCTCCGGGATAATCGTCGGGATTTACCGGACGTTCGGCCGAGGTGACGTAACCAGTTGCATCGACGAACCGAGCAAACTCGCGGTTGGTGACGGTGCAGGCGTCCATCCAGAAGCCGCCCACTGTCACCCTATGCGCCGGCGCCTCCTCGGGATAGTGCTTGTTCGATCCCATGAGGAATGTACCGCCGGGAATCCAGACCATGTTCAGGAATGGCTCTTCCACCTGTGTAGATTGAGCCTGGCGTTCCACAACTTGACGCATCGTCTTGCTCCGAATCCTTACTTCTCGAAGGCGAACACCCGGTTCCAATCCTTCTTCATATCGACAACCGTCCAACCAGAATCGGCTGCAGCGTCGAGGCCCTTGTCGAGGCGGCCGATGTGCGACTGGCGGTCGTAGGCCCATTCGCGCTCCGCGTCGGTGTGGTGCACGTAAAGGCAAAAGTGCGGGCCAGGTCCCGAGCATGTCCATTGCAGCATCTGCAGGTCGCCGTCCGAATTGCCAAACGCCGCGATTGGCCGGCGACCGATGTGCTGGTGGATGCCAACAGGCTTGCCCGCCTTGTCGTCAATGAAGTTGATTTCCGGCAACCGCATGAGCACCGGCGTTCCGTCGCGCATCTCGAACTTGGTCTTGCCACTGCTGCCGACGACCTGTTCGGGCGGTATGCCGTAGACCTTCTCCGTCCAGGGACGCATGAAATCGATGCCGCCGCCGGAGACGATGAAAGTCTTGAAACCGTTGGCGCGAAGATACGCGAACAGCTCCAGCATCGGCTGGTAGACCATCTCGGTGTAGAGCCGGCCGCTCTTTGGGTGTTTGGCGGTGGTAATCCATTCGCGAACGATCTGGTCGAATTCCACTGTTGTCATACCGGAGTGCGTGGTCATGACGATCTCCACGATCGCCGGCTCGCCGCCTGAGAGTGCAGCTTTCACGTCGCCCTTGAGCAACGAGGCAAAGGGCTCCTTGTCCTTCCACTCCGGATGCTGCGGGGCCATTGCCTTGACCCGATCGAGTGCGAACAGGAGCTGGAAGTACAGCGGCTGCTCGCCCCACAGCGTGCCGTCATTGTCGAAGACGGCGACGCGCTCTGCTTCGGGCACGAAGTCTGCCGCGCCTTCCGCAGTTACACGTTCGACGAAGGCGACGATCGCCTGCTTGGCCTGGACATCGTTCCAGGAAGGTAACTGATCGGCGCCCTGCGCAGTGGCAGAGGCAGCGGCCCCCAGCAACAGGAGGATGGACACCAGGTAGCGCTTCGCGGCGCAAGCAAGATTGGTCATGGCTTGATGTCTCCTGTAGGTCAGCGCCCATCAGGAGCGCCATCATCAAAAAGCGATCACTGGTAAGGGTGATCGCTCGGGTTCGTTGGACCTGACTCTCTCGCGGCAGCTGCCAAATCGGCTGACCGAGGTCCGTCGCGGCGTTCGAGCAGCAGCGTCCAGAGCCTGCCTTCGCCAAGGGCGACATTCAGTTCCCTGGACGCCAAATAGGGGATCAATATCAGCAGCATGATCAGGCTTGTCGCCAGCGTCTGAGGCAGCTTGGCGCCTCCGAACTCAGCGAGCGCGGCGGCGACCGATCGCCCATGAATCAAACCGACGACGACTTCCTCGATGACCGAGAGAACGAGAAGCAGGATCAGATAGAGCAAGGCCTTGTAGGCTATGACGTAGGCGATTCTTCCTCCTCCGCGCCGGTCGCCCAATCGAATCATCTGCCCGAGCATTATGAACTTCGCCAGGATCAGTGCCTTGATGGCCGCCAGGCCTGATGGCAGATAGCTGATGCCCTCCTCGCCAAGGATCGCTGCCTTGTAGAGAACGAGCGCACCAAAGCAGACGAATAGATACAAGGACAGGAGCGCGTACTCGCGCAGCTCGTTCTTTGCCCTCTGAGCAATGGTCTCGGTCGAGGGATTGTTGTTCGCGACTGCCATTGACCTGCTTCCGAGTTGGCTTGGAGGCCGCGCCTGCCGATAGTGCGAGCGCGGCCTATTCAAAGCGAAGACTCAGTGTCTGCCACCCTCCTGCAGTTTCGCCAGGACCTGGTCGAGCGCGAAGCTGCCGGGCCTCTGCCGCGGCGGGAATTCGACATAGGTCTGCAGGTGTTTGGCGACATAAGCCTGTGCCGGCACGAGCGCGAAGGCGTGCTCGACACGCCATCTGTCGTATTCCCCGGCGTCCGTCTGCGCCCGTTCGAACGGGTCGCCCTTGATGTCGAAAAGCTTCGGGAACCGCAGCGGAATCAGCGGGTTCTCCCACACGGCCAGTCCTTCCTCGCGCTGCTCGAGGAAGACCATCTTCCAACGTTCGTAACGCAAGCCGGCGAGATTGCCGTCATCGGTCCAGTAGAAGTATTCGTGGCGCTTGCCTTCGCCTTCGCCGGCCAACACGTCGCGTTGGTTGTAGCCGTCCAGATGCACCTTGAACGTCTTGCCAGCAGCTTCGTATCCGTTCAACAGCTTGGCCGTCACGTCTGGTTCGCCTGCGGCTGCGACCAGCGTCGGCACGAAATCTTCGTGTGACGTTATGTGATTGATTTCGGTTCCGGGCTTGATGACGCCCGGCCAGCGCATCATGCACGGCACGCGGTAGCCACCTTCCCAGTTTGTGTTCTTCTCGCCTTTGAAGGGCGTGGTGCCGCCGTCCGGCCACGAGAAAACCTCCGCGCCGTTGTCGGTCGTCCAAAGGACGATGGTGTTGTCGGCGATGCCGAGGTCATCGAGCTTGCCCAGAAGCTGGCCAACCATGCCGTCCATCTCCACCATGGCGTCCGCATAGATGCCCAAGCCGGTCTTGCCCTTCGAGGCCTCCTTGAGAAACGTGTAGATGTGGGTCCGGGTCGAATTGAACCAGCAGAAGAACGGCTTCCCGTCGGCGTTCGAGCGGTCGATGAAGTTGAGCGCGCTGCCGAGGAACTCTTCGTCTACAGTTTCCATGCGCTTCTTCGTCAGCGGACCGGTGTCCTCGATCTCCTGTTTACCCACCCGCCCGAAGCGCGGATCTTCGGTAGGATCGTCGGTTGCACTGGCCTTGCATTTCATCACGCCGCGTGGACCGAACCTGGCCTTGAACTCGGGGTTCTTCGGGTAGTCGGGATGCTCAGGCTCGTCCTCGGCATTGAGGTGATAGAGATTGCCGAAAAACTCATCGAAGCCGTGAACGGTGGGCAGATGCTCGTTGCGGTCGCCGAGATGGTTCTTGCCGAATTGCCCGGTAACATAGCCCTGCGGCTTGAGCAGTTCCGCAAGTGTCGGGTCTTTCTCCGACAGCCCTTCCTTGGCACCCGGCAGGCCTACCTTCAGCAGGCCGGTGCGGAAGCAGGATTGGCCGGTAATGAATGCGGCGCGCCCGGCTGTGCAGGACTGCTGGGCATAGTGGTCGGTGAAGATCGCGCCCTCTTTGGCGATCCGATCGATGTTCGGCGTGCGATAGCCCATCATGCCCCGGTTGTAGGCGCTGAGGTTCCAATAACCGACGTCATCGCCGAAAATGACGAGGATGTTGGGTTTTGCGCCGGCTGCTTGAGCTTTCGCGCTCGTGGCTATTCCCGATGCGACAGCCGAAATGGCGAGCACAGATCCTCCGGTCAGCAAAATGTCGCGCCGGTTCGGTTGTCGGTCTGGATTCGCCTGCTTGTCACTCATCTGACGTCCTCCTTTGACTGTACCGCTTTTCCAGGATGAGCCGAGTTTTCGGTTCCCTGGCATGCTCCGCGTTCTGTCGACGAGACGAAACTGGTGGCAGGACGCTTCAGACATGCCCCCGACAAAATCGCCCTTCGTGAGGTTCGCCTATTGCCGCTCGGGGCGGAAGGTAATTAACGGTAACCTACGGACGGAATCCGCTCGGTTGCATCGAAAGCGGGCTATCCAGGATACGGTCTAGCTCGACGGGACAAATGACAGTAGGGAGATCCAATTCCCGGCGCCGATATACCGCGCAATGGCCTTGGGTCGGATCGGGAAGACATTGCGGGTTCTTTGAGGACCGCTGCCACAAGCGTGTCAATCCTCGGCCATCGGCAGATACAGCTTCACCAAGCAACAGTCCGACTGCGTAACTTACATACTGATACTGGCACCATCAAAAAGACTATGCGCATTCTAGCGCATAAGGGGTGGCGCAATGGCAGCAAAAGGCAAAACTCGTGGCAGGGAGCTGTGATATTCGGCGGCAAGCGACGCCTGCCGCATGCCGAATTTGCGATCCGCAAATGAGGCATTCCGCGACAGTAGGGTGTGGACGGTCGACACCGACTTTTCCTTCAGTTAAGCGACGGGCGCAGCCTGGGTGGATGCCATGGCCGGTCTTCGTGGAAACTATTCGGTCAGGCCCGAGGTCGACCGGTGGGGCTCGTCGGCGCCGGCGAAGCCGACATCGACTGGGATGTCGCCGGGGCGGTCGGCTATCGTTTCAACGATCGCATCTCATCGGTCATCGGGTACCGGGCACTGGGCGTCGACTACAGCAACGACGGCGGTTTCCTCGATGTCGTGCAGCAAGGTCCGATTCTGGGACTCGTGGTCCGGTTTTAGCGGCACAAAGAGTCCGATGGATTTTGATTGCGCCCGTAGCTTGCAGCCACTCTGCCCGGAGACGTAGCATGCAGCCAGAACAGGGCCCATAAATGGGGCGAGGAGCCAATATGTGCAGCTGCGGCATTCAAAACTCGAGGCACTCATGAATTACAAGCTACGGCTCGGGTTCTTGCCAGTTGTCGTCGTGCTCTTGCTAGCGCTCTTGCAAGGAACTTCGCTAGCTCAACAGCCCTCCCCCGACCTTCCGCCCGAAAAGGCAAAGCAGTTCCTCGAGCTTTTGTCCGATCCGCAACTAAAGGCATGGCTCGAGGGAAAGATTCCAGCGGCCACGGACGAGCCCGGCCTGTCCATTTCCGAGGACATCTTGAGCGTGGAGACGGGTATTCGTGCCCGTATCGGTGCGCTCGGCGCCGCGATCCCGCGCCTGCCGGAAGAATTTTCGCGAGCCGCCGAAATTGTCTCGCGTGACGTGAACTCCGGCAGGCCAGGGCTGGTCATGGGCATCCTGGCGGTCCTGATCGCGGTCGGTTTCGGAGCCGAGTGGGCGGTCCGACGAGCGCTCGCCAGGACGAGGGGCGCGGTTGCTCAGGAAGACGCCGGACAAGCGGTCCTCTTCGAGACTGTCGCCCTGCTGACTTTTGCGCTCGCCAGCGCCGGTTCGTTCTTGGCGCTCGGATGGCCACCCTTGCTCCGCAGGATCATTCTGACCCTGCTTCTTGCGTTCATCGCGTTCCGTATCGTTCGGGCGGCAGCCCGATTGCTGTTTGCGTTCGGCGGTGCGCCAAGCGCCCCCTCGGACAGGCCGACTCGGCTTTTCGAAAGTGAGGCTTCGACCCGTTTCTGGCGGTGGCGTGTCAGCCTTATGGCCGGGTTCCTGCTGTTCGGCTGGGCGATCGCCAGCCTCATGCCTGGCCTGGGCTTCTCTCAAGAGGCTGCAGAGCTCGCCGCCTTCCTGTTCGGGCTTGGCGTTCTGGCGACCGCAATCGAGGTCGTCTGGCAACGGCCCGACGGGGGAGGCTCTCTGGTCAAGCAATGGTTTCTCACCTTGTTCCTGATCGTGCTCTGGATGGCTTGGGTCGCCGGCCTGCTCGGCGTCCTGTGGCTTGGGATTTTCGCCCTGGTGCTGCCGACAGCCTTGCGCGGCGTCGGCGCCGCGGCACAGGCTTTCGCCGGCAGATCGAAGCGCAGCGGCGCGATGGGCGTCGCACTCAACGTGCTCATTGTCAGGGGCGCCAGGGCGGCGGTCATTGCCGCGGCGGTCGCATGGCTCGCCCATATCTGGCGGATCAGGGCCGCGAGCCTCGCCGCCAGCGAAACCGGCGGCTTCCTGATAACCGGGCTGCTCCACGGCATCATCATTTTGCTGATCGCCGACCTGCTCTGGCAACTGTCGAAGGCCTTGATCGAATATCGCATGAACCTCGCGCAGGCGGATGGGAGCAGCGCCGACCAGCTGGCCCGCAGCGGCCGGCTGCGCACGCTGTTGCCGATATTCCGCAACGCCCTTGCCGTGTTCATAGCCGCGGTCACCGTGCTAACGATCCTCGCTGGGCTCGGCGTGAAGATACTCCCGCTGATTGCCGGCGCCGGCATCTTCGGCATCGCCATCGGCTTCGGCTCGCAGACCCTGGTCAAGGACGTGCTGAGCGGCGTGTTCTACATGATGGACGACGCCTTCCGGGTCGGTGAATACATCCAGAGCGGCAGCTACAAAGGCACGGTCGAATCCTTCAGCCTGCGGTCGGTGCGTCTGCGGCATCATCGCGGCCCCATCTATACCGTCCCGTTCGGTGAACTCGGGGCGGTCCAGAACATGAGCAGGGATTGGGTGATGGACAAGATCACGATCGGCGTGACCTATGATTCCGACGTGGACCTGGCGCGCAAGCTGATCAAGAAGATCGGCCAGGAGCTGGCGGCAGACCCAGAATTTGCGGCTGACACGATCGAGCCGCTCAAGATGCAAGGCATCGACAATTTCGGGGACTACGCGATCGTTCTCAGGATGAAGCTGATGACAAAGCCCGGGACCCAATTCGGCATCAAGCGGCGCGCCTTCATGATGATCAAGAAGGCCTTCGAGGAGAACGGTATCAAGATCGCGGTTCCCACCGTTCACGTCGAGGGTGGCGGGGAGACTGCGGCCGCTGCTCATCAGGCAAACCAAATCCTGAAAAAGAGCAAGGCCCCCTTGGAGGCGGTGAGCGACACGCCATAGAGCTGCGCGGTCCTGTCCACGTCATTCGAACTCGGCCTCACCTCTCTGAGAAAGGCATAAAGCGGGGCGAGCATCCACCCACGGGTCAGAGCCTTCCTGCGGATCGGATCGCTGCTCGGATTTCATTGTACCCATGGGGTCGCTCCACGCCCGCTACATGAACATAGAATCAAAGCGCTCAATGCTCCAGAACGCTGCGATCGTCCCGATGACATAGGCTGAGGCGACAACCGCCTGCCGCGGCAATTCATAAACGCGCTGGACTAGATGAATGGCGACCAGCACGACGGCAATAAATATCAGCTGGCCAAGTTCGACGCCGACGTTGAATGAGAAGAGCGCCAGCGGGACCATGGGATCCGCGCCCATGGCCAACCGTATCCACTTGTCACGGGACGAGTTCGATCTCGCCGGGCTGCCAGGTCTTGTCGAACCATGGCTGCAGCGGACCATAGAGGCGAAGAAGAACGTTCCAGCCCTTGCCGGGAACTGTCTGGATCCAGTTGGCCTCATGGCCTTCCGGCGCCGTGGGGCCGAACCAGACATCGACCGAGGAGTCCGCGTTGATCACAATGTCTTTCTTGTCGCTGCCGATGCTGGGGAATTGCTGGTCCGTCTGCAGCATCGAACGCGTCTGATTGTCATACAAGACGAACGACCAGAAATTCTTTGCCGGAATGTTTGGCGGCAGATGCACCTTATAGGTCTTGCCGCCATCGAACGGCTTGCCGTCCTTGTCGGTCGTGGCGCCTGCGTACTGCGAACCGATGCCGACGCGCTTTATCGCCATGGCCGGCGTGATGCCCGTCGCATAGTAGTGGAACAGGACACGGGCATCCAGATAGCGAACGCCGGGCTGCAGAAGGAACTCGTAGCTGCCGCCGACAAAGCCGGTGAACCAGGCACTGTCCGGATAGTAGTAGGCATCCTTCATGCGGGTCTTGAAGGTGATGGTGCGCGCCGTCGCATTGCCGACGGCTACGGCTTCGGTGAGGATCTTTTTCATCCGCTCGTCCGGCGCGAAGGGTTTGCCTTTTACGATGCCGATGGCGGCGAGTTGTCCCAACACTTCCGGGTGATAGGACTCCTCCGGCTCGTATTGGACGATGTCGTTCACTTCCTCGTAGAAATGAAAATCATTGGCATGGATGGTGTTGAACTCCTTGCCGGAAGAATTGATGATCTTCATCGGCGGCGGGTTGTCAGCTTCCGAAAGAGGATAAACCTTGGCGAATTTCCTGGTGTTTTCGACAGCAGTGGCGGTACTGCCGTTCTCGAGGAAGCCGCGCCAGAAGAACAGGTTTCCGTAGGTTGACGTCTTAAACACGAAATAGCCGTCAGGTATCTCGCCTTGGTAACCCGGCGGCAAAAGCAGGTATTTTCCGCCCTTGCCCTTGTCCGGTCCGGCATTGCCGACATCGCCGATATATTGGAACCAGTGGTTGTCGATCATGCCCAGGATATTGGGCGGTGTCTCGATGACCAGCGGGCCAGCCTTGGTGTCCAGCCACATCAAATTGTAGATGCTTTCGGTGTTGGCCGTCAGGAACAGCGAATGCGAGTCCGCCAGGTTTTCGAACACCAGGATGGTCTGGTTGTTGTCGGCTCCCTGGCTGGCAAATCCAACCCGCATAGCTTCGACGGATGCACCAGGCATGGCGTTGAGAAAAGCGTCGACGCCGCGCATGAAATCGAGGTTGTCGTAGATCTTCTCCGAAGTGGCGTCATCCGGGAAGCCATCGAAAAAATTCAGTTTGCCAATCCTGGTGTCCACACTCTCCGGCGTGACGATGGAATCCGGTATCGGCGTCGTCATCTTCATTTTCGGCGCTTCGGCGGAAGCGGTGCTCATGCCGATCAGTACCACCGCGGCGGTGGCGCAAAGCAGTCTCGTCGTGCGTGCAGCGGTCGCAGTGGAGCCGGCCAATTTCAGGTAGTGTTTCATGGCTTTTCATCCTTCACAGTGGTTCAGGCCGCGGGGCGGCCGGTCTTCTCATTTTTTCGGGAACAGAAGCGTCCGGTCCATCAACCGACGGATCGGGAACCGACGCGCTGCGCTGAAAATGCTTTTCTTGCCTTTTGGCCGATACTCGCTGGCATTGCGCCACGTTATTCAAAGCAACTTAGGCTCGGCATTCGTGCCGTGCCAGCCGCAGTATGTAAATTACGTGGACCAACCCGTAATTGACGAAAAACGAGGCGCGGGCGGTCGAAACCTCAACACGCGAGGGTACGGTGATCCGGGCGGATGCCTCCGCAGAAGGAAGTTCAATTCCCTGCGCGGAAAGACTGTCGTGCCCAAGTCCACCGGATCGCGGACGGCATACCGGTGGGCCTCGTTCCCAAGGCCAGCGCTGGAGCACGCGTTTGCCTTGGATGGTCGGGCGATTTCCTAACTATGCGACTGCCTGGGCCCTGCTGGCTCAGCGGCTCGATCGCGGACTTGATCCGACTCGGCGCGAATGAGCGCCAGAACAATGAGCCAGACCGGCAACACAACAATCAGGCAGGTCGTTTTGAGGAAGGAGCTTGTCGCATGTTTGAGCCTTCCTGTCTTGGCAGGCGGCGCACGATCCGCCTGCCCCAACACCAGCCAAGCAAAATCCGGCGTTTCCTTTAGCCAGCCGGACTGTACCAGATCGGCGAGGTGTACGCGCGCTCCTGCATCTCCATCGTCGCTTCCGGCGGCATATTTACGCCGAAATATTTGGCGTCGTAGGCCGTCCAACGCGGCGTCGGGATTTCCAGCACGCGGCCGTAATAGAACGCCCGCTGCGTCGGATCGAACTCCGGATCGGTCCAGACGGCGACCAGTTCCGGGGCGCCTATCGTGTTGGTCCAGGTGGCGTCGGCGACATCGACTGTGCTGCCGACAGCGGGCACCTTGCCGTCCGCGCCCGGCTTGCGATCGCCCGACCACGCAACGTCGTAGACCTTTTCCTGCACCTTTCCGGTAGCATCCAGCCATCCCTTGACGATTTGATAGCGATCGAGGTTTGCGCCGATCGGATCCTTCAGCGCTGCAACCAGGAAGGTCGGCGCCTTGCCTTCCGGCGCGGCAGTGAGATCGCCACCCATCGGTACGCCCTTCGTATAGCCGATGAGAGCAGGGCTGCGGGTATTGGCGTCGGCTTCAACGAAATCGAAGCCGCCGAAGAGCCGCACCAGCATCCGCGATCCGGTCGTGGCATAAGTCTCCCGGCGTGCCATCGCGTCGAAGATCGCCTCGCGGGTGTTCTCGGTCGCCCAGACCGCCGCGTAGCCGGAAGCGGTCTGCTCCCAGCCCATAATGGTCGCCTTCTCGGTCTTGACGAACGGGTGCGTGGCGCGGGCCGGCCCCGGCTCGCTGCTAGATGTCTTGCCGAAGAAATTGTCCTCCTCGACTGCGGCAAGCCCGGTATGCGCGTCGGTCGAGCCGACCATGCCGAACTTGTAGGGGTTCACCCCGAGCTCCTGCTCCAGCTTGAGCCCGTTCTTCAGCGCCGCGCGCGCATATTCGAACTCCAGCATATCGGGCGTCTTGACGACGGTCAGGTCGAGATTGCCCTTGTCCCAGCGCTCGAAGCTGGCGAATTCGTCATTTGGTGACAGGAAGGGGTGCGTTTCGCCGTCGCCCTTGATCTGTGTAGCCTCGTAGAGACGCTCCCATTTGGCGCGCGTCTCCGCATATTCGCGGTCTATCGGCTTGTCGACGCCCGGCTCGATCATCGGGAACATGCGGCCATTGGAAAGGTTGCCATTATGGGCGATGGCGAGCACGTCGCCGCCGGTTTTCTCCTCATAGGCCGCCATCCACTTCCACAGGTCGCGGGGATTGTCGCTGCCCGGTGCGAGCACGGTGAAGGGTACGATCTGGCGGGCGAGATCGCCATTGTCGCGGAAAATGACGTTGCGATGCAGGTTGTTGCCGCCCGTGTTGGAGGTCCATTCGTAGCCAATCACAGCAGTGAAGCGGCCTGGATCGTTCGCCTCCTCCGCCGCGTCAATGGTCTCCTGCCATGCCGAGCGATAGGGGGCGGAGTCGGGCGAATAAAGCAGCGGCCCGGTGAGTTGCCCTGCCCCGAAGGCAGTGATGAGCTCGATCGCGGCAGTGGCGCCCTGGCCGGACTGGATCATGTCGTACCACCGTCGTCCCTTGGGGTCCGCCACGATATCAGGCTTGCCGGCCAACAGGTCGTTGAAGAAGCCCATATTGTCGGAATGGTCGGTGACGACCAGGAAATCGAGCGGCCGCGACAGTTTCACCAATTGCCCGGAGGATGCCATCACCTCCTCACCTTTGCCGAAGCGATAGGCATCGCGCGGTCCAAGGCGCGCACCGAAGGCGCCGGCATCGAAGGAGAAGGATGTGTGGGTGTGGGTGTCGCCGAACAGCGGCCGGGTCGGGAAGTTGCGCCCGGCCCAGGGAGAATAGGGCCGTTTGGCCGGATAGAGCTGGTCGGCGGTTCCCTTGTCCAAGGAACCGGAATCCAGCAGGGTATCCTGCGCCGCAGCGGGCAGCGCGCCTGTCAGGCTTGCTGTTCCAAGAGCGGCGACCGAAACAAACTGCAAAAGTCCGAACGTTCTCATCATAGTCCTCCTCCAACTGTGGTGCATGCCCAAGCCAATCATTCCCTGGAAAACTTGGTCATCGGAGACCACCAGACCGCGTGAACACGGCCTTGGAACTCCTGCCTTCATCAGCGCTTGAAAGGTACATGGCGATCGCGAAACGCGATGCTTCGTCCAGGCCAACGCCCGCATTCAGGATTTCACGCAGCCGGGGCACGAAACGAACCACTTTCCAATCGGACAGGTCATTTGCGACATTCCCGGCAAGCTCGGGGTGATGCGCGAGCAGGCGACCGTAAGCTTCGACGATTGCGGACCGCAGTTCGACTGCCCCGCCCGTCCCCTGTACCGACAATGCTTTGACGATTTCGAGCAGCTCAGCATGACTTCGGCCCGGCTCGACAAAGTATTCTTCCGCGAGCCGCGTCACCCCGTCCGCGCCGGTCATCTCGATGAGCGCAGTGGCATAGGCACCGAGGTTGATCGTCAGCCCGTACTCCGCCGCGGTCTTCAGTTTTCCGCGAACGAAGGCGATGTCGTCCGGGCGGTCCGACATGCCGAGCATGAGGATGTAGAGCCCATGCCATTCGACATGAAACAAGTCGTTGACAATTCGATAGATGTCGTCGCGCGCAACACTTGTTTTGAGATCGCGCAGCGTTGCGTAGGGCGCGCGCGCGACCTCGAGGAAGGCCAGTTCGGCGAGCCTGCGATCTGCGTGCCGGAGGTAAGTTGCGAAGAACACCGCGCGTTCGGCCAGCGTCTTCGAGCTCTTGTCCCATTGAGCCACCTGGCGCATTACACTTTGATACTCGCGCCCCGCCATGCCAAGCGCTCTCCAGGCCCCGCCGGGACCGTTCTGGACAAGAATAACCTGGAGAGCCGGATACAGCTGGAGCGCGCGGGCCGTCGTCGAATCGAGGAACAGAGGGATGGCGCTGCCGTCGTAGCGTCCCTTGAATGTTTCCAGCACTGCGTAGGAGAAAGGTCTTGCCGGGTTCTCGCGCGCGAAGACCGCCGTGCCGCTCCCGACAACCTGGTCGGCATTCGTCACCTTGGGATAGGGCATACAGAGCACACAAGCATGCGCCGGCGTCGCGGTCAGCAGGAACGCCGCGGCAATCATGTATATCAGCGATGCCAGTGCTGCGCTTGTCAGCCCGGTTCGCCGATCCCTGCGCGAGGTGTTCATATGCCGCCCTTCCCGACAATCTCAAAGGTCGCCACACGTTCGATCACCCAGAACATTGCAATCGTGCCGATAGCGTATGGCGGTACGAGATCCAGCCAGGCCGGCAGCGATCGCCTGCGAACCCCCAGTGCGACCAGCGCAAGCACGGCTCCGACAAAAAGAAGCTGTCCGACTTCCACTCCGAGGTTGAAGAACAGCAGCGCAACGGGAATCTGTCCCGCCGGCAGTCCAATCTCGCCAAGAGCGCCGGCAAAACCGAAGCCATGCAGGAGCCCGAAAGCAAATGCCACCAACCAGGGTGCTCGAGCGGCTAAACTTCTGCGCCCCTGCCGTACGTGGACGATCTCGACGGCGACGAACGCGATGGACAACGCAATCACCGCCTCGACCGGCGGCGAAGGGATGTGAACAAAGCCGAGCGTCGCCAGCGCGAGCGTGATGCTGTGCGCAACGGTAAAGGCGGTGACCGTCTTGACGAGCCGCCACGAGCCCTCGGTGATGATGAGCAGGGCAAGCACGAAAAGCAGATGATCGAAGCCTGACAGAATGTGCTCGACGCCAAGTTTGAAATAAGTGGCGGCCGTAAACCAGCGGCTTGGAGTTGCAGGAATCGTCGCTTCCGGGGCGCCGGGCGTCAGCCGCTCGATCCACACGTCGCCGCTGGCGAACTCGACGCGCACGAGCGCATCGGTCATCGTGTTTTGCAGGCCGTCAATCGATACCACCTGGCCTTCCAACGGCTCGACCGCGCGCATCTGCCAGGTCTGCACCATTGCGTCGCCGGTCGGGCGCGAGAGGACCGGCGTGAGGTTCTCGACCTTGCCCGAGAATGCTGCAGAGAGCGCCAGACGCGCGTCACCCTGCATCGGTGTCTTGAACAGCACGCTGAACTCGTTCGGCGCCTCTTCCTGAACGCTGAGGTAGGCTGGGCGCACCTCGTGGGCCGAGGCACCCTCCGAGAACAGCATGGCGATGGCCGCTGTCAGCACGACCAGCCGAACGCACTGCCTCGCGGCGTCGGCACCTCGGACGAGTGCAGGCCATTTGGTCAGCGGTTTCATTGCGTGGCCACTTTCGGTGCGGGCTCGGGCCCCAATCCCGCTTTCGTGGTGTCGTCCAGCTCGACGCCATACTTGTTGCGCAGCGCAATCAGATAATCGCGGCTCAACTGGGTCTGCTTCGCAGATCGCCACTCAGAAAGGACCGCATCCCTGACGGTCTCGAAGGGCTTCAGCGCGGTCGCTGTACGCTGTGTGACGAGCACCAGATGAAAGCCATAGCCGGATTTCATCGGCCCCTGCCATCCGCCGGCTTCGAGTGCAAACACCGCGCGCGCAAAATCGGCACCGAACATTCCGGACAGCGCCAACTCGTCGGTATCGGCGAAGCCGTCGCCGAACGGCGGCCGGTCGCCCGCGGTCGAACTGTCCTCCGTATTCGCTGACAGCGCGCCCAGCACGGCGGTCGCGTCCGCCGCGGCATCCTTGCGATGCTCCGGGTTGAAGTAGACCTGCCTGAACGAGAGTTTTCCGGGCGTCTCGAAGTGTGCAGGGTTGGCGGCATGGAACTGCCGCAATTCCGCTTCGGTCGGCTCGGCAAGCTGGGCCGTGTCCTCGACAAGGAATTTCAGCTTTTGCGCCAGGCGGCGGCGGATGATGGTGTCGTCCTGCTCAAGGCCCATCTCCTGCGCTTCGCGCGCCATCACTTTCTCATTCAGCAGATCGTCGACAAGACCCTTGAGCTCATCGGCGCTTGGCTCACGCAGCCATTGGCTCGACCAGGTCTGCTTGAGCCAGCGCACGTCGCCTTCACCGATCCGGATCGGCTCGGCGGCTGTGGCTTCGATACGCCTGTCGTTCAGCCAGGAATAGCCGCCAAACAGGATCGCACCGATGACGGCAAAATGCAGCAGAGGCTCCCTGAGCAATATCATACGCTTTCCTGCGCCCCCTGCTGTCGCATCCATGGTTCGGTCCAAGACGACAGCATCTCGCATCAGAGCCATTCGAGTGTGATACTTCGAAGACTACTTCTTTCGCTCCTGCATGGATGGTAGGCCCCAAAGATCCGGAGCGGAATGTAATTTACGTGGGCAAGCACGTAACAGGGCAACAACAAAGCCGCTGCTGAGCGTGTGAGTAGTCGCGCCAAAATTGCGGTGAGCATCGATTGCGAGCCGATCACGTCGCACGACGATGCTCTCGCTCCGGCGAATTCATCAAAAATCCGGCACCAAAGGGACCGTGGAGAAGATTTCGATACGATCAGTGACACTGTGCAATTCGAGCGGTTCGTAGCACAGTTTTGCCGAGCCATTTAGGGCCGGAGACGAACCTCGAGATTACGCCGCGCAGGCCAACCGAGGGGCTACTTCTTGCAATCTTTTGTGGCGGAGCCAACGCATTTCTTGCCAGCACCCGATTTCTGGCTGGCCTGGGAACCCGTCAAGGCGCCGATGTGATTGCCCAAATTTTCTCTGCTGTTTTGATCGACGGCTGCAACAGGTGCGGCAATCACCAACCCTGCTGCGCTGCCCGCCGCTGCCGCCACACCGGTCGTTGCGTGAATGATCGTGTCGCCGAGGCCTATCCTGTTGTCGGTCAACGTCTGGCCGCCGGCCATACGCGCCCCGATCAGTTGCACGACCTGCGGTGACGAGGCGAACTTGCCGTGATGCAAAGGATCTCCGGATTTGACTTTCGTCAGATCGATGACGGTTATGTTGTTGCTGGCGAGATCTTCCTTGTATGGAGCTTGTTCCGGATCAATCGATCCGAGCCGGGGGATATCGCCCCAGACCCGTCGCGAAACTTTGAGCGCGCGATCGTCCTGCGAGACAAAGAGGGTGAACTGCGGGTGCTGTTTGCCCATGTCGGCAATCTGAGTGCGAAACACATCGACGTCGACGTCTGGCGCGGCCAGCATGACGTTCTTGAACTTTTTCGGAAGGCCGCCATTGCGGATGGCCATCTGGCGCAAGCCTTCCAGCGCAAGCCAGTTGCCCATCGAATGGGCGAGGATCGAAACTTCCTTTATCTGGGGATCGCGTGCAAGGTATTGGAACAGCAGTTCAAGCGCATTTCGCGTGTAGTTGGTGCTTTCACGATCGTAGCCATACGCCAGCGCACTGCCTCGGGAGGGCCAGGTGACCAGGATCGGGACGCTCTGCGTGTCCGTGTCCTTTGCGATCTGCGCAAAGCGATAGACCGCGTCTTCAAAGCGATTGTTGAATCCGTGAATAAAGACGAGGACACTGTGATCCGGGCTCTTCCTGACAGAAGCGCTAAGCCACCCCTTTGCTGTCTGGAGCGTCAATTCCTGGGCCTGCACGACGGCGAAATCAGTCGCCGGGTTGGACGGCAGCTTCTTGGGCCATGCGACCTCTCCAACCTTGCGGACCGATGGCGGAGGGATCGACACCGTGATTTCGGCGAACGAGGGGGCCAGTCCGCGCTCGCCCGTATACATTTGTGCCGGATTGGAGGAACGACTGCGTGTCGTTGCGACCAGCATCTCCACCTTGCTGGAGGACGGCGAGGTATCGGCCACGGGCAGCAGCACATTCGTCGGACGGGACGCGCACCCCCACAGCAGGCCAACCAACGCCGATGCCAACAAGACGTTGCTGACACGCCTGACTTTGGACGGGCTCACGAAACAGTTCCCCAAACTCTTCTCCCGTTCGAAGTCGTCCCAGGCTCAGATATAATCAGAACCGAAATCTGGCGCCGATGATTGGTCCCTGCATTGCTATGTCGAACACAAATCGGTCGTCGTCGTAGTCTACGGCAAGGTAGCGATAGCCCGCTTCCAGCGTGACCCAATCACTGTACCGGTATTGAAGCGTGCCCTGCACTTGCCAATCTATGTCGGCGCCAAGGCCGAAGCCACCGACATCCGCCTCGCCATGGAGTCCGAATCCGTTGCCGAGAGCAACGTCGCCGGCCACGCCAATAATGGGGTCGACCCAGGTCTTGCTGCCGCGGGCCTCCCTTACGGCGAGAGGGCCAGTAACGGTCAGATCAGCATCGAGGTGCCAGAGCCGTCCGCCGGCCAGAACGTCCAAGGTCGCGGTGCCATTGTCGACGACCCGATAGGAGCCGCCGAAGGTCCACACCACCGTGTCCATGTTCGCTTCGGCCGAGAAAAGAGCCAACGGGCCGGGCGACGTGCCATCGGCCTCGAGTCCCAGGTATATGAAGTCGGTGAACAGTGCGTAGCGGCCATTGCGCGCCTCACCGGCAAGCATGACCGGCGGGGGAGACCAATCGATGTGGTCAAAGATCTGGCCGAAATCGACGTCGATATCGACCGGCGACAGGCCCCTGACGCCGACCCTGCCCTTCATGCCTGCCATCCAGAAATAGGGCTTTGCGGCGAAGGTCCAGGCCGGCGCGGCTTCAGCAGGCACGGGGGCGGCTTCAGGAAGTTGCGTCGCAGCGTCCGCAGCGATCGCCGGCACCGCAAACAGCGCTGCCGCTGTTCCCGCCGAAGCCAACACGAGCGCTCGGATGATACCCATATCGAAGTCCCCTCCAGTTCCGTCTTTTACTTCATGTCCGCTGCGATCGTCTTGCACCCGCAGTGACAACATATCTCTATTCGCGCCGCTCAGCTAATGGATATCGGTTTCCGATCGTCTTTCATGTCGACAGCGGTTCATTTGTTGCTGTCACGGACGGACAGTGCCGGGCCTACTTCGGGAACTGCAGGCTGATTCCCGTGCGGAACCCGAAGCTGTCGGGGCTTACCGCCCAACACCGCACGCAGGTCGATTGCCATTCCAAGCCAGCCTCCGCTTAATTCCGGCGTGGCGGCCAAGGAATGATATGCGGTTTCCGGGCGGCATCCGCGTGCAGCACCGCTCCGACCTCCCCAACCAATCGATCCACCAGTTCCTTCCATTCGGCTCGTCTGGCCTCGCGCAATGCCGGCGGGACCTTGTCGATCCTCGAGAGTGCGAGTTCCGCCTCAGCAAGTTCCTCGCAAATATCCTGAAAGCCCTCACTTCGGCCCATGAGCCGATGGATCGCCAACTCAAATTGCGGGAACCGACGCACCGCCGCCGAGACCGCTCTTTGTCTATCAGCCGGTTCGTCGTCCATCCTCATGGCGCAAATTCGTGTTTCCCTGGACCACCGTAACCTATCGCATGGAGGCTGTTGCGGAATGTAAGTTACGTGGGCAACAGGGTAATTTTTGAACATCCCGTAGCGAGTTCGATCGGCGCCAACTCTAAAAAAAGCCGCAAATTCCAACCCCGCTGCCGGTGAGGTCGCCTGACTATCGATCCGTTGTCATCCGCCTCTGCATTGCGTGAACCGCCGCCGTCACCCGGATGTTACCCGTTCAGACTATTAGGGGAGTATTGCAAGAACTGGCTCGCGGATATAGATTACGCACCAGAGGTAACCGGCGAAAAAAGAAAAATATAACTGGGAGTAAATCCTCCCAGAACGTCAGGTGAGGGAACCAAGGTGATCCGGGCCGAACCAGCCGCAGGGAGGGAACATAGGCTCGCCCCAGAGGATTGTCGTGCCCAGCTTGGCCGGATCCTCAACAGCGCGGACTTCGATGCAACCGGTCGCGAGCGCCGCTTCCTCAGCCATGTGGTGGAGGAGACGCTGGCGGGTCGCGGTGATCGTATCAAGGCCTATTCGATCGCAGTCGAAGTGTTCGGCCGTGACATGTCCTTCGACCCGCAGACGGATCCGATTGTCCGCATCGAGGCTGGCCACCTCCGGCGCGGGCTCGAGCGATACTACCTGACTGCCGGACACGCCGATTCTATTCTCATCACGATCCCGAAGGGCGGTTACGTTCCAGCGTTCTCGGTGCGATCGCCTTTCGAGACCATTGAGCCGGCCTTGCCGGTCAACCGGGCAGAAAAAGTCGCGCCCCCTGGCCGATGGATGAAGGCATCATGGCTGACGGTGGCTCTTGCGGCAATCGTCGCGGCATTGGCTGTTCTGGCATTGGGATTGGCGAGGAGCGACGTTCGCCCGACTTCGCCTGAGATCCCGCGACTGCTGGTCGAGACGTTTGACGACCTTTCAGGAACGGAAGCCTCCAGGGCCATCGCGAGTGGATTGAGGCAGGAAGTCGTCAGCCAGCTTTCCAAGTTCAAGGATATCGTGGTCGTGGAGTCGGCCGCAAAGGGGGAGGATCCATCGATCTCGCCGGCACGATTTGTCCTGGCCGGAAGCGTGAACATGTCGACCGATGCCTTCCGGCTTCGGGTCCGGCTGCTCAACCCGGCGGACAACTCGGTTCTGTGGGCAGAAAGCTATGATGGCGGGTTGAAAGTGGCGCAGCTTGTGGAAGTCCAGACCGACATCGCGCGTAATGTGTCATCGAGCCTGGCCCAGTCATACGGCGTCATCTTCCAGGCAGACGCCAATCTCCACGTCGTCAATCCGCCCGACGATTGGGCCGCCTACTCTTGCACGCTTTCTTTTTACGCATATCGGGTCGGTGTCGATGCAGAAAGCCGGTCATCGGTACGCGCGTGCCTTGAGAAGGCGGTGGACCGCTTTCCGACCTACGCCACCGCCTGGGGTCTTCTCTCGCTGATCTACATAGACGACTACCGATTCGAGTTTTCAGCCGACCCCGCAGAGTCCGCCGCTGCGCTCGATCGCGCCTTGGCGGCGGCAAGGCGATCTGTGGGGCTTGATCCTGTCAACATCCGGGGACGCCAGGCGGAAATGGTTGCGCTCTATTTCCACAAGGAGATCGATGCCGCATTGAAAGTGGGCAAGCAGACTTTGACCATCAACCCGAACGACACCGAGTTTATGGGCGAATATGGAGAGCGCCTGGCGGTTTCTGGAAATTGGCATGACGGATGCCAGTTGATAGCGGAGGCGCGTCAGAAGAACCCAGGGCCAGGCTACTATGACGTGGATCTGGCCCTTTGCTCGTATTTCAGTGGGGATTATACGCAGGCAGCTATGTGGATCAACAAATCGCCATTTCCGTCGAATCCGATCTATCATTTGCTTGCCGCTGCCGTTTTCGGCGAGGGAGGATACAAAATCGCGGCTGATCGCGAGGTCGCATGGCTGAACCAAAATCAACCTGATTTGGTGAAGAACATGCGCCAGGTGGTTTCGGCGCGGTTGGCCCGTTCGCAAGATGTCGAGTTTTTCCTCGGCTCGCTAAGGAAAGCGGGCCTTGGCATCGCAGACGACTAAGAAGTCAGCGGCGCCCGCCCCTCACCTGCCCTGCGGCGAAGCCGGCATCAAAAACAACGAGATCTGGATGGACGGAAGTGTTCGTTCGAATGATGCCATTGCGTTGTCTTGAGCGCAGGTTTTGCTCAGCCAGCACAGCGCCTCCTCTTAAGCCCGCTGGTCTTGGCCCGGCGGCCTGCTGACAGTCCCCAGTAGAGCTGCCGGGCCACTCGAACTTGCTCAATGGAAGGCGCGGACTTCCAGGATCAGAACCAACAAGCACACCAGAGGCATCATCTTTGGCGAGTTGCTGCATCATTGAGCACTTGCCAATGAAGAACGCAAAAAAGCCCCGCCGCTCCATTTGCGAAGCGGCGGGGCCCCCCACTCGCCCCCCATCAATGCCCATGCAATTGCGGTGCCAGACATGTTGACCCATTGCGGCGCACCTTTGATGCCACGACGGCCTGTCGCAGTTGCGAGGGCTGTATCGAGCCGGTCGATGGAGTATCGACTTTTTTGCCGCAAAAGCTTTCCCGCCGGAACGCTTGCTCGTCTGGATGGTTGGTTGGGATGCAGGAGATGCAGGCGTGGCCAAGAAGCTGTCAATCGCGCAAACGTTGCGACGAACCTCCGACCAACTGAAGAGGATCCGCAAACACGTCGCCAATGGCGGTCATGTGGACCAGATGCAAGAGGTCGACGCCTTGGTAGGCCTCGCCAAAGAAGTGGCCGACCGGCAGTTGGCCGGGTTTGAAAGCCCGGCAGATGAAAATGATGGCTCTGCGCAAGACGATGACGATGCAAAGGACTGAGCGTTGTCGACCGGCTCGTGACATTCCGCGATAACGGAATTACTTGATTTGCCAAAATCGGTACTATCCAGCGGCGGCGGACCCCCAATCCGCCTGGCCGGCGCCGTCAAGCGTTCTTACCCCACGCCCCCCAAGCGGCGCCGGCCGCTCGGTTGCGCACCCTCGTGTCCGGCCCCGAGGGCATGCTTTTGCGCAACATGCATTGGACCAGGAGACGCGCGGGTTTGACGGGTTTTTTCTGCAACTTGCGGCGATCTGTACACGCGCCACGCAATCGGCAGATTCCCATCGCTCTCGGTGGCCTTTAATACCCGATCTGCGATATCGCAGCGGATAATGGGATCGTCTGTTAGATGATCCATTGGATTCTGTGGATTCTGTTTGAAAAACATCTCCGCCCCCGCGCTTGGCGCTGAGAATGCTCAACGGATACCGCTTTGAACAGTCGTCAAATGACGACCACAGACGGATTTATGCGCCATCCCACGACGCACGTTGGCGTAATTGCGTGGAGGCGAGACGCGGATCCTGCCGGTGGTCGGTGCAACAGAAGCTTGCAGCCGGGAACAACCACTCGACGGTTCGCGTTTGTGCAAAGGCCCGCTTCTTTTGCACGGGCAGCGAGCCTCGAAGGTTCGCAATGCCGCACCGGCGTTTCAATCGCACCCGCCTCAGCCCTCACGATTTGGCTATTTGTGAACGCGTGTACGATCAGGTTTGCGCAGATGAACACATCGACCCTTTGAGCCGGGATGCCGAAGCCTTGGCGGTGATGATTGTCGCAATATTCCGAAACATTACGACCAGTGAGCGCGAACTGCTGGAGGAGGTCAGGTCGCTTCGTCGTCCAAAGGGCGCAGAACAGGCGCGCTAGCTTGGCGGCTTTCCCTGACGAATCGTTCTTGTCCCGCTTTGGCACAGCCGGATTGGCATCGTAATTGCCTTTTGAGTCTCGCCAGAGTGTAGCCACAGCGCTTGCGAAGGAGATGGAAATGGGTTTGGCCGAAGACCTGTCTGATGTTGCCCTCACATTTGCTTGTCCGGATTGCTCGCATCCGGCGGTAAGGAAGGGCTCTGCGCTGAAAACGATCGCCCACTTCAGATGCGACGGGTGCAACGCCAAGGTGCGGATCACTTATCCGCAGAAACTGGCGATCTTCGAAAAGCACAAGCTATTGACTGCGCATGGGGCATGGCAATAACTCAACGCTGCTTATGCGGTTAAGAGCCAGGTTCGACTTCCCTGTGATTCCAAAGGGTTTTGGCGAATTGATGAATTGATTTGGAAGATGACGGGGACCCCGATCGCCCGGAAACAACTTGGCCGAGCATGTCTGCGCCATGAACTTATTTGACGGAGGCCGAACGCCATGGTTGAACCGCAGCTCATCGCCTGCAAGGGCGCCTCCGATCGTATTCAACTCCAGGTGGTTTGAATTTGACCACGGCAATTGAGGACATTTTTCGGCCGCTTGCATTAACCGCGCGGTTGCTTGTCCAGTGCTGGCCGCAGCTATTGCTTGTCGGCTGCCTGGGCATGATCGCTCGTGGTCTGCTGCTTCAGGGCGCCGTTACGGTCGGCCTCCAATTCCCGCTGGGCGGAATGGTCATGCTGTCGCTGGTGGTCCTCGCCAAGCTGACGGTGCTGGTCATGATGTTCGTGGTGCTTCGGCCGCATATGCCGGCGGTGGCGGCACTGAGGCAAAAAGCCAAAAAGGCATTGGACGAGACGAAGCGCGAGCCGGTCCTGGCGATTACCGCCGCTGCGATCCTGCCGTTCTTTGCCTATTATGCCGCCTGGGGTTTTCTTGGCGATACGGTTCGCGAATATTCGCGCATGGCGCTCGCCCAGGCCGATTTCGGCAAGAGCGTCGACATCTTCGCCATTCTTCAGTCAAGCGGCGTGGCACTGTCGATCGTCATATGCTGGCTGGTGCGTTTTGCCGCCAAGCGACTGAACGCGCGCGCCTCTCACCCCTACTGGCGGCTGCTGATCGTGGCGACGGACGCGACCTGGATCTTCATCGGCCTCTATGCGCTCGGCGTATGGAAGGACCAGTTGATCCGCTGGCTTGGCGCAGGCGCCGCTCTGCAACAACTCAGCCTCGATTTGCTTGCGCCGGTAAGTCAGGCGGCCGCGGCCGGCCAGTTCGTTCCCGTGGAGTTCCAGCCGCTTCCCTTCGGCGAGCAGCTTCAGAATCTATTCTTTTTCGCGTTGCTGCCGATCGTCTGGCTGGTGATGGCGGCGATCATCAACGGCTATGAGCTTGCGGCGCCGGCCGCTTCCGGTCCTGCGCCATCCCGTGCGACCTCCTGGCAGAAGTGGCTGAAGGATTTCACGTCTCATTTCGTTGGCGGCTACCGCAGCCGCTATTCACCGGTCTGGACCTGCGTCAAGCTGACGCTCAGTGCCGGCCTGGCCACGCTTGTCACCTTCGTCATCGCCTATCAGGCCATCTCCTGGGCCGGCGCCTGGGCATGGTATGGCCTGACGAGGCTGATCGGAGCGCATGATCTCGGGACCTGGCAGGTCTTCGCCGATGCCATCAGCCTGTTCATCGGCAGCCCAAGCGAACTCGACGGAGGAATCCTGCTCGACGCGGTCAGGGTCGCGCTGCTTGCAGCCGTGCTCGAAACCGCAGTCGCGATGGCTGGCGCAGCGAATGGCGTCAGGTCCGCGGCTCGCTGACGCTGAGATAACTCGGCAGCGCCGAGTAGAGGGCGATCGACAGCCTGAGGCCGCTCGCCGCAGGTGGGATCGAAAAGCTGGCAGCCATCCGTGCCGGTTTGCCGGGCTCCGTCGCCGCGAATGCCATGCCGCCGCACTGGGACCGTTGCTCGGCCTCCGGATACTGCTTCCTGACCACCGGATCGGCAAACAGGGTTGGCCGCCATTCGCGACCGCTGCCATCGGAAAGCCGCACCTCGCAAGGTACCGAGCCGAGCGCTTTCGGGTCAGCAGCGAGAGCTTCGAATTCGGCAAGCACGACGGCGCTTCCCGCGCTGCCTGCCAGTCTGGTGAAGCGTGTCACGGTCCAGCTGGCGCCGGCATAGTCGATCGGCTGTCCCAGGCTCGCAGATAGCGGCTGGCGCAGATGTTGAGAGCGCCAGTCCTTGATGCTTCCCCACGTCTGCACGGCCAGCGCGGCAGGCAGTGCGACCACCAGCGCCATCATGCTCAGCCAGTAGCCTCGCCGCGTTGACGTCACCTTTGCGGGAGAACTGTCCATGGCGGCCTTTCTTCGTTGCGGCGTATGATGATAGCCGGCTCGATGTCCTTGCCGGAAATAGTCGTGGCGATGCGGATCTCGTCGTCGAGCGGCAGCAATTTTGTGGGTGCGACCACGACGGTGCCGCCGGCGACGGCATCCTCCGGCACTTCGAAGACCAGAAGGACCCGGCGTGGCAGCCCGGGCTGGTAGACATCGCCCGGCATCATTTCGATCGTCGCCCACAAGCGGTCGGTCAGGACATAACGGATGCCGCTGCGGCTCAGCCACTCGCCCGATGTGAGACCCAGGGTCTTGAATTTCGCCTCGGCCTCGCCTTCGACCACAACCCATACGCCGGAACTCGTGTAGGTCTTTGACTTGCCGTAGGTCTCGACGTTGAGAACACGCGCCACCCTGGCGCTGTCCAGCGAAAGCGCGAAGGCGCGGGCCTCCACACGCTTGTTCATGCCGCCCGAAGCGACGATCGGCGATGTAATGTCGCTGTACAGCGGGCGCGTGTGCTGCATGCCGTAGAGCACGGCGGCAGCCAACAGCAGCGCCAGCGCCGAACGCACCATGCGCATCATGGCGCCTTCTCCACCGGCAGATCGACCGTCGCAACCGGATCACGTTCGAACCACCCGCTTGCGCCGTAGACATTGTCACGCAACTTGTAGATCTGGCCGGTGACGGTGATCGTCACCTTGTCGGGCACGGGCACACCGGCCGGCCACTCCCAGGCCATGGTCAAGCGTTCCGGCATGTTGGGGTTGAAATATCCCGCCAGATACTTGTCACGCTCGAGATAAACCGTTGGCGTCGGCAGCTTTTGCGCCGGCGCGCCGAGCGTGACGGCGCGATGGAGCACGTTGTTAGGGGTGGCGGAACGGTTCACCACATCCATGTCCACCATCACAAGCTGCACGGGCCGCGATGGCGGAACGCCTGTCGGCGGCACGGTTCCGGCACGTGCCGTTCGCAAGGTCACAAACCAGCGACCGGCGTCGATTTGCTGGCCCGCCTGCACAACCGGCACCTTTGGCGGATGGGCAGCCTCGTAGAGCGTCATCGAAAACGAGATTGCCGATGCGGCCAGCCCGCCCAGGCCTGCGATCAGAAAAGCATACAGCCGTTGCCGTATTGTCGTTCGTGTCGGTTCCGTCATGCGCCGTGCGGTATGCGATGGTCCTCGGGCCAGCCTTATACGATGCGAAAATGATTTGTTACAACAGCAGTGGCAGGCATCTCCAAAGGGGTTCAGCGCAGGCCACCAGCCGCGCAATCGGATCGTGGCCCGCCCGGCCAGTGTTCAATCTCCGCGGCTGACGCCAAGAGCGGCATTGGCGCCGGGCTCGGCTCGGCGCCCCCTCACCTTCTTCACTTGTCAGACCACACGGCCAGCTCGTAGCCGTCCGGATCGGAGAAGTGGAAGCGGCGGCCGCCCGGGAAGGAATAGGCGGGCTTGACAATCTTTCCGCCGGCTTCCTCGACATGGCGCTGGGTCTCGTCGAGCTTGTCAGCATAAAGGATCACCAGCGGCCCGCCTGCCGCCTTGCTTTGGCCGCCGAGAGCGAAGCCGCCGGTCAGGCGGCCGTCGTTGAACTCGCAATAGCTCGGCCCGTAGTCCTTGAAGGACCAGCCGAAGGCCTTTCCCTAGAAGTCGCGCGAGCGCGCGATGTCGCCGACGGAAAACTCGACATAATCGATGCGCTTGTCGTTGCTGGATTTGGCCATGATCTTCTCCTTTCGCGGTTTTTGGAAGCTCAGCGTTCGAGCATTGCCTTCAGGCTGTTGAGGTCGCGCTGCACGGCCTCGGCGTCGGCAGCGAATATCTCCTCCGTCATGTCCGGCGCTCTCAACAGCACGAACATGACCTCCGCGCCGGTCCCGTTGGCAACCACGCGCACCGCATTGCGGGTTTCCTTGCCATCGGCAAAGACGATGTGATCGAGGACGCTGTATTCGTTCGGCCGGGAGAAGCGGATGCGGATGGGCCGGCCGTCGGGGTCCTCCGCAGTCCATTCCTCGCCCGATCTTTCGAAGCGCCTGCCGAGGCCTGCCGCCCAGCGCTGGAAATTCTCAGGGATGGAGGCGAAGTCATAGACTTCGCGCCAGTCCCGGTCGATGGACACGGTGACGATGCGGGATCTGTAGATGGTCATATCTGCCTCCTTTCAACGAAGGCAGACTAGGCCGAGTTGGCGGTGGCGTATTGAACGAAACGGCCAGCTCAGGCGCCGAGCTGCCACAGAACCGTCGCCGGCGAGAAGCCCGACAGGCGCCGCACCTCGCGCGTCAGATGCGCCTGGTCGGAATAGCCCGCCTCGAACGCAAGATCGGCCAGGCGCGGCCCGGCAGACTGCCGCGCCAGGTTCAGGAACCGCTGGAAGCGGAGGATGCGGTCGAGCGTCTTCGGGCCATAGCCGAAAGCCTCCTGGCAGCGGCGGCGCAGCGTTCGCGGGCTGACGTCGAGCCGGTCGAGGATCACCGCCATGCCCGGACCGGCGGATTCGGTTTTCAGCGCGTTGAAGGCAAATCCCATGTCCGCAGGCGGCGGCTCGACATCCGGCGCAAGCCTGCAGAGTGCCGCTTGCATCGCCCGCATCCGCTCTATCGTCGAGGACGCCTCGCCAATTTTTTCAGCGATTTCGCGCGCCAGCGCTCCCCAGAAGTGGCTGAGCGCCACCCGGCCGCCGACGATTTCCGACATCGGCAGGCCGAGCCACCGGCTTGCCGCACCCGGTCGGAAGCGGGCGCCGATCACCGTAGAGCCAGGTGTCATCGCAGAGAGGGCAACCGCCACGTCGGGGCCTGCCACGACCAGATCGCCGTCGATCCAGGTGATGTCGACGCAGCCGTCGGGGACCACGGCCGACAGGCTCGCCGCGTCCGCTCGCAATGTATTGGACCAGGCACACTGGAAATGCCCTTCGAGTGCGGCCGCAGGATCGAACTCGCGGTACTCCCCGATTGCCCCGGCAAGGATTGGTGCCCCGGAAAGGACGGGTGTGTTGTCGTCAGACGTCACAAGCCTCTCCTGTGAGGAACACTTCAGGCGTCGTACTCTTCGGTCCCCGAAATCTATTGCGGTGGCGGTGCGCTTCAACCCTCCTCTGCGCTTCAACCCCTCGTTTGGGACCTGCACTGTGAGCGGGCGTCTGCGGTGCAATGCGTCCTGACGACCGGGGCGTCGTTCGATTGACAGCTTTCACCGGCTGCTGGCGATGTCGCCCGCGATAGGCAGTTTGCCGTCTTTATCGCCATGGAGCCTTGACGCACGGGAACCTTACACGTTAGGGCGTCCGGGCACGAACGATTGGCGACCAAGCAAGGAAATTCCAGCTGATGGAAATTTTTACCGCCGCCGGCCTCGCGGCCCTGCTCCAGGTCATTGCCATCGACCTTGTGCTTGCCGGCGACAATGCCATCGTCATCGGCCTTGCTGCGGCGGGCCTGCCGTCGGATCAGCGCAAGAAGGCGATTCTCGTCGGCATTGCGGCGGCCACCGTGCTTCGCATCTTCTTCGCTCTGATCACCCAGTGGCTTCTCACCATCGGCCCCATTCTCCTCATAGCCGGCGGCCTGCTGCTGCTTTGGGTGTGCTGGAAGATGTGGCGCGAGTTGCGTGTCAGCTACGAGCAGGAACATGACGCGACGGAAGCGTTGTCGAATGTCGATTACGACAAAAGCGGGACGATTGGCGGCAAAGGGCCGCGCAAGACCTTCGCTCAGGCAGCCTGGCAGATCGTCATTGCCGACGTTTCGATGTCTCTCGACAACGTCCTTGCAGTCGCCGGCGCGGCGATGGACCATCCGACGGTCCTGATCATCGGCTTGGCGCTGTCGATTGCGCTGATGGGCTTCGCCGCTTCGTTTGTCGCTCGCCTCCTGCATAAGTACCGCTGGATCGCCTATATCGGCCTGGTGATCATTTTCTACGTCGCCGTGAAGATGCTTCTGGATGGTGCTGTGCAGCAGTGGCCCGAACAGTTTGCGTTCCTGGCGCCCTGGTTCGGGCCGGGCGGTCATTGAAACCTTGGCAATGCCGGTCCGCCCGAGGCGCCAAGCCATTCCTCGGTTTGCCTGATTGCGGAACTATGCTATTGCGCCGTGCGAATTGTGCTTCTGCGAAAGTTCAAAAGATCAACATGCATCGAGACTTCCGGGCCGGGCCTAAGGGTTTCCGGCCCGCGTCCATTGGAAACCGCAAATGTCTGCCCCTCGCGTCAGTTTCGTCAGCCTTGGATGCCCGAAAGCCCTCGTGGACTCGGAGCGCATCATCACGCGCCTGCGCGCCGAGGGCTATGAGATCGCGCGCAAGCATGACGGCGCCGATCTGGTCGTCGTCAACACCTGCGGCTTTCTCGATTCGGCTCGCGATGAATCGCTCGATGCCATCGGCTCCGCCCTTTCGGAGAACGGCAGGGTCATCGTCACCGGCTGTCTCGGCGCCGAACCGGACGTCATCCGCGAAAAACATCCCAACGTTCTCGCCATCACCGGTCCGCAGGCCTACGAGAGCGTGATGGCTGCGGTGCATGAGGCCGCGCCCCCGAGCCACGATCCCTATGTCGACCTTTTGCCGCCGCAAGGCGTCAAGCTCACGCCGCGCCACTATGCCTATCTCAAGATTTCGGAGGGCTGCAACAACCGCTGCTCCTTCTGCATCATCCCGGCGCTGCGCGGCGATCTCGTCTCGCGGCCGGCGGCCGACGTGCTGCGCGAGGCCGAAAAACTGGCCAATGCCGGCGTCAAGGAAATCCTGGTCATCTCGCAGGACACCAGCGCCTACGGCATCGACATCAAATACCAGACCAGCATGTTTGGCGATCGCGAAGTGCGGGCCAAATTCCTCGATCTGTCGGAGGAACTCGGCAAACTCGGCGTCTGGATACGCATGCACTATGTCTACCCCTACCCGCATGTCGCCGATGTCATCCCGCTGATGGCCGAAGGAAAGATCCTTCCCTATCTGGACATCCCGTTCCAGCACGCCTCGCCGCGAGTGCTGAAGAACATGCGCCGGCCCGCCCACGGCGAAAAGACGCTCGACCGTATTCGCGGCTGGCGCGAAATCTGTCCGGATCTGGCGATCCGCTCCACCTTCATCGTCGGCTTCCCCGGCGAGACGGACGACGATTTCGAGATGCTGCTCGACTGGCTGGACGAAGCCAGGATCGACCGCGCCGGCTGCTTCAAATACGAGCCAGTCAGGGGCGCCCGCTCCAACGACCTCGGCCTCGAACAGGTTCCGCAGGAAATCAAGGAGGCGCGCTGGCACCGTTTCATGCAGCGTCAGCAGAAGATCTCGGCGACGCAGCTCGCCAGGAAGGTCGGCAAGCGTCTGCCAGTGCTGATCGACGAGGCGCATGGCACCTCGGCGAAGGGCCGCACCAGATACGACGCGCCCGAAATCGACGGCTCGGTGCATATCCAGTCGCGGCGTCCGTTGCGCGCCGGCGATGTCGTCACCGTCAAGATCGACCGTGCCGACGCTTACGATCTTTACGGCTCAGCGGTCTGACCGCATCTCGCACTACGGCGCCGCGTCCTTTCGGGCGGCAAAGGACGCCGCATAACACCTGATTTTGCGCATGGCCCTTCCGGAAATCGATCCCGATTTCGGGCTCTTGCTAAACGAAAGGGCGCCGCACGGCGCCCTTCCTGTCACGATTTTGGCCCAGCTTGCGCTTACTGCGGCAGCTTGTCGTCGACGCCCTTGACGTAGAAGTTCATGCCGAGCAGCGTCGGGTCGTCGGCGACTTCGCCTTCCTTCAGCCACGGCGTGCCGTCCTGCTTGGCGATCGGCCCGGTGAACGGGTTCCATCCTTCGACGATCTTCTTCTCGGTGGCTTCCGCCATCGCCTTCACGTCGTCGGGCATGTTGGTGTAAGGGGCCATTTTAACGGCGCCGTCCTTGATGCCCAGCCAGACATTGCCGGGCTTCCAGGTGCCGTCGAGCGCGGCCTTCACCCGGCCGATATAATACGGCCCCCAATCGTCGACGATCGAGGTCAACTGCGCCTTGGGGGCGAACTTGATCATGTCCGAAGACTGGCCGAAGCCCTGCAGTCCGCGCTCTTCGGCGACTTGCAGGGCAGCGGTCGAGTCGGTGTGCTGGACGATGATGTCGGCGCCCTGGTCGAACAGAGCCTTGGCGGCATCGGCTTCCTTGCCCGGATCGAACCATGAATTGATCCAGACGATCTTCGCCTTGAAATCCGGCTTGATCGACTGGGCGCCGAGCATGAAGGAATTGATACCCATCACCACTTCGGGAATCGGGAACGAAACGATGTAGCCGGCGACGCCCGACTTCGATTGCTTGGCGGCGATCTGGCCGAGGATGTAGCGGCCTTCGTAGAAGCGTGCGTTGTAGATGCCGAGATTTTCTGATGTCTTGTAGCCGGTCGCGTGTTCGAACATCACGTCGGGGAATTTCTTGGCGACCTTCACTTCGGGGTCCATGAAGCCGAAGGACGTACCGAAAATGATCTTGCATCCTTCGCGCGCCAGGCGCTCGAAGGCACGATCGGCATCGGGACCCTCGGAGACGTTCTCCAGATAAGCGGTCTCGACCTTGTCGCCGAGCGCCTTCTCCACGTCCAGGCGGCCCTGGTCATGCTGGTACGAATAGCCGAAATCACCGATCGGGCCGGTATAGACCCAACAGGCTTTCAGCTTTTCCTGCGCTTCGGCGGTCGCCGCCAGCGACAATGCCGCCGCCGCGGTCATCAGCGCAATAAGCAGTTTTTTCATCGTGTTACCTCTCTGAGTTAAGCCTTGGAGCTTCCCGTTTGTCTTTTTATCGTCAGCGATCCGGAACGAATGGCTGCCCCAAGGAAGCCGGTGTGTTCATCATCGTCAAACGCTTGTTGCGCGAGATTAGAACGAGAACCACGATGGTTGCCAGATAGGGCAACGAAGAAAGCAGTTGCGAGGGAACCGGAATGCCAAAAGCCTGTGCATGAAGCTGGCCGATCCAGACCGCGCCGAAGATATAGGCGCCCGCCAGCACCCGCCATGGCCGCCATGATGCGAACACGACCAGCGCCAGCGCAATCCAGCCGCGCCCGGCGGTCATGTTCTCCACCCATTGCGGCGTATAGACCAGCGACAGGTGGCCCCCGGCAAGGCCCGCACAGGCGCCGCCGAAGATCACCGCCAGGTAGCGGTAGCGGATGACCTCGATGCCAAGCGCATGGGCCGATGTATGGCTGTCGCCGATCGAGCGCAGCGTCAGCCCGGTGCGGGTCTTGAACAGGAACCACATGACGGCGGCGGTCAATGCAATCGAGATGTAGAAGATCGGGTCCTGGCCGAACAGCAATCTGCCGATGACGGGCATCGCCGTCAGGCCGGGAATGTCGAGGTTTGGCAGCCTCGCGCCGGGCTGGCCGACAAAGCTGGTGCCCATCATGCCGGAAAGCCCTAGGCCGAGCAGTGTCAGCGACAGGCCGGTCGCCACCTGGTTCGTGGCCAGCGACAAGGTCATGACGGCGAACAGCAGCGAAAACACCGCACCCAGGGCGATCGCCGCCAACAACCCGATCCATGGCGATCCGGTGAGATAGCCGGCGCCGAAACCGCCGACCGCCCCCATGATCATCATGCCTTCGACGCCGAGATTGAGCACGCCGGAACGTTCGACCACTAGCTCGCCGATCGCCGCGATCAGCAAAGGCGTCGCCGCGGTTGCGATGGTCAAAAGAATGTTGACGGTGATGTCCATCAGCGGGCCTCCTCCAGCTTCGGCGCGGCTTCAAGCGTCGGCGCAGCCAGGCCGATCAGACGAATGCGGTAGTGAATGAGCGTGTCGCAGCCGAGCACGAAGAACAGGAGCATGCCCTGGAACACGCGCGCCACCTTGTCGGAGATGCCGAGCGCGCTTTGTACCGCCTCGCCGCCAAGATAGGTCAGCGCCAGCACCAGGCCCGCCGCGACAATGCCTAATGGATTGAGCCGGCCGAGGAACGCCACGATGATGGCGGCAAAGCCGTAGCCGGGCGAAATCACCGGCTGCAGCTGGCCGATGGCGCCGGAGACTTCGGAGATGCCGGCAAGTCCAGCCAGTGCCCCCGACAGCATGAAGGCGAAGAACACCATCCGCTTGATGCCGAAGCCGGCGAAGCGCCCTGCCCTGGGGCTTGCGCCGAGCACGCGGACCTCAAAGCCTTTCAGCATGCGGCTCATCAGCATCCAGACCAGCACCGCCGCGACCAGCGCGAACACGAAACCCCAATTGGCACGGCCGGAGGCCGGCATCAGTTCCGGCAATATCGCCGAGTCGTTGAACTGTATCGTCTGCGGGAAATTGAAACCCTTCGGATCGCGCCACGGCCCGCGCACCAGCCAGTCGAGGAACAGCTGCGCGACATAGACCAGCATCAGGCTGGTCAGGATCTCGTTGGTGTTGAAGCGCGCCTTGAGCAGGGCGGGAATGGCGGCGTAGGCGGCACCGCCGACCATGCCGAACAGCAGCATCAGCGGCAGCACCAGAGGCCCTTCAAACTGTGGAAACAGCACCGGAACGCTCGAGCCGACAATGCCGCCCAGGATGAACTGGCCTTCCGCGCCGATGTTCCAGATGTTGGCTCTGTAGCAAACCGACAGGCCGACCCCGATCAGGATGAGCGGTGCCGCCTTGATCGCCAGCTCATGCAGCTGCCAGACCTGACTGACAGGCTCGAGGAAGTAGATCTGGAAAGCCTTCAAGGGATTGACGCCAAGCAGCGCGAACAGGATGGCGCCGGCAATGATCGTCAGCACGAATGCAATGAAGGGCGACAGCGCCGAGAACAGCATCGAGCGCTGCGGCCGTTTGACGAGTTCGAGGCGCATCATGACGTCTCCAGAGCGTGTTCGGCGTGGCCCGGCTCGGCCCCGCCCATTAGCAGTCCGATCTTTTCGAACGTGGCCTCGGCGATCGGCAACGGCTTCGACAATTCGCCATTGTGCATCACCGCGATCGCGTCGGATATCTCGAACAATTCGTCGAGATCCTGGCTGATGACCAACACTGCCGAGCCGCTGCGCGCCAATTCGATCAGCGTCTGCCTGATATGGGCGGCCGCACCGGCGTCGACGCCCCAGGTCGGCTGATTGACGACCATGACGCTTGGCCTGCGGTCGAGTTCGCGGCCGACGATGAATTTCTGCAGATTGCCGCCTGAAAGCGCTGCCGCCTCCGGGTCCGCAGCGCTCTTGCGCACATCCATCGCCTTGATGATGCGTTGGGCAGCGGCATAGATCGCATCGCTTTTGACCATTCCGCCGGCGCCGACAAACACCTTGCCGTCCGTGGCATGGCGCGACAGCAGCAGGTTTTCCGAAAGCTTCATGCGCGGTGCTGCACCGTGGCCGAGCCGCTCTTCCGGCACGAAGGCAGCGCCCATCAGCCGCCTGCCGGTGATGCTGAGGCCGCCGGCGTCCTTGCCGCGGATGCGTACCGAGGCGGCATCCTGCTGCGGCACCTCGCCGGAAACGGATTCGAAGAACTCGCCCTGGCCGTTGCCGGCGACGCCTGCAATTCCGATCACTTCGCCGGCGCGTACGGTCAGGTTGATGTTTCTGAGCGGGATCGAGAACGGCGTTGCCGGCTTGCGGCTGAGCGCGCAGATTTCAAGCAGCGGCTGCGCGGTCTCGATACCCTGGGCCGGCGCGCGCACCACGGCCTGCACGTCGTTGCCGACCATCATGCGGGCCAGCGATGCCGCGGTTTCCTTGCGCGGATTGCAATGGCCAACCACCTTGCCGTGGCGCAGCACGGTGGCGCGGTCGCAGATACGCTTGACCTCTTCCAGCCGGTGCGAAATGTAGAGGATGGACTTTCCTTCCGAGCGCAGCCGTTCGAGCGTCTCGAACAGCTTGTCGGCTTCCTGCGGCGTCAGCACCGAGGTCGGCTCGTCGAGGATGATGAGTTGCGGCGTCTGCAGCAGACAGCGGATGATCTCGATACGCTGGCGCTCACCGACCGAGAGGTCGCCGACCAGCGATTGCGGATCGAGCGGCAGGCCGTAGCTATAGGAAAGCGCCCTCGCCTTCGCGGCAATCGTGCTGATCGGCGAACCGTCGTCCAGCGACAGCGCGATGTTCTCGGCCGCAGTCAGTGCCTCGAACAGCGAAAAATGCTGGAACACCATGCCGATGCCAAGCTTCTTCGCAAAGCCGGGATTGGTGATCGTGACCGCCTGGCCGTTCCAGAAAATCTCGCCCGAATTGGGCTCCAGCGTTCCGAACAGCATTTTGACGAGCGTCGACTTGCCGGCGCCGTTCTCGCCGAGCAACGCATGGATTTCGCCTTTTGCGACGGTGAGATCGATATCGTCGCACGCAGTCAATGTGCCGAACGTCTTGGTAAGGCCACGAACCTCAAGCAGGTTGGCGTCGTCCTGATTTGCACTCACAGTGCCTCCCATCTGGTTTGCCAGATATGTTCTGTGTTCCCGCAGGCATGGTATGCGCGGCCTGCTGTCGTCGCAAAGCGGCACCCGTCTTGAAAGAGCTTCAAGAATTTCAGCGGAAACCTAACGCATCGGCCCGAAAATCGAAATCGATTTTCGGAAAGCACGATGCGTGGATTCAAAATGTCAGAGCGTGCTTTTGTGCGCCCAAGTGGACGCACGTCGCTCAAAGCGATGGCAAGGCTCAGGGGACAAGAATGGTTGTCCCGGTCGTCCTGCGGCCTTCGAGGTCGGAATGCGCCCTGCCGGCATCCTGGAGCGCGTAACGCTGATTGATCTTGATCTTGACCGCGCCGCTGAGCACGATTTCGAACAGCGCGGCGGCGGACGCCTCCAGGTCTTCGCGCCTGGCGTTGTAGACGAACAGCGTCGGACGGGTTGCAAACAGCGAACCTTTCTGCGCCAGCAATGACATGCTGAACGGCGGGACCGGTCCCGACGATTGACCGAAGCTGGCGAACATGCCGAGCGGCTTTAGGCAGTCGAGCGAGGCCGGAAAGGTGTCGTTGCCGACCGAATCATAGACGACGTCGCACTTCTTGCTGCCGGTGATGGCGAGGACGCCGGCGACGAAGTCCTGCTCGCGGTAGTTGATGACGTGGTCGAAGCCATGCGCCCTGGCGAGCTCGATCTTGTCGGCGGAGCTGGCGGTGCCGATCACGGTTGCGCCAAGATGCTTGGCCCATTGGCCGAGGATCAGCCCGACACCGCCGGCCGCCGCGTGAAACAGGATCGTGTCGCCCGCCTTCACCTTGAAGGTACGGCGCAGCAGATATTCCGCCGTCATCCCTTTCAGCATCATGGCGGCCGCCTGTTCGTCGCTGATACCGTCCGGCACCTTGACGACGCGATCGGCCGCGATCACGCGCTGCTCGGCATAGGCTCCAGTCGTCACGGCGTAGGCGATGCGATCGCCCGGCTTCAGCCAGTCGATATCCGCGCCCACTTCCACGACCACCCCGGCCGCCTCGCTGCCGGGTATCAGCGGGAAACCGCCTGGCGGCGGGTAAAGGCCGGAGCGATGATAGACGTCGATGAAATTGAGGCCGATCGCCGTGTGCCTGACCAGGATTTGCCCCGAGCCGGGTTGGCCCGGATCGGCGTCCTCATAGGTCAGGACCTCCGGACCGCCATGGGCGTGGATGCGTATTGCTTTGGACATTGATGAGGCTCTCTTGGGACCAGACTCTATGGGATCAGGTTTTCTTGGCGCCGAGCGTTGGAAAGAGCTGCATGATACCGCCGATGCATGCGAGGTAAAGTCCGGTGACCGTGATGCCGATCTTGGTGAAGACACTCACCTGCTCGCCCAGGACGCCGATCTGGTCGTAGAAGGCGGCAAGAGCTGCCTGCGCCAGCGCCAGCGCTCCGAAAGCGCACCATAGCAGCGTCATGCCAAGGTTGATCGGCCGCAGCCGCGCCACCCGCACCGGGTGGATGAAATTGATCGGCACAAAGGTCAGGATGCCGGCCACCACGACCACGGCGAAGGAAACCCATTGTCCCGGCTCGATGACGAACAGCGTGAACACCACCATGTTCCAGACCACGGGAAACCCCTTGAAGAAATTTTCCTTGGTCTTCATCCCGGTGTCGGCATAGTAGATCGCGCTCGACACGACGATGATCGCCGCCGACAGGAACGACAGGCCCTCACCCATGAAGCCGCGCTGGTAAAGCGCGAAGGCTGGTATCAGCACATAGGTGACGTAATCGATGATGTTGTCGAGGAGTTCGCCCGACCACGTCGGCAGGATTTCCTTGACCTCGAGCTTCCTGGCGATCGGCCCGTCGATGCCGTCGACGAACAGCGCCAGCCCCAGCCACCAGAACATCGCCGTCCAGCGCTGCTCGCTCGCCGCAACCAGCGACAGGAACGCCAGGAACGAGCCCGATGCGGTCAGCAGATGAACCGAAAATGCGCGCGCCTGCGGCCATGTGACTTTCTTCTTCGGCCTCGGAATCTTGTCGGCGATTTTCCTGGCCGTGATTTTTCCGGCCGTGATTTTTCTGGCCGTTGTTTTTTTGCTCACGGGCCCCGCCAGTCCAGCTTGCAGATTTCGGCCGAGCGGCCGGCAAAATTCCAGTTGCGACCGAAGGCCCGCATCTTGCTCTTGTCGGACCTGGCGACGATGATTTCCGGTGCGATCCAGTACTCCGAATTGCTGATCACCGTATCCTTGTCGCGGTCCTTGCCGGAAATCGGCGTCACCGCTCCATCGATGATCTTCGGGATCTGGAAGATCCGCGTCCTGTCGCGCGTCTCATAAGTGATCGGCGCCTGCTCGACGCCGAGGAACTTTCCGACCAGGATGGAGAGCAGCGAGGTGGTCCCGCCAGCCTTGCCGGTGAAAATCCTGGTCAGCGCCTTTACCGCGTAGACTGAGGCGCGCTTGTCGATGAACAGTCCGGCGGTCCAGTTGCCGCGGCTCATATAGCCGGGGATTTCCATGACCAGCCCAAGATTGAGGCCGGACAGCTCGACCTCGCCGAAATGGCCGGCATCGATGCGGAACCCCGCCCAGGTCTGGCAATAGCCCTCGGTCGGCGGATGACTGCCGAGAGACAGCACGCAAGGACAAAAAACCGTGCAATTGCAGGAGAGCACCAACTCTCCTTTCATTGCCCAGCCTTGATCCGCCATAGAATTCTCTCCCTATGCCGAGACTACTAGCAGGGCGGTTGCCCAGACAAGCAGTATCGCACCGGCGATCCGGGTTGGCAGCCTGCCCGCCGTCTGTTTTTCGATCAGGGTGAAGAGGCCGATCAACGCCAACCAGAACACGTTCATCACACCGACGGCGAACATCACCAGCATCAGCGCCCAGCAGCAGCCGAGGCACCAGACACCCTGCTCCATGCCGAGCCGGAAAATGCGGCCGGGCCTCGCGCTCCAGTTCGAAAACAGGATCGAGAACGGGCTTTTGCATTTTGTCAGGCAGGCTTCCTTCAGGCCGCTGAACTGGTAGAGGCCAGCAACCAGAAGCGCAGCCGCTCCTGTCGCTCCGACCACCGGATCGAGCATCTGCACAGATGAGGCGAAGGCGTGAACGATGAGCGTCAGCGCCGCAAACACTGCCGACGCAGCCAACCAGACGCTGAGGTAACCGGCGACCAGGATCAGCGGATGGACAACCGCTTCGCCCTTGATCCGCGCGGTATCGGCAATCTCGCAATAGGTGCGGATCATCGGCCCCGCCGAAGGCAGCATGGTGGCGACCGCCATCAGGAACCACATGACGATGAGCGCTCCGGCCTGCGCGCCGACGCCCCCGTCGAGCGGCGCAGGTGCAAGACAAAGACTGAAGAAGCGCTCGAGAAGATCCGGCAGCGGCAGCCCCGGCAGGTACCTGAGCATCGTGTCGCCGGGTGCATCGATACCCGGAACCCGGCTTTCGGCGCCACGTATGGCCACGGCGCCAAGCAGCAGCCAGGCCAGGACGACGGCTGCGCCCAAAACGATGTTCACCGCCAGTCGAGGATTGCGCGAGACGCTCGCCGCGGCGCGGCCGAAACGGTCGAGATGACTGAAATCATGGTCTTCGGCGGTCATGGCAATCGAATGGGCCGAATCGCCGCGTTGATCAAGCTGCATGATCTGATCTATATGCTCATCAGGTCGGACCGACCGCCTCGCATCGCAACCGGGAAGCCGAAATTGGACCGTCGGGACACAGCACGGATACTGGTGGCCGGCAGTGGCCCGGCAGGGCAGATTGCAGCGCTTGGTTTCGCAGACGCCGGCTTTCCCGTGACGCTCGTTGGACCCGAGGCAAATGGCCAGGACGGCCGCACGACGGCCCTGATGAACCCGGCCCTGAAGATCCTCGAACGGTTGGGCGTCCTCGATGCGGTGAGGTCCCAGGCCGCACCGCTGAAGGTGATGCGCATCGTCGATGCAACCAGCCGGCTGATCCGCAGCCCGGTGGTCATTTTCCGCGCCAGCGAAATCGGCGAGGAGCAGTTCGGATTGAATTTACCCAACAGTGCGCTCAACCCCGCACTTGCCCGTGTTGTTGCCGCCCATTCCGGCATCGAATGGCGAAAAGCGATGATAGAGACCTGGCGCCTCGAGGGCGACCATGCGCATGCGATCCTGTCTGACGGCAGCGAGATCACGGCATCGCTGGCCGTCGCTGCCGATGGCCGTCTGTCGCCGGCCCGCGAGGCTGCCGGCATCTCGACGTCGGCGCGGTCCTATCCGCAGGCGGCATTGGTTCTCAATTTCGGCCACCGCAGCGACCACGCGTTCACTTCGACCGAGTTCCACACCGAGACCGGCCCGTTCACCCAGGTTCCCCTGCCCGGCAACCGGTCGAGCCTTGTCTGGGTGGTAGAGCCGGAAACGGCGAAGGAACTCGCCGCACTGGACGACGCGGCGCTTTCGATGCGGATCGAACAGCGGATGCAATCGATGCTGGGCCGGGTTTCCGTCGAACCCGGGCGGCAGGTCTACCAGCTTTCCGGCGTGACGCCGCGGTGCTTCGCGCGCAACCGGGTGGCACTTGTCAGCGAAGCCGCCCATGTGTTTCCGCCGATCGGCGCGCAAGGTCTCAACCTTGGTATCAGGGATATCGATGATCTGATTGGAATTACTTGCAAAAACAGGGACGACCCGGGCGCCGTCAAGGCCCTCGCAGCCTATGATTTCAAGCGCCGGCCCGACATCCTGGCGCGCAGCAATGCGGTCAACCTGCTCAACAAATCGCTGCTCTCGCAGATGCTGCCGGCACAGATGGCGCGCAGTGCTGGCCTTGGCGTGCTCGGCGGATTCGCGCCGCTCCGCGCCTTTTTCATGCGCGAGGGGCTGCGGCCCGGCAGTGGTTTTGCAGCGCTCGCCGGCGGCTTAAGGAAACAGATCCGGCGCTAGCACAGGGCGGGCTGGCCCGTAGCTTGGCGGGGCGTCAACCGTTCGGCATTGAAATCATGCGGCGTCTGCGTCAAATAGGTCAGGTATCAGCCATAAGTCGGGCTCGATTTTTTGAAGCGTAACGCGTAAATTCAAGGTCTTAGGGAGTCTTTGCGCATTCCAAGGACGCGGCACTCTAGGACTTAGTGGTGAGTACCATGATGAAAACAGCCAAATTTTCGATCGGACAGGTGGTCCGCCACCGGCTGTTTCCGTTCCGCGGCATCATTTTCGATGTCGACCCGCAATTCGCCAACACCGACGAATGGTACGAGGCGATCCCGGCGGATGTGCGGCCGCGCAAGGACCAGCCCTTCTACCACTTGCTCGCCGAGAATTCGGAAACGGAATACATCGCCTATGTGTCTGAGCAGAACCTGCTCGAGGACCGGTCTGGCGAACCGGTGCGGCATCCGGAGATCGGCGAGATGTTCGACAAGAGGCCGGATGGACGCTACGAGCCGAGACGCCAGTCAAGACATTGACCTGATAAAAATTGCGGGGACCTGACGAAAATCGCGGGGACCTGACGCGATTGCGGGCCTCGTGGGATCAAGAAATGGCCGGACGGAACAAAAAAAGCGGGGCATGACCCCGCTTTTTGTTGCCTTGAGAAATTGTCTTGTTTGCCTCAGGAATCAGTTGGCGGTCTTCGCCTTGTCCTGCTCTTCCTTGAGCTTCTTGGCGAAGTCCTGGTTGTTCTTGGCAACGAAATCCTGAAGCTTCTTCTGCCGATCCTCGATGTCCGACTGCTGCAGCGGCGGCCCGTCGAAGGCGCCGCTGAAGCCAGTCAGAGCGACCTTGATCGGGTTCGGCTGGTTCTGGAAATTGACTGAGGTCAGCGTCAGGTTCGAACCCTTCTTGAAGGAATTGATGAGCTGATCGGTCAGCGGCACTTCCGCCACGCAGCGGTCGGGGAAGCAGATCACATAGTCGAGCTTCTGCGCCTTCGCGGTGTCGATCTGGAGGCCAATGCCGGGAGGAATCAGGCGACCGCTCGGAACCGTCACCTGGAACACCTTGCGGTTTACCTTGCCCTTCAATTCGATCAGGCTGATGCCGGTGACGAGCTGGCCGTTGCCGGCGGTGGTGATGTTCTGGACATTGCAGATGTCGACGTCTTCCTGCTTGGTGCAGGCTTTGAACCAGCCCTGCGGAATCTGCTGTTGCTGCTGCGCAAGAGCAGCGGGAAGCTGTGCGCCCAAAAAGCCGACCACTCCAGCGGCCATGACCGACAGGCGGTACGCGTTGCTGTTCAGGCTCGTCATATCGTGCACTTCCTCTCAAATGATCCCGGGACCGGCTTCTTCGCGCCGTGTGGTCCAGCTAACTGTTGCCGAATTGAGGCAACAGAATGACTTCGAACGGCGTGTTACACTGCAAGCGGTGCCGAATCCAGCCTGATGTCAGCAATTCTTGAGCTCGCGATTAGCCGGGAGGCGGTCGGCTCATGTTAGGGTGCGCTCCGAATCATCAAGCCGACCCGGTAAGGAGACGGTCATGGGCCGCGTTCTTGTTTGGCTGATCGCCGCGATTATCACCCTTTCGCCCCAGCCGGCCTTGTCGGAGCCAAAACACGCGATCGCCATGCAGGGCGAGCCGGCGCTACCGGCCGACTATGCGCATTTCAACTACGTCAATCCCGATGCACCGAAGGGCGGCAGCATCACCTATTGCGTCGTTGGCAGCTTCGACAATCTCAACCCTTTCATCCTGAAAAGCCTGCGCACGACGGCACGCGGCATGATCGACAGGATCTTCGGCAATCTCGTCTTCGAGCCGTTGATGCAGCGCAATGACGATGAGTCCTTCAGTCTTTACGGCCTGCTTGCCGACACTGCCGACATGGATCCGGAGCGCAAGAGCATCGAATTCCACCTCGATCCGAGGGCCAAATGGTCTGATGGCCAACCGGTGACTGCGGAAGACGTGCTGTTCACCTACGAGGTCTTTACCGAGAAAGGCCGGCCACCCTACAGCGCCCGCATGAGCATGGTCGCCAAACTGGAAAAGACCGGCGACCGCAGCGTGCGCTTTACATTCAACGACAAGGCTAATCGCGAGACTCCGTTGGTTATCGCGATGACGCCGATCGTGCCGAAGCACGCTTTCGACAAGGCGACCTTCGACAGGACCACGCTGAAACCGGTGATCGGCAGCGGCCCCTACACCGTGGCGCACGTGGCGCCTGGCCAGCGCATCGTGTTCAAGCGCAACCCGAATTATTGGGGCAAGGACATCCCCGCCAAGCGCGGTTTCGACAATTACGACCAGATCACCATCGAATATTTCCTCAACGCCAACGCCAAGCTGGAAGCTTTCAAGAAAGGCATCTGCGCTATCGCTGACGACAGCGATCCGGTCAAGCGCGAGCGCGATCTCGACTTCCCGGCCTTCCACAAGGGCGACGTGATCGCCGAAAAGTTCGACACCGGCATCCCGCCAGTGGTGACGGGGTTCCTGTTCAACACGCGGCTGCAGAAGTTCTCCAATCCGGTGGTTCGACGCGCACTCGGCATGTTCTACGACTTCGAATGGGCCAACAAGAACTTGTTTGGCGGCAAGTACATGCGCACCATGAGCTATTGGCAGAATTCCGAGCTGTCGGCACTCGGCCATCCGGCCGACGACAGGGAAAAGGCGCTCCTGGCACCCTACCCGGGTCGTGTGCCGGCCGATGTCATGGACGGCACCTGGCGGCCACCTGTCACCGACGGCTCGGGCCAGGACCGCAGGGTGCTGAAAGCTGCGTTCGACATATTCAAGGGCGCGGGCTATGCCCTGCACGATGGAGTGATGCTCGATCCCGAGGGGAAACCCTTCGGCTTCGAGATCCTGACCGCCTCCCAGAACGAAGAGCGCCTTGCCGCCATCTACCAGCGCACGCTTGCGAAGATCGGCATCGACGTCACCATCCGCAGCCTTGACGGCGACCAGATCCAGTCACGCAAGCAACGTTTCAATTTCGAGGTGCTGATCGGCGCCAGCGGTTTCGAGAACTCGCTGTCGCCGGGCATCGAGCAGTTCGGGCGCTGGGGATCAGCTGCCGCCAATGCCGAAGGGTCGTTCAACCTTGCCGGCGTCGCCGATCCGGCGATAGATGCAGCACTTGAGGCGATGGTCGACGCCCGCAGCCGCGAAGATTATGTTGCCGCCGTCCGGGTCCTCGACAGGTTGTTGATCTCCGGCCACTACATGGTTCCCATGCAGCACAACACGCAGGAATGGCTCGCCTACTGGAGCTATCTGGAACATCCGCGAAAGACCCCCATATCCGGTTATCGACTGCCGACATGGTGGCGCAAGCCGAAGTGACCACTTCGGAACAGGAGATCAAGATGAGCGACGAGAAGTCGATTACCGTCGATGTGGTCTCCGACGTCGTCTGCCCCTGGTGCTTCATCGGCCAGAAGCGGCTCGACAAGGCGATCGCCGCGGCAAACGAGGTCGAGGTGCATATTCGCTGGCGGCCGTTCCAGCTCGACCCAACCATCCCGCCCGAAGGCAAGGATCGCCGCGAATACATGATGGCCAAGTTCGGCAGCGACGAACGCATTCGCGAGATCCACGCCCGCATCGAGCCATTGGGGGAGGCCGAGGGCATCAACTTCGCCTTCGCCGCCATCAAGGTTGCGCCCAACACGCTGGACGCGCACCGCGTCATCCGCTGGGCTGGTGCCGCCGGCGAGGTCATGCAGAACCGGCTGGTGCGACGTCTGTTCCAGTTGAATTTCGAGGAAGGCGCCAATCTCGGCGATCATGTCGTGCTGATCAACGCCGCCCGCGAGGCCGGCATGGATGCGTCCGTCGTCGAGACGCTTTTGCCGACGGACGCCGATGTCGAGGCGGTGCGCACCGAAATCGCCACTGCTTCGCGCATGGGTATCACGGGCGTGCCGTGCTTTCTGCTTGAGGGCAAGTATGCGGTGATGGGCGCGCAAGACGTTGACACGCTCACCGACGCCATTCGCCAGGTTGCGGCGGCGAAGGCGCGGGGCGAGTTGGAGAAAGCGAACTGATGGACGTCCTTCCATAGGCGCCTTTGGCGACATTGCCACAGCAGCCAACGCCCTCGGGGCCAACGCCCTCCGGTCACTTTCCCGGTCGATATGGCAACAAGGATGACGGTGCATCTTTGCGTCGAGTCGTCTTCCGCAGCATAAAAATCGGCCGATCGATCACGATCTTGCCTCACAAAACTGTGCAAAAACTTTCCCTTGGGGAAGATGCTGACGCTTGCCTACGTGAACCAGCAACTCATTGAAATTATAGTGATAGTTTGAGTCGAGAGCGGCATCGCATCGCGTTGCCGCTGTTGCTTAATGGCAACGGCCAGGGGTTCAATCCTCCACAAGCCCGAGAAAAGATAATTGAAAATGATCAATTGGTGTTACTGTCTGTAACAAAACTAAAAGAGGTTTGGGCGGGATTGTGATTCGGGTCGGTAGACCAGGGCGACATTCAATATCGGAAAAATGGCTCCGCGGTGCCGCAAGGCCGCCGCTCCTGACACCAGTTTCCTCGATGCGCAGCTTCTGGGGACTGATGCGGGCCTACTGGTTCTCGGACCGCTGGGTGGAGGCTTGGACGCTGACGCTGGTCATCGCCCTGTTTACCGCGCTTTCCAGCAAGGCTGGCGTCTGGTTCGCCGAAGCATCCGGAGAACTGGTCAACTCGATTGCCTTCTACCACGACGCCGCGAACACCACGCCGCTCGCATCGCTGCTCACCAACGCCGGCGTGCTCATCCTTCTGGTCGTGCTCAAGGACGCGGGCTTTACCGGCATCCGCACTTTTGTTTCCGCGACGCTGCATCGCAAATGGCGCGCTTGGCTGGACAGCCGTTTCAACGCAGCGCTTCTCGACACCAATCACACGCATTTCCATGCTCAGCACGGTTCCTCCGGGGCTGCTGCCCCCGACAACATCGACCAGCGCGTCCAGGAATCGATCAAGGACATGACCGGCGGAGCCATCGGCCTCGCCATCGGGGTGATGGCTGTCGCCACATCGCTTTATTTCGTCGGCCGGAAACTGCTTGAAACCTCGGCAGAGGTGAAAGGGCTGGAGTTCCTCGGCAGCTATGGCAGCGCGGTCCTGGCTTTCCTTGCGGTCGCCATTTACGTGCCGCTGAACACCTGGATCGCGGTGAAGCTCGGCAGGTTGCTGGAACGGATCAACATCCGGATGCAGCAATCCGAAGGCAGTTATCGCGGCGAGCTGACCACGTTCCTGCGCCGCAGTTTCCATGTCGCCGCCTCCCAGGGCGAGAATGTGCAAAAGACGATGCACGAACGGCTTTATGTCGACATCGACCGCACCTGGGCAAGGCTGAACATCGTCAACACCAGCTATCGTTCTTTCGAGCTGGTCTACACTTTCATCGGCGCCCGCATTGTCGCCTATGCGCCGGGCCTGGTGCCCTATATCCACAACCGTTTCGACCTCAAGGGCTACATAACCGGCTCCGAGATGGTCAACTCACTCATCAATCAATGTTCGTGGTTCATCCATGTCATGCCTTCCATTGCGGCGCTGCGCGCCAACAGCCAACGCGTGACCGAACTCGCCAACGCGATCGAAAACGTCCAACACCCGCAGGAATTCTATAGTCTCACCGGCTGTTCCGATTTCCGCTACGACCGTCAGAACCCGGTTTTCGGCTTGACCATCCAGAAACTCGAGCTGACCCACCAGGGCGAGGACGCCACCCCCTTCCTGAGTGCTGCGAATTTGCGCTTCCGGCGTGGCGAGTGGACGTTCCTGAAGGGCGAATCCGGCTGCGGCAAGACATCGCTGATCAAGGCGATCAACGGCCTGTGGCCCTATGGCCGCGGCTCCATCGTCTTCCCGGAAGGGGTCGAAAGTTTCTATGCCGCCCAGGAGGTCAAGCTGCAGCAGGTCTCGCTGAAGCAACTGGTCTGCCTGCCCGGTTCAGAGCGCGATCACACCGACACGCAGGTTGCATCGGCTCTGCACAAAGCCGGCCTTGGCGATTTCATCGAACACATGGCCGATGAAAGCCGTGACGGAATGAGCTGGGACCAGGTGCTTTCGGGCGGCCAGAAACAGAAGCTGGTTGTCGCTCGTATCGTGCTGCAGCAGCCGGGGCTGCTGTTCCTTGACGAGGCGACCGGGGCGCTCGATCCGGAAGGGAAGATCGCTTTCCATCAGGCGATCAAGGACAATTGTCCAGACGTCACGGTGATCTCGATCATGCACGAGGCCGTGCCGCCAAGGTCGCTTTCGGGCGACGAATTCTACCACAGCATCGTTGCCATCGCGGATGGCGTCGCCATCAAGAAGCCGCTGGCGCCGAGCCTGCCGGTCGAGCTCACCACCATCCTCGCGCACCCCAGGCCAGTCGCGGAACCAAGGCCGGTCGAGGAAAGATGGCTGCGCTTCCCTCGCCGCATCAGACAGAAATAATGCATGTCGCGCAAAAGCATGCCCTCGGGCCTGACCGAAGGGTGTGCAGCGGTTTTGCGTCGCACGGAAGCTACTATGAAGACCGTCAGGATCGCTGCTGCCCAGACCCCTGAATTTTTGGAGGACATTGATGCAGCACTGGACTGTCTGGCGATCGTCGCGGCTCGCGCGAAAGCCGAAGGCGCGGTGTTGTTGTGTTTGCCGGAGGGCTTTCTTCAGGGGTATCTAACCGGCGAGCAATCGGCACGGCGCAATGCCCTCGACCTTACATCACCTGAGTTCGAGGCCATTATGAAGCGGTTGCCGAAAACGGGACCAATGATCGTCATGGGCATAATCGAGGTTGAGGATGGGCGACTGTTCAACACCGCGAACGTGGTAGATCGGGGTACGCTCATTGGTCGGTATCGAAAAAAGCATCTGCTCCGTGGCGAACAAGTTTTCGACGCTGGAAACGATAGCCATGTCTTCGAGGTCGATGGTCTGCGTTTCGGAATTAACATTTGCTACGACACGAATTTCCCGGAGGCCGCGCAGAAGATCGCGGACCTTGGCGCATCCCTGATTGTGTGCCCCACCAATAATATGCTCAGCCGAAAGAAAGCGGAGGCGTACAAGGATTTGCACAATGCCGTGCGGGGTGACAGATGCCGGGAGACGGGCCTTTGGCTTGTCTCGGCCGACGTGACTGGTGAGCGCCAGGGGCGAGTTTCCTTTGGTCCTACGGCGGTCCTTGATCCCACGGGCCAGGTCGCCGCGCAACTGCCCTTGGGCGAACCTGGATTGCAGGTCTTCGATCTTCCTGGCGATCGGTAAGACGCGAGGTATTGGCGAGCACAGTCCTTTTTTCGCCCGAAATTCGGACATTTGCGACAAGTTGACGAATCGAGGTCTTATCGCCATTCTTGGTTTGGCGTGACCTACGCCTAACCTCCCAAGACCCTCCCCAGCATGGTCTTAAACGGAGGCAAAGGGACTTCAGTCTCGGGTCGCTGTCTTGGTCCGACCGTTTCGGGCGTGGTTGCTGGGGAACTTGCGTCCGGGACGTGAAAGGCCTGACAATGACGCAAAATGGAAATCTTAAACGTCGCGTACGTGCTCGCGCAGCCAAAACGGGCGAATCTTACACAGCTGCTCTCAAGCACATTCGCCAGACATCACCGGACCACCCTGAGCCTGAGCCTAAATCAGTGCGGTTGGCCGTAGCGCAAACTACCTTCTACAATGATCCTCGCGACATCTCCCGGCTTCGGGCTAGCGGGCTAGAAATGCGGCGCTTGATGCGTGAGGCACATAAAGCCGGGGCGCGACTTCTGCATTTTCCCGAGGGCGCAACCTGCTCACCCAACAAGCGTATTATGTCCGTTAGCGGACCCAAAGAGATCGGCCCTTCCGACTGGGACAGGTTCGAATGGGCTGCTCTGCGAGAGGAACTGGACGCCACTAGGAAGCTTGCGCGAGAGCTTGAGCTATGGACGATTTTCGGTTCGGTGCATCAACTCACCCAGCCGCACCGACCACATAACAGCCTGTATGTCTTCTCTGATCGTGGGGAGCTGGTGACACGCTATGACGAGCGTATGCTGTCGAACACGAAAATCTCGTTCATGTACTCGCCGGGGAAAATCCCAGTGACGTTCGAGGTTGACGGTGTTCGCTTCGGCTGCGCGCTCGGCATGGAGTCGCACTTTCCGGAAATATTCATCGAATACGAGCAGCTTGATGTCGATTGCGTCCTATTCTCGACTACCGGCGAGTCCTCTACCGCCGGTCCAGCCTTCGCCGTAGAGGCGCTAGGACATGCGGCAAGCAATAGGTATTGGGTCAGCTTTTCTGCCCACGCGCCGCAAAGCCTGACGGCCCCTTCGGGAATAGCTGCCCCCGATGGTCAATGGGCCGTGCGGTGCTCGGCAGACGGTACACCCGCTATTACCGTCGCGGACATCAAAACTGATCCGGAACATCCTGCGCGGCCGTGGAGGCGAACGGCTCGCTCCGACCTCTATTCACATCATCAGGTAAACAGTGATCCGAGGAGCGACGGGCGCAACGTGTTCTGAGGAGCAGCTAACGGCCTGTGGGGGCAGTTTGCCCCCTGGCCGGACAGCTTGCTGCGATCCCTGCATTACTCAAGAATTCCAAAATAGGTCTTTCGTCCCAGACCTGGACTTCAATGAAGCGATCATAGCGCCGTAGGTGATCTGTCCTCCAACGCTCGCCGGGCATTCCGAAATCTTGGACTACTCGCTTGATCTGAAGCAACGTGAACACCTGTCCGTGGTATGGTTGCCGCTCAGGCCGATGGTCGTCATGGGTCGCAATAGGCAGGCTGGCCATGCTATCGGGATAGGTGAAAGTGAGCACGTCTGAAGGAAACTCGGCAAGCGGCATCACCATGGAGCATGGCCGAGAGAGGTCTTGGCCATCTGCGAAATCACCGAGAAAGAAGTAGATCGGTCTATTCCGTCGAGTTTGCCCTAAGAGTTGTCGCCTCTCGTTGATCAGCCATGCCTCTGTTTTGAGCCGTCTACCAAGATAATTTGCCTTAATGGGCCGCTTGCCCGCATCCCGGATGCGTTGCAGGATCTGCTCTGCTTCGGCCAGAGGCAAATCGCATAGATTCGAGAGGAAGACGCCTTCCGGATCGTAGTTATGCGTCACAACCTCTGGAATCGTATTCACTGGCTCAGCTCGAATCTCGCTCGGTGCTCCATCTTAACTTGGAAAGACCCTGCCGGCACTATCGCGGTCAATCTTGTCGCGGATTGGTGATCTGAAATTGCGCTCGAGTGGCGCTGCACCATTGCCTTCGTGCATGCTCCGTTGGTGACGAAACGGGAAAAACGTCAGGCGCGCTCGCCGTCCCTCACCCGGTAGGTCGGCTTGTACATGGTGACGAGTTCTTCCGCCGCGGTCGGGTGCACGGCCATCGTGCGATCGAAGTCATCCTTGGTCAGCCCGGCCTTCAGCGGAATGCCGAGAAGCTGCGCCATCTCGCCGGCATCAGGCCCGAGGATATGGGCACCGAGCACCTTTTTCGAGGCGCCGTCGACCACCAGCTTCATCAGCATCTTTTCGTCGCGGCCCGACAGCGTGTTGCGCATCGGCCGGAAGCTGGCGCGGTAGACCTCAACGTCGGAAAAACGCTTTATGGCCTCGTCTTCCGACAGGCCGACCGTGCCGATCTCGGGCTGCGAGAACACCGCGGTGGCGATCGTTTCATGGTCGGGCGCGGTCGGGTTGCCCTTGAAGGCGGTCTCGACGAAACACATCGCCTCATGGATCGCCACCGGCGTCAGTTGCACGCGGTTGGTGACGTCGCCGATGGCCCAGATGTTGTCGATGCTGGTGCGCGAATATTGGTCGACATGGATAGCGCCGGTCCTGGTCATCTCGATGCCGACGCCCTCAAGCCCCATGTTTTCGGTGTTGGGGAGACGGCCGATGGCGAGCATGACCTGATCGACCGTCAGCACTTTGCCGCCGGTGACGACTGCGTCGAGGCGCCCGTCGGGACGCTTCCTGACCCATTCGGACACGGCATGGCAGAGGATTTTTATCCCCTTCTTTTCCATCGTCTCGTGCAGCATCCGCCTGAGATCCATGTCGAAGCGGGAGAGGATCTCCTTGCCGCGATAGACCAGCGTGGTGTCGACGCCGAGGCCGTGAAAGATGTTGGCGAATTCGACGGCAATATAGCCGCCGCCCTCGATCATGATCGCGTCAGGCAATTCCTTGAGATCGAAGGCCTCGTTGGAAAAGATACAATGCTCATGGCCGGGCAGAGCCGGGTGTGGTGCCGGGCGGCCGCCGGTGGCGATGAGAATCTGGTCGGCGGTGACGGTGCGGTCCTCGCCGAGAAGATGCACCGCATGCGGATCGACCAGCATGGCGCGTGACTGAAACGTCTCGCCGCCGGCGCCTTGGACATTTTTCCTGTAGATGGCTTCCAGCCGGCTGATCTCGCGATCCTTGTTGGCAACCAGTGTCTGCCAGTCGAAGCTCGCCTGCGGCACGGTCCAGCCGTAACCGGCGGCGTCGGCAAAGTGCTCGGGAAATTGCGAGGCATAGACATAGAGCTTTTTCGGCACGCAGCCGCGGATGACGCAGGTGCCGCCATAGCGGTATTCCTCGGCGATGCCGACGCGCTTGCCGAGTGCCGCCGCCACGCGCGCCGCCCTCACCCCGCCGGAGCCGCCGCCGATGACGAAAAGATCGTAGTCATAGACGGCCATGGCGCGGCTCCTTGCCCTTCAAAATGTCTGAGACAGGTAGGCTGCAAACCGCCAAAAGAAAAGCCCGGACGCAGCCCATCCTGTCGGACGCGCAACGGAGGCGGGCTTTCCGGTCCAGCAGCGATGACGCCGCCGGAAACAGGCTCAGTTCTTCGGTGCTTCCGGCTGCGTGCCATCAGCAGGAGCCGCGGCATTTGACGGTGCTGTGGCCTTTGCCGCCGCGGCCAGCGTTTCGCCGACCTGCTGGGCGAGATCGCGAGCGAGGCCGTTCTGCCATATCTCGGCGGCCTTGAGCAGCTCACGCGTCACGGCCTGGCCGCTGTCGAGCAGTTTCTTGCCGGTATCGGAATTGTAGAAAGCGGCGATTTCGGTAAGCTCTTTTTCAGAAAATACCTTGGCATAGGCCAGGGCCGCTTCCTTCTCGAGATCGGCGCGGCGCGAGGCCAGCGCCAGAGCCTTTTCGCTAACCGTTCTGCCGATCAACTCCTGCATGTCCGGGTTCTTTTGGATAAGCTGCTGCTGAAGCGCGGCGGCGGCCTGCGGCAGGATGTTGTCGAACGGGTCCGTCGCGTCGATCGCCGCGACTGCGGCGCGGGCCGCCTTCAGATGCCCTTCGCTGACGTCCTGCGAGAACGCCGGCGATGAAAACGCAAAGACGGCCGAAGCTGCCAGAATTGCAGAAAAACGGCGAACCCGGTTATGCAACGTCATGATCGGTAGAACTCCCTGGTTTTCGGGCGGCATGGACGGTTTGGACGCCGTCGCCGGCTATGATGGCCGCTGATGCCAGCCCGATGAAAAGACCATGCTCGACCACGCCCGGAATGGCATGGAGAGCATTCGAAAGCGCTCTTGTATCCGGAATGCGGCCAAAAGATGCATCGAGGATAAAATGGCCGCCGTCTGTAACAAAAGGCTGGCTTCCCGTCATCCTCAATGTGACGGGGCCGGAAAGGCCGAGCCTTCCGGCTGCCGCGGCGACGGCGATTTCCGTGGCACGCAGGCCGAACGGGTTGACCTCGATCGGCAGTGGAAAACGGCCAAGCGTCTCGACCATCTTCGAACGGTCGGCAATGACGATCATGCGGGCGGAAGCCGCCGCCACGATCTTTTCGCGCAGCAGCGCACCGCCGCCGCCCTTGATCAATGTCAGCTCCGGATCGATCTCGTCGGCGCCGTCGATGGTAAGGTCGAGCTCGGGCGTTTCTTCCAGCGTCGAAAGCGGCACGCCAAGCTCGCTGCAGAGGGTGGCGGTGCGCTCCGAGGTCGGCACGCCGATAATGGTAAGGCCGGTGGCGACCTTTTCGGCGAGCCGCCGAACGAACTCTTCGGCCGTCGAGCCGGTGCCGATGCCAAGCCGCATGCCATCGCTGACATGGGCAAGTGCCGCCCGCGCGGCCTCGACCTTCAGTTGCCTCGCATCCATGCTTTGCCCCGGATTTCGCTTGTTTCGGCGCTCCTAGCATCTTTGCCCGTCCGGTCAAAGACTTTGCCCTGTGGATTGAGCCGGCACGGCTTGCCTGGATGGGCTGCAGCGGCTATCGCCTGCAGGCAGCGCAATCGTCACAGGACATGCCATGACCCGACCGATCATCGTGTTCGACCTCGACGGGACGCTGGTCGACACAGCGCCGGACCTGCTCGACAGCCTCAACCACAGCCTTGCCGCCAGCGAACTCGCAGCCGTCGACGAGGCCGGCTTCAAGCGCTTCGTCGGCCATGGCGGCCGGGTGATGATCGAGCGCGCGCACGCCGCGCAGCAGAGATCGCTGGTGGTAGAGGAACACGACCGATTGCTAAAACTGTTCCTCGATCATTACACCGACAACATCCCGGGCAAATCGCGCCCCTACCCCGGCGTCGTCGAGGCGATCGCCCGATTCGAGGCAGCCGGCTATCTCCTGGCTGTCTGCACGAACAAATACGAAGCCAACTCGGTGGCGCTGATCGAGGCGCTCGACCTGGCGAAGCATTTCGCGGCGATTTGCGGTCAGGACACGTTTGCGTTCCGCAAGCCCGACCCGCGCCATCTGACCGAAACCATCGTGCTCGCCGGCGGCGATCCGCACCGCGCGCTGATGGTCGGTGATTCGCAGACCGACATCGATACGGCGAAGGCGGCCGGCATTCCCGTGGTGGCAGTGGATTTCGGCTACACCGACCGCCATGTGCGCGAATTCGAACCCTCGGCGGTGATCTCGCATTTCGATGCGCTGACGCTTGGTCTGGCCGAACGCCTGATTGCAGCTGCCGGGCACTGAGCGCGACGGCGACCGGACCGCTCCCGGCGGGCCTGCATTCGGTCCTCGTCGGAACGCCAGCACATCGCCTTGACTTCCCCGGCCGGCCTCCCTTATATCGCGGCGCGCTTGGCCTTCGGGCAACGAGCGGGCGATTAGCTCAGCGGGAGAGCACACCCTTCACACGGGTGGGGTCGCAGGTTCAATCCCTGCATCGCCCACCAATACCCGCTTCCCGTACAAAGTTACCATCCGCTTCGGAGCCGCCTACGCTTCGAACTTCCGCCTCATCGCAAGGTTTGCCATGACCCGGTTCATGCGATTCGCCAGGCAGCCGGGGACACATCACAAGGCCCTGTCTACCCTTGGAATCGCTCAAGCTGCACATTGAACGCGGCCGGGAGAAAGTTGACGCAGGACAAAATCGTCCTAGGTGAACTGCTATCTCAGTGGCCCGCGAACTGACGAGGGAAGTCGCCGTCGACCTCCTGCTCCGATTAGGTGAAACTGCGCAATTGCAAATGCGTCCGGCTTCCGCGAACATTGCTGGACCCCATCAAGGGCCCGTAGCGGCCGACCCGAAACTGAGCGCTGGCTTCCCGGCCCGCTGTCCTGGCGGCCTCGACCTTGGATCCAGCCGGCGACCTTAAAGTCGAAAGGGAGGAATAACCGATGAACCTGACAAAACACCTTGCCGGTGTGGTGATCGCGTCGACCTGTCTGTGTGCGCCTGCGCTGGCGCAGACCAAGTTGACCATGTGGTATCACGGCGCCGGCAATGAGGTGGAGTCGCGAATCCTCAACCAGATTATTTCCGACTTCAACACCAGCCAGTCCGACTGGACGGTGACCATCGAGAGCTTCCCCGAGAAGAGCTACAATGATTCCGTCGCGGCGGCGGCCCTGGCGGGCAACCTGCCCGACATCCTGGATGTGGACGGGCCCGTCATGCCCAATTGGGCCTGGGCCGGCTATCTGCAGCCGCTGCCGATCGACGAGAGCGAGTTCGCCGACTTCCTGCCCGGCGCCAAAGGCGTGTGGGATGGCAAGCTCTATTCGGTCGGTCTGTGGGAGGCGGCGGTGGCGCTTTTTGCACGCCAATCGACGCTGGATGAATTGGGCTTGCGCACCCCGACCCTCGACAAGCCTTGGTCGCGCGAGGAATTCATGGCCGCGCTCGACGCTGCCAAGGCCTCCGGCAAGTATGAATTCGCCCTTGATCTCGGCATGAACGACCAGGCCGAGTGGTATTCCTACGCCTTCTCGCCGTTCCTGCAGAGCTTCGGCGGCGACATTGTCGACCGTTCGACCTACAAGACCGCGGAAGGCGCGCTGAACGGCGAGGCTGCGCAGGCGTTCGGCAAGTGGTGGCAAGCGCTGTTTACCGGAGGCTATGCGCCTGGCACCAGCGAGGACCCGGCCGATCAGCAGACCGGTTTCATCGGCGGCAAGTTCGCCTTCCAGTGGAACGGCAACTGGCGCGCGGTGGCAACGATGGAAGCCGTGGATGACGTTGTCTTCCTTCCAGCCCCCGATTTCGGCGCCGGCAACAAGATCGGCGCGGGATCTTGGCAATTCGGCGTGTCGGCCAAGTCAAAACATCCGGAAGGCGCTGCCGAGTTCATCAAGTTCGCCGCGCAGGACAAGTACCTGGCCGCCTTCTCCGACGGCATCGGCCTGATCCCGCCGACGCCCTCGGCGGCGCAGATGACGAAGAACTACAAGGATGGCGGCCCGCTCGCGGTGTTCTTCGACCTCTCCAAGGCACAAGCCCTGGTGCGCCCGGTCACCCCGGGCTACGTGGTCCAGGCCAAGGTCTTCACCAAGGCACTGGCCGATATCGCCAATGGCGCCGACGTGGCCGACACGCTTGACGCGGCGGTCGACGAGATCGACGCCGACATCGAAAGCAATGGTGGCTACGGTCACCGCTAGTTCTGTCGCGCCGGGGTCCTCGCCAGCCGCGGACTCCACCCTCTGTGGCTTGCTGGGCGGATACCGCAAATGGCGTCGAAATTAACCCTGTCGAACCGGGCGGGCTGGACATTCGCCCTGCCGGGCTTCGCACTCATCTTTACATTCATCGTCCTGCCGTTTTTCTTCGCGATCGGTCTGTCATTGACAAATCAGCGGCTGCTGTCGCCGAATCCCACCCAGTTCGTCGGGTTGGAAAACTATCAGCAGCTCCTGGGCCTTGCGGTGGTGACCCTCGAGCCAGAGCGCGACGATGCTGGCGAAACGATCCGAAACGAGGCCGGCGAAATCCAGTATCCGCGCCTGCGCGAGATCACCCGTAGCGACGACTATCCTCAGTATCGCGGCATGCGCGAGTGGTTTCGCTGGCAGTCCGGCGAAAACGTCATGATCGTCATCGCCAGCGACGTTGTGTTCATGAAGGCGCTGGTAAACACCTTCCTGTTCGTCCTGGTCGTGGCGCCGGTACAGGGCAGCCTCGCGCTGATGCTTGCTTTGCTGATCAACCACAAGGTCAGGGGCATCAACCTGTTCCGGACCATCTACTTCATGCCGGTGGTGGTCTCCATCGTCGTGGTCTCGCTCCTCTGGCGGTTCATCTATGACGGCCAGAACGGGCTGTTGAACAGCATCCTCCAGGCCCTCACCTTCGGCCTCTTCCAGCCCGTCGATTGGCTGGGCAATCCCTCGACGGCGCTGCCCGCAGTCATGGCCATGTCGATCTGGCAGGCCGTCGGCTTCCACATGGTCATCTGGCTGGCGGGGTTGCAGACGATCAGCCCCACGCTCTACGAGGCCGCCGCCATCGAGGGGGCTTCGAGATGGCAGACCTTCCGCTATGTCACCTGGCCGGGCCTGCGCAACATCGCCGTGCTTGTCCTTGTCGTGATCACCATGCAGGGCTTCGCGCTTTTCGCCCAGATCGACGTGATGACCAGTGGCGGTCCGCTCGACAGCACCCAGACCCTCGTCTTCCAGGCGGTCGAGCGCGGCTACGGCAAGCAGGACATCTCCGGCGGCTCGACCATCTCGGTCATCCTGTTCGCGATCGTGCTGGCGATCTCACTCATCCAGCGCTGGCTGACACGGGAGCGTTAGGATGGCCTTCGATCCCGACAATTACGGCCTCAGGCTGTTCGTCCGCTATCTGGTGCTGTGCCTGATCGCGCTGATCTTCGTCTTTCCGCTCGTGTTCATGATCAACTCGAGCTTCAAGCCGGACAGTCAGCTTCTCGCGGACACTTCCAGCCTGCGTGCATTCCTGCCCGTCGGGGACATCAGCCTCAACAACTATTTTGGTGCGTTCCGGCGGGCGCCTGTCGGCCTGTTCGTCCTAAACTCGGTTCTGGTCACCGGGGTGACCGTCCTTCTCTCGCTGCTGATCTGTTCGCTGGCCGCGTTCTCCTTTGCTTTCCTGCGGTGGAAGGGGCGCGATGTCCTGCTCTCGATCGTCATCGCGACGCTGATCATCCCTTTCGAGACCATCGCTATCCCGCTCCTGCTCCTGGTCTCGAAACTGCCCTGGATCGGGCTTGATGGGCTGCATTGGGGCTGGCTCAATACCTACCGGGTGCAGATCATCCCGTGGATCGCCGACGGACTGACGATCTTCCTGTTCGTGCAGTATTTCAAAGGGCTGCCGGGCGAACTGATCGAGGCAGGCCGGGTGGAGGGCGCGAATTGGTGGCAGGTCTACTATCGCGTCGTCATGCCGCTTTCAGGGCCGGTACTGGCGACTGCCGCCATCCTGAAATTCCTCGTCATGTACAACCAATATCTCTGGCCGCTGATCGTGGTGCAGCAGGAAGGCTATCGCCCGGTCATGGTCGGCCTCGGCTACTTCTTTCAACTCAACGTCGCCTGGGGCGAAGTCATGGCTTATCTCACCCTTATCACCGTCCCTGTGCTGGTCTTCTACCTGTTGCTGCAGCGCGCCTTCATCGCGTCGATCGCCTCGACCGGCGTGAAGGGCTGACTGCATGGCTCTCGCGCTCAAACGCCAGTGGATCTGGGACGGCCGGTCAGCCCCATTCCTCAAGGCCGACCAATCGATCGGAGACCCCGAATTGCCGCACATGAATCAGGAAACGGGAGCCATCGCTCATGGCTGAGGTCTCACTCAAGGGCGTCAAGAAATCCTTCGGTCGCGTCGAAATCATCAAAGGCGTCGATATCCACATCAACGACGGCGAGTTCGTCGTCTTTGTTGGACCGTCGGGCTGCGGGAAGTCCACGTTGCTGCGCATGATCGCCGGACTCGAGGACATAACCGAAGGCACCCTCGAGATCGGAGGCCGGGTGGTCAACCCGCTGCAGCCCAAGCAACGCGGTGTTGCGATGGTGTTCCAGAGCTATGCCATCTTTCCGCACATGACCGTGCGCGAGAACATCGCGTTCGGCCTTACGATCGCGGGCGCTTCCAGGCAGGAAAAGCAGCAGAAGGTGGCCGAGGCCGCACGCATCCTGCAAATGGAACATTTGCTCGACCGTCGGCCAAGTCAGCTTTCGGGCGGCCAGCGCCAGCGCGTCGCCATCGGGCGCGCAATCACCCGGAAACCGGCCGTATTCCTGTTTGACGAGCCGCTCTCCAACCTCGACGCCGCACTGCGCATGGACATGCGCATGGAAATCGGCCGGCTGCGCAGGCAACTGGGCACAACAATGATCTATGTCACCCACGACCAGGTCGAGGCGATGACGCTGGCTGACAGGATCGTCGTGCTGAAGGACGGTCAAGTCATGCAGATCGGAGCGCCGATGGAGCTCTATCACGAGCCGGCCAACAGGTTCGTAGCCGGCTTTCTCGGAGCGCCGTCGATGAATTTCCTGAACGTCGACGTCCTCGCCCTCGATGGCGAAGCGGCAATGGTTGGCAACCAATCCCTGGAGCCGATCAGGGTAGCGACCAGAAGGCGCGCCTTCCGGAAAGACGGCAAGGCCATCCTGGGTGTCCGTCCGCAGCACCTGCGGCCGGTGCAATCAGGAAAAGGCTTGCTGCATGGCATCGTGGCACATGCCGAGCGATTGGGCAGCGAGACGGTCGTCGACCTGACCCTTCGCGATAACAGCGAACTCATTGCCGCCTTCAATGAAGACAAGGTCTTTGAACCGGGTGACGCTCTGGAGCTCACGTTCGACACGGCCTTGGCCCACCTCTTCCCCGACGAAGGTGAGTTGCAGACGCATTAGCATGAGCAAACGACAATGCGTCGGCGCAATTCGCTTGTGTCCATTCCGGAACCCGGAACAAACCTGCCCGGAACAAACCTGCATGGCCGCGAGTTTCTACTTTTGCGAGAAGCGAGGGAAAGCCATGTTCAGACTTGTTTTGGCGACAGGCGTCGTAGTTCTCTTTTTCGGTGAACCGGCCCTTGCCGCAGACGGAAGTCCGTTGCCGCCGCAGAATGCCAGGAAACTGTCGGAGATAATCGCCAAGGTCGAGCAGCGCGACGACTTTCGCTACGTCGACGAGGTCGCCTGGGACAGCGGCGCCTACACCGTTACTTATTACACGACCGACAAGGCGAAGGTCGAAATCACCTACGATCCGGTGACAGCCGAGCCCAAATAGATCGCCACTCCAGCTCGGCGAACACTCATGGCGGCGCGGCCGGGTTCGGGCGCCCGCTTTCCCCCGCGGTAGTGTCCTCAGATCGCCGGCGAGCGAACGGCTTGCGTGCTGTCGAGCGCCTGCTGCAGCCGCGCGTCGCGGTCGTAGACGTCGCTGAAATATTCGACTTTGCCGGACATATCAGGCCAGGCGGTGAAATAGGCGACATAGACCGGGGTCCTGCGCGCTACCTTCTCCGTCGCATGTCCGTGCTTCAGCTTCTCCGCGATGTCATCGACCGAGGTGCCGAGCACGGCCGCCGCCATGCCGCGCGGATCCTGCAGGCGAACGCAGCCATGGCTGAGCGCGCGCATGTCACGCTGGAAAAACGTCTTTTGCGGCGTGTCGTGCATGTAGATGGCGTGCTTGTTGGGGAACAGGATCTTCAGTTCGCCCAGCGCATTGGCCTCGCTCGGCAGCTGGCGCACGCCATAAGGTATTTTTGCGCCATAGGCGCCCCAATTGACCGAGGAGGACGGAATGCGTTTGCCGCGCGCATTGACCACTTCGTAGCCGGCGCGGTCGAGATAGCCGGGGTCCCTGCGCAGCCGGGGCAGCATCTCGTTGACGAGGATCGACTGCGGCACGCCCCAATAGGGATGGAAGTCGACCTGCTCGAGCTGGTCGTAGAAGAAGGAAGTCTGGTTGGTGGTCTTGCCGATGACGACGCGGGTCTTCAGCTTCTCCTCGCCATTTTCGATATAGCTCGCGGTAAACGCCGGCTGGTTGATGAAGACACGCGGGCTGCCGAGATCGGATGGCAGCCAGCGCAACTCTTCCAGCGCGACCTGCACCTTTTGAATCTTGTCGGCTTTGGACGTCCCGACCAGCGCCGCGACGGTGCGCGGACCGATGACGCCGTCGCCCTTCATGCCAGCCTTTTTCTGAACCGCCTTGATGACCGGCACCAGTTCCGGATCATAGACCTCGCTGGTGGCGAGCCTGGCCAATATCTCGCCATAGGCGCCGCCCATCTCGTCGTCGAGATTGCGCGCGATCTTCGCCAGAAGCTTCGGCAGTTCGGGGCTGGTCTCTTCCGGCTTCAGCAACAGCTTGGGATCGACGACGATCTCGTCGTCGGCGCTGGCCTGAAGTGATTCCAGTTCGACGCGCAGCGCCTGGTATTCGGCGTTCTGCGGATGCCGTGATTCGAGATAGGTGCGCACTTGCTGGGTGCGCGTCAGCGTTTTCAGCACGCCTTCCATGTCGAGCGGCTTGGCCGGGAAATCATAGTAGCCGGTGATGCGATTGGGATCGACGCGGCCACTGTGCGCGTCGCGGACATAGCGCAAGACGCGCGCTGACAGCGCCATCTCGAAGCGGACGAGTTCCTTTAGCCGCGCATCGGCGCTGCCGGTCGATGCGCCGGCGGCAGGCACTTCAACCGTATAGTCGGCCGGCGTGAGGCCATAGCTCGTCGCCTCGCCAAGCACCCGCACCGCATCTTGCGCGCGGCTGTTGGCATTGGCTGACGTCACCCAGATGAAATCCGGATTGGCCGCGTAATAGGCGACGAGCGCCTTGGCGATGTCCTTCTCGGCGTAGAGCTCGTAATCGTCCAGTCCGGCAATCGCTTCGCGGAAGGCAGCGCCGGTGGCGGAAGATGGCTGGAATGCGGCGTCCTGTGGCATTGCCGGCTCCGGCGCTGCCGTCAGCGTCGAGAAGTCGACGCGCACGAGCGGATCGCTCTTGTAGGTGTAATAGGACGGGCTGCGAATCCGAGAGGCAGCGGGCGCTGCCGCATATGGCTTGTATTTCGGCCTCTGCCTTGATGGCGGCAGGGGGTAATCACCTCGCGGCGAATGCCTGACACCACCGCCGAAGAGCCTCTCGAAAAACCCTTGCGCGTCTGCCTGCGGCACGCCGAAGGCCAGCATTGCCGCGACCGCCGCAAGCGGCATCACGGTTGCTTTGTTTCCGAGGAATTTCATGGAATCACCCGCTCCGGCTGCAGCCGGCTCCCGTTCCGCATCGCTTGACGGTCTCGCCACCGCATCATGGATGTAGGGCGCGACTACACCGATTCATACTGATTTCGTTAAGCTTTCATAAATTTCATAAGGTCTGTTGCAGAACAGTTTCACAACGGTGGCAACCCGAAACGAATTGGCTCCGCTCCGGTTCCAGCAAATAGCGCTCGGGTCAGGCGACGCCGCCGCGGCGATGGGAATCAGCGCGCCCGGCCTCTACGCATTCGGCTGCAAGGAAGCGCTCTTCCTCGAAGCGCTCAATCTCTGCACGCAGGTCGAAGCCGCCGGTGTTAATGCAGCGATACCGGCTGCCGGTGTTCGGCAACGAAGCCGACCGCACGCTCGACCACGCCCTTGTCGGCGAGGATGCGGCGGTGGCCGAGCCCGTCGGCCCAGTACAGCCGCACATGGTCGCCGGCGCCGGCATAGAGCCTTGCATGGTCGGCGGACACTTCGCGGTCGTCCGGCGCATGGATGACCAGCGTTGGCACCGGCGTGCCGGCAAGCTGACGGTCGCCGGTGAATTCGTGCAGCGGTCGGCCGGCGATGCGTTCGACCCGGTCGGCCATGGCGGCCTGCGAGCGTGGGCCGACACTGAGCATGCGGCTGAAATCGTTGAAGATCGCAGGCAGTGAGCTCGGCGCCGCGATCAGCACCAGCCGCCCGGCCGGCAGCGGCGGAATGGCCTTGACCGAACCGGCGACGGCATTGGCGGCGACGGCGCCGCCGAAGGAATGGCCGACGACCGCCACGAACGGGCCGAACCACTCGCCGGTCAGCCGAGCGGCCTCGACAGCGCTGACCAATGTCAGCCGGCGGCCCTGCGATTGGCCGTGGCCCGGCAGGTCGAGCGAGACAACCTTGTAACCGGCGTCACGATAGGCTTCGATCAGCGTGCGCATATATTCGGTGCGCGAACGCCAGCCATGGATGACGAGCACCGTGCCGGCAGCCCGCCTGCCCGGCTCTGGCCTGAATTCATGCACCATGACGCAGCCGTTTTTGGTCTTCAGCCGATGATGGCGCGCCTCGGCCATGAAGCCGGCGGCGCGTTCGACGGCGCGTCGCTCGCCGTTGCTGAGAATTTTGGCGTTCGGCGTGCGGCAGAACAGTTCGAATGCCGCGCGCCCGGTAAGGCGGGGAGCCACATGTTCGGTGGCGGCAAACACGCCCCGGATGACCTTCAATCCAAATGATGCCATAGTGGCGATCCATCCATTCGTTCAAGCATGAACATAATAGTTCAAACATGAACATTAAACAAGAGCTGCCCTGGGACAACCCGCGTTTTCGCAACTGGGTCGCGGTGGCGCGCGCCTGCCATGTCCTGGAGCGCACGCTGGCAGTGAAGCTTGCGCCGCTGGACCTGAAGCCGGCGCAGCTCGACGTGCTGATGAATCTTTACCGCCATCCCGGCATGTCGCAGCACGATCTCGCCCGCCGGCTGCTGGTCGGCCGTTCCAACATCACCATGCTGCTGCCGCAACTCGAGACACGCGGCCTGCTGCGCCGCGAAGGCGATCAGAAGGACAAGCGCGTGCTGCGCCTGACCCTGACCGAAGCCGGCACGGAACTGCTGATGCAGGCGCTGAAGGTTCATATGGCGCTGATCGAGAAAGCGATGAGCCAGTCGACGCCGGAGCAATGCGACATGATCGGCGAGCAGATGCGCAAAATTGCCGACGTGCTCAAGGAGGCGTGACCCGCTCACCACATCGACTTTTTCGCGCGCTCCGGCCATTCCCTGTCGTAAGCCTCGCCGTCGATGCCTTTCCGGCTGGTGATTTCCAGGATCTTTCCGGGTGTCGGCAGCGACTTCGGGTCGACATGCCTCGCCGGGTTCCACAGTTCCGACCGATGGACGGCGCGAGCGCACTGGAAATAGACCGAATCGACATCGATGACCGTGACCGAACGCGCCGGTCGGCCGTCGACACTGAACGAGGCACACAGCGCGGCATCCGTGGTGATGTGGGCGCGACCGTTGACGCGCAGCGTGGTGCCGCAGCCTGGGACCAGGAACAACAGGCCGACGCGCGGATCGCGAATGATGTTTTTTAGCGAATCGGCACGGTTGTTGCCGCGCCGGTCCGGCATCATCAGGGTTTTCGGATCATGGATGCGGACGAAGCCGGCGAGATCGCCGCGCGGCGAGCAATCCAGCCCTTCCGGCCCGCTGGTCGCGAGCGCGGCAAAAGGCGAGGCCTCGATGAAGGCGGCGTATTCGGGAATGACATGGTCGAGTTCCTTGACCAGCGAGGTCTCGCCGGGCAGGCCATAGAGCGCTTCGAGCTGTTCGACCGTGGTGATGACGGACATGTTTTCGCCTCCGAGCATCCGCAGCCGCTACTCCAATTCCGTGACGTCTTGACGACACGTGCTGCACCTCATTTCGACCGTCTGGAAACGGGTGTCGACCCCCCAATATTAAGGGGTAAGCCACGTTGATAGCACGATCCTGAAACGGAGACGGAAAATGGATAAACCCTTCGATCGGCGACGTACCGCCTTGAAACTTCTCGAAAATATGTTCGAGGCTGAGATGCGCTTCCTGCAATCAGGGTCGGAGAGCCTCGATATCCTTGCCAGCGCGTTTCACGCGGAAGTTGTCGTGCATGAGCCGCAGTCCCTGCCCTATGCCGGCGACTGGAATGGCCTCGACGGCGTTGGCGCCCTTTTTCGCAAGATGCGGGAAATCTGGAGCGACGTGACCGTGGAAAGCCTTCAGGCCGCCCAAAACGATGACATGGTATTCATGAGCTGCACACTTGCGCTGACATCGCGGGCCAATGGTGCAACCATCAAACAGCCATTTGCCGAAGTCTTGCGCTTCAAGGATGACCGGCTGATCGAAGGCACGCCGTTTTATTACGACACCAGCGAAATACTGGCGATCCTGCGTTGATCGGAGCGTCCCGCCCGAACCATTCAACGATCGCGGCTTAGCCCCTTCTCTTCCAGCTCGGCAAGATAGGCGGCCCAGCGTGCGTCCTTCTCATGACCCAGCGTATGCAGGTAGTTCCAGGTGAAGATGCCGGTATCGTGGAAATCGTCGAAGGTGATGCGGACGGCATAGTTGCCGACCGGTTCGATCTTCAGGATCGCAACGTTGCGCTTGCCGGGAACGGTCACGCGCTGTTCGGGCGAATGGCCCTGCACTTCGGCGGATGGCGAGGCCACCCGCAAAAGCTCCGCCGGCAGCTCGAACGGCTGATGGCCAGGGAACGTCACGGTTAGCAGCCTGCGGTCCTTCGAGACCCTGAGTTCCTTCGGCGCCGTCATGGTGATAGGTTCCGCATCATCTGTCCTTTCCCTACGCCGCTTCGCGCAGCGGGAAAAGGCCGCTTCGAAACTTCCGACACGATCTGTCGGCGCGATGTTGCCAGGATCGAAACTTCTTGTCTTGAATGGCAGGTTGGATCGTATCACATAGCCATATATAACGATGCCGTTCGCAACCACGGGAAACGCACCAGCATGGACATGATCGATCCTTTTGGTCGCACGATCAGCTATCTGCGCGTTTCAGTCACCGACCGCTGCGACTTCCGCTGCACCTATTGCATGGCCGAGGACATGGCGTTCCTTCCCAAGAAGGATTTGCTGTCGCTGGAAGAACTCGACCGGCTATGCACGGTTTTCATCGAAAAGGGCGTCAGGAAACTGCGTCTTACCGGCGGCGAGCCGCTGGTGCGCAAGAACATCATGCATCTTGTGCGTCAGATTTCGCGTCATCTCGAAAGCGGCGCTCTGGAAGAATTGACGCTGACCACCAACGGCTCGCAGCTTTCGCGCTTTGCCGCTGAACTCGCCGATTGCGGGGTCAAGCGCATCAACGTCTCGCTGGACACGCTGGACCCGGAAAAATTCCGTCAGATTACCCGCTGGGGCAATCTCGACAAGGTCATGGATGGCATCGACGCCGCGCAGGCAGCGGGACTGAAGGTGAAGCTCAATGCGGTGGCGCTGAAGGATTTCAATGACGCCGAACTGCCCGAGATGCTGCGCTGGGCGCACGGCCGCGGCATGGAGTTGACTGTCATCGAAACCATGCCGATGGGCGAGATCGACGCCGACCGCACCGACCAGTATCTGCCGCTGTCGCTGCTGCGCGCAGCACTCGAGCGGCAGTTCACGCTGACCGACATCCCCTACAAGACCGGTGGCCCGGCCCGCTACGTCCACGTCGCCGAGACCGGTGGCAGGCTCGGCTTCATCACGCCGATGACGCATAATTTTTGCGAAAGCTGCAACCGCGTCCGGCTGACCTGCACCGGCACGCTCTATATGTGCCTCGGCCAGGAGGATGCCGCCGACCTGCGCGCACCGTTGCGTGCATCCGAAGGCAACGAACTGGTCGCCGACGCCATCGACGAAGCCATTGGCCGCAAGCCGAAGGGCCATGATTTCATCATCGACCGCCGCACCAACCGTCCGTCGGTATCGCGGCACATGAGCGTCACCGGCGGCTGATCTTCCTGGTCGCACCGCCGAAATAAATCCTGCCGCTGTTGCGAGGAGGTTGCAGCGAGCCGCCGAAGGCCGTGGACCAGCCCTTTGACGTTGCTGTCTTGCCGCCGGCTGGTAGAGGCTTGATGCAGGACCACAGTGGTAACGCCTTTGCTTTTTTCCCCAAATCTTCGCGGTGCACTGTTCATGGTGGTGGCGATGAGTGGTTTCACCCTCAACGACGCGATCACCAAAGTCGCGTCGGAATCCATGAACATGGCGCAGGTCATGCTGATCCGCGGCGCCTTCGCTTCGCTTTTCGTAGGCCTGCTTGCCTGGCAACGCGGTGCGCTTGCCCTGCCCGGCTCGATGCTGCAGCCGATGGTGGCGATACGCGTGATCGGCGAAGCCGGCGCTACTGCGTCGTTTCTCATCGCCCTTGCCCATCTGCCGATTGCCAATGTCTCGGCCGTGCTGCAGGCGCTGCCGCTGGCGGTGACGATGGGCGCAGCACTTGTGTTCAAGGAAGGCGTCGGCTGGCGTCGCTGGCTGGCTATCGCCATCGGCTTTGCCGGCGTGCTGATCATCGTGCGGCCCGGCTTCGAGGGGTTCAGCATCTATTCGCTGCTGGCGCTGGCCTGTGTCGCCTGTTGTGCGGTGCGTGACCTCGCCACCAAGCGGATACCGCAAGCCATTCCGACATTGCTGGTGTCGACCACCACGGCACTCGCCATGACAATGCTCGGCGCGGCGCTGCTTTTGCCAATGGGCGGGTGGACACCGATGACGGGTGAAAGCACGGCGTTCCTGGCATTGGCGGCAGTGCTCGTGGTCATCGGTTACCAGTTCATCATCATGGCGATGCGGATGGGCGACATCTCGTTCATCGCGCCGTTCCGCTACACGGCCCTGCTCTGGTCGATCCTGCTTGGCCTGTTCGTCTTCGGCGACGTCCCCGACCTGCCGATGATCCTCGGCGCCAGCGTCATCGTCGGCTCCGGCCTCTACGCACTTTACCGCGAACGGATCGTCGGCCGGCGCAAGACAGCCGCCGAAAGCGCTGGACCTGATATGGCGCCGGACGGCATATAGGCTTGCCGTTCGCCACGAGTGACCTTGTCCGTGTCGAGGGTATGTTGCAGAGCATGAAGCTATGATGAGACGCGTCTTCGGTATCACCGGCTGGAAGAATTCCGGCAAGACGACACTGACCGAAAAGCTGGTCGCCGAACTCGTCCGGCGTGGCTGGAAAGTCTCGACGGTAAAACACGCCCATCATGCCTTCGACATCGACAAACCGGGGGCGGACAGTTTTCGCCATAGGCAGGCCGGGGCCACTGAAGTCGCCATCGTGTCGGACAGGCGCTGGGCGCTGATGCACGAATTGCGCGGCGAGGACGAGCCGACGCTGGATGCGATCCTGTCGCGGCTCGGCACGGCCGACATCGTGCTGGTCGAAGGCTACAAGCGCGAGGCGCACAGCAAGATCGAGACGCGGCGGATGGAGGCCAAGGACTGGGCACCGCTTTCGGCAAATGATCCGCAGATCGTCGCCATCGCCGCCGACTTCGCCATAGCCGACGAAAGCCTGCCTGTCTTCGATCTCGACGACACCAGATCGATAGCCGACTTCATCGAGCGCGCGACAGGTTTGACGCGCTGAGGGTACTGCCGAAGAAGCATCGGCCGCCCCCTGTTTCCTCGTTGCCCCCCTGTTTTCCTCGGTTGTTTGCCTGCCGCAACGTCAGCATTGTCCGGCAATGCGAAACCCGCAAGCAACGGTTTTACAGTTGCTTTTTCTTGGGAAAGAATGGGAGTATCGCGCCAGCGGGCGGTCAACAGAACCGCCCACAGAGCCGTTTAGAACGACGGCCGGGAACATACAGAGAGGACTACCATGCGTACTGCACTGCGTATAGCGCTCGCCGCATCGGCGGCGCTGCTGACATTGGGCGTTGCCCAGGCTCAGGAGAAAACCTTGAGGATCGGCTCGGAGGGAGCCTATCCGCCGTTCAACAACCTGACTGCTGATGGCCAGCTCGTGGGCTTCGACATCGATATCGCCAAGGCGCTTTGCAACGAGATGAAGGTGACGTGCACTTTCGTCGCGCAGGATTGGGACGGCATCATCCCGGCGCTTCAGGCCGGCAAGTTCGACGCCATCGTTGCCTCGATGTCGATTACGCCGGAGCGTGCCGAGAAGGTCGACTTCACCAACAAATACTACAACACGCCGCCGGCGATCGCCGCGCCCAAGGACAGCGATATCAAAGGCGTGACCAAAGAGGACCTGGCAGGCAAGACGATCGGCGTGCAGGCGTCCACCACCCACTTCAATTATTCAACCAAGACTTATGCCGACAGCACAATCAAGCCGTACCCGACCGCGCAGGAATACCAGCTCGATCTCGCCAATGGCCGCGTTGATGCGGTCAACGACGACATCACTGTCATCGAAGGCTGGCTTGCCACGCCGGACGGCGCCTGCTGCAAGCTGATCGGCGCGATCACGCCCGACATCGAGATCCATGGTCCGGGCGCCGGCATCGCGGTACGCAAGGGCGATACCGCGTTGGTCAATCAGTTCAATAAGGCGATCGACGCCATCCGCGCCAACGGAAAGTACAAGGAAATCAACGACAAGTACTTCAAGTACGACGTCTACGGCGGCGAGTCCTGATCCTTCCGAGTTGACGGCGAACGGCGGGACATCCCCGCCGTTTGCGCAAGGCGCGGCGCGCCAGGGCTGACGCCGCGCTCTCAAAAAAAGCATAGAGGAGAACAGGCAGGCGGATGCAAAGCGTTTGGACGCTGCTCAGTTGGGGACCCGAAGGCTGGCTCGACGACATCGCCTATGGTGTTTTCATCACCGTTTTGCTTGCAGCCGCGACCCTGCCTGTCGGTCTGATGATCGGCTTTCTGGTCGCACTGGCCAAGCAATCCAACGAACCGTCACTGCGGCTGGCCGGCAATATCTACACCACGATCTTTCGTGGATTGCCTGAGCTGCTGACCCTGTTCATGATCTTTTACGGCGCGCAAATCGGCATCCAGCAATTGATGCGCCTGTACGACCCGACCGCCGCGGTCGAAGTGAATGCTTTTGTTTCCGGCATGATCGCGCTCGGCGTCGTCTTCTCGTCCTACGCCAGCGAGGTCTTCCTCTCGGCATTCCGCGCCATCCCGAAGGGACAGTATGAGGGCGGCTATTCGGTTGGCCTGTCGGGCGGGCAGACGATGCGACTGGTGGTGCTGCCGCAGCTTATCCGCATCGCCCTGCCGGGTCTTGCCAATCTGTGGCTTATCTTGCTCAAGGACACTGCGTTAGTTTCGGCGATTGGTCTTGCCGATATTCTGCGGCAGACCGGTGTTGCTGCCCGCGTGACCAAGCACGCCTTCCTTTTCTATGGATTTGCGGCCCTTATCTATCTGCTCCTCGCCATCATATCGTCTTTCGGCATCAATGCCATTGAACGCAGGGTTGGCCGACAACAGGTGCAACGATGAGTGCGGCAGCGGCCGACGTGGCGACCAAGGTCGAAAAACCGCCGGCAATCCCGCGCGGCTGGTCCCGGCAACGTGTATTGGGATATGCGTTGGTCGGTCTCTGGATCGTGCTCGGCATCGGCATGATTGTATACTTGGTCGAGGCTTGGAATTCCGAACTCTTCCAAAAATACGCCCCGGGCTACATCTCTGGCCTGGGCGTGACTCTCACGCTTGTCGCTGTGTCGATCGGGTTGGGAGCCGTCCTTTCAGTTCCTGTCGCCTACGCGCGGATGTCCAGGAACCGGACCCTGTCCAGCTTTGCCTACGCTTACGTCTACTTCTTCCGCGGCACTCCGCTCCTGACCCAAGTCTTTCTTATCTACTATGGAGTGGGTTCGTTTCGACCGGCACTTGAAGCTGTCGGCCTCTGGGGCTTTTTTCGCGAAGCCTGGTACTGCGCCATTTTCTCGTTCACCCTCAATACAGCAGCCTATCAGGCTGAGATCCTGCGCGGCGCAATCGAGAGCGTCCCCAGGGGCCAGTGGGAGGGCGCCGCCTCGCTCGGCCTGCACAAATTGCAGACGATGTGGAAGATCATCCTGCCGCAGGCACTGATCGTGGCGCTGCGTCCCTACGGCAACGAGATCATCCTGATGATCAAGGGCTCGGCCATCGTAGCCCTCATCACCGTCTATGATCTGATGGGCATCACGAAGCTCACCTATTCGCGGACTTTCGACTTCCAGTCCTATGTCTGGGCGGCGATCATCTATCTGATCATTGTCGAAACGCTGCGCCACGCAGTCGAATGGATCGAACGGCGCATTACGATCCATCTGCAACGCTGACTCCCATCGCTTTGCCTGATCCGCTAAGAAGGCCGGAAAACAGGATTGAAGGGATTCGAAAACATGGCATCGGTGGCATTTCTCGGTCTTGGCGTCATGGGCTATCCAATGGCCGGACATCTCCGGAACAAGGGCGGTCACGACGTCACCGTCTACAACCGCACCAAGGCAAAGGCCGAGCAATGGGTTGCCCAGCATGGCGGCAGTGTTGCCGACACGCCGGCTGAGGCCGCCGACGGCAAGGACTTTGTCTTTTGCTGCGTTGGCAATGACGATGATTTGCGCGCGGTGACGATTGGAGCCGAGGGTGCGTTCCAGTCGATGAAGAAGGGAGCCATCTTCATCGACAACACCACGGCCTCGGCTGAAGTCGCGCGCGAACTGGCGGAGAAGGCGCAAGTTCGCGGTTTTTCGTTCCTCGATGCACCGGTCTCCGGCGGCCAGGCCGGCGCCGACAACGGCGTCCTGACAGTCATGGTCGGCGGCGAGCAGAAAGCCTTCGAGCAGGCGAAGCCTGTCATCGATGCCTATGCCCGCATGGTCGGGCTGATGGGCCCGGCCGGCTCCGGCCAACTCACCAAGATGATCAACCAGATCTGCATCGCCGGCCTTGTCCAAGGGCTGGCCGAAGGCATTCATTTCGGCAAGAAGGCCGGGCTCGACATCGAAAAGGTCATCGAGGTGATCTCCAAGGGCGCGGCCGGCTCATGGCAGATGGAGAACCGCCACAAGACGATGAATGCCGGCAAATATGATTTCGGCTTCGCCGTCGACTGGATGCGCAAGGATCTCGGCATCTGCCTGGCGGAGGCCGACCGCAACGGCGCCAAGCTGCCGGTGACGGCACTTGTCGACCAGTTCTACAAGGATGTGCAGGCGATGGGCGGCAAACGCTGGGACACGTCTTCGCTGCTGGCGCGACTGGAGAAGTAGGTTTTGTCGTGGCCGAGCTTTCGCCTCACTCCAGCGCCGAGGAGATTGTCACCCATCTGCGCTCGATCGGCTCGCAGGAGAACCGCCTTGGCATGCTGCGCTACGGCATTAAGATCGAACGTGCGCTCGGAATCCCGCATGGCGTGCAGAGGCAGATTGCCAGGAAAATCAAGCGCAACCATGAGCGTGCCTTCGAACTGTGGCAGTCGGGCATAATGGAAGCGCAGTTCATCGCTTCCGTCACAGCCGATCCGAAGCGGTTTTCTGGCGCGGATGCAAGACGATGGGCGGCGACTTTCGACTCGTGGGATATCGTCGACGGCGTCTCCGATCTCTTTGTCGACACGGATTGCTGGAAGGAACTGATAGAAGAGTTTGCCGCCGATGACCGGGAGTTCGTTCGACGCACGGCTTTTGCGATGATGGCCTGGTCGGTCGTCCACCGGAAGACGGAGCCGGAGGCGACCTTCCTCGACTTCCTGCCGATCATCGAAGCGCACGCCGGCGATGACCGTAATTTTGTGAAGAAGGCGGTGAACTGGGCGCTTCGCTCTATAGGCAAGCGATCGATGAGTTTGCACGGCGCTGCCCTTGCCCTGGCACAGAAGCTGGCCGGATCGACCGACAAGACGGCGCGCTGGATCGGCAAGGACGCTGCAAGGGAGCTTTCCGATGCCAAGACGCTCGAGCGGCTCGCCAGAAAAGGCTGACTGGAGCCAGATCCGCTTTACTGAGGTGACGCGATCCACGCGCGCCGATTTCGAGAACCTGTTCGAGCAGCCTGGCGGCCCGAAATATTGCTGGTGCATGGCCTGGCGCCACCTCGAAAACCGCGAGCAAGCGTCCAACGATGAGAGGAGACGGGCCATGCTGGCGCTCATCGAAGCCGGCACGCCGGTCGGTATCGTCGCCCATGCCGAAGGCAAGACCGTCGGCTGGTGCTCCGTGGCGCCACGCGAGACCTATCGCAAGCTATCGCAGGAGCAGGACGACAGCGAGGCGGGCGTATGGTCGATCGTCTGCTTCTATGTGCCGAGGGCGTCGCGCGGCCGTGGACTGGCAAGCGCCCTGCTCGACGCGGCCATCGATCACGCCTTCGCCAAAGGCGCCAGGACCATCGAGGCCTATCCGGTCGACCAGGCATCGCCGAGCTACCGTTTCATGGGCTTTCGAGAGATGTTCGTGGCCCGCGGATTCCACGAGATCGGCATGGCCGGCTCGCGCCGGCATGTGATGCGGCTCGAACGTTGACGCTGTCGGCGACGGCAGCTTTACTCCTGTCAAATGGAGAGCACACGGTGAGCAATCGTTTCAAATCGACAGCGGCGCTGGCGGCCGTGCTGATTTCCATAGTGGCTGCCACCGCTGCCGCCGAAACGGCGCGCATATTCTGGAAGGACCTGCGCCCGGCGACCCAGCCCGCTGCCGAAAGTGTCGGATTGCCGATGGTCGCGGCAAAAATGCCTGACCGTGGCGAGACGCTGTCTGTCAATTTGCGAGACAAGGCCATCCAACTGGCGGGCTACGCGCTGCCGCTCGATCGGGACGGCGATCTCGTCTATCAGTTCCTGCTGGTGCCGTGGACAGGGGCGTGCAGCCACATGCCGACGCCGCCGCCCAATCAGATCGTCCTCGTCACGCCCGCCCGCCCCTACAGAATGTCGCAAGCCTATCAGCCGGTTGCCGTGACCGGCGCGCTGGAGCCTGGCATGGAGAAAAGTCAGCTCTTCATCCTCGACGGTGTCAGCGTGATCCAGTCGGGTTACACCGTACGCAAGGCGGAGGTGACGGATGTCGATCTCGTGCCGGACACGATCACGCTACCGGCAAACTCGCCGTGGAGTTTCCTCAACAAAAAGAAGAACTAAGCGAAAACTCCTCAGGCCGCGTTGGCGCCCGATTCCTTGTCCAGAACCATGTAGTCGAGCGGCATTTCTGTCGTGTATTTGATCTGTTCCATGGCAAACGACGACGAGACGTCGCGGATCTCGATCTTGGCGATCAGCCGCTTGTAGAAGGCGTCGTAAGCAGCGATGTCGGGCACCACCACGCGCAAGAGATAGTCGACGTCGCCGCTCATCCGGTAGAACTCGACCACTTCCGGAAATTCCTGGATGACCTCCGAAAAGCGCCGCAGCCACTCATGGCTGTGCGAATTGGTGCGGATCGACACGAACACGGTGACACGCACATTGACCTTTTCATGATCGAGGATGGCGACGCGCCGCTTGATGACGCCTTCCTCCTCGAGCTTCTGGATGCGCCGCCAGCAGGGCGTGGTCGACAGTCCGACTTTCTTGGCGACATCGGCGACCGCGAGCGTCGCGTCCTCCTGCAAGAGGCGGAGGATTTTTCTGTCAAGGCGGTCCATTTGGGTGCTCCCACGGGATAGATCAGGAATAGATTGGCTATAGTCCTTCTTATTTGGGCCATTCACAAGAAAGAAATTCTGTCAGATGGCGCAAAAGCGAGTGATTTCTTGCTTACGCGTCAGCCGAGGCGATAGCGGATTTCCGATCTCAGAAACGGCAGCAAATCCATTTCAAACCACGGATTGCGCTTCAGCCAGCCGGTGTTGCGCCACGACGGATGCGGTAGCGGCAGCACTTTCGGGATGGTGGGCGCATCCCAGATGGTGCGCCAATCCATCACCGTCTCGGTCAGCGAGGGCCGGCGCGCGGCGCCCATGTGCCAGGATTGCGCATAGATGCCGATCGTCAGCACCAGATCGATATGCGGCATCAGCGCCATCAGCGGCGCACGCCAGGTCGCTGCACATTCGCGGCGCGGCGGCAGGTCGCCGCCCTTGGCATCCTGGCCGGGAAAGCAAAAGCCCATCGGCACGATGGCGAATTTTGTCGTGTCGTAGAATTCTTCGCTGCTGACGCCCAGCCAGTCCCGCAACCGATCGCCGGAGGCGTCGGTGAACGGCATGCCTGACATATGCACCTTGGTGCCCGGTGCCTGGCTGGCAATCAGGATACGGGCGCTCGACGACGGCCTGAGCACCGGGCGCGGCTCATGCGGCAGCGGCCGGCCGACCGGGTTTTCGACGCAGATTCGGCAGGCGCGCACCCTCGCCGCGAAGTTTTCCAGCTCTTCACTCATGCCTGGGGCCATTCTCAGGCGGCGGCGCTCGGCCGGCTGGAGATCGCCTGATGCCAGCGCAGCACGTTGGCACAGTCTTCCGGCACCTTGATACGCGCCGGCTTCATGAAGTCGATGGCGATCAGCCCGGTGATGTCGGCGATCGAATAGGCGTCGCCGGCAACGAATTCGCGGTTCGCCAGTTCGTCGTCGAGGAGTTTCAGGAATGCAACGGCTTTCGGCTTGTTGGCCTCGCCCCATTCGGGAATTTGCGGAATTTCCCATTCCTTCATCGCCGGATGGACGTGTCGGAACGCGGCGCTGACGCAATTAAGCAAGTTGAGCTCCATCCGTCTTTGCCACATCTCGACCAGCGCTTTGCCGAGCGCGCCGCGGCCGAACAACGCCGGTTCCGGGTGCAGTTCCTCGAAATAGCGGCAGATGGCGACGGATTCGGTGATGACGGTGCCGTCGTCGAGTTCGAGCACCGGCAGACGCTGCAGCGGGTTGCGCGAACTGACCGGCTGCTCTCTGTGCTCCAGCGCGCCCATGTCGACGGGCACCAGCGGAACCTCAAGCCCCTTTTCGGCGAGGAAGACGCGAACTCGCCGTGGATTGGGCGCCCGGCCGCCGTCGAAGAGTTTCATCCCATCCTCCTTTCGCATCGGCCCGACAACCGGAATCGATTTCCGGAAAGCACGATGCGAAGTTTAAAATCTTAGCGCATGGCTTGTGTGTCCGAATAGACGCACGTCGCTCTGGTCACGTCTGTTGCGACAACTATAGGGTTGACCATCACCAGAAGCGAAAAATTTCTCGTAAGCCATCGCCGATCGAAGCCAAGCGACCGTGCTTTCTTTCGACCACGTCGTGATCGCGGCTCTCGCGCCAGTCGTGCGGCTCGTCGAAAGTGCCGGCCCAGATGCCGGCCTTGCCTGATCGGGCAGCGGCCTCCTCGGTTTCGAAATCGCCATAGGCAACTGCCCAGCCGGCCTCGACCTGGGCGCGGTTGAGATCCTTGCCGCCGGCGTTGCAATCGCCGAGCAGCCGGCGGTATCGATCGCGCTGCCAGCCGGTGCAGGAGACGGGTTTGCCTGATATCAGACGTACCAGCGACTGCCGCGCCAGCTTGCCGCAGGGATAGTCGGCGCCGTCCTTGCGGCAGATCTGCGAATATTCTGGCGCATCAATGCCGCGCATGCGGATGCGCTCGGTACCGAGCGTGATCGTATCGCCGTCATTGACGACGGCGGCACCCTCAGCCTTGCGCGTCTCGATCCGATCAAGGCGCGCCGCCAGAAGGATCAGCAGACCGAGGACAAGCACGGCCAGTGCATAGTCCACCAGCCGGCGCCAAAGGCTTCGCGGCTGCGGCGGGACGTATCGCAGTCCCGGCCACCGCGACCACGAACGGCTCATATGGCAAACCGTTGGTTAATCATTCGAACGTAGCTTAACAATTTGAAACCGCTGCCCGCATAAATTGAAGTCTCCATGCCCTCGCAACGTTCGACCACAGCGGACAAGTTTATTGTGGACCGCCGGAAACCCCATCGCAACAGCGATGTGGCGCGCGCGGTGCGCAAGACGCGCGACCGTCTTTCGCAGCAGGCGGGAAATCCTGATTTCGACCGCGAGCTGTTGAAACTCCACGCCCGTGCGATGATAGGCGGCGCGATCATAGTTCCGCTTCTCGTCCTGGCGACCGCCGCGACCGGTCTGTTTGCTGGCGTCGGCAAGGCAATTGGCGTCTGGGCGCTTCTTATACTCATCTGCTACGCCATCGTCGTGTTCATGGCGAGGCGCGTCGACCGAACGGAAGCTGGCGAACTCAACCCGCTGCAAACGCACCGTGATTTCCTGATAGGCCATTTCCTTTGCGGCCTGGGCTGGGCCTGGTTTGCCTGGCTCGGTTGCGACACCTGCCAGGTCGACCAGTTCCAGTTGATCAAGGCGGTGGTGCTGCTGCTTGCCATGGCGGCGACTGCGATCACAGCGTCATCGTTGCGCGGTGCGTTGCTGGCGACTTTCGCCGTTCCGGTGGCCGCCTATGCCTATGCCGGCGCCAAGCAGTGGATGCCGGTCGAGTTGATCATGGCCGGGTTGCTGATTGTCTCGCTGCCCTTCTTCGCCTATGTGGCGCGCCGCCTCAATCGCTCGTCCTTGATGCTGCTCTCGTTCCGCTCCGAAAAGGACGCGCTGATTGCCGAATTGGACACGGCGAAATCGATGTCGGACGAAGCGCGCCGACGGGCGGAGGACGCCAACCTGGCAAAGTCGCGGTTTTTGGCCTCGATGAGTCATGAGTTGCGGACGCCGCTCAACGCCATTCTCGGTTTCTCCGAGGTGATGGCGAACGAAGTGCTCGGACCGATGAGCAATCCGACCTATCGCGACTATGCTCGCGACGTCCATGACTCTGGCCAGCACCTGCTCGACCTGATCAACGAAATCCTCGACCTGTCGCGCATCGAAGCGGGCCGCTACCAGCTCAACGAAGAGCCGATGATGCTGCTTTCCGTCGTCGAGGATTGCTGTCACATGATGGAGCTGAAGGCGCGCAACAAGGACATCCGCATCGTCCAGGATTTCGAAAACGCCTTGCCGCGCCTGTTCGCTGACGAACGCGCGGTGCGCCAGATCGCGCTCAATCTTTTGTCGAACGCCATCAAGTTCACCGGAACTGGCGGCGAGATCCGCGTGCGCGTCGGCTGGACGGCGGGCGGCGGCCAATACCTCTCCGTCAAAGACAATGGGCCCGGCATTCCGGAAGACGAGATTCCGGTCGTGCTGTCCGCCTTCGGCCAGGGCTCCATCGCCATCAAGAGCGCCGAGCAAGGCACCGGGCTTGGCCTGCCGATCGTCCAAAGCCTGCTCGCCATGCATGGCGGCGAGTTCGAACTCCATTCCAAACTGCGCGAAGGCACCGAGGCGATCGCCATCTTTCCGTTGAGCCGGGTGATGGAGGAATTGCCGGCGCTGCCGACCAAGGCCGTTGCTGCGCGCCGGCGATAGACGCTTAATGCATGTCGCCGCAAAACAACAACCTGAAGCGCGTCGCATGAGGCGGGTCGAACGCGACGCGCTTTAATGCAGCGCCGCTGCCATGCCCGAGGCGGTGAGCGCAGCGGCTTTGACCAGGCCGGCCGCAAGTGCCGCCCCTGCTCCCTCGCCGTGGCTGACGCCGAGATCAAGTAGCGGGCGCAAGCCGAGCCGCTCGGCGGCCCGCGCATGCGCAGGCTCTGGCGACAGGCTGGCAAGCAGGCAATGATCGAGCGCAGTGGCGTCGGCGGCATGCAGCGCCGCCGCAGTGGCTGTCGCCACCAACCCATCGAGCAGGACGGGGATCTTCTGCGTCCGGGCGGCGAGAATGGCGCCGGCAATCGCTGCGAACTCACGGCCGCCAACCCGGCGCAACGCTTCCAGCGGGTCCCTGAGACCTGTGCGGTGGAAGGCTAGCGCGGCATCGACCACTTCCGCCTTGCGCACCCGCATCGATGCATCGGCGCCCGATCCGGATCCGACCCAATCTGCGCCACTGCCGCCGAACAGTGCGGCAAGCAAGGCCGCGGCGACGGTGGAATTGCCGACGCCGAGGTCGCCAAGGCAAAGCAGATCGGCGCCGCCGGCGATCGCCTCCATGCCGAAGGCCATGGTGGCGGCACAGCCGCGTTCGTCAAGTGCCGCCTCCTCGGTGATGTCGGCGGTTGGAATGTGCAGCGCAAGATCGAACACTTTCAGCCCGAGATTATTGGCGATGCAGATCTGGTTGATCGCCGCACCGCCGGCCGCGCAAAGCTCGACGGCGTTCGCCGTGGCAGCTACAGGCCGTGGCGAAATGCCGTGGCGAGCGACGCCGTGATTGCCGGCGAAGATCGCCACCAGAGGCCGGTTCACTGCCGGCGGCGCGCGGCCGCTCCAGGCGGCCAGCCAAGCCGCGATGTCCTCGATGCGGCCGAGCGAACCCTTGGGTTTGTCGGCCGTGGCAAACAGCGCACGGACGCGGGCTTCGGCTGCGGCGTCGGCCTGCGGCAGGGTCGCCAGAAGATTGCGAAAATCGTCAAAGGGCAGCGCGCTGGTCATGGCGTCGATGAACGTTCCCGGAGTTGGTGAGCGGCATAGCCGCCTTGCTCGGCCGGCACAACTGCCTGCATTGACGCGAACGCGGCTGCCGGCGGCGCATTCCGGAGGTCTTGCATTGGCCTTGCCGTTACACCATGTGGAAGCGAGACAAGGGATTCCTTGGGAATCCTGAGAGAATAAACATGACGGCCATCGAATCCCCATGCGTCCTGGTCTGTTCGATCGATATGAAAACCGGCTTCTGCTTCGGCTGCGGCCGCACGCGCGAGGAAATCGGCGCCTGGATCGAGATGACCCCTGAAATCCGCCGCAGCGTCATGGCCGAGCTGCCGGCCCGGCTGGAAACGGTTGAGCGCAGACCGCGCCGCGAAACCCGCCGCACCCGCCTCGCGCGCGAACGCGACGCTCTCTCGTGAGCCACATATGAACCGGGTTTTCTGGGTTTTGATGATCCTGATCGGGGTAGGCGTTGTCCTGCTCATGCTCAATGATTCCGCCGGCAGCACATTCGGCGTCGAGAATTACGATTTCAGCCGGCTGATCTGGCTTGGCGCACTGGTTGCACTCATCGCCGCCGGCCTGCTCAGATCAGGCAGACCCTTGGGCACGATGGCCCGCAGCATGGGCGCCTGGGCCGTCATCGTGCTCGCACTGATCGCCGGCTACCAGTATCGTTATGAATTGCAGGATTTCGCCAGCCGGGTAACGGCCGGCCTTGTTCCCGGCAGTCCGCTGGCGTTGGGCCTTGAGGACGGCCACGCCACGGTGACCCTGGACAAGGCCGGCAATGGCCATTTCGAAGCACGAATCATGGTCAACGGCACGCCGGTCCGGGCCGTGGTCGATACCGGCGCAACCAGCACCGTGCTGACCGCGCAGGACGCGCAAGCCGCCGGCTTCAATCCAGCCGCTCTCAATTTCACCATCCCGGTTTCGACCGCCAACGGCATGGCGCGCGCCGCCGTCGTGAGAACCGACGAATTGGCGATCGGCGGGATCGTGCGCAAGGACATGCCGGTCATGATCGCCGCGCCCGGCATGCTCGGCCAGAGCCTGCTCGGCATGAACTTCATCGGCTCATTGTCCGGATTCGACGTGCGCGGCGACCGCATGATCTTGCGCGATTGAACGGCCGCTGCGCCGCCGCTCAGTGAGCATCTCGACCGCTCGATCGAACGGTCCGTCCCGCTCCGCCCGGCGCAGGACGCCGACGCGCTCCACCAATATCTCCTTGGGCGTCGGCTCTCGGCTGAACAGAGCCATCGCCTCGTCGAAAACGCATCGAGCGGCATGTAGTCGTCGCGCCTCGACTGGCCGGGTGCCGCCGAAGCGCGATGCGATGCGCGCTCGATCCATGTCGCACGCGATCGAAGACTTGGAACAAGCGCAATCGATCGCATGATCTTGCGCGATTGGACAGTCAGGCTGCTTCGGCGTCCGTCCCGCCAAGATCGACTGCGGCGAAAGCTGCCTTCAGCACATCGGGTCCGGCGCCCGGCCTTGTCGCATCGGTCGAAAGGATCTGCCGGTAACGGCGCGCACCGGGCAGGCCGTGGAACAGGCCGACCATGTGACGGGTGACATGGCCAAGCCGCCCGCCCCGCTCGATATGGCGTGCCGCATAATCCGCCATGGCATCGACCAGCGCGCCGAAATCGAGCGTTTTGGGTTTGTCACCGTAAAATGCGGCGTCGACGCCTGCCAGAATGCCCGGCGTGTGGTAGGCGGCGCGGCCGAGCATGGCGCCATCGACATGATCAAGGTGATCAAGCGCCTCTTCAAGGGATTGAATTCCGCCGTTGATGCCGATGAATTTGTTTGGTTTTTTGGTTTTTAGCCGATACACCCTGTTGTAGTCGAGCGGCGGGATGTCGCGGTTTTCCTTCGGGCTCAGCCCTTCCAGCCACGCCTTGCGGGCATGCACCCACAGCGCGTCGGCGCCGGCCGCGAAAACCCCGTCCGCCAGCGCATCGAGCGCCGGCTCGGGATCCTGCTCGTCGACGCCGATGCGGCATTTGACGGTGACGGGAATGCCGACAGACGCCTTCATCGCCGCGACACAATCGGCGACCAGGTCAGGCGCCTTCATCAGGCAGGCGCCGAACGTACCCGACTGGACGCGGTCGGACGGGCAGCCGACATTGACGTTGATCTCGTCATAGCCGAACGCTTCGCCGATGCGGGCCGCCTCGGCAAGCTTCTGCGGATCGGAGCCGCCGAGCTGCAACGCCACCGGATGTTCCGTAGCATCGAAGCCGAGCAAGCGCTCGCGCTCGCCGTGGATGACCGCGTCGGCGACGACCATCTCGGTGTAGAGCAAGACCCGGCGCGTCAACTGACGATGGAGGAACCGGCAATGCCGGTCCGTCCAGTCCATCATCGGCGCAACGGCAAATTTGTTATATTCGTCAATCATTTATATATAGTTCTTAACCACACTGAATTTGGACAGACTGACATTGCCGGCCTCTATGATATGTGACTCATTTCATTCTATTTTTCAAAGCGTAATCATCAATGTCACTCAACACCGCTTTTCTGCTCATGGCACAATACAATGGTAAGGCAATCATTCCGCTCGATGGGGTCCGTCGCGATCCCTTGGCACATTTCTGACTTGTTTCTATTCGCACCGTCTAGCTGGCAGACACTTGGCTCACGTAGCGGAGCCAGACTAACTCTGCGTCGCGAGCAGACGTGCAGCTGACTTCAGATCAGCAGTATCCAAACCCTCAACGAAGCGCTCGAACCGCGGCTGGAGATGCGCCCGGGCGGTTTCGTGTTGTCTGCGATCGATCAGAAGGGTAGCCAGGTCGATCGCGGCGCGCAGCTCCCACCCCCACGCGCCCCAATCCTGACTCATTTCGAGAGACCGCCTGAAGTAGGTTTCAGCCTCGTCGGCGCCAGACTGCACTGACGCCAAAACAAGGCAGCCCTTCACGCGCAGCAACTCCGGCATATAGCAGAGATCTCCGTTTGCCTCGACCGACAGGATCGTGTCGTCGAGCAGTGCGAGGGCCTCCGCGAGCCGGCCCGTGGCAGCAAGGCCTTGAACGAGCGCGACGTTGAGCGGAGTGGTGAGCAGTTCGTAGGGTGCTGCGTGGAGCTCCGCGAGACTGCGTTGCAGGCTCTCGATTCCCTTCTCCGCATCGCCTCGACGAATGGCCAGTTCTCCCTTGAAGCCTCGTCCTAGCGCCAGATACGGTCCGAGCGAATGGGGTTCCGCACGCAAGAAGAGACGGTCTATATGCTCGTCTGCGCGGTCGAGATCGCCGACCCAAAGGAACACGGAAACGGCCCAGACAAGAGCGATCGAAAGCGTCAGCGGATGGTTCAAGATCTCGGCGTCCTTGATCGTCAGCTGTGCGCGTTCCACCGCCCGATCCGGATGGCCTTGCAGCCAAAGCGTTCTTGCCAGGATCGCGCCGGCCAGGATTCTCCCGTCGAAGCCGAGATAGTTGGTCGTGGTCTGACCCCGCGGCCCGTATCGCAATGCTGCCGCAAGCGAGGTCTGGGCGCGCCCTAGTTCTCCATTGAGGTGAAGCGATATTCCCATCAACGAATGCGCCAATGTCGTGGAAACGGAGTCTTCCAGCGCGTCGGCAATGACGGTGCAACGCTCCGCGTAGCGGAGTGCGGTCCTGAAATCTCCGGTACGCAAATGGAACATCTGCAGCGGCCCGAGAACCTGAATCTGGTCGAGCGCATCGCTGCGTTGCTCGGCAATGGAGAAGCTTCTGTTCAGCGCCACGCGCGCTGCGTCCCTTCCCCCGTGCGTGAACATCAGGGAAACTCCAAGGGCCGCCTGAAGGTGCATCTCCTCGCGTCCGCGGCGCATGGAGTCGTCGAGAGCGAAAATTGCCCGGGAGCTCCAGCGATGGCACTCGGTGAGCAAGGACATCGACAGGAAAAGCGGAGCAGCGGCGGCGGCAAGACGAATGCCGAGCCTGGCATCCCCGTTGGATCCGAAACACCAATCCAGAGCCCCACGCACATTGGCAAGGCCCGCGAGGTGCAGTGATCGTTGCGACGCGCTCGACAACGTAGGCCACTCATTCCCCGTATCCTCCAGCCATCGCAGACAGTAGGTCGCGTGCCGGGCGGCCAGTTCCGTGAGTTCCGCATCCTGGACCTCGAACTGAAGGGCATAAGCCCGCGTCGTATCGAGCAGTCGGTAGCGCATCGTTGCGCCAGCCGGCCTTGCCGCAACCATCGACTTGGCAACGAGGCTGTCTATGGCGCTGAAGATGAGCGCCTCGTCGATACTGGGGCTCGTTATAACCGCCAGAGCCGCCTCGATCGAAAAATGCCCGACGAACACGGCAAGCCGGCGAAGCACCAGGCGCTCAAACTCCGACAGCAGCCCGAAGCTCCAGTCCAGTGTAGCCTGGAGGGTTTTCTGGCGCGGCGGTGCTGTACGTTGACCCGGCCACATGAGGGCGAGTCGCTCGTCGAGAAGGGTCGCGGTTGTCTGCAGGCCATAGCTTGCCACCCGCCCGGCCGCCAACTCGATGGCAAGAGGTACGCCATCAAGCTTCCGGCAGATGTGCGCCACGACCCCCGCTTCCGAATCGTCGAGGTCAAGACGAGCACCGCTCGCTGCTGCGCGCTCCAAGAACAGCTCGGTCGCAGGGAACGCCTGCGCGACTGCCGCGGTGGGTTCCAGATCGTCCGGCGGGTAAGCAAGCGGCGCGAGCTTATAGACGTGCTCGCCTTCGACCTGGAGAGCCTCCCGGCTCGTCGCCAGGATGTGGGCCTGCGGCGCGGTAGCGAAGATACGGGCGGCCAGGTCTGCTGCCGCGTCTATGACATGCTCGCAGGTATCCAGGATCAGGAGGATTCTCTTGTCAGCCAGGTATGTGATGAGAGCGGACGTGGCGTCGTCAGACTGAAGCGACAGGCCCAGCATCGAGGCTACAGTCGGCGCAACCAGGTTGGGATCATTCAGCGCGCCAAGATCGACGAAATGCACAGCGCCGGCAAACGCATCGACGACGTGATGCCCGGCCGCCACCGCAACGGTGGTCTTGCCGACCCCACCCGTGCCGACGATCGTGACGAAGCGCGCGGCCGCCAGCTCCGCGGAAAGCGCGGCCGTGTCGTCGGTACGCCCAACCATGCGGGCTAGTCGGCTCGGGAGGTTGGCCTGCGGGTAGCTGGCGGCAGCCTCGCTTCGCGCATCGTTGCGACCACCCGATCGCGAGACCGGCGCCACGAAGCAATAGCCCCGGCCCTTCAAGGTAGCGATGTAGCGCGCGCCGTCCTTGCCGTCGCCCAACGCCTTTCTGAGATTGGCCATGTGAAACCGCAGACTACCCTCCTCGACGGTGACGTCGGGCCAGACGTTCGCCAATAAATCCCTCTTGCTGATCACCTCGTTGGAGCGGGCAGCCAAAGTAGCCAGGATATCGAAAGCGCGCCCGCCCAGATCGACGGTGGTGCCTTGCCGCAAGAGCAGCCGTTCGCGGACGGCAAGCGTAAAGGGACCAAATGATATCGTGTCGCTTGCAGGCCCTGTCATGACACTCCCTTCGCGGCCGGCTCATGCAGGCGACCACTCACCTATGAGAAGAACAAAAGTGGGGGCTTTGCTGCAAGCCTGCATTCGCCGACGAGCGCTAACGTTGCATCATAATGCATAACGGGCGCTTCGGGCGATCTCCTTCTATGTGTCGAAAGCAGCAAGAACCTCTCTGCCGACGGACCCAAGGAGAACGACCATGCCCGCATTATCGCCATCGCTCACGCGACGAAGCCTGCTTGCCGCATCAGCGGCCACAGGCGCCTTGAGCCTGCTTCCAGCAATGGCGCGCGCGAGCGTCGATAGTGAAGCCGTCCGTCCCTTCCGCGCCGGCATTCCGGAGGAGGCAATCGTCGATCTCCGCCGACGTCTGGCAACGACGCGCTGGCCCTCGCGGGAAACAGTTACGGATCAGTCCCAAGGCGTGCAGCTCGCAAAGCTCCAGGATCTCCTTCGATACTGGATGACCGATTACAACTGGCGGAAGGTCGAGGCGAAGCTCAACGCTCTGCCTATGTTCGTCACCGAAATCGACGGCCTCGCTATCCACTTCATCCAGGTCCGGTCCCGCCATGAGAATGCTATGCCGATGATCATGACGCATGGCTGGCCCGGCTCGATCTTGGAATTCATGAAGGTCGTCGGTCCGCTGACAGATCCCACGGCCCATGGCGGCGCCGCGGAAGACGCATTCCATCTCGTCGTGCCGTCGATACCTGGCTTCGGCTTCTCCGGGAAACCGACGGAGGCTGGCTGGGGCTCAGACCATATCGGCCGTGCCTGGGGCGTGCTGATGAGGCGGCTGGGTTACGACCGCTACGTCTCGCAGGGTGGCGACTGCGGTTCGGTCATCTCCCATCGCATGGCGCTGCAGAAGGTGCCTGGGCTCATTGGCATACACGTCAACATGCCGGGGACCGTGCCGCCGGAAATTGCATCAGTGCTGGCGGCCGGCGGGCCGGCGCCGAGCGGACTGAGCGAGAAGGAAAGAGCGGCGTTCGAGGCGCTAGACGCCTTCTACAAGGACAGCTCCGGTTATGCGGCCATGATGGTGACGCGGCCGCAGACCATCGGCTACTCCCTGGTGGATTCGCCGGTCGGCCTGGCGGCGTGGATCTACGAGAAATTCGCGCAGTGGACCTATAGCGGTGGCGACCCCGAGCGGGTTCTGACCAAGCACGAGATGCTCGACGACATCTCGCTCTACTGGCTCACTGAATCCGGAACCTCCGCGGCGCAGATCTACTGGGAAGACCACTCCAACAATTTCAATGCCGTGGACATTGCCGATCTTCCGGTCGCCGTGACGGTATTCCCCGGCGAAATCTACTGCGCGCCGCGAAGCTGGGCCGAGCGCTGCTACCACAACCTCATCTATTTCCGTGAGGCCAAGACCGGCGGGCATTTCGCGGCCTGGGAACAGCCGGAAATCTTCACCCAGGAGGTCCGTGCAGCTTTCAGATCGCTGCGCTGATCGAAGATCCGATGTCATACAGGATGCATGCCATGACTACCCAAGCAAAACGACTCTACACAGCGAAGGTGCACACAACGGGCGGCCGGGAGGGTGGCTCACGCAGTTCCGACGGCAGGCTGGACATCAGGCTCTCGACGCCCGGCGGCGCGGGCAGCGGCACCAATCCCGAACAGCTTTTTGCTGCCGGTTGGTCGGCATGTTTCGAGGGCGCGCTGGCGATCGCCGCGCGCAAGATGAACGTCGTGCTGCCAGCGGACCTTGCGATCGATGCGGAGGTAGATCTCAACAGCGGCGACGGCGGCTTCTTTCTCAGCGCCCGGCTCAATGTGAGCCTGCCAGGAATGGATCGCAACGACGCCCGGGCCATTGTCGATGCCGCTCATCAGACCTGTCCCTACTCGAAGGCCACGCGCGGCAACATCGAAGTCGAAATCAACCTGATCTAGTCCCTCGGTTTCGGCAATCGCGCCTGCCGCGGCTGCCCTGGAAACATGAACAAAGGTTAGTACTCCCATGAACGCAATCAAAATTCCGGAAGTCGTCGACCATCATCGCCGACGCCTGTTCGGCATCGCGGCCGCGACCGTGGCGTTGACCAAGTTGGGCGCGATCGGCGTTGCGAATGCCCAGGGCGGCGGGACAGGGCCAACGCCGGGTTCGGCCGGATCGCACACCACATTCGCGTCGCTAAAGCAGATCGAGGCGGGGCTGCTTACCGTCGGATATGCCGAGGATGGCCCAGCAGATGGACCTCCCGTCATACTGCTGCACGGCTGGCCCTACGACATCTATAGCTACGCCGATGTCGCGCCGCTGCTTGCAGGAGCCGGCTATCGGGTCATCATGCCCTATCTGCGCGGCCACGGCACGACGCGTTTCTTGTCGGATGCCACTCTTCGCAACGGCCAGCAGGCCGCGCTGGCGGTCGATATCATCGACCTGATGGATGCCCTGGGCGTCGAAAAAGCAATCGTCGCCGGCTACGACTGGGGCGCGAGGACGGCAAATATCCTTGCCGCACTCTGGCCGGAGCGCTGCAAGGCCATGGTTTCGGTCAGCGGCTATCTGATCGGCAGCCAGGCGGCCAACAAGGCGCCGCTACCGCCACAGGCCGAACTGCAATGGTGGTATCAATTCTATTTCGCGACCGATCGTGGCCGTGCCGGCTATGCGCAACACACGGATGACTTCGCCAAACTGATCTGGCGGCTCGCCTCGCCGCGCTGGAACTTCGACGATGCGACCTTCGCCAGAAGCGCCGCTGCGTTCAAAAACCCCGACCACGTCGACATCGTCGTCCACAACTACCGTTGGCGGCTCGGCCTTGCTGAAGGCGAGCGCCGCTATGACGAACTGGAGGAAAAGCTTGCCAAGCGCCCGGAGATCGACGTGCCAACGATCACGCTGGAGGGCGACGCGAATGGTGCGCCACATCCCGATCCCGACGCCTATGCGAAGAAATTCTCCGGCAAGTACGAGCATCGGCTGATCACCGGCGGCATCGGGCATGACCTGCCGCAGGAGGCGCCTGATGCCTTCGCCACGGCCATCATCGATGTCGACAAGTTCTGACCGCAGAAGGAGCGCGCGTATGAGACGCAAGCTTGCAATCGCAGCCGTCATCGCCGTGTCGATCGCGCTCGCAATCGGCTGCGTTGAGATCGACAGCGTTCGAGCCCAGAACGCGGAGGAAGCCTCGCCGATCTATGGTGTGACGATCCCGGACGGATACCGCAAATGGGAGTTCATCGCGCCGGCCTTGGAAGGCGATCCACTGAACGAGCTTCGTGCTGTCATGGGAAATACAGTAGCGATGGATGCGTACCGAGATAGCACGCTCCCGTTCCCGGACGGTACCGTCTTGGTCAAGCTCGCGTGGAAGCGAATGCAGTCGGCCGAGTTCGAACCTGCATCGGTTCCTGGCGCGGCCACAACGGTGCAGGTCATGGTCAAGGATTCGAAGAAATACGCCTCGAGCGGCGGCTGGGTTTTGGCCGGTTCATTAATGGCAAGCCGGCCGACGTAGCGCAGCACGAAACATGTTTCGCGTGCCACGAGGCGCGTGTCCAGCAACACGACTTCGTCTTCACCCGCTACGCGCCGTAACTCGGTCCACGCAGGAAAACGCCGGGCGGACACAGGTCGGGTCTGCGGCACCCCGCTCCTCGCCCTGCGCTCGGCACAGTGAAGACCGCACCCCACAACGAAAGGATGTTCAGATGAAAATCTTGCTCGCAGGCCTGGCTATTATCGCGGCCTCGTTGGGCAACGCCCACGCGCAGTCCGGCAAACCTACCGTCGTCTTGGTTCATGGCGCCTTCGCCGACTCTTCGAGTTGGAACGGTGTCGTTGAGATTCTTGAGAAAGATGGCTTTCCCGTAGTGGCGGCAGCCAATCCGCTGCGAGGCGTCAGAAGTGACGGAGACTATGTCGCCGATGTGCTTTCCTCGATAGAAACGCCAGTCGTTCTGGTCGGCCATTCCTATGGCGGGTCGGTGATCAGCGATGCCGCCGATGGTCATTCTAACGTGAAGGCTCTGGTCTATGTCGCCGCATTTGCGCCGGAGGTGGGTGAAACCGCGGCGCAACTTGCACGAAAGTTTCCAGGCAGCACGCTGGGGCCGACACTCGCTCCTCCTGCCGAGCTGTCAGGCGGCGGAAAGGACCTCTACATCCAGCAGGACAAGTTCCACGATCAGTTTGCCGCCGATGCTTCCGAAGCGCAAGCCAGACTGATGGCCGCAACGCAGCGGCCGATCACTGAAGCCGCGCTCAACGAAGCCCAGGCCAAGGCTGCCTGGAAGAACATCCCAAGCTGGTTCATCTACGGCGACGCGGACAAGAACATCCCGCCGCGTGCATCTGCCTACATGGCTCAACGGGCTCACGCCCGCGAAACGATCGCGATCAAGGGCGCTTCGCACGTAGTGATGGTGTCGAACCCTGAACCCGTAGCACAGCTGATTGAGAATGCCGCCAGGGAGATGTCGCAATGAAAGCCGTCGTCATGAACCGAACCGGGGGACCGGATGCGCTCGAATTCGTCGAGCGCCCCGAAACTGCTCCCACGAGCGGACAAGTTCTGGTCGAGGTCGCCGCGGCGGGCGTGAACTTCATGGACATCGGCGTGCGCCAGGGCATGGCCTGGACGGAAACGCCCAATCCCAAGGTTCTGGGCGTGGAGGGTGCCGGGCGGGTACTCGCCGTGGGCGATGGAGTAGAGCATTTCCGGCCCGGACAACGGGTTGCTTGGGTGTACACGCCTGGAAGCTACACAGATCGGGCGATGGTACCGGCGGACGCGCTCGTGCCGATTCCGGACGGGATCGATGATCGTACGGCCGCTTCCGTGATGATGCAGGGGCTGACTGCCAGCCACTTCGCCACCGAGTTCTATCCCGTCCAGCCCGGCGACGTGGCGCTGGTCCATGCGGCGGCGGGCGGCGTCGGATTGCTGCTCACCCAGATCATAAAGCTGAGAGGCGGGCACGTGATCGGCCGCGTCTCGTCCGCAGACAAGATCGCCGTGGCAAGAGAGGCCGGAGCAGACCATGTGATCGTGGACACCGAGGGGCGATTCGCCGAGGAAGTCGTTCGCCTGTCCGGCGGTGAAGGCGTCCATGTCGTCTATGACGGTTCCGGCCCGAAGACCTTTCAGGGCTCGCTCGATTCGCTGCGCCGCTCCGGCACCTTCTGCTGGTACGGCCCGGTGCTGGGCGGTCCCGGACCGCTCGACATCATGAGCCTGCCGAAAAGCATCAAAATAGGCTACGCAAGGTTCTTCGATCATATCCACACGCCGGCACTGCTTCGCGCCCGCATCGGCCAACTCTTCGACTGGATCGTGAAGGGAGACTTGAAGATCCGGATCGGCCGCGTTTACCCGCTCGCCGAAGCAGCATGCGCACATGCCGATATGGAAAGCCGCGCCACGACGGGAAAGCTTCTGCTCATCCCCTGAGCCATCCGGCCTTCCTCACGATACGGTTCTCGGGGGGCGTCCCTCTAAGCGGGCAATCACCTCGCTGGGTGAGCCCGGCAGACTTGCCGGGCTCACGTGTGATAGCTATTGAGGAGTAGAAGCAAGAGATTCGGGTGTCGGGCCGCACCGAATCATGTTGTATTCCAGCTTCATTGTCTCATTGCTCGGAGGTTGTGGGATTCCCTGAAGTAGCTTGGTTCTCTGTTCCATACTGCCCAACAGCGCATTCCCGAGATCGAGCGCCCTCATTGCCTGGACACTGCTATAATATGTGATCAACCTCTTCGCCGAATCGCTCTCGCCTCTTTCGAACATTCCTTCGGCCGACTGCTCCACCCAAGCTTGATCGTCGATCATATGGTTCTCGAACGCGGTGAGCGTTCCGACTACCTCGTCGTAAAACTCATCTAGTCGGCTGCATGTGTAATACAGAAGGCGCTTGTAGAGGTAGAATGCGTACTCGGTGGCCTCTTGCTGCGCATATTCCGCTGTGAGGTAGTTGGAGGCTGCCCCCTTCGTCATATAGCGGTGCCAGCGGTATTCCGCGGGAATTTCGCCCACACCAATTCGCCAAGGAATGAACGGAGCTGTGACGGAACTGGTGGGCGCCACCCACAGAAGCTGCATTTCGTTGCGTACACCCTCCTTCAACTGCGCAACCTGACCGTAGCCAGCCGCGTCGTCTGAAATGACTGGATCGCGGACGGCATCCATGAACTCCCTGAGCGTGACTTTTGCCCCGAGGTTTTGAAGCTTCGACTCCATGTACTCCACCCCAGGTGAACGCATCGGGGCGGTTTGGTCACCATACACTTTATGAACATCAAATGGCTGGCCAGGCTCATACCATCCTTGCTCTGCCGCGAAGGAGATTAAGTTGGCCGAGCCCATGAAATCCTGATTGGTTTGATAATCCAGCGGGATTTCCCCAATATAGCCGGGATAGGACATTCTGACGTCATCCGGCCCCAGTCGTTCAGCAACCCACAAACCCTTCCCTCCGCTGAAGTTTATTACGACCCATCCTTCGTTCGCGTCTGCAATTAGGTGAGAATTGCCGCCGTAGTCGGAATAGCCGTATTGGTTGATCAGATCACCAATCACTTGCACCGCTTCACGCGCCGTCTTGGCACGCTCAAGGGCGATGCGTGCCAAATCACTATACTGAGGGCCCTTCTGAGGATTAGGCGTCATGGCAATCAGTTCTTTTCGCGAGGGCGACCAGATGTCTCGCACCGCGACGCCATACTCATTAAGTCCGCCATTCGTCAGTGGCGGCGGAAATCCTTCGTAATCCGAGTAGTCCATTGAAATAAACGCTGCCGTCTCCCCGACTTGAGGGATTTCCATCATCTCCCCAGGCATGACGGCTTCCTTGGTGACGCCGACAGAAATAGTCTCGCCTGGCGCGTGCTTCTTGCGAGGTTCTATTCTCAGCCAATGGCTAGAGACTTCCTCGCCAGTACCGCCCAAAAACACGCTTCCGTCAGCTGTACGGTTCTTCCCAACATAAAGGCCGTAACTTGCTTCGGATACTTGACAAAAAACGAAGGTTGCCGCCACTGCGCCTGCAAAAGCAGCTAAGTGTCGGTGAAGTATTGAGATCGACATTATTCCTCCGATAGACTGAGTAATCATCAGTCGCATCCAGCTTACTGCCTTAGGCGTGATCGCAGATACGACTGGTCGTCAGTCTGTGCGGGGGAGGCGCCAGGGCACAACGCAGCACGATTGGTTGACTTTGCGCTAGTTGCAGCCAAGATGCGCAAAATCAGCAATTTTGAGAGCCGATGGAAACCCAACTGGCGGCGAATCTGCGGCTACTTTGCTCGACACATCGATCCGTGTCGGAAGTCTGCCGTAGGCTTGGATTCAATCGGCAGCAGTTCGCCCGTTACCTTACTGGGGAAACGCAGCCTTCCCATCATAATCTCCGTCGCATTGCTTCTGCTTTCGGGGTGACTATTGATGAACTTTTGCGCCCTGCAAGCGATTTCGAGGCGTCGGTGCGCTCGAAAGGCCTCTCGACGCAAGTTGGTCTTGCCAAGATGATCGACCGTGCGTTTCCGGGGGACATTCAAAAACTCCGGCCGCTGCTCGGATACTACCACATGCACTTCCTCGTTCCGCACTCGTCCGGAACGATCACCAGGTCGCTGATCCATATTTACGAACGGGATGGTAAGGTCTGCTCCAAGACGATTGAGCGCTCAGGGCCAGATGAGATAGTCCAACGTCTTTCAAAATACGAAGGGCTTCTTAGCTATCTCGGAAACTGCATTTTTCTTCTCGAATTCGAGACGCTATCATGCGATTCGATTGTGGAGTCGATGCTTTTTCCTTCCTATCGGAGGAAGCTGGATGTCCTGACGGGCCTCACCTTCGGGGTGACATCACAGGTCTATCGTCAGCCCTTTGCGTCCCCGATAGCTTGGAAATATCTTGGCAATGTGGTCGACATAAAGGAACAGCTCCGGGCCTGCGCCAGGTTTCCAAAAGAAGATAGGCGCATCGACCCGCGCATTCGAAAGTACCTGGAATCTGCCGGCTCGACGGGAACACTGAGCTCAACTCCTTTCTGAAACATCTTAGTAGTTCCACAGCGATACGCCGCTGATGCAAGGCGGCCAGGTGACGTTGCCCAGTTTCTGAGTTCGTTTCCGGCGTTGGTTTTGCCCTGCTGGGCGGGTGAAGCGACGGGCGCTGGCGCCGAGCCGTTGGCGAAGAACAGCTCGAGCTACCGACTCAGACACGCCCGAGCCGATAGGTGAACGCTCTCAGCCGGATTTGCGACCGGCCGCCTCGCCGAAATATTCGAGAAGGATGTCGATCAGGACCCGCACCTTGCGGGAAGGGAAAGCCCCTGGCGGGCGTACGACGAACATGCCGAGCTCAGGGGTTGCATGTCCCTCCAGCAGCGGCACGAGACTGCCCGCTGCGATATGCGTTTCGGTTAGAAAGTCCGGCAGCGCGGCCACCCCCACACCCGCCAAAGCAGCGGCCAGCACGGCCTCTCCGTTATCGGCGGTAAAGCGCCCGCGCGGGCGCACTGTGACGGTTTTGTCGCCATCCAGGATTGGCCAGACCTCACCCTTCCTGGTCACGGCCTGATGACGCGTCAGGTCCGTCAAGGTCTGTGGCGTGCCGTGGGCTGCGATATAGCCAGGGCTGGCAACGAGTCGCGCCCGGAATGCGCGGATCCGCCGGGTGATAAGGCTAGAATCGCGAAGCATCCCGAGCCGTATGGCGCAATCGAACCCTTCACCGACGAGGTCGACGAAGCGATCGCTGTAGGACGTGTCGAGATGCAGCAAGGGGTGACGGCGCGCCAGCTCGGCAAATATCGGGGGCAGCCTTGTTATGCCGAATGACAGAGGCGCGGCGATGCGCAGCAAGCCACGCACCTCGCCTTCCGGCGAAAGTGTCTCCTGTGCGGCTTCCAATTCGGCGACGACGCGCATGGCGTGCTCGCGGAAGGCTGCGCCGGCTTCAGTTAGAGCCGAGCCGCGTGTGGTGCGGGAAAGCAGTTGGGCGCCAAGCGTTTCTTCCAGCCGGGTCAGACGCCGGCTGACGATCGACTTGGACAGCCCCAACCGGCGCGCCGCGGGGGCGACGCCACCCGCATCCGCCACCTCCACGAAGGTCCGCAAATCTTCCAGATCCATGGCGTTCCTATTTTAGCAACTCAGAAACCGGCTTGTTGCGCCTAGTAGGGCGAATTTTGGAACGCTAACATCTCTCTCGGCTGACTACCATCCGTTCGGAGGCCCTGGAAGCCGCCACCGTTGAAATCGAAAAGCTGGCCGCATGACGCGGTCCTGATCAAGAAGGAAGACAATCGAATGAGCGCGAATTCACTCACGACAGCGGCCGTTCCGGCCGGAAAGGTCAAAGTCGCTTCCTGGGTCCTGCGCGGTCTCGCCGCTGCCGCATTCCTGGCGGCCGGCGGCGCGAAGCTTGCGGGCGTGCCGATGATGGTCGGCATTTACGAGCAGATCGGCATTGGTCAGTGGTTCCGGATCGTCACCGGCGTCGTGGAAGTCGCCGGCGCCATCGGCCTGCTTTTTCCGGCGACCGCAGGACTGGGCGGGCTTCTGCTCGCCGTCACCATGGCATGCGGCGTGATGACCCATCTCTTCGTCATCGGCGGCAGCGCGGTTCCGGCCCTTGTGCTGATGGTCATCACCGGCACGGTCGCCTGGCTGCATCGGGCCGGCATTGCCGGCGTGCTGAACAGCTTGAAACAAATCTGAAAACAGGAGCAATACCGATGGCACATCCTGCTTTAAAAAACGCGTGGCCGATACCAAGACGCATCGTGCAACGGACGCGCGGCCACGGCCAAGGGTTCATCACCCGGCTGATGAGCCCTGCCGACCTCGGACAGGCCCTGAAGCCATTCGTCTTTCTCGATATCTTCGATGCGGACCGGGCAATGCTTCAGGCCGTGGAGAGAAGCGGCGGGATGCCGATCCATCCCCACTCCGGCGTCGCCACGGTGACAGTCATCACCCAGGGTCACGCGCGCTATGATGATCCGGCCATCGGTGCCGGCGAGATCGCCTATGGCGGCGTCGAATGGATGCGCGCCGGCGGCGGCGTCTGGCACGGCAAGGAGATGACGGCGGGAGACGTCTCGCGCATGCAGGGTTTTCAGCTCTGGCTGGCGCTGCCGCCCGAACTGGAAAACGGGCCCGCCGAAAGCCGCTATATCGATGCCGGCGACATGCCCTATGCCTGGCCTGCCCATATCATCGTTGGCAAGTACGGAGACGTCCGGAGCCCCGTGCCGGCGCCGGATGGCATCAACTATCTGCTGGTGACCATGCGGCCCGGTGAAAGCTGGAGCTATGCGCCACCGGCCGGCCACAGCGTCGGCTGGCTGGCGCTCGCCAAAGGAATGCTCGATGCAGGCTCGACGGTCAGCGCGGGCGAGATGGCGATCTTCGAGAATGGCGAGGCGCCGATTTCCCTGGAAGCAACAGGTAGCGAAGACGCCGTCTTCGTCCTCGGTTCGGCGGTGCCGCACCCGCATCCGCTCCATCTCGGTCATTATTCCGTCCACACTTCTGCCGAAGCGCTTGCGGCGGGCGAACGCCGCATTGCCGAGCTGGGCCAAAAACTGAAAGAGGCAGGCGACCGGCAAACGGCATCAGGGTCGGTTCCGGTGTTTCGATGACGGGAATGGTCGGCAAAATCCGGGAATGGGAGCATGGCAAAATATTCTGAAACTTGCCGGGCTTTCGGCACGATAGTGCCGATCTGAGGCTGGATTGGCATCCATTCGGGCAGGCCGGCTTGTATGGTGATGGCCACCAGACTCGCCGGCCTGCCTTTTTCTTTTGGCAGCTGGAGGACTGTAACGCGCGGGATCTGAAAGGCGGGAGCATGAACTTCTACGACGTGGATTCTCCGACTTCCCCGGAAGCGTTTTGGCAGGAGGTGCGGGCGGCTTATCCGCGGCAGGAGCCACTCCTGAACCTGAACAATGCCGCAGTCAGCCCACCGCCACTGGAGGTCGAGCAAGCGGTCGTCGACGCCTACCGGCTGATCAGCCGCAATCCCGACGTCAATATGTGGAGCAAGCTCGACGCCGCGCTGCCGGACATCAAGGCGCAACTTGCGCAGCTGATCGACTGCGCGCCTAGCGAAATCGCGCTCAATCGCAACTCGTCAGAAGGTCTGTCGACGGCGATTTTCGGCATTCCGCTTCAGCCGGGCGATGAGGTGCTGATTTCGCCCTGGGATTACCCCAGCGCACGCGCCGGCTGGTTTCAACGCCGGGAACGCGAGGGTGTCCAGCCGGTCGTCTGTCAATTCGGCCTCCTCGACGACGACGAGGCGATCATCGAAGCCTATTCGCGCGCGATCACGCCGCGCACGCGGGTCATGCTGCTTACCCATATGTATCATTGGAACGGCCGTCTCCTGCCGGTCGAGCGCCTGTGCGCGCTGGCGCGCGCGCATGACATCATTACCGTGGTCGACGGCGCACAAACCTTCGCCCAGATGCCGGTCAGCTTCCGCAATCTCGGCTGCGACATCTTCATTACGAGCCTGCACAAATGGCTCGGCGCTCCGGTAGGCAACGGCATGCTGGTCGTCAGGGAAGGCCTGATCGACGACACCTGGCCGCTGCTTGCGCCCTTCGATCTGCCGCCGCTCAGGATCGACAAGTTCGATCACTGGAGCCTTGGCACCTATAATTCGGCCATCCAGGCGGGCATCATGCCGGCGATCCGCCTGCATCGCCGGATCGGCGTCGAGAGGATCCAGCTGCGCCTCAGCGAACTCACACGGTACTGGATCGGGCGCGCACGCGACATTCCGGGCTTTCGCCTGCATACGCCGCTTGATGCCGGGTCCCTTGATGCCGAGCCAGTTGATGCCGGACCCTTGGGCGCCGTGGCGCTCTTTTCCATCGACGGAGTCGATTCGCGGCTGCTCGAGCGCGTGCTGCATGAGCAGCACCGGGTCCATGTCAAATATCGCCGGGTCGAGGATATCGCCGGGATGCGCGTTTCCCCGCACATCTACATGCACAAGGACGAACTCGATGTGTTTGTCGATGCGCTGCAAGCGGCCATCAGCGGAGCGCGCGCATCGTGCTGACGCCGCGCATCGGCACGTACCGTCTATCCGCGCGCCGGCACCTGGGAACCAGGACCTGGCCACCTGGTCGCAGGCATGCGGTCTAGCCTGCGACCTTGATGAGCGCCCGCTCGATGGCTGCAAGAAAAAGATCGACATGCTCGGCCTGACAAACGAGCGGCGGGCGCACTTTGAGCGAATCCTCGTTGGCCCCTGTTGTGCTGACAAGGACGCCGTCGTCGCGCAGTGCGTTCACCACATCCAGCGCCATTGCCCGCCGGCTTGCCGCCGGGGCACCCTCACGCCCGATGTCGATGCCAAAGAACAGACCGGCGTTTCGGATAGCGCGCACTCCATATGGCTGATGCGCGATTTTCTCCAGCCCGGCTCGGAGGCGCTGGCTCATGGCAAGCGCTTTCTGGGGGATCTGGTCGCGCTGCAGGATCGCCAGCACGGCGTCGGCGGTCGCTATGCCAACCGTATTTCCGGCGAACGTGTTGGAGTAGCGAGCGGTTGCGCCAAATTGCTCCATCGGTGCTTTGCGACCAACGACCGCGCCAATTGGAAATCCGTTGCCCATCGGCTTGCCGAGGGTAGCGAGATCGGGAACGATCCCGTGCCGTTCAAAGCCCCACATATGAGCGCCGGTTCGCCCAAAACCCGGCTGAACCTCGTCGGCGATGACGAGACCACCTGCCTCTCGCACCGCCGCAACTCCACCGGCAATGAAGCCAGGAGGATCGACCCATACGCCGTCGCTTGAAAAAATACTGTCGATGAGCAGGGCCGCAACGCCGATGCCACGACGGTTCAGATCTACGATGGCCGCGCGTACTTGCGCCTCGAAAAAGTCCGCAGCTTGTGATTCCGGCACACCCGCCGGCCCCGGCAGGGAGACCATGCGCACGAATGGGCTGAGCTTGACGGCGTCGCCCAGGTTCGGGGAAACCGCGGCGACAGCCGCGCTGGTGCCGTGATAGGCGTAGGTCGAGACGATCACGCCTTCATTGCCGCTCGCAAATCGCGCGATACGCAGGGCCAGATCGTTGGATTCACTCCCCGTGCAGGTAAAAACCACCCGGTCGAGCTCGCTTGGGAAAGTGTCGACCAGTCGCTCGGCATAGTCGATAAGTTTTGGCTCGAGATAGCGCGTGTTGGCGCTTATCCGGCCCGCCTGTTCAGCCATTGCGGCGTTTACTTCTGGGTGGCAATGGCCGAGCGACGGCACGTTGTTGTAGAAATCAAGATAGGCACGCCCGTCAGGGTCGTAGAGCCACATGCCTTCGCCGCGAACGAAGTGCACGGGCCGGCGGTACTGAAGCCGATAGGAGGCCCCAAGTACTTCGTCACGGCGAGCAATGAGGTCGGACTCGCGCCTCGGAAGGTCGGATTCGCCGGGCCTGTAGCGATTAGGCATGAGATCTGTGGACATGTGCTGCTGCCTCTCTGAAAGACCACCTTGATCAATTCGCGGTTCGTCTTTTGGCTGGCGTGCCGGTCGAGCGAACCGAAATGCGTTACGGCTGAAACGACGACATTGCCGCCAGGACGGCTGCCTCGCCCGATGCGACACCAAGAGGCGCCAGGATGGAAAGTCCGTGCTCGGCACGCGAGACATTCTTTTTGATGTATTGGGCATCGGCCGGAAAAAGGTGGGACCGCCAGTAGTTGACCAGGATCAACGCGCTTTGTCGCGCCCGCATCAGTCCGACGAGCAATTTTGCTTCCAGTGCCGAAAGTGCAATGACAGAGGCATAGCCGGCAATAAGATGCTCGGCTCCACCCAAAGGAAGTGTCGAATCCCCTACGACGTGACTTGCTGCGATCGCCAGGTCCTGGATCCTGGGGCTCCAGCAGCCGTCGCCGAAATCGATGAAACCCATTCCCTGGCCAGTCACCATCATGTTGAACGGGCTGGGATCATTATGCGTTACCTGCCACGCCACGTCAGAGATTTGTGGCTCAACGAACTCCGCATACTCCGCCATCGCGACGCGTACGCTCTCGGCAATGCTTGGGGATGGCAGGTATTGCTCCAGTTCGATCAACCTCGACCAGCAACCGATGTGCCAAAGAACGGGACGGTGAGCCGCGGGCACACTGACCAGCTCAAGAGCCAGGTCCAGCCGGGCGAGAGCGCTGCCGGTTCGAAAAAGCAGGTCGGGAGTTGGCGTCGCCTGGTGCAGCGGAATGCCCTCGATCCGGGTCTGCAAGTACCCGCATGTCCCCTCTTGCTCGAACATCCCCTCTTGCTCGAACATCCCCTCTTGCTCGAACATCAAGGCGCCGCTGGTCGTGCGGAGCACTTCGGGTGCGACGAAGCCGGTGAACCCTTGCAATCCGGCCATGGCGGCGGTTTGAAAACGAAAGCTGTCGACCGCCTCTGCTGTTGCCGACGTCTTCAGGATCAACCGGCGGCCGTCCAGCAGGTTGACGTCAACGGTGCGCTCAACCTCGGAGGACAATGTCGCGATCGATCCGGTCAATCCGTAGTGGCGCTTCAGCAGTGCCGCCGACATGTCCGGTTCGGAAGCGCCCGGCCGCATCGCCAGGCTTGCGGCGGCAGCGCGAAAATAAGCTTCGGTTGAAGCTGCCGCGTAAGCCAGATGGTCGCGTCCTGCCGTCATGGAGCCATTGAGCTGACCAGCTTCTTCATCGGGGACCAGATCACCATAAGCACCCAATTCGAAAGATCCTCGCCTGTTGGGGAACCGTTGTCCTTCATGCTTCGACAGATGGAGCGCTCCAGCGATGACGCCCTGCAGTTCCATTTCTCGCGATGTTGAGACGCCGCCGCTGGCCGCCCCTCGAAAATTGGCGCACTGCTCTGCGGGGCTCCGGCCTCCTCGCCCCTCAGAGTCCGAAAACGCCGGGCAACTGCGTCACATCGCGGATTTCGGTGTATTCGTAAAAGGGATTGGCCGGCTCGTGGCCGCGGTTGACCCAGACCTTGCTCTTGATCCCCAGATCATAGGCGGACATCAGGTCGTGGCGGAAAGACGAGGACACATGCGTGATGTCCTCCGGGCCGCAGCCCAGCATGTCGAACATGTATTCGAACGCCTTGAAGTGCGGCTTGTAGGCACCCGCCTCTTCAGCGGTCAAGACGGCATGAAACGGCGCACCGAGCTTTGCCACGTTCGACGGAATCTGGGCCACCATGGAGTTCGTCAGGGTGACCAACGGAATTTCCTTGGCCAGCTTGGCCAATCCCTCGGGAACGTCCGGATGCGGCCCCCAGGTCGGGATGCGGTTGTAGATCGTTTCGGCGTCTTCGACACGGAATGCGACGCTGTTGCGGCGGCAGGTACGCTCCAGTGCGTTGTGAACGACATCTGCATAAGGCTTCCAGTCCTGCAGCACCTCATCGAGGCGGTAGCCCTGGAAGTTCCTGATGAATTCATCCATGCGCGGCCCATCCAGAAGATGACCGAACAGATCCCTGGCGGCGTCCGCCATTTGGAAATTGATGAGCGTGCCGTGGCAATCAAACGTCACGTATTTCGGCCGGAAGCGATCCATGTCCTTGGTTCCTGTCAATCTGCCCTATCAGCCGAGCATAATCGCAGGCGTTTGGCAGAATGTGCCGCAATGCATGGTCATTCAGCACAAGGCCCTCCGGTCGACCGCCAAACCAGCACGCCCTTTCGCAGCGCTGTCTCTTTCGCCCCGCCTGAGCCGATACGGGCGCAAAGGCGACCTTATTTTCTTGGTCTAGCTGTTCTCAAGCACCTGCCGCTTGAACGATCTCTCGGACTCCGCGGTCAGCCAATCGCGCAATGCGGAGAGGCCGGTTGAAACAATGACCGACTTCGGATGGATCAGGCCGTAGTCCGTCCCGTCGCGATCAAAGCCGAGTGGTGCTTCCAATCGCCCATTCGCGACGTCATCCGCTGCAATCGCCTGGGGGGCAAGAGCAACGCCAAGACCGCCCAGGGCCGCTTCTGCCATCAGGAAATGATGATCCAGCAATCGGGTCGTTCGAGGACGCGGCGCGTCCAGGTGCGCGTCGAGCCACGCTTCCCAAGCATCCGGTCGCGTCCGTGATCCGAGCGCCACATAGTCGCCACTCTCGAACCCCTTGCGCAGGGATGGCAGCATGACCGGACCAACCCGTTCCGGCATCAGCCTGATGATGGTCCATTCCGGGTCGACCAGAAAATCGAGTCGGCGGATCGCAAGCGTCACCCGGTCACGCGCGAAGTCGAGCCCTCCGCCGCCGGTCGACAGATGCACCTCGACATCCGGGTATCGATCCTGAAACCCAGACAAGCGAGGGATCAGCCAGCGCATCGCCAGCGAGCGCTCGCAGGACAAGATGATCGGAATGGGCGTCGAGCTGGATCTGATCTCTGCCAAGGCATCAGTGATTAAATGGAACGCCTTGCCGGTCGCCTCCGCCAGCTTCGCGCCATCGGAGGTCAGACGCACCCCGCGCCCGTCCGCTTCGAGCAAGCGCAAGCCAAGATCGGCGGAGAGTTTGGAGACGCGACGGCTGACTGCACCATGCGTCAGAGCGAGTTCGGCCGCCGCAGCACGCACAGACCCCAGACGCGCCACTGTTTGGAAGGCACGCAGATCGTCGAGTGAAGGTAGGTCAGATCGTTTCATTGGTGATTTCATATCACCATAAATCGTCAGATCATATCGATATTCGGTTCTCACCGTTCTGCTATTCTCACCAACATGAAGCAGACCACATCTCTCCTCGTCGGGATAGTCGCCGACGATCTGACCAGTGCTACCGACGGCGCGGCGGCCTTTCTCGCGAGAGGCTATGCACCTGTGATCAAGCGACAGGTCGACGGCGCGGAGAATGGAGCTATCACTTCTATCGATACCAACAGCCGCGCCTCCGACATCTGGCAGGCGACAAGGGCTATCGCCGACGCCGTGTCGGCCCTCTCGCATGCCCGCCTTCTGTTCAAAACGATCGACTCGACCCTGCGCGGCCATATCCGCGTGGAAGTCGCCGCCGCCTTTCGCGCCAGCGGCCGGAGCAGGCTTGTCATCGCTCCAGCCTTTCCCGAAGCGGGGCGGCTCACCGTCGGCGGAATCCAGACGGTGAACGGCATTCCCGTGAGCCAGAGCGTCTACGGCCGAGATCCAGTCCATCCCGCAGGCACATCGCACATTGCCGATCTGGTCGACCCGTCCCTGGGGATACCGATCATTCTCGCAGCAAACAGTTCCGGCGATGCGGCGACGAAAGGGTCCATTCTGATCCTCGACGCCGACAGCCGGGACATATTGAACCGGCAGGTCGCCAGCATCCCCGATCCTGAGACTGTTCTTTGGGTGGGCTCTCCTGGTCTCGCCATCGCGCTGGCATCGCTGGTCCCTGCCGTACCGGATGGACGCCCGGCAACCGGCCAAGCCGCCGGGCGGGTGGTGATCGTCGCAGGGAGCACCAATCCGGTGACGCGCGCCCAATGCGAGACCTTGCAGGTACAAGGCGTTCCCGTCGTCAGCGACCTGGCCGACGCTCCCGGCGACGCCCGTGTGATTTGTCTTCGGGCACCGCTGCAACGGCAGGAGAATGCCAGCGCGGTGATGACGAACCTCGCCGGACAAGCAGCCGCGGCGGTCGCCCGGCGCGACTATGACGCGGTGATCGCCACCGGCGGCGAGACGATGGCCGCGATCCTCGACCGCCTTGGCATCAACGGGTTCCTCCTCACCCGCGAGCTGGAGCCCGGCTTTCCGGTCGGCCGCGCCGAACGGGCGGATGGAACGCCGCTCACCATCGCCATGAAGGCGGGAGGCTTCGGCTCACCCTCGGCATTCCTTGATGCCGCCCGCGACCTGCTGGCAAACCGCTTTCACGAAAGGCTCTGACCGATGACCGCCCATGACGCTCCTCTCGCCGTGACCATGGGTGATCCCTCCGGCATCGGCCCCGAGATCACCGCAAAAATGTATCTCCGTCGACCGGACAAGCGACACTGGATCGTCGTCGGTGATCCGCTGGTGATGACCCACGCCCTTTGCGCACTTAATTCTGATGTGCGGATCCGGCCGATCGCCTCCGTCGATGAGACCGTGCTCGATGACGGAACCCTCAACGTGCTTTGCTCCTCGCAGCTTTCCGCCCTGCCACCGGTCAGCCAGGTTTCGGCCGTCAGTGGACGCGCGGCGTTCGACGCCATCGTTGTCGCGATCGGACTGGCGCGGGACGGTTGGGTGGGCGGCATCGTAACGGCGCCGATTCACAAGGAAGCACTCGCAGCAGCCGGTCTGCACTATCCCGGCCACACCGAAATCCTGGCCGATCATGGCGGGGCTCCCAAGGTCGCCATGATGCTGGCGAACGAGGACATTCGCACGGTCCTCGTCACCATCCATTGTTCGCTGTCCGAGGCGATCCGCAAAGGCGATTTCGCGGCGCAGATGGATGCCATCCGGTTGGCCGATGCCGGTGCGAAGGCGCTCGGCATCTCCCATCCGCGCGTCGCCGTCGCCGGCCTCAATCCGCATGCCGGCGAAGGCGGTCTCTTCGGCGAGGAGGAAATCCGCATCATCCGGCCGGCGATCGAGGCGGCCCGTGCCGAAGGTATCGACGCCTCCGGCCCATGGCCAGGCGACACCGTGTTCATGCAGGCCCGCAAGGGCCGGTTCGACATCGTGGTCGCCCAGTATCACGACCAGGGTCTCATCCCGGTCAAATATATGGGCCTCGACCATGGCGTGAACGTCACGCTGGGCCTGCCTTTCGTGCGCACCAGCCCCGATCACGGCACCGCCTTCGACATCGCGGGGTCTGGCGTTGCCGACCCCTCCAGCCTGGAGACCGCCTTCGACTACGCCCTTAGGCTGAAGGCCTCCCTCCCCTAACCAGAAAGCCGTCACCCCATGACCCAATTCGACTTCATCTTCATGCTGACACGCAACGACCGCACGGTGCCCGACGCCGCCGTCCACGCCGAAACGGCGCTCGGAGCCGGAATCCGCCACATCGGCTTCAAGGACATCGGCCTGCCGCTCGACGCGCTCGCCGCCCTCGCCCGCCAGATCCGCGAGGGCGGAGCCAGTACCTATCTCGAAGTCGTATCGCTCGACCGCGACAGCGAGATCCGTTCGGTCAAGGCGGCGATCGACCTCGGCGTCGACTTTCTCCTCGGTGGCACCCATGCCGAAGACGTGCTGCCGCTGCTGGAAGGGACGCCCATCCGCTACTATCCGTTTCCGGGTCGCATCGTCGGGCACCCGAGCATTCTGGAAGGATCGCAGGCCGAGATCGTCGAAAGCGCGGTCGCGCTCGCCAGCCATCCCGGTGTCGCCGGTCTCGACCTTCTCGCCTACCGTTCGGCAGGCAATGTGCCGTCTCTGATCGACGCTGTGTGCCGGGCCGTGCCCAAGCCCGTTATCGTCGCGGGATCGGTGGACCGGCCGGATCAGATCAACACCATTCGCAGCAGTGGCGCAGCGGGATTTACCGTCGGCACCTCCGCGCTGGACGGCCGGTTCCCGGCGGAGAGCCCCGCACTGGAATTCCAGCTGCGGGCGATTTCCGCTTGCCTCGAAGGACATCAAGAGAGCGTGGGAGGTTAGTCCTGGTCAAAATAATCACAAATTGAACTCATCACGGCGGCGCTTCGAACGATCGAGGAGGCTCCAGGCCAGAGTTCTCCACTAAATTCGATCGTACAGACAGCAAGACAAACGAATCATGAGCCCAAGCTCCCGCCACGACGGACTTTTCTATGCTTTTGGGTTCAGCGGGCATGGCTTTCAAACCGGGACCAGGCGTTGGCGACATGATGGCGGATGGTCGCTACCGGCGAGACATCGATCGCAATCGAGCACTACTCCGTCCGGCGCTTTCTGACTTAGCCGAAAGAACAAGCACCGAAAAGTTCGGCCATACGGTCCGACAGCTTGTCTGCGCGTGGCGTGGTCTCGCCCGCAACTGGCGATGGATCTCGCTTCTTGAGACGACATCCACGCTGGTTGCCGCCTGGGAACTCGGCGACAGGCGCAGCAAGCCGTGCAGTCTTCACTTTAACTGGTTGACGATCCGCCCGGTCTGCAGGCATGGACGGCGCCACCTGCGCCCTCTGCGCCCGGCAAAAATGTCGCCTAGAAATAGCCGAGGATGGATTTGACCTCGAGATACTCCAACATGCCTTCGATGCCATATTCGCGTCCGTTTCCGGACTGCTTGAAACCGCCAAACGGGGCGTGCGGATCCCAGGCTGGGTAGTTGAGATGAACCTGACCGGCGCGAATCCGCGAGGCGACGTCCCTGACGGCGCCCACATCCTCGCCCTGCACATGGGCGCCCAGGCCGTAGACCGTATCGTTGGCGATAGTGACGGCCTCTTCGACCGTGTCGTAGGGGATGATGCACAGAACTGGCCCAAAAACCTCTTCCTGGGCAATGCGCATGCCTGTGCGCACGTCGGAAAAGATGGTCGGCTTCACATAGAACCCGACGCTCAGATCGTCGGCGCGACCCGACCCGCCGGTGAGGAGCCTGGCGCCCTCCGAAATGCCGATGCCGATCATGGTTTGGATGCGGTCGAACTGGGAACGGTTGGCGATTGCACCGTGAGTGGTGGCTTCCGAAAGCGGATCGCCGACGATGATCTGGGCTGCGGCCCTCCTGGCGATTGCCTCGATCTCGGACAGCCGCACGCGCGGCACGATCATACGCGTCGGCGCGCTGCATGACTGGCCGAGATTGCGGAAGGCGGCGGCGACGCCCAGCGAAACGGCACGATCGAGATCGGCGTCGGGCAGAATCACATTCGGCGACTTGCCGCCGAGCTCCTGTCCGACGCGCTTGACCGTCGGCGCCGCGGCCTGGGCCACCGCGATGCCGGCACGGGTGGAGCCGGTAATGGAGATCATGTCGACATCCCTATGGGAGGCGAGACCCATGCCCACGCCTGGGCCGTCACCATTGACGAGGTTGAAGACACCGGCAGGGAAGCCGGCTTCCTCAATCGCCTCGGCGAACAGCAGGGCGTCCAAAGGAGAGAGTTCGCTTGGCTTGAGCACGACCGTGCACCCTGCGGCGAGCGCCGGCGCAACCTTGGCGGTGATCTGGTAGAGTGGCCAGTTCCAGGGCGTGATCAGGGCGCAGACACCGATCGGTTCGTGGGTGACGGCGGTGTGGCCGCGCTGCTCGACGAAGGGGAAGGTTTTCAGGACATCGCGAGCGACTTGCACATGGGCGATCGCGAGCGGCACCTGCGCGGTGCGCGCATATCCGATCGCCGCGCCCATTTCGAGGCTCAAGCATTGCGCAAGCAGTTCATTGCGCGCTTCGAGCAGCGCCTGCAGGCGATCAAGCAGACCCGCGCGGTATTCCGGCCTGGTACGGCTCCAGGTGGCGAACGCCCGGCGGGCCGCTGCAACGGCCGCGTCCACATCCCAGCTGTTTCCGAGCGGAAACCGGGCCACGACCTCTTCGGTGGCGGGGTTCACCACGATGCCTTCGGCGGTGCCCTTCGGCTCGACCCATTGACCGTCGATGAAGAACTTGTCCAGGCGTCCGTTGCGGGACAGGTGTTCGAGGGGCGAGTTCATGTGACAAGGTCCTTCACGCGGTAATAGGCGCCGAGGATCGGCAGGAACCAGGGACGCCCAAAATATCCAGGGATCGCCGGCCAGTCGAAATCCTTCCAGGGGTTCAGGTCGGGACGCCCGTCCATGACATCGGCCATGATGCTGCCCATCAGCGTCGACATATGGGTGCCGTGGCCGCTATAGCCCATCGAGTAGTAAATTCCGTTGCGCTCTCCGGCGCGCGGCAGCCGGTCGCGGGTCATGTCGACCATGCCGCCCCAGCAGTAATCGATGCGGATGTCGGCCAGTTCCGGATAGACCTCGACCATCGCCGCTTTCAGGATCCGGCCGCTCTTCTCGTCGGACTGCGGGTTGGATACTGCAAACCGGGCCCGCCCGCCGAACAGCATGCGATTGTCCGGCGTCAGCCGCCAGTAGACGACGAGATTGCGCGTGTCGACGACGTTGCGTCGGGTCGGCATGAGGCGCTCGAGTTGCGAAGGCGATAGCGGTTCCGTCACGACCAGGAAGGCGCCGACCGGCACGATGCGGCGGCGGATCCATCCGAGCGGACCGACCTGGGAAATGCCGCTCGCCAGCAGGACCTGACGCGCGACGATCTTGCCTCGCGGGGTCTCGACCTCATGCCCGTCGGCGACCTTGCGCAGAGCCATGACAGGGGCGTTTTCATAGACCTCTGCGCCGCGCCGCGCCGCCGCGGTCGCCAGACCCCGGACGAAACGGCCGACATGCATGCTGGCGCTCTTGGGAAAGAGCAGCCCGCCATAATAGCGGTTGGTGCCGACTTCGTCTCGCAGGTCGGCGCGCGCGATCATCCTCGTTCCGGGATCGACATTGGCCGCCAAGAGTTCCTGACTGCGTGCCAGCACGTCGTAGTGCTCGGGCTTGGCGGCAAGCTTGAGCTTGCCGACCCGGGAGAAGCTGCAGTCGATCGTTTCTTCCTGCACCAACCGCTCGACCATATCGACGCCGGAGTCGAAAGCCTTGTAGAGGGCGTTTGCGGCCGGCTTGCCGTGCTTGCCGGCCATGATTGCATAGTTCTGGGCAAAACCGTTGTTGCACATCCCGCCATTGCGGCCGGAAGCGGCGTTGCCGATCGTTTCGGCCTCCAACAGTGCAACCCGGGCGCCCTTTTTGGCGAGGGCCAACGCGGCGGAGGATCCGGTCAGGCCGCCGCCCACAATCGCTACATCGTAGTGGCCTTCGAGCGGTTTGGACGCGCCCTCGTTGAACGGCTGAGACGTATCCAGCCAATAAGATGTAAACTTCATGATTGCACCACCAGTGCGTCAGTTTGCACGGGCGCCATGCAAAGCGTTGCGATTGCAGCCCCTACCATCCGCGGATCCGCTCCCAACGGGCTTCGATCCGGGGACTGTCCCCGTTGACGACGCTGTAGAAGTGGTGCTGGGCGGCCATCGCGCAGGCATGGTTGGGCAGAATCCGGACCCGAGCCCCGAGCGGCAAATCGGGCATGGACTTTCCAGAACCGGCACGAATGGCGAGGATACCGTGTTCCTGGCTGGCCTGCGCCACGATCACATCTTCAAGCACCCGCCCCTTTTCATCGCAGACGACACCGTAACCCTGGTCGACCTGCTGGTTTGCGGTTCCGCGGTCGCGCGAAAGCGCCATCCAGCCCGCGTCGACCAGCACCCATCCTTTTTCCGGCTTGGACCCGATCACCGTGGCCAACACGGAAATCGCGATATCGTCGAGACGGCAGACCCCTACCCCGTGCTGGACGAGATCGAAGAACATGTAGACCCCGGCGCGCAGCTCCGTGACGCCTTCGAGGTTCTCGGCGAAGTGCGCCGTCGGCGTCGAGCCGAGGCTGACGATCGGGCAGGGATGGCCGTGAGCGCGCAAAGTTTCGGCGGCGCCCACGGTGGCCGAACGCTCGTCCTCGGCTGCCTTGACCAGCGCATCGGGCGTGCTCAAGCCATAGGACTCGCCGGCATGGGCGAGAACGCCGACCAAGTTGGCGCCGGCTGCGACGATCCTGTCGGCCACATCGAGCAGCTTGGGATCGTCCGGCTTCAATCCGCCGCGATGGTCGTCGCAGTCCAGTTCGATGAAGACCGACGGCGTCACGCCGGTGGCTTCGCGTACACCGGCCAGGGCGTCGGCCTGCTCCACGCAATCGAGCAGCAGCTTCACATCAGCGCCGGTGCGGCGACAAAGCTCCATAGCCCGGACGGCCGAAGCCGGCGACATGCCGACTGCATAGGTGATGTCTCGAAAGCCGTGGCCGGCGAAATACTCCGCCTCGGCGATGGTCGAGACCGTGATCGGGCCGGGTTCGCCGGGGAACACATGTCGGGCCACGTCGATGCTTTTGGCCGTCTTCATATGCGGGCGCAGCACCACGCCAAGCTCTCCGGCATGCTCGGCCAGACGCTGGATGTTGCGCTCGATCCGCCCCCGGTCCAGAAGCAGCGACGGGGTGATGAGGGCATCGATCGTTTGTGCCGCCTCACGGATATCTACATTCGTATCCATCGCTACCCTACCTCATTCCTTAACCGAACGACTGATTTGCCAAGGCATACATGCGGGCCGTCCCGTCTGAGACGGGCCGTAGCCCCTTGACCATCGCAATCACATCACCGACACGCGCGAGGCCCAGGCTCTCCAGCCAGTCGCCCAATCCGTGTTCGGCATAGACGTCGATGCGCACGAATTGGCCGTGAAGCGTCGCAAGCTGGGCCAGGATCAGAAGCCGCGCGTCCTGGGCGCTTTCTGCTGCAACAGGGCCGACGACATAGCCGCGGCCGAACCGCCTGGCGATGGCGTAGCCTGCAATCCGCCCCGCGCGTTCGATGACCGAAACATTGCCCGCGTCAGCGAGGCCAGCCACCATCGACGGCCGGGGCATGCCTGTGGCCCGTTCGTCGAAGGCCTGGATTGCCGCGAGGTCAGAGACCGTCGCCTGACGGATGTCGTCGCGCGCACTCTGCGTCACGGCAACGGTCAGCGGGCCCTGGTGCTGAACCACCGTACCCCAGGCAGTGAACCCGCGTCGCTTGTAGAGTGCGAGCCCCTCTTCCGTCGAATTGAGCAGCACGCTGCGCCCGTCCGTGGCCTGAAGCAACCCGTCAAAAAGCCGGGAGCCGTTGCCGCCGCCTTGCGCGGAGCCGGTTACTATGATCATCCCGGCAGTGGCATAGGCCTGTCCGTAATTCCAGGACATGGCAGTGCCGATCACCTGTCCTGCCCGCTCGAGGACCAGGCCATTGCCGACCGTCACGGCAAATTCCCAGTCCTCCTGGCGATAAGGCCAGCCCATCTCCTGCGACAGCTTCAGCGCGCCCGGCACATGGCGGGTCTCGATTTTCATCAGCTCGGTCGGGACGCTGACGCTATCCCTGTCATGATCAACGGCCATAGGTGCAACGCTGTCGCTTAATCCAAAGTCACATTTGTAGTCGGACCTTAGAGTGGCGTCCGGCAGGCAGATTTCGCTGCTGTTATGCCCCTTCAATTCAGCGGGATCATTCGTTTTGAGCCGTCCGTCGGCATGCCATATGGCGCAAATCGGGCGAGGAACGCGGCAAGACCACTCGGGCGTCGTCAGGCGAGGTGCAATGCAGACCTCAGCGGCATCTTTCGGTCGCAGCCTGCCACTCGCCTGACCAACCTCAATGCAATTTGAGACGCGGACGGACAACCCGGTTGACATGGCCGACCAGGATAAGAGCCAGGCCCTTGATCCAGCCATGTATGGCCACCAGGTGCATGCGGTACAAAGACACGTAGATCATCCTGGCGAGCCGCCCTTCGATCGCCATCCGCCCTCCGACGAGATTTCCCATCAAGCTGCCGACGGTGGAAAACCGGCTCAACGACACGAGCGAGCCCTTGTCCCGATAGACAAATGCTTCCGGCGTTTCTCCGGCAATCAAGTGAAGAATGTTGCGATAAGCGGTCGATGCCATCTGATGGGCGGCCTGAGCGCGTGGCGGCACCGGGCCGCCTGCCCCTTCCGGCTTGAAAAAGCAGCAATCGCCGATAGCGAAGATGCGCTCGTCCCGGCTCGTTTGGAGGGTGGGAAGGACGACAAGTTGCCTGCTGCGCGCCACCTCAAGTCCGTCGAGCTCTCCCAGAATATTTGCCCCCTGCACTCCTGCAGCCCAGACGCAAATATTGGCGTGTATCTGCTCCCCGGTAGCACACCGCAGTCCCTGTTCCGTTGCTTCGGATACAGCCGTGTTTGCGAGCACCCGGACGCCGAGGGCCTCAAGTTCCTGATGCGCGGCCTTTGCCAAAGCTTCTGGGAGAGCCGGAAGAATCCGCGGCCCGGCCTCTATCAAAGTGACCCTCAGCCGGGTCTCGTCGAAGACTTCCAGGCCATAATGTCTGAGCGATGATGCAGCATTGTAGAGTTCAGCAGCGAGTTCGACGCCTGTCGCGCCGCCACCGACGATAGCTATATCAACAAAGGCGTCGTCGGTTGAATCAGCTGACATTGTCCTGGAAACTCGAAGACAATGATTCAACAACTTCAATCGAAAGCGATCCGCTTGGTGACGGTCTTCGAGGAAAAGGCAATGATCCTTGACTCCGGGAGTGCCGAAGTCGTTTGAAACCGACCCGATTGCGATAACGAGGTAGTCGTATCGGAGCCGATGTCGACCGACCAGTTCCGACCCGTCATCGTCGAATATCGGCGCCACTGTGACCTGCCGCGCGGTGCGATCGATGGCCTCCAGCGACCCGTAGAAGAAGCGGTAGCCCCAACGGTGCCCGTGGCCGCGGTAGCCCACTTCGTCAAGATTTGCGTCGAGTGATCCGGCCGCAACCTCATGGAGGAGCGGCTTCCAGACATGGGTGTGGTTCCGCTCGACAAGAATGATATCGAAATCCTTGCGGCCGAGACGTGCTCCGAGCCGGCGCACGAGTCCAAGACCTCCAGCCCCACCGCCAACGACGACAATTTGGGTCTTCATTCGTGCTTGCCCGGTCCGTAGCGGAATGCTTCTCGACATGACCAACCGCCTGTCAACGGCTGGTGCGCCGGATGGCAATCAAGTCCTGGATTCGATAGCCCTGAATGATAAAGAAGCGTCATCATCGCCCTCACGAAATCCGAAAATCGCCCTGCCGCTGGGCGTTCATGTCCACAGATGACGAGCCTGGAGTCTAGCCCCAAGCGCCGCCGCCCTCACCAATCCATGACAACCTTGCCGGAATTGCCGCTCTTCATCGCCTCGAACCCGGTCTGGAAGTCGTCCACGCCGATGCGGTGCGTGATCAGGCCACTGACATCGAGCGGACCCTGCACCAGCGCGATCATCTTGTACCAGGTCTCGAACATCTCGCGGCCATAGATGCCCTTGAGATGCAGCATCTTGAAGATGACCTTGTTCCAGTCGATCTCGAAGCCGGTCGGCGCGATGCCCAGAATGGCGATCTTGCCGCCATTGTTCATGGCGTCGATCATGTCGCGGAAGGCGGGTGCCGCACCCGACATTTCGAGGCCGACGTCAAAACCTTCGGTCATGCCGAGCGCCGGCATGACATCGCGCAGCTTTTCCTTCGACGCGTCGACGACATGCTGGACGCCGAGTTTTTTCGCCAGCGCCAGCCGCACCGGGTTGATGTCGGTGATGACCACCTTTCGCGCGCCGACGCACTGCGCCACCAGCGCAGCCATGATGCCGATCGGCCCGGCG
>NZ_FNEE01000005.1 GCF_900099905.1 Mesorhizobium muleiense | reverse complement strand
CGTCATCCCGACGATGAATTAGCCGGACGGTTGCTTGTCTGCGCGTCCTCGCCTTCGGCTGCGGGCGCGCGGGCAGGCGTGAAGGACGGCGCCGAGTTCGTCATCCCGACGATGAATTAGCCAGTCGACAAACAGCTCCAGATTTTATGATTGAAGACGAAAAAGGCCCGACCAGAAACCGGGCCTTTTTGCTGACTGGTCGCGGCCCCGTGTATGCCTGAACGCTAATGTGATGGAACCAGGGGGACAGCAGAAGCCTTAACTTGCAATCCTGCCGCAAAGGGACGCGGCAGATCGACCAACGGCGCTGGCGACAGCTTCGGGGGCTACGGCCGGCGCAAGGAGGTGTGAGATGACACGTCTCATGGTGTCGATAGTTGGCGCGGCGGCTGCCGCGTTTTCCGCGGCCCCGGCAACAGCGGCCGAACAATGCGCGCCACGAGCCGACATGATCAAGGCGCTCGGCGAGAAGTTCCGGGAAAATCCAACCGCGATCGGCGTCGTCAATCCGAATGTGATTGTTGAAGTCTTCGTTTCCGATCAGGGCACCTGGACCATCCTCGCCAGCGACACACGCGGTCAAAGCTGCGTGGTTTCGGTGGGTGAAGGCTGGGAGAGCGCGGTGAGGACAGCGGCGCTGCCAGGGACCTGAGCCGCCTAGCGGGTGGCAGCCGCCTTAGCATAGCCGCGCAGGCCGCGGTTCTCGGTGACGACCATGAAACGGATCCACAGGCGCCCCAGCGGGCGCCTGCTTGCGCTTTTTTGTTGCCGACACCATATATGGAACATAGTGGGAACATTTGGAATCGTCCCGCTGATGACAGACCGGACACGGAAAGGAACGACGCGATGATGATGACGTCGGGACCGGCCTGGATCGTTCCGGCAAAATGAGGGCTCTTCCTTTGCCGGACGTGATGGCAAAGGAGATGCCCTATGGCGCGCAAATCGCTGTTGGTTGGGTTGAAAACCCTCATTCTTGCTGGCGCATTGGCGGTGGGTACGAACGCCGCAAGCGCCCAATATCAATACTGCGTTGAACATCGCGATCTCGTCGCCCACCTGAGCGAGCAGTTCCAGGAAAGACAGTTTGCTTTCGGGCTGATCGGTCAGATGGCGATTATGGAAGTCTATGTCGCCGACAGCGGAAGCTGGACGATCATCGTCACCGACGTCGCCGGCAGAAGCTGCATCGTCGCGGCCGGCGAACATTGGGAAAACGTGGTGATCCCGACCGACCAGGACGCATGACGAATTGAGCGATGCTCAGCGCCTGTGGGCGGAACTCAAAGAGCCTGCCGAAGCTTGATGCCGATCTCTAGCGCGTGGCAGCCGCCGCGGCATGGCCGCGCAGCAGCGCCATCAGGCGCTTGGCATCTTTGGCGGCGGCGTCTTCGTCGCCGTCGAGGATCGAGCGGATCAGCGCGACGTGGTGCTCGGCCGATTCGGCAAGCCCGGTATCGGCCTTGTAGCGGAACCAGAAGCGGCGGCTGTGGGTCTGCAAGGGAGCCGCCAGCCGCGCGGCGAAGGGGTTGTCGGCAGCCAGCGCCAGCGCCTCGTCGAGCGCCTTGTCGGCCTGAATGAAGGCCAGCACATTGCCCGATATCACCGCCCTCTGCATGGCCAGTGCCGCGTCGTGAAACAGGTCGGCGGCCTCGCGGGTGACGAAGCGGGCGGCCGAGCGGGCAAGAACCACCTCGACGCCACGTCGTGCATCGAGAACGCGCAACCAGTCGCCGGGATGCAGCGGGGCAATGGCGATGCCGGCACGCGGCCGGACATCCAGCAGTCCCTCCCACGCCAGCCGCTGGATCGCCTCGCGCACCGGCGTGCGGCCGAGCCCCAGCCTGTCGATCAGCGCACCTTCGGTGATGAAGCTTGCAGGCGCCAGTTCGAGCGTTACGATCATGTGCTCGAGCACGCGGTAGGCTTTCGCCGCCACTGGCTCGAATGCCGGGCTTGTTTCATTGAATATCAAAGGTGAGCTCCTGATATATTTTTGGTATATCATAGCGAAATCCGTGTTGACAGTCCGTTTCCTAATAAATATACGACTGATATATCAGATGGAGCACCGCTATGTGGACCGGAGTTTTCCCCGCCGTCACGACCAAATTCACTGAGGACGACCGCCTCGACCATGCCGAGATGGAGCGCTGCTTTGCGCTGCAGATGGAGGCTGGCTGCGACGGCATCATCGTCTGCGGCTCGCTCGGCGAGGGGCCGATGCTCTCGCATGACGAGAAGATCGACGTGTTGAAGACCGCCCAGAAGATCGCCGGCAGCAAGCCGGTTCTGCTGACTGTCAACGAACCTGGCACCCGCGAGGCGGTGGCGATCGCGCGCCGCGCCGCCAAGGAGGGCGCCAACGGGCTGATGGTGGTCCCGAGCCCGATCTATCACACCAATGCGGAGGAGACGGTTGCCGCGCTGCGCGCCGTCGCCGAGGCCGGCGACCTGCCGGTGATGATCTATTCCAATCGGCTTGCCTACCGCGTCGACGTCACCGTCGATCAGATGGAGGAACTGGCGAAGGACAAGCGCTTCGTCGCCATCAAGGAATCCTCCGACGACATCCGCCGCTCGACCGAAATCATCAACCGCTTCGGCGACCGCTATGATTTGTTCACCGGCGTCGACAATCTGGCGTTCGAGGCGCTGTCGGTCGGCGCCATCGGCTGGGTGGCCGGGCTGGTCACCGCGTTTCCGCGCGAAACGGTCGCGATTTACCAGTTGATGAAGCAGGGCCGCCGCGAAGAGGCGCTGACAATCTACCGCTGGTTCCGGCCGCTGCTCGACCTCGACGTGTCGACCTATCTGGTGCAGAACATCAAGCTCGCCGAAGTCCTGGCGATCAACACCAACGACCGCGTGCGCATGCCGCGCCAGCCGCTGTCGGGCGAGCGCCGCAAGATGGTCGAGAAGATCGTCCGGGATGCGCTGGCGGCGCGGCCGGAGCTGCCGAGGTTTTGAGGAAGGTTTTATGCCGTCTCGGATCCGTCTCAAACGCGTCGAAAGCGATGGAGATTGGGCGGCATATCACCGTATTCGTAAGCGGGTTCTTTGGGAGAACCGGGGCTTGGATGGATATGACGAACAGCATCCCGACGACCGTCTTACGAGCAATCACCCACTGCTCCTCATGCACGATGGCAAGCCGGTAGGCACTGCCAGACTAGACGTTGCTGGTCCGCGCCTCGGCGTTGTCAGGCTTGTTGCCATCAAACCGAATCTGCAGCGGCGTGGCCTAGGCCGGATTCTCATGCAGGAAGTCGAGAGCTATGCCCGCCATGTTGGTTTGGAGCGGCTTGAAGTCAATGCCGCTAAGGAGGCAGAGGGGTTCTATCAAAGCCTCGGCTGGGTGGCCGTTCGGTCCGACCGGAAAAACCCATTGATGACAAAGTCCCTCAGTCCTGGAGAAATCCAATAGTGGCGGCGCCAAACCAGACGGTCGACATCGCCATTGTCGGCGGCGGCATCATCGGCATCTGTGTCGCCACCTATCTGGCCGAGGCGGGGCGAAACGTCACGATCTTCGATCGGACGGGGATCTGCGAGGAAACGAGTTCCGGCAATGCCGCCGCCCTGGCCTTTTCCGATGTGCTGCCGCTGGCCCACAAGGGCATGATCAGGCACTTGCCGAAATGGCTTGCCGATCCGCTCGGCCCGCTCAGCATCCCGCCCACCTACCTGCCGAAGTTGCTGCCCTGGCTTGTTCGCTTCTGGCGCACCGGACGAAGCGACCGCTACGCGGCCAGCCTCGCGGCGCAGGCCGGGATGATGCGGCTCGCCGAGGCCGAATGGGCCGGGCTGATGGCGCGCTCAGGCACCGAAAATATGCTGCGCGAGGACGGCTCGCTCGAACTTTACGAGAGCGAGGCCGAATACAAGGCGTCGCTGCCCGGCTGGGCGGCGAGGCAACGCTTCGGCATCGGCTTCAGCCAAGTCGAGGGCGATGCGCTCGCCGCCTTGCAGCCGGGCCTGTCGCCGCGGTTCGTCAAGGGCACTTTCGTGCCGGGATGGAAGACCGTTACGGATCCGAAATTATTGGGCAAAGCGATCTGGGCCTATGCCGAAACCAAGGGCGCGCGTTTCGAAAAGGCTCGGATCGACCACGTCGGGGCGGGACAGGACGGCGCGACATTGACGCTGGCCGACGGCACGGTGCGGCAGGCAAAATGCCTCGTCATCGCCGCCGGCGCCTGGTCGCATCTCCTGGCGAAACATATCGGCGACCGCATCCCGCTCGAGACCGAGCGCGGCTACAACACGACGCTGCCGAAGACCGCCTTCGACGTGAAGCGGCAACTGATCTTCTCCGGCCACGGCTTCGTCGTCACGCCGCTTGAAACCGGCGTGCGCGTCGGCGGCGCGGTCGAGCTCGGCGGCATTGAGCGGCCGCCCAACTACGCCCGCTCGAAAGCGCTGCTCGACAAGGCACAGAAATTCCTGCCGGGGCTTGACCCGGCCGGCGGCCGCGAATGGATGGGATTGCGGCCATCGCTGCCGGATTCGCTGCCGGTGATCGGTGGCGCCAGGCGGGCCGGCACGATAGTCTATGCCTTCGGCCACGGCCATCTCGGCCTCACCCAGGCGGCTGCCACCGGACGCCTGGTTCGCGATCTCATTCTCGGCCAAAATCCGGTGTTTGATCTGTCTCCGTTTTCTCCGAACCGCTTCTGACGGGATCTAGAAATGGCGCGCCACTCCTTCTTCTGCATCGACGGTCACACCTGCGGCAATCCGGTGCGGCTGGTCGCCGGGGGCGGACCGCTGCTCAACGGCGCGACGATGATGGAGCGGCGCGCGCATTTCCTGGCCGAATATGACTGGATCCGAACAGGGCTGATGTTCGAGCCGCGCGGCCATGATTTGATGTCCGGCTCGATCCTCTATCCGCCGACGCGGCCCGATTGCGATATCGCCATCCTGTTCATCGAAACCTCGGGCTGCCTGCCAATGTGCGGTCACGGCACCATCGGCACGGTGACGATGGCCATCGAGCACGGGCTGGTCAAGCCGAAGACACCGGGCTTGCTCAGGCTGGACACGCCGGCCGGCCTGGTCACCGCCGAGTACAGGCAGGTCGGCGAATATGTCGAGGAGGTGCGCATCACCAACGTGCCGTCCTTCCTCCATGCGGAGGGTCTGACTGTCGAATGTCCGCAGCTCGGCGAGATCAGCGTCGATGTCGCCTATGGCGGCAATTTCTACGCCATCGTCGAGCCGCAGAAGACCTATCGCGACATGGCCGACCACTCTGCCGGCGACCTCATCGCCTGGAGCCCGGTGGTGCGGCAGCGGCTCAACGAAAAATACGCCTTCGTGCATCCCGAGAATCCCGGCATCGAACGGCTGTCGCACATACTGTGGACGGGCGCGCCGACCGACAGCCAGGCTGATGCGCGCAACGCCGTCTTCTACGGCGACAAGGCGATCGACCGCTCGCCTTGCGGTACCGGCACCTCGGCGCGGATGGCGCAGCTTCACGCCAAGGGCAAGCTTGGGACCGGCGACGAATTCGTCCACGAATCGATCATCGGCTCGCTGTTCAAGGGCAGGGTCGAGAAGCAAGTCACGGTGGCGGGCAAGCCGGCGATCATTCCCTCGATCGGCGGCTGGGCGCGCATGACCGGATTGAACACGATCTTCATTGATGACCGCGATCCGTTCGCGCACGGATTCGTCGTCAAATAGAGAGAATCCTGACGCAGGGGAAACGAACGAAACGCAAAGATTGATCGCTGCGACGGCGCAACGATCCCGCTCATCAACTTATTTTTACGGCGATTCCTTCGAAGCAGCGTGCATTTTGACGACGAATCGCCAAAGACATTGCGTTAGGCCAATGATAGGGTCGGCGATAGTCCAGAGGCCGGGAAGGGAAGAACGGGCAATCCGATTGCGTGCTTCAAAATCACGCATGCCGATTAAAGAATGACGTTGCAATCCGGGCTCGAAACTTTACGACTAGGGGAAATACGAAAAGGAATGCGTCTGCATGGGCGACATTCCAGGGGAGCCACGACAGCATGCAGTATTTTGTCCAGCAGCTTATCAATGGGCTGACGCTGGGATCGATCTATGGACTGATCGCGATCGGCTACACGATGGTCTACGGCATCATCGGCATGATCAATTTCGCCCATGGCGACATCTTCATGGTCGGCGCCTTCGCCGCCCTCATCGTTTTCCTCATCCTCGGCGCGATGTTCTATTCGGTGCCGGTGGTGATCGCGCTGCTGGTCATGATGATCGTCGCGATGCTGCTGACCAGCCTGTACAACTGGACGATCGAAAAGGTGGCCTACCGGCCGTTGCGCGGGTCGTTCCGGCTGGCGCCGCTGATCACCGCGATCGGCATGTCGATCGCGCTGTCGAACTTCGTCCAGGTGACGCAGGGGCCGCGCAACAAGCCGATCCCGCCGATGGTGTCCAAGGTCTATAATATCGAGGGCGTCAGCGTGTCGCTGAAGCAAATCGTCATCGTCATCGTCACCGCGCTGCTGCTGGCGCTGTTCTGGTACCTGGTCAACAAGACCTCGCTGGGTCGAGCCCAAAGGGCGTGCGAGCAGGACCGCAAGATGGCGGCGTTGCTCGGCATCGACGTCGACCGCACCATCTCGATCACCTTCGTCATGGGTGCGGCCCTCGCCGCCGTCGCCGGCACGCTGTTCCTGATGTATTATGGCGTCATCGCCTTCTCCGACGGTTTCACGCCCGGCGTGAAGGCGTTCACCGCGGCCGTGCTCGGCGGCATCGGCTCGTTGCCCGGCGCCGTGCTCGGCGGGCTTATGATCGGCTTCATCGAAAGCATGTGGTCGGCTTATTTCTCGATCGACTACAAGGACGTCGCGGCCTTCTCCATCCTGGCGATCGTGCTGATCTTCCTGCCTTCCGGCATTCTCGGCCGGCCAGAAGTCGAAAAGGTCTGAGTTCATGGCGGTCACCACGTCTCCGGAGCGCGACATCGTCGCCACTCCCATGCAGCGCGCTACCCGCGAAGCGCTTTATGCCGGCGCCATCGCGCTCGGCCTGTTCGTGCTGTTCATCGGCCTGAGGACCGATCAGAACATCTCCAACGAGCTGATCCTTGTACAGCGCTGGTGGCTTCTAGCAGTCGTGGTCGTGCTGACCATGGCCGGCCGTTTTCTCTATGTCGCCTACGGACAGCCTTTCCTGGCAAATCAGAAGATCGTCGACGTCGCCACCGGCCTGCTGCCGCAGAGCATGGCGGCGCGGTTCTTCCGCTTGCCGTATTTCATCGCTGCCGTCGTCACAGTGGCCGTGCTGGTTTTCCTTGCCGGTTCCCTCGACGGATTGCTGGGCCCCGGCCTGGCCGGTTATGCACGGTTCCTGAGAGCGCTGGCGACCATCTACGCCCTGGCCTCGGTGATGTTTTATTTCCGAACCTTCATCCATGCCCATTTCTCGGCATTGGGCATAACCGCACTGGCGCTCTACCCGATCATCGTTGTGCTGGTGCTTGCTGTGTACGGAGGATCGGTGGCCGCCGGGTTCCAGGGTTCTCTGAAATGGGTCGACAATTACGGCATTCAGATCCTGATCTATGTCATGCTGGCCTGGGGGCTGAACATCGTCGTTGGCCTCGCCGGCCTGCTCGACCTTGGTTATGTCGCCTTCTATGCCGTCGGCGCCTATGCCTATGCGCTGCTCGGCACGCAATACGGCCTGTCGTTCTGGATCCTGCTGCCTGCCGCCGGCGCCATGGCCGCCTTCTGGGGGGTGCTGCTCGGCTTTCCGGTGCTGCGCCTGCGCGGCGACTATCTGGCGATCGTGACGCTGGCCTTCGGCGAGATCATTCGTCTCGTGCTGATCAATTGGCGTGAGGTTACCAACGGCTCGGCCGGTATCTCCGGCATTCCCAAGGTCACGTTTTTCGGACTGATGTCGTTCAACGTCTCGGATCCGAACTATATCGCCAAGGTCTTGGACATCGCCACGTCGAGCGCCTATTACAAAATCTTCCTCTACTACCTGATCCTCGGGCTCTGCCTGCTCACCGCCTTCGTCACCATAAGGCTTAGGCGTATGCCCGTCGGCCGTGCCTGGGAAGCGCTGCGCGAGGACGAGATCGCCTGCCGCTCGCTCGGCATCAACACCACCACCACCAAGCTCACCGCCTTTGCCACCGGCGCCATGTTCGGCGGCTTCGCCGGCTCGTTCTTCGCCGCGCGGCAAGGTTTCGTCAGCCCCGAATCCTTCATCTTCCTGGAATCGGCCATCATCCTCGCCATCGTCGTGCTCGGCGGGATGGGTTCGCTGGTTGGCATCGCCGTCGCCGCCATGGTGATGATCGGTGGCACCGAGGTGCTGCGCGAACTCGATTTCCTGAAGCAGGTCTTCGGTCCCGACTTCACGCCGGAACTCTACCGCATGCTGCTGTTCGGCATGGCCATGGTCATCGTCATGCTGTGGAAGCCGCGCGGCTTCGTCGGCAGTCGTGAACCGACAGCCTTTCTCAAGGAGAGGAGGGCTGTATCCGGCTCCTTCACCAAGGAGGGCCACGGCTGATGAGCGATGCGAACCCATCCGTGAACGATGCCATCCTGCAGGTCGAACATCTGTCGATGAAGTTCGGCGGTCTGGTCGCCATCGGCGACCTGTCCTTCCAGGCCAGGCGCGGCGAGATCACCGCGCTGATCGGGCCGAACGGCGCCGGCAAGACAACCGTGTTCAACTGCATCACCGGCTTCTACAAGCCGTCTGAAGGCATGCTCACGCTCAACCGGCGCGACGGCTCGAGCTATCTGCTCGAACGGCTGCCGAACCATGAGATTCCGGCGCGAGCCAAGGTGGCGCGCACCTTCCAGAACATCCGCCTGTTTTCCGGCATGACGCTGCTGGAGAACCTGCTGGTGGCGCAGCACAACAAGCTGATGAAGGCGTCCGGCTACACTGTCCTCGGCCTGTTTGGCTTCAGCGGCTACCGGACGGCGTCGGCCGAGTCGATCGATCTCGCCAGGCACTGGCTGGAAAAGGCCGACCTCGTCGATCGAGCCGACGATCCGGCCGGCGACTTGCCCTACGGCGCGCAGCGGCGCCTGGAGATCGCGCGGGCCATGTGCACGGGTCCGGAACTGCTCTGCCTCGACGAACCGGCGGCAGGGCTCAATCCGAAGGAATCAATGGCGCTCAACGCGCTCCTTATGGACATCAAGGACAACACCGGCACCTCGATCCTGCTGATCGAGCACGACATGGCGGTGGTCATGCAGATTTCCGACCATGTCGTGGTGCTCGAATACGGGCGCAAGATCTCGGACGGCAGTCCGCATGCGGTGCGCACCGACCCGCGTGTCATCGCCGCCTATCTTGGGGTCGAAGACGAGGACGTCGAGACGGTGCTGATCGAGGTCGGCGACGAAGACGTCATCGAGCAACTCGACACCGGCCCGGATTCGACGCACGGTCCGGACTCGTCGTCCTCGTATTTCGCCGGGCCAGTGATCGACACCGTCGGACACAGTGAGGGCGAACGCGTCACGGTGTCGAAGGGCGCGTCGAAAGCCGGGCAGGTCGATGCAAGGTCGGGCGCGGCGGCAAGGCCCGCATCGCCGGCCGAAGCCAAACCGACGGAGAAACCTTCCGCGACAAAGCCGGCCGCCAAGGCTCCGGCAAAGCCCAAGACACCGGGCGACTCCAACCGGGGCGGAGGGAATGAATGATGGCCGGCACAACGCTGCTCGACATCAAGGGCGTCCAGACCTATTACGGCAACATCAGGGCGCTGAACGGCGTCGATGTCACCGTCAAGCAGGGCGAGATCGTGGCGCTGATCGGCGCCAATGGCGCCGGCAAGTCGACGCTGATGATGACCATTTTTGGTGCACCACGGGCCCGGGCGGGCACCATCACCTTCGCCGGCACCGACATCACCCAGTTGCCGACCCATGAGATCGCGCGCATGCGCATCGCCCAGTCGCCGGAGGGCCGGCGCATCTTCCCGCGCATGACAGTGATGGAAAACCTGCAGATGGGCGCCAGCCTCGACGACCTCAAGCACTACGACGAGGACGTCGAGAAGGTGTTCACGCTGTTTCCACGCCTGAAGGAACGCATTGCCCAGCGCGGCGGCACGCTGTCGGGCGGCGAGCAGCAGATGCTTTCGATCGGACGTGCGCTGATGGCGCGGCCGAAACTGCTCTTGCTCGACGAGCCGTCGCTGGGCCTGGCGCCGCTGATCGTCAAGCAGATCTTCGACGCCATCCGCGAGTTGAACCGCACGCAGGGGCTGACCGTGTTCCTGGTCGAGCAGAACGCCTTCGGCGCGCTGAAGCTCGCCACGCGCGGCTATGTCATGGTCAACGGCAACGTGACGATGAGCGGCACCGGCAAGGAGCTGCTCGCCGATCCGGACGTGCGCGCCGCCTATCTCGAAGGCGGCCATCACTGAGTTCAGGAGTCTTCATCATGCAGGGCATTCTCTATGAGGAACCCTCGATCTGGCAGTTCTTCTTCGTCACCTGTCTGCTTGGCGGCTGGGCGGCGTGGATGACGGGCAAGGCCTGCGCCCAGACATGGCGCAGCTTCGTCCACTTGTTCGCCTATATGCTCGGCCTCGGCATCGCCGTGAGGTTCATCCATCACGCGCTGTTCGGCGGCACGATGTTCTCGCTGCACTACTACATCGTCGACACCATCGTCCTGATGATATTGGGCTTCATCGGCTATCAATACACGCGCACCAACCAGATGGTGACACAGTATAGCTGGCTCTACGAAAGAGCATCGCTTTTGAGTTGGAAACCAAAAGGTTGACGTTCATTATTAACGCCGTTTCGGGGATGAATCGGCGTGACAAGTGCCTGAAAATCGGCAAAGTACGCTTTCTGCGAGTAAAGGTGGGCATCGCATGAAAGCATCATCCACGCCCACTCTGTAAATGGGAGCGTTTTACATGAGAAAATCACTTTTGTCCGCCGTCGCCCTGACCGCGCTCGTCGCGTTCAGCGGAAGCGCGTGGGCTGACGTCCTGATCGGCGTTGCCGGTCCGATCACCGGCCCGAATGCCGCCTTCGGCGCGCAGCTGCAGAAGGGCGCCGAACAGGCTGTCGCCGACATCAATGCGGCCGGCGGCATCAACGGCGAGCAGGTCAAGCTCACGGTCGGCGACGACGTCTCCGATCCGAAGCAGGGCATTTCGGTCGCCAACAAGTTCGTCGGCGACGGCGTCAAGTTCGTGGTCGGCCACTTCAACTCGGGCGTTTCGATCCCGGCATCGGAAGTCTACGCGGAGAACGGCATCCTCGAGATCACGCCGGCCGCGACCAACCCGCAGTTCACCGAGCGCGGCCTGTGGAACACGTTCCGTACCTGCGGACGCGACGACCAGCAGGGCAGCATCGCCGGCGCCTATCTCGCGGAGAACTTCAAGGATGCCAAGATCGCGGTCGTCCACGACAAGACAACCTATGGTCAGGGCCTTGCCGACGAGACCAAGAAGGCGATGAACGCTGCCGGCGTGACGGAAGTCATGTATGAAGGCGTAAATATCGGCGACAAGGACTTCTCGGCGTTGATCGCCAAGATGAAACAAGCCGGCGTTTCCATCATCTATTGGGGTGGTCTGCACACCGAAGCCGGACTGATCATCCGCCAGGTGGCTGACCAGGGCCTCGAGGCCACGCTGGTTTCCGGCGACGGCATCGTGTCGAACGAACTGGCCTCAATCGCCGGTGACGCGGTTGCGGGCACGCTGAACACGTTCGGCCCGGATCCGCGTCTGATCCCGGCGAACAAGGAACTGGTCGAGAAGTTCCGCGCGCAGGGCTTCGAGCCGGAGGCCTACACGCTTTATTCCTACGCCGCCATGCAGGCGATCGTGGGAGCCGCCACAGCCGCCAAGTCGAACGATCCGATGGAAGTTGCCAAGGCTCTCAAGGCCAACGGCCCGTTCAAGACCGTGCTGGGCGATCTTTCCTACGACGAGAAGGGCGATCCGACGCTGCCTGGCTACGTCATGTACGAATGGAAGAAGGGCGACGACGGCAAATACACCTACGTCCAGAAGATGTAAGCCTGTCGACGACGACGACAATTCCGGAATGCCCGGCGCCTCGCGCCGGGCATTTTTCGTGTGTGCCGTTTTACCTTTCGTCGGAGCACCCTTTGCGCATTCGAGGGAACGCGCGGCGCTCTACCCAATGAGTGGATTTAAATCGGTTTAATCGTCGCCGCCCGATTTTGTTTGCGCTGCAGCATTTTCGCGTTAATCATGGCGCAGTTCCCCTTCCGTCAGCGTCCGGAGCCTTGTCCTTGGCAATCACGAAGATCCTTGTCGCCAACCGGTCCGAAATCGCCATCCGCGTCTTCCGCGCGGCCAACGAACTCGGCCTCAAAACCGTGGCGATCTGGGCCGAGGAGGACAAGTACTCGCTGCACCGCTTCAAGGCGGATGAAAGCTATCAGGTCGGGCGCGGGCCGCATCTGACCAGGGATATGGGGCCGATCGAAAGCTATCTGTCGATCGAGGAAGTGATCCGCGTCGCCAGGCTTTCCGGCGCCGATGCCATCCATCCGGGCTATGGGCTGTTGTCGGAAAGCCCTGAATTCGCCGAAGCCTGTGTCAAGGCCGGCATTATTTTCATTGGACCCAAGCCGGATACGATGCGCAGGCTCGGCAACAAGGTCGCCGCACGCAACCTGGCGATCGAGGTCGGCGTGCCGGTAATTCCCGCCACCGATCCCTTGCCGGACGACATCGAGACGGTGAAGGCGCTCGCCAGGACGATCGGCTATCCGGTGATGCTGAAGGCGTCGTGGGGCGGCGGCGGCCGCGGCATGCGCGCCATCCGCTCGGAAGTCGATCTCGCCCGCGAGGTGACGGAGGGCAAGCGCGAAGCGAAAGCCGCCTTCGGCAAGGACGAGGTCTATCTCGAAAAGCTGATCGAGCGCGCCCGCCATGTCGAGGTCCAGGTGCTGGGCGACACACACGGCAATGCCGTGCACCTGTTCGAGCGCGATTGCTCGATCCAGCGCCGCAACCAGAAGGTGGTCGAGCGCGCGCCGGCGCCGTATCTCGAAATGTCGCAGCGCGAAGAGCTTTGCGGCTACGCGCTGAAGATCGCGCGCGAGACGAGCTATGTCGGCGCCGGCACGGTCGAGTTCCTGCAGGATGCCGACACCGGCACATTCTACTTCATCGAAGTCAATCCGCGCATCCAGGTCGAGCACACCGTCACCGAGCAGGTGACCGGCATCGACATTGTCAAGGCGCAGATTCATATCCTCGATGGCTTTGCCATCGGCACGGCGGAATCGGGCGTGCCGGCGCAGAAGGATATCAGGCTCAACGGCCACGCGCTGCAGTGCCGCATCACCACGGAAGATCCCGAGCATAATTTCATCCCCGACTATGGCCGCATCACCGCCTATCGCGGCGCCACCGGTTTCGGCATCCGCCTCGATGGCGGCACCGCCTATTCCGGCGCGGTCATCACCCGCTTTTACGATCCGCTGCTGGAGAAGGTGACGGCCTGGGCGCCGACGCCGGCCGAGACCATCGCCCGCATGAACCGGGCGCTGCGCGAGTTCCGTATTCGCGGGGTGGCGACCAACCTCACCTTCCTCGAGGCGATCATCAATCACCCAAGTTTCGCCGAAAATTCCTATACGACCAAGTTCATCGATACGACACCGGAACTGTTCGCGAGCGTGAAGCGGCAGGATCGCGCGACCAAGCTGCTCAACTACCTGGCCGATGTCAGCGTCAACGGCCATCCCGAAACCCGTGGCCGGCCGCAGCCTAAGGCCGATGCGGCGGCACCCATGGTGCCCTACCTCAACGGCAACGTGCCCGATGGCAGCAAGCAGAAGCTCGACGCGCTTGGGCCGGAGAAATTCGCGGCCTGGATGCGCGCATGCAAAGAAGTGCTGGTCACCGACACGACGATGCGCGACGGACACCAATCCCTGCTCGCGACGCGCGTGCGCACCTATGACATCGCCGGCATTGCCGGCACCTATGCACGCGCGCTGCCGCAGCTTTTGTCGCTCGAATGCTGGGGCGGGGCGACCTTCGACGTCGCCATGCGCTTTCTCACCGAGGACCCGTGGGAGCGGCTGTCGCTGGTGCGCGAGGCAGCGCCCAATCTGTTGCTGCAGATGCTTTTGCGCGGCGCCAACGGCGTCGGCTACACCAATTATCCCGACAATGTCGTCCAGCATTTCGTCAAACAGGCAGCAAGCGGCGGCGTCGACCTGTTCCGCGTCTTCGACTGTTTGAACTGGGTCGACAACATGCGCGTCGCCATGGACGCGGTCGGCGCCGAAGGCAAGCTGATCGAAGCAGCGATCTGCTACACCGGCGACATACTCGACCCGGCCCGAGCCAAGTACGACCTCAAATACTACGTCGCGCTGGCCAGGGAGTTGCAGACGGCCGGCGCCCATATCGTCGCGGTCAAGGACATGGCCGGGCTCTTGAAGCCGAATGCCGCCCGCGCACTGTTCAAGGCGCTGCGCGAGGCGACCGACCTGCCGATCCACTTTCACACGCACGACACGTCAGGCCTGTCGGCGGCGACGGTGCTGGCGGCGGTGGACAGCGGTGTCGACGCCATCGACGCGGCGATGGATGCCCTGTCCGGCAACACCTCGCAGCCTTGCCTGGGCTCGATCGTCGAGGCGCTGAAGGGCACCGAGCGGGATCCGGGCCTCGACCCGCAATGGATCAGGAACATCTCGTTCTACTGGGAGGCGGTGCGCAACCAGTATGCTGCCTTCGAAAGCGACCTGAAGGGGCCGGCCTCGGAAGTCTACCTGCACGAAATGCCGGGTGGGCAGTTCACCAACCTCAAGGAGCAGGCGCGCTCGCTCGGGCTGGAGACGCGCTGGCACGAAGTGGCGCAGACCTATCACGACGTCAATCTGATGTTCGGTGACATCGTCAAGGTGACGCCGTCGTCCAAGGTCGTCGGCGACATGGCGCTGATGATGGTGAGCCAGGACCTGAGGGTTGCCGATGTCGAAAATCCGGCCAGGGATATCGCCTTCCCTGACTCGGTCGTGTCGATGCTGCGCGGCGACCTCGGCCAGTCGCCCGGCGGCTGGCCGGAGGCACTGCAGAAGAAGGTGCTGAAAGGCGACAAACCGATCACCGTGCGGCCCGGTTCGCTGCTGAAAGCAGCCAATCTCAAGGCCAGCCGCAAGGAGATCGAAGACAAGCTCGAGCGCAAGCTCAGCGAATTCGAATTCGCCTCGTGGCTGATGTACCCGAAGGTCTTCTCCGACTTTACCGCAGCGCAGGAAACCTATGGGCCGGTCAGCGTGCTGCCGACGCCGACCTATTTCTACGGCATGAAGCCGGAGGACGAGATCTTTGTCGACATCGAGAAGGGCAAGACGCTGGTGGTGCGCTGCCTGGCCATCGGCGATGTCGACGAGAAGGGCATGGTCACCGTGTTCTTCGAGCTCAACGGCCAGCCGCGCCGGGTCAAAGTGCCGGATCGGGCGCACGGCGCTTCCGCCGCCAAGGCGCGGCGCAAGGCCGAGCCCGGCAACGAGGCGCATGTTGGCGCACCGATGCCGGGCGTCGTCTCGGCGCTCGCCGTTGCCGCCGGCCAAGCGGTCAAGGCCGGCGACGTGCTTTTGTCGATCGAGGCGATGAAGATGGAGACGGCATTGCATGCCGAGCGTGATGGGGTTGTCGCCGAAGTGCTGGTCAAGACCGGCGACCAGATCGACGCCAAGGATCTGCTGATCGCATTCGGATGAGACAGAAATGTTGCCAGGCAGAGTTGTCTGCGTCTGGCGGCAGCCCTTCATGCCGCATCGATAACAGCTTGACCGGTCGGCTCCGGTCGGGCATCGAACCGCTGCAAATTCGCCGCGACGGTTCGTGAGTCGCGGCATGGAAAACGACGCGGAGAAAAAATGGCCGACGACATCACCGAGACCAGCCAGACTGTTGCCGCCGGCCAGCTGCGAGCCTTCATCGAGCGCATCGAGCGGCTCGAGGAAGAGAAGAAGACGATCGCCGACGACATCAAGGAAGTGTTCGCCGAGGCCAAGGGCACCGGCTTCGACACCAAGGCGATGCGGTCGATCATCCGGCTGCGCAAGAAGGACCAGGCTGAGCGGCAAGAGGAGGAAACCATCCTCGACCTCTACAAAGCCGCACTCGGCATGGTGTAAGGCTGGTAACAGCCCTGGGCGCCGGTTGCGCCCGCAACGGGTCGAACCATGAGCGAATTCGACTTTGGCGGCCGCCGCGCCTCTGAGTTCCGCCAACGCGGCTTCTGGACGCTGTTCGCGGAACGGCATCCGGAAGAAAGGCCTCTGATGGCACGGCGCGGACCCTGGTTCTGGCAGCGCGGGCTGCCCGACTTCGCATTGGTCCTTTCCATGTATGTCGCGCCGGCGCAGAACCATGTCGGCGTCTTCTTCGGCCGCAACGAGAAGTTCGGTGCCACGCAAGCCTGGTCGCGGTTGAAGCCGTTCCAGCCGGCGATCGAAGACAGGTTGAAACTCAGGCCGGAACAGAGCTGCGAGGGCCTCGGCATCAATTCGCTGTGGCGCGTGAACTGTTTTGCCGAGGACAATTGGCCGGCCATGGCCGACTGGCTGGTGACGGAAGCATCGCGTTTCGAGCGCGCCGTTGCCGAGGTGCTGGGCGAGGGTGGCGAAGCCGGACCGTGAATTCGCGTCGCAGTGGCTTGAGTTAGTTCGGTTTCGCCGTGTCGCGGCCAATCCGATCGAGATGCTGTTGCAGCGCCAAATGGTCGAGCGCATCCACCCGCAGATTGGTGAACAGCGAGATGCGGTTGTTGAGCATGCGATAGGCATCGGCAAAGGCAAGATGCAGTTCGGCTTCGGTGCCGTCTGCCTTGGCTGGGTCCGGTATCGACCAGAGCGCGGTCATCGGATGACCCGGCCAGATCGGACAGGATTCATTCGCGGTGCTGTCGCAAAGCGTGAAGATGAAATTCATTTCCGGCGCGTCGGGCTCGGCAAACTCGTCCCAGCCTTTCGAACGGGCGAAGCTCGTGTCGTAGCTAAGGCTTTCGAGCAGATGCAATGCGTAGGGATTGACCTCGCCCCTCGGCTGCGAACCGGCGGAAAAGGCCTTGAACCTGCCGCCACCGATCCGGCTGAGGATGGCTTCCGCCATGATCGATCGCGCCGAATTGGCGTTGCAAAGAAACAGCACGTTGTAGACATTATCGCTCATCTCAAGACCTCCCCTGGCAGGCGACTGGATGATGGGGGCGGCAGAGTCCGGCAAGGTGTCTTTGCCGAGACGCCGACAAGGGCGACGTAGAAAGGTTTCACGACCGTTTGATGACAATTTGTCAAATCATACGCTTGCGTGCCGATGATCGATTTGCGTTGACAGGCTTGCTGCTTTGGAAATCTCTGCGGCTGTCGAATGAGAGAAAGCCGTATCGATGAGTGCGCCGGAGACTTTCGAAGGCGAAGACGGCAAGGCAGGCCGTGCGGCGGGTTTCTTCCGCTCGCGCTGGCAAGGCACGGCCCCGCTAGACCGGCTGTTCTGGCGCGATCTTGTCCTTGTCGGCACGGCGATCAACATCGCCGTGTCGGTGCTGGCGCTGATCCTGCTCGGGCTGAAGCTGCCGCTCGCTCTCGTTCTGGCGGTGCATTTCGCGCCGGTGCCGTACAATTTCTTCCTGACTTTTGCGGTGTGGCGGACCGCCGAGAAAACCGGCGGCGTCAAGGCTTCGCTGATGACGCTGGGGGCCGTGCTGTGGCTGTTACTGGTGGTGGTGATCTGACGGGACAGTGCTGCCGTCAAAGGCCGGCAGAAGCCGTCCTTTGACAGCGTTGCACAAACTTGAATTGCAGTCAGGCGGCCGGCTCGAATTTCAGCGCGACCCCGTTGATGCAATAGCGTAGGCCGGTCGGCGGCGGGCCGTCCTCGAAGACGTGGCCGAGATGGCTGCCGCAGCGGGCGCAGTGGCATTCGGTGCGGACCATGCCGTAGCTGCGGTCGACGGTCGTCTCGACCGAACCGGGCACCGGATCGTTGAAGCTTGGCCAGCCGGTGCCACTCTCGAACTTCAGCTTGGATTCGAACAAGGGCTGGTCGCAGCCGGCGCAGAAAAATGTGCCGGCGCGCTTCTCGTGGAGCAGGGCGCAGCTGCCCGGCCGCTCGGTGCCGTGGTTGCGCATCACCGCATATTGCTCCGGCGTCAGCCGGGCGCGCCATTCGGCATCAGTGCGGGTGACAGGGTAGGTGTGACTATCCATTTTATGCCTCTTAGCTCATGCCGCTATTGGGCTGCTTCCCAAGTTCGCCTAAAATAGGCTTTTGTTACGGCGTTTGCCGATATTTCCAGTCCTGCCGCGAAGAATTCCTTAGGCGATCGCTGCGAGATACCGCGCAACAGACCTTGCAAATCCCGTCTTTGCATCGCCGATGACGTTCTGGTTCCACCATGCGCCATAGATATGGTCGAACGCGAAAGGCTCCAGTGCCGACGCGATGCGGAGTACCTTCGCCGCATTGAGCGGGATGTAGTTCGGGTAGCTGTACATGAAGCTGACATGGCGGCGGGTTGGCGTCACCTGCAGGATGTCGCCGGCCAGGATGGCGTCACCGCCGTCGCGCTTCCAGTGCAGCACCTGGCCACCGGCAAAGTGACCGCCGCAACGGATAAGTGTCAGCGACGGGTTCAGGGCGCGCGTCTCACCCTGCCAACTGACAACAGCCGAATGCGGCCGCATGATCCACTTGCGGTCATCGGCATGCAGATAGATTGGCACGCCGCCAAAGGCTTCGCTCCACTCGACCATCGCCGAATAATAATGGCAGTGCGAAATGGCGATCGCGGCCAGGCCGCCTCGTCGGTTGATTTCGGCCACCGCCTTGTCGCTGACCATAGAGATGCAGTCCCACAGCACATTGCCATGCGGCGTCTGTGCCAGCAGCGCCCGCTGACCGATGGCGAAGCGCGGCTCGATGCCGAAGGCGAGCACGCCGGCGTCGTCTTTCATCACGACCCGATGCCCGGCGGCGAGCTCTTGCGGCGTGCTCCAGGCCTGGCCCTCCCAGCGCACATATTGCCGCTCGTCCTCGCAGATCGGGCAATGTTGCGGCGGCGTCGCTGCCGCCGCGAACTGGACGCCACATTGCAGGCAGAGGAAACAGGTCGGCCGTCCTGTTTTGCGTGAATCCATTCAGTGCTTCCTTGAAAGTTGCTTCGTCGCGGCCTCGAGTCCGGCGAGCGTCAGCGGAAACATGCGGCCGCCGAAGATGTCGCGGATCATGGCGATCGAATGGGTAAAACCCCAGTGCTTTTCGCTTTCGGGGTTGAGCCATACCGCGTTCGGCCATTGCTGCAGCAGACGGCCGAGCCAGACGACGCCGGCCTCCGGATTCCAGTGCTCGACCGAGCCGCCGGGATGCGCAATCTCATAGGGGCTCATCGAGGCATCGCCGACGACGATCACCTTGTAGGCCGGACCGTATTTGTGGAGGAGATCGAAGGTCGGAATCACCTCCGCATGGCGGCGGCGATTGTTCTTCCACACACCTTCGTAGAGGCAGTTGTGGAAGTAAAAATATTCGAGCTGGCGGAATTCGGCGCGGGCGGCCGAAAACAGCTCCTCGACGCTTCTGATGTGATCGTCCATCGAGCCGCCGACATCGAAGAACATCAGCAGCTTCACGGCGTTGCGCCGCTCGGGCCGTGTCTGCACGTCGAGATAGCCGTGCTCGGCCGTGGCGTGGATGGTGCCGGGCAGGTCGAACTCTTCCTCGGCGCCTTCGCGCACCCAGCGACGCAAGCGCTTCAGCGCGATCTTGATGTTGCGGGTGCCGAGCTCGACGGCATCGTCGAAATTCCTGAACTCACGCCTGTCCCAGACTTTCACCGCACGGCGGTTGCGGCTCTCATGCTGGCCGATGCGAACGCCTTCGGGATTGTAGCCATAGGCGCCGAAGGGTGAGGTGCCGCCGGTGCCGATCCATTTCGACCCGCCCTGGTGGCGGCCCTTCTGTTCCTCCAGCCGCTTTTTGAGCGTTTCCATCAGCTTTTCGAAACCGCCCAGCGCCTCGACCAGCTTTTTCTCCGCATCGGTCAGGTGCTTTTCGGCAAGCCGCCGCAGCCATTCCTCCGGAATGTTCTCGACGTCGACCGGGTTTTCGCCAGCCAGCGCTTCGACACCCCTGAAGATGTGCGAAAAGACCTGGTCAAAACGGTCGATGTGGCGCTCGTCCTTCACCAGTGCCGAGCGGGCGAGATAGTAAAAACCCTCGACGTCATAGTCGACCAGCCCCGCCTCCAGCCCTTCCAGCAGCGACAGATATTCCCGGAGCGAGACGGGAACCCGCGCAGCCTTCAGTTCGAGGAAGAAGGGGATGAACATCGTCCGACTTCTATCTGTGCCCTTCGATCTTCTCGCGAGCGGCGCTGGCGATGAAGGCGGAACGCGTGAGGCCGGGTCGGCTCGCTTCGGCATCGATTGCCGCCAAGAGACCTGCGTCGAGCGACAGATTGGCTCGGACAGGCCGTCCGGAATCGATCAGCACGGGGATCATCACGGCAGATTCTCCGGCGGCGCTATCGATTTCGCCCAGTCGGAGCAGATCTGCCACCGTGCGCGCGTCGGGCAAGGGCAAGTGCTTCGCCCTTCGTGCCTCAGCCCATTCGCGAACGGCGGAGGTCGCGTCGGCTATCGCCTCCTCGGGACTTGCGCCACCGCCGTGACATCCGGGAAGATCGGGGACCCGCACTCCCCAGACATCATCTGCGCCGTCAAGAATTCCGACATAGCGCGTCATCATTCCTCCTTAAATCCATCCGGCAAGCCGGGCGATCGACCGTTCATCACATCAGATCATATTCGATGAAGCCGGTCCTGCGCGCCACGTGGTCGTAGAGCTTGCGCGCGGTGGTGTTGGTCTCGTGCGTCATCCAGTAGACGTTCTTGACGCCGATCTTGCCGGCTTCCTGCTTGACTGCTTCGATCAGGGCGGCGCCGACGCCTTTGCCGCGCACGTCCGGGTCGGCGAACAGGTCCTGCAGATAGCAGTTGTTTTTTTCGGACCAGCAGGAGCGATGGTAGAGATAGTGCGTCAGGCCGACCGCCTTACCGCCGAGCGTGGCGATGAACCCTTTTGGTTCAAACTCACCCGCCGTGAACAGCCGCTTCCAGGTGACGGCGCAGACGTCTTCCGGCAGCTCGGTTTTGTAGAAGGTGAGGTAGGCAGTCCACAGACGCTGCCAGTCGGCGTGGTCGGATTGTGCCAGTGGGCGGACGGTGATCTCGGTCATTTCATTTCCTTCTGAAGCTTCGGGCCCAGGCTGCCCCGGTGCCCGGACGGCGGCAACGGTCCAGCAACGGGAAAGCGCTGTCCGCCGCATGCCCGGCCCTCCGCTATGGCTTCGGGCGTTCGTCGCTCGAAAAGCCAAATCGTCGGCTTTTCGTCGGCCGACCGCTCCTCACCCCTGCCTTCTCGCCATGAAGGCCAGCCGCTCAAACAGATGCACGTCCTGTTCGTTCTTCAACAGCGCGCCGTGCAGCTTGGGCAGTGCGTTTTTCGGGTCGGCGCGCAAATTCTCGGGCGCGATATCGTCGGTCACGAGCAGGCGGATCCAGTCCAGTGCCTCGGAGGTCGACGGCTTCTTCTTCAGGCCCGGCACGTCGCGGATCTCGTAGAATTGGGTGAGTGCGGCGCGCACCAGGTTCTGCTTGATGCCGGGATAGTGCACGTCGACGATCCGATGCAGCGTCTCGAAGTCGGGAAAGCGGATATAGTGGAAGAAGCAGCGGCGCAGGAAGGCGTCCGGCAGTTCCTTCTCGTTGTTGGAGGTGATGATGACGATCGGGCGCACAGCGGCGCGGATCGTCTCGCCGGTCTCGTAGACGAAGAACTCCATTCGATCGAGTTCCTGCAGCAAATCGTTGGGGAACTCGATGTCAGCCTTGTCGATCTCATCGATCAGAAGCACGACCTTCTTGGCCGTCGCGAAGGCATCCCACAGCTTGCCACGCTTGATATAATTGCTGATGTCGTTGAAGCGCTCGTCGCCGAGTTGGCTGTCGCGCAGCCGCGACACGGCGTCATACTCGTAGAGGCCCTGCTGCGCCCTTGTCGTCGACTTGACATGCCATTCGATCAGCTCGACGCCGAGCGCGGCCGCCACTTGCCTGGCCAGTTCGGTCTTGCCGGTGCCGGGCTCGCCCTTTGACCAGCAATGGCCGCTCCAGCGCGATCGCCGCATTGACCGCCACCATCAGATCCTTGTCGGCGACATAGGCCGCCGTGCCTTCGAAACGCATTTTTGCTCCTCGGTTTTCATGGCAACCGTAAGGAGACAGCCCAGCCCATGCAAGGCGCAGCGGCGAGGGTGCGGTGAACCCATGTGCCGCGCAGCTCCCAGGCAGGACCTTGCGACGAATAAAGCCGCCGAACATGGCCGTCTCTCTGGCGCTTGGCCTGCCATCGGCCTATATTGGGCGTGACGGTCTGCGCTTCCCGGCAGGAGAACATTTTCCCCGGGGCCTTAATGATCCCTAGGGAGCTGTCCCTGGGAAGACCCGTGGGTTTTCTCATACGGCGCCCACCTACTTTGTAGGTTCCCGGGATCGCTCTCTCCACCGGTTGTGTGGATCGTCACTTGACGCAAAGGATCCACGCTTCGGTGGATCATGCGGTGGAAAACGTCGCTCCTAAAACTCCATCCAAACCTGACCTTTTCTATCGTCGGCGCATGACATCCTCGAAAGACCTGAAAAGACAGTTGCGACGCGAAGCACTCGGGCGCCGCGACGCGCTCGATCCGTTCTGGCGGGTGGAGGCAGCGCTCGAAATGGCCGAGACGGCGCGGGACAGCATTGCGATGGAGCCGGGCCAGATCGTCTCCGGCTTCTGGCCGATGCGCTCGGAAGTCGACGTCCGGCCGTTGATGTTCGCCTTGCGCGAAAAAGGTGCACGGCTTTGCCTGCCGGCGATTCTCGACAAGACCACCATCGTCTTTCGCGAACTGGTGCGCGGCGCGCCGATGATCGACATGGGGTTCGGCACCGTCGGGCCGCATGAGGAGGCCGAGGTGCTCGATCCCCAGGTGATGCTGGTGCCGCTCGCGGCTTTCGACGCGCGCGGCCACCGCATTGGCTATGGCGCCGGCTATTACGACCGTGCCATCGCGCGGCTGGTCGACAAGGGGCAGCCGCCGCGGCTGATCGGCATTGCTTTCGACTGCCAGCAGGTGGCGCTGGTGCCGGACGAGCCGCATGACGTGACCATTCCGGAAATACTCACCGAGAGCGGGTTGCGCCGGTTCGCGCCGAAATTGTAGATAAGTTCCTGGACGCATGGTCTTTTCCGGAAGTCATGCAGCTTTTTGCTTCGCTGACCTTCGGTTCGGGATCATGTTTAGATGAGACTTCTCTTCCTCGGCGATATGGTCGGCAAGACGGGACGCACGGCGGTGTGGGAACAACTGCCCGGCCTGATCTCGGATTTCAAACTCGACTTCGTCATCGTCAATGGCGAGAACGCCGCCGGCGGCTTCGGCATCACCGAAGAGATCTTTCGCGAGACGATCTCGGCGGGCGCCGATGTCGTCACCACCGGAAACCATGTCTGGGACCAGCGCGATGCGCTGGCTTTTGCCCCGCGCGAGGAACGGTTCCTGCGTCCGTCCAATTTCCCCAAGGGCACGCCAGGGCGGGGCTCGGGCGTCTACATCGCCAGGAACGGCGCGCGCGTTCTGGTCGCCAACATCATGGGCCGGGTGTTCATGCATCCCGAACTCGACGATCCATTTCAAGCCGGCGAGCGCGAGCTTGCCGCCTGCCCGCTCGGCGAGCAGGCCGATGCGGTGGTCATCGATTTCCATGCCGAGGCGACCTCTGAAAAAATGTGCTTTGCGCACTTCGTCGACGGCCGCGCCAGCCTGGTTGTCGGCACCCACACGCATCAGCCGACCGGCGACCACCATATCCTCAACGGCGGCACCGGCTATATCTCAGACGCCGGCATGTGCGGCGACTATGATTCTTCGCTCGGCATGGACAAGGAGGAGCCGCTCAACCGGTTTCTGTCGAAGGTGCCGAAAGGGCGCTTCGAGGCGGCGAGCGGCCCGGCGACATTGTGCGGCGTCGGCGTCGACATTTCGGATCGCAGCGGCCTGACCGAGCGGATTGCGCCGTTTCGCCGCGGGCCGCGGCTCGAAGAAACCGCGCCCTCGTTCTGGTCATGACATTGATGTAAGCGATTGCAGTACCTAATTGCCGGCCACGCCTGCTTCAGATCGTAAGAGGGGACGACCTCCATGCAGCTCATCGAATTCCTGGCGCCACATTTCGCCTTTGTCTCCGATCCGACTGCATGGGTCGCGTTGCTGACGCTGATCGTGCTGGAGGTGGTGCTCGGCATCGACAATCTGATCTTCATCTCGATCCTGACCAACAAATTGCCGGAGGCGCAGAGGGCCCGCGCCCGGCGAATCGGTATTTCGGCGGCGCTGATCATGCGGCTGGTGCTGCTTGCCACCATCTCGATCATCGTCCAGTTGACGGCGCCGGTATTCACCGCGTTCGGCCACGGGTTTTCCTGGCGCGATCTGATCCTGATCGCCGGCGGCCTGTTCCTCGTCTGGAAAGCGACCAAGGAAATCCACCACACGGTCGATCTCGAGGACCATCAGGACACGATGATGGGTGAGACGCTGCAGCTTTCGCTGGGCGGCGCCGTCTTCCAGATCCTGCTGCTCGACCTCGTCTTTTCGATCGATTCGATCATCACCGCAGTCGGCATGACCGACGAGATCGCCATCATGTATATCGCCGTGATCGTGGCAGTCAGCGTGATGATGCTGGCGGCCGGGCCGCTCGCCAACTTCATCGCCAAGAATCCCAGCATCGTCATGCTGGCGCTGAGCTTCCTGCTGATGATCGGCATGACGCTGATCGCCGACGGCATGGGCTTCCATGTGCCGAAGGGCTACATCTACGCCGCCATGGGCTTTTCCGCTCTTGTCGAGGGCCTCAACATGCTGGCGCGACGTCGGAGGAAGGCAAAGGCCGGCGCGGGGCACTGAGGTTGGCGGGGCGAAACGACGGCGCGAAGGCCTGAGCTCTGCCTCAATTGTCGCGGCCATGCAGAACCTTTGACACGTCGGAGGGACAGAAGGATCGCTGCAAAACGGCTTTTTGCACCCAGCGCCTTAAGCGGTCGGCGTGCCCTTCGGATGACGGTCGCCGATCAAGCCAAGCGTCAAGCCTTTCTCCAACCAGGCCTTGGCGCCGGCGAGTACCAGCGCGAAGCCATCGGTCGAGCCGATCGCCTGCTTGACCTGTTCATCGGTGCTGCCGGCAAAACCGAAATTGCGAACCTCGACAAAGGTGCCGCCCTGCATCTCGGTAAAAGTCCAGACCACCGTGGTCGGCGGATCGCTCCATTGCATGACGATCTTTTCGTTCGTGACGAACTCGCTGACCGTGACCGGCGTCGAAACACCATACATCCGCCACTCCCAGCGAACTTCCTTGCCGCTGTCCAACCTGCCGCTGCCGTGGGTGAACCAGAATTTCGTCGTGATCGCCGGATCGACGATGGCTTCGAACACTTCTGCGACCGGCCGCCGGATCAGCATGCCGGCTTCGGCGGTCGGTGTCTCACGGATGTCCATTTCGTCCTCCTTCCGAACCGGTCTCCGTCACCAGGCGTCGGGTTCGCGCACCAGGTGAATGATGTTGGCCGGATTGGTGATCCAGCCGCCACGAAAACCTTCGCCGAGCGCCTCGATGGCGTCGCAGCGCACAACACCGGCCTTGGCGAGATGATCGGCGGCGGCCGAAAAATCGTCGGTGAACAGTTCCAGCCAGACCTCGGCCTGGCTCAGCATCGGCGCCTCGTCGATCCACAGGCGATTGGGGCCGAGCTCGAATCCGATGGCCGGCGCCTTGGCCGTGAACGGTTTTAGGCCGACGACATCGCGGTAGAAGGCGATCGTCGCCTGGTGTTGGTGGGGCGGCACTTTCATGGCGATGTTGATGCCGCCGGTGATTTTCGCAGCCATTCTTTCCTCCGTCTTCTCAGATATTGTCTTCATTGGCGGGCTTGCCCTTCATCTCGCTGCGATAGTAGCCGTCGCGCAAATTGATGCCGTATTCGACATAGGCCTTCATGCAGGCCAGCATCTGCGACCAGCCCTCGCAATTGAGGTAGGACTTCTTCAGGCCGACCGCGTCCTCGTGCCAGCCGGCCTCGGCGATGGTGACGAAGGTGCCGCCATCGTCCAGCGGCTCGAAATTCATCTCGATGCGCGTCTTGTAGGCCGGCTTGCCGTCGGCGTCGGTGGCGTCCCAGCGCAGCACGATGCGGTTGTCTTTCTCCACCTCGTCGACCTCGACCGGGACCTTGCCCCACCAGACGACCCTGGCGCCGGCCACCAGCGGGGCACTGGCGCCGCCGATGGTGGTGAAATAGCCGCTGAGCTTGTTCGGATTGACGACCGCATCGAAGACTTCGGCAACCGGTTTGCCGATGCGGCCCGAAACTCTGAATCCAAGAGACATATCCACAGCTCCTTCCTTGATCGGATCGGTATTATGTTATAAAAATATAACATGTCAAGCAAGGCGCAGGATGACAATGTTTTCAAGGCGCTGGCGCATCCGCGCCGGCGCGCGCTGCTCGACGAGCTGAAGGACGCGCCGCGGACCACGGGCATGCTGTGCGATGCCTTTCCCGACATGGACCGCTGCACCGTCATGCTGCATCTGAAAGTGCTGGAGGAAGCCGACCTGGTGGTGGCGCGGCGCGAGGGGCGCGAACGCTGGAACCATCTCAATGCGCTGCCGATCAAGCAGATCCACGACCGCTGGATCAGCCAGTACGCCACGCATGCGATCAGCATTCTCGACCGGCTGAGATCCGATCTGGAGGAGTGAGCGTTCGCAGGAAAGCAGCTGGCGGTTACCTTGCCGCACCATCCTTACGGCGCGGCTGGACGAATTGAGCCGATTTATCTATAAGCCGGCCATTCCGAGATAGAGCGCCGTACGTCCATCCGGACGCAGCAGGGACGTTCTGAAATTTTGACTTCGAGCATTTTGGCAAAGGCGAGGTGACTACCTCGCTGCAGGATGCTCTGCCAAGAAGACGACAGGGGTGCCATGGCTGGCCATTCACAGTTCAAGAACATCATGCACCGCAAGGGCCGCCAGGACGCGGTGCGGTCGAAAATGTTTTCCAAGCTGGCGCGCGAAATAACCGTCGCCGCCAAGAGCGGGACGCCGGACCCGTCGATGAACCCGCGCCTGCGTCTTGCCGTGCAGAACGCCAAGGCGGTGTCGATGCCGAAAGACAACATCCAGCGCGCCATCAACAAGGCGTCGATGGGCGACGCCGAGACTTACGAAGCTGTGCGTTACGAAGGCTACGGGCCGGGTGGTGTTGCGCTGATCGTCGAGGCGCTGACCGACAACCGCAACCGCTCGGCGTCGAATGTGCGCGCCGCCTTCACCAAGGCCGGCGGGGCAATGGGCGAAACCGGCTCGGTGTCGTTCATGTGGGACCGTGTCGGCGAGATCTTCTATCCGGCATCGGTTGGCAGCGCCGAGAAGGTCATGGACGCGGCGATCGAGGCCGGGGCCGACGACGTCCAGTCGGACGAGGAAGGACACACGATCTATTGCGCCTTCGAGAATCTCGGCGAAGTGTCGAAGGCGCTTGAAGGCGCGCTCGGCGAGGCAGAGTCGGTGAAGCCGATCTGGAAGCCGCAGACCAACATTGCGGTCGACGAGGAGCGGGCACAGTCGCTGATGAAGCTGGTCGCGACGCTCGAGGACGATGACGACGTGCAGAGCGTTTATGCCAATTTCGAGGTCGACGACGAGACCATGGCGAAACTCAGCGCTGCATGATCACAGTTCGGCCGGACATGAGCAGAACTCAGTCCGGCATGAGCACAGCTCAGTCCGAGATATGGGCGGAGCTTAATCTGACATATGAGCGGAACTCAATCTGACATGACCGAAAAGCCGTTGCCCCAGGTCCGCATCACCTATTGCGTGCAGTGCCACTGGCTGCTGCGGGCCGGCTGGATGGCGCAGGAGCTGCTGTCGACCTTCGCAACGGATCTGGGCGAGGTCACGCTGGTGCCCGGCACCGGCGGCATCTTCACCATTTCCTGCAACGACACGCTGGTCTGGGACCGCAAGCGCGACGGCGGCTTTCCCGATGCCGCAAGGCTCAAGCAACTGGTTCGCGACGTGATCGATCCGGACCGCGATCTCGGCCATGCCGACCGCAAGAGCGACAAGTCAAAAGATACCCCGTCAAAAGACCCTGCCTGACGCAAGGTCTTTTAGACTTCTGCCCTCGTTCACCGCCACGCCACGATGAAGCAGGCCAGCGCGACGATGGCGGTGATGGTACGGACGTGGTTCCACATCACCCAGTCCCTGAGATAGGTGGCCCAAACGGCGGCGCCGTTGGCGCTTGCCGGATCGACGGCGGCCAGTGCGTTGTTGAGCGGCACGTTGAAAATCATCGTCACGATCAGGTTGCCGACGAGGTAGGTCAGGGCGCCGGCGAGAAGCCACAACGAGCCCGGTTGGCCCCAGCCGATGACAGCGCCGACGACGAGGACGAGGCAGATCAGCCCGGTGCCGAAAAGCGCGGTCATGAACAGCGGCGTCACCGCAGTGACGTTGATCGAATTCATGGCGGCGATACCGCCCACGGCAGGCATGCGGGCGAGGCCCGGCATGACGAAGCTGGAGAAGGCGAAGAAGACACCAGCGACGACGCCCGAGCCGAGCGCGGCGATGAAGGTGAGGCTGGGAAGCAGTTTCATGATCATGTCAGTCACTCCATATGCCCGTACCAGCGGTTTCGGTTGCATAGGCGGAAAAGTCCTTTGGGGCGCGGCCGAGCACGCGCTCGACGCCGTCGGTCAGCGCCTCGTTGCGACCGTCGAGCACTTCGGTGAACAGCTCGTTGAGCAGCCAGGCGAACTCGGCAGGCAACTCGTATCCGGCTACTGCGGTGGTGAACTCGGCATGCGAAATCCTGACAAAGCGGATGTCGCGGCCGGCCGCCTTGCCGATCTCGGCGACCGCGTCGGCGAAGCTCAGCAGACGCGGCCCGGTCAGCTCGTAAAGCTGGCCGACATGGCCTTGCCGGGTAAGCACCGTCACGGCGGCATCGGCAATGTCGTCGGCATCGACGAACGGTTCTCCGACAGTGCCGACCGGCAAAGCCACCTCACCGGCCAGCAGCGGATCGAGCAAAAAACTCTCGCTGAAATTCTGGGAAAACCAGGCGCAGCGCAGGATCGTCCAGTCGGCGCCTGAGGCTTTCAGCATCTCTTCGGCACGTTGCGCTTCGATCTCGCCGCGCCCCGACAGCAGCACCAGCCGGCGCACACCGCTTGCCACGGCAAGGTTGGCGAAGGCGCCGACCGCTTCGGCCGCGCCGGGCACCGCAAGATCGGGATAGTAGCTGATGTAGGCGGCACCGACACCATCGAGCGCGGGTTCCCAGGTCGTATCGTCTTCCCAGTCGAAGGGCGGGGTGCCCGAGCGCGAGCCGATCCGTACCGGCAGGCCCTGCGCCGTCAGCCTGTCCGCGAGACGACGGCCGGTTTTGCCGGTGCCGCCGAGGATCAAAATCGGTTTTGCTGCTGTATCGATCATGGCGATTTTCCTTTGCTCACAAATATGAGTAATCCTCACATTTGCAAAACGTGATAAACCCTCGTATTTTGTGAGTCAAGCCAGTTTGTTGATCATTCGCCAGGAGACAGTGATGGAAGGCTCGAGCGTAGCGGGTTCACAGGATGGCCAGATCGCATCGCCGCGCCGGGCGCCCAGCCAGCAGCGCAGCCGCGAGCGGGTCGAGCGGATGCTGGCCGCCGCCTCTGCGCTGATCGCCGAGCGAGGCAGCGATGTCATGCGCATGGGCGAAGTTGCGGAACGGGCCGGCGTGTCGATCGGCTCGCTCTACCAGTTCTTCCCGGACAAGCGGGCGATCATCTGGACGCTGGCCGAGCGCCACACCGCCGAAAGCCAGGCCTGCATCGCGGCAGCGCTTGCACAGGTCAGCGACGCCGAAGGGCTGCGGCGGGCATTTTCCGAGCTGGTGGATATCTATTACGGGCTGTTCCTGGCCGAGCCGGTGATGCGCGACATCTGGTCGGGCACACAGGCCGACAAGGCGCTGCGCGAACTCGAGCTCGCCGACAGCCGGGCCAACGCCGAATTCCTCACCGCGGTGCTGAAGCGGCTGCGGCCTACCGCCGATCCGGCGGCGCTGGAAACGACGGCGTTTCTCATCTGGCAGATGGGCGAGGCCACCATGCGGCTGGCGATCTCGGTCGGTCGAAAGGAAGGCGACGACCTGGTCGCCGCCTACAAGCGCATGGCGCTGCGCGAACTGGTCGACGAATAGAGCCGCATTCCGGTAAGAAAAAACCCGCCACGAGGGCGGGTTCCTTCTGATCCGAAAAAGGCTTACGGCTTAGAGCCCAAAACCTTCGAAACGCTTCTTGAACTTCGACAGGCGGCCGCCGCGGTCGAGCAGGGTCTGCTGGCCGCCGGTCCAGGCCGGATGGGTGGTCGGGTCGATGTCGAGGTTCATCGTATCGCCTTCCTTGCCCCAGGTCGAACGGGTCATGTATTCGGTGCCGTCGGTCATGACGACCTTGATGGTGTGGTAGTCGGGATGGATATCGGTCTTCATTGTGCTATTCCTGGTTCGCTGGCGCCGCTGACGGGCGTAAAGCCTGCGTCGATGCGCCCCTTTTTAAAACTCGAAGCCGCAGCTATTGAGGAGCCACGGCTTTTAAAAACGGTCGGCGAGCCTATACATCAGCCGGAATTGAATCACAAGGCCGCGGTAAGCGCATATTGAGGCGCATGCCCAGAAGGCGGCCAGAGGAAACGGTCATGGCGCACACCAGCGGCGATGCAGACGAGCGTAGGCGCTCGCTCAAGCCGCTGCGGCGCCTGTTCCCCTACATCACCCGCTACCGGAAAATGGTCATTGGCGCGGTCGTCTCGCTGACCGTTGCTGCGGCGACGACGCTGGCGTTGCCGCTGGCCGTGCGGCGCATGATCGACCATGGCTTTTCCGCTTCCGATTCCATTTTCATCGCCGAGTATTTCGCCATGCTCGTGGTGATGGCTGCCTTGCTCGCTGCGGCGTCGGCCAGCCGCTATTATTTCGTCATCACGCTGGGCGAGCGCGTCGTCGCCGACATCCGCAGCGACGTCTTCCGCCATGTCACGACGCTGTCGCCATCCTTTTTCGATACCGCACAGTCGGGCGAGATCGTCTCGCGGCTCGCCGCCGACACGACGCAGGTCAAGTCGGCGGTCGGTGCCACCGCATCGGTAGCGCTGCGCAACGTCATTCTTGGGCTTGGCGCCGTGGCTATGATGGTCTTCACCAGCCCGAAACTGTCGGGCCTCGTCATCGCCGCCATCCCGGTGATCGTGCTGCCGCTGGTCGCCTTCGGCCGCTCGGTGCGGCGAAAATCGCGGCTGGCGCAGGACACGCTGGCCGACGCCACGGCCTACGCCAGCGAGCAGATCGGCGCGGTGCGCACGCTGCAGGCCTTCACCAATGAGAAGCTGGTCACCGGGCATTTTTCAGCTGCCGTGGAAGCCGCTTTCGCGGCGGCGCGATCCTCGATCTTTGCCCGCTCCTTCCTCACCTTCTTCGCCATATTCATGATCTTTTCCTCGGTGGTGGCGGTGCTGTGGTTCGGTTCGCGCGACGTGCTCGACGGCACGCTGTCGCCGGGCACGCTCGGCCAATTCCTGCTCTATTCGGTGTTCGCCGCCGGCGCGCTTGGCGCGCTCTCGGAAGTGTGGGGCGAGCTTTCTCAAGCCGCCGGTGCTGCCGAACGGCTGACCGAGATCCTGGCCGAGACGCCCGCGATCCAGGCCCCGGCGCATCCGAAACTGCTGCCGGCGACGGCCAGAGGCGCAATCAGTTTCGACGATGTGTCCTTCTCCTATCCGGCCGGGCCCGACCGCGCTGCCGTCCACGGCCTGAGTTTCCAGGTCAAGCCCGGCGAGACGGTGGCGATCGTCGGCCCGTCGGGTGCTGGCAAGAGCACCGTCTTTTCGCTGCTTTTGCGCTTCTACGACCCCGAGACCGGCAAGATCATGATCGACGGCGTCAATGTGCGCGAGGCCGACCCCGTCGCCATCCGAGAGCGAATCGCCATCGTGCCGCAGGACGTCACCATCTTCGCGGCCAGCGCGCGCGACAATATCGGCTTCGGCCGTCCGGACGCCAGCCAGGCCGAGATCGAGGCGGCGGCCAGGGATGCACTTGCCGACGAGTTCATCCTGAAACTCGAAAAAGGCTATGACAGCCAGGTCGGCGAGCGCGGCGTGACCTTGTCCGGCGGCCAGCGCCAACGCGTGGCGATTGCCCGCGCGATACTGCGCCATGCGCCGATCCTTCTGCTCGACGAGGCAACCTCGGCACTGGACGCCGAAAGCGAGACGCTGGTGCAGACGGCGCTGGAGCGGCTGATGCAGGACCGCACGACGATCGTCATCGCCCACCGGCTGGCGACGGTGCTGAAGGCCGACCGGATCCTGGTCATGGATGGCGGCTGCATCGTCGAGGAAGGCACCCACCAGAGCCTCGTCGCCAAGGGCGGCATCTATGCGCGGCTGGCCAAGCTGCAGTTCGAAACCGGGGCGAACGCTTTCAGGGGCGCCGCGGAGTAGTAGGACGACGCTGCCAAACGGCTTCGCCTTTTGCAAACGGCGCTGGTCGGCAGTGACGAAAGTGCCGCCGCGTTCGATGCGCTTAATGGTATGTCAGGCGCCCTTCAGCACCTCCCCATAGCGCTTGCGCAAATGCTCGGTGAAATGCGTGGCGTTGAGCTTCTCGCCGGTGGCGCGTTCGAGCAGGTCGGGCGTCGACCAGCGTGAGCCTTGCGACCAGATCTTTTGCCGGCGCCAGTCGTTGATCGCCGCGAAATTTCCCTTGGCGAGATCTTCGTCGGCGCAGGGATGGTCTCTGGTCAGGGCGGCCCATTGCTGCGCCGCCATCATCGCGCCAAGTGTATAAGACGGAAAATAGCCGAAGGCAGCACCCGGCCAGTGCACGTCCTGCATCGGCCCGTCGGCCGGGATGTCGATGGTCGACAGGCCGAGATAGTCGCGCATCTTGGCGTCCCAGGCCTCCGGCAGGTCGGCGGCCTCCAGCCGCCCCGAGACAAGCTCCTGCTCCAGCTCGTAGCGCAGGATGACGTGCAGCGGATAGGTCACCTCGTCGGCGTCGACGCGGATCAGCCCGCGCTCGACCCGGTGTACGTGCGGCAGGATGTCTTCGATCGACCACGCCTCGCCGAGATGCTTTTCGACCACCGGCAGCGCCCAGCGCCAGAATTCGGGGTTGCGGCCGATCTGCTTCTCGACGAACAGGCTCTGGCTTTCATGCACAGCCATGCCGCGCGCCTTGCCTAGCGGCCAGTGCGCCCACGCCTGCGGCAGGTTCTGCTCGTAAAGCGCATGGCCGGTCTCGTGCAGCACGCCCATCAGCGCCGACAGGAAATCGGAGGTCTTGTAGCGGGTGGTGATGCGCACGTCGCTCGGCACGCCGCCGCAGAACGGATGATGCGATACCGACAGCGAGCCGTGGGTGAGATCGAAGCCGACCGCCGCCATCATGGCGAGGCCAAGCTCGCGCTGCTTTTCGATCGCATAGCTGCCCGAAAGCGGTTTTAGCGGATGTTTCGCCAGCCGCTCATCCTGCACCGCCAATGCCTCCGGTACGAAATCCCGCAGGAACGTCTTCAACTCGGCGAAGACCGGCGTGATGTCGGCGGCGCGGTTGCCGGGATCGTACTGCTCCATCAGCGCGTCGTAGGGATCAAGGCCGAGCACGTCGGCGCGAAGGGCTGCTTCCTCGCGCACCAGTGCGACGACGCCTTCTAGCGCCGGCAAAAAGCCGGCCCAGTCGTTCTTTGCACGCAAGTCGCGCCACAGCTGCTCGGAGCGCATCCGGGCGGTGGTTTGGCGCTCGACGAATTCGACCGGCAGGCAGGTCAGGTTGGTGTATTGCCGTCGGAATTCCTTGACCGCTGCCTGCTGTTCTTCGTTCAGCGTTTCCTGTTCGGCCGCTGCGATCCAGTCGGCGATCTCCGGCGCTGTCGCTCTGGCGTGATGCATGCCGGCCAGCGCCGACATCGCCTCGGCGCGCTTTTCGCCGCCGCCGACGGCCATGTGGGTCGCCTCGTCGGCGCCGAGAATGGCGAGCGCATGCTCCAGTGCTTCAAGCTTGTGGCCGAGGTCGTCGAGTTTTTGAAAGGACATGGTGGCTTCCGCTGAATTTGAACGGCGGGAAAAGATACCAATGCGCTGATATTGGCAACCCTGAAAGGCGGTTCGCGATGGCACATTGGTTGCTGGCCAGGATGCACGCTGCAATGGGTCTTGCGGGAGCGGTGGCGTGCGTGATCAATGTCGCGAGGCGGCGGCGCGTCGCATCGGGGAGACGAAGCATGATCGCCAATGTGCTGGTCGGGTTGGTGGCGCTGATCCACCTTTACATCGTCTATCTGGAGATGGTGCTGTGGGACACGCCGCGCGGCCACAAGGCGTTCAAACTGACGCCGGAATTCGCCAGCGCATCGAAAGTGCTTGCGGCCAACCAGGGACTCTACAACGGCTTTCTCGCCGCCGGGCTGATCTGGGGGCTTTACCTCGGCGCGGCCGGTTTCCAGATCAAGGTGTTTTTCCTGCTCTGCGTCGCCATCGCCGGCCTCTACGGCGCGGCGACGGTCGGCAGGAAAATCCTCTACGTCCAAACCGTGCCCGCTGCAGTTGCTCTGGTCGCACTCGTTTTGAGCCAGTAATCCGACGCCGGGGCGTAAGCCCGCTTAGGGTGGTGAGCGGAAGTCTAATTCGAAAGAGCTGAATGGCCGCTTCCACCCACTTGGCGGGATTAGATGCTCGCGGCGTAGTCGCGATGAAGAAGCTCGAACCCTCGTCCACCCATCATCCCACCGATTGCACCCAAATCGCTGCTGATTGCCGCGCTTAGAGAAACGGTCTCGCGAGCATTTCGGTGCCGAGGGCGAGCAGACAAATCAGGAACCAACGACGGAAGGTTGACGGACTGACGCGGCTGCGGACGATCTGCCCGGTCCACATGCCGGCGAGCGCTGGCACGATCGCCAGCGCCGGTATTGCGAGATTGTCGATCTGAAAGGCGCCTCGCCATGCCAGCCCGGCCGCGAGAGCAATTGTTGCGATGGTAAAGGACAGGCCGAGCGCCTGAACCAGATCGTCCTTCTCGAGACCGAGCGCCTGAAGATAGGGCACTGCCGGGATGACGAAGACACCGGTGCCCCCTGTGACCACGCCGGTTGCCGCTCCGATGACGGGCGACAGCCACGGTTCCAGGGTCGTCGGCACGCGAAGCTGGCGAGCGGCGAGCGTATAGGCGGCGTAGAGGACAAGAGCGGCGCCGAGCGCGCTTGTTGTGAGCACGGTGCCGCCGCTGGTGAGCAGCGACGAGCCGGCAATCGTCCCCACGGCGACTGCCAGTATCATCGGCCAGAGCCTGCGCGCGAGCAGGCCGAAGCTCGGACCTGCCAAAAGCTGCCAGACATTGGTCACGAAAGACGGGACGATCAGCAGGCTGGCCGCGGCCAGCGGAGAGATCAGCGCGCCGAGCACGCCCATGGCGACGGTCGGCAGCCCCATGCCGGTGACGCCCTTGACGATGCCGGCAGCAAAGAAGGTCGCGGCTGCCGCGACGACGAGCAGAAGTGAAAAGTCCATAATACCCTTCTGGTAGTGCATTTTGCGACGGTCACAATGCGGATGATCCGCAGCCAGACTTCGGCTGGTCCGAAGGCTGGATGTCGGATATCCTCGTCCGCATGCGCTTCGACCTGACCGACCTTCGCCTGTTCCTCGCCGTGGTGGATGCCGGCAGCATCACCCATGGAGCGGCGGATGTCGGGCTTTCGTTGCCGGCTGCCAGCGAGCGCCTGCGCGACATGGAAGCTGCCGGCAAAGTCAAGCTGTTCGAGCGTGGCCGCCGCGGCGTCACGCCGACCGAGGCCGGCGAAGCGCTGGCGCATCACGCCCGGGTGATCCAACGCCAGATGGCGCTGATGCGCGGCGAACTCGGCGAGCATGCCAGTGGCCTGCGGGCAACCGTCCGGCTTGCCGCGAACACGGCTGCCCTCACCGAGTTCCTACCTCAACGGCTCGGCATCTGGATGGCAGCCCATCCGCGGATCGATGTCGAGCTGAAGGAACGGCAAAGCATCGAGATCGCGGGAGCCGTCGCGGCCGGACTGGTGGAGATCGGCATACTTTCGGATGCGGTCGAAACTGGCGACCTGCACCTGCGTCCCTTCGCCATCGACCGGCTGGTTGTGGTGGTCCCGCGCGATCACGCGCTGGCAGCGAAGAAGCGCGTCGCTTTTGAGGACATCCTGCAACAGCACTTTGTCGGTCTGGCGGGCGGCGCGCTGCAGGACCACATCGATGCCCAGGCCGCGAGGATGGGCGTCAGGCTGAAGATGCGGTTGCGGATACGCACCTTCGAGGGCATCTGCCAGATCGCGGCGGCTGGTGTCGGCCTCGGCATCGTGCCCGAAACGGCGGCGCGCCGCTGCGGCAGATCTGCAAAGATCGCGGCCGTCCGCCTTGCCGAAGACTGGGCGACACGCCGGCTGTCGGTCTGCGTCCGCGCGCAGGAGGAGTTGACGCCGCCCGCGCTGGACCTCTTCGAGCATCTAGCATCGAGCGGTCCGCACGACTCCCATGGCCCGCGCGAGTTGACCTGAGGTCAAGTTTTTTAATGAAACTGACCATTCGTTCTATGACCCCGGAGGTCAGCAACGGGTCGGAACAGGTATTTCGCATCGGCACCAAGCGTCAGGTTTTGATCAACCGGCGCATGATCCCAAACCGAAGGACGGAAAAGGACCATGCGCAACTCAAATTGCTTCCGCGTCCTTTGCGCGTCCGAAAACCCGTGGAGCTGTACTGAATGGTTTCAGCCTTTTGGATAGTTTGGGCCGTAGCCGTTCGGATAGTACCCGCCATCGCCGCCGCTGCCGACGAGGAAGGCGCTGCCGGTCGCAGCCCGCAGCCTCTGGCTCACATGATCGAGCTGCGTCAGCATTTGATGATATCGCGTGGCCGGCATCGTTCCATCTCGCGCGGCCCTCCGGGCGGCCCGATCAAGTTGACCGACCTGTGTGCGCAAGCCACGTGCCTCGTCCGGCTTGATCCTGTTCGCCTGCATGGCGGCTTGGATACCGGTATCCACGCTCTCTATCTGGTTGATCAAAGCTGTCTCACGCGGGCCGGCGTAGGCACCAGCAAACGGAACGGTGACGAGAAGTGCGGCGAGCGTTGCAGTCTTAAGGGTTTTGGGCCTGAGGGTCTTGGGAGTGAAAGAGCGCATGTTGCGTCTCCTTTTACAGGGGAGGCGGCGATTGGGAGGGCCACCTTCCGGCCGTGGGCCGTCGGTTCCGTCGGGTCGCATTGGACGCTTCCACCGCCGGCGGTTCTCGGCCCCATGACATAGCTAGGAGCGATCCTCGGCAAAGTGTAATCAAAAAAAGGTAATCTTTTCAGGCCTTGCTGGCCTGCATCGCCGCCCTAAGTGCGGCCGCCGCCTGGAGCCGGGGCGATCAGCGCTCGGTCAGTTTCAGCTCGATGCGGCGGTTCTTGTTGCGCGCGTCTTCGGTATCGGCGGGGTCGAGCGGCTGGAATTCGCCGAAGCCGGCGGCAACCAGGCGGTTGGCCGGCACGCCGTTTTCGATCAGGAACTTCACCACCGAGGTCGAGCGCGCCGTCGACAATTCCCAATTGTCGCGGTAGCGGCCGGTGCCCGACAGCGGCTTGTCATCGGTGTGGCCGTCGACGCGCAGCACCCAGTTGATCTCCGGCGGGATCTCCTTCTGCAGGTCGATGATGGCGTCGGCGAGCTTCTTCATCTCGTCCTTGCCGGCATCGTTGATCACTTCGGAGCCTGTCGGGAAAAGCACTTCCGACTGGAAGACGAAGCGGTCGCCGACGATGCGGATGTTCTCGCGGTCGGCGAGGATTTCGCGCAGGCGCCCGAAGAAGTCGGACCGGTAGCGGTTCAGTTCCTGCACACGTTGCGCCAGCGCGACGTTCAGGCGGCGGCCGAGATCGGCGATCTTGGTGTTGGACTCGCGATCGCGCGCTTCGGACACGTTGAGCGCTTCTTCGAGTGCTCCGATCTGCCTGCGCAGCGCCGAGATCTGCTGGTTGAGGATTTCAACCTGGCTCAGTGCCTGCTGGCTGATCTGGCGCTGGTTGTCGAGTTCGCCCGACAGCGCCGTGGCCCGCTGGTTGGCGGCGTCGCCGGCACCGGCGCCTTGCGCCAGCAATTGCTCGAGCCGGCTCTTTTCCGCCTCCGACGCCGACAGCGACGCCTGCAAATTGGCGAGCGAATCTTCCTTGTCCTGCGTTGTCGAACGCTCCAGCGCCAGAAGCTGGGTCAGTTCGTTGATCTGCGAATTGAGGCGGTTGAGCACCGTGTCCTTGCCGGAGATTTCGCGGCCGAGCAGGAACTGCGCCAGCACGAAGACGGTAAGCAGGAACATGATCGCGAGCAGCAACGTCGACAGCGCGTCGACGAAGCCCGGCCAGTAATCGATACGGCGATCGGCACGCCGGCTCCTGGCGAGAGCCATGCTAATGGACTCCAGTCTTCTTCAAGGCGTCGGCGATCTTCTCCAGAGTGTTGCGCATCGCCTTCTGCTCGTCCGACTGGGCCTCGACCCAGTCGCGCATGATCTGCTGCTCCGAGCGCATGTTCTTGACCAGACCCGAAATGCCGTCGGCAAGGTTGGCCATGGCGGTGGCGACACGCGGATTGGCGCCGCCGCCGTTCTCTTGCATGCTGCGCAGTCTTTCCGACAGGACGCGGATCTCGTCGGAGGACTCGGCCCTGGGCGGTTCGGCGACGACGATGTCGGAGGACAGGTCGGTGACCGAGGACAGCCAGTTTTCGAGCTCGGTGTAGAAGCGTGTCTGGGCGCGGCCAGCCTGCAGGTCGAGGAAGCCGAGCACCAGGGAACCGGACAGGCCGAACAGCGAGGACGAGAAGGCGGTGCCCATGCCGGCCAGCGGCGCGGAAAGTCCGGCCTTCAGGGATTCGAGCACGGCGGCGGCATCGCCGGTGCCGGGATCGAGCGAATCGATGGTTTCGCGGATCGAGCCGATCGTGTTGAGCAGGCCCCAGAAGGTGCCAAGCAGACCAAGGAATACCAGCAGCCCGACAAGATAGCGCGAGGTGTCGCGGCTTTCGTCGAGGCGGGTGGCGATCGAATCGAGCATGGTGCGCATTGAGCTGGTCGAGAAGGCGATCGTCGGCGAGCGGCCGATCATCGCCTTCATCGGCGCCAGCAGCACCGGTTCGGTGGTTTCGGAGCCGGCCCGAAAAGAGTTGACCCAGCGCACTTCGCGAAACAGCCGGCCGACCTGCGCGAAGGCCAGCAGGATGCCGACCGCAAGCACGCCGACGATCAGGCCGTTGAGACCGGGATTGGTGGCAAAGGCAGTCGAGATCTGACGGGTCAGGATGGCGGCGATGAAAGCGACGATCATCAGGAAGATGACCATGGTCAGGAGAAAGACCTGCGGGCTCGACAATTTGTGCGGATCGTACATCAGCACGTCGGAGCGCCTGCCCATGCCGAAGGATTTGAGTAAAGCCATCCGTGCCCCGTTTCCGATGCCGCCGCCGCCGCCGCCGCCAATTCACGTTTGACGGCGACTCTAAACGCAATTGTGACCAAATTGAATGGCGCTTGGCAATATTGCCAAGCGGACCATTGCGTTAGGGTCGGTTGATGACCAGGCAGTCGACCATGGCGGCAAGATGCAGGCCGGCGCCGGTGACGACAAAGCCGTGCCACAGCGCATTGTGGAAGCGCAGGCCCTTCCAGGCGAAGAAGATGACGCCGCAGGAATAGACGATGCCGCCGGCGACGATCAGCGCGATCGATGTCGTCGGCAATGTCTCGACGAGCGGCTCGACCAGAACGATGCCGCTCCAGCCGATGGCGAGATAGAAGACGATCGCCAGCCGGTCGAAGCGACCGGGAAGAAGCACTTTGATGGCGATGCCGATCGCTGCCGCGGCCCAGACCAGGACGATCATCGAGATGGCCAGCGACGAACCGTCGAGCTGGGCGAGGAAAGGCGTGTAGGTCGCGGCGATCAGCAGATAGATCGCGGCATGGTCGAAGCGCCGCAATATCCACTTGGCAGGCGACGACACCGGCCACAGATTATAGGCCAGCGACACCGACAGCACGGCGAGCAGCGAAACCACGTAGAAAGCGGCGGCGATATATTCGCCCGGACCTGTATGGAAGGCAGCCAGCGCCAGCACCGTCGAGCCAGCAGCAATGGCGAGCACGATGCCCACCGCATGGACGATGCCGTCAGCGATCATTTCGGCGCGCGAATAGTGCCAGCGTCCCATGAAGGGGATTTCGATCTGGGGTATCTCGATCTGGGATTTCGGGCCGATATGCGTCATGAATGATCCTGCATCCGCCTATTTGGGCGCATGCCGGACAGCATTTCAAGCTTTCGTTGCGGTTTTGCGACTGCGGCGGTTCAGCGCGCCAAGTCCGGGTTCATGCTTTTTCGGGGATCATGGTCTAGCGCGGCGTCACCGGCTTCCTGACGGTCTTCAACAGCGCACGCTGGATGGTCTCGTTGCCGGCGACGATCGAGCCGCCATCCAGCATGTTCTGCCCGCCGGCGAAGTCGGAGATGAAGCCGCCCGCCTCGCGGATCAGCAGGATGCCGGCGGCGACGTCCCAGGCCGACAGGCCGGTTTCCCAGAACCCGTCCATGCGGCCGGCAGCGACGTAGGCGAGATCGAGCGAGGCGGAGCCGAGGCGGCGCACGCCCGAAACTTCGGCCATCACGTTGCGCAGCTCAATCAGGAAATTGCCATGTTGGCCGCGGCCGAGATGCGGCACGCCGCAGCCGATCACCGTGTCGATCAGCTTGGTGCGACCGGCAACCCGCAGCCGGCGGTCGTTCATGAATGCGCCGCCACCGCGCTCGGCGGTGTAGAGTTCGTCCATCGCCGGATTGTAGACGACACCGGCGACGATCTGGCCCTGGCGCTCCAGCGCGATCGAGATGGCGAAGAGCGGAATGCCGTGCAGGAAATTGGTGGTTCCGTCGAGCGGGTCGACGATCCAGCGGTGCTGGCTGTCGTCGCCTTCGATCAGGCCGCGCTCCTCCATCAGGAAGGCATAGCCCGGCCGCGCCTTCGACAGCTCGGTGAAGAGGATTTCTTCTGCCTTGCGGTCGGCCTGGCTGACATAGTCGCCCGGCCCCTTCATCGAGACCTGCAGGTTCTGCACTTCGCCGAAATCCCGCGACAGCGAGCGGCCGGCCTTCATAGCGGCCTGGACCATGACATTGAGGATCGCGGAACGCGCCATTGCTCTTCTTCCTGCCGCTGCGCCTATTTGCCTTGAGGCATGATCTTATCCAAAAAGTCTGCAACTTTTTGGGATGATGCTATTTGCTTTGAGACATGATCTTGTCCAAAAAAGTCTGCAACTTTTTGGGATCATGCCTTAGTCGGCGCGGCGCACATAAGTGATTTCGTTGGTGTCGACGATGATACGCTCGCCCGAGCCGATGAAAGGCGGCACCAGCACGCGAATGCCGTTTTCCAGCATCGCCGGCTTATAGGACGAGGCGGCGGTCTGGCCCTTCACCACCGGGTCGGCCTCGGTGATCGTCAGCGTCACCTGGTCGGGCAGCGAAATGCCGATCGGCCTTTCGTCATAGAGCTGGACCGTCACCATCATGCCGTCCTGCAGAAAGGCAGCGCGATCGCCGACGAAATCCTTTTGCAATTCAAGCTGCTCGTAGCTTTCGGTGTCCATGAACACCAGCGCTTCGCCCTGTTCGTAGAGGAAGGAGAAATCCTTCATCTCCAGTCGGATCTGCTCGACTGTCTCGGCCGAGCGGAAACGCTCATTGAGCTTGGTGCCGTTGATCAGGTTCTTCAGCTCGACCTGGTTATAGGCGCCGCCCTTGCCTGGTTTGACAGCGTTGGTTCTGACCGCCACCCACAGGCCGCCATCGTGCTCGATGACGTTGCCGGGACGGATTTCGTTGCCATTGATCTTGGCCATGATGATGTGATCCGGAATGAGATTTCGCGACGAAAGCGATTTGGCGCCTCCAAGACCACAAATCGCCAGGAGAGGCAAGGGATTGGGCAAGAGGGGGGAGTGGGCAAGAGGGGGAGCGGGCAAGGGGTGGCATGAGAGGAGTGGGGGAGGCGGAGCCATTCCCTCGTCAGCATCCGCTGCCCGATATTCACTGTCCGCGACGCTTTACGGCAGGCGGTTGGCCTTCTGCAGCAACTGCTTGGTCTGGTCGTCGGTCAGGCCCTGCAGAAAATCGTCCATCTCCGGATCGATCAGCCCGGCGCGCCGTGCGACGACGTACCAGGCGCCGGCAAGGATCGGATCCGGATCGGTGCCGATGCCGCCCATGTAAAGCTTGGCGAGGCGGTTCTGGGCGGCGACATTGCCGCCCTCGGCGGCCTGTTTCATCCAGCCGAAGCCGGACTTCAGGTCGCGGGCGCCACCGCGTCCCTCGATCATCCAGGCAGCGAGATCGATCTGCGCCGTATCGTAGTTCTGCCTTGCTGCCTGCGCCAGCAGGCCGCGCGCCTGGGCATCGTCGCGCAGCTTGCCGCCGACGCCATTGGCATAGACCTGCGCCAACGCATATTGCGCGTCGGCAAGGCCGGTCGCGGCGGCGCGCTGATAATAGGACACGGCCTTTGCGATGCCGGCATCGCCGGGGTCCTGCCGCACCAGCAGCTGCGCGAAATTGAACTGCGCCAGACGGTTGCCGGCCTCGGCGGCGGCCTGCATCAGCGCGTAAGCCCCTTTCTCGTCCTTCTTGACGTAGCGGCCGTCGAGCAGCATCAGCGCATATTGGAACTGCGATTCCGGTATCCCCTGCTCGGCGGCAAGCGCGTACCACTTGGCCGCCTCCGCCGCGTCGACCGGCACGCCAAGGCCGCGCGACAATATCTCGGCGATCAACGTCTGCGCCGCCGGATCGCCGTTCTGGGCGCGAACCAGAGCGAGGTTGTAGGCCGTCTTGTAAAGGCCGCGCTGGAAGGCGCCATAGGCAGAATCCGACGGCTTTGCACCGAAGCGGTCGGGATTGATGGCGTCGGCCGACGGCAGCGGCGCCGTGGTGGCGGGCTGCGGCAGCGGCGTGGCGATCGGCTTGTCCGTGCTTGCAGCGGTGTCGGGCTTCGGTTGCGGCAATGGGACGGTTTCCGCCACGGCGACCTGCACCGTGAGCTGCGCAAGCAAAGCACTGAAAAGGATTGTCGGCGCGGGCACGTCAGTCCTCGAAACGCGGCGCGGTTTCGTCGAGCAGCGCGTTGGCGCTGGCGACTGCCATCTTTGGGTCGATGCCCTCGGCAAAGACGGCGCTGGACAGCGCCACGAATTCGGCGCCGGTGGCAGCCACCGCTTCCACCGAAGTGATGTCGGACCCGGCCATGACGATGCAAGGGATCTGGATCACATCCGCCCACCATTGCCCCAGCGACAGGTTGCGTGGGTGCGGCTCCGGCTTGTTGTCGTAGCCGAAGCGGCCGAAGAAGATGTAGTCGGGCCTGAGTTCGCCGAGTTCCAGCGCATCGTCGCGGGTCTTGGCGCCGCCGGTGCCGACCATCATTTTTGCCTGGAAACGCTCGATCGTCTCGGCGAGTTCGGCCTTGCCGGCCTCGACATGAAGGCCATCGGCCTGGACGCGGCCGGCGATGCGGGTGTCGCCGGCAATGATGACAGCGATGCCTGCCGCTTGCGCCGCCGGCACGATCTGTTCGGCGAAGGCCTGGAAGGAGGCTTCGTCCATGTCGTTTTCGGGCAGGATCAGCGAGGCGACGTCGCCGCCCTCGAACGCCGCGCCGATGTGCTCAGCCGGCATGCCGGGCGGCGCGATCAGCACGATGCGGCAGCGATTTGGAGGCGTTGCGTCGTTCATAGGTTTTTGACCCCGGTTTTCGCCTATGCCGGGCGAAGATGGTTGCATTGCGGCATAGAGCAAAGTGCCGGCCTTGAACAGGCGGGCGGCCAGGACCATTGGCGCATGATTGTCGCACGGCGACGTTGTTGCCTCACTTGATTGCCTGGGTGCTCTCGGCTGGGGTTTTCGATTTCCACAGCGTCCAGCCAAGATTCATGCCGGCGGCGGCGACCAGGATGGCGGCGCCGCCGACCATCTGGGCCGGATGCAGCCGGTGGCCGAAGGCGACGACATCGACCAGGATCGCGACCACAGGGTAGATGAAGGACAGCGACCCCTGCAGATAGGTTGGCAGTTTCTGAATGGCGCCGTACATCAGGATGTACATCAGGCCGGTATGGACGACGCCAAGCGTCGCCAGCATGCTCCAGCTCCACACGTCGGCGGGAAGGTGGGAAAGGTTGGCGAAGGGTGCCAGGATGACGACGCCGACGCAGACCTGGATGAGGGCGATCAGGTGCGGCGACGTGCCTTTGAGCTTCTTGGTGACGATGGCGGCGACGGCCCAGAAGAAAGCCGCACCCAGCGCCATCGCGATGCCGATAAAATAATCCGTGCCGACATTGCCTGTATTGGGGCCTGCATCGGAGCCGGCATCAGGCGAGCCTTGCACGATCAGCAGCATGCCGGCGAAGGCGATGCCAAGCCAGGCCAGCTTTGTCAGGGTCAGCCGCTCTGAGAAGAAGAGCGCGCCAAAGCCGACCAGCATGAAGGGCTGCGTGTTGTAAACAGCCGTGGCGATCGAGATCGAGGCGCGGGAAAACGAGCTGAACAGCAGCAGCCAGTTGATGACGATGGCCGCGCCGCCAAGGGCCGCAATCGCCACGATGCGCAGTGACAGCGTGCCGCGCAGCAGCCCCAGGGCAGCGCAGATGATCAGCAGCGTTATAGCGCCGAAGGCGCAGCGCCAGAAGACGACGTCCATGATGGGCTCGCCCGACATGACGACGAACCATCCGATCGTGCCGAGGATCACCATTGCGGCCGTCATTTCGACCGTGCCACGCACCGTGCTGTCCATGAATATTGCCTCTCGAAACGCTGATGGTTGATAATCCCATGCCACATCAGCGCTTTCAATAATTTGCGCCGGGTGATATGCCCGTTATGCCTAATTAAATAAGGTGAAGATGGCCTTTTCCTTGGGAATGTCAAATGCTGGACGATCTGGACCGACGCCTTCTCGAAAGTCTGATCAAGGATTCGCGAACCTCATTGAAGGAACTGGCCCAGCAGGTAGGACTGTCATCGCCGAGTGTCGCGGAACGCCTGCGTCGGCTGGAGGATCGTGGCGTTATCAGGGCCTTCACCGTCGAAATCGATCCCCAAGCGCTCGGCTACACCTTGCAGGCGATCGTTCGCATCCGGCCCTTGCCGGGCAAGCTGCATATTGTCCAGAAGCTGATCGAGGAGATTCCGGAGTTTGGCGAATGCGACAAGGTGACGGGCGACGACTGCTTTGTTGCCCGGCTGTTCGTGCGCTCGATCGGCGACCTCGACAAGCTTCTCGACCGTATCGCCGACAAGGCCGAAACGAGCACAGCCATCATCAAGGCGCAGCCGATCCGCAGGCGCCCGCCGCCACTCGGCGCAACTGCCTCCTCAAAACCGTGACAGGCCTCAGCACGAACGACCACAGCGTCGTGTGCGCATTTGCAGTCGCGGCGCGAAGGTTTATCGGCTATTCCAGCGTCTGCACGCTTTCCCTCCAACTGCTCCCCGACGATGTCAGGCTTGCTACTCGATCCCTGGTTCTATGCCGCCGCCATTCCAGCCGTCATCCTGGTCGGTCTGTCCAAAGGCGGCTTTGGCGGTGCGGTCGGATTCGTCGGCGTGCCGCTGATGGCACTGGCCATGCCGCCGGTACAGGCAGCCGCCATCCTGCTGCCCATACTGTGCCTGATGGACATCGTCTCGGTGTGGACATGGCGGGGTGTCTACGACCGCAAGATGCTTGCGGACATGATGCCGGGCGCGGTGATCGGCATCGGCCTCGGCTGGCTGACCGCGGCGCTGGTGACAGCGGAAATGGTGCGGCTGATCGTCGGCGCCGTGGCAATCATCTTCGTGCTTCGCTGGGTCTATCTACAAATGCGGCACGGTGCGCGCCACTCAGCCGAGCCCAACCGCGCGGCTGCCGCCTTCTGGGGGACGGTCGCCGGCTTCACCAGCTTCGTCGCCCATGTCGGCGGCCCGCCGTTTCAGGTCTATGCGCTGCCGATCCGGCTCGATCCGAAAGTGCTGTCGGGCACTGCCGCAATCTTCTTTGCTGCCACCAACGCGTTGAAGCTCATCCCCTATTTTGCGCTCGGACAGTTCGACACCACCAACCTGATCGCATCGGCGGTTCTGGTACCGCTGGCGCCGCTCTCGACCATCGCCGGCGCCTGGCTGGTGCGGCGGATGCGACCGGAACTGTTCTACCCCTTCACCTATGCGACCGTAGCGGTCGTCGCGGTCAAGCTCCTGTGGGACGGGACCGCCGGCCTTTTCTAGATTGCCAGCCGGTTGGAAGCCGCCGGCAGCCGAGCCGTCAGCAGCGTTGTTTCGGAACGATGTTGCGCGGGAGACGGCTTTGTTCGGCGTCCTGTGAGACACGGCCGGAAGGGAACCGCTCGAGGATTGCGCAAGCGCGTCCCGCCGTTTTCGGCTATTGTGGCAGCGCCGGGGAAGGGTCGGGCGCGATGCGACATCGTCCAGAAACATTGCCGATGCTAATGCGCCGATGCCGGGGACCCGGTGGCGGGGCGACCGCCTGATCTCAACCCATTCCCATGACGGGAAAAGGCAAATCGGGGCACACAATGCAAAAGGTAGCACGAAACTTCTTCACGCTGGCCGTTGTCTACGCACTGGTCGGAATGGCGCTCGGCCTGCAGATGGCGATCAGCAAAGATCATGCGCAGATGCCAACCCACGCCCACATCATGGTGGCCGGATGGCTGATGTCGGCGGTGTTCGCCTTCTTCTACCATCTGTTTCCGGCAGTCGCGGAAAAGACGCTTGCCACCGTGCATTTCTGGTTGACGGCAATCAGTGGCACCGGCCTGTTGATCGGCCTTTACATCATGCTTGCCGGCAACCCGGCGATCGAGCCGCTGGTGGCAACATCCTCGATGGGCTTTTACGCGGGGCTGCTGCTGTTCGCCTATATCGCGCTGCCGGTGGTGTGGAAGGCAGAGCGGCATGCCGAGACGCAAAAGGCCTGAGTCCAAAGGTCTAGGCCCCAAAAAGCCTGGAGTTGTTGTGCTGTTACGGCACAGGCGGGCGACGCTTGTTCAAAAAATATCCACGCTGTTAAGGCTTCATTAAGCTTTACGGGCGTTTACTATGCGCATCCAGTGATCTGGATTCTTACCGAGTGGTTGGAGCCACTTTGTTTGACGCCTCCCTGTTAAACTCCTGAGAGCCGCCTTATCCGCGGCTCTTTTTTTTCGGCGATCCGGATTGCCGGTCGCCCGTGCCGCTGCGCCGCCGTTAACCGTTTGTTAAACATGTGCTTGCCTTCACCGGCGGCGAAGCGCATTTTCAAGCCTCGGTCATATAGGGTGCAGGCGTGACGGCGATGACGCCGATTCGGCCGGCTGTAAGGCAAGTGCAGGGCGTATCGATGAACGATCCTTCGATGGGAAGCGCGAAAACCATCAAGCTGGCGGAGCGCCGGGTTTTCTCCCAATCCTTCAAGCCGCTCTACCAGGAAGGCATGGGCCTGGTCGAGCAGGCGGCCGAATATCTGGACGGCAAGGGCCGGGCCGAGGCGAAGAAACTGTCCAGGCTGGCGGCGACGCTCTATGCGGCCGAGTCGATGCGACTGACCACGAGGCTGATGCAGGTCGCCTCATGGCTGCTTCTGCAGCGCGCCGCGAATTCCGGCGAGATGACTCGCGATCAGGTTGCTTCCGAAAAATCCAAGGTGCGTCTCGATACCGCTTCCGCCAACAACGATGCCGCAGGCTGGGTCGAACTGCCCAAGGATTTTCTTGACCTCATCGACCGCTCGCTGCGCCTGCAGGCGCTGGTGCGTCGCATGGACGAGGAAATCTACGGCGGCGCCGTGGCCGAGGCCGCTCCATCCGGCCGCCGCATCAATCCGGTTTCCGATCAGATCACGCTGCTCAACACGGCTTTCGCCCGCGGCTGAGAGACTGCTCGATAATTCTCCGCTAAGCGCCAGGAGCGTCCTTTTGTGGGCCAATCCTCAAATCGTGTTTGGGCCGAAATGGGGCCGCAAGCCGCCGGGCTGGTTTCGAGCATAATTGCGCAAACGCGCCATTTATGCGCTCACTAGTCCCCATACTGCCCAGTGGCAGGCTAGACAGGCACTAGATCTTGCATTGCCCGGTAGGATAGCCAAACCTGTGCCCGAGTAGCGCAACCGGTCATCCGTTGAAGGCAAGATCAATAACGACGTCCGGATCCACTCGTCGCAGGATGCGATCGACGCGATCAAAGCATTGCCGAGGCGACGAGCACGGGTAGAATTGACGCGGACAGCATCGACATCTGCGGCGCTGTTTCAAACCTCTGGTCCAGCCCGCATAAGGGGGTGCAATGACCGAGCATCGAATCTATTCCATGAGCTTTGCCAGCGTCTATCCGCACTATGTCGCCAAGGCGGAAAAGAAAGGACGCACCAAAGCCGAGGTCGATGAGATCATCCGCTGGCTGACGGGCTACACCCAGAAGCGGCTGGACACCCAGCTGAGGAAGAAAACCAGCCTGAAGGATTTCTTTGATCAGGCGCCTCAACTGAATCCTTCTCGGAATTTGATCACGGGGGTGATCTGCGGTGTCCGGGTGGAAGACATCGAAGACCCGCTGATGAAGGAAATCCGCTACCTCGACAAGCTGATCGACGAGCTTGCCAGGGGCAAGGCGATGGAGAAGATCTTGCGGAAATGACGCGATCGCACGATCGCATCGACCGCGATCCGTTTCAGATCGGATACCTGAAGAACGCTGTTGGCGAGGGTAGCGACGGCATCGACAACGATGGACACAACGAAATTCGACATCGACACAGGGCGGCTTCGGCCGCCCCGTTTGATGGCGACGGATGACGTTCACGGCTCGGTAGCACGGCGGCGACGAGCCCGACACGATGTCGCAGGCATATCCACGCGACGGGCAGCAAGGGCCGTCGCCGACTCTATGTTCCCTTTACGATTCTCGGCTTGATTGGTCGGCGGGGTTGAGCCGCCCTTTCAAGGGCCAAGGCCAGCCGTTTCTCGTCTTCGAGGGCGCGATCGACTGCCTCGATTTCCTCTTGGAGCTCCTTTAGCTTGGCTCCGTAGCTGGAGCCATCGCCGTCCCCGATCTGAAAGCCGCTTGCCCGCATTGCGTCGCGGGTATGGTGCACGTTACGGACTCCTTCGCGTCGAGTCGCGACCAGGATTTCCCTGAACTCTTCAAGACGTTCAACGTGATTGCGAGGCATTGCGTTCTCCTATTTCGTCGTCATCGGCGCTGACGGCGATTCAGCACGGTTACAGCTTACGGCGCAGAAGGTTTAGGCGACTCTAAGAGATACGCTCGACAAAACATGAATGCGAAAGCTCAAATTTGACCGTCTTGCAGTAAAGTGGAGCGCAGGAAATTGGCTTGGGCCCGACCGATCACCGACAGGTGCCAGACTCTTCGGCCGAGCGCGTCTGCTGCTCGGCGCTAGCTGGTTCTGCCCTCTTCCTGCACCCAGCCCTGACCGCTCGTGATGATAAGCATCTGGCCTGCCCGGCCAGAGTGTCCGCGCGGCGGCCAGTGGATACGGCATCGCCTACGTCCCGGAGAACATCGTCGAGCAGCACATCGCACGTGGCAAGCTGGTTCAGCTTCTGGACGATTGGTTGCCGCTTTTTGAAGGCTATTTCCTCTACTATCCGAGCCGTCGTCAAAATCTTCCCGCGTTCAAGGTCATCGTCGACGCTACGACATCGGAATTGAAGCGAGGGGATCTACGCGCGGCTCACGGACCCAAATGTCCGCTCCGCTTCGGTTCTCGCAAACCACGCCGTCTGTCTCGTCAGAACGAATTCTCAAACAGCCTGTGGGACGCAGCGGAATCGTTTCTGGTTTGTTCACATTTCGCTGGCATCGCTGTCCGCCACGGGTAGACTTGGCGGATGGGGGAAACGATTCGCATCATCGGCATCGATCCGGGGCTGAGGCGCACCGGCTGGGGCATCGTCGAAAGCCTCGGCAACTCGCTGCGCTTCGTCGCCTCCGGCACCGTGCGTTCAGACGACAAGGCGGCGCTGGCGACACGGCTTTGCCAGTTGCATGACGGGCTTGCCGAGATCCTGCACGCCGCCATGCCGCACGAGGCGGCGGTCGAGCAGACATTCGTCAACAAGGATGCGGCCGCGACCCTGAAGCTCGGCCAGGCGCGCGGCATCGCCATGCTGGTGCCGGCGCTGGCCGGCCTGGTCGTTGCCGAATATGCGCCCAACGCCGTCAAGAAGGCGGTGATCGGCGTCGGCCATGGCGACAAGAAGCAGATCCACATGATGGTCAAGGTGCTGATGCCGAAGGCGACGTTCGACACCGACGATGCCGCCGACGCGCTGGCCATTGCCGTCTGCCACGCGCATCACCGGCAGAGCGTTGTCTACAGGTTGGCGGCGCTGGCATGAAGGACCACACATGATCGGCAAGCTAAAAGGCACGCTGGACGAGATCGACGAGGATTTCTGCATCGTCGACGTGCACGGCGTCGGCTATGTCGCCCACTGCTCGACGCGCACGCTGGCCGCCTTGCCGGCCCCCGGCGAGGCGGTGGTGCTGTTCATCGAGACCTATGTCCGCGAAGACATGTTGAGGCTGTACGGTTTCCAGTCGGTTCTGGAGCGCGAATGGTTCCGGCTGCTGATGAGCAATGTGCAGGGCGTCGGCGCCAAGGTGGCGCTGGCTATTCTCTCGACGCTGGCGCCGGCCGATCTCGCCAATGCCATCGCGCTGCGTGATATTGCCATGGTCAGCCGCGCGCCCGGCGTCGGCAAGAAGGTGGCCGAGCGCATCGTCACCGAACTGAAGAACAAGGCGCCGGCCTTTGCGGGCGCTGCCTCCGGCACCATCGGCTTGAAGCAGGAGCTTGGCGAAGGCGTCGCGCCGGCGCCGATCAGTGACGCCGTTTCAGCGCTGGTCAATCTCGGCTATTCGCGCGATACCGCCGCCAATGCGGTGGCGGCGGCGCTGAAAAACGCCGGCGAGGATGCGGATGCGTCGAAGCTGATCCGCTTCGGGCTGAAGGAACTGGCGCGGTGAGACCGTTGCCCGAGAAATAAATTCCGACTAGGAACAAGAGCATGGGCAGATATGCGGGCTTGACCTCCAGGGGGCAGCTTACGATTCCAAAGAAAGTCCGGGACGCGTTGTCGCTCAAGGCGGGCGATACGGTTGCGTGGACGGTCATGGACGGTCTTCTGATAGGAACGCCGCGCAATCTTAGATTTGCCGACCTTGCCGGATTTCTGGGCAATCCGCCCGGCGGGCCTGCCACGCTGGAGGAAATCGACGCCGCGCTAGGGGATGCCGTCGGTCGCCACGCCGCCGGCGATCGCGATGGAAGTGGGCGCGCCTGATGAGCCTTTCGCCACGCCTCATTGCTCCCGACAAGCGCGGCGAGGACGCCGAGCAGACCTTGCGTCCGCAGACGCTCGGCGATTTTGTCGGCCAGGCGGCGGTGCGGGCCAATCTCAAAGTGTTCATCGAGGCCGCCAAGGGCCGCAGCGAGGCGCTCGACCATGTGCTGTTCGTCGGCCCGCCCGGCCTCGGCAAGACGACGCTGGCGCAGATCATGGCACGTGAGCTCGGCGTCAATTTCCGCTCGACCTCCGGCCCGGTCATCGCCAAGGCCGGCGATCTCGCAGCCCTGCTCACCAATCTCGAAGACCGCGACGTGCTGTTCATCGACGAGATCCACCGGCTCAACCCGGCGGTCGAGGAAATCCTCTATCCGGCGATGGAGGATTTCCAGCTCGACCTGATCATCGGCGAAGGGCCGGCGGCGCGTTCGGTCAAGATCGATCTTGCCCGCTTCACCCTGGTCGCCGCCACCACGCGGCTCGGCCTATTGACCAATCCGCTGCGCGACCGTTTCGGCATTCCGGTCCGCCTCAATTTCTACTCGGTCGAGGAACTGGAACAGATCGTGCGGCGCGGCGCCCGCATCCTTGCCATGCCGCTCGGCGACGATGGCGCGCTGGAGATCGCAAGACGCGCGCGCGGCACGCCGCGCATCGCCGGCCGGCTGTTGCGCCGCGTGCGCGATTTTGCCTCGGTCGCCGGCGACGGTCACGTCGACCGGCAGATCGCCGACGAGGCACTGACGCGGCTCGAGGTCGATGCGCTCGGCCTCGACGCGCTCGACCGCCGCTATCTCTCGATGATCGCGCGGAATTTTGGCGGCGGCCCGGTCGGCATCGAGACCATCGCGGCAGGGCTTTCCGAGCCGCGCGACGCCATCGAGGACATCATCGAGCCCTATCTGATCCAGCAGGGTTTTATTCAGCGCACGCCGCGCGGCCGCGTGCTGACTGCCAATGCCTGGCGGCATCTCGGCCTCGATGCGCCGAAGGACCTTGCGCAGCAGCAGATCAGCCTGTTCCAGGAAGAGTAGCCGCGCGGCCTTGCGGCTCCATTCCTGCGCAAAATCTCCTAATCCTGGTCAGCTTGCCGGCGCATTTGCCGGCTCTAACGCTTCGCTGTGGGGACCGTCGGTTCCGCGAATGACGGGGTTGAGCAATGATCACCAGACGCGGCTTCCTGCGCCTCATCGGCGGTTCCTTCCTATCGGCCGTGTCGCTCAGTGCTTATGCGGTTGGCCTCGAGCCGATGTTGCTGACGCATGTAAAGCGCTATTCAGTGGCCCCGCCAAACTGGCCTGCAGGATTGCGGCTTCGCGTCGTCGCTCTCGCCGATATTCATGCCTGTCGGCCATGGATGACGCCGGAGCGGATCAGGTCGCTTGCCGAACGGGCGAACAGCCTGCAGCCGGATCTGATTGTCCTGCTTGGCGACTATGCGGCCGGCACACGCCTGGTTACGGACTGGGTGGATGCCTCCGAATGGGCGCCGGCATTGTCAGGCCTGAAGGCGCCACTCGGGGTGTGGTCAATCCTTGGCAATCACGACTGGTGGGAGGACCTTTCCGCGCAGAAGGCCGGGTTGGGGCCGACGGTGGCGCGCCGGGCGCTCGAGAGCGCCGGCATACCGGTCCTGGAAAACGATGTGGTGCGCCTGGAAAAAGACGGGCATGGCTTCTGGGTCGCCGGACTTGCGGACCAACTTGCGCTGCGGCCGGGCAAGGCTTGGGGCCGCAGCAGGTTCACAGGACTGGACGACCTGCACGGCACGCTGGCAAAGGTGAGCGACAAGGCTCCTGTTATCCTGCTGGCACATGAGCCGGACATTTTTCCGAAGGTCCCATCACGGGTATCGTTGACTCTTTCGGGTCATACCCATGGCGGACAGGTGCGGTTGCTCGGCTATTCTCCGGTCGTGCCATCCCGCTTCGGCAACCGTTTTGCCAATGGCCATGTCGTGGAGGAGAACCGCAACCTGATCGTCTCCGGAGGTCTCGGTTTCAGCATCCTGCCGGTGCGTTTCGGGATGCGCCCAGAGATTCTCTCGATCGAATTGGGTTCGGCGCTTCAATGAAGTGACCTGATCGCATCCATCACATCCGGCTCGGCCTTGTCGCCATCGAAAGCGTCGACGATGCCGAAGGCGCCGCCATGGCTCCAGACCGACCATGCGAAGCCATGGGCTTCGGCGCGCGCGATCATGTCCCTGACATAAGCGGCACGGTATTCGGCCGGCATCACGTAGCGATTGCCGTATTCCTGGCGGATCATGCCGAATTCGCCGAGCGTGATGTTCTCCGGTTTGATGCCGTTGGCCTTTGCCCAGGCCTCGACCCTGGTGAACGGCGCCTCCATCGTCTCGCGCAGCTCCTCGTCCGTGTCCAGGCTGGCGACCTGCTCGTCGAGATAGGCAAGCAGGCCGCTCTGGCGCGCCCATGGCGCCTCGGCCTTGATCCGTGCGCGGATCGTATCGAGCGCAGCATCCAGCTGGGCGCGCGGGACGGCGCTGAGCGGATAGGGCAGGCCGGTCACATAGGGGATGAAGTCGCCGGCCCAGGTCGCGCCCTGATGGGTCAGCAGGAACGGGTCGTAGGAGTGAAAGGTCCAGATGATGTTGTCGTCGGGGATCGCCTTCGGATCGATCTTTGCCAGCGATACAGCATTGGAATAGCAGGCGCCGGTCAGGATCAGGGTGAGCCTGGTGGCTGACGAACGCGCCGCCGCGAACAGTTTCTGCTGGCGCTCCGGCCACAGGCCGGTGCCGTCGGCGTCGCAGTCGATGACCGGCTCGTTCATCGGCTCGAAAGCGACTTGGCGCGGATCCTCATCGGCCAGCGTGCGCGCCATCTTGCGCACCATTTCGACATAGGCGTCGAACATTTGTGGATCGTCCATCACCTCTCCCATGCCGATCTTGCGGCTGCTGCCGCTAGGGATCAGGTGCATGTCGACGATCACCTTCAAGCCGGCGCGATTGATCATGCGCACCGAGGCCAGCACGCTGGCATAGAGCTCGTCGCGCAGCGCCAGCGTCTCGCCGGACAGAAACGGCGACGGATCGACGGGCATGCGCAGGAAATCGAAGCCGGCGCTCTTCAGTGCCTTGAGGTCGTCGTCGTTGAGGAATTTGCGCCATTCCGGATAGGGCAGGATTGCCCGGCGGTCGCCCCATTTGTCCTCGCCCGGCCATGTCGTCCACTGGTCGAGATTGAGGCCGCGCTTCATCATAAAGCTCGCCGCCTGGCCCGGCGGCACCAGCGCGGCCAGCACAAGCAGCGCCGCCATCGAGGTCTTGATCATCGCCGTCAACAGTGCCATCGGTTTCATGCGCCAAGTTAATGCGTGTCGCCCAAAACTGTGCAGCGGTTTTGCGACAACGACGCGCCCGGAACCTGAACCGCGTCGCGCTTTAGGTGCCCGGCCAGGCCAAAAAAGGAAAGCGCGATGGACGATCATGGTGAATCGGCGGCGCTCTGCGCCGGGCTTTCCGGCGCGCTGACCGAATTCGGCCACCGGCTGATGGCGCGGGTCTACTATGCCGACACCGATTTCTCCGGCGTCGTCTATCACGCGCGCTATCTCGAATTCTTCGAGCGCGGCCGTTCCGATTATCTCAGGCTTGCCGGCGTCCACCACACCGAGCTTGCCGACGGCAAGCACGGCGAAAGAATAATCTGGGTGGTGCGGCGCATGGAGATCGACTTTCGCGGCTCCGCCCGCATGGACGATGTCTTGACCATCGAGACGCGCACCGAGGACATTTCGGGCGCCCGCATCTTCATGGCTCAGCAGCTGAAGCGCGGCGGCAAGGTGCTGGTCGAGGCGCGCGTCGAGGCGGCGATCATCGGCGAGAACGGCCGGCCAAGGCGCTTTCCGAAGAAATGGATCGCAACCTTCATGCCCAAGACAAATCGGTAGTTCAAATCGGCAAGCTACCGATCCCAATGATCCGCTGACGATGCCAGGTGGCTCGCCCAAGGCGCGGCAATGCGCCGCGCTGTGCGTCCTAACCCATCCTTAACCATAACGGTTCATGAAGAGAGTGGTGAAGATTGGAGGAATCCAGCGCCTTCCTTTCACCAAGATTTGCCCTGAAAAGGCCGCCTACGGTGCATTTTGGGGTTATTCCGCAAGCTTTGCGCGAACGGATTACAAGGGATGCCTATGGGCCAGCCGCCAGCCGTGCCCGGAAAATTCTTAAGGACGTAACCATGGAAAATATCGCACTCGCCGAACCGGGCGCGCATTTGTCGATTTGGGCGCTGTTCACGCAGGCCGGCTGGGTGGTCAAGCTGGTCATGATCGGGCTGCTCTGCGCCTCGATCTGGACCTGGGCGATCATCGTCGACAAGCTCGTCGCCTATGGCCGCATGCGGCTCGCGCTCAATCGCTTCGAACAGGTGTTCTGGTCCGGGCAGTCGCTGGAAGAGCTCTACCGCACGCTCGCCGACCGCAAGACGTCAGGCATGGGCGCCATCTTCGTCGCCGCCATGCGCGAATGGAAGAAGAGTTTCGAGAAGGGGGCGAAATCGCCGCTTGGCCTGCAGACCCGCATCGACAAGGCGATGGACCTGGCGCTGACCCGCGAAATGGAAAAACTGGAAGGACGGCTTGGCTTTCTCGCCACCACCGGCTCGGCAGCGCCGTTCATCGGCCTGTTCGGCACCGTGATCGGCATCATGACCTCGTTCCAGGCGATCGCGGCATCGAAGAACACCAGCCTGTCGGTGGTCGCGCCCGGCATTGCCGAGGCGCTGCTGGCCACGGCAATAGGCCTGCTGGCGGCTATCCCCGCCGTCATCGCCTACAACAAGCTGTCGTCGGACGCGAGCAAGATCGCCGTGCGCATGGAAGGGTTCGCGGACGAGTTCTCCGCCATACTCTCGCGCCAAATCGATGAAAAAGTCGCGCAGAAGGCCTGAGGAACAATCATGGGAATGTCTGTAGGCGCGGGTGGCGGGGGACGCGGTGGTCGCGGCCACAGGCGGCGCGGCCGCCATCACGCCATGATATCGGAAATCAACGTCACGCCGATGGTCGACGTGATGCTGGTGCTGTTGATCATCTTCATGGTCGCCGCGCCCTTGCTGACGGTCGGCGTGCCGATCGACCTGCCGGACACGCAGGCCAAGGCGATGAATGTCGACACGCAGCCGATCACCGTCTCCATCAACTCTGCCGGCCAGATCTATCTCCAGGAGACTGAAATCCCGGTTGAGGAACTGGTGGCGAAGCTGCAGGCGATTTCGAAGACCGGCTATGACGAGCGCATCTTCATCCGCGGCGACAAGTCCACCGACTATGGCACGGCAATGAGGGTGATGGCCCGTATCTCGGCCGCCGGCTACAAGAACATCGGCCTGGTCTCGTTGCAGGAACAGGATCAGTAGACGCTAAATGAGAACCGGCCTCACCACATCGGTGATCTTGCATGCGGTCGCGATCGGCTTCGGCCTGTTCACGCTGTCGGCGCCGGCGGCGTTGCCGGCGTCCGATGCCGAGTCCCTGGCGGTCGAGATCGTGCCGATGGAAGCGATCGCGCAGATACAGAAAGGCGACAAGAAAGCTGCGGTGAGCGAAAAGCCGGCGCCATTGCCGACCCAGCGTCCCGACATCGTGGCCGACGCGCAGACGGTGGGCGACAACAGCGTCGATACCGACAAGCCGCCGACGCCGGATCCCAAGCCCCAGCCGGTCGACAAGGCTGAGGCGCCGCCGCCCGCGCCGACGCCGAAAGAAAAGCCGAAGCCCGAGGACGTGCCGAAGCCGAAGGAGCAGCCCAAGCCTGTCCCGGCGACCGAGGTCGCACCGGTGCCGCAGCCGAAGGAAGAGGTCACGCCCGAGCCGGTCAAGCAGGCGGAGCCAAAACCGACACCGGCCAGGGAACCGGCGCCGACGCCGCCGCAGGACAAGACCGCCGCCATCGACCCGAAGCCTGAGGTCAAGCCGGATGCCGTCGCCGAAGCGATTGCCAAGGAGCCGCCAACCGAGGAGACGCAGCTTCCGGACTCGGCGCCCGCCCCCCAGGCGCGGCCGAAGCCGCAGCCGGCCCAGGCCGAAAGCGCCAAGGCGCCCGAGCGCAAGGACGCCGACAAGCCGGTCAAGGAAGCCTCGTCCAAGCCGAAATCGGAAGACAAGCAGTTCAACGCCGACGAGATTTCGGCGCTGCTCGACAAGCGCAAGCCGTCAGGCGGCGGCGCCAAGCGCTCGACCCAGCAAGCATCGCTCGGCGGGGACAAGAATCAGGGCCAGAAGCTTTCGAGATCGGAGCAGGGTGCGTTGGAGGCCCAGCTTGGTGGCTGCTGGACCCTGCCGGTAGGGCTCGAGGGTTCGGAGAATTTTATCGTTGTCGTCCGGTTCAACCTCGACGCCTCCGGCAAGCTGGACGGGCGGCCATCTGTCGAACAGTCGAGCGGCAACCGCCCGTTCGACGAGAGTGCCGTGCGCGCTGTTCAGAAATGCGATGTGGCCGGCCTGCAGGTTCCCGCAGGCAAACAAGACATCTGGGCCGACGTCCGGGTCACGTTCGATCCGAGGGAGATGCTGGGCCTGTAGGCTTGGCGCCCCGTAGAATCATTGAAGACCCGTAGAATCATTGAAGAGAAGCGAGAAGACATGAAATCCATCCTCAAGCCGCTCCTGATGATCGTAGCGATGGCGCTGGGCATGACTGCCGCCGCCACCTTGCCGGCGCGGGCGCTCGTTGAGCTCAACGTCAACAAAGGCAATGTCGAGCCGTTGCCGATCGCCATCACCGATTTCCAGGGCGGCGATGCGTTGGGCGCGGAGATTTCCGGCATCGTCAGCGCAGACCTGAAACGCTCCGGCCTGTTCGCGCCGATCGACAAGAGCGCCTTCATCGAAAAAATCTCGAACCCGGATGCCGCGCCTCGCTTCGAGGACTGGAAGGTGATCAACGCCCAGGCGCTGGTCACCGGCAGCGTCAGCAAGGAGGCCGATGGCCGCGTCCGTGCCCAGTACCGGTTGTGGGACACCTTTGCCGGCCAGCAGATGTCGGGCGAGCAGTTCTTCGCCAACGACGCCAACACGAGGCGCGTCGCCCACATCATCGCCGACGCCATCTATGAGCGGCTGACCGGCGAGAAGGGCTATTTCGACACGCGCGTCGTCTTCATCGACGAATCGGGCGCAAAGAACGCGCGAAAGAAGCGCCTCGCCATCATGGACCAGGACGGCGCCAATATCCGCTACCTATCGGACGGCAGGTCGATCGTGCTGACCCCGCGTTTCTCGCCAAACCGGCAGGAAATCACCTACATGTCCTATGAAAGCGGCCAGCCGAAGGTCTATCTGCTGCAGATCGAGACCGGGCAGCGCGAACTGGTCGGCGACTTTCCCGGCATGACCTTTGCGCCGCGGTTCTCGCCCGACGGCCAGAAGGTGATCATGAGCTTGCTGCGCGACGACGGCAATTCCAACATCTTCGCCATGGATTTGAGAAGCCGCTCGACGACCAGGCTCACCAACTCGACGGCCATCGACACCTCGCCGTCCTATTCGCCGGATGGCAGCAAAGTGGTGTTCACCTCCGACCGCGGCGGCCGCGCGCAGATCTATGTGATGGGCGCCGACGGTTCTGGCCAGACCCGCATCTCCTTCGGCGACGGCGTCTATTCGACGCCGGTATGGTCGCCGCGTGGCGATCTCATCGCCTTCACCAAGCAGACTGCCGGCGAGTTCCAGATCGGCGTCATGCGCGTCGACGGTTCGGGCGAGCGCATCCTTTCAACCGGCTTCCAGCAGGAGGGGCCGACCTGGGCGCCCAACGGCCGGGTGCTGATGTTCTTCCGCGATTCTGCCGGCGGCCCGAAACTCGTTTCGGTCGATCTTACCGGCCGCAACGAACAGTCGATCCCGACCTCGAATTTCGCTTCGGACCCGGCCTGGTCGCCGCTGCTGGAATAGGCAGGAAGGGGAATTGGGGAATTGAGGAATTGGAGAAATGAAGAATTGAAGAGATGGAGAAAACGGGAGGCTACATTAAGCGAGCGAGGGATCTAGAGGTCTATAAGCGCGCTTATGCGGTTTCTCTTGACGTGCACGGAGCCACCCTAGCTTTCCCGAAAATTGAGCAATACGCATTGGCCGATCAATTGCGTCGTTCCAGCAAGGGGATCTGCGCCAATTTGGCTGAGGGATTTGCCAAACAGACCCACTCCAAGTTCGAATTCGCACGGTTTATTTCGATGGCTCTGGGGTCGTGCAGTGAAGTGGAAACGTGGGTTTCATACGCGTTCGACCTAGGGTACATCACACAAGCGCAACGCGACGAGTGGTTGCAATGCTATGCCAACATCCATGGAATGCTGGTGAAACTGAGAGAGAAACTAAAGTGACCTCTCGGCAGGTTCCTCATTTCTTCAATTCTTCAATTCCAACTTTCCACGGCTTGGTCGCGTTTCAGCCGCATTTCTGCCTACGGTCCGCGCGCATTGTTGCCTCCTCGGATTCCCCTTGGGCAAAACGGCTGTGGACGGCAGCCGAAACCGAATTTTAACCGTGTTTCTTGAACGCCGGTTAACCCAAACGTGGTTACTGGACGATCAACGAAATCACTCGAATTGCGAAGGAGAGGCGGCATGGGCCGTATCGCAGCACTTACCAGAAACCCGGCGATGATCGCGCTGGTGGCATTGCTCGCCATCGCCGGCTGCGCCTCGAAGAAGAACCTGAACAGCGCCGCCGATCTCGGTCTCAGCGGCGCCGGGGCGGCAACGCCCGGATCGGCCCAGGATTTTACCGTCAACATCGGCGACCGCATCTTCTTCGACACCGATTCGTCCTCGATCCGCGCCGACGCGCAGACGACGCTTTCGCGCCAGGCGCAATGGCTGAACCAGTACAGGCAGTATGCCATCGTCATCGAAGGCCATGCCGACGAGCGCGGCACGCGCGAATACAATCTGGCGCTCGGCGCCCGCCGCGCCGCCGCCACCCGCGACTTCCTCGTCGCCAGGGGTGTTTCCGCCCAGCGCCTGAAGACCATTTCCTACGGCAAGGAGCGTCCGGTCGCGGTTTGCGACGACATCTCCTGCTGGTCGCAGAACCGCCGCGCCGTCACCACGATCAGCGGCGCCGGTTCCTGATCGGCAATTTTCCGATCGGCAGAAATGCAACACCTACGTGTGAAAGGCGGCTGCGGCCGCCTTTTTCATGTCCGGCGCCCGGATGTGGGACTTGAAACAAAATTTGGCCGAAGTCCTGCGTCCTTGGTAATAACCGAGGCGCCTGACGGTCCACTCCGATCGGAAGGCATGCAACAGGCAAACAATCCACGGCGAGAGGCACATGCATTTCAGATCGGTCTTGAGCGGCACGCTTGCGTTGCTGCTCGTATCAAGCGTCGCTGCCCCGGCAGTAGGCAATGAGCAAGGCACAGAAAAAAGCGGTTTTTCCTTCCGCCTACCGACGCTCGGCATTTTCGGTGAAAAAAAGAAATCGGATCAGGTGCAATTTGCGCAGGATGGCACCGGCACTACGGGGCTGGAGGAACAACTCCGGCAAATGAACGGCAAGATCGAGGAGCTCAACTTCCAGGTGCTGCAGATGCAGGAGCAGATCCGCAAGCAGCAGGAAGATAACGAGTTCCGTTTCCAGCAGCTGGAAGGCGGCTCACAAGGCGCGCAGCAGCCACGCGAGCAGAAGAAGTCGGACGCCACCACCAACACCGACAGCAGCGTCGCCGAGGCTCCGGGGACGCATGCGCCGGCCGATGCGGGCAGACCGCCCGCCGGCGGCCAGGAGGTGATCGTCGAATCGCCGACAGGCGAACCCGGCGCGGTGATCCCGGGCACGCCGCCGAAGACGTTCGGCACCATCACCGTCGACAAGAACGGCAATGTGATCGAGGGCAACACGCAGGCACATGCACCGGCGCAGAACACCGCCCCTGTCCCCGGCGACCAGGCCGCTGGCACGCAGGCCGGCAAGTCCGACGATACGGTGGTCGCGGCGCTGCCCGCCACCGATGACCCGGAGGAACTTTACCGCAATTCCTATCAGTTCATCCTGTCGGGCGACTACGGCACTGCCGAACAGGGTTTTCGCGACCACATCGCCCGCTTCCCCAAGGACGCCAAGACGGCGGACGCGCATTACTGGCTGGGTGAGTCGCTGCTCGGCCAGCAGAAGTACCGCGACGCGGCCGAGACTTTCCTCGCCGCCAGCAAGGACTATCCGAAGGCCAAGAAGGCTCCCGACATGCTGCTGAAGCTCGGTGTGTCGCTGGTCGGATTGAACCAGCGCGACGTGGCCTGCGCCACTTTCGGCGAGATCGGCAAGCGCTATCCGAACGTTTCCGGCACGCTCAAGGAACGCGTCAAGCAGGAAAGGGCGCTCGCGGCGTGTTAGTTTTTCTCCTGCACGTCGTTGCCCCAAGACTTGTTGCCCCAGATCCGGGGCCACTTTTGGGCGACATGCATTGACGCCCGAAACCGAGCCTGACCGTTCGGTTTTTTCGCAGATCGACTTTACCAGCGGCGCTGTTGCGGCCGTGTCCGGCGGCAGCGACTCGACCGCCCTCCTCCTTCTCCTCAAAGATCACCTCGACCGTACCGCGCCGGCAACGAAATTGCTGGCTGTGACCATCGATCACGGTCTGCGGCCGGGCTCGGCAGCGGAAGCACAGGCCGTGGCCAGGTTTTGCGCCGGGCGCAGCATTGCCCACCGCATCCTGCTCTGGTCCGGACGCAAGCCGTCGACCGGCCTGCCGGCTGCCGCGCGAGAGGCACGCTACCGGCTGCTGGCCGAGGCGGCACAGGCGGAAGGTATCGGCCTGATCCTGACCGGCCACACGGCCGACGACCAGGCCGAGACGGTGCTGATGCGGCAAGCTCGCCAGGAGGGGGCGCGAGAGCCAGAGCGAGGTCTAGCCGGCATGGCACCGGCCACCCTCTATGACTGGCGGATCTGGATCGCACGGCCGCTTCTCGGCACACGGCGTGCGGCGCTGCGCGAAGTCCTGCGGCGCGCGAATGTCGGCTGGGCCGAAGACCCGACCAATGAAGACGAGGCTTTCGAGCGGCCGCGTATCCGCGCAGCGCTTGCCGACCGCAATGGTGCGCGGGAAGACGCGTTGGTGCTGGCCGCGCGGGCTGCGGTGGAGCGCGAGCAGCTTGGCCATCGCGCCGCCGCGCTGATCCGTGGCTTTGCCAGCAGGCCCGCAGCCGGCCTTGTCCGTCTCGATCCGGGCTTTGCGACGGCCGTCGACGAGGCGGCGGCCGTATACGCGCTGCGCATCCTGCTGGCGACTATCGGCGGCGTTGCGTTTCTGACCGACCAGGCTCGCAGCGAGGCGCTGCTCAACCGGCTGAGGCCCGGACCACCTGGCACAACCCCAATTTTGGCTACCCCGTTTTGCGCCACATTGTCGCGGACGGTGGTCGATGCGCGGCGTGCCGGCATTTTTCTGCGTCGCGAAACCCGCAACCTGCCGCCCGCTGCGCCTGCCGTGAACAATGCCCTTTGGGACGGTCGCCGGAGGATCACATTGGCGGACAGACCGGGTGAATTTTTGATCGCGCCGCTCGGCGCGGCGCGTGCCGCAAGACAGGCAATTGCCGAAAACGGAACGCAGCCAAGCCTTGTCCGCGCGGCTCTGGCGGCCGAGCCGGTGCTGTGGCGCGCAAGCGAACATCCAGGCGACAGCCCGATGTTGCCGGGAATGGCGGTATGCCCGGTCGTCGCGCCCTTTGCCCGCTTCCTGCCGTCCTTCGACCTGGCGCCGGCCGGAAGTGTCGCCGCGCTGATCGGTGCGCCGCGACTTCCTGCCCCGCCTTTCGGCGGCCACACTGCCGGTTGATCATGGGCGAAAGCTTAACCGCGACATGCTGTTCTGCTTGGCAATGAAGGGCGCCATCCCTATGTTAGACCCAAGTTTCCTCTCACGACGCGTGTCCGCTGGCGGACACCAACGGGACAATTGATGAATCCGAATTATCGCAATCTCGCGCTCTGGGCGATCATAGCGGTCCTGCTCATCGCTCTCTTCAATCTGTTCCAGACGCCGCAGACGCGCGGAGCAGCGAGTGACGTCCCCTATTCGCAGTTCCTGCAGGATGTCGCGGCCGGCCGGGTAAAGACGGTGACCATCGCGGGCGCCCGCATCTCGGGCACTTATACCGACACCTCTACCGGCTTCCAGACCTATTCGCCGGGTGATCCGTCGCTGGTTTCGAGACTCCAGGACAAGAACGTCACCATCAACGCGCGCCCCGAATCCGACGGTTCCAATTCGCTGTTCAGCTATCTCATCTCCTGGCTGCCGATGATCCTCATCCTTGGCGTCTGGATATTCTTCATGCGCCAGATGCAGTCCGGCTCCGGCCGCGCCATGGGCTTCGGCAAGTCGAAGGCCAAGCTTTTGACTGAAGCGCATGGCCGCGTCACCTTCCAGGATGTCGCCGGCGTCGACGAAGCCAAGCAGGATTTGGAAGAGATTGTCGAATTCCTGCGTGATCCGCAGAAGTTCCAGCGGCTTGGCGGCAAGATTCCGCGCGGCGTGCTGCTCGTCGGCCCTCCCGGGACCGGCAAGACGCTGCTTGCCCGTTCGGTCGCCGGTGAGGCCAACGTGCCGTTCTTCACCATTTCCGGCTCGGACTTTGTCGAGATGTTCGTCGGCGTTGGCGCTAGCCGCGTCCGCGACATGTTCGACCAGGCCAAGAAGAATGCGCCCTGCATCATCTTCATCGACGAAATCGACGCGGTCGGCCGCCATCGCGGCGCCGGCCTCGGCGGCGGCAACGACGAGCGCGAGCAGACGCTGAACCAGTTGCTGGTCGAAATGGACGGCTTCGAATCCAACGAAAGCATCATCCTGATCGCTGCCACCAACCGGCCGGACGTGCTCGATCCGGCGCTGCTCAGGCCCGGCCGTTTCGACCGCCAGGTGGTGGTGCCGAACCCCGACATCGTCGGCCGCGAGAAGATCCTGAAGGTGCATGTGCGCAACGTGCCGCTGGCCCCCAATGTCGACCTCAAGGTGATCGCACGCGGCACGCCGGGCTTTTCCGGCGCCGACCTGATGAACCTCGTCAACGAATCCGCCCTGATGGCGGCGCGGCGCAACAAGCGCCTTGTCACCATGGCCGAGTTCGAGGACGCCAAGGACAAGATCATGATGGGCGCCGAGCGCCGCTCGTCGGCGATGACCCAGGCCGAGAAGGAACTCACCGCCTATCACGAGGCCGGTCATGCCATCCTGGCGCTGAACGTGCCGTCGGCCGATCCGCTGCACAAGGCGACCATCATCCCGCGCGGCCGGGCGCTTGGCATGGTCATGCAGTTGCCGGAAGGCGACCGCTATTCGATGAGCTACAAATACATGATCTCGCGCCTCGCCATCATGATGGGTGGCCGCGTCGCCGAGGAGTTCAAGTTCGGCAAGGAGAACATCACCTCGGGCGCCTCCTCGGACATAGAGCAGGCAACCAAGCTGGCGCGCGCCATGGTGACGCGCTGGGGTTTTTCCGACAAGCTTGGCCACGTCGCTTATGGCGACAACCAGGAGGAGGTGTTCCTCGGCCATTCGGTGGCGCGCACGCAGAACGTATCGGAAGAGACGGCGCAGATCATCGACGCCGAAGTGCGCCGGCTGATCGACGAGGCCTATTCGACGGCGAAATCCATCCTGACCAAGAAGAAAAAGGAATGGATCGCGCTGGCGGAGGGGCTTTTGGAATATGAGACGCTGTCCGGCGACGAGATCAAGCAGCTGATCGCCGGCCACAAGCCGGCACGCGATCTCGGCGACGACACGCCGCCGAGCCGGGGCTCGGCCGTGCCGAAGTCCGGCAGCCGCCGCAAGAAGGGCCCGGAGCCCGAAGGCGGCATGGAGCCTCAGCCGTCAAGCTAGGGCTCGGCTCAGAAGATTGATTTCGAAAACGCCGCGGCCTGGACCGCGGCGTTTCTGTTTGAAGTTGGAGAGGGCTGCCGGAGTTGTCCGCGGCCTTGCACGCGCAGTTGGCGATTGGCGAAAGCCGGCATAGCGGCTAATCTCCCCACTCGTGGGGAGATGTCCGGCAGGACAGAGGGGGGCGCTGTCCCGCCGACCTGTCAACGTAGCGCAGCCATGCCCACGCTAACTAATCCCAATCAGCGAGGCGGATAATGGGAAGGTTAGCGATCCTTCGCGCCCCTCTGCCATGCCGGGCATCTCCCCACGACGGGGGGATTGGCAGCGTCGATGCTGCTCCTCGCAACGCAGGTAGCCTCTTGGAAAGTCGGCCAACAAAAAGGCCCGCGAAGCTTGCGGTTCGCGGGCCTTGCTATCTTCGAATGTTGATGCCGATCAGCTCTTCAGTGCGGCATTGCACAGACTGTAAAAGCCGCCACCAGTCTGGATCCATTTGAGGCCGCCCAGCGTCCCGGCCCCCTTGTTGGCGTGGTACTGGTCGCGACAGGTGTACATGCGGGCCTTGGCCGGAGTTTCGCTGCTATATTTGGTGGAGATCGCCTTCGGAAACGTCACTCCCTGGGGAGCGGTCACGGTCGGCTTTTTCGGCTGGCTGGTGAGGCTTGCCTGATCGGCTGCCGGCTTGGTGTCGTCGTCGAAGGCGCTGGCACCGCACTGGCTCATGCGGAAGTCGTTCCACTTCATGCCGTTCAGCGTGTTGCCGGTCTTGGCCGCCCGATATTTGGCGCCGCACTCCGCCCTGCTGAGGCCGCTGCCTGCGTTGGAAGTTACCGCTGCCTTGGTCGTCGCCGCGGCGGCCGCATCGGGCGTTACAGCGCTGGTGCTGTTCGCCTTGGCTGGCGTGGCGTCGGTTGCGGCGGCGACGGTGCCGCATTCTGCCTTGCGGAACTGGTTCCAGTTCTGCCCGCCAAGTGTTCCCGCGTCCTTTGCCGCGTTATACTTGGTGCTGCATTCAGCCATGGTCAGCGCATTGGCGGGCACCGCCAGGAATAAAGTCACGACGGCAAGACCCGTCAAAGTTGCAAGTCGATGGATAAGCATGTGTCTTCTCCCTCTGATGTTCACGTTATGTACCAAGCAAGCAATAGCACTCAACGAATGGTTGCGCCAGAGGCCAAATGGCGTAAAACCCTTCGGAAAGTGCATTATTTTGGATGAACTTGTTGCCAGCTCCTGCCCCCAGGCAATTTCCTGGGCGCATATGCACGGAAAACTTGTATAGAGCGGACCACTCTCCGGGAACTGCCTCGCATGACGGGCCGAGCGGGTCGGCCAGTGCGGCGGACCTGAATGCCAAGTCCAGAATAACGCGGCGGGTTCCGACTTCGATGCCGCTGATTGGCACATGAAAGAATCCAGATGCGGTCTGAAGGTTCTGAACGCTGCTGGCGCAACCAGGGCAGGCAAAATCAAAGCACTGACGTGGCACAAAACACACAAGACAACAGTTTTCTAAGGAATGGTGCCCTATAATCATGAATTGTGATGATAGGGCTCGGGCCAATGTGTGGCATGACGTGCCGGCAATGAACCATCGGGAAGCTGACTAGCATGGCAGGAAGTTATTTCGGAACGGACGGCATTCGCGGGCGCGCCAATAGATTTCCAATGACGGCGGAGATCGCCATGAGGGTCGGCATGGCCGCCGGCCTTTCGTTCCAGCGCGGCAACCATCGCCACCGCGTCGTGCTCGGCAAGGACACCAGACTTTCCGGCTACATGATCGAGAATGCGATGGTGTCGGGCCTGTGTGCCGCCGGCATGGACGTGTTCCTGCTCGGCCCGATTCCGACGCCCGCGGTCGCCATGCTGGTGCGCTCGTTGCGCGCCGACATCGGCGTGATGATCTCGGCCTCGCACAATCCTTACTACGACAACGGCATCAAGCTGTTCGGCCCCGATGGCTACAAGCTTTCCGACGAGATCGAAGAGCGCATCGAGGGGATGCTCGACAAGGATATCGAACTGGCGCTCGCCGATTCGGACGGGCTCGGCCGCGCCAAGCGCGTCGACGGCGTTCATGACCGCTATATCGAATTTGCCAAGCGCACGCTGCCGCGGTCGATGTCGCTGTCGGGCCTCCGCATCGTCGTCGATTGCGCCAATGGCGCCGCCTACAAGGTGGCGCCCGAGGCGCTGTGGGAACTTGGCGCCGAAGTTGTCGCCATCAACGTCGAGCCCAACGGCTTCAACATCAACAAGGAGTGTGGCTCGACCCATCCGGCCGGCCTGCAGAAGAAGGTGCATGAAGTGCGCGCCGATATCGGCATCGCGCTCGACGGCGACGCCGACCGCGTCGTCATCGTTGACGAGAACGGCGCGATCGTCGATGGCGACCAGATCATGGCGCTGATCGCCGAGTCCTGGCATCAGAGCGGACGGCTGGCCGGCGGTGGCGTCGTCTCGACGGTGATGTCCAATCTCGGCCTCGAACGCTTCCTCGGCGACATGAACCTACAGTTGCACCGCACCAAGGTCGGCGACCGCTATGTCGTCGAGCACATGCGTGCGCACGGCCTGAATGTCGGCGGCGAACAGTCGGGCCACATCGTGCTGTCCGATTTTTCCACCACCGGCGACGGCCTCGTCTCGGCGCTCCAGGTGCTCGCCTGCATCAAGCGGCAGAACCGACCGGTCAGCGAATTGTCGAAGAAGTTCGCGCCGGTGCCGCAATTGCTGAAGAACGTTCATATTTCCGGCGGCAAACCGCTCGAGGAAGCTTTGGTCAAGGCGGCGATCGAAGATGGACGCCACCGCCTGGGCCAGGCTGGCCGCCTGGTCATCCGGCCGTCCGGCACGGAACCGCTCATCCGCGTCATGGCGGAAGGCGACGATCAGCAACTGGTCGAGGCCGTAGTCAACGACATCGTCGAGGTCATTTCGGAAACCCGCAGCGCCGCCTGATCCCCAGTTTTTGCCAGGTGAAAAGCCCGCCCTCCGGCGGGCTTTTTTCGTGTGTCCGCACGCCAAATCATTGGCGGAAAACGCGAGAATCCTGAAAGATTTAGAGATTCATGGTTAAGCGATAGGGTTAAACGCGTTTTAACTTTTCCCATTCATTATCCACGACTGAAGCCAATCAGATTCGGACGCGTTCGCTGTGCCGAGGGTTCTCAGGGGTGACAAGCATGTTCAATACAGCAAGAATGGCCGTCTTTGCCGCGCTGCTCGCGGGCGTGGCCGGACCAGTGTTCGCCGCCGACTTTGTCGAGCCGCCCGTGGTCGAGCCGGCCCCGCCGCCGCCCGTCTACGAGCAGCCGGTCGAATATGGCGGCTGGTACATTCGCGGCGACATCGACTACCACTGGTCGAAGTTCCGCGGCGGCGACTACATCACCTACGGGGCGGTTCCAGGCACTGGCAGCTTTGACAGCGGCAAGCTGGATGGCGCCTTCTCGGCCGGCGCCGGCGTCGGCTACCAGATCAACCGGCATTTCCGTACCGACCTGACCGCGGACTGGATGAGCAAATCCGATTTCCGCGGCTCGACCAGCGGCTTCTGCGGCATCAATCAGACGCCCTGCACTTCGACCGACAGGTCGTCTTATACGGCGCTGCTGCTGCTGGCCAACGCCTATGTCGATATCGGCACCTGGCACGGCATCACGCCCTATGTCGGCGCCGGCATCGGCGGTGCCTGGGTCAGGTGGGATAAACTGCACAACACCATTGAGGACGATACGTTTGAGCATAGCGGCGGCAAGGGCTGGCGCTTTGCCTATGCGGCCATGGCGGGCGCCTCCTACTGCCTGACCGAGCGCGTCAAGCTCGATCTGGGTTACCGCTTCAGCCATATCGAGGGCGGCAAGATGTTCGACTTCGCCAGCAATGTCGGTCCTGGCCGTGACAAGGGCATCAATGTGCACGAAGTGCGCGGCGGCCTGCGCTACCAGTTCGGCAACTCGGACTGCGCCCAGCCGGAGCCGATCGCCTACGAACCCGAACCGGTTTACACCAAGTAATCGCTTCGAGAGCAGGTTTGCGGACCGCCCGGCAAAAGCCGGGCGGTTTTTTTCGTTGTGGCGGCAACGCGCATAAAAATCAATTCGCTAACGCCCTGTTATCCTTAACCGCCACTTAACCACTATGGTTAACAATGCCCTGAAACGGCGCTCGCGATCGCGAATGGCGCCACCTTCGGGAGCCGGGGATCATGACAGTCAAATCGCGCATAGCACTGGCGCTTGCAGCAATCGCCCTGACGCCGTTGTCGCAGGCGCTTGGCGCCGACTACGATCCGCCGATCTATGTCGACCAGGCGCCGGACTATGTGCCGGTCGAAGTCGGTTCGGGATGGTATCTGCGCGGCGATGTCGGCTACGCGTTCAGCCACCCGTTCGAACATAAGGAAACGGTGACTGGCCCGCTTGACAGCTTTACCGAAGAGAGCAGCCTTTTCACAGGCAGCATCGGTATGGGGTATCACGTCAATGACTATCTTAGGGTCGAGCTGAACGGTGGGATCCTCCCGACCGACAAATTCGGGGAACATCAGAAGCTGGCAGCCACTTGCGACGGCTCGACACTCGAAGCCGACATCTTAGGGAACATCAATTCCGTGCCGGCAACACAGGCGTGCGATCTCTCCAACAATGCCTCCAACAAGGGCTACAGCATCATGGCCAACGGCTATGTAGATCTCGGCACGTATGTGGGGATAACTCCGTATATTGGCGGCGGCCTTGGTGTCGCCTATAACAAATACTACAAGAGCACCGGCGCGCGCGATTGCGTCGAGGTGTCCCCAAACTCCTCCGGAACCGGTGGCTTCATTTGCGATGACCCTGCAGGGTACGAGGGCGAGACCGACTCGGAAGCCAAATTCAATCTCGCCTACTCGATCGGCGCAGGCCTTTCCTATCGGGTGACCAAGAACCTCTCGGTCGACCTCGGCTACGAATATTTCGCCGTGCCCAACGCAAGATACGTCGCCTATGACGATGGCGCTTTCAACATCCAAAAGGGCATAGACTACCAGACAGTCAAGGTCGGGCTGCGTTACGATCTCTGGTAAGCATGGCGAAAGCCGGAAGAATTTGAACGGCGGATTTTAAGGAACCGCCGTTTGCATTTTAAGCCGTGGCATTTTCACCGTATGGGACCAGTATCCCGTCAGCGACAAAAACTTTCCTCTTGACGCCGGGAGCCTGAACGCATATCGCCGTCCGTGGGCCACCCCTCCCCAACGAGGGGCCACTATCTGGAAGGATAGACCACGATGACGATCCATACGAAGCCCGGACTGCGCCCGGCAAATCCCAATTTTTCCTCAGGTCCCTGTGCAAAACGCCCCGGCTGGTCAGTCGAGGCGCTGGCCAATGCCGCGCTCGGACGCTCGCACCGCGCCAAGATCGGCAAGACCAAGCTCGAACAGGCGATCGAGCTGACGCGGGAAATTCTCCAAATTCCGGCAGATTATCGCATCGGCATCGTGCCGGCGTCGGACACCGGCGCCGTCGAGATGGCGCTGTGGTCGCTGCTCGGCGAACGCGGCGTCGACATGGTCGCCTGGGAGAGTTTCGGTTCCGGCTGGGTCACCGATGTGGTCAAGCAGCTGAAGCTCGCCGATGTGCGCAGGATCGAAGCCGGCTACGGCGCACTGCCGGATCTGACGAAAATCGATTTCGACCGCGACGTGGTCTTCACCTGGAACGGCACGACCTCGGGCGTGCGCGTGCCGAACGGCGATTTCATCCCGGCGGCCCGCAAGGGCCTGACCATCTGCGACGCCACGTCGGCGGCCTTTGCGCAAGAGCTCGATTTTGGCAAGCTCGACGTCGTCACCTTCTCCTGGCAGAAGGTGCTGGGCGGCGAAGGTGCGCATGGCATGCTGATCCTCAGCCCGCGCGCCGTCGAGCGGCTGGAAAGCTACAAGCCTGGCTGGCCGCTGCCGAAAATCTTTCGCCTCACCTCGGGCGGCAAGCTCATCGAAGGCATTTTCAAGGGCGAAACCATCAACACGCCGTCGATGCTGTGCGTCGAGGATTATCTCGACGCGCTGCGTTGGGCGAAGTCGATCGGCGGTCTCGACGCATTGATTGCCCGCGCCGACGCCAACGCCGCAATTATCGACGGTTTCGTCGGCAAATCCGCATGGCTTGGCCATCTGGCCACCGACCCGGCGACGCGGTCGAACACGTCCGTCTGTCTTTCCTTCACCGACCCGGACGTCGCCGCGCTCGATGCCGACGGACAAGCGGCGTTCGCCAAGGGCATCGTCTCGGCGCTCGACAAGGAAGGCGTCGCCTACGATATCGGCGCCTATCGCGATGCACCGCCGGGCCTGCGCATCTGGTGCGGCGCAACCGTCGAGACTTCCGACCTCGAAGCGCTGCTGCCGTGGCTCGACTGGGCCTTTGCCGCGCAAAAGGCGTCGCTCAAGGCGGCCGCCTGATCCCTCCCCTTTGAGGGGGGGGTGGCCCGAGGGGCCGGGTGGGGTCGCCTCCACCCAACTCAACGGTCCGCCATCCAGAGGAAAAAGATTTCGGCCACGCCCGGCCGCAACCACCCCACCCCGGCACTTCGCGCCGACCCTCCCGTCAGGGGAGGGGCGCCAATCGCAAAGGAAGAAGCCCATGCCCCGCGTTCTCGTCTCAGACAAACTCTCCACCACCGCCGTGCAGATCTTCAGGGATCGCGGCGTCGAGGTCGACTACCTGCCCGATCTCGGCAAGGACAAGGAAAAGCTGCTCGAAGTGATCGGCCAGTATGACGGCCTCGCCATCCGTTCGGCGACCAAAGTCACCGAAAAGCTGATCGACGCTGCCACAAGGCTCAAGGTGGTCGGCCGCGCCGGCATCGGCGTCGACAATGTCGACATCCCGGCGGCGAGCCGCAAGGGCATCATCGTGATGAACACGCCCTTCGGCAATTCGATCACCACCGCCGAGCATGCCGTCGCCATGATCTTCGCGCTGGCCCGCCAGATACCGGAAGCCAATGCCTCGACCCATGCCGGCAAGTGGGAAAAGAACCGCTTCATGGGCACCGAGATCACCGGCAAGACGCTGGGCATCATCGGCTGCGGCAATATCGGCTCGATCGTCGCTACGCGCGGCGTTGGCCTGAAGATGCACGTCATCGCCTTCGATCCGTTCCTGTCGGACAGTCGCGCCGAGGAGCTCGGCGTCGAGAAGGTGGAACTCGACGAGCTGTTCGCCCGCGCCGATTTCATCACCCTGCACACGCCCTTGACCGACAAGACGCGCAACATCATCGACGCTTCGGCGATCGCCAAAATGAAGACCGGCGTGCGCATCATCAACTGCGCCCGTGGCGGGCTGATCGTCGAGGCCGACCTGATCGCGGCGTTGAAAAGCGGCAAGGTGGCAGGCGCCGGCATCGACGTGTTCGAGGTCGAGCCGGCGGAGAAAAGCGAGCTGTTCGGCATGGAGAATGTGGTGGCGACGCCGCATCTCGGCGCATCGACGATGGAGGCGCAGGAGAATGTCGCTCTGCAGGTCGCCGAGCAGATGGCCGACTACCTGATCAAGGGCGCCGTTTCCAACGCCATCAACATGCCGTCGATCACCGCCGAGGAAGCGCCGCGCCTAAAACCCTTCGTCAAGCTGGCCGAAGTGCTCGGCGCCTTTGTCGGCCAGGTCACCGAGGATCCGATCAAGGAGGTCGAGATCCTGTTCGACGGCTCGACCGCGACGATGAACACGCGCGCGCTGATCAGCGCCACACTTGCCGGGCTGATCCGGCCGCAGGTCTCCGACGTCAACATGGTTTCGGCGCCGATCATGGTCAAGGAGCGCGGCATCATCGTCGCCGAGGTCAAGCGCGACAAATCGGGCGTGTTCGACGGCTATATCAAGCTGACGGTCAAGACCGAGCACAAGACGCGTGCGATCGCCGGCACCTGCTTTTCGGACGGCAAGCCGCGCTTCATCCAGATCAAGGGCATCAACCTCGACGCCGAGGTCGGTCAGCACATGCTGTACACGACGAATGCCGACGCGCCCGGCATCATCGGCCTGCTCGGCACGGTCTGCGGCGAGAACGGCGTCAACATCGCCAACTTCCAGCTCGGCCGCAACCGGCCTGGCGGCGATGCCATCGCGCTGCTCTATCTCGATGCGCCGTTCCCGGAGAAGGTGCTGGAACAGGTGCGGGCGCACAAGTCGATCGACTCCGCCAAGCGGCTGCATTTCGACGTCGGCGTCGCCTGAATCATGCGCGAGCGCCCCGCGGGCTTTGTAAGCCCACAGGGCGTTTCGACAATGGCGTCGAAATATCGACAGAGTTCTTTCACGGCGTCACAGGTTTCCGGCTGTCAAATCGCCATTTTACGTCCGCTGTATTCGGCCAGGCTGATGCCGCCGAGCACCAGCACGAGGGCCACGCCCTGATAGAGCTGGAATGTCTCACCGACGATCAGCACTGACAGCAGCGTGCCGAAGATCGGCACCAGGTTGATGAACAGGCCGGCCCGGTTGGCGCCGATCAGTTCGATGCCCCTGATATAAAAAATCTGCGAGACGACCGAAGCGCCGATCGCAGTGTAGAACGCTATCGCCCAGCCGCGCGCATCGGGGATGATGACCTTGCCGGCAGCCACCTCCCAGAGGAAGAAAGGCAGCGAGGTCACCAGTGCGGCAATCGACAGCGCCAGCATCAGGCTTTGCCAGCGTATGGCCGGCTTCAGCCGCAACCCGACCGAGTAGAAGCTGTAGCAAAGCACCGCGATCAGCATGATGGCGTCGCCGAAGTTGAGGTCCAGCTTGAGAAGCTGGCGCAGATCGCCGTGGCTGGCGGTCAGGGCGACGCCGATGATCGTCAGCACGACACCGGCGATCTGCACCCAGTTCACACGCAGGCGAAACAGCACGAAATTGGCGAGGATGATGACGACCGGGATTGCCGCCTGCTCGATCGAGACGTTGATCGCCGTCGTGTAGTTGAGCGCCGTGTAGAAGATCGCGTTGAAAAAGGTGAAGCCGCAAGCGCCGAGCCCGCCAAGCAGCAACCAATGCCTGCGCACCACCAGCCAGTCCTCGCGCAGCGTTCGCCAGCCGATCGGCAGCATGATCAGAACGGCCAGGACCCAGCGCAGGAAGACCAGCGTCATCGGCGAAATATGGTCGACTGCCAGCTTGCCGGCCACGGAGTTGCCGCCCCACAGCAAGGTGGTGAACAGCAGGAACAGGTAGGCGGTTCGATGCATCGCGAAATTCCAGCCGGGGTGGGCAGGGTCATTGCCGACCTATTGCGGTGCTTCGCCCAAGTAAATGATGTCAAACGCGAAAATTGTTGTGCCTGAGGGCGCTTTCGGCGGCAAAAGAATGGTCGCGCTCGCCGGGTGTTGACGTTATAGAAACGACGTACGTCCACCTGGACGCGCAAAAGTACGAGTCTCAAGGCTTTGAACGTTCGCGTCGTGCTTTCCGAAAATCGATTCCGATTTTCTGGCCGATGCGATAGAAGCCTGTCGTTTCGAACCATTCAAGCCGCTCGGAGCGGCGCCTCAAGGGAAAAGAAACATGGCCAATGTGGTGGTCGTCGGCTCGCAATGGGGCGACGAGGGCAAAGGCAAGATCGTCGACTGGCTGTCGGAACGCGCCGACGTCGTCGTGCGCTTCCAGGGCGGCCACAATGCCGGCCATACGCTGGTCGTCGACGGCAAGGTCTACAAGCTGTCGCTGCTGCCGTCCGGCGTGGTGCGGCAAGGCAAGCTGTCCATCATCGGCAATGGCGTCGTCTTCGACCCGCATGCCTTCGTCGCGGAAGTGGCGAAATTGAAGGCGCAAGGCGTCGAGGTGACACCGGAGCGCCTGAAAATAGCCGAAAACACCGCGCTTATCCTGTCCTTGCACCGGGAGCTGGACGGATTCCGCGAAGACGCCGCCTCCAATTCGGGAACGAAAATCGGCACGACCCGTCGCGGCATCGGCCCCGCTTATGAGGATAAGGTGGGCCGGCGCGCGGTCAGGGTGATGGATTTGGCGGATTTGGAAACGCTGCCCTTGAAGGTCGACAGGCTGCTGACGCATCATAATGCGCTGCGCCGCGGGCTCGGCCACGCCGAAGTCACGCATGAGGCAATCATGAGTGAGCTGATTTCGGTCGCCGACGAGATCCTGCCCTATATGGACCGCGTCTGGAAGATCCTCGACGACAAGCGCCGTGCCGGCGAACGCATCCTGTTCGAGGGCGCGCAGGGCACGCTGCTCGACATCGACCACGGCACCTATCCGTTCGTCACCTCGTCCAACACGGTGGCTGGCCAAGCGGCCGCCGGATCCGGCGTCGGCCCGGGTGCCATCGGTTATGTGCTCGGCATCACCAAGGCCTATACGACGCGTGTCGGCGAAGGTCCGTTCCCGACCGAACAGAAGAACGAGATCGGCGAGTTCCTGGGCACGCGCGGCCACGAGTTCGGTGTCGTCACCGGCCGCAAGCGCCGCTGCGGCTGGTTCGATGCCGTGCTGGTTCGCCAAGCCGTCGCCGTAAACGGCATCAAGGGCATCGCCCTGACCAAGCTCGACGTGCTCGACGGGCTGGACGAGATCAAGGTCTGCACCGGCTACCGCCTCGATGGCGAGGCGATCGATTATCTGCCGGCCAGCCAGGGTGCGCAGGCGCGCGTCGAACCGATCTACGAGACGCTGGAGGGCTGGAAAGGCACCAGCGCCGGCGCCAGAAGCTGGAACGATCTGCCGGCCCAGGCAGTCAAATATGTCCGTCACATCGAGGAACTGATCGGCGCGCCGGTCGCACTCCTTTCCACCAGCCCTGAACGGGACGACACAATACTTGTGACCGATCCGTTTCAAGACTAGATTCCAAGCTGTTCCGGGCATCGCGGCCGTTTGCGGGGGCCGGCCCAGAAACGAAATGCAGGTCGACTGAAGCATGGCAGATTTTGTTGGTGCTCTGAAAAAGACGCTCGACGGCCTTGGAAATCCGACGCCGGAGATACGCGCCAGGGTCTATGACAAGGCCCGTTCGACAATCGCGGACAAGCTTGCGAAGAACATACCGCCGCTGGCGCCGTCGGTCGTTGCCCAGCATAAGCGCACTCTGGAAGATGCCATCGCCAGCGTCGAGCAGAGCTACGCCAAGCCTGCGCCGGCATCCGATCCGCTGTCGGAGCTGGAAGACATCTTCTCCTCCATCGACCGCAACAAGAACCAACCCAGCCATGTCCGCCAGCCGGCAAAGGCCGAGCCGGCATGGCAACCGGCCAAGACCGAGCCGGAATGGCAGCCGGCACCTGCCGCCAAAGCCGGGCTGAATTGGCAAAAACCGCCTCCAGAGGACACCGATGCGGAGCCTTCGGACGCGGATCTTCCAGCGGCGTACGAGAACAGCGATAGCTTTAGAGACGATGTCTTCCCCAACGACGAGGAGCCGGCGCCGGACACTTTTCAGCATCCTGCCGAGCGCAGGCGCAGCTATGGCGGGCTGATCGCCGCTGTCGTCGCCTTGCTCGTCATCGCGGGCGGCGGCTACGGCATCTGGCTGAACAAGGACGCGTTCAGCAACATGCTGGGTCTCAACAGCACGACGGTCGCAACCGTAGAACCGCTGGTGAAGCCGAGCCCGGCCGAGCGGCCGGCTGCCGATGCTGCGGCAAGGGCCCCGGCCGCAGCGGCTCCAGCCGATGCCGAGGGCACAAAGTTCACCCAGCGGCTGACACCTGAGGGCGGTGAGGTCGATCCCGGCCCCGCTTCAGGACAAGGCGGCATCGGAGAGGGCGAATCCGTCGCAGCACTGACCACGCCGCCGCCGGCCGCACCTGCGCCAGCAGCGCCTGCCGGCACGCCAGCCACGAATGTGCCCGCACCGGGCGCGGCCCCCGCAACACCGCCTGCCGATGCCGCCACGCCGGCGCCGGCGGCGCCGACCGATAGCGCAGCCGCGCCGGCAGCACCGGCGCCGGGTGCCGCGCCGGGTGCTGCACCGACAGCCGCGCCTGCGGAATCCGCACTGGCGGTCGGCCAGAAGGCGATCTTCTACGAGGAGCGCACCAGCACCGCGCAAGGCTCGGCCGAGCCCGGCAGCATCGTCTGGTCGCTGGTGCAGGAATCGCCCGGCGGCAACCTGCCGCCCGAGCCGGCAATCCGCGCCGAGGCGAGCATTCCGGGCAAGGACGTGCAGTTGCGCATGACCATCCGCCGCAACACCGACCAGACGCTGCCGGCCAGCCACATCATCGAGATGATTTTCCTGACGCCCGATGGTTTCGACGGCGGCGGTGTCGACAACATCCTGCGCGTCGCCATGAAGGGTTCTGAACAGGATGCCGGCAGTCCACTGATCGGCATCCCGGCCAAGATCGCCGACGGCTTCTTCCTGGTCGCTCTCAACGACACAAAGCCGGACGAAGACGCCAATCTGACCCTGCTGCGGGGCCAGAAATGGATCGACGTGCCGGTCGTCTACAAGACCGGACGGCGGGCGCTGCTCACCATGGAAAAGGGCATTCCCGGCGAGAAGGTGTTCGACGAGGCGCTGAAGGCCTGGCAAACAAAAGAGGCGGGCTGAGGCCGGCTCACCAGCCTCCCTTCGGCTCAGAAGCCCTGGAACAGCATGTCGAGCGCGGCCACGATGTCGTCGTGATGCCTGGAGATATTCAGTCGACTTTCGCCCAATTCCTTTGCCGGAACCGTGGCGATCAGATGGGTGGCCACAACCAATTTTCGCCCATTGATCTCGATGAGGGGATGGAGCTTTCGCATCGGCGGCGGCGTCATTGTTGTCGGAAGCAGCGGGATCACCACCCGTGTTCTAAAATCGTCGAGCAGGTCGGATTGGACGTCCAGCAAATAGCTGCCTTCGACCCGACCCGCGAAGACATCATAGCGTGCCATCAGAACTGCCGATGTTCTTCCAACGGAATACCGTGCTTTTCGACGTATTCGTTCCACGCTTCTATTGTGGCGCGATTCTCAAGTTTCCATAGTCGGGCTTTTTCGGCAGCCACCGCCTCTGCGATACCGGCTTCGGCGGCGCGCGAGACATTCACATCGAGTCCCTTGGCTTCCTTCATGAGCTTTGAGTCGATCGACAGATTTGCCGGCTGACGAACCGCATTCATAGCTATCTTTCGCATGATAACCTCCGCAGAATGCGCATAATGTATGCGCATTGTCGTGGTGGAGCAACGGCGAAGCGTCTACCCCTCCATCTCCTCGCGCAGCATTTCAAGTTCCAGCCATTCCTCTTCGAGCGCTGCCAGCGTGGCGCGCTCCTTGTCGAGCGCGGCGATGGTCTTCTGGAATGAGGCCGGGTCGCGCTCGTAATAGGCCGGGTCGGCGATATTGTCCTCCAGCCGTGATATCGAGGCGGTCACCGCGTCGATCTTCTTGGGCAGCGATTCCAGCGCGAATTTCTGTTTGAACGACAGTTTTTTCGCCGGGCCCTTCGGCGCAATTGCCTCGGTCCGGGCTGCCGCCGCCACTTCACTCGTCTCGGCCTTCGGCCGTGCCTTGCGGTCGTCCAGCCTGGTGCCGCCGCGCTGAGCCAGCATGTCGGAATAGCCGCCGGCATATTCGATCCAGCGGCCGCCGCCTTCCGGCGCGATCAGGCTGGTCACCGTGCGGTCGAGGAAATCGCGGTCGTGGCTGACCAGGATGACGGTGCCGGCAAAACCGGCGACCAGTTCCTGCAGCAGTTCCAGCGTCTCCATGTCGAGATCGTTGGTCGGCTCGTCCAGCACCAAAAGATTTGCCGGCCGCGCCAGCACACGGGCGAGCAGCAGCCGCGCCCGCTCGCCGCCCGAAAGCTCGCGCACCGGCGTGCGCGCCTGTTCCGGCTTGAACAGGAAGTCCTTCATGTAGGAGACGACGTGGCGCTGCTCGCCGTTGATGACAAGGTTCTCGCCGCGGCCGTCGGTGAGATACTGCGCCAGCGTCTCTTGCGGGTCGACCGCCTCGCGTTTCTGGTCGAGCGTGGCGATCTCCAGATTGGTGCCGAGTCGCACCGTGCCTGAGTCCGGCTTCAATTCGCCGGTCAGCATCTTCAGCAGCGTCGTCTTGCCGACGCCGTTCGGGCCGACCAGGCCGACGCGGTCACCGCGCTGGATGCGGGTCGAGAAACCCCTTACCACGGTGAGGTCGCCAAAGCTCTTCTCGATGTTCCTGGCCTCGATCACCAGCTTGCCGGATTCGGCGGCGTCGCTGGCCACCATGGTCGCCGCACCCTCGGCGCCGCGATGGCCGCGAAAGCGCTGGCGCATGGTCTGCAGTTCGCCGAGCCGGCGCATGTTGCGCTTGCGCCTTGCCGTCACGCCATAGCGCAACCAGTGCTCCTCGCGCACGATCTGGCGGCCAAGCTTGTGCTGCTCGCGCTCTTCTTCTTCCAGCACGGTGTCGCGCCATTCCTCGAAATGGCCAAAACCCTTGTCCAGCCTGCGGGTCTGGCCACGATCGAGCCAGACGGTGGCGCGCGACACGCGCTCGAGGAAGCGGCGGTCGTGCGAGATGACGATCAGCGCCGAAGAGGTGCGGGCAAGCTCCTCCTCCAGCCATTCGATGACCGACAGGTCGAGATGGTTGGTCGGCTCATCGAGGAGGAGAATGTCGGGCTCCGGCGCCATGACGCGGGCCAGGGCAGCACGGCGGGCTTCGCCGCCGGAGAGATCGTTCGGCCGTTCCTCGCCGGACAGGCCGAGATGCTCCATCAGATAGGTGGCGCGGTAGGGATCGTCGGCGGGTCCGAGCCCCGCCTCGACATAGGCGCGGACGCTGGCGAAACCATCCATGTCGGGCATTTGCGGCAGGTAGCGCACTGTTGCCGAAGGCTGGCGGAACACCTCGCCATCCTGCGGCTCGATCAATCCCGCAGCGATCTTCAGCAACGTCGACTTGCCCGAGCCGTTGCGGCCGACCAGAGCGATCTTGTCGCCCGCCGACGCCGTCAGTTCCGTCCCGTCGAGCAGCGGCGTGCCACCGAAGGTCAGTTTTATCCCGTCGAGATTGAGAAGCGGCGGCGCCATGTCAGCTTTCAGGTAGGGGGAATGGATGGGCGAGCAACAGCGCGCGGCCGCTGCCCAGCGCGACTTCGAGCCGGCCCTTGACCTCGTTGGAAATGGTCAGCGACGAGCCGAACGCCACCTCGACATGGTTCAACGGCCATTTGGCGCCGGTCACGGTCAGACCGGCAAGGTCGGAGAAGCCGAGAATCGAAAACAGCGTGCCGTCGGCGTAGTCGAAGCCGGCCTTTCCGGGAAGCAAGGGCACGCCTTCCTGTGCGCCACTGGTCAAAAGCACCTCTGTCCCTGCCTCGGCCAGCCGGACGCCGAGCGCCAGGTGCAGGAAGGCGTGGTCGGTGCGCTTGCCGCCGAACGCGCCGGCGAGCACGAGGCTGGTCGCGCCGCGTTCGAGCGCGGCGGCGATAGCCAGTTCGCCGTCGGTCTTGTCCTTTTCTGCCGGAAACACCTGGCGCGGCACGGCGGCGAGCTCGTCCGGCAAATCCGCCGGCACCGAATCGAAGTCGCCGACCCAGAGTTCCGGCGTCAGGCGCAGAGTCCGGGCATGGCTGATGCCGGCGTCGGCGGCGATGACACGCGTGCCTTCGACCTGGCGGTCGAGCAGCGGCGTGCGGATAAGGTCGCCGCCAAGCAGGATGGTGAATTTGCTCATATGCGTGGCCCTTACCAGCCCTGCTTGCGAAACGGAAGGCCGCGGTCTGGATGCCCGGCAAACTTCCGCTTGCGCCGCAGATGGGCCGGGCCTATGTGTCGAAGCGCTCTAACGGGGTGCTGGACGCGATCTTCGCGGACCGGCTGAGAGGCAACCTGCCAACCCGCTGAACCTGATCCGGTTTGTACCGGCGGAGGGATTAGACGTTTCGGACAACCCGACGCCTCAATTCCCTTCAACGCCAACGAAGGAGGCGCCGATGCGCACGTTTTTATACACACTTGTTTCGGCAGTGCTGCTCGCGGCGACCGTTCTCGCCGGCACCGGGCCGGCATCCGCGCAGGAAAAACTCACCGTCTATACCTATGAGAGCTTCACCGCCGAATGGGGTCCAGGCCCGGCGGTCAAGAAGGCGTTCGAGGCCGAATGCGGCTGTATTCTCGAATTCGTCGCGGTCGCCGACGGCGTCGCCCTGCTCAACCGCGTCAGGCTGGAAGGGGCCGCGACCAAGGCCGACATCGTGCTCGGCCTCGACACCAATCTGACGGCGGAAGCCAAGGCCACCGGCCTGTTTTCGCCGCATGGTGCCGTCATCGACGTCAAGGTGCCGGGCGGCTGGAGCGACGATATTTTCGTGCCGTTCGACTATGGTTATTTCGCCGTCGTCTACGACACCGAAAAGCTGAAGACGCCGCCGAAGAGCCTGAAGGAATTGGTCGAGGGCAATGCCGATGAAAAGATCGTCATTCAGGATCCGCGCACCTCGACGCCCGGTCTCGGCCTGCTGTTGTGGGTGAAGTCGGTTTATGGCGACAAGGCGCCCGAAGCCTGGGCCAAGCTTAAGGCAAAGGTGCTCACCGTGACGCCGGGCTGGAGCGAGGCCTACGGCCTGTTCACCAAGGGCGAGGCATCGATGGTGCTGTCCTATACCACGTCGCCGGCCTATCACATGGTCGCCGAAAACACCCAACGCTATCAGGCAGCGTCCTTCGACGAGGGCGCGTATCTGCAGATCGAGGTTGCCGGCATCACCAAATCAGGTGCGAAGAACCCGTTGGCGAAACAGTTCCTGACTTTCATGACCGGGCCGAAATTCCAGGATGTCATTCCCGAGACCAACTGGATGTTCCCTGCCGGCAAGACCGAGAAGCCGCTCAATCCGGCTTTCGACAAGCTCGTCAAGCCGACCAAGACGTTGCTTTTCAGCCCCGAAGAGGTCGCCGCCAATCGCAAGGCCTGGGTCGACGAATGGCTGTCGGTGATGAGCAAGTAGCTTGTGATTGAGAGATGATCACTCTACGGCGCCCGGGAACTCGGCCTCAGCCATATTTTCTGCTTCGACGATCGTTGAACTAGGCAGGGCGGCATGCGTACCGGATATCCTGCCGACCCCCGCGTCACCGCCGGCACAATTGCGCTTGCCGCTGTTGCGCTGCTGATCGGCGGCGCGTTCGCCGGGCTCATCGTCGAAGGCGCCCGCGATCCGTCCGGCGCCGCGTCGGCCTTCGATTCCTACCTCTTCCGCGTCGCCCGATTCACGTTGTGGCAGGCATTGCTGTCGACACTGCTCTCCGTCGTGCCAGCGCTGTTCGTGGCGCGGGCGCTGTCGCGGCATCCGCGCTTCTTTGGTCGCGGCCTGATCCTGCAGCTCTTCGCCGTGCCGCTCGCGCTGCCGGCCATCGTCGCAGCACTCGGGGTTCTGGCACTCTATGGCCGTGCAGGCTATTTTGCCGGCGTGCTCAGCGCGATCGGCGGTCAGGGCTGGCCGGGCATATACGGCCTGTCCGGCATCCTCGTCGCCCATGTCTTCTTCAATCTGCCGCTGGCCACGCGGCTGTTCCTCGAAGCGCTTGCGACAGTGCCGGCCGACCAGTGGCGGCTGGCGAGCCAGCTCGGCATGGGCGCCAGGCCCGCCTTCCGGCTGATCGAATGGCCAACGCTGCGCGCGGCGCTGCCGGGCGTCGCCGGGCTTGTCTTCATGCTCTGCATCACATCCTTTACCATCATACTCACGCTGGGCGGCGGGCCGCGTGCGACAACGCTGGAGGTCGCCATCTACCAGGCGCTGCGTTTCGATTTCGATCCTGCCCGCGCGGTGACGCTGACAGTGCTGCAGATCGCGCTGACCTTCGTCGTCGTGCTGGCATTGATGCGGCTCGGCGCCAATACCGTCGGCGACGCCAACCTGCCGGTGGCTTCGCGCCGCTATCTTTCGGCCGGCGCCGCTGAGACCGTGCTGAACGCAGCATTGATCATTCTCGCTTTGCTGTTCGTCGCCGGGCCGATGGCGGCCACGGTCACGTCAGGCCTTGGCGCCGATCTCGGCCGGCTGGCCGGCGAGAGCGCGGTGCGGCAAGCGGCGCTGACCAGCGCCGTGCTCGCCTTGCTGGCGGCGCTGCTTGCAGTGGCGCTGTCGCTGTCGCTGGTCATGGCACGCCGGGCGCTGGCCTTGAGGCGTCGCGTCGGCGCCAGGACGCTGCTCGAATACGCCACGGATACCGGCGCCGGCTTCGTCCTCGTCGTGCCGCCCGTCGTCATCGGCGCCGGCTGGTTCCTGCTCCTGCGGACCGTCAGCGACGTCTTTGCCATTGCCCCTGTCATGGTCGTCGCCGTCAATGCGGTGATGGCGATGCCGTTTGCCATCCGCGCCATTCGGCCCGGCTATGATGCGGCGAGCGAACGCCACGAACGGCTCTGTTTGCTGCTTGGCATTTCGGGCTGGAACCGTTTCCGGCTGGTCGACTGGCCGTCGCTGCGGCGGCCGCTCGCCACCGGTTTCGCGTTCGCGATGGCTTTGTCGCTCGGCGATCTCGGCGTCATTGCCCTGTTTGGCAGCGACTCCCTGCAGACGCTGCCTTATCTCCTGCTGGCCCGCATGGGCAGCTACCGCACGATGGACGCGGCCGGCCTGGCATTGCTGCTCGGCCTGGTCTGTCTCGCGCTTGTCCTGGCCGCGGACTGGCTGGGACGGGGAGAAAGATCATGATGCTCAACAGCGAAAACGGCACGGCTGTGCGGCTGGAAAAGGCCTCGTTCAGCTATGGCGAAGCGCCGTTTTTATTCGATGTCGAGTTCGCCGCCTCGAAGATCACCGCCATCATGGGGCCGAGCGGCTCGGGAAAATCGACACTGCTCAGCCTGGTGGCCGGCTTCGAGACGCCGCGATCGGGCCGCGTGCTGATCGGTGGCGGCGATGTCGGCGGCAAACCGCCTTCGGCGCGGCCAGTGTCGATGGTGTTCCAGGAAAACAATCTCTTCGCCCATCTTTCGGTCGAACGAAATGTCGGCCTTGGCCGCTCGCCGTCGCTCAAGCTGACCGAGGCCGACCACGCTGCAATCGCCGGGGCGCTCAAGCGCGTCGGCCTTGCCGGCAAGCAACGGCGCCTGCCGCGCGAACTCTCCGGCGGCGAGCGGCAGCGCGTCGCGCTCGCCCGCGTCCTGGTGCGCGACCGGCCGGTGCTCTTGCTCGACGAACCGTTCGCCTCGCTCGGACCGGCCTTGCGCGACGACATGCTCGATCTGGTAGCCGACCTCCAAGCGGAGCGGCGCATGACGGTGCTGTTCGTCACCCATCAGCCGGAGGACGCCCACCGTATCGGCCAGGACATGGTGTTCCTGGACAATGGCACGGTTGCCGCAACCGGGACTGTCGCCGATTTCTTTACCAAGGCTGGACCGGAAGCCTTTCGGCACTATATCGGTGCAGGTCCGTTTGGCGCAGGATCACGAGATGTTGCCCGGAAGCGGACATAATTTACGGCCAAACCGGCTTCAGGCGATGTGGCGTTTGCTTGCCATGGTCAAAGTAGTGTGGCTAGGTCCTCCGATACTGGTCCGGCATAGGTTGTGATTTGCCACTACGGTGCCATCCGCGCTCGTGGGCTCGAAGGACGCTGTGGCAGTTGATTTTGCGCATGATCTGAAAATCGATGCCCGATTTTCGGGCCATGTGCTGAGAGCCGAAAGGAAGCTGTTCTGCCGACCGGCACAGACAGAGTGAGAAGGAAACCGCTGGCGCGCTTCCTGGCGCTGGCCGGCTTTGCCATGGTGTTGGCAAGCTGCCAGATGTTCACGCCTCCGGACGTTCAGGAATCCGGCTTCCAGCCTTCCAGCAAACCGGTCACCGTCGACAATGTTGCCGCCAACAGCAAGGTCGCCGAAATGGCCAAGGCGCAGCATCCGCGCATCCTCGCGACCTATGGCGGCGAATATTCCGATCCCAAGCTCGAGCGCATGGTCGCCAAGGTCGTCGGCAGCCTGACGGTGGTTTCGGCCAACCCGAGCCAGACCTACCGCATCACGATCCTCAATTCGCCCAACGTCAACGCTTTCGCATTGCCTGGCGGCTATCTCTACATCACGCGCGGCCTGTTGGCGCTGGCCAACGATTCGGCCGAGCTCGCCGCGGTCATCGCGCATGAGATGGGCCATGTCACTGCAAACCACGGCTTGCAGCGCCAGCAGCTCGAGGCCGAGGAAGGCTTTGCGACAAAAGTCGTCTCGGATGTGCTCGGCGACAGCCCGACCGCCAAGGCGGCACTGATCCGCGGCAAGCTGCGGCTTGCCCAGTTCTCGCGCAATCAGGAGCTGGAGGCCGACGGCATCGGCATCAAGTCGATCGGCGAGGCGGGCTTCGATCCGTTTGCCGCCGGCCGCTTCCTGCAGTCCATGTCGGCCTACACCGATTTCCGCTCGATCAGCGGCGCCACCGACGCCAGCCTCGACTTCTTGGCAACGCACCCGAACACGCCGCAACGCATCGATCTGGCGCAGCGCCATGCCCGCCAGTTCGGCGCGCCCGGCGTCGGCACGCGCGACCGCGACGCCTTCCTCGCCGGCATAGACGGGCTGCTCTACGGCGACACGCCGGAGGAAGGCTATGTGCGTGGCGAAACCTTCCTGCATCCGGGGCTCGGCGTGTCGTTCTCGGTGCCCGACGGCTTCATCATCGACAACTCGGCCGCGGCGGTGACGGCAACCGGGCCGGGCGACATAGCGATCCGCTTCGACGGCGTTTCGATCGACAGGAACCGATCGCTGACCGACTACCTCCGCAGCGGCTGGGTGGCCGGTCTCGATGAAAGCAGCGTGCGCCAGGAAACAATCAACGGCAACGAGGCGGCGACGGCGCATGCCAGCGCCGAGGGCTGGCAGTTCGGCATCGCGGTGATCCGCGCCGGCGGCCAGGTCTACCGGCTGCTGACGGCAGCCCCCTCCGCCAGCACCTCGCTGGACGCGGTGGCGCGCTCGGTCAGCGGCTCGTTCCGGATCTTGAGCGCGGCCGAAAAAGCAGCGCTGAAGCCGCTGCATATCCGCGTCGTCACGGTCCGGCCCGGACAGACCATGGGTTCGCTCGCGGCGCAGATGGTCGGCGTCGACCGCAAGCTCGACCTGTTCAGGGTGCTCAATGCAATGTCGCCCGGCGCAGCCGTTTCGGCCGGCGACAAGGTCAAGATCATCACCGACAGATAGAGTGTGTCGATATTCAGGTGATGCCGGCCCGCAAACGGCAATTTCCTGCGCTTCCGACCTTCGCCGGCCGGAGCACTCATGAGCGGTCGCGGCAGTAAGGCTACGGCCGGCGTAGGCCGGTGCTCACGTACTTTATGTACGCTCCGCTCCGGTTCTCGGAAACCACCTGGTTTGGTCGCTTCGCGCCCGTCTTCGACTCCGACTCGTCCTAACCTGAATCGCAACACACCCTAGGCGGCGGTCGCCAGAAACTCGGGGTTTTGCTTTACCAGCGCTATCTTGAGCTTTTCCATGGCGCGTGCCTCGATCTGGCGGACGCGTTCCTTGGAGATGCCAAGCGCCTCGCCGAGGGCTTCGAGCGTCGCGCCCTCGTCGCTCAGCCGGCGTTCCTCGATGATCCTGAGCTCGCGGGCATTGAGCGCGCCGAGCGCGGTTTTCAGCCAGATAGAGCGGCGTTCGACATCGATCGTGTCACCCACGACTTCGTCCGGCAAAGGATCGTCCGAAACCAGGAAATCCATTCGCTCGGTGGCGCCCGCATCGTCGGCGAGCGGCTGGTTGAGCGAACTATCCGGGGCCGAAAGGCGCGAGTCCATCATCGCCACGTCGGCCTCGGAGACGCCAAGCGCCACCGACACCTCGCGGTAGAGCGAGGTGTTCGAGATCGGCTCGGCACCGTTCGCCAAGCGGGCGCGCAGGCGCCGCAAATTGAAGAACAGCGCCTTCTGCGCCGAACTGGTGCCGCCGCGCACGATCGACCAGTTGCGCAGGATATAGTCCTGCATCGAGGCACGGATCCACCACGTCGCATAGGTCGAAAACCGCACCTCGCGCTCCGGTTCGAAACGGGCCGCTGCCTCCAGCAGGCCGACATGGCCTTCCTGCACCAGGTCGCCGAGGGGCAGGCCATAGTGGCGGAACTTCGAGGCCATGGAAATAACCAGCCGCATATGCGCCATGGCGATTTGGTGCAGTGCCTGCTGGTCGTTGTCTTCCTTCCAGCGCAGCGCGAGAAGATGCTCCTCGTCGCGCTCGAGATAGGGGGCTTTCATCGCCGCGCGGACCATGGTTCGCCCTGCCGTATCTTCCATCATGCCACGCTCCCTGTTCCGGGCGTTGCGGTGCGATCGCTCGCCCCTGAGCTGGCATCGTGGTTGAATTGGCGACGCCGCGCCCTACAACAGCCAACAAACGTGCCACCCGCGCGAATGGTTCCGCCGCTGATGTCGCGTGGATTGCACTGTTCGAAAGCTCGATGCGGCGGTCGCTCCTCGGCCGGTTGGCGTGAGTCGATGTGGTTTTGAGAATTGGATTTCGAAAGTGTCTCATTTTTGAAATCTGGTTCCTTATTTCGCCAGGCTGCATCTGTCAGTTTCCGGCGCTCACAAATGCGCCGGACGCCGGCCCCGGACGCCGGCCAATGACGGGATCACAGAAAAATGAAATGGCTCAAATCGCTTATCGTCGCCGCAACACTGCAGGTACTGGCAGGCACATCAGGCCATGCCGGCGCCAATCTCGATCAGATCAAGCAGGCCGGTGTCTTCAAGGTCGGCACGGAAGGCACCTATGCCCCCTTCACCTATCATGATGCCTCGGGCGCACTGGTCGGCTTCGACGTCGAGATTGCCAAGGCGATCGCCGAGCGGCTCGGCGTCAAGGCCGAATTCCTCGAAGGCAAATGGGATGGGCTGATCGCCGGCCTCGACGCCGAGCGCTATGACGCTGTTATCAACCAGGTCGGCATCACCGAGGAGCGCAAGGCCAAGTATGATTTCTCCGATCCCTATATTGCTTCCAAGGCGGTGCTGATCGTGCGCGGCGACAATACCGACATCAAGAGCTTTGCCGACCTGAAGGGCAAGAAGGCGGCGCAGTCGCTGACCTCGAATTTCGGCAAGCTCGCCGAAGCGAACGGCGCCGAACTCGTCGGTACCGATGGTTTCGACCAATCGATCCAGCTGCTTCTTACCGGCCGCGCCGATGCCACCATCAACGACAGCCTGTCCTTCCTCGATTTCAAGAAGCACAAGCCCGACGCCAATGTGAAGATCGCCGCGCAGGAAGAAAACGCCGACTATTCCGGCGTCCTCGTGCGCAAGGGCGATCCGGAACTGGTCGCCGCCATCAATCGGGCGCTGGCCGATATCAAGTCCGACGGCACCTACCAGAAGATCGCCGACACTTACTTCGGCCAGGACGTTTCGAAGTAAGCGCATTTCCCGGAGCGGGCCGGTTGCCGGCCCGCATGGCCAAGTATCGCGGCGAGCCGTCTTTGACGGCCGCCGCTTTTGGCGTGATATGACGACTGTATGGTCGCGCCTCGATGCTGCCGGCCGATTTTTTGGGCGGCAATCTCGCAAGGAGAGTTTTCGTGCCGCACTGGCTGCAATTGATGCTGGATTCGTTGCCCACGCTGCTATGGGCCGCGCTGATCTTCACCGTGCCGCTAACGCTGCTGTCGTTCGCATTCGGTCTCTTCGTAGGACTGGTCGCAGCGCTCGTCCGGCTGTTCGGCCCGAAGCCGCTGGTCGCCGTGGTCCGCTTCTATGTCTGGATCTTCCGTGGCACGCCGCTTCTGGTGCAGCTCTTCCTGATCTTCTACGGCCTGCCCTCGGTCGGCATCCTGCTCGACGCCTTTTCAGCCGCGTTGATCGGCTTCACACTCAATATCGGCGCCTATACGTCGGAGATCATCCGCGCCGTCATAGGCTCGGTGCCGAAGGGGCAGTGGGAGGCGGCCTATTCGATCGGCATGACCTGGGGCCAGGCGATGCGACGCACTATCCTTCCACAAGCGGGCCGCGTCGCGGTGCCGCCGCTGTCCAACACCTTCATCTCGCTGGTCAAGGATACATCACTGGCCGCCGCCATCACGGTGCCGGAGATGTTCCAGGCGGCGCAGCGCATCGTCGCCACCACCTACGAGCCGCTGATCCTCTATGTCGAGGCGGCGGCTCTCTATCTGGCGCTTAGCTCGGTGCTGTCGGCGTTGCAGACGCGCCTGGAAAAGCGGCTCAACCGCTATGGCGGCTTCCTCGAGGCGCGCTCATGATCGGCCTCACCGACATCGAGAAGCGTTTTGGTGACAATCTCGTGCTGAAGGGCGTGACCGTCACCATCGAGGAAGGCAGCGTCACCGCCCTTGTCGGCCCCTCGGGCGGTGGGAAAAGCACGCTTCTGCGCTGTATCAACCTGCTCGAGATCCCGACCTCGGGCACGGTGCGCATCGGCGACGACGCGCTTGAATTCCACCCCGGCGGCAAGGTTCACGGCAGGGCCATCCAGCGCCTGCGGCTGCAGACCGGCATGGTGTTCCAGAATTTCCAGCTGTTTCCGCACCGCACGGCGATCGAAAACGTCATGGAGGGGCTGGTGACGGTGTTGAAATGGCCGGCCGGGCGAGCGCGCGAGCGGGCGCTCGCCCTGCTCGAAAAGGTTGGAATGGCGCACAAGGCCGACGCCTGGCCGGCGACGTTGTCAGGTGGCCAGCAGCAACGCGTGGCGATCGCCCGGGCGCTGGCGCCATCGCCGAAAGTGCTGCTGTGCGACGAGCCGACTTCGGCGCTCGATCCGGAACTGGCGCAGGAGGTGGTCGACGTGCTCGGCCAGCTCGCCAGCGAGGGCACCACCATGGTGATGGCGACGCATGATTTGCGCCTCGCCTCCAAAATCGCCCAGGAGGTGGTGTTCCTCGACGCCGGCAGCGTCGTCGAGAAAGGCCCCGCCGCGGTTTTGTTCAGCAATCCGGAGCGCCAGCGAACCAAGCGGTTTATCGCGACGCTGAAGCAGGAGGCAGAGAAGGAAACCGGTGGCGAAATTTAAGGCATGTCGCCCAAAAAGTGCATAGCGGTTTTGGGGTGACGATCACTAATGCAGGGCGCGCGGTGGTTTTGCGATCACGACATGCATAACAACAACAACCTAAAGCGCGTCGCATCCAGTCAAACGCGACGATCTTAGGAATAAAAAAACCCGGCGCGAAGCCGGGTTTTTTCAAATTCGAAGGCGAGAAGCGCTCAGGCTGCTTCTTCCTGCTCGGCTTCTTCGTTGTCGGCCTTGGCGCCGCGCTTCGGTCCCTTGTTGAGGTTCACCTCGATGAGGCGCACCGCTTCGGTTTCCGACATGCGGTTGACGGCCGCGATCTCGCGCGCCATGCGGTCGAGTGCCGCCTCATAAAGCTGGCGTTCGGAATAGGACTGCTCCGGCTGATTGTCGGCGCGGTAGAGGTCGCGCACAACTTCCGAGATCGAGATCAGGTCGCCGGAATTGATCTTCGCATCATATTCCTGGGCGCGGCGCGACCACATGGTGCGCTTGACGCGGGCGCGGCCCTGCACGACCTTCAGCGCGCGATCGACGTAATCCTCTTCCGACAGCTTGCGCATGCCGATGGAGGTCGCCTTGGCGACCGGAACCTTCAGACGCATCTTGTCCTTCTGGAAGTCGATGACGAACAGTTCCAGCTTGTGGCCCGCAACTTCCTGCTCGTCGATCGAGACGATCTGGCCGACGCCATGCGCCGGATAGACGATGTACTCGCCCGTCTTAAAACCGTGACGCGCTGCGCTGGACTTCTTCTGCGGGGTGATTGTTGCCATTACGCCATGAACTCCTTGGTGTGGAACCGGCATTCTGCCGGTCGAACTCGCGCGATCGGGTACCGATCGTTAGCCGCACAACTACGAACCCACCGGAAAAGCCGAGGGCGGCAAATCGCATAGTCGCGACTGCCTGCCCCAGATCACTCTGGTCCGGATTGAAAAATTCACCTTTCAGTGATTTGGGGCGTTTGCGCCATAAATCGACGTTGTGTCACCGGCATGTTTGGTTCGTGTAGCACAAAAAGTCGGAAGAATCAAGGTTTTGCTGCACGCGCGAAGGTCAAGCGCGATCTCCGCCTGTCAAGGCAGTTAACGTGCGGTGCCTGTCAGCACGCGTGATGCCGATCAAACCGGCGTCGCCGTTACGGTGCCACGCGCCCGTTTTGGACGCGCAAGGACGATGTGACACTTTGATCTGGCGCATGGTCCTTCCGAAAATCGATTTCGATTTTCGCGGTCGAGCGCTAGTCGCCCTGGCCGGGCTCGGGGGAAAAATATTTTTCGAACTTGCCGGCCTCGCCATCGAAGGATTTGGCGTCGGCCGGAGGCTCCTTCTTGGCGGTGATATTGGGCCATTTATCGGCGTACTCGGTGTTGATCTGCAGCCATTTGTCGAGCCCTGGCTCGGTGTCCGGCTTGATCGCGTCGGCCGGGCATTCCGGTTCGCAGACGCCACAGTCGATGCACTCGTCGGGATGAATGACGAGCATGTTCTCGCCCTCATAAAAACAGTCGACCGGACAGACCTCGATGCAGTCCATGTATTTGCATTTTATGCAATTATCGGTCACGACATAGGTCATCGGTCGGCTCCGGGACGTCCCCTTTTATCAGGGCGACGTGGCGTCCAATCGGACGCACAAGGTACGCTGTAACACTTTGAAACCACGCATCGTGCGCTTGGAAAATCGATATCGATTTTCGGGCCGATGCGGTAGGCTTTCTTGGTGAGGTAACGTCTTTGCCCGCAGCTTGCAAGGGCGGCCATTGCGTGTGATGCCGGTGTTTCCGGAATGGATTTCCAGCCGGCGATGCGACGAAAGCCGGTTATGCGTCAGTCGTCGCCGAACAACCGGTCGGTCTCCCGGCGTTCCTTCTTGGTCGGGCGGCCGCTGCCGGCATCACGCAGTGCGGGAATCGCATCGGCAACGGCCTCGCCCTTTGGTGCCGGCGGCGGCGAAATATCCTCGTAGAGCAAGCGCGCTTCCTCGGCGGGACCGCGCCGGCTGCCGGTGCCGAGCACCTTCCAGACGAAGATGCGCCGCTCGAGAGTGATGGTCAGGACGTCGCCGGCGCGGACCAGATCGGAGGCCTGCGCTGCTTTGTCGCGATTGATGCGAACGCGTCCGGCCACCACCAGCTTCGCCGCCAGCGAGCGCGATTTCACCGCACGCGAAAAGAACAGCCATTTGTCGATGCGCTGGCGGGCATCAGTGACCATCGGAGCGAACGAACTTACTTCTTCAGGTGGTCGCGCAACGCGGCGAGCTTGGCGAAGGGGGAATCCGGGTCGAAGCGCACCGGACGCTCCTCGCGAGGCTTCGGCTGGAACGCGGGCTTTCCACCAGGCGCGCCACCCTTGCCGTCCGGCCTGCCGCCTTTCCAGTCGGGCCGGCCTTCGCGACGATCGGGACGTTCGCCCTGCGGCTTGCCGTCGCGCCGTTCGCCTGGCTCGCCCTGGGGCTTGGGCTTGAACTTGCTGCGGTCGAAGCGCGGCTTGCCGGCGCCGTCGCCGTCGCGGCGTCCTTCACGGGCGGGCCGGTCGCCTGGAGCGCCGGCCTGCTGCCCGGCCTCTGCCGGCGCGTTGCTGCGGCCATCGCGCGCGGCTTGTCCGCTGCGCGGGCGATTGTCCCTGTCACGGGGCCGGTTGTCGTGGTGGCGGTGGCGTGGGCGCTGGTCGAAGCGGCCCTGCCGCCACAACAGGATGGGTTTTGGTTCTTCGGCCTCTTTCTCGGCCTCTGGAGCAGCCTCGCCGGTGGCGGCTTCCGCCGCCGCGGCAGGTTCGGCCGAGACTGCTGCCGTTGCGGGCGAGGCTTCGGAAGCCGGCTCCGCCTGTGCGACCTCAACCTCGGCGGTTTCGGGCGCTGCCTCTCGAGCTGCGGCTTCAGCTGCAGGCAGTGCCTCTACCGTGACCTCAGGCGGAGTTTGCAGCTGAGCTTCTGCGACAGGTTCCGCTTCGGCAGCGGGTTCCGCGAGAGCCTCCGCCGTGGCTTCTGCCACTGCATCCGGCTCAGAACTGTCGGCCGGCGCCTCGGCGGCTGCGTCGGCAATCGCGGCTTCAGCTGCCTTGGCCTGTTCGGCTTGTTCTTCCGCCGCCTGCTTGGCCGCGGCGGCTTCGCGCGCGGCATTGTCCTGTGCCTCGAGCCGTGCCTTCACCTCGACAGCCGGCTTCGGCTCGGCCCGGTAGCCGAGGCCTTTCAGAATCTCTTCCATGTCGTCGGCCGTGGCGCCGAGGATCGACATCATCGGCGGCGTCACCATGAAGGACTGACCATCATAGGCGCCATCAGGGCGCTGGCCGAGGCCCGGCTTCCAGTTGGTTGCTGGCCGGATCAGGTCGGCCAGCCGTTCGAGGATGTCGACGCGCACCGCGCGACGGCCGAGATTGCGGTAGCCGGCCAGCTTGTAGAAGGTCTTGTCGAAGGTGGGATCGATGACCACCGAGGTGCGGCCGGAGGCCAGCGCGTGAACCACGTCGCCAAAGCCAGGCTTGTCCTTGCCGTCGTTCTGCAGCGCCCACAACAGCGTCACCAGTCCGGCCGGAGCCGGCTTGATCAGCGCCGGCACGAAGACGTGGTAGGCGCCGAAGCGCACGCCGAGCCGGCGCAGGGCGGCGCGGCCCTCCTGGTCGAGCGACTTCATCTCCTCGGCGATGTCGCGGCGGTTGATGAGGCCGAAATTCTCGACGAGCTGGAAGGCGATGCCGCGGCCGATGCCGGTGATCTGCTCGGCGTTCTTGAGGTCGACCAGCGGCTTCAGCAGCGACTCGATCTGGAAATTGACGAAGCGCTCGGCGCGCGCCGCGACCTTGTCGCGGGCGGGACCGGTGAGCTGCTCGTCGGCCAGCAGCACCAGGCGCGGCTTCAACGGCTCGTCGCCTGCGACCAGCGTGCCGATTGGCGCGCCGATCCAGCGCAGCGTGCCATCGGAGCCGAGCGCGATGTCGCCGTTGGCCGAGGCGCCGAAGCGTTCGGCCCGCGCCTCGAATTCGGCTGCAAGCGCCTTCTGGGCTGCTGTGCGCACCGCCTTGGCGTCCTCGCCGCCGGCGCTTTGGTCCGCGGTGAAGCGGAACCCCTGCAACTCGCCGACATGATGGCCTTCGACAAGGACGGTTCCGGTTGGACTGATTTCGGCTTCAGGCATGGTATTTTCTCTAAGGCGCCGCATGAGGACGGAAGTCCTGCGGTCTACGAAGCGTTTCGTCAACCGCTCATGCAGCGCATCCGACAATCTGTCTTCGATTTCGCGCGTCTTTTCCTGCCAGTGTGCCTGATCGGCCAGCCAGCCGGGCCGGTTGGAAACGAAAGTCCAGGTGCGGATCTGGGCGATCCGGTGCGACAGCGTGTCGATGTCGCCCTCGGTGGTGTCGGCGCGGCGCACCTGCTCGGCCATGTAATTCTCATCGACATGGCCATGCCTGGCAAGGTCCATGTAGATCGAGGCGATCAGGTCGGCATGCTGAGCCGGCGCGATCTTCCTGTAATCGGGAAGGGCGCAGGCCTCCCACAACAGCGCCACGCGCCTGGCGTCGGTGGCAAGCGCCCGGATGTCCTCGTCGCGGGACAGATGTTCGAGCGCCTGCGCATCGACCGCCGGCAGCGCGCGCGTCAGGCCTTCAACCGGCGCGTTGGTCTCGATCGAGCGCTTCAGCGCGTCGAGGTTGGCGAAATCGAAACGCGCGGTGCGCCATTGCAGCACCTTCACCGGGTCGAAATCATGCGCTTCGATCTTCTTGACCAGTTCCTCGTCCAGTGGATCGACCTGGCCGGTGACGCCAAAAGTTCCGTCGCGCAAGTGGCGGCCGGCGCGGCCGGCGATCTGGCCGAGCTCGGCCGCCGTCAGGTTGCGATACTGGTAGCCGTCGAACTTGCGGTTCTGGGCGAAGGCGACGTGATCGAGATCGAGGTTGAGGCCCATGCCAATCGCATCGGTGGCAATCAGATAATCGACATCACCCGACTGGAACAGCTCCACCTGCGCGTTGCGGGTGCGCGGCGATAGCGCGCCGAGCACGACTGCCGCACCGCCCTGCTGGCGGCGGATCAGTTCGGCGATGGCATAGACCTCGTCGGCGGAGAAGGCGACGATCGCCGTACGTCGCGGCAGGCGGGTCAGCTTCTTGGAGCCGGCATAGGCAAGATGCGACAGCCGTGGCCGCGTCACCACCGACACCCCCTTCAGCAGACGCTGGAGGATGCCGTGCATGGTCGCTGCGCCGAGCAGCAGCGTCTCCTGGCGGCCGCGCAGATGCAGGATGCGGTCGGTGAAGATGTGGCCGCGCTCGAGGTCGCCGGCCAGTTGGACCTCGTCGACGGCAACGAAGGCGGCGTCGGTCTCGCGCGGCATGGCTTCCACGGTGCAGACCGAATATCTGGCGCCGTCGGGCTGGATCTTCTCCTCACCGGTGATGAGGGCCACCTTGTGAGCGCCGACTTTTTCGCAGACGCGCGAGTAGACCTCGCGGGCGAGCAGCCTGAGCGGCAGGCCGATAATGCCGCTTTCATGCGCCACCATGCGCTCGATGGCGAGATGGGTCTTGCCGGTGTTGGTTGGCCCGAGCACAGCGGTCACGTCGCGGCCTGACAGGATCAGTGGCTCAGTGTGTTTCGGCTGGATGTTCATCGACCTGGAAATTAAGGCTCTCTGCCTCGCGTTGTCGGGAGCACGCCCCGTGGTGGCGCGGGTGACAGCCGACACATAGGGATTTTGGGCGTGAAGCGAAAGCAGAATATTCCGATGGCAGCTCGAAGCCTTCCGTCGGCGTCGACATGCCGTTCCGCCGTTCCGATTTAACAGTTGGAACGAGTCTGGAACGAATCGGCTACGAATCGCTGACTCGCGCAGATTCAGGTTTTGTTCACGGCTACATCTGGATTTTTCGCCGGCGAGTCTCACCACATGCTGAATCGCCGAACTGGCCCGTTTCATGCAGGGCTGACGTCGCCGTTAACCTTTGCCGCTGAACGATCGACGCAGGTCGGCGGGCGTCATCCAACATACTGAAATTATTAATTCTTTCCTAACGCGCCTTAACCATTTGGGGATGTTTTCAGCCTTTGTCGTTAACGGTGCGCTCAAAGCCGGAACGAAACGGCTACGAATCGGCGCTGGCGCATGTTTCCCGGTTTGTTCACCCCAATATGTTGTGTCGTGAACAGGTTTTCCACCTGTTATCCACACGCCGTTAACAGGGTTTTGCACAGGCTGCACGGCCGCCGTTAATTTTTGCGTGCCGCTTCGGCACAAATCGGCGTCACGTCCGTTGGTCGGCGCAGTCGCTGCACGAGGACCAGAATGCCAGCCCGGCTTGTTCAAGGCGCATCCTCTCCCACGGCATAGCGCTGCAAAGTAGGGCCGACGTTCTGGACAATTTCGTCGTGCGACAGGGCGACGACGGGCGGAAGCCGCAGCAGGTATCGGCACATCGCCAGACCCAGCAACTGGCTCGAAACGAGCCCGGCCCGTCGACCCGCATCGGCGGGGTCAGCGACCGCCGCAATCACCGGCCTCACCTGGTTGCCAAATACGTCGCGCAATTTTTCCGCGGCGAATTCGTTCGACGTCGCCGAACGCAGCAGAATTGCCATGCCAGGGCCGCTGGCCGGGCCCTCCCAGACTTCAAGAAAACGCCTGATCAGCGTTTCGCCGATGGCGTTTCGGTCGATCACCCGCAGTGCTGGCAATTGCAGGTCGACGACCGCCGCCCTGGCGAACAGTTCGTCCTTGCTGCGGAAATAGCGGATCACCATGGCCGGATCGATCGAGGCATGCGCCGCGACGTCACGGATCGAGGCGCCTTCATAGCCGTGCTCGGCGAACAGGAGCTTCGCGGCCTCCAGGATTTTGGCGCGCGTGCGGTCCGACTTGCCGGTTTTTTTCGGCTGATTCTCGGTCATGAAATGCTTATGCCAACAGCCGTTGACAAATGCAATGGCTTCGCCTAGAAAGTCAACGATCGTTGATAAATGGAGAGAGAGATGTTGCCCGAAACCACGGAAGTCCTGATCGTTGGCGCCGGTCCGACCGGCATGGCGCTGTCCATCGTGCTGCACCAGGCCGGTGTCGATCATGTCCTGATCGATAGACTGGCGCAGGGCCTCCAGACCTCGCGGGCTGGCGTCATCCACGCGCAGACGCTGGAAACGCTGGAGCGTCTCGGCGTCGCGCAGCGGCTGAGCGAGTTTGCCCTGAAGCTGCAGAATTTCACCATCCGCGACCGCAACCGGGCGCTGCTCAAGCTCGATTTCAGCAAGCTTCCTTGGAGGCATCCCTATCTGATGATGCTGCCTCAGAACCTGACCGAGCAGGTGTTCGCCGAACGGATCGCAGCCCTGGGCGGCGTGATTCATCGCTCGGTCGAGGCCAAGGCAGTCGTTCAGGACGCTGACGGCGCACGCGTGACGGTGATCGAGAACGGCCGCGAGAGACCGATATCGGCACGCTACGTTGTTGGTGCCGACGGCATGCACAGCCTGGTGCGCAGGTCGACCGGCATCGAGTTCGGCGGCGCCGCCTATGACGCTTCGTTCGTACTTGCCGATGTTCGTCTCGACTGGCCGGTTGGGCCGACGGAAGTGTCGCTGTTCTTTGCACCGGCCGGGCTGGTGGTGGTGGCGCCGCTCCCGGACGGTTCGTACCGGGTCGTCGCGACAATGGATGACGCACCGGAAAACCCCGCGGTCACCGACCTCCAGGCGCTGCTCGACAGCCGTGGTCCGACCAAGAAAAGAACCCGGGTGCTCGACCTGGCGTGGAGCTCGCGTTTTCGCGTGCATCACCGCCTGGTCCGCTCGTACCGCAAGGACCGGCTGTTCCTTATCGGCGATGCCGCGCACGTGCACAGCCCGGCGGGAGGGCAAGGCATGAACACCGGCATCATCGACGCGGTCGTGCTTGGCCAGTTGCTTGGCGACGTGGTGAACGGCGTGCGCCCGGAAGCCGCGCTCGACCTCTACGAAACGCTGCGCCGCCCGGCGGCCCAGGAGGTGCTTGAACTGGCGGGCACGATGACCGAGATGGCGCTTTCCCGCAATTCGGTGAAGCGGTTCGTCCGCAATCTCGTGCTTTCGGCGCTGAACCTCACTCCATTTCTGAAGCGTCGCATCGCCTTGAAACTGTCGGGCCTCAGCCGGGCGTCGCTTGCCCGCCTGCCGCCACCTTCGCGCCAGCCGGGTCCAGTCGCCGCCCAGACCAAGCCGGCAGCCGAACCAGGGCTGAAGCGTGTCGCCTGACAGCCGGAATAATCCGGATCCCGGCCTCGAACTCGGCCGTGTGGGTGGTTAGACCCGTGCAACGGTCACCGGCAACAGGCCGACGCCTCAGGTGATATATTGGCCGCCATTGGCTGAAATGGTCGAGCCGGTGATGAAGCCGGCATCGTCTGACGCGAGGAAGACGACGCAGCGTGCGATCTCTTCCGGCTCGCCGAGGCGGCCGACCGGGATCTGCGGGATGACGCGCTCATTGAGCACCTTCTCGTCCATCGCCCTGACCATCTCGGTGGCGATGTAGCCGGGGCAGATGACATTGACGGTGATGCCGACCCGCGCCCCTTCCTGGGCGAGCGCCTTGGTGAAGCCGATATCGCCGGCCTTCGACGCCGAATAATTGACCTGGCCGGTCTGGCCTTTCTGGCCATTGATCGAGGAGATGGTGATGACGCGGCCGAACTTGCGGTCGCGCATGCCGACCCACAGTGGGTGCGTCATGTTGAAGACGCCGGAAAGATTGGTGTCGACGACCTCTTTCCACTGCTCGCGCGTCATCTTGTGGAACATGGCGTCGCGGGTGATGCCGGCATTGTTGACCAGAACGGAAACCGGGCCGAGATCGGCCTCGACCTGCTTGATGCCGGCGGCGCAGGCATCGTAGTCGGCGACCGACCATTTGTAGACGGGGATGCCGGTCTCTGCCTTGAATTTCTGCGCCGCTTCGTCATTGCCGGCGTAGTTCGCGGCGACCTGATAGCCGGCGGTTTTCAGGCCGATCGAGATCGCGGCGCCAATGCCGCGCGACCCACCGGTGACGAGTGCTACCTTTGTCATAATATCCTCCCTTTTTCTCGATCGGCGGGCGGCGAACGGAAACGCTCTAACGGCGGAGCCTGTTCGCCACCGACTGTTTCACGGCTTGCTCGCTCCGTCTTGACGGCGCTTTGCAGATGACTTCACAGCGCTTCCACGCACATGGCGACCCCCATGCCGCCGCCGATGCACAGTGTGGCAAGGCCTTTCCTGGCACTTCTGCGGCGCATCTCGTAAACCAGCGTGTTGAAGATGCGGGCCCCGGAGGCGCCGATCGGATGGCCGATGGCGATGGCACCGCCATTGACATTGACGATCGACGGATCCCAGCCCATGTCCTTGTTGACGGCGCAGGCCTGGGCGGCGAAGGCTTCGTTGGCCTCGATCAGATCGAGATCGCCGACCGACCAGCCGGCCTTGGCCAGCGCCTTGCGCGAGGCGGGAATAGGCCCGGTGCCCATGATCTGCGGATCGACACCCGCGGTCGCCCAGGACACGATGCGCGCCAGCGGCGTGATGCCACGCTTTGCGGCTTCCGCTTCGGTCATCAGCAGCACCGCGGCGGCGCCGTCATTGATGCCGGAGGCATTGGCGGCGGTCACCGTGCCGTCCTTGTCGAAGGCCGGTCTCAGCTTGGTCATCGCCTCGATCGTGGCGCCGTGGCGGATATATTCGTCCTGGTCGACAATGGTGTCGCCCTTCTTGCCCTTGACGGTGAAGGCCACGATCTCGTCCTTGAATTTGCCGGCCTTCTGCGCGGCCTCTGCCTTGTTCTGGGAGGCCAATGCGAGCTGGTCCTGGTCCTCGCGGGTAATCTGGAACTGGCGAGCGACGTTTTCGGCCGTGTTGCCCATGTGGTAGCCATTGAAGGCATCCCACAGCCCATCCTTGATCATGATGTCGATCATCTTGTAGTCGCCCATCTTGACGCCGGCACGCAGGTGTTGAGCGTGCGGGGCCAGCGACATCGATTCCTGCCCGCCGGCGACGATCACCTTGGCATCGCCTGTCGCGATCTGCTGCATACCGAGAGCAACAGCGCGCAGACCTGAGCCGCAAACCTGGTTGAGGCCCCAGGCGGTGGTTTCCTTTGGCAGGCCGGCTTCGATAGATGCCTGGCGGGCGGGGTTCTGGCCCTGAGCCGCGGTCAGCACCTGGCCGAGGATGACCTCGTCGACTTCCGCCGGCTCGACACCGGCACGAGACAGCAACTCCTTGATGACGACGGCACCAAGCTCATGCGCCGGCGTGGCGGCGAAGGCGCCGTTGAAGGAACCGACGGGCGTGCGCGCCGCACTGGCGACAACGATGGCAGCGGACATGTTCTTCTCCACACTTCGAGGTATCGAGGTTTTGGTATCGCAGTTTGTATCGTCAGGGCTTTTCTTGCCCTTTCAATGATCCAAGTCAAACCGGAAATGGGCATACCGGCCATGCGCCGCAAGCAGGTTGCGCATCGTGGTGGATACAGCCGGCCCATTGCTGCGCAGCATTTTTAGCCCGCCGTGCAGCATTAATTGATGCCGCACTGCACAAACCGCTTGGAATTGTGACGCTTTTGCGCATATCCTTGAAAAGGCGCAATCGTTACCGGCAGCTTACCTCAAGTGCGCCGGTGTCCCGGGAGGATGCTGATGGCCGCGAAAGACGAACCGATTATCATCAAGAAATATGCCAATCGCCGCCTCTACAACACCGGCACCAGCACCTATGTGACGCTCGAGGACCTTGCCGAAATGGTCAAGAAGGGCGTGGAGTTCACCGTCCAGGACGCCAAGACCGGCGACGACATCACCCATCCGGTGCTGACCCAGATCATCTTTGAACTGGAGAACAAGGAAGGGCAGAACATGCTGCCGATTCCGTTCCTGCGCCAGTTGATCGCTTTTTACGGCGACCAGATGCAGATGATCGTGCCGAGCTTCCTCGAACAGTCGATGATCGCCTTCTCGAAGGAGCAGGAACGCTTCCGCGAGCAGATGAAGGGTGCGTTGGGCAAGTCGCCGCTGGACATGATGAAGATCGCCACGCCGATCAAGGCGCTGGAAGAGCAGACGCGCCGCAATATGGAGATGTTCCAGAACGCCATGCGCCTGTTCACGCCATTCCCACCCGCTGGCCCACCCGCAGGCTCGAATGGCACTTCCGCAGCGCCGGCGGAGCCGGCCAGGAAAGAGACGTCGGAAAAGCCCGACGACCTTCAGGAACTGAAGGAACAGATCGCCGCCATGCAGCGCAAGCTCGACACGATGTCGTGATCGCCGGCCGGACCAAGCCCGGCCGAAATCTCTCATCAGCAGGCCGTATCAGAAATCTCCGCTCGAATGAGGCTGAGTCCCCCGACCCGCGCTATTTCGTCGTCACCGTCACCAGAGCCGTAACGGGTTTGCCGTCGACGAGAATGGGCTTGTGATGATCATCGGCAAGCAGGACGCCGATCACATGCTTGCCGGCGGCATCCGGGCAATGGCCGAAACGAGCCTTGACAAGATCGCCGCCAAAGTCGCTGTTCATGCTGTTGTACGGCTTGCCGGGGATGTTGCAGGTATCTCCGGCGGGATCGATCTTCATATGCAAATGGCCGCATTGGCTAACGCCGTCGCATTCACCCGCTGGCAGAAGCGTGAAGTTGCTGCTGACGACGACGCCTATCGCCTTCTCTGGGTCATTGCCGAGTTCGATGACCGAACCGGCCGCCGGCCAGACGATTTGCAGGGTTGGCCGATCTTCGGCCTGGGCAGACCCGAGCGACAGTAAAGAGAAAGCAAGGGCAGTCGTTGCGATGATGCGAAGCATGATAACCTCCATTGATGTTGTAATCACTGATTACATATGAAACGCATGGACGCAAGAAAATAATCAGTGATTACATGTCGGCGTCGTGCTATTGGCAGGCATGACCAGCCCCCCGGATTCCGGCGAAGCCGCCAACCCCAAGCGCTATCATCACGGCAATCTGGTCGAGGCCTTGATCGCTGCTACCGTAGAGATCATCGAAGAGCGCGGAGCAGAGCATGTCTCGGTGCGCGAGGCGGCAAAACGTGCCGGCGTTTCGCCCGGCGCGCCATTCCGGCATTTTCGGTCGAAATCAGCACTGCTGACCGCCGTCGCCGAACAGGCGATGAACCGGCTTACCGAGGCCGTTGCCGATGCGCAGTCCAAAGTCGGCAGCGCAGATCCCATTGTGGCCTTCGAAGCGATCGGGCAAGGCTATCTGGAGTGGGCGATCAGCAATCCCACGCATTTCCAGATCATCAGTTCTCGAACGCTGATCGATTTCGACGCGTCGGACAGTCTTCGTGATCAGAATGAAGCCGTTCGCCGGAAAATGATCGCCCTGCTGACCCAAGCGCAACAACAAGGTCGGCTGGCCCCGGACACCGACTTCGATCATCTGGTGCTTGCCGCCCGCGCATTTGTCTACGGCCTGGCACGCATGGCGATCGATGGTCATTTCCCGGAGTGGCATCCGTCCGAGCCGCCATCGCTCGCCGTACGGAAAGCTCTGCGTCTTTTCATCAGCCAGATGACGAATCCCGAAACGCAATCTCACGAGCGCCCTGAAGTGGCTTCCGGGGATCGCTGACAAAACTGTCTTCGCACTGCAAAACCTGTCTTCGCACTGGTGTCAGGCGCACAGCTTCGAGTGAAGGGTGTCCTCTTTCATGACAAAAATTTCATGTCATCGCCACTGAGTGCCGCTGTTTTTGCGCCACACGAGACATATATGCTGCGCTGCAATATGGTCCGTTAGCGCCGTAATGAAGGATTTCGCCTTGCCCAGCAGAAAAACCGCCATCGTCACCGGTTCCACCTCGGGCATCGGCCTGGCAATCGCCCATGCCCTCGCGGCCGATGGCTGCAACATCGTCGTCAATTCCTTTTCAGACACGGCCGACGACCAGGCCGTCACCGATGCGATCGCCAGGCATCACGGCGTGAAGACTGTCTACATCAAGGCAGATATGTCGAAGCCGGCCGAATGCCGGGCGCTGGTCGCAAAAGCAGCCGAGAGCTTCGGCTCGGTCGACATCCTGGTCAACAATGCCGGCATCCAGCATGTCGCGCCGGTGGAAGAATTTCCCGTCGAGAAGTGGGACGCCATCATCGCCATCAATTTGTCGTCGGCCTTTCACACCATCGCCGCCGCCATCCCGCTGATGAGAGAAGCCGGCGGCGGCAGGATCGTCAACATCGCCTCGGCCCATGGGCTGGTCGCCTCGCCGTTCAAATCGGCCTATGTCGCGGCCAAGCACGGCATCATGGGGCTGACCAAGACGGTCGCTTTGGAACTGGCGCGCGACAAGATCACCTGCAACGCCATCTGTCCCGGCTATGTGCTGACGCCGCTGGTCGAGGCGCAGATCCCCGACCAGATGAAGGCGAACAAGATGGACCGCGACACGGTGGTCCGCGAGGTCATGCTCGACAGGCAGCCGACCAAGGAATTCGTCACGGTCGAGCAAGTTGCCGCTGCCGCGGTGTTCCTGTGCTCGGATGCGGCAGCGCAGATCAACGGCACGCAAATCTCGGTCGACGGCGGCTGGACCGCGCAGTGATCCATCCAATGGCTCTCTACAGATCAAGGACAACGCCATGACGACAAACGGCAAGGCGGAGGAGCCCAAGAAGATCAACGTCGCGCTGCAGGGCGGCGGCTCGCACGGCGCCTTTTCCTGGGGCGTGCTCGACCAGCTGCTGGAGGACGGACGACTCGACATCGCGGCGGTTTCGGGCACCAGCGCCGGCGCCATGAACGCGGTGGCGCTGGCCGACGGCTTCGTCCGCGGCGGCGTCGAGGGCGCGCGGCAGAAGCTCGACGATTTCTGGCGCGCGGTGGCGCGGAAGGGCCGGTTCAGCCCGGTGCAGCGCATGCCGTGGGACGTCGCCTGGGGCAACTGGTCGATCGAGAACACGCCGGGCTATCTGTTTTTCGACACGATGTCGCGGGTGTTTTCGCCCTATGTCGCCAACCCGCTCGGCCTCAACCCGCTGCGCGACGTGATCGAACAGGAGATCGATTTCGGCAATGTGCGCGCCTGCAAATCGATGGAGTTGTTCATCTCCGCGACCAATGTCGAGACCGGGCAGTTACGCGTCTTTTCCGATGGCGAGATCGATCTCGACACGGTGATGGCGTCGGCTTGCCTGCCGCAGCTGTTCCGCGCCGTCGAGATCAAGGGCGTGCCCTACTGGGATGGCGGCTATGGCGGCAATCCGGCGCTGTTCCCGTTCTTCAAGACGACTGCCACCGAGGACGTGCTTTTGGTGCAGATCAATCCGGTGGTCCGCGAGGGGACGCCGAAGAGCGCCAACGAAATCCAGAATCGCATCGACGAGATCACCTTCAACGCCGGACTCTTGCGCGAATTCCGCTCGATCGCCTTCATCAAGGAGCTGATTGCCGCCGGCCGGCTGCCGCATGGCGAATACCGCGACATCCGCATGCACCGCATCGATGCCGACGAGGCATTCAAGGACCTGTCGGCATCGTCCAAGGTCAATGCCGAATGGGCGTTTCTGACCTATCTGCGCGACCTTGGCCGCACCGCCGCCAGCGACTGGCTGGAGGAGAATTACGACGCCGTCGGCAAGCGGCCGACGCTTGACCTCTCAGGCGAGCTCGACGACGGCTTCAAGCCGATGCGTGGTCCGGCACCGGGCCGGCGGGTCAAGGAGTTCCTTGCAGCACGCAAGAAGCCTGAGGCAGCGCGTCGCCGAGCCTGAGGCGTTTTGTTTGTCAGTTTTTTTGCAAGGCTAGATCGATCACCTTGATCAGCGCGGCCGCAGCCCGCCGCTGCTCGTCCGGATCGCTGATGCGCATCTTCATGCCTTCCAGCCCGTCGAGCAGCATGTCGGCCAGCAATTTTGCCGACAAGCCCTTGGCGGTGAGATCGACGCCATTGCGTCCGGCTTCGCTCTGGATCGCTGCGGCAATATGCTCGGCAAACCGGCTGCGCCAGCAGCCGATCAGGTCGGCCAGACTCGATTTCATGTCAAGCAGTTCCGCGCCATGCGGCGAGGCGTGGACGGTGCGCGTCATCGAGATCAGCGCTTCGTCGATGGCCCGCATCGTGCGCTCGGCAAATGATTCTTCGCCGGCGAGTGCCGTTTTCGCCTGCTCGAGCGAGCGGGAGAGCAGCATCAACGCAATGGCGCGATAAATATCGGTCTTGTTCTTGAACTGGAGATAAAGCGCCGGCCGCGACATGTCGGCGGCACGCGCAATGTCATCCATGGTTGTGCGGGCGAAACCATAGGCCAGAAACACCTTCATCGCGCTGTCCAGAATGCGGGCGCGCTTGGGGTCGGTGGCGATGTCCTCGATCTCGATCATGGCGCGACTTTATCCTGCAAAAGCTCTATTGACAAAATGACGTAATTTGTCAAGATGTATAAGGGCGAATGGCCGACCGGCCTGCCCAGGCTGTGGACGACAACAAAGGGTATCCCCATGCACCTCACCGTCGACGGGCGGGCATTCGACGTCAATGCCGATCCCGAAATGCCGCTGCTGTGGGCGCTGCGCGATCTCATGGGCAAAACCGGGCCGAAGTTCGGCTGCGGCATCGCCGCCTGCGGCGCCTGCACGGTGCATGTCGACGGCCAGCCGGTGCGCTCCTGTTCATTGCAGGTCGGTGAGGTCACCGGCGCGGTCACCACGATCGAAGGCATCGGCACCGAAGGCAGATTGCATCCGGTACAGCAGGCATGGCTGGAAGAGCAGGTCGCCCAGTGCGGCTACTGCCAAGCCGGCCAGATCATGAGCGCGGTGGCGCTGCTCGACCAGGTTGCCGACCCGACCGATGCCGACATCGACGATGCCATGGGCGGCAATCTCTGCCGCTGCGGCACCTACCCGAAGATCCGTGCGGCGATCAGACGAGCGGTCGTCCTCAAGACGGCGGGAATCTGACCATGGCCAGTGTCGGAAAGATCGCCCGCCGCACGTTTCTCATCGGCACCGCTGCCATCGCGGGCGGCGTCGCCGTCGGCTATTACTATTATCGCAAGCCTTTTCCGAATCCGCTGGAAGGCGACCTCGCGGCCGATGAAGCGACCTTCAACCCCTATGTGAAAATCGGCGCCGACAACACCATCACCATCGTCGCGCCGCGCGCCGAGATGGGCCAAGGCATCTCGACGACGCTTGCTGCCATGGTTGCCGAAGAGCTCGATGTCGGGCTCGACCAGATCAAGGTCGAGCACGGCCCGGCCTCCTACGCCTATTTCAATGCGGCGATGCTGGAAGAGGGCGGGCCGTTCGCCTTCTTCGATGAAAGCATGACCGCTGAAATAGTGCGCGCCGGCATGGGCGTGGTCGGAAAATTCCTCGCCCTGCAAGGCACCGGCGGTTCGACATCGACGGTCGACGGTTTCGGCAAGATGCGGCAGGCAGGGGCCGTCGCGCGGCAGATGCTGATTGCGGCGGCCGCGCAAAAGCTCGGCATAGCTGCCGCCGAGCTGGAAACCGCCAATGGCAGGGTCCTGCACAAGGCGTCGGGCAAGTCGCTGACCTATGGCGCGGTCGCCGCGACCGCTGCGACGATGGCGCCGCCCGCGGAAATCAGGCTCAAGGACAAAGCCGACTGGAAACTGCTCGGCAAACCGCAAAAACGCATCGACATGCTGGCCAAGGTCACCGGGGCACCGATCTTCGGCATCGACGTGACGCTGCCGCAGATGCTGTACGGCACGGTCAAGATGAGCCCGCGCTTCTGGGCCAAACCGGTCAAGGCGGATGTCTCCAACGCCGAGAAAATGCCTGGCGTGATCAAGATCGTGCCGATCGACACGAATTACGGCCACGGCTTCGGCATCATCGCCGAAAACACCTGGGCGGCGTTCAAGGCGGCGGAGGCGATCGACGCCGAATGGGCCGATCCGGAATATCCGCCGGACAGCGCCGGCATTTCCGAGGTGCTGAAGCAGGCGCTCGGCACAAAAGGATCGGTGATGCGCGACGATGGCGATGTCGATACCGCCTTCGCGGACGCGCCCCGCGAAAGGATCGTCGAGGCCGACTATGAGGTGCCTTATCTGGCACATGCGACGATGGAGCCGATGAACGCGACGGCGCGGCTGAAGGACGGCGCTCTCGACATCTGGTGCGGCAACCAGGCGCCGACTTTGGTGCGGCAGCTTTGCGCCAATGCTGTCGGCATCGAACAGGACAAGGTCAGCGTCCACACCACCTTCATGGGCGGCGGCTTCGGCCGACGTATCGAGGTGGACTTTGCGCTCTGTGCCGCGTTGATGGCGAAGGAAACCGCAGGCCGGCCGATCAAGGTGATCTGGACGCGCGAGGAGGACATGCGCCACGACGCTTACCGGCCGGCTTCGGTCGGCAAATTCCAGGCGCGGCTTGGCGACGACGGCATGCCGGTCGCCATCGGCATGGCAATCGCCTCGCCATCGCCGATAGCCAGCACCTTGCGCCGGCTGTTTCCCTCGATATCGCCGCTTGGCCCCGACAAGTCCATTGTCGATGGAGCCTACGACCAGCCCTACACCATCCCGAATTACCGGGTCAGCGGCATTGCTGCGCCCGCCTCCATCCCGGTCGGCTTCTGGCGATCGGTCGGCTGCTCGATCAACGGCTTCTTTCATGAGGGTTTTATGGACGAGATCGCCGTCGCCGGGAAAACGGATCCGGTCGAACTGCGCAAGATGCTGATGGCTGCCTATCCGGCAGCGGTGAAGGTGGTCGAGAAGGTTGCCGAAATGGCGAAGTGGGGCGAGGCGCTGCCCGCCGGCGAGGCCAAGGGCATGGCGTTCACCCTGTCCTTCGGCAGTTGGGTCGGCGAGATCGTCCAGGTCGCCGACACGCCGTCCGGGATCCGCATCGAGAAAATGTGGATCGCCGCCGATGTCGGCACCGCGCTCGATCCTGGTATCATCGAGGCGCAACTCATCTCCGCCGCCATCTACGGCCTGTCGGCAGCGATGGGTCAGGAGATTACTTTCGCCGACGGCATGGTCGAGCAGTCGAATTTTCATGACTACGACGCCATGCGCATCTCCCAGTGTCCGGCGTTCGAAGTCGCCATCCTGGAGAATTTTCACAAGATGGGCGGCGTTGGCGAAGTCGGCACGCCGCCGGCGGCACCGGCACTCGCCAACGCCATCTTCGCACTGACAGGCAAGCGCATCCGGACACTGCCCTTGTCGAAGGAGGTGACCTTTGCATGAAATATTCCCATCATGCTGACAGCTGCTGCCATGCTGTTTTGCTGGCGCCTTTACCAAGGGCACTGGCAAGCCGGGCACGGCACCGATGATGGTCGATGCAGCCAAGACTTGCCCGAGGGACGCGGTCTGGCGGTTGCTTTCGCATCCGCGCTGCGCCGAGTGTTATGTCGCAGATAAAAGGCCGCGCTGGTCCGGCGCGCTTCACGGCGGCCGCACCCTGCCCAGCGAAGTATTACCCATCAACATTTCTGACTATATTGCGGTGCAACTTTGATGTAGAAGCTCGTTCGCCGATCACGGCAAGTTGAACACGGCCTTGCGCGCACCCATATCGGCGACGCGCCCGAGTTAGAAGACGCGGCCTGGCCGAATCCCGCGCACTGGAAAAATGACGATGCCGAAGTACAGGTTTCACAAGCTTGCAGCCATTGTTGTGCTTGTCGGTTTCGCTGCGTGGATGGCGACGGGCGAGTTCTCGTCCGTCGGCAGCGCGGCCGCCGACAAATCCAAAGCGGGGGAGGTCGAGCAGCCAAAGACGGCTGACGCCGGCAACGCCAAGCCCGCTGAGGCAGAACAGCCCAAGGCGACCTTGCGCACCGTCGCGACCATAACCCCGCCCAGGCGTACCTATGCGCGCGCCATCCGGATTTCCGGACTGACCGAAGCCGACAAGCGCGCGGTCCTGGCGACGCGCGTCGCCGGCGTCATCGACAAGCTGCCGGTCAAGCAGGGACAGCGCGTCAAGACCGGCGACCTCGTGCTGATGCTGGCAGCCGAGGAAAAGCTTTCGGCGGTCAGCAACGCCAAGCAGCTTCTGGTCCAGCGTCGGGCCGAACTCGATGCAGCATTGCGGCTGATGAAAACCGGCAATCTGCCCAAGCTGCAGCTCGATACCGCGCGCTCCAACCTGACGCTAGCCCAGTCGCACCTGGAAGCCGCGCAGGCCGAACTCGACCGCAACGAGGTGAAGGCGCCGTTCGACGGCGTCATCGACCGGGTACCGGTGGAGCTTGGCAGTTCCGTGATGCAGGGCGGCGAAGTGGCGACCATCCTGAGCCTCGATCCGGTGATCGCCCGCGGCGAGGTCAGCGAACGTGATCTCGGCTATCTGAAGATCGGCGACAAGGCGAAGGTACGGTTGGTCAGCGGCCAGAATGTCGAGGGCACCGTGCGCTATATCAGCCGCGACGCCTCGTCCGCCACCCGCACCTTCCGCGTCGAGATCGCAATCCCCAACCCCAAGGGCACCATTCCGGCCGGGATGACCGCCGAGATCGCGCTGAGCGCGCAGCCGACCGACGCAGTCATGCTGCCGCGCTCCGTGGTGACGCTCGGCGACAAGGGCGATCTCGGCATCCGCGCCGTCGACAAGGATAACAAGGTCGTGTTCTTCCCGATCGATCTGGTCGACGATACGCCAACCGGCCTGGTGCTCGGCGGCATCCCTGCCGATGCGCGCATCATCGTCGCCGGCCAGGAACTGGTGAAGGAAGGCGAAGTGGTCAAGCCGGTCGAGGCCGACCAGGCGACCATCCAGAAGCTGCTGGGCGAAGCGACGGCCGGGACGCAGTAATCATGGATATAGTCAAACTCGCAATCAGCAATGCCAGGCTGACCATTTCGGTGCTGGTGTTCCTCATCCTTGCCGGTGCGGTCGCCTATCAGTCGACACCGAAGGAAGCGGAACCCGACGTTCCGATTCCGATGATGTATGTCAGCCTGATCTATCAGGGCATCTCGCCCGAGGATTCGGAACGCCTTCTGCTGCGGCCGATGGAAGCCAAGCTGAAGAGCCTCAAGGGGCTCAAGGAGATGCGTTCGGCCGCCTTCCAGGGCGGCGGTTATGTGCTGGTCGAATTCCACCCGCAGACGGATCTGGCGACGGCGCTGCAGGACACGCGCAGCAAGGTCCAGGACGGCAAGGCCGACCTGCCGCAGGCAGCCGAGGAGCCTGTGGTCTCCGAAGTCAACGTCTCCGAATTCCCCGTCCTTGTCGTGACGCTGTCGGGCGAAGTGCCCGAGCGCGTTCTGACGACGGCGGCGCGCGAGTTGCGCGACCGCATCGAGGAAGTGCCTGGCGTGCTGGAAGGCTCGCTGCAGGGCGCCCGCGACGATCTCGTCGAAGTCGTCATCGATCCGATGAAACTGTCGTCATACGGGCTGCAGCTCGAGCAGCTGATCGGTGCGGTCGGCGATTCCAACAGTCTTGTCGCCGCCGGCAACATCGAAGGGTCCGAGGGCAAATACGCCGTCAAGGTGCCGTCGCTGATCGAAACGCCACAGGACGTGGCGGCGCTTCCGATCGTCGCCGGCCCCAATGCCGTGGTGCAGGCCCAGGATATCGCCACCGTCCGCTCCACCTTCAAGGACGCCGAGACGGTGACCCGTCTCGACGGCAAGCCGGCGATCGCCATCGAGGTGAAGAAGCGCATCGGCTCCAACCTGATCGACACGATCGCCCAGGTGAGGGCCGTGTCCGATGCCTTCATAAAGACCATGCCGGAAGGCATGCACGTCACCTACACGCAAGACAAATCGGTCTTCGTCAACCAGTTGCTCGGCGATCTGCAGAACCACGTCATGATCGCCGTGATCCTGGTGTTCATCGTCATTCTCTACGCGCTGTCGGGCCGTGCCTCGCTGCTGATCGGCCTGGCCATTCCATCGTCCTTCCTGATCGGCATCCTGCTGTTGGCCATGATGGGCTACACGATCAACATGATCGTCCTGTTCAGCCTCATCCTGGCGGTCGGCATGCTGGTCGACGACGCCATCATCGTCACCGAATTCGCCGAGCGGCGGATGAGCGAAGGCATGCCTAAGGCCGAGGCGTTCGCGCTTGCCGCCAGGCGCATGGCCGGTCCGGTCATCGCCGCGACGATGACGCGCATCGCCGCCTTTTCGCCGCTGCTGTTCTGGCCAGGCATCATCGGCGACTTTATGAAATACATGCCGATCACGCTGATCGTCACGCTCTCGGCCTCGATGCTCTATGCACTGGTTTTTGCACCGGCGCTGGGCGCCTTGTTCGCCAAGGCGCCGCTGCATCACGAGAATGACAACCGCGACGGCTGGTACATGGCGGTGGTCAAGCAGGCGGTTCGCTTTCCCATCACCGTGCTTCTGCTCACCGTCGGCCTTTTGTTCGGTGTCGGCTTTGCATATTCGAAATACGGCGCCGGCGTCGAGTTCTTCCCGAATGTCGAGCCTGACTACGGCCTGCTCTATGTGCACGCCCGCGGCAACCTTTCGCTCGCCGAAATGGATGCCGCTACAACGACCGCGGAAAACCGGCTTCTCGGCTGGCCGGGCGTGAAATCCGTCTATACCCGTGTCGGCAAGACGCAAGGCGGCGGCCAAGACATTCCTGAAGACGTGGTCGGCGTGATCCAGTACGAGTTCGTCGACTGGCGCGAGCGCAAATCGGCGAACGCCATCCTGGACGAGCTGCGCGGCGTCATGGCCGGCATTCCCGGCGTCGACGTCGAGGTTCGCGTGCCCGAGGCCGGCCCGCCCACCGGCAAGCCGATCCAGATCAGGCTGTCAGCCGTCGACCCGAAAGGCCTCGACGACAAGGCGCGCGCCGTCGCCGCGCGCATTGCCAAGGTGCCCGGTGTCATCGATATTTCCGACGGCCTGCCGCCACCCGGCGTCGACTGGGCGCTCGACGTCGATCGCGCCAAGGCGGCGCAATACGGCATCAGCCCGACTTCGGTCGGCACGGTGGTGCAACTGGTGACGAACGGGCTGAAGCTCAGCGAATACCGGCCGGCCGGTGCGGACGACGCCGTCGACATCAGGCTGCGTCTGCCCGAGGACCGGCGCACGCTGTCGACCCTCGACGACCTCAGGGTGCAGACGTCGCAAGGGTCGGTGCCGATCTCGAATTTCGTCGTGCGCAAGCCCGAGCCGACCGTCGGCATCCTCAACCGCATCGACGGCGCGCGCACCGTGGTCGTCCAGGCCAATGTCGCCGCCGGCGAGCAGGTCGCTTCTGTCCAGCAGCAGGTCAGCCAGGCTGTCGCCGAAGTGGATCTCGGCAGCGGCATACGCTGGAAGCTTGCCGGCTCGAACGAGGACAGCGCCGAGGCCAGCGCTTTCCTCAGCAAGGCCTTTGGCGCGGCGATCTTCCTGATCTTCCTGGTGCTGCTGATGCAGTTCAACAAGTTCACCAGCGTCTGGCTGGTGCTGTCCTGCGTGGTCATGGCGACCGTCGGCGTGTTCCTGGGATTGCTGTTGACTGGAGAGGCGTTCGGCATCGTCATGTCGGGCATCGGCGTCATCGCGCTGGCCGGCGTGGTGGTGAACAACAACATCGTGCTGATCGACACCTACGACCGGCTGCGCGAAGAGGGCTGGGACAAGATGGACGCGGTGCTGCAGACCTGCCGCGAACGTGCCCGACCGGTGGTGCTGACGGCGGTGTCGGCGATCCTCGGCGTGCTGCCGATCGCTTTCGGCCTCGGTCTCGAAATCTTCCATCACGAGACGACGATCAACGCGCCGTCGACGCAATGGTGGATTTCACTGTCGTCGGCGATCGTCTTCGGCCTGTCCTTCGCCACCTTGCTGACTCTGGTGGTGACACCGTCGATGCTGATGGTGTTCACGCGCAGCAAGAACAGCCGCTTCTATGCATTCTTCCGTCGGGTGTTCCGGCGCGGAACGCCAGCCGATGCGACTATGGAGACCTCCGCAGGGCCGGGCTTGCTCGACGAGCCGGCGATCGACTTCCCGAAGGCCGCCGAATAGGTCGCTCCCTTCAGCCCAGGTAGAAAAGGCCGCCGGGAACAACCCAGCGGCCTTTTGCATTGTCCTGTCATGCAATGCCTCAACGCGGGGAGTTTCTCATGACGCTCAGCACCATTCTCATCATCATTCTGATCCTTATTCTGATCGGCGCGGTGCCGGCATGGCCTCATTCGCGTTCCTGGGGTTATGGTCCCTCCGGCATCGTCGGCGTCATCCTGATCGTGCTGCTGGTGTTGCTGCTGATGGGCAGGATTTGACCCGGAGTTTGGTGTGCACGAATGCTACAGCGCTGCGCGTCCTTTTGGACTCACAGCGCTGTAGCATTTGATTTTGCGCATGGTCCTTTCCGAGCCTTCGGTTCGAAACGCACGTTTTCAGGCAGCTTTCGAAACGCCATCAATCGTGGCCACACCGATATCATCGAGGGCTTCTGCCACCGCCCTATCCAGCGGCGTATGCGGGATCGTGCCGAGGATGCCTTCCAGTCTTGCCGAGACCAACTGGTGTGGCTCGAAGCGGAGATAGGACATCGAGACGAGCTCACGCCACATCGCCACGAACGGACTGCCGGCGCGCAACATCCACCACGGCATCGACGTCAGTTTCAACGTGCGCCCGAGCGCCTGCTCCGCGGCGGCCTTGATCTCCAGATCAGTAACGGCGTGGCCGGGAAAGTTCAGCGCCTCGTAGGCGCCGAGCTTGTCGAGATTCTCAGTCAGTCCGACGAAAGCCTTGGCCATATCAGGCAGATAGGCCCATCCATGCAGGAGATCGGCCGGCCCGGGGGCGGTATAGACGCCCTTGTCCATCTTGGCGGCCACCATCAGATCGAACCACGATCCGGTGCCGGTGCCGCCGAAGAAATCGCCGGCTCGCAGCAGAATGGTGCGAACTCGGCCGGCTTCGGCCTCGCGGCGAAAGAGGTCTTCCATGGCGACGCGGATGCGGCCCTTTTCCGTCGTCGGGTGGAATGGCGTGTCTTCGGTGATGACCGCCGGCATCGGCGAGCCGTAATTGTAAACGCTGCCGGGAGCGAGGTGCAATGCGTGGTTCGCCCGGCACGCGGCCATGACGTTCTCGGCCATCGGCAGGCACTTGCCCCAGTCGGTGTAGATCGGGTTGAGGCCGTTGAAGATGATGTCGACGCCTTCGGTGGCGCGGATAAGCGCTTCGCGATCGAGCCCGTCGCCGGCGACGGTCGCCGAGCCGATGAGTTCTGCCGTTATCTTGCCGCTGCGGGTGATGGCGCGGACATCATAGCCGGCGTCGATGAAGGCCTTGGCAACCACGCGGCCGAGCCGGCCATTGGCCCCCAGAATTGCGACCTTGGTCATGTTTCGTTTCCGTGTTTGCGTTACGGTCACAATATGATCCGCCCGCAAACGAATGGAAATTGACTGAATCTGGCGACATGATATTCAGTTTTGAATGGAAATCGACTGGAATCTGATCAAGAGTTTCGTCACCGTGGCGGAAACCGGCAGCCTGTCCGCTGCCGCGCGCAAGCTGGCTGCAAGCCAGCCGACGCTCGGCCGCCATATCGCCGAGCTGGAGCAGGCGCTCGGCGTCACCCTGTTCCGGCGCGGGCGGCGCGGCTACGCCCTGACAGAAGCCGGCAGTACGCTCTATGAACGCGGCCGGGCGGTGAGCGAGCAGGCGAGCGCCTTTTCGCTGTTGGCGCTGGGATCGGTCGAGGCGATCGAGGGCACAGTGCGCATTGCCGCCAGCGAGGTGGTGGCGGCCTATGTCCTGCCAGAGATGACGGCGCGGCTGGGCGCCGAGGAGCCCGGCATCGAGGTCGAGATCGTCGCGTCGAACCAGGTCGAGAATCTTTTGCGCCGCGATGCCGACATCGCTATCCGCATGGTCAAGCCGGCCCAGAACGAGCTGGTGGCGCGCAAGGTGGCAGACATTCCGCTCCGCGCCTGCGCGGCAAAATCCTATCTCGACCGGCGTGGCCGTCCGCGCGAACCCGGCGATCTTGCCGGCCACGACCTGATCGGCTTCGACCGCAGCGATGAGATCATTCGCGGCTTTGCCCAATTCGGTGTCCCGCTCACCCGCAATGCCTTCCGCTTCAGGACCGACAACCAAATTGTGCTGTGGGAGGCGGTGCGGTCGGGAAACGGCATCGGCTTTGGCCAGGAGCCGCTGGCCGACCGCGATCCGCTGGTGGAGACAGTGCTGCCGGGCCTCGGGCTGCCGACGCTTCCGGTATGGCTGGCCATGCACCGCGACGTGCGCACCAGCGTGCGCATCCGCCGTGTCGCGGATTTCCTCTACGAGGAGTTGAAGCGCTATTCGGCCGGGGCCGCGTCAGGCGCGAATTCGGCGCGGTGAGCGAGCCCGGCCATCAAGAATACGACGACCAGCAGTCCCGACAAAGCGATGAAGATCGGACCGAAGCTTGAATGCTCGGCGATGAAGCCGATTGCCGACGGCGCCACCAGAATGCCGGAATAGCCCATTGTGGTGACGACGCTCATGCCGGTGCCGGGCGACATGCCTTCCTGGTTGCCGCCGGCCGAAAACAGGATCGGCACCATATTGGCGATGCCGAAGCCGCAAAAGGCAAAAGCTGAGATGGCGAGCCAGGGCGAGGGCGCCATACCCGCCACCAGCATGCCGGCAGCGGCGACAAGCGCCGAAACGCGCAGTGTCGTCACGGCGCCGAAACGGTTGCGGACCCCGTCGCCAACGAAGCGCATGACGGCCATGACGCCGGAAAAAGCGGCGTAGGCCAAACCAGCTACGGCGAGGTCGGTGCCGAGTTCCTGTTGCAGGTAAAGCGCTGCCCAGTCGAGCACCGCACCCTCGGAGATCATCGTCATCAGCGCCATCAGCCCGACCAGATAGACCAGCGGATTTCCAGGCAGCGCGAACTTGCGATGCCCGATTACCCCCGAGGATGCTTGGACTGGCTTGTCCTCGGCGATCAGGTAGCGGACTGCCACTGCAATCACAGCGAAAGCGAGAGCCGTCACCACCGTCGCATGGGCGAGATGCCCGTAATTCTGGATGGCGAGGCCACCGAGAGCGCCGCCGGCGAAACCGCCAAGACTCCAGAAGCCGTGCGAGGACGACATGATGGCCCGGGACAAGCGCCGTTCCACCGTGACCGCATTGGCGTTCATGGCGACATCCATGCCGCCGATCGAACCGCCAAAGATGAACATGGCGATGGCCGCCAGCGGCACGTTGGGAGCCAGCGCCACAACCAGCAGGCCGAAGCTGCCGATGAGACCGAACCAGCGCAGCACGGTGCGCGACCCATGCCTGGAGATCAGGTGGCCGCACCAGGTCATCGCTGTGACCGCGCCGGCGCCGAACAGCAGGATCAGCAGGCCAAGCGTGAACTTGCTGATATCCAGCCGGGTCAGCACCACAGGGATCTGCGGCGCCCATGCGCCGGTCAGAAAGCCATTGGCCAGGAAGATGGCCGCCACGGCCCATCGTCCACGAATGGCGGCCTGCATGCGGTTTAGCGTGTCCATCATGTAGAATCCGGTCCGAAAATGGCTTCGCGTGGCAAATTAGATCGATTCAATTTGCAGTCAAGTGCTCGTTCTTGAAAGTGCTTGGGCCAAACGGCTCGCTTGAACCCAGGTGATGAAGCCGATCTGGTCGGGCTTTGTTCGACCACGATCTTATCCGAAAACCGGTTTCCACTTTTCGGGATCGTGGCCTTAGTGATCCCTGGGGCGTCTTGCCTCGAATTCCGCCTTCTTGGCGTCGGAGGCGTCAAGCTGGTTGAGCGCCTGCCATTCGGCATAGGGCATGCCGTAGATGATCTCGCGCGACTGGTCCTTGCTGAGATCGACACCCTCGGCCTCAGCGGCGTCGCGATACCAGTTGGAGAGGCAATTGCGGCAGAAGCCGGCGAGGTTCATCAGGTCGATGTTCTGCACGTCCGTGCGTTCACGCAGATGCGCGACCAGCCGGCGGAAGGCGGCGGCTTCGAAATCGCGTTTCTGCTCGTCGCTGAGTTCGGTCATGTGTTCTTGGCCTCCTTGGGCTTCCTTAGAGCGGCCCGGTGCGCGAGCCGAATCGTCTGACCCGATGTATATCGGGACGGCGGTTGATCGCGTCAACGATCGGCGCCAGCCGTTCGGCCCACGCGACCGCATCCTGCCGATTGGCGATCAGGTCCTGACGGATTTCGATTAGCGCATGGGCGAAGCCGTTGATGATGGCATGCCTGAACATGGTGTCGCCGCGCAGCGCGCCGTCATAGGGCTCATTGTCGCCGACGATATGGCTTTTGTCCTTCGCAAGCATGTCGATCAGCGGTCGCGCCACCCGGTCGTCGCGATCCCACAAGATGCCAACATGCCAAGGGCGCACGAACCCCTGCATGAACGGGGTGAAGGAATGCACCGAAAGGATAAAGGGGGCGTTTGCGCAAGCCTGCGCCACCGAGGCGATCATGGCGCCGACCGCATCGTGATAGGGTCGATAGAAGCGGTCGAGCCGCCTTTCACGTTCTTTCAAGGTAAGTGGATAATTCCCCGAAATGACGGTGCCGTCATAGAGTTGGCGGATCAGTGTCGGATCGTCTTCGCCGCGATTGGGATCGATCAGAAGCCGCGAAAAATTGGCGAGTACCGCCGGCACGCCGAGCAAAGCGGCCAGTTCGCGCGTCACCGTTTCGACACCGATGTCGTAGGCGATATGGCGGTCGAATTCCGCCGCCGGCAGGCCAAGGCTGCCATACTCTTCCGGCAGGTCGCGACGGGCGTGATCGGCCAGGAGCACGATGCCTCGCTTGCGGTCGCCTTCGACGATGTCGAAAGGCGCGAAAACTGTGGATCGGGTCATCGGCGGGAAATGGTCTGTTCGCTGGCTTCCAGGGAGGATGGTATCGTCATTCCACGAAGGGGACGATTACGCAATGCCGTCGTTTGGCCACGGTTTCTGCGGAAATCTGGCAGAAGGCGACAGACCGTGCGCCGGAGCCTTTCTAAATCGATTGGAATTGAGCGGAAGGGCGCGTTGACATGCGCCCGGACTTTTCCGAAAAGGGGCGTTGAGAGATGCAAATGTGGTTCTTGAGAGGTTTCAGGATGGGTTCCGCCGGCAGGCCGCGTGTACGTTATGCCTTCGCCATGCCGCTCCTGACCTTTGCCGTTGGCCTCGCCGCGATGGTTGCTGCCTCGCCGGCGCGCGCCGATTTCCGTGTCTGCAACGCCACGCAGAACCTGGTCGGCGTCGGCATCGGCTATCGCGCCAAGGCCGGCTGGATCACCGAAGGCTGGTGGCACATCGAGGGTTCGAGCTGCAAGACGCTGATCGAGGGCCCGCTGTCATCAAGATTTTACTATCTTTATGCAGAAGACGCCGAGCGCGGCGGGCGCTGGGATGGTCCGATCAACATGTGCGTGGCCGAAAAAGAGTTCAAGATCGCCGGCGTTAGCGATTGCGTCGCCCGGGGCTTCCAGCGCGCCGGATTCCAGGAATATGACACGGGCGAGCAGGCAAGCTGGATGGTCCAGCTGACCGATGACCCCGCAACGGGGGGCGTTCCAGCCGCTCCGGGAACAAACAGTCAATGAGACGCAGCCGCAAGGTCAAGATACTCGCCACCATCGGTCCGGCCTCCTCCTCCGAGGACATGCTGAAGAAGCTTTTCGAAGCCGGCGCCGACGTGTTTCGCATTAATATGAGTCACACCGATCATGAATTGATGCGCACACTTGTCGGTCGCATTCGCACCGTCGAGAAAGCGGTCGGCCGGCCGATCGGCATTCTCGCCGACCTGCAGGGACCCAAGCTTCGGGTAGGCAAGTTTGCCAACGGCAAGGAGACGCTGACACTCGGCCAGACCTTCACGCTCGACGACAATCCCGAGCCCGGCAACTCGACCAGGGTTTATCTGCCCCATCCGGAAATCCTGAGATCGGTCGAGGCCGGTCACCGTCTTTTGATCGACGACGGCAAGCTCGAGCTGAAGGCGGTGGAGAGCGACGGACAGGCGATCGTCTGCACCGTCGTCGCCGGCACCAGCATCTCTGACAAGAAGGGCGTCAGCCTGCCCGACACCGACCTGCCGGTCGGCGCGCTGACCGAAAAGGACCGCAGCGATCTGGATGCTGTGCTGGCCACCGGCGTCGACTGGGTGGCGCTGTCGTTCGTGCAGCGGCCGGAGGATCTGGCGGAAGCGCGCAAGATCGCGCGCGGCCGGGCGCTGATCATGGCCAAGATCGAAAAGCCGCAAGCCGTCGCCAGGCTGGCCGAGATCATCGAACTTTCGGACGCACTGATGGTTGCCCGCGGCGATCTCGGCGTCGAAATGCCGCTCGAAGCCGTGCCCGGCATCCAGAAGCAGATCACCCGCGCCGCGCGCCGCGCCGGCAAGCCGGTGGTGATCGCCACGCAGATGCTGGAATCGATGATCACCGCGCCGGTGCCGACCCGCGCCGAGGTGTCGGACGTCTCGATCGCCGTGTTCGAAGGCGCCGACGCCATCATGCTCTCGGCCGAATCCGCGGCCGGCGCCTACCCGGTCGAGGCGGTGGCGATGATGAACCGCATCGCCAGCAAGGTCGAAACCGACCCGACCTATGCCGGCATCATCAATGCGCAGCGCTCGGAGCCGGAAGCGACCGGCGCCGACGCCATTTCGCTTGCCGCCCGCGAAATCGCCGAGACGCTGAAACTGTCGGCGATCATCAGCTATACGGCGTCCGGCACGACCGGCCTGCGCGCCGCGCGCGAGCGGCCGCAGGTGCCGATCGTCGCCCTATCGCCGATCGTCAACACGGCGCGGCGGCTATCGCTTTTGTGGGGCACGCATTGCGTCGTCTCACCCGACGCCATCGACCTCGATGACATGGTCGACCGCGCCTGCCGCATCGCTTTGGATGAAGGGTTCGGCAAACCCGGCGACCGGGTCATCATCACCGCCGGCGTGCCGTTGAGGACGCCCGGCTCCACCAACATGTTGCGCATCGCCTATGTCGGATCGGACGTGCAGGCCCGCCGCTAGGCTTGGCCGTCGCTTCGAATGATTTCGGTTGCTCTAAATTAAATTGGCGCGAGTTCGGCTTCCGGGGCTTTGATGTCGGCGCATTTGCCGGCACCGTAGGTGTCGCCGGCAATCCTGATTTCCACGGCCTTCGCCATTGCCTGAAGGTCCACGTCCCTGCCGGCGACCTTTTCGATCGCGCCGACAACGAGATCGGGTGCTATCCAGTCTGGCTTGTGGCCGAGATTGCGGACCCAGACCAGTTCGGCCCCGGCGATATCGCGGACGAGGCCGACCGAATGGATCGTTGCATAAACCACCTTGTCGCGGTCGCCCGAGATGACCACAGTCGGCGCCTTGATATCGCGGTAGTGCGGTGCGGCATCGAGCGTGTAGCGATAAAGCCCGGCGACATCGGTGGCGTTGGCACGAAAGGCGTTCGGCCGAAGCACCAGCGGGATCGCGACCCCGGCGACATAGAAGTCCGGCACCTTATTGGGGGCAAAGACGCAGGCAGTGGCGGCATTCATCTGCAGCGTTCCCGACGGATAGGTCAGCGTTTCGGAAAAAAGCCGGCCGACGATCGGAATGGTCGTCAAATTGTAATACCAGGCGGTCGCGCCGCCCGGCCAGGGATGGGTGGCAGGCGCCATGAACACCAGGCCGAGCGTCTTGTCGGGATGCTCGCGGCCGAAGGCGGTGGTCACCGAGCCGCCGAAGGAATGGCCGGCGATGATGGCTTTCCTGATGCCGAGATGGTCCATCAGCGTTGCGATGGTGCTGGCCTGTGCCGATGGGGTTTCGTTGTTGCCGGGGCCGCGAGCCGACCAGCCTGCACCCGGGCGGTCGAAGAACAGCATCTCGGCACGGCCTTCCAGCAAGGGCCTCAACGGCAGCATCTGATCCCTGAGATTGGCGCTGGCGCCGTGGATAAAGACGATCGGCGGCATTTCGGCGTTTTCCCCGGCCGGAATGTGAACGTAGTGGATGCGGGCACCGTTTATATCCGCGAAGTCGCCGATCGGCGGATTGCGGCGCTCGATCAGCCATGAACCGGCGCGGGTGACACCTGCAAGGGTGAACACAAGCGCCAGGAGGAAGGCGAGCGTGGCGTAGATCGGGTTCATGGAGAGAGGTACGGACCGGAGCGAAATTAGTTCACAGTCTAGCTAAAAAGACTTTCACTCAAGTGGATTTGTCCGCCAACCTCATATCCCTTCGCCGGCAAGTTCTTCGGAAAGCGTGCCGACCTGATCCTGGGCACTGCGCATCATCGGATAGATGCTGAGCACGCGCTGCCAGGCTTCCAGCGCCGACTGCTTGTGGCCGGTTACCGCCATGATCTGCGCCAGGCCGGACAGCGCGCCAAAATGGCGCGGCTCGAGCTGCAGCGTGCGGTCGATGTCCGCCATCGATTTTCCAAAGTTATTCATCATGAAATGTACGGTGGCGCGCCGGTTCCAGCCTTCGGCATAGGCCGGTTGCAACGTCACCACCTGGTCGAGGAAGTCGAGCGCCACGTCGAACTTCTTGTCTTCAGCCGCCTTTTGCGACCATTGCATCATCAGGTCGATCGAGGCGCTGCCGGATTGCGACCACTCGTGCGAGATGCGCGCCGCGATGCGCTCGGCGGCTTTTTCATTGCGCTCGCGCTTCAGGTCGACAAACAGCTGGTTGAGCCTTTCCTCCCTGGTCGTGGCAACCGGAGGAGTGACCGGGTCTTCCGCCTGAGCCGGAAGCGGGGCGACACCGAAAAGAAAAAGCGCCGCGAAGAATGCAAAATGAATCCGCATGACCGGAATCTAACCCCGGACAGCGGATCGTCAAACTGAATTTAGCGTGAAAGGGCCGGCAGGCCGGTATTAGAGCGCCACGCGTCCTTTTGGACGCGTAAAGGACGCTCCAGCATTTTGAACTCCTCGCATCGTGTTTTCCGAAAATCGATTCCGATTTTTGGGTCGATGCGGTACATCATGCAGGCGCTGAGGCAAGCCGCCCCAACGCGAAAAGGCTCAGCCCTGGCGCGCCTTGTAGCGCGGAGCGGTCTTGTTGATGATGTACACGCGGCCCTTGCGGCGAACCAGCTGGTTGTCGCGGTGACGCGCCTTGAGCGCCTTGAGCGAATTCTTGATCTTCATGGTCTTGCCCGTCGGTCTGGGCCCGCTTGGGCCGAATTATTAAGGCGCGCTCGGAAAGCGCGCCTCTCAACTTGTGCGTGGCTCATAAACGAGGAGCCTTGCCCGTGTCAACCAAGCATGTGGCGGAGTTTGAGTTTCTGCCCTATCGACGGCATTGGAGCGGCGCCGTCCTATAGCCTCAACGGTAGCGGCTCATTCGCGTAAAATGACCCATCTTGCGGCCGGGGCGTGCCTCGGCCTTGCCATAGAGATGCAGCATCAGATCGGGCTCGGCGAGCAGGGCCGGGATGCGCAGGATATCGTCGCCGACCAGGTTTTCCATGACGCAGTCAAAATGGCGGCCGGGATTTCCCAGCGGCAGGCCGGCGACGGCGCGAATGTGCTGCTCAAACTGCGAGACGATGCAGGCGGCTTCCGTCCAGTGGCCGGAATTGTGAACGCGCGGCGCGATCTCATTGGCCAGCAGCGCGCCGTCGGCAAGGACAAAGAACTCGATGCCGATGACGCCGACATAGTCGAGCGCGGCAAGTATTTCTGCTGCCGCCGCCTGCGCTGCAGCGGCGGTTTCGGACCCTATCCTGGCCGGCAGGGTCGAGCTGTGCAGGATGCCGCTGCGGTGGACGTTTTCTGCCGGATCGTAGGCGGCGAGCGAACCGTCCATGCCGCGCGCCGCGATCACCGAAATCTCGCGTTCGAAGGCGACGAAGGATTCGAGGATCAGCGGCACGTTGCCCATCGCCTCGCAGGTGCCGGCAAAGCCCCCCGTTTCCATATTGCGGAAGACGCGCTGGCCCTTGCCGTCATAGCCCATGCGTCGCGTCTTCAATATGCCGCTGCCGTTGAACTTTTTCAGCGCCGCCGTCAATTCGTCGTCATTGTCGACGGGGCAGAAATCCGCGGTGGGAATGCCGATGCCGTTGAGGAATTTCTTCTCCGCCACCCGGTCCTGCGCTACTTCCAGCGCGCGCGCCGGCGGGTAGACCGGGACCGTGATGGCAAGCGCGCTGGCGGCCATGACCGGAACGTTCTCGAACTCGTAGGTGACGACGGCGCTGACTGCAGCCAGTTCGGCGAGCGCGGCCGTGTCGTCATAAGCGGCAGTGATCTGCCGGTTGGCGACCTGTGCCGCCGGACAATCCGGCTGCGGCTCCAGCACGACCGTGCGGTAGCCGAGGCGCGCCGCGGCCATCGCCAGCATGCGGCCGAGCTGGCCGCCGCCGATGATGCCGATGGTCGATCCGGCGGCCAGGCTCATGGCGTGTCCGTAGGCTCGGCGGCGACCTTGGCGGTCTGGGCGGCGCGCCAGGCATCGAGCCGGGCGGCGAGCTTTTCGTCGGTCAGCGCCAGCACGGCCGCAGCCAGAAGGGCGGCATTGGTGGCGCCCGCCTTGCCGATGGCCAGCGTGCCGACCGGAATGCCGGCCGGCATCTGCACGATGGAGAGCAGCGAGTCCTGTCCGGAAAGCGCCTTCGATTCCACCGGCACGCCAAAAACCGGAAGCGGCGTCATCGCCGCCGTCATGCCGGGCAGGTGTGCCGCACCGCCGGCGCCGGCGATGATCACCCGAAAGCCGGCCGCCTTGGCGCCCTTGGCGAAGTCATAGAGCCGGTCGGGGGTGCGATGAGCCGAGACGATCAGCCGCTTGTGCGGGATGCCCAGTGCCTCCAGCGTTTCGGCGGCGTGGCGCATCGTCGCCCAGTCGGACTGGCTGCCCATGATGATGGCGACGTCGGCGCGTTGATCGTCCAAGCTTCTGCTCCCGGCGGCAAAGGCGCGCCTTAGCGGAATTCGGGTTCGACGGCAAGGATGTGCTGCCTCTGCGCAAGCGTTCTGGCGTGAGGCGCCATCATTACCTAATCCGGCCAGCGCAAGGCGCCGGCGCTATCCTTGCGGGCCGACTTCATCGCATCCGCCGGACGCTCGGCCACGCTCAACACGGCCCGCAGGCGTTCGGCGACGATTTCCGCCTCGCCGGGATGGAGATTGCACGGGTCGAGAAAGAAGTGACCGCGCTCGACCTCGTGGTTGCGCACGATAATGGGAGGCGAAACGGCCGCCAGCGCCGAGGCAAGGCCGGCGGCGGTGAATCCGCTTTCGGGCGCAACAAACACCTGCAGGCGGTCGAGCGGATTGCCGGTCGGATCGGGAATGACATGCGCGGCGATGCCGGGCAGGCCCAGCAATGCGTCCTTCCACAGATCGAGCGCCGCTTCTTCCCGCTTGCGGATGCCGGCATGATCGCGCCGCTCCCAGGCCTCCAGTGCGGCCATGGCGCCGGCGATGCTTTCCTTGCCGACCTTCATCGCCCGCGCAACGCCACGGTTCTGCAGATAGGCGGCGCGCACCAGATCCTTGCGCCCGGTGACGATGCCGCTTGTCGGTCCCGAGAGGAATTTGTGTCCGCTATAGACGACGATGTCGGCGCCGCGCGCGAGAAAGCCGCGCAAATCGTATTCGGAGGCGGCGTCGACGATCACCGGGACGCCTTTGGCGTGGCAGATCTCGCAGAACTCCTCGAGCGAGAGCATGCCGTATTGCACCGTGTGATGCGCAACGACATAGAGGCCTGCTGCGGTGTGGTCGCGGATCGCCTCGCGCACATGATAATCCTGCGTCACGCTGACCGTACCGGCCGGTACGGTGCTTGCCCCGGCGAGCCGGATCGACTGGTCGATCGGCGCGCCGTAATTGACGATATGGCCGAGTTGGACGATGACCTCCGACTTGAGGCCCTCGGTGTCGTCCGGTAGCCGCTCGATCGCCAGAAGGTTGGTGCCGGTCATCGTGCCGGCAATGGCCATGGTGATGCCGCTGGCGCAGCACGCCGTGACGAAGCCGGCCTCGCCGCCGGTGAGGCGTGCGACGATCGTGCTTGCGGCGCGCTGCAGATCGTCCATCTCCACCCATTGCGAGGCGATTTCCGACATAGCGGCGATCGCTTCCGGGACGATGATCGAGGCGCCGAGTGCCGTCATCGTGCCGGAGACATTGATGATCGGGCGAAGGCCGAGCCGTTCGCGGATTGTCGTGTTGGAGCCGTTCGCGGAATAGGTTTTCATCTCTAAAGGTCCCATTGGTAGATTTCAGGCGGCGATCTCGACGACGGCCTCGATTTCCACGGTGATGTTGCCCGGCAGGGAGCCGACACCGATCGCCGAACGGGCGTGCCCGCCGATACTATCAAAGACAGCGGCGAAAAGATCGGAACAGCCATTCACCACCTGCGGATGGTCGCTGAAGGTCGGGATCGCGTTGACGAAGCCAAGCAGCTTGACGACGCGCACGATACGGCCGAGGTCGCCTGCCGCAGCGTGCATGACGGCGAGCAGGTTCAGGCCGGTGAGACGGGCATGCTTATAGGCCTCTTCAACCGTGACGTCCGCGCCGACCTTGCCGGTGCAAAGCGTGCCGTCGGCGCGCAACGGGCCTTGGCCGGAGAGGAAGATCAGCCGTCCGCTTTCGGCGTGCGTGACGAAGTTGGCGATCGGCGTCGGCGGCTCGGGCAGTGTCAGGCCCAATTCGGCGAGCCGGATGTAAGGCGTCATGAAAAGGCTCCTTGCGACAGCTTTCGCCGTCATGTCAGAAATGCGAGGCACGAAACCGCGCCAGGAAACTGCGCAGACGCTCATTGTCGATGTCCGCGCCCAGAATCTCGGCGGGCGGGCCTGCGGCGCTGACGCCGCCATCTGCCATGAAGACGATGCGGCTCGAGGCGTCGCGGGCGAAGGCCATCTCGTGGGTGACCATCACCATCGTCATGCCGTCCTCGGCCAGGCTGCGCACGACCTCGAGCACCTCGCCGACGAGTTCCGGATCGAGCGCGGAGGTTATCTCGTCAAGAAGCAGGATTTTCGGCTCCATCGCCACCGCGCGGGCAATGCCGACGCGCTGCTGCTGGCCGCCGGAAAGCTCGGCCGGCAGGCTGTCGGCCTTGTGGGCGAGGCCGACCCGGCCGAGCCAGTGCTCGGCAATGGCGCGGGCCTCGGTGCTGCTCTTGCCGCGCACCTTGCGCAGGCCAAGCATGATGTTGCCGGCCGCCGTCAGATGCGGAAACAGATTGAAACTCTGGAACACCATTCCGGTCTCGGCCCGCATCTTCGCCAGGTCGCGCTCGCTGCGGCGCTGGCGTGCTCCCGTGTCGCGGAAGCCGACCTCCCTGCCGTCGATGCGGATGGAGCCGCTGTCGTAGCTCTCCAGGAAGTTGACGCAGCGCAGCAGCGTGGTCTTGCCGCTGCCGGAAGGCCCGATGACAGTCACCACCTCGCCGCGCGTCACCTGCAGGCTGACGGAGCGCAGGACCGCGACGGATCCGAAGGATTTGGAAACCTCGGAGACATCGAGTAGCGCCGGATTGGCGGGCGTGGCGATGGGCATCTTGCTATTCCCGGATGAAGGAGAAACGCCGCTCCAACCGTCGGCTGGCCAGGGAGAGCGCGTAATTGACGGCGAAGTAGATGACCGCACCGAGGATGTAGAGCGGCATCGCTTCGTAGGTGCGGCCGATGACCTGGTTGATGGCGTGCATCAGGTCGGTGATGCCGAGCAGCGAGACCAGCGCGCTGCCCTTCACCGCATCGGTGACGCCATTGATCCATGGCGGCAGGAAACGCCTGAACGCTTGCGGGAAGATGACGTAGGCCAGTCGCTGGCGAAAGGTCAGCCCGATCGCCATCGCCGCTTCGGACTGCCCCTTCGGTATGGAACCGACCGCACCGCGCAGATACTCGATGACCTGCGCCGTCTTGAACAGGGTGAGCGCCAGCACGGCTGCCCAGAAGGATTCCAGATGGAGGCCGACGGCAGGCAGGCCGTAATAGACGAAGAAGATGAGCACCAGGATCGGAATGCCGCGAATGGTATCGCTGAAAATGCGCACCGCCCAGCGCAGCGGAGCCGGGCCATAGACAAGGCCGACGCCCATCATCACGCCGGCGACGAGCGACAACACCACCACCAGCAGCGACACCCATAGCGTCACGGCAAAACCCTGGGCCAGGAAGGGCAAGGCATAGGCGATCTGGCCAAGCATCCTAATGCGCCGCCCTGAACCGGCGCTCGACAAGCCGAAGTGCAAAAAGAAGCGCGTAGCCGGTCAAGAGATACATTGCCGTCACCACAAGGTAGACCTCGACGATGCGGAAGGTGTTGAAGTTGATCCACTGGGCGCCGTAGGTGAGTTCGGGCACCGAAATGACCGACGCAACGGACGTGTCCTTGAACAGCGACAGGAACGTGTTGGAAAGCGCGGGCAGCGTTATGCGCAGCATCGTCGGCAGGCGCACATGGACCAGCCTTTGCCATGGCGTCAGGCCGATCGCCTTGCCGGCGTCGAGCTGTCCGCGCGGAACCGCTTCGAGCCCCGAGCGGAACACCTCGACCAGATAAGCGCCGCTATAGAGCGACAGCGTGGCGATGAACGAGGTCTGCGCGCTGTAGGCGATGTCGACCACCGTCGGCAGGCCGTAGAAGACGAGATAGACGAGCAGGATCAGCGGCACGTTGCGGATGAACTCGACATAGGCGGCGATGACGGTCCGCACCGCACGCCCGGCCGACACGTACCAGACCGCCAGAAGCAGTCCGATGAGGATGCCGATCGCGATGGAGATCACGGCCAGCTCGAGGCTGAGCAGCAGCCCGCCCCAAAGCTTGTCGAAATGCCGCCAGATCAGGTTGAAGTTCAGGGTATAGCCCATGTGTCCCTGTCATATCGAGGGCTGTCGACGATAAGCCGCGGAAGGGCGCAAGCCCTTCCGCCTGCTTGCATCAGATGACCGGGAAGCCGGGATGGCGCGCCGGCGGCTCCTGTCCGAAATAGTCCTTGAATGCAGCGTCGTAGAGCGCCGTCTCATGGCCGAACATGGCGGTGGTGAAGGTCGTGTTGACGAAGGTCAGCCAGTCGAGGTCGCCTTGCCGAAGTGCGGCGCCGTAAAGCATCGAGAACCAGCTCTTGCCGGCATCGAAGTATTTGTCCGGATTACGCGAGGCGAGCCAGCGAACCGTCGACAGATCGACGGCGGCGGCGTCGACGCGTTTCGATTCCAGTGCCTGCAGCACGTTGGCCTGCGTGTCTATCTGCATCACCTGCGACTCCGGCAGGACGATGTGCACATTTGCCTCGGCATCGACATTCTGCAGGATGGAAACCCGCGTCGCCGAACCGCCGGCAAGCAGCTTGTCGAAGGTCTTGTTTTCGGCGTTCGGAAGGGTCAGCAAGGCGATGCCTTCGACGTAATAGGGCCGGGAGAAGTGGATCAGCTGCGAGCGCTGGGCGGTCATGGTCATGAACTGGATCGAAATGTCGACCTTGTTGGTGGTCACGTTCGGAATGCGCTGGGCCGGATCCTGCATGACGAACTCGACCTTGGTCGTATCGTCGAAAAGTCCCTTGGCAAGAATGCGCCCCATGGTGATGTCCATGCCGACCAGTTCGCCGGCATCGTTTTCAAAGTGCCAGGGCGCGTTGGTGCTGCCGGTGCCGACGATCACCTTGCCGCGATCGAGAACGGTGCGCAGCAGGCTGTCCGGCGCCGCCTGCGCCGCCGCCTTCTGAACATCGACTGTTGTCGCTGCGCCCACCACTCCGGCCGTTGCAAGCCCGGCCAGTTTCAGAAAATCACGTCTTTTGGATGTGTCGTTCACGGCGACCTCCTTTTCGTGTTGTGTTCCCCTTTGCCGATACATGCATCGGTAATCTGCTGGATTGTCTCTTACAAAAGACACATGTATCCTGTACGAGACAGATACTAACACCAGGAATCAGCAATGCAAGATGGCAATGGCTTGGCAGTTCGGCCGGACGCTGGTCCGGACGAAGACAGGATTGCGGGCTCCCGCGAGAAGGGTCTCAACCGCGTGCTCCATATCCTGGAGTTTCTTCATGCGAACCAGCGAGCGATCGGGATTGGCGATCTCGCCAAGGGAGTGAATGCGCCGCGCTCGACGATCTACACGCTTGTGCGCTCGCTCGTGGATGCGGGCCTGCTGGAAATGGCCGGCGACGGCAATCGCGTCTATTTCGGGAAGAAGCTTTATCTCTACGGAATGGACTACGTGCGCGGCAACGACCTGCTCAGGCGAGGGCGTCAGGAAGTCGACAATCTTTCGCGCGAGACAGGCGAGACCTCCGAATTGTGCATGCTGCAAAACGGCCGCTACACGATTGTCCATTCAAGCCCGGGCACCAGGCCGTTCCGGATCAGTTCGGCCACGGGTCTGCAGATACCGCTTCCCTGGACCGCTTCCGGGCGCCTGCTTCTCGCCGGTTTCGAACGGGCGGTGATCGAAGACATGGTGTCCGAAGACGATCTCGTCCTGCCGGATGGCCGCAGATTGCTGCTGGACGACTTCATAGAAGATATCGCTACGGCCGGGGCTGCCGGCTACTGTGTGACCTCCGGTCTTGTCGACGCCTACACAAAGTGCCTTGCCGCGCCGGTCTTTTCAGCTGCCGGCAAGGTCGAGGCGACGATATGCCTGGTGGTTCCCATCGACACTTCCGAGGAAAAGACCGGCGATCTCATCGCCCTGCTGCGCGAACGCGCCGCGAGGCTTTCGATCACGGGATGAGCAGGATTTGTCGCGACCGTAAGTGGATTCGCTCACGCGATGATGTCGGGGATGATCCGGTCTTCCAGCGCCATCAGCCGGTCTTTCAGGAAGAGCTTTTTCTTCTTCATGCGCTGGATCTGCAGAGGGTCGCAGCCCATGGCGATCATCGCGTTGATCGCCGCGTCGAAATCGGCGTGTTCTTGCTTCAGCCGAGAATATTCGAGGCGGATATCGGCCTGTTCCTGTTCGGACATTATTTACCGTCTGCACGTCTGCGGCGCCCAAAAATGGGCCTGATTGGGCGAGGCCGGAGGTATCTTGCACCGGCGCGCAGCCAATACCACATTTCGTATTGTCGTGGAATGCTACCACGCAGCATTCGACATCGGTGCCCGATAGTGGCACACTGTCATTATGCCGTCACAGAAGCGAAATTGCGGTGGGACGCGCCTTGACGGCTGCAATCGAGGAAACCATGAAAGGGAGAACCAATCATGTCTCTTGCATCCCATCTTGATGAGCTGCAGCGGAAACACGGCGACATCGAACGCGAAATCGATGATGCGATGAACCATCCATCGGTCGACGACCTCGAAATCGTGAATCTCAAGCGGCGCAAGCTGGCGCTCAAGGACGAGATTGAGAAATTGAAGGCGAAGCCGAAACCCACCACGCACTGACGCTCATCTACGGCGCTGCGCGTCCTTTGGACGCGCAAAGGGCGCTGTCGTGCTTCTGATTTTGGCGCATGGTCCTTTTCCGAAAATCCTTTCGGTTTCGGGGTCATGCAGGGACAGTGCGCGCTTTGCCCGACCATCTTCTCCGGTGGCAACCAATGCCGCCGGAGCGTTTTTCTGTTTGTCCGGCGGTTCGATTTGACAGGTTTGCCTGCCTGTCGCCATTGACAAGCCATCTTTGCTCCTCCACCTCATGCCGGGACCTTCTATAGCGCCGCGCCTCCTTTCGGACGCGCAATGGACGCTGTATTTTGATTTTTGCGCAGATTGTTTCCGGAAACCGATTCCGGAATTCGGCGCTAACAAAGGGCAGCCGGCCATGACCGGATATTTTTCTTCACCCTTCTCGCGCCGCACGTCTGTCGGTGTCGACGTCGGCGGCGTGATGGTCGGCGGGGGCGCCCCTGTCGTCGTTCAGTCGATGACCAACACCGACACCGCCGATGTCGACCAGACAGTCGCTCAAGTTGCGGCGCTGCATCGCGCCGGGTCCGAAATCGTGCGCATCACCGTCGACCGCGACGAGAGTGCCGCCGCCGTGCCCGCCATCCGCGAGCGGCTGGAACGGCTCGGCATCAATGTGCCGCTGGTCGGCGATTTCCACTATATCGGCCACAAGCTGCTCGCCGACCACCCGGCTTGCGCCGAGGCGCTGGCCAAATACCGCATCAATCCCGGCAATGTCGGATTCAAGGACAAGAAGGACCGGCAGTTCGCAGCCATCGTCGAGATGGCGATCCGTCACGACAAGCCGGTGCGCATCGGCGTCAATTGGGGGTCGCTCGACCAGGAGCTTTTGACCAGGCTGATGGACGACAACCAGCGCCAGGGCTTTCCGCTGACCGCGCAGGAGGTAACGCGCGAGGCGATCGTGCAGTCGGCGATCCTGTCGGCCGACATGGCCGAGGAGATCGGCCTTGGCCGCGAGAAGATCATCCTGTCGGCCAAGGTCAGCGGCGTGCAGGATCTGATCGCGGTCTACACCGAGCTTGCCACCCGCTCCAACCACGCGCTGCATCTCGGCCTCACAGAGGCGGGCATGGGTTCGAAAGGCATCGTCGCCTCGTCCGCGGCGATGGGCATTCTTCTCCAGCAAGGCATCGGCGACACGATCCGCATCTCGCTGACGCCGGAGCCGAACGGCGACCGCACCCGCGAGGTGCAAGTGTCGCAGGAACTCCTGCAGACCATGGGGTTTCGGCAGTTCGTACCGATCGTCGCCGCCTGCCCCGGCTGCGGCCGCACCACCTCGACCGTGTTCCAGGAACTCGCGCAGGACATCCAGGCGGATCTGCGCAAGAATATGCCGGTGTGGCGTGAAAAGTACCCCGGCGTCGAAAACCTCAAAGTCGCGGTGATGGGCTGCATCGTCAACGGTCCGGGTGAATCCAAGCATGCCGATATCGGCATTTCGCTGCCCGGCACCGGCGAGACGCCGACGGCGCCGGTATTCGTCGACGGCAGGAAGGCGGCGACGCTGCGCGGCCCTTCGATCGCCGCCGACTTCGAGAAAATGGTCGCCGACTATATCGAGCAGCGGTTTGGGCAACCTGGCAAGGCAGCGGCGGAGTAGGTCGATGCGGCGCTTCCCCTGGGCGACGCCGATTTTGCTTGGTGGATTGGTTTTGCTTGGTGGGCTGGGCTGGGCGACAGCCGTCCAAGCCGATCCGCCGCGTCCCGCCAAGCAGCGGCTGCTCGACCGGGTTTGCAATCTGATCGAGGCGCATGCCGATCAAAACGGCCTGCCCAGGGATTTCTTTGCCCGGCTGATCTGGAAGGAAAGCCGCTTCGATCCCAATGCGGTCAGTCCGGTCGGCGCCGAAGGCATAGCCCAGTTCATGCCGGGCACCGCCAAGATACGCGGTCTCGCCAATTCCTTCGATATCGAGCAGGCCATCCCGGCCTCGGCAAAATATCTCGCCGAGATGAAAACCGGCTTCGGCAATCTGGGCCTGGCCGCCGCCGCCTACAATGCCGGCGAAAGCCGGGTGTCGCGCTGGCTGAGTTCCGGCGGCTTCCTGCCGATGGAGACCGAAAACTACGTTCTGGACATCATGGGCGAGCCGGCCGACAGGTTCACCGACACCGCCTATGCCGGCAGCATCCAGCCGCTCGACAAGAAAGCGAGCTTCGCGGTCGCCTGCCGAAAACTGCCGGTCATCAAGTCCCAAACCGTGGCCATGGCGTCGATCAACATCAAGCCGTGGGGCGTGCAGGTGGCCGGCAATTTCCGCCGCGCCGCGGCGCTCAATCAATGGACTGGCGTGAAGCGCCGGTTTCCGGCCTTGCTCAAGGGCCATGATCCGGTGGTCAGCCGGGTGCGCTCGCCGATCGGCAGGCGCGGGATCTATGCTGTCCGTATCGGCGCCGACTCCAAAGCCAAGGCCGACAACATCTGCCGGAAACTGCAAAGCGTCGGCGGTGCATGCATTGTGGTGCGGAATCGGTGATGGGTGCCGACTGATTTTCCCGACAAACCATCGAAGCTGCGCTTTTATTCCACGAATTCTGCTGGTCCACGGCTTCAGCTATAGGCTTACCATGACCGACCGTCTCTACAACGATCCCGATCTCGTCCAGTTCTACGATATCGAGAACGAAGGCGGCGTGGATTTCGAATATTGCGTCGGCTTCGCCAAAGATGCCGGCTCGGTTCTCGATCTCGGCTGCGGCACAGGGCAACTGGCTGCCGCGCTCGCCGATCGGCGCAGCGTGACCGGCGTCGATCCAGCGCCGGCGATGCTCGATATCGCGCGCCGCAGAGCCGGCGGGCAGAGGGTCGACTGGGTCGAGGCCGATGCGCGCAATGTCCGGCTCGGACGACGGTTCGATCTGGTGCTGTTGACCGGGCACGCCTTCCAGGTGTTCCTCACGCCAGAAGATCGACAGGCGGTGCTTGCCACGATCGCCGCTCATCTGGCGCCCGATGGACGCTTCATCTTCGACACGCGAAATCCAGTCGCGCAGGAATGGCTCGAGTGGACGCCGGAACGGTCGCAACGGGAGCTCAGTCATCCCGAATTGGGCACGGTAAGAGCGTGGAACGATTTCCGCCACGATGCCGCTACCGGTGTCGTCACTTACTCGACCCATTACGAAATGCCCGGCAGCGGACGCGTGCTCAGCGCCGAATCGAAAATCGCCTTCCCGACAAAAGGAAAGCCTTGCGCAGATGCTGGATCGGGCCGGACTGGTCGTCGAAGAATGGCTCGGCAACTGGCGTGGCGAGCCATACGCTCCAACATCGCCAGAAATCATTCCGATCGGCCGGCTGCGCTAGCCCGGACGTTGCTTCGCCTTGAGCGTTTTCCCATTCCTTGACGTGACCGATTGAGCGTACGGATAAGCCAAAGACACCACCGCCCAATTGCGGCGCTGCGCTGACGACGTGCCCACCGATGCACGTCGTGAGCATCTCGCAGGTTTACGTGTTCCGAACCCATGGCACCTCCTCTCCAGCATTTCGCATGCTGAAGAGGAAAACATATTATGGTTCGCATCTGCCGATAATCGGTGATAGTTTCCGTTCATCTGTGACGAATTGGAATAGATATCATCGACCGGCAAGAGACGATGGCTGTGTTCCTGGCAGTTGTCGAGGAGGGCGACTTCTCGGCAGCGGCACGCCGGCTGCGGATGACACCTTCGGCCGTCAGCAAAATCATCGGTCGGCTTGAGTCCCGCCTTGGCGTGCGCTTGCTGCAGCGCTCGACGCGGCGCATCAGCTTGACGGCGGAAGGCAGCACCTATGCCGAAAGCGCTCGCCGCATCCTGAACGACATCAAAGAGGCTGAAATCGCGGTTCAGCCCGGAGCAGAACCGCGCGGCCGGCTGCGCGTCAGTCTTCCGAGCGCCTTCGGCCATCGCTTGATCGTGCCGATGTTGCCGGCCTTCATCGAACGCTACCCGGCCGTCGAGCTCGAGCTGATGTTCACAGATGCGATTGTCGACCTGTTGGCTGAGGAAACCGACGTCGCCGTGCGCGTTGCCGCACACAGCGATTCGAGGCTGGTGGTGCGGCGGCTGGCGCCCAATCGCCGTGTCATTTGCGCATCACCTCGATATCTCGAAAGGCATGGCATGCCGACAACGCCAGACGACCTTCAAGGTCATGTCTGTCTTGGCGTCACAGCACGCGGCGGTCTCAATATCTGGGAGTTCGATGGCCCGGACGGTCTGCAAAGCATGCGTATCCGCAGCCCGATAGAGGCCAACAGCACCGAAGCGCTACGCCAGCTGGCGCTCGCCGGTATAGGCATCATCCGCATGTCGGAGATATTGGTCGGGCCGGATATCAAGGCAGGCAGACTGACCGCGCTGCTCACCGGATACAATCATCCTGACGGAGCGCCAATCTGCGCGGTCTATCCGCCTGGCCGAATTCTGTCGCCGCGCGTGCGCGTGTTCGTGGATTTCCTGGCCGAACAGTTCGCCAACCCTCCTTGGCTACATGGCGCACCATAGGACGGGGAGTACAGCTTGGAACAGCGTCAGCTGTTGCGGGCCGACACGAATTCCGCTGCCTGCTTCAGAAGCACGGCGTCTTCGCCATAGGGACAAAGCAACGCGTGGGCCTGGTCGACGAGGCCTTGAAGCTGGTCCCGCGCCCAGTTGACGCCGTGCAGCGCCACCAGCGTCGCCTTGCCGGCGGCTGCGTCCTTGCCGGTCGCCTTGCCCATCTGGCGCGCATCCGCCGTCAGATCGAGCAGGTCGTCGGCAAGTTGAAAGGCAAGCCCGATCGCCGAGCCGAATTCCGCCAGTCTTTCACGGTCGGCCGCCGGCGCGCCGGCAACAATTGCGCCCGCCTCGCAGGCGAAGCGGATCAACGCGCCGGTCTTCATCGCCTGAAGCCGGATGATGCCGGCTTCCTCCGGCCGGTTACGCTCGGCTTCGAGATCGAGCATCTGGCCGCCGACCATGCCGCCGGCTCCGGCGGCGCGGGCCAGCGCCAGCACCAGCGCCGCCCGCCGTTCGGCCGGCAGCATTGTCGCTTCGTCGGCAATGATGTCGAAGGCGAGCGCCAGCAAGGCGTCGCCGGCGAGGATGGCGGTCGCCTCGTCGAAGGCCTTGTGAACGGTCGGCTGGCCTCGGCGCAGATCGTCGTCGTCCATGGCCGGCAGATCGTCATGGATCAGCGAATAGCAATGCACGCATTCGAGCGCCGCCGCCACGCGCAGCGCCGCCTCGCCGTCGGCGGAAAACAGCGCGGCGCTTTCCATGACCAGGAAAGGGCGCAGGCGCTTGCCGCCATTTAGCACGCCGTGGCGCATCGCCTCCATCAGACGCTGCGGCCGCGCGATCTCGCCTGAAAGCGGGCGGTCGTCGAGCAACCGCCTGAGCAGCGCCTCGATCGGCCCTGTGCGTGCGAGAAGCGCTGCCTCGAACGGTATTTGATCGTCTTTCGCCATGCCGGGGACGGGTAGCCGACACTCAGACGTTGCGCAAGAAGCCAAGCGCCATTATGCCGGGGGCAGGGAGCAGCATGGATTGAGCGGCTTGGCGGAACCGATCGTCGATCACGAAACCGAAGGGCTGGACATGGTGAGGCCGAAACGCGGCAATCGCATCGGTCTCAAACGCTGGCCCCGGCACTGGGTCCGGCGCGGTATCACCATCGCCGTGGTGCTGGCGCTGATGCCGCTGGTGTTGACCTTTCTGTACCTGCCGCCGTTCGTGCATCCGGTATCGACACTGATGCTGAAGGATCTGGCGACGTTTTCCGGCTATGACCGGCGCTGGGTCTCGATCGACGATGTGGCGCCGGCGTTGGCGCATTCGGTCATCATGTCGGAGGACGGGCAGTTCTGTTTCCATCGCGGCATCGACCTTGGCGAGTTGAGGGGCGTCGTCGACGACGCGCTGGCCGGCGAGATGACGCGCGGCGCCTCGACCATCACCATGCAGAGCGTCAAGAACCTCTATCTGTGGTCGCGGCCGCTGGGCTCGGTGCGGAAAGTCGTCGAGCTGCCGCTGGCTGTCTATGTCGACATGGTGATGTCGAAACGGCGCTTGATGGAAATCTATCTCAATATCGCCGAATGGGGGCCGGGCATCTATGGCATCGAGGCCGCCGCCCAGCATCATTTCGGGGTTTCGGCAAAACGATTGTCGCGTCGCCAGGCGGCGCTGCTTGCCGTCACCCTGCCGAACCCGATCGCCCGCAACCCGGCGAAGCCCGGGCCGGGGCTGAGACGGCTGGCCTCGCTGATCGAGCGGCGCGCCGGTCGGTCCGGCGCCTATGTCGGCTGTCTGCGATAGCTTAAAAAAATTCGCGACGGCGCTGGCCAAAACGGCGCAGGGCGTGTATAGGCACCCGACTTTCTCAGATTCCGGCCCTGACGCGGCCCTTTCACGAGGGCAGCCGGGGCATTTTGACCATGTAGTGGAGCATATCCATGGCCGTACCGAAACGAAAAACCTCCCCGTCGAAGCGCGGCATGCGCCGCTCGGCCGATGCGCTGAAGGCCCCGACCTATGTCGAGGACAAGAATTCCGGCGAGATGCGCCGCCCGCACCATATCGACCTGAAGACCGGCATGTATCGCGGTCGCCAAGTTCTGGAGCCGAAGGAAAGCTGAGAACGCTTTCGACGGTTTGGGACTATCGAAGGACCGGCCATCGCGCCGGTCTTTCTGCGTTTTGCGCAGATGATCGCCCCTCGAATTGTTGTCAAGTATGCCAGCAGCCGTACCGGATGCAGCCGTACCGGCTGGTACTGTTATTTCGCACGGTCTTTGTCCGTGTTCGCGGTCGCATGCGAAAATTCTTGACGGCGAACGCCGAGCGCATACTAGAGAAGGCTGTCCAACCGGAGCCTTCTGATGTTCGGTGCCATCCCGCTGCTGATCGTACCCTTCGTCCTCTATAACCTGGGGCTTCTGGGAATATTCGGCGGCGGCGACGATCCCTGGGCAATCCAGATGTTCTCGATCCGCATGATGTCGGGCGGAGTGTTCTCGATGACGCTCGGCGATCTGATCGTGCTGATCGGGCTGCTTCTCTTCTTCGTCGAAATCTTGAAATCGACGCGCACGACCAGCGCCTCGATCATGGACCACCTGTTGTCGACGTTCGTCTTCGTGGCGTTCCTGGTCGAGTTCCTGCTGGTCAAGGGCGCGGCGCACTCGGTTTTCTTCATTTTGATGGTCATCGCACTGGTCGACGTCCTGGCCGGCTTCTCAGTATCGATGCGAGCAGCCAGCCGCGACATAACCATGAGCTAATGCATGTCGCGCAAAGCATGCCTCGGGCTTGAACGAGGGTGCGCAGCGGTTTTGCTGTAACGACATGCATAAAAGGCGGTGAAGCAGCCGCCTCGTTGTCAGCACCTGCCGACGGCAGGACAGGCCCGCCCGACACGCCGGACCGCTATTTTTTCTTGGCGCGTGTCGGCTTCTTCACCGGAGCAGCCGGCGCATTGGCGAGGTCTTCCGCTTCCTTGGCAAGGCGGAGCGCCCTCAGCTTGTTGGTCTTTATCTGGCGGGCATCGCTCTCAGCGACATATTCCGCCATCGCCTTCTGACGAACCGTGGCTGCCTCTTCCTGCTTCTTGAAACGCAAATCGGCCCGCGCGCGGGCAGTATCCTTAGAGTTCTCAACCAAGGGCTTTTCCAATCCCGTAAATTATAGTTTTCAATGGCTTTAATAGCAGAGCCGCCCTGCGATGGGGGAAATAAGTTGGTCAGGCGCCGGCATCGCACCCGGCGCCCGCCGCCTTTCGGGCGACAACCGCCTCGTATCCGGCCTGCAACGTCGCACGCACGGTGGCATCCGGCGGCGTGTCGGAAGGCGTGCCCAGATGTTCGTGGCGCAGTTCGTCCATGAACTTTTCCCACATCGGCGGGCCGCCCTTTTCCAGAAGCTCGGCGCGGATCGAGAGCTCCTCGCTGACCGGCAGCCAGACGCGACCCCAGGCGCCGAGATGCGCCAGGATCGGCACCAGCGTTATCGCCATTTCGGTCAGGCTGTAGATCGCCTTCTGCTTGTGGGTGGGATCGTCGGCCCTGGTCAGCATGCCGAGTTCCATCAGCCGTTTCAGCCGATCGGCGAGGATGTTGGAAGCGATGCGTTCCAATGACCCGTTGAGCAGGTCGCGAAAGTGGCGTTTGCCGCCGAAAATCATGTCGCGAAGGATGATCAGGCTCCACCGGTCGCCGAACACTTCAAGCGACAGGTTGATCGGGCACCCAGACCGATGATCGATGCTCATGCGAATCTCCGACAGAAACTGGTTGCATTATCATATCAGTTTTATTATCGTGCAACTGATTGCGAAATGCAATCGGTTTGCAGAGAGGAGACGACGACCATGACCAAGGCAGCGGAACCCGAAATCGTGTCGCAGACGTTTGGCGATCCCGCGCATCCGCCGATGCTGCTGATTATGGGCGCGATGGCTTCGATGCTTTGGTGGCCTGAGGCGTTCTGCCGGAAACTGGCCGGCAAGGGCCGGTTCGTGATCCGCTATGACAATCGCGATACCGGCCGTTCGACCAAATATGCGCCGGGCGAACCGCCTTACACTTTCGCCGACATGGTGGACGACGCCATTCGCGTCCTCGACAATCATGGCATCACGAAAGCGCATGTCGTCGGCATGTCGATGGGCGGCATGATCGCGCAACTCGTGGCGTTGAAACATCCGTCGCGGATCCTCTCGCTAACGGCGATCAGCACTTCGCCAATCGGGATCGACACGTCGCATCTGCCAGGGACGAGCGAAGCCTATATGAAGCATTCGGCCGAAGGCGCCAAGGTCGACTGGTCGGACCGAGCCCAGGTGGTCGACTACATCGTCAAGGACGCACATGCGATCGCCGGCACCGCGCATCCCTTCGACGGGAAGCGGACGAGGGCCTTCGTCGAACAGGACTACGACCGATCCGGCGGTTTTCTAAGCGCGACCAATCATTTCATGCTTGAGAGCGGTGAAGATCGGGGCGGCGAGGATCGGGGCGGCGAGGATCGGGGCAGCGAGGATTGCAAGGGTCGCCTGCACGACTTGAAGGTTCCGCTCCTCGTCATCCACGGCACCGATGATCCGATCTTTCCGGTCGAGCATGGCGCCGCTCTGGCCGATGCAGTTGCCGGCGCGAGGCTGGTCCGCATTGAAGGCGGCGGCCACGAACTGCATCCCGACGATTGGGCCGCGATCGTTGATGCCATCGTCGCCCATAGCCAGGCCAGGTAAGCAGCGGGTCGAACCTTGACACACCATACAACCTGCGGGTGGAATGCGCGCGAGCGCCCCAGCCTGAGCCAAAGACCAGCAGAATCGGGAGGATATGATGAAACTCTACTGCGGCATTGGTCCGAATTCTTATCGCGTTCGTATCTTCATGGCTGAGAAAGGCATCGACGTTCCGCGGGTTGATGTCGATCTGACAAAAGGCGAGCACAAAACCCCGCAATTCCTTGAGCTCAACTCACTCGGCCAGATTCCCGTGCTCGTGCTCGATGACGGCACGGTGATCACCGAAAGCATCGCCATCTGCCGCTATCTGGAGGCGCTTCATCCAACGCCGGCACTATTCGGCTCGGACGCGGTCAGCCAAGGCAAGGTCGAGATGTGGAACCGCCGCGCCGAGATCGAGATCTTCGGAACGATCGGCAGCATTGCGCTGCATTCCGATCCCATGTTTGCGGAGCGGCTTGTGCAGTTCCCGGCTTTCGCCGAAACCCAGCGCGAAGCCGTTCCGGCAAAGTGGGCGTGGCTTGACCGCGAGATCGCCGATGGCCGCCCGTTCATCGCGGGCGACCAGTACTCCGTCGCCGACATCACCGCCGGCGTCGCAGCGTGGCTTGGCGCCTTCTTCGGAGCCGACATCCCGGACTCGCTCGTCAATGTCCATCATTGGCTCGACCGCGTTCAGAAACGTCCAAGCTGGAACGCTTAGGCCGGTGTCTGACATTGTTTCAATGAGATGTGAGGCTCAGCGCCAGCACCTGGATCCAGAGGAGCTTCGCCATGCCTGTCTACTGGCAAAGATGCGACGGCGCAGCTCAGCTTCCGGGCGAGCCAAGCTGCTCGGCTTCCCAGAACTGGTCGAGCCAGATGTTGAGCTTCAGGAAGCCGGCACTGCTGACCGTATAGACGCGCCTTGTCCCTTCCGGCTTGGCGTTGACCAGCCCGGCGTCGAGCAGCACTTTCAGATGCTGCGAAACCGCCGGGCGCGAGACCGGCAACCCGGCGGCCAGTTCGTTGACGGTCTTCGGGCCGCGCCGAAGCTCTTCCAAGAGATAGCGCCGGTTGGGATCGGCAATCGCCATGAAGGCGTCGGAAAACATCATGGCTTATTTGTGAGGCAAAGTTTTCCAAATCTCAACCGTTGGTTTCAGGCTTTCTGCGCGGATCGAGCCGCAAGGCTTCCGGCGTGATCGAGCGCTCGGCCGGTTGCGTCTTGAAGGCGTCGCGGTCTTCGATTGGCACCGGTGCGCGCCGGCTGATGCGCAGCAGCGTATAGCCTGCCAGGCAAAGATGCGCGAGTGCCGTTGCAAGGAACAGGCTTTCCGGACGCATCCAGCCCATCAGGCCGGCGGCCAGCAGCGGCCCGATCATCGTGCCGAAACCATAGAGCAGCAGCAAGCCGCCGGACACTTTGACAAAATCCTCCGCCCGGGCGTGGTCGTTGGCATGGGCCACGGCGATCGAATAAAGCGTGTAGGCAAAGGCCCCGTAGGCAGCGGTGCAGACGATGACGAAGACGCCGGAGCGCGGCTCGAACAGGAACAGCGCGATGGCGAACAGCGCCGCGCCGAATGCCAGGCCCGCCAGCACAAAGCGGCGGTCAGTCTTGTCGGAGAGACGCCCGGCCGGAAGTTGCATGGCGGCGCCGGCGACGACCACCAGGCTCATCATCAGCGCGATCTCCGCCGTGGAAATGCCGATGCGGGCGCCATAGACGGCGCCAAGCGTGCCCCAGGCGCCGTTGGCGACGCCGATCAGAACGCAGGCGATCGCCGACACCGGCGAATTGACATAGAGCCCCTTGACGTCGAGCGAGACGTCCTGCAGCGGCTTGGGATGCGAAGCCGTCGACACTGCGGTCGGAATGAGCGACAGGCAGAACAGGATACCGGTGATCATGAACAGCGAGGCCGACTTCACATCACCGCCGGCAACGATCATCTGGCCGCCCATGATCGAGGCATAGGTGACCATCATGTAAAGGCCGAAGACGGCGCCGCGGTTCTCGTTGGTGGACTTCTCGTTGAGCCAGCTTTCGATGATCATGAAGGCGCCGGCCATGGTGAAGCCGGTGAAGGCGCGCAGCAGGATCCAGATATATTCGTCGATGATCAGGCCGGTGAGCAGTGCGACGATGGCTCCCGATGCCGCAAAGGCGCCAAAAGCGCGTACGTGACCGGCGCGGCGCACCAGGCGCGGCGCAAAGAAGCAGCCGGTGACGAAGCCGCCGGCCCAGGCCGTGCCCATCAGGCCGAGCGATGCGGTCGAGAAACCCTCCAACTGGCCGCGCAACGGCAATAACAGCCCGTGCAGTCCGGTTGCCGCCAGCAGGAAAGCGGTGCCGCGAAGCAGCGAGAGGATCGGTCGGTAGCTTGCAAACATCATTTAGCTGATCCGGCTGGAATCTAGGGAGGATCTGAAGACAGCCGCATTCGAGCTTTTCGGCGGCGGGCGGTTCGGCTCTGGAAACTATTCGCGGCGAAACAGCGCCTCGGCCGCTGATTTGGTGGTGCCCTTGGTCTTGAGCTCGGCTTCGAGCCGGGCGATCTCGTCGCGCAAGATGCCGATCCGCTCGGACAGTTCATCGACGGAAAGCAGCGACAGATCCTGCCCGATCTCATGCGGGCGCGCTTTCTTTTTGGGTTCGTCGTCGAAGATCGCCATCGTCGCTCCTCGCTCATGCGTCAAAATTAAACGGCTACAGCGTCCTTGGCGCGTCCAATCGCACGCCCGGCGCAGCAGTGGCCATTTGCCTGATTTGGCAATGAGCATACATAGGGCAGGGGCACGGATGCAAACAGTCGGCAATAAAACCGGCAAGTCGGCAAGAAACTGGCGAAGCGAGACGGGAAAAATTCATGGCGAGCGGACAGGACAAGATTCCGGCGAAGATGACGGCCATCGCGATCTCGGAACCCGGCGGACCGCGGGTTCTGAAACCGGAAACGCGCGACGTGCCCGTGCCCGGACCTGGCGAAATACTGATCCGGGTGCGCGCCGCCGGTATCAACCGGCCGGATGTGCAGCAACGCAAGGGCGTCTACCCGCCGCCGCCTGGTGCGTCGGACCTGCCGGGCCTCGAAGCGTCAGGCGAAGTTGCCGCTCTTGGCGACGAGATATCGCGCTGGCGCGTCGGCGACCGGGTCTGCGCGCTGACGCCCGGCGGCGGCTATGCCGAATACGTCAAGGTGCATGCCGGCAGCGTGCTGCCGCTGCCCGCCGGCTTTACCCACACCGAAGCGGCGGCGGTACCGGAAAACTACTTCACCGTCTGGCATAATGTCTTCGAACGCGGCGCCCTGAAGAGCGGCGAGACGCTGCTCGTGCATGGCGGCTCGTCCGGGATCGGCACCACGGCGATCCAGCTCGCCTCGGCCTTCGGCGCCCATGTCATTACCACTGCCGGCAGCCAGGAGAAGTGTGACGCCTGTCTGAAGCTCGGCGCCGACCGGGCGATCAACTACCGCGAGGAGGACTTCGTCGCGGCGGTCAAGGACGCGACCGGCGGCAAGGGCGCCAACGTCATCCTCGACATGGTCGGCGGCGACTATGTGGTGCGAAACTACGAGGCCGCGGCGGTGGAAGGCCGCATCGTCCAGATCGCCACGCAGAGCGGGGCGGTGGCAAGCACCGACTTCTCGAAGATGATGGCCAAGCGGCTCACCCACACCGGCTCGATGCTGCGGCCGCGCACCGTCGAATTCAAGGCGGCGATCGCCGCAGCGCTGGAGGCGCAGGTGTGGCCGCTGCTCGGCACCCGCAAGGTAGCACCGGTCATGGACATGATCTTTCCGCTCAGGGAAGCGTGGCGGGCGCATGAGCGGATGGAGGACGGCGACCACATCGGCAAGATCGTGCTCGATGTCGGCTGACGGTCGGCAAGCAAGCTGAACAAAACCTTAATTGCGCAATGCAACAAACGCATTGCCGCCATGCAAAAGCGTCTGTTCAATTTTTCATCAACGGTGCCTATTTGAGCGGCATCGAAACGATGGAGGACTACCATGAACCCGATCCGTGCTTTCCGTAACTGGCGCATGTACAATGAAACCGTGCGCGAACTGAACCGCCTGAACGCCCGCGAGCTAAACGACCTCGGCATCAACCGTGGTGACATCGAGAGGATCGCCCGCAAGACGCTTTGATCCGCCAAGCAAGAGCCGAGGCAGGCGGGTTTCCCGCCGCCGGTTCCGAGCCCGCTGGACCCAGTCTGGCGGGTTTTGTCGTTTTTAAGTCCGAGGCTACAGCGGCGGCTGCTATGATGGCCACTATCGAGAACCGAATACAACTCGACCGCAATCTGCGGTTGACTCCGGTTTCAGCGTTGGCATTTTGATCGCGCGGGACTAGGTCAGCGGCAGCGGGCGCTGATCCGGGCCAGTAGCGTGCTGACTCTGAAACAGGCTTGCGCCCATGTTCGACGATCTGACGGACAAGATCTACGAGGCGGCTTTCGTGCCGGAACTTTGGGGGGATGCTCTCGAAGCTGCCGGCAGTCTTTCAGGTTCTGCCACCGGCGCCATCTTCCTGTTCAGTGCCGAATCTCCGGTTCGCGGCAGATTGAGTGACGTTTCTCCGGTTCACGGCAACTCGCTGCGATCCGTGTTTGATGAATTTGTCGCCAGCGACGGCTGGAAATTCTCTGACGCCGTTCAGCGTATGTGCAGCATGCAGCCGGCGAGCTTCGTTCAGGTCGAAGATTTCCTGACAGCCGAAGAGGTCGAACGTGATCCGGTACGGATACAGCTGAGAGCGGCCGGTATCGGCGCACATGTTTGTTCGGCAGTCGCCATGCCGAGTGGCGAGCTCGTCACTTTCGTCTTTCAACGGTGGATGAAGGATGGCACCTACGATCGGGCGTCGGTCGATCGGCTGGACCAGCTTCGCCCGCATTTCGCGCGGGCCGGCATGGTCTCGGCGCGATTGGGGTTGGAACAGGCCAGGGCGACCGTCTCGGCACTCGAGACCATCGGGCTGCCGGCCGCGGTCATGGCTGCATCGGGACGCGTGCTGACGTCCAACAGCCTGCTGGAAGAAATGACCGAGATGTTTCTGCCAACCGCCTATGGCGGCATGGCGATCGCCAATGCCTCCGCCAATGCGCTTTTCCAGCGGGCCATTCTCGAGAACCGCAACGATTTCGCGATCCGATCCATTCCTGTTGCTGCGAACGAAAGCCGGCCGGCTCTGGTCATCCATCTTTTGCCGCTGCGCCGCGCCGCACATGATATTTTCTCCGGCGCGGACATCCTGGTTGCGGCGACGGCGGTAAGCGCCAGTTCCGTCGTGCCTTCACCAACCCTCCTCGCGGGCCTGTTCGACCTGACGCCCTCCGAGGCTCGTCTGGCCGCCGCGCTTTCGCAGGGACGACCCTTGAAAGATGCGGCATCCGACTTGAAGATCACCGTGAAGACCGGCCGGACCTATCTCGAACGGATTTTCGCCAAGACCGGGACAAGTCAGCAAAGCCAACTCGTCGCCTTGCTCAAGAGCACAGAACCGCTCAATCGCAGATGACGATCGGCCTAAAGCGCGTCGCGTTCGACCGGCCTCATGCGACGCGCTTAAGGTTGTTGTTTTTATGCATGTCGTTATCGCAAAACCGCTGCACACTTTTGCGCGACATGCATTAAATCGGTGGAAAGGCCGTCTATTTGTCGCTTCAATGGCTAAGCGCGGCAAAACCAATCGCTATCAAGGCGCCTCCCAGCACGATGTCCACGTGCTTGCGGAAACGGTTATAGAATTCGCGCATGGCTGGCTGGGAAATAGCCAGACCGACAAGGCCAAACCAGGCGATTGCAATGGCAAAAACCAGCGCTGCCACGGATATCTGGATTGGCCCGCGCGTATTCAAGCTCAGCGCAGAGGATGCAAAAAACAATGCGGTGGCCGGATTTGCCGCCGCCGTGACAAACCCCAGCCGGAAGTACCGAACGATGGGAAGCGGCTTCGGCTCGTCGGCGCCGATCGTGATCGACAGCGCCCGCCGCATCGAATTCCAGCCGATGAAGACCAGCATTGCGCCGTAAAGGCTGGCGGCTATCTGGTGCGCAATGCCCCCTGGCGGCAGCGCGGCGGCGCCCGTCGCGACGACCATCGCCAGCGAACTCGCGCCTAGGGCAATGCCGGCGGCGGCCGAAAGTGCTGTGGCACGCGAAGCAGTTAGCCCGGCCTGCGCGACGACAGCAAAATTGGCGCCCGGCAGCATTGCCAGAAGCGCATAGGAAATGGCGAACGGAAACAACCCCGCCGCGACAGCGTGCCCGGTTTCCAACATCGATTAGCCCACATCGGCGGCGGCTTGCCCTCCCAAAGCAGCTCGCCGCTACCGAAGCGAAATGTGGATGAAACATGTTCCCACTAACAGTCGGCAAATGCCGACAGAAGGACGTTTTGTTGCCGGGCTAGCGGCCGCGGCCGCTGAGCGGCTCACCGAAGGCGCGATGCTGACGCCGATAAGGCTGCCTTGACAGGTTCGATATCTCCCCCCATCTCGCGACTACCTTCCAAAAACGTTGCGGAACGGCAACGGAGCGGCTATATAAACCGCGATTTTCCCATTTTGGTGGCTCTAAAACCACCGCCCGCGCGGGAACGCGGGCGAACGAGAAGGATATTTGCAATGGCCAATACGCTGCTGATGCCCAAGGCGACCGCCGTCTGGCTGGTCGACAACACCGCGCTGTCCTTCGAGCAGATCGCGCAGTTCTGCGGACTGCATCCGCTCGAGGTCAAGGCGATCGCCGACGGCGAATCGGCGCAAGGCATCAAGGGCATGGACCCGATCATGACCGGCCAGCTGAGCCGCGACGAGATCGCACGCGCCGAGAAGGATCCGAACCATCGGCTGAAGCTGTCAGACCCCAAGGTGCGGGTGCCGGAATCCAAGCGCAAGGGTCCGCGCTACACGCCGCTGTCGAAGCGCCAGGACCGGCCCAACGCCATCCTCTGGCTGGTGCGCAACCATCCCGAGTTGAAGGACGCGCAGATCGCGCGCCTCGTCGGCACCACCAAGTCGACGATCGACCAGATCCGCGACAGAAAGCACTGGAACTCAGCCAACCTGCAGCCGATGGATCCGGTGACGCTGGGGCTCGCCTCGCAGATCGACCTCGACATGGAAGTCAACCGCGCCTCGCGTGGCCGCGAACAGGCACAGCCGGCCGGCGACACGCTGCTGCCGGCGGCATTGACCGAGCGCCTCGTGCCGGCGCCGGAGAAGCCAAGGGACGAGGATGCGGAACTCGACGCCAACGCCGTCTTCGCCAAGCTCTCGGCGCTGAAGTCGAAGGACGAGGACAAGGACGACGAGGAGGGCTGAGGCGCCTCTTCCTTCTCCCCTTGTGGGAGAAGGTGGATCGGCGCGCAGCGCTGAGACGGAAGAGGGGTGTTGGAAGAAATGAGGCGTCGGCGTTCCCTGGAACACCCCTCATCCGGCCGCGGAGCCTGTCCTCGGGCTTGCCGGAGGCAAGACCCGTGGGCGGCCACCTTCTCCCACAAGGGGAGAAGGCAAGAAGCGCCGCGCCTAGGTTCGCGCGGCCCGGTCCGGCGCCATGCCGTAGTCCTCGCTGCGCTCCACCGCACGGTAAAAATCGGCGAGCTGCTTGCCGCGCTCCGGCTTGAAGACGCGGCCGGCTATGACCACTGAAGCAATGCGGTCGATGCGGAAAGCGCGAAAGTCGTCGCGCATCTCGCACCAGGCGACCAGCGTCCACACCTTGCCCCAGAACCACAGGCCCAATGGCCTGATGTCGCGCACGGTGCTGCGGCCTGCTTCGTCGGAGTAGTCGATGGTCAGCACCTGGCGTTTTTCCACCGCGCGCTCGATCAGGTCGATTGCTTCGCGGGCGGCGTCGCTCACCACCCACATCGGCGTGTGGATCTCGGTGCGGGCGATGCGGTCTTTTTCGGCATCGGGCAGCACGGCGCCGATCTTGACCAGCGCCTCGTCGGCGGCCCGCGCCATGGCAGCGCCGCCAAATGCTCGCACCATGCGGGCGCCGGCGACCAGCGCGACGATCTCGTCACGCGTGAACATCAGCGGCGGAAGGTCGAAACCCTCCCTCATCATGTAGCCGACGCCGGCCTCGCCGTCGATCGGCACGCCCGTCGACTGCAGGTCGGCGATGTCGCGGTAGATGGTTCGCTCGGAAACCTCGAGCCACGTGCCCAGCTTCTGGGCGGTGACCAGACGGCCACCGCGCAGATGCTGCACGATCTGGAAGAGCCTGTCGGCGCGGCGCATCGTACGGTCCCTCGATGTTGTTTTTAGCCTGTCGTTGTCCCCAAACCGGTTCCAACTTTCGGGCGATGCATTATGGCTCAAGCCCTTCGCGCTTGCGCTGCGCGGCGACGAATGCCGCGCCGAAGGACAACTTCCCTGTTGTCGGCGTCTTTGCATCCAGCACCCGCCAGAACGGCGCGATGTCGCTCAGCGTCATGCCGCGTTCCAGATCCTCGTTGGCGGCCTCGGCGACAGTGCGCAGATGATAGCCGATGGTGACCGGACATGTCACTTCGGCGCCGTGCTCAATGGCGAGCGTGGTGCGCAACGCGCGGACATCCATGGCCACGCCCTTTGGAATTGAGCGGATGAAATCATCGACCTGCCGTGCCGTCGGCACCAGCATCGGCTGGCCCTCGACGACGTCGGCAACAGTGCGCGGCGTCGGCTTGATGCCATTGACGCCCGGCGTGTTCAGCCTGTCGTTCCAGCTCTTTACCATGCGTCACCTAGACGAAGAGCCCGAAGCTTTTGCAGGGATGAAGGCCATGTCTGTCTCCTGGTACTTTCGAATTATTGCACGCCGCTCCTGACACCATACTGTCAGGAGGCTTCAGCATATTCCCCTTCTGCATACTCCTTGGCGAACAGCGTGCGCATCTCAGCGAGATCGCTGCTTCTCTGGGGATAGAGCGTCTTCAAACAGGCAAGAGCGAAGGTGCCGGGAGCCGAACCCGGCGCGGACACGATGCGACCGTCGGCGACGGCATAGGGCACGTCCTGATAGTTCTGGGCGCCCGGATAGCCCGGTTCCTTTTCGTTGATCCAGTCACGACCATTGCTGGTGTGTTTGGCGTTGCCGAACAGGCCGGCACGCGCCAGTGCCAGCGTGCCGGCGCAGATGCCGCCGACCACACCGCCGCGCGCTGCGACCGCTGTCAGCAGTGCGGAGACGTCAGGCGGAGCATCGACCCACTGGTCGGAGCCGATGACCGCGACGGCGTCAAGATCGGTGTTTTCATCAACCGCGGTGGAGCGGTCGGGCGTCAGCATAAATCCGCTGGCCGAAGTCACCGGTTTGCCGTTCGGCGCCAGCGAAACCGCGCGTGCGCCGAACCATTCGACCGCCGAAGCCGCCAGCAGCCCGTATTCCCAGTCGGCGAAGCGATCGATGAAAAGAACGCCGATAGTTTTCTGTTCCGACATTTGCTGCTCCGTCTTTCGGTCCGCCAGACCTGTTTATCTGGGCGCGTGGCGTCGGCATGCAACCGCTACCGCAAAAAATCGCCTCAATGGCCCCGGCCGTGGCGGCCTTCATAATTATCCGGCCAACCGATGTCCTTGCGGATGCTCTGCGGCAACCCGTTCATGAAACGCCGGGTGCGGATCTCGTTGCGCATCGTCCGGATCTTGCCGACATAGTGCTGAACGCTGCGGAGAATGGTAAAACCGTTCATGGCTGGTCTCCTCTCTTTCGATGGAGACACTATCGCACACCCCTCCTGACAGCAGTCTGTCAGGAGGCTGAGCGGTCTTTGGTGAGCGTGCCAGGTTTTGCCGGTTCTGATCCGTTTGCCCGAGTGAAGCAGGCTTTCTCGTCGCCGGGATCAAGTCTTCATCTGCCAACGACGGACCGTCGGAATCCGCAGCAGCGACAGGGCCGGGGTTCTGATATCTAAGGAGAAAAATTTTCCAGAGATCAGGGAGATGACAATGAGCCTGCAACTGACAGGAAATCACCATCTGACCGCAATCACGGCCAATGCACCCGGAAACCTTCGTTTCTACACCAGGACCCTGGGCCTGCGACTGGTCAAGAAGACGGTCAATCAGGACGACACGTCGGCCTATCACCTTTTCTATGCCGACGCCGAGGCGACGCCTGGCACCGATCTTACCTTCTTCGATTGGCCGGTAGGACGCGAGCGGCGCGGCACCAACAGCATCGTGCGGACCAGCCTGAGGGTCGCCAGCCCTGAAAGCCTTGCCTGGTGGAAGCAGCACCTGGCCGGCGAGACCGTCGCGACGGAAGAGATCGGCGCGACGGGAGAGACCGGCGATATCGGCGGCTACCCGTCGTTGGACTTCGAAGACCCGGAAGGCCAGCGCCTGCGTCTCGTCAGCGATGGCGGCAAGGGCGACAGTCACCCCTGGGTGCAAAGCCCGGTCCCAATCGAGCACCAGATACGCGGGCTCGGGCCTATCGTCATCAGCGTTCCCGACATCACCAACACTGAAACCGTGCTGACCAGGGTGATGAACATGCGCAAGGCGCGGGACTATGCCTCGCCGGATGGTCAGGGCCAGGTTTACGTCTTCGAGATGGGAGAAGGCGGCCCGGCGGCGGAGCTTCATGTCGCCGTGCAGCCGGGCCTTGCGCCGGCACGGCAGGGCGCCGGTGCGGTCCACCACGTGGCATTCAGGGCGCCGGACCAGGAGATTTTGCATCAATGGACGGCGCGGCTGGCCGAGTTCCGCCTTCCGTCAAGCGGTGAGGTCGAGCGATACTACTTCCGCTCGCTCTATTTCCGCGAGCCAAACGGCATACTATTCGAGATTGCCACCGACGGCCCGGGATTTACGGCCGACGAGCCGCTGGAAACGCTGGGCGAAAGGCTAGCCTTGCCACCGTTCCTCGAACCGAAACGGGCTGCGATCGAGGCCGGTCTCAAGCCGCTGGCATAGTGCTCGCGTGAGCGAGCGAAGGGAGCACTTTGACAGCCGACCGTGATGGTGGTGCGCCGCGCGCCCTTTGGAGGCGTGAATCGTGGTTCGAGCCCATGAGCGGAACCAACTGATTTCAAATAGTTAGCATATCCACGTCCGAATACGTCAAATAGCTGTCGAATAAACGCACGCGGAAATAGTGAACGAGGACTGACTACCGCTGCTGCATCATGGCAAGAGCAGCGCGGTTGCGCTTAAAGCGGCGTTACGCAGCCGTTTTGACCGCCTGTCTTGATTTTCGTGATAACGCCGCGACGATCGGTGGTGACTTTGGCCGTACATTCGAAACCACGTCGAAAGGATTGAAACTCCAGGAAGCGCCCGCCGTCGCTTGTAGGCGCAATGCCGACCGGCACTCCATATTCATCGTAAAGCGCGTCGACGGGTCGACCGAGATAGCGCAATTCTTGGGCGCTTTGATGCGCTTCCCAATTCGCGCACCCAGTCAGCAACAGGCCGGCAACGATCGCGGCTAATCTTCGCATCAATCCCCCTCAGGCTCGCGAGTGAAAATCCCTCGCGACGGGCATCATATCATGATGCTGTTAGCGATGATCTGATTGACGACCATCCCGAAAAAATAGGGCAGCGCCATCGAAACGGCGAAGCTTACGATACCTGAAAACCACAAGAACGACCCACGATATCGGTCCGGAAGGTCAAAGCGATCCGCCGCAGCATGGAACCCAAATCGTATATAGGTCCCGATAAACAGAAATGCCCCGACGTATGCCAAACAATACAGCAGCAGCACCAGCAAAGACCCGCTTTTCTCCCACGCCAGATGCAATGCTCCCAGCACGATAAGGCTCTCGATCGTGACGAAGATAAACTCGTGGACCGCTTTGGCGTTTCCTAGCCAGGCTTCGAAATAGGACTTGGGTTGGTCAGCATCACGTAGTTTTCTAATTACTCGCAGCAGGATCATCGGTATCCCTCCGAACAGAGAGGCGTATCACCTCGCGCTTTTGTTCACCAGAGTGTCGGACCCGGGCGTCACGACATGATCAATGCGACCACGGCCACCAAAAAGAAAAGCCATCGAGGGCATGACCGCGAGGGCTTACGGCGGCAAGGAGCGTTCAAGCGGCGAGAGCGTAGCCGGCCTTCCCGTATAGCCAATCGTACGCCTTGGTCTTCATCGCGATCCCGGCAGAGTGTGTGCGTAGATTACTTGGATGATCGCCGCCGTGGCCCCGACTGGCGCGCTTGCTGCGGGTTGCCCGGCTGGATGCGTTCAACCGCAACGCATTGCCCTTTCCGAAAATCGATTTCGATTTGCCGGCCGATGCGCTAGTCAAAAGCGGCATGTCGAAACTCCTCGCGCTCGTTATCATTGCCATGATGGTCATCCAGCTGATCAAGCCGCTCGGCTGGCCGGGGCTGAAGCGGCGCAGCGATTTCTGGAAGCTGGCGGTATTGGCGATGGCGGCGATTTCGATAACAGCGGCGCTGGGTCATTGGACGTAGGGCTGGGGACGTAGGGCTGGGGACATAGCGCTGGCGGGCCGCTATGCGAGGCGTGGTTCGTTGGCCAGCACCAAATCGACCAGATGTTCCGCCCAGGCCCGGTAGCCGGCTTCCGAGGCATGAAATCCGTCGGAGGCAAAACCGGCTTCGGCATTGGTGATCGGCAGGCGCGGCGCCGGCACAGCCCCGCGTTCGAGGCAAAGGCGCTCGCCCATCCGATTCATCTCGGCGGCGCGGATTTCCAGGATCTTTCCGAGCAGCGGCGGCATTGCCGGTGCGCGGGTGAATTCCAGCACCGGCGACCACACCACGCGCGCCTCCGGCCATTTGGCGCGCAGCGCGTAGAGCAGGCCGCCAAAATCGCGCTTGAAGCGTGGCACCGAGTGAAAGTTCTTGGTGTCGTTGGTGCCGACGGCGAGCACGATATGCGTCCACGGATCGGCCGACAGATTGGGCAGCACATGATCGCGGATCTGGCCTGAGGTCGCCGAGTTGAAGCCGGCTGCCCGCCAGCGCACCGCGCGGCCGGTGCGTTTCGAGATCAGCTCGGCCAGTTGCGCGGCCAGCCCGTATTCGGAATTGCCGATGCCGACCGAGGCGGCGGAAGAATCGCCAAGCATCAGCAGCGAGATCGCCGGCACCTGGCCCGAAATCTCGTGCATGACCGGACCTTGTGCCGGCAGCATGCGGCTGGTGCGACGGCGCACGCCGAGCCCCTGCCAGACATAGACCGGAAAGGCGAGCCAGGTGAGAAGGGCAAGAAAGCGCTGCATCAAAAGCCAGTTAATGGGGGCAAGCGACGTTCGGGCTCAACGCAAGCCGACACCGGCGTCGTTTTTCTGGAGCATTGGAGCAGATGGAACCCGGGCACATGGCCCGGGTTCGGACGAAGATAAGAACCGGTCAGGCGGCCTGTTCCAGCTCCGGCTGCCATTTGCCAAGCGCTGCCAGGTGGTTCATGTGGGCGCGGTGGGCGAAGGCTGCCTGGGCAGCGGCGACGTTGGCCGCCTTGCCGCTCCATGCCTTCTGTGGCGCCGCCTGCAAGGCGCGGCCATAGGAGAAGGTCAGCTTCCATGGATGCGGGCCGATGGCGTTGATGGCGTTGAGGTTGGCGGTCGCCTCCTCATCCGATTGCCCACCGGAGAGAAAGGCGATGCCGCCAATCGCTGCCGGCACCGTCTCGCGGAACAGTTTTATGGTCTTTTCGGCGACTTCCTCGGGGCTGCTGGTGTTGCCGGACTTTTTGCCGGCGAGAACCATGTTCGGCTTCAGAATGGTGCCTTCAAGGACGACGCGGGCGGCGTAGAGCTCGGTGTAGAGTTTCGTCAGCGTTGCCTTGCTGATCTCGTAGCAGGTGCCGATGTCGTGGGCGCCGTCCATCAGCACCTCCGGCTCGACGATCGGCACGATGCCGGCCTCCTGACAGAGCGCCGCATAGCGGGCGAGCGCATGGGCGTTCGAGCCGATCGACGTGGCGGAGGGCACGCCTCTGGCGACGTCGATGTCGATCACCGCACGCCATTTGGCGAAACGGGCGCCGAGCTTGTAATAGTCGGCGAGCCGCTCGCGCAGGCCGTCGAGGCCTTCGGTGATGGTGTCGCCGGGGTACCCGGCCAGCGGCTTGGCGCCGGCATCGACCTTGATGCCTGGAATGGCGCCGGTCGCCTTGATGATGTCGACCAGCGGCGTGCCATCGGCGGCCTTCTGGCGAATGGTCTCGTCATAGAGGATGACGCCGGAGATGTATCTGGTCATCGCCTCCCTGGCGCGGAACATCATCTCGCGATAGTCGCGGCGGCTGTCGGCGGTCGATTCGACGCCGATGACGTCGAAGCGCTTCTTGATGGTGCCGGAACTCTCGTCGGCGGCCAAAAGACCCTTGCCGTCGGCCACCATCGCAGCGGCAATGTCCTCGAGACGTTCGCTCATTGTGCATCCTCCTGAACCGGTTGTCCCAACAGTGTGAAAATCCGGGCTAGCAGACCACTAGAGCAAAGCAGGTTCAAGTCGAACCATTCCAAGCGGAAAGCTCGAATCGATTGAATCGCGCAAACGCCGTCGTTCGCCTGTTGCCCAAGGCCTCAGGGCCTCAGCGCTTCAGCACGTCGACACCGGGCAGCGGCTTGCCCTCCATCCATTCCAGGAAGGCGCCGCCGGCGGTCGAGACATAGGTGAAGTCGTCGGCGACGCCGGCATGGTTGAGGGCGGCCACCGTGTCGCCGCCACCTGCCACCGAGATCAATTTGCCGGCCTTGGTGCGGCCCGCGGCGTGCCTGGCCGCCGCCACCGTCGCCCGGTCGAACGGCTCGATCTCGAAGGCGCCGAGCGGGCCGTTCCAGACCAGCGTCGCGGCGCGGTCGATCCAGTCGGCAACGGTCTTCACGGTCTTTTCGCCGACATCGAGGATCATGGCGTCGGCCGGCACCTCTGATATGGCGACGGTTTCGCTGGCGGCGCCCGCCTTGAATTCCCTGGCGACGACACCGTCGACCGGCAGGATGACGGCGCAGCCGGCTTCGGCCGCCTCGATCATGATCTGCTTGGCGGTGTTGGCGAGATCATGCTCGCACAGCGATTTTCCGACGGCGGTGCCGCGCGCGGCGAGGAAGGTGTTGGCCATGCCGCCGCCGATGACCAGCGCGTCGACCTTCTTCACCAGATTCATCAGGAGGTCGATCTTGCTCGAGACCTTGGCGCCGCCGACGATGGCGACGACAGGGCGGACGGGATTGCCGAGGCCCTTTTCCAGCGCGTCGAGCTCGGCTTGCATGGTACGGCCGGCGAAGGCCGGCAGCAGCTGCGCAAGCCCTTCCGTCGACGAATGGGCGCGGTGGGCGGCGGAAAAGGCGTCGTTGACGAAGATGTCGCCATTGGTGGCCAGCTTTTCGGTGAAGGCCGGGTCGTTCTTCTCCTCGGCCTTGTGGAAGCGGGTGTTTTCGAGCAGCAGCACGTCGCCGTTGTTCATGGCGGCGACGGCGCTCGCGGCCTTGTCGCCGATGCAATCGGCCGCGAAGCCGACAGGGCGGCCAAGCACCTCCGCGGCCGCCCTGGCGATCGGCTCAAGCGAGAATTCGGGCGAAGGCCCATCCTTGGGCCGGCCGAAATGGGCAAGCAGGATAACCTTGGCGCCCTTGCCGGAAAGCTCGGCGATGGTCGGCGCAATGCGCTCGATGCGGGTGGCGTCGGTGACCTTGCCGTCGGCGACGGGAACGTTGAGGTCGACGCGCACCAGCACGCGCTTGCCGTCGATATTGCCGATGTCGTCCAGTGTCTTAAAGCCGGCCATGCTGTTCCCTTTCGCGAAAAATCGCGGGGACCTTACCCCGCATCAACGACGATGCAAGACCTGCATCGGCGTTCACGGAAAATATGATCCGCGCCTCGCGTCGCAAGCAGTCAGCCCTCGCCGGTTGTTTTTTCCATCACTGGCTGTGGAGCCGGTTCCGCGTCGTCCGGCGCCTCGGCACCCGGCTTTTTGGTCCGCTTGCGCCAATTGCGCACAAAGCCAACGATGCGGTCGGCGATTTCGCCGGCACTCAGGAACACCGGCACCCGCGCCACCGGCGCGGTCGGCTCCAGGGAAAGACCGAGACCGGTGATCCTGCCCTTGTCGTCGACGTCGCGGACGATCAGCTCGATCGGACCAATCAGCACGCGGTCGGCATATTCGGCATGGCCGCCGAGCCGCGCCGTCACCAGGTCGCCGACGGTCAGCTTGCGTTCCTCCTCGGTCAGGCCCGGCGCGTAAGCGGCTTCCAGTTCCGCAGCGGAGCGCGCCGGATCGACGGCGAAGGCGCCGAAGAAGTCGGCATCCTCGGGATCGACCACGGCGCGGCTGGCGAACAGCTTGTCGAGCAGGGCCGGATAGCGATCCGGCACGAAGATGTAGACATGGTCGCCGGCGGCGAGCCTGCCCATGTCCTGGAAGCGCATCGAGCGCCCGTCGCGCAGCACCAGCGACGGCCGCGCCCAGCGCGGAATGCGCTCGCCGCGCGCCACCGGGCTGCCAGGTGCAACGCGGTAGGCGAGCAGTTCGTGATGGGCGGAGCCAGGCAATTCGAGTTCGACCTTGTCCAGCGGACCCAGGCGGGCGGGCACGATCAGGCCGAGGCGGCGCGCCAGCGGTCCGACGGTCCATCCCTGGATGACCAGCGACACCAGCACCACGATGAAGGCGGTGTTGAAGATCAGGCGGCCATTCTCAAGACCGCCAAGCAGCGGCGTAATGGCGAGCAGGATCGACACGGCGCCACGCAGACCCACCCATGAGACGAAGGCGACTTCCGGGCGCGGCAGACGAAACGGCATCAGGCAAAGCCAGACGGCGATCGGCCGCGCCACGAATATCAGGAACAGGCCCAGCAGCACCGCCGGCAGCAGGATCGCCGGAAATTGCGAGGGCGTCGCGAACAGGCCGAGGATCAGGAACATGATGATCTGCGCCAGCCACGACATGCCGTCCTGGAAGCGCTTGAGGATGGTGACGGCGCGGATGTCGGAATTGCCGGCAATGAGGCCGGCGAGATAGACCGCCAGAAAGCCGGAGCCGCCAATGGCGCCGGCGGCGGCGAACACCATCAGCGACAGCGTCAGCACGAAGATCGGCAGCAGCCCGTGGTCGAGATTGAGCCGGTCGACGAGGCGAACGATGGCGAGGCCGCCGAAAATGCCGACGATGGCGCCAAGCCCCATGTTGAGAAGGAAGCCGAGGACGAGGTCGGTAACCAGCACCCTGGCCTCGGGGCTGGCGTTGGCGGCGATGATCTCGACCAGGCTTATGGTCAGGAAGATGGCGATCGGGTCGTTGGTGCCGGATTCCACCTCGAGCGTGGAACGCACGCGTTCGCGCAAATTGATCTCGCCGGCGCGCAGCAGGAAGAACACCGCTGCGGCGTCGGTCGAGGCGACAGCGGCCCCGAGCAAGAAGGATTCCAGCCAGCTGAGATCGAGCAGATAGTGGGCGACGGCGCCGAACAGCCCGGTGGTCAGAAGGACGCCGACGGTCGCCAGCGACAGCGCCGGTCCGGCCGCCTGCCGCAGGGCGTTGAGCGGTGTGCCGAAACCGGAATCGAACAGGATGACCGCCAGCGCCAGTGAGCCGGCAAAATAAGCCAGCCGCGCATTGTCGAACTGGATGCCGAGGCCGTCGGTTCCCGTGGCCAGGCCAATGCAGAGAAACAGCAGCAAGAGAGGGGCGCCGAAGCGGAAGGCGATCAGGCTCGAAAACGCGGCGGCGACGACGAGCGCGGCGCCGACCAGCGTCATGAGATAGATCGCATGCTCCATCCGCCAATTGCCCCTCGAATTCGTGTCCCTCTCGCTTTACGGGAGAGTGAGGCGAAGACATGACCGGTGCAAGGCGTGAGGGTGGTTTTTTGCCCTATGCCGCTGATTTTCGAGTGTTTTGGCGCTCAAGGCGCGGGTCTTGCCAGACAAACCCTTAGAGCGTCGTTGCGCATTCAAAAGGGCGCTGGGCGCTCTCATGAAAACGCCCGGACAGGCCGGGCGTTTCAAGTCGCAAGAAGATGGTTCTGCCGTTAGGCGATGGTCTTGCCGAAGGCGACTGATGTGTCCGCCATGCGGTTGGAAAAACCCCATTCATTGTCGTACCAGGACAGCACCGAAACGAAGTTGCCGTCCATGACCTTGGTCTGGTCGAGCGCCATGATCGAGGAGTGCGGGTCGTGGTTGAAGTCGATCGACACGTTCGGATGACGGGTGACGGCGAGAACGCCCTTCAGCTTGCCGTTGGAGGCGGCGATCACCGCCTCGTTGATTTCCTCCACCGTGGTCGCACGCCTGGCGATGAACTTGAAATCGACGACCGAGACGTTCGGGGTCGGCACGCGGATTGAGATGCCGTCGAGCTTGCCCTTGAGGTCGGGCAGCACCAGGCCGATCGCCTTGGCCGCACCGGTCGAGGTCGGGATCTGCGACAGCGCTGCGGCGCGGGCGCGGTAGAGATCCTTGTGCATGGTGTCCAATGTCGGCTGGTCGCCGGTGTAGGAGTGGATCGTCGTCATCATGCCCTTCTCGATGCCGACGGCTTCATGCAGCACGGCTGCCAGCGGCGCCAGGCAGTTGGTGGTGCAGGAGGCGTTCGAGATGACGATGTGGTCCTTGGTCAGCTTGTCGTGGTTGATGCCATAGACGACGGTGAGGTCGGCTCCCTCGGCCGGCGCCGAGACGAGGACGCGCTTGGCGCCGGCGGTCAGATGCGCCGCGGCCTTGTCGCGGGCAGTGAAGATGCCGGTGCATTCGAGCGCGATGTCGATGCCGAGCTCCTTCCACGGCAGCTGCGTCGGGTCCTTGATCGCGGTGACCTTGAATTTTTCGCTGCCGACGGTGATCTGGTCACCGTCGACCGTAACTTCATGCGGGAAGCGGCCATGCACGCTGTCGTAGCGAAGCAGATGTGCATTGGTCTCGACCGGGCCGAGGTCGTTGACGGCGACGACATCGATGTCCTTGCGGCCGGATTCGTGGATGGCGCGCAGGATGTTGCGGCCGATGCGGCCGAATCCGTTGATGGCAACTCTGACGGTCATTTTTCTCTCCCTGGGAGTTGGAGGCCGAAGATCAAGTCCGCAGCTTCATAACGGCGGGCTGGCAAAGAATCCAGCCGTCGATGGGTTGGATTTAAGTCCATTAGGTCGCGGCTGCCGGCGAAACCGCCATGTGCGGCTTCGCTGGAGACCAGCATATTTACTCGCCGTGCAGGCGGGCTTCCGCCGCCTTCACCGTTGCTTCGGCGGTGATGCCGAAATGCGGATAGAGCTGTTCAATCGTGCCAGAGGCGCCGAAGCCGGTCATGCCGATGAAGATGCCGTCGATGCCGATGAAATGATCCCAGCCCTGGCGGATGCCGGCTTCGATGGCGATCTTGACCGGCGCGTTGCCGATCGTCTTGTTGCGGTAATCAGCATTTTGCTTGTCGAACAATTCGAAGCAGGGCACAGAGACGACGCGGGTCGGATGGCCGTGCTTCTCCAATGCCTCGCGCGCCGCCAGCGCAATCTCGACCTCGGAGCCCGAAGCGAAGATCGTCACCGCCGCATCGCCACTGGCAGCGGCAAGCTCATAGGCGCCCTGGCGACAAAGGTTTTCCGCAACGAAGTCGTTGCGCACCGCCGCCAGGTTCTGCCGGGTCAGCGCCAGCGTCGAAGGCGTCTTTTCCTGTTCGATCGCCAACTGCCAGCATTCGGCGGTTTCGACCGCGTCGGCCGGGCGGAAGACATTGTGGTTCGGAATGGCGCGCAGTGCGGCCAGATGCTCGACCGGCTGATGGGTGGGGCCGTCTTCGCCGAGACCGATGGAATCGTGGGTCATGACGAAGATCGAGCGGATGCCCATCAGCGAGGCGAGCCGCATCGACGGACGGGCATAGTCGGAAAAGCACATGAACGTGCCGCCATAGGCGATGAGGCCGCCATGCAGCGTCAGTCCGTTGAGCGCGGCGGCCATGCCGTGCTCACGGATGCCGTAGTGAACGTAGCGCTGGCCGTAATCGTCTGCCGTGATGTTCTTGGTCTGGCTGGTCTTGGTGTTGTTGGAGCCGGTCAGGTCGGCCGAGCCGCCGATGGTTTCCGGCACGGCGCCGTTGATGATTTCGAGCGCCATTTCCGACGATTTGCGGGTGGCGACCTTCGGTTTGTCCGCAGAGAGCTTCTTCTTGTAGTCGGTGATGACGGAGTCGAAATTAGCCGGCAGCGTGCCACTGATGCGGCGCTCGAATTCGCGGCGCAACTGCGTGTCGGCCCTGGCAAGGCGGCCTTCCCAGTCGGTGCGTGCCGTGATGCCGGTCTTGCCGGCGTCGCGCCAAGCATCGAGGATATCGGCAGGAAGCTCGAAAGGCGGATAATCCCAGCCGAAGAATTTTCTCGCGCCGGCGATTTCCTCGGCGCCGAGCGGCGAGCCGTGCGCCTTGTTGGTGCCGGCCTTGGTCGGCGCGCCGAAGCCGATCGTCGTCTTGCAGGCGATCATCGTCGGTTTGTCGGAATGGCGCGCCGCCTCGATGGCATAGGCGATCGCTTCCGGATCCTGGCCGTCGATGTGGCTGGCGTTCCAGCCGGACGCCTGGAAGCGGGCGACCTGATCGGTGTTGTCGGCCAGCGAAACCGGGCCGTCGATCGAGATGTTGTTGTTGTCCCAAAAGACGATCAGCTTGTTCAGCTTGAGATGTCCGGCAAGCGCGATGGCTTCCTGGGAAACGCCCTCCATCAGGCAGCCGTCACCGGCCAGCACATAGGTGTAGTGGTCGACGAGGTCGTTGCCGAACGCGGCATTCATGATGCGCTCGCCGAGCGCGAAACCGACCGAATTGGCAAGTCCCTGGCCGAGCGGGCCGGTCGTCGTCTCGATGCCGGCGGCATGGCCATATTCGGGATGGCCTGCCGTCCTCGACCCCACCTGGCGGAAGTGCTTGATCTGGTCGAGGGTGATGTCCTCGTAGCCGGTCAGATAAAGCAGCGAATAAAGCAGCATCGACCCGTGGCCGGCCGACAGGATGAAACGGTCGCGATCGGGCCAATGCGGGTTCTTCGCATCGTATTTCAGGAAACGCGTGAACAGCACCGTGGCGATGTCGGCGCAGCCCATGGGCAGGCCGGGGTGGCCGGACTGGGCCTTCTCGACGGCGTCCATGGAAAGAAAACGGATCGCATTGGCCATCCGGTCATGTTGTTCACGCGAGGTCATGCTTCCTCCAGTGTCGGGGTTCGGGGCCTTGGGAGAGCCCTGGAAAGGGGTGCGCGACACATAGCAGGCGCGGCTTTTTAGTCAACAAACCGGCGCGCTTTTGCCGATCTTGTTGGTCAGTAAACCGGCGCTTTTGCCGGTCTTGCGATGGCGCCAGGAGGGCTTTGGTGGCCTAAATTAGCGTTAGCAGGGGACAGTCGCGAGAGCTTTATTGACGTTGGCTTCACACGGCGCGTAATGTTTCAGACATAACGCGTTCTGAACGTGGATGATTCGGTGATGGGCAGGGCGCAGGACGAAAGCCATGACCGGGGAAACGACACTCAAGGAAGTCATCGCCAGGCTGGGTAAGGCCATCGAGGGGCTGGAAAACGCCGTCGCGGCCAAGCTCGAGCACGAGCGCGACTATACGGAAGCCGAGGCGGAGGTGCAGCGCATGAACGCCGACCGCTCGCGGCTGGCGCAGGAACTCGACAATTCCGAAGCGCGCGCCGAACGGCTGGAAGACGCCAACAAGGAAGTGTCGCGTCGGCTGGTGACCGCCATGGAAACCATCCGCGCCGTGTTGGATAGATAGGGGCTGGCCCAATGGCACAAGTCACGGTTTCCATCGATGGCAAGCAGTATCGCATGGCTTGCGACGAAGGCCAGGAAGAGCATCTGATCGACCTTGCCGAGCGCTTCGACCGCTATGTCTCGCATCTGAAAGACTCATTCGGCGAAATCGGCGACCAGCGGCTGACGGTGATGGCCGGCATCATGGTCATGGACGAGCTTTCGGAACTGCAAAAACGCGTCAAGGGCATGGAAAGCGAAGTGCTGACACTGCGCAAGACGCGTGACGACGCGCTGACCAAGGCCGACAAGAACGATTCCGTGCTGACCCAGGCGCTTGGCGCGCTCGCCCAGCGCATGGAAGATCTGGCGACGACGCTGGCGGTGAACAAGGCCTAGACTTCCACTGCCATCGCGCCCAACGCCCTATTGCGCCGGCATCAATGGGCGGGAATGCTGCTGTTTGCGACAAAAGGCGAAAAAGTTGTCGTCGCCGGCCCCGGTACCGGTGCAACAGGCGTATGAAGGATGACGCCGCAGTGGTAAAAAGGCGGAAGCAGGGCCGGTGGATGGTCCATGCCGGCTGCAATCACAGGGTAGGGACGCATCATGAGCCTTCGTATCAACGACACCGCGCCGGATTTCACGGCCGAAACCACGCAAGGGACGATCAACTTCCACGAATGGATCGGTGACGACTGGGCGGTGCTTTTCAGCCATCCGAAGAATTTCACGCCGGTCTGCACGACCGAGCTCGGCACGATGGCCGGGCTGGAAGGCGAGTTCAAGAAGCGCAACGTCAAGATCATCGGCATTTCCGTCGATCCGGTCGAAAGCCATGGCAAATGGCAGGATGATATCAAAAAGGCGACCGGCCAATCGGTGAACTACCCGTTGATCGGCGACAAGGACCTCAAGGTCGCCAAGCTCTACGAGATGCTGCCGGCGGGTGCCGGCGAAACCTCGGAAGGCCGCACGCCCGCCGACAACGCTACGGTGCGTTCAGTTTATGTCATCGGCCCCGACAAGAAGATCAAGCTGGTTCTCACCTATCCGATGACCACCGGCCGTAACTTCGATGAGATCCTGCGTGCGATCGATTCCATACAGTTGACCGCCAAGCACCAGGTGGCGACGCCGGCGAACTGGAAGCAGGGCGAGGACGTCATCATCACCGCCGCTGTTTCCAACGAGGATGCGGTCAAGCGTTTCGGCGCCTTCGAGACGATCCTGCCGTATCTCCGGAAGACCAAGCAGCCCTCCGCCTGAGAAGGCGGCACGGAAGGATTTTCGGCTTTTTTGCCCCGGCGAAGCATGCGGTGCTTGACGGCGCGGCGCTGGCGAATGACCATGCTCTTCTTTTACCCCGGCAGGGAAAACCATTCCTGCCGGGTGGGAATTGTGGGAGCCGGGATTGGACGCGACATCGGCCAGGCTGCAGGTCGCAGGCTTTTACGACAAGCCGAGCGGGTCCATCCAGTATGTCGTTGCCGACCCGCAGACGCGACGATGCGCAATCATTGATCCGGTCCTGGATTTCGACGAGAAGTCCGGCGCCACTGCCACGAAAAATGCGGACGCCCTGCTCGACTTCGTTAGAGATCAACGGCTGGTTGTCGAATGGATCCTCGACACCCACCCGCATGCCGACCATTTCTCGGCGGCACACTATCTCAGCACGAAGACAGGAGCGCCGACGGCGATCGGCGAGAAGATCGTCGACGTCCAGAAACTGTGGAAGGCAATCTACAACTGGCCGGGGTTTCCTGCCGACGGATCCCAGTGGAACAGGCTGTTTGCCGACGGCGAGACCTTTACGGTCGGCGGCATTCCGGCAAAGGTGCTTTTTTCGCCGGGCCACACGCTGGCCTCGATCACCTATGTGATCGGCGACGCCGCTTTCATCCATGATACGCTGTTCATGCCGGACAGCGGCACGGCGAGAGCGGACTTTCCCGGCGGCAGTGCCGCGCAACTCTGGCGCTCGATCCAAAATATCCTCGCGCTGCCGGACGAGACACGTCTGTTCGTCGGTCATGACTACCAGGTGGAGGGGCGCGAGCCCTTGTGGGAGAGCACGGTCGCGGAACAAAAATCCGGGAATACCCATGTTGCCGCTTGCAGGACGGAGGCCGATTTCGTTGCGTTGCGCGAGGCGCGCGACAGGACGCTGCCGATGCCGAGGCTGATCCTGCACGCGCTGCAGGTCAACATGAATGGCGGGCGCTTGCCGGAACCGGAATCCAACGGCCGCCGCTATTTGAAATTTCCGTTGGATTGCCTTTGAGGGGCGCGGGTCCAACTTTTGCAATCTCGGCGCCGCCACTCATCGCCTGCCGGGCACTTCTCCCCCGGGAGAAGGACGCTTTGGCTGACGCTGCCTCTTCTCCCCGTCACTATACGGGGAGAAGGTGGCGGCAGCCGGATGAGGGGCAGCGCAGAGGCCAGCCAGTCTAGCTTCAGGGCTTTGTTCGGCGGACTAAATGTTCATACGTGATTTGCCAAGGGTCGGACTCGGAAGATCTTTCCTCGCCGATCCAATGGAAGCTGTTGGCGGTGATCTCAGTGAAACGCCATCGAGTTTTCAGACCGCGCGAATCAGTGCCGAGTTGGACAATGTCCTTACCCTCGGCCCGCCCGATCTGGCGCGAGTGATCTCGGTTGAGCGGGTCGTTCCATATGATGTGCCAGCCATCGATCCCAGGATCGAAGATGCGCAAAGTCGTGCCATACATCGTGGATGGCGCAGGGCGCTTGGGCCTGATCCAGACGTCCTGAATCGCGCGGCCTTCGAGCACCCAGCCAAAATGGCATTCTCCATCCCATTTCTGGATTGTGCCGTCATCGCGGTAGTGGACCGTGTCCATTTCCCAGCTTCCAATTAGCCATCCATACAGGTTCATGTCTTTCGCTCGGTCGGCTGGAGGACCTTCGGATTCGAGAGCGGTGAGAAACGGAGAAATCGTCATCGTCATACTGCCTTTGGTTTCCAAACAGGCGAGCTCAACTGCCCAGCGCAGCCCCGGCGGCCCGTTGTCGCGCCCGCTTGCCGCAAGCGCCACCTCGTGAAATTTCGCGACGGAAGCCCGTGTCGGCGCCGGAACATTGCCGCCACAATTTGCAGCGTTGCGGTTTCCAGGGCTTGGGGAAAATTGCTATAACGCCGCTACGAGCCAGCCAGGCTGATCACACCGAGGACCCACAAAAAAGGCGGCGCCAGTTACCTGGCGCCGCCGCTATTTGTTTCCGCCGGAGGTTTTACGCCGCCGGCTGCGCCTCGATGGTGCGCAGCGCCTGCATCTGGCGCTTGGCTGCGGCCTTGACCGCGTCCTGCACCTTCTCGAAGGCGCGCACCTCGATCTGGCGCACGCGCTCGCGGCTGATGTCGAACTCGGCCGACAGCTCTTCCAGCGTCAGCGGCTCCTCGGCCAGACGGCGCGCCTCGAAGATGCGCCGCTCGCGCTCGTTGAGCACGGCAAGAGCGCCGGACAGCATGCCGCGCCGGTTCTCCAGTTCGTCCTGCTCGATCAGCGCCTCTTCCTGGCTTTCGTGGTCGTCGACCAGCCAGTCCTGCCACTCACCGGACTCGCCTTCGCTCGCCCTGATCGGCGCGTTGAGCGAAGCGTCGCCCGACAGGCGGCGGTTCATCGACACCACTTCCGCTTCCGACACGTTGAGGCGGGTGGCGATCTCGGCGATCTGCTCGGGCTTCAAGTCGCCATCGTCGAGCGCCTGGATCTTGCCCTTCACCTTGCGCAGGTTGAAAAACAGGCGCTTCTGGTTGGCGGTGGTGCCCATTTTGACCAGGCTCCACGAGCGCAGGATGTATTCCTGGATCGACGCCTTGATCCACCACATTGCGTAGGTGGCGAGCCGGAAGCCGCGCTCCGGTTCGAATTTCTTGACGGCCTGCATCAGGCCGACATTGCCTTCCGAGATCACCTCGCCGATCGGCAGGCCGTAGCCGCGATAGCCCATGGCGATCTTGGCGACGAGCCGAAGGTGGCTGGTGACGAGCTTGTGCGCAGCCGTTGTGTCCTCGTGCTCAGCATAACGCTTGGCGAGCATGTACTCTTCCTGCGGCTGAAGCATCGGAAAGCGACGGATTTCTTCCAGGTAGCGGCTGAGGCCGCCTTCGCCGGAAACGATACTGGGTAGTGACTGGGCCATGATAGCGCCCCTCTCTCTTGGAGTGGTGCCCCCTAACGCGGCGGGCATAAATCACGAACGCCAAAAGGCTCGTTCGCGACAGCGGATGTATACAGGAACAAAACCAGAAAGGACAGCATTTGGTTCAACACGAAACAGTGTGTCACGCCAAAGTGAACAACGCGGGTCAGGTTTTTGCCGATCTGGTTTTGAATGGATGAAGCCGGTTCAGAGTCTGCGGAAGCCGTCCACGAGTTCCTCCATGTCGCTCGGTAGCGGCGCCTCGAACCTCATCGGTAAATGGGTAGTCGGATGCCGAAATTCAAGCAGGCGGGCATGCAATGCCTGTCGCGGAAGGGCCTTCACTTGGCCTTTCAGCGGCTCGGGCAGCCGGTTCGCCTTGGTGCGAAAGGCCTGGCCGTAATCGGGATCGCCGACGACCGGATGGCCGATATGAGCCATGTGGACGCGGATCTGATGGGTGCGGCCGGTCTCGAGCCGGCATTCGACCAGACTCGCCGTGGCAAACTCCTTTTGCTGCTCGCCAAAGCGCTCGACCACCGTGAAATGGGTGACGGCGTGGCGGGCATCGTCGCGGCCCTCTGGCACCACGGCACGGCGCACGCGGTCGGCGGCGCGACCGAGCGGCTCGTCGACCGTGCCTGTCGGTCTCATCGGAATGCCCCAGACCAGCGCCAGATAGGCGCGTTTGAGATCGCCGGTAAGGCCATGGTCGGCAAAGGCCTCCGACAATGATTTGTGGGCGCGGTCGGTCTTGGCCACGACCATGACGCCGCTGGTCTCCTTGTCCAGGCGGTGGACGATGCCCGGCCGCCGCACACCGCCGATGCCGGAAAGACTGTCGCCGCAATGGTGGATCAGCGCGTTGACCAGCGTGCCGGTCCAGTTGCCGGCGCCGGGATGGACGACCAGCCCCGGCGGCTTGTCGATGACGATCAATTCATTGTCTTCATAGAGGACGTCGAGCGGGATGTTCTCGCCTTGCGGCTCCGCCGGCTCCGGCTCCGGCATGTCGACCGCTACGCGTTCACCGGCCGCCATCTTGCGTTTGGTCTCGATGACCGGCTGGCCGCCGACCTTGACGGCGCCCTGCCGGATCAGCATCTGCACCCGGCTGCGCGACATGTCCGGGCCGAGCTTGCCCGCCAGCCATTGGTCGAGCCGCTGGCCGGCCGCATCGGGGCCTGCTTCCAGCACGACCGATCCGTCTGGCGATCCCCCGTTTGGCGATCCGCCCGTCAATCCATCCTCTATCAATATCGGGGTCTCTTCGTTATGAGCGCTCATCGAAAATCGTTCCGGAATGGTTTGCCATGGCTGCTGCCGATGAAGACGAGGAAAAGCCGCTCGACCCCGAAGTCGAAAAGGTGCGCAAGAAGCTCGTCCGCTTCGTCGCCATCAATCTCGGCCTGCTGTTCCTCGCCCTTATGGTGGTGATTGCAGCCCTTGTCTACAAAACGCGCACCGCGCCACCGGCAGCCCCATCCCTTGCCGGCGACATCCAGGTGCCATCAGGCGAGCCGCTGACCGGCGACATCGTGATGCCGGTCGGCGCCAGGGTCATCAGCCAGTCGCTTTCCGGCAACCGCGTCTCCATCGATGCGGAGCTTGCCGACGGCAGCCGCGCCATTTTTGTCTACGACATCACTGAGCGCCGCATCATCGGCCGCTTTTCGATCCGCAATAAATGACTGGTTTCGCCGAAAATCGCCGCGTCGCCACCGTCGCGCTTGTCGTCGCCAATTACGACGAGGCGATCGCCTGGTATGTCGACAGGCTGGGCTTTTTGCTGACCGAGGACGTCGATCTCGGCGACGGCAAGCGCTGGGTCACGGTGGCGCCGGCGAACGGACAAGGCGCGCAGCTGCTGCTGGCCGAAGCGTCGGATGATGCGCAAAGGGATAGCATCGGCAACCAGACCGGCGGACGCGTCTTTTTGTTTCTCGAAACCGACGATTTTGTCCGCGACCATGCGGCAATGCTCAAAAGGGGCGTTGAATTCCGCGAGGCGCCCCGCCGCGAGGCCTATGGCACTGTGGCGGTTTTCGCCGATCTCCATGGAAATCTCTGGGACTTGATTGAGCCAAAACGATAGGCCTGCAACGGATATTTTCCTGGGATCATTGACTGCCAGAAGCCCAGTTGCTTTTTCCCAGCCGTCAGCCTATATCGCCGGTTCTTGAACGCGCCCATCGTCTAGCGGTCAGGACACCGCCCTCTCACGGCGGGAACAGGGGTTCGATTCCCCTTGGGCGTACCAAGGATTTCAAAACTTTTCCGTATGCTGGCCCCGCCGTCTGTCACGGCCAGATTCGCCGCTTCTGGCGCGGCCCTTTCAATTGAATTAGCATCGCGTCATGTAGCCAGGGGCCAAGGGCCCAGGACGGTGCGCAGAACGCCGCCGGGGACGAATCTGTCGCGCAGCGAATAGATCGACGCTCTTCCTGGGACGCGGAGATCATGGGAGGAAGGCCAATGCAGAAACTGCAATCTCAGGGCGTCCATCACATAACGCTGGTCGGCGCCGGGCGCCAGACTTCGATCGATTTCTGGGAGGGCGTGCTTGGCATGCCTTTCATCTTCGAGCAGCCCAATCTCGACAAGGCCAGCGAAAGCCACCTCTATTTCGATCCGGGCGACGGCCGGCTGATCACCATCTTCACCGACGAGAGCCGCACGCCGGTCAAACGGCGCACGCCGACCGATCCGGGCTGCGTCCATCACATTGCGTTTGCGGTGTCGCGGGTCACCTTCCTGCAGGCGGTCGCCCGGCTCGACGAGCGCGCCATCAAGCACAGCGGCGTCAAGGATCGCGGTTTTATGGATTCGATCTACTTCGAGGATCCGCTCGGCCTGCTGATCGAGCTCGCTTCCTACCGTTTCGAGCCGCCGGCGGGATTTACCCATGCCGACGTGCTGATGCAGGCGCACAAGCTTCGCGTCGCTCGCGGCGACTACGCAATCGCCGAAGTGCATCTCGCCGACGCGATCCAGGCGCTGGTCGAGCGCTCCCGTGCGACCTTGTCGGAGGACCGCGCGCCGAAAAATCCATTCTGACGACAGGCCAAAAAAGGGAGGAACACAATGGCAAAGACGACCACGAAAAGTGCGAAGAAGCCGGCTGCCAAGGCCGCCACGAAACCAGCTGCCAAGGCGACAAAGCCTGCGGCCAAGGCGACAACGCCTGCGGCCAAGGCGTCAGGCGCTTCCGCCAAGTCGGCAACGAAAGCCGCCGCAAAAGCTGCAGACAAGGCGTCCGCGAAATCGGCGCGGAAGACCAAGGCGAAATCAGCACTGATGCTCAGCATGCTGAAGCCGAGCGTCAACAATATGAGCGTACGGGTGTTTGCGCGCGCGGCCGGGCTCGACCATTCCGAGACCGACGTATGGGGCCACACGCGCTCGCCCGAGTATATGGCGCGAAACCCGGCCCATCTGACGCCGATGATCGAGGACAAGGGCCTTCCCAGGGGCGTGTTGTGGGAAAGCTGCGCCATCATGCAGTATCTCGCCAACAAGCACGGGCTGGAGAAATTATATCCCAAGGCGCCGGCCAAGCGGGCGATGATCGACAGCGCCATGTTCTATCTGATCGGCACGCTCTACCCCTATGTCGCGCGCGCCACCTATCCTGCGCTGAATTTCCCGCAATATGCCGGCGAGGTCGGCCACAGCGACGCTCATCCCGACAAGAAGGCGGAAGCCCAGAAGGCCGCTATAGCAGCGATAGCCGAGCCGCTGGAGGTCTTTCACAGCTTCTTCAGGAACGGCAAGCCGTTCATCGGCGGCAAGAACCCGTCGATCGCCGACATCCGCCTGGCGGCGACGCTCGAATTCCTGGCCGCCATCGACTACGCGCTGCCCCAATGGGCGAAGGAGTACATGACGGCGATCGAAAAGAAGCTCGGCAAGGCCTATGCCGAGCCGGCGGCCGACGTGCGCGGCTATATCGCCCATGTGAAGTCGCAGGCCGGGGCGTGAGGCTTTCACTCTCACGGTTTTGCTTGCCCAGGCCGATCTAAACCGAGCCCGAAGGCCCGCCGCCTTTTACGGGACGTAAGAATGTTTGAAGCGTCGACGACGAAGCGACGGTTGACCTGGAGGCAGCGGTCCTGATGATCAGGCCTGCGGGTGGCGTCCATGGAAGGGACTGTATATGACCCGCAAACTACCCTTATTCGCCGCGTTCGGCCTGGCGCTTGCTGCCCTGGCGGCGTGTGACCAAACTCAATCGGGAGGAACGCAGGCGACGACCGCTGGCCAATTGCCGCCGCCTCCAGCCGACACGATGACGCCGGCACCCGCAACCCCGCCAGCTCAGACAGCCCCTGTTCAGTAACAGATCGTCGTTTTCAAAAATGGAACCCTCGCCCCGGGAGGCGGGGGTTCGCTTTTGGCATTTCAGCTGCGAAGCGGTGCGGCATGACTGATGCCGCGCTTGTCGTTCAGGGACCGAACATCACAAGCTCGGTGAACGACAGATCTCCAAGCGAGGGTGGTCTGGGACCCCTAAAATATTTCAGCCCGCTGTTGGCGCGGTACCACCCGAACAGACCTCCAATCGGCTCCCTGGCGTCGACGACGCAAAGCAGGATGCCGCTTCGCAAGAGAAAGCGCCCGATGGCACCGGCGCACCGGCTCAAATCCGCGAGAGAGCGGCAATAGACGATCTGATAGGATGGGATAAGACCGCGCAATATCCGGCGCGGCATCAATACGAAAGGAAACGCTGCTCCGTCGCAATGCAAATCAATGACCGGCAGCCAAGTGCTGAGTGCTCCGAGAGTATGTATCTCTCGCTGTCGGACATCATCGCCATTTCCGCAAGATCGGGACGAGCTTCAAGCACGCGACATGACCGCTGCGCCGAACTAAAAGCCGGCAAGAAGGCAAATTGTCCGGTGGTGAAGGGGCGAAAGCCGAGTGCCCAGTTGGCTTTCAACGTTGCGGGCGCCGGCGAAATATTGGTGTAGGTCACGTCCCTTCGCTTGAGAATCGTCGTGACCAATTTGGCGCCATAGGGACGGAATTCTGCGTCGACGGACCAGCTTGAAAGGTTGCAGCGGACTTCGTCGCCTTCCTGCCCGGGATAACGGGTATACAGGGTCAGCACAACGCCGACGATCCGATCGGCCTTCTCCAAGGCCAAGCCGTATTGTGGGAACTCGGCGACGGGAGGCCGCTGCGCCAAACGGGTCAGCGCCTGTATCCAGTAACTCCGGTCACGCTTCGGAAACCCCCGGCACAGGCAGTCGACCACTCCTTGCCAATCAGCTTCGCGAATTGGTCGACAGCGAACGCCAGGAGGGAGAGCGCCAAGCACGGCCATAAGTCGACTTCCAGAATAGGCTAAAGCGCGCTGCGGCTGAACGGATCCAATGCGACGCGCTTTAAGTTCTTGTTTTTATGCATGTCGTTATCGCAAAAACGCCGCGCACCTTCGGGTCAGGCACGAGGGCACGCTTTTGCGCGACATGCATTGGTTACTTCGATATGCCTCATACGCTAACACGTTGGTGTACAACGATTAATAATATGTGCCGCATTTAAAGACGACTTTCCGCACTGATCACGAAGACGCAAATCAGATTGGCCACGACACGTCGACGAGCAGTTCCCGTCGGTTAAGGATTCGTTAACCAAATCCCTATCTACTGGTCGGCAATTCACCTCCAACCCGTGACCACGGATGTACTGGCGCGGTCGAGGTGGAAGGAAAGGTCGGCCATGTGCCGGCCTTTTTGTCTCGAGGGCTATTGTCGTCGGGCACCCTCAGCTTCAAGCGCAACGGCACGCTGATCGGGCCGCCGATTCAGCCAAGCGTTGTTCGGTGGCGTCACCTCGAGCGAGCGGACCGGTTCACCAGATATCAGTGTTGCCCGCGTCTCGCATTGACATGGCGTGCCAATTCCGGCGTCTCGAAGACGTAGTCGCTCCAGGCCGATTCCGGAATCTGACCGGCCAAATAGCATTCCAGCAAAAGACTTTGCTCAGGGCTGAGGGGTCTCGGCGCGCGCTCATGGTCCAGTGTCAGTGGGTGAAACAGGTTTCTGGGCGATTGAAACAGATTTTTGGTGAGTTCCGAGACATTGAAGTGAATCGACATGTGTTCGGTCTCCTTTGACCATCCAGCGCCAAGGGATCGGGATCGATCTCTGCTCCGCTGCCCTTCGGTTCGGAAAGGACCATGCGAACGCCACAGCATGCTTTGTGCGCCCAAAGCGACGCGCGGCGTTGCAATGGCTGTTTAACGTCGAAGGCCGGATAAGGTTCAACGCGGCTGCCGGCAGCGCCGATCAGGCAGCCCGAAACCCACCAGTCGGCTCATGCTCTCGGCCTGCGCGGACCGAACCGCTGCGCAGCTGCGCAGCAACGTTTTTCGGGGCGCGCATCTTTTAGCTGCCAGCGCTTGAATGCCGGCTGGCTATTCGCAGACCATGCGGACCCGTTTTCCGGGTTGGCTGACGTTCCTGCAGGTGAGCGGTTTCGCCGGCTCGGATGACGGCGTCGGCGGCTGTTTGGCAATCCTGGCGATTTTCCTCCTCGGCGCCGCGGAGGTGCCGATTTTGCGGGCCGCCGCTGTTTCAGGCGTTTCGGGCGCCGCAGGAAAGACATCGGTCTGCAGCAACTGCGGCTGTTCGGCTTGCGCCTGCTGCTGCGGCCGGTCCCAGAACCGCCGGACATCGAGCGGCCTTGGAATGACGACGGTGCCGTCGTAGCTGCGCGAGCAGCCGCCCCCTAGCAGCAGCATCGGGCACACGAAAAAAGGCAGGATCCGTCGCAACATCGGCAACACCCTTGCGGGATCTATAACGTGGCTTCGGTTCTACCGACAACCGTCGGAATACACTGCGGGCAAGGCTAGCGCATGACCCGCAGAATCGGAATCGATTTCGCTGGGGATCATGCGCAAAAATCAAAGTGCCGCAGCGTCCCTGGCGCGACTTTGGCGCGATTGGGGTCGGGCATGTGCGATTGCCTGCCCAAGCCCATCAGCCCTAAGCCCATTAGCCCCAGGCGGCGCCTTGCTCGAAAAGGTCCGCGGACGGGGAAATCCAAGCGCGAGATAGCCACGTCAGCCTATCGGGTCCAGCCGATTCGGCGACGCGTTGCGACAAGACTATGGTGCGATCGCACCATACCAAAGCATGCGTCCGGTTGGAACAATAAGCGCATTCGAGTTCCGCTCCTCCAGTTACGGGCGGGAGCAGCGACCGCCGGCAAGAAGCAGGGTCAGATTTACCCCAACGGACCTGCTTCGGCGATGGCACGGCCATGACCTCCTTGGCCGCATGCAACGCGCTCCCGCCCGGATTTTCTTTTTCGGCGCCAATTGTTCGCCCGTCCAGGCAAATGCCGGCCGCAATTCGCGCAAGCTGCTGATTCCAGCGGCAAACCACGGCTGTACCGGCGAGACCCGCGGCCCTTCCTTTTGACAGGGCTGTGCGGCGGTTACCGGGCTGACATCAAACTGTCATGTGACTGTAATAATCGGGGGCTATGGCCTCAGCGGGCGCCGAAGGAATGGCGCCGAGAGACCATTTTTCCGAACAGGAGCAGGCCACATGAAGAAATTCCTCCTTACGGCGTCGGCCGCGGCGCTTGCGCTCGCCGCGTCGGCTGGTTATGCCGCCGCGCGCGACCAGATTCAAATCGTTGGTTCGTCCACAGTGTTCCCCTTCACGACGGCTGTCGCTGAAAAGCTCGGCCAGAGCGGAAAGATCAAGACCCCGGTCGTCGAGTCGACTGGCACCGGCGGCGGCATGAAGCTGTTTTGCCAGGGCGTCGGCGAAAATACCGCCGACTTCACCAATGCCTCGCGCGCCATCAAGGATAGCGAGCTTAAAACCTGCAAGGCAAACGGCGTGACGCCGGTCGAAATCAAGGTCGGCTTCGACGGCATCGTACTGGCCAACTCGAAGGCAGGGACTGTCGTCGATCTGACCAAGGAACAGGTTTTCAAGGCGCTCGCCAAGAACGTCGCTGTTGACGGCAAGGTCGTCCCCAACCCCTACAAGAACTGGTCGGATGTCGATGCATCGCTTCCCGCGACAAAGATCGAGGTGCTTGGCCCGCCGCCGACATCCGGCACGCGCGATGCGTTCGTCGAACTCGTCATGGATGCGGCCTGCCAGGAAGAAGTGAAGGCGGCTAATGAAAAGGGCTGCGGCGAGATCCGCGAAGACGGCGCTTTTGTCGAGGCCGGCGAAAACGACAATCTGATCGTCCAGAAGCTGGAAGCCAACCCCAATGCCTTCGGCGTCTTTGGCTTCTCGTTCCTTGACCAGAACGCCGACAAGCTGCAGGGCCACAAGGTCGACGGCGTCGAGCCGACTTTCGAGAACATCGCATCCGGCGATTACGGCGTTTCCCGCTCGCTCTTTGTCTATGCCAAAAAAGAGCATGTCGGTGTCATCCCCGGCATGCAGGAGTTCATCGCCGAGTACACCTCGGATGCTGCATGGGGTCCTGATGGTTATCTGGCCGACAAGGGCCTGATCCCGCTGCCGGACGCCGAGCGCGCCAAGTCGGCCGAAAACGCCAAGGCCCTGAAGGGCATGGGCTCCTGATGTTTCGGGGTCTGAGCCTACCGCTCTGACCCCTCATATCCTAAAGCACAAAGCGCGGGATCTTAGGTCCCGTGCTTTGAGCCGGTGAATGACCGGCGGTCGAGGGGACGTCCCGAATCATGGTCGGTTATCTCGTTGTTCTTCTGGTGGTTCTGGCCGCTGCTGCCTATTGGCTCGGTCGGACCCGCGCTATTGCCAGCGTCAATGGCGACGTCGCGCGACTGCATTCGCTGCCTGGCCAGCATGGCATGTTTCTGGCGCTTTTTGCTGCCGGTCCCGCGCTGCTTGCGATCGTGTTGTGGTCGCTGGTGACGCCGGGAATTGAATCATCGATCATTGCCGACCGCTTCGCCTCCGAGTTGTCGGGAATGGGCGTCCCGCAGGTCGAAGCTTTCATCCGCGACGCTCGCGCGATGGCCTTTGGCGGGCTTGTCGGCTTCGCCGACCCGACGAAAGAGGCGGCCGCCGCCCTCTACAAATCGGTCCATGCGACCAGCACCTGGATCATCTGGACCGTCGCACTCGTGCTTTCCGCGTCCGGATTTTACTGGGCCTATTCACGCATCGCACAGGCCTACCGGGCGCGCCACGTGGTCGAGCGCGTTCTTCGCGCATTCTTGATCGCCTGTTCGGTGGTCGCGATCCTGACGACGATCGGCATCGTCCTGTCGCTTATCTTCGAGTCGCTGCGGTTCTTCCAACAGGTGCCGTTCTACAAGTTCCTGTTCGGCACGCATTGGTCGCCGCAGAGCGCCTTCACCGGCGCGGGAGCCGAGGCCGGGGCGGTCAACGAGGACATTTTTGGCATGGTGCCGCTCTTTGCCGGCACGTTGCTCATCACCTTCATCGCCATGCTGGTGGCTGCGCCTATCGGGCTGATGGCTGCGATCTACCTTTCGGATTACGCCTCCAAAAGCGTCCGCGCGGTCGCAAAGCCGGTTCTGGAAATCCTCGCCGGCATTCCGACCGTCGTCTACGGCTTCTTCGCCGCGCTGACGGTTGCGCCCTACTTCCGCGGTATCGGCGAAAGCCTGGGCCTCAACGTCGCGTCTGAATCCGCGCTCGCCGCAGGCGTGGTCATGGGTATCATGATCATTCCCTTCGTTTCCTCGCTTTCCGACGATGTGATCAACGCCGTTCCGCAATCCCTGAGAGACGGTTCAGCCGGCCTCGGCGCGACCAAGTCGGAAACCATCCGCAAGGTGGTCCTTCCCGCTGCCCTTCCGGGCATCGTTTCGGCGATCCTGCTTGCCGTCAGCCGCGCAATCGGCGAAACGATGATCGTGGTCATGGCGGCGGGGCTGGCGGCAAACCTCACGGCAAATCCGCTCGAAGCGGTCACCACCGTGACCGTGCAGATCGTGACGCTGCTGGTGGGCGACCAGGAGTTCGACAGCGCCAAGACGCTTGCAGCCTTCGCACTCGGCCTGGTGCTGTTCTGCATCACGCTTACCCTCAACATCGTCGCTTTGCGCGTCGTCCAGAAATACCGAGAGCAATATGACTGATGCGATCTCGTCATTCGGCGCCGTCGGACGGCCGGCCAGCATTCATACCGACGATGCCGCGAAGGCGCGGCTGAAGGGCCGCTACCGCACGGAAAAATGGTTCAAATGGCTCGGCGCCGCAGCTGTCGCGTTGGCCGGCTTGTTCCTTGTGCTGCTCCTGTCGACGATCGTCACGCAGGCGATTCCGGCGCTGCGGCAGAACTATGTGACGCTGCCGATCGATCTTTCAGCGGCCAAGGTCGACCCGGCGAAACTCGATGAAGTGAACTACGACGCCATCGCTCAGGAAGCGCTTACGGCAAAATTTCCGGATGTGACGAGCCGCCAGGACAAGCGCCTGCTGCGCGGGCTGATTTCCACCGGCACAGGCGTGTTCCTGCGCAAGGATATTGCGGCTGATCCGGGGATGCTCGGAGGAACGGTGGACTATGCGGTTCCACTTGACGATTTTGCCGACCTCTATCTCAAGGGTTTGCTTGCCGACGTCGGTTCGGACGAAGCGATTTCGACAAGCGTCACGCCTTCGGGAACCAGCGGCGACATCGATCTGACCTTCGGCGACGATGCCATGCTGGCGCTGGCGCGCGGCCATGGTGCGACCGAGGGCGAAAACGGCATGTTTACGCTGACGAGCGGCGCGTCGTCGCTGCTGGTCGCGTTCAATGGCGGCACGGTCAAGCTGACCTCGCTGTCGCCTGCGGCCAACGGCACGGTGATCGCAAAAGGCACGGTGATCGAGGCGCTGGACAGCACGGCGCCCGCCGCGAGCGGCCAGGCATTCCTGCGCGTCATCGAGACGCCGGAAGCATCGCGAAAGATTTCGGACAAGGTGATCGTCTGGCTCGACACGCTGAAGAGCGCCGGCCTGATCGAAAGCCGGTTCAACTCGATCTTCTTCTTCACCGGCGCAAGCCGCGAGCCGGAATTGGCCGGTGTCTGGGGCGCGGTCGTCGGATCGTTCCTGACCATGATCGTAACCCTCGCCATCGCCTTCCCGATCGGCGTTTCAGCGGCGATCTATCTTGAGGAATTTGCGCCCAAGAACCGGCTGACGACGATGATCGAAGTGAATATCAACAATCTGGCGGCGGTGCCTTCGATCGTCTTCGGCCTGCTTGGACTTGCCGTATTCCTGAATTTCTTCGGCATGCCGCGCTCAGCCCCGGTGGTCGGCGGCATGGTGCTGGCGCTGATGACCTTGCCGATCATCATTATCGCCTCGCGCGCTTCGCTGCGCGCCGTGCCGCCGTCGATCCGCGAGGCGGCGCTTGGCATCGGAGCTTCCAAGGTCCAGACCGTATTCCATCACGTCCTGCCGCTGGCGATGCCGGGCATCATGACCGGCACCATCCTCGGAATGGCGCATGCGCTGGGCGAAACCGCGCCGTTGCTGATGATCGGCATGGTCGCCTTCATAGTCGACATTCCCGGCGGCTTCACCGATCCCGCAACGATCCTGCCGGTGCAGATATTCATGTGGGCGGATTTCCCGGAAGCGGGGTTCCAGCAGAAGACTTCGGCGGCGATTTTGATTTTGCTGGTGTTTTTGGTCATCATGAATGCCATCGCGGTGATACTGCGCAGGCGCTTCGAGCGGCGCTGGTAAGGAGTAGAGGATATGAACATCATGACGGAAGCCGGCGTCGAGCAGAAACTGAGCAGCGCAACCAACGCCCCTTCGATCAAGATGAAGGGCGAAAAGGTCTCCGTTCACTACGGCGAAAAGCGAGCACTGTTCGACGTCGATCTCGATGTCCGCGAGCATCAGGTGACGGCGTTGATCGGCCCATCGGGCTGCGGCAAGTCGACGTTCCTGCGTTGCCTGAACCGAATGAACGACACCATCGATATCGCGCGGGTGAGCGGCAAGATCACGCTCGACGGCGAGGATGTCTACGACCCGAAAATCGATGTCGTCGAGCTGCGAGCTCGCGTCGGCATGGTGTTCCAGAAGCCGAACCCGTTTCCGAAGTCGATCTACGAAAACGTCGCCTACGGTCCGCGCATCCACGGCCTGGCCAGGACCAAGGCCGAGTTGGACGGCATCGTCGAATCGAGCCTGAAGAAGGCCGGCCTGTTCAACGAGGTCAAGGATCGCCTGCTCGAGTCGGGTACCGGCCTGTCCGGCGGACAGCAGCAGCGCCTGTGCATTGCGCGCGCCATCGCCGTGTCGCCGGAAGTGATCCTGATGGACGAGCCCTGTTCGGCGCTCGATCCGATCGCCACCGCCCGCGTCGAGGAACTGATCGACGAACTGCGCCAGAACTATACGATCGTCATCGTCACCCATTCGATGCAGCAGGCGGCGCGCGTGTCGCAACGCACGGCGATGTTCCATCTCGGCTATCTGGTCGAGGAGGGCGCGACCGACAAGATGTTCACCAACCCCGACGACAAGCGCACCCAGGACTACATCACCGGCCGGTTCGGCTGAGCGGTCCGGCGAATTTCGAACACGAGGACAGCACCATGGGTGAACACACCGTCGCATCTTTCGACGAGGAACTGGAGCACATCGACCGGCTGATCCGCGACATGGACGAGCTCGCCGCCGCAATGGTAGCGGCCTCGATCCGCGCGCTGCTTGCGTCGGACAATGCGATGGCGCAGCGCGTCGTCTCGGACGACGCCATCATGGATGCGCGGCAGCGCGAGCTCGACGACAGCGCCATCACGCTGATCGCCAAGCGGCAGCCGATGGCGCAGGATCTGCGCGCCGTGGTTGGCGCAATCCGCATGGCGGGCGATCTCGAGCGCATCGGCGATCTGGCCAAGAACATAGCCAAGCGGGTCAGCGCAGTCGGGCAGAGCGCGACGCCGCGTAATCTGTCGCACGGTATTGACGCGATGGCGGATCTCGTTCTTGTGCAGCTGCGCGGCGTGGTCGAGCACTATGTGTCGCGCGATGCCGGCGCGTTGAAGGAACTGCGCGCCGACGACCAGAAGATCGACGTGAAATACACGGCGGTTTTTCGCGAGCTCCTGACCTACATGATGGAGGATCCGCGCAACATCACCGCCTGCACGCACCTTCTGTTCTGCGCCAAGAATCTCGAGCGTATCGGCGATCACGTCACCAACATCGCCGAAAACGCCTACTTTGTCGTGACCGGGCAGCAATTGCCGGCGGATCGCCCGAAGCTCGACGAAACGACGATGTCGGCGCCGGCGACATGACAGGAGTGACCGGCCGATGATCGCGCCGCGCATCATGGTGGTGGAGGATGAAGAGCCGCTGGGCGTCCTCCTCCGTTATAATCTGGAATCCGAAGGCTATCAGGTCGAGGTGGTGACGCGCGGCGACGAGGCCGAAATCCGGCTGCAGGAAAACGTGCCCGATCTTTTGGTGCTCGACTGGATGGTGCCGGCGGTTTCCGGCATCGAGCTTTGCCGGCGGCTTCGGGTGCGCCCCGAAACCGAGCGGCTGCCGATCATCATGCTGACCGCGCGCGGCGAGGAGAGCGACCGGGTGCGCGGCCTTTCGACCGGAGCCGACGACTATCTGGTCAAGCCGTTCTCGACACCGGAATTCATGGCCAGGGTCAAGGCGCTGCTGCGCCGCGCCAAGCCGGAAGTGCTGTCCAGCGTGCTCAAGGTCGGCGACATCATGCTCGATCGTGAATCGCACCGGGTCTATCGCAAGAAGAGCGAGATCCGGCTCGGGCCGACCGAATTCCGGCTGCTCGAATTCATGATGCGGCACCCGGGTCGGGTCTTCTCGCGCAGCCAGTTGCTCGACAATGTCTGGGGCGAGACGATCTACATCGACGAGCGCACTGTGGACGTCCATGTCGGCCGGTTGCGCAAGGCGGTCAACAATGGTCGCATGCCCGATGTCATCCGCACCATCCGCGGCGCCGGCTATGCGATCAGGGAAGACTAGCTGATACCTGCGCTTCCGGCGTACCCCAAAGTACGCTCCGCTCCGGATCTCGGAACCCACCATTCTCGACTCGGCCTGACCTGAATCTCAACACACCCCAAGTCGCGACCCGGGAATCCTTCAAGCCACGTTCTTTCCGACCGAGCCGGCTCGTGCCTGGATGCTCGGCGCGAAAATCTCCTGGTCGACGAAGCTTAGCGCCCGCATGGCGCAGCCTTCGCGGATCAGCGGCAACTCGTTCGGCTCGGTGTCGAAGGAAATCGAACCCGAATGCTGGCCGCCGGCGGTCTGGGCGATGGCCTCGCGCAGCGCCGGCTCGATCAGGTCGAAGGCGGCAGCGCTGGCGCCGACCATGGCCACCGGCGCCGGATCGATCAGCGCAAACAGGCTGCCGAGCCCGAAGCCGAGCGCCTCGCCGGCCTTGCGGTAGGCTTCGCGCTCCGGTCCGTCCGTCTCGCGCGCCCGGGCCGCCAGTGCCCGCATCTCGGCGTCGCTGACATCGGCGACCGGCTCGGCGTTCTCGCTCAACAGCCTTGCGTTGCGCCAGATGGCGTAGTTGCCGGCATAAGCCTCGACGCAGCCGCGCCGCCCGCAGCGGCAAAGCGCGCCGCCCGGCCGATGGATCATGTGGCCGAATTCGCCGCCTGAGGAGTGGGTGCCGGTGAACAGCTCGCCCTTCAGCACCAGCCCCATGCCGATGCCGTGCGAGAGCAGGATGGCGATGAAGTCATCGCGGTAGCGATCCGGGTGGCGCCAGCGCAGCGCCACGGCCATCATGTTGCAGTCGTTCTCCATGATGGCCGGGATGCCGAACTCGCGTTCCAGAATGTCGGCGAAGGCGATGTTCGTCTGCGGCGTGATCGGCGACCACAACATGGCGCGCGCGTGGGAATCGGTGATGCCCTGGATCGCCAGCGCGATGCGGGCGACGCTTTGGACATCGAGGTCGGGATCTTCGAGTCGGCGCCGGACGATGGCGACACATTCGCCGATCAGCGCGTCGCGCGACATGGTCAGCGTGTCCAGCCGGCGCTGTTCCTCGGCGACCACTTGTCCGGCATAATCGATGACGGCGACCGACAGGAAATTCAGCGACAACACGACGGCCAACACCGCAGCGGCTTGCGGATTGAGGCTGAGGCCGACCTGCGGCCGGCCGCGTTTCAGCGAAACCGTCTCGCTCGCCTTGCTCTCGGCCAGGATGCCTTCCTGGATCAGGTCGGCAGAGATCGCCGATATGGTCGAATGGCTGAGGCCGGTGGTCGCGGCGATCTCGGTCCGCGACGGTTGGCCTGCCCGGCGCACGGCCGAAATCACCATCGCCCGGTTGCGCCGGCGCAGATCGTCATGACGGATTCCCACCGACATCTTTTACGTCCTCCCTAATGCCGCGGCCGCTCATGAATCGGAAGCCGTCGGTAATGTCCGACAAATACTGGCAGAAGCGGAGGGGGCTGTCATTATTTATTCCGAGCCTCGAAAAAAAGCCCGACAGCACGTCAAAATCCATCAGAATTGGTGTTGACAGTGCTTCGGCGTTGGACCAGTATTTTTTCGAGGCTCGAAAAAATAGAGCCTTTGTGCCGGCCTTCGGGCCAGTTGGTCGCGCCCTACGCGGCGCAGGGAGGAATATCATGAAGAGATTCGCAGCCGCCATTCTGGCGGGGGTCGCCATGTCGCTGACGCTCGCGTCGGCCGCGCAGGCCAAGGACAAGGTCATTGGCGTCTCGTGGTCGAACTTCCAGGAAGAGCGTTGGAAGACCGACGAAGCCGCCATGAAGGCGGCGATCGAGGCCGCCGGCGACAAATATATTTCCGCTGACGCACAGTCCAATCCCGGCAAGCAGCTGACCGACGTCGAGAGCCTGATCTCGCAGGGCGCCAACGCGCTGATCATCCTTGCGCAGGATGCCTCGGCCATCGGTCCGGCGGTGCAGAAGGCGCTGGACGAAGGCATTCCGGTCGTCGGCTATGACCGGCTGATCGAGAACAAGGACGTCTTCTATCTGACCTTCGACAACCAGGAAGTCGGCCGCATGCAGGCCCGCGAAGTGTTCAAGGTGGCGCCGGAAGGCAATTACGTCTTCATCAAGGGCTCGGGCGCCGACCCGAATGCTGATTTCCTGTTCGCCGGCTCCATGGAAGTGCTCAAGGATGCCATCGACAGCGGCAAGATCAAGAATGTCGGCGAGGCTTATACGGACGGCTGGCTTCCCGCCAACGCCCAGAAGAACATGGAACAGTTCCTGACCGCCAACGACAACAAGGTCGATGCGGTGGTTGCCGCCAATGACGGCACTGCCGGTGGCGTCGTCGCGGCGCTGACGGCGCAAGGCCTGGCCGGATCCGTCCCGGTTTCGGGCCAGGACGGCGACCATGCCGCGCTGAACCGTATCGCGCTGGGCACACAGACCGTATCGGTGTGGAAAGACGCGCGCGAGCTCGGCAAGAACGCCGCCGAGATCGCCTCGCAGCTGGCCGACGGCAAGCCGATGACAGACATTGCCGGCGTCAAGGATTTCACCACGCCGGGCGGCAATGTCGTCAAGTCGCTGTTCCTGACGCCGATTGCCATCACCAGGGACAATCTCAACGTCGTCATCGACGCCGGCTGGATCAAGCAGGAAGAGGTCTGCGCCGGCGTGGCGGCGGGCACCGTCCCGGTCTGCAATTGATCCGCCTTCGCCAAAAAACCTGAGACGCCGCGGTTTCACGCCGCGGCGTTTTTTTCAAAAGAGTTGTTTTCCCGCGTCTCGCGGGTAACGTTTATGCTGCTTCCGGCATCCGCGGCAGACGGCAACGGTGGGAGGACATCATGACCGACACGACTTCCAACACGCCGGCTGCCGATCGGGCGCGTGAATCCGAGCTCAGCCCCTTCGGCCGCTTCCTCAAGGCAACCGAGCTCGACATACGCATGCTCGGCATGGTCGGCGCGCTGCTGATCATCTGGGTTGGAATCCACATCCTGTCGGGTGGGCTTTTCCTCACGCCGCGCAATCTCTGGAACCTGTCGGTGCAGACTTCCTCGGTCGCGATCATGGCGACCGGCATGGTGCTGGTCATCGTGATGCGCAACATCGATCTTTCGGTCGGCTCCGTCGAAGGCGTGATCGGCATGGTGATGGGCGTTGCGCAGGCAGAATTCCTCATCCGCGTCATGGGATTCCAGCTTGGAAATCCCTGGATATGGGTCATCGCACTGGCTGCCGGCGTGGTGCTCGGCCTCATGATCGGCGCGCTTCAGGGCTTCATCATCGCCTATCTCGAGGTTCCGGCCTTCATCGTGACGCTGGGCGGCCTGCTGATCTGGCGCGGCATGGCGTGGCTGATGACGAGCGGGCGCACCGTCGCGCCGCTCGATGCCACCTTCCAACTCATGGGTGGCGGGCCGCGTGGCTCGATCGGGGCGACCGCGAGCTGGATCGTCGGCATTCTCGCCTGTGTGGCCGTCGCCTTGATGCTGCTCAACGGCCGGTCGCAGCGCAAGCGCTTCAAGTTTCCGTTGCGCCCGGTCTGGGCGGAGAGCCTGCTTGGTGTTGTCGCCTGCGCCGCCATCCTCGGCGCCGTCTGGATCGCCAATTCCTATCCGTGGCCGATCGGCATCGTGCGCCAATACACGCAGCGGACCGGCATCACCGTTCCCGAAGGTGGGCTGTTCATCGCCCATGGCATCGCCATACCGGTGCTGATCGCGGTCGCAGTCGGCATCGTCATGACCTTCATCACCAGGCGCACCCGTTTCGGCCGCTACGTCTTTGCCATTGGCGGCAACCCGGAAGCGGCGGAACTCGCCGGCATCAACACGCGCTGGGTGACCATGAAAGTGTTCATGATCATGGGCGTTCTGGCCGCGATCAGCGCGGCAATTGCTTCGGCCCGCCTCAATGCGGCGACCAATGCGCTGGGCACGCTGGACGAGCTCTTGGTCATCGCAGCAGCCGTCATCGGCGGCACGTCGCTGGCCGGCGGCTCCGGCACGGTGCTCGGCGCCATGCTGGGCGCGCTTCTGATGCAGTCGCTGCAGTCCGGCATGGTGTTGCTCGGCATCGATTCGCCGCTTCAGAGCGTCGTCGTCGGCGCCGTGCTGGTCGTCGCCGTCTGGCTCGACACAGTCTACCGCAAGCGGGTCTGAGCATGATCCCGAGCCGAAGGTCTGCGTCAGCGAAAAGTGGACATCCGTTTCGGTCCTGCATCATGTTCGGCAAAACCATGGAGAGGAACGATCATGGCTGACACGACTGCTCCCACGCCACTGATCGATATGCGCAACATCTCGATTGCCTTCGGCGGCATTCGCGCCGTCGACGATGCGTCGATCGACCTTTTCCCGGACGAGGTCGTGGCGCTGCTCGGCCACAACGGTGCGGGAAAGTCGACGCTGATCAAGATCCTGTCCGGCGCCTACAAGCGCGATTCGGGCCAAATCTTCGTCAATGGCGAGGAGGCTTCGATCGCCAATCCGCGCGACGCCAAGAAATACGGCATCGAGACGATCTACCAGACGCTGGCGCTCGCCGACAATGTCGACGCCGCCGCCAACCTGTTCCTCGGCCGCGAGCTGATGACCGGCTGGGGCACGCTCGACGATGGCGCCATGGAGGCCGAGGCGCGCAAGGTGATGGGCAGGCTCAATCCCCGCTTTCAGCGATTCAAGGAGCCGGTGGTCAAGCTTTCGGGCGGCCAGCGGCAGTCGGTGGCGATCGCGCGCGCCATCCTGTTCAACGCCCGCATCCTGATCATGGATGAGCCGACGGCGGCACTGGGACCGCAGGAAACGGCGCAGGTCGGCGAACTGGTCATGCAGCTCAAGGCCGACGGCATCGGCATCTTCCTGATCAGCCATGACATCCACGATGTGTTCGAGCTTGCCGACCGCGTCTGCGTCATGAAGAATGGCCGGGTCGTTGGAACGGCGCGCACCGGCGACGTGACCCAGGACGAGGTGCTCGGCATGATCATTCTGGGCAAGTGCCCGCCCGGCGCCATTCCGGGACCAGGCGCGCTGAAGATCGCCGCCTGAAGCGCCAACTACCTGTCATGTGATATGCCAGCCGTCATGATGGTTTGGCCGCGCCATTGTGTTGCCACGGGGACTTGCCCATAAGATGGGGAACCATGGGCCGCAGCAGCAACTTGAAGAAGTTCTTCCCGATCGTCGCGTTCATTGCCGTCGCGCTGATCAGCCTGACAATGGCGGGATTCGCCTATTTCGCCACCCAGGAAGCGGCGCGCATCAAATTCGAGGCGACGGCGGACGACGCCCTCAACCGGATCGATAGCCGCATCGACCTGCATCTGTCGATGCTGCGATCGACACACGCACTGTTCGAGGCTCGCAATGGTGACATTTCGCGGAGCGAGTTCAAGGCGTTCTTCGATGCGCTGGGTATCAACGACAATTTCGCCGGCCTGCGCGGCATCGGCTTTCTCCGGCTGGTGAGAGCCGGCGACGAGGCAGCGGTCGAGCGTGCCATCCAGCACGACTATGGCGTCAGCGATGCGATCTATCCGGCCACGACAACGCTGCCATGGCGTGCGCCCATCACGTTGTTCGAGCCACTGGATCCTTCCAATCAATCCGGCATCGGCTACGACATGTTCACCGAACCGGTGCGGCGCGAGGCGATCGAAAGGGCGATGGCCGACAATCAGCAGCACGCAAGCGGGCGCGTGCAGCTAGGCCAGGAAACAGGTGCTGCGCAGACCTTCACCGGCTTCCTGGTCTTCGTGCGGCTCAACATCGAAACCGCGGCGGACGGCATCGATGCGTCGAGATCGTCGACAACAGGCTTTCTCTATGCGGCGTTCCGCGCCCGCGACCTGTTCCAGACCGCGCTCAGCCGGACGCCGCTGCTGCCGGTCAACATCGAAATCTATGACGGCAAGGTGGATGCCGACCATCTTTTGTTCCAGTCGGAAACGCCGCCGGCGTCGAGCTTCGGCGACAGGTTGCTGGTTTCTCGCGAACTCACCATCGCCGGGCGTCCATGGACGGTCCTGTTCAGGCCGACAAGCGCCTTCTCGCAACCTTCCTCGCGCGCCATTCCGGTGATGCTCGGCCTGTTCGGACTGCTGCTCGCCGGAACGATCGCGCTGGTGGCCCGATATCAGGAGCGGGCCTATGACGCGGTTTCGCTGCTTCATGAGACGACGGAAAAAAGCCTGCTCGAAAAAGACCTGATGCTGCAGGAGATGAAGCACCGCATCAAGAACTCGATCACGCGGGTGCTGGCGATCGCGCGCCAGACGGCGTCGCACGCCACCGACGTCAACGAGTTCTCGTCCTCCTTTTCGGCCCGGCTGCAAGCGATGGCGGCATCCCAGGACATGCTGACGCGCTCGCGCTGGCAGAAGGCCGATCTTGGCGATCTCTTGCGCATCGAGCTTGGCCAGGTGTTCGGCAAGGAGCTTCCCGACGGGATATTGTCGGGGCCAGAGGTGTTGCTCGACGAGACGACGACGCAAGCGCTCGGCCTGACCTTTCACGAACTGGCGACGAACGCGCTGAAATATGGCGAAACCGGCAATTCGGCCAATACCAGGAATGGCGACTGGTCGCTCAAGGTAGACTGGGCGGTCGAAGGCCACAGGAGCGGCCGGACGCTGGTTCTCAACTGGCGCGAAGCCGGCCAGAAGAAACTCGAAGCACCTGTCAAAACCGGTTTTGGCACCAAGCTGATCGATTTGAACGTGACGCGCGAATTGCGCGGTACGATCAATCGCGATTTTCACGATGGCGGGTTGAGCGTGGAAATCAGGATCCCGCTGTCGGACTGAAAGGCTGGCGCAAACCGAGCGTTTTCGAAGTCGCCCAAATGCAGCGCCCCAAATAAACCGGCCAAGTAAACAGAGACCGGCTCGTCCGGTCTCCGCTTCCAATGCCTCTTGCGTTTGAAACGGATCAGCAGCGCGCCGTAAACAGACGGCCACGGTTGTCGCGGTACTGGCAATAGCCATTGCGCAGGTTGCGCACCAGCAGGCCGGTACCGGCACCGATGGCTGCGCCCACCAGCGCACCCTTGCCGCCGTCAATCAGGCCGCCGGCCAGAGCGCCGAAACCGGCGCCGACGCCGACATCCTGTTCGGTGGTGCTGCAACCGCTGACCGCGATTGCGGCAACCATGGCAATAATCATCTTCCGCATAGGGTCACTCCTCGCCTTTGTCCTCACTTGTAGCTCCGCCCGTCATTTATCACGCGAAAAAGTGCTTTGCCCTGCTCGATTTCATTGTTGGCTAAGAGAATCTTTTTCGGGGCGCGCGCCGCTCGAGGCGACCTCGAGGTCGGAAATCTCCACGGAAGCGTCGAGCGTGCCGTCCGGGCGCACGTTCCAGACGATCCGGTCGTAATCATCCTCAAGTGCCGGATCGACGGAAAGGCATTTGGCAATGATGCGCGGAGCCTGGCCCTGCACATCGCCCATGGCAAACGGACGCGCGGCTGTACACTCCTGAGCGGTTTCGAAAACGCTCACCGATACGGGCAATTCGCGGCACTCGGTCATCGTGTTCGAACAGCCGATGACAAGCAGCACGGCAGCGATATGTTCCATGGCGACGGTCCTCCGGCCATAGAACGGGCCACATCCGCCAAAGTTCCTGCGATGCCGGCCACTTGCGACCGACGCTTTGCTTCAAATTGTTATCGCAAACCGCTGCACACCCCCGGTTCAAGCCCGAGGGCATGCTTTTCGCGTGACATGCATCAGACCAACTGGAACGCGGCGGCCAGGACGACCACTGCAGCCAGCCCGATTGCGGCGAGGCCGGGAATCGGCAGGGAAGCACGGGGCGACCGCATTGCGGATGCTTCGGGATCCTGGAACCCGCTCATCGAAACGCGTGCGGCCTGTTCCAGCCTGTTGATGTCGGCAACCGTCAAAGCCATTTCTCCCGTACTGCGCAGCAAACTGCGATCGAAAACGTCATGCGGAGTGGTGCCTGAGAAAAACAGCATCGAACCTTATGGTGAACAGATGGTTAAAGCCGGCGCGGCCGGTATCAATCCCCACCCCTCTTGGCCCCCAACCCCCTCCGGCCAATTCTCTTGGGCTCGGCTGTTGCCCGTTCAATCCGTCTCGAAATTGCCGCGAGGAACGACGAGATGGTACTCGAGACGATCCCCGCTGATTTCAAGTTTCGCCGTGCCGTTCAACGACGCAGGCACGACGCGCTCGAGCGCGACGCTGCCAAAACGCTTCTCGCTGGGCTGATTGTCATTGGCTCCGATGGCCTCGGCCCATGTCAGCGACAGCGCGGTCTCGCCAGCGGAAGCCGCCGTCAGATCGGCCGTCACCTCGACGAAGCCGTCGGCTCGCGACAGAGCGCCGTAGCTGACAGAATTGACGGCAAGCTCGTGCATGGCCAAGCCGATATGCAGGGCGGCATTGGGATTGAGGTATGGGTTTGCACCGCGAAAACGCAGGCTGCGCACAGGGTCGGCGCCATAGCGGCCGACCTGGCCCGACACCAGTTCGCGCAATGCCGCTCCCCGCCAGTTGGACGAGGTCACCAGGTCCTGGGATGAGGCAAGCGACTGCAGCCGGCCGCGAAAGCGCGTCAGGAAATCACTGAGCGTGTCCGAATAACGGCTGGTCTGGGTGGCGATGCTCTGGATGATGGCCAAAAGGTTCTTCGACCGGTGGCTGACCTCGCGCAGCAGCGTCTTCAGGGTTTGCTCGCGACGTTTCTGCTCGGTCGTTTCGACCATTGTGGTGACGACGCCCTGCACGGCGCCGCCGTCGTCATGATCCGCGTCTATCCATATTTGGAACCAGCGGACGCCATCGTCGGCGGGAATGCTGAGCTCAAGATGTTCCGGATTGCCGGATGCGACGACCTTGCGTTTGGCTGCGCCGATGCGCTCCGCCTGCGCAAGCGGCAGGATGCCGTTGCCGTCGCCCGTGTCGGAAACCCCCATGTCGGAAACAACCGTGTCGGAAACAACTGTGTCGGAAATCCAGGGCGGGCGCATGTTGCGGGCCCAGACGGTTTTCATCTCGCGATCCTGATAGAGGACCGAAATGCCGGCATTGTGCAGCGCATGGAGAAGGGCCCGGCCAAGCTGCATTCCACTCTCAGCGGACTGCAGAGCGATGATCTCATCGCTCCGTCCGCTGTCTCTCATGTCTCCGGCTCTGGATTGCATCGTTCACTTCACCCGCCCAATGCAGGCTGAACGGCTGACGGAAAATTGGGTTCCAAAAAGAAGTCCGCCGAGCGACGTCCGGCTAAGGACACCGCCCGGCGGTAGCTGGAAACCGCTTGAGGGGTGCGGCTCCCAGTGTGCGATCGCAGTTCACGACGCGCGTTTGAACAAGCCCGCAATAAGCGAAATGATCAGGAAAGCGAGGAAGATGAAAAACAATATCTGCGCTATACCAGCCGACGTGCCGGCGATGCCGCCGAAGCCAAGAGCGCCTGCAATGATCGCAACGACGAGAAATACGAGGGCCCAGTAAAGCATGGTCCATCTCCTTCGAATAGTATGCCAAAAACGTCTTTCGCTGGCGTTTGTTCCAGCATTTTCCGAAAAAGACGATCCCTGTAAAGCTTTCCCGCTCGAATTGGATCGTCATGCTCAGGTGAGTTGCAAGTGACGTGTGCCGGCCGCAAGCGGCCAGCGTTACTCATCTGTGGAAAACGGGCGATCGGAGGAACTGTGGAAAAGGGCCGCTCAGGGCGGGCTGCCCGGCCCTATGCGGCGGCTTTCGCATGCCGGTCAAAGAACAGCGCCTGGCTGATCAGGGCCTTGACCATCTCCGGATTGAACGGCTTGGTAACGAGGAAGGCCGGCTCCGGCCGCTCGCCGGTCAGCAGGCGTTCGGGAAAAGCGGTGATGAAGATCACCGGCACCGGGGTGGTCGACAGGATCTCGTTGACCGCTTCGATGCCCGAGCTGCCGTCGGCAAGCTGGATATCGGCCAGCACCATCTTCGGTCGCGTCTTGGTGAACATCGCCACCGCCTCGGCATGGGTACGCGCCGTTCCGACAACGCGATGGCCCAGGCTCTCGACCATTTGCTCGATGTCCATGGCGATCAGCGGCTCGTCCTCGATGATCAGCACATCGGTTGCCACCTGGCGGGAAATCTCGTTGCTGGCCTCGGCAAGAAGCTCGGAGAACTCCTGATCGTCGACGTCGAGGATCTCCGCCGCCTCGTCTTCGCTGAAACCTTCCACGGCGACCAGCAGGAAGGCCTGGCGGGGGCGGGGTGAGATCGCGTTCAGATTGGCGGCGGCGCGCTGTTCCCACGCCGACTGCGGGTGTTCCTGCGGAACGCGGATGGCGACCGATGTGAACAGCCTGGCGAAGACCTTGTAGAGCGCGATGCGGTCATTCGACGCGTTCGGAAAGATGTCGACGTCGGCGATGATGGCCTCGAGCATCGCGGCGACCAGCGCGTCGCCACTCTCCTGCGATCCGGAGACGGCCCGCGAAAAGCGGCGCAGGAACGGCAGGTGTGGAGCGATGGTTGCGGACAGGCTCATGATGGACGTCTCCCTCTGACGTAATTGCATAGATTGCAGGCCAAGCTGATGACAAGCCCCGAGAATAAACCCTGAAAACATAAACGCCGGCTTTCCCAAAAAGTTCCGAGGGCTTGGAACTAATGTACGCCGAAGGCGTTTGAGATCGGGACGGGCAACCAGACGAGGGGGCCGCCTGCTTTGCGTCGCGTATTGAAGGGCGGCAGGGTACTGGGACAAAGGGCGAAATGACGACATGAGCAAAGACAACACGGCTGGCGCTGCAACGAACCGGCGCCGGGCTGCTTCCGGCGACCCGCTCGGGCCAAACTCGGAAATCGGCCGCAAACTCAAACAATATTACGACGAGCTGGTCTCCGATAGCGTGCCGGATCGTTTCGCCCAATTGCTCAGACAGTTGGAACAGGCCCAACCTGCACCTGCACGGAAAAAGGATTGAGGCATGGCGGCCGTGTCCCAGAGCTTCAAGACGGATTTGCTCGCCTCGATTCCGAGCCTGCGGGCCTTTGCCGTGTCGTTGACGCAAAACGCCGATAAGGCCGACGATCTGGTGCAGGAGACGCTGGTGAAGGCGTGGGACAAGCATGAGAGCTTCGAGCCGGGCACCAATCTCAAGGCATGGCTGTTCACCATCCTGCGCAACGAATTCTATTCGCAGATGCGCAAGCGCGGCCGCGAGGTGCAGGATAGCGACGGCATCATGACCGCCAGACTAGCCGTCCATCCGGCCCAGCACGGCCAGCTCGACCTCAAGGACTTTCGGAGCGCGCTCGAGCAATTGCCAGAGGACCAGCGCGAAGCCATCATTCTCATCGGCGCGTCGGGCTTTTCCTACGAGGAAGCCGCCGAAATTTGCGGCTGTGCGGTCGGAACGATCAAGAGCCGCGTCAGCCGCGCCCGCACGCGGCTGCAGGAAATCCTGAAGATTTCCGGCGACGACGAGTTTGGCCCGGATGCGATCTCGGCTCAGGTGACGGGGTCGAACGCCGCCTGAATACGCACCACCGGTAATGTGGGACCCTGTAATTAATGTCGGGCCCGGTAATCGGGCTCCGGTTTGCGGACATCAAACAACAGGGCCGCGCCCGCACGCCGCCGCCACTGCCTGCACGAGATCGTCTCCCGAATAGGGCTTGGTGACCAATCTGACATCCGGAAAGGACACCCTGATTTCGTCCATGTCGGAATAGCCCGAGGCGAAGACGAAAGGCACGCCCGATTCGCGCAGCCGCGAAGCGAAATCGAGTGTCGAAGCGCCGCCCAGCATGAGATCGACGATGGCAGCGTCGAATTGCGAGGCAACGCTCTGCCGATCGATCTCAGCCAGATCGCGGGCGACGATCACATCGCCGGCGCCATAGTCGCGGCAAAGCTGCTCGACATCCATGGCGATCAGGAATTCATCCTCCAGAACAAGAATCCGCAATCCGTCCAGCAAGGGTGGCACGTGGCAATGTCTCCGTGGGGCGCAGGGAATAGGGAGCGCAAGGGATAGAGGAGTCATGATCCCTATTTGGCTTCCTGTCATTTAAAGTTATTTCGCATCCTGTCATTTAAATATTTCGCATCCTGTCATTTAAAAAAGACATGCCGCCGCAGATGGCGGAACCTCGACGCCTGCAGGGCGTTCGCTATCGCCTTCCGGAAGCGGGCCTGCTTCGAAGAGGGATTGAAATGTCTGGCCAGAACGGCCGTTCCTTGTCCGCCCGCCGGTATTCGGGTGAGAACTGCCCACTGCGGCCGTTGCATCTCGCCGATACGCTCGGCCTGTCGCTGGTCCACACCAACAAGACGATCCGAAAGCTGATCGACCGCAAGCCTATCTTCTGGCGCGACGGCGGCTGCGAGGTGGTCGACAAGGGTTGAGCGAAGGTCGCCGACCGCTGATCTGAGCGGCTAGCGGAGACGTGCCGGGCTGGACTCGGCTGCGTAAACACCCTTTCATGGCAGTTGTTCCGATTTCGGAACCTTGGGGTGGGTCGAACGTTTCGACCCGAGCAAACGCAAGGAGTCAAGCAATGGCGACTGCCGCAGGAAAGTCCCCGAACGAAAGCCGGCCAAATTCGGACCTTGAAGAAGACATCAGGCAGCTGAAAGTCGACATTCAGAAACTCACCGAACAGCTGGCCGAGACCGGCCAACACGGTTACGGGGCTGCTCGTCGCGTTGCTGCGGAAGGGGTCGAGCAATTGCGCGCCCAAGGCGAAGCAGCCTTTGAAAATATGCGCAGCAACGCCAAGGATATCGAAGCTCAAGTGGTGGCGAGCGTGCGCGAAAAGCCGGTGACGTCGCTGGCAATCGCGGCAGGCGTCGGCTTTCTGTTTGCGCTTCTCGCACGCCGCTAGTCTCAGCCCAGATGGGAATGCTGGCATCGTTGATCTCGGCTCTTGCCTCGGGTGAAGTCGTTGCAGCCGTGCGCCGCGCGCGCACGGCTGCGATCGTCTATGCGCTCGCAGCACTTGCCGCACTGTGCGGCCTCGGTTTCCTCGTCGGAGCGGCCTATGTCTGGGTGGCGGGTCGCTATGGGCCGATGGCAGCCTGCCTTGGTTTCGGGGTCGGCTTCCTGCTGATCGCAGGGCTCCTCCTGCTCATCCATCAGCTGTCGGCTGGCGCGCGCGCCCGACGCCGGGCGCGGAGGCGCAATGCCGATATGAAGGCGGTCGGCATCACGGCAGCGCTCGCCGTGCTGCCGGCGCTACTCAAGGGGAAAGGCGGCTTGGGCACGATACTCGCCCCGGCGATTGCACTCGCCGCCTACGCCATCTACCGCGAGAACACAAAGCCTGATGCCGACGATCCGGATGCCGGCGAGGCGAAATAGCCCGAAGCGTTTCTTCTTCTTGTCGGCAATGATCCGAAAAACCGGGTTCCACTTTCCCCTGACGCGGACCTTCGGTTCGGGATCCATGGTCGAGCGGTCACTTCGGCAGATCCTCCAGCGGCATCGATATTTCGGCGAACACGCCTTCCGGCCGGAATTCGTGGGTCACTTCACTGGAGATGACCTTGGCCAGGCTGCGGCGGATCAGGATCGAGCCAAAGCCGTGGCGTTCGGGCGAGGCAACTTCAGGCCCGCCGCTTTCGCGCCAGGTCAGCACCAGGCGCCGGGCGCCTTTCCGAACCTGTGCCTTCCAGTCGAGATCGACCTTGCCCGACGCCGCCGACAGCGCTCCGTGTTGCAGCGCGTTGCTGGCCAGTTCATGCAGGATCAGGCCAAGCCCGACTGCCTGGTCAGGCGAAAGCAGCAGATCGGCGCCTGAGATCGTCATGCGCGGCTGATCGGCGGTGTCGAACGGCTTGACCTCGATCTGCACGAGTTCGCGGATGCCAATGCCGCGCCACTCGCGGTCGGACAGCAGGCTGTGGGCGGCGCCCAGCGCCTGAAGCCTGGCGCTGAAGGCGTCGAGGAAATCCCTCGGCTGGCGGGCATGGCGAACTGTCTGCGTCGCCAGCGCCTGGACGGTGGCCAGCGTGTTCTTGACGCGATGGTTCAGCTCGCGCAGCAACAGCCGCTGCCGCTCATCGCCGAGCTTGCGTTCGGTGATGTCGTAGTTGACGCCGAAGATCAGCGTCGGCTTGCCGTCGCCGTCACGCTCGATGACCCGGCCGCGCGTAGCGAGCCAGCGCGGGGGGCTGAGGCCCTTCACGCGGTATTCGCCAAAATAATCGTCGCCGCCGCTCAGCACGTCGCGAAAGCGCGTCTCGGTCTGGTAGGCGTCACGCGGGTCGATGGCGGCGAGGATATCGCGTGCTCTCAGCCGGGTCGAGCGCGGCAGGTCGAACAGCTCGGACAATCGGGCATCGCATTCGATCATATCGCTATGGATATCCCATGCCCAGCTCGCGAGCGATGCGGCATCGAGCGCAATGCCGCGCCGCTTTTCCTCGCGCGCCAGTGCCGCAGCGGCGCTGGCGGCGTTGCGGGTGGCGTCCTTCAATGCGAACAGGCTGGCAGCGAGGCTGGCGAGCGCCGTCAATTGTTCGAGCTGCGCGGCAGACGGCGACCCGCGCGGCCTCCGGTCGAGCACGCAGAGCGTGCCGATCCGGGCGCCGGCCACCACAATCGCCGCACCCGCATAGAAACGGAAATGATGCTCGCCAGTGACCAGCGGGCTGGCGTTGAAGCGTGAATCCATGGTCGCATCCGTCACCACCATCGGCTGGTCGCCGGCAGCAATGGTGTGGGCGCAGAAGGATGTATCGGTCGCGGCCTCGGTCTCGTCCAGGCCGACACAGGACTTGAACCACTGCCGCTCGACATCGACGACCGTCACCAGCGCGACAGGTGTTTGCATCACCGCGGCGGCGAGCCCACTGATAGTGTCGAAGTCAGGATCGGCCGCCGTGTCGATTGCATCGAGATCATGGAGCACGGCAAGCCGATCCTGCGCCGTTACCACGCTAAGGACATCGACCGGCAGATTCGGCTTTGTCACTACCCTGCTATCCACAAGTCCCCCAGATGCATCGGCTTGCAGCCATCCGCGCTGGGCCCAGTTGCCGGGCCCTGAAACCGGAACCTTCGCCCTGAGGAACCGTTACCCAACCACATTTTGCCAGCCGCGCCGCCAGCCGCCAACCGACATGCCAGCGCCAAACGAAATGCCAGCGCCAACCGAAATGGAGGCCGATCATGCCCAAGATCGTTCCTGAAGACAAAGCCCGGCAGGGACGCTGGGGGTGGCACACCTTCCGTATCTTGATCGCTGCGCTGCTTTTGGCGTTTATCGCCTGGGGCATCGCCGAGATCTACGGCAACATGATAGACCGGACGCCGACAACCGAACAGGGCGAGCTTCCCAGGAACGAGCAGGGCGAGATTCCCAGAGGCTGAAGCCTTCCGATCGACTGTGCCGGGATGCATCACGCTGCCCTCGCTTGGACGGCGCGCGCCGGGACGAGAACGTTCAGCGCACCAGGATGAATTTCGATCGTCGTTTCGCGGTCAAGCCTGACCAGTTCGCCATCCATGACGGCGCGAAATTTCTTCGCAGCCGAGTGGAGTTTCAAAACGGCCCGGTCAGCCTGGTGGATCTCCACATGCTCGCTGTCGCGCCATTTGCCGCGCGCCATGTCGAAGAGGACCCTGACCAGTTCGCCACGCCGCCGCGCCACCGTGACATAGATGCCGAGCACGCCGCCGGCGGGATTGTCGGCATAGGGCAGATGACCCTCACCGAACAGATTGTTGGTGATGCCGATGCCGGTGGTGCGCGTCACGATCTCGGCCTCGCCGATGGTCAGCGTCACCTTCATCGCCGAAGGGTTGTTGATCGCCGCCCAGGCAGCCTTTGCCGAGGCCCGCATCTTTCCCAACCGCGAGCCATACTCCATGGCTTGGCGAAGCTGGACCATCCTGGCATGCATGCCGATCGAGAATTGATGCACGAATGGCTTGCCGTTGGCGGTTGCCATATCGACTGCAATAACCTCACCGTCGGCAAAGGATTTCACGGCCGCGTCAAGGGTTTGTGGAATGCCGAGCCCGCGCGCGAACAGGTTCATCGTGCCAGCCGGTAAAATGGCAAGCGCTTTCTTGCTGCCCATCAACCGAGCCGCCGCGGCCGAAATGGTGCCGTCGCCGCCACCGGCCAGCACAATGTCGACACTATGCCTGGAAGCGATGCGGTCCAGCGTTGCGACAATGTCCCTGCCGGCAACGATTTCGATATCGATGCGGTGGCCTGCTGCCTCCAATGTCTGGCGCATTCGGTCGGTGAAGGCGGAGAGATCAACCGTTCGCAGGGTGCCGCCCTCCTGGTTCAGCACCGCCGCAAATCGCATTCCCCCGCTCCGATTTTTCTTGGCTACCATTGGATAATCATCGGCCGTAACAGACCGAGCCATGGGCCGAAACGGGGCGGTTGAAAAAAAGTTCCGCAGCTCTAACGAAAATACAGGAGCCAATCTCACCCGGCCAAACGCATAATTGAGCGCGATTCGGGTGGTTTTTTCACAACGCTCGCCCTGGTGTCGGAACAACGGCGCGGTCACGACGTTGTGAATGTGTAACGCCGCGACCGAGCTCCCTTGCTCGCGGCCAGAGATAACGCACGAGGAGGATTACGATGATCCGCACCCTTTTATCCACCACCGCACTGGCAGCGTTGATTGCGACCGGTGCGTATGCGCAGGAAGCCACAACACCGGCGCCCACCCAGGAGCCGGCGGTCCAGGAGACCGCTCCGGCGGCTCCCGCTGCGCGGGCCGAGGGCAGCCTGATGACCAATATCATTGGTGAATCCGTCTATAACGGCACCGGCGACGATGCCGAGAACATCGGTGAGGTCAGTGACGTCGTCTTCGATGAAAACGGTCAGGCGAAATCCGTCGTCATCGGCGTCGGCGGCTTTCTTGGCGTTGGCGCCAAGAATGTCGCTTTCGACTACAACAAGCTGCAATGGGCCGAACGGAATGGCGACCGCTGGCTGATTGCCGAAACCACAAAGGATGAGCTGACGGCTCAGCCGGACTTCGACCGCACGCCATACGATCCGGCTCCTGCGGCCACCGACACCACGGCTACGGCTCCCGCTCCATCGACCTCGACGGATACAACGGCGCAAAATGCTCCGGCGGCTCCAGCCGATAGCGCCGCAGCTCCGGCCGAACCTGTGAAGAGTGCCGACGGCAACCTTGCCACGAATATCATCGGCGAAACCGTCTATAACGGCACTGGCGACGACGCTCAAAACATCGGCGACGTGAACGACATCGTTCTGGCCAAGGATGGCAAGGCCGAGTCGCTGATCATTGGCGTCGGCGGCTTCCTCGAGGTTGGCGAAAAGAATGTCGCCTATCAGTTCGACAAGGCCAAGTGGGCGGAGAGGGATGGCGATCGCTGGCTGGTGGCCGAGACCACGAAGGAAGACCTGGAGGCGCTGCCGGAGTTCGACCGCGAGCCCTATGATCCCGCCCCGGCGACAACCGCATCGACTGACGCGGCGACGCCGGCGCCAGTAACCACCACCCCTGCTGTCACTCCAGCCCCGGCGGAAAAGACCGCGGAAGCTCCGGCGGCAACGCCTGAACCCGCTGCTCCGGCACCGGCAGACAAGACGGCCGAGGCCCCGGCGGCAATGCCTGACACGACTGCTCCGGCACCGGCGGACAAGACGGCCGAGGCTCCGGCTGCAGCAACGCCTGACACCACTGCTCCGGCACCGGCGGACAAGACGGCCGAGGCACCGGCTGCAACAACGCCTGACGCAACACCCGACCAGACACAGACCGCGGCGATCGACAAGTCGGCGCTGACTGAAATGCCGGTCGACAAAATCCGCTCCGAGGATTTGGTTGGAACCACCGTCTATGGCGCCAACGATGTCAACCTCGGTGAGATTGGTGACGTCGTGCTGACGGGCGACAAGAAGGTCGACGCCGTCATCATCGACGTCGGCGGTTTCCTCGGGGTTGGCGAGAAGGAAGTGGCGATCGGCATGGACAACCTTAAATTCATGACCGACAAGGATGGCAATCGCTATCTCTACACGAACTTCACCAAGGAGCAGCTCGAGGGGCAGGCCCCCTATGACAAGGCCACATATGCGCAAAACCGCGACACCCAGCGCATGATGATGCGCTAGCTTGCGCCAACGATGAAAGAGGCCCGCGGCGGCAACGGCGCGGGCCTTTTCATGATGGGAAAGGTGGCAGGCCTGCGACGTGGCCGACCACGCCATCCTCGGTCAGTTCGGCAAGCGCCAGCGACTGATCGAGATGTTCGGCCCGCCAGGCAAGCAGCCTTTCGGCAAGCTCCAGGCGGACCGGCAGATAGGTCGGGTCGGCAGCGACATTGGTCAGTTCGTTCCGATCCTGCTCCAGGTCGAACAGCAGCGGCGGCAGGCCGCCGCCGAAATGTACATATTTGAATTGTTTCGTGCGGATGACCGCCAGATTGCATTGGCGCGGACCGACGCCGAAATGGCGCTCGGCATGACCGTCGGCAACCGAGCGGAAGTCGAACTCCCAATGCGCGGCCCCGCGCCAGTTGCCCGGCTCCCCGGCATCCAGGAACGGCTTCAGCGATTGTCCGTCGAGATGCGGCGGGGATACCTCGCCAAGCAGATCGAGCAATGTCGGCGCTATGTCCACCGCTTCGGTGAAGCGGTCGACGCTGGCGCCGGCCGCCTTGCGGCGACGCGGGTCGCGGATGATCAGCGGAATATGAAAACTGCCGTCGAAGAAGCCGCCCTTGCCCAGCATGAAATGGTCGCCCATCATCTCGGCATGGTCAGAGGTCAGCACGACGATGGTGTCGTCCCAGGCATCCGCCGCCTTGACCGCCTGCCAGATGCGGCCAAGCTGCGCGTCGACTTCCGAGATCATGCCGTAATAGAGCGCGCGGATGCGGCCAAAATTGTCGTCGCCCCAGTCGCGCACCTTGCCCTCGGCGCCGGGGCGGAAATTTGCCCGCTGCTGCTGGTCAAGTTCATAGGCGAGGTAGGGGTGGCTCTGCGCCTCGGCCTGCCAGTTCGCGGCGCGGCGGAAGGCTGTTCCGTCGGCTGGGCCATACATGCTGTTGTAAGGCTCCGGCACGATGAAGGGCGGATGCGGGCTGAGGAAGGAAAGATGCGCGAACCACGGTGTACCGCGCTCCTGTTCGCCGAGCCAGCGGACGAATTCGCCGGTCAGGAAGGCGGCTGGGGTCTCGTCCTTCGAGTAGACGGGCGGTGAGGTGGTCACGGCGCCGTCCGTCGTGGCAGCAACGATTTCGTCCGCTGGGCGATGGATATCGGGAAAACCGGCGCTGCTATCGATGCCGCGCGCTTTGAGCCATGACAGCCACGGTTTCTGGTGCTCCGGCAGGAGTTGGCGCACGGTGAAGCCGGGCAGCACGCCTTCATAGCTTTTCAGCCGCGGGTCGCCTGGCGCCAGCATGCGCGGATCGGGCGACACGTCGGTATAGCCGAACAGCGTCGGATCATAGCCGAGACTGCGTGCCGAGAGCGCGATGTTGCCATGGCGGGCGTCGAGCGGCGTGCCGTTGCGGCAGACGCGGTTGTTCATCTGGTAAAGGCCGGTGTAGAGGCAGGCGCGTGCCGGCGAGCAGGGCGCCGCCCCGCCAAAATGCTGTCGAAACAGCACACCCTCGGCGGCGAGCGCATCGGCATTCGGCGTTCGCACCACCTTGTGGCCTGCCGCCGACAGGCAGTCGCCGCGCCACTGGTCGCAGGTGATCAGGAGAACATTCGGGCGTCTGTCTTTTCTGACCAATGCGGGTGTCCTTCATTGAAAACCTGTCGCGAATACCTGCCGATCACGGGAGCCGAATTTTTGTTGCGACACAAGCCTCAGGTGTTCGCAAAATGGTGAACAAAAGTCGCTTTATTGTTCACTTATAGAGCACAGTCTATTCTGTGTTTGCGGCCTTTGCCGCCGGCTGGCGGCTCCTCATATTGGCGTGGACCGCGGCATGGGCCGCACAGGACAAGGAAGGAGCAGGAAAATGCTCAACCAGATCAGGGGTCTGCATCACGTCACCTCGATGGCCAGGGATGCGCGCCAGAACAACGAGTTCTTCACAAAAAAGCTCGGCCTGCGCCGGGTCAAGAAAACCGTCAATTTCGACGCGCCGGATGTCTACCATCTCTACTATGCCGACGAGCTCGGCACGCCCGGTTCGGTGATGACCTACTTTCCGTTCCCCAACATCGGCAAGGGCCGCCACGGCGTTGGCGAGGTCGGCACCACGGTCTATTCGGTGCCCGAAGGCACGCTTGCCTATTGGGAAAAGCGTTTTGCCGATAAGGGCGTCGCCGGGCTGTCGCGCGAAGAGAGCTTCGGCGACAAGCGCCTTGGCTTCGCCGGTCCCGATGGGGACGGGTTTGCGCTGGTCGAGGACAAGGCCGACACCCGTGCGCCATGGGCGAAGGGCGATGTTCCGTCCGACGAGGCGATCCGCGGCTTTCACTCGGTGTCGCTCAGGCTGAAGGATGGCGGCGCCACGGAAGAGCTGCTGAAATTCATGGGCTATGAGGAAGTCGACACGTCTGGAACTGTAAAAAGGCTGGCGGTGAAGGACGGCAACGGTGCCAACATCGTCGATATCGAATCGCTGCCGGGCGCCACTTTTGCCGATCTCGGCGCCGGCTCGGTCCACCACGTCGCCTTCGCTGTCGAAAACCGCGCCAAGCAGCTCGAAGTGCGCAAGGCGCTGATGGACACCGGCTACCAGGTGACGCCGGTGATCGACCGCGATTATTTCTGGGCGATCTATTTCCGCACGCCGGGCGGCGTGCTGTTCGAAGTCGCCACCAACGAGCCGGGCTTCGACCGCGACGAGGACGCCGCCCATCTCGGCGAGGCGCTGAAGCTGCCGTCGCAGCACCAGCATCTGAGGCCGTATCTCGAGCAACATCTGCAGAAGCTGGAAGACTAAAAGCGCATCGCGTTTGACCAGGTTGGGCGACGCGCCTTTAGTTTGGTCATCGCAAAACCGCTGCGCACTTTTGCGCGACATGCATTAAGGACAAGGCCATGAGCAACGACGCTTACACCTACAAGACACTGCCGGGTTCGCCTGATGGATCGCTGCTCTTCGTCTTCCACGGCACCGGGGCCGACGAGAACCAGCTTCTGTCGCTCGGGCGTGATCTCGCGCCGCAGGCGACTATCGTTTCGCCGCGCGGCGATGTCTCGGAAGACGGTGCTGCGCGCTTCTTTCGCCGCACCGGCGAGGGCGTCTACGACATGGACGACCTGGCGCGGGCGACGGACAAGATGATTGGCTTCGTCAAGGCGCATATCGGGGCGGCAAAGCCCGCGTCGGTGCTTGGCCTCGGCTATTCCAACGGCGCCAACATCCTGGCCTCGGTGATGTTCGCGGCGCCCTCTCTGTTCGATGCGGCGGTGCTGATGCATCCGCTGATTCCATTCGAACCGGAGGTGAAGGGCGGCTTGGCCGGCCGCCGCATCCTGGTCACAGCAGGCAGGCGCGATCCGATCTGTCCGCCCAACCTGACGTCGCGGCTGGAAGCCCATTTGCGCGCCGATGGCGCCGATGTCACAGTGGAGTGGCACGACGGCGGCCATGAGGTGCAGTCGAACGAGATCGAGGCGGCGCGGCGGTTCCTGTCCGCTACGCCGGCAGAAGGAGCGTAAGCAATGCCTGACCAATTGCCGGAGGTCGAACTGGAGGATCGCGGTTCCAAGGGCCGTTATCTCCTGCGCGGGCCTGACGGCGCCGAGGCGGAGATGACTTTTACCAAGGTCGGCGAGCACCAGATCATCATCGACCACACCGAAGTGCCGGATGCGTTTCGCGGCCAGGGCGCGGGGCTTAGGCTCGTTACCCGCGCCGTCGAGGACGCGCGCGCGGCGGGCAAGAAGATCATTCCGCTCTGCCCGTTCGCCAACGCCCAGTTCCGACGTCACCAGGAATGGGCCGACGTGCTGAAGCAATAGCGTCGATCCCGGCGCCAGTGGCTCCCCCTTCTCCCCTTGTGGGAGAAGGTGGCCGAGCGAAGCTCGGTCGGATGAGGGGTGCTCCAGCTTGGCACCGACAGCACTCTGTCCAACACCCCTCAACCGTCTCGGCGCTGCGCGCCGATCCACCTTCTCCCACAAGGGGAGAAGGCAAGAACGCGCCCAAAGCCCCTCGCCTTCAATTCGGCGTCTCCTGCCCGATCGTTCGAGCGCTCGACTTGCCTAGTGGGTATTGCCTTGCCTAAGTAGGATATTGCCCGCCCGACCAATCGAACCGAAATGATCCCTTGATGACCGAAACCGATCTTGTCCCCGTCTTCGACGGCCACAACGACACGCTGCTCAGGCTCTATCAGTCGAAAGACGCGGATGTCGAAAGGCTGTTCATCGAGGGAACATCGGGTGGCCACATCGACCTGCCGCGTGCGAAACAGGGCGGCTTTGCCGGCGGCATGTTCGCAATCTTTCCGCCGCCGGTCGAGAAATCCAAGCGCAGTGCGGTTCCTCCCGCGCCAAGCGAGATCGAGCCCCTGCCGCCCGAAATTGCGCGCGCCGACGCGCTTGCTTCCACCATCGCCATGGCCTCGATCCTGTTCAGGCTGGAACGAGCGTCGGCGCTCACCGTCTGCCGCAGCGCCGGCGATGTGCGAAACGCGATGGCGCAAGGGGCGATCGCAGCGGTGTTCCATATCGAAGGCGTCGAGGCGATCGACCCCGAACTGACCATGCTCGACGTGCTGCATGCGGCCGGCTTGCGCTCGCTCGGCATCGTCTGGAGCCGCCCGAACGCTTTCGGCAATGGCGTGCCGTTCCGTTTCCCGTCGACGCCCGACACCGGACCTGGCCTGACCGATGCCGGCAAGGCGCTGGTCAAGGCCTGCAACCAGCTCGGCATCATGGTCGATCTTTCGCACCTCAACGAGAAGGGGTTTCGCGACGTCGCCGAGATCAGCGACGCACCACTGGTCGCGACCCATTCCAATGTCCATGCGATCTGCGGCCATTCGCGTAACCTCACCGAATGGCAGCTCGGCGCGATCCGCGACTCGGGCGGCATGGTCGGGCTGAATTTCGCGACCGGGTTTTTGCGCGAAGACGGCAGGATGAATGCCGATACCAGTCTCGACGTCATGGTGCGCCATGTCGATTCACTGCTGCATGCTTTGGGCGAAGACGGCGTCGGGCTCGGGTCCGACTTCGACGGCGCCATGATCCCGGCTGTGATCGGCGACGTCACCGGCCTGCCGAAGCTGCTCGACGCGTTCGCCGCGCACGGCTTCGGTCGCGCGCTGATCGAGAAGATCGCCTACCGCAACTGGATAAGCATGCTGGAAAAGACCATTGGCTAAAGCGGGTCGCCCGGCGGAGCAGCCAGCGACCTGCAATTCGATCGAGCGGGGTTTGATGATCTCGACAGGACCGCTGTCTCCGAAGCTCAAGCCGCGGATGATTGCGGACGTCGAGACCTTCAGGGCCGGCTCTTGAAGCGCCAGACGGTACGAACCGATGTCGCCATCGTCGGCGCCGGCTTTACCGGCCTGTCAGCCGCGCATGAATTGAGCAAGGCCGGCATTAATCTTGCGCTGCTCGAGGCGCGCGGCCGCGTCGGCGGGCGGGTCGAGTCCCAGTGGAACGGGCTTGGCGAGCGGATCGACAGCGGCGGTCAGTTCCTGTGCGAGGACATGCCGGAACTGATGGCCCTGGTGCGAGCGCGCGGCAAGACGTTGGTCGAGACCTATGCCAAGGGCGAGTTCGTCGCCCAGCCGCTGACCGGCGCAAAGCAAGTCGAGCGAATCTACCACGCCTCGATGTCGATCCGCGACCGCATGAACGCGATCGCACCGGGCGATCCGGCTATCGCCGGCTTGACCGTCGCCGCTTGGCTCGATCGCCAGAACGATCCCGGCGAGGCCAAGGCGGCTTTCCGCTCGATGATCCAGGGCCTGTGGTGCCAAGCGCTCGAAAAACTGCCGCTTTGGCACCTCATCGACAATGACCGTCGTATCACCAACGAGGTGTCGGAACTGCAGTATTTCGTGCTCGAAACCATGCAGTCCCTGGCGGATGATCTGGCTGGCGATCTCGGCGACCGCCTGCGATTGAACACGCCGGTCAGAACGATCGAGCGCAGACCGGGAGGCGTTCGTCTCGCGTCGACGACGGGCTCGATCACGGCTCGAATAGCGCTGATCGCCATGCCGCCGATGATGGCTTCGAAGCTGGACTTCGCGCCGCCGCTGCCGGCTGCCTTGCAAAGGGCTCTCGGCGTCTGGCAGAGCGGCGCGGTGATCAAAGTACAAATGCGCTATGCCACCGCGTTTTGGCGCGCCAGGGGCCTGAGCGGCATGGTGATGTGGCGCGATCCGCCGGCACTTTTTGCCTGTGACGCCAGCAAGGACGACGGCCACCCCGCGTTGGTCGTCTTTGTCGGCGGGCCGCTTGCCCTCCGCTGGCGGGAACTTGGAGATGCCGCGTTGCGCACCGAGGTTATGGCGCGGCTGAGGCAGGCGCTCGGCACGGACGCGGACGACTTCATCGACTTCAGCTGTCGCGACTGGACCGACGATCGCTGGAGCGGTGGCGGCTACGCCGATCTCATCATCGATACGAGCGCCACCGAGGCCGAAAAAACCATCCTGGCCGGCGCGCCGCCGGTGTATTTCGCATCCTCGGAATTGTCGCCGTCGTTTCCGGGCTATGTCGAAGGCGCAATCGTGGCTGGGCGCATTGCGGCACAGAAAATCCTGAGGGAATTTAATCCGCAGTAATCACCAGCGCCTCATCGTCGCAGGCGGGGGCGTCTCAAGGTGACGACCGGACGTCGCCGGGCCAGAGCGGCGGCGCGATTTGATCCCGTGAACACGCATCTGGACGAAAACAGTTCGGCAACGAACGCCATCGCCCCTGCATGACCGCCCGCCGAATTCCCGTTTCAAAGCTGTTACACGGTCAGTTTGCGTGCGTCGTTCGTACGTTACAGGGTGCGGCTATGTTCGTTTCCACAGAAAAAGAAGATCGACGAAGGGAAGCACGATGTATACGAAAATCCGGACTGCCGGCAATGACCGCCGCCTGCAGGCGCCGGAGCGCAACGACCGGCGGCCGAAGCTGGCGCTGCGCCAGCGCGCCAACGACCATCCGATGGCGCTGTTCGTGGTGCTGGGCGCCGCCGCATTCGTCGGCATGGCGTTCGCGCCGACGGTTGGTCCCGCCTTTGCTTCGCTGAACCCGCCGGCAAACATCGTCAAGGGCGCGCCGACCACGACCAAGACCGCGCGGCTGCCGATGCCGGAGATCGATTTTGTCTGCAAGGGGCAGGCCTGGGGCGCCGAGAGTGCGGACTGCCTGCGCGTCATTGCCGAGCAATCCGGCATTCACAAGGCCCGCGCGGTTCGCGTGATCGCCAATGCCGCGCCGCTGACCGATATCCCGAACGTTTTTTGATGCCCGAGCGACCCCTCCAGCGCTCCAGGCAGGCTCCCGCCGCATCCTCGGCCGGGAGTCTTTTTTCTCTGGAAAGCCCTTTGTTGAGCATCGGATTTTTTCAAAAATCGATTTCCACCGGTCCGAAGTCCTAGCTGCCCAATGCGGCCTGCTCGGCGATGGCCGACAGCACCCCGCGCACGTCCAGCGTGCTGAACGGCTTTTCCAGGATCTGCGGCCGCTGCGGCGCCGGCAATGCCTCGATTTCGGCTTTCGCGCCGATCAGGTCGCCGGTGACCAGAACGAAGCGCCGCGCCAGATCAGGCTTTTCGGCGAGCAGTTCGCGATAGATCGATATGCCGCTGGTGCCGGGCATGCGCAGATCGGAAAAGACGATGTCCGGCGGCATATGGCCCGACAAGGTCGCGGCGGCCGACGCCCAGGCCGGCACGATCCGCGACTTGATGCCCATCAACTCCAGAATGTCGGACAGCGAGGCGGCGACATCCGGCTCGTCGTCGATGATCAGGGCATGGCGCAATCCGCTCGAGCGCGACGGGCTTTCGCCGGCGGCGGCCGCGCCGCCGGCGATCGCCGGCAACTGGACGACGAAACGGGCGCCTCTCGGCAGAACTTCCTCGAACCAGACATTGCCATTGTGCCGTTCGATGATCGATTTCGAGATCGACAGGCCGATGCCGGTGCCGACGCCGACCGGCTTGGTGGTGAAATACGATTCGAAGATGCGAGAACGTATCGCTTCCGGCACGCCCGGCCCGTTGTCCTCGACCGAGAAACAGGGATTGCCGCGATCGCTGCGAAACGTGCGAACCTTGATCAGCCGGTCGCCGCCGATGCCGGCCAGAGCGTGCTGGCTGTTGATGAGGAAGTTGGCGGCCACTTGCGTCACATGGTCGGCGTCGGCCATGGCCAGCAGCGGGCCGCTGGCGAAATCGGTGTCGATAATGATGCCGGTCGACCTGGCGCCGTAGGCGGTCACTTCGAGCGCCGCGCGGACCACCTGGTTGAGGTCGGTCTCGGCCTGCGACGCCGGATGCAGGCGGACCATCGAGAGGAAGCTCTTGACGATGCGGCCGCAGCGCTCTGCGGCGGCACGCACCTTTTCGGCGCGCACCTTGGTCTGCGGGTCTGAAGCGAACTCGTGCAACAAAGTCGATTGGGCGACGACCACGGCAAGCGGGTTGTTGAGCTCGTGTGACACGCCGGCAAGCAGCGAGCCCATCGCCGCCATCTTCTCGTTCTGGTGCAGCTTTTCGCGCTGGCGGCCGATCTCCTCCTCGGCACGCAATTTGTCGCGAAGGTCGCGGATCGAGCCGAAGATCAGGCGGCGGTCGGCGACCCGCATCTCGGTTGCCGTCAATTCGATCGGAAAGACCTCGCCGGCAGCATTCTGGGTGACGGTCTCGATCCGCTGCCCGACCATCGGCGCTCCGCGGCCCGACATGTATTCGGCGCCCGACACATAGCCCTTGCGATAATATTCCGGAACGACGGTGTCGAGCAGGTCCTTGCCGAGGATGTCGCTGCGCTGGTAGCCGAACATCTTTTCGGCGGCCGGATTGAACTCGATGATCGAACCGGTCTCGTCGATGACGATGATCGCGTCGAGCGAGGCCTGCAGCATGGTGCGGCGGATGACTTCGCTGGCGTGGGCATCGGAAAGCGATCGTTCGATGGCGTCGCCGATGGCCAGCGCCACGATGTGCAGCGTTGCCTCTTCCTCGTTGGTCCATTCGCGCTCGTTCACGCAGTCGTTGACCGCCAGCGTGCCCCACAGATGGCCATGCGCAAAGACCGACACCGACAGGAACGACTTGATGTGCTGCTTTTCGAAGTCGGTTCTCAGAAAGCCTTCGAGGTCGCGCGTGTGTCCCGCGAAGATCTTGCCTTGCCGCTCGTCCTCCGCCAACCGTTCCAGCAGTGGGTCCGAATTGACAACCGACTGCATGATCACCGTCGGCGATGCCAGCTCGCCACCATATCGGGGGTCGATCCAGTAGGCCGCCACCGATTGGGCAAAGCCTTGGCCGGGCAGTTCGCGCAGCCGAAACAGGATGCCGCGCTGGCAATCCATGGCCCCGCACAGCGCTTCAAGGATGCTGCCCATCTCGCGCTGCCAGTCGCCAGCTTCGTGAAGCCGGCGAACGATGTGAACAGCGGCCATCGCCGCGCCCTGCCTGATGCCGTGCCTATCGCTGCGTGCTTCAGCCGTCATGGTCAACCGTCATGGGTCAGCCGTCATTTCACAGTCGTGCCACCGAGAGTGGTTACCAGTGGTCGCGCCGCTCAGTTGCCTTCGCCGGTCGGCAGCGAGAAGATATAGCCTTCGCCGCGGACTGTGCGCAGGAATTTCGGATTGGCCGGGTCCGCCTCGATCTTCTTCCTCAGCCGCATGATGCGGATATCGACTGCACGTGAGGATTCAGGATCTTCCGCGAAGCCGATAGCCTCGGAGATCGCCGCACGCGTCAGCAAGCGGTTGGCACGCGTCAGGAAGACCTCCAGCACGTCGAACTCGCTCTTGGCCAGGTCGATGACCGTCCCATTGGTGCCGGTGACGAACCGACCGTCGAGATCGGCATGGAAAGGTCCGAAGCTCATGGAACGGCGGTTGGCAGTTGTTTCGGCCTTGGCGGCCTGCGGCTCGGCCGGCTGCGGCACGCGGCGCAGCACGCTGCGGACCCGAGCCAGCACCTCGCGCAATTCGTAAGGCTTGACGATGTAGTCGTCGGCGCCGAGTTCCAGCCCGACGATGCGGTCGAGCGCGGTGCCGGCGGCAGTGGCATAGATAATGCCGATCGGCGTTTTCGAGCGCATCCAGCGGCCAAGCGACAGGCCGTCCTCGCCCGGCATGGCGATGTCGAGGATGGCCAAGTGAAACGACTGCGTTTCCAGCAAGGTTCGCGCAGCGCTGGCACTCTCGGCCGTAGCGACATCGTAGCCGCTGGCGTCGAGATACTCGGCAACCGCGTCCCTCAGATCCGGCTCGTCCTCGACGACGACAATTCGTGCCCGCACGATGCTCTCGCTCCCGCTTCCAGCGGAAAGTAGATTGGGTATAAACATCATGTCCAGCACTCATCTTGGGTTGCCGGGTTGCAGGGTGGAAAAAAATGGCTACACGATCCATCATCGCGCTTGTTTCCGTCGCCGAAGTGGTCGCAACCGATCTGGCCGACCATCTCGAACGGCGCGGTCATGACGTGCGCGCAGTGCGGCAGCCGTGGGAGGCCGAATCCTTGCTTTCCGGAAACGGCATCGATGTCGTTGTCGTCGGCGACAGCCTCAGCCAGGCGGAAGGGCGTGATCTGCTCAAGCGCCATGGCGGCGAGGGCGGGCCGGATTTCATCCTGATCTGCCGGCCGGCCGATCTCGTCGACAAGGTTCTGGCGCTCGAGCTCGGCGCCGCCGACGTCGTCGAGAGCCCGCTCAACGTCAGGGAACTCGCCGCCCGTATCGGCGGCTTGCTGGCACGGCGCGGCCGGAACGCCGGGGAATTGGTCGTGCTGGAGAACGCGACGGTCGACCTCCGGTCGGCCATGGTCATGCATCGCTCCGGCACGGAAGAACAGTTGTCGCCGGGTCAGGTGGCGCTGCTCAGATTGTTCCTTGCCAGTCCGCGCAAGGTCTTGACGCGCGACGATATCATTGCCGCCGCGCCCGCCGAAAATGCCGATGCCTTCGATCGCTCGATCGATTCGCGCATCGTGCGACTGCGCCGCAAGCTCGACACCGAAACCATCACCACTATACGGGGTGCGGGCTACCGGTTCGATCCGCCGACGCAGTTCGCCGACTGAGGCCCAGCCCCTCACCAGCGAGCCCCTCCCATACTGTCCACAGGCCCAGGCGCTCAGCGCACCACGAGAAGCGACGGACCTGACGGCATTTCGCTGGCCGCGACGAATTCGCTGGCATGGGCACGATCCCTGAGAAGCACGGTGGCGAGGCCGGCAAAGCCGAGCAGGCCCTGTGCGTAGAGCAGTGCGGAAAGCACCGAAGCTGCAAATTTCGTGTTCATCGTTTTCGTCCCCCAAATTTGGTTTCACGTTCGCTTCAGGGAAAACCCCGAAGTGCCCGCGCCGCCATCGGAGCCCCCCGTTGCGGCGCGGGCCTTCGGTCCTCTCGGCTGCAAGTTGCCGGAGGTGCCGCGCATCTTCTTCAGCCCAAAACCGACCCGCCAGAGGGCCTTGAGCCGGTTATGCGCAGGCTGGACACGATCCAGACCGTGGCGAAAACAGTGCGGCATGCAAATCAACGCTGCTTCTATGCTTATCCTGAACCAGGAGATCACGTTCGATTGCATGTTCATCTTGGTTTGTGCCGGCTGTTTTCGTTGGGTCAACTTTGCCGGTGGCCTGTATCAACATCATGCCGCTCGAGTCCGCGCTTTGTTGCCGATTGGTTTCGAGCTTTCTTTCATGTGAGGGAAGACCGCGCTTCTGCCAGGAGATGGCAGTAGCTTTTCCGGTCCGGGCTCGACCGGGCAGACCGTCCTGTTCTTGCTTTCACCCTTGCAAACGCCTCGGCATGGGCCTGCGGCCGTTAACCAGAGGAAACAGATTCGAAACAGAAAAAACCGCCGTGCGAAATCAATTCGAAACGTGACCCGACGACAAGCCAGTCATCGAATTGGAGCCGGCCATGCCCGGCAGACAGGGGACAACATGCACACGGCCATTTCCGCCAAGCTCATCAACATCGCCGCCGCCGTCACCGCGGGCGCGGCTCTTTTGTTCGGCGCCGGCAACGGCGTCGCCGATGCCGCCAATCAGATCGTGGCGCGGATTTCGCTCTCGCAGCAGACGATGGAAGTCCTCGTCGACGGGCGACCGACCTTCGCGTGGAAAGTCTCGACCGGCGGCAAGGGGCATGTCACCCCGATCGGCTCGTTCAAGCCGACCCGCATGCACCAGATGTGGTATTCGAGGAAATATGACAACGCGCCGATGCCGCATTCGGTCTTCTTCAAGGGTGGCTACGCCGTGCATGCGACCAATTTCGTCAAGCGCTTGGGACAGCCGGCCTCGCATGGCTGCGTGCGGCTGCATCCGGACAATGCCGCCGACTTCTACCAGCTTGTCGATATTTTCGGTCCGGCCAACACCAGGATCCTCATCGTCAAATAGAAAGCTAGACGATCCGCTTCCAAATACGTTGCGGTAGGACATTTCTGCCCAAGAAAAAGGCCGGAAATTCCGGCCTTTTGTCAATCAATCAACCGGCGCCGGCATCAGCTTCGGGTCCGGCTTCTCGGCGTGATGCGGCAGGTCCTTGCTGGCGATGAAGGTGTAGAACATCGGCACCACGAACAGGGTGAACATGGTTCCCACCAGAATGCCGGTGAAGATCACCAGGCCCATCGAATAGCGCGCTGCGGCGCCTGCGCCGCTGGAGACGATCAGCGGCACCACGCCGAGCGCCATCGCCGCCGTCGTCATCAGGATCGGTCTTAGCCGCACCCTGGCCGAGGCGACGATCGCATCGCGCCGCCGCATCCCGTGGAGCTCGCGCTGCTGGTTGGCGAATTCGACCAGAAGAATGCCGTGTTTGGTGATCAGGCCGATCAGCGTGATCAGCCCGACCTGCGTGTAGATGTTGAGCGTTCCCAGCCCCAGATTGAGCGGCACGATTGCGCCGAAGATCGACAGCGGCACCGACATCATGATGATCAACGGATCGCGGAAGCTTTCGAACTGCGCCGCCAGCACCAGATAGATCACGAGAACAGCTGCCGCGAAGGCGATGATGATCGTGTAGCCCTGTTCCTTCTCCTGTCGCGACTGCCCGGTATAGTCGATGAAGAACGTGTCGGGCAGGCTTTCCCGGGCGATGTCCTCGATGGTCCTCAGCCCGTCGCCGGTGGTCAGGGTGGGCAATGGCAGAGCGGAAATCGTGGCGGAGTTCAACTGGTTGAACTGCTCGATCACGGCCGGCGAGGCGTTCGTCGAGATCTTCACCACCGCCGAGAGCGGCACCATCTCGCCCGACGCGCTGCGGACGAAATACTCGGCCAGCTTTTCAGGGTTGTCGCGGAAATTCTGCGGCACCTGCGGGATGATGTCGTAGCTGTTGGATTCGCGGTCGAACTGCGCCACTTCGGCGCCGCCGACAAGGAGGGTCAGCGTCCGGCCGATGTCGGCGATCGGCAGGTTGAGCGCCGCGGCGCGGTCGCGGTCGATCGTCACCGTCACTTGCGGTGCGTCAAAGGACATCGAATTCTGCACGGCGAGGAATCGACCGGAGGCCTGCGCCTTGTTCTTTATGTCCTCGGCCGCCTCGAACACCTGCGAGGCATCGCCGGTCGAGCGCACCACCATGGTGACCGGCAGGCCGCCGCCGGAGCCGGGCAGCGTCGGTGGGGCGAAGACGAAAGCCTCGACGCCCGCCACCTTGCTGAGGCGACCCGTGATGTCTTCCTGAAGCTCCTTCGAGCTGCGCTCGCGCTCGGCCCAGTCCTTGAATGCGAAGCCGACGAAGGCGCTGTTCGTCGGGCCCTGGAAGGCGACGGCGGAGAACCGCGCCCTGGTTTCGGGGATATCATTCATCAGTCCGAGAATCTGGTTCACATAGGTCTCGGTGTAGTCCGACGTGGCATAACGCGGCGCATTCACAAGAGACAGCAAGAAGCCCTGGTCCTCTTCCGGCGCCAGTTCGCCGGCGGTCTTGGTGAACATGAAGCCGGTCGTGGCGACCAGTGCGATGACGATCATCAGCGTCACCGGACGATATTTCAGCGAGCCGCTGACCAGCCGCTCATAGACGTTTTCGACGCGCCTGAATGTGTTGTCGACAATGCGCTGGAAGCGGCTGTGCGAGCCGGCTCGCAGGATGCGTGCCGACATCATCGGCGTGACGGTGAGGGCGACGACACCCGAAAGCACCACCGAGCCGGCAAGCGTCACCGCGAATTCGCGAAACAGTGCGCCGGTCAGGCCGCCGGTGAAGGCCAGCGGCGCGAAGACGGCGGCCAGCGTTATCGTCATGGCGATGACGGCGGACGAGATCTCGCGCATGCCATTGAAGGCCGCCTGCATCGGCGACAAACCGTCTTCCTCCATATGGCGGTGAATGTTTTCCACTACCACGATGGCATCGTCGACGACGAGGCCGATCGCCAGCACCATGGCCAGCAACGACAAAAGGTTGATCGAATAGCCCAGCGTAAACAACAGGAAGCAGACGCCGATCAGCGACAGCGGAATGGTCACGATCGGCATCAGCACCGAGCGGAACGAGCCGAGGAAGAGCAGGATGACGACGATGACGATGGCGACCGCTTCGCCGATGGTCTTGAACACCTCCTCGATCGAGGCGCTGATCTGCTCGGTCGAATCGTACACGATCTCGATCGTCATGCCTTGCGGCAGCGTCTCCTGGATCGTCGGCACGATTTCGTGGATCGCCTCCGCTGTCGTCAGCGGATTGGCGGCCGGCGTCGGGAAGATGGCGAGAAAGATGCCGGGTTTGCCGTTGAAAGTAACCCTGGTGTCGGTGTTCGCAGCGGCGAGCTCGACGCGCGCCACGTCGCGCAGCCTCACCACATTGCCGTCTGTGGAACGAAGCGGAAGAGCGGCGAAAGCCTCCGGCGTCTGCAGCGTCGAGCGGACGGTGATCGAGGAGGCGACGTACTCGTTTTCGGTATTGCCGGGTGCTGAGAGGAAATTCGATGCGTTGATGGCGGTCAGCACGTCCGACGCCGTCACGCCGCGCGCCGCCAGTTTGATCGGGTCGATCCAGACGCGCATCGAATATTCGGCGGCCCCGAAAATCTGCACGTCGGCGACACCCTCGACCGTCGACATGCGCGGTCGCACGACGCGCTCGATATATTCGGTGAGTTGTTCCGGCGTCATGTTCGGATTCTGCATTGAGATATACATCATCGCGAACTGCTCGCCGGTGCCTTTGACGATCACCGGGTCTTCGGACTCGTCCGGCAGGTCGCCGCGCACGCTTTGTACCTTCGACAGGACTTCGTTCAGCGCGACGTCGGGGTTGGAGCCGAGTTTCATCTGCACCGTCACGGTGCTGGAGGACGGCCGGCTTGCCGACGTGACATAGTCGATGTTTTCGGTCGAAGCGACGGCACGGGCGATCGGCGCGGAAATGAACCCCTGGATCAGGTCGGCGCTGGCGCCGGGATAGGCCGTCGTGATCGTGATGGCCGTTTCTTCGACCTCCGGATACTGCCGGATCGAGAGGCTGAAGATGCCCTGGAAACCGAGAAGCAGGATCATCAAGGCGAGCACGGTCGAAAGGACCGGACGGCGAATGAAGAGGTCGGAGAAGCTCATTTCTGGGCTGCCTGCTGGTTTGCCGGCTTGGTCGGGTCGATGGTGTTGTCGACGGCAACGGACATGCCGGCGGAAAGGCGGTTCTGGCCGGCGGTAACGACTTCGTCGCCGGGCGCGAGGCCTTCCAGGATCTCAACCAGGCCGTCATTGCGGCGGCCTGGCTTGACGAACACCTGGGCAAGCACGAGCTGCGGCTTCTGTTCTTGCGCTGTCGGCTCGGCCGGCGCAGCAGCTGGCTTTTCCTCGGGTTTTGCCGCGGGCGCTTCGGCCGCGGGCTTTGCCGTATCTGGGGCCGGCTTTTCTTCGGCCGCAGCAGCGGGGGCGGCGCCGTTGGCCGCGGCGGGCTTTGCCGGTCGCACCACGAAGACGAAGTCGCCGTAGAGGCTGGAGGTCAGCGCGGTCTGCGGCACCGTCAGCACGTTGTTTTCCTCGGGCAGTTCGACGCGCACCTGCACGAACTGGCCAGGTGTCAGCTTGCCTTCGGGGTTGCCGACCTCGGCCCTGACCGTCACCATCCGGCTGGTCGGATTGATCTTCGGGTCGATACCGCGGATGGTGCCGGCGAACGGAAGCTCGCCGTCACCAATGCCCAGCCGCAGCGTCTGGCCGATCTTCAGCAGCGGAAGCTGCTGTTCGGGAACCGAGAAATCGGCTCGCATCGTCTCCAGATCCTGCAGGGTCGCTACGGAAGTGCCGGGTGAGAGATACTGGCCGAGATCGATCCTGGGGATACCAATGGTGCCGCTGAAGGGCGCTGTCAGCAGCTTCTGCTCGAGCACCGCCTGCAGCCTGTTGACCCGCGAAGCGGAAGCCAATGCGGCTGCCCGCGCTGAATCGAGCGTCGATTCCGAGCCGACATCGCGTTTCTGCAATTCAAGGGCGCGTGTCAATGCCGTCTGGTCGAGCGCTGCTTGCGCCTTCGTCGCATCGAGATCGGCGCGCTCTGCGGCATCGTCGAGCTGAAGCAGACCCGCGTTGGCTTCAACCTTCTGATTGGCCTGAAACAGGATGTCCTTGACGATGCCGGCGGTCTCGACGGTCAGGTCGACGCCGCGGACCGCCCTGACAGTGCCGATCGCCTCGACGCCCGGCGTCCACCCCTTCGGCTTGACGATCATCGTCGACACGGTCGCCGCCGGCGGCTTCATCGTGGCGAAGAATTCCTGCATTGCATTGTCGCGGAACAAGTTGAAGCCGACGATGCCGCCGCAGACCACCACGAGCAGAATGAAGGCGATGATGAAACGCTTGATCACGAACAGTCCCCTTGGCCATGGCCCGGCACAACAGTCGGATGACCCAAACACATAGCTGTGACTGGTCCCGATATCAAATGACGGCGACCTTACTGTACCGTCTGGACGGTCTTGTCAATTCCGCGTAGGCTAATGTATGGGGGAGCGATTGATGAAAGCCCGCAGAGCAAATTCGCGTGATAAAATTCTCGCTGCCGCCGCCGATGTGGCACGCGAGACAGGGCCCGGCAGCCTGTCGCTGGACGCCGTCGCCAGCCGGGCCGGGGTGTCGAAAGGCGGCTTGCTGTACAATTTCCCGACCAAGGCGAAGCTGATGCAGGCGCTGGTTGAGGATTATCTTCGCGCCTTCGAGCAGGCGCTGGACGCCGCCCGCACTGCCGGCGTCGCGGGCGAGAGCCCGCTTGCGACCTACATCAAGCTTTCGGCCGAACATGCCGCGGAATCGAAACCGTCGGCGTCCTGGATATTTTCGGCGATCGCCGAGGATCCCGATTTCCTGACGCCGATAAAAGCGTTCAGGCGGCAAGTTTTCGAACGGCTCAAGGGAGAAACGCCGGACCTCAAGGCGCTGCTGGTCTGCTACCTCGCCATCGAAGGACTTCGCAGCATGAATCTCTTCGATTCGGATGTTCTTTCGGTCGACGAACGCCGGTTGCTGATATCGTCCTTGTTGGAGATTGCGGGATAGATTGCCGCGCAGTGCCGCAGGATAAACCTATTGTGACAGGTCATATGGTGGAGCTTGGTCCGGCCAGGGTGAGGGAACTTTTGTCCGGCTGGCGATTTTGGATGTATGGTGAGAAGCCGAACGGCCAGAAAGGCATTCCCCGATGACAACAAAACGTTTTGCGATCCGCGCTCTCGTTTTCGCAATGGGCTGCAGCATGTCCGCCGCGGCCTTGGCTGGAGATCGCGATGATCGGCCTCACCCTGAGCGCTACGTTCCCGCCGAAGGCAACATCATCGACATTCTGTTCGGCGGCCCGCGCTACTATGATCGGCAGTTGTTCACGACAGCCGCAGGGCCCTGCTCCTATCATCGGGTCGGGCCCGACGCGAATGCCTTGAACAAGATCAACGATCACCATTGCGGGAAGTAGGCGGCAGACTGCGCCGCCCGCCAGCGCAGTCGGGCGATGCAGCGGCGCAGAATGAAGACTGTAGCGATCCTTGGCGCCCCCCTCTGTCCTGCCGGACATCTCCCCCACACGGGGGGAGATTGGCAGCTTCACCGACAACGCCCTTTCTTCAACGTTGGCGATTGGCGAAAGCGGCGACGACAGCCAATCTCCCCCCAAGTGGGGGAGATGTCCGGCAGGACAGAGGGGGGCGCTGTCTGGCATCTGTCGTTGGCGCGAACGCCATCGATCAGCAGGTCGCCATCGCCAACGGCGCGCCCGGTTCGCCTTCCCACAGGATCAGGCTGGCCGCGCCGATCAGTCCTGCGCGGTCGCCAAGCCGCGCCGGCACGATCGGTACATCCCTGTAGGCCGGCATCGCCCGCTGCTCGACGGTTGCCCTGATGGTCGGAGCCAACAAGTCGAAACCGTTGGCGAGGCCGCCGCCCATGACGATCAGATCCGGCGAATAGAGGTGAAGCAGATTGGTGAAGCCGATGCCGAGCCACTTCGCCTCAGCCTCGATCAATTCGAGCGCGCTGATATCGCCGGCACGTGCGGCTTCGACGACGTGCCTGGCCGAAACGTCGCCGTCAGCCGAAAGGCGCCTGAGCAGGGAGCCGTCGCCCGGCGCGGTCAGCGCCGTGGCACGCCGCCCGAGCGCGGTACCGGAGGCGACCGCCTCGAAACAGCCGACGGCGCCGCAGAAGCAGCGGTCGCCCTCGCCGGTGATGGTCATGTGGCCGATCTCGGCGGCAAGCCCGCGCCGGCCGTGATAGATGTGGCCGTCGGCTACGACGCCGCCACCAATGCCGGTCGATACGGTGACGAACACGAGGGATCCGGTACCTTGGCCGGCGCCGAAGCGCCATTCGCCCAGCGCTGCCGCGTTGGCGTCGTTTTCCAGACGCACCGGCAGGCCGAAATGTTTGCCGAGAATGTCGATCAACGGCACATCGTGCCAGCCGGCCAGCGTCGGCGGCGCGATCACGATACCGGCCTTGGGATCGAGCGGTCCCGGCGCGCCGATGCCGATGCCGACGACATCCGCCTTCGGGCGCTGTGTCAGAAGAGCCCCGGCCAGTGCGATGATCTGGCCGATCACCGCATCCGATCCCGCGATCGCCATCGTCGGCGCCGAGACCTGCGCGACAACGCCGCCGTCGCTCTCGACCAGCGCGCCGCGCAGCTCCGTTCCGCCGAGATCGAAGGCGAGGGCCAGTCTTGTCATCAGGCGGCGACCTTCAGCCCATGCAGCCAGCGAATGCGCTGCGCAAGGTCGGGGTCGCCGAACGCCAGCGATCCGAGCACCACCGTCTCGGCGCCAGAGGCGCGCAGGCGCGGCACCGTCTCGTGGCGGATGCCGCCGTCGGCAGCCAGGATGATGTCGGTCTCGCGACCGGCTTTTCTCATCAGTGCGCGCGCTTCGATCAAACGTGGGCAGGCCTGCTCGGAAAGGCTCTGGCCCTTGACGCCGATGGATGTGCCGAGAAGCGTCACAAACGCCACTTGCGACAGGAAAGGCGTGACCGCGGCCACCGGCGTTTCCAGCCTGAGCACCACGCCGGCCTCGGCGCCGAGCGCATGCGCCAGCCGCACGGCGCGCAGGCCGGCTTCGCCGTTTTCGGCGTGGACACTGACCAGGTCGGCACCGGCCTCGATGAACTGGCGCGCCTGCTCCTCGACGATCTCCGCTTCGACCATCAGGTGAACATGGATAGGCCTTGCCGTCAGCCCGGCGATCCGCGCTACCAGGTCCGGGAAGAACAGGAAGCCCGGAGTGAAGCGGGCGTCCGCGACATCGATGTGGTGGAGGTCGACATGAGGTTCTATGCGCTTCAGGTCGCGCTCCATATTGGCAAGGTCGGCCGACCACAGCGAAAACTCGCCGAGCAGCCGGTTGCGCGGCAGGGCGGCGATGGCGGCGGGGCCGGACAGGGATTTGCCGGACAGGGATTTGATGGTCATGACGGAATGAGGCTCCGAAAATTCGAGTGGGTGTGAAGGAAGGTCGTGATCTCGGCCTGCAACTCGGCGAAATGCCTGACGCTGTCGAGCGCCTTGGGATGGATTTCGGCAAAGGTCGCGCCCGGAATGGTTGCGGCGAGCGTATGGGCCGCCGTCAGCGGATGCACCGCATCCATGGCATTGCCGATGACAAGCGTCGGAATGCCAAGCACCGCGGCGTCACGCGCCGAAACGCCCGGGCCGTCGGCGGCAATGTCGGCGAGGACCTGCGCGAATTGCGCGGCGTCCGGCCGGTCGAAATAGCCGATCAGCGAGGCAAAATTGTCGGGTGCTTCACGCTGCAGGCGCGCGGCGGTTTCCGATTGCGCGAAGATCGACCTCGCCTTGTCGGGCCCGTGGTCCAGGATAAGCCTGGCAACCTCGGCGATCGGCAGCAGGTTCACCGGCGCGTCGTCGAAAATCCAGGCCGGCCGCACCAGGAGAAGACCCGCGACGCGATCCGGATGACGGCAGGCGAGGCGCATGGCGATCGCCGCGCCCATCGAAATGCCGCCGGCGACGAAACGATCGAGACCGGCCTGATCGGCGGCGGCAACAACATCGTCCGCGAACATCTCCAGGGAAAACGGCCGGCGGCTGCCCAGTCCGGAGGCGCCGTGCCCGCGGCATTCCAGCGTGATGCGCCGCAAGCCCGGCCCGGAAGGGAAGGCCTGGGCGACCTGCGCGTCGCCACCGCCCAGCCCATGCTGAAAGATGACCGCAATGCCGTCGCCACTATCGGAAATCCGAAGCGTGGCGTCATCGCGAAGCAGCGTGGCCAGGCGCGCCATCACACCAGCCCTTTGAGGAAGCGGGCAACGCCGGGTGCCTCTTCGGCCGAGAGGCCATGCGTGACCAGCGGCCCGTCAAAACCCGATGCTTTCAGCCTGGCGACGAAATCCGCAAAGTCGACGACACCCCGGCCGGCGGTCGTGAAGCGGCCGTCAGCGAAACGGTCCTTGGCATGGGCCATGGCGACGTGGCCCGCAGTGCGTTCGACGGCGGCGGCGACGATGGCGCGTGCTTCGGCGGGGCTCGCCTGCTCGAACAGGTTGGCCGGATCGAGCACGATGCGCAGCCGTGTCGAGCCCATCTCGGCGATCAGGCGCATCGCGTCCGAGGCCGAGGTGACGATGTTGGCCTGTTCGGGTTCCATGCCAAGATCAACGCCGTGACGCTCCGCGAGCTGAAGCGCCTTTTCCATATCGCCCGCCATGTCTTCCCATGCCGAGGGCTCGCTATTGTCGGGATGGTATGCCCACTGATCGTCGGCGTTGCGGGTTCCCGTGCACAAGGTGACCATCGGGACGGAAAGCTCTGCCGCGGTCTTGATGACCACGCCAAGCCGGCGCAGGCCGTCGTCGCGCACGGTCCTGTCGGGATGGGCCATGTTGTAGGTGCCCGAGAGCGCTGCCAGGGCGACACCGCAACCCTTCGATGCGTCCGCGATGGCATCAATGGCGTCTTTTTGCACCGCCTCAGGCATCGACGGCAGCCCGGCGCAGGCAAGGTTGAACTGGGTGACGGCAAATCCCGAGTCGCGGACCGCTGCCAGCACGCCAACCGGCTCGCTGCCCGGGAAGGTCTTGGCGAACACCCCGATCTGCATCAGACCGCTCCCGTTGCGGAAGCGATCTCGACGCGATCGCCGGTTTCGACCGAACGGGCGATCGCCACCATGGCGCGGATCGAGGCAAGGCCGTCCTCGACGTTGGCGCCGCGCATCGGCTTGCCGTCAAGGATTGTCTCGGCGAGGCCTTCGAGCTGGCGCCTGAAGAAATGCCCGTCGGCGCCGAGCGGCCTTCGCGACGTTGCATCCTTCTCGTGAAAGATATCGACCTCACTCGCCCGGAAATACCAGGGATTGAAGGTCTTCGCGATCACCGAGCCGTTTTCGCCATAGAGCTGAAAACCCTCGTGCCAGTCCATGCGGACAGCCACGGTGAGGTCAAGGTGGCCGAGCGCGCCATTGGCGAATTCGGTTTCGACGAACCAGCAATAGGCGCCGAAACGCTCGTTGAGCCGGGCGCGCACAGCAACGATCTCGCCGCACAGGAAGCGCGCGGTGTCGACAAGGTGCGAGCCGTGCGCGAGCATGAAATACTGCCTGAGATCGGCCTTCGGATTGCCGCCCGGCTTGCGCGCCAGCTTGCTGGTGACGGGCAGCGGCTGGACCGCGTCGGTGTTGGTGTAGCGGTGCGTGGAATCGCAATACCAGGCTTTTAGCGCCAGGATCTCGCCGATCTCGTCGCGGACGAAATCGCGCGCTGCTTCCAGTGCCGGGTCGAAGCGCTTCATATGGCCGACCTGCAGCACCTTGCCGGAGCGCCGGACCGCATCGGCGAGCATCTCGCCTTCCTCGACCGAGACGCCGATCGGCTTTTCACACAGCACGTGCTTGCCGGCCTCGAGCGCCTTGATCGACATCGGCACGTGATAGGCGTCCGAGGTCGCCACGATCACCGCCTCCAGTTGCGGGTCGGCCAGCATCTCATCGTAATCGCCATAGATTTTTTCGGGTTCATAGGTCGCGGCCATGCGCGCCAGAAGATCGGGGGCGGCATCGCAGATCGCATAGAGATCGGCGTTGCCGGCCTTCACGCAGGATTCGAGATGCGCGAATTGCGCGATCGGCCCGCAGCCGAGCACGCCGACACGAAGGCGACGGTCTTGCTTCCGGATCATGGTCTCTTCCTCACGCGCCGTAGCCGCGCATCGTCTGGCGGTTGGTCTTGACCGCGGCGGCCGGATCGCCGGCGGCGGTCTCGGATTCCTCTTCCAGCACCAGCCAGCCGTTGAAACGAGGTGCGGCGCTGGCGATATCGATCACCGCTTGGGTGTCGCAGACGCCCTTGCCGAGCATAGCCCAGGTGCCGCTGGCGTCGACGTCTTTCAGGTGCACGTAGCGGATGCGGTCGCTGTAGGTGGTGAGCGTATCGATCATGTCTTGATGGCCGCGCAAGATGTGTCCGGTGTCGGGCACCCAGCCGACGAGCGACGGATCGACCAGTTCGAAAATCCGATCGTAGTCGGCACGGTCGAACAGCAGCGTGTTGTGGTGGGAACTGGGATGGACGGCGATGTCGACGCCGGCCTTGCGTCCGAGTTCGCCGGCCTTGTTGTAGACCTCGGCCGCGATGGCAAACTTGTCGTCACGCGGGCCGTCGGACACGACGGTGGCCGAGCCCATCGAAACCAGCGCGCCTGGAAAGGCAGCGGCAAAATCGATCCAGCGTTTCGCTGTCTCGAGGTCGCGGCCGATGCTCTCTATCAGCGTAAAGCCGCTCTTCGAGCCGAAGGCGAAAGAAACAAGGGTGAGGCCGGCCGATCTCAGCGCCGCGGCGAATTCCGCCGGCCTGTCGGCATAGCGGCCGATCATCGTGTCGGTGATCTCGATGCCGGCATAGCCGCCATCGGCGATCGCCTTGAGCAGATCGTCGGGACCACCGGCAAACCGGTCTCCGAGCATTTCCCAGGTGAAGGTCTGGCAACCGACTTTCAGGTCTTTCATGCTTTCATTCCTTGATGCCGCCCTGCGTCAGCCCTTTGTTGATGTGGCGCTGGATGAACAGCACGAGCACGATTCAGCGGCGCTATGAAGACGCCCGAGGCCGCGGCGATATCGCCTGCCAGCAGAGAAGGTCCAATCCATCGATTTCGACGCGCGGCCTTCCCCATCGGTTCTCGGTGGGAGGGACATCCTACTTGACCGAGCCCGCGGTCATGCCGGCGAGGAAGAACCTCTGGGCAACGAGGTAGATGAGCAAGAGCGGTAGCGAGCCCAGCACGCTCATCGCCATCATCTGGTTCCATTCGAAGGCGTGCTGCCCCATCAAAAGTTGGATGCCGATCGGGACGGTGCGCATGGACGTTGACTTCGTCAGCGTCAGCGCAAAGAGAAATTCGTTCCAGCACAACAGGAAGGTGTAGACCGACGTCGCCACGATACCAGGCAGTGAAATCGGGACGATCACCCGCCAGAGTGCGGTCCAGCTGGTGCCGCCGTCGACAGCCACCGCTTCATCGAGATCGCGGGGCAAGGTGTTCAGATATCCCGTCATCAGCAGGATCGCGTAGGGCAGCGTAAACACCAGGTAAGTCACGATCAGTGCGACGTAGGTGTCGAAGATGCCATACGAGACGACAAGCCCGAAGAAGGGGATCAAAAGCGTGATCGGCGGAATCGTCTGCGTGCTGATGATGAGTGTGTTGAGGCTGCCCTTTCCGCGGAAATTGAAACGGCTGAACCCATAAGCCGCCAGCAAGGCGATCAGGACCGTCAGCACGGTCACCGCTCCGGCCACGAAGTAGCTGTTGAAGAAGAAGCGCAGCTTTACCGGGTCGCCAAGGATGGCCGCATACGCTTCCAGCGTGAAGGCCTTCGGCAGGACGGTTGGTGGCAGGGCAAAGATTTCGGTATTCGACTTGAACGAGCTGCTCAGCATCCAGTAGATCGGGAAGGCCGCGAAAAAGAGCCCTGCGGCAAGCGCGACATGGAGCGCGACGGTGATCAGTCTGTCTTTCGGTGTGTGCCTTTTCCTCATGGTGACTACCGAGCCTTTTGATAGCGGATGTAGAACAGCGTCAGGCCGAGAGAGATCAGCAGGATGACCACGGCGCTCGCCGACGCCTGCGACAGGTTGTAGCTCGAAAACGCCAGCTTGTACGTGTAGGTGCTGAGGACCTCGGTCGAGTAGATCGGACCGCCGCCCGTCGTTATCCAGATCAATGGAAAGACCTGCATGGTCCAGATGAAGTCGAGCAGCGAGATGCTGATGATGATCGGCATCAGCTGCGGGATGGTGATGAAGATCAGCTTCTGGTAGGCTTTCGCCCCGTCGATATCGGCGGCCTCGTAGAAATCCTTGGGAATGCCCTGCAAGCCTGCGAGCAAGCTGACCATGAAAAGCGGGTAGCCCGCCCAGATATTGGCGAAGGTGACGGCGTGCAGCGCGGTCGCCGTCGAGGAAAACCACTCGACCTTGGAACCGATGATGCCCATCTGCATGAGAACGCTGTTCACGACACCGTTCGGCTCGAGCAGGAGGCGCCAGATCACGGCGATAATCACCGCGGTGAACAGCCAAGGCAGTATGTAGAGCACGCGCAGAATGTTGCGCAGCGTCGGATTGATGCGGTCGCTGTTCAGCATGAGTGCGAAGACCATGCCGATGGTCATATGGAAGATGACACTCATGCAGGTGAAGTAGAGCGTGTGCCACAGCGAGGCCCAGAACACCGGATCGGCAAAGATCGCGTGGTAGTGTTTCAGTCCGGCAAAGGATGGGTCGCGACGCAGCACCGCGCTGTTCTGGAACGAATAGCCAATCACCGTCACCATCGGCAGTAGCATCAGAAGGCCGATGATGAGGAGCGAGGGTGACAGATAGAGATAGGGTGCGGCCGCTCGTTTCAGTCGATGGTGGGAGCGCTTCTGCCGAGTCATGTGCCACCCTTGGGATGTGCCTTCAAGAGGAAGGTGCGCTTCGGAAAGAGGTCCATCTCAAATTGCCGATCCGTTGTTGACGGGTGGCCTGCCCTAAGTCAGGCTACCCGGTGGAAGATAGCAACGGGGAACAGGTCGCTCAGAATTTCGCCATCCAACCCTTTTGAGCGTTGGCTGCGGCTTCTTCCGGAGACTGCTCGCCGGCGAGCATCTTCTGGGCTTCCACGTCGAACTGGGTCATCAGGTCTTCAGCCACCGGCAGACCCGTGAACTCGTTGGCGAGATAGCCGGTCTTGAAGATTTCGAAAGCCTTGGCGAAAGCCTTGTCCGAGGTCACGAAATCGGGCTTGGCGTTGACGTTGCCCGGGAAGGCGTTTGCAAGCGTCACGAGCTTGGCGTTCACCTTTTCACTCATCAGATATTGGACGAGCTTCCAGGCTTCCTCCTGATGTTTTGAGGCCGCAGAGATGCCGATGCCCCAGGAGGCGTAGGGAAGGCCGCGCTTGCCGTTATAATTCTCCACGACCGGGACGGGGATGAGGTCGAAGTTCAGCTTGGGATTGCGTTTGCGAATGAGGTTCACATGCGCGAGCGAGTCGATCATCATTCCGACCCGATCGTTCACGAATTCCTCGACCTTTTCCTGCTCGGTCTTGGTGGCGATGCCGGGCGAAATGACGCCGGCGTCGTTCAGCGATTTGACGAAAGTGAGCATATCGACGACCGGCTTGCCCTCGAGAGCCGGCTTGCCGTCAGCCATCATCGATTGACCCGAGGCCCAGACCCACGACATCAGGTCGTTCTGGACACCGGACGGCGTTTGCAGCGACAAGGGCAGCACCCAGCCATACTGGTTCTTGTCGGCATGGGTCATCTTCTTGGCGGCTTCGAGAAACTCCGCGCGGGTCGACGGCAGCTTGGTCACGCCTGCCTGGGCGGCGAGATCCATGTTCACGAAGACCGGATAGACGAACGAAGCCACGGGAAACATCACCGCCTTGCCGTCCACCTTGATGATATCCGCGACCTGCGTCTGGTCGAACTCGCTCGCATCCATCATCGGGTTCATGTCGGCCAGCGCATTCTGCGCGTTCAGATTGTTCACCCAGGCGCCGTCGAGACCGACGACGTCGCTAAGCGTTCCAGTTGCAGCACCAACCGAGATCTGGTCTCGCGTGGTCGCATAGGGGCCGCTGACCAGCGTCACCTTGATTCCGGGGTTTTCAGCCTCGAAGTCATTCATGATTGCCCTGAGCGAGCCGGCCGGCAATTCGGGCTCCCACCATTGGGTGAATTCCAGCGTCGTGTCCGCCATGGCGCCGGTTGCGCCAAGCAACCATGCGGCCGCGGCTATTTTCAGCATCGCGGGTTGTATCCGAAACATCATTTTCTCCTCCTTCTTTAAGATCGACCGCACAATGCGGACGATCGTCTGCTCTACTCAGAAGCCTTCTTGCGTTTCGCAGGCGCCTCGCTCTCGCCTGCGGTCTGCCGCAGATCTTCAGATCGCCAGATGCGTCTCGGGATCGAAGAAATGGAACTTGGCATCATCCAGGGCCAACCGGATTTCCGAGCCGGAGTGGACGGCGCTGATCGGCTCGAATCTCGCCACCGCGTTCGATGCCAGGCCAAAATCGTCCACCGCGTCCGGATCGCCGGAGTCCACCCGGACCGCGTCGATGTTCAGATGGACAATATGTTCGGATCCGAGTTCTTCGATCGAGGTCACCTTGGCCGGTATCGTCTGATACTTGCGACCGGATTCGAGGCTGCTGTCATAAAGATCCTCCGGTCGTATGCCGAACACGACCTTGCGCCCCGCAAACGACCTCAAGCCCGGCCTGCGCACGAAGGCTGCCTCCTGCAACCGGATGGCGAAGGTGCCGGACATCAGTTCGTCGCCCGTCAGGGTCGCCTCGAAAAGGTTCATCGAAGGAGAGCCGATGAAGCCGGCAACGAAGGCGTTCACCGGCGATTCATAGAGCCTCTTGGGTGTATCGACCTGCTGCAGCACGCCGCCTTTCAACACCGCGACCCTGTCTCCCATCGTCATCGCTTCGATTTGATCGTGGGTCACGTATATGGTCGTTACGCCGAGCTGCTTTTGCAGACTGGTGATTTCGGCGCGCATTTGCACGCGCAGTTTCGCGTCCAGATTGGAAAGGGGTTCGTCCATGAGAAAGGCGGCCGGCTCGCGCACCATGGCGCGGCCCATGGCAACCCGTTGACGCTGTCCGCCTGAAAGGTTCGCGGGTTTGCTGTCCAGCAAAGACGTCAGCTGAAGGGTTTTGGCGATCTCGTCCACGCGCTTCTTGCGCTCGGCCTTCGGCTTGCCTGCCAGCCGCATCGAAAAGGCGATGTTTTCGAACACCGTCATATGCGGGTAGAGCGCGTAGCTTTGGAAGACCATCGCGATGTCGCGGTCCTTGGGCGGCATGTCGACGACGTCGACTCCGCCGATCCGAAGGCTGCCGCTGGTGATGTCCTCCAATCCCGCGATCATTCGCAACGCGGTGGATTTGCCGCAGCCGGACGGCCCGACGAGAATCAAGAACTCGCCGTCCTCGACCGATAGGTTCAATTGGTCGATTGCGCGAAAATTGTTACCGTAGGTTTTGCAGATATTCTCAAGAATGACTTCTGCCATATTCCTCCCTCCGCAAGTATAAGCTGATGATTTTTATAACCCTCCTCGGAGCATGTTCAGCTGCGAAATATTTCATCGTATAGGTTCTAGTTATGTTCCAGTATTGACATGCGTTTTTTTCAGTTCGACTGCTGACGGCGCGTTCGTCGATGCCAGGAGTTCCGTAACCTGGTCGTCGGTCGGAAGCGCCTCGCGCCCGCCACGGCCCGTTATCGAAAGGGCTGCCGCCGCGGCCGCGAATGCCACCCGGCCTGCGGTGCCGGCTCCGCGCGTCAACGCATGGGCATAGGCGCCATGAAAGCAGTCACCCGCACCGGTCGAGTCGACGACCACAATCCTGTGCGGGGGCAGGTGCCAGAGACCTGTCTCTTCACGCCCGCGATAGTACACGCCCCTGCCACCGTCGGTCAGAACCACGGCGGAGCGCGACGGCAACCACAATGCATCGAGTATCTCGGCCGGCGACCGGCGGCCCGTGGCGGCCCGCGCAAAGCCGAGCGGAAGAATGAGATGGTCGCAGAGCCCAATCAGTCTCTCCGTGGCTGGGCCGCTGCTCCATTCGATATCGCCGAGGATCGCAAGGCCGAGATCGCGAGCCCGAGCCACGACATCCAGGGACCGGATCGCGTAGCTATCGACGATCAGGACGGTAGCGCGGCTGAGGATATCGTCCGGAAAATCCGGAGCGGTGCCCAGCATCGCATCGTCGTCATACGCGATGAACCGTTCCCCGTCCGAGCCGACGGTGATCCGCGAGCGCACCGGGCGCGCGTCGGGGTGGCGCGGCGCGAATGCGGTTTCAACACCGCTCGCAACGAGATCGCGCAGCACGGCGTCGTCCGCGGCAGTGCCCAGCCATCCGGCGAACCCGGCGGTTCCGCCGAGTCGCACGACGGCGGCCAGCGCCGTCGCAACATTTCCCCCGAAAGCGCGGGCACTTTGCAGAACCTTCCCCTTGCCCGCCGACAACGGCTGATCGACGTAGACGATGTCGTCGATCGCAATAGCGCCGAAGCCGAGGATCGCGGGGACGGTGGGCATCGTTCAGGCACCTGCCTTCGCCAGGGCGTGTTGCGCCGAAAGGCCGTCATGGATGACGCCCCGAAAGGCAAGCGCTGCCTTCTCCGGATCGCCATGCCCCCAGAGATTGCGGCCTACCACGGCGCCGCGTGCGCCGGCACGGATGGCGTCCGCCGTCTGCTGAAGCGCGCCGAGCAGCGTATCGGTCTTTGGACCGCCCGCGATCACAACCGGCACCGGGCAGGTCCGGACGGTCTCTCGGAACGACTCGAAATCGCCCGTGTAGCCGATCTTGATCACGTCGACGCCGGACTCGTAGCCGATGCGCGCCGCATAGGCGATCTCGTCGGGGGTGAAGACGATTTTTGCTCCGTCGGTGAAATCGCGAGGGTAGATATGCGCCACCACAGGCATGCCGTAGCGGGCCGCTGCATTTACCGAATCGGTCAGCCAGCGTATGTATTTGCCCTCGGTCGCGCCGCGCACCGGAATGGCCACGGCCAACGCATCGGCCCCCGCGCGCACCGCATCTTCGGGCGTTGCGATCAACTCGCTGATGCGATCGTCCGGAGTGAAGCAGCCCGCCTGAATCACCAGGGAAGCTTTGCCCGCATATTGCGGCCACAGATGGCGCGCGGTGCCAGGCTGGATGCTGACGTAGTCGGGTTTGCCCACCATGACGCGTGCGAGCGCACCCGGCAGGTCGGCAAGGCCGCCTTTGCGCACGTCGCCATAGCCGACGAAGTGGTCGACCGCGCCGCCAAAAAGGTTCCCCGATGGATGCGAGAAGAGGCGCGCAAGACGCACCTTGGTTCCGAGGCTCATGAGTGCAAAATTCCCCAATCGTTTGATTTCAAAATCCTGGACCCAGTGTTTCCGAAAGAAATGAGAAATACAATCTTTCGAAAGCTTTCGAATTTGCGTATTTTTGGTAAGGTGAGCCGAGGCCAGAGCGGTTGCTTGGCGCAGGGAGGCAAGGACAGGGCAATGTTGTCGGAGCAGAGACGCCAATCGATCCTGGGTGAAGTGCAACGCAACGGACAGGTTCGCATCAAGGACCTGTCAGAAGATTTTGGCGTGTCGGAAGTCACGGTGCGCTCCGACCTCGAGATACTGGACCGCAAGGGACTGCTGACCAAGACCCGTGGAGGGGCGGTGACCCGGACCACAGATTCGACCACGGCCGCGTTCGCCCGGCGGATGCAAACGAACCTCGACGCAAAGAAGCGCATCGCCCGGGCGGCGCTAGACCTGTTCGAGGACAACCAATCGGTCATCTTCGACGGCGGCTCGACATTGATGCAGGTTGCCATGCAGTTACCGCCGCTCAGCAATGTCGTGGTCGCGGCCACGGCCATGAATATCGTGCAGCATCTTATGCATCGTCCCGGGCTCGACGTTCATATGATCGGCGGCCGGGTCTATCCCGACACGGTGAGCACGCTGATCACCGATGCCGATACGGCTCTCGGCGGCTTGGTAGCGCATCAGGTCTTTGTTGGAGCGCATGCGATAGACTCGTCACTGGATGTGGTCGACGTGAACGAAGACATGGCGCGAACGAAGCGAAACCTCGTTCGCATGGCCCGGCGCGTTGTCCTCCTCGCCGATTCGAGCAAATGGGGCGTCAGCGGGACCTCCAAGGCATTTTCGCTGTCGGCCGTCGATGTGGTGATCACCGACGATGGCCTGCCCGGTCCAATACGCAGCAAGCTTGAGATGACCGGGGCCAAGGTGATCTATGCCTGAACCCATCTCGGTCCCTGACCGCGACGGAAAGATCCAATGCGCGCATGACCCACGGGATTCGCATCGGCTGTTGGCCGTTTTTTCATGTCAGTCATGTTCTCCTCCTCAAGGCTGGCGGCCTCCAATGTTGCGCCATCATTTTTGCATGTTCAATAATAATTTTACGCGCGTCAACATTTAAAATGCTGTATAGCGGCTTTCGAATGTGATCCGTTGCTGGTGCAATGATTCAACCAGAGCGTTGCGACGTCGGGAGGTAGAGTGGAAAATGCCAGGAAAATCAGGAGCTAAGCTCGGCATCGGCGTTGTCGGGTGCGGCAATATCTCGATGACCTATTTGCGCAATGCGGCTTTGTTCGGCGGGGTCGAGCTCAGCGCCTGCGCCGACATTTCGGCCGATATGGCTGCGCTGCGCGCCAAGGAATATGGCATCCGCGCGGTCAGCGTCGACGCGCTTTTGGCCGACCCGAACATCGACCTTGTCCTCAACTTGACGATACCGGCGGCGCATTTCGATATTTCGCTTTCGGCACTTTCGGCGGGAAAGCACGTCTTCACCGAAAAGCCGCTGGCGACCTCGGCCAAGGATGGCAGGCGGCTTGTCGCCGAGGCGGCGGAGCGCGGGCTGCTGCTGGGCTCGGCCCCGGACACCTTCCTTGGCGCCGCCGGACGGCGGGCACGCCGCCTCATGGACGAGGGTGCGCTCGGCCGGCCGGTGACCGGCACCGCCTTCATGATGGGGCGCGGCATGGAGCACTGGCATCCCAATCCGCAATTCTACTATCAGCCCGGCGGCGGACCGGTCTTCGACATGGGTCCCTACTACCTGACGATGCTGGTCAATTTGCTCGGGCCGGTGGCCCGCGTGATGGCGATGGCGACGCGGGGCCAGGAGGAGCGGCTGATCACCGCCGAAGGCCCCTACCGGAACACCAGCTTCAAGGTCGGCACACCGACCAACATCCTGTCGCTGCTGGAGTTTCGCTCAGGCGCCACCGTCACCTTCGGCGCCTCGTGGGATGTCTTCAGGCACTCCAACCACCCGATCGAGCTGCATGGGACGGAAGGCTCGCTCAGGCTGCCCGATCCGGATACGTTCGGCGGCACCGTCTCGCTGTCGGAACGAGGGGCCGACTGGGCCGACTTCCACAGTGAGAGCGATCTCTATGGCGCGCGCAATTGGCCCTTCGCCGCGCCCGACCGCGCGAATTACCGCATGCTCGGCGTTGCCGATCTTTCGCGCGCGCTGACAACAGGAAGAAAGCCGCGGGCGTCCGGCGACCTTGCGCTTCATGTGCTGGAAATCATGGAGGCGATCCTCGCTTCGGGTGAGAGCCGCGAGTCCGTCGCCGTCAACGCAACGGTCGATCAGCCGCCGCGCTTCCAGGACGCCGAAGCGGCGAGCCTGCTCGCCTGATATCGGAGGGCTTACGATGACGACATTGCTTTCACCCTTGCTCGATCCGGAGGCCCGGCATGTGCTCGACCTTGACCGGCAGGCGGCCGCCCCGCCATTCGAAGCCGGCACGCCTGAAGAGGCGCGCCGCGCCTATGAGGAGGGCGTTCCGGCACTCCAGGGCGAGCGCGAGCCGGTCGGCTCATTGACTGAGCGCACCATCACCGGACCCGGCGGCCCGTTGACGCTCAGAATCTATCGCGGACAGGGCGCGGTCGGAGCCGCTGCCCCGGCGCTGCTCTATCTGCATGGCGGCGGCTGGGTGATCGGCAATCTCGAGTCGCATGACGAGATCTGCCGCTGGCTTGCAAACATGGCGGCCTGCGTCGTCGTCTCTCCCGACTACCGGCTGGCGCCGGAACACAAATTTCCGGCGGCCATCGAAGATTGCCGCGCCGCACTTTCCTTCATGCAGGGCGGCGCGGGCGATCTCGGCGTCGACGCCGAACGGATCGCTGTCGCCGGCGACAGTGCCGGCGGCAATCTCGCTACCGTGCTTTGCCTGCTTGCGCGCGGCGACAAGAAGCCGCCGGCGGCGCAGCTGCTGTTCTATCCGAACACGGACGCCTCGCAGGCGGCGGACAGCTATCGCCGCTTTGCCGACGGTTATGGCCTGACTTCGGCGACCATGGCCTGGTTCCGCGACCACTATATCAACCATGCTGGCGATATTGATGACTGGCGCGTGTCGCCGCTCAAGGCCGCAAGCCTTGCCGGCGCAGCGCCGGCTTTTGTCGCAATCGCCGGCCATGATATCCTCGCCGACGAAGGCGAGGCCTACGCGAAGCGTCTGGAAGATGACGAGGTGCCGGTCGTTCTGCGGCGCTGGCCCGGCCAGATCCACGGCTTCGTTTCGATGGGCCGCCATGGTCCGGCGGCGCGGCAAGCGGTCGGCGCGGCAGTTGCCGCATGGCGCGGCTTCGATCCTGTGTTTGGAAACGCTCAGGCCGACTGACGCATGACCAGCGTCGCGTCGAGACTGACCTTGCGTGCAACTGTCGCGTCGTCCTCATCCAGCAAAGCCAGCAGCGTCTCGACGCTGCGTCCGGCCATGGAAGCGAAGTCCTGCGCCATGGTGGTGAGAGCAGGGCAGGTGTAGCGGCTCAGCGGATGGTCGTCATGGGCTGCGACCCGCAGGTCGCAATCGCCCTTGCGACCGACCTTGCGGCCTTGCGAATAGGCGGCAGCCATCACGCCGAAGGCGAGGCGGTCGTTGGCGCACAGAATGGTCTTGCCCGGCAGGCCGCCACGGACGAGCATCGCTTCCATCTGCTCATAGCCGATCCGTTCGAAATCCCAGGTGTAGTCATAAGGGGTGCCGATGAGCACCGGCTCATGCCCGAGCCGCTGCATGGCCCCGACATAGCTGTTCAGGCGCTCGCGCGAATTGTGGTTGACGTGCGGGATGTCGAAATAGACCGGGGCGTCACCGGAGCGGCAGAGATAATCGACGATGGTCGAGACGCTCTGGCTGTTGTTGTTGCCGACGAACGGCGTGTCGCCCTCGAGATAAGTGTCGAAATAGACGATCGGTATGGTCTGTGTCAGCTTCTCCAGCGTGCGCTCGTCGGAGCGCAGGCCGAGCGGCGCGATCAGCGCGCCGGAAACTTTTAGCGAAAGAATGGTTCGCGTCGCTTCCACTTCGAGCTCACGCGAGCCGTGCGAGGAGATCACGATCGGCCAATAGCCTTCGTCGCGCAGCCTGAGTTCGATGCGGCTGACCATTTCCGAATAGAAGGGATCGGCGAGCGTCGGCACGACGATGCCGATGCTGCGGGTCCGCTTGCGGTTGAGGTTGCGTGCAAACAGATTGGGCTGGTAGTCGGACGAGCGCAGCGCCACTTCGATCCGCTGACGTGTCGCCGGCTTGACGCTGGTCGGATCGTCGAAATATTTCGACAGTGTCGGCCTGGAGACGCCGCAAGAGCGAGCAAAATCCTCCATCGTCTTGTGCGTCATCGACATCAACCCTCGAAAGCAAGGCGAAACTTTTTCAGATAAACGGGGTAGTTTCCATGCGTAAATTTATTAATTGACGCGAAAAAGCACAAGCCGTATTCACTTGAAGTAGGCGAATTTGAGGGATTTCGCGAGATGAAGAAGCTGGTCGGTGCCGGCGAGATTCTGGTCGAGATCATGGCCGAGCGGATTGGTCAGAGCTTTCTCGAGCCTGGTCCGCTGCTTGGACCTTACCCGTCGGGCGCGCCCGCGATCTTCATCGGCCAGGCGGCGGCGCTCGGCCAGCCGGCAGGCCTCATCGGCGCCGTCGGCGACGACGATTTCGGCAGGCTGAACATCGATCGGCTGCGGGTACTTGGCGCCGACGTGTCGGCGATCGCGGTTCACACGGGCCATGCGACGGGCACCGCCTTCGTCACCTACCGGGCCGACGCCAGCCGGCATTTCGTCTTCAACATCCGCAACAGCGCCGCCGGCCTGATCGAGACAAACGCGGCGGCGACAAAGCTGCTCGCCGGTGCCGATCACGTCCATGTCATGGGCTCGTCGCTGTTTTCCGACCGCGCCATCACAGTGGCGCTATCGGCGATCGAGACGGTCAAGGCCAAAGGTGGAACCGTGTCCTTCGATCCGAACATCCGCCGCGAGATCATGCAGGCATCCGGCATGCGCGAAGCACTCGACCAAGTACTGGCGCAAGCCGACATCTTCCTGCCGAGCGGCGAGGAGCTCTTCCTGTTCTCATCCGCCACGGACGAGAAGGGTGCAGTCGACGAACTGCTGGCCCGTGGCCTGTCCTGCATCGTCCTGAAGAAAGGCGCCGCCGGCGCCGTTTATCATGATCATCACGGTGCGGTCGCCTCGCCCGGCTTTGCCGTCGACGAGATCGATCCGACCGGCGCTGGCGACTGCTTCGGTGCTGCTTTTGTCTCGTTCTGGCTGCGCGGGGCGGCTCCTGCCGAAGCCCTGCGGATCGCCAATGCCTGCGGTGCGCTTGCCGTCACCCGCAAGGGGCCGATGGAAGGCATTTTCCCGCTTGAAGCGGTCGAGGCCTTCATCGCCACGGGGAACACGCAGTGAGTGGCGCGACGCGAAGGTTTGCGAACATTGCGGGCAGGCGCGCCGCAGGCGAGAGATGCGGCATCGCCTCGGTCTGCTCGGCGCATCCGCTGGTCATCGAGGCTGCCCTGCGCCATGGCGCGGCGCGGCACACAGATGTGCTGATCGAGGCCACCTGCAACCAGGTCAACCACGACGGCGGCTACACCGGGATGACACCTGCGGGGTTCCGCAGCTTCGTCGAGGCGCAAGCACACAAAGTCGGCTTCCCCGTCGATCGCCTGATCCTCGGCGGCGATCATCTCGGGCCGAATCCCTGGAAGCACATGGCTGCCGCCGCCGCGATGAAGAAGGCTGCGGCGATGATCGATGCCTATGCGAGCGCCGGCTTCACCAAGATGCATCTAGATACGAGCATGGCCTGCGCCGACGATCCAGCCGTGCTTGCCGATGAAACGATCGCCGCGCGCGCGGCCGAACTTGCAGCAATCGCTGAGGCGGCGGTCGAGCGGGCAGGCGGCGAAAAACCGGTCTACGTCATCGGCACCGAAGTGCCGGTGCCGGGCGGGGCGCTGGAGGCGCTGGACCACCTGCATGTGACGGCGCCCGGGGATGCCTTGCGCACCGTCGAGATCCACGCGCGAGCGTTTTCCCGCGCCGGCCTCGAAGCCGCATTTGGCCGTGCGGTCGGCGTCGTCGTCCAGCCCGGCGTCGAATTCGGCAACACCGAGATCATGCCCTATGCACCGGCCAAGGCGACTGAACTGGTAGCTGTGCTCGACCGTATGCCGCAATTGGTTTTTGAGGCGCATTCGACCGACTACCAGCCGGCCGAAGCGCTCAATGCCCTCGTTCGCGACGGTTTTGCCATCCTCAAGGTCGGCCCCTGGCTGACCTTCGCGCTTCGCCAAGCGCTGTATGGGCTCAGCCATATCGCTGATATCCTCGCGCCGGACTTTTCGCGCGAAAGCCTGCCTGCCGCGATGGAACGCATCATGCTGGCGTCGCCGGACAATTGGCAGCAATACTATCCGGGCACGCCGGACGAGCAGCGCATGCAGCGGCATTTCTCGTTCAGCGACCGCATCCGCTATTATTGGCCGACGCCGGAGGCGCAGCGCGCAACACGGACGCTGCTGGACGTGCTGAGCGAGAAGGATATCCCCCGGCCGCTGATCAGCCAGTATCTGGGGCATCTCGACGCCGAGGTTGCCGCACGCCGGGTCAAGCCCCTCGCTCACGAGCTTCTGATCGGCAGCGTCACCCGTGTCCTCGATATCTACGCGGACGCGACGGGACAGTAGGGATCGCGCTGCCGGAAAGGCGGCAGCCGCCCAAATCCGCATCATATATTCGTCCGATGTCGACGCCGTGTTCGAAAAGCCCCTTCGCAATTTACAACTAACATGTTAGTGTGCTAGGAGTGCTGCACATCGACATCTGGAGAGAATAGTGGTCTCGCGCTTTGGTCTTTCGGTTGCTCTCGCCACGCCTTTCGATGCGTCCGGGCAAATCGCCATCCTTCCCATGGTCACGCAGGCCCGGGCTTGCCTTGGCGCCGGCTGCAGCAGCGCCACGCTGTTCGGCACCACCGGGGAAGGCGCTTCCGTGGGCACGGCAGAGCGGCGGATTGTTACCGAGGCCATGCTGGCCGCCGGCATTCCGGCACATCGGCTCGTTGCCGGCGTGCTGGTCGATGCAGCCGAAGACGCCGCCGAACAGGCGCGGCATGCCTTGCAGTGCGGCGTCCGCAACATCCTGCTGGCTCCGCCGAGTTACTTCAAGAATGTCGGCGAGGACGGACTGTTCGGATGGTTTTCTGCCGTCTTCGCTGCGCTCGGGCCGCTGGCTCGCGGCATCCTCCTCTACAACATCCCCTCTGTCACCATGGTGCCGCTCCCGCTTACCCTGATCGGTCGGCTGTGTGCGGCCTTCCCCGGCGTGATAGCCGGTGTCAAGGATTCGGGTGGCGACTGGAGTTACAGCGAGGCGCTGCTAAGAGCCCATGGCGACATGGTGATCCTGATCGGCGACGAGCGGCACCTGGCCAGAAGCGTGCGCCAGGGCGGGCAGGGCGCCATTTCCGGCATGGCCAATTTCGTAACCGGCGAAATCCGCGCCATGGCCGAGGATGGGCGCGACGATGCCCGTGTCGGGAGCTTCGTGCTCGAATTGCTCAGATTTTCGGTCATCCCGGCGGTGAAGGTCATGGTGGCGCGCAAAACCGGCGACGAGCGCTGGCTGACGGTCCGTCCGCCGCTGGAGCCGATCGGTTCGCAGGGGCGGCAACAGGTTGCTGCCGCCTATGACAGGCTGTTTGCGACAGAGCCGGCCTGACCGGCAAAGGGAAGCGCGCTGAAATGGACGACAGCAGCGAACCGGCAACCCTCAGGGAAAGAGCTTATGCCAGCTTCACGCGGCATTTGCTGGCCCGCGATCTGCGGCCGGGACAGTTCGTGTCGCAGCGCGAACTGGTTGCCTTTACCGGGCTGCCGCTAGGCGCCATCCGTGAGATCGTGCCGCGTCTCGAGGCCGAGGGGCTTTTGACAACCATCCCGCAGCGCGGCATGCAGATCGCCCATATCGACATCAACCTGATCCGCGAGGCCTTCCAGTTTCGCCTGTTCATGGAGCGTGAGGCGGTGGCGCTGTTCACCGTCAACGCCTCCGACGCCGTGCTCGCCGGCCTGCGGCGCGAACATGAGGACATGCTGGCTCAAGCCTTGTCGCAGACGCCGACGCCGGAAATGGAAGCCAAGGCCCAGAACATCGATTGGGCCATGCACGACACCTTCATCGATGCGCTGGGCAACGAGATCATCGCCAAGGCGTATCTGGTCAATTCGGTAAAGATCAGACTGATCCACCAGGAGCGTTTCCGCATCGATGGGCGCGTCGTGCCGGTGATGCAGGAGCACCTGACGGTGATCGAAGCGCTCGAGAGCCGCGATCCGCAAAAGGCGGTTGAGGCGATCAGTCGGCATATCGACAATGCGCGCCGGTTGGCGCTCCAGATCTGAGGACGTATGGTTCGCGGCTGCCGCGACGCTATCCATAACGACAGCAACCCAAGGGAGGAAGAAATGTCGTCCAATCCGTTCAAGCCAACAAGAAGGCAAGTCCTTGCAGGAACCACGGCGCTCGCAGCCGCGGGCCTGGCCGGCCTTCGCCCGAGCTTTTCCGCCAGCGTCGACTGGAAGCGCTTTTCCGGCACCACGCTCGACGTCAATCTGGTGAAAAGCCCGCGCAGCGACACCATCCTGAAATACATCGCCGAATTCGAGGAACTGACCGGCATCAAGGTCAATGCCGAAGCGACGCCGGAACAGCAGCAGCGACAGAAGACGGTGATCGAGCTCAGCTCCGGCAGGCCGAGCTTCGATGTCGTGCATCTGAGCTATCACGTGCAGAAGCGCCAGTTCGAGAAGGGTGGCTGGCTGGCCGACATCGCCGGCTATCTCGCCGATCCGACACTGACCGATCCCGGCCTGGTCGAAAGCGATTTCGCCGAGGCCGGCATGCTTTTCGCCAAGGACAACCAGGGCGTGCTGCGTTCGCTGCCCTTCTCGGTGGACTACTGGATCGTCTACTGGAACAAGGAGCTGTTCGAGGCCAAGGGCCTAAAGTACCCGGAATCGTTCGACCAGCTGGTGGCCGCCGCCGAAGCGCTGACCGATCCATCGACCAACACGTTCGGTTTCGTCGCCCGCGGCCTGAAGAATGCCAACACGCCGGTGTGGACGTCGCTGATGCTCGGCTACGACATGACGCCGCTCGACGACAACGGCAAGCTGCGCACCGAAACGCCCGAGGCGATCGAGGCCGCTGCCCTCTACCAGAGGCTAATGACCAAGTCCGCCCCTCCGGGTGTCACCGGCTTCAATTGGGCTGAAGCGCAGTCCGCCTTCCTCCAGGGCAAGATCGGCATGTGGTTCGATGGCGTCGGTTTTGCCCCGCCGATGGAAAATCCCGAAAAGTCGCGCGTGGTCGGCAAGGTCGGCTATGGCGTCATGCCCAAGGGGCCCAAGGCGCATGCTTCCGGGACGTTTGGCGACGGCCTCGGCGTGACCGCCTCCAGTGAAAAGAAGGAGGCCGCCTATCTGTTCTGTCAGTGGGCGGTTTCCCCGGCGATGGGCGCGCGCCTGCTCCAGGCCGGCGCCGGCGTGCCGTTCCGCAAGTCGGTGCTGGAAGATCCCAAGGTGCGCGAAGGCGTCACCATGCCGGCAAGCTGGCTCGATGCGGTGGTTCAGTCCGGCAATATCAGCAGGCTGGCGCTGCCGGTGATCATCCCGGTCACCGAGTTCCGCGACATCTACGGCGTGGCGCTGACCAACATGATTGCCGGTGCTGATCCTGCCGAAGAGCTGAAGAAGGCCACCGCGCAGTTCCAGCCGGTTCTCGACAGGAGCGAGCAGGGCTGATGTCGACCATCGCCCCTGAACGCACCGGGGTGACGACGAAACGCAGCGGCGCGACGACGCAAGCCATCGAGGAGAGCCAGTCGGTCCGACTGGCTCCCAACTACTGGCCCTTCGTCGTTCCGGCGCTCGTCGTCGTTAGCGCCGTGATCGTCTTTCCCTGGGCTTTCACGCTCTGGATGAGCGTCAACCGCTGGACGCTCGGCCAGTCGCGGAGCTTTGCCGGGATGGAAAACTATCTCCGTCTGGCCAGCGACCCGCGATTCTGGGAATCGCTTGTTCATACGTTGACCTACACCTCGCTGTCGGTGGCAGCGCCGATGTTGTTGGGCACTGTCGCCGCCCTGATCTTCGACGCCAGGTTTCCGCTGCGCGGCCTGCTGCGCGGCGTCTTCGTCATGCCGATGATGGCAACCCCAGTTGCCGTGGCGCTGGTCTGGACCATGATGTTCCATCCCCAGCTCGGCGTACTCAACTACCTTCTGTCGCTGGTCGGTATCCCGGCGCAGGAATGGATTTTTAACGCCAACACGGTCATCCCTTCGCTGGTCGCGGTCGAGACCTGGCAGTGGACGCCGCTGGTGATGCTGATCGTGCTGGGCGGGCTGGCCTCGGTGCCGCGCGAGCCGTTCGAGAGCGCCGAGATCGACGGCGCCAATGCCTGGCAGCAATTCCGCTACCTCACTTTGCCGATGATCGCGCCGTTCCTGATGATTGCGTTGATCATCCGCACCATCGATGCGCTGAAGAGCTTCGACATCATCTATGCGATGACCCAGGGCGGACCGGGCACGGCGTCCGAAACCATCAACATCTATCTCTACAACACCGCCTTCTCCTATTACGACATAGGCTATGGCTCGGCCATGGCCGTGGTGTTCTTCATCGTCATCGTGGCGCTGTCCTTCATTCTCCTGATGCTGCGCCAGCGCTCGCAGTGGAACGACGCGGAGGGCAAATAGATGAGCTCACGTCTGCTCAACCAGATCGGCCTGTTTTTCGCGGCTCTGGTCATCGTCTCGCCGGCGATTCTTTTCTTTCTCTGGATGATCTCGCTTTCGCTGAAATTCGAGATCGACAACGGCGCCTATCCGCCGATCCTGATCCCCGAACGCTTCGCCTGGTCGAACTATGTAAAAGTGTTCGAGGAGAACAATTTCCTGCTCTATCTCTGGAATTCGGTTCTGGTGACCGGCACGGCGACACTGCTGGCGCTGCTGATCGGCGTACCGGCCGGCTATGGCATAGCGCGGCTCAAGGCCGAAAAATCGGCGGTCGTCATCATGATCGCCCGCATGACGCCGGGGCTGTCCTATCTCATCCCGCTGTTTCTGCTGTTCCAATGGATCGGGATACTCGGCACGCTCTGGCCGCAGATCATCATCCATCTGGTGGTGACGGTGCCGATCGTGGTCTGGGTGATGATCGGCTATTTCGAGACCACGCCGATGGAACTGGAAGAGGCGGCCAATATCGACGGGGCCAGCTCCTGGCAGGTGTTCCGGCTGGTCGCCCTGCCCATCGCCAAGCCGGGCATCGTTGTCGCCTTCATCCTGTCCGTCATCTTCTCGTGGAACAATTTCGTCTTTGGCGTGGTGCTCGCCAGCCGTGAGACGCGGACGCTGCCGGTCGCCGTCTACAACATGCTTTCCTATGAGCAGGTGAGCTGGGGGCCGCTCGCCGCCGCCGCACTGGTGGTGACGCTGCCGGTGCTGGTGCTGACCATGTTCGCGCAAAAGCAGATCGTCGCAGGACTGACCGCCGGCGCGGTCAAGGGCGGCTGAAGACGCATTCCAGCTCGACATCACTCTTCTCCCGGAGAAATCCAATGGCATCGGTAACCATCAACAACGTGCAGAAGGCTTTCGGAGCCACCAAGATCATTCACGACGTCAGTGTCGATATCGCCGACGGCGAATTCGTCATCCTGGTCGGCCCGTCGGGATGCGGAAAGTCGACGCTGCTGCGCATGATCGCCGGACTTGAAACGATCTCGGGCGGGAAGATCACCATTGGCGAACGCATGGTCAACAATCTGCGGGCGCGGGACCGCAACATCGCCATGGTGTTCCAGAATTACGCGCTCTATCCGCATATGACCGTGGCCGACAATATGGGCTTTGCCCTCAAGATCAAGAAAGCCGATCCGGCCGATACCGCTGGCCGCGTCAGGAATGCCGCCAGCATCCTCGGCCTGGAAAAACTGCTTGAGCGCTACCCGCGTCAGCTCTCCGGCGGCCAGCGCCAGCGCGTTGCCATGGGCCGCGCCATCGTACGCGACCCGCAGGTCTTCCTGTTCGACGAGCCGCTCTCCAATCTCGACGCCAAGCTGCGCGTCCAGATGCGCGGCGAGATCAAGGCGCTGCACCAGCGGCTCGGCACCACAACCATCTACGTCACGCATGACCAGATCGAAGCCATGACGATGGCCGACAAGATCGTCGTGCTGCATGACGGCCTGGTCGAGCAGATCGGCGCGCCGCTCGACCTCTACGACCAGCCGGCCAACCTCTTCGTTGCCGGCTTTATCGGCTCGCCCGCCATGAATTTTATTGCCGGCCGCATCGAGGAAGGCGTGTTCCGCAGCGCCGGCGGGCTGATCCTGCCGCTGCCGGAAGGCGCCCGTCCGACCGACGCTGCAGGACGCGAACTTGTCTACGGCATCCGTCCCGAGCACATCCGCGCAACTGCCCAGGGCATGCCGGGCACGGTCACGCTTCTGGAAGCCACGGGTTCGGAAATCTTCGCGAAGGTCGACTGCGCCGGCGAGGAGATTGCCTGCCTGTTCCGCAAGCGGCTGCCGCTCAAGCAGGGCGCGGCGATAGGGATCGAAGTCGATCGCGCCTGCGCCCACCTGTTCGACGCGAAAACAGGTCGGCGTATGTGATGGCGTGGCCTGCGCGGCGGGTGCGCTGACGCCAAGACGATATTCACGCAAAAGCGCCGCAGTACCAATTGCGGCGCCTGTCGCCAAACGCGTTTCCACCGACGTGCAACAACCGATGGTACTGGACAGAACGGTGTTGCGCGAACTATCGGCCGTTCGAGAGCCTTGTGAGAAGCGCGACCAGCTCCGACTGCCGATGCGTCTGCGTCTTCGCGAAGACCGATTTCAGCTGGTTGCGCCCGGTCTCATAGGAAACGCCAAGTTCGTCGGCTGCCGCTTCAACGCCGTGTCCCGCGCAAATCTTTCTCGCCAGCCTCGCTTCGGACGCTGTCAGCCTGAAGCAGGACTGCAGCACGGCTTCGGCAGGAGGAGGTCTCGCGTCAGGATCAATGAGGACGACAATTGCCTGGCAGGGCGCCAACGCGTTGTAGGAGACTTTCGGCAGTCGCAACGGATAGGCAAGGAGCGGCCGCCCTTGCAGTCTGGGCAGTGGCACGGGTGGCATCGATGCGGCCGTGTCCGGCGAACACAGCAGCGCTTTCAGCGATCGGTCGAGAGCATCTGTCGCGGTTCGGTCAAAGGAGACCAGACGACGGCGCGTAATCTGCAGGCCTCGCCCCAGAAGCCTTTCCGCCGGAGCATTGGACCGGAGGACATTGCCGCTCCTGTCCAACATGACGGCAGGCGTTTCGGTGGCGCTAAACGCATCCAGTGCCGCGTCGGCCCTCCCGAAACCTATTGCCCGCGCAACTGCGGCCACAGAGCCCAGCTGTTTCGAAAGGTCCGCCAGCTGTCTCATTTCGTCTGGCGTGAACGGGCCCTGTTGGATCGACCGTTGCAGCGACAGCGCCCAGAAGTCATCTCCGGCGGCGATCTTGACGGCTGCGCACCATCGCAGGCCGAATGGCGCGAGGAATTCCTGGTAGTATGGATGCTTGGCGATATCGTCTGACGTCAGGAGGTCGAACTCCGAGGTGACCCCTTTCCGATCGAGGAAGTTGATGAGGCGATACCGCTCGTCGCGGTTTATCCAGCCGTCGCGGACGTAGGAATCGAGAGCAGGGGCCATGGTGCGGCTGCAAGGCACGAGTGGCAGATGCCCTTTTATGTCGAAGAGCAGCGCTCCGGCGCTCCCGGTGGCCTTTTCTGCCACCTCCATCGCGGAATCCCAGCGTGATGGATCGAGGGCTGCCTCGATAAAGGCAACACCGATCGCGTCAAAATCGAAAGCAGCGTCCACCGCCAGCCCCTTGGTAGGCACCTATCCAAACACATTGAAGTTTGAATTGCGAGTCGGGCCGCCCTCTGAGCCGCCCGCGATCGTGATGCAGCTTGGCGGTGCTTGCCGCCAGGTCGCCGGAACTAGTGTTCCTTGGGCGATGTTGAAGAGCGATGCCTGAACCGGAACGGCGACCTCATCTGCTTTGGCGACCTTATCGCCGCAGCCCGCTGCGTTACCGGCCCTCGCCACTGCTCCTCCGACGCGGCGGTGAACTGCGGGGCCTGCATCCGCCCAATGCACCCAGTCTTCAGCTTGCGTCTGGGGTTCGCCAGGAAATCGGCGACAACCTCAGATCCGCAAGGGTCGGAATCGATCACATCGTGCCCAATCCCGCGAAGCACGACGACCTGCCCAAAAGGAAGGCTTTTGGCCGCACGATATGCCCAGTGAGTCGGTGTTGCCGGATCATACTCTCCCGACAACAGCAGGGTCGGGATATCCAGGCGGCGGGGATGCTTTTGCGAAACCGTCATTCCCTGGGGAAACCAAAGCGGGCAAACCCAGGTATAGTCGGCCTCTCCGATCCACTTCGTCCAGTATTCGAGGCGCTTGTCAGGCAGCTCGGATCTGTTGGTCTCAGAGCAGGTGACCGAAAAATCCATGCCCTGGGCAATCTCGGTATCGTCATGTTCAAAGATCATATCCGCAAGCGGTCTGAAATCGTTTTCGTATGTTTTCTCGACTAGATTTGGAAGATCTTCAATAGCGTAACGATCATATAGCAACCCGAATATAAGCTCGAGAAAATCCGCGCCGGAGACATATCTGTACTGAGCGGGAGCGTTTTCCCTGTCGTCGCTCCGCAAAAGCACCGGCTGTTTGTCCAGCTGGCTTACGATCGCTCGCACCGCGTCTCCCAGTCCGCGCATGCAATTTTTTGATTTTTGGCAATCTCGTTCCAGCAGTCGCAAAGAACGATCCAGATTTCGCCCATCTTCCTTGAGGTAGTCGATATCAAGGGGAAGAACGGAATCCAGAATGCTCGCCGAGACGCCCTCTGGATGCTCGTTCATCACTTCCAAGGCAACTCTTGTGCCGTAAGAGACGCCGTAGAGTACCCACTTCCTTATGCCAAGAGCCATGCGAACGTCGTTGACGTCTGCTGCATTTTCGATGGTGTTGTAAGCGAAGAGGTCAATGCCCTTTGCTATCAGCGCGCTTCGGCACGCGACCACCTCATCTCTCATGAGCTTGTCAAAGCTGATCTCGGCATCGACGCTTAGTGAAATGGAGTTCCAATGATCGGCCTTGAAGTATCGCGAACAGCTCAGCCTGGGAATTGACTTTCCTATCCCTCGTTGGTCGACCACGACCACCCGGCGCCCGATCATCCAATTTTGATCACTTATGAACTGCCACCATGCCTCGATGTCTTCCCTGTCGCCAATATCGGTGGGCTGGCCAGGCCCGCCCGTGAGAAACACAATGGGCTCATGCCGCTCGCGGTCGGGTTCGAAGACCACCACCGATAGAGTGATTTCAGTCCCAGAAGCTTTTTTGCGGTTTTCAGGGACATTGAGAGTCCCGCACGTCATTCCGCGGTCGCGCGGAACCTCGAACCAGCAATTCGTTTTCTTGAACTCTCCGGCATGGATATCCCCGCTCCACGCGCAAAAGAGAAGGACAGCTGACGCGAGCTTAAGGAGTACTCGATCCAGATTGATGAACATACGTCGAAAAGAGGCGCGCATGTTGCCCTCCAGCATGAAGCAAGGCCTGAGGCATTCGCTCGCCACCCACTGAGCTTTGACATCAGCGCGGTCGTAGGAATGATCGTAGTTTCCCCCTGCCCCACCAATTGCCAAGTGCGATTTTGCTCGCAGCAAGCTACCCCTCATCGATAATAGAGTGGTTCCATGGGCCGCGCATGACCCATTTGGGTATAGGATCATGGCGACAGTGGCGTCAGGGCAGTTGTCACCGTTGCCGTACCCCTGAGCCTGTGGAGCGCGCCGACTTACTCCGTCGGGCCGCGGCAGCAATCCAGGACTATCGTGACGAGATCGCCATCGCATTCGGGGTTGGCGCATGCCGACGAGATCCTCGGCAAGCACGCGATGGCGATCCCACAATGCGCTTTGCCTGGAACGCTATCGCGACGGGCAATAAGAAGAAATGCCGCAGCGATGGAACGACCAACAATTGTCGTGATCACAACCGTTTCACGTTAACCGTTAGGAAACGACGGGCTTGTTAAATGAGTCTCCCCAAGGGGCATAAATATGGCACTTCACCTTTCGGCGGATGCGGTTCCTGTCGCGGCGGCCCCACAGAAGTATCTTTTTGGTCCGGTCGCTGACTTTCTCATGCTTGGCGGGAGCGCGTTGCTCATCCTGCCGGTCTTGTTTTTTGTCCCTCTTAAGTACGAAGGTTTCGTGGGCGCAACGATGTTGTTGCTGGCTCATCTGATAAACCATCCGCACTTTGCCCACTCGTATCAACTTTTCTATCGCAATTTCGGGCGGAAGGTGTGCGGAGACGGATATGACAAGAACCTTCAGGTCCGTTACATCTTCGCGGGCATTGTCGTCCCGCTGATCATGGGCGGTTTTTTTGCTTACGGTTCAATAGCGGGGAATGCGCGCCTGCTGGGGTATGCTGGCAATGCGATGGCCTTTTTTGTGGGCTGGCACTATGTCAAGCAAGGCTACGGCATGCTGATGGTGGACGCTGTATTGAAGCGCAGGTTCTTCAACGAGCAAGACAAGAAAGTGCTGCTGTTCAACGGCTATGCCGTATGGCTGTTCGCCTGGCTTCAGACAAACGCGGTGATCACCGAAAGGCAATTCTGGGGCTTGGACTACTACACATTTGCCGCCCCCTCATGGGTCACCAATATTGCCGTATTTGCCGCCGCTGCTTCCACGGCAGCCACGGTCGTGATGCTGATCAATCGCTGGCGCAAGCATGGTGGCACGCTACCGTACAACGGCGTCGTCGCTTACGTCGTGTCTCTATACGCCTGGATTCTATTTGTGAGGATAAACCCGCTCTGGCTGCTTGTGGTGCCGGCGCTCCATTCGTTGCAGTACCTGGCGGTGGTCTGGCGTTATCAGACCAATGTAGAGCTCGACCGTTCAGATGCTGTTATAGAACCCGAATTCAAGGTCCTGTCCATTATTGGTCCGATGTATAGGTTGCGAGTGCTGGGCTTTATCATCATTGGTAGTGTTCTTGGGATTCTCGGTTTCTGGCTGGTCCCGATCGCGTTGTCTGCTTTGATTCCTTATAATAAAGAGGTGCTCGGCTCGTCGCTGTTCCTCTTCATAGCGTGGATATTCATCAACGTGCACCACTACTTTCTGGATAACGTTATGTGGCGACGAGGCAATCCAGAGGTGTCAAAATATCTGTTCCGCTAGTCACTTGCCGCGGCAATCTTGTGATGGCCACAGATAGTCGGCTGGACCGCTCGCCACGCGGCGGCCAGCGTCGGAAAACGGTTCGGCCATACCTGCGTCAGCCGCTTGGTGGGCTTCAATAATGTTCGAGATAATCGATCTGAAAGCGATTCTGATCGTTTTTATGATCTTCGTTCCGCTGGAGCATCTGGTGCCGCTGCATGATGGGCGACGGTACCTGCGACGGGCGTTCGTAACCGACCTCCTTCACCTGCTGGTGACCGGACTGCTGTTCAAGATCGGATTTCTGATCTTTGTCGGCGCCTGCATGATGGCCATCAATTCAGCCGTGCCGAGTATCATCGGCGAGACGGTGCGGACGCAGCCCATATGGCTCCAGACGATCGAGGTGATCGTTATCTCGGACGTTGGTTTCTACGTCGCCCACAGGACGCTCCACTCTGTGCCGTTCCTTTGGCGATTTCACGCGATCCACCACAGCATCGAAGAACTGGACGCCCTGGCTGCCCACCGTGTTCATCCCCTCGACCAACTCTTCGTCAAGGCGACGTCGCTCCTACCGATCTACGCCCTCGGCTTTTCGGTCTGGCCAATCATCATCGCTGGGCTGATCTACCAATGGCAGGCGCTACTAATTCACTCGAACATCAAGATCGGGTTTGGGCCGTTCAAGTGGGTGGTCGCCTCACCGCTCTTTCATCATTGGCACCATGCTAACGAGCCAGCGGCCATCGACAAGAACTTCGCCGGCCAGCTTTCTGTCATCGATGCGATATTCGGCACGATGTACATGCCCGAAGTGATGCCGACGAAATACGGGACCGACGAGCCGGTGCCAGATGCCTATTTGGGACAACTCGCCTATCCGTTCACCACGCCTAAAAGGCCCATCGCATCAGACTTGCAAATGGCGGAGCTGAATCATGACCAGTCGAATTGAAGACTTCGCCGGCCAAGCCGCGATCCTGGCTATTTTCTCGGCGCTGGTGGTGCTGGAAACAGGTACAATTGGCGGCATATTCAATGCGCGCGAGAGTCTCGAAGGATGGTCGCTAGTATTGATCTCTCGGATCGCTGCCTTGATCTTCATGGCTATGTCGCTCTTTTTCACGCTGGTGAGGCTGCCGGCCAAGGCCACCGCGTCGGGCCTTGCACCGCGCATAGTCTCGATCGCGGGAACCTTTGTGATGTTCTTGCTGGTCGTACTCCCGGTCGGAACCGTTCCAACAGAAGTTCGACTGTTTGGAACCGCGATGATCGTGGTGGGCACGATCCTTTCAGCCTACTGCCTGCTTTGGCTTGGACGGTCATTTTCTATAATGGCGACAGCTCGAAAGCTCGTGATCGCCGGCCCCTATAGCATCGTCAGACACCCGCTTTATGTTGCGGAGGCGATCACAATCAGCGGTGTTATCATCGCCAACTGGTCGATCTCGTCGGTTGCGGTCGGTGCCTGCTGGTTTATGCTTCAGTTCCGGCGGGCCGTGAACGAAGAGCGCGTGCTGCGCGCCGTGTTCCCCGAATACCAGGAATACGAACGGCGAGTGCCAATGCTGCTACCATTTCGAGTGGTCAAGGCAGCCCGCTGATCGTTTCCGGCGCCACCTGGTTAGGATCGAGATAGAGTATCTTGTCGGGCAACGGCGTCAGGCCATATGCCGTGCGGAATTTCCCGTTGTGGCGCTTCTTTCGACGCTCGCCTGAGGGCATGAGCTACAAGGCGTTCCCTTCTAGTTCTTCTGACGAATTGAAGCGTTGCGACCGGAACGGAAACAGGCGTGATGACGTAGCGTGTCTCGAAGCAGGGCGTGGTCCAGGAGCCAGGAGTTTGGCAAACTATTTGGTCTCGTCATCTGCTGAGTGCACTGCACGTTGCGTATGAAAACGGTGTCTGGCTGGCACCAAGCGCACACAAAGCGCGCTACGACCACAACGTGTACAAAGTTCGCCATACAAAATCGCAGAAAAAAGTACGGCGATGGCTCCCTAAGTAATTGAAAACTATGGTGATCCCGACAGGAATCGAACCTGTGACCTACAGATTAGGAATCTGCCGCTCTATCCTACTGAGCTACGGGACCACGCGGCCCGACACATAACTGCTTCGGACCGTTTCGCCAAGAGGCAAGCTTGACGCAATCGGCCGGTCACGAGTGGACCGCAAAGATGGGCCGGAAATAGCGGAACTTCGGACCGCCGCCGCGCTTTAGTGTGCCGAAGGAGAGACCCGCATGAGTGCCACGAAAGAGTTCTTCGAAACCTGGCTCCAGGAGAACGTCGGTAACCTGCCCGCGGAAAGCGAAGTGAGCGTGGCCGTCCTGGTTCAGCAATTCGAGCAGGATGCCGATGCGGCCGGCTATGGTCACGAGGTGCGCCAAGACGAGATCGGCGACATCGAAGAGGCCATTGAGAAAGCTCTGAACAGGGCCCGGACAGGCGAACAGCCGCAGGCTGACGATCCGGCCGAAGAGAGTGATCTGGCGCCCGTCATGGAGGCGCTGGAGGTCGACGACCCGAAGAGCGGGCCGTAGCGATCCCAGGCAACATCGGATGGCAGCCTACCAGCGGTTGCAGCTCTCCCCTTCCACCCTAAATGACCCGGCATGATGGATGCCAAACACATTACACTCGGCGTTGTGATCGGCGTGGCTATCGGTGTCGCATCGGACAATATTATTGCGGGTATCGGAATCGGTATCGCCCTGGGCATTGCCTTGGGTCTTGCGCGGAGGCGGTCCGGTCGGAAGTGACGATCGGAGCATCGCCACGTCCCGGGCCCGACCGCCTTGTAGCCATCCCAATCGCAGCGCACCCCTCGGATCAAGCCGCAGGGCGGTTTTATGGCCGATGCATCAGGTAGCCAGCGCCGTCTCCGCGAGTTTCACCCAATAGCTCATGCCGTGCGGGATGACCTCGTCGTTGAAGTCGTAGGCAGGGTTGTGGAGACCGGCGGTGTCGCCATTGCCGATGAAGATGAAGGCGCCCGGCCGCGCTTCCAGCATGTAGGAGAAATCCTCGCCGCCCATCACCGGCTGGATGGCGCGTTGCACCTGTGCCTCGCCGGCGATTTCAGCGGCGACATCGCTGGCAAAGACCGTCTCCTCCGGATGGTTGAAGGTGACGGGATAATTGGCTTTGTAATCGACCTCGATCGTTGCGCCGAAGGCCGCGCCCACGCCCTCGCAGATGGCGCGCACACGCTGCTCAGCCTTCCTGGCGACGTCCTTCTTCAGCGTGCGCACGGTGCCGGCGATCTCGGCGCTCTCGGGAATGACATTGTAGGCGTCGCCGGCGTGGAATTTCGTCACCGACACCACGACAGCCTCGACCGGATCGGTGCTGCGCGAGGCGATCGTCTGCAGAGCGCCGACGAGCTGGCTGGTGATGACGATCGGGTCGATCGTGCCGTGCGGCATCGCCGCATGCCCGCCCTTGCCCTTGACGGTGATGGTGAATTCGGCTGTCGCCGCCATGATCGGGCCCGGCTTGATGGCGAATTGTCCGACCGGCAGGCCCGGCATATTGTGCATGCCGAACACCTTGGAGATGCCGAAGCGCTCCATCATGCCGTCCTTGACCATCTCGTTGCCGCCGCCGCCGCCTTCTTCGGCCGGCTGGAAGATCACTGCGACGGAGCCGGCGAAATTGCGCGTCTCGGCAAGGTATTTGGCGGCACCGAGCAGCATCGCGGTGTGGCCGTCATGGCCGCAGGCGTGCATCTTGCCAGGAATGGTCGAGGCGTAGGGTTTCCCGGTGATCTCGTTGAGCGGCAGCGCATCCATGTCGGCGCGCAGGCCGATGCTCGTGCCTTCGCCCAGGCGGCCGCGGATGATGCCGACGACACCGGTCTTGCCGAGGCCGGTCACCACGTCGTCGCAACCGAAGGCCTGCAGCTTCTCGGTGACGAAGGCGGCGGTCTCGAAGACGTCGAAATTCAGCTCTGGCGTCTGATGCAGATGGCGGCGCCAGCCGGCGACCTCGTCGTGCATTTCGGCGGCGCGGTTCAGGATCGGCATGATGTTCCATCTCGCTGTTGGAGCAGACGGGCTCTGCCTGCTGCTTTGCAATTGTGCCTGCTGTTTTAGAATTGTCATTCAGGCACTTTGCCATCTTGACGTCACATAGGCTAAATAGCACCGCAAGATAGTGATCCGGATAGAGGGACCGGATCACCATGCTGGCGATCGCGTAACAAATCTTACGGAGCCAGAGGCGACTGCGGCAAGAGGCGATTTCGGATTCCACCATGCGGTACAGGCGTTTCCTCAAATTGTTGCTCGCGGGCGCCGTGGCGCTTGCGGCGCTGGCCGGCCCGGCTCTCGCCAATCCGACGATCGTGTTCGACCTGGAGAATGGCAAGATCCTCCAGCACCAGGAGGCATTCAAGCGCTGGTATCCTGCCTCGCTGACCAAGCTGATGACCGCCTATGTGGCGTTTCGTGCGATTGCCGCCGGCGACGTCCAGGTCGATTCGCCGATCAAGGTGACGAAGCGTTCCGCCAGCGAGCCGCCGAGCAAGATGGGCTTCAAGCCCGGCTCGGTCATGCGGCTCGATAACGCGCTGAAGATGATACTGGTAAAATCGGCCAACGACGTCGCCATGGCCATCGGCGAGAACATCGGCGGTTCGCAGGCCGCTTTCGCCGAGCGCATGAACGCCGAGGCGCGCCGGCTCGGCATGACCGGAACGCATTTCGTCAACCCGAACGGGCTGTTTTCGCCGGACCAGTATACGACAGCGCGCGATCTCGGCTTGCTGGTGATGGCGATCCGCACGGAATTTCCACAATATGCCCCATGGTTCTCGATCGAAGGCCTGGCCGTCGGCAAGAAGAAGATCTCGAATTACAATCTTCTGATCGGCCGCTATCCCGGCGCCGACGGCATGAAGACCGGCTTCGTCTGTCCGTCGGGCTTCAACATGATCGGCTCGGCAACACGCGACGGGCGCACGCTGGTGGCGGTGGTGCTTGGCGAGAAGTCGGCCATCACCCGCGCCGAGACCGTCGCCAGGCTGCTCGACCAAGGCTTTGCCACGCCGACACCGGGCTGGCTGACGGTGGCGGCGCTGCCTTCCTATGGCGACACCACATCGGTCAACGACATGAACGACGAGATTTGCAGGAAGAAGCCGGCTAAGGAGCAGTCGGAAGCTGCCGCCCCCGTCGGCGATAAGAATGCGCCAAAATCTCGCTATCGAAAAAAACTCGATCACGCGCCGGCATTGGTCGCAGTCGGCCTTGGCGGCGCCACCGGGCCGATACCGAAAGCCATGCTCGATGCATCGGGCCAGGAATATGTCGATGTGCCGCTGCCGAGCTGGCGGCCCGACCTGCCGCCGCCGCCCGGCGCGGAGCCGGCAGTGATCGGTTCCGCTACTGCGGCCCAGGAGCCCGCCAAGGCAGTGAACTAGGCTGATGAGCAGCGGCTTTCCCATCGCCGTTTCGGTGCTGACCGGTTTTCTCGGCGCCGGCAAAACGACGCTGCTCAACCGGCTGCTCAGGGATCCCGCGCTCGCCGACACCGCGGTCATCATCAACGAGTTCGGCGAGGTGGCGATCGACCATCTCCTGGTCGAACAAGCCTCCGACGGCATCATCCAGCTTTCCGACGGCTGTCTCTGCTGCACGGTGCGCGGCGAACTGGTCGACACGCTGGCCGATCTCGTCGACCGGCTGCAGACCGGCCGCATCGCCCGGCTTGCCCGCGTCGTCATCGAAACCACCGGCCTCGCCGATCCGGCGCCGGTGCTGCAGTCGATCATGGCCCATCCGGCGCTGGTCGAGGCCTTCCGGCTCGACGGCGTCATCACGCTGGTCGACGCGGTCAACGGAGATGCGACGCTCGACGCCCATGTCGAGGCAGTGAAGCAGGCGGCGGTCGCCGACCGCATCGTGCTGACGAAAGCCGATCTGGCCACCGATCCGCGCGACGTCGAGGCCTTGCGGGCGCGGCTGCGGCAGATCAATCCGGGTGCCGAGCTGCTCGATGCGGGTGACAGAAGGACCGATGCAGCGGCGCTGTTCGATTGCGGCCTCTATAACCCAGCCACCAAGTCCGCCGACGTGCGGCGCTGGCTGGGCGAGGAAGCCGCCCATGATCACCACCACCATGACGACCATGACCACGGCGACCATGACCACGATCATGACCATCGGCACGATTCCCGGGTGCGCTCCTACTCGCTCGTTCATGACGGGCCGGTGCCGTTTTCGGCGATCGAGATGTTCCTCGACCTGTTGCGATCAGCACATGGCGAGCGCCTGTTGCGCATGAAGGGCGTCATCGAATTGCTGGAAGACCCGTCGCGGCCACTGGTCGTCCACGGCGTCCAGAAGACCCTGCATCCGCCGGCGCGGCTGCCGTCCTGGCCGGACGGCCAACGCGGCACAAGGCTGGTGCTGATCACGCTCGACATGCCGGAAGATTACGTCCGCCGGCTGTTTGCCGCCTTCACCAACCGGCCGTCGATCGACTCACCGGACCGCGCAGCGCTGGAAAACAACCCGCTGGCCATCGCCGGGCGGTGAAGCGGCTGATCTCCCCCCTCGAGGGGGAGATGTCGCCGAAGGCGACAGAGGGGGTCGTCTCGGCTGGTGCGACGCCCCGTAGGAACGAAAGATAAGGTTGGCGCTTCACGCGCGGCAACCCCCTCTGGCCTGCCGGCCATCTCCCCCTCAAGGGGGGAGATTATCCCGCTCAGCCGCCGCCGCGCTCGACCAGAAAGCGATGGCCGCCGGAAACCGCTGCCGTTTCGATCAACCGATGGCCGCTCTCGGTGCAGAAGGCGGGAATGTCGATGACGGCGAGGGGGTCAGTGGTTTCGAGCCATAGCCAGCTGCCCGGCTGCATTGTGGCCAACCGCTTTTTTGCTTTGAGCACGGGCAACGGGCAGTTCAGGCCTTTGAGGTCGTAGACGGGGGCGGGGGCGGGGGCGGGGCTGGTTGAGGGCCTGTCTTCCTGGCCCCCATCTCCGTGTTCAGGCATGAAGCTCAGCCGCCGAACATGCCGAGCAGCTTCTTCTTCAGCCTTGTCGTCCTGCTTTCACCGGCATTCGCCGCCTGCGTTGCGGCCGGGGCGGCATCGGGGGACGACGCGATTGTCGCGGTAGCGACAGGCGCTTCGGCAGCGGCCCTGGCATCCTCCTCTTCGGCCAGCGAATTGATCCTGGCCGTTTGCTTTTCGGCCAGAGCCTGAGCCCTGGCCGCCTCTTTCGCGGCCTTGGCCGCTTCTATCGCGGCAAGCCTTTGCTCCTCGGCCTTCTGCTTGGCGGCCTTCTCGGCGTCGAGCGCGGCCATCTTGCGGCCCGCCGGCGAATCGATGCGGCCCATGCGCGCCGTCGCCGTCACCGAGCCGTCGGCGTTGAACGACGGCGGATCGATCGGCACGCGTTCGCCACGGGCGCGTTTCTTCGACCACTCGGAGACGATGCTGGCTTCCTTGATCCCGCCGATAGTCGGCTTGGGCGCCGGCACGCTGGCCTTGACCGCGCCGCTGAAAGCCGCCTCGTAGGTGCTCTGGTAGGCATTGAAGGCGCTCTTCAGCGAGTCCGGCTGCGTCGTCGCGGGGCAGGCGCCGGTCGGATCGAAGGTCTCGCCGTCAGGCGCGACCTGGTTGAAGACATAGCGCTTCTCGCAGACATCGACCTTCGGCGGCACTTTCGTGATCTCGAAATTGTCGTAGCCGACCTTCAGCATCTTCCAGAATTCGTAGTTCGGATCTTTGCGATAGCGCGCCATGTTGGCGGCGGTCATGCGGAACGGAAAGGCCTGGATCTGGAACTCGGTCTGCCCGCCCTGGAAAGCGTCGCGGCCGAAGGCGTAGATCTGCTCGATCTGCGCGTCGGTCATCGAATAACAGCCCGACGACGAGCAGGCGCCATGGACCATCAGATGGGAACCGGTGCGGCCATTGGCGCGGTCGTAGACGTTGGGATAGCCGATGTTGAAGGCAAGGTGGTAGCTCGACCGCGGATTCATCTGCGCCGGACGGACCGTATAGAAGCCCTCCGGCGCCTGGCGGTCGCCTTCGGTGTATTTGGGGCCCAGCTTGCCCGACCATTTGCAGATGTCGTAGCTGGCGACCAAGTCATAGCGACCGTTGGTCTTGGCCTTCCAGATTTCGAGCTTGCCCTCTTCCTTGAAGATGCGGGCCATCACCGGCGAGGTGCGGGTCATGCCCTTGGCCTTCATGCTGGCCAGGATTTTTTCGGGCAACGGCTTGTTGGCGTGGGGGGCAAAATCCTTCATCGAAGAATCGTTGCAGCCAGCGACGCCTATCGCGGCAATCACAAGTGCGGTGCGGGCAAGTTTGGCAAACATGGCTATGTCTTTTCTTTCGGACCGCAGGCATCAGGGCCGACAGGCCCAACCCTAAGCCCGTTAACCTTGAAAATTCCTTACCGCAGCGCCGGGCCTTACGGCAATCCGATTGAAACGAGCGCAGCGGCATTTTTGTGGCGAAGGTGCTTAATCTCGCCACATTGCGGCGTCGAAACCGTCCGGCGGTCCGTCCGACTGAAATCGGCCGGCCTGAATCCTCTTGTTCGACCACGCCTTTTGCGAAAACCGGTACCCACTTTTTGCTGCGCTGAGTCTCGGTTCGGGATCATAGTCTAGAGGTTTCGCCCCATAGCCAGATATTTCTCGCGGCGCTGCTCACGAAAATCGGTGTTGGCGCCGGAGAATTCCTTCATCGTTTTGGCAATGAGATCGCCGGTGGCGGCAATCACCGTATCCGGGCCACGATGGGCGCCGCCGAGCGGTTCGGGAACGATGGCGTCGATGATCTTCAGCTCCAGCAGATCCTGAGCGGTGATCTTCATGTTGGTCGCCGCATCCTTCGAGCGGGTGGTGTCGCGCCACAGGATCGAGGCAGCGCCCTCCGGCGAGATCACCGAATAGATGGCGTGCTCGAGCATGTAGACGCGGTTGGCGGTGGCGATTGCGATGGCACCGCCGGAGCCCCCTTCGCCGATGACCACCGAGATCGACGGTACCTTCAGGCGAAGACAGGCCGAGGTCGAGCGGGCGATGGCTTCGGCCTGGCCGCGCTCCTCGGCATTGACGCCCGGATAGGCGCCGGCCGTGTCGACCAGCGTCAGCAACGGGATATTGAAGCGGTCGGCGAGTTCCATCAGCCGCACCGCCTTGCGATAGCCCTCCGGCCGCACCGAGCCGAAATTATGCCTCAGCCGGCTGGCCGTGTCCGAGCCCTTTTCCTGGCCGATGATCGCCACCGGCTCGCCGCGGAAGCGGGCGAAGCCGCCGACGATCGCCTGGTCCTCGCCAAAATTGCGATCGCCGGCAAGCGGCGTGAAATCATTGAACAGCCCCTTGATGTAGTCGACGCAATGCGGCCTGTCCGGATGGCGCGCCACCTGCACCTTCTGCCACGGGGTCAGTGCCTTGTAAGTGTCGCGCAATGCGTCGCGCACGCGTTTCTCGAGCCGGCTGATCTCATCGCCGACATCGACCGCCTCGCCATTCTCGGCGAGCTTCTTCAACTCGATGATCTTGCCTTCGAGATCGGCGACCGGCTTTTCGAAATCGAGGTAATTGTACATTCTTGAGCGGACCGATAAGCCGGGAGGCAATGACAAGCCGGGAGGCAATGACTGGCGGAACCTGGGAAATAGAGGCTCCGGGCGGTGGAACGTGGTCCTCACATAGCGATATGACGCCTAGTCGGCAAGCGGATGATGATCGTTGACCAGCCGCACCAGCCGCTCCTCCAGAACATGTGTGTAAATCTGCGTCGTTGAAATATCGGCATGGCCAAGCAACTGCTGCACCGCCCTGAGATCGGCGCCGTTCTGCAGGAGATGGCTGGCAAAAGCATGGCGCAGCACGTGCGGCGATATTTTCGCCGAGGCGATGCCGGCCCGCGCGGCAAGGCCCTTCAGGTCGCGGGCGAAGACCTGCCTGGAGAGATAGCCGCTGTCGCTTGCCGCCGGAAACAGGAACGGGCTATCCGCCAAAGCCGGCACCGTTGCCCGGGCAGCGAGCCAGGCCCGCATGGCCACGCGCGCCTTTGCCGATAGCGGCACCATGCGTTCCTTGTCACCCTTGCCGCGCACCATGAAGAAACGATCGTCGCGCAGCGCCACCGTCACCGGCAGGCCGACCAGTTCGGAAACCCGCAGGCCGGTGGCGTAGAGCACCTCGACCAGCGCATGCAGGCGCAGCGCCGCCAGGCCGTCGCCATCGTTCAGCGAGGCGCCAGCCGCCTCCTGCGCCGCACGGTCGATCAGCCGGCCGGTATCGGCCTCGCTCATCGTCTTCGGCAGCGGCCGGCCCTTCTTCGGACTGTCCAGGGTTCCGGTCGGGTCGTCGCCGCGCAGACCCTCCGCGTAGAGGAACTTGAAGAACTGGCGCATCGCCGACAGCTTGCGTGCCTGCGAGGTGGCGGCAAAACCGCGTGCGGCTATATCGTCGAGATAGTTGCGGATATCGGTGGCGGCGGCACCAGCGAGCCCGCCGTCGATCTCGGCTGATGCGTCTTCGAGGTCGCGGCGATAGCTGGAAAGCGTGTTTTCGGCAGCGCCGCGCTCGGCGCTCATCATTTCCAGAAAGGCTTCGATGCGGGCCGTGCTGTTCATGTCTCTCAGTTTTTCTTGGGAATGAGCTTTTCGGGAGGGATGCGCACGCTCATTTCGGCCTTTCTCGGCTCGACGAACATCGCCAGAGCGAACATCGCGCCATAGACAATGCCGGCCAGAATCGTGAGCGTCACGACAAAGCGGAACAGTGTCGGCATCAATTCTCGCCCGTCTTGTTGTTCTGCGTTTCCAAACCCAGTGCCCTTATGAGACGCCAATCCGGCCAATTCAAGGGCGAAGCGCGGACGACGTGCGGCGGCGCCACGCTTGACGCAATCAGGCTTTTGATGTCGATACGCCGGCAAAGAGGGGTCTAAGCAGGCATTCGTGGGCTAGCCCGAAAATGCCTGCCTGGATTCTTTGGCTTGTCGCAGGTTCTGTCGCAAAACCTGAGATAGATTTGCGGAACCTGCTTAGAAACATCATGGTGTCATGAACGCGTTGCCAGCCAATCCTCCCGATGAGAGCCATGCCGCGCTGCTCGGCCGGCTGGGCAGCCGTTCCATTGTCTTTGTCGGCCTGATGGGCGCCGGCAAGACGGCGATCGGCCGCAAGGTGGCGGGGATGCTGGGACTGCCTTTCATGGACAGTGATCAGGAAATCGAAAGCGTGTCGCGGATGAGCGTCCCGGAACTGTTCGAACGCTATGGCGAGCCCGAGTTCCGGGCGCTGGAGCAGCGCGTCATCCTGCGCATATTGGAACACGGCCCGCAGGTGCTGTCGACGGGCGGGGGCGCCTTCATGAGCGCGCCGACGCGGGAGGCCATTGCCGGCCATGGCGTGTCGGTATGGCTGAAGGCCGAGATCGACCTGTTGATGGACCGCGTTTCCAAGAAGCAGAACCGGCCGCTCCTGAAAAGCGCCGATCCCCGTGCCGTGATCGAGCGGTTGATGGCCGAGCGCTATCCGGTCTACGCAACCGCCGATGTTACCGTGCCGACCCGCGACGATCGCAAGGAGGTCATCGCCGCCGAGGTGGTGAACGCGCTTTGCGGGTATTTCGGCGTGGCAGCCGCGACAGGCGAGGCGCGCTCGTGAGCAGCAATGCGACAGTCACCGTCGAAGTCGGGCTCGGCGATCGCGCCTATGACATATTGATCGGCTCGGGCCTGCTGCTGCGCGCCGGCACCGAGATTTCGCGCCGCCTGCCCGGCACGCGCGCCGCGGTGGTCACCGACGTCAATGTCGCCGCCGCCCACCTCGAGACGTTGAGGGCCGGCCTTGAAAAGGTAGGCATCCGGCCCGCCGTCATCACGCTGCCGGCGGGGGAAAAGACCAAGAGTTTCGCGCATCTCGAAGAGGTGGTGGACGGCGTGCTCGCCGCAAGACTGGAACGCGGCGATGTCGTCGTCGCGCTCGGTGGGGGTGTCATCGGCGATCTGGCCGGATTTGCCGCCGGCATCGTGCGCCGCGGCATGAATTTCGTGCAGATCCCGACCTCGCTGCTGGCGCAGGTCGACTCTTCCGTCGGCGGCAAGACCGGCATCAACAGTGCGCGTGGCAAGAACCTCGTCGGCGTCTTCCATCAGCCGAAACTGGTGCTGGCCGACACCGAAGTGCTCGACACGCTGCCGATACGGGAATTCCGGGCGGGTTATGCCGAACTCGCCAAATACGGGCTCATCGATCGCCCCGACTTCTTCGCCTGGCTGGAGGAAAACTGGGGCAAGGTGTTCGCCGGCGGCCCGCAGCGGGCCGAGGCCATCGCCGAGGCCTGCCGCGCCAAGGCCGATGTCGTCGGCCGCGACGAGTTCGAGACCGGCGACCGCGCGCTGCTCAATCTCGGCCACACGTTCGGCCACGCGCTCGAGGGCGCCACCCAATATGACAGCGCCCGTCTCGTCCACGGCGAGGGCGTCGCCATCGGCATGGCGCTGGCTTATCGCTTTTCGTCACGCCTCAACCTGGCAAGTCCCGACGATGCGGCGCGCGTCGAGGCGCATCTTCGCGCCGTTGGCCTGCCCTGGCGCATGGCCGATATTCCGGGTGAATTGCCTGACGCCGAAGCGCTGCTTGCCTTCATCACCCAGGACAAGAAGGTGTCGCGCGGCGCGCTGACCTTCATCCTGACGCGCGGCATCGGCCAGGCCTTCATCGCCAAGGACGTGCCGGCGTCGGAAGTGCTGTCGTTTCTGAGGGAGAACCATCCGGGTCAGCAGAACAGCCGACCGGGTCGGCCGAGAGGCCGACCGGGTCAGCCGAGAGGCCGACCGGGATGAGCGAGGCCGGCTGGATTGTCGCTGCTGTCCTTGCCGGGCTCGGCCTGCTCGCCTGTGTCTTTCGCGCGCGCCTGCTCGCTGCATTCGGCTATGAATTGCAGCGCATCGAGCCGCAGCATTCGAACCATGACGAATCGCGCAGCGCCGTCGACGATTTTCGACGCGACGGCCAGGTGGTGCGCGAGGGTCGCGCCCGCATCGGCCGCCTGTCCGATCTCGACGAGCTCGAAGTGTCCGATGTCATGGTCCACCGCACCAACATGCGCTCGGTCAATGCCGACAATGGGCCGGAGGCAGTGGTGCGCGAGATCCTGCAGAGCCCGCATACCCGCATGCCCTTGTGGAAGGGCTCGCTCGACAACATCGTCGGCGTGCTGCACGCCAAGGACCTGCTGCGTGCGCTGAACGATGTCGGCAACGACTTTTCCAAGATCGACGTGATGAAGATCGCTTCAAAACCGTGGTTCGTGCCCGATACCACGACGCTGCAGGAACAGCTCAACGCCTTCCTGCGGCGCAAGGCGCATTTCGCTATCGTCGTCGACGAGTATGGCGAGGTCGAGGGGCTGGTGACGCTGGAGGACATCATCGAGGAGATCGTCGGCGAGATAGCCGACGAGCACGATATCGACATGCAGGGCGTCAAGCAGGAAGCCGACGGCTCCGTCGTCGTCGATGGCACTGTGTCGATCCGCGACCTGAATCGGGCGCTCGACTGGGACCTGCCGGACGAAGAAGCCACCACCATTGCCGGTCTCGTCATCCACGAGACGCAATTGATCCCGGACGAGAAGCAGGCGTTCACCTTTCACGGCAAGCGCTTCGTCGTCATGAAGCGCGACAAGAACCGGATTGCAAGGCTGAGGATCAGGCCGGCCGGCGAGATTTAGTTCTGATAGGTTCTTTCGCGGCTAATCAATCCTGGACGCTCGCCGCGCCGGCGTGCACTTTCGACCGGGCTGTCTGGAGGTGACGGTGATCGATCGGCGAACCCTGCTTTTGACGTCGATGGCTTTGTTGACGGCCAGCGCTTCGGCGGCGTCGCGCCGGCTTTCGCCATCTCCGCAAACTATCGACTACGGTCCGGCCAGGCTCGATATCTACGCGCGCGCCGGCGCCAGCTCCCTGCCTGTGATCGTTTTCATCCATGGCGGTGCCTGGCGAGCCGGCAATCGCACCAACGTCGACGTCAAGCCGGACTTCCTGCTCGACAATGGCTTCTGCTTCGTCTCGATCGACTACCGGATGCTGCCTGAGGCTGATGTCGCCACCCAGGCCAACGATATCGAGCAGGCCTATCGCTACGTGCGCGCCAACATCGCCGGATACGGCGGCGATCCGAACCGGATTGCGGTGATGGGCCATTCGGCCGGCAGCCATCTCACCGCACTGACCGGGCTGCGCGGCGGTCTGCCCGGCGTCGCGGCGCTGGTTCTGAACGATACCAGGGCTTATGACCTGGAGGCGCTTGCGAGGAGCGGCGGCATGACACGGGCCTATGCAAAGGCGTTTCCCGACCCGGCGCAGTGGCGAACGCTGTCGCCGGCCACCCATGTCGGGAGCCGCAAACATCCGGCGACCTTCATCGCCTATTCGCGCGCAGCGGGTCGTGCGGCAGCCTCATGGGCCTTCGCCGAGCGCCTGCGGGCGACTGGAACGGAGGTGACACTGTTCGATGGCAGCGCCTATTCGCACATGTCGATCAATCGCGATTTCGGCGACGAAGGCGACGCCTTGACCGGTGCGGTGATGACTTTCCTGAAGGCAGCGCTCGGCTAGAGCGGTTCATCGTTTCACGGAAACGCCGAACCGCTCTATCTCTTTGTTTTTGCGCAATTCCCTAGGGAAAGCGCTATGCGCTTTTCCCGGGAAAACCGTTTCACACTTTTCCTGGAATTGCTCTGAGGCCTACCACCTGGTCTTTTCGTCCGGCGCGGCCGGCTCGATCGCCAGCGCATGGACACCAGCCTTCAATTCGTCGGCCAGCAATGCGTTGACCGCGCGGTGGCGCTCGATGCGACTCATGCCGGCAAAGGCTGAGGAGACGATGCGGACGCGGAAATGCGTCTCACCGGTGCCGTCATAGGTGCCGTGATGATCGGAGTCCTGATGGTGATGGCCGGCATGCAGATGGCTTTCGTTGATGATGACCAGCCGCTCCGGCAAAAACGCCTTCTTCAACTTGCCTTCCATCGTCGACTGTATGGACATTCGTACTTCCCTTCACCACATATGGCTGGCGCATGACCCCCGAAAATCGGTGCCGTTTGCGCGTCCGGCAGGACGCGCGGCGCCGCCGTCGCGACAAAATTCGCCGATCGCCCGCTTTATGCCGCGATTCAGCGGTTAGGGCGATCATCGCGAAAATGTCAATTCTTGTTTCGCACCGGCGAACAGCCCATAAATGGGTGAGATGAAACCGTACCCCAAATATTTCGAGAAAATCCGCATCCGCCCGGAGAAGGATGCGGAGCTGAAGTCTCGTTCGCCGATCTGCCAGTGGGACGGTTGCAAGGAGGCCGGCACCCATCGCGCGCCGGTCGGGCGCATGAAGGAGGGCGAGTATTTTCAGTTCTGCTTCGATCATGTGCGCGAGTACAACAAGGGCTTCAATTATTTCTCCGGTGTCCCCGATACCGAGATCGCCCGCTTCCAGAAGGAAGCGATGACCGGCCACCGGCCGACATGGAAGATGGGCGTCAACGGCGCCTCGACGCGCTCCTCGCCCGATTTCGCGCAGCAGCGTTCCGGCCGCGCCGGCTACTACAACCGCATGCGCGATCCGTTTGACCTGTTCAAAGGCCCAAAAGATCCGCGCGAGGCGCGTGAGCGCAAGGCCAAGCCGCTTGAGGCCAAGGCGCTGGAAACGCTTGGCCTTGATACAAAGGCGACTGGCAAGGACATCAAGGCGCGTTATAAGGAACTGGTGAAACGCCACCATCCGGATGCGAATGGCGGCGACAGAGGTTCGGAAGACCGGTTCCGCGATGTGCTCCAGGCCTATCGCGTGCTCAAGCAGGCAGGATTGTGCTGAGCGACCTCCGTCGTTTTCCAACTTTCATAAGGTTGGAAAAGGCTCTAAGACCGCCCCCGGACAAAATCGATTGCCGGCGAAATCAGGCGCTTCGCCCGTGGAGACGTTGATAAAGATGAACAAGGTCGATCGCGACATCGCCAACCTGCCCGACACCACCGTGCCGGTGAAGGAGAAGTTCGGCTTCGAGTCCAAAATGGTGGTGCCGGCCTATTCCGTGACGAGCGAGCATGTGCCCGACATCGATCCCGACTATCTGTTCGACAAGAACACGACGATGGCGATCCTCGCCGGCTTTGCCTACAACCGCCGCGTCATGGTGTCGGGCTATCACGGCACCGGCAAGTCGACACATATCGAGCAGGTCGCCGCCCGCCTCAACTGGCCCATGGTGCGCGTCAATCTCGACAGTCATGTCAGCCGCATCGACCTCGTCGGCAAGGACGCCATCGTCGTCAAGGAAGGGCTGCAGATCACCGAATTCCGCGACGGCATCCTGCCCTGGGCCTACCAGCACAATGTCGCGCTGTGCTTCGACGAGTACGATGCCGGCCGTCCGGACGTGATGTTCGTCATCCAGCGCGTGCTGGAATCGTCCGGCCGGCTGACGCTGCTCGACCAGAGCCGGGTCATCCGCCCGCATCCGGCGTTCCGGCTGTTCTCGACCGCCAACACCGTCGGTCTCGGCGATACCACCGGCCTCTATCACGGCACCCAGCAGATCAATCAGGCGCAGATGGATCGCTGGTCGATCGTCACCACGCTGAACTATCTGCCGCACGACAATGAGGTGAACATCGTGCTGGCCAAGGCCAAGCACTATCGCGATGCCAAGGGCAAGGAGATCGTCAACAAGATGGTGCGTGTCGCCGACATGACGCGTTCGGCCTTTATCAATGGCGACCTTTCGACCGTCATGAGCCCGCGCACGGTCATCACCTGGGCCGAGAATGCCGAGATCTTCGGCGATATCGGCATGGCGTTCAGGCTGACCTTCCTCAACAAGTGCGACGAGCTGGAACGCTCGCTGGTCGCCGAGTTCTACCAGCGCGCCTTCGGCCAGGATTTGCCGGAGAGCGCCGCCAACGTGGTTCTGGGCTAAGCATGGCTCGATTCCGATTTTCGGGGTCATGCTCCAAGGAATGATCGATGGCGGGTCCAGGCGACAACACGCGCAACAAGTCGAAGACGGGGTCTGAAGCCGACAGCTTCAAGCGCGCCGTCACCGTCTGCATGCGCGCGATTGCCGGCGACAAGGACCTCGAAGTCGGTTTCGCCAAGGATCGGCCGGCGCTCGCCGGCAGCCGCGCCCGGCTGCCTGAACTGCCGAAGAAAGCCTCGAAGGCCGACATCGCCATCACCCGCGGGCTCGGCGATTCCATGGCGCTGAAGCGCGCCTGCCACGACACGCGCATCCACACCAGGCTGGCGCCGGAGGGCAAACAGGCCCGCGCCATCTACGATGCGGTCGAGCAGGCCCGCGTCGAGGCGATCGGCTCCCGCGCCATGCAGGGTGTGGCCGACAATATCGGCTCGATGCTCGAGGACAAATACGCCAGGGCCAACCTCATCGACGTCAAGGACAAGGCCGATGCGCCGATCGAGGAGGCGCTGGCCCTGATGGTGCGCGAAAAGCTGACCGGCCGCGCCGTGCCGAAGAGCGGCGAGCGGCTGGTCGACCTCTGGCGCCCTTGGGTCGAGGAGAAGGCAAGTGCCGATCTCGACGGACTGTCGGCAAAGCTCGACGACCAGCAGGCCTTCGCCCGTGTCGTGCGCGAGATGCTGGCTTCCATGGAAATGGCCGAGGAACTCGGTGACGACCAGGAGACCGAAGACTCCGAAGACAACGATGAAAACCAGCCGCAAGGCGAGGAGCAGAGCGAGGAGGGCGGCGAGGACGATTCCGGCTCCGAGCAGTCGCAGTCGGACGACACCGAGGCGTCATCCGACGACGAGCAATCGGCCGAGACGGAGGCATCCGATGCTACCGCCGACGACCTGTCCGACGACGACGACGCCGATGCCGAGACGCCCGGCGAGGCGCGCCGCAACGACAATCCCTTCACCAATCTGTCGAAGGAGATCGATTACAAGATCTTCACCACCGCCTTCGACGAGACGGTGGGTGCGGAGGATCTGTGCGAAGAGGAAGAACTGGATCGGCTGCGCGCCTTCCTCGACAAGCAGCTTGCCAACCTGTCCGGCGTCGTCGGCCGGCTGGCCAACCGGCTGCAGCGCCGCCTGATGGCGCAGCAGAACCGGTCCTGGGATTTCGATCTCGAAGAGGGTTATCTCGATCCGGCGCGGCTGGTGCGCGTCGTCATCGACCCGATGCAGCCGCTGTCCTTCAAGCAGGAGCGCGACACCAAATTCCGCGACACGGTGGTGACGCTGGTGCTCGACAATTCGGGCTCGATGCGCGGCCGGCCGATCACCGTCGCCGCCACCTGCGCCGACATTCTGGCGCGCACGCTGGAACGCTGCGGCGTCTCGGTCGAGATCCTCGGCTTCACCACCCGCGCCTGGAAGGGCGGGCAGGCACGCGAGAAATGGCTGAAGGAAGGCAAGCCGCCAAATCCTGGGCGGCTCAACGATCTGCGCCATATCATCTACAAATCCGCCGACCATCCATGGCGGCGGGCGCGGCGCAATCTCGGCCTGATGATGCGCGAGGGCCTGCTCAAGGAAAATATCGACGGCGAGGCGCTGCTATGGGCGCACAACCGCCTGATCGCGCGGCCGGAGCAGCGCAAGATCCTGATGATGATCTCGGACGGCGCGCCGGTCGACGATTCGACGCTGTCGGTCAATCCGGGCAACTATCTCGAGCGGCATCTTCGCGCGGTGATCGAATTGATCGAGACGCGCTCGCCGGTCGAGCTCCTGGCCATCGGCATCGGCCACGACGTTACCCGCTACTATCGCCGCGCCGTCACCATCGTCGATGCCGAGGAACTGGCCGGCGCCATGACCGAGCAACTGGCCTCGCTGTTTGGCGAGGAAAGCATGCGCGACACGCGACGCGGCGGCATGCGGCGCGCCGGATGATTTTTTCGCGGGGCGGCTTTCGGCAGACGCTTTTCGCCGCCACAGCCCTGTTCGTTGCCGGCATCGCGTTGTCGGCTCCCATCGCTGCCGGCACCGTTGCGGTCGAGCCGATCGAAATCTCGGCACGGCTGATCGACCGGTTTCATATCGGCGGTGACGAAAAGCGGTTCGGCCCGCTCGAATTCGTCGGCGGGCTGGAAATGACCTCGCCGTCACGCGATTTCGGCGCGCTGTCGGCGTTTCGTTTCCGCAAGCCCGGCAGTGATTTCATCGGCGTCGCCGACACCGGTTTTTGGTTCTTCGGCACCGTCATCCATGATGCCGACAAGCGCCCATCCGGCATCCGGAATTTCCGTATGCAGCAGATGGCCGACGAGGCAGGCCAGCTGATCGCCGAGAAATGGGAGGTCGACGCCGAAGGCCTTGCGCTCAAGGACGGCATTGCCACAGTCGGCTTCGAGCGCGATCACCGCATTGCACAGTTCAAGATCGAACCGGGCGACATGAAGCCGCCGTTCAGGCAACTCGACTTCCTGATTCCAGCCTGGGAGCTTCGCCGCAATCGCGGCTTTGAGACCGTCACCCACGCCAATCCTGACGGCCAGCACCAAGGCGGGCTGGTCGTGGTGTCGGAAAAGAGCCTCGACAAGGCAGGCAACATCTATGCGGCCGTTATCGAAGGGCCGCACAAGGGCGTCTTCACCGTCAAGCGCAACGGCAATTTCGACATTGCCGACGGCGCCTTCCTGCCGGACGGCGACCTCTTGCTTTTGGAGCGCAGCTTTTCGATGGCCGGCGGCGTCAAGATGCGGCTGCGGCGCATCTATGGCGAAAGCGTCGAGAAGGGCGCGGTTGCCGACGGGCCGGTGCTGATGGAAGCCGACATGGGCTACCAGATCGACAATATGGAAGGGCTCGACGTCTGGACCCGCGACGACGGCGCGCTGATGGTGTCGCTGGTCTCGGACGACAACCACTCGATGCTACAGCGTAATCTGTATCTGGAATTTGTGCTGCACGAGGATTGAGAGGCGGTCGGCAAAGGACGGCCGATAACAAGCTACAGCTTGGCGCCGGTTGCGGCAGGCCGGGGTCCGTTGGTCGCGATCCAGATGATTTGGCGTGCGCCGCGCTTGCCATTGGCTCGCACCTTGGCCTCCTCGACCGCGAAGCCCGCCTGCTTGAGCCGGCGGGTAAAGCCGCTGTCGGGTCCCTGCGACCAGACCGCCAGCACGCCGCCGGGCTTGAGCGCTGCTCTCGCGCTGATCAGCCCGGCTACACTGTAAAGGGCATCGTTGGCCCTGTGGACGATCCCTTCCGGCCCATTGTCGACGTCGAGCAGGATGGCATCCCAGGCCGAGGCTTCCGATCGTATGATCTGCCCGACATCCGCCTCGCGAATGGTCACGCGCGGATCGTCGAGACAGCCGCCGAACAGCGAGGCCATCGGGCCGCGCGCCCACGCCACCACGGCGGGCACCAACTCGGCGACAACGATGCCGGCATCGGCGCCAAGCTCGGCAATCGCGGCGCGCAGCGTGAAACCCATGCCCAGCCCGCCGATCAGGATTTTCGGCTGCCTGCGGCCGGCAATCCTGTGGCAGGACAGCCTCGCCAGCGCTTCCTCAGAACCGCTGAGGCGGCTGTTCATCAGCTCGTTCGAGCCGAGCATGATCGAGAATTCGGCGCCGCGTTGTTTCAGGCGCAGCTCATGGTCGCCATCAGGCGTTTTCGCGGTATCGAGTTGGACCCACGGGATCATGCTCGAGAACCTGTGGGCATGATCTTTTCCGAAAACCGGTTCCCACTTTTAGGGATCATGCTCTATGCCGCCAGTGCCGGCTGGCTCCAGCGGGCGGCAAGCAGTCGGTAGGGGATCAGCGCCACCACGGCGATGATCAGCTTCACGCCGAGGTCGCCGAGCGCCCATGACACCCAGCGCATGGCCTCGACCGGCAGCACGCCGATCAGCGGCGCGGTTTCGAGCGCAAAGCCATCGTTCGGGCCAGCGAAGGCGAAAGCCGCCGAAAAGGCGATCATGAAGAACACCGCGGTGTCGAACACCGAGCCGACCAGCGTGCCGACGATCGGCGCCCGCCACCAGCTCTGCCGGCGCAACCGGTTGAACACGGTCACGTCGAGCAGCTGCGCGATCAGGAACGCGGTGCCGGAAGCCGCCGCAATGCGCACCAGCCGGTCGGCAGCCGTTTCGAATTCGATCAGGCCGTAGCGGAACAGCAAGGGCGGGATGACGACCGAGCAGATCACTGCCGCCGTGAAGCCGACAAACACGATCCGGCGCGCCACAGCCGGGCCGTAGCGGCGATTGGCAAGGTCGGTGACCAGGAAGGAGAACGGGTAGGTGAAGGCGCCCCAGGTCAGAATGTCGGCCAGCGACAGGCCGCCGATTGCACCCTGCAGCGGGAACTGCACGAGGACGTTCGACGCCACGACGACAAGCGCCATGGCCGCAACAAAGGGCAGATATCGGGAGAAAAAGCTCATTTTTTTATCCTGGGTAATGGAACCAGCGGGGTGTCATGCCGAGTTCGGACGACACTCCATTGCTGTTTGGCCATCGGATTTCTCCGAAAACCGCTTCGCACTTTTCGGTCCGATGCCGAAGGCGGCTGCCTGAAAAATCAAGCGGCCGGCTGTTCGGCGAGCTTCTTGGCGATCTGCTTCTTCAGCAGCCGCGCGCGCTGCGACAGCTCCTTGGCGTCGGCCTTGGCCAGGAACGCATCAAGTCCGCCGCGATGCTCGACCGAACGCAGCGCGTTGGCCGAAATGCGCAGGCGCACATTCTGGTTCAGCGCTTCCGAGATCAGCGTCACATTGACGAGATTGGGCAGGAAGCGACGCTTGCTCTTGTTGTTGGCGTGGCTCACATTGTTGCCGGACATGACTGCCTTGGCAGTGAGTTCGCAGGTGCGGGACATGGTTCTAAACCTTCAGTTCTCGGTCTGGCCAAACATTCAACCCGCGCCGGGTGGCGCGCGGTTTCGGTCAGGCGGCCTTATGGAAAAAGTTGGCGTTCCATAGTTGCATTTCGGCGATGCGTCAAGCTCCGGCTTGCGCCAGGGTGTGACGACGTCTTTCACATAAAGGCCGAAATTCAGTCTATAAGCGGTCGCACAAGGAGATGCCAGGCTGGAGTTGCGCGCTTCTGCTGAAATCGAGGATCGATCCCGCCATGCTTCGTTCGTCTCATGCTCTCCTTGCATCGCTCGCCGTGGCGCTGCCAACGGCAATTTCTGCCGCCACGCAACAATCCTTCAAGGGCGAGTATACGGTTTCGGTCCACGGCTTCTCGGTGGCCAAGGCAAGCTTTTCCAGCAGTTACGAAGGCGATACCTATTCGATCGAAGGCAGCGTCTCCAGCGCCGGCCTCGCCACAATATTCGACGACACGCGTGGCACGGTCTCGTCGAAGGGCAAGATTTTGGGCAAGCAATTGCAGCCGCAGGCGTTCCGCGCCGACTACAAATCGGGCGACAAGGCATCGATGATCGATATCCAGTTCGCCAACGGCACTGTTACCGCGACCAAGGTCGTGCCTGCGCCGAAGAAGCGCAATTCCAAGAAATGGATACCGCTGGCCGCCAGCCATCTCGCCTCGGTGCTCGATCCAATGGCCGCCACCGTCATCCATGCCGATAGTCTCGACAAGGTCTGCGGGCGCACGGTGAAGCTCTATGACGGCGAGATGCGCGCCGATCTGACGCTGACCTACGAGTCGAAAGGCTCGACCTCGGTGCGCGGCTACGAGGGCGATACCGTCACTTGCCGGCTGGATTTTGAGCCGGTGGCGGGTTATCGCAAGAACCGCAAATCCCTGGATTACCTGAGAAAGCGCAGCCGCATCATGGTGACGTTTGCACCGGTCGGCCAAACCGGCGTATATGCGCCGATCCACGCCACGGTCGGCACGAAAATCGGCACCCTTACCGTCAGCGCGGAGCGGTTCGAAGCGACAGATTAGGCGCGATCGCGCGCCGCCGGAGACGGACATGGGGCGCGCAACACTGATCGGCTTCTCGGCGGTCGCCATGTGGGCGCTGCTGGCGCTGCTTACGGACGCTTCCGGCAAGGTGCCGCCATTCCTGCTCTCGGCGATCACCTTCACGATCGGCACTGGCGTCGGGCTCGTCGCGCGGCTGTTCATGCCGGCCACCGCCGGGAGCGAGAAGATACCGCCGCAAGTGTGGCTGATCGGTATTGCCGGCCTGTTCGGCTATCACTTCTTCTATTTTACTGCGCTGCGCAACGCGCCGGCGGTGGAGGCGAGCCTCATCGCCTATCTGTGGCCGCTGCTGATCGTGCTCGGATCGGCGCTGATGCCGGGCGAGCGCCTGGCCTGGAACCATGTCGTCGGCGCACTGCTCGGCCTTGCCGGCACTTTTCTGATCGTCACCAAGGGCGGCGGGATTGCCTTCGACGCGCGCTATGCCTTCGGCTATGCGATGGCCGGCGTCTGCGCCGTGCTGTGGTCGTCCTATTCGCTGTTGTCGCGCCGCTTTCCGTCGGTGCCGACCAGCATCGTCACCTGGTTCTGTGCGGCCACGGCAGCGCTTTCGCTTGTCTGCCATCTGATGCTGGAAGAGACGGTGCTGCCTGTCGGCGCCGGCCAGTGGCTGGCCGTGCTCGGCCTCGGCCTGATGCCGGTGGGCGCGGCCTTCTACGCCTGGGATATCGGCGTCAAGCGCGGCAACATCCAGGTGCTGGGCGCGGCAAGCTATGCCGCGCCGCTGCTGTCGACGCTGGTGCTGATATCAGCCGGCTTCGCCGAGCCGTCCCTGCGCATCCTCGCCGCCTGCGTGCTGATCACCGGCGGCGCAGCGCTTGCGGCGAAATCGCTGTTCTTGCGCAAGAGGGCTGCGAGCGAGGCAGGGGCGTGATGCCGTTTCCCGGCGGCATCGACGCCGACGCCAATGCGACGCTGCTGTTTTCGCTGGCCGCCGCGGTGATCTACGCCTTCACCATCGACATGCCACAGACGCTTGCGCGTTCCGCGGTCAAGACGCTGGCCGTGGCGATGCTTGCTCTGCTGGCATCGCTGCAGGGCGGTCCGTGGCTGCTCATCGCGGCGCTGGCGCTCAGCGCCATCGGCGACGCATTGCTGTCGCGCGACGGTGAAAAGGCTTTTGTCGGCGGGCTGGCCAGTTTTCTCGTGGCGCATGGGCTTTACATCGCGCTGTTCCTGCGCTCCGGCGAGGGGGTCGGGCTGCTCTCGGCCGAGCCGTGGCGCGCGGCGATTGCCGTGGCAATGGCCGTGTTGGCACTCGCCATGCTTTTTGCGCTCTGGCGCCGTGTCGGCCCCGCCCTGCGCCTTCCGATCAGCCTCTATATCGCGACAATTTTTGCCATGGGCATTTCGGCGCTGACCCTGAGCAATTTCTGGGTCGTCGGCGGCGCCGTGCTGTTCATGGCGTCCGACGGGCTGCTCGCCTCGGAAAAGTTCCTGCTGAGCGCCATCTCGCCGCACCGCGACTGGACGCGCCGCGCGGTCTGGGTGCTGTATTATGCCGCCCAGCTGGCGATCACGATGGGTTTCCTGCTGGGCTAGGACTCCAGCCCGGTTCGGCCAGCTCGAAGGCGGCGAAATCGAAGCCCGGCGCCACGGTGCAGCCGGCCAGCGTCCACTCGCCCAGGCTGCGCGCCGACTGCCACCAGCCTGCCGGCACAACGATCTGCGGCCGCTCGCCCGCCGCCAATGCCGTGCCGAGCACCTGCTCGATCACCGGCCCATTTTCCCGATGCATCGACAGTGCCAGCGGGGCGCCGGCATAGAAATGCCAGACCTCGGCGGCGTCCTTGACGCGGTGCCAGGCCGACACTTGCTCCTGCTCCAAAAGGAAATAGATCGCGGTCGAATGGCCGCGAGCGCCTTCCGCGCCATCGCGAAAGGTCTCGGCATACCAGCCGCCTTCCGGATGCGGTTTCAGGCCGAGCGCCGCGATGATTTCGGCGGAACTGGTCATTTTCCTCAGACCTTCATGGATGCAAGACCATCAACGGTGCTCAGAAATTGTCCTTGCGCTTGCGTATTTCGGCGAACACTTCGGCGTCGGAGGCGTTCTCCATGCCGAGATGCTTGCGGATTGCCGGATCGTGCCAGCGCAGGAACGGATTGGTCGACAGTTCCTCACCGATCGTGGTCGGCAGCGTCGGCTTGCCGTCGGCGCGCAGCGCTTCGATTTTCGCGGCGCGCTCCTTCAATGCCGAATTGGTCGGGTCGACGGTCAGCGCGAAGCGGGCGTTGGAAAGCGTGTATTCATGGCCGCAATAGACGACCGTCTCGGCCGGAAGCGCCGCGAGTTTCTTCAACGAATCGTACATCACCGGCGGCTTGCATTCGAACAGCCGGCCGCAGCCGAGTGCGAACAGCGTGTCGGCGGTGAACGCCACTTTCGACGCCGGCAGATGATAGGAGACATGGCCCGCCGTGTGGCCGGGCGTGGCGATCACGTCGATCCTCTCCTCGCCGAGGTGGATGACCGAACCCTGCTCGACGGTTTCGTCGATGCCGGGGATTTTTGCCTTTTCCGCTTCCGGTCCGACGATGCGCAGCTTGAAGCGCTCCTTCAGCGCCAGATTGGCCTCGACATGGTCGACATGGTGGTGCGTGGTCAGGATCATCGTCGGCGTCCAGCCGGTACGCTCGATCGCGGCCAGAATCGACGCCTCCTCGGGCGCGTCGATGATCGCGGTCTGGCCGCTTTTCGGGGCATGCACCAGCACACCGAAATTGTCGCTGCGGCACATGAATTGTTCGATTTCAACCGGCATCGCATCTCTCCACGAGAGCGCCGCGCGTCCAGTTGGACGCACAAAGGACGCTTCTGACACTTTTTACCTGCTGCATCGTGTCTTCCGAAATCGAAACCGATTTCTGGCCGATGCAGCAGTCGCCGCAGACATAGGGCGCTTGCCCGCGGATGTCATCGTCTTTGTAGAACTTGGCGCCTTTGTTGAACTTGGACAGCATCGAAGATAGCGTGCCGCGCATGCATTCCGATATCGTCGACCTTCGCTCGTTTTATTCGACCACGCTCGGGCGATTGGCCGAACGCTCGATCACCATGGCGTTGTCCTCGATATGGGCTGTCGTGCCCAATGAGCGGCTGGTCGGCCTCGGCTACACCTTGCCGTGGCTGGAGCGGTTCGGCACCGATGCCGAACGTGTCTTTGCCTTCATGCCGGCGACGCAAGGCGCGGTGGTCTGGCCGGCCACCGGGCCGACCGCGACCGCGCTGGTCTTCGATGAGGAATTGCCGTTGGTCGATGCCTCCATCGACCGCATGCTGCTCGTCCATTCACTCGAACATGCCGAGAACCCGCGCGAGACGCTGAACGAAATCTGGCGGGTGCTGTCGCCCGCAGGCCGCGTCGTCATCGTCGTGCCCAACCGGCGCGGTGTCTGGGCCCGTTTCGAGCATACGCCGTTCGGCAGCGGCCGGCCCTTCTCGCGCGGCCAGCTCACCGAATTGCTGCGCGAAGCGAATTTCACGCCCGCGGCCTGGTCCGACGCCCTGTTCTTCCCGCCATCGCGGCGACGCTTCATGATGCGGTTCCACAATGTGCTGGAGCGCGCCGGCCGCAGGTTCTGGCCGATCTTTTCCGGCGTCATCGTCGTCGAGGCGCAGAAGCGGCTCTATCAGGGTGTGCCGGTCGTCCAGCGCGCCTCTCGCCGCGTCTTCGTGCCGGTTTTCTCGCCGCATGGCGCCACAAGGCTCGGCCGGATATCGCCGAGCGGGAAGGCGCCGTCGCCGGGCCGCCGATGACGTTTTCGTGATCGGAATCACGCTTTTTCCCACCTATCTGTCGTGGGCGGATTTGCTACCCGATTGAGTCGACTTGTTCACCGGTTTCAGCACCGCTTGCGAAGGGTCTTCATCAATGGCTGATCATCCGGATTTCGAGGCCAGCGCCAAGCCGATTGCCGCGTCGGTCGAAGCCAGCAGCCTGGGCGACCAACTGGCGACAATCAGGCTGGCGCTGGCGACGTCGCCGATCCGCAAACAACTGCTCTGGGCCTGCCTCGGCATCGTCGCCGTCATTGTGGCAACCTCGATCGGGCAGGTTCTGCTCAATCGCTGGAACGAGCCCTTTTACGACGCGCTGGCTCGGCGCGACATGCAGGGTTTCCTGCACCAGCTTCTGGTGTTTTCCGCCATCGCCGGCGGGCTTGTGGTGCTCAATGTCGGCCAGACCTGGCTCGACCAGACGATCCGGCTGAAGCTGCGTGAGGCGTTGACCGTCGATCTGATCGGTGAATGGATGCGGCCGGCGCGGGCTTTCCGGCTCGCCAACGCCGGCGCCATCGGCGTCAACCCCGACCAGCGCCTGCAGCAGGATGCCGGGCATCTCTCCGATCTTTCGACAGGTCTCGGCATAGGGCTATTGCAGTCGTTCATTCTGCTTGTTTCGTTCGTCGGCGTCCTTTGGTCGCTGTCTTCCGGCTTCGTCTTCCATGTCGGCGGCTATTCGCTGGCGATTCCGGGCTACATGGTGTGGGCCGCAATCCTCTATGCCGGCACCGCCTCCTGGCTGAGCTGGCTGGTCGGACGGCCGCTCATCCGCTTCAACAGCGACCGCTATACGCGCGAGGCGGAGCTGCGCTCCTCGGTGGTCCGCGTCAACGAGAATGTCGATGCCATCGCGCTTGCGCACGGCGAGGCCGACGCGCGACGGCGGCTTGAGCTCGACCTCGGCACGGTGCTGGGCGCGATGCGGCGCATCTACAGCGCCCAGATCAATCTTTCCTGGGTGACCGACACCTATGGCTGGATCACTGTCGTCGCGCCGATCCTCGTCGCCGCGCCGGTCTATTTCGCCGGTGACATCAGCTTCGGCGGGCTGATGATGGCTGTCGGCGCCTTCAACCAGGTGCATTCCTCGTTGCGCTGGTTCATCAACAATATCGGCGGCATCGCCGATTGGCGCGCCACGCTGATGCGCGTCGCCGATTTCCGCATCGCGCTTGCTGAAACGGATGTGCTCCACCACAGCGAGAGGCGCATCGAGTTCGGCGAAAATCCGGACGGCAGGCTGACATTCGACAAGCTCGAAATTGCGTCGCGGGATGGATGCACCAAGCTCGCCGAGCCGCATGTCGAGATCCGCGCCGGCGAGCGCGTCATGATCACCGGAGATCCGCGCGCCGGCAAGACGCTGTTCTTCCGCGCCATTGCCGGTCTGTGGCCGTGGGGAAGCGGGCGGATCGGCATGCCGGCCGGAGAGGTGCCGGCCTTCGTTCCCCGAAAACCATATTTCCCGCTCGGCACGCTGCGCGAGGTGCTCGACCACGCCGATGCCGCGGTCAGCGACGCCGAGATCTCGGCGGTGCTTGCCGAGGTCGGCCTCGGGCGGCTGTCATCCTCGCTCGACCGGTCGGCGCGCTGGGAGCGCGAATTGAGCGATGACGAGCAGCGCCTGCTTGCCTTTGCCCGGCTGGTCTTGCGGCAGCCGAAATGGGTGATCATCGATGAGGCTTTGGACACGTTCGACGGCGCGACGCTGCGGCGGGTGCTGTCGATGCTGGAGGCGCGTCTTGCCGACGCCGCGATCCTCAATATCGGCCGTGGCCAGCAGAATATTGAATTCTTCCCGCGCTCATTGGCGATCGTGAAAGACGTCGAGCGACCGGCTCTCAAGCCAGTCCGCGTCAGGGCCGGCGCGATCGAACCACCCCCGGCCGTCGCCAAAGCCCACCAACAGGCATAGCCGGCCGTAAGCTTTATTTTGCCGTGATCGCGGCGAAAGATTGCCGGCATCGTTCGGAAGCCTGCGGCGTTGGATTCATGCGACACGCTTTGAGTGTTTGCTTCGATGCTTGTCGTTACCCCAAAACCGCTGCGCGCTTTTGGGCGACCTGCGTCAGCCTGCTTGCCTGCCTTGCCCGTGCCCAGGCAGCACCTTTGGCCGCGCCTGCCGACACCATTGCGGTGGACGTCGAACTGGTGCTGGCGGTCGACATCTCGCACTCGATGGACGAAAAGGAATTCGCCCTGCAGCGCGCCGGCTATGTCAAGGCGCTGCGCCACCCCGACTTCATCAATGCGGTGCGTTCGGGCGTGAACGGCCGCATTGCGCTGGCCTATTTCGAATGGGCAGGCACCGTCCGCGACGACGCCGTCATTGCCTGGCAGATCATCGACGATGCCGAGAGCGCCGAGGTATTCGCCGGCAAGATCGAGGCACGCCCGTTCAGGAGCTTTCGCGGCACCTCGATTTCCAGTGCGCTCGCCTTCGGCGCCAAGCTTTTGGATGGAGCCGCCTTCGACGCGACGCGCAGCGTCATCGACATCTCAGGCGATGGCCCCAACAATATCGGGATGCCCGTCGCCACGACACGCGACGCCGCGATAGCAAAGGGCATCGTCATCAATGGCCTGCCGATCCTGATCAGCCCGTCGCCCAGCTTCAGCCATCTCGACCAATACTATGCCGAGTGCGTCACAGGCGGGCCAGGCTCCTTCGTGCTGCCGGTCTATGCCGCTTCGGAATTCGTGACCGCCATACGCCGCAAGCTGGTCCTCGAGGTCAGCGGTGTTACCGATCCTAATGCCGGTCCCGGGGCCGATCCCGGGTCCGTCCCGGTCGACGCGGCAGCACCGGTCGACTGTTTGCAAGGCGAGCGCGGTCGGCGGTTTTTCTCCGATCCGTATTTTCCGGAACTTGATCGTTAGACCTCGACGAATGGCGATCAGTCCCAGATGTCTCCGGAATCGGGCCGGCTGGCCGAAGCGACGGGGTCGCCGTTATCGCTTCAGCAGGAACACCGCCTGCTGGCCAAAGAAATTCCAGAACCACCATGGCATCGACAGGCCGATTTTCTGGCCATTGGCGTCGAGCGCGGTTGCCTTTTCCACCGTTGCGCCGAGCTCTTCGCAGAGATTGACGAAATCGCGGATGGTGCAGAAATGGATGTTGGGCGTGTCGTACCAGGAATAGGGCAGGTCCTTGGTCACCGGCATCCGCCCTTCGACGAACAGCGAAAGGCGTACCCGCCAATGGCCGAAATTGGGGAAGGAGACGATGGCGTGCTTGCCGATCCTGAGCAACTCGTCGAGCACCAGCTTCGGGTTGCGGGTCGCCTGCAAGGTCTGCGACAGGACGACGAAATCAAAACCCTTGTCGGGATAGAATTTGAGGTCCTTGTCGGCGTCGCCCTGGATGACGGACAGGCCGCGCGCCACGCATTCGTTGACGCCGCGCTGCGACAGTTCCATCCCACGGCCGTCGACCTGCTTCGTTGCCTGCAGCAATTCGAGCAGCAGGCCATCACCGGAGCCGACGTCCAGCACCCGCGACTGCGGCGGGATGAGATCGGCGACGACTTCGAGGTCGACGCGCTGGGCGTGGTTGACACTCATGATCGTGCCTCTTGACTGGCGCACGACCTTGATCCGAAAAGTCTGCAACTTTTCGGGATCATGCGCTGCTGCCTGCGCATGACCTTGATCCGAAAAGCCTGCAAACTTCAGGCATCATGCGCTGCTGCCTGGCGCACGATGCCAGTCCGAAAAGCCTGCAATCTTTCGGGGTCATGTGCTGAGCCCCCTGGCGCGGGCCGCCGAGGCGATGAAGCCGTTGATGGCCGCGAACAGCTCCGGCTCGTCGAGCAGGAAGGCGTCGTGGCCGCGATCGGTCTCGATCTCGACGAAGGACACCGAGGCGCCGGCCGCGTTCAGCGCATGAACGACCGAGCGGCTCTCCTCGGTCGGGAACAGCCAGTCGCTGGTGAAGGAGACCAGGCAGAAACGGGTCTTGGTGCCGGCAAAGGCGTCGGCGAGCCGGCCGCCATGGTCGGCGGCAAGGTCGAAATAGTCCATCGCCCTGGTCATGTAGAGATAGGAGTTGGCGTCGAAGCGGTCGACGAAGGTCATGCCCTGATGGCGCAGATAGCTCTCGATCTGGAAGTCGGCGTCGAAACCGAAGGTGAGCGCTTCACGGTCCTGCAGATTGCGGCCAAACTTCCGGTGCAGGGCCGCCTCCGACAGATAGGTGATGTGAGCGGCCATGCGCGCCACAGCCAGTCCCTTTTCCGGGCGCTTGCCTTGTTCGAAATATTTGCCGCCATGCCAGTCGGGATCGGCCATCACCGCTTGCCGGCCGACCTCATGGAAGGCGATGTTCTGCGAGGAATGGCGCGCGCCGGTGGCGATCGGCAGCGCCGAGAAAACGCGCTCCGGATAGCTTGACGCCCATTGCAGCACCTGCATGCCGCCCATCGAGCCGCCGAGCACCGAGAACAGTTTTTCGATGCCGAAATGGTCGACCAGCATCAACTGCGCCCGCACCATGTCGCGGATGGTGATGATCGGCAGGTCGAGCCCGTAGGGCTTGCCGGTGGCGGGATTGGTCGAGGCGGGGCCGGTCGAGCCGAGGCAGCCGCCGATGACGTTCGAGCAGATGACGAAGAAGCGGCTGGTGTCGATGATCTTGCCGGGGCCGATCAGCACTTCCCACCAGCCCGGCTTGCCGGTCACCGGATTGGTGCTGGCGACATGCTGGTCGCCGGTCAGTGCATGGCAGACGAGGATGGCGTTGGAGCGGGCGTCGTTGAGCGTGCCGTAAGTCTTGTAGGCGATCTGGAACGGTGACAGCAGCGTGCCGGCATCGAGCTTGAGCGGCTTGTCGGCGCCGAAGCGCAACACCGGGCTCGACGGCTCGTCGGCCTCGTTGTTGGTTCTTTTCGTGCGCAGCGCGACCATCGCATCCTCTTACATCAACCCATCGTGTTTTCCGAAAGTCGATTGCGATTTTCGGATCGATACGACTGTCCGGCCGGCTGCGGACAACAAAAAAACCGGCATTGCCTTCGCAAAGCCGGTTACAGGATGCAAACGGCCCTTTAGCGAGTTGTTTAACGTGGCTGCAAGCCGACCGGCCAAATCACCACGGGATTTCGCCTTCTTCTAGGACCGGCGCGCCTCGCCGTCAACGGCCAGTCACGCACCGATCATTGCCGCCTCTCGACATTCCAGGCCACGACTTGTATTTCCGCTGCGGCTTCTAGTGTGCTGGATTTGAAGTTCCTGAGCGCCGTTGCCACCAAAATGGCAGGAACTTCAAATCCACCACACTAGGTGGAAGCGTTCTCGACGGATTTTTGCAATATGAACCAGGCATCGGATCAGGCACGTCCAACGCCCCGCCCGGGGATCATGGAGATCGAAGCCTATGTGCCGGGCAAAAGCACGGCGCCGGCCGGCGTTGCCAAGGTCCATAAATTGTCGTCGAACGAGAACCCGCTCGGCCCCTCGCCGAAGGCGATAGAAGCCGCGCGCGACGTCGCGGCCAAGCTCGACATATATCCCGACGGCACCGCCAGGCGCCTGCGGGAGGCGATCGCCGAGGTGCATGGCCTCAACCCGGCGAACATCGTCTGTTCCAACGGTTCCGACGAGATTCTGGGCCTGCTTGCGCAAACCTATCTCGCACCCGGCGACGAGGCTGTGATCACCGAACACGGCTTCATGGTCTACAAGATCTACATCCAGTCGGCAGGTGCTGTCCCGGTGTCGGTCAAGGAAACCAATGAGCGTGCCGAGGTCGATGCGATCCTTGCCACCGTAACGCCGCGTACGCGGATCATCTTCCTTGCCAATCCCAACAACCCGACCGGCACCTATTTGCCGTTCCAGGAGGTCCGCCGCCTGCATGCCGGCCTGCCTCGAAACGTGCTTCTGGTGCTGGATGCAGCCTATGCCGAATATGTCCGCCGCAACGACTATGAAGCCGGCGTCGAACTGGTGGCTGGCGCGGAAAACGTGGTCATGACCCGCACCTTCTCCAAGCTCGGCCTCGGCGGCGCGCGGATCGGCTGGATGTACGCGCCGATGCATGTCATCGATGCGATCAACCGGGTGCGGGGTCCCTTCAACGTCAACGCGACGGCGATCGAGGCCGGCATTGCCGCGATCCGCGACCGTGCCCATGTCGAGCGCAGCGTGGCGCATAACGAGACCTGGCTGACCTGGGTGAGCGAGGAGTTGACCAGGCTCGGACTGCGGGTGACGCCGAGCGTCGGCAATTTCGTCCTCATCCACTTTCCCGAAGACAAAAAACATTCCGCGGCAGCTGCGGACGATTACCTCTGTGCGCGCGGCTACATATTGCGGCGTGTTTCCGGTTACGGTTTCCCGAATGCGCTGCGCATGAGCATCGGCACCGAAGAGGCCAATCGCGGCGTTGTCGCCGCCCTCGCGACATTTCTGAAAAGCTAGAACACCATGACATCACCGATGTTCGAAAAGATCGCGCTGGTCGGCATCGGCCTGATCGGCTCGTCGCTGGCCCGCGTCATCCATCGCGAAGGCCTTGCCGGTCACGTCGCCATCTCGACGCGCAGCGAAACGACGCTGGCGCGGGCGAAGCAACTCGGCCTCGGCTCCTCCTACACGACCGATGCGAGAGAGGCGGTGGGCGATGCCGACCTGGTCATCGTTTCGGTGCCGGTCGGTTCTTCGGGCGAGGTCGCCGAGGAAATCGCGCCGGCGCTGAAGCAGGGCGCGATCCTCACCGATGTCGGCTCGACCAAGGCGTCGGTCATCGCGCAGATGCAGCCGCATGTGCCTGCCGGCGTGCATTTCATTCCCGGCCATCCACTGGCCGGCACTGAAAAATCGGGCCCGGACGCCGGCTTTGCCGAACTGTTCGAAAACCGCTGGTGCATCTTCACGCCGTTGCCCGGCACCGATCCGGCCGCCTTGGAAAAGCTCTCGGAATTCTGGCGCCGTTGCGGCTCCAACATCGACACGATGGATCCCCAGCATCACGACATGACATTGGCCATCGTCTCGCATCTGCCGCACATCATCGCCTATAACATCGTCGGCACCGCCGACGACCTGGAGTCGGTGACCAAGTCCGAGGTCATCAAATATTCGGCCTCCGGCTTTCGCGACTTCACGCGCCTTGCCGCTTCCGACCCGACGATGTGGCGGGACGTCTGCCTGCACAACAAGGATGCCATCCTCGAAATGCTGGCGCGGTTCTCGGAGGATCTGGCCTCGCTGCAGCGGGCGATCCGCTGGGGCGACGGCGAAAAGCTGTTCGACCTGTTCACCCGCACCCGCGCCGTGCGCCGCTCGATCATCGAGGCCGGCCAGGACATCGACGTGCCGGACTTTGGCCGGCAGGCAGTCGAGCATCCGGCCAAGGGATAGAGCATCGGACCCGTACCGGTTTTAGGTGAAATCCGATGCTCAAGCAAAAGATAGAGCGGCGGTACCATCCGATTTGAAGGCCGCCGCGCGCTCAATCCGGCCAGTGAGCCGCCATCATCGCCAGTGTCTCGGCCCTGTCGGGCGCGCCCAGCCTGCCGCCGAAGCGCAGGCATTTGAGCGCGGCGGCGGCGCTGGCAAAGCGCAATGTCCGTTCGATCGGCATCGCCTCGGCCAGCCCGACGGCAAAGGCGCCGTGAAACACGTCGCCGGCGGCAAGCGTATCCACTGCCTTGATCCTTGGCGCGGCGACGTGGCGCACCGACGCCACCGAACGGTCGAACCACCAGCTTCCCGCTGCGCCGCCGGTCACCGCTACGAATGCATCGGTGCGTCTGGCCAGCGCTTCACAGGCCGCCTGCGGGCCTTGCTCCTCGCCGCAGAGGATGAACGCCGCCGGCTCCGACGCGACGATGTGCGAGGCGAGCGGAAACAGCCGTTCCAGCACGGCCCGTGGCGCGGTGTCGGCGTCGAGTATGGCTGGACGGCCGTTTGCGCGCGCCGCCGTCAGGGCCAGAGCTGCCGCGCCAGGCCAGCGCACGTCGACCAGGACGGCATCGAATGCGGTGAGATCTTGAGTGGGGAGCGCTTCGGGGTCGGCCTGGGCGAGCTTGTCATAGAATGGAACAATAATGCGCTCGCCATGCGTGTCGACCAGGATGGCCGACAGTGCCGACCGCGCCCCGGCGACGCGCCGGACAAAGCTGCAATCGACGCCTTCGGCCTCAATGCCTGCGACCAGCTGATCGCCGACGAGGTCGTCTCCCGCGCTCGCCCACAGCGATACCTCCGCGCCGAGGCGGCGTGCGGCGCAGGCCGCGCTCGAAGCCATGCCCGAGGCGATCTGGACGCCGTCGGACGCGATGAACTTGCCCTGACGCGCCGGAAGCGTGTCGAGGCGAAGGATCGTATCGAGCGTCAGCGCGCCAACACTCAGGAGCTTCACCGGGCGGTTCATCTATCTTCCTGTTTGGCCATGGTCTTTCCGAACTGGAGGTTCGCAATCATCGCCTAATCGACCGGCTTGATGCTGCCCAGAGGGATAAAACCGAGCGAGGCCTTGCCCTTGACGATCTTGAGCGGCATCGACGGTTCGTTGCCAAGCAGCGCCAGCCCGGCAAAGCCGGTTTTGATCTGGCTCTTCTGCTCGGGAATGGCTTTGCCGAGGATTTCCGCCACCGCCTTCGGATCGCTGAGCCTGATCATCAAATCGGCGTCGATCAGCCCGTCGGCATCGACCGAAACCGGTCCGGAAACGGTGACGCGCGCGCTTCCCGACGACAGATCGAGCTTGCCGATATCCACCGCCTGGCCGCGCAGGCTCTCTGTTTGTGTTTTGATCAGCGCCACGCCGTTCTTCAGCGTCACGTCGCCGCTGCCGTCGAGCGGCGGCAGCACGCGGCCATCGATCGCGTCCGGATCGATTTCGAGATCGGTAAAACTCCCGGCATAGTCGATGTCCTGGCCGTTCGGACGCAATTCTCCGACCGCTGTCCCAGCGCTGAACAGCTCGACCGGGTCTGTGCCATCGGCCGGATCGGTCTGGGCTGACAGAGCCTCTGCCTCCAGTGAAACGCGCCGGGGCAGGGGCCAGGACAGTTTGACGTTCGCTCGCAGATTATCCCAGTCGATCCACAGCGGCGCCATCCCCGGCACGGAGGTCCTGAGCGGCCCCTGCAGGTCGGCGCCAGGCGACAGGATCTGGGTGATGTGCGTGACTGCTTTGAGGCTGCCGAGCGAGGCGGCGACGTTCCTGCTGTCGTCCTGATAAGCCAGGCTGTCGCAGGAAACGGCGAAGCTTGAGGGGTAGCCGCTGACCGTGAGATTGGCGCAGTCCGCCTCGATGCCACTGCCGTTGAGTTCGGCCACCGCTATGCCGGCTTCGCTCTTGACCTTGTCTGCCAGGTAGAACCAGCCGGCGCTGTAGAGGCCGAACAGCACGACGATGAAAACGCCGAGCCAGAACAGCCGGCGGAGAAAATTCGGCGGGCGTTCGTCATTTGACGTCATGCTGCGGCTCTCGTTGGCGCGTGTTGCAGAGGTGTCGTTTCCGGCAAGATCGGGTAGACGGAGACGGATTGAAAAAAACACCAATTCCAGTGCGGTGCTGCAACCAGGCTTGGCGATATGGGCGATTTTTGGGTTTTTGGCTACGGCTCGCTGATCTGGCGGCCGGGATTTGCGCATGTCGAGACGCGGCGGGCCCGCCTCCATGGCTACCGCCGCTCGCTGTGCGTCTACTCCTTCGTGCATCGCGGCACGCGCGAACGGCCCGGCCTGGTGCTCGGCCTCGACCGTGGCGGCTCCTGCATCGGGCTGGCTTTCCGCGTCCCCGGCGATCTGCGCAACGAGGTCATCACCTATCTGCGCGAACGCGAGCTGGTCACCAATGTCTATCTCGAGCGCATGCTTAGCATTCGCCTCGACAAGGGGGACACGCGTGGGGCCGACAAAGGTGGGGGCGAGAATGGCGGCGAGACGGGCGGAGGCGAGACGGTCGAGGCTGTCGCCTATGTCGTCGACCGTAGCCACGAGCAATATGCCGGTGCGCTCGATGCGGCCGATGCGGCGAGCGTCGTTCGCGGCGCCGTCGGCCAGTCGGGAAAGAATGAGGACTACGTGTCCAGCACGCTGGAGCACCTCGAGGCGCTGGGGATCCGCGACCATTGGCTGGAAGAGGTGGCGAAACGGATCGCGCCTTTGTGAAGCGCTGGTCGGTGGAAAAGTCGGCCGGCCCTTTGACGTTGGTGCGGCCCGCCATAGGTTAAGCCGGTCACGGGGCTTTTCGCCCGCTTCTTTCCATTCCCCACGGAGATCAGTCTTGCAGAAACGTCGTCTCGGTCAAACCGACCTGTCCATCGCGCCGCTGGTTCTGGGTGGCAACGTCTTCGGCTGGACCGCCGACGAGAAAACCTCTTTCGACCTGCTCGACCGGTTCGTCGGCGCCGGCCTCAACGCCATCGACACCGCCGATGCCTATTCGCGCTGGGTTCCCGGCAACAAGGGCGGCGAATCCGAAACGATCATCGGCAAATGGATGAAAAGCCGCGGCAATCGCGACAAGGTTGTGGTGATCACCAAGGTCGGGTCGGACATGGGGCAGGGCAGGAAAGACCTCTCCGCGGCCTATATCGAAAAGGCCATCGATGCGTCGCTGCAGCGGCTGCAGACCGAAGTCGTGGATCTCTATCTGTCGCACTGGCCGGACCCGGCCACCCCCTACGAGGAAACGCTCGGCGCCTATCAAAAGCTGCTCGACAAGGGCAAGATCCGCCACGTCGGCGCGTCCAATCTCGATGCTGGCCAGTTGCGCGCCGCGCTCGACGTGGCAAGCTTGCGGGGCCTGCCGCGCTATTCGGTGCTGCAGCCGGAATACAATCTCTACGATCGCGCCTCTTTCGATGGACCGCTGCGCGATCTGTGCATGGCCGAGGATATCGGCGTCATCACCTATTTCAGCCTCGCCAAGGGGTTTTTGAGCGGCAAGTACCGCAGCGAAGCCGATCTCGGCAAAAGCGCGCGTGGCGACGACGTGAAGAACTATCTCAACGCGCGCGGCATGCGCGTCCTGGCGGCACTCGACGCCGTGTCGGCACGTCACGCGGCCAAGCCGGCGGAAGTGGCGCTCGCTTGGGTGATCGCGCGGCCCGGCGTCACCGCGCCGATCGCCAGTGCCACGACATTGGATCAGGTAGACAGCCTCGTCCGCACCGCATCATTGGAGTTCGGTCCGGACGATATCGTCGAGCTCGACAGCGCGAGTGCTTAGACGCCAGCGCGAAGCGATGGCTTGATCAAACAGCAGCCAAGAACCGGGCGCGGCCGGCGCCGGAACGCTCCCTGCACGATCGTTCAAGACGCCTCCTGTGCCCTGCCATACCATTGCCGGCATCGCGCCTGGATACTGGTATACAGATGTCCGAACAGGTCTTTTCCCATCCGGAACTATGGCAGCAATTGCTCGCGCTTGTGCTGGCATCGGCGGTCGTGATGGGCAGTCCGGGGCCGGCGACGATAAGCGTCACCGCCGTTGGCGCCGCCTTCGGCCCGCGCGATTCGCTCCGCTACGCCTCGGGCATCATTCTTGGTACGGTCGCCGTGCTTTTGGTCGTGGCGACGGGCATTACGGCCACGCTCGCCTCTGTGCCGACGCTCACACCCCTCCTGACGGTGGCATCCGCAGCCTACATCCTCTACCTCGCCTTCAAGATAGCAACGGCCCCGCCTCTGGCAGCGCGTACCGGCGGCGCGGCGCGTCCCACATTCCTCGGCGGGTTTCTTCTGGCCGTTGCCAACCCAAAAGCCTATGTGGCGATTGCCGCCGTATTTGCCGGCACGTCGTCCGCTGGTGAGCTCGATGCAGGTCTCAAGCTGGCGGTCCTCGCTTCGATGATCATCGCCATCCATGTCCTGTGGCTTCTCGCCGGGGCAGCGTTTGCGCGCTTCCTGCGCAATCTGCTGGCGTCGCGGATCATCAATCTGATGTTCGCGGCAACACTGGTTTTGACCACGGCGCTGGCTGTGATTCCCTAGGGGATACTGCCGACCAAGCAAGATGGTTCAGGTCGGGATATCGGAGCCAAGTTCCCTCAGCCGCTTTACCGCCGTTGGCGGCATTGGCGGCGGGTTTGGCGCCTGGGACGCCTCGATGAGCAGCTGGTCGCAGGCGGCTTCCGTCTCGCCGATCAGCCGTTCCATGAATTCCTCCTTGCCCAAACCCGCCGGGATCGGCGGCAGGAAGCGGGCCTTGATCGTGCCGGGATAGCGCAGGAATTTTCGCCGCGGCCAGTAGAGGCCGGCGACATGGGCGACCGGCACCACCGGAATGCCAAGCTGGATATAGAGCTCGACGATGCCGTATTTATAGGCCGGCTCGTCGCCCGGCGCCCGGCGCGTGCCCTCGGGATAGATGATCAGCTGGCGGGGATTGCGCGCCAGTTCCTGCCTGGTCGCGGCGACCACCGCTTTCAGCGCCTTCGAGCGGCTGCCGCGGTCGACCGGGATCATTCGCATTTTCAGGATGTACCAGCCGAAGAACGGGATCCAGGTCAGTTCCCGCTTCAGGATGTAGATCGGATCCTGCAGGAACGGGAAAAAGGCGATCGCGTCCCAGAAGGACTGATGCTTCGGCGCCAGGATGAAGGAACCCTCGGGTAGGTTTTCCTGGCCGGTGATCTCGCTTTTGGTGCCGGCGATCTTGTCATAGAGCCACATGCTGGTGTGTGACCAGAATTTCGGCACGAACCAGGCGCGGTGGCGCGGCGACAGGAAATAGTACGGGGTCCAGAGGATCATCTGGAGGATCAGATTGACGTAGAAGACGAAGTTGAACGCCAGCGAGCGGACATAAAGCATGCAGGAAGAGCCCGGTGAGGAGGTGTGCGTTGGTTACACCAAGCGCGGGCAAAAAGGAAAGGGTGCGATGGCCCGTTCGTCAGGTCTGCCACGTCTCTTGCACCAGCCGTTTCTTCAGGCGTGGGGCGGCGAAATCGAGGAACGCACGCAGTTTCACCGGCAGCAGACCCTGGCCGGCATGCACGAGGCTGACCGGCCATGGCTGCGGCTCGAATGCCTCCAGCACGGTGCGGAGGGTGCCCGACCGCACTGCAGCTGTGATCTGGTAGGAAAGCACCCTCGTCAACCCGATGCCGGCAATCGCGGCATCGATCGCCGCTTCCGCGGTGTTGACCCGAAGCCGTGAGCGGATCGGAACGGTGAGTTCGGTCTTGCCCGTGGCAAAAGTCCATGCGGCGGGAGCGGTGAGTCCCTCGAAGGTGACGCAGTCGTGTGCCGCGAGGTCTTTCGGCGTCCGCGGCGTGCCGTGCTCGGCCAGATAGGCAGGGCTCGCGCAAACAACGCGCCGAATCGAGCCGATGCGGGTGGCCACCAGACTGGAGTCGGGAAGCTGGCCGATGCGGATGGCGAGATCGATGTGCTCCTCGGTCAACTGGGTTATCCGGTCCGCAAGCATCAGCCGAATAGCTACGTCGGGGTAGGCAGCGAGAAAGCCGGTGACGACCGGCAGCACATGCAGGCGGCCAAAGACGATCGGTGCGGTGATGATCAGTTCGCCTGTCGGGGCGCTGTATTCGCCGGCGGCAGTCCGCTCGGCCTCGCCGACCTCGTCGAGAATGCGACGGCAGGCAGCGAGGTAGGCGTGACCTGTGTCGGTCAGCGTCAGCTGCCGCGTCGAGCGATTCAGAAGACGCGTCTTCAGATGCCGCTCCAGGTCGGAGACCTTGCGGCTGACCGTTGCAAGCGGGATGCCGAAACGGCGTCCGGCGGCCGAAAGGCTGCCGGCCTCCGCCGCGGCGACAAAAAGCGACATGGCCTCGAGGCGATCCATATTTCTCCCGGAAAATGGAAGGATAGGTTGCAAATATGGCATCTACATCCGAGCGATGGAAGGGGCCATGTTTTGGCGGCGAGCTGATCAACGAGAAGGAATGCCGATGCCCCGTATCCCTACACCAGCGTCTATAGAGGCCGCGCCTGCTGCGTCGCAGCCGATGTTACATGCCGTCGAGAAGCAACTCGGCGTCGTGCCTAACCTCTTCAGGCTTGTTTCCAATAGCCCGGCTGCGCTTGAAGGCTATCTCAGCCTGTCTGGAGCGCTTGCCAAAGGCCGACTGCCCGCGCCGACGCGCGAGCGCATTGCTCTGGCGGTTGCCGAGGTCAATGGCTGCAACTACTGCCTTTCCGCTCACACCTATCTCGGCAAGAATCTCGCCAAGCTTGATGATGCCGAAATGGTCGCCAATCGCGCGGGCAGTTCCAACGATCCCAAGGCCGCCGCAGCCGTGCGTTTCGCCACCAAGATTGCGCGCGACCGCGGCCATATCGGTGACGAGGATCTCAGCGCCGTCAGGCTCGCAGGCTACGACGATGCGCAGATCATCGAGATCGTCCAGCATGTCGCTCTCAATGTCTGGACCAACTATGTCAATGAGGTCGCCAGGACGGAAATCGACTTTCCGGTCGTTTCTGCCCGCAGGGCAGCCTGAGTCAGTCGCAAGGAGTTCCCATGTCTGAAAGCCGCCCGCCGCTCCCGCCATTCACCGCCGAGACCGCCGCACAGAAGGCACGCATGGCTGAGGATGCCTGGAACTCCCGTGATCCGGCACGGGTCGCGCTTGCCTACACAATCGACAGCCGCTGGCGCAACCGGGCCGAGTTCCTGCAAGGGCGCGAGGCTATCCAGACATTCCTCACACGCAAATGGGGTCGCGAACGCGACTACCGGCTCATCAAGGAGGTCTGGGCCTTCCGCGACAACCGTATCGCCGTGCGTTTCGCTTATGAATGGCACGACCACAGCGGCTCGTGGTTTCGCAGCTACGGCAATGAGAACTGGGAGTTTGATGAGCTTGGATTGATGCGCCTGCGCATCGCCAGCATCAACGACCTGCCGATCCTCGAGGCCGACCGCAAATATCATTGGCCGCTTGGCCGCCGGCCGGACGGTCATCCCTCTCTATCGGAACTCGGCCTTTGAAGGAGGCTTTCCATGAATGCTCACCTCTTCACCAGCGATGTCGCCTTTACGCCAACCGTCAAGGCGATCCAGGCCCGCAAAGGCTCACGCGAGGCCTATGCCCGCGTCGAGGAGCGCGGCAGCTGGCAAGCTGATATCACGCCCGATCTCGCCGCCTTCATCGAGGCGCAGACCAGCGTCTTCCTGTCGACGGCCAATGGTGAGGGCCAGCCCTACATCCAGCATCGCGGCGGGCCGGCCGGCTTCCTCAAGGTGCTCGACGAGCGGACGATCGGCTTCGCCGATTTTTCCGGCAACAAGCAATTCATCACCCAAGGCAATCTGGACGACAACCCGCGGGCTTTCCTGTTCCTGATCGACTATGCGCATCGGCAGCGCATCAAGATCTGGGGCAGCGCACGGGTCGTCGAACAGGACGCCGAACTGATGGCGAAGCTGATGCCGGAAGGCTACAAGGCGCGCCCGGAGCAGATCATCCTGTTCACGGTTTCGGCCTGGGATTCCAATTGTCCGCAGCACATTCCACAGCGTTTCGAAGCGGCCGATGTGGCGGCGGCGCTGGCCGAGCGGGACAAGCGTATCGAACGTCTCGAACACGAGATCGCGCGGCTGCGCAGCGTCTCAAGCGCCACGCTCAAGGAATGATAGCGCTGCCGGTTCCAGATCGGCTCAGTTCGGCGCAACAGCCTCGGCCAGCGCGATGCCGGTTGGCGTTGGCTTGACCGGCACGATGCCGCGCGCCAGCGCCAGTAGATATTTGTTGTATTCGGTGAACAGCACGCGCAAGGCTCTCGGCTTGGTCAGCCAGCCGCCATTGCCAAGATTGCTGTTGACCACAGGATAGGGCTCGAGCCTGGCCTTGTGCAGCAGCCGGCCCATTTCCAGCAGGCTGCGCGGCATGTGATAGTTGTTGGTGACGAGGATCACGGTGCCATAGGCGTGGTCTTCCACCCACTTGGCGCTTTCCTCGGCATTGCCGATCGTGTCGAGCGCGGCACGGTCGATGTCGACGCAGCAGGAAAACAATTCCTTGTCGCCGCGGGTCGCGACCTGAAGCTGGCGGCGGCTGGCGGAAGGATGCACGCCACTGATCAGCAGCCGCTCGCCCTTGCCGGACGCCAGCAGGCCCATGGCCGCGTCGAGACGCGAATGGCCGCCGGTCAGCACGATGATGGCATCGGCCCTTGCCGGATTGGCGGGCGTCGCGAGACGGCTGACGGTGCTGGCGAACCAGCCAAAGCCGCCGGCAAACAACGTTACCAGCACGAGCAGAAAGAAAGCGGAGATGCGCAGCGCGCTCGCCAATCGACCGGGCTTGACGCGCTCGCTTGAACGCGTGATCACCAAGGGCAACTGTCCAGCCATTCCGGTCGAGTCGCGCGCGTCCATCGTCCTTATCGTTAACTCCGAAATACGGCGTTTAGTAGGTCGGAAAGCACAAATTTCGTTACGCTAATTCTCTATTCGTGATCACCCTGCGTCCGGCTGGCGGACATCGATGTCGCTGAGATAGGTGACGACGGTGACATGGGAGGTTGCCGCCGTCAGCGCACCGATGACCAGCACCATGAGAACAACGCCGAGATAGCCCGCCGAACCAATGGCGAAATTGCCGAACAGGGCGGTCGCCTGATCGGCCTGCGGCGTCGCCATGTTTCGCGACGACCACCACGAGAAGACGATGAAGACGAACACCGCCGCCGCACCCCCGGCGGCGGCGCCCTTCATGCCGGTGACGAGAAAGTGGTGGCGGAATTCGCGCGCGATAAAGCGCGCTTCGGCGCCGACGAAATGCAGCACCTCGATGATGTGGCCGTTGCCGGCCATGGCGCCGCGCGTCGCGAACACCACGGTCAGCACGGTTGCCGCCAGCATCAGCGCCAACACGGCGATGCCGATGGTCACCGTGGTGCGGGCCATGGCGACCAGCCGGTCGACCCAGGTGCGATGGTCGTCAAGCGAGGCACTGGGCAGTTTCGGCGTGATCGCGGCGCGCATTGCGGCGAAATCGGGCGGGTTGGTCTCGTCTATGGTGACGATGATCAGACGCGGCACCGGCAGTTCGTCGATGTTGAGACCCGAACCCAGCCAGGGCTCCAAAAGCCGCGCCGTGGCATCGCGGTCGACGATCCTGGCGCTCTTCACGCCAGGGAATTCGCCGGCGATCTGCGAGGCCTGGGCAAGTGCTGCCTCGATGTCGAGACCGTCCATCGGCTTGATCTGGATCGTCGCCTCGCGTGAGATCTGGTTCTCCCAGACCGAGGCGGTGTCGCGCACCAGCGTCACCGCGCCGAAGGTCAGGCAGGAGAGGAACGTCATGATGGCGATCACCAGGACCAGCGCCCGGCCGGCGATGTTCTGGGCGGGCACGATCGGCGCCATCTTGCGCTGAACGCGCTGCGTCCCAGCCCTGTTAGCGTGTTGGTCTTCGACATGGCGAGCGGAAAAGTCAGTCATAGATATCCAGCCTTCCGCCGGACAGGATCATGCGGCGTGCGTCGACCTGTTCCATCAGGCCGAGGTCGTGCGTTGCGATCACCACGGCGGTGCCCAGCCGGTTGAGTTCGATGAACAGCCGCAACAGGCGTCGCGCCAGCGGCGGATCGACATTGCCGGTCGGCTCATCGGCGAGCAGGATTTCGGGCTGCTCGATCAGCGCCCTGGCGATTGCGGCGCGCTGCTTCTCGCCACCCGATAGCACCGGCGGCAGCACATGCATGCGCTCGCCAAGGCCGACCCATTTCAAGAGCTCGGTCACATCGGTGCGGTAGCTGGCCTCCTCGCGCCCGCGCACGCGCAGCGGCAAGGCCACATTCTCATAGGTCGTCATGTGGTCGAGCAGGCGAAAGTCCTGGAACACCACGCCGATGCGCCGCCGCAGATGCGGCAGCTCGGCGCGCGAGATGCGCGAGCGGTCTTTGCCGAAGATGGTGATCAGCCCACGCGTCGGCTTGAGCGACATGAACAAAAGCCGCAGCAGCGTCGTCTTGCCGGCGCCCGAAGGGCCGCTCAGGAACTGGAAGGAGCGCTCCGGTATGTGCAAGGAAATGTCGCGGAGGATTTCCGGACCCATGCCATAGCGGAGGCCGACATTTTCGAAGCGGATCACGTTCGACGACCTGAAACTTGCGGCGGCGACGAGGCAGCCTTCTCTGAGAAAAGACCATCGGCCGGCATGGTTAACCGGCGGTTAATTTTGGGGTTTTTTGGGCGCGTCACAAGGGGTTTCCAGGGGAAACGTTAACCATTTCCGTTTACGCATAAGAAACGAAGAGCGAACAAGTGCGAAGTGCTGGGGCCGCGATGGCTGACGATCGAACCGCGCGCCCGGTTTCCGGCGAAATCATGACCGATACGGCCGCAAATCCTGCGCCGGAACGCATCATGCGTGATCCGGCCGGTGACATCGTCGACGCCGACTACGAGGTGCTGCCGCGTTTAACCGCCAGCACGGGCGTTTCACCGCCGCTTTTGCGCGTGATCACCACGCCATCGATCAAAGGCATGGACATGCTGCGCAAGCCGGTAGCGGCGATGGAACGGCTGCGGGCGTCGCGCGGCGGGCCGATCTTCTGGATCGCCGGCCTCAGTGCCGCGTTTGCAGCCTTCTGGATCTCGGGCGGGCACGCGCTGGTGCGCCAGACGCCGCTTCTTCTGGCGGCGCGACAAGCGGGCGCTGCCCTGACCATTTCAGGCGTTACGTCGCGTATCGATGCGTCCGGGCCGCAACCTGTCCTGTTCGTCGGTGGCGAGGCCGCGAATGACGGCGCCAGCCCGTCGCCATTGCCACCGCTGGAAGTCCGGGTCACCGGCAATGACAGGCGCACAACCCGTTATAGGCTGGCGACATTTAACCGTTCGCTGGCGCCCGGCGAAAGATTTGGCTTTTCCAGCCGGCTCGACATGCCTAGAAACGGGGTCAAGACCGTCTCGGTCAGCTTCGCCAATTAGCGGCGATCATTTCTGGAAGGGCAGCCAATGCCAATCGTGCGCGGCAAGGATATCGAGGTCCTGTTTTCGGCGTCGGCGATTGCCCGCCGCAATCTGGAGCTCGCCAAGGAGATCGCCGGGCGCGATTATCACGACCTTCTGGTGATTTCGGTGCTGAAGGGATCGTTCATCTTCGCCGCCGACCTCATCCGCGCCATGCACGATGTCGGCCTGTCGCCCGAGGTCGAGTTCATCTTCATCTCCAGCTACGGTGCCGGCACCACCAGCGGCGAGGTGAGGGTGCTGCGCGACATCGACAATGAGGTCGCCGGCCGAGACGTGCTGTTGGTCGACGACATCCTCGAATCCGGCAAGACGCTGTCCTTCACCCGCGACCTGATGCTGTCGCGCGGCGCCAAAAGCTGCGCCATCGCCGTGCTGCTCGACAAGCGCATGCGCCGCCAGACCACGCTCAACGCCGACTATGTCGGCTTCGACTGCCCCGACTATTTCGTCGTCGGCTACGGCATGGATGTCGCCCACGCCTTTCGCGAACTGCCGTTTGTCGGCGTCGTCAAGGGCGACGCCTAGATTCATCTTCGATGCGGTTGCGGTTCAGGAAAAGTCAACTTTTCCACGCCAACATTCGGCTATGGCAAAGCTCCTGATCGTTGAGGACGATGAGTCCGTCCGCACCCTCGCCGCTCGCGCGCTCGAACGCGCCGGGCACATGATCGACATCGCCGCCGACGGCGCGCAGGGGCTTGCCCTGATCCGCGCTGCACGTGGCGGCTACGACCTTGTCGTCTCGGATATCCGGATGCCGGAGATGGACGGCATCCACATGGCCAAGGCGGCTGCATCGCTTTTCCCGGCGATGAAGATCTTGCTGATGACCGGCTATGCCGACCAGCGCGAGCGCGCCGAGGAATTGAACGGCGTCATTGTGGACGTCGTGCAGAAGCCGTTCACGCTGGCCGAAATCCGCGCGCGCGTCGAACAGGCGCTCGCCTGTTTCGCTTAAGATTCCGCGCGGTCAGGCCGGATCGCAGGTCGCTGCGATTGCCGGCGCGCTGCTCCGGCGCCGGCTGGCGTTGAGCGCGAACAGACCGGCGCCGATGATGAGGGCGGCGCCGACGACGGTGGTCGATCGCGGCACTTCGGCAAAGAACAGGAAGCCCCACAGCGGCGACCAGATGATGCCGGTGTATTCGAAGGTGGCGACGCCGTTGGCCGGCGCCAGCCGGTAGGCCTGCGACAACAGGATCATCCCGGCCGAAGCCACGACGCCGCAGGCGGCCATCGTCAGGAAGTCGATTGACGTCGGCCAGATCCATGGCCTGACCAGGAATTCGAGGCTCGGATGCGTGGCATGAGCTATTCCTGCCAGCCAGAACAGCCCGGCGACCGCTGCAGCGCCCAGGAGATAGACGCCGTTTTGATAGAACGCCATGACTGTGGATGATTCGGTGTCGCCGATCTTGCGGGCCATCAACTGCGAAAAACCGTACAGCACCGCCGAGGCCAGCGACAGCAGCGCCGCCCAGTCGAACAGCCCGGCGCCGGGTCGCAGCATCACCAGCACGCCGAGCATGCCGACCATGACGGTGACCAGTGTCTGCCCCGCTACCCGTTCGCCGAGATAGGGGCCGGCAAGCGCCATGATGAACAGCGGTGCCATGAAATAGAGCGCCACCGCGTCGGCAAGCGGCAGGGCGGCGATCGCCAGGTAGTAGAGCGTGTAGGAGGTGAACAGGATCAAGGCGCGCATCGTCAGCATGCGAAACCGCTTCGAAAAGATCGCCCTGAGCCCGACATCGGCATGAACCAGCACAAGAAGAATGGGCAGGGCGACGATCGAGCGGATCGCCATCACCTCGGTCACCGGATAGGTGCCCGATACGGCCTTGATCAGCGGATCCTGGAGCGAGAACACCAGAACGCCGAGGCAAAGGCTTGCCATGCCGAGGACGATCCGGTTCTGCATGTCGTTCGACGGCTCCTTGCGTGCGCGGCCCGAGAGCCGGGCCCGCGTAACTTTGTTTTATGCATATCGCCCAAAACCGCTTCGCACCCTCGGGTCAGGCCCAGGGTCAGGCCCGAGGACATGCTTTTGGGCGACCCGCATTAAAAAGAACCCGCCACCATTTCGGGCAGCGGGTACGAGTGAGGACTTTTTTGGTCCGCAGCCGATTTCGCAGCCGCATATCCAATGGGTGAAGCGACTATTATCCGCCGTTTGACATGTTGCAAACGAATTGGAATGATGCCAGCAATCAGATTTTCTTATGGCGGACAAATGAAGCCCACGCTCGACAGCGATCTGCTGCGCACCTTCGTCGCGGTCGCCGACGCCGGCAATTTCACCAAGGCTGCGGTGCAGGCCGGCCGTACCCAGTCGGCGGTTTCGATGCAGATGAAGAAGCTCGAAGATATGGTCGGCGACAGCCTGTTCGAGCGCGGCTCGCGGGGTGTGGCGCTGACGCGCCGCGGCGGCGAACTCATCGTCAACGCCCGCCGCATCGTGTCGCTGCTGGACGAGACGGCGGCATCGATGGTCGCGACGCCGCTTGGCGGACCGGTGCGCATCGGCATTCCGGAGGAATATGGCCACGCGATCCTGTCGCGCGCGCTCGGCGCCTTTGCCAAGCGCCATCCTCAGGTCGACATCACCGTCCGTTACGCGCATTCCGGTGCGCAGATCGCGGCGCTCGCCGCCGGCGAGCTCGATCTGGCGGTGGTGTTCGAATGGCAGGACCTCTCCGGCGGTGAAGTGCTGATGCATGATCCGACCGTGTGGGTGACGTCGGAGCTGCACCATATGCATGAGGAGCGGCCGGTGCCGATCGCGCTCTACAATCGCGCCGGCTGGTGCAAGGATTTTGCGATAAAGTCGCTGGAACAGCGTGGTCTCGCCTATCGTGTCGCCTATACCAGCGATACCAATGGCGGCCTGCGGCTTGCCGTCACCTCCGGGCTGGCGATTGCGCCGATCTCGCGCAGCAACATCCCGGCTGGCTGCCGCGAGCTTACCGCCGCCGATGGATTCGGCGACATCGATTCCTCGAACGTGGTGCTGCGGCGTAATCCGAATGCTTCCGGCGAGGCCATCGTCAGCATGGAAGAGGCGATCCGCGAGGCGTTCACCAACCGTTAGAGCAGGCCGGCTTTACTTCAGCTCCAGCAGCCGCTCCAGATAGCTGCGCTCGATGTCGGGGCTGAGCGCGTTGCCGAGCCGCTTGCGGATCGCGTCGAGGATCTGGCGGGCGCGCTGCACGTCGATCTCGTCCGGCACCTTCACCGAATCGCCGAAATCTGGACCCTCGGTGGCGCGTGGCCGGCCGAGCGGATCGCGGTCGGCGTTCTGCTGGCGGCCGCCGCGCTGGCCTTCGCCCTCGTCCCCCTGCATGGCCTGCAATTGCTTCATCATGTCCTTGGCGCCCTTGCGCAACGCTTCCAGCGCGCGGCCCTGGTGACCGACCGCCTGATCGCCATCGCTGTCGCCAAGCGCCTGTTCGGCATCGCCCATGGATTTGCCGGCCTCGCCAAATCCCTCATTGGGCTCGAGCCCCATGCCTTCGAGACCTTTTCTCAACTGGTCGAGCTCGCTTTGCAGTTTGCCCTGGCCTTCCTGCAACTGCTTCAGCGCGTCTGCGAATTCCTCCGGCGTCATCGGCTTCGGCCGGCCGAGCGGATCGCGGTCCTCGCCTGGGCCGGGCTGCTCGCCCTGTTCGCCCATTTGGCCCTGCTCGCCGTTCTCGCCGAGCTGCTCGTCTCGGTTCTGCCCACGCTGTTGCTGGCCGCGCTGCATCTGGTCCATGCGGAAGGTTTCGTTCATCATCTCCTGCTGGCGCCGCATGATCTCGCCGAGCTTGTCCATCTGCTGGCGCATTTCGCTGTTCTGCTGGCCGCCCTGCTGCTGACGTCCGGCCTGCAGGTTGTTCATCATGTCCTGCAGCTGCGAAAGCAATTGCTGCGCGCTGTCGCGATCGCCGGACTTCGCCAGATTCTCGATCTGGTCCATCATCCGTTCGATATCACTCTGGCGCAGCTCCTGGCCGTTCTGCTGCATCTGCGGCGCGTTCGGATTCTGCTGCGCACGCTGGGCGAATTCCTGCAGGAACTGGTTCATCGCCTCGCGCAGTTCCTTCATCGCCTTGTCGATTTCCTCGTCGCTGGCGCCGTTCTTGATCGCGTCCTGCAACGCCTGCTGCGCCTGGCGCAGCCGGCGCTCGGCGTCCGAAAGATTGCCTTCCTCGATGCCGAGCGCGATCTCCCAGAGATAGGCGACCTCGTCGCGCAATTTGTCGTCGCTGTCGGCCATCTTCAGCCGGGTGCGGGCGCTCATGATGGCGAGGTAGTGCGCCATATTGTCGAACGTGTCTTCGGGCCTGAGCGTGATCGCATCCATCAGGTCGAGCACGCGGCTCTTGGCGTTGGCGTCGAGCGCCAGCGCGCGGCGCTGCTCGATCACGGCCTTGGCCAGCGGATTGGAGAATGGCCGCTCCGGCATCACCAGGGTCCTGGTTTCGCTGGTTGCCGTATGGCCGGCATCGTCGGTGGCGACAAGCCTGAGCTTGATGTCGCCGCCGGCCCAGACATGCTCGGTCAGGTCCTTCGTGGTCTTGGCGGCATTCCCCTTGACGCCGCGGCGCGGCAGCGTCAGCGGCATTTCGGGCGGGCCATAGAGCGGATGCGCATTCGGCGCCGGTGGGTCGGCCAATACGAAATCCGCCTTGGCGGAGGCCGCGCCATAGTCGTCGTCGATCTGGTAGTTGAGCTCGAAGGAGCCGTTGACGGCGCGTTTCGGCTCGCCGACGAAGCGGATTTGTGGCGGCTTGTCCGGGATCACCGCGAAGGCCCAGCTGCCGAGTTCGTCGCCGCCCGAGTTCAGCGTCAGCGTGCCGTTGGCGGTCAGCTTGCCGGTGAACTGGCGCACCGTTGAGGCCGCCGGCTTGGCCGCAGCCGGCTTGCCCGCAGCCGATTGGGCCGCGTCGGCCTGCTGCCCGGCCGGCTCGATGGTGCGGGCGTTACCGTCGGCGTCGGCATAGCTCAGCGTTTCCTCGCCCGAGCCGCCGGTGACGCGCAGCGACACATCGCTGCCCTCCGGAACGGTGAAGGTGGACTCAGCCTGATTGGCATTGCTGGCAAGGGCCGGGTTGGCGAGGGCTGGGGAAGTGAGGAAGACCGGTGCCCTGCCGGTGTAGGCCGGCGGCGTCACCCAGGCGTCGATGCGCGGCGGCACGGCGTCGCGCGCCGCGTGGGCACTGAACCCGTCCGCGATGCGGCCGCCCGACGGTCCGAACGAGAAGGCGAAAGCGGTGACCAACACAAGCGCCGCCACGGCGCGCAGCCCCCAAGGGTCGCGCTCCGGCACCCGGGTGCGTGGCAGGTCGCCACCGAGGTTGCCGAGTTTTTCGGCCATGCGTTTCTGGTGCTCGCGCCACAGCGCTTGCGAAAAAATGCTTTCCCTGCCGCTTGGCCGGTCCGTCTGCACCAGCACCGGGCTGTGCAGCAATAGGTTGGCCGCCTCGATGCGCCGATCGATCTCGGCACTGGACGGCACCCGGAAGAAACGCAGGGGATAGAGCGCGACAAAGGCTGCGATGGCGAACACAGCCACAAGACCGATGCGCGCCATGTCGGGCAGCAAAAGGAAGAGGCCGAGCCACGAGACGCTGAGGAACAGGCTGGCGACGATGACGAGTGGAAGCAGCAACGGCCAGCCACGCTCGACCGTCATCGAGACCCGCGTCGCCAGCCGGCTCACGGCAAGGCGCCCGGCCAGGCTGCGATCGCTGGTGAAGGTGGGTCGTTGCGTCATCGGCCCTTCCTGTTCGGGCGGGATAACCGAACCTCACAAATCTATCGCACCGGCCCGAAAATCGGATGCGAAGGACTCAAAGTCTTAGATGCACGTCGCTCCAAACATACCAAGAAACACGGCGAAGGCGAGGCAGTTCCCTAAAACGTGAACAGGACTGCCCCCGCTATCGTCAGAATTTAGCCGGATTGGCGTTTGCGCCGCAGACCAGCACGGCGACACGCTCGCCCGCAGCCGGCGCGTAGCGGCCGGACAGGAGCGCCGCGAAGGCCGCGGCGCCGCCCGGCTCGGAGATGATTCGCACCCGGTCCCAAAGCGCCGCCTGCGCGGCGATGATCTCGTCGTCGCTGACCAGTATGGAACGCTCGACGAAGGCCTCGGCGATCGGAAACATCATCTCGCCGACGCGCTTCGGCGCCAGCGAATCGGCGGCGATGCCCTCAGTCGGCGCATCGACGGGCCGGCCGGCCTCGAAGGCGCGATGAAGCGTCGGCGCGCCCTCCGGCTCGACGGCGATGATCCTGATGCGGCCGGCAAACCAGGCGGCGATGCCGCCGATCAGGCCGCCGCCGCCGACGGCGACCAGCAGCGTGTCGAGTTCAGGCAGGTCGGTCTCGATCTCAAGGCCGAGCGTGCCTTGCCCGACCAGCGTTTCCTCCTGGTTGAACGCATGGATCTGCAGCGCGCCGGAGCTTTCGGCAAAGTCTTCGCTGGCGGCCAGCGCTTCGGCATAGCGTGCGCCACCGACGACCAGCTCGGCGCCATAGCCGCGGATGCGTTCCAGCTTGGCCGGCGGGCTGACCTCCGGAACGAAGATGGTTGCCTTGTGGCCAAGCCGCATGGCGGCGTAGGCGACCGCGGCACCATGATTGCCGCCCGATGCGGCGACGACGCCAGCCTCGGGAACCGGCCGCTCGAGAAGATTGGTGAACGCGCCGCGCGCCTTGAACGAGCCGGAATGCTGCAGGCATTCGAGCTTCAGGTCGACGCCAAGAGGCGGGCGGCCGAAATCGGCCATGTCGACGCGCAGCACCGGCGTGTGGCGCACGAATGGCCGGATGCGCGGCTCCATTGCGGCGATGCGTTCGCGGGTGATGCTATTGCCGTTCAGCATGGTCTGCTCCCAAGGGTTGACATCACTTAGTAACTTAGCAAAATGACTAAATGCAAGAGATTGATGTCTTCAAGGCGATCGCCAACGAGCGCAGGCTGCAAATCCTCGATTGGCTGAAGGATCCGCGAGCGCATTTTCCGCCGCAGACGGATGGCGATCTGGTCGAGGACGGCGTCTGCGCGCTGCTGATCGCCGAAAAGCTGGGGATTACCCAGGCGACGCTCAGCGAGCATATGCGGGTGCTGACCCAGGCGGGCCTTCTGCGCAGCAAACGTATCAAGCAGTGGACGTTCTATCGCCGCGACGAGAGCAGGATCGCCGAGACCAGGGCGCTCCTCCAGCACCGGCTGTAGCGCTGCAGACGATCCATTCTTGTTGACCATGATCTTTTCCGAAACCGCCGTTTTTCGGGATCATGGGTCTATTCCAGCCAATCAGGTAGCGAATCCAGGCCGATCAGCTCGTCATAGGTCTGGCGCCGGCGCACGACATGGAAACGGTCGCCGTCGACCAGCACTTCAGGCACCAGCGGCCTGGTGTTGTAGGTGCCGGCCTGCACCGCGCCATAGGCGCCGGCGGTGGCGACGGCGATCAGGTCGCCGGCCTTCAGCCGCGGCAGGTCGCGGTCGAGGCCGAGATAATCGCCGGTCTCGCAGACCGGGCCGACCACGTCGACCGTCATGCGCGGCGCCGCGGCCGGCTGCTGCACCACCGGCTTGATGTCATGGAAGGCGTCATAGAGCGTCGGCCGGATCAGATCGTTCATCGCGGCGTCGACGACCAGGAAATTCCTGGCGTCGCCCTCCTTCACGAAGATCACCTGGGAGACCAGGATGCCGGCATTGCCTGATATAAGCCGGCCCGGCTCGAACATCACCTTCAGTCCGAGCCTAGCGACGTGCTTCTTGACGATCTGAGCATAAGCGTCCGGCAGGGGAGGCGGGCTGTTGTCGACGCGGTAGGGTATGCCGAGGCCGCCGCCGAGGTCGATATGCTCGATGGCGTGCCCGTCGGCGCGCAGCACGCCGACCAGTTCCACCAGCAGCGCAAAGGCGTCGTCGAAGGGCTGCAACTCGGTGATCTGGCTGCCGATATGAGTGTCGATGCCGGTGACCTTGATGCCAGGCAGCTCAGCTGCGCGGGCATAGACCTTTCGCGCCTTCTGCCAGGGAATGCCGAACTTGTTCTCGGCCCTGCCGGTGGAGATCTTCTTGTGGGTCTTGGCGTCGACATCCGGATTGATGCGCAGCGAGATCGGCGCCACCTTGTCCAGCGCCGCGGCTTGGGCCGACAGCAATTCCAGTTCCGGCTCGGATTCGACGTTGAAGCACAAAATGCCGGCCGAGAGTGCAAGATCCATTTCGCGCGCGGTCTTGCCGACGCCGGAAAACAGGATCTTGTTGGCCGGAATGCCGGCGGCCAGCGCGCGGCGCAGTTCGCCTTCCGAGACCACGTCGGCGCCGGCACCGAGTTTTGCCAGGATTTTTAGCACAGCCTGGTTGGAATTCGCCTTCATGGCATAGCAGACCAGCGCGTCGAGCCCGGCAAAGGCCTGCGCAAACACGCGGAAATGCCTGGTCAGCGTCGCCGTCGAATAGCAATAGAACGGCGTGCCGACGCTTGCGGCGATCTCTGATATCGCCACGTCCTCGGCATGCAGCACGCCGTCGCGGTAGTCGAAATGGTTCACGAGAGTGGTTCCGGAAGTTGGAGCACGATAGATCGGCCGATCTCATCGGCTCTAGATCAACGGATCGAGAATGAACTTCTTGTCCTCGACGGGTTTTTCCGGCTCCGGCGGCACGGGCTGCTCTGCCTTTTGTGCGTCCTTGCGCGCCTGCACGGCCGCCTCATAGGGCGTATCGAGCCCGGCTTTCCTGCCGCAGGCCGTTACGGCTGCCAGCGCCGCCAGCAGCGTCAGCGTCACCAAAATCCTGCTTGCGGTCATCGATCCATCCGTCCGAAACTTTTGCCCGCCGCTTTTAGCGGAGTTTTGCTGGCATTGCACCTAGTGTGGTGGATTTGAAGTTCCTGGCATTGATGGCATTCGCGTTGAGGAACTTCAAATCCAAAACCACACTAGAATTCATTGATTAACTCGTGCGGCTCTTGAATCCGAAATTCGCTCGCCGCGCTGCTCCAACGTGATGCGAATTTCGGATTCGCCGCACGAGCATCACGCCTTGGCGATGTGCTTTTTCCAGTAGCGAATCTGCTTCCTCACTTCCGACGGCGCGGTGCCGCCGAAGCTCGTGCGGCTCTTCACAGAATTCTGCACGGCAAGCACCGAAAACACGTCCGCCGTGATGCCGGGGTGAATGGACTGCAAGTCTTCCAGCGGCAGCCTGTCGAGCCCGATTTTCCTCTCTTCGGCCAACGCCACGGCGCGGCCGGTGACGTGGTGCGCCTCGCGGAACGGCAAGCCAAGGCTGCGCACCAGCCAGTCGGCAAGATCGGTCGCGGTCGCATAGCCTGACCCGGCTGCCTTCTTCATGGCGGCGGCATTCACCGTCATGTCGCGCACCATGCCGGTCATCGCAGCCAGCATCAGGTCGAGCGTCTCGGCGGCGTCGAACACGGATTCCTTGTCTTCCTGCATGTCCTTGCCGTAGGTCAGCGGCATGCCCTTCATGACAGTCAGCAGGCCGACCAGATGGCCGGTGACGCGGCCGGTCTTGCCGCGCACCAGCTCGGCGGCGTCGGGGTTCTTCTTCTGCGGCATGATCGAGGAGCCGGTGGAGAATGAGTCCGACAGCCTGACGAAGCCGAATTGCGGCGTCGACCAGATGATGATTTCTTCGGCCAGCCGCGACAGATGCGTCGCGCAGATCGCCGCCAGCCCCAAAAACTCGAGCGCGAAATCGCGGTCCGAAACGCTGTCGAGGGAATTGCGCATCGGCTCACGGAAGCCGAGCGCCCTGGCCGTCTGCTGCCGGTCGATCGGAAAGCTGGTGCCGGCAAGCGCGGCCGCACCGAGCGGGCTTTCGTCCATCCGTTCGATAGCGTCGCGAACACGCGACAGGTCGCGCGAAAACATCTCGACATAGGCCATGCAGTGATGGCCGAAGGTCACCGGCTGCGCCGCCTGCATGTGGGTGAAGCCCGGCATTACCGTTGCCGCATGCTCCTCGGCCCGCTCCAGGAACGCCGTGATCAGGCCCTTCAGCGCCTCGGCGACGCGAAAGCACTCGTCCTTGACCCATAGCCTGAGATCGACCGCCACCTGGTCGTTGCGCGAACGGGCGGTATGCAGGCGGCCGGCAGCCGGGCCGATCAGCTCGGCAAGGCGGGCCTCGACATTCATGTGGATGTCTTCCAGCCTGGTCGAGAACTCGAACGTGCCGGCTTCGATCTCTGCCAGGATCGTGTTCAGCCCGTGAGCGATTTTTTCTTGATCGGCCGCCGAAATAATGCCGGTTTGCGCCAGCATCTCGCTGTGGGCGATCGAGCCTCGGATATCCTGCGCGTAGAGTTTGCGGTCGAACGAGATCGACGCGTTGATCGCTTCCATGATCGCGGCCGGACCCGAGGCAAAACGTCCGCCCCACATCTGGTTGCTGGCCTTCTTGTCGCTCATCGCTATAACCCGTGCTCCGGAGCAGTTTTAAAAAATGGCAGACGGCAATCGATTTTTCCCGGCCCCGCGCCTCATCCTCGCCGCTTTGGTGGCAGGCGTGCTGGCCGGCGCGGTCGCGGTATATGTCAGCGAAAGCGGTTCTGGCAACAACGCCCCCGCTCAAGTCGCCGTGGGCGACAGCAAGGACGATGTCGCCTGCGCCGCCAAGGCCGACCGCGCCAAGACGGTCGCGGCGGCTGCCACCGGCCAGGTTGCAGCACTTTTGCCGGCCGATCCGCCGCAGTCGCTGAAGGGCCTTGCCTTCAACAGCCCCGACGGCAAGCCGATGACGCTCGCCGACCATGCCGGCAAGACGGTGCTGCTCAATCTGTGGGCGACATGGTGCGCGCCCTGCCGCGCCGAAATGCCGGCGCTCGACGCGCTGCAGAACGAAATGGGCAGTAATGCCTTCGAGGTCGTCGCGGTCAATGTCGATGCCGGCGACGACAGCAAGCCGAAGAAGTTCCTCGAGGAAACCGGCGTCAAGGCGCTCGGCTACTACCGCGATTCGACGATGGCGCTGTTCAACGATCTCAAGACACGCGGCCTGGCGCTCGGCCTGCCGGTCACCATGCTGATCGACGGTGAAGGCTGCCTGATTGCCCACATGAACGGCCCGGCAGAATGGTCGAGCCCCGACGCCAGGCGGCTGGTCGAGACGGCGCTCGGCAAGTCGGACTAATGCATGTCGCGCAAAGTGCGCTCTTTAGGAGGCGCCGGCGATTGCCGGTCGTCGTCGTTGTGCGATTGGTAAGCCGGCTTTTCAATTGCTTTCCATCGGCTCTCATCTCGAAGCGCACGCCACTTTAAGTGGGAATCAAGTTCATCGGTCCGCAACAAAACCGTTGTCCAATTGTCACGGGCGGCACATATTGGCTTTGCGAGAGTGCCCCTTTCGCCAATGACAAACGGGAGATGAAACATGAAGTTGTTCGGCTTCGCGGCCGGTGTCGCCGCCACCTTGACCCTGCTTTCCACCACCTCCGCCTTCGCCGTCACGCAGATCAGTTGGTGGCACGCCATGACCGGCGCCAACGCCGAGGTCGTCGGCAAGATCTCCAAGGATTTCAACGCCAGCCAGAGCGACTATGAATTGGTTCCGGTGTTCAAGGGCACCTATCCGGAGACGCTGAACGCCGGCATCGCCGCTTTCCGCGCTGGCCAGGCGCCCGACATCCTCCAGGTGTTCGACGTCGGCACCGGCGTGATGATGGCGGCCGAGGGTGCGATCAAGCCGGTGGCCGAGGTGATGACCGGTGCCGGGATGACCTTCGACAAGAGCCAGTATCTGCCCGGCATCGTCGGCTATTATTCGAAGCCGGACGGCACCATGCTGTCCTTCCCCTACAATTCCTCCTCGCCGATCCTCTATTACAACAAGGACATCTTCCAGAAGGCCGGTCTCGACGTGAACAACCCGCCCAAGACCTGGAACGAGGTTTGGGAAGCCGCCAAGAAGATCAAGACGAGCGGCGCCGCCCCTTGTGGCTATACCTCGACCTGGCTGACCTGGATCCATCTGGAGAATTTCGCGGCGTGGAATGATGTGTCGTGGGCGACCCAGCAGAACGGTCTGGCCGGCGGTGATGTCGAACTCAAGATCAACGCGCCGATTTTCGTCAACCACTTCCAGGCGCTCGCAGACCTCGCCAAGGACGGCACATTCAAATATGGCGGGCGTACCTCCGAAGCCAAGCAGATCTTCCTCGCCGGCGAATGCGGCATCTTCACCGAATCGTCGGGCGGCCTCGGCGACATCGTCAAGTCCGGCATGAACTATGGCATCGGCCAGCTTCCCTACGACAGCGACGCGAAGGGCGCACCGCAGAACACCACGCCGGGCGGCGCCAGCCTGTGGGTGTTCGGCGCCAAGTCGGACGAGCAATACAAGGGCGTTGCGGCATTCTTCGCCTACCTGTCCAAGACCGATGTGCAGGAATATCTGCACCAGAAGTCGGGATACCTGCCGGTGACGCTCGCTGCCTACGAGGCGACCAAGAAATCGGGCTTCTATGACAAGAACCCCGGCCGTGAGACACCCATCCTGCAAATGACGGGCAAGGCGCCGACCGACAACTCGAAGGGCGTGCGCCTGCCGAACCTGCCGCAGGTGCGCGATATCCAGAACGAGGAGTTCGAGAAGATGCTGGCCGGCCAGCAAACCGCTCAGCAGGCGCTTGACAACGCGGTCACGCGCGGCAACGCCGCAATCAAGGAAGCGCTGGAGAACTGACGAGATTATCTCGGTTGGTGTCGGTTTGAATATCGCCCACGCGAGCTCGCGTGGGCGTCTCCCGAGATAGCGAAGGAAATCAGCCTGTCTCCACGCGTCGTCTTTCCCAACAAGATCCTGCCCTACCTTCTGGTGGCGCCACAACTCGCCATAACACTGGTTTTCTTCTACTGGCCGGCCGGTCAGGCGCTTTACCAGTCGATGCTCAGACAGGATCCGTTCGGGCTGAGGACCAGGTTCGTCTGGTTTGCCAATTTCCGCAAGGTGCTGGCCGATCCGGCCTACCTCAATTCGATCAAGGTCACCGTGGTGTTCTCGCTTGCGACCGCGATCGTCGCGATGTGCGTGGCCCTTTTGCTTGCGGTCATGGCCGAGAAGGCGGTGCGCGGCAAAGGCCTCTACCGCACGCTGTTGATATGGCCTTATGCCGTGGCGCCGGCGATTGCCGGCATGCTGTGGCTGTTTCTGTTCAATCCTTCGATCGGCTCGTTGGCGTATTTGCTGAGAAGCCTCGGCATCGCATGGGATCCGCTGCTCAACGGAACCCACGCCATGATCCTGCTGGTGTCGGCGGCTGCCTGGAAGCAGATCAGCTACAATTTCCTGTTCTTCGTCGCCGGTCTGCAGGCAGTGCCGAAAACGCTGATCGAGGCGGCGGCCATGGACGGCGCCGGCGAGACCAAGCGCTTCTGGACCATCGTCTTCCCGCTGCTCGCGCCGACCACCTTTTTCCTGCTGGTCGTCAACACCGTCTATGCCCTGTTCGATACGTTCGGCATCGTTCATGCCGTCACCGGCGGCGGGCCGGGCAAGGCGACCGAGACGCTGGTCTACAAGGTCTACAATGACGGCTTCGTCAATCTGATCCTGGGCGAGTCGGCGGCGCAGTCGGTCATCCTGATGGCGATCGTCATTGCGCTCACCGCTATCCAGTTCCGCTACGTGGAACGCAAAGTCCATTACGGCTGAGGGCAGCGATGATCGGCCAGTCCCCGCTCCGTACCTTCATCGCCCATGCCGTGCTTATCCTCGGCATATTGATCGTGGCTTTCCCGATCTACTACACGTTCGTTGCCTCGACACACACGTTGCAAACCATCCTCAGGCCGCCGCTGCCGCTCTTGCCCGGCGGCCAGCTCTGGAACAACTACAGCGAGGCGCTGTTCGGCGGCATTGGCCGCATCGGCGGTGTCAGCGTCGGCCAACTGCTCCTCAACACCACGATCATGGCGCTCGGCGTTGCGGTGGGAAAGATCTGCATCTCGATCCTGTCGGCCTATGCGATCGTGTTCTTCCGCTTCCCGCTGCGCATGACCTTCTTCTGGCTGATCTTCATCACCTTGATGCTTCCGGTGGAAGTGCGCATCCTTCCGACCTACAAGGTCATGGTAGATCTCGGCATGATCGACACCTATGCCGGCCTGATCATCCCGCTGATCGCCTCGGCCACCGCGACGCTGCTGTTCCGCCAGTTCTTCATGACCATACCGGGCGAATTGGTCGAGGCGGCGCGCGTCGACGGCGCCGGGCCATGGCGCTTCTTCTTCGATATCCTGTTGCCATTGTCGCGCACCAACATCGCGGCGCTGTTCGTCATCCTCTTCATCTATGGCTGGACGCAGTATCTTTGGCCGCTGCTGGTCACCAACAGCAACGACATGAACACCATCGTCATCGCGTTGAGAAAGATGGTTTCCTTTGCCGATGCCGATACCGAATGGCACCTGGTCATGGTCACCGCGATGCTGGCCATCGTGCCGCCGATCCTGGTGGTGGTGCTGATGCAACGCTGGTTCGTGCGCGGCTTGGTCGAATCCGAAAAGTGAGAAGCTGATGGCGACCGTCGATCTGAAGGATGTGAAGAAGGTCTATCCGAGCGGCGTCGAAGCCGTTAAGGGCGTCTCCATCGCCATTCCCGACAAGGAGCTTTGCGTGCTGGTCGGCCCCTCCGGCTGCGGCAAGTCCACGCTGCTGAGGATGATCGCCGGTTTGGAGACCATTTCCGCCGGTACGGTCGCCATCGACGGCAAGGTGGTCAACGCCATCGGCCCGACCGAGCGCGACATCGCCATGGTGTTCCAGAACTACGCGCTTTACCCGCATATGAAAGTCTATGACAACATGGCCTATGGCCTTCGCAATCGCGGCACGCCGAAGGACGAGATCGACAGCAGGGTGCGTTCGACCGCCAAGGTGCTGGAGCTTTCGGCGCTGCTCGACCGGCGGCCGCGCGAGCTTTCCGGCGGTCAACGCCAGCGTGTCGCCATGGGCCGCGCCATCGTGCGCAATCCGAAAGTCTTCCTGTTCGACGAGCCGCTCAGCAATCTCGATGCCAAATTGCGCGGGCAGATGCGGGTCGAGATCAAGAACTTGCAGCGCACGCTCGGCGTCACCTCGGTCTATGTCACCCACGACCAGCTCGAGGCGATGACGCTGGCCGACATCCTTGTTGTCATGAACGCCGGGTTGGTCGAGCAAACGGGCGCGCCGCTCGACATCTACGAAAAGCCGGCGTCGATCTTCGTCGCTTCCTTCATCGGCGCGCCGCCGATGAACCTCCTGGCGCTGACCGGAAGTTCCTCAGGCCCGATACTGGCTGACGGCACCGCGATCGGCTTTGCGGCTCCCGGAACGCAAGCCGTGACGCTGGGGTTTCGCCCTGAAGATGCCGACGTCACCTTCAATGCGGAGGCGCTGCCCGGTGCGCTCGTCCTGCCGGCGGCAGTCGAAGCGGTCGAGCCGGTCGGGGCCGAAAGCTTTCTTCACTGCGCCGCAGCCGGCAGCCGTATCATCGTGCGCGTCTCAGGGCGCGCCACCGCAAAGCCCGGCGACCAGTTGCGTGTCGTGGGCAAAGCCGAAAAGCTGCACTGGTTCGATCAGGCCGGCAAGCGGGTCGATTGAAGCCGGCCTGTCGGCCTGATCGGCGCGCTACCCGAGCGTTCAGGCAAACACATGCGCCTTGCCTGACACCGTCAGCCGGACGATCTCGCCAACCGTCGGTGTGTCCATGCCCGGCTTGCGCAGGACCAGTGGCGTGTTGCCGATCGCGGCTGCGTCCGGCGGATCGGGACTGTTCAAGAGCCGCACTGCGATGGTGCACATCGAGCCGGCGAATTCGGACTCCGTGACTTCGCCGAACAGCATGTCCGGCGTGCCCGACATGCCTTCGCGCGATGTCCGTTTCAAAAGCACCTGTTCCGGCCGCAGCATGATGCGGACGAGATCGCGCCGCTCGGTGCTGTCGACGGCGATGCGGCCGAGCGGCGAGCTGGCGAAGCCGTCCGCGATCCTGGCCGGCAGGATGATGGCGTCGCCGAGGAATTCGGCGACCATCCGGTCCTTCGGCTTGAGATAAAGCTCGCGCGGCGTGCCGACCTGCGAGAATTTGCCGTCGCGCATCACCGCGACCTGGCTGGCAAAGGACAGCGCCTCGGCCTGGTCGTGGGTGACCAGGATCGTGGTGATGCCGGCGGCCTCCAGAAGCTCGGCCACCGCCTTGCGCATCGAGGCGCGCAGGCCGGTGTCAAGCGCCGAGAACGGCTCGTCGAGCAGCATCAGCCGCGGCTTCATGGCCATGGCGCGGGCCAGCGCCACACGCTGCTGCTGACCGCCTGAGAGCTCGTGCGGCCGCCGTTTCAGGATCGCCTTGTCGAGCCCGACGATATAGGCGAGCTCGGCGATACGCTCGCTGCGCTTGTCCTGGTGATGCCGCATGCCGAAACCGATATTGGCGGCGATGCTCAGATGCGGGAACAGGGCGCCGTCCTGCGCCACCACGCCGATGCCGCGCCGATATGCCGGCACCGCGGCGCCGCCATTGGCCAGTACCTCGCCGTCGAGCACGATGCGACCCTGGTCCGGCGCCTCAAAACCGGCGATCAGCCGCAGCAAGGTCGTCTTGCCGCAGCCGGACGGCCCGACGATCGCCGTGCGGCTGCCGCTGGCCACGCTGAGGTCGACGCCGGCCAGTGCGGCCACCGGGCCGTAGTGTTTGTGCACATCGGTGAGCTCGAGGAAGCTCATCGTCCGGCCATCCGCTTCGACTGGACGTAGAGCAGCCAGGTCAGCGGCAGCGACATCGCCACCATGATGAGCGCGTAAGGTGCGGCGGACGCATAGTCGATCTCGCCGCTGTGGGCCCAGAACGCCATCGCCAGCGTGCGGGTGCCGTTGGGCGCCAGCATCTGGGTGGCGGTCAATTCATTCATGATGCCGAGCGCCACCAGCGCCATGCCCGCCGCGGCACCCGGCGCCGACAGGCGGATCGTCGTCGACCACAGCGCCTTGAGCGGTGACCGGCCGAGACTGGCGGCGGCGCGCTCGAGCTCGACCGGCGCCTGCGCGATCGACGCTCGCAGGCTGATCAGGGCGCGCGGCAGGAACATCAGCGCATAGGCAACGAGGATCGTGAACAGGGTCTGATAGAGCGGCAGGGCGATGCGCACCGTGATGGTGACCAGCGCCAGCGCCACGACGACGCCTGGCAGCGAGCCGACGATGTAGTTGCAGCCCTCCAGAAGGCGCTGCAGCGGCCCCGGCGCGCGGATCGAGATCCAGGCCATCGGCATGGCGGCGATTGTGGCGAGTAGGGCGCCGGCGAGCGCCAGGAACAGGGTCTGGCCGAGCGCCAGGCCGATCTCATCGAGGCGCCAGACATCGGTGCCGCCGGCCACAAGCCAGCGGCCGATGGTGACGAACGGCACGCCAAGCGCCAGCAGCGCGGTGACGACGGGCAGAGCCAAGCACGGGATGGTGGCGCGGCCGAGCCTTGTGCGTTGCTGCTGCCGCGCGGCGCCCGAGCCGACGCGGGCATAGCGCTCCTCGCCGCGCACCAGCACTTCGATCCCGAGCAGCACGAAACAGCATGTCACCAGCACCGCAGCCAGCATGTTGGCGGCGGGGCCGTTGAAGGTCGACTGGAACTGGTCGACGATCGCGGTGGTGAAGGTATCGAAGCGGATGAACACGTAGAGGCCATATTCGGCCAGGAGATGCAGGCCGACCAGCAGCGAGCCGCCGCAGATGGCGAGCCTGAGCTGCGGCAGCACCACCCGCCGGAACACGCGCCATGGCCCGAGGCCGACGGCTGCAGCGGCATCTTCGAGAGCAGGATCGAGCCGGCGCAAGGCTGCCGCCACCGGCAGATAGAGGAACGGGAAATAGGCGACGACGGAAACCAGTACGCCGGCCCACAGCCCGTGCAGTCCCGGCACCAGGGTAATCCAGGCGTAGCTGTGGACGAAGGCGGGGATGGCGAGCGGCGCCACCGACAGCCAGGCCCACAGCCGGGCACCGGGAAGGCTGCTGCGTTCGGTCAGCCAGGCCAGCGCCACCGAGAGCACGATGCAGATCGGCACCGCCAGCACCACCAAAAGCAGGGTGTTGACCAGGAGCTCGCCAACACGTGGCCGGAAGACCAGTGCCGATACGGTGTCCCAGCCAGTCTGCACGGCAATCCAGATGATGAAGGCGAGCGGCAGCAGCGAGAACAGTGAGACCAGGATGGCGGCGAGCGAAATCCAGGATATCGGCCGCCGGCGCCTCCAATGCACAGCCACCATGCCGGTTGGCAAGCCTGAACGTGCAAGGTCGGCCGCAGGCAGCATCAGCTCAGACGCCGAGCCGTTGCCGCCCGGTGGCGGAAACGATCGCAGAGCCGCAAACACGGCCAAAAACGCAGCTTGTCGTCATGGACGAATGCCACCTCGAAAACAGAGCGCTCCTGCGGAAGCGAATTCCCGCAGGAGCGCAGTCGGCTGCCGTTTTAGGACGAACGCGAACTAAAGCAAGCCGGCTGCCGTCATCAGGTCGGTCACCTCTTTGGAGTTCAGCGTCGTCGCGTCGACCTTCGGCGCCTGCAGATCGGCCAGCGGCACCAGCGCCGGATTGGACTCCGCGCCCTTGCCGACCGCGTATTCGAAGGAATTGCCGGTCTTCAGCACGTCCTGACCACCCTTGCCGGTCACCCATTTCAGGAAGGCCTGGGCTTCCTTCGGGTGCTTGCTGGAGGCCAGAACGCCCCCGCCGGAAACCGAGACGAAGGCGCCGGGATCCTGGTTCTTGAAATAATGCAGCCCGACATTCTTGCTGTTCTCGCCGGTCTTGGCCTGGTCGCCGTAGTAATAATAGTGATAGATCACGCCGCCATCGACCTCGCCGGCATTGACCGCCTTCATCACCGTGCTGTTGCCTTTGTAGGCGGTGAAGTTCGCCTTCATCGCCTTCAGCCAGTCGGCCGTTGCGGCCTCACCCCTAAGCTGCAAAAGCGCGCTGACGATCGCCTGGAAATCGGCGCCGGACGGCGAAGCGGCCCAGCGTCCCTTCCAGCTCGGATCGGCGAGTTCAAGCAGCGACTTGGGTAACTGCTCGGCGGTCAGTTTGGTCTTGTTGTAAGCAAAGACGGTGCTGCGCGCGGCGATGCCTACCCACTTGCCGCTGGCCGGCTGGTACTCCTTGGGAATCTGCGCCAGCGTGTCGGCGTCGACTGGCGCGAACAGGCCGGCTGATTCTACCAGCACCATCGCGGGCGAGTTTTCCGTCAGGAACACGTCGGCCGGCGAGGCGGCGCCTTCGGCGACGATCTGGTTGGAAAAATCGCTGTCGCCGCCGTGGCGGACGGTAACCTTGATGCCGGTTTCCTTGGTGAAACCTTCCACCCAGGCATTGGTCAGGCTCTCATGCTGGGCATTGTAGACGACGATGCCGCTGTCCTGGGCCATAACCGGGCTGGCGACCAGGCTGATTGCAAGTGCTGTGGCTCCGGCAAGGACGGAAAGAGCATGTTTCATGGACGTCATCCCGCTCGATTTCGATGGTCTTTGATTTGGCATGGCTGCACTATCAATTCCTGATCGGTGCAGTCAAGATTGGTGAGCTGCGTAATCGGGCGCCGGAGGTGAAACCTTCGTGATAGTCCTTACTTTGGCTTGGACATTATTTCGCCGGCCACGTAACAAATCAGCGCCGAGGCGCGAATTATCGGGGAGTGAACTCTTGTGACCGGCAAGGACGAGGCCGAGCTTTCCCGGCTGATGCGGGCCGCGATCGCGGGAGATGAAAGGGCCTACGCCGACTTTCTGCGCCGGACGGCTGCCCTCGTTCGCGGCTTCATCAGGCGCAAGATCGTTCAGGGCGGGGTCGATCCCGAGGATGTCGTGCAGGAAACCTTGCTGGCCATTCATGTGAAGCGGCATACCTGGCGCCAGGATTTACCTGTGCTGCCCTGGGTCTACGCCATAGCGCGTTTCAAGCTGATCGACGCCTTTCGACGGCGCGGCCGGCGCATCGAGATCGAGATCGACGAGATCGCCGAGACCTTCGCCGAACCGGAGGCCGAGACGGTCAGCGGGCGCGACATCAACCGGGCCCTGGACGGCCTGCCGCCGGCGCAGCGTTCGGTGGTTTCGTCGGTGTCGGTCGAAGGCCGTTCCATTGGTGAAACGGCAGCGAAATTCGGTATCAGCGAGACGGCGGTGCGCGTGTCGCTGCATCGCGGTCTCGCCGCCATTGCCAAACGGTTCGGGGCCAAACAATTCAAGCGGGAATAACATGAGGACCGACGATCTCATCAAGGCGCTCGACGCCGATGTCCGCAGCACGGCGATGCCGCTTGGCTCGGCCTGGTGGATAGGCGCAGGTGCGGCTACGCTGATCGCGGCGGTGGTTTTCTGGCTGGCGATCGGCCCACGCACCGACATCGCCACCGCCATGTATACGACGCGTTTCGTTGCCAAGTTTGTGTTCACGACGGCTCTGGCGGTCAGCGCCTTCGCCTTGATCCGCGCCCTGTCGACACCCGGTGCAGCAACGAGCAGGGCGGCGACCTGGATGATTGCCGCACCGCTGCTGGTGGCCGTAGCCGTGGGTCTGGAACTCCTTTCGGTGCCTGCGGCCGACTGGGGCAGGCGGCTGGTCGGCAGCAACATGCTTATCTGCCTGACCTTCATTCCGCTGATCGGCATCGGTCCGCTTGCCGTCTTCCTGGCGGTGCTGCGCTATGGCGCGCCGACGCGGCCGGTGCTTGCCGGAGCCGTTGCGGGCCTGCTCGCCGGCGGGCTGGCGGCAACCTTCTATGCCGCACACTGCTTCGACGACTCGCCGCTTTTCGTCGCCACCTGGTACACGATCGCGATTGCCATCCTCGCCGCTCTCGGCGCGCTCGGCGGGCGGCTTTTCGTGCGCTGGTAGCGACAGCCTGCGATCGGAGACCGTGATGCTCTAACTCGTCAAAACTCATGAACGATCTGGCATTTCTGAACGACCTGGTTCGGCCGGTTGCGGAAGTTCGATCGCCCGTGCCGGATTCGAAGGCGACACATCCACATGTCAGATTCTGAATGGCAGCTCTGCGCTTGATCTCATTCCCGAGACCCGCGGCCCTATCCCGGAAGCGGACCTTGCCAGTGAGCGCGCTAGAAACGTGATTGCGCCAAACGTGGATCGCACGCGCGCTCCTCCTGCCGACGCTCCTGTTAGGCTAAAGGCACCCCATCCCTGTCGTTGCAACTAAAAGCCCGCGTTGATGATCATGGCTGGGTTGCGAACGGATAGCAGACGGGTGGGCTAGGAACATATTATGCCGTTGCCAATGGGACTATTCTAAGCCTTAGTGCTCGCGATGGAGCTTCGATAACATCCGAGAAAGCCGCGTCGCGATCTCAGGCGTGTTGCAGGACGTCCGATGACCACCAGGGAACGAGTTCAGACCGGGTCGCTTGCAGGGGAGCGCAGGCATGTGACCGCGCTGTACTATGACATTGTTGGTTCGACCACTTTGTTAAATCAGCTGGACCCCGAAGAATTCGGCACTATGCAACGTTCGCTCCACAATGGAGCGGCTGCATTGATCAGCGACTACAATGGCTACCTCGAGCGGGTTCAAGGCGACGGCGGCTGCGCCTATTTCGGCTTTCCCGAGTCCAGGGAAGATGCCGCCGAATGTGCGGTCGCGGCGGCAATCGAGATTGTCGAGTGGTGCGAGAAATTGGCGAGACAATCCGAATCCAGCCTCAAGGTAAGGGTCGGCATCACCACAGGTGTGGTCGTCGTCGCTGACGCTTCGAAAACGAACCTTCCGGGCGCCACCGAGATTATTGGCGTCGCGCCGGCACTGGCTGCTCGCATCCAGTCCGAAGCAGCGCCGAACAGTGTTGCTGTCGCAGAAGCCACCTATCGGCTTACCATGGGCGCGTTCGAATTCGAGGAGATCGGTCCAAGGCACCTGAAAGGATTTGGCGAACCGGTGCTTTTGTGGCGGCCAATAACTCGCCGGCAGCAGTTCGACCGCTTCACAGCGTATCGGCGCGTTTCTGCGCCGTTAATCGGTCGCGAAGACGAGCTTGAATTGTTTGGCCGGCGTTGGGTTAGAGCTGCAAGCGGCAATGGCCAGTTCATTCTTCTCCATGGCGACCCCGGGATCGGAAAATCCCGGCTGATCGCCGAGTTTCGCCGTGATCTTGCCGCTAAGGGTGTGCGCACCCTGGTGTTTCAATGTCAGCCGCGCGGTAATTCGGAACCGCTGCACCCGTTTCTGGAGCCTCTCAGAAAGGCAATCGCAGACACGACCGGCAACGCCGACCCGGATCGTGATGCAGTCACGCGCTACCTGCGGTCACATGGCTCGGAATTTAGCCCGTTGAATGCCGAGATAATCACATTTCTTGTCGCGGGCGAGACGGAGGGGGGCGCTGGCGAAGCCTGGCAGGTCGATCTCTCGGACGAGGAGATCAGGGCGCGTGTTGTCGAGGCCATGCTGTCACTTCTGACGTCGCCGTCCGCTCTTGGACCGCTCCTGTTGATAATCGAGGACGTTCACTGGGCAGACACGCTCACCAAAGCACTCGTCGCCAAGCTGAGTGGGTGGATCGAAACACGCCCGATCCTTGCCGCAGTAACGTCGCGCGAGGCTATCGAGCTGGATGGTTTCGGCGATCCAAACGTGCTTGCCGTCGCCTTGTCTGGCCTAACTGCTCAAGCTACCGCGGGGCTGATCAGCACGATCTGGGAGGATTCGCCACCAGATGGACTGGTCGCCTTTATCTACGAGAAGAGCGATGGCGTGCCCCTGTTTGCCGAACAGCTGGCGCTTTGGATCCGCGAACGAGCGAAGGCTGGCTTGCCCGATCGGGCCGGATTGGAGGCGTTGCTTCGTGCGGATAGCATTCTGGATCTCCGGGATCTTATCGCAGCCCGCCTCGCCAGCCTGGGGCCATTGAGACGTGTCGCACAAATCGCAAGCGTCCTGGGGCGACAGTTCCGACGGAAACTGCTGGCTTGTGTGCTTGAACTTGGGCATCTTGCCACACCCCTGGACGAAGCAATCGAAGGACTTGTCCAAGCCGGGATTGTCCGTCGGAAGTCTGGCGGTATGGAAATTCGCTTCCGCCACGTGCTGATCCAGGAAGCGGCCTACGAGAGCCTCCTGAAATCCGAGCGGCAGGAAATCCACACAAGCGTTGTAAATCTCATTCAATCTGGCGTTGCTCCGCCGCTCTCCGACGAGACGATGGCGTGGCATTTCGGGCAGGCCGGACAGCCTTTGCAGGCGGCGCGCCACGCTATCCAGGCGGCAGAGGCTTGCGATGTTCGGTCAGCAATGCAGGAGGCAGAAAACCTGCTGGATTTCGCTGAGAAACAACTCGCTCAGGCCGGCAGGAATGCCGAGTCGAATGAGCAACTGCTTCGCCTCCTCACAGTTCGCGGGCCGGTCGTTGCGGCTCTTTTCGGTAGAGGCAGCCAGCAAGCGCGTGCGATCTATGAGCGCGGCGTATCACTGTGCGCCGCGATTAAGGATCGGGATCGTGCAGAATGGTTCCCGCTTTACTGGGGTTGGTGGTTCACCGCTCCCGACTACGAGACGCAGCGCGCAAGATCGGACATCCTCGTGCAGGACCTTGAAGGCTCTGCAGATCCTGAGGTCCGGCTCCAGTCGCTGCATTGCGCATGGGCGACTAACATTGATGCCGGGCTGCATTCGCGCTGCCTAAAATGCGTCGAGCAGGGTCTCGTTCTTTACGACGAGGATCGCGCACGTTTCAACCGCGGCCGTTACGGAGGTCATGACGCCAAGGTCTGCGGCCTGGGCGAACGTGCGTTCTCCCTGTGGTTCGTAGGCGACGACAACGGGGCTTCCGAAAGTATAATCGCTGCCAAACGATGGGCCGAGCACATCAATCATCCGAACAGCATGTTGCATGCACTGGAGTTCGAGATCGAGCTGAAACGATATCGAAACGACCATCCCGGTGTGATTGCGGTCTCCGAAAGGATCGGAGACCTCGGACGGGCGACGCCGGGTGTACTCGCCAAGGCGGCGCTGTTCCGTGCCTGGGCGCAGGGTATGAGCGGGGACGCGGCAGCTGGCGTAATGGCATTCGAAACCGGGCTGACGCGCTGGCGCGAGATCGCGACCTACGAGGGTGCCCCCGTTTTTGAGGGCATGCGTTCGGAGTTGTTCGAACGCGCCGGACGCAACGACGAGGCTTTGTCGATACTGGATAGCATCATCGCGGCTTCGACCAGCAGTGGGCAAGTGTTCTGGCTTGCTGAGTTGCTACGGCAGCGCGCTGTGCTCCGTCATGCCCTCGGCGAATCGCAGGAGGCGGTGGTGGCCGACCTTCGTCGAGCGCTCGAAATCAGCACCGAACAGCGGGCCGCACCCCTGGCGTCACGCGTGCGGCTGGACCTCGATCGGCTCCGGCTGTGAAGTCCGACACCGGCTTTGCGCAGGCGCTTGCCATTCCTGCGAATGAGATCGGTGTTAGGCTCGACCGCGAACTCTCCGCCCTTAGCGGTGTCCAGTGCACAGACTCCGCAGCCACCGAGAAGCTCGTCCGCGGGCTTTTCTCCGTCCGGAGACGTTTTGGCATAACGCGGATCGGATCGTTGACCCGCCTTGATCGCGCCGGCGTGGCGGTTGCTCAAGCCGTGCGGCCATTGTCGCTCTCCAACGCTGTCTCCCAGGGCAAGGGTGAGACCCTCATAGAGGCAGCGGCCGGGGCGCTGATGGAAGCGCTCGAAGGATGGGCGGCGGAGCAGGTCTCGCATGAGCGCATCAGGATCGCAAGCGCGCGCGATCTGGGGGAAGAGATTCGGGCCCTCTATGCCGGCTGCCGAGTCCATGACTTCGACGCCGGCTGGGATCAACTGCAACTCCAGTGGACCGACGGTTATGATATTTTCACCGGCCGGGTGTTGCCAGTTCCTCTCCCCCTGGTCGATACCATCTACACGCTTCCGTCCCCGCATCCCGTGGCGTTTCCCCGTTCCACGCGTGGACTCGCCGCCGGGCAAACGCTAGTTTCCGCGATCACCCATGCAGCGCTAGAAATCATCGAGCGCTCGAGCATCGCAGGCGCCAAGCGGTATCCACGTTCCTTTCCGGAAATTCGTATCGACCCCGCCCGTGTTGGCGGTCCGCATTCGTCGCGAATTCTGACAAGCCTCGCAGCCGCGGATCTCGTTGCCGGAATATGGCTCGTCCCAGGCGATCATGATTTGCCGGTCTTTCGCTGCGCCGTCATGGAATCGGAAGCCCATCAGGAGATTGCGCCGCTGCCGGGCGAGGGGTTTGCGTGCGACTTTACCCATGATGGCGCCATGGCCAAGGCACTGATGGAGGCGGCACAGGCCCGGGTAACCGCGCTCGCCGGTGCCCGCGAAGACATTACACGTGCCGCCTATCCCGAGTGGTACGACCGAGTGGACCTTGACACGTGTCGACGCTCGTTCCGGGTGCCAGGGAACGCCACCACGCTTCCCGCCGATAGCGTCGGACCGACCTCGGGCGCCAGCAAGCTCGACGCCGTTCTCCAATCGCTAAGGCGCGCCGGAGCGCAGGCGGCCCTTGTCGTGCCGCTCCATAGCAGCACGGATCCCGATATCGAGATTGTCCGTCTCGTCGCCCCTCCGCTCAAAGACCTCATCAGAGGATAAGGATGGCGGACAAGCCGGTCATTTTCCTCGGACCGACGCTGCCGCGTGCCCAAGCGGCAGCCATCCTCGACGCCGTTTATCTACCGCCCGCCGAACAGGGTTCGATCGTCCGCGCAATGAGAGCCTATCAACCGAAAGCGATAATCCTCATCGACGGTTCGTTCGGCAAGGTACCGGCAGTTCGTCACAAGGAAATCCTGTGGGCGTTGGGAAACGGCGTTCCGGTGTTCGGGGCGGCAAGCATGGGCGCGCTCCGCGCCGCTGAACTGGCGGCGTTCGGTATGCAGGGCCATGGGTTCATCTACCGATGGTACGCGTTGACGCCGCTCGCTGACGACGATGAAGTCGCGGTAGCGATGTGTCCTTCTGAACTCGGCGCGGCGGCGCTGAGCGAAGCGCTTATCAATATACGCCTTACGCTAAAGCGGGCATTGCGAGCAGGCATCATCAACGCCGTGGAAAGGCGATCTCTGGAAGTGCTGGCGCGCGACACGCACTTCGTCGATCGCAGCTATCCTAGGCTGCTCGCGGAGGCGCGATCTTCTCTGCCCAGCAAATCCGCAACGGCCCTGGATCGGCTTGCTGACTGGCTTCCCCGATCGGCGATCGACCGCAAACGCGAAGACGCAACCGGCTTGCTGGCGAAACTTGCATGCTGCCCTGAACTTCTGGCGCATGCGCCGATGACCCCGCCTTTCACCCTGACCGAAGCTTGGGCCTATGATCTCGGCGCGGCCGGGCTGTGGGACGACGACATTGGGTCTGTTCTTGCGGAACGGGATGGATTTTGATCTAACAGGAATACTTCACACTGTCCTTTCAGGAGAGGGGTGGGACTGCCTGCATGGACGCCAGCGCAAGATGGCAGTCGGGGGTTGGATCCGCGGCTTCGCGCCTTGGAACACGCTTCCTTGTTTTTCCCCAACCTCCTTTCATTCAGGGTTACGAACGGCCCGAGATGATTTGGGTCTCCACGCCGCCTGACGCGATCGGCCCCGGGCCAGCCGACCGACGGATGTATGTGATCGACCCGTTGCTTGAAAAGCAGCCATACCAGTTTCCTTACCTGCCTCCTTACGCCGGTGCCCTCAGGCCGCCTGCGGTAGCCGGCCCAGACGGGCACTTCGACAACATTCCGCTGGGCACACCGGAGTTCGAGGCGGCGCATGCCTACGCTTGCGTGCGGCGGGTGCTCGACATCTGCGAGAGCTATGTGGGGCGCGAGATTCCCTGGTTCTTCGAACCGACCTATCCGCGTCTCGAGATTGTGCCGCGGCTGAACTGGGACAACGCCCAGTCGGGTTACGGCTTTCTGGAGATGGGGATCGATGAGGCCCGCGGAACCACGCAGCCCTTCGCGCTCAACTTCGATGCTGTCGCACACGAGATCGGGCATCTGGTGATTTTCGGCGTCATGGGAGTTCCCCGTTTCGATCCGCCGCATGAATACTTCGCCTACCACGAAGCAGTGGCCGATTTCATCGCGCTGATCTCGCTCCTGCACTTCGATACTGCGCTGGATTTGCTTTTGCGGCGCACGCGCGGCAACCTCCTGATCAACAACGAACTGGACCGCTTCGGCGAGCTCTCCGACGAAAAGCAGGTCCGACGGTTCAGCCACTCGCTGCGGATGAGCGACGTCAGCACGGAAGTGCATGACCTTTCCAAGCCCTTCGCGGGCGCACTCTTCGACATCCTTATCGAGATCTACCAGGTGCTGCTGTTCGAACGCGGGCTGTCCGACCTGGATCCGCGTGACTTTCGTGATCTCAGGAGTGAGCTTTCCGAAGAAGAGATCGAAGACCTGCTTTCGGCCTCACTCGCCGCCAACGACGGCCGCCTCTTCGCACTGAAATCGGCGTTGGAAGAGGCCCGCGATCTCGTTGGCGAAATTATGGTGCGGTCGTGGGAACTGCTTGATCCCCATACGCTGGACTATCGTGAAGCGGCCGAGGCGATGGTTGTGGCTGCCGAAAGCGGGCGCGCGAGTCGCTTCGTCGAGAGTGTTGTCGCCAACTTCGTCTGGCGCGAGATTTTTTGAGGAGAATGGGATGGCAAGGTCGCCAACCCCTACAGGCAACGCGCTTAAACCGTCTGGCCCTCCTGGTGGGCCAGGTCGATCGCCAAACAATACTGGAGGGAGAAGCACTATGTCGTCCGATATTCCTGCGCCACCCAGCGCGCAAAACTATTTGCCGGATCAGATTACGCTCTATGGTGTCAGGTTGAATTTCGATAATGTGGGCAAAGTTAGTCACAGAACAGCGACTTTGCCGTTCAATGAAAACTTACTTCGCATGTCCATTGTCAAGAACCGCGATGATGCCACGCCTATAATTCCAACCAAGGAGGTGATTGCTGTCGTCTATGGATATGCCTTTGAAGGTCAATGCTACCGCAATGACAAACCAAAACTGCTCATTTTTCATCCAACGTCAGGAGAAACCGCCGCGACAGGATGCGGATTTGATGACCTAGGATACGTTATGTGGGGAGTTACAATGAAAACCCCGATCATGGAACTTGCCACAAGTACTGACTTCGCCGAAGAAATCGTCTTGAATGCAAATCTTCCCGGCAACCGCAGCCCAAACACTTACGGGAACAGCTTCATGCTGGCACATCGCGGCGGCCGGCTAAGCCGCGGAGGGGGGAGCCAAAGTTAGTTCTTGGTATCTTCCTTGGCGGATTCTTGCTTCGACTTCGAAGGTGGCGGTGGCGGTGGCGGTGGCGAGAAAGCTTTGTCATTAATATTATATATGATTTCAGCCACGACCTCTATATTCTCTTCGTGTACAAACCAATCTTCCTCGTCCTTGCTCACATGGACATCCACACTGCCGACGTTATTGCCTTGGGTCGTAACGGCTACCTCTTTTTTTTCATCTCTGACTTTCTGAAAAAAAGACGTCATCGACTTCGGCATTGTAAGATTGTCAAATACTCTCACAAATTTATTACTAACCGTCACGGTGAAATATATCGATTCCACGCCGCCTGCCATTGATCCCTCCTTCAGAAGGTCGTGCTCATGCGAAGCAGATACAGTGCAACCAGTTTGGCTCGTTGTAAAGGCAGTGACCTCGGCCTTACTCGGCCTTGCCTTTCGGGAACAGAACCCACACGGACAAACTCGACCCCTAAGAATTGCCGCCCCTCGTCTTAGTGAAGCGGTCAAGATTATACCCACAACATAGTCGTGCGGGTGAGACGCGGCGCGAGAAGGTCGAATATCGGGTCATTCACAGCGATGCCGCATCAAGCTGAGGGTCCTGCTCTCGAATGTCCGCAAAGCGGCTCGTCTGCTTCCGGACCGGCACGGTCTTCGATCCGCGGCCACGAGGCTGCCGACAGAGCAGCCGCACGGTCCTCACTTAGCGCGGCCGGGCGCGCTGGCTCGTATCGCCGGTCAGCGCGTTGGAACGGGATGCTCGCCGCGATAGTCGTAGAAGCCGCGCCCGGTCTTGCGGCCGAGCCAGCCGGCCTCGACATATTTCACCAGCAGCGGGCAGGGCCGGTATTTCGAATCCGACAGGCCGTCATGCAGCACCTGCATGATCGACAGGCAGGTGTCGAGGCCAATGAAATCGGCAAGCTGCAGCGGTCCCATCGGATGGTTGGCGCCGAGCCGCATGGCTGTGTCGATCGCGTCGACCGAGCCGACGCCTTCATAGAGCGTGTAGATCGCCTCGTTGATCATCGGCAGCAGGATGCGGTTGACGATGAAGGCTGGAAAATCCTCCGAGACGGTGATCGTCTTCTCGAGATGGTTCACATAGGCCTTTGCCGCTTCGAAGGTCTGGTCCTCGGTGGCAATGCCGCGCACCAGTTCGACCAGCTTCATGACCGGAACCGGATTCATGAAATGGATGCCGATGAAACGCTCCGGCCTGTCGGTCTGCGCGGCGAGACGCGTGATCGAGATCGACGAGGTGTTCGTCGCCAGGATGGCTTCCGGATTGAGCTGCGGGCAGAGCTGGGCGTAGATCTTGCGCTTGACCGTCTCGTCCTCGGTCGCTGCCTCGATCACCAGATCGGCACCGGCAAGGTCGGCCATGGTCGGTGCTGACGAAATGCGCGCCATCGCCTCGTTGCGCAGCTTTTCCTCGAGCTTGCCGGAGCCGACCTGGCGGGCCATGTTGCCGCTGATCGTGGCGATGCCCTTTTCGATGCGCTCGGGCGAGATGTCGTAAACCAGCACCTTGTAGCCCGCCAGCGCGGACACATGGGCGATGCCGCCGCCCATCTGGCCCGCCCCGATGATGCCGATCGTCTCGATCTTGTTCATTACACCGATCCCGTCAAATGGCCTTTGCGGCCTGCTTTTTGTGCGGTGCAAACTAAAAGGGCGGGGCGACTTCGTCTACCCCGCCCTTCACAATTTAATACGCTTTGGCAGAAGGCGTCAAAGCGCCTTTTGCAGTTCCGGCAGAATGACGAAAAGGTCGCCGACGAGGCCGTAGTCGGCGACCTGGAAGATCGGCGCCTCCTCGTCCTTGTTGATGGCGACGATGACCTTCGAATCCTTCATGCCGGCAAGATGCTGGATGGCGCCGGAGATGCCGACGGCGATGTAGAGATCGGGTGCGACCACCTTGCCGGTCTGGCCGACCTGCCAGTCGTTCGGCGCATAGCCGGCATCGACTGCGGCACGAGAGGCGCCGACGGCGGCGCCGAGCTTGTCGGCGATCGGCAGGATGACTTCCTGGAACTTCTCCGAGGAGCCCAGCGCGCGGCCGCCCGAGATGATGATCCTGGCCGAAGTCAGCTCCGGACGGTCGGTCTCGGAAAGCCTGTTCTCGACGAAGCTCGACAGGCCGGGATTGACTGCTGCCTGAACCGTCTCGACCGGGGCTGAACCGCCCTCGGGTGCAGCCTGGAAGGAGGCGGTGCGCACGGTGATCACCTTCTTGGCGTCGCTCGACTGCACCGTCTGGATGGCGTTGCCGGCATAGATCGGCCGCTTGAAGGTGTCGGGCGAGACAATCTCGATGATCTCCGACACCTGCGCGACATCGAGCAGGGCTGCCACGCGCGGCGCGACATTCTTGCCCGAGGAGGTCGCCGGCGCGACGATCGTGTCATACGTATCGGCCATGCCGATGACGAGCGCCGCCAGCGGTTCGGCGAGACGCTCGGTGAGCTCGTCGGCTTCGGCAAGCAGCACCTTGCTCACGCCCTTGAGCTTGGCGGCGGCGTCCGCTGCCGGCTTGGCGCCGTTGCCGGCGACCAGCACATGCA
>NZ_FNEE01000038.1 GCF_900099905.1 Mesorhizobium muleiense | reverse complement strand
ACCAGCACGACGTAGTCGTCGCGGATGCCCTTTTCCTTCATCGTGTCGATGACGACCTTCATGTAGGGCATGGTCGTCGTCAGCAGCGCCGACATGCCGATGATGTCAGGCTGGTGCTGTTCGATGGCGTCGAGATATTTTTCCACCGCATTGTTGATGCCGAGGTCGATGACGTCGAAGCCGGCGCCCTCCATCATCATGCCGACAAGGTTCTTGCCGATGTCGTGGATGTCGCCCTTGACGGTGCCGATCACCATCTTGCCCTGCTTCGGCGCGCCGGTGGCGACAAGCAGCGGACGCAGGATGAACATGCCCGCCTTCATCGCGTTGGCCGACAACAGCACTTCCGGCACGAACAGGATGCCGTCGCGAAAATCCTCGCCGACGATGCGCATGCCTTCGACCAGCGCCTCGGTCAGCACCTTGTAAGGCGCCCAGCCGCGCTCGAGAAGGATGTTGGTGCCTTCCTCGATCTCTTCCTTCAGCCCGTCATAAAGGTCGTCGTGCATCTGCTGCACGAGTTCGTCGTCGGAAAGCTCGGAAAGGATGATCTCGTCGTCGGACATGTTTGACGCACTCACTGATTTCAATGGCTTGCGGTCCGCCGGCACCTGTTTTCTGCAACGGGTGCCGGCGGGTCATTGCCAGCCTTGGGAGCTAACTCAGGCGTCCAGCCAGACGTTCTGGAGATCCATCTCGAAAGTCTGGTGGACCGCGTAGTTCTTCACCTTCTTGTTCATGTGGCTGTACAGCTTCTGCCAGAACGGCTGAATGATGACGCCCGAATCCTGCAGGATCTGCTCGACGTCCTTCATGACCTCGCGGCGCTTCTCCACGTCGATGAGTGAGAGGGCCTGCTTGAGCTTGGCGTCGAAATCAGGATTCGAATACGCCGTTTCATTCCAGGCCTCGCCGGTGCGATAGCCGAGCGCCAACACCTGAACGCCGAGTGGGCGCATGTACCAGATGGTCATGGAATAGGGGTATTTCGTCCAGTCGTTCCAGAAGGTCGACCCCGGCAGCACCGTGCGCTTCACCTTGATCCCGGCATCGCGCAGCTGGCCGGCAATCGCGTCGCCGGTGTTCTTTTGCCAATCGTCCTCGACGGTGATCAGTTCATGCTCGAAATCGGCCTGTCCGGCCTCGGCCATCAGCTTCTTGGCGCCGGCCGCATCGCGTGTCTTCTTGGGCAGCGGAAAATATTCCGGATGGATCGGGCTGACGTGGTGGTTTTCACCTGGGGTGCCGCGCCCGGCGTAGCCAAGATCGAGCACCGCATTGTTGTCGACGGCCATTTGCAGGGCGTTGCGTACCCGCTGGTCATCATAAGGCTTGTGCGTGATGTTGGTGCGGGCAACGAGCGTGGTTGCTGTCGCGACCTCCGATTTCACCAGATCCATCTGGTCGAGGATGTCGATGAAGTCGGCGGGCGTCTCGAAATTGACGTCGATTTCCTCGGATTCGAATGCATTCACCGAGGCGTTGAAGTCGGTGCCGTAGTCGATGAATTCGACGCTGTCGAGCGGCGCTTCACCGCCCCACCATTTGCCATTCTCGCGACGCTTGACGACCGCGTTCTGGCCGACCGAATAAGACACAAGCTCGAAAGGCCCTGTGCCGATCGGCTTGGCGAGCGGATCGGCGCCATCGGCATCGAATTTGCGGTGGACGACGAGCGCTGGATAGTCGGTGAAGTTCGGGATCAGCGAGATATCAGGTTCGTTCAGCGTCAGCTTGACCGTGTTGTCGTCGACCTTGGTGATCGCCCCGTCCCTGGCCTTGCCGGTTTTGACGTCGATCAGCGCACCGACGCGCGCGGCCATCGAATTGCCGGCGGCATCCTTCTCGCACCAGCGCGTCAGATTGTAGACCACGTCGTCGGCGTTGAAGGCGTCGCCATTGTTCCAGGTGACGCCCTTGCGCAGATGCAGCACGTATTCGGTGGCGTCGTCGTTGACGTCCCAGCTCTCGAGCAGGACCGGCTCGAAAGTGAATTCGCGGGTGTAGCGGACAAGCGGCTCGAGCCAGCAGCGCGAAATGTTCGCAAGCTCCACCCAGTCGTAAGTACGCGGATCCTTCTGCGCCTTCACCGACATAGATACGCGCAGCGTTCCGCCTTTCCTGGGCTCTTCGGCCAAAGCCCGTCCCGGCACCGCAAGACCGATCATAGCGTAGGCAAGGGCAGTCGATGCCCCGAACGCGCTTGCCAGCGCCAGAAACTCGCGCCGGTCCATCCGGCCCGAGCGGGCTTCTTCAGCCATCGCCTCGATAACGCTGGGGACACGATCACCGTTGTTTCTGAAGAGTGCCATTATTTCCTCCCTTATGGTTGCCTTTGGGTCTTCGCCCGTGGATTAACTAACGCTGTCCGGCAGCTTCTCCTCGCGCAGCGCGATCAAATCCTTGAGACCATCGGCGATGCCGTCATCGAGCTTCGGCTCCTCATAATCGGCGAGCATGTTGCGCGCTTTCTCGCGGCCGCGCGTGTCGTGGTCCTTTGCCCCTTCAGCCTTCCACTGTTCGTAGGAATTGAAGTCCATGATGCTGGGCATGAAGAAGGCGGACTGGAAATGCTCGAGCGTGTGCTGGGTGCCGAGAAAATGGCCCTGCGGCCCGACCTCGCGGATCGCCGCCATCGCTTCCTTGAAATCGTCGAACGGCAGGCCGCCGGCATATTTGTACCAGCCGACAAGCTGTTCGCAGTCGGTCGCGAATTTTGAATAGCCGCAGGTCAGGCCGGCCTCGAGCCATCCGGCGGAGTGCCAAATGTAGTTGGCGCCGGCAAGGATAGCGGCATGCATCAGCATGTTCGCCTCGTAGCCCGCCTGGGCGTCGTTCAGTTTCGACCCGACATGGAAGCCCGACGTGCGCCAGGGCAGCCGGTATTTCCGCGCCAGTGCTCCCATCAGATACATCATCTGGGCGGCCTCGGGCGTGCCACCCATCGGCGCGCCGGTCTTCATGTCGACCGTGACCATGAACTGTCCGTAGATCTGCGGCGAACCGGGACGCAGCAGCTGCGTGAAGGCGACGCCCGCCAGCGCTTCGGCATTGACCTGCGCGACCGCTCCCACCGCCGAGGCCGAAGTCGAGGCGCCGCACAGCGCGAACGGCGCCAGGATCAACGGCTGGTTGTGACGCGCATAGACCTTCATCGCGTCCAGCATGGTGGCGTCCCATACCAGCGGCGAGTTGCAATTGGTGATCGCGACCAACACCGGGTTGTCACGGACAAAATCCTCGCCGAACACGATGCCCGCCATCGCCATCGTGTCTTCGGCGCGTTCCCTGGATGTCACGATGCCCATGAACGGCTTGTCGGAATGCTTCAGCGCCGAATGGATGATGTGGAGGTGACGCTTCGGCACCGCAATTTCCATCGGCTCGCAGATGATCGAGCTCGACGAATGCAGCGCCGGCGCCATGTAAGCGAGCTTATGAAAATTCTGAAGGTCGGCGAGCGTGCCATAGCGCCTGACGTTGTCGAGGTCGCGTACGTAAGGCGCGCCATACATCGGCACGAAGATGGAATTCTTGCCGCCGACGCGGACCGAGCGCTCGGGGTTGCGCGCATTGAGCGTGAACTCCGGCGGGACTTTCGAGACCAGCTCCATCAAGAGCGCGCGGTCAATGCGGACGCGCGTCTCGGAGACATCGGCTCCGGCGGCCTGCCACAGGGCTATGGCCTCGTCGTCGCGGAACTCGCAGCCAACCTCTTCGAGGATCGACAGCGACTCCTGGTGGATCAGCTCGACAGCCTCGTCCGGGACCATTTGGTATGCGGGTATGTTGCGAACCAGCGTCGGAAACGACGCCATCGGAGTTCCCCGCAGCGCCTTGCGGCCCAGGCGGCCGCCACCTCGGCGGTTGGCGTGTTCGGTGACTTCGGCGGCCGGTGCGTTCATGGCAACTCTATCCTCCCAATGACGACCAGCCTAGCGAGAGGAAATATCGCTGTGACGCTGGAAAATCCTGATCACTTGTATAAGCTCAGCTTATGCGAAGCTTGCGCCATCTGCTGCCCTCGGCCGGCAGCCTGATCGTTTTCGAGGCCGCCGGCCGGCTGTCGAGCTTTACCGCCGCCGGGCGGGAGCTCGGCATGACGCAGGCTGCCGTGTCCTATGCGATCCGCGGGCTTGAAGAGCAGCTCGGCGCGAAACTCTTCCAGCGCCGCCATCGTCAGGTCAGCCTTACCGAAGCCGGCGAGCGTTTCCACGCCGACGTCTCGCTCGGCCTGTCGCACATCCGCAAGTCGGCGGAGGATCTGCGCCTACAGGCGACCGGCGGCCATGTGACGCTCGCTGCCTCGACCGCCTTCGCCTCGTTCTGGATGATGCCGCGCCTGCAGCAGTTCCGCGACGAATTGCCGGGCATCGACCTGCGCATCCAGACCGCCGACCGCGATCTCGACATCATCGCCGAAGACATTCCCCTCGGCGTTCGTGGCGGCGAACCCCAGGGATGGCCGGACTATCATTCGCTGCCGCTCGCCGATGAGGAAATATTCCCGGTTGCCGGCGCAAGCTATGTGGCGCGGTTCGGACTGCCGGAGAGCGTCGAGGATCTGCCATCGCACCGGCTCATCCATCTCGAAGAGCCATTTCGCGAAGCCGCGAGCTGGGACGAGTGGTTCGCCTCGGCCGGGGTCAACATCACCGATGCCGGGCGCGGCTTGCGCATCAACGATTATGCGCTGGTGATCCAGGCGGTCATGGAAGGGCAAGGCATTGCGCTCGGCTGGGGTCACCTCGCCGAGCGCCTGCTGGCGTCGGGTCTGCTGGTGCGAGCGACCGGCCACACGATGACGACCGGCAAGGGCTTTCATGTCATCTGGTCGAGAACCCGCGACCTCAGTGACAATGCCCGCAAGGTCCGGGACTGGCTGGCGGCGCAGGCGTGAGGCTCCCATTAATGCTCAATCAACCGTCACGACGATCTTGCCGAATTGCTCGTTCGACTCGAGAAAGCGATGCGCTTCGACGATCTGCTCGAATGAAAAGGTTTTGGCGATTACCGGCTTTAGCGAACCCGACATCAATCCGTCGAGGATGAACGCCTTGGCAGCTTCCAACTTCACCGGATCGCCAGTGATCTCGTGGACGAGATAGCCGCGCAGCGTCAGCGTCTTGGCCAGCACATCGAACAGCGGGAACGGCGTCGGCTCGGGGCTCAAGCCGCCATATTCGATGAGAATGCCACCCCGTGCCATCGCCGCCGTCAGAGGTTCGAAAATCGGGCCGCCGACTGCGTCGAAAACCACTCGGATGTTGTCCGGACTGGCGATTTCCTTCAGCCGGGCTTCCAGATCTGCGTCCGCTGAAGCGACGACATGGGCCGCCCCGAACTTGAGCAGGGCCTCTCTCTTGGCAGATGTCCGCGTCACCGCGATCGCGGTCGCACCAACGATGTTGGCAATCTGGATCGCGGCAAGTCCGACACTGCTCGATGCCGCGGTAATGACGACGAAGTCGTCTCTGCTGAGCTTGGCAATGTCGATCAGTGCGCCATAGGCGGTGAGATATTGCATCCAGACGGCTGCCGCCTCTTCCCAGGTAAGCGATGGCGGGTGCTTGGCCACGAGATGGGCGGGATATGTGGCAATCTCACCATAGGCGGGCCAGCGGGCCATCGATAATGGCGGCACGACGCTGACGGCGTCACCTGGCGCAAAACCGTGCACGGCTTCGCCGACCGCTTCGACGACACCCGCTGCCTCAAGGCCAAGACCGGACGGCAACGGCGGCGTCTGGATATAAGTGCCCGAACGCAGCAGCGCCTCGGCCCGGTTGAGACCCAATGCCTTGACCCGGATCTGAATCTCGCCCCGACCGAGCGCGGGAATATCGAGATCCTCGATGCGCAGAACCTCGGGACCACCATGCTCATGAAAGCGAACAACACGTGCCATGCGGCCATAACTCCAAAATATTTGAACCGAATACGCTATGCCACCGGCCATCCGGCAGATAAATGATTGCTTTGGCAACACAGTAGAAACTGGGAGTTTCGAATATGGATCGCCTTACGAGCATGGCCGTGTTCGTCAAAACCGTCGATCTTGGCTCGTTCGCGGCGACTGCTGCCGCTCTCGATCTGTCCGGACCGATGGTCGGCAAGCATGTCCGGTTTCTCGAGGAGCGTCTGGGCGTGCGCCTCATCAACCGGACCACACGCCGCCAGAGCCTGACCGACTTCGGGCGCGCCTACTATGAGCGCTGCCGGATGCTGCTCGCTGAAGCCGAAGCTGCGGATGCACTGGCGGCCGATCAACTTTCCGAACCACGCGGAAAGCTGCGCGTCATCATGCCCGTACACTTCGGCCGGCGCTGCGTTGCCCCGATCCTGCTGGAGCTTGCGCAGCGATATCCCGCTCTGGAACTCGACCTGTCTTTCAGCGATCCCATCGCCGATCTTGCAGAGGATGGCTGCGATCTTGCCATCCGGACCGGCAATCTGGAGGACCAGGCCGGCGTGATGGCGCGTCGCGTCGCGCGCCAGCGCATGGTCGTCTGCGCGTCGCCATCCTATCTCGAGATGCACGGGCAGCCACGGCGGGTAGAGGATCTCGGCAGCCACCAAACCATCATCTACCGCCGTTCGGGCCGTGTCGTTCAACCGTGGCTGTTTCCGCGTGATGGCCAGCGTGCGCTGGAGGTCATGCCGGTCAGCCGGCTGCGGCTCGACGACCTCGCTGCGATCGCCGATGCCGCGGCCGCCAGCATGGGGCTCGCCTGGCTGCCATACTGGCTGGTGCGTGAGCGCATTCAGGCCGGCGCACTTGTCGTGCTGTTGCCGGAACAGCCGGGATTTCTTTACGACGCCTATGCGCTCTGGCTGCAGACGCCTCACTTGCCGCTGAAGGTCCGCCTTGCCGTCGACGCGCTGGCAGCAGCGCTGCCCAGGCTGATGACTTGAAATGCACGAGCGGTCGGCTGCGTGGATTTCCTTGAGAACAACCCGACGATAGAAGATCTATATGGTCAGATTTCGTATATACAGGAGATAAATCATAAAAACCGTTAGCGATATCGAAATAACCGTCCAGATTGTGAACCACGCTATTTTGGCAATTCTACCCTTTCGACGCTGTATCCACCGACCGAATTTTGTCATTAAGTAATCCAGGATTTCGTCCAAATGTCGCCTCCAACGGCAATTTGATTTTGGCCTTCACCCGACCATTTCCACTAAGTCAATTGGGGAGCAAGCCCATTCACTTCAACAATACTCCTATCTCTACATCGTGGCGGGACAGCACCCCCCTCTGGCCTGCCGGCCATCTCCCCCGCAAGGGGGGAGATCGGATGTCGCCTCGGCCTTCGCCAATCTCCAACGGTTGAAGGCTGGCGGAACGCGTGAACTGCCAATCTCCCCCCTTGCGGGGGAGATGGCCGGCAGGCCAGAGGGGGGTGGGACGGAGCGCAGCGGTTATAGTTTGGCTGCCCTTGCTAGAGGTCAATGCATTTCAGCCTCCCACCGCCCACGAATCCGCCTATAGTGCCCCCATGCCCATTCGCCAGCTTTCCGAAACGATGATCAACCAGATCGCCGCCGGCGAAGTCATCGAGCGTCCGGCAAGCGTGGTCAAGGAACTGGTCGAGAACGCACTCGATGCCGGCGCTGCCAGAATAGAGATCGTCACCGCCGGCGGTGGGCTGAACCTGATCCGCGTCACCGACGACGGCTCGGGTATCCCGGAAAAGGAACTGCCGCTGGCGATCGCACGCCATTGCACCTCGAAGCTCACTGAGGACATTCACGACATCCGCTCGCTCGGCTTTCGCGGCGAAGCGCTGCCGTCGATCGGCTCGGTGGCGCGGCTGTCGATCCGCTCGCGCACCGCCAACGGCGACAGCGCCGCCGAGATCGGCATCGAGGGCGGGCGCGTGTCCGCCGTCAAGCCGGCGGCCGCCAATCGCGGCACCACGGTCGAGGTGCGCGACCTGTTCTTCGCCACGCCGGCGCGGCTCAAATTCATGAAGGGCGAGCGCGCCGAAAGCTCGGCGACCAGCGACGTGATCAAGCGTATCGCGATCGCTTTCCCGGCCGTGCGCTTCACGCTGGCCGGTTCCGACCGCACGACGCTGGAACTGCCGGCGACCGACGACAGCCCGGAAGGCCGGCTGCGCCGCGTCGCGCAAGTGATGGGCGCCGACTTTCCGGCCAACGCGATCGCCATCGACGCCATGCGCGACGGTGTGCATCTTGCCGGCCACGTGTCGATCCCGTCGTTCAGCCGCGCCAACGCGCTGCAGCAATATGCCTATGTCAACGGCCGGCCGGTGCGCGACAAGCTGATTGCCGGCGCCATCCGCGGCGCCTTCGCCGACGTGCTGCCGCGCGACCGCCATGCGGTGACGGTGCTGTTCCTGACGCTCGATCCGGCCATCGTCGACGTTAATGTCCACCCGGCCAAGGCCGACGTCCGCTTCCGCGATCCGGGGCTGGTGCGCGGGCTGATCGTCGGCGCCATTCGCGAGGCGCTGGCCAATGCCGGCATCCGTGCCGCTACATCAGGGGCGGCCGGCATGATGGCGGCATTCCGGCCAGGCGCAGCATCCTATGCGCATCCAGGACCGGACAACGGCCATCGCAGCTACGAAGCGGCCTACCGGGCCTCCGGCTTCGCCGGTTTCAATCCGGCCCGCTCGCCGCAACGGCCGCTGGATGCAGGATCTGCAAATGGCGGCTTCGGCGAAAACGATCAGGCGGCGTTCGATGCCGGTTCGCTTCACAGCGCCGACGCGCGCGCCGGACAAGACGAAGCGGCGGAGACGCGACTCGGCATGGCGCTGGGTGCCGCACGCGCGCAGGTGCACGAGAACTATATCGTCGCGCAGACCAGGGATTCGCTTGTTATTGTCGACCAGCATGCGGCGCATGAGCGGCTGGTCTACGAGGCACTGAAGAACGCATTGCATGCGCGCGCCGTGCCGTCGCAGATGCTGCTTTTGCCCGAGATCGTCGATCTGCCGGAAGAGGATGCAGAGCGGCTCGCCTTGCATTCCGAAACACTGGCCCGCTTCGGCCTCGCCGTCGAACGCTTCGGCCCGGGTGCGGTCGCGGTGCGCGAGACGCCGTCGATGCTCGGCGAAACCAATGTCCAGCAGCTGGTGCGCGACCTTGCCGACGAGATCGCCGACAACGACACCGTCGACACGCTGAAAGAGCGGCTGGACAGGATAGCCGCGACCATGGCCTGCCACGGCTCGGTGCGTTCCGGCCGCCTGCTCAAGCCGGAAGAGATGAACGCACTGCTGCGCCAGATGGAGGCGACGCCCGGGTCCGGCACCTGCAACCACGGCCGCCCGACCTATATCGAGCTCAGGCTCGCCGACATTGAGAGATTGTTTGGGCGGCGGTGAAGAGCTACTGGTTTGGCGGGATCTATGCCCCTCACCGGCCGCTTCGTGGCAACCTCTCCCCCGTTTCACCGGGCGAGGAACCAAAGCTGTCTGAGGTCGCGCTGTGCAACGGATCGTAATTCTCGGAAATGCCGGAAGCGGCAAATCAACTCTTGCACGGGAAATGGGCGAAAGGCTGAAATTGCCGGTCGTGCATTTGGACAAGCTGTTCTGGGGGCCAGGCTGGAGCAAACCGCAAAACGAGGTTTTCCGCGCACGCGTCAACGAGGCCATCTCTGGTGACGACTGGGTGTGCGAGGGAAACTATTATCGGCAGACTTTCGATTTAAGGCTTCCCCGAGCTGACCTCATTGTCTGGCTGGACACCCCTCGCACAACCTGTTTGAGCCGGATCGTATTGCGTAGCGCATTGAACCGGCCTCGGCCTGATCTCCCGGTAGGATGCAGCGAGAGGCTGGACAAAGAATTTTTGTCGTTTCTGCGCTACGTCTGGAATTTCGATCGCAACAGTCGACCGCACATCGAGGCGGAGCGGTTGGCCAGGGGACCGCTCGTGCCGATGATGAGACTGCGTGGCAGCCGTCAGATATCAGGCTTCGTAAGCTCGCTTGCTCGCGAACCAACGCCCAGGCGCTGACCAAACGGTCATTTCGATTCAGGAAAATCTTACAACTATTTGATTCACCTCTTCAAATTGACCACGATGACGCCGCCGAGCGCCAGCGCGCCACCGATGATGCCGAGCAGCGTCGGCACCTCGCCCAGCCAGAAGAAGCCGATCAGCGTCGCCACCGGCGAAACCAGATAAAGGAAATTCGAGGCGCGCGCCGCCGGCAGCCGGGAAAGTGCTGTCGCCCAGGCGGCGTAGGCGATGAGGCTTGGCACGATGCCGAGAAAGACGACGGCGCCGAGACCGGCGGTATCGGCAACTGCCGCCTGCGCCAGGCCGTTCGGCAGGAAGGGCAGCAGGCAGAGCGCGCCGAGCAGCATGTTCGAGGCCGAAATGGTCAGCGGATGATGGCGGGCAAACAGCGGCTTTTGCACGATGGTGTTGACCGCCGAGCACAGCGCCGAGCCGAGGACCAGCAGCGCGCCATTGTTGAAATGCAACCCTTGCCCCTCGCCCATGGCGATGATGCCGATGCCGGCGAAGGACAGCAATGTGCCGGCCCAGGCCAGGCCCGAGAAGCGTTCGCCAAGCAGCGCCATCGCCATGATCGCGGTGAAGATCGGGCTGACATTGATGATGAAGCCGGCAGCACCCGCCGAGACGGTCAGCTCGCCGAAATTGAGCATTACCGTATACAGCGCAACGAAGACGGCGCCGCCGAAGGCAAAGCGCCATAATTCATCGAGCCGGGGCAGCGCCGGCCGCTTGACGGCGAGGAAGATTGCCGCCGGCACCGCCGCGATGGCGAAGCGCAGCGCGCCAAGTTCCAGCGGCCCGAAAGCGACGAGGCCGGCACGGATCGCCGGAAAGGCGGAGGCCCAGCCGACCACCGTCAACGCCACCGCAATGGCCGCCGTGGTGTCGATCCGCTGTGTCGTATTCAACGTGCCGGTACAAGCGTTCATTTCATTAATCCCGCGTTTCATGCTCTCAACATACAAAGCGCCTTTCCCGATCGGTTGACAAACGACCAAATCGAGGGTCAGCTGTGATTATGGATCACAGCTCAGACGCGATGCTGCCGCTCGAAACCCTGCGCGCCTTCGACGCCGCGGCACGGACGGGCAGCTTTTCGGCCGCTGCCGAAAAGCTCAATCTCACCCATGGCGCCGTCAGCCGGCAGATCGCCAAGCTTGAGGACTGGCTCGGGCTGAAAGTGTTCGATCGCGGCGCGCGAGGTGTCTCGCTGACGATCGAAGGCAACCGCCTGCATCTGCGCACCACTGAGGCCTTCGCGCTGATATCGAGCAATTCAGACCGCTGGATCGAGCCGCGCGGCACCGCCGTGGTGCGGCTGACCTCGATTCCCTCGGTCAGCGGGCTGTGGCTGATGCCGCGCATGGCGGCGCTGGAAAACAATCCGTCCAGGCTGCGCATCGTGCTCGACGTCGATATCCGCCAGGCGGACCTTGCCGACGAGGGCATCGATCTGTCGATCCGCTGCGGACGCGGCCGCATCCCCGGCCGCGTCTCGGTGGAGCTGTTCGAGGAACATGTGTTTCCAGTCGCCTCGCCGGACCTCGCCCGCGAGATCGGCCGAGGCGACCCTGCCCGGCTGCTCAAATTCCCGCTGATCAACGATTCCGACGCCTCGGCCTGGCGTGCCTGGTTTGCCGCACAGGACATCGATTACCGCCCGCGTCCGCAGGACCGCCGTTTCGAGGACTACAATCTGGTGCTCGGCGCCGCAGCCCATGGTCTCGGCATCGCGCTGGCGCGGCCGCCGATGACCGAGGATCAACTGAAGTCTGGCCGTATCATCGCCGCCGACGAGCGCGTCGTCCTCAGCCCGATATCCTACTGGCTCGACCGGCCAATCGGGCGTCCGCGCGCCGCCGCAGCCGAGCTTGCCCGGCGCATCGCGGCCCAGGCTGGACTGGCGGCGGAAAAGATCGAGGATTTCATCGCAGCCGAGCAGTAGGATGCGGGGCATCCACTTTGCCGGCCTGCTCGGCTGGTTGCCGTCCGAAACGAAGCCGACAGAAGCCAATCTTGCCTCGCTCGGAGCTTGACCTTGCCGGCATTTTGTGGCGATGACATCGTCATGAACCTTGGCTCCATGTCATGATGAATCGCTTTGAAGGCCCCGGCGGCAAGGAAGCCCGTATCCGCTACCTGGACGGCGACTTCCAGGTGACCAGCCCCGGCGCCTTCGTGCGCTGTGCGGTCACCGGCGAAAGCATCCCGCTCGATGAGCTCAAATACTGGAGCGTCGCCAGGCAGGAGCCCTATGTGAGTGCCGCGGCCTCGCTGCGCCGCGAGATCGAGGCACATCCCGAACTGCGCAGCCGGCGCTAGGGCGGCGCCATCAAAGCCGTTCAGTAGCGATCCTTCGCGCCCCCCTCTGCCCTGCCGGGCATCTCCCCCACTTGGGGGGAGATCGGCAGCTTAAGCGCCCTGCTCATCCTGCGACGTTGGTGATTGGCGAAAGCCGGGGTGACGGCCGATCTCCCTCCTTGTGGGGGAGATGTCCGGCAGGACAGAGGGGGGCGCTGTCCCGCCAGCGTCAAACAGCTCTACCAACGACGCAATGCTCCAAGATCAGCCCTGCAGCTTGCGCTGCCGCCAGGCATCCAGCGTCTCGACGATGATACGTTCGGGCACGTGGTCGGGATCGAACACGGTGTCGATCTCCAGCACATCAAGCTGTCCGAGGAAATCGGCCGACGCGGCATCGTGGCGCAGCCGGGCGGCGTCCTTGGCGGTGGTGATGAGGCCAAGTCCGGCACCTCGCGCTGTCGTTGCCAGTTCGGCCAGTTCGTCCTTGCCATAGAAATGATGGTCAGGAAACGACCGGGCCAGCGCAACCTCGCCGCCGGCCTGACGGACCGTGTCGAAGAATTTGTCGGGATGGCCGATGCCGGCAAAGGCCAGATATCGCTTGCCGGCCAGCCCCGCCTTGCTGGTTGGCCGCGTATGCGCCTCGAAGATCGGCCGGCCGGCGCGCGCCGCCTGGCGAACGACGGCATCGGCAGCAAGGCCCTCGCCCATCTTCAGCAGCGCGCTGGTGAAAACCAGTTGGTCGACGATACCAGCCCTGAGCGGACCGCCGGGAATGACGCGGCCGTTGCCGACGCCGTAGCGTGCGTCGACGACGACCAGCGCGTAGTCGATGTGGATGCGCGCGCTCTGGAAACCGTCATCCATGATCAGGAAATCACAGCCATGCTTTTCCAGCAGGAGGCGTGCGCCGGCGGCACGGTTCGGCGTCACTGCGACCGGCGCGTGCGCAGCCAAAAGCAGCGGCTCATCGCCGACATGCTTGGCGGCGTCATGATGCGGATCGACGACATGCGGCCGCGCGAAGGAGCCGCCATGGCCGCGCGACAGGAAACCTGGATTGAGCTGCATGCGCCTGGCTTGCCGGGCCAGTGCGATCGCCACCGGCGTCTTGCCGGTGCCGCCGACGGTGAAGTTGCCGACGCAAAGCACCGGCGCCTCGATCTTCTCGCGCGCCGCTGAGCGCATGCGGCGGCCGGCAACCAGCGCATAGACCGCCGACAGCGGCGCCAGCGCCAGCGCCCGCCAGTCCGGTTCTTCCCACCAGAAGGGGGGCGCTTCGCTGGCCATCTTAACGGCCGTTGGCGCCCTTGAGGCGCGATTTGACGACCAAAGGCTGAATGTAGGGTTCGAGCGACTTCAAGGTGAGCGCCAGCGCGCCGCGCATCTCTTCGACAGTCGCCGCACCCGCCGCCATCATCTCGTGGCGAGCCACCTCGTTGGTCAAAAGGAAATTGACGGCGCCGGCCAGCATGTCGCGGTCGCGCACCAGCTTGGCGCCGCCGCTGTCGAGCAGGCGCTGATAGGTCTCGCGAAAATTCTGGACGTTGCGGCCGGCCAGCACCGCCGTGTCGAGCATGGCCGGCTCCAGGGGGTTCTGGCCGCCCTCCGAGGTGAGCGAACGGCCAACGAAGGCGATCTCCGTCAGCCTGAGATAAAGCCCCATCTCGCCCATCGTGTCGCCGAGCAGAATGTCCGTATCGGCGATGATCCGGTCGCCCTTGCTGCGCCGAGCGAGTTTCAGGCCCATGCCGGAAATCTGCGCGGCAAGCGCTTCGGCGCGATCAGGATGGCGCGGCACGACGATCGTCAAAAGACCGTGGTGACGCTTGTGCAGCATCGCGTGAACCTCGGCGGCGACCACCTCCTCGCCGTCATGGGTCGAGATCGCCGCCCAGGTCGGGCGGGCGCCGACCTGGCGCTTCAACGTGTACAGCGCCCTTTCATCGGCCGGCGGCGGCGTGGTGTCGACCTTGAGATTGCCGGATACGGTGACCGGCCGGGCGCCGAGCGAGAGGAAGCGCTCGCCGTCGACATCCGACTGGGCGACAACATGGGCGAGATTCTCGAACAGCGCCTCGGCGATGTTGGCGCGCTTCTTCCAGGATTTGTACGAACGGTCGGACAGCCTGCCATTGACCAGCACCTGCGGCACACGCCGTGCGCCGAGCTCGAGGATGGTCATCGGCCAGATCTCCGATTCGGCGATGATCGCCAGATCCGGCCGCCAATGGTCGAGGAAGCGGCTGACCGCCGGCTTGAGGTCGAGCGGCACGTATTGGTGGATGATGCGGTCGCCGAGCCGTTCCTCGGCAACCTGAGCGGAGGTGACGGTCCCCGTCGTCAGCACGATATTGACGCCGTAGTCAAGGATGCTCTCGACCAGCGGCACGACGGCGATCGTCTCGCCGACGCTCGCCGCATGGATCCAGATCAGCGGCCCTTCGGGGCGCTCGCGCCCGGCGATGCCATAGCGCTCGCGCCGGCGAATTCGGTCCTCCTTGCCTCTGGAGGTGCGCCAGGCGACATAGGGCCCGACCAGGGGATAGGCGGCTGCGCCTGCGAAACGATACGCCGTCAGGAAAGTGCGCGCCCAGCGCTCGCTCATTTTGGGCCATCCACGAGGCGGTAGGCCTCGGCGGTCGCGGCGTTGAGCGCGGCCGTGACCTCCTGGCGCTTGCGTTCCATTTCAGCCTCGTCGGCATTGGCCGGAACGAACACCGGCGCTCCAAGCACGATCGAGGAGCGGCCGAACGGCAGATTGATCGTGGTCTTGTCCCAGCTGCGCTCCAGCACCTTGCGGCGGCTGGTGGCGATGGCGGCGGGCAGGATCGGCCGGCCCGAAAGCCGCGCCAGGAGAACGATGCCAAGCCCGGCGTCGCGCGGCGTGCCATGCGGAATGTCAGCGATCATGGCGACGTTCTTGCCGGCGGCGAGTGACTTTTTCAGGGCGATCAGCGCTTTGGCGCCGCCCTTGTCGCGACGCTTCGAGCCTTCGCGTCCACCCGAGCCGCGCACCGCCTCGATCCCGAATTTCTCGATCATCAGTGCGTTGAGCTCGGCGTCGGCACTACGCGACACCATGGCGACCACTGGCCGTCCCCCTGGATAGTAGGCCGGAGTCAGAAGATGCTGGCCGTGCCACAGCGCGATGATGGCGGGTTCGAACTGCGAGTAGGCGCCGCCCGACATCTGCGCCGATCCGTCGACAGCACGATTGGTCAGGCGGACGAGGCGAACGAACTGCGCAAACAGGCTGGCGATGGCGTTCTTGACGAATCGCGATTGCGCCAGCGGTTCGCGTATCTTGCGCCAGAATGTCTTCGGGGTGCCACCGCGACGCCGCCTTGCCGCGGACCTCGTGGCCGGCCTTTTCACGCCTTCATGATCCATCCATGTCAACCGGCAGGCTTGTTTTCGGGGTCGAGCAACCGGTGCAGGTGAACGACGAAATAACGCATATGGGCATTGTCCACGCTGGCTTGGGCCTTGGCTTTCCACGCCGTTTGCGCGGATTGATAATCCGGATAGATGCCGACGATATCGAGCGTCTCGAGATCACGGAATTCTGTCCCGCCAAGCGTCTTCAGTTCGCCGCCGAACACCAGGTGCAAAAGCTGCTTCTTTCCGTCTTCCGCGGTCATGTCGGTCCTTCACATATCGTGAGTTTGTGACAGGTCTAGACCAAAGCCGCCGACTTTGGAACCATTGATGACATGTTCAACCGTCCAGCCCTGCGACGACGGCGGAGAGGACGGCGAGCAGTTCGCCGCTGCCGGCGACCAGCGCGCCGTGCTGGATCACTTCGCCGGCATAGCGCGGTGCGCGGCCCTTCTGGTCGAGCAATGCGCCGCCGGCCTCGCCCAGAATGAGATCCGCCGCGGCGATGTCCCAGTCATGTGCGCTGGGTTTGACGAAGGTCGCGTCGAGCCTGCCATTGGCGACCATCGCCAGCCGATAGGCGAGCGAGGGAATATAGGGCACGCGGCTCAGCCGGCCCTGCCATTGCGCCGGCATCAGGGCGATCAATGGCTTCGGCCCGCCAATTTCGACCATCGCTGCCGGGCGGCGCACCGCAATGCGACGGCCATTCAGGAACGCCCCCTCACCTGGCAGCGCCCAATAGGTCTCCTCGGTGGCAGGACATTCGAGCACGCCGGCAAGCGTGCGGCCGTCCTCGACCACCGCGACGCTGACGCACCAGGAGCGCAGGCCTTCGAGGAAGCCGCGCGTGCCGTCGATCGGATCGACGACGAAGGTGCGGCGGGCGGCAAGCCTTGCCGGATCGTCGGCCGTCTCCTCCGACAGCCAGCCATAGTCCGGCCGTGCCGCAAGCAAGGTTTGGCGCAGATAGGCGTCGGCGGCGTGATCGGCCTCGCTCACCGGTGAGGTGCCGCCCTTCATCCACACTTGCGGATTGTTGCCGAAATAGCGCATGGCGATGGCGCCCGCCTCGCGGGCAGCGTCGCGCAGCAGCGGCAGATCCTCACGAGCCCCGGCGGCGGAGGCGACCTGGTCAAGCTCCGGCAAGGGTCATGCCTTCGATCAGCAGCGTTGGTGCGGCGGTGCCGAAATTGCGATCGAGATCGCTCGCCGGAACCATGTTGAGGAACATCGTCTTCAGGTTCGAGGCAATGGTCACTTCCGCAACCGGATAGGCGAGCTCGCCATTCTCGATCCAGAAGCCGGAAGCGCCGCGGCTGTACTCGCCAGTCACCATGTCGACGCCCTGGCCGAACACTTCGGTGACGTAAAAGCCTGATTTGAGCGACTTGATGAGGTCCTCGGGCGTCCGCTCGCCCGGCTCGATGGCAAGATTGGTCGATGACGGCGAGACGGAGGAGCCGTTGCGCGAGCCGCGCCCGTTGGTGGTCAGCCCCAATTCCCGCGCCACTGAGGTCGACAGGAACCAGTGGTTCAAAACGCCCTTCTCAACCATGAGCAGCTTTTCGCCCTCGATGCCTTCGCCGTCGAACGGACGCGACGCCTGGCCACGGAGCCGGAGCGGCTGGTCGGTGACGGTGATCGCGGCCGCCGCCACCTGCTTGCCCATCATGTCGCGCAGAAAGCTGGTCTTGCGCGCGACGGAGGCGCCATTGATGGCGCCGGCGAGATGGCCGGCGATGCCGCGGGCGACGCGCGGGTCGAACACCACATCGACCGGCCCGGTCGCCGCCTTGCGCGCTCCGACGCGCCGCGCCGCGCGTTCGCCGGCCTTGCGGCCGATGTCCTCGGGTGCGTCGAGATCGGAGAAATGCTGGCGCGAGGAGAATTCATAATCGCGCTCCATGCCGGTGCCCTCGCCGGCGATGACGCTGGTCGAGCGCGAAAAGCGCGAGGCGACATAGTGGCCGACAAAGCCGTGCGAGGTGGCGAGCACCAGCCCGCCAAGCCCGGCGCTGGCGCCGCTGCCGGCCGAATTGGTAACGCCCTTGACGGCAAGGGCCGCCGCTTCCGCGGCCAGCGCCGCTTCCTTCAACTGGTCGGCCGAGACTTCCGTCGGATCGAACAGATCGAGGTCGCGCGGCTTCTTGACCAGCAAGGCCGGATCGGCGAGGCCCTGGTAGGGATCTTCCGGCGAGACTTTCGCCATCGCCACGGCGCGCTCGGCCAGCGCTTTCGGGTCGGAGGCAGCGGTCGCCGAGACGCTCGCCACCCGCTTGCCGACGAAGACGCGCAGCGAGACATCCTCGCTCTCGGACGCCTCGGTGCCCTCGACCTTGCCAAGCCGCACCGACACTCCGGTCGAACGGCCGCGCACCGCAACCGCGTCGGCGGCGTCGGCGCCGGCCCGTTTGGCAGCCTCGACCAGGGCCGCGACCCGGTCGGTCAATTTCGCTGAGTCCAGCGTATTGGTCATGCGCATAGTCCTGTTTTTCCGCCTGACATAAGGGGCGGCCGCTCCGCACCATCTATTGTTCTGATGTGGCTTGTGCAATGGCAGAAGTGGCAAGCGGGATAGATCGGCCAGCAGACATCCGTTTTTGGGCGGCATGATCGAAGCGGGTCCTCAAAGGTTGCTTCGCGGCGGTTTGGGACGGGCGATAGCCCATTGACGCCGTGCTCCGACCACAAATGGACGTTCGATTGCGGTAACGCCTGTGTTCCTTTCCACGCATGATCAGCACCTGGCCGAAACCGCTAAATTTAGCGATTTCTTGTATGTCCTTGGAACTTTGTAGCTTGCGTTCCATTTTCAACGGCATGCGAGACCCTGTGATCCAAAGCAACAGGACTGCGGTGAACGTGTCGCCGCCGCGGTACTCGCTGGTCCTTCCCATATACAATGAAGAACAGGTGCTGCCGCGACTGGTCGAGCGGATTAGTTCGCTGATCGGCCGGCTGGACGGCGAGACTGAGGCGATCTTCGTCGATGACGGAAGCCTCGATGGGAGCGTCGAATACCTTCGCAACGTCGTCGCCGTCGAGCCGCGCTTCCGGCTGATCGAGCTTTCCCGCAATTTCGGCCATCAGGTCGCCATCACGGCCGGCATGGATGCGGCTGCGGGTGATGCCGTCATCGTCATGGATGCCGACCTGCAAGACCCGCCGGAGGTGGTCCTCGATCTGGTGGCGAAGTGGAAGGAAGGCTTCGAGATCGTCTATGCCCGCCGTGTCAAGCGTGAGGGCGAATCCTGGTTCAAGCGCCTGACGGCGAGTCTCTTCTACCGCCTGCTGGAGAAGATGACGTCGGTCGACATCCCCCGCGACGTCGGCGATTTTCGCCTGGTCGGGCGCAAGGCTCTGGAAACCTTCAAGCAAATGCCCGAACACGACCGTTTCGTCAGGGGCATGTTCGCCTGGATGGGGTTCAAGCAGACGGCGGTGCCATTCGAACGCCCGGCGCGGACCCTTGGCCAGACCAAATACCCGTTCTGGAAGATGATGCACCTTGCCGTTCACGGCATCGTCAGCTTCTCCGAGAAGCCGCTGCGCATGGCGCTGTGGGGCGGATTGGCGATCTCCGCGCTTGCGGTGTTGTTCGGCATTTACGCCATCTTCGCCTGGATTTTTGAAACCGGCATCATTGCCGGCTGGACATCCACCGTGGTGATCGTGTCGCTGCTTTGCGGCATCAATCTTTTCATGACCGGCGTGGTCGGGCTCTATGTCGGCGGCATCCACGCCGAGGTGAAACGCCGTCCGCTTTACGTGATCGATCGGGTCGCCGGCTTCGACAAGGCGATGCGTGCCGCCAGTGAGAGCCGTCGACCGTTTCGAAAACCCAGGAACGGAGCCTCGGCTGATGGCCGAACTCTTCGACAGCTATAAATCGAACTATGGCGAGGCGGTCGCAGGATCCATCCGGTTTTCGGGACTCGGGCACGACTTTTTTCTGATCGCCAAGGCCGACCTGCTGCGGCGTCTCGTTGTCGAGCGTGGGCTTCGACAAAGCGGGGTGCGGGCGCTGGATATCGGCTGCGGCGTCGGGTCGCTCCACCCTTATCTCGAAGGCGCGTTCGAGAGCCTGGATGGCTGCGACGTCTCGGAACAATCGATCCTGCGCGCCGGCCAGGACAATCCGTGTGTGACCTACAGGGCCTGCACGACGCCGCGCCTGCCTTATGGCGACGGCGCGTTCGATCTGGCTTTCGCCAGTTGCGTCGTCCATCACGTTCCGCCCGCCTCCTGGCTCGATTTCTTCCGGGAAATGCGGCGCGTCGTGCGGCCGGGCGGCGTCGCCTGCATCATCGAGCATAACCCTTATAATCCGCTGACGCGTCTCGCGGTGTTGCGGTGTCCGTTCGACCAGGACGCGGTCCTGCTCAACGCCGCCAAAGCAAGATCGCTTTTTCAGGAGACGGGTTTTCAGGATATCCGATCCGAGCACTTCCTGCTGCTGCCGTCGGCCAGGTCCTTCGCCAGACGACTCGAGCGCCTGCTCGCGCCTCTGCCGCTCGGGGCCCAGTATGCGTGCAGCGCGCATGTCTGAGGACCGTTCGACTGCCGGTGCCGGGCTGAAGCTGCTGGCGCGCTTCGGGTTGGTCGGCATCGCCGCGACAATCCTGTATGCTGCCCTGGCTATCGGTTTGGTCGAATCGAAATGGATCGGCCTTTCGCCGGTTCCGGCGTCGCTCGCGGCTTACGCGGCGGCTGCCGTGTTTTCATATTTCGCCCATAAATCAGTAACCTTCATGTCGAATGGACCGCATCGATCGGAAGCCGCGCGTTTTCTCCTGCTGACGGCGACAGGCTTTGCCGTGGCTTACGCAGCGCCGGCGCTCTTGACGGCGAAACTCGGCCTGCCGCCGATCATTGCCATTGTGGTTACATGCCTGCTTGTTCCGGCGGTCAATCTTCTCATGCTCGACCGATGGGTTTTTGCGCAGCGAGGACCCGGCGAGCACAGCGACCGCTCCACCTGATCCATGACCTTCTGAGTTGGCCTCAGCCGAGGGCCTGGCTGGCCAGGGCAAAGATGCGTACGTTCGTGGAACCCGGGATATTGCTTGCGCCCCGAAGCATGGCAACCGGCCCGCCCACATGGGCGAGCCCCAGTCCTTCGAGCCAGGGTGAAAGGCCGGCGTCTTCAGGGATGTCGATGCGCACGAAGCGGCCCTGCATTCCCGAGAGGATGAAGGCGATCAGGGCTCTCGCCTGACCGCGATCTTCCGCCACGACCGGTCCAACGACCTCGCCCCTGCCAAATGCCCTCACGGCCGCGAAGGCCGCGATGCCGTCCGCGTTGGTGATGGCCGCAAACCGTCCCTCGCCTGCCAAGGCGTTCATGAGCGCGGCGCGATCCGCACCGAAGGCGGCGCGATCGAGCACGGTGAGTGTCGGAAGGTGCTCGGACCCGATCCATTCCACGGCCGGAGGCGCACTGATCTGCCCGACGGTGCCCTGGTGCTGCCGAACATCGTGCGTCGCGACAAAACCCAGCTTTTTATAAAGAGGCAGTCCGTCGGCCGTGGCGGTAAGGCGGCACTCGCGGTCGCCGGCCTGCTCGAGCGCGGTGGTGGTCAGCCGCCGTCCCAGCCCGCGACCACGCATTGCCTCAGCGACGATGATGGCGTTGAGAGTTGCGCAGGTTCTTCCGAAAGGGGTCATGAAGGCGGTTCCCACCACCCTGCCGCCTTCCAACGCGACCTGACCTTCGCTCAGGGACCAGATCATGGCCCAGTCTTCATTCCGGTGCGGCCAGCCGGCCGCTCGCGACAGGTCCGTCGCTTCCTCAAGATGGTGCGCTTCAAAAGGTTCGAATGTGACGGACTGGGTGTTCATGAGCACCAGGACTGTTGGAGTGGGAAGACTGACAGGACGATAGAACCGCCTCTTCCGCGCCACTCGCCGAATGCCGGCGAGATTCGGTGCAAAATACCAAAATGCCGCTGCAGTCAGTGCATTCTGCGGCGCCGGTCGCCGATACTGCGAGCTATCATTGATTGCAGAGGCCGCCATGTCCCCTTTAATCCACCACATCAGCAGCGATGAAACGCTGCCCAGGTCAGCGGACGTCGTGGTGATCGGCGGCGGGATTGTCGGCGCCAGCGCGGCCTATTGCCTGGCCCGGCGCGGCCTGTCGGTGGCGCTGATCGAAAAGGGCTATGTCGGCTGCGAACAGTCGAGCCGGAACTGGGGCTGGTGCCGCCGGCAGAACCGCGATGCACGTGAATTGCCGCTTGCCAATCTGGCGCTGCGGCTGTGGCAAGAGCTGACCGAAGAGATCGGGCACGACCTTGGCTTTCGCCGTTGCGGGCTCATCTATGCGACGGACGATCCAAAGCAGCTCGCCGAATGGGACAAGTGGCGCGCGGTTGCGCGGCGGTTCGACGTCAAGACGCGGATGCTTACGGCCGACGAGGCCACTGCCGCCGTTCCTGCGGCTGGCGGCCGCAAATGGCTGGGCGGCGTCCACGCGGCAGACGATGGCAAGGCCGAGCCCTGGCTGGCCGCCCCGCGGATCGCCGAGGGCGCCCGCAAGCGTGGCGCGACCATTCATCAGAACTGCGCGGCACGCGGCCTGGATATCACCAATGGGCAAGTGAGCGGCGTCGTCACCGAGAAAGGCCTGATCCGCACCAACGCGGTGCTGTGCGCCGCCGGCGCCTGGGCTTCTGCTTTCCTGCGCATGCATGCGGTTTCGCTGCCGCAGGCCAGCGTCCGTCAGACCACCTTGCGGACCGGTCCGGCACCGGATCTTGGCGGAGCAATCTTTACCTCTGACGGTGCCCTGACGCGCCGGATCGATGGCAGCTACACGATAGCCGCCAGCGGCAGGGCGACGCTCGAGATCACGCCGCAGGGGATCCGCTATGCCCGCCCGTTTCTGCCGATGTTCATCAAACGGCTGAAGGCCGTCGAGATCGGCATAGGCCGCTCGTTCTTCGCAGGCCCGGAAACACTCGGTCGCTGGCATCTCGACAGGCCGACTCCCTTTGAGCGCATCCGCGTCCTCGATCCCGCTCCGGACAAGCGAATGGCGGCAAGCATCATGACGCAGATAAGGGCCCTGTTCCCCGCCATTGCCGATGCCGGCATCGTGTCTTCCTGGGGCGGGTATATCGACTTCACACCGGACGCAGTGCCGGTGATTTCGGCGGTGGACAGCATCGGCGGAGCGTTCGTCGCCGCAGGCTGTTCCGGACACGGTTTCGGCGCCGGTCCCGGCATTGGCCATCTGGCGGCGGATCTGGTCGCCGGTGACGCGGCAAGCGTCGATCCGACGCCATTCCGCCTGTCACGCTTCACGGACAGATCCAAAATGGAAGTCGGCGCCTTCTGACGCGATTGACCGCAATGGCAACAGCAAAGGGCGCTGAGCGATCGTTACCTACGGGCTCAGGCGCGATCTGGACCGTTTGATGACCGCTCTCGCCGATGCGGTCGCCGCCGCCGCACCCTCTTCCGGCATCCAATACATACAGGCGCGCTTCAGGCACACAGCTTCACCGCGTCCACGGCGCATGTCCGCCATAGTCCGGCGTGGCAGTTCGTTCCTTTCGGACAGAGGAAGCTGTGGTCAGTTCTCAGCGATGACGAAGATCTTCTTGAGTGGACCCTTCGGGGCGAGCTGATTGACTGTTCAGTGCGCAACGAAGATCGCGTCTCGAGCTTTGTTCCGTCGCCGTCGGTCGCTTCGGCCCGGCCTACCAGCGCCATGGCACGCGCGTTCCCGTGCCCCAGCTCCTGGCCTGTCGCCAGAGCATATCCGCGACCGTCAGATCCTGCAGTGCGAGCCCGGTCATATCGAAGACCGTGATGTCGGCGGCATCGCGCGTGAACGGAATTTTTCCGGTCAGAAGATCGCCGATTTCGATTGCCCGGCAGCCGGTGTCCCACTGGCCTTCGCCGACAGCGGCCGATTGTTCGCAGTCGTCGGCAAAGAGCCGTACCCGGCGCAGCACGCCGTCAGGCAGTTCCCGCTTGCCTTGCGTATCGGCACCGACGGCGTTGATGTGCGTGCCGGGCCGCACCGCTTCTGCCGGAAACAGCGGTCCGCTGCCGGGGGTCGCGGTGATGATGATATCGCTCGAGCCGACAGCTTTGGCGGCTTGGTTCGAATGGGCCGGCGCGAAATCCTCGAATGCCGCCTCGAACGCCGCGTCGGGGCGGCCGTCCGCCGTCAGGTAATGGATGGTGTCCAGACCGGGCATGGCACGCAGGGCCAGGCGCAGCTGGATCCGGCCCTGGGTGCCGGTGCCGAAAATGCAGATCGACCGGCTTTCGGGGCGGGCCAGCAGGGTCAGGCCAATGGCGCCAGCCGCCCCTGTGCGCAAGGTGGTGATGGCGTTCCCGTCGATGATGCACAAGGGACGCCCGGTGTGCGGGTCGAAAAGCACGATGGTCGCCTGATGCGGCTCCTTGCCGAGTTCGCGGTTGGCTGGCCAGAAGCCTGCCGCCTTGAAGCCCAGAAGATCGGCGCTCGGCACGTCGCCCGACTTGATACCGAAAATGCCGCCGGTATGCAGGTTCTCGCGCACAAGCGGAAAGACCCTGCCTTCGCGCGCACTGTGAAGCTCGAAGGACCGCCGCACGGCATCGAGGACGGCATCCGGCTCCAACAGCGGCGCGACCTGATCGCCTGCAAGCAGCAGCAGCTGCGACTCGTCTGCGGTGACGGACATGACATCTCCCCGGCTTTCCCTCATTCTAGCCAGCGGTTCTCGGGGGAAGACAGCGGTGTTGGCCAACGAGCCGCATTTCCTGCGGTTTGTCGCCCGTCATTCGGGCGAATGTTGCGCCGAGCTTCCCATCGAATGCGCTCGCCGGTTCGCGCAAACACGTATCGTCGCAGACAAGCCAGCCCATCGGCCGGCCCACCATCGGCAAAGTGAAGAAGGCGACCCGCAATGCCCCTCAATATCCCGACATTCGACGATGTTCTGACCGCCGCGGCGCGCCTCGCCGGATTGGCCCACCGGACGCCGGTGCTGACCTCGCGCACCTTCAACGAGCTCACCGGCGCCGAGGTGTTCTTCAAGTGCGAGAACTTCCAGCGTAGCGGCGCCTTCAAGTTCCGCGGCGCCATGAACGCGCTTCTGGCCTTGGATATTTCGGTGCGGGCACGGGGAGTGGTGGCCTATTCTTCGGGCAATCATGCGCAGGCGCTGGCCTATGCGGCCGCGATCAAGGGCGTGAAGGCAGCGATCATCATGCCCAGGGATGCGCCCGAGCTGAAGGTGCGTGCCACCCGCGGCTATGGCGCCGAAGTGATATTCTACGACCGCTACAGCGAGAACCGCGAAGAGATTGGCGGCAGGATCGCCGCCGAGCGGGGAGCCGCCCTCATTCCACCCTACGACCACCCCGATGTGATTGCCGGGCAAGGCACGGCGACACTTGAACTTATCCAGGAGGCCGGCTCGCTCGATGCCCTTTATGTCTGCCTTGGCGGTGGCGGCCTGCTCGCCGGCGCCGCACTGGCGGCGGCGGAATGCGCGCCCGCCTGCCGGGTCGTCGGGGTTGAACCGGAGGCCGGCAATGATGGTCAGCAATCCCTCGCCCGGGGTGAGGTCGTCACCATCGAAGTGCCGAAATCCATCGCCGATGGCGCGGTCGTCACCCATCTGGGCGCGCATAATTTTCCTGTCATCCGCGACAAGGTTGCCGCTATCACCACGGTCAGCGACGACGCGCTCATCGAAATGATGCATTTTTTCGCCGAGCGCATGAAAATCGTGGTCGAACCCACCGGTTGCCTTGCAGCGGCGGCGGTTCGCAGTGAATCGCAAAGCCTGCGAGGCCAGCGCATCGGTGTCATCGTCAGTGGCGGCAATGTGGATCTCACGCGCTTCGCCAGCTTGATCATGGCGGCCGCAGAGCGTGATCTCAAATCGCATCCAGCCGCAACGACACCAGCTTGATGGAGCGCTTGTAGATGTCGCTGGCGGCCGGAGTCGGCGGAATGCCGTCGAGATAGTCGAAGGCGATTTCGAGTGTATCGGCCTTGCCGAGAGCCGCCGGTGGAACGACGAACGAGACCGTTCGTGGTTCTTTGCCAGACAGCGTCTCCGCATGCACCCGAACACCGTTCACCGAGATCACCACCCTTTGCGTGATCTGCGGTGGACGAATGACCGCGGCCATTTGCAGCGTGGCCATCAGGCTGTCGCGGAGCGGCGGTATCTTCACGCGAAGCCGCGAGGTCTCGCCTAGCGAATGGGTGCCGTCGCCTGCCGACCCCGACCAGCCGCAGACCTTTATGCTGGCTGCCCGTTTGGCGCCGTCGCTCCGGAACGACACCGTCTGGCCAAGTGTGTAGCTGCCGGTCGCATCGCGATTGAGGCAGGTCGTCGTCTGATCGATGTAGTAGGCGCGGTAATCGGCGTTGACGTTCGGATTGAGAGCAAGCGCTAGGATGACGATCTCGGACCCGGCCAGAACTGCCGCAAGCGCGTAGCCGCCAAGCGAGGCGGCGCGCCGATACGGGGCCGGAATGTCAGACCAGGGCAAGATAGCCTCCGATCCACGCCACAGTCATCAAATAACAGGCGCCAAGGAAGAGAACCAAAGCCGCGAGCCAAATGAGCCTTGACGCCGACAACAGGACGACGAGCAACATTGTCAGGGGCGCAAGCCCAATCACATATCTGACCATCGAGGCCAGGTTGGTGATCAGCGGCAGGATGATGCAGAGCGCGCAGAAGAGTGCCGCGCCATATTGCCTGCGAGCCGCCAGACCGGCCGACAGCGCCAGCCCGGCGATCGCGGAGAGCGCGCTCCATTGCGGCGCCGTGGGCAGCCATCCGGTGGTCGGAACAGCTGAGAGCCCGTCCCACAGGAAGACCAGCGGATTGCCCGCCACCCGTCCGAACGCGCGCTGGACGTGCAGGAATGCAAAGCCGTCTCCGACGGTGAGGTACAGGAGCAGGATGTAAGCGAACAAACCGGCAGGCGAGATGAGGACAGCGACCAGCAGATCCGGTCGGCCAAGCAGCCAACGCGGGAAAGACAGCGCCGATCCGCCCTGCCGGCGGTGCTCGCTGAACATTTGAATAACGGTTGCAAAGACGACGAAGACCCCGACCAGCCTGGTCGCCGACAGCAGCGCGGATGAAACGCCCGCGGCGAGATAGCTGGAGCGCTTGAGCGCCAGAAAAACGCACGAGGTCAGCAGCACGAAAAGCGGTTCGCTCAGGAAGGTCGTGAAGTGGAACGAGAACGGGCCGCTGAGCAGAAACGCGCAATACATCACATAGGCCCGCATGTTGTTCTCGAGCAGCGGCCACGCCACCAGACAGGCGGCGTAGCTGCAGGCAATCGAGGTGACCGTCGCGATCAGTATCGTAGGGTATGGGAAAACAAACCGGATCGCCGCCACCAGCATCGGATAGAGCGGGAAGAAGCTCCAGCGACCGACATTGCTGTGGTTTGGAATGGGAAAACGCTCATAGCCCTGTTCGCTGATGCCAATGTACCAGGCGCAATCCCACCGGCACAGCGCACGGGCATAAGCCGCGAAACCTGTTTCCTCCGACACCGAAGCAAAAGCCGCATAGCGGATGGCCAGTCCACCGATCACGAACAGCAACGGCACCGCCGCGACGGTCATGACCATGGCGCGAGCACCAGCGCTCGGACGCGCGACATCTTCGAGCGCCAACTCTGCCTCCACCCATTCGAGTGGCTAGCGCCACTCTCCCCTCTAAATTAGCGCCGCCGGGGCAAATTCAAGACATCCCTGTCGTCGGCGGCATCATCTTCGTCCACGGATCACGAGTCTCTCAGCCAGACCAGCATCTCGCCGGGATCGCGGTTGTCCCAGGCAAAATACGGCACAGCGGTGATTTTTGACTCTTCAACCGCCGGCGGTTCGGGGCGGTAGAGGCCGTTGTCCCAGTCTTCAAACTTCTCTTTCCTGGCAACAGCCGAAAGCGTCACGACGCCGCCCAAAAGGTTCGGCTGCTGATGCGCCTCGATCTCGGCTGTCGGCGGCAAGGCGATGCGGTGCAGCTGGCCGGCATTGTCGGTCTCCTCGACGCAATAGATCAGCGGGCCGCGGGCAAGCGCGACGCGGCCGATATCCTGCCGCACCTGCGGGTTGGCATAGAGCCGGTCGATGGCCATTTCGAGGTCGAGCTCGACCTGGTCGCCCTTGCGCCATTCGCGCCGGATCGCGGCATAGCCGTCGCTGGTAACCGCCTGCAGATCGACCGCCTCCCCGTTCACCTTGAGCGCCGCCTTGCGGCACCAGGCCGGCAGGCGCAGGTGCAAGGTAAATGTCGTCGGCGCCTCGGGCTCGATCGTGATCGAGACCGCGCCGTCCCATGGATAGTTGCTGGTCTGGCGCAGCTCCGTTTGCGTTCCTGCGATATCGAAACGAGCCGTGCTGTTTCCATAGAGATGGACGGCAAGGGCATCGCCGGACAGGCCGTAGAAATAACTGCCGATCGAGGCGACCATGCGGCCGATATTGGGTGGGCAGCACGGGCAGCGGTGCCATTTCCAGCGGTTGTGCTTGCCCCGGCTTTCCAGCGGATTTTCATAGAAGAACAGCGAGCCGTCGAGCGACAGGCCCGAAATCGAGCCGTTGTAGAGAGCCCGCTCCATCATGTCGGCGTAACGCGCATTGGGGCCCATGCCGAGCATGCGGCTCGCCCAGAACACCAGTCCGACCGAAGCGCAGGTCTCGGCATAAGCGGTTTCGTTGGGCAGGTCGTAGTCTGATGTAAAGCCCTCATTGTGCGACGACGGCCCGAGGCCGCCGGTGATGTAGAGGTTCTTGGTGGTGAGGTCGTCCCACAGCCGGTCGAGCGCCGCCCGCAGCGTGTCGTCGCCATATTCGGTCGCGATATCGGCCATCCCGGAATAGAGATACATCGCCCTCACCGCATGGCCGACGACCTTGTCCTGCTCGCGCACCGGCTTGTGCGACTGGCCGTATTCGTAGGTCTTGAAATGATAGGCTTTTGGGTCGGCGCCGCGGGCACGCGCCTCCTCGTCGAAATAATGCGGCTCAAGGCCGCGCTGGTCGATGAAGTATTTTGCCAGGTCCATGTACTTCTGCTCGCCGGTGACCCGCGCGAGCTTGACCAGCGCCAGTTCGATCTCCTCATGGCCGCAATAGCCTTTCCTCTTGCCGGGCTCGGCGCCGAAGGTCTCGGCGATATGGTCGGCATAGCGGCACATGATGTCGAGCAGCTTGCGTTTTCCCGTCGCCTGGTAGTAGGCGACCGCGCCTTCGATCAGATGGCCGGCGCAGTAGAGCTCGTGGCAGTCGCGCAGATTGGTCCAGCGCAGGCCGGGCTGGATGCGCTGGTACCAGCTCGACAGATAGCCGTCGGGCTGCTGCAGTCTGCCGTACATGTCGATGACGGCGTCGATCTTCTTCTCCAGCGCGTCGTTGCGGCGGCGGTACAGCGAATAGGCGGCGGTCTCGATGGTCTTGCCCCAGTCAGAGTCCCAGAACATCTGGGTGGTGACGGTCGAGCCGGTAAATTCGTTGCCGGCGGTGGCGGCCTCGTCCGGCGAGGGGGAGTGGAACGGAATGACGACGCCCGGCGATGGCCGGTCCGGATCGATCTGCTCGAGCATGCGCGCCTCGACGCAGCGGTCATAGAGGATGTCGGCGGTCGTGGTGGCGACGGCATCGGCACGGTCACCCCAGAAGCCGCGCACATCGACCTGCGGCACCGGCAGCGGGCGAAAGGCGCGTTTCGGCTTGTCCAGCTCGGCAGCCGGCTTGGCGGATTGCGATGCGGTCATCAATTTACTCCGGTTCGGTTCGATTGGTCACTTCACGGCCCCTGCCATGAGGCCGCGGATGTAGAAGCGCTGCAGCAGCAGGAACAGCACCAGGCATGGCACCATCATCACGGTGACCCCGGCCTGCACCGCGCCCCAGTCGATGGCGCCGAAGCGGCCCGACTGCAGCGCCGTCATCATGATCGGCAGCGTGAATTTGGACTGGTCGGTCATCAGCACCAGCGCCGCCAAAAACTCGTTCCAGGCGCCGAGGAACGCGAAAAGCGCGATGGTGACGATGCCCGGCCAGACCAGTGGCAGCATCACCCGCAGCAGCATGGTGACATTGTTGGCGCCGTCCATGCGGGCCGCCTCCTCGATCTCGCGCGGCACCGCGTCGAACGCGTTGCGCATCATGAAGATCGAGAACGGCAGCTGCAGCGTGACATAGACGCAGACCAGCCCGGTCAGCGTGTTGTGCAGGCCGATCTTGGTCAGCACCAGGAAGATCGGCGTCAGGATCGACTGGAACGGGATCATGATCGTCGACAGGATGAGGACGAAGAGCAGGTTCTTCAGCGGAAAGCGGAAGCGCGAGAAGCCGTAGCCGGCCAGCACGCTGACGATCACCGACAGCACCACCGTCATGACCGAGACATAGATGCTGTTTTGCGCCGGCAGCCAGAGGCCATCGCCAAAGGTGTTGAGCGTGGCATAATTCTCGACCGAAAAACCCGTCGTCGGCCAGGGCGGCAGCGGCGGCTGGCGCGATTCCTGTGCCGGCTTGAAGGCCGAAAGCACGGTCCAGACGATCGGCGCCAGAAACAGCAGCGAGGCGATGATGCCCGTCGCGTGCTCGGCGATCTGCATGCCGATGCGGCGTTTGCGGCTTCGTGCCTGCGCCATCAGTCAACGCCCTCCGGTTGGCGCAGCAACCGCAGCTGGATCAGGCTGAGCGCGACCAGGATGACCAGCAGGACCATCGACAGGGCGGCGCCGTAGCCGAGCTTGAACGACACGAACGACTGGTTGAAAATCCAGTAGACGGCGGTCAGCGTCTGGTTGCGCGGTCCGCCGCGCAGGATGATGTAGAACTGGTCGAAGGCGAGCACCGAGCCGGCAACCGACAGGATCAGCGCCAGCGCCAGCGTGCGGCGCATCAGCGGCAGGGTGATGGCGCGAAACCGCGCCAGCGGCCCTGCCCCGTCGATCATCGCCGCCTCCTGCAGATCCGGCGGGATCGATTGCAGGCCGGTCATCAGGATGATCATGGTAAAACCCGCCACCTTCCAGACGACCATGGCGATGATCGACCAGAACGCCGGCTGGAACGTCGCCAGCAGGTTGACTTTCCTTTCGGTCAGGCCGAGCTCGAAGGCGGCCGGGCTGAACAGGCCGGAATCGACATTGAGCAGCCACGACCACAGCAGGCTGGCCGAGGCAAAACCGATGACGGCCGGCATGAAGAACGACGTCCGGTAGAAGCCGGTCAGCGGCCGCGGCCTTTCGATGAACAGTGCCAGCGGAAAGGCGACGACGAAGATCGCGATGGTGACGATCACCGTGTAGTAGCCGGTGAATTTGAGCGCGTTCCAGAACCTGGTATCGCGCAGGATCGCCCAGTAATTGTCGAGGCCAATGAACGAGTGCGCGCCCATCAGCGGCCAGTTGTGCAGCGACATCCACGCCGTCATGCCAAGCGGAATGATGAAGAAGACGACGACCAGCGCGACGGCCGGCGCGACATAGAGCAGGCCGACCCACTGCCGGCGGCCGGCGCCGACCAGTTTGCGGCGGGTGGGTGCGGAGGTTGCTGCGATGGAGGTCATGGCTGGCCGCTCACTGGGTTCAGGGCAACGGCAAAAAACCCCCTCACCCGGATTGCCAACCGAATTGCAAAGGGCAATTCGGGGCAATCCGACCTCTCCCCGAGTGGAGAGGAGGTCGCCAGCGTTGACGCCAGCCTCTTCTCCCCAGCGGGGAGAAGGTGGCCGCGAAGCGGCCGGATGAGGGGGTCTTTTCTCAATGCGATAGCCTTGCTGTTAGCGCTGCGTCCCCCTCCCCCTTGAGGGGAGGGTCCGGCCGAAGGCCGGGGGTGGGGTCGCCTCTGACGCGCGCCGACGCAAAGAGAACGTCGAGCACTTCCGCGACGACCCCACCCGGACCTGCGGTCCGACCTCCCCTCAAGGGGGAGGTAAGCCGGCGCTTACTGCTGCGGCGCCGAATCGATGATCGACTGCATGGTTTCCTGCGCATTGGCGATGGCGCCATTGACGTCTTCGCCGAAGAAGACCTCGTTGACCATCTGGTTCCACGGACCGTTGGCGGAGTTGATCAGATCGTTGAACACCACCGAATAGGGCGTGCGGCCCTTGGCCATCGCCTCGGCGGCGATCTTGTAGCGCGGGTCAAGGTCTTTCAGCGCCTCGTTGGCGATGTCGCCGCGCACCGGCAGGCTGCCGTATTTCGCCAGGATGGTCTGGCCCTCGAGCGAATAGGCGAAGTCGAGGAACTCCTTCACCACTGCGATTTTCGTGGTGCCCTTGGTGACGACGAAATTGTCGCCGCCGGCAAAGGACGACCAACCGCCATCCTTGCCCGGCAGGAAGGTGACGCCGTAGTCGATGTCCGGATATTGCGTGTTCAGCGCGCCGATGGCGAAGGCGCCGGACGGCGAGATGCCTATATTGCCGGCGGCAAACGCCGCAAAGAAGTTGGAGCCGGTATCGGTCTGCGCGCCTGCCGGCACCAGGTCCTTCTTGACCATCGACCGATAAAGATCGATGGCGCCGCGCAGCTGCGGGCTGTCGAGCGTCGCCTTCGAGCCGTCCTCGGTGAGGATGTCGCCGCCCGAGGCCCAGATCAGCGGCGTGAAGGTGAAGATGTTGCAGCCGCCGCAATTGCCGGAGAAATAGAAGCCTTTGATATCGCCGCCGAGCGCGTTGACCTTTTCGGCATAGGCTTCGATCTCGGCCCAGTTGGTCGGCCCCTTTTCAGGGTCGAGGCCGGCCTGCTTGAACAGTTTCTTGTTCCAGATCAGCACCGAACTATCGGCGGAGAACGGCAGCCCGTAGATGCGGTCCTTGTAGGTGCCGGTCTTGACGTGCGCCGGCGACAGGCTGTTGAAATAGGGCAGCGATTTCGCCCAGTCGGTGATGTCTTCCAGCTGGCCGGCGGCGGCGAAGGACGGCGTGTAGATCAGGTCGAGCGACAGCGCATCGGGCGCCGTGCCGCCGGCGGCGGCAGCGCCGTATTTCGGGATGATCTCGGCATTGGGGATGATGTCCAGCTTGATCTGGTTCTCATGTCCCTTGTTGAAGGCATCGACGATGCGCGGCATGAAGTTCGAGCCGTCGGCGCGAACCCAGATGTTCGCGGTCTCGGCGGCGGCGGCCGGAAAGCTCAGGATGCTCGCGGCAATAGCGAGCCCGGCAATCATAGTTCTCATGGTTCTCCTCCTGATGGTTCTGCTTAGGCCGTGCTCCCCGCACGGCGTCTTGATCTCAGCCGTCCGGTGGACGGCCGCATGACTGACGCACCACCAGCCGGCACGGCAGTTTTCGGATGCCCGGCTCGGCGGGTTCGCCGCCGACGAGCGAAAGCAAGGTGAGGCCGGCCTCGCGCCCGAGTGCCGCCAGGTTCATGTCGACGGAGGTCAGCGGCGGGCGGGTTGCCTCGGCGACGATCTGCCAATTGTCGAAACCGATGACGCCGACATCGCCCGGCACGCCAAGCCCGCGCTCGCGCAGCGCGTCGATGACGCCGCGCGCGATCTGGTCGTTGCCGCAAAACACGGCATCGGGCGTTTCGCCCCCGCGCTTCGACAGCCTGCCGTCGAAAAGCGTCTTCACCGCCTCGTGCCCCCACGCTTCCGACCACGATCCGAGCAATGGTTCCATGACCGGCAAGCCTTTCTCGGTCAGCACGTCACGATAGGCCTGTGCCCGCGCGTGCACCACCGCAAAACTCGCCGGCCCGCTGACATGGGCGATGCGCCGCCGGCCAAGCCGCCAAAAATGCTCGACCGCCAGCCGCGCACCGCCGGCATCATCAGAGACAAAGGCGATGGCACCGGGGTCGGGCTGGGTGAAGGCGTAGATCACGGGAACGCCGAGATTGGACAGATCGACCGGCAGGTGGCGATCGATGCGCTTGCCGGTTGCGATGATGCCGTCGACGCGCTTGTCGAGCATGGCATCGACATGCAGCTGGCCGAGGCGCTGGTCGTCCTCGACATTGCACAAAAACACCGAGACGCCCTTGTCGACCAGCGCATCCGAAATGCCCGACATGACCGGCAGCGAAAAGCGGCCATAGGTGTCGTTGGTCAACAGGCCGACGGTAAAGGAGCGCCGGCGCAACAGGCTCTGCGCCAGGCTGTTCGGGCGAAAGCCAAGCCGCTGCGCCGTCTCGCGAATACGCTCGCGGGTCTCGGCGGTCATCCGCCCCTGCCCGTTGAGGGCTTTTGAGGCCGTGGCCACGCTGACGCCGGCGGTAGCGGCCACCTCACGGAGGGTGACCGGGTTTTTGGCGGGCGCTGGCGAGGCGTCGGAAACCATGGGCGCGGCGAATTCCTTGGTTGGGAAAAGGTTTTCTCTAATCACCCTGCGAGACGCCGACTGGTGAGGTCAGCAGATGCAAGGTGATTTGGGAAAAGGTTTTCTCAGAGGGAGATTAGGGGAAGGTGGTGGGGATGGCAAGAGGGGATGACAAGCAGGCGACGCGGTTGTTCGTCAATGACTGCCTTGCGCCATAACCTGTCATTCGCGGCGCTTCTCCAAACCTGCCCTTCGCGCAATGGCTCGAGCCGACCCCTTGCCGTCATTCGCGACAGTGCAATGAATGACTTGATTGAGCCCCGTCTCGGTCTTTCCGGGATGGGTCGCACTTTGCGGTCTTCAGGACAGATTTATTCCAGATGCTCCACGAAGGCCGCCAACTGGTCGATCGTTGTGCCCCAACCCTCCTGAAAGCCCATTTCTTCGTGCTTGCGGCTGTCGGCGGCGTTCTTGTGCATCACGCGGGCTGAATAGTGGGTGCCGTTACCTTCGGCTGCAAATGTGATGATCGCTGTCAGTGCCAGCCAGGGTTCTGTCGGCCGCCAGCCCTCGCCGAGAGTCGTCGTCCACACCAGACGCTGCTCAGGAACAATGTCGAGGAAACAGGCTTTGACATGGGGCTTGAAGTCTCCGTCGCCCTCGCGCATCCGCGTCTCGAAGCCGCCTCCAGGGCGCAGATCCAACTTGACGACCTTGCACTCGATTGGATGGGGTATCCACCACCTCGCCAGATGTTCGGGCTTGCTCCACGCCTTCCAGACCTTGCTCGGCGCGGCATTGATGAGGCGCGAGATGGATAGCTCATTGTTAACGGCAGTCATTCGTCATCGTCCTCTGTCATTTGGTTTTCCACATAGGTGGCAAGCCGATCGGCGCCTGCCTGCCAGAGTGCACGTTGCTCAGAAAGCCATGTCTCTGCTTCCGACAAGTGCTTGGGCCGTATCCGGCAAGTTCGAACACGGCCGCTCTTTTCGGTCGCTATCAACCCGCTTTCCTCAAGCACGCGTAGATGCTTCAGGAATGCAGGGAGACCCATGTCGAAGGGTTCAGCGAGTTCCTTGACCGGGGCCGGCCCCTTCATCAAACGACTGATCACCGCCCTTCTGGTCGAGTCCGCGAGCGCGTGAAATGCAGTGTCCAAAGAGAAGCTACAGTTTTCCATGTGGTGAACTATAGCATTCAGTTCACCACTTGGCAAACAATAAGGCTGTCGGTGACAACGGGCCCGGGGCGCGCTCCGACTCGCTCTGACGTTTCATCGTCAATATCCATTTTGTACGCATCCCGGCCATTCCGTGAGTTCGCGTGGAGCGTCGACTCACCACCCAGGCCGGCCCTTGCCGAGCCTCATCAGGCAATCTGAAGTCGGAACGCACCAACCGCCCACGTGCGCCATAACCTGTCATTCGCGGCGCTTCTCCAAACCTGCCCTTCGCGCAATGGCTCGAACCGACCCGTTGACGACCTTGGGCGTTGCAGACTTGAACCTCCAAATCGAGGTCGGGAACCTGACCTTCAGCGCAAGAGCATTCGGGAGTGCGCTCACGTAAGGTAATTCACCACATTTGGCGGCGCCCGCAGATGCTTTTTCGTGTTATGATGGGCTTGCAACGCGCGTAATCTCGACCTCGGCAATATGGCAGAGGTCGAAAGCTATTGCCTTGGCACAGGAAGCTTTCGCTCCAGCACTTGATCGCCTCCGAAACGCTGGGTGTGCTGCTTTCCCTGACTGACCCCGGGGCGAGGAGGTTGTCCATGTCCACGAGTAGTGTTG
>NZ_FNEE01000011.1:69950-194550 GCF_900099905.1 Mesorhizobium muleiense | reverse complement strand
CCCTGGGCCTACATCCAACCTTCCGAGCTTAAGGCCGTGGCCTGAGAACAGCGCTTACCGACTGACACAGCACCTCGCCACTGAACTCGCATGTAAGACCGGAAATTGCGAACCTGAGCGCGGCCTTCCTACATTCGGTTGAGGCCTCAGCTCGCCTTCTCGACTACGCCCAGATCGAGCGCCTGACGGAGCGACTACAGAGTGCTACGCGTGTCGAAGCTCTTGGTATGGGCGTCTCCGCAATCTGCGCAGAGCTACTGTCACAGCCGCCTGATCTGGCTGGGGACCCCGGATTGTGAACATCGCTCGCGGTCTGGCTCATGGGCTGGACGCTTCGGCTTATGCTATCGGCATCTCCTATGAAAGATATGAGCGAGAGGCCGTCGCCTTTCTCAGAACTGGCCGCGACCGAGGAGCGCATACGCTTGCAATAACGACGCGTGACAAATCGCCAGTCTCTGGGGTGGCGCATGAGGTGCTCCTACTCAGCTCCGGCGCGGGCCCTGGCCGAACCTGGACCGGCAACGCTTATGCCTTCAATGGCTCTTCTGAGTGAGTGCATCGCCGAGTGTCTGAAGGGGCACAGAAATCCCAATGCCTCGCGAACCAAAGCATAGCTGTGCGAACGCTTGGTAAGATCTCTGTTGGTGCCAACACCGCCTTCAGCGAAGCCTTCCTTTCGCTCTTCAGATCGCCAAGTGTAGTTTTAGTCGGAGCCGGGCCTCTCCGAGGGCAATGACAAGAGATGCCACCCCGGGAAGTTCCGTCAGAACGGTCGCTCCGTTAGTGACGACGACCGTCGTGCGGCGACCACCGAAGTATGGTCTACGAACAAAGCGAGGGCCAAGCGCAAACTGGTGAAACGACAGATGTACGGCCGCGGCAAGTTGGATCTGCTAAGGGCCGTTAGTCGGCGCTGTAAAGAAATGTCACCGAGAGTGGGTCAAAGCCCCCGTGGTAAGCGCTCGCCGGGCGGAACTGGTCAGGGTTGCGCAGTCCGCTAGTCTAGCGTGGCGAAGCGACGAGCGCAGGAAATGGTTTGCGCGCAGCTCAGGTGCGTCGAGCGCCTAACGCCTCCTAGATCTTTCCGCGTCCGGTCCTCTGAGGCTTCCTCCCGGTAGTGTGCTGAGAGTTCTGCAAATTCGCTGAGAGGGGGCGGTCATGGCAGGCTGGTGATGTTCAACGTCACCTGATTCCCGCGAAGGAACGCCACCATGACCCAAGACTGAAAGTAAGACCGCCAGCGCCGCCGTCAAAGACATTCTGCTTTCGGACCCGCAAGGTCTGCACGAAGTGATCCGGGCGGTGATGCAGGAGGTGCTCGAGGCCGAGATGGACGAGGCTCTGGGTGCTTCGAAAGGCGAGCGCACACCGGAGCGGCTCGGCTATCGCTCGGGTTATTATGGCCGCACTCTTGTCACCCGTGTCGGCAAGCTTGAGCTGCGAGTTCCGCAGGACCGGGCCGGCCGCTTCTCCACCGAGCTTTTCGAGCGTTACCAGCGTTCGGAGCGGGCCTTGGTGGCCACGCTTGCGGAGATGTATGTGCAGGGCGTGTCGACCCGCAAGGTCAAGGCGATCACGGAAGAGCTGTGCGGTCATTCGTTCTCGGCCTCGTCCATCTCGGCCATCAACAAACGCCTGGACGAGAGCCTGAAAGCGTTTGCCGAGCGCCCGCTTCAAGAGCCTTTTGCCTACCTCATCCTCGATGCTCGCTACGAGAAGGTGCGCGAAGCCGGCATCGTCATGAGCCAGGCGGTGCTGATCGCGGTTGGCATCGACTGGGACGGCCGGCGTCAGATCCTGGCCGTGGAGATGGCCAATCGTGAGAGCCGCTCGGCCTGGAGGGACTTTCTCGTTGGCTTGAAGGCACGCGGCCTCAAGGGCGTCGAGCTGGTCGTGTCTGACGATCATGCCGGCCTGGTCGCGGCGATCGGCGAGGTGATCCCGGAAGCGGCATGGCAGCGCTGCTACGTGCACTTCCTCAGGAACGCGCTCGATCACCTGCCGAGAAAGCATGGCGACGATTGCCTGCAGGAACTGCGCTGGCTCTACGACCGGCGCGATCTCGCCGAGGCCAAGGCCGATCTCGCCGCATGGCTTTCCAAATGGTCGGCCCGCTACCCACGACTGACGACATGGGTGGAGGAGACCATCGAGTACACGCTGACCTTCTTTCGTCTGCCACGCCAGCACCACAAGCATCTCAAGAGCACCAACATGCTTGAACGGCTCAACGAGGAAATCCGGCGCCGCACCTATATCCTGCGCATCTTTCCAAACTCACAGAGCTGCCTACGCCTCGTCAGGGCGCTGGCCGTCGAAACCAACGAAAACTGGATGGAGGCCAACCGCTACATCAACATGGACGACCTGCGCGAGCACAAGAAGCTCACTCTGCGCCAAGCCGCATGACCAGCACCATGGCCGCCCCTTTTTGCAGAACTTGACGCACACAACCGGCTTCCGCATCCGAGCGCCGCGGCTGGCCATGGTCACACCTCATACGCATGGTGTATGCAGCTGAGGCGGCGCGCGGTGCATGCGTCATGTCCGGATGTCGAGAAATAGCACGCCGCAGAAACTCAAATTCTGCTAATCGAACGTTCAAAGGACGTCGAAACAAGGGGAAGCGTAGAGATGTGGTTCTGCAAAAATGCGGCCCAATGTCGTCGGACAGAAATGCCCAGTTTGGCTATTGAAGCCAAGAAGAACGCAAAAGCCGATGCAGCCTACGACGCGGTACTTCAATTGCTCTACAGCAAATCCCACATGCCGGGGCAGCATCTCAGCGATAAAGAGCTAGCGTCCGACCTCAACATCGGCCGGACTCCTATACGCGAAGCACTTATCCGACTTGCAGCGGAAGGGAAGATCGTGTCCTTTCCTCAAAGGGGCTACTTTACGAGACCTCTGGTCGAGTGGGTTCTATTGGACTCGTATGTGGTGGCGCGCGAAACACTTACCTTCGCCCTAACTCGTACACGGACTCACCCTCTCGACCGAACCGCCCCCTCTGGTGAGTTATCTCCAACGGAGCTCGCTCTTCGAGCGGAAGAAATATTCACTGACATAGCTCTGGGGGCATGTAATTGCGAAATTTGCCATATCATCGACAAGTTCTGTTTCTGCTCTCATGCCCTTCGCATGGAAATAACCGCGTCTGAGCTTTCCCCGGCTTTTCGAACCAGTCTTGCAAGGCTAACTGACGCAATGCCTCAGCTCGGCAAGACTACGAGCGCAGTGGCATCCGCATTGACTAACCACCTTGATGTAGAACAGCGCGCAGTGTCGCGCGCTTTGCAAAATATGAGCAGGAGACAGCTGGCAAACTTCACGTTTACAAAGAAGTATTGGTGAGCGATTTTCGCCGACATCAGCCGAGTAGCTGAGCCATTCGGCTTGGGCCGTCGCAGGAGGGCTGCGGGTCCCGTGCGATATGATGCTGGAGGCGGTCAAGAGACGCTTCGGATCGACGAGGGTGCCTCATCCGATCGAGACCTGTCGGAAAATGGCACCCCTACACCGGCAAGGAACACGCGCCTTCGCCTCTGCGCTGACCGCGTTACTTGCTCCACGCCCGTGAAGCGCCCCACTCCAGCGACGTGTCGGAAGCCTGGGTCAAAACCTTCAAGCGTGATTGCGTTCGCATCACTCCTTGCATGATCACCCATGGTTCTCCGCCAGATCGCCCGGTGGGATGACTACAACGAGATACATCCTCACTGAGCGCTCAGAATACGATCCCGGGAGGTCATTCTGACACAAACCCACTAGCCGGAGTGTTCGCGAAAGGGGCTACTAACATTGGACGCCGGCCCTCGGTCCGGCGAGTGCTTCAACCAATTACGGAAGCTCGGGGTGCTCCCAGCTCGCCAAGGTTGGCTGATTATCTGGCCCGCGGCTTTGGCGGGATGATATTCCTGCGCATCCGCGCTGCGCTTTTTATCTTTTAAATGGTGCCGGTACTAGAGGCTGAAAAAGCAACCTCGCGTTGTCACTTCCGATACTAAAATATCCCAGATAGGAGGCTAAAGGTAGGCGGAGAATAAATAATATATCCATAAATATATTTCAGAGGACCACTTCCCCTTCTTGTCAAGGGCTATTAGGTGTTGATTTACGAAGGAGGGACTGCATCGTTCAGCGAGTTCATTTCCGACGAGGTTGACGCCTCATACGCCGGTTGCGAGCTTGAAAGCTCTTTCCTGAACTCAACGTAGCGAGGGCGCTACGGCGCCCAGCCTGTTCTCAGGAGCGACTCTGCTCTTGTGGGTTAGCCGAGCCTCGTTGCAAGACGCAAAAGTATGCGAGAGACGGGTCGGTTCGGCTCGTGACTTCGCGAGTGGCCGATGGCCGATGTAACACAACCAGGCTAGATCATATGACCAAGGATGTAAGCTTAGCCACGGCAGCAAGCACACGATGCGCCCACCAGAAGGACACTTCTCTTGCGCTCTTTGGAGGAGATCCCACGGTGCCGGCTGGGCGAGTTGTTCTTTGGCCAGCTGCGAAACGTAAACATTTGAAGGCGCTCGCAAATGTTGTCGAAAGCGGCAAATATCATCGCGTCAATCACCCTATGGTGATTGAGCTCGAAAAGCGGCTAGCGGATTGGTCGGGTAACTGGTCTGTGCGCGCCGTTGGAAGCGGCACAGCCGCTATTCACGTGGCTCTCGACTACTACCGGAACCGAGGTCGCCGAGTCGTTACGTCGGCTTTGAACTGGCCGGGAGCCGTCGGCCCAATCACGATCAGTGGACTCGAACCGGTCTTTGTCGATGTTGAGCCAGACCTTGCCGGAGTTGATGAGAAGATGGCGGCCTCCCTCATCAAGCCAGGTGACGCGGCGACGCTCATAACTCATCTGTTCGGAAATAACCTCTTGGTTCCCAGCTTGAGATTGGCGGCGCGAGCGCGAGGCGTGGCGATTATCGATGATGTTTGCCAATCAATTGGCGCTGCGAAAGATATTGTCAATGGAGCTTACTTGGAGAGCGATGCACTCTCTCTCTCCGGCAACGGAGCTAAACACCTCGGGGCAGGTGAGCTTGGATTTGTCCTGACGAGGGACCCTGCTCTGATCCACCATGTAGATAATGTTTCGCTGACAAGCTCGTCGCGATGTGGAGCTAGGATATTCTCCCCGAACTCCAAAGGCTACAATTACCGACCCAATGTATTCTCTGCTGCCATTGCTAATCACAGGCTCAAGCAGCTTGACCGGCAGCTTAAAAAAAGGCGAAGGAATGCTAGGTTCCTTTGGCAGGAGATTGGCCACCTCTCAGGGCTTCTGCCTCTTTTCGATCCAGCAGATCATCAACAATCGATGCTGAATCTCCCGTTGCGTCTTGAGCCGGAAAAGCTCGGTTTTCTACCTGGCCCTACGGCCAGGGATTTCATCATTAAGCTTCTTCAAGCCGAGGGAGTTCCCGTTGCGGTCTGGCTGACGAAGCCCGTCTTTGAATATCTGCCGGATATCTGCGGCCAATGGTCAAGGACCGATTTTCCAAACGTCATGAAGATATTGAACACCATGTTTTACGTGTCGGAGATCGCTCCACCAAACGACGTTGAAGTGATGAAATTGTACGCGGCCGCGTTTCAAAAGGTCTGGGCAGCGCTTCCAAACCTAGCTTCGAAAATTCCTGAGATCGTATCTGTTGCCTGAGGGCGGGATGGCAAGCCGATGGACTGCTCAATAAAAGGTTTTCCACCATATGGCTTTTCGATTGTTCTCAAATTCGGCGGGAGCATCATGCGTGATCTTGCCGTGTGTAAGCTCGCACTGGCTGAACTTGAGCGTCTCGCCGATAAGGGCCATCGAATCCTACTTGTTCCAGGCGGCGGCATCCCGGACAAAGCAATTGAGGCGATTGATGCAGCCGAGCGATTAGATCCGTGTACCGCGCATCATGCGTGTGCTCTAGCACAGGACCAAACGGGGTATTTGCTTGCGGATGCCGCCTTCTCTTCCAAACTAGTTCCATCGGCCAGCCTAGGCGAATGCCGAACTCTCGCGAGACTTGGGAAGATTCCAGTGCTGCTGCCTTCCCGTTTGCTGTTTGCGGCTGACCCAGTGGAATGGAGTTGGGACGTCACATCCGACGCCGTTGCCGCGTGGATCGCTTGGTTAACTGGGGCACCACAGCTGGTGATTTTGACAGATGTCGATGGCGTGCATCGCGGTGGAGCAACCGACGATCCCGCTGCACTTATAGAGCAGATCGCTGCTCAAGATCTTGTCCTTCTCGGCCACACCTCGATTGACGCCTGCGCGGTCGAATTCATGGCGAAGAAAAGCCTTCCCGGCGTTGTGATTAATGCCCGTCATCCCGCTCGTCTCGCCGATTGGCTGGAAGGGAGACGCGTTAGAGCGACTAGGATCACCGTCGCGAGCAGGAAGGCCCATATCACAAGCGACCCTTTGGGGGGGGCGGCATGATGTCATCCACGGCGCTGATAGTGTATGGCCCGGAAGTCGCGCGCTCTGGCCTAACCTCGCTGCTCGACGAATTTATTCGCCGGCGAACCGGTTTGGAACTCTCGGAACGGTTCTTTTCGATTCATAGTCGCAAATCCATTGATGCGTTTTATACCCTTACCTGTTCCACCGGCGGGAAGCATTGGCCATTGGTGCTGGACTTATTCGACATGCGTCCGGTTTGCGCCACGATCTGGAGCGGACCTAATGCGCTGCACTTGTCGCAAAAACTGAAGGGTAACACACAGCCGGCCCAGGCTTTATCCGGCACCGTACGTAGTCTCTTTTTCTGCGATAATCCCGTGACGAACCTCCTTCATGTGAGCGATAGTCATCAAGTAATGGATGCTGAGCTGAGAATACTTAGGTGCCGGTCGTTGGGCGACGAAGCGACTGCTTGGATTTCTCTCGATTCCGGCTACATTGCCCATTCATCTTTCCAAATGTTGCTAAACGTTCTCGGCGACAGGGGAGCTGCGCCGATGCCGGACAATCGGAGTGATGGTAGCGCGTTTGCCCACGCAAGATTCTGTTACGACAGAGCACTCCTAACCGCAGCAAAGTCGGGCCTAACGACAGCCGTCCAGCGGTATTTCCAGGGGGATCGAGCCGGTCTAGAAGGCCTCTTCCGGTATGCACCCCTCCGCTCATCTTGGGACCGCCTCATTCTTGAGGCCGGTCTGTTTTCAATGCCTCTTTGGAATTGCTTACTGAAGCGAACCGTTGATGCCGTCGAGCCGGGAAAACAACCAGGCATGGCACCGCGCCGGAAGGCCGGAGAACAATGAGCGAACTTGATCGTATCAGGACAACGCTTCGGACAAGTCAACAAGCCACTTTCCCGCGTCAGATGCAGGCATTCGGACTGGATCTGGTCGTACAGGAAGGGGTTTTTCCTCCAGAGCACTTCCAGAGTTGGCGTTGGATTAGCGAGAATTTTCCCCCATTCGACGGAAAGACCGTCTTAGAAATCGGCTGCGGTTTCGGTCTTCCCGGCCTTCTGTTGGCAAAGACTGGCGCGCTGTCGTTGCTGACTTGTGACATCAATCCGAGGGCCGTCGCGAACACGTTGGAGAATGCTGCAAGAAACGGCATTAGTAACGTCGAGGTCATCGCAAGCGATATATTTAACAATGTTCCACCTGGCAGAAGGTTCGACATCATATTTTGGAACTACCCGTCGAGCTACGCTCCAGAAGATTACGAGTTTGTCCACGACCTCGAAGGTGGTGCGATCGATCCAGGGTACAACTTGCTCGAGAGATTTCTTTCAGATGGCCCAAGGTTCCTTACGGAATCAGGTCGTATCGTTCTTGGGTTCGGCACTAATGCCCGTGACGACCTTCTTGAAAAGATTGCGGGTTCAAATGATCTCACATCTGTGCTTCTGCGAGCCGGGACCTATCCCGACGTCAACGTAACTTACAGGCTGTTCTCAATATCAAAGAAGGCCACAAGCGCATGATGCCCGAGCTGATGCGCATTGCGTTGGTCGCCATTTCGCGCAATCGGAGCAAAGATAGCTGGGTAGCGGGCAGTAGCGTCCTTTCGCAGTTCATCCAGCGTGCGCCGAACGACATTGACATTCATCATGTCAATTTGGCCGCATTCAATCAGGCTGTGGATAAGGATACCAGGGCTCTGGCGGACGCGGGGTTCTCCATTGCCACATCGCGACCTGCCGACGCGGAGCTGGAGATCGTATTCTTGAGATCGAACGGGACCCTGGCGATAAATTGGGTTCTCGAACAGGAACGACCGACGGCGTTAATCAACGATCCGCTTTTTGGGACAAGGGCGAGTTTCGCGGACGTCATCGCGCGAAAGGTCGAGATGCACCTGGAGAACCACCATTCGAAGCACAGGGATGATCTCCTTGCACTCCTGGAGCATTCCGCCTCAATCTCGGCCGAAATGAGTCTGGACCAATTGGTTGGTAGCATCTCCGCGCTAGACCTCGCGAAATACGTCAATACCAACCTTCGTGGCAGCACGCGATAGATGTCAGCCCCCAATCTCCCGGGAATTCCCGAACACCGTGGCAAACGTAGAAGTGGACATGGAAGAAGCTCGACCTGGTCCACCGATCTGCCGACCGGCAAAAGGAGCCGCTGACTTGCTGTCGGTGAAGAAGGAAGCCAGGATCTTGCCTGCCTTCCTGCGTCCCACGCTGCTGCGGCCGACCCATGCCCTCTCGAGGCCCTCCAGCGCCACTCAGTCGGCGAGCGCGCCGTCGAACCTTGCGCATGGACCGCCTAGGTCACGGAGTCGACCTGGTGCTGCAGCCTTGCCAACGACGAGGAACCTGCCTTGTCCTCCGGTTTGATCCCGGTGTAGTAGTTCGTCAGCTTCTCAATTGTTGAAGCTTCCCCTATGATCACCAAACACCCGCGCGCCGTGGCAAGAGGGTTGCTCGGTGAGTTCGTCGTTTCCATGTAACAAGCACGCAGTACGCACAGTCGAAAGTGCGGTTCAAGTTTATCGCTTCAATGGCTCGTGCACGCGAGCACGCGCGACGAAGACCGAGGTGGGATCCGGAAATAACCTCGGAACTGCCCGAATTGGCCTTGGTGGGGATTCAGACTTCCGCCATCTGCAGACACTGGCAAAGATATTCGCTCAGCAACACCAGAGGCGGCACGTGCATCGCCGACCCGGCCTGTGGCCAAGCCTCAGCCGAGGTAAACAATACCACCTCGTCCGCAGTCCGGGCGATCGGGCAGTCAACGCGGGTCGTAATGGCAATCGTGTATGCTCCGGTTTCGCGCGCAATAGCCAGAAAATCCTTGGTTTCCACAGTGTGGCCACGCGACGAAATGCCAATGGCGAGGCTCAACGAGCCAAGCCCTCGCGCGAGAGCGTGAGACACGGTGGCGGACCCCGAGCAATGTGCGGGGAAACCTAGGCAGATCAGTCGCATGGCCAGAATATCAGCGCAGACGGATGACGGCCCCGTGCCGAACAGTTCGACGCGTCGGGCCGCTCGGATGCGGTTGGCAAACCCACTAATTTGAAGGTCGTCAAAACCACGAGCGGACGCGGAAATTGAGTTTTGTAAAGCAGAACTGAGGATGGCGATCCGAGGAGCTGTGTCTACAGCTTCTGATGGCGCGCGTTCAGCCAGTTCGCCGCTCAACTTCCGCCGCTCAATTTCGCCGCTGAGCGCAATCTTAAACTCGCGAAATCCCGAGAGTCCCAAGGTTCGGCAAAATCTTACAATTGAAGCAGAACCGGTAGCGGTGTTGCGCGCAAGGTCGGCAATGGACAGCGCCAGAACAGCCTCGGGGTCTTGTGCAACATACAGAGCTATACGTGCGAGCGCATTCGGAGCCGTGTTAATTGCATCATAGATGATGTCTAGCAGCAATTTCTGTGTATGTCGGGGCTTCCGCATGTGTCTTAGTGTTCGTTCCAAGCTGGCAGTCGACCCGCGAAGGCCTAGCAAAGCCCTGCATATTCGAGTCTCGCTGACGGTTCACTGACGCAGATCATAGACAAGGTCGATATCGGATTCCGGCTGCCGCTCCGTTCGCGCCCATGTCTCGGCAGTCGGGGCAATGGACGCGAGGGCATGCGCTCGGCCGCTCGCGAGGCGGTCTTGCGAGTGGCCTCGTTTAACGACGTCTCCTGGCCCGATGCTGTCAATGGAGCTTACTTTACTGGCTGCGCATGCGCCGCGCAAACCGTGGTGTCCTCGTCGTCAGGGCAGTGGGGACGACTGCACGGCAACGCAAGCGGTGCCGTCTGGGAAAATATATTCATTAGTATATTGGCGACATAACCAATCTTACTTGCGTTCTTCTATGATTAGGTTCATCGTCCGATCGAAAACGGGGGCATGACAAGGTGACTACATCTCTAGGGAACGCCGACGTGGCGTTTGGTAAATAGCTCATCTCAGCAAGTTGGCCACGAGCTTGCCGATGCCACCCGTACTAGCGGTTCGTCTCGCGGCTAGCGCATGCGACGGGCTTTACTTCTCTGGTACGGCAACAGAGGGCGCGACTGCTTGGGGTCAAGCTGGTCAGGAACTTGTCCTGTCGCGCATTGGCTCCGGCTGTTTAAAAAAGCCGCTGCAACAGTGAGGAAACCACAATGTTTCACCCGCTTCCAGAAGAGCTGCGCGATATCGCGGGTCAACCCTTTCCACTTTATCCCTGCTCGAATGAATCTTGGTCAATCAAGCCGACGGCCGGCCGCTCAAGCTCGCGGGTTATGATATGTTCCATTCCGAAGGCGGGCACCCACCTATATGCCCGTCTGCTTGGACTGCTCGGGCTTGTACAGTCGGATGTGTTCTTTAATAAAGACTATCTTGGAGACTTCCGCTTTGTGGATGTCGAGCGAGCTCGCTTCACTCATTCCGAAAATATTCTATGGATACCGATCGAGATATCCTCGCGCTTTATTCAGCCCGGTCAGTTTGGCTATGGGCATCTACCGTGCGACATCGGCACTCGCCATTGTTTAGCGGATTTCAAGATCGTCTTTCTTTCGCGCGAAATGCGTGCGGCAATTGTGTCGCAGATGCGATATGTAGGTGACAGCGATTGGTGCCCGCCTGAGAGGGCTGAGATTACGTGGCGCAATGAGCCGGACGGACCTGACAAAATGCTGAAGTACTTCGATGAGATCGCGCCTTTCATTTTCAATGATCGCTGCCATCCAGTGGCACCGTGGGCGGATCAGGAGAATGTTCTTGGATTGAGCTATGAGCAGATCATAGGCGACCAAGGACGCGAAGTTCAGCTCGAGACCATTCGCAGAATTGTAGAGTTTTGCGAGATCGAGCGGCCGCCGCAGCCTGAGCTGATCTTAAACCAGCTAATCGGACAGCAGACCTTCACCCTGTCCAGCGGGCGAACTTCGTGGGAGGCTTGCTGGAATGCCGAGATCGAGGCGCGGTTTACCGCGCTGGGAGGGACGAGACTCAACGAGCGATTCGGATTTGGTTCGTAGATTTCAGGCTGTCGCAGAGCCCGGCGATGGCAGGTACGCTCGGAGCCGCTCGCCGGACGTTTATGCGAGCGATATTCTGGAAAGGCGCGCTGACCACTGCCCACCTGCCGCCCGCGCAATCACTTCCTGAAGTGCCGACATCGCGATTGGCGCGGGGCTTGCAAGGACCCTTGGTGCAACGTTCGACCGGAGCGCAGCGACGGGAGATGCCCGGGAGGGAGGAACCTGCCTCGATCCGGTTAGGAGACAAGAATTGTTGAATATAATCCCGCACACCGCAGCGCGAGTCCCGCGCGCCCTAAGCCCTCTTATCCCAGCTTTACGTGCAGGTGTTTGCTGCAGTCACGCTCAGCCATCGCACTCGGCCGCCTGAAGCCGCTCGGCGAACGGCGACCGCGGGGGCAGTTCGCACGCACACAGCGCCGCTCACGGATGGGTCGGCTGTTGGGCCCAGCCATCCCACCGCATCTCTTCGAATAGCACGAGCCCCTTGACCTCCCGTCATCCGCGAACAGCGGGTGAGGCATTAAAGCGGTGCCCCCTTTGACGTCAAAAGGCCAGCCGTTGCCGCCCTGCCGTTCACTGTTAATTGGAGCCTAACCATGCCTTACGCCAAAAGCCGGCCGTATCGCTCTTTCAGCCCTAGCCCTGCTTTTTTTCGGGCTGGCGACGCAATATGGTCCAGTTGCCAAAGACTACGTGCGCCAGCATGAAAACCATAGCCGGCTCGTCGCGTTTTGGCGGAAGCTCATTCCAGAGCGGCGCGACGCACTCTTAAACGACGCCGCTGCGCCAACTGCTGGCAACCCGAATGGCGACGTCCCTCTCGTCTTATTTTTGGACTACAACTGCCCGCGGTGCCGGGCGGAAGACCGTACAATCCAGCAAGCCCTCAAGCATGATCCCATGCTGAAGGTTGTCTACAAACATTGTCCGGGCAAGAGACCGGGTTCCAAATTTGCCGCACTGGCGGCGCTCGCCTCCAGCAAACAGGGAAAATATGAGGCGTTCCATCACGCCCTTATGGCTGCTCGCGGCCAGCTCAGCCAATTCGACATCTTGACTATCGCACGACACGTTGGCCTCGAGGTTGAGCAGCTCAAGCGGGACATGGAAGACCGCGCCATCGAAAACGTCCTCGAGCGCAATTGCGCGCTCGCCAAGGAGCTGTACATCAACGTCACGCCGGCGTTGGTTCTCGGCGACGAAGTGATTTCAGGTGTGCTCAAGATTCACACGCTGGAACGCTTCATCGCCAAAGAGCGGGAAGAAGCTAAGCGTCGTGCCGGATCACAACTTCGGCATTTTGACAGCGTGGCGGCCGGTGCGATCCCGTTCTTTGGCCACGAGTGCCGCTTCTCGCGCCGGGCCAAATCTCTTATATGGCCCGGCAACGCGGTGCTAGCGTGCAAAGTCCTGCATTCAGCTCGCTTTCCTCAACTTGGCCGAACGCGATCGCACAGCTCGGGATCTATTCAGCCGGTCCTGGTGTTTCCGTTCCGCCATCGGCGTCTTTCACCGAAGCCTCGCCAGAAGATAGGCGGGAGACGCGCCGACGCCTGCTTCAGATCGCGGCCGGCGCGACGATGATCGTCATGGGCTCTCGCCCCCCTGGGGTGATCGTACAAGTCCCGATTGTCAGAAGAATCTGTTGACGTGGACGCCTCGGCGCCAAGCTCGCGCCACCTGTCGACAGCGCGGCCCTTGGCGTGTTGGATAAAGCCGCAAAGCGGTTGCAAGAAATCCCGTTCGGATTGACGAAAATGACGGTGGCCGCACCCATGCACCTCGATCATGCCATTCAAGGCCGAGGCTCTGGTCGAGGTCACCTCATTGAGGATGACGGCGGCCGGAATTGCCTGGATCAAGCAGCCAACCGTGGTGCGCGACACCTCATTTATTGAATTGAGGGTGGCGCCGGTGTTCCGGCATTGAAGTCCTGATATCAATTGTGCGACAGGCTGCCTCATCGAACCGCTGGCGGAGGCAAGCGTGGGCTGCAGCACCAGATCACAGGCATGCCGCCAGCGAGGCCATCCCATGTGCTTAATGGCCATGCCGCCAAGATCGAATTCGCTACCCGCATGAAACCTTGGTGTGGTGGAGGTGTTGAGAGGCACCTGCGCCAGGCTGGCGAACGGTTAGAAGCGGGCAAAACCCGTAGCTCAGCTCATAGCCCGCCTAAACAAAGGCGGGCATCGTAGAAGGCCGCAGTCCTTCGGACTTAGGTCCAAAAGAGCGGCCCAGGTGATTTAGCAAGCCGGGCGGGGGTTTGCGCCGTTCGCATCAAGAGCTGTCCGCCCGGCCAATTCTGTCCCTCACATAAGCTGGCGGTCAGCCGCAAACGGTATACCAGCTGTCGAATCGGCCATTGTTTGGAGCCGCACACAGAGCGCCGTAACAAACCTTCTCACCCTTGAAGTAGGCCAGGAACTGCAGCAAATGCGATATTTCGTCCTGTTCATCTTGGTCCCGGATACGCTCCGGACCGCCCTGCGACTTCAGTGCCAGCTCGATCAACTCGATCGCCCGATCTTTGTTGCCGCTCTCGTGATAGTACAGGGCTGCCAAACGATAAGGCAGGAGCTTACGTTTGTCGCTTTCCGGGGGATTCAGTGCCAGGATGTGTTCGGACAGCTGTTTTCCCATCGCCAAGCGCTCAGCAGACGGAAAGTGCGAATGGTCAAGGTTCGGAAAGAAGAGCTCGTCTAACGCCGCAACCATCCAATTCTCGGAGTTTCTGTTGATCGCGTCGCGAACGAATTGGCGCATGACGGGCAAGCCGACCTGCATGTCCTTCATTTTGTGAAGCAACAGATTCACATGAGAACGGCGGAAACCGAGGTTGTCCGGCATCAAGGCGATGCCTTCTTCGATCGCCGAGAGCGCCGTCTTCCAATCCTTTTTCTCCACCGCCGCCCGATATCTGTCCTTGATCGGCTTCTTCAGCGCTTGTTCGCGCGCTATGGGTTCGCCTTCCGCGATCCGCTCCGCATCGGCGGATTTTGCCTGATCGCTGGTGCGCCAGCTGCCGTTAAGCACCTTCGGCAAGACCTCATCGAGTTCCGTCGGTTCACCAATAAAGGCGATGCAGCCGTCTCGGTCGACCACGAAACTGGTGGGAATCCAGAAAGAAAAGCTGGGCTCCAGCCAAAGCTTGTCCATTTCGCCTGTGGAGTCGAATGCGATCCGATAGTTCAGATTCGGGAACTTTTCCGTCAACCAAGCGTCCAACGTGCTTCGGGCCTCATCGGCCGTTGGAGCGCGTTCACTAGCCGCGACTCCTACGATCTCAACGCCGCTTTCCCTGTATTTCTCCTGCAGCTGCATCAGATGGGGCATCCCGTCCACACACGAACCGCACCAAGTTGCCCAAAATTCGACGATGTACACTTTGCCGGGCTCGAAGCTGGTGAGGGGCTCGCCACGCAGCCAGGTTTCCGCTTGAATCGAAGGAGCCGGGGACTCGATCTGCAACACCACGTTGTTCTCCAAAGCCGTTGTCAAAGGTTGTGAGATTTTCTGCACGAGCTTATTTCCCTCTCAGAGACGGCACACGGTTCAGGGGAGAGAACATCCTCGTCTGCTCCATTGCATACCGTCCTGCTGCAAGCGTTGCAAGGTCCATGCCAGCGGGCTCAGCGCGCAAGTGCATGAATATGCTTTGAAAACCCTCCGCAGTGCCCGGATGGCGGTTGGATTGAACCTGACAAGTTTCTGCCTTTGTCAGGTTTTGAACGCGCATTGCCCGTGTTTCGCGCCGCCAGAAAAGCGTGGCCCATCCGCACGATCCTGAAGCCCAAACCGTCGAACACGTGCGACACCGCCGCAATATGTCGTGCCATGCATCGATGCCAAGCGCCTCGGCGTTGAGCTCGCAGCACGCCAGAACATCATCGACGAGACGTTCAAGCTCGACCCGGGAACGGGAAAACGGCCCGAGGTTTGGCCTTGGTCGGGACGGCCGAACGGCAATATCGCCGAGAGGGAAAGACGCAGAAGAAGATCATCACACCCGGCGAGCCGAAAGTGTCGGCAAGCCATCGCAGAAGGCAGCAAACATGCAGGCCCAGACGTATCGCTGGGCGATCTGAGGGAGTGGCATACGTTGCGCGCCTGGTGCAGAAATTGCTCGCATCATGCCGAAGTAAGGTCGGCCGCGCTAATCCGCCGGTATGGCAAAGGCGCACTATTCAGCACGGTCGAGGGCACTTGGTTGCCCGGGAATTGAACCGGCTCATCACTGGTCAGTGATAATGCCAGCCAGTTCATCTCGAACGCCATCCTCTCCTGCGCGGATCAGAACCGGTCGAATGGCATTCCATGCGCATGGCAAGCATCGCTATCGCCTGTGGCGCGCCGACTGCAACACCGCGCGGCCGCACTCCCAAATCGCCTGGCAGACACCGGCCAAGTTCGCCACCACCTTCAATCCGCGACGGTCGCTCGCGCTGCGCTATGCGAAAGGCTCCGCGCCAGCCCCCGTCGCTTCATCCGCCCAGCAGCGCACAACCCACGCCGGAAACGAACCCAAAACTGGAGAAACTCGGGGCGACGTCATTTAGATTCCACCCATGCAGAGGTACTTCATTTCGAGGTAGTCTTCGAGCCCGTGGCGGGAACCCTCCCGCCCGATGCCGGACTGCTTCATGCCGCCAAAGGGCGCCGCTTCCGAAGACATACGCCCCGTATTGATGCCAATCATGCCATATTCCAATGCCTCGGCCACGCGCCAGACACGCCTCAGGTTCGAGGCATGGAAAGGTGGCGAGCCCGTAAATCGTGTCGTTTGCCTCACAGACAACCTGATCCGCATCGTGGAAGCGGATGATCGGCGCCAACGGCCCGAAAGTCTCCTCTTGCGCAACCGCCATGATGCTGGAGATCTCGGTGAAGGCTGTGGGTTGAAAACGTTCGGCCCCGCATCGAATTATCCCACCCTTAGCAACGGCATCTGCGATGTGGGACTCGATCTTGGCCAAAGCATGCATGTCGATGAGTGGTCAGACGTCCACTCCCGGAGCGAAGCCGTCGCCAACCGATAAGTGCCGGACTTTCTCCACGAACTTCTCGACGAACTCATCGTGAACGCTCGATTGGACGTAAAGCCGGTTCGATGAAAACGCAAGTCTGGCCGGCATTGCGGAACTTCGCCTGGATCGCCCCGTCAACGGCAGCGTCAATATCCGCGTCGTCGAAGACGATGAAGGGCGCATTGCCGCCGAGCTCGAGGCTGACCTTCTTGATCTAGTCCGAGCACTGGCGCATGAGCAGTCGGCCAACCTCGGTGGAGCCTGTAAAGCTGATGTTTCGGACCTTGGCATTGGAGCAGAGTTCGCGGCCCCACGCGATCACCTTCGGACGCATAGACCAGGTTGACAACGCCGTCAGGAAAGCCGGCTTGCTGCGCGAGGGCAAACATTGCACCTGCCACGAGCGGCGTCTGTTCAGCAGGTTTGAGCACGATCGCGCAGCCCGCCGCCAGGGCCGGCGAGATCTTGCGCGCCACCATCGACGCTGGGAAATTCCATGGCGTAATCGTGCCGACGACACCGATCTGCTGATTGATCACCATCATCCGACGGTCTGTAGACGGTGCGGAGATCGTCTCGCCATAGATGCGATTGGCTTCTTCGGCGTACCATTGCAGATACGCGGCCGCATGCGAAACCTCCGACTTGGCTTCGGCAAACGGCTTGCCCATTTCCGCAGTCAGAATCGCGGCGAGATCGCCTGCATGGCGATGATCAGCTGATGCCATCGCCAAAGAAGGTCGCTGCGCTCTCGGGCGGTCAGCGCCGCCCATCCAGGCTGCGCGACATAGGCCTCGTCTACCGCAGCCCGTGTCTCCTCCACGCCCATGTCGGACGTCCTGCCAGCACTTCGCCGCTCGACGGGTTGAGGACCACAAATGACCGCTCGCGAACTGACGTGCCAAGTGCCGGCAGGCGATGGACGGCGCCAAACAGGTCCGGGGATTTCAGTGGCGGATCATCGGCAGGCACAGGGGCAAACCGGGTTCCTCTCAAAGGCAGCTGATATGTATAATCGGCAGAGCCTCGGCGTGTACTCCGCACCTGCGGGTCCTTATAGGGCCTCGGCCATACGGCTGGTAGACCATCCACTCAACTTGAAAGGGAGAATTCTTGAACGCTTCTGGTCGATGGCTTGCGGTTCTCATCAGGTGCAAACTGAACAATGGACATCGGCTTCCCGACCGCGCGTACCGGCCATCGGTCCGAATAGCAGCAGTGCAGCCAAATGCCTTTTTTGAGCATCATCGGATTGAAATTGCTTTCAAAAGTCCTCGATCTTGCCGCCCCCCATCGCGAGCGCCACAAACGGGCGTGGAAAATCAAAAGGGACCACAATCGAGAATCAGCACGGTGATGCCTTCTTTGCGACCGTAGGCACGCAGATCATCTGCCAGCTGGGCTCGGGACCGTGCAGGTCGCGCCCCAAAAAACGAGAAGGGGGGTCGTTGTGGTGGAAGAGGTCGGGGATTTTCGAAAGAGCGTCGTTTACGGCGGGTCGTCCCTGTAGAGCATTCCCCTCGAATGCGACCGCCTTCAAAGGAGGACTTGCCATCGACGCCACGCTGATAACCGCTGCTGGCAAGCTGGAACTCAATACCGGTTAATTGCACTGAGGGCGGCGGCAACCACCCCTCGAAAACTTTTTGCCCGGGGGCTTAAGCTCGGAAAGAGTGTTCCTTATCATATTGTGTTCAAAGTAAATGGACGTGGTGCGTTTCGTGGGTTGAATCACATAAAGTAGTCTGTGTTAACGTCTGCCAAACCACGTTCCCTTGCCGGTTCCATGTTGGGGCTAGATGGTTTATTTCGACCAGGGTTGCCACATGTTTTTTGACGGTGTTCCGGTTTGCACCGGTCAGGTTGACGATCTCGCCAATGGTCATTCGCCCGCGCTCCTTGAGGGCTTCAACTAGTTGAAGGGAGAATTCCGGAAGCGTACCGAGCACGAGACGCTCGCGCTCGATTTTCTTCTCAAGCCGCTGCTTTTGCTGCTGAAGAGCGCGCAGGAAATAAACAGCCCAGCGCTGCCAATTAGGCCTCGGACTGCGGATCGTTTTTTGAGTTTGCCGAAGCGCCAGATAGTAGCCCTCCTTGCTGTTCTCGATCACGCTTTCGAGCGAAGAGTAAGGCACATAAGCATAGCCACTGCGCATCAGCAGAAGCGTCGTCAGAACGCGATAGCCTTCCATTGCCGTCCTGGAATGGATGGATCTCCAAAAAGACCACCGTGAACATTGCCACGACGAGCAGAGATCTCGACCGCATCGACTGCGCCAGCCGACGCCCGGAGGGATTGTGCAGACGATCGAGCGGTTACGTCGCCGGCGCTAGAAAATAGGCCCTCCACTGAGCATCTATCATTAGCCTGAACTTTCGAGCCCTTGCCAAGCTTTGTCGGGGCGGTCTCGCCCATCACGGCTGGGAAGTGCGGTCCATGGAAACCGGCGTATCAGTTAGATCGATCATCTATGCAAACCCTTCGATGCGTTCGTGGACAATCGCGCGCATTTGCTCCGCCATCTTCGCGCCTTGAGAGCCGTCTGATAGAGGCGGCGGCAATTCGAGGTGGTTGAGCGCGCGTGAGAGGGCTGCAACAAGATCGTCGATGCTGGTATCCGCATCGGCTGCCTTGAGGCCAGCCGTGCTCGCGAAAGCCTTGAAGTCGGCGCGCCGCAGACGATCGTCCTTGCCGTTCAGCTTGAGGGCCATCCGGTCTTTTTCGAGGCGTGGAAACACGCGAGTCGTGACCGCGTCGTAGAGCGGAGCCATGCGAACTGAGCTGAATTGCGTGCTGCCGGGCTCTGCGATTTCCAGCAGTGCCATGTTCTTCAGGTGCATGTCGCCATCGGCGATCAGCCAGGCGAATAAGGATCGCTTCAGGACAAGCAGGACGTCTTCTTCGGGAGAGGTCGATAGCGGCCTTAGTGCCCGCGCGATGCGCTCCATCGTGCCGTCGTATTTTGCTTCGGTGGGCACGCCAAGTACCGAGCAGAAGTCCTCAAGCGCGAGCAGGTGTTTGTCCTCGAGGCTCGTTCTGATATCGAACCGCTCCACGAGTAGCGCCGGAGGCATCCCGTCAGGCATCGGGACGAGCGCTGTCGCGGGCGTCTTGAAACCGGCCGCGCTGCCCAAAGCGAGCGACTGCCATTCGATAACTGGCAGGGCCTCAAATCCGCCCGTACCCGCAGGTTTGAGAATGTGGGTAAAAGGCCGGCCGATACTGGGAGAGAGGGTGCCATCCGCACTGAGGAACATAGGCGCTTTGATCTGAACACCCGAAAGGCGAGGCGTATCAGTACGCTCGAATATCTGCGCGAGATTGCGTTCGAAACTCTGCTCCAGGTCGCCGCGACCCGGCCCTGCATACTGGCCAGTGAAGACAGTGTTTCTAGTGAAGCCATTGAGCCGGGTTAACAGGATGTCGGGCGGCAGGGCGGAGAGATCGCTCGCACGCTCGACGATGGTGATGTTGGACATGTAGCGTTTGCCCGAGCGTAGCGTCGCGCGCTCGTCGCGGTCGTTCAACACTGACTCAAGCCAGCCTTCAGGCAGCAGCGACAGAATGAAAGGAGGGAGCTTGCCCGGCGTGGTCTGGCGAACAAGTGGCGGGCCCTGATCGTCTGCATTCCAGCGCCACTCAAAACCATCATGTGTGAGATTTCCGAGCGGAGCGCCGTGCCACGCCACGATCAGATCGAGCGCGGCTCCGTTGCGTGCCGGTTCTGTGGTCAGTGGAGGGCGGAGGAAAAAGCGCTCGGCGTGCTCGCCCTCGCGATACCACTGGTTCGCGCGGGCAAGCGCCCATGTCGCGTCGGCAGCGCCCTGGGCGCTGCCGTATTGTTCTATGAGGCGGTTCGCGATTGCCTCGCGCATCGTCTCGCCGATGGATGCCGCGTGTTCGCTGCGCAGGCGGAAAGCTTCGAGGAAGCGCTGGCGCATCGAGGAGACGTCGATCCGGAATTCTCCCATTCCATCATCGACAATCGCTTGAGCGACTGATGGGTGGTCGGGAGCTGCGTTCTGAATGATTTCCAGCAAGCGCAAGCGCCTGCGCTGTATTCGTCGCCCGCTCAGGAACAGGCGGCCATCCCGGGTCGGGCCGAGAAGCACAGCGCTCGCCGCCGAGAGGTAAGCGTTCGGATACAGGTATTTGGCGATGCGGACGGCGTGCTTGAGTATCGTGGCCTCGATATCCTCCCCGGCATCGACATAGATGCCGCGCATTAGCTGGACGAGCTTGCCCGTTTCAGCCTGATAGTGGCTGCGGGTTTTATCGATGTTTTCCCCAACGAGGTGAAGGGCCATTTTCTAACTTTCCCGTATCTGAGATACGGGAAAGCTAGCATAATCCGCTTCATATTCAAGAGTTTCTAACTTTCCCGTATTTGGCATACGGAATGTTAGAATACTTTCTCGGAACGACGGCGTTCTCGGGTCGGGAATCGAACCACGGGAGAGAACCTGGTCTGCGAGGGCGAGCAGGCAGAACTCAAGGCGTTCATTCTGCCACACCATAGTCGGATCAGCCACACGTAGGTCGGCGAGTCCTTCAGCTATTGTAGAGCGTGGGATTATTCGCTGTCACGGGCCAACGCCCATAATCGCGGGCTCGGCCGAAAGCAGCTTCTTCGCCGCCGCCCTGCCTGCTCGAGGATCACCTGCTCGATGAGGGCCGGGCGGCGCTGGATGTAGTCTATGCCGAGTTTGTCGAGCTGCAACCCGACAAGCGTGGCGGAAATCGGCCTGGAGGAACCCAGATTGTCGATAGCATAGGCGCCGATCAGATACTTCTTGCTCGCTTCGAGTTCGGCCGCTGTTGGGCCTGTGTCCACCAGCTCCTTGATTAGTTGTCTTATCAGGTCGAGCGTCTCGGCCGCCCTGTCGGCGCGCGTCGACGTCGTCACGACAAGCATGTTGGGCTGGTAGTCTTCCAAGCTGGACGAGACACCGTAGGCAAGGCCGCGCTTTTCGCGCACTTCCTGGAACAGACGTGAGGTAAATCGTGAGCCTCCGACTATATCGTTCATCAGCTGTCCCGCGTAGAATTCCGGGTCGTTGCGTCCCATGGCGGGAAAAGCCAGCTGGAGCGAAGTCTGGGGGAGGGCGTTGCGACCTGCGTCCGCTCGCCGCTTCGGGGTGACATCAGGTACGGGGGCGAGCGCCTGTTTCTGAGGCAAATCGCCGAACAGCTGGTCGAGCCTTGCTCTCAGGGCTTTGGCATCTATGTCGCCTACGACCGCCACATGCAGCCCGTCGCGGGCGAAAGCGGCTTTGTGGAAGGCGCTTAGATCGGCGGGCGTTACGCTGGTCAGGCTCCCTTGGGCGGTCTCGAATACGGATGCGTGCCGTAGAGTCCGCGCCGCCAGGCCAGCTCGGGGATCGCGTGAGGTTCGCGCTCATCGGCAATGATTTCGGAGAGAAGCTGGGCGCGTATGCGGTCGAAAACTGCTGGTATAGCCGGCTGCGGGTCCCGCCGCCGAGGATGTCGGCCAGCAGTCGAGCGCCTCGGCCTCGCCGGGTGCGGCCGTATGATAGGACGGCACCATCCATTGCGTGGAAAAGCGCGGCACCGAATTGCGCACGCCGGTCAGCGTCACCGTGCGCTTGGCGTTTTGCTCCGGCTCGACTGGGCGGATGCGGGTTAGACCAGGAGCCGTCGGCACGGTTCCCTACGTCTTATCGGCCAGCGCCTTGACCGTTTCCGGCTCGACATCGCCGGCCACCACCAGGACGGCGTTGCTGGGCGTGTAATATTTGTCATAGAAGGCTCTGGAGTCGGTGCCGTAGCGGATCGTGTTGGAATTTGGCGGAGCAGCCTCCGGCAAATTGAGGTTATCGGTTCATGCGGCGAGGTCAATCTGCTGATCGAGTGGCTTGGCGGGGAGCGTGTGCCATCCGTCGATTTTTCGCATCGAGATTTCGCCGGACGCAATCAACGCCCAGAACAACATTGCCGCGGTTTCGGCCGAAGGCAGCACGGTCTGGGTCTTGATGCGCCGCTTGAACTCTTCATGCAGACGCTCAATCGCGTTTGTAGTTCTGGTGCGCTTTTCCACTGGCTCGGCGGCAGGCGCGTGAAGGCGAAGAGGCGCTCACCGGCCTCCTCCAGGCTGTCGGCCACCGCCCGGCACTTGAGCCGCCATTTGCGCAGGAACGCCTTGCGGCGGCTCTCGATCTCCTCCGGCGTGGCCGCGTAGATCATGTCGGTGTAATCGGCGCTGATCTCCTTGTGCAGGCGCTCGGGAGCGTGGGCGAGCAGGTTGCGGTGCTTGTGAACCGTGCATCTTTGAACCGGCACCCCGTCCCACAGCCCAGCGATCGCCCCGTCCAAGCCGGGTGCGCCGTCGACGATGAGGAACTCAGGGCGGCGGAGGCCGCGTGCGACGAGATCGTCGAGGATCGCCCGCCAGGCCTCGGTCGTCTCGCCGCCCATGTTCTTGACCGCGAGCAGGATCTTGTGGCCGTCCGCGCGCACGCCGATGACAACGAGCAGCGGGATCGAGGTCGCCTTGCGGTCGAGCCTGACACGAACCACCGTCCCGTCGAGGATCAGGCGCACGATCGGGCTCGTCGGCCAGCGAGCGACCCTTCCAGGCGTCCCAGTCCGTCTTCACCTTGCGCCAGGTGCGGCTGACGACGTCCTTGCCGATCGCGCCGCCGAACAAGGCGGCAAGCGCACGACGGACGCGTCGCGTGTTCGTGCCCGCCAGGTAGCTCGACGCGATCAGTGCGTCGGCGGCCTTCGTGCGCCGCTGATAGGCGCGCAGAGCCTTGCTCCTCCATTCCACCGTCTTGTCCTCGTCGACATCGAGGCGCGCCCGCGGAACCGTGATCTCAGTGGTGCCGAAGATCCCCGTCAGCGTGCGCGTCCGGCTGCCGTGGCGGTGGCCGGCGACACCGGTGGTCTCATCACTGGCGCGCCGCCGGCTGCCGGCCATAACGGGGACGGGCAAGCACCGCTTCCAACTCGGTCTCGAGCATCGTCTCGATGAAGCCGCGCACCCGCTCGCGCAGGCCAGCTTCGATCGGATCAAACCAGTTGTCGAAAAGATAGCTCGTCGCCTCATCCCCCGGATGAACGGCTTCGGCTTTCATGGTAGTCCTTGTCATGGCGTAGTCTCCTGTCCGGCACCGCAAGGCCGGATGATTCGAGGTTGACACCCCGGAGACTACGCCAACTCACAATTCCAACCACTCCCGCGACGGCACCTTGGCAGTCATCTGCTCGGCAACCAAATCGAGCGGGACTTCGCTCTTGCGGGACTTCTCGAAGAGGAGGCGGGTTCCGCGAACCCAAGTCATCACGACCACACGCCGGCGACAAGGATTGAGACCCAGCCGCCGTCGAGCACTTTCATGATATTCGCCGAGAAGAAGCCGACATCGACCACCCGAAGACGAGCGCAAGGCCGAGCGCCGGGAGGAGCGTCCACCTCCAGATACGCCTCATCACGACGTGGAGCAGGATTGTCGTCACAACCATTTCGCCCGTGACCGATATGCCATAGGCTGACGGGAGGGCGCTGGACTCACCAAAGCCGATGACCGCAACATGACCGACCATGCGAGCAGCAGGTTGACGCGCGGCAGGTATATCTGCCCGAATTGCATTTCGGATGTATGCCGGATTTCGAAGCGCGGAAGCATGTTGAGTTGGACGGCCTGTCGCACAAGTGAATAAGCGCCGGAATCACGACCTGGCTGGCGATCACAGTTGCCGCCGTAGCCATCACCACCATCGGCACCAACGTCCAGCCGTGGTCATCTCGAAGAATGGATGTCAGATCGTCCCGCCTCGGGAAAGAACGAACGCGCCCTGCCCGAAATAGCTAAGCAGCAGGCACGGAAATGCGATCGCCAGCCAAGCCAGCACAATCGGCCGGCGGCCAAAATGACCGAGATCAGTGTAGAGCGCTTCAGCCCCGGTTACGGAAAGGCTCCGCGGGCGGCATACTGCCTTGCCGAAGGGGCCATAAATGCTGCGCATCTACACGGGCCAGAACGGCCATCTGACAGCAATTGACGGCTTGCCGGAGGCCGAAGCTCTCGGTGCTCTCTGGCTCGACCTCCTCAACCCGACTGTTGAGGAAGTGAAGCTTGTTAAGGCGCATCTGGCCATTGATATCCCGACGCGCGACGAGATGGCGGAAATCGAGTTGTCGGACCGTCTTTATCATGAAGACGGCGCCGAGTTCATGACGATCACCGCGGTCGCGAATATCGAGGGCGAGGACCCTGTCAAAGCGCCGGTTACCTTCGTTATCAAGGGCCAGACGCTCGTCACTGTCCGCCACGCCGAACCGAAGCCGTTCTTGATCTATGCGGCGAAAGCACAGCGTACTAGCGGCCCTCCCTGCACGTCCGGCGAATTGGTGATGCTGGGTCTGATCGAAGCGATCATCGACCGCGCGGCCGACACGCTTGAGCGCATCGGCGACGAGATTGATGCACTCTCACGCGAAATTTTTCGCAACACGTCTCCGAGCGCCTCGAAGAAAACACGCAACCTTCAATCCCTTGTCGAGCGAATCGGCCGGAAGGGTGAGCTGCTGACGAAAATTCAGGAGAGTCTCGTGAGCATCGCGCGGCTCGTCTCCTACCATAGCGCGAGTGACTCGACCAGCTGGGCAGTCGCGTCGTCCGGTCGCAAGTTGCAGAAGGAAATCCGGCAACGTATCAAGCTCGTCCAGCGCGATGCCACGTTCCTCAGCGACCATGCGACCTTCCTGTCCAACAAGATCAACTTCCTGCTGGACGCGACGCTGGGTCTCATCAATCTGGAGCAGAACCAGATCATCAAGATTTTCTCGGTCGCTGCCGTCGTGTTTTTGCCGCCGACGCTGGTTGCCTCGATCTACGGCATGAACTTCGATGCCATGCCCGAGCTAAAATGGCTTCTGGGCTATCCTTTTGCGCTGGGTCTGATGGTGCTCTCCGCCGTGGTTCCGTATCTCTTTTTCAAGCGGCGCGGTTGGCTGTGAAAGGAAATAGGCTGGTTCGGGGCGCTTACTGAAAGTCCCACGTCCCGGAGCGGTCGCGCAGCTCAGCGAATTCGACATCTTGACTATCGCACGACACGTTGGCCTCGAGGTTGAGCAGCTCAAGCGGGACATGGAAGACCGCGCCATCGAAAACGTCCTCGAGCGCAATTGCGCGCTCGCCAAGGAGCTGTACATCAACGTCACGCCGGCGTTGGTTCTCGGCGGCGAAGTGATTTCAGGTGTGCTCAAGATTCACACGCTGGAACGCTTCATCGCCAAAGAGCGGGAAGAAGCTAAGCGTCGTGCCGGATCACCAACTTCGGCATTTTGACAGCGTGGCGGCCGGTGCGATCCCGTTCTCTGGCCACGAGTGCCGCCTCTCGCGTCGGGCCAAATCTCTTATATGGCCCGGCAACGCGGTAGTGGGCGGACCAAGCCGTTCTATGCAGCGCACCAGACAAAGGGCAATGACCAAAGCCGTCCCGGACATCGCATCGGAGTTCAACGTCTTTGCACCAATGCCCAGCAATGGTCGCCGCGACAAACAACGCCTGCGAACGGGCGCTGTGAGCCGCCATCGTTCAACGAAAGATCACCAACGGATGTCCCGAGGAGGCCCCATGAATCGCTGCACATCAGCATTTGCAATTCTTGCTTTCGGCACGTTCTGCACATCGTCGACCATCGCCATGGCGGCGCATTCGACCACCTATTCAGCGCCCGACAAGAGCGTCGTGTTTCTTGGTGGCGTTGGCTACACCTGGCTAAAGGGCAACGAGCTTTTCTACGACGAAGTGGGCAATCGTATCAGCAAATTGATCTGGGAAACCGGCGCGCCGGTTCTGACCACCGGGCTAAAGGCCGAGGTCTGGAAGAACTGGACCATCTCAGCCAACGGCGTATTGCCGGACAGGATTGGTCGGATCAGTCAATCCACCCCGACACCCGCCTTGACCGCTACATCAACCTTGACATGGCAGCAGGCCCAGACTTCGTGATCAACGATGCCACGGTTATCAACCTTCATGGTGGCTTCAAATACACCAACATGAAGTGGAAGGCCTATGGCGGTTCGTACATATAGAGTGGGGACGGCTTCGGCTTTCGCGAGGATCGCGGCAAGTTCCCGGACGGCGAACCGGTCATCGATTACGAACAGCGCTATTTCGGCCTGTTCCTTGGCGCGAAAGCGACCACGACGCTCGGGAACTTGACGCTCTCGGGTCTGCTCCGCAGCGGCTTCACCGTTGATGCAAGCGCTGTTGACCATCACTGGCTGCGCGAGGAGGGGCGCGGCCTGCGATTTGAGGACGACTTCTTCACGGTGCCGTTCATCTCGGCCGGCGCCAAGATCGATTATCAGATGACCGACCGCGCCAGCGTCTTCCTGGCCGGCAATGTCGACAAATATTTTCGCAACAAAGGCTAGAAAACGGCCTACAGCATCGCGACCGGCGAACAAGGAGCCCACAAGGATAGCGCTGGCATGGACTTCTATGCCTTGACCCTGTCGGCCGGCTTCAAGCTGACGTTTTAAGCGCAGTCGTTTCTGACGCTGAGCACGTAAGACCATGCGTGCATTAAGGACGCACAATGCCTCTGCGCGCAATCCATTCAATCGCGGCTATCCAAGCGGCGCCGACGTTGGCCAGGATCTCAGGATTGTCCGGGCGGTCCGCCAGGCCTGGTATGGCCGGCGTGGAGGTGTTGTCCGCCGGTCATCCCGTCGATTTTAAGGTCCCGACGGCCGTCTGGCACCGGTGCGCGAGCCGCCAGAAAAGCGTGGCCTTCCGCGCGATCCCGAAGCCACAAACCGTGAGAACCCGTGCGACACCGCCGCATCACGTCGTGTCGTGCATCGATGCCAAGCGGCTCGGCGTTGAGCTCGCCGCACGCCAGAATAAACTTGGCGCTCCTCAAGATTGCAGAGTCAGGCTAGTGGGTTGCGTCCCGCGGCGTCGTCTCCCAGCGTCAACCGGATCGTCTCGGCAATCTCCTCATCGGGCGCGCCGGGACGCGGTTCATCGTAAAGGCTATCGAGCCGCTGTTCGGCAAAGCGCCGACGCAATGTGCCCACTGTGTTGGGCGTTGCACCAAGGCGTAAGGCAATTTCCTTGTTCTACATCCTCTCGCTGGCCAGCAGCACTATCCGCGCCCGTCGCGGCAGGCCTTGCGCCGTGCCTCGACGCCGGACCAGACTTTCCAGTTCACTCCGCTCTGCTGCGGAGCCAGCGCCTTGAGCAGCGGCCAACCTGGACTCGTCCCGTCCTCGAAAAGCAAATTGTTACGCAGATGCTTGTCCACCCTGACCCGAGCCATCCTCCTGCACGCTTTCGCCGTTGCGCGCGACGAAGACCGCAACGCTTCATCGCGCTTGGCGTAGTGGCACCAGGGACCGCCCATCGAATGACTCATGCGAGGCATCTCAAGGCTGTCCGCGGTCCAGCGCCAGATCTCCGCCTCGCCCGAGGCGCGCAGAGCTGGCCGGTTGTGCAGGAGCCGTAGGCAATATTCGCCGTCCTTGTTCGGATGGGTAACGCTTGCGTCTCCCGTCGCATTCTACCTCGCTTTCCGAACGTAGCCGTGATGCGAACTCTTGCTGCATATAAAGTCGAATCAGGGGGATTTGGATCATACGATACGGAGGCTTGACTTTGGCAGTCGCTCTGCGACGTTACCTATATAGGTCGAAATGAGGTGATATGGCTCATGGATAGGTCACGGAGACCCGAATGACGGCAACGCATAAACGCACCTATTCGCGCTACGCAATGGAAGCGCTTGGCCTTTTCGGTAAGACCATCCGGCTGGGCCGGATGCAGCACCGGTTAACCGCACAGGAGTTAGCCGAGAGAATCGGTGTTTCACGCAGCACCCTGCAGCGCATCGAGAAGGGCGATCCCAAAGTTGAAATCGGACTGATGTTCGAAGCTGCTGCCATTGTCGGTGTGAAGCTGTTCGATGCGGACGGCAAGGGCATCACAGCCCTCACAGGCCGCATGGACGATCGCATCGCGCTGCTGCCGAAGCACGTCTACAAGGCCGGCAAGCAGATCGTCGATGAGTTCTAAGGTCCCCAAGTACGACGAAGCCTATGTCTGGGTCTGGCTGCCGGGCGAGACCGCGCCGGTTGTCGCCGGGCGGCTATATGCCCATGACGGACTCGTCAGCTTCAACTATGGCAGGAGCTTTCGTGAACTGGGCAGCGCGATCCCGCTTTATCTCCCGGAACTGCCCCTGAAGGCAGGCGAATTGCCTTTGCTTCCTGGCCTAACCATGCCGGGATGCATCCGCGATGCTGCCCCCGATGCCTGGGGACGACGGGTTATCCTAAACCGCAAATTCGGTGTGAAGGGCGATGAAATCGCGCGGCTCGATATTTCAGAACTGACGTTCCTGCTGGAATCAGGCTCGGACCGCATCGGCGCGCTCGATTTTCAGTTTTCGCCCACGAATTACGAGCCGCGCGCACTGGCCAATGCCACTCTCGAAGAGCTTGTCCAATCGGCGGAGCGGGTAGAGAAAGGTATTCCGCTCACCTCCGAATTAGATCAGGCGCTGCATCACGGCAGCTCGATCGGCGGCGCAAGGCCAAAGGCGCTGATCGAGGACGACGCCATCAAGCATGTCGCGAAATTTTCCTCGTCTGCCGACCTTTACAGCGTCGTCAAAGGAGAATTCATAGCCATGCGGCTTGCCGCCTTGTGCGGCATCAGAGCGGCATCCGTCTCGCTCGTTCGCGCCGCAGGCAAGGACGTGTTGCTCGTCGAGCGATTCGACCGGATCAAGGTCACGGGCGGCTGGCAACGCAAATCCATGGTCTCAGCGCTGACGATGCTCGCGCTCGATGAGATGATGGCGCGTTACGCCAGCTACCAGGATTTGGCGGAGATCATTCGCCACCGATTCACCGCGCCGTCGGAAACTCTGCGCGAGTTGTTCGGCCGCATTGTCTTCAACATACTTTGCGGCAACACCGACGATCATGCCCGCAACCATGCGGCATTCTGGGACGGGGCTAAGCTCACCCTCACGCCTGCTTACGATATTTGTCCGCAGGCCCGCAGTGGCCAGGAGGCCAGCCAGGCCATGCTCATCAGCGGCAATAACCGCATGAGCCGGATCGCGTCGTGCCTTGAAGCCGCGCATCACTTCCTGCTCAGCGCGCCGGAAGCTCTTGCGATTGTTGAAGGCCAGCTCCGATGCATTGCGGAGAATTGGCCGCGTGTCAGCGAGGAAGCTGCGCTATCCGGCACAGATCGCAATCTGTTCTGGGGCCGACAGTTCCTCAATCCCTACGCTTTTACGGCGCTGGAAGGGAGCGCCGACGTTCTCCGCGCTCTGGCTGACGAACTACGCAACAGTGTTCACGCCTGATCCGGCGCTGGATTTCGGACAAGCTCGGCAAGCGCAAGACGCCCACAATATGGACAATCCTTGCCGTGCCAGCACGAAGTCATGAACAGACGGCTCTTCGACAGCGACAACGTGCACTGCGGAGAGATGTGGAGCTGACAACGCAAGAGCCCACAGACGCGCGACTTCCCACGATACAACTCCACATAACTGAGCGTCTACAAGCGCTGCAGCCAGCGTAACATCCCGCCATCATAGCGATGATTGTCTGATCTTTTGCCGATGACATCACGTCGGGAAAGACTTGTTCGAGCGCTTGCCGCTTCATATCGATACCGGCCCGGGCGTAGCGCACGTTACGTTCAGCCCCGAGTGGCTAGCCATTGACTGATGGTGGCGATGTCAACACCCGCCTTGACAAGGTGGATGGCCGTCGTGTGCCGCAAAGAGCGGTGATGGATGCTTTTTCCGCCAGGGTGGTTCCTTCCCCCGCAGCCATATCAAAATGTTTGCGCAGCAAGTATCGAACACCGAACCGGGTCAGCGGTGTGCCGCGGTCGTTGAGAAAGCCCCTTTGCTCGGCGGGACAGGGCGATACCAGACGAAGGTCAAAATTCGAAGTTTCAGGATTTCCTGAACTCGTGCATCCGTATTGAACATCAGCGAGAACAGCGCGTAATCCCGCTGTCCAGAGGCGTGCGGCGGTCAATACGCGCCAGGACGCTCTTGATTTTCCGGGCCCTTCGAGATATTCGACAGGTGCCACCCGCGCGCCCTCTTGAAGGGAAGTGTCACCACCAGTTGCAGCGTATCCATATATTCGGGGTCCTCCGAGATCAGGGACCGCGCAAAGGTATGCATCGCCGCCAGCCTTGCATTGCGGGTCGCAACTGCCACGCTCGACCTCAAGTGACGTGAGAAAACTGCCGATCCTGTCGGTATTGATGTCGGAGACCGCTTCTTTCAAGAATATCTTCCCGCTCTCCGCGGCATGAGCCCGTGGCATGCTTCGGCCCAATGCGGTGGATTGATGTTTCTTCATGCCACAACCTCGCTGACGAGACCGCCGAAAGCCCCTTCAAAGCGGTCGGTGGCGATCTCTCTCAGCTTTGGAAGGTAGTGCATTGATTTTTCGTGGATGAGGACCCTGTTTAAGGGGTGATTTTCGTCCAAACGGGACCCCTTAACGATGGGGTCATCAAGATGCCTCCGGTTTGATCGGAGGCGTTTGTGTTTTGGATGTTGGTTTTGGAGACGATTGCAAAGATACGTCGGCTGTCGCTGGTCCAGGGGAAGTCGATCAAAGCGATCTGCCGTGAGCTGAAGATCTCGCGCAAGGTGGTGCGCAAGGTCCTGCGTTCTGAGGAGACGGAGTTCCGCTACGAGCGCAAGCACCAGCCCTATCCCCGCATGGGAGCTTGGCGTGAGACGCTGGACCGGCTGCTGTCGGCGAATGCGGCCAAGCCGCAGCGGGAGCGGCTGACGCTGATCCGTATTTTCGAGGAGCTTCGCGGCCTCGGCTATGACGGCAGCTACAGTTCGGGGTGGCGGCATGCTCAGAGCTGGGCGGCGGAACGCGGCAGCGCCGTGGCCGAGGCCTACATTCCGCTGAGTTTTGCACCTGGCGAGGCCTACCAGTTCGACTGGAGTCACGAGATCGTCCTGCTCGACGGCATGACGGTGACAGTGAAGGTCGCGCACATGCGGCTCTGCCACAGCCGCATGTTCTTCGTGAGGGCCTATCCGCGCGAGACGCAGGAGATGGTGTTCGACGCGCATGACCGGGCGTTCGCCTTCTTCCGTGGCGCCTGCACGCGCGGCATCTACGACAACATGAAGACGGCGGTGGACGCGATCTTCATCGGCAGGGATCGCCGCTACAACCGCCGCTTTGCGCAGATGTGCGGGGCATTACCTTGTCGAGCCGGAGGCCTGCACACCGGCGGCGGGCTGGGAGAAGGGGCAAGTCGAGAACCAGGTCGGGCTGGTGCGCGAGCGCTTCTTCACACCGAGGCTGCGCTTCAAGACGTTGGAGGATCTCAACGGCTGGCTGGCCGACAAATGCGTTGCCCAATGCCAAGGCGCGTCGGCATCCCGAACAGGGTGAGCGCACGATCTGGGACGTATTCGAAGAAGAACGCGCCAGCTTCATTCCCTATGCCGGTCGCTTCGACGGCTACCATTGCATTCCCGCGTCGGTGTCGAAGACCTGCACGCTGCGCTTCGACAACAACAAATACTCGGTGCTGTCGAGCGCCGTCGGTCGGCCGGTCGAGATCCATGCTTATGCCGACCGCATCGTCATCCGCCAGGATGGCGCGGTCGTCGGCGAGCACGCACGCTCTTTCGGCCGCAACGAGGTCGTCTACGATCCCTGGCACTACGTGCCGGTGCTGGCCCGCAAACCGAACGGCCTGCGCAACGGCGCGCCTTTCCGGGAATGGGTTCTGCCATCAGCCATGGAGAAGGTGCGCCGCAAGCTAGGGGCGGCCGATGACGGCGACCGGCAGATGGTGTCGATCCTCACCTGCGTTCTGACCGACGGATTGAGCGCGGTCGAGAGCGCCTGCCAGGAAGCGCTCGAGCATGGCGTCTGTTCGGCGGCGGTGATCCTCAACATCCTGGCCCGCAGCCGCGATCCGGCGGCGGGCACGATCCTTTCCATTCCCCAGGCCCTGACGCTGGCTCACGAGCCGGTCGCCGACTGCGCCCGCTATGACAGTCTCAGGAGGACAAACAGCCATGGAACGCACCGAGGTACTGGAACTGATGGGAGCGCTGAAGCTCTACGGAATGCGCAGCGCCTATGACGAGATCATGGGCGTCGCCATCAAGCGACAGCACGAGCCGCCCAGGATTGTCGGTGATCTCTTGCAGGCCGAGATATCGGAGAAGCAGGCCCGCTCCATCAAATACCAGTTCGCCGTCGCAAGTTGCCGCTGGCCAAGGACATCGACGACTTCGACTTCGCCGACACGCCGGTCACCGAACCCCTGATGCGCGATCTCGCCCCGGCGGCGCCTTCGTCGCCGATCAGCGCAACATCGTCCTGGTCGGCCGCCTTCACGGGTCACCCAACTCGCGCGGAAGGTCGACCGCATTGCGACGGGCGCGTGTCGACTTCCCAACCATGTCAGACAGGAGACACAACGCTATCGGAGCGATCGCATTGTCCGAAACGATTTTCCCAGTTGGCACGACGGTTGCGGTCCTATGCAAACTAGACCTGAGAGCCGCACCGCATGAATGTAGCCTCCCAACCTCTCGCGCCTGTGGCGCACCACGAAGCCGGGCACGCGGTGGCCGCCATCGTTTTGATGCGTCAGGTGTTCGACGACGACCGTGAATTCCCTGCTTTCTCAAGTGTTAGTATTTACCCCGACCCCGGTGACGGAGATTACCTTGGTGTTGTCATGAGCAAGTGTTTTTATTCAGCGCAAGGATTCACCTCGAAGCGAAAGCCGATTTTCCAGGACGATTTTGATCGATATTTCGAACGCGATGGTGCGATCCGGCAGATAGTTGCGTATCTGGCAGGTCCTTTTGCAGAATCCGCATTCAAAGGCTATCTGGACCCGTTCGATATGGCGATGAATGCGTCCGACGAGAATGAGGGGAGCGGCGACTACGCGAATGCCGAGCGAATCTATCGTGAGTTGCGGTTCCTGATGCCGCGCCGCCCCGATTGGGGGCGGATCGAAGATCGCACGGCCCGGCTAGTACTCGATCACTGGTCGGCCATCGAAGCATTGGCCGCACATTTGCTGGTCAAGCATGATCTCCAATTCGATGAGGCGCTGACGATTGTTGCGCCGCATCTTCCGCCCATGCCAGCAGCTACGCCGCCAGAGCGTCCATTTCCGCAGCCTGCTTGATCAGCCATTCGATGTGATTTGACCACATCTGCAACGCCTCGCGCTTTTGCTTGACGTAGGTATAGAGATTGTAGATTTCGCTTATGTCTGTCAGGGACGCTGCCTTGTGATTCAGTATGTGCTCGATGACGTGTGGCAATACCTGCCGCCTGCCGAGATTTGTCGCGAGCGTCCTGCGCAGATCGTGAAGGGTCCAGTTCTCCAAAGCCGTTGCCCCTCGCAGGGAAAAGAAACGTGTCATTGGTCTTCGGTACCGACTGGGGGACCGACACCGCCAGTGTGGACAGCGGAATAAGCGTAGGCTCTTCGTTCTTCGTGCGGTCCGCCGATAGGTCCCATGTTCCGGCTTCAAGGTTGAGTTCAGACCAACGCATCGCGGCAACTTCCGTACGCCTCTGTCCGGTCAGCATGAGCAGCTTGACGATGGAGCCGAACGAATAGCCGATATCGCCCGGTTCGGGCTCACAGCCCGTCCATATAGCCGCCAGTTCGGCATCGTTCACCACTCGCTTGCGCTTGACGATCAGGGCCGGATTTTCCAATCCCTCGCGGGGAAACCGCGACGAGCCGTTGCGGCGGTTTGCGACACCGGATAGCCGCCAGTTCGGCATCGTTCATCACTCGCTTGCGCTTGACGATCGGGGCCGGATTTTCCAATTCCTCGCGGGGAAACCGCGATGAGCCGTTGCGGCGGTTTGCGACACCAGTTGAAAATGCCCGCATATACCAGAAGGCCGTGTTAGCCGCTTGCGGGTGACCCCCGGCGACGATCTTCTTGGTGATGTTAGCAATGTCGGTGTCGGTCACATGGGGGATAGAGCGACTCCCGAGGGCAGGCACAAGATACCGGTTCAGGCTGGCCTCGACCAGTTCCCAGAAATCCCATTCTGCCTTGCCGGTCTTTGCAAAGCCCGCTCCCTTGCATTCGCGCCGATCGGCCGACCCCGTTCGAGGAAGGGCGTGATCTGGTCGGCGGCATGCAGAATCCGGGTGGCGCGGCTGGTCCGGTCGGACGCGGTCTGATCGAGGAAGCCAGCCGGAATGCCGGCGGCTCGTGCGGGAAGGGCGTTCATGAGAAGGTCCTGTCGGGCAAGCTGTTTGGGGGCACGATCACCATAGTTGATCAGGCTCCCGAGTGGGGCATTCTCGTAAATGTCGCTTGCGGACGTATGTTTGCTCTTTGTCCAGAAACAGAAAAGGCCCGATGGGACGGCCGGGCCCAGGGCGGTGTTTTGAGGGTCGTTACTCGGCGGCCTGGAGGTGATCGCCGTCGCCGTCCTCGGTATCGTCAGCGCTGATCTGCGCCTGATTGGCAAGGAAGGCTGGCAGTTCCGATGGAGCTATGCTGGAATTTGGGTGACGAGGCTGATCAAGCGGCGCTCTGCGGCTTCGTTTCGATGACCTCGATTCCGTCCAGGAACCTGGCACCTGCGATGAGTTTCGGCAACTGATTTTGTCCTTTCAATCGTCGCCACGTCCTGGCCGCGGCCATGACCAGCTTGAAGACCATCAGCTGGGCGGTTTTCGAGGATAGCGAGCCCTTGGTACGCACCGTGCGGTGGCGAACGGTCGCAAAGACGCTTTCGATGGGATTGGACCTTCGCAGATGATCCCAGTGTTCGGCGGGGAAATCGTAAAACGCCAGGAACGCATTCTGATCCTTCGTCAGGCAGTCGACCGCCTTAGCATACGCCTCGGCTTCCATCTCGATCGCCTGCGCAAGCAATTTGCGCGCGCCGCTGCGAAGTACATCCGTCAGGTATCACCGATTTCGTCGGGCTGACGAAGGCGAACAATGTTGATAGTCTCGTTCATGGCGTATCGCTCTCCTTGAGAGGTACTGGCAGGCTTCATCACCCGCCTCGATACGCCGCTCTCCTCAAACCGTCATCACCCAGTTTCCGCCATAGCTCCCCCCTGATTGGTCCGCTTCACCTGTGCAACTGCACAGGCTGCCATAGCGGGGAGATTGGCCTCCAATGGCGAAAACTTGCCGCAGGAGACCCTCCGATGACCGTGCCTATGGCGCCGCCGCTACGAAAACTTGCCGACAGGCAGCTCCATCCACTGCCGCGCTTCTGCGCCTTCAAGGGACGTCTGGATGGGACGCAGGAGCCGATGACGGTGACGGAATCAATTCCCTCGGCGTGCTCAGGTCGCGCTGGCCGTCACTGTGCGGGTTCAACGGTCTGGTGGCAATTTGCGCACATCTTCTGTCGCCGACAGTGGCGATGGCTGACGCTTCAACAAAAAGGTGCCTTCGACGTCTGCTGCCTTCGCCGGTGCTTTGCGAAGTGGCATAATGTTTCTACGCACGCAGGCGCGGGCAGGGGGTGTCAGTCATGAATCTCCTGACTGGCGCGGATCAGGCCGATTGGCGGGATGAAAGATCATACGACTACACCGCTGGCCTGACGCTGCGGGAGTGGGCTTGGGAGTTCTTACGCCGCAACCCGGCGTTCCAGCGCGATCTGACCGCTGCGCGCCAGCATTGCAAGACTTGGTCTCTCCGACCCTTTCTCGATATGGTCGCGTCGGCCGGCGACCTGTCACGCTGGGGTGTTCTGTTTCGCGGAGTCTTGTGGCCGCGCTTCGGTCGTATTCTGGTGTCCGCTCTGGTGCGTCCATGTGCTGCCGCTCATTGCGGAACGGTTGCCTGCCTCGTCGCCGACACCGCCGTTCGAACTCTCGGCATTGCCCTGTCGTGCAACCGTCCTGCAGGCGCCCGACAAGAGCCAGCATGTTCTTCTTCGCAATGCGGACCACGCGCTGCAGCTCGCCGTCTCGGGCGCGAATATCCTCCACCCTGTTTGCCTGCATACGCAAGCCATCTGGCCCGCGGTGCTTTTAAAGCATCGACTGAGGGGACTGGAGTGCCTCAATGCTCTCAGTCTAGGGCAACATTTGCCCCCCCGCTTGTTTGCGCCGGAAAAGCGCGGCGTCCGTTTGTCCTTCGTTCTTCGTGCGCTCGACGGTTCGCTCGCCGGAGCACCACATCGCGAGCTCGCCGAAGTTCTCATCGGTCAACGGCGCGTCCATGCCGACTGGGCGGATCCTCGCGATCATCTGCGCGACCGCATCCGTCGGGCCGTCTCGCGTGGCCGCGCGCTCATGAATGGTGGCTACAGAGATTTCCTAGTTTGAAATGCGACAGTCCGCGCTGTGCGTCAGTGGATGAACGTTCGCTCGCAGCTGACCCGTCACCAACAGTTCGCCCGCCGACAGATCTGCATGGCGCCTTGCGGGTACGCTCTGGTCAGGCGTCGGCCGACGCCACAATGACATCGGTGAAGTTGCCAAGGCGGTGGTTCATTAGGGCCGGCCTCGACCTGAACCCACATCAGTGGTCGGAAAGCGGCGTGCACCGCAATGTCGCCATAGCAGCCAAGATCCTTTGAGTCCGGACCTGCAGTCCTGTTGGACCGGCGGGTGCAACAATATGGAGGGATTTGAGACCTCACACTGTCCCCTGGACCGACAGCTCGGTCAGACATCGCACTCACCGCTTGATTATGGAAATGGTGTGCCTGTAGTACAGCGGGTAGCGCTTGCTGCGCACTGTCCTAAGAATAGCAATCATGACCCGTCTGGGGGTCTGCAACACGACGATCCAACCGCTTGGGCATTGTCGCATATCCCACAATGTAGAGTGCGCAACAGGGCAAAAGCTGATCCATCGGCGGTTTATCAATGCTTTTTGGCTTGGCACGGCACATGCAACGCAATCGGCAAAAGGCGCACGAACTGAGTGGCCCCATCGGCCCTAGGAGCGCTGACTTATGCCCTCCCAAGGCATGTCCGGCCCGGCAGCGAGCTCAGTCTCCTGCCGGGCATCCGTGTTTCAGGTCAACGGCGTTAGGAACTTCAAATTAGGTGGCGGCATTGACCGCAGGCCGCCCCCGGTGGGCGGCCGGTGGGCGGAGAGACAGTGCAGCAGGTTTCAAATCCCGCCCATGCAGAGATATTTCATTTCCAGATAGTCCTCGAGGCCATGGCGGGAACCCTCCCGCCCGATGCCGGATTGCTTCATGCCGCCAAACGGTGCCGCCTCCGAGGACATGCGTCCCGTGTTTATGCCAACCATGCCATATTCCAGAGCCTCTGCCACACGCCAGACCCGCTTCATGTTGGAGGCATAGAAGTATGCGGCGAGGCCGTAAATCGTGTCATTGGCCTCGCGCACGACCTGATCCGCATCGTTGAAGCGAATGATCGGCGCCAGCGGCCCGAATGTCTCCTCTTGCGCGACTGCCATGACGCTGGAAATCTCGGTGAGGACCGTGGGTTTGAAAAACGTGCCATTCTTGCCGATACGTTGGCCCCCGCATCGTATTGTGCCGCCTTTCGCAATGGCATCTGCGATGTGAGACTCTATCTTGGCCAGAGCATGCCTGTCGATGAGCGGTCCGATGTCCACTCCGGCATCGAATCCGTCGCCAACCGACAAGTGCCGGACTTTCTCCACGAATTTCTTGACGAACTCATCGTGAACGCTCGATTGGACGTAAATACGGTTCGCCGAAACGCAGGTCTGGCCGGCATTGCGAAACTTCGCCTGGATCGCACCGTCAACAGCAGCGTCGATGTCGGCATCATCGAAGATGATGAAAGGTGCGTTGCCGCCGAGCTCAAGGCTAACCTTCTTGATCTGGTCAGAGCACTGACGCATCAGCAGCCGCCCGACCTCGGTCGAACCGGTGAAGCTGATCTTGCGGATCTTGGAATTGGTGCAGAGTTCACGGCCGACGCGATCACCTTCGGACGCATAGATCAGGTTGACCACGCCATCGGGAAAGCCGGCCTGATGGGCAAGGGCGAACATTGCGCCAGCCACGAGCGGCGTCTGTTCAGCGGGCTTGAGCACGATCGTGCAGCCCGCAGCCAAGGCCGGCGAGATTTTGCGCGCCACCATGGAGGCCGGGAAATTCCATGGCGTGATCGTGCCAACAACGCCGATGGGCTGCTTGATCACTAGCATTCGGCGGTCTGTCGAGGGTGCCGAGATCGTCTCGCCATAGACGCGATTGGCCTCCTCGGCATACCATTGCAGATACGCCGCCGCATGCGATACCTCTGACATGGCTTCGGCAAGCGGCTTGCCCATTTCCGCAGTCAGAATCGCGGCGAGATCGCCTGCATGGTCGATGATCAGCTGATGCCATCGCCAAAGAACGTCGCTACGCTCTCGGGCAGTCAACGCGGCCCATCCCGACTGCGCAACATAGGCCTTGTCTACCGCAGCACGTGTCTCCTCCACGCCCATATCGGGAAGCTCTGCCAAAACTTCGCCGGTCGACGGATTGACGACCTCGAACGTCTTATTGCCAACCGGTCTGCCGAGTGCCGGCAGGCGGTCGATGGCTCCAAACAGGTGCGGGGATTTCAGACGGCGGATCATCGGCAGGCACAGGGGCAATACCGGATTCCTCCTCAACGCAGCGAACATCCAGGTCGACAGGCCGTCGGTGTGTATTCTGCACCAGCGGGTTCGTCCTAGGGCCTCGGCAAAGCAGCTGGTAGACCAAACATACGACAACAGTTCCGTTAGTTTGAGTGCCCGCGGTTCATCAGTTGATGGATTGAGCAGCCGGATGTTTGCTTCATCCACCCGCTGCCTGCTGGTGGCGTGCGAGTGTATTCTGCAAAAGGCGGCATACATGCTGAGGAGCGCCGTTTCGGCGAGAGGCCCGCCTGGACCGCCAATGCCGCGCAAGGCCCGCGAAACGACTCCGCGGGTCTGCATGATCTGCTTGGCCCACCGGCCTCCATATTCGCTCTTCCCACGAGAAGCCCCAAGGAAGAAGGAAGGCGAGATGAGTTTCTTTACTCATCCTTGCCGCCCAGCGGCGGCCGACCACCAAAATGGCGGGCTCGGCCGAAAGCAGCTTCTTGGCCGCCGCCTTGACCTGTTTGAGCGTCACCCGACCGATGCTGCGGGCGCGACGCTGGTTGTAGTCGACGTCGGCCTTGTGAATCTGCAAATCCAGGAGCCGGTCTGCAATCGAGCTGGTCGAGCCCAGACGGTCAATGGCATAGGTGCCGATCAGGTGCTTCTTCGCCGCCTTGAGCTCGGCCCCGGTCGGTCCTTGCTGCGCCATCTGCTTTACCACATCTCGCACGATGCTCAGCGTTTGGGCGGCGCAGTCCGAGCGTGTCTCTGTCGTAACCAGAAGCTTGTCAAGGGTCAGTTCAGAGCTGACGTGATAGGCAAGGCCGCGTTTTTCGCGCACCTCCTCGAAAAGGCGGGAAGTCATGCCCGAGCCGCCGAGGATGTCATTCATCAGCACGGTGGCGAAGTGATCCGGCGCGCTACGCTTCACGCCAGGCCAGGCCAATCGCAGCGAAGTCTGCGGCAGGTCGCAGTTCTCCTCCACCAGTTGGCCGAGCTTCGGTACGACATCGGCGACGGGGGCGAGGGTTTGTTGCTCAGGCAAGTCACCAAACAGCTGGTCGAGCCTTTCCCTCAGCGTGTTTGCATCAATGTCACCGACCACGGCAATATGGAGCCCGTCGCGAGCGAAAATCGCCTTGTGGAAGGCGAGGAGGTCGGACGGCGTGATGCCGGCCAGGCTCTCTTTTGTGCCTTCTCCCGGCCTCGAAAAAGGATGCGTGCCATAGATCGCGCGCAGCCATTTGCGCTGAGCGATTGCGTCAGGGTCGCGCTCGCTGCCGACGATGTCGGAGACAATCTCGGCGCGGACGCGATCGATCGGCCCCTGGTCGAAGCGCGGCGCGTTGAGTGCGAGCCGAAGCAGGCCGAACGCGGCGTCCTGCTGTTTGGGAAGCATGCACACCGATCCGCAGATGTAGTGTCTTTGCGCCTCCAAACCCATCTCGGCGCCGGCATCGTCGAGCTTCATCTGGAAGGCATCGCTGTCGTAATTACCGGCGCCTTCGATGAACAGGCCGGCCATCAGATTGGCCATCCCCTCCTTCCCGACCGGGTCCTGCGTGATGCCGCCGTTGAAGGCAAAGCCGATGTTGACGATTTCCACTGTGTGGTCCTCCACCAGCCAGGCGATCATGCCCTTTTCGGACTTCACCTCCTGGATGTTCATCGCAGCATGGGGCTGAGCGCCGAGCGTCATCTCTTCATTCTCCGTCTTGGGCAAGAGATAGCCCGTGGTCGAACGGTCGAACGCGAGATAGCGGGCGGCAACTGCTTTGATTTGCGCGGCGGTAACCCTGCGGATGCGAGACGGCCGTTCCTCGACATCTTTCACGGTGCCGCCGGTGGCCAGCGTCGAGCCGTATATGCAGGCGAGGTCGTCCTGGTCGTCTTCGGCAAAGATCATATCGCGCACAAAGCGCTCCTTGGCCTTGCCCAGTTCCTCGCTGCTGACACCATCCTTGGCAATGCGAGCGACTTCGGCAGCGGCCGCCGCTTCGAGATCGGCCAGCTTGGCATCGCCGCGCGGCGCGCCATAGATGGCGAACCTGGTGTCGTCGAGCATGGTGCCCTGGAAATAGGCGCAGGCGCTGGAAGCGATACCTTGCTGGACAGCGAGCGCCTGGTAGAGCCGGCTGCGGTTACCGCCGCCGAGGATTTCGGACAGCAGGTCGAGCGCTTCGGCCTCGCCCGGCTTGGCGGTATGGTAAGACGGCACCACCCACTGCGTCGAAAAACTGGGCACGCTGACGCGGGCGTCGGAGAGCGTGACGGTGCGCCTGGTGTTCTGCTCGGGCTCAACCGGCCGGATGCGCGGCGGCAGGTCGGGCCCGCGCGCCACCTTGCCATAGGTCTTCTCGGCCAGCACCTTCACCGTCTCCGGCTCGACATCGCCGGCCACGATCAGCACGGAGTTGTTGGGCCAGTAGTATTTTTCATAGAAGGCGGTGGCGTCGACGCGGTTCAGCTGCTCGATCTCCTGCATCCAGCCGATGATCGGGATGCGATAGGGCTGGTTCTGCCACAGCGTCGCGTCGATCTCCTCATGGAGCACGTCCTGCGGGTTGGTGTCGGTGCTTGAGCGGCGCTCCTCGATGACCACGTCGCGCTCGGTCTTGACGACATCGTCGGTGAGGATGAGGTTTCGCATTCGGTCGGCCTCGAAGCTCATCATCAGCTCGAGCGCCGACGGCGCCACTGTCTGATAGAAGGCGGTGTAGTCGGAGGAGGTGAAGGCATTTTGCGAGCCGCCGATCTCGAACACTGCGCGGTCGAATTCGCCGGCCGCATGGTTGGTCGTCGCCTTGAACATCAGATGCTCGAAAAAAATGGGCAATGCCGGATTTGCCCGGCGGCTCGTCGGCGCTGCCGATCTTGTACCACACCATGTGGCTGACGATCGGCGCCCGGTGGTTGGGAATGACGACCACCTCCATGCCGTTGTCGAGCACGAAATCCGTCGCCTTGCCGTCCTCCCATGCGACGGGGACCGGAGCCGTCCTCGCGCCGCCCAACTCGGTCGCAACGGACGTCCTGCGAAGCCCGTGAGTGCGGGGCTTGCTTGGTAGTTCTGATAGGGAGAGTGGGATTATGGGCTGGGTTCCTGGCAAAGTGATTTGTTCCTCATTTTGAAGGCTCTATGTCTCCCGACGCTTATTGGGAGAAAGTGGATCGGCACGCGACGCCGAGCCAGATGAGCCGTCAGCGTGTTGCCGGGCCTGACGCGGGCCTCATCTTTGGATGCGTCCGGGGAACGTTCGGCAGTATTTTGGTGGGGCCATGGGAAGTCTGCTCGTTATCCATTGGGTGTTTGCGGATACCTGAGCATGCGCCGTGCCAAGTAAGAAAGCCCCGATTTGCAAGGTTTGATCCAACCTTGATACTTGCGATATCCGACATTGTCGGGCATCCGACAGAAAGCGCCTTTCGCCGGCGCGCCGGCTACGGCGCTCGCCTCCTCCGGCGTGACGACGATCCTTTGGCGGGCGCCGCGCACACCGATCTGCCCGCCTATCAGCACCGCGACATCGAAGGACAACGCGATCGTGACTGATGGGTCTTACGCAAACATGCAGCAGTGCCACCGCCATCAGGACTTCATCCGCCCCTCAAAGCCCCGAGCGCGAGGGGACGACGTGTAAGGCAACATGTCATCCTCGACAATGATGCCGCGCATAAAGAGGTAAGGTCCCTCGTCGTACCGGCGAGCCCCTTCGCTGGGTTCGCCGAGGGTCTGGTTTGCGAACGTCGACCGACAGCATCACGCATGGGCGGCCGGATCGATAGACAAGCATTGACCGTGCCACCAGCGCATTGAGGGCAGCGCAGAGTCCAATTGGCCTGTGCCAGCCGGTATGCTGGAGCTTCAAGTGTGGCCAGCCAAGCGGGCTGGGATATCCTGGACCGTCCAGATTGCAACGCACGACGCCTGGTCATCGCCCGAACGTTCATTGACGCTCAGCGAAGCTTGCGTCATCCGGACGATCTGGGAAAAGCTTGGCCGGGCCGGCGCCTTCCCAGGCGCACGGGACGCGCGACGACCCATGTGGACCTTGGATTTCACTCCGCACCTACGCTGCTTTGGCCTTGTCAGCAGCCTGGGCGGCATAGCTGAGTCCCGCCCTTGCTCAATCTGCCAAACCATCTCGCTCACAAGCGATCGGGTGGTTTGTGCCGTCTGAACGCGCATTGTCAACTTGCCGACAGTCTGGGGTTCCGAACCCGACAGTTGATTCAAACCGACAATGGCCCGCCTCAGAAGCAGGCAACCGCGCTTCGTAGCAGGCCGAAGCTAATCGAGGTTCGCGGGTCTCGGTTTGAGTGTGCAGTGTCGCTGCGCGCCTGATCTTTCGGTCTGATGACAAAAACATCGTCATTTTGGCCGACGATATCGGTCAGGAGCGGGTATTGCGGTCGAGCAGCGACCCAAGCACGTCCACAAGATGTGCCGAGTTTGCAGGGTTGGGTCATTGTTTCTGTCGACGTTTGAGCGACAGCGCACGACGAAACGTCTGGCATACGCCTCGTCTGGCACGCGCCTCGCATGTGTGGCAGGTGCTGCTGGAGATCAGGCGGTCGAGTGGGCCTTGCAATTTTCCGATTTTGCTGCGCCTAAAGTCTCGTGTACAAATCAGGCTGGCGTGAATGGCCTGCCTAAGTTGCGACTTGTTACAAAGGAATGGATATATGGCGACTGGAACGGTGAAGTGGTTCAACAGCACCAAGGGTTTTGGTTTTATTCAGCCCGACAACGGCGGTCAGGATGTCTTTGTCCACATTTCCGCTGTTGAACGAGCGGGCCTGTCGACCCTTAATGAGGGCCAGAAGATAAACTACGAGGTCGAACAGGATCGCCGCACCGGCAAGTCCTCTGCAGGCAGCCTCAGCAAGGCTGGCTAACGCGTGCGGCAAGGATGCGGCATACTCCGAACGCATTGACCGGCTCGAAACCCGGCCGGAGCATGCAACCAGGTAATGCCGCGGCAGCGATTGCTGGAGCCGTCGCGAATTCCTCTGGAATGAGGCTCTTGGACGGGAAAGGCGGGGCTCGTCCCCGCCTTTTGATTCCGCGCAGATTGGGCCTACGGCTGCCGCGCGTCCCGAACGACTGTTGATACGGATTTAGGCTGCGACCTTTTTGCGGGTCCGTTTCGCCGGCGCCGGCACCGGGGCTTCCGGCTCTTTCGGTTTGCGGCCGAGTCCGATGGTCTTGGCCAAGGCGGAGCGCGTAGCGGCGTAATTCGGCGCCACCATCGGATAATCCGACGGCAGACCCCATTTGGCGCGATATTCGTCCGGGGTCAGACCATAGTGCGTCGACAGATGGCGCTTTAGCGATTTGAATTTCTTGCCGTCTTCAAGGCTAATGATGTAGTCCGGTTCGATCGACTTTTTGATCGGGACAGCAGGTTTTTTCACAGGCACAGGCTCTTCTGCCGGTATTAGTCCGGCCGTGCCTTTTAGAGCCCCGTGCACTTGGGCGATCAGGGCAGGAAGCTCCCCCGCCGGGACGGGGTTGTTGGAGACGTAGGCTGATACAACCTCGGCAGTGAGCTCGATGAGGATGTCGGTGTTGTGGGCTTCTTCTGTCATAAACTTCTCCGGGCAGCTTGAAACACAGTCGGGCGAAGTGTCGCTACATAGTGGCGGTTGACGCTGAAAGCAAATGGATCGACGGGTGCGCTGCTCCCCACCATTGAAGTCTCGGGGAAGTATCCCGTCATCGTCCATCGGCCTAGAGGCAGCGTATTGCATTATGGGAGCGGTCGCGCCTGCCCCAAGTTAGAGGCAGGCATTCGCGCGTGAATTAATCAAATCCATCCTGAGCGTATCTCGCGTGGCAACCACGAAGGCGCTCTGGCAACGAAGCGAGGCGGATGGCCTTGCGGGTGGCCGAGAGATGTCATCCGGCTCTCCTGCCGACCTCTGCCGGCCAGATCTGGAGCAACAGCTTTGCGCAGATATGGCTCTCTTCAGAGGCCATCTATGATGGGAGCCGAGCGCGTCTCGAGCCGGGGAATAGGCTGCACATGCGCTGTGCCCACCTATTGCGATCGTGCTAACCTTGGCTGTTCGGACTTGCCGTTAAGGCAAGCGACAGATTGAAGTTATGCTGCACCATCTGATTCCCTGGCTCGGTTTCGAGAGCTCGCCGATACAGGGCCTGTGCCGCGTCATGCCGCCCCTCAATGTCCAAGATCACGCCCTTCGCATTCAATGCACGTACGTTTGCTGGGGCTGCAACCAAGACGCTGTCGAGCACCTCAACCGCTTCGTGCGGGCGCTTCTGGGCCACCAAGGCTTTTGTAAGCCGTATCGCCGCATCAACATTGTCCGGGTGCTGCTTCACCTCATCCCGCAAAGCCCGCTCTTGAACATCCTGACCAACTTCGCGCAAAATGCGTTCGCGCATAGCCGGATCGATTTGATCGGCGCTGAGCAACTCTGGGGAAGATGTCTCCTGCACGGAAAGAGCGGGCTTTTGCCAGCTGGCGCAACCGCCCAAAGGCAGAATGGCGAGTACGGCAAAAAGAAGTGAGCTCCGGCGCAGAAACATAGGCGATGGAGAAACTGTATTTCTAACAAATTTCATATTATCTCTCGGTTATCAGGGAGGCGGGTCGCGTTCAGTTAGGAAAGGTGGAACTACTCTAACAATCCGCTGTTCGATCCGTGCGGGAGTTTGACGGATCCTGCCGGGCGAATTGTAAAGTCGGAGGCGAGGTCTTGATAAGACAGCACGGCGAGATCGATCCCGTTTCGCGTCAGAAAGCCGCGGACGAAACGTCGGACATCCATTGACGTCAACAGAATAGGGCGGGTTTGACCCGGTTCTGTGTTCGAAAGGACCTGACGTATCTGTGATAGCATCGCTTCGCTTTGCCGATCCTCCAGTGCGAGATAGGGGCCTGCATCCGAATCTCGAACCGCGCCACGCATCACATCCTCGCTCTCGCGTTCGACGACCAGGGCGGACACGATGCCCTCGGTGTTGGCATAGCGGTGGCAGATCTGTCGCTTCAAACCAGAACGGACATATTCCGTCAGCAGGGCAACGTTTTGCTCACGCTCGCTCCATTCGGCCAATGCCTCCAACACGAGACGGGTGTGGCGGATTGGGATACCTTCCTCCAGGAGGCGGCGCAGAACATCGGCAATCCGAGGAATCGGCGTCGTGCGCAGCACCTCTTTCACAAGATCAGAATATTCCTGCTCCATTCGGCCCAGGAAATGTCGGGTCTCTTGGATGCCCACCAATCGCGGTGCGTAGCGGGTCAACGTTGCATGGACGCGCAAGGCGAGGAGTTCGCCGGGAGCCCAATGCTCCGTGCCGGCGCCCGTAAGGGCCTGTGCAGGGGTATGTTCGACCGGGAGTCTGTCCGTTTTCGGCTCACGCCTAAGGGGGATACCGCTCGAGTCGACGTGCGCTACATCGGCTCGGAGCGTCATCTGGCTTGGATCTATCGCGTCCTGTTCGACTGGCACGCCCTCGACATCTATCCGGAATTGCGATGTAGGCAGCTGCTCGTCAACCAAGACAGGGATGCGGGGAACGATAATGCCCAGATCGGCTGTGACCAGGAGCGAAACGCGCCCAATATGTTTTTGCAATTCGGCTTGATCGATCGCCTGCATAAGATTTGGCGCTAAAAAAAATGCGATCGGGAATTCCTTCGCAGGCGCGGCTTGCTTAGGCTCCGCTGCAGTTCCATCTTTCGCATCGGCAGTGCCGGCGCCCAGCACATCAGCCTTGACAATGCTTACCGCAGCGAACACTGCGGCCAGCATCAGAAAGACGGGGAGGGGAAACCCAGGAACGAACCCCATCACGACCAGGACGCCGGCCGCCAGCCGCAAGGCTCGAGTACTGGCCGTGAGCTGACTGACCATTTCGGTACCGAGGTTGATCCTCGCCGTCCCAGTCACACGGGTGACGATGGTCGCCGCAGTAATGGAGAGCAGAAGGGCCGGAATCTGCGATATCAATGCATCGCCTATCGTCAGCAGAGTATAGTGATGCAGCACCTCGCCGAAGGACATGCCCTTGGAGAGCAGACCGATCGAAATTCCACCCAGCATGTTGATGCAGATAACCACCAGCCCGGCGATGGAATCGCCCTTCACAAATTTCATCGCGCCGTCCATCGCGCCATATAGTTGGCTTTCCTTCTCCAATTCGGCGCGCCGCCGGCGGGATTCGTTGGCATCGATGTGGCCGTTGCGTAGCTCTGCGTCGACCGCCATTTGCTTGCCCGGCAGAGCATCCAGCGTGAAACGCGCCGCCACTTCTGCCACCCGTTCGGCACCCTTCGCGAGGACCATGAATTGCACCATGGTGACGACCAGAAATATGACGAAACCCACCACGATATTGCCTGAGATGACGAAATCGCCAAAGGTATGAATAATGCTGCCGGCCTCCCCCTCGGCCAGGATCAGTCGCGTCGTTGCGACCGTCAGCGCGAGACGGAATACAGTGGAAATCAAAATAACGCCGGGCAAAGAGGAAAAATCAAGTGGAGTACTGACATACAGGGCAACCATCATCAGCAGTATGGCCAACCCCATATTGAATCCTATCAGTGCGTCGACCACCACGACCGGGATAGGCATGACCATCATCGCGACAGCCAGAAGCAGCATCAACGCAACCATTAAATCCGGGCTGGCCGGCGCACGCTTGATGAAGTCACGCAGGACGTTGGCCATCGAGACACCTTTGCAATCGGTTGAGACTTACTCTGCTGTTACGCCCTGAAACGTAGCTTTCGAACTCCGAAGGCGCCTCGGCCTTGGCCAGCGCGTGACCCTGCATGAGAGCCACAAACAGGCGCGAAATGGCTGGGCAGCAAATGTTTCCAACGCAGCCAGCTTGTCAGCACCGAGCGCCACAGGATGTTTGGCTGGCCATAGAGTGCTGCTTGATGGGGCCTGCGAGCTTTCAATATGGGAGAGCAGCAATGCGGCCATTCCTGCTCAGCAGCACACGGCTGTCCTCAATACGATCGACTACCCATCCATCAGCTAAAATGGCCCCGACAAAATACTTCTCGCTGTCGATGACAAGATACGGTTGGGCCCCATGCCACACAGCTTCGACCGCGATTGCGGATGGCGCCTTCTCCTCTTTGATGAGCACTCCGTTCACCAGTGTTAGAGTACCCTTGGTGCGACGATCGAACGATTGCTGAAGCTTCTGCCAGCTGATGACCGATTCAGACGTGACGGTGCCCTCGGCGGTCACAACACCCTTTGCGGAGCCAATCTTGACGTCGAGAAGACCCGCTCGATCGACTTCCTCCTGCAGCTCTTTGGCCGCTGCCCCCGTAAGTTCATTGTCAGCGCGTTGACTGATCGTTCTGGACGCGACTTCAGCCCGAAGTGAATTGGGGCTCGATCCACTTGCATTGCCAAGATAGGAGAACATGCCCGAAAGCGCGCCGATCCCGAGTGAGCTGATTATGACCATGGCGAGCACACCGATCGGTAGGCGCGGTATGCCGGTCGAACCAGGCGGCTCTGCATCCTGCACGGACCAAGCAATGGACATCTCGCCTACGAGCAGGACGGCAGGAAGGGGCACAACAACGGACTGGCCTGCGGCGATATTCCGGTTGCCCTCGATACTGAGTCCGGGTGCAAGCGCCTCGAGTTCGATCGACTTGCCAAGAAGAGTTACACGAAGATGATGCGGTGCCAGTCCTTGCTCGACAAAGACCAAATCGGCATCGAAGCCGCTGCCGATTAAACACGTTTGAAGATCCGTCTTGCCGGTCAGTCCGCAATAGAGCCCCGAAAGCACTTCGAAACGGAGGGAAACGGCGTCATCCACAGAGCATCTCTCAAACAGGATAGAAGCCGCACGGCAATTGCCATGCGGCTCATTTCGGGACTACGTCGCGTCAATAAGGAGACGCGCTAGGGGCAGTCTAAAAGCCGCTTCCGACATTACGAAACGCGTTCGTCGGCGGCCTTCTTGATGGTCTGGAGATTGGTCGTTAGAGTGCGCAACTGGACACTCCTTTTCGTCGCCTCCAAGCTAACATTGGTTAGTTCTTGCACTTGCGCCTGAAAAGCAGTAGCATCAGCTCCGCTTGTATTGCCGGGAGTGCCACTGTTAGTTTTATCGGTATTGCCGGCGCTACTGGTATTGGTATTGCCTGATTTCTTATTATTATCAACTGCAGCCATGATCATTCCTTTTTCTGTTGGAGTTGTGCCGTCAATAACGGCCTGTATGACCTCACGCCGGATTTTCCCGCGTCAGGCATCTTCTGTGTCATCCAAAGCTTCATCGGCCTCAGCCATCGCATCGTTCGCGAATTGGAACGCGAACGATCGCAGGATACTTTGGAAGGCTTCACTTTGTGCTGCAGACTGTGAGTTGTCTTGAAGTTGATCATTTGAAACGGTCCGGTTATCCGCCCGATCGTTCCCGCCAGCTGGCTTGCCATCATTCCCACCAGCTGGCTTGCCATCATTGCCACCAGCCGGCTTGCCATCACCAGAATGCTCGGATTTCGAATCCCCATGGCCCTTTCGGATCAAGGAAGTCCCGAGGTTGCCAACTCCACTCCCAATTGCTGCTATCATCAGGTACTCCGGCATTTGCCATTGGCGGCGACGTGTTAAAGGTTAACCTCGATCAAGCTAAGGGCGGGAGCTTTCGAGAACCTGACGGCTTTTGACAAAAACCGGCCAGCGCAAAAACGTATGCTCTGCAGGATGTTGCTCTCGCATCGAACAGTCGACCACGATCTCGGCTGTTCGGCCAATCCCGCCGTCCACGCATGCCGCGACCGAATGGCAGCCGCAGCAGCTCGTTTGCATCCTCGATGCTGTGGTGTCGAACAGGAGACACGGTCCACGTGCTGCATGACCGCAATGACCGTATTCTTGCTGGCTCCACGGGCGCACGCAACGAGCAGGAACTCGGTCTTTGCATCACCATTCTCTCGCCTGCACATCACGGCCCGGCGCGGTGAGCTCATTGGCTTCGAGAAGGTCGGCGAGTACGAACATGGGATGGTCTGCCGGCTTTGGGAGGCCGGTGCGGATCCTCTTCTCACCATATCGAAAGCTTGAAGCGGTCGGATTTTCTTGCCCTGTTCGTGAGAACTCCCATCGTCAGCTAATCGTCAGCCAAGCGGTCTATCTAGGCCGGCCGTGCCTGACCTTCGGATCCAAAGGTCCCGTCTCGACACTTTTTGTAACTATAGATCGAAATGGTTTCCCGCGCGATACGCAACGCACACGCTTCTCTGAAGCAAATGTGTGACTTTGTCGGTGGCGAACGAGAGGAGTGACGCCTCAATAAAATCGTCAGGCACGTGTCTAGGAAGGGGAGCTAGCCGAGTTGGTCTGATTTCATTCGCTGTTCCTGGAAATCGGCGGACTGAAGCGCTGATAATCTCAGGACATCGATGGCAACGTTGCGAAAGTCCTGTGAGCTCGGGCCAATCTTGGCCTGCTACTGAGAAGCACTTTGGCGGGAACATTACGCCGTCGCGGGTCTGGCTGACCGTGACGTTAACCGAAAGATGCCGCTGGTCTCGTCAGCCGCCAGCACAATAGCAGCACATTCTCGCCTACTACGGAGACGCAATATGAAGGGCATTGGCCGACCACGGAAATCGCAGGCTGAAACTGGAGCCAGCCGCGCGGGGCGGGCGAGCAGTTCCCTTTCGCAATCAAGTCTTGCTGCGGGAGAAGGTGGACAGTCATTCGATTCCGTTGTGGAGCAGATGCGCTCTGGGGACGCCGATAGGAGGCCCTCCTCCCTTCCAGTTGCGCGCGGTCCAGGCGATGCCCGCGAAAGTCTGCCAGGCGCCTCGATTGGCGAAGATCAAATCCTGAACGCACCGCCACGTGGAGCCGCTGCGCCACCACGCGGAACCGTAGCGCCACGTGGCGCAGCCGCAAGGCGGCGCGGTTCTCCCTCCATGTCTGAGGGCGAAGCCATGGCGCCGGTCGGTAGCCAACTATCAACCGCGCAGGTGGAAGGCACCAGCTCATCGTCAAATGAAGATATCAGTCCGACACAGCTCAGAATGAACAGTCTTGTTCAACAACTGACTGATTGCGAGGCTGCGGCCAGGAAAACCGACGTCCCCGAGGAGGCGGTGGAGCTGATCAGTCGGGTCGTCGATGCAGCCTCAGCAATTCTGGAGTACCGCGCTAGCCTGCCTGCGGCTGAGGCGCAGACAATTATGCCAGACGACAAGGTGCGTAGATGTTGCCAGATCGTGTGCGACGCCGCGAATGAAGTAGACAAACTTGGCCTGTCGACGATCACGAAATTGGACAAAAAGACCAAGAAAGCGGCAGGTATGGTCGATAAACTCTACTCCTACTCCCAGGCGGACCGGCAGGAGCTGTTGATTTTAAATGTGGAGAACCACCATACGGCGGCAATTAAGTGGTGGGAAAAAAAGGCATGGCGCTCCGAACGGCAGCGATCCGCCTGCGCTGCCACCGCTAGCCTATCCAGTGGAACGCCCGTGATGCGGGAAGCCGAGCGGTGCGCACTGCGGCTGCGTGCCGGCTCGGTACTGAGTGTCAGGATCTGGCTGGTCCGTGAGCGGATCGGTCTTGCGCGGGCCAAGATTGAACTGCGGGCGAGCAGGTTCGAGCCAGATTTGAAGGAACTCCTCGTCGGTCGAAATGGAGTGGTGCAGCTGATGGCAAGCGCCGTTCAAGAAGCTCTTCGCGCCCTCTCTTTGGCGAAGGGCATAATGGATGATGGCAAAGCACTCAACGCTCATGATTGCGCGGTTGTAGAAAAAATCATGGAGCGGCTTTCGGATTTTGGATTGGCGTTGCACGAGGTGCATACCAAGCTAAGCCATACCTACCCAGATGCCGGCCTCCCATTGAAACTGTTCGAACGGATCGTGGACGATGCATGGATCACTGCGCACGATGCCATGCACTTGTTGAACCTGCAGTCTCCGCCGTCAGCCATCATGGCGCCACAGGCCCAGGCGGGCGCTGCGATGCCGGCCAGGGCAGGCGCTGCGATACCGGCTGACACTGCTGGTACGGCTGCAGTGTCAGAAGGCACTACAGCGCGAAGGAAAGGGAAGTCAAAGCATAAGTCGGCAGCTCGCGCCGGGACTTCTGCCGCCGGGCAGCCATCAACACCAGTCGCTGCGAACGCCGGCACAGTGCCAGCAGCCAAGGTTCTCGCGCGCTCGGATCAAGTTGCGAGTACACAGGTGAGAGCGCAAGAGGTGGCTGCGAGTTCGTCGGGGGCAGGCTCGACAATCGGGGGCGCCGCGTTGTCAATGGAGGTATTGACGGAGCGGCTCAAACGATTGGACGAACTTTTGCAGTTCGATCTGGCCGGTCAGCAAAGCGTCGTCTCCCAAGTGCGCCAGATGAAGCCTGAGGAGGCCGGTAAGGTCGTGGACGATGTGGCCCAGTACCTGCGAGCCCAGGCCATTGAGATGCAAACCTGTCTCGCCGGGTTGCAGGGGCGTAATGTACGCCTGCTACTCACCTCCACCCAGCTACCCAAAGTGCACGAACGCACAGACCAGCTCAAAGGGTTGCTGAACATGGTGCTGGGACAGGCCAACGCATTGAATGAAGGAAAAGCCGGCATTACGACTGATTGCATGAAGACCTACGCATTTCCGGCGCAAAAATACCTGGAACATTTGTGCAATGCCGACGAATTGATGCCGCCGGAGGCACCGGTCGCGCTGCGTGGCGAGCCAGGAAAGCTGTTTGAGATGAAGCTGCAGCCCAAGATGCTGGTCAATGGTGCGATGCCGAGCCCGATGTGGGTGCACATCCACACGAGTCGCCCCGTCATGGCCAGAAACTTGGAAGGGCTGGCTGATTCCGAATTCACCGCTTGCCACGTTAAATCCAACGAACAGCGCGGCTACAATCGAGAGCGAGAGGAAGCCGATGCTAGGTCCGGTCGCGAGAAGGTCATAATTCATCGCGGCAAACTCACCCCCGCTTTCTGTAAGTCCTTGTTGACCTCGGGGCTTGGCCGCCAACCACGCCATTCGCGTGCCGAGCTCCCGTCGGCGCAGGCTGCATGACAGGGCACGTACTTTGGGGTCTAGGGCAGAATGCGGCCGGCCACGCTGTGAGTCAGCGAGCATTTCTCCTGGCCAAACCGCGAATGCCGCTGCGCGAGTTGCGGTCCGGCGATTGGAGTCGATCGGCTACCGTCAGGGCCGATTTGCGATGTCGCGTTACCTGCTGTTGACGTGGCGGCGTATCTTGCCTCCCATCCAACTTATCGCCGAGATCGCGCCGCCAAGATCGAGGCGGAAGGTCTTCCTGCGAGCGCGGAGCAGGCATAGCCGATCCGATCGGGATCGGCGCATCGCAACGACCCAACGGTGTGGTGGAGAAAATTGGATTCGGGAGAGCTCGTATCCAAGAGGCGGAGTTCCGGCCCGAATACAATCCGCTCGCAAGCACCCACGATGCGCATCCGCAGTTTATTGTCTGGGAGATGGGCTGGATCGCTCGGCGGCGCTGGCGCTAAGGCGGGGCTGTCGCCGGACAATTAGCATTCACTGCCAACAGCCTTGCAACCGTCACCAGTTGCAAGGCTCGGCGGCGGGTCGACAAATCACATGAAATCGTCGTCAGACCCGCTATCGCTGCTGTCGCTGTCCTCGGTTTTGTGGAGATAGAGTGGAGGTTTGCCTGCACGCTGCCACTCACCGGCACTGTTCTTCGTCCATTTGTCGGGATGCTGCGTAGGGTCAAGCACCAGGTCGCCATGATCCACTTCAACAAACCCCATCGTCTGCGCGCGCGCTTGTGCTTCCGGATTAGCCGCACGCCAATTCAGCAACGGTCGGTCGCCGTCTATCCGAAGTTGATGCTCCAGCAGAATATCGCCCGCATTTTCGACGAGCGGATGGGCGACTTGAAGATCCACTATGGAAGTGACCTCAGTTCGACCAGGAAATTGTTCCCGCCAACTTTCCGATTCGAACTCGTTCATGCTGAATCCGCCTTCCATTCTCAGCAGTCCGGCACTCCGGTCTCCCAATTGGTAACTGAAATATCGCGCGTGCTCCGTATCTCGACGGATGCCATATTGCTGAGCAACGTCCGCGGTGCGCCTGGCTCGTGACGATACGAACTCCGAATACTCTTGAGGATTGTCGGCGATGTGCGTGATTTCATCACCATGAAATTGCCTCACCTGTCTCCTGAAGGAAGTCCTGTTGATCTCCACCACAGGAGGTCGGGAATTGAGGGAGTATGCTTGGGGAGCCGCCGATGATGAGGCGCCGCTACCTTCCGATCCGGATAAGTGCATTCGGGCAAATGTGTCCGCGAACCCTTCGCTTCCTGCATCCGATTGCTCGCCGGCATTATGCGCGCGGTAACTATCGGATGAGCCAATTCGACCATACATGACGATTCGTACTCCTATGTTTCGCAACCGAGCTCAAGTTAGCACGGCTGTTCAACATAGGGCGCTTAGTTGACGACTAGCTGACGAGGGCATTCCAACGGCTGCACCAATCAAATCCGCACTGCCGGCCTCAAAACCTCGGACTGCGCCACGCACCGGCCAGCAGAGGCTGAAAGGTCATGCCCGGAGGACTTGCCGTAGTTGCTGGGTGGCAGATCCGAGGGGAGTGATTGCCCCAGGCCCGCGGTTGCGCGGTTGGCCTGACAGAGACACTGGGGCACGGATGGCCAGCCGACATTTGCCACTAGCATGGAACCAGGTCAGTTTTGAACTGGGCAGTCGTGGACTTCCAATGACTAGGCCAAGCCTGCGGCAAAGAATGCTTTCGCGACAGGCTGGAAATATTGCATAGGAACCGCGTGGCCGAGTTTTGTAGTGCTTATCAGCTGACGCGCTAAGACATGGTCATGGACGATCGTCAGGCGTAGTGCCCGCGCCTCACTCAACACATGTGAAACGCGCTCACCTTCGGCACGGCAAACTAAGAACGGCACCCCGGTTTCACCGCGAACGTAACGCAGACCGATCAGGACCGCCCTTCCTGTTAAGACCAGCGTGGCGCGATGCACGCCAAGCGCAGGCTCGTCGGCCGCCTCCTCGCGGATGCGACGCTGTTCACCTTTCAACTCTGGCGCTCCTTGCTGATCCTTCGACTCGCGCGTCACTTCGGTATTGGTCATGCGCATTTCGCGCAGATACAACGCGCGCTGGAGCAGGAGATCGATCAGTCCGCCGACCAGCAGTGCGCCGGCGCCAATTCCCATCAGCAATTTTGTCTCCATAAAGATGAGGCCAACACAGCCCATGCCGCAGATCGGCAGAGGGACCATTGTCTTCCACATCCCGAGAAGGACAATGGAAAAGGTTGCGCTGAGAACCAATACCTTGAACATGGTCTTGCAGACTTCGACCATGGAACGAGCAGACCCCAAGCGCTTCAGCCCTTCAAAGGGGTCAATTTTCTTAAAGCTGAGCTTCATCGGCTCCAGAGAGAAGACAAATCCACCATTGGCTAGCAGGCTGGCCAAAATCACCGCGGCGACGAGGGTTCCAAGCAGCGGGCCAACAGCCGCGACGGTGAGTTGGACGAGCACAACCAATGCCTGCGGCACCGCGGTATCGAAAGGTAGGCTCTGCAACTTGGTGGCTAATAGGAGCGCTTCCCGGCATTTGTCCTCGATCACGCTGCCTCTTAGCCAAAGGTAGCCGAGCCCAGCGCAAGTCCCGACCGCGCGGACGAAATCGGAGCTACGTGGCAGCTGTCCTTTTTTGCGCGCTTCACTTAACTTCTTCGGGCTGGCGGCGTGTGTCTTCTCTTCACTTGTGTCGCTCATGGCAGCAATTTGTCGAACCACTCCAGCGCGCCGTTGGCTTGTGTGACCTCCAGTTTCATGCTCTCCACCAGATAGGCAGCGTAGGTGACCATGAGAACTGGAAAGACAATGTTCTTGATTGCCGGAGACAGTTGGCTCGCCTTAAATTGCGGGGCAAAGCGACGCAGCAGCATCATCGATATATCAATCAGTATCAGGAAGAACACGACAGGCCCCGATACCAATAATGCCGTGCGCATTATGCGGTCGAGAAGCCCCAACAACTCCATTGCTCCTGGCCCGCTCAGTGTCGGGTGAAACTGATACACCGGCCAGATCAAGTAGCTGCGGTACAGGACACTGATCAAAGTTTCCAGGCCTCCTGATCCGACGAATATGGCAATCGCAGTGATCCCCAGAAAAACGCCCATCGCGGAAGCCTGACTGTTCGTCGCGGGATCGGCCGAAGCGGTCGGGCTGCTGATGCCGCGTTGGTTGTCGATAAGCTCCCCGGCAGCCTGAAGGCCCCAAAGCGGAATGCCAAGAAAAGTGCCAAGGAGTACACCGACAAAAACTTCCTTGAATCCGAGCAGGGTTAGCTGGATCAGGCGTGTATCAGAATCCAGCGCCGGCAATCCGCCGCTGACGTGTGCCAGGCATGGTAGTGCGAAGCCAACAGCCAAACAGCCCCGGATCAGCCCACTGATCTGCGAGCGTGTGAATACGGGAAAGATCAGCATGATGCCCATCGCGCGGGCTGCCCCAAGACCTGCCGCAACGACGAGTTCGAGAGCCGTCTGGATCAGAATTTGAATATCGGCCGATGGCGCGTCCATGGGGCGGACTAGTAGCTAAGTGTCATTGCGGGAAACTCGGTGAAGATCTGATCGGCTAGCTCTATGAGCGGGGCGCTTAGCACAGGAGCAAACAGCCCAATCACCGCGACAACGACCAGAAGCTTCACGGTGAGCGGCAAGCTTTCATCCTGGATCTGCGTCGCCGCCTGGAGGATGCCGATGACGAGGCCGACAACCACTGATGCAATGAGCGGCGGTAGAATCCAGATCATGAAAACCACCAGTGATTGGCTCATAAGAGTAATGATGCTGGATTCAGTGATGATCAGCCTCCCGGTAACGTATAACTCAGCACAAGCCCATGCATCAATTTTGACCAACCATCAATGGCAACAAACAAAAAGATCTTGAACGGGACAGATATAACAGTTGGTGAGACCATCGACATACCCATTGCCATCAAGATAGTTGTCACTATCAGATCTATAACAATAAAAGGCAGATAAAGTAGAAATCCTATCTCAAATCCGCGCTTCAATTCTGATAGCAAGAAAGACGGTACAAGTATTGCAAAGTCATCAGGCGTGGCTGCAGCGTGCATTTCCTCTGGCCAGACCTTTTCTGTCGAAGATAGGAAAAATCGCCGCTGCTCTTCATTTGTGAATTTCTTGAGATGCTCGCGCAAGGGCTCACTTCCGGCTTTAGCGGCGCTTACCCAGTCGTCGAATGTCTGATAGTGGAGCTTGGGATCCGACATGCGGTCATAGGTCTGCTCAGCAACGGGCGCACTAACGAACATAGTGAGGATCATCGCCGCGGCGTACAGCACCACATTGGGTGGTATGGTCTGGGTCCCGAGCGCATTGCGGACGAGGAAAAGAACAATTGATACCTTTACAAAGGCCGTTGTCGTGGCAACTGCTAAAACCAGCAGACCGAGTCCGGCGGTAACCGCAAGAAGCGCCAGGATTGTCGGCTGAGCTTCACTCATTGCATGCAAACCCGCCACGGAGCCTGATGCCCAGCTCTTCTCCGATGCGGACAATGTCGCCACGCCCGATACGCTGACCATTGGCCACTATGTCGACCGGGCCGTCGATCGGCCATCCAAGTTCAAAAATATGCCCTTCGCCGGCACTTCTTAATTCCCCAAGAGAAATAGGCCAGCGGCCGCATTCAAAGACAAGCACGATCTCGACATCGTCGAGATCCTTAGTAAGCTCCAGTTGCGATCCGGGTTGTGTCATATGCGCATTCTCCAAAGGACACGGTCGCGGGCGGAAAGGCCCCCGCAAGATTAATTCATCGCCGTCAAGATCCGCCCCGGCGCACAACTGGCCGACAGCTAGGGTGATCTGGCCGCGGCCGAACGGCGCAATATCGGGCAACAATGCATCACCGACACATGCGCTTCGAAGAAGCGCCGCAGGAAGGCGAAGCGTGCCGACCTCTCCTGCAACAATGAGCGGGAGCTCTGGAGGCAGCCCGCCCAGCTGCCGCGGCAACTGGGCAAGCAGTTCGCCTAGCGCGCGAAACGCAGGCGGTACTAAGCCGTCAAGAGGCGTGAACAGGAATAGACGGCCCTTGCCCTTGACCGCGCCGAAAATGATGTCGAGTTCAAGATGAGGAGCCAGCATCGTGGCTTCGCATACGCGCACGAGTTGCACGTTCAGACGCGTCGTCTCCTCCAGTCGAGTGACAAGCGGCTCAAGAGCGAGTTCGAGAATAAGCGAAGCAGTTGGCTCGGAAGGGAAGGCCAAGCCGTTCTGCACTGTCGTGATGAACTCCTCTACGAGCGGGCGCGACAGCGACAAGATGACCGTTTCGGCTCCCACTCTCCAGACGCAGTCAAGCATCGGAATGGCAGCAGGTTCCTGCTGCCAGACAAGCCCTGCCGTTCGCACCGATAGCGGCACCTCGTTGATCCGGCTTTGAAACGGCGTACGGGGCGCTGCTGTATCATTGAGCCACGAGACAACCGTGCGGGACAGTTTCAGAACTGGTTCGAACATGGCGGGTGTGACCGCAGCGGCTATCAAAGACTGCACGGTCGTGTCATTCGGACGACCTCTTGCGACTGTCGGATCCGGTTGCGCGGCATTTAGGCAAGCGACCCCCTCGCATATTTCAGCAGTATCTCGTCGTCGGCCTCGATCTCGGCTGCGGCCTCCGAATGAGTCTCGACGGCGCGCCGCACGTCGTCCTCGATTTGTTGCCATTTGTCCCTTGCCGCCGAACATATGACCCATAGCTCCCTCGTCCTGGACGCCGCCATCTCAGCCTCCTCTTGAGCGATTTGGGCATCATCAAGCATCTGCCGTCTGGAAGTGATCTCAGCGGCAAGCTGTTCAGTGTGAAGGCGGTGACGGTCGAGCGCTGCGCTAGACAAGTTGTCGAGTGACATCAGATGCTGATAGAGCGCTGCTTCTGTTCTTGAACAATGTTGCTGTATCATTGCAAGCTCCCTAGCGGCATTTTGTACGGCTGAGGCGGCCACATCGCGCTGGGCTTCCTTCTTGGACAGCTCGCCAAGGGCACGACGCTCTTGCATTTCCTTCAGAAGCCGTAACCTCGAAGACTGAACCCAGTTCACGCGGTCAGACGCGACATCCATGCGACCGTCTCCTCGAAATCTGACGCGTCATCTTCGCTCTGGCGCAGAAACTCCCTCAGTTCGTCGATTGACGCGACGGCCCGGTCAGTCAGGGGATCTCCACCTGGCTTGTATTCGCCAACATTGATCAAGAACTCGGTCTCGGCATAGCGCGATAGGAGCTCGCGGAAAATGGATGCTGCCTTGCGATGTGTCCCCGAAACGACTGCATCCATGACGCGGCTGCGACTCTGCAGCACATCAATAGCGGGGAAATGCGATCGCGCCGCAATAGCGCGTGAGAGGATGACATGGCCATCGAGAATACCACGCGATTCCTCGGCGATTGGATCACCCGTGCCATCACCCTCTACAAGCACCGTATAGAAGGCCGTGATTGAGCCCCGCTCACCCATGCCGGCGCGCTCGAGCAGGCCTGGCAGCATGCCAAAAACGGAAGGAGGAAAGCCCCGTCGCGTCGGCGGCTCACCCGCAGCAAGGCCTATTTCGCGCATAGCGCGGCAGAAGCGCGTCAGCGAATCCAGCATGAGAGCAACGCGTAGGCCCTGATCGCGAAAATATTCCGCGAGCGCAGTCGCCATTGGAGCGCATTGCGCACGCTCCACCGCCGAGCGGTCGGAGGTTTCAACCACGACGACCGTACGGAGAAGGCCCTCTTCACCAAGATTCCTTTCGATGAATTCACGAACTTCCCGTCCACGTTCGCCTATGAGCGCCACTATGACGACGTCAGCGGCGGCACCCTTTACGATCTGTGACAACAGCGTCGACTTGCCACCACCTGGCTCGCCATAAATCCCGATCCGCTGGCCCTCGCCGCACGTCAGCAGACCATCGAGGACACGGACCCCAAGCGGGAATGGCCGCTCAATCATGCGCCTCGTCATCGGATTGGGGGCTCTGCCATGCAGGGGCCGAGTTTCGACGGTCTTGATTTCGCCTTTGCCGTCCAATGGGCGGCAACGACTGTCGATCACGCGACCGAGCAAATCGCCGCCGACGGGCACCTCACGCATTCGGCCAGTGGCCACGACCTCTGCGCGGCTGGATAGGCCCACCAAGTCCCCGATCGGTGTCAGCAATACACCATCACCCGACAGGCCGATCACCTCGGCCTCGAGCGACAGCCCGGTTCGCGGGTCCTCTAGGAGGCAAAGTTCCCCAATACGAGTATCTGGCAAGACGGCATGAACCAGTGTGCCGATAGCCCGCGTGATCCGACCGCGCACCGCACGCGTGTCAATTCGCTTGGCCGCAGCCCTCAAAGACGAGATTGCTGGAACGAGAGCTCGAGTGTCGGCGTCAGCGTTATGTTCTGGGACGGGCTTTCTCATAGCTCGCCTTTTTCACATAGCGTCCCGAAACCAAGGCGCAGCGCGCGCATCTGGGCGTCAAGTCCCAGGTCGACATTGCCGTACTCGCTCCACAGCACGCACCGTTGCGGCGACAACGTCGGGTCGGGCTCGATCCGCACCCTTGGTCGACCATCCTGGCCGTCGCATCGAGCAAACTCTCGTGCAAGCATGTCGACTTGCATGGGAGAAACATGAAGGCAAACTTCGGCGCCGCTGTATTGACACTCTATGGCGTGACGAACAGCCCTCACCAGTAGCTCGCCCGGATCGAAAGCGCCGATAAGATCGCTCAATATTTCCATCACGAGCTGCGGCAATTCCTGCTCCAGAGCCGCCTTTCGTCGCGCGATTTCGGAGATTGTCTCCGCAATCAGCCCTGCCATCTCCTCGGTGCCTGCATTCGAGCCCTCCATGTGGCCGCGCACCCACGCCCGCTGGTAAACGGCGCGTGCCCAGTTTCGAACGCGCTGCCGATGCCGTTCTGCCGCGGCAAGCGCTTGCGCGGCGCTGTGCCAGGTTTCGAGCTCGCTCGCGGGTATCAGTGGTCCGATTGGACGCATCTGCGGCGCTATTGGCCCCTCGGAAAGTTCGGCTGTCATTTCACCGGGGTCTCTGTCTCAAAATGAGCTAGTACAAGTGAAAGCAATTGGCCGGCGGCGGTCCAATGCTCAGGTGCTGGAGTCTCCGCGGCAGTCCCCTCGGGCAACCGAAGAAGCACGCGGTTACGCTCGGTCGCTGAACTGTCCTGGAGCCAAGCCCCAAGACATGCATGTCCATCGTATTCGATTTGCTGAGCGAGTTTTTCTGGGTCCGCGATCAGTCTGTTCTCAACGGCATGCAGCAGGTGTCGGATTCCGAATGCGTGTGCATCCACGCCGATGCGTTTAACAAGGATGGCAAGCTCAGGCTGAGAGACAAACGCGACCAGCGAACGGGCATGCCAGATACTACCAGCAAGAAGGGCAGCTCGATATGGATCGTGCCCGCGTAGAAGGTCCGGCCTGCAGCCGATGTGGTTCAGATCCACGTCATAGTTGCCCAGCAATTCTGCCAGCCTTGGATGCAGTCTGGAACACTTCTGCAACTTCACTAACGTTTCTGCCGATAACGCTGGATCAAGACGCGCCGCTAGACGGGTCGGATGGGCCGAAGCCGCAAGCTCGCTCGCGCCCGGAAAACGCAATTGGTGCGGACCATCAGGTCGGGCGGTCTGTATAGGCATTGGCAATGAGATGTCACCCACGTCCAATTGCAGGCATTCTTTTGCGAATGGCCTCGACAGCAGAAGCATCCCGGCGCCCCTCGACCTTGGAAACGCCGGTTGATTGCTTGCGCCGACGCGTAGCAACGCTGACCAAGAGATAACAGGCCACTGCGAATACGGCTGCGGCAAAACCTGTCACGGTCGCCAGAATTGGCGCAGGAAGAGGTGTTGATGCTTGTGGCAAAACAGCAGTCGGATCGGGCCGTTGCTCGTGTGCGGACCGTTCTACCGGCACCAAAACCACTTCCACCTTATCGTAGGACAAGCCTTCGATGCTGTCGGCTACCAGCATCTTTATCTTTGGCAGCAGAGCCGCGACATTTGTTTTGGCGTCGTGCCTGATAAACACCGCGGCCGAGGATGGCGTGGCGCCGGCTCGCACAAGGTCGTTATGCGGCAGCACGACGTGAACACGTACAGAAAAAACGCCATCGATATCGCTGATCGTCCGCGACAACTCTTCGCTCAGGGCATACACGTAACGGGCACGCTCCTCGGTCGGCGAGGCAATCAGGCCTGATCCTTGGAATATCTCACCGAGGTTCTTGAAGGATTGGCGCGGCAACCCCTTGGCGTTCAGAAGGTTGATTGAGAAGGCGAGCAGCTTTTCGTCAACCTGGATCGTGCTGGTCCCATCCTTGGCGACCACCCGGATCGCGGCGACCCCGTTGTCTTCAAGAAGTGCGAGCATTTCATTTGCCTCACGCTCTTGCAATTGCGTGTAGAGGTCGGTTTTGCAAGCACTGAGGGCGACGAGAACTAGCAGCATGACAAGTCTAACCGACCGCCACCCTGACAGGCCACGCATGATTTCGCCCTCGGCCAAGCCAATCATGCGCGCGGTTCAGCCTTCCTTCAAAAGTTTATTCACGGATGATGTGACGCCGCTGACGCCTTTGGAGATAAGCGCCACCTGGGTGACGCCGTTGTAAACATCCCGAAGACCAGCCATCATCGTTTCGAAGTCTTGCCCTTGTTGAGGAATGCCCGAGATTCCGGTTCCCGCCTCACCTGCGACGGGAAGCTTCTGCGCCGGTCCCGGTAGAGCGCCCTTCGAAAGGGCTATGTCATGGTCGAGCGCGGGGAAGGAAACAGTGTTGTGTGGATATAGGGAGGAAATCGTCTGCAACACGCGATCGCCCATGCCGCTCGTCGGCGCAGCCGCGCGCTGAACATCCATCGCCGCAGCAACTGGCGCCGCACTCGCTGGCTCCGCGGCGGCATTGTTTTTCAGCGAGTCGGCTGCATGCCCTAAGGCGCGCTCAAACTGGGCCTGCTCGACAATCGACGGTGATCCGACCCTGGGGAGGCCAGCCGTTAGAGTGGCAGAGATCGACGTGACAGGCATCATCATGTAAGGACTCGGTTGCTCTCTCTGACCGGGCGGGCCCCGCCCATTCATCACCCGGTGTCGGCGCAACACTCCTAGGGGGGCAAGCTGACAACAAGCTGACTAACGGCGGCGTCATTTCGACATCTAAAATCTCTTCGGCAATTTAGTCACTTGTGATGATTTCAGCGTTTGGTTTATCAGTGCGACATGCCGAGAACGCTTATCCAACCCGTCACCCTGCATGTTTTGAGACTTCTCTGTGCCGGGTTTTTTCTGTCCACCGGGATTCACCCGGCGCACGCAGTCCCGCTGTCCCTTCCGGCGACACCCTATAGATACACGGTTCTGGATCAGGAACTCGCTGCAGCGTTGCAGGAATTCGGCAACAACCTGAATATCAGGGTCAACATCAGTCCTGCGGTGAAGGGGCGAATTCGCGGACGTATGCCTGATTTGCCACCGCGCGCGTTCCTCGACCGCTTGACGAACCTTTACGGTCTCCAATGGTACTATGACGGCCTTGTGCTCTATGTGTCTGCTGCACAAGAATCGCAAACTCGAATGCTTTTGATGACGTCGATTCGCTTCGATGCGTTCAAGGGGGCTCTCGACAAGCTTGATATCTCCGACGAGCGCTATGTGGTCAAACCCGTGCCAGGCAATGGCCTCGTCTTCGTTTCCGGTCCACCGCGCTTCGTCGCACTCGTGGAGCAGACCTTTAACGGCTTGGTGGCGGAGGCGCAGGCGCAGACTCACATAGCGGCCACGCCAAAGGAATCAGTGCTGATCTTGTTTCGCGGCTCCTCCACTACGGTCGTTCGCGACGGACGACCGGATGCTTCTTATTCTTCTGACATCCCACAACAGGATAGCGTTGGCGGGAAGCCTGAGCTGGGCAAGAAATGAACATTGAGGATTTGCCGCAGCTCTGAAGAACATGACTGCGGCTACCCCTTTGTGAACTCTTCGCAAACTCGTCAGTTTCTCGAAAGCTAATCCGCTCATGATGAGTCCCGGCAGCTCTCGCGGTGACTCCGGCCATTGTGTTGGACCGAACCTTGGAGCCGGCCCGGAACACAGCAATTGAAGGCAGGGCAGGCGCATTCGTGACCTGCCGACGCTTGGAATTGTCGAATTTTGTGAAACGCAAGGGATCTTCTGTCGGGGTCTCTTGTGGGGATTTCAACGTCACGTCTGAGGATGCACAATGTCGGCCAGCAATCTTTCAACTTTCTACCGCTCAAATTCGCTACAGTCCGCAAGGGGTTGGCCGGGCCTGAAAGTTTCCCATTTTGCGACCCAGCATCAGCAAAGTGCATCGTGCTTCGAAGCGATGCTGTCCACTTGTGTGCTGGCAAACAAGCCCGGCTCTTTCGCGCAAGGGGATCTGCCAACGTCGAATCTTGATTCGACAATGGATAAATTGCGGCAGGACCCTTTGGGCCATCTGGCACCGGATGTCGAATCGACATTGAAGGGCTTGGAGCAACACCCACTGGATCTGCTGCCGCCACATATGAGGGCGGCTCTCAAGGAGGACCAATCGCAACGCTCCAAGGCGACTGAAGCCCAACATCTGCTCCGCGTCACCCCGAAGATCGAGCCGGCTCCCAGGCCGAGCCCCGGAATCACGTGGAACGGTGGGTCGCTGACCACGGCTGAGTTGCAGATTGTTGCGGTACTCAACCGTCACAAGGACCAATGCCCGCTTAGTTGGAAGTCGTTGACCGAGAAAGCCAATGATCCCTCTACGCCACCGGATCTGAAAGCGGCGATCAAGGGACTGCAGCAGGATTCGGGACTTTTTTATGCGATTGGCTCGCAGGGCGACGGCCGCTGTGGAGGCAAGATCAACGCCAAGGACTTGGCCGGATTTTCAAACCACCACCCACAAGTTGCTGCATTTCAGGAAGCCCAAGCGCAAAGCTACGAGCAGAACTACATACCATCCGACGGCAGCGGAGGTTTGCAGCCTTCGGTCATGACCTTGAGCGATGCCTTGCGGGAGTTTTACCGGTACTCCGAAAATCTGTCCAAGGACCTGAGTCTGGATGAGTTCAAGAAAATGGTCGGCGGCGAATCGAAAAACGGCAAATTTCCGCCCCAGGTCATTGCGGCGGCGCAATATTTCCTCGATCACCCCGATGCTTGGAACCAGTTGTGCGGTGGCTCGAAAGGGAAGATGCACAAAGAGGATTTCCTGCAAGTCGCCTCATCGTCGATGAGCCTCACGCAAACTGAGCTGAATACGGTCGAGATGATCAAGGACCATCAGGACACGTTCTTTGGAAGCGGTGTTCTGACTCGCGACAAACTGGCGAAAATGAAAGACGACAAGAGCCTTGATCCGAAAGTGCGGGAAGCAGCCTCTCAGCTCCTTTCAGATCCTCTTTTGTTTGGCCTCCTGAACAATTCGATCACGGGCTATAAGACCCATCATAAATTCTTCGACTTTGGCGGCGGGCATACGGTTGATTCCGGCAATATCAGCAAAAAAGACTTTGCCCATTTTTGCACAAACATGTCGTCTGCGAACCGCAACGTTCAGCAGCCAATCACCCACGGCGCCCAAACCGCAGAAGAGCAGAATGCCGTCGCGGACATGAAGATGGGCCTGATGGACCAGCCTGACATTAAGTCAGCCAAAAAGAACGGCGGGGCCGTCATGCACGTCGTCGACTCCGTGCTCAAAATCGAGACGAAAGTGCTCGACTTGGCGGCAACGGCGGTGGGACTGCTCAGCTTCATTCCGGGCCTCGGACAAGTAGCCGATCTTGCCTCGATGGTTCTCGAGGCTGAGTCGCAAGCAGCCAATCTCCTGCGTACGGCCATTAACGGAGGCGATATGAAGCGAGCGCTGGAGGAAGCTGGCCTCAATATGGCCGCGCAGGCGATCGGCCTTATCGCAGGCCCCGAGGTCAAGCTGGCCATTCGAAATGGGCTCGTAAAGCACCTGATGGAAGAGGCCTTGGCGGCAGGCATTGATCTTTCGGTCTCGACGGCGCAGGACTACGCAGAAGGCTATGTGAATAACCTCCAAGCGCGCCTTGCAGGCGGCCCTGAGCAAAACCTAGGCCTTCCGAGCATGCCATCATTCCAGAGTGTGGCAAGCAATGTGCCCTTCGTCGGCATTGCCTTATCCTAGCCGTCGCCTTGCGCGGAAGCTTTGGCTCGCGCGCTGAGATAAGGGTCATTGTGGCACAAGCAGGGGTTCATCCGCATCAACGCAAGCGGTGTTCCTGACGCCATCTTGATCGGACTGTGAGGGAGATGTCCGAAGTCTGTGAAGGCTTCGGTATATGACGACTTCAGAGTTACGCTGAGCCCAGCCATCTCGAGCCGGTGCGCCGGGTCGAGGTTTTCACGGGCGCCGGCCGGCAGCGGGAATGGTCTCCGGAAGGCACGGCGCGGATGGTGGCGGAGCTGGCGCAGCCGAAGGAACGGCTGTCGCGCGCCCAGGGCGGCCTCCCGAACAGCCAGACGATGATCTCCTGCGGCCTATATCCTTGTGCCCACGCTCAAGGCAGTCGGCTGAAAACAGCGCTGATTTAAAACAGCATTATCCTGCACTGCACCCTCGATCCTTGCGCTCACCGATCGCTCGTCGACACGCACGCGGTCAAGTCGTTATCGGCGCTATGCCGATGGGCTTCGAGAGCAAGGTGGACGCTGAGCGGTGCGTCAGCCTCAGGGCGCGGCTGGCCAGCTTTGGGTCTCACGCTCTATGACGGCAACACCCGGCTGATCCACTTGGCCTGTTCGGGGGCTCCCGGCAGCGGCGCGGAAGCCACGGTCCGCCTTCCTCGGCTTCAGGCCAAAGACACCGCAGCATGCTCCAGAGCTATGTCTGCCGCCTTCGCCCCATCGTCGCTGGTCATGTGGAAAGGACAAGCAGGCTACGCACCCCATAATCCCGTCGGGCAGGATTCGACAGTCGACGGCGAGACATTCGCCAAACCTCACCCTTGATTCTCAGCAACGTTAAAAAAAATTCACATAATGTTCGTGAGCGTAGTCTCCTGTCAGGTGGTACATTAGCCCCAATATCTGGCGTCTTAGTCGTAGAAAGGACTGTGATCCATCTTCCATTAGCATCCATACCAGCGGATTTACAGCAAATGACGAGAAGAGATCTCATGCGGATTGATGGGGATAGAAGGGCTAGCGGCTTGCTGCATCCCGTCCGGGTTGATGCCAACCAATGTTGACACTGGTAAATCGCGTAAGGACGGCAGCGCATCTTGATCGCCTTCGAATCCTGGGCCTTTGCGCGCATGCGGATCTAACCGTCGGCGAGCTGGCCGATATTACCAGTCTGCCTCGCGAGCAGGTTCGACGCCACGTCCGGCGGCTGGTCAGAGCCAACTTTCTTTGCTGCAACGAACAACGTCCGCAGTCTTCGTACCATATGCAAGCAGGAGGCAAGGATGGCGGGCTGGCTCAATTGGTGGTCGATCTCCTGCCCCACGATGATGGTCATCATAAAAGAGACCTACAACGCCTGGAAGCAATACAAGACGCGCGGTTGAAGGGACCGCCTGCTTGATCGTGAAATAGATCAGTCCAAATGGAGCGCGACTACCATGGATAACTCCGCCGGCGGCGCCATCGCGCAGCCCGACACTTACGGGCGGCCTCACTTAGCCGCCGTCGACTCCCGCGTTCGCGAACTGCTTCTAAGACAGGAGCGCCAGGAGCGGACAACTCTCAAACTGATCGCCTCCGAGAACTTTGCCTCCTCGGCGGTGTTGGAAGCGACCGGGTCGATTTTCACCAACAAGTATGCCGAGGGATACCCCGGTGCGCGCTACTACGCCGGAAACGAGATCGTCGATGAGCTTGAGACCCTCGCGATCGAGCGCCTGAAAGCGCTATTTGGCAGTGAACACGCCAACGTCCAGCCTTATTCAGGCTCGCCAGCCAACCAGGCTGTCTATCGCGCGCTTTTGAGCCCCCGTGACAAAGTGATGGGCTTGCCTTTACCCGAAGGCGGCCATCTGACTCACGGTTGGTCCGTCAATTTTTCCGGCAGCGATTATCAGCGCGTCCCGTACAGGCTGCACGAAAAGACACAGCAAATTGACTATGACCACTTGCGCGAGACCGCCAAGCGGGAACGCCCGAAGCTAATTTGGGTCGGCGGAACTGCTTATCCGCGTATTTTTGACTACGCGGCAATGGCCGAAATTGCTTCGGAGGTGAACTCGTATCTGGTGGCTGACATCGCCCACATCAGCGGCCTGGTTGTCGCAGGAGTGCATCCGAACCCCGTGCCCCATTGCGATGTGGTCACCAGCACCTCTCACAAGTCGATCCGCGGTCCCCGGGGTGGCTTCATTTTATCAAGGAATGAAGACCGTTATCAGCCCCTCCATCATCCGAAGAGCAAACACAATCTGGCCAAACGTATAGACCGCGCCGTGTTCCCTCTTCTGCAAGGCGGACCGCATATGAATACTATCGCCGCGCTTGCCGTCGCTTTGCAGGAAGCAGCGAACTCGTCCTTTCGTGTCTACGGTCAGCAGATCGTCCACAACGCCAAGGCTCTGGCCCAGGCGCTTCTGGAGCGAGGTTATGAACTCGTCACCGGGGGCACTGACAATCACATGCTGATCCTTGATCTTCGGGACCGGCCGCTGTCAGGCAAAGCCTATGCGGAGCGCTTATCGCGTGCAGGCATCATTGCGAATTTCAATATGGTCCCGGGCGACCGGCGGCATCCGGCGCTGACAAGCGGCATCCGCTTAGGGACGCCAGCGGTGACGTCCATGGGCATGCGCGAAACGGAGATGGTGCAGATCGCCGCTTTCATCGACTCGGTCTGCCGCCAGCCCGATGACCAGGAAGTTCATGCGAGCGTACGAAGAGACGTTGCCGACTTCTGCACTGCGTTCGATGTTCCCGGCATCCCCGACAGATAAGCCACCCCAATCCAGAAACTCCTCACTAACTCCAGCACTTGAAGCGAGGGCATTTTTATGACCAGGCAGTTCGTGTTCTCTTCCGAATCCGTCGGCGCGGGACACCCCGATAAGATGGCAGACAACATCTCCGATGCCATTCTCGATGCGGTCCTGCGCACCGATCCGAAGGCGCGCGTCGCCTGTGAAGTGTTGGTGAAGACGGGGATGGTCGTTGTGGCTGGCGAGATCACCAGCCATGCCCACATCGATTACAGCCAAGTCGCCCGCGATACGATACTCGATATTGGCTACGACGATGATGCGATTGGCTTTGATGGTCGACGTTGCGCCGTCGTTCTGGCCCTCACCGAGCAGTCGCCCGACATAAGCCAGGGCGTTGATGAAGGACGAGGGCAGGATCTCGGGCAGGGGGCAGGGGATCAGGGCATCATGTTTGGATTCGCATGCAACGAGACGGATACATTGATGCCCCTGCCGATCCAACTCGCTCACCATTTGACGAAAAGACAGGCCGAGGTCCGGAAAGCGGGACAGCTTGGCTGGCTGCGTCCGGACGTGAAATCTCAAGTGTCCGTACGCTACGAAGGGCTCCGCCCGGTGGCGCTGGATACCATAGTCCTGTCGACGCAGCATGACGAAGCGGTCTCACAAGCCACGGTCCGCGAAGGCGTCATTGAGGAGATCATAAAACCGGTCCTGCCGGCCCACCTGGATACTTCGGGGATCAGATTTCTGGTCAACCCAACAGGGCGGTTCGTGGTCGGTGGGCCTGCCGGCGACTGCGGCCTCACAGGACGGAAGATCATCGTCGATTCCTACGGTGGGACCGGGCGTCACGGCGGCGGTGCCTTTTCGGGCAAGGACCCATCCAAGGTTGACCGCTCGGCGGCCTATGCCGCCCGGTATGTCGCGAAGAACATCGTTGCCAGCGGCCTTGCGGAGGTCTGCGAGGTTCAGCTTGCCTACGCGATCGGCGTGGCCAGTCCGGTTTCTGTCATGGTCAATACTTTCGGAACCGCAAGGATCGAGGAAAAAAGGATCGAGCGCCTTGTTCTCGAGGTTTTCAATCTCCGACCGAAAGGCATCATCAAGATGCTTGATCTCTTACGCCCGATATACCGCAAGACGGCGACATACGGACACTTCGGGCGTGAAGAGCCTGAGTTCACCTGGGAGAAGACGGACAAAGCTGACGATTTGCTGCGTGAAGCAGGACCGGCAGCTGCGTGAGGGCGGCTGGATCAAGCGCATGCGGCAACCCATTTCAACTCGCGAGACCACGCCCGGCCGGCATGGCAAGAAGCCGGCTCGGGTTTTTGGCGGAGATTTTGATGCGGATTATGACGTGCTCTGCATCGGTAATGCCATTGTCGACATCATCGCCCAGTGCGACGAGGCATTCCTCGAGACCAACGGCATCATCAAGGGAGCGATGAACCTCATCGACACAAGGCGCGCCGAGCTGCTCTACAGCCGCATGGGTCCGGCGATCGAGGCCTCCGGCGGCAGCGCCGGCAACACGGCGGCCGGCGTCGCCAGCTTTGGCGGCCGCGCCGCCTTCTTCGGCAAGGTCTCCAACGATGCGCTGGGCGAAATCTACGCCCACGACATCCATGCGCAAGGCGTCGCCTTCGACACCACGCCGCTCAAGGGTGAACCGCCGACGGCGCGCTCGATGATCTTCGTCACGCCCGACGGCGAGCGCTCGATGAACACCTATCTCGGCGCCTGCGTCGAGCTCGGGCCTGAGGATGTCGAGGCGGACAAGGCCTCTGGCGCCAAGGTCACCTATTTCGAAGGCTATCTGTGGGATCCGCCGCGCGCCAAGGAAGCAATCCGCCAGACGGCGATGCTGGCGCACGCGGCAGGCCGCGAAGTGTCGATGACCCTGTCGGATTCGTTCTGCGTCGACCGCTACCGCGACGAGTTCCTCGAGCTGATGCGTTCGGGTACCGTCGACATCGTCTTTGCCAACAGCCACGAGATCAAATCGCTTTACCAGACGGCGTCGTTCGACGAAGCGCTGGCGCAGATTCGCAAGGATTGCCGCATCGCCGCCGTGACCCGATCGGAAAAAGGCTCGGTGATCGTGCGCGGCGACGAGACCGTGGTGATCAAGGCGACCGCCATCAAGGAGCTGATCGACACGACGGGCGCCGGCGATCTCTATGCCGCCGGCTTCCTGCATGGCTACACGCAAGGCCGTGACTTGCAGACCTGCGGCGACCTTGGCTCACTGGCAGCCGGATTGGTGATCCAGCAGATCGGCCCCAGGCCCCGTCAGAATTTGCGCCGCGAGGCCGAGCAGGCGGGGCTGACCATTCCGGACGTTCAAACGAGTTAGTGGCCTACCTTCCCGTTGTGCAGGCTATCTCGCCAGAAGCGCAATCACGGAATAGGGAAATCCTGATGTCGAACATGATGAAGGCGCTTGTGAAGGCCAAGGCCGAACCGGGCATCTGGATGGAAGAGGTGCCGGTGCCGGAAATCGGCCCCAACGACGTGCTGATCAAGATCAAGAAGACGGCGATCTGCGGCACCGACGTGCACATCTACAATTGGGACCAGTGGGCGCAGAAGACGGTGCCGGTGCCGATGGTGACGGGCCATGAATTCGTCGGCACCGTTGCCGATTTCGGCGCAGCGGTCACCGAATACAAGGTCGGCCAGCGTGTATCGGGCGAAGGCCACATCGTCTGCGGCCATTGCCGCAACTGTCGCGCCGGGCGAGGGCATCTGTGCCGCAACACACTCGGCGTCGGCGTCAACCGTCCGGGCGCGTTCGGCGAGTATCTGGCGATCCCGCAGCACAATGTCGTGCCGATCCCCGACGATGTGCCCGATGAGATTGCCGCGATCTTCGATCCCTTGGGCAATGCCGTCCACACCGCATTGTCCTTCGATCTGGTCGGCGAGGACGTGCTGGTGACTGGCGCCGGGCCGATCGGCATCATGGGCGCGCTCGTCGCCCAATGCGTCGGTGCGCGCAAAGTGGTCATCACTGACATCAACCCGGTGCGGCTGGCACTGGCGAAAAAGCTCGGCGTCCAGCATGTCGTCGACGCCTCGAAGGAAAAGCTGCGCGACGTCATGCCGGCGCTCGGCATGACCGAGGGGTTTGACGTCGGCCTCGAAATGTCGGGCGCAGCCCCCGCCTTCCGCGACATGATCGATACCATGAACAATGGCGGCAAGATCGCCATTCTGGGCATTGCGCCGACCGGCTTCGAGATCGACTGGAACAAGGTCATCTTCAAGATGCTGCATCTCAAGGGCATCTACGGCCGCGAGATGTTCGAGACCTGGTACAAGATGATCGCGCTGGTGCAGGGTCCTCTCGACGTGTCGGGCCTGATCACACACCGCATCGGGGTCGATGACTACCTCGACGGTTTCGAGGCGATGAAGAGCGGCAATTCGGGGAAGGTGGTGATGGATTGGTAGGGATTGCCTTGGCCGCTCTTCAGGAAAAGCTGACGGGACAGCACCCCTCTGGTCCGCCGGACATCTTCCAACGAGGGGAACATGGCTGGGTGGAGAGCTATGGCTCCGCTAGGTGCGCCCCCTAATCATGATACGGCGACGTATCGCGGCCCATCCGATAACGGTCGATGGTGGCAATTCGCCTCAGCCGATGACGGAAATCCGGTGAACGGATGCTCACAGGCCCCCACGCGATCGTCTATTTCCTAAGATCTGCGATTGAGGTCGAGGTGTTGCCGCCGTTTCAGCGGGTAAGATGCGTTAGACGACTTCCGGTACCTTTCCGGTCAGCGAATTAACGAAGGCAACGAGCCGCATTGGACAGGTCGTGCCATTCCGGTTCGGGGGAAGTATGGCGCGGCTCAGCATGGCGACACGGTCGGAACTGAAGCGGCGATCGTGGAGCGTTATCGCGGCGTTGACAAGCGGCGCATTCTGAATGAGTTCGGGGCGGTAATCGGCTATTATCGCAAGCGCGCGCGATCCGTCTTATGAACCGTCGTGAGCAGAGGCCGTCTGCGAGCAAGAGCCGCAGCCGCTGTTACGGCAGCGATGTCCGCGAGGCGCTCATCGTGTTGTGGGAGGCTTCGGAGCGGCTGAGGTCCGCATCGTCGCTCGCGGCGGCCAGCGCCGCCGGGCAGGAATGAGTTCGGCAGTTCGCCGCTCGGTGCAAGCCCGCACCTCGGCGATTGGAAAGATCCGCCGCCCGGCTTTGTTGAGCGCATTCGGGCACGTCTTGGTCGGGGAGCTTCGTGCAGACGATGGTGCTGACCGAAATTGCCACCGGCTGGACCGAATGCATTCCGGTCCGCACGCGCAACAGCGGCAATGTGATCATGGCGATCAAGCAGGCCCGCTCGCGGTTTCCCTGACCCTGTGCTGCTGTTTGCCGGCATCCGCCCGCACAGGAAGAGCTTGGAAAGCGGTCGATCGTCGTGGCCTGAATGCGGAAATCGAGGAGCCGTTGGTCGTCGATCTCCAGCCTGAACGCGGTCGTTTCCTGGTGCCGCAAATCGGCTGTTGCATACACATCCCTGTCAGACGTCAGTTTTCCTCGCCCATTTTGGTGTCGAGATGCGAAGTGCTCTTTTGGACCAGCAAGGCTTTTTGGAAATCTGAGAGCGGCTTTCCGCGGGGCGCTCCATTTTTGAGCATCAAGCTACCACAGCCAATGACGCGCAGGTTCCACCAGACTCGCCAGCCTTGAAGGACAGCGAAATAGCAGAGCACGACAGACACAACAATCCATCAGGAAGCCGCAGTCGTTGAAGATGCGGCGCTGCATCCATACCGTGGATGCATTCGATCCAAATAATCGATTTGTTCAATCAGTTTCTCGAAAGCTAACCCTACCCTCTGTGGGAATCGGGCTCTGGGCCGCGACGCTGCCTTGCGAGCGCAGGGGCTGCACGTAGGAGAGATGATGCAACGAGAAATCGCACGCGGGTTGCTGGCGTCGTGGGTTCGCCGACCGGCGTATTTGAGCCCGTCAGTTGGTCCTCACCCGCGCCTATTGCCACCGAGCGACTTGCATGTCCCTCCAACTCGGACCTGTTCCGAGAGATGCGACGAGTTGTGCGCCGTGTGCTCCGATCAGATGGCCGCCGGTGACGCGTCTCTCTTCGATAGGAGATGAAATGCGAACGCTGCTCGTGGATCATCATGCGGATCTTGCGCGCGCCATGCGACTTGCGCTCGGGGATGGCGGCTTCGTCGTTGATGTCGTTGGTACTCTGGAACTGGCCTCGAGTGCATTTTCTTGCGCCAGCTATGAAATTCTCCTGCTGGAATTGGCTCTGCCAGATGGCGATGGCTTGGGTTGGCTGAGGCAGTTGAGGACCCACGGGCATTCAGTTCCTGCCGTCATTATGAGCAGCCTTAACGATCTCGATAAGCGAATTGCGATCTTCAACGGTGGTGCGGACGACTTTCTGCTCAAACCCGTCTCTACCGATGAGCTTATCGCCAGAATGAGAGCCATTCTGCGCCGGGCGTCACAGATGACCGACCTGAGGCTCGTATTTGGCAATCTCAACTTCGATCCGGTCGCCCGGCAGGTTTTCGTTGCTGGGCACCCAATGATGATCGCACGTCGCGAACTCTGTATTCTAGAGCATCTGCTTAACCGGGCAGGCCGCATCGTGCCCCGTGCGCAGTTGGAAGATCACCTCTATTCGTTCAACGACGACGTGTCTGCCAACGCGCTTGAAGTCGGAATCTATCGTTTACGTGGACATCTGACCAGATCAGGTGCAACGCCACGGATCAAGACCATCCGTGGCATTGGCTACATTCTAGAATTGACTGACGCGTCATCCGCATAGTTTGTCGAATCGAAAGAAGATCTATTTTGCTGATCCTTCAACATCCTTGCCCTGCGCTCAATTGGCGGGCGATCGCCATCAAGGTTCCGAGACCTGCAGTGCCCCGTTACCTGGGCCATCTCCTCTGCGCGCTTATTGTGACTTTCCCACTTGGTGTCGCGGCGCAAAACAAGCAGGACAAAGGCGCGCCGCGTGCGGCTTCGAATAGCATCAATGCCACGCTGACCCTTTCCTCTTCGCTCGGGGAGACCGTTCATCTGCCCGCGCCAGCCACGACCATCTTTGTTGCTGACCCGACGATCGCGGATTTTCAGGCACCATCGAGCAAAACAATCTTCGTCTTTGGCAAGAAATCGGGGCGGACCAGCCTATTCGCCTTGGACGGCAACGGCGAGCCTCTCGCCGAATTGCGTATCGTTGTCACGCAACCGATCGGGGATTTACGCGCCATGTTGCGGGAGCAGGTCGGCGACTATCCCATCCGCGTCAACTATACGCCGCGCGGCGCAATCCTTAGCGGGACGGCGCCCGACGCAGAGGTCGCCGACACCGCAAAAAGAGTCACTGAGCAATATCTGGGCGACGGAGCGCAAGTCGTCAACAACATCAAGGTCGCTGGATCCCTGCAAGTTAACCTCAGCGTGCGCGTAGCCGAAGTCTCACGCAGCGCCATGAAGTCACTTGGCGTCAACCTGTCCGCCTTCGGTCAAATCGGCAATTTCAAAGTGGGCGTTCTAAGCGGAAGCGGTGCAAGCGCTGGATCTGGTTCAACCCAGGGTGGCGGTACAGCAGAAATCGGATTCGACAACGGTGTCGTCAACGTCAGCGCGGTTCTCGACGCGCTCGCCAAGGAGCATATAGCTTCCGTCCTGGCTGAGCCGAACCTCACCGCTATGTCGGGTGAAAAAGCCAGCTTTCTAGCTGGCGGCGAATTTCCCATTCCTGTCCTGCAGGAAAACAGGCAGGTATCGGTTGAATTCCGTCACTTCGGCGTCAGTCTGGAATTTGTGCCGACAGTTCTCAGCAACAATCAAATCAACATTCACGTAACGCCCGAAGTCAGTGAACTGTCGACGCAAGGTGCCGTGCAAATCAACGGAATTTCCGTGCCGGCAGTTTCCACGCGCCGAGCCGATACGGTCGTCGAACTCGCCAGTGGGCAGAGCTTCGCAATCGGCGGTCTAATCAGGCGGAACGTCAACAATGATGTCAGGGCCTTTCCCTGGCTCGGAGAAATGCCGATCCTGGGACCGCTTTTTCGCTCGTCCTCGTTTCAAAAAGAGGAGTCAGAACTGGTCATTCTAGTTACGCCTTACATTGTAAGACCAGGCTCCAACCCAAACCAGATGAGCGCACCTACGGAGCGGGCGGCACCGGCTTTGAACGGAGGGGGCGCTCCGACGAATTCCGTGGCAAGTCCCCCGCGAGACCGCGCTGCTATCCGTGCGGGCGCGCCAAGCGCCCAGGGCGGTCTCGGCTTCATCATCGAATAGTGTCGTCCAATGATGTTGCGTTTTATAGTCCTCTTTGTCGCTCTGGCACCAAGCGTAAGTGGCTGCACAAGCACTACGCCAGTTGATGTCGAACCATCGGCATCAATGCTTGTCCGAGAGGAGACCACCCTCCTGACGTTGCAAAGCCTGCGCGCTTCCGAACGGCAGCGTTTGCGTGATTTCCTAAACAAGGCCAGTCGCGGCCGATTCGATGCCCTCCACCTCCTCATCAGCGGTTCGCCCCAGCTCAGCGCAGGGGTAGCCCATCAGGCCAGGCAGTTGGCAATCGAAGCAGACAACATTCAATTGCTCGATCAACACGACGCCGGCTCAGTGCGAATTGAGGCGATTGTCTATCACGCCCGTCCGCCGGTCTGTCCCTCATATGGTGCCTTACCCAATGAAGAATCCTTCAAACAGCCGCTTGGTTGTTCGACAGGATTTAACCTGGCCGTGATGGTCAACGATCCGCGCGATCTGCTCGACAATCAGGCCGTCAAGTCCGGCGATGGCGATCGTGCTTCTGTACCAGTTGCCACTTACAGAACGTTCGGGACGGATAAAGGTGGCTGATACCGGCCCTTATCTTGGCAGCACTCCTACCGGAGATTGAAAGCTTCCAATCTCGTCCTGATCTAAAATCAAAGGAACCGCTGGATGCAATATAGGCGCGATATCGCGGGCCTTAGGGCTGTTGCTGTACTTCCGGTCGTACTCTTTCATTTCGGAATTTCGGCGATCCCGGGTGGCTTTAGCGGGGTTGATATCTTCTTCGTCATCTCCGGCTACCTTATCAGCGGAAGCCTCTTGGATGACCTTGAACGCGGCCAATTTTCGATCGTCAACTTCTACTGGCGCCGTGCCCGGCGCATTCTGCCGGCTCTCGTCTTTGTGATGCTTCTCACCTGCATTGCCGCATTGTTCATTCTTCTGCCATCGGATCTGCGCGAATTCGGTCTTAGCATCATAGCTGCCTCGACCTTCTGGTCGAACGTTTTTTTCTGGAAAACGTCAAGTTACTTCTCGATCGATGCCGCGCTTCGACCACTGTTGCACACCTGGTCGCTTTCCGTAGAGGAGCAGTACTACATCTTCGCCCCAATCCTGATGTTCCTAATCTATCGCTACATCGGGAAGCGCTGGCTGACGACACTTCTTCCGATAATTCTCTGCAGCTTCGTAATGGCGGTGATGGCGACATCGCTGGCGCCCACCGCCGGATTCTATCTGCTGCCGACCCGAATCTGGGAACTCATGTTGGGCGCCCTGCTCATGCTCAAACGCCCCCCGCCGTTGGGCAACAGATTCCTGATGGAGTCGGTGGGGTTGGCCGGATTTGGCCTTCTCGCCATCGGGTTCTTCGCGCTTTCGGAGAGCGACCCGTTCCCAGGCTACAACGCCTTGTATCCATGCATCGGAACGGCCCTTCTGATCTATGTTGGCCAAAATTCCCCCTCGACGGTCGCCAGCCGCATGCTCGAAGTCCGGCCGCTGGTCTGGATTGGGCTCATCTCGTATTCTTTGTATCTTGTTCACTGGCCGCTCAATGCGTTCGCGCATTATCTTTCGTTCCAAAAACTCGATCCTTTGATGACCGGTGCGATGTTGGTAGCAAGCCTCGCATTGGCTGCATTCTCCTGGAAGTTTGTAGAGCAGCCGTTTCGACAGAAGAGGGCCTTCACCGCCCCGGGGCCTATCTTTGCCTTTTCAGCGCTCGCGATCGTTGTTCTTTGTGCCGGCGGAGCGGCGGGGGCGCTCGGCAACGGCTTTCCGCAACGGTTTCCGGACTATGTCCAGCGGCGCATTTCCGTCGGGGACTGGAGGAATGGCATCTGTTTCAACGAGGGCACCAGCCGGATCGAAAGCTGGAATATGGAGGATTGCACGCGCACTCGCGGTTTTCCAACAACGGTTTTTTTGTGGGGCGACTCCTTCGCCGCGCACTATGTTTCCGGCCTGGGTGCTAACATAAATCGGTTGCAGGCGAACATCGTGGAATATACGTACGCCGGCTGCCCGCCGATACTCTCTTACTACTCTTACGCTCGTCTTGATTGTGTCCGGTTCAATCGCAAGGCCTTGGACATCATCTTGGAAGCGGACATCAAGACGGTTATCCTCAGCGGTAAATGGAGTGACTATGAGGTCAGAGGCTTCGACGGTCTTCAGCAAACAATCGATACGCTTCGTGCCCTGGGCGTGCGCGTGTTTGTCATCGGCCAGTCTCCGCAGTTCCCAACTGACGTCCGGAAAATTGCGTTCTTCGCCAAGCGCCAAAATCTGGACGATACGTCCTGGCCGATGGCGATGGACCCCGGCATCAACGAACGTGTGCGCTCATTTACCAAAGGCGCCACATTCATCGATCCGCTGAAATTCCTGTGCAGCGCAGGACGCTGCCCCTATTCCGACAGAGGAGAGTTTATGTATTTCGACTATGGTCATTTCTCTTCAGCCGGCGCCACACTGGCAATCTCGAAATACTGGCCGGCTTTTGGCAAAGACAATGCTCTTCCTAAGACGAAGTAGCGGGTCAGACGGCTGACAAGCACCAGTGCGGGTCCCTGTGATTGCTCCTGCTTCGGCAGCAGCCGCGACGATGGAGCTGTTCAGGTTTAAGGCCACCCGATAGCGACCTAGGATGGGTGCTGCCACGCGGATCGGACTAAGCGTGCATTATCACGTAAATGTTGAGAGAATGAATGGCGCCGCGAAGGGCAATTCCAGCCATCCACAGCGACAGGCGTGTCGCGGTCCCGACATAGCAGTGGCACTTACCTGACACGGCCTCACACTGCCCTCTAAACGGCCCCGAATTTGAACTGACCACCCCTGGCCGGTTCATTGGGCAGGTCAAGGGCTAGGCTGTATTACACAGGGCTCACCCCTTTCAGTCTCAAGTTGGTACGATGGGCCGTGGACGGTCGATGCAGACTTCAAGGATGGCGAAAGAAGCTCTCTATGCGTGCGTTGTCGAGGCAAGTGCCTTTGCCAGAGATGCTCGCGGCTGGAGAGATTTCAAAATGAGCGTTGGAAGCGGAGAATGCCGCCGACGCTGTTCGGCTTGCTCGTGCCCTTGACGGTGGTAGGGTCGGCAGGGCCGACGCCAAAGTTGCCGTAGCGGTCGTAATCGACCTCGGCTGTGACCGTGAAGCCAGGAACGACCATATAGACGACGTTTGCAGCCAAACCAGAATTCTTGAGCTGATCACTCGAGACCTGAAAGTTGAACGAAGTTTTCTCGTCAAACTCGTAGGTGGCGCCCGCCCAGAAAGCCCACTGGCCGTTCCAGATTTTGTACGAGCCGCGCACATGATTGGCGATTGCGCCGTTTGAGTCCTCGTTGAGACTGCCATTGGAACCGTAGCCGAACAGTCCAAACAGCGACAGCTGGTTTGTGACAGCGACGTCGACACGGATCTTGCCGGCCAAAGCTTCGTAGTTGCTGTCATAAGCCGCGACGCCGGTGATCGAGCCCCAGCCTTGCGTGTATTTCAAGCCGGCGACAACGTGCGGAATATAGCTGTCGATAGTACCGGCTGAGCCCGATCCTTGTTCGAGCGAAATCACGGTCGAAATGCCGTTGCCGGCGTCGAAGTAGTACTGAGCCACGTTGGTGTCGAAGCCGGCCGACCGAACGAGCATACTATCGAGAACGTTGCCAGCGTAGCTTACAAACGTATCGAAGGCCGACCCGTCCTTGCCAACTCGCAGGCCCCCCAGCTCGACCCAGGCAGAAGCCAGTGCGAGGCCGCTGTTGAAACCATAGTTCTGAGGACTGTCACGCGAGTTAGCGCTATTGCCAAAATTCACGTGGGTTTCGGTATAAGTCGTCAACGCGCCGAGCTCGGTCTGCTGGCCGCTCCAAGTTTTGAACGTGAAGCGTGTGTTGTTTCGCCAAGTGCCTTGGTCCTCGCCAGTTCTCACATCCGAGGTTCTTGCGCTGTCATACGATCGGACATCACCCAGGCCGATATCATAACGGACATAGCCGCCGATGCGCAGGCAGGTCTCGGTGTTGGGAATATAGAAATACCCCGAGCCGAGGACGTCGCAGATCTTGATGTACTCGGCCGGTTCCCGCTCGGCGCCAGCTGCTCGAACGACGGAGGCGGCGATCAGAGCAGTTAAGCCGAGAAGACGAATCTTGATGTACATGTCTAGATCTCCATGAAGGAATAAAAAGGATAGAGGCGTAAGAGCAAGCTTTACTCTAAATTTTGTGCGTGTTGTCTCCAATTTGTGGACGTAAAAGCGCTTGACATGGGAGGTTATCCAGCGTAAAAGCCACATGTACTTAGAATAGTGTTTTCTGCTAGGAGATTCATTATCGTTTATATGTGAAACACTCCGGTCAGACCGCTGCAGCCTCGGAATAGAGCAGCAAGCGACATGCCAACCTGAAGCGTAGATGCGGCCGACACCAAAATTGGGCCGACGCGCCTTCGTCTCGCTGGAATCACTTTTTTTGAGGGTCACTGCGAAAAGCAATGTGCGACACGGTTCGCCATGTTCGATATGTGACAGTCTCGTTTAACAGCGACGGCTTCCCGTCTGACCGCAACGGAGGCCGCTTCATGCGCTACCGAGAAGGATTACTGCGCGCGTGCGGTCCGCAAGGGCTGCGCCAGGAACAGAGGGCGTCCACGTCCGATGTGTCGCATGGTGGCCGAAGCACCTTTTCGCCGCTGTAAGTTCGCCGTGCAGGTACATTGCGCGGCCGATAGCGAGAAGGGATCGCACCCTGAAACGGTTGCCTAGGGCTCGCCTCGAGTAATTGGCGATGAACAGCATTCTCGAGAACTTAGTCTCGACGGAAAGAGCAACGAAAGGAAGCCGCTTGGACGAGCACGATCCGAAGGAAGAACTGATCGAGACCATTTTCCGCAACGGCACAATCACTGCCGTGGGTATCCTGCTTGCCTTTTCGCTCGGCTTCCTCACTCATTGGGCGGCGAACCCCTTGCCATGGCAACTCTACGATCTGTTCGCCGTAGTGCCGATCCTGCTCGGCATCGCACTGCAGATGAGAGCGCTGTCCATGCTGCTCGACATGAGTTCCTTGCGCCGCCCCATCTACGAACGCGCCAATCGCATTTTCATGGTCGGCCTCATCCAGACCGCGTGTGGCGTCGGGATGGCGATCTTGGTCGATCTTTTCGGGATATCGGTAGGGGGCACGCTGCCCGGCGCTTGACGACAAGCCACACCGCCGCTCATCGCTCGAAGCGACGTCAAGCTGGGGAGCCTTGTGCACCCCCTAGCGGCGCCTTCCTTTCATCAAATGAGCGGACGTCAGCTTTAGAGCGTCTCGGTGGCTAAAGCCGGTATGGTTTTTCGGCCGGCAGGGAAGGCCGCTGGCTGGACCTGGATGGCGTCTGACCGAGGCTTGACAGGTGCGTTGCGACGTTTGGCGTCGGACATGAATTTCGCATTGCAAAGTTCTTCCGCAGACGCCTCAAGCACACTGCATCGGCGTCACGTACTCAAACGTTGAATGCGGCACCGCACCATCACCTCAGGCGGACCATGGCACGCGCGCTCGGTTGATACCGTCCTGTCCAAGCGAGACTGCGACATCGCCGCCTCCGCCTTGAAAACGCGGAGAAAGCGGGACGCACTGACTTAGGTCAGAGACAGGACGAGCGCGCAACGAAACAATGATGGATCAGCGACGTGGGACGACAGCTCCTTGCACACCTCAATCCTGACAAAGTACCGGGACCCCCGGCCGCCTTGGTATACCATCTATCCGACTGTGCCAGACTTCTCTGCGGCGGTTGGTGCTGACGATTATGAGGAATGGCTGGGGGGCCTCCCGGCCGACGAATCGGTGTCGCTCTATTTCCACATTCCGTTTTGCCGATCCATGTGCTGGTATTGCGGCTTCCCTACCGCCGTCACCCGTCGCAACGGCCCGATCCTTAATTATTTGGCGTGCTGCGTCAGGAGATCAGTTTGGTGTCGGAGCAAGTTCGGCAAGGGCTGCCGGTGAGCGATGTGCATTTCGGCGGCGGAACGCCTCACCTTATCGGGCCAGCCGAGCACTTGGCGCTGATGGAATTTCTACGCCGCCACTTCGCTTTCAGCAAAACTGCTGCGATCGCCGTGGAGATCGATCCCCGAACGTTCACACCGGAAATGGCCGAACCCTTGGCAGCTACCGGTGTCAACCGCGCGAGCATCGGCGTGCAGAGCTTTGATCCCGATGTGCAAAAGGCGATCAATCGGATCCAGAGTAAGGTGCAGACGGCCGCTGCCGTCGAAAATCTCCGCCGGCATGGCGTTGGCCATATCAACTTCGATCTCATCTTCGGTCTCCCGAAACAGACTGTGCAGTCCTGCATCCAGACCGCGATGGCTGCGGTCGCCATGCGCCCCAACCGGTTTGCGGTGTTCGGCTACGCGCATATTCCTTCCGTGATAAAGAATCAGCGCCTAATCGAGCAGGCAGGTCTACCGGACGGCGATGTTCGCGCCGAACAGGCTGCAGCTGTCGCCGAGACACTGGTTGGCGCCGGCTACCGGGAGATCGGGCTCGATCATTTCGCTCTGCCGGACGACGAACTCGCGCTAGCGCAGAAGACCGGGCGCCTGCGGCGTAATTCGCTGGGATACTCGGCCGATACTTGCAAAACCGTGATCGGCTTCGGCGCGTCGGCTATTGGCCGAGTCGGCGAGGGGTACGTTCAGAACGAAGTAACACGGGATTCTTACGCCCGGCACATCGCAAGTGGACGTCTGGCGACATCAAAGGGCCACCGGCTGACCGACGATGACCGGGTGCGCGCAGCAATCATCGAGCGACTGATGTGCGATTTGGAGGCCGACGTGCCGACCATCTGTGCCGCCCACGAAATCGAACCAGCTCGTTTTCTCGATTCAGTTGAGCGTTTGGTGACGCTGGCTGAGGAGGGGATCGTGGACGTCGAAAACGGCTTCATCCGCGTGCGGCCGGAGCACCGCTTTGTTGTTCGCGCCGTTGCTGCTGCATTCGATGCTTTTCTCGCGAATCGATGAGTTGAGGCCACGACTCCGAAGGCATCAGACCTTGTTTGGCGCTCGTCGGCATGGGCTCTCGCAGAAGACTCCGCAAGCGCATGCAGGGGACTCCACTTGACGCCGCGTTCATCATCATCTCGCCTGGGTGCGCTCGATCGCACAACTCGGAGCACGCTGCTCTCGGCGTGAGGCTGTGCTCTGCAAAGCACCGGTGATCCACCCTGTCCCTGGATAGCAGCTTGATGGCGTCATCTTGGAGGACGAGAAAAGATTGTCGAGGTACGGGTACGAATTGCCTCGGTCGTTCGTTCAATCGAAAGCACTGTCTGCGGAGGCACCTCTCCTTCATGCAGTGACAGGAGATGCTGGCCGACTTCCTTATCTGCTGCGGTGAGTCGATGATTTAGGCGGAGAAAGTCCATCCAGGTGGGGGTGCGGAATGTCTCCGTCCAAAGTGACGGTGTTTGCAGATTTCGCTGGAGCGTCCAGTTTCGTGCACCGGCACGGCTCTGGACGTGTCGCCGCGTGCGCATGTAGCCCAGAAAGGCCTCGATATTTTCCTCCGATATCAAATACTCGACCTTGGCCACGATAGGGCCACTTCTGGGTTTCAGATCGAGAGCCACGTCCGGCGGATGAAAAACTGAACTTTCTTGATCCGTTTCTTCCCAGGGACGGACCGGCAACACGATCCCCGCTGCTGCAACCAGCAACAGAGCGCCCGCGGCGCCCTCCAATGCTGAGGTCAAGGAATAGTTTTGCGCGACAGAACCCCAGATCCAGCTGCCAGCAGCCATACCGCCTGCGCTCAAGGCGTAGTAAATGGAGAGCGTGCGGCCTACAACCCACCTTGGGCTTGCCAACTGCACCGACACGTCAATGCCCGTCCAGGTGATAAGCCAACCCGCTCCGCCGAGCGCCAGCGAAATGGCCGCCACAGGAACCGACGATGTCAGGGCAAGGGAGAGGCAACAGACTGCACAAGCCACAGAGGCGAAGGCCACCAGCCTGTTTTGAGACGTGACCTTCCTCAAGAAGCCGTTGCCCATGCCCGCGATGAAAGCACCCATGCCGAAGCCGGCCAATAAGATACCGTAGACAATTGGCCCACTCTTCAACTGATCCCGGACGACGAGAGGGAGCAACGCCAGAATGGAGATGCTTGCCAATCCGAAAAGAGCTGCTCGGGCGGTCGCTGCCCTGATCTCCAAAGACATCGCCGTAAAGCGCACTCCGTCATGAATTGCCGTCGTCATTCTCTCACGAGGGAGAGGCGAAGAGCGGACCTCCCATTTGGTGCGCCATATCGCGCTTATAGGCGCCAGATCACTCACCGCAGCCAAGGCGAAAGCGGCCAGCGGCCCAAAGACGGCCAGGATCACGCCCCCTAAGGCCGGACCAACGCTGCGCACAATGTTGTATCCGACGGACATAAGCGTCACTGCGGCCGGAATGTCGCGTTTGTGAAGGATATCGCCGACCGAAGCGTGCCAGGCCGGATCATTCAAGGCAAAGCCGCAGCCGGCCAGGAAACCTAACCCGAGAATCAGCCAAGGACTGACAAATCCCAGACCCACAGAAATCATCAGCGTCATCGACGCCGATGCTATCAGGCAGTGTCCCGCAAACATCACCCACCGGCGGCTGAAGTTGTCGGCAATGGCTCCGGCGAAAACTGAGAGGAAGAACACCGGCAGTGTGGATGCGGCCTGGACGAGAGCCACCATAAGGTCGGACGCTGAAATCGTTGCCATAAGCCAACTGATGGCGACCGTTTGCACTAGCCAACCGAGGCTGGAAATCTGGGTGGCCGTCCAAATTGAGCGAAACACCTTGTTTCGAAATGGGGCGAGCGTCTTTGAAACGGGCGGTTGAGGATTTTCGCTCTGCATGAGGTTTTGCTGGCCTTCGATGAGCGCTGCGATTTGAGCAAGTGGGTCGATACTTAGACATCGCGGAGCACCGCACGGAACCCAGCTCTATGGAGCTTGCCGGCGACTATTTGCGTATTGAGCCATTCTCATAGTCTCATTCATGAGCAGTCCTATGCGCAAGCGTTGCTTTGCTAAATTCCCACGACAAGCGCGCCGCCGCTGAGACCCGCACCCGCTGCCGCCAAGAGGACTTTCTCGCCAGGCCGAAACGGCTGCGCCCGATGGGCGAGCGACAACGAGAGCGGGATCGTCGCGGCGGAAGAGTTGCCATATTCGGCGATCGTCTTGACCATCGAGTGATCTGTGATGCCGAGGTTCCTGCCGACCGCGTCGAAAATGCGAGCATTGGCCTGATGCGGCACGAAACGATCGAGGTCTTGCGGCCTCAGTCGGGCAGCAGTGAGCGCATCTCTCGAGCAGGCGGTCATCATCTCCACGGCCTTGGCGAACACTTCGCGGCCATCGGTGATCGTCATCCGGGTCTGCTCGAGGTCGAGGCCGCCATGGAACGGATTGTTGCTTCCACCGGCAGGAATCTGGATCAGCCCGTAACGCGAGCCGTCCGAATCCACCGAAGCGCCGAGAATGCCTCGATCCGGGTCATCGCACGGACCGATCACCACCGCGCCGGCGGCATCGGCAAACAGCACGGCGCTGGCGCGCTCGGCCGGATTGATGCGGCGGCTGAGGATGTTGGCGGCAATGACAAGGCTCGCTTTGCCATGCAGGCGAGTGAACCCGTCGGCGAACATCAGCGCATAGATGAAGCCGGCGCAAGCGCCGGTCAGGTCGATCGCGCCGGCGCGACCTAGTCCCAGCCGATGTGCGACCAGGGGCGCGCTTGGCGGCAGAAGATGATCGGGTGTGGAGGTAGCGAGCAACAGCAGGCCGATGTCGCCGCGGTCGATACCGGCATTGGTCAGCGCCATGTCGCCGGCGTGCGCGGCAAGGGCCGACAGCGTGTCTTCGTCCGCTGCCCAGAAGCGCGACCGTATCCCGGTGCGCCGCTCGATCCAGCCGGGTTCAAGCCCGAGACGATCTTCGATTTCCGGATTCTCCACCTTGCGCGCGGGCGCATGATGGCCAAGCCCGAGAATGCGCGATGATCGGCTCATGGCTTTGAGCCGAAGCGTTCGCCGGCCTCCTCGATGGCGTCATAGAGCCCATCCAACTCGTTGCCGGTAATGCAATAGGGCGGCAGAAGGTACAGGACATTGCCGAGCGGGCGCACGAGCAGGCCGCGCTCAAGAAAAAAAGCGCGCAGTTTTGGCCCGATCTCGGCCAGATAACCGGCTGAGCCGGTGCGTAGGTCGAGTGCCGCGATGGTGCCGGTTGTCCGGCAATCGGTGAAGCGAGGGTTGTCGCGAAAGCGTCGAAGCCCGGCGGCCTGTCGCTCGCTCAAGGCCGCGATCCGATCGGCCACCGGCTCGTCGTGCCAGATCTCGACATTGGCAAGTGCCGCCGCGCATGCAATCGGATTGGCGGTGTAGGAGCTCGAATGGAAAAACGTCTTCTTGCGATCCTCGGAATAGTGAGCCTGGAAGATGGCATCGGTGGCGATCGTGGCGGCCAGCGGGATGGTACCACCGGTCAGACCTTTCGAGGTGCACAGGATGTCCGGCGAGACGGACGCCTGTTCGCAGGCGAACATGGTTCCGGTGCGCCCCCAGCCGGTCATCACTTCATCGGCGATCAGCAGCGTGCCGGCGGCCTCAGTGATCCTCTTCAATTCGGTCAGAACCCAGGCCGGATACATGAGCATGCCGCCGGCGCCGAGCACGAGCGGCTCGACGATCAGCGCGGCGGCGCGCCGGTCGCGGGAGAGTGCCTCGAACCGATCCAGCGTTTCCTGCTCGCGCCCGGCGGCCGGGAAGGGGATGGTGTCGACCTCGAACAGCAAGGGCTCGTAGGCGGCGTTGAACACGCCACGGGCGCCGACGCTCATCGCCCCGATCGTGTCACCATGATAGCTGTGCTCCATGACGACGATGCGCGAACGCGGCGCGCCGATGTTGCGGAAATAGCCGAGCGCCATCTTCAGCGCGACTTCGATTGAGGTCGAGCCACTGTCGGAATAGAACACCCGGTCAAGGCCGGCGGGTGCGAGGCCGACAAGCGCCTCGGCCAGGCGCTCGGCCGGCTCGTGGGTAAAGCCCGCGAAGATGATCTGGTCGAGGTTCGACGCGGTCGTCTCGATGGCCTTCATGATGCGGGGGTGGCGGTGGCCATGAGTGACGACCCACCAGGAAGAAATCGCATCCAGGATGCGGGAGCCGTCGGCCTTGTGGAGATAGGCGCCTTCAGTCAGCACGATTTCAGGGATCGAGGGCTCTAGCGCGTGCTGCGTGAACGGATGCCAGACTCGAGACTGCGCCATCAGTCGCCTCCGGCAATCATGGCCAGGTCGAAGCCGGAAATCATTGCATCTCTCAACGTTTCACCCGTCAGCGGACCGAGGTGCGGCAGCCTGCCGAGCTGCGGCACGCCGCCGAATTCCACGATTGTCCTTTGCGTATCGGCCACCTCTTCGCCCATGAAGGCAATGCCGATGAGCGGGATGGAGCGGGCTCTCAGGGCCTCGATCGACAACAGCGTATGATTGATGGTGCCGAGCGCGGTGCGGGCGCACAGTATTACCGGCAGCCGCCATTGTTCGAATATGTCAATGAACCTTGTCTGTCGATTGAGCGGCACCATCAGCCCGCCGGCGCCTTCGATGACGAGCGGTGTCGGCAGGACCGGAAATGAAAGATCGTCGGCCTCGATCGCGACGCCGTCGATTTCGGCTGATCGATGCGGCGACAGCGGCATCGTCAGTCGATAGACTTCGGGCAGCACGCGTCCGTCGGGCAAGCCGGAAAGCCGGGCGACGACCTCGCTGTCAGTCTCCTCGTCGAGGCCCGATTGCACCGGCTTCCAGTAGAAGCCGTCGAGCAGCCCGGCAAGTCCGGCCGAAAATACTGTCTTGCCAATTCCGGTGTCTGTTCCGGTGACGACGATGCGTTTGGTCATGCTGTGGCCAACACCTCAACGAGAGCCTCGACCATGGCGGAAATGTCGGTCTCGTCGACGTTGAGCGTCAGCGAAATGCGCAGGCGCGATGTGCCCTCGGGCACCGTCGGCGGACGTATGCCGCGTATGTCGAAGCCGCGTGCCTGCAGGGCCGCCGCCACCGCCATGGTGCGCCCAACGTCGCCGATGACAAATGGCTGGATCTGCGAGCCGCTGGGTACGACGCCGCAGCGCTCGGCCAATTGGCGGCCGGCGCAGGCAACGCGTTCCTGCAGCTGAGCGCGGCGCATGGGCTCGTCGGACAGAATAGTCAGCGCTTCGCGCGCCGCGACCGCCATCAGCGGCGAGGGCGCGGTGGCGTAGATGAACGGCCGGCACCGGTTGACGAGATAATCGCACAGTGTCCTCGGCCCGGTGACGAGTGCACCGGATGCGCCGAGCGCCTTGCCGCATGAGTGGAGCGTGACGATGTTGTCGCGGCCTTGGCACGCGGCGGCCAGTCCCCGGCCGTCCGGTCCCCAGATGCCGGTGGCATGCGCTTCATCGACGACGATGAATGCCTGGTGCCGATCGGCCATCGCGACCAGGCTCTCCATCGGCGCGCGGTCGCCATCCATGCTGTAAAGGCTTTCGACGGCGATCCACACGCGCCCCGTGCCGCCTTCGGCGCGCCAGCGGGTGATTGCGTCCTCGACAGCGTCGACGTCGTTGTGCGCGGCCAGCTTGAACTCGGCGCGCCCGGCCTGCGCGCCCTCATGCATGCTGGCATGGGCGAGTTCGTCGAGGACCAGCAGGTCGCCTTTCTGCGGCAGCGCGGTCAACAGGGCGAAGTTGGCGATGTAGCCGCTGCCAAAGAACAGCGCACGGTCGGCGCCGAAGAATGCCGCGGCGTCCGCCTCCAGTTGCTCATGTTCCGGTGCGTTGCCGCGCAACAGCCGCGACCCGGTGGCGCCAACCGGCGTGCCCCGCGCAATCGCCGCCGCAACCGCTTCGCCAAGTCTTTTGGAGGCGGCAAGTCCGAGATAGTCGTTCGACGAGAAGTCGAGACCGGCGCGCGGTGCGAGCGTCCGCAACCGGTCCTTGCGCGCCAGTCCGCGCAAGGATGCGTCATAGCGGGCAAGAATTGCCTCGTTCATTGCGTGGCGAGTTCCATCGGCTCGATGCCGAGACGCTGGAACAGAAGGCTATCCTTGTCCTCGCCGGGATTGTCCGCCGTCAGCAGCGTGTCGCCGACAAAGATCGAGTTAGCGCCGGCAAAGAAGCACAACGCCTGCGTTTCGTCGCTCATCGCCGTCCTGCCGGCGGACAGCCTTACACAGGATTTCGGCATCATCACCCGCGCGAGCGCAACGATGCGGACGAAATCGATCGGATCGATGGCGTCGGCCGCGGCAAGCGGCGTGCCTTCGATGGGAATAAGCATGTTGATCGGCACGCTTTCCGGCGGCTCGGGCAGGTTCGCGAGCGTGACCAGCATGTCGATGCGATCGGTCTTTTCTTCCCCCATCCCGACGATGCCGCCGCAGCAGACTTTCATCCCAACCGCGCGCACGTGCCCAAGCGTTTCCAGCCGGTCGGCAAAAGTCCTGGTTGAAATAACCTCGCCATAGTAGCGCTCAGAGGTATCGATGTTGTGGTTATAGTAGTCGAGACCGGCCTGCTTCAGGCGAGCAGCTTGCTCAAGATCGAGCATGCCGAGCGTCATGCAGGTCTCCATGCCGAGCGCCTTGACGCCCTCGATCATGGCGACCACAACGTCCATGTCGCGCTCCTTGGGACTTCGCCACGCTGCGCCCATGCAATAGCGCGTTGCGCCGCCATCACGCGCCTTGGCCGCTTCGTCGATGACATGCTTGACGTTCATCAGCTTCGACGCCTTCACCCCGGTTTCGTAATGCGCAGACTGGCTGCAATAGCCGCAATCTTCGGGGCAGCCGCCGGTCTTGATGCTAAGGAGCCGCGACAGCTGCACTCGGTTTCGATCGAAGTTCTGGCGGTGGATCGTCTGAGCTAGGAACAGCAGATCGTTGAATGGCATGCCGTAGATGGCCTCAGCCTCTTTGCGGTTCCATCGCGGAGGCGTTCCATCGACCGATTGCATGGTCTGGTTCACGTCGAACTCCGAGTTCATTCCAACCGTCATCGTCAAACCTTTGTTGCTAGTCCGGTACGCCTTCAGGAGTCTGTCGACCGGCAAGCTCGGTCCGACTTGGCTTTGGAGCGCACTCGCTAAAAGGCGAGCTGCGGCACGTCTTTCCACCGCCTTCCTACGCCTGCCGAGCTGATGTTGCTCCTCATGCCGTAATCCTCAGTTCAAATGCTTGCAGATGTTCTGGTGGTCCGGCATGTCCAGGCCGATGTCGAGGATCGGGGCGCTGTGCGTCAGCCATCCCATGGAGATGAGATCGACACCGGTCGCCGCAATCGCCGCCGCCGTTTTCGGCGTCACCCGACCGGAAGCCTCGGTGATCGTACGGCCACCCACTATAGAAACCGCGCGGGCAAGATCCTCGACCGACATATTGTCGAGCAGCACCGCGTCAACACCAATCGCGAGCGCTGCATCGAGCTGCTTCAGCGTGTCGACCTCAACCTCGACCTTCACCATATGCCCTGCGGCGGCGCGCGCCCGCTCTATTGCTGTGCGGATATCGCCGGCGATCGCGATGTGATTGTCCTTTATGAGCACGCCGTCATCGAGGCCGAAGCGGTGATTGGCACCGCCGCCGACGCGCACGGCGTATTTTTCCAATACCCGCAGGCCGGGCGTCGTCTTTCGCGTCGATACGATCCTCGCCTTGTGACCGCGCACGGCCTCAACCATCGCCGCTGTGGCAGTGGCAATGCCGCTCAGCCGGCATAAGAAATTGAGGGCAGTGCGTTCGGCCGTGAGCAGGCCTCGCGCGGGTCCGGACAATCTTGCAATGGTTTCCCCGGCCCCGACATCGCTGCCATCAGGGCGCCAGATCTGGATGTTGATCGCCGGTTCCACGAGCAGGAAGGCGTACGAGACCAGATCGAGCCCGGCAACGACGCCCGCCTGCCTCGATCTGAGCACCAACGTGGCAGTGCAATCATGCGGGATAACCGCATCGCTGGTCAGGTCGCCGCATCTGCCCAGGTCTTCGAGGAGCGCACCGCGCACAATCGGTTCGATCAGGGTCGCGGGGAGGGGGGAGAATGAAATCACATCAGGTGCTCCGTATGGTAGCCCGGCAATCGAGTGCGGCCGCGGCCCGCATTGCGCTGTGCAGTGTCAGCCGTGATGGGCGCGCGTCGGCATCGTGGAGCGGGAAATCGGACCGACAGTGCGCGCCTCGACTCTCTTCCCGCCCCAGGGCCGCCACGGCGATCATCAGTGAGACCAAAGCCGGACCAGAGGCAGCGACATTGTCAGCTGCGATCGGCAGCAGGGTCGCCACCGCTTCGCGCATTGCCTCGCCGTCGCGGATGATACCCAGGGCGGCGGAGACAATTGGGCGGACCGCGGAAGCGTCTGGTCGTGGAGGGACGAATGTGGAGCATCTGCGCGGTCGCCGGGTATACGACGTGCCGGCAACGCTTTCGGCAACCCAGCTCGCGGTGACCGCCGCTTCGGTGAGCGAGTTGCTGGCCAGGCGGTTGGCGCCGTGCAGGCCGGTACAGGCGACCTCACCGCAGGCCCACAATCCCTCGATGGAGCTGCGGCCGGCGCTGTCTACGGCGACGCCGCCCATGTGATAATGTGCCGCCGGGCGCACCGGGATCGGGTCGGTCGCGGGGTCGACCCCTGCGCTCCGGCACAATTCGGCGATGCCTGGAAAACGCTTGCCAAATCTCGGGCCGAGACTTTGCCGTGCATCCAGGAATACGCGGCGTCCAACGGCAAGCTGGTGCCAAATGGCGCGCGCTACGACGTCGCGAGGCGCAAGTTCACCGCCAGGTGTGTCAGCGAGGAAGCGCTCTCCTCGCTCATCGATGAGCACCGCGCCTTCGCCACGCACGGCTTCGCTCACCAGCGGCATCGGCCGGCGCGGACCGTCGAGCGCAGTTGGATGGAACTGTATGAATTCCAAGTCGGCGAGTTCCGCCCCCGCCCATGCGGCGAGCGCCAGCCCGTGACCCCATGAGCCAGCGGGGTTTGTCGTGTCGCAAAACAGCCCGCCGACGCCGCCGGTCGCCAGCACCGCGCGACGCGTGGGCAGAGCGAGCGCGCCGGCTCGTCCTGCGGCGACCACGGCGATGACCGACCCGTCCTGCACGACCAGCCGGCGGACCTCCACATTTTCGATAGTGGTGATCGAGGCTGTACGCCGAACCGCGGCGATGAGCACGCGCACCAACTCGCGACCGGTGGCGTCGCCGGCTGCATGCACAATCCGCCGTCGCGAGTGTGCCGCCTCGAGCCCAAGTCGCAACGCGCGGTCAGGGTGCTGGTCGAAGGCGACGCCGAACCTTTGGATCGTCCTAATCGCTTCGGGTGCAGCTCGGACCACTCGCCGCACCGTGGCCTCGTCGCAGAGTCCGTCGCCGGCAGCTATCGTGTCGCAAAGGTGAAAATCCGGGCCGTCGTCGCCGCCGAGACTTGCCGCAAGACCGCCCTGGGCAAGCTCACTGCAGGCTCCGGTTCCAAGCGGCGCGTTGGTCAAAAGCACGACCGGTTCCGGCGCCAGATGAAGCGCCGTCATCAGGCCGGCAATGCCGCCACCGATGACGACCGGCGCCCCGGCGATGTCGCGAACCTCCAGGCTCATAGGGAAAGCATGCGCTCGACCGCGCGGCGGGCGGGGCCGGCAATTTCGGGATCAATCCGGACCTCATGCCGGTTCTGCTCGAGCGCGGCGCGAATGTTGGCCAGGTTGATGCGCTTCATGTGCGGGCACAGGTTGCATGGGCGAACGAACTCGACGTCGGGATGCGCGACCGCGACGTTGTCGCTCATCGAACATTCGGTCAGAAGGACGACACGCGTCGGTTTCTCCCGCTCGACATAATCCGACATCGCTGCGGTCGAGCCGGAGAACTCCGCCTCCGCGACAACGTCTGGTGGGCATTCTGGATGGGCCAGCACGATGACGCCTGGATGGGCATCGCGCAGTTCCCGAATGTCTGCTGCGGTGAAGCGCTCATGCACCTCGCAATGGCCTTTCCAGGCGATGATCTCGACGTCTGTATCGGCTGCCACGTTCCTCGCCAGATATTCGTCCGGCAGCATCAGCACACGCGCCACGCCAAGCGATTCCACCACCGCCTTCGCGTTGCCGGACGTGCAGCAGATGTCGGACTCCGCTTTTACGGCGGCCGAAGTGTTGACGTAAGTAACAACGGGGACCCCCGGATACCGCAGCCGCATTAGCCGCACGTCGTCTGCCGTGATCGATTCGGCCAGCGAGCAGCCGGCGCTGAGATCCGGGATGAGCACGGTCTTGTTCGGATTGAGCAGTTTTGCCGTCTCGGCCATGAAATGAACGCCGGCAACCACGATGATGTCGGCGTCGACCGTCACCGCCTTGTGGGCCAACGCCAGGCTGTCGCCGACGATGTCTGCCACGCAATGAAAAATTTCGGGCGTCTGGTAATTGTGCGCCAGCACCACCGCATTGCGCTCACGCTTCAGCGCTAAGATGGCTTCAATATCGCCGGCGAACGCGAGCCATTCAACGGGAGGGATCACCCGCCGGACACGCTCATACAGGGACGCAGCCATAGGTAACGCCCCAGCCATTGGCGCCTCGATTATATTCGGTTTGACAATAAGGGAATATGTCTACCTTGACTATAAGTATGTCAAGCCCGCGCCAGCGGTAATTTTGTCCCGGCGATAGCCCTGTCGTCGAGAACGGCATGGCGGAAGCGATAAAGCTTCGCCGGTCGGCCGCCCGTGTCGAGGGAGGTCTCCCCAGTCTCCTCAACAAGATCCTGCTGCTCGACCAGTCTCCGGAAGTTGGGCTTGTTGATGAGCCTGCCAGCCAGAGCTTCCACGGTTCGCTGCAGTTGCAGCAGCGTGAAGGAAGGCCGCATAAGCTCGAACACGACCGGCCGGTATTTGATCTTCGAACGCAGCCGCGCAATCCCGGTTGCCAGAATACGACGGTGGTCAGCGACCATTGGTTTGCCAGCCGCGGCCGCAATCGCGTCCCTGCCGCCACCGGCCTCTTCAATCAGAGCAGCTTCATAGAGCAACTCGTAGCGTTGGAGCGTGAGTTCCTCGTTCCAATGGCGGTCGTCGAAGCCGAAGGCTATCGCAGCGCGCTGCCGGCGCTCGCGTTGAGTGGTCGGCTCGCTGGCGCCGCCGGCCCACTCAATCAGGCGGGGCCGCAATCTATCGAGCAGCACAGGCGGCGTGCCGAAGCGGTGGTCCTCCCAGGGAAAATATTCGTACCAACTTTGCCAGCCGCACGCGGCCGAGTTCGTTGCCTGTTCCTTCCTGGTCAATGCGAGATAGCTGATTGAGATGACGCGCTGGTGGCGCTCAGTGCCGATGCGATCGCGATCGGCGAAGGTGTAGAGTTGCTCGATGTATCCCAGTGCATGGCCGGTCTGCTGCTCCACCCACCCCCTCAAACCCGACTGCAGCGATCGATGCTCAAGCGCAAAAGGTCCAGAAGGGAGGGTGTCCGCATGACCGACGGTGAGGACACAGGGCTCACTGTCGTTTACGGCGACCACGACGGCAGTCAGGTCCACTTTGGCTTCGTCAGCTTTGACGGCGGCTTTGCCTTTCTTGGTTCTTCTTGTCTGAGGATCCATGTTTGCGAAAGTGGGTTGGCCCAACGGAGCGCCTTAATCGATTGAATGTAACCTTGGCAGCCAGCACGTCAACACCGTACTACTCAAGCACTGTTTTTAGCTCTTCGCAGTCGCACAAAAATATGCCAAACGCGACACCCGCTGTTGGTAACGTAAGGGAAGGGGGCGTCGGTTGAGCGCGGCTGGTGAGATAAAAGGGATTAACCCTCCAGATATTCGATTGCGAAAAGGCCAAACGCCACTTGTATGCTTGACGGCCTACACCACGCCGGTCGCGAGGCTACTCGATCGCCACTGCGACATCGTTCTTGTCGGCGACAGCGTCGGCATGGTGGGCACGGCCTGTCGTCGACGCTGGGCGTCACGCTCGACATGATGATCATGCACGGACAGGCCGTTCGCCGCGGCCTTGAACACGCGCTGATGGTCGTCGACCTGCCCTTCGGTTCCTACGAGGAAAGCCCAGAGCACGCTTTCGGCAACGCTGCGCGCGTGATGGGTGAGACCGGTTGTTCAGCGGTGAAGCTCGAGGGCGGCGAGACCATCGCGGAAACCATCCGCTTCCTTACCGCGCGCGGCGTACCTGTCATGGCCCATGTGGGGCTGACGCCGCAGGCGGTAAACACGTTCGGAGGCTATCGTGTGCAGGGCCGGGGAGCCGATGCAGAGCGGATCAGGCGCGACGCCAGGGCGGTAACCGAGGCGGGCGCCTTCTCCTTGGTGCTCGAAAAGATACCGGAGCAGCTTGCACGGCAGATAACCGCCGATATCGACATACCCACCATCGGCATCGGTGCCTCGCCAGCTTGCGACGGCCAGATTCTGGTGAGCGACGATATGCTCGGGCTCTTCACCTCATTTCGGCCGAAGTTCGTCAAACGCTATGCCGAGCTCGGTGAGCAGGCTGAGGCGGCAATCGCCGCTTACGCCACCGATGTGCGGAACCGGCACTTTCCGGCGGTCGAACATCTCTATGTCAACGCCTTGAAGGCCGGAGACTTCACATGAGCGTGCCGATCGCTCGAACTGTGAGCGAGCTGCGCGCCGTCGTTGCGCAATGGCGTCGCTCGGGTGCCACGATCGGTATTGTGCCGACCATGGGAGCCTTGCACGACGGGCATCTGAGCCTTGTGCGGAAGGCGCTTGAAAGGGCCGAGCGGGTGATCGTGACGCTGTTCGTAAACCCCAAGCAGTTCAACAGCCCCGCCGACCTGATTGCCTATCCTCGGACGGAAAGCGAAGATGCTGCCAAGCTCGCGCCGCTGGGCACGCATCTGCTCTATGTGCCGGACGCAGAGGAAATGTACCCGGCGGGCTTCGCCACGGTCGTTTCAGTGTCCGGCATCAGCGAATGCCTGTGCGGCGCATTCCGGCCCGGCCATTTCAATGGCGTGGCGACGGTCGTGGCCAAGCTCTTCCTGCAGGCCGGCGCTGACTTCGCCTTTTTTGGCGAAAAGGATTTTCAGCAACTTCAGCTTGTCAGGCGCTTGGTCCGGGACCTCGACATTCCGATCACTATTGTGCCCTGTCCGACAGTCCGCGAAGCCGATGGTCTTGCGCTATCGTCGCGTAACGTGCGGCTCTCCCCAGCCCAACGCGCCATTGCCCCAAAACTAGCATCGGTCCTGCTCGATACGGCCGAGCGGCTTGCACGCGGCTCTCCCATCCTGCCTACGCTTGATGAAGCGCGTGCAACAATTCTGGCTGCCGGCTATCGCGAGCTCGAATACCTGGAGCTTCGCGGAGAAACAGACCTGCAATCGTTAGCAAGCCTTGACCGACCGGCACGCTTGCTTGCTGCGGCTTGGCTTGGCGACACGCGGCTCATCGATAACGTCGCAATATCACCCATCGGTAGTTGGTCAGGTGCGCGGAGCTCTCTCCAATCGGAAGCAGCACAGCAATTGCGGTGATGACGGCGGCGCGTCGTACGCCCTGCAGGGACAGGCCATCATTTAGAACCACGTCTCCGCCCGGCTTCCAGCAACCTCCGCGAGGTAGGCAAAGCGCAGATGCATCGCGTATTTGAAACCTTGGTCGAGCAACTCTCTGCAAGCGTCGATGCCGTCGATCTCCATGAGGCAATGGCGTCCGCCGCAGCCGGGTTCGACTTTCCGTTCTTCGCTTATTTCACCTACCCATCCGCTTCCGGCGACACGCCGCGATTGATCTCGAATTATCCATCATCATGGACATCACATTACCTGCAACTGCGCTACCACAGCGTGGATCCCGTGATCCTGCGGGGACTGCGAGGCTGGGATACCTTCGACTGGGGTGTGGACCGCGATCACCGTTATTTGCCGACCTCGCAGCAGGAAGTCCTGGAAAAAGCAGCTGAGTTCGGCATTCGCGGCGGACTGACCATGTCGATGCATGATCATCGCGGCCGGTTCGCCGCACTGACCTTCGCCTCCAACGAGGCGCATCCGCCACTTTTGAGGTCGCTGACGCGCTACGAAAAAGCAATGCAGTTGGTTGCGATCAACGTTCATATCCATGCCCGGCGCAGGCTCGCCGAAGATTGCGTGGTAGATGGCATAACGCTCACCCCGCGGGAGTTCGAGTGCCTGAAATGGGCGGCGTGCGGCAAGTCGGCCTGGGATATCAGCCAGATTCTCGGTGTCTCGAAACGCACCGTGACCTTCCATCAGGAAAACGCCAAGGCGAAGCTTGGCGTGCGAACCATCAACCAGGCCATAGTGCGGATGGCTGCTCGGGCGAGATCCTGATCCTCTCCAAGGCTAGCTGTAAAGGTCTACAGGCTGCATTCATGACGGCTTTGCCCTTCGATTGCGTGGACACATCCCGCACGGAGACGACAATGATGCAGCTGATAACACCCGACTGCTACGCCGAGTTCGCGAGCGAACTCAGGGAAATGCACGGGCTTAGGTATCGGGTTTTCAAGAAGCGGCTCGATTGGGAAGTGCAGACCGAAGGCGAAATGGAAACGGACCCGTTTGACAGCCTGAACCCCGTCTACCTACTTCTCAAGGGGTCCGATTGGCGAACTTGCGGCTGCGTCCGCCTTTTGCCGACCACCGGACCGACTATGTTGCGCGATACGTTTCCGGCGCTGCTGGATGAGATGGTGGTCCCTGCGAGTGCCGATATCTGGGAGAGTAGTCGTTTCGCGCTCGATCTCCCTGCGACAGCGCCGAAGGCTGCTGGCGGCCTGGCACAAGCAACCTACGAGCTCTTCGCGGGCATCATCGAATTCGGCTTGGCCAACAATCTCTCCGGGATCGTAACGGTGACAGATACGCGCATCGAAAGGATCCTTCGTCTCGCGACCTGGCCGTTGTCACGTATCGGACAGCCCCAGCAGGTCGGCAACACCGAGGCAGTCGCCGGCTTCCTCGAGATTTCCTACGCCAGTCTCTTGCGCATCCGCTGGAGGGGACGCCTGAACGGGCCGGTGTTGTGGCAACCAGTTCTCGTCCAATCGGCATAGCGCCTGCGGATGGTCAGCCGTGACCTGGGTTAAGTCTGCTCACGGCCGCCACCGCCCGCCGTCAAGCTGAGCGGACCCGGCCCCACGAGCATTCGACTGTTCCGGTCGATCGACTCGCGCGGCCGGACTTCGGATTTCCGTAGGCGCAACCCGCAGTCCAGCGTGAGCACGCCAAAGTGGCGCCCGTCCGCTTGGAAAGAAGCCAATGTGGCTTCTGAGATCGCCTTGGAATATTGGACCGGCCGCCGTGAGCGATCCCAACCTCAAACCTTTGCCGGTATGCCGGTTTGGCCGGACCGTCGGCCAGTCGGAGCAGTCCCCCGATAAGGACCCGAGCTGACGCGCGATCCAACAGCGCCCAAGCCTATGCTATGTGCATTACCGTTCGGTTGGCCATATCGTCCAAGACCGCATGAAGAAGCCTTCCAACCTCCTGCGCAGCGAACTCTGGCGCAATTCCTACATCGGACAATTGAATGAGCATTTTCTTGGCAGCACAGCGCCAGAACGCACTCGCCGCCTCGCCGTTCTTGGTCTCGAGGGCCTGGGCGATACTTTCGACCAATGTGCGTCGCCGATGCAGCGGAAATACGCAAATGTTTGAGTCATGCATCAATCACCTCACAGTTTCAGTTCCACAAAGAAAACACCGGCGTCTTCAAAAGCGCCGCTTAGCGCGGTGACGGTTCGCGGCGACATGACGAGTTCCACTTCCCCTCGACAAGCCATTGGGCGATGAGCCGCCGGACCGCACATCCGGACCGCACATAAGGTGAACCACCATTGCTGATCCGGCTGCGTTTCCTGTGCCGTTCCGCGACGAGGCGTTCCAGCCCGAATTGACGTCCAATGACTTGATTTCTGAAAGGGCAGGGCGGCACGAATCACCCGACTGTTCCGCCGCTTACATTCCTGCGAGCTTGTGTATGAATGATTAAAGCGTGCCCGAGCCGTTCTTGGTGGCCGCAGAAGGGAATCATGTCATCCGCGCCTATCGTAAGGCCGCGCGACTTCTAGCATGGCTGCACTGCCCCGACAGGGCTTTGCAATCGCGCGTTTCGAAGCCTATGCTTGGCATCGGCCGTCAGTTACTTCGGATGCAGCCGACAGTAAGAGGTACGCGCTCTTGCCCGCATGAGAGAGAGCCTTGCCCGAATCCCTTTTTCGCAACCGGGTGCTGAAATCCCTTTCGCCGGAGGACTTCGCGCTGTTGCGACCATCGCTGCATCGCGTCGAACTGGACATCAAGGCTCAGTTGGAGATCGCGCATCAGCCGATCAGGAATGGATATTTTCCCGAGAGGGGCATCGCCTCGGTGGTCGCCACCATGACCGGCGGACGGCAATGTGAAGTCGGCATTATCGGATATGACGGGATGACAGGAATTGCCCTCATTCTCGGACAGGACAGCTCTTCCAACGAGACCTATATCCAGGTCGCAGGCAATGGCTGGCGCCTGCCGGTTGAAATCATTCGTCCTGCGGTTGCGGAAAGCCCGTCGCTGCGCACGTCAGTGCTGGACTATGCCCACGCGTTCCTTGTCCAGTCGTCCCGGACGGCACTGGTCAATGGCCACTCCAAAATCGAGGAACGGCTGGCCCGCTGGTTGCTGATGATCCATGACCGCTCTGACGGAGACAAGATCTACCTGACGCATGAATTTCTGGCGACCATGCTCGGCGCCCGCCGTCCCGGGGTCACCACGGCCCTGCAAATGCTTGAATATCGAGGACTTGTCCGTGCCAAGCGCGGCGAGGTCACGATTATCGACCGCGTCGGATTGATGGAACTCACGCATGGCGCTTACGGCGAGGAGGAGCAACGTTATTTCGGCCTGGCCACCGCTGCCTGATTGTCCGGTATCGGACATAGGCTTGAAGGCTGCCGAACTCCCGTCCTAGATCGTGTCAGTCAGAGTTTCAGGGAGGCGGGTGAAAAAGCCGCCGAAGCCTATGTTCTGTCCAGAGGCAAGGCCCGGTTCCTCTCCACCGCCCAGGCGATCCGCGCCATTCGAACGCTTATGCCGGCGTGCAAAGCGACCGATCGCGAGTTGAGGAATTGGTGGCGGCGACGTCCATCGTTCACGGTGTGCCCGTCGCCTTCGACGCAAAAACAGCCGAGGGAGTAGAACCACGGCTGCATTCCTAGGAGGGCATGCCGCGCCGTCCAGACTGTCAGATCGGGCATTCGTCAGATGGTTGTCCGCTAACTTAACTGGCAGAGTCTACAGGACGTGTCCAGCATTGCGAACTCACCGATCGCTTGGCGGCCAAAGCTGCCGGCAAGCGATCGCCTCATCCAGCCGTCTGCACCATCTCATCACAGACATCATCGGTGATGCTACCTGCCCAGCATATGTCCAGCATTTCGCAGGGCGGCCAGAAGGAGCCTCGCATAGCCTGTGACATCGATCTGGGCCTGCATGGACAGGGGCATGCTGGTCCAGTTCTCCAATGGTGCAATGAAAGGTGAGAAGGTGCCATTGACAAGGCAACAGCAGCTAACAAGGCCCTCTCGGTCCAATGCCACCACACCGATCTTGTCGCCTGGATATCCAATGGCTGCGACTCGCTGGACCTCCAGGTCACCGTCAACCCGCACGTCGAAAAGAAGGCTACCACGGCTCCTCGTGGCTATCTCAGCCGCCTTCTCATCAAAGCTTGAAGAGAGCAAGCGGACGCTTTCCACCGCCATCTGGAAAATCACCAAATCCAGTTCATTCACGGCCATATGGGCAATTGCGCGCAATGGGTGGTGATTGCAATGACACACACTGCTTGTTCACAGATGTCGGTCACGAACGATCATTCGTCGGGTTCCGGTTCCGACCAACGGTGTGGCCACCTGATCGTGCTGCGGTTCGAACATTCCTAACGCGAGCCGAGCGCTGTTGATGAGGATGGAGTCTAGGTCTCGGGCCCTGCCTCGCGGCTTGCTCATCCTTGGCAGACCCCTTGCAACGCCGCCGCGATGGCGCAAACGCCAGATGACGCTGATCCATCGCTTAATCGTGAACTGAGCTTCTGAACACCCTTGGTGGGACAGCAGGGTGGAAGGGCTTGACCAACGCTGCCGCCGTTTTCGAAGAGGGCCCGTCCTCGATTGAATCTTTGGAGCCCCGTGCGGCGCGCAGGAAAATGTTGACCATCTGGACGCAGGTCCCAGACCCCAAGGCAAACAGGGAACCTTCCAGCCAGCCAAGCTGCGCCGAAGCAAAGAGCGACCTTTGGAATTCCCAAGAACGGACCCTTCCATAGTTGACTGGCAACCGCAGCGCGAGTGCGGGAGAGCGAACAAGCACTGCGTGAGAGGTCCTGCGCGTTTTCCCCTCTTTGCTATTTGGCACATCGCTTGCGCCGAAGTGGGCGCAGCGTTCGACCGGAGCACTGCATGGGAGAAGGAGGAGCCCCACCCCGATCCGGTCAAGGAGAGAAACGGTGTTGGTTCCACAAGTCCCCATAGCGAACGCAGCGGCCCGCAAGCGCCATTTTGCCCGGGCCTACGTGCAGATGCTTGCCGCCATAATCCTGGGTGCTGCAATCGGCTATTTCCATTTGGAGACCGGCCAGAGCCTGAAGCCGCTCGGCGATGCCTTCGTCGATGTCGTCAAGATAATCACCGTACCTGTCATCTTCCTGGCAATAGCGACCGGCATTGCCGGCATGAGCGATCTGCAGAAGGTCGGCCGAGTTGCCGCCAAGGCGATGGTTTATTTCCTCACCTTCTCGACACTTGCACTCGTTGTCGGACTGATTGTCGCGAATATCGTTCAGCCTGGCGCCGGCCTCAACATCGATCCGGCCTCGCTCGATGTCCAAGCCGTTAAGGGCTATGTGGCCACGGCTCACGAGCAGTCCGTGACCAGCTTCCTGATGAACATCATCCCGTCAACGATTGCCAGTGCCTTCGCGGAAGGCGACATCCTGCAAGTCTTGTTCTTCTCGGTCCTGTTCGGCGCGGTCTGCCGCTACAACGGCCGCTCGATCTTCTCTCTCGTCCGATACATCAAGGACGAGCTGCTGCTCGCAACGTCCTCCTCGGAGGCCGCGCTGCCCTCGCTCATGGAGAAGATGGAAAAGGCCGGCGCCACGCATTCGGTCGTGGGTCTCATTCCATTCAATCTGGACGGCACGAATATGATGCTCGCCGCCCTCTTCATCGCCCAGACGACGAAAACTGATCTGCCGATCGGCTGCCGGATCCTCATGCTGTTCGTCGCATTGTTCCCTTCGAACGGAACAACCCGCATTACCGGTGCAGGCCTCGTCACAATGGCTGCAACGCTCTTTCTTGTTCCGGCCGCACCGGTCACCTCCGTGGGTCTTATTCTTGGCGTCGATCAGCTTATGTCCGAATGCCACGCGCTGACGATATTTCTCCGCAGCGTAGCGGCAACGCTGGCTGTCGCCCGGTCTGGGGCGAGCGGGATAAACGACGATTCGGGGAGCGCCTCACTAGCGGACCGTTCAGCGCTCTGGCGGTGGACGGTCAAGTCGCCCGGCGTGGTGAACGCAGTTCCCCGCGCGAACGACGCTCAGCTATTGGGGTGGGCCCGATGGCGCAAAGCCGTATTTGAGAAACCGCCAGATCGCACCCGCACCTGTGCGCCTGTAGCAACTGCGGGGCACGATCAAAAGCGACCCATTTTACACCGAAAAGGCGGGCCGTTGCTGCCACGCCGTCCATGGATTGGAGCCTCATGTCTAAGACAACGGCCACCACTCTCGCGGTTCTCCTTTTTCTCCTCGCCGTGCTGCTTTCCGTGCTGGCGAGCCATAATAGCGCGCACCCGCCGCGGGAAAGGCCGCCCCCGCCCATGCAGTCGTGCCAATGGACAGTCAAAAGTGGAGCGGCGCACTCGTCAACGACCCCGCTTCGCCAAATCGCCGGCAACCCGGAAGGTCCGGGGACCCTTCAGCGCTCTGCCGGGCGGACGGTCAGTCGCCCGGCGTGGTGAATGGCGGTCGCGGTTGCCCGGCCCGCGCGAACGACGCTCAGCTGGGTGGGGTGGGCCCGATGGCGCAAGGCCATCTTTCCAGAAACCGCCAGAGCGCACCGGCATCTATAGCTGTGCGCCCTCGCGACTGCGCCCTGTGGCAAGTGCGGGGCTCGATCAAAAGCATTTTACACCAAAAGGCGGGCCGTTGCTGCCACGCCGTCCATGGATTGGAGACTCATGTCTAAGCCGACTGCCATCACTGTCGCAGCTCTTCTTTTACTCCTCGCCGTGCTGGCGAGCCAATATAGCGCGAACCTGCACCGGCAGGCGTGGTCGATCGACAGGCAAAAGTGGAGCGGCGCATTCGACAACGACCCCCTTCGCCAATCGCCGGCAACCCGCAAGGCGATGCCGTTCTGGTCATATTCAATGACTACCACAACTGTCCGCATTGCAGACTGGCAGATCTCAACTACCAAAAAGCCTTCAAGAATGATCCCAATCTGAAGCTTGTGATCAGACGGTTCCCGGTCCTGGGACCGGATTCCCAATCGCACTCGCCTCGAGAAAACAGGGAAAGTTCGACGAATTCCACCGCGCCCTTATGACTTCCCCCAGTTGGATCATTGAAAGGATCACTCTCAAGATCGCAGCGCGTGTGGGCCTTGACGTGGAGCAGCTCAAGCGGGAATGCAAGATCCGGCCATCGCAGATGAACTTGCGCGCGTCCGCGCACTCGCGAAAGGTCTGCACATCGACCGTACGCCCGCGTTGGTGGTCGGCGATATAGTGATCGCCCACCTGGTCGACATGGCCAGCTTGCAACGCTTGCTCGCCGATGCGCGCTCAAAGCGTGCAGGCTCTCGTGCGGGGCAGCATCTGTAGATCGGCCACGCTGTTGTTGCCGGAGCGTGCCGTTTGTGGCAGCTGGCTTTGCTGTTGCTCCTCGGCATCTTGTTGCGGTCATCCAGCTGCCGTGGGCGCCAACAACAATCCTGAGCGCCCGCGCCTGAAGGCGCTGGCCGGGTGCTCGTGAACCGAGCCCGCTTATCTTCGCCATGCTCAGGCGGTCTTGGCCCTGCGGCTTCGCCCCCTGGCGCGGGGCAGCCTTCGGCTGCTGACGGTCGCCGGCCTGTCGGCCGGCGTCGTTTTTATCGTGGCCTTCCCCGGTGGCGCAGGGCGGGCAGCACTCCCTTCTAGGTCCGCCGCGGCGTCCCGCAACCCTTCGCTTTCGCTTCGGGTCCTCCACTCCGTTCCGGTCCTGCGGATGCAGTCCGCCTCCGACGTCGGGCCTTTCCGGTCGCTTTCGCCGCCCACCCCGCTTCCGGGGAGGGCGCGATTGAAGAGCGGAGGACATCACGATGCGTGCAAACAACAAACGTTGCGGCAGCCGACAGGCTGGCGCAGAGAGTGGCGGGCGCACCGGCGCCAGCCTTTATCAGGAAATCACCGACCGCATCATTGCCGAACTGGAGCGCGGCACCGTGCCATGGGTCAAGCCGTGGGGCAGGGCAAGGACAGGCCTCGGCCTGCCGCGGAATGCGGCCACCCAGCGCCGATATTCCGGCATCAATATCCTGATCCTGTGGGGCGGGGTCATCGATCGCGGTTTCCCCAGCCAGAACTGGCTCACCTTCCGGCAGGCGCTTTCCCTAGGTGGCAATGTCAGGAAGGGTGAGCACGGCACCACCATCGTTCACGCTGACCGCTTTGTTCCCAAGAACGAAAAGCAACGCGCCGACACCGATGGCGACGAACCGCAGGCGGTGCCCTTCCTGAAGCGCTTTACCGTCTTCAATGTCGCGCAGTGCGATAATCTGCCCGAACATCTTTATGCCGCCGGCGAGCCTCTGCCTGAGCGCGAGATGGTCCCGCAGGCCGAGGCGCTCATTCATGCAACCGGCGCTGATTTTCGCATCGGCGGCGAGCGCGCCTTCTACATGCCCGGCAGCGACACCATACAGGTGCCGCCGCAGCCGGCTTTCTTCCACCAGATCGACTATTACCGGACCTGCTTTCACGAGCTTGGCCACTGGACCGGCCACCCGACGCGACTCGCGCGCGACCTGTCCGGCTCCTTCGGGTCCAACACCTATGCGCGCGAGGAACTGGTCGCCGAAATCGCATCAGCCTTCATCTGCAGCAGTCTCGGCATCGAGCCGACCGTGCGCCATGCCGACTACATCGGCTCATGGCTGACGGTTTTGCGCGAGGACAACCGCGCCATCTTCCGCGCCGCAAGCCATGCCTCGAAAGCCGCCGATTTCCTGCTTGGCCGCAATGCCGATGTCGAAGGCGAGGCACATGCCGAAACCGCCTATGGAAGCGCGCAATCATCACACGCGGCCGCCTTGCGCCTCTGATGACGCAAAAGCCGCGCAACCAACTCGACAGTTCTTTTGAGGTTGCGCTAACATGGCCGGCGTTGGCGCCGATCGTTTATCGGATCGAGGTTCGCAAAAAAAGGGCGGCATTGCTGCCGCCCCTCGTTGCGAAAGCTGCCAGAGCTGGATTAGAAATCCATACCGCCCATGCCGCCCATGCCGCCCATGCCGCCGCCACCCATGCCGCCAGGCATGCCGCCGCCGCCAGCCGACTCCTTCTTCGGAGCCTCCGCGATCATGGCTTCGGTGGTGACCAGCAGGCCGGCCACCGAGGCCGCGTCCTGGAGAGCGGTGCGGACAACCTTGACCGGATCGACGATGCCCATGGCGATCATGTCGCCATATTCGCCGGTCTGGGCGTTGTAGCCGAAGGTCGCGCCCTTGTTCTCAAGGATCTTGCCGGCAACGATCGATGCTTCCGCACCGGCGTTGGCCGCGATCTGGCGGGCCGGAGCCTGCAGCGCACGACGAACGATGTTGATGCCGGCGGCCTGGTCGGCATTGACGCCGGTGGCCTTGATGTTGGCCGAAGCGCGCAGCAGCGCGACGCCACCACCAGCAACGATGCCTTCTTCGACGGCCGCGCGGGTCGCGTTGAGGGCGTCATCGACGCGGTCCTTCTTTTCCTTGACTTCGACTTCCGTCGCACCGCCGACGCGGATCACCGCAACGCCGCCGGCGAGCTTGGCCAGACGTTCCTGCAGCTTCTCCTTGTCGTAGTCCGAAGTGGTCTCTTCGATCTGCTGCTTGATCTGGGCAACGCGGCCCTGGATCTCGGCCTTCTTGCCGGCGCCGTCGACGATGGTGGTGTTCTCCTTGGAGATCGACACCTTCTTGGCGCGGCCGAGCATGTTGAGGCCGACATTCTCGAGCTTGATGCCGAGGTCTTCCGAGATGACCTGGCCACCGGTGAGGATGGCGATGTCTTCCAGCATGGCCTTGCGGCGATCACCGAAGCCCGGCGCCTTGACGGCGGCGATCTTCAGGCCGCCACGCAGCTTGTTGACGACCAGCGTGGCCAGAGCCTCGCCTTCGACGTCTTCCGAGATGATGAGCAGCGGCTTCGAGGTCTGCACGACGGCTTCGAGAACCGGCAGCATGGCCTGGAGGTTGGACAGCTTCTTCTCGTGCAGGAGGATGTAGACGTCCTCGAGCTCGGCAACCATCTTGTCGGCGTTGGTGACGAAGTAGGGCGAGAGGTAGCCGCGGTCGAACTGCATGCCTTCGACGACTTCGAGTTCGGTCTCGGCGGTCTTGGCTTCCTCAACCGTGATGACGCCTTCGTTGCCGACCTTCTGCATTGCTTCGGCGATCATCTTGCCGACCGAAGCATCGCCGTTGCCGGCGATGGTGCCGACCTGGGCAACCTCTTCGGAGGTCTTGATCTTCTTGGCGTTCTTGATCAGCGTCGCAACGACGTCGGTTACCGCGAGGTCGATGCCGCGCTTCAGGTCCATCGGGTTCATGCCGGCGGCAACCGCCTTGTGGCCTTCCTGGACGATCGACTGCGCCAGAACGGTCGCGGTCGTGGTGCCGTCGCCGGCGATGTCGTTGGTCTTCGAAGCAACTTCGCGGACCATCTGCGCGCCCATGTTCTCGAACTTGTCCTCAAGCTCGATTTCCTTGGCGACGGTGACGCCGTCCTTGGTGATGCGCGGGGCGCCGAACGACTTGTCGATGACGACGTTGCGGCCCTTGGGGCCGAGCGTGACCTTCACCGCGTCGGCGAGGATGTTGACGCCGCGCAGCATGCGCTCGCGGGCATCGCGGGAGAATTTTACGTCTTTGGCAGCCATTTTTAGCTCCTGGCAGGGGCTTCAATCGAGCCCGGGAATTCAGTTGACGAAAGGGCCTGATATGAGCCGATGATGCCCATGATGTCGGATTCCTTCATGATCAGAAGGTCTTCGCCATTGAGCTTGACTTCGGTGCCCGACCACTTGCCGAACAGGATGCGATCGCCGGCCTTGACGTCCAGTGGGACGAGCTTGCCGGCTTCGTCACGGGCGCCGGAACCAACGGCGATGATCTCGCCTTCCTGCGGCTTTTCCTTTGCCGTATCCGGGATGATGATCCCGCCAGCGGTCTTGGATTCGGATTCGACCCGGCGAACGACCACGCGGTCATGCAGCGGGCGGAACTTCGACTTTGCCATTTTCGGATTTTTCCCTGGTGCGGATGTTGAGGGGTTTTTGTTAGCACTCGCGATGGACGAGTGCTAACGCGATAGTGAGGTAGGCTGTAAGCGGGCACTCGTCAAGACGGACGAGGGCAGGCGAGGAGCTCTGGCCCCCTCCCCGGTGGAACCCAACGCATACGCGCATCCGCGTTGATGGCTGCGAGCCCCACATTTCCATTGAATTCGGCGTCATGACGCCAACTTGCGCGCGCCGCTTCCAAGTCGTCAGTCGTGCTGCCGTCAGCACGAACATAGGGCTGCGCTTCACTTCCCGTCGAAGCCGCGGCAAGCAGCGTCGCCGTCAGCACGCTCCTTTGCAGATGCTTGCCAAAGGTGGACAGTGAGCGCACCTGCGCCGGGCTGTTGGTGCGAACGTAAGACGTCATTGACAACTCCTTTTTGCAAGTCGAGCCCTTCTCCACCTTCGGCCGCCGTCGACGCGAAGAAGTCCGCATCGCGTTGATGACGAGCTGCGAAAAAGAGAAAGATGTGTTTGATGGCTGCGGCCCCAACGGTGCCTTCAGATTTGAGATCACTTCCGCCGCGAGCGGCTGAAGCTCCTCGCAACGTCACAATCGAATCTGCTGCCAAGCCTCCAGGAAAGGAGAGCATTGCTCATCTCGCGCTTGTGCATGCAGTCAACCTTCGATCCGTGTTGCCACATCTCAAGTGCAAATGCCGTGCCAAAGCTCACTGGGTAGTGAACGCATGGCTCTCCCTGAAAACCTCACAAATCCAGCATGGTCAATTGTGCGGAACCCGACATGCGTCTTCTGCCACTGTCAGCTTTCGGACAGGCATGACGCGTTTCGCGCCGACCACCGGTCGATCGGTTTTGGGGCCGGTCTGTTCGCCTCATAAGAGCGCGTCACGTTGCGTAGCGGTTTCCCGAGCGCCGCCACATGACACTGGACCTGCAGGTAGCACCGGCTTCTCATCCAGCCTTGCTTTGGCCCCTTCGCGTATCAAATTCCCGCTGGCGAGCCCTGCTTTCATAGATCGCACCATGCCGGATGTCTGCTCTGGCGCCCGACCCGCTGGCACGATCTCGATCCGGCATAAGGGCGCAGCATCTTTGCAGGCCGTTTCATCCCGGCGTCCTGCTTGGCTGAAAGACCGCACTTGGCGAGCGGTCTCCATGCTCTCTCCAAGGACCATCCCTGCGGCTGGCTTGTCGACCTATGGGCGGGTCCGGCCGCCCGAAACCCTCGCCATCAGCTTTTTTCCCCGCCGCCTGCGGCGGCTTCCTCGCGCCGCTTCGCTCACAAAAAAGCTGCCCGCTCGGATCCTTCGCTGTCGCTGCGGCCCTGTCGGATTCAGGCGGTCCTGACGCGCCCATTACGGTGCGCCATCGCAGGGGATGGTCCCCGGCGAAACCACAAAAGGAGACTTCGAAATGACCGCGATCGGTTACGTCAACAAGCAGGAAAACGGCGCCTACAAGGGCCAGCTCAAGACGCTCAGCGTCCGCGCCGACATCGATATCGTCCCCAACCAGGCCAAGAGCGCCGACAACCATCCCGACTTCCGGGTGCTTACGCAAGGAGTCGAAGTTGGCGCCGGCTGGATCCGCACCGGCGAGACTTCCGGCAAGGATTATGTGAGCCTGTCGATTGCAGCGCCGGAGTTCGGACCGCGCAAGCTCTACGCCAATCTCGGCCGCGCCGCCGGCCAGGACGATCACGACACCTACGCCATCATCTGGAACCCGGCCGACTGACCGGCCGAGATAGAGCCTCGCGCCGCAGCCCCGGCGCGGGGCTCATTCCCAGGAGTTCCACCCAAACCCCGTCCGCCCTAAAGGGCGGCGAAAACTCTCCCCCGACTCTTCGCCCGTCCCCGAGACGATCTCCCTCGCCCATCCTCGCCCTCGCTTGTCCGAAGCGAAACGAGGATCATCATGGACGACGAAAACGAACGCGCGGCCCGCGCGAAAAAGGGCAGCCCGTTTCTCAGCACAGCCCAAGCCGCCTTCTATATCGGGCTCTCCCAGCGCACGCTCGAAAAGATGCGGCTCAAGGGCGGCGGCCCGAAATTCCGCAAGCACGGCCGCTATGTCCGCTATCACATCGACGAACTCGACCATTGGTCGAAAGGACACCCGCAGCACTCCACCGCCGGCGATGGCAAGGCCGGTTCCGGCCAGGGCGGCACGGGAGGCCGTTCATGAGGCGGCGCCCTTCCATCCATCTGATCGGCAGCCGCCTGAGGCGTGTTCGAGCCCGTAAGACGGTCGCCTTGGCCGCGGCCGGTCTCGGTCTTTTGGGCTTCACGGCGCTGGGAAAGCCCACCCCTTGGCTGGTCTGGAACGCCTCGGCCAGCGCGCCGATCGGCCTTTACCGCATCGCTGCGGGAGCGCTGGCGCGTGGCGATCTCGTGCTCGTGCGCCCGCCTGAATACGCGGCGTATCTCGCCGCCGAGCGCAGCTATCTGCCTCGCAATGTGCCGCTGGCAAAACGTCTTGCAGCGCTGCCGGACGATAATGTCTGCGCCTTCAATGACGCCATCATCATCGGCGGCGACATCGTCGCGCGCCGGCTCAAAATCGACGCCGAAGGCCGACCTTTGCCATGGTGGAACGGCTGCCGAGCGCTCGGGGATAACGAGGTTTTCCTGCTCGGCAGCGACAAAAACCGCTCCTTCGACAGCCGCTATTTCGGGCCTGTTCCCACTCAAAATGTCATCGGGAGGCTCGTACCGCTATGGACCGAGTGACCCTCCTCTTGTTGGGCATGATCGCCATTGCGCCATGCGCCTGTTCCGCCTCGACCGGCGCTGAGCCGGTCGCCATCTCCCAAAGTCCGCAGCTGCGAAAGTGGCAGACGTTGGTATCGGAAGCAAGCCGGCGCTTCCATATTCCCCAAGCCTGGATCTATGCCGTCATGGCTGCCGAAAGCGGCGGCAAGACAATGCGCGGCGGCCGCCCCATCACCTCCCCCGCTGGCGCCATGGGCCTCATGCAGGTGATGCCCGGCACCTATGAGGAGATGCGGGTCGAACACGGCCTTGGGCCTAACCCCCACGATCCGCGCGACAATATCCTGGCCGGCACGGCCTATCTCAGCGCCATGTATGACCGCTTCGGATTTCCTGGCCTGTTTGGCGCCTACAATGCCGGTCCCGAGCGCTACGACGAGCATTTGAAGCGTGGCAAACCGCTGCCAGAAGAGACCGTCGAGTACCTCGACCAACTCAAGGCGGCCGGAGTTTCGGCGGCCGACATCGAGGCGTTCGAAAGCCAATCTGTCGCTCCAAAGGCGCAAATCGCTCCTCTCGGACGGTCGCTGTTCTTCATTCATGACGGTGTTCACTCAGGCGTGCGAAACGGCGATCTCTTCGTGCCGCTCGGCAAGGACGGCGCGCAGCCGAAGGAGCCGGTGCGTTAGCCATGGGCGGACGGGGGCGCGTCTGGCGGGGCTGGGCGCGTAAGGCAAGATAAAGGTACCGCCTCCAGGAGGCGGTTAAATCTTTGTCTGCACATCGTTTTTCCAGGAGGCTGCCGCCGGTGCCAAGAGGGTTGGACGTGTAAGTGTCTGATTTTGCTTGATATGTCTGGGAGGCTCGCATGAAGGATGACGAGTTCAGGCCGAAGCTCGGCAAAATCGGGTCGCGCGGCTCGAAGGCAGGCAAACGCTATGCCGGTCAAGTCCGGGCAGCCGTCCACCGAGCCGGCGGCCAGCCCCAGCCCGGCGGTCGCTTCACGGGCAGCCGGACAGGGCGCGGCGGGGCGGCTGCGGCGCTGCTGAAATCGCGCGACCGGTATGCCGCCTTCCGCCAGCGCCGGGTGATCGTCAAGGCGCGGATCGTCAAGCTCGCCGGCAAGGGCGCGGACGGGGCGCGTGCCCATCTACGCTATCTTCAGCGTGACGGCGTCACCCGAGAAGGTGCGCCTGGCGAGCTCTACGGCGCCGACAGCGACCGCGTCGACGGCAAGGCGTTCATCGATCGCGCGGACGGCGACCGCCACCAATTCCGCTTCATCGTCGCTGCCGAAGACGGCATCGAGTATGAAGACCTGAAGGCGCTGACGCGGCGGCTCATGGCGCAGATGCAGGAAGACCTCGGCACGAAGCTCGACTGGGTCGCGGTTGATCATTTCAACACCGGCCACCCGCACAGCCACATCATCGTCCGAGGCAGGGACGACCGTGGCGAGAACCTGGTCATCGCGCGCGAATATATCTCATCTGGCATCCGCGAGCGGGCGGCCGAGCTGGTCAGCCTCGATCTCGGTCCGCGAACCGACCGCGAGATTGAGCTTCGCCTGCGCCGGGAAATGGAGCAGGAACGCTTCACCAGCATCGACCGTCGGCTGCTCAGCATGCGTGATGATGACGGGCTGGTCTCGCCGGGCGGTCCCGACGCCATTCGCCAGACGCTGCACCAGGGACGGCTGCGCAAGCTCGAGCGGATGGGTCTGGCCGCGGAGGTCGGCGCTGGCTCCTGGCGCCTCGACGATGAGCTCGAAGCCACGCTGCGCCGCACCGGCGAACGCGGCGACATCATCAAGACCATGCACCGCGAACTGGCCGGCAAGGGGCTTGCACGCAGTGCCGCCGACTGGGTGATCCACGATCGAGCCGGCGAGCCCGCCCAGTCTCTCGTCGGTCGCGTTGTCGCGCGTGGACTGGCCGACGAGATCAATGACCGCCACTACATGATCGTCGACGCCGTCGACGGTAAGAGCCATTGGATCGACATCGGTAGAGGCGAGGCGATGGAAACGATGCCTAATGGCTGCATCGTGCGTGTCGCGCCAAGGAACACCGAGCCGAGGCGGGTCGATCGTACCATCGCCGAAATCGCCGCCGCGAATGGCGGCCGTTACGACGTCGATATCCACCTGAAGCATGACCCATCCGCCACCGAGAGCTTTGCGCGAACGCATGTGCGGCGGCTGGAGGCGATCCGCCGCGCGACCGGCGGCGTTGAGCGAGAGCCGAACGGCACCTGGCTCATCGCGCCGGACCATCTCGATCGCGTCGCGAATTATGAGGGCCAGCGGGCCAGGGCCGAGCCTGTCGTTGTCGACAAGCTCTCCTCAATGGCGCTGGAGCGACAGGTCAGCTTCAACGGCACCACCTGGCTCGACCGGGAGCTGGTTGCCGATAGACCCGAGCCTTTGCACGGATCCGGCTTCGGCTGCGACGTGAGAGAGGCGCAAGCTCGCCGGCGGGAGTGGCTGATCGCGCAAGGCCTCGCGCATGAAGAACAGGATCGGATCGTCTATCGAGCCAACATGCTTTCGATCCTGCGCCAGCGAGAACTGAACCGTGTTGCTGGCCAACTGTCGGAGGAACTTGGCCTGCCCTATGCCGAAGCGCGATCCGGAGGACGAGTAGAGGGTACGCTCCGCCGCTCCGTCGAGCTTGCCAGCGGAAAATATGCCGTCGTTGAGAAGTCGCGCGAGTTCACGCTGGTGCCATGGCGGCCGGTGCTTGAGCGCCATGTGGGCAAGGAGGTCTCCGGTGTCGTGAGTGGGGAGGGGATTTCATGGACCGTCGGCCGGCAAAGGAGCGGACCTGGTGTTTCGTGAGATGGTGTACAGCTTTTTTAGCCAGCGGCGCGGGCAGCCATGCGAGCCCGCGTAGACCTTATGGCCGCACGCCCGCAATCGGTCGCATGGACCTGCCAGGCGGGGCGGCTTTGGAGCGTTCGGACCCGACACGCTGCGTGAGTGGCCAGACTTCGAGCGCTCGAAGATGCGGACTGTTGTCTGCTGGCCGGCGTTATTCCGGCTGGCCTATGACCGCGGCGCAACAGTTCACCGCTGAAGTTGCCACGGGCGAACATCGACAAGAGAAAAAACACCATTGCGCGATACAAATCGCCGTTGAAAGCGTTTAGGTTGCATGCGCTTCGCCAAGTAAACGGATACCCCAGAAGAGAGCCATGACCACGGCCCGCCATATCGTGACGCTGCTTAAAAGCCACATTGCCGGCGACGAGGATCGTTTCCTCTCTATCGCGATGCAGCTTGCTGCGCATGAGGCACGTCAAGGCCATGGAAGCTTGCTCAGGAGCTCAAGGATCTGGTCGACGCAGCCAAGAGCAGGGACGCCCGGATTGCCAAGAGCAGTCGGCCGGTTCCCCTTTTTCAGCCAAAGGGCGAGCTCGCAGGGCTCCTGCATGTGCGCTATCCGGACCTGCGACTGACCGACATGATTTTGCCGGACAGTCTGCGCTCGCGCCTGCACCGCGTGCTGGGAGAGCAGCGCCAACAAGCAAGCTTGCGCGAGCACGGGCTTGTTCCCCGTCGCAAACTGCTTCTGGTCGGCCCGCCAGGATCAGGCAAGACGATGACCGCATCGGCATTGGCCGGGGAGCTTCATCTGCCCCTTTTCACGATCGTCCTCGATGGTTTGATCACCAAGTTCATGGGAGAGACTGCCGGAAAGCTGCGGCTTGTTTTTGATGCAATGCAGGCGACGCGGGGCGTCTACTTCTTTGACGAATTCGATGCCATCGGCGCGCGTCGAGGCGAACGCCAGGATGTTGGCGAGATTCGGCGCGTGCTGAATTCGTTTCTGCAGTTTCTCGAGCAAGACGACAGCCACAGCCTGATTATTGCGGCAACAAATCATCCCGAGCTGCTCGACAGAGCTTTGTTCCGCCGTTTCGACGATGTCATCGAATACGCCGTGCCCGATCGGCCGATTATCGAGGCGCTGCTTCGGGCTCGACTCGACCGCTTCGACACCAGAGGGCTTGCCTGGAACGAGGCGATCTCTCAGGCAGAGAGACTGTCGCAGGCCGAGATCACCCGCGCGGCCGACGACGCTGCAAAAACCATCATATTGCGGGGGGGGGCGGATCACCTCGGAAGCGCTCATCGACGCTCTGAAGGAACGCCGGCAGGCTTCGCTGTCTGAGTAGCGACAGCACAGATCATAATGGCAGACGATTTTCCGCGCGACCGCGCCCATATCCACCTTCGCAACAACGGCATTCGGGAAGCCTATCGGCGGCCCAACCAACTTATACATGCACCGCCGCTGCCGGCGCGTGATCGGGCGTCGCATGCTGCGGCCTTGACGCAATCCATCGAACAAGCGGTCGAAAGTGCACGCCAGCAGATTGCGGCGCGTGACCCCCAGCTGTCGGTCGGCACGCCTGGCTTTTATCTCGAGATCGATCTGCCCATGTCCGGACGGGCGGCCCTCGACCAGTTGGCCGATCGTCGCCAGCACATGGAGCTGGTCGCCGTCCATGAGCCAACTCAACCCGGTGCTCCCATCACAGCGTCGGTGTTCCTGCCGCAAAGCGCGCAAGCCTATTATTTGCGGAAAGTCGAGGCGTATCGAGACGTTGACACTGACCGCGGCAGACCGCGCAACGAGCCGCTCGTCTCCCGCATGGAGACAGTCAGGCTGGCGACTGCACGATCGTTGTTTACCGACCACGACGACCTCTTCCCCCAGGCCGCTGACGAGCAGGTGTGGTGGGAAGTCTGGCTGCGCGACGGTCGCCGCGAGAACTTCGAGCACATTGCCGAAGCCCTGAACATCACTTTGCGCACGCATGCGGTCAGGTTTCCGGAGCGGGTGGTCATGCTGGCACTCGCCAGCACGGCAATGCTCGACCGCATGATTGCGCACAGCGATGTCGTCGCCGAGCTGCGGCGCGCGAAGGATACGCCGTCCTTCTTCATGGGCCTTGGCGGCGCGGAGCAAAGGGACTGGAGCGACGAGCTTCTCGGGCGCGTCAGACCGCCTCAACCGATATTGCGGTCTGCATTCTCGACAGCGGCGTGCGTCGCACCCACCCGTTGATCGAACCCGCACTTGCCGTTGAAGACTGGCACACCGTCAAACCGGCATGGGGCAGCGACGACACACCTGCGTGGAGCGGCCACGGGACGCGAATGGCAGGTGTCGGCCTGTACGGTGATCTGGTCCCGCTCCTGGTCGGAGGCGATCCAGTTCCATTGCCCTTTCGGCTGGAGAGTGTTCGTATCCTTCCGCCAGAAGACGAGGCAAACGATCCAGAACTCTATGGCGCGATCACCGCGGAAGCGATCGCCCGCGCCGAGGTGCAGGCGCCGGAGCGCCGCCGCGCGATCGCAATGGCTGTGACAAGCGCCAGTCCGGCGCGTGGAAGGCCCACATCGTGGTCTGCCGCTATCGACCAACTCTGTTTCGAAGAGGAACAGCGACGCTTGATCGTTCTCTCTGCCGGCAACATCGGCGATGACCTCATGCCGGCCGAGCATTTGACGCGCAACGATCTGGAAGCAGTCGATGATCCTTCTCAGGCCTGGAATGCGCTGACGGTCGGCGCTTTCACAGAAAAGGTCGATATCATTGACACCGACTTTGCGGGCTACGCTCCGATCGCGCCGGTCGGCGAGCTCTCGCCGCGCAGTCGCACTTCGGTCGTTTGGGACAGGCAGTGGCCGGTGAAGCCCGAGGTCGTCTTCGAAGGCGGCAATCTCGCCCATGACGGTGTGTTGCCTGGCGAGCCGATCGACGATCTGCAGATATTGACCACTTTCTATCGACCCGAACTGCGCCACTTCACCACCCTCGGAGATACGAGCGCGGCAACGGCCCATGCCGCACGGATGGCGGGACTAATTCTATCAGCGCGCCCCGAGCTGTGGCCTGAAACGGTTCGCGCCCTGATCGTCCACTCGGCCGAATGGACTCCGGCGATGCGCGCACGCATCGATGCGTGCAACGGAGCGAAGGGCGAGATCCAGGCGCTCGTGCGGCGCTATGGTTATGGCGTGCCAGATCTTGGGCGCGCGCTTCTGTCAACGGTGAACGACCTCACGCTTATCGTTGAAGATGAGCTTCAGCCTTTCCAGCGCGAGGGCGGCGCGGCTGCCAAAACGCGTGACATGAAGCTGCATCGCCTGCCTTGGCCGAAGGAGCAGCTCGCGGCGCTCGGCGCTGCCCAGGTCGAGCTCCGCGTCACGCTGTCCTATTTCATCGAACCCAACCCCGGTGAACGCGGATGGACCCGCCGGCATCGTTACGCGTCCCATGGTCTTCGGTTCAGAGTAAAGTCAGCGACCGAGACAGTCGACGAATTCCGAGCCCGCATCAATCAGGCCGCTCGGGACGAGGAGGAAGGGGCGCCTGCTGGAGGCGGAGAAGAGTGGCTGCTCGGCACCTTCCGCGATCGCGGCTCGTTGCACGCCGATTTCTGGTCGGGCAGCGCCGCCGATCTCGCCGAGCGTGACGCGATCGGCGTGTTCCCGGTCGGGGGCTGGTGGAAGGAGAAGCCTTACCTGGAACGCGTCGACGCTCTGGCTCGGTACGCCCTGATTGTGACGATTCGGGCGCCTGGGGTCGATGTTGACATCTTCACACCCGTCGAAGCAGCCCTGACTGTCGAGACGTCGGTCGAGACCTGATGCAGCACTGTCCAAACCGGCCAACAACGGAGGTTTGACCAGCCTCTGGTGCCATGGCGGCTGGTGCTGGATCATCACGTCGGCAAGGAGGTGTCAGGGATCATGCGCGGAGGACGATAGGCGGGCAAAGGAGCGGGCCAAGCGTGTCATAATGGCGCCCATGGTCACGCCCACAAGCCGCGCCCCCTGCGTCCACGGAGAGGTGCGCGTCTGCTTAGGCGGCCGAGACATCGCTTACCTGATCAACGGGCTCGCCGTATTTGCGCCTGTAAGCGGCAATGAAATCGTCGTCGCTACAGATGCAGCGGCCGCTGGAGTCCTTGGCCTTCGGATCGTGCAAGTGAGAGCCAAGGGGGCGCAGAAGATTCACCCGAGTGCTCGTCGTCGGGCTCATGGGAAACCCCGCACTATGTTTGACCAAATCCGCGGCAAGCATAATCCCGGCAAGCACCGACTGAAAGGCCATCGGAACGACAGTTCGAACGCGGCGACTTCCTTCGCTAAGCTGGAACACCAGACCGCCGCAGATAGCCTGCTGATAAAAGGAGCGCAGGGGCTGGCCGACAAACGGGGCTAGCGGTTCAAACGGCACAGCCATCGCTGTAGCCACGCGAACTACAAAGTCGTTGGGAACTCCGGCATTGGTCTGCAGGAGCGTTTTCACCTGCTCGTGTGCTTCCGGTATTCCGAGTTCCTCGGCAATCAGCTGGTGCTCGTCCTTGGATTTTCCGGATGGCAGGTACATGCAACAAAGGCAAGCCTGGCCGTCATCGAAACCATGCCGGGAGATACCGAGATCGTGCTCCTGCGTCCAAGCGTTTGCGATCCATCGCGGCAGTGCACCTTGGACAGCCAGACGGTCGGCGGCGGTGTCAAGCGCCACACCCACTTGGTCGAAGACCCAATTGCCCCGGCGCGCAACATATTCTGCCCACGTCAGAGGGTGCGCCTCGACCTCAAGGGCAGTCGATCTAAGGGCGGTGGCTGCAAGAACCGCCTTGGACATACCAATCTCCGCCTGGCCGGCCAATGCGTAGCGCTGCAGGTTTGAGAGTTCGATCGCTTCGTGATCGATTACATGCAGACGACCCTTGAGATCGGGTTGTCTCGCTAGCGCCCAAAGCGAGCCATGGCCTATCGCACCGAGCCCAACGAGGTGGGTTTCGCCAAGGTCGACTGGAAAGTCGATCGGGCCAGCCTCCCCGGCTTTGGTCTTGTCGTAGCTGCATAGCGAGAGGTCGATGGTTTCGTCCAACTCGGCGCCGGTCAACTGGGCGGCGAAGATAGTTCGAAAGACGTTGGCGGCGCCGAAGCAACTGGCGGCGCCAGCTCCATAAGGCAGCAGACTTGGGCCAGAGCCCACCGGGTCCGTACGCGACAGCTTTGCCGCCCAACCGTCCGATCCCACGAAAAAGATCGGGCACCGGAGTGATGGGCGCGTTACCCCTGCAACGACGCAGACGGTGGCAGACTTGCCGGAACGCCGGATGCCGACTTTTGGATTGATCGACTTTGCCAAGCGCTCCAGCGCTTGGGCTTGAGAGCTCGCCGCGCTGTCCAGCGGGAGTATCGCCAGAACCGGGTAGAGCCTAGCGAGCAATCTCACCGCAAGATCTAATGTCGCCTGGCCTTCGGCGCAGGAAGCGGCCTGATGGTCGAAGGCGACTGCCACGACCTGCTTTTCAAGAGCTGCTTTGAAGTCTCCCAGATGAAAATCGGCCAGGACCTGAGATGCCGCCGTGGCGGCGCGATCGATGAAGTTAGCGAATGCCATTGTTCAACTCGATATCATGATCATTCGCGACAGTGCCGCGGGAGGGAGCGCATTCCATTTGGCCTTTTCGTCAAGCCGATAGGCGGCGACCCGAGCAAAATCGAAAGGCTCGCGGGCGAAATTCGGCACCACCAGCGACAGACACCCAACCGTGGTAGCAACCGCATAAGCGTCGTCCGTCGTCGAATGGTAGGCGCGGCCCGGATGGCTGTGAATCTGGGCCAAGAGTTTCAGGCCGCTTTTGTAGAGCCAGACATTGAGCCGGTGCAGTTCTTCGGCCGCAACGATCACGCAAACGCCATCGTTTGTTCGAATGTGACGCTGCGCCGGGATAACCGTCTCTGTTACGGCAAAGTGCCGGTCTTCCTGAACGCCGACCCAAAGTGCCATCCCCTCATTGCCCTCGCGACCAACTGAGCGCAGATGCCCATGCGTGGTCGAGATGCAGCCGCGCGGGAGAGTCACGATCGTTACATCTCTCAAACCAGTCATTCTTGTATCGCCTGAGGGGATACCACCATTCCTACGATTGTCGGTTGGAGTTGAATCTGCAACTGCTCTATAGGAACGATTCCGTACTTGATGATCTTGTCCAGGATGAAGGCCAAACAGCCTTCGCCAGAACCCCGATGAAGTAGCCATGGATCACCTGAATGGGCTGGATTGTCGTGGTATTCCCGGACGCCCGCCATGCACAGGAATGGTTCGTCCTCGGGACTGTTGGCCTGGATGAAGTCCGTCAGCGGCACGGCGTTCTGCTGGATGAGAGCTCCTATCATCTCCGGCGGCGTTCCGGGCAGCGGCGGACGTCTAAGCATTTTCAGGTATAGATCTTTCCGGGCAATCGGATCACGCGTAAACGGATCGACGAAGACCACGGACGGTGGTCTTAAGTCGTAGTCGGTGAAGTCGACCTCGCTCGCTGCGCTGACCACCCGTGGCTTTAACTTGGGGCTGGCGAAAATGAAGAAAGCGCGCGGAAAAGTCGCCTCGATCAAGAAGCAGCCCTGAGCCCGATAGACATCAGCATATGGCCGGAACCGGCCGATCTCCCGATCAAACTTCGCTCGGGAGACCTCCGGATCCACACTTTGGGGTTTAGGCACCTGCGACGCCCGCCTTCAGGCTGAGGAACAGGGTCACAGTATTCGGGAAACCGAAATCGCCAAGCTTCTTGTCGACGTCGAGCAAGTTGCCGGCCTCATCCTTGAATTCCCAATTCTCGGCTGGTTGGGCGACATTCTGCGTGTTCTCAAGGGCTTTGGTACGAATGACGTGAAGCGGCTGGTTGGGATTGGCTTCGACCTGCGTGGGCTGGCCGTTCACCACCACCGTGATCTCGATCTTGCCCGGTCCGCCGCCGTGATTATCGCCCTTACCCGAATCCTTCGACATTGTCCTACTCCTGTGGCTTGCCAACCGCCCCACGCCCTGGCACCCACCTGCGAGTGAGACCGGCGGTCTTCAATCGTTCACCCGGCGCCACGGCCGCGAGTACGCGAAAGACAGGGGATAAGCTACCGAATCGGTGCTTGCCTTCTTTTATGGGTGACTTGAGCCGCAAGTAAATGGTCTCAAATTGCTCCTCACAACTATAATCGATTAGAGCAATGCGAAAATATTGGCGACACGCCTATTCATCTGCTCTCTCACTCGCCTGCTCCGTGCTCGGCAAGGGGAGCTTTGATCTGCGTCACGCGTCCCCAAGCAGCTGATTGCGCCGGCAGCGCCATAGGAACCGTCGTTCAGAGTCTTCACCACTCAAGCACCCGCATGGATGCATGCCGACGCTCGTCTCCACAAAACAGCGCAAGTGGTGCCTTGTTGGATAAGGTCGCCTCGTACCTGGTGCAGCATCTCTCGGAACGCATGCCGCTGCGAGACCAGGCCTCATCATCGCGTCACATAGGAGCTGAAGCTTTCCGGATCGGGTATCCAATCGGCATCCAGTTGCTCGGCGATATGGTTGAATTCTGCCCTCAGGACAAGAGTGAGTAGAGCAGCCCCGCTACGAAAATCCCATCCTGGTTCGTTTGACGCATCGACTATTCAGATTGATTGGCGTGATACCCGGCGCGGCCGCAACACGCGAGGCCGTCAACCGCTGAGCAGAAAACCAGCCTTCGCCTTCCGCGGCGGCGGACCTCGTCAGCCTCTCGAAAGCTTGCCTGAGTAGGTTGCTCATGTGATCTGTGGAAGTGAGGATAGCGTGCACCCGTACAAACTAGACATTCATCGTGGCAGCTTGGCTGCAGGTGCAGCACGCCGTACCGCACGAGCAAGCGGACAGGCCGGCCAAGCCGGTTTTGAGCAGCACTTGGGCGAACTGCAGGCGGCGGACGAGTTGATGGGTGCGCCAGGCGAGGAGGTCCTCGTCAATGGCTCGCATGGTAAAGGTGAGTTGAGACCAACGAAGAGGCAGAGGATCCAAAGCAATCTGCAGCATGCTGTCACTGAGCGGCAACCAGGTGAGGTTGGCAACTCAGGCGCTCGCGTGATGATGCAACTCCCCACCCATCAGGTGGGTACATCGGAACGGGAGGCGCAACTTGTGATGCAGGGGGACGAGCACGAATACACCCCAGCACCGCATCTCGACGGGTCGATGCCCTCGACAGTGCAGCCGGATCGTCCAATTGTGGTCCCCGACGGTGCCGACAAGCGTCCTGTTTATTCCAACGATGCCACCGCCATCGAAGGGCTGAAGTCAGCACTCCTTGCGGGTAAAGCCAGGCCGGACACGGTCACTCGCAGCACAAATTCTCTTTTCGGCTTTAGTCGTTGGCTCTTTCAAAACAACAAGCCAGGGCTTGCTGCTCGGCTTTACCATCCGTCGCTGAGCCAGGATCTCGAGGAGTACGAGAGTAGGGGTGGTTCCTCCACCGTGGCTGGCGCACTGCGTCAATTGATGAAGTCGATGGGCGGAGCCGGCCCGATTGTGGGTCGCGCTGTCCTGAACCCCCATCCTGACGACGCCGCGCTCACCAGACATTTCAGATCCGCGAGCGGCTACGCAACTGCTCTTAACCATTTCAGTCATTACCTACGTCAAAATGACAAGCTCGGAATTGCGGGTCGCATTTACGATAAATCGCTGGATAAAGATGTTGAGAGCTACAAGGCCGCCTCCTCTAATGGTGGAGCTCCGATCGAATCTGCGCTGGTTTATCTCCGCAAGAACCCGCCGCGCGTTATACTCGGGAATCATCTGGAAAACGCGGTCAGCATGGAGGCTCGTCCCCGTGGCGACGCTGCTCAGCATACCGCACCACAGCAGGGATTCGATTGGCCAGAGGAGCTCCTGCCGGTAGGTTATAAGGAGGGCACCGATCTACCATTGTCTCTCGCCCCAACCGCGCACCAACACCAAGCGCCCGACTTTGGAGAGGCCGTCCCTCACTTGAACTGGCGCCACGGCGACCAGGGCGCCCCGGAGGAGCTGGTAGCTGCACGGGACAGGAGCAGCCCGCTGCCAAGCGAGGCGGTGCCACATAAATCTGGACGGGGACTCGCTACGCAGCCCAGATTGTGGGCGGAGAAATCCGCCTCGCCAGAGCTCTTTCGACGGCGGGCGGAGCAGGCTCTGCCGGCGTCCGCCAGAGGTGTGGAGACATCCTCCGCGGTTGATGAAGCCGCGCAGGCCGCTCGCCAAGCTTTGGCTTGGTTGCAGCAGGAGATGGAGGGGATCGAACCGATGCAGGATCCTCATAAGGTGGCTACACCGGAATGTGAGGCGCAGCTCGTCAGGCAGAGGGATGAGCACGAATCCACCCCAGCACCGCATCCCGGAGGTGGTGGGTCGATGCCCTCGACAGTGCAGCCGGATCGTCCAATTGTAGTCCCCGACGGTGCCGACAAGCGTCCTGTCTATTCCAACGATGCGACCGCTATCGAAGGGCTGAGGGCAGCATTCCACGCGGGTAAGGCCAAAGCGAACACGGTCACTTACAATGTAAATTCTCTTTTCGGCTTTAGTCGGTGGCTCCTTCAAAACAACAAGCCAGGGTTTGCTGCTCGGCTTTACCATTCGTCGCTGGATCAGGATCTCAAGGAGTACGAGAGTACGGGTGGTTCCTCCACCGTGGCTGGCGCACTGCGTTACCTCAAGAAGTCGACAGGCGGAGCCCAGATTATGGCTCGCCCTGTCGTGATCCCCTATCCTGACGATGCCGAGCTCATTAGAAATTACAGAGCCGCTTCGACCAAGGAGTACCTGGCAGCGCCTGCGACCGGACGGAATCCAGATACCGTGGGCGGCTATACAAATTTTCTTAGACATTTTAGTCAGTACCTGCGTCAAAATAACAAGCTTGGGATTGCGGCTCGGATTCACGACAAATCGCTGGATAAAGATGTTGAGAGCTTCAAGGCTGTCTCCTATGGTAATAGGCTAAGTATCAGTTCTGCATTGGCTCACCTCCGGGATATCCTGCCGCGCATTGTGCTCGGGCGCGAAACTGTCCTTTCTGCTCATCCGGCAGACGCAGTCACCAGGCGCGTTGGGGCCGCTGCTGAAGCTGGGCCAGCGGCACCGGCAAGAGCTCCCCAACCCGCCTCGCCAGCAACCGCTAGGCTGCCAGGCACCTACCGCGGCCTTCCACTGGTTGATGTGACCACACTGACTACCAGTTCCTCTGGGGCTCAGATCGGGGCGCTCGATCCGACAGCCCCGTCCAACGTTGCAACGGGGCGGGTGCTCGGCGCCGCCGAATGGCTGAGCGACGCCCATATCCAGAGAGATTACAATTTGCTGGAGGGGCAACTGCAGGGGATCAATCCGGCGCTCGCTGCCCGGACTCGGCTGGTGGATCCTTCCGTATCCCATCTACTGCGACACACGTCGCCGCAAGACGCTCGAGGCATATTGCAGTCCATCTATAATCAAAACAACGCCACAGCCGACTTCCTGTTCTTGCCAGTGAATAATGGCACGGCTACTAGCCCCGGCACCCATTGGTCGCTGCTGCTCGTTGATCGCCGCGACCCGGAAAGGCGGTTCGCCTATCACTACGACTCCCTCCAGCGAGAGGGATATAACGACGTGCCTGCAAAACAGCTCGCAGGACTGCTGAATGCCACCTTGGCGCCAGCCCCCATGGCCAGACAGACGAACCATTATGATTGCGGCGTATTTGTCCTGGAGGGCACGTGGGCGCTGGTTGAACGATTGGTGAAAGGGCAGCGGCCAGACCACGAGCCGCTGCCCCTCGACAACCTCGTTGCCGATCGGCAGGCGCTGCAAGACCGGCTAAGGAGGCGCTTGCCGCACGAGGAAGAGCCGCGGCAGCTGCTGGAGGATGAACCCGCCTCCCCACCGATGATGGCATTCGAGCCAGGGGAACTGCGGCAACTGTTGGAAGACGAGCCTGCCTCCCCACCAATGATGGCGTTC
>NZ_FNEE01000011.1:0-69720 GCF_900099905.1 Mesorhizobium muleiense | reverse complement strand
CTGTTGGAGGATGAACCCGCTTCCCCACCGATGATGGCGTTCGAGCCAGGGGAACTGCGGCAACTGTTGGAAGACGAGCCTGCCTCCACTTGGGCACAAATCAATTCGACCCCACATGCGCGAGCGGACGGTGTTCATCAGCCAGCCCAGGCGCCGTGGCTCCCTGAACGCAGAAGATAACTTTGCGGAGGAGCGGTCACGCAACTGTCGGCGGCGCCGGGCCTCAGGGTGAATGGAAAGGATGGAGTGGCGGATGGTGTCGCGTGAAGGCGCAACACGCGTGCTGACCGACCTGATACGTAGGAAGTCGTTCATTGCTCCCAAATCGTATGTGAGGAACATTCCTGTCCCGGCTGCGCCGCGCGATGCTAGGTCGCGTTGTTCAGCGGGCCAAGCCGATGACACCTACGAAGCTACTGATCGGGCAGATCGCCGTTGTGTGCGCAATTGTCATTATCGGCGTATGGACGGCAACCCAATGGTGCGCTCAAATGCTGACCTACCAGACGCCTCTCGGCGCACCATGGTTTCTCTTCGCCGGCTGGCCAATCTACAAGCCGTGGAAGCTGTTTGAATGGTGGTTCCACTTCGATGCTTATGCGCCGGAGGTCTTCGACAAAGCCGGTACGCTTGCAGGCGCCAGCGGATTCCTGGGCTGTGCCGCCGCAATCGCTGGCTCGCTTTTGCGCGCGCGACAGCGCGGGTCGGTTACGACCTATGGGTCTTCACGGTGGGCCACGACTCATGAGGTCGAGACGGCAGGGTTGTTACGGCCGGCGGGCGTTTTCCTCGGTAGGCTGAACGATCGCTATCTGCGCCATGACGGCCCGGAGCACGTCATGGCATTTGCGCCGACGCGTTCGGGCAAGGGCGTGGGGCTGGTTGTTCCAACGCTACTTTCCTGGACCGGGTCTGCCATCATTCATGATATAAAAGGCGAAAATTGGCAGTTGACCTCCGGCTGGCGGTCGAAATTCTCGTACTGCCTTCTGTTCAATCCGACCGACCCGAGATCGGCACGCTACAACCCGCTGCTGGAGGTACGCAAAGGCCCAGATGAGATCCGAGACGTTCAAAACATCGCCGACATCCTCGTCGATCCCGAGGGCGCGCTGGAGCGACGGAACCACTGGGAGAAGACCAGCCATTCACTCCTAGTTGGCGCCATTTTGCACGTGCTCTACGCTGAAGAGGAAAAGACGCTGGCCCGCGTCGCCACCTTCCTGTCGGACCCGCAACGCTCGTTTGCCGCAACGCTACAGCGGATGATGACGACAAACCATCTCGGGACGGGGCATAACCCTCAGGTCCATCCCGTAGTGGCCTCGGCGGCTCGCGAACTCCTGAACAAGTCGGAGAACGAGCGCTCAGGCGTCCTCTCGACCGCCATGTCCTTTCTCGGGCTTTATCGTGATCCAACGGTCGCGACGGCCACTTCGTCCTGCGACTGGCGCATCGCTGACCTAGTGGATGGAGAGCGACCGCTGTCGCTCTATCTGGTCGTGCCGCCTTCGGATATCTCGCGCACCAAGCCTTTGGTGCGACTGATCTTGAACCAGATCGGCAGGCGGTTGACGGAGCGCCTGGAGGGGGACCCGAAGAAGAGCCGTAAGCATCAACTGCTCATGATGCTGGACGAGTTTCCGGCGCTCGGTCGCCTCGACTTCTTCGAGACGGCGCTCGCCTTCATGGCAGGTTATGGCATTCGCTCCTATCTGATCGCACAATCTTTGAACCAGGTTTCAAAGGCCTATGGCGAGAACAATGCTATTCTCGACAATTGCCACGTGCGAATTGCCTTTTCCTCCAATGACGAACGCACGGCCAAGCGCATCTCGGATGCCCTCGGCACCGCAACCGAACTTAGGTCGATGCGCAACTATGCGGGCCATCGGCTTGCGCCCTGGCTTTCGCATGTCATGGTGAGCCGCCAGGAAACCGCGCGCCCGCTCCTGACGCCAGGCGAGGTGATGCAATTGCCGCCGTCAGACGAATTGGTCCTGGTTTCTGGGTTGCCGCCGATCCGCGCCAAGAAGCTGCGCTATTATCAGGATCAGAATTTCACAGACCGGGTGCTGCCTGCGCCGGTGCTGCGCGACGGTCCCTATGCGGACTGCCCTGCATCACGCCCGGACGGCTGGACTGGACAAGTGTGCAGCGTCGATAGCCGACTTGCTGCGGACGACGAAAGCGCCGACGCGCCAGTTGAAGACGAGGGAGGCGTTCAGCAGCAACGCCATCCAAGCCTGCCCGTAGAAGACGTTGTTGTCTCTCAAGAGCCCGATCAGGCCGATCTGTTGAAGCCCGCAGACGATGACAGCGAAGCGCTCGCGGACAAGCGTGTCATGGATCGGATTTCCACTGCGGCCCGCGCCTACGGTATCAACGAGGGCAGGGGCGACGACAAGGATGTCATTCCCGGCTTCTGAAGTCCGCTGAGTTGCAGAGCGCATCTCAGCGTAGATAACGGCCATAAGCAATTTTGAGCGTCTGGCCGATCCTTCTCCCGTCGCCGGCGCAACGCCGGGCCGTCGGAACGAGCCGCATGAAGCCCCACCGCATTCGCCATCAGTTTCTGCTTGAGCCGGAGCTCAGCGAGAAACTGGACAACCTCAGTCGCGATCCGTCAACGACCAAATCAGCGATCGTGGCGAAGGCGGTCGAGGCGTTCATCGAGCGGCGTGGCGAGAACGAGTTCGATCGGCGCTACGGCGTAAGGCTTGACCGGCTCTCCCGCGACCTTGCCCACGTCAGGCGCGATGCCGAGGTGATCCTGGAGAGTCTGGCGCTCTTCATCCGCTTTTCGATCACGCTTCATGCCCACACGCCTGTGCCGGACAGGGCGACCCAGGCGATTGCCCAGGAGCGTTTTGACAAATTCGTTGAGCAGGTCGGCCGCCAGATCGCTTCCGGCAAAAGGTCGCTTAGCAAAGACAATGGTGGGGGAGGGGAAGGATGAGCTCTCATCCCGAGGCCGACCACCGGCGGCGTGTCATGCTGCGCACCGCCCTGGGTCCGGCAATCACCGAAGCCCTTGCCGATCCGTCCGTCATCGAGGTGATGGTCAATCCCGACGGTGCGCTGCGGCTCGACCGGCTGGGCGAGGGCCGAGTCAATACGGGCGTGCATCTGCACCCGTCCGAGGCGGAACGCATCATCCGCCTGGTCGCCTCCCATGTGCGGGTCGAGGCGCACGCGGACAATCCGATTGTCAGTGCCGAACTGCCGTCGGGCGAGCGCTTCGAGGGTCTGCTGCCGCCGGTCGTGCTCGCGCCATGCTTTGCCATCCGTAAACCAGCGGCAAAGCTCTACACGCTGGCCGACTATGTCGCGGACCGGATCATGCTGCCGCTGCAGGTCGATGTGCTCAAGAGGGCAGTCCGCGAGCGGCGCAACATCCTGGTCGCCGGCGGCACGTCTTCGGGCAAGACAACCCTTGCCAATGCGCTGCTGGCGGAGGTCGCAGAATGCGACGAGCGGGTGATCCTCATCGAGGACACGCGCGAACTGCAGTGCGCGGCCAGGGACTGCGTTGCCCTGAGAACGAGGCGGGGCTCGGTCACCCTTGCCGATCTCGTGCGCTCAACGCTGCGGCTCAGGCCCGACCGCATCATCGTCGGCGAAGTAAGAGGTGCGGAAGCACTCGACATGCTGAAGGCATGGAACACCGGGCACCCCGGCGGCATCGCCACGGTTCACGCCAATTCGGCGCGCTCCGCACTCTACCGTATCGAGCAGCTCGCACAGGAAGCAGTCGTCACCGTTCCCCGCCGCCTCATCGCCGATGCCGTCGACCTGCTCGTCTTCATCGCCGGCCGCGGCTCGTCGCGCCACATCGACGCAATCGCCGAGGTCACCGGTCTCGACGGCAGCGGCGATTACGCCGTTGCCCCGCTCACGCTTTCGCAACTCCAGCAGCTTTGAAAGGCCTTCCTCATGCGCAAGAAGCTTCGCTTTCTTTCGTCCACAGCGCTCGCGTTTCTTATCACGGCCCCCGTTTATGCGGCCGGCTCCGGCATGCCGTGGGAGCAGCCGCTGCAGCAGATCCTGGAGTCGGTGCAGGGACCGGTCGCCAAGATCGTTGCGGTGATCATCATTATCACCACCGGCCTGACGCTTGCCTTCGGCGACACCGCCGGTGGTTTTCGGCGCCTGATTCAGATCGTCTTCGGTCTGTCGATCGCCTTCGCGGCATCGAGCTTCTTCCTCTCCTTCTTCTCCTTCGGTGGTGGGGCGCTCGTCTGATGGCCGCCGGGGAGCAGCATATCGAGGGCTTCGCAGTACCGGTCCACCGGGCGCTGACCGAGCCGATCCTGCTCGGCGGGGCTCCGCGCGCGGTGGCGATCCTCAACGGTACAGTGGCCGCGGCCATTGGCTTCGGCTTGCAGCAATGGATTGCTGGTCTGGTGCTTTGGATCGCGGGCCACTCGTTAGCGGTCTTTGCCGCAAGACGCGATCCGGACTTCGCCAGCGTGCTTGTGCGCCACCTTCGTCTGAAGGGGTGGCTTGCATGCTGAACCTTTCGGAATATCGAAGCAAAGCCGACCGGCTTGCCGACCATCTACCCTGGGCTGCCTTGGTGGCGCCCGGCATCGTGCTCAACAAGGACGGCAGCTTTCAGCGGACGTTGCGGTTCCGCGGCCCGGATCTCGAAAGTGCGACGGAGGCTGAACTCGTCGGCATTTGCGGCCGGGCGAACAATGCTCTCAGACGCCTTGGCTCTGGCTGGGCATTGTTCTTTGAGGCCGAGCGCATAGAAGCGCTGGGCTATCCGAACTCGCATTTTCCTGACGCCGCGTCGTGGCTGGTCGACGAAGAACGCCGCGCTGCTTTCGAGGGGAAGGTAGCGCACTACGAGAGCCGCTATCATGTGACCTTAGTGTTTATGCCACCGCCCGACGCCCAGGCGCGCGCGGAAAGCGCGCTCGTCGACTCTCATTATTCCCAAGGAGAAAGAGACTGGCGCCAGGATCTGGCGAGGTTCCGTGACGAGACCAACCGCGTGCTCGATCTCTTCTCGGGCTTCATGCCCGAAGTACGCGTCCTCGATGATGCTCAGACGTTGACCTATCTCCACGGCACGATTTCGCCTCGACGCCATCCTATCATGGTCCCGGAAACGCCGATATATCTGGATGCCATCCTGGTCGATGCGCCGCTTGCCGGTGGCCTGGAGCCGATGCTGGGTGAGCAGCATCTTCGCACACTGACCATCCTCGGCTTTCCGAACCTCACCCGGCCCGGGATTCTCGATGCCCTCAATCATCAGGATTTCGCCTATCGCTGGATGACGCGCTTCATTCCGCTCGAGAAAACGGAAGCCACGAAGACGCTGACGCGGTTGCGCCGGCAGTGGTTTGCCAAGCGCAAATCGATCGTGGCAATCCTACGCGAGGTCATTACCAACGAGCCGGTCCCGCTTGTCGACAGCGATGCCGACAACAAGGCGCTCGATGCCGACGAAGCCCTTCAGGCATTGGGCGGCGATCATGTGAGCTTCGGCTATCTCACCACGACCGTGACGGTGTGGGGCGAGGATCGCCAAGCCGCTGCAGAGAAGCTTCGCGCGGTCGAGCGCATCATCAATGGGATCGGTTTCACCACGATCCGAGAAGGCGTCAATGCGGTCGAGGCTTGGCTCGGCTCATTGCCTGGCCATGTCTACGCTAACGTTCGCCAACCGCTCGTTCATACTTTGAACCTTGCCCATCTCATGCCGCTGTCGTCGGTTTGGGCCGGTCCTGCGACAAACGAGTATCTCGCGAAAGTCACCCAAACCGAAGCGCCACCGCTTCTCGTTGCCGAGACCAGCGGGTCGACACCGTTTCGGCTTTCCACCCACGTCGAAGATGTCGGCCACATGCTGGCTGTTGGTCCGACCGGCGCCGGCAAGTCGGTTCTGCTTGCTCTGATTGCTCTGCAGTTCAGGCGCTATGCCGGCGCCCAGGTTTATGTCTTCGACAAAGGCAATTCGGCCCGTGCTGCAACACTTGCCATGGGTGGAGAACACCACGCGCTAGGAGCGGACGGTTCCCTTGCCTTTCAGCCACTGCGCAGCATCAACGACCAGGCTAGCCGAAGCTGGGCGGCCGAATGGATCGCCAGCCTTATTGCCCACGAGAACGTCACCGTCACGCCGGAGGTGAAGGAGGCTATCTGGTCAGCGCTGGCCAGCCTTGCCACCGCGCCGGCGCAGGAACGCACACTGACCGGCCTTTCGGTCCTGCTTCAATCCAATGCGCTGAAGTCCGCATTGATGCCCTACACGCTCGACGGTCCCTTCGGCCGCCTGCTCGATGCCGATCATGATGGGCTGGCCTTGTCGGATGTGCAGTGTTTCGAGACCGAGGAGCTGATGCACAGCCAAGGCGCTTTGCTGCCGGTGCTTACCTATCTGTACCAGCGACTTGAGGAACGGTTCGACGGACGGCCCACGCTGATCATGCTCGACGAGGCGTGGGTCTATCTCGACAATCCGCTGTTCGCCGCCCGCATCCGCGAATGGCTGAAGGTGCTGCGAAAGAAGAACGTGTCGGTTGTCTTCGCTACGCAGTCGCTGGCTGATATCGCGGGCTCTGCCATAGCGCCGGCAATCATCGAAAGCTGCCCGCAGCGCATTTTCCTTCCCAATGATCGTGCCGTGGAACCCCAGGCGCGCACAGCCTACGAACGCTTCGGTTTAAGCGAGCGGCAGATCGAATTGATCGCCCGCGCCACGCCGAAGCGTCAGTATTATCTGCAATCGCGCCGCGGCAACCGTCTGTTCGAGCTCGGGCTTGGCCCCATCGCTCTTGCGCTTTGCGGTGCTTCCGATCCGGCCACGCAGACTCTGATCGACAGGATCCTGTCCGAAGACGGGCAAGGCAGCTTTGCCTCGCAGTTCCTGATCGCGCGCGGCCTCGATTGGGCCGGCGAACTTCTCAAGCAATTCCCTCAACCAGACAAGGAGCAATTAGCATGATGCGGCGACGCCTTCTCTCCGGCCTGATCACCGTTTCCCTGATCGCCAAGCCTATGGCCGACTATGTGCAGCCCGCCTACGCCCTTATCGTGTTCGATCCGTCCAATTATGCGCAGAACGTGCTGACGGCCGCGCGCGCCCTGGAGCAGATCAACAACCAGATCCAGTCGCTGCAGAATCAGGCGACCATGCTGCAGAACATGGCGCGCAATCTTCAGCGTCTGGATTTCTCTTCCGTTGGCCAACTCACCGGTTCGCTCCATCGCATCGACGGCTTGATGGACCAGGCGAGTGGCCTCAGCTTTGATCTGGGCAAGCTTCAAGACCAGTGGCGCAGCCAATATCCGGAAAGCTACGACGCCACGATCAAGGTCAGCGATGTGGCGAGTGCTGCGCGCGAGCGTTGGCAAAGCGCCATGCAGGCGTTCCGCCAGACCATGGGGGTCCAGTCGCAAATCGTCGAGAACGTCCGCGCCGACGGCGATCTGCTCGCCGATCTCGTCAACCGCAGCCAAGGGGCGGCCGGTGCGCTTCAGGCAAGCCAGGCCACCAACCAGCTGATAGCGCTTTCGACAAAGCAGCAGATGCAGATCCAGACGCTGCTCGCAACGCAGTTTCGAGCTGAGGCCGAGGATGCCGCCCGCAAGGCCCAGTCAGAGGAAGCCGCCCGCGAGATGACGAAGCGATTCTTGGGTACCGGCTCGGCTTATCCCGGCAATTAATCACGAGTTCATCACGACGAGGAAGGCAGCGGCATGAACGACCTTGGCGTCATCGATCGCTTCATGGAGACCTTCATCCGCTACATCGACAGCGGGTTCGGTCTGCTCTCGGGCGACGTCGCCTTCCTCACTACCATTCTGATCGGCATTGACATCACACTTGCCGGCCTGGCGTGGGCGCTCGGCGAGGAGACCAGCGTTCTCGGCCGGCTTGTCCGCAAGGTGCTCTATGTTGGCGTCTTCGCCTTCATCCTGAACAATTTCAAGAACCTCGCCGATATCATTTATCGTTCTTTTGCCGGTCTCGGGATTAATGCGTCGGCCGGCAATCTGTCGGCAGACAATCTCCTGCGCCCGGGCCGCATTGCCGCGACCGGTTTCGAAGGTGCTTGGCCAATGCTTGACCAAGCCAGTCAGCTCCTGGGCTTCCCGGAAATCTTCGGCAACGCACTGACCATCTTCGTGCTGCTGATGGCCTGGTTCCTGGTCATCATCGCCTTCTTCATCCTTTCCATCCAGCTTTTCATCACCATCCTTGAGTTCAAGCTCACCACGCTGGCAGGTTTTGTTTTGGTTCCATTCGCACTTTGGAACCGTTCAGCGTTCCTGGCCGAACGCGTGCTCGGCCATGTTATCTCGTCAGGCATCAAGGTGATGGTGCTCGCCGTCATTGTCGGCATCGGCTCCACGCTCTTCGGGGAGTTCGCTTCCGCATTGCAAGGCAAGGAGCCGGATCTGGCCGCTGCCATGTCCCAGGTACTGGGCGCACTGGCACTGCTTGGCCTTGGCATTTTTGGGCCGGGGATCGCGTCGGGTCTTGTCTCAGGCGCACCGCAGCTTGGCGCGGGCGCCGCCCTCGGCACGACCGCGGCGGCAGCGGGTGTATCACTCGTTGCTGGAGGCACGGCATTTTCTGGCGCGCGTATGGCAACCAGCGGCGGTCTCGCCGCCATCCGCGCCGGCACAACAATGGGATCGGCTGCTTCCACGTCCTGGCAGATCGGGCGCGCAACCTCGCCCGACGTTGGCCTCTCCGGTGTGGCTGCTGGAATGCATGGTGTAACCAGTGCCGCTGGCGGCGCCGCTATACGCGTAGCGCGATCCGCCACTGCAAGTGTTGGGCGCAACGCCGATGCCGGGCGCGATGCCGCGTGGACCGCGACCGGCGGCACGCCGACCGCGTCAATGACCGAGCGCTCTGCCGGTTCGGCCACTGTTTCGGCGCCGACGTGGGCAAGGCGCCTACGTTCTGAACAGACCGCCCGTGCACATCGCCACGCTGCCATGCAAGCTGTCCGAGACGGAGACCGGCCGGGAGGCAGCGCCAACCCCTCTCTCAACGACAAGGATGACTAGATGCTCTTCAAGCGACCCGTGCACCGTTACGGCAAAACACCCGAACCGGTCACGCCGTATCAAAAAGCCGCCCAGCTGTGGGACGAGCGCATCGGCTCATCTCGACTGCAGGCCAGGAACTGGCGGCTCATGGCCCTTGGGTGCCTGGCCTTGGCGACCGGACTTTCCGGCGGACTCGTATGGCAGTCGATGCAAAGCCGTGTCGTGCCTTACGTCGTCGAGGTCGATGGCTTCGGCGAGACGCGCGCCGTCGCGCCGGCAATCCGGAATTATGAGCCCTCGGATGCTCAGATCGCCTGGCATCTCGGCCGCTTCATCCAGAATGTCCGTTCCGTTTCCACCGATCCGGTTTTGGTACGGCAGAACTGGTTCGCAGCTTACGACTTTGCTAGCGATCGCGCAGCGCTCTTCCTCAACGAATACGCCAAGGCGAACGACCCCTTCGGTCAGATCGGAACGCGCAGTGTCTCGGTACAGGTCACCAGCGTGGTCAGGGCCTCCGAAAGTTCATTCCAGGTCAAATGGACCGAGCAGGTGTTTGAGCGCGGAAGCCTTGCCAGCACGATGCGCTGGACTGCGATCCTCACGATCGTGATCCGCTCGCCAAGCAATACGGATCAGCTGCGCAAGAATCCGCTCGGCGTCTTCATCAACGCCATTGACTGGTCACGCGAGCTCGACAGCGCCGTCCCACCCCCCCCTTTCTCCGACGGAGTCCACCAATGAAAGATAAAATGTCACCGATTCGTGCCGTGCTGATCCTATCGGTGTCGGCAGCGGTCGTTTCCGCTTGTGCATCGAAGAAGGTGCCGCCGCCTGAGATTTCCTATGACGCTGCTGACTTCAAACCGGCCGCGATCGAGAAGGCGCCGGAGAGGCCGATTAGAATTGTCGAGGTGCCAAAACCACTGCCGCTGCCTGGCCAATTGCAGCCCGAGTCCGGCAAGGCCGAGGACAAGCGCCCCCCTGAAGAACGCGTCGCTGATGCCAACAAAGCCGCGACCCAGCAACCCACCAAGTACGGGTATGTTAATGCCGTGCAAGTCTACCCCTTCACCGATGGCGCGCTTTATCAGCTCTATGCCGCGCCGGAGCGCGTGACCGACATCGCTCTGCAGCCGGGCGAGAAACTAACCGCCGTGTCGGCTGGCGACACCGTGCGCTGGGTCATAGGCGATACCGCAAGCGGCACCGGTGACAATCAGCGCACCCATGTTCTGGTGAAACCCTTCGCGCCGGGTCTTGCCACCAATGTCGTCATTACGACGGACCGGCGGACCTATCATTTGCAGCTTCAAAGCACCGAGAAGACAGCAATGGCGGCAATCTCCTGGACCTACAGCCAAGACCAGATCATCGCGCTTCGCCAGCGCAATGCTCAAGCCGAGGCAGTTACACCGGTCGCGTCGAATATCGCGCTCGAAAACCTTCGCTTTCGCTACTCGATCAGTGGCGACACACCGCCCTGGAGACCGACGCGAGCCTTCGACGACGGCAGCAAGGTCTATATTGAGTTCCCTCGTCGCATAGATCAGGGCGAGGCGCCACCACTCTTCATCGTCGGCGCAGATGGGAGCAGCGAGCTCGTCAACTATCGCGTGCGCGGCAACTATTACATCGTCGATCGGCTCTTCGCCGCGGCCGAACTTCGCCTCGGCACCAAGCAGCAGCAGGTGATCCGCATCAGCAGGATTGACGACAGGCAACCGCTACGGCGGATCTCGCTCTTTTCGCGTTCCAGCCGGTGAGGTGAGGGCTCATGATCGAAAATTCCCGCTCTGGCATCCCGCCGAAACTGGATCCCGAGGAACTGCAGCTTCGGGCCTCTCCCCGCCGCGTGGTGCGGTTCAGGCGCGGTGTGATCATCGCGATCGCAGCGCTCGGATCCGGCGCTGTGTTCGGCGTTGCCATGATGGCGCTCCAGGGGCCGGCCCTTCGCATCAGGGATCAGGCGGAAGATCCCTACAGCACTGAGCGCAAACCAACCGTCGAGGGACTCGATACGCTTCCCCATGACTATTCCGGCATGAAGCCGAAGCCTCCCGTCCTTGGGCCACCTTTGCCGGGCGACCTCGGTCGCCCCATCCTCGAGCGGCAGCGCCAGCTCGGCATCGTGCCGGGTCAAGACATCTCGGCCGAGGAGCAGCGTCTAGCGCAGCAGGCGATCGAAGCGCGTGAATCGCAGGTGCTTTTCCGCGTCGAAAATCGAGCTCAACAGACAGATGTCGGTGAGAGCGTGCAAACTGCTCAGCATCCATTTGAGGCACTTCCCCAATCCGAAGCAGCACGCGCGTCAGCCTCGGTGGCGCCGGCGGAAGGCGACCAGAACAATCAGCAGCGAAAGCTTGATTTCCTCAGCCAGCGGAGCACTGGCGGGATCTACAATCCGCATGCGCTGCAGACGCCGATCTCGCCGTATCAACTGATGGCTGGCAGCGTGATTGCCGCCAGCCTGATCACCGGCATCAATTCCGATTTGCCGGGCCTTGTCGTCGCGCAAGTCACCGAGAATGTGCACGACACGGTCACGGGCAACATATTGCTGATTCCGCAGGGCTCACGTCTTATCGGCGTCTACGACAGCGTCGTCGCGTTCGGGCAAAAGCGAGCGCTGCTGGTCTGGCAGCGCATTCTGCTGCCCGACGGCTCGTCGGTCGAAATCGACAATCTGCCCGCGAGCGACACCGCCGGCTACGCAGGGCTGGAAGACAAAGTCGATTTCCACACCTGGCAGCTGATCAAGGGGGTGGCGCTTGCCACATTGCTCGGTGTCGGCACGGAATTCAGCCTCGGCGAAAACGAGAGCGATCTGGTCAAGGCGATCCGGGAATCAGCCCAGCAGAACGCCAGTCGAGCCGGCCAGCGCATCACCGAAAAAAACCTCAATATCCAGCCCACCATCATCGTCCGCCCAGGTTGGCCACTGCGCGTCATCGTGCACAAGGACATCGTGCTGCGGCCATACGCGAGTTGAGCAGGAGTTACCATGGCTGACCTGAAACTTGGAAAGCTTCCAGACCGAACAGCTTCGAAGATCACCATTACCGTCAGCGCGGAGCTGGGCCAAACACTCAAGGAGTATGCTGCACTTTACCGTCAGACCTATCGTCAGTCTGAAACCGTGGCAGAACTCATCCCTTTCATGCTGGCGGCGTTTCTGGAAGGCGACCGAGCCTTTGCCAAGGCCCGAAAAGAAGGTCTGCCGACGGAGCTTGCCGAAAAATCGTGACTCCTCCGCTAGAGGCAGCTGGAACATTGCCTAGCTGTCGCGGCCTACCTGCTCCTCGCGAAGCATAGGATCAAACACCTTGGAATGCAGGTATGCGTAAGAGAGGATGTGGAAGGAAATACCGCGCAACAGCCTAAGTTTGCATTTTCGATTGGATGCGGTAGTCGCCTATGAGCGGTCAAAATGAAACGCAGCTGGTTCGCGATCGACCAAACGGCGAGCGCACTGTGCTTTGCTCAGACCGCCACCGAGTGCCTCGCCGTTCCCCCTTTGAAATATGTATCGAACTTGGCCGCGATGGTTCGAACGAAGGGGCGACTTTCAGCCCGTACGACGAAACTGTCGCCATCGAATTCAAGCGCTCGGGCAGGATCGTGGAGGGCGATGGACCTCGAGCGATGAAGGAGCTTCTCGCCGGCTTTGCCGAACCGCTCCACCAGATCGACTGCCGAGAAGGCAAAATCACACATCAGCCGCTCGATTATCCAGCCACGGACGCGATCGTCGTCGGAAAGGGCAACGCCCCGGACGGCAGCCAACCCGCCATCCGCAACCATGCGCCCGTACCCGGCAGTCGAAGCCATGTTCTGCACGTAGCCTTGGCGAAAACGACCGATGGACGAAGGGCCAAGTCCGATCAGTGTCGGGCAGCGATCCTCGGTGTAGCCCTGAAAATTGCGATGCAAAACCCCTGCGCGGGCCGCTATGGCCAGCGCATCGTCGGGCTTCGCGAAATGATCGAGTCCTATTGCCTCATATCCCTTGGCGACAATTGCCCGCGCCGCGAGTTGAGATTGGGCGAAACGCTCGGTGGGACTCGGCAGCCATGCCTCGTCGATCATCGTCTGATGCTTCTTGAACCAGGGCACATGTGCGTAGCCGAACAGAGCCATCCGGTCTGGTTCCAAGGTCAGTGCCTGCGCCACCGTGGAACAGATCGTCTCGCGTGTCTGATTCGGGAGCCCGTAGAGCAGGTCCAGATTGACCGATTCAACGCCCCGCGAACGAACCCCGTCGACGACTGCCTTGGTCTGCAAAAAACTTTGCTCACGATTAATTGCTTTTTGCACTTGCGGATCGAAATCCTGCACGCCGAGGCTCGCCCGCGTTACGCCGATTTGAGCAAGCGCATCAAGGCGCGCCTTGTCCATGTCGTTGGTTCCGATTTCGATGCTGACCGTAGCATCCGGGAGAAGGTCGAAGCTGTCCCGCAAGGCCGCTCCAAGAGCAACCATGTCATCGGGCCTCAGCATCGTTGGCGAACCGCCACCGAAGTGGATTGCACGGACATGTGCCTTGCCGCTCACCAGACCGGCAATCGTGACGATTTCGGCATTCAGCGAGCGCAGATAAGCGGCCACCGGCTCATATTGGTGCGTCTGCTTGGTGTGACAGGCGCAGAACCAGCAGAGCTTGTCGCAGTAAGGAATGTGCAAATACAGCGAGATTTCGTCGCCACTTTCCAGCGCCTCCAACCAGCCACGGTAAATGGCAGCATCGACCCCGGAATGGAAATGCGGCGCCGTCGGATAGCTTGTGTAGCGTGGGACGTTCTCGCTGAGTTTGACAGCTATTTCCGATTGCATCTCGCGTTCACCGTGTTGCCCGCCGAACACTGCACGCATCGCTGAAGCAGACCCTGATCTCGATCAGCCGCGCGCATGGACAAACCGCCGCAGGACTTCTCTACCCTGGATGGGTATCCTGCCGGCAGTTAGGATCGGGTAAAGCGAACGCATGACCTTTCGGCAAGACATTCATACTTCCGGCATTCCTGTTCTTTGCCTCCCTTGCGAGGCACGGCGTCGCGGTGTCTGCGGTGCGCTCGATCCAGACAATTTGGTTGGGCTCGCCAAGACTTGCTCGCGTCGCCGGATCGAGTCAGGAATGGAGTTGACCGGCGAGGCACAGAACGTCGACAGCTACTCGAACGTGCTTTCAGGCGTGGTAAAGCTATCAAAGAGCCTGTCGGATGGGCGCCAGCAGATCGTCGGTCTCCAGTTTGCACCGAATTTTCTGGGACGTCCTTTCAAGGTGGAAAGCTCGATCAATGCGGAAGCGGCAACAGCAGTCACGCTGTGCTCGTTTCCGCGAGCGGCCGTCGAACGGATGATGAAGGCGTCACGGGAATTCGAGCATCGCCTGCTCAAACAGACGCTGAATGAACTCGATGAGGCGCGCGAGTGGATGGTGACGCTGGGGCGCAAGACAGCTCCGGAAAAGGTGGCGAGTTTTCTCCTCATGATGGCCCGGAATATCGATTCCAGTCTCGACGCGGCTTCCAGGTCAGCGTCCTTCGATCTGCCGCTGACGCGTGCCGAAATCTCTGATTTCCTTGGAATTACCAACGAAACCGTGAGCCGCCAACTGACGCGATTGCGGGCTGACGGGGTGATTCGGATTGAGAACGCACGCCATGTGACGGTGGACAGCATAAGCCGTCTGGAGAAGCGCTGTGGCGGCGGACGCGAGCGGCCCTAAGCGGCGAGGCCCATGTCGCATGGCTCCGGGGCGGGCCGTGCTTGCCTTCTAATGCGATGTCGCCGCGCCTTCGAAGAAGCGGCGTCACGGTCGAGACAGACAGCTTTCGGGCTTTGATAGGGACGACGACCAATCGCCAGGTGTGTTTCGGCACATACCGGCGAAGCACGGTCCTTAAGCTGCCACGGCTCGGCCGAACGATCGCGTTCGTTTCCAATGGGATCCGAACAACGTTTGGCAGGGCATCGGCAATAGCATCCAACGCGTCGCAGAGCCTCAGCTTTCGCCTCAATCGATCGCGTCTGCGCCCGCCCAACCCAGGGAACGCCTTCCATGAGGGGGTGAGCCCGCGCTGCGTTCCTCGTTCATTCGCCACCTGCTGATTGCGCCGCCGACACAAAATCGTGCGGCCTGACATAGATCAGGGCGAGGGGGCGGCGGCTGCGCAATTAGTGCGCTGCGGATTTGGCATCCACCAGATTCGAGATCGGGATCTGCAATGAAATTCGGCACAGAGATCGTCCTTCTAAGCGTGTTCGCTTTTGCGGCCCTGGTGGCCGCCGGCTTCGGCGTGGATGAACCTTTCCGCCGACATATGTGGGTGTTGTTCTTCGCAGTGGCTGGTTTCACTGCGATCCTGTTGCGCAACACGGAGTTCAAGCCAGCAGCTCCGATTGACCCATCCGCTTACATGGATGGTCCGATCCGCTACGGCGCGATCGCCACCGTGTTCTGGGGTGTCGTCGGGATGCTGGTCGGCGTGGTGATCGCGCTTCAGCTCGCCTATCCCGATCTCAACATCCAGCCCTGGTTCAATTTCGGCCGTTTGCGGCCGCTGCATACATCCGGTGTCGTCTTCGCCTTCGGTGGCAACGCGCTGCTTTGCACGTCTCTGTATGTCGTGCAGCGCACCTGCCGCGCCCGCCTCTTCGGCGGTGATCTCGCCTGGTTCGTCTTCTGGGGCTACCAGCTGTTCATCGTCATGGCCGCGACCGGCTATCTGCTCGGCATCACCGAGGGCCGCGAGTACGCCGAACCCGAATGGTATGTGGATGTCTGGCTGACCATCGTCTGGGTCGCCTACCTCATTCTGTTCCTTGGCACGATCCTGAAGCGCAAGGAACCGCATATCTACGTCGCCAACTGGTTCTACCTGTCGTTCATCGTGACCATCGCGATGCTGCATGTGGTCAACAACCTGTCGATGCCAGTCTCGTTCCTGGGCTCCAAGAGCTACTCCGCCTTTTCCGGGGTCCAGGACGCGCTGACCCAATGGTGGTACGGCCACAACGCGGTCGGCTTCTTTCTCACCGCCGGCTTCCTTGGCATGATGTATTATTTCGTGCCCAAGCAGGCGAACCGGCCAGTCTATTCGTACCGGCTGTCGATCGTCCATTTCTGGGCGATCATCTTTCTCTACATCTGGGCTGGCCCGCATCACCTGCACTACACCGCCTTGCCAGATTGGGCGCAGACGCTCGGCATGGCGTTCTCGATCATGCTGTGGATGCCGTCCTGGGGCGGCATGATCAACGGCCTGATGACGCTGTCCGGCGCCTGGGACAAGCTGCGCACCGATCCGATCATCCGCATGATGGTGATGGCCGTCGCCTTCTATGGCATGTCGACCTTCGAAGGCCCGATCATGGCGATCAGGGCGGTCAATTCGCTGTCGCATTATACCGACTGGACCATCGGCCACGTCCATTCGGGCGCGCTCGGCTGGGTTGGCATGATCTCGTTCGGCGCAATCTACTACATGGTGCCGAAGCTCTGGAACCGTCACCGGCTCTACTCGCTGCGGCTCGTCACTTGGCACTTCTGGCTGGCGACACTCGGGATCGTCGTCTACGCCTCGGTCATGTGGGTGTCAGGCATCATGCAGGGCCTGATGTGGCGTGAATACGACCAGCAGGGCTTCCTGGTCTATTCCTTCGCCGAAACCGTCGCTGCCATGCACCCATACTACGTCATGCGCGCCATCGGTGGGGCCATGTACCTCTCCGGCGCCCTTATCATGGCCTGGAACATCACCATGACCATCCTCGGCCACCAGCGCGAGGAGGAGCCGATGCCGAGCCCCGTCGCCATCCGACCTGCGCGATCAGGAGCCAGGTAATGGGCTTGATGGACAAACACGCAATCATCGAGAAGAACGCCACGCTTCTTCTCGTTGGCTCGCTGCTCGTGGTGACGGTCGGCGGTATCGTCGAGATAGCGCCTCTCTTCTATCTCGACAATACGATCGAGAAGGTGGAAGGCATGCGCCCCTATTCGCCGCTCGAACTTGTCGGGCGCAACATCTATATGCGCGAGGGCTGCTTTCTCTGCCATAGCCAGATGATCAGGCCGTTCCGCGACGAAGTTGAGCGCTATGGCCACTACAGCCTGGCTGCCGAGTCCATGTACGATCACCCCTTCCAGTGGGGATCGAAGCGCACCGGGCCGGATCTCGCCAGAGTTGGCGACCGCTACTCGAATGCATGGCATGTCGCGCATCTTACCGACCCGCGCTCGGTGGTGCCGGAATCGATCATGCCGAGCTATGGGTTCCTGAAAGACACGCCGATCGACGTGAAGGATTTCTCGACGCATCTGGTCGCCAACAGGCGTGTAGCCGTCCCTTACACCGATGACATGATCGCGCACGCCAATGCGGATCTGGCGGCGCAGGCCGATCCCAATGCCGACACATCAGGCCTTGAGGCGCGTTACCCCAAAGTCAAGATCGGCGACTTCGACGGCAACCCGCAACAGGTCACCGAAATGGATGCCCTGCTCGCCTACCTGCAGATGCTTGGCACACTGGTCGACTTCAAAAATTACGACGAAGCCGCCGGCTACCGCTGAGGAGAACGCTGATGACCTACAATTTGATGCGGGCGTTTGCCGACAGCTGGGGCCTGGTTGCGATGGCGCTGTTCTTCGTCGGGTGCATCGCCTTTGCCCTACGCCCCGGCAGCCGAAGGCTGGCCGACGAAGCTGCCCGCATTCCGCTCGAGGACGAGTGATCATGAGCGACGAGCACATCGATGAGGTCTCCGGCGTCTCAACCACCGGCCATGAATGGGACGGCATCAGGGAGCTCAACAATCCTCTGCCGCGATGGTGGGTGATTACCTTCTACGTCACCATAGCGTGGGCGCTCGTCTATACGACCGCATACCCGGCATGGCCGATGCTGACCTCGGCAACCAAGGGCATGCTCGGCTATTCAAGCCGTAAGGACGTCAAGAACGACCTTGCCGCGGCCGAGGCCGCCAAGGGCAAGTATGTTGCAGCCATCCAGGCAAAGAGCGTCTCGGAGATCTTGACCGACGATGCCTTGCGCGAATTCGCGGTCGCTGCCGGGGCTGCCGCGTTCAAGGTCAACTGTACGCAATGCCACGGCTCCGGCGCTCAGGGGTCGAAGGGCTTTCCCAACCTGAATGACGATGACTGGCTCTGGGGCGGCAGCCCCGACCAGATCAAGCAGACGATCACGCACGGCCTCCGCTTTGCTTCCGATCCGGACACGCGACTGTCAGAAATGCCGGCCTTCGGCGACATCATCACCGCCGACCAGATCGCACAAGTCAGCGCCTACGTGGCCAGCCTTTCCGGCAAGGTCCGCGATGCAAGTCTGATCCAACCCGGCGCCAAGGTCTTTGCCGAGAACTGCGTCGCTTGTCACGGCGACAATGCAAAAGGCAACAGGGAATTCGGCGCCCCCGACCTGACTGACGCGATCTGGCTTTACGGGTCCGGCGAGACGGCCATCGCCGCCCAGGTTCGTGCGCCAAAGCAGGGCGTCATGCCGGCCTGGGTTGGCCGTCTCGGCGAGATCAAGGTCAAGGAACTTGCAGTTTATGTCCATTCGCTTGGCGGCGGAGAATAGGAATGGAAGCCCTATTCTTCGGTCACCCCTGCCAAGCGGACGAGGCCCGGCGCGAGCCGGGCCTCGACACCATTCCTAATGCGATCTGCACAACCCGGCAAGGCTGTCCTACCGCGAGGCTTTTCGACAGGTGCCCCTGACATTGGCTGGGAAAGTGGAGTTGCACGTGCGTGACAAGACGCAGTTGACACGGCTCGAAACAGAAACTGTCAATGCCGCCAAAACCCGCAAGCCCCTTTATGCCGCGCGTCAAAAGATCTTTCCGAAGCGCGCCTCGGGCAACTTTCGCCGCTTCAAATGGCTGGTGATGACGATCACACTTGGCATCTATTACCTGACTGCGTGGCTGCATTGGGATCGTGGCCCATTTGCCCCGGACCAGGCCGTGCTGCTCGATCTCACCAATCGGCGCTTCTACTTTTTCTTCATCGAGATCTGGCCGCAGGAATTCTTCTATGTGGCCGGCCTCCTGGTCATGGCCGGTGTTGGACTTTTCCTGATTACCTCTGCTGTCGGCCGTGCCTGGTGCGGCTATGCATGTCCGCAGACCGTGTGGGTCGATCTGTTCCTTGTCGTCGAGCGTGCGATTGAGGGGGACCGCAACGCCCGCATGAAACTCGATGCCGGCCCCTGGACCGCCCGCAAGCTGATGCTGCGGGTCTCGAAACACGCCATCTGGCTTGTCATAGGGGCGGCGACCGGTGGCGCCTGGATTTTCTATTTCGCTGATGCACCAACACTTGTGGGCGAGCTTTTCACCGGTACCGCCGCACCTGTCGCCTACATCACCATCGCCGTGCTGACGGCGACGACCTACACCTTCGGCGGCCTGATGCGCGAACAGGTCTGCACCTATATGTGCCCATGGCCGCGCATCCAGGCAGCCATGCTCGATGAGAATTCGCTCACCGTCACCTACAATGACTGGCGCGGCGAGCCGCGATCGCGCCACGCCAAGAAGGTGCAAGCCTCGGGGCAGTCCGTCGGCGACTGCGTCGACTGCAATGCCTGCGTCGCGGTCTGCCCAATGGGAATCGACATTCGCGACGGCCAGCAGCTCGAATGCATTACCTGCGCGCTGTGTATCGACGCCTGCGACGGCGTCATGGACAAGCTCGGCAAGGAGCGCGGGCTGATCTCCTACGCGACGCTCTCCGACTACAACGCCAACATGATGCTGGCGACCGCAGGCGGCTCCAGTTCAATCAATCCGTCGCTGGTCAGGACTGCTGTCGGCACCTTCTGCGATCAGGTGGCGCATTTTCACATTCGCAAGATCTTCCGGCCGCGCACCTACGTCTACATGGGCTTGTGGTCGCTGATCGGGCTGGGCCTGCTCTATTCGCTGCTGACGCGCGATCGGCTCGAACTGAACGTGCTGCATGACCGCAATCCGCAATTCGTCACACTATCCGATGGCTCCATCCGCAATGGCTATAGCGTCAAGCTGCTCAACATGATCCCTGAGCCAAGGACAATCGTCGTCACCATGCAGGGTCTGGAGGGTGCCGACATGGTCGTCGTCGGCGACGACATCCCGGCCGGCCGGTCTTTCGCCATCCCGGTCGAACCCGACCGCCTGAAAACGTTGAAGGTCTTCGTTCGCCAACCGGCGGACCAGATCCACGCCCCGGCACAGACCTTCAAGTTCCGTGTCGAGGATAAGGCGAGCTTCGAGTCGAACGAGTACGCCGCCACATTCAACGCGCCAGAGGCCGCCAAATGACCGCCAATGCCCAAAAGCCTCGCGAATTCACCGGCAGGCACATGCTGGCCATCATTCTCACCTTCTTCGGGGTGGTCATCGCGGTCAACCTGACCATGGCCACGCTCGCCAATACGAGTTGGACCGGCCTCGTCGTCGAGAACACCTATGTGGCCAGCCAGCAATTCAACAAGGAGGCCGAGGCCGGCCGCGCTCAAGCAGCGCTCGGTTGGACCGGCAAGCTGACCATCGCATGGGGCGAAGTCCGCTACAGCCTCTCCGACGCTGCAGGCAAGCCGGTTCCTCTGCACGGCGTCAAGGTGCTGTTTCGTCATCCCGCCTACGAGAAAGAGGACAAGTCCGTCACGCTCGCCCTCGCCTCCGGCCAGGAGTTCGCCGCCCAGCATATGCCGAAGGACGGCGTCTGGATCGTCGAAGTCGACACCGATGCCGGCCTGACACGACCCTATCGCGACGTCCGCAGGATTATGATTTCTCATGGAGCGCTGCAATGAGCTGTTGTGCACCGGGCGCTGAAATGGCGCTGGATCTGAACGGCGCCACGTCGGTCCTGCCATCCAGCCAGGAGATCAGGTTGGCGAGCCGATCGCTTGGCGATGATCTTCGGCAGACCGATCTTTCAGTGCCGACGGTTCATTGCGCCGCCTGTATCCAGACGATCGAGGCGGCACTTGGAAAGCTCGATCACGTCGAAAGCGCGCGCGTCAACCTGTCGACGAAGCGGGTCGCGGTCCGGTGGCGAGGAGACGAGGTGCCACCCTTCGTCGCCGCGCTTGGCAGGCTGGGCTACGAGGCGCATCTGTTCACACCCGAGGTCGATGACAAGGACAAGACGCTTGCCGAACTGATCCGCGCTGTCGCTGTTGCCGGCTTTGCGGCGGGGAACATCATGCTGCTTTCGGTCTCTGTCTGGTCCGGCGCCGAAGGTGCTACCCGCGACCTGTTTCACTGGGTCTCGGCGCTGATCGCCATTCCTGCCCTCGCCTTCGCCGGCGGAATCTTCTTCCGTTCGGCCTGGAATGCTTTGCGCCATGGTCGCATGAATATGGACGTGCCCATCGCGGTCGGTGTTTCGCTCGCCTATGCCATGAGCCTCTATGAGACGATCAATCATGGCGACCACGCCTATTTCGACGCGTCGGTATCGCTGCTGTTCTTCCTTTTGATCGGGCGCACGCTGGATCATGTGATGCGGGAGCGTGCCCGGACTGCCGTGAAGGGCCTGTCTCAGATGGCCGCGCGTGGCGCAATGGTGATGCGCGGCGACGGCGCGCGCGACTATCTGCCGGTCGGCGAGATCGAACCAGGCATGCGGTTGTTGATCGCGGCCGGTGAGAGGATCCCCGTCGACGGCAAGATCATCCAGGGAACGTCGGATCTCGACTGCTCGCTGGCCTCAGGCGAAAGCACGCCGAAAAACGTGGCGCCGGGCGAAGCAGTACAGGCCGGCGTGCTCAATCTTACCGGCCCGCTGACGATCCAGGCGACAGCCGCCGCAAAGGATTCGTTCCTGGCGGAGATGGTTCGGCTGATGGAATCCGCCGAGGGCGGTCGCGCGCACTATCGCCGCATCGCTGATCGCGTGTCGGCACTCTACGCGCCCCTGGTTCATCTCACCGCCTTCGTGACATTCCTGGGCTGGATGGCGGCGACCGGCGACTGGCACCGGGCGATGACGATCGCCATCGCTGTTCTCATCATCACATGCCCCTGCGCGCTCGGCCTCGCCGTGCCGATCGTCCAAGTGGTCGCGGCGCGGCGGCTTTTCGAGAGCGGTATCATGGTCAAGGACGGTTCGGCCATGGAGCGCCTCGCGGCGATCGATACTGCCGTGTTCGACAAGACCGGCACGCTCACGCTCGGCCAGCCCCGGCTGGTCAATGCGGACTCGATTGATCCGGGCATGCTGGCAATCGCCGCCGACATGGCCGCGCATTCGCGTCACCCGTTTTCAAAGGCCATGACCGGCTTTGCCGCTCCTGGCGGGCAACACAAATTCGATGCCGTCACAGAGCATCCGGGGTTCGGGATCGAAGCCACTGTCGCCGGAAGCACCTGGCGGCTGGGTCGACGCGGATGGGCTGGATGGAAGGCCCGGACCGGAGGTGAAGGCAAACATGGCTATGGTGGAACGGCCCTGACAAAAGACGGGTTCATTGTCGCGACCTTCGATTTCGAGAATGCGCTGCGCGCCGACGCGGCGGCGGCGATCAAGCGATTGAACGATGCCGGGGTGTCGATGCAAATGCTGTCGGGCGATACCGCCGCAGCCTGCGCCGAAGTGGCAAAGCTGCTGGATATCGACGACTTCGTTCCGTGCCTGCTGCCATCGGGCAAGCTCGAACGCATCGAAACCCTCGCGAAAGTTGGGCACAAGGTTCTGATGGTTGGCGACGGCCTCAACGATACGCCGGCCCTGAGCGCGGCGCATGTCTCGATCGCACCGGCCACCGCCGTCGACATTGGCCGCAACGCGGCAGACTTCGTCTTCCTGCGCGAAAGCCTCCTGGCGGTGCCGCTCGCCCTGGGCGTCTCGCGCAAGGCAGGAAACCTGATCCGGCAGAACATCGCAATCGCAATCGTCTACAATGCGGTGGCAGTACCAATCGCCATCCTCGGGCACGTCACGCCTTTGATAGCGGCGATTGCCATGTCTGCCTCATCGCTGCTTGTTATTGGAAACGCATTGCGCTTGCACGGCTTCATGGCGAATGCGACGGTGCAAGTTATTCAAAAAGTCAGACGCTCCGCAGTCGGCTATTCGGCACAATCCTCGTGACGACCTTGCTCTATCTCATACCAGTGGCCCTTTTTCTGGGTGCACTGGGCCTGTCCGGCTTCGTCTGGGCATTGCGAAGCGGTCAATACGAAGATCTCGACGGAGCCGCCGAGCGGATACTAATTGATCGGGACGACAAACCGGGACGCTGATTTCAATCCGCTGTGCATAAGATGCGCGGATCCCGCTCGTCAGTCGAGCCGGCTCGGTCGGGAACAAGCTGTCCATGCTCCATGACCAGCTTGACCTAAGCTGGGCACTACATTGATTTGTGAAAATCCACTGTCGTGCGAAGGACTGCCTTCCCATGCACCCAGTATGAGGCGGCTGATGCCGCGAGAGTACCTCGCGCGGCCGGACGAGCTTCGCACTGTGCGCACGGGTAACAAGTTGAGCGTCGCGATCGATCACCCGAGCGTGAACTACCAGTGCCGGTTGATCGTGCCCTGGCTGATCCAGATCAGGGTCATATTCGCATCAGTGGTGCTTTATAGGCCAGTCTTCGAAGGAGAATGCATGACTTATGTATCGCGGCCAGACGCGTCCACCTCTGATGGTTGCATGCTTCATTGCCGATCCATGCCAATTTCCGGCCCTGCGCCTTGCAGCAATGCGGTCACCGAAACTCAGCGCAGATCACGGTGTTCCGCACGTGGTATCCACTCGTCACGACGATAATAATAGGCAGAATCCCATGAGCGCCGTTCACATCATCGACTGCCACAACGCGAATGACTACTTCGCCGACAGGGCGGACGGACCGATCACACAGAAGATGCTAAAGACTGTCAACATCCGCGCGGAGCTCCACATTGCTTTGGACCGAAAGCATTTTCGTGAGGCTGTAGTCCAAGCGAACAAGGCGAAGTGCGACGTGCTTCACATCGCTGGGCACGGCAATGGAGACGGGATCGCTTCGTCCAGTGGGCGAGGTAGCCTTCTTTGGGCTGACTTCGTAGAAATGTTCCAAGGCTCGGATCCAGCGCCGAAGATCCTCGTGATGTCAATGTGCTGCGGAGCATCATACGCGTTGGCGGCGGGCACGGAGCTCAGCGGATGTCAGTCGGCTCAGTTCCACCGTTACACGAGGATAGCCGACGGGATGGCGGCACGCTGATGGGCTCTGACGACAATTTTGACATCGTTGTCGTTGGAGCCGGGCCGGTCGGCCTTTCGTTCGCTGCGTCGCTTGCCCAAAGCGAACTCAAGGTGGCAGTTGTTGAACAGAACACATTCGATAGTCTGGCGAATCCGGCTTTCGATGGTCGCGAAATCGCGCTGACCAACGCTTCGATCAGAACCCTTCGCGAGCTCGGCGCCTGGGATGTCATCCCGGCTTCGGACAAATCAGCAATTCAAGGCGCGCGCGTGCTCAACGGCTCGAGCGCATTCGCTCTTCGTTTCGATCCTCCCAGCAACTCTGGAGAACCGCTGGGGGTTTTGGTTCCAAATTGCCGGATCCGCGAGGCGCTGTTCAAAATCGTCCGCTTGCAGGATCGCGCCCGGCTGTTGTGCGGCCACTCGGTCGTCGATGCAACAAACAGCCAAGAAGGAGCAGTCGTAACGCTCTCTAATGGCGCGCGTTTAACTGCTCGGCTTGTTGTTGCCGCGGATTCGCGTTTGTCCGCCACGCGTGATCTGCTGGGCATCGGCGCCGATATCAACCGGCTTGGCCACTCGATGCTGATTTGCCGAGTGAGGCACGAGCGCGCCCACCACCAGATCGCCATCGAATGGTTCGATCACCATCAGACGATAGCGATATTGCCCCTCGCGGAGGGCGTGTCGTCGCTGCTGCTCACATTGCGCTCAAACGAGGCCTATAGACTGCTTGCCTTCGATGACGATTTGTTCCTGTCGGAGTTGACGAAACTGTGTCGAGGGCGCCTTGGAAAAATGACCTTGGCAAGCAAGCGCCATACCTATCCGCTGGTCACGACCTGGGCGCACAAATTCCGGGCCCCGAGCGCCGCACTCATCGGCGACGCTGCCATCGGCATGCACCCGGTGACCGCTCACGGATTCAACATCGGTCTCAGCAGCCAGAAGCAACTCGCCCGTGGAATCATGACTGCGTGCCGCGACGGCCGCAATGTTGGCGACCCCGACATGCTGCACATATACGAAAGGCGGCTGCGCCTGTCGGCGGCGCCGCTCTACCATGCAACGAACATACTGGTTGGACTCTACTCCAGAGACCACCTGGCGGCACGGCTTGCAAGGCATCTGGGGCTTCGCTTTGCCCAACATGTTCCCCTTGTCCGGCATGGGATTTCGGCGGAGCTCCAGCGGTGATACTGCACCAGCAGTTGCATTTTGCGCGATGTGCTGGGCGAGCGATGGGAGAGAGTGCATCATGCGCCGGAGTAATCCTGCTCCCGACGCTGATCTCCGATTGAAGAATTAACCCGTCCTTCAGGGGGGCTGCATAGGCTGCGGACAAGCAGGAGTAAGCAAGCTGACCCGTCCAGCCCTGGAAAAAGAAGATCCGCTGGAGGCGAGAATCCTTCAGGACCAGCTCGCTGATCTGAGGGCAGGCCTTTTCGTCTCAATGCCGATAAGCATTGTGCTGTCCGGGCTGATTTTGACCGTGCAGGCCCTTTCCGGGAACGGTCTTGCTGGCGCGGCCTGGTTTTCGGTCGTTAATGCGATAAATGCCGCCCGCCTTGCACTCGCCCGTCATCAGCTGAAGGAACCCGGAGTCCAGGATGATCTGACACGGGTTTGGCTGCGGCTTCGCTGGTTTGGCAGGCTTGCTCTTCTGGCGGGATTCACCTGGTCATTCCTTGCCGTCCTAACGGCTGGGTACACGACGTCTCAAGCATCGCTGCATCTAATAATTCTGGCGGGCATTTCAGCTGGCGCGGTCACGTACGGCAGCTCATATGCTGCGGCAGCGATATACTTCATCACACCGCCACTCCTCATTGCCGCCGCATGCTTGCTGACGAAGGGAACCCTGGAAAACTACATTCTGGCTTTTGCCGTCCTGCTTTTCGAGGGCGGCCTGGCTCGAGCCTCGTTCGTTGGACAAGCGCGCTTCCGTGACGCGAGCCGCCTGAGACATCAAGCCGAGCGGCTTGCCGCGGAAATGGAGCGCAATTCCAGGGAGGACCATCTTACCGCGCTCCTCAACAGGCGCGGCCTCGAACATGCAATCGATCAGTTTGAGAACACTGATGGGCCCTTTGTGGCCATGCTGATTGATCTGGATGGGTTCAAATCTGTCAACGATACCTACGGTCACAGAACGGGTGACGAGCTGCTTGCCAGGATCGCCCGCCGAATAGAGGAAGAAGCACCGGAGGGCTCAACGCTCGCCCGCATCGGTGGCGATGAATTCGTGCTGGTTTTTTCCTCGCTTAGAAATTCGCCTTCTCCCAGCAATCTCGCATCCAATCTCATATCCAAGCTTGCTCGCCCCTATCCTGGCGTCGCCTCCGTCCGGATCGGGGCATCCATAGGAATATACTCGGCTAAAAACCCGGGGCTGACGGAAATGTTGTTGCGGGCGGACATCGCCCTTTACACAGCTAAGCGCCGTGGCAGGAACGAATTTTGCCTGTTCGATGCCGAGCTCGACCGGGAACTGCAACGCCGCCAGTCAATCGAACGCGATCTTCATTCGGCGATAAAGACGAGAAGCTTGGGCCCTTGGTTCCAGCCAATCGTAAGACTCGACACCGAAGCTGTGATCGGTTTTGAAGGGTTGCTAAGGTGGTCCCATCCGATTCACGGTTCCATCTCTCCGCCCGAAATCATGACAGCGGCACGCGAAACCGGAATGCTCCAGCTGCTAACTCAAGCTGTATTTTCCGAATGTTGCGCTTTTATCGACGCCTTGGTGAAAGCTGACTGTCGTGATGTTCGTGTGACGATGAACGTTTCACCGCGCGAATTGGAGGCCGGCGATATCGACGAAATGGTTCTGAATGGTCTGGCGGCAAAGGACCTCCCTGCAACGATGTTCGAAATTGAGATAACAGAAGAATCGCCCGTGGACCCGGACAGGGTCGATGAAAAGCTCGGACGGCTTTCACATGCCGGCATTTCCATCGCGCTCGATGTCTTCGGCACCGGCTTTTCCACGTTGGCATCGCTCAAGGACAGTCGGATAAGGAAGGTGAAAATAGACCAGGGCTTCATTCGCGGTTTAGCCAAATCGCGGGAGGATCGGCTGCTTGTCAAAACCGTGATCGATCTTGGTCGGACGCTCGGGATCGAGGTCATGGCCGAGGGCGTCGAGACAGAGGCGGATCGGCAAACTCTGCACAAGCTTGGCTGCAAAACCGCTCAGGGCTTCCTGTTCTCCAAGGCGGTGCCACTCAGCCAAGCGCTTGGTTTGGCAGTTAAAGAGCGCCAGGAGTTGTGACCGGCATCCGCCATTCGCTCACGCGCGCCACCTCGCCGGGTTCAGCGGTATCCTGCAAGTGGATGGCTACTCGGCCTATACCAACCTGGAATAAAGGTGCATCATTAGCTAGCTTTCGGTAAGTATCGATCAGAGTTGTATAAGCCTCTGAAATAAGTGTGTTTTCCTTACTGCATCTATCGCCATCTATCGCCTGGAAGCGGAATCATTTGGCGGTAAATTTGACGGCATGCGTTTCAGCGTTCTCTTTCCTGCCATGCAATACCGTCGTCCCGCCGATTGCAAGCGCACTCACTTCTTGCCCATCAAAGCATTGAAATACAATGATCGTTCCTAACAGTTGACGGTAAAATTAATGACGGTAAAATTGGCGGCCGAGAAACCCAAGTTGTGATCCGATCCTCTGTCATTATGTTAACAGATATTGCCCTTAAGCGGCTGAAACCGAAAGACAAAATGTACAAAGTTGCCGACCGTGACGGTATGTACGCTGCGGTGTCTCCGACTGGGCAGATTGCGTTTCGGTACGACTACCGGACCAATGGTCGGAGAGAGACTGTGACGCTGGGCCGATATGGGAACGGAGGTCTCACGCTGGCAGAGGCACGCGACCGCTGCCTTGCCGCGCGAAAAATGGTGGCAGCCGGAAAGTCGCCGGCGCAAGAAAAGCAGCGCGAGAAGCGTCGCCTGTCAGGCACGGCGAGCTTCGGGGATCAAGGCAAGCGCTGGTTAAAGGAAGCGAAGATGGCGGATAGCACCCGCTCGATGCGCAAGGCTATTTTCGATCGCGACATTTTGCCGATTTGGGAAAAAAGACTCCTAACCGAAATAACACCTGACGACTTGCGGGCGCTCTGCGCAAAGGTGAGGGATCGTGGTGCGCCGGCAACCGCCGTCCATATCCGCGATGTCGTGAAGCAGATCTATAGCTACGCCATTCTGCACGGCGAGAAGATCGCCAACCCTGCGGACGAGGTGGGACCAGCCTCAATTGCCACGTTCGAGGCGAAAGACCGCGCTCTGTCGCCTGCAGAAATCCGGATAATGCTGAAAGAGTTGGAAAACGTGCCGACGCTGCCGACGATTCGGGTCGGCCTAAAGTTCATCCTGCTCACGATGGTCCGAAAGAGTGAACTACTCGAGGCGACTTGGGACGAGGTCGATTTCGAGAACGCCGTCTGGAGCATCCCAAAAGAGCGAATGAAGCGGAAGAAGCCGCATAACGTCTACCTGTCACAGCAATCCCTCGATATCATGATCGCGCTCAAGACTTGTGCGGCGAACTCCCGATATGTGCTGCCGTCCCGCTACGATGCCGATGAGCCCATGTCGCGCGCGACGTTCAATCGGGTAACCGCGGCGATTGTCGAGCGGGCAAAGCAGCAAGACTTTCCGCTCGCGCCTTTCACAGTGCACGACCTTCGGCGCACCGGCTCAACACTCCTGAACGAGATCGGATTTAATCGCGACTGGATTGAGAAATGCCTTGCCCACGACGACAGGCGGTCCTCTCGAGGTGTCTACAACAGAGCTGAATATGAGCCGCAGCGTCGTCATATGCTGCAGGAATGGGCGGACATGGTCGATGCGTGGGCGGCAGGCAAAAAGCACACGCCCAGACTCCAGCCGCCTGCAGAGGCAGCGGTTATCCTTGATCCGATTTGACGGGTCTTGCCTTTCGTAGTCTTACGTCAGGCGCAGGCTTGGTCTTGATTTTTCCGACAGATGACGCATTCCGCCGCTCCTCGATCCACGCTTCGACTTCTGCCAAGTCCCAAACAACACAGCGGGCGGTGAGATTGAAGCGTCGTGGGAACTCGCCACGCTGTTCCATCTCATAGACGGTCGTATCAGACAGGGGAACGATTTCTCGCAGCTGCGACCGGCGAACAGTTCGCACTACTCGACGCGACGCGATGTGTGGTAGAACCAGAAGTGGATCCGGCTGCCCAATTTCGATGCCCTTGAATTTATCGACCTCGGAAGACTGCTGCCGTTTGACCATTTGCGTGACCGGGATGGATTGCCTTACTGGCCAACAATCGCGCAACTTTTCGAGGTTTCGTACAGCCCTCAATTGCGACCACGTATCCTCGCCTACTGACGTGAAGACTCAAGGGCATTTCACTGCGGATTATGTCAGGACCGCACCACCAATGGGATCCATCGAGCAGGCGCTGCATAAGGTCCGACAGGCGATCCTTGCTGCAGGCTTCTCGATGCTCGAATATCTCAAGCTGCGCGCTGACAATGACCTTGCGCCAATTGACGCGTTAATCGGCCGGCGCGGCTAGATCGCGGCGGAGGCGAAGCGCCGCGAGATCACGCTCACAGCCGAGGACGCGAAGCGCCGCCGGCTTCGCAGTTACGCCGTCGCCGATCTCACCAATCATGAGAGATTGCCGACATGGACAGCGAGACTTGGTCTTTGGTTAAACGGCAGCAGGCTCGGCGGTCGCAACGGCTACCTTGTCAAATACTGTGATGAGAAACGTTGCATCGCCAACATCTTCATCGAAGATGTGCTCGCATATTTCGAATTCCTGCGTGCCTTAGCGTGGCTGATCACGGAGGACGGCAGAACAGCCGATGCCGACCGACAAAAGGTGAAAGGCAATGAAGGCGAGCATAGTTCCTGCTCCGCTTGGTTGTTTGCGGAACCGGACCGAGTGTTGGAAAATGAAAGTTGGGGACAGTGCTCTCCGGCAGTTGATTGCAGACGCATCACAATGCGTATTACTCCGACTCAACCGCGCGGGGAAAACCAATGGCGAAGAAACCCAATGAGACTACGAGCAAGAAAGTTGCTTCGACGGCATCCAAGTTGCTTCGTTCTAACAGCTCCTCAAAGGCAGTCAAATCGGTCGCGGGATCCGCTCTTACGCAAAGGGTGAAAAAAAAGAAATAGCGCCGGTTTGACAGACATGAAGCAGTTTTGGCCTCATTCAGAAGAGCGCCAAGGAGTTTGGTTTCCGGCGAACTGGTTGTGTCCGAAAAGGTGGACTGCACGTTGGCGTCGACGCCATCCACAAACTGGAGAGCGCAGAGATTGGCGTTTTGGTTTGCCTTGATCCACCAACGGCACCGATGCTGAGAGAGGCTGCATCCGAGGGTGAGGTCGGCCCGCGCTCAAAGCAAGTTCCTAAAGTCCAGATTTAGAAGACGCCCGTCGAACGCCTGGGGGATGATAGATCTTCCGGAAGTAGGAAGACAGCCGGCTGTTTCGCCACAAAAGCTTGGCCGCAAGCGGGTTGAGGGTCAAACGGAAATGATGTTTCCAATGTCTTCAAACAGCAGAATGTCGAAGGGCCAAAACGCAAGGGAAATGGGCCCATCCGGACGGTCGACATCGAAGTGACCCGCGGACCATAGCCGAAAACAAAATAGCCTTTAAGGGCCCGCTCGACTGAATCCAGGAGCGGGCTTTTCTAATTCAGGGCGGGGTTCGAACCCACGAGACCGATGAAGGTCCACCTCCTTATCAGGGATGCGCAATCGACCGCTCTGCCACCTATCCACAACGTTGGTTCGATTGATCGATCTTCAAGCCCCGAGACATTCTCGGTGCGAATACGGCGGACTTTTGCCGCAAGCACGGCATTTCGGCAGCGACCTTCTATAAGTTCAAGGCGAAGTTTGGCGGGATGGAATTGTCCGACGCCCGTCCCCTGACGGCGCTGGAGGACGAGAACGCGCGGCTCAAGAAGCTGCCGGCGGAGCGGATGCTCGACAATGGATCTTGAAGGATGCTGCCGCAAAAATGTATGGTCCGCCCCGTCCGGGCAAGGTGTCGCGAGATCGCGAATGACCTATGGAAGGGCCGATACCCTCGAAGAGCGGCTTGGGTTGAAGCCGCTGGTTGGCCAGCGCATTGCGCCGATCATCATCTTCGCCGCCAGCATCGAACATCACCTGGAGCGGCGTTGTGGAAGCTCAAGGGCGTCAATCCAAAGGGCATTCGACCCGAGACCGACGCGAAGATGATCTCTGATTTGATCGGGATGCTTGAAACATTCGCGTCAACCGCTGCCAGCGGGAGACGAGCGCACCCTTCTTCAGACATGGTCCAATGCGGCCAGTCTTGCATTTGCGATCAGGAATGACATCGCTCATGGCGTGCCACCAACTTGGGCGAGAACGCGCAAGAGACCGTCCAGCGACTATTGGGCCGACGATCACTCTCTCGATCTCGTTCGTCACGCCTTCGCGGTTCTACTGCGCGTCACTGTTGGCGTTTCGACAGAGAAGATGCCGTTGATCGAGCTTGCGAACCCATCTTTGCTACGTGCCCTCCGCCGCGAATTATTCTGAGCGAGATGGCCTGCAAAGACTATAATCCGACCTTCAGAAATACTAAATCGGCAGCGATGGCTTCCTATTTCCCCGCGAGCGCTACACTGGTCACTTCAAGAATGGCGGCACCGTACCGCGGGCGCGCAGGCCAGGATGTCCAGTTCGACGTCACGGAAGGCCAATCGAAGACACGATCGAGGCATTCAACAATCTTGGATTTAACGATCGCACGATGACGATCAATCGTACGGCTACTCGGGCTATATCGCTCGAACTTGGACCGATTGCCCTTGGCCGCTTCCAGGTCGCATTGGTTTCGAGGTTGTGCCGGCATTCAACGAAGCTTTCTACGGCGCGCTCCACGTCGATCATATCGATCACAGCTGGAATGAGAATGACGGCCTCGCTTTTCGCATTCAAAATACACTTGGCCTTGCCGGCTTAGTGGTCGGCGGCAAAGTAGAGTTCTGCAAGATAAGCGGCACCATTCCAATCGGCGGCGCGCTGGTTACCTTGGGCGCGAAGTCGGCGACGGGGTCGACATCGCTTGATACGCCCAATGGCGACAGCACAACCTACCATGTGCGGCTCACGCAGCCGATCTACATGCTCGCCCATGTCGTCACGCCGGTGTTTTCAGGTACGGTCCCCCTGTGGTTCAAGTTGGAACTGACCAAGGGCAAGATCCCTACAACGCTGGGACAGAAGGGGTCGATCCAGATCACACCGACAGGACAGCGCCGTGACTACGTCCTTGTCGTTAGGCTCGATCAGGCCGCCTTTCTCCCGCAAGGGCTGACCGCGTCGGGCAAAGTCGACGTTAATTGGCAGGCACCGACCACGCTGCCGCCGACCGCGGCCGGCATCACGATGCCGCACCAGTAGCGAATTTCTCGCTGTAGCCGGGTTTGAGCGCAGCAAGCGATCTATTCGTCGCACTGCAATCGGCCTATGGCGAACTGAGTGCGAGGCCCTTTTGGAGGGCTTTTCCGTGTTGGCCGAAACGGTAGCTTTGGGTCAGGTCACGACTATGCCTAGCGGGGTGCCTCAACGTTCGTTTCCGACTATTTGTGCCTTAAAACTGCCAACCTGCAACGGCCCAACGCCGCCTGGCAGCTTTTGCGCCTCGTGTCGGCCATAGAGGCGAACTTTACCTCTGCCCGGAAGCAGACATTTCGGTTGACAACGCGCGCCGTCGCGGTCGCGCCATGAACAGGCATGGAATGTGGGTTCAACTGAAATGGATAGCTGGAGACTAGTATTGGCAAAAGTGCTTGCATCGCGGTGCGAACTGACGCTCTCTATTAGCTTAAGGTAAGATCAATTAGCTAAACCTAGTGCCATGGGCGATACTGACATCAACGCCGCTTTCGCGGGGGTGGACATAGCGCGATTTGCCCCGAGGGGGCATGAGCGTTTTGATGGTCCTATTCGAACGTTCTCAGACGCAGATGGGACAACTCTCTCAGCAATATCGGATCGAACGTTTCTTAGGTGGATAATCAGAGAACTCGGCGATCTGAGGGGGAAGCGCATATACGAAATTGGAACAGGAACTGGTTATCTGGTGTCAGTACTCTCCTTGCTAGCCGGCAGGGAAGGAGACGTCCCACTGATATTTGGTTGCGAGATTATTCCCGACCTCTTCGATCAATCACAGCGCGCCCTCATCGGCACTTCTGGTGTGCGCGTGCAATTAGGTGATTGGGTCGATCGACTACCCGAGCTGGGTCTCTTCGACGTCATAATAGCCACTTCTGCGTTTCGTGGCATCCCGCGACTGCTTCGCGAGGCGTTGCGGGTGCCGGGAGGCATGCTCGCTATGCCTGTAGCGATTCCGGGTGGCGGGGACTGCTTTACGATCTTCCTAGCAACCGAGAAAGGACTACTCACGGTCGGCGCTAGGATGTCCGTGTCCGTCCCTACAACCGGTTCCATTGCAGATGAGGACACATGGTACATCCCGCTTGAAAAGCTTATTGATCCGCGACCGAAGTCCTTCTTGCATATTGAAAAGGGCCGAGGCTTTGGTCACCCTGTTTTGGATTCTTTGGCATTCCGGAGCTACCTTTTTGGCGCTGAACCGAATTTCCGCGCTGTGAACCTAGGCGTCGAGCGTACATTCGACCTCACACACTACTCTTTCGGTCTCATCGATAGCGAGCGCCGCTCGGGCGCGCTTTATCACGGCCGCGACATAGTCGTGTTCGGTGATCTGGGCCTCGAATTTGCCGGCACCTTGGCAGCCCATCGGGAACGATGGCAAGCAAATGGGCAGTCGGATCTTAGCCGAGTGCACTATCATATCCCTTGGACCGCGTTCGATGCTGACCAGTTGCCAAGCGGATATGTTGCTGCCCTTGGAGGCTGAGGATGTTGCAGACGGCTCCTCCAGACTTGTCATACGTTTGTCCCGATGTGAGATTTCGGGAAATAGGTTGCATCCCCATCATCGGAATGAAGTGCGCAGCAGAGCTGATGGAAACTCCCTGGGTGTCGCGAGACGTTTCCGCTCTGGATGAACTTGCTGCCCTCCTCACACCCCAGCGTATCGCGGCACGGCATGGGACGCGCTTGGTCACGCTCGAGCATAAGGAACGATGGCGGAACCTCCGGGCGCAACAGAGATTGGGCGATTATCTCGCTGGTCTCGACACAACTGAATTTTATCTCAGGCAGAGTGACGCGTCCTTCGTCGACATCGCGCATCGATTGCCTGTTTCACCTCGATCACGCGAGCCGGCATACTTCGACAACATATGGATCGGTCCGCCAGGAACGGTGCAAACCTTTCATCAAGATAACCACAACGACCACGTCACGAACCATAATTACTTCATTCAGTTGTTTGGGTGGAAATATGTTGCAGTCTGCCACCCACGGGATACCTTCGCGCTCACGGACGGCGCCACAGTGCGAGGGCACCATTGCGATGCCTCGCCGACGGACCCCAATGTCTGGCAACGCGTGCCGTCGTTACGTCATGCAATCGTCGGTCCATGCGACCTCCTGCATATCCCTCCCAGTTACTGGCATTACGTCCAATCCCTCTCAGTTAGCATTTCGGTGTCGCGTTGGTGGTTCGATAACCACTTGGCAGAGATCATTTACAGCGTTGGGCAAGAGCGTTGGGAGCGTCCTGCAATCGTTGTGGCGGATACTAGGACATTCTTGGCTGACCTTGAAGAGTTTGGCGGCGCTTCTGCTTTGAAGCGTGTCCTTTTGCAATTGTCTCCCATCGCAAGATTTGCAATTATAACGGCGTTCAGTGAATTCTATGGCAAAGGAGTTTTCGACTATGTCTGAAGCACCGCTTTCCTTCGAACTGAGTGAAGATCAAGCTAAGGCCCTCAGGTCCCTCGCTGGAGGTAAAGGCATACGCATTTCCGGTTATGTCGATGGGACAACCCTGAAGGTCGACAACATTGCCATCAACGCAGGGATAATCGGTATCAGCAGTTCACCCTTCAAGGACGGCATGGCCCCTTTTATCGCTTGCAATGGCCCGCTCGAAGTTGAAAAATGACAATGGACTACGTCGCGCGTTTTGTTGAAACTGCCCTTGACGAACAAGGCGACATAGCAACGCGCGACTACCTTCGGCTGTTTGGCGACGCTGTTGCACGTCACGTGCCGCCATACTTCCTCGCCGACTACGGCAACAGTTTTAGGTCGCATATTGAGAACCCGGTATGGGTGCTGCAGTCGCTTGTCTCGAATGCGATCAAAGAGGGCGAGGGTTCCCGCGACTTAGCGAAGATTGCCAACGCTTGCACAAGTGCCGGGCTTGTTGACGATCTGAGCCAGCATGTCGAGGATGAGGCAGGTCATTGCCGAATGTACCTTCGTCTCGCCGATCTGGTATTTCCAGACGCATTGCCAGATAATGTGCGCGGGGCCGTTGAGACCCAGTTTCCCCCCATGCAGCACAGCCAGGTCGAGGCCGCTAGCCTCGAAACCTGGAGGGTGCTCGACTATTTGATTCAGGTGAACCTCGGTGAGGTGAGGACCCGCATTCACCAGAAGTTGTTGGAGCCCGTGCTCGAGGCATATTGCCCGCACCGTAACCTAGACATGCTGGGTCGAACGCTATGCAAGTTAAGTGGCGACGAGTGTAGCCACATCCGCTACACTGCAAGACGCATCGGAGAACTGTCCAAAGAATTTGCCTCGACTCGGGTTGAAGAACTCTTTTGGCAGAGATTGCTACAGTTCACCGCATACACAGAGCGCGAATTGGGTAGCCAGAGGGCTGGAGGGTTTGCGACGTCCCTAGTTAGGGATCGGTGATTGCTCCGTGGGGATCGTGTTGGCAGGCACGCTCTTATTCAGGTCGCCTTCGCCGTTGACCCGCGCCGTTAGATCTGTCGACCTCCTGGATGAAAATTCGCTTGCGAACCGCGGGGAGTCAACCGGACAGTTCTCAGGACGGCTGTTGGCGCCAAGCGGTCCGCGCTATGCTGGACGTGTTAGTCCGTTTCTAGACCGGCCAACCCGAAAACAAATAGTCCGCTTGCGGCCCAGAAGCCGACGCATCTGGCCGCCGACAGCGCCTACGGATCGGCAGCGAACCTCGCCTGGTTGGTCAAGGAACGGGAGATCGCGCAGCATATCCCCGTGTTCGATAAAACCGCACGGATGGCACTTTCTCGCGCGCCGACTTCATGTTCAGCGGAACTACTGGTTCGCCCTGAGCGAGGATCGACCGCTATTCTTTTTCGCCGGCCTTCGGACGCCTTGGCATGGTATCGGAAGGTTACTCGGGTCTAGCCGGCGCGGCCGTCTTGTCCCGTTCCTGCCCGCTCCTTCGCTGCGCTCCCGTGTTGGGGACAAGCCAGCCCTGCACGCCGTCTCCTTTGGAGCCGTCCTCCCGGGACAGCGCGTCGGCCGCATCCAAGTCTGACGCTTCGTGAAACGAACGCCACCCTGCGACGGCGTTCGTCACGTCTCTTCGATTGAGTGCCAGGAAGGGCGGGCCTGAGACGTACATTCCCGCTGGAAGCTCTGTGTGATAGCAACGGCTTGGCGCGGGTGTTTGAGCGCCCCCACGGCAGTGCCGGAATGGCGGATCGCTCAATTGCATGGCGGAGAACAAGAACCAGCACTTTGTTCCCCGGGTACATCTATCGCCCTTCAGCGTGTGTGCCGAAGGCAAAGCCATTCACCTGTTTAACCTTGATCGCAACCAATCATTCTTCGATGCCCCGGTGAAGAATCAGTGTTCCAGGGATTACTTCTACGGGCAGGACCCAAGGCTCGAAACCGCAATCCAGACCGTCGAGGGACACTATGGCGACTGCGTTTCGTCGTTGCTCAAGCCACGTGCGGTCATCAAGGATCTTCATGCCACAATCCTCAGGCGTTTCGCCTACCTGCAGCATGTCCGCACAGAAGCCGCCGCGCGTCGATCCGCGGAGTTTGCTTTCGCTGCCACGTCAGTCAAAGGTGCGGACTTCGAACAACCGTCTTTCAAGGAGGCCGTCAAAAGTGCGGTGATCTCGGCGATGCATCACTACGCCAAAACGATGAGCGTCGTAGACGATCTAAAGGTGCGGGTTGTTCGCAACCTTACCTCGGTGCCGTTTCTCACATCAGATGACCCTGCTGCTCTCGCCAACCGCTGGCATCAACAGCACAGGCATGCGCAGCACAGATCTTTTGGAATCTCCAGCGCAGGTGCGCTTCTCTTCCTGCCGCTTTCGCCAACGCTGTTGGCTGTTCTCCTGGATGGCGACGTCTATCAAGCCGAGCACGTCGGTGGCTGGATCGATGTGTCAAATACGGCGGACATTCTTGCGTGCAACCACCAGCAGGTACTGAACTGCGCGGCAAATCTGTACTTTGGCGAGCGTAGCTCTGGGGATGATGTGCAAGCTATAGCGATCTCAGTTGCGCATCTGCGACCCCCGAGTCGGTTTGACGTGGTTATGGCGGTAGCCGACGGCAGAACCGAAACTCATACTCACTACGCAGTCGTAGATGCCCCCGACGCTCGGGAGCATGACGACGTGCTTATCCACGTGAGAACTGTCAGGCCGGTTCCGCCAACGTGGCCCTCGTTCCTGAAGTTTCGAAACAATCGTTTCGTCTTCACCAACGATACGGGCGCAGGCTTCCGCCGTCGGAGGACTGCGACGTCAAGTCTTTGGGGTAGTCCGCCTTGGCGGAAGGTTCGAGGCTAAGGAGACCAATGCTATTCTGGCGCTTCGCCATCATTCTCACCTGGCGGCGTTTTCGGGTTGTTCGGTTTCATCGAAGACCAAGAAGAGGGTGTCGTCATCCTCGTTCATGGCCCTTTCCGCCAATCCTTTTGCCAATCGCAAAGGCAACGCGTTGGCCGATGGCGGGATGCTGGTCCCCGAGTGGGTCATAGAACGGAGGTACGGCGTCGGCTTTGACTTTACAGCTTAGCGTGTGAAGCACGAAGAGCAGCCGCTATCGTTTGCGGGAGTGGCGTCCCATGCGAACTGGGACAGATTGGTTAGGTTAGTCTCCTACGGGCTAAGCCCACCCGACGTCGTCCTTTCTGGAAAGTCTCAAAAACAGATCGAACCAGAATCGATATTCGGCATCTTCACGATTGCCAGACACTTCCAAGGGACACTAGGCGACCGACGTGGTAGCGTCCTTGCCGTGCCTTCGATCTCGGCTTCCATCGCCTCGTCGTCGGATAGGAGTGCCCAATCTTTAACAATGTCATACTGGCTTCGCACATCGATGCCCTCCGTCTTGCCGAGAAGCAGCCTTAGGTACCCCGACGCCTCCCGACCTTCAACACAATGACAATGGCCATCACCAGCCCCGACGCGGCCAAGACGCCGTAAAACCCTTCGGCCGTTATTGCAAAGCCCCAGAAGTCGATTGTGATCTTGTCCATTGGTTCGGTTGCCTTCACCAGATTCCAGGTTCAAACGACAGACTGAACCGTCTGCGCTCGTGTTGCGTTTTACGGCGCAAGCATGAGGCACCCTTGCAGGCGTCAATTGCAAAAGCGCCATCTTAGAAAATTATACCTACAAAATGCGTCGTTTCAGTCCCGGCTGGGGCCGAAATCTGTCCTTCGCGAACCGGTCGCGCGCTGCCTTGGCGTCAATTGCCGTTATTGGGCAGTTTTTGTAGCCTCAACCCCATTTTTTCAGCTCGGCAAGGAAGCGATCCTGCTCCTCCAAGGCTTTCAGCATCGTTCCATGACAGTGGAATCCGTCATGCGCCGCAATTCTCGCTGAATGGACGATTCGTGAAGACCCAGCGCCGTCCTCAGCGCCAGTGAGTCTAAAACACCATGTACCTCTTTCCTGAGGGGCGTATCGAGGTATCCAGCCGCGGCCTTTTGGAGAGCAGATGCTTCCGAAAAATTGTACATACTCGCCGTCTCTTTGGCTTTCCGCATAAGGTACTCGCTAGCCGAGTCGGAGATCGATGACGTCGTGCGCGAGGGCGCTCTCGCCGTCCTTGCAGCTCTCGTTGCCGCCGCTTCGTTCATGAATTTCTGTCTGTTCAGCTTCCAGCGCCCCTGCCATCGACGGATCAAGGTAACGTCTGTCTCCCTCCGCGAGCTGGACATATCATTGAGGACCCGCCTCATGGCTGAAGTCGCCTTCATGGAAGGATTATCCAGCAAGATACTTGCGACCTTGGCAAGGGCCTGATCGTTGTTCTTGACGCCGCTGCCAATTGGGCGGCCGACGCGGCGCTTCTGAATCTCTTCCATTGCTTTGCCTCCAGTTGGTGTCGGTCTGCCCCGTGCGCTCTTTGATATTGTAGCAACGGATGGATTCTCAAGCGATTTAAATAGCTCCGATCAGTTTAAAAGCGCGGAAAATTCCCGCTCGTGAATCCAAAAGCGCGGAAAATTCAGCGACACGTAATTTTCCGCGCTTTTACGGCTTACGGAGAGGCTGAGCGCGAAAAATTCCAGCCGGTGCGGCGTTTGGCAATCGGCGTTTTCATCCGAAAACGGCCCCGCATTATTCCTCTAAAGCTTAGAACTGCCGGCCATAGCGCGGGCGAGCGGCACTGCTGAGGTAAGCAACTCAGCTCCCACCTTGCAGGACCTGGATGACGGACTGCCCGCAGGTGCTGCCCCATCTGCTTTGGACCGCATCTGCGAAATTCTCACGTATCCTGCCTGTGCGCATGTAAGCATAGGGTAGCGCCTGGGCTCGATTGGCCACCACACTAAGAACCACCGTCGGCATGGCGACCGCAGGCTGATGTCCCAAACGCCACTCCAAAAGGATCATCCTCTCATGGATCCCAATGCCATCATTGCGTCCCTGCCAGTCGCCGGGGCTGATCGATCTGTGCTCATCGAAGTCGCTAATGCCGCGTTCGAGCCCGTCATTGAGCGGATTGAACCGAATATTAGGAACGACCCGAAGCCTTTGGGATGCTGATAACTACATCGACAATAGCCTTCTCGGCGTCTCTCCCACAAGTCCGTGGGAAACGGCTCAGGAATTCTTTGCGGCTCTCGCACGCAAGGAAACCTTGTTCACCCATACTTGGCAGCTGGTCGGCAGAGAAGCTCCCCTTGCTGAAGCCTTGGAAGCACACAAGAATCCGGACGTTGGCGTGACGCTGGTAACGGGGTCTGGCGGCGGCGGCAAATCTCGAGCTCCAAGCCATTCTGGACCAAATCGCCGCCGATCAGTCTGCGACTAGGATCAGGCTTGTCTCACCGACAATGGAGATCACCAAGGTGTCTCTAGAAGAGCTTGGTTCCGGTGACCTGCTCCTCGTCGTCGATGATGCTCATGACAGCGACAAGTCTCCAGCCATTGTTCAATTACGCCGCGGCCAACGTGGGTCGTGTAAAATTGCTCATTGTCTTCCGACGATATGGAGTTGAGCATATCCGGGCCCAGGCAAGCAGCTATTCCTTTTCTGGAGACCGTCTGAGCGTCATCGACGTACCGCCTCTTTCCAAGGAGGAGTCGGAGTCGCTTGCCCGCCAGGTGCTTGAACACCTAGGTGGACCTATGGAGCTTGCGGCCAGCATTGCTCATCTCACCCAAGATTGCTCGCTCGCCACAGTGGTCGGGGGCTCAGACCTGCATGAAGCCCCATCTTGTGCAGCGTCCTTTGCTTAGGCGCGGAACCATACGGAGCGATACGGGAAGATTTCTGATTTTGGCCCACGAGAAAGCCAATGAAATCAACGGTCCCGGCACATCCTCCGGGCCTACCAAAATCTTTTAATATCAATGACTTATGTCAAACTTCGCGCTGAAGTGGGCCAATCGAGCTTCGCTTTCCCCGCAGCATTCAGTTTGATTTTCTCGCACGAGCACGATCCAGGGTCATGTCGGGACGCCCATTCATTCTCCGACGCCATCCCAGACGGGGCTAACCAACTTCTAACTCACAGCGATGCGCAGGCCGGTGTCGTCGAAAAGATGCAGATGGCTGGTATCGAATTTTAGATCCACCGTGTCGCCTGAAGCCACCTGGCATTGGCCGGCGACGACCGCCAGCATGGTCTGGCCGCCGCTTGTCCTGGTGTGGACGATTGTCTCGGAGCCGAGGGCTTCGACCAGCGCGACGCGGGCCGCAACGTCTCCCTTTCCGGCATCGGCGAGGCTGATGTGATGTGGCCGCAGCCCGAGCGTCACGTCGCCATTGGCCGCGCTGACGTTCCCGTCGATCTCGAATCCGGCTGAACCGTCCAACGTGAGGCTTGACTGGCCAGCGCCCCCGGGTGCCACCTTTACCGGCAGGAAGTTCATACGCGGTGCACCGATGAAACCGGCGACGAACAGATTGGCCGGATGGTTGTAGAGCTCGAGCGGCGTGCCAATCTGCTCGATGCGGCCGGCGCGCAGCACGACGATGCGGTCGGCAAGCGTCATCGCCTCGATCTGGTCGTGCGTGACATAGACCATCGTCGCCGACAGCCGCTCGTGCAGCGCGGCCAGTTCGGCGCGGGTCGAGATGCGCAGCTCGGCGTCGAGATTGGACAGCGGCTCGTCAAGCAGGAAAGCGGTTGGATTGCGCACGATGGCGCGGCCGATCGCGACGCGCTGGCGCTGGCCGCCGGAGAGCTGGCCGGGGCGCCGGTCGAGATATGGCGCGATTTCAAGCATCCGCGCGGCTTCGGCGATGCGCGCATCGATTTCGGCGCGAGCCATACGGGCGTTCTCCAGTCCGAAGGCCAGGTTCTGGCGCACGCTCATGTGCGGGTACAGCGCGTAGGATTGGAACACCATCGCCAATCCCCTGTCTGCGGCCGGAACGGTGGTCACGTCCTTGCCGTCGATCGCGATGACGCCGCCTGTCGGCCGGTCAAGCCCGGCGATGAGCCGTAGCAGCGTGGACTTGCCGCAGCCGGAGGGGCCGACGAAGACGATCAGCTCGCCGTCAAGGATGTCGAGATTTATGTCGTGCAGGACGCCGACCTTGCCGAAAGCCCTCGATACGCCGGTAAGTGTGATCTGGCTCATGATAGCCTCTATTTCAGACCGGAGCCGGCAATGCCGGTGGTGATGAAGCGCTGAAGGAAAATGAACACCAGCACGACCGGGATCATGGTGACGACGGTCATGGCCAGGATGTAATGCCATTGCACATTGAGTTGGCCGGCATAGGTGTTGAGACCGACCTGCAGCGTATAGACCTCCTTGCGCGACAGGACGATCAGTGGCCAGAGGAAGTCGTTCCAGCGCCAGACGACGGAAAAGATCGCCAGCACCGCCAGCGCCGGGGCGGTCAGCGGCAGGATGATGCGCCAGTAGATCTGCCATTCCGACGCCTTGTCCATGCGCGCTGCATCGATCAGCTCGTCGGGGATCGTCAGCATGTACTGGCGCAGCATGAAGACGCCGGTGGGCGTCGCCACTGTGGGCAGGATCACGCCCCATAGCGAATTGAACAGTCCCATTGCCGAGATCACCGAATAGAGCGGCACCAGGATGACGGAGAGCGGCACCATCAGCGTCGCGACGATAAGCATCATCACAGCGGAGCGTCCCCGAAAATTGTACTTCGACAGTGCGAATGCAGCCATCGAATTGGTCAGGAGCGTAATCAGGGTGGCGACCACGGTGACGAAGACCGAGTTGCGCAGATAAAGGAAGAAGTCAAAGGCGAGGAAAGGCTGGACATAATTGTCGAGCGCGAAGGCAATGCTGCGCTTGGGCGTACGGTTCTTGATGTTGACGCGTATGATCTCGCCCGGGTTGGCGGGATCGACCATCTGCGCGACGGTGCCGAGGCGGCGCACTTCGGCGAGCACGCGCACGCTGCCGTCGTCATTGCGCACTTCGAAGAGCTGCAGCGGCTCCTCATACCCTTCCACGACAGCTTCGGCGGTGACATAGGGCAAAACAGTCGGCGGGAACTCGGCCAGCGCCGCAGGCGTCTTGAACGACGAGTTGACCAGCCACAGCGCCGGGCCGAACATGACAATCAGCCCGCCGATCAGCCAGAACCAGGTGAAAACGTCGGTCCAGTGCCAGCCGGCGCCGCCGCGCCGGCGGAACAGAAATTCCGCAACCCTGCTCATCGCATTTTGCCCCGCTGCTCGTTGCGCCTTGCGATGCCCAGCTGGATCAAGGTCAGCACGACCAGCACCGCTCCCATGAGGATCGAGGCCGCGGAGGCGAGCCCCGGATTGCGCAGCATCGAGGCGAAGCCGACCTCGTAGATGTACTGCGTGAGGAACAGCGTGCTGGTCCCGGGACCGCCTCCGGTCAGCACATAGATCTCATCGAATATCTGCACGGCGCGGATGAGTGTCAGCACCAGCACGACCAGCAGGTTGGGCGCCAGCAAGGGCAGCGTTATGCGCCAGAAGACGCGCATGGGCCGCGTGCCGTCCATCTCGGCGGCCTCATAGAGGTCTTTCGGAATGGCCTGAAGGCCGGCGAGAAGGATCAGCGCATAGAAGCCGACATGGGCCCAGACCGACACCATAATCGCGGCGGTGAAGGCCCAGTTGCGCTCCACCAGCCAGTTGACCGGGGTTCCGCCGGCCTCGAACACCATCAGGTTGAGCAGTCCCTGCCGCTGCAGGATCCAGCGCCAGATGAGACCGACCACGACCGGCGACAAAAGCACAGGGAAGAAGAACACGGCGCGCCAGAAACTGCGCGCACGCAACTCACGGTTGAGCACGAGTGCGGTGACAAGCGCCACGGCGACCATCATCGCCACTTGCAGCACGACGAAGGCCAGGGTGTTCCAAACCGCGATCCAGAACAGGTCCTCGGTGCAGCTCTTCGGGTCGAGATAGCTGCCGCAACTGAACAGCCGCCCATACTGATCGGCGCCGACGAAGGTGCGCTCGCCGAGGAACAGCGCCCCGCCACCGGTCATCGAATAGAGGATGTTGATGACCAGCGGAAACAGCACGAAAATGCCGAACACCAGCATGTTCGGCGCCAGGAAGAACACGGCCATGCCATTGCTGCCCGTGCGCCGCTGCAACATGCGCAGTGGCGCATCGAAAACTTTCGCAAGCCAGCCGACCGGCGCCAGGATCATGGCGCCGGCGCGGGTTGCTATGCCGTTTCGGACGTCTCCCATGACACTGCCGCGACGCTACTTCGATGCCTCGGCCACCTGTGCCTTGATGTCCTCGTCGATGCGGACGAAAGCCTCGTCGAGCTTCAGCTCGCCGGCCATGACCTGACTGATGCGGGTCACCAGCGCGCCATAAACCGGAGTTCCCCATTTCCATGCCGGCAGGGCGGCGGCATTCGGCGCGATCTTGCCCGATGCCTTCAGGAAGGCTTCGAGTGACGCCTTGACGTTCTCGTCATCGGTCTTGTAATCGATCTTGCCGGCGAGAACGCCTTTGTGTGCGGGCAGGAACAGGGTGCGCTCGGTGAATTCGCGCATGATGTCCTCGCGGCCCAGGAAGTCCATCACCTTGCCGACTTCAGCGGGGTTCTTGGTGTATTTGACGGCGACCAGCGCGGCGCCGCCCGGCATGCCGGTGCAGGCGGCGGTGCCGCACGGCGAGCCCGTCGCCACCCAGTCGAAGTTCTTGCCGATCTTGCTGGCCAGGTTGGCAACCTGCCAACTGCCCGAATAATAGTAGGCAATCTGCCCATTGATGAAGTCGTCGGCCCCGGCGCGATAGGTGGTGCCCGACGCCGACACCCAGATTTCCTTGTTCATGCGGCCGTCGGCAACCCAATTGACCAGCTTTTCGGCGAAGGCTTTCGTGCCGGCGTCGATCGGCGCCGGCAGTCGATCACCGCCGATGTAGTTGGCGCCATAAGAGACGTTCGCCGCCGAGATACGATGGCCGCTGCGGTCGATGGCAAAGGCTGCGTTGAGCTGCTGGCTCTGCTGCACCTTGCCGGCGGCGTCGACCCATTCGTCCCAGGTTGCGGTGTCGGCCGGGATCGGCACGCCGGCCTGTTCGAAAAGCGTCTTGTTGACGAAGCCGCCGGTCAGCGTGATCTGGGTCATGAAGCCCGGAATGATCTTGGAACCGTCAGGGCGCATCCAGTCGAACTGGTCGCCGAAATTCGTCTGCCAGTATGCTGGATCGGCAACCACAGGCGTCAGGTCGAGCCAATGATCGGCGAGTTCCTTGATGTTGGTGACGCGGGCGATATCGGGACCCCGTCCTGCCTCGAGTTCGACCGGAAGCTGCTCCTGAACAACCTTGTAGGCGACATTGTCGAGAATGACGTTGATGTCCGGATTGTCTTTCATGAAGCGGTTGAGCAGGTCTTGTATGACCTCACCCTCGACACCGTCCGAGTACCACATCACGCGAACGTCGCCTGCGAACGCGGTCGACGACAGAAGGCCCGCCGAAAGGCCCAGGATTATCGAATTCATTCTCATGGTTCACTCCTCCGCTTTTGCGGTCTTCACCGCTTGATTGTCGCTGTCCGAGCTGCTGCTTGTCGGGCTCCTTTTGATCCAATCCTCACCTGGTTGCGATGGCGTCGGCCGTGAAGTACGTGGCTTCGCCCGTGACCTGCCAGTCGGCCGGATCGACGACACGGTCCTCAGCCTCTATGCGGCCATCCGGATGGAACAGCACGTCGCCGTATTCCGGGTCATTGACATGCAGAAGGTCGTTTTTTCCGTGGCCGAGCGCGAGCGGAGAAAACTGCGCCTCGAATTCCTCCAGCGACCCGTATTGCCGGCGCCGGCCCAAGCGGATGATCCATGCGGCATGATGGCCCGGCACGCGCAACTCGTTTCCAGCGGTCGGCCCGCGACCGACCAACTCGAAGGCGCTGTCGGCCTTCAGCATCGCGAACCCATCGCCGCCGCGCGCCGAAGCGATGTGTTCCTTGACTCTCGCTTCATCGAACGCGCTCTGTGGGTACCAGGCATGGGTAAAGTCGGGCTGCTCGGCAGCGCAGCTGAACAGCACAACTGCCAGGTCGCGGTATTGATGCACGCGCGGCAGAGATCCGGAGCCGCCCCAGTAGGACGGCCGGCCATAACCCGAATGAATCGTCTCGCCCGGATGGTTGATCCATATCTGCGCGTCGGGATTGCCGCCGAGGCGCAGGTGCAGCACCGTTTCCTGATAACCCCATTCGTTCCAGCGATAGGCTGCTGCGCTTCCCATGGCGAAATCGCGGGTCTTGTAGTGGTAGAGCTTGGCGATCCGGTTCTGGCCCTGCGCGAAGCACCATTCCTGCGCGTCGTCGCCGGCCATGCAGGCGATGCCGGTCAGTTCTTGCGGGACGTGGAGCCCATGGTCGCGCAGGCAGAGCGCAAGCTGCGGCAGGGCGTGGAAGCGCATGCCGTAGAAACCTTTGCCCCACAGCATGCGTGCAATGCCGGAAAGTTCCAGCGAACGGGCGGCGCGCAGCGTGTGTTCGTAGGAGCGGCCCTGCGCGCCGGTAAGCATGCCCTGCTGAGCCGAGCGGGCGACGATCTCGAGCAGGCGGTTGATCGCAGCCCCGGCACGCCGGCGCACATCGGCATCTGGCCCAAGCGCGTAAAGAATCGTCAATCCCTTGAGATCGATCGGGAAATAAGGCGCGGAGTTGAATTCCGCCATTTCCCATGCCTCGAAATGATCGAGCCAAGCGCGCACGCGCGCAAGGCCCACGGTCGACTGCTCCGCGCCGGTGCGCCCCGAGCGGACAAAGCGGGCATCGGGCAGGAGATGGCCGCCGAGATAAGCCGCGGTGTGAAACAGAAGCGCGTGGTTTTCGGAAAAGTACCACTGCACGTCGTTGCCCGGCTCATCCATCCAATAGCGATAATTGAGGATCGCCTCGTCAATGCGGTGACGCAGATCGACCGCGATCCTGTCGCCATAGGCACGACGGCACCAGAGCAGTGGAACCAGGATGAAATCGGCGCAATCGTGGCAATCCTCGATCGCCGGCAGTGCGGCAGCAATGATGGCGTCGGTTTCAGGGCCGCCGCGGCCCGTCGCCAGCCGCGCCAGCGCCCGCACGGTATCGGCCTCGGCGAAACTGGAGACCTGTTCCAGGGCTTCGCCGATCCTGTCGGCAAGGATGGCGGGGGCGCGGCCCTGACGCGCCGCATGACAGATCTCGACGCCGAAGACCCGCCGGGCAACAAAGCCTGAAGATGAGAGCGATACGGCAAAATGCCGGAAGTCGGCGGGAAGGTCTTCCGTGGCGGCAATCGTGATGCGTCTTGCCCCCGCTTCGATGCGGCGGCGGAAGATCACGGGCGCCTCGATCGACATGAAGTCGCCCTCGATCACAACAGCTACATCCACGGCAACCGGCAGCGCGACATCCGTCACCAGCGCCACTTCGCCGCCGGAATAAAATGGACGCTCGAAATGCATCGCGTCGAGAGCGGCTTCCATGGCCGCCGCGACGTCGTCTTTGACGGTCGTGGGCAAGACCTGTTCGGCAGCTGGGCCCCGGAGATAGTCGAGTTGGAAGAAGTAGCGTGCGTCACGCTCGGCGAGATCGTCGAACCAGATGCTGATCTCGTTGGCGCCGGCGACGAGATCGACCTCGAAATCCTGGGAAGCCTCGAGGTTGCGCCCGTAGGGCGCCATCCAGCCGGCCTCTATTCCGTTGACGAACAAAACGGCGCCGCCGCAGGTGCGCAGCCGCAGCCGCGCCCGGCCGTCCGAGTCTGCGTCGAGCACGGTACTTGCCCAGGTGGCGACCACGGTCGGGCGGAACCAGAAGCCCGACAGGTCGACGCGCGGCGAGCCGAACGGAAGCCAAACACGGTCCGGCTCGAACACGCCCTGCGGCTTGGGCCGTTTCCCGCGGCGTTCGGCGGCAAACTCGGTTCGGCAGGGATATTCGTGCGGGATGAAATTCTTGTGCTTGGTCAGGAAGAAGAAGGGATCCATCTCCCCTTGCATCGGCTGATCTGCAACATCGTAGCGCTGCTCGGACGTCGGGCCGACGAGCCAATAAACGACGGGGCCGCCGAGCGCGAGCGGCCGGCGCAGCGCAAGATCGTGCTTGATCGGTTCCACGCTGTTCATCGCAGCGTCTCAACGGGCACGGGCGACACGTCGTTATAGGCCTGGTTCTCGCCCGTCATGCCCCAGACGAAGGCGTAGGGGCCGGTTCCGCTGCCCATATGGATCGACCAGGCCGGCGAGATGACACAGTCGCCATTGGCCACGATCAGATGGCGGGTATTGTCCGGCCGTCCCATCAGATGGATTACCCGATCTTCCGCCGCGAGATCGAAATAGAGATAGGCTTCCATGCGCCGCTCATGCAGGTGAGGGGGCATGGTGTTCCAGACGCTGCCCGCAGCGAGATCCGTGATGCCCATCAGCAGCAGACAGGAAGGCGCGACTTCCGGATGAATGTACATGCGCAATGTGCGCTTGTTGGCGCGTCGCTCCTCGCCGAGTTCGAGCGGCTTCGCCTCGGATTTCGTGATCAGCCGATGCTTGATGTCTGCGCCGGCCGGAACCGAGTTCATATAGAACCAGGCGGGCTGCGCGGCGCTGTCGCTTTCGAGCGTCACTTGTTTAGCGCCGCGCCCGACATAGAGCACATCGCGGTTGGCGAGCGCGAAGCGCTGCTGGTCGACGCTCACCGTTCCTGCGCCGCCGAGATTGGCGATGCCCATCTCGCGCGCGGTGAACAGATGCGGCGTGCCGACGTCCGCGCCATCGCCGAAACTCAGCTTCTCTCCGGTTGGGCACGCGCCGCCGACGATCATGCGGTCGACATGGGTGTAGGCGAAGGCGATGCGGCCGGGCTCGAACAGCCGCTCCACCAGGAACTCGGCGCGTAGCCGCTCCGTCCCGTAGCCATCGATGTCGCCCGGACCGGCGCCGAAGAGAACGCGCATCGTCATGCCGCTGCCTCGTCAGCTTCGGCATGGATCATCCCCTCGGTGAGGCAGAGGATCGCAAGGGCCTGGCCGTAGCCGGTAGGCTGGATCGGGATGTCGCGGTAGAACTGGAGATCATGGCCCATGCGGGTGCCATAGGAAACGTTTCCGAGCACGCCGTTCTCATCGATGCTGGCCAGCACCGCGTCGAGTGCGCGCCGGCCCGCTGGACCGCACGCCTCGGGCCCGAAGCCCAGGCGCTCAGCTTTCATGAGACCATAGCCGATGCCGGCGGTGGCCGACATCTCCTCATAGGAGGTCGGGTCATCGAGCAAAGTGTGCCATGCTCCCGATGGCGCCTGCAGGCGCAGCAGCGCTTCGATCTGCGCTTCCAGCACGCCGAGCAGATAGGCTTCGACTGGCTTGCCGACACCGCCATTTTCGATCAGGTCGAGGATGCCGACCGTGATCCAGGCGTTGCCGCGGGCCCAGAGAGCGCCGGCAAAATTATGTCGGCCGGCAAATGTCCAGCCATGGAACCACAAGCCGGTTTTCGGGTCGGCGAGATAGCGCGCATGGACGAGGAACTGGCGAACAGCCTCGTCGATGCAAGCTTGCCGGCCGGCCGCGCGGCCGTGGAAAGCGAGGAACAGGCCGGCCATGAACAACGTGTCGTCCCACAATTCGTCGTCGTTGATCTTGTCTGAGACATTGTGCTGGAACCCGCCCTCGGGCGTGCGAGGCATGTCGCGAAGCAGCCTTTCGGCCCATTGGCAGAGAGGCGTTTCCCAGCGCGGGTCGCGTGTCTCCCCCCAGAGCAATGCCAGCGCCATCATCGGAGCGGTGGTGTTGATGTTCATCGGCGGCAGGCCCGCCCTTAAATGGCGCCCGTACCAGTCTTCGATTGTCTTCAGGAGTTTCGGGTCGCGATTGTGCCGCCAGAGGCAAACGAGGCCGTAGAGGCCTACACCCTGCGGCCATTCCCAGGAATCGAAGCTGATGTAGTCGCCGGCCGTGCCGTCGAGGTTGGGCTCGTCGAAACGGCCGTCATGGCGCAGGCCGGTCATGCCGCGCACGAGCAGGTCGAGCTTTGAGCGCATATCTCTCATGGACGACGCCACCACTCCTCCCAAGTTTGCGCGATGTCGGGCAAATGGGTGCCACAGGAATTTTTATTGCGCAATCTGAAATTTTTTTGCAGCATGAAGGCCTGGTGAGGAAACAGCCTATGGTCGTCAAGGTCGAAAGCGGAAAGCGCGGCACGCCCAGCCGGCGCGTGCGGCTCGAAGACGTCGCCGCGCGCTGTGGCGTATCCGTCAGCACGGCGTCGCGGGCGCTTGCCGGCGGCAAGGGCGTGCGCGGCGACCTTCGGTGGACGATCATCGAAACCGCCAGGAAGTTGAACTACACGATCCCCACGTCGATCGCCGGCCGCAAGGTGATCCTCGCCGCAAGCAACGCTGCGAGGATCGACTATGGCCGCAACCAGTTCACCTTCTATGTGCTCGACGGACTGAACGAGCGCGCAAAAACTCTCGGTGTCGAGCTGGTGTCGCGCTCGATCGCCGACGCCGGTGAGCAGATCGCGCTGCTCAATGAGGCCAGCCAGGACAAGAGCGTCGTCGGTTGCCTGTTTCTGACGCTTGACGACGAGGCGGTGCTGACGCTGACCGGCGGTTTCGGCAAGCCGATCGTGCTCATAAACGGCGACGACCCGGCGATGCACCATTCGAGCCTGACGCCATGCAACCGCTCGGCGGCGCATCTCGCGACGCAGCACCTGCTCGACCTCGGCCACCGGCGCATCCTGTTCCTGATGCGACGCGGGCGGCGCACGATCGAGCGTCGCTTCGAGGGCTGGCAAGATGCACTGCGAGAGCGCGGCCTGGCGGCCGGCGACCTGGCCGTGGAGGTGGCGGATTGGCTGCCGGACCTTGCGGCGGAAGCGATCGCGCGGCGCATCGAGACGCGCGGCCTCGACTTCACAGCTGTGCTCGCCGCGGGCGACAGCCTCGCTATCGGCGCGATGATGGCGATCCGGAAGTCGGGTTACGAGGTGCCTGCCGACGTGTCGGTCATGGGCATGGATGACCTTCCGCAGGCAGCTTTCCAAAACCCGCCGCTCACGACGATGCATATCCCGATGCGCGAGATCGGGGCGGCGTCGCTCGACCTGCTGCTCGCCGATCTCGGCGGGGACCTGCCGCCGCGCCGTATCGAATTCGCCTGCCATATCGTGCAACGCCAGTCGACCGGCCCGGTTCGCGCCTGAGACGTATGGTTCACACGGCTGTCCGGGCCAGGCCATCACTACATCGATGGGGTCACGTTCGAACCGTCGTCGAAGCGTCCGTAACCTCCGCCGAAGAAAAGCAGAGGTTCGCCGTCTCGCAAGGTCGCGGCGGTTACGCGGGCTACGACGATCAAATGGTCGCCGCCCTCATGCCCGGAGATCCGGACGCATTCGAACCGCGACAGGCAGTCACCCAGCAGCGGCACGCCGGCATCGTTCAGGTCGTGCGGGAGGCCGTCGAAGGCTTGACCGACGCGAGCGAAGCGCTGGCTCAGCTCGATCTGCTCCGCGCCCAAAACATGAACCGCGAAATGCTCGCAACCTGCGAAGGCGGCAAAGCGCCTCGAATGCCGGCCGATCGACCAGAGCACGATCGGCGGGTCGAGGGACACCGATGCAAAGCTGTTCGCGGTGATGCCGACGGGACCATCAGGCGTCATCGTGGTGACGACGGTGATACCGGTCGCAAACCGGCCGAGCGCGTCGCGGAACTCGCGCTTGCGGTCGGGGCCGGGCACGAAGCTTTTCATCGGTTGCTGCTCGGGGTTGAGGAAGTGGTACATCAGGCGCCCTCCTGGCCAAGGGCTGCGGTGGAAGCTTCAATCTCGTTGACGCGCATTCGCAGCATCATCATCGCCGCTCCCCGGTTCCGAGCGGAGTCGCCGGGGTGATGTCCGGCACCCGGCCATAGACATGCGGCAGCGAGCAGGTGTTGATGTTCGGCAGCACGCGCTTGCCGAAGGACAGGGCCTCGTCGAGATGCGGATAGCCGGAGAAGATGAAGGCGCGGATGCCCATTTTCCGGTATTCCTCGATCTCGCACATGACTTGATCGGTCGAGCCGACGATCGCGGCGCCACAACCGGAGCGTGCGCGGCCAACGCCGGTCCACAGATGCCGCTCGAGATAGCCTTGTGCGTCGGCGCCGGCGCGGTTCTTTGCCTGGTGGGCGACGCCCAGGGATGTCGCGTCCAGTGCGCGGCCGCGGATAACGCTGCCCTGCTCGTCGTCGAGTTTCGAAACCAGCTCCTCGGCATAGTCGCGGGCTTCGGCTTCGGTGTCGCGCACAATCACGTGGACGCGCAGGCCATAATCCAAAGTGCGGCCATGGGCGGCTGCACGCTCGTGAACATCACGCATGCGGTGCGCCAACACGTCCTTCGCCTCCGGCCACATCAGATACACGTCGCATTGTGCGCCGCAGAGTTCGAGCGCGTCGGGCGAATAGCCGCCGAAATAGAGCAGCGGCCCGCCATTCTGTTGGTAGGGCTTTGCGGGGTCGGCGGTTACTTTCCCGAATTGGTAGACCTCGCCCTGATGGTCGATTTCGTCGCGCGTCCAGGCCTGACGCAGGATCTCGATGACCTCGCGCGAACGCTGATAGCGGAAGCGGCTGTCGGCGAGTTCGCCGGGAAAGTCGGAAGAGATGATGTTGACCGTCAATCTGCCCTTCAGCATGTGGTCGAGCGTTGCGAGCGTGCGCGCCAGCATGATCGGCTGCATTTCGCCGCAACGCACCGCCGCGAGAAGGTTGATCGAATGGGTTATCGGAGCACAGCCCGCCACGAAGGACAGAGTATCCTGGCCAACCTGGTAGGACGAGGGACACAGGATATTGCGAAAGCCCAGTCCTTCGGCTGTCTTGACGATATCGGAGCAATGCTCCCAACTCGACCGCAGCGTACCATCCGGTACGCCGAGATAGCGGAAATCATCGGAACACAAAGCAGAAAACCACGACACTTCAGCAGCATCGAGATCTGCGGACGTCACCGGAACGACCGTCAATGTCGGCACTCCTCGTTGTCAGAGACTGGATTTCCCTGTTGCATATCATTCGTGTTTGTGTAGATCAATAGTGTATCAATTTTGCTTTGGAGACAGTGTGACCACGTCCAGAAACGCCTATGCGCTTCCGATGCATCAAAAGGTCAGCGAAATGCTGATTCGCGAGATCGCGGCCGGGCGGATGATTGAGGGCGAGAAGCTTCCGCCGGAGCGCGACATGGCTGCGGGGCTCGGAATAGCGGTCGGTACTTTGCGCAAGGCGCTTGGCGATCTCGAGCGCAAGGGCTTGCTCAGTCGCATCCAGGGTTCCGGCAACTACGTACGGTCGCAACCCGACGTGGCCAGTGTCTATTCGATGTTCCGGCTGGAACTCCTGGAGGGAGGCGGGCTGCCGACCGCGCGCGTTCTGTCAGTCGATCGGCTAGCGAAACCGATGGACCTGCCGGTGTTCGGGTCGAGCAGCGAGGCCCATAGAATAAGACGGCTGCGGAGCCTCAGCGGCAAGCCGGCGGCGCTGGAGGAGATCTGGCTCGACGGTGCCCGTGTGGAGACGGTTGCTATCGAAGAACTGTCGGATTCGCTCTATCTCTACTACCGCAAGGCGCTCGGCTTCTGGATCTTGCGTGCAGAGGACCGCGTCGGGGTCGGCCAGGTGCCGGGATGGGCGCTGCCTGAATTCGGCCTCGCGCCGGGCGCCGCCGCCGGCTTCATCGAGCGTACCGGCTGGATGCAAGACGGCGCCAGTGCGGAGTTTTCCAGGACCTGGTTTGATCATGGCGTCGCACGCTATGTCGCGCGGCTGCGATAAGGAACGGTTATGGCGAAGCACATTTCCTACGGCATCATCGGCTGCGGCATGATGGGGCAGGAGCATCTTCGCAATATCGCGCTGCTGCCCGATGTCGGCGTCGCTTCGATCTTCGAGCCCGACGCGACGATGCGCGCCCGCGCGGCAGACCTTGCCCCGCATGCATCGATCGCCGGCTCGGTCGCGGAGGTGGCGGACGATCCGCGCGTCGACTGCGTGCTCATCGCCAGTCCGAACTATGTGCATTTCGCGCAGCTTAGGGAAGTCGCTGCTGTCCGTGCGCTGCCCATCCTGGTCGAGAAGCCGCTTTTCACCGATCCGGTCGACGCAGCCGCGGTGAAGGCGTTCGCCGCGACTTTCACCGCACCAGTCTGGGTCGCGATGGAATACCGCTATATGCCGCCGGTCGCTCGATTCATCGAGCAGGCGCAGGACGCCACCGGCGGCATCCGGATGCTGACAATCCGCGAACATCGCTACCCGTTCCTGGACAAGGTGGCCCACTGGAACCGCTTCAACCGTCGATCGGGAGGCACGTTCGTCGAAAAATGCTGCCATTTCTTCGATCTCATGCGGCTGATCCTGAAATCGGAACCGGTAAGAATCATGGCGTCTGCCGGACAGGAAGTGAACCATCTCGACGAGCATTATGATGGCGAAACACCCGATATCTGGGATTGCGGCTACGTGCTGGTCGATTTTGCCAGCGGCGCGCGCGCCATGCTGGAACTGTGCATGTATGCAGAGGGCAGCCGCTACCAGGAGGAGATCAGCGCCGTCGGTGCGCGAGGTAAAGTCGAATGCGTGGTGCCGGGTCCCGGCCGCTTCTGGCCAGCTCATCTCGGTGCGGCGCCGACGCCGCAGTTGATCGTCAGCCCGCGCTTTCCGCAGGGACCGTACACCGTTGAGATCCCGATCGACCCACAATTGTTGACGGCCGGCGATCACAACGGCTCGACCTTTTATCAGCATCAGCGGTTCTGCGCCGCCCTGCGGGGCGAGGGGCCGGTTGAGGTGACGCTGGATGATGGCTGGAAAGCTGTCGCCATGGGTATGGCCGCACAATTGTCGGCAAACCAGGGCACGGCCATTTCCAACCCACTCGACGCATCAGTGACCACTTGATCTTGCTGACCAAGTGGTAGCGGAGACGGCTAAATCGCAAGATCCACGGCGTGAGCCGCCTAAAGCGCGTCGCGTTTGCCCCGGCCTCATGCGACGCGCTTCAGGTTGTTGTTTTTATGCATGTCGTTGTCGCAAAACCGCTGCACACTTTTGCGCGACATGCATTGGTGGGATCAGTCAACCCTTGCCTCCGATTGCCGCTATGGTTCGGACCAGCCTGTCCGCGACACAGGTCGATGCTCCAGCCGCCATGAGCATCTGCGGCAGGATCAACCATTCCAGCGTCCAGGCTGCACCAGAGCGCTCTTGCTCATGGATCAGCGCATGATGCATTCCCGACACTTGGACTGCGTTGTAGCGGCCAAGCGTCACCAGCATCTCGGCGTCGATGGGATTGCGCTTGTGCGCCATGGCCGACGACGAACCGCCGCCCGCCCGTTGCAGCTCGTCGCCTGCCTGCGCCATTAGTGCAATGTCCTGCCCGAACTTGCCGAGGCCGCCCGTCACAAGCGACAGCCAGTTGGCCAGTTCAGCGATGCGGTCCCGCTGGCTGTGCCATTGCGGCGCGTCGCCGAGGCTTAGCTGCCGGGCCAGCGCGGCACGGATGGCGGCGCCCTTCTGTGCGAACTTCTCGAGTGTCCCGGCGGCGCCGCCGAACTGGACGACGAGAATCGATCCCCGCACCGATTGAAGCCGCTCATGGTGGCGCACGAGCGGTTCGCGCCAGCTTGCGACGCGGTCGGCTACGGAAATCGGAATCGCTGCCTGCATGCGGGTTCGGGCCATCAGCGGGCGATCGCCAAACCGATGGCCGAGATCGTCGAAGGCGACCACCAGAGCCGAAAGCCGTTCTTCCAACAGGTCGATACAGGCGCGAATTCTCAGGATCATGGCCGTGTCGATCACGTCCTGGCTGGTCGCACCGAAATGCACATGCTGCGAATGCGGCTCTCCGACAGCATGCCTGATCTGCCGCACGAGTTCCGGCACCATGACGCCGTCGCGCGCCGTTGCGTCCCTCAGGGCCTGGATTTCCGGCCGGAAGTTGTCGAGGACGCGCCCGATGGCGCTTGCTGCAGCCGCCGGGACGATGCCGAGCGCAGCTTCTGCGTCGGCGAGCGCCTTCTCGAATTGCAGCATCGTCGCAAGTTCGGCCTCGACGCCGAGCAGCGTCGCCATCTTCTCATCGCCGAGAAGCCCGGACAGGAGGGGCCCGGACAGAAGGGGATTGTCGAATGCTGCGATCATATGTCGAAGAAGACCGTCTCGTTGATGCCCTGGAGATGAATGTCGAACTTGTAGATGTCGCCATCGCGCGGCGCGACCAGCGTTGACACGCGCTCTTTCTGCTCAATGCGCATCAGGACGGGATCCTCGGCGTTGGCGGTTTCCTCATCGCCGAAATACATGCGGGTGTGAAGGCCGATGTTGATTCCACGCGCGACAATCCAGACCGTCAAATGCGGCGCCATCTTGCGGCCGTCAAAAAACGGCACGCGACCGGGTTTGATGGTTTCGAACAGGCATTCGCCCGTCGTCATGTCGGTGGGCAGCCGGCCCCAGCCGGTAAAGTTCGGGTCGGCGGAGCCGCGCAGATCCGAGGGCGAATTGTAGATGCCGGCGGCGTCCGCCTGCCAGATCTCCACAAGTGCGTCGTTCAGCGGCGAGCCGGCGCCGTCGATCACCCGGATGTTGACCCTGATGCGTTCGCCCCTGGTCTTGTCGTTGACCATCGCGGTGCCAAGGTCGCATTCATAGACGCCCGAGATACCGGCAAAGTTGGGCGTCAGCCCAATATGGACATAGGGTCCCGCGGTCTGCGAGGCACTTTCCTTCAGCCGGCCGAGAGCCTGGACCATCAGTTGCCCTCGATGCGGTTTTCGAACAGCGTCGAGCGGCGGCCGCGCAGTACAATGTCGAATTTGTATGCCCGCGCATCCATCGGTATCGTTGCCTCCATGTCGAGTGCGGCGGTGAGGCCTTCAATAGCGCGGCGGTCGTTGATGGTCCGCACGATCGGGCACCTCCAGATCATCGGGTCGCCCTCGAAATACATCTGGGTGATCAGGCGCTGCGCGAAGCCGTGTCCGAAGATCGAGAAATGGATGTGCGCTGGACGCCAGTCGTTGGGTCCGTTGGGCCAGGGATATGGCCCCGGCTGGATCGTGCGGAAACAATAGGAGCCATCCTCGCCGGTGATGGCGCGGCCGCAGCCGCCGAAGTTCGGATCGAGCGGCGCGCGATAAGTCTCCTTCTTGTGTCGATAGCGTCCGCCGGCGTTGGCCTGCCATACCTCCAGCAACGCACCGGCGACGCCGATGCCGCGCTCGTCGAGCAGGCGGCCATAGACGAGGATGCGCGACCCGATCGCGCTTTCGCCCGGCCCGGCAAAATTGTGTATGAGGTCATTGTCCAGTTCACCGAGAATACTTTGGCCGAAGACCGGCCCGGTAAGCTCCGACAGCGTGTTGTCGAGGGAAAGAAGCGGCCGTTGCGGCGAGCGCAGAACGGACGTCTTGTAGGCCGGCGTGAAGGCCGGCGGATGCCAGTTGCGGTCGCGCGGAAAGAAGCTGCCGATTTCCGGCGTGCGGTTGGCGGGAGAGCGCGAGTTGGTCATGATTAGCCGGCTTGAGCGTCGATTTCGTCGAACGTCTTCCTGGCGATCTTCATCGCATGATTTGCCGCCGGTACCCCGGCATAGATTGCCACATGCAGCAGCGCCTCGCGTATGTCGTCGCGCGTCGCCCCGGTATTGACGCTGGCGCGGATATGCATCGCAACCTCTTCGTCCTGCTTCAGCGCGGCGAGCAGCGCGATGGTGATCATGGACCGCTCGCGCCTGGTGATTTGAGGCCGCGACCAGACGTGGCTCCATGCAGCCTCGGTGATCAGTTCCTGGAAAGGCGTGTCGAATGCGGTCTTGGCCGCCTCTGCGCGGTCGACATGGGCGTCACCCAGCACCGAACGGCGCGTCGCCATCCCTTCGACGTATCGGTCGCCGTGTCGTGGCTTGCTCATTTGCGCTCTCTTGGCATGTCGTTCAGGAAGCCACGGACCAGCCCGGCCAGCCTTTCCGGCTGCTCGACGCATGGGATGTGGCCCGCACCGACGATGATCTCGAACCGTGCGGCGGGGATTGAGCGGGCCAGCGATTCCACCAGCTCAGGCGGCGTCGATCCGTCCTGATCGCCGACAATGCAGAGTGTCGGCACGTTGATCGCGGCGGTCGTCGCGGTGAAATCGGCGTCGCGCATAGAAGCGCAGGCAGCGGCGTAGCCGGCCGGATCCTGGCGCGTCAGCATCGTTTTATAACCCGCCAGCTCCTCGCCGCGATTGTTATGGAAATCCGGCGTGAACCATTTTCGCATCACGTCGTCGGCAAAGCTGGCAATGCCCTCCGACAGGGTCGCGTTGATGCGCCCGTTCCACATCTCGACTGTGCCGATTTTCGCTGCCGTATCGCAAAGGATCAGCCCCTCGATCAAATCCGGCCGCGTCTTGTAAAGGCATTGCGCAATGACGCCGCCGATCGAAAGCCCGCAGATCACCGCGCGCTTTACGCTGAGATGGTCGAGCAGCCCTGCAAGGTCCGTCGCATGGGTCTCGATTGTTTGCGGCGCGCCACCCAGTTCGCTCAGGCCGTGTCCGCGCTTGTCGAACGCAACGGATGTACAGTCGTCGGCCAGCCTTCGCTCGACCTCGTTCCAGATGCGCATATCCGTGCCGAGCGAGTTCGCGAAGACGACCGTCGGCCTGCCAGTTTTGGGACGATGCCGGTAGTGGATCGTCGCGCCATTGATGCGAGCAAAGTTCATACTTGTCATAGCTTTGGCATTCCTTTGGGCCGCATCAGCCGTTTTTGCGCGGCGATGCGGAATGGTGCGTTCGGCGCACCATAGCCTGCATACGCGCCGCGCCGTTCAACGAACTCGATAATGAATCCCTCTCCGAATGTCGGCGCATAGAGCTGAAAAAATTCGCCGTTGTCGTCGCGGTCATAAAGGATGTTGGCCGAGCGTAACCGATCGGCGACCTCCGGATCCAGACCGAAGCGCGCTTCTACGTCGTCGTAGTAGTTCATCGATATCTGAAGCGGTTCGAAGCCGTTGGCCTGCAGCTTCGCCGCCGTCGCAAAGATGTCATCCGTCGCGAGTGCCAGATGCTGGACGCCGGAACCAAAGGTTTCAGCGATGAAATGGCCGGCCAGGGTGCGGTGACTCTCGGCACCGTTCAGCGTGAGGCGGAAGCGCTTGTCCAGACCTTCGATGACCTGGCTGCGCACGAGGCCGGCCGGATCGACGATGTCGACCATCGGGGTCTTGGTCGTCCTGAAGATCGAGACATAGAACAGCAGCCAGCTCGGCATCTCCTCCTGTGCCATGGTCTGCCCGACATGATCGATACGGGTGAGGCCGACGCCATTGCCGGAACTTGCCGACGTGACCGGCGTGAACTCTATGTCCCAGACCTTCGCCAGGTCGGTCTTGGCATCGAGGAAGTAGATCAGTCCGCCGCCGACGCCGCGGATCGCCGGGATCGACAACTCGCCGGGCCCAACCCGCTGGTGAAAGATCTCCGCGCCCAGTGCCTCGGCGCGCGCCACCGTGGCGGCGGCGTCCTCGACCTTCAGGCCCATTGCGTATGCCGACGTGCCATGGACAACAAAGGAAGAATGGGCAAAGCCCTGCCGCTCGGTATTGATGACAATATTGATCTCGCCCTGGCGGTAGAGCGTGACGTCCTTCGAGACGTGCCGACCGGCCTCGACAAAGCCGAGCATGCGCAACAGCGATCCAAGCTGTCCGGCGTCCTGGCGATCGGCCGCGAACTCGATGAACTCGACCCCTCCAACTCCGATGCGGTCGGGCATGGGCGGGATAGCCATGTCAAGTGCCGGTTCTTCACGCCGCACCTGATCCATCAACCATACGAGCGAACGCCGTCCGTCGACGGAGATCGCCTTTGCCGACCCGCCACGGAACTTGTCGTTGAAAATCTCGAGCGACAGATAGCCGTCATAACCGGTTGCGGCGACCGCCTGCATGAACTGTCGCACCGGCAGATCACCTTCGCCTGGCATGTTGCGGAAGTGCCGGCTCCAATAGAGCAAGTCCATTTCGATCAGCGGCGCGTCGGCGAGTTGGACAATGAAGATCTTGTCCGCGGGTATCGAACGGATCGAGCCAAGTTCAATCCTGCGGGCCAGCGTGTGGAAGGAATCGAGAACCAGCCCGACGTTCGGATGGTCGGTCCTGCGCACGATTTCCCACGCATCGCGATGATCGTTGACGTGACGCCCCCAGGCCAATGCCTCATAGCCGACGCGCAGACCGCGCTTGGCGGCGCGCTCGCCAAGCTCGTGAAAATCCGCCGCCGCCCGGTCGATCCCGCCAAGCGAGACCGGCGACACCGACGAGCATACCAGCATCAGGTCGGTGCCGAGTTCCTGCATGACGTCGAACTTGCGCTCGGCACGATCGAAGGCGCGGTTGCGCTGCGGTTCCGGCAAACCCTCAAAATCCCTGAACGGCTGGAACAGCGTTATGGTCAGGCCTGTGTCACCAGCCATTCGGCCGACGTCGCGCGGCGAGCCGTCAAAGGCGAGGAAATCGTTCTCGAAGATTTCGACACCGTCGAAGCCCGCGGCGGAAATTGCCGCGAATTTCTCCGCCAGGTCACCGGCGATCGACACCGTCGCGATCGACGTCTTCAAACGCGCCTCCTTCCTGGTTTTGTTATGAACGAACCAGTTCGTACATAAACTAAGGCAACGCTGCCGGCATCGCAAGTTCGGCGCTCAGCGTTCTGCGGGAGCTTCGTCCTTGGCGACAAAACGCAACAGCATCTCCACGCTGTTGCGTTTGAGCCGCTCGAGTTGTGCCGGCGCGCCGAAGTCGCGTCCGAAGATCATCGAAAAGGTGGTGCGATTGGAAACGTTGAAGAAGCACAGCGCGCTTATCTGCCAATGGAGTTCGACCGCGTCGAGTCCCGGCCGGAACACGCCCACTTCGACACCGCGTGAATAGATGCGAGAGATATGGTCGATCGCAGTCACGTTCAGTTCGCGGATCGCATCCGATTGTTCGAGATATTGGCCGTGATGGATATTCTCGATCATCACCATGCGGATGAATTCCTCGTGTCGGTGATGGTGGTCGAACGTGAACTCCACCAGGCGTGTCAGTGCCGCCACGGGCGGCAGGCCTTCGATATCAAGTTGAGCCTCGCCCTCGCGCACCTGGCGATACGCGTTCTCGAGCGCGCGCAGGTAGAGGCCTTCCTTGTCGCCGAAGTAGTAGTAGATCATGCGCTTGCTGAAGCGTGTGCGCGCTGCAATCTCGTCTATGCGCGCGCCCGACAAGCCGTTCAGGGCAAACTCCTTGGAGGCGATCTCCAGGATGTTGCGGCGCGTGCCCTCAGGGTCCTGGATACGCGTCGTGCTCGCGTCCGGCTTCGGCTTTCGTTCTTTCTTGATAACGGCCATGCAGTTGAGTTCCCGCCCCGGCGTGCCGGCATTTGACTAAACTAACCAGTTAGTACATTATTCGCAAATCGCGACAGGCTCATTTACCGGCGCGTTTGGCGTGAACACAAGGGCGATCCGGGAATTGCCGCATTTGGGCTGGGAGGCGGCCCGCACAGGGAGGAATTTCGCGAGATGGACGACAGCCTTGTCGACCTCCTTTGCCGTCTTGCCGACGAGCACAAGGGCGCCGCCGGCGGCGACAACGAAAAGGTCGTGATTGGCCTCGTCGGACGCGGTATTCAGTCCTCGCGCACTCCCGGCATGCACGAGCGTGAAGCCCGGCGCCTCGGCATCGGCTATTCGTACCTTTTGCTCGATTTCGACAGGCTCGGATTGCCAGACGCGGCGATCGGCGACTTGATCGCGGCGGCGGAAATTGCAGGCTTTCACGGCCTCAACATCACGCATCCGTTTAAACAGGCTGTCATTCCCGTCCTCGATGCATTGTCGCCGGAAGCGCGCGTGATAGGCGCGGTGAATACGGTCGTCTTTGCTGGCGGACGCAAGGAAGGCCACAACACCGACAGCTGGGGTTTCGCGGAGAGTTTTCGCGAAGCGATGACAGGCGCATCGATGGGCTGTGTCGCAATGTTCGGCGCCGGCGGAGCGGGCGCCGCAGTCGCAAACGCGCTGATGCAAATGGGCGTTGGCCGGCTGTTGGTCCTCGACAGCCAACCCGGTCGCGCCTCGGATCTTGCGTCGCGCATGGGCGCCTTGTTCGGCGGTCGCGTCGAGACGTGGCCGGACCCGGCCGCAGCCGTGCGCATGGCAAACGGCATCGTCAACACGACCCCGGTGGGCATGGCGAAATACCCCGGAACACCGTTCGACACGGCTCTTCTGACAGCCGAAAAATGGGTCGCCGACATAATCTACTTTCCGACCGAAACAGAGTTGCTGGTCGCAGCCCGTACGATCGGCTGCAGAACGCTGCCGGGCATCGGCATGGCGATCCATCAGGCCGTCCGCGCGTTCGAGCTGTTCACCGGGCGCAAGGCCGACCGCCGCGCCATGGCAGATCATTTCGAGGCCGCCGCATAAGGCAATGACGCCTATAACCATATGAAGACCATAGGGAGGAAATCGACATGAAAGCTGAAATGAACCGACGCATGTTTATGGTCGCCGCCGGCGCACTCGCCGCCGCGACCGCCATTCCCGCCTTCGCCCAGGACAAGCCGAAGCTGCGTTTCTCGGCCGTGTTCTCGGAACAGGACATCCGGGCCGAGATGATGAAGATGTTCGCCGAAGCCATCAAGGACGACTTTGCCTTCGAGGGTTATTACGGCGGCAACCTGTTCAAGCAAGGCACCGAACTTGTCGCCATCCAGCGCGGCAACCTCGAGATGGGCAACGTTGCCCCGCAGGACATCTCCAAGCAGATTCCAGCGTGGTCCATCGTCACCGCCGGCTACCTGTTCCGTGACGCTGCGCACGTGAAGGCGTTCTTTGCCAGCGATGCCGGCGCGGAGCTGAAGAGGATGACCGAGGACCAGCTCGGCGTGAAGGTGCTCGGCCCTACCTATTTCGGCCTGCGTCAGGTCGGCCTGAAACCGGACAAGGAAATCAAGACTCCCGCCGACATGGCCGGCATCAAGCTGCGCATGCCGGGTGGCGACGCCTGGCAATTCCTCGGCCAGGCGCTCGGCGCGAACCCGACGCCAATGGCCTACGCCGAGGTCTATACCGGCCTGCAGACAGGCGCGATCGATGGGCAGGACAACCCGTTGCCCAACGTCGAGAACATGAAGTTCTACGAGGTCATGTCGCAGATCGTATTGACCTCGCACCTTGTCGGATTCGACCTTCTCAGTATCTCGAAAAAGGTGTGGGACGAGATGGGGGCCGAGAAGCAGGCAAAGGTCCAGGCCGCGGCGGACAAGGCGATCGACTTCTCGACAGAGAAACACCTGACGCGCGAGAAGGAACTCGTTGAAACATTCAAGGGCAAGGGCCTGAAGATCTACGAACCCGATGTCGCAGCATTCCGCAAGCATGTGCAGGAGCAATATCTTGCCTCCGACCTGGCCAAGGAATGGCCTGCCGGGATGGTCGACAAGATCAACGCGCTTTGACGCGACGAACGCGCCGGCCGGTCCGCTTGCGACCGGCTGGCCGGTTTGGCCAGACGCTCGTCAGGGAGGCATCATGAACCCGGGATTGAGAAAGGTCGGCGGCTGGCTCTACCGGCGCGCCGAGAACGCGATCGCCATCGCCATCGGCGCCATGTTCGCCGCGTTTCTGCTGCAGGTTGCTTTTCGCTACCTTCTCAACTGGCCGACCGGCTGGAGCAACGAGCTCACCGTCGTACTCTGGATCTGGGTTGTGCTGTTCGGCGCAGCGTTCGTCGTTCGTGAAGAAGAGGAAATCCGTTTTGATCTCCTCTACGCCACAGTCGGTCCGGACATCAGGCGGGTAATGACGCTTGCCTTCGCAATCGCTCTCGTCGCGCTCTATGGCTGGTCCTTTCCGGCTGTCTTCAGCTACGTGACCTTCATGAAGGTCGAGAGCACCGCCTACCTCAAGATACGCTTCGACTGGCTGTTCTCGATCTATCTCGTCTTCGTGGTCGCCGTGATCGCCCGTTACCTGTGGCTGGCGTGGCGTGCTCTGCGCGGCGAAGCACCGGCGGAATTCGACCCCACGAAAGCGAGCTCCGGCGTATGAATCTCGCGAGTCCCTTTTCGCTGTCAGTCGTTGCGATCACAGCGCTGGCCCTGCTTGGCCTGCCGATCGGTCACTCGATGATCGCCGGGTCGATCCTCTATCTCTGGCTTGCAGGGCTCGACATGGGCACGTCGGCCGAGCAACTCCTCAACGGGCTCTACACAAGCTACATTCTGCTTGCCGTACCGATGTTCATTCTCGCCGCGGAGTTGATGAACGCCGGGACCATGACCGACCGGCTGCTGCAATTCTGCAACGCCGTCGTCGGCCGTTTCCGCGGCGGTCTGGCGCAAGTCAACGTGCTGCAGTCGATCATCTTCGCCGGCATGTCCGGCTCGGCCATCGCCGACGCCGCGGGCACCGGCAAGATGATGCAGCAACTCATGACCAGGGATGGCAAGTACCCGGCGAGCTATGCCGCTGCGCTGACAGCCGTCACCTCCGTCGTCGGCCCGATCATTCCTCCGTCGATTCCTCTGGTCATCTACGCGCTGATCTCGGACGCATCCATCGGCTACCTGTTCATTGCCGGTATCGTGCCGGGCCTTCTTCTCGCCCTGTCGCAGATGATCATCGTCGCCATCGACGCGCGCCGGAAGAACTTTCCGGTCGAGAAGCCGGTGCCGCTCAGGGAATTGCCGGGGATCACCTTGCGCGCATTTCCGGCGCTGATGCTGCCGGTCGTCCTGCTGGTCGGCATAAGGGGCGGCGTGATGACCCCGACCGAGGCCGCGGCGGTCGCCGCCGGCTACGCGCTGCTCATCTCGGTCGCGATCTATCGCAGCGTGACGCCGGGCCAACTCTACCATGCGCTTCTCAACAGCGCCCGCACCACGGCCTCGATCGGCATGCTCATCGCCGGCGCCCTGGTGTTCAACTACGTTGTCACGGTCGAGAACATTCCGCAGTCCCTGTCGGTGATCCTGAAGTCCTGGGATCTTTCGCCGATGGGTTTCCTGATCCTGGTCAACATCCTGCTGCTGATCCTGGGCTGCGTGCTGGAAGGGACGACCATCCTGCTGGTAATCGTGCCGGTGCTGATTCCGACGGCGCAGGCGCTCGGTGTCGACATGGTGCATTTCGGCGTAATGGTCGTCGTCAACATCATGCTCGGGCTCGTCACCCCGCCCTACGGGTTGCTGCTGTTCATCATGACCCGCATCGCAGAGGTGCCGCTGCGCGACCTGGTGCACGACGTAATGCCGTTTCTCTACGCCATGATTGCCGCCCTGATGCTGATCACCTTCTTCCCATCGCTGGTGCTGTGGCTGCCGCGCCTGCTGGGCTATCAAGGATAGGACCATGACCAAGCCAATCTTCGTCCTCAACGGCCCAAATCTCAACCGGCTCGGCATGCGCGAGCCGGAGATCTATGGCAGGACGACGCTCGCAGAAATCGAGGCGATGTGCCGTGACGCCGCCGGCGACCATCCAATCCGTTTTCACCAATCGAACATCGAGGGCGAAATCGTCAATTGGGTGCATGAGGCGATCGACGACGGCGCGGGCATTTTGGTCAATCCCGCGGGTTTGAGTTTTATTTCGATCCCGGTGCTCGATGCGCTCAAAATGTTTCCGGGCCCGATCGTCGAACTGCATATCTCGAACATCCATCGCCGCGAGGAGATCTATCATCGGTCGCTGGTATCGAAGGTCGCCACCGGCGTGATCGCGGGGCTCGGCGCCGCGGGCTATCCGCTCGCGATCCGCTGGCTCATCGACCAGATAGACGGATAGTTTGTCGCCATGCCTGAACCCTGTATCATCGCTGTTGCGATCACCGGCTCGCTGCCGCGCAAGGAAGACAATCCTGCGGTGCCGATCAGCGTGGCCGAACAGATCGAGTCGACCCAGGAAGCCTTTGAAGCAGGTGCGTCGCTGGTGCACATCCACGTGCGCAATGACGATCAGAGTTCATCGTCTGAACCAACGCGCTTCGCTGCTGTTCAGGCGGGGGTGCGTAGGCATTGCCCCGGTATGATCGTCCAGTTTTCGACCGGCGGGCGCGGTCGTGATCCTGCCGCGCGTGGCTCGGCACTTTATCTGAAGCCGGACATGGCCTCGCTTTCGACCGGTTCGGTCAACTTCCCATCCATCGTCTACGAGAACCATCCCACCCTGATCGGTGATCTCGCAACCGCGATGAAGGCAAATGGCGTGCTGCCGGAGATCGAGATCTTCGACCTCTCGCACCTTCACACTGCCAGGCGGCTGGCCGACGGTGGGCTTATCGGCGAGCGCCCGCACATCCAGTTTGTCATGGGCGTGCAAAACGCACTGCCTGCGCAGGAGAGATTGCTCGATGTGCTCCTCACGGAAGCGAAACTCCTGTTTCCACAATCCACCTGGACAGCGGCCGGAATAGGCCGCAACCAGACGATCGTCATGGAATGGGCGTTGGCGCGCGGAGCAGACGCAGTGCGCACCGGACTTGAGGACAATATCAGGATCACCAGGGAACGCCTGGCGCGCAGCAACGCCGAGCTTGTTGAAATCGCGGCGGCCTCAGTCGGGAAGTTTGGCCGGCGTGTGGCCACCGTCAATGAGGCGCGCCAAACGCTTGGTCTGGCGTCAGGATCGTAATTCCTGGGCCGCAATTTCGCGCCGCGCTGTCGGACCTGTTGCGCCTTGGCCGGCGTCCTGGAATTACGGTGACAGTGCACTATTTTCTTTCCCCGCCTGGCCGCGTTTTCCCGATTTCACGGCTTTTCCGGTTTGCTCCGCAATCCGGTCCAGAAGTGGTTCGCCGCCCTCCGGCCGTTCAGATGCCGACATCGGCAGCGCGGCGATGCTAGTCGAGCCGTGCGTTCAACTACACACAGGAAGGCCTCCGATCGGTAGGTGCGGCGAACGGCGGCAACGACGTGCGAATAGGATGGTTGAGTGTATGATCGAAAATGCCGTAGCTGCAGTCTAACGCGAAATGCCGAGCGTCTGTGATCCATCGGTCATTGCAGCGGCGATGAACCGGAATCATGACCCCAAGCCGACCTTCAGCAACCCGTTTTGCTGCCCGATAGCCGACATTCGTGGCAACCAGCGCTGATGGCCGGAGAGCGCCTTACGCAAGCCGCGACGTGAACGGCAGCTTCGCGCCCGATCTTGGTCATTCCGGGTACCATTGCCACTGCCCAAAACCAGACATTACCGGCGTCTGCGAGAGCACGTGTAGCCCTTACACCCTCCATTCAATAATCCGTCGATCGGCTGACCTCGTCCCACTTGAGCGCGGCCGCGGCTCGGACGGCATCCGTCTGTGCTATGCGCTCTAAGGCATCACGTCCCAGAATCAGTTGCTCGGGCAGATTATCCTCACGCGATAAGTCGAAGATCACATTGGCGACCTTGCCAGGGTCGCCGGGCTCGTTTCCCGCATAATTCTCGGTCATCCGCATGATCTCGCCTATTGTCGGATCGTACTCGTCGAGCAGTGCCGGCGCGTGGCCACGGGCAACCCGCGTCCAGTTGGTGCGGATGCTGCCCGGTTCGATGGCAATGGTCTTGACGCCGAAGGGTAAAACCTCCTTGGCCAGTGATGCGGTGAAACCACTGACCGCCCATTTGGCGGCGGCATAAGCGGTGGACCCCGGACTTCCGAAGCGAGCGGAGCTGGACGAGATGTTGATGATGTGTCCCGATTTCTGCCTCCGCATGACCGGGAGCGCGGCGCGGGTCAGGTTCACTACACCATAGAAATTGGTGTCGATCTCGGCTTTGAAGTCAGCCTCGGAGGTCTGTTCAAACGGAGCAAGATGAGCGTAGCCGGCATTGTTGAGCAGCACGTCAAGACGACCGAACGTCCGGACCGCTGTGTCAACGGCATTCTGTGCGGCCTTCATATCGGTGACGTCGAGTTCAACGAGAGCGACGTTTTCGGGATAGCGCTGCTTGAGTTCCGAAAGGCGGCTGACGTTTCGGGCGGTCGCCACAAGGTTGTCTCCCCGTGAAGGCACGAGTTCCGCCGTGCTTCGGCCGATGCCACTGACGCTACCTGTAATGAGCCAAGTCTTGGGCATTTGTTCTCCGGGTCATCTCGCAAGGGTCGCGGAAGCGAACCGCTTTACGAAAGCATCGCTGCAGCGCTGCGAAGATTCAAATGTGCTAGAGGGTCATATCTCCGCTCGGATGGGCTAGGCAGAGCTATCCCAAGGGTCAGGCCTTTGCGTAGATCCATTATTAAACGTGATGGACTGTCTATCGGTGCGCGACATGCCCGGGTTCGTCATTTGCTCGTTCGACCAGCGTGCCGACCAAAGACACGCGTAGAACGCTATGTTGAGGGCGTGCGTTCAGTCGACTGCATCAAAGCTGTGAATGACCGATACCGCGGTTTAGAATCTCCCCGCGCTGGGTGTACCGGCGACAGGCAAGAGACACAGCCGTTGTTCGCTGCTCAAAGCGGCATCCTCTGACGTTTTGCGGGAGATCACCCCATGCTCGCAACGGGTCTACCATAGACCTTCGCATCGCCTGACCGACACTGCCGTTCGATAGTCGCGCGGACCGAGGCGGCGCAATCTCCTCCGCAGACACTAGGTGGCCATCCATGGAGGCGCATGCCAACCCACGGGGGCCAGCGGCGGAGGTGGCCGATACGGCCGTGGGTAAGGCGATCAGCAGGAGACAATCATGAGCTTTGGACAACACCTCACACCCCGGTAGGCCGGAGCCTGACGAGTTGGTTCCGGCGCGCTACGCGCTGCGGAGCCGTTAGCGGCGACCCGATTAAACGGGCTGAACTCGTGAGCCCGCAATTGATAGCCTTATGACCGCGCAGAAGCGGGCGTGGCTGAGTTGAGAACTGAAAAGGATCATTAAATGGCTAAATTTGAGGTCGGCTACGTTATTGGTAGCCTCGCGTCTCAATCTATCAACCGACGGCTTGCGCTCGCGCTCGTCAAACTCGCTCCTTCGAATTTGAGGCTCAGGGAAATCCCCATCCGGGATCTGCCGCTCTACAGCTACGATTATGACTCCAATTATCCAGAGGTCGCAAATCGCTTCAAGAGTGCCATAGCTGATACCGACGCCGTCCTTTTCGTTACACCAGAGTACAATCGTTCGATACCCGGCGCGTTGAAGAACGCGATAGATTGGGCTAGCCGGCCGTACGGGCAGAATGCGTTCACGAGGAAGCCATCGGCGGTGATAGGAACGTCTCCCGGTTTGATTGGCACCGCCGTCGGCCAGCAGCACTTGCGCACTGTCCTCGGCTTCTGCGATTCGCCGCAGATGAACGCGCCGGAGGCTTACATCCAGTTCACGCCGGACCTTATCGGCGATGATGGCGAAGTGTCGCGCGAATCCACAGCCGAATTCCTGAAGACCTTCATGGTGGAATTCAGTGGCTTCATCGAACGGGCACGTACCGTGCCGGTTCCCGCCTGACCGATCCGGGGTTCGACGCCGCCCGGCTGGAGGACCCCGTGCTGTACGCTTCGCTGGGCACGGTGTTCGATGGGGGGCCCGCCCTGCTGCGGACCTTCGCGACCGC
>NZ_FNEE01000003.1 GCF_900099905.1 Mesorhizobium muleiense | reverse complement strand
TAGAGCGGGATGAATTTAGGTTGGCGCATAGCCGGCCTCGATGAAGTAATTTCTGCATTCGGTTGACGTGACAGTGCCGAGGATTTGGCCGATGGCGTCACAGACGGTCTCGACCGTTCGCCTGGCAGCCTTGCGCAGCCAATGCTTGAGCTTGGCGAAGAATTTCTCAATAGGGTTGAGGTCGGGGGAGTATTTGGGCAGCAAGAACAGCCTGGCGCCGGCCGAGCGGATGGCACGGCGCACAGCCTTGCCCTTGTGCGAACCGAGATTGTCCATGATGACGATGTCACCGGGCTTGAGGGTGGGGACGAGAACCTTGTCGACATAGAGCTGGAAACGCTCGCCGTTGATCGGTCCGTCGATCAGCCATGGTGCATCGACACGGTCGTGGCGCAGTGCCGCCAAGAAGGTCATGGTCTTCCAATGACCGTGCGGCACCTTGGCCTTGATCCTCTCGCCGCGCGGCGCCCATCCTCTGAGCGGCGCCATATTGGTCTTGGTCCAGGTCTCGTCGATGAACACCAGGCGGGAAGGATCGATGCGGTCCTGATACTTTGCCCACTGGACCCGCCGGCGCGCCACATCGGGGCGATCCTGCTCAGCCGCGATCAGCGTCTTTTTTTGTGACTGAGCTTCTCGGCGTGAACGAACTCCCATACCGAGCGGTAATCGACCTTCAGGCCGTGATCGCCAAGCTCGGCCACAAGACCGCGCAGCGTGAACTCCGCCGCCCGGCAGCGTACCAACAGCCACTCCCGATGCTCTCCGGCAATCTTCTTCGGTCTGTGCCCACCCATCTTGCCAGGTGTCAGCTTGTTCGTCTCGCGCAAGCGGCGCACCCATCGGATGACCGTGCTGATTCCAACCCCGTAGCGCTCTGCCGCCTGACGTCGCGACAGGCCCTCCTGCTCAACCGACGCTACCACCCGCGTGCGAAGATCCATCGAGTAAGGCTTGCCCATCCATGCCGGCCTCCTGACCCAGCCAGCAGGTTGAATCAGATTTGCTCGCCTTCGGGAATCCCCTTTCGATTCAGACTCAATTCATCCCGCTCTAGCCGTCGGGGAAGATCAGCGTTTGATGGCAAGCTTCTCGATATTCTTGCTGATCTCGTAGAAGGCAGCGGCCAGTTCCGTGCCGGTGGCGGCCTCGTAGTAGTGCTTCAGCGAGGACGTGTCCGCTGTAGAGCAATTCTTGAGGACGCTCTTTGCCTGATCTCGCTCGGTCGCCGTCATGGTCGGATCGTTCAGGTCGAAGCCGATCGTGAATATCTCAATCCAATCGCGCTTCATGTTGGCGCAGATGGCTTCGGCATTCTTTCGCGAGGTCTGGCCCTGACCCTGCGAGCTGGGCGCACCGGGTCCCTTGGCAAAAGCAGTGTTGAATTGGCCGTCGGTCATCAGGATGGCGATCTTGGCCACCCTTCTTTTGTCGAAATTGGCGGGGCCGGCACCCAGACCGGCATCGGCAATTGCCGAGCGCCACGACGGCGAAAGCATGTAATAGCCCCATTGCGCGGCGATACCGCCGGCCGTCACGCCATCCGCCCTGAAATCCGCGATTGTGTTGAGCAGTTTGTCTTTGTCGGCGGTCAGGGGGATGAGCTCGGCGGACGGGCAGCTCCGCATATTGTAGTCCCGATTGACTTTGGCCAGATAGGTTTTGCCATTGTTGTCCAGGCGCGGCGTGTAAGGGCCGTCGGCCGAATAATCGGCGTAACCATCCCTGTCCTTGCGTTCAGTGGCACATTTATCGGACGCCAATGTCAAGGACACCGAGACCGGAGCATCGATCGGGGGCGGCACCTTTGATCCATATCTCGTCTCGACGAATACCGCGCTGGCCAGACCGCCTGTGTTGACGGCTTCGGCGTAGGGAACGATGGCGATGCGTACGCGGGGATTGTTCTCGTCGCGGTTCCATTTGAGCAGGTCTTCCACGGCTCCTGAAGCCGCGTCCCGCAGGTCGCCAATTTTGTCGGTCTTCTTATACCAGCTTTCCTCCATCGATCCGGTCACGTCGAGCATCATGGCCACTTCAATCTGCCTGTCCGAATAGAGTGCTGTCGTCGATACCGTGACACGCTGCATATCGCCCATGCCGAAGATCGGAAAATAAAGGCCGACATTGACATGCACGTCCGCCTGAACCGTGTTGGCGGTCCTGTCGATGGTCAATTTGTCGAGGACGATCCGATCAGCCTGCAGCATGCCCGCTCGGCTGTTGGCATCGAGAAACGCCTGCACCGACTTGTTGGCGTCGGCCTCGTTGATGACGCCGGTGGTCAGGTCGCGTGCCGTCGAGGTCACCGCCGCATCGACCACGCCCTGCAAGCTCGATTTGGTGTTGTAGAGCTGCGAAACATTGACGGCAAAGCCGACGCCAAGCGCCAGCACCGACGCGGCCATGCCGAACAGAACCGCTAAATTTCCGCTTCGATCTCCGGCAAAGCCGCCGATCGCGTGAACAAGACCCCCAAAACGCCGCATGCTCGCCTCCATTCGCCACGACTCGAGCCGTGTGAAGGCCGCATTGCAGGATTCCGGCCGGACGGCGTCGTCATCGCAGCAAAAGCCGGCGGCTCATCGTCAAGCCATTGTTTTTGCTTGGTTTCGAAATGCGGCAATGTAAACAAATGGTAAACGACAAGCCGCTGCGGCAGTTTCGTTTACTAAGCGCTTACCATGATCCCGACCGCTGCCGTGGAGCACAACAGCCCGATCCCGATCCGGCACAGAGGGTCTGTGCCGAAGCGGATCAGGCGCATCATATCCGTAGGACAGCCGATGATCGTAACCGCCGGACGCGCCGTTCGCGCTTGCGCGCTTCTATGCCAGCATCTGCGCGCTGGCCGTCCTGTCGACGCCGCGATGAGGCGGGTTGAACAGATTGCTTTCCTGCTCGTAGGTCCAGATCTTGAACAGGCTGAGCCGGTGCGGGCCGAAACTGTGCAGCAGCGGCACGTCGGTCGCGTCGCGGCCGCGCGCGATGACGACGCGGCCGATCCTCGGCATGTTGTGGCGGGGGTCGAACGTGTACCACTTGCCTTCGAGGAACACTTCCAGCCACGCCGAAAAATCCATCGGTGCCGGGTCGACCGGCACGCCGATGTCGCCGAGATAACCGTTCACGTAGCGGGCTGGGATGTTCATGCAGCGGCAGAGCGTGATCGCCAGATGAGCGAAGTCGCGGCAGACGCCGACGCGCTCCTCATGCGCCTGCGCCGCCGTGCGGGTCGGGCGCGCATAGCCGTAGCCGAACGACAGACGGTTGTGGACATAGTCGACGATCGCCTGCACCCGGGCCCAGCCGGATGGAACAGGCCCGAAAACCTGCCAGGCCAGATCGCTGAGATGATCGGTTTCGCAATAGCGACTGCCGAGCAGATAACAGAGCACCTCGTCGGGCAACTCCGCCACCGGCACTTCCCTGGCCAGCGTGTTGACCTCGTCGGTCTCGCCGCTGTCCTCGATGACGGCGTCGTAAAGAATGCGAAAGCCTCCGCCAGGCGCGGTGAAGCGGCGGCAGGTGTTGCCATAAAGATCGTGATAGAGCCTGGTTGGGACGGAGGGCGAGGTCAGCACGCGCGTCTGCCGCTTGATGTCGGCCTGGCGCTGCTTGTGGATCTCGAGCAGCGAAATCACCGGGGTGGATTCAGCACAGTCGATGGCGATTTCGTAGCCGAGCCGAATCAGCATTGCGGTTCCCCTCTTGTGAGTGTCGTGGAAGGCGATTGGATTAACGCGAGATGGCCGGCCGTGGTTCCCTGGTCTGTCGAAAAAGGCGATCTCGTGCCTTCCCATGCCGCCGGTGCGACGTTACGGTCGATCGACAGGCTTTGGTTCCTTCCGAAACAACTTGGGATAGCAGATGTTCGCAGGCAGAAAATTCGCAGCCTTGCTGTTCGACATGGACGGCACGGTGGTCAATTCGATTGCCGCGGCAGAAAGGGTCTGGGCAGATTGGGCACGCCGGCAAGATCTCGACGTTGCCGCGTTCCTGCCAACGATCCACGGCGTGCGGGCGATCGAGACCATCGCTCGGCTGGCGCTTCCAGGCGTTGACCCGATGCGTGAAGCCGATGCGCTTCTGCAGGCCGAGGTGGCCGATATCGACGGCATCCTTCCGATCGCCGGCGCCGCGGCGTTTCTGGCGTCGCTGCCACCCGATCGCTGGGCAATCGTCACTTCGGCGCCGCGCGAGCTGGCTGTGCTGCGCATCGCCGCCGCCGGCATCCCGCTTCCCGCCACCCTTGTCGCGGCCGAGGACGTTTCCCGCGGCAAGCCGGCGCCGGATTGCTTCCGGCTGGCGGCCGAGCGGCTGGGCGTCGACGCGCGCGACTGCCTCGTTTTCGAAGATGCGCCCGCCGGGATAGCGGCGGCCGAGGCCGCGGGAGCCACCGTCGTGGTCATCAGCGCCACGCACCAGCATCCGTTGCAAACGCCGCATGCTGCGATCGCCGGTTATGAGGGGATCGGCGTCACCGTCGACGACCGCGGCTGGATTGTCCTCGGCGCGGAGCGCGCTGCGGCTTAGGGTATGTTGAGATTCAGGTCAGGCCGAGCCGGAGTCGAAGACGGGCGCGAAGCGACCAGACTAGGTAGGTTCCGAGAACCGGAACGGAGCGGACTTTCAGGTCCGTGAGAAGCGCAGGAATCCGCTGTTCGCAGGCCGGCATCACCTGAATATCGACATACCCTTAGAAATCGCTGGCCCTTAGAAATCGCTGGTCAGGCCCTTCACTTCCCAATCGCCATAGCGGCCGGGTTCCCTGCCGCCACGGCCGCCGAGTTCCCGGGGCATCGCGGCTTCCTGCTGGCGATAGTGTTCGCGCCGTGCTTCCGCTTCCGCCAAAGCGCGGCGGGCTGCCGATGTCAGCGTCCTTTGCGGCGCGTCGCGACCGGGGCCGGCGTCTGCATTGCTGGTTTCGCCTGTTTTATTGGTTTCGTCGATCATGCGATATTCCCGGCGATTGAAACACGGCCCCAATTGAAACAGGGCCACACGTTTCCCATCATATAGCGATGAGCCAACAAGGATCGACCCTTTTTCCGGAAGGCCGGCAGAAACGGAGCAGACAATGAACACACTTCGCACCGCCATGCTTTTGGCAGCGATGACCGCGCTGTTCATGGGCGTCGGCTATCTGATCGGCGGATCGGGCGGCATGGTGATCGCCTTGCTGATTGCCGCCGCGATGAACCTGTTCAGCTATTGGAACGCCGACAAGATGGTGCTGTCGATGAACCGCGCCGTCGAGGTCGACGAAAGGAACGCCCCGGAATATTACGCCATCGTGCAGAGCCTCGCCAGACAGGCCGGCCTGCCGATGCCGAAAACCTATCTGATCGACAACCCGCAGCCCAACGCTTTCGCCACCGGCCGCAACCCGCAGAATGCCGCGGTCGCCGCCACCACCGGACTGTTGCAGCAACTATCGCACGAGGAAGTCGCGGCGGTGATGGCGCACGAGCTCGCCCATGTGCAGCACCGCGACACGCTGACCATGACGATCGTCGCCACGCTTGCCGGCGCGATCTCGATGCTCGGCAATTTCGCCTTCTTTTTCGGCGGCAACCGCGACAACAACAATTCCCTTGGCATTATCGGTGTGCTGGTGGCGATGATCGTGGCGCCCTTTGCCGCGATGATCGTGCAGATGGCGGTCAGCCGCACCCGCGAATACGAGGCCGACCGGCGCGGCGCCGAGATCTGTGGACAGCCGCTCTGGCTTGCCTCGGCCCTTGACAAGATCGCTCGCGGCGCCGAACGCATCCGCAACCCGGATGCCGAGCGCAATCCGGCAACTGCCCACCTCTTCATCATCAATCCTCTTTCCGGCGAGCGCATGGACAGCCTGTTTTCGACCCACCCGAGCACCGACAACCGCATCGCCGCCCTGCAGGCGATGGCGCAGGACATGGCCGGTGGCGCATCCGCCTCCGCGCGGCCGCAAACGCCGATGCCGCGGCAGGCAGACGAACAGCGGCCATCGGGCCCGTGGGAGAAAGCTGAGCAGCCGGCTGAACCGGCCAGGCCGAAGTCCAATCCCTGGGGCCGCAATCCGACCGGACCCAAGGGTCCGTGGTCGTGAGCGAAGCGAAACGCCGGCACCGAATTTCAGGCGATCATGAAAACAATGCAGCGAGCCCCGGCGAACCTGTTGCGGGCCTGGCCGCGCGCAAGGCCGCGGCACGATTGCTGGCCGCCGTCATCGATGCGAGGACGCCGCTGGACGGGCTGACCGACCACGAGAACGGCCATCCGCAATACAAGGCGCTCGATCTGCGTGACCGGGCGCTGGTGCGCGCCATACTGGTCACTGCGCTGCGCTTCCGCATGACCATATCAGGGTTGCTGGCCCGCCGCCTGGAAAAGCCGCTGCCACCCAACGCCACCGCGCTTTCGCATATCCTGCATATAGCAGCGGCGCAGATCCTGTTCCTCGATGTTCCCGACAGCGCCGCAGTCGACCTTGCCGTGACCCACGCCAAGTCCGATCCGCGCACGGTGCGCTTCTCCGGTCTCGTCAATGGCGTGCTGCGCACGCTGGCGCGATCCAAGCAGGCCGAACTCGCTGCAGCGCTTGCCGCCACCGACGAAGCGCCGAAATGGTTTTCCGACCGGCTGAAAGCCGCCTATGGCACTGAGAAAGCCAGGCAAATCCTCGCCGCCCACAGATACGAGGCGCCGGTAGACTTCACGGTCAAGACCGATCCTGCGCTGTGGGCCGAGCGGCTCGGCGGCATCGTGCTGCCGACCGGCACTGTGCGCGTGGAGAAACTCAGCGCCTCGGTTACTGAACTGCCCGGCTTCGAAGACGGCGCCTGGTGGGTCCAGGATGCCGCCGCCAGCCTTCCGGCCCGGCTTTTCGGCGACGTGAGGGGTTTGCGCGTCGCCGATCTCTGCGCCGCCCCCGGCGGCAAGACCGCTCAGCTCATTCTCGGCGGCGCCACGGTCACCGCGATCGATTCCTCGAAGAACCGGTTGGCGCGGCTCTCGCAAAATCTCGAACGGCTCGGTTTGTCCGCAGAAATTGTCCAGGCCGATCTGCTCAAATACGAGCCGGAACAACTGTTCGACGCCGTCCTCCTCGACGCGCCCTGCTCCTCGACCGGCACGGTGCGGCGGCATCCCGACGTGCCCTGGACGAAGACGGCGGCCGACATCGAAAAACTCGCCGATCTGCAACGCAGGCTGCTCGCCCGCGCCGTCAGCCTGGTCAGGCCTGGCGGGCGCATCGTCTTTTCCAACTGCTCGCTCGACCCGCTCGAAGGCGAGGCGCTTCACCGCGCCTTCCTCGCCGGGACGGCTGACATTGTCGACGATCCGCTCCGCCCGGGCGAGATCGCCGGCATCGATCCGTTCCTGACGCCGCAGGGCACGCTGCGCACCACGCCCGCAGATCTGGAGCTCGGCTCACCGGAACGGTCCGGCCTGGATGGCTTCTTCGCCGCCCGCATGCGCAGAGCCGGCCAACGCTGAAAGTTTGAAGACTGTTTTAGGAAGAATCCTGCGGAAAACAGGCTGAATTCCAAGGCCTCCGTGGAATTCGCCTTCGCATAAGTTCTTGAATCACATAAGCTTGTCTTCGGATTGGGCGCTACGAGGAGGGCTTTTGGCGATCGCTGCCGGCAGCACGACGCGTCTATGGACGCTTGTCGCGAAGGAGTTTTGGCGCAAGACGCGCCGGCGCCTGCGTGGCGGGCCGATCCATCGCTGGCGCTACTCCGGCCGCACACCGGAACGGGTGTTGATCGCGCCGCCGGACCTGCGCCTGGCCGACCGGCAGATCGCGCTCGAGATTTATTATGGCCGCTATCCGCTGTCGGGACATCTGGTCGAAACCGGCGGCAAGTCGCCCTTCCAGATCGCGGTGGCCAATCCCGGCTGGCAAAAGGCCCTGCACGGCTTTCGCTGGCTGCGCCATATGCGCGCCGCCGGCACCGAGCTTGCCGCCGCCAATGCCCGCGCGCTGGTCTCCGACTGGATCACCATCCATGGCAGCAATATTTCCGGTGTCGCCTGGGAGCCCGGCACGACGGCCAAGCGCGTCATTGCCTGGCTGCAGCATTCCTCGGTGGTGCTGCAGGGTGCTGAATTTCCCTTCTACCGGGCCTTCCTGAAATCGCTGGCCATGCAGATCCGCTATCTCAGGGCGATGGCACGCGAGATGCCGGACGGCAAGGACAGGCTGCGCGCCCGCATAGCGCTTGCCTTTGCCGCTCTGTCGCTACCGGCGCCGGCGTCGGCGCTGCGCGGCGCGACCCGCAACCTCGCCGAGGAGCTCGACCGTCAGATTCTGCCGGATGGCGGCCATATTTCCCGCAATCCGATGGCCGTGCTTGAAATCCTCGCCGACCTTCTGCCGCTGCGCCAGACTTATGCCAATCAGGCCGAAACGCCGCCGGCGGCGCTGATGGGCGCCATCGATCGCATGCTGCCGGCGCTGCGTTTCTTTCGCCACCAGGACGGCAGCCTCGCCCGCTTCAACGGCATGGGCGCGACCATCCACAACCGCATCGCCACCATTCTGCGCCACGACGACACCGCCGGCGCGCCGTTGCTGCACGCACCGCATTCGGGCTACGAGCGCCTCTCCATGGGCGGCGTCACCGTGATCGCCGATACCGGCCCGCCACCGCGCATCGATGTTTCCAACGCGGCGCACGCCGGATGCCTTTCCTTCGAGCTGTCTTCCGGCCGCCGCCACTATATTGTCAATGCCGGCGTGGACACCTATGGCGCTGCCGAATTCCGGCCGCTTGCCCGCGCCACGGCCGCCCATTCGACCGCCACCATCAACGACACCTCGTCGGCGCGTTTCAGCCACTCGCTGCGCGTCAACGATCTGCTCGGCACGCCGCTGATCGGCGGCCCGCAGCATGTGCCTTGCAAGCGCACCGACCAGCAAGGCAGCCAGGGTTTTCTGGCTCGCCATGACGGCTATGTCGCGCGCTTCGGCTTGCTGCATGAGCGCGAACTGAAATTGTCGACGAACGGCAATGTGCTCGCCGGCAGGGATCGCCTTCTGCGGCCGGGCAATGCTGCGATCCGCAACAACGGCCGCGATTTCGTTACCGTGCGCTTCCACATCCATCCCGACATAGGCCTGCTCAAGGACGAGCACGATCGTCTGGTGCTGACCGCCGATGAAGCCGACACATGGGTGTTCACCTGCACCGAGGTGGCGCCCGAGGTCGAGGAATCCATCTATTTCGCCGGCCTTGGCGGCCCGCGCCGCAGCCGGCAGATCGTGCTGGCCTTCAAGGCGTCAGAGATTTCCGAAGTCCATTGGCAACTGACACGGACGGCCATCGCCGGTCATCCGGCAAAAAGCTGAGACTGCGGTAGCCCCGCAGTTTGATTTCCAGGCCTCATGTGCTACGGCGCGCGGACACTGTCCCAACCAGCCGTGAAAGGCCGCCAGCCCATGGCCGTCGCCGCCAAGAACATTCCCGCGCCCGACCTCGTTCCCGTTCGTCGCGCGCTGCTTTCCGTTTTCGACAAGACCGGGCTCATCGATTTCGCCAGGGCGCTGGCCGCTGCCGGCGTCGAGCTGGTCTCCACCGGCGGCACGGCAAAGGCGATCGCCGAGGCAGGCTTGGCTGTGCGCGACGTCTCCGAACTCACCGGCTTTCCCGAGATCATGGACGGCCGCGTCAAGACCCTGCATCCGTCCGTGCATGGCGCGTTGCTCGGCGTGCGCGACGATCCCGAACACGTCGCGGCGATGCGCGATCATGGCATCGAGCCAATCGATCTCGTCGTCTCCAATCTCTACCCTTTCGAGGATGTCCGCCGCTCCGGCGCCGCTTACGCGTCGATCGTCGAGAACATCGACATAGGCGGCCCGGCGATGATCCGCGCCGCCGCCAAGAACCACGCCTATGTCGCCATCGTCACCGATCCCGAGGACTATGCCTCGGTGCTCAACGCGCTGGAGATGAATTTCGGCTCGCTCTCGCTGGATTTCCGCAAGAAGCTGGCGGCCAAGGCCTTCGCCCGCACCGCGACCTATGATGCGGCGATTTCCGGCTGGTTCGCCGAAGCGCTGGAGATCGAGCATCCCACCTGGCGCGCCTTCGGCGGCAGGCTCGACCAGGTGATGCGCTACGGCGAGAACCCGCACCAGAGCGCCGGCTTCTACGTCGATGGCGACAAGCGACCGGGCGTCGCGACGGCGCGCCAGCTTCAAGGCAAGCAGCTTTCCTACAACAACATCAACGACACCGACGCCGCCTTCGAACTGGTCGGCGAGTTCGATCCGGCGCGCTCCGCCACCGTCGCCATCATCAAGCACGCCAACCCATGCGGCGTCGCTGAGGGCGCTTCGCTGAAGGCGGCCTATGCCAAAGCGCTTGCCTGCGATCCGGTGTCGGCCTTTGGCGGCATTGTCGCGATGAACCGCACCCTCGATGCCGAGGCAGCCGAAGAGATCGTCAAAACCTTCACCGAGGTCATCATCGCGCCGGGCGCCTCGGACGAAGCAATCCGCATCGTCGCCGCCAAGAAGAACCTGCGCTTGCTGGTCACCGGCGGCTTGCCCGATCCGCGCGCGGCCAGCTCCACTGTGAAATCCGTTTCCGGCGGGTTGCTCGTCCAGGGCCGCGACAATGCGGTGGTCGACGACCTCGACCTGAAAGTCGTGACCCGGCGCGCGCCGACGCCGGCCGAAATGGCCGATCTCAAATTCGCTTTCCGCGTCGCAAAGCACATCAAGTCGAACGCCATCGTCTATGTCAGGGACGGTGCCACCGTCGGCATCGGCGCCGGCCAGATGAGCCGCGTCGATTCCTCGCGCATCGCCGCGCGCAAGGCGCTCGACGCGGCCGAGGCAGCCGGCCTGGCCGAGCCGCTGACCAAGAATTCTGTCGTCGCATCGGATGCCTTTTTCCCGTTCGCCGACGGGCTTTTGTCTGCGATCGAAGCCGGCGCCACCGCGGTCATCCAGCCGGGCGGCTCGATGCGTGACGACGATGTCATCGCCGCCGCCGACGCCCACGGCATCGCCATGGTGTTTACTGGCGTCAGGCATTTCAGGCATTAGCGCCTCTTGCCTTCTCCCCTTCTTGTGAAGGTGGATTGGCGCGCAGCGCCAAGACGGTTGAGGGGTGCTGGACGGAGTGCTTTTGGTGCCAGCTGGAGCACCCCTCGTCCGTCGCCTTCGGCGACACCTTCTCCCACAAGAAGGAAAAGGCGCTCCTACTCCGCCGGCTGGTCCGCCGGATACGGCGTGCGGACCAGGATCGCCAGGCCAACGCCGAGGAACAGGATGATAGCCGCCATGCCGAGGCGCGCCGATCCACTGGCGGCGGTGATGGTCGCCACCATGAATGGAGCGAGAAAACTCGTAGCCCGTCCGGCCAGCGCATAGAGGCCGAAATAGCGGCCCGACTCGGCTGGGGTGACGCTGCGCGCCATGTAAGAGCGTGACGACGCCTGGACCGGTCCGAAGGCTAGTCCGATCAGCAAGCCGTAAAGAATGTAGGCCTTTTCCGCCGCCGTGCCGAACATGCCACCCGAATCGGCGGTGGACAGCGGCAGCGCTCCGAACAGCGTGAAGCCTGGCCCGGTCGAGACGATGCCGATCGTGGCGACCGACAACATGACAAGCGCGATCATGACCACACCCTTGGAGCCGAGCACCGTGTCGAGACGGGCGGCAACAAGACAGCCGATGATGGCAACGATATTGAGGATGATACCGAACAGGCCGATCTCGGGAATCGACCAGAGAAACATTGCCGCCGCGAACGTACCGCCGAGCGCCAGAAGCGCATTGACGCCGTCCTGATAGATCATGCGGGCGACGAGAAAGCGGAAGATGCCGCTGCGCTTGCGTACTTCGGCCAGCGTCGACTTCAATTCCGAAAGGCCCTCCCGCACCGCCGGCCGAAAGGGGATGCCTTTCATGGCATCGGGCGTGAAGAAGAACATCGGCAGGATGAACAGGAGATACCACGCCGCTGACATTGGTCCGCTTGCCCGCGCGTCTTCGCCGAGTCGCGGGTCGAGGCCAAGGACGGGGCTGAGGCCGAGGATCGTCTTGCCGGTGTCTGGCGAACCGGCCATGAACAAGACCACGAAGATCAGCGCGATCATGCCGCCAAGATAGCCAAGGCCCATGGCGATGTTGGAGATGCGGCCGATTTCACTCTTCGGCATTAGACGCGGCATCATCGAATCGTTGAACACCGTCGAGAATTCCGCCGCTACCGAAGCCAGCGAGAAAAACAGCACGACCAGGAAAACGTTCGAACCGGGGGCGGCGAACCACAGCATGCACAGGCTAGTTATCTGGATCACTGCGAAAAAGCCGATCCAAGGTTTGCGAGGGCCAGTTTGGTCGGCGATCGAGCCGAGGATCGGCGACAGAACAGCTATGACTAGTCCCGCGGCGGCAATGCCATAGCCCCAGGCTGCCTGACCCATGACTGGATTGCTTGCCATGCGCGAGACGAAATAGGGGCCGAAGATAAAAGTGGTGATAACCGTGAAGAGCGGCTGCGCTGCCCAGTCGAACAGCATCCAACCCCAGATGCCGCGTCCCGACGCCCGCTGCACTGCTACTTCGGCCATATCCCCTCCCACGAACGGTGCCCCGAAGCGGGGAACTGTTTCGCTCTATAGCGCAGTTCCTGCCGGCAATCGCGCGCGATGTAGAAGACTTCTCACAGCGCCGTCAGGTCGCTGATCAGCCCCGATGCCACCGATAGCCGCGACACGGTGATGTCGCCGCCCTCGGTCAGCGCCTGCAGCCGCTCGCGGATGCGCCCGACCCTCTCGCCGCCGGCCTCCAGCCATGCCGCCACCGGGTCCGCCGCCCCGGCATGGCCGGTGAGCGCCGCCACGGCGATGCCGCGCCTGGCTGCGCCGATCGTGTCGGTGGCGCGGAAAAGCGCCAATTGATCGTAGTAGTCGGACGGCGCGATCGAGCGCGCCGCATCCTCGACGCGCGGAATGCGGAAGGCATCGCTGACCGCGAAAAACGCCTTCGCGGCGGCGATGATGTCGGCATTCGCCGTTCGGGCCGTCAGCGCGATGTCAGGCACGACGCCGGCCACGTCGGTCAGCGCCAGATGTTCTGCCAGCTGTTCGGGTGCGCCGCCCTTGGCCAGACCATGCCGTCGCTCCTCTATCCGCTCGCGCGAGAACGCCGGAAGCAGCGAAGTGAGCTTCGGCTCCAGTGCCTTGCGGGCGTTCTGCAATTCGGCGATCCGTTGGCCGAGCGGAGCGGTGCTGGCATCGTTCTTGAGATACCAGCCGCTGGCGACATAGGTGAGGCGGCTGACCGCCTGATACAGGTCGAGCTGCACCTGTCCGTCGATCTGGTTGTCGAGCGCGTCGATCTGGCGATAGAGCGCCGGCAAGCCAAAGCCGTCGCGCACCACAGCGAAGGTCCGGACCACGTCGGCCGTGCTGCGGCCGGTTGCTTCCTGCAGCCTGTTGACGAAGGGGGGGCCGCCGCGATTGACCAGATCGTTGGCGACGACACGGGCGATGATTTCGCGGCGCAGGCGATGGCCATGGATTTCGGCCGCGAATTTCTTCGTCATACGGTCCGGAAAATAGCCCATCAGGTCACGGTCGAAATGCGGATCGTCCGGCACGTCGCTGGCGACGATGTCGGAAAACAGCACGATCTTGGCGTAGGCCAGGAGCACGCCGAGCTCGGCCCTGGTCAGCGGCTCGCCGCGCGTCTCGCGCTCGGCAAGGGCTGCCGGCGACGGCAGAGCTTCGACATTGCGGTCGAGCAGGCCGCGCGCCTCGAGCGCTGCCATGAAACGGCTCTGATGGGCGATATCGGCAAGGCCGCGCTTGCGGGCAAGGGACAACGCCAGCGTCTGCTCGTAATTGTTGGACAGCACCAGCGCGCTCACCTCGTCGGTCATTTCGGCGAGAAGCTTGTTGCGCGCTGGGCGGGTCAGCGCCCCCTTGCGCATGGCGGAAGCCAGCGCGATCTTGATGTTGACCTCGACGTCGGAGCAGTTGACGCCGCCCGAATTGTCGATGGCGTCGGAATTGCAGCGCCCGCCATTCAGCCCGAACTCGATGCGGGCCCGCTGCGTCGCGCCGAGATTGGCGCCCTCGCCGATGACCTTGGCGCGCACTTCGAGCGCAGTCACCCGAATGGCATCGTTGGCGCGATCGCCAGCGTCCTGGTTGGTTTCCGTCGATGCCCTGAGATAGGTGCCGATGCCGCCGAACCACAAAAGGTCGACCGGCGCCTTGAGGATGGCGCTCATGATCTCGACCGGCGAGGCGGTCGTCTTGCCGAGGCCGATTGCCGCGGCCGCGGCCGGCGGCAGGGTGATCGATTTCTGGCTGCGCGAGACGATGATGCCGCCTTCGGACAGTTTTGTCTTGTCGTAGTCCTGCCAGCTCGAACGGGCGAGGGCGAACATGCGCCGGCGCTCGGCCATCGAAACCGCCATGTCGGGAGCGGGATCGATGAAGATGTCACGATGGTCGAAGGCGGCGATCAGCCGGGTCTGCTCGGACAGGAGCATGCCGTTGCCGAACACGTCGCCCGACATGTCGCCGACGCCGACAACGGTGAAGGGTGTGGTCTGGATATCGCGGTTCATCTCGCGGAAATGCCGCTTGACTGCTTCCCAGGCGCCCTTGGCGGTGATGCCCATCTTCTTGTGGTCGTAGCCGGCCGAGCCGCCGCTGGCGAAGGCGTCGTCGAGCCAGAAGCCATGCTTCTCGCTGATGGCATTGGCGGTGTCGGAGAAGGTCGCCGTGCCCTTGTCGGCGGCGACGACGAAATAGGGATCGTCCTGGTCACGCCTGATCACACCGGCCGGCGGAATGACGCCGTCGAGGCCAATATTGTCGGTGATCGACAACAGGCTGGAGACGTAATTCTTGTAGGCGGACGCGCCGGCTTCGAAGATGGCGTCGCGGCCGGCGCCCATCGGCAGCTTCTTCGGATAGAAACCGCCCTTGGCGCCAACCGGCACGATCACGGCATTCTTGACCTGCTGCGCCTTGACCAAACCGAGCACCTCGGTGCGGTAGTCCTGGGCGCGGTCCGACCAGCGCAGGCCGCCGCGGGCGACCGGGCCGAAGCGCAGATGCACGCCCTCGACCTCGGAGCCGTAGACGAAGATTTCCCGCCATGGCCGCGGCGCCGGCAGGCCGTCGACCGCTTGCGAATCGAGCTTGATCGCCAGCGACTGGCCCTTCTCCTTCAGATCGGGAACGAAATGATTGGTGCGCAGCGAGGCTTCGATCAGGTTGAGGTAGCGACGGATGATGGTGTCGTCGTCGATGTTGGGAACCTCTTCCAGCGCATCCCTGATCTTGGCCTTGAGGTGCCTGGCCGCGACCGCCCCTTCCGTCTGCGCTGTCGGTCCGAGGCGGGCGACGAACAGCTCATGCAGGCCACGCGCGATCTCCGGATAGCGGTTGAGCGCGGCGGCAATGAAGTCCTGGCTCTGCGGAATGCCGGCCTGCTGCAGATAGCGGCCATAGGCGCGCAGGATAGAAATCTCGCTCGACCACAGGCCAGCGGTCTGGGCAAGGCCGTTATAGCCGTCATTGTCGATGTCGCCGCGCCAGACGGAAAGGAACGCATCCTCGAACAGCGCGCCGCGATCACCTAGGTCGATTGGCCTGCCGTAGCTGTTTTCAAGCTCCATGTCGTGGATGAAGACCATGCCCGGCTGATCACTATCGATCATGCCGGAAGCCTCGTCGCCGACCTCGAAGGTGCGCTCGCTGATAACGCGGAAACCGATGTTCTCCAGCACCGGCACCCGCCGCGACAACGCCACCGGGCTGCCATGGTGATAAATCTTCAGCGCCGCCTGATGCGGTTCCTGGTTGGCATGACGATAGTAGTCGATGGCGATCGGATTGGCCGCGCTGATCCTGGCGATGCGCCCGGCATCGGCCAACGCCTCCGCCGGCGAGAAGCTGTCGCGATAGCTTCCCGAGAAGCGCGAGGCGATCGCGGTGAGCGCCGCGTCGGCGCCGGTCTCTTCGGCGGTCTCGCGCAGAATGTCGTCCCAGGTCCGCACGATGGCGCGGATCGCCGCCTCGATCGTCGTCTGGTCGACCTTCGGCGTCTTGCCGCCGGAACGGCCGATGATGAAATGGACGCGCGCCAGCCCGCCTTCCGGAAAGGCCGGGTAGTAGGCCGAAAGCCGGCCCTGGAACACCGTCTTCAGATAGGTGCCGATCTTTTCGCGAACGACGCTGTCGTAGCGGTCGCGCGGCACGAAGACGAGGACCGAGACGAAGCGGTCGAACTGATCGGCGCGCACCAGCGCTCTGACGCGCGGCCGCTCGATCAACCCCAGAATGGCTTCGGCGTGCTTGCGCAGGATCGGCACCGGAACCTGGAACAGCTCGTCGCGCGGATAGCTCTCCAGCACGTTGATCAGTGCCTTGCCGGAGTGATCTTCAGGGTTGAAACCGGATTTGGCGATGATGGTTTCGGCTTTCGACCTGAGATAAGGGATCTTCATCACCGAGCGCGTGTAGGCGGTCGAGGTGAACAGGCCGACGATGCGCAACTCGCCGGCAAGCACGCCCTTGGCGGTGTAGGTCTTGACGCCGATGTAATCGAGGTAGATGCGGCGATGCACGGTCGATTTGGCGTTGGCCTTGGTGACGATCAGCGGCTCCGGCCCGTGCAGGAAGGCGCGGATTTCCGGCGTCGTCGACACCGCTTCGGTGCCGCGCCGCAGCACCAGCACGTCGGGATCGGAGAGGATGCCGAGGCCGGGCTTTTCGGTGCGCTCCAGGGTGCCGCTCTTCTCGCCGCCGGTATATTTGAACTCGCGCATGCCGAGGAAGGTGAAATTGTCGTCGCGCAGCCATTCGAGGAAGGCGATCGCCTGAGCGACGTTGGCCTTGTCGAGCGGCACCGGAGCGTAGCGGAACTCGGAGATTGCCTGGTCGAGGCGGGCCAGCATCGGCTTCCAGTCGGTGACGGCGGCGCGCACCTGGCCCAATATTTTCTTCAGCCGGTCAGCCAATGCCTCGGCCTGCTCGGACGAAACACGGCCGATATGGACGTGGATGACGCTCAGCCGTTCATGACTGTGATCGCCCTTGACAAAGCCGCCATCGCCGAGGATTTCGTCGACACCGCTCTTGCCGTGCCTGACGACGATGACCGGATGGGTAACCAGCAGCGGTTCGCCAGCGCTCTCGGTGATCTCGCCGAGGATGGAATCGAACAGGAACGGCATGTTGTCGTTGACGACGGTGATCACCGTCATCGGCCTGCCCTGGCGCACGACACCGGAATCAACCTCTATGGCGACGACACAATCGCCCTTCTTGTGCCTGGCGACGGCGCGTCCGGCGAGATCGGCGGCGCGTTCGAGGGCGGTGACCTCATAGGCGGCGACATCTTCGGCCGGCGCACGGGCCAGCAGGTAATCGGCAAGCCTGCCGGGTTTCTCGCTGCCCTTGGCCGTGCTTATCTTTTTCAACTGGCTTGCAGATTTCAGGCCGGCCATGTCGCTAAATCCCTCCCGTCATATGTTTTGCGACTATGGTAGCAGATGACCGATATTTGGCGACAAAGGTTTGACCGCTTGCGACGAAATGTCGGGATTCGCCGGTGGGTCACCGAAAATGAGGAGAAAATCCGCCATAAAAGACAAAATCATCGCACTTGACCTCGTGCCTGCGGAACTGAGCGAAGCGACGAAAGCCTATTTCGCCAAATGCGAGGAGAAGCTCGGTCTCGTTCCCAACGTGCTTTTGGCCTACGCTTTCGATGAGACGAAGCTGCGCGCCTTCACCGACATACCACGCGATGGCGCGGTGAGAGCATGGCGGTTGCGAGCCAACCGGACCTCACATTAGTGATTCGCATTCTCGTTGCTTGTTTTTCGGTTTGGTCCGATGATCGCCCTGCGGCGTGACCGCATGTCGGTTCGACGCCCGCCGATCAACGGAAGATCAACGGAGGAGAACATGGCGAAATTTCTCTATGTCTATCACGGCTCCGGCAAGATGCCGACCGACGAGGCCGAACGGCAAGCGGCGATGGATGCCTGGAACGGCTGGTACGGCAAGCTTGGCTCGGCCGTGGTCGACGGTGGCAATCCGGTCGGCATGTCGAAGACCGTGCTGCCCGGCGGCAAAGTCGAGAACAATGGCGGCAGCAATCCGACCGCCGGTTACACAATCATCGAAGCGAACGACATCGACGATGCCGTCGCCAAGGCCAAGGATTGTCCTATCCTGAAGGACCCGGGTTTCAGCGTCGAGATCGCGCCGATCATCGAAATGGGCTGACGCACCGGCTCAGGATCGAGCCGCAATCGCCGCCGCGGCACCGGCCATGGTGGTGGCGCTGACGCGGTTGGCGATCTTCATCGCCCGCCTGCTCTTCAAGAGTTTTCGCGCCTGCGCTGCCGCCAGCACCCAGGCCAGATCGATGGCGACCAGAACCACGGCCATGGTCAGCGTCAGCTCGATCCAGCCGACGACCGTCACCGAGGCGAGATCGATGATGGTCGGCAGCAGCGCCAGGTAGAACATCATGATCTTGGGATTGCCGAGCGTCACCGCCATGCCGGCAAAGAACAGTTTGACGGCCGACTCCTCGCGCGGCATCTCGCCTTCGCGCGCCTCGACCGGGGCCGTCCACATCTTCCAGGCGAGGTAGGCGAGATAGGCGACGCCGACCCATTTCAGCACAACGAAGGCGAGATGGAAGGTCTGCGCCACCACCGCCAGCCCGAACACCGCCAGCGACAGCCAGATGGCCTCGCCGATCCACATGGCGAGCAGGAATGGAAACACGTCGCGAAAGCCCTTTGCGATAACCCGCGCCACCAGGGCGGCAATCGACGGGCCGGGCGAGCCCGCGGCGACGAAAAGGGCGGCGGCGAAGATCAAAAGCGAGGTGACGTGCATGACCGGGATCTTTGCTTGAAACGTTGATCGGTTCAATTGTAGCGGAAGTGTTCCACCGGCGGTAGCATCGGTCAAGGAAGAGGCTTGCCGGCTTGACACCGCGCGGCTTGAAGTTTCGTCCCGACACAATTTCGAGCTTCACTTTGCCTACGTAACCGCCGGTCTCGTCAACTCCCCCGACACAATGCATGGCGCCGCATTCGCAGCGTCTGTTTCATATCATGTGTTCCTCAGGGCGGCGGTTCGAGACCGGTTTGGCACTGCTGAACCGCTGTCGCGTTTTGCCACCCGCGACATCTGATTCCCGACCACCGCAGCCTCTCGCCACGCCGTCCCCGCATGGGCATCTCGACATCGCCGATCTGACGAACTTCCCGACGGGAAGGGCTTTTCGGCATGTCTTCGACACTGCGTATCCGCTGGACGATCGCACCCAAAACCGCACCTCGACCGCACATCAACTGCAACCGTTGCAACAGCCTGAAGGCTTACCACAGCAGCGGGAAATTCCGCGTCAACGCCAACGGCAAACGCATCGATGCGTGGCTGATCTATCGCTGCGTCGATTGCGACAATTCCTGGAATTTCGGCATTCTGGAGCGGTGCAACCGCCGCGACATCGAGTCTGCGCTGCTGCACGCACTCGAAAGCAACGACCCGGCCATGGCGCGTCGCCATGCTTTCGATGCTGTCGCACTGCGAAGCAGGGTCGGGCGCGTCGAGGAGTTTCCTGAAGCCGCCGCTCACAAGCAGGTGCTCGGGGAGAGGCCGGAAAACACCACCGCTCTAGAGCTCCAGCTCAGGCTCGAAATGCCGACAGCGCTGCGGCTCGACCGGTTGCTCGCCGGTGAACTCGACATCTCGCGATCGCGGCTCCAGGCCTGGGACACGAAGAGACTGCTGGTCGTTGATCCGGATGGGGCCAAAGCCTTGCGCAAGCCGGCTCGAGCGGGAACGGTGATGCGCATCGATCTGGCCCGCGAACCCGATCGCGAAGCCATCATCTCGGCTGCCGGTGGGTAAAGTAAAATGGGAGGAAGCACGCGCGTGCTCCCTCCCTCATAACCGCTGAGAAGAAATGGCTTACGCCGCGCCGACCACTTTCGCCGACTTCTCAAAACGCTTGCGCTCGTTGGGGTCGAGGTAGAGCTTGCGCAGCCGGATGGTCTTCGGCGTCACCTCGACCAGCTCGTCGTCCTGGATCCAGGCCAGCGCGCGTTCCAGCGTCATGCGGATCGGCGGCGTCAGCTTAACCGCTTCATCCTTGCCAGCGGCGCGGATGTTGGTCAGCTTCTTGCCTTTCAGCACGTTCACTTCGAGGTCGTTGTCGCGTGAATGGATGCCGATGATCATGCCCTGATAGACCTTGACGCCCGGATCGATGACCATCGGGCCGCGGTCTTCCAGGTTCCACATCGCATAGGCCACCGACTCGCCCTGCTCGTTGGAGATCAGCACGCCGTTGGTGCGGCCCGGCAGCTCCCCCTTGTAAGGCTCGTAGGCATGGAACAGCCGGTTCATGACGGCTGTGCCGCGCGTATCGGTCAACAGTTCCGACTGATAGCCGATCAGGCCGCGCGTCGGCGCGTGGAAGACGATGCGCTGGCGGTTGCCGCCTGACGGGCGCAATTCGACCATCTCGGCCTTGCGCTCCGACATTTTTTGCACGACGACGCCGGCATGCTCCTCGTCGACGTCGATGACGACTTCCTCGACCGGCTCGAGCAACTCGCCGTTCTCGCCCTTCTGCATGACGACGCGCGGACGCGACACGGCAATCTCGAACCCTTCGCGGCGCATCGTCTCGATCAGAACGGCAAGCTGCAATTCGCCGCGGCCGGAGACGAAAAACGAATCCTTGTCAGGCGATTCCTCGATTTTCAGCGCGACATTGCCTTCGGCCTCGCGCAGCAGGCGGTCGCGGATAACGCGGCTGGTCACCTTGTCGCCCTCGGTGCCGGCCAGCGGGCTATCGTTGACGAGGAACGACATCGTCACGGTCGGCGGATCGATCGGCTGCGCATGCAGCGGCTCGGTCACCGACAGGTCGCAGAACGTGTCGGCGACGGTGCCCTTCGACAGGCCGGCGATGGCGACGATGTCACCCGCCTGCGCCTCGTCGATCGGCTGGCGCTCGAGCCCGCGGAAAGCCAGGATCTTCGAGATACGGCCGGTTTCGACCTGGGTGCCGTCATGATGCAGCACCTTGACCGCCTGGTTGGACTTCAGCGTGCCGGATTCGATGCGGCCGGTGATGATGCGGCCAAGGAACGGATTGGCTTCCAGGATGGTGCCGATCATGCGGAACGGGCCGGGGTGGACGGTCGGCGCCGGCACATGCTTGATGACCAGGTCGAACAGCGGCGCCAGGCCTTGGTCCTTCGGACCTTCGGGGTTTTCCGACACCCAACCGTCGCGGCCCGAGCCGTAAAGGATCGGGAAGTCGAGCTGCTCGTCGGTGGCGTCGAGCGCTGCAAACAGGTCGAACACTTCGTTGACCACCTCGACGTGGCGGGCGTCCGGCCGGTCGATCTTGTTGATGACGACGATCGGCTTCAATCCGACCTTGAGCGCCTTGCCGACGACGAATTTTGTCTGCGGCATCGGCCCTTCGGCGGCGTCGACCAGCACGATGGCTGAATCCACCATCGACAGGATGCGCTCGACTTCACCGCCGAAATCGGCGTGGCCGGGGGTGTCGACGATGTTGATGCGGGTGTCCTTCCAGTCGACCGAGGTCGCCTTGGCCAGGATGGTGATGCCGCGTTCCTTTTCGAGGTCGTTCGAATCCATGGCGCGTTCGGCAACGCGCTGGTTGTCGCGGAACGAACCGGACTGTTTCAGGAGCTGGTCGACGAGGGTGGTTTTCCCATGGTCGACGTGCGCGATGATCGCGATATTACGAATTTTCATGTTGTGGTCTCGGGAGCGTTGCAGGCAGCAGGCCAAAAGGCGCTGCCTCTTTCGGTTGGGCGGCTCATACAGGGTTTTTCGCAATTGCGAAAGAGGAGGCGTGCCACCAAATACATGGTCACCAAATCTTAAGCGTCTTGGTGTGAAATTGAATTATTAACCAAAGCGGAACCTTTCACGGTCGGGACAGTTCAAATTTCATGAGCAAAACGGGCATCAGATACCGGCCAATCCTTGCATGGGCTGCCCTCGCCGTTCTGCTTGCGGCAGGCGTGGCACAGTCGGCCGCGACGTCGAAGGAGCCTGCCCTGCCGTCCGACACCCGAACGGCGGAGCAGTTGTTTGCCGACGCTCCTGATGGCGTCGACCCGGTGGTGACCGGGCCGGTCAGCGCCGCCTTCAGGCAAAGGCAGGAGGCCGCCAACTGCGACAGCGCTGTTTGGCCCAATATTCCGACCGTTTGCTATCCGGATTAGGACTGCTTTCCGCACATTGTCGGAAAGGTCGGATCGACCCTTCCTGAAGTTTTGCCAACGCCGGCGCAGCCCCTCATCCGCCTGCCGGCACCTTCTCCCTGTAAACGGGGAGAAGCCCGCTGCGCGAAGTGTCGGCTCTCCTTCTGCAACGTTCGCGATTAGCGAAATCTTCGATGCGGGCCACTTTCTCCCCGTCTACGGGGAGAAATGCCCGGCAGGGCAATGAGGGGCAGCGCGACGTCACCCAGGATTGATACAAAGTGACCCAGTCCCCTCACGCCGAATGCACCGGGTCGAGCGTGACCTTGTAGAGTTCATTGTCGTCGCGATCCATCAGCCGCACCGTCATCTGTTCAGTGGCGCCATCGATGTCGACGAGGCCGAAGAACTGCAGGCCGGCCGAGGGTGGCAGGTTCTGCCCCTGCTCGGCGGTTGGCGCCTTGATGAATTTCAGCTCCGGGCCGAAGGTCATGTCGAAATCATTGGGTCCATAGGTGCCGGCATGGAGCGGACCCGAGACGAATTCCCAGAACGGATTGAAGTCCTGGAACTGCGCCTTGTCGGGATTGTAGTAATGCGCCGCCGTGTAGTGCACGTCGGCGGTCAGCCAGACGGTGTTGGTGATGCCGGCATTCTTTATGTAGCGAAGGAGGTCGGCAATTTCCAGTTCGCGGCCCTTGGCCGGGCCATTGTCGCCATTGCTGACGGCCTCGGCGCCGGCCTTGTTGGTGGCGTCGTTCCAGACGACGAGACCAAGCGGCATGTCGGCGGCGATGATTTTCCAGGTCGCGTTGGACTTTGCCAGTTCGCGCTTCAGCCACTTCATCTGCTGTTCGCCGAGGATGCGCGATTGCGGCGTCACCGTATCCTGCATGCCAGGACCGTTGGCGCCGCGATAGGAGCGCATGTCGAGGAAGAACACATCGAGCAGCGGCCCGTAGGCGATCTTGCGATAGACGCGGCCCGGTTCCGACGGCTCGTAGCGGATCGTCGTCATCTCGTGGAAGGCGCGTGCCGCGCGTGCCGCCAGCACATGGATGTTTTTTTCCGAGTAGCGGTCGTCGGCGCTCAGGTTCTTCGAATCCGACCAGTTGTTGACCACCTCGTGGTCGTCCCACTGATAGAAGGTCGGGCAGATGGCGTTGAGCCCCAGCACATGTCTGTCCATCATGTTGTACTTCCACTGGCCGCGGTACTCGTCCAGCGTCTCGGCAACCTTGCGCTTTTCGTCGATGAGGACCTTGTTCTTCCACTTGCTGCCGCCGGGCAGCTCGACCTCGTCCTTCATCGGGCCGTCGGCATAGATGGTGTCGCCGGAATGCAGGAAGAAGTCGGGCGTATGCTTGCCGATCGTGGCATAGGTCTTCATGCCGGTGTCGTCGATGCCCCAGCCCTGGCCGGCGGTATCGCCCGACCATGCGAAGCGGATGTCGCGTTTCGAGGCCGGCGCCGTGCGGAAGCGGCCGACGATCGGCTCGGAGACGGCGTTGATGTCGGCAAGATCGGCCGCGACCATGCGGTAGAAGATGTCCTGGTCGGAGGTAAGGTCGGTGAGCAGCCGCTTTACCGTGTAATCGCTGGCCGGCGACGTATCGAGCGGCGCAAGGCGCAAGGGATTGGCGAAATTCTCCGTCGACGAGACTTCGAACATGACGCGCGAAGGGCGGTCGGTCCGCGTCCACACCACGCCACTGGTTGCGTCGACATCGCCCGACTGGATGCCATGGGTGAAGGCGGGCCGCTGATTGGCGCGCGAATAATAGGGAAGCGCGAGGCCCGATACGCCGACGAGGCCGGCGGCACTCGCCGACGTGACAAAAGCGCGGCGTGAAATCCTGTTCATGGCTGTCTCCTGGATGGCTTAAACGTCGCCGCCAAGCTCCAGGGTCAATGTTTCAGGCACATCTCGAAACCATGAAGGTTTTATTACAGTGAACAGGTAGTCTCCCCTTGAGGGGGAGATGTCGCCGAAGGCGACAGAGGGGGTCGTCTCGCGTCGAGCGCCGACCTCCTACGTCTGCGAGCAGGGCCGAGCCCGGTCGGACCGACCCCCTCTGGCCGCTTCGCGGCCATCTCCCCCTCGAGGGGGGAGATTCGCGCTCAGCCGTCGCGCCCTACGCCGGTTGGCCTTCCGGGGCGAAGGCCGGACGGCTGGTGTTGATCAACAGCGAGATGCAGGCTGCGGCTATTGCCGTCATGCCGGCGATGAGGAAGGCAGTTTCGTAATTGCCCTGCAATTCACGCATGGTGCCGCCGAAGAAGGCGGCCGCTGCCGCACCCACCTGATGGCCGGCGACGATCCAGCCGAAGACGATCGGCCCGCTGCGGTCGCCGAACGCCTCGTTCGACAGCCTGAGCGTCGGCGGCACGGTGGCGATCCAGTCCAATCCGTAGAGCACTGCGAAGATGATCAGGCTGGTCGACGAAAAGCCGGAATAAGGCAGATAGATCAGCGACAGGCCGCGGATGCCATAATAGACGCCGAGCAGCTTGCGCGGGTCGAAACGGTCGGTGAGCCAGCCCGACAGCGTCGTGCCGATCAGGTCGAAGATGCCCATCAGCGACAGCAGGCCGGCGGCTTGCACCTGGCCGATGCCCATGTCGCCGCAAAAGGCGATCAGGTGCGTTCCGACCAGTCCGTTGGTGGTGAAGCCACAGATGAAGAAAGTGGCGAACAGATACCAGAACACCCGCGTGCCGGCGGCACGACGCAGCGTGCTGAACGTGTGGGTGAGGAAGTTGCCCTGCGAGGCCGGCGGAACCGGCGGCACGTCGTCGACGTCCGCGCCGTAGCGCACCATGCCGATCGCGGACGGCCGTTCCGGCACCAGCAGCCAGACCAGCGGCACCAGGCAGGCGGTGGCGACCGCAATGGCGATGGCGACAGGCTTCCAGCCGCCCGACTGGGCGAGCGCGGCGAGCAACGGCAGGAACACCAGCAGGCCGGTGGCGGCCGAGGCCGACATCAGCCCCATCACCAGGCCGCGATTGGTCTTGAACCAGCGATTGACGATGGTGGCGCCGAGCACCGTGGCGACCGCGCCGGAACCGACGCCGGAGAATACGCCCCAGGTGAGAAGCAGGTGCCAGGGCTGGGTCATCAACAGGCTGAGCGCCGTCGAGCCCGACATCAGCACCAGCGACGCCAGCAGCGTGCGGCGCAGCCCGATCCGTTCCATCAGTGCCGCGGCAAACGGCCCGGTCAGGCCGTAGAGGAAGATGCCGATGGCCGCGGCGAGCGAGACGACATCGCGCCGCCAGCCGAAACTCTCCTCCAGCGGCAGCATCATGACGGCCGGCGCCGACCGCAGGCCCGCCGCGATCAGCAGGCAGAGGAAAATGACGGCGACCACGACGAAAGCGTAGCGCTGGCCAAACGGGCGGGATTGAGCTATCATGTTACTGACCGGTACGTTGCAATGCATGGAAGCATACGTACCGATCGGTAACATTGTCAAGCAGGCAACGGCACGTCCTAGATGAAAAGCATTGAACCAGCGATCAAAGCGGATGAACGGCCCCGCGCGGGCGAAAAAATCCTTCGCGTTGCCCGCGACCTGTTCTACCGGCAAGGCATCAGGGCGATCGGCGTCGACGAGATCGTGCGGCGCGCCGGCGTCACCAAGCCCAGCCTCTATCGCAGCTTTCCCTCCAAGGACGAATTGGCCGCGTCCTATCTGCGGCAATACGACCTCGAGTTCTGGGCCCGCTTCGACGCGGCGGTGGCTGCCCATCCCGGCAATCCGCGCGCGCAGATCGCCGCCTTCCTGACCCGCATCGGCAAGCGCACGCAAAAGCCCGACTATCGCGGCTGCGGCATGACCAATGCGGCCGTAGAATATCCCGAACGCGGCCACCCGGCCCGCGTGGTGAGCGAGGCCAACAAGCAGGAATTGCGCCGACGCCTGCGCGCCATGGCGGCGGCGATGGGTGCCGGCGACGCCGATACGCTGGGCGACGGGCTGCTGCTCCTGATCGAAGGCGCTTATATCAGCGGTCAGCTGTTCGGGGCCGGCGGACCGGCGAAGTCTGTGGCCCGCAATGCCGACCTGCTGATCGAAGCGAGCTTGAAGAAATAGACCTCTTGCGGTCCTTTCCAGCCAGAAGCAGTATGGCCGTCACGCTCGTGGTCTGCTGATAATTGCCGGTAACGACTTGAACCTTGCTCGAACGTTTTTAGACGACCTCGAAAAGATGTTCCTGCTTCACTACCTGAGGCGAGGGAGTTCGGGTTTAATTGGCGAGCAGGAGAAAAGAGACATTCGGACGGTCCTTGACCTGAACGAGTACACGGTCAAGGAAGCCGTCCTGCGCAGATTTTTGTTTCTCATACTTATTTCATCAGCCCTTGCCTATTTCTTATTTAAGGCTCCCGACTATAGTCCCACAGGGAGCGCTCTTATCGTCTTGATATCGGCCTCGGCTTTGATTTTTCTGTACACCGGCGTCGCTGTGCCGGTAACGCTGTTTGCAACCTTCGTGTCGTTCGTCGCAATTTCCTGGATGGACTACCAAACGTCCATTGTATCCATTTGTTTTTCCGCGTTGTACGCCCTGTATTTTTTTGCGAAGCTTAGAGCTGGGCAGCGAAAATGACCACAGGGTGTATCGCGTGCGTGCGCTTCTGATCCCGCTTGCCCTCGCCGGCCTCTGCCAGCCTGCCCAGGCCGGCGACATTTCCAGCGCCTACACCGATCTCGACCGGAAGAAGGACTGCGTGACCTACGCGCAAGCGGAGGAAGGCGACGGCGACTGGGCCAGTCTCGCCTGTTCGGGCTATCGCGGCTACCCGGTGCTGATCGCCTACGACGACGCCCGCGAATTGCTGTTTTATGGTTTTCCGCCCAGCGACATGACCGCAGTCTGGGAAAGTTTTGTCGCCTTCAACTCGGCGGCATCCAAACTCGAGTGGCGCATCGAGACGAACGGCGATCGCGCCGTCCCGTTTGCGGTCATTCATCGGCGCTCGATCAGCAATCCCGAGGTGGAGAACAAACCGATCGACGTGCTGATCATCGCCAAGGTCGCCCAACCAGAGACCTATGAAGGCTGCACCGTCGGCCTGGTGCTGGCCACCGGCAACCCCGGCGCCAACGACCAGGCCCGCAAGCTCGCCGACGAGAAGGCGCGGACCTTTGCCTGCGGCAAGGACAAGCGCGTGGTTATCGGCAACGCACCCGCTTTCGGCCGCGTCGATAATTAGGAGCGCGTCGCATTGAAAAGTAACGTCGGTCAGCGCTGCCCCTCATTGCCCTGCCGGGCATTTCTCCCCGTATAGTGACGGGGAGAAAGACGCAGCCATCAATGGTTTCGCCAATTACCACCGTTGCTGAATGGGCGCCAAGGTCGAGGTCAGCGGGCTTCTCCCCGTTCACGGGGAGAAGGTGCCGGCAGGCGGATGAGGTGCGGCGCTACGCCAGCAGTTTGCTCGCAACTTCAGGCGTTCGGCTACTTGGTTGCCTTGGCCCGTTCGATCGCCTCGACGATCATCTTCTTGGCGTAGGCGGCGTCGTGCCAGCCCTCGATCTTGACCCATTTGCCGGGTTCGAGATCCTTGTAGTGTTCGAAGAAGTGCTGCACCTGCTGGCGGGTGATGTCGGGCAGGTGCGTGTATTCGGTGACGTTCTCGTAGCGCAGCGTCAGCTTGGGCGACGGCACCGCGATGATCTTTTCGTCGAGGCCGGAATTGTCCTCCATCACCAGCACGCCGATCGGCCGCACATTGATGACGCAACCCGGCACCAGCGCCCGCGTGTTACAGACCAGCACGTCGATCGGGTCGCCGTCACCCGACAGCGTGTGCGGCACGAAGCCGTAATTGCCGGGATAGCGCATCGAGGTGTGCAGGAAGCGGTCGACGAACAGCGTGCCGGCCTCCTTGTCCATCTCGTACTTGATCGGCTCGCCGCCGATCGGCACCTCGATGATGACGTTGATGTCCTCCGGCGGGTTCTTTCCGATGGCGATGGCTTCGATACGCATGGCTTTTGTCCCTCTTTCGATTGGAAACCGATAGCGGGCAGCGGCGCATGGTGCAATGCGGCGAATGGTACTGAAATCGGCTGAGGCTGCTGGCGAGAGGCGTGTCGAGCCGTCATTCCCAGACGAAGGCGACCTTCTTCAGAGCCTTCTGCTCGAAAACCTCGACGCCCTCGGCGACGTCGCGGCCGCCGGCGCCGGCATAGAAGGTGAGCGCGTTCTGGTTGTCCTCCAGCGCCCACACCACCATGCCTTTCAGCCCGTGGTCTGCCAGTCGCGCCCGTGCTGCCGAGAATAGCCGGCTGCCGAGCCCGATGCCCTGATATTCCGGGCGCACGTAAAGTTCGTAGATCTCGCCCTGCTGCTTGAGCTCGCGGGCGCGGTTCTTGCCGATCGTGGCGTAGCCGGCAACCTTGCCGCCGATCTCGACAACCAGGACGGTGGCGGCGCGGCGGATGGCGTTCGCCCACCAGTCGGCGCCGCGGCGGTTGATCATCGATGTCAGCGTGCGATGCGGAATGATGCCGGAGTAGGCGCCGCGCCAGGCCAGCAGGTGCACGTCGGCGATGGCGCTTGCGTCGCGCGGCTCGGCTTTCCTGATGTCGATGCTCAGCGTCTTCATGATTGGTTAACCATAAACCCGCACCGCCCGATTGCAAGAGTCCGGTCAGCCGCTCCCAAGCTTTCGCACAGACGATAGACGTGCCGTTGAGTGCTGAAAAAACCGTTCGTAGCGACTCAGATTTCGACCAGATGATCGTCGAGCTCGTTGCTGTCGCCGGAAGAAACCGGGAAATGCTCGGCCAGCACCGCACCCGTCGCTTCGATCGCCTTGATGAAGCCGTCGGCGAGACGATCGTCGCGGGCATGCGCGGTAAGGTCGCGGACGACGCCGTCCCAGACATGCTGGCCGACGCGGCTGTCGATGCCGCTGTCGGCGATCACTTCGGCGTAGTGCTCGGCAATCGAAACGAACACCAGCACGCCGGTGCGCGCCGTGGTGCGGTGGACGTTGCGGGCGAGGAACTGCTTTATCGCATTGGCGTGCGCGGCCTGGTAACGCAGCCGTCTCGGCACCAGGTGGATGCGCAAGCCGGGCAGCGCCCACAACAGCACAAGCACCGAGGCCATCGCCAGAAGCTGGGCGATGACGAAATGCGGCAAGCGGATCGACAGCCACCACGCTTCCAGCCCGTAACTGACGGCGAGGCTGACGACGAGCATCGCCAGCGTCGCCATGAAGGCGGCCGGAAAGAAATAGCCGTCGCTGGCATAGGCGACGACGCAGTAGATTTCGCCGTCGGTGTTTGATTCGGCGACGCGGATCGCTTTGGCGATGCGGTCATGATCCTCGCGGCTGATCGGTCGAGTTGTCATGTCGTGTCTCACCAGCTTCCTGAAGATCCGCCGCCACCGGACGAGCCGCCGCCGCCCGAAAAGCCGCCACCGCCTGAGCCTCCTCCGCCCGACGACCAGCCTCCCCCGCCGGACGACCAACCGCCAGAAGATTGCCGGCCCGGCTCGAAAATCATGCCCAGCCAGCGATAGCGACCGGGGCCGATCTTCCGGCCGAAGATCGGCGGCAGAATGGAGGCGGCGATGCTGCCGAAGAAGATGATCGCCCATATGCTTATGAAGATCGCAAAGAACAGATCGTCGGTGTTGAATGGCGGCTGCTGGTTGCGGGTCCCGCGCGCTTCCAGCTCTTCCGGATTGCCTTCCAACACCATGACCATGTCGTCGACGGCCTTCATTATGCCGCCGGAGAAATCGCCGGCGCGGAAGGCCGGCACCATGTCGTTTTCGATGATCAGCCTGGTGTGCAGGTCGGTCAGCGTGCCTTCCAGCCCGTAGCCGACCTCGATGCGCATCTTGCGGTCGTCCCTGGCGACCAGCAAAAGCACGCCATTGTCCTCGCCGGCCTGGCCGAGCTTCCAGGCGCGGAACAGCCGGTTGGCGAAGGGCTCGATCTCCTCGCCGTCGAGGCCAGGAAGCGTCGCGACGACGATCTGGTCAGAGCTCTTGGCCTCGAAATCCGCAAGCTTGCGGGTCAGCGCCGCCTCGGTTGCGGCGTCGATGATGCCGGCATTGTCGACGACCCGCCCGGTCAGGGCAGGCAATTCGGCGGCAAGGGTGGCGAGGGGGAGGAAGAGGGCTAAGTAGAGAAGGGCTAGAGCAACCGGCAGGAATGCAAGGCTTGCGTTCCGTCCCACCCCCCTTGAGGGGGAGATGTCCGGCAGGACAGAGGGGGGTGGGACGGAGTACAAGGTCAATGGAACTGCGCTCGCCAAGCGCCGATCACCCACCCTGCTGCGTGCCGAAATCGACCTTCGGCGTCTGCATCTTGTCTTCCTCGATGGTGAAATTGGCGAATGGCTGATTGTCGCGGAACCACAGGGTCGCCCAAATCACCGACGGGAAGGTCCTCAGCGTCAGATTATACTCCCGCACCGCCTCGATATAGTCGCGTCGGGCGACCGAGATGCGGTTCTCGGTGCCTTCGAGCTGCGCCTGCAGCGCCAGAAAATTCTGGTTGGCCTTGAGGTCGGGATAATTCTCCACCACTGCCAGCAACCGCGACAGCGCGCTGGTCAGGCCGGCTTGACTGTCCTGGAATCTCTTGACCGCTTCCGGATCGCTCAGCGTGTCGGGCGTCACCGTCACCTCCGTCGCCTTGGCGCGCGCCTCGACCACGGCATCGAGCGTCTCCTTCTCATGCGCCGCATAGCCCTTGACCGTCTCGACCAGGTTGGGAATGAGATCGGCGCGGCGCTGGTACTGGTTCAGCACCTGGCTCCATGCGGCCTTGGCGTTTTCCTCTGCCGTCGGAATTGTGTTGTAGCCGCAGCCGGCCAGCAGCGGCAGCACGATCGCCATCATCAGCAAGGCTGGCAGGTTGCGGAAGACGAAAGGGGAGGAAAGGGCAGGCATGGAAAATCCCTCAACAAGACTGACGGGCGAAGCATTACCACAATCTGCGCGCAAGAACATGACCTCAACCTGGGGCGCTGCTGGTGCTTTGGCATTCACTCTCAGGCCCTGTGATTGACCGGGCGAACAGGTTAAAGTCGCTGCGAAAACAGGGCATAGCCATGGCGGGACGCCAGGACAGCGACGACGAATCGCGCCGCATCATCGAGCGCGTGGCAAGTGAAACCGACCCGGCCTCGTCCGTTGCGCGGACCGCGAAGGGTGCGCGCGATGACGTCACTGCAGCAGACGCCGACCGGGCGGACCCGATCGAATATTGGGGCACGCGCATTGGCCGGGCGCTGGGGTTCATTGTCGGCATTGGCCTGTTGATCTGGCTCGTGCTTTTCATCATCCAGGGTTAGGAACCTCGTGAGCAACGAAGAACACGACGCGCCGCGCGCGGTCATCGTCATTTCCAGCCATGTCGCGCGCGGCTCGGTCGGCAACCGCGCCGCGGTCTTTGCGCTGGAGACGCTGGGCTTTCCGGTGTGGGCGGTGCCGACCATCATCCTGCCCTGGCATCCGGGCCATGGACGGGCGACGCGCATCGTGCCGCCGCTCGATCAATTCAGGGCGCTGATGGCCGATCTCGAGCGCGCGCCGTGGCTGGGCGAGGTCGGCGCGGTGCTGTCCGGCTATCTCGGCGAAGGCGGCCAGGCCGACGCCGTCGCCTCGCTGGTCGGCGCGGTCAAGGCGAAGACGCCGGACGCCGTCTATATCTGCGACCCGGTGATGGGCGATTCGGGCGGGCTCTATGTGCCGGAGGCGACCGCCATTGCGATGCGCGACCGGCTGATGCCGATCGCCGACATCGCCACGCCCAACCGCTACGAGCTGGAATGGATGGCGGGAGCGCCGCTGCCCGACCTCAAAGCGGTGATGGCGGCCGCCCTTCATGCCGGGCCGTCGACCATGCTGGTCACTTCGGCGCCGGCGATGATGGCCGGCGGCACCGGCAATCTGCTGCTCAACGGCAACCAGGCGCTGCTCGCCGAGCATCGCCTCATCGACAAGCCGCCCAATGGGCTCGGCGACCTGACGGCGGCCGTCTATCTGGCGCGCATCCTGTCCGGCCAGCCGGCGATCAAGGCACTGCAGTCGACCACGGCGGCGGTCTACGAGATCCTGGCGCGCACCGCCAAGCGCGGCGGCGACGAATTGCAGCTCGAAACCGATGCACAGAGCCTGTCGCACCCGATGGCGATGGTGCAGCTTCGCCATCTCCTGCATCCGGGGCGGGACAAAAGAGCGTGACTGTCGTCGGCGTCGATGGCTGCAAGGCCGGCTGGATCGCCGTTCGCCGCGATCCGGGCGCAGCCCCCTCGGCAGCCGTTTTTCCAAGCTTCGCAGCACTGCTCGACGCATTGCCGATCGATGCGACAGTCGCCGTCGACATGCCGATCGGCCTGCCCGATGTTTCGCAAAAGGGCGGCCGCGGGCCCGAAGCGCTGGTGCGGCCGCTGCTTGGCAACAGGCAATCCAGCGTCTTCGCCATCCCCTCGCGTGCGGCGCTTTATGCGCATACGGACGGCTTCACCACGATCGAGGCCTGGCATGCCGCGCATCGCCAGGCAAGCGCAGTGGCCAAGGCGACCTCCGATCCGCCGCGCGGCGTCTCGATCCAGGCTTTTGGCATCTTTGCCAAGATCCGCGAGATCGATGCCGTGCTGATCGCACGTCCCGAACTGCGCCGCCGCGTCTTCGAATCGCATCCGGAAGTCGCCTTCTGCCGGCTGAACGAGGATCAGGCGATGCGCCTGCCGAAGAAGATCAAGGGCGCCGTCAACCCGGCCGGCATGGCGGAACGCAAGGCGCTGCTTTGCCGACAGGGTTATGTCAGGGGCTTTCTCGACCGGACGCCGCCGCCAGGCGCTGCTGCCGACGACCTTCTCGACGCCGCAGCGATGATGCTGATCGCCGGCCGCATCGCCAGCGGCGAGGCAAGGCCATTTCCGGATCCGCCGCTCGCCGACCGATTTGGCATCCCTGTCGCGATCTGGGCATGAATTTCTTGGTCCCGTCTATCGGCGAGGCAATCGCATTGGCGAATGGCAACCACGTCCTTCGCGATTCAGCATTGCTCGCGACCGGCTTTTGCCGCTAGAGCCTTCCTGACCCAAAGAGCTGCCGCCTAACCCGGAAAGGCTCCAGACGCCGCCAATGCCTCATCTCCCTGACCATCTGCTCACCGGCTACCGCAATTTCATGAACGGCCGCTATCTCGCCGAAAGCGGACGCTATCGCTCGCTTGCTCGCGAGGGCCAGGCCCCCGAAACGATGATCATTGCTTGCTGCGACTCCCGCGCGGCACCCGAGGCGATCTTCGACGCTGGCCCCGGCGAACTCTTCGTGCTGCGCAATGTCGGCAATCTGGTGCCGCCCTATGCGCCCGACGACCAGTTCCACTCGACCTCGGCGGCGCTCGAGTTCGCCGTGCAGAGCCTCAAGGTCAAGAACATCGTGGTGATGGGCCATGGCCGCTGCGGCGGCATCCGCGCGGCACTCGACAGTACCGCCGCGCCGTTGTCGCCCGGCGACTTCATCGGCAAGTGGATGAGCCTGATTGCGCCGGCGGCCGAGACCGTTTCGTCCAGCACCTTCATGACGGCGACCGAGCGGCAGACCGCGCTCGAGCGCATTTCGATCCGCTATTCGATCGCCAATCTCAGGACCTTTCCCTGCGTCTCGATCCTGGAAGGCAAGGGACGGCTGTCGCTGCACGGCGCCTGGTTCGACATCTCGACCGGCGAACTCTGGGTGATGAACAAGGACACCGGCGACTTCGAGCGGCCGGAGATGACGTAGGAGGGTTGCATGGCATGCCGTTCGATCGCTTTGGCCGCAGCGGCGCTGCTGTTTTCAGTCATATCCGCCCGCGCCGACGACGGTGCGCTCATCGGCCGCTGGTATGCGGCGCTGCTGGTCGCCGATCGCACGGAACTGTCGGACCTGCTTGCCGACGACGTCCGGATAAAACTCGACGATCTCGGCGTCGTCCAGACCAAGCAGGAATTCATCGCCTCCATCGACGACTGGGAGGGCGCAGTCGCCGGGGCTGAAATCCGGCATCGGATCGAGAAGACCGAGGGCGGCGTCACCACTGTGATCGCCTGTTATGATTTCCCCAATAACGACGTGCTGATGCAGGAAACCTTCGCGATCGCCGACAACCGCATCACTGCCAGCTCGCAGGCGGCGATCGCCGAAAACTGCGATAGCTACTGACCAGCCGCGATATTGCGTGCGGCAAGCCAGCGCCTTACATCGGTGATGCTCGCGCCCTGCCTCCACAGTCACTCAGCGAAAGCCCCTCACTTAACGGAAGAATGCCCATGCCGTCCGCCGTCGACCTCGCCGCCCATCCGCTGACCACCTGGCAAGGGCCGCTCGGCCTGCCCGATTTCACCCGCATCGGCGACGGCGATTTTTCCGGGGTTTTCGATGCGGCATTGACGGCGCACGAGGCCGAGATCGAGGCGATATCAGGCAATGCCGAGACCCCGACCATCGAGAATACGCTTGCAGCACTCGAGCTTGGCGGCGAGGCGCTCGACCATGTCTCGTCGATCTTCTGGTGCCGGGCCGGCGCCCACACCAACGAGGCGATCCAGGCGCTTGAGCGCGACATCTCGCCAAAGATGTCGCGGCATTTCTCGGCGATCTCGATGAACGAGAGGCTGTTTGCCCGCATCGACGAGCTCTACCAGCGCCGCGACGCCCTGAAGCTCGATGCCGAAACGCTGCGGGTGCTGGAAAAGACCTGGAAAAATTTCGTCCGTTCCGGCGCCAGGCTCGACGCCGCGGGCAAGAAGCGGCTGGCGGCGATCAATGAGGAACTATCGTCGCTGGGCACGAATTTCGGCCAGAACCTGCTTGCCGACGAGCGCGACTGGGCGCTGTTTCTTGACGAGGCCGACATTGCCGGCCTGCCGGAATTCCTGAAAAGCGCGATGGCCGAGGCCGCGGAGATGCGCGGCCAGAAGGGCCGCTATGCCGTCACACTGTCGCGCTCGATCTACGAGCCGTTCTCGACCTTCTCCGAGCGCCGCGACCTGCGCGAAATCGCCTTTCGCGCCTTCACCATGCGCGGCCAGAACGGCGGCGCCACCGACAACACCGCCGTGGTGCGCGACATGCTGCGTCTGCGCGCCGAAAAGGCGAAGCTGCTCGCCTATGCTTCCTATGCCGCGCTGAAGCTCGACGACACCATGGCAAAGACGCCGGAGGCGGTGCATAAGCTGCTCGACCCGGTCTGGGAAAAGGCGCTGGAAAAGGCCGCAAGCGATCAGATCGAATTGCACCGGCTGGCGGCCGAGGCCGGCAGCAACGAAGAATTCGCCGCCTGGGACTGGCGCTTCTATCAGGAGAAGCTGCGCGCCGAGAAGTTTGCCTTCGACGAGTCCGAGCTGAAGCCCTATCTGCAGCTCGACCGCATCATCGACGCCTGTTTCGACGTGGCGACAAAATTGTTCGGCATCAGCTTCGAGGAGAAGCAAGGCATCGCCACCTGGCATCCGGACGCGCGCGTTTTCATCGTCAGGAATGCCGACGGCAGCGAGCGCGGGCTGTTCCTGGCCGACTATTTCGCGCGGCCCTCAAAGCGCTCCGGCGCCTGGATGAGCGCGCTGAAGTCCGGCTACAAGCTTGGCGATGGCTCCAGGCCGGTGATCTACAACATCATGAATTTCGCCAAGCCGCCGGAGGGCGAGGCAGCGCTTTTGTCGGTCGATGAGGCCAAAACCCTGTTCCACGAATTCGGTCATGCGCTGCATGGCATGCTGACCGAGGTCACCTGGCCGTCGGTCGCGGGCACCTCGGTCAGCCGCGATTTCGTCGAACTGCCCTCGCAACTCTACGAGCACTGGCTGACGGTGCCGGCGGTGCTGGAAAAGCATGCGCTGCACGTGAAGACCGGCAAACCGATGCCGAAGGCGCTGGTCGACAAGATGCTGGCGGCGCGCACCTTCGGCGCCGGCTTCGCCACGGTCGAGTTCACTGCCTCAGCACTGGTCGACATGGCCTACCACGCACGGCCGGACGCGCCGGACGAGCCGCTTCGTTTCGAAGCCGAAACGCTCGAGAGGCTCAACATGCCCGACACCATCGCCATGCGCCACCGCACCCCGCATTTCGGCCACATATTTGCCGGCGACGGCTATTCGGCCGGCTACTATTCCTACATGTGGTCGGAGGTCCTCGACGCCGACGCCTTCGCCGCCTTCGAGGAGACGGGCGACCTGTTCAATCCGGCGCTGGCCGAGCGGCTCAGGAAAAACATCTATGCCGCCGGCGGTTCCAAGGACCCGGAAGAGCTCTACATCGCCTTCCGCGGCAAGATGCCGTCGCCCGAAGCGATGATGGCCAAGCGCGGGCTGGTGTAGAGCGAGGGCCAACGGAGGACCAATCGCCAACCTCGGTGGACCGACGATGTCTGATCACAAGCACCTCGCAGCAGGCCACCTCAACGCGGCGCGCTTAGCCGCCACCCAACGCCTCGACGGCTTTCGCCAGCGCCGCCGGATCGCCTGATATGCGCAGCGTCTTCAGCCGGGCCGTGCCGCCGGCGATGACCGAGACGGCCGATCGCGGCACGCCCAGCGCCTTGGCGACCAGCCGTTCGAGCGCCTGGTTGGCGGCGCCGTTTTCCGGCACGGCACGGACGCGGGCCTTCAGATGGCTTCGCCCGTCTGCCGAGATCTCGATGCCTTGGAGCCTGTCCATCGCCGCTTTCGGCGTCAGCCGGACGAACAGGTCGACGCCGTCGTTACGCGGGCGAAACGGCCCGGTCATGGAACCGCCGTCAGACGACCAGCGGCGCCACCGTGGTGAGCAGGAACTGCCGCAGGAAGAACAGGATCAGAAGCAGGATGATCGGCGAAATATCGATGCCGCCGAGGTCGGGCAGGAAGCGGCGGATCGGCCGCAGCGCCGGCTCGGTCAGCCGGAACAGCATGTTGCTGACGCTATCGACGAACTGGTTGCGCGAGTTGACGACGTTGAAGGCGTAGAGCCAGGAGAAAATCGCCGAAGCGATGATGATCCACCAATAAATGTCAAGCGCCAGGACAATGGTCTGAATGAGGGCTATCATGCCGGTCTCCGATTGTTGCCGACATGTAGCCATTGCAGGCGGAGGCGGCAAGAGCCAGCTTCGCGGCACGGCAGGCCGGTGGCTGGCCGCCCAGCTTTTGGGCAAAACGCCGTCTTGACAGGAAACCGCCGCGCCCGATAAATGCGCCCATTCCGCTGGACGGGGCTGTAGCTCAGCTGGGAGAGCGCGTCGTTCGCAATGACGAGGTCAGGAGTTCGATCCTCCTCAGCTCCACCAGCGGATTTTTACCTCAGTAAAATCAAGAAGATAGCTGTACCGGCACCCCGAACGCGCTCTGGCGGGCTTTGAGCTTGGGGCTTAAACCTGGCCATCAAGCCATTCCCTCAGATCGGGGTCCTCGTGACCTTCAGGGATAGGCGGTCTCGTTCTGACGTACCAGATCACGCCAAATCCAACTGCCGCCCACGCGCCAGCAACCACGAATGTGATGATGTCAGTCACTTCAAACCCCTAAGCCCAACCCACAATTAGCTCGGCCGAAAGCGCCCCACAAGAGCTAATCTGGTCGTTGCCGGAGTGGGCTGGCGCCCAGCCAAGGGAAGTCCTGCTGTTGTCAGACGCCTAACTAAATCCAGCCGTTCCGCACGGCTGTCACAGCCGCTCACGATGGCCTGCTCTGCGACGATCCGATGGCATTCGTCAGACAGGTTTGCGCATTGCCGGCGGCGACACGGTTGAAGCGGCCTGCACAATCGGCATAGTAGGCCGGTCGTGAACCACGGGAGGGCCACATGAAGCTCGGATTGCTCACCGCACCGTTTGCCGACACCCCGCTTGGCGAGGTCGCCGACTGGGCAAGTTCTGCCGGCTTCGAGGCGCTGGAGATCGCCTGCTGGCCGAAATCCTCAGGCGCAGCCCGGCGCTATGCCGGCACCAGCCATATCGACGCCGCCTCGACCTCGGCCTCGCAGGCCAAGGAAATCGCCGCCGCACTGGCGGAAGAGAACCTGTCGATCTCCGGCCTCGGCTTTTATCCCAATCCGCTGCATCCCGATGCCGCCCACCGCAAGGCCGTCGTCGATCATTTGAAGAAGGTGATCGTGCTGGCGAGCCATATGGGCGTGCCTGTCGTCAACACCTTCTGCGGCGGCGACGCCTCAAAAACCATCGACGCCAACTGGCAAGAGGCACTCAAACTGTGGCCCGATATCATCGCCCATGCGCGCGACAACGGCGTCAAGCTGGCTTTTGAGAACTGCCCGATGATCTTCAGCTACGACGAATGGCCGGGCGGCCACAACATCGCCTATTCGCCCTATATCTGGCGCCGCATCCTCGAGGCATGGGGCGGCGACGTCGGCATGAACTTCGACCCGTCGCATCTGGTCTGGCAGATGATCGACCAGGCCCGCTTCATCAGGGAATTCGGCCCGTACATGCTGCATGTCCATGCCAAGGACCTGATGATCGATCATGATGGGCTTTACGAGCGAGGTATCCTCTCGGCCGGCATGGGCTGGCAGGTGCCGCGCATGCCGGGGCTTGGCGATGTCGACTGGAATGTGATCTTCTCCGGCCTCTACCGCGCCGGCTACGACGGAGCCATCATCATCGAACACGAGGACCGGCGCTTTGAGGGAAGCGACGACGACGTCAAGCGCGGCTTTCTGCTCGCCCGCGACATGCTGCGCCCCTTCGTGAAATGAACCCCTTTTCGAACTGAACTGAAAAACAAGGTGGAGGAAGACTGAAATGAAAAAATATCTGGCAATGATCCCGCTGCTTGCCGGCGCGGCGTTTCTGGCTTCGGCGGGCGTCTCGTCCGCTGAAGCCAAATACACGATCGGCGTCTCCAACACGGTGCAGGGCAATGGCTGGCGCGAGGAGATGATCTGCGCCATCAAGGCGCAGGCGCTTGCCTCCGGCGAGGTCACCAAGCTCAACATCGCCCATCGCAACACCGACGCCGCCGGCCAGCTCGAGGACATCCGCAACCTGATCAGCGCCAAGGTCAACGCCATCGTCGTCAACCCGGCCGATCCCGCCGGCATCAAGTCAGCGCTCGAGGAAGCCACCAAGGCCGGCATCGTCGTCGTCGCCGTCGACCAGGCGGTCACCGAGCCTTCGGCCTACATCATTTCCAACAACCAGGAACAGTACGCCTATCTCGGCGCCAAATGGCTGTTCCAGCAGATCGGCGGCAAGGGCGACGTTGTCTACATGCGCGGCGCCGCCGGCGCCTCGGCCGACAGCGACCGCGACAAGGGTTTTAAGAAGGCGCTTGCCGAATTCCCCGACGTCAAGGTCGTGCATGAGGTCTTCACCGGCTGGCAGCAGGACCAGGGCAAGCAGCAGATCCTCGACTTCATCGCCACCGGATCGCCGTTCAACGGCATCTGGACCTCGGGCATCGACAATGTGATCGTCGATGCGCTGGTCGAGTCGCAGACGCCGCTGGTGCCGGTGGTCGGCGCCGACAATGCCGGCTTCGTCGGCCAGCTGAACTCGGTCGAAGGCCTTGTCGGCGCGGCGGTGACCAATCCTGGTTCGATCGGCGGCGCTGGCGTGACCCTGGCCCTGCAGATCCTGAACGGCAAGAAGCCGGCGGAGCAGACCGTTCTCGTCGAGCCGCAGCTGTGGGAGAACGCCACCGAAGAGGGCAAGGCCAAGCTGAAGGGCGTCGCCGATCCGTCGCTGAGCCCGGAATGGCCGGTCTCGATCTCCATTCCGGAATGGACCACCTACACCAAGGAGCAGATCATCGCCTGCAAGGGCCCTGGCGAGTAATCGCTGCCGCGCTTCTGCCTTCTCCCCTTGTGGGAGAAGGTGGATCGGCGCGCAGCGCCGAGACGGATGAGGGGTGCTGGAGAGACGTTGGTGTTCCCTGGAACACCTCTCATCCGACCTCGCTTCGCGAGGCCACCTTCTCCCACAAGGGGAGAAGGCAGGATCGCCATTTTAGACAACTTGCAACGAGAGCAACGCGATTTTGACCACCAACCCTCTCCTGGACGCCACCGGCGTCGTCAAGACTTACGGCGCAGTGGTGGCGCTGCGCAACGCGTCGCTGTCGGTTCTGCCGGGTGAGGTTCACGCGCTGATGGGCGCCAACGGCGCCGGCAAATCGACGCTGGTCAAAATCCTGACCGGCGCCATCCGCGCCGATGCCGGGCATATCCTGATCCGCGGCGAGACGCGCGACGTGCGCTCGCCCGCCGATGCGCGCCGCGCCGGCCTGCTTCCGGTTTACCAGGAACCGTCGCTGATCCCCGATCTCGACGTCGCCTCCAACCTTCGCCTGACCGACACGCCGGTCGAGCCGTTCCGCGCCTGGGTGCGCGAACTCGGCATTCCCGACCTCGACATACGCGACACCGCGCGCGACATCCCGCTTGCCGTGCTGCGCGTGCTCGATCTGGCGCGGGCGCTGGCGGTCGAGCCCGACGTTCTGCTGCTCGACGAGATGACCGCAGCATTGCCGGCTAACCTTGCCGAAAAGGTGCTTGAGGTCGTTCGCCGCCAGGGCGACAGCGGCCGTTCGGTGATCTTCATTTCTCACCGTTTTGTCGAGATATCGGCGCTTTGCGATCGCGCCACCGTGCTTCGCGACGGCGAGACTGTCGGCGTCGTCGACATCGAGCCGGGCGTCGAGGAGCGCATCGTCGAGATGATGCTCGGCGCAAAGATCGAGAAAACGCGCGTGGCGGCGCGCCAGGCGAGCCAGGTCGCTTCGCCTGGGGATAGCCGTCCGCGCCTCGGCGTGGCGAACCTTCGTGTCGGCAGCAAGCTCAACGATGTGTCGTTCGATCTGGTGAACGGCGAGGTCGCGGGTGTGGTCGCGCTCGAGGGGCAAGGCCAGGACGAGCTCTTCGCCGCGCTTGCCGGCTCCATCCGCCCGTCCGGCGGCACCATCGAAGTCGACGGAAAGCCGGTGAAATTCGCGCATCCGGCGGATGCGATCCGCGCCGGCATTGCCTATGTGCCCGGCGACCGCACCGAAGCGCTGACCATGCAGCGCTCGGTGCGCGAAAACATCGCGCTGCCGTTCAGCGCCGCCTTGCGCAACTGGGGGCCGATCAGCATGGCGCAGGAACGCTCAAGGGTCGTCAGTGCGATCGAGCGGCTGCAGATCGACACCCGCGCCCAGCGCGAGGTGCAGCGCCTGTCCGGCGGCAACCAGCAGAAGGTGACGATCGCCCGCTGGATCGCAGCCGAGGCACAGACCATCCTCTGCTTCGACCCGACGCGCGGCATCGATGTCGGCACCAAGCAGGAAATCTACAAGCTGCTGCGCGAACTCGCCGACCAGGGCAAGTCGGTGCTGTTCTATACATCGGAGCTCGAGGAGGTGCAGCGTGTCTGCGATCGCGTCATCGTCATCTTTGGGGGGCGCGTCGTCGACGTCTTCCCCGTCGAACTCGCCGACGAGCCGGCGCTGATGCGCGCCGCCTACGGTTTGCCGCGCGGCGCCAAGGTGGACGTCGGCATTCTTGCCGATATCCACTCGAGCCCGGTGGCGAAACCTTGACCCGCCTCGTCCGCCGTCAGGGCTGGGTCGCCGGTCTGCTTGTCCTCTTCGTGGTCCTGCTGGTGATCACCAGGCTCATCCAGCCGGGCTATGGCAGCGGCGATTTCGGCTCGCTGGTGCGCGCGGTGCTGCCTTACGCCTTTGCCGTGGCCGCCCAGACGATTGTCGTCATCGCCGGCGGCATCGATCTTTCCGTCGGCGCGATGATGGCGCTGACCAGCGTCACCGCCGCCTCGATGATGGACGGCGCCAGCGAGGAATACGCGCTTTTTGTCGTTCCGTTCGTGCTGGCGATGGGGCTGGTGCTGGGCGCCGTCAACGGCATGCTGATCGTCGTCACTCGCGTGCCCGATATCGTCGTCACGCTGGCCACCCTGTTCGTCCTGCAGGGCGCGGCGCTGCTGGTGCTCGGCGCGCCCGGCGGCGCGGTGGCCGAATGGCTAAGGGCGACCATCGTCGGCACCGTCTCGATCCCGGGCTTGCCAGAAATCTCTGCCTGGATACCGAAGGCGCTGGTGCTGCTGGTCGTCTGCCTGTGCGTCATCTGGATACCACTCAAGCGCTCAAAACTCGGCCTGTCGATCTACGCCATCGGCAGCAGCGAGCTCGCCGCATTTCGCAGCGGCGTGCCGGTCGCGCGCACCAAAATCATCGCCTATGCCCTGTCGGGGCTTTTCGCTGCCATGGGCGGGCTGGCGCTGACCATGAGCACAGGCATCGGCGCCCCCATTCCCGGCCCCTATCTTCTGGCCAGCGTGGCGGCGGTCGTGCTCGGCGGCGTTGCATTGGGCGGCGGCAAGGGCGGCCTGCTCGGCCCGATCGTCGCCGTCTTCGTGCTGCGGCTGGTGCGCACCGACCTGACGCTGCTGGCCATCGATCCCAACGTCACCGCAATCATCGAGGGCGCGATCATGGTAGCCGTCGTCATGTTCGGCGCGTTTATTACCATGAGGGGGCGGCAATGATGAGCAATGGCGTAAGGCTGGTTTACGGAGATGGCGCTCTACGGCGCCCCCCTCTGTCCTGCCCTCTTTGCCACCACTTGGCATCTCCCCCACTTGGGGGGAGATCGGACGGCGCGACGGCTTTCGCCAATTGTCGACGTTGCAAGAATGAGCGAGGCGCCGAAGCTGCCAATCTCCCCACCTGTGGGGGAGATGTCCGGCAGGACAGAGGGGGGCGCCGTAGAGCGCCATCTCCCGGCAAGCGCACCAACATCGCGCCACCCCAATCGCGAGCAACCCCATGAGCACAACCGCGATCCAACCGGTCCCCTTCGGCCGCCGCCTCAAGCGCTTCATGGCCGACCGGCCGCTGATCCCGCTGATCATCCTGCTGGTCATCCTGGTGGTGGTGCTGCAGATCCTGCGCCCCGGCATCGTCAACGAGCGGTGGCTTGCCAACACGGTCAAGTTCGCCATCCCGCTGGCAATTCTTGCCGGCTGCCAGACCATGACCATGCTGACCGGCGGCATCGACCTGTCGGTCGGAACCGTGGCGACGATGAGCGCTTTCATCATGGCGACGCAGGTCGTCAATCATGACCCGGCGGTGGCAATCCTGATCGCCTTGGTGCCGGCGGTGCTGATCGGCCTGGTCAACGGCATCGGCGTCGGCGTCTTTCGCGTGCACCCGCTGATCATGACGCTCGGCACCAGCCTGATCGGCACCGGCTGCCTGCAGGTCTATCAGCGCACAGTCATCGCTTCGGGCGCCAAGATACCGCCCTTCCTGGCCTGGCTCGGCACCGGCCTCACCTATGGCGTGCCCAATGCGCTGCTGCTGTTCGTGCCGATCGCCGTCCTCATCGTCTTCACCTTGAACCGCACCGGCTTTGGCCGCCTTCTTTACGCGGTCGGCGACAATGAAGGGGCGGCACGCCTGTCCGGCGTCCGCTACTGGCAGGTCATATCAGCGCTCTACGTCATCTCGAGCGTGCTCGCCGGCATCACCGGGCTGCTCTACATCGGCCTGATCAAGGCGCCGTCGCTGTCGCTGGCCGAACCGCTGGTGCTGCCTTCGGTGGCAGCCGCAGTGATCGGCGGAACCTCGATCTTCGGCGGCCGCGGCGGCTACACCGGCACCATCATCGGGGCGCTGATCCTCACCGTGCTGACGACCCTGCTGACCATCCTGCACATGCCCGAAGGCGCGCGGCGGATACTGTTCGGGCTGATCGTGCTGTTCGTCACGGCGGCTTATTTGAGGATTATTGAGGATCGGTAGAAGAGGGCTGACGCGAGCAGCTGCTTTTGACCCGGACCGGACATCGGCGATGGCCAAGGCGGAGGTCGGTAACAAGTGTGGTGAGGGGTCATTCGCGGACAATCAGCATGGCGAGCTAGCCTCGATCCCGGAATTTGATATCCTCCGGGCATGCGACTATAACCACGCACGGGCTAGGCAGCCCCAATTCTGACCGAGGCACTGTGATGCCATACTCAACGCCCGCCAACGAGGCGGAGCGGCTTGTCGCGGTTCGCGCGCTCAATATTCTCGATACCGCGCCGGAGATCGCTTATGACGACATTGGCGAACTGGCTGCGCAGATTTGCCATTGCCCCGTAGCCTATGTCAGCTTAATGGACGACGACCGCCTCTGGCTAAAGGCCAAGTACGGTCTTCCGCCGAACTTTAACCAGTGTCCGCGCGAAATCGCATTCTGCGCAACGACTGTTTGCGGCACCGAGATGGTCGTAGCGCCCGATCTGCTCATGGATGCCCGATTCAATCAAATCCCCTTTGTTACGGGCGAACCGCACTTCAAATTCTATTGCGGCATTCCGCTTGTGACCGAAGCAGGTTATGCGTTGGGGACACTTTGCGTGATGGATTTCGTGCCGCGTCATCTGACCTTTGAACAGGGTGAGGCACTACGCCGCCTTTCGCGCCAGGTGCTGGCCCAATTGGAGCTGCGCCGCAAACTCATCGAGTTCGACCAGGCACTGAAAGAGCTGGACCACGCGCATGTGGACTTGGTCGCAGAGAAGGCGCGTACCGAAGAGCTGCTCATCAACATCCTTCCAGTGTCAGTTGCCGACGAGCTCAAAAAGAGCGGCAAGGTGCAGCCGAAATATGAGCCATCGGCGACGATCCTGTTTGCGGACTTCAAGGGTTTTACCCTGTTGGCCGAACGCATGGAGCCAGCCGCGCTCATCGGGCTCCTGGACCAATATTTCACAGCTTTTGACGAGATCGTAACGCGCCATGGGCTGGAAAAGATAAAGACGATCGGCGATGCTTACATGGCCGTTGCCGGCGTGCCTACGGCCAATCGCCGGCACCCGATCGATGCCTGCCTCGCGGCGCTGGAAATCCACGCCGTCACGGCGCGCATGAAGGCGCAGCGCGAGAAGATGCGGTTGCCGGCACTGGAGTTGCGTGTCGGAATCCATACTGGGTCGGTCATATCGGGCGTCGTCGGCCGGCGGAAGTTCACCTTCGATATCTGGGGCGATGCGGTCAACACGGCTGCGCTCATGGAAGCGAATGGCGCTCCCGGACGGGTCAATGTTTCGGAGACGGTGGCCGGGAATGTCAAGACGTTATTCGAACTGGAGCCGCGTGGCGTCGTCGAGACCAAGCACGGTCGCAGGCTTGAAATGTTCTTCCTTAACCGGCTGAAGCCGGAGTTTTCGCGCGATGCGGATGGCCGCATGCCAAGCGAAAAATTCGTCACCGAATGCAACCGACTGCTCAGCGGCTTTCTCGGTTAGAGACAAGTAAACGCGGCTGGGGCGGAATGCGGTATGTCGAGCGATTCCGCCGGCAGCCCGGTCATGCGGATACTCCTTCACAACTCCCCAAGCTTCATTGTAGCGCTCAGGCTGTGAACCGGCGCCGCAGTGTGACCCACCTGCCACTGAGATTTCAACGGCTTATCGTGCCGATCGGCGCGGAGACCCGACGCCGATTGACAAACGTCCACAGCCGAGACTCTGCTCCGGCACTCGATAAAGGCGCGCAGCTCCTCGTCGGTGGCGGCTTCTAGTTTCGGCTCCCGGAACTCCGAAAGGAGATACGTGAGCTAGTCGATCGGATTGAGGATCCGGTGTACTAGCTCGCCTCGGCTTCGTGCGATGATCGGTGTTGACCCCATAAATGACGTCCGCGTGCTGGGCATCGACGACAGCTCGTGGCGCTACCTGTGCATTCCGGGAACGAGAAATTCGAAGGCTGGCCACTGACATCCACTGAGCGACTCGTGGCCGGAAAGTCGCATTAGATGCAGTGTCGAACCTTACGAATGTCGGCACGGTTTTGGCGATCGCCTAAGCGCGGAAAGCAGGGCGGCAGGTGGCACAAACCGCCGAAACCTCCGGCGGAAGTCCGTCACCCGAAATCATAGCCACCACGGCCTTGGCCGCATGGATACCCTACGCCGCCTGAACGATCTCGACCAGTTCAACGTCGAACACCAGATCCTTTCCGGCCAGCGGATGATTGCCGTCGAGCTTGACGCTGGCGTCGTCGACGCCGACGACCGTCACCTGCATGGGGCGCCCTTCGGGGGTTCTGGCCTGCAATCGAGTACCGATATCGACGTTGATGTTGTCCGGCACCCTGGCGCGGTCGACGGTCATGACCGCTTCGGGGCGGTGGGGACCATAGGCGGCGTCGGCGGGAACGGTGACGGTGCTTTTCGCGCCTACCTCCATGCCCTCGACATGGGTCTCAAGGCCGGGGATCACTTGCCCTTCACCGAGCTTGAATTGCAGCGGTTCGCTGCCGGAAGAATCGAATTGAGTGCCGTCGGCTAGACGTCCAGTATAATTGATGCGCACGGTGTCGCCATTCTTGGCCTGTGTCATGGCAGTCATCCTTTGGGATTTTTTGAGGGACCGGCCAGAGTTCACGGTCCCGTTTTCGATCATCCACGCACTAAGGTGCGCGGCGCGAAACTCTAAAACTAGGGGCCTGGCTGCCGATGTAAACCCACAATGCCGATTGAGCCACCTGCGTAAAGACAGGTCGCGGAGGCGGACTGGGATCTGTTCGCCAAGGATCTGGGGCGCGCATTTTCGAGCATGTCGTGGCGACAGAGATTGCGAAGACTCTGATCGGCCACCCACCCCGCGGTTTTTGGCGTTTGCTGATGTTGAGCGACGTCAGCTTTCGCCCAAGCGCATCAACCTTCAACAGCCAAGCTCCCCTGCTCCGCCTCCTCGGCATTAGGATCGCCCGGCGCCGTCGCCGATCACCTGGCTCGTGTTCCAGCCGCGCAAGCCATGGCGAGTCGCTATGGCATCGTGCACGGAAGACGCCACCGCCTTTACGGCAAGTTCGTGATCAATTGAATGACGCTCTGCCATTGCGGCCCTCATCCTGAAACGCAACTTGCCTTTAGGCAAAACCACGGCCGCAATTCTTTTGCAACTACAGCTTGAGATATGCTTGGTCGATTGATGATCGAGGAGGGGAGCCACTACACTACTTGATCCTGCAGGAAACTGATCGACTATGGAGTAAGATCACTTCCGCCAGAGGCAGCTCTTCTGGGTGCTTTCGAGTTTGCTTCTATGCAACTTTGAACCGCGAAGGCCCGCCCTCAGCCGGCTCCCAGATATGTTTCGGCAATGCCGATGCTAGTCGACGTCGCGTCGGCACGCTCCTAGCTGGCCCAGGCGTAGAAGACGGCGAACAGCAGAAGCCACACCGCATCGACAAAATGCCAGTACCAGGATGCCGCCGTCGGGATGAAGCCGGCGCCGCCGGCTGAGCGCGCGCGGATCACCCGATATGCGGCGATCGACAGCAACAAGATGCCGATAACGACGTGCAGGCCGTGGAAGCCAGTCGTAAGGAAGAAGATCGAGGGATAGACACCATCGCGGAATCCCACCGAGGCGAGGCTGAATTCCCGAAGCTGAAGGCCGACGAACACGCCGCCGAGCGCGATCGCCACGGTAAGCCCGATAGCCGAAAGCTGCCATCGCTCTTTCAGAAGCCAGTCGTGCGCCGCTGCGACGCAGACCCCCGACGCGACGAGGATCACTGTGTTGAGAAGCGGGCCGCCCCAAGGGTCGTCGGGGCGCATCGGCGTAGGTGGCCATGAGCTGAACCCCGCGACCTCCGGATAGATCGCGTATCGTAGGTAGGCGGCGAACAAGGCGGCGAAGAACGCTACCTCGGACGCGATTAAGGCGATGATCGCGATCCTCGGGCCAAAGGTGTTTTGCGGACCATTCGCACGCTCACCACTCGTCGCCCGCGACCACGCTGTCAGAGCGATGAACAATGGCAGAAGCCCCACCGCGATCACGAGCGGACCGAGTACCGCGATGCTGCCTGCCAGCGTGCCGAACAGCGACGGGTGGAAGAGCGCGAGACCGGCGCACGCTAGCAGGAACAGCGAGACGGCAATCGCGACAGGCCATCGGCCATCCGTGCCGCCGACCTCGGTGACAGTCTTGCTCACGCGCCTGCCTCCGCGCCCGCCGTGCCGCGCGGACGCGCCATCTCGGGATCGTCATCCCATTCATGCGTGAAAGCCGGACCCCACACATCGCGCGGGGCCAGCGCGCCACGCCGCAGCGAGACCGCAAGCATCACCAGGAACAGCAGCGTGGAGGCGAGCGCGAGCACAGCGCCGAGCGACGCAATCATATTCCAGCCCAAGAAACCGTCCGGATAATCCGCGATGCGCCGTGGCATTCCTGCCAGTCCGAGGAAATGCATCGGGAAAAACAGAACGTTGGTGCCGATGAAGAAGCACCAGAAATGCAGCCGTCCAACCCACTCCGGGAACATGCGTCCAGTCATGCGCGGAAACCAGTAATAGAAGCCGGCGAAGATCGCATAGGTCGCGCCGAGGCTCAGCACATAGTGGAAATGCGCGACGACGTAGTAGGTGTTGTGCAGCACTTGATCCGCGCCGGCATTGGCAAGCACGATCCCCGTCGTGCCGCCGACCGTGAACATGATGATGAAGCCCAGCGCCCACAGCATCGGCACGGTGAGGCGGATCGAACCGCCCCACATAGTGGCAATCCAGGCGAACACCTTGATGCCGGTCGGCACCGCGATCACCATCGAGGCCAGCGTGAAGAAGGCACGCGGCGCGAAGCCGCCACCGACGGTGAACATATGGTGCGCCCAGACGATGAAACCCAGCGCCGCAATTGATGCCATCGCCAGCACCATGCCGGGATAACCGAAAATCGGGCGACCTGAGAACCGCGAGACGATCTGACTGATGATGCCGAAGGCCGGCAGGATCATGATGTAGACCTCCGGATGGCCGAAGAACCAGAAGAGGTTCATGAACAGCATCGGGTCTCCGCCGCCGGCTGGATCGAAAAAGGCGCCGCCGAAATTGCGGTCGGCAAGCAGCATCGCCAGCGCGGCAGCCAGCACCGGCATGGCGAGAAGCAGCATGAGCGACGAAATCAGGATCGACCAAACGAACAGCGGCATGCCGAACAGCGGCAAGCGATCCTCGCGCATGTTGAGGATGGTAGTGACGAAATTGATCGCGCTGATCACGGAAGAAATGCCGGCCAAGTGCAGCGCGAGGATCGTCATGTCGACCGATGGTCCGGGCTGGCCGTCTATGCCCGACAGCGGCGGATAGAGGCTCCAGCCGGTACCCGTTCCGTCGCCGACCAGCAGCGACCCGATCAGCATGATCAAGGACAGCGGCAGCAACCAGAAGCCGAGACTGTTCAGTCCCGGAAAGGCCATGTCGCGCGCACCAATCATCAGCGGGACGAACCAGTTGCCGAAGCCGCCGATCAACGCCGGCATCACCATGTAGAAGATCATGATCAGGCCATGCGCGGTGATCAGCGCGTTCCAGGACTGGCCGTTAACGACATAGTCCATGCCCGGCTGCGCCAGTTCGAGCCGCATGTAGCCCGAGATCGCGCCGCCCAGCGTCCCCGCCATGATCGCGAATCCGAGATAAAGCGTGCCGATCGCCTTATGGTCGGTGGTGAACAGCCAAGCCGCAATCGACCGGCACTCGCGCCTATGTTCGGTGGCGCTCATTTCGCCACCTGCGCTGATATAGTCGCGGCGCTGACCACCGGATATCGCGTTGCAGCGTCCCGCACCCAGGCGTCGAAATCAGGCTGCGCCATGGCCTCGATCGCGATCGGCATGAAGGAGTGATTCAGACCGCAGATCTGGTTGCACTGCCCGTAATAGACGCCCGGCTTCTCGACGCGTGTCCAGGTTTCGTTGAGGCGCCCGGGCATGGCGTAAATCTGTAGGCCCAGTGCCGGCATGAAGAAGGAGTGCACGACGTCCGACGATGTCACCTGTATGCGCACGACAGCGCCGACCGGGACAACCATGCGATTGTCGACCGCTAGCAGACGCGGTTCACCGGCCGGAACGGAGGCCGGCGGCAACATGATGGAATCGTATGCGAAGCCGCCATTGTCGGGATAGGAATAACGCCAGAACCACTGATGGCCGCTGGCCTTTATCGTCAACTGTGCGTCGGGAATATCGCTCTCATAGGCGAGCAGCTGGAGCGACGGCGCGGCGATCGCGCCCAGCACCAGCACCGGCGCGATAGTCCAGCCGAATTCCAGCCAGGGCATGCGCGTGACTTTTGACGCCGTGGGGTGCCGGCTCGCCCGGAAGCGCAAGAGCGCGAAACCGATCAGCATGGCGACGAGCGCGACGATGCAGACGCCGATCAGCAATATGTGGTCGTGCAGCGCAACGATCCGCTCCTTCGTCTCCGAGGCTGAGACGCCGAAACTTGTCTGCCAGTTCGCCGGCGCCTGCGCCAAGCCGTGCCGTGCGTCGAGCATCATTGCGGAGACAAAACCGAGGAAAACAGTGCCCCGCCCGCGCATGACATCTACGCCTTCAGCAGGGAGATGAGATGCGCGCCGAGGCGCGCACTGAGCGCCGCAATGGTGAGCGTGGGCGCATTCGCCGTGATGGACGGGAAGACGGACGAGCCAACGATGTAGAGGTTTGGATGGTCGTGGCTCTTCAGGTCCCTGTCGACGACCGAGGTGAGCGGGTCATCTCCCATGCGTGTCGTGCCGCCCATGATCGCGCTGTCAGCGATCGGGCCGAGCTGCTTGATCTGCGTGGCGCCGAGTGCAGCCATGAGCTTGTTCTGCACATCGCGCGCGACCGCCAGCCCGCGCGCCGTGTAGTCGTCAGACTTGAAGGCGATGTTCGGCCGCGGAATGCCGATCCCGTCCATCTGATTGCTCAGCGTCACGCGATTGTCCGGATTGGGAAGCATTTCGGCAGAGCTGCCAATGATCAGCTCCCGCGCGACGTGCGAACGGACTGCCGCCTTAAGCGCATCGCCGCGCAGGCCCTGTTTGATGAAGGTCGTCGCAGCCTGGAACGGACCGACCGCCCGCGCCCAGCCCTCGTTGGAAGGCGAGATGCCGATGGCCGCACGCTCGTTGCGGAAATCGCCGTCCCGAAGCTCGGCAATGCCACCGGTCGAGACCGGTCCGCGATAGGTGAACACGGGATCCCTGGTCAGTCCCTGAATGCCGACATCGATCTGCGACAGCAGATTGCGGCCGACCTGGTCGGAACTGTTCGCCACGCCCGTCGGCGCATTGTCTCCCGTCGAAAGCAGTAGCAGCTTTGGCGTCTCAATGGTATGCGCCGCGATGACCACAATTTTTCCGGTCGCGCTGCCCTCGCTGCGATCTGGGCGACGGTAACGCACTTCGGCAATGCGTTTGTCCGGACCGACGACTAGCTCGTGCACCACGGCCTGCGGCTCGACATGCGCGCTGGCGCGCTCCGCGATGGCGAGATGATGCGTCGCGTCGTACTTCGCCTGGATGGGGCAGATCGGCACGCAACTCGCATTGCCGCAGCATTGCGGGCGGCCATCCCGCCACACCGAATTGCGCGCCTGTGGAAATGGCAACACCGAGTAGCCGAGCGCCTTGGCAGCGATGCCGACCTGCTTGTCGGCATAGGTCATGGGGATCGGTGGCATCGGAAACGACCTTGAGCGCGGCGCGCCGAAATCGGCGGTGTCGTCGCCCGCGACGCCGATCTCTTCCTCGGCGGCCTGATACCACGGCTCCATGTCGCCATAGGCGATAGGCCAATCGACGCCGACGCCGAACTTCGAGCGCATCTTGAAATCGTTTGGCCGGAACCGCGCGGCGAGCCCGCCCCAGTGCCACGTGGTGCCGCCGACGATCCTCGCCTGCTGTCCCCTAAAGGTGTCCGGCCCAGCCTCGACATAGTAGGCGGAGAAGTCGGATTCTTCCGGCTGCGGCGCATAGGGCTGGTCGGGGTAAGGCGAGTTCTGGCCCTTCGCGGACGAGTACTGGAATCGTGTCACAGCGGTGCCGCGATCGACGCGCGGTCCCGCCTCGAGGAACAGCACGCTGAAGCCTGCTTTCGCGATAGCCGCGCCGGCAAGCGCCGCGGCTACGCCTGAACCGACAAACACGACATCGGCGGACGCCGGCGCGGTCATTCGGAAAACCGTCCGGGCGGCGGTGCGTTCGCCCACGCGCCAAAATTCGTGTCGCATCGCGTCGGCGGCTTGGTGTAACCGCAGGCATGCCAGACGAACGCATCGAGATAGGTAAGGACGCGTTCTTCCGAGCCGTGCATGATGCTACCCGTATACCAGGCTTGGATGAGCGATTCCGACAGCGGTTTCAGCCCCGCCGACGCAACCGCGCTGTCCCATTCTGTCTCGGGCTGTTCCGTCACGATCGCATGCAGTTTTCCGAGATCGGCGGCGTCAGCCGAGAATGCCTGCAGGAACAATTCCGGCAGCGTGGCGTCGCTCGGCGACATGCCCGTCAGTATGCCTGTCAATTCGCGAAACGCGCCGAGGTCGATCGCGCTGCTCAACGCGACCTGGCTACGGGCCGCGGCGGGCAATCCGAAGAATGCGGCGAGCGTCGAGACGGCAATCAGAAGCTCCCGTCGCCGCACTGTTGCCGGCGCAGAATGATGCGGCGCCGGCTGACCTACCTGCTTGGGCAGACGCGCATCGTCACTGCCAGCCATCGGTACCCTCAAGGCGAGCCTCTGCTGAAACAACGAGGCCGCACGCTTATCTGAAGCTACGGCTCAATCTGAGATTGGTCAATCGACCCTTTCAAGCTCAGAACAGTCGAGCCAGAGAGCTCCACATTTGAGATCAAAAGCGCCGCTTGGGCCCGACCTTGCACGCGAATCCATGCGGTGGTCGTCCTCAGGAGGGGATAGCTAAGCCGTCGGCCGGAAATAGCCGATGTCGAGCTTGCCTTGCCACCAAACATGCGGTCCGCCAGGCCCTCCGCAGCGTTAATCATCGCGCACGTTCCCCGATCAGTGCGAAAATCAGCGTGGAGCGATCTCTGCGACGAAATCGTTCGTCGTCTTGACCCCCGCCATGAAGCCGGCGGCATTGAATTGGTTCATGACGAAGAAAGCGCCGACGCCGCGTGTCGGTGCAATCGCAACATAGAGAAACATCCCTTGCAGGCCGCCGCTCTTCTGGAGGATGAGCGGGCTATGCTCGGTGGGGAGCATGATGACCCATCCGAGACCCATGGCGTCCATCGGGCCGCCGTCATCCAGCCCCACCACCGACGCGAGCCCGTCCCGGTACAAAAAAGCCGCGTGGTTCAAAAGCCGCAACTCGGCATCGGCCGCAGAAGGCTTGTTCTCGACATGCCAGTTCATCCAGCGCAGCAGATCGTCCGCGGTCGAGTACAATCCACCGGCGCACTCCATGGCTGTGCTCGTCGGCACGATGGGCATGGCGCTGCCGTCGAAGTTATGGCCCTGCATCAGGCGCGGCTCGTCCTCCGGCCTTGCGTTGAAAACCGTGTCTTTCATGCCGAGAGGATCGAGGACACGCTCCCGAAGGAGCTCGACATAAGGCTTTCCAGAGACATTCGCGAGCGCCGCTCCAAGGAGGTCGTATCCGAAGTTCGAATAGAGAACGGCGGTGCCCGGCGCGAACAGCAGCGGATTGTCCTTGAGGGCGGCAATCTGCGCCTCTTTGGTGTTCGTAGAGAAGGGGTCGGAGGGGGGCGCATCGGCCACTGGCACCTCCCGCGGAAGGCCGGAAGCTTGCGCGACGAGATCGATCAGCCGGAGGGCGCGGCCATCCTTCTCAGGGAGCGTGACGTCCCAGCCGAGGCGATCCTGCAGCCGGTCGGTGAGCTGTACCTTGCCGTCGATCGCCAGCGAGGAAAGCACACTGCCGCAGAACACCTTGCTCACGGATGCGATGCGGAACATTGTGTCGCCGTCGGGCACTTTTTCACTCCCGTCGGCAATCTTGCCGAAACCAGCCAAGGCCGTCTCGCCGTTGCGCACGGCGCCGAAGATCAGGCCAGGCACTTCGGTGGAGAGATACAGGATCGTACCGTTGAACTGCACCGCTTCCGTCAGCAGCTTGTCCTCGGCATGTCCAGAAGAGGGAACGGCTGCGATTGCCGTCAAAGCGATGGCCATAAGTCGGCGCGATCGAGACAAACGCATTGCCGAAATCCTTTGATGAAGCTGCAGAATAAAATCTTCGGAAAAAGGGCCGCCGCGTAGTATCTTACCATCTCTCCAGAAGCAGGGGATGTCAACAGAATGAACCGAAGGGGGTAATCGGCGGCGGTAGCGTAGTTTCGGCGGCTATTTGCGCTACAGTCATGCCGTATTTCTTGTCATTCGTCAGTTGATCGGGGCTGATCTCTTCATTAGCAAACCGACCCGCGGGTAATTTAGAAGATATGTGAAGCGCCGTCGGCAGGAGGGAGTGCTGTAGCGTCGAACAATTTACAATAGGCGGATCTGCGTCGCGCCAATCGTCGTCGTATGATGAAGACCGGGCAGAAGAGCTGTGGCGGGCCAAGGCCCTATCTGCGCAAAAAAGACTCGCCGCTGTACCTGCCGCTTGGCCATACATCGCCTTGATGCGTGGCATTTCCCTTGCGCGCTCGGCCGCCGCCTCACACAGCCAAACGCCCCTGCTCCACCTCCGCAGCACCGGGATCCCCCGGCGCCGTCGCCCAGGCCAGTTCCACCAGCGTCACCGTCCGCCGTCCAACCCCGTCAAGCTGGCAGACGATCAGCCCCTGCTCCTCGATATAGGTCAGCAGGCGCCGGGCGCGGCGCAGCGAGTGCGAGCCGTAGGCGCGGGCGATCGCTGCGTCGCTTGGGCAGGGCCAGCCCTCTTTCGCTGCGCGGGCGATCATCATGAACACGCCTTGCATATCCTCGGGCAGCAGCGAGGCGCGCGCCGAGACGTCCTGCCAGGCGTCATCCCCTGCCATGTCGGAGCCGAGGCCGGCGCGGGCGCGCGTCAGCATGCGGCGAAAGGCGGGCAGGTCCGGCACCACCGAGGCGAGGCCTTCTATCCGGCAGCGGACCACGAACTCCTGATAAAGCACGCCGATGACCCGGAAGCCCGCGTCGGGCTGCACCAGAACGGCGCGCAGGACACGGTCGACGCGCTCACGCCGCTCCGCCAAATCCTCGGCGCTGATCGGCGGCTCCGACGGTTCGGGGCGGATTTCCAGCGCCGCCGACTTCGCCGCCATCAGCTGATCGAGAAGGTCCGGCGACGACCGGCGCTGCGGCCGGACAGTTTCCGGCGGCGGTGCTGCCAGGATGATGGCGCGTGCGTCCTCAAGGGCTGCTTCCGGCAGCGGCATCAGCCGCGGCGTGCCATTGCGCGGACTTGTGTCGGTCGGGCCGATGCGCAAGCCGAGCGGACGGCGCGACAGCGCCGGGCCGAGCGCCATGAATTGCCCGCGCTCCAGGTCGCGAAAAGCCTCCGCCTGGCGCCGCTCCATGCCCAAAAGGTCGGCGGCGCGCGCCATGTCGATATCGAGAAAAGTCCGGCCCATGAGGAAATTGGAAGCCTCGGCGGCGACATTCTTGGCCAGCTTGGCCAGCCGCTGAGTGGCGATGATGCCGGCAAGCCCGCGTTTGCGGCCTCGGCACATCAGGTTCGTCATGGCGCCAAGCGAGAGCTTGCGCGCCTCGTCCGAAACCTCGCCGGCCACAGCCGGCGCGAACAGCTGCGCCTCGTCCACCACCACCAGCATCGGGTACCAGTGGTCGCGGGCGACCTCAAAAAGCCCGCCAAGGAAGGCGGCGGCGCGGCGCATCTGGTTCTCGGCGTCGAGCCCCTCGAGATTGAGCACCGTGGAGACGCGGTGGATGCGCGCCCGCTCGCCGGCGCTCTGCAGGCCGCGCTCGGTATGCTCCTCGGCATCGATCACCAAATGGCCGAACCGGTCGCCCAGCGAGACGAAGTCGCCTTCGGGGTCGATGATGGTCTGCTGCACCCAAGGGGCACTCTGCTCCAGCAGCCGGCGCAGCAGATGGGATTTGCCGGAGCCCGAATTGCCCTGCACCAAAAGGCGCGTCGCCAGCAGCTCCTCAAGATCCAGCGCCGCCGGGGCGCCCGCGGTCGTGTGGCCCATCTCGATCGCAACGGTCATGTCTCGACTCTCCTTAGGGAGAGGGCTTATCAACCGCATCACAGCCCGTCGAGCGCCGATGGCCGGCGGCTCGGTGTTGCGCACAGGTCGACGCTGCTGTCCGCTCGAATGGAGCGGAACCATCAGACGCATATCGACCAGCTCACGACGATGTTTCTGGCGCCAGCGCTCAAGCGAGGCTGGGACGGGCGATCTCGAGACGGGCGATCACGGCGAATGAAGATCGGCGTCATCGCCTCGCAAGCTGGACATCGTTTGCTCGGCCGGCCGCCGAGCATGGTACGCGATCAAGGAACAGACTCTATTCCCAGCGCTCGAGGCCGGAAAAGCAGCAGCGCGAGCGCGCCGACCAACACCGCATTGACCAGGGCAAGTGCCGACAGGACGGCAAGCATGCCATGCGCACCGAGCTGTTCGACCAGCAGCGCGCCCACGGAAGGGGCGGCGGCTTGAGCAATCAGGCTTGGCATGGCCAGACGACCCATAAGCCTGGCATAGCCGGAGGCACCGAACAGGGCCAGCGGCAATGTTCCTCGGGCAATTGATTCCAGGCCGATGCCGGCACCGTAAAACGTCAGGGCCAGCGGGATGATCGGCATTCCCATCCAGAGAGCCGACACCCCGATCGCCACGCATCCGACCGATACGACCTTGGTCCATATCGGATGGTGGTAGCGGGCAACGACCATCTCGATCGCGCGAGCGCCGACCTGCGACGGACCGACAAGCGCGCCCAGTCCCACCGCCGCGGCCAGCGCCATGCCGGTCGACTGAAGGACAGTTAGAAGATGGACGGAGAGGGTCGAGGATATGACCGCCGCGAGCGTTATAGTCGTCGCCAGGATGACCATAACCGGCGTCGACCTCGTCACAGGCACGGAAGCCACGACTGTCTTCTGATCGGACTGGCTGGCGGGCCGGGCGACGCCACGCGGCAGGATAAGGAGATACAGCGGCAGAGCGACCAGCAATTGCACGGCGGCATAGACCAGACATGCCCCTCGCCATCCGATCTCTCCCATTAAAAAAGCAGAAAGCGGCCAGCAAACCGTGCTTGCGAAGCCGCCGAACAGAGTGAGCGTGGTGATGGCGGAGCGCGCGCCATGGCCATATAGCCGGCCCAGGGTCGCAAAGGCGGCATCGTAGAGCCCAGCCCCCATCCCAAGGCCGATAACAAGCCAGGCAACGATGTAGGCCGCTAAACTTGGAGCAATTGCCAGTCCGATCTGACCAGTCCCGATACATGCGGCGCTGAAGGCCAGCACATTCCGGCCGCCATGTCGTTCAATCGAGCTACCCACGCGTGGAGAAATCAGCCCGCCGACGAAAAGGCCGAGGGACAGGCCTCCGACAACCCATGCCAGAGGCCAACCCGTGTCGGCCACAACGGCCGGCGCGATCACCGCCGGGAGATAATAGGAAGACCCCCACGCCATGATCTGCGTCATGCCGAGCGCGGCGATGATCGCGCCGCGACTGCGCGTAGGCGGTGAAAGACTCATGCCGCGACGCCGCAGCCGCAGCCCGACTTGCCGCTCGCCTTCGCCTTGGCATCGTCGGCACAGCAGGCGTCGACAGCAGCCGGCGCTGGTCCGCCGCAGCAACCCTGGGACGACGCGCCTGAAAGTGACACCGGCACCGTGCAGACGCCGGTCTTGGGCAACACCAGCTGCACGGCATCGGCGGCAGCCATGTCGCCGGCGATCGCCGCGGCGACCGAGCGGACCTGCTCATAGCCGGTCAGCAGCAAGAATGTCGGCGCCCGGCCATAGCTTTTGACGCCGACCGTGTAGAAATCGGGCTCGGGGTGGCTGAGCTCGCGATGACCATGCGGCGGGACATCGCCGCATGAGTGCTCGTTGGGATCGATGAGCGGTCCGAGCGCCTTGACGCCTTCGAGCCACGGATCGAGCTCCAGCCGGAGCTCCCGGGTCAAGGCGAGATCGGGGCGCTGCCCCGTCGCGGCGATGATCCGGTCGACGGGTCCGAGCGTGCGCAATCCCTCTTCCGTCTGCCCTTCGACTACGAGCCGGCTGTCGACCTCGCGAATGGCAACAATGGCAAAGCCGGTCACCAGCCGCACGCGTCCGCTCTCGGCGAGCTGCCGGACATCGGAGCCAAGCTCGCCCCGCGCCGGCAGGGCGTCGGCATCGCCGCCGCCGTAGATGCGGGCAAGGTCGGTGCTGCGCGTCACCCATAGTGCCGAAGTGCCCGGTTCGGTTTGCGCAAGCCCCGCCAATTCCAGCAAGGCATTGGCAGCGGAATGGCCGGCGCCGACCACCAATGTCGTGCGACGTGCATAGAGATGACTGTCGCGACCGAGAACATTTGGGATGCCGTAGGCGAAGCGGTCGCCAAATTTCCTCTCGCCTTCGGCCGGCAAGCCGCCGGCGCCAAGAGGGTTCGGCGTCTGCCAGGTGCCGGACGCATCGATGGCGGCACGCGCGCTGTCCCGGCGCGTGCCGTTCGCCGTTTCGACCAGCAGCATGAACGGCCGCGTCTCCCGCGCCTTGCTCAACACCTTGTCGGCTCCCCAGCGGGAAATGGCGACAACACGGGCACTGGTCTCGATCGACGGCGCCAGTTCGGCAAGCTTGGCCAGCGGCGCGAGGTACTGGTCGACAATTTCATCCGCGGTGGGGAACGCCTCCGGCTCCGGCATTTGCCAGCCATGGCTCTCGAGAAGTTTTCGGGCGACCGCATCGACACAATAGCGCCATGGTGTGAAAACCCGCACATGACCCCAATCCCGAAGGTTCGAGCCGACAGAAGCACCGGCCTCATAAACCTTGACCGGCAGGCCACGGCTGACCAGTTGGGCGGCAGCCGCCAGGCCGACAGGTCCGCCGCCGATGATGGCGATCGGGAGATCGTTTTCAGAAACCATGACACCCCTTCTATGTTTCTAGGATTATAGAAATACCAGTCAAAAAAAGAGTTATGCAGCCGCCTCCCCGACAGCCGGGCCGCATGCGGCATCGGCACAACATTCATCGGCAAGAAAGCCAAGGAGATCGTTCATCACAGGGTAATTGGCACGGCAAATCAGCGTCGTTGCTTGGCGTTCCTGGGTGACCAGGCCGGTCAGGATGAGCCGGTGCAGATGATGCGACAGCGTCGACGCAGCGATGCCAAGGCTTTCCTGCAAATAACCGACCGGTCGCCCGGTTTCGCCTGCCCGCACCAGCGTGCGATAAAGCTTGAGCCGCGTCGGATTGCCGAGCGCCTCGAGCTGTTTTGCTGCTTGTTCGAGTTTCATGGAAATAAGATAGTGCTGAGACGACGTCCCGTCAATACTATTTCGAACATCATCGAATTAATCGTATACCGGTATCGCACACCCGCCTCACATCGACCGCTGGTTGACCCGCTTGGCGACTTCTTCGGCGCTTTCGACGCGCTCGGAATAACGGTCCGTGAGATAGGCGGACCGATCACGCAAGAGCAGCGTGAACTTCATCAGCTCCTCCATCACGTCGACGATCCTGTTGTAGTACGGCGACGGCTTCATGCGGCCGGCCTCGTCGAACTCGTTGAAAGCCTTGGCTACCGACGACTGGTTGGGGATGGTGATCATCCGCATCCAGCGGCCGAGGAGACGAAGCTGGTTCACGGCGTTGAAACTCTGCGAGCCGCCCGACACCTGCATCACCGCCAGCGTGCGGCCCTGCGTCGTCCTGACGCCGCCGGCCGACAGCGGCAGCCAGTCGATCTGCGCCTTCATCACTCCCGTCATTGAGCCATGCCGCTCCGGCGAGCACCAGACCTGCGCTTCCGACCAGATCGACAGGTCTCGCAGCTCCTGGACTTTGGCGTGGTCGGCCGAGGTCGAATCCGGCAGCGGCAGGCCGGCGGGATTGTAGATGCGCACCTCGGCGCCCAGGCGGCGCAAAATGCGAGCTGCCTCCTCCGTCGCAAGCCGCGAATAGGACCGCTCGCGCAGCGAGCCGTAGAGCATCAGCACGCGAGGTTTGTGGATCGACCGCGGCACGTCGAGCAGCGCCTGCAGGTCGATCGGCCGGAACTGGTCTTCGTCGACGTTCGGAAGCGAGTCTTCGGGCACTAGGTCAGGCAACGCGCTTGCCCTGCGCATCGATGACGACTTCGCCGTCTTCCTTGGCGAACGGCCCGATCTCAGGATTGGGCAGGATGTCGAGAACCGCTTCGGACGGCCGAGCAAGCATGGTGCCAAGCGGCGTCACGACGATCGGCCGGTTGATCAGGATCGGATGCGCCAGCATGAAATCGACGATCTCGTCGTCCGTCCATTTGGGATCGCCGAGATTGAGCTCGGCGTAAGGCGTGCCCTTCTCGCGCAGCAATTGGCGCGGCGTCATCCCCATCGCCGCGATCAGCTCGACCAGCCGTTCACGCGACGGCGGGTTTTTCAGATACTCGATCACCTCAGGCTCTTCGCCGGACTGCCGGATGATGGCGAGCGTGTTGCGCGAGGTGCCGCAGTTGGGATTGTGGTAGATGGTGATGGTCATTTCGCGGCTCTCATCTGTCTGATTGGCTTGGGTTCAGCGAGCAGCCATCCTGCCAACGCCATGGCAAGCAGCGCGCCCAGCAGCTCGGCGACAATAAACCCCGGCAGATCTATCGGCCGGATGCCCGTGAAGGTGTTGGAAACCGCCCGGGCAATGGCGACTGCCGGATTGGCAAACGAGGTCGAGGCCGTGAACCAGTAGGCCGCGGTGATGTAGAGGCCGACCAGCCATGGAATGGCATCCGAACGGAAGCGAAGACCGGCGAGAATGGTGAAGACCAGGCCGAAGGCGGCCACCAGTTCCGCAATCCATTGTCCGTTTCCGGTCCGCACGGTTTGCGAGATCTGGAGAATTGGCAGTTCGAACATGGCGTGCGCCAGCAGCGTTCCGGCGATGCCGCCGGCAATCTGGGCGATCACATAGGCCAGTGCAGCGTTCGCTTCGATTTCCCGCCTGAGGGCAAAAACCAGCGTCACCGCCGGATTGAAATGCGCCCCGGAAATCGGTCCGAGTATGGTGATCAGCACCACCAAAATCGCTCCAGTCGGCAGCGTGTTGCCGAGCAGGGAGAGACCCACATCGTCCGTCAGACGATCCGCCATGATGCCGGAGCCGACGACCGTCGCGACCAGCATTGCCGTGCCGAGCGCTTCCGCGACGATGCGGCGGGACAGGTCAGCCGCCATGATGTCAGCCGGCCTTCGGCAGATCGCGGCCGATTTCATCGAGCCGTTTCTGCAGGGCGAGCTTGTCGATCGTGTTCATCGGCAGGCTGACGAAGATCGAGATCCGGTTGTTGAGCATGCGATAGGCTTCGGCAAAGGCCAGATGCTTTTCGGCGTCGGTGCCGTCCACGGCGGCCGGGTCGGGCACGCCCCAATGCGCGGTCATCGGCTGTCCCGGCCAGACCGGACAGGCTTCATTGGCCGCGTTGTCGCAGACGGTGAAAACGAAATTCATCTCCGGGGCGCCAGGAGCCGCAAATTCCTGCCAGTCTTTCGAGCGGGCGAAGGACGTGTCGTGGTTGAGGGTTTTCAACAGCTGGAGCGCGTAGGGATGGACCTCTCCCTTCGGGCGCGATCCGGCCGAATAGGCCCTGAACTTGCCGGCGCCGACACGGTTGAGGATCGCTTCGGCAAGGATCGACCGTGCCGAATTGCCGGTGCACAGGAAAAGCACGTTGTATGGGTCATTCATGGGGTGGTCCTCCCTTCTAGCAGTTGCAAGTCACGGCCTGAATGACCGGCTGGCAGAGCTCCGGCGCGCCGTTGCAGCAATCCTCCATGAGATAGGCAAGCAGATCGCGAAAGCCGGTCATGTCGGCGACGTAGCGGATCGTCCGGCCGTCGCGCTCGGCGCGGACCAGGCCGGCATGGTCGAGGACCTTCAGATGCGCCGACATGGTGTTCTGCACCGCACCGAGGCGCGCGGCGATCTCGCCGGCTGGCACACCGACCGCGCCCGCCCGCACCAGCAGGCGAAACACTTCGAGCCTGGTGTCCTGGCCAAGCGCTGCCAATGCGAGAAGAGCGGTGTTCTTATCCATGTATCCTAGAATCCGGAATTATCGATGTATATGGCGGGTATGTGACAGTCAGATGACAGAGGCAAGAGGCCGGCCACTTCTGAGCCGCTGCATTCTTCGGCTGATGTCACGGAATGAATCCCAGGGTCTGCGCCGCGTCGCTTCGCTCCTTGCGCCGCCCTGGGATGACGAAGTGGAGGATGATTCGGCTAATCCTAGAGGTTGGCGGTTTGCCACTGGACCGAATTGTCGACGTTCGCTGCCGGCCCAGACCTGTCAAAATCACTGTGCCGAGGAACTTAGTTGCGCAGGGCGAACGAGAACGGCGCGGTGCGGGTTATGCGGGAGCCGAGTTCCGGCGGTGGCTCCGGCACGGACGCGCCCTGTAATGCACTGAGCGCCGCGCTATCGAGGTCTGGATCGCCGGAGGAACGAGCCAGCCGGGCGGACAGGACCCGGCCGGATCCGTCGATCGTGAAGGTCACGCTCGGACTGCCTTCCGCGCGCCGGGCCTTCGCGGCCCTTGGATAATTTGTGTGCCGTCTTATCCATGCACGCAACCGCGAATTCCACCTGTCCGGACTCACGCCGGATCTCGCAGCCGTTGCCTTGGTCGATTTCGGGGCGGCCGCCCCGGCTGCGGATGTCGCAGCGACACTGGCCGTCGTCCGCGGCGGTGCGGCCTTTTCCTTTTTCGGACGCTTTTTGGCTTCTTTGACAGGCTTCTTCGCCTTGACCTCAGCCGGCTCCTTTACCTCAGTCTTTGCTTGTTTCTTTGGCTTGGCCTCGACGGGTTTGTCGACCGGTTTCGGCTGCGGCAGCGGAACGACCACTTCCGGCGTGACGGCCTCGGCAATTTCGGGCACGACTTCCTCCAGCGGCGGCTGGTCGACCCGTTCCGCCACGGTCGGCGGGGTCGGCTCGACCGTGTCGACCGGAGCGACTTCCGACGGCTCGATGACCGGCTCGGCCTGCTTGACGGGCGGTTCGGGCGGAGGCTCCGTTTCGGTTATCTCGGGCTCCTCGGCCGGGTCCGGCTGATCGGGTGCTATCTCATCCGATATCGGCGCCGGCTCGGCCGGCGTGAGCGCCATTGGCGACAGCTCGATCACCTGCGCCTGCGGCGGCCCGCCATCGGGCTCGGCCGGGCGCCAGCTCTGCATCGCATAGCCGACCGCGGCATGCGCCATCAGGACCAGCGCAGCCGCGCCCGCCCACCAGGCGATCTCGCGCGCGCCGAACCGCCGCTGATCGGCCATCGGCAGGGCGGCCGCCGGCGACATTATTGGCCGGTTCCGACTTGCGGCGCCGCGGCATCGCTGGGCGCGGTCTCGAGGCCAACCAGCGCGATCTTCAGATAGCCGGCGCCGCGCAAAAGGTTCATCACCTCCATCAGCTCGCCATAGCCGACCGCCTTGTCGGCGCGCAGGAAGATGCGCGTCTGCCTGTCGCCTTTTGTCCTGCCGACCAGCGCAGCGGCGAAGGCTGCGCGCGGCACGCTGTCGTTGCCGATCGCCAGGCTGAGATCGTTCTTCAGCGTCAGGAACAGCGGCGTCTCCGGTCGAGGCGCAGGCGTTGCGGTCGAGCCCGGCAGGTCGACATTGACATCCACGGTCGCCAGCGGCGCCGCGACCATGAAGATGATCAGCAGGACCAGGATCACGTCGATGAACGGCGTGACGTTGATCTCGTGGTTTTCCTCGAGATCGCCGTCGATGTTCTCTCGAATTCTAGCCGCCATGGCGTCGCTCCGTGTTCATTCCGCGGCGAGCTGCGTTGCCGGCGCGGCCGTGCGGAAATCCAGATCCCGGCTGACCAGCCGCTCGACCCCTGCCGACGCATCGGCAAGGATCTGCCTGTAGCCGGCTATCGATCGCGCGAAGACGTTGTAGATGACCACCGCCGGGATCGCCGCGACAAGGCCCATCGCCGTGGCCAGCAAGGCTTCCGCAATGCCCGGGGCAACGACGGCGAGGTTGGTGGTCTGCGCCTGCGAGATGCCGATGAAGGCGTTCATGATGCCCCAGACGGTGCCGAACAGGCCGACGAAGGGCGCGGTCGAGCCGATTGTCGCCAGCACGCCGGTGCCGCGCGACATGCGCCGCGCCGCCGCCGCCTCGATGCGCGACAGGCGCGAGGTGACCCGTTCCTTCAGCCCGTCGCCGGACACATGGTCGAGCGAGCCGGCCGAAAGCGCGGTCTCTTCCTCGGCTGCCCGCACCAGCAGGGCGCCAGGACCGTTATTGTGGCCAAGCGCGCGCCCGGCCTGGTTCAACGTCGCGGCATTGCCGATCGCTTGTGCCGCGCGGCGGGCGCGCAGCTTGCCGCCAAGGATCTCCAGCGATTTGGCCAGCCATATCGTCCAGGTGACGAAGGACGCAAAAGCCAACCCGATCATCACCGCTTTCACGACGATGTCGGCCGCCATGAACATGCCCCATGGCGAGAGGTCACGCGGCAGGGTCAGGGACGTTGCCGTCGAAGGGCCAGTCTCGGTAGGCGTTGTCTCGATAGGTGTTGTCACGCCGGGCTGCGTCGCCGGTGGCGCGGCGGCGTCTGGCGCAGCCTGCCCAGGCACTGGAGCCGGCGCCTCGATCGCCGGGGCCGCGCCCGGTTGCTCCTGGGCGGCTGCCTCCGGTTGCTCCTGGGCGGCTGCGCCGCCGGCCGACAGGATGGCGGATGCGAGCAACGCCGCGAACAAACCATGTCTGGACAAGGGCTTCTTCCTTATTCTCAAGAGTGGCCTCATTGCACATAGCCGATGGGCTGGCCGGTGACGGGGTGCGCAAACACGCCCATCTTGACACCGAAAATTCCTTTGAGCACGTCGCCCTGCATGATCTGGTCCGGCGTGCCGCGCGTCAGCAGCCTGCCGTCCTTCAGCGCGATCAATTCGTCGCAGTAGCGCGCCGCCATGTTGGGATCGTGCAGCACGACGACGACGCACAGGTCGCGCTTGCGGCTGAGGTCCCTGACCAGCCCCAGCACCTCGACCTGATGGGCGATGTCGAGCGCCGAGATCGGCTCGTCGAGCAGCATGACGCCGGCATTCTGCGCCACCAGCATGGCCAGCCATGCGCGCTGGCGCTCGCCGCCGGACAATTCGTCGACCAGCCGCTCGGTAAAGTCAGCCATGTCGGTCAAAACTAGCGCCTCATCGACATGGCGCCTGTCCTCATGCCCGAAACGGCCGAGCGCGCCGTGCCAGGGATAGCGGCCGAGCGTCGCCAGTTCGCGCACCGTCAGGCCGGTCGCCGCCGGCATCGTCTGCGGCAGATAGGCGAGCGCGCGCGCCAGTTCACGCGCGCCCCACTGCACCAGCGGCCGCTGCGCGAAGGTTATGCCGCCCGAGCTTGCCGGCTGCTGGCGCGCCAGGAGCTTGATCAGCGTCGACTTGCCCGAGCCGTTGTGCCCGATCAGCCCATAGACGCGCGAGCGTTGCAACTCGAGTGTAACCGGACCGAGCAGCGTCCGCTCGCCGACAGCGAACCGCACCGCTTCGACATGAAAGGCAGTCTGGGCATGAATTCCTGCCACGGTCTCGGCCTTCCTCCAGCTTTGCGCGCGCATTTCGAAATCCGGTTTTCGGCAATCCGGTTTGCGGGCGCCGATGTCCGGTTGACTATGAAACATGAGTTTACTAGTCAACAATGAAGATGACTTTTTGAGTCAACAAAATGTCGTGACGCGCCGGATTTGCGTCGAAACACGAAATATGGAGCGCGCCGAGATGGTCGTTGGTTCAGGTCGCGGAAGAACTCAAAGCGAAGTGACTGCGCGCCGAAACCTGCTGGTCGCGGCGATGTCGCTGCCGGTGCTGCTTGGCGGCGGTCACGCCGTCGCGCAGGAGGCGACCACCACTCTCGACCCGATCAATATTCAGGAACGCGTCGAAAGCGCCTTTGGGACGGTCGACGGCTATGTCGCCACCCAGGGCTCCACCGCTACCAAGACCGAAACACCGCTGATCGAGACGCCGCAGTCGATATCGGTCATCACCAAAGACCAGATGGAAGCGCAGGCGGTGGACAGCCTGAACAGTGCGCTGCGTTATACGCCAGGCGCAACCGGCAATCTCTACGGCACCGACAATCGTGGCCACGGCTTGCAGATGCGCGGCATTTCGAACTCCAGCGGCGTCTTCTACAAGGACGGGCTGCAACTCAAGGAAAGCAATTTCACGCTGTTCACGGCGCTCGATTCCTACGGTGCCGAACGCTACGAAATCCTGCGCGGGCCGGCATCGGTTCTCTACGGCCAGGCAAGTCCTGGCGGCATCATCAACTATGTCAGCAAGCGCCCGACCGAGGAGAACCTCCGCGAGGTCGAGTTCGGCGCCGGAAGCTTCGACCGCTATGAAGGAAAGTTCGACTTCAGCGGGGCTGTCAACGCCGACAAGTCGCTGCTGTTCCGCCTCACCGGTGCCGCCCACACCGGCGATACGCAGACTGATTTCGTCGAGGACGAACGCATCTTCATCGCGCCGGCGCTGACCTGGCAGCCCGATGCCGATACCAGCCTGACCATCCTCGCCAACTATCAGCGCGACCGGTCCGGCTGGGCGATGCAGTATCTGCCGGCATACGGCACGATCAGGCCGGGCAGGGACGGAAAATACCTGCCGAACAGCATGTTCGTCGGCGAACCGGGCTTCGACACCTACGACAACGACCAGGCGTCGATCGGTTACGAGTTGGATCACCGCTTCAACGAGACGTGGCAGGTTCGCCAGCATGCCCGCTACGTCTATCTGAAGCACTATGAGGAAGGCGTCTTCGGCGGCGGGCTTCTGAATGATGAGGGCGACTATTCCCGCTATGCCGATGCCGGCGGCAGCAGGCTCAGCGGCGTGACCATCGACAACCAGGCGCAGGCCGATTTCGACACCGGGCCGCTCGCCCACACGCTGCTTCTCGGCTTCGACTATAAGCGCTACACCTACCGCGACTATGCCGCCAGCAACGATATGACCGACGATGATTTCAACATATTCGACCCGGCCTATGGCTACCCGGTCGGCGAAATGACGCCCTATACCGACACCGACACCACCCAATCGCAGGTCGGCCTCTACGCGCAGGACCAGATCAAGCTGGGCAACTGGCGGCTGACGCTGGGCGGCCGCCAGGACTGGGCCGACGCGAAAGTCCACGACAATCTGGCCGGCGCTTTCAATCCTCGCCAGAAGGACGACGCCTTCACCAGCCGCGCCGGTCTGCTTTATCTCGCCGACAATGGCCTTGCCCCTTATGTCAGCTATTCCGAATCGTTCCAGCCGGTGTCCGGCCCCGACAGCAACGGCAATCCGCTCGTGCCCGAAACCGGCAAGCAGTACGAGGTCGGGCTGAAATACCAGCCGGTCGGCTGGAACGCCTTCGTCACCGTTTCGGCGTTCGACCTAGCCCGGCAGAATGTCGTACGTTATGGCGGTGTTGGCGCGCCCAACGACATCTTCCAGACCGGCGAGATCAGGTCGCGCGGCATCGAGCTGGAAGCTGTTGCCAGCCTCGATTCAGGCTTCGATTTCCGGGCGGCCTATACATATCTCGACACCGAGATCACCAGGGCCACCTCGATCACCGTCGATGACGATAGTGGCGAGACAATCAGCGATGAGGGCAACACCCCATTCGGCGTGCCGGAGCATGCGGCCTCGCTGTGGGCGAATTACACCGTCGGCAGCGGCAAATTGGAAGGCTTCGGGCTCGGCGCCGGCATCCGCTATGTCGGCTCGACTTTCGGCGACGACGCCAACACTTTCAAAGTGCCGGCAGTCACGCTTGTCGATGCCGCACTCCACTACGAATGGAGGAACGCCGAGCTGAACCTCAATGTCAGCAATCTGTTCGACAAGCGCTATGTCGCCTCCTGCTACGCGGAAAGCTTCGGCTGCTTTTATGGCGAGGGTCGCCGGATCAACGGCTCGGTGAAGTACACATGGTGACCCGCGCGTGCAGGCCCGGACCCAATTGGCGCCACTGACGCGGCGCCGGTGCCTGGCCGGCCTGGCCGCGACGAGCCTAGGCGTGCGCGGCGACCCGGCGCATACCGCTCCGCCGCCGCGCGTCGCCTGCCTCGAATGGACCTCGGCCGAGATGGTCATCTCGCTCGGGATCGGCCCGGTGGCGGTCGCCGACTCAAAAGGTTACCGCGACTGGGTCGCGGGACCGGCTCTTCCTGCCGGCTGCCTCGATCTCGGCTCGCGCGGCGAGCCCAATCTCGAACTGCTCCTGGAACTCAAGCCCGATCTTATCACCGGCGCCTATGGCTATGGGCTGGACGAAGCTCCGTTCAGGCGGATCGCGCCGCTGCATACGGTGCCCTTCTACGATGGCACCGAAGCGCCTTATCGCCAGGCCGAGAATGAGACGCTGAAACTTGGCTCACAGCTCGGCCGCGAGGCTGAGGCTCTGCGCCTTGTCCAGGAAACGGCGGCGGCAATTTCCCAGATCAGGGCACAGTTTTCTGGGCGGGCAGACCAGCCGCTCGCGGTGGTCAGCATGTTCGACGATCGTCACGTCCGCGTCTACGGCAAGGGCAGTCTGTTCCAGGACGTGCTCGACCGGCTGAGCCTCACCAACGCCTGGACGGCGCCGACCGATAGCTGGGGCTTTTCCATGCTGGGCATCGAAGAACTGGTTGCGATCGGCGAGGCCCGCGTGATTTCGCTCGATCCGATCCCGCCGCATGTGAAGATCAGGATCGACCAGAGCAGCCTCTGGGCCAACCTTCCCTGCGTCAAGGCCGGCAACGTCAGGACAATCCCGCCGGTATGGCCGTTCGGCGGGCTAGCCGCCGCTACCCGTTTTGCGACGTTTTTGGCCCGGGCATGACCATCATGCAGTCCACAGCCGGCCATCGTGCTCGTTTCAAGGCAGGGATGCTCGTCGCCCTCGTCGGCGTGCCGGCGGTGCTCGCCGCCTATCTCACCGCTGCCGGGCTTTTGCGCCTGTTGCCCGCCGACATGTGGTGGCAGTCGCTCGGGGCGACCGACTTTGCCGATCCGCGGCAGCTGCTTTACCGGCATGCGTTTCTGCCGCGTTTGGCGATCAGTCTGCTGGCCGGCGCGGCGCTCGGCCTGACCGGCACGCTGCTCCAGCAGCTGCTGCGCAATCCGCTCGCCGAGCCGACGACCATCGGCACCAATGCCGGCGCCACCGTCGCCCTGACGATCGCCACGCTCTACGCGCCGTGGATGCTGGAGCAAGGTCGCGAATGGGTGGCGCTCGCCGGCGGCGCCCTGTCGACGCTGGCGGTTTTGGCTCTGGCCCGGGGCCGGAGTTTTTCGCCGGTCGCGATCATCATTTCCGGCCTGGTGGTCAGCCTCACATGCAGTTCGGCGAGCGCCCTGCTGATGGCGGCCAACCGCGAATATTCCGAGGAACTCTTCATCTGGCAGAGCGGTTCGCTAATCCAGAACGGCGATGCCGTGGTGCTCGGGTTCGCGCCATGGCTGGCGATGGCCGGCATTGCTGCCTTCCTTCTGCTCCGGCCACTGCGGCTTCTCGACCTCAGCGACGAGGGAGCCGAAAGCCTCGGCACGAAACCCGTGGTGACACGGCTGGCCGGGATGACCGTCGCCGTCGCGCTGAGCAGCATGGTGGTCGCAGCCGTCGGCGTCATCAGCTTCGTGGCGCTTGCGGCGCCGGCGCTGGTCAGGCTCGCCGGCGCACGGACCCTGCGCCAGCGCATGATCTGGGCGCCGCTTGCGGGCGCCATGCTGTTGTGGCTGACCGACCGGCTGGTGCAGGTCCTGCCGTTTACCTCCGAAATCCCGGCAGGCGTGGCGACTGCTTTCCTCGGTGCGCCGCTGCTGTTTCTTCTCCTGCCGAAATTGCGCACCAGCCCGGATCGGGACGGCACCATGCTGGCTTCCGTGCGCAGGCGCAGCGGGTGGGCCTATCTGCTGCTGGGGCTCGTCGCGATGGCGCTTCTTCTCTGCGCCGCGCTTGTTGTCGGGCGAGGCGCGACCGGCTGGCACGTGGCCTCGGCCGCCGAACTTGCCGACCTGCAGCCGCTCAGAGCGCCTCGCATCGTCGTCGCGGTTTGCGCTGGTATGATGCTGGGCGTGGTCGGCACGCTGATGCAGCGGATGACCGGCAATCCGATGGCGGCGCCCGAGGTGCTGGGTATCTCAGGCGGCGCCTCGCTAGGCATCCTGCTGCTCTTCGTCGCGACTTCTGATGTCAACCGTCCGGCGATGATCGCGGCCGGTCTCGTCGGGGCGCTGGTCAGCCTGGCGATGGTTTCGCCGGCCGGCCGCCAGCAGCCTCTCGCGCCTGATCGGTTGCTGCTTTCCGGGGTCGCCGTGGCGACGATGGCGTCGGCATTCTCGGCGGTGATGCTCGCCAGCGGCGATCCTCGGCTCGATACGCTGATCGGCTGGCTGTCCGGCTCCACCTACCGGGCCACCGCCGCCGATGCCACAATCGCCGCCGTGGCGGCGACTGCTCTGCTCGCCATCGTGCCCCTCACCAGCCGCTGGCTGGAAATCCTGCCGCTTGGAGAAGCCGCCTCGCGCGGGCTCGGGCTTGGCCTGTTTCGCGTGCGGGTCGTGCTCCTGGTGCTTATCTCGGTGCCGACGACAATAGCCACGCTGGTCATCGGGCCGCTGAGTTTCGTCGGATTGATGGCGCCGCACCTGGCCCGCATGCTCGGTCTTCGACGCGCCTTGCCGCAGCTTTTCGCATCGGCGATGCTTGGCGGCATGATGCTTGTTTCGGTCGACTGGGCCGGCCGGATGCTGATTTTCCCGTGGCAGATTCCTGCGGGTTTGCTAGCTGCCCTGGTTGGCGGGCCCTACTTCATGGTGCTGATGTGGAAAGGCCGGCAATGAGCGGCCCCGCCACGCGCTTCGGGTTGGCGACCACAAAGCGCATAGCACGCGCTCAGCCGGCGCGTGCTTCGCGGATCACGCGAGGCGCAAACGCCCCGGGCGGTGGAGCCTCGCGGCGCGCCAGAGTGTTGCGCAGCAGCGCGATCGTTTCACGGCCAGCCATTGCGATCTCGCGTGGCCTGTCGACGCCGACGATCATGAGTTCCTCGATTCCCAGGGCAGCATAAGGAAGCAGGGAAAGCGCGACTTGTGCCGGCGGTCCGGCAAATTCGACCGCCTTCTGGCAGGAAGCGTTGCCCTCCGAACGGATCCGGACCGGGAGCGCGAAACGCAGCTTGCCGGCCCGGCCGTGTTCGGCGGCGGCATTGCGAACCCGCTCCATCAGTTGCCGGATCTCGTCGAGCGAACCCGGCGTCAGCTCGAAGACATCGGCATGCCGCCCGGCGACCCTGAGCGCCGTTCCGGACCGTCCCCCCATGCGGATGCTCACGCCGGCGCTACGCGGCCCCTTGCGCGGCACATAGCCGCCGCTGACGCTGTAGAAGGCGCCTTCATGGTCGAACGGCCTGTCGTTCGACCACAACCGTTTCAGCAACACCAGATATTCATCGATGCGCTGCCAGACAACCGTATGACCGACCGGGCGTGTTTCGGCATCGTCGTCGTTCAGCGGCTCGCTGAGCATCCTGAGCGACAGCCGACCGCCGCTTTTCGCGTCGAGGGCCGCCAATTGCCGTGCCGCCACCGTCGGGTCGATCACACCAGCCCAATGCGTGAGAACGATCTCGAGCGAAGAAGTGCGGTCCAGCGCCCGGGCGGCAATATCCATATTGGTCAGCAGCCCGGCCGGATCGTCGACGACGATTTTCTGGAAACCGATGTCCTCGATCAACGACAGCTTTGTCGCGGTTTCCGCGAAATCGTAGAAAAACGGCGCGGTTGGGTCGGCCGGGTGAGTTTTACCGGGAACATGCGTGAACTCGAACGGCATTGCCATCTCCTCCATCACGTTGGGGTCAAGCGCGCGAAAGCGCACCGGGGACTCGGTTCATTCAACTCCGATATCGCGAAACGGCAGACAGCTATCTCTTTAGTCAGGCCCGATGACTCGCGGGCTCCATAGTCAGGGAACAAAACCCAGAACGACCGCCCCGGTGAACACGAACGCAAGGGCAAAGACGAGATAGGCAAAGGCGCCCGCATAGGCCGGCCGCCAAGTCTGCTCGGAACCGAGCCTTTGGCCTTTGCGGGCAGTGTGGGCGTTCTGGAAATAGGACATATCGAGCTCCGTCTCGGCAGTTAATCTATTAAATCTGTAGACTTTGTCGAGTGCTATTTTCCAGCAATCCTTAGAATGTTTTTCTCCAACCTGAGGACAATTTGGTTTGTTCGCTGCTTAGCGCGGCACTTTCCGAGGCCGATCGGCCCGATGGCAAAACGCCCGGTCGTGCGGGCGGGCAGGGATGGGCGGAGCGGCCGCCTAGTTGGCGGGCGGCCTGTAAGCTTCCAGGCCGAACAGCATCAGCACGAGCGACACAAGGAAGAACCCGACTGCGACGCCGAGCGCGATCCGGGCGTAGAGTCTATAAACGTCGCCCATGATGGTGCCGAACACCCGTCGTGCCGAGGCATCGGCTGGGCGCGATTTCTCATCGAGGTAGAGCCAGACTTCGGTGTGCTTGGGATTTTTGAAGGCTGCGGTCGTGGCTTTCCACATCAGCGCCAGAACCATGGTCAGCGTGAGGAACGCGCCGGAGCGAAATGCAGACACCGGGTTGAAGGAGAATCCGACCATGACACAGCCAATGGCAAGCGAGCCGAACATGACGGCGCGCCCGATGCACCCCACGGCAACCCGCCTGATCTCATCCATCGGCGCCCTCGGCAGCAAGCTCGCCGACAATGTGCGAGCGCTGCGACCGTATCAAATCACTTTAAGGCGAATGTGCCGCCAGGACGGGTATACCTCTGGGGGTTCAGCATGGGCGTGCAGGCGCGCAACTCCCCGGCGCAACTTTGCGAACCCAACAGCCTGAAATACGGCCATCGACGCGGCCGGCCGGCGCGCTCTATGTTGCATGGCAAGCCGGATCGAACCTTTCCGCACCGACAGGCGCTGCCTCGGACAGGCATTGTCTGGGCAAGACATCCGGCAGAGGAAGGCTATCGGCTATGCCGAAGGAGACGGAATTGAAGCCGGCGAGCGGCGCGACACCGCTGATAGCAATTGCGGCTGCCGCCGTCGACACCGAAACAACCGGGCCCGACGCCACCAAGGCGCGCGTGGTCCAGATTGGCGCGATCGGCATCGCGCATGGCAAGGTCGTACGGCAAGCTCAGCTCGATCTGCTCATCGATCCCGGTGAAGCAATCCCGTCCGAGGCTTCGCTCGTCCACGGCATCACCGATACCGATGTTGACGGAGCCGGCAGCTTCCCGGATGCATGGGCACAATTCCAGGAGTTCGTCGGCGACCGCATCCTCGTCGGCCATTCGATCGGCTTCGACCTGGCGGTATTGGAGCGCGAATGCCGACGCGCCCGATTGCCCTGGAAAAAGCCTCGGGCGCTGTGCGTCCGGCTTCTTGCAACCATAGCAAATCCCAATCTGGCAGACCATTCGCTGGAAACGATCGCCGAATGGCTTCGCCTGGAGATAACCGGCCGGCATTCGGCTCTGGGCGATGCGATTGCGGCCGGAAACATCTTTGCCGCGTTGATTCCGGAGTTGCGCAAGCGCAACATCCGAACACTTGGCGAGGCCGAGGTTGCCTGCCTTGCCCTTTCGGACGCTCTCGAAGCCGGCCATCGCGCCGGCTGGGCCGAGCCGGTGTCGCGACCCCAGGCTCCGGCGTTTCAGCCGGTTGATCCCTATGCCTATCGCCATCGCGTCGGCAGCCTCATGAGCAGCCCGCCAGTCGTGGTGAAGTCGACCAAACCGACAAGGCAGGTGATCGACCTCATGGTCAAGCGCAAGATCAGCTCGGTCCTCGTGTCCGAGCGTGGAACGCCGGATCAAGCGATCGAGGCGTATGGCATCGTTACCGAGCGTGACCTGCTGCGCCGCATATCGTCCGACGCCGAGCGGGCTTTTGACATGCCGGTCGGAAACATCGCGGCGCGACCGCTGATAAGCATCCGCGCCGCCGCCTTCGCTTATCGGGCGATCGGCCGCATGGATCGGCTGAAAGTCCGCCACCTCGCCGTCCGCGACGAAGGCGGCATGCTGGTCGGCGTGCTTTCGGCGCGCGACCTGCTGAGGCTTCGCGCCGCCGCTGCCATCGATCTCGACGACACGATCGAACATGCCAGGGACGCCGCCGAACTGGCGGCCAGCTGGTCGATGCTGCCGGGCGTGGTACGTTCGCTCATCGGCGAAGCGATCGACCCGCGCGTGGTGGCGGAAATCATCAGCGACGAACTTTGCTCGCTTACCCGCCGCGCCGCCGTGCTTGCCGAACAGCAGATGCAGATCGAAGGTCACGGCCCGCCGCCCTGCGCCTACGCCGTGCTCGTGCTCGGCTCAGGCGGCCGTGGCGAAAGCCTGATGGCCCCCGACCAGGACAATGCAATCGTCTTCGCAGATGGCGAGCCGGATGGGCCCGAAGACCGCTGGTTCAAGAAACTCGGCGCCAGGCTCGCCGACATGCTCGACGTCTCAGGCGTGCCGTATTGCAAAGGCGGGGTAATGGCCTCGAATGCCGCATTCCGCGGTAGCCTCTCCACCTGGAAGGGGCGCGTCGAGGATTGGGTTCGCCGCCTGCGGCCTGAGGACCTGCTTAACGTCGATATCGTCTACGACCTGCGACCGGCGCATGGCGACACGACGCTGGCCGCGCAGTTCGTCGAATATGCCTATGACCGTGCCCACGCCGAGCCGGTGTTCGCGAAGCTGCTCGGCGAGCAGATGACGACCGGCAATCCCTTCACTGTCTTTGGCGGCCTTCAGCTTGAAAATGGCCGGCTGGATATCAAGAAGCATGGCCTTTTTCCAATCGTCGCGACCGCACGCACGCTCGCAATTCGTCACGGCATCCGCGAGCGGAGCACGCGTGCCCGGCTCGAGCGACTGATCGCGCTGGATATTGGCGGCGGGCCCGACATGAAGGCGATGCTGGCCGGTCACGCCATGTTGGTCGGCTTGCTGCTCGCTCAGCAGACGCGTGACATCTACGCCGGTATACCGGTATCCAACCGCGTCGAGATCAATGCGCTGGCGCGCGATCAGCAGGCACAGCTCAAGAGCCTCATCAAGCGCCTTCAGTCGGCACCCGACCTGGTGCGGGACCTGATGTTCGCATCGCCGGCGACGCTCGGACAGTAAACAAACTCAACTGCGCGCGGCGCCAAGCAGTTGGTCGACGAGGGCGCTGCGGTCGGCCTGCACCAGGAAATCCTCATGCGCGCGCAGCAGATTCATTCTCAGGAAGTTGAAGATATAGTCGTAATCGTTGGTCAGCAGATTGGGGTGGATCGGTACCATCTCGAAAACCGTTCGCGCCAGCGGCTCGGGAATCTCGCGCACCGGCCGCGGTGGGCCGATCTGGGTGGCGGCGAGGCGCTGACGGGTGAGCTCGGCGGCGTGTTCCCAGAAAGTGGCGGGCGAGCCCTCCGGAACGGCATATTTGGAGAAGCTTGCCAGGGCGACTTTTTCCAGCGCCGCTGGCAGGCCTCGCTGGCGCAAGCCGGCGGGTTGGCGCAGCGCACCCTCCACCATTTCCGCCATCATCGCGTAACACGCAGGGTAGGCGCGCCAGCGTGAATGGTTGAGCGCCGCCTGGAATTCCTTCTCGCTGAACAGCTTCTGCCAGTAGACTCCTGCCCTGACGCGGCAGAACTCGACGATGCTTTTCTGCGCCAGGAAGGCAGCGCGAGAATCCATGAAGTCAGCCAGTTCGCCGACGCTGACGATCGGCTGCGGCTTGCGCAGGAACTCGGGCAACAGATCGTTCAGCAGGCCCATGGCGCTCTCCCTTCGGTCTTGTTTCCAACCTATATTGACCGTTTAGCCCTCGCGACGCCGCACGGCCAGCCCTCTTACCGATTCAAGTCCTCCCACCGATTCTCCAGTCCTCTCACCGATTCTAAAGTCGTATGAACAGGCGCGACAAGAAGTGATACTCATACAAAGTTACGGTCGGCTGATTCTATACCTGGCCGCGACCTATGCCGGAGGGCTTCCGCGTCAGCGGAAGAGGCAAGCTTTAAACGGCGCCTTGCGGTCGAGACGGTTCGCAAGCTGCCAACCAGGGAGGGTTCAAGCTATGGCGACGCCAGACCGCGTAAGTTATTGGAACAAGACCAAGAGCCTCATGTTCGTCATGCTCGGCCTGTGGGTGTTCTTCGGTTACGTCATCCACATGTTCGTGGAGCAACTCAACAGCATCGTCATTTTTGGTTTTCCGCTCGGCTTCTACATGGCCGCTCAGGGTTCGCTCATCGCCTTCGTCGTCATGCTGTTCTGGTTCGCACGGCGCCAGAACGCGATCGACGAAGAGCATGGCGTCCATGAAGATTGATCGGGGGAACGTCAATGGCTAACACGACATCTACCACCGCAGGCGGTGGCGACTTCACCTCCAATCTCGGCCGCATCTACGGCATCTACACAGGCGGCTTCATAGCCTTCATCATCCTGATGGCTATCTTGAGCGCCATGGGCGTCGAAAATGTTGTCATCGGCTACCTGTTCATGGGCTTTACCATTGTCATCTACGCGGTGATCGGCGTCCTGAGCCGCACCATGCATGTCGGCGAATATTACGTCGCCGGGCGTCGCGTACCGGCGCTCTACAACGGCATGGCGACCGGCGCCGACTGGATGTCAGCGGCCTCCTTCATCGGCATGGCCGGCTCGCTCTACCTGCTCGGCTACGACGGTCTCGGATTCGTGCTCGGCTGGACCGGCGGCTACGTGCTCGTGGCCATCCTCGTTGCGCCCTATCTGCGCAAGTTCGGCGCCTACACGGTTCCCGACTTCCTGTCGGCGCGCTACGGCGGCAATCTTGCCCGCTTCATCGGCGTGATCGTTCTGTTCTCCTGCTCGTTTACCTATGTCGTCGCGCAGATTTTCGGCACTGGCCTGATCTCGGCGCGCTTCCTTGGCATCGACTTCAACGTCGCGGTCTATGTCGGCCTGGCCGGCATTCTCGTCTGCTCAATGCTGGGCGGCATGCGCGCAGTCACCTGGACGCAGGTCGCCCAGTACATCGTGCTGATCATCGCCTATCTCATCCCTGTCATCTGGATGTCGACGGTGAAAACCGGCGTGCCGATCCCACAATTGATGCAAGGCCAGGCGCTGGCGAACATCACCGCGCTTGAGACGGCGCAGGGCATCACCGTGCATCACATCACCCCATTCGTGCATGGCGGCTACGATGCCAAGAACTACTTCCTGCTCATCCTCTGCCTGATGGTCGGAACGGCATCATTGCCGCATGTCCTGATGCGCTACTTCACCACCCCGTCGGTGCGTGAAGCGCGTGTTTCAGTCGCCTGGTCGCTGCTGTTCATCTTCATCCTCTACTTCACCGCGCCGGCCTATGCGGCGTTCGCCAAGTGGACGATGCTCGACTTGGTGGCGTCGGGCCTTACGCCCGAAAACATCGCCGAGAAAGCCGGATGGATGATGCGCTGGGCCGCTGCCGACAATACGCTCGTGCAGATCTGCGGCAAGGCGGCGACAGACTCCGCGGCGATCGTCGCGGCCTGCGCCGAAAAGGGGGTGACGGCACTTTCGTTTGCCGACATCAACCTCAACGCCGACATGATCGTGCTGGCGACGCCGGAAATGGCCGGCATGCCTTACGTCATCTCGGGCCTCGTCGCCGCCGGCGGTCTTGCCGCCGCGCTGTCGACGGCGGACGGCCTGCTGCTGGCCATCGCCAACGCACTCAGCCACGACATCTACTATAAGATGATCGACCAGAATGCGCCGACGTCGCGGCGCCTGATCGTGTCCCGCATCCTGCTGGTTATGGTCGCGGTGCTGGCCGCCTACGTCGCGTCGACCAAGCCGTCGGACATCCTGTCGATGGTGTCGTGGGCGTTCTCGCTTGCGGCAGGCGGGCTGTTCCCGGCGCTGGTGCTCGGCGTCTGGTGGAAGCGGGCGAACTCGGCCGGTGCGGTCGCCGGCATGATCGCGGGCTTCGGCATCACCATCTTCTACCTTGTCATGACCCAGTACGGCGCCGACTTCGACAAGGCGACGCCGAATATGGAACTGTGGTGGGGCGTGAAGAACATTTCGTCGGCGACTTTCGGACTGCCGGTTGGCTTCGCCGTGATGATCATCGTCAGCCTTCTGACCAGGGCGCCGGCCCGGGAGATGCAGGATTTCATCGAGGAAATCCGTGTGCCGCGCGGCAAGCAGATGATGGAAGAAAAGACTGCCTGATCGCGCATGGCGATCGGCGCTCAAGGCGGGGTCCGGTGACGGACCCCGCTTTCATTTCGGGGGCGTCGCTGGCATAACGCGCCGCCGCCGCTGCTTGGAAACTCCCCCATGAACGATTTCTGGTCCTATTGGTATTTCCACATCCCGAACTTTATCCTTGCCGCGGTGATGTACACGTTGATCGGACGTCTCGTGCTCGGCCTCTTCGTGCCCGAAAGCTGGGACAACTACATCTGGCGCTTCTTCAAGAGTGTCACGGACCCGTTCCTGCGGGCCGTGCGGAGCATTACGCCGTCGATCCTGACCCAGCCGGTGGTGATCGTCTTCAGCGTGCTCTGGCTTATGGCCTTGCGCGTGTTCTACCTCGTCTTTCTGATCAATTTCGGCATTGCGCCGATGGCTTCGCAGGGAGGTTGAGGCAATGGACAGAAACGGTCTTGTCCCGGTCATGGCGGTCGCCATCGTCAACGGCATCTTTTCGCCGTGGGTGCTGATGGTGTTCCTGTTCTATCCGATCTGGTATCCGGGCTGGGCGCCTCCCCTGAGCCAGATCGTCTACATGGCAAGTGCGCTGATCCTGTCGACGATGACCATCATGCTCGCCGGCGTGCCGGCCGCGCTCTATGAGCGCTGGTCGGCGCGCCCCAGGAGCATCGTCGTCGCGTCGATCTGGCTTGCCGGCACGGTTTTGCTGACGCTGCCGGCGCTGCCGAATGTGATGCGGGCGCTAAGCGGCGGCTGAGAATTCCCTTCCCCGCCCTGTCAGCGTTCTTCGCGGCGGAACGGCTTGAGCAGCGCCGAAGGCGCGACGGCGTTGCGCGACATCACCGCCATGGCGACGATGGTGAAGATGAAGGGCAGCATCAGGAACGCCTCATAGGGGATATGGCCGAGCCCGCTCGCCTGCATGCGCAGTTGCAGGGCATCGACGAAGGCGAACAGCAGGGCGGCCCCCGCCGAACGCCAGGGATCCCAGCGGCCGAAGACGACGAGCGCGATCGCCACCCAGCCACGCCCGGAGACGAGGCCGAAGGTGAAGGCGTTGAACTGCACCATCGACAGGAAAGCCCCGGCCAGCCCCATCAGGGCACCGCCAAGGATCACCGCCTGGAAGCGAGTGGCGATGACGCCGACGCCGGCCGAATCGGCGGCGCGCGGATTTTCGCCGACCATGCGCACCGACAGGCCCCACGGAGTCCGATAGAGCACGAAGGCGGCAAGGGGAACGGCTGCCATTGCCATGTAGACCAGCGAAAACTGGTTGAACACGGCTGGTCCGAGCACCGGGATGTCGGAGAGAACAGGGATCGGCAGCGTTTCGAAACTCTTGATGCTGGGCGGCACCGATTGCTGGCCGAAGATCAGCCGGTAAAGGAAATAGGCGAGGCCCGACGAGAACAGCGTCACGCCGATGCCGCAGACATGCTGGCTGAGGCCGAGAGCCACCGTGAACAGCGCATGCACGGCACCCATCAACGCACCGGTCAGCACCGCCGCAAGCACGCCGAGCCACAGGCTGCCGCTGAGGCTGGTCGCGGTGAAGCCGGTCATCGCCGACAACAGCATGATGCCTTCGATGCCGAGATTGAGCACGCCGGCCCGCTCGGAGAACATCTCGCCCAGCGTCGCGAAAGCCAAAGGCGTGGCGATGCGGATGATCGCGGCGAGGAAGCCGACCTGAAAAATCTGTTCGAGCACGACGCTCATCATGCGGCTCCGACGCGGCGGATGCGATAGGCCGTGAACAGCAGCGCCACCAGCATGGCGAGCAGCGCAGTGCCCTGGATGACGTCGCTGAGGAAGGCCGGAACGCCGGTGGCCCGCGACATCGCCTCGGCGCCGGTCATGACGGCGGCGAGGAACAGCGCCGCCGGCATCACGCCAAGCGGGTTGAGCCTCGCCAGCATGGCGACGACGATGCCGGAATAGCCATAGCCCGGCGAGATGTCGCTCATCACCTGGAAATGCACGCCGCCGACCTCGCTGACGCCGGCAAGCCCGGCGAGCGCGCCGGACAGCAGCGCCGTCGAGATCAGCACCCGCTCGACATGGATGCCGCCATAGCGCGCGGCCTCGGGATTTTCGCCGATGACCCTGATCCTGAAGCCGAGCGTCGTGCGCGCGATCAGGAACCAGATGACCGGCGCGGCCACGAAAGCCGCCACGACGCCGAGATGCAGCCGCGTGCCTTCGAGCAGCACCGGGAAATTCGCTGAATCCTCGATCGGCGGCGAGATCGGGTAGCCGCTGAAACTGTCTTTCCAAGGGCCTTCGATCAGTGCCATCAACGCGTAGAAGATGACCGAGTTGAGCAGCAGTGAACTGACGACGTCATCGACTTTGAATTTCACCCGCAGCGTTGCCGGGATCAGGGCGACCGCAGCACCGGCGGCGGCGCCGGCGAGCGCCATTAGCAGCATGGCAAGCGGCCCCGGCATCGGAATGGCGCCGACCGCGCAGCTCGCCACCGCACCGGCAAGCAACTGCCCCTCGGCGCCGATATTCCAGAATTTGGCGCGGAAGGCGACCGCCACGGCAAGCCCGGTGAAGATCATCGGTGTTGCGCGCACGAGCGTTTCGGTGATCGCGTAGCTGTCGCCCAGCGACGCCGCGAACATCACGCCATAGGCCTCGATCACCCCGGCACCGGCCAGCGCGATGAGGCCGCTGCACAGCACCAATGTCGCGCCGATGGCCAGCAACGGCAGAGCCAGGTTGAACCAGGCGGGTGTTGAGGTGCGGGCTTCGAGGCGGAACATCAACTATGGCCCTCCGCTCCGGTCATCATCAGTCCGAGCCGCGCGATCGTGGCGTCGGCGCTGTCCAACGTGCCGACAATGCACCCCTCATACATCACCGCAATACGGTCGCAGAGCATGAGCAACTCTTCGAGATCTTCGCCGATGACGACGATGCCGCAGCCCCTGGCGCGCATGTCGAGGAACTTTTCGTGGATGAAGCGCGCCGCACCAATGTCGAGGCCGCGCGTCGGCTGCGACACGATCAGCACCTTGGGGTCGAAGGCGAGCTCACGCGCCAGCAGCGCCTTTTGCAGATTGCCGCCGGACAGCGCTCCGGCCCGCGTCATCGGCCCGGGGCAGCGTATGTCATAGGCCTTGATCTGTTCTTCGGCGAAGGCGTGGATCGCATCGGGCCTGAGCAGACCGTTGCGGCTGAACGCCCCGGTGCCGATGCGCGGCAGCACCATCGAATCGGCAAGCGGCAGGTTGGTGACCAGGCCCGTCGTCATGCGGTCTTCCGGGATGCGCCCGAGACCGAGCGCCTGCACCTCGCGCGGCGAGAACCGCGAGACAGATTTGCCGGCTATCGTCATCCGCCCGGCATCGGGCGCGCGAACGCCGGAGATCACCTCCGCCAGCGCCCGCTGGCCATTGCCCGAGACACCGGCAATGCCGAGGATCTCGCCGGCGCGCACCGAAAGCGAGACATCGCGCAGCGCCATGCCGGAATGGCGCGACGTCGAGATGCCGTCCAGGGTCAGCACCGCGGCACCCGGTGTCGACGGTCCCCTGGCTGGCGGGACGATCTCGTGGCCGCACATCAGCCGCGCCATCTCCGAGGAGGTCGTGCTGGCAGGTGCGTCGACGCGCCCGGTCACGCGGCCATGCCGCAGCACCACGCAGCGATGGGTCAACGCCCTGACCTCGTTGAGCTTGTGCGAGATGAAGATGATGCCGAGACCCTGGGCCGCCATCGATCGCAGCGCCGAAAACAGCCCGTCGACCTCTGTCGGCGCCAGCACCGCCGTCGGCTCGTCGAGGATCAGCAGCCTTGCACCGCGAAACAGCGCCTTGACGATTTCGAGCCGCTGCTGCTCGCCGATCGAAAGCGCCGAGACGGGAAGGTCCGGATCGAGCGTGAGCCCATGCTGGTGGCCGATCTCCGCCAGTCGCGCCAGCCCGCCGGCGCGGTCGATCCGGCCCGATTTGCCGGGAATGCCTATCAGCAGGTTTTCCAGCACCGAAAGCCGCGGCGCCAGATGAAAATGCTGGTGCACCATGCCGATGCCGGCGGCGAGCGCATCGGCCGAGTTGTTGATCGTCACCGGCCGGCCCTCAACCAGGATCTCGCCGGCGTCGGGGGCATAGGCGCCGAACAGCACGTTCATCAGCGTCGTCTTGCCGGCGCCGTTTTCACCCAGCAGCCCGAGAATTTCGCCGGGTGCGACGCTAAGATCGACGGCCTCGTTCGCCATGACGGCGCCGAAGCTCTTGGAGATGCCGCGCATTTCGATGAGAGGGGCGGGCAAAGGCGAGGGTGCTCCTGGTGGGAGATGGCGCTGATATCCCTCCCCCTCGAGGGGAGGGTGGCCCGAAGGGCCGGGTGGGGTCCGCTGTGACGCGCTCCATCCTTATCGGTCTGAAGGTCGAGGCAGCTGAGGTGACCCCACCCGCCTCGCTTCGCTCGGCACCCTCCCCTCAAGGGAGGGCTGCGCCGCTCAATCCGAAACCGGCGTGTTCTCGTCGACGACGACACGGAAATTGCCGTCGAGGATTTCGGCCTTCTTCTTCTCGACCAGCTCCTTGACGTCGGCGGGCAGCGTCTTGTCGAACTTGCGATACGGCGCCAGAAAGGAGCCGCCCTTGGCCATGCGCGAGAAATCGCCATAGTCCTGCGCGGTGAAGACGCCGGCCTTGACCAGTTTGATCGCATGCTCGACCGTCGGATACATGTCCCAGACCGGGCCGGTGATCACCGTGTCCGGGCCGAGGTTGGACTGGTCGGACATGTTGGAGATGGCGAGGATCTTCCTCTCGACTGCAGCTTCGATGACGCCGAAACGTTCGGCATAGATCACGTCGACGCCGGCGTCGATCTGGGCGATAGCCGCCTCCTTGGCCTTTGGCGGGTCGAAGAAGGAGCCGATGAAAGCGACCTTCCTCTTGATGTCAGGATTGACCTCGCGGGCGCCGGCAAAGAAGGCATTGACCAGCCGGTTCACTTCCGGAATGCCCATCGCCGCAACGGCGCCGATCGTGCCTGATTTCGACATCTTTCCGGCGATCAGGCCGGAGAGATAGGCGGGCTCGTGGATCCAATTGTCGAAGACTGCGAAATTCGGCTCGGCCGGCCCGGCGCCGGAGCCGAATAGGAAGGCGACCTTCGGAAATTGCTTGGCGGTGCGGCGGGATTCGCGTTCGGCAGCGAACGCATCGCCCAGCACCAGCTCATAGCCGCCTTGCGCATATTCGCGCATCACACGGCTGAAATCGGCCGTCTGCACCTTCTCCGACCATTTGTACTCGATGCCGAGTTCCTTCTCGGCCCTCTGCAGGGCGACATGGATCTGGTGGACCCATGGCTCCTCGGTCGGCGTGGCGAAGATCGCCGCCACCTTCAGCTTCTTGTCCTGCGCCAAGACCTGGCCCGGCAGCATGGTTGCCGCCAGGCCGAGCGCGCCGAGTTCCAGCAAATTGCGTCGCGAAAGTCCTTCGTGTTTCGACTGGATTTTGCTCTTCCCGTTTTCCATTGCATGCCCCTCTGATTGGCGCCGTGTCGAGCCGGCTGTTTCTTTGGATATCAGGCGAGGGGAACTATGGAACGGCGTCCGACCTTTGTCCACATGGTCAAATTTGTCGGGAAGCTGCAGCCGGCTGCCCTCCTCGCAAGACCACGGCGGCAGTGGATTGCTTGCTCAATGCTTGATGCGATCGCGCATGGCGTACCAGAGCATGCCGAGCACATAGAGCGGGCCGCGCAGGGCGGTACCGCCGGGAAACGGCATTGGCCTCAGCGTCGAGAACAGATCGAGCCGCGACGCATCGCCGGTGATCGCCTCGGTAAGCAGCTTTCCCGACAGCGTCGACAGGATCACGCCCTTGCCGGAATAGCCATGCGCAAAATAGACTTCGCCATAGTGGCCGACATCCGGCAGGCGCGACGTCGTCACCGAGACCAGCCCGCCCCAGGCATGCTCGATGCGGCGGCCGCGCAATTGCGGAAAGGTCTTTTCCATATGCGGCCGCACGAAGCCGGCAATGTCGGCGGGCGGCGACGGCGTGTAGCGCTCGCCACCGCCGAACAGCAGGCGGCCGTCCGCCGACAGCCGGTAGTAGTTGACGACGAAGCGTGTGTCGGAAACGGCGGCATTGCTTGGGATGATGTCGCTGGTGTCGTCCAGCGGCTCGGTGGCGATGATGTAGTTGCCGACCGGCATGATGCGGCTGTTGACGCGCGGTTCGAGCCCCTGAAGCAGGGCGTCGCCGGCCAACACGACATGTCTGGCCCGGACCGAGCCCTTGGCCGTGGAAACCCGGATGGAAGGTTTCCGCTCCAGCCGCAGCGCTACCGAATTCTCGTGGATGGTGACGCCTGCCGCTGCCGTGGCGCGGGCAAGACCCAGCGTGTAGTTCAGCGGATGCATATGGCCGCCGAGCTTCTCGTACATGGCGCCGTGATAGGGTGTGTTCACCATTTCACGCGCCTGCGCTGCCGACAGCATCTCGACGTCATGAAAGTTCATCACGCTGGCAAGGCACTCGGCCTCTTCCTCGAGGTCGCGCAGGTCGGAGCTGTTGACCGCACCGGCCAGATGGCCGGTGAGCCGGAGGTCGCAATCGATGGCATGGCGCTCGATCAGGTCGAGCACCAGCCCGCGCGCCTCGAGGGCGAGAGCGAAAAGCGCCCGCGCCCGTTCGGGCCCATAAAGTTTGACCAGGCCCTTGGCGCCCTTGCGCAGGCCGGGGATGATCTGGCCGCCATTGCGCCCCGACGCCCCCCAGCCGATCTTGCCGCCTTCGAGGAGAACCACCCTCAGCCCGCGCTCGGCGGCATGAAAGGCTGCGGACAGGCCGGTGCAGCCGCCGCCGACCACCACCAGATCGGCGTCGACGTCGCCCTGCAGCGCCGGATGATCAGGCGCTGGATTGGCGGTCGCGACATAGTAGGATCTGCCGATGTCCAGGCCGGAATTGAAGCCCATCATCAGACCTTGAGCAGCAGGTGGTCTCGTTCCCAGCTGGTGACGACGCTCTGGAACAGGTCGAGCTCGACGCTTTTGACGCGCAAATAGGTTTGGACGAAATCCTCGCCGAGCAGGTCCCGAACCGGACTGCAGGCGGCGAAACGGTCGAGCGCCTCCTCCATGGTTTTCGGCAGCGTGCTCTTGCTGCGATAGGCGTTGCCCGATGCCTCGGGCGAACGCGAGAGCTTTTCCTCGACGCCGAGATAGCCGCAGAGCAGCGAGCCGGCCATCGCCAGATAGGGGTTGGCATCGGCGCCGGGCAGCCGGTTTTCCACCCGCCGTGCGGCCCGCCCGCCGGCCGGCACGCGCAGGCCGCAGGAGCGATTGTCATGCGACCACTCGATGTTGGCGGGGGCGCTGTGGTTCGGCCGGATGCGGCGGAACGAATTCACGTTCGGCGCAAACAGCGGCATCACCTCGGGAATGTATTTCTGCAGGCCGCCGATGAAATGCCCGAACATCTCGGTGTCGGCATCGTCACGCCCGGCGAACAGCGTATTCCCGGCCTCGTCGATGACCGACATGTGGAGATGCATGGAGCTGCCGGCTTGTGCGGCGATCGGCTTGGCCATGAAGGTGGCATGCATGCCATTGTCCTGCGCGGCCCGGCGCGTCATCCGCTTGAACAGCAGCACCTTGTCGGCCAGCGGCAGCGCGTCGCCATGCAGGAAATTGATCTCCAGCTGCGCCGTGCCTGACTCGTGGATCAGCGTATCGAGCGGCAACCCGGCCTTTGCGGCATAGTCGTAGAGCCGCTGGATCACCGGCTCGAATTCCTCCAGCGCCGCCATGTCATAGGGGTGCTGCACGGTTTCGGAGCGGCCATTGCGCCCGACCGGCGCGATCAACGGCCGATCGGGATCGGGATTGGGCGCAGTCAGGTAGAATTCGAGCTCCGGCGCCACCACTGCCCGCCAGCCGCGCTGGTGATAGAGATCGAGCACGGCCCTCAACACATGACGTGGCGAGGCCATCCACGGCCGGTCGTCCATGTGAAACGCATCGGCGAAGACATAGGCCTTTTCAGCTCCAGCGCCGGGCGCAAGGCAGAGCGTCGCGACATCCGGCACCATCCGCATGTCGGGATCCTGATAGGCGAAGCCCTCGTCGTTGGAACCGGAATAGCGGCCGTCTATGCAGACCAGGAAGGCGCTGCTCGGCAGGTAGAGCGCGCGGTCTTCGAGCGACTTCAGGAACTTAGCCGTTGGCAACGCCTTGCCGCGCAACACGCCATTCACGTCCGGCACCAGGCATTCGACTTCCCTGATCCCCTGCTGCTCCAGCCATCGCTTCGGATCGTCCGTTGGGGTCATTTGCGGTGCATCCGTTGTCGTGGTGTTGAGCATCAGGTCACGTCCTTACGAGGGCGAGAATGGATTCGGCGGCGATTTCGGTTCCCGGCGCCCGTGCCATGGTGGCTGCATTCTCCTTGAGACGAACGCGCATCTCGCCATCGGCCATTAGGCCAAGGATGGCGTTTTCCAGTTCGTCGTCGCTCCAGCCATCGCGGCTGAGGTGGCGGCCGACGCCGGTTTCCTCGGCGCGTTGCGCATTGTCGTGCCCGTCCCAGCAATAGGGCATGATCAGCGACGGCACGCCGAAACGCAGCGCTTCGCAAAAGCTGTTGTTGCCGCCGTGATGGATGAAGAGGTCGGATTTCGCGACAACCGACGGCTGCGGAAACCAAGCATCGAGATAGACATTGTCCGGAACCGCGCGATAGCTGTCGCGCAGACCGCCGACATTGACGATGAAGCGGGCCGGAAGCCGGTCGAACACGGCGAGCATGCGCTCGATCAGGCCGACATCCATCGCGCCCAGGCTGCCGAAGCTGAGATAGACCAGCGGCCCGTCATTGCGTGGAAAGACCGGCACGTCGAACGGCCCTTCCGAACGGACGCAGCCTTCGAGATAGACGAAGCGGGCCGGGTCGAGCGGCTCGGCGCGCTGCCTGCGCACGATGGTTGGGGTCAGCAGCAGATTGAGATCGGGCGAAGCTTCGAGAAAAAGCCCCTTCGGCAAGGGCGCAAGGCCGGCGTCGGTCCGAAGCCGGTTGAACCGGTCATGTGCCGGAGCGACGGCTGCCAGGTAGCGCGCCTCGAAGGCCGCGCGACCGGGGTCGTCGGCGGCGAGACCGGACAGATAGGGCGGTACATCGGCGTCGGGCAGCTCGGTCTCGGCGCAGGAGACGACGCGCACCCATGGGCAACCGGCGGCAGCAAGTGCTGGAAACATGACGACGTTGTCGAGCACCACGGCGTCCGGCTTCAACCGGGTCAGCAATTGGCGCAGCGGCGCCTCGGCATTGACCGCGGTATCGACGATCGCTTGCCAGGTCGGGGCGACGTAGGTTTCGAGTTGGTCGATCGGGCTTAGCCTGAAATGCGGCAGATGCCGGCGCACGAAAGCCTGCCAATAGCTCTGGCGTTCGCTGTCGGTCAGCGGATCGTCGGTCGGCAACTGGTATTCCTGAAACCCGTAGTCGGCGAACACGCCGGAAAAGCCGGCGTGACAGATGAACACCGGCCGCGCACCCCTTGCGCGCAAGGCCTGCGCGATGCCGACGCAATTGAGCGCGGCACCGAAGCTCGCTTCGGGAAACAACGCGATAGTCGGGCTGGTTTTGCGCGTCACTGTTCTCGTGGTCCTCGTCAATCCGGCCGGCTGATCATGCCGAACAACGCGGGGGCGCCGCGACTGGCCGCCTGCGGTCGCTGGCTGCGGGACAATCGCAGATGGACGCGAAGCAGATCGGCTGCAACCTCATACTGCCGGCTTTCCAGTTGGTCGAGTATGGTCAGGTGCTCGCGCAGCGATTGCTTCAGCCGGAAGACGTTGACGCCGGCATAGGTCCCCGGCAGCCGGCGCAGCCTGAGATGATCGGACAGCGCGTCGGTGACGAAGCGGTTGCTGGAGCCGTCGGCGATCATGCCGTGAAAGTCGATGTCCAACCGCTGGAACTCTCTGATATCGAATGTGGCGTCGGGCAGCGCCAGCAGCGCTTCCATGCGCTGGCGCAAGGCTGCCGCGCGGGTCCCGTCCAGCCGAAAGCCAGGCGCCAGAATGGCGGCGGGTTCCAGCAGCAGGCGGAACTCGTAGCTTTCCCCTTGCGCCTCCGGATCGTCAGGCGCCCGCCTGAACAGCCAGGCCTGTCCCGGTGCGCGATCCAGAAGATTTTCGTCTGTCAGTTTCTTTAGCGCTTTTAGTACTGTCTTTCGTTCGGCACTGTAGCGCCGCATCAACGCGCCAACGGTCACCGTCTGATCCAGCCGGCGCGCCGACCGATCGCGCAGGATCATCTCCGCGAGTTCGTCCTCCTCGGCGCTTGGCAGGTCAGTGGCAAGCGTCGCCTGCTTGGTGAGGTCAACGGCCAGCCGATAGCCGGATTCGGCTTCCCATCGCACGACGCCTTTTTCGGTGAGCAGGCGCAGCGCGGCCCGCACCGGGGTCCGCGAGACGTTGCAGAGCGAGGCGATTTGCTGTTCCGGGAGATGGGCGCCGGCCTCGAAGCCGCGCTGCCGGGCTACGTCGAGAATGCGCTGCGCGAGATCAAGATGATTGGTGCGCGGGCGTCTGGCAACGGCTTGCATGGCGTTTCTCGTGAACGGGCTCGACCGCTGCGGTTTGACCGATTGCCCTTGCGGGCGCAATCGGCTGGATTTCGCGTGCGATTTTGACAAATTATGGATTGACGTACTTTTTTCTGCAATAGTACTGTGGGTTCAATCGGCAATAAAAAGACCGGGGAACAGGATCGAAGCGGCGGCATGGCCGCAAGCGCTGGTCCGACGATTGATTGAATTCGACGATCAACCAGAATGGGAGTCTGTCATGACCGCCACCACCCTGCGGCACCGTTCGTTAAAAACTTCCGCGATCGCGCTTGGCCTCGCCTTCGCGCTGTCGGCGCCGGCCGCCGCCGCCGACCTCGTCATTTCCAACTGGGACGGCTACATGGCGCCGGACGCCATGGCCGCCTTCAAAGCAGCGACCGGCGTTTCCGGCGAAGTCGTCGTTCACGCCACCAATGAGGAGATCATGGGCAAGCTCGTCGCTTCGGGCGGCAAGGGCTATGACGTGGTCTTCGTTTCCTCGCCGTTCGCAGAAGTGCTGAACAATCTCGGCCTGATCGAGACGATCGACCACGCCAAGATCCCCAATCTCGCCAATCTCTATCCTGAGGCGGCCAAGCTGCCGCACGATGTCGGCAACAATTTTTCCGTGCCTTACACCTGGGGCACCACCGGCCTCTGCTACCGCTCGGATCTGGTGAAGACCGAGCCGGCCAGCTGGAACGATCTTCTCGCCCCGTCCGAGGCGCTCAAGGGCAAGACCACGATGCTGGCGACCGACCGCTGGCTGCTTGCCGCCGGGCAGCTCGCCAAGGGCTATTCGGTCAACGAAACCGATCCGGCCAAGCTCGCCGAGGTCAAGGACCTGCTGATCTCGGCCAAGAAGACCTTGCTCGCCTATGACGACACCACCTTCTATTCGAAGCTGGTTTCGGGCGAGGCGCTGATGGTGCAGGCATGGGATGGCTGGTGCAACTATGGCATCGCCGAGAATCCGCAGATTAAATACACCATACCCAAGGAAGGCTCGGACCTGTGGGTCGATACGATGGTGGTGATGAAGGCATCGGCCAACAAGGACGCCGCCTTCCAGTTCATCAACTTCATGCTGGACGCCAAGAACCACGCCTGGGCGGCTCAGAACATCGATTACAAGGTGCCGAACAAGCCGGCTATGGAAAGCCTGCCGGCGGATTTCCTCGCCAAATTCCCAAATATGAACATGCCTGTGGCCGAACTGGTCAAGTTCGAGCAGTTGCGCGACGTCGGCGACGCCCAGCGCGACTATTCGAAGATCGTCAGCGAGATCAAGGCGGCGCAGTAGTTTCGGCATCTGGAATCAGGCTTGCGTTCCTTCACGCCCCCCTCTGGCCTGCCGGCCATCTCCCCCTCAAGGGGGGAGATCGGCTGGATTGCGACCTGTCGCCAAGCTCCGGCGCAGCACCCCCTCATCCGGCCGCTTCGCGGCCACCTTCTCCCCGCTGGGGAGAAGAGGCTGACGCCAAGGTCGGCGACCTCCTCTCCCCTCGGGGAGAGGTCGGATTGCCCCGAATTGCCCTTCGCAATTCGGTTGGCAATCCGGGTGAGGGGGCGCTTGTCCAAACACAATTTCGATGCCTTTGAGATGGCCTCAAGGCCAGAGGAGAGTGCGACATGAGATCGTTCACACCTTCTCGCTCCTCCTTGCTGATGGCGCCGGCGCTGGCCTGGCTCACCGCCTTGATGGTGGTGCCATGCGCGCTGGTGCTGGCGCTCGCCTTCTTCCGGCGCGGCATTTATGGCGGCATCGAATACAGCTTCACGCTGGAGAATTTCGGGCTGGTGCTCGACCCGCTCTATGCCGGCATCTTCCTCAATTCGGCGCGCATCGCGGGCACGGCAACGCTGATCGCCGTGGTGATCGGCTATGCCGCCGCCTATGCGATCGCGGCAGCACCGCGCCGGTGGCAGCCGGTGTTCCTGTTCTTCGCCGTCTTGCCTTTCTGGTCCAATTACCTGATCCGCACCTATGCATGGATCGTGCTGCTCAACCGCGAAGGCCTGATCACCCAGCTCTTGCGCTGGTTCGGCTATACCGGCGAGCCGCCGTCGATGCTCTATACCGAAGGCGCCGTCATCGCCGGTCTGGTCTACAATTACCTGCCTTTCGTCATCCTCGCCTGCTACGCGCCGCTGTCGCGGCTCAATCCGGAGCTGGCCGAGGCCTCGCGCGATCTCGGCGCTTCGGCCATGACCACATTTCGCCGGGTTATCCTGCCGCTGACGGTGCCGGGCATCGCCGCCGGGGCGGTGTTCGTCTTCGTGCTGTCGATCGGCAATTTCGTCACGCCGGCACTGCTCGGCGGCGGCCGCTTCCAGATGATCGGCAATCTTGTCTACGACCAGTTCCTGACCGCCAATGACTGGCCGTTCGGCGCAGCGCTGGCGATGGCGCTGATCGCCATCATGCTTTTGGTGCTGACGGCGCAGGCCCTGGCTGCCGATCGCGCCGCCGGCCGTATCGCCGAAGCGAAAGGAGGCGCCGATGACTGAGCGCTCGCCCGCCACACGGCGCACGCTCTGGCTCGTGCTGACGCTGGTCTTCGCCTTCCTCTACATTCCGATCGCCGTACTGGTGGCGCTGTCGTTCAACCAAGGCGGGCTGCCGACCGTCTGGTCGGGCTTTTCGCTGAAATGGTATGCCTCGCTCGCCGGAAACGCCGCGATCCTTTCCGCCGCCCTCAACACGCTGATCGTGGCGCTGGTCTCGACAGCCATCGCCACGCTGCTCGGCACCTTGCTGGCCATCGGCGTCGAAATGCGCCGGCAGTACGGAAGCGGCCTCGAGGCGCTGATCTTTGCGCCGATGATCATTCCCGACATCGTGCTGGCGGTGGCGCTGCTCAGCTTCTTTTCCATGCTCGATTTCACGCTCGGCCTGCACACCATCATCCTCGCCCATGTCGTCTTCAACCTCGCCTTCGTCTGCTCGGTGGTGCGCGCGCGGCTAAAAAGCTTCGACTGGTCGATCGTCGAGGCCTCCGCCGATCTCGGCGCTTCCGCGCTCACCACCTTCAGGCGGGTGACATTGCCGGTCATCCTGCCTGCGGTCGTCGCCGGCGCGCTGCTCGCCTTCACCCTTTCGGTCGACGAGTTCATCATCGCCTTCTTCACCGCCGGCGCCGGCCGCGCCTCGACTACGCTGCCGATGCAGATCTATTCGATGATCCGCTTCGGCATCACGCCGGAGATCAATGCATTGGCGACCATAGTCATGGCGGTCTCAATCACCGCGCTGACCCTGTCGCAGCGGCTCAACCGCGGAGTCATCGGCTAATGAGCGAGCCCCGCACGCTGCTGGCGATCGACAAGGTGTCGAAGAACTTCGGCCGGGTGACGGCCGTCGACGGCATCTCGCTCGATATCCGCGAGAACGAGTTCTTCGCCTTGCTCGGACCTTCCGGCTGCGGCAAGACCACGCTGCTGCGCATGCTGGCCGGTTTCGAGATGCCCAATGAGGGGCGCATCCTGCTCGACGGCCGCGACATCGCGAAAACCCCGCCCAACAGGCGGCCGGTCAACCTGATGTTCCAGTCCTACGCGCTGTTTCCGCATATGAGCGTCCGGGCCAATGTTTCCTACGGCCTTGAAATGGAGCGCTTGCCGGCAAACGAAATCCGCTCCCGCGTCGACGCCATCCTGGCGACGACCGAGCTTGTCGCCTTCGCCGACCGCAAGCCGGAGCAATTGTCGGGCGGCCAGAAGCAGCGCGTCGCGCTTGCCCGGGCGCTGGTCAAGCGGCCGCGGCTGCTGCTGCTCGACGAGCCGCTCGGTGCGCTCGACAAGAAATTGCGCGGCGCCATGCAACTGGAGCTGAAGCGGCTGCAGCACGAAGTCGGCATCACCTTCGTCATCGTCACCCATGACCAGGAGGAATCGCTCGTTATGGCCGACCGCATGGCGGTGCTGAGGGACGGCAAGCTGCTGCAATGCGACACGCCGCATGCGGTCTACGAACATCCGGCCGACCGTTTCGTCGCCGACTTCATTGGCGTCATGAATTTCGTGCCGGGCAAAGCCGCCAACGATGGCGTGCTGGCAGCCAATGGTGCGCGGATATCAGGCATGGTTCCCGAAATACTTTCGCCCGGCGCTGCGGCGGTCGCTTCGGTGCGGCCCGAGCGCATCCGGCTGTTCCCGCCGCCAGAGACGGCCAACCGTGTTGCCGGCATCGTCGAGGCGCTCGCCTATCACGGGCTCGACCTGCAGCTGCATGTCCGCACCGCTCTGTCACAAAAACCGTTCCTGGTGCGCGTCACCGCCGACGCCGCCGACCGCCGCCCGGTCGCGTCGGGCGATGCGGTCGAACTCGGCTGGGATGCCGCCGACGTCAGAATTTTCGCAGATTGATTGAAGGAGAACTTTCATGGCGCAGAAGACCATCGCGTTTTTTCCGGAAGCGGCCTACGGCCCGGCGCTCAACTCCGTCGGTATCGCCCAGGCGGTCGAGGCGCGCGGCCACAGAGCGGTGTTCCTGTCGGACCCCGGCTTCGTCGACGTCTACAAGGGCTACGGCTTCGAGGCGCATCCGGTGAACCTGTCCGAGCCGATGCCGCCCGAGCAGATGGCCAAGTTCTGGGAAGACTTCATCAACGGCCACATCCCGAATTTTCGCAAATCGCCCTACGACCAGGTCGACAATTACGTGAAGGACTGCTGGACGGCGATCGTCGACAGCGCCAAATGGGCTGAGAAGGACCTGCCCGGCGTGCTTGCGACGATCAAGCCCGACGTCATCTGCGTCGACAACGTCATCCTGTTCCCGGCGATCAAGCAGTATGGCAAGCCATGGGTGCGCGTCATCTCCTGCTCGGAAAACGAGATCGAGGACGAGGACATCCCGCCGCATCTGTCCGGCTGCGGCGAGAACGACCACGCCTGCCATCAGCGCTACCGCGACCATTTCAACGCGGTAATCAAGCCGATCCATGACGACTTCAATACGTTTTTGAAAGCCAACAACGAAGCGCCGTATCCGATCGGCCAGTTCTTCGAGGCCTCGCCTTACCTCAACCTGTTGCTTTATCCCGAGGCGGCAAAGTTCAAGCGCCGCCATCCGCTCGACCCGGCAAAATTCCAGTATCTGGAAGGCTGCGTGCGGCAGGAGAAGCCCTACACCGTGCCGACCTTTGCTGAGAATAGTGACGGGCCGCTGCTCTACGTATCGTTCGGCAGCCTTGGCGCCGGCGATGTCGATCTCTTGAAGCGCATCATCGCGACGCTGGCCGAGACTCGCTACCGGGCGCTGGTCAATGTCGGCGGCTACAAGGACCAATACGCGCAAGTGCCCGGCAATGTCATCGTCGAGAGCTGGTTTCCGCAGCCCTCGGTGATCCCGCAGGTCGATGCGGTGATCCACCATGGCGGCAACAACTCGTTCACCGAGTGTCTCTACTTCGGCAAGCCGGCGATCATCATGCCCTATGTCTGGGATGGCCACGACAACGCGACCCGGGTCGAGGAGACCAGCCACGGCTTCGGCATGCCGCGCTACGACTGGAGCGACGCCGAGCTGATCGCCAAGATCGAAACCTGCCTGACCGACCCGGCAATCAGGGCCAAGCTGGCGAAGACGTCGGCGCAGATGCAGGCGCAGAACGGCCCGGAGAAGGCAGCGGGGCTGCTGGAGAAACTGCTGTGACCGGGCTGATGGGTATGGCATTCCTTCGCGCCCCCCTCTGTCCTACCGGACATCTCCCCCACTTGGGGGGAGATTGGCCGTCATCACTGATTTCGCCAATCACAAATGTCGCAAGAAGAGTGCCGCCGCCAGAGCTGCCAATCTCCCCCCTCGTGGGGGAGATGTCCGGCAGGACAGAGGGGGGCGCCGTAGAGCGAGACGATCGCGAAGTCATGCATCGCGCCGGCGGAGCACCCACATGACCTCCTCCGCGCCACATCTCCACCAAGCCTCGACCCGCACCGACCTCGTCGACTGGGGCGCTCAGCCGGATGCGCTGGAAGGTGCTTCGCACTCCGCCGGCAGGCTCGTCCACAAGGGGCCGAACAAGCAGCCGGAATCCGGCATCTGGGTCTGCACGCCCGGCCGCTGGCGGCTGGCGATCCCGCGCGACGAACTGTGCCATTTCGTTGCCGGCCGCGCGACCTACCGATCGGACAACGGCGAGGTGATAGAAGTCTCCGCTGCCACGGTGGTCATGTTCCCGGCCGGCTGGATCGGCGAATGCACCGTCCACGAGACCATCCGCAACATTTACATGCTGGCCTGAAGCCAGCCACTGGAGCTTCACGACATGCCGACACCGATCATGAAATCGCCGCTTGCCCTCACGGACCTCGTCGACTGGGGCGTCATCCCCACGATGATCGAGGGCGAATCCCGCACCTGCGGCAAATTGCTGCACAAGGGACCGGAAGGCCGCTCCGAATGCGGGCTGTGGGTCTGCACCCCAGGCAAATGGCACTGCCACGTCACCCGCGACGAGTTCTGCCATTTCCTCGAGGGCCGCTGCACCTATGTCCACGAATCCGGCGAGGTGATCGAGATCGAACCCGACACCGCGGCGTTCTTTCCGCAGGACTGGAAGGGCGTCTGCACCGTCCACGAGACCATCAAGAAGGTCTACATGATCCGCTGAGCGGCTTGAAAGGACGCCCATGGACTTCTCACCTGACCGGCCGGCCTTCTTCGTCAATCCGGATTATCGGCCGATGACCGGCGCGGCAAAACCGGTGATCGATCCGGCGACACTGGAAACCGTCGGCGCCATCGCGACTGCAACCGACGGCGAGATCGACGCCGTGCTCACCGCTGCGGCGAGGGCGCAAGCTGCCTGGAAAAAGCTCGACGCCAAGAGCCGCGCCAGGCATCTGCATGCAGTCGCCAACGCCATCGAGGCGGCCGACTTCACCTGCTGCGCCGAGCTGATGGTGCGCGAGATGGGCAAGCCCTATCCGGAAGCAGTCGGCGAGATCGCCAATTGCGCGCCGATCTTCCGCTACTACGCCGAAATGGCGCGCGACGATGCCGGCAAGATCGCCGGCACGACGCAGGCGGGTTCGTTCCAGTATGCGCGCTACGAGCCCTACGGCACGTCGGTGCACATCATGCCCTACAATTTCCCGATCCTGTTGATGTGCTGGACCGTTGCCGCCTCGCTTGCCGCCGGCAATGCCTGCGTCATCAAGCCGGCCGAAGCGACGACACTGTCGACGCTGGATTACATGACCGTGTTCCGTTCACTGCCGGAGGGCCTGGTTTCCTGCCTGCCCGGCGCGGCGGCCACGGCGCAGGCTTTGATCGCCTCCGATCGCACCCATGCGGTTGCCTTCACCGGTTCGGTCGCCGCCGGCAAGGCTGTCGCCGTCGCCTGCGCCGAGCGCATGAAGCCATGCGTCATCGAGGCCGGCGGCAGCGATCCGCTGATCATCAGCCGACACGCCCCGCTCGACGTGGCGGCCGCCGGCAGCGTCACCGCCGCGTTCCATCTCACCGGCCAGGTCTGCACCTCGGCCGAACGGTTTTTCGTCGTCGATGCCGTTCATGACCGCTTTGTCGAGCTGTTTGCGCAGAAGACACGGGCGCTGCGCATCGGCAACGGCCTCGACAAGACCGAGATCGGGCCGCTGGTCAGCGAGGCGGCGCGGGCGAAAGTCATGCGGCTGGTCGACGATGCCGTGCGCAATGGTGCCAAGGCGATCACCGGCGGGCGTATTCCGCCGGCGCACAATGTCGGCTGGTTCTACGAGCCGACGATCCTGACCGGCGTCACCCCCGACATGGCGATCGTGCGCGAAGAATGTTTCGGGCCAGTCGCCGCGATCTGCCGGGTCAAGGATTTCGACGAGGCGATAGAACTTGCCAATGACAGCCCGTTCGGGCTCGGCGCCTCGGTGTTCACCACTGATCTTGCCGAGGCGCATGAGGCTGCGGAGCGGCTTGAGGCAGGGATGGTCTGGGTCAACAATCCGCTGATCGACAACGACGCACTGCCGTTCGGCGGCTGGAAGGCGTCGGGCCTCGGCCGCGAACTTGGTCGCCAGGGGCTGGATGCCTTCCGCCGCTCGAAGATGGTCATCATCGACCACAGGCCAGCGATCCAGGACTGGTGGTATCCCTATCCCGACAGCTGGTTCCGCGAATCTGGCGGGCGCAAGCACGTATGAGATGACACAGGTCAGCGCCGCCAAGGGCCGCCGCTTGCTAGCGCAGCGCTTTCTGCCCGCCGGCGGCAGTGATGACGCCGACGATGATCAGCCCGGTCAGCAACAGACGGACGCCGGCGCTGACGCCGAACGTGTTGAGCATGGTCAAAAGCAGCACCAGGAACAGGGCCGCGCCCCATACACCCGGCACATTGGCCTTGCCGCCGGCTACCGACGTGCCGCCGATGACGACGACGGCGATCGAGGCCAGCAGGTACTCATTGCCGATATCGACATTGGCGCCGCGGAAATAGCCGGCGAGCAGCGCCCCGTCGAGGCCGCCGAGCGCGCCCGACAGCGTGTAGGTAAGAAAGCGGATGCGGCCGACATTGACACCGGCCAGCCACGCCGCGCGGATGTTCTGGCCGATCGCCAGCACCGAACGGCCATAGATCATGCGCTGCAGCGCGATCGCAGCGCCGATGGAGAACAGCACGGTGAGGATCGCCAGCACCGGAATGCCAAGAATCTGCCAGTTGGTGAAACTGGCAAAGCCCGGCGGCGGCTTGATCTGCAAGCCGCGGCCATAGCTGATGTCGATCGACTGGATGATGAAGCTCGCCGACAGTGTGGCGATGATCGGTGGAATGCGCAGCGCCCAGATCAACAGATAATTGGCGGCGCCGATCGCCATGCCGCAGGCCATCGCCGCCAGCAGCCCGACCGCGATCATTGAATCATTGCCGTCCATCACCTTCATGGCGACGGCGCTGGCGAGGCCGATATTGGCGGGCAGCGACAGGTCGACATTGCCGGGACCGAGCGTGATCACGAACATCTGGCCGACGCCGACGACGACGGTGAAGACGGCGAGCGAAAGTGCTGCCGTGATCATGCCGCCGCCGCCATATCCGCCGGTGAAGGTGACCGTCGCCAGCCACACCAGCAGCGCGCCGATGAAGGACCAGATCCAGGGTTTGGCGAGCAGCAATCGCAACGATGCCATCCCCTCACCTCTCTTTGCGGCTGATCAGCACCCGGGCCGCCAGCACGATGATGAGGATGGCGCCGTTGGCGGCCACCTGCCAATCGGGCGGGATGTGCATGAAGGTCAGCAGCGGCGACGCGGCGAGCGCCAGCGTCAGCGCGCCGATCACCGCGCCGATCGGCGATACCCGGCCGCCGACGAATTCGCCGCCACCGAGGATGACGCCGGCGATCGAAAGCAGCGTGTAGCCATTGCCGATATTGGCATCGGCCGAGGTGGTGATGCCGATCAGCGCCATGCCGGATAAAACGCCGAACAGGCCGGTCAACGCGAACAGCACGATCTTGGTCTTGAGCAGCGACCAGCCGGCACGGCTGAGGGCCGCGGCATTGCCGCCGGAGCCGCGCAGGATGACGCCATACGAGGTGCGCATCAGCCCGAAGTGGACGACCGCGGCAATCAGCAGCGCCGCAATGATCGGGAACGGAACGAAGGGCGGTTTGAAGGCCATGAGCGACAGCAGCCAGTCCGGCGCCTTGCCGCCGGGCTTCGGCAGGATGAGGATGGCCAGACCCTGCCAGACAAAACTCATGCCGAGCGTCACCACGATTGAAGGCAAATTGCGCAGATGGATCAGCGCGCCGAGCAGCGCATAGACACCGATCGACCCGAGCAGGATCAAGACACCGACCAGCGGCGCCTCCTTCAGCCATGTCGCCGTGACGCAGCCGACGAAACCGACGAAGGTGCCGATCGACAGGTCCAGCTCGTTGCCGGCAATGACGAACATCTGCGCGATCGTCGCCAATGCGATCGGGATCGCCAGGTTGAGCATCAGGCTGAAGCCGAAATAGCTGATGGCGCGCGGGTTGAGCCAGGCGATCGCCAGCAGCACCAGCACCAGCGACATCGCAGGCAGCAGCCCGCGCAGCAGGCGCGCCCGCGCCAGCGCGCTTCGCTCGGAAGAACTCTTGGGACCGCTCTCGACGGATGCTGCCGTCATCTCAGGCCGCATCGCCGAACGAGGACTGGATGATCTTTTCCTCGGTCAGCTCGTCGCGACCAAGCTTGGCGACGATCCGGCCGTTCTTGAAGACATAGACGTGGTGGCAATTGTCGAGCTCTTCGGTTTCCGTGGTGTACCAGAGGAAGGTACGGCCGCGGCCAGCCTCTTCGCGCACAAGGTCGTAGACCTCGAGCTTGGTGCCGATGTCGACGCCGCGCATCGGGTCGTCCATCAGCACGATCTTGGCGTCGGAACCGAGCGCCCGGGCAAACAGGGCTTTCTGCTGGTTGCCGCCGGACAGCGAGAAGATGTTGCTGTTCATGTCGGGGGTGCGGATGCCGATTTTCTTTTGCCAGAAGTCGGCGAGCTCGGCTTCGCGCCGCGGCGAGATCAGCAGGCCGTTGCGCAATCGCGCCAGCGAGCGGATGCCGATGTTTTGCGCAATCGACCATTGCGGAAAGATCCCGTCAGACTGGCGGTCGCCGGCCACCAGCGCCACCGGCGCGGTGACCTCGATGCCAGTTTTGGTGCGCGCCGCGGCTGCGAAAATCGCCAGCAGCAGATCGGTTTGGCCATGACCGGCAAGCCCGGCAAGGCCGATGATCTCGCCGGCATGCGCCACAAGTTCGTTGCCGTCCTGTTGCCGCGCCGGGCGGGCCCGGACCCGCAACGGGCCGGTCTCCGGCTTTTGGGTCGCGATTTCGGCCGCGATCTTCTCACGCGCTGCCGCTCCGCCCATGGTCGTCACCAGCCTGTCGCGATCGAAAGCCTTAGCCGCATCCGACGCAACGACCTTGCCGTCGCGCATCACCACGATGCGGTCGGCATTCCCGAGCACCTCGCCCAGAACATGCGAGATCAGGATGCAGCTCTTGCCCCCGGCGACAAAGCGTCGGACGAAGGCCAGCAACTGGCCGGCCGTGTGCGCGTCGAGCGAGGATGTCGGCTCGTCGAGGATGACCAGCTCGAGCGGATCCTGCGTCACGGTGAAGGCGCGCGCCACCTCGACCATCTGCCGCCTGCCGATGGAGAGGTCGCTGGCAATATCGGCGGCGGAGATGCTGTGGCCCGGGAATATCTCGTCGAGCTTGGCCGCGATCAGATCGGCCGCCTTGCGCCGCCAGCCGAAGCCGCGCAGCGCCGGGTGGTTGATTCGCGTGTTCTCGGCAACGCTGAGGTTCGGGCACAGCGACAGTTCCTGGAATACGCAGCGTATGCCGAGTTGTTGGGCGCGCGGCACCGAATAATTGTCCTCGATGCCGCCACGCACCGCGATCCGACCGCTGTCGGGCACGAGCGTGCCCGCCACCATATGCATGAGCGTCGACTTGCCCGCGCCATTGTGGCCGACGAGACCGACGCATTCGCCGGCGCCGACGTGGAAATCCACCCCGGCGAGCGCCCGGACGGCGCCGAAATGTTTTTCGGCTCCGTCCAGCCTGATGATGTCGACAGTGGCGGCGCCGAAATGTTTTTCGGCTCCGTCCAGTCTGATGATGTCTACACCGGCCTCGGGCATCCCTAGCGAAATCCGGAAGACGACGCGCGCGGCATTGGATGTGCCACGCTCACTTGATGTTGGCTTTGATCGCCGCGATGGCGTCTTCCTGCGTGTATTCGTGGCTGGCGACGCCGCCCTTGGGGATGTTCGGCAGTTCGGCCTCGAAATTGTCCTGGGTGAAGGCGAGGTATGGCACCAACAGGTCATGCGGCACATCGGTGCGGCCGTCGAGCACCTGCTGCGCTACCCAGAAGGCCAGCGACGACACGCCCGGCGCAATCGACGCCGACCAGGTCTGGTAGCCATCCTTGTCCTTCTGTTCCTTCCACCACTGCAATTCGTCCTGGCGGTTGCCCATGATGATGGTCGGGCGCGGTTTGCCGGCGGCGGCGAAGGCCTGTGCCGCGCCATAGCCGTCGCCGCCCTGATCGACGACGCCGACGATTTCCGGCAGCGACGGCAGGATCGTCGCGACCGCCTTCTGCGCTGTAGTCTGGTCCCAGTCGCCGGTCACCGAACCGACGATCTTGAACTCGGGATGGGCGGCGACGCCCTCCAGAATCCCGGCGTGGATGGCGTCGTCGATCGACGTGCCGGCAAGGCCGCGGATTTCCAGCAGATTGCCGCCCTCGGGATGGAACTTGGCCATCTGCTCGACTTCCTGCCTGCCCATGTCCTTGAAGTCGACGACGACGCGGTAGGCGCAGGGCTCGGTTACGATGCCGTCAAAGGAGACGACGACGATGCCTGCATCGCAGGCCTGCTTGACGGCGCCGTTGAGCGCGTCCGGCGAGGCGGCGTTGATGACGATGGCGTCATAGCCTTGCAGGATCAGGTTCTGCACCTGGGCTGCCTGGGTCGGTACTTCCTTGTCGGCCGTCGTGAAGATGTCCGCGGCAGCGACCACCCCGTCGGCGACCGCCTTCTTGGTGACGATGGCATAGCTGTCGAGCATCGCCTGTCGCCACGAATTGCCGGCATAATTGTTGGAAAAGGCGATCTTCTTGTCGCTGGTGTCGGCAAACGCGGCGCCTGACGCGAGCATCGCCGCAAGCGCACTCAGGACGAGTATCTTCTTCATCTGTTATCCTCCCATGGATTGCTGGTCGTTGTTGGCTGCTGGCGGCTGTTGTGACGACCCTCGTTTCAATATTGTCAGACAAATTTAGATGGGCGCACTTGTCAACAGCGATCGATGAAGGTTTGACGATCAACTTGCGGTGCAATGATTGAAAAGGCTTCGGCTCCTGGTCTAGGGATGGGGCAGGAGACCAAAATCAAGATGGCAGCGACGCCGACTGATGCGCTGGGCGCACCCGGAATTCCGGCGCGCTGGACGTCGAGCACCAAGAGCGGCGTCGGAACCGCGCTTTCGCCGGCCTGCCCTGTCTGGTTCACGATCAGCCACGGCATCCTCAACGAGGTCTATTATCCCCGCCTCGACAGCGCCTGCACGCGAGACATGGGACTGGTCGTCACCGGCCCCGGCTTCTATTTCTCGGAAGAAAAGCGCGATGCCGTGCACAGCCTCGAGCCGTTCGAGGATGGGGTGCCCGCCTACAGGCTGGTCAACACCGCCGCCACCTACCGGATCGAAAAGAGCATCGTTACGGATCCGGAACATCCTGTTTTGCTGCAGGAAATCAGCTTCACGCCGCTACGCGGCACATACGCCGACCATCGCGTCTACGCGCTGCTGGCGCCGCATCTGGTCAACGCCGGCATGGCCAACACCGCCTGGGTCGGCGACCACGACGGAAGGCCTGTCTTGTTTGCATCGGGACGTGGCGTTTGCCTGGCGCTCGCCTCGTCGCTGCCCTGGGGAGCATGCTCGGCCGGCTATGTCGGTGTCTCCGACGGCTGGCAGCAACTCCGTCGTGACGGCCGGCTCGACCCGGCTTGCCGCAGGGCCGAGGACGGCAATGTCGCGCTGACCGGCGAGATCGGCTTTTCGGTTGCGAACCCGACGGCGCTGCTGGCGCTGGGTTTCGGAACGACGCCGCAAGAGGCGGCGGAAAATGCCTCGGCCAGCCTGAAGCGGGGTTTTGCGCCCGCAGCCAAATCCTACGTCGAAAAATGGCGCAAATGGCAGGCTGGCTTGCTGCCGCTGGACCGGCGTGGTGCGGGGATCAACACCTATCGTGTCAGTACGGCGGTTCTGGCAACGCATCGCTCATCCACCGGCGCGGCCGTCGCCAGCCTGTCGATCCCGTGGGGCTTCAGCAAGGGCGACGACGATATCGGTGGCTATCATCTGGTCTGGCCGCGCGACCTGGTCGAAACCGCGGGCGGTTTCCTCGCCGCCGGCGATCCGGCGCAAGCGCTTGAGATCCTCGCCTATCTCCGCTCGATCCAGCAGCCGGATGGGCATTGGCCGCAGAACGCCTGGCTCGACGGATCAGCCTATTGGCCGGGCATCCAGATGGACGAGTGCGCGTTTCCGCTGCTGCTCGCAGACGCGCTGCGCCGGGCTGGGCATCTGGCAGACGCCGCGTTGCGCTCCTTCATGCCGATGGTCGAACGCGCCGCTTCCTATGTCGTGCGCAACGGTCCGGTCACCGGCGAAGACCGCTGGGAGGAGGATGCCGGCTACAGCCCGTTCACGCTGGCCGTCGAGATCGCCGCCCTGCTGGCCGCGGCCGACCTGTTCGAAACTTGCGGCAAAGCAGAGCCGGCAAATTATCTGCGGGAAACCGCCGATGTCTGGAACGACCAGATCGAGCGCTGGACCTATGTCACCGGCACTCCACTCGGCGAAGAGGTCGGCGTCGAGGGCTATTACGTCCGCATCGCGCCGCCCGACACCGCCGGCGCGGCGTCGCCGAAGGACGGCTATGTGCCGATCAAGAACCGGCCGCCGGGCGATAGCGACCGGCCGGCCGAGGCGATCGTCAGCCCGGATGCGCTGGCGCTCGTCCGCTTCGGCCTCAGGGCCGCCGACGACCCGCGCATCGTCGACACGGTCAAGGTCATCGATGCGCGGCTGCGCTGCGACCTGCCGCAGGGGCCCGTCTGGTATCGCTATACCAGCGACGGCTATGGCGAGCGCGCCGACGGCGCGCCCTTCGACGGAACCGGCCAGGGCCGGCCCTGGCCGCTGCTGGTCGGCGAGCGCGCCCATTACGAACTGGCGGCGGGACGCAAGGACAAAGCAGCGAGCCTGTTAAAGACCCTGGAGAATTCTGCCGGGTCTGGCGGCCTGCTGCCCGAGCAGGTCTGGGATGGTCCCGACATCGCCGAACACGAACTGCGGCACGGCCGACCATCGGGCAGCGCCATGCCTCTGGTCTGGGCGCATTCGGAGCATATCAAGCTGCTGCGCTCGCTCAAAGACGGCGCCGTCTTCGACATGCCGCCGCAAGGCGTGAAGCGCTACATCGAGGACAGGACCGTGGCGCCGCGCCGGACATGGCGCTTCAATCACAAGCTCCGCGCCATGCCCGCCGGCAAGCTGCTGCGCGTCGAACTGCTGGCCCGGGCGGTGGTCCATTGGAGCAACGACGATTGGGCAACCATCCGTGACGCCGCGACGATCGAGAACGCCTTCGGCATCCATCTCACGGACCTGCCCGTTGCCGATGTCCCGCCGGGCAATATGATCGTCTTTACTTTTTTCTGGCCCGATGCCGGCCGTTGGGAGAATGTCGACTTTTCCGTCGGTATCGACAAGCCGGACTAGAGCATGATCCCGAACCGAAGGTCCGCGTTAGCGAAAAGTGGAAACCGGTTTTCGGAAAGATCATGCTCCAACGATAGAGCCAGTAGATCTTCTATCCCTCAAGAAGCAGGACGAAAAACATGCAGATCGGAATGATGGGACTGGGCAGGATGGGCGCCAACATGGTGCGGCGCCTGCTGCGCGATGGCCACGAATGCGTGGTCTACGACATCAACCCGGCCAGCGTTGAAGCCCTTGTGACGGCTGGCGCGATCGGAGCCGCTTCGATGGAGGAGTTCGTCGGCAAGCTGACCAAGCCGCGCAGCGCCTGGCTGATGCTGCCGGCGGCGATCACCAGCCGGGTCGTCGACCAGGTGGCCGACCTGATGGAGCCGGGCGACATCATCGTCGACGGCGGCAATTCCTATTATCACGAGGCTGTCGACCATGCCGCGCGCCTGGCATCGAAAGGCTTGAACTATGTCGATGTCGGCACCAGCGGCGGCGTCTGGGGTCTTGAGCGCGGCTATTGCCTGATGATCGGCGGCCCCGACAGCGCGGTCCAGCATCTCGACCCGGTCTTCGCCACCCTGGCGCCGGGCGCCGATGCCGGGATGCCTGCCCCTGGCAAGGATGCCGGAACCGCACCGTTCGGCTATCTCCACTGCGGACCGAGCGGCGCCGGCCATTTCGTCAAGATGGTCCACAACGGCATCGAGTACGGCGTCATGGCCGCCTATGCCGAAGGCATGAACATCCTGAAGTCGGCGAATGCCGGCAAGAGACAGCGGACCGCCGACGCCGAAACCAGCCCATTGGAAAACCCGCAATATTACCAGTTCGACATCGATATCGCCCAGGTTGCCGAGGTCTGGCGGCATGGCAGCGTCATCGGGTCCTGGCTGCTCGACCTCACGGCGGGCGTATTGAAGGCCGATTCGGGGCTGACGCAGTTCGGCGGACGGGTTTCGGATTCCGGCGAAGGCCGCTGGACGCTGAAGGCGGCGATCGACACCGGCGTGCCGGCGCCGGTTCTGTCCTCGGCCCTGTTCGACCGGTTCGCCTCGCAAGGCGAATCCGAATTCGCCGACAAGCTGCTGTCCGCCATGCGCTATGCCTTTGGCGGCCATGTCGAAAAGCCGAAGACCGGCTCGTGACGGGAAAGACACGCTCATGAACCAGGAACGGTCCGACACGCTGGTGCTTTTCGGGGCGACCGGCGACCTCGCCCACAAAAAAATCTTCCCGGCACTTTACGCCATGGTCGCTAAGGGAACGCTCACCGAACCGGTGATCGGCGTCGCTTTCGACGCCTGGGACCTGAAGCAGTTGCAGGCGCGGGCCCACGACGGCATCGTCAAGGCCATCGGCAAGGTCGACGAGAAGATATTCGCGAAACTTGCCTCGCTGCTTCGCTATGTCAGCGGCGACTACCGCAGCGCCGCGACATTCGAGAAGCTGAAAAGCGCGCTCGGGACCGCGCAGCACCCGCTGCACTATCTGGCGGTGCCGCCGACCATGTTCGAGACGGTCATCCAGGGCCTGGAACAGTCGGGCGCAGCCCAGGGCGCGCGCCTGATGGTGGAAAAGCCGTTCGGTCACGATCTGCAATCGGCGCGCTGGCTGAACCGGGTCCTTCACCTGGTGTTCGACGAGCAGTCGATCTTTCGCATCGACCATTATCTCGGCAAGGAGGCGATCCAGAATCTGCTCTATTTCCGCTTCGCCAATTCCTTTCTCGAGCCGATCTGGAACCGCAATTTCGTCGAGAGCGTGCAGATCACCATGGCCGAGGATTTCGGCGTCGAAGGCCGCGGCCGCTTCTACGACGAGGTCGGCTGCATCCGCGACGTCATCGAGAACCATCTGCTCAACATCCTGCTGCTGCTGGCCATGGAGCCGCCCGTTGGCCGCTCGGCCGACGATCTGATCGACGAGAAGGTGCAGGTGCTGCGGGCGATCCGGACGCTGAGCAGTGACGATGTCGTGCGCGGCCAGTTCAAAGGCTATCTCAGCGAGCCGGGCGTCGCGCCGAATTCGCCGGTCGAGACATTCGCGGCGGTGCGTTTCTTCGTCGACACCTGGCGCTGGCGCGACGTGCCCTTCTTCATCCGCGCCGGCAAATGCATGCCGGTGCACGCCACCGAGGTCATCGTGCGTTTGAAGCGGCCGCCGCTAGACGTCTTCGACCCGATCAAACCCGGAGATGCGAATCACGTCCGTTTCCGCATCGACCCGCAGGTGGCGATCTCGATCGGCGCCCAGCGCAAGGCCGCTGGTGACGACATGATCGGCGAGCAGGTCGAACTCACCGCGCTCGACGACAGCAAGGGCGACATGCCGCCCTATGAGCGGCTGATCGGCGACGCCATGAACGGCAACGGCCAGTTGTTCACTCGCCAGGATGCCAGCGAGCTTGCCTGGCGGATCGTCGGCCCGGTGCTCGGCGATACCACGCCGCCACACCTCTATGAGCCGGGAACATGGGGTCCCGCCGAGGCGATGGCCGGGTTCGGACCGCCGGACGGCTGGATCAACCCGGCGAAATGAACTCGGAGGCGACGCAATGGCCAAGGCGGCGAAAAAGCAAGCACCGGACAGCGAAAAGATCGTGCTTGCGATCGATATCGGCGGCTCCCATGTCAAGATCCTCACCAGCGCCGGCGGCGAGGAGCGCAGAGCCGATTCCGGGCCCGGCCTGACGCCGCAGCAAATGATCGCCGTCGTGCAGACGCTCGCCGATGGCTTGCCCTACGATGTCGTCTCGATCGGTTATCCCGGCCCGGTGCACCACAACAGGCCACTGGCCGACCCCGCCAATCTCGGCAAGGGTTGGGTCGGATTTGACTTCGCAACGCAGTTCGGCAAGCCGGTGAAGCTGGTCAACGACGCGCTGATGCAGGCCGTCGGCAGCTATGAAGGCGGGCGCATGCTGTTCCTGGGTCTCGGAACCGGACTCGGTGCTGCGATGATCCTCGACAACGTCGCCCAACCGATGGAACTCGCGCATCTTCCCTACAAGAAGGGCAGCAGCTTCGAGGACTATGTCGGCGAACGCGGCCTTGAAAAGCGCGGCAAGAAGAAATGGCGCAAACACGTTTTCGACGTCGTCGAGCGGCTGCGCGGCGCCCTTCAGCCTGACTATGTGATCATCGGCGGCGGCAATGTCGACAAACTCGACGAATTGCCTGCCGGTTGCGAGCGTGGCGACAACACACGCGCCTTCGAAGGAGGATTTCGACTGTGGCGCGACAAATCCCTGATTGTCTGATATTATAGCGGTTCGAGGCCAAACCTGTTGATCTGGCCCGGCCGTTAGTATTGTTATTCAAAATAATGTGTAGCGTGGTGCGGCGTCATTGCGTTATGCAGATTTGCCGACTAGGAATTCTGCGACCCCACTAACGGAGAAAATAGATTGACCGACGACAGCAACAAAGCCCGCAAGGACATCGACCTTCTCGAGCTGACCGCTCACATCGTGTCCGCTTACGTCGAGAAGAACCGCTTGCCCGCTTCCGGCCTCGGCGATCTCATCGCCAGCGTCAGCGCGTCGATAGGTGGGCTCGGCCAGCCCGCCGTTCCGGTCGCAGCACCGCTGATCCCGGCGGTCAATCCCAAGAAATCGGTGACGCCGGATTACATCATCTGCCTCGAAGACGGCAAGAAGTTCAAATCCCTGAAACGCCATATCGGTGTTCATTTCGGACTGACGCCGGATGCCTACCGCGCCAAATGGGGCTTGCCGGCTGACTATCCGATGGTCGCCCCGACCTATGCGGCCTCGCGCTCGCAGTTGGCGAAGGCGATCGGCCTTGGCCGCAAGGCCGCCCCGCCGGCGCCGGTCAAGAAGACCAGGAAGCCGAAGGCCACGGTCTGACGCGCTCGAAGCCGCCTTTGACGCTCGAGATTGGCGAAAGCCGCCGCGACGTCCAATCTCCCCCCTTGAGGGGGAGATGTCCGGCAGGACAGGGGCGCGGGGAGAACTCGACCTGCGCGCCTAATAACCCTTCCACCTCCGCCTCGCTGTGCAATTAGCATGGTAGCCGGAAATCCTTGATCCAGAGCCGATTTTTGCGCGCGCCTCGCACCGAACTGCGTTAAAAGCGCTGTGGTCGGACCAGCGCCCTCGTGGAAGTGCCCCGCCGGCCGACTTCCTTGCCACGGGGCCTGATTCATGACACCCGAACCTCACGCACCGCCCGACCGGCGCTATGCCGCCTTCCGGCACAAACCCTTCCTGAGCTATTGGGCGGCACGCTTCCTCGCCACATTCGCCACCCAGATCGTGTCCGTCGCCGTCGGCTGGCAGGTCTACGACCTGACCCGCGATCCGTTCGATCTCGGCCTTGTCGGCATTGTCCAGTTCCTGCCTTCGCTGCTGCTGGTGCTGATCACCGGGGTGGTCGCTGACCGTTTCGGCCGCCGCCTGATCATGGCGCTGATGGTGCTGCTGGAGGCGATCTGCGCGCTGGCCCTGCTGCTGCTGACGCTGCGCGGTCTTAGCGGACCGGGATTGATCTTCGGCGTGCTCGCCATGTTCGGCATCGCGCGCGCCTTCTTCGGACCGGCCGCGGCGTCGCTGTTCGCCAACCTCGTGCCGCCGGAGGATTTCGGCAACGCGATCGCCTGGAATTCGTCCGCCTGGCAGACGGCGACCATCGTCGGACCGGTCGCCGGCGGCCTGCTCTACGGGCTCTCGGCGCAAGCGGCATACGGCACCGCTGCCGTTCTGATGTTTGTCGCCGCGGTGCTGGTCTTCACCATCCCAAAGCCTGCCCAGCGCAGCGAGACCGACAGGCCGACGATGCAGACCCTGTTTGCCGGCTTCGGCTATATCTGGAGCGAGAAGATCGTGCTCGGCGCCATTTCGCTCGATTTGTTCGCCGTGCTTTTGTCCGGCGCCACGGCGCTGCTGCCGGTCTATGCGCGCGACATCCTCGAACTCGGCCCTTGGGGCCTGGGACTGTTGCGTTCGGCGCCGGGCATCGGCGCCATCTGCGTTGCCATCTGGCTGGCCGGACATCCGATCCGCAACCATGCCGGCGTGGTCATGCTCGGCTTCGTCGCGCTGTTCGGCGCCTTCACGGTGCTGTTCGGCCTTTCCACCATCACCTGGCTGTCGATCGCAGCGCTCGCCTTGCTCGGCGCCGCCGACATGTTCAGCGTCTACATCAGAGAGACGCTGATCCAGCTGTGGACGCCGGACAAGGTTCGCGGCCGCGTCAACGCCGTCAATCAGGTTTTCGTCGGCGCCTCCAACGAGCTCGGCGAATTCCGCGCCGGCACCATGGCGGCATTGATCGGCACCGTGCCCGCGGTGGTGATCGGCGGCGTCGGCGCAGTCGTTGTCGCCGGGCTGTGGGCGGTGCTGTTCCCGCAGCTGCGCAAGGTGCGCCACCTCAACGGGCGAAACTGATCCCAGGGCGCACTGATCCGGGCAAAACTAGATCAGATCAGGACAGCGCCGGCTTGCCGAAGATCGTCTGCAGGAATTCGCCGAGCCAGCGCTTGAGATGCATGTCCCAGATCAGCCGGCCGCCGAGATGATCGCGACCGGGCTGCGCGCCGGGCAACTCGAAGCGATGCGCGCCGCGAACGACCCAGCGCTGCATCATCGCCCTTGTCAATTCGCCATGGAACTGGATGCCCCAGGCATTGTCGCCATAACGAAAGGCCTGGTTTGGATAGGTTTCGGCCGTCGCCAGCAGCGTCGCGTCCTTGGGCAGCGAAAAGCCCTCGCGGTGAAACTGATAGACCATCTCAGGCCAGCGCATCAGCTTCTTGCCGTCCTCGGTCGCTGTCAGCGGATACCAGCCGATCTCGACCAGCCCCTCGCCATGACCCTCGACCTTGCCGCCAAGATGGTTGACCAGCATCTGCGCGCCGAGGCAGATGCCGAGCAACGGCCGGTTCTCCCTGAGCGGAATTTTCAGCCAGTCGGTCTCACGGCGGACGAAGTCGTCCTCGTCATTGGCGCTCATCGGTCCGCCGAACACCACGGTTCCGGCATGACCGTCCAGTGTTTCCGGCAAGGCGTCGCCGAGCGGCGGGCAGCGGAGATCGAGGTCGAAGCCTTCTTCGATAAGCATGTGGCCGACGCGCCCGGGGCTCGAACTCTCCTGATGCAGCACGATCAGGATTTTTGGTCTCGGCCTCGGCGTGGATGGCATGGGGAATCCCGTCTATTCGTCGCTCGATGTTCCAGCCGCGCCCGGCACTTCGGCGGCCGCCTTGCGGCGTGCCTCGACGCGGTCGTGGCGTTCGACATCCATCAGCTCGGCGACGCGCCAGACGATATTGTCCTCGAGCTCGTGCAATTCGCCATCGGCATAGACGATTTCCCACATCAGGCCGATGAAGGCTTTTCGCGCGTCCGGATCGAGCTGACGCTTCAAAACGCTGGTGAAGGCGTAAAGGTCGATCGCCTCATTGTCGGCCCGCTCGCCGGCAGCGGCAAGCGCGTCGAGCTCGTCGCCGCTGATCGAATAGCTTTCCGCCAGCACCGCCTTGAACCGCTCCCATTCGGCATCCTGACGCACGCCGTCGGCACTCATCACATGGTAGAGAAGGGCGGATGCGGCAACGCGCGGATCATCGGCGTTGTTGCGGGCGCGGCCGTCTCCCGGCAGGTCCTTCAGAAACGACAGAACGCGTTCGAACATGTGATTCCTACTTCCCATCCGCCAAAACTTTCAAGCTCAGCCAAACTTTTCAAGCTCAGCCAAATCAAAACAATCGAAACCTGCGTGGTGATTTTTGCTCTTCGTCGTCCGGATCGACGCCGGGATCGTCGGGCAGCCGAGCCATTTCCTCCACCGGTTCGGCAGCGTCGCCATCCGGCGGCACTGCGGCAGACGCCGTGGCGGTGACCGGCGCAACATCGTCTCCGCCAGTTTCCGATGCCGCCGCGGTGGTCGGCCTTTCGGCCGAACCAGCGGGGTTCAGCTCGATCACATTTTCCTTTGCCGGCTTCGTTGGCGCCGCAATTGTCGGCACCGCGGCGGCCGGCGCATCCTCGTCACTGTCGATGAGCTGGCCGAGCCGCTCCATCGGCGCACGCCACTCGAAGGCGTCGAGCTTGCCGGTGATCGGCGACATCGGCGCCCAGCGTTCGGAAACGACGCCGTCGGCGACCCAGGCCGGATCGCGCGGTGCACGCACTGCCTTGGACAAAAGCTGCCGCACCTTGCCCTGATCGCCGGTCTCGGCCTCCTCGATGTCGGCCAGAAGCAGATAGGCGCCTTCGCGGCGATCCATGCGGATAGCCGCCTCGGCCTCTTTGCGGGCGGTTGAAAAGTCCTGCGCGTCGAGCGCGGCGCGCGCCACCGCCAGCGACGATTCGGCGTGGTTCTTCTTCATCTCCTGCAGCTTCTTCGCCCGGTTCAGCCGGTCGAGCACGGCATCGCCTGGCCGGGCGTGGGTGTAAAGCTCGGCGATCTCTGGATGCGGCTCGGCTTTCCACGCCGTTTCGAGGATCTTCGCGCCCTTGCGCACATCATTCTGTCTGAACAGCAGTTTGGCTGCGTTCACCGCCGCCGGCGCGAAATCCGGCCGCAGCCGGTTGGCCTCCAGAGCAGCGGTTTTGGCGGCATTGGGATCGCTGTCGATCAGCCCCTGCGCCTTGGCGGTGAGCAGCACGGCGCGACGCCGGTTGGCGGCATCGCGCTCGATCTGCCGCGTCGATTTCTGCGCCTCGACCAGTTTCAGCGCGCCGTCCCAGTCGCCGCGCCCGGTCAGGTCTTCCAGCGTAGATTCGGCGGCCCAGGCCAGTTGCGGCGCCATCGCCGCAGCGCGGCCGGCGTAGTGCCGCGCCGCGTTGCGGTCGCCGAGGCGTTCGGCCTCGAGATAAAGCCCGCGCAGGCCGAGCAGCCGCATTTCGGGATCGTCGAGCATGGTCTCGAACTTTTCGCGGGCACCCTCATGGTCGCCTTCGAGCAGCGAGGCTTGCGCCTCCAGCAATTGGATCAGCGGCTCCTGGTCGGAGCGGATCAGCTTTGCCGCTTCCTTGGTCTTCTTGCGGGCGAGCGCCCCGTCACCGGCGCCGGCGGCAATCATGCCGGTCGACAGCGCCTGATAGCCACGATCGCGACGGCGCACGCGGAAATAGCGCGAGATGGTGTAGGGGCTGTTCCACAGCGCCTTGAGCAGCCACCAGACGATCATCACCGCGGCAACCACGGCAACGACCGCCACCGCCGCCACCATCAGGCTGACCTGGTATTGGTAGCCGCTGAAGGTGACGACCATCTCGCCCGGCCGGTCGGCCAGCCAGGCGAAACCCAGCCCGAGAGCGAAAACCACGACGAGGAAAAGCAGAATGCGAATCATCGGGTTTCCCTCACGCCTTCATCGCACTGGCGATCAACGCGTCGACCTGCTTCTCGACCTCGATTCGCGCCTTCAGTTTGCCGGCAAATTCGGCGCCGGCAGCCTTCACCGCCTCGGGCAGCGTATCGTATTCGCTGAGCGCCTTGGCGTAATCGCCCTGATTGACCGCTACCTCCATGCGGGCGACGGCTTCCGGTGCGCCAGCGCCTTCGACGGCACCAATCGGCCTGACCTTGACCAGCGATTGCGCGCTCGACAGCAGGTTTTGCAGGAAGCCGGCATTCTGGTCGACGGGCTCGGAGGCAGCGACCATGGCATTGGCGGCGGCAGGCATTTCGGTTGCGATCTCCGACCGGGTCGGAACGCCCTTTTCGGCGTAGGCACGCAAGGCTGCGATCTCTGGAGCATCCGGCGAAATCGCCGTAAAGGTTTCGAGTTCGGCGGCGAATGGCGCGCCACGATCGAGTGCTGCCTTCAGCGCCGATGCGGCGATGGCGAGCGCAACCTTGGGCTGCCCGGCCTGTGCCTCGACCTTGCCGGAAAGCTGAGACACCGACTGTTCCAGCGCCGCAAGCCGGCCGTCCTGTGCCTTCGCCGCCTCGCCGGCGGATTTCACCGCCGCGTCGAGCCCGGCCAGCTTTTCATTGAGCGGTCCGAGATCGACCGGCGCCGTGTTGCCGGTCTGGCCAAGCGCCGCAACCGCCGTCTCGATCTGCCTGACCTTGTCGCCGAGGGCTGCAAGCCCGGCAGTGTCGCCTGCTCCGCCCTGCTCGATCGCCGATTTCAGCGCCGCAACATCCGTCTTGACCTGATCCAGCGCTGACGACAGCCCGTCCACCTTGGCCGAGGCGTCATTGTTGCCGGCTGTATCCTTGAGCCCGGCAATCTCGCTCTTCAGCGCAGCGATTTCGCTATTGACGCCATCGAGCGACACGCCGCCCGAGGACGAATCGCCAGCCCCTGGCGCGCCGAGCAGGCCGGCAAACTGCAGCCCTCCGGCGGCAGCCAGCGCGATGACGCCGCCGATAATGCCGGCGGCGATGCCGTTGATGCCGCCACGCTTCGGCTGCGCTGCCATGTCTTCAGTCCCTGCCTGGGTTTCCTTCGGCGCGTCTGCGGCGCCCGCCTTGGCCGAAGCGTCCTTGGCCGATGCGTCATCGAAACTGTAGTCGAAGGCCCGCTCCGCCGGTCCCCCCGAGCCGGCCGGATAAGTCGGTTTGGGCCCTTCAGGAGTTTTGGCGCCACCCTCTGCCGGCTGTTCCGACCCGGCCGGCGGGGCCGCTTCGGTATGTTCCCACGGCTCGATGTCGGTCTGGTCGGCATGGACGGGTTCTTCAGGCGCTTCCGGCTGCGACGCGCTTGCCGCCTCCTCCGCCTTCGCCTCGTCGGTCCGCCCGTTGGCGGCATCCTCGTCGGCAACGCGCGAGACAGCGCCGGGATCGAGCTCGATGGTCACCGGCTCGCGACGGCTTTTCGAATGCCGCATCTTCGGCGTCTTGACCATGCTTGGGCTCCGCAAATTTCGCTTCGGGATGGTTCAGAAAGGGTCTAGCACATCACCAAGCGGTGAAAAGGGGCGGCGTGATGACACGGGGTCAAGGCGACGTCCGCAAAAGCTCCAGCAGGGCCTCCTCGCTGGCCTCCGGCGCAACGCGGAGCTGTTCTGAGGCAACAGTCTCCAAGGCTGCGGCGATACGTCCGGACAGCGCAAAAAAACATGTGTTTTTAAACAGCTCACGCAGCGCCGGCCGCCCAGCCAGCGCCTGCAGCGCTGTGGCGGCCTTGGCCGAATAGAGCAGCACCGCCTCGACCGGCAGGCCGGACAAGCGCGCAAGAACGGCCCCGTCGGAATAATCCAGCGCGACAGTGTCATAGGTCTCGACGGCGCGAACCTGAACGCCTGCCGGCTGCAGCCGCTGCTCGAAACCCGAATAACGCACCCGCCCGCACAGATAGACGATGGTTTGTCCAGCGTAATCGCCGGCAAGCGCATCCGCCAGCGCCTCGGCATCGCCCGGCCCTTCGCTGACCGACAGAAACCCGGCCGCACGGGCGGCCTGCGCTGTCCGTCTGCCGACGGCATGGCAAGGCAAACCGGCGAGCGCCGCGCTGATTTCTTTCGGCGCATGGCGCACGGCATTGGCGCTGGTGACGGCAACGGCCGCGGCATTGGCTGCGACCCTGTCCGGGTCAACCGGCAGCGCCACCGTTTCGGTCAGCGGCAGCAGGATCGGCTTAAAACCCAGGTCCTCGAGCCGCTGTGCCGTGCGCGAGGCGCCCGGCTCCGGCCTCGTCACCAGGACGCGACGCATGTCAGGCCCAGTCGTCGAAGAATTTTTCGCCGGCCTTGGCCCGCACGGTCCTGGCGGCTTCGTCGCCGATGCGCGCGGCATCCTGCGCCGGGCCTTCCGCCTTGACCTCATGGGATTGCACGCCGTCCGGCGAGATGATCAGTCCGCCGAAGAACACGGTTCCGGCCGATATCGTCGCATGGCCGGCAATCGGCGTGCGGCAGGAACCGTCGAGCGCCGCCAGGAAAGCGCGTTCGCAGGCCAGCGCCTGCCCGGTCGGCACGTCGTGGACTGCCGTCAGCATTCTTTCCACATCGAGGTCGCCGATGCGGCTTTCGATGCAGATCGCGCCTTGCCCCGGCGCCGGCGGAAAGCTGTCGAGCGGCATCAGGTCGGTGACGACATCTTCGAGCCCGAGCCGCTTCAGCCCGGCATAGGCAAGGATGGTACCGTCGGCGACGCCCTCGTCGAGCTTGCGCAGCCGCGTCTGCACATTGCCGCGGAACATCACCACGTCGAGATCCGGCCGCATCCGCCGGATCAGCGCCTGGCGTCGGAGCGACGACGAACCGACCTTCGCGCCGTGCGGCAATCCGGCGATCGTTTTGGCCGCCTTGCCGACGAAGGCGTCGCGGGCATCCTCGCGCGGCAGGAAGGCAGACAGTTCCAGCCCGTCGGGCAACACCGTCGGCATGTCCTTCGACGAATGCACGGCGATGTCGATGCGGCGCGCCAGCAGCGCCTCCTCGATTTCCTTGGTGAACAGCCCCTTGCCGCCGGCTTCCGACAGCGGCCGGTCCTGGATGCGATCGCCGCTGGTCGAGATGACGACCACCTCGAATGCCTCAACCGGCATACGGTGAGCGGCCATCAGCCGCGCCTGCGTTTCATGCGCCTGCGCCAGCGCCAGCGGGCTGCCGCGTGTTCCGATTTTCAAGGTTGTTTGCATGGCGCGCTGTCCGTGATAACCGGCAGATAGAGGTCTGTTGAGATTCAGGTCAGGCCGAGCCGAAAATGGTGGTTTCCGAGAACCGGAGCGGAGCGTACTTTGAGTACGTGAGCACCGGAAGCGCAGGAACCCGCTATTTGCAGGCCGGCATCACCTGAATATCAACAGACCTTGGGCTTTCTCCTAACGGGGAAAGCCTGGTTGCACAATCTCCAGGGATGGCAACGAATTGATCCGCGTTCTGGGCATTGAGACGAGTTGTGACGAGACCGCCGCCAGCGTCGTAGCGCTGGACGGCGGCGGCGCGCCGAAAATCCTGTCTGATATCGTGCTCAGCCAGATTGAAGAGCATGCCGCCTTCGGCGGCGTCGTCCCGGAAATCGCCGCGCGCGCCCATGTCGAGGCGCTGGACGGCATCATCGAGGCCGCGCTTGCCGATTCAGGCGTCGATCTCGCCGATATCGACGCGATCGCTGCGACCGCCGGCCCCGGCCTCGTCGGCGGCCTGATCGTCGGGCTGATGACGGCCAAGGCGATCGCAGCCGCGGCGAACAAGCCGCTGATCGCCATCAACCACCTCGAAGGCCATGCGCTGACCGCGCGGCTGACCGACGGGCTCGACTTTCCCTATCTGTTGCTGCTGGTGTCCGGCGGCCACACGCAGATCGTCGCGGTGCGCGGCGTTGGCGACTACCAGCGCTGGGCGACGACCATCGACGATGCGCTCGGCGAAGCTTTTGACAAGACGGCCAAGATGCTCGGCCTGCCCTATCCAGGCGGGCCGAATGTCGAGAAGGCGGCGGCGACCGGCGACGCCGCGCGCTTCGCCTTCCCGCGGCCGATGAAGGGCTCGGCGCAGCCCGATTTTTCCTTTTCCGGGCTGAAGACCGCCGTGCGCCAGGCAGCGACGGCCATTGCCCCTTTGAGCGACCAGGACGTCGCCGACATCTGCGCCTCCTTCCAGGCGGCGGTTGCGGATGCGCTGGATGACCGTGTTTCGAGGGCACTGAACCGTTTCCGCCAGGAGTTTCCGAGCGAGCTGAAGCCTGCGCTCGTCGTTGCAGGCGGTGTCGCCGCCAACCGGACGATCAAGACGACACTCGAAGCCCTGTGCGAGAAGGCCGGTTTTGCTTTCGTCGCGCCGCCGCTCAAGCTCTGCACCGACAATGCGGCGATGATCGCCTGGGCCGGCATCGAGCGGCTGCGCGCCGGCATATCGGGTGAAAACACCGCTGATTTCGTGCCGCGTTCGCGCTGGCCGCTGGACAGCATCTCCGCTCCGATGGTCGGCTCGGGCCGGCGCGGAGCCAAGGCATGAGCGGCAGCGGGCACGAGGTACCAAGCGGCTGGCGCATTGCCGTGCTCGGCGGCGGTGCCTGGGGCACGGCGCTGGCGCTGGCCATGCTGCGCGCCGGCCATTTCGTCCGCCTTTATGCGCGCGACCCGGAGACCGTCGCCGCGATCGACCGTGGCGAAAATCCGCGCTATCTGCCGGGCATCGCGCTCCAGGCCGGCATCGTGGCAACGAGCGACATCGAGGCTGCGCTCGACGGCGCCGACTGCGTTCTGGCGGTGGGGCCGGCGCAGTCGCTGCGCGCCATGCTGGCCACCGCGAAAGCCCATATGCCGAAGGACGTCCCGCTGGTCCTCTGCGCAAAGGGCATCGAGCGCGACACCGGCGCATTGCTGTCGGCGGTCGCTGGAGAGACCCTGCCTGAAAATCCGGTCGCCGCCCTGTCCGGGCCGAGCTTCGCCACTGACGTCGCCAGGGGGCTGCCGACGGCCGTGGTGGTCGCCGCCGGCAATGAGGGTCTGGCGGCCGACCTGGCCGCGCGCTTTTCGGCGCAGAATCTGCGCTGCTATTCGAGCGACGACCTCATCGGCGTCGAGATCGGCGGCGCGCTGAAGAACGTCTTCGCCATTGCCGCCGGTGCGGTCACCGGCGCCGAGCTCGGCGCCAGCGCCCAGGCCGCCATGGTGACGCGCGGCTTTGTCGAATTGCGCCGCATCGGCGCCGCCTTCGGCGCGAGGCCGGAAACGCTGATGGGACTTTCCGGTCTCGGCGACCTGTTGCTCACCTGCTCGTCCGCCCAGTCGCGCAATTTCGCCTACGGGCTGGCGCTGGGGCAAGGCAAGCCGCTTGCCGGGCTGCCCCTGGCCGAAGGGGTGCCGACGGCGGCGATCGCCGCCCGCATCGCCACCGAGCGCAACATCGACGCGCCGATCATCACCGCCGTCGCCGCCATACTGGACGGCACGATCACCATCCGCCAGGCTGTGTCGGCGCTGATGACAAGGCCGCTGAAGACCGAAACCGACGTGTAATGTTGAACAATCCGGAGATGGAAAGATGCTGTTTGCGCTGATTTGCAAGGACAAGCCTGGAAGCCTGCAGGTGCGGCTCGATACGCGGCCCGAGCATGTTGCCTTTTTGGAGGGACTGAACGGCGAGAACAAGCTGGCCTTCGCCGGTCCGTTCCTCGACGCCGACGGCAAGCCGAACGGCAGCCTCGTCGTGGTTGAGGCGCCCGATCTGGAGGCGGCAGAAGCGCTATCGGCGGCAGACCCCTTTGCCAGGGCAGGGCTGTTCGAAAGCGTCGAAATCCGGCAATGGAATTGGACCTTCAACAAGCCAGTGAGTGCATGACTCCGAAAATCGGAATCGATTTTCGGAAAGGATCATGCGCAAAATCAAAGTGCTACAGCGTCCTTTGCGCGTCTGAAAGACGCGCGGCGCTGCAGCTGATCTCCAGCCGCGGAGGAGCAAAAAATGAACTACTGGCTGTTCAAATCCGAACCCTCGGTCTTCTCCTTCGAGGACCTCAAGGCGAAGGGCAAGGCCGGCACGCAATGGGACGGCGTGCGCAACTATGCGGCGCGCAACAACATGAAGGCGATGCAGATCGGCGATCTCGGCTTCTTCTACCATTCCAACGACGGGCTCGACGTGGTCGGCATCGTCGAGGTCTGCGCGCTGGCCCATCAGGACACCACTACTGACGATCCGCGCTGGGAATGTGTCGATATCCGCGCCGTCAAGGATGTGCCGAAGCCGGTGACGCTGGAGCAGGTCAAGGCCAACCCCAAGCTTGCCGAGATGGCGCTGGTCCGACTCGGACGGCTTTCCGTGCAGCCGGTGACGTCGGCCGAATGGAAAGAGGTCTGCCGCATGGGCGACCTGACGCCGGCGCCGTGACGGCGCTGACGCCAAACAGCGCGAGAAACTTCATCCTCGACAACACGGCGCTGATGGCACCGCCGCATGTGCCGGAGATGCTGCTGCATCTGGCCGACGAGGCGCATGATCTGTGGCAGCGGACAGAGGACGAACTGGCCGAAATCGGTCTGCCGCCGCCTTTCTGGGCCTTCGCCTGGGCCGGCGGCCAGGGCCTTGCCCGCTACATCCTCGACAATCCGTCTGATGTGCAGGGCAAGCGCGTGCTCGACTTTGCCTCCGGTTCCGGCCTTGTCGCCATTGCGGCAGTGAAGGCCGGCGCGGCAGAGGTGATCGCCGCCGACATCGACCCGTTCTGCGCGACCGCGATCCGCCTCAACGCCGAGGCCAATGGCGTCGGGATAATGTTTCTTGGCACCGACTGCATCGGAACCGATGCGGGCTGGGATGTGGTCCTGGCCGGTGACGTCTTCTACGACAAATCCTTCGCCGACCGGCTGAAGCCATGGTTCGCGACGCTCAAGGCGCGTGGCGCCGACATCCTCGTTGGCGATCCCGGCCGCTCCTATCTGCCGAAAGCTGGACTGGAGCCGCTCGCCGTCTACGAGGTGTCGGTAACCCGGGCGCTGGAAGACGCGCTGGTCAAACGCACCACCGTCTGGCGGTTTTCTTGACGGCATCGCCGAACAGGCGTTCCATCACGCTTCGATTTTGAGAATACGCATGCCGTTGTCCCAAAACCGCTGGGCACCCCCCGGCTCGGGCCCGGGGGCATGCTTTTGAGCGACATGCTTCCGGGGAGGAAATCATGGTTTTTCAGCAGTGAACTGGCTGGCGGTGATCGTCGCCGCGGTGGTGGCGTGGTTGTTCGGCGCTGCCTGGTACATGGGCCTGAGCAAGCCGTGGCTAAAGGCCACCAGGCTTGATCCGGCGACCATGAGTAAATCGCCGCTGCCCTTCGTAATCAGCTTCGTCGCGGAAATTGTCATGGCGCTCGTCATGTCTCTGATCGTCGGAGCGATGACCGGTGGCGAACCGAGCCTCGTTGCCGGGCTCGTCTTCGGCTTCGTTCTCTGGTTCGGATTCGTCGCCACGACGCTATCCGTCAATCATCGCTACCAAGGGTTCGACTGGGACTTGACCATCATCGACTGCGGCCACTGGCTCGGCGTGCTGCTTATCATCGGCGCGGTGATCGGTTGGTTCGGCGCGGCGGATGTCGCGGGCTGACGCTGCCGCCATGAAAATAGGTCGACGACTGCCAGCTGATCACTCAGGGCGACCTGAAGCTCATCCAAGCGTCGGCTCCGGCTGCGGGTTGTGAACTTCGTTGAGGAGCCAATCCCTGAACGCCACGATCCTGGGATCATTGGCGGATGCGATGGGATAGACCAGGAAGTAGGCGAAGTCGGGCGGAACCTTGATGCCAAGTTCGAAGGGCCGGATCAGCCGGCCCTCGGAAAGGTCGTTCGCCACCATGGCAAAATCGGCGAGCGCAACGGCATTGCCGTCGAGCGCGGCCTGAACGGCGTCGGTCGAGGTGCCGAACACGATCGTCCGGCTGTCGTCGAAATCGTCGACGCCGGCCGCCGCCATCCACATCCGCCAGTTTGGCCAGGTCACGCCCTGTCGCGCCCACTCGATATGGGCGAGCGTGTGATGGAAGAGATCGCGTGGCTCGCGCAGCGGCGGGCCGGAGGCCAGCAGGCTGGGGCTGCACACAGGGATGATGATGTTGTCGAACAGCCGGTGGGTGCAAAGGCCGGGATATTTTCCCGCGCCGAAACGGATGCCGACATCGACGTCGTCCAGGTCGAAATCGCGCAATTCAGAGGCAATGTCGAAGCGGAGCTCGATGCCCGGTCGCTGCTTGCGAAAATCATCGACGCGTCGCATCAGCCATTTTGTCGCGAACTGGGCGTCGAGTGTCACTTTCAGCAACGCCGTTCCACGCGCCAGCTTGTGCGCCCGTGAGACGGCGCGGCCAAGCAGGTCGAGCGCGTCGGTCGAGGCCTCGAACAGCACCGCGCCCGCCTCGGTCAGCCGGATGGTGCGGCTGGTGCGCGTGAACAGCACGATGCCGAGCTGATCCTCGATTTCCTTGATCTGGTGGCTGACCGCGGCCGGGGTCAGGCCAAGTTCGTCCGCGGCGCGGGTGAAATTGAGGTGCCGGGCGGCTGCTTCCAGCGTCCTCAGTGCACGGGTTCCTGGCAGCAGGCGCGCCATCAGAATAGGACGAGGAGAGGCCGGTCGAGCATTTTCAATCCTCAAACAAAACTTGAAGATACGGAGAAAACTACTCGTTTCTCGTTTTAATTTCAATCCGTCATGATGTGACCATCGAACAAACATCAAACCGGACTTGATGTCCGGAGAAGCCGGATTGCACCATGTCTCACATCGTCTTGAGTCCTGTAACCATCCGCCCGGCCTGGCTGCGCGCGGTGTCTGATTGGTTCCGCCATGCAAAAATGGCGGTCAACCTCCCGCCCGAGAACGTCGACGACCTTCCGGACCGGCAATTGCGCGACATCGGCGCCGAACGCAAGGATGTCGCGCGCGCGATGGACCGGGAACTCGGCCGGTTGGGTCTGCTCGACATCGGCTGGCAGAGGCCGCGGACGTAGGGGAGTAGGGGAGTAGGGGAGTAGGGGAGTAGGGGAGTAGGGGAGTAGGGGAGTAGGGGAGTAGGGGAGTAGGAAAACGAAAAGGAAGCGGCGCGCCTGCGCAACCCTACTGACACTTTCTTCCTGCCCTACTGCCCTACTGCCCTACTGCCCTACTGCCCTACTGCCCTACTGCCCTACTCCCCTACTCCCCTACCTCACCACCCTCATCACCGTGCGGTCCGACAGCAGCGGCAGCAGCCGGGCCATCGTGCGTGCTGTCACCGCGACGCAGCCTTGCGTCGGTGTGAAGTCGGGGCGGGCCAAATGAAAGAAGATGGCGCTGCCGCGTCCGCGGCGACGCGGCGCAATGTTCCAGTCGAGCACCAGGCAGGCGTCATAAAGGCGGTCGGCGCGCAGCATCCGCTCGTGGCTGGCGCCATAGGGAATCTTGACCGGACGGTTGTAGTTGCGGTCCTCAGGCACTTCGCACCAGCCAAGATCGCGACCGATCGGCGCCATCGCCAGCCGGGTTTTGCGGCCGCCGGGAAAATGATCGTTACGGAAATATCCCGACAGTATCCGCATCGACCCAAGCGGCGTGGCGCCATCGCCTTCGCGCTTGCCGGCCGATATGCCGCCGCGCCCCAGCGCACAGGAAAACACCAGTTTGCCAGCCTGCAGAAGTCCCTGGCTGGGGTGGCCGGGCCTGGCGCGCACGGTGAGAACACGAAGCCCTTTTCGCAAAAATGCGCTCGCCTCATTGCACGCGCGTTTTTTCTTGTATGATCGTGCCACGGAACAAATCATTGTGATCGGCTGTTGTGCCGGTCAGCTTCCGCATAAACAGGCAGCGGTCAACTGAATTTTCTTTTCAAAACAACGGATTGATCCATGACTTCACGCACCATTCTGATCGTCGATGACGATGACGACCTGCGCGGCACGCTCGTCGAGCAATTGTCTCTCTATGAAGAATTCGACGTCCTGCAGGAATCAACAGCCGCCAAAGGCATCGCCACGGCCCGCGGCGGCATCATCGATCTGCTCATCATGGATGTCGGCCTCCCCGACATGGATGGCCGAGAGGCGGTGAAAATACTGCGCAAGGGCGGCTACAAGTCGCCTATCATCATGCTGACGGGACACGACACCGATTCCGATACGATTCTCGGCCTCGAAGCCGGCGCCAACGACTATGTGGTCAAGCCGTTCCGCTTCGCGGTTCTCCTGGCCCGCATCCGTGCCCAGCTTCGCCAGCATGAGCAGAGCGAAGACGCCACCTTTTCGGTTGGCCCCTACACTTTCAAGCCTAGCCAGAAGCTTCTGATCGACCAGCGCGGCGCCAAGGTGCGGCTGACCGAAAAGGAAGCCTCGATCATCAAATATCTCTATCGCGCCGACCAGAAGGTGGTGACGCGCGACGTGCTGCTCGAGGAAGTGTGGGGCTACAATTCCGGCGTCACCACGCACACGCTGGAAACCCATGTCTATCGGCTGCGCCAGAAGATCGAGCGCGATCCTTCCAACGCAGAAATTCTTGTGACAGAAAGTGGTGGCTACAAGCTGGTTCCTTAAACATTTAATCATTCAATCAGCGGTTAGGGGAGGCGCCGCTTTCGGGTACGATCCTGAGACTGGAGGTGGTTCTGGATCGAGCTCGCTGACGCAACGGCCCAAAAACCGGATTCGTTTTTTGGAAAGCCCGGTGCGTCGATTTCAAAGCGTTTAGAGCGTCCTTTGCCGCGTCAAAAGGAACGCTCGGCGCTCCAATGGAGGGATTGGACTGGCCGTTCGGGGACACAGCTAGATGGCGTTGGATGACGACATCCGCATCCTGTCCGCCGTGAGGCTCTTCGAGAGCTTCACGGAGGAACAGCTGCGTCTGCTCGCCTTTGGCGCGGAAACCACCAGGCTGCAGGCCGACCACAAGCTCTACCGCGAGGACGACGAGGCCGATTGCGCCTATATCGTGGTCAGCGGGCGCATCGTGCTGTATCGCGAGCAGGATGGCGCCCAAGTCCCGATAGGCACGGCCGGCCCCGGTACGATGCTGAGCGAACTGGCGCTGATCGCCGACACCAACCGGCTGACCAGCGCATCCGCCGAGATCGATTCGGAAGTGCTGCGGCTCAGCCGCAAGATGTTCCACCGCATCCTGGAGGAATATCCCGATATCGCGGTCCACCTGCACCAGCGCATCTCCGAGGATTTTCTGGCAATGATCCGCCGCATCGAGAAGCTGGCGCCGCGTTTCGACGACTGAACCCGGATGCTTTCAACTCGCTCTCACACAGACCGTGAAAGCCAGTCGGATCAGGGCGGCAAGGGCTGAGGTGTGCCGAGATTCAGATCAGGCCGAGCCGAGAATGATGGGATCCGAGAACCGGAGCGGAGCGTACTTTTGGGTACGTGAGCACCGGAAGCGCAGGAAACCGTCATTCGCAGGCCGGCCTCATCTGAATATCGATACACCTAATCCAGGTCGAACCGCGCTATGACCGGCACATGGTCCGACGGCCGTTGCCAGCCGCGCGCCGGCCGCAGGATCTCGTAGCCGGCAAAGCTCGGCACCAGGTTTGGCGACGACCAGACATGGTCGAGCCGCCGGCCGCGATCCGACGCTTGCCAATCCTGCGCGCGATAGCTCCACCAGGTGTAGAGCTTCTGCTCGTAAGGCACGTTGAGCCGCATCAGGTCGACCCAGTCGCCGGCGAGCCGCATCGCCTCGAAATTTTCCGTCTCGACCGGCGTATGGCTGACCACTTTCAGGAGCTGCTTGTGCGACCAGACATCGTGCTCGAGCGGCGCGATGTTGAGGTCACCGACCAGAATCGAGCCGGACACTTCGTCGTGCTCGGCGCGGATGGCGTTCATTTCGGCGACGAAATCCAGCTTGTGCTTGAACTTGCGGTTGATAACGGGGTCGGGCTCGTCGCCGCCGGCCGGAACGTAGAAATTGTGCAGCAGGATCGCCTTGCCGCCGGCTCGCACGGTGACCGACAGATGTCGGCAGTCCTCGATCTCGCAGAAGCGGCGCTTTTCGACAATCGCGATCGGCCGGCGCGCCACCGTCGCCACGCCGTGATAGCCCTTCTGGCCGTGGAAGGCGATGTGCTGATAGCCGAGCTTGCGGAACGCCTTCTCGGGAAACAGTTCGTCCGGAACTTTGGTTTCCTGCAGGCAGAGCACGTCCGGTGCCTGTTCGACAAGCAGGCGTTCGACGAGCGGCATGCGCAGGCGGACGGAATTGATGTTCCAGGTCGCGATCGAAAAGGGCATGTTTGGGATTCCGGGACAGCGCAAGGTCCGCCAGATGGCTCCGACGGAAAGTCAATCCCGGAAACTACTGCCAGCCGCGCACCGCAAAAACAAGCCGGCAGCGGTTGGCCGGGCCTGTTGATGTCATGGTCGACCTCGGCGCCGCCCCTCATCGCCCTGCCGGGCACTTCTCCCCGTATAGTGACGGGGAGAAGGGGCTGACCTCACCCTTGGCGCTCGTTTTGCTACGCTGACAATTGGTTGGCGAAATCATTGATGAAGGGTCCCCTCTCCCCGTCCCTATACGGGGAGAGGATGCCGGCAGGCAGGTGAGGGGCAGCACCAACGCCTGGAACCTTCCGACAGCGTTGGCAACCTACCGCGACTTGGTGTTCAGTTCGCGGTTGGCCGTGTAGTCGATGGCAAAGGTGTCGGGGGCGAAGCTTACGCCTTCCCTGACGTTGAAGATCATCACCGTCGTGTCCTTGCCTTGCGCGTCGGTGATCGTCCACTGGCGCAATTCGTAGGTTTTCGGATCGAACATCATGGTGATCTTCGAACTGCCGAACACCGATTTGTCGGCGAGTTGGATGGTGGTGACGTCGTTCTCTTCCTTGACGCTTTTGACGCGGCCGCCGGAGAGGTCGATCCTGGTGTCGAGCAGCAGCTTGAGCGGCGTCTTCGACAGCGGGTAGAGATCGGACGTTTTCAGCCGCTTGTTCAGGATGACCACCGACTTGCCGTCGGAAATCACCCGGAAATTCGACGTCCCATCATAGTTGAAGCGTATCTTGCCCGGCCGTTCCAGAAAGAACTTGCCGCCGGTCTGCTCGCCCTTGGGTCCGAACTGCACGAATTCGCCGGCCATAGATTTGACCGAGGAAAAATGGTCGGCGATCTTCTGCGCGGTGGCTGGCACCGCCGCTTGCGCCGACGCCAGCAACTGGACCCCGGGCACGACATTGATGGCCGCGGCGCCGGCCAGGACCAGGCCGAGGCCAAGCAGTTGGCGGCGGGTCGGGGCAAAATCGCTGATCGTGGCGAAAGAAGAGTTTTTCATGCCGGTTACTCTCGTCTGGTTCATCTGTTGTCGCAGTGTTTGGCCCCCCAGTTGGGCTTAAGTTTGGCGGCCGAACAGCGCTTGGTCGTTGCAAACGCGCCAGAAGGTTCAAAGTTGCTGCCGTCAGGTTGCAGCCGCGAAAATCCTGTCGGCTTGGCGGGCGGATCAGAACTTGTCGTCCTCCGTCGGCACCAGAATTTCGCGTTTTCCGGCATGGTTGGCCGGGCCGACAATGCCTTCCTTCTCCATCTTCTCGATGATCGAGGCGGCGCGGTTGTAGCCGATGCCGAGCCGGCGCTGGATGTAGCTGGTCGAGGCCTTGCCGTCACGCAGCACCACCGCAACCGCCTGGTCATAGGGATCGTCGGAATCCTCGAAATTGCCACCGCCACCGCCCGAGCCACCCTTGCCCGACGGCTCATCGTCGTCCTCGTCGTCATCCTCGGTAATGGCATCGAGATATTCCGGAACGCCCTGCAGCTTCAGATGCGCGACAATCTTCTCGACCTCGTCATCGGAAACGAAGGGACCGTGCACGCGCTGGATGCGGCCGCCGCCGGCCATGTAGAGCATGTCGCCCATGCCGAGCAGCTGTTCGGCGCCCTGTTCGCCCAGAATGGTGCGGCTGTCGATCTTCGACGTCACCTGGAAGGAGATGCGGGTCGGGAAGTTGGCCTTGATCGTGCCGGTGATGACGTCGACCGACGGCCGCTGCGTCGCCATGATGACGTGGATGCCGGCAGCGCGCGCCATCTGCGCCAGGCGCTGCACCGCGCCTTCGATGTCCTTGCCGGCGACCATCATCAAATCGGCCATCTCGTCGATGATGACGACGATGTAGGGCATTGGCTCGAGATCGAGGTTTTCCGTCTCATAGACCGCTTCGCCGGTCTGCCGGTCGAAGCCGGTCTGCACGGTGCGCGAGATTTTTTCGCCCTTCTTCTCGGCCTGCTGCACCCGCGCGTTGAAACCGTCGATGTTGCGGACGCCGACCTTCGACATTTTGCGGTAGCGGTCCTCCATTTCGCGCACGGTCCATTTCAGCGCCACCACCGCCTTCTTCGGATCGGTGACGACGGGCGTCAAAAGATGCGGGATGCCGTCATAGACCGAGAGCTCCAGCATTTTCGGGTCGATCATGATCAGCCGGCAGTCCTGCGGCGTCAGTCGATAGAGCAGTGACAGGATCATGGTGTTGATGGCGACCGACTTGCCCGAGCCGGTGGTGCCGGCGACCAGCACGTGCGGCATCTTGGCGATGTCGACGATGACCGCCTCGCCGTTGATGGTCTTGCCGAGCGCCAGCGCCAACTTAGCCTTGGTGGTCTCGAAATCGCGGCTGGCCATGATTTCCCTGAGATAGACGGTCTCGCGCTTGGCGTTCGGCAGTTCGATGCCGATGGCGTTGCGGCCGGGCACCACGGCGACGCGGCAGGCGATCGCGCTCATCGAGCGGGCGATGTCGTCAGACAGGCCGATGACCCGCGACGATTTGATGCCGGGCGCCGGTTCCAGCTCGTAAAGCGTGACGACCGGGCCGGGGCGGACATGGATGATCTCGCCCTTGACGCCGAAATCCTCCAGCACGCCCTCGAGCAGGCGGGCATTCTGCTCGAGCGCGTCCTTGGACAGGCTGGCGTCGCGCACGACGTTCTTCGGCTCGGACAGGAAATGCAGCGACGGCATTTCGAATTGTTCGGAGCCGATCAGCGAGGACTGCGCTTCGCGCTGGACACGCGCGCCCGGTACCGGTCGCGGCGCCGGCGCCGCGACGCGGGTGGCCGCATCGGAGCGGAACGGCTGCACCTTCGCATTGGGCGCAGCGCTGCGCTGGCCCGCGGGCTCCGGCGCAAAATCCATGTCGTCATTGTCAAAAACATCGGCGTCGTCGGGATCGAGCGAGGCGCTGCGGTCGTTGACCATGGCGGCGAAGAATTCCGGCTCGACGCGGGCGCGGCCATCGGCACTCATCCGCGATTCGGCGAATTCGGCCGATTCGACCCGTTCGGCAGCGCGCCGCCAGGCGCTGGCGCGCGGCTCCGGTTCGAAATCGTCGCGCTCGCGGCGGCGGGCGGCGCGGCGGCGGAGGTAGGCCCGCAACGATAGCCACCAATGCGTGATCGCGCCAAGCGCCAGAATGCCCTCGTCGCCCTCATCCTCGTCATTGTCGAAAAGCAGGTCGTCCTGGTCCCTCGGATCGGCTGCGGCCGGTTGCTCCAGGACGGCGAAACCGTTCTTGCGTGCAATCAGCGCCGAGCCGTAGGCAAACAGCCACAGTGCCGGCGCGGCCAGAAGCACAGCGAGCACGCTGGCGATGAGACCGGTCGGATAGCCGCCGACGACGAGCCCGGGAATCTTGAGCACCATGTCGCCGAACACGCCGCCGAGACCGGTCGGCAGCGGCCAGGTCTTGGGCGGCACCACGCAGCCGGCCATGGCCGCGGCAAGCACCGCGTAGCCGAACCAGGCGAGCCCGCGCTTCGGCAGCCTGTCGACGCCGCGTGCCGAAAACAGCAGAGATCCCCACACCACCGCCGGCACCAGCGCCGCGACCGCAGCAAGGCCGAAGAACTGCATGGCTAGGTCGGAGAAGACAGCGCCCACATAGCCCATGGCGTTGGTGACGATGTTGTCGGTGGCATGGGAGAAGCTTGGGTCGGCGACGTTCCAGGTGGCGAGGCTGGCGACGCCGAAGGCGACCAGCGCAAACAGGCCGGCGCCGAGCAGCCGGCCGACCTGACGCCGCGCGAACGCCCTGATGCCGTGCTCCGTATCGGCCAGCGCAAGCGGTGCTGAAGCCCCTGAACGCATTCGTCGTTCCCCGTCTGTCTTGGACTGGCCGGACGCATGACGCACTCCGGCAGATTCGGATGCCAGACTATCGGCGGGAAGGTTAAGGCCGCATTAACCATGGGTGCGTGCCGGCGCTCCCCGAGTGGAAACCGGTCACACAAATGGCGGGCACGCTGGCCGGCCGATGTTTCATCGCCCAGGGTCGATCAGCCGCCCGATCAAGCGATTGTGACCGAGCCTGGACTGCCACCGGCGCGGCATCGCACGAAAAAGAGGCCCGGAACCGGTCCGGGCCTCAATGCGTGAGCCCTTTTCGGGAGCGTCACGACGGGAGGAGAGGTCCGGGGCGGCCGAGGCCGACCCAGACAAGACCCACAGATTACCAGGCTTACGGGTGATAGGCCGCTTCGCCATGCGCGGTGAGGTCGAGCCCTTCGCGCTCTGCATCGGCTGTCGGGCGCAAGCCTACGATCATATCGACGATCTTGTAGAGGATGGCGCTGCCGATGCCCGACCACAGGACCGTTACCAGGACACCCTTGAACTGCGACCACAACTGGGTCGCCGTGCCGGCATAGCCGGCGGCGAAGTCGGCCGTCGAATAATCGACGATGCCGGCGCCGCCGAGGGCGGGGTTGACCAGGATGCCGGTGCCGAGCGCGCCGATGATGCCGCCGACGCAGTGGATGCCGAAGACATCAAGGCTGTCATCGTAGCCGAACTTGTTCTTCACGACCGAAACGAAGAAGTAACAGACGCAGCTGGCGACGATGCCGAGCACGATGACGCCCATCGGTCCGCCAAAGCCGGCGGCGGGCGTGACGGCGACAAGGCCGGTAACAGCGCCCGAAACCGCGCCAAGCATGGAGGCTTTGCCGCGCAGCAGCGTTTCGAGCACGATCCAGGTCACTGCCGCCGCGGCTGTGGCGACGAAGGTGTTGACCATGGCCAGCACCGCATAGGCGTTGGCTTCGAGGTTCGAACCGGCATTGAAGCCGAACCAGCCGACCCACAGCAGCGAAGCGCCGACCATGGTCAGTGTCATCGAATGCGGCGCCATGACGTCCTTGTTGTAGCCGATGCGCTTGCCGATCATCAGCGCGCCAACAAGGCCGGCGATGCCCGCATTGATGTGAACGACGGTGCCGCCGGCGAAGTCGATGGCGCCGAAGCTGAAGATGAGCCCCGACGGGTCGCTGTAAGCGCTCGGGCCGCCCCAGAACCAGACCATATGCGCGATCGGGAAGTAGACGAATGTGACCCACAGGATGGTGAAAAGGATCACGGCCGAAAACTTGACGCGTTCGGCGAAGGCGCCGACGATCAGGGCAGGCGTGATGCAGGCGAAGCTCATCTGGAAGATGACGAACACCAGTTCAGGAATGGCGACGCCCTTGGTAAAAGTTTCCGACACCGTCGTCACGTCGACGCCGGCGAGAAACATCTTGGAAAGGCCGCCGACGAAGGCGTTGCCGGGGGTGAAGGCAAGGCTGTAGCCGTAGAAAACCCAGACGATCATGACCACGCTGGTGATGGTGAAGACCTGCATCAGCACCGACAGCATATTCTTGGCGCGAACCAGGCCGCCGTAGAAAAGGGCAAGGCCGGGAATGGTCATCAGCAGCACCAGGATGGTGGAGATCATCATCCACGTCGTGTCGCCCTTGTCGACGGTAAAGGCCGGCGCTGCTGGCGCGGCCGGTGCGGCCGGCGCCGCTTCCTGCGCGAATGCGGCGACCGTGCCCAGCGCTGCGATAGCGAGTGAGCCCAGCAGCGCGGTGCGCGCCACCGACTTCAAAGTAGAAGGAATATTCATTGAACTCTCCATTGGAATACGTTTCCGCAGCTCAAAGCGCGTCGGTGTCTGTTTCGCCGGTGCGAATGCGCACCGCCTGGTCGATGCCGAAAACGAAGATCTTGCCGTCGCCGATCTGACCGGTCTTGGCCGCCGCAGTGATGGCTTCGACGGCCTTGTCGACCATGTCCAGGCCGACCGCGACTTCGATCTTGATCTTCGGCAGGAAGCTGACCGCGTATTCCGCCCCTCGATAGATTTCCGTGTGTCCCTTCTGACGCCCGTAGCCTTTGACTTCGGTGACGGTCAGGCCCTGGATGCCGACTGCGGTGAGCGCTTCGCGCACCTCGTCGAGCTTGAACGGCTTGATGATTGCCATCACGATTTTCATAAGGTTTCACCCTTTACTGTTGCGGGTCCCCCGCGTTTGCACGACTTCGCCGATCCCCATGAGAGCCGGAGAGTGCCCGCTAGGATTCAAGCTCCGTGCCAGTTGCCGAAGCAGGGTGTTAAGCTGCTGTTAAATAACGACTTGGGGAAGGTTTGTCGGCTGACTGTTCATAGTCGCGGCAGCGCAGCTGATTAAAAAGTAGGCAATTTTGCAAAATTGCCTATTCCGCGGGCGGCCGCTTCAGCCTGATGAGGCCTTCCTGGGCAACCGAGGCGATCAACGTGCCGTCGCGGGCAAACAGCGACCCGCGCGTGAACCCCCGCGACCCTTGCGTCGACGGGCTGTCCTGCGTGTAGAGCATCCAGTCGTCCAGCGCATGGCTGCGATGGAACCACATGGCGTGATCGAGGCTCGCCGCCTGGATGTCGCTATCGAAGATGGCGCGGCCATGCGCAAAGGTGGAGGTATCGAGCAGCGTCATGTCGGAAAGATAGGCAAGCACGGCCGCCTGCGCGGCGCGATCGCCCGGAACCGGGCCGGTCGTGCGGATCCAGATGTTCTGTTTCGGCTCCAGCTTCTCCCGGCTGGTGTAATGCTCCAGCATCACCGGCTTCATCTCGATCGGCCGGTCACGCTCCCAGTAGCGCCTGATGCCGTCGGGCACGGCCGCGCCGAACTTGCCGATCAATTCGCGCTGCGACAGCAATGTGTCGGGCGCCGGCACGTCCAGCGGCATCGGCACCTGGTGCTCGAGACCGACCTCGTCCTGCTGGAACGAGGCTTCCAGCGAAAAGATCGCCTGGCCGTGCTGGACAGCCACGACACGGCGCGTGGTGAAGGAGCCGCCGTCGCGGATGCGGTCGACCTGGTAGATGATCGGCACCTTGGTGTCGCCCGGCCGCATGAAATAGCCGTGCAGCGAATGCACGTGGCGTTCGGGCTCGACCGTTCGCTGGGCGGCGACCAGCGCCTGGGCGATGGTCTGGCCGCCGAAGACACGCTGCCAGTCGAGTTTGGGGCTGCGACCACGGTACAGGTTGTGTTCCAGCTGCTCGAGGTCGAGAATGCCGAGAAGCTCGTCCATGGCCGCCGTCATGTTTCGCGCCCTCGTGTCGTTTTGATTCCGAAGTTCGCCTTAATTTCGATATTTCACTCGAAGCGAGCTTCAGAAGCCGCAAAAGTGTTATGGCGGTTTCCGACAGGAATGACGGGCAGTCAAGGCCGGAAAGGAATTTGGCCGGAAAGGAATTTGCCATGGTCGACAAGGCGGATGCAAAAAACCGAACCGCGCTCGACATTCTGGTCGCCGGCGCCGGCTATGTCGGCCTTGCCGCCGCCGTATCGCTGAAACAGGCACGACCGAGCCTGGCGGTCGCTGTCGTCGACGCCGCGCCCGCCGGCATCTGGCAAAAGGACGGCCGCGCCTCGGCGATCGCCGCTGCCGCTTGCCGCATGCTCGACCAACTCGGCGTCTGGGCCGAAATCGCCCCCGAGGCGCAGGCGATCACCGAGATGATCGTCACCGATTCGCGCGCTTCCGATCCGCTGCGCCCGGTGTTTCTCACGTTCGATGGCGAGGTCGCGCCCGGCGAAGCGTTTGCGCATATGGTCGCCAACAGGGATTTGAACGGCGCCTTGCGCCGGCGCGCTGAAACACTCGGCATCGACATCATCGAAGGCGTCGCCGTCAGTGCCTTCGACGTCAACGGTGCCGGCATCACCGTGCATCTTGCCGACGGCGCGACACTGAAGGCGCGGCTGCTGATCGCCGCCGACGGCGTCAACTCGAAGCTGCGCGACATGGCCGGCATCAAGACGGTGAAATGGGACTACGGCCAGTCCGGCATCGTCTGCACCGTCGCGCATGAACGACCGCATAATGGCCGCGCCGAAGAGCATTTTCTGCCAGCCGGCCCGTTCGCCACGCTGCCGCTCAAGCCGGATAAGGACGGCACCCACCGCTCGTCGATCGTCTGGGTCGAGCGGTCGGAAGACGCCGAAAAACTGGTCGACGGCGACGACCTCGTCTTCGAGCACGAGCTGGAACAGCGGTTTGGCCTGAAGCTCGGCGAAATTCGCGTCGCCGACAAGCCGCGCGCCTGGCCGCTCGGCCTGACCATCGCCCGCCATTTCGTCGCGCCGCGCATTGCGCTCGCCGGCGACGCCGCCCACGGCATCCACCCGATCGCCGGCCAGGGCCTCAATCTCGGTTTCAAGGATGTGGCGGCGTTGGCCGAAGTGGTGGTCGAGGCCGACCGGCTCGGCCAGGATGTCGGTGCGCTCGACGTGCTCGAACGCTACCAGCAGTGGCGGCGCTTCGACACGCTGCAGATGGGCATCACCACCGATGTCCTGAACCGGCTGTTTTCCAACGACATCGGCCCGTTGCGCGCCGTCCGCGACATCGGCCTCGGTCTCGTCGAACGCATGCCGCGGCTGAAGGATTTCTTCATCCGCCAGGCGTCCGGTCTGTCCGGCGACACGCCGAAACTGCTCAAGGGCGAGGCGATCTGAACCCGACTGACGGGCCGGCATCACCTGAATATCAGCACACCCTTAGTTGACCTCGAAGCCGAGCTTCTGGCGCAGCCGCAGTATCCTCTGGTCGGATATTTTTAGGGGTTGCTCACCAGCCTGCGCCGCGCGGTTCACCATCTGCAGCAAATCGTTTCGCTCAGTCACATCGAGACGTTCGCGCAGGAACGGCGCCAGTTTGTCGATGACGATCGTGGCATCGTCGATCTGGGACGCCGCCCATTTGGCGTAGACCACGGCCTCATCGGTCTTCTTGTCGTCTGCAATCTCCGAAATCACCGACCGAACCACGGCTTCGCGCTGCGGCAGGACAGGGCCGTTCTCGGAAATGATTGCGGTGATCAGCGTCGCGGCCGCCACGACCGGATCGTCGATCGCCGTCAGCGGTGAGAGCGCCGCCTGATTGCGCAACCTCTTGCGCCGAATGTTGCCTTGCACCCGCCCGACGACGTCCGCGACCTCGCGCGCCGCATCGTTCATGGCCTTCATCCGATACCACCAGAACGCCGCCACTCCCAACAGCCCAATTGCGGCAATCAGTATATGCATGCCCGAAATCCCCCAACCGCAGCGACGATAGGAGAAGTGCTGTCTCGCTTCAACACGCAAAAGTTGCGCCCGCCGAAGAAATCGATTCCGCCGGACGCAACCGGAATAATGTTCAGGATCCCGGCACGTTGTAGATCGCCCTGACCTCGATCGTGCCGATTTCGGCCAGCGGGATCCCGCCGGCAATCTCCAGGGCCTCGTCGATATCCGCCGCCTCGATCATGACGAAGCCGAGCAATTGCTCCTTGGTCTCGGCGAAGGGACCATCGGTGATCAGCCGCTTGCCCTTGCGCCGGCGCACGGTTTTCGAGGTTTTTACCGATTGCAGCGCCTGCGCGATGATCAGCCGGCCGCTTTGCTCCACCGATTTGTCATAGGCGAGCGAGTCGGCGTCGAGCCTGGCCAGCCTCTCCGGGCTCATCGCGTAAAGCTCTTTTTCCTCACCATAGACCAGGCAAACGTATTTCATCTGTCATCTCCTTGTTGGGACGAACCGTTGGCGGCCAAGGTCCTAGCCGGGCTTTTGACCGCCGCATGATCGAGAAGGGATACCGCAACCCCTATCATGGCGACCGCAGCAAGCAGTCGACCGAAACCGGAAAATTGCCGATCCAACCAGTCGGCTTCCTGTTCAGCCGCCTTTCGGCAGGTGTCTCTCCAGTGAGCAGAAAACAGATTATTCATGGTGTCCTCCATTCGGCCACGAAACCCGTGGCCGCCCGCAGGACGGCCGAGGCAGATGGAAGTCGACATTTTTGCACACGGTTTTTTTTGCGACTGGCCATTGGCGCGAAAGCACGGGTGGCCTTCGTGCCCGCGCGCGCTATAGTCGACCAGACGCCGATCACGGCTCAGCCACCACAATCAAGGAGGAATTCATGGACCGCACCGCAAACGCCGTCTGGAAAGGCAATCTGAAAGAGGGCAACGGCACGCTCGACACGCAGAGCGCGGCTCTGAAAGCCACGCCCTACTCGTTCAAGGCGCGGTTCGAGGATGAAAGCGGCAAGGCCGGCACCAATCCGGAGGAACTCATCGCCGCCGCGCATGCCGGCTGCTACGCCATGCAGTTCTCTCACTTCCTGGCCGAGAACGGCACCCCCGCCACCGAACTCGACGCCAAGGCGGTGGTGACGCTGATCCCTGGCACGGGGATCACAGGCAGCGCGCTCACGGTGGTCGGCAAGGTGCCGGGCATCGATGCGGCGAAGTTCCAGGAGCTGGCCGAGAAGGCCAAGGCCGAATGCCCGGTCTCGAAGGCACTCGGCGCCATAAAGGTTTCGCTCGACGCCAAGCTCGGCTGAGCAGATGGCATGAGGTGATAAACGCCGGCTCCAGGGCCGGCGTTTTCATTTGTGGGGCGTAGGCGATCCTTCACGTCCCTCCAACGCCTCAATAGGTCATCAGCGTCCGTCGCCGGTCAGCGCGTCGATGCGTGCGCGCATCTGTGCGACCTCTTCCTCGAGAGCCTGCACGCGCGCTTCGAGATCCGAGGCCGGCGAAGGCGCTTGCAAGGGCGCTGCGGCAGCCGACAGCTGCACCGGCCCGCCCAGGAGATGCACATAGCGGTCCTCACGCTGGCCGGGACCACGATCGATCTGCTGAACGAGCGGCGGCTTGCGGCCGATCAACAGGTCGAGATTGCTGCGAAGCTCGTCGATGGAGGGCAACCGCGCCATGCGCTCGCTGCGCGCCAGCAATTCATAGGCGGTCTGCGGACCGCGCAGCAACAGCAGCCCAAGCAGCGCAATCTGCGCCGAGGTCAGCGAAAAGCGCTGCGCGACGACATGCTCGTAGCGCTCGACACGCGAGGCAAAGACCTGCCTGACCAGCCCCTTGTGCTCGAGTTGGCCAAGCGCTCGTCTCACCTCGACAAGCTCGACCGACATCACCGGCTCGCGCGCCGTCTTCTGGTTGGCGGCGGCAAGTGCCGCATTGAGCGTCAGCGGGTAGATGTCGGGCGTCAGTTCCTTCTTTTCGATCAGGCAACCGAGCACGCGCGCTTCGACGGGAGAGAGGATGGGGAGTTCGGTATCGGTCATGGGTCGGCTTCCTTTGAAGTCGGCGGGACAGCGCCGGCGCGAAGGATCACTACCGACGAGATGATCCCTGCAGCAACCCCCGTCCGAAGCTAAACCCTTCTCTCCACCATCATCTTCTTGATCTCGGCGATCGCCTTGGCCGGGTTCAGCCCCTTGGGACAGGTCTGGGCGCAGTTCATGATGGTGTGGCAGCGATAGAGCCGGAACGGGTCTTCGAGATTGTCGAGCCGTTCGCCCTTGGCCTCGTCCCGGGAATCGATCAGCCAGCGATAGGCCTGCAGCAGCGTCGCCGGACCGAGATAGCGGTCGCCGTTCCACCAATAGCTCGGGCATGAGGTCGAGCAGCAGGCGCACAGGATGCATTCATAGAGCCCGTCGAGCTTTTCGCGGTCCTCATGGCTCTGCAGCCATTCCTTGGCCGGCTCGGGCGACACCGTCTTCAGCCACGGCTCGATCGAGGCGTGCTGGGCATAGAAATTGGTCAGGTCGGGCACCAGGTCCTTGACCACCGGCATATGCGGCAGCGGGTAGACCTTGATCGCGCCGGAAATGTCATCGCAGCCCTTGGTGCAGGCGAGCGTGTTGGAACCGTCGATATTCATGGCGCAGGAGCCGCAAATGCCCTCGCGGCAGGAGCGGCGCAGCGTCAGCGTCGGGTCGATCTTGTTCTTGATGTAGAGCAGAGCGTCGAGCACCATCGGCCCGCAATCGTCCATGTCGACGAAATAGGTGTCCATGCGCGGGTTCTCGTCATCGTCCGGCGACCAGCGGTAGATGCGGTATTCCCGCAGATTGGTCGCACCCTCCGGCTTCGGCCAGGTTTTTCCGGCCTTGATCTTCGAGTTTTTCGGAAGGGTGAGTTCGACCATTATCTCAGGTCCTTTCGGATGACGAGCTTCAGCCCTGACCAAGTCCCGTTTACCGCGGCCATCATCAATACACCCTGGCCTTGGGCGCGATCTTGGCCAGGTTGATGCCGCCGTCTGCTTCCCTGAGCAGCGGCTCGGTGTGCACCGGCCGATAGCTGAGCGACACCTCGCCGGCCTCGCTGAGCCGGGACAGCGTGTGCTTGCGCCAGTTCGCATCGTCGCGCGCCGAAAAATCTTCTCGCGCATGCGCGCCACGGCTCTCCTTGCGCGCCTCGGCGGCGTAGACCGTGGTGATGGCGTTGGCCATCAGGTTTTCCAGCTCCAGCGTCTCGACCAGGTCGGAATTCCAGATCATCGAGCGATCGAACACTTTTACGTCCTTGAGCTCGCCCCAGATCTGCGAAATGCGCTTGCAGCCGCTTTGCAGCGATTCCTGGGTGCGGAACACCGCCGCATCGTCCTGCATCGCCTTCTGCATCTTTTCGCGCAAGACCGCCGTCGGCGTCGAGCCATTGGCGTGACGCAGCCGGTCGAAGCGGTCCATGATCCTGTCGACCGAGGCTTCGTTGGGCGACGGGATCGCCGCGTTGCGGTCGATCACCTGGCCGGCCCGGATCGCCGCCGCGCGGCCGAACACCACCAGATCGATCAGCGAGTTGGAGCCCAGCCGGTTGGCGCCGTGGACGGAGGCGCAGCCGGCTTCGCCGACCGCCATCAGCCCGGGCGACACCTGGTCCGGGTTCAAGGCGGTGGGGTTGAGCACCTCGCCCCAGTAGTTGGTCGGCACGCCGCCCATATTGTAGTGGACCGTCGGCAGCACCGGGATCGGCTCCTTGGTCAGATCGACGCCGGCAAAGATCTTTGCCGACTCCGAAATACCCGGAAGCCGCTCGTGCAAGACGGCCGGATCGAGGTGGTCGAGGTGGAGGAAAATATGGTCCTTGTTCTTGCCGACGCCGCGTCCCTCACGGATCTCCAGCGTCATGCAGCGCGAGACCACGTCACGCGAGGCAAGGTCCTTGGCCGACGGCGCATAGCGCTCCATGAAGCGCTCGCCCTCTGAGTTGACGAGATAGCCGCCTTCGCCGCGCGCGCCCTCGGTGATCAGGCAGCCGGCGCCGTAGATGCCGGTCGGGTGGAACTGCACGAATTCCATGTCCTGCAGCGGCAACCCGGCCCGCGCCGCCATGCCGCCGCCATCGCCGGTGCAGGTGTGCGCCGAGGTCGCCGAGAAATAAGCACGGCCATAGCCGCCGGTCGCCAGCACCACCATTTTTGCCGAAAAGCGGTGGATGGTGCCGTCGTCGAGGTTCCAGGCGACGACGCCGGTGCAGGTGCCATCCGGCTCCATGATCAGGTCGAGCGCGAAATACTCTATGAAGAACTGCGCGTTGTTCTTCAGCGACTGGCCGTAGAGCGTGTGCAGGATGGCGTGGCCGGTGCGGTCGGCGGCCGCACAGGTGCGCTGTACCGGCGGGCCGTCGCCGAAATTCATCATGTGGCCGCCGAACGGCCGCTGGTAGATCTTGCCCTCTTCGGTGCGCGAGAACGGCACGCCGTAATGCTCGAGCTCGTAGACGGCGGCGGGTGCTTCGCGCACCAGATATTCCATGGCGTCGACGTCGCCGAGCCAATCCGATCCTTTCACGGTGTCGTACATGTGCCACTGCCAGGAATCGGGGCCCATGTTGGACAGCGAGGCGGCGATGCCGCCCTGAGCGGCGACAGTGTGCGACCGCGTCGGGAAAACCTTGGTGATGCAGGCGGTGCGCAGGCCCTGTTCGGCCATGCCGAGCGTGGCGCGCAGGCCGGCGCCGCCGGCGCCGACCACAACCACGTCGAATTTGTGGTCGACATAGCTGTAGGCGGACGCCGTGTTGGCGTTGTTCGCGTCCTTGGCCAAAATTTCAGCCTCCAAATGCCAGTTTGAGCAGGGCGAAGATCGAGGCGACGCCGACCACTACGGGAAAGAATGTGTTGAGGGCGAGCAGCGCCAGCCTCATGCCCTCGCCATGCACATAATCCTCGATGATCGCCTGCATGCCGAGCCGCATATGGTAGAGCCCGGACAACAGCACCAGGGCCAGGACCAGCGCCACGAACGGGTTGGCAAGTGCGGCGCGCACTTGCGCATAGCCGGCGCCGTTCAGCGCGATCAGAAAGCCGACGAAGAACAGGATCAACGGAATGTTGGCGATCGCCGTCAGGCGCTGGCGCCAGAAATGCTCCGTGCCCTCGCGGGCGGAGCCGAGGCCGCGGACCTTGGCCAGCGGCGTGCGCATGTCGGTGTTGTGGTGGCTCACGATCAGGCTCCCCGCGCCATGTAGCCGGCGATCCAGATCAGCAGCGTCAGTACGACCGAGCCGGCCAGCGTCGCCCAGGCGACCCTGGAGGCGGTGTCCTTTTCAAGACCGGCCCCGGTGTCCCAGATCAGATGGCGCACGCCGCCCAGCATGTGGTGCATCAGCGCCCAGGTATAGAACAACAGCACCAGCCGCCCCAGCCACGAGCCGAAGGCCCAGTTGACGGCATCGAAGGTGGATTGCGAGCTCGCCGCCGCCATCAGCCACAGCGCGACCAGCAGCGTGCCGAAATAGAGCGCCCCGCCGGTGATGCGATGGATGATCGACATCGTCATCGTGATCGGCGGTCGATAGACGGTCAAATGCGGCGACAGCGGCCGTTCACGTCTGGCAAATTCGCGGGTGGCTGGTGATTTGCTCATGGCTCCCCCAGTTCGGCGTCTCTGGAGCCCCAGGTGGAAATGCGGCATTACCGCTTCCGGTTGCGACTTTGGACAGCCCGGTTTCTAATGCTCTTTTTGCACCGCGTCAAAGCCGGAAAATCGTTTCGAAAACCTAATTTAGTCTGACAAAAGGCAGTGTTTGGCTTCAATCGATTAGGGCGCGATCCAAAGCCGGCGCAACGTTCGCTGCAGCGCGGTATATGGTTTCGGTCCGGCGGCTTGGGGCATGTTTGAGATTCAGGTCAGGCCGCGCCGAAAATGGTGAATGCCGAGAACCGGAGCGGGGCGTACTTTCGGGTACGTGAGCACCGGAAGCGCAGGGATCCACCATTTGCAGACCGGCCTTACCTGAATATCGGCATGCCCCTAACGCTTGCAGGTCAGCGGCGTCCTCCCGCCCTTCATCACCAGCGCGTCGCGCCCGTCGATCACGATTGCGTCATGCGCCGCGCCGAAGCGGCTATTTTGATTGGCTGGCGAGGCCGGCAGGTCCTCGCTGGCGCCGTCCGGGCCAAGCACCCGCACCGAAGTGCCGAGGTTTTCGACGGTGATCCTGGCGCCGTCGGCGCAAGTATAGGTCGCGGTGCGCGGCTGCGGTGAATCGGCGAGCGGATTTCCGGCCTTCGGCGCATTGGTCTGAGACACGCAGGCAACTGTGGTCAGCAATGGACAAAGGGCCAGCGTCACCCGAAACGTCCGGCCTAACGCCATATGCTGCCTCCCTGCGCGTCAATCCAGCCGCGATGCTTTGCCAAGATCACCGATGTTGCGCTCGGCGCCGGCTGCGATGGTGGCGGCAAGCATGGCCGAAAGATGGCCGCGGATATTAACCATGTTTGCCGAGACCTGGCGGCCAGCAGGGCTGGCCACTTAACAATGGTTAAGAAAAGGTTAATTTGTGATTCGAGCAAGACTCGGCCTCTAACAAATGGGGGACGCCATGCGTTCGAATTCAGCCAGATCGCGCCTTCGGGCGCCCCTCTCGATGGCCATCGTCCTGGTGGCGGTGGCCATCGGCTTCGCAGCGCCGGCACGCGCCGGGACGCGCGACCGCGTCTATGCCGATTCGTTCGGCAATCTCGTCATCGAGAGCGCCGCCGGCTACAAGCGCATCCTCGTTGGCGAGGGCGAATTGGCCAAGGAAATGTCGGATTACGTCGGCGCCGGCCGGCCCAAAATCGTCTATCAAGACGAACCGGACGATGTCAGCAGCCGCGACTGCTACAGGCCGCCGGTTTTCGTCAAGGGCCGCAGCTATATGTACGGGCTTTCCGACGGCGAGATGCCGGAGCTTAGCCCCTGCCGCTGATCTTCGGCCCGGCATTGGCGACAGCCGGCTGCCGGGCGGCGATTGATCCTATCGAGATCCGCACGCAATTGCGTCCGCTGCCCTTCGCTTGATAGAGCGCTTCGTCGGCGCGCCGCAGCAGGTCGGAAAAATTCTCAGTCGGGTGGAGCTCGGCAACGCCGAAGCTGGCGGTGCAACGATGGTTCGCCGGCAGACAGTCGATCGGCAACGCCCCGAAAGCGCTGCGCGTGCCTTCGGCGAAGAGCCGCGCGGCGGCGAGGTTGGTTCCCGGCAGGATGATGGCGAATTCCTCACCACCGATGCGGCCGGCGACGTGATGCTTGGCGGCCGCATCACGCAGGAAGCCGGCAAAGGCCTCGATGACCCTGTCGCCGGATGCATGGCCGAAACTGTCGTTGATGCTCTTGAAATGGTCGAGGTCGGCGATGACCAGCGCGACCGGAATACCCCTGCGCACGGCGTCACGCATCGCAAGCTCGGCATGACGCTCGAAGCCGCCACGGTTGAGCAGCCTCGACAGCGTGTCCGTCTCCGACTTCGACGTCGCTTCGGCGAGCACGTCGCGGACCAGAATGATCAGGATGAGAAGCGCGATTGTCATGGCAAACACCGTGCCAAGCGATTGCGACACCAGAGCGTAGTTGCTCTGCAGATAGGCCTGCGGATTGGCTCCCCAGCCGCCCATGGCATGGGCGATGAACGGCTTGCTCACGAATTGCAGGGCGCTGGCCGCCAGGACGGCCATCAGCGCATGGTCGAGCCAGTCGCGTCTTTGCCTTGACGACCAGACGATGCCGACGCCGACGAACTGCATGGCGGCATAGGGAAGCTGGTAGGCCATCATGCGGGCAAGCGACTGGCGCGGCAGATCCTGCACGAAATACACGGCCACGGTGGCCGCAAACAGGAAGACGAGCATCGGCACCCAAGGCGGCGCCACGCCGTATTTATGGGCAAGCCCGCCATTGAAGGCGATGGTGGCGCCCAGGAAAACGGCGAAGCCCGCGACGACTGCGGGTCGTGCATTGTCGAAGAGCGGAATGCTGAACTCGATGGCGAAATAGGCCATCCCGAGCAGATAACCGAAGACCAGCCAGCGCGCCGGCGCGCGCGCCACGTCGTTGAACGATATGGTCATGAAGGCGGCCGCCAGCAGGCCGGCGACGAGCAGGTTGATTGCAAGGATGAACTCTGCGCCGCCGCCCATGTGGTCTTTCACACTCCCTGCGACAGCAAATCACGAACGGGCGAAAAAGACGTTAACGTGGGCGTAGGACGGAATGCGCTCGAATTGAACCGCGCACCCCGCGCTGTTTGTTTGTTTGGCGCGATTTCTGCGGCGCCAAGCGATTCCTTGGCTGCAAATGCTCTAGACGAGGACGATCAGCCGGCTTTGAGCGGCTCCACGACCAGCGCCGTTTCCGACCGTCCATGGGGCGACCGTTCATAGGATAGCCGCACGCTGTCGCGGCCGTTCCGTTTGGCCTTGTAAAGTGCCTCGTCGGCGCGGCGCATCAGCGGCTCCAGCCCCTCCTCGCCGGTGCGGGCCGCCACGCCGAAGCTCGCCGTTACTCTTGTGCCGGGCAGAAGCCCGTCGACGCTGCCTGCCGAATAGACCGTGCGAATGGCTTCGGCAAACAGCCTTGCCGCGCCAAGGTCGCTCAGTGGCAAAAGCACGGCGAACTCCTCGCCACCGATGCGGCCGGCGACGCAGCTGGTGCCGGCAGCCGATCGAAGCTTGGCGGCGAAATCGGCGATCACGCGATCACCCGCCGCATGCCCGTGCAGATCGTTGACTGCCTTGAAGTGATCGAGGTCGGCGAGCACCAGCGCGACCGGCAGTTTGGCGGTGGCGCAGTGCCGCAGGAGATGCGTGGCGCGTTCCTCGAAGCCGCGCCGGTTAAGCAGGCCCGACAGCGGGTCGGTGTACGCCTCGGCCTTCAGCGTTTTCATCACGTCGAGCGCAGCCGCGCAGAACAGGCTAAGCGCGATGAGCAGCGACAGCAGCGCATGCGACAGCAGCGCCGTCGTCCAGTAGGACGAGGCATAGAACCCGTCATAGCTTTGGTAGGGCCCATGCGCGATGACGATAACGAGGGTGCGCGCGACGAAATTCAGCCCGGAAAGCAGCGACAGCACGAACAGCATCATTTCCGTCGGGCCCCTGTCGCGCACCACGCGCAGTTCGGCGGCGACAACCAGGCTGAGCCCGCCGAAAGCGAAATTCATCGCCAGGATTCGCCAGGTGAGATCGGGCTGGATGAACATGAACCAGCAAAAAGCGGCCAGGCCGCTGCTCGCCAGAAAGCCGATCGCAACAAAGGGCACGCGCCGTCCATAGCGTGTCACAATCGCGCCGGCGAGACCACTGGCGGCAATCGTGAAGCAGGTGACGGAGAGCAGTTTGGTCGGCGCCATGCCGATGGGCAGGGTGAAGTACTGCAGCAGGAAGCCGGCCGCCGAAAGCCAGTAACTGGCGGCGAGCACAGCCAGATAGGGGCAGTGACGCTGATAAAACCACAGCACGAGAAACACCGCGCCGAGCGCAAGCGCGATCGTCGGGTTGAGCAACCCTGTCAGCAGACCGTTGTCCAAAGGACCGTGAACCCCCACGCTTCCGTGAGAGAGACCTTAGGGCGCAAGCCCCAACAAGCGGTTAAGCAAAGTCGAATATGCGCGAGGCTGCCATGAAGCCGCTGCACGGAACTTGAAACCGCGACCGGCGTTTTCCAGCAGCAATCGATGGAGACGCTTTCATGGCCGATACGATCATGCTGACCGACCACGAGGCAATTCGCTCTTGGGCCGCGTCACGTGCCGGATTTCCGGCAATCGTCGATGTATCGCCCGAAACAGGCACGCAAGCCATGCTGAGGCTGGTTTTCGGCCAGCATGCCTATCAGGACCAGGACCAGGCCGAACGCCCGGCCAACGCCGGCGGCTACGAACTGGTCGAATGGGACGAATGGTTCAAGCTGTTCGACGAACGGCAGCTGGCGCTCGTGGTGGCAAAGGATGAACCCGGCCGCCGTGAGCAATTCCACGAATTCGTCAGGCGCCCGGCGTGAAGAGAACCCGAACCGCATCGCGGTTCGGGTTCTGGCAACTCGTCAGCGGGTTATTTCCACTCGCGGATGTCGACGAAATGGCCGGCGATCGCCGCCGCCGCCGCCATCGCCGGCGACACCAGATGGGTGCGGCCCTTAAAACCCTGGCGGCCCTCGAAATTGCGGTTCGAGGTCGAGGCGCAGCGCTCATGCGGCTTCAGCCGGTCGTCGTTCATGGCAAGGCACATCGAGCAGCCCGGCTCGCGCCAGTCGAAGCCAGCGGCGACAAAGATCTTGTCGAGACCTTCGGCCTCCGCCTGCTCCTTGACCAGACCGGAGCCCGGCACGATCATCGCATCGACGTGAGGGCTGACTTTCTTGCCCTCGACCACCTTGGCGACAGCGCGGAGATCCTCGATGCGGCCGTTGGTGCAGGAGCCGATGAAGACGCGGTCGAGCGCGATATCGGTGATCTTGGTGCCTGGGGTCAGGCCCATATAGTCGAGCGCGCGCTGCTTGGACGTACGCTTGTTCTCATCGGTGATATCGTCTGGGTTCGGCACGATGCCCTGGACCGAGACGACGTCCTCGGGCGAGGAGCCCCAGGAGACGATCGGCGGCAGTTTCGCCGCGTCAAGCACGACCACCTTGTCGAAATGCGCGCCCTCGTCGGACTGCAGCGTCTTCCAGTAGGCGAGCGCGGCGTCCCATGCCTCGCCCTTCGGCGCGCGCGGCTTGTCCTTGACATAGGCGAAGGTTGTCTCGTCAGGCGCGATCAGGCCGGCCCGGGCACCGCCCTCGATCGACATGTTGCAGATGGTCATGCGGCCTTCCATGGACAGCGCGCGGATCGCTTCGCCGGCATATTCGATGACGTAGCCGGTGCCGCCGGCAGTGCCGATCTCGCCGATGATCGCCAAAATAATGTCCTTGGCGGTGACGCCTTCCGGCAGCACGCCGTCGACGCGCACCAGCATGTTCCTGGCCTTGCGCTGGATCAGCGTCTGCGTGGCCAGCACATGCTCGACTTCCGACGTGCCTATGCCGTGCGCCAATGCGCCGAAAGCACCATGCGTCGAGGTGTGGCTGTCGCCGCAGACGATGGTCATGCCAGGCAGCGTAAAACCCTGCTCAGGACCGATGATGTGGACGATGCCCTGGCGGATATCCTTCTCGGAATAGTATTCGACGCCAAAATCCTTGGCGTTCCTGGCCAGCGCCTCGACCTGGATGCGGCTTTCCTCGTTCTTGATGCCGAACTTGCGCTCGGGCGAGGTCGATACATTGTGATCGACCACGGCCAGCGTCTTTTCCGGATGGCGGACCTTTCTGCCGGTCATGCGCAGGCCTTCGAAAGCTTGCGGGCTGGTCACTTCATGGACGAGGTGACGGTCGATATAGAGCAGGCAGGTGCCGTCGTCCTGGCGGTCGACGACATGGTCGTCGAATATCTTGTCGTAGAGGGTGCGCGGTGCGCTCATGTGCGTAAATCCGTCGATATGAAAATGGGAAGCGACTAGCGCCGGCTAGCCGGCAAACACGGCCTAGCCCGGATATCTCAGCGAAGTCGGCTGGTCAGAGCGCCGGAAACGCGCGCCGAGAACCGCGACGGCAGGCGTTTTCTGTCCTGCAGCACGAACCCCTTGTAAGCCGGATCGCCAAAAAGCTGTTCCATCGCGTGGCTCATACCAATGTTTTGGCTTTTCGGCAATCGCGGCGGCGTTCGCAGAACCTGGGTTCTGAAAACCGGTATTCAAACCACCTCGAACACAAATGTCTTCACCAGCGCCTCGGGCTCGGCGATCGCGTAGCAGCGGAACCACGGGCTTTCTTCGACCGGCCGCCATTTTTTCGCCTGCTCCAGTTCGTCGAACGTCGCCTGAAACCCGCCGCTCGCAAAAACCTGGTCGCGAACGGTGAAGATGGCGTGGCCGCCCTTCCTGGTGATGCGCACCAGTTCATGCAGGCCGGAGGCCGGTGCATGGCTGATGGTGAACACACCGGTCGAGAAGAAGGCGCGGAAATGCCCATCCGGCCAGGGCAGCGGATCGCCGAGCATCGCCTGTTTCAGCTCGCTGTAAGCCTGCCGGCTGCCGGCGATTTTCAGCATTTCAGCCGACAGGTCGAGCCCGGCGATGTCCTCATAGCCCAGCGCCTTGAGCGACGGTCCCGACAGGCCGGTGCCGCAGCCGGCGTCGAGCAGCGGCCCTTCGCCTGACGGCACATGGCGCGCCACCCAGGCGGCGATCAGGAACGGCAGGAGGTAGCCGAGCGCGGCGGTTTCGCTGTCATAGGTCGCAGCCCAGGCGGCGTAGGCCTTGGCAAGCGCTTCCGGCGTGTCGGCCGTATAGACCGCATCCAGCGCCGCATTGGCTTTGTCGATGTTCATGGAACTGACCCTCCAAAACGTATTGGCCGCAATCGTAGCGCCGCCTTCGCCTGCCGGTTATTGCTCATCTTGGCGGCGCAGCCGCTTCTCCAGCGCCCGCAGGGCCAGCGACAGGCCGACCGTCAGGATGAGATAGATATAGGCGACGATCGAATAGGTCTCGAAGAAGCGGAACGAGCCGGCTGCATAGATCTTGCCCATCTGGGTGATGTCGGCGACGCCGAGCACCGAGACCAGCGAGGAATCCTTGACCATGGCGACGAAATCATTGCCGAGCGGCGGCAGGATGGTGCGGATCGCCTGCGGAAAGACGATCAGCCGAAAACGCTGGGTGCGCGTCAGCCCCAGCGCCTTCGCGGCCTCGATCTGGCCCTTCTCGACCGCCTCGATGCCGGCGCGGAAGACCTCCGAGATGAAGGCCGAATAGCCGATGGTCAGCGCCATGATGGCGCGCCATAGCAACGATACGTCGCGTATCATTAGCTCGCCGAACAGGCCGGCGCTTTGCAGCGGCGCCGTCAGCGCGTTCCATCCCGCGACGAAGGCCGGCGCGCCGGCGAAGGCGATCCAGAACAACAGCACCAGCATTGGCACGCCGCGAATGATCTCGACATAAAAGCGCGCGATCTGGCGCAGCCAGCGCGACCCCGACAGGCCCATCAGCGCAATGCCGAGCCCGATCGCCGAGGCCAGCGCGAAGGCGACCATTGTGACGAACACGGTGATGCCGATGCCCTTGGCAACAGTTGCGAAAACCTGGGCATAGAGGTCGCTTGCGGCGATGAAGATAGCCGCTGCCAGGGCGAGCGCCGCGGCCACGGCGAGCCACCAGGGGAAGTCGGATTTGGCGGTGGAAGCTGCGGGCGTTGCCATCAGGGCGCGCCGACGAACCAACGGCGCGCCAGGCCACCCCCCTCTGGCCTGCCGGACATCTTCCCCTCAAGGGGGGAGATCGGCAGCCTTGACGTCGCCGCCCATTCTGCAACGCTGAAAATTGGCGAAAGCCGATGCGAAAGCCAATCTCCCCCCTTGAGGGGGAGATGTCCGGCAGGACAGAGGGGGGTGCACGGGCGCAGAGTCAGCGCGAGTTCCTGCGCGTCCCGCAACGTCCGCGACAAAAGTCCTACTGCCCCATCTTGTAATCAAGGAACCATTTCTTGTTGAGCGCATCGAGCGTGCCGTCGGCCTTCAGCGCGGCGATGGCCGCATTGACCGGTTTCACCAGATCCGAGCCTTTCGGAAAAATAAAGCCGAAATCCTCGGTGCCGAGTGGTCCGCCGATCAGCTTCAGCCCGCCATTGGACGCCTCGACATAGCCCTTGCCGGCAGTGCCGTCGGTCAGCACGACATCGACGTCGCCGGTCTTCAGCGCCTGCACCGTGGCGCCGAACGTCTCGAACAGTTTTATGCGCGGGTTCTGCTCATTGCCGTCGAGGACGCTGTAGACAGCGGTGTAGAACGGCGTGGTGCCGGCTTGCGCACCGATCAGCCCGTCCTTGAAAGCGCCGAGCGTCTTGGCGTCGGTGAAGCGCTTCTCGTCGCCGCGCACCAGCATGAACTGTTCCGAGCGCATATAGGGGTCGGAGAAATCCACCTTCTGCTTGCGATCGTCCTTGATGGTGATGCCGGTCATGCCGATGTTGTACTGGTTGTCGGAAACTGCCTGGATCATCGCGTCCCAGGAGATGTTCTGGTATTCGACCTGGAAATTCAGCCGCTTGGCGATCTCGTTCATCGCGTCATATTCCCAGCCGATCTGCTTGCCGGTCTTGGCGTCGATGAACTGCAGCGGCGGATAGGCGTTTTCCGTCACCACCACCACCTTCTTGCCGCCGAGATCGGGCAGCGCCTGCGCCAGGGCGGCGACGGGCGCAAGTACCAGAGCCAACAGGCCGGCCAACAGCAGTTTCGATTTGATCATGGTACACCCCGAGCATTTGAACGGCCTCGACATGGTCGAGGCTTGCAGGAAATCCGGCGCCGACTTTAGCTTTCCGCAGGCGCCTTGCAAGCCGGCTTGATGCGGCTTCGCGCAAAAATGGATTCCATGCTTTCACGGCATTACGGAACGATCCGTTTCGATTGCGCACCGGCGGCCCGGCAAAATCGAAACCCATTCCGCGAGGCAAAAAAGGCGGCCGAAGCCGCCTTTCCGAAACATGGTTTTTGAATTCGCCTTATTCGGCGGCAGCGGCTTCCTCGGCCTTGGCGGCCTCGTCGGCGGCCTTCTTCTCGGCGGCTTCCTGCGCGGCCTTCTCGGCGGCCAGCGCCTGGGCGGCTGCCACCTTCTCGGCCTCGATGCGGGCCTTCTCGGCGTTCAGCGCATCGCGCTCCTCATCGTTCAGCTTGCGGGCGCGCACGCCGGTGTTTTCCGAAATGCGGGCCGACTTGCCGCGACGATCGCGCAGGTAATAGAGCTTGGCGCGGCGCACCTTGCCGCGGCGCACGATCTCGACGCCCTCGACCATCGGCGAAAAGACCGGGAACACGCGCTCCACGCCTTCGCCGTAGGAAATCTTGCGAACGGTGAAATTCTCCTGGAAACCGGCGCCGGCGCGGGCGATGACGACGCCCTCATAGGCCTGGACGCGGGTGCGGGTGCCTTCGGTCACGCGGACCTGGACGCGTACGGTGTCGCCGGGCTGGAATTCGGGAAGCTTGCGCTTGGCTTCGATCTTGGCGGCCTGTTCGGCCTCGAGCTGACGGAGGATATCCATCTCTACAAATCCACTTCTTGTTCTTCCGACAGTCAGAGCGTCCGACACTCGCCTTGCAGTTCCATTGACCGCTCGGCTATGCCCTTTGTTCGAGAACATCTGGGTTCGAGAACATCGGGCAGGGGCGACTACACCGTCATTGTTGACGGGTCCGGCAGATTTTCTCCCGGTTCGGCGCGCACATACAGCTATTTCGACGCTTTGTCACGCCTTTGCCGCGTTCTTTTTTGGTCGTTGGTCAACGTCGCAATCTTCCGGCACAGGGGTTGCGTTGAAGGCCCAAGCTTTTTAAGCCGGGCAGAACGTGACTTTCCTCCGGCGGCAACACCCTCCATGCCAGTTCTCGATGCGGCCCTGCTCTTTTTCGCGGGCTTTCTCTCAGGTGCCGTCAACGCCATAGCCGGCGGCGGGACATTCATAACCTTCGGCGCCATGTCGCTGGTCGGCTTGCCGCCGATCGTCGCCAACGCCACCTCGTCGCTGACGCAATTTCCCGGCTACATCACCTCGACGCTCGCCTACTGGTCCGACATCAAGCATTTCTGGCGCACCGCGTTGCTGCTCGGCCTTATCTCGGCTTTTGGCGCGCTGGCCGGTGCGCTCATCCTTCTGGCGCTCGACAATCCGTCGTTCCGCGTCCTGGTGCCCTGGCTGCTGCTCGCGGCAACCGCGCTGTTCGCCGCCGGGCCGTGGCTGAAGCCGGCGCCCAAGCCGGGCCGTCAGGCCGCGGTGGGTTCGCTGGTCGGTTCCCTGGCGCAGTTCGCCACCGCCGTCTATGGCGGCTTCTTCGGCGCCGGCATGGGCGTCATGATGCTGGCGACGCTCGGCCTCACCCAGGCCGGCGACTATCACCGCCTCAACGCGCTGAAGAACCTGCTGGCCGTGGTCATCGCGGCAGTAGCCATCCTGGTCTTCGTCTCCGGCGACGTCATCGCCTGGCGGCAGGCGATCGTCATGATACCGGGCGGCGCGCTGGGCGGCTATGCCGGCGTCTGGATCGCCAAGCGCGTGCCGCAAATTGCCGTGCGTGGCTTCGTCGTCGGGGTCGGCGTGTTTCTTGCCTTCTATTACTTCACCAAGGGCTGAGCGGCTAACAGGTCCGGCCGCCGCTCTTTCGTCAATCTTTCCGATTCGGCGCGTCGCCACGCGGCGATCTTCTGATGATTGCCCGAGGTGAGAACCTCGGGGATTTGCCGGCCCTCGAATTCCTGCGGACGCGTGTAGTGCGGATGTTCGAGCAGGCCGTTTTCAAAGCTCTCTTCATCGCCCGACACCGTATTACCCATCACGCCGGGCAACAGCCGCACCACGGCGTCGAGCAGCACCAGCGCTGCCGGCTCGCCGCCGGAGAGGATGAAGTCGCCGACCGAGACCTCCTCCAGCCCCCGCGCATCAATCACCCGCTGGTCGACGCCTTCGAAGCGTCCGCAGACGATCACCGCGCCCGGCCCCGCGGCCAGTTCGCGCACACGCACCTGCGTCAGCGGTTTTCCACGCGGGCTCATCAGCAGCCGTGGCCGTGGATCGCCCGGTGGCGAGCTATGGTCGATCGCCTTGGCCAGAACGTCGGCGCGCATCACCATGCCGGCGCCGCCGCCGGCCGGCGTGTCGTCGACGGTGCGATGGCGATCGGTGGCGAAATCGCGGATCTGGATTGCTTCCAGCGACCATGTGCCGGCCTCCAGCGCCCGGCCGGCCAGCGACACGCCGAGTGCACCGGGAAACATTTCGGGATAGAGCGTCAGCACCGAGGCGGAAAAACTCACCGGTTGCCCCCGGCGTCCTTCGGCCCGCGCGGCCTGCCCTTCGGGTCGAAACCATCGCTGCCAGGAGCATCGCTGTCTTCGTCATCGATCAAGCCCGCCGCCGCCGGATCGATGCGGACGAAACCGTCCTTGATCGACACGTCAGGAACGGCAGCCTGCGTGAACGGGATCAGCACGCCTTTGCGCCCCGCCAATATCACGTCGAGGATATCGCCACCGCCGAAATTATGCACGGCGACGACCTTGCCGATGTCAGCACCGGTATCGTCCCGGACCGCCAGCCCGACGAGATCGGCATGATAGAACTCGTCCTCTTCGCCGTCGTCCGGCAGCATCGAGCGGTCGACGAATAATTCCGTGCCGGCGAGCGCCTCGGCAGCGTTTCGGTCGCTGATACCTTTGAAGCGCACCACCACGACGTTATTGGCCGGCCTGATGTCGACGATCTGGAAGGCGCGGCCGTCCCTGGCATAGAGCGGCCCGTAGTCGGCCAGCGCCAGCGGATCGCCGGTGAAGGTTTTCACGCGCAATTCGCCCTTGATGCCATGGGCGGCGCCGATCACGGCCATCTGGACAGGGTTTTGCGGTTTGGTCATCGGTGGAAAAATCCTTTGCCTTGCTCTAGCTCCACGCTCTTGTCATTTCAATGACGCGGCTCTTCACCGCTTCCTAACCCGGCTGCCGGAAGATCGCCCGGAAATGGAAGAGCGGCATATCGGAAGAGCGCAATGCAGGAATTCCTCATCCCGGCCAAGCCAGACCTTCAGGCGGCCCGCGAAAGCTGGCTCAAGATGCTGGCGCGCGAGCGCCGGCTGTCGCCGGAAACCGTGGAAGCCTATGAGCGCGACACGCGCCAGTTCCTGCACTTCCTGACCGGCCATTGCGGCGGCTCGCCCGGCATTTCGGATATAGCCGATCTGCGCCCGGCCGATCTGCGCGGCTTTCTGGCTGCCCGCCGTGCCGGAGGCGCCGGCGCCCGCACGCTCGGGCGGGGGCTCGCCGGCATCCGCTCGCTGCTGCGCTTTCTGGAGCGGCGCGGCCTCGTCAATGCGGCGGGTGCTGCGGCACTGCGCGCGCCGCGGCAGCCGAAGTCGCTGCCCAAGCCGCTGACGGCAAGCGATGCGAAACACGTCGTTTCGGTGGAAGGCCAGCTGGCGGAGCAACCGTGGATCGCCGCCCGCAACGCCGCCGTGCTGACGCTGCTCTACGGCTCGGGCCTGCGCATTTCCGAGGCGCTCGGCCTGTCCGGCGCCGATCTGTCGTCGCCTGATGAAACGGTGCTGCGCGTCACCGGCAAGGGCGGCAAGACGCGACTGGTGCCGGTGCTGCCGATCGCGCTGCGGGCGATCGCCCAATACCGCCGGCTCTGCCCCTATCATCTCGATCCGAAGGGTCTGCTGTTTCGCGGCGCCCGCGGCGGCCCGCTCAACCCGGCCATCGTCCAGCGCGACATGGCCAAGCTGCGCTCGGCGCTCAATCTGCCGGACACCGCCACGCCGCATGCGTTGCGCCATTCCTTCGCCACACATCTGCTTGGGCGCGGCGGCGACCTGCGCACCATCCAGGAACTTTTGGGCCACGCCAGCCTGTCGACGACGCAGATCTATACCGGCGTCGACACTGCGAGGCTGCTCGAAATCTATGAAGCGGCCCACCCGCGGGCGTAGCCGACGCATGATTTCGCAAGTTGCAGCCAGGGTATGCGCCGTGGAACGATGTCCGAGACAATTTTGCCGCGCCGGTTAACCGTTTCGCCGTTCTTTGTCTCTAAAAGCGAGCCATGAAACGCGTCATTGCTATCGCCGACCGCACTGCCTTTGCTTCGCTGAAGCTGCTCGTCGCGCTGAACGTCCTGTTTTTCCTCTCTTTCCTCGTCATCGCGCTGCTCGCCGCCGGCAGGGCGCGCGCTGAAACCCCAGCGGCTGAAACCCAGGTCTGCGCCGGCGCCGACATGCTGTCGGCCTTGCAGAAGGACGACCCGGCCGCCTACCGCAAGATCGAGACGGAAGCGGCCGCGACACCGAACGGTAAGGGCCTGTTGTGGAAACTGGAAAAGGCGGGCGAAAGACCGTCCTTCCTGTTCGGCACCATGCACATGACCGACCCGCGCGTGACCGCGCTGCCGCCCGCCGCGCAAAAGGCCTTTGACGCCGCCGACACTGTCGTCATCGAGACCACGGAGGTGCTCGACAAGCAGAAGATGATGGCGGCGTTCCTGAAAGAGCCGGAGCTAATGATGTTCACCGACAGCACCACGCTGTCCTCGCTGCTGTCGCCGGACGATGCGGCGGCGGTGAACAAGGCGCTCGACGCGCGCGGCATTCCACCGGCGAGCGTTGCCAAGATGAAACCGTGGATGCTGTCGACCATGGTCGCGCTCCCGGCCTGTGAACTGGCCCGCCAGGCCGGCGGCACGCCGGTGCTCGACATCAAGCTTGCAGAGGACGCCAAAGCCTCGGGCAAGGCCGTCGACGGTTTGGAGACCGTCGCCGACCAGCTTCGCGCCATGGCCTCGCTGCCGCTTGCGTTTCACATGAAGGGACTCGTCGACACCCTGAAACTCGGCGACCGGGTGAACGACGTCAATGAAACCATGATCGTGCTTTACCAGCGCGGCGACACCGGCATGCTCTGGCCGCTGTTTCGTGCCGTCCTTCCCGGCGACGAAGACGATTCGGCAAGCTATGCCGCCTTCGAGGAAATCATGATCACCAGCCGCAACCAGGTGATGATCGACCATGCCAGGCCGATCCTCGCCAAGGGCAACGTGTTCATGGCGGTCGGCGCCCTGCACCTTCCGGGCGCCGAAGGCCTGGTCGAGAATTTCCGCAAGGCCGGCTACACTGTCACCGCCGCCGACTAGTTGCACGGTCGAGTTGCAGACCCGGCAAGGCGTGATTCGAGGCTACGCTTTGCCCGACTCGCCCGAGGTTTGTCTCAGTACAGGACGGTCGAAAGGTTTAATTTGGCTCGATCACGGTGGGTTTTGCGAGTAAAGTGCTTGCAGACAAACGATTCCCGGCGAAGAATGCCCTGTTTTCGGCGTTTTCGATTCCTAGCGTGAAACCTGTTCAACGATTGCGCGTTGATGTGTGTTGATTGATACTTTTCATCCACGGAGGACACTTTTATGGCGAATCCAAACGACCCGTACACCACTCCGACCCCCCCTCCCAAGTCGGGTGGCGGCAGCACCGGCTGGCTGATTGCCCTGGTCGTCGTTATCCTGGCCATTGTCGCTTATTATATTTTTGGAACAAGCGGTGAGGCGCCAGAGCCTGGTGAACCGCCAGCTGCAACCACGCCGGCCCCGGCGCCAGCGCCCGCTGAACCGACGCCTGCCCCGGCCCCTGCAGAGCCTGCACCTGCCCCGGCGCCGGCAGAACCAGCGCCCGCTCCGGCGCCAGCAGAACCAGCGCCTGCTCCGGCTCCGGCACCCGCAGAGCCAGCACCTGCTCCGGCGCCCGCACCAGCCCCGCAGTGATCGGCTGCTGACTTCAAATACGAACGGCCCGCTGAAAAGCGGGCCGTTTTTGTTTGAGCCGTCAGATGGCTGCCGGGGTTCCTTGGGAAGGCCTACATGTGGATCGGCTTAAAGAAGGTCGCCAGTGCCGCTTCCTTCACCGCTTCCGACATCGTCGGATGGGCGTGGCAGGTGCGGGCAAGATCTTCCGACGAGCCGCCGAACTCCATCAGCACCGCCGCCTCGTGGATCATCTCGCCGGCGCCGAAGCCGACGATGTGGACGCCGAGCACGCGGTCGCTCTGCTTGTCCGCCAGGATCTTCACGAAGCCGTCGGTATGCAGCATGGCGCGCGCCCGGCCATTGGCGCTGAACGGAAACTTGCCGGCCTTGTAGTCGATGCCGGCCGACTTCAGCTCTTCCTCTGTTTTGCCCACCGAGGCGATTTCCGGACTGGTGTAGACGACGTTCGGGATCACCCCGTAATTCACATGGCCGGCCTGGCCGGCTATGATCTCGGCCACCGCCACGCCCTCGTCCTCGGCCTTGTGGGCGAGCATCGGCCCGGCGATGACGTCGCCGATGGCGTAGATGCCGGGGACATTGGTCGTGAGATGGCCGTCGGTCTTGACTCGGCCGCGCTCGTCGACCTCGACCCCGGCATCCTTCAGCCCGAGACTGTCCGAATAGGCCCGGCGTCCGGTCGCGATCAGCACCCCATCCGCCTCGATCGTCTCGGCCGCGCCGCCCTTGACCGGCTCGAAGGTGACGGTGGCGCCCTTCTTGGCCTTGGCGACACCGGTCACCTTGGCGCCGAGCCTGAATTCGATGCCTTGCTTGGACAGCATGCGCTGGAACTGTTTGGCGACCTCGCCGTCCATGCCGCCGAGAATGGTGTCGAGGAACTCGACGACGGTCACCTTGGCGCCGAGCCGCGCCCATACCGAGCCGAGCTCCAGCCCGATGACGCCGCCGCCGACCACCACCAGGTGGCCCGGCACCTTGTCCAGCGACAACGCGCCGGTCGACGATATGATTACCTTCTCGTCGATGTCGACCTTGACCCCCGGAATGCCGGCGACGTCGGAGCCGGTGGCGATGACGATGTTCCTGGTCTCGATCTCCTCGACCTTGCCGTCCTCGCCGGTCACCGACACTTTTTCGGCAGACAGGACCTTGCCGGTGCCGCGAAAGCTGTCGATCTTGTTCTTCTTGAACAGGAAGGCGACGCCGTTGACGTTGGACGCCACTGTCGCGTCCTTGTGCGCCATCATCTTTTCCAGATTGAGCTTCGGCTTGCTGATTTCGACGCCGAGTGTATCAAAGGAGTGGCCGGCCTCAGAAAAAATCTCGGAGGCATGCAGCAGCGCCTTGGACGGGATGCAGCCGATATTGAGGCAGGTGCCGCCGAAGGTCGGGTTCTTCTCGACCACCGCCGTTTTCAGGCCGAGCTGCGCCGCCTTGATGGCGCAGACATAGCCGCCTGGTCCCGATCCGATGATAACGACGTCATAAGCCATGATTTGTCCTTCTGGTCTGCACTCAGCCTTGGCTGGGATTAGCGGCCGCCGCCCACTTCCAAATTCGCGCCTGTCGTATAGGACGCCCCGTCCGACAGGAGCCAGAGAATTGCCGCGGCGACCTCTTCGGTGGTCCCCGCCCTTTGCATCGGCACGCCGTGACGCATCCTCTCGACGCGATCCGGCTGTCCGCCGGAGGCATGAATTTCGGTATCGACAATCCCTGGACTGACCGCGTTGACGCGAATGCCTTCGCCGGCTACCTCGCGCGCCAGGCCGATCGTGAAAGAATCGATCGCGCCCTTCGAGGCAGCGTAGTCGACATATTCGCCCGGCCCGCCAATTCTCGCTGCAATCGAGGAGACATTGACGATGGCGCCGCCGTTGCCGCCATGGCTGGTCGACATGCGCTTCACCGCTTCACGGGCACAGAGCATGGGGCCAATGACGTTGATGCGCATCATGCGCTCCAGCCGTGCTCCGCTCATTTCGTCGACACGCGCCCTCTGGTCGACCACGCCAGCGTTGTTGACGAGCGCATCGAGCGGCCCGAAGACATGATCGATCCTCTCGAACATCGCCTGGATATCGGCCTCGCTGCCAACGTCGCCCTTGATGGCCAGCGCTTCGCCGCCGGCCTGTTCGATTGCCTCGACAAGCGCCGCGGCAGCAGACTCATTCGATGCGTAGTTGATCGCAACACGGTATCCAGCCGTGACGGCAAGCCTGGATGTGGCAGCGCCGATGCCGCGGCCGCCGCCGGTCACCAGCAGCACTTTTTTGGCCGCGCTCATTCCTGACAGCCCTTCAACGAAAAAACATCCCACGGCACCTTTGAAAACCCGTTGGCGCCATAGGCGGTCGACCTCTGCAGCGACGGTCCGAGGTCGGGAAAGATCAGGGTCTTCGGAGCATCTACCCCTTCGGCCGGCAACAGAGCGATGTTGCCCTTGTCATCCGCACTGTAGACGACCCCCTCCCACAGCGTGCAGGCGGCGAGCTCGTCGCCGGTGACGTCGCCTGTCGGGCATTTGTACATCAGCGAACCATGCGGCCGCGCCACGCCTTGCGTCCACATGACGATCCCGTCGAGAACGACATCGTTATCGAGCACCATCTTGAAGGTGTTGGTGACGACAGCCGATCCCCCGGTCGGCCTGAAATCGATCTCGGCCGCACTTTCGGCATCGCCATAGACGGCGAGTTCGAGCGGGCATGCGGCAAAGGCTGCCGATCCCGTCTGCGCAATGCCGGCCGCGAGCACAGCTGCGAAAAACATTCCGGAGTGCAAACGAGAGGAACTCATTCGGTGGCGCAGATCCATTCTCCGGCTCACCTCGACCGGGCCTAGAGATCGAGCACCAGCCGTTCCGGATCCTCCAGGCTTTCCTTGACCCGCACCAGGAAGGTCACCGCTTCCTTGCCGTCGACGATGCGGTGATCGTAGGAGAGCGCCAGATACATCATCGGCCGGATCACGATCTGGCCGCCGACCACCACCGGCCGCTCCTGGATCTTGTGCATGCCCAGAATGCCCGACTGCGGCGCGTTGAGGATCGGCGTCGACATCAGCGACCCGTAAACGCCGCCGTTGGAAATCGTAAACGTGCCGCCCTGCATGTCGGCGACCGACAGCTTGCCATCACGCGCGGCGATGCCCAGCCTGCCGATATCTTTCTCGATCTCGGCTATTCCCATCTGGTCGGCATCGCGCACGACAGGCACGACGAGGCCTTTTTCGGTGCCGACTGCGACGCCGATATGGGCGTAGTTCTTGAAGATGATGTCGGTGCCGTCGATCTCGGCATTGACGGAAGGGATTTCCTTCAGCGCATGGGTGACGGCCTTGGTGAAGAAGCCCATGAAGCCCAGCTTCACGCCGTGCTTCTTCTCGAACACATCCTTGTATTTGCTCCTGAGCGCCATCACCGCGCTCATGTCCACCTCGTTGAAGGTGGTCAGCATGGCGGCGGTCGACTGCGCTTCCTTGAGGCGGCGGGCGATGGTCTGCCGCAGCTTGGTCATGCGCACCCGCTCTTCACGCGACGCGTCGTCGGCCGAGGACGGCGCACGGGCGGCGACCGGCGCAGGGGCCTTCGGCGTCTCGGACGGCTGCGACGGAGCGCCCCTGGCGATCGCGTCGAGCACGTCGCCCTTGAGCACCTGGCCGCGCTTGCCGGAACCCGAGATCTGGTCGACCGCGAGATTGCTCTCGGCCAGCAGCTTCGCCGCCGCTGGCGCCGGCGGCATCGCGCGCGCCTCGATCGGCCCGGCATCGCCGGCGATCTTTGCGGTCTCGGCCGCGGCTTGCTTGACGGTGGCTGCGGCGGTCGGCGCCGAGGCCTGCGATACCGCGTCCTGCTTCGCTTCGGATGTTGACGGCTTCGCGGCTTCGGGTGCTGCCGCCTTTGCCCCGTTGCCCGCCGAAATCATGCCGAGCAAAGCACCGACTTCGACCGTCTCGCCTTCCTTGACGGCGATCTCGCTGAGCGTTCCTGCGGCCGCGGCCGGCACTTCGACCGTGACCTTGTCGGTTTCGAGCTCGACCAGCGGCTCGTCGGTGGCGATCGCGTCGCCCACCTTCTTGAACCATTTGCCGATGGTCGCCTCGGTGACGGATTCGCCAAGAGTGGGGACGCGGATTTCGGTAGCCATTGTGCCTGTCCGTTCTTCTGTCGGTTCTGTTCTATTCGCCGAACTCTGTTCTATTCACCGAGCGCGTCTTCGAGCAAGGCGGCAAGCTGGGCGAGATGCTTCGACATCAACCCGGTCGCCGGCGACGCGGCGGCCGGCCGGCCGGTATAGCGCACCCGCTGGTGCTTGGCGTCGATATGCGCCAGCACCCATTCCAGATACGGATCGATGAACGACCAGGCGCCCATATTCTTGGGCTCCTCCTGGCACCAGACCATCTCGGCGTTGCGGAAGCGTGACAGTTCGGTGATCAGCGCCTTGGCCGGGAACGGATAGAGCTGTTCGACGCGCAGCAGGTAGATGTCGTTGATGCCGCGCTTCTCGCGCTCCTCGTAGAGGTCGTAATAGACCTTGCCCGAGCAGAGCACGACGCGACGAATCTTCGAATCCTTGGTGAGCTTGATCGCCTGGCCGGGGAGTTGCTGGGCATCGTCCCACAACAGCCGGTGGAACGCGCTTTCGCCCGACATCTCCGGCAGTGTCGACACCGCCCGCTTGTGGCGCAGCAGCGACTTCGGCGTCATCAGGATCAGCGGCTTGCGGAAATCCCGCTTCAACTGCCGGCGCAGGATGTGGAAGTAGTTGGCCGGCGTCGTGCAGTAGGCCACTTGCATGTTGTCTTCGGCGCAAAGCTGCAGGAAGCGCTCGAGCCTGGCCGACGAATGTTCCGGCCCCTGGCCTTCATAGCCATGCGGCAGCAGGCAGACGAGGCCCGACATTCTGAGCCACTTGCGCTCGCCCGACGAGATGAACTGGTCGAACACCACCTGGGCGCCATTGGCGAAATCGCCGAACTGTGCTTCCCAAAGCGTCAGCGCCTTCGGCTCGGCCAAGCTGTAGCCATATTCGAAGCCGAGCACGGCCTCTTCCGACAGCATCGAGTTGATGACCTCGAAACCGGCCTGCGCCGCCGACAGATTGTTGAGCGGGATGTAGCGTGTCTCGTCGCGCTGGTCGTAGAGCACGGAGTGGCGTTGCGAGAACGTGCCGCGCTCCGAATCCTGTCCAGACAGCCGGACCGGATTGCCGTCGAGCAGGATGGCGCCGAAGGCCAGCGCCTCGGCCGTCGACCAGTCGATGCCTTCGCCCGACTCGATCGCCTGGCGGCGGTTCTCGAGAAACCGCATGATCGTCCTGTGCGCCTCGAATTCCTTCGGCACCTCGGTCAGCTTCTTGCCGATTTCCTTCAGCGTCTTGACCGGCACGGCGGTTTTGCCGCGCCGCTGTTCGTCCTGGTTGTCGGCTGTGCGCAGGCCCGACCAGGCGCCATCCAGCCAGTCGGCCTTGTTGGGCTTATAGTGCTGGCCGACCTCGAATTCCTGCTCGAGATGTGCCCGCCAGTCGGCCTTCAGCTTGTCGAATTCGGCCTGGCCGATATGGCCTTCGGCGATCAGCCGGTCGGCATAGATCTGCACCGTCGTCTTATGGTTGCGGATGTTGCGATACATGATCGGCTGGGTGAAGGCCGGTTCGTCGCCCTCATTGTGGCCGAAGCGGCGGTAGCAGAACATGTCGACCACGACAGGCTTGTGGAACCTCATGCGGAATTCGATGGCCACCTTGGTGGCATGGACCACGGCTTCCGGATCGTCGCCATTGACGTGGAAGATCGGCGCCTCGATCATCTTGGCGACATCCGACGGATAGGGCGACGAGCGCGAAAAGCGCGGGTTGGTGGTGAAGCCGATCTGGTTGTTGATGATGAAGTGCAGCGTGCCGGCGACGCGGTGGCCGCGCAAGCCGGACAAGCCGAGGATTTCGGCAATCACGCCCTGGCCGGCAAAGGCGGCGTCGCCATGCAGGAGCAGCGGCAGCACCTTGGCGCGCTCTTCCAGCGGCACGATCTCTTCGCGGCTGCGGCCGAACAGAGAGTCCTGCTTGGCCCGCGCCTTGCCCATCACCACCGGATCGACGATTTCCAGGTGCGATGGATTGGCGGTCAGCGACAGGTGGACCTTGTTGCCGTCGAACTCGCGGTCCGACGAAGCACCGAGATGGTACTTCACGTCGCCCGAGCCCTCGACCTCGTCGGGCGCGGCCGAGCCGCCCTTGAACTCGTGGAAGATGGCGCGGTGCGGCTTGGCCATCACCTGGGAGAGCACGTTCAGCCGGCCGCGATGCGCCATGCCGAGCACGATCTCCTTCATGCCGAGCTGGCCGCCGCGCTTGACGATCTGCTCCAGCGCCGGGATCAGCGCCTCGGCGCCGTCGAGGCCGAAGCGCTTGGTGCCCTTGTACTTGACGTCGATGAACTGCTCGAAGCCTTCCGCCTCGACCAGCTTCTGCAGGATCGCTTTCTTGCCGGCGGCGGTGAAGGAGATCTCCTTGTCGGTGCCCTCGATGCGCGCCTGGATCCAGGCCTTCTCCTCAGGATCGGAAATATGCATGAACTCGACGCCGAGCGTCGAGCAATAGGTGCGGGTCAGGATGTCGAGCATCTGCCGGATGGTGCCGAATTCGAGCCCGAGCACGTTGTCGAGGAAGATCGGGCGGTCGTAGTCGGCTGATGTGAAGCCGTAGTTTTCCGGCGACAGCTCGTTGTAATCCTCGAGCTTGGCGATGCCGAGCGGGTCGAGATTGGCGTGCAAATGGCCGCGCATTCGGTAGGCGCGGATCATCATGATAGCGCGCACGGAATCGCGCGTCGCCTGATGGACGTCGGCGTCGGACAGGGTGACGCCGTTCATCACCGCCTTGTTCTGGACCCTCTTCTCGATATGCTTCTCGACGATGCCCCAATCGCCGTCGAGCGCCGAGACCAGTTCGCCATTGGCCTGCAGCGGCCACGAGGGCTTGGCCCATGAGGCGCCCTTGGCATTCTTGCGGACATCGCCGGCATCGTCCTTCAGCGCCGCAAAGAAATCCTGCCATTCGGGGTCGACCGAAGCGGGATCGTCCTCATAGGCGGCGTAGAGCGCGTCGATATAATCGGCATTGCCGCCATAGAGGAAAGAGGTAAGCGAAAATTGGTCGTTGGCCTGATCTTGTCTTGCCATTTTTTTCAGCGGAGGCTGCGCTCCGTCTCCTGTTTTTGGGAAGGGGAATAGGGGAATAGGGGAGTAAGGGAATAGGGCATTTTTGCCGCTGGTCCTTTTCCCTATTGCCCTACTCCCTTACTCCCCTACTCCCTTAACCTTTTATCGCTTCGACCAGCGTCGTGCCGAGCCGAGCCGGCGACGGCGAAACCTTTATTCCGGCCGATTCCATCGCCGCGATCTTGTCCTCGGCGCCGCCCTTGCCTCCGGAAATCACCGCGCCTGCGTGACCCATGGTGCGGCCGGCCGGGGCCGTGCGCCCGGCGATGAAACCGGCCATCGGCTTCTTGCGGCCACGCTTGGCTTCGTCCTTGAGGAACTGCGCGGCGTCTTCCTCGGCCGAGCCGCCGATCTCGCCGATCATGATGATCGACTGTGTCTCGTCGTCGGCGAGGAACATCTCCAGCACGTCGATGAACTCCGTGCCTTTGACGGGGTCGCCACCGATGCCGACGGCGGTGGTCTGGCCGAGACCGACATTGGTGGTCTGGAACACTGCCTCATAGGTAAGCGTTCCCGAGCGGGAAACAACGCCGACCGAGCCCTTGCGGAAGATGTTGCCGGGCATGATGCCGATCTTGCATTCGTTGGGGGTCAGGACGCCGGGGCAGTTGGGACCGATCAGCCGCGATGTCGAGTGGTCGAGCCGCGCCTTGACCTTGATCATGTCGATCACCGGGATGCCCTCGGTGATGCAGATGATCAGCGGGATTTCTGCTTCGATCGCCTCCAGGATCGCCTCGGCGGCGCCTGCCGGCGGCACATAGACGACAGATGCATTGGCGCCGGTCTTCGCCTTGCCTTCAGCGACGGTGGAAAAGATCGGCAAGCTCTCGCCCGCGGCGCCGGTCCACGTCTCGCCACCCTTCTTCGGGTGGATGCCGCCGACCATTTTTGTCCCGTGATAGGCCAGCGCCTGCTCGGTATGGAACGTGCCGGTCTTGCCGGTCAGGCCCTGCACGAGCACCTTGGTGTTCTTGTCGACGAGAATGGACATTTTTTAGCGACCTGATCAGTGAGTGCGGAAGGGGTTGACGGCGACCACGGAGCCGTAGGCCTGCCCGTGGTTGAGGTCTTCGGTGTAAAGTGTCTTGACGCCAAGGCGCTCGGCGGCGGCGATGATTGCGCCATAATCCGCGCGCTTGGAATCGTGTCCGATGGCGGCACAGACGAGAATGTTCGTGTCGAGGCGGCACTCAGCGGTCATGGAGAGCTGCCCGGTTCCAAGTCTTGCTGCCCATGTCGCCTGAAGCCTCGTAGGCAAGCCTAAGCAGGGCTTGCCGAGCCCCGTCGTTGGCATGGCGCTTCGCGGCCACTGTCGCGAAAAACTCCCGCACCAAGGCGTAGACGGTCGTTCCCTGTTCAGCGGCCGTCAGCTTGACCTGCTCCAGAACCTCGTCTTCGACCGCCAGAGTGATGTTCTTCATTTCTCTTCCCCGCACAAGCTCCCTAAAGCCGCTTGAGATCGGCGACTGTGAGGTCGCTCTTGGCGTTGCCAGTGTTGAGCGTCGTCGCCGGCTCGAACATCAGCACCACCGGCTGTTCGCTCAGCGAGCGCGGCCGGTGCTCAATGGCGCGCGGCACGACGATGAACTCGCCGCTGCCAAGCTCGACCGTGCCGTCGCGGAAATCGATGGCGATGCGGCCGCGCAGCACCAGGAACGCTTCGTCCTCGTTGTCATGCGCGTGCCAATCGAAGATATCGCCGAACTTGGCGATCTTGACCTGGGCGTCGTTGACGTCGCCGGCGATATGCGGATCGAAGACCTTTTTGATCTTCTGATCCGCCGCCTCGACCAGGTTTATCTTGTGCGGAGGCACCAGATCAGCCCTTCACCGCCGCCACGATTTTCTTGGCCGCGTCGTCGAGGTCGTCGGCCGAGACGACGTTGAGCCCACTGTCGTTGATGATCTTCTTGCCGAGCTCGGCATTGGTGCCTTCCAGCCGCACCACCAGCGGCACTTGCAGGCCGACTTCCTTGACCGCCGCGATAACGCCCTCGGCGATGATGTCGCACTTCATGATGCCGCCAAAGATGTTGATCAGGATGCCTTTGACCGCCGGGTCCTTGGTGATGATCTTGAACGCCGCCGTCACCTTCTCCTTCGACGCGCCGCCGCCGACATCGAGGAAGTTGGCGGGCTCGGCGCCGTAGAGCTTGATGATATCCATCGTCGCCATGGCGAGGCCGGCGCCGTTGACCATGCAGCCGATATTGCCGTCGAGCGCGACATAGGCGAGGTCGTATTTCGACGCCTCGATCTCCTTCTCGTCCTCTTCGGTGATGTCGCGCAGCTCCATCACGTCGGGATGGCGGAACAGCGCGTTGTTGTCGAACGACACTTTTGCGTCGAGCACGCGCAACCGGCCATTCTTCATGACGATCAGCGGGTTGACTTCGAGCAGGCTCATGTCCTTCTCGACGAAGGCTTTGTAGAGGATCGGGAACAACGTCTCGCCGTCCTTGGCGGCGTCGCCGTCGAGCCTCAGCGCGCCGTTGAGTTCTTTCAAATCATCCGCCGTTATGCCTTTTTCCGGGTCGATGGCGACGGTGATGATCTTTTCCGGCGTGTCGTGGGCGACCGCCTCGATATCCATGCCACCCTCGGTCGAAACGACGAAGGCGATGCGGCCGACGGAGCGGTCGACCAGCAGCGACAGATAGAGCTCGCGCTCGATGTCGGCGCCGTCCTCAATGTAGAGGCGGTTGACCTGCTTGCCCGCCGGGCCGGTCTGCTTGGTGACCAGCGTGTGGCCAAGCATTTCCTTGGCGTTGGCGACCACTTCGGCCACCGATTTCGCCAGCCTGACGCCGCCCTTGGCGTCGGGGCCAAGCTCCCTGAACTTGCCCTTGCCGCGGCCGCCGGCATGGATCTGGCTTTTCACCACATAGAGCGGGCCGGGCAGTGCCTTGGCGGCGGCTTCCGCCTCGCTTGCCCTAAACACCGGCACGCCTTCGGCCACCGGTGCGCCAAAGCCCTTCAGCAGCGCCTTGCCCTGATATTCATGGATGTTCATGCTAGATATCTCCAGATCACTTTACTGGCGGGTCGCTTGGCAGCGGGTCACTTGGCGGCAAGTTGCGGCGCGATCTTGACGCAAGCCTCGCACAGGCCCTGCACCGCCGCCACCGAATTGTCGAACATCTTCTGCTCGGCCTTGCCGAGCTCGATCTCGATGACGCGCTCGACACCGCCGGCGCCGATCACCACCGGCACGCCGACATAGGTGTTCTTGACACCATACTGGCCGGAGAGATGCGCAGCACAGGGCAGCACGCGCTTCTTGTCCTTGAGATAGGCTTCGGCCATGGCGATCGCCGAGGCGGCCGGTGCGTAGAAGGCCGAGCCGGTCTTGAGCAGGCCGACGATCTCGGCGCCGCCGTCGCGGGTGCGCTGCACGATCTGGTCGAGCTTTTCCTTCGAGGTCCAGCCCATCTTGATGAGGTCGGGCAGCGGGATGCCGGCGACCGTCGAATAGCGGATCATCGGCACCATGGAATCGCCATGGCCGCCGAGCACGAAGGCGGTGACATCCTCGACCGACACCTTGAATTCCTCGGCCAGGAAATAGCGAAAGCGCGCACTGTCGAGCACGCCGGCCATGCCGACGACATGGCTCTTCGGCAGGCCGGAGAACTTCTGCAGCGCCCAGACCATGGCGTCGAGCGGGTTGGTGATGCAGATGACGAAGGCTTTCGGCGCGTATTTCTTGAGACCTGCGCCAACCTGTTCCATGACCTTCAGATTGATGCCGAGAAGGTCGTCGCGGCTCATGCCCGGCTTGCGCGGCACGCCGGCGGTGACGATGCAGACGTCGGCACCCTCGATGCCGGCATAATCGTTGACGCCGGTCAGCCTGGAATCGAACCCATCAACCGGCGACGACTGCGCGATATCCAGCCCTTTACCTTGCGGGATGCCCTCGGCGATATCGAACAGCACAACATCGCCGAGATCCTTGAGGCCGATCATGTGGGCGAGCGTGCCGCCGATCATGCCCGAGCCGATGAGCGCTATCTTGTTGCGTGCCATGTCAGGATGTTTTCCCTTTAGACTGTGACGGCGCCCAATCCCTTGACGAATTGGATGACGGCGTCGAGGAAGGAGGCCGGAATGCTGCGGGGAAGCCGCGAAGATTTCGCCGCACCCAATAGCCCCGGCGCATAGAATATTCAAACGATTATTTTGGAGTGAGATTTTTCAATCGGTTAGATGGGTTGGGATTTACGTAAACGTCAAAATTTGTAAGCTGACTAGGAAAGTTACGCAATGAAGATGGAAATAAGAAGGCTGTTTCCCGGCGATGACGCCCTTGTGAAGCGGGTCGCCGAAGATGTGTTCGATGAACCGGTCAGGCTGGCCATTGCCGCGGGACAGCGCCCCCTCTGTCCTGCCGGACATCTCCCCCACATGGGGGGGAGATCGGCAACTTCGACGCTCCGCTCACGCCTGCCACGCAGGAGATTGGCGAAGGCAGGGATGACGGCCAATCTCCCCACTTGTGGGGGAGATGTCCGGCGGGACAGAAGGGGGGCGCGAAGGATCGCGACCTTCCGGAGACTATCTTCAGGCTCGAGCCTGCTGCGCTTCGGTCAGCGTCGCCTTCTGTCTCTCCATCCAGTCTTCCAGCCATTCGTGGCTCTGCATCTCTATCAGCCGCGACGCGGTGCGCTCGAACTCGAAGACCTCGTTGCCGCGCTTGGCCGTATAAAGCTCCGCTGGCGGCGCGGCGGCGCTCACCACCAGCCGCACACGATGGTCGTAGAGCGTGTCGATCAGCAGGATGAAGCGCTTTGCCTCGTTGCGCATGCCTTCGCCAAGCACCGGCACATGATCGATGAAGACGGTCGAGAAGCGGCCGGCAATCGCCAGGAAATCGCGGGCACCGAGCGGGTTTTCGCAGAGATCGGCAAAGGAAAACCGCGCTGCGTCGCCGGCGGCGCGCGGCACGACGACCTGCCGGCCCTTTACCGTCAGGGCCGCTGCCTGCGTCGGCCTGCCATGCGTCATCACTTCCCAGGCCTCGTCGAGAACAGCATCGGCGGCGGCATCGGCAGGGGTGACATAGACCGGCAGGCGGCTGAGCTTGTCCAGCCGATAGTCCTTGTCGGCATCGAGGGCAATCACCTGCGCATGCCGCTCCAGGATGCCGATGAAGGGCAGGAAAAGCTTGCGGTTCAAGCCGTCGCCGTAGAGATCCTGCGGCGCGACATTGGACGTGGCGACCAGCACGACGCCGTTGCCAAACAGCGCCGAGAACAGCCGCGACAGGATCATCGCATCGGCGATGTCGGTGACGGAAAACTCGTCGAAGCACAGCACCCAGGCTTCCTCGGCCAACGCGCGGGCCACCGGCGCGATCGGGTCGTCTTCCCTGACGGTGCCCTCTTTACGCGCCTGCCGGTGCTTCTGGATGCGGTCCTGCACATCGGCCATGAAGTCGTTGAAATGCACACGGCGCTTGCGCCGGACCGGCACCAGCTCGAAGAACATGTCCATCAGCATGGTCTTGCCGCGGCCGACGCCGCCGTGGATATAGAGCCCCTTGACGGCCTCGCGCGTCTCGCGCTTGCGAGCGAACAGCCAGCCCAGCGCGCTCGATTTGTGCGCCAGCCGTTTTGCCGAAATCTCGTCGATCAGCCGGTCGAGTGCCGCGACGATCCGCTCCTGCGCCGGATCGCGGTCGATCATGCCCGTGTCGACCCAATGGTCGTAACGCTGCCGGACGGTCGCATGGGTCTGAAGGCCGTCACGCAGATGCATCGGTCACGTCGTTCCGGAGCAATTCCAAGAAAAGTGTGTAGCGGTTTTCTGTCCGGAATTGCGTAAAAACAAAAGAGAGCAATTCCAGGAAAAGTGTGTAGCGGTTTTCGGCCCGGAATCGTGTAAAAACAAAAAAGAGCAATTCCAGGAAAAGTGTGTAGCGGTTTTCCGTTCGGAATTGCGTAAAACAAATAATCGGCGGGTCAGCCTCTTGTAAGCGAGATCGGCAGGCCGTTGGAAGTCTGGCCGTCGAATTTCTCTCCGCCAGAGGAATAGAGCCGTGCCAGCGTGCCGCCATTCGCGTCGTACAGCGTCAACTGCTTGCCGGCGACGTTCCAGGATTTGATGCCGTCGATCGGCGCCGGGCAATGCAGCGGTCCAGCCCGATAGCCGGAGCCGAATTTGGTCTGCGGCGTCGCCACCTGGCAGCTCTGGCCGGACACGCTGGCCTTCCACACGCCGGCGACGCTGCTTGCGGTAAGATCCGGGGCTCCGGCCGGAGCCGTCCCGTCCGCCGGCAGCGCGGCGACCTGCGGGTTTAGCGTGCCTTGCGGCGCCGTCGGAAATTTCGACGGGTCGGCGGTGCCGGGCGACGCCGGCGGCGGCAGCTGGTTGGCGGTCACCTTGCCCGAGGGCGCGGCTTGCAGCGGCGCCGGCTGCTGGTCCATAGGCGAGAACCTTGACGTTGAACAGCCGCTTGCAAAGAGCGCGGCCAGCGATACGGCCAGCAGACCGGTTTTCGAAAAATTCATTTCAAACCTCCGTCGGATCCGGCTGGGCTGCCGTCCGCACAATATCCCCCTTACCAAGACGGAGAAGGTGGCAAAATTTCAACCCTGTATGGTTAAAATAGCATTTGCGGCGGCACCTGTTGCAACTTTGCCACAAGTGCGTGCCGCCCGAAAACCTGCCCCAGGGGTCTAGCCCGAGAGTCTGACCCGAGAGACTGCGCAGCGGTTTGCCTGGACAGGCCTGCCCCTGGCGTCCGGCCGCCAAATGCTTGCGCCAATCGGCTTCGGTCCTATCTCTGATGAAACCGAACCTTGCCGGAGGCGAAATCTTGGCTGCGAGGAAAAGGGTGGCCAACCGCTATTATAGCGGGCCGCCCAGCGATCATTTCGACGGCACCTTGTTCTTCAATCCCAACGGCAAGTCGCCTGCCCGCTTTTCCGATCTTTTGAAGTGGCAGCTGGGCGGCGAACGCTCGAAATGGCCGACGGCGGATCCGAGTCCGTTTCATCAGGCGACACCGGCCAAGCGGATCGACGGCTCCGGGCTGAGGCTGACCATGGTCGGCCATTCCTCGCTGCTCATCCAGACAGCCGGCCTGAATATCATTACCGACCCGGTCTGGTCGCAGCGCGCCTCGCCGCTCGCCTTTGCCGGGCCGAAACGGGTCAATCCGCCGGGCATCGCCTTTTCCAGCCTGCCGCCGATCGACCTCGTGCTGGTCAGCCACAACCACTACGATCATCTCGACCTCGCCACGCTGAAGCGGCTGAAGACAAAGCACGACCCGCTGGTGCTGGCGCCGCTCGGCAACGACGCCATCATCGATGCCGGCGTTCCCGGCATGCGGCTTTCCGTGCATGACTGGGGCGAACGGGTCGAGATCGGCAACGACGTCGCCGTCCATGTCGAGCCGGTGCACCACTGGTCGGCGCGCGGCACCCGCGACCGGCGCATGGCGCTGTGGGCGGGTTTTGTGGTCGAGACGCCGGGCGGAAAGGTCTATTTCGCCGGCGACACCGGTTTCCACGATGGCATCAACTACCGGCTGATGGCCGCAAGGCACGGCGGCTTCCGCCTCGCCATCCTGCCGATCGGCGCCTACGAGCCGCGCTGGTTCATGGCGCCACACCACCAGAACCCCGAGGAGGCGGTGCAAGGCATGCTGTTGTGCAACGCCGCCTATGCCGCCGGCTGCCATTGGGGCACGTTCCGGCTCACCAACGAGCCGATCGACGAGCCGGCAAGAAAGCTGGGCGAGGCCCTCAACGATCAAGGTGTCCCGCAAGAACGCTTTCGCGCCCTGCGTCCCGGCGAAGTCTGGGACGTGCCGGCGCTCTAGGCTGGCGACCCGGCCCCCCAGAGGCCCCCGGGGGAACCCGGGACGTCGTAAACGCGTTGGTGGTGGTCCACAACCGTCGGCTGCGAGGGATTTCCCATGATCAAATGGATTGTGATTCTTCTGATAATCGCGGCCGCGGCCAGCCTGCTCGGCATGCCGGCATTGGCCGGAGCCGCCGCCACCGGTGCCCGCATTCTCATCGGCATTGTGTTGATCATCTTCCTGCTGGTCATGCTTGGCGTCTTGGCGGTGGCATAGACCGCATCCGCCCGAAAATCGTAATCGATTTTCAGGAAGCACGATGCGCAGGTTTAAAAATGTCAGAGCGTACTTTGTGCGTCCAAGTCGACGCACGTCGCGCTGGCGTCTCGCACTGGTAATTCCGGCCGCTATCCGCCATATAGGCGCCAAACCGGCATGAGACCTTTCGATCCATGGCAAGCACTGCCCCCTTCGCCAAGATGAACGGCATCGGCAACGAAATCATCGTTGCCGACATGCGTGGTCGCGCCGACCGGGTGGCGCCGGCTGCCGCCCTTGCGCTCAATGCCGATGCCGCGACGAAGTTCGATCAGATCATGGCGATCCACGACGCCAGAACGTCGGGCACTGCCTTTTTCATCGACATCCTGAATTCCGACGGAACCGGCGCGCAGGCCTGCGGCAACGGCATGCGCTGCGTGGTGCAGGCGCTTGCCGCCGAGACCGGCCAGAAGACATTCGCCTTCGAGACCGTCGCCGGCATCCTCAACGCTGAAGAACATGCCGACGGGCTGATCTCGGTCGACATGGGCAAGCCGCATTTCGGCTGGCAGGATATTCCGCTCGCCGAGGAATTCCGCGATACCCGCATGATCGAGCTGCAGGTCGGCCCGATCGACGCGCCGGTGCTGCACTCGCCCTCGGTCGTGTCGATGGGCAATCCGCACGCCATCTTCTGGGTCGACCGCGACGTCTGGTCTTATGAGCTCGACCGCTTCGGTCCGCTGCTCGAAAACCACCCGATCTTCCCCGAACGCGCCAACATCACCATCGCGCGGGTGACCTCGACCGAGACGATGGTCATCCGCACCTGGGAGCGCGGCGCCGGCCTGACCAAGGCCTGCGGTACAGCGGCCTGTGCCGCCGCCGTCGCTGCCGCGCGCACCAGGCGGACCGGACGCAGCGTCTCCCTGGTGACGCCCGGAGGTGGCTCCTTGCATGTCGAGTGGCGCGGCGACGACCACGTCATCCTCACCGGCGCCGCCGAATGGGAATTTTCCGGCAGCTTCGACCCGGCGACCGGCGTGTGGGCCCGCGTCACCGAAAGCGCCGCCTGATGGCCGCGCTTGCCAAGAAGGGTCCCGCTCTTTCCGGGGATCCCGTTTTCTCCAAGGGTATTGACGTCGTCACCTTCGGCTGCCGGCTGAACACCTATGAATCCGAGGTGATGCGGCGAGAGGCGGAAAGTGCCGGCCTTGGCGCGCTGGAAGGCGGCGCCATCATCTTCAACACCTGCGCCGTCACCGGCGAGGCGGTGCGCCAGGCAAAACAGTCGATCCGCAAGGCCCGCCGCGAGAATCCGGCCGCCCGCATCATCGTCACCGGCTGCGCCGCGCAGACCGAGCCGCAGAATTTCGTCGCCATGGACGAGGTCGATCTCGTCCTTGGCAACGAGGAAAAGCTGAAGGCGCATTCCTATCGCGCGCTGCCGGATTTCGGCGTCAACGACACCGAGAAGGCTCGCGTCAACGATATCTTTTCGGTGCGCGAGACGGCCGGCCACATGGTCGACGCCATCGAAGGCCGGGCGCGGGCGTTCGTCCAGGTTCAGAACGGCTGTGACCACCGCTGCACCTTCTGCATCATACCGTATGGCCGCGGCAATTCGCGCTCGGTGCCGATGGGCGCCGTGGTCGAGCAGGTCAAGCGGCTGAGCGGCAATGGCTATGCCGAGATCGTGCTGACCGGCGTCGACATGACCAGTTTCGGCGCCGACCTGCCGGGCAGCCCGAAGCTCGGCAAATTGGTCAAGACAATCCTGAAGCAGGTGCCTGACGTGAAACGCCTGCGCCTTTCCTCGATCGATTCGATCGAGGCTGACGACGATCTGCTCGACGCCATCGCCACCGAGCCCCGGCTGATGCCGCATCTGCATCTGTCGCTGCAGTCCGGTGACGACATGATCCTGAAGCGGATGAAGCGCCGGCACAACCGGGATCAGTCGATCCGTTTTTGCCAGGATTTGCGCAAATTGCGTCCCGGCATCGTCTTCGGCGCCGACATCATCGCCGGCTTCCCGACCGAGACGGACGCCATGTTCGAAAAATCGCTGGAGATCGTCGCGGAATGCGGCCTGACGCATCTCCACGTTTTTCCGTTTTCGCCGCGCGAAGGCACCCCTGCCGCGCGCATGCCGCAGCTTCGCCGTGAACTGGTCAAGCAGCGTGCGGCACGGCTGCGCGCCGCCGGTGACACCGCCTATCGCAGCCACCTTTCCTCGCTCGCCGGAACACGCCAGTCGATCCTGATCGAGCGCGACGGGCTCGGCCGCACCGAAGGGTTTACGCTTGCCGCGATCTCCGAGGGTGCGCCGGGCGAAATCGTCGAGGCCGATATCGCCGGCGATGACGGTGTCAGACTGATCGCGGCGCCGCTTGCCGCCCGCGCCGCCTGAGACGCAAGAACATGGCTGGTTTTCTCAAGAAGATTTTTTCGTTCGGCAAGAAGGAAGTGGTCGAGGAGCGGATCGACGAGACCGCACCGCTGCCGCCGATCAAATGGGACGCGCTCGAGGCGCTGAAACCGGCGGCTGTTGAAGAGGCCGAGCCCGCTCCGACGATTCCACCCGAGCCTGAAATCCAGCCGGAACCTGCTTCGGTCGAGGAGCCGGAGACGCCTGCCGAGGTGCCGGCGCCAGAGGAGATTCCTGAGCCAGCACCGACGCAGCCTGAGATCGTCCAGACTGAGGGGCCGTCATCCGAACGTGGCGCTGCCCCTCATCCGCCTGCCGGCACCTTCTCCCCGTATAGAGACGGGGAGAAGGGTGCTGATCGTCCCGCCGAGCCTCCTTTTGAAAGCGGCAAAGAAGAAGCGCCGACGCTGACGCCCCCCTCTCCCCGTCCTTCACGGGGAGAGGGTAAGGGTGAGGGGCAGCGCGAACCTGCGCAAGATATCGCACCGCCCGCCGATGCCCCCTCGACGGCGCCCGGGCCTGAGGCGCCGGCGGCCGAAATCCCGCCCCCGATTCGCCAGCCGGCGCCGGTCCAGACACAGCCGATCCTTGCCGAGATCGCGCCCGAGCCTGAAGCCGTTCCGCAACCACCGCCGGAGCCGAAGCCGGCTCCCGGCAAGGTCACCGTCACCAGGAAGGTCGAGCAGAGAGCCGAGCCGCAGAAGGCGCCGGAACCGGCACCGAAACGCTCGTGGTTCCAGCGCATGAAGGAGGGGCTCGCCCGCTCTTCCCGGGAACTGTCCGGCAACATCGCCGGCGTCTTCACCAAGCGCAAGCTCGACGAGGACACGCTGCAGGATCTGGAGGACGTGCTGATCCGCGCCGATCTCGGCATGGAGACGGCTTTGCGCATCACGGATTCGCTGGCTGCCAGCCGCTACGGCAAGGACGTCTCCGAGGCGGAAGTGCGCGCGATCATGGCGGCCGAGGTGGAGAAGGTGCTGACCCATGTCGCCTTGCCGCTGGAGCTCGACCTCAGCCACAAGCCGCATGTCATCCTTGTCGTCGGCGTCAACGGCACCGGCAAGACCACGACCATCGGCAAGCTGGCGGCAAAGCTGACCGACGGCGGCCTGTCGGTGATGCTCGCCGCCGGCGACACGTTCCGCGCCGCCGCGATCGAGCAATTGAAGATCTGGGGCGAGCGCACCAGGTCGCCGGTCATCGCCTCGAAGCTCGGCGCCGACGCCGCCGGCCTCGCCTATGATGCCTTCGAACAGGCCAGGCAAGCCGGCTCGGACGTGCTGATCATCGACACCGCCGGGCGGCTGCAGAACAAGACCGAGCTGATGGCGGAACTCGAAAAGATCGTCCGGGTGCTGGGCAAGCTCGATCCGGAGGCGCCGCACACCGTGCTGCAGACGGTCGACGCCACCACCGGCCAGAACGCGCTCAACCAGGTCGAGATCTTCCGCAACGTCGCCGGCGTCAACGGCCTGGTGATGACCAAGCTGGACGGCACGGCACGCGGCGGTATTCTGGTGGCGATTGCGGCAAAGCATAAATTGCCGGTTTATTTCATCGGCGTCGGCGAACAGGTCGACGACCTCGAACCATTCTCCGCAAGCGAGTTCGCCAGGGCGATCGCTGGAGTGGCGTAACAAGCTTGATCCCAAAAAGTTGCAGACTTTTGGACCAGGATCATGCGCAAGAAGGAAAGCCTATGAACCCGCGCATCCTCGAACGCGACCCGTCCGACCCGCAGAAACAGAAGAAGGAAAGCGTCAATCCTCTGCTCAAGCTGGTGCTGGAGCTCGGCCCGTTGATGGTGTTCTTCTTCGCCAACGCCCGTGGCGCATGGCTGTCGCAGAAGTTTCCGGTGCTGGCCGAATTCGGCGGACCGATCTTCGTCGCCACCGGCCTGTTCATGGCCGCGACCGCGATCGCGCTGGCCGCGTCCTGGCTGCTCACCCGCACCTTGCCGATCATGCCGATGGTGTCGGGCGTCGTCGTCTTCGTCTTCGGCGCGCTGACGCTCTACCTGCAGGACGACATCTTCATCAAGATGAAGCCGACAATCGTCAACATGCTGTTCGGCGGCGTGCTGCTCGGCGGCCTGTTCTTCGGCAAGTCGCTGCTCGGCTACGTCTTCGATTCGGCCTTCAGCCTCGATGCCGAGGGCTGGAAGAAACTCACCTTCCGCTGGGGCCTGTTTTTCCTGTTCCTGGCCCTTGTCAACGAAGTGGTCTGGCGGAATTTTTCCACCGACGCCTGGGTTACCTTCAAGGTCTGGGGCATCATGCCGATCACCCTTCTTTTCACCTTCAGCCAGATGCCGCTGATCATGCGCCATTCGCTTGAAGGCAAGACCGGAACAGAAGGGAAGCCCGGCAAGTAACGATCAAGGAGACGGCATGGAATTCGTCACCACGCGCGAAGAGCTGAGAACGATCTACAAGACGCCTCGGCCGACCGACGGTTCGATCCGGAAGGAACTGAAGGCGCTGGATGGCCACAGCCGTTCCTTCATCGGCAAAAGCCCCTTCGTGCTGATTGGCTCCTCGGACGGCGCCGGCAATGCCGATGTGACGCCGAAGGGCGACAGGCCGGGCTTTGCCGCCGTGCTCGACGAGAAGACCATCGCCATCCCCGACCGGCCCGGCAACAACCGGCTCGACACGCTGGAGAACATTCTTCTCAACCCTTCGGTCGGGCTGCTCTTCCTCATCCCGGGCATGAACGAGACGCTGCGCGTCAATGGCGACGCCCGCATCACCGTCGATGCGGGCCTGCGCGAGCGGCTCGCCGTCGACGGCAAGGAACCGCAAAGCGTCGTCCTGGTGACGGTCAAGGCCGCCTACATGCATTGCGCAAAGGCCTTCATGCGCTCCGATCTGTGGAAGCCGGAAACCTGGTACGACCGCGCGACGCTGCCGACACTCGGCCAGATCCTGCGCGACCAGCTGGCGCTCGCCGATTCGGCCGAGGCGACCGACCGCTGGCTGGACGAAGAATACAAACACACCATGTGGTAGTGTGCCCGGCAACGAATCGTCCAAGCTGATCTCCATTCCTTTGCTCAACATCCTTGCAATCTCTGGCAGCCTGCGCGCCGCCTCAACCAATTCGGCGTTGAGCGCGGGTTTGGCGCAAAATGCGCCGACTGGCTGCCGCGTCATCGTCTATGACGGGCTTGGCCGGCTGCCGATTTTCAATCCGGATGACGAAGGCGAGCGGACGCCACCGCAAGCATCCGCGCTGATCGACGCGGTCACCGCCGCTGACGGCGTGATCGTCTCCTGCCCTGAGTATGCCCATGGCGTACCGGGCGGGCTGAAGAACGCGCTCGACGTGGTGTCGCGCGATGCAGCTGTCGGCAAGCCGGCCATGCTGGTGCACGCCTCGCCGCGCTCGCTGTTTGCCCGCGCGGCTCTGGCCGAGATCATGCGCACCATGTCTTTCGCGCTTTTTGAAGACACCGCGCTCGAAATCGCCCTGCTCGGCAAGAAGCCACCGGAGGTGGACAGAATCCTGTCGGAGCCGGCAAGCCAACTGGCAATGCACAACGCCATTTCGGCCTTCACCGATTTCATCCGGTCGCGTTAAGCGGCGGCCACCGTGCTTTCGTTGTCCCGGAGCGGAGCGAACGCTAAGGGCGTCGGCGATAAAGCTGCCGATCTCCCCCCACGTGGGGGAGATGCCCGGCAGGGCAGAGGGGGGCGCTGTCCCGCAGCCTCTCGCAAACTTCCTTCCGTCTCAACGTCTCGACATTGGTCTCGCCGCCGAACCAGTCGCGCGCAGCGACCTCTTCGAAAACCCCGCGGCCTCTCAAAATGTCTTTGCGCCGTTGACCATCAGCCGGACCATGTAGAGGGAGGTCGTGCCGGCGATGTAGAGGCAGTTCAGCTTGTTGCCGCCGAACACGCAATTGGCGACGACTTCCGGCACCTTGATCTTGCCGATCAGCGTCCCGTCCGGATCGTAGCAATGGATGCCGTCGGCGGCACTGGTCCAGATCCGGCCCTGGTCGTCGAGCCTGAAACCATCGAACAGGCCGGCCGTGCAATCGGCGAAGACCTTTCCGCCGGAGACCTTCTTGCCGGCCTCGTCGACATCGAACACCCGCATATGCGCCGGATTCTGCGCGCCATGCGTGCGGCCGGTATCGACGACGTAGAGCTTGCTCTCGTCGAGCGAGAAGGCAAGCCCGTTGGGCCTGATCATGTCGGTGATCACCGCTTCGATCTCACCGGTGCCGGGATCGGCCCGGTAGACATGGCAGGCGCCGATCTCGCTCTCGGCCTTGTCGCCCTCATAATCCGTATCGATGCCGTAGGTCGGGTCGGTGAACCAGATCGAACCGTCGGACTTGACCACCGCATCGTTCGGCGAGTTCAGCCGCTTGCCGCGCCATTTGTCGGCGATGATGGTGATCGAGCCGTCATGCTCGGTGCGGCTGACGCGGCGCCCCGAATGCTCGCAAGTGACCAGCCGGCCCTGCCGGTCGACGGTGTTGCCATTGGAATTGCCCGACGGCTGCCGGAACACGCTGACGCTGCCGTCGGTCTCGTCGTAGCGCAGCATGCGGTTGTTGGGAATGTCGGACCAGACCACATAACGGCCGGCCGCAAACCAGGCCGGCCCTTCGGCCCACCGGCACCCGGTGAACAGCTTGTCCACCTGCGCGTTGCCGTTGAACAGCCGCGCAAAGCGTGGATCTAGAATTTCGTAGTGTTCGGCGGCCATGGTTTCCTCCCGGGTCATGCAAATCGCTGGTGCCGGCGCGATCAAGCCAGCCGGCGATCGATATGGCAAGATCGTTGTATCGGACAGGCAGTGCCGCCTTGCTCGACTGACGGATGGAAGAACGGGCCCATGCGCCGTTAACCGGCTATGCGCCCAGCGCAATGGTGCATTGCAACATCTTCTTTTTGCGATGCACCATAACTATGTCATGCTGCGTATCGATCAGGGAGGAACAACCTGCCGCAACAATGCGGCACAGAAGGAACCTCGCTATGATTCTCGACAGCCTCATGAGCCGCGCTCGCACCAGCATCGCCAAGCGCCGGCAATACAACCGCCTCATCGCCGAAATCGATTCGTTTTCCAGCCGCGATCTGGCCGACATGCGCGCCGACCGCAGCGAAATGCTCTACCAGGTCCACAAGCAGGTCTACGGCTGAATCTTCGGTCGACCTCTCACGTTCGTAATCCTTGGGCGAAACGACGCAAAGCGGAGTGAAGACCCAAGGATGACGAAACGGCGGGGCCATCAGCCGGGTGCTGCCAGCGCCTTCTCGATCTCCGGCAGCAGCAGCGCTTGTGCTGAGCCCGGCGTCAGCGGGCCGACGTGCTTGTAGGCGATCTTGCCGTCCTTGCCGACGACGAAGGTTTCCGGCACGCCGTAGACCCCCCAGTCGATCGCCGCGCGCCCTGCCGTGTCGACGCCGATCGCCTGGAACGGGTTGCCGAGATCGCCGAGGAACCGGCGGGCGTTTTCCGGCTGGTCCTTGTAGTTGAGGGCGGCGATGACGAAGCGCTTGTCCTGCGACAGCGCCAGCAGCAGCGGATGTTCGTCGCGGCACGGCCCGCACCACGACGCGAAGACGTTGACGAGCGTGACCTTGCCGGCGAACTGCCTGGAATCGAGCCCCGGCAAATTCATGCCCTCCAGCGCCGGCAGATTGGTCTGCGGCGCCGGCAGGCCGATCAGCGCTGATGGCACTTCCGAAGTGTCGCGGCCGGACAGCAGCTGCGTCAGGAACAGCCCCGCCAGCCCGAGGAAAATCAGCAGCGGCAACAGCACGATCAGGCGGCGTGAGCGCGCCGGCGTTTCCGTCTCCATGCTCATGATTTCCCCGCCTTGTCGGAGCGCCGCCGCACGCCGGACGCTTCCAGCTCGGCGAGGTCTCGTCTGCGTGCACGCTGGTCGAGCAGGATCCAGCCGATCAGCCCGGCCAGCACCACGGCCGTGATGGCATAGGCAGCGGTCACATAGAGCGCATGCGCGCTCATAGGGGTCGCTCCTCCGGTGCAAAACCTTTCAGCCGGACCATTTCGCTTCGTTCCAACATGCCTTCCTTTAACCCTGCGCCATCGGCTTCGCAATCGACAGCAGCGCCGCAGCCTTTGACGCCCTGCAATCACCAACGATGGCCGGCCAAATCAGTCGGTTCCATGGCGCAGCGCCAACGCTGCCGCAACCGGCCCCAGCACGGCAAGAAACAAGGTCAGCGCGGCAAGAATGAGGAAAGGCTGCAGAAACGGATCAGGGTTCGCCACCGCGCCATAGCTTGCCGAGACGCCGAAGATCAGCACCGGGATGGTCAGCGGCAGCACCAGCACCGAGATCAGCAGCCCGCCGCGCGGCAGTGCCACCGCTACCGCCGCACCGGCAGCGCCGATGAAGGTGATCGCCGGCGTGCCGACCAGAAGGGTCAGCGCCGTGGCGCCGATGCCGATCGGCTCCATATTCATGAACAGGCCGAGCAAGGGTGCGGCGATGACCAGCGGCAGCACGCTTCCTGCCCAATGCGCCAGGCATTTCGTCAGCACGGTCAGCGCCAGCATCTGCCGGTCGTCGCCGAGCACCAGCAGATCGAGCGAGCCGTCTTCCCGGTCGGCTTGAAACAATCGGTCGAGACCGAGCAGGCAAGCCAGCAAGGCGCCGATCCACAGGATCGCCGGGCCGATGCGGGCAAGCAGATTGATGTCTGGCCCAACGCCGAAGGGGATCGTGGCGATCACCGCGAGAAAGAAGATCACGCCGGTCAGCGCCCCGCCGCCGGCCCGGATACTCAGGCGGATATCGCGCAGGAAGAGGGCTAGCATGGTTTTAGATGCCCTTGCCCAGGCGGGAACGCCGACATTACCGAGTTTCCCCCATCCTCAATTCCTGTGCCCCCTCCAACCCCAGTGGCAGATGCGTCGCCGCAATAATGATTCCGCCCTCGTCCAGATGCTCCCGCATCAGCCGGCCGAATCGCTCTTCCGAAGCCTTGTCCAATCCGGCCGTCGGCTCGTCGAGCAGCCACAGCGGCCGCCGGCTGACCAGCAGTTTTGCGATCGCCGCGCGGCGGCGTTGCCCGGTGGAGAGATAGCCGAACGGCAGATGGCCGATACCGTCAAGCCCGACCATTGCCAGCGCCTCTTCGGCGCTCAAAAAATCCGCGCCCGAAAAATCGCGCCAGAAGCGCAGATTTTCCGCCACGCTCAGCGCCGTCTTCATCGCGTTCTGATGGCCGAGATAGTGGCAGGCCGAGGCGACCGACGGAAAATCCTCACCGCCACCTTCGACAAGCAAACGGCCTGCCGCCACCGGCAGAAGCCCGGCAACTATCCTGAGCAGCGTCGATTTCCCCGCGCCGTTCGGCCCGGTGACGATCAGCGCCTGGCCTTTGCCAAGGGCAAAGTTGATGCCGGAAAAAACCGCCTCGCCGCCGCGTTCGCCGCCCAGATTTTCGGCGATCAGCCGCATTCCATGCCCGTCCCGAAAACATCGCGCCACGGCAGCTGCCGCATCGCACAAAATAGCCGTTCGACTGTCTAGAACTATTCCAGGAAATTCTCTATATGCGGGGCATCCGTGCCAGCGGTCGGCACGGGAAGCGAATTAGCGCCGAACCAGCGCACGCGCCGCCTTGAACGGCTCGGGTTGGCTGGGAACGGACAGCGGAAATGGCCGTACCCGCACCTTTGCGCGTGATTGCATGCCATCGGCGTCCGTTCCCTTTCAGGCTGAACAGACAGGACGGATCGCACGTGTCAAAATCCCTCGATAGTTTCAATTGCCGTCGCACGCTGACCGCGGGCGGCTCCGACTATGTTTACTACGACCTCGTCGAGGCCGAGAAGAACGGCCTCACCGGCATCGCCCAGTTGCCCTATTCGATGAAGGTGCTGCTGGAGAACCTGCTGCGCAACGAGGACGGCCGTTCCGTCACCAAGGAGAGCATCCAGGCGGTTGCCGGCTGGCTGACCGACAGGGGCACCGCCGGGGTCGAGATCGCCTATCGCCCGGCCCGCGTGCTGATGCAGGATTTCACCGGCGTTCCGGCAGTGGTCGACCTGGCCGCCATGCGCGATGCCATGGCCTCGCTCGGCGGCGACCCGCAAAAGATCAATCCGCTGGTGCCGGTCGACCTGGTCATCGATCACTCGGTCATCGTCGATGAGTTCGGCACGCCGCTGGCTTTCGCCAGGAATGTCGAGCTTGAGTACGAGCGCAACGAGGAACGCTACAAATTCCTGAAATGGGGCCAGCAGGCCTTCCGCAATTTCCGCGTCGTGCCGCCCGGCACCGGCATCTGCCACCAGGTCAATCTCGAATATCTCGGCCAGGTCGTGTGGACCAACACTGAAGGCGGCGAAACCACCGCCTACCCCGATACCTGCGTCGGCACCGATTCGCACACCACCATGATCAATGGCCTTGGCGTGCTCGGCTGGGGCGTCGGCGGCATCGAGGCCGAGGCCGCGATGCTCGGCCAGCCCGTCTCCATGCTGTTGCCCGAAGTCATCGGCTTCCGGCTCACCGGCAGGCTCAGGGAAGGCGTCACCGCCACCGATCTCGTGCTCACCGTCACGCAGATGCTGCGCAAGAAGGGCGTCGTCGGCAAGTTCGTCGAATTCTTCGGTCCGGGTCTGTCCAACATGACGCTGGCCGACCGCGCCACCATCGGCAACATGGCGCCCGAATATGGCGCGACCTGCGGCTTCTTTCCGGTCGATGGCGAAACCATCCGCTACCTCACCATGTCCGGCCGCGAGGAAAACCGCATCGCGCTGGTCGAGGCATACGCCAAGGCGCAAGGCATGTGGCGCGATACCGGGTCGGCCGATCCGGTCTTCACCGACCTGCTCGAGCTCGATCTCGGCAGTGTCGTGCCGTCGATGGCCGGCCCCAAGCGTCCAGAGGGCCGGGTCGCGCTTGAAGGCATTCCGGCCGGCTTTGTCAAGGCGATGGAAACCGAGTACAAGAAGGCGGTCGAAATCGACAAGCGCTATGCCGTCGAGGGCACCGACTACGACCTTGGCCATGGCGACGTCGTCATTGCCGCCATCACCTCCTGCACCAACACGTCGAACCCGAGCGTGCTGATCGGCGCCGGGTTGCTGGCACGCAACGCCAACCGGCTCGGGCTCAAGCAGAAGCCGTGGGTCAAGACATCGCTGGCGCCGGGCAGCCAGGTCGTCGCCGAATATCTGGAGAAATCCGGCCTGCAGAAGGAACTGGACCAGATCGGCTTCAATCTGGTCGGCTTCGGCTGCACCACCTGCATCGGCAATTCCGGCCCGTTGCCGGCGCCGATCTCCAGAACCATCAACGACAAGGGCTTGATTGCTGCCGCGGTGCTTTCCGGCAACCGCAATTTCGAAGGCCGCGTCTCGCCCGACGTGCAGGCGAACTACCTCGCTTCGCCGCCGCTGGTGGTCGCCCACGCGCTCGCCGGGACCGTGACCAAGGACCTGACCACCGAACCGGTCGGCGAGGACCGCGACGGCAACCCGGTCTACCTCAGGGACATCTGGCCGAGTTCGGTCGAGATCCAGGAGTTCATCGAGAAGAACGTGACGCGCGAACTGTTCGCCCGCAAATATGCCGACGTCTTCAAGGGCGACGAATACTGGCAGAACGTCAAGGCGCCGGAAGGCCAGACCTATTCCTGGGACAACAATTCGACCTATGTGCAGAACCCGCCCTACTTCGCTGGCATGACATCGGGCTTCGGCACAATCGGCGACATCAAGGGCGCCCGCGTGCTCGGCCTGTTCGGCGACAAGATCACCACCGACCACATCTCACCGGCCGGCTCGATCAAGGCGGCCTCGCCGGCCGGCAAGTACCTCATCGATCATGGCGTCGGCGTTGCCGACTTCAATCAATACGGCACACGGCGCGGCAATCACGAGGTGATGATGCGCGGCACCTTCGCCAATATCCGCATCCGCAACCACATGCTGGGCGAGAACGGCCGCGAGGGCGGCTACACGATCCACTATCCGTCGAAGGAAGAGAAATCGATCTACGACGCCGCCATGGAGTACAAGAAGGAAGGCGTGCCGCTGGTCATCTTCGCCGGTGTCGAATACGGCAACGGCTCGTCGCGCGACTGGGCGGCCAAGGGCACCAACCTGTTGGGTGTTCGCGCCGTCATCGCTCAGTCCTTCGAGCGCATCCACCGCTCGAACCTGGTCGGCATGGGGGTCATCCCGTTCGTCTTCGAGGAGGGCACCTCATGGGCCTCGCTCAACCTCAAGGGCGACGAACTGGTCGAAATCGACGGGCTGAGCGCCATCAAGCCGCGCCAGAAGATGATTGCGAAGATCACTTATGGCGACGGCACGGTGAAGAACATTCCGATCATCTGCCGCATCGATACGCTGGACGAGCTCGACTACTTCAAGAACGGCGGCATCCTGCAATATGTGCTGCGCGATCTGGCCGCATAACGTGAAGGGAATAGGGGAGTAGGGCAGTAAGGCAGTAAGGCAGTAGGGGAAAGTCGCCTCCGCTGCCTCGTCCTATTCCCTACTCCTACTGCCCTACTGCCCTACTGCCATACTGCCCTAATTTCGGCCCTCCGAACCGCGCCGCCGCCGCCAGCAGCACGCCGAGCATCAGCCCGTTGAGGATGTGCCACAGGAAATGCGTGCCGAGCGGGAAGCTGCCGCAGACCAGCGGATCGATCGTCCTGAAGATGACCGACACGACGAAGATCGCCGAGCCCGCCAGATTGTACCAGCCGGCGCGGTTGCCGCTCGCCGCCACCCAGGCGCCGAAGAAGGCGAGCGCCAGGAAGGGCGGCAGGTAGCCGGTCGTGCCGTTCGATGCCTGGCGCAGCCAGTCCGGCACGGCCCAGGTCAACAACCCGGTGACGGCATAGAAGGCGAAGAAGATGGCGATCGCCTTGCCCCATCTCATAGCGAGGAAACGGCGCAGGTTGAACAGCGTGTAGGCCAGCGTGAACCCGCCGATCGGCAGCACGTCGGCCCAGACCGTGGCATGGTTGGCAAAGGTGTGGAACAGCGCCGAGCCGATGCCGATCGCCACCACCCACCAGGCCAGCATTTCGGCAAAGATGCCTGTGCCGCGCCGGCGCACCTCCCGGACACCCCATAGCCCGGCGACAAGAAAAGCCAGATTGGTCAGTGCGTTGACCGGCTCGGCCCAGAACTCTGGCCCGACCCGCTCGCAGTACAGGTCGACCGGCGTCAGGAGAGTTTGCCACATGCTGATTGTCGCCCGAATCGGTATCTACCTTGAAGTGTAGCCCATCCTGTTGCGCCCTTGCAGTTTGTCGCAACGGTAGAATTTCACCGCAACGTGACTTCCCGTTGACTGCCGCTTCTGCCACATATTTCGCCAACCAGAACAAAGCCGGCCATCACCGGCGGGAGTCGAAACGGCCATGACACCTCGAAGACCATTGCGGCTTGCGGCGTTTGCGCTGGCCCTCTCGGTGCTTGCCGGAGCTGGCCTTGCCGCCAATGCGCTTGCCGGCGAGGCCGACCGCTCCCAGACAGATAAATCCCTGGTCGGCCAGCCCTTGGGCGTGGTCGAGCTCTTCACCAGCCAGGGCTGCAGTTCCTGCCTGCCGGCCGATGCATTTTTCGCCGAGCTTGCCGCCAAGGAGAACATCGTCGCGCTCGCCTATCACGTCGACTACTGGGATTATCTCGGTTGGAAGGACACGCTGAGCCGCAAGGAGAACACCGAACGGCAGTATGAATATATGCGTGCCTTCGGCAGCCGCTCGGTCTATACGCCGCAGGCCGTCATCAATGGCCGCAGCCATGTCAACGGCGCCCGCCGCGAGGAAGTCGACGGCGCGCTCGCCCGCATGGAAACGTCCGGCGAAGGCATGCAGGTCCCCATCGACGTCAGCCGGACCAGCGACCGCGTCATCATCGACGCCGGCGATGCCGGGAGCGGCCCCAGCGATGCCCATGTCGTCATCGTCTATTTCGACCCGCCGCAGACGATCAAGATCGGCAAGGGCGAGAACACCGGCCGCAGCATGACCTATTGGAACGCCGTCTCCGGCATCCAGACCGCCGGCATGTGGCACGGCAAGGCGCAGCGCTACGAATTGCCGATGAGCGTGATTGCCAAGAAAGGCGGCTGCGCCGTGCTGCTGCAATCGGTGGGCAAGGACGGCATGCCAGGCCCCATCCTGGGCGCCGCCCTGATCCACAAGCCTTGAGGTCTCTCCTTCTCCCCTTGTGGGAGAAGGTGTCGCCGAAGGCGACGGATGAGGGGTGTTCCAGCTTGGCAATTGCTTGAAATCGCCGCCGCCTCATTCCTTCCAGCACCCCTCATCCGTCTCGGCGCTGCGCGCCGATCCACCTTCTCCCACAAGGGGAGAAGGGAAGGCCGCGCATTCACTCGGCCAATAAAATAAAAAACCGACGTCAGCTTGCTTCTGACGCCGGTCATTTAGGTTTTGGGATCGTCGCGCTCGATTTCTCCAAGGGAGAAACCGAGGTTGGTTCGATCCGACGCAGACCCGTGGGCGGGGGGCTTGGGGTTTACGAGCCAGTGCCGGACCGAACCGTCTCAGGCAACACCCGTAAATTCGTCGGAGATTGGGGCTTTAGCGCGGTTAAAAGAAGGCAGGATTGTGGCAAAGCATCACCAATTTCAACGGGCGTTTTTATAAACGTGACTGGACACCGCGGAAGCGTTGCGCCGCCGCCCTTTCCCCAGCCGGGCTTGCAATTCCATGGCGAAAGCGCCAACTTTGATTAATGTAAGATTCATTCGAAGGGATCGAGGCATGACTGATCACGGCAGTGGGACGGAGGATGGGGACGCATCCGCAATACTGATCCCGCTGCATGAGGCAAGACGTGAACGCCTCGACCAGCCGGTGCGGTTCGACCGGCGTGAATTGGACCAGATCCTGAGGCTTTACGGGCGCATGGTCGCCGCCAATGAATGGCGCGACTACGCCATCGACCATCTTGCCGACCGCGCCGTCTTTTCCGTCTTCCGTCGCACCAGCGAGGTGCCGCTGTTCCAGATCGTCAAGGATCCGAAGCTGGCGCGCCGGCAAGGGGCTTTCGCCGTCATCGCCGCCGGCGGCCGCATCCTTAAGCGCGGCCAGGAGCTTGGCCGCGTGCTTGGCGTGTTCGACCGCACGCTGAAACTTGTCGAGGCCTAACTACTTGTTGTGCTTCCGGAATCTCCGTTCCGGCAGTGAGTTGGGATCGGGCGGAACCTGAGACCCGCCATTGATCGGCAGTTGCATGAACACCGTGTCGAGCCAGCGTCCGAGCTTGTAGCCGGAGGCTTCCAGACGGCCCGAATGGCGAAAGCCGAGCTTTTCATGCAGCCGGACCGAGGCACTGTCCGGCCGACCGTCGCCGATCACCGCGATGATCTGGCGGAAGCCCGCCGCCTCGGCCGCCGCGATCAGCCCTTGCATCAGCTTCAGCCCGATGCCATGGCCCTTGGCCTCTGGCGCGACATAGACGGAATCTTCGACGATGAACCGGTACGCAGGCCGCGCCCGGAAGGCGCCGGCATAGGCATAACCGAGCACGATGCCGGCCTTTTCCGCCACCAGATAGGGAAAGCCGCCCGCTATCAAACTGTCGAAGCGCTCGCCCATCTCGGCACGATCAGGCGGCTCCAGTTCGTAGCTCGCCGTGCCGTGGATCACCGCATCGGCATAGATGGCGGTGATCCGGTCGAGATCGGCCGCTGTCGCGCCGCGTATCGTGATGCTGCTCATAATTTGTGCAAGCCGTTCATCTGCCTTCTATAACAGCAAGGCCGGCACAGAAGGAAAGGGCGGCCGTTGGGCCGCCCTTTCCAAATTCGCTGGTCCACAGACTCAAGGGGCCGTTATTAACGGCGATCGCCCATGAACTGCAGCAGGAACATGAACAGGTTGATGAAGTCGAGATAGAGCCTCAGAGCGCCCATGATAGCCTTGCGGCCGGCGACATCAGTCTCGTCGCCCTCGAAATACATCTCCTTGATGTTCTGCGTGTCGTAGGCGGTCAGCCCTGCGAAGATCAGCACGCCGATCGCCGAAACGGCGAAGGAAAGCGCCGACGACTGCAGGAAGATGTTGATCACACTTGCGATGATCAGACCGACCAGGCCCATGATCAGGAACGAACCGAGCGCGGAAAGATCGCGCTTGGTCGTGTAGCCGTAGAGCGACAGTCCGCCAAAGGCGGCGGCGGTGGCGAAGAAGGTCTGCGAGATGCTGGCGGTGGTGTAGACCAGGAAGATCGACGACAGTGACAGGCCGACGAGGCCGGCATAGACCCAGAACGTCGTCTGCGCGGCCGAAACGCTCATCGACTGGACGCGAAACGACAGGAACAGCACCGCTGCCAGGGGGGCAAAGATCACCAGCCATTTCAGCGGCGAGCCGAAGATCGCGTAGCCGAAGGATGTCAGCATATCGCCGTTCGGCAGCGTAGCGACCGCCGAAGCCGGATCGGTGGTGGTGGCCAGCATGATCGTTCCGACCGCGGCGAGGCCGGTGATGAGGAGGCCAAGCCCCATCAGATTGTAGACCTTGATCATATAAGCGCGCAGGCCCTGGTCGATAGCAGCATCGACGCCGACGCCGGGCACGGCACGCGTCTGATAATTGCGAACGGGTTCAGCCATGGAAATCCTCATATTGCTTCTGCCCCGTCCGGTGTCCGGTCGATTTGGACCGAGGCGCCGCTGGCGGGGCTCCAGCATGCCTGCCGCGAAATATGATGGTTATTGGCGTCAAGAACAAGACCGTAACCGGGCGTAATGCTTCGTGAAGTAGCAAAAATCCGGATTTATCGGCCGTCCGAAGCCCAACATTAACAAGATTTAACCAAATCCCGGTCGCGTTGAGCTTGCCGACCCTTGCAGATCAGAGATTGCGCAGCACCGGCGCCGCCTTGTGGCCCAGCACCCGCCAGGTGCCGGCGAGGCCGATGCCGACCGTGACCAGCAAAGCAAAGACTATTGTGGCCACCGCCACATCGGGCATGAAATGCGACGGCAGCGTCATGACGCGCGCGACAACGAACCACGCCGCAATGCCGCCTGCCGCCAGCGCGAAGATCGCGGTGGCGAGGCCGATCAGCATGTATTCCAGCGAAAAGGCCGCGATCAGCGTCTTCCTGGTGGCGCCCAGCGTCTTCAGCACCACCGCATCGTGGATGCGGGCGCGGTTGCCGGCCGCCAACGCGCCGGCCAGCACCAGCACCGAGGCGATCAGCGCCACCCCGGCCGCGGCCCTGATCGCGGTGCCGAGTTGCGCCACCAGCCGGTTGACGATGTCGAGCGCGTCCTTGACCCTGACTGTCGTCACCGCGGGAAAGGCACGGGTGACGGCGTTGAGAAGACGGGCATCGTCGGCCGGCGACGCGCCCTTTTCGGTGAGCGTCGCCAGCCAGCTGTGCGGCGCGCCGGCAAATGTGCTGGGCGAGAACACCATGACGAAATTGATGCCCATCGTCTCCCACTCGACCTGGCGGAAATTGGCGATCTTCGCCGTCACGTTGCGGCCAAGCACGTTGACGGTGACGGTATCGCCGAGTTTCAGCCCGATCTCTTTGCCTTCCTCGGCCGAAAACGACACCAACGGCTCGCCGGCATAATTGTCCGGCCACCATGTCCCTTCGGTCAGCGTCGCATTCGCAGGAATTCTGGCCTCGTAGGTCAGCCCGCGATCGCCGCGCAGCACCCAGGCCCCTTCCGCCGGGACCTTGACCTTGTCGACGTCGACGCCGTTCAGCGCCATCACCCGGCCGCGCAGCATCGGCACCTTGACCAGCGTGCCTTGCCGCGCCTCCCTGCCGACCAGCGCCGAGAACGCATCGACATCGCTGCTCTGGATGTCGACGAAGAAGAAGTTCGGCGCCCGCTCCGGCAGGTTGCCGGAAATCTGCCGCCTGAGATTGCCGTCGATCAGCGCCAGCGTCACCAGAAGCGTCAGCCCCAGTCCCAGCGACAACACCACCGACGGCGTCAAGGCGCCTGGCCGATGGATGTTGCCGAGGGCGAGCCTGAGCACCGTCGAGCCAACGCGCGGGCTCCTTTTGGCGGCCCACTGCACCAGCGCGCCGACAAGGCGCAGCACCAAAAAAGCAAAAATGGTGGCGCCGACGAAGATCGAGGCGATGTAGCGGTCGCCGGAAAACAGAATGGCCAGCGCCGCCAGCAGCAGCGCGATGCCGAGCGCCGCCGCCGTGTAGAGCGGGCGCGGAAAACCGCGGCCCTCAAAACCCATTTCACGAAACAGCGCCGTCGCCGGCACGTCGCGCGCCCGGCCGAGCGGCAGCAAGGCGAAAGCCAGCGTCACCAGCAGCCCGAACAGCGCCGCCATGCCGAGCGCGCCGGGATAGAATCCGCCTTCCGCCGGCACCGGAATGATCGACTGCAGCGCCGCGCTCGCCGCGAACGGCATCAGCGCGCCAAGCACGACGCCGAGCGTGACGCCAAGCACGGCGATCATCAGGATCTGCACCAGGTAGACGGCAAAGACGAAACCGCCCGAAGCCCCCAGGCTCTTGAAGGTGGCGATGACGCCGCGCTTGCCGTCGAGATAGGCGCGCACCGCATTGGCCACGCCGACGCCGCCGACCACCAGCGCCGTCAGCCCGACCAGCGTCAGGAACTGCGAAAACCGCTCGATATTGGCGGACAATGCCGGTGCTGCGTTGCTGCGCGTGCGGATCGACCAGCCGGACTCGGGAAACTCCTCCGCCGCCTGATCCTGAATGGCTTTTATGCGCGCCTCGCCGGTGCCGCCGGGCAGGCGCACCTTGTAGGCGTTCTCGACCAGGCTGCCGGGCTGGATCAAACCGGAAGCGGCAAGCCCGTCGGTCGAGATCATCAGCCGCGGCGCAAAGCCGAAGCCGTCGGATACCGCGTCCGGCTCGTTGACGAGCCGGGCGCGCAGTTCGAAGGTGGCGCTGCCCAGCTTCAGCCGGTCGCCGATCCGAAGGTTCAGCCGCTCGAACAAAAGGTCGGGTGCGGCGGCGCCGAAAACACCGGATTGTTCGCCGAACAATTCCTGCTTCGACAGCGCCGGCTCGGTCTGCAGCGCGCCATAGAGCGGATAGGCGCCGTCGACCGCCTTGGCCTCGACCAGCGCCTGGTCGGAGCCGTCCTCGAGCCGCGCCATCGAGCGCATGTTGGCGCTGTGCGAGACCGTGCCCAGCCCGTCAAGAAAGACGTGCTCGGCCTGCGTCGCGGCGCGCTGATTGAGCTGGAAACGAAGATCGCCGCCGAGCAGCGACTGGCCTTCGTTGGCGACACCGGCGGTAATCGCCCGGGCCACCGAATTGACACCGCCGATCGCCGCGACGCCAAGCGCAATGCAGGCAAGGAAGATCAGGAAGCCGGACAGCCCGCCGCGCATCTCGCGCAGCGAAAAGCGGAAGGCGAGCTTCAGCGTGCGCGACAGCGGCATCAGGCCGGCACCTTGCCAAGCTTTGGAACTGGTTCTGGCGCATCCTCGATCCGGCCCGACCGCATCGACACCTGCCGGGAGCAGCGTGCGGCGAGCGCCGGATCGTGGGTGACCAGCACCAGCGTCATGCCGCGCTCGGCCGCTTTGGCGAACAGCAGATCGGCTACCTGCCGTCCCGTTGTCTGGTCCAGGTTGCCGGTTGGCTCGTCGGCGATCAGGATGCGCGGCGAAGGCGCCAGCGCCCGGGCGATCGCCACACGCTGCTGTTCGCCGCCGGACAATTCGCCGGGATAGTGAGTGACGCGGTCGCTCAAGCCCACCGCCTCGAGCTCCCGCGCCGCCACCTCGAACGGATCGGCATGGCCGGCTAGTTCCAGCGGCACTGCGACATTTTCGAGCGCTGTCATGTTGGGAATGAGGTGGAAAGACTGGAAGACGATGCCAATGTTTCGCCCACGAAACGATGCGATCTGGTCTTCGCTCTTGCCGTTCAGCAGTTCGCCGGCAATTCGAACCGTCCCCGAATCGACACTTTCCAAACCGGCCAAAACCATCAGCAGCGTCGACTTTCCCGAGCCCGACGGCCCGACAATGCCGGTCGCCTCGCCACTTGCTACGTCGAGGCTGACGCCTTTCAGGACATGGACGGAAGACGCTCCTTCGCCGAGCGTCAGCGATACGTTTTTCAGCGCGATGACGGCTTCTGTCAAAATAAAATCGTCCTATATGGGAAAGGGAGGGCAGAATTCCGCCTACCGCCAGTATAATGTTCTCGGTCATATGGGGCCCTGCCGCATGGCTTTCAAACACCGACTTGCCGCAGCCTTCGTCCTTTTCCTCGGAATTTGCGGCGCCATTTCTTCGGCGCGCGCCGAGCCGTTCACGATCGTCGGTTTCGGCGACAGCCTGATGGCAGGATTTGGCCTCGGACCGGACGAAGGCTTCACCCGGAAACTTGAGGCAGCACTCCGCGCCAAGGGCCACGATGTGACCGTCGCCAATGCCGGCGTATCCGGCGATACGTCGAGTGGCGGCCTGTCGCGGCTCGACTGGTCGGTGCCGGACGGCACGCAGCTTGTCATTCTCGAACTCGGTGCCAACGACATGCTGCGCGGCGTTTCTCCCGATATCACCCAAAAAAATCTCGACGCCATGCTGGCGAAGCTGAAGCAGCGCAACATCGCCGTGCTGCTGGCCGGCATGCGCGCCGCCCCCAATCTCGGCGCCGACTACCAGAACGGCTTTGACGCGATCTTCCCGAAACTGGCGGAAAAACACGGCGTCACGCTCTATCCATTCTTTCTCGACGGCGTCGCCGGCGAACCAGCTATGCAACTTGAGGACGGTCTGCACCCGAATGCCAAGGGCGTCGACCGCATGGTCGAGCGCATACTGCCGGATGTCGAGAAAGCCATTGCCGTGGTTAAGGGCAACTCTTGAAGGGACCGGATTTCGATGATGCCACGCATTCCCCGCACGATTTGATTTTAGGCCAGGTGCAACCAACAAACCGCTTGCCCCGCTCGATTTTCGATGATTCGCTAGGGGCAGAGTTCGATTCGAGGACAGGAGGCTTGCCATGCCGCGTCTTTTCACCGCCCTCGAAATACCGCGTGATGCCGCCCTTTCGCTGTCCCTGCTCCGGGGCGGCCTGCCCGGGGCCCGTTGGATCGACGTCGAGAACTACCATATGACGCTGCGCTTCATTGGCGATGTCGAGGGCCATGTCGCCGACGAGATCGCCAACGCGCTCGACCGTGTCCACCGCCCATCCTTCGCGCTGACACTGTCCGGCGTCGGCGCCTTCGGCCAGAAAAAACCGCACGCGGTGTGGGCCGGCGTCTCCTTCTCGCCCGATCTTGCGGCGCTGCAAGCCGAGATCGAGCGCATCTGCCAGCGCCTCGGCATCCCCGCCGACCCGCGCAAATTCATGCCGCATGTGACGCTGGCCAGGTTGCGCAATTCGAGCCCGCTCGACGTCGCCCAGTATCTTTCGGCGCGCGGCAATTTTTCGACGCTGCCCTTCCGTGTCGGCCGCTTCGTCCTGATGTCGTCGCGCGATTCGGTCGGCGGCGGACCCTACATCGTCGAGGAGGCCTGGCCGCTGTCGGGCGCCGACAGCCGTGCATCGAGCCGCGTCGCCAGCGCCTCCGACGCTTCGCGGATCATGCGGTAGACCGAGGCAAACGCCTCCGGCCCCTGATGATAGGGGTCCGGCACGTCGCCCACCTTTCCCTCGGCGAACTCGAGGAACAGATGGACACGGTCGCGCATGGCGGCAGGCACCAGCGCTTTAAGATCCCGGAGATTCGATCGGTCCATGGCGAGAATGAGGTCGAAACGCGAAAAATCGTCCGGCGCCAGCTTGCGCGCCGTCTGTCCGGAAATATCGACGCCGTGCCGCTTGGCGATCGAGATCGAGCGCGGGTCGGGTGCCGAACCGGCTTCCCAGTCGCTGGTCCCGGCCGAATCGAGCAGGATATCCCGATCGAGGCCGCGCTCTGCCAGGACGGCGCGCAACACGCCCTCCGCCAGTGGCGAGCGGCAGATATTGCCGAGACAGACGAAGAGAATGGATTTTATCGGCTTGGCGCTCATCGATCCGGCACTATGCTGAAGACTGCAAATCCAGATAGCACGGGAAGCGACCATGGCGAGAGAGAAACTGGGCAGGGAGGCGGCCGCCGAGGCGCTGGCCGGGCTCGACGGCTGGTCGCTGGCCGAGGATGGCGGCTCGATCGCGCGCAGCTTCACATTCAGTGATTTTTCCGAAGCCTTCGCCTTCATGACCCGCGTCGCCCTGGCGGCGGAGAAGATCGACCATCACCCCGACTGGTCGAACGTCTACAACACGGTGAACGTGACGCTGAACACCCATGATGCCGGCGGCCTGACCGCGCTCGACTTCGAACTGGCCAGGACGATGAGCCGCTATTTCGGTCAGGTCGTTGGAGAACTGTCGACGCCGTAGCCTGATTTTCAGACCGCAGAACGGCCGAGCTCTTGTAGTGGACTGGCGCTTTCACCACATTTTCCGCTGGCAGGCGCGCGTGGAACGCCATGCGCAGCCTCGTTAGGAGAGACTGATGGCGCAAAAATCAGGTTTTGATTTCTTCGGCTTTGGCGGCAAGCCGGGCGACGAGAGCGAAGTGCGCGAGAAATTCTGGCGCACGGCCAAGCGGGCTGCCCGGCAGATCCCGTTCATGGAGGAACTGGTCGCCGCCTACTACTGCGCCATGGACAAGAACACGCCGCTGCGCGCCAAGGGCATCCTGGTGGCGGCGCTGGGCTATTTCGTGCTGCCGGCTGACGTCATCCCCGACTTCGTCCTCGGACTGGGCTTTACCGACGACATCGCCGTGCTGACCGCCGCGATCACCACCGTCAAAGCCCACATCACGTCAGCGCATCGGCTCGCCGCCAAACAGGCGATTGCCGACAACGGCTGAGCCGGCGATAAGGCAGAAAAGTCAAACTCTTGCCGCTTTCGTGGCATCCAAGTCGCGAAAGGGACGTTGCAACTGCCGCTTTCGAGCGACGGGCGCAAGGATGGCGGCGGTTTCCTGGGGTGGATGTCCTTTTCCTGAGGGAACTTCACCGTTTGGTAACCCAGATTAAATCAAAATGAAGCGACGGGCAGGACGCCGAGCCGGCCTGCCTCCGCACCATATATGGGAAAAGCGATGCGCGGATTGATTGCTACAATTTCGAGCCTGGCACTGGTGGCCATGACAGCGCCGGCTCTGGCGCAGTCGGCAACCAAGATCGGCCAGCACAATGCCTGGGGCACCTACAGCTACCAGGCGTCGGGCGGCAAGGTTTGCTATGTGTTGACCGTGCCGACCGACAAGCAGCCGCCGACGCTTGACCATGGCGACATGTTCTTCTTCGTCAGCCAGCGGCCGGGACAGCAAGTGTCTTACGAGCCGCAATTCATCGCCGGCTACAATTTCCAGGAAAACTCCAAGGCCACCGTTACCATCGACGGCAAGAGCTTTTCGATGTTCACCCGCGGCAAGTCGGCCTGGGTCGAAAACGCCGCCGAGGAGCCGGTGCTGATCGCAGCGATGAAAACCGGCAGCGACATGAAGGTGCAGGCGAAGTCCGGCCGCGGCAACACCACCACCTACGTCTTTTCGCTGAAAGGCATTTCGGCGGCGCTGTCGTCCATCGCCAGGTGCAAATAGCCAATAATTAGGTGCGGTCTTCCCTTCTCCCCTTGTGGGAGAAGGTGTCGCCGAAGGCGACGGATGAGGGGTGTTCCAGGGAACACCAACGTCTCATTCCTTCCAGCACCCCTCATCCGGCTCGGCGCTACGCGCCGATCCACCTTCTCCCCCAAGGGGAGAAGGAAACCGCCGCCTGCATGACTCCGCCGTCAAGCTGTGCTATGCGCCGCGCTTCATTTCGGGCACGATGCTGTAATCGGCCGTAAATCGCTTATATTGGCGCAACAATGACCCTCTCATTCGACCTTACCACTGAAGGCGCCCGTGACGCGTTGCGCGCCCGCGCCGCGCCGGCGGAAAATCCGTCGCTGATCGGCCTGACCCGCGCCGAGCTTGGCGCTGCGCTCGTTGAATCAGGCATCGTGCCGGAGCGCCAGGCCAGGATGCGCGCCCAGCAGCTCTGGCACTGGATGTATGTGCGCGGCGTCTCCGACTTTGCCGGTATGTTCAACATCTCCAAGGATCTGCGCGCCGAGCTCGGCAAGCATTTTACCGTCGCCAGGCCCGAGATCGTCGAGGAGCAGATTTCCTCCGACGGCACGCGCAAATGGCTGTTTCGCTTTCCGCCGCGCGGCGCCGGCCGGCCGGTCGAGATCGAGACCGTCTACATTCCCGAAGAAGGCCGCGGCACGCTCTGCATCTCCTCGCAGGTCGGTTGCACGCTGACCTGCTCCTTTTGCCACACCGGCACGCAGAAGCTGGTGCGCAACCTGACCGCGGAGGAAATCCTCGCCCAGCTTCTGACCGCCCGCGACCGGCTCGGCGATTTCCCCGACCGCGACACGCCCGATGGCGCCGTCGTTCCGGCCGAGGGCCGGAAAGTGTCCAACATCGTCATGATGGGCATGGGCGAGCCGCTCTACAATTTCGAGGCGGTGAAGAAGGCGCTGCTGATCGCGTCCGACGGCGACGGGCTTTCCCTGTCGAAGAGACGCATCACGCTGTCGACTTCCGGCGTCGTGCCGGAGATCTTCCGCACCGGCGACGAGATCGGAGTCATGCTGGCGATCTCGCTGCACGCCACCAATGACGATCTGCGCGACCTTTTGGTGCCGATCAACAAAAAATATCCCTTGAAAGAGCTGATCGCCGCCTGCCGCGCCTATCCCGGCCTGTCGAACGCCCGCCGCATCACCTTCGAATATGTCATGCTGAAGGACGTCAACGATTCGATCGAGGACGCCAAGGGACTGATCAAGCTGCTCAAGGGCATTCCAGCCAAGATCAATCTGATCCCGTTCAATCCGTGGCCGGGCACCAACTACCAGTGCTCGGACTGGGAGACGATCGAGAAATTCGCCGACTACATCAACAATGCCGGCTATGCCTCGCCGATCCGCACGCCGCGCGGCCGCGATATCCTCGCCGCCTGCGGCCAGCTCAAGTCGGAATCCGAGCGCATGCGCAAGGTCGATCGGCTCGCGCTGGAAGCAATGATGATCGCGGGGCACGGCGAGGCGTGACCCGCCTTGTCGCCTACTTCATCCGCTTCGCCATCATCCTGATCGGTTATGGCGTTGCCGCGCTGGCGGCCAGCGCTTTCCTCAACGTCATGTTCCTGGCGTCGCTGGGCTATACGCCGGAGCATGTGCAGCCGGCGGCGACGGCCTCGCTGTATTTTTCAATCCCCTTCGTTGCGCTGTTCGTCGCCTATTTCGCCTTTATGCCGGCAGCGGTGGCGATTCTCGTCTCGGAAATCCTCGGACGGCGCGACTGGCTGTTCTATGCGCTGGCGGGCGCGGTGGTCGCGGCGGTCTTCCTCGGCTTCGCCCACCAGACCGCCGACGCCAATTTCGAGATCACCGACCCGCGCGTCGTCGCTGCCGTGATCGGCAGCGGCATGGTCGGCGGCATTTTCTACTGGCTGAGCGCCGGGCGCTCGGCCGGAAGCTGGCGGCAGATCGGACCATGATCCCGAAAAGTGGAGGCCGGTTTTCGGAAACGATCATGGTCAAGCAAAAATAGGTCTACTTCGCCTGGGCGGTCAGGATCTTGAGCGCGAAGGCCGAAAACACCCCGGCGAACAGATAGTCGACGACGCGCGTTACCCGCGGGCTTGCTTTCATCGCGCTCGAGAACTTTTCTGCCGCAAAGACCATCGGCGCTGTTACCGGGATCGACAAAACGACGAACATCGCGCCGAGGAAGAACAGTTTTCCGGGCGCGTTCGGATCATGGGCCGAGACGAACTGCGGCAGGAAGGTCATGAAGAACAGGATGATCTTCGGGTTGAGCAGATTGACGCCGAGCCCTGCCGCCCAGGCACGGAACAGTGAAATCTCCGGCCCGCTCTTCTTCTCGGGCGAAAACGCCGATCCCTTGGTGATCGCTTGCCACGCCAGGAAGACGAGATAGGCAGCGCCGAAGATCTTCAGGGCCAGGAAAGACATCGGCGAGGCGACGATCAACGCCGAGATGCCGACCACCACCAGCGTGGTGTGGATCAGCGTGCCGAACAGCGCGCCGGCCATCGAGGCAAAGCCGGTGGCGCGGCCATGGCTCAGCGTGCGCGACACGAACAGCGTCATGTCGGGGCCTGGCGTGATCGCCAGGATCACGGTGGCGATGGCGAACTGGATCAGCGTGGTGGTGTCGGGAATGAAGGACATCTGCGGGCCCCTGGATAAAGAAAGCGCAGCCTATAGCGCAGGTGCCAAGCCCGCGCCAGCTTCTCGCAAGCACGGCGTCTGGTATAGCGAGACTCCGACAAACAATCGCGCCCAACTCGGGAAGCCAATCGTCAAATGTCGGCGCCGCCCCTCATTGCCCTGCCGGGCATTTCTCCCCGTATAGTGACGGGGAGAAAGGGGCTGGCCGCAGCCTCAGCGCCGTTCTTGCAGCGTTAGAGTTTGGCGAAACCGATGAAGCCGCCTCCTCTCCCGGTCACTATACGGGGAGAGGATGCCGGCAGGCAGGTGAGGGGCGGTGCAAACGCCAGGAAGGAACGATTGCCCTCCGGAACACTGTTCGTCCCTTGCGCAAGGCGGAAACGCCGTGATACCTCGCCCGCAAAGAACCCTGTCGTGGAATAGCCAAATGTCGAAAGCAAAAGCCGTCAAGAAGGTCGTGCTCGCCTATTCCGGCGGCCTTGACACCTCCATCATCCTGAAATGGCTGCAGACCGAGCTTGGCGCCGAGGTGGTCACCTTCACCGCCGATCTCGGCCAGGGCGACGAGTTGGAACCGGCGCGGCGCAAGGCCGAGATGATGGGCATCAAGGATATCCGCATCGTCGACGTGCGCGAGGAGTTCGTCTCCGACTTTGTCTTCCCGATGTTCCGCGCCAATGCCGTCTATGAAGGCACCTATTTGCTCGGCACCTCGATCGCCCGCCCGCTGATTGCGAAACATCTGGTCGAGATCGCAAGGGAGACCGGCGCCGATGCGGTTGCGCATGGCTCCACCGGCAAGGGCAACGACCAGGTCCGTTACGAGCTTTCGGCCTATGCGCTAAACCCCGACATCAAGGTCATCGCGCCATGGCGCGACTGGTCGTTCAAATCGCGCACCGACCTGATCAACTTCGCCGAGCAGCACCAGATTCCGGTGCCGAAGGACAAGAAGGGCGACGCGCCGTTTTCGGTCGACGCCAATCTTCTGCATTCGTCCTCCGAAGGCAAAGTGCTTGAAGATCCATGGAGCGAGCCGCCGGAATTCGTCCATCAGCGCACCATCTCGCCGATGGACGCGCCGGACAAGGTCACCGAAATCGAGATCGAATTCCTGAAGGGCGATCCGATCGCGCTCGACGGCAAAAAACTGTCGCCGGCGACGATGCTGGCGGCGCTAAACGATCTCGGCCGCGACAACGGCATCGGCCGGCTCGATCTTGTCGAGAACCGTTTCGTTGGCATGAAATCGCGCGGCGTCTACGAGACCCCCGGCGGCACCATCCTGATATCAGCCCACCGGGCGATCGAATCGATCACGCTCGACCGTGGCGCCGCCCACCTCAAGGACGAGTTCATGCCGCGCTACGCCGAGCTGATCTACAACGGCTTCTGGTTCGCGCCCGAGCGCCTGATGCTGCAGGCGATGATCGACAAGAGCCAGGAAGATGTCGAAGGCACGGTGCGGCTGAAACTCTACAAGGGCAACGTCATCGTCACCGGCCGCAAGTCGACGAAGACGCTCTATTCCGACGCGCTGGTCACCTTCGAGGACGACCGCGGCGCCTACGACCAGAAGGACGCCGAAGGCTTCATCCGCCTCAACGCGCTGAGGTTGCGGACGCTGGCGGCGCGCAGTCGAAAGAGCTAACCAGAATAGGACATGTAGAACCCGGTGAAAGCTGGGTTCCTTATTTGTATCCCCTAATATACCGACATCAAAAGACTAGACCAGATGCTTTCTCGCTTGACCTCTCGGCGATCTTGTCCAACTGCTTTCGCAATGGGCAGGGGAATTTGCTATGAGATTGAGGTTTTTGATTTTGCCGGCGATGGTCGGCGCGCTGGCAGGTTGCCAGACTGGGCAGGACACCGCGAAGAAGAATCCCGAGGCTGGGTACAACCGCTGCATCGCCGCTGTCGCTGTATGGAGCATTACGCTCAAACATGAGACCTCCGCCTTCATGGGTGTGTCCCAGGAACGCATGCCAAGCCTCTTCTGTCAGCGCCTGCGCGATGCGGTGCTCAGTGGCCGAATTACCGCGTCCGACATCAACAGCCTCCAGCTCAATCAACCGACCGAGATTTGGAAGGTCATTAAGGGTAAGTGACGGGTCAGGCGCTGGCTACGCGCATTGCGCTCGATGTCTCTACCGTCGTTTCACATCAAAGGTTTTTTGCACTGTCGATCCACCCCCGCCTGGCCCATGGCCGGAAGGCACGTCTTCAGCTCAATATCGCCTCAGGAATATCCGAGGGAACCATGCGAAAACTGATCTCCACCGGCTCGCCCTTCGAGAAGGCCGCCGGTTATTCGCGCGCCGTGGTGCAGGGCGACTGGTGTTTCGTTTCCGGAACAACGGGCTACGACTATGCGACCATGTCGATGCCGGAGACGGTCGAGGCGCAGACGCGCAATTGCCTGGCAACGATTGCCAAGGCGTTGCAGGACGGCGGTTTTGAGATGGCCGATGTGGTGCGGGCGCATTACTACATCACCGACGCGGCTTTCGTCGACATCGTCTTTCCGCTCCTCGGCGAGGCTTTTGGTGACATCAGGCCGGCGGCGACGATGATCGTCTGTCAGCTCAACAAGCCGGAAATGAAGATCGAGATCGAAGTGACGGCACTCAAGCGCTGAGTTCGGCGGCGGTGCAGGAGCTTGCGCGACCTTGTCGAGGCGCGTTCATCGACAAGGATGCAAAGGCTTGCACATAGCCCACTTGGCGTTTAGCAAGGCCGCGGCTCACGACAGCGCCGCGCGTCCTTCCGCCGCGAAAAGGGACGCTGTAGAATTTTGTTTCTGCGCATGATGCTTTGCGAAATCGATTCCGATTTCATGCGCCACAATTGGGACGGTTCCGGATGGCTTCGAAAAATCTTCTCCTGCTCGCCGGCGACGGCATCGGCCCCGAGGCGATGGCCGAGGTGAAGAAGCTGATCGCCGCCATGAACGACAAGCTCGACAGCGGTTTTGTCACCGATGAGGGGCTGGTCGGCGGCTGCGCCTATGACGCGCATGGCGCGGCGATTTCCGATGCCGACATGGCCAAGGCGATGGCCGCCGACGCGGTGCTGTTCGGCGCCGTCGGCGGGCCGAAATGGGATGCGGTGCCGTATGAGGTGCGCCCGGAAGCCGGACTGCTGCGGCTGCGCAAGGACATGGAGCTGTTCGCCAATCTCAGGCCGGCCATCTGCTATCCGGCGCTGGCGGCATCCTCCTCGCTCAAGCAGGAGGTGGTCGAGGGGCTCGACATTCTGATCGTTCGCGAGCTCACCGGCGGCGTCTATTTCGGCGAGCCGAAGCAGATCATCGATCTCGGCAACGGCCAGAAGCGCGGCATCGACACCCAGGTCTACGACACGTTCGAGATCGAGCGCATCTCGGGCGTCGCCTTCGAATTGGCGCGGACTCGCAAGAACCATGTGACCTCGATGGAAAAGCGCAATGTGATGAAATCCGGCGTTTTGTGGAACGAGGTCGTCAGCCAGACCCACAAGGCCAGATACGCCGACGTCAAGCTCGACCACATGCTGGCCGACGCGGGCGGCATGCAGTTGGTGCGCTGGCCGAAACAATTCGACGTCATCGTCACCGACAACCTGTTCGGCGACATGCTGTCCGACATCGCCGCCATGCTGACCGGCTCGATCGGCATGCTGCCCTCGGCGTCGCTCGGCGCGCCGGATGCCAAGACGAAAAAGCGCAAGGCGCTCTACGAGCCGGTGCACGGTTCGGCGCCGGACATTGCGGGCAAGGGCATCGCCAACCCGATCGCCATGATCGCCTCCTTCGCCATGTGCATGCGCTATTCCTTCGGCATGGTGGCCGAGGCCGACCGCCTGGAAAGCGCCATCGCCGCCGTGCTCGACCAGGGCTTGCGCACCAGGGATATTCTTTCCCCTGGCATGACCGAGGTCGGCACCGCTGAGATGGGCGACGCGATCATCGCCAGGTTCCTGGGCTAAGCCTGCTGGCGATCGACGTCCGCCCGGCTTCCAGCCCCTCAAAATCGCTGTGTCGAGCTGCTAGGCCCTGACCCCCGCCGGCACCGGGCCCCACTGATTTTCACGGGCCTGCGTCGGGATCAGCGCGAAGACCAGGATGATCAGCCAGCCGATGGTCGGGATGAGCAGCGCCAGAAAAAGCCAGCCGGTCAGGCCGATGTCGTGCAGGCGACGCACGTTCAGTCCGATCCAAGGCGGGATTGTCGCCAGCACAAACGCGCCGCAAAGACCGACCGTCGCTGCCGGCAATTCGTCAAGATCGCCCATCGCGTCGTCGATGAAAAGGCCGACGCCGACGACCACGATCAGCGCGATCGCCCAGAACAGGCAATAGCCCCAATATTCCTTGCGGCGGGCACGGCCGGCGAAATTGAAGTAATTTTCAGTCAGGCCCCGCCGGAAGTAGCTCCAAAGGTCGGTGGCGGGAGCATTTTCAGCGAAACGGCCGAAATGTTGCGGCGCCACGGGCGCATTGCCGGTTTGAGTCGGGGCGGCGATTGCGGCGGGCGCATCGGCAGGCGGGCTGGCAGTTTGGGCGCAGATCGAAAAAATCTCGCGTGCCCGTCCGCCGGCCGGCTGGAACTCGATGGCCGCGCCCCTGCCTATCGTCGCCTCTCGGCGCAGATCCTCGCGCGCAAACGTGTAGCGGTTGCCGTCGGCTCCGGTGATGAAACCAAAACCGTGGTCCTCGTCATAGTGAAGAACTTCGCCGCGCATGTCCTGCCCCTCGTCCCGCTGGCCAGACTGTTCAAAGTTGCGGCAGACCGCAAGGGGTGCGGGCGCGGGAGCATCGCTCCAGACAAAAGATAGCGCGCCACTCGTGTTGAAGACGTCCAATCGTCGAAGTCTTCGCCGCCCCTCATCGCCCTGTCGGGCACTCCCCGTATAGTGACGGGGAGAAGGACGCTGTCATCGCCGGTTTCGCCAATCGCGGGCGTCGCGGAAAGAACGCCGAGGCTGCGGCCAGCGGGCTTCTCCCCGTTGACGGGGAGAAGGTGCCGGCAGGCGGATGAGGGGCGGCGCAGACCTGTATCGATTTCCCTTGGCGAGGGCCAGCCCTTGCAGGCCATGACAAGCCAACGATGCCAGCAAATCGCTAAGCCGGCCGCTTCTTCGCTTTCTTGCTCTTGGCGGGTCCGGCCTTGTCGAATTTCGGCTTGCCTGCCTTCCCGGCCCAGGGCTTTGCCTCGAATGCGGCGGGGCGCTGATCGGCTGACGGTGCGCGCTTCTCGAATTTGGGCGCGTTCTGGTCGAACGTCCGCTTGCCGCGGTGCGGCTTCTTGTCCGGCCGTTGCTCCTGATAGCCGGCCCGCGACAGGTCGGGCGTGCCGTCCAGCCGCTTCACCGCGATGTTGTTCTGCAGCTTGCGATCCGGGCCGATCGCCTGGAGGAACCGATCGGCCCAATCCGCTGCGATCTGCACGAAAGTTTCCTCCGGCTGCATCTTGATGGCGCCGATCTCGCGCTTGGAGATGCCGCCGGTCCGGCACAGCATCGGGATCAGCCAGCGCGGCTCGGCATTCTGCCTGCGTCCCACCGACAGCGAGAACCAGACGCTGTCGCCGAAATCGTCGCGGCGGCTTGGCGCCTCGTCGCGACGGGCAGATCTGTCGCCAGAGGGCCTGTCGCCCGACGGCGTGAACGGAGCGACGTCTAAAAGATCCTCGGGCGCCGAACGGCTGGAACGGCACAGACGCACGAAGGCGGCGGCCACCTGATCGGGGCCATGCTGCTCAAGAAGCGCATTGATGAAGCCGCGTTCATCATCCGTCACAGGCTCGCTGAAAACCGGGTCGGCGAGGATGCGCTCGTCGTCGCGGCGCAGGACGTCGTCGGCCGAAGGCGGGCTTGCCCATGTCGCCGCAAGGCCAGCGCTTTGCAGCAGCCGTTCGGTGCGCCTGCGAGCATTGTTGGGCACGATCAGCGCGCTGACACCCTTGCGTCCCGCCCGTCCCGTCCGCCCGCTTCGGTGCAGAAGCGTCTCCGGATTGGTCGGCAGGTCGGCGTGGATCACCAGTTCGAGGTTGGGCAGGTCGATGCCGCGCGCCGCCACGTCGGTGGCGATGCAGACTTTTGCGCGGCCGTCGCGCATCGCCTGCAGCGCGTGGCTGCGCTCGTTCTGGCTCAGCTCGCCCGAAAGCGCGACGACGGAAAAGTTGCGGTTGTTGAAGCGCGCGGTCAGGTGATTGACGGCAGCGCGCGTGTTGCAGAACACCAGTGCGTTCTTCGCCTCGTAATAGCGCAGCACGTTGATGATGGCATTTTCCCGGTCGGCCTGGGCCACGCTCAGCGCCCGGTATTCAATGTCGAGATGCTGCTTCTCCTCGCCGGCGGCCGAGATGCGCACCGCATCGCGCTGGTAGCCCTTGGCCAGCGTGGCGATGGAGCGCGGCACGGTCGCCGAAAACATCAAGGTGCGGCGCTCGGCCGGCGCGGCGTCGAGGATGAATTCCAGATCCTCGCGAAAGCCGAGATCGAGCATCTCGTCGGCCTCGTCGAGCACCACTGCCTTCAGCTCGGACATGTCGAGCGAATTGCGGGTGATGTGGTCGCGCAGCCGGCCGGGCGTGCCGACGACGATATGGGCGCCGCGCTCCAACGTGCGGCGCTCGGTCCGCATGTCCATGCCGCCGACGCAGGACGCTATCGCTGCGCCGGTCAGTTCGTAGAGCCATTCGAGTTCGCGCGTCACCTGCAAAGCGAGCTCCCGCGTCGGTGCCACGGCCAGCGCCAGCGGTGCTGCGGCATGGGAAAAGCGCTCGGCGCCGTCGAGAAGGGTCGGCGCCAGAGCCAGCCCGAAGGCGACGGTCTTGCCGGAGCCGGTCTGGGCGGAAACCAGCGCATCGGCCTGCCCGAGCTCAAGTACCGCCTTCTGCACCGGCGTCAGCTCGACATAGCCGCGTTTTTCCAGCGCCTTTGCCAGCGCGGGGACAAGTGCTTCGAAATTGGACATTTCACTCTTTCGGAATTCGGATTCTTTTATGCCCGGCAATGGGTCATCCGTCGGCGAGCGCCAGGAGCGCCACGAGCCAAACGATCCAATCGTTCGTACTTCGCGCCGCCGCCATTGTACAGGGCAAGCGCCTCGCCGCGTCGCGATTGACTCTTTACGCAAACCGCGTAAAAGCCGGCACCGAATGGGGTAGTTTCGATGCGCGGCCTTTTGATGGCGCTTCTTGCCTTCGACGTTCCCGGCCGCAATGCGAACCATTGGGCCGGGCGTCTCGGCGCGTCTGCTCGTTCCAGCAAAACCACGTTCTTGGCCAAAAAAACCGGTAAAACGACCACAAAAACGGTCTGATTCCCTTGGCCTAACCACCCTCTCCCGGGTCCGGCCCGGGGGTTGAAACCCGCATCGGCCGGCGGGTTTTCTCCAAAGAAACCGAGCGGGGAGGACAGGAGATTTCGATGAGTTTCAAGGTTGCAATCGTCGGCGCCACGGGCAATGTGGGTCGGGAAATGCTCAACATACTGGAAGAGCGCGGCTTTCCAGTGAGCGAGGTGGTAGCGCTGGCCTCGCGGCGCAGCCAGGGCACAGAAGTGTCGTTCGGCGATCGCACGCTGAAGGTCAGGGCGCTCGACCAATATGATTTTTCCGATACCGACATCTGCATCATGTCGGCCGGCGGCAACGTTTCGAAGGAATGGTCGCCGAAGATCGGCAAGCAGGGCTGCGTCGTCATCGATAATTCGTCGGCCTTCCGCTATGACCAGGACGTGCCGCTGATCGTGCCGGAAGTGAACCCGGACGCGATTTCGCTGTTCACGCGCAAGAACATCATCGCCAACCCGAACTGCTCGACGGCGCAGCTGGTCGTGGCGCTGAAGCCGCTGCATGACCTCGCCACCATCAAGCGTGTCGTCGTCGCCACCTATCAATCGGTGTCCGGCGCCGGCAAGGAAGGCATGGACGAACTGTTCACGCAGACCCGCGCGGTGTTCGTCGCCGACCAGGTCGACGTCAAGAAGTTCACCAAGCGCATCGCCTTCAACGTCATCCCGCACATCGACGTCTTCCTCGACGACGGCTTCACCAAGGAAGAATGGAAGATGGTCGCCGAGACCAAGAAGATGCTCGATCCCAAGATCAAGCTGACGGCGACCTGCGTGCGCGTGCCGGTGTTCATCGGCCATTCGGAAGCGGTCAATATCGAATTCGAAAAGCCGATCACCGCCGAGGAAGCGCGTGAGATCCTGCGCGAAGCGCCGGGCTGCCAGGTTCTCGACAAGCGCGAGGACGGCGGCTACATCACGCCGCTGGACTCGGCCGGCGAGGACGCGACCTTCATCTCGCGCATCCGCGAGGATTCGACCGTCGACAACGGCCTGTCGATGTGGATCGTCTCCGACAATCTGCGCAAGGGCGCGGCACTCAACGCGGTGCAGATCGCCGAATTGCTGATCGAGCGCGGGCTGATCCAACCGAAGAAAAAGGCGGCGTAACTTCTCGCTCACGGGCCGTATCGCCGCTGCTGCGGCGGGCCCTCCGCGGGGGCGCCGGACAACCGGCGGCCCGCAGTCGCGGGCTCGGCCTTCGGCCGTTAGCCCCTTCTCCCCGTTCACGGGGAGAAGGGGCCGGCAGGCGGATGAGGGGTGGCACCGGCGCCTCAGTTAGGTCGCGTCGGGCCGGCACCACCTGGCCCTGCTCTGCCCTCAAACCGGCAAGACGACATCGCCATGTCGCTGGCGGCTGGGCTTGTGCGTGTATTGCGTCGCACAATGGAACCGATCAGGATCATTGCCGGTCCGTGAAAGGGGTTTCGATGATCGTTCGCCCGCGCCCGGGATTTTTGCATCTGTTCTTCATCATGCGCGGCTCGGTGGTGCCGCGCATCCTGCCGCAGATCTTCGGCTTCGGCATTTATGGCGCACTGGTGGTGCTGGCGGTCAGGGCCCTGCAGCTTGACCTCGGCAATGCCGGGCCAGCGCCGCTCGCCTTGCTCGGTGTGGCGCTGTCGATTTATCTCGGCTTCCGTAACAATGCCGCCTACGACCGCTGGTGGGAGGCGCGCAAGCTGTGGGGCCAGCTTGTGTTCGACATTCGCAATCTGGCGCGCGCCAGCACCGGGTTGATCGAGGATCGGGTCGAACTGCGCGGGCTGCTGATGGAGGCGATCGCCTTCTGTCACTTCCTGCGCGGCCTGCTTCGGCGGGTCGATGCCACGACCGAAGCACGCGCGTTCATCGATGAAGCGGCCGAAAGTGCTGCCAAGCTGGCCAACCCGCCGGACGCCATGCTGCGGCGGATGGGCGAGCGAGCCGCCGCGTTGTACAGGGCCGGCGCAATCGATGTCATGGGCTACCGCATTCTCGACGAGCGCCTGTCACAAATCGCCGCAGCGCAGGCCGGCTGCGAGCGCATCATGGGAACACCGCTTCCGTTTGCCTACACGCTGCTGTTGCAGCGCACCGCCTATATCTTCTGCCTGCTGCTGCCATTTGGGCTGGCCTCGACTGCCGGTTGGGCGACGCCGCTGTTCACGGCGCTGATCGCCTACACCTTTTTCGGCCTCGACGCGCTTTCGGAGGAACTCGAGGACCCGTTCGGCACCGCGGCCAACGATCTCGCCCTCGACGGTCTGTGCCGCGTCTGTGAAATCTCGGTGTTCGAGGCGCTCGGCGAAGCGCCGCCAAAAATGATCCCCGCCAAAAAATACTATTTTTCCTAGGGTTTGTTCCCGCGCTCACCGAAGCACCGTGCGCTGGAAAAATCATAAGCGTGTCGGATCGCCGCCTCACGCCGCGTCCTTGGTTCGACCCTCGCCAAGAGGGCTCGAAACAACCGGAGGACCAATGACCATGTCTCAAACAGCATCCGTCACGCCGAGCGCGCTGTGGACCGGCCGCGGGCTCAGCGCCCTCATCGTGCTGTTCATGACCTTCGACGGCGTCATCAAGCTGCCGCCGCTCGATGTCGTCACCCAGACCATGGTGCAACTCGGCTGGCCGGCCGATCCCGATGTCTCGCGCATGCTCGGCATCGTCGGGCTGGTCTCGACCGCGCTCTATGCGGTGCCGCGCACCTCGGTGCTCGGCGCCGTCCTGCTGACCGCCTATCTCGGCGGCGCCATCGCGACCCACGCGCGTCTTGGCAGCCCGCTGTTCTCGCACACATTGTTCGGCGTCTATCTCGGCCTCATTCTGTGGGGCGGCCTTTTCCTGCGCAATCCCGGGGTGCGCTCGCTGATCCCGTTCAGCCGGTAGCGGCGACATCAAAGCCGTTCGATGGCGGTCGCGCCGCCAGAGAGGGCGCCGCCACCCTTCTTCCTTGTCCGTGGATCAAATCGCCCGGTTGCGAGTTAGACGATGTGGGGCGAGGACGGAAAACCCCATTTGGGAGGAGCGACGATGAAGAAATTGGTGGTCCTGATCATATTGGCAACCACGCTCGCAGCCTGTTCCCGGACAGAACAGGGCGCCGCGGTCGGTGGCCTGGGAGGCGCTGCTGTCGGCGCTGCCGTTGCAAATGACCCGGTGGAGGGAGCTGTTGTTGGTGGTGCTGTCGGCGCCGTCGCCGGCGCACTGATCGGTCGTGCGACCGAACCCGGCCGGTGCCGCTATCGCGATCGCTATGGAGGCGTCTACATCGCCCGCTGCCCGGCAGGCTATTGATCGGGCCGCGTCATAGCTCCGACGAAATGGAACGGCGGGCAAAGCGCCCGCCGTTCCGTAAGCGATAAAAAGCAGATTATTCGGCGGTCGCGGCTTCCGCCTCGGCCGGCGCGGCTGCCGCAGTGGCAACCGCGGCGGCTGCATCGTCCTGCGCCTTCTTCAGAAGTGCGGCGCGTTCCTGCGCCTTCTTGCCGGGCTCGGCCTTCTTGGGATTGGAGCGGGCCTCGCGCTTGGCGATGCCGGCCTCGTCGAGGAAGCGCAGCACGCGGTCGGTCGGCTGGGCGCCGTGCGAGAGCCAATGCTTGACGCGGTCGGCGTCGACCTTGACCCGCTCGCCGTCCTTGGGCAGCAGCGGGTTCCACGAGCCGAGCGACTCGATGAAACGGCCGTCGCGCGGCGAACGGGCGTCGGCGACGACGACGTGGTAATAGGGACGCTTTTTCGAGCCCGCACGGGCCAGTCGGATTTTCAATGGCATTTCTTTTCTCCTAAAACGCTGATTTTCGGGGTTTACGGCTGGTCCTCAGCCGGTTTTCGTTCCGCCGTTGGATGCGGCGATATGCTCGTGATGGCGGATCACTTCGCGGACGACGAAGTTCAGGAATTTCTCCGCGAAATCCGGGTCGAGATGGGCGTCCTTCGCCAGTTGGCGAAGGCGGGCGATCTGCTGCTGCTCGCGCGCCGGATCGGCCGGCGGCAGGCCATGCGATGCCTTCAGCTCGCCGACCGCCTTGGTGCAGCGGAAACGCTCGGCCAGCATGTGGATGAGCGCTGCGTCGATGTTGTCGATCGAGGCGCGGTAGTCGACCAGCGCCGCGCGTGCGTCGGCCATGTCCTTCTCTTCGTTCATCGCGCCCTCACTTCTTCTTGCCAGGGGCGTTCTTGCCGAGCATTGGCAGACCGCCGCCGGATCCAGGCAAACCAGGAAGCTTCATGCCGCCGGGCAGCCCAGGCAGACCACCGCCACCTGGGAGGCCACCGGGAAGACCCTTCATGCCGCCGAGACCGGCTGCCTGTGCTTGCTTCTGCAAGGCTTCGAGCTGCTTGGGGTCCATCTTGGACAGGTCCGGCATGCCGCCGCCCATCATGCCGCCCGGGCCACCCATGCCCCCTGGCATCATGCCGCCGAGTCCCATCTTCTGGGCCAGACCGCCCATCATGCCACGCATCAGGCCACCGCCTTTGCCCTTGCCGCCCATCGCTTTCATCATGTCGGCCATGCCGCGGTGCATCTTCAGGAGCTTGTTGATCTCGGCCGCATCGGTGCCGGAGCCTGCGGCGATGCGCTTCTTGCGCGAGTGCTTCAGAATATCGGGGTTGGCGCGCTCGGCCTTGGTCATCGACGAGATGATGGCGAGCTGGCGGCCGAACATCTTGTCGTCGAGACCGGCGGCAGCCATCTGGTCCTTCATCTTGCCCATGCCCGGCATCATGCCCATGATGCCGCCCATGCCGCCCATCTTCGACATCTGCTGAAGCTGGCCGGCAAGATCGTTCAGGTCGAACTTGCCCGACTGCATCTTCTTGGCCATCGCCGCCGCCTGCTCGGCGTCGATGTTTTCGGCAGCCTTTTCGACGAGGCTGATGATGTCGCCCATGCCGAGAATGCGGTCGGCGATGCGCTTGGGATGGAATTCCTCCAGCCCGTCCATTTTCTCGCCGGTGCCGATCAGCTTGATAGGCTTGCCGGTGACGGCGCGCATGGAAAGTGCCGCACCACCACGGCCGTCGCCATCCATACGGGTCAGCACCAGGCCGGTGATGCCGACGCGCTCATCGAAGCTTTTTGCCAGATTGACGGCATCTTGGCCCGTCAGCGAATCGGCGACCAAAAGGATTTCGTGCGGCGACGAGACCATCTTGATGTCGGCCATCTCGACCATCAGCGGCTCGTCTATATGGGTGCGGCCGGCGGTGTCGAGGATGACGACGTCATGGCCGCCGAGCTTTGCCGCCTGCACGGCGCGGCGGGCGATGTCGACCGGCGTCTGGCCCTCGACGATCGGCAGCGTGGCGACCTTGACCTGCTCGCCGAGCTGACGGAGCTGCTCCTGCGCGGCGGGACGCCGCGTGTCGAGCGAGGCCATCAGGACCTTCTTGTTCTGACGCTCGGTGAGGCGCTTGGCGATCTTGGCCGATGTCGTGGTCTTGCCGGAACCCTGCAGGCCGACCATCATGATGACGACTGGAGCCGGTGCATTGAGGTCGATGGCGACGCCCTCGGCGCCCAGCATCCCGACCAGCTCGTCATGGACGATCTTGACGACCATCTGCCCGGGCTTGATCGACTTCAGCACGGCGGCGCCGACGGCCTTCTCGCGCACCTTGTCGGTGAAGGAACGCACCACTTCCAGCGCAACGTCGGCCTCAAGCAGCGCACGGCGCACCTCGCGCAGCGCCGCCGAGACATCGGCCTCGGACAGGGCGCCGCGGCCGGTGAGGCCGTTCAGGATCGAACCAAGACGTTCCTGTAGCGATTCAAACATTCTTCTTCCTTTTCCCTGGCACCCGGATGATGCCCGAGAGGTAATGCGTTCGCGCCCAGTATCCAACCCAAGCTGTCCAGGCAAAAGCCCAAAGCCAAAAAGCACCCGGGGGCGCACAGCGCTGCCGGATGTTGGCCTCCAGGATCGATTTACAGCACGTCGCCTCAACAGGCTTCGGCGTCCCGGTCGGCTTGCTCGGAGGGATACTCGTCGCGGAATTCGCGGGCTGTAGACAGGAAATCGGCCGCGGAGTCAAGGTGCGGGGCCGAATACGCTGAACCGGGCCGGTTTGGTTTATGGCAGCACCACCAGCGTGATGCGCATCAGCTTGGGCCGCCGGGGTGCGAAAAATCCGGCTCGACCTTCAGCGGCGAGCGCGGGTGCAGCAGCAGCAGAACGGTCAACAGGCTGCAGACGATGCCGATCGCCGCGATGAGGACGGCATCAAGCGTCGTCCAGCCGGGGCCTTCGAGCGGCTTGGCGTTGAACAGGGCGAAGGAATTGTAGCTTTGCTGGTGCGAAATCAGCAGGAAGCCGGTCAGATTGTTGCCGAGGTGGGCGCCGAAGGCCGCGCCGAGATTGCCCGTGGCATAGACCACAAGCGTCAGGATCAGCGCAAAAGCGGCGATCGAGGCCAGCACGCAGGCGTTGATGGCGGTCGTCGAGCCTGGGTTCCAATGCATCGCAGTGAACAGAAGTCCTGGCAGCAGCGCCCAGATGAAGGGGTTTTGAAAGCGGTTGGCCAGGCCCCTGAGGAGATAGCCGCGAAACAGCACCTCTTCGGACGAGGTCTGCAGCAGGGTCAGCGCGGCGATCGGGATCAGGAACAGCAGCCAGGACGACAGGCCGATCGCACCGCGCGCAATGTCGGGCTGCAAGAGATAGAGCAGTATCTCGGAGAGCAGCGATGTGACCAGCACCGCGGCCAATCCCCTAAAAAATCCCGAGCGCGAAACGCGGCGGCTGGTGCCGATCAGCGCCATCAGCGGCTCGCGATGGATCCAGCGCATGGCAGCCCACAGGCCGAGCCAGATTCCGGCAAAGGAGGCGAGCGCGGCGAGGATCCCGGCGGGTGAGGCCATGAAATTCTGCACCGCCCCTCCTTCCATCGGGGCGCCGGACGATGCTTGCCAGACGACGAAGAAATAGGCGCCGCCGAACAGCACGGCGACGGTCGTCGCGACCCAGAACAGGACGACGATCGCCGTTCCGAGCAGGAGCCGCGGCAGGGTCGTCTTGGCGTTGGGAGTATGCCGATAGCGCTCGAAGGCGGCAGGGTCTATCACGCGGGCTCACAGGCTGGTGCTTCGGGTCGCATGATCTATTCGATCGGGTCGTGCCGCGCAATCGTCACGGCAATCGGCGTTGGCGCCGCCCCTCACCTGCCTGCCGGCATCCTCTCCCCGTGAACGGGGAGAGGGGCGCTCTACCAACGATTTCGCTAATCGCCAGCATTGCAGAAGAGGCCGCTTCTCCCCGTCACTATACGGGGAGAAGCGCCCGGCAGGGCGATGAGGGGCGGCGCCGACTTCGACAGTTCCGTCATTCGTCCAAGGCGAATGCCCTGTTCGGCACCGTCAGCGCTCGACGTACATGATGCGTCGGGTGCCGGGGTCGACCAGTGCCGGCTGACCGTTCACATAGACATAGCGGTAGTCATAGTCCGGAATCTCGCGCAATTCGACGGTATCGGGCAAGGTCGCGCCGGTAACCACCTCGCCCTCGAGATAAACCGGGTCGACCCGGTTGGTCTCGATGTAGGTGCGGACTTCGGCCGGCGGCCGCCTGATCGGCTCGATCGGCTCGCCAGCGACGATCGCTCCGGTATAGATGTCGGGATCGTCGACATCGGCGGGGGCTTCGACGATGGTAATGTCTGCGTCGGCCGGGCGCCGGGTCAGGACGACCTCGTTGCCTCCGAAATCGGCCGTCACATAGTCGGAATAGATCCAGCCTTGGCCATTGGCCTCGGCTATGGTGCACCATTTGCTGTTTTGGATGCAGCCATCGAGCGTTGCCGACTGGCCGGCGGCGAGCACGCCGATCACCGGGTATTGCGGCCCGGGGCCGGCGCGAATGTTGAGATCGGCGACCGCCGATACGGCTGTATCGGCCAAGGCTGTGCCGGACATGGCGACGAGCGCTCCGGCGACAGCAGGAAACAGTATGCGCTTCATGGTTTCGCTCCGTGTTGATGGTCCCTCGCGAACGAAAACGAAACAAGACCTCATGCGTTCCGGCTAAAACGCCTCGGCCGGCTCACGTTTTGTTCCGGTTTCTTTCACGACACCGGTCAGGAGTTCGTGGACGAAGGCCAGCTTCTGCGCCGTCAGCTCCGAGATGACGAAGGGATAGAGGTCCGGCAGGCCCATGCAGCGGTTGATCGAGTTGGACGCTTCCGACAGCACCAGCCAGCGGGCCAGGATCTTTTCGAACGGTTCGGGAACGGCGGCAGGTTCCGACGGCGCCGGCTGGAGCTCGCCGCCGGTGTCGCCCCGCGACAGGTCGTTGGCCTCCACGGTTTCCAGCCGGCCGAGCGGGAAATTCAGCGCATGCACCATCTCCAGCGTATCGGCGATGTGCAGATGGTGCGCCCATGTCTCGGCCCAGTCCTCCCAGGGATGGGAGGCGGCATAGGCGGAAATGTGGTCCTGCTGCCAGTCGGGCGGCGCGCCATTGGCATGGTAGGTCTTCAGCGCCTGCTCGTAGTCGGCGCGCTCGTCGCCGAACAAGGTGCGGAAGGCGGCAAGCCGTTGCGGGTCGTCGCGGATCAGGCGGTCCCAGTAATAGTGGCCGAGCTCGTGGCGGAAATGGCCGAGCAAAGTGCGATAGTTCTCGCCCATCTCGACGCGCCGTCTTTCGCGCTCGGCCGAGTCCGCCTCGGCGACATTGAGTGTGATCAGGCCGTTGTCATGGCCGGTCAGGATGCGCGCGCCACCCGGACCGCCGATCGGATCGGCGAGAAAGTCGAAGGCGAGGCCAGCCTCGTCGCCGGCGTTCTGCTTGGGTGCGACCGGCAGTCCGGCGGCGAGCAGCGAATAGATTGCCCGCTTCTTTGCCGCTTCGACGCGGATCCAGCGACGGCGGTTGCCCTCGACCGAAAGGTCCGGGATCAGCTGGTTCAGCGCGCAGGCGCGGCAGAAGGCATGGCCAGGTTCCGCCATCCAGTTGCAGGCGCACTCGTCGGCATTGGTGCACTGGAAAACGCCGCCGGCGCCAGACAGCACGAAGCGCGCATGCCCGGCATCGTAAAGCACGGGGCTGGCGCAGTTCAGGCACTGGGCGTTCTCGAAATAGAGGCGGTGGCCGCAATGCGGGCAATCGAAGAGCTTCATACCGATCTCGAATCACCAGATCTCAAATCACCAAGTCTCAAATCATCAGGCCCGGATATAGTGCGCAGCGGCATATCGCCCAAACGCCTGTCGGCGGCCGGCGTTCCTGCCGTTGCTATTTTGCCGCAAGCTGGGCGGCGACCGTTCTCGCCACCGCCTCGCCCGACAGCCTGGCGCCGCCGCAGGTCTGCATCAGCGGACCGGCCAGATGCTCGCCGGCGAAGAAGATTTTTTCCGCCACCGGTTGCATCAGCGTGGCGCGCGCCTGCGAACGGCCAGGTCGGGCCGCCGCATAGGCGCCGCGCACGAACCGCTCGCCGCCCCAATTGGTCATCATGGCGCGCCCGACATGTTTTCTGACGTCGCCGCCGAAGATGGCGCACAGCCGGTCGACGACGAAGTCGACGCCTGCCGCCTCGCCCGCCGCCGACATCTCCCAGGCGAAATCGCCGCCGACGAAGCCGACCATCAGGTCGAGGTCGAAGGGAAAGCAAAGGAAGTAGATGTCGTGCCTGGCCAGCCGCTCGATCAGCAGGTCGTCGAACGGCGCCAGCCCGAGCCTTGTGCCCCTGATCTCAACCGGCAGCTTGGTTAGCATGCCCATCGGCAGGTCGAAGAAAGCAGCGAAATGCCTGTCTGGCAGCGCCGGCGCGAATTCGATCTCCTCGAAGGCGAGCACCGCCGGCGAGGCGGTGACGATGGCCGCCTTGGCGCGGATGGTGCCGCGATCGGTGACGCAGGCGACGCCGGGCTCGTCCCAGAGGATTCTCCGCACCGGCGTCGACAGCTCGACCGGCACGTCGGCGCCGAAACGGGCTACCAGCGCGCCGAACCCCTCCTTGGTGAAGTAGTTCGGATCGAGATCGGCGGCGGCCTGAAAGTCGCGGATCGATATCTCGTCCTCGTCGGCGCCAAAGTCCATCGGCCCGGCAAAGGTGGCGGCGGCGCGCGGCGCATGGCCCCTGGCGAGCAACGCCGAAAGACGGTCGTCGTCACCAACCTTGACCTCATGCGCCGCCAGCAGCTCGAACAGCCTGATATCGGCCGCCTTCATTGCGGCTTCTTCGTCCTCGCTCGCCTTTCGGTTGCGATAATAGAGATGGTCGATATTCATGTCGTGATGATGAAGCGTCCAGCGGGCAGCTTGCGCCTCGGGAAAGTAGGGATTGCGGTTGGCCGCGTGCAGCCAGGCGCAGCCGATGTCGAAAGGAACGCCGAAATGCTGGTCGCTGGTCCAGGCGCGGCCGCCGATACGGTTCATCGCTTCGACCAGCTTGAAGGAAAGGCCGGCCGCACGCAGGGTCTTGGCGGCGGAAAGTCCCGCCGAGCCGGCGCCGATGACCACGACGTCAACGTCTTCCATGAATATTCTAGTCCCCCGCCACAATAATTACTTGATCGTAAGCAAGTTGTCCGGCATTCGCCAGCGCTGCGGCGAGGATGCGTAAACGAGTTCTTAGCGCATCGGCCCCGAAAGTCGGTTCCGATTCTCGGAAAGCACGATGCGCAGATTGTAAAGTGCTGGAGCGTACTGCGTCCAAGCGGACGCACGTCGCTCCAACGGTGACAAGCGGGCGTTTCGCTGGCAAATTCGTATTCGGGACAAGATTCAGGCAACCAGGAGAGCAACATGGCATTTTTTGCCAAGGCAAAGATTTTCGCAGCGGCGGCATCGATGATGCTTGCGGCGGCAACAGCGGCACAGGCCGCCCAATGCGGCAAAACGGGCGCGGGCTTCGAAGCGTGGAAGGCGGAGTTCGCGCAGGAAGCAAGGGCCAGCGGTGTAGGCTCGAAGGGTCTGGCCGCTCTGGCTAGTGCGACCTACGCAAAAAGGACGATCGCCGCCGACCGCGCTATCCACAAGGCTTTCGGTGGCTCGGTGGATGCTTTCATGAAGCGCCGTGGCGCGTCCACGATCATTTCCAAGGGCCGTTCACTGAAGAAGTCGAACGCGGCGCTGTTCGACAAGATCGAACGGACCTACGGCGTGACGCCGGGTGTGTTGCTCGCCATCTGGGGGATGGAGACCGGCTTCGGTTCCTTCTTGGGCAAGCAGAATACGGTCTCTGCCATTGTAACGCTCGCCTATGATTGCCGCCGCCCGGAGTTCTTCTACCCGCATGCTGTTGCAGCCCTGAAACTGGTTGATCGCGGCGCGTTGAGCGCCTCGTCGGTCGGCGCCATGCATGGCGAGATTGGCCATACGCAGTTCCTGCCCGGAAATGTCTTGAAATACGGGGTCGGCAGCGGAAATCTGCGCGACAAGGCCACTGCGTTGGCTTCCACCGCCAACTTCCTCAAGGCTCATGGTTGGCAGGCGGGTGCCAGCGCGCAGGCGAATCTCGGTGCAATTGCCGGCTGGAATGACGCGAGCAACTATCAACAGGCCATCGCCCGCATCGCCACGGCGATCGACGGCGAGTGATACAAGTCTCTATTCGACGGAAAGCCCGGCCATGCGCCGGGCTTTTTTGTCGATGGTCTGAGGTTACGACTGCCGCCGCTCGGCCCCGCCTCGGGAACGAAGGCATGAAGCAGAGAAGCTAATTCGGCGAACCGAGCGCCTTGTCCATCGCTTCCCTGACCTCGGCCGGCCACGTGTTCACCGCCGGCCACGCATCCGGCTCGGGCTTGTCGCCGCGGCGGGCGAAATAGAGCTTGTGGTTGGCCGGATCGATCGCCATGAAGCCGTCGTCGCCGCCGCAATCATGCGGCATGCAGCCGCTGGCGTGGAAGACGCCCGAGGTGGTTTTCTCGGTGCCGCCGCCGACCAGCAGGCTGGTCGCCATGTCGGGCATCTGCTTGCCGAGCAGCGACGCGGCTTGCCTGTAGACGGCCTCGTTATGGAAGGCATCGACGATGCTGTCGTATTTCGCCGGGTCGACATCTTTCCAGCCGGTACCCGGCTCCGGCATGTAGGCGAGGTTGCCCAAGGTCGACAACCCGCCGGTCGGCGACCATTGCAGCGCCGGCTTCGATTCGCCCGGCAAGAGATTAGGCACGAAATAGATGGCGCCGTCGGATAGCGCGGCCGGCGGTGCGCCGCATTCATCCTGCTCGACGGTGGTCGTCTGGATCGTGCCGCCTTCCGGCTTCCACACGATCACCTTGGCCGGACCGCATTGATTGCCGCCGTCGCCGACATCGACCAGCGCCACCGTGACGCCGCCGACCTCGACAATCCTGTCGAAGAAGACATCGTAATTGCGCGCCAGCTGCTTGCCGTCATAGGCCAGCACCTTCTCGCCATAGTCTTCCTGCTGGGTGATGGTCAGCTGCCCATTCTCGAACGGGACCGGTGCTTGGCCGTCATCCTCGGCCAGGGCCGCATTGCTCGACGCGCCCAGGTCGGCGGCCCCGCCGGACGCATCGTCAGCCGGCACGAGCACCGTGTCGGTCTGTGCATGCGCGCCAGCCACCGGCATCAGAATCCACGCCAGCGCCCAGGCGCCGGCAAGCAGCGAACGTGTCATGCCTGTCCCTCCGTGCAGCCGCCACGAACCCGGCCTGTCGCGGCCGGGGTCATCCTACCGTTCAGGCCCAGGGCCGCAGCTCGGCGTTCTTCTTCTCGAACGAGGCGATGGCGTCGGCCTTCTCCATGGTCAGGCCGATATCGTCGAGCCCGTTCAAGAGGCAGTGCCGCTTGAAGTCGTCGAGGTCGAACTTGACCACGCCGCCGTCCGGACCGCGGATTTCCTTGGCTTCGAGGTCGATCGACAGGGTTGCGTTGGAGCCGCGCGAGGCGTCGTCCATCAGCTTGTCCAGATCCTCCGGGCTGACGGTGATCGGCAGGATGCCGTTCTTGAAGCAGTTGTTGTAGAAAATGTCGGCGAACGAGGTCGAGATGACGCAGCGTATGCCGAAGTCGAGCAGCGCCCACGGCGCATGCTCGCGCGACGAGCCGCAGCCGAAATTGTCGCCGGCGACCAAGATCTGCGCCTTGCGGTAGGCCGGCTTGTTGAGCACGAAGTCGGGGTTTTCCGAGCCGTCGTCCATGTAGCGCATTTCGGCAAACAGTCCGCTGCCGAGCCCGGTGCGCTTGATCGTCTTGAGATAATCCTTGGGAATGATCATGTCGGTGTCGACATTGACGATCGGCATCGGCGCGGCAACGCCGGTGAGCTTGGTGAATTTTTCCATAGGTCTTGCCCGTCTTCTTTTCGCTGCGGGGATGTATTGGCGCCCGGTTTACACAAAGCTGCAGGCAAATAAAAGGCGGCTGTTTTCGCAAGCTTTGGTCCTAGAGCACGGACCGCTTCAAAGTTGCCGCCCTATGGTGCACCTTGGCCGGCATGATAACACGTCCCAAAGTACTCTACGCCAGCGAACCGAACCTCGACGCAGCCGAGTTCCGCCGCGTGCTGGTGGAATCCGGCCTCGGTGTCACTCGGCCCATCGATGACGACGTCCGTCTGAAGGCGATGCTTGCCAATGCAGATCTGGTGTTGACGGCGCGTCTCGATGCGCCTGGCAAGCCGCTGATCGGCCTCGCCCGAGGCGTCACCGACTTCTCGTGGGTGTGCTATATTTCCGAGCTCGCCGTCTGCAAATCGGCGCAAGGGCTCGGCATCGGCAAGGGCCTGCTCGACGAAGCGCGGCGGCAGCTCGGGCCATCCGTCGCCATGTCACTGATCTCCGTGCCCGACGCCGTCGGCTTCTACGAACGGATCGGCATGACGCGGATGGCGGACGCGTTCTGGTTTGGCCGCGAGCGCTGACGGCTGGCCTTGCGGTGCGGAACCTTTTGGTGCCGAGGGACAGCACCCCCCCTCTGTCCGCCAGCCTCAGATCACATTCAACTCCCTGAAAGCCCGCCCCTCGGCAACGCGCTTATACCCAAACGCCGAGCAGTCCACCGTGCGAAAACCGCCATGCACGATCAGCTCGGCCAGCGCCTTGCCGACCGCCGGCGCCTGCTGCAGGCCGTGGCCGGAAAAACCGTTGGCGAACAGGAAATTCCCGACCTGCGGATGCGGGCCGATCACCGCGTTCTGGTCGAGCGTGTTGTAGTCGTAATGACCGGCCCAGGCGCGCGTCGGCTTGATCGCCTCGAAGGCGGGGATGCGGGTCGCCAGCACCGGCCAGATCACCTCTTCGAACAGCGGCCAGTCGGGTTCGAAATCGTTGGGATCGGCGGGGCCGTCGCCCTCTTCCGGTTCGGCCCCGCCGGTGATGTAGACCGAGCCTTCCGGTCTGACATAGATGCCTGAGGGATCGACCAGCAGCGGCATGTCGTCATATTTCTCGCGCGCCTCGAAGATGAAGACATTGCGCTTGCGCGGTTCCACCGGCAGCACCAGTCCGGCCATTGCCGAGACTTTTCCGGCATTCGGCCCGGCGGCGTTGACGACGATACCGGCGTCGAGCCTTTCGCCATTGTCGAGGCTGACGCCGGTGACACGGTCGCCCTGCCGTTCGATGCCGGTCACGTCGGCGGTGATGAAATCGATCTTTTTGTCGCGCAGCGCCTTGCGGAACAGCATCAGCATGGCATGCGCGTCGAACCAGCCTTCGCCGCTGCGGCCATAGGCGCCGGCGGTGATGCCCTCGGCCGACAGCCATGCGAACCGGCGGACGAGCGCCTCCGCATCCTCAAGCACGATGTCGGCGCCCTCGGCCAACTGCGTCTGGTGATTGGCCTTGAGGATCGGCAACCCGTTCTCGCCGGCAAGGATGAGGTAGCCGCCTTCTCGAAAACCGATATCGGCGTCGGCCCCGAACTCTTCCGTCAGCCGCCGGAACAGTTTCAGCGTGAACTGCGACAGCCGGATGTTTTGCGGAATCGAAAACTGCTGGCGGATCGAAGCGCAGGACAGTGTCGTCGCCGCATGGGCGAACTGCGGGTCGCGCTCGACCAGCGCGATCGAGCCCGAAAAGCCTTCCTCGCGCAGATAATAGGCGATCGAGGAGCCGACGATGGCTCCGCCGATGATGACGACGTCATAGCGCACTTTTTCGCTTCTCCAGTTCTAAAGCATGATCCCGAAGCCGGTTCTTCTGAAACGATCATGCTGCAATTCATGCAGCCGGCAGGATGATCTCGAAGCGCGTGCCGCGCTCGGAGTCAACCAGGCGGATCGTGCCATCATGCGCTTTCAGCAGGGCCAGAACGATGCCGAGGCCCATGCCGGTGCCGCCGCAATCGCGGCGTGTGGTGAAGAATGGCTCGAAAATACGCGCCCGGTTGCTCGGCGAAATGCCGGCGCCGTCGTCGCTCACCTGGATCGTCGCCTTGCCGCCTGCGCTCGCCGCCGTGATCGAAACCAGCGTCGCGCCATGCCGCGCCGAATTGTCGATGAGATTGGCCAGCACGATCGCTGCGTTCTCGGCCGAGATGCGCAGGCCAGTCTCGCCGCCCGCCTCGACCCGAAGCGCCAGCCTGTCCCCGGTCGGCAACAGCGCCAGGGCCGCACTGAGCGACGTGCTTTCGCCGCTGGGCGCAAGATTTTCGGCGCGCGCCAGGTGGAGCAGACGGCGCACCAGCAGATTGAGCCGCCCGGCGTCGGTGACGATATTGTCTGAAAACCGCCGCCGCTCGGCCTCGTCCATTGCGCTACCTGAATCGCGCAGCAGTTCGGCCGCCCCCTGGATCGCCGTCAGCGGCGATTTGAGCTCGTGCGAGACATGGGTGGCGAAGGTCTGGATGCTGTCGGAGCGCGCATGCAGCTTTTCGGCCATCTCGAGGAAAGCGTCGGACAGCGCTGCCATCTCGCGCGTGCCGTGATGGTCGAGGGGCCTGATCGCTGCTCGATCACCGGCGGCGATGCGCTTTGTCCGCTCCATCAGCGCGTAGATCGGCCGGCTGACGGTGCGAAGGAAGATCAGGCCGATGAGCAGCGTGCCGCCGAGGATGGCGATCGCCGCCAGCACCACCTTGCCGCGCTCGCCATAAAGATGCTTGACGACGTTGTTCGGCGTCCGCGACAGATAGACGACGCCGGCGACCTTGCCGTCGACGGCGACCGGCATGGCGACGAAGACGCGGACTCTCGTGCCGCGGCTGACCGAATAGAGCGAAGGTGGCGGCTCGTCTGATAGCCTCTGCCTGAGCGCGCTGGCATAGCGGCCGGCAAGTGCTGCGCGAACCTCGCCGACGGCGCCGAGCGACAGGCCGATCTCCTCGCGTCCGGCGATGACGACGCCTTTGGGATCGAGCAGCCGGAAGCCGGCAAGCGTGGTCTTCTGCGTCTCGGCAAGAATGCCCGACAGCCGCGCGCCGATCGTCGTGAAGGCGGGATCGACGGTGGCGGCCGTCGCCGCGGGCCGTGTCGCCAGAACCCTGTCGGACGCAAGATCGAGGCTTGGCTCGATCGGCCGGTAGGGAGAGTCCGGATTGTCGCTGTCGGCAGGCACGGCCGCGCCGAGCTTTTCAGCCGCGATGCCGGCGTCGCGGACCTCTTGCGCATGGATGGCGGCAAGGGCGGCACCTTGCGCAATCAGCTCGGCCTCGGTCTGGCGGATCAGCTGGTTCTCGTAGAGCCTGAAGAAGAACAGGCCGACCAGCGGCAGCGCCATCACCATGATCAGGATGGCGACAACGATGGTGGCGAGGCGCGGCCGCCATTTATGCGCGGTCACGCGCCGCACCGGCCGAGCCGGAAGCCGACGCCATGCACGGTCTCGATCGCATCCGTGCAGCCGGCAGTCGCCAGCTTGGCGCGGATGTTGCGGATATGGCTGTCGACGGTGCGGTCGGCGACATGGATGTTGCCGGCATAGGCATTGGTCATCACCATGTCGCGCCCAAGCACATGCGCCGGGCGCGCCAGAAACCCTTTCAGGATGGCGAATTCGATCGAGGTCAGCACCAGCGGCCTGCCGTCGAAGCTGGCGGCGTGGCTGGCCGGCAGCAAAGCCAGACGGCCGTGCAAGAATTGCCTGTCGTCGGCCGGTTCCGCCTTTGCCGGGCGGGCGCGCCGCAGGATGACGTTGACGCGGGCGACCAGCTCGCGCGGGCTGAACGGCTTGGTGACATAGTCGTCGCCACCCATTTCGAGCCCGAGGATGCGGTCGATTTCTTCATCACGCGCCGACAGGAACAGAACCGGCACATCGGATATGTGCCGCAGCCGCCGGCAGACCTCCAGCCCGTCCATCTCCGGCATGCCGATGTCGAGCACGACAAGGTCGGGCGCGCGGCGCTCGATCGCCTGCAAGGCGGCGGCGCCGTCGGCTACCGCGACCGTTTTCATGCCGGCCATTTCGAGCGCGAAGCAGATGATCTCGCGGATGTGCGGATCATCGTCGGCGATCAGGATGTGATGCGGCATCGATCAGCGGCCCGGCACGAAGGGTTCGGAGCCCTGAGGAACCACGAACGGGATGGACGTGTCGAGAGTGCGAAGGAGCCGCCAGTCGCGAAAGCTCCAGGCGCGCCAGTTTTCCTGGGCCGCGCGGTAGCCGGCCTCGTCCTGTCCCAGCAAACGGGCGAGTTCGCGGTAGGGGGAAAAGCTGGCCGCATTGGTCCTGGCCTGCTGCTCGAGGAAGCGATCGAGTGCCGGCCGGGCGCTGGGACCGAGCGAACGCAGGTACCAGAAATCGAGCTCGGTTCCGTGGCCGGTCATTTCGAATGAGTGCTCGACATTGTAGTTGGCGATCAGGGCGGCAAAATTGATGAACGAGCAGGCATAAAGCGTCGCCGATAGCGTCAGAAGATTGGCGGAAAGCAGCCATTCATTGGATTTTCCGAGCGCGATGCGGGCGATGATCAGGGCGAGGCCCGCCGCCACCAGCCCCATCCAGACGAAGGCGGCGACGCGCCAGTAGGTCAGCGCATAGATGCCGACATAGAGTTCAAGCCGCAGGATCGACGAGATGACCAGCACGATGTTCTGCGCCACCCAGACATAGACCAGCCGGCGGATGAACGGATCGCTGGAAGTGGCACTTCCCGGCCTGAGCGCCGCCAGCACGAAACCGGCGGCGAGCAGCGCCGTGACGATCAGCGGATAGGCGCCGCGATGCGCATAGGCGGCGTAGGTCAGCCCGTCGGGCAGGGCGATGCCGCCCCACAGATAGGTGGCGTCGAGCGCGGTCTGCATCGCGAACAGGATGTTGAAGATGACCAGCGCGCGAAGGATGGCGGCCTTGCCGAAGATGATGTCCTCGATCGCCCTGGCGGGTTTTGTCGTCGTCGTCACCGCGCTGACAGGGACAGGTGTCACCCGACGCGCAATGCGGCGCAAGAAGCGTGGCAGGCGCGGGCGCAAAAAAGCCCAGACGCCGGCAAGCACGACCAGCCAGAAGGCCAGCCGCGGCAGCTGGATGAGGTCGAGCAGTGCGTGGAGATCGATCAGCGACAGCCAGTATTCGATAACCGGATTGGCGGCGCCGAACAGCGCCAGAAACACTGCGCCCAGGGTCAGCGGCATGATCCAGACGGCGATCGCCGCGAAGCCGATGCGCCGCCGGCCAAGCCGCCGCGCCGCCTTGCGCCAGCGGACGAAATCGTGGACGAACCGAAACGGCGCTGCGAGCAGGAACAGCGCGACCTGGCCGGCAATGCGGGCAAATCCGCGCCGCAGCCGCCCGACCAGCGAAAGCGCAAAGACGGCCAGCGCCGCAAGCCCGATCGCGACGGACAGCGCGCTGACATTTTCAAGGAACGGCAGTAGCCCGACAAGCAGGGCAACGGGTTTGAACCAGGCCCGGCCGGCGCCGAGCGCCGACGGCTGGAGCGCCGCGGCCGCGGCGGCCAGCGTCATGCCGAACAGGAAGAGCGTGATGCCGACCGGCTGCCCATAGAAGAAGAAATCGGCCAGCGCGGCAAGCAGGACGGCAACGCCGAAGCGCGCACAAGTGCCCGGCGCGGCGGCAAGCAACGATGTCATGATCGGGCTTTCTCTACGGCTTTGATCCGGCCGGGGGGCGGAGATTTGCGGATGAAGGGGAGGAGGGTCGCCGAACCCGGCGGATCGATGAGCCAGCAACCGTCATTGCGGAGGGGCAGGGACCAACGGGGCTTTTCGCGCTCTTGCATGCGCCCTTTTCGCCGGCCGAAATGCAGGCAGCGAGGCGGGTCCGAGGAGATTTTCCGCAATCTTGTGCAGTTTTTGTGCAGGGTCAGGAATCACTTCAGCTTTGAATCCGCCCCGTCACCCCTTTCCGGGCGCTTGCGCTGCCCCTCACCTGCCTGCCGGCATCCTCTCCCCGCATAGTGACGGGGAGAGGGGTGCTCTCATCGCCGGTTTCGCCAATCACCAGCGTTGCAAGAATGGCGTCGAGGCTGCGCCAGCCCCTTCTCCCCGTCCCTATACGGGGAGAAGTGCCCGGCAGGGCGATGAGGGGCGGCGCCAACTTCCATGATTGGCTTGCATCCAATGCAAGCTATGACTGCCCGAAGCGATTGCCCTGTGTGCTTGCTTCGATCGCCTCCAGGCGGCATAGATCAGGCATGACTGAAACCTGCCGCCCGCGCCGCTCGGTGCTTTACGTCCCGGCCTCGAACGACAAGGCGCTGGCCAAGATCTCGTCGCTGGCCTGCGATGCCGTCATCATCGATCTCGAAGATGCTGTCGCCCCGGCCGACAAGGTTTTTGCGCGCGAAAAACTGGCTGACATTTTCGCTCACCGCGCAAACCTGCGCTGCGAAATGGTCGTGCGTATCAACCCGCTCTCCAGCGAATGGGGCGCCAGGGACTTGCTGGCGGCGGCACGCTGCGAGCCCGACGCCATCCTGCTGCCCAAGGTCGACACGCCGCGCGACGTCCTGGAAGCCGGCGACGTGCTGGACGACAATTTTTCACCCGACGCGGTGAAGCTGTGGGCGATGATCGAGACGCCCAAGGCGCTGCTCAACATCGGCCCGATTGCCGAGCTTGGCCGCGATCCGGCCTCGCGGCTGGTCTGTTTCGTTGCCGGAACGAACGACCTGGTCAAGGACACCGGCATTCTCGCCACGCCTGACCGGCGTTATCTCACACCATGGCTGATGCAGATGGTGCTCGCCGCGCGCGCCGGCGGCCTCGACCTGCTCGACGGTGTCTTCAACGATTTTCGCGATCTGGACGCTTTTGCGCGCGAATGCGCGGAAGCAGCCGCCATGGGGTTCGACGGCAAGTCGCTGATCCACCCGGCCCAGATCGATGCCGCAAACCGCGCCTTTGCACCATCTGCCGAAGCCGTGGCCGAGGCGCGTGCGGTCAAGGAGGCCTTCGAGCTTGCCGAAAATGCCGGCAGGCAAGTCATTGCGCTGAATGGAAAGATGCTCGAACGGCTGCATCTGGCGCAGGCCGAGAAACTGCTGGCGAAGGCGGCCGCCAGCACCAGCGGGGCATGATTGGCAACTTATCACAGGAATGAAAAATGAAACTCTACCGCTTTCTGTCCGGCCCGGACGATTCCAGCTTCTGCCACAAGGTGACGGCGGCGCTAAACAAGGGCTGGCACCTGTTCGGCTCGCCAACCTATTCCTACGACAAGCAGACCAAGGTCATGCGCTGCGGCCAGGCCGTGGTGAAGGATGTCGAGGGCCAGGAATACGGCCCTGGCACCAAGCTCAGCGATTGGTAGATTTGCACAGCTCGACGCAGGGTGCGTTGAGATTCAGGTCAGGCCGCGCCGGAGTCGAAGACGGGCGCGAAGCGACCAGACTGGGTAGTTTCCGAGAACCGGAGCGGAGCGTACTTTTGGGTACGTGAGCACAGGAAGCGCAGGGAACTGCCATTCGCAGGCCGGCATCACCTGAATATCAGCACAGCCTATTCGGCTGCCTCTTCGATCCGCTCCATATCGTCATCCGACAGGCCGAAATGGTGGCCGATTTCGTGGATCAACACATGGGTGACGATATCGCCCAGCGTCTCCTCGTTCTCGGCCCAGTAATCGAGGATGGCGCGGCGGTAGAGCGTGACGCGGTTCGGCCCCTCGCCGGTCTGCGGATTCCAGCGCTCGGCGATGCCGCGCCCCTCGAACAGGCCGAGCAGGTCGAAAGGCGTTTCCAGCGACAAATCGTCCATGATCTCGTCGGTCGGGAATTCGGCGATCTGGATGACGATCTCGCCGGTCAGCTTGCGAAACTCCTCCGGCAGATGGGCGTAAGCTTCTAGCGCCAGGAACTCCATTTCCTCCATCGACGGCGAAAGCTCGTCGTGCCAGGTACGGGTTTTGTAGATGCGGGCCATGCTTTGTCCTTCTGATCCCGGCATATAGGCTTTCGCGCCGGACTCGGCAATTGGCCGGGTTGCCGCTTTCGCTGACAGGAATAAATTCCCCATGACTCCGCTTGACTCTTCGGCCGCCCTCTGGAATCTATTAGAACATAACAGGAACAATTGTGAGTGGAAGCTGACCGTCATGGCGACAAGCGCCGTGGCGCGGGAGACTGTTTTTGCCCTGCGCCGCCAGATCGCGAAGATTGAGGGAACGCTGCCCGAGCGCCTGCAGGCGCCGGCCGGCGCAGCCCCCGTTGATGCGCCCCAGGATCCAACAGCTGATGTCACGCCCAAAAATATCCCGCCCAAAAATCTGACAATCGTCCGCCGCGGCCTCGCCGTGGCGCCGCCCGATGCGTTTGTGCGCACCGGCGCCGAAGGTCTCGATACTGCGCTCGGCGGCGGCCTGCCGAAGGCGGCGCTGAGCGAGATCCATGGCGCCGCGACCCGCGATGCCGGAGCCGTCGCCGGCTTCGCCCTGTCGCTCGTCAGCCTGATCCTCAAACAGGGACCGCGACTGCCGGTCCTGTGGATCGGCACCGCGGAAATCTTCCGCGAGGCCGGCTTCCCCTATGCCACAGGGCTTCATCGCCTTTTCGGCATCGAGCCGGAGCAATTGCTGTTTTCCGAGGCGCCAAGGCTCCTCGACGCGCTGTGGACCGCCGAGGAGGCCGCCCGGATGACGGCGCTCGCCGCCGTCATCCTCGAAATCCGCGGCAGTCCGCAGCGGCTGGACCTCACCGCGACGCGGCGGCTGCACGCCCGGGCACAGAGCGCTGGCCGGCCGGTGTTTTTGCTGCGCCAGGCCGGCGAACCCGAGCCGACGGCGGCACCCGTCCGTCTCGTCCTGTCGGCGGCGCCGTCGGCACCACGCCAGACGATCGCCGGGCCGCTCGCCGGCTCGATCGGCCGTCCCGCCTTCACCGTCAGCATCGGCAAGAGCCGCACCGCCTTGCCAGGACAATTCACACTGGAGTGGAACCCCGATGAACGCAGTTTCGAGGAAAGAAGGGCCGGGGAAAGACGGCAAGAACGGGCAGCGAATCCTGTCCCTGTGGTTTCCGCATCTCGCCGCGGAAAGGATCCTGCGCCAGCGTCTGGGGCGGTCCTGGCGTTCGCGGCCGTCGGATCACCTGCCGCTGGTGATCAGCCATCGCCAGGCGAACGCGCAGCGCATCGCCGCCCTCGACGAGCGGGCTGAGGCGCTTCATCTGAAGCGCGGCATGGGCATAGCCGACGCGCGCGCCATGCATCCGTCGATCGACGTCGTGGAAGCCGATCCCGAGACCGACCGCCGCCTGCTCGAAAGCCTCGCCGACTGGTGCGACCGCTACACCCCGCTGGTGGCGATCGACGCAGCCGATGGCCTGTACCTCGACGTCACCGGCTGCACCCATCTTTTCGGCGGCGAACGGGCGATGCTGGATGACATCCTGTCGCGCTTTTTCCATCAGGGTTTCGATGTCCGCGCCGGCCTTGCCGCCACACCAGGTGCAGCCTGGGCGGCAGCGCGGTTTTCTGGTGATCGCATCGTCCCCGGTGGCGAGGAGGAAGCGCTTCTCGCGCCCTTGCCGCTGGCGGCGCTGCGCATCGAGCCTGACATCCGCGCCAGCCTGGAAAGCGTCGGCCTGCGCACGGCGGGCGCCGTCATGGCAGCACCGCGCGCGCCGCTCGCCCGCCGCTTCGGCAGATCGCTGCTTTTGCGTCTCGACCAGGCGCTCGGCCGCCTCGACGAGGCGGTGTCGCCGCGCCTGCCGGTGGCGCCGCTTTCGGTCGAACGCCATCTCGCCGAACCGATCATGCTGACCGACGAAATAGAGCGGCTGGTGAAAATGCTGGCGACGACATTGAAGGCGGACCTCGAGCGCCGCGGCGAGGGCGCAAGAAGGCTGGCGCTGCTGCTTTTCCGCGTCGACGGCGCCGTCAGCCGCATCGCCGTCGGCACCTCGCGGCCGTTGCGCGAGCCGTTGCTGATCCAGAAATTGTTCCACGAGAGGCTTGCCGCGCTCGAACAGGACATCGATGCCGGCTATGGCTTCGATCTCGTGCGCCTCTCGGTGCTGTCGGCCGCGGCCTTCGACATGCAGCAGGCGGATCTGACCGGCGAGACGCGCGACGACAGCGCCGACATCGCGCTTTTCGCCGACCGCATCCGCGCCCGGCTCGGCGACAGCGCGGTTTTGAAACCGGTCGCCGTCGAGAGTCATCTGCCCGAGCGCGCCGTCGCCATGCTTCCCTATGCGGAGGCGCCGCAAAGGGTCTCTGCGCCGAAGCAGCCGGACAAGATACAAGACACTTCCAGGCCTGTCTTGCGGCCGGAACGGCCGATCCGGCTGTTCCGCTCGCCCGAGCCGATCGAGGTGCCGGCCACCGAAATGCCTGAAGGACCGCCGCTGAACTTCCGCTGGCGGCGCGCGCTCTACCGGGTGGCGCGCGCCGAAGGGCCGGAACGCATCGCCCCGGAATGGTGGCGGGAGGCAGCGGGGCAGGAAGCGACCCGGGATTATTTCCGCATCGAGGATAGCGACGGCCGCCGTTACTGGCTTTATCGCCAGGGTCTCTACGGCGCCTCGCAGGCGGCGCCGCGCTGGTTCATGCACGGGGTCTTCGCATGAACGCGCTGGCGGTCGTCCCCTATGCCGAATTCGGCATCCAGTCGAATTTCTCGTTCCTGCGCGGCGCCTCGAAACCGGAGGAGCTGGTGGTCGCGGCAAAGTTTTTGGGCTTTTCGTCGATCGGGCTTGCCGACCGCAACACGGTGGCTGGCGTCGTGCGCGCCTGGCAGCAGGCCAAGGTGGAAGGTCTTTCCTGTCATCCCGGCTGCCGCCTGGTTTTTTGCGATGGCACGCCCGACGTTCTCGCCTATCCGCAGGACCGCAAGGGCTGGGGCCATCTGTGCCGCATGCTGACGCAGGCCAATATGCGCGACGACAGCGAAAAGGGCGCACCGCTGCTCTATCGCGACGACCTTTTCGAATGGGGCGATCGCATGTCGCTGGCGATCCTGCCGGATCTGTCGACGCCGGCGCAGGATCTCAGGCTGATCAGCCGCCTGAAAGATCGCTTCGGCAAGACCCTGCGGCTTGCCGTTTCGCCGGATTATCACGGCAACGACCGCTACCGTGTCGAGCAGGCGGCTGCCATGGCCGAGGCATCAGGCATTCCGCTGATGGCGACCAACGACGTTCTTTACCATACGTCCGAACGGCGCCGGTTGCAGGACGTGCTGACGGCGATCCGCCTCAACGTGCCTGTTGCCGAAGCCGGGCTGGAACTGGCGGCCAATGCCGAGCGCCATTTGAAGCCGCCAATGGAGATGGCGCGGCTGTTCCGGCGGCATCCGCAGGCACTGGCGCAAACGCAGCACTTTGCCGGCGAATTGAGCTTCTCTCTCAGTGACCTCCAATACAACTATCCCGACGAACCGACGGAATCAGGGCTCGGGCCCCAGGCCGAACTGGAAAGGCTGGCTCTGGAGGGAGCCGCGATACGCTACCCCTCGGGCGTTCCCGCCGATGTGACCAGGCGCATCCGCGAGGAGCTCGCTTTGATCGAGCGCCTGAATTACGCGCGCTATTTCCTGACTGTCTACGACATCGTCAAATTCGCCCGCAGTCAGGGCATACTCTGCCAGGGACGTGGCTCCGCGGCCAACTCGGTGGTCTGCTATTGCATCGGCATCACCGAAGTGGGGCCTGAGCGGATCGATTCGCTTTTCGAGCGCTTCATTTCCGAGGAAAGAAACGAGCCGCCCGACATCGATGTCGATTTCGAGCATGAAAAGCGCGAAGAGGTCATCCAGTATATCTACTCGAAATACAGCGCCAAGCGCACCGCGCTTGCCGCGGCCGTCGTCAGCTACCGGGGCCGCTCGGCGATGCGCGAAGTGGCCAAGGCGATGGGCCTGTCGGACGATGTCAGGAGCGCGCTGTCCAGCTCGATCTGGGGCTGGTCGACCTCGGAGCTCGGCGAAAAGGAGACCAGGGCCGGCGGCCTCGATCAGACCGATCCATCGACAAGGCAGGTGATCGAATGCGCCAACGAGATCATGGGCTTTCCCCGTCATCTGTCGCAGCATGTCGGCGGCTTCGTCATCACCAGGGACCGGCTCGACGAGATCGTGCCCATCATCAAGACGGCGATGGACGAGCGCAAGATGGTCGAGTGGGACAAGGACGATCTCGACGCGGTGAAAATCCTAAAAGTCGACGTGCTGGCGCTCGGCATGCTGACCTGCCTGCAGCGCGCCTTCACGCTGCTTGAGGATCATTATCCCGATGCGCGGGATGATTTTGGCCGGCCCTATGTGCTGGCCACCCTCCCTGCCGAGGACAAACATGTCTACGACATGATCTGCCGCGCCGACACGATCGGCGTCTTCCAGATCGAATCGCGCGCCCAGATGTCGATGCTGCCGCGGCTCAAGCCGAAAACATTCTATGACCTCGTCATCGAGGTGGCGATCGTGCGGCCCGGCCCGATCCAGGGCGACATGGTCCACCCCTATCTGCGCCGCCGGCAAGGCAAGGAAAAGCCCGAATATCCGAAGCCGGAACTGGAAGAGATACTCGGCAGGACGCTGGGCGTGCCGCTGTTCCAGGAACAGGCGATGAAGATCGCCATCGTCGCCGGCGGCTTCAGGCCAGGCGAGGCCGATGAACTGCGCCGCGCCATGGCCACCTTCAAGCGCACCGGCACGATCGGCAATTATCGCAAGCGGATGGTCGACGGCATGATTTTGCGGGGTTACGAAAAGGACTTCGCCGAGCGCTGCTTCAAGCAGATCGAGGGTTTTGGCGAATATGGCTTTCCCGAAAGCCATGCCGCCTCCTTCGCCCTGCTGGTCTATGCCTCCTGCTGGTTCAAGACCTTCTATCCCGACGTGTTCTGCGCCGCGATCCTGAATTCCCAGCCGATGGGATTTTATCAGCCGGCTCAGCTTGTCCGCGACGCGCGTGACCATGGCGTTGAAATCCGCGAGGTCGACGTCAATTTTTCCGGTTGGGACTGCGCGCTGGAAGAAGTGCCTTTCGATCCAACCCGCATTCTCGACCGCCATGCCCTGATGCGCGGCGTCATCCGGACCAATCATGCCGTCCGGCTGGGCTTTCGCCAGGTCAAGGGCCTGTCGAAGGAGCGCATGGAGGTGTTTGTCGCCAGACGCGGCGACGGCTACGCATCCGTTCGCGATGTCTGGCTGCGCTCAGGCCTCTACGTCGACGAGATCGAGAAGCTGGCGCAAGCCGACGCTTTCCGTTCGCTCGGCCTCGACCGCCGCAACGCCCTGTGGGCGGTCCGCGCGCTCGACGGCAGGAGTGCCACGGAAACCCTGCCGCTGTTCGACCGGCCGGCGATCCGCTTGCGCGATCTCGAGCCCGAGACCAGGCTGCCGACAATGCCGCTCGGCGAGCACGTCGTCCACGACTATCGTTCGCTCGGCCTGTCGCTGAAGGCGCACCCGCTTGCCTTTCTGCGCCAGCGGCTGGACCGCTCAGGCGTCACCCCCAATGCGCGCCTCGGCCAGGTTCGGGACGGCAAGCGCGTTTCGGTAGCCGGCCTTGTCCTGGTGCGGCAGCGGCCGGGGAACGCCAAAGCGATTTTCCTGACGCTGGAAGACGAGCAGGCGGTCGCCAACGTCATTTTTTGGGAAAGGACCTTCAACCGCTACCGGCCCATTGTCATGGGCGCGCGGCTGATCCGCGTCACCGGCAAACTGCAGTCGGAATCGGACGTCATCCATATCGTCGCCGACAAGGTCGAGGACCTGACACCCTGGCTGTCCGTGCTTTTTGAGGAGAAGCCCGATGTCCCTGTCGTGCAAGACGACCGGCAGGACATCGCGGGGAAGGCAGAAAGGGTCATGCCCAAGGGGCGCAATTTTCAATAGGGGATGTGTCGGCGGGACAGCGAAGGATCACCACGCTTCAGGACGGCCCGCTCAACCGCGGCGGCGGCAATCCGTCGTCGAAGGGGAGCGAGCGTGCCTCCGAAGGCAGCATGATCGGAATGCCGTCACGCACCGGATAGGCAAGCCGTGCGACCCTCGAGATGAGCTCGCCGCGCTCCGGATCCCAGCTAAGCGGACCCTTGGTCAGCGGGCAGGCCAGCAATTCCAGCAGCTTGGGGTCGACATTGGCCTTCTTTCCCTCACGCCCATCCACCATTTTGTCAGTCCTTTGGTACAATCGCTACAGCGCTAGGCCTCGCGCGGCTCTCTTCTCCCCTTGTGGGAGAAGGTTGCCGCCCACGGGTCTTGCCTCCGGCAAGCCCGAGGACAGGCTCCGCGGCCGGATGAGGGGTGTTCCAGCTTGGCACCAACCGCACTCCGTCCAACACCCCTCAACCGTCTTGGCGCTGCGCGCCAATCCACCTTCTCCCACAGGGGGAGAAGGAGGCGTCCTTCTACTGCAAGCTCGAGCCGAAATCCTCGTTCTCGCGTGCCAGCGCCATTTCGGTGATGGCGATCAGTGTTTCGGCGCGTGTCTTGAGGTCGGCCGCTTCGAGCAGCGCCTGTTTCTCGGCCGGCCCGTAGGGCGCCATCATCGACAGCGCATTGACCAGCATGGCGTTTTCGGCGCGGCTAACGCTTTCCCAGTCGGCTTCAAGATCGTTGGCCTGCAAATAGGCGCGAAATGCCTTGAGCAGCGCCGGCCGGTCGATCTCGGCCTCGGCCTGATCTTCGTCGAGATCGGTGAGAAAGGGGGCAAACCGGCACTGGCGGAAGGGCGTCTTGACCACAAGCTCCTGCACGATGCGGAACCGGCACACACCTTGCAGCGAAATCAGGTAGCGGCCGTCGCCGCTCTCGGAAAGCGCGATGATACGGCCGGCGCAGCCGACATTGCAAAGCGCCGGCTCGCCGTCGGGACGCCGCGAGCCGTCGAGGCTGGGCTGTATGACGCCGATCAGCCGCGATCCGGCGATCGCCTCATCGACCATCTCCAGATAGCGCGGCTCGAAAATGTTGAGCGGCATGCGGCCGCCCGGCAGCAGCAAGGCGCCTTCAAGCGGGAAGATCGGCACCGTCGGTGGCAAATCCGTATCGAGCCGGTAATGCGCGTTTCCCGCCTGCACTTCAAACCTCCGCTCGCTCCCTCAAGAAGCGCATCAAGCCCGCCCATCCCTTCGCAACCTGACCCAAAATCGTCACCAGGCCCAAAATCGTCAACAGGCAAAGAACGGATCGGTCAGGCCTCCTAATCTGGCGCAGACGTTGTCGACCGCAAGGCCATCAGGCAAAAACAGCTTGGTGCTGCGCTCAGGAAAACAGCAGCGACGACAATTTGCGACGTGCCGCCAGCGTTGCCTCGTCGGTCATGCCCCAGGCCTCGAAGAACTGCAGCAACTGCGTCTTGGCGCCGTCGTCGTTCCACGAGCGATCGGCCTTGACGATCGCCAGCAGATTGTCGGCTGCGGCCATGCGCTCGCCGTTGGCGTTCTGGATCATGGCAAGCTCGAAACGTGCCTGATGATCGCCGGGGTTCTCAGCCAGGCGCCGCTCGAGCTCGGCCGGATTGCCAAGTGCTTGTGCCTGCGCGGCGAGCGCCATCTTGGCGCGCACGGCGGCGAGCGGCGGCGCATCCTTTTTTGCTTCCGGCGCCCGCGCCAGCACGGCTTCGGCGCCCTCGGCATCGCCGGCCTCGAACAGCAGATCGCCCAGCCCGGCAATCGCTTCGATCGTCTCCGGCGCCTGTTCCAGGATCGCGTCGAAAATGTCCGCCGCGGTCTGCACATCGCCGGCGGCGCGCGCCTCCGCGGCCGCGGCAAGCGCCTCGGCGACCTGCGGCGCACCATTACCCTTGCCGCCGACCTTCTGGATGAAGGCGGCGATCTGGCTCTCGGGAATGGCCCCCATAAAACCGTCGACCGGCTGGCCGTCCTTGAATGCGATGACTGCCGGTATCGACTGGATGCCGAGCTGTCCGGCGATCGAAGGATGGTCGTCGATGTTCATCTTGACCAGCTTGACCTTGCCGCCGGCGGCGGTGACCGCCTTTTCCAGCAGCGGCGTCAGTTGCTTGCAGGGCCCGCACCATGGCGCCCAGAAATCGACCAGCACCGGCTGACGGCGCGATTCCTGGATGACGTCGGCGGCAAATGCTGCCGTCGTCGTCTCCTTGATGACGTCGGCAGCGACAGGCGGGTCGCCAAGCGCGACTTTCTCAGGCGCCTCAGTGCCGCCATACTGCACAGTGGTGGCATACTGTCCGGCATTGCTGCCAAACGGGCCGCCAAATTGATTGTTGTCGCTCATCTCGTGCCCTTTCGGTCGCCGCCCGGCCGCCAGCCCGGCGCAACATCCTTAATTCTCACTCAGAAGTCGGTATATCGTCATCCATGTGGCGATCATGCCGTGACTTTCAAGATAACAGCATCACGCCCGGTTGCCTCGACGAATTTGACCAGGTCGGCGGCGGCGATTGATGTCGTTGCCTCGTTGGTCAGCGGATGGGCGTTGATGACGGCATGGCGCATCAACTCCTGGTCGAGAACGACCTTGACCCGCAGCTGCGTATCGTTGATCAAGCCGAACACGGTGACCGCCCCCGGAGCGACGCCGAGAAGCTCCATCAGCATCTCCGGCTTGCCGAAGGACACGCGCCCGGCGGAGCCGATGATTTGGTGGATCTGCTTGAGATCGACCACCGCCTCCTCATCGACGCTGACCAGGAAGAAATTGTCCTTCCTGTCCTTGAGGAACAGGTTCTTGGTGTGCCCGCCGGCGATTTCCCCGCGCAGCGCCTGCGAATCGGCGACCGTGAACAGCGGCGGATGGCGCAGCGTCGAGACCTCGATCCCGAGATCGGCAAGAAAGGCGAAAAGCTCGGCTTCGGTTTTCGGCATGTCGTTTCTGTCGGACTTTCTTGTTGTCGCGGTTGTTGTCGCGGTTCGGATCATGCCGTTTACGGCCAATGACGCGGCCGAGACAAGACCGTCGCGCAGCAAGGCTGCCGATTGCGTTGCTGTCCGCGCCAGGGAAGGCTGGTTTGCGTCGCCGGCTGCGGCCCAAAAAACCTGCGATTTCCCTGTTGCAATCGCCGCGCCCTTCAGCCATATAGGCTCGGCTTGCGGCCCAAAAGCCGCGCGAGCGGGTGTAGCTCAGGGGTAGAGCACAACCTTGCCAAGGTTGGGGTCGAGCGTTCGAATCGCTTCACCCGCTCCAGTTTCCCAAGCGGGAAACAAGCATCGAAAAGCCGCGGTTCGCCGCGGCTTTTTCGCGTTTGGGCTGCACGGCACCAGCCAGCCGACGCCGAATAAAATTGCAAATCATGTGTGCGCGGCGGCGCATCGTAGCATCGAGATTCTTGGTCAGTTGGCGGGCTCCTTCATCTGTTCGGCCGATGCTGTGGGTCAAGAAAAGGCCGACATTCGAGTCCGATCCTAAGGGATCCCCTGGAACGGTCCTGCCCCTACAGACGGTCCAGAGAGCACCACCGGCCTCAGGGCCGGTGGTGCATTGTTGCGCGGGCGCCAAACCAAACCGTGACCGCCTTGGTGTTCGACGCCCGGGTCCCAGCCATGTCCTGTGCATCGACTATCGGGCGCCCGCGCCTCTGCGAAAATCCGACGGCGACATGCCGGCCAGCTTGCGGAACGACTTGTTGAAGGCGCTGAGCGAGCCGAAGCCGGAGTCCATGGCGACGCGCAGCACGTTGGCGTCCTGGTGCATCAGCAGCGCCTGGGCGTAGCTGAGCCGCAACAGATTGACATATTCGTTGAGCGTCATGCCGGTCGACTTCTTGAAAACGCTCATGGCGTATTTGGGATGGATGTCGGCCGCCGCCGCGATGTCGACGCAGTCGATGTCGTAGAGGAAATTCTCGGCGATGAAGTCGCACATGCGTCCGACATTGCGCAGCGATTGCTGGTCGAAGGGGCTGCCTGCTTCCTGCTCAATCGGCGTTTCGGGTACCAGCCGGTAGGGTTCGAAGCGCACCCGCTCCAGCCGCAGCAAGAGTTCGTTGACGGCGTGCTCGGCCTTGCCCGCATCGCCCGAGCGGACGTAGCGGTTCCAGCGCTCGAAATTGTCGCTGTCGGACCGGTCGGTGGCATTGGTCACCAATGTCGCGCCGGTCATCAGCCGGTTGCGGACGTCGGCGGGCAGGTGCAGCCGGAAGAAGTGCACCAGCGGCAGATGCGCGCCGGCATAGACGGCATCGTCCGACGCATCGTCCATCTGGTGCGGCAGGCCGCCCCAGAACAGGCACATGTCGCCGGCCGAAAGCGCGATCTCGTGCTCGTCCATGCGGTAGTGCACGGCGCCGCGGACGATGAAATTCACCTCGACCTGGGCATGCCAATGCGGCTTCAGCATCACCAGGGGCTGGGTGTGAAACATCTGCAGCAGCAGCGGCAGACCCTCCACACTGCTGGCGCCGGGCTGGTAAAACGGCCTTTCCGGCATCTTACTTTCCGCCCATTCTTTATTCCCTTTGTCGCGGACAAGCCTTCGCCAGCGCCTAGTCTAGCCATGCTCGCGAAGAGAGAGCAAATGAAATGGGAGGATTTCAATGCGCATCACACTGACCTGCGCCGCGTTCGCGCTTGCCCTGGGCTCAGCCCCGGCCTTTGCGCAATCCGGCGAAATTACGATCTGGAGCTGGAACGTCGCCGCTTCGTCGCTGAAGGCCACCATAGAAGGTTTTAACAAGCAGTTCCCCGACATCAAGGTCACGGTCCAGGATCTCGGCAACCAGCCGACCTATGACAAGTCGATCGCCGGCTGCGCCGCCGGCGGAGAGGGGCTGCCGGACATCGTGACGATCGAGAACGGTGAGGCCGAGAACTACTGGAGCCAGTTCCCGGACTGCTTCGTCGACCTCCATACGCTCGGCTATACCGCCGAAGACCAGGCAAAATTCCCCGATTTCAAGCGCACCGAGCTCGAAGTGGAAGACAAGGCCTATGCGATGCCGTGGGATTCCGGCCCGGTGGCGATGTACTATCGCCGCGACCTCTATGAGAAGGCCGGCGTCGACCCGACCTCGATCAAGACCTGGGACGATTTCATTGCCGCCGGCAAGAAGATCCAGGAGGCCAATCCCGGCGTGACGATGACCAACGCCGATTTCAACGGCGACTCCGAATTCTTCCGCATGATCGCCAACGAGCAGGGCTGCGCCTATTTCGCCGCCGACGGGCAGTCGATCACCGTTAACCAGCCGGGCTGCGTGGCGTCGATGACCAAGATCAAGGAGATGAAGGACGCCGGCATCATCACCTCGGCCGATTGGGGCACCAAGATCACCAACAACACCGCCGACAAGGTCGCCAGCCAGATGTATGGCGGCTGGTACGAGGGCACCATACGCACCGAGTCGCCCGACGGCAGCGGCAAATGGGGCGTCTACCTGATGCCGAGCCTCACCGCCGACGGCCCGCGCGCCGCCAATCTCGGCGGTTCCTCGCTCGCCATCACCTCGGTGTCGAACAACAAGGAAGCCGCCTACGCCTACCTGAAATACGCGCTCGCGACCAATGAGGGCCAGATAGCGATGCTGAAGGGTTTTGGCCTGGTGCCGTCGCTGATCTCGGCGCTCGACGACCCCTATGTCTCCGAAGGACAGCCCTATTGGGGCGGCCAGGCGGTGTGGAAGGACATTCTTGGCACCTTGCCGAAAGTCGTCCCCAGCCGCGGCACGCCGTTCCAGAGCGACGCGGAAATCATCGTCCGCGCAGTGCAGACCAAATATCTCGGCGGCGGCTACCCCGACGCCAAGGCGGCGCTCGACGATGCCGCAAGCCAGATCGCCTCGGCGACCGGCCTGCCGGTCGAAGAGTGAGATGGAGTTTGGCCGAAGAGGGCGAGGGCGGGTTCGAATTCGGCCCCTTCCTGTGACCGTTTCGCTGCCCCTCACCTGCCTGCCGGCATCCTCTCCCCGTATAGTGACGGGGAGAGGGGCGCTGTCATCGACGGTTTCGCCAATCACCAACGTTGCAGATTGCACGCCCAGATTGCGGCCAGCCCCTTCTCCCCGTCACTATACGGGGAGAAGTGCCCGGCAGGGCGATGAGGGGCAGCGCTGATTTCGACAATTGGTCCTCACCAGAAGTTCATGAACCGCCGTTTGCAGCCGCATCATTAACCCCGCGTTCCAGCGCGAGACAGGAAGGAGAAGGAATGCGCTATCAGAACGCCACGGCGTACCGCTTCCTTGCGCCCTATCTGCTGATCTTCTCGATCTTCTGGCTGTGGCCGATCATCAACTCGTTCCTGATCTCCTTCCAGGCGACGCGCACCGTGCCGTGGCGGTTCGCGCCGACCTTCAACTGGGGCCGGCTGATCGGCGACCCGGCCTTTTTCAACGCCTTGAAGAACACGCTGCTCATCCTCGTCATCCAGGTGCCGGTGATGATCACTTTGGCGATCGTCATGGCGGTGCTGCTCAATTCGCCGCTGCTCAAGGCCCGTGGCCTGTTCCGCTTCGCCTTTTTCGCCCCTGTCGTGGTCGGCGAAGTCGCCTATTCGGCGGTGTTCCGGCTGATGTTCAATCTCGACTACGGCATCATCAACAAGCTGCTGAACAGCGTCGGCCTGCCGCGTATCGACTGGTTTTCCAATGTCACCCCGGCGATGGCGGTGATCATGATCGCGGTGACCTGGCGCTGGGCCGGCTACAACGCCATCATCCTGCTCGCCGGCTTGCAGTCCATCCCCCAGGATGTCTATGAGGCGGCGACGCTGGACCGCGTCAGCAAGCTCAAGCAGTTCTTCTACATCACCCTGCCGCTGCTCAAGCCGATCATCGTGTTCTGCGCCGTGCTGTCGATCATCGGCACCATGCAGCTGTTCACCGAACCCTTCCTGATCACCGAGCGCGGCGGGCCAGGCGGCGGCACCGAAACGCTCGGGCTGCTGCTTTACCGCCAGGGTTTCAGGTCGCTCAATTTCGGCTACGCCTCGGCCATCGCCTACACCATGGCCGGGCTGGCGATCGCCATCTCGCTGGTGCAACTGTGGCTGACGAGGGAGCCGAAATGAGCTCACGTTCCGCTTCGAGCCGTTCCTCCTCCAGCCGCTCCTCCTCCAGATTGGGACGCAGCATCGCGCTGCATCTCTTCCTGACGCCGCTGGCGCTGATCTGGCTGTTTCCGCTGTGGATGATGGTGATCTTCTCGACCATGCCCGACAGGGGCATTTTCAGCCCCAGCATCGAGCTCTTGCCGCACGGCAGCTTCCTCGACAATGTCAACAATCTGCAGCGCGACACCAATTTCATCGGCGCCATCGGCATCTCGGTCTCGGTGGCGGTGACCTATACGTTCCTGTCGGTGCTGCTCACCTCGATGGCCGGCTGGGCGCTGGCGCGCTACCAGTTCTTCGGCAAGGGCGTCGTCGTCGCCATCATCCTCGGCACCATCACGCTGCCCTATGCTGTCGTGCTGATCCCGCAATTCATCATGGTGGCGCGCGACTTCAAGCTCGCCAACACCTGGGTGGCGCTGATCGTGCCGCCGCTGTTCAATTCGCTCGGCGTGCTGTTCATGCGGCAGAGCTTCTCGATGATGCCGGGCGATCTGTTCGACGCCGCACGCGTCGAGGGGGTCAAGGAATGGCGGATCTTCCTGTTCGTAGCGCTGCCGCTGGCGCGGCCGATGCTGGCGGCGCTCGCCATCATCCTGTTCCTTGCCTCCTGGAACAATTATCTCTGGCCGCTGCTGATCAATTCCAAGCCCGGCGCGATGACGGCGCCGGTGGCGCTCGGCACGCTGATCGGCCTCACCAAAGTGTCGTGGGGCGGCATCATGGCGGGCGCCGTGATGCTCACCGTGCCGATGCTCGTCGTGTTCGTGCTCTTGCAGCGCCATTTCGTCGCCGGCATTGCCGCCGGCGCCATCAAATAGGATCAGCATGGCAGCGGTCACACTCAAAAATGTCGTCAAGCGCTTCGGCGTCTTCGAGATCGTTCACGGCGCTAACATCGACGTCGAGGACGGCGAATTCGTCGTCTTCGTCGGCCCCTCCGGCTGCGGCAAGTCCACGCTGCTCAGGATGATCGCCGGGCTCGAGGACATCAGCGGCGGCGAGATCGCCATCGGCGGCAAGGTAGTGAACAATGTCGAGCCGGCCGACCGCGGCATCGCCATGGTGTTCCAGTCCTACGCGCTCTATCCGCATATGAGCGTCGAGCAGAATCTGAGCTTTGGGCTGAGGATGAACGGCAACCCGAAAGCCGACACCGAGCGGCGGGTGAAGCGGGCCTCCGAGATCCTGCGCATCGCCGAGCTGATGAAGCGGCGCCCGCGGCAATTGTCGGGCGGCCAGCGCCAGCGCGTCGCCATCGGCCGCGCCATCGTGCGCGAGCCGCAAGTGTTCCTGTTCGACGAGCCGCTGAGCAATCTCGACGCCGAGCTCAGGGTGCAGATGCGGGTCGAGATCTCGCGCCTGCACAAGGAGCTCGGCGTCACCATGATCTATGTGACGCACGACCAGACCGAAGCAATGACGCTGGCCGACAGGATTGTCGTGCTCAACGCCGGCAATATCGAGCAGATCGGCGCGCCGCTCGATCTCTATGACGACCCGGCCAACCGCTTCGTCGCCGGTTTCGTCGGCTCGCCGAAGATGAATTTTCTGGCGGCACAAGTGGTCGGCAACGACGGCAATGCAACGCTCCTCGAACTCGCCAACCATGGCGGCGCTCGGCTGCAGAAACCGCTGTCGGGCGCCCCGCCTGCGGTCGGCGCCGAGGTCGTGCTCGGTGTGCGGCCGGAGCATTTCTTCGAGGCCGGCGAAGGCGATTGCGACATCGCCGTCAAGGCCGATGTCGCCGAGCACCTCGGATCGGTGAGCTACGTCTATGCCAATGCCGGGGCCGCCCCGGGGGCCAATGCCGGACCAGAGGAACTGATCATCGAGCGCGAGGCGTCGCGGCAGCGGGCGACTGGCGACCACATGGTGGTGTCGATCAAGGCTGGCCAATCGCTTCTCTTCGACAAGTCAGGTGCTCGCATTCGCTAGTGCCAAAAGCATGCCCTCGGGCGTGAACTGCGCAGCGGTTTGGGACAACGCCATGCACACCAAGACACGCAATTTTTCTTTCACCAACTCGCGACGCCGAGGCGACCCCAAGGAGATCCAGGAATGACGTCCGAACCACAAAAAATCCGCTGGGGCATTCTCGGGCCCGGCACCATCGCCAAGGCCTTTGCCGGCGGCGTCGCCCATTCGCGCACCGGCACATTGGTCGCCATTGGTGCGCGCAATCCCGGCAAATCAGGCCTCGCTGAAAACTTCCCCGGTGCCCGCATCCTCGACGGCTACGAGGCTCTGCTCACCGATCCGGACGTCGACGCAGTCTACATTTCGACGCCGCACCCCAGCCACGCCGAATGGGCGATCAGGGCGGCCGAGGCCGGAAAACATGTGCTTTGCGAAAAGCCGATGGGGCTCACCGCTTTCGAAGCGGACGCGATGATCCATGCAGCGCGCAGAGCCGGCACCTTTCTCGGCGAGGCCTTCATGTACCGGCTGCATCCGCAGACGGCAAAGCTGGTCGACCTGGTCAGGTCCGGCGCGATCGGCGAGGTGCGCATGGTGAAATCGAGCTTCGGCTTCGCCATGCCTGGCTTCATGCCGGAGCACCGGCTTTATGCCAACGATCTCGCCGGCGGCGGCATTCTCGACGTCGGCGGCTACCCCGTTTCGATGGCGCGGCTGATTGCCGGGGCCGCATCGGGAAAGCCTTTCGCCGAGCCGGACAAGGTCGCCGGTGCTGCGCATCTCGGCCAGTCCGGCGTCGACGAATGGGCTTCGGCGCTGCTGCATTTTCCCAACGGCATCGTCGCCGAAGTCTCCTGCGGGATCTCGCTCGCCCAGGACAATGTCCTGCGCGTCCTTGGTACCAAAGGCCGCATCGATGTCGCGGATTTCTGGTATGCGAGCGGCAGGGAAGGCGGCACCGGCGAGATCCGCATCATCCGTTCAGGCGGTGAGGAGGTGGTCGAGGTCAGGGAAGACCGCTGGCTCTACGCTTTCGAGGTCGACGCCGCCGGCGAGGCGATCCTGGCCGGAAAGCAGGAGTTTGCCTGGCCGGGCATGGGCTGGGCCGACAGTCTCGGCAATCTGCGTGTGCTCGACAAATGGCGTGCCGCCATCGGGCTCGAATACGAGATCGAAAAACCCGAAAAACGCGTCGACACCATTTCCGGCCGGCGGCTGCGCTCCGGTGGCACCACCATCCCGAAGCGTGAAATTCCGGGCCTGCCGCGGCCGGCCTCGTGCCTGGCGCTCGGCTTCGAGGATTTTCGCACCTTCTCCTCCGGCATGATCCTGCTCGATGCCTATTTCGAAGCCGGCGGCAACGTCTTCGACACCGCCTTCATCTATGGCAGCGGCTACACCGAAACGCTGCTCGGCCAATGGTTGAAGAACCGCGGCGTGCGTGAGCAAGCGGTGGTCATCGGCAAGGGCGCCCACACCCCGCTCTGCTATCCCGATGTGATCGGCAAGCAGCTCACCCAGTCGCTCGACCGGCTGCAGACCGATCATGTCGACGTCTATTTCATGCACCGCGACGATCCCGACGTGCCGGTCGACGAATTCGTCGATGCGATGGACCGAGAGGTCAGGGCTGGCCGCATCCGCGGTCCGTTCGGCGGCTCGAACTGGACGAGGGAACGCATGGACGAGGCGATTGCCTATGCCGAGCGGACCGGCAAGCAGAAGCCTGGCGCGCTTTCGAACAATTTTTCGCTGGCCGAGATGCTGGTGCCGATCTGGCCGGGTTGCGTCACCTCGTCGAGCGATGACTGGAAAGCCTGGCTGACCGCCCGGCAGATGCCCAATTTCGCCTGGTCGAGCCAGGGCCGGGGTTTCTTCACCGGCCGCGCCGGGCGTGACCAGCGTGACAATGAAGAGCTGGTCCGTGTCTGGTACTCCGAGAAGAATTTCGGCCGCCGCGACCGGGCGATCGAGCTCGCCAACCGGCTGGGCAAGAGCCCGATCCATGTCGCGCTCGCCTACGTCCTGGCCCAGCCGTTCCCGTCCGTCCCGCTGATCGGACCACGCACGCTCGACGAACTGGAGGACAGCCTGCAGGCCCTCGACATCGCGCTTTCGCCCGACGACATTGCGTGGCTGGATAGCGGATCGGATCAGCATCGACGCACGGGCTGAGGGGGGCATCGCTACGCTTTCCTTCTCCCCTTGTTGTGGGAGAAGGGGAGGCGCGCGTCCCGTAACTCTCCAACTTGCGGTCGAACGGCGACCACGGCTCTAGTCATCGGGATCGTTTGCATCGCGACTACAGTGTTGTTTGAATTAGCTTTTCTATTTCTTGAAAAGCTTGTTGCTGTCCTACATACTTCGCAAACCGACCGCGCAAACATGATAGAGATCGAGCTCCACAAACGGCGGGGATGAGTCATGACCGAAGCTGAAGGCCATGCACGGTTGACCTCGGACGGCGACCCGGATGGACGCGATCATATCAGGCGCATCCCCGACATCATTTCGCTGGTCAAGGATTCTTACGGTGAATTGCGCCCGGCGGAGCGGCGCGTCGCCGATGTCGTGCTCGACGATGTCAAATTCGCGGTCGACGCTTCCAACGCTGCACTTGCCCAGCGCGCCGAGGTCAGCGAACCCACCGTGACCCGGTTCTGCCGCGCCATCGGCTGCGAGGGGGTGCGCGATTTCAAGCTGAAGCTGGCGCAGAGCCTGGTCGTCGGCGCGCTCTATCTGAGCAGGCCGCCGCCGCTGAGCGGCGACAATGGCATGCCGTTCTGGAATGCCGTGTTCGGCGAGGCGCGCCGGGCGCTGCAGGAAGCCGAACGGCAGCTTGATCCGGCGCAGCTGGTGAAGGCCGCCGAGCTCATCGCCAAGGCGCGCCAGGTCACGGTGTTCGGCCTCGGCGGCAGCTCTTCGGCGCTGGCGCAGGAAACCCAGTACCGGCTGTTCCGCTACGGCATCACTGTCGTCGCCCAATGCGACCCCTATCTGATGCGGATGACCGCCTCGACCCTGAAGCCCGGCGACCTGGTGATCGCCATTTCGGCGACCGGACGCACCCGCGAAGTGATCGAGGCCGTCGAACTGGCCAAGCATTACCGCGCCAATGCGATCGGCGTGACCGCGCCCGATACCGAGCTTGCGCGCGCCTGCGACGTCAGGCTGACGGTGGCGGTGCCCGAATATCCCGACACGCTGAAGCCGACCGCCTCACGCTTCGCCTTTTTGGCCGCGATCGACCTGATGGCGGTGGCGGCAGCCTACAAGCTCGACGGCTCGGCCCGCGAAACCGTCCGCCGCATCAAATACAACGCCCAGATCCACAGGACGGGCAAGGAGATGGAGCCGCTGGGAGATTGAAGCCCCCCTCATCCGGCCGCTTCGCGGCCACCTTCTCCCCGTCGGGGAGAAGAGGGTTGGCGCCGGCGTCGACAGCCTCCTCTCCCCTCGGGGAGAGGCCAGCCGAGCGAAGCGGAGGCTGGGTGAGGGGGCAGCGCCGACTTGAAAAGGAAGAAGGACAACACATGCTCGACATGGCACCCTCAAAACAGGCGGCCAGCTGGCTTTCCTCTCTCTCCCGCGCCCTCGAGGCGGGCGACGCCGCGGCCGCGACCAATCTGTTCGTCGAGGACTGCTACTGGCGCGATCTGCTGACCTTCACCTGGAACATCAAGACGATGGAAGGCCGCGCGGCGATCCGCGACATGCTGGATGCCACTCTGGCGGCGACCAAGCCGATCGCCTGGCAGCTCAGTGGCGAGGCAAGCTCGCACGAAGGCATGATAGAGGCCTGGTTCAGCTTCGAGACGTCGTCGGCCTGGGGCCAGGGCATCATGCGCTTGGCAGACGGCAGATGCCGGACGCTGTTCACGGCGATGAGCGACCTCACGGGTTTTGAGGAGCGCAAGGGACCGGCGCGGCCGCTGGGTGTCCGCCACAAGGCCGACCCGGACCGCGAGACCTGGGCCGAGGCGAGGGCGCGCGAGACGCGTGATCTCGGTGCCATTGAGCAGCCCTATTGCCTGGTCATCGGCGGCGGCCAGGGCGGCATCATGCTGGGCGCACGGCTGCGGCAACTCGGCGTGCCGGCCATCGTCATCGAGAAGAATGCGCAGGCCGGCGATTCCTGGCGCAACCGCTATCGCTCGCTCGTGCTGCACGATCCGGTCTGGTACGACCATCTGCCCTACATCCCGTTTCCGGAAAACTGGCCGGTGTTCACGCCCAAGGACAAGATGGGCGACTGGCTGGAAATGTACACGCGCGTCATGGAGCTCAATTACTGGACCTCCACAGAATGCATCAGCGCGTCCTACGACGAAGCCAAAAAAATCTGGACGGTCGAGGTCGAGCGCGCCGGCGAGCGCATCACGCTGATGCCAAAGCACATCGTCTTCGCAACCGGCGCCTATGGCCCGCCGCGGCAGATCGACCTGCCGGGCGCCGCTGCGTTCCAGGGCGAGATCCTGCATTCCAGCCAGTATTTTAGCGGCGAGACATTCCGCGGCAGGCGCGTCGCGGTCATCGGCGCGGCAAGCTCGGGGCACGATGTCGCCGTCGACCTCTGGGAGAGCGGCGCTGCGGTGACCATGATCCAGCGCTCGCCGACGACGGTGGTCAAGTCAGACACGCTGATGGAGGTCGGCTTCGAGATCTTTTCGGAAAAGGCGCTGGCCCGCGGCATCACCACCGAAAAGGCCGACATGATCGTCGCCTCGACGCCGTTCGCGCTGCTGCCGCAAACGCAGCGGGCGCTGTACGACATCATCAAGGCGCGCGACGCGGCCTTCTACGACCGCTTGCGCGGTGCCGGCTTCGCCATCGATTTCGGCGACGACGAGACCGGGCTGCTGATGAAGGCCTACCGCACCGGCTCGGGCTACTATATCGACGTCGGCGCTTCCGATCTGATCATCGACGGCGCGATCGGCATCCGCAGCGCTGTCGAGATCAAGTCGCTGACGCCGACCGGAATCTTGTTCGACGACGGCAGCGAATTGGCGGCCGATGCGATCATCTCCTGCACCGGCTACCAGTCGATGAACGAGACCGTGGCGGCGATCGTCTCGCGCGACGTCGCCGACGAGGTCGGGCCGTGCTGGGGGATTGGCTCGGGCGTGAAAGGCGACCCGGGACCATGGCAAGGCGAATTGCGCAACATGTGGAAGCCGACGGCGCATGAAGCGCTGTGGTTCCACGGCGGCAATCTGGCGCTGTCGCGCTTTTACTCGAAATATGTGGCGCTGCAGATCAAGGCGCGGATGGAAGGGATGGCGACGCCGGTCTATGGGTAGCAGCGCTCCTCTCCTTCTCCCCTTGTGGGAGAAGGTGGATTGGCGCGCAGCGCCAAGACGGATGAGGGGTGTTGGACGGAGTGAGGCGTTCGGCCACCTTCTCCCACAAGGGGAGAAGGAAGAGCTGCCCAGCATCACCCACGCCCGAAATGCCGGCTCACCACATCGACATGCGTCTCATGCGCATGCGCTTCGAAGCGTTCGGTATCGCCAAAATCGTTAGCCGCTTCGTTCGGCCACCAGGTGCCGCCGACCACGATGCCGTCCGAGACCAGCCGCTGCTCGGCGACCAGCGAGGCGCCGACCGCGTCGACAAAGGTAAAACGGCCCGGACGCAGCCGCAGCACCGCGATGTCGCCGACTGCACCGACCTTAAGCGTGCCAAGCTCGGGCCTTGCGATCGCCTCGGCCGGCCGTTGTGTCGCCGCGCGCAGCACTTCGACCAGCGGCATGCCGAGCGCCAGCAATTTCGACATGCAGACCAGAATGTCGAAGGCCGGACCGTCGACGCAATAGAGATGCACGTCGCTGCTGATCACGTCAGGCGCCAGCCCTTCGCTGAGCATCGCCCTGGCAACCGAGAAATCGAACGAGCCCATGCCGTGGCCGATGTCGAAGATGACGCCGCGCTCGCGCGCCAGCCGCATGTCGGGCCGGACCGCGCCCGAGGCGAAGACCGGCGCGTTGGGAAACGGCCGGAAGCAGTGGGTGAGGATGTCGCCCTTGCGCAGCCGCGGCAGCACTTCCGAACGGCCTGGCGGCGGCTCGTCGATATGCGCCATCAGCGGCACGCCGGCCTGGTCGGCAGCCTCGAGCGCCAGATCGACCGGCGCGATGCCGCTGCTGCCGCCGGCATGGCGACCCGAGCGTACTTTTACGCCGACGACCACGTCTGCGTGCTCGCGCACCGCCGCCACCGTCTCGCGCGGTTCGCAGAGCCGCAGATCGCTGCACTCGCCAACCGAAACGGTCTGCGAGAAGCCGAAAATGCCGGCAAAGGAAATGTTGACATAGGCCAGGATGCGGACCTTCGAGCGCTCGATGACGTGGCGGCGAAAGCCGAGGAAGTTGCCGGCGCCAGCGCTTCCGGCGTCGATGAAGGTTGTGGTGCCGCCTTTTGCGGCGAGGCGGTCGGCGTCGACGCCGAGCGATGTGCCGCCCCAATAGACGTGGCTATGCAGGTCGATGAGGCCGGGTGCGACGATGGACCCTGTCGCATCGATGACGCGCGCGGCGCGCTCGAAGGGAATGTCGGGATCGATCGCGGTGATGCGGCCGTTGACGATGGCCAGATCGCGTCGCGCGTCGAGGCCAGACGCCGGATCGATGAGGCGGCCGCCCTTCAGCAGGAGATCAAATTGCATCGGCGTCCTGTGTGTTCTCGTTCAAACCGGCCTGTCCGCGCAATTCTCATATAGGCCGTGTTGGAAAGCAACATTTTTTGGGAATGATGTTGCTTTATTACAGGAACCTCGAAGAGGATAGCGTAGCGTCAAAAATTGCCGATCTCCCCCCAAGTGGGGGAGATGCCAAGTTTTGGCAAAGAGGGCAGGACGGAGGGGGCGCTGTCCCGCCGACTTTCCGCAAGGTTCTGCCCGGCAGCAGCATTCTGGAAGGAGGGGAGCGGCGCCATGCTCCGCCAGCCACTCACCGGTCGATCCGCGTCGACAGGATGATCGACGACGATGTCCGCTCGACCCCGTCCATCGCGCCGATCTCATCGAGAAGCGTGTCGAGGTCCTTGATCGAGGGCGCGTCGACGATGACGATCATGTCGAAATTGCCACTCACCGAATGCAGCGTCCGCACCGGCGCCAGCGCCTGCAGGCTGCGCACCACCTTGTCAGCAAGCTTGGGCGTGACGGTGAGCAGGACATGCGCCCGCACCAGTCCCTGTTCGTAGTCGGGTGAAAGTCGGACGCCATAGCCGGTGATGATGCCGCGCTGTTCCAGCCGCTCGATCCGGCTCTGTACCGTCGTGCGCGACACGCCGAGCCGCCGCGCCAGTTCGGCCGTCGAGGCGCGCGCATTCGCGCGCAGCAGGGAGAGCAGGGCCTGTTCGGCGTTGCTAAGCACTTTCGACGAACCTCATCGGCATACTGTCCAATTTGGCACTTCGTTTTGAACAGTTCAACACTTCCTTTCGCCAGGCAAGCTGCGATTCTGTCCGCTCTGTGAAAGGCAAGGCGAGGGAACTGTCATGAAGAACGTCATAATTGTCGGCGCCGGCAAGATCGGCTCGACCATCGCCGAGATGCTGGTTTCCACCGGCGACTATCACATAACCCTCGTCGACCGTTCGGCCGCACAGCTCGGCGCGGCCGAACTGCCTGAAACGGTCGAGACGCTGGAACTCGACATCGAAGCCGCCGGCACGCTCGAAGCGGCCCTGGCCGGCAAGTTCGCGGTGCTCAGCGCCGCGCCCTTCCACCTGACCACGCGCATCGCCGAAGCGGCGGCCAGCGCCGGAGTGCATTATCTCGACCTGACCGAGGACGTCGTCGCGACCCGGCGCGTCAGGCAATTGGCGCGTACCGCCAACAGCGCCTTCATCCCGCAATGCGGGCTGGCGCCGGGCTTCATCTCGATCGTCGCCAATGATCTCGCCAGCCGCTTCGACACGCTGGAGAGCGTGCGCATGCGGGTCGGCGCACTGCCGCAATACCCGTCGAATGCGCTGAACTACAATCTGACCTGGAGCACGGACGGCGTCATCAACGAATATTGCGAGCCTTGCGAGGCGATCGTCGAAGGCGAACTGATCGAGGTACCGCCGCTGGAGGAGCGCGAGGAATTCTCGCTCGACGGCGTCACCTACGAGGCGTTCAACACCTCGGGCGGGCTCGGCACACTGGCCGAAACCCTGAAGGGCAAGGTGCGCACGCTGAACTATCGTACCATCCGCTACCCCGGCCACGCCGCGATCATGAAGGCGCTGCTCAACGATCTCGGCCTGCGCCACCGCCGCGACGTGCTGAAAGACATTTTTGAGAGCGCCCTGCCGGCGACGCTGCAGGACGTCGTCATCGCCTTCGTCACCGTCAGCGGCCGCAAGAACGGCCGCCTGCTGCAGGAAACCTACGCCAACAAGATCTACGCCAAGCGCGTCGGCGACAAGGTGCGCAGCGCCATCCAGATCACCACCGCCTCCGCCATCTGCGCTGTGCTCGACATGCTGGCCGACGGCAGCTTGCCGGCGCAGGGTTTTATCAAGCAGGAAGACATCGCGCTCGACGCGTTCCTCGCCAACCGCTTTGGCAGCGCCTACGCGCAGCACGAGATGGTTAGCCGGCTTGCGGGGTGAGTGCGCTTGTGAACGCTGGCGGGGCAGCACCCCCCTCTTCCCTGCCGGGCATCTCCCCCCAAGGGGGAGATTAGCAGCTTCGTCGTCTCACTTAGTTTTTAGCATATCGTTAGCGAAGGCCGGCGTGACATCCGATCTCCCCCCTTGAGGGGGAGATGTCCGGCAGGACAGAGGGGGGCTGTCCCGTCGACACCGCCAGTTTTTGCGCCATCGCGAACTAAACATGCAGCGCATGCCCCATCGCCTTCAGCGCCGCCTCCTGAAAACCCTCGCCTTGTGTCGGATGGGCATGGATGGTGCCGGCGATATCCTCCAGCCGCGCGCCCATTTCCAGTGCCAGGCCAAACGCCGTCGACAGTTCCGACACGCCCTGGCCGACCGCCTGGATGCCGAGCACCAAATGGTTGTCGGCGCGGGCGACAACCCGGACGAAGCCATCCTCACTCAGCTTGGTCATCGCGCGGCCGTTGGCGGCGAACGGAAACAGCCCGACCTTGATCTCGCCGCCAAGCCTCTTGGCCTCGTCCGGCGACAGGCCGGCGGTGACCAGCTCCGGATCGGTGAAGCAGATGGCGGGAATTGAGCGCTTGTCCCAGCTGCGCTTGTGGCCGGCGACGATCTCGGCGACCATTTCGCCTTGCGCCATCGCCCGGTGCGCCAGCATCGGCTCGCCGGTGACGTCACCAATGGCAAAGATGCCGCGCATCGAGGTGCGGCACTGATCGTCGATGCGGATGAATTTACCCGCCATATCGAGGTCGATCTGCTCCAGCCCCCAGTCTTCGACCACCGGCCTGCGCCCGACGGTGACCAGGACCCTGTCGGTAGCGATCTTGCTATTCTTGCCGGTCGCCGTTTCGACCAGCAGAGCATCGCCCTTGCTCGACAGGCCCTTGGCCTTGGCGCCGACAAGCACCTCGATGCCGAGTTCGGTGAGCCGCTTCACCACCGGCCGAGTCAGCTCGGCATCATATTGCGCCAGCACGCGCGGCAAGGCCTCGACCACGCTCACCCTGGCGCCCAGCTTGGCGAAGGCGATGCCGAGCTCGAGCCCGATATAGCCGCCGCCGACCACGGCAAGTCTTTCCGGCACTTCGCTCAGCGCCAGCGCTTCGGTAGACGAGATTACCGGCCCACCGAACGGCAGTGACGGCAGCTCGACCGCCGCCGAGCCGGTCGCGATCACCACCATCTCGGCGCGGACCACCTGCATGCCGGTCTCGGTCTGGACCTCGACGGTCTTGCCGTCACGGAATTTCGCCCAGCCATGCACGGTCTTGACCCCGGCCTTCTTGAGCAGGCCGGCAACGCCACTGTTAAGCCGGCTAACTATACTGTCCTTCCAGGCGATGGTCGCTTCGAGATCAATCGACGGTGTGGCGATTGAAATGCCGAGCGGGCTCTTGCCGCTCGCCATGTGCGAGATTTTCTCGAACTCCTCGGCCGTATGGATCAGCGCCTTGGACGGAATGCAGCCGACATTGAGGCAGGTGCCGCCCGGCTTGCCGAACTCGACGATCACCGTATCGATGCCGAGCTGGCCGGCGCGGATGGCGCAGACATAGCCGCCCGGACCGGCGCCGATGACGAGCAGCTTGCAGGATATTTCCTTCATGTCGACACGCTCTTTTTGGCGAAGAAGGGCCCCCTCATCCGGCCGCTGCGCGGCCACCTTCTCCCCGGCGGGGAGAAGAGGCTTGCACCAGCCTTGGAGACCTCCTCTCCCCTCGGGGAGAGGGTGGCCGTAGCGAAGCGGAGGCCGGGTGAGGGGGCCTTTGCGACCGTTCTCATCATCTCAATCCACGAAAATCAGCGCCGGGGTCTCCAGCAGCGTCTTGATCCGCTGGATAAACACCGCTGCGTCCCAGCCGTCGATGACGCGGTGGTCGAAGCTAGAGGACAGGTTCATCATCTTGCGCGGCATGAACTGGGTGCCGTCCCACACCGGCCGCACCATCATCTTGTTGACGCCGAGGATCGCCACTTCCGGATGATTGATCACCGGCGTCGTCGCCACGCCGCCCATGGCGCCGAGCGAGGTGATGGTGATCGTCGATCCCGACAGTTCGTCGCGCGCCGCCGTGCCTGACCTGGCCGCCTCGGCGAGCCTGAAAACCTCGGCGGCGCAGTCCCAGATGTCGCGTGCCTCGGCGTGCTTGACCACCGGCACCACCAGCCCCGAAGGCGTCTGCGCGGCAATGCCGATATGGACGCCGCCATGCTGGTGGACGATGCCGGCCTCGTCGTCGAACAGCGCGTTGATTTTGGGCTGGTCGGCGATCGCCTTGACCATCGCCCGCATCAGGAACGGCAGCAGCGTCAGCTTCGGCCGCTCCACGCCGCCGCGCTTCTCCTTGTTGAGCGCCGCGCGCAAATCCTCCAATGCCGTGACGTCGATCTCCTCGACATAGGTGATGTGCGGGATGCGCGACTTGGCCAGCGCCATCTTCTCGGCGATCTTGCGCCTGAGCCCGATGATCTTGATGTCCTCGACCGCCTCGTTGCGGGCGAGGCCGGAGACCTTCGCAAGCTGCGGTCCGCGCGCCAGGAAGGCGTCGATGTCCTCGTGGAGAATGCGGCCGGCCGGGCCGCTTCCCCTGACCTGTCGGAGATCGACGCCGGCCTCCTTTGCCCTGAGGCGGACGGCCGGCGAGGCCAGCGGCCTTTCACCTTCGGGACGCGGCGCGGCGACGGGCGCAGGACCCCCACCCCTAACCCCTCCCCACAAGGGGGAGGGGGATTCCGTCGCCGATGCAACCTCACGCTCAGTGATTTTTCCGGGCGGGGACGGGTGCGGTGCCGCTTTGGCACTGGCTTCGGCGGCCGAAGCGCGTCCCCCTCCCCCTTGTGGGGAGGGGCCACGGGTGGGGGTACTGCGGTCGGTAATCTTGGCGGCCGCCTCGCCGCCCGGCTCCGCAGCTGCCTTCACATTGCCCTCGCCGGCCACTTTCAATCTGACAATGGGCGAGCCGATCGCCACCGTGTCGCCGATCTCCGCACCCAGCCAGACGATCTCGCCGTCGACTGGCGAAGGAATCTCGACCGTCGCCTTGTCGGTCATGACGGCGGCAAGCACCGCGTCCTCGCGCACGAGATCGCCGACCTTGACCTGCCATTCGACCAGCTCGGCCTCGGCGACGCCTTCGCCGACATCGGGCAGCTTGATCACATATTCGCCCATCGTCAGGTCCCCCTTACCGAGGCGTTGGCGCTGCCCCTCACCCCTGCCCATTCCGGGGCGAGCCGCTTGTCTCGCCCGTCCTTCGGACCCCCGTGAACAACGGGGAGAGCGAGATCGCCGGCGTGGCGGCCAGTCCCTTCTCCCCGTTCTGCACGGGGAGAGGGTGCCGGCAGGCGGATGAGGGGCGGCGCCACCATTGGCAATCTGTCCGAGGCTCTGCCTGCCATCGTCATGCCTCCATCGTTTCGACGAGCGCGCGGCCGAGCCTGGCCGGACCGGGAAAATAGTCCCATTCCTGCGCATGCGGATAGGGCGTGTCCCAGCCGGCGACCCGCACTACCGGCGCTTCCAGATGGTAGAAGCAGTTTTCCTGCACCAGCGCCGACAGCTCGGCGCCGAAGCCTGATGTCAGCGTCGCCTCGTGCACGATCACGCAGCGGCCTGTCCTGTTGACCGAGTCGACGATCGTCTCGAGATCGAGTGGCAGCAGCGTCCTCAGATCGATGATCTCGGCGTCGATGCCGGTCTCCTCGGCCGCCGCCTGCGCGACATAGACCATCGTGCCGTAGGCCAGCACGGTGACCGCGGCGCCCGGCCGACGGATCACCGCCTTGCCGAGCGGGACCGTGTAATGCCCGTCGGCGACCTCGCCGAGCTCATGCTTCGACCACGGCGTCACCGGGCGCTCGTGATGGCCATCGAACGGGCCGTTGTAGAGCCGCTTCGGCTCCAGAAAGATCACCGGATCGGGATCCTCTATCGCCGCGATCAGAAGACCCTTGGCGTCATGCGGATTGGACGGCACGACGACCTTCAGGCCGGAGACATGGGTGAACAGCGCCTCCGGGCTCTGGCTGTGGGTCTGGCCACCAAAAATGCCGCCGCCGGTCGGCATCCGCACCACGATCGGGCAGGTGAAATCGCCGTTCGAGCGATAACGCAGCCGCGCCGCCTCCGAGACGATCTGGTCATAGGCCGGATAAACATAGTCGGCAAATTGCACCTCGACGCAGGGTTTCAGGCCGTAGGCGGCCATGCCGATGGCCGAGCCGACGATGCCGGCTTCGCTGATCGGCGTGTCGAAGCAGCGGCTCTTGCCGTATTTCGCCTGCAGGCCTTGCGTGCAGCGAAACACGCCGCCGAAAAAACCGACATCCTCGCCGAACACAATGACGCGTTCGTCGCGCCCCATCGACACGTCCATGGCGTCGCGGATCGCCTCGATCATGGTCCGTCTTGGCATGGTCAGACCCCCGCCTGCTGGCGCTGGCGTCTGAGATGCGGCGGCATCTCACCATAGACGCCTTCGAACATGTCGCGCGTCGAAGGCTTGCCGCCGGCGTGCAGCGTGCCGTGGCGCTCGGCCTCCCTTTGCGCCGCGATCACCGTTTCGAGGATTTCCGCCTCGGCCTGGGTGTGGCGCTCGTCCGACCAGACGCCGCGCTGGATGAGATGATTCTTCAGCCTGACGATCGGGTCGCCGAGCGGCCAGGCGTCGGATTCGGCCTTCGGCCGATAGGCCGACGGATCGTCGGAGCTTGAATGCGCCCCGACCCGATAGGTGACATATTCGACCAGCGTCGGCCCAAGATTTTTCCGCGCCCGCTCCGCCGCCCATTTGGCCACCGCGTGGACGGCGAGATAATCGTTGCCGTCGACCCGAAGCGACGGAATGCCAAAGCCGAGGCCGCGGGCGGCAAATGTGCCGGAGCCGCCGCGGGCGATGCCCTGGAAGGTCGAGATCGCCCACTGGTTGTTGACGACGTTGAGCACGACCGGCGCCTTGTAGGTCGAGGCGAACACCAGCGCCGAATGAAAGTCGGACTCGGCCGTCGAACCGTCGCCGATCCAGGCGGCGGCGATCTTCGAATCATTGCTGATCGCCGAAGCCATCGCCCAGCCGACCGCCTGGATATATTGCGTCGCCAGATTGCCGGAGATCGAGAAGAACCCGTGCTCCTTCGACGAATACATGATCGGCAGCTGCCGGCCCTTCAGCGGATCGGCCTCGTTCGAATAGATCTGGTTCATCATCGTGACCATCGGGTAGCCGTCGGCGATGAGCAGGCCGGCCTGCCGATAGGTCGGAAAGTTCATGTCGCCCGGCGCCAGCGCCTTGCGAAAGGCGCAGCTCACCGCCTCTTCGCCGAGGTGCTGCATGTAAAAGGAGGTCTTGCCCTGGCGCTGCGCCATCTGCATGCGCGCGTCGAAGCTGCGCAGCGTCATCATGTGGCGCAGGCCTTCCAGCAACTCGTCGTCGGAAAGCAGCCCGGCCCACGGCCCGACGGCCTCGCCGGCGCGGTTGAGCACGCGGATGATCGAAAACGCCAGGTCGCGGATATCACGCGGATCGACATCGATCTCGGGATGCGGCACCGAGCCGGCCTTGGGGATGGTCACATCAGAAAAATCCGGCGTCCCGCCCGGCCGCACCTCGGGCTCCGGCACATGGAAGCGCAACATTCCCGCATCGGCCATGACCTTCGTCCTCCCATGTTACCCGGCCAAGATACTTGCACACCGGCAGGCCAGTGCCAATTCGTCGGGCAAGGCTTCCGGCCAACCACCGCGCCGCCAGCAGCACCTGTCAGGATGAAGATATGTCAGCGAAATTTCTTGTCGATCTTCCGGCTCTGCGCGCAATTTGGCGCATGATTGCGCCGGGTTTCCCGCCAGATTGGACAATGCGTCGGATTGAGGCTACGCGCGGCGGCCTTTCCTTCTCCCCTTGTGGGAGAAGGTGGCCGCGAATCGGTCGGATGAGGGGTGTTCCAGCCTGGCACCGACGGCACTCCGTCCAACACCCCTCTCCCGTCTTGGCGCTGCGCGCCAATCCACCCCCCGGGGCGAATCTCGGGCCTCGCCCGCCCTTCGGGCCCCACAAGGGGAGAAGGAAAGGGGCGACCACCGTTCACCCCGCGCCCGCATCATGCTAACCCATAGCCCATGGCACAGAAGAAAGGTTACGAGGTCGATTCGTGGTTGGCGCGGCCGGACCCGCGTGTCTCGATCGTCCTGCTCTACGGGCCCGACCGCGGGCTGGTCGCCGAGCGCGCCCGCGCCTTTGCCGGCAAGACCGGCCTGCCGCTCGACGATCCGTTCTCTGTGGTCAGGCTGGACGGGTCGGAAGTCGATCGCGACGAGGGCCGCCTGCTCGATGAGGCCCGAACCGTGCCGATGTTTTCGGACCGGCGCCTGCTCTGGGTGCGCAATGCGTCCGGCCAGAAGGCGCTTGCCGACGACGTCAAGGCGCTGACCGCGGAGCCGCCGCGTGACGCCATCATCCTGATCGAGGCCGGCGACCTGAAGAAGGGCGTCGGGCTGCGCGCCATTGTCGAGGCGGCGGACATTGCCATGGCGCTGCCGTGCTACGCCGACGAGGCGCGGGACATCGATACGGTCATCGACGACGAATTGCGCAAGGCCGGCATGTCGATGACGCTGGAAGCCCGCCAGGCGCTGCGCCGCAACCTCGGTGGTGACCGGCTGGCCTCGCGCGGCGAGATCGAAAAGCTGGTGCTCTATGCCCACGGCCAGAGCGAAATCGGCCTCGATGACGTCAAGGCGACGTCGGGCGACGTCTCTGGCCTGTCCTTCGATGACGCCGTCGATGCCTTGCTCGACGGTAAGGTCGGTGACTTCGACATAGCCTTCACCCGTCACTGCCAGTCCGGCGGCCAGGCTTTTCTGGTGCTGTCGTCGGCGATGCGGCAGCTGCAGGCGATCCAGGCAATGCGCGGCCTGATGGACGCCGGCGGCCGCAACGCCGCTTCGGTGGTTGCCGCGGCGCGCCCGCCGGTTTTTTTCACGCGGCGCAAGCTGGTCGAAAAAGCCCTCGAACGCTGGAGCAGCCAGGCGCTCGCCCGCGCGCTCAACCGCCTGCAGACGGCGGTCCTGCAGACCCGCCGCCGGCCGGACCTCGCGGTCGCGCTGGCCCGACAGGCGCTGCTCGGCATCGCCGTGGAGAGCGCAAGACTGGGGCAAAGGTAATTTTTTTGAGGAGAGGGCTCCGCTTGGCGGAGCAAGCTATTTCCTGGTCGGCGCCGCCCCTCATTGCCCTGCCGGGCAGTTCTCCCCGTAAACGGGGCGAAAGAAGCTGACCGCAGCCTCGGCACTTTTTCTGCAACGTTGGTGATTGGCGAAGCCGTCGATGACAGCCCCCTCTCCCCGTCACTATACCGGGAGAGGATGCCGGCAGGCAGGTGAGGGGCGGCGCAAACGTTGGAGCAGGTAGGATCTTAGGGCGCTTGCCCTCGAAGCAGATTCCCGGTACACTTTGCCGGCTAATCACCCCTCGTTCTTCAGCCGCCGGCAAAGCTCGTCGAGCTGCTCCAGCGTCCGATAGGCGACGCTGATCACGCCGCCGCGCTCGTTGTGCTCGATCGTGACGAACATGCCGAGCGTGCCGGTCATCAGCTTCTCCAGCGCGAGGGTATCGACATCCTTCTGTGCCGGTGCTGCTGCAGGCTGTCGCTTCACCGTCGGCGCACCCGCCGGCATCTGCGCCAGCGCTTCGGCCTGGCGCACCGAAAGCCCGTCCTCGACGATGCGCTTGGCCAGGCCCGCCGGATCCTGCGCCGTCACCAATGTACGGGCATGGCCGGCCGACAGCGCGCCGTCGACCAGCATGTCACGGATCACGTCCGGCAGCTTCAACAGCCGCAGCGTGTTGGCGACATGGCTGCGGCTCTTGCCGATCACCTGGCCGAGATCGGCCTGGGTGTAGCCGTGATCGTCGATCAGCTGCTGGTAGCCCATCGCCTCCTCGACCGGATTGAGGTCGGTGCGCTGGACGTTTTCGATGATCGCCAGCTCGAGCGCGGTGCGATCGTTGACATCGCGCACGATGATCGGGATCTCGCTCAGCCCGGCGCGCTGCGCCGCGCGCCAGCGCCGCTCGCCGGCGATGATCTCGTAGCGGCCAGCTTGCGTCGGCGATGGCCGCGCCACCACCGGCTGCACCACGCCATGTTCGCGGATCGACTGGGCAAGATCGGTCAGGTCGGCGTCGCCGAAATGCCGGCGTGGATTCTTTGGGTTCGGGCTCAGGAACTCGATCGGCACCTTGCCGTCGGCATTCATGCCCGGCTTTTCCACTGCTGCCGGACGATCGATTTCGCCGATCAGCGCCGCCAGTCCCCGGCCCAGTCTTTTTCTCGAAAGGTCTTCGCTCATCGTCTGTCCAGATCGTTTCGGTATCAATTCGGCTTCTAAGCGGCGCGCAGTTTGCGCTCGCGGCGGATCACCTCGGAGGCAAGCTGCAGATAGGCCTGGCTGCCGGAGCATTTGAGGTCGTAGAGGATCGCCGGCTTGCCGTAGGACGGCGCCTCGGAGACGCGCACATTGCGCGGGATGACGGTTTCATAGACCTTGTCGCCCATATGCGCCCGCACGTCCTGCACCACCTGGTTGGCGAGGTTGTTGCGCCCGTCGAACATGGTCAGCACGATGCCCTGGATGGTCAGCTCGGGATTGATCGAGCGGCGGACCTGCTCGACCGTTTCCAGCAGCTGGCTCAGACCTTCGAGCGCGAAGAATTCGCATTGCAGCGGCACCAGCACCGAATCGGCTGCCGCCATCGAGTTGAGCGTCAGCAGATTGAGCGACGGCGGGCAATCGATCAGCACATAGCCAAAATTCGCCGAGCGCTCGGCCGACGCACGCAAGGCGTTGCGCAGCCGCAGCACCCGGTCCGGCGCCGAGGCGATCTCCATTTCGATGCCGAGCAGGTCGAGCGTCGACGGCACGATCGACAGTCCCGGCACCGCCGTCGGGATCGCCGCCGCCTCCAGATCGAGTTCGCCGGTCAGCACGTCATAGGAGGAAACGGTGCGGTCGCGCCGGTCGATGCCGAGACCGGTGCTGGCATTGCCTTGCGGGTCGAGATCGACGATCAGCACCCGCTCGCCGATCGCCGCCAGCGCCGTGGCCAGATTGATGGCCGTCGTCGTCTTGCCGACGCCGCCCTTCTGGTTGGCTACGGTGATGATTCGGGGGCCATTCTTCATCATGGGTCTATGCCAGAAATTCATGCCGAGGTCGCCGATCTAAGTCAGTTGGCGCAAATCAGACAGTTCGAGGATGACGCCGTGAGCGTCGGTCGCGCTGGCATGTTCTACCAGATCGAATGACCATCGTTGAGCGCTTTCTGCCACCTCGCTGCGGTAATCCCGGCCTTTGTGGAACAGGCCATAGGCGCCAGCCGTCAGCCACGGCGCCGACAGTTCGAGCAACTTAGGAAGCGACGCCAGCGCTCTGGCAGTGACGATTTGCGGTGTTGAAACAAACGCATACGCGTCGTCGATGCGCCGCGCGACGACCCTGGCCGGCAGGTTGAACTGGCCGACGACCGCTTGCAGGAACGATGCCTTTTTCCGATTGCTTTCAACCAGGTCGATGCTGGCGCCGTCGCGCTCGGCAAGCAGGAACGCCAGTACCAGGCCGGGAAAACCGCCACCGGAGCCGAGATCGAGCCAGCGCTTCGCGTCTGGTTTGATTCGCGCCAGCTGCGCGCTGTCGAGGATGTGGCGGCGCCAGACGTCGCCCTGCGTCGACTGCGCCGCCAGGTTTATCCGGCGGTTCCATTTCTGAAAGACCGTCTCGAACTCTACCAGGCGTTCGAATGTTTCACGTGAAACCGGACCGGCAGCCGATTGCAGGCCCGCCCATGAGGCAGCGCTCACGCAACATTCCTTCGCGTGGCAGCCTCGGCGTTGCGGACATGCGCGACAATGATTGCCAGTGCCGCCGGCGTCATGCCTTCCATACGCTGTGCGTCGGCGATCGAGCGCGGCTGGCGCGACAGCATCTTTTGCTTCAGCTCGTTGGACAGGCCCGGAACGGAAGCAAAGTCGAGCGACGCCGGGATCAATCGGCTCTCCTCTTGCCTGATCTGCGTGACGTCGGCTTGCTGGCGGTCGAGATAGACGGAATATTTCGCTTCCGTTTCAAGGCGCTCTGCCGTTTTGCTGTCAATGCCCGCAAACTGCGGGGCGATCCGGGCCAGCCAGGCGACGTCGACGCCGGGATAGGCCAGCAATTCATAGGCCGAGCGGCGCACCCCGTCCCGGTTGATCTCCAGCCCATGACGCGCCGCTTCGTTCGGGGTCATGGTCGTGCCAAGCGCAAGGTCCCTCGCCTTTTCAAGGTTCTGCACGATATCGCTAAACCGTTGCATCCGCTCCTGCGAGGCAATCCCGAGCTTCATCGCCAACGGCGTCAGCCGCTCATCGGCGTTGTCGGCCCGCAGCGACAGCCGGAACTCGGCCCGCGAAGTGAACATCCGATACGGTTCGGCGATGCCGCGGCTGGTCAGGTCGTCGACCATCACCCCGATATAGGCCTCGGTGCGGCTGAGCACGATCTGGCCGCTTGCCGACGTTTGGCGCGCGGCGTTGATGCCGGCCAACAACCCTTGCGCCCCCGCCTCCTCGTAACCGGTGGTGCCGTTGATCTGCCCGGCCAGGAAAAGACCGGCGATCAGCTTGGTTTCCAGCGTCGGCTTGAGCTCGCGCGGATCGACATGATCGTACTCGATGGCATAGCCGGGCTGCAGCATCGTTGCACGTTCCAGACCCGGGATGGTCTTCAAAATGTCGAGCTGCACGTCCTCGGGCAGCGAGGTCGAAATGCCATTCGGGTAGACGGTATCGTCGTCCAGCCCTTCCGGCTCGAGGAAGATCTGGTGGCCTTCGCGGTCGCCGAACTTGACGATCTTGTCCTCGATCGACGGGCAGTAACGCGGTCCCACCCCTTCGATCGATCCGGAATACATCGCCGAACGGCCCAGATTGGCGCGGATCAGTTCGTGCGTCGCTCCAGTTGTGCGCGTGATGCCGCAATGGATCTGCGGATTGTCGATGCGGTCGGTCATCAGCGAGAACGGCACCGGGTCGTCATCCGCCGCCTGGCTCTCCAGCGACGCCCAATCGATCGTGCGTCCGTCCAACCGCGGCGGCGTGCCGGTCTTCAGCCGTCCGAGCTTGAAGCCGGCGCGGCTCATCGTCGCCGACAGGCCGAGGCTGGCCTGCTCGTTCATGCGGCCGGCAACGATCTTCTTCTCGCCGATATGGATCAGCCCGCGCAGGAAAGTGCCGGTGGTCAGCACCACGGCGCCGCAGCCAAGCCGGCGGCCATCCGCCAGCAGCACCGCCGCCAGGCGCTCATTGGCGATTTCGAAATCCAGGACCTCGCCCTCGACCACGTCGAGGCCCGCCTGTTCGCGAATCGCCGCTTGCATGGCGAGCCGATAGAGTTTTCTGTCGGCTTGCGTCCGCGGCCCGCGAACGGCCGGGCCCTTGCGGCGGTTGAGCAGACGGAACTGGATGCCGGCCGCATCGGCGACGCGCCCCATCAGCCCGTCCATGGCGTCGATCTCGCGGACCAGATGGCCCTTGCCGAGGCCGCCGATCGCCGGATTGCACGACATGACGCCGATTGTCTCGAAGCGCAGCGTCACCAGGGCAGTCTTCGCGCCAGCGCGCGCGGCAGCACTGGCCGCCTCGCAACCAGCATGGCCGCCGCCCACCACAACCACATCATAGTGATCGGTCATTTTTAGTGTTCCAGTTTCAGGTTGACCGACACATGTCCCCGTCAGGACGTGGTGTCAAGCCGGCACCTTCTCCCCGTATAGTGACGGGGAGAAGCGGGCTAGCCGCAGCAACGACGGGTCTTTTGCAACGCTGGTGATTGGGGAAACCGTCGACGGATGTGTCTTTCTCCCCGTCACTATACGGGGAGAAATGCCCGGCAGGGCAATGAGGGGCAGCGCTAAGTCTGAAATTCGATCCCGTCTCGGGGACCGTGGATCGTTTCACGTGAAACAATGCCTTCGAGCTAATCGCGTGGTGTTTCACGTGAATCACCCAGAGCTGGCCGGCCCGCAATGTTTCACGTGAGTCATTTGCCGATGCAGAACTGCGCAAAGATGACGTCGAGCATGTCCTCGACATCGACCGCCCCAACGATGCGGCCAAGCCGATCCGCCGCCAGCCGCAATTCCTCTGCCCGCAGTTCCTGCCCGCGTCCATCCTCTGCCGCTGCCGCCAGCAGGAAGCGCTTCGTCTCGTTGAGCAGTTCGACGTGCCGCAGCCGCGACGGCAGGATATCGCCGGCCTGGCCGACCTGCGCTGTGGCGCGACGGCCGATCTCGGCCAGCAATTCCGCCAACCCGGTGCCGTCCTTGGTCGAGATAACCGCGTCGTAGCGCGCCACAAGCGATTCATCCCGCAGCAAATCGGCCTTCGTCCCGATCCTCACGGCCGGGACATCAGGTGGTATTGCGCCGATCGGCACCGGCTCCGCCATATCCTCCAGCATCAGCAACAGATCGGCAGTGCCGGCCTTGCTCCTCGCCCTTTCGATACCGATCGCCTCGATCCTGCCGGGCGTCTCACGCAAGCCGGCGGTATCCGTCACTCTTACCCGCATCCCCTCCAGATCCAGCACCACTTCGAGCAGATCGCGGGTGGTGCCGGGCTCCTCGGTGACGATCGCCGCATCGCGCCGGACCAAAGCGTTGAACAGGCTCGATTTGCCGGCATTCGGCGCACCAAGAATGACGACCTCAAAGCCGTCACGGATGATTTCGGCGGCCCGGAAGCCTTGGACATGACGCTCGATCTCGCAGATCATCGCGCGGACGTCGGACCAGACCGTCTCAGCAACGGATCCGGGCACATCGTCTTCGTCGGCAAAATCAATTTCTGCCTCGATCATCGCCCGCGCATGAATCAGCCGACGGCGCCAGGCGAGGTAGAGCTCGCTCTGCACGCCTTCGGCATTCTGGACGGCAAAGCGCCGCTGCGCCTCGGTCTCGGCATTGACGAGATCGGCCAGCGCCTCGGTCTCGACCAGATCGACCTTGCCATTGAGAAAGGCGCGGCGGGTGAACTCGCCCGGCTCGGCATGTCTGACGCCGTCGAAGCCGGCGATCACCTCCAGCATCTTCGCCACCACGGCCCGCCCGCCATGGACGTGGAATTCGGCGACATCCTCGCCGGTAAAGCTGTTTGGGCCGGCAAAGAAAACGACCAGCCCGCTGTCGAGCACCGATCCGTCCGGCGCCCTGAACTGGCGATAGGCGGCAACACGGTTCTTGACCTTGGGACCAGCAATCGTTTCTACGACGAATCGACTCTGCGGGCCGGAAATGCGGATCACGGCGACCCCGGCGGGCAGGCGGCCGCTCGACAGGGCAACAATGGAATTACCTGAAATCATTTGCCGACCCAGCACAACCGCCCTAGCTTCGCTTGTTCACCAACAGATTGCCGAGTTATCGACAGTGACGTTGCCCGCGAAAAACCTGCTTGCCGAAGAGGCCAGCCCCTATCTGCAGCAGCACAGCGGCAACCCGGTGCATTGGCGGGCGTGGTCGCCGGCATCGCTCGCCGAAGCAAGGGCGCTCGAGCGGCCGATCCTGCTCTCGGTCGGCTACGCCGCCTGCCACTGGTGCCATGTCATGGCGCACGAGAGTTTTGAGAACGGCGACGTCGCCGCCGTCATGAACCGTCTGTTCGTCAATATCAAGGTCGATCGCGAAGAGCGGCCGGACATCGACCAGATCTATATGGCGGCATTGTCGGCGATGGGCGAGCAGGGCGGATGGCCGCTGACCATGTTTTTGACACCGGACGGAAAACCTTTCTGGGGCGGCACCTATTTTCCGCGCGAAGCCCGTTACGGCCGCCCAGGCTTCGTACAGGTGCTGGAGGCGGTCGACAAGGCGTGGCGGGAGAAGAAAGAAAGCGTTAACCAAAGCGCCGCCGGCCTGACCACGCATGTCGAGGCGCGGCTGGCCGGCAGCCATGCCAAGGCGGTGCTCGACCGCGACACGCTCGCGACGCTCGCCAACGGCATCGACGGCATGATCGACAGGGATCTGGGCGGCCTGCGCGGCGCGCCCAAATTCCCCAATGCGCCGTTCATGCAGACGCTGTGGCTGTCCTGGCTGCGCGACGGCGCCACAGCCCATCGCGACGCTGTCCTGCTCAGCCTCGAAAAGATGCTGGCAGGCGGCATCTATGACCATGTCGGCGGCGGCCTGAGCCGCTATTCGACCGATGCCGAATGGCTGGTGCCGCATTTCGAAAAGATGCTCTACGACAACGCGCAGCTCATCCGGCTGTGCAACTGGGCTTATGCGGCAACCGGCAATGAATTGTTCTGGATACGAATCGAAGACACGGTCTACTGGCTGTTGCGCGAGATGCGCGTCGATGGCGGTGCATTCGCCGCCAGCCTGGACGCCGACAGCGAGGGCGAGGAGGGGTTGTTCTACACCTGGAGCAGGGATGAGATCGAAACCGCTCTCGGCGACGAATCAGCCTTGTTTTTCCATTACTTCACGCTTTCCGGCCCGCATGGCTGGGAGGGCAAGCCAATCATCCACCAGACTGAGGCCCAGCAAAAACAAAGCGTCGCCGATCGCGACCGGCTCATGCCACTCAGAGAGAAACTGCTGGCAACCAGGGAGCAGCGCGTCAGGCCCGGGCGTGACGGCAAAATCCTGACCGACTGGAACGGCCTGGTGATCGCGGCTCTCGCCGAAGCCGGGCGCGCCGTGAAACGGATCGACTGGATCGAGGCGGCGGAACAGGCCTTTGCTGCCATTGCCAGCGCTGGCCGAGACGGCCGCCTGCCGCATTCGATGCTTGGCGCAAAGAAGCTGTTTCCGGCGCTGGCGAGCGATTACGGCGCCATGGCCAACGCCGCGATCTCGCTATTCGAGGCCACCGGCACATCGACTTATGCGGAGCTGGCCGGCCAATTCATTGCGCAGCTCGACCAATGGCATCACGATGAGAACAGCACCGGCTACTACCTGACCGCGTCGGACAGCAGCGACGTGCCGATCCGCATCAGGGGCGATGCCGACGAGGCCATTCCGTCAGCCACCAGCCAGATCATCGAGGCCATGGTCCGGTTGTCGTCGCTTTCCGGCGCTCCCGAATTGCAGGAAAAAACCTGGAAGGTCGCCGAACACGCGGCCGGCCGGGCGGTGCATCAGGCCTATGGCCAGGCGGGAATCGTCAACGCCTGTGCCTTGGCGCTCGAGCCGTTGAAGCTGGTGCTGGTGGATAGTCCTGAGAATCCAAGGTTTGTTCCGGTGGCGAATCGAAATCCCGACCCGCGCCGGATCGACACGATCGTGCCGGTCGGTTCGGCGACAAACCTGCCGATGCTGCCAGGCGGCGTTCTGCCGCCAACGACCGAGCACGGCGCCTGGCTGTGCACCGGGCAGGTCTGCTTGCCGGTGATAACGGACGCCGAGGAACTCGAGCGGCGGTTGCGGCGCGGATAGGAGAGGGGATGCGGCACGGCCCTCCCTTCTCGTGGGAGAAGGTGGCCGAACGACAGTTCGGGCGGATGAGGGGTGCTCCAGCTTGGCACCGCCGCATTCCGTCCAGCACCCCTCTTCCGTCTCGGCGCTGCGCGCCGATCCACCTTCTCCCACCGGGGGAGAAGGCAAGAGGCGCCAACCTTACGTATTCATCGAATCGAAGAAATCCGCGTTGGTCTTGGTCTGCTTGAGCTTGTCGATGAGGAACTCGATGGCGTCGGTCGTGCCCATCGGCGCCAGGATGCGGCGCAGCACGAAGATTTTTTGCAGGTCCTGGCGGGCGACCAAAAGATCTTCCTTGCGGGTGCCGGACTTGAGGATGTCCATGGCCGGATAGATGCGCTTGTCCGCCACCTTGCGGTCGAGCACGATTTCCGAGTTGCCGGTGCCCTTGAACTCTTCGAAGATGACCTCGTCCATGCGGCTGCCGGTGTCGATCAGCGCGGTGGCGATGATGGTCAGCGAGCCGCCTTCCTCGATGTTGCGGGCGGCGCCGAAGAAGCGCTTCGGCCGCTGCAGCGCATTGGCGTCGACACCGCCGGTCAGCACCTTGCCGGATGACGGCACCACGGTGTTGTAGGCGCGGCCGAGGCGGGTGATCGAATCCAGCAGGATGACAACGTCGCGCCCGTGCTCGACAAGGCGCTTGGCCTTCTCGATCACCATTTCGGCGACCTGGACGTGGCGCACCGCCGGCTCGTCGAAGGTCGAGGAGACGACCTCGCCCTTCACCGATCGCTGCATGTCAGTGACTTCTTCCGGCCGCTCGTCGATCAACAGCACGATCAGGTAGCATTCGGGATGATTGGTGGTGATCGAATGGGCGATGTTCTGCAACAGCACCGTCTTGCCGGTGCGCGGCTGCGCCACGATCAGGGCGCGCTGGCCCTTGCCGAGCGGCGCCACCAGGTCGATGACGCGGGCCGAGATGTCTTTCGAGGTCGGAACGTCCATTTCCATCTTCAGCCGCGAGGTCGGGTAAAGCGGCGTCAGATTGTCGAAATGGATCTTGTGGCGGATCTTTTCCGGGTCATCGAAATTGATCGTGTTGACCTTGAGCAGGGCGAAATAGCGCTCGCCCTCCTTCGGGCTGCGGATCGGGCCTTCGACGGTGTCGCCGGTCTTCAGCGAGAACCGGCGGATCTGCGACGGCGAGATGTAGATATCGTCCGGACCCGGCAGGTAATTGGCATTGGCCGAGCGCAGGAAGCCAAACCCGTCCTGCAGCACTTCGACGACGCCGTCACCGATGATCTCGATATCCTGGGTCGCCAGCCGCTTCAGGATCGCGAACATCAGTTCCTGCTTGCGCATGACACTGGCGTTCTCGACCTCGAGCGATTCGGCATAAGCGATCAGCTCTGGCGGTTTCTTGTTCTTGAACTCTGTGAGTTTCATTTCTTGCATCATTAGACGGACTCTGAGTGAGTAAGTATGGGGAAAATATCGGCGGGATGCGACAAATGCCGGGCGCGGCCGAAGCGATGAATGGGGCGGCGCATGACGGGAAGGAAGACCCGTCTTTTATCGTTGGTCGACCGAAAGAGCAAGCCGCTTGGAAGCGATCAATTGCGAATCTCGGCACCGCCCCTCAACCCCCTGCCGGGACCTTCCCCCCGTATAGTGACGGGGAGAAGGGGCTTGGCCGCAATCTTGGCGCACATACTGCAACCCTGGATATTGGCGAAGCCATCAATCACAGCGCCCCTCTCCCCGTCACTATACGGGGAGAGGATGCCGGCAGGCAGGTGAGGGGCAGCGCAAACGCCCGAAACAGACACAAATCGTCAAAACGGCTTCACGATGACCAGCACGACGATGACGATCATCAGCAATGTGGGGATCTCATTGACGAGCCGCCAGTGCCGAGCCGGCTTTTCGTTGCGGTCCTCGGCGAATCTGCGTACCGCGCCGGCCAGATAGCCATGAACCGCCGAGAGCCCGAGCACCGCGGCGATCTTGGCATGCAGCCAGCCACCCTGAAAACCAAAGCCTTTCCAGGCCAGCCAGAGGCCGAACGCCCAGGTGATGATCATGGCCGGATTGATGATGCCGCCTAGCAGCCGGCGCTCCATCACCTTGAAGGTCTCCGACTGGACGGAGCCTTTTTCCGCATCGGCATGATAGACCAGCAGCCGCGGCAGATAGAGCATGCCCGCCATCCAGGAGATGACGGCGATGACATGGATCGCCTTCGCCCAGGGATAGAAATCATCCGGCCCGAACAGGAACAGCAGCGTCGCCAGGACGAGGAAGATGACGATGGCGATCGCCGCTCGACGCATCGCGCCCGCCCCGCTGCTGTCCGCCTTCCTGCTGGTCGTGTTCGTGTCGGTCATCGATGTGCCCGCACCAGTTTCACCATCGCCTCGACATGCGCGATCGGCGTCTCCGGCGTGATGCCGTGGCCGAGATTGAAGATCAGCGGCCGATCGCCCAGTGCTTTCAGGATCGCGTCAACGCCGTCAGAAAGCGCCTTGCCGCCGGCCACCAGCCGCAACGGATCGAGATTGCCCTGCACGGCGCCGTCGCGCTGCAGTTCCTTCGCCGTAGTCAACGGCACGGTCCAGTCGAGCCCCAGCCCGGTCACGCCGGTTTTTTGGCGATAGCTGCGGTAATGGGCGCCGGCGCCCTTGGGAAAGCCGATGATCGGAATGTCGGGATGGACGGCCCGGACCTGCCTGACGATCTCCGCCACCGGCCTGACGCAAAACGCCTCGAAAGAAACTTCGTCGAGCACGCCGGACCACGAGTCAAATATCTGCACCACATCGGCGCCGGCTTCGATCTGTCGGATCAGATAGGCAGCCGAGTGATCGGCAAGCACTTTCAGCAATTGCAGGAAAGCCGCCGGCTCGCGATAGGCAAACAGCCGTGCTGGCGCCTGGTCCGAGGTGCCGTGGCCGGCGATCATATAGGTCGCCACCGTCCACGGCGCGCCGCAGAAGCCGATCAGCGTCGTTTGATCCGGCAGTTTTGTCCGCAATCGCCTGACCGTCTCATAGACCGGTTCGAGATTCACGTGAAACGTTTCGCCGTCGAGAGCTGCAATCTCCGTCGCCGAGATCGGCGTCAACAGCGGCCCACGGCCCTCCTCGAAGCGCACGTCGCGGCCCAGCGCATGCGGCACGACAAGGATATCGGAAAACAGGATCGAAGCATCGAAGCCGAAACGCTCGATCGGTTGCAGTGTCACTTCCACGGCAAGATCGGGATTATAGCAAAGATCGAGGAACGATCCGGCCCGCCTGCGTGTCTCGCGATATTCCGGCAGATAGCGGCCGGCCTGACGCATCATCCAGAGCGGCGGCGGAGACAGAGCCTTGCCCTTCAACACGTCCAGCATGATGCGGTTTTCAGGCATTCAGCGCTCGCCTCTCCAGGCTTCTCTATAATTAAATATTCTATTTCTAGGAATCTTATGATTCTAAGAGTCTGTTGGTATCGGTGGTTGTCTGCTGTCCCGCCTTGCCCCGGAAAAGGCCAGCCAGCATATTGTCGCGTGCTTCTTTTGCCGGATAGGAGGAGTTTGGGGACAGTTGGAAATTGCCGACTGGGAACAATGCGTTACCGCCCGCCTGGAGAAAATGACCCTGTGGATGAGACCGAGTCGAAAAAGCCCGTCCCCGGACTTGTCCCCAGCCGCCCGACGAAGCCGGCAGCGCATCGAATTGTGGACAAACCGGCATCTGATACAGTCGCCCCGAACCGGCCGATCTTTCCGACCGACCTTATCCACATCGGCCCACAGCTTGGAACGTACCCCTGTGAACAAACCCCAGAGCTTCTTTCACCTTCACCTGATTTCCGATGCCACCGGTGAAACGCTGCTGGCGGCCGGGCGCGCGGCTTCGGCGCAATACAAGGATGCGCGCGCCATCGAGCATATCTACCCGCTGATCCGCACCGAAAAGCAGGTGACGAAAGTGTTCGAGGACATCGAGGAGGAGCCGGGCATCATCCTTTATACGGTCGTCGACCAGAAGCTCGCCCGCGGCATCGACGAACGCTGCGCCGCCATGGGCCTGCCTTGCGTCTCCGTGCTGGAACCGGTGCTGACCGTGTTCCAGTCCTATCTCGGCACGCCGGCCGGCCGCCGCGTCGGCGCCCAGCATGTGCTGGACGCCGAATATTTCCGCCGCATCGATGCGCTCAACTTCACCATGGAGCATGATGACGGCCAGCTGCCGGCCAATATGGATGATGCCGACATTGTGCTGGTCGGCATTTCGCGCACCTCGAAGACGCCGACCAGCATCTATCTCGCCAATCGCGGCATCAAGACCGCCAACATCCCGATCGTGATCGGCGTGCCGGTGCCGGAAAGCCTGGTCAACGCCACGAAGCCGCTGATCGTCGGGCTGATCGCCACCGCCGAGCGCATCTCGCAGGTGCGCCAGAACCGCATCCTCGGCAACACCAGTGCCTACGAGCCGACCGACTATGTCGACCGCGCGGCGATCAGCGAGGAACTCGCCTACGCCCGCCAGATCTGCACCCGGCACGGCTGGCCGATGATCGACGTCAGCCGCCGCTCGATCGAGGAGACGGCGGCGGCGATCGTTGCCCTGCGCGGAAAGACGCGCTAGGGCGTGGGATATTCAGATGATGCCTAGCGGTTGCTTGCGCGCCCATCTCTGGTTCGGCGTTTGCGCTGCCCCTCACCCTTACCCTCTCCCCGTATAGTGACGGGGAGAGGGGGTCGCCATCGTTGCGGCCAGCTCCTTCTCCCCGTCACTATACGGGGAGAAGTGCCCGGCAGGGCGATGAGGGGCAGCGCCGAGATAGACAATTGGTGTTAAGACCAGAAGCGCAGAAATCGCCGTATGCAGGCAGGCATCACCTGAATCTCAACCAACCTTAGGCGATAAAAATGGCCGAAAAAATCATCCTTGCCTCGGGCAGCCCGTTCCGCAAGGCGTTGCTTGTCCATGCCGGCGTGGCGGTCGAGGCGGTTCCGGCGGCAGTCGACGAGCGCGCGCTCGAAGCGCCCTTGCAGGGCAGCGGTATCTCGCCCGAGGACGTCGCACTGGTGCTGGCCGAGGCCAAGGCCGCCGAGGTCAGCGAGCGAAAGCCGGGCGCCCTGGTGCTCGGCTGCGACCAGACGCTGTCGCTCGGCGACGAAGTGTTTCATAAGCCGGCCGACATGGAAGCCGCCCGCCGCCATCTCCTGGCGCTGTCGGGCAGGACCCATCAACTCAACAGCGCCGTAGTGCTGGCTCGCGACGGCGCAGTTCTGTGGCGGCATGTCGGCGTCGCCAGCCTGACCATGCGAAAGCTCGATCCGGCCTTCATCGGCCGCCATCTGGCGCGGGTCGGCGCCAAGGCGCTGTCCAGCGTCGGCGCGTACCAGATCGAAGGCGAGGGCATCCAGCTGTTCGAAAGAGTAGAGGGCGACTATTTCACCATTGTCGGCCTGCCGCTTCTGCCTGTCCTGGCCAAGCTGCGCGAGTTCGGAGCCATCGATGGCTGAGGCCGCGAAAAAGGCCTTCGTCACCGGTCATCCGGTTGCGCATTCGCGGTCGCCGAAGATCCACGGCTACTGGCTGGCGAAATACGGCATCGACGGTAGCTACCGGGCGATCGACGTTGCGCCGGAGGCTTTTGCCGAATTCGTCGAAACACTCGAGGCGAATGGCTATCGTGGCGGCAACGTCACCATCCCGCACAAGGAGGCCGCCTTCGCGCTGGCGGCGCGCCGCGACGACGCGGCCGAACAGATCGGCGCCGTCAACACGCTTTGGCTCGAGGGCGGAATTTTGTGCGGCGGCAACACCGACGCCCATGGCTTTTCCGCCAATCTCGACGAGCATGCGACGGGCTGGGCCGCAAACGGCCCAGCGGTGGTGCTTGGCGCCGGCGGCGCCGCCCGCGCGGTCATCCATGCGCTCAAGCAGCGCGGCATCAGTGACATCCGCATCGTCAACCGGACGCTCGCCCGAGCCGAGGAGCTGCGCCACCGCTTCGGCGCCGGGGTCTCGGCCCACGGCACGGCGGCGACCCGCGAGCTGCTTGTCGATGCCGGCCTGCTGGTCAACACGTCAGCGCTTGGCATGCATGGCAATGAAGGCCTGTCCGCCGATCCGGCCAGACTGCCGGACCATGCCATCGTCACCGACATTGTCTATGTGCCGCTGGAAACGCCGTTGCTGGCCGCCGCCAAGGCGCGCGGCCTGAAAGCCGTCGACGGGCTCGGCATGCTGCTGCACCAGGCGGTGCCCGGCTTCGAGCGCTGGTTCGGCATCAGGCCTGAGGTCACTGCCGAATTGCGGCAGATGATCGTCGCCGATCTCGGCGCCAGGGAGTAAAAAAACATGATCGTGCTCGGCCTCACCGGATCGATCGGCATGGGCAAGTCGACGACGGCCAGGATGTTTGCCGAGGCCGGCGTGCCTGTCCACGATTCGGACGAGGCGGTGCATCGCCTCTACGCCGGCAAGGCGGCTCCGCTGGTCGAGGCGGCGTTTCCCGGAACGGCGAAATCCGGCTCCGTCGATCGCACGAGGCTGGCCGAGCGGGTGCTCGGTGATGCAGCTGCACTGAAACGGCTGGAAGCGATCATCCACCCACTGGTCCGCGCCGACGCCGACGCTTTCCTGGCCAGACACCGGGCCGCCGGCGCGCCGCTTGTCGTTCTCGACATCCCGCTGCTGTTCGAAACCGGCGGCCGCGACCGTGTCGACAAGGTCGTGGTCGTCACCGCGTCGCCCGACATCCAGCGCGCCCGCGTGCTGGCGCGGCCGGGCATGAGCGAGGAGAAACTGGCGTCGATCCTGGCCAGGCAGGTTCCCGACGCCGAAAAGCGTGAGCGCGCCGATTTCGTCATCGACACCGGACAAGGTTTTGATGCGGCGCGCGCGGCGGTCAATGCGATCGTCGCGAAACTGGTCGGGGATAAAGCCGGCAAGCCTGCTTAACGGCGCTTGCGCCCGGCGTAATATGTTGCCAATTTGTTCCCATCATGATTCGGCTGGACTAACGCCGGACCCAACGGACTGATTCGATGCGCGAGATCATCTTCGATACGGAAACCACCGGCCTCGATTTCCGCGACGACCGCGTCATCGAGCTTGGCTGCATCGAGCTGGTCAACCGTTTCCCGACCGGCCGCACCTTCCACCACTATATCAATCCGCAGGGACGATCGATCCATGCCGAGGCACAGGCCGTTCATGGCATCAGCGCCGCCGACCTGATGGGCAAGCCGACCTTCAGCGACATCGCCGAGGAGTTCCTTGCCTTCATCGACGGCGCCAAGCTGGTCGCCCACAATGCGACTTTCGACATCGCTTTCCTCAATGTCGAATTCGGCCGGCTTGGCCACCCGGTCGTTGACCCCGGACTTGTCGTCGACACGCTGGCGCTGGCGCGCCGCAAGCATCCGATGGGGCCCAATTCGCTGGACGCGCTGTGCCGGCGCTACGGCATCGACAATGCCCGCCGCACCAAGCACGGCGCGTTGCTCGATTCGGAATTGCTGGCCGAGGTCTATATCGAGCTCATCGGCGGCAAGCAGGCGGCGCTCATCCTCGACAGCGCCACGGCGCCGGCCGGCGGCAGGAGAAACGTCGACGACATCGACATCAGCATCGGTGCGCGGCCGATAGCGCTGCCGTCTCGCCTGACCGAAGCAGAGCGCGCCGCGCACGCGAGCATGGTCGGCACATTAGGCGAAAAGGCGCTCTGGCTGCGCGTCGCCCGGGAAGCGAGTTCTGCGGCATAGCGATTTTGGCGGAGCGGCAGGGGCGTTCAGGATCAGCCGACCCGTAGCGATCCTTCGCTGTCCCGCCGCATCCCAAAGAAAAACCCGGCGCGAGGCCGGGTTTTTCAAACGTCACCGAGCACTCGCCTCAGCTCGCCTTGACCTTGCTGGCGGCCTGGTCCTCGGCCAGCTTCTGCTGGAACATCTGCGCGAAATCGATCGGATCGAGCATCAGCGGCGGGAAGCCGCCATTGCGCGTCGCCTCGGCGATGATCTGCCTGGCGAACGGGAACAGCAGCCGCGGGCATTCGATGAACAGCAGCGGCAGCATGTGCTCCTGCGGGAAGCCGCTGATGGCGAACACACCGCCATAGACCAGCTCGACGTTGAACAGCACTTCCTTGTCGAAGGACGCCTTGGCGTTCAGCGTCAGATTGACGTCGAACTGCTTATCCGAAAGCGGGTTGGCGTTGACATTGACGTTGATGGCGATGCCGGGAGCCTTGTCGCGGCCGCGCAGCGAGTTCGGCGCGCCGGGGCTTTCGAAGGAAAGGTCCTTCACATATTGGGCAAGCACGTTGAGCGAAGGCTGCGTCGCGTCGCCGTTGCCACTGACCGCGCCGGTCGGCGCGTCGTCTTTGCTGGCCATAAGCCTTTGTCCTTTTGCCTCGGCAGCGTTGCTGACCGGATTGAAATCGGGCGTTCGCTACCATGGCCGGCATGACAAGACAAGGTTTGCGCGCTTTGCTTTCCCTTCTCCCCTTGTGGGAGAAGGTGGATTGGCGCGCAGCGCCAAGACGGTTGAGGGGTGTTGGAAGGATCGCCGTCGGTGCCAAGCTGGAACACCCCTCATCCGACCTCGCTTCGCGAGGCCACCTTCTCCCACAAGGGGAGAAGGGAGAGCTGCGCCGGGCTACTCGTCCTCGAGGCGATCTACTCGTCCTTGAGGCGGCGCCAGGGGGAATTGGGATCGGGGCCGTGCTCGTCGCCGCGCGAATAGTCGCTGTCGTCGAGGTCGATGGTCTTGTCGCGTTGCCGGGCCCGGAATCCGCCGGTGCCGAAACTGGTGGCCATCACGATGCGGCCTTTCAGCCGGCGCCAGGCGAGGTCGCGGACCGGCGGCAGCAGCAGCAGAATGCCTAAAATGTCAGTGATGAAGCCGGGAATGATGAGCAGGATCGCCGCCAGCACGATCATGGCGCCATGCGCGAGCTGACGGCTTGGATCACGTCCGGCGTCCATTTCGGCACGGACCCGGGACATGACGCCGAACCCCTGGTATCGCAACAACAGCGCGCCGGCGATGCTCGAAGCCAGCACCAGGCCGACCGTCGCCAGGGCGCCGACCTGGCGGCCGACAACGACGAAACCGGCGATCTCCAGCAGCGGAAGCGCGAGGATGAACAGGGGAAGCAGCGAAATGCGCAAATCTTGACCGATCGTTTCGATGTTTTGCCGGCAGGCGGGCAATCGCCGCTGGCACTGAACCTTTTAGATAGGTATGGCTGCCTTTAATTTGAATGATTGCAGCTTGCGTTCTATATGCTTTGGATGTTGAACGCTATGCGACCGCAGCCATTGCCTGGCCGGGCGGTCCGGCCGGAGTAGGGATTGATTGGCGGAAGATATGGGATTCTTCGACTTCGGCACGATTTTCTTTCTGGTTGCGGCGGTTGTGATCTTTTTCCAGCTGCGCAATGTGCTCGGCCGCCGCACCGGCAGCGAGCGGCCGCCGTTCGATCCCTATACGGCGGGCCGCACCCGCGACGACGCCCAAAAACCCGAGAATGTGGTCTCGCTGCCGCGCAAGCGAGCGCCGGGAGAGCCGGCAATCGACGCCTATGCGGCGATCGACGCCTTCGCCAAGCCTGACACCGATCTCAACAAGGGCCTGCGCGGGATCAAGGACAATGATCCGGCATTCGACCCCAAGACCTTCGTCGACGGCGCCAAGATGGCCTATGAGATGATCGTCATGGCCTATGCCGATGGCGATCGCAAGACGCTGAAGAACCTGTTGTCGCGCGAGGTCTATGACGGCTTTGTCGCGGCGATCGGCGACCGCGAGGCGAAGTCGGAAAAGATCCAGTCCTCCTTCGTCGGCATCGACAAGGCCGACATCGTTTCCGCCGAGATGAAGGGCAGCGAGGCGCATATCACGCTGCGCATCGTCAGCGAACTGATTTCGGCAACGCGCGACAAGGCCGGCGCCGTCATCGACGGCGATCCCGAAACCGTCGCCGAGGTCAAGGACGTCTGGACCTTCGCCCGCGATACGCGCTCGCGCGACCCGAACTGGAAGCTCGTCGCCACCGAAGAAGAAGACTGAGCCCGGACCACGGCGGGGTCTGTCGTGTCGCTTTCTCAGGCGTTCCGCGAAAAATCCTTTGACGATCTGCCCGGCTGGGACAAGGACGACCATCTGGCTGCGTTCGCCGCTTTCCGGCGTTCGGCTTTTCATGTCCTGGCGAAACCCTATCGCTCCGGCGGGCTCGGTGTCGACTTCAATGCCTTCACCGAGGCCTATGCTGCAGCCCGCACCGTGTCGCCAACCGACCGGCGCGAAGCCCGCGCCTTCTTCGAGAGGCATTTCATCCCGGCGCACATAGCGGCGGAAAGCGGCGGCGCCGGCCTCGTCACCGGCTTCTATGAACCGGTGGTCGACGCTTCGCCGGTGCGAACCGAACGATTTACGGTGCCGCTGCTGTCACGTCCGGCCGATCTCGTCGACATCGACGACGCCAACCGGCCGGTCGGTATGGATCCCTATCTCGCCTTCGGCCGCGCCACGCCGGACGGACCGGTCGAGTATTTCGACCGCGGCGAGATCGAGCGCGGCGCGCTCGTCAAGGGTTTGGCTGGCAAGGGTTTGGAAATCGCCTGGCTCGCCGACAAGGTCGATGCCTTCTTCATCCACGTACAGGGTTCTGCGCGGCTCACCATGACCGACGGCCGGCTTTGCCGCGTCACCTATGCCGCCAAATCCGGCCAGCGCTTTGCCGGACCGGGCAAGATCCTGAGTGAGCTAGGCGAAATCCCGCTGGAAGCGGTGACCATGCAGTCGGTCCGCGCCTGGTTCAAGGCGCATCCGCAACGCATCGACGAGATCCTGTGGCGCAACCGCTCCTATATTTTTTTCCGCGAGATTTCCGCCAGCGAGGCGGCGGCGGCCGACGACCCGGAACTCGGGCCGATCGCTGCCGCAAAGGTGCCGCTGACGCCGGGCCGCTCCGTCGCTGTCGACCGTCTGCTGCATACATTCGGCACGCCGTTCTACATCGATGGGCCGTCGCTGGCCGCTTTCGACAACAAGCCGTTCCGGCGGCTGATGATCGCGCAGGACACCGGCTCGGCGATCACCGGCCAGGCTCGTGGCGATTTGTTCACTGGTACGGGAGATGCGGCCGGCGAGATCGCCGGCGTTGTCCGCAACCCCGCCGATTTCTACGCGCTGATCCCGCGTCGGCTTGTGCCGGGAGCGGGGCGATGACCCGGCGCATCGACAGGCTGAGCGAGGACGATCGGGTCCTGTGGAACCTGGTGGCGCGCACCGCCAAGCCGCTGAAGGGCAAGGCCGCCGTCGACATCCCGGATATTGGCCCGGACATCGCTGATGATACCAAGCCACCGCTGCGTGACCAGGCGATGGCTCCTGCTGCGGCCACGAAAGCCAGGACGCAGCATGTTTCGCATGCGCTCGACGAGCCGACGCTGGAAAAACTGTCGAAGGGCCGGCTGCCGATCGAAGGCCGCGTCGATCTGCACGGCCTGAGCCAGGACGAAGCCTATTCGCTTTTGTTCTCCTTCCTGCACCGGGCGCATGCCGGCGGCATCCGCTATGTGCTGGTGATCACCGGCAAGGGCTCCTCGTCCGGCGGCGACGGCATCTTGCGGCGCGCCGTGCCGGCCTGGCTGTCGACACCCGCATTCAGACCGCTGGTCTCCAGCCACGACCACGCCGCCCGCAAGCATGGCGGCTCGGGCGCGCTCTATATCCGCCTGCGGCGCACGCGCTGATGCGGATGCGCGCATGAGGGTGCACCCGACGAGGATGGACTTGTGACCCCGTTCGGCGAAAAGCTTCGCGCCCTGCGGAGCGAACGCGGCGTCAGCCAAAAGGCCATGGCCAGGGCGATCGGCGTCAGCGCCGCCTATCTGTCGGCGCTGGAGCACGGCCGCCGCGGCGCGCCGACCTGGACGCTGATCCAGAAGATCATCGGCTATTTCAATGTCATCTGGGACGATGCCGAAGAACTGGCGCGGCTGGCCGAGACCTCGCACCCGCGGGTAAAACTCGACACGTCGGGCCTCAGCCCCGCCGCCACCGAGCTTGCCAATGTCCTGGCCGAAAACATCGAAAAACTAGACGAGGCGGAGCTTCGCCGCATCACCGCATCGATCCGCGCCGCGCTGGGGCGGACGTAGGGTTTGCCCGACTCGTGTGGAGGCGATCAATTGTCGATGTTGGCGCCGCCCCTCATTGCCCTGCCGGGCATTTCTCCCCGTAAACGGGGAGAAAGCGGCTGATCGCGAACGTGGCCTGCAACGCCGGCGATTGGCGAAATCGTCAATGACAGCACCCCTCTCCCCGTCCCTATACGGGGAGAGGATACCGGCAGGCAGGTGAGGGGCAGCGCAAACGCCTGGAACAGGTAACGCGAAACGCAGCGATCCAGTGGTCGCTTGCAAAAACCTTACTGGACCGCGCCGACCAGAACCGGCTGGCCATCACGGATCGACACCCAGCGACCGGTATTGTCGATCGCCTGCCGCTTGAGGAAGCGGTAGCCGGTCCGGTCCCATGAGCGGACCTTTCCGTCGAGATTGTCGAGGACGTAGTCGCCCTTGCTCGTGCGCACGGTCAGCACGGCATGGCCCTCGCCGTCAGGCTTGCGCACGACGGTCATCAGAAGATTGGCGTAGGACACGCCCAAGCGGTTCAATTCGCGGCGCTTTTCCAGGACATAGTCCTCACAGTCGCCAACGCCCCTGACGGGGTAGGCCCAGACCTCGTCCTTGCCGTAAATATCGATGTCGCTTATCGGCTTGACGGCGTTGTTGACCCTGGCGTTGACGCTGAGAATCTTGCGCCAGAGCGCGCCTGTCATGGTGGCGGGGGCGAGATTGCCCGGGTGGATCGAGCATTCGGCCGGACTGGTCTTGCAGAAATCGTAATGGCCGATCGGCTGCGATGTCGGGCCGCCGGTTGCCATTGGTCCGGCTGCCGAAGCCGCCGTAGACCAGCCTGTCGCAAGTGCCAGCCCTAACAGGGCGCACACGCGCAGCCCTCTCGCCATTGGTGAGGAAATCATTGTCCCCCTCGTCCCTTGTTGTTAATGAAACGTTAAGGGCGATCTACAGTCCCTGTCAATTATACCAACGGCCAGTTTTGCGATATGGTTACCCGCGCCGCCGAAAGCGCGGCTATTGTGCAACAGGTCGACTTGAACGGCGGCTGCCATCCGGGACATATTTACTTTTTGGCGGTGCGAACCAGCTTCGGCCTCACCGCAACGCGGGTCTGGCGGCCATAGCTGGTGATGAAGTCGACGATGCGCGGCACGATTTCGGAGCGGAAGCGCGAGCCGTTGAAGACGCCGTAATGGCCGACCGCCGGCTGCATGTAGTGGGCGTGCCTGTCCGCGGGGATGTTGATGCAGAGGTCGTGCGCGGCCTGGGTCTGGCCGAGGCCGGAAATGTCGTCGTTCTCGCCCTCGACCGTGAACAGCGCAACATTGCGGATATCGGCGGGATCGATGGCGACGCCGCGATGCATCATTTCGCCCTTGGGCAGAGCATGGCGTACGAACACGGTGTCGACCGTCTGCAGGTAGAACTCCGCTGTCAGATCCATCACCGCCATATATTCGTCGTAGAAGTCGCGGTGCTTCTCGGCACTGTCGCCGTCATGCTTCACCAGGTGCATGAAGAAGTCCTTGTGGGCGATGATGTGGCGGTCGAGATTCATGCTCATGAAGCCCGAAAGCTGCAGGAAGCCGGGATAGACCTCGCGGCCGAAGCCCGGCACCGGCCACGGCGCCTGCATGGTGACGTTGTCGCGGAACCAGCCGGTGCCCTTTTCCTCGGCCAGAAGGTTGACCGCGGTCGGATTGCGGCGGGTGTCGATCGGCCCGCCCATCAGCGTCATCGTCGAGGGAACGAACGGGTCGCCCCGCGTTTCCATCAGCGCCACCGCCGCCAGCACCGGGACCGAAGGCTGGCACACCGCCATGACATGGGTGTCGGGGCCCAGCGCATGCAGCATGTCGACGATGTAGTCGATATAGTCGTCGAGGTCGAAGCTGCCCTCGCTGAGCGGCACCATGCGGGCGTCGACCCAGTCGGTGATGTGAACGTCGGCATGCGGCAGCATCGCCTCGACCGTGCCGCGCAGCAACGTCGCATAGTGGCCGGACATCGGCGCCACGATCAGCAGCTTCGGATCAGGCCGGCGGCCGGCGGGAACCGCCCGCTCGAAACGGAGCAGATTGCAGAACGGCCGCGACCACACCGTCTTTTCGGTGACATCGACGCTTTTCCAGTCGACGACGGTCCTGGTCAGGCCGAACTGCGGCTTGCTGTAGCGGCGCGTCGTGCGCTCGAACAATTCGGCCGTCGCCGCGACCGAGCGGCCCCAAGAGGTGTGCGCAAACGGATTGAGCGGATTGGTGTAGAACATCCGCACCGCATCGGCATAGACGCGGGCCGGCTGCACGGCGGCGTGGTTCAATTCGTAGAGCTGGTAGAACATCGAGAACCCCGCTGCTGCGACCGAAGGGACGACAGCAGTGCCGAGCCTTGAATCTCTCGCGCAAAGGTTAACAACAAACTGCTGCGATGCAATACGTCAATTGAATTGATTTATGCTTATACTTTTGTCTAAGGCGTTGAAAATCGGTTTTGAACGGCGGCAGCCGGCTTATTGTGCAACTGCGAAAGTGCCGGAGAGAGCAAGGGCAATCGCTTCAGGTTTGCGCTGCCCTCATCCGCCTGGCCGCGAAGCGGCGCGGCCATTCACACGCGGTCGGTGCACACAGCAGCATGGCCTGAGCTGATGAAGCCGAGCCGCCCCGCGGCGCCCTTCGACAGGTCGATCACGCGACCCTTGATAAACGGGCCGCGGTCGTTGATGCGCACGACGACGCTGCGGCCGTTTTTGCGGTTGGTGACCTTCAGCCTGGTGCCAAACGGCAAGGTGCGGTGCGCGGCGGTCAGCGCCGACGGGTTCATCCGCTCGCCGGAAGCGGTCTTCGAGGTCAGCGCGTACCAGGAGGCGCGGCCGCATTGTGCGGCGGCAGGGGAGGTGGATGCGCCGACCATCAGGCCAGCCGCTATCGCCGCCGCGGCAAGCGCGGTCCGGTTGGGTTTCTTCATCTGCGGCAAGGGGCTCCGTTTGACAGACCCGGCCGTTACGGATGGAATGTGGCACCAAATGCGGCAGTCGTCTGGCGGTTCCATGACAATAGTACACGTTTGGAGTCGGCGCGAAACAGTCTGTCATGGAATGTCGGGATTGCGCCGATGTATGTCTGGTGGTCTTCGCACCAGCACCGGGGCTTTTCCGGCAAGACCCCGGCTTTATTATGCAAGTAGATGTGACAGCGATCGGGTCGCTTCCTTTCGCCTTGCCATCGCGGTCATAGCGGAATTGGCGATCGACTTGGGAAAGGAATTCCGACGATGAGATTGATCAAAAATCTGCTGGCGCTGATTGTGCTCGCCATCGGTGCGCTGTGGTCGCTGCAGGGCATCGGCCTCGTCGGCGGCAGCTTCATGACCGGCCAGTCGCAATGGCTCTATATCGGCATCGTCACCGCGCTGGTTGGCCTGGGCGGCCTGGTGTGGGCGAACCGTTCGCTCCCCTGACACTCGAACGGCCCTGGCGGCGTTTCGGTCGATCAGCGAATGCGCGGCCCGCCGCAAACACGCATTTCCTGTTTTGCGCGCAGCTTCGGCAAATGAATGCTGCGAATGGCCGACGATTTGAAAACCGGTTCCTGTATCGCGGCTAAGTATAGTAGTCTTATCGACATTACAGGAATTGGAGAACGATGAGTGATGTCCATATCGCGGCGATCACCCGCATGAGTGCCGAGCGCCGGCTGTCGCCATTGTCGTGCCTCGCGGCTTCAGGAGGAAAGAACGTCCGGCAAGTCGTCGCAGCGGCTTGAAAATCAAACAAAATCAATGGTGCCGTCTTGTATATCATGTCACTAGAATTTATGTGTCTTGAAAGCCTGGACGCGGACGCGGTGGGGACGCACGCCAGGCGATTCGCAACCGGTGGCCCTTCGCCATCGCATGACAGAGAAACGTTCGGTCTATGCTCACAAAAAAGGGCAAGTACGGCCTCAAGGCGCTCGTCCATCTGGCGCGGCTGCCGGTTGGTCAGCTCGCCTTCGTCGGCGATATCGCCGCCGGAAACAACATCCCGAAGAAATTTCTCGACGCCATCCTCGGCGAACTGCGCAATGCCGGTTTTGTCCAGAGCCGCAAGGGCAAGGAGGGCGGTTACCGCCTGGCGCGGCCGGCGGATGAAATCAAGATCGGCCACGTCGTGCGCGTGCTCGACGGGCCGCTTGCCCCAATTCCCTGCGCCAGCCGCACCCGGTATCAGCGCTGTGAAGACTGCAACGAGGCGACATGCCAAGTCCGACATCTGATGCTGGAGGTCCGGCAAGCGATCGCCGAGGTGCTGGATCAGCGCAGCCTCGCCGAGATGCGCGATATCGCCGGCGACGACGACCTTTCGGCTGCGTTGAAAATCCAGGCCTGAGCCGGAACGGACGGCTCCTCAGGCAATTGGTGCGCGCATGACCGGCCGCGCAAATTCGATTGTCCCAAGTTCGATCATTATCGTCGGCGGCGGCGCCAGCGGCGTCGTCCTTGCCGCGCATCTGTTGAAGTCGCCCAATCCCGATCTGCGTGTCACGCTGATTGAAAAGCGCCCGCATTTCGGCCAGGGCATCGCCTATTCCACGCTGCTGTCGGCGCATGTGCTGAATGTCAGCGCGGCCGGCATGAGCGCCCATGCCGACGACCCCGGCAATTTCTGGCGCTGGCTGCTTGAGCGCGGCCTGGCAACGCCAGAGCAGGCGCCGGTCTACGCACCGCGCAGCGTCTACGCCCGCTATCTGAAGGAACTGCTGGACGAGCTCGAGGCCCGCGAGACGGGGCGTCTTCGCCTGATCCGCGAGGAGAGCCTGTCGATCTCGCCGACCGGGTCCGGGGTCGAGGTGGCGCTGGCCAACGGTACCAGCGTCGTCGCCCACCTTGCCGTGCTGGCGACCGGACATGACGAGGAGCCAGGTGCCGGCCACGGCCATGCGATCAGGATGGGATCGGAGGCCGACACCGGGCTCGACGGGAAAGCCCGGGTCCTGGTGCTGGGCACGGGGTTGAGCATGGTCGATGCCTTCCTGTCGCTCGAACAACGCGGCCATCGCGGCGAGATTATTGCGGTGTCACGGCGCGGCCTGCTGCCTTCGCCGCATCGCAAGGGCAATCCGATCAAGCTCGACGTCGCCGACATTCCGCTCGGCACCCAGCTCTCCTATTTCGTCGGCTGGTTTCGCGACCTGATCCGGGAAAACCAGAAGGCCGGCACCGACTGGCGCGACGTCGTCGACGGTCTCAGGCCGTTCAACCAGAAGATCTGGCAGAACTGGCCGTCTTCGGCCAAGCGCCGCTTTGTCGAGCACACCAAGGCGTGGTGGGACATCCACCGCCATCGCATGGCGCCGGAAGTCTATGCCCGTGTCACCAAGGCGGTGCAGTCGGGCCGCATCCGGCTTGTCGCCGGGCGCGTCGTCGGCATCACGGCGGGCGACGAATTCAGCGTGCAGGTCCAGTCGCGCCACACGCAAAACATCGAGACGTTCGACGTCGCCCGCATCTACGATTGCACCGGCATCGCCAGGGACATCTCGACAACGTCGAACAGCGTGGTGCGGTCGCTGGTCGACCGCGGGCTGGCCCGGCCGGATCCGCTGCGCCTTGGCCTCGACGTATCGGACAATTGCGAGGTCATCGCCAGCGACGGCACCGTCTCGGCCAAGATCCTGGCGGTCGGACCACTGACCCGCGGCACCTTCTTCGAGATCGACGCCATACCGGATATTCGCGTGCAATGTGCAAGGCTGGGGAAGCGGTTGCTGGGGTGAGGTCGGCGCTCCTGTCCCGCGACCTTATCGTGATTGGCGTGACGGAGGCCCCACCGGAATCCCATTCCCCGTCTGGCCAATGGATTGGCACGATCTATCTTCTTTCAGACTGCAAACGGCTGGAAAAGAAGATAGGCTGACAGCCTGCCCAAGGCGGTCGCTTGACCATGGAGCATCAGCATGAGCGTGCACAAGATCGCCCTCCCGGACAGGGCAATGTCCCGCCTGCGTCCGCCCTATGCATCGGTTCTCGACCTGATCGGGCAAACGCCGGTTGTCGAGCTGACCAAATTCGACATCGGCAAGTGCCGGCTGTTCATCAAGCTCGAAAGCCAGAACCCCGGCGGCTCGATCAAGGACCGCATTGCGCTGTCGATGATCGCCGACGCCGAAAAACAGGGCAAGCTGAGGCGCGGCGGCACCATTGTCGAGGCGACCGCCGGCAACACCGGCCTTGGCCTCGCCCAGGTCGGCATCCCCAAGGGCTATCGCATCGTCCTGGTCGTGCCCGACAAGATGTCGCGCGAAAAGATCCAGCATCTGCGGGCGCTCGGCGCCGAAGTGCGCATGACCCGTTCCGATGTCGGCAAGGGCCACGCCGAATATTATCAGGACATGGCCGAAAGGATCGCCGCCGAACTGCCCGGCGCCTTCTATGCCAACCAGTTCGCCAATCCGGCCAATCCGGACGCCCATGAAACCACGACCGGTCCGGAGATCTATTCGCAACTCGACGGTGACGTCGATGCAGTGGTCGTCGGCGTCGGCTCGGGCGGCACGCTGACCGGGCTTGGCCGCTATTTCGCAAAAATCTCGCCGAAAACCGAGATGATCCTCGCCGATCCGGTCGGTTCGGTGCTGGCGCCCCTGATCAAGACCGGCAAGATGCAAGAGGCCGGCAGCTGGACGGTGGAGGGCATCGGCGAGGATTTCGTCCCGCCCAATGCCGATCTGTCACTGGTCAAGAAGGCCTACTCGATCACCGACAAGCAGAGCATGCTGGCGGTGCGCGACCTGCTTTCCAAGGAGGGCATTCTCGCCGGCTCGTCGTCCGGCACGCTGCTTTCGACAGCGCTGCGCTATTGCCGCGAGCAGACCGTGCCGAAGCGGGTCGTCACCTTCGTCTGCGACAGCGGCAACAAATATCTGTCGAAAGTGTTCGACGATTTCTGGCTGATCGAGCAGGGCCTCGCCGAGCACGAGCAGCATGGCGATCTGCGCGACCTGGTGATGCGCACGCACCGCACCGGCGACATCGTGTCTGTCGGCCCGGACGAAAGCCTGCTCAACGCCTATGGCCGCATGCGCCGTTCGGATGTCTCGCAGCTGCCGGTGCTGGACGACGGCAAGCTGGTCGGCATCGTCGACGAAAGCGATATCCTCGCCCACGTCGAAGGCCCCTATGACAGCCGCTGGGACCGTTTCAAGGCCCCGGTTCGCACGGCGATGACTTCCAATCTGCACACGCTGCAGGCCAGCCAGACGCTGGACGCGCTGCTGCCGGTGTTCGACCGCAACGAGGTCGCCATCGTCTTCGACGGCGACGAGTTCATCGGCCTGATAACCCGCATCGACCTGATCAACCATCTGAGGCGCCGCGCAAGATGACCATCAAAGCCACCGTATCGGGCAGCAACCGCCTGGCCTTCTCGACGCGCACCATCCATGGCGGCCAGAGCCACGACCCGACGACCGGCGCGGTGATGGTGCCGATCTATGCGACCTCGACCTACGGCCAGCAGAGCCCGGGCGTGCACAAGGGTTTTGAATATGCCCGCAGCCAGAACCCGACCCGCTTTGCCTTCGAGCGCGCGGTGGCCGATCTCGAAAGCGGCGCAGCCGCCTTCGCTTTCGCCTCGGGGCTGGCGGCGATCGCCACGATCTTCGAACTGCTCGATTCCGGAGCCCATGTCGTTGCCACCGATGATATCTATGGCGGCACGTTCCGGCTGCTGGAGCGGGTGCGCAAGCGCTCGGCCAATTTGCAGGTCGACTTCGTCGACTTCACCGATCTGGCCGCGGTCGAAGCGGCGATCCGCCCGGAAACCAAACTGCTCTGGGTCGAGACGCCGACGAATCCGCTGCTGCGCGTCGTCGATCTCGAAGCGGTCGCGGCACTGGCCAGGCGCAAAGGCGTGCTCTCGGTTGCCGACAACACTTTTTGCAGCCCCTATCTGCAGCGGCCGCTGGAACTCGGCATCGACATATCGGTGCATTCGACGACGAAATACCTCAACGGCCATTCCGACATGGTCGGCGGCGTCGCCGTGGTCGGCGACAACAAGGATCTCGCCGACCGGCTGAAATTCCTGCAGAACGCCATCGGCGCCATTTCCGGACCGTTCGACAGTTTTCTGGCGCTGCGCGGCCTCAAGACGCTGGCGCTGAGGATGGAGCGCCATTCGTCGAACGGCCAGAAGATCGCGCACTGGCTGGAAAGCCGTCCCGACATCCGCCGCGTCATCTATCCCGGTCTCCCCAGCCATCCGCAGCACGCCATCGCCAGAAAGCAGATGCACGCCTTCGGCGGCATGATCACGGTCGAGCTCGACCGCGACCTCGCCGGCACCAAACGCTTCCTCGAGCACACGCAACTGTTCACGCTGGCCGAAAGCCTCGGCGGCGTCGAAAGCCTGATCGAGCACCCGGCGCTGATGACCCACGGCTCGATCCCGGCGGGAAAGCGAGCTGCGATCGGGATTTCCGATTCGCTGGTGCGGTTGTCGGCCGGGATCGAGGACGGCGATGATTTGATCGCGGATCTGGATCAGGCGCTGGGGGGTTGAAGGGAGCTTGGGGCACTCGCTTCTGCCATCGAAAACCGTTCAACCGATGTTGAGGCGATCAATCATCGATGCCGGCGCTGCCCCTCACCTGCCCTGCCGGCATCCTCTCCCCGTGGACGGGGAGAGAGACGCTCTAGTCGATGATTTCGCCAATTTTCAGCGTTGCAGAAAAGGGTGCAAAGGCTGCGGCCAGCGGGCTTCTCCCCGCTTACGGGGAGAAGGTGCCGGCAGGCGGATGAGGGGCAGCGCAAACCTGAAGCGGTTGTTCTGGGACCTGTATGATAGCCGTTGACCTCCGCTGCATCTGGCGAAATTGTAACTTCCTGCAATTGCCGACAGGCCGGTTGAAGCCATGACCATTCGCGAGCGCCACCAACCGATTGCCACCGACACTCCGCTCACCTTCGCGGTCCTGGTCTTCCCCGGCTTTCCGATGATGGCGTTCAGTTCGGTGATCGAGCCGTTGCGCGCGGCCAACGTGCTGGCCAAGAAAGAATGCTACCGCTGGATCATCGTCGGCGCCGCTGAGGGCCCAGTCGCGGCCTCGAACGGGGTCGTCATCCAGCCCGGCTTTTTCGCCGGCGATGCGCCGAAGGTCGACCGCATCGTCGTCTGCTCGGGCGGCGATGCCGATCATCTCGTGGCTGAGGACGCGGTGAACTGGATCCGCAGGAGCCTGCGCGGCGGCGCCCATATCGGCGCGGTGGCGGATGCTGCCTTCTTCCTGGCGCGGGCCGGCCTGCTCGACGGCCATGCCTGCACCTTGCACTGGACCAGCCAGGCGGCGTTCACCGAGGCGTTTCCGGACATCGAGCTGAGGCGCGATCTCTATGTCATCGACCGCAAGCGCTTCACCTCGGCCGGCGGCGTCGGCAGCCTCGACATGATGCTGGAGATCATCACATCAGATTATGGCGCCGAACTCGCGGCCGGCGTCGCCGAATGGTTCGTGCACAGCCCGCTGCGCTCCAGCGTCGACCGCAAGCTGATGCCGCTGCGCTTACGCACCGGCGTCCAGAACGAGCTGGTGCTGGCGGCCATCGCCATCATGGAGGATGCGGTCGAGGAGCGGCTCGGCATGGCGGCGCTGGCGGAAAAGCTCGGCGTCTCCTCCGACAAGCTCGAACGAAACTTTCGCTCCGAGCTCAGCATCTCGCCCAACGGCTATTACCGCCGCCTGCGGCTGAAGCGCGCTGCCGACCTTTTGGCGCATTCGACACTGATGGTGCGCGACGTGGCGCTGGCCTGCGGTTTTGCTTCGATGTCGAGCTTTGCCCGGGCGTTCAGGGAAGAGCATGGGCATGCGCCGAAGGTGGCGCGCAGGCATTAGGGCGCTAACCAGCTGCGCCGCGTTCCCGCCCACCCCCCTCTGGCCTGCCGGCCATCTCCCCCTCTAGGGGGGAGATTGGCAGCTTCGATGCTCCGCTCTTCCTGCGACGGTAGAAATTCTCGAAAGCGGTGATGACGGCCGATCTCCCCCCTTGAGGGGGAGATGTCCGGCAGGACAGAGGGGGGCGCCGTAGAGCGCCGCGGAACGACTTCAAGCGGTATTTCGCACAACATCTGCGGTATCCCGCACAAGCTCATCGCGGCGCACCGCTATGTTCAGGGCTTCTTCCAGGAGGCACCCCGTGAGCATCGTCGTTTTCGACCCCGACAGCACTGAGGACGTCGACTTCAAGGACCGTATGCGCCACCCGGCGGCGGCCGATCCGGCCGGCGGCATGTGGCTGTCCGACACCGAGCCGTCCTTCATCGATGCGGACGCGCTGCGCAAAGGCCGGCTGGCGAGGCTGCGTGCCTGGATGCGCGAGGCCGGCTATGGCGGCGTCGTGCTGTTCGACCCCTACAACCAGCGCTACGCCACCGGCTCGCGCAACATGTTCGGTTATTTTCTGCGCAACTCGACCCGCTACTTCTTCATCCCGACCGAAGGGCCGATCGTGCTGTTCGAATATCCGCAGAGCTATCATGTCTCGATGGTGCTCGACACGATCGACGAGGCGCGGCCGTCGAAGCTGGTGTGGTCTTCGGTGTCGGGCCGCGACGACGAGACCGCCGGCCCGTTCGCCGACGAGATCACTGAGCTGCTCAAGGTACATGGCGGCGGCTCGATGAAGCTCGGCCTCGACCGCTGCGGCCATCTGCAGGCGCTGGCGCTGGAAAAGCGCGGCTGCGAGGTCCGGGATTGCCAGGGCGAGATCCTCGCCGTGCGGGCGGTCAAGACGCCCGAAGAGGTAAAATGCCTGCAGGTATCGATGGCCGGCGCCGAGGCGGCCGTCTATGCGGTGCGCGAGGCGATCAAGCCCGGCGTGTCCGAGAACGACCTGTTCGCCATCATGTATCACGAGGTGATCCGGCAGGGCGGCGAGTTCATCGAAACCCGGCTCTTGACCTCGGGCCAGCGCACCAATCCGTGGTTCAACGAAGCCAGCGGCCGCAAGATCAGGCCCGGCGAACTCTTGGCGCTGGATACCGATACGATCGGCTGCTACGGCTACTATTCGGACTTCTCGCGCACCTTCCGCTGCGGCCCGGGCAAGCCGACGGATTATCAGAAATCGCTCTACCGCATGGCCCACGACCAGGTTCAGCACAACATCTCGATCGTCAGGCCGGGCATGGCGTTTCGCGAAATTGCCGAAAAGGCCTGGAAGATCCCCGACCGCTTCGTCGACCAGCGCTACACGTCTGTCATGCACGGCGTCGGCATGCATGGCGAGACGCCGTTCATCGCGCACGCCATGGACTACGAGACTTATGGCCGCGACGGGTTTGTCGCGCCCGGCATGGTGGTCAGCGTCGAGAGCTATATCGGCGAGAAAGGCGGACGCGAGGGCGTCAAGCTCGAGGACGAGATCCTGGTCACCGAAACCGGCACCGAGCTTCTGTCGCGCTTTCCCTATGAGGACGACTTTCTGGAGAAAGAAGTTTGATCCCAGCATCCACCACCAATCGCGGTGCGGTATCGCAAATCGTCGGGACTAACCGCAGCACTCATGCTTTCGTTCAGGTGTCCGCATGAAGGGCCCGGTCTCGATCAGACGCGGCACGGTGGCCGCAGTGTTCGTCGACCTCCAGGAGGAGCACCGGCAGGACAAGCGCTATCTGGTCGAGGGTTTTGCCGACATCCTCGCCAACGTCCAGCGCCTGCAGGCGGCGGCACGGGCCAACGATGTGCTGCTCTACCATTCGGCCTATATCGTCGATCTCACCAGGGAGGCGCGGCGATTCCATCCGGTCGATGCCAATGGCAGGTCGGCCTTCTCCGACAAGGACGATCCGCTGACGGCGATCTGTCCGGAAGTGGCGCCGGTCGACGGCGAGATGATGCTGGTCAAGACCGAGGCCAGCGCCTTCGGTTCGGGCCCTGCCGCGGGCCAGCTCAAGGCCGAAGGCATCGAGTGGCTGGTCGTTGCCGGCGTATGGACCGAGGCCTGCATCGACGCCACCGTCAGGGATGCGGTGTCATCGGGCTTTCGCGTGCTGCTGGTCAAGGACGCCTGCGGTAGCGGCAGCACGGCGATGCACCAGACCGCCATCCTCAACCTTGCCAACCGGCTCTATGGTGGCGCCGTGACAACCACCGACGGCGCCTGCCGGCTGATGGCAGGCGAGACGGTCGATGCATGGCAGGTCGTGGGCTCGGTGCCTTTGCGCTTCACCTATGAAAACGCCGCCCGGCTATATGACGAACTCTGACGCTTTGCCGCGCCTGGTGGTACGAGGAGTCGCGCCCCGTCCACAGTTTCCTGCGCGCCCGCAATACCTTGCCGCGGGCCGGCGAAGCCTTCACCCGCATCGTCGCCGCCATCGCCACGCTCGGCAAGGGCGAGTGGTTGTAGGGAACCCGCGAATGCCCCCTCATCCGGCCGCTTCGCGGCCACCTTCTCCCCGAGGGGAGAAGAGATCGCCACGCCGGTGCCAGCCTCTTCTCCCCCCGGGGAGAAGGTGGCCCGAAGGGCCGGATGAGGGGGCCTTACAAGCACCCCGCTTCCACCTCTGCGGAACAGCGCACAACAACTGCGGAAGCCCGAACACTTTCCGGGCCACGCCCGCACTATCATCGCCTATGGCCAAGGGCGCCCGGCGACCGCATCCGCCCCCGCGAAGCGGTCGACCGGGCGCCGACAGGGAGGATTCGACGATGAAGTTGATGCTGACCGACAGAGCGCTGCATCCGCAGGCCGAGCCCGTCGCCGACGGCTTCAAGAAAGGCGGCATGAACCGGCGCGAATATCTCGCCACCATGGCAGCGCTTGGCGTCAGCGCCGCCGGCGCGCTGGCGCTTGGCGGCCTTGCGCCCTCGCCGGCCAGGGCGCAGGAGCCGAAGCGCGGCGGCGTCTTGCGCGTCGCCATGAACGTCAAGGGCTGGAAGGACCCGCGCACCTTCGACGGCGTCGAAATGTCCAATGTCGCCCGCCACTGCAACGAATATCTGGTGCGCTGGAAGCGCGATTTCACCTTCGAGCCGTGGCTGCTCGAGAGCTGGGAGACCAGCGACGACGCCCGCGTGCTGACGCTGCACGTCCGCAAGGGCATCACCTGGTCGAACGGCGACACTTTCATCGCCGACGACGTCGTCCACAACCTGACGCGCTGGTGCGATGCGAGCGTTGCCGGCAATTCGGTCGCCGAGCGGATGGGGGCGCTGGTCGACGCCGCCACCAAGAAGCCGATCGACGGCGGCATTGAGCGTGTCGACGACTTTACCGTCCGGCTCAATCTGCCGAAGCCCGACATTTCGCTGATTGCCGGCATGACCGACTATCCGGCGCTGATCATGCACCGCAGCTACGACGGCGACGGCGATCCGCTGAAGGCCCTGGCGATCACCACTGGACCTTGCGAACTGGTGGCATGGGACGCCGAGGTCGGCGCCGAGGTCCGCCGCAAGGACAAGCCGTGGTGGAAGGGCGATTTCTGGCTCGACGGCATCCAATGGGTCGACTATGGCTCCGATCCCAATGCGATGTTTTCGGCCTTCGAATCGGGCGAGATCGACACCAACCACGAAACCGCCGCCGATACCGTCTCGCAGACCGACGCCATGGGTCTGAGCAATTCCGAGCTTGCCACCGGCTCGACCATCGTCGCGCGCTTCAACGTCGGCAATCCGCCCTATGACGACATCAGGGTGCGGCGCGCCGCCCAGCTCGCCGTCGACAATGCCGCAATCCTGAAGATCGGCATGGACGACCGCGGCAAGCCGGCCGAGAACCACCATGTCGGGCCGATGCATGCCGAATATGCCGATATCGGCCCGGCCGTCCGCAATGTCGACGAGGCCAAGGCGCTGCTTGCCGAGGCCGGCAAGTCCGACCACGAATACGAGCTGATCTCCGTCGATGTCGACTGGCAGAAGAACACCGGCGACGCCATCGCCGCGCAGATGCGCGACGCCGGGCTGAAGGTCAAACGGACCGTGCTGCCGGCGGCTACGTTCTGGAACGACTGGAGCAAATATCCTTTCTCCTGCACCGAGTGGCTCGGCCGGCCGCTGGGCGTCCAGGTGCTGGCGCTGGCCTACAGATCGGGCGCTGCCTGGAACGAGACCGCCTACGCCAATCCGGAGTTCGACGCCTTGCTCGACAAGGCGCTGGCCACACCCGACGCCAGTGCGCGCAAGGAGATCATGGCCAAGATCGAGCAGAATCTGCGCGACTCCGGCATCATCATCCAGCCCTACTGGCGCTCGGTCTACCGGACGTTCCGCAAGGGCGTGCATGGCTGCGAGCAGCACCAGTCTCTGGAGCAGCATTTCGAGAAGGTCTGGCTCGAGGCGTGATCTTCGTTGCGAGGCACAGGGGCAATCGTTCAGGCTTTGCAGCGCCGACATCAACAGTCGATCACCCCACACGCTTGGGCGCTGTGATTTGTCTGAGGTGATTGCCAGGATCCTTAGCCGGCGGTGCCACGCCTTGAAACCTCCAGTCCAAGCCGAAGCGTCTCCCGCACCAACAAATCCAGGTCGTCGCGCCGGGTGCGGTGGTTGTTGATCGCTGCCCTGAGGCAATGCTGGCCGTGCACCGTCGTATCCGAGAGGGCGGCGATGCCGTCTTCCTGCAGCCGCAGCATGATCTCGGTGTTGAGCGCCTTCTGCCGCTCTCCCGTCAGCCCGTCGCCACGGTAGCGGAAACAGACGATGTTGATGCTCAGTGGCGCGACCAGTTCCAGCAGCGGTTCGGCCTCGATCAGCGCACCGAGACAATGTCCCTGCGCGATGTTCTGGTCGATCAGACGGCCGAATTTTTCGATGCCGTGCTGCTTCAGCGCCATCCACACTTTCAGCGCCCTGAAACCGCGTGACGTCTGCAGGCCAAAATCGTGCAGCCACTGGCCCGACGCGAGGCCGCGCGGCGTCGATTCGAGAAATTCCGGCGTCACCGCGAACGTGCTGCGATGGGCCGAGGCATCCCTGATCAGCACGCAGCCGACCTCGAACGGAGCGTGCAGCCATTTGTGCGGATCGAGCGCGATCGAGTGGGCGTGCTCGATGCCGGCAACGCGATGGGAATTTTCCGGCGCGATGGCGATCAGCGCGCCGATGCAGCCGTCGACATGGAACCAGAGATCTTCCTGCGCCGCCAGCCTTGCCAGCGCCTGCAGATCGTCGATCGCGCCGGTGTTGACGGTGCCGGCCGTGCCGATCACGCAGGCCGGCCGAAAACCCGCCTGGCGGTCCTCAGTGATCGCCGCCCGCAACGCGTCGATGTCGATCCGCAATCCGGCATCGGTCGGGATGCGGCGCAGCGCGCGGTTGCCGAGGCCGAGCGCCTCCATCGCCTTGCGATGGCAGGAGTGAAGCTGGTCCGAGCCATAGAAACGCAGCGGCTTGTCGATGGCGGCAACGCCATGCTCGCGCACGTCGATGCCCGCCCTGGCGTTGCGGGCCACGGTCAGGCCAATGATGTTGGCCATCGAGCCGCCGCTGACCAGCGTGCCGCTGGCTGATTGCGGAAAGCCCATCATCTGCTTGCACCAGTCGACGACCTGGCTGTCCATCAGCGCGGCGGCATGGTTGCCGCCGCCGAGGTTGGAGCCCTGCACCGCCGCCAGGAAATCGCCGAGCGCCCCGGTGAAATTGCTCGACCCCATGTACCAGGACCAGAAGCGCGGATGGATGTTGCCCATCGGGTAGGCCATCACGTTGCGGGCGACCTCGCCATAGACCTGGGCCAGCGGTTGAGGCGATTGCGGCAGCGGCTCTGCGAAAAATTCTCTCACCTCCGCCGGCATGTCCTGCCACACCGGGCGTTCCCTGACATCGCGCAGATAGTCGACGGCGTCGTCGACGATCCGGTGTGACAGCGCCTGCACATCGGCCCAGTCGACCGGATCGAGCGTTTCTTCGGCAACCATACCGGCAGTGCCGGCGGCTTTCAGCATGGCATCCATCCGCGTTGCTCCCGATGCGCAATTATTCGGCCGGGAACTGGCAGCCCGGCGTTGAGCGCGACAGCGCGATCTCCTCGGCGTCCATCTCGGCTTCGATGCCGTCGAACAGCGGCGTCGTCATGTAGCGTTCGCCGGTGTCGGGAAGCATGCACAGGATCACCGAGCCGGGTGCGGCTTTTTCGGCGATCTGGCGCGCCACGGCAAAACTGGCTCCGCCGGAAATGCCGGTGAAAATCCCTTCCTTCTGGGCCAGCGCCTTGGCCCATTTGATGCCCTCGGGCCCGGCAATCGGCACCACCTCGTCATAGAGGCTGGCGTCGACCGCCTCCTGCAGGACGTTGGGAATGAAATCCGGCGTCCAGCCCTGGATCGGGTGCGGCTCGAAGGCCGGATGGCTGGCGGCGGGTGCGCCATTGGCGCCGCGCTGCTGCGCCTTGCCGCTGCCGATGAGCTGGGCGTTGGCAGGTTCGGCCAGCACGATCCGGGTTTCGGGACGCTCGCGGCGCAGCACGCGCCCGACACCGACGACGGTGCCGCCGGTTCCGTAGCCGGTGACGAAGCAGTCGAGCCGCGATCCGGCGAAGTCGTTGATGATCTCGCGCGCCGTCGTCGCCTCGTGAATGGCGGCATTGGCGATGGTCTCGAACTGGCGGGCCAGGAACCAGCCATTCGCCTCGGCGAGTTCGACCGCCTTGTTGTACATGCCAAAACCCTTCTGGGCGCGCGGCGTCAGCACCACCTTGGCGCCCAGCATGCGCATCAGCTTGCGGCGCTCGATGGAGAAACTGTCGGCCATCGTCACCACCAGCGGATAGCCCTTCTGCGCGCAGACCATGGCCAGCCCGATGCCGGTGTTGCCGCTGGTCGCCTCGACGACGGTCTGGCCCGGTTTCAGGGCGCCGCTGCGCTCGCCCTCTTCGATGATGTTGAGCGCCAGCCGGTCCTTCACCGATGCCGCCGGATTGAAGAACTCGGCCTTCACATAGAGCGTCACATGATCGGGGCCGAGATTGTTGATCCTGATCACCGGCGTGTCGCCGACCGTGTCGATAATGCTGTCGAACAGGCGGCCGCGCCCGGCCGTGGTCCTGATTTTCCGTTGCTGCAACATGTCTGCTCTCCCCTTATTGTTGTCGTCACGAGGTGTCGTCGTCACGAGCCGGTTACAAACCGGCGGCTTGGGCGGCGAGGTTTCGAGACCTTGCCGCAGTACGGTTCCGGTGCCGCCAACGCGGCCCGGAACGGTGGCAATGCCGGCAACCGGCGCGGAAAATTCGTTGCCGGATGCACTCGATCGCTTTCGATGGTAAAGCAAAGGACAACTGGCCAGCGTGGGAGCAAGCGTGGAAACGCACGTGGAATCCGCTCGATCGAGCCTGGACGGCGCAGCGGCCGGGCTGTCCGTGCGGCTGCTCGGGCCGCTGACGGTCACCCGCGACGGCGCCACCGTGCAACTGCCGGCATCGCGCAAGCTGCGCGCGCTTTTCGCCTATCTGGCGCTCGCGCCGCATGCCGTCGGCCGCAGCCGTCTGTGCGAACTTTTGTGGGATGTGCCGAACGATCCGCGCGGCGAGCTTCGCTGGTGCCTCAGCAAGCTCAGGGGCATTTTTGACGAACCGGAACGCCACAGGATCGAAACATCAGGCGACACGGTCGCGCTCGATCTGAAGGGCATTTCCGTCGACGCCGTCGATGTCGCCTCGGCCGCCGCCAGCGGCATCGAGACGCTCGATCTTGAGCGGCTGCAGGCCCTGTCCAGACTATTCGTCGGCGACTTCCTCGACGGGCTGGAGATCGACCGCAGCCCGCATTTCAACAGCTGGCTTATCGCGCAACGCCGCCGCTTCAGCTCGTGGCACGCCGCCATTCTGGAACAGCTGGTCAGCAAGCTGCCGGCGGATGCCGACGAAATGTCCGCGCATCTGGAGACATGGCTGGAACTCAATCCGTTCGACGAGCGCGCGCACGTGGCTCTTCTGACAAGCCTGGCGCGACGCGGGCAGATCGCCGCCTGCGAGGACCATCTTGCCTCGGCGGCGCAGCTGTTTGCTTCGGAGGATCTGGATTTCGGACGCGTTCGTGAGGCATGGCGGTCGATCCGCAGCGAACGACCTGCCGCGACGCTCCGGGCGCAGCCGGCGCTGTTGCCGGCAGCCGCGCAAGCGTCAATTGTGCTTCCCCATGCCGATACTGCCACGTCGAAGGCCTCGCTCGCGGTGATGCCGTTTGTCGAGGAAGCCGGGATCGGCGGCCCTCGCGGCGGCCCCTCTCGCGGTGGATTGGCCGACGGCCTGACCCACGACATCATCACCCGTTTGGCCAAGCTCAGGGATTTCTTCGTCATCGCCCGCGGCTCGGTCTTTGCGCTGGCCGAAAAGAACATCGCGCCGGAAGATGCCGGCCGGCGACTCAACGTCGACTACGTCGCCACCGGGACGGTGCGCAGCCAGGCTGGCCGTGTCGCGGTCAGCGTCGAACTTGTCGAGGTGCGCACGGCGAGGATCGTCTGGGCCGAGACCTTCGAACGCAGGCCCGACGACATCTTTGCCGTCCTCGACGACATCGGCGACAGCATCGTCTCGTCGATCTCGGCCGAGATCGAGATGGTCGAGCGCAACCGCGCCATGCTGAAAGCCCCCAGCTCGCTGAATGCCTGGGAGGCTTACCATCGCGGCCTCTGGCACATGTATCGCTTCACCCGCACGGAAAACGAGCAGGCCCGGCATTTCTTCGACATGGCCCTGAAGCTCGATCCGACCTTCGCCCGCGCCTATGCCGGCCTGTCCTTCACCCATTGGCAGAACGCCTTTCAGCGCTGGGGAAACCGCGACCAGGAAAGCGCGCTCGCCTTCGAGACCGCCGGCCAAAGTCTTCTGGTCGACGATCACAATCCGGCCGCGCACTGGGCCATGGGCCGGGCGCTGTGGTTGCGCGGCGAGCAGGACGGCTCGCTCATCGAGCTGGAACGGGCCGTCGATCTCAGCCCCAACTTTGCGCTCGGCCACTACGCGCTTTCGTTTGTCCAATCGCAGTCGGGTGATCCGAACGCGGCGATCGGTTCATCCGATCACTCGCGCCATCTAAGTCCGTTCGATCCGCTGCTGTTCGGCATGCTCGGCGCCAGGGCGATGGCGCATGTCCGCCTCGGGCAGTTCGACGAGGCCGCCGAATGGGCGCTGAAGGCCGCCGCCCGTCCCAACGCGCATGCCATCATCCTGGCGATCGCGGCGCACTGCCTTGCGCTGGCGGGGCGGCTTGACGAGGCCCGCACTTTCACGGCCGCCATCCGCAAGACGCTGCCGAACTACTGTGCCGACGATTTCATCGCCACCTTCCGCTTCGAGCCGGACGCCGCAGCCCTGTTCCGGCAAGGCGCCAGGCGCATCGGCTTGGGGTGAACCAACCCACGCGGCCCTGACTCGGCCTACCGAAGTCGTGGTGGTTTATGCCAATCGCCAGCGTTGGAGATTTGTCTGCCCGACCGGCCGGCAGCGAAGGTCCACAGCACTTTCAGCGGCGAATCTCAGTGGCAATCGCAAACCTCCAGGATTAGCCGAAACACCCCTCCCTTCGTCATCCCAGGGCGGAGCAGGAGCGAAGCGACGTCGCGGAGACCCTGGGATCCATGCCGTTACATCAGAGCGTCACGACGGTGCAGAACCTTTTATGGCGGAGCGAGGCGCCCCCCTCTGTCCTGCCGGACATCTCCCCCACAAGGGGGGAGATTGGCAGCTTTGGCGCACCGCTTGCTCCTGCGAAAGCGGCGGTTCGCGAAGGCGGTGGTCACGGCCGATCTCCCCCAAGTGGGGGAGATGTCCGGCAGGACAGAGGGGGCGCGAAGGATCACTACAGATCAGCATTTATCCTGAGCCGCTGCATTCTCGCGCTTCTCTCAGCCGGCTTGCCGCAATTATATGCCGAGCATCGACTTGGCTTGGTTGAGCGCAGCCTCCGACCCTGCATGATCGCCGGCGGCGTGCAATTTCTCGCCTTGGGCGCGCAGTTCCTTGACTTTGTTCATGTCGGCCTCGGCCAGCGTCGCGGTCGGCAACGCCGCGTCGATCGCGGCCATGATGGTCGGGCATGAATTTGCAAAGGCTGCCGCGGGAACGACCGCCAGGAAAACCGCGAGCGAAATTGATCGTAACATGGACGTTTCTCCCTTGCCGGAACGCGCAATTTCGCCGACCGGCGCAGGAATGGTACAGCGAATGCCCGAACCTGCCAATCGCGATGATGCCGCTGGGTTGAGACACGCTGCCGTCGGCCGGGCTTTTTCTCCTAGTGTCTGAACCTCGCCGCGGCTGGTCGCCACCAATCGTCACGTCCGAAGCCGACGCCACGTTCGCGGCAATCGTCAGATCGCCGCAAAATCCTTCGACCAGAGCGGATCAGGTGGGCTGAACGGATTTGACATTGCCTTCGGTATCGACAAGGCAGCTTGTCTTCTTGCCGCTGGCATCGAGTTCGACCCGATAGGTTGTGGAATCGATCTTGCTCGACGAAACCGGAAGTATTCTGCTGCTGTCGGCACCGCTCGCCTTGGCGGCTGCGTCGGCGCAAAGCAGCTGAAGGTCGGCCGGGGCCGTCTCGACCTGGGTCCTGGACATCTGGTCCTGAGGCGGCGGCGGCGGCGTGCTGACGCAAGCGCTCAAGGCCCCCGCCAGGAACCCAATTGCTGTTGCCCGGATCGAAGTTCTCACTGCAGGTTTTGCCGACATTGCTTGTCCCTCTCCGAATGCCGCTTCACACACCCCGGCTTCACACACCCCGGCTTCACACACCCCGGCTTCAAACACCCTTGTAAAGTGCCGCCCCCTGCATGAGAACAATGACCTTGGCCCCAACCTTGACGCGCGATGCCAGGTCGGTGATGTCGTCGTTCCGCATCCGGATGCAGCCTGATGACACGTCGAGCCCGATCGTCCACGGCTCCGGCGTGCCGTGTATCCGGTAGATCGTGTCCTGGTCGCGCTCATACAGATAGAGCGCCCTGGCGCCGAGCGGGTTGTCGGGCCCTCCCGGCATGCCTCCCGCATGTTTGACAGCATTCGGATCGCGAGCGACCATTTCGGCCGGCGGCGTCCAGGTCGGCCATTCCGCCATGCGGCCGACGCGCACGATTCCGGCCCATCCAAAGCCTTCCCGCCCGACGCCAATACCGTAGCGCATGGCGCGCTGACCCGGCTGCACAAGGTAGAGAAAATGCTGGTTGCCGTCGATGATGATCGTACCGGGCGCTTCCGCGGTGCGGAACTTGACCATCTGCGGACGAAACGCCTCTGGCACTTGATTATGCGCGGCATAGTATTTGCGCGCCTTGGCGCGGTCATAGTCCACCCATTTGCGGGTTTTCGGATCGAAAACCTGGGTTCCGGCCGCCAGCGCCGCCACCGCGACAAGACCGAGCGCTACCGCGACAATTGCCGTCAGGGAGCGCCGCTGGAGAGCGGTGCGTCCCGCGATCGTCAGCTTTCCGGTCATGGATTTGCCCACCCTTGCACCCGAGCGCCCTGCGCGGCGACCCATTGTTTGGCGTACTCGTAAGGATCCTGGCGCTCCACCTGGAGCGCATAACTCATCTTGGTGGCGTCCTCGGGCTTGAGGGCGACCCGTTCCAGGAACGCGACCACCTCAGGATATTTCTTGCGCAGCGAGGTGGCGTAAGCGATGTGGAAATGTGCCGTATCCCATGACACCGGCGCGCTGGACTTCGAGACCCAGAGCGGGTCCTCGGAAGGCAGCACGATCTTCCACTTTGCCGGGTCAAAAGGCGGCTCGGCAAGCCGGACAATTTCGTGCAGTTCAAACACGTGATGCGGCGCATAGCAGGCAAACACCATCGGATGAGCCGTGGCAACCGCGGCATCGACAGCCGCCATTCCGACATCCTCCGGCGTCTCCAGCAATGTCATTGTCTCGGCGTAGCCATAGCTGTTGGCGCGGACACGCTCGATCGCCGTCGAGGACCAACCCTCGGCGCCAATCCAGAGTTCTCCACGTCCGTCCCGATCCGTGTCCAACGCGGCGGTTTTGCGCGGGTCGGTGAGATCCGAAATGTCGCGGATGCCAAATTTGTCGGCAGTTTCGCGGGTGGCGCATATGCCCTGCCATGCCGGCACACCGATGGGACTGATGGCTACCGTGCCGGCGCCGTCGACATACTTCTTCACCAGATTGTCCAGGTTGGGCAGCCAGATTTCGGGATGAATATCCACCTCGCCCGAATCGAGGCCGGCAAAGGCAATGAGCGTCCCCATCTCGCGCACATCGGCATCGAGCCCGAAATGTTGCTTCAGGCTGACCTTGAGAATGTTTGCCGTCGCCTGGCCCGACGGCCAGTTCGGCATTGCAATGACGAGATCAGCCGCGTGGACCGGAACCGCCAGCATCGTCAATGCCGCCAGCGACATTCTCCGCAGCCACCGCCGAAATCGGTTGTGCATTTCTTTCCCCTCGTTTCGGTGCCGAAAAGAACCGGGACGGGAACAATCTGTCACGGCAAGCACCGGGTTGTGACACCAGCCCCATCTTCTGACGGCAGCTGCTGAAGGTGCAGCAGTGCATTCGCCAAGGAGAGCGCCGTCACATGCCGCCCCTGCACGCTACTCGATGACATTCCGTATGGGAAGATGCTCACAACCGCGGCCGCCGCGCGCCAACCTTGGAGATGTCCGCAGGCATGCGCCTTACGAACCAGGGGGCGTATCAGGACGCCTTGTTGGGTGAGGTCATTCGCAAGGCGACAGCACCTTTGTGTAGCAGCTGATGACCCGGAAACCTAAGGTTTCCAGGAAATCAAGAGCTTACAAAGGGATTGGTGCCCAGAAGAGGACTCGAACCTCCACTCCTTGCGGAACACGGACCTGAACCGTGCGCGTCTACCAATTCCGCCATCTGGGCTGGTGCGGGCTCTTTAGGCGGGCAAACGGTGAGTGTCAACGCGCTTTTTTGAAAGCTGCCCCGCCGGCTCAGCCGGCCAGCACTTCCTTGGATGCCACCGTCGAATCGGCGTTGAGCTTGTAGATGACCGGCACGCCGGTGCCGAGCTCCAGTCTGACGATCTCCTCGCCCGACTTGCCGTCCAGCGCCATGATCAGCGCGCGCAGCGAATTGCCGTGCGCCGCGACCAGGACTGTGCCGCCGCGCAGCACATGCGGCTGCAGGTCGTGCAGATAATAGGGCCAGACGCGCGCGCCGGTGTCCTTCAGGCTTTCGCCGCCGGGCGGCGGCACGTCGTAGGAGCGGCGCCAGACATGCACCTGCTCCTCGCCCCATTTCTGGCGCGCGTCGTCCTTGTTGAGGCCGGAGAGGTCGCCATAGTCGCGCTCGTTCAGCGCCTGGTCGCGAATAGTCTCGAGATCGCTCTGGCCGACGGCGTCGAGAATGTGCTGGCAGGTCTTCTGCGCCCGGATCAGCGACGAGGTGAAGGCGATGTCGAATTTCATGCCGCGCGCCTTCAGCTTGGCGCCCGCCTCCCTGGCCTCGGCGTGGCCCAGCTCGGTCAGGTCGACGTCGCGCCAGCCGGTGAAAAGGTTCTTCAGGTTCCATTCGCTCTGGCCATGGCGCACGAGCACGAGAGTTCCCGACATTTTTGCTCCTTCAGTTTGGTGGATGAGATCGTCTCAGGCGAGTCCGAGCACGTCGCGCATCGTATACAGGCCTGGCTTCCTGCCGCGCGCCCACAGTGCGGCCTTGACCGCGCCGCGGGCGAAGATCGCCCGGTCCTCGGCATGATGAGCGAGCGTGATGCGCTCGCCGGTGCCGGCCAGCACGACGCTGTGGTCGCCGACCACCGAGCCGCCGCGCAGCGTGGCGAAGCCTATCGAGCCGGTCCTGCGCACGCCGGTATGGCCGTCGCGCGACCGCACGCTGTTCCCGTCAAGGTCGATGCCGCGCCCGGCGGCGGCGGCTTCACCGAGCAGCAGCGCCGTGCCCGACGGCGCGTCGACCTTGTGCCGGTGGTGCATTTCCAGGATCTCGATGTCGAAATCGTCGGCATCGAGCGCGCGCGCCGCCTGCTCCACCAGCACCGCCAGCAGATTGACGCCGAGGCTCATATTGCCTGACTTGACGATCGTCGCGTGGCGCGCCGCCGCCGCTATCTTTGCATTGTCGTCCGCCGAGCAGCCGGTGGTGCCGATGACATGGGCGATGCGCGCCTGCGCCGCATAGCCGGCGAATTCCACGGTCGCCGCCGGGCTGGTGAAATCGAGGACGCCGTCGGCCCTGGCGAAAGCCGGCAGCGGATCGTCGCCGATCACCACGCCGATAGTGCCGATGCCGGCCAGTTCGCCGGCATCCTTGCCGATATGCGGCGAGCCGGCCCGCTCGATCGCGCCGGCGACGCGGGCGCCCGGAATGGTGTGGATGGCGCGGATCAGCGCCTGGCCCATCCTTCCGGCCGCGCCGACCACCACCAGGCCCATTTCACTGACGGGCGGGTCGTTTGTGGCCGTACCGCTCATAAATTTCTCCCAATCGCTTTTTTCGCGCGCCGCAGCAGAGTTTGGATTGGCTTGCCGTCGTCGACAAGCCCCAGCCCCTTGTTGCCCTGCACCCGGTGGAACCGGGCATAGACGCTGTGCGGGTCGGCCATCAGCGAGGCATGCGTGCCTTGTTCGACCAGCCGGCCCTGTTCCAGCACGATGATATGGTCGGCATTGACCACGGTCGACAGCCGGTGCGCAATGACGATGGTCGTGCGCCCCGCCATGATCCGGGTCAGCGCCTGCTGGACGCGCGCTTCCGCTTCGTTGTCGAGTGCCGAGGTCGCCTCGTCGAGCAGCAGGATCGGCGCCTGCCGCACGATGGCGCGAGCGATCGACAGGCGCTGGCGCTGGCCGCCCGACAGCGTCAGGCCGCCTTCGCCGACAGGGGTGTCATAGCCCTGCGGCTGCTGGCGGATGAAGCCATCGGCCTCGGCCTGTTGCGCGGCCAGCTCGATCTCGGCGTCGCTGGCGCTCAGCCGCCCGTAGCGAATGTTGTCACGAATGCTGCCTTCGAACAGATAGGGCTGCTGCGAGACATAGGCGATGGAGCGGCGCAGCGACTGCTTGGTCACTTCTAAAATGTCCTGGCCGTCGACCTCGATGCTGCCCGCCTCGACATCGTAAAAACGCTGCAGCAGCGCCACCAGCGTCGACTTGCCGGCGCCCGAGGCGCCGACGATGGCCGTCATCTTGCCGGCGGCGGCAACGAAGCTGAGATCCTGCAGCACCGGGGCGTCGGCGACATAGCCGAACGACACATTGTTGAAGCGCACCTCGCCCCGGGTGATCTTCGCTTCGGCCGCTCCGGGCGCGTCGCCCTGCTGCGGCTCGAGGTCGAGCAACTCGTAGATCATGCGCGCATTGACCAGCGCCCGTTCCATGCCGACCTGCATGCGCGCCAGCCGCCGGGCCGGGTCGTAGGCAAGCAGCAGTGCGGTGATGAAGGAAAACACGGCGCCGGGCGGCTGGCCGCCGACGGCTGCCCGGTAGCCGGAATAGGCGATGACGCCGGCGACGGCGAAACCGGCCAGCATGTCGGAGATCGGCGATAACCGTTCCGAGACGCGGGCGATGCGGTTTGCCCGCTGCTCGGCGCCGGCGACAAGATCGCTGATGCGGCGCGACAGCTCGTCCTCCAGCGTGAACGCCTTGACGATGGCGATGCCTTGCGTTGCTTCCTGCATGGCGCCGATCAGCCGCGCGTTTATCTGCACGGCTTCGCGGGTGGCGCGCCTTATCCTGCGGGTCAGATAGACGACGGTGTAGATCAGCGGCGGCCCGATCAGCAGCGACATCAGCGACAGCATCGGATCCTGCCAGATCATGACGCCGATCAGCGCGATCAGCGATACGGCGTCGCGGGCCAACGATGTCAGCGTCATCGACAGCAGGTCACGGATGCCGTTGACGTTCTCGTTGATCTGGGCGGCCAGCCGTCCCGAGCGCGTGTCGTTGAAGAAATTGATGCCGACCTTCATCAGATGGGCGAAGATGCGGCGCTGGTAGCGCGCCACCAGATTGTTGCCGATCCTGGCCAGCGTCACCGCCTGGCCGTAGGTGGCCAGCCCGCGCAGCATGAAGGCGCCCAGGATCAACAAGCAGATCAGCGCGATGAGATCGCCGCGCTGCCGGTAGAATATCTGGTCGACGACATCCTTCATGATCCAGGCGGTGAAGGCGGTGGTGGCCGCAACCATCACCAGGCACAGAACGGCCAGAGCATAATACCAGCGATAGTCGCGGCCGTTCTCGGCGAGGATGCGGCGGATCACCGCCACGACCTCGCCGGGCCGGGCTTTGGCCTGGTGGTTTGGGGCTTGGGCGTTTGGCGACTGGTTCAAGTCGTGATCGTTCCGTGACGTCGGTCCGGCTCCGCGGCCGGGTTAATTCGGCAATCCTCTTAGCGCCCCGGTGCCGGCTTGCCTATGGCAATGGCCGGCAAAAACTCTGTGGGGTCACGCCCGCCAGCGCCGCCCTGCGGTCTGGACGCCGAACAGCGATGGGTTTCTGGCATAGGCGGCAAGGCCGGAAAGCGCTGCCAGCGGATGGGTGATCACATAGACCGGCATGGTGCGCATCAGCTCGCTGTGCGGCGCCTTGTCCTCGAAGGCGGCGCGGAAATTGCCGGCTTTCAGCGCCGGCAGGATTTTCTGCGCGATGCCGCCGGTCAGGAAGACGCCGCCGCGGCTCATGAACACCAGCGCAAGGTCGCCGGCGGTGCGCCCCAGGCAGGTGACGAACAGCGACAGCGCTTCCTCGGCCACCGGATCTGACTTCGCCAGCGCCGCGGCGGTGACCTCGGCCGGCGTGGTCAACGGCGCCGGCTTGCCGTCCGCCTTGGCCACCGCCCGGTAGGCATTGACCAGGCCGCGCCCGGACAGGATCTGTTCGCCGGAGATTCTGCCCTCGAGCTTCTCGATATGCGCAAACACCTGGAAATCGCGCGGCGAGCGCGGCCCGATATCCATGTGCCCGCCCTCGCCGGGCACCGGGATCCAGTGGTTCAGCGCGTGCACCAGGCCGGCGACGCCAAGCCCGGTCCCGGGGCCGAGCACCACGCGCCCGGCATTCGGCTCCGGCGCATCGCCGCCGATCTTTTCCATATGCTCTTCGCCGAGCGCCACGACGGCCAGCGCCTGCGCCTCGAAATCATTGAGCACCACGACGTCGCCGAGGCCGAGGCTGGCAAACATTTTTTTCGGCTTGACGATCCACGGGCAGTTGGTGAGCGGGATCTCGTCGCTGTCGACCGGGCCGGCCACCGCCAGCACGGCGGAGTTGGGCCGCATCGACGAGCGGTCGAGCACCGCCGCCTGGATCGCCGCGTCGATCGTGTTGAAATTGGCGGTCTGGACGATCTGCGGTTCGGTTGGTTCCGAAGTCGCGTCGAGCACCATCGAAAAGCGCGCATTGGTGCCGCCGATGTCGCCGATCAGGACCGGAAACTGCAGCACGGTGTCGTCGTCGCCTGGCATACTCTCGTCCGTCCCGGTTCCCAGTGGCGTTCCGCCGTTCTTTTGTTGACTAGCGCATGACCCGGGAAAGGGAAAGTCGCTTCAGGGGAGAGCGTTGGCGCTGCCCCTCACCTGCCTGCCGGCATCCTCTCCCCGTATAGTGACGGGAAGAGGGACGCTCTCATCGATGGTTTCGCCAATCTCCAACGCTGCAAGAACGCGCCAAGGCAGCGGCTAAGGGGCGGCGCCGACCCCAACAGTTGGTTGTCTCCAACATTAGCTGGCCTCAGTACCCCGGCCGGGGTCGCGGCAGCGGAATGCCGATCTCGGGCGTTTCGGCGTAGGCGTTGGCCGTGGCCGGGAGGGCTGCCGCGCCGCTTGCCGATGCCCGCGCCAGCGACGGAGCCTTGGTGAGAACGGGTGCAGCCGCGACTGGCACCCCGTCCTCGCCATAATAGTCGCCATAATAGGTGACCGCCTCCGCCGAAGCCGGATTTGGCCCGTCGAGCACGGCCTGGCATGCTGCGGGCAGGCTCGCCATCGTCATCAGGTCGCGCGCTTTCGGCCTGTCCGGGTTCTTGTTGGGGCGCCACGGCTCCTCGGTGAACCACCATGCCAGCGACTGGTCGCAGCCGTCGCCTGGCGCGGTGTTTTCCTGCGCCTTGCATTTGGGCGAGCCGGGCTGGCAGCCGATGCGGATGTGGAAGTGATAGTCGTGGCCCCAGAACGGCCTGACCTTGCGCAGCCATCCACGGTCGCCTTTCACCGTGTCGCAGAGCTTCTTCTTGATGCCGGGATTGACCAGGATGCGCTCGACTTCCGCATAGCTTGCCGCGCGCTTCAGCAGCCGCGTATGCGCCGGCGCCCAGAGCGCATCTTTCACCAAATGGGTCTTTTCATCGACAAGCAAGGTGGCGCTCATGTTTTCGCGCTGCTCGAGCGAAAGCTTGCGGTCGGGCATTGGCGTCAGCCAGATGTCGGCGTCGAGGCCGATCTGGTGCGAGGCATGGCCGGTCAGCATCGGGCCGCCGCGCGGCTGCGAAATGTCGCCGACCAAAAGGCCGGGCCAGCCATCGGCCGCGGCGTCGCGCGACAGTTTCTCGATCAGCGCGATCATCGTCGGATGGCCCCAGCGGCGGTTGCGCGAAGGCCGCATCACCTCCCATTTCGGGCCGTTCAGGGGTATGGCGACGCCGCCGGCAAAGCAGCCCTTGGAATAAAAACCGATCGACTGCGGCGCAGCCACGGCCGGCAGCTTTTTGGCGCCGAACAGGTTTTTCGCCAGTTCCTCGGCCGCCGCAGGTCGCGTTGCAAGCCCCGCCAAGGCGAGGACAGCGAGTGCTGCTAATGCATGTCGCCCAAAAGTGCGCAGCGGTTTTGGGACAACGACATGCATAAACAGAGATCTAAAGCGCGTTGCGACGCGCTTTAGCAGCAGCGATTTGCCGGGCAATGGTCGCTTCAACATCGTCATGAAAGCAGAACCCCTCTGCAAATTGGGTCGAATCATAGCACGCCCGGCGCGCGATTTCGATCACGACCGCTTCATCGGGCTGCGCGCCTCGCCGTCGCGCCAGTTACCCAAAACCCACATATGGTCGAAGGCCGACCGGTAGTCGGGAAAGCGGAAGCGATAGCCGGCCGCCTTGATCGCCGTGTTGGCGACACGCTTGTTCTCGCCATAGAAGGACCGCGCCATGGGCGAAAGTTGGGCAGTCTCGAACGGAATTTCCGGCGGCGGTGTGACGCCCATCAGCCCTGCGGCATAGGTGACGACGTCCTGCGGCGGCGCCGGCAGGTCGTCGGTGACGTTGAAGATGCCGCCGCTGGTGTGCTTGAGCAGATGCCAAAGCGCCCCCGCAATGTCGTCACAATGGATGCGGTTGAACACCTGGCCCGGCTTGACCAGCCGCCGCGCGGTGCCGTTTTCCAGATTGACCAGGGCATTGCGGCCCGGCCCGTAGATGCCGGAAAGCCGCAGGATCGCCACCGGCCGGGCGATGTCGCGACCCAGCTTCAGCCAGTCCTGCTCGGCGGCGACACGCAGCATCGAGCGCTTTGACAGCGGCCTGCATTCGAAGGTCTCGTCGACCCAGCCGCCGCCATGGTCGCCGTAGACGCCGACGGTGGACAGATAGGCGATCCATTCAAGCGCCGGCATCTTCGCGATTGCCTGGCGCGCCGCATTCAGCACCGGGTCGCCGGCCTCTTCCGGCGCCACCGAGACGACGAGGTGGGTTGTTTTCTCGAGCGCGTCGCTGATTTCAGGCGTCAGCGCGCCATCGAAAAGCAGCGGCTGGATTCCGGCTTGCCGCAGCGCTTCGAATTTCTCCGCTGCGCGTGTCGTGCCAAGGATCGTGCCGGCATCCTTGCTGGCGCGGGCAAATGCCTTGCCCGAATAGCCGGCGCCGAAAATGAGGATCTGCTTCTCGCTCATGCATGCGCCTCGATCTGGTTTGCCAGCGCCAGGCGCCATTCGCGTCGCACGGCCTCGTCGCCTTCTGCTTTCACCGCAGCGCTGGCCGATTTGGCGAATTCCGAAGTCGGCACAAGCCGTGACAGCGCCCAAACCGCTGCGCCGCGCACCAGCGGCGAGGCGTCACCGAGCAGCGCACGCACGGCGTTTCCGAGCGAGGGTTCGCCGGAATTGCCGGCGGCGATCAGCACGTTGCGGACAAAGCGGTCGCGACCGATGCGCTTGACCGGCGAACCGCTAAAGAACGACCGGAAGGAAGCGTCGTCGAGCGCCAACAGATCGGCGAGCGGCGGCTCGCGCAAGTCCGCGCGGGCGACGAGCTTTGCCTCGGACGCTGCCCGGGCAAACTTGTTCCATGGGCAGGCGGCCAGGCAATCGTCGCAGCCATAGATGCGGTTGCCGATTTTTTCGCGGAACTCGTGCGGGACCGGCCCCTTGTTCTCGATGGTGAGGTAGGAGATGCAGCGGCGCGCATCGAGCCGGTAGGGAGCCGGAAAGGCGTCGGTCGGGCAGGCGTCGAGACAGGCGCGGCAAGAGCCGCAATGGTCGTCTTCGGGCGTATCGGATGCAAGCTCGGCCGTGGTGAAGATGGTGCCAAGGAACAGCCAGGAGCCGTGCTCGCGGCTGACCAGATTGGTGTGCTTGCCTTGCCAGCCGAGGCCGGCGGCTTCTGCCAGCGGCTTTTCCATCACCGGGGCGGTGTCGACGAACACTTTTACGTCGCTCCCAGAGTGCCCCACGATCTTGCCGGCGATCTCTTTCAGCCGGCCCTTCATCACATCGTGATAATCGCGGTTCTGCGCATAGACGGAGATCGCGCCGCGCTGGCGCCTGCCTAGCACCGCGCGCGGGTCGTGGTCCGGCCCGTAGTTCATGGCCAGCACGATGATCGAGCGAACTTCGGGCCAAAGCGCCATCGGCTCGCCGCGGCGTTCGAGCGTCTCGGCGATCCAACCCATCGAGCCGTGGAAGCCGTCGGCGACGAATGCGGCAAGCCGGGCCGGCGCCTGCGGGATGGCATCGGGCGTGGTGACGGCAACGGCATCGAAACCGGCGCGCCGCGCCTCGCGGTCGATCAGCGCGCGCAAGTTTTGCGCTCTAGAAATCGAGGTCCGCATAATGTGACACCGGCGACAGGCCGCGCACCCGGTCGGACAAAAGCGGCCGGAACGATGGCCGTGATTTCACCCGTGCATACCATTCGCGCGCGGCAGCGTGTTCGCGCCAGTCGATCTCGCCGAGATAGTCGAGCACGGACAGCGCAGCCGCGGCCGCGAGGTCGGCATAGGTGACCTTGCTGCCGGCCAGCCAATGGCGGGTGCCGGCCAGCCAGTTGGTGTATTTCATGTGCTGGCGGATGTTGGCGCGCGCGGCGCGGATCGCCGCCGAATCGGGCGAGCCGCCGCCCGCGGTTTCCGGCATGATCGGCTTCAGCACGCGCTCGCGCACCAGGTGCCGCGTCACCTCGCTATCGGCCTTGCTGAGATACCAGTCGGTCAGCCGGCGGATTTCGGCGCGCCCCATCGGGTCCTCGGCGAACAGCCGCTTGTCGCGCTTGAGCACGCCGCGCGTCTCGTCGAGATATTCGCCGATGACCATGGCGCCGACGATCGGCACGTCGCCCTCGGCAAGCAGGATCGGTAGCGTGCCGGCCGGGTTCAGCGCCAGGAACTCCTTGCGCCGCATCCACGGCTTTTCCTCGATCAGCGCCAGTTCCTCGCCATACTCGCCGAAAGCGAGGCGAACGAAGCGGCAGGTGGCGAACATCGGGTGGTGGAAAAGCGTCAGCATGGTCCCGCGATAATAGAGCGCACTGGCAAATCGCCGGCTGCGCCGGTAAGTCTTGGCCGCCCCGATTCAGGGGGCCGCCCCGATTCAAAGGGCCGCCCCGGTTCAATGGGCCGTCAGGTGCTGCGACCTATAGGAGGAGTTCCGCGCCATGACAAGCAAGCCGTTCTTCAAAGCTCTCACTCGAACGCCGAGGTTTCCATGGAAAGCCAGACCATTGTCGAAGCGCTGCTGCTCGGCATGATCGAGGGCATGACCGAGTTCATTCCGGTCTCGTCGACCGGCCATATCCTGCTTGCCGGTCACTTTCTCGGCTTCCATTCGACCGGCAAGGCCTTCGAGATCCTGATCCAGCTCGGCGCCATACTGGCGATCCTCAGCGTCTATTTCCATCGCCTGTGGCAGATGCTGGTCGACCTGCCGCGTGATCGGGTGACGCGGCATTTCGTTCTCGGCATCCTCGTCGCCTTTCTGCCGGCGGCCGTCATCGGCGCGCTGGCGCATGGCTTCATCAAGACGGTGCTGTTTGAATCGCCGAGGCTGATCTGCGTCATGCTGATCATCGGCGGCCTGGTCCTGCTGTGGGTGGATCGCTTCAAGCCGAAGCCGCTCTATCACGACGTCGAGCGGTTTCCGCTCCGGCTCTATCTGCAGATCGGACTGTTCCAGTGCCTTTCGCTGATCCCCGGCACGTCGCGTTCCGGTTCGACGATCGTCGGCGCGCTGCTTCTGGGCGTCGACAAACGCGCGGCTGCGGAATTCTCCTTCTTTCTCGCCATGCCGACGATGGTCGGCGCCTTCGCCTTCGACCTGTTCAAGAACCGCAATGTGCTGACCAGCGCCGATCTGCCCATCATCGCCGCCGGTTTCATCGCCGCCTTCGTCGCGGCGCTTATCGTCGTGCGCTTCCTGCTCAACTACGTCTCGCGCCACGGCTATTCGCTGTTCGGCTGGTGGCGGCTGGTTATCGGCACCGTCGGCCTGGCGGCGCTGTTCGTCCGGGGGTGAGGCGGCACGCTTATTTTGTTGTCGCCAAGGGCTCTATTTGTTCGTTGGCCTAACAATGTCGGCTGATGGTGGGGGACGACCAGCGTAGACCCGCCCTTCCAACCCAAGCCGTCATCGCGGGGTCGTTCTCGCCCGCTTGAATGCATCTGATGGCCGAACCGACTGTGTTCACCACTCTTCAGAACTTTTTCACGCCGATATCATGACTTCGAACGAGCCCTCGCGTCCTCTCTCCCACGACGTTCCCGCACGGTTCGGGCGTCGAACTGAGGAGATAAAGGATGATCAACCGCATCTTGGGAGTTCTCGTGATCGGCGCCGCGACCACCGCGTCCGCTGGTGATGGTCTGAGCCGCCACATTCTCGAACGGGCAGCAAGCTGTTGGCCTACGCAGACGGCGATGCGCGGGATCAGCTTCAGTGCAGATGTCCACGTCAGCTTCACCCGCGAGGGGCACGTCAGTGCCATCCAGATCGTCGACGTCGCGCCGCAGACCGAGACGTTCAAGAGCTTGGCCAGAGATTTCGCGGATGCATTGAAGCGCTGTGGTCCGTACGTCACCGAAGGCAAGAGCGAAATGAACCTCAATCTCTCATGGCCGCTGTAAACGCAGCGAAGTGCTGCTACTTCGTCACCGAGAATTCATAACGCTTGAAGCGAGGCAGCAGAATGTATTCGTTCGGGGCTCCGGGTGTGACGCTCAGGTTGCGGAACACGGCGCCACAGCCCGTCAGTTTACGCGGATAGGCGCTGCACAAGCTGTCGCCCTGAACCCACATCCGACCGGTCACGACCTCCTCACCAACTGTTCGGGTCACGCTGCCGTCTGCCGCAATCACAGCACGGTAGGCCAAGACATCGGGCAGAACCTGGCGTCCCGTCAGCTCGTGTCCGATTATGAGATTGCCGATGTCGACGCCATTCATCCGTTCAGCGGATTCGGGTTCCATTCCGGCAGGAAGCTCAGACACCCCTGCCTTCCTCAAGCCATCGAGCAGGCGAACGATATCTTCCTGTCGCTTGTAGACGAAGAACTGCTGCGCGATCAGTAGGTTCGGCTGACCCTCCTGCCTTTCCGACAGCACGCTCCGGAGCTGCTCCAGGGCTGAGGCCGCTTCCGGCAGGCGATCGAGATGCGCAAGCGCTGCGACAAGAACATGCAGGCCGTAGAACTTCGTCCAGGGATTGGGCGACCGAACATCGACCTGCTCAAGCTGCGCGACCGCCTCCTCGTAGCGGCCCTGGCCGAACGCCGCCAAGCCAGCCTGATAGTGTCGCCACTCCGTCCACCCGGGATCGACGCGTAGGGCCGCCTCGAGAAAGGTTCGCCCCTCAGCCGGCCTGCCGTTGAAGATGAGGGCCTGGCTCAGCCCTTCGTAGGTCCAGGAATCGCTCGGGTCGAGCGCTATCGCCTTTTGCAGGGCAGCCACCGCCTCGTCGGACCTATGCTCCCGGACCAGAAGCTCGGAAATCAGCTGATAGTAACCGGGCGACGGATTTCCGGCAGCGATGGCCAGATTGCCGTAGAGCTCGTCGTCGATCTCGGTCCAACCAAGCCCTAGGGCCTGTCTCCTCGCGTCGTCGGCATCCCAGTGGAGCCATGCCAATTCCGCGGCCGCCGCGCCGAAATCGGCATCCAGCGCCAGGGCCTGGCGCAGGTAGCGAGATGCGTCCACGGTGCCTGATGGTGTATCCGTTCGTCGCGCCTCGATAGCGCGCCGAAAAGCCTGGTAAGCTTCCGGATCGTCAGTATCGCCGGACACGGCCAGGTTTGCTTTTCCCGGGACGAGCTTTAGCTGCAGCGCGGCGACAATCTGACCGGTCACCTGGTCCTGGAGCTTGAACACATCGCTGAATGAACCTTCGAACCGCTCGGCCCAGATCTGGCCAACCGTCGAGGCATCGACCAAGTGCGCATTGATGCGCACTTCATCGCCGAGACGTCGAACCGAGCCCTCAAGCAGGTAGCGGACGCCGAGCTCTTTCGCGATCTTCGCCGGCGGCAGACCGCTGTTGCGATATGCACGCGCGGCATTGTGCGAGACGACGAACAGGCCGGGAACGCGCGCCAGCTCTGTCGTCAGATCGTCCGCGAAACCGTTGGCAAGATAGGCCTGCTCCTCGGCTTCGCTGAGATTTGCGAACGGCAGAACCGCGATCGAGAGCGAGGTCGGCACTTCCGTTTCAAATGTCGGCCTCCAGATGAATGCCGCGACTGCGGCAACGATTGCCAGTACAGCGCTTACAAATATCAGGCTTCGCCGGCTTTTGGTCTCGTGCTGGTCAGGAGAGCCAGTGCCGTGAACCTGCGGGTAGCGATCGTGAGGTATGCCGGGCGCTTGGCTTTCGGGGACAAAGCGATATCCCCGGCGCGCGACTGTCTTGAGCAGGCTCTGCTTCTCGTCGCCGATGGCTTTCCTGATTTCGCTGATGCACTGGGAAAGACTGTTTTCCGTCACCGCGATGCCGGGCCAGACAGCGTCCAGGAGTTCCTCCTTGGTCACGACACGGTTGGCGTTGGCGACCAGATGCTTCAGCACCGCGAGCGATTGAGGCCTCAGCGGGACATCTTCACCATGCTCGCCGTGCAGGAGACCGGCGTCGAAATCGAACTCGACACCGTTTAGAACAAGGCTCGGTGGATTGACCAGGTTCAAGGCTGCTCTCGATCATCGTGCTGATCGTTCGGGCGGCATGTTGCTCGGCAGGCCGCCTTTGACTTGAGAATCGGCGCCTGTCGCCGAAAGTCAACCAGCGTTTGAAAGTCGGCGCTGCTTCCCGGGACGAAACCTTGGCGCTGCGATCGCAAACGTCCGGAAATTCACGACCGAGCCGGCTGGTGCATCGACTTGGATCATGCCGCGATGGAGCGTTCTACGTGGAATGGTCAGTGCGCTGCGATCCGGATCCCACCGGCGACTTCCAGAGCCTAGCTCCGCCCGTAAAAAACATTCTCGACATGCACCGGCCAGCGCCACGGCAGCACCGCGACCATGTCGAAGCGCACCGACAATCTGCCATAGTCGGACTGGCGCGACAGCCAGAGATCGGCGGCGCTTTCGATGCGGCGCTCCGATTCGCAGCGAACAGCTTCCATCGCTTCCACCAGCGTGCGGCGAGCCTTCACCTCGACGATCAGCACCAGGTTGCCGCGCCGCGCGATCAGGTCGATCTCGCCGAACCGCGTGCGGTGGCGGCGGGCCAGGATCCGATAGCCCTTCACCATCAACGCCGCCGCAGCCAGCCACTCGCTGCGGTGGCCGCGCCGATAGGCGCGCTGGCGGCTGGCGACCGGGCGTTCAGCCATCGCTGTCTTTCCCGGTGTCGCCGTCTTTGCCGGTGTCCTTGAGTTCGAGCAGCCGCCGGTAAAGCGCCTGCTTCTGGCCGCCGGTCATCTTGGCGGCTTCCGCCGCCGCCTTGGAGGCCGGCATCTCGGCGGCAAGCGAAAGCAGAAGCCGGTCGATGTCCGCCGGCTCGCCGGCCGTTGCGTCCGACTGGCCAACGCAGATGACGATCTCGCCCTTCGGCGTGTCGGCCGCCGCGTAATGATCGGCGAGCGACTGCAAAGTGCCGGTCCGTATCTCCTCGAAGGTCTTGGTCAGCTCGCGGCCGATCGCGGCCTTGCGGGCGCCGCCCAGCGCCTCGACCATGGCACCGAGCGTCTCGGCCAGCCGGCGCGGCGATTCGAAGAAGATCAGCGTCGCCGGCACGGTTTTAAGCGCCTCCAGCCGGGTCAGCCGCTGGCCGGTCTTCACCGGCAGGAAGCCGGCGAACAGGAAGGCGTCGGAGGGCAGGCCGGAGGCCGTCAGCGCCGCGAGCGGCGCCGACGGGCCGGGGATCGTCACGACGCGAATGCCCTGGTCGAGCGCTTCGCCGACCAGTCGGTAGCCCGGATCGGAGATCAGCGGCGTGCCGGCGTCCGAGATCAGCGCCACGCTCTGCCCGGCCAGCAAGGCTGCGATCAGTTTTGGGCCGGCCTCGCCGGCATTGTGCTCATGATACGCAGTGGTGCGGCGGCGGATGCCGTAGCGGTCGAGCAGCACGCGACTGACACGCGTGTCCTCGCAGGCGACGATGTCGGCGGCGGCGAGCGTTTCAAGCGCGCGTAATGTGATGTCGGCGAGATTGCCGATCGGCGTCGCCACCAGGTAGAGCGCCGGCTCGAGCGGCCGGGCCGGTATCTCGGTCTGGCCGATCACGTAGCTGCGTTTTGCCGACTCGCCGGTCACCGGTGTCCCCCGTCAGGCTCTGACCTTGAATGCATTCGGCCCTGTTTGGCACGGCTCACGCCGGGTTGCAAAACCCATGCCGAAGTGACGCGGCTGTCATGCCTTTGCCACACTGCGGAACGAAACCGTGCCCGGCGGGTTTATGCCTGATCTCGGGAGGAGCAGGATGGACAGCCTCAAGATACAAGACGTTTTCGAACCCTACTATGCAGGCCGCAAGCGCTTTGCCGTGCGAAAGGACAAGGGCCTGCCTGCCAAAGCCGGCGCCGGCTCGGCTAAAAGGCCGCGAAAGCGTCGGCCGTCAAAGGCAACCAAGCTCGAGATCGAGCCCTCGACCGGCACCGGCAGCACGATGGAGCACTGACCAGACGATGCCCAATCGCTTCGACATTTTCATCACCCGCCTTGAAACCAAAAGCTCCCACAATGGAGCGCCCCCACATCCGACAAGCGATCGATACCGTGCACGCCGCGACAAGGGCGAGGCCAAGCCGGCTCGCGACGGTGAGGCGGACGCCGAGAAAGACCACGCCAAGCGCCGCCCCAAGCACGACGCCTGACTACCGCGACCTTCGCGATTGGCCTAGACAGACGCTCCAGACTTGGGTCCACGACACTTCGTCGTCTGGAATGTCGCCAGCCTCTGTTCATAACGTGCTAATATTGAACCTACGTGCGCGCGCCTGAGCGTACGGGAGGGGATCATGTCGGCAACTTTAACCGCACTGAGCAACAACGAGGCCTACAGGCTGGGAGATTTCAGCCTGATTGGTCGTGGCGAACATGCCACAATACGCCTGGAGGACGGGGAAGTTTCGCGCCAGCATGCAACGATCCGGCGCGACGGCGCGAACTACTGGGTTGTCGATGTCGGCAGTGCCAATGGCAGCTATGTGAATGACGTGGCGCTCACAACCGCGCGTGTGCTGCACACCGGCGATCGCGTCCAGTTCGGCAGGTCGATTTTTGTTTTCGACCAGGGCACGACTGCCCCCGATCCAGATTCGCAAGTGGCGAACACAAAAACGCAATGGGGCAACCCGGCAGCCCCCAAGAGCCGGCCGGCCACCCTGTTCGTTGCTGATTTGAAGGAGTTTACCGGAATTAGCGCAAGGCTGTCCCCGGAACAGGTGGCGGCCCTCCTGGCCGAGTGGCGCTGCGGTTCAGGCTGCTCAGGCGCTCCGCGCTGCGGAAGACGCGGCTACGTCGCCAGCGCGAGTACTGGTCAGGGAACAACAAGACATCGTACTCGACTGCCGCATTGGCCTTCATGTGGGTGAAGTTGCTATCGGCGCTATGGGCAAAGGCATCAACACCGCGCTGGGCGATGCCGTGAATTTGGCGTTTCGTATTGAGGGATTGACGCGAAAACTGGACAAGCCGATGTTGGTCAGCGCCCAGTTCGTCGAGCACTGGCCTGAAGGCAGACAATATTTCAAGTCCTGCGGCTATCACGAGGTCAAAGGGCGCGCCGAGATGATCGAGGTATTCAGCCTAGAATAGGCGCGCCAGCAGTAGGAGAGGCAGCCATGGGGCTCAGAAATCTTCGGGCATTTCTATTTTTCTTGCTTCTGATGGTGCTGGGCTTTTCAGCGCCGCTACGCGCTGCTGAAGGTAAGCGCCTTGCGTTGGTAGTCGGGAATTCTGCCTACACGGCGACAACGCCGTTGGCGAACGCCGCCGCCGACGCCCGTGCCTTTACAGCGTTCCTGAAGGAAAACGGCTTCGAGGTAGACAGTCTGATTAACGTCGACCGGGCCGGTTTCGCGAGAGGACTCTCTACTTTTTCAAAAAAGATCGGGCCAGCCGACACCGCCTTGTTCTACTTCGCTGGCCACGGGATGCAGCTGAAAGGCGAAAATTTTCTGCTCGGGCTCGATGCCGAGCTGCTGTCGGAGTTTGATGTCGACGCCGAAGCCATCGCGCTGAATTCCATTATAGGCACTATGGAGCGGAAAGCCTCGCTGTCGCTTCTTTTCGTCGATGCCTGTCGCAATAATCCGATCGCCGACCGGCTGAATGCAAGCGTCGAAGGCGTCACCCGCGGCGCTGCGTTGAAGGGGCTGGCGCCTGTGGGTTCCACCGGCTCGGGAACGATGATCGCCTTCTCCGCTTCGCCTGGCCAGGTCGCCTACGATGGAGTCGGTGAGAATTCGCCTTTCACGACGGCCTTAGTTGAACATATGTCCAGCCCTTCGCTAGAGGTAGGTACGGCTTTCAAGCGTGTGATCCGCGATGTCCGCATAAAGACGAACAACCTCCAATCGCCGCAGATTGTCTCGAACATTGCCGCTGAATTTTACTTCAACGCCAGCGCGCCGGCGACCGCTGTCGCCGCATCCGATTTTCTCGCCCAGATAGATTTCGAAAAGGCCGAGCGCATTGCCACTGCACGCGGCTGGCAGCTTTACTTGGCCAAGCACCAATCCGGCTCTTTCTCCGACAGCGCTCGCGCTGCGCTGCGTCTGCTCGAACGTGGCGGCGATGGCCTCGTGTCGCCGCAGGAAGCGGAACGCCGTATGAAGCTGACGCAGTCTCAACGCAAGGAAATGCAGCTGACGCTTTCCGACCTCGGATATGACATAGGTGCGGCGGACGGCAATCTCGGTCAAAAGACTCGCAGGGCGATCTCTCGATATCAGAAGGCGCTGGGGCTCACCGAGACTGGATACATCAATAGCGTCGTCGCCAACAGGCTGGAGCTGGTTGGCGTCACGAGCACGGATTCCGTCGTATCTGCCGACGAGGCGCGGCTCTTCGACCCCGAGGATTTGAAAGGGCTCGAAACCGATGAGCGCACTATTCGCGCCGCGCAGTGCCTCAGGGGCAAAGAAATCATCTACGGCGAGTTTGGGAGCCGCCTCTATGTGGCGGTTTACGATCGCCACTCGTCTTGGCAGACCGCCAAATCTGCTGCCCAGCGGTGTGAAGCGCATCTGGCGGCGATCTCGTCAAAGGCGGAGAACGACTTTATTTACGGGCTGTTCGAGACTGATGAACGGATGTTCGAAACTGGCTTCGACGGAAGAGTGTCCTACAAGATGGGTCCGTGGATCGGCCTTGAGCAGGATCCGGGGGGGCGCGAGCCTCGTGGGGGCTGGCGATGGTTGACCGGCGAGGCAATGACTTACAACAATTGGCTTCCCAACCACCCCAACGAGCACAAGCAGGGTGATGATTTTGCGATGTTTTATGCTCATTTGGACGGCAACCGGGACACGGCCGATCTCAAGGCGAGCACGTGGGACGATATGGGTCCGCAAAACAGCTCGCACGGCTACATTATTGAGTTTCAATAGGATGAGTGGAAGATGGGAGCGCCAGCATGCTCTCTGCTGCCGCTTACGGGCCTGTGGCCGTGATCGACGCCAGATCGGCAGCCTTTGCCGAGGCACGTCACTCGCAGATTGTAATTCGATCGCGGCAGAAGCCGCTGCCCCGGCGAGCCCCGGCGGCCCGCGCTCGGACCCTGCAATCATCGTGGGTTTCTGCCCTGCAAACGCGAGCTGGCCTGCTCGCGCTCGGAGCAGCGGCGGCACGCTTCTGTTCCGTTGTCGGTCGTGGCCGGGTATTCGGGCCATTTGCATGGCCGGGTTCTTGTATCGAATTCGGCCGGGCAACCACCGGACACACGCGCGCTGTGCTTCCTTCCAATATCTTCAAAGCAATTGTTGTCGGTTTCGCCATGTCGATCTCAGCGCCGGAGTGGCGAGCGAAACGGCGCAACGCCTCCCGGGTCCTTCCACCCCAGATGCCGTCTGGGTTTCCCGGATTACACCCAACGCGGCCAAGCTCGCGCTGTATCCGCTTCGCCAGCTCGTTCGGGGCATCTTCCTGGCCGGCGTCCGATTGATGATCTGCATTCTCCAACTGTTGAATCTGGAGTCTGGCGAGAGCCACAAACAGCCCGTCGGGGTACCGTTGAAGATAATCCTTTAACGCTCCGCTGCTTTTGAAGCCGCGGATTGAGGTCCACAACTCGATTTCCGTCAGGCTCGCATCTCGGCTGTTGTTGGCTGGCGAGACTGCCGTTGCGCCACGAGGAGGGGCAATGAAAATTTCCCTGCCAGGCAGCGATCCATACGTGAATGGTTCCTGCTTGCCGCCTGTCGCGGCCAGAACAGTGTCGCGAACCTTGCGGAACACGAATTGGATGTCTACCCCGGGTTCACCCAAATGCGCCAACAGCCCTGCAGTGTAGGGACTGTTCCGGCCCGCTCCATCGAAAGCGGTTGTACCTTCCTTCGCAGCGTACCCGACCAAGGTTCCGGCTGCCGGTTCAATCGCAGCCAGGCCTCTGCCGATGGAACGCGTTGCGTTTGATCGTTGCATGGCCGCGATAAAAGGGTTGTCCCGGCAAGCATCAAGTAGAACCACCCGCACGCCGGAGACACGGGACAACGCGTTCATCACCAGATCCAGCGGGATTGCCTCAAACTCCACGTCGGAATCAGCGTTCAGGCTGACATCTGTAGGAACGAGAAAATTTCTATTCTCAACCTCAACCCCATGTCCCGCGAAGAAGATTATTGCGAAATCAGCACCTTCCGCCTCGCGACCGAACTCCTGCAGGGCTTTCCTGAACGCGGTATGGTCCAAGTCCATCTTGCGAGATACTTTGAACCCTACCTTTGAGAGCAAGGCCGCCATGTCAGCAGCGTCATTGTTCGGATTGGGAAGTCTAGCGACCCGTTGATAGCTCGAATTGCCGATCACCAGCGCAACACGTTTTTCAGCCCACGCCACCTCCAGCCCGCCGATCAGAGCAATGACAGCAAGCGCGATGTTGAAGAGGCGCATTTTAGCCCCGTGGTCTGCTTCAACCGCATATTAGCGGCACCCGACAGAAGCTTGACCAGTCAGGCCCACGCTTGCAAGTAAATATCGGTCGCGGATTGCAGGCTGGCCCGGCGCTGGGATATTCCTTCGTAGTCCTGGCCTGTGCTTTACCGCGCCAGATCCGCCACTACGGCGTCCAGCACGATCATGCCGGCCGGCGTGGCGCGCAGGCGGGCATTGCCGATCGGCGCCACCAGCCCCTCGCCCTGCAGCATCGACAGCCGCGCCGTCGACAGGCCACGGCCGGAATACGCTTCGTAGCGCGAGAGGTCGATTCCCTCGGCCAGCCTCAGCCCCATCAACAGGAACTCGTCGGCCTCTTCCGAGCGCGTCAGGATCTCGCCGCCGGTGACGCCATGGCCCTTGGCCTCGACCAGATTGGCCCAGGTTTCCGGCATTCGTTCCGCGATCGTCACCACGCGGCGGCCGTTCTCGACGAAGCGGCCATGCGCGCCGGGACCGACGCCGACATATTCGCCATAGCGCCAATAGGTGAGATTGTGCCGGCTTTCGGCGCCCGGTCTGGCGTGGTTCGAAATCTCATAGGCCGGCAGCCCATGCGCGGCGGTGATCTCCTGCGTCAGCGCATAGAGATCGGCGGCATGGTCATTGTCGGGAATAGCGAATTTCCTGGCCGCATGCAGCGCGTGGAACGGCGTGCCTTCCTCGATGGTCAACTGGTAGAGCGACAAATGGTCGGCGGCATGGCCGATCGCCTGCTCGAGCTCCGCCTGCCACGCTTCCGCTGTCTGGCCGGGCCGTGCGTAGATCAGATCGAACGACAGCCGCGGGAAAATCTCACGCGCCAGCCCAATCGCATGCAGCGCTTCATCGACATTGTGCAGCCGGCCGAGAAAGCGCAGATCCTTGTCGTTCAGCGCCTGCACGCCGAGCGACACCCGGTTGACGCCTGCCTCCCGATAGCCGCGAAAGCGCTCGGCCTCGACCGAAGACGGGTTGGCTTCCAGCGTCACCTCGATGCCGGCAGGCACCGTCCAGTTCTTCGCCACCGCGTCCAGCACCGTCGCGACGGTTTGCGGTTTCATCAGCGATGGCGTGCCGCCGCCGAGAAAAATGCTGGTCACCTCGCGCGGTCCGGTGCGGTTGCGCATCGTCGCAAGCTCGATCTCGAAGGCGCGCGCAAAACGCTCCTGGTCGACCGGCTGGTGGCGGACATGGCTGTTGAAGTCGCAATAGGGGCACTTGGCCGCGCAGAACGGCCAGTGCACGTAGACGCCGAAACCGGGGCTGCGGTCGAGCAGCATGGTCATTTCACCGCCGATCGCGCCAAATCCAGTCTGGCCTGCGCGAATTTCTGGAAGGCGCGAGCGCGATGCGACAATGCCGTCGGCTGGCCGGGCTTCCAGCCATGTTTCTCCTCTGCGGTCATCTCGCCAAAAGTCTTTTGGAAACCGTCCGGCACGAACACCGGGTCGTAGCCGAAGCCGAGTTCGCCGCGCGGCGGCCATACCAGCGTGCCCTCGACTTCGCCACGGAAATATTCGGCCGCGCCGTCGGGAAAGGCCAGGCAGATGACGGCGACGAAGCGGCCCTTGCGCTCCGCTGGATCAACCGCGCCGATTTCCTGCAACGCCACTTCGGCTCGCTGCATCGCCATGCCGAAGTCGCGGGCCCCGTCCGGCGCCTCGGCCCAGTTGGCGGTGTAGACGCCGGGCGCCCCGCCCAGCGCATCGACACACAGGCCGGAATCGTCCGACAATGCCGGCAGGCCTGTCGCCTTGGCGGCGGCAAAGGCCTTGATATAGGCGTTCTCCTCGAAGGTGGTGCCAGTCTCGTCCGGCTCCGGCAGGCCATATTCCTTGGCCGACTTCGCTTCTATGCCGAACGGGGCCATCAGATCGGCGAATTCGCGCAATTTGCCGGCATTGTGGCTGGCGACAACGATCTCATGTCCATCAAGCGAATGCATCAGATGCCCCAGATTCTTGGTTCGGCGAATTCGATCGAATTGCCGGAGGGGTCGCGAATATAGATCGAGCGGCCACCCTGCGGCCATTCGAACTCGCTCTCGATGGCGATTTTCTTCCGCGCAAGATGCGCTCTCCAGCGCACGATCTCGTCCGCGCTCGCCGCAAAGCAGAGATGGCCGTCGCCGACCGTGCCGTGCGGCGGCACTTTCAGCCTGGCATCGGGCGCCGGCGGCACCTTGGTCGCCTCGGCGTTGAAGATGAGCAGCACGCCGTCCCCGCAACGGAAGAACAGGTGCCTGCCTTCGACCTTGCCCAGCAGATCGAGCCCGAGCACATCGGTGTAGAATTTTTCCGCAGCATCGAGGTCGGTGACGTACAGCGCTGATTCGAGGATGGCAGAGGGTGTCACGAGGCACCCCCCTCTGGCCTGCCCTCTTTGCCAAAACTTGGCATCTCCCCCTCCAGGGGGGAGATTGGCAGCTTCAGCGCTTCCGCACATCCCACGCCGCCGACAGTTGGCGAAAGCCGATTGGATACCCGATCTCCCCCCTTGGGGGGGAGATGGCCGGCAGGCCAGAGGGGGGCGGACAAGCTCGGCATTCTCAGGACTACGCCACGGCCATCTGCTGCAGGCTAATCAGTCGCGCAATACCTTTCTTGGCCAATTCCATCAGCGCCGCAAATTGCTCTTCCGAGAAAGGCTCGCCCTCGGCCGTGCCTTGTATCTCGACAATGCCGCCTTTGCCGGTCATGACGAAATTGGCGTCGGTGCCGGCCGATGAATCCTCGAGATAGTCGAGGTCGATGACCGGCTGGCCGTCGTGGATGCCGCAGGAGATAGCCGCGACATGGTCCTTCAGCACCTTGGCGACGCTGGCCATCTGCCGGGCTTCCATCCAGCGCAGGCAGTCGTAAAGCGCCACCCAGCCGCCGGTGATCGAGGCGGTGCGCGTGCCGCCATCGGCCTGGATCACGTCGCAGTCGACGGTGATCTGCTGCTCACCCAGCGCCTGCAGATCGACCACTGCGCGCAGCGAACGGCCGATCAGCCTCTGGATTTCCAGCGTGCGGCCGCCTTGCTTGCCAGCCGAAGCCTCGCGGCGCATGCGCTCGCCGGTCGAGCGCGGCAGCATGCCGTATTCCGCCGTCACCCAGCCCTTGCCGGAATTGCGCATCCAGCCCGGCACCTTTTCTTCGAGGCTGGCGGTGCAAAGCACATGGGTGTCGCCGAACTTCACCAGGCACGAGCCTTCCGCGTGCTTGGAGACGCCGCGCTCAAAGGAGATGGCGCGCATTTCGTCGAATTGGCGTTTGGAAGGGCGCATTCAGGCTTCTTTCTTGTCGTTTTAGGAGTCGTGGCCGGCTTGTAGCCGCACGCGACGAGAGGCGCAAAGGAAAATAGACCAGTTGCGCGGGCGCGGCCGATGTCTATATCCTTGGGCCGGAGGTATTTGGCTCGAATGACCAAGGCAGTCGATCCCGGTTCCCAGTCGGCGGCAGCGCTCCAATCCCCCGCGCTTCAATCGCCCGCCCTTCAATCGCTCGACATGCGCTCGCGCGACATCTTTCGGCGCATTGTCGATTCCTATCTGAAGGACGGCGAGCCGGTCGGCTCGCGCAGCCTGTCGCGCATCCTGCCGTCTTCGCTGTCGCCGGCCACCATCCGCAATGTGATGAGCGATCTCGAGCATCTCGGCCTGATCTACGCGCCGCATATCTCAGCCGGCCGATTGCCGACCCAGGCCGGCCTGCGCTTCTTCGTCGATGCCTTCATGGAGCTTGGTGATCTCTCCGACGAGGAGCGCCGCACCATCGAGGCGCAGGTACGCGCCTCCGGCTCTGGTGCGACGCTGGAGCACATGCTCACCGAGGCGAGCCAGATGCTGTCCGGCATGTCGCGCGGCGCCGGCCTCGTGCTTGCCGCCAAGAACGAGGTGGCGCTCAAGCATATCGAATTCATCCAGCTCGAGCCGAACAAGGCGCTGGCCGTGCTGGTGTCGCAGAACGGCGACGTCGAAAACCGCGTCGTCGACCTGCCCGCCGGCATCACCGTCTCGCAACTGCACGAAGCCTCGAATTTCCTCAACGCCCATATCCGCGGTCGCACGCTGGCCGAGGCGCGGGTCGAGATCGCCCGCATCAAGGAAGAAACCAGGGCCGCCCTCGACACGCTGTCGCAGGATTTGGTCGAGAAGGGCCTTGCGGTCTGGGCAGGCGCCGAGAGCGGCTTGCCGGCGCGTCTCATCGTGCGCGGTCGCGCCAATCTGCTGGAAAATGTCACCGCCCAGGCCGACATCGAGCTGCTGCGGCATTTGTTCGAGGATCTGGAGACGCAGGACGGGCTGATCCAGCTTCTCGACCTCGCGGAGGAAGGCTCCGGCGTGCGCATCTTCATCGGCTCGGAGAACAAGCTGTTTTCGCTGTCGGGGTCGTCGCTGGTCGTGGCGCCCTATCGCGACAAGGACGCCCGCGTCATCGGCGCGCTCGGCGTCATCGGCCCGACCCGGCTGAACTATGCACGCATCGTGCCGATGGTCGACTATACCGCGCAGCTTATTTCCCGCATGCTGCGATAATGCATGTCGCCCAAAAAACCGAAGCGTGTCGCAGGGATCCCTTCCAACGCGACACGCTTTAGGGAACCTCAAGGAGAAAAAAATGGCGCTGGAATCATTCAAGGCTCAGATCAGCCTGTTGCTCGAGCAGATGATCAACCAGCCCGAGGATCAGCATGAAGTGCAGGAGCAGTTGCGCGAAAAGCTGGGGGAGATGCGCGCCATGGGCCTGCCGCTGCCGGCCGATCTCGTCGCGCTGGAAAAGCGCCTCGACGACGATTTCTACGCTGCCGGGAACTGAGCCCGAAAGGTGCAAGGACGGCTAGCCGACCGGCGAACATGAGGATCTCATGACCGGTTTCGTCGTCTCCGGCGACGCGATCTGGGGCCGACCTGCATGTGTTGCGGTGCCCGGAGGACGGCGGCGGTTGCATCTGGCGCGTCACCTGCGGGCGAGGATGTATTCAGCATGCGACCCGTCGGATATTTTCAAACGGCAGACTAGCTTGCGTGGCCGAAGGCTTTATCCTGCCTGGTCGAGACTTAGTTGCCTGACTCACTTAGTTGCCTGACTCACTTAATTGCCTGACCCTTGCCGATCTGACCTCTTGGGAGCGAAACCAATGAACAAGCCCGCCACCACCGTGCCTGTGCCCGGCCGCGGCCGCATCTACAATTCGATCACCGAGACGATCGGCGACACGCCGCTGGTGCGGCTCGACAAGTTCGCCGGGGAAAAGGGCGTCGTCGCCAATCTGCTGGCCAAGCTCGAATTCTTCAACCCGATCGGCTCGGTCAAGGATCGCATCGGCGTCTCGATGATCGAGGCGCTGGAGGCATCGGGCAGGATCGCGCCCGGCAGGACCACGCTGATCGAGCCAACCTCGGGCAACACCGGCATTGCGCTCGCCTTCGCCGCCGCCGCCAAGGGCTACAAGCTGATCCTGACCATGCCGGAAACCATGTCGGTCGAACGTCGCAAGATGCTGGCGCTGCTCGGCGCCGAACTGGTGCTGACCGAAGGGCCGAAAGGCATGAAAGGCGCCATCGCCAAGGCCGACGAGTTGGCCGCTACACTGCCCGACGCCATCATTCCGCAGCAGTTCGAAAATCCCGCCAATCCGGAAATTCACCGCCGCACCACAGCCGAGGAAATCTGGAACGACACTCGTGGCGAAGTCGACATCTTCGTCGCCGGCATCGGCACCGGCGGCACCATCACCGGCGTCGGCCAGGTGCTGAAGCAGCGCAAGCCCTCCGTGCATGTCGTCGCCGTCGAGCCGGAAGCCTCGCCGGTGCTGTCGGGCGGCCAGCCCGGCCCGCACAAGATCCAGGGCATCGGCGCCGGCTTCGCGCCGAAGATCCTCGACACGACCATCTATGACGAGATCGTCAAGGTCTCCAACGAGGATTCGGTCGCCAATGCGCGGCTCGTCGCCCGCCTCGAAGGCGTGCCGGTCGGCATCTCGTCGGGCGCTGCCCTGCAGGCGGCGATCGTCGTCGGCTCGCGGCCGGAGAACGAGGGCAAGAACCTGGTGGTCGTTATTCCGTCCTTCGCCGAACGCTATCTGTCGACGATCCTGTTCGAAGGGCTGGGGGCTTAGGGCATATTTGTGCCGGCCTGCGGTTGAGATTTCCTGCGCTTCCGTAGCGCCCGCTAATTGTCGAAGCCGGCGCCGCCCCTCACCTGCCTGTCGGCGTCCTTTCCCCGTAAACGGGGCGAGGGGGCGCTCTCATTGACGGGTTCGCCAATCGCCAGCGTTGCAGAAAAAAGTGCCGACACCGCGACCAAGGCAATGAGGGGCGGCGCCAGCGCTCGGCCTTAGATCCCAAACATCGGATCATGTCTGACCCCGGCCTTTCCCGGACCTCATTCTTCGGCTGCGAGCCCAGCCCGTCGTGCCTGCAGGAACCGGCGCACGGCCGGGTCGCGTTCGAGGCCGATCGCCCGGTCATAGGCCTCAGTAGCCTCCCGAGTTTTGCCGAGTCTGGCCAGAAGGCCCGCGCGGGCGGCCCAATAAGGCTGATAATCATGCAGCCGCTTGTCTCCACCAAGCTCATCAAGTGCACTCAATCCCGCCGCGGCGCCGTCGGCCTCGGCAATGGCCACCGCGCGGTTGATCGAGACCACCGGCGAGGCGGCAATCACCGACAGCGCGTCGTAGAGATGTCTGATCGCGATCCAGTCGGTCCGCCCGGTCAGCCGCCTGGTCGTATGGGCGGATTGCACGGCCGCCTCGAGCTGGTAGCGGCCGACGACGCCCTTGGTTGCGGCGCGCCTGAGTAGTGTCTCAGCTTCGTCGATCAAGGCGCCGTCCCACAACGCAAGCTCCTGCTCAGCCAGTGGCACATAGTCCCCGGCGGAGTTGCGCCGCGCCGCACGCCGCGCTTCGGCAAACAGCATCAGGGCCAGCAGACCGAGCGCTTCCGGCTCGTCCGGCATCAGCGACGCCACCAGCCGGCCGAGCCAGATGCCTTCGGTCGCGAGATTGCGGCGCCGGGTTTCGGTGCCGGCCGGGTCGGACCAGCCTTCGGCGAACGCAGCGTAGATCGCTTCCAGCGCCGCATCCAGCCGCTCGCCAAGCTCCGCCCGCTCCGGCACGCGGAACGGAATGCCGGTCTCGCGGATGCGGCTTTTGGCGCGCACCAGGCGCTGGCCCATCGTTGCCGGCGACACCAGGAAGGCCGAGGCGATCGTCGCTGCGTCCAAGCCCAGAATGGCCTGCAGGATCAGCGGCGCGCGCACGCCAGCCTCGATCGCCGGATGGGCACAGGCAAACATCAGCCGCAGCCGCTCATCGGGCAGGTCTTCATCGACCATGCGGGCCTCCATCTCCTCGGCGATCAGCCTGAGATGGTCGCGGCTCGCCTCGCTGGTCAGCCGCCGCCGGATCGCGTCGACGCGGCGTCTGCACGCCACCGCCAGCAGCCAGGCTTCCGGCTTCTGTGGCACGCCGGTTTGCGGCCAGCGCTCCAGCGCCACCGCAAAGGCGTCGGCCAGCGCGTCCTCGGCGCCGGCCACGTCGCGCGTGCGGGCGGCGAGGAAGGCGATGAGCTTGCCGTAGCTTTGCCGGGCGGCCGCTTCCGCCGCCGCTCGGGCGACCTCAAGGTCATTCGTCATCACATGGTTTGTTCCCAGATCGGCCGCACCTCGACTGTGCCGGTGCTGGCAGCTGGACATCGCGCCGCCCAGGCAATAGCCGCGTCGGCGTCCTCCGCCTCGATCATGTAGAAACCGGCGAGCTGCTCCTTGGTATCGGCATAGGGACCGTCGAGCACATTGGTCTTGCCGTTGGCCATCCGCACCGAGGTCGCGGCTTGGGTCGGCTTCAGCCGGTCACCGGCCAACCAGGAGCCGGACTTCTTCAACGCCTCGGTATAGGCGCCATAGGCTGCGCTGATCTCGTAGGTCTTCTCCGTCGGCGCGGCCGCCATCGCGGCTTCGTTCACGTAGATCAAAAGCATGTATCGCATGGTCTTCTCCATTTTCGAAGGCCGCATCGTTGCGAGCCGAACGTATGTCGCGCGGCCTCGCGCGATTTCGACAGGCTCTGCGAAAATCTTTCGGCTCCGATCGCACATCGCGCAAGCGGCCATGCGTTGCGGCATCACTCAGCCGTTCGTCTAACGGATATTATTGCGGGTTGGCATTTCCCGCCTGCTGTCTAAACTCGACCTCGGGTCGCGCGGTGGCAGATATTTCAGGGAGGAGATCACATGCACAATTTCAGGACGAAATTTATTGTCGCCGGCACGCTGGCGCTGTCGCTGGGCCTTGGCGCGGTGTCGGCCAAGGCGCAGGAATTCATCAACGTGCTGACCGGCGGCACCTCGGGCGTCTATTATCCGCTCGGCGTCGCACTGTCGGAAATCTACGGCAAGGGCATTGGGGGCGCCCGCACCCAGGTGCAGGCGACGAAGGCCTCGGTCGAGAACCTCAACCTGTTGCAGCAGGGCAAGGGCGAGATCGCCTTCGCGCTCGGCGATGCCGTCAAACTGGCCGCCGAGGGCAACACCGAGGCCGGTTTCCCGGGCAAGCTCGACAAGCTGCGCGGCGTCGCCGCCATCTATCCCAACTATATCCAGATCGTTGCCAGCAAGGAGTCCGGCATCAAGACCCTTGCCGACCTCAAGGGCAAGAGCCTGTCGGTCGGCGCGCCGGCCTCCGGCACCGAGCTCAACGCCCGCGCCATCTTCGCCGCCGGCGGGCTGAAATACGAGGATCTCGGACGGGTCGAGTATCTGCCCTTCGCCGAATCGGTCGAGCTGATCAAGAACCGCCAGCTCGACGCCACGCTGCAATCGGCCGGACTTGGCGTCGCCTCGATCCGCGACCTCGCCACTTCGGTGCCGATCAACGTCGTCGCCGTACCGGCGCAGGACGTCGCCAAGATCGGCTCGCCCTATCTTTCGGTGACCATTCCCAAGGGCACCTATGAAGGCCAGACCGAGGACGTCGCGACCGCCGCCGTCGGCAATTTCCTCATCACCCACGCCGACGTCTCCGACGAGACCGGCTATCAGATGACCAAGCTGCTGTTCGAAAATCTCGACCAGCTCACTGCTGCCCACGCCGCCGCCAAGGCGATCGACATGGCCAAGGCGCTCGACGGCATGCCGGTGCCGCTGCATCCCGGCGCCGAGCGGTATTACAAGGAAAAGGGATTGGTGAAATAGGGTGCACCCTCCCCTTGAGGGGAGGGTGCCGAGCGAAGCGAGGCGGGTGGGGTCGGTTCAGGCTGCGCACTGCCGCAACGACCCCACCCGTCCATCCGCCTTCGGCGGCTGTCCAACCCTCCCCTCAAGGGGGAGGGATTGCGCCCCGCCAGGAACCCGCCAATGACCGACGCCCATCCCGAAACGCCGACCGTTCTTTCCCCCACCGCCGAGGCCCCGGTCGAAGGCCTGCCGCCGGGTTTCGGCGACGGCATCGCCGGCAAGGCCGCCTTTCTCATCGCCATCGCCTTCTCCGTCTTCCAGATCTACATCGCCGCCTATGGCAGCCTGCCGAGCCAGGTGGTGCGCGCCATGCATGTCGGCTTCTTGCTGCTGCTCGGCTTTGGCCTGATCGCCAATCTGCGCGCCACAAGCACACCGGCGAAAGCAGCGTTCTGGACGCTAGGCGTGCTCGGCTTCGCCACCGGCCTCTACAATTGGGTGTTCTATGCCGATCTCATCCGGCGCTCCGGCTTCCTCACCACGCCGGACCTGATCGTCGGCACGGTGCTGGTCGTGCTGGTTTTCGAGGCTGCGCGGCGGCTGATGGGGCTGCCGCTTGCCCTGATCGCCTTGATCTTTCTCGCCTACGCTTTCTTCGGCAATCACCTGCCGCCGCCCTTCATCCATCGCGGCTATGATTTCGCACAGCTCATCGACACCTTCGCCTTTGGCACCGAAGGCATATACGGCACTCCGGTCTACGTCTCGGCCGCCTATATCTTCATCTTCGTCGTCTTCGCCGCCTTTCTCGAACGCGCCGGCATGATCGCACTGTTCAACGATTTCGCGCTTGGCCTGGTCGGCACATGGCGCGGCGGCCCGGCCCAGGTCTGCGTCCTGTCGTCGGCGCTGATGGGCACCATTTCCGGCTCCGGCGTCGCCAATGTGGTGGCCAGCGGCCAGTTCACCATTCCGCTGATGAAGCGCTTCGGCTTCCGTTCGGCTTTCGCCGGCGCGGTCGAGGCGACCTCGTCGATGGGCGGCCAGATCATGCCGCCGGTGATGGGCGCGGTCGCCTTCATCATGGCCGAGACGCTGAACATCCCCTATGCCGAGGTGGTCAAGGCAGCGATCATCCCGGCGCTGCTCTATTTCGGTGCCTGCTTCTGGCAGGTCTACCTGGAAGCCGGCAAGGCCGGCCTGCAGGGCATGGCCAAGGCGGACCTGCCCAATCCGTGGCACGCGGTGAGAAGACATTGGCCGCTGGTGCTGCCGCTGGCCGCGCTCATCTATCTGCTGTTTGCCGGCTATACGCCGATCTTCGCCGGCACCATGGGGCTGGCGCTGACCATCGTGCTCATCCTCGGCACGCCGCTGGCGGCTTTGATCGGGCCGCTTGCCTTCCGCATTGTCTTTTGGCTGGCGCTGGGGCTTGCCGCCGCCTCCTTCATGAGGTTCGGCGTCAACATCCTCAGTTTTGTCATCGCCGGGCTCGTCATCGCCTGCATCACCTTCAGGGGCGGACGCGAGACGCTGCAGATATGCATAGATTCGCTAGCCGAGGGAGCAAAGAACGCGCTGCCGGTCGGCATCGCCTGCGCCATCGTCGGCGTCGTCATCGGCACCTTGACGCTCACCGGCATCGCCTCCACCTTCATCGGCTGGATAATCTCCATCGGCGAGAACAATCTGTTCCTGTCGCTGGTGCTGACCATGCTCACCTGCCTGGTGCTCGGCATGGGCATACCGACGATCCCCAACTACATCATCACCTCGTCGCTGGCCGGGCCGGCACTGCTGTCACTCGGCGTGCCGCTGGTGGTCAGCCACATGTTCGTCTTCTATTTCGGCATTATGGCCGACCTCACTCCGCCGGTGGCGCTGGCCGCCTTCGCCGCCGCGCCGATGGCCAAGGAAAGCGGCCTCAAGATCGGCATCCAGGCCACCAAGCTTGCCGTCGCCGGCTTCGTCGTGCCGTTCATGGCGGTTTATACCCCGGCGCTGATGCTGCAGGACCCCGGTCCGATCGCCGCCCAGTTCGGTTATCCCGTCGAGGTCGCCTATATCGTCGCCAAGGCCTGCATGGGCATTGCCCTGTGGGGCGCAGCCGCCGTCGGGTTCCTGGCCCGGCGCATGGCCTGGTGGGAACGTCTCGTCGCCTTCGCCGCCGGCGTGCTGCTGGTTGCCGCGCTGCCTGTCACCGACGAAGCCGGCTGGGCGCTCTCTGTCGCCTGGATCGGCTGGCACTGCTGGCGGGCGCGGCAGGCCACCGGCACCGCATGAGCCTCTGTATCCTCGCAGCCGGCAAGACGGTGACGCTCACTGTCGCCGCCTTCACGCTCGCCTGGACGCATTCGGTGGAAAAGACGCATTGGCAGGAGGACTGGAAGGTGACGCCTTCCGGCTTGGAGATCGCCGAGGCACGGATCAAGGGCTCGGGCGCCGGCATGGAACCGCCGGAAGGCTCGGTGCTGCGGGACGGTTGGTGGGTCTATAAACCCAAGATGGCGCCGCAGCGGCGCCTTGTGCTCGCGGCCTCCGGCGCGACCGGTGAAGGCTGGACGCTGTGCACGGTTCAGGGCTGCCGCGAACTGGGCAAGGCGGCAGGCGACACGACGGTGCTGGAGCTGTGCGAAGGTTAGTACCAGCCGCGGTAGCGGACGGTCCGCAAGCGGGTGCGGGACCTCGTCCTCCAGGGCGTTGTCGGATGTCGAGTGCCGGGCACAGCCACATAAGCGGACCAAAGACGCTCCATTGTTAGCCGCCAAAACCGGATTCCGACTGAGCGAGGCGACTTTCTTCCTTGCGGAACAATGCTTTGAAAAACAGAACGTCGGAAGCCGAACTGATAGCCCGGGCGATCAACGCGGTTGCGAGCACGGCAAAGATCAGGCGAACGAAAAACACACTGGTGAAGTCTGCACCCAGAGCGATGACAACCAGTGTGTCCTCTATGAGACTGTGGGCAAAGCCCATGAACACGCAAGCGAGGAAGATCTGGCGCGGCTCTACGCTGGTCGTGCGCGCCTCGCGGATCAGCAGTCCCGCGCCATAGGAAATTCCAAGAAGCAGACCGACCGCGGTGAACGGCACCGCTTGTGACTGGATGCCGGCAAGGCGAAAGAGTGGCGCAAGCCCCTTGTTCAGCCAACCCAGGATGCCCGACATCTTGAGGAGCTCGATCAGCCAGCTTAGTGCGAGGAGAATGACGAGCATGGTTGCCAGGGTTTTGAGCATGCCTGGAAAAAAACTGCTCCAGTCAGCGCCCTCGTCCATTGGTATCCACGCCGGCTTCAGCGGCTCGGATAGCAATCCGGTTGCTGCGAATATCTGGTGCAGGAGCATGGCAAGGATCAGTCCGCCGCCAATGCGAAGCGCCGCAGTGACCATGAAGCTTGGCCCAACCTTCTGAATGATGCGTTGCTCAATCGGAATGGCATGCGCAAACAGCAAAAGGGTTGAAAGAACGGTCATGTCGGCAGTGCTCAACGTCGAAACCGGGGCCAGAGTGAACACGGTCACCACCGCGCCCCAAATTCCCACCAGCAATCCTGTCAGCCAGGCAAGGGCGAGCTCGGGCGGCAGTCCAACCAGCGTCATGAGAGGCGCGAAGAACGGAGAGATCGCCCGGATGACACCAAGATCCTGCAGGATCTGTGTGGCTATCGTGACCGGAACGATAATGCGAACCAATTCCCAATAGATTTCAAGCGTTTCAAGCGTCTTTCGATAGAGGGCGGCCTGCACTGCCATGGCGATTGTCTCCGTGATTGACGCCAAATGACTACCGTGAGACGGTTCGCATTTGTGGTCAAAATTTGCGGATTTGTGCAATAAAATTGCAGACTGGGTAGACGACGACGGAGGACCGCAATGGACCGGATCGACAGGAAGCTTCTCAAGCTGTTGCAAGAAGACGCTTCGCGCACCAATGCCGACCTGGCGGCGGAGGTCGGGCTTTCGCCCTCCAGCTGCTTGCGCCGCATACGGCGGCTCAAGTCAGTCGGTGTCATCGACCGCGTTGTCGCGCTACTTGATCCAGCCAAGGCCGGCAGGGGGATGAAGGCTATCGTCACGGTCGAGCTGGAGCGCCACGGCGAGCAGCACATGCGCCGCTTCCTCGAGGTTGCCGCCATGGAACCAGTGGTGGTCCAGGCCTACAGCGTGAGCGGCTCGACCGACGCTGTCCTTATGCTGCGTCTGATGGATATGGACGAGTTCGACACTTTGTGCGAGCGGCTGTTCCGAGATCGGACGAATGTGGCGCGGTATTACACCATGTTTGTGATTCGAACCGCCAAGGAGACGACCGCAATCCCGCTCTAGCTTTTCGGAGGCAACTTGGCGGAAGGGATCTTGCAGCTACTGGGCGGTCACGCGAGTCCCGGCTGCCTGGTGTCAAACGGCACTTAGCTTGCCGGCGGCGAGATCTAAGCCCCAGAATCTCAAAATTCTGGAAACTCAGACCCTTGGCGTTGTCGCACGCCGCCTGTCGGCGAGCCCAGGACGTTCCGTGCGATATGTGGTCGCACGATGATCGGCGGCCGGCCTGCAGATCCGGCTATCGTGACGGCTTTCCATGGTCGTCATCAGTGCGCGCTGATGCCGAGCGTGTGGCCGCGGCGTGCGCAAGCGGGGCCTGGGCCGCGCATGTAATAGCGCTCCGGCCGGTAGGTCGGCGCGACGAATTCGCGGATGGCGGCAGCGTAGCCGATGAGGTGCGTCAAGAAGTTCATTTTCCCTGTCCCTGTCCCGATTTCGGATGTCCCTTCCGAATTGCGTGGGATCATAGCGTCGAGGCGTGAATACTCGGTGAACACGATGTTAATCTTTGGTCAAAAAGGCCTTGGTTCGTGGCTGGAATGCGGCTGATTCGGGGTCTTTCCATGCAGTTCGTCGGCATTCCGGCTAGTGTGACTTTTGCATCACATATGTTTCGTTTGGATGTCGCTCCGACGCGCTTGTGTTTCAACTTGGCCGGTGCCGCGAAATTTCCGTGCTTGCGCAAATTTCTCTGATTACTCGGGGAAGCCAGGAACCCGTCCGATAGAAGCACGTTGACGCTGAGAGCCGGGACCAACCCCGGCCCAGCGGCTTCCGAGCGGAACCGCCGCCGGAACCCCCAACACAGCAAGAACAATGGAAAGGCAAAGCCATGGGTTTCTTTTCGAAAGACATCAAGACGCTGGACGACCTCTTCGTCCACACGCTGCGCGACATCTATTACGCCGAGAAACAGATCGAGAAGTCGCTGCCGAAGATGATCGACAAGGCGACCGACCCGCAGCTGAAAGCCGGCCTGGAGAAGCATCTCGGCCAGACCAAAGGTCATATCGAGCGGGTCGAGAAGGTGTTCGAACTGCACGGCGTGAAGGCCAAGACGGTCAACTGTCCGGCCATCGACGGCATTCTCGAGGAAGCCGATGAAGTCAGCGGCGACATCGACGACAAGGACGTTCTCGACGCCGCCCTGATCGCATCCGCGCAGGCGGTCGAGCACTACGAGATAACCCGTTACGGCACGTTGATCGCCTGGGCCAAGCAGCTTGGCCGCACCGACTGCGCCAATGTCCTGGCCAACAACATCAAGGAAGAACAGGCGACCGACCGCAAGCTCACCGAGATTGCGGAAGCCAAGGTCAACCTTCAGGCCGCCGAGTAGACTCTCGATCGAGGCAACGCCGGACAGCCGGCTTTGCCTCACTTTCCGTAGCTGGACGTCGACCGTACAATGGGCCACGCTCGTTCCAGGGATTGCGCGAGGACAAACCGGCGGAGGAAGTCGTGCAGGAAAAGCCGAAAGCACCCGCTGGCAGGGCCGACAGCAAGGCAAAGCCTGCCAGCGGCAAGGGCGAGACATCCGCCGCTGTCAAATCCACGGAGGCGGCAGACACCGTCATAAAACTTTCTCATCCGGACAAGCTTCTGTGGCCGCAGGAGAAGATATCGAAGCAGGGCCTGCTCGATCATTACGCTTTGGTCTGGCCACGCATGCACCAATTCGTCGTCGATCGGCCGCTCAGCCTGGTGCGCGCGCCGGACGGCGTCGACGGCCAACGCTTTTTTCAGAAGCATGCCTCCGCGGGCATGCACGAAAAAATCGCCAGGATGAAGGATCCGACCGACGGCGAGGAGATATTGTTCATCCGCGATTTCGACGGTGTCGCTGCTTTGGTCCAACTCGGCGTGGTCGAGATCCATATCTGGGGCTGCACCATCGACGAACTGGACAAGCCGGACCAGATCATCTTCGATCTCGATCCCGACGAAGGCGTCGACGTGAAAGCGGTGCGCGCGGCGGCGCTCGAAATTCACGGCCGGCTCGATGCACTGTCATTGCCGAATTTCGTCAAGACCTCGGGCGGCAAGGGCTACCATGTCGTCGTGCCGCTGAAACCGTCGGCGGATTGGGATGAGGTGAAGGACTTCGCCCATGATTTCGCCCGTGCCCTCGAGCAGGCCGCCCCTGATCGGTATACAGCGACGCTGTCGAAGAAGGCCCGCACCGGCAAGATCTTCGTCGACTATCTGCGCAACGGCCGCGGCTCGACCACGGTGGCCCCCTATTCGTCGCGCGCCAAGAAGGGCGCCACGGCATCGATGCCGGCGATTTGGGCCGAGGTCGAGGCCGGGTTGGCGCCGAACGCATTTCCGATCGGCGACAAGACGACGCTGAAACAGTTGGCGAAAGCCGATCCCTGGGCGGATTTTTTCAAGCAGGGCAAGCCGCTCAAGCGCGGCTGACAATCAAGCGAGAAACACCCTCTCGAAGGACTGCTTGCCCATCGGCGAAAAGATCACCGCGCGGCTGTCTTTGTCGCGCCGCGCCCATTTTTCCAGAAGGATCTTGTCGAGGATGGCAGCGCCCAGCGTGCCGGCCAGATGCGAGCGCCGCACGCTCCAGTCGAGGCAAGCCCGGCACACCGGTCGTCGCGCCTTGCTCTCGACATCGATGCCGATCGCGGCGAAATGCGAGGCGGCCGACGGCCCGAGCCGGATCTCCTTGTCGTCGCGCAGCAGCACTTGTCGAGCGACTAGACGGTCCAGCATCGCCACGGCCTGCTCGCCGGCGAGGTGGTCGTAGCAGACCCGCGCCACGCGCATCGCCGCATCACGCGGACCCGGCCGCACCCGCTGCGGTCCGACCGCGGCGGCCACGCCGGTGATCGCCTCGATCATGCCAGCCACCTGCGGCCCGGCCAGCCCGTAGTAGCGGTGCCGCCCCTGGCTTGCCAGCGTCAGCAGCCCGCCCTCCATCAGTTTCGACAGATGCGAGCTGGCGGTCGGCAGCGACACGCCGGCCTCGAGCGCCAGTTCGCTCGCTGTCAGCGCCGTGCCACCCATCAGCGCGGTCAGCATGTTTGCCCGTGCCGGATCGCCGACCAGGCTGGCGATGCGGGCTATATCTGGTCCTTCACGCATGGTTCGTCCTTCATCGAAGCATTGACGTCAGATAACCACTATCCTGCGCCGAGATCAAGGAGACGACGATGACCGCAAGAACCGTTCCCCACACCGTGCTTGCCAACCGCTTTGGCCGTCGGCCGTCTCCGTTCATGATCTTGCGCCGGGCGCATCTGCGGCTGCTGGCGCGGTGGTATGACCGCCATCTGCAACGCCTCGACCTCGCCGAGATTGACGAGCACCTTTTGCGCGACCTCGGCCTGACGCCACAAGACGTTCGCCGCGAATGCGCGAAATCCTTTTGGCAAGCATGACCACCGGAGAAATTGCCTAGCACATCGATCCACGGAATATTTCGACCCCGCTCGAACTGTCGCCGCAACAAACCAGATTCAGCAAGGAGACAAAAGATGACCATCACCTGCTTCATCCGCTACGAGATCGATCCGTTCGGCAAGGCGGCGTTCGAGGAGTATGCCCGCAACTGGGGCCAGGCGATCCCGCGCTGTGGCGCCGATCTGATCGGCTATTTCGCGCCGCATGAGGGCTCGGCCACGACAGCCTATGCCGCCTACAACATCGACAGCCTGGCGGCTTACGAAGCCTACCGTATCCGGCTCGCCGCCGACCCGGCCGGCAAGGCCAATTACGAATTCGCCCGGCGTGAAAAATTCATCCTGAAAGAGGATCGGACTTTTTTGAAACTCGCATCCGGGCCGCACGCCTCTCTGGTGAAACTGTGATCGCCGTCATCTTCGAGGTCGAGCCGGCAGCGGGCAAGCGCGACGCCTATCTCGGCCTCGCCGCCGACCTGCGCCCGCTGCTCGACGGCATCGACGGTTTTCTGTCGATCGAGCGCTTTCAGAGCCTTGTCGACCCGAACCGCATCCTGTCGCTGTCGTTCTGGCGTGACGAGGAAGCGGTGAAAGCCTGGCGCAACACGGAGGAACATAGGCAGGCGCAGAGGGCCGGCCGTGGCGGCATCTTTGCCGACTACCGTCTGCGCATCGCCCACGTCGTGCGCGACTATGGCCTGACCGAACGGGCCGAGGCGCCTGAGGACAGCCGGGCGGCGAACGGGTGAGTGGGGCGGCTCTTCCTTCTCCTTAGTTCCTTCTCCCTCTCTTCCTTACCCCCGGAATCATCAATCCGATTCTGTGCAAAGGCCTCCTTGTGGGAGAAGGTGTCGCCGAAGGCGACGGATGAGACACATCGCCCGGCGCCGGGCGCCATCGTAGATGAAAGGTGCGCGGGCCGCTTTCTCTGGTATATCGGTTTTAAAATCGAGCCCTTGGCCCAAGTCGCTATCCGATTGAAATGAAACAGAGTTTGAAGTTACTTTCATGGCAGGGGTGTTCCAGCTTGGCACCGACAGCACTCCGTCCAACAACCCTCTTCCGTCTCGGCGCTGCGCGCCGATCCACCGCCCGGGGCGAGTCACGGCCATCGCCCGCCCTTCGGCCCCCACAAGGGGAGAAGGCAAGAGGGCTGCTAGGCATTCCCGATCAGCACTCCAGCCGCAAACACCAGCGCGCCGCCCAGCACCACCTGGAAGGTGGCGCGCCAGAACGGCGTCTGCATATAACGGTTCTGCACAAAGGCGATCGCCCACAGTTCGAAGAACACCACCACGACCGCGAGAATTGTCGCGGTCCAGAAATACGGAATGAGGTAGGGCAAGGCGTGACCGAGGCCACCCAGCGCCGTCATCACGCCTGTGGTGATGCCGCGTTTCACCGGCGAGCCGCGGCCCGACAGCTTGCCGTCGTCGGAGGCGACCTCGGTGAAGCCCATCGAGATGCCGGCGCCGATCGAGGCGGCAAGCCCGACCAGGAAGGTCTGGAACGTGTCGTGCGTGGCGAACGCGGCGGCGAAGATCGGCGCCAGCGTCGACACCGATCCGTCCATCAGCCCGGCCAGTCCCGGCTGCACATAGGTCAGGATGAACTGGCGCTGCTCGGCTGCTGCTTCTTCGGCCTTCACCGCGCCCGGCACATGCTTTTGCTCCAGCCGCTGCGCCAGCGTCTCGTGGCCCTGTTCGGCCACCGCCAGATTGTCGAGCAGCTTTCGCGTCGAGGCGTCGCTGGTGCGTTTCGCCGCTTCGACATAGAACAGGTAGGCCTGACGCTCCATCGACTCGGCCTGTTGGCGCACATGTTCGATGCCGAGCGGCCGGACCAGCCAGTCGGGCTTGCGCTCGTAATAGCCCTTCACATGCTCGCGCCGGATCAGCGGAATGCGCTCGCCAAAACGCTCGCGGTGAAGCTCGATCAGCGAGTCGCGATGGCCGTCCTCCTCCTCCGCCATTTCCTCGAACACTTTGGCCGAATGCGGAAACCTATCCGCCAGCCCGTCGGCATAGGCGCGGTAGATACGCCCGTCATCCTCTTCGGAAGAGATGGCGAGCGCCAGGATCTCCTGCTCCGAGAGCGACTCGAAGGGACGGCGACCAAAACCGAAAACACGGGAAAGCATGAGAAATCCACCCTAGTTTAGAATAGTTCTAAACTAGGGTTTGGCGCACCGTTGGTCAATCGCGCTCGTAGGCCGGAGGTTCAAATATATGGCTACGGGAATCCTCCGCTAGCTCTTCATTATTGGCGAATGTTCACCTATATAGCTGGGCTTAAGCCAGGAGAAAGGAACCCGGATGCCGGCAAAACAGCCCACCCATGCATTTGACCCGAAACCCGTTCTCGACCTGATCGCCAGCATCGAGGCCGATCTGCAGCGCCTGAAGGGCCTGGTCGAGCAGCAGGTCGAGAAATTCGACCCGGCCAATCCGCACAACAAGGCCCCCGACGGCAAGCTGACCGAGGAGGGCGTCGAATGCTGCTACCGCTTGTTCGACGAGGGCAAGTCGCGGTATTCGGTTGCCCAGCAGATGAAGATATCCTTCGCCGCCGCCACCCATCGCTTCAACACCTGGCGCAAGATGGGCGGCGCCAAACGGCAACGGACGCTTTTGGGGTGAGGAACGGTCGGCGAGGAGCGCCACTCTCTGCTCGCAATCCACGAATTGTCTCGGTCACATTTTTCCAGTGGTGCGCGGCCTGGTTTTCCGTGCACCATGGGCGATCTTACTCCCGCAGGACCTCACCATGACCACCCCTCCCGGCATCGCCGATATCCACCGCGCAGCAACGCGATTGTCCGGCCTGATCGTCGAAACGCCGCTGATCGAATCGCCGGAGCTGAACAAGCGTTTCGGCGCCAGGATCCTGTTCAAGCCGGAGACGCTGCAGCGTACCGGCTCGTTCAAGTTCCGCGGCGCCTACAATAAACTGTCGTCGCTGAGCGATGAGCAGCGCAGCCGCGGCGTCGTCGCCTTCTCGTCGGGCAACCACGCGCAAGGCGTCGCCGCGTCGGCGGCGATGTTCGGCGTCAAGGCGGTTATCGCCATGCCCACCGATGCGCCGGCAATGAAGGTCGGCAATGTCAGGAAAATGGGCGCCGAAGTGGTTCCGTTCGACCGGTTTCGCGACGATCGCATGGCGGTGGTTCGCCCGTACATGGAACGGGGCATGGTCCTGGTTCCGCCTTTCGACGACCCGGCCATCATCGCCGGCCAGGGAACGATCGGCCTCGAACTGATGGCGCAGGCGAAAGCACTCGGGGGGAGCCTCGACGCGGTCGTCATCCCCTGCGGCGGCGGCGGCCTGAGCAGCGGCATCTCCATCGCGGTCAAGGACGCCTCGCCGGGCACCGCCGTCTGGGCGGTGGAACCCGAGCATTTCGACGACACCTGTCGTTCACTGGCCAGAGGTGCTCGGGTTCCGATCGAACCCGGCCACACTTCGATCTGCGACGCGCTCCTCACCGCCGAGCCGGGCGCGATCACCTTCGAGATCAACCGCAGGAATCTCGCCGGCGGCATTGCCGTGTCCGACAGAGCGGCGGCACAGGCGATGCGCGACGCCATGGCCCATCTCAAGCTGGTGGTCGAGCCCGGCGGCTGCGTCGGGCTGGCCGCGCTGTCATCGGGCGAGATCGAGCTATCAGGCAAATGCGTCGCCGTGGTGCTGTCCGGCGGCAATGTCGATTTCGGCACCTATGCAGAGATCATGGCCGCGGCTTAGGTGCGCCCGAACCGGCACCATTCAAAGGCTGACACGAAATGAAACTGCTCTTCAGCCGCAATCCCAATCCTCGCCTCGCGGTCGCCGTGGCACGCTATCTCGACGCAAAGCTCGACTTTGAGTTCGCATCGCCCTTCGCTCCCGGGCAGGCTGAGCGATATCGCCCGCTGAATCCCAATCTTTCATTGCCGATACTCGTAGGCTCGGGAAACAACCTCTGGGAGGCTGACGCCATAGCCTGCCGGCTTTCACGCGACGCGCGTTCGGATCTCTGGCGCACCGGCGACGACGAACCCGAGATGATCCGATGGCTCAGTTGGGGTAAAGAGAACTTCGCAAGAGCTTGCGACGTCGTGCATTTCGAACGCGGCACCAAGCAGCGCTATGGGATTGGCCCGATCGATCAGCACCGGGTTGAGGAGGGGCTGAGGGACTTTCGCACGGCCGCTGCAACACTTGAGAACGCGCTTTCCGAGCGAGACTGGCTGGTCGAAGTTTCGGTTTCCTATGCCGACTTTAGAATGGCGACGTTTCTGCCCTTCAACGACGTCGCCAGATTGCCGCTCGACGAATATCCTTCGGTCAGTCGCTGGTATCGCCAGCTTGAAGAGATCGACGCCTGGCGCGATCCCTTCAAAGGACTGGATGCGCCTGAATTGCCGCCGGTCCCGGGAAGCCCGCATGAACCTCGACCCGAATGATCATGCATCCAAGGTGACACTTCGGCCATTTGCGTAAGCTGCTTGAGTTGGATCCTAATTCCTAATCCAGCGTCCGACGGAACCGCACCAGCGCCACGCCGGCAAACAGCGCCACGAACACGACCAGCCAGCCGATTTCGGTTGCGACCGCCGGCAGGTCGGCGCCCTTCAGCATCACCGCGCGGATGATGCGCAGGAAATGCGTCAGCGGCAGGATCTCGCCGAAGATCTGCGCCCAGCCAGGCATGCCGCGATAGGGGAACATGAAGCCCGACAACAGGATCGACGGCAGGAAGAAGAAGAAGGTGAGCTGGAGTGCCTGCATCTGCGTGCGCGCCATCGTCGAGATGGTGTAGCCGAGCAGCACCAGCGCCAGCACGAAGACCAGAACCGCAGCGAGCAGCAGCGACAACGACCCGGTGAAGGGAACCCCAAACAGCAGCTTGGCCGCCACCAGCACCACCACCACTTGCACGGCGCCGACCACCAGATAGGGCAGCACCTTGCCCAGCATGATTTCGAGCGGGCTGGACGGCATCGCCAGAAGGTTTTCCATCGTGCCGCGCTCGGTCTCGCGCGTCAGCGCGATCGAGGTCATCATCACCATCGTCATCTGCAGGATGACGCCGAGCAGGCCGGGCACGATGTTGTATTGCGAGATGCCTTCCGGGTTGTAGCGTCGGTGCACAACGACTTCGAGCTGGCCTCGAGCAGCTTCGGCGGCCGTCTCCTGCATGCCGCGCGCCCTGAGCAGCGCCTGGTTGGCGACGGTGCCGAGCGTCGAAATGGCGCCACTGGCGACTGCCGGGTCGGTCGCATCAGCCTCGATCAGGATTTGCGGCTGGTCGCCGCGCTCGACTCGCCGGGCAAAGTCGGCGGGAATGGTGACGACGAAGGCGACGTCGCCACGCGCCATCAGGAATTCCGCCTCGGCGGCATTTTGCGCGACATGGTCGAAGCGGTAGTAGCCGGTGGTCTGCAGCGCCGAAACCATGGCTCGCGTATAGGGATCGCTGCTCATCGCCACCAGGGCTGCCGGCAGGCTCTTTGGATCGTTGTTGATGGCATAGCCAAACAGCACCAGCTGCATCAGCGGCACGCCCAGCATCATGGCGAAGGTGATGCGGTCGCGCCGCATCTGGATGAACTCCTTGATCAGCAGCGCGCCGAGCCTGGCGAAGGAAAAGACGCTGTTTATCCCGTTTTTCATCCCATATTGTCCTTCGAGCCGGACATGAACTGGATGAACACATCCTCCAGGCTGGTCTCGCCCGGCGTCACCGTGACGCCCTTGTGGTCTTTCTCGACATCGGCGAGGGCGGCCTGAAGCGCCGTCTTGTCGGAGCCGACGACGTGCAGCGTCGCGCCAAACGGCGCCACCTGGTCGACACCGGACCGGCCGCTGAGTGCGGCAGCGACCTGGTCGAGGCGCGGACCCTGCACAACGAAGGTCGTCAGCCCGGCATTCCTGACCACCTCGTCGACCGTGCCGGTGGCCAGCATCCTGCCGTAGGAGATGTAGCCGATGCGATGGCAGCGCTCGGCCTCGTCCATATAGTGGGTGGAGACCAGCACGGTCAGCCCGCCGCTGGCCAGCCGATGGATCTCGTCCCAGAATTCACGCCGCGCCTTCGGATCGACGCCCGCCGTCGGCTCGTCGAGCAGCAGCAATCTGGGCTTGTGCATGATGCAGGCGGCCAGCGCCAGCCGCTGCTTCCAGCCACCGGACAGCGTGCCGGCCAACTGATCCTTGCGCGAGGTGAGGCCAAGATCCTCCAGCGTCCTGGCGACATGCTCGTTGAGCGGCTTCAACCCATAGAGCCGCGCTACGAATTCCAGGTTTTCGGCGATGGTCAAATCCTCGTAGAACGAGAATTTCTGGGTCATATAGCCGACTTCGCGCTTGATCCTCAGACTGTCGGTGCGGATGTCGAAGCCGAGCACCGTGCCTTCGCCCTCATCCGGCGTCAGCAGGCCGCACATGATGCGGATGGTCGTCGTCTTGCCGGAGCCGTTGGGGCCGAGGAAGCCGACGATCTCGCCCTCGGCCACCGTCATCGTCACATGGTCGACGACGGTCTTGTCACCAAAACGCTTGACCAGGCCGTGGACGTCGATGACGTTCATTTGCCGATATCCGCCAGTTCGACATCAACGATCTGCCCCGGTTGCAGCGCGCCGGCGTCGCCCTCCGGCCGCGCCTCTACCAGATAGACCAGCTTCTGCCGGGTCTCGAGCGAGTAGATCACCGGCGGCGTGAATTCCGGGTCCGGCGACACGTAGCTGACGCGAGCCTTCACGTCCGGCCCGCAGCCGTCGCAATGGACGTTGAGCAGCGTGCCGACTTCCACCGACGAAAACGCGCTTTCCGGCACGTAGACGCTGAGCTTCACCGCGCCGTCCGGCAGAATCGAAATGACCGGCGCGGTCGGCCCGGCGGTGTCGCCGGGATAGCGGATCACATCGTTGATGCGGCCGGGCGAAGGCGCCGCCAGCACACGCTTCGACAGCCGCCAGCGCGCCTGCTCCAGCGCCGATTGCGTCTGCCTGACCTGATTGTCGGCGGCCTTGATCGTCTCGGGCCGCGCCGGCAGGCCTCCGACAGCGAGATTGGCTTCCGCCTGGCCGAGCTGCGCGTTGGCAGTTTCCAGCGACGCCGAAGCCGTATCATAATCGGCCTGGGTGCCGGTGCCGCGTTTGAACAAATCGCTGGCGCGGGTGTATCTGCGTTTGGCGTCGGCGGCTTGCGCCTTGGCCATGTCGACCTGCGCCTTGAGCACCTCAATCTCTTCCGGCCGCTTGCCGACCTGCAGGTCGGCAAGTTGCGCCTGGGCCTGGGCAAGGGCCGCCTCGGCTTGCGCGACGGCTATTTTTGCGTCGGCGCTTTCCAGCGTCACCACTGGCGTGCCCGGCGCGACGCGATCGCCGCGCTTGACCGAAATCGTCTCGACCTGCGCCACCTCGATCGGCGCGAGCAGCACATAGTCGCCCTCGACATAGCCGACGGCGAGCGGCGCCGCCGGTGCGCAGGTGCTGAAAAGCAGGGCGGCGAGCGGCACAGAGCAGAGGAAACTCATGATCTATGATCCTTCCGGTCGGTTAAGTGACGCCGAGCCAAAATCGCGCCGAGATTATCCGTCACTGCCACCGCGATCTTGGTGGCCTCGGCGTCGCCGATCGCGCGCCAGCCCATGCGGCGCATCACCGCCTCGCGGCCGATGCGGAAATAGACGACCTGGCCGATCAGCGTGAACACGGTGAGTCGGGTTGCCTCGCTTTCGGCCGGCTCGCCCGTCGCCTGCTCCCAGATCAGGCAGAGCCGGCGATGCGTCGGCTCGAACACGCCGTCATAGATACGGTCGAGTGCCGCCGTCGGATGCGACAGCTCACGCAGGACGAACTGCACGATCTCGCCGGCCTCCGGCCTTGCTACGATGAAAGCCACCATCCGCTCCAGCGCGGTGAACAGTTGTGCCCGCGCCGCTTCGGGGTCGCCCGTTTCTGTTTCGTCCGTTTCTGAATCGCTTGGCCCCTGCAGATTGCCGATCGCCTGGCCGGCAATGGTCTGGATGGTGTCGACGATATAGTCGGCCGCAGCGGTGCGAAGCCCTTCCTTGCCGCCGAAATGATAGGCGATCGAGCCGATATTGGCCCTGGCCTCAGCCGCGATCTCGCGCGTCGAGGTGCCGTCAAAACCCTGGCGTCCGAACAGCTTCAGCGCTGCGCGAACAAGTGCCGCGCGCGTCATCTCGGCGGGGGATGCCTCGCGGCGCGGAATTTTGGCGTTTGTCGGTTTGCTCATGATCGGCAGTTTAATCAATCGAATGATTAAAGTCAATACTGGGCTATCTCCGCCTTGCCAACTCCAGCCGCACGCGCTTTAGTGTGGAGCCATGGTCAAGGAAATCGAGCGCAAGTTCCTGGTCTCCGGCGATGGCTGGCGGGATCTGGTCGAAGCGGAAATCCGCATTCGCCAGTTCTATCTCGTTGCCGCGCCCGACCGCTCGGTCCGCGTGCGTATCAGCGACGGCGCCTCGGCAAAGCTGACGCTCAAATTCGGCAGCAAGGCCCGCGAACGCGACGAATTCGAATATCCAATCCCTCTAGCGGATGCGGAAGAGATGCTGGCCTTCGCCATCGGCCGTGTCATCGAGAAGACACGCCACCATGTTAGGCACCGCGGCCATCTCTATGAAGTCGATGTCTTCGGCGGGATGCTCAGCGGTCTGGTGGTCGCCGAGCTTGAGACGCCGCAGGACGTGCAGGACGAAACGCTGCCAGATTGGCTCGGCCGCGAAGTCACCGGCGAGCACAGGTTCTACAACGCGTCGCTCGCCCTCGAGGGGATTCCGGAGATCGCCGCATGAGCTATCGCATCGATCCGCGCCTGCCGTTGACTGGCGAGGTCAGGCGCATCCTCGCTGAGGAGATCGGCAAGGCGCTCGTCCATCTGGACGCGGCGCATGACAGGCCGGAGCAGGCGCTGCACAAATGCCGCAGGCGGCTGAAGAAGGTGCGTGCGTTGCTGCGCCTGGTCCGTCCCGGAGACGAAACATTTTGCAGTACCGAGAACCAATGCTACCGAGAGGTGGCTGCCCTGCTTGCCGAACCGCGCGAGGCGACCGCGCTTGTTGAAACCATCGACCGGCTGGCAAAAGACTTTCCCGAGCAAAGCGCTGGTGGCGGTCTCGATGCCGTTCGCGACACGCTGGTGGCGCGCCAGCACGAATTGCATGGTGGAGTTGGCCTCGGCGCCGCGATAGCTGCCGCGACTGCCGCTTGCGAGGATGGCATCAGCCGCATCGATACGTTAGCCTTGCCCGACCAGCCCGAACAGGCCGCCGATGTGCTTGCCGAAGGCGCCCGCATCACTCTGCGTCGCGCCAGAAAGGCGCTGGACAAAGCGGGCTCCCGCGGTGATGCCGACGATTTCCACGATCTGCGCAAGGCGGCAAAGACTCACGGCATGCATCTGTCGCTGCTCGGAAGGCTGTGGCCGACGCCGATCAAGGCCCGGCGCAAGGCGGTCGACGAACTCGGCGAAAAGCTGGGCGAACTGCATGATGTATTCGTCCTGCGCAACCTTCTCGAAGCCGGTGACCGGCCGCTCGGCTCTCCTCAGGAAACGCGACTGCCGAGCAAGCTGTTGAAGCGCTCGGAGAAAAGCCTGAAAAAGACCTGTCTCGCGGCGGCAGCCGATCTGTTCGGCGACAGGCCCAGGCGCTCGACAAAAAAACTCGCGCGCAAGGCGCGCACCGATCTGGCCGCCGCGCCGCACGAAGACGCCAGCGCGCCCGGCGCCGCTGCCTGACGCGGTGCTTGCGTCCGTCCGACATCGCTGACGATGAGGAGAGGGTTAGATCTCTCCCGGCGCGGCATTCTTCAACTGCGCTCGCGCGTCCCTGATCGAGGCGGCGTATGTCACCAGCGGCCGTTTGACGCCGTGGTTGATCAGCATGCGGCGTGTCTGCGGCGAAGCGCCTGATATGATGAAGCGCACGCCGGCGCGCCTCGCCTTGTGGGCAGCGCTCTCGATGACGTTGGCCGCCGTTGAATCGAAGAATGGCACGGCCGAGCAGTCGAGGATGAAGTTCTTGCGCTGGTCGGCGATGCGGTCCAGCACCGTGGCGACGGTCGAGGCGGCGCCGAAGAAGAAGGCGCCGGAAATCCGGTAGACGACGGTGTCGGCATCGCTGGCTTCGCTGGCATCATATGCGCTGGCGGCGCCGGTTCTGTCGGCGACATCGTCCTGCACCAGTCCCTGATCCGGCTCAACCGCAATGCTCTTGGCCATGCGGTCGATGAACAGGATCGAGCCCAGCGCGAAGCCGACGACGATGCCTTCGGTGAGATCACGGAAGATGACGATCAGGAAAGTCGCCATCAGCACCAGCGCGTCGCCGCGCGAGGCACGCAGGAGCGTGGCAAAGGCCTGCTTCTCGAACATATTCCAGCACACCACCGCCAGCACGCCGGCAAGGGCTGCAAGCGGGATGTAGCTGGCCAGCGGCGCCGCCACCAGCATCAGGGCAAGCAGGAGGGCCGAGTGGATCATGCCCGAGACCGGTCCATGCGCGCCGGCCCGCACATTGGTCGCGGTGCGGGCTATGGTGCCGGTGGTGCAGATGCCGCCGAACAGGGCGGACGCGATGTTGGCGAAGCCTTGCGCCACGAGTTCGCAGTTGGAGCGGTGCCGCCTTCCTGTCATGCCGTCGGCGACCACCGCCGACAGCAGCGATTCGATCGCGCCGAGCAGCGCAAAGGCTAGGGCGTCCGGCAGGACGTCGATCATCCTGTCGAAGCTGATCGGCGGAAAGGCCGGCATTTGCAGGCTGCGCGGGATACCGCCGAAGCGCGTGCCGATCGTTTCGGCAGGCAGAGAAAACAGCGCCACGACAAGCGACGCCAGACCGATGGCGATCAGCATGGCGGGCCATTTCGGCCGCCACCGTTTCATCAGGGCAATGGCGACGATGGTCAGCAGAGCGACGAAGGTGGCGGCGAGATTGATCGTGCCGGCCGCCTCGCCGACCGCCATCAGCTTCGGCACCAGCGGTCCAGGTTCTTTGCCGGCGAGTTTTAGCCCGAACAGCTCGACGATCTGGCCGGAGAAGATGATGATGGCGATGCCGGCGGTGAAGCCGACGGTCACCGGATAGGGAATGAATTTGATGTAGGTGCCAAGCCTGAGATAGCCGATGACGAGCAGCAAAACGCCGGCCATCATCGTCGCCAGCAGCAACCCGTCGACGCCGACCCGTGCCACGGTTGCCGCCATCAGCACGATAAAGGCGCCCGCCGGCCCGCCGATCTGGAAACGGCTGCCGCCCAGAGCCGAGACGAGGAAACCGCCAATGATGGAAGTGTAGAGCCCGCGCTCCGGAGACACGCCCGATGCGATCGCGATCGCCATCGACAGCGGCAGCGCCACGATGGCCACGGTCAGTCCGGCGATGGCATCGGCCTTGAAGTGCTCTGATGTGTAGCCTTCGCGCAGCACCGTCGCCAGCTTCGGCGTGAACAGTTCTGAAAATGTCGGCTGCGCCGGTTGATGAATTGCCCGCTGGGTTCGATCCATGGACTGCCTTCCGCTCCTGATGCATGCCGCCAAAAAGTGCACAGCGGCCACGCCTAAAACCAAGCAGGCGGCGGGATCGTCGGCAGGACTGTCGGCGGTCGCCGTCGCGACTCTATTTCGGCTCAGCCTGGCGGATTCTGCGGCACGACCGGCTTGAGGCGCACCCCCTTGCCGCCGCGCTCGCTGGCCTGGTTCTCGCCGATCAGCTCCACGCCGGCCCGGTCGAGGGCCTGGATGACCTTCATCAGCGTATCGACCACGCCCCTGACCACGCCGTCGCTCGCTTCCATGCGCTGAATGGTTGGAAGCGAAACCCCGGCGCGCTCGGCGAGCGACTTCTGATCGATGCCGGCCAGAGCCCTTGCGGCGCGCATCTGCGCGGCAGTGATCATCGGCTAAAAACCCCCGTCTGAGTCTGCATTCCATGTATAATACCATCATTGTGATGGTTCAAGCATCATCATGCACATGTCAGACATGTGCACACCAGGCCGTTTGCATCTTGGCGAGCCTGCGCGCCCGCTGGGCCAGCACGCCCCAGCCGCCGCAACTTAGAGGAGAATTGGCGCAGCGTCGTTCGGAACGGGCGGTTCAGGCGCCGGCGGTCTGCCCGCGCCATCGCTGGAACGCCCATGCGACCAGCCAGCACAGCATCGCCCAGGCGAAGCCGGCGCACCAGCCGGCCAGCACGTCCGATGGCCAATGAACGCCGAGATAGACGCGGCTGATGCCGACCAGCAGTGTTGTCAGCACGGCAAGTGCCAGCACATAGATCTTGGTCGTTCGCCCAGGCAGGAAACGCGACGCCATGCTGCCCAGCGTCAAATATGTCACCGCCGACAGCATCGCATGGCCGCTTGGAAACGAAAGCGTCGCCACGTCGGCAAGATGCGAGACCAGGTCGGGGCGCGGCCGATCGATTCCGAGCTTCAGCGTGCTCGACAGGGCCTGCCCGCCCGCCACCGCGACGAAGACCAGAAACGCTGCTCCCGGCTTGTGGATCAGCAGCAGATAGACAATCACCGCCACTGTGATCAGCCCGAGCACGATGGCGCTGCCGAGGCTGGTAATGTCGCGCATCGCCCCTTCCAGCCATGGCGGTCCGATCGGATTGTCGGGCTGTCCCGCTTCACGGAAGGCGAGCATGATTTCCGTGTCGAAGGCGTGCGGCGTGGTGTCCCGCGCCACCTCCATCAGCTCCTCGAACCCCCACAGCCCGCCGGCGATGACCAGTCCGGCCAACAGCACCGGGAATTCGATCCAGTTGAGCAGCTTGTTTGCGGTATTCTTCATCGGGCCAATCGTCCTACAGCGCCGCGCGTCCTTTTGGACGCGCAAAGGACGCTGTAGCACTTTGATTTGGCGCATGATCCTTTCCGAAATCGTTTCCGATTTTCGGGGTCATGCGCAACTACAGTTTTTGCAGATAGGGTCCGAGCGTGATCAGCGCCACCGCTGCGACGGCGAGCACGATGCCGGTCGCCTGCAACGAATTGACGCGCTCGCCGAAGAACACCAGTGCCACCACGTTCACCGACACCAGTTGGATCACCGCCGACAGGCTGAACGACACCGACATGCCGAATTCACGGATCAGCCTCAGCATGATCAGATTGCCCGCTGAATAGAGCGCCAGAGTCAGAACGATCTTGCCGAGGCTCGGCGCCAGCCCCCATTGCTTGGCCGCCGTCGCCGCCAGCAGGAAGATCACTGTCGAAATGCCGAGCTGCCCCAGTCCCCAGAAACTCACTTTTTTGTTCCTCCCGACGCAGTGCTTGCGCGCCTGCCGCAGATCTTGTTTCGGAAGCGTCGGTCGCGGTCAAGCGGCCTGATCAAAGACATGAAATCGGGTTGGAAATTGGTCGGCAACGTCATCAAACTGTGATCTGCTGGCGATACGCGGTCAGTCAAGCAACACGCTCCAGCCATCCCAAAGAGCCAGAGGCACGCCCCCATGACTGAACATCGCCCCGACGCCCATTTCCGCACCAGCCTGCTCGAGGAAAACGATGGGCCAGGAACGAATCCCACTGACAACCAGACGATGGGCGAAATCATCGCCGCGCGATTCTCGCGCCGTGGTTTTCTGCAGGGATCGCTCGCGGCAACCGCCATCGCCGCCACCGTCAGCCCGCTCGCGCTGATCCTCGCCGACGATGCCCGCGCCGGCGGCGGCTCGGTCTTCAGTTTCGACGAGGTCGAGGCAGGCGTCGACGACAAGCACCATGTCGCCGCCGGTTACGACGCCGACGTGCTGTTGCGCTGGGGCGATCCGCTGTTTGCCGATTCGCCGGACTTCGATCCGACAAAACAGTCGGCGCAGGCCCAGGAAAGGCAGTTTGGCTACAACAACGACTATGTCGGCTTTATCCCGATCGACGGCTCGGCCGAGCATGGCCTGCTGGTGGTCAACCATGAGTACACCAATCCGCATCTGATGTTCCCGGGCCTTGTCACCATCGTCGATGGCGAGGCCAAGCAGGCCCCGTTGAGCAAGGAACAGGTCGATATCGAGATAGCCGCGCATGGCGGCACCATCGTCGAAATTCGCAAGGTGTCAGGCAAATGGCAGGTGGTGCGCGACGGCAAGCTCAATCGCCGCATCACCGCCAACACCGAGATGGCGCTGTCCGGCCCCGTCGCCGGCCACGACCGGGTCAAGACCAGCGCCGATCCGACCGGCACCAAGGTCTTCGGCAGCATCAACAATTGTGCCGGCGGTGTCACGCCCTGGGGCACCTACATCATGGCCGAGGAAAACATACACGGCTATTTCTCGGGCGAGCTGCAGGAAGGCCACAAGGAAGCCGCCAACTACAAGCGCCTGGGGATTCCCGACGGCTCCTACGAATGGGCTGCGCATTACGACCGCTTCGACATCGGCAAGGAGCCGAACGAACCGAATCGCTTCGGCTGGGTCGTTGAGGTCGACGTCAACGATCCGACCTCGGTGCCGCGGAAGCGCACTGCCATGGGCCGTTTCAAGCATGAGGGCGCTGAATCGATCGTCGCCAAGGATGGCCGTGTGGTGTTCTACCAAGGCGACGACGAGCGTTTCGACTATGTCTACAAATTCGTCACGGCCGGCAAGTTCAACGCCGAGGACCGCGCCGCCAACATGGATCTTCTCGACGACGGCACGCTCTACGTCGCCAAATTCGCCGAGGACGGTACCCTGGAATGGCTGCCGCTCGTTCACGGCCAGGGTCCGTTGACCGCGGAGAACGGCTTTGCCGGCCAGGCCGACGTGCTGATCGGGACAAGGCTTGCCGCCGATCTTCTCGGCGCCACCAAGATGGACCGCCCCGAGGATATTCAGCCCAACCCGACGACCGGCAAGGTCTACGTCATGCTGACCAACAATTCGAAGCGCAAAACGGAGCAGGTCGACGCCGCCAACCCGCGCGCCGAAAACGCTTTTGGCCACATCGTCGAGATTGTCGAGGACGGTGGCGATTTCACTGCCACCAAGGGCAAGTGGGAAATCATGTTGAAATGCGGCGATCCCTCGGTGGCCGAAGTCGGCGCTACCTTCTCGACCGCAACGACCGCCAATGGCTGGTTCGGCATGCCGGACAATTGCGCCATCGATGCGGCCGGCCGGCTCTGGGTCTCGACCGATGGCCAGGGCCCGAAGGCGACCGGCCGCACCGATGGCCTGTGGGCGGTCGACACCGAAGGCGAGGCGCGGGCGACCTCGAAGCTGTTCTTCCGCGTGCCGATCGGCGCCGAACTCTGCGGCCCGCTGTTCACGCCCGACGACCAGACCGCCTTCGTCGCGGTCCAGCATCCGGCCGATGGCGGCGAGGACTGGGAGGCTTTTGGCCGTCCCTCCTACTATGAGGACCTATCGACCCGCTGGCCTGACTTCAAGCCCGATATGCCGGTGCGGCCGTCGGTCGTCGCCATCACCAAACAGGGCGGCGGCAAGATCGCGGTCTAAATCACTGCAAGGCGCTAGCAGCGCCAAGGAAGGATTTCGTCGATACGAAATCCTTCCTTTTCCTGATGCGCGGGAATGCGCCTGATGGGCTCATTCGGCGCGCTGAACCACGGCCACGTTCATCATGCTTCTCAACCTGAAGCCAATGGACTCGTATAATCCGATGGCCGTGGTGTTGCTGGCAAAGGCGTGGAGATAGGGAACTTCGCCGCGCGCCGCTATCTGGTTTGCCACGAACAGCGACAGCAGCCTGCCCAGGCCACCGCCCCGAAATTCCGGATGTGAGCACACGCCGCTAAGTTCGGTATAGCCGGGTTGCTTCATGCGTTCGCCGGCCATCGCCGCAAGTCGGCCCTCGATCTTCACACCCCAAAAATCGCCGAGGCTCAAGGCTTCGAGCGTGAATGGGCCAGGCTTGGTGACCAATGCCAAGGCGAGCATCTCAGCTGCATCGTCTCGCGTCAGACGTTGCACGCGCTTGTCGGAGACCATCTGCAATGACCGCTCGGCAATCATCTGAACCCCGGGCGCGGTCGAAGTCGCCGAAAGTTCCGCGGGCAGAGCAATGGCGTCCGCCTGAAGCAGGATCGCACTCTCGCCTGGGGAGACAAGTTTTCCGAGCGCCTGCAGGCTTTCCGCATCGTCCGCGGCACTGGCGGCGAAGGGAGCTATCGAGGGCCGATACCGCATGGCGAGGTCGTCACCTTGCGCGAAGGCTTGGTGTCGCGTCCGAAGCGCGCTCCACACGGGACGGTCAAGCAGGTATTTCATCGCGTGGCACTTCCGGCTTCTTTACACGACGGTCGAGAGGCGCCGCGGCGAGGCCGTCCTCGATGGCGGCCAGCTGATCAAGAAGCGGTCCAGAAAGATCCGCGCACAGATCCGCGACGGCATTCTCGATGCGCGGCCAGACGTCGTGCTTTGCAACATCGACCAGCCGCTGGCCGTGCAGGGTGAGGCAGACAATCCTGCGCCGCTGGTCATCATCCGATGGACTGACCTCGACCAGTCCCAATTCGGCCAGAAGCGACACGCTCCGCGTTACACCTGGCTGCGCGACCCCGAGGGATTGCGCCAGTTCCCCGACTGGCAGCGGGCCCAGCCTGTCGAGCGCAGCCAGCAGCGGGTATTGACTCGACTGAACCGGCACATCGAGGCAGTCGAGCAGGCGCTGCGTATCCGCCTGCAATTGCTCGCCAATACGCTTCAGCCTGCTGCCCAGGCACAGGAAGCCAAGGGATCTTACGACGTCTTCCATAATCAACCTGCCAGCCAATTGATAACACGATATATAACATTATATGGAAATCAAGCGCCGCCATCGCACGGCCGCTTTCAAGCGTCGTCACCAGATTTGGTCGTCTTGGGTCGGGAACATCGCTCGGATGCTGGCGCTGCGTCGCCTGGGCAGGCCGTTCGGTCAGTTCCGCAGCCGGTAGCCGGTCCTGAAAATCCACCCGACGATCGCGATGCAGATAAGCAGGAAAACCACGGTCATGCCGAGGCTGATGCCGATCGAGACGTCGGACTTGCCGTAGAAACTCCAGCGAAAGCCGCTGACCAGATAAAGGACAGGGTTGAACAGCGTCACCGTGCGCCAGGTGCCGGGCAGCATGTCGATCGAATAAAAGCTGCCGCCAAGGAAGGTAAGCGGCGTGATGATCAGCAGCGGCACCAGCTGCAGCTGCTCGAAGCTCTTCGCCCAGATGCCGATGATGAACCCGAACAGGCTGAAGGTCACCGACGTCAGCAACAGGAAGGAGAGCATCCAGAACGGATGCTCGATGGTCAGCGGCACGAACAGCGACGCGGTCCCCAGGATGATCAGGCCGAGTATGATCGACTTGGTCGCCGCACCCCCGACATAAGCGATGATGATCTCCAGATAGGACACCGGCGCCGACAGCAGCTCGTAGATCGAGCCGACGAATTTCGGGAAATAGATGGCGAAGGAGGCGTTGGAGATCGACTGCGTCAGCAGCGACAGCATGATCAGCCCCGGCACGATAAAGGCGCCGTAGCTGATGCCGTCGATCTCGGTGATGCGCGAGCCGATGGCCGAGCCGAAGACGACGAAATAGAGCGATGTCGAGATGACCGGCGAGACAATGCTCTGCAGCACGGTCCGAAAGGCGCGCGCCATTTCCATCTTGTAGATCGCCCAGACGGCTCGCAGGTTCATGCGCCCTTCCTCACCAGGTTGACGAAGATCTCCTCGAGCGAGCTGTTTTGCGTGTCGATATCGCGGAACTGGATGCCGGCCGTCTCAAGGTCGCGGAGCAGCGAGGCGACGCCCGGCCGCTCGCTCTGGTTGTCATAGGTGTAAGTCAGTCGATCACCGTCCGGCGAAAGCTCCAAAGCGTAGCGCGACAATTTCTCGGGTATGGTGGCGAGCGGGCTGCGCAATTCCAGCAACAGCCGTTTGCGGCCGAGCGTGCGCATCAGTTGCACCTTGTCCTCAACCAGCACGATCTCACCGCGATTGATGACGCCGACGCGGTCGGCCATCGCCTCGGCCTCCTCGATATAGTGGGTGGTCAGGATGATGGTGACGCCATCCTCGCGCAGCCGGCGCACCATCGCCCACATGTCCTGACGCAGCTCGACGTCGACGCCGGCTGTCGGCTCGTCGAGGAACAGCACCCTCGGTTCGTGCGACAGAGCCTTGGCGATCATCAGCCGCCGCTTCATGCCGCCGGACAGGGTGATCGCCTTGGCGTCCTTCTTGTCCCACAATGACAGGTCGCGCAGCACTTTCTCGACGAAGGCGTGGTTGGCCGGCTTGCCGAACAGGCCGCGGCTGTAGTTGACCGTCGCCCACACGCTCTCGAATGCGTCGATGGTCAGTTCCTGCGGCACCAGCCCGATGAGGCTGCGTGCGGCGCGATAATCCCGGCTGATGTCGTGGCCGTCCACGCTGACTGTGCCCGACGAGCGGTTGACGATACCGCAGACGATCGAGATCAGCGTCGTCTTGCCGGCGCCGTTCGGCCCGAGCAGCGCAAAAATCTCGCCGCGCTCGATATCGAGGTTGATCTCCTTCAGCGCTTTGAAACCGGTGGCGTAGGTCTTGGTGACCCCGGAAATGGCAATGATCGATGGCATGGCTGAAAAACGGCTGCTTGAAAGGAGGTCTGTTGATTTTAGTCCGCTGAATGTCGGTGCGCGCGGCCGGAAGTCAATGGCACTCCTGACATTCTGGACATCGGCGCATCCACCGCTGCCGCAGTCCTGCGGCGTTCCGCCTCGCGTGACGCCACGCCGCTTTGACCGCCTGGCGCATCCGGCCTATCTTCCCTGACATAGCAGCAGCCGGAGCCCGCCATGGACCCGCTCATCCTTTCGCGCATCCAGTTCGGCGCCAACATCTCGTTCCATATCCTGTTTCCGGCTATCACCATCGCGCTTGGGTGGATGCTGCTGTTCTTCAAGCTTCGCTACAACGTCACCGGTGATACCGCCTGGATGCGCGCCTATTTCACCTGGGTGAAGGTGTTCGCGCTGTCCTTCGCCATGGGCGTGGTTTCGGGCGTCACCATGAGCTTCCAGTTCGGCACCAACTGGCCGGGTTACATGGAGACCGTCGGCAACATCGCCGGCCCGCTGCTCGCCTATGAGATACTCACCGCCTTTTTCCTCGAGGCGGCGTTCCTCGGCATCATGCTGTTCGGCTTCCGCCGCGTCTCCAACCGCATCCACACGCTGGCAACCGTGCTGGTGGCCGGCGGCACCACCCTGTCCGCCTTCTGGATCATCGCGCTCAATTCATGGATGCAGACGCCGGTCGGCTTCGAGATGCGCGACGGCGTAGCCCACGCTACCGACTGGTGGGCGATCGTCTTCAACCCGTCCATGCCCTACCGGCTCGTCCACATGCTGCTTGCCTCCGGCCTGACGGTTTCGTTCCTGATCGCCGGCCTGTCGGCGCTGCGCTATCTCTATAGCGACCGTTCGGAATCGATGTGGAAGGCCTTGCGCACCGGTGTTTTCACCGCGGCGATCCTGATCCCCATCCAGATCTTCGCCGGCGACCAGCATGGCCTCAACACGCTCGAGCATCAGCCGCAGAAGATCGCCGCCATGGAGGCCAACTGGAACACCGGCCCCAATGTGCCGCTGGTCCTTTTCGCGCTTCCCGACGAGGCGGCAAGGGAGAACAAATTCGAGCTCACCATCCCCGATGGCGCCAGCCTCATCCTCAGGCACAGCGCCAGCGGCGTCGTGCCGGGGCTGAACGACTATGCCGGCAACCACCCGCCGGTGTTCCCGGTGTTCTGGGCTTTTCGCACCATGGTCGGCACCGGCGTCCTGATGCTCGTCGTCTCCTGGTCGGCCGCCTTTTTCCTCAAGCGCCGGCACAGCCTGCCGAGACCGCTGGCGCTGGTGATGGTGCCGATGGCGCTGTCCGGCTGGCTAGCGACGCTGGCTGGCTGGTACACCACCGAGATCGGCCGCCAACCGTGGCTGGTCACCGGCGTGCTGAAAACTGTCGATGCCGTCGGCCCGGTCGCCGGCAGCCAGGTCGCGCTGTCGCTCGCGGTCTATCTCATCCTCTATGCGCTGCTTCTGATCGCCTATCTCGGCGTGCTGGTCTATCTGGCGCTGAAGGCGGCGAAGGACGGCGATGCCTCGCCGCTGCCGGGCGTTCTCGACGCGCCGCTGTCGCAGCCGGTGGCGAAATAGGAGAACGGCGATGACCCTCGACTGGCCGACATTGCTCCCCCTCATCTTCGCCGGCCTGATGGGCCTTGCCATCCTGATCTACGTCATCCTCGACGGCTTTGACCTCGGTATCGGCATCCTGTTCGCAGCCGCCGGAGACGCCGAGCAGGACACGATGATCGCCGCAATAGGCCCGTTCTGGGACGCCAACGAGACCTGGCTGGTGCTGGCCGTCGGCCTGCTGCTGGTCGCCTTCCCGCTGGCGCACGGCACCATCCTCACCGCGCTCTACATTCCGGTCTTCCTGCTCCTTGTCGGCCTGATCCTGCGCGGCGTTGCCTTCGATTTCCGGGCCAAGGTGCCGGCCGGTCACAAGCATCGCTGGAACCGCATCTTCTTTCTGGGCTCGGTCATCGCATCGCTGGCGCAGGGCTACATGCTGGGGATCTATGTGCTGGGCCTTGATGTCGGCCTCGGCGGAATGGCCTTCGGCGCGCTGGTGGCGCTCTGCCTTGCCGCCGCCTACGCGGCGATGGGCGCAGCCTGGGTCATCTACAAGACGGAAGGCGAATTGCAGAAGAAGGCGGTGCTATGGCTGCGCCGGGCGCTGGTGCTGACCGCGCTCGGCATGGTCGCCGTCTCGCTGGCCACGCCGCTCGCCAGTCCGCGCATCTTCGACAAATGGTTCGTCTGGCCGGCCATGCTCTATTTGTCGCCGCTGCCGGTCCTGTCGGCGGTGCTGTTCGCATGGCTGTGGCGGCAGACCTTCCATCTGCCTAAGGCCGGCGACCGCCATGCGCTGACGCCGTTCCTGACGCTGGCCGCCATCTTCACGCTGGGCTTTGCCGGCCTCGCCTGGTCGTTCTATCCCTTCGTCGTGCCCGACAGGCTGACCATCTGGCAGGCGGCGTCCGCGCCGGAAAGCCTCGCCATCATCCTGGCCGGCACGGTGGTGGTGCTGCCGATCATCATTTTCTATTCGTTTTATGCCTACCGCGTCTTCGGCGGCAAGGCGACGGATCTGACCTACGACTGACTGGCAAACCGCCGAACTGCACAATATTTAGGCAGTCGATTGCTCGGGCGGCAGCGGCTCGTGAAGACTGCCTTGCCAATCCCACCTTGCCAATTCCGCCGGGAAAGTCCGATTCGCAGCGATTTCGATGGTTTGGCATGTCTGTTGCTTTGCCCTGGCGACCAATTGGTTTTGTCCAGTCAAAGGGAAAGATAATGAACCGTCGCAATGTCTGCATGCTGGCCTTCTCCGCCGCCGTTGGAATGGCCATGGCTTCGTTTCCGCAGGCGCGGGCCGACGCCTTGAGCGACATCGCGGCGCGCGGCACCGTCCGCATCGCCGTTCCACAGGATTTCCCGCCCTTCGGCAGTGTCGGCGCCGACATGACGCCGCAAGGCTACGACGTCGACATCGCCAATCTGATTGGCGAAAAGCTCGGCGCCACGGTCGAGATCGTCCCGGTCACCAGCGCCAACCGCATTCCCTATCTCCAGACCAACAAAGTCGACCTGGTCATTTCCAGCCTCGGCAAGAATCCCGATCGCGAGAAGGTCATCGACTTTTCCGAAGCCTATGCTCCGTTCTACAACGGCGTGTTCGCTCCGGCAGACGTCGCCGTCGCAAAAGCGGAAGACCTCGCCGGCAAGACCGTTGGCGTCACCCGCGGCGCGATCGAAGATCTCGAACTGACCAAGGTTGTGCCCGCGAGCGTCGAGATCAAGCGCTACGAGGACAATAACGGCACTATTTCCGCTTTCCTGTCCGGCCAGGTCGAGGTGATCGCGACCGGGAATGTCGTCGCCGCCGCCATCCTCGAAAAGAACCCGCCCAAGCGGCCGGAACTCAAGTTCCTGATCAAGAACTCGCCTTGCTACATCGGCATGAACAAGGAGCAGCCGGCGTTGATGGCCAAGATCAACGGGATCATCGCCGCCGCCAGGTCCGATGGCGCCCTCAACGCCATTTCGCAAAAATGGCTGAAGGTGGACCTGCCGGCTGAGCTGTGATCGCCGCCCGCCGCGTGTGGCTGAGGTCGGATAGCAAGTCATGACCTATCAGTTCGATTTCAGCTGGCTGATCGGATCTCTGCCGGTGCTGCTCAAGGGCATCCGGATCACCGCGCAGCTTATCCTGATCGGCGCGGTGTTCGGCGTGGCATTGGGCATTGCCTGCGCCTGGGTGCGGGCGCTGGGGCCGAAATGGCTAAAACCCGTCGTTGCGACCTATGTCGAGCTGATCCGCAACACGCCCTTCCTCATCCAGCTGTTCTTCATTTTCTTCGGCCTGCCGTCGCTTGGCATCAGGATGTCGGAGCTGACCGCCGCCAACCTCGCCATGATCGTCAATCTCGGCGCTTACAGCTGCGAGATCATCCGCGCCGGCATCCAGGCCACGCCGCGCGGCCAGTTCGAGGCCGGCGCCAGCCTCGCCATGACCCCGTTCCAGGCCTTCTGGCACGTGGTTCTGGTCCCGGCGCTGCAGCGCATCTGGCCTGCGCTGTCGTCGCAGATCGTCATCGTCATGCTGGGTTCGGCCGTCGTTTCGCAGATTGCCGCTGAGGACCTGACCTTCGCCGCCAACTTTATCCAGTCGCGCAATTTCAGGGCCTTCGAAACCTACATCGTCTCCACTTTGATCTACCTGGCGCTCGCCATCCTGCTGCGCCAGCTGCTGGCCGGCCTGGGCGGGATGCTGTTCCCGAGGAAGGCGTCGCGATGAGACAGGCGCCATGACCGAGTTCAGCTTCTGGGACATCCTGCGTAACCTGCTTCTGGCCGCCCGCTGGACCGTTGTCCTCTCGCTGGTCTCCTTCATCGGTGGCGGCATCGTCGGCGCGGCCCTGCTTTTCTTGCGCATCGGCGGCCGGCGTGGGATGCAGTTTCTGTCACGCGGCTACATCCAGCTGTTTCAGGGCACGCCGCTGCTGATGCAGCTCTTTCTGGCTTTCTTCGGGCTTGGCCTGTTTGGCATCGACGTTCCCGCCTGGCTTGCCGCCTGTGTCGCGCTCATCCTGTGGACCGCAGCCTTCCTCGCCGAAATCTGGCGTGGCTGCGTCGAGAGCATTGCCAAGGGCCAATGGGAGGCGTCAGCCAGCCTCGGCATGGGTTATCTCCAGCAGATGCGCTACGTCATCCTGCCGCAGGCACTGAAAGTGGCGGTGCCGCCGACCGTCGGCTTCTCGGTGCAGGTGGTGAAGGGCACCGCGCTCACCTCGATCATCGGCTTCGTCGAACTGTCGAAGGCCGGTTCGATCGTCACCAACGCGACGTTCCAGCCGTTCACCGTCTATGGCCTGGTCGCGCTCATCTACTTTGCTTTGTGCTGGCCGCTGTCGAAATCCAGCCAGCTCCTGGAAAGGAAGCTCAATGTCGCTCATCGCAATCACTGAGGTGAAGAAGCGCTTCGGCGACAACGAGGTGCTGAAGGGGATTTCCATCGACGTCGCGCCGGGCGAGGTCGTCGCCATCATCGGCAAGAGCGGTTCGGGCAAGTCGACGCTGCTGCGCTGCATCAACGGGCTCGAGACCATCGATGAAGGCTCGATCGTCGTCGCCGGCGCCCAGTTCCTGCCCGACGAGGTGCATCTCAAGGCGCTGCGCCTGAAAGTCGGCATGATTTTTCAGCAATTCAACCTGTTTCCGCATCTCACCGCCGGCGGCAATGTCATGCTGTCGCAGATGGTGGTGAAGAAGACGCCGAAGAAGGACGCCGAGGCGGTCGCGCGAAAAATGCTCGACCGCGTCGGTCTCGCCCACAAGTTCGATGCGTTGCCGGACGAATTGTCCGGCGGCCAGCAGCAGCGCGTGGCGATCGCCCGGGCGCTCGCCATGCAGCCCATCGCGCTGCTATGCGACGAGATCACCTCGGCGCTCGATCCCGAGCTCGTCGCCGAAGTGCTGGCCGTCGTCAAGGAATTGGCGGCGGAAGGCATGACGCTGGTGATGGTCACCCACGAGATGCGCTTTGCCCGCGACGTCTGCTCGCGCGTCGTTTTCATGCATCAGGGTCGTGTCCACGAGATCGGCGCCCCCGAGGACGTTTTTTCCAATCCCAGGACGCCGGAGCTCCGGCAGTTTCTGGGCGTGCAATAAGTTTTGTTGATATTCAGCCGGCCTGCACCCGGCGGTACTCGCGTACCCGAAAGTGCGCTCCGTTCCGGTTCTCGGAATCCACCATTTTCGGCGCGGCCTGACCTGTACCTCACCACACCTGACGCCGACATGCGTCCATTAGGACGCACCAGGTACACACTGGCAAAAGATCAGCTCTTGTTGCCGGCCAGCACCAGCACCGGCTTGTCGCTGTAAAGGTCTGGGAATAGCGTCTTCAAATTCTCGACCTTTGGCAGGTCGTTGTAGACGATGTAGGGATAGGTCGGGTTCAGCGTCAAAAAGTCCTGGTGGTAGTCCTCGGCCGGATAGAATTTTTTCCCCGTCTCCAGCGTGGTCACGATCGGCTCCGGAAACACCTTGGCCTTGCCGAGCTGGGCGATATAGCTCTCGGCGATCTTCTTCTGCGCGTCGCTTTCGGCAAAGATCGTCGAACGGTATTGCGGGCCGCGGTCCGGACCCTGGTAGTTCAGCTGCGTCGGGTTGTGCGCGACCGAGAAATACACCTGCAGCAGCTGGCCGTAACTGACTTTGGACGGCTCGTAGATGATCTCGACGGCCTCGGCATGCCCGGTCCGGCCGGTGCCGACCGTCTCGTAGACGGCGGTGTCCTTGTCGCCGCCCGCATAGCCGGAGACGGCGCTGGTCACGCCCTTGACGTGCTGGAACACGCCTTGCACGCCCCAGAAGCAGCCGCCGGCGAAGATCGCCCTGGCGGTGCCGGCGGCGGGTTTTTCGTCCATCGCCGGTGGCGGGATCACCACCGCCGCCTCGGCCGCGATCGCCGGCGTCTGCCACAAGGCGGCGCCAGCCGCCGCGAGCATCAGCGCCGCAAGCGCGCCCCAGGCGACGTTGGTCAATCGTTTCGCGGCGGTTCTTTCAATGCCGGCCATCTCTGATCTCTCCTGCATGAGGTTTTCGACTATACGACAGATAGGTTCGTCGCGGTTTCACATTGCCGTGCGGGCGTGTGCATCGGCGGCCCGACAGCGTTCCGGACGTGGCCTACTTGGCCGTGCCCATTGCGTCGCAGGTCTTGGTCGCCTCGTCCTTCTTCATCGCGTCGGTTTCCATGGCAGCCTTGTCCATGCAGTCCTTCAGCTTTTCGGCCGCCATCGGATCCGCGGGCTTCATCGCGTCGGTCGCCGGCTTCATGGCATTGGTCGCCATCGCATTGGCCGGCTTCATCGCATCTTCGGCGCAGGCAATGCCGCCGGCAACAAGAGCGGTCGAGCAAAGCGCGAAGGCAAGTGCCGGCAAGGTCAGGCGGGTGAAGGCGGTCATGATGGTCTCCCAGAGTTGGTGGCGCGCCGGAATGGCGATCACATCAGCTCTTCGCCGCCGCCTGGGCCTTCGTTACAGCCATCACCGCTTCGTGATCGCCCACCTCCGCCCGTCCTCGAATTGGCCCACAAATAAAAACGCCGCCCGGTGGCAGGCGGCGTTATGAATGCATTGCTTCGATTAAGGTCGAGCGTTAGCGCCGTTCCCCGTCCAGCGCTATTGCGTAAGCACTGTTTGCGAAGCCCGTTGATTGAAGTCGCACTTGCCGGTCACGGTGTAGAAGAAGTCGGCGTTGGACACTGGAGCTGGCACGGGATTTCCGCCGTCCTCCCAGGCCTGCTGGCTGGATTGGCCGCACGGCACCGCGGTAAAGATGTCCACCTTTTCGCCGTTCGCGACCTCAACGCCGTTGAGGTACAACCGGTTCGATGTGTTCGGGTCATTCGACTTGAGCTTGGTTATTTGCGCCGACGGCACGTCCATCTGCAGATAAAGGCTGTCCATCAGGCTGACGTCGATTACGGCGCCGGCGCCGTTTGCGGGATACATGGTGTTGGTACAGGTGGTCACATATTTCGTGTAACCGCTCGTCTGTGTAATCGCGCCGACTACCAGGTTAAGGAAGTTGAGCACCGTCCTGGTCGTGCATTTTTGTTCCTGGACCTTCGTGGTCGTCGATCCATTCACCGTATACACTGTCGACGTGCCGTAGCCTTTCGGATCACCAAAGTTGTTGTAGACATAGGTGATCTTCATCAACGGATTGACCGCCGTCTCGCTGAATTTCGTGCCGTAGAGCGTCATCGTCTTGTTCCAATGGCCCGACACTTTGTCGACCTTGAACGTGGTCTGCACCAGCGCCGGCCTCTTGCGCACCGCCGACGCGACGCCGATCTGCACGGTATCGACGCGGGCGATCTGCATGAAGTTCGTCGGCATGGCAAAGCTGGCCGAGGCATTGATGCTGGAGGTGCCGTCGGCGGCGACGACGAAGCCGTCGAGCTTGGCGGTGCCTTGCCCGCTATTGGCCGCAAACGACTCCTGCAGTTTCACCTGACGGTCCGCCAATGACGTGCTTGTCGGCAGCGTCGTGATCGACAGGGTCGCGGCATCGAGCGCATTCTGCATCGAGCCCTTGGTCGCAATGGCCGCGTTATAGTCGACCGAGAGGCCCAGAGCGGCACACATCGGGATAAGCATAATGGCGAGTACCGGCGCTAAGGAGCCGCTCTCGGAACTGAGAAAATGGTTTCCGGACAGTGGCATTTCGTGTTCCCCAAACGGTAACAGGTCGTGGCCTATCACGCAGGCCGCGAATTATGCCCTAATCTGATGGAGCAAAGTTTAACGACGTGCGATCGCCGGCGGCTCATGCGGCGCCCGGCCGCTTGCCCGGGCAAGCTGCCCCTGCTAAAGCGCCCGACATGACCACGCCGATCAAGAACATCCGCAATTTCTCCATCGTCGCGCATATCGACCATGGCAAATCCACGCTTGCCGACCGGCTGATCCAGCTGACCGGCGGGCTGGAGCTGCGCGACATGAAGGAGCAGGTGCTGGACTCGATGGATATCGAGCGCGAGCGCGGCATTACCATCAAGGCGCAGACGGTGCGGCTGAAATACCACGCCAGCAATGGCGAGGATTATATCCTGAATCTGATCGACACGCCCGGCCATGTCGACTTCGCCTATGAAGTGTCGCGGTCGCTGGCCGCCTGCGAGGGCTCGCTGCTGGTCGTCGATGCCTCGCAAGGCGTCGAGGCGCAGACATTGGCCAATGTCTATCAGGCCATCGACAACAACCACGAGATCGTCGTGGTGCTGAACAAGGTCGACCTGCCGGCCGCCGAGCCCGAGCGCATCCGCGAGCAGGTCGAGGAGGTGATCGGCATCGATGCCTCCAACGCCGTGCTGATCTCGGCCAAGACCGGCCTCGGGATTCCCGATGTGCTGGAGGCGATCGTCAACGATTTGCCGCCGCCGCGCGAGGGCGACATTGCTGCCCCGCTGAAGGCGATGCTGGTCGACAGCTGGTACGACGCCTATCTCGGCGTCATCGTGCTGGTCCGCATCATCGACGGCGTGCTGAAGAAGGGCCAGACCATTCGCATGATGGGCACCGGCGCCAAGTACCTGGTCGAGCGCACCGGCGTCTTCACGCCGGCCCGCATCAATGTAGACGAACTCGGCCCCGGCGAGTTCGGCTTCTTCACCGGCTCGATCAAGGAAGTCGCCGACACCCGCGTCGGCGACACCATCACCGAGGACAAGCGCCAGACGGCACAGGCCCTGCCCGGCTTCAAGCCGGCGCAGCCGGTGGTGTTCTGCGGCCTGTTCCCGGTCGACGCCGCCGATTTCGAGGATCTGCGCGCCGCAGTCGGCAAGCTGCGCCTCAACGACGCTTCTTTCTCCTTTGAAATGGAAACCAGCGCCGCGCTCGGTTTCGGCTATCGCTGCGGGTTCCTTGGCCTGCTGCATCTGGAAATCATCCAGGAGCGGCTGGAGCGCGAGTTCAACCTCGACCTCATCGCCACGGCGCCGTCGGTCGTCTACCGGCTGCTGTTGAACGACGGCACGACCAAGGAATTGCACAACCCCGCCGACATGCCCGACGTGGTCAAGATATCGGCCATCGAGGAGCCGTGGATCCGCGCCACCATCCTCACCCCTGACGAGTATCTCGGCGGCATCCTAAAACTCTGCCAGGACCGGCGCGGCATCCAGGCCGACTTGTCCTATGTCGGCAAGCGCGCCATGCTGACCTATGACCTGCCGCTCAACGAGGTCGTCTTCGACTTTTACGACCGGCTGAAGTCGATCTCCAAGGGCTACGCCTCCTTCGACTATCACCTTACCGATTACAAGGAAGGCGACCTGGTCAAGATGTCGATCCTGGTCAATGAGGAGCCGGTCGACGCGCTGTCGATGCTGGTCCACCGCACGGCGGCGGAAAAGCGCGGCCGCTTGATGTGCGAGAAGCTGAAGGAGCTGATCCCGAACCATCTGTTCAAGATCCCGATCCAGGCGGCAATAGGCGGCAAGGTCATCGCCCGCGAAACCATCTCGGCGCTGCGCAAGGACGTCACCGCCAAATGCTACGGCGGCGACGTCTCACGCAAACGCAAGCTGCTCGACAAGCAGAAAGAGGGTAAGAAGCGGATGCGCCAGTTCGGCAAAGTGGATATCCCTCAGGAGGCGTTTATCCAGGCGCTGAAGATGGGGGATTGAGCGGTCCGGCCCTTGGCCGGACGCATCCCCGGGGATCCCGACCATCGCATGGCTGGAACTGCACCGCGGAAATTGGCCGCAAGCACTCTAAAAACTCTTTTTAGTCACGGCGCGCCAGCGCCTTGTCCGCTATTTCAGCGGCCGCGTCCTAGCAGGCCCATAAGACCTACTGTTAGCGGCCGGCGACCGTCCGCGTGAAACCCTGCCACGGCTCCAATCCAGCTTGACCAAGACGGTGCAGAAGTACCACCGGAGCTAAGCAAGCTATAGCGAGCAACCTCCGCAGAATCCTCCCTAGAGCAGCGCGACAATCCTAGGTTGAATACTCCCAAATTCCACGCTCGCCAAATGGTAATCAAATATAGTTAAGATTCGGTTGATTCCATGGATTCGAACTGCTATGTATGGATTCGAGATGGATTCGAACAAGATATTGGGCTGGAATGCGTACGCTTGAAAACGATCTGGTAATGTCCGTGCTGAAAATACTCGCGGATTCCGAGCATCCGGAGACGGGAATGACCACCGCCGAACTGGCCAAAAAACTGCGCGAGCAGATTGAACCGACAGCGGAAGATCGCGAGCCCCTCCAAGGCCGCAAGGACGACCGACTAAGCCAAGTCATCCGCAATTTAGTGAGCCACCGCACCCTGGAGCGCAGAGGTCTTGCTATCTACTACAAAAATCCAATCACGGGACGCGGCCATTACCGCCTCACGGCAATGGGGAATCGCACTCTGAACGAGGCCCGCAACTATCGATAGCCGACAGGATGCACCGTGTGGAGGTTCGCTCCGCGCAGTGCATCCAGCAGGTTATTAGTATGACACGACCGCTTCCTGATCTGACGAGGTTTGCCGACCTGGTCAGTTTCAGCAGCCGCCGCTGGGCGGTAGGAGCCGGGGCGCGAATGCTCCGGTTCCACACTGGTTCGGAAATCGTTCCGGATCAGAACATGCGACCGAATAAACGGCGCAAAGCAACGCACTGACAATGATTCAAACGTGAATCAGCGTCAACTGTTTATTCGGTCGCATCCTTTTCGAAAGGAAAAGGCAATGCACGACCGGAAGGTCACCCCGGACATGGCTCCGGTTATCAAGCTGGCCCGCGATCTGGGCATCAACTACGCGCTCATCGCGTCGTACTACCAGATCAATCAGGGCCGGATCGCGGACGTCATGAAGGGGCGCTTGTTCCCAGATATTTCGCCTGCGATCGAACTCCCTGCTGACTTCCCGATGGTGGCGGCGGCTTAAACGAAGAGAGGGGGCGGCCCATAGGTCGCCCTCTCCAACCTTCCTCCTTCAGCCTCGGCCGATGAGGCAACGGGGGAGCATGTTGTGATTGCGCCGGGCTCACCGATGCGTCTCAGGTCGCGCAAAGTAGGCGATCCTTCACGCCCCTCGCCAGACATCTCCCCCACGAGGGGGGAGATCGCTACTTGACGCCCTTCGCGCGCCCGCCCTAGCCTGTCTGCAACCCAGGAGACCCCACCCATGGCAGGCACGGTCGAAGGCGAGAAGATCGAAATCGGCTTTTCTGGCCGCCACTGCATCCATTCGCGCAATTGCGTGCTGGGCGATCCGCGTGTCTTCGTGCCCAACGCGCCCGGCCAGTGGATCCATCCCGAGGCGGCCAGCGTCGAGAAGATCGTGGCGATCGCCGAGAGCTGCCCGTCGGGCGCCATCACCTATGTCAGGAAGGATGGCGGGCCGCAGGAACAGCCGCCGGTGGTCAACACCGTGCGCATCCGGGAAAACGGCCCGCTGGCGCTGCATGCCGAGATCATGCTTGGCGACGAGAATTTCTATCGCGCTACGCTCTGCCGCTGCGGCGCTTCGGAGAACAAGCCGTTCTGCGACGGCAGCCACACCAAATCAGGCTTTACCGCCAGCGGCGAGCCGGCGCTGAAGGACACGCCGGCGCTGGACGCGCGCAATGGCCCGCTGACGGTGACGCCGACCACCAACGGCCCGCTCAAGCTCGAAGGCAATGTCGAGATTGTCACCGGCACCGGCCACACGGTCGACCGCACCCAACGCACCTTCCTCTGCCGCTGCGGCCACTCGGCCAACAAGCCGTTTTGCGACGGCAGCCACAAGCGGGAGGGATTTGTGGGGTAGCTGGCAAAGGTCGCGATCCTTCGCACCCCCCTCTGTCCTGCCGGACATCTCCCCCGCACGGGGGGAGATTGGCAGCTTCGCCGGCGGCACCCTGTTTGCAGCGTTGAAATTCGCAAAGGCGTCGGCGACATCCGATCTCCCCCCTTGCGGGGGAGATGTCCGGCAGGACAGAGGGGGGTGCTGTCCCTCCAGCGTTGGGCGAGCCTGCAGCGTATCCATCGTGGCCCAGCGCTCACAGCTTTATCGGCCGCCCGGTATCGGCTAAGGGGCGGGAACGCAAAATCCCGGACCCGCCAATGACCGCCAAATCCTCCCCCCTGTTCCTCGGCATCGACACCGGCGGCACCTATACCGATGCCGTGCTGTGGTCTGAAGCCGGTGGCGCTAACGGAAAGGTTCTGGCCAAGGCCAAGGCGCTGACCACCCGCCACGATCTGGCGGTCGGCATTTCGGGCGCGGTCGATGCGGTGCTGCAAAAAGCCGCCACCGATCCGGCAGCAATAAAACTGGTGTCGATGTCGACGACGCTTGCCACCAACGCGCTGGTCGAGGGCCAGGGCGGCCGCGTCGCGCTGGTGATGATCGGCTTTTCCGAGGGCGACCTTGCCCGCGACGGGCTGAAGGCCGCACTCGGCACCGACCCTGTCGTGTTCTGCCCCGGCGGCCACGATGTCCACGGCAATGCGGCAAAACTCGATCTGTCCGGGCTGGAGGCAGGGCTGCCGGAACTCGGCGCCTCGGTGTCCGGCTTTGCCGTCTGCGCCTATTTCGCCACTCGCAACCCGGCGCATGAGCTAAGCGCGCGGAACCTGATCCGCGGCATAACAGGCCTGCCGGTCACCGCCAGCCACGAGCTTTCGGCCAAGCTCGGCGGCCCGCGCCGGGCGCTGACGACGCTGCTCAACGCCAGGCTGATCTCGATGATCGACCGACTGGTGGCGGCGACCGAGGGCTTTCTTGCCGCGCGCGGCATCGCCGCCCCGCTGATGGTGGTGCGCGGCGACGGCGCCCTGGTTTCGGCCGCCTTCGCCCGCCAGCGGCCGATCGAGACGATTCTTTCAGGCCCGGCCGCCAGCCTTGTCGGCGCTCGCCACATGACCGGCCTCGACAATGCAGTCGTCTCCGACATCGGCGGCACCACCACAGACGTTGCCGTGCTCGACCGGGGCCGTCCCAGGCTTGACCCGGAAGGCGCCACCGTCGGCGGCTTCCGCACCATGGTCGAGGCGGTGGCCATGCGCACCTTTGGGCTCGGCGGCGATTCCGAAGTGGCGCTGGAGGATGGCGCGCTCAACCCAAGAATCCTGCTCGGGCCGCGCCGCCTGGTGCCGCTGGCGCTGGCCGGCATGATGCATGGCGAAGCGGTGACCGTCGAACTGGAACGCCAAATCCGCGCGGCCAACCCCAGCCGCATGGATGGCCGGCTGGCGGTCAGGACTGGCGTGCCGCAGCGGCTGGCTGCCGGCCTGACCGGCGCCGAGGCCAAGCTTTATGAACTGATCGGCGCGACGCCGCTCGCCGTCGACCGGCTTTTGACATCAAATGCCCAGAACGCCACCTTGAACCGGTTGGTGTCGCGCGGGCTGGTGCATGTCGCCGGCTTTACGCCGTCGGACGCCGCCCATGTGCTGGGCAAGCAGGCCAACTGGGATGCCGCCACGGCTCGGCTCGGTGCCGAGCTGTTCACCCGCAAGCGCGACGGCCGCGGACAGGCGATCGCCGCCACGCCGGAGGCGATCTCGGAACGGGTACTGACCACGCTGACCCGGCTGTCGGCGGAAGTCATCCTCGAAACCGCCTTTGCCGAGGACGGGCTGGATGGCGCGGCGACCGTGGCGCACGCGCTGGTCCAGCGCGCCGTCGATTCCCATCCCGGCATCGCACGGCTCAGCGTCGCGCTCGACCGCCCGGTCATCGGCCTCGGCGCCTCGGCGCCGCTGCATTATGCCGGGCTGCCGCCGCTGGTCGGCCATGACTGCGTGGTGCCCGAAGATACCGATGTCGCCAATGCGCTCGGCGCCGTCGTCGGCCAGGTCAGGGTTTCGGCGGAGGCGCGCGTCAGCCAGCCCCAGGAAGGGCTGTTTCGCGTCGCCTCGGGCGAAAGCGTGCGCGACTTCAATGACGAGGCGGCGGCGATCGCGGCAGCGGAAACCGATGTCCGCGCCATTGCCGCCGGGCGGGCCAGGGACGCCGGCACCGACAGCGCCGAAATCGAGATCGCCAGCGAATTCCGCGTTTCGACCGTCGAGGGCCAGCGCATGTTCATCGAGGCGCATGTGGTGGCGGTGGCGTCGGGCAGGCCAAGGATCGCGGTGTAGGGCGCCTTGTGGGAGAAGGGGGAGCCGCACCAGCCTGCGTCAACGCAGAGGGTGAGGCGGCATTCGAAATGGAAGCGATTTGCCCTACCTTCACCCTAAGCTGAATTGACCCTGCCACCCTGACATGTCAAAGGCCCGGCCAAAGCCTTTCGCCTGGAGAAAGCCCCGATGACCGATCGCGTCGAAATCGCCGGATTGCGGATTGCCCGCGAACTTTATGATTTCGTCGTGAACGAGGCGCTGCGGGGCACCGGCATTGCAGCCGACGCCTTGTGGACCGGCTTCTCGGCCATCGTGGATGATTTGGCGCCGAAGAACCGGGCTCTGCTCGCAAAGCGCGACGCGCTGCAAGGCCAGATCGACCGCTGGTATCACGACAATGGCGCGCCCAGCGACATGGAAGCCTACAAGGATTTCCTGAGGGAAATCGGCTATCTCGTGCCGGAAGGGCCGGCCTTCTCCGTAGCGACGGACAATGTCGACCCTGAGATCTCGATGGTTGCCGGGCCGCAATTGGTGGTGCCGGTGATGAACGCGCGTTACGCGCTGAATGCCGCCAATGCGCGCTGGGGCTCGCTCTATGATGCGCTCTACGGCACCGACGCCATTCCAGAGACCGACGGCGCCGAGAGGGGCGCCAGGTTCAATCCCGAGCGCGGCGCCAGGGTCATTGCCTGGGCGAAGGGTTTTCTCGACGATTCGGTCCCGCTGACGACCGGCAAATGGGCAGGGGTGAACGGGCTTTCCGTGGCCAACGGCATGCTGTGGCTGGGCGAGGGCGCCGGCGCCACCACGCTCGCCGATCCCAAACAGTTTGCCGGCTATCGCGGCGACGCCGATAATCCCGAAGCCGTCCTGCTCACCCGCAATGGCCTGCATATCGAGATTGTGATCGACCGCAGCAACCAGATCGGCAAGACCGATCCGGCAGGCATTGCCGACATCGTGCTGGAATCGGCGCTGACCACCATTCAGGACTGCGAGGATTCGGTCGCGGCGGTCGATGCGCAGGACAAGGTTTTGGTCTACCGCAACTGGCTCGGCCTGATGAAGGGCGACCTTGCCGAGGAGATCACCAAGGCTGGCAGCACGTTTACGCGTAAACTCAATCCCGACCGGTCGTACACCGCGCCTGATGGGGGCGCGCTGTCCCTGCCCGGCCGCTCGCTGATGCTGATCCGCAACGTCGGCCACCTCATGACCAATCCGGCGATTACGGACCGCGACGGCAACGAAGTGCCGGAAGGCATCATGGATGCGACGATGACGGCGCTGATCGCGCTACACGATGTCGGCCCGAACGGCCGCCGGCTAAACTCGCGCGCGGGCTCGATGTATGTCGTAAAGCCCAAGATGCACGGCCCGGAAGAAGTTGCCTTCGCCGTCGAGATATTCGACCGTGTCGAGGCGGTGCTCGGCATGGCGAAAAACACCATCAAGATGGGCATTATGGACGAGGAGCGGCGCACCACCGTCAACCTCAAGGAGGCGATCCGCGCCGCCAAAGATCGCGTCGTCTTCATCAACACCGGTTTTCTCGACCGCACCGGCGACGAGATCCACACCTCGATGGAAGCCGGCCCGATGATCCGCAAGGGCGACATGAAGCAGGCCGTCTGGATTGCCGCCTACGAAGGCTGGAACGTCGACGCCGGGCTGGAATGCGGGCTGGCCGGCCGCGCCCAGATCGGCAAGGGCATGTGGGCGATGCCCGATCTGATGGCGGCGATGCTGGCGGAAAAGATCGCCCATCCCAGGGCCGGCGCCAACACCGCCTGGGTGCCGTCGCCGACAGCGGCGACGCTGCACGCCACCCATTACCACAAGGTCGACGTCGGCGCTATGCAGGCGGCGCTGAAGAGCCGCCCCAAGGCAAAGCTCGACGACATCTTGTCGGTGCCGGTAGCGGTGCGGCCGAACTGGTCGCCGGCGGAGGTCCAGAACGAGCTCGACAACAACGCGCAAGGCATTCTGGGCTATGTCGTCCGTTGGATCGACCAGGGCGTCGGCTGCTCGAAAGTGCCTGACATCAATGACGTAGGCCTGATGGAGGACCGCGCCACGCTGCGCATCTCCTCGCAACACATCGCCAACTGGCTGCATCACGGCGTGTGCACCTCAGACCAGGTGATGGAGACGATGAAGCGCATGGCCGGCGTCGTCGACCGCCAGAACGCAGGCGATCCGCTCTACCGGCCGATGGCCCCTGACTTCGACAAGTCGATTGCCTTCCTCGCCGCCTGCGATCTCGTCTTCAAGGGCCGGGTCCAGCCCAACGGCTACACCGAGCCGGTGCTTCATGCGCGACGGTTGGAGCTGAAGGCGAAGGAAAGACCCTCGCTAGCGCGCACAGAGTTCTAGTATAACCCGACAGATATTAGCAATTGCTAAAACATCGTTGTCCCGGTGCACGCGATCTGCTACGATTTAACCACCGACAAACGGCTCTGGGAGGCCGTGCGTCCGACATCATGCACAAGAACTCAAAACCGGAGAACGGCCATGACACGGCTTCTGACGGTCGCTGCCCTTGTGGCGGCGGGCAGTTTGGTTGCGATGCAAGGCGCAGCCGCCGATGACGCTGCGATGATCAAGAGCGCTGAATCCGCCGCACCCCCCGCTGTATCAAGCGGCGCTGCGATCCACGCTATGGCTGAGAAGGGAGCAATGCGCACACTGCGCGAGGGCACAAACGGCTTCTGGTGCATGCCGGACAACCCGGCCACACCTGGCCCGGATCCAATGTGTGGCGATGCCAACGCGATGGAATGGGCGATGGCGTGGATTGGAAAAAAGGAACCGCCCAAGGGCAAGGTCGGCTTCATGTATATGCTGGCCGGCGGCACCGACGGCAGCAACACCGATCCTTATGCGACGAAGCCCGAGGAAGGCAACAATTGGGTGGAGACCGGACCGCACGTGATGATCGTCAACGCAATGGATATGATGCAGGGCTATCCGGCTGACCCCAAACCTGACACGTCCAGGCCATATGTGATGTGGGCGGGCACTCCCTACGCACATCTCATGGTCCCGGTTAAGTAGCTGCCGCGGCGGGCCGGGCCGGTCACTCTCCCTCAAGGGACCCTCAAGGGGGAGGGGAACGTCACGCCGCCTGCGCCATTCGCTCCGAACTCATGCGGTACGAAATCGCCTCGGCCAGATGGATGCGGCCGACAGTCTCGCTGGCCTCGAGATCGGCCAATGTCCGCGCCACCTTCAGCACCCGGTGATAGGCCCGCGCCGAAAAGCCGAGCTTTTCACTGGCATCCCTGAGCAGCGACAGGCCTGATTCATCCGGCATCGCGATCTCCTCGATGACAGAGGGGGAGCAGTGCGCGTTGGTGGTGACGGAGGTCGCGCCGAGCCGCTCGAAACGTTCGCGCTGGGTTGTCCGCGCGCGGGCCACGCGCAGCGCCACATCGGCACTTTTCTCCGCCCGGTCCGGCCGGATCAGATCGCTGGCCGAGACCGCCGGCACCTCGATCCGGAGATCGATGCGGTCGAGCAGCGGGCCTGATATGCGCGCCTGGTAGTCGGTGCGGCAGCGGTCGCCGCGCAGGCAGCGATAGCCCGGCTCGCCGGCCATGCCGCAGCGGCACGGGTTCATCGCCGCGACCAGCTGGATGCGCGCCGGATAGGTGACGCGATGATTGGCGCGGTCGATCATGCAGTCGCCGGTCTCCAGCGGCTGGCGCAGCGCGTCGAGCGCCTGCGGCGAGAATTCGGGAAACTCGTCGAGGAACAGCACGCCGTGGTGGGCCAGCGAGGCCTCGCCCGGCCGCACGCGCAGGCCGCCGCCGACCAGCGCCGCCATCGAGGCCGAATGGTGCGGCGCGCGGAACGGCCGCCGGTCGGTCAGCTTGCCTTCACCAAGCTCGCCGGCCACCGAGGCGATCATCGAGACTTCGAGCAATTCCCTCGGCGCCAGCGGCGGCAGGATCGACGGCAGCCGCTGCGCCAGCATCGATTTTCCCGATCCTGGCGGACCGATCATCAGCATGTTATGGCCGCCGGCCGCCGCCACTTCGAGTGCCCGCTTGGCGGTCTCCTGGCCCTTGATGTCGGCAAGATCCGGCAGGTCGCGCGCCGAGGCATGGATGCCGGCCTCCGGCCGCGACAGCACTTGCGTGCCGCGAAAATGATTGGCGATGGCGATCAGGCTGCGCGGCGCCAGAATGTCGAAATCCTTGCCGGCCCACGCCGCTTCCGGGCCGCAGGCGAAAGGACAGATCAGGCCCTTGCCTTCGGCATTGGCGCCGATCGCTGCCGGAAGCGCGCCGGCCACCGCGGCGATGGTGCCGTCGAGCGACAGTTCGCCAAGCACGACGTAGCCGGCCAGCATGTCGCCTGGAATGGCGCCAAGCGCCGCCATCAGGCCAAGCGCGATCGGCAAATCGTAATGGCTGCCTTCCTTGGGCAGGTCGGCAGGCGCCAGATTGACGGTGACCTTCTTCGACGGCATCGACAGGCCCGATGCGTGCAGCGCCGCCTGCACCCGCTCCCGGCTTTCGGCCACCGCCTTGTCGCCGAGGCCGACGATGTGCATGTTGACCTTGCCCGGCGCGATCATCACCTGCACGTCGACCGGCACGGCCTCGATGCCCTGGAAAGCGACCGTGCGGACCCGCGCAACCATTTTTCTGCCCCCGGACATGGGCTCGCCCGAGCCCATGCGATCATGCCGCGAACGGCGTCATCCGAGACAACCACAGATTTTGCGCAAAGGCAAGAACATTACGGGAACAATCGAACGTTGTGCCTTGATGGCGCCGCATCGGCTACGGATCGGAAAGCCCCTGTTCCGCCAAGCATGGACGCTACTTGCGCTTGTCCTCAACCGCATCCCAGAACAGGCTGGCGATATCGGCGCCGCCGAAGCGTTTTACCTCGCGCACGCCGGTCGGCGACGTCACGTTGATCTCGGTCATGTAGTCGCCGATCACGTCGATGCCGACGAGGATAAAACCGCGCTCCTTCAGCGACGGGCCGATGCGGGCGCAGATCTCGCGTTCGCGCTCCGTTAGTTCGGTTTTTTCGGCGCGGCCGCCGACATGCATGTTGGAGCGTGAATCAGTCTCGGCCGGCACCCGGTTGATGGCGCCGACCGGCTCGCCGTCGATCAGGATGATGCGCTTGTCGCCGGCTCGCACCTCCTTGAGATAGCGCTGCACGATGTAGGGCTCGCGGAACATCTGGCCGAACATTTCGAGCAGCGAGGCGAGGTTGCGATCGGCCTCGTGCAGGTGGAAGATGCCGGCGCCGCCATTGCCGTAGAGCGGCTTGACGATGATGTCGCCGAACTCCTTGCGGAAGGCGGCAACCTCTTGGCTGTCCTTGGTGATCAGCGTTTCCGGCATCAGGTCGGGAAACTCGGTGACGAAGATCTTTTCCGGGCTGTTGCGCACCCAGGCCGGGTCGTTGACCACCAGCGTCCTGGGATGGATGCGCTCGAGCATATGCGTCGTGGTGATGTAGTTCATGTCGAAAGGCGGGTCCTGCCTGAGCAGGACGACGTCCATCTCCGACAGGTCGGTGCGCACTTTCTCGCCGAGTGAATAGTGACTGCCCTTCTCGTCGCGGACCTGCATTTCCTCGACGCCGGCAAACACCTTGCCGTCACGCAGCGACAGCCGGTCGGGCGTATAATGGAACAGCTGGTGGCCGCGCCGCTGCGCTTCCAGCGACAGCGCAAACGACGTGTCGCCGGCAATCGAGACGGTGGAGATGTGGTCCATCTGGACAGCGACTTTCAGGGGCATGGCGGATCTCCGGCGGATCGGATGGGCTGCTTGCCCTTACAACCTCGCCGGTCATCTGCCAATCGCGACATTTTGAGGAGCGCCTGCTGGGCCTCGATGAGGCGCAGGCGGAGCGCCCTTGTCAGTTCGGCTGCGCCGGCGGCAACGATTCCCGTTCGGAGGGCCGGTCGGGTTTCGATGCCACGCTCGGCTATCTCAGAAATTCCCTCCGTGGCACCTTGCGCGTCAAGGCGATCTGACGAGCGACTTGTCAGACATAAGCCCGCGAATTTGCTTTTTCTCCCTTGCTCCCCCGACCGGGCTGGCTAGGATGCGCGCCGACCGAGCCTACGGTGCCGCGCGTCCTTTTGGACGCGCAAACGACGCTGTAGCACTTTGATTTTGCGCATGATCCTTTCCGTAAATCGCAACCGATTTTCGGGGCCATGCGCGAGGAGAAAAAAATGATGCCATCGGCGCGCTTTGCCGACCTTGAGGGCGCTTCGGTGCTGATCACCGGCGGCGGCTCCGGCATCGGCGCGGCGCTGACCGAGGGTTTTGCCCGCCAGGGGGCAAAGGTCGCCTTCATCGACATCGCCGACGGCCCGAGCCTGGCGCTGGCCGATCGCATCGAAAAGGATCTCGGCCGCCGCCCCCTCTATCTCAAGACCGACATACGCGACGTCGAGGCGCTGCGGGCTTCGGCCGCCAGGGCGGCAGAGGCGCATGGCGAGGTCACCGTGCTGGTCAACAATGCAGCACTTGACGATCGCCACGCGGTGGAAGACGTCACCGTGGAGTTCTGGGACAACAACCAGGCGGTCAACCTGCGTCCGCATTTCTTCTCCGCACAGGCGGTGGCGCCGGGCATGAAGCGCGCCGGCGGCGGCTCGATCATCAACTTCACGTCGACGTCGTTCCTGATCAATCACCCCGACATGCCGGCCTATACCGCCGCCAAGGCGGGGATCGTCGGCCTGACCAAGGGGCTTGCCGGCAAGCTCGGCGCCGACGGCATTCGCGTCAATGCGATCGCACCCGGCTGGGTGATCACCGAGCGGCAGAAACAGCTCTGGGTCACCGAACAGGCGCTCGCCGCCCACGTGGCCAAGCAATGCATCAAGCAGGTGATGCAGCCGGAAGACGTCGTCGGCACGGTGCTGTTCCTGGCGTCGGACGCTTCGCGCATGCTGACCGCACAGATGCTGATCGTCGACGGGGGCTTCCTGTGAACTCAGCGAGCAACGTGCCTTCTGTGGCCGCCGTCGATTGGGGCACCACCCGTCTCAGGGTCTGGCTGGTCGATGAGGCCGGAAATGTCCTCGCCGAGCGTCGCGGCGACGACGGGCTGATCACCGCGCAGGCGGCCGGGTTTTCGACCATCCTCGAAGGACATCTGGCGGCGATGGGCGCGCCGGAAGCGATGCCCGTGATCATCTGCGGCATGGCCGGCTCTCGCCAGGGCTGGCTGGAGGCGCCCTATGTCAGCGTGCCGGCGCCGATCGGCGCCATCCTTGCCGGTGCTGCGCGCGTTCCCGGCCAGCGCCGCGATATCCGCATCGTGCCGGGCCTTGCCCAGCGCCAGGCCGACGCGCCTGACGTCATGCGCGGCGAGGAAACGCAGCTTGCCGGCGCCGGTTTGCCGGCAACAAGCCGCCATCTCGTCTGCATGCCCGGCACCCACTCCAAATGGGTGCTGGTCGAGGACGGCGCCGTTGCCGGTTTTGGCACCTGGCCGACCGGCGAGCTGTTTTCGGTGCTGGCGGCGCATTCGATCCTGCGCCATTCGCTGGGCGAGCAGCCCAAGCCGGTTGCACCAGGCAATCCGTTTTTCCAGCGCTGGTGCGAGATCGCGCTGGCCGAGGGCGGCGATGTCACATCGAGGCTGTTCTCGATCCGCGCTGCGGGCCTATTGCAGGACCTGAAACCCGACGATGCCGCTGCTTGCCTGTCCGGCCTGCTGATCGGCGGCGAGATCGCCTCGGCCAGCCGCCGCTATCGAAAAGGCGCGGCGTCGATCGTGCTGGTCGCATCCGGCGCGCTCGGCACCCTCTACACTGAGGCGTTCGGTCTTGCCGGGCTTGCGGTGAGAGCCGTCGATGCCGACGAGGCGGTGCGTGCCGGCCTGATAGAGGCGGCGCGCAAAAATGGCATGATTGCTGGAAGCGGAGTTGCCGCATGACCGAGACCGCATCGTTTCCGAAGCTCGAGCGCGGGCTTGTCGCCATCCTGCGCGGCCTCAAGCCGGACGAGGCGGTGGCCGTCGGCCGGGCGATCTTCGAGGCCGGCATCGAAGCGATCGAAGTGCCGCTCAATTCGCCGGATCCGTTTGTCTCCATCGCGAGAATTGTTGAGGCGCTGCCGGCGACGGCATTGGTCGGCGCCGGGACTGTGTTGACCGCAGCCGATGTCGACGGACTGAACAAGGCCGGCGGGCGGCTGCTGGTCAGCCCCAACATCGATGCGGAGGTCATGGGTCGCGCCATGAATTACGGCATGGTGACGATGCCGGGCGTATTCACGCCGACCGAAGCCTTCCAGGCCATCCGGCTCGGCGCCTCGGCGCTGAAATTCTTCCCGGCCAGCGTGCTCGGCGCGGCCGGGATCGCGGCGATGCGCGCCGTTTTGCCGGCTGAGACGCTGGTCGGCGCGGTCGGCGGCGTGTCGGAGAAGGACTTTGCCGGCTACAAGGCGGCCGGTGTCAGCGTCTTCGGCCTCGGCTCCAGCCTGTTCAAGCCTGGTATGAGCGTCGACGAGGTGGCAACGCGGGCGCAGGCCGCAGTCGCGGCCTGGGACGCAGCGTTTGGAGCAACGCCATGAGCGAAGCCATCGTTTCGGTTTTTTCCGACCATGTCTGTCAACTCGGCGAGGGCCCGAGCTATGACCCCGCCACCGAAACGCTCTACTGGTTCGACATCGTCAACGGCCAGCTTCTGGAAAAGCCCCTGTCCGGCGGTGCCGTCAAAATCCACGAGCTTGGCCAAATGGCCAGCGCGATCGCCATCGTCGACGACAAAAGACAGTTGATCGCCACCGAAACCGGCCTGCATGTCCGCGACGTGGCGACCGGCAAAATGACGCTGCATACGGCCATCGAGGCCGACAATCCGGCGACGCGCTCGAACGATTCGCGCGTCCATCCCTGCGGCGCCTTTTGGGTCGGCACGATGGGCAAGGGCGAGGCAAAGGCCGCTGGCTCGATCTACTGGTTCTTCAGGGGTGAATTGCGCCGGCTCTTTTCGGACATCACGGTGTCGAACTCGATCTGCTTTTCCGAAGATGGAACCGTTGCCCATTACACCGATACCAGCACCGGCCTGTTGATGCGCGTCGGCTGCGATCCGGCGACCGGCCTGCCGGCTGGCGAGCCAAAAATCTTCGTCGATCACCGCAAGGCCAAGGGCTATATCGACGGTTCGGTGCTCGATCGCGACGGTGTCCTGTGGAACGCCTGCTGGGGCGGCAGCGTCGTTGAAGCCTACGGGCCTGACGGCAAGCTCATCCGTTCGGTCGCGATGCCGGTGACGCAGCCGTCCTGCCCGGCCTTTGTCGGCAGGAATGCCGACCGGCTGGCGGTCACCTCCGCCTGGTCGGGCAAGGATGAGAAACAGCGCCTGCTGGACCCGCAAGCCGGCATGACGTTTCTGCTCGACATTCCGGTCAACGGCCGCTTCGAGCCGCGCGTGCTGATTGGCTAGACCATGATTCCGAACCTCCGGTTCGAATGATCATGGTCAAACAGGAAGATTGCGCCAGCACTGTCGCGCAGGCGCCCGGCTGACGTCGATTTCGCGAAAGCCTGATGCATCCGCCGTGCGATGGTAGGCAGTCGCGCTGCCAGGACCCGTTCATCTCCGGGAATCGTTCATGTCATGTCAAGCCGCAGGCCGAAGCTGATCCTAGTCTACGAGCCGGAAAACGCCTGCTTCGAGCGGCTGGTTGCCGATGGCCACGTGCCGGGGCGCGCCGCCGAAATCGCCTCCTATCTGGCGCAATCGACCGACATCGCCCCTGAGTTCGACGCGCTGGCCGCAGCCTGCCAGACGCGCGGCCTGTCCTTCGCGCCGGTGGCGCTCGACGATGCCGCAAATCTGCTTGCCGGTGAGGATCCGAAGACGACGCTGGTGTGGACGCTGACCGACGGCATCGCCTATTTCCGTGGCGGTGCGGCGCCGGCGCTGGCAAGGCTGAACGGCCTGAAGCTGCTCGGCGCCGATGATGCGCTGTTTGCGCTCTGCCAGGACAAGTTCCGCTCCGGCGCCGTGCTCGGCGCACTCGGCCTGCCGGTGCCGCAATCCGGTTTGGCACGCGACGGACGCTGGCTGGTCGAGCCACCGGCTTCGCCAGCCGGCTGGTTCGTCAAGCCGAGCCGGCTCGGCGCCAAGATTGGCATCTGGCCGGATTCGCGCAGCAGAGATCTCGGCCACGCGCTTGAGCTTAGCCGGCGCGTCTTCGCTGCCTATCGCGACGATGTCGTCGTGCAGCCCTACGTCACCGGGCGCAATGCGCGCGCCAGTTTTCTCGGTCTGAATCCGGACACCGGCGTCGAAGCGCTTGGCATCGTCTTTGTCGAGTCGGGAAGTGATTTCCAGACAATGGAACACAGCCTGGCGCTCTACGGCGACACCGGCGAGGCTGCCAGGGCGGCGGGAACATATGCCGAGCCGGTGCTGCTGCCGGTTGCCGCCAGCCAGCCGCGAGCCGATGCAAGGATCCGAGGGATCGCGCAAAGCCTGATCGCCGGGCTTGGCCTGCGGGATGTGTTTTCCGTCGATTTCCGGATCGAAGCCGACGATAGCATCCACCTCATCGAGTTCGAGGTCTGCCCGGGCCTGCCTTGCTTCGATTTTCGCGCCTATTGCCGCACGCAATGGCAGATGGGCCTCGCCGATGCGATGGCCGCGACCGCCGCGAGCCGTTTTTTCGCCTCGCCCACGAAATGAGCAGCGCCCGCGTACGCAGCCGCGCCGACGGGCCAGGACCGTGCCTCGACAAACGGCTTGCGTTCCGACATTTCACTTAATAAGGTGTTAAGTGAAGGAGGCACTCGGTGAAAGTCGACCCTGCGACATCCCCGGAGGTAGCCGCGCTGGCGACGACGGAAGCCGGCAAGGCCAAGCATGTCGGCGGCCGGATCAAGGCCATTCGCATGGCCCGACGCATTTCGCTTCGCCAGCTGGCCGACATGGTCGGCACGACGGCGAGCTTCATCAGCCAGCTCGAGCGCAATCTTAGCGGCGCCAGCGCCAGCACTCTGATGCGGATCGCGGCAGCCCTGGATCTCGGCATCAACGAGCTGTTCGAGCAGACCGAAGGTGGGTTCCACAAGGTGCTTACCAGAGCCGACCGCCCCCTGCTGCCGATCAGCCACGGTTGCCGAAAGACGCTGCTGTCGCGGCGGCCGATCCATGAATTCGAGGTTTATTCGGGGGAGTTCGACGTCGGCGGCTCGACCGGCGACGACGCTTACACGCATGGCGGCAAGCACGAGATGTTCGTCGTCCTGAAGGGCACAGTCGAGCTGACGCTGGCAGACGAGCGCTTCGTCATGAACGAGGGCGACAGCATCGAGTACGCCACCTCGACGCCGCATCGTACAGAGAATATCGGCAAGACGCCGGCGCAGGTGCTCTGGATCATCGCCCCTCCGACCAGTGGCGCGGCGGAACTCAATCGATACACGCCCGGACAAGGCTCGCAGCCGGGCGGACCGAAGTAATGCGGGTGCACATAAATGGGAGATTAGACATGAAGACCAGGATCGGACAGGTGGCCGCGCTCGGGCTGCTGATGATCACCACAGCAGCGCTTGCGCAGAGCAAGCCGGTGGCGGGCGAGGTGGCAGAGGGCTCGCTGAAGGGCAAGACGCTTACCTTCGTCTCGTATGGAGGCATTTATCAGGATGGTCAGATCGCCGCGCTGAAAGAGTTCGTCGACAAATCAGGCGTGACGCTGCTCAGCGACGGGCCAACCGAGATCTCGAAATTGCAGGCGCAGGTCGAGTCCGGCAATGTCACCTGGGACGTTGTCGATACCGGCGATTTCCCACCCTATGTCTATTGCGGCAAGCTGTTCCAGAAGCTGGACTTCTCAAAGATCGATACGTCCAACATTCCGGAGGGCCAGACCAGCGAATGCAGCGTGCCGGCCATGAACTATGGCGTGGTGCTGATGTACAACACCGAAAAGTACAAGGATAACCCGCCCAAGAGCTGGAAGGATTTCTTCGACATCGAGAAATTCCCGGGCTCGCGCGCCCTGGAGGGCAGCGGCGATCTGTCCGGCGGCATGATCGAGCAGGCACTGCTCGCCGCCGGCGGGTCGGTCGAAAACATGACGGTGGCCGATATCGACAAGGCTATCGAGAAGGTGAAATCGCTTGGCCCGGACACGATCTTCTGGAAGACCGGCGCCGATTCCCAGCAGCTCGCCGAATCCGGCGAAGCCGACATGATCGCGATGTGGACCGGACGTGCCATGACCGCGGTCAAGAACGGCGCGAAGTACACGCCGGCGTGGCAGGACTGGCTGGTGGTGATGGACCAGATGACTATTCCGATGGGCGTCAAGGACCCCGACGCGGCGCATGCGCTGATCAACGCCTATCTCGGCAAGAGCGCGCAGGAGACGCTTGCAAAAACCACCTCGTATACCCCGATCCACAAGGACGCGAAGCCCGAAGTGGACGAGATCACCGCGGCGTTCATGACCAACACGCCGGACAAGCTGAAGCTTGGCTATCAGCAGAACATCAAGTTCTGGGTGGAGAACTTCGAGGTGGCGAACGAAAAGTGGAATGGGTTGATGGCCGGCAATTAGGTCCGCCGCCGTGGCAACGAGAGCAATCGACAGCCGGGACACTGTTCCGGCTGTCACGGCAGACGGCCGGCGGCGCTGGTTTCGTGGACAGGCTTTCTGGCTCGTCGCGCCGGCGCTGCTGCTGCTCGTCATCTGCCTGGGCCTGCCGCTCGCCATCGTGACCTTGCGCAGCTTTTCCGAGCCGCAATGGGGATGGCAGAACTATGCCTGGTTCTTCGGCACACCGGTCAATCTGACGGTGCTTCAGCGGACCTTCGCGATCTCCGCCTGGGTGACGCTGGTATGTCTCATCGCCGGCTATCCCTATGCCTATGTGATGACCGCGGTCGGACCCAGGATGCGGCTCGTCCTCATCCTGTGCGTGCTGGTGCCGTTCTGGGTGAGCGGCGTGGTGCGCACTCTGGCATGGGTCATCCTGCTGCAGGATTCCGGCGTGATCAACTCCGCCATCAGGGCAGTCGGCCTCAGCCCGGTCAAGCTGATCCGCACGCAGACAGGCGTGGTGATCGGCATGGCGCAGGTGCTGTTGCCGTTCATGATCCTGCCGCTCTATTCGGTGATGAAGACGATCGACCTGCGGCTCATGCAGGCGGCACGGAGCCTCGGCGCGAGCCCGGCGCGCGCCTTTGCCCAGGTCTATCTGCCGCTCTCGCTTCCGGGCGTCTACGCGGGCGCCATCATCGTCTTCATTCTTGCACTCGGCTTCTACATCACCCCGGCGCTGCTCGGTGGTCCGCGATCGACCATGCTCTCGACCCTGATCCAGAACCAGGTGCTCAGCCTGCTCAACTGGGGCCGCGGCGGTGCGATGGGTGTGGTGCTGTTGATCGCGACCTTCGTCCTGCTCGCGCTCGCAGCGCCGCTATCGCGTCAACCGCACAAGACGGGCTCGAGGCGCTGATGAAACAGCCCGGTCGAATCCTGCTCGGTCTGTACTGCCTGCTGGTAGCGGTCTGGCTGGTCGCACCGACAATCGTTGTCGTGCCGATGTCGTTCAACGACAAGAAGTCGCTGGCCTTTCCGCCATCCGGCTTTTCCTGGCAGTGGTACCAGAACTTTTTCACCAACCCCGAATGGTCGGCGAGCCTGGTCGGCTCGCTCAAGGTTGCCGTCGTCACGGCGCTGTTCGCCACCGTCATCGGCACGCTGGCGGCATTCGGCCTCGATCGCATGAAAAGTCGCGTCAGCGGCGTGCTGCGCGCGCTGCTGATCACGCCAATGGTCGTGCCGGGGGTGGTGCTCGCCGTCGGAATCTACGCGGTCTATCTCGATACGCGGTTGGTCGGCACCATGACCGGCTTCGTGCTGGCCCACACGATGCTCGCCGTTCCTTTCGTCATCATCGCCGTCTCCGCCAGCCTGGAAGTCTTCGACAAACGGCTTGAGACTGCTGCGGCCAGCCTCGGCGCGACCCGGCTGACGGCGTTCAGGACGGTGACCTTGCCGCTGATCGCGCCGGGCATCCTGTCGGGACTGCTGTTTGCGTTCGTGACCTCATTCGACGAGATCATCGTCGCGCTGTTCATCACCAGCCCGTATCTGAAGACACTGCCGGTCCAGATATTCTCGAGCATCACCCGGGACGCCGACCCCACCGTTGCGGCAGTGGGCACGCTGCTCTTCATCGTGACGTCGCTAGTGATCGGGGCGGGGCTGCTGATCGGTTCGAGACAGGGAAAGCGTTGACATGGCCTCACCATCGACCCGCGGCGCAGCCATAGATCTCAAATCCGTCAGCAAACACTATGGCAGCTTCATCGCCCTCGACAAGGTCTCGCTGCGCATCGAGCCGGGGGAGTTCATGACGCTGCTCGGACCCAGCGGTTCGGGCAAGACGACCACACTCAACGTCATCGCCGGCTTCACCGAAGTCAGCTCGGGTTCGCTTGATGTCGGCGGCAAAAGCGTCATCGGCGTACCGGCGCACAAACGCAATATCGGCGTCGTCTTCCAGCACTACGCGCTGTTCCCGCATATGACGGTGAGCAGGAACGTCGCATATCCGCTGACCCTGCGCGGCATCGCCAATCCCGATCGCGCGGCCCGGGTGCGCAAGGCGCTGGACATGGTGAGGATGGCCGATTTCGGCCACCGCTTCCCCAGCGAGCTCTCCGGCGGACAGCAGCAGCGCGTCGCGCTGGCGCGTGCCATCGTATTCGACCCGCCGCTGCTCTTGATGGACGAGCCGCTCGGCGCACTCGACAAGAAGCTGCGTGAATGGCTGCAGCTCGAGATCAAACGGATCCACCGCGAACTGGGCACCACCTTCGTCTACGTCACGCACGATCAGGAGGAGGCCCTGGTCCTCTCGGACCGCATCGCCGTGTTCAACCAGGGACGCATCGAGCAGATCGGCACCGGTCGCCAACTCTACGACGAGCCCGAGACGTTGTTCGTCGGAAAGTTCGTCGGCGACTCGACGATACTGCGTGGTGCAGCCTCCACCTCCGGCAACGAGACCGCCATCGACGTAGCCGGATGGAAAGTGGCCGCCGCCAAACGCCTTGCCGACGGCGCCAAGCCGGTGATGCTGCTGCGGCCGGAGAAGCTGAGCCTCGCCAGGCGGGGAAAGGGCGGACAAGATCGAAACACCCTGCCCGGGCGCATCGGCGAGGCCATCTATCTCGGATCTGGCTCCAAATACGAGGTCGTGCTGGCCGACACCTCGAAGGCGATCGTGCGCTCGACGCTGGAGGCCGAGACCTTCGCCATCGGCGACGAGGTCGACCTCGTGTTCGCGGGCAGCGACGTGAAGCTTCTGGCCGACGACGAAAACGCCGATTTCACGCTGACCTAAAATCCTGTCTGGGAAATCGCGACAATGGACGTGAAGAAGAACGGCGACGTTTCATTCTGGTATGCCGACATCGGCGGGGTGCCCGGCTATCGGCCGCCGCTGCAGGGCGATATCGTGGCCGACGTCTGCATCGTCGGGGCCGGCTACACCGGCCTTTGGACCGCCTATTATCTGAAGCAGGCAGCCCCGCATCTCAATATTGTCGTCATCGAGAAGGAGTTCGCCGGCTTCGGTGCTTCGGGGCGCAATGGCGGCTGGCTGTCCGGCGGGTTCTCTTGGTCGCGTGAAAAATATGAGGAGGCAACCTCGCGCGCTGCAGTCATCGCCATGCAGGCGGCAATGACGGGCACGGTGAACGAGGTCATATCGGTTGCGGAAGCTGAAGGCATCGACGCTGACATTCGTCGCACCGACGAACTGCTGGTCGCAACCAACGAGGCGCAGGAGCAGCGCGCCAAGGCGATGTATGCCCATGCCAGATCCTGGGCGCTGACCGACGAGCGCGTCGGGTATATCGATGCAGCCGAGATGCGTCGGCGCATAGCGGTGCACAACGCCCGCGGCGCCTTCGTCATCAAGAAGGTTGCGCGGATTCAGCCCGCAAAGCTGGTGCAGGGGCTCGCCAGGGCAGTGGAGCGGCTCGGCGTCCCGATCTACGAACAGACGACCGTGCTGTCGATCGAGAAGGGCACGGTCGCAACCAACCGGGGCGTGGTGCGAGCCGAAAAGATCGTGCGGGCGACCGAGGGCTTTACCGCGGGAATCGCCGGCCACGAAAGACTGTGGTTGGCGCTCAACAGCGCCATCGTGGTCACCGAGCCGCTTTCCGACAAGCTGTGGAGCGAAATCGGCTGGGATGGCTACGAGGTGCTCGGCGACGCCGCGCACACTTACTGCTACGCCCAGCGCACCCGGGAAGGACGCATTGCCATGGGCGGGCGCGGGGTGCCCTATCGGTTCGGCTCGAAGACCGACGTTCGAGGCGTCACCCAGCAGGCGACGATCGACAAGCTGCATAAAATCCTGACGACGCTTCTGCCGCAGACCAAGGGCCTCAAGCTCGACCACGCGTGGTGTGGAACGCTGGGCGTGCCGCGCGACTGGTGCACGACGGTGGGCTTTGACAGGCACACCGGAATAGGCTGGGCCGGCGGTTATGTCGGCCTCGGCGTTTCCACCTCGAACCTCTCGGGGCGCACTCTGCGCGATCTGCTGCTGGGCAACGACACCGAGTTGACGCGGCTTCCCTGGGTCAATCGAACCGTGCGCAAGTGGGAGCCAGAGCCGCTGCGCTGGCTTGGCGTCCATTCGATGTATCAGCTCTATCGAATTGCCGACGAGCGGGAAGCAAAGGGGCTGCCGCGCACGTCGCGGCTGGCCGCCCTGGCCGATCGCATCACCGGGCACTGAACCGCATCACTTCAGGGATTTAGCAATGATCGACTTCAAGACCTTCGCCCACCTGGCGCATATCGACCTCGGTGAGCCCCAGCCGAAGCCCACCTCGCTGGAAGCCGATCAGATGGAAGCAGCCAACACGCTTTGGACTTCGGAGGATGGCAAGATCGAAGTCGGTGTCTGGGAATGTTCGCAGGGCCGGTTCACCGCGCGCCGTGACACGAATTCCGAGATTTGCCACATCGTGTCCGGCCGCGTGACGCTGCACGGTCCTGGTGGCGCAGCCAAAGATGTCGGACCCGGCGAATTGCTCGTCCTGCCGCTTGGCTGGGAGGGCGAATGGACCATTCATGAGAAAACGCGCAAGCTTTACATCCTGCATGCGGTTTGAACGCCGCGGGCACGTTCGCGACGGTTCCAAATGACTATGCACGCCACGGCGGTGGCCGCTGAACTAAACCCCTTCGACCAGCACGATCTCGCCGTCGGCCACCTTCTGCCGGATCGCGACGGCGCGCTGGTATTCGGGCGAGTGATAGCAATCGTGCGCCGCAGCCAATGACGGAAACTCGATGATCACGTTGCGGTCGCGGCCCGGCCCTTCTGCTTTTTCATGCGCACCGCCTCGTGCCAGGAAAACGGCGCCGAAACGATCGAAAGCCGGTTTGGCGGCAGTGACATAGTCCTTGTAACCTTCCGCATCGCGCACATCGACGCGGGCGATCCAGTATCCCTTCGGCATGCTTGTTCTCCGAATTGTTAGGCCGAGCGCATTTCGTCAAGAATTGCTTCCGCGACCGCTCGCCTGTCGGCGGCGCTGACGATCGGCCGGCCGACGACGAGATGGCTGGAGCCGTTGCGGATCGCCTGCGCCGGCGTGACGACGCGTTTCTGGTCGCCATGGTCGCTGCCCTTGGGCCGTATCCCCGGCGTGACGACGGCCATGTTGGGGCCGACGATCCGGCGCACCGCCTCCGCTTCCTCGGCCGAGCAGACGATGCCGCCCATGCCGGCATGCAGCGCCTGCTCGGAGCGCCTCAGCACCAGCGTATGCGGGTCATGCTCATAACCGGCGTCGATCACGTCCTGCTCGTCCATCGAGGTCAGCACGGTGACGCCAAGCAGGCAGAGATCGCTGCCCCTGGCGGCCGCGACCGCTGCCTTCATCGTCTTCGGATAGGCGTGCAGCGTCAGCATGGTCATGCCCATCCTGGCAATGGCCTCGACGCCCTTGGCTACCGTGTTGTCGATGTCGAGAAGCTTCATGTCGAGGAAGATCCTGGTGCCGCCGCTGGCGAGCTCGCGAGCGAAGTCGAGGCCGCCGGCGAAGGCGAGCTGATAGCCGATCTTGTAGAAGGAGACGACCCCGTCGAGCTCGCGCACCACCGTCTCGGCGTCCTTCAGCGTCGGCACGTCGAGGCCGACGATCAGCCTGTCTTGCATGGTGCTGGCGCGCTCCTGGATCACGCCTCGATCCGCGTCGACAGCAGGCGCGAGGTTTCGATCAGCGTGCGGCATAGGTGCTCCATCGATCTGTGCAGTCGCTCGTCCCTGAAATTCCCGTCCTCGTCGAAGGCGTTGCCGCCCTCCGGGACAGAGCACTCCGGCGTCACCACCTCCATCTGGCAGCGCACCAGCACGGCGCGCAGATGGTTGATGCAGCGTACCCCGGCGAAATGTCCTTTGGAAGACGAACAAAGGCCAGCGGGCTTGCCGGTGAACGGCCTGAACGACCGCCCGTCATCCGTGCGCACCCGGCTCACCCAATCGATGGTATTCTTGAGCAGCGGCGGGATCGAGCCGTTATATTCGGGCGTCGCGATCAGCAGCCCGTCATGGGCCGCAATTTGCCGGGCAAGCTTGATGGCGTTCTCGGGAATGCCTTTCTCCTTTTCCAGGTCCTCGTCGAGGATCGGCAGCGGATAGTCGGCAAGCGAGATGCGGGTCACCTCGGCGCCGTGCAGGGCGAGTTCCTTCTGCGCCACATCGGCGGTCCTGCCGCTGTAGGCGCCAAAGCGATTCGAACCGGCGAAGACGAGAATTTTCGCGATCACTGCCATCGGGCCCCCTTGTTCCCGGACAGGTACAGCCAGGGATCTGTCAAATCAACGCCAACTTCGTCATCCCTGGGCGGAGCAGGAGCGAAGCTCCGTCGCGGAGACCCTGGGATCCATTCCGCGACCTTGGCCGCGGAGTGCCGCGGAGCAGAATTCTGTACCGCTGCGGTGCTCAGATGTCCCGGCATGGATTCTCGGGTCTGGGCTGCGTCGCTACGCTCCCGTGGATGACGAAGTGACGCGCGTTTCCACTAATCGCCGAACGGCTTTGCGCGGAGAAGCTAATGCGCCCCGCGCCGGTAGATCCACAGCTGCGTTGGTGGGATGTTGCGGATGACGAAATGGAAATGCTCGACCGTGTAGTCGCCGCGGCCGGGCGGGATCGGCGACAGCGGGCCGTAGGTCAGCTGCACGACCGGGCGGCCCGTCGGGATGCGGTCGAGAAGGCTTTCGACGTAGGCGACGCGCTGTTCGACCGGGAAATTGAGCAATGGCACGCCGGAGATGACCGAATCGAAGGTCAGGCCGCTCTTGTCGCCGAGCGTCGCATCGAGATTGAAGGCATCGCCCTCGATGACGTTGACGCCGGGATAGAGCTGTCGCAGATGGCGCACGAAATCGGGGGAGTATTCGACTGCGTAGAGATTTTCAGGCTTTACGCCGTGGGCGAGGATGGCTCGTGTGATGACACCGGTGCCGGGCCCGACTTCGAGCACCGGCAGGCCCGACATCGGGTTGACGACGGAGGCCATCTTGCGGGCCGTGATAGAACTGGTCGGCACGATCGAACCGACCGCCTTCGGCTTGTCGATCCAGCCCTTGAAGAACTTCAGTTCGTCGTCGAACTTCTCTGCCAGCGTCTTTCGCAGTCCGGGACCATGTGCCATGCAAGTTCTCCTGAACGGTCCCCCGAGTGGCTACTTAGCAGCTACGGGCTTCAAGGCAAGGCGGACGCCGGTATAAGGTGTTGATGACGCTAGGGGAGCTTCCGCTCGGTTGTATTCTACATCCGATCGGCGAGAGTCGCCATCAGCGCTCGCTGAAGGTCTCGAAAAAGTCCTTCATGCGGGCGAAAAAGCCGCTCGACTGCGGCGAATTATCCTTCGAGGAAAGCTGCTCGAACTCCTCCAGCAACTCGCGCTGGCGGCGGGACAGGTTCTGCGGCGTCTCGACCGCGGTCTGGATGTAAAGATCGCCGACATTGTGCTGGCGCAGCACCGGCATGCCCTTGCCCTTGAGGCGGAACTGACGGCCGTTCTGGGTGCCTTCCGGCACCTTGACCTTCGTCTGGGTGCCGTCCAGCGTCGTCACCTCGAAGGAACCGCCAAGGGCAGCCGTCGTCATTGAGATCGGCACCTTGCAGTAGAGATCGGCGCCGTCGCGCTGGAAGAATTCGTGCGGCTTGACCGCCAGGAAAATATATAGATCGCCCGACGGGCCGCCGCGCAGGCCGGCCTCGCCCTCATTGGCGAGGCGGATGCGGGTGCCGTCCTCAATGCCGGCCGGGATGTTGACCGACAGCGAGCGCTCCTCGGTGACGCGGCCCTGGCCGGCGCATTTCGCGCACGGCTCCTTGATGGTCTGGCCACGTCCCTGGCATTGCGGGCAGGTGCGCTCGATCGAGAAGAAGCCTTGCGTGGCGCGCACCTTGCCGTGGCCGTTGCACATCGAGCAGGTGACGGGCTGGGTGCCGGGCTTGGCGCCGCTGCCGGAGCATTCCATGCAGGAGATCGATGCCGGCACGTGGATCTGCGCCGTCTTGCCGGCAAACGCCTCCTCCAGCGTGATTTCCATATTGTAGCGCAGGTCTGCACCGCGCTCGCGTCCGCCTGACGAACGGCGCTGACGCCCGCCCATCATGTCGCCGAAAATATCCTCGAAGATGTCGGCGAAACCGCCGGCGCCGAAGCCGTGTGCGCCGCCGTTCATGCCGCCCTGTTCGAAGGCGGCGTGGCCGAAACGGTCGTAGGCCGCCCGCTTCTGCGGATCCTTCAACGTCTCGTAGGCTTCGTTGATTTCCTTGAACTTGTGCTCGCAGGCATGATCGCCGGGATTGCGATCGGGGTGGAACTGCATGGCCAGCTTGCGGAAAGCGCTCTTGAGCTCCTTCTCGTCGGCCCCCTTTTGCACGCCCAGCGTTTCGTAGAAATCAGCTTTCATCTTTTCCCGCAGTCCGGATATTCAACGTCTTGAAGCACTTTGCGTCGTTCGCCGGCACGCTGTTCCGATTTAGGTGCGATGGAGCCGGGATGCCAGTGTTGACACGGGCTTGCCCGCATTTTTTCGATCAGGCGCGCACTTTTTCGGCCAGAGTGGCAAAAAAGCCCGGCTTTACGCCGGGCTTTACTACAGCGCCGCGCGTCCTGTTGGACACGCAAAGGACGCTATAGCACTTTGATTTTTGCGCATGATCCTTTCCGGAAATCGATTCCGATTTCGGGGTCATGCGCCTAAACCTGCCGGCAGGCCGCTTAGGCCGACTTCTTCTTGTCGTCGTCCTCGTTGATTTCCTCGAAGTCGGCGTCGACCACGTCGCTGTCCTTGGCGGCGTCCGCCTTGGCGTCAGCTTCCGCGGCTTCCTTCTGCGAAGCCTCGTACATGGCCTGGCCGAGCTTCATCGAGGTTTCGGCGAGCGCCTGCGTCTTGGCTTCGATCTCGGCCGCGTCGTCGCCTTCGGCAGCGGTCTTCAGCGCCGCGATCGCATCGGCGATCGCCGTGCGGTCGGCCTCGGAAACCTTCTCGCCATATTCCTTCAGCGACTTTTCCGAGGAATGCACCAGCGCCTCGGCCTGGTTGCGGGCCTCGACCAACGCGCGCCGCTTCTTGTCGGCCTCGGCATTGGCTTCGGCGTCCTTCACCATCTTCTCGATGTCGGCGTCCGAAAGGCCGCCAGACGCCTGGATGCGGATCTGGTGCTCCTTGCCGGTGCCCTTGTCCTTGGCCGAGACGTTGACGATACCGTTGGCGTCGATGTCGAAAGTGACCTCGATCTGCGGAACGCCACGCGGCGCCGGCGGAATGCCGACCAGGTCGAACTGACCGAGCGCCTTGTTGTCGGCGGCCATTTCACGCTCGCCCTGGAAGACGCGGATGGTCACGGCCGATTGTGAATCCTCGGCAGTCGAGAACACCTGGCTCTTCTTGGTCGGGATCGTCGTGTTGCGCTCGATCAGCCGCGTGAACACACCACCCAGCGTCTCGATGCCGAGCGACAGCGGCGTCACGTCAAGCAACAGCACGTCCTTGACGTCGCCCTGCAGCACGCCGGCCTGGATGGCGGCGCCCAATGCGACGACCTCATCCGGATTGACGCCCTTGTGCGGCTCCTTGCCGAAGAACTGCTTCACGATCTCCTGGATCTTGGGCATGCGGGTCATGCCGCCGACCAGGACGACCTCGTCGATTTCGCCGGCCTTCAGGCCGGCATCCTTGAGCGCCGCCTTGCAGGGTTCGATCGTGCGCTGGACGAGATCCTCGACCAGGCTCTCGAACTTCGCCCGCGTCAGCTTCAGCGTCAGGTGCTTGGGGCCGGTGGCATCGGCGGTGATGAAGGGCAGGTTGATCTCGGTCTGCGTCGTCGACGACAGCTCGATCTTGGCCTTTTCGGCCGCTTCCTTGAGGCGCTGAAGCGCGAGCTTGTCGCTGCGCAGGTCGATGCCCTGTTCCTTCTTGAACTCGGCCGCCAGATATTCGACCAGACGCATGTCGAAATCCTCGCCGCCGAGGAAGGTGTCGCCATTGGTCGACTTCACCTCGAACACGCCGTCGCCGATTTCGAGCACCGAAATGTCGAACGTGCCGCCGCCAAGGTCATAGACGGCAATGGTCTTGCCTTCCTTCTTGTCGAGGCCGTAAGCAAGTGCGGCCGCGGTCGGCTCGTTGATGATGCGCAGCACTTCCAGGCCGGCGATCTTGCCGGCATCCTTGGTGGCCTGGCGCTGGGCGTCGTTGAAATAGGCCGGAACGGTGATCACCGCCTTCTCGACCTTCTCGCCGAGATAGGCTTCCGCCGTTTCCTTCATCTTCTGCAGGATCATTGCCGAGATCTGGCTGGGCGACTGCTTCTTGCCGCCGGCCTCGACCCAGGCGTCGCCATTGTCGCCCTTGACGATCTGGTAGGGGACAAGCTTCTTGTCCTTTTCCGTAACCGGATCGTCATAGCGGCGGCCGATCAGGCGCTTGACCGCGAAGATGGTGTTTTCAGGATTGGTGACCGCCTGGCGCTTGGCCGGCTGGCCGACGAGGCGCTCGCCGTCGCTGTTGATGGCGACGATGGATGGGGTCGTGCGCGCGCCTTCCGCATTCTCGATGACCTTCGATTCCTTGCCGTCCATGATGGCGACGCAGGAGTTGGTGGTCCCCAGATCGATACCGATTACTTTTGCCATTTTTCTAATCTCTCCGCTAAGCAGGCTCTCAGGACCCGTACAGGCGTTCCGACGAAAGCCCCTGTTCACAAGAAATTCCGCTTCGGCAACCGGCATTCCGGCGCCGAACGGCTTGGCGCGTATATAAGAACAGGCTGCGCGGCGCGCAAGCATTCTGCGCAAGGCATCCAACACATCCTTTTCCCGGCCCGGCCAGGGTTCTCCGGCCCATGAACCTTTCCGCGTCGGTTCGCGACTGACACCCAGATGCGCCGCGTGGTGCGGCCCTGGAAAGGAAAGGCCATGACTGGAAATCCAGGCTCGGCGCGACCACCGCTTTCGGGGTGGGGTCGATATGCCAGGCGTTTCGCTTGTTGCGTTGACCATGCGTAAGAGCCGGCATATCGTGATCACGAGGAAAGCAGACAATTCGATCAGGGAAAAACGTGCCGGAACGTCGCGCCTTGCCCTGATTTGCGCGGAAACGTCGGATGTTTCGCCCGTCGCCCGCGGGGGGAATTCCATGTCTTGCGACCACGGCGCGTTCGTGCGCTCTCGTGCTGGCCGTTTGCGCCGTGCGATGCAACCGGCCAGCGGCTTTCCGGCGTTGGCGCTCGCCACCATCCTGTGGCTTGGCGGTGCCGTCCAAGCGCAGGAAACGCAGATCATCTATCCAGGCTCGATGGCCGTGACCGGATTTTCCGGTACCGTCATTCGTGATCTTGAGGAGGGCCTGCCGCCCAGCGTCGACCCGGTCGACGAAACCTTTATCGACACGACGCGCGCAACCTTGCGCGTCTTTGACGTTTCAAGGCTGGGCGGGCGGGCCTCCGGCCAACTCGTCTTCACGCCGCCGCCCTTCGAAGTGACGGCCGGGCAGATCGGCCAGGTGTTCGGCATCACCTATGCCGACGGCGTACGAGACGGTGCTCCCTCGGGCATTGCGAACCTCTATGCCGGCGCCACCTCGCTGCATGGCGTCCGCATCGTCACGTCAGACGAAGATGCGGACGGTCGTCCCGAGCGGCAGCGTCGCGGTGCTGCCGGCGCCACCTTCATGGACGGCCAGTTCGGCACCGAGAACGGTGGCGGACCGGGCACGATCTGGAAGATCAACGGCATCACCGGCCAGGTCAGCAAATTCGCCGACCTCGACACCAACAGCGGCCCTGGCATCGGCGACGTCACCTTCGATACTATCCGCCGCCAGTTCTTCGCCAGCGACCTCGACACCGGTCTCATTCACCGCATCGACGCCAACGGCGTACTGCTCGACAGGTTCGACCATGGCGTTGCCGGACGCCCGGCGCACGGGCTGGTCCCGCTTGCCGACGATGGCCTGGTGATGGACATCGAGGATGCTGCCTTCGACAGCGAGGACCCCGACAGCTGGGGTTATACGCAGGATGAGCGTCGCGTCTGGTCCGTCGCCTATCACGGCGGCCGCCTCTATTATTCCGTCGCTGAAAAGGCCGAGCTCTGGTCGGTGGGCGTTGCCCGCGACGGCAGCTTTGCTGGCGACCCGCGCTGGGAATTGACGGTCAAGGCCGACAACGACCACGCCGTCACCGACATCGCTTTCGACATCAGCGGCTTCATGTACCTGGCCCAGCGCGGCCCGGTGGAAAACCGCTACGACTACAGCCGGTTCGCCGATACCGGCACGGGCGAGGTCTTCCGCTACGGGCGCGAAAACCCGGACGATCCGGCGACGGAATCAATCTGGGTGGAAATGCCGCAGGACTATGCGGTCGGCTTCCCGCAAGACAACCGGCAGTCGGCTGGCGGCCTCGACCTGCAATATGGCTATGACGCCGACGGCAATCTCGACGCGAGCATCTGCACCGAGACGCAGGTCAAGACCGCAGATAAGTTGCGCGACAACCCCGTGCTTGCCGAACGGCTTGCCGGCGGCGGGCCGCTCGCCGTGCACGGTGTGCAGATCACGCCGACGGCGCTGGTCAAGCCGGCCAACGTGCCGCCTTTCGGCGCGTGGTTCGTCGACTTTGACGGCTATTTCGAAGACCCCGAGGTAGAAGGCCCTGAGGTAGAAGGGCATGTCGGCGACGTCGAAGTCTGGCATCCCTGTGAAGGCCGTGCCGGCGCCTCGATCCCGATCTGCCGGCGTGGCGACCGGGACCGCGACTGCCGGCCGCCGGTGGAAAAGAAGGTCGATCTGATCCTGAAGAAGCGTGCCCGCACCCCGGTCTGCACGGCAGATGGTGTCTGCACCTTCGTGATCGATATCATCAACAACGGCAACGTCCGCTACGACGGGCCGCTGACGGTTACCGACACCTATCCGGGTGGCGTGCCGGCATCGTCGAGCTTCGGCCCGATCCCGCCATGGACATGCGGACCGAACGGCCCCGGCCAGTTCCGTTGCGACAATGCCGGCATTGTGCTCTCGCCGGGCGCTTCCACGCCAATCTTCGTCAAGGCGGTGATGCCGGCCGGCTACCGGCCAAACACGGTCCAGAACTGCGCCGAGGTGAAAGCCATCCCCGGCGAGAACGACCTCACCAACAACAGGGCATGCGCCAGGCAACGCATCCGTCATTCTGACAGCGGCAAGCCGGCCATGCGCCTCACCAAACTGTGCAGCGGAGCGCTGGCCGGTGCTGCGGCCGTCACCTGCCGCATCACCGTCATCAGCACCGGCACCAGTGCCCCCACCGGTCCGGTTTGGGTCAACGATGCCGCCACGCTGGTGGCTGGCAGCGCGCCCGTCCAGATCCAGACCGTCACTCCCGACGGCGCGGAATGGACGTGCGGACCGGTTCCGGCCAATGCGTTGTCGTGCCAGATTCCCGGCGCCGTCATGACGCCCGGAACCAGCCGCCACTTCGACGTGGCGCTTGCGGCGAATGGCGTGTTCGAGAACTGCGCACGCGGTTCCTACGGTCCGGCGCCAGGAGACGACATCGTCCATCCGATCGGCAGGGCCTGCGCCAAGGGTGGCGGCGCCTTGAGCATCCGTTTCGAGAAGACCGGCGATGCCGAGTGCCGGATCGGCCAGCCCTGCTCGTTCGAGTTGACCATCGCGAATGATGGGAAAAACGCCTTCTCCGGTCCGGTTCGCATTGGTGATGCGATCGGTGTCGAAGGCCTCGGCCGGCTGGAAGGCGTGGCGATCACCTCGATCGACCCGCCCTTCGGCTGTGCGCCGGAACCGGCGACCTTGCCGGCATCCTGCATCGCCAACCTGACGCTCGGCGCCGGGGAAAGCCACGTTCACCGTGTGACCGCGATCATTCCCGACGACGGCCGCCTGGCCGATCTGCAGGGCGCCGTCAGCGGCCAGAACTGCGTCGGCGTGCTGTCGCCCGACACGCCGGTGCGAGGTGCCGGCAAAATGCTCTCAGGCGACCTGACCAGCGTGCAGGGCGATCGCGGCAAGGCCTATGCCTGCCATCCCTTTACCATCAAGAATAATGAGGGGAAGAAGGCGTGCTCGCAGGGCCTCGTCATGAACGACGCCGGCCGCTGCGTCTGCCCGCAAGGCACCACTTTCCGCAACGGCCAGTGCTCGTCGGCTGGCGGCACGGTCATCATACCGAAACCGAAGGAGCGCTGCGTGCTGCTCAAGGGCCAGATCCGTACCTCCGACGGGCGTTGTGTCTGCCCGCGCGGAACCGAGCTGGATAACCGCAGGTGCGTGTCGACCGACGAGCCGCCGGCACGCCTGTGCAAGCTGCTGCCTGACCAGATCCGCACCAAGAGCGGCGATTGCGTCTGTCCGAGACGGACGGAACTGAGGGGCAGGGCCTGCTTGCCGATCGTCAAGCAACCGACGGTTGAACTGTGCACCATCCGCGGCCAGGTTCACAACAAACGCGGCGCCTGTGTCTGCCCGCGCGGGACCGAGGTGATCAGAGGCGCATGCCGCCGGGCGCAGCTGGAGTGCGCGCCTGGTTCACGGCTGATCAACGGCCGGTGCCAGCCGATCATCAGGCGGCGCTGCCCGGTCGGGACAGTCGGACAGTATCCGGACTGCCACCCTATACGCAGGGCGCCGACGCTGCAGATCAATCCGAACCTGCTGCTGAACCCGAACATCCTGCAGCAGCCGAGGCGAAGGCCGCGGGCTCTCCAGTAGGGGACCCGGCGCGCACCAGTCCGTCACCTTGGACCGCAACACCAAGACCTCGCCTGAGCAATCCGGCGGGGTTTTGGTGTTGGTCGGACGCGTTTCAGCCGCCGCGTGAACCTAATCGCTGCAGTCGGCGACAAACTCCGTGAAGCAACATTTCAGGGAGAGAGAAAATGTCTTCAGCCAAGCATGCTTTCCGCAACACGGCGGCGACCGCTGCCCTGATCGCAGCCGCGCTCGCTACCACACCGGCCTTCGCCAAGCAGGCGAACATCAAGTCAATGTCGTTCAACACCGAAAGCGCCAACACGACGATCCATGTCGGTTCCAGCGACAAGCAAAAGTGGGACACGCTTAAGAGCGGCAACGTCCAGTTCTGGGGCCACATGAAGCTCAACACACGGTGGCCAGGTTATGTGCAGGATGTCGGCGTGGCGCTCGGCGTTTGTGGCCCAGGCCAGTGCGGCGCGTTTCCGCCGATCTGGAGCACGTCACCTGTCAGCCGGGACTACGATCATCAGGAAAATTTCTCCTTCGATCCCTCCATAATACCGCTGTCGTCGGACACCGGTATCGCCGTCGTGCCTTACGGCGACCAGATCATTGCCCGGTGCAATCAGCACCTCCAGCCCGATGGGCCGACAAAGTCTTACTCGTTCACGCACAGCTTCCATGCAAGCTTCTCGGCACTGACCGACACGGCGCTCGACATGGACAATGCGGTCAGCGAGGCCCAGGGCGGCAACTGGCCCCATCCGCTGTACGACTCGCACTATGCCGAGCATGGAACGTTCGACGTCCAAATTGTCTGCGACCCCGTCATCAAGCCGCCGGTTCAGGACGTCGCCAATGATTTCGGCGAATTCGACGTGGACAACGTCAAGCTGTTCCTGACCACCTACCAGTCGAACCAGATCGGCTCGACGCCCGGTACGGTCTGCCCGTCGTTGAAGGTCACGAGCCGGGCGCAGGTCAACCAGGCCGGGCCCGTGTCGATGCGCATCTGGCGCCAGAAGAACGACGGGCCGATCACCTCCGAGGTGCAGCAGGCGTGGGCGTCACACGACGCGACCAAGAATGGCTATTTCGCCACCTATGAGAAATGGGAGGATGTCGGCGCCACCGCCTATTTCCAGTACAAGACCGAGATCGTCGGCAACGGACCGTTCGAACCATTCGACGGCTGGAAGGACATCACCGTCAATTGCACCGGCGCGGGTGGGGGCGGCTTCACCGACGCACCTCAGGACAACCCCGACAACCCGCCGGCGCATTCGGACTGGCAGGGCGAGGTCACTGTCTCGGACAGCGCTGGCTTCAAAAAACTCTGCCCGCGCAAGGGCCAGGTGGCGTTTGACGTCGAGCGCGAGGCGCCGGGTGCGTTTCACTACCGCATCAGCTGCTCGAACGGCGCATTCTTCACCGACACGACGGCCGCCTTCAATGATGGCGGTGTGTTCAAGGCGAGCGCCGCACACGAGTTCAGCATCGTCAGAACCCGCTCGATCCAGTGCACCCTGCAGGAGATCAAGCAGAACGGTTCGATCGCCACCGTCGACAACAGCAGCGAGGATTTTACCTGCATCAAGCGCAATTTTGATCCGAATGCCGATGGTCTGGCGGTCGATACGCCACCCAATCCCGGCAAACCGCAACTTCCGCCGGTCGTCATCGATGCCGGCCGCACATGCCTGCCGAGCCAGAGGCCGATCCGCGGCAAATGCGTCGACAAGCCGCTCGTGGCTGCCTGCCGCAGCACCGAAAAGCGTGTCAACGGCAAGTGCGTCGGGGTCAGCATCCACTGCCTGCCCGGTTACCATCAGGTCGGGCTGAAATGCGTGCGCAATGCAGTGATCGCCGACAGGTGGAAGCGCAACGAACAGCGCATCGACGGGAGATGCGTGGGCAAGCCCTCGATCGTTATCGGCTGCAAGCGCGGCTATCATCGGGTCGGCAAGGCATGCGTCAAGAACCCGCTGATCATCACCGCCTGCCGGGCAACCGAAAAACTGGTGCGTGGACACTGCGTGCCCAAGCAACCTGTGAAGAAGCCCAATCTGCAAAAAGTGAGGCAAGGCAGCGGCAAGGTCTTGCTGCCACCACTGGCCAGGCCGCTGCATCCGGTGAACTGAAGTCGCGACGCTTGAACAGGGAGAGAGGTGGCCGACGCTGCCTCGCTCCTTTGCGCGCAGGCACCGGATTCCTGTCGACAAGCAGCGCTGAGACGATTACGGCGAAGGCGGACTCAAGAACGGGAAGCGAACATGGCTCACAAGACCCTGATCGCGCCATCTGTGCTGGCGTCGGATTTTTCGAAGCTCGGCGACGAGGTCGAGGCGGTGGTGGCGGCCGGCGCCGACTGGATCCATCTCGACGTCATGGACGGGCATTTCGTGCCCAACATCACCTTCGGCCCGCCGGTGATCAAGGCGATCCGCAACCGCACCAAAACCTTCTTCGACTGCCATCTGATGATCGCGCCGGCCGATCCCTATCTGCAGGCGTTTGCCGAAGCCGGCTGCGACGGCATGACGGTGCATGCCGAGGCCGGGCCGCATCTCGACCGTTCGTTGCAGACGATCAGGGACCTCGGCAAGCAGGCCGGCGTGTCGCTCAACCCGGCGACGCCGGAAACGGCGATCGAATATGTGCTCGACCGGCTCGATCTGATCCTGATCATGACCGTCAATCCGGGTTTTGGCGGCCAGGCCTTCATTCCAGAAGTCGTCGACAAGGTGAAGCGGGTGAAGGCGCTGATCGGCAATCGGCCGATCCGGATCGAGATCGACGGCGGCATCTCGTCGCAAACAGCACCTTTGGTCACCGCAGCCGGCGCCAGCGTGCTGGTCGCCGGTGCGGCTATCTTCAAGGGCGGCAGCGTCGAAGCCTATCGGGCGAACATCGAGGCGATCAGGACAGCGGCCGACCAGGTGGCCGGCTGACGCAGCCGCTGCCGGCGCGCCGTCACCGGCACGCGCTGTTCTCCCAGCCGGTCAGGAATTCGTTGGCCGACGCCGGTGCGCTTGTGCTCGTGACATGCGATCCCCAGCCAAAATGGCCTTGTCCATTTTTGGCGATCTTATTGGCATATCCAAAACTACCATCCATATTCTCTGTCTCACCCTCATGTCTCTCCGGACCCTCCCGCAGGCTCCTCTTCGACGATCGGATCGATGAACCGCAGCCCTTTCTTCGCTGACCTGCTGAACACCATCGCCGACCGCGGTCGGATGATGCTGAACCTCGTGCGCGGTGACGAGCCGGTTTCGGCCGACAGCCTGGCACGTCTGTGCGTCCGTCTGCTTTCCAGCCAGGGCGAGGCATCGGGCGTCGCCTATGCAAGAGAAATACTCGATCGCTGGCGCACCCTCGGCGCCGACGGCAGGCTGGCTTTCCTGCATGTGCTGCGCGATCGTTTCGGCACCGATCACGCCAGGCTTGCCGCCGCGGTGGATGCTTATCGCGCCACGCCGGACGATCGCTCGGCACTTGCCCTGCACGACGCCGCCGAGCCGGCCAGGCAGGAGCTCCTGCGCCGTCTGAACCTGGCGCCCGGCGGCATCGAGACGCTGGTGCGCATGCGCGAGGATCTGCTCGCCCGGCTCCCCACATCGCCCGATCTCGCCATCGTCGATGCCGACTTCACCCACCTGCTGTCGTCGTGGTTCAACCGCGGCTTCCTGGTGCTGCGGCGGATCGACTGGTCGACGCCGGCCAACATCCTGGAAAAGATCATCCGCTACGAGGCGGTGCATGCCATCCACACCTGGGACGATCTGCGCCGCCGGATCGAGCCGGCCGACCGGCTCTGCTATGCGTTCTTTCATCCGCAGCTCGGCGACGAGCCGCTGATCTTCGTCGAGGTCGCGCTGACCCGGGCGATGCCGACGACGATCGCCGAGCTGCTCGCCGATGAGCGGCCGCCGGTGCCGCCCCGGCTGGCCACGACGGCGGTGTTCTATTCCATCTCCAACTGCCAGGAGGGCTTGCGCGGCATCTCCTTCGGCAATTTTCTGATCAAGCAGGTGGTCGAGGATCTGCGCCGCGACCTTCCCGGCCTGACCGATTTCGTCACGTTGTCGCCAGTGCCGGGCTTTGCCCGCTGGCTGGCCGAGCAGGCCGAAACCATCCCCTCCGCCGCCGAAGTGCTGGACCTCGTCGCCGTCGAGGGTTGGCATGCGGACGCTGCCGCTCGCGACCGCGTCGGCCCGGCGCTGCTTCCTCTTGCGGCACAGTATTTCCTCGAATCCCGCACCGCGTCTGGCAAGGTGATCGACCCGGTCGCCCGGTTCCATCTCGGCAATGGCGCGCGGCTGGAGCGCATCGACCTTTTCGGCGATCTGTCGCCCCGCGCCTTGCGTCAGGCGCATGGCCTGATGGTCAATTATCGCTACAAGCTCGACGACATCGAGAAGAACCACGAGTTGTTCGCCGCCAGGAACGATGTGGCGGCCGCGCCGGCCGTGCGCCGCCTGCTGCCGAAACCGGCGAGACCGTCTGCACCGCGGCTTCCGGCGCCAGCCCAGGTGATTGGGGACAAGAGGGACACTTGAACAACCACCCGCTTCAGGCTGCGGGCCGAACGGCTGATACCTTAGGCGCCCTTTGCGACACCGACCTCGAAAACCCTCTTGCCTTCTATCCAGACGCCCTTGACGTCCAATTCGTCCGACAGCGCAACGATATCGGCGGCGGTGCCGTTGGCGAACCGCCCGAGCCGGTGTGATTGGCCGATCGCCTGCGCCGGATAGAGCGAAGCCATGCGCAGCGCCTCCGACAGGTCCAGTCCGACGACGCGGTGGACGAAGCGGATGGCGGCGATCATGTCGAGATCGGCGCCGGCCAGCGTCCCGTCGGCAAGCCGCAGGCTGCCGTCCCTGCGGTAGACGGCGCGGCCGTTCAGCGTGAACGAGGTCATGTCGGTGCCGATCGTCGCCATCGCGTCGGTGACGAGGAAAATTTTTGCGGGGCCCTGCTTGGCGCGCAAAGCGATGGCCATGGTGGCGGGATCGACATGGATGCCGTCGGCGATGATCCCGGCAAACAATGTGCCTGTATCGATGGCGGCACCCGCCAGGCCCGGCTCGCGGTTGCCGATCTGGCTCATGGCGTTGAACAGATGGGTGACCATTGTTGCGCCGGCATCGGCGAACGCGCGCGCCTTGGCATAACCGGCGTCGGAATGGCCGAGGCTGACGACGATGCCGGCCTTGACCAGCGCCGAAACCCTCGCCGGCTCCACCGATTCCGGCGCTACAGTCGTCAGCAGCACCGGCAGGATTTTCCGCGCCGCAATCAGCATCGCCTGGTCGGCATCCAGCATCGGCCGGATCAGCGCCGGGTCATGCGCGCCCTTACGGGCGACCGACAGATGCGGGCCTTCGAGATGCAGGCCCAAAAAGCCAGGCACGTTTTGCCTTGCGGCCTCGGCACCGGCGGCAACCGCCGCTGCGGTGATCTCAGGCGTGTCGGTGATCAGCGTCGGCAGCAGCGCGGTCGTGCCGAACGGCGCGTGCGCCCGGCAGATGGTTTCGATCGAAGCAACATCGGGATGGTCGTTGAGCATGATGCCGCCGCCGCCATTGACCTGCAGGTCGACGAAGCCCGGTGCCAGCATGCCGCCGCCGGATTCGATCCGCACGACGCCGGTCGGAACGGCTCCGGTGGCAACGATGGCCTCAACGAGACCGTCTCGCACGACAAGGGCAGCGTCGTCGTGCCAGTCGTCGCCGTCAAAAATCCGGGCGCCAGTCAGGGCAAAACGGTCGCTCATATGGTTTCCGTCACCTTGCGAAGATTGGGCGGCGTGTCCGGATCGAGACCGCGATGGCGGGCAAAGGCCTCGACGAAGCCATAGAAGGACACGATCAGCGTCAGCGGGTCGGTCAGTGGATGGCCGGTGGCGACATGCGGCAGGTGCTGAGCGCTTGTCGCCTTGTACGAAGTCACGAAGACGGCCGCGCCCTTGGCCGCCAGGCTATCGGCGGCCTCCGCGACCGACGGCTCGGAAGCATCGCGGGCGGCGAGCGCCAGCACCGGAAAGTCAGGCCCGACCAGCGCCAGCGGGCCATGCATGACTTCGGCTGCACTATAGGCCTCGGCGTGCATGGCGCAGGTTTCCTTGAATTTCAGCGCCGCCTCATTGGCGATCGCCGCGGACGGACCACGACCGAGGATGAACAGAGACTTCTGCGTCTCAAGGGCGCTGGCCAGCGCCATCCAGTCGCAGGCGATCGCCTTGCGGAAATGTTCCGGCAAACGGGCGAGCGCTGCCAGCAACTTGTCGTCGCCGGTGCTATGCGCCATCAAGGCGAGGCCGGCGACGGCTGAATTGACGAAGGTCTTCGTCGCCGCGACGCTGCGCTCCGGGCCGGCCAGGATGTCGATGGCATAATCGCAGGCCCGCGCCAGCGGCGAATCGGCGGTGTTGGTGATGGCGACGGTCAGCGAACCGCCGGCTCTCGCGGCTTGCGCCAGGGCGACGATATCCGGGCTCTTGCCCGACTGCGAGATCGCCAGGCAGGCCGAGCCGGCCAGCTTGAGCCTGGCGCCATAGATCGAAGCGATCGACGGGCCGACCGACGCGACGGCAAGGCCGGCGGTCAGTTCCACCGCATACTTCATGAAGGTGGCGGCATGGTCGGAGGAGCCGCGCGCCACGGTGACGACGAAGTTTGGGTCGCGCTCGCGAATGCCGCGCCCGGCCTCGATCAGCACTGCCGCCGAACCGTCGAGCAGGCGCGCGGTGGCCTCCGGGATCTCCTCGATCTCGCGCCGCATATGGGTAATCCCCATTTGGGTGTTTACTGTGCTCATGGCCGGCCCTCTTCGCCCGGCCCGCTCAGCCGGAGCTCGGCGACGAAATCATAGGCGTCGCCCCTGTAGATCGAGCGGGTGAATTCGATCACCTTGCCGCTCGCCAGATAGGAAATACGCTCGATGTGCAGGCCGGCAATGCCTGACGGCACTTCGAGCAGGCGCGCGTCGTCGTCGCCGAGATTGGCGGCGGAGATGCGCTGCACTGCCCGCACCGGCCGATGGCCGGTCGTTTCAAGCGCCGCGTAGAGCGACGACCCGATCGCCGCCGGGTCGGGCAGCACGCTGGCAGACAGTGCCGCGCGCTCGATCGCCAGCGGCGTATCGTTGGCAATGCGCAGCCGCGCCACCCGCGCCACCAGTTCGTTCGACGACAGGCCGAGCACCATCATCTCGTCCGGCGAGGGCGCATAGAGGCCGCGGTCGAGCCAGGCCGAACGCACCGCCATGCCGCGCCGCGCCATATCCTCGGTGAAGGACGTCAGCCGCGACAGCGACTGCTCGACGCGCTCCATCCGCGGCGCGACGAAGGTGCCGGAGCCGTGACGCTGGACAAGGATGCCGCCCTTGACCAGATCCTGCACCGCCTTACGCACGGTGACCCGCGAAATGTCGGCCTTGCTGGCGATGTCGCGCTCGGACGGCAGCGCGTCGCCCGGCCCGATCAGGCCGCGATTGACCGCGTCCTCGATGCTCTTCCTGAGCTGCAGATAGAGCGGCGCGCCGCTTTGCGCCGACTGTTTCAGCATGGCGAAGATCTGATCGGCGGCCTCGCTCATCGCGTTGCCTCCGCTGCTTTGGCGAAGACACGCACCGCCATCTGCACGGCGCCGCCCAGCGCATCGTCGAGCGGCGGCTTCAGCAGCGCCCGGTAGCGCGCCGACAGGCGTGGTGCATACAGCGGCGCCAGCCCGCCAAGCAGGCAGAGCGGATCGTCGTCGCCGAGATCGAGCACGCCAAGTGCTGCCTCGACATCGGTGATTGCCTTGTCGAGGATCCAGTTGGCGACGATGTCGCCCTTTTCGGCATGCTCGAAAACCTTGGGCGCGAAGCCGCCGAAATCGCCGGGTTTTGCGTTGGTGGTGAACTCGACCAAATCCTCGGGATTGTCGCGGAAGATGGCGAGCATGGCCTGCGTCAGCGGCGATCCCTGGCGGATGCCGTCATAGGCGAGCAGCGTCTGCTCGAGCAGGTCGCGGCCGATGCGGGCGCCGCTGCCCTGGTCGCCAACCTGGAATCCCCAGCCGCCGATGGCGCGCGACTTGCCGTTTTTGCGCGCCATGTAGGCGGTGCCGGTGCCGAGGATGGCCATGGCGCCGTCACCGGAGCCGACCGCGCCTTCCAGCGCGATCTCGGCGTCGGTCTCGACGCGGCTGACGCTGAACGGCAGGATCGCTTCGAGCTGCTGCCTGTAGGTGCCGACATTGGCGCCGGCGAGGCCGAGGATGGCCGGGGTCTGCGGGATCAGTTCGGGGTCCTGCCCGGCGGCGACAAAGGCCTGCCTTGCCGCCTCTACGATGTTGGCCCTGGCGCCGGTGAGATCGGTGCGGATGTTGGCCGCACCGCTCTTGGCGCGGCCGACGACAGTCCCGTCCACCGTTGCAAGAGCCGCCCTGCAGCTGGTGCCGCCGCCATCGATGCCAAGCACGAATTTCACACGATTTCTCCTCCTGGCGGATAATACCAATAAAATACCAATAGCCAAGGCTTAATTTTCGTTTCAAAAAGATTAAGGCGTATATTATTGAAAAACCTATGCATTTTGACGAAAGGCCAGTTCCGAGGCAGGGAAATCGCTAATGCGTGTGGACAAGTGGTATTTTTTTGGTATTGTTTTCTGGATTGGAGGGAAAGCGGATGGCCGAAACGCGTACCGAAGCGCTTCACCAGAATGCCGAGGGGCTGGACATCCAGGCTCCGGACGCCATCCTTTCCTCGTTGGCCAACGCGCAGATCGAGGCCGCCAAGGCGGTGCGCGGCGCCGTTCCGGCCATCGCCAAAGCCGCTGAGATCATCGCCAGCCGGCTGAACAGCGGCGGCAAGCTCGCTTACGCGGCAGCCGGCAGCTCGGGCCTGATGGCGCTCGCCGATGCGCTGGAGCTGCCGGGCACCTTCGGCATTCAGCGCGACCGTATCGCCATCCTGATCGCCGGTGGCGACGATGCCTTCAAGGCACTGGCCGGCGGGCCGGAGGACGACACCGACGAAGCCTCGGCAGCGGTTGCCGCTGCCGGCATCGGCGAGGGCGACTGCCTGATCGCGGTCTCGGCCAGCGGCTCGACGCCCTATGCGGTCAGGGCGCTCGAGGAAGCCCGGGCCCGGGGGGCGGCGACCATCGCCATCGCCAACAACAAGAATGCGCCGCTGCTTCGGCTGGCCGACATCGCCATATTGCTCGAAACGCCGCCGGAGCTGATCGCCGGCTCGACGCGCATGGGCGCCGGCACCGCCCAGAAGATTGCGCTCAACATGCTGTCGACGCTGGCCGCCATCCATCTTGGCCATGTCCATGACGGCTATATGGTCAATCTCATGGCCGACAACATCAAGCTGCGCGACCGCGCTGCCCGCATCGTCGCCGCCATCAGCGGACGCGACAGGGACGATGCGGCGCGCCTGCTCGAGATCAGCGGCGGCGCCGTCAAGACCGCCATTCTGCTCGCCGCCGGCGCCGCCAGCGCCGATGCGGCGCAGAAGATGCTGGAAGGGACCGGCCAGAAGCTGCGCCCGGCGCTTTCCGCGATCGAGGGGAGCATGAGGCAGAAAGCCTCTGTTCTCAAAACCGAACCTGAAAAAGGTCAACAGGGAGACTGAGCATGACAACCAAACTACTGACGGCACTGCTTCTCGGCACCAGCATTCTCGGCTCGGCCGGAATGGCCTATGCCCAGGACGTAACGCTCAACATCGAAAGCTGGCGCGGCGACGACCTTGCCATCTGGAAGGACAAGCTGATCCCGGCTTTTGAGGCCAAGAACCCGGGCATCAAGGTGGTGTTCGCGCCGTCGGCGCCGACCGAATATGACGCCGCGATGGGCGCCAAGCTCGCCGCCGGCTCGGCGGGCGACCTGATCACCTGCCGCCCGTTCGACAAGTCGCTGGAGCTGTTCAAGAAGGGCAATCTTGCCGATATCTCGACGCTGCCCGGCATGGAGAATTTTTCCGACGTCGCCAAGGCCGCCTGGCAGACCGACGACGGCAAGTCGAGCTTCTGCGTGCCGATGGCTTCCGTCATCCATGGCTTCATCTATAACAAGGACGCCTTCGACCAGCTCGGCATCAAGGTGCCGACGACCAATGAGGAATTCTACGCCGCGCTCGATAAGATCAAGGCCGATGGCACCTACATCCCGATGGCGATGGGCACCAAGGACCTCTGGGAAGCCGCGACAATGGGCTACCAGAACATCGGCCCGAACTACTGGAAGGGCGAGGAAGGCCGCACCGCGCTGATCAAGGGCGAGCAAAAACTGACCGACCCGCAGTGGGTCGCGCCGTTTGCCGAACTCGCCAAATGGAAGCCCTATCTCGGCGACGGCTTCGAGGCGCAGACCTATCCGGACAGCCAGAACCTGTTTACCCTCGGCCGCGCCGCCATCTACCCGGCCGGCTCGTGGGAGATCGGCCTGTTCAACACCCAGGCGCAGTTCAAGATGGGCGCGTTCCCGCCGCCGGTGCAGAAGGCCGGCGACACCTGCTACATCTCAGACCACACCGACATCGGCATGGGCCTCAATGCGGCGTCGAAGAATGCCGATGCAGCCAAGACCTTCCTGACCTGGGTCGCCTCGCCGGATTTCGCCACCATCTACGCCAACGCGCTGCCGGGCTTCTTCAGCCTGAACAAGACGCCGGTGAAGATGGAAGACCCGCTGGCCCAGGAATTCGTCTCCTGGCGCGACAAGTGCAAGTCGACGATCCGCTCGACTTACCAGATCCTGGGCCGCGGTACGCCGAACCTCGAAAACGAGACATGGGTTGAATCGGCTAACGTCATCAATGGCACCGATACGCCGGAAGCTGCCGCCAAGAAGCTGCAGGACGGCCTCGACAGCTGGTATAAGCCGGCGAAGTAAGAGTGCAGATAGAAGCAAGGCCGTCGCAAGTGGACGGCTCTGCTTTTTTCGATAGCATCGACTGCAACCGACGGCGCCGCCCCTCATCCGCCTGCCGGCACCTTCTCCCCGTATAGTGACGGGGAGAAGGGAGAAGCTCCGGCGCTGACGCCCCCCTCTCCCTGTCCTTCACGGGGAGAGGGTAAGGGTGAGGGGCAGCGCTGCCGTCGAAAGCATCGCAAGAACCTGATCGGCGGGGACCGAACGCATGGCCGCAGCACCGAAACGACCGTTCCGCTGGCATATCGTCGTCTTCCTGGCGCCGGCGGTGCTGGTCTATTCCGCGATCATGATCCTGCCGCTGGCCGGCACGCTACAGCTCTCGCTGTTCCGCAACATAGACCAGTCCCAAATCTTCGTGGGGCTGGCAAACTTCCGCACGCTGTTCGGCGATCCTAACTGGTCCGTGGGCTTCTGGAACGCTCTCCGGAACAATGTCTGGTTCTTCATCATCCATATGATCGTGCAGAATCCGATCGGCGTGCTTCTGGCCGCACTGCTGTCCAGCCCGCGGCTGAGATTCTCCGCCTTCTACCGCACGGCGATCTTTGTGCCGACGATCCTGTCCTTCGTCATCGTCGGCTTCGCCTGGAAGCTGATCCTGTCGCCGCTGTGGGGCGTGGCGCCGAACCTGATGGATCTTGTCGGCCTCAAAAGCCTGTTCACGCCGTGGCTCGGCAAAGAACAATATGCGCTGACCACGCTCAGCCTGATCTCGGTGTGGCAGTTCGTCGGCATCCCGATGATGCTGATCTATGCCGCGCTGCTGTCGATCCCCGAGGAGGTGATCGAAGCGGCCGAATGCGACGGCATCACCGGCATGTCGCAGTTCTGGAAGATCAAGCTGCCGCTGATCCTGCCGTCGATCGGCATCATCTCGATCCTCACCTTCGTCGGCAATTTCAACGCCTTCGACCTGATCTACACCGCGCAAGGCGCGCTTGCCGGGCCGAATTACTCGACCGATATTCTCGGCACCTTCCTCTACCGCGCCTTCTTCGGGTTCCAGCTGCAGGTCGGCGATCCCAACATGGGCGCGGCGATCGCCACGATGATGTTCCTGATCATCCTTGGCGGCGTCTGCGTCTACCTGTTCCTCGTCCAGACGCGCCTGCGTCGCTATCAGTTTTAGGGGGCCGATATGTCGAGCTTGAATACCCCCCTCTGGCCTGCCCTCTTTGCCACCACTTGGCATCTCCCCCTCAAGGGGGGAGATTGGCAGCTTCAGCCCGGCGACTTCTCTTGCAACGTTGATGAGTGGCGAAAGCAATGCTGCAGTCCAATCTCCCCCCTTGAGGGGGAGATGTCCGGCAGGACAGAGGGGGGCGCCCTGGCGCCATCCTTTGGAAATGCAGCTCGTCAGGAGACTTTCCAATGAGCACGGCAACCCACTCCCTGCCCCGCACCATTGGCGCCCATGCGGTGCTGTTGACCTACACGGTGATCGCGCTGTTTCCGGTGATCATCGTCATCATGAATTCGTTTAAATCCCGCGCCGGCATCTTCGGCGCGCCGTTGACGCCGCCGACCCCGAAAACCTTCGACCTGATCGGCTACACCACCGTCATCGGCCAGGGCGATTTCATCCACTATTTCCAGAACAGCCTTGTCGTCACCGTCGCTTCGCTGTTCTTCGTGCTGCTGTTTGGCGCGATGGCCGCCTTTGCGCTGTCGGAATACCGTTTTCGCGGCAATTCGCTGATGGGGCTTTATCTCGCCCTCGGCATCATGATCCCGATCCGCCTCGGCACCGTCGCCATCCTGCAATTGATGGTGGCGAGCGGACTGGTCAACACGCTGACGGCGCTGATCCTGGTCTATACGGCGCAAGGCCTGCCGCTCGCCGTCTTCATCCTGTCGGAATTCATGAAGCAGGTCTCCGATGATCTGAAGAATGCCGGACGCATCGACGGCCTGTCCGAATACACCATCTTCTTCCGGCTGGTGCTGCCGCTGGTGCGGCCGTCGATGGCGACGGTCGCCGTCTTCACCATGATCCCGATCTGGAACGATCTGTGGTTTCCGCTGATCCTGGCGCCGTCGGAGGAGACCAAGACGGTGACGCTCGGCGCGCAACTGTTCCTCGGCCAGTTCGTCACCAACTGGAACGCGATCCTGGCCGCACTGTCGCTGGCGATCATGCCGGTGCTGATCCTCTACGTCATCTTCTCGCGGCAGCTGATCCGCGGCATTACTTCGGGAGCCGTCAAGTGAGCTCGGAAAAATCTCTTCGCGTCGTCGTCGCCGGGCTCGGCAACATGGGCCGCAGCCATGCGCTGGCCTATCATACCAACCCCGGCTTCCAGATCGCGGCGCTGGTCAACCGCTCGGACGTGCCGTTGCCGCCTGGGCTTTCCGGCTATGGCACCAGGCGCTCCTTCGACGAGGCGCTGCGCGAGGAAAAACCAGATATCGCCTGCATCGCCACCTATTCCGACAGCCACGCAGACTATGCGGTCAAGGCGTTCGAGGCCGGCTGCCATGTCTTTGTCGAAAAGCCGCTGGCGACGACGGTGGCGGATGCCAAACGCGTCGTTGCGGCAGCCAAGGCCAACGGCAGAAAACTGGTGATCGGCTACATCCTGCGCCATCACCCGTCCTGGATCAGGCTGATCGCCGAGGCGCGCAAGCTCGGCGGTCCTTACGTGTTCCGCATGAACCTCAACCAGCAATCCTCCGGCCATAGCTGGCAGACGCACAAGCAGTTGATGCAGACGACGTCGCCGATCGTCGATTGCGGCGTGCATTATCTCGACGTGATGCTGCAGATCACCGACGCCAGGCCGGTCGAGGTACGCGGCATGGGGCTGAGGCTGAGCGACGAGATTGCGCCAAAAATGTACAATTACGGCCATCTGCAGGTGCTGTTCGACGACGGTTCGGTCGGCTGGTACGAGGCCGGCTGGGGGCCGATGATCTCGGAAACCGCGTTCTTCGTGAAGGACGTGATCTCGCCGAACGGCTGCGTGTCGATCGTCATGAAGGAGGGCGTCAGATCCGACGACATCGACACCCACACCAGGACCTCAACGATCCGCCTGCACAGCGCGGCGACCGGCGCGGACGGCAAGTTCGCCAAAGCGGATGAGATGCTGTCGATGGAAGGCGAACCCGGCCATCAGGATCTCTGCGACCGCGAACAGGCTTTTCTGCTCAAGGCGATCCGCGAGGATATTGATCTGACCCGCCACATGGGCGACGCGGTGAAGTCGCTCGCCGTCTGCCTTGCCGCCGACGAGAGCGTGCGCAGCGGGAAGGCGGTGCGATTGTGAGAGGGGTCGAGTTCCACGCCACCCCCCTCTGTCCTGCCGGACATCTCCCCCGCAAGGGGGGAGATCAGCTGTCGGTGTCGCTTTCGCTAGTTATCAGCGCCGCAGAATGGCGCGAGGCCTCGAAGCTGCCAATCTCCCCCCTTGCGGGGGAGATGGCCGGCAGGCCAGAGGGGGGTGCCTTGGCGCCAACATCCGCCGAGATGCCAAAAGAGGGCAGGCCAGAGGGGGGTGCCTTGGCGCCCACATTCCAATCCGGAGGAACGCCGTGGGCTCGCTGAATATCGAGAATGTGAAGAAGGCGTTTGGGCCGGTCGAGGTGCTGAAGGGCATCAACCTCGAAGTGACCGATGGCGAATTCGTCGTCTTCGTCGGCCCCTCCGGCTGCGGAAAATCGACCTTGCTCAGGGTCATCGCCGGGCTGGAGGATTCGACCTCGGGCCGTGTTGTCATCGACGGGGCGGACGTCTCCGCAACCCCGCCGGCCAAGCGCGGCATCGCCATGGTGTTCCAGACCTATGCGCTCTACCCGCATTTGACGGTGAAGAACAATATGGGCCTTGGCCTCAAGCAGGCGGGCACGCCGGCGACCGAGATCGACCGCCGCATTGGCATCGCCTCCTCGATGCTGTCGCTGGAGCCGTATCTGGCCAGGCGGCCGGCCGAGCTGTCCGGCGGCCAGCGCCAGCGCGTCGCCATCGGCCGCGCCGTGGTGCGTGAGCCCAAGCTTTTCCTGTTCGACGAGCCTTTGTCCAACCTCGATGCCGCACTGCGCGTCAACACCAGGCTGGAGATCGCGCAGCTGCATCGCCGGCTGAAGGCGACGATGATCTATGTCACCCACGACCAGGTCGAGGCGATGACGCTGGCCGACAAGATCGTCGTGCTCAACGCGGGCAAGATCGAGCAGATCGGCGGACCGATGGAGCTTTACAATGCGCCGGCGAATGAGTTCGTCGCCGGCTTCATCGGCTCGCCGAAGATGAATTTCGTCGACGGCGCCAGGCTTGGCGAGACGGCCAAGACCATCGGCGTCCGTCCCGAGCATTTGACCGTCGATGCGAAATCCGGCGCCTGGAAAGGCACGGTCGTCCATGCCGAGCACCTCGGCGCCGACACCAACCTCTATCTCGACTGCGAAAAGGCCGGCCTGATCACCGTGCGCATTTTTGGCGTCTACAACGCCGAGCCGGGAGCGACGCTTTATGCGACGCCGGATCCGGCGAAGACTTATCGGTTTGGAGCGGATGGCAAGGTGCTGAAGTAGCGCGCCCCTTTCTCCTTCTCCCCCTGTGGAACAAGGTGGATCGGCGCGCAGCGCCGAGACGGATGAGGGGTGTTGGACGGAGTGCTGTCGGTGCCAAGCTGGAGCACCCCTCATCCGACCGCTTCGCGGCCACCTTCTCCCACAAGGGGAGAAGGCAGAGCGCCCCTACTCGTCCGCCTTGAACGTCTGCTTCTGCATGCCCAGCCCTTCGATGCCGAGCTCGACGACGTCGCCGGGCTTCAGGAACACCGGCGGCTTCATGCCCAGCCCAACGCCGGGCGGCGTGCCGGTCGAGATGATGTCGCCAGGATGCAGCGACATGAACTGGCTGAGATAGGAGACCAGGTGGGCGACGCCATAGACCATGGTTTTGGTCGAGCCGTTCTGCATCGTCTTGCCGTTGACCTTCAGCCACATCGGGATGTTCTGCGGGTCCTGGATCTCGTCCTTGGTCACCAGCCACGGGCCGATCGGCCCAAAGGTGTCGCAGGACTTGCCCTTGGTCCACTGGCCCTGGCGCTCGGCCTGGAAGGCGCGCTCGGACACGTCATGCGCGACGCAGTAGCCGGCGACATAATCCAGCGCCTCGGCCTCGGTGACGTATTTGGCGGTTTTGCCGATGACCACGCCAAGCTCGACTTCCCAGTCGGTCTTGACCGAGCCGCGCGGGATCAGCACGTCGTCGTCGGGCCCGACGATGGCCGAGCTTGCCTTCATGAAGATGATCGGCTCCGGCGGCACGGTGGCGCCGGTCTCGGCGGCGTGGTCGGAATAGTTGAGGCCGATGCAGATGAATTTGCCGGTGCCGGCGACGCAGGCGCCGATACGCGGATTGCCGGAAACCGCCGGCAGCGATTGCGGATCGAGCTTCGACAATGTCTCGAGCGATGCCGGGTCGAGCGCCTTGCCGGCAATGTCGGTGACATGGCCGGAGAGGTCGCGGATCGTTCCATCCGCATCGAGCAGGCCGGGGCGTTCGCTCCCCGCTTCGCCATAGCGCAGCAGTTTCATTCTTTTTCTCCTGATTGCGGCGCAGAGGCCGTTTGCAAACTCAGAGTTTTCAAATGGCCTCTTAGATCGACCAGCCACCGTCGATATTATAAGCCTGTCCCGACGTATAGGTGGCGCCGGCCAGATAGACGGCGAGATCGGCGATTTCCTCTGGTGTGCCGAGGCGGCCCATTGGCTGGCGTGCGATGAAGGCGGCGCGGGCTGCCTCGTAGTCGCCCTGCGCATGCATGCGGTCCTCCAGCGACGGGCTCTCGACCGTGCCCGGGCAAATGGCGTTGCAGCGTATGCCCTTGCCGACATAGTCGGCGGCGACCGATTTGGTCAGCCCGATGACGGCAGCCTTGGTCAGCCCATAGACGAAGCGGTTGGGCACGCCCTTGGTCGAGCCGGCCAGCGACGCCATGTTGATGATCGAGCCGTCGCCGCGCTCCAGCATGCCGGGCAGCACCGCGCGGATGGTGCGGATCATCGAGCGGACGTTGAGATCATAGGCAAAATCAAGATCGGCGTCCTTCATCTCGAGGATCGATCCGGAGTGGACGAAGCCGGCGCAGTTGAACAGCACATCGACGGCGCCGATCTCGGCGAAGGCAGTTTCGACCGCCTCGTCGTTCAGCACGTCGAGCTTGCGGGTGTTGATCCCGGGGGTCTTGCCGAGTTCGGCGAGCAGCACCTCGTTGATGTCGGTGGCGTGGACGACAGCGCCCGCCTTGGCGAAAGCCAGCGCGCTCGCCCGGCCGATGCCTTGCGCTGCCGCCGTGACGACAACGATCTTGCCTGCCAGATCCGCCATGCCTTTTTTCTCCCTCTGTGGCCGCCGGTTCTTACCGGCACGCGGCCAAGGCGCAATGTGCCAGCTACCATGCCGCCTATTCCGATGCTCGCCTGCAGGCCAAATGTTTTTTCTCGGTAAAGAACATCTTTTGGCCCGTCAAGCCCCGGAGATCTCCCAGCCTTTCCGGGCTTTGGTGCCGCCCCTCACCTGCCTGCCGGCATCCTCTCCCCGCATAGTGACGGGGAGAGGGGCGCTGTCATCGATGGTTTTCGCCAAAATCCAACGCTGTAGAATGTGCGCCGAGGCTGCGGCCAGCCCTTTCTCCCCGTCACTATACGGGGAGAAATGCCCGGCAGGGCAATGAGGGGCGGCGCCGACGTCGACAATCGACACCACGCTCAGTCGCCGTAGGGCACCCAGACGTTCTTGACCTCGACGGCACGGCGCAGCAACGCATCGCCGGCTGCCTCGGTCGACGTCCAGTCGAGGCTGCGGCCATTGCCGGTCCAGACACGCTTGAGATTCCCGACGGAGTCGGCTTCGGCCCTGGCGCAGGTCTCGGCATCGGCGAACAGCCAGAGCCCGTCGACATCGTCATGCCTGGCCAGCACGCCGGCGAGCTCGGCGCTGCGGCCGGTGACGATGTTGATGGCGCCGGCCGGAACGTCGGAATATTCGATGACCTGGTAGAGATCGGTGGCAAGCAGCGGATATTTTTCCGAAGGCACCGCGACCACGGTGTTGCCCATGGCCAGCGCCGGCGCCACCAGCGAGATCAGGCCGAGCAAAGGCGCATTGTCTGATACCACGATGCCGACGACGCCGACCGGCTCATGCAGCGCCAGCGTGACGGCGCGGGCCGGCGGCTGGTGGACGCGGCCCTCGAACTTGTCGGCCAGGCCGGCATAGAGGAACAGCCGCTCGATCGATTGGTCGACCTCGTCGCGCGCGGCCTTGGCGGTGGCGCCGGTAAGCTCCGTGAGGCGCGCGCCAAATTCATCGACACGGCCGGACAGGTTTTCGGCCAGATAATACAGCACCTGGCTGCGGTTGTAGGCGGTCGCCTCCGGCCAGGCCTTGCAGGCACGTGCAGCCGCGACGGCATCGCGAATATCCTTGCGGCTGCCGAGACCGACCTCGCCGGCAAGCTTGCCCTTGGCGGTGGCGACGGCAAGCGAATAATTGCCGTCCGGCCGCACCTGCTTGCCGCCGATGAACAGCTTTGCCGTGCGGTCGATGGCGTCGCCTTCCGCCCGCTCGACAGGTTTTGTCGTAGCCGGTGCCGGCTTGATGGCCGGGCCGAGCGGCAGCTTTGCCGAGAGATATTCGAGCATGCCCTCGCGCCCGCCTTCGCGGCCAAAGCCGCTCTCGCGGTAGCCGCCGAAGCCGCAGGCGGCGTCGAACATGTTGGTGCCGTTGACCCAGACGACGCCGGCCTTCAATTGCGGCGCGACGTGCAGCGCAAGGTTGACGTTCTCGCTCCACACCGAGGCGGCCAGGCCATAACGCGTGTTGTTGGCGAGCTCGATCGCTTCCTCGGTGTTGCGGAAGGTCATGGTCGCCAGCACCGGGCCGAACACCTCTTCCTGCGCCAGGATGTTGGCCGGCGAAACGCCTGTCGCCAGCGTCGGCAAATGGTAATAGCCGGAGGACGGCAGCGCCACGTCCGGCTGCCAGCAGACGGCGCCCTGCTTGGCGCCTTCGGCGACCAGGCCCTTGACGCGATCGAGCTGGGTCAAGTCGACCAGCGGGCCGATATCGGTGTTCTTGTCGAGCGGGCTGCCGACACGCAGCCGGCTCATCCGCGTCTTGACCTTGGCGATGAAAGCCTCGGCGATGCCTTCCTGCACCAGCAGGCGCGAGCCGGCGCAGCAGACCTGGCCCTGGTTGAACCAGATGCCGTCGACCAATCCCTCGACGGCGCTGTCGAGGTCGGCGTCCTCGAAGACGACGAAGGCCGATTTGCCGCCAAGTTCCAGCGATATTTTTTTCCCCAACCCGGCAGTGGCTTTGCGGATGATCTTGCCGACCTCGGACGAACCGGTGAAGGCGATCTTCTGAATGCCGGGATGGTTGACGATGGCCGCTCCCGCTTCGGGTCCGCCCTGGACGATGTTGACGACACCCTTCGGCACGCCGGATCGTTCGCAGATCTCGGCGAACAGGATGGCGGTAAGCGGCGTGAACTCGGCCGGCTTGAGCACTATCGCGCAGCCGGCGGCGAGCGCCGGCGCGATCTTCCAGGCCAGCATCAAAAGCGGAAAGTTCCACGGGATGATCTGGCCGACGACGCCGACGCCCTTCTGACCCGGAAAATCCTTGTCCAGCGCCTGCGCCCAGCCGGCATGATGGATGAAATGGCGGATGGCCAGCGGCACGTCGATGTCGCGGCTTTCGCGGATCGGCTTGCCGTTGTCGATCGATTCCAGCACCGCGAACAGCCGCTGGTGACGCTGCATGGCGCGGCCGATGGCATAGAGCACTTTGGCGCGTTGGTAGCCGGTGGCTGCGGCCCATTTCGGCAGCGCCTTGGCCGCAGCCGAAACCGCCGCGTCGATCTCGGCAGCGCCGGCATCAGACACCTTGGCCAGCAATTTTCCCGAAGACGGGTCGCTGGTATCAAAAGTCTTGCCGCCGCCGGCCGCTTTCCAGTCGCCGCCGATGAACAGCGCCTTGGAAAAATCACGCGCGGCAAGCCAGGCATCGGCCTCATTGCGGGCCTCCGGCGCCGGACCGTAGTCCATGGCGTGATAGCGTTCGAGAATGTTCATGGAGCGCTCCCGATAATTGTCTTGGTGGGCGTTCCTTGGCGCCCCCCTCTGTCCTGCCGGACATCTCCCCCACAAGGGGGGAGATCGGCCTTCAACTTTGATTTCGCCAACGGCCAACCTCGAAAAAAGAGGCGCCGCCGGCGAAACAGCCAATCTCCCCCCAAGTGGGGGAGATGTCCGGCAGGACAGAGGGGGGCGCCACAGAACTCCACGTCCAAGACCTCCCGCCTCACGCCATTGCGTGGCGATGGTTGGCCGAATAATGACCGGTCAGATGGTGTTCGAGCTGGCGCTCGATGTCGGTCAAAAGGCTCGACGCGCCGAAGCGGAACAGGTCCGGCTCCAGCCACCGCCGGCCAAGCTCTTCCTTCATCAGCACCAGCCAGTCGAGCGAAGCCTTGGCGGTCGAAATGCCGCCGGCCGGCTTGAAGCCGATGAGGTAGCCGGTCTCCTCGAAATAGGCGCGGATGGCGCGCACCATGGCGAGGCCGACCGGCAGCGTCGCGTTGACGCTTTCCTTGCCGGTCGACGTCTTTATGAAATCCGCGCCCGCCATCATCGCCACCATCGAGGCAAGCATGACGTTGCGCAGCGTGGCGAGGTCGCCGGTGCCGAGAATCACCTTGAGATGCGCCTCGCCGCAGGCGGCGCGCATCGTAACGATTTCGTTGTAGAGTTCCTGCCATTTCGCGGCGAAGACCAGGCCGCGCGGAATGACGACGTCGATCTCGTCGGCGCCGTCGCTCACCGACGCTTCGATCTCCTGCAGCCGCGTCGACAGCGGGGTGAGGCCGTGCGGAAAGGCGGTGGATACGGCGGCGACATGGATGCCGCTGCCGCGCAGCGCATCGACGGCGGTGGCGACGAAGGGATGATAGACGCAGACCGCCGCCGGGCGGATCTTTTCACCCGCAATGCCGAGGCCTTCGACGATGTCGCGGCGGAACGGATTGACCGCCTTGGCGCAGAGCCGGCGCACGCGCTCGTCGGTGTCGTTCGAGTTCAGCGTCGTCAGGTCCATGCAGGCGACGGCGCGCAGCAGCCAGGCGGCCTGGTTGTCGGCCTTGATCGAGCGCCGCTTGGTCAGGCTGGCGACACGCCGTTCCAGCGCCGAGCGGTTGACGCTGCGCATCGATTCCATGAAGCCGAGATCGAGCTTCATGCCGGGGTTGCGGGCAATGCCGTGCGCTTGCGGCACCGGCGCATTGGCAGCGGTGCGCGCCGGCAGCGGCGTGATTTTGGAAGGTCCCAATCTGTCGGTACTAAGCTCTGCTTCGCGGCTGGTGCTGCTCATCTCCTGCCCCTTTGTTCGACGACTTGCGGTCGAAGATAGACCGTGAAGCAGCGCTTCACGAGTCCTTCAGGCGGTCATAGTTGAAAAAGCCTGCCGTGACATCAGCCGAACAGCGCGGCGGCGTAGAATGAAAGCAGTAGCGATCCTTCCCACCGCATCAAAAAGGCCTGCAACATTTGCGATTAGCCGTAAGCCCCCATGCCTTCGTCATCCTAGGGCGAAGCAAGGAGCGAAGCGACGCGGCGCAGACCCTAGGATCCATGCCGTTACGCCAGCCGGAGAATGCAGCGGCTCAGGATAAATGCTGATCTGTAGCGATCCTTGGCGCCCCCCTCTGTCCTGCCGGACATCTCCCCCACGAGGGGGGAGATTGGCAGCTTGGCCGCTCCGCTCAATCCTGCAACTTAGACAATTGGCGAAAGCCGGGATCACAGCCGATCTCCCCCCAAGTGGGGGAGATGTCCGGCAGGACAGAGGGGGGCGCTGTCCCGCCGACGTCAAAGGTTCAGCACCGTCGTGGCGCTCGACCGAACTGTGTCGAGGCTCTACCCGACAAACGCGCGCTCGACGACGAAGCTTGCCGGATGATGCAGCGAGCCTTCCTCGAAGCCGAGGCTTTCGGCCAGTTCCTTGACATCCCTGAGCATGTGCATCGAGCCGCAGATCATGATGCGGTCGGTCTCCGGATCGAGCTTGTCGATGCCGAGATCGGCATAGAATTTTCCCGAGCCGATCAGCGCGGTGATGCGGCCCATGCGCTCGGAGGTTTCGCGCGTTGTCGAATTGTAGAGCGTGACGCGGCCGCCGGTCAGCTCGCCGATCAGCGGGTCGTTCTCCAGCTCTGCAACCAGCTCCTGGCCGTAGGTCAGTTCGGCATTGTCGCGGCAGGTGTGGGTCAGCACAACCTGCTCGAATTTCTCAAAAGTATCGGGATCGCGCAGCAGGCTGGCGAAGGGCGCGATGCCGGTGCCGGTCGAGATCATGAACAGCCGCTTGGCCGGGGTCAGCGCGTCGACCACCAGCGTGCCGGTCGATTTTTGCCGCATGATGACGGTGTCGCCGATCTCGATCTTCTGCAGCTCAGAGGTCAGCGGGCCGTCCGGCACCTTGATCGAAAAAAATTCCAGCTCGTCGTCCCAGGCCGGGCTGGCGATCGAATAGGCACGGAACACCGGCTTTTCGGCATTGGGCAGGCCGATCATGACGAACTCGCCGGAGCGGAAGCGCAGCGACTGCGGCCGGGTGATGCGGAACGAAAACAGCCGGTCGGTATAATGCTTCACCGAGACGACGGTTTCGGCATAGACATTGGCCGGAATCGGGAACTGCAGCGGCCGGGCGCCGGCGGTGTTGAGCGCGGATGTGGTGTTCATCAAACCTAACCTTTTGGCCCAACCCGAGGGCGCTGACGCCAAACTTTCTCCTGCGCGCCCGAACCGAATCAGGTTCCGGCGTGCCGTTTGCACACTGCCAAGCGGTAAGCTCTTGTGTCCGGAATTTATTAGTATACAAATGATATTTGCGTCAAGACGCCAGGCTGAAACACCTTTCCAAACTGAGACATATCTGTAGTCCTGACATTTCGGGTTTCGACAATGGAAGAGAATTTTTCGGCGCAGACGCTGGATTCCTCGGGCAGCGTCGTCGCCGGCATCGATGTCGGCGGAACCTTTACCGACCTGCTTCTGATCGACGGCCGTGATGGCGGCAAGGTGCATATCGCCAAGACCCCGACCACCATCGACAACCAGGCCTTCGGCGTCGTTTCGGCGCTCGACGCCACCGGTTTTCCCATCCGCGGCATCGACCTCATCGTGCACGGCACGACCACCACCACCAACGCAGTGCTCGAACGCCGGCTCGCCAAAACCGGCATGATCACCACGCGCGGTTTTCGCGACGTTATCGAGCTTGGCCGGCGGACGCGGCCGCAGGCCTATGGCATGACCGGAACCTTCGTCCCGATCATTCCGCGCAATCTGCGGCTTGAAGTGTCGGAGCGCGTCGAAGCCTCGGGCGCGGTGCGCATCCCGCTCGACGAAGCCGAGATGCGGGCGGCGGTTTCACAATTGATCGCGGCCGGCTGCGAATCGCTCGTCATCCATTTCCTGCATTCCTACGCCAATCCGGCGCATGAGCGGCGCGCCGCCGAGATCGCCGCCGCGCTTTGGCCGAACAGCTACATCACGACAGGCCATGCGCTGCTGTCGGAAGCGCGCGAATTCGAGCGCGGCGTTACCGCTTCGGTCAACGCCTCGGTGCAGCCGATCCTCGAGCGCTATGTCGAGCGGCTGCGCAAGGAATTGGGGTCGAAAGGCTATGCCCGCGACTTCCTGATCATGAACGGCAATGGCGGCATGATCTCGGCCCGCTTCGTCACCCGTGAATCGGCCAAGACCGTGATGTCCGGCCCGGCCTCCGGCGTCATCGCCGCCGCCTATACCGGAAAACGCGCCGGCTTCGAAAATCTGGTCACCTACGACATGGGCGGCACCTCGACCGACGTGGCGCTGATCCGCAATGCCGAACCGGCGGTGTCGAACGAGATCGAGATCGAATATGCGATGCCGATCCATGTGCCGATGGTGGCGGTGCACACGGTCGGCGCCGGCGGCGGCTCGATCGCCCGCGTCGATGCGGCCGGCCTGATCCAGATCGGCCCGGAAAGCGCCGGCGCCAATCCCGGCCCGATCTGCTACGGACGCGGCGGCAGCGAGCCGACCATCACCGATGCCAATCTGGTGCTCGGCCGGCTGGCGCCGAAAAAGCTGCTCGCCGTCGAAAATCCGGTCACATCAGAGCACGTCACCGGCATATTCGAAGACAGGATCGGCCGCCCCACCGGCCTGTCCGGCGTCGAGGCGGCGGGTGCGGTGCTGCGGCTCGGCAACATCAAGATGGCCGGCGCCATCCGCATGGTCTCGGTGTCGCGCGGCCACGACCCGCGCGATTTCGCGCTGTTCGCCTTCGGCGGCGCAGGGCCGCTGCATGCGACGGCACTGGCGCGCGAACTCGGCCTGCCCAAAGTGCTGGTGCCGGCGCGGCCGGGTATCACCAATGCGCTCGGCTGCGTCGTCGCCGATCTCAGGCACGATTTCGTCAACACCGTCAACCAGCCGGTGGCCGGACTCGATGAAATCCAGCTTCACGAGATATTGGAACGGCACCGAAACGAAGGTGAAGAGCTGATCGGCAAAGAGGCAGTGAAGCCGGAGACGATCCGCGTCACCCATTCCGCCGACATGCAGTTCGTCGGCCAGACCCACATCATCAACGTGCCGCTGCCGTCGTCTTCGGTGACGCGCGCCGTCCTGCAGCAGCTGTTCGAAAAGGCCTATTTCGCCCGCTTCAAGGTCGAGCTGCCGGAAATCCGCGCCAATCTGGTCAACCTCAACACCTCGGTCACCGGCGTGCGGCCGGCGATCGATCTTTCGCGGCTGATCGACCCGGCTGGCCGCGCCAAAACGCTTGATGAGGCGCGCCGCGAGATCCGGCCGGTCTGGTATGGCGGGCGCTGGCACGACACGCCGGTCTATGTCAGGGAAAAGCTGCCGCTCGACGCCGTCATCGCAGGCCCTGCAATCCTCGAACAGATGGACGCGACCACCGTGCTCGAGCCCGGCGACCGGGCGCGCTCGGACGCCGACGGCAACATCATCATCGACATCGGCAATGAGTGGAGGGCCTGAGATGCAAGAGCTCGACGCCATCACGCTTTCGGTCATCCAGGCGGCGCTGCAGCAGGTCTGCGACGAGATGGACCTGTCCTTTTCGCGCGCCGCCTTCTCGCCGGTCATTGCCGAGGCCAACGACCGCTCCGACGGCATCTATTCGGCCGTCGATGGATCGCTGATCGCACAAGGCAGCCAGGGCCTGCCGGTGTTCGTCGGCGTCATGCAGTATTCGACCAGGACGGTGATCGAGATGATCGCCGACGGTCGCTGCCTGCCGCCCGAGCCAGGCGATATCTACATCGTCAACGACCCCTATCTCGGCGGCACCCATCTGATGGATGTGCGCTTCGCCATGCCGGTCTATAGGGACGGAAGAATTTTCTGCTGGCTGTCGAACACCGGCCACTGGCCCGACATCGGCGGCTCGGTGCCGGGCGGTTTTTCTGCCTCGGCAACGGCGGTCGAACAGGAAGGCCTGCGGCTGCCGCCGGTGAAACTGTTCAAGCAGGGCGTGCTCGACCGCGAGATCTACGCCATCATCTGCTCCAACATCCGGGTTGCCGACCAGCGCATCGGCGACATCCGCGCGCAGGCGGCGGCACTGCTGATCGGCCAGGACCGGCTCAATGGAATCCTGGATCGTTACGGTGACGAAACGGTCGTCGAGGCGATCGCCGAACTGCGCCGCCGCGCCGCCGAGCAGATGCGCGCCAACATATCGGCCATTCCCGACGGCATCTATCGCTCCAAGGCCTTTGTCGATTCCGACGGGGTGGTGAACGAGCCGCTGACCATTGCGCTGGCGGTGGAGAAACAAGGCGACACGCTCAGCTTCGATTTTTCGGGCTCGTCAAAACCTTGCGCCGGACCGATGAACAGCGTCCTGGCGACGACCTTGTCGTCGGTCTATCTCGCCATGCGCCACATTTTCCCCGATGTGCCGATCAGCGCCGGCGCCTTCGAGCCGCTGATCGTCAAGCGGCCGGAAGGCACTTTCCTCGACGCCAGATACCCGCGCCCGGTGTCGGGCTGTGCGGCCGAGGTTTCGCAGCGCATCGCCGAGGCAGTATTCGCGGCGATGGTGCAGGCACTGCCCGACAAGGTGACGGCGGCTCCGGCCGGCTCCAGCGGCAATTTCGCGCTCGGCGGCAACGATCCGGCGCGCGGCCGCGATTACGTCATGTACCAGATCTCCGGCGGCGGCTATGGCGGCAATGCCGGTCATGACGGCCTGACCAATGGCTGCTCAACCATTGGCATTTCAAAATCGCCGCCGGTCGAGATCATGGAGCAGGCGTTTCCGGTGCTCTATCGCCACTATGCCCTGCGCGAGGGCTCGGGCGGCGCCGGCAGGCATCGCGGCGGTTTTGGCCTCGCCTATGAGGTCGAGATCCTGCGCGGCGACGCCCGCGCCTCCTTCGTCATGGACCACGGCCGTTTCGGCCCGCAAGGCGCGCTCGGCGGCAGGGACGGCGCGGTCAACATGGTGACCGTTTTTCGCGACGGCAGGGAACATGTGCCGCCGCATCTCTCCAAGGAGCAGGACATCGCGCTGAGGGCCGGCGACCGCGTGCGCGTCGGCACGCCCGGCGGCGGCGGCTATGGCGATCCCCTGCAGCGCGATCCGGAACTGGTGCTGCGGGATGTCGCCCTGGGCTATTACACGCCCGAACAGGCCAGCGAGAAATTTGGCGTCGCTCTTTCCGCCGACGGGTCGGCAATCGACCACGCCGCCACCGAGCGGGCACGAGCAGCCGGCTGACCGCCGAAGCCGCCAATCGGCCTTGCCGCGCCGTGATCGCCGCCGCGCATGTCGTTTCCGTCTTCGCCGCGCCCACAAAACCCCGTAGACTCAGGCCCATCAACGGAGATCTGGATCATGCGCCTTTTCGGTCGTTTCTTGGCTGCCGCGTCCGTCGCCATGGCTGTCGCCACCGGTGCTGCCTCCGCCCAGGACAAGAAACTCAGGCTTGGCACCGAGGGCGCCTATCCGCCTTTCAACTATGCCAATGCCGACGGCACGCTGGGCGGCTTCGACATCGATCTCGGCAAGGCGCTGTGCGCCGAGATGAAGACCGAGTGCGAGTTCGTCGTGCAGGATTTCGACGGCTCGATCCCGGCGCTGCAGGCCGGCAAGTTCGATGCCATCATCAACATCACCATCACGCCGGAACGCGCCGAGAAGGTCGACTTCACCCACAAATACTACCAGACGCCGCCGGCCATCGCGGTGCCGAAGGATTCGACCGTCACCGGCACCTCGCCCGAGGACCTGAAAGGCAAGGCGCTTGGCGTGCAGAGCGCGACGATCCACCAGAATTTCGCCGAGCAGAAATACGCAGGCTCGACCATAAAGCCCTATCCGACAGGCGACGACGCCCGCACCGACATGGTCAACGGTCGCCTCGACGCGGTGATGGACGGCTCTATCCTGCTGACCGAATGGCTGAAAAAGCCCGAGGGCGCCTGCTGCAAGCTCCTCGGCACCCTGGCGCCAGACCCGGCCATCCACGGCCCAGGCGTCGGCATCGCGCTGCAGAAGGGCAACAAGGAACTGGCCCAAAAACTCGACGCGGCGATCGACGCGCTGCGCGCCAACGGCAAATACAAGGAAATCAACGACAAGTACTTTGCCTTCGACGTCTACGGCGAGTAGGCGGGGCTCCGAGCGGGGGGCTTGTTCAAACGCCAGGGCAATCGCTGTAGGCTGCCCCTCATCGCTACATCGCTTTCGTCATCCTGGGGCGAAGCAAGGAGCGAAGCGACGCGGCGCAGACCCCAGGATCCATGCGTGCGCCAGGCATGGCGCGTAGCGCCGTGACTGGCGCTGTTTCGGCCGCTGTGGTGGCGGTCGAGGTGACTTGGAGGTGCAAGTCCTCTGCGGGCCCGGGTGATGGGAACCGCTAGCCGAACAGCAAGGGCGTCGCCGCGAGGCGGGGTCTGAAGGAAGCTGCAAGCAAAGTGCCGGCCTGACGAACAGCAAGCGCATATGAGGCGGCCGCAACCGGGCGAGGGGGCGCATGGACCCGAAGCCCGATATCACCCCGGAGGGTGCGGCCGTAGATGCGACAGGCACATGGCACGAAGGTCA
>NZ_FNEE01000017.1 GCF_900099905.1 Mesorhizobium muleiense | reverse complement strand
TGAATGCTGCGGGGAAAGCGAAGCTCGATTGGCCCACTTCAGCGCGAAGTTTGACATAAGTCATTGATATTAAAAGATTTTGGTAGGCCCGGAGGGCGTATTCAAACTATTGATTTCATTGCTTTTTTCGTGGGCCTGAATCGCAAGTCTTCCCGTATTGTCTCGTATGGTTCCGCCACCGCCATACGCGTGAAATTGGTGACACCAATGCGTTCTTCGCGGACGGAGCAGTCATTCGATGCTGTGATCGAACGGCTACTTGGCTTGATTAGCAGGCAGCGAAGTTGCCTCACATAGACGTTCGAATTCCACTCGGCTACGCCTGCCTCGACGGCATCGCGGAGGCACTTGAGACGGCAATTTCGGCTCGGTCGCCCGCCGTTCCAACTCGGCAATATGAGCGCCCGAGTGTGCCGCAGCGCTCGATCAGAGAGATATCGGCCGCCGCGATAGCCCCGCCGAACGCCGCCGGTTGCGCGCCATGATTCACCTGTGCTGGCGAAAGATCCATTCGCGGACAGGCTGGATCGTGTAGGCGACGCGCCAAGTGTTGCGGTGCCCGCTTCCCCCGGCAGTTGACTCTCCCTCGGGTATGACGGTGCCTTCACGAAAGGCGACATAGTTGATCGGGCTGCCCTTCGCGTCGATCTCGTCGAACGCCGCGTGGAACTCTTCCGCGCTCCACTGCGTGTCCCAGACGGCACGGCTAACACTGGCGCCTTCCTGCTCCAGGACCTCGGTGATGGCGCTCTGCCCCGGCCACGCCTTGGCGTCGTCCTGCGAGACCACGATGAAGAGCTTCTGCCGCGCCAGCGGCGCGACCAACGCCGGGTCCCATTGCCCGGCGACGAGGAAGGAAGCGGCGAAGAGGCCGGGATAGGCGATGTCCATGGCGATCGACATCATGCAGCCGCCCGATTGTCCTGTCACGTAGAGCCGGTCGCGGTCGATGGCGTATTCCTGCGCCAGCGCCTCGACGAGATGGATGGTGGTCTCCATCATGCTGGAGGTTCGGGAATCGTCGTCGGCGATGATCTCGGCATATTGCGGAGCGAGCACGAAGCACGGGCGTTCCGCCTGATCCTGCGGGTTCGCCCAGATCACCGCACCCAGCCCCTGGTACAGGGTGGTGCGCGTCACGTCGCTGGTCGTGCCCGCATCGTGCATGAACAGCACCAGCGGATAGGACCGGCTCGCGTCGTAATCCTTCGGGACGAACAGGTTGTAGCGCAGCAGATCGCCTGTCTCGGGATCGTTGAATTCCAGTTGCCGGAAATCGTCGACAACGAGGTTCAGCGTGTCGCTCGTCGCCAGCATCTCGTCGCTTGCGGCCACCGCATCGCCGTCGAGCGTCGTGACGGTGCCGGTCTGACCCACACGCGCTTCGGCATCCCTGTAGACCGTATCGTAGGTCGGAATGTCGCCCGCCTGACCGGGGCCGCCGCCGGCGGGAGGTCCGCCTTCACCGCCGCCACCCTGCGCCTGCACCCGTTCCGCAAGAAGGGCGCCTTCGTCCTCTGGTGCCAAGGCGACGATGACGAAACGGCCTGCATCCACGCGATCGGCCGGATCGGCCGAGGTGCTGGCGAAAACATCGGTGACGGTCCGGCCTTCGACCGTGAAGGCCGAGGGGGAGAGGCCGCCGGCGGCGATCGGTTCGTGATATTCGACGGCGACCGCCGTCAGTCTGACGCCGTCGCCGAACACCTGCGTGACCGCCGTCGCGCCCAGCGCGTGGCCAGTTCGCTCCTGCGCATCGGCCGGCAGGTTGATCGATAGCAGCGCTCCGGCACCCACGATTAGAAATTCCCGGCGAGAGCGCATTCCATAATCCTGTATCGCGTCCACGAGTTCGGCATTTCATCAGATGCCATTTTGGAGGGCTATAGCGCAGACATAGTTCTGATCACTATCCCGCCCGGCCCACCGAGGAGAATTCGAAATGCCGTTGCCTGTACGTCTGTTTTCGGCACAAGCAGACTAGTCGCCTGATATTTCAGTGTCGCTTAGGTCACGCCCAGCCGCCACAAGCTTCTCGCGCAGTGCTACGGCCGCGGCGGTCAGGTTGTCGCTTCCGATTATGTGCGCGCACGCAGACCAAAGGGCAGCAACGTGCATCGCCTGCATGCGCAGCTCGCCGCTCCGAAGGCGCAGCATTACCCCCGGTAACCCAGCGAGCACGACCTCTATGTCTTCGGAGGCGTCGAGCAATCGGTCTCCGCCTAGCACGACGTCCAGCGCGAGGTATGAGATGACGAGGTTGTTCTGGTTCGCCGGGTTTGGATATGAGACGAGGAGTCTCTTGAGCTCACCGGCACTGTACCCTGTCTCCTCGCACAACTCGCGGCGGGCGGCTGATTCAGCTGGGTCGGTCGCTCCCGCGGCATCGCTAGGCTCGACGGTGCCGCTCACCAGTCCGGTGACAACCTCCCGTCTCCCGTGCCGATACTCTCTCACGAGGACCAGTTGAAGAGTTTCGCGAGCCAACGCGACCACGTTAACCCAGTCGGGATATTCGATCACATGTTACGGGTTCACGTGAACGCCGCGGGGAGTGAGGCAGTGATCACTGCGGATGCGTAGCCACCGATCCTCATAAGTGACCGAGCTGGTGACAACCTGCCACGGCAGTATGGTGTCTAGCATCTTGCGAGTCATGTTTCAGGCCCTTAGCGGACAAATCATCCGGATACCACGCGAAAGGTAGTTGTCGGGTGAGGACCGCGGCCTATGCGGTCTTACGCCCATTTGAGTAGCACGATCGAGACGATTTTCGATGATTTCGTGGGCGGCTTCGATGCCTTGCACGGTGAAGGCGAGACTCGGCGCCGCCTCGAGTAAGGCGGCCTCCACCGAATGCGTACTTTCAGGTTGCTCCATCGGAACATAGTGCTCGCTATCAGGCACGATGATCAGCCGTTCGTTTTGCGCCGATTTCGCTTGGGCTATGTGGTCGCCAGACCGGGGGCAACGCTTCTCGCAGTGTGTCTTGGCCGGTTCTGCGAGACGAAAGCGCGTCAGAGAAGCAGCCGTAGGTCCGTTGTCGGCAAGACGCGGATCATATCCGCAGTAGGATGGATCTGCCTGGCCGGCGTGTCTATCTTCTGAGGCTGGCCTGTGCTGGCGGCCCGCTCGATGGCAAGCAGGGCACGCACGTCAGCAAGCCCCTCTCCCCCATCCGGTTCAGGCGGTTGGGCATTCAGGATGCAGTCGGAGAAGTACGCGGTCTGTCCGGCGAAATGGTCGGTCTGCGGGAAGGTCTTTTCGGTGCCGATGTCGCCCTGCCGAAACTTCATGCGCACGGCAGTCTCGAAACGGAAGCCCGGGTCGGCCGTTACGCTCCCCTTCGTTCCGCCCACGTGGTAAAAATCCGAACTATCCGAGCCGAAGCTGGCAATGAACTGCGCAAGCCGGCCCTCGGGGAAGCGCAGCGTCACGGCAATGCTCTCCTCGACCTCCCCGACGACGGCGCTGCCGTTGCCGAAGCTCTTTACAGCGACTGCCTCGATCGGCTCGGCCGCAAAGATATGACGCGCGGCATTCAGGCAGTAGACGCCGATGTCCTGCAAGGGACCGCCCCAATAGGCGGCCTTGAGTCGGTGATTGTCAGGCGATGCCACGAAGGAGAAGACCGCGGCAAAAATGCGGGGATCGCCGATCTCGCCGCTGCGGATGCGCTCCAGCAGTTCAACTGTGCCGGGCTCGTTGTGCAGCCGATACGCGGTCATCAGGTAGGCGCCGCTCTCATTGGCGGCGGCGATCATCGCCTCGCATTCTGCCTCGGTCGTGGCCAGCGGCTTCTCAACGAGCGCGTGCTTGCCGGCTCTCAGGGCTCGGATCGCATAGTCGGCATGCAAGGAGTTCGGCAATGCCACGTAGACCGCATCGGCGACGTCCGATGCGAGCATCTGATCGTACTGCTCGTAGCTGAAGACATGTTCCACGCCGTAGAATTCGGCGAGCTTCGCGGCGTTTTTGGCCGATCCGCTGACGATCGCCGTCATTGTCGAGTTTCCGGTCTGGGACACACCGGGCATGAAGGCTTCCTGTGCAATCCAGCCCGCGCCCACAACGGCGTATCGTATCTTTCTCAATTGGTCCTCCCGAATGGGATCACTCGCGGAACTCGTCTTCAAATTGCCATGCCGTGACCAACGGAATCTTCTCTGAGGCCCTGACGGCAGCGGTCGATTTTGAGCCAGTCACAAGACGGATTTGTTGTCGCTCACAGGGGCAAAGGCGGGCGAGAGTCTCCTCTCGCCCGCCGCAGAGTTGCGCGCCTCGCCTACTTTGCGATGCAGGTGTCGGCGGTTTCGGGCGTGCAGACGTCGAGGCCGGTGTAGGTCGGGTCGGCCGGCGCCGGCTTGCCGTCCTTCATGTCCTTCAGCGCCAGCATTGTCTTGTAGCCCATCTCGAACGGCCGCTGTCCGACCTGGCCGAGCGACAGACCTTCCTTCATCTGGTCCATCTGCACCGGCAGCGTGTCGGCGACGACCAGCGCCAGCTCCTTCTTGGCGATCTTATCCTTGTACGGCTCGACCGCAGCGCGATTGGCATCCGGTATGAATTGCGGAAAGCCGCCTGTCGGGACAAAGGCGTCGAGGTTTGGCGTCTTCGCCATGAAGTCCTGGAACTGCTGAACCGACAGAGCGAAGTCGTCGTTGGTATAGAGCGGGCAGCCCGGTGCTTCCGTCCAGCCGTTCTGGCCGGTCAGGGCATCACCCGGCGAGGCGGCCGACTCCTTGCCGGCCAGCGTATCGCGTATGCCCTTCATGCGCTCGTTGTGGTTGGCCGCCGCAGCTCCGCCCGACTGGATGCAGATGGTGCCGCCCTTCGGCTTAATGGTCTGCACGATCTTGGCGAGGTTGACGCCGATCTCGTAATTGTGCGTGCCGATATAGGCGACGCGCAGGTCCTTGTTCTCCGGTAGCACGTCCGAGTCCCAGGTAAGCACGGGAATGCCCGCATCCTTGGCGGCCTGAAGCGCGACGGCCATTGCCGCCGCGTTGGACGGGGCGACGGCGATGCCGTCGACCTTCTTGACGACCAGATCCTGCACGATCTGCACCTGGTCCTCGCCGCCGCCATGCTCGCCGGGGCCGATATACATGCATTCGAAGGCGCCGTTGGCTTCCGATTCCGCCTTCTTGCAGCCGTCGCGGGCCTGGTCGAAGAAGGGATTATTCATGTTCTTCGGCACTAGCGCGAAAGTGTATTTCTCCTGGGCGTAGGCCTGCCCCGCCATCAGCGCGGAAAACGCCACCGCCGCCGTCAGAATATTTTTTTTCACCTGTTCCTCCACTTTGTTTTGACGTCCACTATCCCGACGGCTTGCGGCCGCCGGATTCTATTTGCGCTTCCAGGTAAACATACCCTCCAGTGTCGCCCGCAGCGACTTGCCCGAGGTCTGCATGCCGAGAAGCACGGCAAGAATGATGAAGGCCCCGACAAAGGCGCCCTGCCAATTGGAATCGATTCCGGCCATCAGCAGTGCGTTGCGGATGACTTCTAGGAAGGCCGAGCCGATCACCGCGCCGAACGCGGTGCCGTAGCCGCCCATGAGGTTGGCGCCGCCGATGACGGTGCCGGCGATGACGCGAAGCTCGTATCCGGTTCCCATGGCGTTGATCGCCGAGCCGCTGTAGCCGAGCAGCAGAAGTGAGGCGACGGCAGCACAGAAGGCCGAAAAGACGTACGCCTGGAACTTGACCCGATCGACCGGCACGCCGGTCAGGCGCGCGGCGTGTTCATTGCCGCCGATCGCAAAAAGGTGACGGGCCCACGCGGTGAAGATGAAGACGAAGCCGACGATGAGTGCGAGGATCACCATCACCCAGAAATGCGAGGACAGCTCCGGGATCCAATGCGGCACCCAGCCGTCCGGCGTGTGCCGCGGCCATTTGGCCTGGCCGATTGCCTTGACGATCGGCGCATCGGGTCCGAACTGGTAGAGCATCTGGTTGCCGGACAGCACGACCGCCGCCGAACGCGCGATCGACAGCATGCCTAGCGTCACCACAAAGGACGGCATGCCGATATAGGCGACGAAGAAACCGTTGAAGGCTCCACAGGCCATGCCCGCGAGCAGACCCGCGCCAAACGCCACGTACCAAGGCTGGTGCCAGGTGAGCAGCAGCCCGGCGACGATGGCGACCAGCCCCATCACCGAGCCGACCGAGAGATCGATGCCGCCGGTGATCAGCACCACCGTCATGCCCAGCCCCATAATGGCGATAGGTGCAAAATTGCGGGTGATGTTGGTGACGTTGGCGACCGTGCCGAAGCTGGGCTCCAGCCACGTCATGAAGACCACCAACACGAAGAGCGCGATCGCGACCCAGAAAGCCTGGCTGGCGATCATCTTCTGGAAAACGGTCTGCTCTCTCATGCCGACCACATCGCCGATCGACGCATGGCCTTCCTTCAGCGTGTCAGTCTGGCTATGCGTCACGGATCGCTCCTGTAATCAGGCCGGTGATCTCCTCCGGCGATGTATTCTCCGTCGCCTTGTCGGCCACTTTCGAGCCGCGTCTCATCACGATGATGCGGTCGCAGACGGCGAACACATCCGGCATGCGGTGGCTGATCAGCATCACCGACACACTCTGCGATTTGAGCCGCCGGATCAGCTCCAGCACCTCGGCTACCTGGCGGACCGAAATCGCCGCGGTCGGCTCATCCATCAGCACCAGCTTGGCGTTGGAGAGCCGGGTGCGGGCAATGGCGACCGCCTGCCGCTGGCCGCCTGACATTTTTTTGACCAGATCCCGCGGCCGCGTCTCCGACTTCAACTCTGCGAACAGTTTTGCCGAGCGGTTGATCATCGCCTGCTTGTCGAGCACGCGCAACGGCCAAAACCCCTTCTTCATCTCGCGGCCGAGAAAGACATTTTGGGCGGCAGTCAGATTGTCGGCCAAGGCCAGGTCCTGATAGACGACCTCGATCCCTGCGCCCCGTGCCTCGATCGGCTTGTGGAAATGGCAGACCTCGCCATCGACCGCGATCTCGCCGTCGGAGGGCGGGAAGTTCCCCGCAATCAGCTTCACCATGGTCGACTTGCCGGCGCCGTTGTCGCCCATCAGGCCAACCACCTCGCCGGCAGCAACCGTGAAGCTGACATCCGACAAGGCGCGGATAGCACCGAAGCTTTTCGAGACGCTTCGCACGTCTAGTACAGACACGCTCTCCTCCCTATGCGACATCGGCTTGAGCACTCGGCCGACGTGCCTCTCTCTTGTTGCAATATTTATTGCAATACAATCAAACATGCAACTGTTATTTCGAACGCGTCGGGATGCGAGATCAAGTTTCTGCCTCGCATCAGCCTGTCCTCAGCCACTTGCTCTCCCGAGCCGAAGCCTGAATTGCCTCCACCAGTTCCTGGATGCGTTGGCCGGCCCGGAAGCCGAAAGGCTCGTCTCGCTTCCCGGCGATCGCATAGACGAACCGCGCCACCTCGATAGCCTTCAGATCGTTGAAGCCGAGCTGGTGGCCCGGTGCGACGCAGAAGAGTCCATAGGGGTCGTGATCCGGGCCGGCCTCGATCCGCCGAAAGCCGCGCCGGCCGGCGGGATCGGCGGTGCTGTAGAAATGCAGCTCGTTGAAGCGCTCCTGGCTGAAGAAGAGCGCCCCCTTGGTGCCGTAAACCTCGAAATCGTGCTGCATCTTGCGGCCGGTTGCGACCCAACTCGCTTCGATGCTGCCTGACGCCCCGTTGGCAAAACGCAGAAATGCGCGGCCGATGTCGTCGACCTCTACAGCTCGGTGCCGACCCCCGCCGTCTGGACGGCTGGCGATGACGGTGACGGTATCGCCGACGACCTGTTCCACTGGGCCGAGCAGAAACTCGGCCGTGGCCAGCGCATGGCTGCCCAGATCAGCCAACGCGCCCCCGCCAGCGGGATCATGCCGGAACGTGAACGGGCTGTCCGCGTCCGCCATGTAGTCCTCGGCGTGGATGCCGCGATAGCTGCGGATCTCGCCCAACTCACCCGCGCGGATCATCTCCCGCGCCAGCGCGAGCAGCGGGTTGCAGAGATAGTTGAAACCGACCTGCGTCCTGACGCCGGCCGCTTCCGCCGCGTCGGCCATCTGCCGGGCATCCGCCGCAAGCGGCGCCAGCGGCTTCTCGCAATAGACGTGCTTGCCAGCGGCGATTGCCCCGAGCGCCATCTCCTTGTGGAAGGCATTCGGCGCCGTGATGTCGATCACGTCGATCTCAGGGTCCTCGACCAGACGCGTCCAGTCCCCGCTCGCCCGCGCGAAACCCAAGGTCTGCGCCGCCTGCGCCGCGAGCTCTTCGGTCCTGTCCGCGACGGTGTGAAGAACCAGCTCATAGGGAAGATCAAAGACTCGCTGCGCGGCGGCGAAGCCGAACACATGGGTCCTGCCCATGAAGCCGGTGCCGATCAGACCGATTCTGAGTTGAGGTTTTTCACCGGCCATTCAACTCGGCTCCGTTTACCACCAGCGCCGGGTCGATCCGACCGGCGAAAAAATCGAGCACGTTCTGCACCGACGAGATTGCCATGCGCTCGCCGCACTCGGCGGTGAGCCCGGCGATGTGCGGGGTCAGAATCACCTGGTCGAAGCCGAAGAGCGGATGGTCCGCCGCAGGCGGTTCATCGTCGAAGACGTCGATACCGGCCGCTGCGATGCGCCCCTCGCGCAGCGCCGCAATCAGCGCCGCCTCGTCGACGACGCCGCCCCGCGCCGTGTTGATGAGAACGGCAGTCGGCTTCATCGCCGAGAGTTCCACGGGACCGATCACCGGGCGCTCGGCCTTGGGTACGTTGACGGAGATCGCATCGGCCCAGGCGAGACCCGCTTGCAAGTCGCTCACCGGCGCGACCGGCCCCTCCGGCCAGCCTTGCCTCTCAAGGAATGGATCGTATGCGCGCACATCCATACCGAATGCCGCGGCCATGCGCGCCAGGTGGCGGCCGATCCGGCCGTACCCGAGGATCAGCAGCCGCTTGCCTGCGAGTTCGCTTGCCTCCAGCCGGTTGCGCCAACCCCATTCGCTGCCGCGGACCGAACGATCCGCACGGATGAGCCGCTTGGTTGCCGCCAGCAACAGCATCATGGCGTGCTCGGCCACCGACACCGAATTAACGTCGCCGACGACAGCCAGGGCGATGCCGCGCTGGTTGAGAGAGGGCAAATCCACCGCGTCGTAGCCGACGCCATGGCGCGAGACGATCTTCAGCCTCTCGGCGCGTGCGACGGTCGGAGCCGACAAGGGCTGGGTGCGAATGACGAGACCATCGGCCTTGCCGATCAGAGGTGCGTAGCTTGGCTCAGAGACATCTTCGACATAGTCGTAGGTGACGCCGGGCGACGCATCGAGAAGTTCGATGCCGCTTGGATGAAGCTTTCCGGCGACCAGGACGTGGGGCATCAATAGCCTTCCTTGCCGGCTTCGACCGAGACGGCTTTCGCACGCGTCAATTCGCGGAAGCTAGCGACACTTGCCTGCGCGGCGGAGGCAAGCAGGCGGGAGTCACCCGAGACGGTGGTCATGTCGAAGCCCCATTCGATGGCACGTGCGGCGTAGTCGGCCGTGCCGCAATGGAGCGCGGCGCGTTTGCCATGCTTCTTGCAGGCCGCAACGATCGTTTGCAGCGCCTCGATCATCTCCGGTTCCTCGCGGTCGAAGGCCGGTGCGAGACGCCCCTGGTGCAAGCTGAAGGTCAGGTCCGCGGGACCGACATAAATGCCGTCGAGCCCTGGCGTCGCGGCAATCGCCTCGAGATTGCGCATCGCCTCGGCGGTCTCGACCATGGCGAAGGCCAGGATCTCGTCATTGGCCTCGGCCGCATAATTGGCGCCCGCCGAAAAGTTGGCACGCGTCGGGCCGAAGCTGCGCTGGCCGGCGGGCGGATAGCGCAGGTAGCTGACGAACTCGGCCGCCTGTTGCGGCGTGTTGACCATCGGGCAGATGACGCCGTAGGCGCCGGCGTCCAGCACCTTCATGATGATGCCCGGCTCCAGCCACGGCACGCGCGCCATCGGCACGACGCCCGAAGCGCGCATCGCCTGGAACATCGGCAGCAGCATCGAATAGTCGAGTGCGCCGTGCTGGACGTCGATGCTCACGCTGTCATAGCCCTGTGCGGCCATGATCTCGGCGGTGAATGGATTGCCGATCGAAAGCCAGCCGTTGATCGTGGGTCGGCCTTCGGCCCAGATCTGCTTGAGCTCGTTCTTGATCAAGGCGGCCTCCTCAGAACACGATCTGCGCAAGCTTGGTGTCGAGGTAGTCGCCGATCCCCTCGCTGCCGCCTTCGCGACCCATTCCAGAATAATTCGTGCCGCCGAACGGGGCTTCCGATGCGGCGAGAGCGAAGCTGTTTATGCCGACCATGCCCGCCTTCAACTCCGCCACCGTGCGGCGCGCGCGTTTCGGGCTTGACGTGAAGGCGTAGGCGGAAAGCCCCATCGGTGACGCGTTCGCGCGCTCCAGAACCTCATTGTCCGACGAAAACCGGGTGATCGCCGCGATCGGGCCGAAATTCTCCTCGGCAAAGACCCGCATGTCGTCGGCAACATCGGTCAGGACCGTGGGTTCGTGAAAATGGCCGGCATTGAACGCTGCGGCGCGATGCCCGCCCGCGACCAGCTTAGCGCCTGCTTTCACTGCGTCCGACACGATGTCTTCGACCTCGGACAGCCGGCCGGCATTGATCAGCGGCCCCATCTGCACGGAGGGGTCGAGCCCGTCGCCCAGTTTCAACGCCTGGGCTCGTTGAACGAAGCCCTCCACGAAAGCGTCGTGCAGGCTTTCGTGGACGAAGAAACGGTCCGGGGTGACGCAGACCTGCCCGGCATTGGCGTATTTGGTCGGGACGGAAACGCTGAGCGCGGCGTCTAGGTCGGCGTCGTCGAAGACGATTAGCGGCGCGTTGCCGCCAAGCTCCATTGACACCTTCTTCACGGTGTCGGCGGCATCGCGGATCATCTGCTGGCCGACACGCGTCGAGCCGGTGAGGGACACCTTGCGCACCGCCGGCGAAGCCATGATCGGCGCATAGGTCGTGCTCGTGGGTCCAACGACCAGACTGACGGTGCCGGCAGGAAGATTGCCGGCGCGGATGCAGTCGACCATCAGCATCGCCGTCCCCGGCGTCTGACTTGACGGCCGGACGATCGTCGAGCAACCGGCCGCCAGTGCCGGCGCCACTTTGCGGGCAATCAGTGCTGCCGGAAAGTTCCAGGCGGTGAAGGCGGCGGCGATCCCGACAGGCTCGTGCAGAACTTCGAACCGACCGCCGGGTACGCGCGATTCAATGACGCGCCCATAGATCCGGCGGGCCTCCTCGGCGTACCAGCGGAACTGGTCGACCGCGAGCCCCCACTCGCGCTCGGACTGGGCAATAGGCTTGCCGGTCTCGCTGGAGATCATCCGTGCGGCCTCGTCCTTGCGGCGGATCATCTCGTCCGCGATGGCATGCAGGGCGGACGCGCGCTCAAAACCACCCTTGGATTTCCAGGCGGAAAACCCACGGGCGGCGCTGTTAAGCGCTTCTGCCGTGTCGGCGCGCGTGGCGATGGGAACCTCGCCCAGCGGCTTTTCCGTCGCCGGACTCATGACGGGTGCTGTTCCACCATCAGACGCCTTGCGCCACTTGCCGTCGATGAACAGTCCGTAGTTCGTGTACATGGCTCAACCGATCTCGCTGACCTTCACGAAGCGGCCCTCGACCGCCGACTTCATCGCTGCCTCGGCCAGGACCAGGGCGCGGCGCCCGTCCTCGAAGCCAACTTCCGGCGGCTCGCCCTTTTCGATGCAAGTGACGAAGGCATCGATCTCGGCATCGAACGCTTCGCGGTAGCGCTCAATGAAAAAATTCAAAAACGGCGTGGCGGCTTCGGTTTGCGCGACCGAGTAGCGGCGCAACTCATGAGGCTTCCTGTTGCCGCTGATCACCATGCCGGTGCTGCCCAGCAACTCGACGCGCTGGTCGTACCCATAGGTCGAGGTTCGGGAATTGTTGATATGGCACTGCTTCCCGCTGGCGGTGCGCATGACGACCATGACGCTGTCGTAGTCGTTCAGTTCCTTCATCATCGTCGGGTCGATCAGCCGGCCGCCGATCGCAAACACCTCGTCAGGCTCCTCTCCCAGCATGAAGCGGGCAAGATCGAAATCGTGGATCGTCATGTCGCGAAAAAGCCCGCCCGCGACCTCGTAGTAGGAGCGTGGCGGCATGCCGGGATCACGCGAGGTGATGATGACCTGGTGCACTTCGCCGATCTCGCCGGATCGTGCGGCGTTCCATGCCGCGCGGTGACCGAGATCGAAACGCCGGTTGAAGCCGATCTGGACCGGCACGCCCCTGGACAAAATTGCTTCGGCACAACGGTTCACCCTTTCCAGGCTGAGATCGATCGGCTTCTCGCAGAGCACGGGTTTGCCAGCGGCAACCGCCTTTTCGATGTAGTCGGCATGCGTGTCAGTCACCGTCGCGACAAGGACCGCATCTACATCCGCAGAGGCAAATACCTCGTCGGCGGACGCCGAAGCGCGAACGCCGTGCCGCGCCGCGACAGCCTCCGCGGACGATTCGTCGATGTCATAGACGGTGGCCAGTTCCGCACGAGGATGCGCGGCGATGTTTGCCGCATGCATCCTGCCGATCCGACCACAGCCGAGCACAGCAATCCTGAGCAAGAAATCCTCCCGGTTTGAATTTTTGCAATGATCGTTGCAAACATATTGATTTGTCAATAGGCATTCCGTATAGAGTTGGAAAGACCGTCGTTAGGGAGGAGACAAAGATGACCAGGGCCACCGTCCGTCTGACCATGGCACAGGCGCTCGTGCGCTATCTGTGCAACCAGTTCACGGTCGTTGACGGCGAGAAAGTTCCGCTGTTTCCTGGGATCTTCGCCATCTTCGGGCACGGCAACGTGACCTGCCTTTCCGAAGCGCTGGAAGCGGTGAAGGACGTGCTGCCGACCTGGCGCGGCCAGAACGAGCAGTCGATGGCGCTCGCCGCGATCGGCTTTGCGAAGGCGAAGCGCCGGCGCCAGGTCATGGTGGCGGCCACCTCGATCGGTCCGGGGGCATTGAACATGGTGACGGCAGCGGGTGTCGCTCATTCGAACCGGCTGCCGGTGCTGCTGCTTTCTGGCGACACCTTCGTCAATCGCCGCCCCGATCCGGTCATGCAGCAGGTCGAGCATTTCGGCGACCCGACCATCAACGTCAATGATGCCTTCAAGGCGGTCACGCGGTACTGGGACCGCATCGTCCACCCCGAGCAGATCATCTCGTCGCTGCCGCAGGCGGTCGCGGTGCTGCTTGATCCGGCCGATTGCGGCCCCGCCTTCATCGCGCTGCCGCAGGATGTGCAGGAGATCGCCTGGGATTATCCCGAAGCCTTCTTCGAGCCGACCGTACATGCGATCCCTCGGCCTCGGCCCGATCGAAACCAGCTCGCCGACGCCACACGCCTCCTCAAAGGCGCCAAGCGGCCGCTGATCATTTCGGGTGGCGGCGTACGTTACTCCGGTGCCGAAAAGGCGCTCGGCGATTTCGCCGAGAAGCATGGGATACCGCTGGCTGAGACGATCGCAGGCAAGGGCGCGGTCACCCACGACCACCCCGCGCATGTCGGACCGATCGGCATCGTCGGCTCAACCTCGGCCAACGCACTTGCCGCGGAAGCCGACGTGATCATCGCCGTCGGCACACGGCTCATGGATTTCACCACCGGATCCTGGAGCGCCTTCTCCGCCGACGCGAAATTCGTCTCCATCAACGCCGCACGCTGGGACGCCACCAAGCACCGGGCGCTTGCCGTTGTCGGCGATGCGCTGGAGACGGTGAGCGAACTCGAAGCCGCTCTCGGCGACTGGAAGGCAGAAAAAACCTGGACCGACAAGGGCAAGATGGAATTCGCCAAATGGAACACGATGCTCGACGGCTTCCAGAAGCCGACCAACGAGCCGGTGCCGACCTATGCGCAAGTGGTGGGCGTGGTGAACGCCAAGGCGGGCGAGCGTGACCTGCTGATTACCGCGGCCGGCGGACTGCCCGGCGAAGTGATGAAGAACTGGCGGGTGAAGGAGCCGAACACCTTCGACTGCGAGTTCGGCTTCTCCTGCATGGGTTATGAAATCTCTGCCGGCTGGGGGGCCGCCATGGCCGACCCCTCCCGCACGCCGATCGTCATGATCGGCGACGGCACGTACATGATGATGAACTCCGACATCTATTCCACGGTGCTCGCCGGCCACAAGATGATCCTCGTGGTGTGCGACAATGGCGGCTATGCGGTGATCAACCGGTTGCAAAATGCCAAAGGCGGCGCCTCTTTCAACAACCTCATCAAGGACTGCCGGGTGAAGGAGCCCTTTGCGGTCGACTTCGCCAAGCACGCGGAAGCCATGGGGGCGCTCACGCGGCGTGTCGAAAGCCTTGCCGATCTCGGCCAGGCGATCGAATGGGCGAAGACCACCGACCGCACCACCGTCGTCACCATCGTCTCCGACGCCTTTACCTGGACGCCCGGTGATGCGTGGTGGGACGTCGGCGTGCCGCAAGTCAGCGATCGGGCCGAGGTTCGCGAGGCCCATTCCGTGCAAGCCGAAGGCCGCAAACGGCAGCGCATAGGTGTCTGAGTTTGTCGGGCGCCCCTCGGGGCGTCCTCTGCCGGAACGATGCGACACTCCCTGAGCATTGTTCCGGCAGTATTTTTTCGTGGCGCCAACAGTCGGCGGAAGCGGCTGGAATGATGATAGGAGAAGAAAATGAGAGCCAAGCTTGGCATCGCGCCGATCGCCTGGTGGAACGATGATCTCCCCGAATTGAGCGATGACGTTTCGCTGGAGGAGTGCCTGCGGCAGGCCCGTGAGGCTGGCTTCACCGGCATGGAGACTGGCCGCCGCTTCCCGATGGACGCGGCGGTGCTTGAGCCCATCCTGAGGCAGCATGGCATGAGCGTCTGCGGCGGCTGGTTCTCCGGTCGCTTGCTGGTCGGCGACATCGATGAAGAGAAGGACCGCATCGCCGCGCAGATGCAGCTGTTCAAGGCGACCGATGCGCCCTGCATTGCCTATGGCGAGACGGGTCGGACCATCCAGGGCGACCGCGAAACGCCGCTGGCCATGCGCCCGCGTCTCGACGAGGATCAGATCAAGGCTTACGGCCGCAAGCTCACCACTTTCGGCGAATGGTGCGCGGATCAGGGCATGCCGCTTTCCTACCACCACCACATGGCCGCGCCGATCGAAAGCGAACAGGACGTCGATCTGCTGATGAAGCATTCTGGCGCGGCACTGCCGCTGCTCTACGATGCCGGCCACATGGCCTTTGCTGGCGGCGACGTGCTGCGGGTGATCGACAAGCACCACGCCCGCATCTCGCATGTACACACCAAGGACATCCGCCAGGCGGTCGTGGACGGGCTCGACCGCAACCGGGAAAGTTTCCTCGACTCGGTGGTCAAGGGAGCCTTCACCGTACCTGGTGACGGCTCGCTGAACTTCGAGGCGATCGTCGAGCGCCTGGCAAGCCACGGCTACGAAGGCTGGTTCGTCGTTGAAGCCGAGCAGGATCCCATCAAAAGTCCGCCGCTCGAAATGGCGAAGATTGGGCACAAGGAATTGCTGCGCGTGATGGCCGCGGCGGGCTACACAGTGGAGAGCTAAAGCATGAATCGCATGGATGGAAAGGTCTGCGTTGTCACCGGTTCGACGCAGGGGTTGGGAGCGGCCATTGCGCGCCGGCTTGCGGAAGCCGGCGCTGCAGGCGTCGTGACGCTCGGCCGCAATGAGGCCAAAGGCCGTGCCGTGGCCGAGGCGATCACGCGCGACACCGGCGTGCCCGTCCACTTCGTCGAGGCCGATCTCGGCAAAGTCGAGGATTGCCGACGCGTGATGGCGGAGGCCGAGCGCGTTTACGGCAAGATGCATGTGCTGGTGAACGCAGGTGCCCGCACGGACCGTGGCACCATCCTCGATACTTCGCCCGAACTCTTCGACGCCCTGTTCGCCGTCAATGTGCGCGGACCTTATTTCCTCATGCAGGAGGCCATCAGGCACATGATCCGCGCTGGCATTGAGGGTGCGATCTGCAACATCGGCTCGATCTCGGAACATGCCGGCCAGCCCTTCATCAACGTCTACTGTGCCACCAAGGCGGCGCTGGCAACGCTGACCCGCAACACAGCGTTTTCCGTCATGAAGAATCGCATCCGGGTCAACCAGTTGGATGTCGGCTGGATGGCGTCTGATCACGAGCGGGAGCTACAGGTGAGTGAGACGGGCGATCCCAATTGGGAAGCGAAAGCCGTTGCGAACCTGCCCTTCGGACGCCTGATCGACCCCCGCGAAGTCGCGCAGGCGGTAAACTTCCTTGTTTCGGACGATGCCGGGCTCATGACAGGTGCGGTGGTGGATTACGACCAGACAGTCCTCGGTGCCGCATCCGGCCCCATGGCCGTGCCTGAAAAGGCGATGGCGCTCTCGCCTTCCGACACTGATTGAGAATCGACGGCCGGCGGATCGCCAGCGTGCGCGGTTTGCAGTCCCTAACGCTCGGTAACCGTTGGAATGCGGGGATTGATCGTGTTGTTCTGAAGTCTGGCCGCCAAGGCCACGGTTAAGGCCTGGGCAAGACACATGGGCGCCGCCAACGAGCGCGAGAAAGTGTATTCGTGCTCCGGTACGGCGAAGAGAACGCGCGCGCTCTTGGCCAAGGGAGACAGCGTGCTGTCCGAGATCGCCACGATGGGTACTCCTCTTCCCGCCGCTTCTTCCACGACGTTGACGACCTCATTTGCATAGAAGCGAAACGACACCGCAAACAGCACATCCTCCTTTCGCATTGCGCGGGCCATATGCGTGGCGAGCCCGCCGCCCGGGTCCAGAAGCACACAACGCTTGCCCAGCATGGTCAGTATATAACGAAGGAGTTCGACCACCGGCGCCGAGCGCAATTGTCCGATCAGATAGATAACGTCGGCCTTCTCGAGCAGACTCACAGCTTCAGCCAAATCCTTAGGCTGGATAGCAGTGAGCATTTCTTTTAGGGATGCAATGTCGCGAACGACCAAGTCGTGCATGAATCCCAACTCGCTGCGATCCGTGCGCGCACCCAGTTCCGTCTCCAGCGCCTTGACGCGAGCTTCGAAACCGGGCGCGGCAGTCGACAATCGTTTCTGGAACAGGCTTTGCAGTTCCTTGAAACCGTCATAGCCCAGTGCCTGAGCAAAGCGGACGAAGCTCGATGCATGAACGCCGCTGGTCTCTCCGATCGCATTCACCGATCGCACCGCGACGTCATTCGGATTCTGGGTGAGATACAACGCTATCTTCTGGTACGACTTGCTCATCTCGCCGTACCGATCGTGAATCACGCGGATGAGATCCTCATAGTCCTTGGGAGCTTCGACCGTCTGTTCCACGATGCACATCCTCGCAATTTTTATTGCATGATGGCGTCTTTGAAGGCTTTTGACCAGCAGAGAGTTGTCGCCTTCGTACTGCGCACAGTTCAGCTTCGCGGTTCGCTAGTTTTCGCCGCGCAGCAAATCTGTAGCAGCGCATGCGATGCGGTGGCGCGGACCCGTCGCGGCTCTGGCAAGCGCCATCGGCAAACGGCGCCTCAAGACACCCATCGGCCGCCTTACCGCAGAAACGGAAGAGAGAGGGGAACTGCCCCATCCATCATTGGGTGGACTGTCAGATATTAGGTGCTGTTCTGTTCGGCGGATATAGGGGGTTCGAGTCCACGTTGTGGGCAAGCAGGAAAAAATAGAATAGAATCAAATATTTAACCGTATGCTTTGGTGGGCCCGGAGGAACCTGTTCAAATTATTGATTTCATTGTCCTTTTCGTTGGCACATATCGAGGAACCTTCCCGTGTCATTCCGTATGGTTCCGCAGCAGGCAAGCGCCACATGTTGCCCGTGTTATGCCATGGTCCTTCTCAGCAGTTCGCCTTCACGTGTTCTGCCTGAAGTTTGAATCGATGCAGAATATGATTTCGGAAGCTGCTCTGCATTTCCTCAAACGACCCGAACCCGAGACGCGATGCAAGTCGGGACACGGTCGCGGGTGATACATGGCAGCGGCGCGCGATTGCGGCGGCATTTTCGAAAGCCACGTAATCCGGCTCCGCAAATATCACCCGGGCGACAGCCTCCGACTTCGCCGGAAGTGTCAGTTCCCTTTTGGCAATCAGCGCTTTGAGCTCGTCAAGCGATGGCGCTCGTCGGTTGTCAACTGGCACGCGCTGTCGACCGCATGTCCGTGAGGGATAAGATGAGCCCACAGACATAGTTCTCAGCCTTTAACTATCTTCATGAAGATATCGAACTCGGCATCCACAATCGGAACCGTGTGCTCGTAACCGGGATATCTGCCTGAATCGACGTCTGCCTTGTAATCCTTAAAAGCAGCGACGCGCTCGTCCTGAATCTTCTCCAGCTCAGGGCCAAGGTTTCGATAAACTTTTCCGTGTCGCGGCTTATGGTTCTTGCCGTAACCGCAAACATCTTCTGTGAAGAGGTACTGCGCATCGGCATATTTGCCAGCGCCCATGCCTACCATGACAAGCGAGGAGTTTTCGGTGAGGAATTTCGCGACGCGATCTGGGACGACTTCCAGCTCCGCGCCGAAGACTCCTATTTGCTCCAGCTTTTGGGTGTGTCGCCAAATGCGCACTGCTTCGTCGGCGGTCTTGCCGACTGCGCGCCAACCCGTCCAGGTGATATAAGACGGCACCAGGCCGATATGGCCAACGACAGGAATGTAGTTGTCGCATAACGTCTTCTGGACTTCGTATGACGCCGCACAATAAAAGGCGTCGCCGCCTATGCCGGCAAAGTGGAACGCTGCACGCAGATAGTCCTCCGCTGTTGCGAGCGGGCGGCCCGCGAAACTCCCATAGCTGCCATATGGCAAACCGACTTGTACGAAACAATCGCCGGCTGCCTGGCGCATTTCCGGATCGAAATATCGACCTTCGATGGAGAGCATATGGATGCCGGCGGCGGCTGCGGCAGCCGCCTCATCCGGGGTGCTGACGAAGAGCATGGAGATTTTCTGTCCGCTCTTCTTCATCTTGCGGATGTCTTCGACATGAGGACGGTTGTGATACATGCCCATAATCAGCCTCCGCGGGGGATCAGGCAGTCTTGTAGGTCAAACGGCGCTTTGGCGATGAATGGCCAATTCATTTCGGCGCGCCAAGTAATCGGGCGGTCGCGCCAGAGCATCTCGGCGCAGGCTGCAAGCTGGAACGGCTGGTCCATATGGCTCAGGTCTCGATCATGATGCGGCCATTTTCGACCTTCGTCTTGTACGTCTTGAGATTCTGGCAAGCTGGCGGGGTCTCTACGTCCCCAGTCGTGAAGTCGAAGACGGATGCGTGTTTAGGACACTCCACTGTATTCCCCATCACGAGACCGTCAGCGAGGTGAATACTCTCGTGCGTGCAAAGCCCGTCGGTGCAGAAATATTCGTCCGCATCATTTCGAAAGATCGCAAAGGTGCGACCGCCATGATCGAAGCGCTTGGCTTCCTCGGCTTCGATGTCGTCGGCGGCACAGGCGTCGATCCAAGGCATGGAACCTTCCTTCAGATGGCTTGCGGTTTGTAGTCGGCGGGGGCGGACGGCATGACCCCCTGCAGTAGCGCCAGGGACTTTTCGAGTCCTTCCAGGGAGTTCAGGAGCACGTCCTCATGCTCGATGGAAAGCCAGCCGTCATAGCCGGCCATCTTGAGGCGATAGCAGAATTGCCGCCACCACTCCTCGCCATGGCCGAAGCCAAGCGTGATGTAGCTCCATGACCGGGCCGGAAGATCCGTCAGGCTGCCATTCTCGAGCAGAGATGTCGTCGCCTGCACTGGTGCGTTGAGCATCGTGTCCTTGGCATGAACGTGATAAACCGCCTCGCCCAACGATTGGGCCGCTGCCAGCGGGTCGGCACCCATCCAGAACAGATGCGAAGGGTCCAGATTCGCCCCCACGACCGGTCCGACCACCTGTCGCAACTTCAGCAGCGAGGGCACGTTGAAGACACACTGGTTGCCGTGGAGTTCAAGCGCGATGCGCTCCACGCCGTTCTCTTCAGCCAACGTCACGATCTCGGTCCAGAAGGGAATCAGCTTCTCTTCCCACTGGTATTTCAAAATGGCCTGTGTTTCCGGAGGCCACGACGAGACGACCCAGTTAGGCATGGTATCTGCAGCGTTGCCGGCCGGGAGGCCGCTCATGGTGCAGACCGTCCGGATGCCCATTTCGCCCGCGACGCGAATAGTGGTTTTCAGCCCTTCGCCCTGGGCCGGGTCGGTCGGGTGTAGCGGATTGCCGTTTGCGTTGAGGCTGATGATTTCTAGCCCGCGCTCCTCGAACGCGCCAACGAAGCGCTTCTGGCCTTCCCTGTTGCCCAGCATGGACGAAAGCCGAAAATGCGGCGCGGTGGACCAACCACAGGTGTTTACCTCGACGCCGGAGACACCCATGCGCTTCGCATAATCCAGCATCGTTTCGAAGGGCAGATTGCCGAGGCTGTCTGAAACGAAACCCAGCTTCACTTGTAAAACTCCGGCTTTGCGATCATTTGGACGGGTACGCGGCGGCCCTCGTGCAACGCCTTCACGCCCGCCTCGGCAACGACGGCGGCGCAATAACCGTCCCAGCAATTCGCAGCGGTTGCCGGGAACTCACCAGTCATGGCGAAGCGTAGGAAGTCGCGGTTCTGCCGACGGTAGGCATCGGCATAGCGGGTCCGCCAGTCGGCGTCGTAGCTCGTGCTCTGTGCAAGCGCAGAATCGATGCGAGTGTAGGCGACGTTGTTCATCGCAACGGTCCCCCGCTCGCCGATCAGCTCGGCGCGGACATCGTAACCATAGGCGGCATTGTTGTTGATCTCGATGTTGACGAGCTGGCCATCGACCGTCTCCAGCACCATGAAGACAGGCGCGACTCGGGCATCTGAGCGTTTCGGCTGGAAGGCCGAGATCGACGCATATTCCGTCGAGACCACATAGCGCACGACATCGAACTCGTGTGGAGCCGAATTGGTGATAGCCATAGCGCCGGTGAAATCTGCAGCCGGCGTTTCGACATTGCGGTGAAAATTGTGCATCATCAGGGGCCGGCCAAGGCGGCCGTCTGCTAGCGCCCGTTTCATCTCCTGGTAGGAGCGATCGTAACGCCGCATGAAGCCAAGCTGGACGAATTTCGCGCCCGCCTTCTGTTCGGCCTCCATCACCGCGATACAGTCAGCGGACGCTTGCGAGAGGGGTTTTTCGCACAAGACACGCTTGCCGGCGGCAATGCAGGCCTTCGACAGCGGCGCATGCGTGGCGTCAGGGCTCGCCACGATGATTGCGTCCACGTCCTTCCGCGCAACAACGCCTTCTGGATCGGTGGAGATGTCGAGCGCACCAAAGGTGTCGGGCACGCGCCTCATCCATGTCGCACACCAGCTGAAGGCTTGCTCCGGGAAGGTCTTCCGCCACTATCCTGGCGTGGTCGGCGCCCATCACACCGGCACCGATCACCGCAATGCGTATTGTCATATTTCTTCTGCTTTGTTCGACGTGAAGTGGCTAGTGGCGCCAAGGGTCATCAGGGCCGGTCGACGGCAGAGGTTTCCCGAGGAAAACGATCGAGCCGCCCGCCGATCCAGCTCGAAAGACGGCGCATTGTCATTGTGATCATGCATGCAATTCATGCTCGATTTCCGCCTCGAGGTCAGCCATGGTTTCACCGCCGGCCATCAGGTCGGTGATCTCCTCGCGGGTCTTCTCGCGCTTCCGGAAATCGGCGGCGATCGCACCGCGAATGAGGACGGCGAAATGGTCTCCCACCGCCATCGCGTGCATCACCTGGTGGGTGATGAAGACGACCGCGAGACCGCGCCGCTTGGCTTCATTGACGATGCGCAGCACGTGCCCTGCCTGCTTGACGCCGAGCGCTGCCGTCGGCTCATCGAGGATCAGAACACGAGCGCCGAAATGCACGGCGCGGGCAATGGCCAAAGACTGGCGTTCCCCGCCTGACAGGCCACCGACCAGCCGGTCGCCGTCGTCGATACGGGTGATGCCGAAATCCCGCACCGCTTTCACCGCGATCTCGTTGGCGCGCTTGCGGTCGTAGATCTTGAACGGACCCCAACCCTTTGTCGGCTCCAACCCAACGAAGAAGGAGCGGCCAATGCTCATTAAGGGGAACGTTCCGCCGAACTGGTGCACGGTGGCAATGCCCCGCTCCTGCGCAGCGCTCGGACGGTCGAAGCTGACCGTCTTTCCGTCCATCAGGATCTCGCCGCTGGTCGGCTTGTGGACGCCTGCCAACACCTTGATGAGAGTGGACTTCCCGGCGCCGTTGTCGCCGAGGAGACACAAGACCTCACCCCGGCGAATTTGCAGCGAGATGTTATGCAACACGTCGATCGGGCCGAAAGACTTGTTGACATTTTTCAGTTCGAGAATGGCCGGTTTTTCGCTCATGATTGTCGCATCTTTCGTTCTTCCAAGCAGTCGCTGATCGCAACTGCAGCCGCATCGCTCAGTGCTGTATGGGTGCCCTCGGCACGCTTTGTTTTGAACCTCGCCAATAAGACAGAGCCAGTTCCCGGAATGCCTGATTCATCAGAACCGCCGTCAAAAGCATCACGCCGATGATCAGGTTCGACCAGTTCCGGTCGATCTGGGTGAAGTAGATGCCCTGGCTGACAATGGCGAACGTGATGGTACCGACGAAGATGCCGATGACCGAGCCGAACCCTCCCGTGAGCAGCACGCCGCCGACCACCACGGACACGATCGCGTTGAAGATGAAGTTCATTCCGCCGGAAACCTGGGCCGAGTTGAACAGGATCGCCTGACACATGCCAACGAATGTGGCGCTAACGGCGGACAGCACGAACAGTGCGATGGTCATGCGGTTTGTCGGAATGCCTGCATTGCGGGCGCTGACGCGATCGCCGCCCATTGCAAACAGCCAATTGCCATAGCGGGTCTTGTGCAGCACGAAGCCAATGATGACAGCGAACACTACCCACCAGACGATGATGACCTGGTGGCTTCCACCGATAAGCTGTCCGAACAGGAATTTGGCCCATTCGGGAGCGGTGACGGCAACGCTGGCGTTGCCAGTTAACAACACGGACCCACTGAGCACCAAGCCCTGCATCGCAACCAGGGTGGCGAGCGTGATGATCAACGAAGGCACCGAGGTGCGGATCGTCAGCAAACCATTGACGAGGCCGACCGCCACGCCGACCGCCAGGGCGCCGGCCATGCCCACCGCGATGGGCAGGTCATAGTAGCCGCTAAGGATGGCGGTGGTCATAGAGCCCGCGGGGATCAATGCGCCGATGGAGATGTCGAGTTCACCCGAGATCATCAGCAGACCGACCGGAATGGCGACAATGCCGAGATTGGCGGCGAAATTCACCCAGCTCGCCGCGCCAAGGAGTGTGCCCAGGTCCACGCCACCGAAAAACACGAAGAACAGCACCACCCCGATCAGGCTGAGGATCGAGCCGGCTTCCGGGCGGCGCAACAAGGATTTGATTGCCTCAGTCATGGCGGTCCCTCAAGCCTTCTTCGATGAGTAGCTGAGCGCCAGCTGCCGAAAGGTGTCGTTGGTGAGCACGGCGATCAGGAGAAGCGCGCCGATGATGACGCTTCCCATGTTGGGATCGATACTCGTGAAGTAGATGCCCTGGTTTACGATGGAGAAGGTGATCGTGCCGAACACGATACCTACGACCGAGCCAAATCCGCCGGTAAGCAGAACGCCCCCGATGACCACGCACATGATCGAATTGAAGATGAAGGACTGCCCAGCCAGAACCTGAGCGCTCTGGTAGACCATCAGCTGGCTGACTCCGACGAACGCGGCGGAAAACCCCGAAAGCATGAATAGGCCGATGGTAAGCCGCTTGGTGGGGATGCCCGCGTTGCGCGCGCTCTCCTTGTCGCCCCCGAGTGCATAGATCCAGTTGCCCACGGGCGAGATGTGGAGGAGCCAAAGAAGGGCGGCGATGTAGACGAGCCACCAGAGAATCGTCACTTGGAACATGCCCCCGAGATGTTGGCCGAGAAGCGTCTTCGTGAGGTCGTCGGGCACCAGCGAGACACCGGTGCTGCCGGCGATCATCACCGTAAGGCCCAGCGTCAGGCCCATTGTGCCGAACATCGTTCCTATTGTGATTATCAGGGACGGGATCGTGGTTCGCGTGACGAACACGCCGTTGATCAAGCCGATGGCGAGACCGAGCCCAAGGGCGGCCGTGATGCCGAGCCAATCAGGCAGGCCATAGTAGCCGGATACGATCACGGCCGTTAGAGAGGCCGCGGGAATCACGGCGCCGACCGAGATGTCCAGTTCACCAGCGATCATCAGCAGCCCTATCGGCAGAGCGATGATGCCGATCTCGGAGGCGATGCTCAGCCAACTGGCCGTACCGGCCGCTGACAAAAAACCACTGCCTCCGAATATGGCGAAGAACAGAAAGACTGCGGCCATGCCCAGGAACGAGCCCGTCTCGGGCCGCCGCGCCAGACGACCCAGGGCCAGTCCAGAACGGCCGCGGTTTGCCATCGGCGTTGGGGTGGATGTCACGGGATGTGCCGTCATGGGTAATCCGCGAGTTATCGAGCGCCAAGATGGCGGTCGCTATGGAAGTAGAATGAACTGGCCGCCCGCCTCACAAGGCGGGCGGCCGTAAGGACACCTAGCGCGCGCCGGCCTTCACGCCGGCAATGGTCAGCTCGACAGTGTTCTTGTCGATGATACCAGGACCGGTGAGGATCTCGCGCGTCGGCACGGTCAGCCCGTAGTTTATCTTGCCATTCAAGATCGAGACGGCGAGGTAGCCTTGCCAGTAGCCCTGCTGGTCGATCGCGCAGGCCTGTTTCCCATCTCTGATGTTATTCAGGATGGTCTCGTCAAAGTTGATGCCGCACAGCTGAACCTGCCCGGCCTTGCCGGCCTGGGTGAGGCCGTTCATGGCCGAATTGGCGTCGACATTGCCGATGGTGAACACAGCGGTTACGTCTTGATGCTGCAGCAGATAGGCCTTCACCGCCTGTGCTACTGCTGTTGCCGAGCCGAATGAGGTGGCTGGCAACGGCAACACATCGGCCTCGCCGCCGCCATTCTTCATCCCCTCCTTGAAGCCACCACAGTAGGCCTCGATATTGGCCGCACCCGGCAGTGTGTTGATGCAGACGCCTTTCTTGTTGCCGGCCTTGGCGAGATACTCGCCGCCGGCGACGCCGCCCTTGTAGTCGTCCGAGCCGACATAGTTCATGGCGCCGAGGCGATCTGCCGCCTGCAAACCGCCGGCATTGTAGATGACAAGCGGGATGCCAGCGTCAACAACCGCCTTGAACGCCGGATCCATGGCTTCCGGCACCCAGTCCGGACCGACAATGGCGTCGGCCTTCTGGTCGATGGCCTGGCGGATCAGCTCGGCGGCATCCACGCCTAGATTGTCGTAGTTCTGCGGCCCGAGCCAGGTGACCTTACCCCCTTGAGCTTCGACGACCTTACCGGCGTCTTCGGCACCGCGCTTGACGATCGACCAGAATGGATCGTCCGGCTTGCCGCCGATAACGAAGATGTCGGCGGCAAGCGTCATGCCGGTGCTGAATGCGGTAAGCACCGTTGCCGACACCAACGTCTTGAAGAGTTTCATGGTCTTCCTCCCAGGTTGACCCGCCCCGCGGGTTTGAAAAAACATGGCGATCCGCTCACCCTCCTCCGGGCACACAAAGCGAAACAGCGACTGTTGATTACTCTGCCGGCATGTCAGAGGCCCTGCCGTCGGGGGCTTCCTGCTTGGCGCGGAGCTTTTCTTTCTTCTTGCGAAAGCGCGCCTTCATAGCCTCGTCGGCCTCCTTGCTTCCGTCGTGCCAAGTGCCGAAAAGCATATCGAGAGGGACCAGACCATCACCGCCGTAGTTCACCTCGAAATACTTGTGGTGCAGGTAGTGGACGTAGGAATGGCTATCGAGCTTGACCTTGTCGGTGAGTTCGAAGGTCTCAAACCCAAGATGGCCATTCACCGCTCCGAAGCCGGCCCCATGCAGCGTGAAGTACGCGCAGACCGGGTTGGATGGGATCAGCAGGTGCAGCCAGGCTTCGGCATGGTAGAGGAACCCTTCCACCGGATGCATGGACAGCGACGACCACGGACTGGGGTTGATCGAATTGTGGTGAACCGAGTGCACCCATTTGTAGAGCGGCGGCCAATGGATGGCGCGGTGCAGGAAGAAGAAATAGATCTCATGCAAGGCCGGTGCGATGATGACGAGGAACGATAGGTAAAGCCAATTCGTCGTCCAGGGCAGCCAGACCGCCCAGCTGTTGGCGTAGGCCCACAGCATCACGATTTCGACCAGGCTCCACAGCGGTATGGTGATGAAAAACGAGCGGGTGAAATTGTCGATGTTCTGGCTCTGAAACCAGAAGACGTCGGATGGCGCGTCAGATGGAAATTTTGGATTATACTTGAAGCGGTTCTCTTGCTTGCGCTGGATGTAATAGCGCACCTCAAAGAACCCGTAGAAGAGAAAAATGCCCACTGCGTTCAGGCCGAAAAGCCAAAGGTAGTTGAGCAGAGAAAAGGTTGCCAGGCTCTCCCAGCTCGGAATGAGCAAGTTGACCCAGATGATTGCCGTGGCCATGTGGAACGCATTCCAAGGCCAAAGAAACTCGGGAATCCAGGCCAGTACCTTCTTGGCATTGAACGGGCGATGCCAGATCGGCACCGGCTCGGCGCGGCGGTGCGGGACCCAGTTTCCGCGTTTGTCGCGCGTTCCATACTGAAGGTCATCCATCTGAACAGCGCCTCCTGGCCGACCAATTCCGGTCTGCCTTCACCCGATTGGCCTCAACGGAGACGATTCATATCGGAGGCTTGATATTGTCGGAACGCAAAAATAGTATTGAGGTCGCATTTGTATCATAATGTCTCACTCATGATGATACAGAAGAGGGACGGTTCTATGAGGCGACCGACAATTCGCGACCTCGCTCAAGCCGCTGGCGTATCAGTGGCGACTGTGAACAGAATCCTCAGCGGCACTGTCTCCGTTCGCCCAAAAACCGTGCAACGAGTACAAAGCGCAGCCGAAGAAATCGGGTTCTATGGGATCGGAGCGATCGACGACCGGGCCAAGAAACTATCGCCCCATCACCGATTTGGTTTCCTGCTGCAGCAATCGACCCGTGAACTCTACCAACTGTTCGGAAAGAAAATAATCGCAGCCTGTCGCGCTCGTCGCGACGAGGTGGTCGAGGCTGTCGTCGAGTTTGTCGATCTGCTGACGCCGGAGACTTTCTCTAGCCGCCTCATCGCGCTTGGCGACTCTTGCGACGCAGTCGCGGTGGTTGCCGCAGATCACCCAATCATAGGTCAGGCCATCCGTTCACTGAAGGAAATGGGGAAGCCCGTTGTTGCTTATATTACTGACCAATCCGCGCCGGAACGGGCAGCGTACGTGGGCACGGACAACTGGAAGCTGGGACGCACAGCGGCATTCTTGGTTGCGCAAACCACCCAAGGTCCAGGGCGCATTGCGGTTTTCATAGGCAATCACCGGTATCAATGCCAAGACGTTTCGGACGCCAGCTTCCGTTCGTATTTGCGTGAACACGCTCCGCGGCTCGCAGTGGAAGAAAGTCGCCCTACTCGTGAGGAATCGAGTGAAGCTTATCGTATGGTAGCCGAACTCCTGAAGACGACTGATGACCTTGTGGGAATTCTGATCGTCGGTGGTGGAATAACCGGGGTGCTCCGTGCGCTGCGAGAGGTTCCTGCCGAAAGGCGGGCGGGAATCAAGCTGGTTTGCCGTGACATTGGACCCGAGACGAGAAAAGGCCTGTCCGAGGGATTAATCACAGCAGCGCTTTGTCATCCACTCGAGGCGACCTCCGCCCTCCTTGTGCAGACGATGATTGACGTGATTGGGCCGCAAGCACCGGTCGCGACCCTCCAGCGGTCTATACCTTTTGAAATAGTCACGCCGGAAAACATCTGACTCATTTATCTCGACGATGCCTCAGAGGGATTCTAGTCGGAACACCCGCGCGCCGATGTCATAGGCCATCGCCAGCGCGCGGCGCCACCGCCGCCCAGGTGCCGATCCCGATGCGCGGTACCGAGCGGCCATCCCAAAGCTCCATCATCTGCATGCCCCGCCTCCTCAACGACGCAGGCTGGCGTGGCGGGCATGCTCGCGGATCTCTTCGCGAGAAATGCCAGCATCCGCCAGTGTGCTGTCTGGGGCCTGCCTCAAGCTCGCAAGCGTCTGGCGATAGGCAAGCCAGCGGGCGAAACGGTGTCGAAGCTTATCGAACATGATCGTCTCCTTTGGCGCGCAGAAAGCCCGCGCGCCCGGGTTGGTCGAAAACGCAAAGCATCTGCGCGAAGCGCATGCGCGTTTCGCAAGGATTCGCTGGCTCCTTGGCCAGCCGAGGCGCTTGTCACTGTCGCTCCAGGCAGGATTGTCCGACGCCTTCAATGCCTGCATGCTTGCGCGTGATGCCCGCTTCGCGCTACAGCCAAGGTCGCAAGGAGTTTTTCATTTCTGCAAAATGGATATCGACTGGGACGATCTGAGGCTGTTTCTCGACGTTGCGCGGCTGGGTGGCTTGAGCGCAGCGACGGGAACCACGCGCCTCAGCGCAGCCACCCTTGGACGACGCGTCACCGCGCTCGAAAAGCAGATCGGCGAACCGCTGTTCGTGCGCCAGCAGACAGGCTACCGGCTGACCCCGATCGGTGAAGAACTGCTGCGGCGCGCCGAAGACGTCGAGGCAGCAATGCAGTCGCTGACCCGCTGGCGCGAGGGAAACCTGCCCGACCGCATTGTCCGCGTCTCGGCCGGGCCATGGACCTCAGCCTTCGTTTCCGCCCATATCGGCGAGATCTGGACGGTCGATGACGGCATAAGGGTGGAGCTCGTCACCACCACCGACCGAGTCGACATCGGCCGCCGTGCCGCCGACATCGGCATCCGCGGCGAGCGACCGACCGAGCAGTGGCTGGCCGGCCGTCAGAGCGGCAAGGTCGCCCACGCCATTTATTCCGGACGCCGCATGATCAACGGCATCGCCGCCGGGTTGTTCGTCGGCGTCACCGGCGAAGCGGCAAACATTGCCTCGGCGCGCTGGCTGCAAGCCCATCACGGTGACCGCATCGCCGTGCGCGGCAACAACACCCATTCGGTGCGCGAACTGGTGGCCGCCGGCGCTGGCCTTTCGATCTTTCCGTGCTTCGTCGGTGACAGCGATCCGCGGCTGGTTCGCGTCGCTCAGCCTATCCCCGAACTCGAAACCGACCAATGGATCGTCACCCACCACGAGGAACGTCACGCGCCGCCGGTGCGAAAAGTCGCCGACCGGATTACCGCCTTGATGCGGGCGCACCAGCCGCTGTTTCGCGGCGAGACGTCGATCCGGTAAGCCTCAGGCGTCGATCGGCCGCCAGCTGAGCCGCATGCTGGCACTCATGCCGGACTCCTGCGCCGTCAGGCCCAGGCCGTAATACTTCAACAGGGACTCGAACTCGCCATGCCGCTGCGTCCAGCCGCTATTCGCGGCACCGACCATCGAGCCCAGCGGACGCTTTGTTCCATGGCTGACCACCGTCAAAAAGAGCGCTGTTAACCAAATTTTCTAACCCGCCAATGCTTATTCGCGCGACTGAAGAGGTGAGGTGATCGATGTGCGATTCAAACATAAGCGCATTTCCGCTGCATCGGCGGCGGAAATTGGTCGAAGGGATCGCCCTGGTCCTGGAGTCCAAGAACGGGGAGGACGCGAACGCCTTCTGGCGCAACACCGCCAAGGCAATTCTCGTTCAATTATCCGAATCAGGAATTGCACCCGGGCTGGCCGAACAGGAAGTCGGAACGCTTCTTCATGCTGTCCTGGATGATATAGCCACCCGCAGTGCGGCGAAACTAGCACAATAGCATCGGCTGGCTCACGACGATGGATTGCCGCGTGGCACCACTGCATCCGTCAAATGCAAGGTTTTTCAATGCGGATGAAAAGATAGCCGCGTTCGTCGAAATCATGCCTCACCGTTGCAGACACCAGCCAGTCGGGTCATGAAGGGCTCGGATGAGCCCTGACGCCCCTTACTGCGCAATCGGGGAGGAAATCCTGCGTATGGGCGCGATCACGCCCGGTCTATGTAGCTGCGCCCCACCATGCGCGCCTATAACACGAAGAACTCGTCCACTGTGAGGAATGTGCTCGGGTCCAGGGCGGCAAACTTGACAGTCGCCGCTCCTCCTGCCCCGTCCACATCGAACAGCAGATCGCCGGTCTCCTTGTCGTAAATGATGTGGTCGTTGTCATCGATGGCGTGCTTGCCGACGACGAAAACCGCAGCGGAAAGCGAGCCGGCCGACAGCCCGACGAATGCGGAGCTGTCCAGCCAGAACACATCGTCGTGCGCATTGAAGTCTTCTATCCTGTCGTAGTTCGCCGGCCCAAGTGCGTCGAACACGAAGACATCCCTGCCCCACTCGCCGGCCAGCCGGTCGCGGCCGGCGCCGCCATTGAGGATGTCGTCGCCAGCACCACCTCGCATGTCGTCGGAGCCGGCGCCGCCGTCGAGGACGTCGTCGCCGGTGTCACCGCGGACGCCGTCTGCGCCCTCACCACCGCTGATCTCGTCATTGCCAGCGCCGCCCTTCAGCCAATCGGTGCCCGCGCCTCCAATGATGTCGTCCGCGCCCGCGCCGCCGAACAGCTGGTCGTGGCCGGCACCGCCGTCGAGCGTATCGTTGAACGGGGTGCCGCTGATGCGGTCGCCCCCGCCTAGCGCGGCGACGAGCACGGCATGATCATGGCTTGCGTAGCTCGCGATGTTTTTGGCGTCGGTCAGGGTAATGGATTCGGCCGGCGGAGTGACTGTGATCGTAATCGTCGCCACATTGCTGTTGCCCTGGCCGTCCGTAGCGTAAACCGTAAAGCTGTCGGTGCCGATGAACCCTGCCTCCGGTGTGTAATCGAACAGGTTTCCGCTTAGAAAATCCGCATGATAGTGCAGGGTAGTGCCATAATGACCCTGGTGAAACGGGTAGTGGTTACCGTCGAAACTCGTCTCCTGCTCCAGGGTGCCGCTGTCCGGCCCGTCCAAGACGATAAAGTTCAAGAGATCGTAGTCGGCATCTGTCGCGCTGAACTTGACGTCGTCGAGAGATTGCGCCTGCGAAATCGACAAGTCCAGGTCGGCAACGGTGGGCGCGTGATTAACGAAGGTGTCGGACTGAAGCACGCCCCCTTTCAAGATGATCTGGTGCTGACCGTATTGGGTGTTTTCGCCGCCGAAATATTCGTTCGCCCCGATCCATGTCACCGTGAGGTCGTCGGGGCTGTCAGCGCTGATCGAGACGATCCGGACCGACTGGAAGGCCGCCTGGTCGGACACGGTGCGGAGAAAATTGCCTTCGTTGTCGAAGACCTGCGTTTCCACTGTCGTCCAGGTTTCGGTCCTGCCCTCGTGGGTGAAGCTGGTGATGGTGAAGAAGCCATCGAAGACATCGACCGAAGCCAGTTCGATCCCACCGTAAGGGAAATCCGGCTTTGCGCCTATCGGTCCGATTACGTCGCCGTCTGTTTCCGTAATGCTGAAAAGGACCGAGTCAGGGGTCGGATTGGGATTCTCTGGTTCGTTCCATACGATGAGTTCACTGCCATTGCTTAAGGTCGGCATCCTGTCTCTTCCTTGCCTTTGCGCCTGGACGTGCTGCGGATGCCCCAATTCCAACAGTAACATGTTACGCGAGACGGATCGGTGACGAACCCAACCGCCTTTCGCCTTCTTCGAATGTGGTTAATTCGGTGATCATGCCGAACTGTCTGATTGGATTCGGCAATGGCCGACGCACTGGTTCCGGACGCATCCGAGCACAGCCGAGCGCATCGCGCGCCTGGCGGAACTCGTCTCGCCCGTTCGGCCCGATCTTCCGCTTGCGAACCGGACGGCCTATCTCGATCCGCTCGTCGGACGCGGCGACCGGTCCTGGCGGCGGCATCTCATGCGCCCGTTCTTGTAGGGCAAAGCGTTGGTTTCGCGCTGAACAACGCTTAGTTCTTCATCCGGACTCTTGCCGCGAGCACAGTGCCCCTGTTCGATTGGGGACTCGAGGCTGGCCTTCAAAGGCCGCTTCCAGACCTCGCCTCCCGCGGTCAGCAACGCCAAGCCTTGAGCGCACGGGTGAGGAGCCGGGCGTCATTCAGCTGGATCACGCACCTCTCGAACGCTTTGGTCGGGCCGTGCCAGCGAAGTTCCTCGATATTATCGAACAGCCGAGCGTCGGTGCGCAGCGTCGCGAGATTTTTGAACAAAAGCGCGAGCTCTCTCCGCTTGCCGAGGGCTTCAGGCGGAAAGCTTTCAAGAGGGCCGTAGCGGCCAAGCAACCGGGCGGCCGAGACCAGGCCGATGCCTTCGAGACCCGGATAGCCATCGGCGGCATCACCCACGAGCGCGAGGAAATCTGGAATCAGGGCCGGCTCAACTCCGAACTTCTCGCGTACGCCGGCGGCATCGCGAATTTTCTGGGTCCTGCGGTCTACCTGGACGACATGGTCGCCGCGCACACACTGCGCGAGATCCTTGTCCGGCGTCCAGATGCACACCTTCTGCACGCCCTCGTCGGCAGCCGCGCTGTATGCCGCGGATGCCAGCGCGTCGTCGGCTTCCAGCTCGATCATCGGCCAGACCGCCACTCCCATCGCCGCCAGGGCGTCCTCGAGGGGGTGGAATTGCGCGAGCAATGCCGGCTCGATGCCATCCCCGGTCTTGTAGCCGGGCCAGAGCTGATTTCTGAACGATTCGATTACATGATCGGTGGCCACCCCAACATGTGTGGCGCCGTTCTCGATCATCTCCAGCACTGTGTTCAGCACGCCGACGACGGCGCCAAACGGCTTGTCTTGGCCATTGTTGAAGCGGCGTTGGCCATAGAAGTGGCGGAACAGTTCGTATGTGCCGTCAATTAAATGAACGATCATCGCAATCCTGCGCACGCGCTTGGCAAAAAGGGATGGTTCAGTCGAAGAAGCCCGCATCCTCTTCCCTGAGATACTTTCGGGCTGCTTCGGCGTCGATATCGAGGCCAAGCCCCGGCGCTTCCAGCAGATCCACCATGCTGTCCGTCACGATCTGCGACGGCAGGCCGATTACGAGGTCCTCCCACCAGGGATCGGAGGCGCTCGGATATTCGAAGGCGATGTAGTTGGCGGGCAAGGTGGCGCAGACATTGATCAACGCGCCGAGGCCAAGCAGGCCGTTCGCCGTGCCGTGCGGCGCCATCAGGATCGAGTGCATATGGGCGTGCTCGGCGACCCATTTGAGCTCGGCAATGCCGCCGATATCGGCAGGATCGGGGCCGATGACGCGCACCGCCTGCGTCTCGATCAGCTCCTTGAAATTGTGCCTGAGGTAAATCTGCTCGCCGGTATGGATTGGCGTCGAGGTCGAGGTGGTTAGCTCCCGATAGGCCTGCGGATTGACCCACGGCACATAGTCGCCAGTCAGCATGTCCTCGAGCCACATCAAATTGTATTTTTCGACCGCGCGGGCGAACTTGATCGCATCGGGCAGCATCCAGCCCGGGCCGCAGTCGAGCGCCAGGCTGACCTTGTCGCCCAGCACTTCCTTCATCGCGATCACGCAGTCGAGCATGTGATTGAAACCACGCTCGCTGATCACACCCTGATCCATGGCACCGTGATAGCCGGCCTGCTTCTGCGTCACGCCGTAATGGAAGCCCTCTATGGTGTCCTTCATGTTGGAGTGGAACGAGATTCCCTGCTTGATCATGAAGAAGTTCTGCGGCTGCTCCATCATCCATTTGACGTCAGCGGCGTAATCCTCCGGCCGGTCGCCCGTGCGTTTCCTGCGGATCGAGCCGTTGTAGACGCGCACCTTGTCGCGCACCTTGCCGCCGAGCAGTTTGTAGGCCGGCACGCCTGCGGCCTTGCCGGCAATATCCCACAGCGCATGCTCGATAGCGCTTACCGCTGCGCCATAGGGCTTGAAAGAGCCGCGTTGGCGGATCTTCAGCATCACCCGCTCGACGTCGGTCGGGTCCTCGCCGATCAGCGCCTCGCGAAAATGCAGGACCCAGGGCTTGAGGTAGGGCTTGGTGTACTCGACCTCGCCCAGGCCATGGAGGCCCTCGTCGGTGACGATGCGAACGATGGGATGCTTGCCGATGACGGCACAACGGAGGTCGGTGATCTTCATCTTCGGTTCTTTTCGCCTCAGCTCCAGGTGCGATCCCAGGAATATTCGTTGTCCCATTGATCCGTGGGCTGCCAGATGCCGGTGACACCCGGCTGCAGATGCTGCGAGATCACCTCGTCGACGACGTCGTCAATCCCCAGGCCCGGCTTGTCGGGAACGGTGATAAAGCCGTCCTTGACCAGCGGCTTGGCAACGCCGGTGACGATATCGTCCCACCAGTCGACATCAGCAGAGTGGTATTCGAGCGCCAAGAAGTTTTCGGTCGCGGTCGCGACATGTGCCGCGGCCATCGCCGCGATCGGACTTTCTGCCATATGGATGGCCATGGCGACGCCGTGGTCCTGCGCCATGTCGCCGATCTTCTTGGTTTCGAGGATGCCCCCGCTGGTGAGCAGGTCCGGGTGGATAATGGAGAGGCCGCCGCTCTTGAGCAGAGGCTCGCAGCCCTCCTTGAGATAAATGTCCTCGCCGGTGCAGATCGGCACCGTGGTGGCGTCCTGCAGTTGTCGGTACTGCTCGGTGTACTGCCATGGGATCACATCCTCGAGCCAGGCCGGCACATATTTTTCAATCCGCCTGGCGAGGCGAATACCGTCCTGCAGCGAGATGTGGCCGACGTGGTCGATGGCGAGCGGAATATCCATGCCGATAACCTCGCGAACCTCGGCAATGTACTGCTCAAGCAAGTCGAGGCCCTTGTCGGAAAAATGGAGGCCGGTAAACGGGTGGGGGACGTTATGCAGATCGTAGGCGGCGTTGCGGGCGCGCCGCTCTTCAAGGGTCTTGACCTGGCCGCGGCCCGGCTGGACGCGGTACCCATCAAGTGAGCCGGCAGGAGACACGACCGCACCGGGGACATCGGCGATCTGCATCAATCCCAGATCCATCTTGAGGAAGGTGAAGCCGAGCGCCATGCGCTGCTTGAGGCGCTTGCCGGTCTCGGCCGGCACGGTGGCGTCGGTATCGCAATAGAGGCGCACCTTCTCGCGAAAGCGGCCGCCGAGCATCTGGTAGATGGGCACGCCATAGGCCTTGCCGGCGAGATCCCACAACGCGATTTCGACCGCCGAGACGCCGCCGCCTTGCCGGCCGTGCCCGCCGAACTGCTTGATCCGGCGAAACAGGCGATCGATGTTGCAGGGATTCTCGCCAAGCAGCCGGCTCTTCAGCATCAGCGCATAGGTGGCGCTGGCGCCGTCGCGCACCTCGCCAAGTCCGACGATGCCCTGGTTGGTGTAAATCTTGACCAGGGTCGAGGTGAACGGCGCGCCGACGATTTCGGCTACCCGCATGTCGGTGATGCGAAGCTCGGACGGCTTGGAGTTCGCGTTCACCCGATTGAGCGCCTCGTCGGCCGTCTTTGCCATGACTTGTCCTCGTTCTGGTGGGTGTGGCTTGTCGCCCGCACGCCGCGCCGGCATGGAACGTTGCTAGGCCAGCTCGATCTCATGGGCCTGCAGGTAGTCGCGGTCCATCTCAATACCGAGACCAGGCCTCTGCGTCAGCTTGAGGCTGCCGTTCGAGACATCGAGCGGTCTGTCGATGAGGTGATCGTATTTGCCCAGGTTCCACTCCGACGTTTCGAGCCTGTAGAAGTTAGGAACGGTCATCATCACCTGCGCTCCCGCAACCACGTTGATCGGTCCCGCGGCGTCATGTGGCGAGACCGGGATGTAGTAGGCTTCGCATAGGGCAGAAATCTTCTTGAACTCGGTAATGCCGCCGGTCCAGGTGATATCAGGCATGATGTAGTCAGCGAGCCTGTTCTCGAGTACCGGCACGAAATCCCACTTTGTGTGGCCGCGCTCGCCCCACGAGATGGCAGCACTGACTTTTTCACGCACCTGCTTGAGGGCGCTCAGGCTCTCGGGCGGGCAAGGCTCCTCGAACCAGTCGATCTGGCCGGCTTCCTCAAGACTCCGACAGAGGCGAATGGCGGTGGGAACATCGAAGCGGCCATGCGCATCGATGAGAACGTCGACGTCAGGCCCCGCCGTTTCGCGGATCAGAGCCGTGAGTTCGGCGGCTTCGCGCTCGTCCTTGCGGGTCATGCTGCCATCGAGGTAGCCGTCCCGCTGTTCGCGGGGCAGGCCATCGGCGCTGTGGCCCTGGTGGGGGAAAGGATCGAACTTGAGCGCAGTGTGTCCGGACTCGACGATGTCCAGAATTTCGCGGACCACCGCCTCCTTGCTGGTGAATTTGGCTTGGTTGGGATGGGTGTAAAGCGCGATTTCATCGCGTACCGGTCCGCCCAGCAGCTCGTAAATCGGCTTGCCGAGGACTTTGCCGCGGATGTCCCAGAGGGCTATATCGATGGCGCTCACGCATTCGACGGCGGCGCCGCGGCTGCCCATATAGGTGAAGCTGCGAAAAATCTTGTGCCAGAGATGCTCGATACGCGCTGGATCCTCGCCTGTCACGGCGACGCCGATCTGCCGCAGGATCGTGCAGAGAGCGCGGTTGGCGAGCCTTGTCGTGGTGGTGATCTCTCCCCAGCCACTCACCCCCTCGTCGGTCGTCACTTCGACGAACAGGAACTCTCCCCAATAAGAAGCATCGGACTTGATCAGCCACGGCCGAATGCTCGTGATTTTCATCTCAATCCCTTTATCTGAAATGCTTAGGGCTAACGGTGTTCGAGACTGGACCTTCGTTCCTATCCGGCCCGAGCGGCGTTGCGCGCACGCATCTGTTCGAGAATATGCCGGCCGGAACCCTCGACATGGCGGGAAACGAGTTCGGCCGCCTTGTCGGCTTCTCCCGCTTTCACGTGCGCGATGAGTTCGCGGTGCTCGCGAATGATCGCGGCACGACGCGCCAGCGTGAAATTGAAACGCCGGCTCACGGCTCGCAGCACTTCGCGATGCTTCCACCAAAGTTCAGCGGCATGGCGGTTATAGTGCCGCTGGTACATCACGGTGTGGAAGGCGGTATCCAGTTCGCTGTGCCTGAATGTGTCGGCAAAGTTGTTCTCTTCAATCAGCCCTTGGAGACGTTCGAGTTCGGCGATGTCCTCGCCGGTCGCCATGTTCACAAACCATCGCGTCAGGGCCGGCTCGATCAGAACACCGATTTCATAGATATCCCGGACAAAATCCTGATCTATGGGTCGCACGCGCGCCCCGCGGTTGGGGAGAAAGGTGACAAAACCCTCCCCGCGCAAGAGCTGCAGGGCCTCGCGCACGGGGTTGGTCGAGGTGCCGTGACGGCGGGCGAGATCGGTGACCACAAGCCGTTCGTTGGCGGCGAGCCGTCCCTCGATGATGTCTTCCCTGATCAGTTCATAAAGCGAGGCGCCCTCGCTGGAGGCCATGGGGTCAGTCTCCACCGGTGGCATGGCTTTAAAGTCGTCTATTTCGGCCAAGACCGGCTCCCCTGATCAACACATACCCTGCCCGATATCACACACGGTTTTCACAAACAATGTACGATCCGGCGCGTTGACAGGCAATCCACGATCTGAAAACGTACAAAATGATCGAAGGGATACATAGAACAGAAAGCGTCCCGCGGTCGAACGAGCTAGACCGCTTTGCCTCGGCGCAGGGCGGCATGGAGAACCAGGGAGGATACCTATGACGAGGATTACGCTCGGCAGTGCGGTCCTGCGCGGCACTGTCGCCACTGCTTTGATGGCATCGCTGATGTCGACATCGGCGCTCGGAGCGCCGGTCGACCTCAGCAAGTGGTCGCCGGAATATGTGCGCTCCATTGCGGGCACAGAGGATTTTGACACCGCGGCCGATTGCGCCAAGGTCACCCCGCTCGACTACAAGGGGCGACTGACTTTCTGGTATCAGGGCGTGTTCGAGGGCGACCCCGACCTTTTGCGCCAGTACTACAAGGATTTCTTCGAGACCTTCCGCAAGACCTATCCGAACATCCAGCTCGAGGAACAAGCCCTCACCTATAACGACCTTCTTGACAAGTTCCGCACGGCGCTCCTCGGCAACGCCGCGCCGATGGCGGTCCGCCTGCAAATCCTGGGTGGTACCGAGTTCGCCTCAAAAGGCTACCTGGAGCCGCTCAAACCCGAGGATGTCGGGTATTCGACCGAGGACTTCTGGCCTGGCGCCATGAAGGCCGTGACCTGGGAGGGAGTGACCTACGGCATTCCAACCAACAACGAGACGATGGCGTTCATCTGGAACGCCGACATCTTCAAGCGTGCGGGCCTCGATCCGGACAAGGCTCCGGCAACCTGGGACGACGTCGTCAAATATTCCAAGCAGATCCACGACAAGCTCGGCATTGCCGGTTACGGCCTCGTGGCACGCAAGAATGCCGGCAATACGCCGTACCGCTTCATGCCGCAGCTGTGGGCTCATGGCGGCGGCGTCTTCGACGAAGCCACCGCGAACCCGACCTATGAGGATGTCCAGCTCGATAGCCCGCAGAGCAAGGCCGCCCTGCAAGCCTCGTACGACATGTATGTTCGCGACAAGTCGGTTCCGGTTTCGGCGCTCACCAACCAGCAGGCCGATAACCAGCCCCTGTTCCTCGCCGGCCAGCTCGGCATGATGATCTCGCATCCGTCCGACTACGACGTCATGCTCGACCTGCAGAAGAAGGCGACGGGTGCCGACAAGGACAAGGCGCAGACCGTCATCGACAACATGCGCTACGGCCTGATTCCCACCGGCTCCGACGGCAAGCGCGCAGTCGTGTTCGGCGGCTCGAACATTCACATCCTGAAGCCTGAATATGTCGAGGGCGGCAAGGTCGACGAGCCGGCCGCAAAGGCTATCATCTGCATGTGGACGAGCCCTGAATGGTCGCTGAAGATGGCCTACGCCGGCTCGAATCCGGGCAACCTCAACGGCTTCAAGACCAAATGGATGAAGGAACGTCTGGACAACATCAAGTTCCTCGACGTGACGACCTCGATGCTGCCATACGGCATCCCGTTCCCGGCGTTGCCGCAGGCCCCGGAGATCATGAACATCATCGTCCCGGACATGCTGCAGAATGCCCTGACCGGAGCGATGACCGTCGACGAGGCAGCCGACGACGCGGCCAGGAAGGTAAGAGACCTGATGGGCGGACTCTAATGCATGTCGCGCAAAAGTGTGCAGCGGTTTTGCGATAACGACATGCATAAAATAACAACCTAAAGCGCGTCGCGTGAGGCCGATCAAACGCGACGCGCTTTAGTCCAGGCCTGACCGGCTGCACCGATAGTGCAGCCGGTTCGTTCAGAAGAAATAAGGGCGCGCCAAAGTGACGATCGTGACCGGCAAGGCCGAGGCTCGCCGAAGATTGCAATCCGGCAGGTCCGGCGTGCTACGCCAGATATGGGAGCATCGCGCTGACTACGCGTATGTGCTCCCTGCGATCGCCGTGATGCTCGTCGTCATCGCCTATCCGATTTACTACACGATCGAGCTGTCGTTCTTCAAGACGCCGCCTGGCCTGCAGCTTCGCGACAAGACTTTCATCGGCGTCGACAACTACACGACCATCCTCACCAGCGAGGTGTTCTGGAGAGTCACCTGGAACACTCTGATCTGGACGCTGGGCTCGACTTTGATTGCCTTTGTCCTGGGGTTTGCCACCGCGCTGGCACTCCACCGCGAGTTTGTCGGCCGCGGTGTGCTGCGCGCAATCCTGATCATTCCCTGGGTCATCAGCGCGGTCGCCGCCTCCTATATCTGGAAGTGGATCTATCATTCGGACTTCGGGATCATCGGCGCTGTGCTGGTCGGCCTCGGATTAGCCGACCGACCGCCGAATTTCATCGACAGCGTCAACACGGTTCTGCCTTCCCTGATCGTCGTCAATATCTGGCGCGAGTTTCCGTTTGCCATGATCATGATGATGGCCGGCCTGCAGACCGTGCCCGAGCAGTTGCTGCGCGCCGCGCAGGTCGACGGCGCCAGCGCCTGGCAGCGCTTCTGGCACGTCACCTTCCCGCACTTGCGCAACGTCTCGACGGTGACGATCCTGCTGCTCGCGGTGGCCAACTTCAATTCCTTCATCATCCCCTGGATCATGACCGGCGGCGGCCCGTCCAACGCATCGCATATCTGGATCACCCACATTTATGAGCTCGCCTTCGGCCGGCAGCGCTGGGGCGTGGCATCTGCCTATTCGGTGCTCCTGTTCCTCACCCTGATGACGCTCGGCTACTTCTACGTCCGTGCGCTAAGCGGTAACGAGCGGCAAGAGGGGAGCGCATGAGCACGACTGCCGAGACCGCCCCGCGAGCCCTGAGCCGTCGCCGGATGCGCGTCGACGGATGGCGGTGGACCGGGCGCATCTTCCTCGCATTCATGCTGCTTTACACCGCGGTGCCGATGATCTGGATGCTGATCACCTCGATCAAGTCCGGGTTCGCGGCGTTGCAATTCCCGCCGCAATGGTGGCCGGACGAACCTACCCTCGCCAGCTACGAGAAGCTGCTCGATCCCCAGAACAGCGTCGGCCAGGACTTCCTCCGCTTCTTCTGGAACAGCCTTTTCGTGTCGACCGTCACGACAATCCTCTCGGTGATCGTCGCCGTCCCTGCGGCCTACGCGTTTTCGCGCTTCAGCTTCCCCGGCCGGAACTTCCTGTTTTTTGCCGTGCTGCTGCGCAACATGTTCCCGGCGGTGATCTTTCTCGTGCCGCTGTTCATCCTGATGCGCCTGCTCGGGTTGATGAACACGCATGGCTCGCTGATTCTCACCTATCTCACCTTCGGCCTGCCGCTGGCGATCTGGTTGCTCAAGGGCTTTTACGACAACATTCCGGTGCAGCTCGAGCAGGCGGCGCGCATCGATGGAGCAACGCGGTTCCAGGCCTTCATCTTGATTGTGATGCCGCTCTCGACGCCGGGGATCATCGCCACCGCGATCTATTCGTTCATCGGCGCGTGGAACGAGTACATCTACGCCTACACCTTCCTCACCAAGAACGACCAGTTGACACTGCCCGTCGGCATCCAGCGCTTCTTCTCGGAAAATACGACGGACTTTCCGGGCCTGATGGCGGCCAGTTTCATGATGAGCGTGCCCGTCGTCGTGCTGTTCCTCGTCCTGCAACGATACTTCGTACGCGCCCTTACAGAAGGCGCGGTCAAGCACTAGGGAGTTGCCGATGGCCTACGTGGTCCTCAAAGATCTCGTCAAGTCCTATGGCAGCTTCAAAGCTGTCAACGACGTGTCGCTGACGGTCAATGACGGCGAGTTCGTTGCGCTCGTCGGCCCTTCAGGCTGCGGCAAGACAACCACGCTCAATCTCGTCGCGGGGCTGATCCCGATGACATCGGGCGACATCGTCATCGGCGACCGGGTGGTCAACGACCTCGACCCCAAGGACCGGGACATCGCCATGGTGTTCCAGAACTACGCGCTCTATCCGCAGAAATCGGTTTACAAGAACCTGGCGTTCCCGCTGCAGATGCGCAAACTGCCCAGGGACGAGATCGACAAGAAGGTCAAGGAAGCGGCGCGAGTGCTCGACATGACGCACCTGCTCGAGCGCAGGCCGCGCGAACTTTCGGGCGGGCAGCAGCAGCGGGTGGCGCTCGGCCGTGCGCTTGTCCGCGACCCCGCCGTGTTCCTGATGGACGAGCCGCTCTCTAACCTGGACGCCAAACTGCGCGTGCAGATGCGGTCTGAGATCAAGCGCTTCCACCAAGACCTCAAGGCGACGATCATCTATGTGACGCACGACCAGCTCGAAGCCGTGACCATGGCCGACAAGATGGCGGTGATGAACGGCGGCTACCTGCAGCAATATGATTCACCGGCGCAGGTCTTTGCCCATCCGGTCAACATGTTCGTCGCCAGCTTCATAGGCAGTCCGGCGATGAGCCTTATTCCGCTGCAGGCATCGACGGCAAACGGCAACTCTGTGTTGACCAGCGCGGAGGGCTGGAGCTTCGAGCTCTCGCCGCGCAACGCCCGGAAGGTCGCAAGGGCAACGACCAGGAAAGTCGTGCTCGGCGCACGTCACTCGACGATCAAGTTGCGCAACAGCGCGGTCCCCGGTGCCATTCCGGCCAAGGCTTACACGGTGGAGCCGACCGGGGACGTCACCTTCGTGCAGGCGTTCCTGTCCGGCGCCATCGTCAACGTCAGCGTGCCGCCGAACATTGCCGTCGCCCCCGATGAACAGATCTGGCTCGAGTTCGACCAGGAGCGGATGCATCTGTTCGACGGCGAAACCGAAATGGCCCTCAAGGCCGACTGAGACAGGGCGCCAACTGAGACAGGGCGCCAACTGAAACAGGGCGGATGCGTTTGGAACGTGGCGTGGATGACTACGAAGCTTAAAATCACCGCGATCAAGCCCTATCCAGTGTGGGTAGGAACGCGCAACCAGATGCTCGTCAAGGTCGAGACCGACCAGGGCATCTTCGGCTGGGGCGAGAGCGGCTTGAGTGGTCGCGAGAAGGCGGTGGCCGGCGCGGTCGAGCACTATCGCGAGTTTCTCATCGGCCGCGACCCAATGCAGATCGGCCGGATCTGGCAGGAGCTTTATCGCAGCCAGTACTTCGAAGGCGGACGTGTTCTGCAGGCGGCGATTTCCGCCATCGACATCGCCCTTCACGACATCAAGGGCAAGGCGCTGGGAGTGCCGGTCTACGAGCTGCTAGGCGGCAAGCAGCGCCACCGCATCCCCACCTTCGCCTCGACCGGAGACGAGGCCGAAGGTGACGCTGCCATCGAACGAGCCCGCGAGCTGCGCGCACAGGGGTGGCAGGCGATCCGCTTCTTCCCCGCCGGGCAAAACAGCAGGGACATCTTCGAGCCGCGCGAGTCGATCGGCGCTACCGCCAGTATCCTCAACAGGGCGCGCGAGGCGCTGGGCGATGACGTCGTCCTCGGCATCGACTATCATCATCGGCTGTCGGTGGCCGAGGCGGCGAGCTTCTGCAACAAGCTCGGCCGCGGCGTGCTTGATTTCCTCGAGGAGCCGATACGGGACGAGACACCGGGTGCCTACGAATCGCTGCGTACGATGACCGACATCCCCTTTGCCATCGGCGAGGAGTTTTCCAGCAAGTGGCAGTTCCTGCCCTACATCGAGCGCGGCATTCATCAGTTCAACCGGCTCGATGTTTGCAATGTCGGCGGGCTTACCGAGGCGATGAAAGTCGCTGGCTGGAGCGAGGCGCACTATGTCGACCTGATGCCGCACAATCCCCTTGGTCCGGTGTGCACGGCCGCGACCGTGCATCTCGCTGCCGCGGTACCCAACTTCGCGTGGCTCGAGACCAGGGAACCCGAAACAAAGCTGGGCTTCGACAATTCCGACTTCTTCCCCGTGCAACCACGGCTTGACGGGACCGACTATCCGGTCGGCGATCTGCCGGGGCTCGGCGTCGAGGTCAACGAGGCGGCGATCCAGGCGGCGAGCTTTCGTTTCTGGGAAGCGCCTCACCTTAGGCGCCGCGACGGTTCTGTTACGAACTGGTAGTTGCCTTTCAACCGGAGTCCATCATGACACATGCTCCCGACATCACGCGGCCGCCAAAAGACCTGATCGACGCGCTGAGCGGGATCGGCGCCGCGACGGTTGCCGGCACGCTTGGCCACATGGGGTTTCGCAATCCGCACATGGTCGGACCGGTGGCGCAGAACCACGGCAAGTCGATCGTCGGGCCGGCGCTGACGCTGCAGTTCATGCCACAGCGGCCGGACCTCTTCACCGAGGGAGAATATGCCGATCCGGAGACGCAGCTGCATCGGCACGTGCTTTATCACGCGCAGGCGGGCGATGTGGTCGTGGTCGACGCGCGCGGCGACATGAGCTCGGGCGTCTTCGGCGATATGATGTCGACGTATTTCAAAGGCAGGGGCGGCGCCGGCATCGTCATCGATGGATGCATGCGTGACCGGCCCAATGTTGAAAAGCTCAATCTGCCTCTATGGCTGCGCGGCTGGACGCCGAACTATCATGTGCAGACCAGCATTTATCCCAATGCCGTCAACGTTCCGATTGCCTGCGGCGGTGTCACGGTGATCCCCGGCGACATCATCGTCGCCGACGACGACGGGGTGGTGGTGCTTCCCGTCGCAATGGCCCCGGCGGTAATCGAAGAATCACAGAAGCATCACGATTGGGAGGAGTTCTCGCGAGTGAAGCTGATGGAGGGCGGGCCGTTGCAACGCTACTATCCGCTGCATGACGATGCCCGCGGGGAGTACGAGGAGTGGCGCAAAACAAACCGCTTGGAGAACCCCGGTTAGCGCATGGATTACCCCGTGGCGGGCGGCAGCTGGCAACCGTTCACAGATGGCGCGCGGTACTGGTTTATTCGGCAGCTTCGGCCCTCGCCGCCGGCGCAATTCGCGCGGCGCAGTATTTGAACTCCGGGATCTTGCCGTAGGGGTCCAGCATCGGATTGGTGAGCATGTTGGCCGGACTTTCGTTGAAGCAGAACGGCATGAACACCATGCCGTCGGCGACCTCCCGGTCGGCGCGGAGGATGGCGTCTACCGTCCCGCGCCGGGTCTCGACCGCAATCATCTCTCCTTGGCGCAGGCCGTGCCGCTTGATCTCATAAGGGTTCATCGCAGCGATGCCTTGTGGCTCGATCGCGTCCAGCACGCCCGCCCGGCGGGTCATGGAGCCGGTGTGCCAATGCTCAAGCAGGCGGCCGGTGGTGAGCACCAGTGGAAACTCTTCATCGGGCACTTCGTCAGGCGGCAGCAAATCGGCCGGCACGATGCGGCCGCGTCCGTCCGCAGTCGGGAATCCGGACGAGAAGATGATCTCATTGCCAGGCTTGTCGGGACCGTCGGCCGGATAAATAACCGATCCCTCGCGTTCGATGCGGTCCCAGGAGATATGTTTCAAGGACGGCATCACGGCCGCCATTTCCGCATAAACATCCGAGACATGGCCGTAATTCCAGTCCAGACCGATGCGCCTCGCCAGTTCGACTATCAGTTCCCAATCCTGGCGGGCTTCGCCCGGCATGTCGAGCGCCGGCCGGCCGATCTGCACCTGCCGGTTGGTGTTGGTGTAGGTGCCGAGCTTTTCGGCATGGGCCGAGGCTGGCAGCACCACATCGGCGTGCCAGGCGGTCTCGGTCAGGAAGATGTCCTGCACCACGAGATGGTCGAGCATGGCCAGTGCTTGCCGGGCATGGGTTTGGTCGGGATCGGACATGGCCGGGTTCTCGCCCAATATGTACATGCCCTTGATTTCGCCGTCATGGATGGCGTCGATGATTTCGACGACCGTCAGGCCGCGTTTCGGGTCGAGCGTCTGGCCCCAGAAATTCTCGTACTGGCCGCGGATGTCGACATTCTCGACTGATCTGTAGTCCGGAAAATACATCGGGATGAGCCCGGCATCGGATGCGCCCTGCACGTTGTTCTGGCCGCGCAGTGGGTGCAGGCCCGTTCCCGGCCGGCCGACATGTCCGGTGATCAGTGCCAGAGCGATAAGGCAGCGCGCATTATCGGTTCCGTGTGTGTGCTGGGAAATGCCCATGCCCCAAAAGATGATCGACCGCTCGGCGGTCGCATAGGTGCGGGCGACGTCGCGCAGCACGCTGGCCTCGACGCCGCAGACCTCGGCCATCGCCTCGGGCGAAAAATCCTTCACCTTGGCCTTCAGGGCCTCGAATCCGGAAGCGTTGGCCTGGATATACTGCTCGTCGTAGAGCTTTTCCTCGACGATGACGTGGATCAGCGCGTTCAGCAGGGCGACGTCGCTGCCAGCCTTGAATCGCAGCGAATGCGATGCATGGCGCATCAGGTCCTGGCCGCGCGGGTCCATGACGATCAGCTTGGCGCCGCGCTTGGCCGCCTGCTTGAAATAGGTCGCGGCGACCGGATGGTTGGTGGTCGGCCGTGCGCCGATGACGATGATGCATTCGGCCTTCAGCGCGTCGTTGAAGGGCGCCGAAACCGCACCCGAACCGACGCCTTCCATCAGCGCCGCCACCGAAGATGCGTGGCAAAGCCGCGTGCAATGGTCGACATTGTTGGTGCCAAAACCCTGGCGCACCAGTTTTTGGAACAGATAGGCCTCTTCGTTCGAGCCTTTCGCCGAGCCGAAACCGGCCAGCGCCTGCCCGCCATAATCCCTGAGGATCGTCTTCAGCCCGCCGGCGGCGCGCGCGAGCGCCTCTTCCCAGCTAGCCTCGCGAAACACGGTCAGCGGATCGACGCCGCGCATATCGGCATCGCCCGACTTCGGCGCATCGTCGCGGCGGATCAGCGGCTTGGTCAGCCGTTCAGGCGACATCGCATAATCGAAGCCGAAACGACCCTTGACGCAGAGCCGGTTCTCGTTGGCATAGCCATTGCGGCCATCGACCTGAACTATTCTGTTGTCCTTGACCGCAACGCTGGTCTGGCAACCGACGCCGCAGAACGGGCACAGCGTGTCGACGACCTTGTCGAATTCCTGGATGACCCGGGTCTTGCCTGCATTATCCATCAGCGATTTTTCGTAGAGCGCGCCGGTCGGGCAGGCCTGGACGCATTCACCGCAGGTGACGCAGGTCGACAAGCCCATCGGATCGTGCATGTCGAAGACAGGAAGCGAGTGGTTGCCGCGCTCGGCCATGCCAAGCACATCGTTGACCTGGACTTCGCGGCAGGCCCGGACACAGGCGCCGCAAGTGATGCAGGCGTCGAGATTGACGGCAATGGCGGGATTGGTGATGTCGAATTCTGGCCGGACATCATCGGTGGCAAATTTCGAGCTGTAGCGAGCGCCGGAAATGCCCATCGAACCAGCCCACTGCCAGAACATCGACTGCTGATCCGGACCGTCGGCCGCCGGCCGCATGTTGCTGGCGAGAAGCTCGAACACCATCTGGCGCGATTTCGTAGCCCGTTCGGTATCCGTCTTCACCACCATTCCGGCGGAAGGCTTGCGGATACAGGAGGCGGCAAGCACCCGTTCGCCCTCGACATCGACCATGCAGGCGCGGCAATTGCCGTCTGGCCGATAGCCGGGCATGTCGACATGGCACAGATGCGGTATCCTGGTGCCTTCGCGCTTTGCAACGTCCCAGATCGTCTCGTCGTCAGCGGCTGTGACCATCTTGCCGTCGAGGGTGAATATGACGCCATCTGCCATTTCAAAGATCATCCCTAAAATGCGTCAAAAGGTGATTGACCGGATTGGGCGCCGCCTGGCCGAGACCGCAAATGGAGGAATCGCGCATCACTGTTTCAAGGTCGCGCATCGCCGTCTCATCCGGCACGCCCTTCTCTTTCAAGAGCGTTACCAGCTTTTCGGTTCCCTCCCGGCACGGCGTGCATTTCCCGCAACTCTCGTGTTTGAAGAAATTCATGAGATTGAGGGTCACATCCCTGATGTTGTCGGCTTGCGAAAGCACGACCACAGCATGTGAGCCGACAAAGGCGCCCTGTTTGGCGAGTTCGCCGCCGAAATCGAGTTCAATGTCGCCCATCGACGCCGGAAGGATGCCGCCCGAGGCTCCACCTGGCAGATAGGCCTTGAATTCATGCCCGTCTGCCATGCCGCCGCAATAATCCTCGATCAGTTCGCGCACGGTGACGCCAGCCGGGGCCAGCTTGACACCCGGCTCCTTCACATGCCCGGAAACCGACCAGGAGCGAATTCCCTGATGGCCGGGCTTGCCCTGCGCGGCGAACCATTCGGGTCCCTTCTCGACGATGTCGCGAATCCACCACAGCGTCTCGACATTGTGGTTGAGTGTCGGGCGTCCGAAAAGTCCGACTTCGGCAATATAGGGAGGCCGGTGGCGGGGCATGCCGCGCTTGCCCTCGATGCTTTCCAGCATCGCGCTTTCCTCGCCGCAAATATAGGCGCCGGCGCCGCGCCGAAGGTCGATGAAACCGGGCTTGACGATGCCGGCTGCCTCGAGCGCCGCGATCTCGGCGCGCAAAATGGCGAGCACGGCCGGATATTCGTCGCGCATGTAGAAATAAATGCGCTCGGCCTCGACCGCATGGGCGGCGATAAGCGCGCCTTCGAAGGTGCGGTGCGGATCCTTTTCGAGATAGATGCGGTCCTTGAAAGTGCCAGGCTCGCCTTCGTCGCCATTGATCGACATCAGCCGCGGCCCTGGATAGCCGCGCACGAAGTTCCATTTCTTGCCGGCCGGAAAGCCGGCGCCGCCGAGACCGCGCAGACCGGCGTGCTCCATGATCTCGATGATGGCGTCAATGCCGGTCTCGCCCGCCTTCACCTTCCGGAGAAGCTGATAGCCGCCAGCGGCACGATAGGCATCGAGGCCAACATAATCGGGTACGACAACTTTCGTATCGCCCGAGCGAGCCAGATCGATAAGGATATGGCTGCTGGCTTGGTCGACCTCACGGTCGCCAATGCGCGCCGCGGGCGCTGCGGCGCAGCGGCCCATGCAGGGCGCACGCATGACGCGGACTGTGTTTGGGTCGGCCTTGGCGGCCAGTTCGCCAATCAGGTGTTCGGCGCCCGCCAGCATGCAGCTTATCGATTCGCACACCCGGATTGTCAGCGGCGCGGGTCTCGCCTCGCCTTCCCTGACGATATCGAAATGGTCGTAGAAGGTCGCGACCTCGTAAACCTCCACCTGGGACAGGCGCATGTCTTCGGCAAGCGCGCGCAGATGCGCGGCCGACAGACAACCGTAGCGGTCCTGGATCAGATGCAGGAATTCGATCAACAGATCCCGGCGCCGTTCGCGATGGCCAAGAAGTTCCCGGACCTCGGCCAGGGCAACATCATCCAGCGCCCGCCCTTTGGGTCCGCGATCGGGAGATCGCCGTTGCTGCATTGTCATCCTCTCTCCTCCCGGACCCTTCGTCTGAGGAAGGCGGCTCCCGCCACCAATGTGGTTGTGAGTTCCCTCAGCCCGGCGCACCTTGGATCAAGGACTTGGCACACAAATCGACTTGGCAGACAAGTTGAACCAAATGCCGGTTTGACAATTTTAGCATGGCCGGGGCGCCGCGACAGAACTGATCTGCGCCCTGATTTGTCGCACGGCCTATACCGGGGCAGCTTGCGCCTTCTCGATCAAGAAAACGATGTGGTCTCCCTGCCGTTGCATCGCCTCCAGGCGGTCGCCCATTTCGTTGATCAGATTGGGAATGTCTATGGCTGCCAGCGGATCGGTGCAACGGACCTCAAGGCGCTCGCCTGGGCTTATGCCGCTGAGCGCCTTGCGGGTTTTCAGCGCCGGCAAGGGACATTTCAATCCCGTCAGATCGAGCTGTCTCGTCGTCATGGTGGCGCACCATGGCGGACCGCTTACCGGTCGTCAACGGTCGCCGACCCAGGGTATACTGCAGTTGAGAGCGGCCAGGCGTCGCACCGCATTTTGGCATACTGCATGCCCACCGGCTCGACGGCGTTCGTCAATACAGGTCCGAATAGGCAAGGAACTGAACGGTCTGGCCCGGCTCGACCTCGGCTATTTCCTCGCCGAGTTCGACAAGGCCGTGCGTTTGAACCAAAGAAGACAGCATGCCAGCGCCCTCGCGCGGGAATTTGACGGCTTCATATGTGCCATCCTGCGTCCCACGCAGGCTTACCCGCACATATTCGCGTCGCCCCGGCTTTTTGCGGTAGGAGAAGGCGGCCCGCACCGGCCTCGAAATTGGTGGCTGCTGCCGTGCGCCGGCCAGTGCAAGGATCGCGGCGCGCGCAATATGGGCGAATGTGACGAAGCTCGCCACCGGATTGCCGGGCAGCCCAATGAAGGCTGTTCCCCGGATCACCCCCATGGCTACTGGGCGGCCGGGTTTTATGGCCACCCGCCAGAAGACCAGGGTGCCCACACTCTCGACGGCGGCCTTGACGCAGTCGGCCTCCCCGGTCGAGACCCCGCCGGACGCCAGGATCAGGTCCTGCCCTGGCGCAGCCTCGCTCAGCACATCCGCGATCAGCCTGCTGTCGTCGATCAGAATGCCCAAATCGGTGGTCTCGCAGCCCAATCTTGCCAGCATGGCCATCAGCATGAAGCGGTTCGAATCGAAAAGCTGGGCCGGTCCCCGGACCTGTCCCGGCGCGACGATCTCGTTGCCGGTCGAGAAGATCGCGACGCGAACTTTGCGCCGCACATCGATCTGCGTCATGCCGAGCGCCGCGGCGAGCGCAACATCCTGCGGGCGCATGCGCTGGCCGGCCTGCAGGACCACCTTGCCTGCTGCGACGTCCTCGCCCGCCGGCCGCACGTTGGCTCCTCTTTTCAGGCCGGGCGGAAGAATGACCCTGCCGGTATCGTCGACACGGACATCTTCCTGCATGTAGACCGTATCTGCCCCCTCCGGCAGCGGAGCGCCGGTGAAGATGCGTATGGCTTGTCCGGGCGCGGCGTGCCGATCCGGCGCCATCCCAGCCTGGATCCTGCCGCTCACCGGCAAGGTTTTTTCAACGGTTCCCGGCAGGTCGTCGCCGCGCAGTGCATAGCCGTCGACGGCTGAGTTGGTGAAAGGCGGCAGGGCCAGCGGCGCCACCAGATCACTCGCCAGGACGCGCCCATCGGCAATCGCCAGCTGGACGGTTTCGGTCTCGTCGACAACGGTCAGCCGTGAAACAATCAGTGCGGCTGTATCATCGAGCGATCGCATCGGGCCGCCGAAAGCGAAGCAGTCATCTGAAAGTTGCGCCATCGAGCCTTCAGCCTCTATGGATCTGGCCGAGCCGGCAGCTCGGCGCCATCCGGCAAGCCCAGTCTGCGCCTGTGCGCGCTTTTGTGGACCGGCATCGGTTTGAACAGGCTATATAGTGCAGGTCAAGCCGAAGGTAACGCGTCCACTCCGGCGAGCGGGATTGCAATTTCAAGAGAGCGCCATGCAGCAGATGAAAACCAGACCAGACCCCGCCATCATCATGCCGAGCCCGGATGACATCCGATTGACCGAACAGGTCAGCGGCATCGATCATACGGGCGCCGCTATTCAAATCCGCGTCCCCGTTGAACGCCCGCTGACGCTCTATCTGAACGCCCAGGAGATCGTCACGATGATGACGATCGGCGACTATCCCGAATATCTGGCGCTGGGCTACCTGCTCAATCAGAACATGCTCAAATCCGACGACGTCGTAACCGAAGTCGACTATGACGACGACGTGCAGGTCGTGGTCGTTCGTACCGAGCGCAACACAAATTACGAGCAGAAGCTTAGAAAACGGACGCAGACTTCAGGCTGCGCGCAGGGGACCGCTTTCGGCGATCTTCTCGAGGCGCTCGATATCACTCTGCCGCCAGCCGCGCTGCACACCTCCTGGCTTTACCAAATGACCCGCACGATCAACACGACGCCGTCGCTCTATCTTGAAGCGGGCGCGATTCATGGCTGCGTCCTTTGCAAGGAAGGCACGCCGATCTGCTACATGGAGGACGTCGGGCGCCACAACGCCGTCGACAAGATCGCCGGCTGGATGTATCGCCAGGGCATCGATGCCGCTGACAAGATCCTTTACACGACGGGCAGGCTGACGTCGGAAATGACGATCAAGACGGTTCGAATGGGCATTCCGATCCTCGTCTCGCGCTCGGGTTTCACCGCCTGGGGAGTAGATCTGGCGCGTCAGGCCGGCCTGACGCTGGTCGGTCGGGCGCGCGGCAAGCGGTTCGCCGTGCTATCGGGCGCGGACCGCATCGTCTTCGACCAGGACCTCGCTTCCGTCGACGAGGAAGCACCGCGTCACAGACGCAAGGGAGCTGCCGATGGCGAATGAGCCGATGGCGAATGAGAAGGTGCCGACCCTGGGCGTCGTTCTCGCCGGGGGGCTCGCCCGGCGCATGGGCGGTGGCGACAAATCCATGCGTCGGATCGACGGAACCACCATCCTCGATCGTGTCCTCGAGCGCCTCGGCCCGCAATGCGACGGGCTCTTGCTGAACGCCAATGGCGACCCTGCCCGCTTCGCCCGCTTTCGCCTTCCAGTCGTCGCCGACCCGGTCGAAAACTATCCGGGGCCGCTTGCCGGCGTGCTTGCGGGCCTCGACTGGACGGCGGCGAACAGGCCCGATGTCGAATGGATCGTCAGCGTCGCAGCGGACTGTCCTTTCATGCCGCGCGACCTCGTCGAACGGCTGCATCGGGCGCGCATGGCGAAAGCTGCGGATCTGGCGGTGGCGATGTCAGCGGGCCGGACGCATCCTGTCATCGGGCTGTGGCAAGTGGCGATGCGCGATGCGTTACGCCATGCGCTCGTCGAAGAGGGCGTTCGCAAGATCGACCTGTGGACGGCTCGCTACCAGGTTGCCACCGCGTCCTGGCCGGACAAGCCGGTGGATCCCTTCTTCAATGTCAACACGGTCGAAGATTTTGCCGAGGCCGAACGGCTGGTTGGGCACCTTGCCGACCCTTAACCCGGATATCTCACACTTGGCCAGGTCGGGTAAAACCCATGCGCTCGATCCCCTCTTTGAATTCAGGCGAAGCGAGCGCGTTAAGGAAGGCCTGCACCGCGGGTCGCTCTTTGCGGGCAGAGACCAGCGCGAAATCATAATGCTCTTCCTTCAGCGCAATGAAACCGAGCCCGGCTGAGCCCGCCACCGGCGCAATGGTGACGCCCCAGTCCGCTCGGTTCTGTGCGACGGCCGCCGCGACGGCATTGTGCGAGCGGGGCTGGTTCCAATATCCGTCGGGACGCGCCGGACCAAGCAGTTGGTCGATCAGGATGCGCGTACCCGAGCCCTGGTTGCGGTTGACCATCATGCAATTGGGATCGGCGAGTGCGGCTCGCACCGCCTCCTCTGGGTCGGTCGCCTGGAAGCGCACGTCGCCCGGGCGGTAGACGATGCCCTGCATGCGTCGCCATCCCTGCACGAGTTCGAGGCCTTCGCTCAGGAACGGCGCATTGTAGCTTTGCGTCCTGGTGTCGAAGAGGTGGATGGGCGCGATATCGCACTCTCCCCGCTTGGCCGCGGCCAGGCCGCCCAGGCTCCCGACCGCGAGGGACCGCACCGTCAGGCCGGCGCGAAACAGAATCCCCACGACAATATCCAGGCCGGTGCAGTTGCTGCCGATCACCACGAGATCGGGAACACGCACGTGCGGTGTGAACAGCGTCACCGACGCCTCGCTTCCGGCAGGCATATTGTCGGCCAAAGCTTCGATGCTGATGAAGCCGTCCGCCTGGGCAAAGGACGTTATCGCCCCCGAGCCCTTGCCGGTGGGATAGGCGACCAGCCCCTGCTCACCCTCGACCAGCGACACCATCACGAACTCCGTGCGGCCGAGTTCGGACTGAATGCGCAGTGGAACCTTTGCCGCGACCTTCGCTTCGGTCCGAGGCGGCAGGCCCGCCATGCGGCGCAGCACGGGAACGATCATGTCGTGGAAAGTGAACATGGCCGAAGTCGGAAATCCCGGCAGCACGACGACCGGCTTGCCGTCGCAAACGGCGAGGCAAAGTGGTTTTCCCGGCTTCAGCGCCACGCCATGGGCAACGATGCCGGGCGCGCCGAGACGGTTCACGATGCGGTGGCTGACATCACCCGCGCCCTTGGACGTCCCGCCCGACACTATCAGCACGTCATGCGCCGCCAGCGCCTCGCGCATGGCGGCTTCCAGCGTGGGTTCGTCATCCGGATAGGCGCCGAGAAAGCTCGCCTGGCCGCCATTTTCAGTTATCGCGGCGCTGACGATTGCGCCATTGGCGTCGTAAATGCCGGCGGGCCGCAGGGTGTCGCCCGGTTGGACAAGTTCGTCGCCGGTCGACAAAACCGCCACGCGCAGCTTGCGCGCCACCGTCACCAGCGCAATTCCGCAGGCGGCAAGCATGCCGATTTCACGCGAGCCGATCACCGTTCCGGCGCGCAGCAGAACCTCACCGCGGGCAATATCGGATCCGGCATGCGAGATGAACTGGCCGGGCGAGGCTCCGCGCCTGACCTCGATGGCATCGTCTTCGGCCGGTTGCGTGTGCTCCACCATGACGATGGCATCGGCGCCGCGCGGCACCGGCCCGCCCGTCGAGATCGAGGTGGCGGTGCCTGCGAGCACAGGGATTTGCGGGGCGACACCGCAGGCGATAGTTTCGCGGTTGAGCAGGAGCCTGGCAGGAAGCGCCTCCGATGCGGTGGCCATGTCGGCGGCGCGCACGGCAAAACCATCGACGTTCGAACGGTCGAAGGGCGGCACGTCGATCGGAGCCGTGACATCATCGGCAAGCGCCAGCCCAAGCGCATCCGCCAGCATCAGTTCTTCGGTCGGGATCGTCCTGGGAAATAGCGCGGCTTCGAAACGGGCGAGCGCCTCGTCGCGCGACAGGACCGTCAGAAACTGCTCCTGGCCGGTATGCTCCTGGCCGGTATCTGGGCGGGTGGATCTGGTCATCACCGACTCATCTGGGATCGTCGAACACAAAGGCGCCGACAGGTGTTCCCGCGGCCCAACCCTCACTGCCCCCTGGAATGGCAAGCCATGCATCCGCCAGGCGGATCGCCTCCAGCGAAAAATCGCCTGTCGCAAGCGGCCGCCATCTGTCTTGTTCCTGCTTCAGCAGGACGATCTCGGCCAGTCCGACCGTGGAGGAGATTTTTCGCTCCAGTGCCAGGACCGTCTGTCGCGGGGCGCTCCTGCCCGTCAGGCGATCGATAGCCGGCTGAACAAGCGCCAGAAAGCCGGCAAAGGCCTGATCGGGCGCGCCGGGCAGAGCAATGATCGGGACCCCGACGAGCCGGCCGATCGCCGCGGTTCGGCCGGGCTGCAGCGCTATGTTGTGGGCGACGAGCGCCCCACGCGCGGCAAGCGCGTCAACTGTAGCGTCGGCGCGCCCCGCACCAGTGCCTCCAATCAGGATGATCAAATCGCCGGCTGCATTGCCAAGCGCCTGGGCGACGGATCTGGCGTCGCGCGCAACCGTTTCGATATCGAATACGGTCGCGCCAGAGGCTCTTGCAAGGTCGGCGATAAAATGCGCCGTGAAAGTATCGCTCGTCGGGGCGGCGACATCGATCAGGCGCACCTGCGGCATCCGCACCGCAATTTCACCAATCCCTGCGCTTCGCACTGTCAGGAGGTCAGCGGCCGACAGCCTGTCCCCTGCAATGATGAGCGGTCGGCCCGCCGCCATGTCCTCGCCGGCGCGTCGCACGCCTTGGCCCGGTGCCGCTTCATCGAGCGCCTGGGGCATCGGGCCGCTGCAATCGATGAGATCGGCATCGAGAACGCAATCGCATCCCTCCGGCATGGCGCCGCCTGCCTCTATCCAGACCGGCATTGCCATCAGCGGCAGCGGCGAATAGGCCGACGCACCAGCAAGATCGAGCGCGCGGCACGCCCAGCCGTCTGTCCTTGCCGTGTCGCGGATGGGCTGCGCGCGTGCCAGGGGCGGCATGGCGGCGCCGATCTTCCCAAGCGTCTGGTCAAGCGGCAAAAGAGTGGGCGCAACCGGTTCCACTCCGTCGAGGAGTGCGGCGAGAGCCGCTTCGAGACCGGTCAGCGCGCCGACGGAAGGCTGCATTCTCATCATGTCCGATGATGGGGCAGATGCGAACCGCTTTGCAACCGACTTCAGGAGCGCTTCTGCTCAGCGTTCGGGAAGAACAGTTGCTGGCCGTCAATGTTGTACTCGCCGATCGCCTGCTGTCCTTCAGGCGAGATCAGCCAATCTATGAAGCGTTGGCCGGGTTCAGCCTTGACGCTCGGGTGCCTCGCGGGATTCACCAGGATGACACCGTACTGGTTGAACAGCCTTTTATCGCCTTCGACCACGATCTCCAGTTCGCCGCGGTTCTTGAACGCCAGCCATGTGGCGCGATCGGAAAGCACATAGGCATCCATGGCGCTGGCTGTGTTGAGGGCAGCGCCCATGCCCTGCCCTATCTCCTTGTACCAGGGCTCCCTCACCGCCGCGATGTCGACACCTGCCGCCTTCCAGAGTCCGAGTTCTGCAATGTGCGTTCCGGATTTGTCGCCGCGGGAAACAAAAGCGGCTTTCTTTCGCTGGATCGATGTCAAGGCGAGTGCGATATCCGGCGAACCCTTGATGCCGGCCGGGTCGCCTTTGGGACCGATCAGGACGAAATCATTGTACATCACATCGAAGCGTTTCACGCCAAAACCTTGCTCGACGAATTTCTCCTCCTGCTCCCTGGCATGAACGAAGACCACGTCTGCGTCTCCCCGGCGGCCGGCGTCAAGGGCCTGGCCGGTTCCCTGCGCGACCACCCTCACCTCGATGCCAGTCCTTGTGGTGAACAACGGCAGTATGTGGTCGAAAAGGCCGGAATCCCGTGTCGAGGTCGTCGAGGCCACGACGATCGACTGTTCCTGTGCGCTGGCCGATGCGCCGCTGGAGGCGAGGAAAGTCAAGATGACCACAATTGCGGTAAACAGTCGACGGTTCAGCACTGGAAGCTCCATTTCCGCGATCAAAGAACAAGCTCCCCATGGATGAAGACTGCAGCTTCTGCGGATGCGGGGCGATCGAAAAAATCACCGGCGCTGGCGTGCTCGCACAGTCGGCCGCGAACGAGGAAGACGACATCTCCCGCAAGCCGGCGCACCTGGCCGAGATCGTGCGAAGCCATGACGATCTTGGCGCCCGATTGGGAGGCCATCAGGATGATCTCCTCGACATGGCGGGTTGCAGCGGGATCAAGGCTGGCGGTGGGTTCATCGAGCAGCAGGATCTCGGGTTCGCGCGCCAGTGCGCGGGCAAGCGCCACGCGCTGTTGCTCGCCGCCAGACAAGCGCCGCGCAGGTCGCGCCGCCAGGCCCAAAAGGCCCACACGATCGAGAAGTTCCTCGGTACGTGCCGCGCGACGATGGCGCGGACAACCAGCTTGCGCCAGTCCGTAGGCCACGTTGGCGGCGACGGAGCGGCGCAGCATCACCGGTTTCTGGAGCAGCATTGCCCGGCGCCCGAGCCCCCGATCGGTGCGCCCACCCCAACTCACAGTTCCTGCGGAAGGCGCGGCAAGTCCCATGCAAACCCGAAGCAGTGATGTCTTGCCCGCGCCATTGGGACCGAGCACGAGTGTCGGCGCACCGGGAGTAATCGCCAGGTTCAGGCGGTCCAGCATAGTCGTGGCGCCGGCGCTGAGCGAGACGCGGTCCAGAATGAGAGGAAGGTCGGTCAGCGCGGCCCGCATCATCAAGCCACCCGTTGCTCCGACCACACTCGCAGGCCCCAGGCAGCGGCATTGATCGCAAGAATGAGGCCGATCAAGATGGCGCCGAGACCCATCGCGAGCGGCAGGTCTCCCTTTGAGGTTTCGAGCGCGATCGTGGTGGTCATGGTTCGGGTAAAGCCCTCGATGTTGCCGCCGACGATCATGACTGTGCCGACTTCGGCGGCCGCCCGTCCGAAGCCGGCGAGCATTGCGGTGATCAGGCTGAAACGGCTGTCCCACAAAAGCGTCGCCACGCGGCCTGGCGGGCCGACGCCCATCGCCGTCAGTTCGTCGCGATATTCGCGCCACAAATCCTCGATGGTCTGGCGCGTCAGAGCCGCGATAATCGGCAGGACGAGAAGCGCCTGCGCGATGACCATGGCGGCCGGTGTGAACAGCAGGCCGAACGCGCCGAGCGGCCCTGATCGCGATAACAGCAGGTAAACGGTCAGGCCGACGACTACGGGCGGCAGGCCCATGAAGCCGTTGACAAGCACGACGAGCGCGGAACGTCCCGGAAAACGGGTCAGTGCCAGCAACGCCCCGAGCGGCAGTCCCACGACGGCCGCAACTGCAACGGCGGCCAGGGTAATGGTCAGCGAAAGCCGCACGATCGAGATCAGCGTCGCGTCGCCACTCGCGATAAGCTGCCATGCATTTAGGCCTTCTGACATACCCTTTCACCTGCGCTGCGTCGTCCTGCTATTTCTGCTGCATTTACTCCACATTCGTCAAACAATTGAACCTGCGCAGGAATATGCATAAGATTGCAGGATGGATTTGCTGACGACTGCAGAAGCCGCAGACTATTTGCGCCTTGGCGAACGCAAGCTTTACGAACTGGTCGCCAAAAACAGCATTCCGTGCAGCAAAGTGACGGGCAAATGGCTGTTTCCGCGTAACGAGCTCGACCGGTGGGTTCTCTCGGGATTGGCGCGTCCCGACGGAATGATTGCGCCCGAGCCGCCGCCCATAGTCGGCGGCAGCCAGGACGACCTGCTTGAATGGAGCCTTCGTCAGGCGGGCTCCGGCCTCGCCTCGCTTACCGAGGGGACGGCAGGCGGCGTTGCGCGTCTTTTGCGTGGCGAGATTGCCGCTGCGGCGATCCATTTCCACGGTGATGCCGCCGACCCCAATGTGGAGGCCGCGCGCGCCATGCCGCGGCTGCACGATGCGGTGCTGATCGGTTTCACGCGGCGCGAACAAGGGCTGCTGCTGCCGCCGGGCAACCCCCGATCGCTCAACAGCCTGACCGATGTCCTAGAAAGCGGCGCCAAGATCGCGATGCGCCAGGTCGGGGCCGGAGCCCAAATGCTGCTGGATGTCCTGGTCGCCCGCGCCGGCGCCAGCCAGAGGCGGTTGAACCGGCTCGAGCCGCCATGCCTGACAGGGCCGGAACTCGCTGCCGCGATCCGGACCGGCAGGGCCGATTGCGGCATCGCCACACGCGCCGCCGCGCGCGCCGCCAGCCTCGAATTCGTATCATTGGCGTGGGAGAATTTCGATCTGCTGATGCGGCAGCGAACCTATTTCCAGCCTTCGATCCAGGCGCTGATCCGCCTCATGGCCCAGGACAGCTTCGCTCAGCGCGCCGCAGAACTCACCGGCTATGACACCGGCCCGGCCGGGCAGGTCCGGTTCTTCCATTGATGTGGGCGTCGATGGGGCGCCGGGCGCACCGTCAAAGCTATTCAGCCAAGGTCGATGTCGCCTTCGACGACGTGGTGCAGACCGGCGCGTTCAGCCGTAATCACGGCCCTCACGGTCAGGCGCCCCTGCCCTTTCAGTCCCGCATCCGCCACGGCCTTTTCGATCGCCTGCTGCGAGGTGACGCCGACCTGCTTCAGGAACTTGCGCATCGACACGTTGAAGGCATCGGTTTCCATGTTTTGAGTCATAGGATTGCCTCTAATAGCTTGGACTGTGCGGCTGGTCGGGTCGCGATCGCATGCTGTTCCCCGGCAAAGACGCTGCCCGCCAGCGGAACACGGAAATGTATGATGCGCAATGCATAAGACGCTCGCAACAGCTTTGCTCGCTGCGGTTTTCCTCGCCGGCGCGACGGCACATGGTGCGGAACTGCGCGGGCATGGCGGTCCGGTGCGGGCGATTTCCGTGGCACCGGACGGAAAGACGGTGGCAACCGGCAGTTTTGATACCAAGGCAATCATCTGGTCGCTTGAGACCGGCGAAGCACGCGACGTGCTGCTCTTTCATGAAGGTGAGGTAACTGCCGTCGCTGCATTGCCGAACGGGCGCTTTGCCAGCGCCGGTGCGGATGGTCGCATCGCGATCTGGCAAATCGGTCGAGGCGAGCCGGCCCAAATTCTGGAGGGCCACACCGGGCCTGTCGCCGACCTCGAACTGTCACCCGACGGATCGATGCTGGCTTCGGCGTCCTGGGACACCACCGTCCGGCTCTGGCCGCTTGCCGGTGGGCCAGCGCGCGTCCTGGAAGGCCATCGTGCAAACGTCAATGCGCTCGCCTTCCTGGCGGACGCAACCCTCGTCAGCGCCGGCTATGACGCGACAGTCATCTTTTGGCCGAGCCAGGCTGGGGCGGCTCCGCTTCGAGCCATCATGCCGACGCCGCTCAACGCGCTAGCAAGAGCGTCCGGCGACCGCCTGTTCGTCGCAGGTGCTGACGGGCAGCTGCGGCTGCTCGACCGGCGCGGCAAAGTGCAGCTGGAAGTTCCGGTCTTGGGCAAACCGGTGATTGCTCTCGCCGCCACCCCAGACGCGAACTATCTCGCCGTCGCCGGCATCGGTGATGGAATCCTGTTGCTGGACGCCATCAGCCTCTCCACCATCCGCACGCTCGACACCTCCGGCGTGGCGGTATGGTCGCTTGCGTTCGCGGCTGGCGGCAAGACGCTTCTGGCTGGCGGCGCCGACCATCTGGTGCGGGAATGGAACGTCGAGAGGGGCGAGCGCCTTGGAGCCGCTACAGCAGGCAGGACCGATCCGATGGCCAGATACGCAGGCAATCCGGACGCAGAAGTATTTCGCGCCTGCGTTGCCTGCCATACGCTCGACCCGAACGATGGCCATCGAGCCGGGCCGACGCTGCATGGCATTTTCGGACGCAAGATAGCGTCCGTGCCGGGTTACCATTATTCGCCCGCTTTCCGGAAAATGGACATCGTCTGGACACCGGAAACCGTGTCAGAGCTGTTCGAGCTGGGTCCGAACGCCTACACCCCCGGCACCAAGATGCCTGAACAGACGATCAGCAATGCCGAGGATCGGGCAGCCCTGATCCGCTTTCTTCAGGCCGAGACACGCACGGACTGAACTTCGACATCACCGCATTGACCGAGCGCCCAAAAGGCTCGATGACTCCAGCCTGTGGAACACCGCCCGATTGCGGCCAGTCTGCTTGGCAACATAGAGTGCTTCATCGGCCTGGCGCTGGAGCTGCTCCGGCGAAATGGCCTGGTCCGGCGCCTGGACCGCCACGCCGATGCTGAGGGTGATATAGCGGGACACGCGGGATCCAGGGTTAGGAAGACGAGCAGCTTCCACACACTCGCGAATTCGCTCGGCTACAATGGCGGCCTCCTGCTCGTTCACACTTGGAAGCAGCACGAGAAATTCCTCACCGCCGTAGCGCGCAACATGATCGCGATCGCGCCTCACGTTCTCCCGGATCAAGCGGGCGACCTCGATGAGGCAACGATCGCCCTCGGCATGACCGAGACGATCGTTGAGCTTCTTGAAGTCGTCGATGTCGCACATCAGCATGGCGGCGCCGCCGGGGCATTTGCCGCCACCGCCCCAGACGTGGTCGAGCGTTTCCGTCATCCGGCGCCGATTGTCGACGCCGGTCAGCGGATCGGTTCTCGCCAGAAGCTCCAGCCGATCGTTCGCTTCTGCCAGTTCGGCAACCCTGTGTCGGTCTCGAAGCTCGAACAGAAAAGTCTTCTGAGCCAGAATTGTCATCGTACGCCGCGCGGCGACCGTAGCGAGAATGCCGCTGGCAAAAAACAACGTGGCAGCCACCGCATTGCCAATCTCAAGGCCCGGGTTCTGCACCTGGAAGACGAGATAGAGACCGAGAGCCAAAGCCGCGACCGTCACGGTCCATGCCTGAGGGACGCCGAAGATGATGATGGCGGTAATCGCTACGAACAGCATGATGTTCAAGTGCCGTTCGTAGAACTCGCCGCCGGCGCTTGCGCCGACCAATACGATCGACAACAGGATGAGGAACATGCCTGTGATCAGGGAAACCCCCTGGACCCAGGACGGGCGCCGTTTTCGCCAGACAAGGACCACGGCTGCAGCGACGGGAGGGATGATGGCGCCAGGCAAGAGCATGGATAGCGCGATCGACCTTGGAAGCATCACCAGGTTGAGCGCCAGCGTCAGCACATCGAGGAACGCCACCCATGTCATCCAGGCGCGGATGATCTTGGCCGTTTGCGACCAGACACGTGCCTGAAACAGGCGCTTGATCTCGCCTTTGAGCCGGATGTCGCGCGTGCGCTGCGCCAGAAGTCGCTCAACTTCCGCCGTGACGGCAGGATCGTCCTGCCTGTCGAGGTGCGTTCGATCTACCAATCGACGGGCCCTGAAGCCCCCCTTTCCCATACATCCATTCGAGCCACCCGGTGGTCAGCCGAGCGGCAAGCATGTCACGCTATGCCTAAGATTTGATTGCTGAAACCGTTTATTTGCGTGTTGATCGTGTAACCCTTTTGGTCACCGTCGTAGCCGGCTCACCGCCCCGATCGCCGGGAAACGCATTTTTGAGGGCGATCAGCCCAAGGCTCAGACCGCCTTGTCGCTCGAGGCCTTGCGCTCCCGCAGATAGTCTTCAGTGGTTCGCGGCGGCGAGCGACCAGGGCCTGCATAAGGATCGAAGCCCTCATTCATCGCCGCATCGACGCGGCAATTGTCGCACATCCGTACAAGGTCGAGCCGCCGTGCGTTCTCGCCTGCAAACATCCAGTGTTTGCCTTCGAGCTTGGCGACGATCCGCTCGACGGTGCTCCTTGTGCCGAACGGCTTTGCGCAGCGGATGCAGTTGTACGGCTCCTCTTGCTTCACGACCCGGCTGCGAGCACCCCATGCCTGGAAATCCACCTGCGGCGTCAAGGTGATGACCTTCTCCGGGCAGGTCGCGGCGCAAAGGCCGCACTGCACGCAGGCGCTCTCGGAAAAATACAGGGCCGGCTGCTGTTCGCTGTCAGAAAGCGCCCCGGTTGGACAGGCCGAGACACAAGAGAGGCAGAGCGTGCAGCCGTCGACATTGACGTCCAGGCCGCCGAACGGAGCTGCAGCAGGCAACGCCACCCGGTCGACCGGCGTCGGCGCGGCTCGATGGAGCTCGAGCATGGTGCTCGTCAGCAGGCTGCGCTTCTTGCCGAGCGGCAGGAATGCCGCCGGGCGCCGCGACGCAACATCTGGAGTAATCAGGTCGAGCGCCGAGGCGAGTATGTCGGGATCGTCCACTTCGATCAATCCGCAGACCTCCGCGCCATAACCGAGAGACCGGCTCAAAAGATTGGCGATTGCGATGTTTGCGGCAATTCCGGTAAGCTCATGCCTTGGCTTGGCCGACGACAGCGCCCTTACGGCGCAAGCGCCCCAGGCGACCGGCGCGGTCCACGCCTCGATCCCTAACTGGGTTATCTCGTTCACCGCGACCGGCAGGACATTTGCGGGCAGACCCGCGCCGAAGCGGGCAAGTGCGTCGATCAGCGGCTCGCCATGGCCGAGATCATGGAAAAGCACAATCGCATCCAGGCCGCCCGCCTCACGATAGGTGACAAGAAGCGTCCGCAGCCGCCGAAGCAGCGACTCGGCATCCGGCACGGCGTAGGCGGCAGCGCCCGTGGGACATGCCGCCGCGCAGCTGCCGCAGCCGGCGCATACTTCCGCATCGATTGCGACGTGGTTGCCGGCGGGCGTTATCGCCCCAGTCGGGCACAGGTCGAGGCACCGTGTGCAGCCGGTGATGCGCGATCTCGAATGGGCGCACAGATCGGCGGAGAAATCGATGAAGCGCGGCTTGTCGAACTCGCCAACCAAATCGGCTGCCGTTGCGATCGCAACGGCGACGGAGGCGCGATCGCCGGGATCGGCCTTCACGTAGCCGTCGCGCAATTCATGAGCAGGGAAAAGCGGAGCCCCGCCGGAGAGATCAAGGATGATGTCGGCGTTCGAGACCGCTCCATCCCGCGATATCCCAAAGCCAAGCCGATCGCGCGAAGATGGATTGGGCGCCGCGAAATCGTCGACTGTCAGCTCGAAGGCGCCAAGATGGCCGCGCGCTTGCCGGATCGTTCCCTGCAAGACGGGAAAATCCCAGACCCGGTGCGGCGCGATTTCGCGCGGACGGCTAAGCAACACAGTGACGTCCAGCTTTTCGGCGAGTTGCCGGCCCGCATCGATCGCCGTGGCGTCGCAGCCATAAACCAGGACGACACCATTGCTCGAAAGCGTAACCAGCGCGGGTGGCGAAGCGGGTTCGGCCGCCATGGCGAGCAGAGCCGCCGCTTTCGGGCCGGCAGCAGCAGCATCCTGCGACCAGCCGCCCGTCTCGCGAATGTTTGCGAAAACCAGATCGCCTGCGAAACCGAGTTCCTCGGCGAGGTCGCCGAAAAGCGGCGCCTGCTGCGTGCAGCTGATGGTGACTGCTTCGCCGCCGCTCAGGGCGCTGCGCACCCGGTCGAGTTCCGCGCCGCAGAACTGGTCCCCCGCCTCGACCCATGCGCCCTTGCATCCGCGGGCGACGCTGGCGCCGAAGCGTGGCATGCTCCGCTCGCACGAGCAGACCAGGACCGTGCGTGGTTTGTCCAGGCTCATTCCGACTCCCGTGGCATCTTCCTTGTCCACGCGGTAGCGCCTCTTGCCTGGAAGTATTATAAAGACATTACAGTCGCCGTCATCAAAATATGGATCGGCCTATGCGGCCCTCTGTCAGCGACCTCCAACTGCCACCGCCTTACAGCCTCGTGCCGCTGAGAGAGGCCGGTGACGCCTTTGCGCACGCCTGCGCGATTGCGGCAGACGAAGGGGCAGGCACGCTTGCCTGGGTGCGCCGCTACGATCTGGCCGAATTCGCCGTGGTGCTCGAGCCTGAAGAGCCGCTGGAGGATGCGCGTCGCGCGATCTATGCCGGCATGAACGCACTTGCCGATGCGCTTGCGGTCCATGCTCCGCCGTCGCGGCCCATCACCTTCGACTGGCCCGACGCTGTTCGCGTCGACGGGGTTCTCGTCGGCGGCGCCCGCCTGGGCTGGCCGGAAGGGGCACGGGAGAACGAAATCCCCGACTGGATCGTCTTCTCCGGCATGATCCGCACCGCCGTCATCCGCGCCGGCGAGCCCGGTCTGCGGCCGCTGCTTGGCGCGCTTGACGAACTCGGCTTCGTGGCGCTCGATGCCGGTGAGATCGTTGCGAGCTTCTCCCGCCATCTGATGGCCGCATTCCACGAATGGAGCGATACCGGCTTCGGTTCGATCGCCAGCCGCTGGCTCGACCGGCTGCCCCGAAAGGGCGACGAGCATGCAGAGATTGCCGGCAACGGCGATCTGCTGATTTCCGACACGGCCTCTCAAGGGCTTCGCGAGCGAATAAGCCTGCCCGAGGCGCTTGCCAGGCCCTCCTGGCTCGATCCGATGACGGGCACGCCATGGCTTTGAAGCTGCCGCGAACGATCCGCCTCGATCCATCGGACACGTTTGTCTATTCGCGCGCTGCAGAACCGGGCGAGTGGGCGGTGACCGGCACCTTCCTGTTCTTCGGCGCCGATGTGGCCAGGCTTTCCGGCAAGCAACGGCAGGCGTTCCGCGCCGGGTTCCTCGGCATTGATAGCTTCGGCTGGTCCACCCTCGTCGTGGTCACGGACGCGACCGTGCATGATCGCGCGGCGGCCGTCGATCGGCTGGCCGAGCAGCTTGTGGTGCGATGCGGCGCGCCGGACACCGAAACGGCGCGCGCCGCCGCCGAAGAGGAGATAGAATTCGCGCAATCGCTGTGCGACCACCCGCCAAACACGCTGATTGCGGTCAACCGCACCAGCGAACAGGCCGGCACCCGCGAGTGTTTCCGAACCCTGCATCGCAAGGCGAGCCGGCTGGAGCCGGCAACGGCATTCCGCTTTGTCGAAATCGACGGCGAGGAGGAGTCGACGGAAAAGTTCGATCTCCTAGCATTGGCCGGGAGGCAGAAGTGAAGGATTTCTGGGTTTCCTCAGGTCATCACCTTCTCGACAGGGATGAGGCCGGGCGCCTGCTGGTGACCGACTCCTTTCTGAAGGCATATTTTGCGCGGCCAGAGCTTCTCCCTCCCGAAACGGCCTGCCCGGCGGAGCTGCGCCTGCATCACGAACTTTTGATGCATCATCCGCGCCGGCCGGTCGCGAAGCAGGAGATCGCCGCCCTGGAGGACCCGGATGCGCGCGAGAACTGGGAGTTCATGATCGCCTTTCGCGACCATGTGTTGGCCGCTCCCTCACTCGAGGCCGCATATCTCGCGCTGGCGCGCGGCTCGGCCGAAACTATCCCGCCGCTGTTCATGAACCAGCTTGCGCAGGTCGTCCTGCGCAATGCGCTGGATGGTCAGCACGACGCCTGCGTCGTGCGAGCCGCGGAGCTGTTTTATCGGCCGCAACGGGTGACGTCTAACGAGGGCGCCGTGCTTCTCGCCGATGCCGAAACCATAGAGCTGCATGAACAGAACCGCCATGCCTCGCCACTCCTGAACATGCTTGGTGGCCCAGCCGTCACCGAACTGGAGATACTCGACGAGAACAATGCCGAGCGTTACTTCGCCAGGAGCGACGCTTTCGATATGGTGCTCAAGCTGGGCAGCGCGCGCAGTCCGACCCGGCGCGGCCTTGCCACAGCAATGGAGATCTGGGTTCGCCATCTACTTGCGGTGGACGTGGAGATCGAGCCGGTGGAGCGGATCGAGGACGAGGACTGGGCCTGGTTCGTCGGCCTCGACGCCGAAGCGACCCGCATCGGCAACACGCTCTGGGCCGGCGATGAACTTGACCCGGAGGCTGCACAGCGCGTGATTGCACTGTTCCGGCTCACCTTCTCCGACACAGGCGAAGTACTGCCGCAGGTGGGCGCCAGGCCCGTCTGGCTCATAATGGCCATGACCCCTGACCGAACGATCCGCATGAAGCCGCAGAACCTTGTCGCAGGCCTGCCGTTTCGCGCCCCAGGGACGGTGAACTAGGAGGATTGGTGCCATGGTGCAGGAGACGGCGGAAGTCGGGGTGATCGTCGAGCGACGGGCTCTGGACAACCCGTGGATCGACCATGTCTGGGTTCCCGTGGCCGTGCTGGCGGGCGCGCCGAGCGCGGCGCCATGGTCGGTGCTGCACGAATCAGACGGCGTGACGCGCTTCTATGCCGGAACTTTCAAGCTTGAGCTCTTCGGGTGCGACACGGGCATGTACCGGGACAACCTCCGTTCGGGGCGGCCTAGCCTGTGGATCGCGCTCCGGTCGAGCGATGCTCCACCCGGAGTTGTGCTGCACCTGGTGACCGCTGACCCTTTCGAGGGCGAGTCGCTGACCGAGGCTGGCCCCGACATCATCGAGGCCGTGCCGATGCCGATCGAGCTTCAGCAATGGCTGGCCGCCTTTGTCGAGACGCATCACGTCGAGCGTCCTTTCATCAAGCGCAAGCGCGATCGGGCGGACCCTGATGCCCTGGCGAGGCGCGGTCCTCGTTCCGGAACGACGGATGATGCCGAATGAGCGCGGGACGCGATAATGTCTTCGCCCGCTGGTCGCGCCTGAAACAGGCGGCGCGTTACAGTTCGACTGCGGGGCCGCAGAACGATCAGCTTTCGCCTGACGAAGTTGCGGCGCCAGCCGATACTGGTGAGCAGCTTGCACCAGCAATTGTCGAGCCGGAGGCCGCCGAGCCCGCCGAGCCCCTCCCGCGCCTCGAGGATCTGACCGCTCAAAGCGATCTCTCAGCCTTCCTGCGCAAAGGCGTGCCCAAAATGTTGAAGCGCGCCGCATTGCGCAAGATGTGGTCGCTCGATCCGGCAATTCGTGATCATATCGGGCCTTCCGAATATGCCTGGGACTTCAACAGCCCTGGATCCATGGCGGGATTCGGCCCCTTGAAAGCATCCAGCGAAGCTGTCGTGGATTTCCTGTCGAACGGCGGCAACCCGACCGATCCGGCACCCGCCGCCATGGCTTCGCAGGCGCCGGAGAAGGCGCCAGCGACCAGCGCCGTTTTGGCGGACGAGGGCGTGAACGCCTCAGCCGATGGGTCGAATTCTGTCACGCCGGACAGTTCGATCGAACCGGCAAACCCCGAATCTCCTTCGGCCGCCGGCGCCGCGGAATCATCGCCGATCGATCGCCAGCGACGCCATGGCGGCGCCATGCCGCGCTGATCTGGATTTGTTGCCATTTTGGCACAGTCGCTGTTGCAATTGCCGGGCGGGGTACTAGTATTCACTTTACCCACTCGTTGAGGGGCACGGTCGAGGTCAGTAGATGAACCCAGACTTGCGCCTGGAGGAGGCAATCGGCACGTCGTTCGGAGCTGACGCTCTGGTTCCCGGCGTAGAAGATGCTGACGTCAACGACGTGAACAGCGCACGCGCGGATGAGTACGCGCTGCTCGCCACGCTTCTCCTGGCCGCTCCGGATGCAAACCTCATGGCGCGGCTTTCCGGGTTGCGAGGCGACGCCGAGACCCCGCTCGGCAAGGCTCATGCCGCACTCGGCCAGGCTGCTTCTTCAGCCTCTCCGGTTGCCGTCAGTCGCGAGTATTTCGAGCTCTTCATCGGGGTCGGGCGCGGCGAACTCGTTCCCTACGCCTCCTACTACCTGACCGGCTTTCTCAACGAACGGCCGCTTGCCCGCCTGCGCGGGGACATGAGGCGCCTCGGCCTTGAACGCGCGGACGGTCATTTTGACCCGGAAGATCATCTCGGCACGCTGTTCGAGATCATGAGCGGCTTTGCCGCCACCCATTTCGTGGTTCCCGCCGGCGAGGAGCGGGACTTCTTTGAACGTCACATCGCGCCGTGGGCGAGCCGTTTCTTGGCCGATCTGGAAAACGCGGCCTCGGCCAGGTTTTACCGGGCAGTCGGCGCGTTGGGGCGGATTTTCATCGACATCGAAGCCGAAGGCTTTGCCATGGAGGCGCGACCAAGCTCGTGACCTGATCGCGTCGACGCATAGGGAGGAAGGCAGATGCAGGAAAAGCAACAGACGGCAATGAACCGCCGCAGTTTCCTTCGTGCCTTCGGCGGCGCATCCACTACCGCCGTGGCCGCCGCCGCCGTGACGCTCACCCCAGGAGAAGCGCAAGCTTACGATCCCGGTGAGGAGGAGACGAGGGCTCGCTACCGCGAGACCGAGCACGTCAAGGCATTCTACCGTGTGAACGGTTATGAGACGTTGAAGAAATGAGGGCGCCATGCTGACCAAGCGCAAGAGCGGTCAGGCGAGCCGCACAAGATTGCACACACTGATGGGCACGGTCGCCTCCGCTCCCATCGACCGGCGAACCTTCCTTCGCCGTTCCGGTCTCGCGGCCGGCGGAATGGCTGCACTCGGGTCGTTCCAGCTCGGCACCGTTCAGAAGGCGGCGGCCATCAGTCCGCCGCAGCCGGGCGTGCCTATAGAACTGAAGAAAAGCGTCTGCACCCATTGCGCGGTCGGCTGCACCGTTACCGCCGAAGTCCAGAACGGAGTTTGGACCGGTCAGGAGCCTTCGTGGGACAGCCCGATCAACCGCGGCTCCCATTGCGCCAAGGGCGCAAGCGTACGCGAGCTCGTACACAGCGACCGCCGGCTGAAATACCCGATGAAGCTCACCGCAGGGCAGTGGGAGCGTGTCTCCTGGGACGACGCAATCAATGGGATTGGCGACAAACTGCTTGAGATCCGTGAAAAGTCCGGCCCGGAATCCGTCTACTGGATGGGGTCGGCCAAGTTTTCCAACGAAGGAACCTATCTCTTCCGCAAGCTCGCGGCGCTGTGGGGAACAAACAATCAGGACCACCAGGCCCGCATCTGTCATTCGACGACCGTCGCCGGCGTAGCCAACACCTGGGGCTACGGCGCGATGACGAACTCCTTCAACGATATCCGCAATTCGAAGACCATGATCATCATGGGCGGCAACCCAGCTGAGGCGCATCCGATAGCAATGCAGCATCTGCTGGAAGGCAAGGAACTCAACCAGGCCAATCTGATCGTCATCGATCCCCGTTTCACGCGCACCGCCGCCCATGCGACGGAGTACGTCCGATTCCGGTCCGGCACTGACATAGCGCTGTTGTGGGGCATGCTATGGCACATCTTCGAGAACGGCTGGGAGGACAAGGAGTTCATCGCGCAGCGCGTCTACGGGATGGATGAGGTCCGCAAGGAAGTCGCGAAATACACGCCGGAGGAGGTTGAGCAGATCACCGGCGTGCCTGGCGATCAGGTGAAGCGTGTCGCCGAGATGTTCGCCACGCAGAAGCCGTCGACGATGATCTGGTGCATGGGTCAGACACACCACACGGTTGGCACGGCCAATACACGCGCAAGTTGCATACTGTGTCTCGCCACCGGCAATGTCGGCAAGCCGGGGACGGGCGCGAACATCTTCCGCGGCCATGACAACGTCCAGGGCGCGACGGATATCGGGCTCGATGTGGTCACCCTGCCCTTCTATTACGGGCTGACGGAAAGCGCCTGGAAGCACTGGTCGCGCGTTTGGGAGATCCCCTACGAGGACCTGCTGAGCCAGTTCGACTCGAAGGATGCCATGGAAACCCCGGGCATACCGCTGACAAGGTGGTTCGATTCCGTCTCGCTGCCCAAGGACAAGATAGCGCAGCGCGACAGCATGCGCGCCATGTTCATTCAGGGCCACGCCAGCAACAGTATCACCCGTATCCCGGATTCGATGAAAGGCCTGACAGGCCTGGAGCTGCTTGTCGTCGCCGATCCCCATCCCACCACCTGGGCATCGCTGGCGGTGGAGGCGGGGCGAAAGGACAACACTTATCTGTTGCCGGTCTGCACGCAATTCGAGACGTCAGGCTCGCGCGTCGCCTCAAATCGGGCCATCCAATGGGGTGAGCAGATCGTGAAGCCGAGCTTCGAGCAGAAGGACGACTACCAGGTCATCTATCTGTTGTCGAAGAAGCTCGGGCTTGCCGACAAGATGTTCAAGAAGATAGCCGTCGAGGGCGACCGTCCGGTGCCGGAGGACGTGCTGCGCGAGATGAACCGCGGCAGCTGGTCGACGGGCTATTGCGGTCAGTCGCCGGAGCGGCTCAAGGCGCATATGAAGAACCAGCACAAGTTCGACCTGGTGACGATGCGGGCTCCCAAGGACGATCCCGAGGTCGGCGGCGACTATTACGGCCTGCCTTGGCCATGTTGGGGCAAGCCTGAGATCCGCCACCCAGGTACGGCCAATCTTTACAGCACCGGCCTGCATGTCATGGACGGCGGCAGCCCGTTCCGCGCCCGCTTCGGCGTCGAACGAAACGGCCAGACCCTATTGGCGGAAGGCTCCTACACGCAAGGCTCGGAACTCACCGACGGCTATCCGGAGTTCACCATGGCCGTGCTCAAGAAACTCGGCTGGGACAAGGATCTGACGGCGCAAGAACGCGCCGTGATCGAAAAGATCGGCGACGACATCAACAAGGTCTCGTGGTCGACGGATCTGTCAGGCGGTATCCAGCGCGTCGTGCTCAGCCATGGCTGCCATCCCTACGGCAACGGCAAAGCGCGCGCAGTAGCGTGGAACCTGCCCGACCCGGTACCCACCCATCGCGAGCCGATCTATTCGCCGAGGGTGGATCTGGTCGCAAAATATCCGACCTATCCCGACGCCACACAGTTCCGGTTGCCGAACATAGGCTTCAGCGTGCAGCAGGCGGCGGTGGAAAAGGGCATCGCCAAGACGTTCCCGCTGATCCTGACCAGCGGCCGGCTCGTCGAATATGAGGGCGGCGGCGAGGAAACGCGGTCGAACAGATGGCTGGCCGAGCTGCAGCAGGAGATGTTCGTCGAGATCAACCCGGCCGATGCATCCGAACGCGGCATCGGCGATGGGACCTGGGTTTGGGTCAATGGTGCCGAGAACAACGCGAGGGCGCGGGTGAAGGCTCTGGTCACGGAGCGCGTCGGCCGCGGCGTCGCGTTCATGCCCTTCCACTTCGGCGGCTGGTTCCAGGGCAAGGATCTCAGGGCCCACTATCCGCAGGGCACCGATCCATATGTTCTGGGAGAGAGCGTCAACAGCATCACCACCTACGGCTACGACCCGGTGACGGGCATGCAGGAGCCGAAGTGCACGCTCTGCCAAATCGTTGCGGCGTGAACGGGAGGAACAGAAATGGCCAGGATGAAATTCCTTTGCGACGCTGATCGTTGCATCGAGTGCAATGCCTGCGTCACCGCCTGCAAGAACGAGCACGACGTGCCATGGGGCATCAACCGGCGCCGCGTCGTCACCATCAATGACGGCAAGCCCGGCGAACGCTCCGTCTCGATGGCGTGCATGCATTGCACCGACGCGCCTTGCGCGGCGGTCTGTCCGGTCGACTGCTTCTACACCACGGCCGACGCGGTGGTGCTCCACTCCAAGGACCTGTGCATCGGGTGCGGCTATTGCTTCTACGCCTGCCCGTTCGGCGCCCCGCAATATCCGCGTGTCGGCAACTTCGGTTCGCGCGGCAAGATGGACAAATGCACCTTCTGCGCCGCGGGCCCGGAAGGTGATTCCACCGAAATTGAATATGCCAAGTACGGAGCCAACCGGCTGGCTGAAGGCAAGCTGCCGCTTTGCGCCGAAATGTGTTCAACCAAGTCGCTCCTGGCCGGCGACGGGGAGATCATCGCGGCGATCTACAAGGAGCGTGTGACGCAGCGTGGCTATGGTTCGGGAGCCTGGGGCTGGCAGACGGCCTATCGGGAAACAATCGACGTATAGGAGGCAGTTGGGCTCGTCTCGCGCGCACGGAGCTAGCAGGGAGGACGGAGAAATGCCGGACAACAGGCTTGGTCGACTGATTCCGCAGGCTATCGCGGCGTTCATGACGCTCACGCTGCTGGTCGCGGCGCCCGTGTACGCGCAAGCCCCATCCGGGAGCAACCCGACCGCTCAGGCGGTGAACGAACAGCAGCTTCTTGATGAGCTGCGGAAGATCGAGGGGCGCGTCACCCTGCCCAATACGGCCGCAGGCTTGCTCGAGCAACCACAAGGCCGCGACTACCGCGGCTTCCACGAGGGCTGGCTGCCGTGGATCGGCGGCATCGCGATAACAGGAATTTTGCTGCTGCTGGCGCTGTTCTATGTCTACAGGGGCCGCATCCGCACACAGGCGCCCGAATCGGGCGTAAAAATCGTGCGCTTCGGTGCTCTGGAGCGGCTGACCCACTGGATGACTGCCACGGCGTTCATCATCCTGGCCATCACCGGATTGAACTTTATCTTCGGCAAGCGTCTGCTGATGCCGCTGATCGGGGCCGATGCATTTTCAACCTGGTCGATCTGGGCGAAATACGCCCACGACTTCGTCTCCTGGGCATTCATGCTCGGCATATTGATCATGCTGGTGACATGGGTCTGGGATAACCTTCCCGATCGCCATGACGCGCATTGGCTCAAGGTCGGTGGCGGCTTTTTCGACAAGACCAACAGGACGCATCCGCCGGCCGGACGTTTCAACACCGGCCAGAAGCTCATCTTCTGGGCCGTCGTGCTCGGCGGAATTGCGCTGTCGGTGTCGGGCATATTCATGCTGTTCCCGTTCGCATTCACCGACATAAACGGCATGCAGACGGCCCAATATGTTCACGCGACTGTCGGCGTCATCCTGATCGCCGTGATTATCGCTCACATCTATATCGGCACGCTCGGCATGGAAGGCGCTTATGAAGCAATGGGTTCGGGCACCGTCGATATCAACTGGGCGAAGGAGCACCATAGGCTTTGGGTCGAAAGCCAGGAGGCGAAAGGTGCGATACCGCCGCGCTCGGCGGCCGAAGCGGCCGAATAATAGCTTCTGCGCACAATCGAAATGCCCGGGCCATTGGTCCGGGCATTTTCTTGGCGTGCTCGCAGGCTTTCATTGCGCGGGCCTCGAAATCCACGTCAGCGACCGCAGGTCTTAGGAAGGTGTCTCCTCGCCCTCCGCGGCTGCGGTAGAGTTGTCGCCCGGTTCGCCCGTCCAGTTTTGACCGACCAGATTGTGCCCCGGATCGCCGACGCGAGTGCTCTCGCTGCTGTAGACCTGCCATGCTGGCTGTTGCTGCTGCGCGCTCAGAAGAAAATAGCCGGCCCCGAACGCAATTGCGATCGAAACGACAATTCCGGTCAAGATCATACCCATCCCGCCTTCTCCTTTTACCTGCTCAAAGTCCCAGTCATGCTCTCATTGCGGCGGTGGCGTCTGCTGCGCCGGATCCTGCCCCGTCACAGGTGGATTGCCAGATCCCTGAGGGGCCGCACCGGACTTTTGCTGATACTGCAGGTCGAGCGCCGCCAGTGCAAGCAACGGCGGCGGCATGGCGACGCCGGCCACTCGCATTTCCCGCGCGGTCTTCTGGCATTGTGCAATGTCATTGGCGGCGGCCAGTTCCTCCGCTTTCGCGGCATTGATCACGGAATCCTTGGGAGTGCTCGACGTATCGGAGGGGGGCACCGGCGCGGCCCTGCTTTCCTTCTGGGGCGCGTTCGTCGCCGATCCGCTGGCCACCTTCTCTTTGTTCGGTTGTGGAGCATCGCTGGCAACCCCAGCCTGCCCGGTAATTTTCTGCGCCGAGCCGGTCCCGGTCTCGGACTTGGCGGGCGCGGCTGCGCTGGTAGAAGATGTGCCAGACTGCTGAGCCGAGGCAGCTGCGGTCGGGCTAGCAGTTTCGGCAGGCGCCTTCATGAAGGCGAGGAGCTCCTGGCAGAGATTGGCAGGGCCGCCTGGCTGCTGGGCAGCGGGCGTTGCAGCCGGTGGAGCCGTAGGCTCGGGGGCAGTGCTCGTCTGCGCCAGCGATGTTGACGCCGACAGGGCAACGATCCCTGCGAGAAGCATTTTTTTCATCGCCTTGCTCCTTCCGTAATGAAATCACCCGCCTCGGCGACAACATAACGTCAGAGGTGCCCGAACGATCCATGGAATTGCGACGCCTGCCTCGCAATTCGGCCATCACTGTCCTCGATGGGATGACTGACGACTACATGCGCGAGGCCAACGGAAAACCGATGGCAGTCGACATCGCGAGGGCGATCGACCGCGGACGGAAAAATGCCGCAAATCAGCGGCGTACTTTAGCCGCGAAGCCGCTCAGGCGGCCGTTTTCGCCCACCACATCAGCCGGAAAAGCCGAAGGATGACCAGCCGCGCGCAACCCGAGATCATCCGCCGGGAAAGCAAGACCTTCCGTTTGGCGCATTGCCTTTTGCCGGCATGGCGCGACGGCGAGATCGAGTCGACGTCGGCGCCCGGGTCGATCGGCATGGCTTTCACCGGCCAGGCGGCTGCCGTTGTGCGCGTAGCCGATGGCACTGCAAGGCCACGGCCCGTGCCGCCTATGACAATCGGGCTTGGCGGCGACACGCCGATCGCCTGGTTGGAGACGGACTCTCCCTCCGACGTTCTGGAAATCACCGGGGCGACCGGGCTGCGCCGCGAGATGGCGCGGGACATGCGTGTCGAAGGCCACGCCGATCTCGATGACGTGCATGGCTGGCAGGACCCGATCATCCAGGCGGTGGCGACCAGACTGCGCGCCGCCCTGCGCGGGTGGATACCGATGTCGGACATGGAGGCCGAGACACTGGTTCGCGCCGCCTATGCCCAGGTGCTGCGGCGGCACTTCGGTGGACGCGATCTTATCCGGCGAACGCTTGACGCGCGGCGGCGTCAGCGTGTGGTGGAACTGGTGCTGGACACCGCCGACAAACCGCTGACCTTGGGAGATCTTGCCGAGGCGGCCGCACTCAGCCCGTTTCACTTCGCGCGCAGTTTTGCCAACACCTTCGGCATGCCGCCGCATCGCTTTGTAACTGCAAGTCGGCTGGATCGAGCGTTTCACGCTCTGCGGTCGACCCAGGCAACCGTGCCGCAGGCGGCTGCGGCTGCGGGGTTCTCGAACCTGCATCATTTTCGTCAACTGTTCCGGCGGCAGTACGGCGTGCCGCCATCGGACATAGGCAGGCAGGCGCGGGCTCAGTCCATCCGGCACCGATAGGGCTTCGGGCGGCAGCTTCGCCTGAACCCGGCGATCCACGAAGTGAGCAAGAATCGACCCTGTCCGCGGCGCCGGCCGTGCCTATTTTCAGCAAACCACCCTTTGAGGCCGGCGACCGAACATCCGCGCCGGCCTCATGGCGAGCCAAGGATCGTGACATGACGAAATCTCACCGAGTCAACCAGTCTCCCTCAAACAACCAGTCTTCCTCGAAGATTGACAACCCGCAGCGCCGGCAATTTCTGACGTCGGCAGCTTGTCTCGGCGTTGCGCCCTGGCTGCTGTCTTCGCTTGGCGAAGCGGCGGCGCAAACGGCCAGCCCGCAACCCGCGAGCCAGCGCCGCAAGCTGGGCGCCCTCGAAGTGTTTCCCGTGGGGCTCGGATGCCAGTGGAAACCTGGCCCTGACGAGCGCACCGCCCAGGATTATTTCGGCAGCCGCATAGATCGCTCCGCCGCCGTTGCGCTTATCAGGCGCGCGGTAGACCAAGGCGTCACCCTCATCGATACGGCGGAAGTGTATGGACCCTTCATTTCGGAGGAGATCGTTGGCGATGCGCTGCAGGGGCTGCGCGAGACCGTCGTTCTGGAGAGTAAGTTCGGGTTCAACGTTGATCTTGAGACCGGCAAGATCGGAGAGGGCCTGAACAGCCGGCCCGAGCACATCAAGCGCGCCGTCGAAGGCAGCTTGCGCCGCCTGCGCACCGACCGCATCGACGTGCTTTACCAGCACCGCGTCGACCCGCTTGTGCCGATCGAAGACGTCGCCGGCGCGGTCAAGGATCTCGTCGCCGAGGGCAAGGTTTTGCATTTCGGGCTCTCGGAGCCGGGACTTGAGACCATCCGACGCGCACACGCGATTCTGCCGCTCGCCGCCATCCAGAACGAATATTCGATGGTCTGGCGTGGTCCCGAGGCCGACGTGCTGCCTCTGTGCGAGGAACTGGGTATCGGCTTCGTGAGCTGGGCTCCGCTGGGCTATGGTTTCCTGACCGGCACGATTACGGCAGAAACCCGCTTTGGCGACGACCCCGAGCGAGACTTTCGCGCCTGGGTTCCCCGCATGGCTGAGGATGCCTTGGCGGCCAACATGGCGCTCGTCGATGTCGTGCGGACGTGGGCGCAACGCAAGGAGGTCAAACCCGCCCAGCTGGCGCTGGCCTGGCTGCTGGCACAGAAGCCGTTCATCGTGCCGATCCCCGGTACAACGAAGGCCGCCCACCTCGACGAGAACATTGCGGCCGCTGCCATCACCTTTACGGAGGACGAGCTGCATCAGCTCAATGCTGACGTGGCTGCGGTCAAGATCGAAGGCGCTCGGCTTCCTCCTGCGGTTCTCGCAATGTCCGGCGTGGAGGCCCCACCCAAGGCTTAGTCCGGGTGACCGCCTGCTCAAGGTGAATGCACCTGAGTCGTGGGACATAGCGAATCTGAATTGGCCCCACTTCAAAGCGAAACTGACCATAAGTGGTTGATTCATGGACTTTGGTGGCCCGGAGGACGGAGGACGTGTTCACGGCACTGATTTCATTGTCTTTTTCCTGGGCCAGAATTGGAAATCTTCCCGTATTGTACTGCCCGGTTCCGCGGCTTGCCATGAAACCGCAAATTCTCGGGTACTTGTCGGTCGGCGACACATATCGCCACCCAATGGGCCCAAGCCGGCTACCCCTGCTCATAGAAAAGAACACGACCCGCTGGCAGAAGCTGATCGAAATAGTCGAAGTCGCGCACATTGCGTGTGAGAACAATCCAGCCGCGTTCCAGCGCCTGGAGATATAAGCTCGCATCGTTCAGCAGGCTCTCGCCGCGGGCAGCGCCTGACAGACGCGTCACCAAGCCGGCCAGCATTCCGGCCTCGCCCATGGCGGTCTCCGATGGGGAAAAGAGCCGGTGGCCTGGTATGTCTTCGAGGGTACGCCGGATTTCGCGTAACACGGTCTTCGTGGCCGGGTGCGACGGATCGAGGCGGCCGAACAGGTGCGTCAGCTCAGCCAGGCAAACGGTGGAGTGATTGACGTTCCGGGTCTCAAGCAGTTCGTCCACGCTTACGGGAGAACGCCCTTGGAGTACGTCGATATAGACACAGCTATCGAGCAACAGCTCAAGGCCAGCTGAAATCGGCTTCCGAAGAATAGGCAGATCGGCGGCCGAGCGGCGTTGGATAGTATCTGTGCTGCGTTGCGGCTTGATCCGCCGCAGCGCACGGGACAGATCAAAACTCAAGGTCGATTTCTTTCGCGACCCGGCCCTTCCGGCGGACCACCTTCACCCCAAAGTCGTCCTCAAGCGCGACCTTCGCCAAGGCGTATTCCAGTAGTTCTGTATCGGTGGTAATGCCGGACTTTTCCTTGGCAGCCGCTATGAGGTCGCGTCGAATCCGACCGCCGATCCGGCCATTCTCGCCTTCAAGCAGCCCGAGCTGCCGCGCCGTATCAATGACCGTCCGCCGCCGCAGACTTGCCTGAATCGGTGGCGGCTGAGTTTCATGGGACGGCATCAAGGATCTCCTTGTTAGACAAAATAGCGATTCTGGCCAACAGATTCAAGATGCGGATGCGGACTGTTGATCCGCGCTCACCGCCGCGCCCGCAGCAGTTCGGACCGGTCTGAAACCTTCCCCTGAACACTGATCCGGAGCGGCCCTTCACCCTTGCGGCTGTCCTTCGGACTCTCCCGCCGCCAGGTGCTCGAGATCGTCCTTCATCCACCAAGCGCCGATACATGTTCCAGATCCTGCCGGCGCTGTTTGGCGCGTCGCTCGTAACTGGCCTGGTTCTTGGTCGCGATCAACGTGTGCGGGCTGCCGCGCCTTTCGGTGGCGAGGTCAAGGTCGCACACGGCGTTTCGGACGCTCTCCTCGACGTGGGTCCGCCGGTTCTGGGCCGCCCTCAGGCGCCATTGCTGTTGATGAGGATCAATCAGAAATGCGCCGAGTGCGCGACAGTCCTCGCATGTGCATTTGAGCGGATTGGTTCGCGACCAGTCCCGCGGGGCCTCCAGCGGCAGCGCGATGCGACCGCGCAGATGGTCGAGAGCCGCCTCACGCAGCCGGCCGATGGCCGGCCATGCCCTGCTCTCCGCCCGCTTGGCGAAGGCCAGTGCCGCCGGGACGAGCACCGCGTCCGGCGTGTAGGTCCGGGGCCAGGCCAGCAGGTGCTCGATCGCGCGCGCTGCAAGCCCGGCGTCGATCTTGCTCGTCGCCGTCAGGAGATCGACGACGAAGCCAGGCAGTACGGACGCAGGTCGCGTCCAGGGGTCGAGCTTGGCACGCTTGGCCGGGTCACCCGGCAAGACGTCGATCAAAGCTGCGCCGATCTTCGCGGCGTCGCCAGCGGACTCGGTCGGCGCCGCTACGCAACGCATCAGCAAATCGGCGCAGGCGCCGAGGTGGGCCGCGGCATTGCGTCTGACGATCTCGACCAGCAAGTCCGTGGCCCGCGGTCGTGGAAGGAGCGCGGCGGCGCGCACGAGGGCGTCGTTATCGGACGCGGCGTAGTGGCCGTTGGCCGACAACTCCACGACAAATTCGTCGATGCGCGCGGCATTGCTCAGCCGAACCTGCAAGTCGAGCATCCGACCGGCATCGGTATCGTCCTCCCTGCGCCATGTCTCACGGGACCAGGAGCGCAGCATGTGTCCCGAAAGCTCATCGCCCTCCCCCCACAACTGTCGCTTGGCGGCGGTGTCGCTCGTCTCCCAGCGCTTCGCCAGGTCTTCGAGATACGGCAGCGTCGCCCCGAGGCCGGCCTGGTTAAGCACCGCGAGCCGCCGCGCGCGCGGCCACAGCACCAGACCGGCACGGCGATAGGTACGGTCGAAAGAGGCGCCCTCGTTGCCCGTCGCCTCGTGGAAATGCTGCTCGTCGGGCCTCAGATCTTCGAACGCATCGGGCGGACAGAGCTCCTCCTCATTGAATGGAAAGTCGTGAAACCCGACCTCGCCGCCGTCCGGACGCCGCCACGCCGACAGGGTCAGCGAGCTGTCGAAAACCTCCGCGACTTCGAATTCTTCATCGCCCTCGTCGTCTCGATCCCAGCGCCTGCGGCGATAATTGCCGGTGTGCACGGCGCTGCCGCTCTCCTCGATCGATACCAGGACAAGATGGAGATCGCACTCCGCCGCCGCTGCCGCCTCGATCAACACCGACGCCACGCCCGCATCGGCCCCCTTGAGGGTGTCGAACGACAGCTCCGCCGGCGTGTAGGCATGCTCGAGCGGCACGATCAACTTGTCGGGCTCGTCCTCCGAGCCGGCCCAGCCGCGCAGCAGGTCCGCGACGTGCGCCTCGACCGCGCGATAGTCGGGGGCCCGCAGTGTGCGTCTCTTGCCGAGGAAGCGCAAATTATAGACGAGGATCAGGCGAAGTCCGATGATGACCGGGCGCACTTCATGCAAGCAGTCTGCATAGAAGGCGGCGTATCCGATTTCCGACGGATCTTCGGGGTGCAGATCGAACATCACCTCTCGACCCAGGTGCCGCACGACCAGCTCGCCGCCACGATGAGCAGAGGGAAGTACGATCACCAGGGTCGCGAACATGCCGGGCGTCTTTTCGGTGTCCCGGTGATTAAGGAAGAAGCTGCCGGCGTCATAGACGAGAAGCTTGTAGAACTCCGCCTCGACCGGCTCTTCGACGCCAAGGCCGCGGGCAGCGTCGGTTACGAGCTCGGCCAGCGTCGTCTCCCAACTACGCCCGCCGATCTGGATCCTGCGCGGGTCGATCTGCCAGGTTCTGCGCACGTCGCGATCGAGCACCGTCTCCTCGCCGCGTCCATGGGGTGCCGCATCGGCTACGGCGACCAGCCGTTCGGCCTGCGCCTCCGGAAGCGGGAAGGCGATCCTGCCCACGCTCTCCACGTCGATCGTCGGCATGAAGATTTCCCGCAGGCCACCGACGCAGAAGTCGCCGGGGCGCTCGACCGAGCGCAGGCAATCAGGCAGGGCGGCGGCGATCGACGACACGGGCATCCCGACAGTCTGGAAATGAACACTATGGAAAACCTTACCTAGACCCGGCCCGTCGGCCTCTCAAGAAATTTTGCACAGCAAGACACCCGATACTTGTCGTTGCCTTTTCTGAGAGATGGCCCTTCTCGTTCATCAAAACCCGAAAATCGGCCCAGCAGCGCTGTGGAGCGCCCTATGGAGGGCCACGATAGAGAATTTCCGCGGCGCAGCCGCCGCTCCGGGCACGCTTCCGATAAGGTGCTTGAACTGTTCGACCTCACCCTCGTTCGCGCCATACATGCGCCGCTTATCGACGATCTTTTTTCCAAACTGCAGGAGAGACGTGCGGACGTGCGGTTGTCACGTCCCAGTGCTATGCAAGTGGCGCAATGGTGCAATAGCGTTTTCGGAGTGTAGCAAATGTCCAATCTGCCGATTTCATCGAAGCCTATATCGCCGCCTATAACCGCAGAATGAGAAGCAGGTCGAACCTCAACGCGCGGGAGCGGCCCTGTTCCTCCCGACAGAACCGCCGCACGTCGGGATGCGCAATGGCTTGTCAGATCCGCTTTGGCTCGAGCGCATGGCGATGCCTACGCAACGGATAAACGCGAGATGTGCGTTCGCGCTCCCCGGTTAGCCGCTTCCTTGTCAAGATTGACGATGTTCGATGTTTGTTCAATAGCAAGCTGTCGGTTGTGGTGGTCAGTACAAAAAATTGATTTGTGCGGCACACAAGCTGCCTAGATGTTACGGACTTCGCATGAAGGACCGATTACGAGGGGTAACCATGGTTCACACTGCACGCCTCCGCCACGATTCTCTGGCCGCCCCCTCCAGCAGAAACGTCCCTGCAAAATGGCTCGCCGCCGCGGCCTTCGCGGCGCTCGGCTTGCTCGCGGCCCCGGCCGCACAGGCGCAGGAAGCACCTCCCGCGCCCGTCGTCACGGTAGCCAAGCCGCTGGTGCGCGATATCGTCGAGGACGATGAGTTCGTCGGCCGTTTCGAAGCTGTCGACCAGGTTTCGCTGCGCTCCCGCGTCGGCGGCTATCTCGACCAGGTCCATTTCCAGGACGGTACGCTGGTCAAGCAGGGCGACCTCCTGTTCACCATCGACCAGCGGCCGTTCAAGGCGGCGCTGAACCAGGCGCAGGCGCAGGTCGACTCGGCCAAGACCCTGGTCGAATTCAGCAAGATGCAGTTCGAACGCGCCGAGACCCTGTCGCGCGAAGGCAACATACCGGTTTCGACACTGGACGACCGCCGCCGCGAATATCTCGCCGCCCAAGCGCAACTGGACGGCGCGGAGGCGGCACTTGAAAACGCAAGTCTCGATCTCGAATTCACCGCGATCAAGGCGCCGTTTTCCGGCCGGGTCGACCGCCGGCTCATCTCGCCGGGCAATCTGGTGCAGGCCGACCAGACCGTGCTGACCACCATCGTCTCGATCGACCCGATCAACTTCTATTTCGACATCGATGAGCGGACCTACTTTTCTTATGCGCGCGACGCCCGCGAGCGCGGCGGCGTCATGCAGGAAGGCGCCGGCGGCGTCGATGTTGTCGTCCGTGTCGCCGACCGTGATGAAGCGACGTTCAAGGGCAAGCTCGACTTCGCCGAGAACCGTCTGGACCAAGCTACCGGCACGATGCGGGCCAGGGCGCGCTTCGACAACAAGGACGGCGTTCTGCAGCCGGGCATGTTCGGCCGCATCAACGTGCCCGGCTCGTTGCCGCATCCGGGCGTGCTTCTGCCTGACGAGGCGATCGGCGCCGACCAGAACCGCCGCATCGTCTTCGTTGTCGACCAGGCAGGCCTGATCTCGGCCAAGCCGGTCCGCACCGGCCCGCGCATCGACGGCTATCGCGTTATCCGCGAGGGCCTCACCGGCGAAGAGACCGTGGTAGTCAACGGGCTGGTGCGAGTGCGGCCGGGCGTCACCGTCAAGTCCGAGATGACCAAATTGCCGCCCAAGGTTGAAGCCGAAGGGCAGACGCAATGAACTTCGCCCATTTCTTCGTCAACCGCCCGATCTTCGCGGCGGTGCTGTCGATCGTGCTCGTGCTCGTCGGCGGCATCGCCTATACGCAGCTTCCAGTCGCGCAATATCCCGAAATCGCGCCACCGACCATCGTGGTGCGCGCCTCCTATCCGGGCGCCGACGCCGAGACGGTCGCCGCGACCGTGGCGACGCCGATCGAACAGGAAATCAACGGCGTCGAGCACATGCTCTACATGTCGTCCTATTCCTCCGGCGACGGCTCGATGTCGCTCACCATCACCTTCCGCCCCGGCACCGATCTCGACGCGGCGCAGGTGCTGGTCCAGAACCGCGTCTCGATCGCCGAAGCGCGCCTGCCGGAAGAGGTCCGCCGGCTCGGCATCACCACGGCGAAAAGTTCGCCCGACCTGATGATGGTCGTCCATATGCTGTCGCCCGACGACACATATGATCAGCTTTACGTCTCGAATTATGCGCGTTCGCGCGTGCGCGACGTCCTGCTGAGACTGGACGGCGTCGGCGACGTGCAGATCTTCGGCGAGCGCGAATATTCGCTGCGCGTCTGGCTCGACCCGGAAAAGCTGTCCGCCTACGGCATGACCGCAGGCGACGTAGTCGAGGCGCTGCGCGACCAGAACGTCCAGGTGTCGGGCGGTTCGATCGGCGCACCGCCGATTGGCGACGGCTCGGCCTTCCAGTATACGGTCACCACGCAAGGGCGCTTTGAAGACGCGCGCGACTTCCGCTACGTCATAGTCAAGTCGGCCGAGGACGGCCGCTTGATCTCCCTGCAGGACGTGGCGCGCATAGAGCTCGGCGCCAGGGACTACGTCACCAATTCCTATCTCAACAACAAGGCCGCGGTGGCGCTCGGCATCTTCCAGCGGCCGGGCACCAATGCCTTGGCCTCGGCGGAAGAAATCCAGGCGACCATCGCGGAGCTTTCGAAGGATTTCCCGAAGGGGCTGGCCTACGAGATCATCTACAATCCGACCGAGTTCATCGCCGAATCCATCAACGAGGTCTATGTCACCATCGCCGAGGCGATCCTGCTGGTGGTGATCGTCATCATCGTGTTCCTGCAGTCATGGCGCATGGCGATCGTGCCGATCGTGGCGATACCGGTCTCGCTGATCGGCACGCTTGCCGTGCTGCTCGCCTTCGGCTTCTCGCTCAACATGCTCACTCTGTTCGGGCTGGTGCTGGCGGTCGGCATCGTTGTCGACGACGCCATCGTAGTTGTGGAAAATATCGAGCGGAACATCCGGCTGGGGCTCGCTCCGCGCGCCGCTGCGCACAAGACCATGGATGAAGTGGGAAACGCGGTCCTCGCGATCTCGCTGGTGCTGATCTCCGTCTTCGTTCCGGCGGCTTTCATTCCCGGGATTTCCGGCCAGTTCTACCTGCAGTTCGCCATCACCATCGCGGTCTCCACCGCGATCTCCGCATTCAACTCGCTGACGCTTTCGCCGGCTCTCGCTGGCGTGCTTTTCAAGCCGCACAGCGAGGAACATTCGAACTTCTTCCTGGCAAGGTTCGGCCGCGCTCTGGCGAACGGGTTCAACAACGGGTTCGACAGGATGGCGGACGGCTATGCGTGGCTGGTGCACAGACTGGTCGGAACGACTCTGGCACTTGCCGCCATGCTGCTCGTCTTCGCAGGCCTGCTCTACGCGACCTATCACATGCTGCAGACGGTGCCGCGCGGCTTCATCCCGAACATGGACCAGGGTTATGCGATCGTCGTCGTGCAATTGCCGGAGGGCTCTTCGCTCGCCCGAACGGACGCAGTCATCCAGAAGGCGTCGAATATCATCCGCGAGACGCCGGGTGTCGCCAATGCCGTCGCCTTCGCAGGATTCAACGGCGCGACATTCACCAACGCCAGCAATTCCGGCGTGATCTTCGCGCCATTCAAGAGCTTCGAGGAACGGCTCGAGAGCGGCGATACTTCCGACAAGATCATCGGCACGCTGTTTGGCAGCCTGCAAAGCATCCAGGAGGCCTTCATCATCGCGCTGCCGCCGCCGCCAGTCCGGGGCATCGGCAACTCCGGCGGCTTCAAGATGATGCTCCAGGAGCGCAACAGCGCCGACATGCGGCCGATTCTGGCGCTGGCCAACGAAATCGCCGGCAAGGCCAACCAGACGCCCGGGTTGATGGGCGTCTTCACCACCTTCTCGGCCTCCAGCCCGCAATTCTTCCTGGCGATCGACCGCGACAAGGCGCGCATGCTGAACGTGCCGATCCCCAACATCTTCGAGACGCTGTCGATCAATCTAGGCACCGCCTACGTCAACGATTTCAATGCCTTCGGTCGTGTCTACCAGGTGCGGGCGCAAGCCGACCAGGCTTTCCGCATCGATCGCGACGACATATTGAAGCTGAAGGTGCGCTCGGCGGCCGGCGACCTGGTGCCGCTCGGCACACTGATCGAGATCCGCGACGTCACCGGTCCCTCGCTCGTGCAGCGCTACAACATGTATGTCTCCGTGCCGCTTCAGGGCAATGCAGCGCCGGGTGTCGCCACGGGCACGGCGCTCGACCTGATGGAGGGGATCGCAGCCGAATCGCTGCCGCAGGGCACTTCCTTCGAATGGACTGAACTCGCCTTCCAGGAGCGGCAGACCGGCAACACGGCGGTCTTCATCTTCGGCCTGTCGGTTCTGTTCGTCTTTCTGGTGCTCGCCGCGCTATACGAAAGCTGGATTACGCCCTTCGCCATCGTGCTTATCGTCCCGCTCAGCGTACTGGCCGCCCTCTTGGGCGTCGCCTTCCGCGGTCTCGACAACAACATCCTCGTGCAGATCGGGCTGATCGTGCTCATCGGCCTGGCGGCGAAGAACGCGATCCTGATCGTCGAATTCGCGCGCCAAGGTGAGGAGCGCGGCCTTGACGCCGTCGAGGCGGCCGTCGAGGCCTGCCGGCTGCGGCTGCGGCCGATCCTGATGACGGCGTTCGCCTTCATCCTGGGCGTGGTGCCACTAGTGATCGCCAGCGGGCCTGGCGCGGAAATGCGCCAATCGCTCGGCACGGCCGTGTTCTCCGGCATGCTGGGCGTGACGTTGTTTGGCCTCTTCCTGACGCCGGTCTTCTACGTTGCTCTTCGCAGGACTTTCCGGCGCAGGCGGCCTGAAGCCGGCCCAACCCTGGCTTCCGAGAGCGGAGCAGCCGAGTAGACGCCGAGCCGATGAGGCGCCGGGTTCAGGCTGAAGCCGGACCGGCGGGTTCCTGGATCTCGGTGGCGGTTGCCGTGAGCCGCGTGCCAACCGTCGTCACGGCGCTCACAGAGAGAGAAACGACTTGCTACCCAGAGTTGAGTCAATCAAACCCACAACAGTTGGCTGTCGCCTTCTCCACAAATATCATGAAACTTGATCCTGCTCTGAAGGACTCAGGAAGCATATCCGAGCGCTTATGCATACGTGCGGATGGACGTAGGAGTCATCAGGCCCGACGACGCCGGCCGTGGCGGTACACCAGAATGTTGCGGTCGAACTGTAGCCTGCGTTGAAGTCGACGCCGCTCCCGTAACCTGTCCCGGGTGCGCCCTTGGAGCGCAACCGTCGGCAGACTGCCGGCGCCGCGGGTGGCTGCGAAGTTGCCGAACCCATTTTGGACGCCCCCAGGACGCTAGCCCGCGGCAGCGGCCAGGATTGTGCGGCGAACGACCGTCTCCAGCACAGGCACCTTGTAGCTGTTCTTCGCCAGCGGGGTAGCGCCGGCCACCGCGGCACGGGCCGCCTGTCGCGCCAAGTCGTCGGTAAGCCTGTTGCCGATGAGGAGACGTTCGCTTTCGGCGGCGCGGCGAGGCGTTGGTGCGACCCATCCCATGACGATCGAAGCATTTTGCACTGTCTGGCCCTCCATCGTCAGCACCACCGCCACATCGCAGATCGGCCAGTCGTAGCTGTCGCGCTCGGTCTGCTTGCGGTAGGCGGCCTTCGCCCCGGCGTTCAGCGGCGGAACGATCACGCGCGTCATAACCTCGCCAGTCTCGATCCTCGCATCGTGAGCGCGCTGCATTTCGGGTGGCAAGAAGAAATCCGAGAGCTTTACGACGCGTGAGCCGTTGGCGCCGCCGGCAAGTTCGGCGCTTGCATCATAGGCGACCAGTGCCGTCGCCGGCGTCGAGGCTTGGACCATCGCGTTTTTGTCGTTGTCGAAGATCGCGTGATGCTGGTTCTCGTCAGCGCCCCTGCTCCCCATCTCATCTGCACCTTCGCCATGGAAATGATCGTGCCGAAAATACCAGCAGCGCGGCCGCTGCAGCAGATTGCCCCCGATCGTTGCGGCGTTGCGGACCTGCGGCGTCGCCGCATGCCCGGCAGCATCCGACAGCGCCAAGTAGCGCGCGCGGACCTGTGGATCGCTGTCGATGCGGTCCAGCGTCACAAGCGCGCCGAGCGACAGCCCGTTTTCCGTGTCGATTTCGTCGAGACCGCGGATGGTCTTCAGATTTACCAGTCGCATCGGCGCTAGAATCCCTTCCTTCATCAAGTCCAGAAGGTCGATCCCGCCCGCCTTGGCGATGACGGGGCGTTGCTCGGTGCTTTCGGCAAGCATACCTGCTGCCTGCTCGACCGTCGTGGCATCCACCCATTCGAAGCTGTTCATGGCCATGATGGACTCCTTCTGGCCGATCTCAGGCGCTGAGCGTCGCCAGCACATTTGCCGGGTTCATCGGCAAAGTGCGGATCCGCTTTCCGGTGGCGTTGTAGAATGCATTGGCGATCGCGGCGCTGGTCGCCACATTGCTTGCCTCGGCGATGCCTCGCGCGTCGGTCGACGACTGCGCCCCGATCTGCTCCATGAGCAGCACCTCGATCGCCGGAGTCTCGCGTGATCCGACCATCTTGTATTGATCGACATTGGCGTTGAGTTGATGGCCGCTCGCCGCGTCCATGATGCGGTCCTCGTAGATCGCGTAGCTGACACCCTGGATGATGCCGCCGATCACCTGGCTCTCGACCAGTTTGGGGTTGATCGGCCTGCCGCAATCGCTGGCAGCGACGATGCGCTCGACCTTGACCACGCCGGTCTCGACATCGACCGCCACCTCGGCGAATTGGACACCGCCCAGCCCATGCCGGCTGATGGAGAGCTCTCCCGGCACCGCAAATCCCTCATAGTCGTCGTGCCGCTTGGCGAGTTTCGAGATTTCGCCGAATTTGGCTTCCTTGGCTGCATCCTTGAGCGGCCTTGCGGCCCCTTCCTTGCCGCGGACGCCCACTTTGCCGTCGGCGAAGAAAATGTCATCGGGATCGGCGTCGTCGAAAAGCGGTGCGAGGCGCGCGGCCAGGTCGCGTGCCGCCGCATAGGCCGCATTGCGGGCAGGCGCAGTCACCGACGCAGTCACCCGGCTGCCGCCGGACGGCGGTCCCCACGGGAACCGCGTGTCGCCGATAAAGACGCCGATGTCCTCGGCATTGAGGCCGAACTCCTCTGCAACCACCTGGGCAAGCACAGTCCGCGTGCCGGTGCCGACATCCTGCGTGCTGTTGTAGACGGAGACCGACCCGTCATCGGCGACCCGCACCTCCACCGTCGTCGGAGGGCTGACGACATACACCCACTGCGCCTGCGCCATGCCAATCCCCCGCTTGATCGGACCGGCGTCGGCGTTCGGCGGACGCCGGCGGCTCCAGCCGAACCGCTCGGCCGCGACCTTGCGTTCATGTGCCCGTGCAAGCATGTCGTCGGTGGGCTTTGTGTCGATGCGATCGCGCAGGATCAGCGGGTCGAGTTGCAGCCGATCCGCGAGTTCGTCCATCGCCTGCTCGAGCGAGAAGATGCCCTGCACCTGTCCGGGTGCGCGGAAAGCCGCGCACGGGCCGGCATTCGTGAACACGTCATACTGCTCGGTGCGCATGTTCGGGCACGGATATAGCGCATTGAAGCAGAAGCCTATGCCGGCGCCCCCAGCGATGCCGCCGGAGCCCCAGCTTATGACGTCGATGGCGGTAAGGGTGCCATCTTGTTTGGCGCCGATCCGTACGCGCTGCAAGCTGTTGGGGCGATTGCCCGCCGAAACATGCTCTTCACGGCGGTCCAGCATCATGCGCACGGGCGCGCCGGCCTTTTGCGACAAATGAATGGCGAGGAGGCCGAAATTGTTGATCCCATATTTGGCGCCGAACCCGCCGCCGGTGAAGTCGCTGATTACCCGGATCTTGCTCTTGGGCAGATCGAAATATTCGGCGGCCTCATCGCGCACGCTGTGCGTGTGCTGCGTGGAGGCATAAATGGTCAGCCCGTCATCCTGCCAATCCGCGACGATGCCATGTGTTTCCATCGGCACATGAGTCTGAACCTGCGTGCGATATTCGGTCTCGACGATCACGTCCGCCTCCGCCAGGCCCTGGTCGATATCGCCCGTGGGCGTCATACCCGGCATGCCGAAGTTGGGACCGCGCACATTGCCCTTCTGCGGCAAGCCTTCCGGTGCGCCGCCGCCGCCGGCCGTTGATGGCTGCTCGACCGGTCCTGGAAAGACGATCGGTGCCTCATCGTCCATTGCCGCATCGAGGTCAGTGACATGCGGCAAGCGCTCGTATTCGACCTTGACGAGCTTCGCCGCCTGGTCGGCGATCCGCTGCGTCTCGGCGGCGACCGCGGCAACGGTCTGGCCGGCGAAGCGGACCGTCGGGTATTTGTTGCGGGCCTCGGCCTCCGGATCGCGAAGCCTGGCGGATTGCAGCAGTGTCTCGAGCACATGTACAGCACGGACGCCGGGGTGACGCTCCGCCGCCGAGGTGTCGATCGAGATCACCCTGGCATGCGGCCATGGGCAGACGATCTGCCGTGCGTAGAGCATTCCCGGCAGTTGCACGTCGAATGTGTATTTCGCCGCGCCCGTCACCTTCTGCACGGCATCGAGCCGCGGGATCGACTTGCCGATGGAGCGCAGTTCGGCGTTCACTGGCAACTGCGGCGGCTCATCGTCCGGCACCTGCCGAGTCACCTGCCTCATCTCCTGCCCGACGATACCGTAGAGCAAGGACTGGGACCGTAACGAAGGCCGGTCGGCCCGTGCCTGATTTTCGGTAGCCATCAGGTGCCCCTCCTCCGATTCTCGCCGGCGACGGCGAGCACTGCCGCAAAGATGTTCGGATAGGTGCCGCATCGGCACAGGTGACCGCTTATCGCGGCCTTCACTTCGTCGATGCCGGCGTCGGGTTTACGATCTATGAGCGCTGCGCAACTCATTACCATTCCGGGCGTGCAGAATCCGCATTGAAGGGCGTCATGCTCGATGAACGCCTGCTGCACCGGATGAAGCTTGCCGCCCTCGGCCAGCCCCTCGATCGTGGTGATGTTCCTGCCCCGGGCGTCGAGCGCCAGCGTCATGCAACTGCTGGCAGGCTGACCGTCGAGCCAGACCGTGCAGGCAGAACAGGCTCCGCGATCGCAGCCGATTTTGGTGCCGGTCAGGCCGAGGTGATTGCGGAGGACGTCGACCAGCGTGGTGGCGGGTTCCGCCTGCACCGGGACCCGTCGTCCATTTATCGTGAGATCGATCGGGATCAGACCAGGGCCAAGCACTTCGTTGGCATCGTCCTGCATAGAACCATCAACGGCTGCCTGCGCCGCCCCTGCTTCCAGCAACGCCGCCCCTACGGCCGAGGTGCCACCGTGCTTCAGGAATGTCCGACGAGAGATGCCCGATCTCGTGGATCCGCCCGAACCTTGACTGCGGCTCAATTCCGCCATGCTGTACCTCCGGATTTGTTACAGCGGTTACCAAAACTAGGGTGATCGGATCAGCACCAAGCTAGGGGACCGATCGGTTCGTGCCAGACGCCATCACAACGAAGTGACCGTCGAGCCGATCGCGACGCTGGGCATGCCGTCGAGGGCACAAAGCGGCTTGAGGCTTACCATGATCGCCGGCGGCAGCGCCGCCGCTGCGGATCGTCAGCAAAGAAACCGGGGCGGCGCGGGCCGCCCTTTTTCGTTGCTGCCGGCGCGCTGCCAAATGCTGCCAAATCGGCTTGGCAGCACCCATTATAACCTATTGATAACAAAGAAAAATGGTGGGCCCAACCAAGCTCTCGTCGAGGAAGGTTTCAGCCTCGATTCGTAGCTTTATCTCCCTCCGAGCATTTTTTTCGTTGTGCAGTCGCGCCGGATGATCTCAATCACGATCTCGGTAGCGCGATCGAGATAGCTGAGCCCGTCGACGAGCCGCGCCGTAGGGCTGATGTAGCTCTGCGGGCCGACGTGGGTTGCCGGGTCGAGCGAACACACCGTGATCTTCCCCGCGTCCAGGGCCCGGTTCCAGGCGCTGCGCCGCCACAGGCGCCAACGCTGGGGGAAGAGTCCGATGCCCACCCGCTCGATCCAGTCGTTCGCGCTGGTGAGCCGGTACAGGTGGCGCGCATGCGTGAGATCGTTGGCGCCGTTGTGGAAACCGCCGAGCGTGATCAGCAACAGCGGAGCGCGGAGCTGGGCGAACAGCTCTTCGACCGCGCCGGTGGCCACCTGGGCACCACCGCTGTAGCAGAGCAGGACGACCGGTATGCCGCTAGCGGGCTCGTACCCTGCGAGCCGGAGCTGGTCGGCGATCTGGGCACCCACTGCCCGGTTGTACAGCGGGCGGTATCGGCGATCGGCGGCCACAAAGGTCTGCATGACGTTGTGCAGGAACAGCGTGATGCCGACGTGCCGCCGTAGCCAATCCCACACCGGGCGCCCTACGAGCGGGTCCGCCAGGGGCGAGTAGGGCTGGACCTGGCCCAGCACGCGCAACTCCGGTGCTCCGGCGATGATGGCCTTGACGAGCTGGCCGCCATCGCGCGTATCGGTGAGGCGGCGCTTGCCGATCCCGTCCAGGTAGACCACGTAGGCGTCCGGCGGCCGCCCTGGATCGGCCCCCCTGGCGTAGGGCACCTCCGGTGGGAGCGTGGCGGCCGGCGCGCGCCGGCCGATGGTATAGACCATGAGTTCGTATCGGGCGAGCAGGCCCTCGGCGAGCAGGAAAGGGCCGAGCGCCAAGAGGGCGACGAGCAGGAGGTGCTCGCTCACACGATCGACTCCCGCTCCCGCGCGCCGGCGATGATCCTGGCGATCAGCCGCCGGACAACCTCGACCGTGACCGCGAGCCCGACCCCCGCGACGGCGATGCACCCGACCGCGGTCCACCAGCCCAGTCCCGACGCCGCGGCGAGTGGGCCGGCCAGCCCTGCTCCGACACCGGCCATAAGCAGCATGTGCAGGAACGGCCCGAGGAGCGGGAACGCGAGGACAGCGGCCAGGAGCAGCGGGGCGACCTGGGCGGGTGTCCAGACCAGCCCGGTCGTGCTGGGCAGCGGGGCCGCGTCAGGCGCCACGACCGGCTGCACCAGGTCGGCGACGGTCCATGCGGCAAGGGGCCACAGTGCGATCACCGTGCCCTCGACGACGGTGCCGGTCACCATCAGACCGGCCACGAGGCGCGGGGACAGCTTGGGCCTGCGCGCCACCAGGGGCAGCACCCGCCCGGCACTCTCGGAAAGGCCGGCGAGGACCAGCAGTACGGCGACCGTCGTCGACATGGTTCAGCGCCCCTGTGCTCGATCGGTCGCGATGCCTCCGAGCACGTCGTCGAGATACCGCTCGAGCTCGTCGGCGGCACGCCGGGCGCCGCCGGCCTGCTTTTGTGCGGCGCCCTGTGCGGCTGCTGCCTCGCGGAAGCGCGGCTCGTCCAGCAGACTCCGGGCGAGCGCCTGCACCGTCTCTGCAGTGGCGTCGTCCGTGCGGAGCTCGAGGCCGGCACCGAGCTCTACAACCCGCCGCGCCACCATTGGCTGGTCCGCCCCCTGTGGCACGACGAGTGTCGGCACCCCGGTCCGCATCGCCTCGTTGACACTGTTCATGCCGCCGTGAGTCACGAAGAGCGCCGCCCGGGCCAGCACCTGGAGCTGCGGCACGGATCGGCGGGCCAGCACGTTGGCTGGCAGCGGACCCAGGTCTGCCGGTTCCGTGGACCCGGTCGAGACGACAACGGTGCCGCCCAGCGGTGCCAGGGCGGTCGCGAAGGTCCGCAGCAGGGCGGGCCCCCCATCGAACACCGTGCCCAGCGAAGCGTACAGCACGGGGTCCTCCAGCCGGGCGGCGTTGAATCCCGGATCGGTCAGGCGGGATCCGACGCTCGCCCCGACGAACCGGTACGAGGGGTCGAACGCGTCGGCTCCAGGCTGGAACGCGCTGGATGTGAAGACCAGGTTCAGCGGCTCGCGGGCGTTCATCAGGTCGATCAGGGGCAGCCCGCCGGTGTCGTAGCCGCGGTGCAGGGCCCAGCGCGCGCAAACGTAGCTCCAGCCGATGCGAGGACGGGCGGCTGCGGCGGCCACCAAGTCACGGGAGAGGCGGGTGGGGCTGGGCACCTGCCCGTTGAAGGCGAACGTGGTGAACGTGGCGGCCGCCGGCACACCGAGCTCACGCGCGGCCACCGCGCCCCATGGACAGGCCGCCCCATGCACGATCAGGTCGGGCCGTATGGCGCGGAGGTCCGAGAGCACGCCGGGCAACAGGCCGAGGGCGGTCCGAGCGAGTTCTTCCAGCATCGCGAGGGGGATCGGCGGATCCGGCAAGGGCAGGTCGCCCCCAGAGTAGAGGTAGACCTTCGCACCAACGGTCTCAATCTGGGCCGCAAACGCAGGGGAGGTGTGATAGGTCACCGTGTGACCGCGCCGGGCGAGCTCTGCCACGACCGCGAGCGTCGGGTTAATGTAGCCGTGCATGCCGATGTTGAGGAAAGAGACGGTGCTCATCGACGCCTCCGGGGTGGTCGGAAGATTCAAGGGGGTGGGTGGACGCACCCCTGCCAATCCGGCAAGGGCCGCCTTCCGATGCAGCCAATGTTCGTGGAACCCGCGGCGCCAGCCTATCAAACGGTAGGATCGGTTGGACGATGCCGAAGTGTAGGACGCTCTGCTCGGTCGGGTGCGACGGCTAAGCCCGGCGCCGCTGGGATGGGATGGCGCAAGTCAAAAGCTATATCGAGGACCGCCACCAGCCCGCCTCATAATGCCAGCAGCTTGCCGGCCTGCTCGGGCACTATTGCGAGCATACCGGTCCGGCAAGTTCTCGTCGCACTGGGCGCCCATCCGCATTTTTGTGTTCGCCGCGACTTTTTGAGGCACGCCGGAGCGCGGCTACGACTCGACTACCGACACATAGGCAGTCCTGTCAGCACTCCACGCGGCCTGCCAGGACTCGGTCAATTCCTGCAGCAGCCAGCGTTCCCGTCTGGGCTTAGTCGGTTGCAAGCGCGTTCTTATCGGATGCGCGTCTGCAAGCGTTCACATACCTGTCCGGGGCGCTACGATCTATACCCTGGGGATAGGGTGACCTCTGCTTGATGCTCATAGACCGCGATCAGCGGGCTGAGGTACCTTGGCGAAAATGTCCGGGTGTCCGCATCGATGCCAAGCGCCGCAAGAAGATCTTGATGGCAGCGGTGCGGCGCTGGGTTGGACAAGAGCGTGGAATGCCTCGTTGGCCAGGAATTGACTGCGGGTGGCCTTCCCGCAGTCCCTAGTGAAGTAGCAGGCCGACGGGAAGCCTTGATGGAAATTTACGCGTGCCGGGCCAAGCGATCTTACAAGCGCAGCTTCGGGCTGCGCATGCTGGGACCTGCTCTCGGTTTGCTGGTCTGGATTGCGCCGGTCTACGCGCAAGAGGTGCTGCGCATACCCTACGTGGCCGACATCGGCACGTTCGATCCGGACAACGGGTTTGAGACCGGCGCGATGAGCGCGATCAACAACGTATACGAGGGCCTCGTCGAATACGAGCCGGGTTCGACCAAGATCGTTGGTCTGCTCGCCCAGAGCTGGGAGATCTCGGACGACGGGCTGACTTACACCTTCCACCTGGTCGACGGTGTCCAGTTCCACGACGGCACGCCGTTCAATGCGGCGGCGGTCATAAACTCGTTCGAACGCCGCCGCGATCGTGGACTGATCCAGAGCTACGTCCTGGCCAACGTGAAGGACATGAGGGCGCCCGACGATTCGACGGTTGTACTCACGCTGGGCCATCCTCAGCCTTCGCTCCTCGATGCCCTTTCCAGTCCATGGGGGCCCAAGATCATCAGTCCGGTAGCGCTTGCCGAGCATGACAACGGCGACTTCGCGACGACCTGGCTCAATGAGCACGCGGTCGGCACGGGTCCGTTCAAACTGGCTGAATTCAAACGCGGTCAGCGCTATCTGCTCGAACGCAACGACAACTATTGGGGCGACAAACCGTTCTTCCGGCAGATCCAGATTTCGGTCGTGCCCGATATCAGCCAACAGATACTTCAATTGCAGGCGGGTGCGATCGATGCCGTGCCGATCAACTATCCGTTCGCGCAACTCACCAGCCTGCCGGAGGGGGTGGAGATCACCGCCGCTCCGAGCATGATACCGTACGATCTCTTTGTTAAGCCGAACTCGCCACTCGACGACGCGGGGGTCCGCAAGGCCGTTTTGACAGCGATCAACCCGGCGCTGTGGGTCAAGGACGCCTTTGGAGAGTTCGCAAGCCTGTCGAAGTCGGTTTATCCGAACGTGATGCTCGACCCAGTCAATCCGATCCGGTTCCCGACCGACTTCGAAGCAGCGAAAGCCGCGATCGCCAAACACGGCGCGGTCAATTTGGTCATTGGCCTCCATAGCGCGGCCCCGAGCTACAGCCGCATCGCCGACCTGATCATCGCGCAACTGGCCTTGATCGGCGTAAAGGCGACGGCTTATGTGCTGCCCTCCGGCGCGGCTTACACCTTGAAGGACGACCCAAACCCTCCCGATTTGCTGCTCACGATCGCGGGCCCGGACGCCGCTCACCCGGATAGCCAGGCCAAGGCGTTCTTCACCAAAGACGCTCCCCTCAACTTTTTTGGGCGGACGCTGCCGCAAGCCGATGCCATCGTGGACCAGGCCGGGCAGGTGACCGACGTCAAAGAACGCGACGCTCTCTACGAGAGAGCGGGGCAGATGTATTTCGATGCCGGCATCGTCATCCCGCTTGTCGACGTCAATGACGTGGTTGTCCATGCCAAGGGTCTGAAGGACCTTGGACTCCGTCCCGTGAACCCACCCGGCAACATCGACTTCGCCACCGTTCGCTGGGGACCCTGAATTCCGGAAGCAGGTCAGACTCGTCCCTTATGGTCAAGCTTTCGCACCGAATGTCCGAATCCGTGACCGAGCCCGTCCTCGCGGTCAAAGACCTGTCGGTCATTCTTAGCCGCGAAGGCCGTCCTTCCCGCGTCCTCGATGGCATCAGTTTCGACATGTTTCCGGGCGAGATCATCGCGCTGGTTGGGGAAAGCGGTTCCGGCAAGACAAGCATCGGGCTGACGCTTCAGGGGCTCTTGCCGCGCGAGTACCAGCCGCAGGTTGCAGGCTCGATCCGGCTTGCTGGGATCGAACTTGTCGGCTCGGGAAGGCGCACCTGGCAGTCGGCCCGCCGCCACCTCGTCCGCGCCATCTCGCAAGATCCGATGGGCGCGCTCAACCCCACAATGACGATTCGCCGCCAGATGCGAGAATCCAATGGGGGGTGCGAGGGATCGATCGAGGATTGGCTCAGCCGAACCGGCCTGCCTGACCCGGACCGCATTGCTGATGCGCTTCCGCATCGCCTGTCGGGGGGGCAGCGTCAGCGAGTGCTTATTGCCATGGCGATGGTGGCAAGACCGAAGCTGCTCATCGCCGACGAGCCGACCACCGCGCTCGACGTCACCATGCAGGCGCAGATCCTCGACCTGTTGCGCGACCTCGCCCGCGATCAGCAGACGGCAATTCTGTTCGTCACCCACGATTTGACTGTGGCGGCCTCACTGGCCGACCGCGTCCTGGTTCTCTACGCCGGACGCATTGTTGAAATCGGCCGGATGCAGGACGTGGCCCGCAATGCCACGCACCCTTATTCTGCCGGCCTTCTCGCCGCCCGATTCGATCTGGACTCTGATCGACGGCGCCCGCTTCCCACGCTCCCGCCCGAGCACACGCACTCCATAAATGTTGAGGACGCCTGCGCCTACGCGACACGTTGCCCGATCGCCCAGCCAGATTGCACGGCAATCCGCCCACCGCTGGAGCTTGCTTCCGTCCACGGTGGCGCAGTCGCCTGCCTTCACCACGAACAAACTCCATATCTCTCAGCACAGCGCGCTGATGCGAAACCATGGCCGGCCCAGGCGATCCAGGAAACCGCCGCATTGAGGCTGTCCAGTATCGGAAAAACATACCCGACAGGCGCCCGATCGTTTTGGGGACGGCGTAAACCACAGTCCGTTCTCAGGTCGGTCAACCTCTCGATCAAGCTTGGCGAGTGCGTGGCACTGGTGGGCGAGAGCGGCGCCGGCAAATCTACCCTTCTGAGGATTGCTGCCGGGCTCGTGGTACCCGAGAGCGGCACTGTTACACGCTTCGACAAGCTTCCTCCGCAAGTCGTGTTTCAAGACCCCGTCGCGGCGCTGACGCCGTGGCTCACGATCGGCGAGCAGATAGGCGAGCGCCTGCGGGCCGTTTCTCTGGACAGCGACTACGGCCGCCGTCGCGTGGGAGAGGCAATGAAGCTGGTCGGCCTCGATCCGGTCCTGATGGACACGCTGCCGGCCGAGATGTCGGTCGGGCAGTGCCAGCGCGCCGTTTTGGCTCGCGCGATAATCGTCCCCCCAAGGCTCCTGCTCTGCGATGAGCCTATCAGCGCCATGGACGTGTCGCTGGCGGCCACCACCTTGAACCTTCTTGGCGACCTTCGGCGGCGGCTCGACATGGCGATGCTGTTTGTGACCCACGATCTGGCGGCCGCCAGGATCATCGCCGACCGTGTCGCTGTGCTGAAGGACGGCGAGTTGGTCGAGGTTGCCGATCCAGACGCCATCATCGCCGCACCACAATCCGCCTACACGCAGTCTCTCATCGCGGCGATGCCGAGCCTGCAGGCGGCGGGCGGACGATGACCGGCAGGCCGAGCCCGGACACGCTGCCGGCGCGGCCTCGGTTCAACTGGCGCGATTTCTTCCGGCGTGCCGGTTGGCTTGGAAGCGTCGGCATCGTCGGCGTCCCTGTCGTCACCGTTGTGGCCGTGCTGGCGCCCTGGATCACGCCGTTCGACCCACAACTGCGCGTCGCCGGAGCCTACTTCCCGCCTTCGGCCGAGCATTGGTTCGGCACTGACGAGATCGGCCGTGACCTGTTCTCGCGCGTTATCCTCGGCATTCAATATACGTGGCTCCCAGGGCTTGCCGTTATCGGTTTCAGTCTCACTTTTGGCTCCCTGGTCGGACTGATTTCAGGCCTAATCGGCGGCAAGGTGGATCTGGTAATCGAGCGGATCGTCGACTTGTTCTTGGTTCTTCCAGGAACGCTTATCGCGCTCGCTGTCGTCGCTTCGCTTGGCCCGGGGCTCGTCAACACGATGATCGCGCTCGCCATTGTCTGGTGGATGTGGTACGCGCGCATATCCCGTGATGAAATTCGTCGCCTCAAGGCTCGTCCGCATGTCGAGGCGGCGCGTATCGCCGGGGTCCGCGGTCCGCGCCTGCTGTTGCGTTACTTGTTGCCGGGAGTGGTCCCAGCGTTGCTCATCGGGGCATCACTGGATGTCGCCAACGTCATCATGACGATGTCGCTGATGTCGTTCCTTGGCCTTGGACTGCCTGCACCGGCGCCTGAACTCGGAGCGATGACGTCGCGCACCCTCGACAGTCTCACCGTCCATTGGTGGTTGCCGATCCTGCCGGCCGCGATCATCTTTCTCCTCTGCCTTCTCGCCAACCTTGCGGGCGACGGCATTCGCGCCGCGCTGAGGGGGGCGTAGTGCTGGCATATCTCACCAAAAGCATCATCGGCGCCATCGTCGTTCTCCTGGTGATGAGCTTCATCGTTTTCGGTCTCCAAAGCATTATCCCCGCCGATCCAGCGCGGGCCATTGCCGGGCCGAACGCTCCGCTGGAAACGGTCGAAGCGATGCGCGAGCAGCTCGGACTGAACGACCCGGCTGTCGTTCAGTACGGGCGCTTTCTATTGCGCCTCGCGCATGCGGATCTCGGGACGTCGGTAAGGACCCGGCAGCCGGTGTATGACGACATACGGCAATATCTTCCTGCTACGCTTGAACTCGGACTGGCGGCGATCGCTTTGGGAGTGGCGCTCGCCGGCGTCATGGCGGCACTTCAGTTCCTGATACCGGGATCGGGCGGCATAAGGCTCGTTATGGTGGGGGTAGGATCCACGCCGATCTTTCTATCCGCCTTGCTTCTCGCCTACTTTTTCTGGTTCCGACTCGATTGGCTTCCGGGGGCGGGTCGGCTTGCCTACCGCGACTTCGCAGGCCCTACGGGACTCAACGTCATCGACGGAATACTGGTCGGCCGGCCCGAAGTCAGCGTCGACGCGCTGCTGCACATGATCTTGCCGGCGCTTGCACTGGCGTTGCCTATCGGCATCGCGGTCGGGCGAAGCCTGAACAGTGCGCTTCACGAGGTGATGAGGCAGACATACATCCGGACCGCGCGCGGCAAGGGTCTCAGCGAGACAAAGGTGCTGTTGCGCCACGGTTTGCGCAATGCCGCCACGGCCCCACTGTCCATGGTCAGCCTGCAAGTCCGCCTTCTCTTCGGCAATTTGCTTGTTGTCGAGCGCGTTTTCGGATGGCCTGGTCTGGGTCTCTACACGGTCCAGGCTTTTGCCAGCGCCGATCTCCCGGCAGTGCTGGGCGTCGCCATCGTTTTCGGGATATTGTACATCCTGGTCAACACGCTCATCGAGATCGCACAGTCGATAGCCGATTCTCGGATCGACCTCTGAAGGCGCCCACTCAGGCCCTTACTGTCGCGCCGGTGGGTGTCTTGGTCGAGTCGCCAGCGCGGATGGGGAGGCTGAAGGTTATGGATGCCCCCCCTGTCTCGACATTTTCCCCCCAAAGCCGTCCGCGGTGCGCCTCGACAATCGAGTGGCAGATTGCCAGGCCCATTCCCATTCCATCCGGCTTAGTTGTGTAGAACGCTTCGAAAATCCGTTCCGGATCGCTAAGCCCGCGGCCGCTATCTCGCACTTCGACCTCGACTGTTCCGTCATTCTGACGCCGCGACACGATCCGCAGGCTTCGCACTGTGGTGTTGACGTCATCCATCGCTTCGATGCCGTTGCGGACGATGTTGAGGACGACTTGCTCCATCTGAACGAGATCGGCAACCGTCGCAGGAAGGCCGGGATCGAGTTGAAGGTCCAGCTTGACGCTGCTCGATGCGAGCCTGTCACCCAGGAGATCACACACTTCGCGGATCACCGCGTTCAGATCTATCGGGTGCGGTTCGGCTTCGGTCTTGCTGAACAGCGCACGGATGCGGGTGATCACCTGTGCCGCCGCGTCAGCGTTTCTGATGATTTTTTGGGCGACACGGCTGGCGTGACTGAAATTTGGCGGATCGGCGTTCAGCCATCTCTGGAAGGCGCCGGTGTTGGCCACGACCGCCTGCAGCGGCTGGTTGAGTTCATGCGCAATCGACACCGACAGTTCGGATAGGCTGGCGGCGCGCAAGGCGCGCGCGAGCCGTTCGTCCGCCAGACGCAGGGATTCTTGGGCGCGGACCTCGTCGTCGATGTCGAAGTTGACGCCGTACCAGCGAAGGATAGTGCCGTCTTCGTCGCGCAGCGGTTCGAACCGCGAATCAATCCAGCGATATTCGCCATCCTTCCGGCACAGCCGACCTTTGTGCTGGAGTGGTTCTCCACGGGCAAAGGACTTCTCGAACACAGCCTTGACGGCCACCCGGTCATCGGGATGGAACAACTCCACATGCGAGGCGAATTGGCGCGTGCCTCGCGGTTGCGCCTTAGCCGAGTCGATGCCCGCCCAGTCGACGAACCGTTTGTTGAAGTAGTACGGCAATCCCGCCGGCGTCATCAGCCAGATCATGGTGGGAACTGTATCGACCAGCAGGCGCAACTCACGCTCACGCTCGCGCAACGCAGATTCGGCCTTCTTCTGATCGTCGATATCCGCCGTGTGGCCGTACCAGCCGGTTATCTTTCCGTCCTCATTGCGCGAAGCAATGCCGGTGTCGCGAAACCATCGATACGTTCCGTCGAATCGACGCATACGGTGCTCGTCGATCACAGGCTCGCCGGTCTGCAAGCTGTGACGCCATCGCGCCATGCTCGCCTCGACATCGTCCGGATGGACAAACTGTGTCCAATGATAATCATCGCCATCCATGATCCGGCGCATCTCATCGGCTGTCACACCTACATACTCGAGCGCCGCGGGACTGACCAAGCGAAGGCGGCCATCCGCAGAGGCCGACCATCCGAGGCCCGGAATATCGGCAACGCCGGGTCCGGTATCATGGTAGACCCGATCATAGAAGCTCATGGTCCTGAAGATCTTTATCACGAACCATAGGGCTAACGCCGCGACGACAAATAACGCCAACCGGACCGCGCCGCCTGTGGCCCCCAACTCCAGCGAAAACAGCATCACGCATGAAAGCAGACCGGCCGCGGCAACGGCCGCCAAACCGGCCTCCCAGCCGATGCAGATGCATATGACTGCAACGGCGACCAGCAGAATGTATGGCTCATTGACGAATAATGCCAGCAAGACGCTCGCAGCGCCAATCGCCAATGCGACGGCGCGGCGTTGTTTCGTTGACGTCAGCTCCATTTCGACCTCTCGAGACCGCCTCTGCGTCCCACTCCCTGTCGCGGTCGATGTTCCGAGTCAGTTACGGAGCGCCAATGCCTGATTGTAAGCCACTCAGCGGCTGTCGACTGGAAGCGACTGCCACACATTGAAGAGATGGGAGATGGACCTTGCGTTCATCTTCTTCATCATGTTGCTCCGATGGAGCTTTACGGTGATCTCGCTGATGCCGAGATCCGATGCAATCTGCTTGTTTGTGGCACCGGAGACCACGAGCCTCAGCACTTCCCGCTCGCGGGGCGTAAGGGTCTCATAAAGTGCCACGTTCTTTCGCGATACGGTCGATGCCGCTCTTCGCGCGACGTCGTTGGCGATAGCGGTGGACACTGCGTCAAGGAACGTCTGGTCGCGCACCGGCTTGGTCAGGAAATCCACTGCCCCCGCCTTCATCGCCTGGACGCCCATCGCGATGTCGCCATGACCGGTCAAGAATACGATCGGCGTTAGAATGCCTTTGGTTGCCAGGACATGCTGAAGATCGAGGCCGCTCAAGCCCGGCATTCGCACATCGAGAACGAGGCAGCCTGGGCGGTCCGGCAGTTTTGCGTCCAGTAGTTCCTGGCCCGAAGAAAACGACATCGTGTCGATGCCGACCGAATTCAGCAACTCCTCCAACGCGTCGCGGACCGTTGCGTCGTCGTCGACCAAAATTGTTATGGGACCGTCTGCGATTCCTGAAGTTGCCACGCCCATGACTCTGGCCTCGGGGAGATATGCTGAACACGAATTGGCCGGGTTCACGCAGTCAGTATCAACCGCGCTTCTGTCACACGTCAATCAGGACCTGCGTCTCACGCGAAGCGGCCGGAGCTTGCTCTGCGCCAGCTATGCCCGCCAATTCGTAGTCTCTACGTCAGGTCTTGCGTACCCGTATCGCGGCGGGCAACGCAACACTACAAAGGGTGATCGGACCTAGCGATTTGAATGGCTGACCTAGACGTCGGTATAGGTGCGTGGACGGTCGGTTCCTGCCCTATGTCATTCACCTTCGGAGCAGGACATCGCCGTCGCGGTGATCGGCTGCTGCGCCCTCAAGCGGCTCCCATGGTCCTGCGACTCGCCATGAAAGCCGCATCGGCACTCCATTCCGTGCACTCGGCGCCTGCCTAGTCGTGCAGTCCCGTGCCTTGGAGTTTTCGTGGATTCCGGGCGTCAGGCGCGCGCCGAGCCACGATCACAGCGGATAGAACTGCGGTCCGCCGACGTCACCGCGGCGGGCGATCTCTACCGTGGTATTGCTCGCCCTCATCCTTGGATCAATCGACTACAGCCGCGGCTTTCACATAGCCTTCTCGATGTGGTTCATCACCGACATCGTGTCGGGCAAAAATGAGGAGCATGCTGTCCCGCATGATGCGTTGGGCTGACGGGGAATATCGTGCCGCCAGCGTTGCGCACGGCTGATGGAAATCAGGCTCTTTGCCGACAGCGAATCGTTCGACCGAAGCGTCGGAGACCCGCGGCTGTCGGATATGCGAACTACTCCGCGTTCACGAAGCCAAGCACGGGAGATCCGGTTTGCGTCCTTTGAAAGTATCGGTGCTCGTTGGGCTGGCAGCACTGGTCGCGACATTCGTTTGGTTCCCGGGATGCGACACTCGGATCGCCGCCACGGACATACCCCTTGACGCGGCGGAAGCAGAGAAGGCTTCGATCGCCGGCTATGGTGAGATCAGGATATATCGCGACGCTCGGATCGCTGCGGGAGATGTGCGCGACTGGACGCCGGCAACCGAGCCGGATGGCCTCGATGTCCTGATGATCTCCGGCGGCGGTGCGGGAGGCGCCTTCGGCGTCGGCGTGCTTTCGGCGTGGAGCGAGACCGGGACCCGCCCGCAATTTGATGTAGTCACCGGCGTAAGCACTGGCGCCCTAATCGCGCCATTCGCGTTCCTCGGATCGGCTCATGACGGCACGCTGGTGCATCTCTTTACAAGCGGCGTCGCCGACGATCTTGTCGCGACCAAATTTCCCGTTGGCTTGATCGGATCGAGCTTGCTGAGATCCACGCCAATGAGGCGGATGGTCGAGGAGTTCATCACACAAGCGGTCCTGCAGCAGGTTGCAGCCGAGCATCGCAAAGGCCGCCGCCTCCTGGTCCTCACGACGAATCTCGACACCCAGCGGGCCGTCGTGTGGAACATGGGCACCATCGCCAACAGCGGCCGATCGGACGCGCTGAAGCTGTTCAGGACGTTATGATCGCTTCGGCAAGCATTCCGGGCGTTTATCCGGCAGTCATGATCGAGGCCGAGTCAGGAGGGCGCCGCTTCCAGGAAATGCATTCCGATGGAGGGTCGACGTCGCAAGTCCTGATACTTCCGCAGGCAATTCTGGCAAGCACGAACCCTCTCGTGCCGGCGAAACGTCAGAGTGTCGATTTCCATGTGATCGTAAACAACGCGCTCATACCGGAATTCGCCACCACGCGGAATAGAACGTTGTCCGTGATCGCAAGAGCGTATTCCATCCTGCTCAAGTCACAGACACAGAGCGAACTGGCTATCCTCTACAACTATGCCAAACTGACCGGGGCACGTTTCCACCTTGCGACCATTGACGCCCAAGTCCCCTATTCGATGCTCGATCCTTACAACGCCAGCTATATGCAAGCTGTCTATGACCTCGGACACGCCGGGTTGGCGGCTGGCACCCTTTGGAAAGACAGCCCTGTATTCGCCGACAGGCGCCTGTGATCGGCATCGTCAACGTCAGGCTCTGCTCGGCAGGAGCATGTCCGACGGTAAGAAGGCGGATTTCCTACGCCCAGCAACGCTGTGACCCCAAGCGCTTCGATATTCTCCGCCAGCACCGCGCTCAGCTGCACTAGACCTTAGCATCGCCCGACAGATGCCTGCGTAGAATAGGCTGCTGCGCGGGACCGCGTCATTCTCCTCGTATCGGCCGCCCCGACATCGATGGCGTGGTGCGGAGCCGGACTGGAGAAGGAGACGAAGATGACAAATGAAGTACCGAGCAAGGGGTTGGAGTGGACCAACCTCGTTCTGGGCGCAGGTCTGGCCTGCGCTGGCTTCGCGTTCACCGAGATGCCCGCCGCGGCTTGGAACGCGGGGATCGTCGGCGCGCTGATTGCCTGCTGCTCCGCCGTGGCACTCTACCGCTACGGAGCGTGGACGGAGTGGTCCAATCTCGGCTTGGGGTGCTGGGGCGTAGCCGCTCCGTTCCTGCTCGGCTTCGGATCGGCGCAGGCGGCGACGTGGACGCACGCCTTGGTTGGGCTTTGCGTCGCGACGATCGCCATCATCCAGCTTTCGAGCGGCCGCAAGGCGCAGATCCTTTCCAGGTCCGACGCCAGATAATTTCATGGAAGGCCAGGCACCAGGGGACGGGCGCGCCGAACTGTTTCCGCGACCGTCCCCTGGGATGCTTCGGCGAGTTGCGCGTGAAAACTCGCGCCGCAAGCCCGAACCGGCAAGAGAACAGATCATGGACCCCGTGAATTCCGAACCAACACTCGAAGAGATGCTGGACGATCCTATCGTCCAGCATCTGATGCGGCGCGACAACGTCTGCGCCGACGATGTGAGGCGGATCATTCATGAGGCCCGTGAGGCATATCGGCGTCGAGGCCTGCTCGAACGGGGCACGCCGCGCGACTTTTCGCCAAACGGCCCGATGCTGACGGCAACGATTGCCCTTCTACTTCCGGCTGCGTCGAACGCCGTTCAGGAAGATTTCCACAGCAGAAGCAACCGCCTCCCGCGCTTCTTCGTCCGACGGCGGGGGCCGGAGCCCGAGAACGACCTGCAGATGCAGGTTGTCGCGGGTCATGCCTACAAAGTGCCCGGCCAGACGCAAGCAATCGTCCGCCTGGATTTCCCCCCGTTCCCTGGCGGCTTCGAGGACCTCGGCGAGCCGGACCGCGGTCCGTCCTGGCCCCTGTTCGTAGAACGACTTCACGAGATCGGGGAAGCGGTTGGCCTCGGTAACGGCAATTCGGTAGATTCCGATCAAGGTGGGAGACATATAGGCGTCCATGGAATGCCGGCCGAACGCCGTCAGTGTCGCCCGCAGATCGTGGCCTTCTATTTCCTCGATCACCAAGGGCGACAGCAGCTTGTCTGCGCTTTCCCTCACGATAGCGGAGAACAGACCCTCCTTGTTGCCGAACTCATTGTAAATGTTGCGTTTCGATCCGCCGGCGCGTTCGATGATCGCGTCGATGCTCGTCGCGGCGTAGCCTTGTTCGAAAAAGACCTCGGCAGCCGCTTGAAGAAGAGCGTCCCGGCGGCCGTTGCGCCGTGTGGTCCTTGCAGCAGCCATTCATCCACTCCAGTCCATCCCTTGACTGGTAACAACCATTACCATAAACGTCAATGGTAACGCCTATTACCGGAGGCCCTCATGCCGCATAGCAGGAAAAAGACGATCGGCCTGCTGCTGTGCCTCTCAGCCGTGGTCGCCCTTGGCGCAGGATGGGCTTGGGCCCGTTCGGATGACACGTCGACCGACAACGCGTACGTCCGCGGGGATGTGACCGGGCTTGCGCCGAAGATCGCGGGCTACGTCACCGCAGTAGAGGTTCGGGACAACCAGGCCGTCCGGGCGGGTGACGTCCTGTTCCGCATCGACGACCGCGACTACCGCGCGCGGCTCGCGCAGGCTGTGGCCAATGTCGAAGCCGCTCAGGCGCGCCTTGGCAATGTCGACGCCGAAGTCCAGTTTCAGCATGCCCTCATCAGGCAGGCCGAAGCCCAGACGCGTTCGGCCGAGGCCGAGCTGAACCTCGCGACCAAGGCGTCAGGCCGCCGCCGCGAACTTATTCGTACCCACGCCGTAAGCCAGGCCGAGGTCGACGAAAGCGATGCCGCGCGGTCGAGGGCCGAAGCGGCCGTGGCGGCGGCATCGGCGGCACTGGAGGCACAGCGGCAGCGCATCGCCGTGCTCGACGCCCAGCGCGAAGCCGCCGTTGCCGCGGTAGCGCAGGCCCGGGCCGCGGAGGAACTCGCTCAAATCGACCTCGACAACGCCGTGGTTCGCGCGCCGGTAGACGGCGTCGTCGGCAACCGCCAGGTTCGCATCGGCCGGCTTGTGGCGCCGGGTGCCTCTCTGCTCGATATTGTTCCGGTCAATGATCTGTGGGTCGTGGCGAACTTCAAGGAAACCCAGATTAAACATATCCAGCCCGGTCAACACGTCCGCGTCACCATCGATGGCTACCCAAACGAGGCGTTTGAAGGGATGGTGGACAGCTTTGCGCCCGGCAGTGGGTCTGCCTTCAGTTTGCTCCCCGCAGACAATGCGACAGGAAACTTCGTTCGCGTCGTTCAGCGCGTTCCGGTCAAGATCCGATTTATCGGCAATCCGCTGCCCGGTCGCCTCGTGCCCGGCCTGTCCGCGCGTGTCGAGATTGATCGCGGTAGAGACTCATGACCGCAGTGGTCATCGCCATCCCGGACCGCAACCGACCAGCAACAGGAGCCCTTCTCGTCGCGGGCATAATACTCGCCACTCTGACAGAGGCGATCGCCAGCACAGTCCTGTCGCTCGGGCGTGGCGATATCATCGGCGACACCTATGCAACGCCCGATGAGTTCGCCTGGCTCGATGTGGGATATACCGCTCCGAAGCTGATCGGGTTCATGGTCGCCGCCTGGCTGATGAACCGCGTCAGTCCACGCTGTCTGATCGTCAGCTCGACCATAGCCATGGGCGCAGCCTGCGCCCTTGCCGCCATCACAACGCAACTGGATCTGCTGGTTGTGCTCCGCGTAATGCAAGGCTTCTCCGGAGGCGTCCTGCTCGTCGCGGGGCAGACGATCATTTTTCTCGCTTATCCGCGACGCCACCAGCCGATCCTTCAGGCCCTGTTCGCAATCGGTTCGGTCGTTGCCCCGGCGACGATCGCCCCAGCCTTTGAGGGCTGGTTGCTCGACAGCCAGTCATGGATGTGGATCTTCTTCAGCGTCGTCCCGGTGGCGCTCGCGGCCGCCGGATTCTTGCTGATCGCGGACTGCCCGGTGCCCGTCAAAGCCGGACCCCGCCCGTTCGACTGGCTTGGCTTCTCGCTCCTCTCGACCGCACTGTTCTGCTTCACATACGTGCTCGGCCAAGGCAGCCGATGGGACTGGTTCGAAGAACGACACATCGCCTGCCTAACGGTGGTCGGCACGGCCACTCTGCTGGCATTTCTCGGCCAACAAATGATCGTCAAAGGTCAGGGCCTGCTGGACTTCACCCCGTTCCGGTCGGACGATTTTTCCTTCGCCTTCATCGTCAGTTTCGTCGCCGGCGCCGCCTTGTTCGGGAGCGCGTTCCTGATCCCTTCGTTCGCCGTGTCCGTCCTTGCGTTCACGCCAACCGACGCCGGCCTGCTCCTGTTGCCGAGCGGCGCACTTTTCATCGGCGCGCTCCTCATCGCTGCTTTCCTCATGCAGGTCCGCCGCATTCCTCCAATCGCCACGGTGCCCTTTGGAATCCTTATGATCATGGTTGCGATGTGGATGCTGTCCGGTTCGACCATCGAAAGCGGCGCGGACGACATGATGCCAGCCATTCTGTTGCGTGGCCTCGGCCTCGGCTTCCTGTTCCTGTCGATCACTCTCATCGCTTTCGGCAAGCTCAACCACCAAAACCTCGCATCCGGCGTAGGCCTCTTCAATACGGGTCGCCAGCTCGGTGGCCTCATGGGTGTCGCCTGGCTGCAGACATTGATCGAGAATAACGTCGCCGCCAATGTCGCGGTGCTCGGCGCCAACGTCACCGCGGGCATTCCCGCGGTCAGCGAGCGTCTGGCAACGACGACAGCCATGCTCGCGGCAAAAGGAATGGATCCCGTGGCAACTGGCCGGGCAGCGACGAGCCTGCTGGGCAGAGCGGTCGCCGGTCAGTCCACAGTGATCGCCTTCGACACCGCGTTCAACGCAGTCGCGCTGCTGTTCGTGGTTGCCGCGCCCGTGCTGGTCACGATCAAGATCGGCCTCGCTCGATACATGAGAAAGCGCACGGAACAGTCGTCCCTGGCGCTGAGGGCGATTCCGATGCCGATCGCGCCGACGCCCGACATGACCCCGAGCTTGCCGTCTTCTACCTTGGCCTCGAACGCCCTTGTCGAAGGGAGTCAGAGGCAGATGGAAGATGCGAAGTTGCCAGCGTGACAAACGCCCCTGGAAAGATTCTCGCCAGCCATGTCGTGGATGCCCGCAGTGCGGTGTGACCGATTGGCAGCCATAACATGGCAGGGGCTCATGCCGGGACACGCCGCGCCGAGCCATCATGCGAGAGCCATGTCGCCACTCGGCTGGTCTAGCCAGTATCATCCTGAGGCCTAGGTCAGGTACGCTTCGGCCACGCCTCATGGATTTCCATGAGGTGCAGTCGGGGGGGCGCCGAATTAGGGTGTGCCATGAGTTCGCCAGCCGAGATCATGAGTTCGCCAGCCCAGATATCGCGGAGACGTGCTACACGCAGCGTTGACAATCCCCAGCCCTTCTTTGCCCGGCAGGAGAAACCGATGATGTCCGTCTGGTCGCGCCCGCAATTCCTTCATCTGGGGCTATTTTTTGCGGCATATGTCTTGGGCTGCGGGTTCGCCCAGGCGCTGGCAATCGTCCCCGGAATAACGGTTTCCATTTGGCCTCCGGGCGGCGTTTTCATCGCGACGCTCATCCTCACCTCGCCTTACAGTTGGCCGTGGTGGATACTGGCGGGTTGCCTGGCGGAGATGTTCGCGCAGTTCGTGTGGTTCCACAGTCCGCTGCCTGCGGGCTTTCTGATCTATGTCGGCAACGCCCTTGGCGCGGCTGTCGGCGCAACGCTTGTGAATCGGGCATGCGGGCGTCCGGTTCGGCTTGAAACTTTGCAGGAAGTTCTCGCATTCGTCTTGCTAGGCGCTGGAGTGGCGCCGCTCGTCAGCGCGACGGTTGGAAGCGCGACGCTTGCGTGGTTTGGCATAGCATCGCAAACTTTCACGGCGGTATGGCCGCTGTTTTGGATTGGCGACGCCACCGGAATCCTGCTCGTAGCGCCACCGGCGCTGGTCGTGATCCAGTATTGGCGCAGCAAGACCCAACTCCCTCCCGCACAGCGGGTGGAAGCCGGCGTCCTGGGTCTGATCTTCCTGGGAGTTGCCGCGCTTTCCTTGAGCGACGTCTACCTGCCCACCCCCTACATCATCATGCCGCCCCTTCTTTGGGCGGCGGCGCGCTTCGAGTTCAGAGGCGCCGCCGTCGCTTTGACGCTCCTCGCCCTGATCACGATGGCACTGACGATATCTGGAGACAGCCAGTTTGTCGGCGCTCCCGAGTTCCAGAGGGAAAGGCAGGTCATGCTGCAGCTTTTCCTGGCAATCTCGGCATTTTCGGCGCTCATCGTGGCGGCCATATCTCGGCAGCGTCAGCTGGCGCTGGTCACGTCGCGCGACCGGGAGCGGGAGCTTTCGCAGCTTGTCGATATGGTTCCAAGCCACGTCTGGCGTCTCGCGCCCGACGGCGAGCCGATTTTCTTCAACAAGCGCATGGTCGATTTTCTCGGCCTGGACGTGGCGGATACGATCAAGCCGGGCATGAGCCGCATGACGGCGATGATAGAGGCCGGCGTCCATCCGGATGACAGAGCAGCGCTCTCGGACACGCTTCGCCATTGTCTCGCCACCGGCGAGGTCCTTGCGATGCGGTATCGCTTGCGCCGTCAAGACGGGGTCTACCGCTGGATGTCGAGCCGCGCCGAGCCGATGAGGGACCAGGACGGGCGCATCGTCCAGTGGTACGGGCTCTGTCACGACATAGACGACCAGATGCATGCCGAAGAGGCGCTGCGGCGGAGCGAGCGGCAGCTTCAGGAGACGATCGATGCCGTACCTGTCCGGATCTGGAGCGCAAAGCCCACGGGCGGGCCGGTCTACTTCAACAAGCGCTACCAGGACCATTTCCGCTCCGTGATCGCGGATTTCGAAGCTCTCGGGGAGCCGCGCATCGAGCAACTGCTGCAGGAGCTGATCCATCCCGAAGATGCTCCCGAGGTACAGAACACCCTACGGAATTGCTTCGAAACCGGTGGCATGTCCACGATGCGATTTCGTTGGCGCGAACAGCACGGCGCGTACCGCTGGGCGGAGTGCAGGGTAGAGCCTCGGCGTAACGAAGACGGTGAGGTCGCGGAATGGTACGGCGTTTCGCTCGACGTCGACGAAGAGGTGCGTGCGCAGGAAGCCTTGCGCGACAGGGAGCGTGAGCTCTCGCAGCTCGTGAATATGGTTCCCGTCCATATCAGGCGTCTGACGCCGAAAGGCGAGCCGACCTTCTTCAACAAGCGCTTGCTCGACTTCTTCGGCTTGAACGACCTGGCCCAACTGGACAAGCCGGACATGAGCCGACAGGCGGCAGCCATAACGACCCTCGTCCATCCGGAAGATGCCGCACGTCTGCTGGAGACCGTCCGCCACTCCTTCGCCACCGGGGAGCCTTACTCCATGAAGTACCGCATGCGTCATGCGGATGGCGCGTATCGCTGGGTGGACGGCCGCGGGGAACCGGTGCGGGACCAAAGCGGCGCGATCATGCAATGGTATGCCATTTCCATTGACATCGACGATGAGATGCGCGCGCAGGAAGCGCTGCGCGACCGGGAACGTCAGCTTCAACAGCTCATCGACACCGTGCCCGTGCAGATCTGGTGCGTCACGCCTGGCGGGGACCCTGCATATATCAACAAAACGATGATGGACTATATCGGCCTGAAGCTGGATGATTTTGATGCCGACGGAGGTCTGCCCAGTGCGATCCGGACCATCGTCCATCCGGAAGACAGGGCCTCTTTGCTGCAGGCCTTGACCCATTCCTTCAGCACGGGCGAACCGTTCGAGCTGAAGTTTCGCAACCGCCGGTGGGATGGTTCATACCGCTGGACGGAGGGGCGTGCTGAACCACTCCGTGACGAGAGCGGCCGCATCATCCGGTGGTTCGGCGCCAACGTCGATATCCATGATTTCGTGACTTCTCAGGAAGCGCTGCAAGAGCGGGAGCGCTTCCTCTGGCAACTCGTTGAAACGCTGCCGGCAATGATCGATTGCGCGGCGCCGGATGGCGAGCCGGTCTATCGTAGCCAACAGCTCCGCGAGTTCCTGGGGTATGAGCTTGAGCTATTGGACGGCACCGGAAAGTCCCGGCTGGCCGGCACGCTTGACGCCGGTGTGCATCCCGACGACTTGGCGGGCGTCAAGGGAGGATATGCTCATTCATTGTCCACCGGCGAGCCCTATGCGCGCAGGCACCGCCTGCGGCGGTTCGACGGCGAGTATCGCTGGGTCGAGACACGCGCCGCGCCGATGCGCGATACCGAAGGGACTATCGTGCAGTGGAATGTCATCTGCCTCGATGTTGAAAATGAGGTTCGGGCGGAGGAAGAGCTGCGGCTGGCGCAAGAGCGCCTTGCACGAGCGAGTCAGGCCGCGAGCCTTGCTGAGCTCTCTGCTTCCATCGCGCACGAAGTGAACCAGCCGCTGGCGGCCGTGGTGGCGAACTCGCATGCCTGCCAGCGATGGCTTATGGCTGAGCCGCCAAATCTCGAGCGTGCGCAGAAGACGGTGGAGCGCATTATTCGTGACGCAAATGCGGCCGCCGACGTCGTGAGTCGCATCCGCGCTCTGTTCAAACAATCCGGCGAGGCAAGGAGTTCTACAGCGCTCAGTGGCGTTATCGCCGAGGCGCGCAACCTCATGGCCGAGGAAGCGGCGCGGCGGCGCGTCCGCATGGATATCGACGTCGAAAGCGACCTGCCGCTCGTCGCGCTGGACCGCGTACACATCCAGCAGGTTCTGGTGAACCTCATTCGCAACGGCATGGATGCCATGGACGCCGTTGCGGGCGACCGGGTTCTTGAGGTCCGTGTGCGCCGCATAGGCGATCTGGTTCAGACGGAGATCAGCGATCGTGGCCGGGGAATCGAGTTTCCCGACAAGATATTCGAACCGTTCTTCACGACGAAGGGGAACGGAATGGGCATGGGGCTCGCGATCTGCCGTTCGATCGTCGAATCGCACGGCGGACGCCTGTGGGCGGAGAAGAACGAACCACAGGGGGCGACGTTCGTCTTCACCTTGCCGATTGAAGTGAAAGCGGCGCCATGACCACAGATGACCATATCGTCTTCATCGTGGACGATGATGCGCGCCTGCGGGAGGCGTTGAGCGAGCTGCTGGATTCGCACGGTATCCGCGCCGCTGCGTTCGGATCGGCCAGCGAATACATCGGTGCAAACAAGCCGGACATCCCGGCATGCCTCATCCTCGACGTCGAGCTGCCCGACATCAACGGCCTCGATCTGCAAAGGCAGATATCAAAGGGAGATCATCCGCCGATCGTTTTCATAACAGGGCACGGCGACATCCCGTCCTCCGTCCAGGCGATCAAGCATGGCGCCGTGGACTTTCTCACCAAGCCTTTCAGTGATGCGGATCTCATGGCTGCAATCCAGGCGGCGCTCGCCGAGGATCGGGAAAGGAGGTTCGCGCGTGCTGAACTGGTGGCCCTGGAGCAACGCTATCTCGACCTGACGCCGCGCGAACGCGAGGTGCTGCCGCTCGTGGTGAGCGGCCTTCTCAACAAACAGGCAGCCGCTGAACTCGGAATCAGCGAGGTCACGCTGCAGATCCATAGAAGGAACGTGATGCAGAAAATGGCGGCGTCATCGCTCGCCGATCTCGTGCGTATCGCGCAGCGACTGGAGATACCGATCACCCACTCGCGCCGAGCGGGAGGGAACCGGGCGTGACCAAGGGAAGACCTATCGTGGCCGTTGTCGATGACGATCCAAGGCTACTCGAGTCGCTGGAGGATCTGCTGGAGTCCGCCGGCTATGCGGCCCGCAGCTTCTCGTCAGCGCAATCATTGCTCATCAGCGGGCTGTCCGGCCTTGACGTGCTCATAACCGACATCGGGATGCCCGGCATGGACGGCTTCGAACTTTGTGATCTGGTGAAGAAGGTGCGTCCGGACCTGCCGGTGTTCCTGATCACCGGCCGCCACGAGATTGCCGACGCGGATAGAGCCCAGGGCGTCAGCGGGTGCTTCCGTAAGCCCTTCGATGCGAAGGTCATGCTGGCAGCCATCGGCAATGTATTGGGCAAATCGAAACATGGAGATGAACATGAGGGTTGAGCAGCTGCCGCACTTACGGAGATCGGCGCCGTTGTCATCGCAGCGTAATCGCGAAGCGGAACAGCCCCTCGTTATCATTGTGGATGACGATGCGTCTGTTCAGGAGGCGCTGTCCGAATTGATACTTTCCGCCGGGTTCCAGCATGTCTGTTTCAGCTCGACGCGCGAATTGCTCGATGCCGACGTACTGGATAGCGCCGGTTGTCTGATCCTCGATGTGCGAATGCCGGGAGCGAGCGGTCTCGATCTGCAGCGGCATCTGGCCCAAAGCGGCAACCCCAAGCCAGTCATTTTCCTGACCGGGCATGGCGACATTCCGATGACCGTCCAGGCGATGAAGGCCGGGGCTGTGGATTTTCTCACCAAGCCGGTGCGGGACCAAACGCTGCTTGACGCTGTTATTGCGGGCATCGCGATGGATGCCGCGCGGCGGGCGGAAGCTGCGGTCGTCAAGCGCAATGTCGAACGCTTTGAGACGCTGACGCCACGCGAGCGCGAGGTTTTGCATCAGGTGGCGCGCGGGCGCCTCAACAAGCAGATCGCCTTCGACCTTGGCATCAGCGAGGTGACGGTAAAACTGCACCGCGGCAACGTCATGCGCAAGATGGAGGCCGCTTCCATCGGTGAGTTGATCCGGGCATGGGAGACGCTGCCGGCGCCGATGCGCGAGGTCGGCGGGACCAGGACTGCGGCATGAAACAGTTCCGGCAACGGCTCACCGGAAGGGCACGAGTCGCCGGCCATGGGCGAAGGTAGACAGCCGAATTCGCCGGGTACGACGAATCCGGACAATCCGACTCCAGCCGTATTCAACCTTCAAAGGGCGCGTTCGACATGAGATCGACGGAAGAAGGAGCTCGGTACCCAGATACATAGCGTTCACCGAAATCCCGGACGAAATTGTCGTAGGTCGTTTCCGGCCTGGCCTCGGCGATGTGACAGAAGCACCGGGTCATGCGACGCTTCATCTTGAGCCGCGGGAATTCCTCGATGATCCTTGCGATCTCCGCTGCAGGGACAAGCTCGTATTGCAGGCCGATCACATCCAGGCAGATGCCGGCAGTACAGAGCGCCACCTCCGCCTCCTTGTAGAGGCCTATCGACGGTGTCGAGTTTAGGGCGACGCTGTCCCAGATCAGCTGGGCTCGGCGCTCGTCGACACCACCTTGCTGTGCGAAGATCCGGGCTAGATCGGCGCCTTCGACTTCGAAGCGACGCGGGCCGTTAAAGCGCTCGTTGAGCGTGATGTCATGCAGCAGCGTCGCCAGGGCGACGACTTCCGCGTCGTGATCGATGTTCCGAAGCTGTCCAATCCGCGCCGCGAATAGCCAAGAACGGATGACATGATTGAACAGATAGGATTCGCATTCGCGCCGAGCATAGTCGAGAGCCCGTTGCACAAGCGGCGTATCGGGAACCAAAACCCCTCCAAGGATTCGACCGCTGACTCGGTTCATGTCTATAGTCTCCTCGGCGATTTTCGACCGGCTGTTCGTCGGCACGTGCGTCATGTGAGGCCAAGGCCCCCATCCACGGCGATTACCTGCCCGGTCACCCACTCGGACGCCGAATCGGTGAGATGCACGATCCACCTGGCTACGTCGTCCGGACTGCCACGTCGTTTGAGCGGTATCTGCTCTCGCTCCGCTTCCTCGATAACCGCTGCATGTTCCGGAGAAAGCCCCATCATACCCGTCAGTGCTCCCGATTCGGTTGGACCGGCAGCGATGGCGTTGACCCGCACTCCCTGTGGCGCGAGTTCGAGCGCCCAGCAGCGCGTCAGGTGTTCGAGCGCTGCCTTGCTGGCGGCGTAATGGGACAGACCCGCCGCGGGCTTGTGACCGAACGTGCTCGATATGTTTATGATCGCTCCCTTCGCCGCCGTCAGATGCGGAAGGGCTGCCGACGCGAGCAGGCTTGGGCCAACGACGTTCACCGCGAAGATGTCCGTGATCCGCTCAGCGGCAGCATCGCCCAGAGGCAAGAGAGCCCCAGCGCCGGCATTGTTTACGAGGATGTCCAGACGTCCCCATGTGTCGATTGCCTTCGCAATGGTGCGAGGGGCATCCTCGGGCTTCGCAGCGTCGGCGACGAGGCTCGTTATATTCGGGTGCTCAGCGGCCGCTTCCTCCACCATTGCTGGGCGGCGTCCCGTGATGAGGACCTTTGCACCTTGCCTGGCAAAACTCAGGGCAGCGGCGCGGCCGATGCCGGAGCTTCCTCCGGTGATGATGACAACCTTGTTATCCAGTGACATGATCGCACTCTTCACGCGTGTGAGCATTCGCTTCACTGTCTTTCGCTTCACTGTCTATCAATGAGATCAGGCCCTCTTGCCGCATGGCGGCTTGCACTGCCGGACGGCTCGCCATGCGCTGACGCAGAGCGACCAACTGCGCGGGAGCGGAGACGTCGAAGCGCTCGGCCCATAGCAGCATCACGAAAAGGTAAAAGTCGGCCACGCTGGGCGTTGCGCCAAACAGGTAGTTGCCCGCAAGACTCTCCGAGAGTATGTCCAGCAGCTTGGAGATCGTCGCTCTTGCCTGTGCCTTTTGGGTTTCGCTGCTTGCTTGCCACATCGGCTTGAAGCTGCGGTGCACCTCGGTCGAGATGAAAACCAGCGCTTCTAGCACGCGCGTGCGGCCAAGGTTTCCTGGAATACCGAGCTTTGGATACTCCGTGGCGAGCCAATCGAGGACGGCGATGTTCTCTGTGAGGATTTCTCCGCTGTCCAGCACCAGCGCCGGAACGTAGCCCTTTCGCGTTACAGCGTTGAAATCGGCCCCCGATGCCGTCCGCTTGGTCTTCAGGTTGACGCTCTCCCGCTCGAATGGCACGCCAGCCTCGAGTAGGGCGATGTGATCGGCAAGACTGCAAGCAAGCGGGCTGTAGTATAGTTTCATGTTCATTGTCCTTCTGGGGAGGATATTCCTGGAGGAGCAGCGGTATCGCTGCAGGCAAAGCGGCTAGCGGTAGCCGACGCCGGTGACATAATTGAAGAGCATCCGCTCCTGAATTTCTTCCTGCTCAAACAACACTTTCATCGCGTCGCGTATGTCCAGTATGCCGAGAGGCCTGGCGCCGACGTCGATGACCGGAATGTTCTGCAAGCTTCGCGCCGCCATGGTCTGCCATACGTCGTGGACATCGTCCTGCGGACTGCAGGAGACAATGGATCTGTTCATCAGGTCGGACACTGGCGGTGTCTTGGACCCCGGGCCGGCGAGATGGCGCACGAGATCGGATTTGCTGAGCACACCCTCCGCGCCTCCGCCTGCATTGCATACCACAACGAGGCCGATGCCAGGCCTGGCCAGGGAAAGGGCCGCCGCTTGCACCGTTGCATCCAGGTCGATCACGGCCAAGCGCGACGACGTGAAGGCATGCAGTTTGCCGATGAGCATTGTGCCGTCCTTGGTTGCGTGCCGTGCCGCCAAGCGCTTCAAAGGCTCCGGCGGCGCGGCGCTTTCCTGTTCAAACAGGGCGATAGATTCCGACCTTATTCTTCGTAGGGGAGCACAAGTTCGGTCTCGCCGGTGTCGACGATGAAGACGGCCAGCAGCCGGGCGGGGTCAGTCGCGCTGGCATTCTGGCTGACGCGGTGACGATCGCCGGGATATTCGGACCAGCTCTCGCCGGCGCGATAGGTGACCACCGGGCCATCATTGACCTGACTCTTGATCGCCCCTTCGAGAACCGTGGCGTAGATGAAGGCAGACTTGGGATGGAGATGCGCGGGCGAGTTGCCGCCTGGCTCATAGTCGACAAGCACACCTCTCATGCTCTTGCCGGGCACGTTCGGAAGCGGCTGATCATAAACGAGCTTCACGTTTTTGAAAGCGCCAGCCGTATTGTCGGCCAGCGCGGCGGTGGCGATGAACGCCGCGAGAGCGGCGGTGCTGTAGAGAATACTCCGGATCATTTGTCTGGCTCCAGTTTGCGGTTGAGATTGGGGTGATCGCCGGCCGGAGGGGAGGACGGCCGGCGATCGGGCTCTCGCCTCAGGACACGGCGCGAGCCTAGGACCTGATGAAGGTGAGCAAGTCGGCGTTCACCACATCGGCATGCGTGGTACACATCCCGTGCGGAAAGCCCTCATAGATCTTGAGCGTGCCGTTCTTCAGAAGCTTTGCGGATAACGGCGCGGAATCGGCAATGGGCACGATCTGATCGTCCGTGCCGTGCATGACGAGTGTCGGCACGTCGATGATCTTGAGGTCGTCGGTGAAATCGGTTTCCGAAAACGCCTTGATGCCGTCGTAGTGCGCCTTGGCGCTCCCCATCATGCCCTGCCGCCACCAGTTCTGGATGATGCCCGGGATCGCTTTCGCGCCCGGCCGATTGAAGCTGTAGAAGGGGCCCGATGGGAAATCGATGTAGAACTGCGCGCGGTTGTCGGCGAGCGACTTGCGCAGCCCGTCGAACACTTCGATCGGAAGGCCGCCCGGGTTGGCTGGCGTCTTCACCATGATTGGCGGCACGGCGCCAATGATCACGAGCTTCGCTACGCGGCCCTGAGGCTGACCATGCCGCGCGACGTAGTGAGTCGCTTCGCCGCCACCGGTGGAGTGACCGATATGGATTGCGTCCCTCAGGCCGAGATGCTCGACCACCGCCGCCGCGTCGGCGGCATAGTGATCCATGTCGTGGCCGTCGCTCACCTGCGCGGAACGGCCGTGCCCGCGCCGGTCATGGGCTATGGCGCGATATCCATGCCCGACGAAGAAAAGCATCTGCGTGTCCCAGTCGTCGGCGCTGAGCGGCCAGCCGTGGTGGAAGACGATCGGTTGAGCATCCTTCGGACCCCAGTCCTTGTAGTAGATCTCGGTGCCATCCTTGGTGGTGATAGTGCTCATATCTTTCGATCCTTCTTGAGAGATGGATGAGTTCGATTCCTGGCCGGCTGTCCCCTGCCCGAGCGCATATTTGGGCGGGCCGGTTGTAATGCCGGCGGCCGCTGCGCCGAGGAGGAGGGCTCGGCGACTTGCCTGAGGCGCAATGGGCAGCTTGTGGTCCATCGTCGTTTCCCTAGCGGGTTGTCTTCAGATGCCGCCGTTACGCCGCAACACCGCTTCGCCGAGACGGGGCGTGGTCGAACCAGTCTTCGAACGGCGTCGAACCGATGCGGGCGCCCGCGCCCGGGACAAGCGATCGGTCGTCTAGCTCGGTCCCGAAATAGAGCGCATGAGGATCACCGATCACCTTCCTGGGATCGTTGGCGAGCTGCAGAAAACGCGCGACCAGTTCGTTCATGCGGAAGGGCTCGGGGCCGCCGATCTCCATCACGCCGTTAATCGGCTGGGAGAGCGCCACGTCAGCCATCACCTCTGCAACATCGTCGGCGGCGATGGGTTGGAAGTAGGCCGACGATACCGAGACCGTGTCGCCGACGGTTGCCGACTGCACAATGCCGCCAAGGAACTCGAAGAACTGGGTCGAGTGAACGATCGTGTAGGGAATTCCCGACTCCCTGATCAGCTTCTCCTGAGCCATCTTGGCGCGCAGGTAGCCGCTCCGGGGCAGGCGCTCCGCCCCGACTACCGAGAGCGCAATGTGATGCTTCACGCCGGCGGCCTTCTCCGCCGCCAGCAGGTTCTTTCCGGCTGTTTCGAAGAACTCGAGAACGGCCTTGTCCTCGAACGACGGCGAATTGGCGAGGTCGATGACAACATCCGCCCCGGCAAGAGCCTTATCCAATCCTTCACCGGTGAAGGTGTTGACGCCGCCACTTGGCGACGCCGCCAACACGTCGTGGCCCTTCACGCTCAGCCTTGCGACGGTCTTGGAGCCGATAAGTCCGGTGCCACCGATGATTACGATTTTCATTTCATTCTCCTGTTCTGACTTCGAAAAGATCTACTTGGAACAACGCCGGCGGCTCTAACCGTGCCGGCCCTGAATTCCTCGATGAGAGCGACGCGCGTCCGCGACTCGCTCGACCGCCAGCGCAAGGGCTTGGCTCAAGCGACATTGTCTTCGCAGCCGTCCCTCGCTTGGCCCCAACCCAGGACCTCCGAGGCGCTGCCGTAGTAGCCGAAGCCAAAGCTGTCGGCCGTGCCATAGGTGGCGCAGGACGGAGGCGGTGTTCTCGAGGAATTCCCGAAGAGGTCTGCCAGCGTGGCCGGGATCATGAGGTGCCGCTGTTGTGAGGGCACGACGTTGCGGCGACGCCGCCACGACGTCGTGCCCCTGTTGACGCAACCTTTCGACGGTCGCTAACCGGATGTACCGAGTGCCGCCAATGACCACGATTTTCATGTCGATGTCTCCTGGGGGCTTGCACTTGTTGAATGCAGCCGGCGCGAGGCGGCCGGTTTCGTCACTGCGCCGATGCGGCTTCCTCTATGAGCAAGGCGATCGCTTCTGGACGCGAGACCATCAGCGCGTGCGACCCGCCCTCGACGACGATGGTCTTCACCGAATGCGCGCGCTCGGCCATGAACTTCATGACCGCCGGCGGGATATTCCGATCCGCCGAGCCGTAGATCGCGTAGGATGGAATTGTCTTCCAAGAAGGCGCGCCGGAGGGTTCTGCCAAGGCGGCGTCAGCCACCGGGCGTTGTGTCGCCGCCATCAGGCTGGCCTGCGCTGCCGGCACATCGGCCGCGAACTGCAGGTGAAACTTTTCCGGCTGGATGTAGAGGTCCTGTCCTCCATCCGGCCGCGCCACCGGCAGGAGCGCCTCGCCAAGCGTGCTGCCTGGGAACTTCCCCGAAAGCGTGAGACTGGACTCGCCTTTGTCCGGGGCGAATCCGGCCACATAGACCAGCGCTTTCACATTGTTCTTCCCGTTAGCTGCCTCGGTGATGACTGGCCCGCCGTAAGAATGGCCGACCAGGACGACCGGTCCGCCGATGGATCCGATGACGGCCGATACGGCGGCCGCATCGCTTGCAACGCCGCGAAGTGGGTTGGCCGCAGCGATGGTCCGAAAACCCTCCCGGTTGAGCTCGGCGATGACACCGTTCCAGCTCGACGATTCAGCAAAGGCCCCGTGCACCAGCACGATCGTCGGTTTTGCCTGATGGTCCGCGGCCTGCGTCGTCGCGCTGTCTGACACGCAACATGCGTAAACAAGGGCCAGAGCTCTGATGATCTTGTGCACGTGTCTTCTCCTGTGCGGCGGGTCGTCCGATACCGAGAAGAATGCGCCCACTTGGCGCGCGAAAATATTCGACGGACGGCTCGGTCAGGCGATCCGAAAGTCTAGGATGATGCACCCGGGGGAGTGGCAGCTGTAGCCGGTGGTCGGCGCACGGGGAGTTCCCGGCATCGATCGAATGCATCGCCGGGGCAAGGCCGCGCCGCCATGACGATCAATCCGGCGAAAACTGCAGCGAGACGTATACCGCCGTATGGCTCGCCCTCGTCCTCCATCCAATCGACCCGGAAATGCTCCTCAATATAGTGTCCTCACACGACCGGATTGCCAGGGTCGACCGAACAAACGAGGGCATTAAAATGTCAGGCGCGGAAACAAGATCAGGCACGGCCGACAATCATGTCTTTAACCGAACTACTGATGTTCCCCTGTCCGACCCGCCGGCAGAGCAGTCGACGGCCGGCATTGTTCATGATCTGGGCAATCTAATTCAGGTCGCTTCATCTGCACTGAATCAGGTCGCCCGCGACCCGAGCGTCTCGACGGCTCCAGCTCTCGACCCCGTAATCGCCAGCGCCAGGACCGCCCTGCAGCAAGCCGCCGCGCTTGTCAGGGAGACGGTCGGCCGGGCCGCGGCAAGTCATCGAGCGCCGGAACATGCAAGCGTGGGCGCCTGCTTGGCCGAGGTCGAAAACCTTGTCCGAAGCGCATGGGAGCCGAACGTTCGTCTCGAAGTTCGCCTTGGACGCGATCTACCCGCTGCAAAATGCGATCCGCTGGGTTTGCAGAACGCGGTCTTGAATCTCGTATTCAACGCGCGCGACGCGATGCCGTACGGCGGGTTTATCTCGATAAACGCCGCCGTGGTCGTTCAGGATCCTGGCACCGTCGTCGAGCTCCGTATCGAAGACAGTGGAATCGGAATGACGCGGGAGACCGTGCTCCGCGCCTTCGATCCCTTTTTCACTACCAAGGGCACGGGCCTGGGCGGCGTCGGCCTGCCGATGGTGAAGCATTTTGCCGAGCGCCACGGCGGGCGCGTCGATATCGAAAGCGCCGTCGGCTCGGGCACGACAGTGATATTGCGCCTGCCCGCCATGGAGGCCCGGCAGGATTAACTGCAAGCCAATAGGGTGCCGGCTCACAGCGCGCCCCTGGAGGGCAATACGCGCCGTACCTTGAAACCGCTCACAGGTTCACTGGACACCGGCAAATCGATGTCTGCGACGCCGGTTGTCGGATGCTCATGGCTACCTCCCTTCTTGTAGGCCCGGTCTGCCGGCGCTCGAAACGCGCCGGAACGGTGCTGGGTGAAAGATCGTCTGCATGGCTTTGAGCAGCGCGAATTTCGAATCCGTGTGCTCTTGTCCGGTGCGGCTACCGCCGAGGGACACTCTGGCTGAGAGGACCGCCGCAAGATCTTCAGCCATTTCGGGCCGGTCGAGCAGCAGGGGCGCGAAGCTTTGCTGGTCAATCTCGTAGACCACGACGTGGCTCATCGCGCGCAAGGTCGAGGTCTCGCCAATGCCCGCGAGCAGACCGGTCTCTCCGAAAAAGTCGCCGGGAGCGAGGTGGCCGATCTCCTGCGGATGGGCGTCATCTTCGCCGCGCTCTCGGACAATGATGCCCGTCCGAACAATCATGAGGGAGGGCAGCATCTCTCCCTGTCGTGCTATGATGTCGCCCTTGCGATAGGTGCGCACCGTAACCGTTGCCGCGAGGGCTTCTTTTTCGTTGTCCGTCAACGCCGAGAATACTGGTATGGCATTTATAAGCTTGATCGGCGTGACTTCTGGGAGATTTGCCGTCTCTTCGTTCGGCAAGTCATTCATGAGAATCGAAGAGGAGGGTGGCATTGCCAGCCGCAAACCCGCGGACTTGGAATGACGGTAGACAAGATCGAAGATTTCGTTCGTCGCTGGAATACGCTGGCCAACATTTGCGACCCGAAAAAACAAATCGACCTCGATCGCCGTCGCATCCAGAGCTTTGATGGCGACCACTGGCGGCGGCTCCCTCAGTATTGTGTTGCTGCTTTGTAAGGCCGCGTTCATGACGTCCGCGACGATCGCCGGCATCTTGGTCGGCGCCAATCTTATCGTGACGCACAGCCCATGGCTCTCCTCAGGGCTGCTGACATTGGTCAGCCCTAGCTTCGCGAGGAAGCTGTTCGGCAGCGCCACCACGTTATGCGCCAAAGTGAGCAGGTGGGTCGATCGCCAGTTGGTCTCCACGACGCGGCCTTCGGTGCCGTCGCTCAAAACGATCCAGTCCCCAAGCACATAAGGTCGGCCGAGGGTGAGCGCGATGCCCGAAAAGACGTCGCTCAGCGTATTCTGGAGCGCCAGTCCGAGTACGATGGCAAAGACGCCCGAGGTGGCGATCAGCGTTCCGACCGGCGCACCGAAGACGAAAGCCAGGATCGACAGCAGCATCCCAACATAGACGGCGCCGACGACGAGGTCCTGCAGAAGGCGCGCCTCGCGCGGCTTTCGCTCGAACACGAGATAGATGCGGACAAACCCGATCAGCGCCCAGGCGAGGTGAACCCACCACAGCAACTTGGCCGAACCGACGAGGATTGCGCTAGCGGTTGTCTCGGTGCCCCGTGTCGGTTCGTAGGGGAGCACGGCTCCGTCAAGCAGCAGGACCGACATGGTAAGGAAGAATGCGATCTGGACAATCAGCCTGGTGGTGGAGAGCCGCCGCGGAATGACGTGCCAAACGACTATGCCGGCGAGACCGACCAGCACCATGTAGAGATGGGGAGCATTCCACCAGCTCGTGACCGGATAAGAATCCATAAAATCCTCGCACAAATCCTCGCCTCGGAGCCTGACGAGCGATCCTTCGGTGTTAATCCTTGCCTTTCTCCAGAATCGCTTCGGTTATCGAGTTCTGTAGCCGGCGCGGCGTCTCGATCACGCCCAGCAGCGGCATGACGACGAGAAAGAACGCGAAGTAGTAGAGGGTCGACACCTGCATGGCGGGGATATACCAGCCTTCCGCCGGCTTGGACCCCAGCCAGCCAAGGAAGAGGGCGTTGGCGACAAACAGCCAGAAGAACCGCCTGTACCAAGGCCGGTAGACGGCCGAGCGCACTTTCGACGTGTCGAGCCAGGGCACGAAGAACAACACGGCGATGGCGCCGAACATGGCGAGCACGCCGCCGAGCTTCGAGTCGACCGGCCCGATGTTGAAGGTGACGGCGCGCAGGATCGCGTAGAAGGGCAGGAAGTACCACTCGGGCACGATATGCGCCGGCGTCTTCAACGGGTCGGCGGCGGTGTAGTTGTCTGGATGCCCGAGATAGTTCGGCACGTAGAACACGAAGTACGCAAAGGCGAGCAGGAACACCACGGCCCCGAGCACATCTTTCATTGTGGCATGGGGCGTGAAGTCCACGACGTCGGTTTTTGACTTCACGTCGATGCCTGCCGGATTGGTCTGGCCGGCGACGTGAAGCGCCCAAATGTGCAGGATGACGACGCCCGTCAGCATGAACGGCAGCAGGTAATGCAGCGCAAAGAAGCGGTTTAGGGTTGGATTGTCCACCGCAAAGCCGCCGAGCAAAAGCTGCTGGATCCATTCGCCGACCAGCGGAATGGCGCTGAAGAAGCCGGTGATGACGGTCGCGCCCCAGAACGACATTTGTCCCCAGGGCAGCACGTAACCCATGAACGCCGTAGCCATCATCAACAGAAGGTTGGTGCAGCCGAGGACCCACAGCAGTTCGCGCGGCGCCTTGTAGGAGCCGTAATAGAGGCCACGGGAGACATGGACGTAGACCGCGATGAAGAAGAACGACGCGCCGTTGGAGTGCAGGTAGCGCAACAGCCAGCCGGAATTCACGTCGCGCATGATCTTGTCTACGGAATTGAAGGCCAGTGTCGTGTCGGCCGCGTAGTGCATGGCCAGCACGACGCCGGTAACGATCTGCGCGGCCAGCATCATCGACAGGATGCCGCCGAACGAATAGGCGTAGTTCAGGTTGCGCGGAACCGGGTAGACGATGAACTGATCATGCACCAGGCGCGGCACCGGCAGGCGGGCGTCGAACCAGCGTCCGATCCTGGTCTTGGGAATATAGGTGGAATGCCCACCGCTCATCGGAGTGCCTCTGGTTTTGAAATTGCCGGTATTGATATCGGTCGGCGCTCCTTGGCCAGCCGTCCTTTAACACGGATGAGCGGGTTCACTCGCGGTCACGAACCTTCCTCGACGGGACGCGTAAGTAGATCGGCCGGACCATCGCGCGCGCAAACCCGTTACCGCCGCGCCTAACCGGCTGCGCCGTCGTGTCGACGGCCCAGACCCTCAGGAAGATCCTCGAAAGAACGAATCCGAGCGTCATTTCCGATGCTCCTTGGTTGGGGTTGTGGAGGACCCAAGCATGCCAGTCTTTCCAGTGTTCGAACTATCATGCCGAGGACGCATGCATCCGATACGTTGGTCTATGGGCTCCTGACTGAAAGGCTGCGCCGGACGGCCGAGGCGGCCGAGTCAGGACTGCGTGCGGCCGTTGCAGGATGCCGCACGAGCGCTGGCGAGCGCCTCGTCAATGATGCGGCGGATAGTACGCGCGCAACGGCCGCACGAGGCGCTGCAGCCGAGACAGCCATAGACCTGGCGGATCGAGCACGTCCGCTCCGCCTTGACGGCGGAGCGGACATCCTGATCGCTCAACACATTGCACGAGCACACGATCATGGCGCGATAAGTCTCGATGCCGACCTGGTGCGGCTCTGACCCGACAAGCGGGTCAGTAGTCCCAGACAGCCGGTACGCAACGAAAGACATCGCCGTCCACCGCCACATGGCAGATGGAAGGGAATGGCAGGTGAGTGGCCACCAGCGGCTCACGGGTCGCGGCCAGCTCCCGCAAAAGATTGATGCGGACGCGGGCCGCCTCCTCAGGGTCGTGTTCGAAGCCGTTGTGCCAGTCGGGTTGGTCGAACCCGACCTGGAACACGGCGTCGCCGGCGAAGGTCAGCCTATCGCCGCCGGACGCCAGGCGGACCACGCTGTGCCCGGGGGTGTGGCCGCCGGTGAGCGTGACAACCACCCCCGGCGCCACCTCGTGCTCCGTCTCAAACGGCCGCAACTGGCTGCGGTACTCGTTCACGAACCGCTTGGCCGCCCGCCGAAGCGCATCCGGGAACCCCGTTGGCATGGAGGCGCGGGAGAAATCGGGCGACTCCCAGAACTTGAGCTCGGCGGCCGCCACGTGAATCCGCAGATCCGGACGCAACTGGTCCTTCACCCCGTCGATGAGCAGCCCGCCGATATGGTCCATATGCATATGGGTCAGCACCACGTCGGTGACGGATGCGAGATCGATGCCGGCTGCCTCCAGTCGCGAGACCAACCGCCCGGCCCTCGGCAAGTGCAAGTCCGGGTCCATTCCCAGCCCGGCGTCCACGAGTATGGTCCGGCCGCCGCTGCGTACGACGACCACGTTCAGCGGCCACTCGAGCACGTCCGGCGGCAGGAACATGTCGTCCAGCCAGGCCGCCCGGACGGCCGGGTCGACGTTGTATGCCATAACCGGGGCTGGTATCGGCAGCACTCCATCGCTGATCACCAGCACTTCGATGTCGCCGACCCGCAGCGCGTAGCGCGACGGAACCAATTCGGGCTCCGGTCTACCGTTGCTGTGCTTGGCGTTCAGGCTATCGGCGCAATGCTGGATCGAGGGGTGTGAAATGTTGTCCAGGGTCATGTTTGTCTCCTGCTGACCACGGCCGTATCGGCCACCTCCGCCGCTGGCGCCCGTGGATTTGGCATGAGCCTCCATGGACCGCCACCTGGCGTCTAAGGAGGAAGTTGCACGGCTTCGGCCTGCGCCACCATCGGACGGAAGCACCGGTCAGGCGATGCGAAAGTCTATGGCAGACCCGTTGCGAGCATGGGTGATATCCCGCGAAAGTCGGAAGACGCCGCTTTGAGCAGTGAGCAACGGCTGTGCCTCTCGCCTGTTGGCGGTACGCCCAGCTGTGTTGACACCAGCTTACTTGCCGCCGCGGCATTCTCGATCGGTCGAGCCAACCATCCCATTCACACGTCGTTACCGCCTTTTGCCGCACGCGTCGTCCAAGGGTCTTTCCAGCCTTGAAATAGCTGGACTATACATGGCTGCACAAACCTGACTGACGAACAGGACGACAATAGAATTTAAGAGCAGGCATAACTCGCCCTTCCCGCTCATGGTTTGAGTCGATGCACCTGACTCCTGGGGCATAGAAACTAGATTGGCCCACTTCTAAGCGAAGTTGGCCATAAGTGATTGGTATCGAAAGATTTTGGTGGGCCCGGAGGATGTGCCGGGACCGTTGATTTCATTGGCTTTCTCGTGGGCCAAAATCAGAAATCTTCCCGTATCGCTCCGTATGGTTCCGCGCCT
>NZ_FNEE01000029.1 GCF_900099905.1 Mesorhizobium muleiense | reverse complement strand
ACCTTCTTGGCGTCGCTCGACTGCACCGTCTGGATGGCGTTGCCGGCATAGATCGGCCGCTTGAAGGTGTCGGGCGAGACAATCTCGATGATCTCCGACACCTGCGCGACATCGAGCAGGGCTGCCACGCGCGGCGCGACATTCTTGCCCGAGGAGGTCGCCGGCGCGACGATCGTGTCATACGTATCGGCCATGCCGATGACGAGCGCCGCCAGCGGTTCGGCGAGACGCTCGGTGAGCTCGTCGGCTTCGGCAAGCAGCACCTTGCTCACGCCCTTGAGCTTGGCGGCGGCGTCCGCTGCCGGCTTGGCGCCGTTGCCGGCGACCAGCACATGCACGTCGGAGCCGATCTGCAGTGCCGCCGAAAGCGCCTTGGCGGTCTGGTCGGAAAGCGTCGCATTGTCGTGTTCGGCAATCAGAAGAATTGTCATCTTTTTGTCCCTTCCCAGCCCTACAGCACGCCGGCTTCGTTCTTCAGCTTGTCGACCAGTTCGGCGACGCTCTTGACCTTGACGCCCGCCTTGCGGCCGCCCGGCTCCTCGGTCTTGATGACCTTCAGCCGCGGCTTGACGTCGGCGCCGTAGTCGGCGGGGGTTTTTTCGTCGAGCGGCTTTTTCTTGGCCTTCATGATGTTGGGCAGCGAGGCATAGCGCGGCTGGTTGAGGCGAAGATCCGCGGTGACAATCGCCGGCATCTTCAGCTCCACCGTCTGCAGGCCGCCATCGACCTCGCGCGTCACCTTGGCCTTGTCGCCATCGATAACGACCTTGGAGGCAAAAGTGCCTTGCGCCCAGCCCAGAAGTGCGGCCAGCATCTGGCCGGTCTGGTTCGAATCGTCGTCGATCGCCTGCTTGCCGAGAATGACGAGACCGGGCTTTTCCGCCTCGACCACGCCCTTCAGCACCTTGGCGACGCCCAGCGGCTCGGTCTGCTCGTCGGTCTTGACCAGGATGGCGCGGTCGGCGCCCATGGCGAGCGCGGTGCGCAAGGTCTCCTGCGCCTGCTGCGGCCCGATCGAGACAACGATGATCTCCTCCGCCTTGCCGGCCTCCTTCAGCCGGATCGCCTCTTCGACCGCGATCTCGTCGAACGGGTTCATCGCCATCTTGACGTTGGCGAGTTCCACCGCCGAACCGTCAGCCTTCACACGAACCTTGACATTCGCATCCACAACCCGCTTCACGGGCACAAGGATCTTCATTTGCCTGTCACCTCTTTCACGATAGCCACCTCTTTCGAGATAATTGGGCGCGCTATAGCAGTGTGCGCCTCTTCAGAGTTGTCGAAAGCCGACATTCCGGACGGAATTCTGGTCTCCGACCGTCTAAAGCGCGTCGCATTTGGCCGACCTCACGCGACGCGCTTCAGGTTGTGTGTTCCATGCATGCCGTTATCGCAAAACCGCTGCACAGTTTGCGCGACATGCATTGGTGTGGGAACGCTTCCGTAGTTGCGGCGACCCCGCACGTCAATATCCGGGGCGCGCCCAAATCATCCGCGCCGCACTCAAATCGGTTCAGTCCGGAAAATCGGGTCAGTCCGGACTGGAGGCGCTTGCCCGTCCCCAGCGCGGCGCCGGCTGCGCCGGTAGCGGCTCGCCTGGCGCCGGCTCTGCGGCAACAGGCATTTGGCCGGCGACCACCGCGGCCTCTTCATCCGCACCGGCAAGCAGCGGTACGGCGCGGTTGCGCAAGATGAGCACCAGCACGGCCCCGGCGATGATGCCTCCGACATGGCAGGCCCAGGAAATCTGATCCTCGCCACCGGCGGCGAACATCACGATCTGGAACAGGATCCACAGGATGAGCGGGATGAAGGCCGGGATGCGCAACGGAATGCGGGCGAAGGCCAGCACCCATACCTTTACCCTGGGATAGAGGATCAGATAGGCGGCGACCACGCCGGCAATGGCGCCTGAGGCGCCGATCAGCGGAACCTGCGAGTCCCACGCGAACAGGCCCTGGAAGAAGGCGCCGGCGATGGCGCAGAGCAGATAGAAGGCGAGAAAGCGGATATGACCGAGCGCGTCCTCGACATTGTCGCCGAACACCCACAGGAACAGCATGTTGCCGCCGAGATGGAAAATATCGGCATGCAGGAAGGAATAGGTGACGTAGCTCAGGCTCTCCGGGATGACCACAAACTGCGGAGCCAGTTCGACGCTGTCGTGGACGACCGACGGGATGAAGCCGAGGCCTAGAACAGCGGCGTTGGTGAACTGCTCGCCGCCAAGCGCGGTGGCGAAGTAGATGAGCGTGTTGAACGCGATCAGGCCGATCGTGACATATTGCTGCTTGATGTGGCGCAGCCGGTTGGTGTCATAAAGCGGGATGAACATCGGACCCCCTCCCGTCTCGGCAGATTCAGCGGTTCTTGCCGGGAATCCATAGCACGTCGGCGTTTCCATTGTCATTGACCGCGCGTGCGGCGACGAACAGAAAGTCCGATACGCGGTTGATGTATCTTATCGCCTCGCGGTTGAGATGCTCGCCTGGGTTTTGCGTCAAAGCCACCATGATGCGCTCGGCCCGCCGCGCCACCGTGCGGGCAAGGTGAAGGGCCGCCGCCGCCGGGGTGCCGCCGTTGAGCACGAAGGATTTGAGCGGTTGCAAATCTTTGTTGAGCAGGTCGATGTCCTTTTCGACACGGTCGGTCTGCACAGCGGTGATGCGCAGCGGCTCATAGCCGAGCGGCTTGCCGTCATCCGGCACCGCCAGATCGGCGCCGAGGTCGAAAAGGTCGTTCTGGATGCGGCCGAGCATAGCGTCGATCGCCGGATATGTTGCCGCGGTGTGGATGCGGGCCATGCCGATGCAGGCATTGGCTTCGTCGATCGTGCCATAGGCGTCGATGCGCAGATCGGATTTCAGCCGCCGTTCACCGGTGCCGAGGCCGGTGGTGCCGTCGTCGCCGGTGCGGGTGTAGATCTTGTTGAGCTTGACCACGCTCTGCCTCCCGAAATCGCCACCCTCGTCACTTGCGGGTGAAATACACCGCCAGCATGATCAGCACCAATGCCACGAACTGCAGCAGCACGCGCGTCTGCATCAGCTTGTTGGAGGTCATGCCGGAGCCGCCGCGCATCATGTTGATGAGGCCGCGGATCAGCACGATCACCACGGCGACCATGACGAGAACAGCGAGGATGTTGAAGACGGTTGCCATAGTGTGTTTTCCAGTCGATTGCGTTCAGGCGCGTTTGGCAAGCAGGCGGTAGAGCATTGATGCCGGCAGGATGCGTTTGAGGACGACGCCGATCCTGGCCGGCACCGTTACCACATAATGCGGACGCGGGCGCCGCGACAGAAGCGCATGTCGCAAGGCCGCATGAACCACCTCCGGCCCGGGCTTCAGCCGTGACGTGCTGCCGCCGGCCTGCAGCCGTTGCAGCTGCGCCTCGTAAGCGAGGCGGTGCACGGAATTCTCACGGTCGATATTCCTGAGAAACCACACAAGGCCGTTGCTGGCGATCTTCGATGTCACTGGCCCCGGCTCGATCAGCGAGACATGGATGCCGCTGCCCTGGAGTTCCTGATGCATGCACAGCATCAGCCCTTCGATCGCGTGCTTCGACGCCGAATAGGCGCCGCGAAAGGGCAGCGGCGCCAGGCCGAGGATCGAGGAGCAGTGGACAAGACGGCCATGGCCCTGGCGCCGCATCACCGGCACGACACGGTGGGTGAGGTCATGCCAGCCGAAGACATTCGCCTCGAATTGCTCCCTGAGCGCCGCGACCGGCAGGTCCTCGACGGCGCCGGGCTGGGCGTAGGCGCCGTTGTTGAACAGGGCATCGAGCCTTCCGCCGGTCCGCTCCAGCACCGACGCCACCAGCGTCTCGATGGATCCCGGTTCGCGATAATCCAGATAGAAAGCCTCGATGCCGTCGGCCTCGAGGGCGGCGATGTCCTCCGGCTTGCGCGCCGTCGCGAACACCCGCCAGCCTTCCGCCTTCAGCGCCCGGGTGCAATAGGCGCCTATCCCGGAGGAAGCTCCGGTGATGATGATGGTGCGCAACTCTTCTCCAGGAGGAAGCGTGCTTTGACCTAGGCTTGCCATTTGCCGCAATCCCTTCCCATATTCGCGGCGTCGAGACAATCGAAGGGAACGCGGTTCTTGTTGCGGAAGATCGTAGCCCTCAAGCGCGTGCTCTATGACGCGTTCGGCCATTTCGATGCAGACGATGGCTGGGCAATGGCCAGTCATCTGGCGATCACGGCGCTGATGGCGCTATTCCCTTTTCTGATTTTCGCCACGACGCTGGCCAGCTTCCTCGGCGCACAGGCTTTTGCCGACACCGCCGTGCATATCGTCTTCGACACCTGGCCCGAGCAGATCGCCGAGCCGATCGCGCGCGAGGTGCTCAACGTGCTCACCGTGCAGCGCACCGACCTGTTGACCTATGGCGTGCTGCTTGCCGCCTTCTTCGCCTCGAACGGCATCGAGGCGCTGCGCACCTCGCTCAACCGCGCCTACCGCGTTTCCGAAACGCGCGGCATCATCTACCGCCGGGTACAGAGCATCGCCTTCGTGCTGATCGCCACGGCAGGTTTTCTGGCGATCAGCGTGCTTCTGGTGTTTGCGCCGTTGCTGGCGCGGCTGGCCGAGGCCAATTTCGAATGGGTAAAACCCTATATGGGAACGATCACGCTGTGGCGTTACATCATCGCCTCGGTCGTCATCGTCGGCGGGCTGTTCGCGGTGCATTACTGGCTGCCTGCGGGCAAGCGCCGCTTCGTCTCGATCATACCGGGCATCATCTTCACGCTGATTGCCTGGCTAATCGGGTCGACCATCTTCGCCGCCTATCTCGACCGTTTCTCGTCCTATGTGACGACCTATGCCGGCCTTGCCTCGATCATGGTCGCGGTCGTCTTCCTCTATATGGTCTCGGCGATCTTCATTCTCGGCGGTGAACTCAATGCCGCGATCAGCCGCTATCTGGAGGCACGCGCGCGCGTTGGCTGATTCTTGTTTTGAGCATGATCTTTTCCGAAAGCCGGTTCCCACTTTTTGGGATCATGCTTTGGTCGGCTGAGCGGTTGCCAGCCCGACGCCGAACGTCGCGATCGCCATGCCGACGATCTGGACCAGGTTCAACTGTTCGCCGAACAACAGCCAGGCGATGACCGCGGTGACGGCCGGCACCAGATAGAACAGCGAAGCGACTTTCGACATCTCGCCGTCGCGGATCATTACCATCAACAGGAAGATGGCGCCGATCGACAGCACCAGCACCAGCCATGCCATGGCGAAGATCAGCTCGCCATTGACGATGACGGTTCGCGTCTCGAAAGCGAGCGAGGCCAAAGCCATCACCGATGCACCGCCGATATATTGCCAAGTGGTGGCCGCCACGAGATCGCCGCCGGAGGCGAAGCGCTTCTGCCAGATCGTGCCGGCGCTCATGCCAAGCACCGAGACAAGCGAGGCGGCCAGCGTCTCGGCCGTCACGCCGCCGCCGAGCGTTCCGAGCTTCGGCCAAAGCACGATGACCACGCCGGCAAGTCCGACAGTGAGACCGACCCAATGGCGCGGCAGGATCGCCTCGCCGAGAAACCGGCCGGCCATCACTGCGGTGATCAGCGGCTGCAGCCCGACGATCAAGGCCGATAACCCGGCCGGCATGCCCCTGTGGATGGCCCAGAACACGCCGCCGAGATAGACGCCATGCATCAAGATGCCGGCGCCGGTCGCGTGAAACGCCTCCTTGCGCGTCGCTCGCCTGGAGCCGAGTGCTGCCATCAAGGCGGCCAACAGCACGGCGGCCAGCACGAAACGAGCGGCCAGAAAGGTGAAAGGCTCGGCCCACGGCATGGCATAACGCGCGCCGATGAAGCCGGTCGCCCACAGGACGACAAAGGAGGCGGGGATGAACCGCTTGATGCTGCGCATTTTTGAAAGGCTGCCGCGTGCTCGGTGAGGGGTTTTGTACGGGACTGCTGTAATGCGGTTCAACCCGGCTAGCAAAACCAAACGGTTGATCCATAGGCTCATCCGAATTGAAGGATGCGCTCTGGGTCAGGGAGGATCATCAAAAACGCTGCTGCGGTGCAGAACCTTTGATAGCGGAGGGACAGCGCCCCCCTCTGTCCTGCCGGACATCTCCCCCACAAGGGGGGAGATCGGCAGCTTCGCGGACAGCGTCCTTTTTTCACGGTTGGTGGTTGGCGAAATCAATGATGAAGTCCGATCTCCCCCAAGTGGGGGAGATGTCCGGCAGGACAGAGGGGGGCGCGAAGGATCGCTACAGAGCGCTTTTTATTTTGAGCCGTTCGCTGCCGGTCGCTGCCCTGTCAAAAACGACCGTGTCTGGGACTAAATCCCAACCAACCGCCGGACGTCTTCCGGTGATGCGCCGGCCTCGCGCAAGGCGGCAAGGCCGGTATCGGCAAAACTCTTCGACAGCTTTCGTCCGTCCGGGCCTAGGACCAGACGATGGTGGAAGTAGCCTGATTGCGGCAGGCCGAGGAGTTCCTGGAGCAGGCGCTGCACGCCGGTGGCGGAACAGAGGTCCTGGCCGCGCACCACATGGCTGACGCCTTGCAGCGCGTCGTCGACGACGACGGCGAGATGATAGCTTGTCGGGATTTCACGGCGCGCTACGATCACGTCGCCCCAGTCCTGCGGCCGGGTTTCTATCGTGCGTGTCGCGGAAAGGCTTTCATCGGAAAATTCCAGCCATGACAGACCCGTGCCGACGCGCGACACCGCAGCATCGACGTTGAGCCGCCAGGCGAAGGGCACATTCTCGGCCATCCGTTGCTGGCGTTCCTTCATAGTCAGCGCCTTGTCGACGGCGGGATAGAGCGGCACCCCGTCCGGGTCGCGCGGCCAGTCGCGGCCGCGCCTTTCGCGGTCGGCAATGAAGGCGCGGATTTCGCCACGGCTCATGAAGGCCGGGTAGACGAGTTCCTCGCTGATCAGCCGATCGAGCACCGCCTGATAGTCCGAAAAATGCTCGGACTGACGGCGCACCGGTTGTTCCCAGCCAAGCCCGAGCCATTCCAGGTCGCGAAAAATACTGGCCTCGAATTCCGGTGTGCAGCGCGTCGTATCGATGTCCTCGATACGCAGCAACAGCCGCCCGCCGGTTGCGCTGGCCAACTTTTGATTGAGCAGCGCCGAATAGGCATGGCCGAGATGCAGTTCGCCATTCGGGCTCGGCGCGAAGCGGAATGTCAGGAGTGTCATCGTTCGGCGGCAATCGGGTTGTGCGGCGCTTTCGCCAGTTGCTACTTTGCGCCTGATTACATCTGCCACTTTGCGCCGGGAACAAGCAGACATGCAACGCATCGCCACGCTCGACGACGTCTCGCAAGGGCTCGACGCGCTCTGCCTGCTCGACCCGCGCCTGGAAAAGGTGCGCGGCATGGCCGGCGAGGTGCCGCTTCGGCTGTCCGAGCCGGGGTTCAGAAGCCTTGCCTCGATCATCGTCTCGCAGCAGGTATCCCGCGCCAGCGCCGACGCGATCTTCGGGCGGCTGACAAAACTCGTCGATCCGCTGACGCCGCAAGCCATCCTTGCCGCTGACGAAGCCATCTTTCGCGAAGCCGGGCTGTCGCGGCCGAAACAGCGCGGGCTGATCGCCGTCGCCCAGGCGGTGGTCGATGGGCTCGACCTCGATCATCTCTGTTTGCTCGACGCCGCGGAGGCGATCGCGGCGATGACCAAGGTGTCAGGCATCGGTCCGTGGACGGCGGAAGTCTATCTTCTGTTCGCCGCCGGCCACCCCGACGTCTTCCCGGCACGCGACGTTGCCCTGCAGAGCGCGGTGGGCCACGCGCTCGGCATCGACCCGCGCCCGCCCGAGAAAACGCTGATCAAGCTCGCCGAATCATGGAGCCCGTGGCGCGGTGTCGCATCACGGCTTTTTTGGGCGTATTATCGTGAAACCCGGGGCAGGGACGCCGCGCCGCCTGGCTGAATCCGTAAAAAAGCATGAAAATCATGCATTTTTAGCGCTGCGATTGATCGACAAGCCGCTTCACATCCCTGTCATGTCGGGCTTACAGTATCCGCGCCGACAGGCTACAGCGCCGCGCATCCAGTTGGATGCGCAAAGGACGCTGTAGGACTTTTTGAAGCTGCGCATGATCCCTTCCGAAAATCGAACCGATTTCGGGGTCATGCGCTGAACCAAGGAGGTCAATGACGTGACGGTTGCCGTATCTCCGGATGGGCTTCCAGCACTGGTGCTGAACGCGGATTACCGTCCGCTCAGCTATTACCCCCTGTCGCTCTGGTCGTGGCAGGACGCCATCAAGGCGGTGTTCCTCGAGCGGGTCAACATCGTCGCCGAATATGAGCACGCGGTGTCGTCGCCGACCTTCTCGATGAAGCTGCCGAGCGTCGTCAGCCTGAAAGCTTATGTGAAGCCATCGCGGCATCCGGCCTTCACCCGCTTCAACGTCTTCCTGCGCGACCGTTTCCAGTGCCAGTATTGCGGCACGCCGGAGGATCTGACCTTCGACCATGTCGTTCCCCGCCATCGCGGCGGCGCAACGACGTGGGAGAATGTCGTCGCCGCCTGCTCGCCCTGCAATCTGAGGAAGGGCGGCATGATGCCGGCGCACGCCAAGATGTGGCCGCTGCAGAAACCTTTTCAGCCGACGGTGCACGACCTGCACAACAATGGCCGCTTGTTCCCGCCCAACCATCTGCATGAAAGCTGGATGGATTATCTCTACTGGGATGTCGAACTGGAGCCATAGAGTTCGGCAGAAATCCGCCATGCCGGTCGCCTGACGAAGCTTTCTGCGCTTCCGGTGCTCACGTACTGTAAGTACGCTCCGCTTCGGTTCTCGAAACCCACGTTCATGCGCTCCGGCCTGACGAATTTCTGGACGAACTCTGCCCTGTGCAGCTCAGTCGCGGGCAAAGGCGCCGCGGAAGGCGATGACGGCCAGGGCAAAACTGGCGATGGCGTTCCAGCCGGCCAGCGACAGGCCAAGGATGCGCACGGCCGCCTTGTCGCAGGAGGGCGGGACGAATCTGTCGAGCGCATCGAGCACGCCCTTGCCGCCGGTATCGACCGGACCGGCAGCCGCTGCACAGTCGGTCGGCCCCGGCCACCACGCCCATTCGACACCGGAGTGATAGACGCCGAGATAGACGCCGTAGACCATCAGCAGGCCGCCGACGGCCAGCAGGCCGCGTGTCAGCCACGCGGGGGCGCGCAATGTCGACGCAGCCGCCGCCAGCAGCATCAGCGGCACGCCGATGTAATAGGGGGTGCGTTGCTCCAGGCAGAGCTTGCAGGGGATGTAGCCGCCGAGATGCTGGAAGGCCAGCGCTGAGCCGACGGTGGCGGCCATGGCGGCGGCGAGGAACAACGCCGTCCGCATGCGCTGGCGTCCAGGGTCGGCATTCACGGTCGCTGTCATCGATCTGCCGTTCGCCTTGTTGTTGAGCATGATCTTTTCCGAAAGCCGGCGCCCACTTTTTGCTACGCTGACCTTCGGTTCGGGATCATGCTCTAAAACGCGTATTTGACGACGATATAGAGCGAAATCAGGGCAGCGGCGCCAGCGCCGGCGATCATGCCGAGGCGTTTTTCGATGAACTCGCGGATCGGTTCGCCATAGCGGCGCAGCAACCAGGCGAGGAACAGGAAGCGGGCGCCGCGCGCCACGATCGCCAGCACGATGAACAGCAGCAAAGGCGTGCCGATGACGCCGGACAGGATCGTCACCACCTTGATCGGCGGCAGATGGGCGAGGCCGGAGGTGATCAGCATCAGGACGATGAATCCGGTGCCCGCCGAGACGCGCAGTGTCTCGAAGTCGTCATACTTGCCGTAGAATTCAAGGATCGGCCGCGCCACCGAGTCATAGGCGTAGTGGCCGATGTACCAGCCGGCTATGCCACCCAGAACGGAGGCCAGCGTGGCGACCAGCGCGTAGCGATAGGCGCGATCCGGCCGCGACAGCGCCATAGGCAGATAGAGCACATCGGCCGGCACCAGAAACACCGAGCTTTCGACGAAAGCGATGAAGGCCAGCCACCATTCGGCGGATTTCTTCGCCGCCAGCGACAAGGTCCAGTCGTAAAGTCCGCGAAGCATCGGCACTCCTGATGCGCGTCGCCCAAAAAGCGCAGCGCCTTTGGGACAACAATGCATAAAAACCAAGACCAAAAGCGCGCCAGATGAATCTCTCCAGACGCGACGCGCTTCAATGCGCTGCCTGTCTAGAAAGATTTTTCGCGCCGCACAATGGCCGCCGCTTCACGAAATCGAAAGGCCGCGGCCGAGCGAAGGCCACATGCCCGGAATTGGCCACCCCGAATTGGCCAGTTGACGAACAGGCCTCCAACCGTATAGTCCGCGCCCATCCAGGCCGCCCGGCCTGAGCCCCTATGGCGGAATTGGTAGACGCGCTCGACTCAAAATCGAGTTCCGCAAGGAGTGCTGGTTCGATCCCGGCTAGGGGCACCATCACCTTTATACCGGTGTTGATTTGCCGGACCTTTTTCTGATTTTTGTCCCACTCGATTTTTGTCCCACTCTTTGTCATCAATTTTTTCGGTGGGACAGTTTCGTCCTGATTTTGTTCCGGAATAACCAAGAGATGGGCGGCCTGTCCAGCCATCCGGCGGCGTTGCGCCTTCCTCGTGTAGTGCGTCGTTTGCTGCTTGGTGGTCCAACCGAAGATCGCCATGAGCTGCTCGTCAGTGGCACCGTTCTCGGCTGCTATAGTGGCTCCTGCTTTTCGAAGGCCGTGAAGGGTGCAGTGGGGCAACTCCGCTTGATCGCACCAGTCCCGCATTTTGTTACCAAGTGAATTAACGGTGAATGGTTTTCCCCACTCCGACGTCAAGAAGGTCAGGTCACCGCAGGCACTGGCGTCGATTGTCGCCCTCAACTGAGGAAGAATGGGAAGCTCCGTCCCAGAGCGGAAGTTCGGCAGGCCTGAGTGTGAGGGTCAGGCGGCACCTTCGATCCGCCGGAGGACTATCAGCTGATGGCGCGAAATATTTGCCATTTTTCTGGAATGCCCTTCAGGGTGTGGGTTCCGAAGTTCTCGAACTTGATGCCAGAGCCCGCGACCAGATCCTTCACAGTACGCGACACGAGCACGTCATCGGCACGACCGAGATGCGCTACACGCGACGCGATGTGTACGGCGATCCCGCGCACGTCGTCATCGATCAGCTCAACCTCGCCTGTGTGCACGCCTATTCGCACTGGAACGTCCAGCCGCTGCAAAGAAGCGCGAATCGCGCTGGCGCAATGGATAGCCCGTGCCGGACCATCAAAGGTGGCCAAAAAGCCGTCGCCGAGGGTTTTCACTTCTTTCCCTCGGAAGTTTGAAAGCTCCTGACGCACCGTCTTGTCATGGGTTTTAAGAAGATCGCTCCAGCCGAGATCGCCTCTGGAATCCACGCGCGCTGTCGAACCGACGATGTCGGTAAATACGACTGTGGAGAGCACGCGGTCGATGACAGTGGACGACCGTGATCCGGTCAAGAATTCCCGCATCTCCGCCAGTATCCAGTCACCGGCATCGAGGAATGGGATGTGGTCGGTTCCCGGGAACTCAACCAACCGGGCATGCGGGATGCCCGCGGCCAACTCGCGACCGCCTTCGACGCTGATCAAGGTGTCGTCCGTCAGGTGGAGAACCAGGGTTGGAACCTGAATGGAATGCAGGATTCCGGAAATATCGATCTCGCGATTCATGCGCATGAGCGCCATCGCGGCAGACGGGCTGGCACCGAGCCGCTCGAATTTGCCCCACCACTGCTGCAGAGCAGCGTCATCGGCCTTCGAAGGGGCGAAGTTCGGCAGACTCGCGCCGCTTCCCCAGTGCTCGTCGATGTAGCTGATCAGAGCTTCGAACTCCTCATCGGTCGCTATCCAGTGGAGAAACCGCGCAAAAGCGCCATAGAGCACGAGCGATTGGGTCCTCTCAGGGTGGCTGGCGGCGAAGAGCGCGGCAAGCGATCCGCCTTCTGAAATTCCAAACTGGGCCGCGCTCTCAATGCCAAGGCGCGAACGTCGTCCATGCGCTCATCCATGACCGGCAGGTGTGCGACGCGGTCGGAGAGTCCGGTGCCGCGCTTATCGAAAAGGATAACGCGGCAAAAGCTCCCGAGCTTGCCCAGCCAGCGCGCAAAACGCGGCTCGTCCCAATAATTTTCGATGTGAGATACGAATCCCGGTGCCATGACGAGGTCGCGGCCCTCGCCGAAAACCTGGTAGGCAACGTGGACATCGCCGCTCTTGGCATAATGCGTGGTGGGCTGCATATCGGATACCTCCCGCGATTTGCTCATGCACTCCTTCAATCAGGGAGCCAAAGCGGCCCGGGAAGCGTAATGATCTATCCTTCGCAACGCCGTGGCAGCCGCTTATCTTATCACATGCTCAGCTTCGATTCTCGCCGAACGTGGCGCGGTTCTGGTGCCGCCGCGCGGGAGAAAAATTGGCGATGCGCTCATACGCTGGTGAGCCCGCTTACGGGACTATCACGACTAGCACCGGAAGGGCTGGACAGTTCCAGTTCCACGGTGGAACTAGACGCGGTCGCCGTCTCACATCGCCCCTGATTGCCACGCGATGGTAGTGTCTGGCCGAGCAGAAGAGGGTCGGTACTTGACGATCTCCTCCAGCATGAAATCGAAGAATGCCCGGATTTTTCGCCCGCTTGTGCAGGTCGGGATGGATGAGAATCCAGGAGCCGCCGATAAGGCCCGGCTGCGGATCAATGACGCGCACGATATCCTCTTCCGCATCGCCGATCTGGCATGGCAGCAAGCCCAGCCCGAAGCCCGATTGGATAGCAAACAGGAGCCCCAGAACGCTGTTGCTGCGGCAGGCGATCTCGCAGTCCGAAGCCATTGCACGCAGCCAACGCGCCGGTGTGATGTTTTCGATCGGCCCTTCGAATCCGATCGTTGAGGTCGTCGGGCGTGGTCGGCCTGCCGGAACGTTCAACATAGCTGCGGCTGCCGTAGACCGCCCAGGACTGGTCCGACAGTTTGCGTCCGATCAGCGAGTCTTTGCCAGGAGGTCCGGCGCGCGGCGCTACTGAACCCATGACGAACAGCGGATCCCAGCATGTGAGCGAAGTCGTTCTGACGTTGTTGGATGTTTGTTCGCCCAAAGTCGCATAAGAGTGCAGTCTGGAACTGGCCTCTCGCGAGGGCCATCGACCGATCGCATCAGGTCGTATCTAAGGCCATAAGAAAAACCGGCAGTTTGCCCAATCCTTGCTGCGACTGCGCTGAGTCAAGCTCTGATCGGGCGCGTTGCCCGACCGTTGTGCGGGAGGGACTCTATGGCCCAGCAGGAGCAGGTGCAGCTGGAGGGCAGCGCCGCGGACTTAACGAGCGCTACTGTTATGACAGCAGGAACGAAGAAGCAGTCCTCATGGGCCGATGCATGCTATGCACGCCCAGCATGGTGCGGACATAGGCGAACTCCGGCGAAGAGTTTGACAGCGGAGATCAGCGCAAGATGTCCGACAGGCTCTCAGGCTTCTTCTCGCCAAGCGACAGATCAAGGCCCGACAGAAGGTCGATGAGATGACTTCGCATCAGGTCGGACGCGTTTTTTGCGTCGTGCTTTTCGATGGCATCGACGAGGGCGCGATGGGCGTGGCTTTCGCAGGTGGTGTCGCGGCGGTGCCAGTAGAGCGCGATGATCAGCGATGACCGCGACAACAGGTCTTTGACGAAGCCGGTCAGGATCGAATGGCCGGCGATTTCAGCGATGCCGACATGGAATTTTGCCGACAGCATTATGGCGTCGCTGTCGCGGCCGGCATGCAGGGCCTCGTGCTCTTTTTCGAGATGAAGCCGCAGTTGCGCGATCTCGGCCGGCTTTGCCACGTCGGCGGCAAGCGCCGCGACCTTGGGCTCGATCAGCGCCCGCGCTTCGAACACCTCGCGCGCTTCCTGCTTGGTCGGCTGGGCGACGAACGCGCCGCGGTTCGGCTCGAGCCGGGCCAAGCGGTCATGCGACAGCGCCTGCAGCGCCGCGCGTATCACCGCGCGGCTCACCGAATAGATCGAGGCGAGTTCGTCCTCGGGTAGTTTTGTGCCCGGTGCGAGGCGGTGGCTGACGATGGCGTCGCGCAGGCCGGCATAGACCGGAAACCAGCGCATCGCCGGCTTGTCGTCCCGTGTCTTTGGTCGAAGCAGGTCCATCGTCTCATTGTCCCGGCGGCCGGATCGCATAGCGGCGCGAGCACCGCGTTTCAGGCCGGACATCGAACATCCTGTGCGGGAATGTCAACAAATTTGCACGCATCAGGGTGCACGGCCGGAGGGCGAGAAGGGCGCAAAGATTCCGGCGAAGGATTTTTCGAGTGGAAGCTGGTAGCCGCCGCGCTTCGAGGTCGACAGGCCAAGGCCGACGAGGCTCTCGCAGAGTTTTACCGCGCAGGCGACGCCGTCGAGCACGGGAAGGCCATGTTCGCGGCTGAGCGCGGCGGCGAGGTCGGCCATGCCGGCGCATCCCAGCACAATCGCTTCGGCCCGGTCGTCGCGGATGGCGCGCTCGATCTCCTCCGAAATTCGATGGCGGGCGTTGGAGCCGGGCACTTCGAGCTCCAGAACGGGAACGTCGCTTGCCCGCACCCTGGCGCAGCGGCTGGCGAGGCCGTAGCGCACCAGATTGTGCTCAATCGCCGGCACCGAACGCGACAGCGTCGTCACCACGCTGAACTTGCCGGCAATCAGGCTCGCCATGTGAAACGCCGCTTCGCCGATGCCGACCACCGGCATCTCGCCAACGCAGCGTACTGCGTCGAGGCCGGTGTCGTCGAAGCAGGCGATGACGCAGGCGCTCGCCGCCGGATGTCTCTGGATCTCGCCGATCATTCCCGGGATGGCGAAGACCTCGTCGAAATAGCCTTCGACGCTCGGCGGCCCGTCCTTCGGATTGACGGCGATGATCCTGGTGCCGGCCGAAGCCGCGCCGCGCGCCGCCTCGCCGATCTTTTCGGTCATGGACGCGGTGGTGTTGGGATTGACGACGAGTATGTCCATTTGCGCTTTCATATTTCGCCGCCGAGATAGAGTTTCTTGACCCGGTCGTCGCCAAGCAGCTCAGCCGAATGTCCGGCCAGCGCGATCTTTCCGGTCGTCAGCGCGTAGGCGCGCTGCGAGATGCGCAGCGCCATGCGCGAATTCTGCTCGACCAAGAGAACGCTGACCTTTTCGTCGCGATTGATCGCCACGATGGAGCGGGCGATGTCCTGGACGAGCTTCGGCGCGACGCCGAGCGAGGGTTCATCGAGCAGCAGAAGCTTCGGTTTGGCCATCAGCGCCCGCCCGATCACCAGCATCTGCTGTTCGCCGCCGCTCATCGTGCCCGCCGTCTGGGAATAGCGTTCCTTCAGGCGCGGAAAGCGCCCGAGCACCATGTCCAGCGTCCTGGCGATTTCGGCCTTGTCGGTGCGGGTGAAGGCACCCATCATCAGATTGTCGCGCACCGTCATGTAGGAAAAGACGCGCCGACCCTCCGGCACCATGGCGATGCCCATCCTGACCAGCTCGTCCGGGCGCGTTCCGTCGATGCGGTGGCCCCGGAAATGAATCTCGCCGCTGCGGACTTTCTTCAGGCCGGTGATGGCGCGCAGGATCGAGGATTTGCCCGCGCCGTTCGCGCCGATCAGCGCGACGGTCTCGCCCTCGTTGACGTTGAGCGACACGCCCTTCAATGCATAGACATGGTCGTAGTAGAGTTCGACGTCGGAGACTTTCAGCAGTTCGCTCATGGCTAAAATCCGATCGTCTCATCTTCGGCGCCGAGATAGGCCTCGATGACCTTTTCGTTCTCCTGGATTTCCTTCGGCGTTCCCTCGGCGATTTTCACACCGAAGTTCAGGACGACGATGCGGTCGGAGATGTTCATGACGGCGGGCATATCGTGCTCGACCAGCAGGACAGTCACGCCGCGCTTCCGCACGCCGCGCACCATCTCCACCGCGCGCACGGTTTCGTCATGGTTCATGCCGGCGAAGGGCTCGTCGAGCAGAAGCACGGTCGGGTTGGTGGCGAGCCCGATGGCAATCCCGAGCGCGCGCAGATGGCCGTGCGGCAGCGTGCTGGCGATCTCATGCCGTTGCGCGCCGAGATCGAGGAAGTCGATGATCTCGTCGGCCGAGCGGCCGAATTCATCCTCGTCGCGCCGAGCGGTATTCGTGCCGAGATAGAAGCCGGCAAGGCTGGCATTGGAACGCAGGTGATGCGCAATGATGACATTGTCGCGCACCGTCATGCCCTTGAAGATCGTCGTCTCCTGGAACGTGCGCACAACGCCCTTCCGGGCGACGATATGCGGCGCCAGGCCTGAAATCCGCTCTCCCCGGAACAGCACTTCGCCCGAGGTCGGATTGAGGAAAGAGGAAATCAGCTTGAACAGCGTCGACTTGCCGGCGCCGTTGGGGCCGATGACGGAGAGGATTTCGCGTTCGCGGACCGCGAAGGAAACATTGTTGACCGCGACCAGCCCGCCGAAGCGTTTGGTCACGGCCTTGATCTGGAGAAGCTCAGTCATGGTCCTAGCCCTGCTTCTTGCCGAACAGCCTGAGGCTGAGCAGGCCGTTGGGAAGGAACAGCATCAGCGCGATCAGCACCGAAGAGAAGATCAGCAACTGGAACTCGCCGGTCTCGAACAGGAAATCCCAGCCGAAATAGAGCACGAAGGTGCCGATCATCGGCCCGAAGACGTGGCCGAGCCCGCCGAGGAAGCAGTTCAGCATGAAGTTCACCGAGTCGGTGACGGTGAAGCTCGACGGATAGATCGACTGCGAGATGGCGACGAACATCGCACCGCCGAGACCGCCGAGGAATGAGGAGATGGCGTAGGCGATAACGCGCAGATAGGCGATGTTGACGCCGATCGAGGAGGCCAGTTCCTCGTTCTGCTGCAACGACTGGCAGAGTTTGCCGATGCGCGAATGGACTAGGCGGTAGAGCGCCGCAAAGCACAGCACCATCAGCACAACCGACACCAGATAGAAGGCGGGACGCGGATTGGCGAGCGTCGCGAAATCGGGAAGGATGGTCAGCCCGAAGATCGAGATGCCGCCGGGGAGCGGAATGCTGACCATGCCCTTGGCGCCGTTGGTGATCGGCAGCGCCAGTGCCAGCAGCCGCGCCACTTCGGTCAAAACCAGCGTGACCATAGCGAAATAGACGCCGCGGAGCCTGAGGATCGGCAGTCCGATCAGCACGCTTGCAGCGGCGCAGAACAGCCCGGCCAGCGGCAGTGTCAGCCAGAACGACACACCGTACTGGACAACAAGAATGGCCGAAACATAGCCGCCCATAAGCGCGAAGGCGCCCTGGCCGATATTGATGCGGCCGATGTAGAAAGTCACCCACACCCCGGCGCTGGCGATGCTGAGCAACGCGACCGAGGTCAGCGTGTAGTAGAGGTCGAGCCGACCGGTCGCTTCGATCAGCCAGGGCACGCCGACGAGTACGACCAGCAGGAAGACAGCGACGGCGATGATGTTGCGTGTACGCTTCATGTCCATCATCCCCACGGCTTGCCCATGAGCCCGTTCGGGCGGATGCTCAGGAACACCATCAGCGCGGCGAAGATGACGAGATAAGTGACGTCGCCATATTGGCGTAGCACCGTCAGGCCGACCGATTCCATCATGCCAAGGATGAAGCCGCCGGCGATCGCTCCGCTGACCACGCCGGCCCCGCCGATCATCACCATCAAGAACGCCTTGATCGAGATCGGCCCGCCGATGCCCGAATTGACGCCGGTGATGGCGACCAGCAGCCCGCCGACTATGCCGGCAAGCATGGCGCCGAGCGCAAAGCCGATCATCGAATAGCGGTCGACCTCGACGCCCATCAGCTGCGCCGCGACCCGGTCCTGCGCCAGCGCCCGCATGGCGCGTCCCGGCTTGCTGTACTGCATGAAAAGCACGAAGGAGGCGATGAACAGTATGGCGAGTGCGCCGACCAGCAGCCGGTCGTAAGGCATTATGAGGCTGTCGGACACGAAGACGCCGTTGACGATCTTCGGCACTCCGCGCTGCTTTTCACCGAACAGGAGGAGGATCACGGCGTCGAGGAAGAATGCGACCGCCGCCGCGAGAAGCATCGTACTTTCCTCCCGCACGCTTCGCCTAATCACCGTTCTGAAAAGGAATTTCTCGACCAGCGCTCCAATGACCAGCAGCGTGATCCCGGACGCGACGAGCGCGACGACGAAAGGCATGCCGAGCTGGCCATAGACGGTGTAGGTGACGAAGCCGCCGAGAACGTACATCTGCCCATGGGCAAAGTTAAGCACGTTCATCAGCGCGAAGATCAGGGTCAGACCGAGCGCGATCAAGGCGTATTGCGCGCCAAGATAAAGCCCGTTGGCGATGACTTGTTCCATCAGGATGGTTCCGGCCGTTCAGAGGCTGAAGACGAATGCTCGAGCCTCTGCGGCAATCCGCTTCGGTGCAGTTGCGTCAATCGACTTGAGCGACGAAGAGCGTCTCGAACTTGCCGTCGCGGTATTCCGTGACCACCATCGGGACCGAAAGCTGGCGCTTCTGGCCAAACGACGTCATTCCGACATAGGTCAGCTTGGCATCGTCCTTCAGATAGGGATTGGGCGCCGAGAAAGTGTCGATCGTCTTCTTGAACTCCTCGACATTGTCGATCGCGGCCGGGTTCGCCTTCAGCGTCTCGATGATGTATTCGAGCGCGGAGACCTTGGTGTTGGACTCGTCATTGTATTCGCCGAACATTTTCGTATAGCGTTCGACGAACTCCTTCATCGTGTCGGACGCGATTTCGGGCGTCGATGCGCCGCCGACCGAGATGAAGCCGTTGGCCAACTCGCCCGCGCCCTCTTCCAGCACCTTGGCATCCTGCGCCGTTTCGGTGGAGATCAGGCCTTCGTAGCCGAGCTCGCGCGCGGCGCGGATCAGCAGCGGCGCATTGCCCGGCGCGACGCCCGAAAGCACCAGCAGGTCCGGTTTTTGCAAAACGATCGGCGTCAGTACCGGCGTGAAATCGCGGGTATCGTTTTGGTAGACATCCGTGGCAGCCACAACCTCGAGCCCGAGTGCCTTTGCCGCGGCAACACCGCCATCCCGCTGGCTCAGCGGATCGGATTCGTTGGCGGCGACAAAGGCAACTTTTTTCACGCCCCTGTTTTCCATGAGATATTTGTAGATCGCCGGAGCCGACTGGTAGTTGGCGATCATGCCGAGCACGGCGTTGGACGCCGGCGGGGTGTAGAGTTCCTTCGGGAATGCGTAGGGAAAATAGATGATGCCCTTGGATTCTGCCACGGGACGCACCGCCGCCGCGCCGTCGTCGACATTCGGACCGACGACATAGTGGATGCCCTCCTGGGCCATCTTCTCCATGCCGGCGATCGCCCGCTTCGGGTCCTTCTGGTCGTCGAAGGTGACGATTTTGATGTCATAGGTCTCGTCACCAATCTTCACACCGCCGGTTTCGTTGATCCAGGTGGCGCGTGTCTGCATCGAGCGGACGTTGGATGTGCCCCACGCAGCGGCCGCGCCACTCGTCACGCCGACAAAGCCGATCTTGAGTTCCTTGTTGGCGGCGTGCACCGTGATTGTGCCGCCGGCCATGATTGCCAGCGCGGAGACGGCGCCGAGCGCGGCGAATGTGATTATTGAACGTCTGTTGATCATTGTTCTTTCCCCTTTGGAGGCCGCGCATTGTTGCGACAGAACTCGACCGATACGCGGACTTTTTTGAGTGAAGGCTCAAATCAATCACCTGTCAACAAAACTTTTAAAGATTGTTGACAATCTTGTGAGCGGTCGTAGATGAAGGACGTAGGACCGATCGCGGTTCGGTGCTTTGCTCGAGAGCTTCGTGGTGTCGGAATTCCTGAAGCTCGCATCCGTGGTCAGAGCGACGGGTGTCTTTCCCACACTACCGGACCAAGGATCAGGACGAGGTCGACGTCGTGATCGAGGATCGACGCGGTCGGGTCGTCGGTATCGAGGTGAAGGCCTCCGCAACGGTTCCGCAGGACTTTCGGGGATTGCGCCAGTTGCAGGAAGGAGTCCGCGATCGTTTTGTGCGCGGGCTGGTGCTGCACGACCATCACCGTGTGACGCCGTTCGGCGAAAAATTGCAAGTTCTGTGGTCGATGTAAAGTTGCATAAAATGCGGCGTGGAACTCGAACGTTCCGCTCAGGGCAGGCGCGCGGCCGCAAACTGTGGTAGGTGCTCGTTGCACATATCTTGGTCGCCCAGAGTGCCTCGTTGAGGCCATGCCGGCAAAGGCGGAAAGATGTCGGCCTACACGCGTTGGCCCGTTGGCAAGGGCTGTAATTGCCCCTTGGCGTGCTCGGAAGTTAGGGCATGTGGAACGATGTCCCTATCGCAGTGTTAAATGGCGAAAAGAGGGAGGCAGTACGGTGGCTAATCTCAAAGAGACGGCATTGGTCGCGCGGCTGGCGGCGCGGCACAGGTTGTCAAGGGACGCGGTAGAGACCGTGCTGCGTGCCCTGCGCTCGGGCGGCGGTTCCATGGCCCAATTCAGCCATGCCGAATTCGGCGGCATGTCGCAGTGGTCATCAGGCATGACAATGGTCGGCGACATGTTCAACGATGCGCTAAGGGCGAAGCTGAACGCTGTGGCCACGGATCTCGCAGCTTATCTGCGGGAGAATCCTGAGGTGCCCCATAATGAGCCTGCCGAAGTGAGCTATAGATCGCAGCAGCAGGTACCTGAAAGTTGGCCGGGCGGACTCGGCATACCCTCATCGACCGGATCGCAGAACCATTTGCGCTACGCGATCTATCCCAACACGCGGCGACTGGTCATCGAGGATGCCGGCCGGCGCACGATGTACGACACCGGCGATCACGTTATTTCGGGGATCGCCCAGGCGCAAAGTACGGATGCGACACTGACATTCCGCAGCCAGAACGGCCTTGTGCGGCTCTCGGAGCTGAAGAAGGTCGAGGCTTAAGGCGCGGCCCTACTAATGCCTCGCGGTAAGGCTCCCGCCCCGCGCCACGGCGCGCATTTCGTCGTTTGGCTTTATCTTCAGGTCGACGAAGGCGGCACACAGACCGGTCAGGAACGGGTGGTGTCCGTGCCGTACGACGCGCATATGACGTTCGACAATCTCGCCACCCAGGCTTTCGAGAAGGCGCACGCCATGCTTCGCGCCTGCTGCGAGATAGATGAGTCCATGTGGTGGAAGCAGTTCAACCGCAGCCTGGCGCCGCTGCCCGAATGGACGCCGGGCCCTCAATAGTTGGCAGACGCCCGAACCGGTCATTGCCGCCATCCTGAGCGGGCTTACGACTCCGAAACCTTGACCCCTGGCAATTTCGAATCACTGTGACCGCTCGACCGCCAAATGTCGGCGCGTCGGCTCTTTCGGCAGCCTGAAGGAATTCGACAACGGTCGACATCAGACGCTCGGCAACTTTTCGGTTCATGGCCAGTTCGATCGGGTCAGAATCAGTATCCAGTTCAAGAATACCGATCAGCGGATCTCGTGAGATTAGGGTGGGCATCGCTGGCAAGCAGTTTGTTGTATCCCGTTTTGCTGGGCTTGCGCTTCATGTGTGTCTCCGGCGGGAAGTGCGCGGTTCGGCGATTCTTCGCCTAAGTAGAGCGACACACTAGGACGGACGATCGATGCGCCGCTCATAAAGCTTCCCCGCAAGCTCATGGTGCCGTTGCTCCAACGCCATCCACCGGGCGAGGTCAGTCCGAACGTCGATCGCGGACAATTCGGCAAGGATTGCCTTGATCTCGGCTATGATACTCTGGGCTTCTTGGTCGTCGCTGGGAATGATCATGCTCGCCTCCTAGATGGGCAGCAAACCACGGAATGCCCCATTTCAATAGTCCGTCGGGGAACCAAAGGAAATCAAAATGACGCGCTCGGCAGGGTTCGAACCTGCAACCTACGGATTCGAAGTCCGGTGCTCTATCCAGTTGAGCTACGAGCGCATGGCGGGTTGGGAATCGAGCGTTCCGGTGGGCCGACGTGAACAACCCGAGAGAGGCGGAGGCGATGGCGCCGTTCTGATCACCGGTCGCTATGGCAGGTCGTAGGTAGTGACGGTCGGCAGCGACCGTATCTCGCCCTTATTCTCGCCCGCTCAAGTGATTGCCGCCTCGTGGAAACCGGCTGTTTTCGAGGCTACCTGTTGAAATGCTCTGGATATCTGGAAGTACCCACAGTCAGAGCAGTCGAACTCCAGATAGTCACCGGCAGTCAGTTGTGATTGTTTCGCCGCCTTCCTGCAAATCGGGCACGGAGCCGAAAGCTTTGCCATTCCATGTCCTCCCAATACGCTTGAAAGAAACCATACGCGGCACTCACGCACAAGCAGCGCTATTGCGTTGATGGAGTTCTTGATCGACGACCGCCCTTGGCTACCAAGCGCAACGAACGCCGGCGGAAGAAAGAGGCGGCTTAAGAAAGTGACTTGGCTAGATCAACCGATGCCGCTCCTTAGATTCGTTTGCCCGTCGCCTCGTGCCACTGGTGTCATTGGTTTTAGCTCGCTGCGCCGCGCCGCTTTGAGCCCGATCTGAGTTTTTCTTCCTTCCGCTAGCGCCGCCTTCATTCTCCCATCGCTCGATCGCCCTCCGTTCGAGCGCCTTACGCGTCTTAAGCACGTCGAACTCAATGCCGACGCCAGCCGATAGAGCTTCACTCGCGATGGCGTCGGCAAGATCGGCGTCGGAGATTTCCAGTTCAGGAAAGATCTGTCTTATTGCTGCTACGGCTTCCGAGAGAGCAAATGGTTTCAGGTCTCTTTGGACCTCGTTGAGGAAGGCGCTAATTGCGGCGCGCACTTCAGGCTGAATTCGGTGGGTCGGGTCCGCGCTATTCATGGCGATTCTCCCTGGCAATCGTCTTAACGGTGCATACGCGTTGAGGGTTCCCCCACGCGCGCGGGCAGCAGTATTCGCGGGTAGCGACCACAGCCGGTGTGGCTTTCCTTGCTTTACAGAACGAGCTTGGCCGCATGCGCGACGCCGCCAGCCGAGGCAGTCTGGTCGCCAACCTCGACATCGGCCCGATCGAGTACGCGGACATCGGATCCCGCCCAGTTCAAGTGGGATCAAGCCACTCGGGAGTGGCGCCGGGGTTGAATGTTCTCCAAGCAGACTTGCGTTTTCTTCAAGCCAACATCCGCTACTGTGATGGCTTTCGGATGCGGGCGGTTCCACGTGTTGGCCTGGTGCCGGAGCCGACGTCCGAAAGCCTCCGGGGAACGAACCCGCGGGATGGCGTGCAATCGGTCCCAAGACCGAGCCGAGCGGGATTCGAACTTCTACGTCGAGGTAATTACGCCGTCGGCTAATTCCGCTGATCCAGCGAAAACAGCCGTTCAAATACAAAGCAGGAATGACCGCTTGGTCCGCTTCCACGACCTCCTTGGCGACCCACTCCGTTTCCTGCCGGGACCCCTTATCACTGAGGATGCAAACCCGACTAGGGTGAACTGCCCGGAAGCGGCGCCAGTCGATCTCTGTTGCCAGCCGCCGGGTGATGGCTGTCGCGTGGCGGCACCAAGGCGGTCAGAACCCCGACTGACGCCGGAGCCATTTTTCCGACTCTTTGCCGAAAAAATCCAACAATATCATGCCGTTAAACGTCTAAAATGGTAGAGGGAAGGGCGCTGGAAACTAACCTTCTCCATTTTCGGCAATTCGCCAACCGTCGCGATCTCGCGATCGAGCAGCGTCCTCCAGTCACTCATAGCCTGTCATCTCGAGATAGCCGCGCCCGGCATGGGTGCCCTCAAATCGGATCGGGCCTTCCCAATAGGGAAAGCGTGTGTCCATCCAGGCTTCTGGGTTTAGCGTCCGGATGGTCACATCCACCCCTTTTTCCGACAATTGCACCCTCCAGCGGATCGGCACGCTACGTCCCGCGACTGCCGCCGTTTCGAGCGGCGTCACCCTTAGCGCGCCGGGGGCCTGCGGCTGCTGCCTGCCGTCGGCCTTGATCCATGTGGCCGATGTAAAGCCCGCGCCTCTGTCGCGCAGGCGAAAGCCCATCATCTTTTCGCCGCTGTCGAAATGCAGCGAGAACCAGTCCCACCCGGTTTGATCCTCAGCCAGCGGCTGCGAGGACCATTCGTGGTCCAACCACGCCTGACCGGTCACCGCAATCGCGCCTGCCGGAAGGGTCAGCGTGCCGGTCACGTGGTAGAATGGTTGCGAGTAATAATAGCTCGCCTGCCCCTTCTCGGATTTCACCGAATAGCCTTGCACTCCCTGCGGCACCAGAGGGCCTTTGGCGTCCAACGCCAGTTCGTAGGAAAACGCCTGTCCCGCCGCACGCAGATCGAGCGCCGACAGCGCATCCGCCTCTGGCAGGGCCCGGCCTGCCATCTGCCAGTTGTCAATCCAGGCCGCAAAGGGCGCAGCCGTAACCCCCGCTTGGCCGATGCCGCCCCGTGCCATCCGTTCGGCCACGAATTGGTGCGTTTGCGTCGTCAGTCCCGCATGGCCCATCCAAAGCTGCGGACTGGACCAGCCTGACCGCTCCACCGGGGCCAGGGCGGATCGGAAAAGAGTCCATTGCACGCCATAGTCCGCTCCATCCGCAGCTTGCAGGTTGGCGGTCAAATACCACCATTCGATCCGGTAACCGGGGTGCGGGCCGTGGTCTGCCGGAAAGTTGAATGCAGTCCCCGGCTGCGGCACTGAAAACCCGTCAGCCTCTGTGCCAAGCCCAGCAAAACCTTGGCCAAAGGCAGGTGCGGCCAAGCACATATAGATCAGCAATGCTCTAACGCTCATGTGCAAATACCTTCAGCAAATCCGATGGCGAAAGACGCGCCAGCCGCCAGGCAGGCACGGCGGCTGCAAGTCCGGCCGCCAGCAGCGCGAGCGCCGCCAGCCGCGCCCAGTCACCGGGAAAAAGGTGCATCGGCAGACGCCAGCCAAAAGCCTCGACATTCACCACCGCCAGCAGAACAAAGGCGAGCCCGATACCTACAGGCAGAGCGGCCAGCATGGTCAAGGCTGCCAACAACAAGCCGCGCCAAAGCTCCAGCCATACGAGGTGGCGGCGGGGCAGACCCATGGCCCAGACCGGCGCCAGTTGCGGCAGGCGCATCCCCGACAGGGTCATGAGGCTCGCAAACATCGCCAGCCCCGCGACTCCCAGCGTCAGCACATTCAGCGCGGCTGTCACTCTGAATGTGCGCTCAAACACTTTGAGCGAAAAGACCTTGATCCCGGCCTGGTCAATCACGTTCTGCGCGGGCAGCCCGAATTCCGCCCGCAAACCCGCAGCCAGTGCTTCGGCCTTGCCGGGGGCAATCCGAATGGCATAGCGCAGGCGGGAGACGTCAGGATAGTGCTGGAGCAGTGTGTCGATCCCGATGATCACTTGGCCGATCGGGTTGCCATAGTCGGCATAGACGCCGACGATGCTGGCCCGCCAGCCACCGGGCAGCGTGATCTGGTCCCCCAAGCCCAACTCCTGGCGCCGCGCCAGTTGTTCGTTGATCAGGGCGCCGTCGCCTGTGGCGATCCGGTCCCACACCTCCGGCACTGCAGAGAGGATCGGCCAGTTGTCGCGATAGGTGGCATGATCGGCCACGCCGTATATTGCCGCGGGCTGGCCTGCGACCCGGCCCTCAATGCTCCAGATCGGCAGGAGCGCGTCGCTGCGCTGGGCCAGCCAGTCGTGTATCGCCGTGGCCTCTGCTTCAGTGCGGGCGGTCACGTAAAGCTCAGAGGCGAGACGCTGATCGAGCCAGCCGGTGAAGGTCAGCCGAAAGCTCGACACCATCGTGCTGACGCCCACATTGACGGCCAGCGCAAGCAGCAGTGCCATTAGCGCCAATGACAGGCCGGGAAGCTGTTGACGCGTGTCGGCCCAAAACCATTCAGCCAATGGTCCACGCGCCAAGCGGCCGCCAAGGTGCAATATCCCCGTCAGCACGAGCGGCAGCGCCAGTGCCGCCCCCAACAGCAGTGCCGCCAGAAGCGCAAAACCCGCCTCGAGGCCGGATCCGAACTGTGCAATTCCCGCCGCCGTCAACAGGAGCACCATCGCAGCCACGCCTTGCGCGCGCAGGGCCCGCTCCGAAGCCCGCGCCCAGGCCCGAGGCTGGGCCGACGCAAGCAGCGGCAGGTGCCATAGCCGCCAGAGGCTCTGTGCGGCCGCTACCAGCGTGCCGATTACCGCGATCGCCAGCCCCGCTGCCCACACTGCGGGGCGGATCGACAGCGTTCCCGGCACATCGGCCCCGTAAAGCCCGCGCAGGGTGGCGGCGACGTCGGGCAAAAGGGCCGAGGCGACTACATAGCCAAGTGCCACGCCCACCAGTCCCGCGAGGAGGGCGAAGATCAGCAACTCGGCGATCAGCAAAAGGACCAGCACGCGGGACGGCAAGCCCAGTGCGCGCAGCGTGCGAAATACCTGGCGGCGCTGTTCAAAAGCCAGACCGATGGCGGAATGCACGATGAAGAGCCCCACCGCAAAGGCAAGAAAACCGAAAGCCGTCAGGTTCAGGTGAAAACTGTCGGTCAGCCTGGCAAGATCCCCCGTTTCGCTCGGCTCGCGCAGGGTCAGGCCGGGGGCTGTCACCTTTAAAGGGGCACGGCCAATCGGTTGGTCCGGCCAGAGCAAAAGACGAGAGATCTTGTCCTTTGCCCCAAGCAAGACCTGCGCCTGCCCGATGTCGGTGAGGACTGTGCCAGGCGGCAAACCCTCGGCCACGCGCACGGGAGGTGTTGCTTGCTCGGTTAGTCGTGCCGCGGTTTCCGGAGCTGCATAGAGCACACCGGGCGCCGTGATGAACGGCAATAGCTCATCACCCACCGCAACATCCACCTGCTGCGCCTGCGGCGGCAAAGTCAGTGGGTCAATGCCGAGGACGCGCAACCGCACATCCCCAAACCGCATTTCACCTTCAATCACCGGCGAAGCCAGCCAGCCTGCTCGCCGCAGTCTCACAAACACCTGTTGATCCATCCGGGCCCCGTCCTCACGCACCAGTTGCGCGAGCCGGTCCTGCCCAAGGATCGCCGCTGCACGGTCATAGCTCGCCCGCGCCTCACCGTTGATCGCCTGAACCGCTGACCACAACGCCGTTGCCAGCGATAGCCCCAAAAGCAGCATCGCCAGTTGGACAGGGCGCCTGCGCCAATGCGACAAGAGAGCTGACAACCCGGTCCACACCATCAAGCCAGCCGTCCCGCGTGCAGGTGAACGTGGGCGTTCAGCCGGTTTGCCAGACGGTTGGAATGGGTAACCATTAACAGGGCGGCACCCGTTTCAGCCACCAGCGACAGCATAAGATCGAGTACAGCGTCCCCTGTTGCTTCATCGAGATTGCCCGTGGGCTCATCGGCCAAAACCAGCCGGGGCCGAGCGGCCAAGGTCCGGCCGATCGCCACCCGCTGTTGCTGGCCGGCCGACAGTTGTTCAGGGTAGCGCGTGAGGACTTGGGCGAGGCCCAGCCGTTTGGAAAGGACTTTCAACCATGCCGGATCAGGGCGGCCAGCAAGCCGAGCCTGAAAGGCAAGGTTGGCCGCCACATCAAGCGAAGGGATCAGGTTGAACTGCTGGAACACAAGTCCGACTGTTCCCCGCCGCAGGGCGGCAAGGGCTGTATCGTTCAGCCCCACAATATTGGTACCGCCAAGGTGGATTTCTCCCGCATCAGGGCTGTCGAGCCCTGCAACAAGGTGCAAAAGCGTGCTCTTGCCGCTGCCAGACTCGCCGGTCAGCGCAAGGCTCTTGCCCGCCTCCAGCGAAAGATCGATCCCGTGCAGAACATGCAACGGCCCCTCGCCAGTGGGGTAGAATTTGTCGATCCGGTGCAGCCTCAGCAGCATGTTACTCCCCGGAGGTCCGCGTGCATCTGACACGGCATGCCCGTGAAATAGCGCCAAACAACGACCCCTTTCATACAGCCTCCAAACCCACTGCCTTAATTGGACAATGGGTTTTTTCAGAGGGCTCGCGTTTTGCATCTAACGCGACCTCCACTTGGAATTCGATGTACAATTACGATCTAGAGCGGTTCTCAGCTAGGCGGGATAGGCGTTGACCGTACCGTCGCAACTCACTCTCCAAACGGAACTGGAGCGCTGTCTTCAATTCCTCAGCAGTGCCGATGCCGTTGTTGAAAAGCGCCATGATTATGCCTGCAGCCTGGTCACACTCAGGCGTGCTTGGCTCTATGCCAGCCTCTCGGCAATACACGATCAAACCTTTCGGGCAACGAGTTCCTCTTCGATCTTTGCGCGGTTGTTTCCATACTTTTTTACCAGCCTGAGGGCATCAGCCCGTTCGAGATGGTGCTTCTTCATGAGGTACCCGACTTCATAGTCTTCGCCACCGTCGACCCGTGCTCTATCTTGCGGACCACGCTTTGACTTGTCGTCTGCCATGACAACCTCCATGGGCGATCGCCTCGCCCAACGTGTCAAGGATAATCCTCTAATCGTCGGGGACAAGGACGTAGTCCCCAACCATGTCGAAACCGCACAACTCCGCGGTCGCAGGGATAAGCCGATCCCTTACGGGGAACGCTTTGCTCGTCCGCCGTCGAAGCGTTGAGGTGACGAGCCGTAGGGGGCTGCTGTTCTGCTTGTGACCCGAGCAGAGTCTCACACGCGACGGCGGCATGGCTGCTTTGCGCCCATGTCGGCCGTAGAGTGCGACTTTGCCACTGCCCATAAGCAGACATCGGCGGGGAACACGCTGCAGGCCGCGGTTGCGCCAATTGGCGGCGTTTTGCGGGTTCTCACCGAATGTCAGGCCTTCGACACACGAACTCGCGTGTTATCGCGATGCCTTTGTGATATGTTTCCTGCCCCACCGAAGCGAGGCCAAATGGCTGCGGAGGGAGCCCAATGAATATCGCAGTTTGGCTCAGAGGTTTAGGCCTGGAGCAGTACATTTTGGCTTTCGACGAAAACGCGATTGATGCCGAAATACTGCCGCGCCTCACCGCCGAGGACTTAAAAGAAATCGGGGTTGCCGCGCTTGCCCACCGCAAGCGCATCCTGGAGGCAATTGCCGCGATGCAAGGAGAGCCGGCGTTAGAGCCGGCGAAACCAGCTTCAACCTCACCAATCCGAACGTCGGCTTCGGTTGACCGCTCCGGCGAACCTGGACGGCCTCGCGAGGCAGAACGGCGTCAATTGACGGTCATGTTCGTGGATCTCGTCGGTTCTACCGCGCTTGCGACGCGGCTTGACCCTGAGGAGATGCGCGACCTCTTAAGGAAGTTTCAGAATACTGTCGCTGGCGAAGTCGTTCGCTACGAGGGGCACGTCGCCAAGCTTATGGGCGACGGAGTATTGGCCTATTTCGGTTGGCCGCAGGCACACGAGGACGAGGCCGAGCGCGCTGTTCGCGCGGCGCTTGCGGTGGTCGCTGCCGTAGCCGACTTGTCTTTGGATGACGGGCAGCAACTTTCGGTCCGGGTCGGCATTGCAACTGGCGTCGTAGTCGTGGGCGACCTGATTGGTGTAGGTGCCGCGCAAGAGAATGCAGTCGTGGGCGAGACCCCTAATCTTGCAGCTCGGCTCCAAACTTTGGCCGAGCCGGGAACGGTAGTCATCTCGGAGCTTACCTATAGACTTATCGGAAAGCTGTTCGAGGTGACCAGAATCCGGCCGCAGCGGTTGCCAGGCTTCGACGCGCCCATAAACGCATTCAAGGTGATTGGAGAGGGACGCGCCGAGAGTCGTTTCGAAGCACTTCACGCAGCCGAAGCTGCGCCGCTTACAGGGCGGGAACATGACATCGCCCTGCTCCTCGATCGGTGGCGGCTTGCCGCTTCCGGGGAAGGCCAAGTTGTCGAGCTATTCGGCGAGGCTGGCATAGGCAAGTCCCGCATTCTGCAAGAACTGCTGGAGCGCCTAAAAGACGAGGCACACACGCGACTGCGGTATTACTGCTCGCCTTATCACCTCGAAACCGCCCTCTATCCTGTGACGGATCAGTTGCTCCGGGCCGGGAACATCAAGCGGACGGACCCGCCCGAGCGTCAGCTTGATTTTCTTGAGCAACTGCTCGCCGGTTCGACAAAGAACCCCAATGAGGCGATACCACTAATCGCGGCATTGCTGTCGATCCCGACCGAGGGACACTATCCCAAGCTCGACCTGATGGCGCAAAAACAGAAGTCTCGCACATTCGAGGTGCTGATCGAGCAGCTGGAGGCACTGGCCCGCAGCAAGCCGGTCCTGATGCAGCTTGAGGATGCGCATTATCTTGATCCGATGTCCGCCGAGCTCTTCGACCAAATCGCGGGCCGGATTCAACACTTGCCTATAATGCTGATTGCAACTTCGCGACCGGAAGGCGCAGTGCGCTGGGCTGGTCTTCCGCACGCGACTTTTTTGACCCTGAATCGGCTCAGCCGTTCCCAAGCGGCCTCTATCATTGCAGCGATGACGGGGGGCAAGCAGTTGCCAGCAACAGTGCTGGATCAGGTTCTGTCGAAGACCGAGGGCGTGCCGCTTTTCGTGGAAGAGTTGACGAAGGTGGTGCTTGAATCGGGCCTGCTTGAAGAGCGTGACGGCGAACTCGTGCTGGCGGGCCCACTGCCTCCGTTTGCCGTCCCGGCCACTCTGCACGACTCGCTGATGGCCCGGCTCGATCGGTTGGCTTCGGTCCGGGAGGTCGCGCAGATCGGGGCAGTGATCGGTCGCGAGTTCAAGCACGAGTTGCTTGCCGCAGCCGCTGGACTTCCTGATTTTGAGCTTGAGCGGGCAACGAACGAGCTAGTAGCGGCCGGCCTTGTTTTCCGCCGCGGCAGTAACAGCCAAGTAACTTACGTCTTCAAGCATGCGCTCGTGCGGGATGCGGCCTACAGCAGCCTCCTGCACAGCCGCCGCCAGCAGCTTCATGCCCGGATTGCGTCCATTCTCGAGGAACGCTTCCCCGAAATCGTAACCACAGAGCCCGAACTGCTTGCCCACCACTTTGGTCAGGCGGGCCTTGTGAAAAAGGCTGTCGAGTACAATGAACTCGCTGGTCGTCGGGCGCTTTCTCGCTCTGTCCTGACTGAGGCGCTCGCCAGATTCGACAACGCCCTAACCGGGCTTTCGGCGATGCCACCATCCGAAGAGCGTTCGCGGCGCGAACTTGCAACTCAGTTGGCGCTCGGCAGTACCCACGTTGCTGCGCACGGCTTCGCCGCACCCTCGACAGCGACCGCTTATGGTCGCGCGCGAGAGCTCTGTGAAGAGCTGAGCGATACACGTCAGCTCTTTCCGGTTCTTTACGGTCTATGTCTTTACCACCTCTATGCTGCCGAGTTGGCGGAGGCCCGCAGCGCAGCGGACCGCCTGCTTGAATTGGCGGAAGCGAGCAACGACTGTGGACTGTCGTTCTTTGCTCATCGGGCAGCTGGGGTCAGCGCGCTGCCTGCCGGCGAATTCGCCCGCGCCCGGGCACATCTCGAGCAGGCCTTGGCTCTCTACGATCCCCAGGAGCACAGATCGCCGGCGTTTGTTTACGCCTTCGACCCACGGGTCGTGTGCCTGGACTATCTCGCCCGCACATTGCTGCCGCTTGGGTTTCCTGATCAGGCTCTGGCGGCCAACAACGAGGCGGTTGCTGAAGCGCATCGTGTGGGTCATCGCAACAGCCTTGCTCTGCCATTATTCTTCGGCGGCGTCATTCGCCAGATCCTTGGCGATCGCGAAAGTGTCCGGGAATGCTGCGCAGAGTTGACCCGCATTGCCAGCGAAGCTGGATTCCGCTTTTGGCTTGCCGGCGCCACAATCTTGAGTGCTTGGACACTCGCTGAGGCGGGCGATGCCGATCGGGGTCGCCTGGAACTCCAACGAGGCCTTGTTGAGTGGCGTGCGACCGGCGCGGAATTCATGGTTCCTTATTTCATCGCTCTTCAGGCGCAGATCGAGGTCAGAGCCGGCGACCACAATGTTGCACTCCGTTTGCTTGAAGAAGCACATGCCAGGATCGAACGCACCGATGAACGATGGTTTGCAGCCGAGGTGCTACGCCTACAGGGCGAGGTGCTCCTGCAATCGGGGGAAGACGGAGTTGCACTCGCCGAAAATCGCCTTTCTGACGCGTTGGCGATTGCCCAGGCCCAGGGCGCGCGATTCTGGGAGCTGCGTGCTGCACTGAGCCTCGCGCGGGCCGACTGTCCCATTTCTGGTGCTCGCGAGCGGCTCGCACTCATCATTTCCGGGTTTACCGAGGGACAAACGTTGCCTGACCTGCAAGCCGCACGAGCACTCGCAACACCGGCTGAAAGCCTTCGGGCGGCCAATTAATAGAAATTGGCGACAGACAAAGGAGGAACGCCATGGCACAACCGACCGAGAATATCCGCGACGTGCTTCAGAAGGCGAATGATGGCTGGAATTCGGCCTTCAATAGCGGCAATGCTGACGCAGTCGCCGCTCTCATTACACACCCGACGCGGTTGTATTGCCGTCCACCCATGCCTTCATAAGGGGGACGAGCGCTATCAAAGACTTCTGGAAGGAATTGATCTCGGCTGGTGTGGGGAACCATGGCATCGAATTGGTAGATGCAGTGGCCGCCGGTGACATTGCCTACGCGACCGGGAAATGGTCGGCCGAAGGCGGCGAAACGCAGCGCTACGAAGGATCCATAGTCACAATCTTCCGACGCGAAACTGATGGATCGTGGAGAGTATGCCTCCACACTTGGAACTGATGCGCCGCTTCCTGGGGTTTACGAATGGACGATCTCGCCGACCGAGGCGGCAAGGATCCGTGGCATATTCACCTGCCGGACCACCAGCCGTTCTCGTTCGCCGGCCTCTGAGCGCATAACAAGAAACTCGGCATCACCAACTGCACGATCATCACGGCGCCGGCAGTCGAACCGGTGAGCCAGATCCACTTGCACAGGAGCGCCCGCGATACCCATCAACGCTCCGTCTTTCTGCAACTTAGCGTCGCGCGCGTGGGCTGCATCTCGAACGGCCACTGCGGGTCGTATCCCTCACGGTCTCCATATCCAATCGTCACAAATTTTGGCACAGTCGTTCCCTTCAGGTTCTTGGTGAACCGCGGAGCCTTGCTCGCAAGGCATGCATCTTGGTGGCATGAAGCGCAACTCAGATCGGCACTCTCCGGGCGGCCTTCACTTGGCCCTGAGAGAGCTGCCACCCGTCTTTGCAGCTTGCGACGACGCGTTTGAAACAGAGTTATAAATTAGGTTTCAGCAGCGTCCGCGGTAGCGAATGGCCGATTTTCCCATCCTCGATCTGAAACCGGACCGACCGGATTCGGCCCCCAAGCTGCCGGCCGGCAAGCGGCCCAAGCGAGCCGTAGAGTAGTCGGACTGCATCGCGCCCGAAATCGGACATTGAGATCAGCATTGCCCCTTCTGAAAGCCGACATCCCAAGAAGGTCGTGGTTGCGCCACTACCGGTCATTCGCAGCGCGCCTCGTTAGCTGACCTTCAGTCACCGGCCGGAGTCGACCCCCTTTTGCGGACACTGGTTGTCATCCGGACGGACATCACCGCGTCCATCTTGCCCACCTGGACCGGGGCCTGAGCTTGGCGGCATGGCGGAGTTGCTCCCAATTGATCGCATTTTCGACTATCCGGCCATCTTCGCATTCCGTCGAACGCGTTCATCGACGCACCCATTTTCCTTCGTTCACGCGTGAGATGTGCGATCGATTTCATTTCGGAGCCGGCCATGCTTATTTTCCTTGGCTACTGGAACTTTCAGTGAGAGCGCATGTTGGTTTCCCAGCTATGGGAGAGAAACCATGAACAAGGATGAAGTGAAGCGCTCTGCGAAAAGCGGCGAAGTGAAGGCAAAGCCTGGCAAACCGGCTGGTGACAAGAAAATGAGTGCCGGCGGAACTGCCGGCAAGCTTGACGAAAGCACCAAGAAGGGCCTTGGGAAGACCGAGGACAAGATCAAGGATCGTCTCAAGGGTTGATCAGACGTCAGGGCCGCAACCGTATCGCGGCCCTGCTGCCTAGACCCTTACATTCGGATCGTTGACGGTCACCGACCGCAGCACCTACACAGGCTGTTCTCACCCGCATCAGTGACTTCAGGCTTGTCGGTCATTTGCCGCTTGCCAAGTTCACGGAACTCGCGACCTTGTTCGGCGGCGATGCCGGTTTCCCGCACCAAGCCTTGGATATGCTTTAAGGTCGGACTTAGAGCGCTAAACAACTCTGCCGGTTGGGACGTCAACGGCCAATTCTGCACAACCGATCTGTCTGAAACTGCCGTTTAGAACTTCACCTGGCGGCATCGATTTCGCGACCTCTTCCGGTCGCGACGTGCAACTCTACCAACCTCCGGCGACAGTGAAAATCGTCTCCTGTGCGGCTACTGAAGAGGCGATTCTTCAAAACGGAACATCCCTACATTGTCGCAGTTTACATTAGTGTAAGGTAAATAAGAGAACCGGGCCATGGGGCCGAACCCTGCTGGTTTTCTCGGCGCTAATGTTCTCCTTCGCTCAGGCGGGGGCCCAGGAATGGCAGCAGTTCGGCATCGAAAGGTTTGGGTTTGTTTTCGACGTGCCGCCCGAGTTCGAACTGTTGCATCGTTCAAAGGACGGCGATGGCGCGGCCTTCCAATCCCCCGACGGAGCCCTCCTCGCCGTCTGGGGCACCGACGTCGCCGAAAGCGACTTCCTGCCTCAGGTCAAGAAACAGATCAGTCAGGACGAAAAAGAAGGCTGGAAATTCATCTATCGGCGGCTGACGCGTGAATGGGCAAGTTACTCGGGGATCAAAGACGACCAGATCCGATGTGTCAGAGGCATAACGGTTGCGGCGATCGCGCCGCCATGTTTCTGATGGACTACAGCATGGAGCAAAAAGTTGCCTACGATCCGGTCGTCACCCGGATGGTTCGCTCGCTCAAGCCAGAAGATTGCTAACGGCTGGTCCGCACAATCCTTGGAACTTCGAGGGCACGGACCCGTTTTTGCTCCATACCGACGGGAAGGAGCAAATCATGACAAACCAGGACCCCGACATTCGTGAGACCCACGATCTTATCGCCAGCGACATGGTCGTCGGCACCAACGTCTATGACATCCAGGGAAATCACATCGGGCAGGTCGAAAGGCTGATCCTCGAGAAGAGGGGCGGCAGGGTATCCTATGCCGTTCTCAGCTTTGGTGGTTTTCTTGGAATTGGCGACGACTACTATCCGCTGCCGTGGCAGAAGCTCGACTATGACGAGAGCCTTGCAGGCTTCCGCATTGACATCACGAAGGAGCAAGTTGAAGGCGCTCCGCGCTATGCTCGCGACCAGGATTTCGACTGGAATGCCGAGAGTGGCCGCCGCGTTTACGACTACTACGGCGTTCGACCGTATTGGGTGTAGCGAAGCCTCTATTGCGCGTTCGTGCCGGCAAGGCGAGTTGGACCGACGGGCCCTTCGCAGAGACCAAGGAGCATCTGGGTGGCTTCCTGCTCATCGAGCGAAGAACCTTGCGGCGGCGATGGAGATCGCGGAGCGGGACTCGCTCGCTCGGATGGGGGCGAGGTGCGCGAGACCGCCGGTTTTTTAGCTTCGAAATGCCCCGGCTACTTCCACCAGCCGCAAACGTCCGCTTCCGTGACGCCAATAGGCGGCCGGAATGGCCGATTTGGGTCATGCGCGCTGGTTGGGCCCGAATGTCCGGTTTCTGAAAGTAAAATCGGTCCCGGAAGGTCCGGTCAGGGTCAGGTCACGACGATGCCCACACCAACCTGAATGTCCGATCTTGAATATTCGCAGCCCAAAGCTGCCGGTCTGCTCTCGGCCCCTTTCAAGCCATTCCGATGCTGTGACGTCTACAGCGGCACGGTTTGAACTTGCGACCCCTTTGCCGTGCAAGTTAGCCGGTCGATCGCTATCGATTGGTCCCGGTCAGTCATCGAAGAGGTCCTGTCCTAGCTAGGTTTCGGTGAGACAATCTCGACGAAAAAGATAAGGATCTTGAAAGGCCCATTCTGTCCCACTTTCGGAATGAGCGTTGAAAAGGTTCAAATCTTGCCTCCCGGCTAGGGGCACCATTTTCTACCCGAGACACCTTGAAAGCTCGGTGGGAGGTTATCCCAGGCGCACCTGGGATAACCCAATTGAGGCCGGGCCATTGCGTAGACTAAGTCGCCATTACATCGGCCCCGGCACCATCTTGGTCGGCTGCTCCGGCATCGGAAACGCGTAATTGTCGCATTTCACGTCGGGGTTCGTCGGGCTGAACATTCCAAGCGGGTTGTCTTTGAACAGCCAGACGTGAAGATCGTAGTGGTAGAACTCCACCGGAATAAGCGGATAATGCCCCTCCATCGGCCCCTGGAACGTCTGTCCAAACAGTTTCGGTGGCTCCTTGGTGTCGGGCGTCAGCGGAACAAGCCATTCCACGGCCACCAGGCGCAAGCCGCCGTCGACCGGCTCATAGATAAGGACATTGGGGCGCGTCGGATCTGGTGTCGGGCTGACGCTCGCGACGTTGACGAAATGAATGCCCATCGCGCCCTTCGGGTAATCCATAGTTCCAGCCACTTTTTCGCCGCTGTAATAAACGCATCCGACCGTCGACAGGTAGAGGTCGCGAATGGCGGCCTTGTAGTCTTCGTACTTCGAAAGCGATTGTTTCAGGGCATCGATCTCGACCTTGCCGGGCTCGGCGGCCTGACCCGCGGCCGCAGTCAGGCAGGCGCCGATGAGGCCGGTCAAAGCGAGAATACTGCGACACCTGAAGTGAATTGTTTTCGTCATGCATTCCTCCCAGATTTTTGTTCTGGCCGTGCAGGACCGAGGCGGCAATGATGCTGGTTGCGCGGCCGAGATTGTCGCCGATGCTAATCCTTTCCGCTGGTTGGGAGAATTAACCCTGATGACCTAGGCCTTCGACACAGTTCTTCGACTGAGTCTGAAAGGGACTGTGGACGGTCGCTGCCGTCCGGCCTGCAGCTGCCAATTTCCAGCGCTGGTGACTAGCGTAAGCCCCCTGCGCCTTCGTCATTCCCGGGCCGGAGCAAGGAGCGAAGCGACGCGGCGGCGCGGTAGACCAGGCGATGGTCCTGGATGATGCGCCGCGACCACCAGCCGTCGCTGCCCCTCTCTGTCTTCTCCCCTTGTGGGGCCCGAAGGGCGGGCGAGGCCCGTGACTCGCCCCGGGCGGTGGATTGGCGCGCAGCGCCAAGACGGTTACTGGACGGAGCGCTGTTGGGTGCCACTGGAGCACCCCCTCATCCGACCTCGCTTCGCGAGGCCACTTTCTCCCACAACAAGGGGAGAAGGGGAGCCGCACTTTGCCCTACCGCCGTCCCAGCAAGCTCTTCACCCGGTTGCGCAGCAGGCGCGCCATGTTGCGGGTTTCGCGGTAGAGGTGGATCTGCGACGCCGCCTGGCGGGCGAGGCGGTCGGCGTCCGGCGTCAGGCCGAGGACCAGCGTGCCGATCGGCCGGCGCTCCGTCCATAGCCGGCTCATCACCGGATGGTCGGGCACGGCGCAGGAATCGGTCATCATGATGTTGGGATCGTCGAGATGCTGCCTGGTCACCTCGATCATCAGCAGCGTGCCCGGCGAATAGGCGGCGAGCGTCTCGTCATAGGCCGTCTTCCAGGTGTAGGCGACGCCGGCCTCGACGAAGACGACCAGGCAAGCGATGGTGCGGTCATCGAGCGTCAGTGAATGGATGCGGCACAGGTCCCGTTCGGCCAGCCGGTGCACGGCCTCGCGGGCAAAGGCGGCGCGGTAGCGGTCGATGGCCATGGCGGTGCGCTCGCGGCCTTTCCAGCCGGCGGCCTCGAGCGTCAAAAAACGCTCGATGGCGTGGCGGATGTTTTCCGGTCCGCGCGCCACCTGATGCTCCAGCCTGCCCAGGTCGGCGAGGCGGCGCTTCAGGCGACGGAACTCGCGATAATGGTGCGAGCGCAGCGAGGCCTTCAGATACTCATCCCCGTCTATCTCGCTTTCGAGCATCGGGCGTTCGGCCTTGCCGGTGGTGACCAGCGTCAGGCCACGCGTCTCGGCGACGGTGGCCAGCAGGCTGGCCACCGGGCCGTCGAGCCTGATGTCGGGCAGCACGAAGACTTTTGGCAGTTTGAGATGCGGCCGCGACAGCATCGCGAAGAAATCCTCGATGACGCCGACGGGATCGTCACGGTCGACCAGCGGCGTGCCGATCGGCCCGAACGGGCTCGACCATGTGCGCATCACCCGCACGCCCAGCGGCGTCGCCGGCCGCTCCACCGAGAACGGCACCAGCAAGCGCAGCCGGTTGCGGTATTCGTCGCCGTCGCGGATGACCGCCAGTCGCACCTCGCGGTCTTCCAGTCGCGGCATGGCGGGTGCCAGGAAGCGCGGGTTGAAGAACACGTTGGGCTCGATCGTGCGGGCGCAGAGATAGTCGAGTTCCTCGACCAGGTCGAAGCCGGCGGAGGCGGCGTAAATTGCCAGTTTGCGCTGGGGCCGGCCGTTGGCCAACAATTCGATATGGGCGGGATCGGCTTCGCGGGCGAGCCCGGCGAGGCCCGACACCAGGGTGCCGGCCGGACCGCCGCTGGTTTCCTCGAGCAACGGGATGGCAGCCATCACGCGGCTCCTTTGGCGGCTACGAAAATGACCATGACGATGCCGAGCCTGCGCCAGACCGTGAAGGACAGCGCGCCGGCCTCGAAGATCATCGCGAAGGCGGTGGCCATCGCCGCGCCCCACAGGCCGAAAAGCGGGATCAGCACCAGATTTAGGCCGATGTTGAAGGCCAGCGTCATGGCGTAGACGGCGGCGCAGATATTCTGATTGCCGCTCATGGTGAGCAGGCTTTCGCAGGGACCGACGGCGGCGCGGGCGACGACGCCGAAGACCAGCAGGAACAACAGCGGGTAGCCGGCAACGAATTCAGGCCCGAACAAGCTCAGCATCGGCTCGCCCAGCACCAGCACCAGCAGCGCCATCAACAGCGATGGCCAGAACGTCCACGACACGGTTTCGCGGGCGAAGGCGGCGAGCTTTTCCGGCTCGCCATGGGTGAATTGCGCGTAGCGCTGGGCAACGCCCGCCTTGACCGCAAAATAGACGAAATGCACCAGCGCCAGCGTCTTGACCGTGGCGAAATAGACGGCGACGTCGTTGGGATTCATATAGGCGCCGACCATCAGTACGTCGGCATTGGTGAGCAGGAAGAAGAAGCCTTCGACCAGGAAGATCGGCAGCGACACGAGGAACCATTGCGCGAAAAGCAGCTTCCTCGGCCCGGCTGGGATTTTTTTGCCGATGCGCGCAGTGATGCCGATGAGCTGGCCGAGCGTGGTGGCATAGGTGGCGGCGATCGAGGCGAAAATCGCCGTCCTGGCATCGGGCGCAAAGCCGACCAGAAGCATCAGCACCATCAGCGCCAGGATCAGCACCGGCCGCACCAGATAGGTCGGCGCCAGCGCAAACAGCGCCCACGAGTTGGCCCGCGCCAGCCCCTGCAACAGGTCGGACATGGCGATCATCGGCATGCAGATGAGGCCGAGAATGAATGGCACGACATAGTAGTTCTCGATAAAGGGCGAGAGCAGCCAGACGCCGAGCGCGCCCAGCCCGGCGATCGCCGTCGAGGCGACCAGCACGAACAGGCGGCTGGTCAGCACGATGCCGCGCAGTTCGGCCAGCATGTTGCGCTCGCGATATTCGGGAATGAAGCGGATGATCGAGGTGTGGAAGCCGAGGCAGGCGAGATTGCCGACGATGACCATCGTCACCCAGACAAGGACAAAAATGCCATACTCGAACGAGCCCATCCAGCGCGCCATCAGCACCTGACTGACGAAAGCGATGACGGCGCTGACGATGCGGATGGAAAAGGCGATCAGCGACATGCGGCTGGCTTCGCCGCGCTCGTCGGCGGTGAACAGCACGGCATCGATGCGGCCAAGCAGCGGCTTTGCGCGCAGCGCAAGGCGCTGCGGCAGGAACCGCCCGGCTGTCGTCGCCGCGGAAAAGCGCACCCTGATCACACTCCGTTTTCGGCTTCTTTTCGGGTCTGGGTGTAGTCAAAACACATTAAGAAACGGTTGGGTGGGAGGTGGGAGTGTTCCCTTCTCCCCGTTCACGGGGAGAAGGTGCCGGCAGGCGGATGAGGGGCGCCGGCTTTGTGCCATGTTCACCGTTCGCGGCAGAACGCGACGAAACGACAGGCCAGCTGATGGAAAGAAATAAGAGCTGAAGGCCCATTTCCGGTGTCGACGGGACAGCGCCCCCCTCTCGCCAGCCGGCCATCCCCCCACGGGTGGGGAGATTGGCTAATCGTGGGCGTTGGCGTCGCCCCTCATCCGCCCTTCGGGCACCTTCTCCCCGTGAACGGGGAGAAGGGAAGTGGGTGCTTACGCGAACGCCCCGTGGCAATGCTTGTACTTTTTCCCTGACCCGCACGGGCAGGCCTCGTTGCGGCCGACCTTGCCCCAGGTGGCGGGGTTTTGCGGGTCGCGGTTCTCGGGGGCGACGGTGGCGTGGGTCTCCTGGCGAACCAGAAGGCCGGTCTCGCCGCCATCAAAATCGTCCTCGCCGGTGGTGCCGTCGAGATGACTGCCGAACATGTCGGGCGCCTCGGGCGGCGGCGCTTCGGCGGCTTGGCGGACCAGCTCGACGCGCATCAATTGTGCGGTGACGGCCTGGCGCAGATTGCCCAGCATCGCCTGGAACAGCTCGAACGCCTCGCTCTTGTATTCCTGCAGCGGATCGCGCTGGGCGTAGCCGCGGAAGCCGACGACCGAGCGCAGGTGGTCGAGGTTGACGATGTGCTCGCGCCACAGATGGTCGAGCGTCTGCAGCACCACGGAGCGCTCGACATAGGCCATCACGTCGGGGCCGAAGCGCTCTGCACGCTCCTTGGCAGCGGTCTCGGCGGCCTGGCTGATGCGCTCGCGGATGTCGTCCTCGGCAATGCCCTCTTCCTTGACCCAGTCCTCGATGGGCAGGTCGAGATTGAGGAATTCGGCGACCTCGGCCTTGAGGCCGGCGACGTTCCACTGCTCGGCATAGGCGTTTTCGGGAATAGCCTTGGCGACGACCTCCTCGATGACGCCCTCGCGCATTTCGGCGATGGTCTCGGACAGGCCTTCACCGTCCATCAGCTCGAGGCGCTGCTCGAACACCACCTTGCGCTGGTCGTTCGAGACGTCGTCATATTTCAGCAGGTTCTTGCGGATGTCAAAGTTGCGCGCCTCGACCTTCTTCTGCGCCTTTTCCAGCGCCTTGTTGATCCAGGGGTGGATGATCGCCTCGTCTTCCTTGAGGCCAAGCTTCTGCAGCATGCCGTCCATGCGCTCGGAGCCGAAGATGCGCATCAGATCGTCCTGCAGCGACAGGAAGAATTTTGAGCGCCCGGGATCGCCCTGGCGGCCTGAGCGGCCGCGCAACTGGTTGTCGATGCGGCGCGATTCATGGCGTTCGGTGGCGAGCACGTAGAGGCCGCCGGCGGCGAGCGCCTTCTCCTTCAGCCGGGCGACGTCGTCGCGGATTGCCTTTTCCCTGGCGTCGCGCTCGGGGCCGGCCGGCATGTCGCCAAGCTCCTCGGCGATGCGCATGTCGGCATTGCCGCCGAGCTGGATGTCGGTGCCGCGGCCGGCCATGTTGGTGGCAATGGTAATGGCGCCGGGTTTACCCGCCTGGGCGACGATCGCCGCCTCACGCTCATGGTGGCGGGCGTTCAGCACCTCGAAATCGGCAAAACCTTCCTTGCGCAGGCGTGCGGCCAGCAGCTCGGATTTCTCGATCGAGGTGGTGCCGACCAAGGTAGGCTGGCCTTTTTCGCGGGCTTCCTTGATTTCCCTGACGATCGCCTTGTACTTCTCCTCGACGGTCCGGTAGACCTCGTCGTCCTCGTCAATACGGATGACCGGCAGATTGGTCGGGATCTCGGTGACGTCGAGATTGTAGATGTTGGCGAATTCCTCGGCCTCGGTCAGCGCCGTGCCGGTCATGCCGGCGAGCTTCTTGTAGAGGCGGAAATAGTTCTGGAAGGTGACGGAGGCGAGCGTCTGGTTCTCCGGCTGGATCGCCACATGCTCCTTGGCCTCGAGCGCCTGGTGCAGGCCTTCCGAATAGCGGCGGCCCGGCATCATGCGGCCGGTGAATTCGTCGATGATGACGATCTCGCCGTTGCGCACGATGTAGTCCTTGTCCTTCTGGAACAGCTGGTGCGCCTTGAGCGCATTGTTGACGTGGTGGACGATGGCGACGTTCTCGACGTCGTAGAGCGACTCACCCTTGAGCAGGCCGGCGTCGCGCAAAAGGTTTTCCAGCTTCTCGGTGCCATCCTCGGTAAAGATCGAGGTCTTCTGCTTCTCGTCGATCTCATAGTCGGCCGGCTCGAGCTTCAGCATGAAGGCATCGATGGTGTTGTACATTTCCGAGCGGTCCTCGAGCGGACCGGAAATGATCAGCGGCGTGCGCGCTTCGTCGACCAGGATGGAATCGACCTCGTCGACGATCGCGTAGCTGTGGCCGCGCTGCACCATCTGGGCGCGCTCGTATTTCATGTTGTCGCGCAGATAGTCGAAGCCGAGCTCGTTGTTGGTGGCGTAGGTGACGTCGGCGGCATAGGCGGCGTGGCGTTCCTCGTCGGACAGGCCATGGACGATGACGCCGACGGTAAGGCCGAGGAATTTGTAGACACGGCCCATCCATTCGGAGTCGCGTGTGGCAAGATAGTCGTTGACGGTGACGACATGGACGCCTTTGCCGGCGAGCGCGTTGAGATAGACGGGCAGCGTGGCGACCAGCGTCTTGCCCTCGCCGGTGCGCATCTCGGCGATGCCGCCATTATGCAGCACCATGCCGCCGATCAGCTGCACGTCGAACGGGCGCATGCCGAGCACGCGACGCGCCGCCTCGCGCACGGTGGCGAAGGCCGGCACCAGGAGATCGTCGAGACTGGCGCCGTTGGCGACGTCCTGGCGGAATTTTTCCGTGCGGGCTGTCAGTTCGGCGTCGGAGAGCACCCGCATCTCGTTTTCCATGGCGTTGATCGCTTCAACGCGCGGTCGGGTCGACTTGACCCGGCGATCGTTGGAGGAGCCGAAAACCTTACGGGCGAGACCGCCAAAACTGACCATTCAATGGTCCTTTCGATAGCATTCCAAGTCGTTGCGACGGGTGCCGGCCGGCCCCATCAAATCCACGTGAAACGCGGACAAACGCAAAAAGCGCCCGGAAAACGGTTCTGGACGCAAAGTCGTTGGACAGATAAGAGGGGGCTCAATCGATGTCAACGGCGCGCTGGCCCTGACGACCGTGCCAAATTCCGCCACAATCCGGCTGGTCTGGAAGCCATCCCGCCCTAGCTATCCCCCATTGGAGTTAATTGTATGTCCTTATTGTTCCGCCGCGCGTCGCTCGCCAGCCTTGGCCTGGCATTCGGGCTGACGGCGCTGTCGCCAGCGATGGCGCAGGACACCGCGCCCGCCCAACCAGCCCCCGCCCAGCCGGGCGCACCCGCCCAGCCGGCCGCGCCGGTCGATCCGAACGCCGTGGTCGCCACGATCAACGGCCAGTCGCTGACCGAGGCAGATCTTGCGCTTGCCGAAGGCGAGCTGTCGCAGCAGTTCGCGCAGATGCCGCCCGAACAGCGCCGCGCCGCAGCCCTTTCGGCAGCGATCGAAATCAAGGTCATGGCCGCCCAGGCGGTCACCACCGGCCTCGACAAGGATCCCGACTTCCAGCGCCGCATGGCGTTCCTGCAGCAGCGCGCCCTGCATGGCGAAATGGTCGAGAAGGATGTCGTCGGCAAGATCACCGATGCCGAGGTTCGCGCCCGCTACGACCAGGAAATCGCCAACACGCCGCCGGCCAACGAGGTCCATGCCCGTCACATCCTCGTGAAGACGAAGGAAGCGGCCGATGCGATCATCAAGCAGCTCGATGGCGGCGCCGATTTCCAGAAACTCGCCAACGAGCACACCAGCGATCCGAGCGGCAAGACCAGCGGCGGCGATCTCGGCTGGTTCGGACCCGGCCAAATGGTGCCGGAATTCGATAAGGCGGTGTTCGCGCTGGCGGTCGGCAAGTACACCGAGCAGCCGGTGCAGTCGCAGTTCGGCTGGCACGTCATTCAGGTCGAGGACAAGCGCGCCAAGCAGCCGCCGGCCTTCGACCAGGTCAAGGATCAGGCCCGTCAGGCAGTCATCCGCGACAAATACATCGCGCTGGTCAAGTCGCTGCGTGCCCAGGCCAAGGTCGAGATCCCGGACGAGAAGCTGAAGAAGACGGTCGACGCGCTGGAAAACACCAAGTAGGCGAGGGCGAGGCTAGGGCAGTCGGTTCTTCCCTTCTCCCACAACAAGGGAGAAGGGAAGCGCGGCGCCGAGATCGCCCTATCCTACGATGCGTCGACGCCTTGAACGCTGCCGGATCGCCGGCGGCGAGTTCCCCGGTGGAGCTATGCCCTTCAACAGATAGCCAACCGCCTTGCGCAGCGTCGTTTCGTCTTCGTCGAGGCGATTGGTCAAAAGATGCGTCCAGGCAAACGAGGCGACCAGGTCGGCGACGAGCGTGGAATCGACGTCGGTCGCGACTTCGCCTCTTGCCTTGGCGCGTTCGATCATCTGGCCGGAATGGGCATGGCGTCCTTTGGCGTATTCGGCAAGCACGGCGGCCACGGTCGCGTCCGATTGCGCCTCGGCGATCAGCGATCTGAAGATGCTGCCTGACGATGTTTCGCGCCAGTGCGAGAACAGGCTTTTGAGGAAGCCGACGAGATCGTCCTCGAGGTTGCCAGTATCGGGATAAGCGACGCGCTTTAGCCGCTGATAGACGTCGAACAGCAAGGCGGCCTTGCTCGGCCACCAGCGATAGATTGTCGGCTTTCCCGCACGCGCCCGCCGCGCCACCGCTTCGATCGAGAAGCCGGAATAACCGGCCTCGACCAGAACTGCCTCGGCGGCGTCGAGAATGGCGTCGGCGCTGTCGGGGTTGCGCCGCGCGCCGATCGACCTGCGCCCCCGATCCAGCCCCATCCTGTTTTCCTTCGATGCTTTTCGGCAGATCGTACACGCTCTCTCGACGAAACGAAACGGTCCGTTTCGCACAACTGAACGTTTCGTTTCGATGAGAAAGGGCATGTGCCCAACCGTCAAACGCCCTTGCGCCGGCGCCCGCTATCGGGCAAACCGGCGTTCCCGTTGCGTTTTTCCCGCCCGAGGTCTTCATGTCAGCCACGATTTCGCCGCTCGCGCCGAAGAGATATCCCAACATGCCTGACATCGAGGGCGTCCGCATCGCCACAGCCGAGGCCGGGATAAAGTACAAGAACCGCACCGACCTGCTGACCATGGTCTTCGATGCCGGCACCACGGTCGCCGGCGTGTTCACCAAGTCGAAATGTCCGTCGGCGCCGGTCGATTTCTGCCGGCAGAATCTCGGGCATGGCAAGGCGCGCGTTCTGGTCGTCAATTCCGGCAACGCCAATGCCTTCACCGGCAACAAGGGCCGAGCCTCCACGGCAATGACCGGCGAGGCTGCCGCCAAGGCTGCGGGTTGCACGCCGGACGAGGTGTTTCTGGCCTCGACCGGCGTCATCGGCGAGCCGCTGGATGCCGGCAAGTTCGGCCATTTGCTCGCCGGACTGGTCAGGGACGGCAGGCCGGACCTGTGGACCGAAGCCGCCAAGGCGATCATGACCACCGACACCTATCCGAAACTGGCGACCGCGACGGTAAAACTCGGCGACGCCGACGTCACCATCAACGGCATTGCCAAGGGCGCCGGCATGATCGCGCCCGACATGGCGACGATGCTCTCCTTCATCGCCACCGACGCGCCGATCGCAGCCCCCGTGCTGCAGGATCTTTTGTCGCGCGGCACCGCCAAGACCTTCAATGCGGTCACCGTCGACAGCGACACCTCGACCAGCGACACACTGCTGATGTTCGCCACCGGCACGGCCGCCCGGCGCGGCGCGCCTGATATCACGAATGCCGGCGATGCGCGCCTCGGCGCCTTCCGCCGCGCGCTCGGCAAGGTGCTGAAAGCGCTGGCACTGCAAGTGGTGCGCGACGGCGAGGGCGCGCGAAAACAGGTCGAGGTCACCGTGACCGGCGCGAAATCGGCCCGCTCGGCCAAGCGCATCGCGCTGTCGATCGCCAATTCGCCGCTGGTCAAGACGGCGGTCGCCGGCGAAGACGCCAATTGGGGCCGCGTCGTCATGGCCGTCGGCAAGGCCGGCGAACCGGCCGACCGCGACCTGCTGTCGATCTGGTTCGGCGACATCAGGCTGGCGCATCAGGGCGAGCGCGACGCCGCCTACTCCGAGGAGGCGACGTCGGCCTACATGAAGCGCGACGAGATCCGCATCCGTGCCGATATCGGCATCGGCCGCGGCAAGGCGACGGTGTGGACTTGCGACCTCACCAAGGAGTATGTCGCCATCAACGGCGATTATCGGAGTTGATGGCGTTGGTTTCCAGACATCCGGCAAGCGTGCTTGCCATCGTGCGCCGCTACGAGGCGGCCGGCTTTCGCGCCTGGCCGGCGGCGGCCGTGCATTATGACGGCACCTGGGTGGTGCGGCTGACGGCGGGCCATCCGGCCAAGCGGCTGAATTCGGTCAACCCGCTCGATCCGGGCGACATCCAGCACATTGCCGATCGCATCGGCCGCGCCAGCCGCCGTTTCGACGCCTATGGCCGGCCGCTGACCTTCCGCATATCGCCGCTGTCGGGGCCGATCCTTGCCAAACATCTCGACAGCGAGGGCTGGAGCACATTCGACGAATCGCTGGTGATGCGGTTGCCGCTGGCGGACGCCCAGCTCGATGCCGCCATGGACCAGATCCCGCTGAAGGACATCAGCCGCTTCATCGGCGCGGCGCTAAAAGTAAGCGGCTCGGATGTGTCGCTGCGGCCGGGCCTGTCGGAGATCATCGGCGCCATCCAGCCGGAAGCCGGGCTTTTCGCGCTCGAAGACGGCACCGAACCGCTGGCGACGCTGATCTGCGTCCATGACGGCGATCTTGCCGGGCTGTTCGAGATCGCCACCGACAGATCGGTGCGCAACCAGGGCCATGGCCGCCACCTCATCCTTTCGGCGCTGAAATGGGCACGGCTGCGCGGCGCCCGGGAAGCCTGGCTGCAGGTCGAGGCCGACAACGCGCCGGCGCTGGCGCTCTATCGTTCGCTCGGGTTCGACGAAGTCTATCGCTACCATTATCGCCGGCCGCCCGGCGCATGACCGGCCCGCACCCTGTCGGCAAGCGCCTGCTCCTGGTCGCAGCCTGCGCGCTGGTCGATACCGACGGCCGCGTGCTTCTGGCGCAGCGCCCCGAAGGCAAGCAACTGGCCGGCCTGTGGGAGTTTCCGGGCGGCAAGGTCGAGCCCGGCGAGACGCCGGAAGAATGCCTCATCCGCGAATTGTACGAGGAGATCGGCATCGAAACCGATATTCCCTGCCTGGCGCCGTTCACCTTCGCCAGCCATTCCTACGATGATTTTCACCTGCTGATGCCGCTGTTCGTCTGCCGTCGCTTCCGCGGCATCGCGCAGCCGAAGGAGGGGCAGGTGCTGAAATGGGTGCGGCCGCGCCAGATGCGCGATTTTCCGATGCCGCCGGCCGACGCGCCGCTGATCCAGTTCCTCATCGATCTTCTGTGATTTTGCCCTCCGAGACCTAGACAACGTTAATGGAAGATTTATCTGGCCGTGAAAAAATGACGGCAGAAATCGAAGGAAGGTCGTGTCCAGGCCTTCGCCAGAGGGCGGTTGCATGAGCCTCGACAGGGACTGGGATTCGATCCGACCCGACCGCAGCTTTAGGGCTGCCGGCATGGGAATATTGCGGATCACGCTTTTGTTCGGCTCGGCCGCGGTGGCGCTGGCCCTGATCGCCACGCCCTTGCTCGACAACCGGACGCGATCAGCCCGCGACGATTTTGCCGGCGGCCTCGACAGGATGAGCACAGGGTCGGTTGAAAGCGCGGGTTCGATTGGAAGCACGGGCTCGCCCGGCCGTCGTGATACCTACACGCTGCGCAGGAGCGTGCTGCAGCCGCTGCCCACTTCGATCTGCGTGATACGCGACAATGGCCAGCGCAGCGGCGACTGCTGACACCGGCCAAAGCGGTGCTTTCATCGCCTGTTAAGCCTGTGTCATTAACCTTTCTTAACAGGTCCGCGCTAGGGTTCCGGCAAGCGGGATCGACGGCCATGAAAACATTGCTGCAACGATTTTGGGAAGACAAGACCGGCGCGACGGCTGTCGAATATGGGCTGATCGTGGCCGTGCTGTCGCTTACCATCGTAGGCGGCGTCGGCAAGGTCGCTGACGCAATCACGTGGCTGTTCAGCGACAATGCCAGCAAGCTTGTGAAGGCTTTCGCGCAGTAACCGACCAGCCGCGTCCATAATAAACCGGTCAGCGCCGGCCGGGATTTTCCAGGATTGTTTTCAGCGACAGTTTTGCCGAGCCCGGCTTCAGCGGTTTTTGCTGCGAGGCGTCGGGCGCCCAGCCTGACATCCAGACGATCGGAAAACTCGCCCTGACGCGGCCATCGGCATCCGAAAATCGTTCGGCATAGATTTCGGCGGCGCGGGCAAACAGCTTTCGTGTGGCCGGTCGCCTGCTGCGGTCAATGAGCGCGCTGGTCTCGCCCATCGCCCGCAGGTCCGCCATCAGGCCGAACAGGGAATCGTAGCGCACCGTCACCGTCTCGACGTCGGCGACGGGCAAGGCCAGACCGGCGCGTTGCAAAAGCGCGCCGGCGTCGCGCACGTCGGTGAACGGGATGACGCGCGGGCTGGCGCCGCCATAAAGCTCGGTCTCGGCGGCGAGCAGGCATTCGCGCAGTTCGGAAAGCGTGCCGGCGCCGGCAAAGGCGCCGAGGAAAAGACCGTCCGGCTTCAGAGCGCGGCGGATCTGTACCAGCATGCCGGGAATGTCGTTCATTGCCTGAAGCGACAAAAGCGACACCGCGAGGTCGATGCTTTCCGGCTCGAACGGCACGGTCTCCAACGGCGCCACCAGTCCCGCGGCATCGCCCCCCGCTCCATCGCCCCCCGCTCCATCACCCAGGAACGCCGCATCCGCCTCGACGCGCACGATGTCCGCCACCTTGCCGCTTGTCGCGAGCACGTCGACCGCCGCCGGCGTCTGGCAAAACAGGACGGCCGCCCTGTCGAATTGGCGTTCCACTGCGCCCAGCCGCTCGGCAAGCTCCTCGGCCGCCCGCCGCATCAGGAAGTCCGCGCCGGCAGCCGGGTTGGCGAGCGCCCGGCGCTTGTGCGCCAGCCAGAGAGAGGTGTCGACTATAGGTTGCAACTGACAGTTCCTGGTTTCCGCACTCTGATATAGGGTGGCGGAGAAAGAACCACGTGGCCGATCCAATGCCGGATATCAAGAGTATCGCCCGAAAGGCGTTGGACTGGCCGGCGCGCATCCTGTTTCCGCCGGTTTGCGCGGGCTGCCGACGGCATGTCTCGCAGCCCGGCGTGCTGTGCGGCGCCTGCTGGCCGAAACTCAGGCTTCTGGAGCGGCCATGGTGCCCGGTGATGGGCACGCCGTTCACCCATCACATGGGCGAGGGGTTCCTGTCGGCCGAGGCGATCGCCGACCCGCCGCCCTTCGAGCGGGCACGGGCCGCGGTCGCTTACTCCGGTGTCGCCCGCCAGATGGTGCAAGGGTTGAAATACCAGGACCGCACTGATCTGGCGCCATGGATGGCTCGCTGGATGCTGCGCGCCGGTGCCGAACTGATCGCGGAAGCCGATGTGGTCGTGCCGGTGCCGCTGCACTGGCGGCGCTTTTTCAGGCGTCAGTTCAACCAGTCGGCGGAACTGGCAAGGGCGGTATCGCAGCTTGGCGGGCTGCCTTTTGCGCCCTCCGCGGTCAGGCGCGTCAAACTCACCCGCCAGCAGGTCGGGCTGGAGCGGCGGGAACGCGAGGAGAATGTGCGTGCCGCCTTCAGAGTGCCGGAGGAGGCCGAGATCGAGATCGCCGGCCGCCGGGTGCTCCTGATCGACGATGTCTATACCACCGGCGCCACTGTCCGCGCCGTCGCCAAGGCGCTGAAGAAGGGCGGTGCCGGGACGGTCGACGTGCTGACCTTTGCGCGCGTGCTGCCGGGGGACTTTCGGGCTGACGAGTCCGCGACTATATAGATTGGGAAAAGGCAGGATTGCTGACCGATGGTCGACGTGACGATCTATACACGGATGATGTGCGGCTATTGCGTGGCGGCCAAGCGGCTGCTCGAGCGCAAGGGTGTCGCCTACACCGAGCATGACGCCTCCTTCTCGCCGGAACTGCGCCGGGAAATGATTTCCCGCGCGAATGGCCGCTCGACCTTTCCGCAGATATTCATCGGCGATACGCATGTCGGCGGCTGTGACGATCTCCACGAACTGGAGGCGGAGGGCCGGCTGGACCGTCTGCTCGCCAATGGCTCGACGAATTGAGGACATGACGATGGGTGCTTTCAAGGCGGCGGCGATCCAGATGCGTTCGGGTACCAGCCCCGAGCGCAACGCGGTCGATCTGGAGCGGCTGGTGCGCGAGGCCGCGGGCCAGGGTGCGACCTATATCCAGTCACCGGAAATGACCGGTGCGCTGGTCCGCGACAGCCAGGCGCGGGCCGCCGCCTTCACGTCCGAGGACAAGGACATCATCGTCTCGACCGCGCGAAAGCTGGCGAAAGACCTTGGCGTCTTCCTGCATATCGGCTCGACCGCCATCCTGCGCGCCGACGGCAAGCTCGCCAACCGCGCGCTTCTGTTCGGGCCGGATGGCGCCACCATTGCCGCCTACGACAAGATCCACATGTTCGACGTCGATCTCGACAATGGCGAGAGCTGGCGCGAATCCGCCGCCTACGAGCCCGGCACCGAGGCCGTCGTCACCGAGATCAGCGGCGCCGGGATCGATGGTGCGAGACTGGGTTTCGCCGTCTGCTACGATTTGCGCTTTCCGCAGCTGTTCCGCGCCGAGGCGCTGGCCGGCGCCGACCTGCTTTCGGTGCCCGCCGCCTTCACCCGCCAGACCGGCGAGGCGCACTGGCATGTGCTGCTGCGGGCGCGCGCCATCGAGAACGGCGCCTATGTCGTTGCCGCGGCGCAAGGCGGCCTGCACGAGGACGGCCGCGAGACCTATGGCCATTCGCTGATCGTCGATCCTTGGGGCCGTATCGTCGCCGAAGCGGCGCATGACGAACCGGCGGTGATCGTCGCCGAGATCGACCCGGCGCAGTCGGCCGCCGCCCGCAAGAAAATCCCAAATCTGAAAAATTCACGCGACTTCGCCGTGAACGCCACTCCGGTCGAGGCGCAAAGTCTCAGGGGTGCGGCGTCTTGATTCGCTTTTCACTGATCTGTGACCACGAGCATGAATTCGAAGGCTGGTTTCGCAGCAACGACGATTTCGACACCCAGAAGAAGCGTGGCTTCGTCGATTGCCCGACCTGCGGCTCGCACAACGTCGAGAAGGCGTTGATGGCGCCGGCCGTCTCCACCGGGCGCAGCCGAGAAAAGATCGCGCTCGCCATGGGCGAGGCCCAGAAGCAGGCGTTGGCGCAATTGAAGGCGATGGCCGAGAAGGTGCGCGAGAACGCCGACTATGTCGGCGACAAGTTTGCCGAGGAAGCGCGCAAGATCCATTTCGGCGAGAGCGATCCGCGCGGCATCTATGGCGAGGCGACGCTGGAGGAGGCCAAGAGTCTGGCCGAGGACGGCGTCGAATTCATGCCGATCCCAAGTTTCCCCGACGACCGCAACTGACTGACTAGGTTACGCTGCCGATCAATTTCTCAAGCAGGCGAGCAAGTGTGTCCTGTTCGGCGCGCGTCAGGCCGGAAAGTATCTCGTGTTCGTTGGCGACGTGAGCGGCGACCGCCTCATCGACCAATGCGAGACCTTTCTCGGTCAGTTGCACGACAACCCCGCGCCGGTCATTGGGATGCGGTCCACGCATGATCAATCCGGATTTCTCAAGCCGGTCGAGCCGGTTGGTCATGGCGCCCGACGTCACCATCGTCGCCTCATAGAGGGCGGTTGGCGTCAGCGCGTAAGGTGATCCGGAACGGCGCAGCGTCGCCAACACGTCGAATTCCCCGGATTGCAGTCCGAAACGGGCAAACAGCGGAGCGAGGCGTTCTCGCGCTATCAGCGACGAGGCTTCGTTCAACCGTCCGAGCACGGCCATCGGCGAGACATCCAGGTCCGGCCGTTCCCGTTTCCACTGCTCGATCGCTTTCGCGGCGCGATCCATCTATCTCACCATCATATATCTTGACGTTAAGTATCTTTGTGTTATCTTAGCTTGAGTCGCAGTGCTGGCCAAGAGCGGCAAAGACAACAAGGTTCGTCATGAAATTTCTCTGGGATTCAGCGCTCGGTCTTTTGCTCGTCACCGGCGGCCTGCTCGGCCTGACGCTGCCGTTCGGCAAGATCGCCACGGCAGCCGGCGTTTCGGCCATGGTCTGGGCGCTCGTCATCTCGCTCGGCGCCGGCGGCGTGCTTTTGTGCGTCCTGCTGCTGCGCGGGCAGCGCATCCGGCTCACCCCGCACCGGCTGCGGTATTTCTTCGTCACCGCGGCGGTGTCCTACGCCTTCCCCAATCTGTTGATGTTCTCGGCCATTCCGCATCTCGGTGCCGGCTATACCGGTATCATGTTCACGCTGTCGCCGGTGGTCACACTGGTGTTTTCGATCCTGCTCGGCGTCCGGCGCCCCAATCTGCTTGGTATCGTCGGCATTGTCGTAGGCTTCGTTGGTGCGGTCATGGTGGCGGTGACGCGTGGCGAGGCCGGCCAGCCGGCCGAATTTTTCTGGGTGGCGGCGGGGCTGCTCATTCCGGTCAGCCTTGCCGCCGGCAATATCTACCGCACGGTCGACTGGCCGCTAGGGACCGGACCGATCGAGCTTGCCGTCGGCAGCCATCTGGCATCGGCCGCGCTGCTTGTTTGCGGCATCTTCACGCTGCAGGGCGGCGGTTCGCTCGCCCTGCTCGCCGGCGTGCCGCTGGTCGTCGTCGGGCAGGTCGCATCAGCCGCGGCGATGTTCGCTTTCTTCTTCCGGCTACAGGCGGTCGGCGGCCCGGTCTATCTCAGCCAGATCGGCTATGTCGCGGCGGCGGTCGGATTGTTTGCCGGGACGATGTTTCTCGGCGAGCACTATCAATTGCTGACCTGGGCCGGCGCTGCCATCATTGTCGCCGGCGTGTTCATCACCACCAAGGCGCAAAGCCCGATCGCCCCGAAGACGCAAAGTCAGACGGGTGAGAAGGTGGCGGCGTGAAAAGGCGTCGTGAGAAAGTTCAGGCGGGTGCCTTCTCTGCCAGAACCATGTAGTTGACGTCCATGTCCTTCGAACGCTGCCAGCGGTCGGCGAGCGGATTGTAGGTGACGCCGGTGCGGTCGATGATGGTCAGGCCAGCGCCGGCAAGCGCCTTTTCCAACTCGTCTGGCCGCACCAGCTTGCCGAACTGGTGGGTGCCGCGCGGCAACCAGCGCAGCACATATTCGGCGCCGATAATGGCCAGACCGAGCGCCTTCAGCGTGCGGTTGATGGTGGCGACGACCATGATGCCGCCGGGCTTGAGCATCTCGCCGCATTTGGCCACGAACAGGTCGATGTCGGCAACATGCTCGACCACTTCCATGTTGAGGATGACGTCGAATTTCTCACCGGCGTCAGCCAGGTCCTCTGCTGTCGTGGCACGGTAATCCACCGTCACGCCGACCTCCGCCGCATGCAGCCTGGCCACTTCGATGTTGGTGGCGGATGCGTCGGCGCCGACCACTTCGGCGCCAAGCCGCGCCATCGGCTCGCACAACAGCCCGCCGCCGCAGCCGATGTCGAGGATGCGCAGGCCCTCGAACGGCCGCGCCGCGCGCGGGTCGCGGCCGAAGCGCGCCGCCACCTGGTCGCGTATATAGGCAAGCCGGATCGGATTGAACTTGTGCAGCGGGCGGAATTTGCCGTTCGGATTCCACCATTCGGCGGCAAGAGCGGAAAAACGCTCCACTTCTCCGGCATCGATCGTCGATCGTCGGGGTTCTGGCATCGTGTGGTCTCCCGCAGACTCAAAAATTCAGAGCGCGATCGGGCGCAAAACCGGATACCACTTTTGCTGATCGCGCTCTGGTGCGCTAGGAAGTCGGTCGAGAGCCGGCGAATGTCAAGGCAGCAAATTTCGGCTGTTGCCGGCTGCGCCTCTGCGACAGGCGTTCGGGTAGGCGCGTTGCGTTCGTATGTCGCCTTCGTCGCCTAAGGGGGCAAGCAGGGGGGCAAGCGGTGGCACGCCTTGCGAAACCCAAAGCATTTGGCTAAGGAGGCCGCGAATTCAGCGGCTGGCCCAGCCCGACGCTCCGTTTCCATTTTTCGGCCGCCGTTTCGGCACCCAGTCAAAGGCATTTCGCTTCCATGGCGCGCATCGTGATGAAATTCGGCGGGACCTCCGTCGCCGACATCGTCCGCATCCGCAATGTGGCGCGCCATGTCAAACGCGAGGTCGATGCCGGCCATGAGGTTGCGGTGGTCGTCTCGGCGATGGCCGGCAAGACCAACGAGCTCGTGCAGTGGACGCGCGAAGCCTCGCCGATGCACGATGCCCGCGAATATGACGCCGTCGTTGCCTCCGGCGAGCAGGTGACTGCCGGCCTGCTGGCGATCGCGCTGCAGAACATGGGCGTCCATGCCCGTTCCTGGCAAGGCTGGCAGATCCCGATCAAGACCGACAATGCGCATGGCGCGGCGCGCATTCTCGACATCGACGGCGCATTCCTGATCAAGCGCTTCGGCGAGGGCCAGGTGGCGGTGATCGCCGGCTTCCAGGGCATCGGGCCGGACAACCGCATCGCGACGCTCGGCCGCGGCGGTTCCGACACCAGTGCTGTCGCCATCGCGGCGGCGGTCAAGGCAGACCGCTGCGACATCTACACTGACGTCGACGGGGTCTACACCACCGACCCGCGCATCGAGCCGAAGGCGCGGCGGCTGGCCAAGATTTCCTTCGAGGAAATGCTTGAAATGGCCTCGCTCGGCGCCAAGGTCCTGCAGGTACGCTCGGTCGAGCTTGCCATGGTGCACAGGGTGCGTACTTTCGTGCGGTCGTCCTTCGACGATCCCGACGCGCCCGGAATGGGGGATTTGCTCAATCCGCCCGGAACGCTTATTTGCGACGAGGAAGAGATCGTGGAACAGCAGGTCGTCACCGGAATTGCCTACGCCAAGGACGAAGCGCAGATTTCGTTGCGCCGTGTCGGTGACCGGCCCGGCGTCGCCGCCGGCATTTTCGGGCCGCTGGCCGAAGCCAACATCAATGTCGACATGATTGTCCAGAACATTTCCGAGGACGGCAAGTTCACCGACATGACCTTCACCGTGCCGTCCGGCGATGTCGACAAGGCGCTTGCCGTGCTCGAGCGGCTGAAGACCACGATCGGCTACGACGTCGTGCAGTCGGAAGCCGGCATGTCGAAAGTCTCGGTCATCGGCATCGGCATGAGGAGCCATGCCGGCGTCGCTGCCACCGCCTTCAAGGCGCTGGCCGACAAATCGATCAACATCCGTGCGATCACCACATCCGAGATCAAGATTTCGATCCTGATCGACGGTCCCTACACAGAACTTGCTGTTCGCACTTTGCATTCCATCTACGGTCTGGATAAGCAGTAGCAGACTGCTCGGTCCGGAAATCGGAGGTCGATCTTCGGAAAGCACGATGCAGCAGTTCGAAGTCTTGGAGCGTCCTTTGTGGGTCCAATTGGACCGACGCCGCTCTATTTGAGTTGTTGCGTGAGCGCCGGCCGCGGGAGAAACTGCGGCGGGCATAATGTCCATTGGAGAACAAGCCGCGATGCGTGATACGGCCAGTGGCCCGCGCGTTTTGCTGAAACGGCTCCGCGAGCTCATGCAGGAGCCGCTGGAGCCGCAGGAGCGGCTCGACCGCATCGTGCGCGACATCGCCGCCAATATGGTCGCTGAAGTGTGCTCGCTCTACGTGCTGCGCGCCGATTCGGTGCTCGAACTCTATGCCACCGAGGGCCTGAATCCGAAGGCCGTCCATTTGGCGCAGCTCAGGCTGGGGGAAGGCCTCGTCGGCACGATCGCGGCCTCGGCACGGCCGCTCAACCTCTCCAACGCGCAGGAACATCCAGCCTTCGCCTATCTGCCGGAGACCGGGGAGGAGATCTACAATTCCTTCCTCGGCGTGCCGGTGCTCAGGGCGGGGCGCACGCTCGGTGTGCTGGTCGTCCAGAACAAGACCATGCGCCACTATCGCGACGACGAAGTCGAGGCGCTGGAAACGACGGCGATGGTGATCGCCGAGATGATCGCCACCGGCGACCTTGCCCGGCTGACCCGGCCCGGCCTCGAACTCGATCTGCGCCGCCCGGTGAGCTTTACCGGCCTGTCGTTCAACGAGGGCGTCGGACTTGGCCATGTCGTGCTGCACGAGCCGCGCATCGTCGTCACCAATCTGTTCAACGAGGACAGCGATGAGGAGATCAAGCGGCTCGATGCTTCGCTCGGTTCGCTCCGGCTCTCCATCGACGACATGCTGGAACGCCGCGAAGTTGCCTTCGAGGGCGAGCACCGCCAGGTGCTCGAAGCCTATCGCATGTTCGCCAACGACAGCGGCTGGGTGCGCCGGTTGGAAGAGGCGGTACGCAACGGCCTGACGGCGGAAGCGGCGGTGGAAAAAGTGCAGAGCGACATGCGTGCCCGCATGCTGCACATGACCGATCCTTATCTGCGCGAGCGGATGAGCGATTTCGACGATCTCGCCAACCGGCTGCTGCGCCAGCTGATGGGGCGCGGGCCGGACGATGTCGCGGTCTCGCTGCCGAAGGACGCCATCATCGTCGCCCGCTCGATGGGGGCCGCCGAACTGCTCGATTATCCCAGAGACAAGCTGCGCGGGCTGGTGCTGGAGGACGGCGCAGCGACCAGCCACGTCGTTATCGTGGCGCGGGCCATGGGCATACCGGTTGCGGGCCAGATGAAGGGCGCCGTTTCCATGGCGGAAAACGGCGACGCCATCATTGTCGACGGCGAAGAAGGCGCCATCCACCTGCGCCCCCAACCGGACCTCGAAGCCGCCTATGCCGAAAAGGTCCGCTTCCGGGCGCGGCGGCAGGAGGTCTATCGCGAGCTGCGCAAGAAGCCGTCGATGACCAAGGACGGCGTCCAGGTCGACCTTTTGATGAATGCGGGCCTGGCCGTCGATCTGCCGCAGCTTGCCGAGGCCGGCGCCGCCGGTATCGGCCTGTTCCGCACCGAGCTGCAGTTCATGGTCGCCTCGACCTTTCCGCGGGCGGAAGCCCAGGAACGGCTCTACCGTGACGTGCTCGACGCGGCGCGCGGCAAGCCGGTGACATTCCGCACCATCGATATCGGCGGCGACAAGGTGCTGCCCTACTTCAAGGACACGATCCAGGAAGAGAACCCGGCGCTCGGCTGGCGCGCCATCCGCCTGACGCTCGACCGGCCGGGCCTGTTGCGTACCCAGATCCGAGCGCTTTTGAAGGCATGCGGCGGGCGTGAACTGAAGCTGATGCTGCCGATGGTGACGGAGCTCGGCGAGATCGCCCAGGCGCGCGAAATCATCGATCGCGAAGTGCGGCATCTGTCGCGTTTTGCCCATCATCTGCCGACCAGCCTGAAGCTCGGGGCCATGCTGGAAGTGCCTTCGCTGCTGTTCCAGCTCGATGAGCTGATGAAGGCCGTCGATTTCGTCTCGGTCGGCTCGAACGATCTGTTCCAGTTCGTCATGGCGGTCGATCGCGGCAACACGCAGCTCGCCGACCGCTTCGATGTGCTGTCGACGCCGTTCCTGCGCGCGCTGAAGCAGATTGCCGACGCCGGGGTGCGCAATCAAACCCCGGTGACCTTGTGCGGCGAGCTGGCCGGCAAGCCGATCTCGGCGATGGCGCTGATCGGCCTTGGCTATCGATCGATCTCGATGTCACCGGCCTCGATCGGTCCGGTCAAGGCGATGCTGACGGAACTGCCGCTGGCCGAGCTGGAAGCGTTCTTCGACGACAATCTCATGGCGCCGGCCCAGGGGTTGCCGATGCGGGCGCTGCTGCAGGCCTTTGCCGACGACCGCTCCATTCCGTTGTAAATTCACGTGAGGGCGGCCTGCAAATGTCGATTTTCTGCGCTTCCGGTGCTCATGTACCTAATTGTACATTCCGCTCCGGTTCTCGAAACTCGTCATTTTCGGCTCGCCCTGACGTGAATCTTATCGAAGTTCCAGGACCATGATCAACCTGCCCCGCGACCGCATGGATCAAGTCGTCAAGCGTTTCGACATGCTCGAAGCGCAAATGTCGGCCGGGCCGGCGGCGGACGCCTATGTCAAGATGGCGTCGGAATATGCTGACATGCAGGAGATGGTGGCTAAGATCAGGGCGCTGCGCACCGCCGAGCATGAACAGGCCGACCTGCAGGCGATGCTCGCCGACAAAAGCACCGATGCCGAAATGCGGGCACTGGCCGAGGCCGATCTGCCGGAGGTCAAGGAACGCATCGAAGCGCTGCAGAAGGACATCCAGATCCTGCTTCTGCCCAAGGATGCCGCCGACGACAAGAATGCCATCCTCGAAATCCGCGCCGGCACCGGCGGCGACGAGGCGGCTCTCTTTGCCGGCGACCTGTTTCGCATGTACGAACGCTATGCCGCGGCACGCGGCTGGCGTTTCGAGACGGCGTCGGCCAGCGAGGGCGAGGTCGGCGGCTACAAGGAAATCATCGCCACGATTTCGGGCAAGGGGGTCTTTGCCCATCTGAAATTCGAGTCCGGCGTGCATCGTGTGCAGCGCGTGCCGGCGACCGAGGCCGGCGGGCGCATCCACACCTCGGCGGCGACGGTTGCCGTGCTGCCCGAAGCGGAAGAGGTCGACATCGACATCAGGGCCGAAGACATCCGCATCGACACGATGCGCGCCTCGGGTTCGGGCGGCCAGCACGTCAATACCACCGATTCGGCAGTGCGCATCACCCATCTGCCGACCGGCATCATGGTCGTACAGGCGGAGAAGTCGCAGCACCAGAACCGGGCCAAAGCCATGCAGATCCTGCGCGCCAGGCTTTACGACCTCGAGCGCAGCAAGGCTGACGAGGAACGCTCCGAATCGCGCAAATCTCAGGTCGGTTCGGGCGATCGCTCGGAGCGCATCCGCACCTATAATTTCCCGCAGGGCCGCGTCACCGACCATCGCATCAATCTGACGCTCTATAAGCTCGACCGGGTGATGATGGGCGAACTCGACGAGATCATCGACGCGCTGATCGCCGATCACCAGTCGAAGCTGCTCGCCGATATCGGCCTCGATGGCTGACAGTCTGCCCAGTAGGCTAGGGCTGCTGCTGAAGGCGGCGCGGGCACGCCTTGCTGCGGCCGCAGTCGCCGATCCGGCGCTGGATGCGAGGCTGATCGTCGAACATTTTTCCGGTACGACCCGCACACAAGCCATCGCCGATCCCGAATGCAGTGTCGATGCCGGCGCGATTGCCGCGATCGATGCAGCCTTGAGGCGGCGGGTTGCCGGTGAGCCGGTGCATCGCATCCTCGGCCATCGCGAGTTCTATGGCTTGCGCCTGTCGTTGTCACCGGAAACGCTGGAGCCGCGACCGGACACCGAAACGCTGGTCGAAGCGGTGCTGCCCTTCGTGAAGGCGACAGCGGAACGGCAAGGCGAGTGCCGCATCCTCGATCTCGGCACCGGCACCGGCGCCATCGCGCTGGCGCTGCTCAGCGCCGTTCCGGCGGCGGTCGCCACCGGTGTCGATATTTCGCCAGGCGCGCTGGTGACCGCCATGCGCAATGCAGGGGAATTGGGGTTGGCCGACCGGTTCCAGGTGCTCGAATCCGACTGGTTCGAAAAAGTTTTTGGCCGATACCATGTAATTGCCGCCAACCCGCCCTATATAGCGTCCATAGACATCGAAAATCTGCAGGGCGAAGTCCGCGGTTTCGATCCACGCCAAGCCCTTGATGGCGGCGTGGACGGTCTGAGTCCCTACAGGATCATCGCCGCCGAGGCGGCAGTTTTTTTGGAAGCCGAGGGCAGGATTGCGGTCGAGATCGGCCACACCCAGCGCAAAGAGGTCACGGGCGTTTTCTCCGCAGCCGGCTATATGCCGGCGGGGGTATTCCGCGACTTTGGCGGAAACGAGAGGGTTCTGATCTTTGAACTGACAAGGCCGTGATGCAGTGCAAAAAAAGCGCTTGGCAATGCCGGGGAATGCGGCTAGGGTCGCCTTAACCGGATGAGACGAAGCAGGCAGTGCTCTTAGCGATTCGGTTTCCTTGGAAATAGCTGCCTTCTTGTGCAAACGACGCCCAAGCTTCGTGCGGGGATCGTCCGGCAAGTGATGTAACCGGAACAGGATGAGACGTGGCGCCAACGCAATCGATGCGGGCGAACGCCGGTGAAGAGACGAAACGGCTGGCTGCATGAGCGCCTCCGTTCGTGAAAAGTTTTCGAAAAATTTCAAAATGAAGAGAGTCGAATGAGGCCACAACAGCAGAACAGGCGCATGCGCGGTCGCAACAACAATGGCGGCGGCAACAACAATAACAACAACCGCAAGGGTCCAAATCCCCTGACGCGCAATTACGAGAGCAACGGTCCGGACGTGAAGATCCGCGGATCGGCTCAGCAGATCGCCGAAAAATACGCAACCCTTGCCCGTGACGCGCAGAGCTCCGGCGACCGGGTGATGGCGGAAAACTATCTCCAGCACGCCGAGCACTACAATCGCATCATCGCTGCCGCGCAGGCGCAGCTGCCGATCCAGAGCGCTCAGCAGAACCGCGACGATTTCGACGATGACGGCGACGAAGATCGCGACGAGTTCGACAATGGCGGCAACAGCAATGTCGGCGAGACTGCGGCTCCGGTGGTCAACCACGGTGCAGGCCCGCAGCCGGTCATCGACGGCACGCCGGCTGAATTGACGCTCAACCAGGAAAACGGCCGTGACAATCGTGATGCCAGTGGGCGTGATGCCAGTGGGCGCGATGCCGGCGGGCGAGACAACCGCCATCGCGACCGTCGCCCCAATGGCGGCTACGGCCAGAACGGCCAGCGCGGCGAATTTGGTGCGCGCGGCGAGCAGGGCGGACAGCGCGGCGATCAGAACCGGCGCAACGAGAGACCGGTTCAGAACGAAACCCCCGTGCAGGCGGAAGCTGTGTCTCCGAACGAGCCTGTTTCTGTGGCCGAACCCGCGCCGCAGTTCGAAAGCTTTTCGCCAGCGGCTCTGGCTGCCCGGGCCGAGATGAACGAAGCCGCCGCCGAAAGCGGCGCTGCCCGCCGCCCCAGGCGTCCGCGCCGTCCGCGCGTCAATGCTGATCAGGTGGCTGATCAGGTGGATGGCGGTAACGACAATGCTGGCGGCGATAACGTGAATGCTGCTCCGGCGGAAGACGCCGGTGGCGAGCCCACCATCGTCGACGTCAACAACTGATCGAGCAAGGCCCAGACATTCCTGGACGGCGGAGAGAAATCTCCGCCGTTTTTGTATGTGCGCCCCCCCGGGGAATATTAAGTCCGCCGTTATCGGGACGTCTTGAGGGTCCGTGGATTGCGCCCCATATCTCGCGTGAACAGGACCCGGCTCGAACGGGCGGGTCCGTCACCGCAATCTGATCCGGTGCCGCAAAGCGGGCCGGTGACGGAAGGAGACAGATATGAACCTTGAAAAATATTCCGAGCGCGTGCGCGGCTTCATCCAGTCGGCGCAGACCTTGGCGCTCTCGCGCAACCACCAGCAATTCACCCCCGAACATATATTGAAAGTGCTCGTCGACGACGACGAGGGCCTGGCAGCGTCGTTGATCGAGCGCGCCGGCGGCAGCGTCCGCGACGTCAAGCTGGGCGTCGAGACGGCACTTGAGGCAATGCCCAAGGTGGAGGGCGGCAACGGCCAGCTCTATCTGGCGCAACCGCTGGCCAAAGTGTTCTCGACCGCCGAGGAACTGGCAAAGAAGGCCGGCGACAGCTTCGTTACGGTCGAGCGGCTGCTGACGGCGCTGGCGGTCGAGAAATCCGCCAAGACCGCCGACATCCTGACCAAGGCCGGCGTGACGCCACAGGCACTGAACCAGGTGATCAACGACGTCCGCAAGGGTCGCACCGCCGATTCGGCGAGCGCCGAGCAGGGCTATGATGCGCTTAAGAAGTACGCGCGCGATCTCACCGCCGACGGTCGCGCCGGCAAGCTCGACCCGGTCATCGGCCGCGACGACGAGATCCGCCGCACCATCCAGGTGCTGTCGCGCCGCACCAAGAACAATCCGGTGCTGATCGGTGAACCCGGCGTCGGCAAGACGGCGATCGCCGAAGGGCTGGCGTTGCGGATCGTCAATGGCGACGTGCCGGAATCGCTCAAGGACAAGCAGTTGATGGCGCTCGATATGGGATCGCTGATCGCCGGCGCCAAATATCGCGGCGAATTCGAGGAGCGGCTGAAGGCGGTTCTTTCGGAAGTCACCGCTGCGGCCGGCGGCATCATCCTGTTCATCGATGAGATGCACACGCTGGTCGGCGCCGGCAAGGCGGATGGCGCTATGGATGCGTCGAACCTGTTGAAACCGGCGTTGGCACGCGGCGAACTCCACTGCGTCGGCGCGACGACGCTCGACGAATACCGCAAGCATGTCGAGAAGGATGCGGCCCTTGCCCGCCGCTTCCAGCCGGTCTTCGTCAATGAGCCGACGGTGGAAGACACCGTCTCCATCCTGCGCGGCCTGAAGGAGAAATACGAGCAGCACCACAAGGTGCGCATTTCGGATTCGGCGCTGGTCGCGGCAGCATCGCTGTCCAACCGCTACATCGCCGACCGCTTCCTGCCGGACAAGGCGATTGACCTTGTCGACGAGGCCGCGTCGCGGCTGCGGATGCAGGTCGATTCGAAGCCCGAAGCGCTGGACGAGATCGACCGCCGCATCATGCAGCTCAAGATCGAGCGTGAGGCGCTGAAGGTCGAGAAGGACGACGCGTCGAAGGACCGGCTCGCCCGGCTCGAAAAGGATCTTTCCGCCCTGGAAGAGGAATCGACCGAACTGACCTCGAAGTGGCAGGCCGAGAAGCAGAAGCTCGGGCTCGCCGCCGACCTGAAGAAACAGCTCGATGAAGCGCGTAACGAGCTCGCCATCGCCCAGCGCAAAGGTGAATTCCAGCGCGCCGGCGAGCTTGCCTATGGCAAGATTCCGGAACTCGAAAAGAAGCTGACGCAGGCCGAGGCACAAGACGGCAAGGTCGGCATGGTCGAAGAGGTGGTCACCCCCGATCACGTCGCCCACATCGTGTCGCGCTGGACCGGCATTCCCGTCGACAAGATGCTGCAAGGCGAGCGTGACAAGCTGCTGCGCATGGAAGACGAAATCGGCAAGCGTGTCGTTGGCCAGGGCGAGGCGGTGCAGGCCGTGTCGAAAGCGGTGCGCCGCGCACGCGCCGGCCTGCAGGATCCGAATCGGCCGATCGGTTCGTTCATGTTCCTCGGACCGACGGGCGTCGGCAAGACCGAACTGACCAAGGCGCTTGCCAGCTTCCTGTTCGACGACGAGAGCGCCATGGTGCGCATCGACATGTCGGAATTCATGGAGAAGCACTCGGTCGCCCGGCTGATCGGCGCGCCTCCCGGCTATGTCGGCTATGAGGAGGGCGGCGCGCTGACTGAAGCGGTGCGACGCCGGCCCTATCAGGTCGTGCTGTTCGACGAGATCGAGAAAGCGCATCCGGACGTGTTCAACGTGCTGCTGCAGGTGCTCGATGATGGCCGCCTGACCGACGGGCAGGGCCGCACGGTCGATTTCCGCAACACGCTGATCATCATGACGTCGAACCTCGGCGCCGAATATCTGGTCAACCTCGGCGAGAACCAGGACGTCGATGTCGTGCGCGACGAGGTGATGGGAGTCGTCAGGGCGTCGTTCCGGCCGGAGTTCCTCAACCGCGTCGACGAGGTGATCCTGTTCCACCGGCTGCGCCGGCAGGATATGGGCCGCATCGTCGAGATCCAGCTCAAGCGGCTGGAAAGCCTGCTCGCAGATCGCAAGATCACGCTTTCGCTGGATCAGGAGGCGATCGACTGGCTGGCCGCCAAGGGCTACGATCCGGCCTATGGCGCGCGGCCGTTGAAGCGGGTGATGCAGAAGGACCTTCAGGATCCGCTTGCGGAGAAGATCCTGCTCGGCGACATCCTCGACAGTTCGACCGTCAAGGTCACCGCTGGTTCCGACCGGTTGAACTTCCGGTCGAAGCCGACGATCGTAGCGACCGAGGCGGCGGCCTGATTTTCGAGGCCGCCGCACAATCAAAAAATTAAACGGGGGCGCAGATGACGTTGGACGACTACAACAGCTTCTGCGCCTCGCTGCCGTCGGCGACCCATGTCGTCCAGTGGGGCGGTGCTCATGTCTGGAAAGTCGGAGCCAAGGTCTTTGCGATCGGCGGTTGGAGCGATGGCAAGGAGCCGTTCGTCACCTTCAAATGCTCCGACATCGCTTATGACATCTTGAAGGAACAGCCGGGCCTTCGGCCCGCGCCCTATCTTGCCTCACGCGGCATGAAATGGATCCAGCGCCAGACAAGCCAAAGCATGGACGATGACGCGCTAAAGGACTATCTGCGCGAAAGCCACCGCCTTGTCGTGCTCAAGCTGACGAAGCAGGCGCGCAAGGAATTGGCATTCGCCGCCAGTGTTCTTGCTCCAGCCCGCCAGAAATCCGCCATCTTCATGCCCGGTTCATGTTGGAACCTTATGGTTGGCAACTGATTTGCTGGCGAAGGGTTCGCCTGCCGCAAAGGCCCGAAAATCGAATTGGATTTTCGGAAAGCATGATGCGGAGTTTTTTACGTGTTAGAGCGTCCCTGCGCGTCCGAAGGGACGCGCGGCGCTCTAAAGAGACAACGCCGGGCGGCGGCAATTACGGACCGGAGAATTTGGCCAGCATGTTCCGCACGATCTTCACCCTTTCGGCGTTCGCCGCCGGGCTGCTTTCTTCGAGTGTAATGGCCGCGCCGACGCAGGACATCGCGCCGCGATCTGCCCGCGCCGCGGATGCCCGAGCCGCGGATAGCCATGCTGTGCTGGTCGCCCAGAACGGCGATTTCGACGTCTACTACGACGCCAGAGGAAACCGCGTCATCGTCGATACGGAAACCGGCAAGGTGCTCGCCATCCAGCCGCCGCAGGCCAGGTTCGATCGCCGCGCACTCCGCCGCGAGGGCTTGCGCAATCTCGGACCGGTCGAGGACGACCGCTATTATCTCGACGATCCGGAGGACCAGGCGCGCTTGCGCCGCAGGCAATTGGAAGAGGAGGGCCTGATCGTCGTACCGCCGGTCGACGAGTATGATGCCTACGGCGATCCGGTGGACGCTTTTCCCGAAGCACCGCTGGATGGTGGCAACTATGGCAACAATTATCCGGAAGCGCCGCAGCCGGTAAAGCCGCGCACCGTCATGCGCCAGCCGCTCAACGAGGCTGCGATCGAACCGGTCGAGCCGATGGAGCCGGGCGACCAGGCGGCACTGCCGCCAAAGATCGACGGTAAGATTGTCGTCGATCCGTCGCTTTCACTCGGTGCACGCCAAGAGGTCGCGGCGCTGCAAGTGCTGCTCGACCGCGCCGGCGCTTCGCCCGGCGTCGTCGACGGGCGCTTCGGCTCGAATGTCGACAAGGCGCTCGCCGCCTACAACGAGATCACCGGCAGCAATCTGCGGTCGACCGATGTGGTCGGCATCCAGGCGGCGCTTGAGCAGTCCGGCGGCGATGCCTTCGCCTCCTACAGCATCACGCCCGAGGATGCTGCCGGCCCCTATGTCGCATCGGTGCCGGAAGACTACGGCCAGAAGGCGCAACTCGAACGGCTGAGCTATACCTCAGTCACCGAAGCGCTGGCCGAGCGGTTCCACATGGACGAGAACTATCTGAAGGCGCTCAATCCGGAAGCCAATTTCAACCGTCCCGGCACGATCATCAAGGTCGCCAATTTCGGCAGGCTGGTGGCCACGCCGGTGGCACGCATCATCGCCGACAAGGGCAAAAAGCAGGCCCGCGCCTATGACGCGTCGGGCAAGCTGATCGCGGCCTATCCAGCCACCATCGGCTCGGCTGACACGCCTTCACCCACCGGCACGCATGCGGTGTCGCGGGTCGCTCTCGACCCGAACTACACCTACAATCCGAACATCAATTTCAAGCAGGGCGAAAACAACAAGATCCTGACCATCCCGCCGGGCCCGAACGGCCCCGTCGGCTCGGTCTGGATTGCGCTGGACAAGCCGACCTACGGCATTCACGGCACACCCGACCCCTCCAAGATCGGCAAGACCGAAAGTCATGGCTGCGTGCGGCTGACCAATTGGGACGCGCGCGAACTGGCAAAAATCGTGTCGCCGGGCGTCACGGTGGAATTCATCGACTGAGCCCTATCCCAAATCATCGCGCAGTCCTGGGTCAACCCGGGAGCAGGCTCTTTGGGCGACGTGATCCTGTTCTGGTTTCAACGACAGCAACCCTCTGGCCGGTTGTTGCCGGCGCATAGGAGGTCTAAGCAGGCTTCATGCGTTCTCCAAGCGAAGTCGGCGCCGAAGCCGTCCCCCTGGTCAGGCCGCTGCCGGCCGATACGTTCTGCCCGCAATCGCGCCGCAGGTTCGTGCTGATCGCGGCGATCCTAGCTTCCGCGCTCGGCTTCATCGACGGCTCGATCCTGGCCATCGCCACGCCGGCGATCCGCGTCGATCTTGGCGCCAGTTTCGCCGAGGCGCAGTGGATTTCAAACGCCTATGCGCTGACGCTTTCGGCACTCATCCTTGTTGGCGGCGCCGCCGGCGACCGTTTTGGCCTGCGGCATGCTTTCGTGGCAGGCATCGCGCTGTTCATTGCCGCCTCGCTTGCCTGCGCGGTGGCGCCGAACCCGCCAATGCTCATTGCGTTTCGCGCCATCCAGGGCATCGGTGCTGCCATCATGGTGCCAGGCAGCCTCGCCATTATCGCCAAGGCCTATCCGAAGAAGGAGCGCGGCAGGGCGATCGGCATCTGGGCGGCAGCCTCGGCGCTGACGACGGCGCTTGGCCCGGTGCTGGGCGGCGTTGTCTTGTCGGCCTTCGGCGACGGCATCTGGCGGGTGATCTTCGCGGTCAATCTGCCGCTTGGTCTTGTCTCGATCTATCTTCTGCTCGCCAAGGTTCCGGCCGACGCACCGACCGAAAGGCGCAGCCTCGATCTCGGCGGCGCTGCACTCGCCACCTTGGCGTTCGGAGCGCTTGCCTACGGCTTGACTTCGATGAGCGCAGAGGGCGAGGGGCAAATGTCCGGCCCGAGCATTGCCGCCGGCGCGGTGCTGCTCATCGTGTTCATTGTCTTCGAGCGCCGGCAGCGCGAACCGATGATCGATCTCTCGCTGTTTCGGGTCGGCGCCTTCGCCGGCGCCAATGTGGCGACCTTCTTCCTCTATTTCGCACTGTCGGCCAACCTGTTCTATCTGCCGATGCTGCTCATCGCCGGATGGGGGCTGAGCGCCGCCGAGGTCGGCTTCATCTTCCTGCCGCTGTCGGTCTTGATCGCGCTGTTGTCGGGGCCGGTCGGCCAGTGGTCCGACCGGATCGGTCCGCGTTTTCCGATCGCCAGCGGCAGTCTCGTCGTCGCTGTCGCCTTTGCCGGGCTTGCCGTGCTGGCCTATGCTGGCATCCACAGTTTCTGGTGGGGGGTGTTTCCGCTGATGGCGCTGATGGGGCTCGGCATGGCGCTGGTGGTGTCGCCGCTGTCGACGGCGGTGATGACGGCGGTCGAGGACAAGGATACCGGTGCTGCCTCGGGAATCAACAATGCCGTCTCGCGCATTGGCGGCCTGATCGCAGTGGCGGCGATGGGGTCACTGGCGGCCTGGGTCTATGCAGCAGCGCTGAACAGCGGTGCCGCATCCGGCATTCCGGGTTTCGGCGAACCGGCGCCGGATGTCGATGCAGCAAGGCTTGCCGCCAGCGACGCAGCGTTCGCAGCAGTCGCCTTGGTGACCGCGCTGCTTTGCCTGCTCTCGGCGATCGTGGCGTGGACGACTGTTTCCGGCGAGCGACTGCCATGGCCGCGTGGATCCGAGGCTCCGCAGCGCTGAGCAGCCGGCAAAGGCCCAACTCGGCTCAGCCTTCGATCTTGGCGCTCGCGACCTTCAGCGAATCATTGTCTTCCTGCTTGAGCAGATCATCGATGCGCCCGCGCTCGCGCTTGAAGGCGACGAGGTCGTCGCCCTTCAGCACCTTGCCGACCGGCAGGCGAACGCGCATCGGGTCGACCTTGGTGCCGTTGACGATCAGCTCGTAGTGGAGGTGCGGACCGGTGGCGAGGCCGGTCTGGCCGAGAAAGCCGATGGTCTGGCCTTGGCGGACGCGCACGCCCGGCGCGATGCCTTTGGCAAATGCGCTCTGGTGATTGTAGGAGGTCTCGTAGCCATTGGCGTGACGGAGGATGATCTGTTTGCCATAGCCTCCGGCCCAGCCGGCCTTCTCGACGACACCGTTGCCGGCGGCGATGATCGGCGTGCCGATGGCGGCTGACCAATCAACGCCGGTATGCAAGCGCACATAGCCGAGGATCGGATGCCTGCGGGCACCGAAGCCGGAGCGGAATTTTCCTGCGGGCAGGGGATTGCGCAGCAGGAATTGCTGGGCGCTGCGGCCGTCCTCGTCGAAATAGTCGGTGCTGCCGTCCTGCATCTGGAACCGGTAGAAATTGCGCGTCGTGCCGCCGAAGCTCGCCGAGACATAGAGCAGCTCGGATTCGTCGGATGCCCGGTCGTCGCCATCCGGCTGCGAGAACAGCACCTCGATGCGGTCCGACGGATTGAGCCGCGACTGGAAATCGACGCCGGACGCCAGGAGCTTGATCAGCCGCTTGGTCATCGCCTTGGACATGCCGTAGGAGTAGGCGGCGCGGTAGATGCCGTCATAGACGTTCGGCAGATTGCCGCGCACCACCACCGGCGGCGAATCATCGAACGCGGTCAGCAATTCGGGATTGGGCTCCGGCTCCTGCGCCGGCACATATTGGCCGTGATCATCGAGCGCGATGGTGACTATATGCTGGGCCCTGTCGTAGATGCCGGTGCGAACGACCTTGGCGGCGTCGCCATGGATCTCGAGGCCGACGCGCAGCACGGTTCCCGCCTTGAGCGCTGTCGCATTCAGCAATTTGGCGATCGCCTCGGCCATACCGGTGGCGTCCTCGCCGGTATAGCCCGAATCGGCGAAGGCCTCGACGATGTTGCGGTCCCTGGTGAAGGGGATGATCTCCTCGGCGAAGGCCGGCGCTTGATCGTCGGGGGCAGCACGCGGCGACACCGAGACGTTTTCCGGAACGATCCTGACGTCGTAGGAGCCGGCCATGCTCTCGGCGAATGCATCGCCGAATCGCTGCGGGTCGACATAATGCAGCGACGCGACCTGCACGGCGCCGTCGCTCAGACCCGTGCCGGCCTCGCGCACCACCTTTTCCACCTCGTCGGCGGACAAGTCACTCTTTTCGTCGAACGCTGCTGTCTCGATTGGGAAATCGACCGTTTTCAGGCTCAACTCGCTTTCGACCTTGGCGCCATAGATCTGGCCTGCGGCGGCGGTCGCCGGCTGACCGGCATTGCCGTCGCGGTCGTCGCCAAACACCTGCATCGGATTGAAAGGCGGATAGGCGCGGCTGGTCGTGTGCCCGGCGGCAAGCGCCATCTTGATCTGCACGAAAGGCATGGTGTGGATGACATCGCGGTCGCCGACCTTGGTCACCATCGGCACTTCCATTCGCCGGCGGTCCTTGGCCTTGGCGATCTGGCGCGGCGCCACCAGCCTGGTGGTCTTGGCGATCTCGCCGGAATCGTCGCCTCTCGCAAGGCTGATCAGTTCGGCGATTTCGGGCGGCGTCGCCAATTGCTGACGGCCGTCGAGGGCTGCGAACAGCGCCACACCCATCAGCACGCTCGACGTCACGCCGGTAAGAAAAGTGCCCGACAGCCAGCGCGCCGAAACCTCGCGCCGGTCGGGCGGGCCACTGCGACCGTCCGCAATCAGCGGCGGCTCGTTGCCGAGTTCGGCTATGACATTTTCCGTATCTGGCATCCAGAAAGGCTGCTTCTTCCCCGGGCGGGACGGCTTGTCGCTTTTGTTGTGGCCATGACATTTGCCTGTCACGGCGGGCGAAGTCAACGAAGCGGCTGGCTTCGGCCGAGATCCCCAGTCATACTTCTCTCTTAGTGGCTCTCTTAGTGGCTCTCTTACAGTCTCTTATAAGGCGCCGCGCCAGTGGTGCTGCGCCAGCTTCGTTGGCGTTGGTGTCAAACCGCAATGCGGCGGCAATAGGGCTCCGTGGCGGTGTTCGGCTTTGTTATCCCCATGCCGCCGCGGAAGTCGGCTACCGAAAATCGGCGCCGCAATCTTTCGTCGCAAAAAATTCAAAAAAGACCGAAATCGTTGTTGACACTTTGGATGGGCGCCGACTATATACGCCTCACCAACGAGGGCGGCGCGCCGCTGGCGACGAAGAAGTTCGCTTCTAGATCTGCCCTCTGCGAAATTCAAGAGAGCCGCGTGAGCGACACTCGAACGGCCCCGAGCCACAAGCGTACGGGCCACGACACCGCGTCTGCGATGTCTGTTCTTTGATAATTGAATATTGAAGAAAGAGAAACGTGGGCGGCAGAGTCCTGCTGAGCCTTTCATCCCGCCAGGGATGTTGGGTTCGAACGAGACTTTGGCGGACACGTTTTGAGAGAATAAGTCTACCAGGGCATGAAAGTGTCCAGGTGTGAATGTTCTCGTCAATTCAAAGC
>NZ_FNEE01000018.1 GCF_900099905.1 Mesorhizobium muleiense | reverse complement strand
CGACCTCGTATTGTGAGAAGGGAGCCGGTGTGCCTATCCTATGCCTACATGGCGCCGGCCCCTTCGCAGAGGGAAGGGCTTCCTTTGTTCGGCAGCTGAACGGCCTATCAGATCAATTCAGGGTGGTCGCGGTTGATCAGCTCCAGTGCGGTGGGACGGATTATCCCGCCGATCGCAAATATGTTAACCGGCTCGGTCGCGTGGATCATGTGATCGGCTTCATCGAAGCGCTGCGATTAAAACAGATCACGTTGGCGGGCAATTCAGAAGGATCATTCGTCGCAGCGCGGGTTGCGATCGTGCGCCCCGATCTTGTTTCCAGGCTCGTACTGCTGACCGCGAACTCCGTGTCTCCCGCGTTTGGAGACGACCGTGACGAAGCCTGGATGCAGGCTTGCCGGCAGGGTTACGACTACTCGGGCGCGATGCCGAGCGAAGAGGAATACATCGCCGAGTGCCGGAAATATTGCCGCGTCTGGGGGCAGGATGTGGAAGAGGCGACGCGAGAGGCGTATCGGCGGGCCGCAGCACGCGGACAATGGGAGATCTTCCAGAACCTGCCCGAAGAAGAAACCAATTGGCACCTCTATGTTGCGCTACAGCAAAGATACATCTTCCCCTACCTTGATCGGCTTCAGGCCCAGACGTTGATTATCTGGTCGAAGAACGACCCGACCGTGACGCCGGATCACGGTTTTAAGCTGGCAAAGCTGATCAGGAATTCGGATTTCCACCTGCTGAACAATGTAGGGCATGGTGTGCACATCGACCAGAGCGAAGCCGTGAACAGACTCATCCGTCAATGGCACGGGTAGTCACACGTCGAAGGGGAACCATAACGTGCTCCACCCCAGCGGTGCACTTAATCTTCTTCCTCGTCGCGAGTTGATCGTGGAAAAAGTCCATCGCGCAGACGTCGGGAATGCCGATGGTCTCTGCGCGATCGTTTCTCAGCTTAGCCTTCCCCCCAACCTTCGGCGGCGTATTTCGTCATACAGCGAGGACCATCTAGTATCAAGATGCCGCCCATACGTAAACGGAATTAGCATTTTGCTGGTCGTCTTCTATGATTATTCTTGCTGCTGACCAGCTCTACAGCATCGGAATGCGCCGAATGCAAAAATGCTTTTCCGTCGGTCGGGCTGCGAATCAGGTCATGGCATTGCATTGGTGAGCGGGATCAACCGACCTAAGCGCCGGTCTGACGGCAAATCGCAAACAGAAAGGGAGGAATCGATCATGAATAATATCGCCAGCGGTATAAGCCGTCGGAGCTTTCTCAAGACCGGCGCCGCGCTCGGGGGGGGGGTCATCGCGGCCGGCATGCCATTGTCACAAGTCATCTGGGCGGCCGAGGGTAAGCTGCTCAAAGTTCGTTCTATGGAAGATATCAATAAGCTTGATCCGGGGTTCTACAATAACTCTCAAAACGTCGATGTAATGAATTGCATCTATTCAAAGCTCACGCGCTACAAGCCTGGCTCTGAATGGGGCTGGGAGTTGGAGGCTGCGGAAAAGATTGAGCAGGTCGACCCAACTCATATCCGCTTCCGATTGAAGAAAGGCTTCAAGTTCACAGGCGGCTACGGCGAAATGACCGCCAAGGACGTTAAATTCTCCTTCGAGCGTGCTATTAAGTTCAACTCGCCGGTAAAAGTTGATTGGGGTTCGCTCGATCATGTTGAAATAGAAGACGACTATACCGGCGTCATCGTACACAAAACTCCGTTCGTGCCGCTCTGGTATATCACTCTTCCCTTCGGTGCCGGCCATATCATGTCCGAGGATGCGGTAATTAAGGCAACCGGCGACGGCAATGATTTCGGCATGACGCCACCGGCCTTTTCTGGACCCTACCTGCTCGCGGAATGGAAGCCGAAACAATATGTGCACTTGACGCGCAATCCAGATTGGTCGGGGCCGAAGCCCGGCTTTGACGAGATTCGCATTATCCCGATCTCCGATCCCAAGTCGGCGGAGCGCGCCTATCAGGCGGGAGACGTCGACTTCACTTGGGTGAGTCTCGATTCGCTCGCCAGTTTCAGGAAAAATCCGCCGGCTGACACAAAGATCGAGCAGCATCCTTCAATCCAGTATCACTGGATTGGCATTAACGTGGATCACCCGAAGCTAAAAGACATCAACGTGCGCAAGGCGATCCAGTGGGCGATCAATGTGCCGCAGATCTTGGATGTCGCCTATGCGGGTGAGGCGGCCGTAGCGACCGGCACAATTGCTCCTGGCCTTGTTGGACATCGCGATAAGGCGCTCGTCCCACCGGAGGGCGATCTCACAAAGGCCAGGGAGTTCTTGGAAAAAGCCGGTGTGAGTGATCTCACCTTGACCATCTCTGTCGAGAGCGCCGATGCGGCTTTGGCTCAAGCGGTGCAGGCACAATTGTCGCAAATCGGCATTGCGCTTACAGTCGATGTCCAGGAATCTGGCTCGTTCTGGACACTTGGCATGGAATCGGAAGGCGAGCGCTGGAAAGAGTTGCAGCTATTCTTCACTTACTTCAACAGTGTGCCGGATCCACATTACGCAACGGTCTATTTTGTGAGTGATCAAGTCGGCATTTGGAATTGGCAGCGCTTTCGCAGCGAGCGCTATGATGAACTAAGCGCCAAGGCAGCCACTGTCAGCGATCCCGGCGAGCGTGCAACGATGTACTACGAAATGCAGGATCTAATGGAAGAGTCCGGAGCCTTCCGCTTCATAACAAACGGAAGCACTCCGCTGATGTATCGAACCACACAGATGCAGGCTGCGACCCGCCCAGACGGACGCCCACTGTACAACGATTTTGGGCCGGCTTAGGCGCTAATATGTGGCTTTACCTCCTGAAACGGGTCGTACTTGGGGTGGCAGTTATTGCTATCGCTGAGGCGTTCCTGCTTCTGATGATCCATGCGGTGCCGGGGGATCCCGCTGTAGCTCTGCTCGGCCCGCAAGCCACACCGGAGTTTAGAGCTCAGCTCCATCAGCAAATGGGGCTGGATAAGCCGCTCGTCGTGCAGATCGTCACGTTCTTCGGCGGATTGCTTCGTGGAAATCTCGGCTTCGACGTTTTTAGCCAGAGGCCTGTGGCCGACGTCGTATTCGAGCAATTGCCCTATACGATCGAACTGATCCTTGTCTCGATCTTATGGGCGGTTGCGGTTGCGGTGCCACTCGGCTGCTACTCAGCCATGCGGCGTAATTCGATGATAGATCAGGCTGTTGGCATCGTGGCGGTTGCCACGATCGCCATTCCTTCATTCGTCATGGCGGTTTCCGCACTTCTGATCTTTGCTGTGATGCTTGGCTGGCTGCCCGCGATAGGAGCGGGAACCGGCTTTGCAGATAGAGTGATCCATCTTATCCTGCCGGCCTTCGCAATGGGTATCGGTTGGGTTGGATATATCTCCCGACTGGTGCGTGCATCGATGCTTGAGATCCTAGGTGAAAACCACATACGTATGGCCCGTTCTTTTGGCCTTTCGGAATGGCGCATCGTTACAGGCTACGCGCTGCCACTCGCGATCTTGCCGACCGTTACCATAATAGGCGTTGGCATAGCGTGGCTGCTTTCGTCTGCTGTTTTCATCGAAGTGGTGTTCGCAAGACCTGGTATTGGCGCTCTAATTGTGAACGCGGTCAGAGCGCGTAACTACCCGGTCGTGATGGGCGGCGCGCTCGTCACAACCTTCCTCATCGTCACTGCCACAACGATGTCCGACCTGATCAACGCAGCCCTCGATCCGCGAGCCCGGGAGGAACTCTGACATGGCTACTGTTCAAGCCAACCGAGCCGAAGCCAATGGCGAGCAAGGCCCGGGTACCTTTCTTAGCTTTCTCCGGCAAATGAGTAAGAACCGTCTGGGTGTGCTTGGAGCCTTGCTCGTTGTGTTAGTGTTTGCGAGCGCGATCTTCGCTCCGCTGATAATAACGCATGATCCGATTCGGATTATGGTCGGGCCGCGTCTGGCGGCCCCCTCATTGGATTTTCTCCTGGGCACCGATCAGCTCGGTCGCGACACGTTTTCTCGAATCATCATGGGCGGCCGCATTCCGCTCCTTGTCGCCTTCGCCTCCCTCGGCATTTCATTGGCGCTCGGCCTCGTGCTAGGCTTAGTCGCAGGCTTCGGGCCGCGCTGGCTCGACAACGTACTTCTTCTAATCTTTGATACGATCCGCTCGTTTCCCAGCATTATATTTGCGCTAGCCGTCATAGGGTTGCTTGGACCCAGTGTGACCAGCATCATTTTCGTAATCGCAACAACGTCCATACCTATTTATGCGCGCGTAGCACGCACCCAAACAGAAGCGCTTCGCAATAGTGAGTACATTGCCGCGGAGCAGAGCATGGGAGCTGGGACGACGCGCATCCTCGCAGTGCACGTACTTCCGAACGTTATCGGCCCTCTTATCATTCTTGTGAGCATGGACGTGCCGGCCGTTATCGCCGTACAGGCGGGTCTCAGCTTTCTTGGCTTGGGCGTGCGCCCACCGACACCCGATTGGGGAGCTGTCCTGAACGATGGATACAACTACATTAAAAACACGCCCTGGCTAGCGATCGCCGGAGGCATTCCGATCATCCTCGCAACCCTAGGCTTCACATTCTTGGGGGAGGCGCTGCGCGACATATTTGACCCCAAGCTAGGAAAAGACCTGTGAGACGCGATGGTACGGCGCCGCAAATGTCCAGTCTTTCACTTCTCGAAGTCCGTGGGCTTGATCTCTATTTCGGTACTCCATCCGGTGGCGTTCATGCGCTGCGAAACGTTTCGCTAGAGGTTCCAGCTGCACAGATTGTGGGTATTGTCGGAGAGAGCGGATCGGGAAAATCCACGCTCGCCTATACGGTAATGGGACTGCTTCCCGAAAATGCCGAAGTCACGGCCGGCGCTATTTTCTTCGAGGGTCGTAATTTGTTCAACATGCCCTCGTCGGCACGACGAGGCATTCGCGGCGATCGTCTGTCAATGATCTTCCAGGACCCGATGACTTCGCTCAATCCTGTGCGGTCCATCGAGAGCCAGATGATCGATATCCAACACCACGACCGACTTAGAAGTCGGCGCGAAAAACGCGCCCGTGCTATCGCCATGCTTCAAAGAGTCGGTATTCCCGACCCCGACTCTCGTATCGGCGATTATCCGCATCAGTTCTCCGGTGGCATGCGCCAACGTATCTGCATAGCCATGGCCCTTCTTGTGGAGCCCGCGCTTCTGATCGCCGATGAGCCAACCACTGCGCTTGACGCGACTCTTGAGGTGCAAATTATTCGTCTCCTGAAAGATCTCCAAGAGGAGATCGGCTGCGCCGTCCTTTTCGTCTCTCATCATCTCGGCGCGGTCGCTGAGCTATGCGACCGGGTCGCCGTCATGTATGCTGGCGAAGTGGTTGAGCAGGGGACCGTGCGAGACATCTTCCACAATCCCGCTCATCCCTACACCCGCGCGCTTCTCGAATGCGATCCGGGGCGGATCAGAAAAAGGACGCGGACTTTGCCGACCATTCCCGGGGATGTACCCAGCCTTCTCGGCGTCGATGGAGGATGCATCTTCCGTCAGCGGTGCCCCTCGGCATTCGATCGTTGTAGGCAAGAAAAACCGGTTGAGTACCGTATCGGACCCGAGCACAGCGCGCGATGCCATCTGCTTAGTGAAGAACAGAAGGTTTCAGCATGAGCGCGCTGCTCCGCGTCCAGGATCTCTGCGTCCGTTTCCGCACCATGGGCCCACTGAAGGCGCTTGCCACGGGTACGAAGCATCCTTTCGTCGACGCGGTCTGCGGCGTGTCCTTCGAAATTCGCAAAGGCGAGACACTTGGCCTTGTGGGCGAAAGCGGCTCGGGCAAGTCCACGGTTGCGCGCGCAATCATGGGGTTGAGACCGCCTGTGAGGGGCAGCATTCGCTTCGAGGGACAGGAACTCACTGGACTGACCGTGGCCGAGCGTAAGCCGTATCTGCGGCGGATGACGATGACGTTCCAGGATCCCATCGGCTCGCTCTCGCCACGCCTGACGGTGCGATCGCTCCTGTCGGAGCCCTTCCGCATCCACGGATTAAGCAATCGCGACGCCGGAGCCGAAACGGAACGTCTCTTGCGTATGGTCGGCTTACCGACGGATTTTGCTCGCCGCTACCCCCATCAGCTTTCCGGCGGGCAGGCCAGGCGCGTAGGCGTCGCGCGTGCCCTTGCGCTCAATCCGGACCTAATCATTGCCGACGAGCCGACGGCTGGCCTCGACGTATCGGTGCAGGGCGAGGTGCTTAATCTGTTTGCTCGCTTGCAGGACGAACTCGGCATCGCCATACTCATCATCACTCACAACCTCAATGTCGTACGCCATATCACTGACCGTATGGCGATCATGTATCTTGGCCGCTTCGTCGAGATCGGGCCGACCGAACAGATTTTCGATCAACCGCGGCATCCATATACGCAAGCCTTGCTGTCGGCGAATACGGAACCCGATCCGGATGCCGTTCTCAATCGCATTGAGATAAAGGGCGAAGTGCCGAGCCTGATGAGACGGCCATCCGGGTGCGAGTTCCACACGCGCTGTCGCTACGTCCAGAAAATCTGTAGCAGCGTGTTCCCCGAAACTTCAGTAAGCCCGAACGACGCCAAGCACAGCTTTAAATGCCATTTCCCGTTGGAGCCCGAAACGGCGCGGTCGTTGCAGCAGCGACCGCCGGTTCCAATCGGATCCCGGTTCTGATGATGCGAGTCATAGCGCGCGCCTAACCGCGCCACGACATTTCTCCCCCACAAGAGGCGAGGCAGTAACAAACCTGCCGCAGTCAGGAGAAGGCTACCTCCCATGCCTATCGTCAATCGCGTCGCCAGGCTGGTCTTCAATGACGGGATACATCGCCCCGCGAGATTGCAGACCTACAAGAGGGTGAACGAAGCATTATGAAAACGACTGCGAAACATTGGGCAACGGCTGTGATCTGCTCCACCGCGCTCGGCAGCCTTGTCGATCTCGACGGCCCGCTGAACCGGGAAGCAGTAATTCACTACGACCTGTTGCTGATGAAGCCGTCATCAACATCTCTTTGGGGTCAGTTCAATGCGTCACGTCTATGTCAATGGTGATTATCTACCGGAAACCGAAGCACGTGTCTCGATCTTTGACCGCGGGTTCCTGTTTGCCGACGGCGTCTACGAGGTGACGCTGGTTCTTGACGGAAGGCTCGTCGATTTTTCCGGCCATATGGCCCGCCTACGCCGTTCCCTCGGTGAACTGGATATGCCGTTCTCGCTGGCTGAGGAAAAACTGCTGGAAATCCATCGCGAACTGATCGAGCGGAACCAAATCAGCGAGGGCTTGGTCTACCTTCAGGTGACGCGCGGGGTGGCCGACCGCGATTTCAACTTCCCGCTGAAATCGACGCCCAACACTGTTGTGCTGTTCACGCAGAAGAAGTCGATCGTCGACAGCCCACTCGCCGCCCGCGGTCAGCATGTCGTCACGTTCGATGATCTGCGATGGCGGCGCTGCGACATCAAGACTGTTCAACTCCTCTATCCATCGATGGCGAAGATGCAGGCCAAAGCCCAGGGGGCTGATGATGCGTGGCTAGTCAAGGACGGTTTTATCACGGAAGGTTCGTCAAGCAACGCGTATATCGTCACGACGGACGGAACGGTTGTCACACGGGATCTTTCCACCGACATTCTGCAAGGGATTACGCGCGAAGCCGTGCTGCTATGCGCTGGTAGTCTTCAGCTGCGGGTAGAGGAGCGGCCGTTTACGGTCGAGGAGAGCGAGAACGCGGCGGAAGCCTTTTCCACATCAGCGTCTGGTCTCGTCAGCCCCGTCGTGAGTATCAATGACAAGCCGATCGGAGCCGGTAAACCGGGCTCGATTACGGCGCATCTGCGGCAACTTTACCTCGAGCGGAAACGGGCTTCGGCGATCTAGCAACTCGGGGAGCCCCCTTCTGCCGATTTGGCGACTGCTATTTCCAGCGGCACACCATCATCGAGGCTCCCAGCGCGGCGAAGGCGCAGAGTTTCGGTGAACGCACTCTAGTGTCCTGATTCCGAAGTTCTGACGATTTTAGCATGTTGGTCGCCAGTTTTGAGGGTTGCGAGGCAGAATCGTTCGATCGAGGCGAGAATGTCGGTAGCGGACTTTGTCCATCTGAAGGGCTTCGGGTCGGCGTTGACAGCATCGATGTAGGCGTGGATGGCGGCTTCGAGTTCTCCGGTTGAGCGGTGAACGCCGCGCCTGATCTGCTTGTCGGTGAGATCGGCGAAGAAGCGCTCGACTTGATTGATCCAGCACGCGCTGGTGGGTGTTAGATGGACGTGCCAGCGGGGTCGCTTGGCGAACCAGTTGCGGATGGGTTGCGTCTTGTGCGTGGCGTAGTTGTCCATGACCAAATGGATGTCGAGATCTTCAGGAACCGCCGCTTCGATCTCGTCGAGGAAGCGGCGGAACTCCGTAAAGCGGTGGCGCGGATAGCATTTGCCGATGATGCGTCCGGTGGCGAAATCGAGCGCTGCGAACAGCGACGTCACGCCGTGGCGCTTGTAATCATGGCTGCGCCGCTCGATCTGGCCGGGCCGCATCGGCAGCACCGGTTGGGTGCGATCGAGCGCCTGGATCTGGCTCTTCTCGTCCACGCACAGGACCAGCGCGTGTTCGGGCGGTGCCATGTAGAGGCCGACGATGTCGCGCACCTTCTCGACAACAAAGGATCGCTCGATAACTTGAAGCTTTCTGCGCGGTGCGGCTGAAGGCCGAAGGCTTTCCATATCCGATGGATCGTCGATGGCGCATGGTGGACGGCGCGTGCCATCGAGCGCAGGCTCCAATGCGTGGCTTCGCGTGGTGTCGCCTCCAGTGTCAGGCGGATCGTCTCGGCAATCGCATCATCGCCGATCTGTCGTGGCGGACCCTGCCGCGGCTCATCGTAGAGGCCATCCAGCCGATCTTGGGCAAAGCGGCGTCGCCACTTGCCGGCCGTGTTCTCAACCGCCCCGACGCGCTGCGCGATCACTTTGTTCTCAAGCCTCTCGGCCGCCAACAACACAATCTCTGCCCGCTGCGCCAGACCTTGCGCCGTTCGCCGCCGGCGCGACAGACCTTCAAGCTCCTTGCGTTTCTCGGCGCTCAAGTCGATGGTGCAGCAACTCGTCCCATGCATTGCATCTCCAATCGAATCAACACAATAATCGCACGAATTACGCGATCAGGACACTAAGAGCATGATGAGATTATCTCCGGTCATATCTGAGTTTGCGAAATAGTTTGAGCATTCGTAATGCGTGACACGATTGAGAGTTTGGCCGATTGCGTCGCAGACGGCCTCGACGGTTCGGTGTGCCGTGTTTCGCAACCAGTGCTTGAGCTTGGCGAAGAACTATTCGATTGGATTGAGATCGGGCGAGTATTTGGGCAGGAAGAAGAGCCTCGCACCCGCTTTTGCGAATTGCGCGCCAAACGGCCTTGCTTTTGTGAGAGCCGTGATTGTCCATCAAAACGATGTCGCCCGGCTAGAGGGTGGGCACGAGAACCTTCTCGATATAGAGGAGGTATCTCTCGCCGTTGATCGGCCCGTCGATGAGCCAAGGGGGCTTCGATGCGATCATGACGCAGCGCAGCCAGGAAGGTCATGGTCTTCCAGTGATGGGGTGTACCCCCCCGACAGCATCGATGTGCCAGAGTGGAGGTGTTCTCAGCCACTCAAAGGAGGCGCCCATGACGGAACTTAGCACCATCGGCTTGGATCTGGCCAAGAATGTCTTTTCAAGTACACGGAGCGAACTCTGCCGGAGCGGTCATCTTCCGTAGGAAGCTGCGGCGCGACCGCTGGCTTTCTCTGCCACCCAACCACCGTGCTTGGTGGCAATGGAGGCGTGCCCGGGTGCCCACTAATTGGGGTCGGAGATCGGGAAGCTCGGCCACACCGTGCGGCTGATCGCACCCGCCTATGTGAAGCCTTCGTCAAACGGCAGAAGAACGACGTGTCCGATGCGGAGGCGATCTGCGAGGCGGCGCAGCGCCCGACCATGCTTCTTGGCTGTGAAGAGCGAAGCCAAGCAGGCGTCCGCCGTGATCTTCCGGACCGGTGATATCCTGGTCGGCCAGCGCACTCAACTCATCAACGGGATCCGCGGCCATCTTTCCGAATACGGCCTGATAGCGCCGCAAGGACCTTTCCATGTCGGACGCCTCATCGCCCAATCGAGGATCCCCCATCGGAGTGTGCCGGAAGCTGCTCGCTCCTGCCTTGCCCTCCTCGCCGAGGGGGTGCGCCATCTGCAGAACCAAATCGCCGCGCTGGATACGGAGATCTCTGCCCGCGCCAAAGCCGACGACGCGACTCGGCGTCTGATGAGCGTGCTTGGGATCGGCCCCCCTGATTGCCACCGCCATAGAGGCGCTCGCGCCGCCTAGCGGAGACGTTCCGATCGGGCCGTGACTTTGCTGCCTGGGTCGGATTAACGCCGGGTCAGCGCTCTACGGGCGGCAAGGAACGACTGGGCCGAACATCTCGGATGGCACACTGAGGCGGCGCAGCGAGCGCCGTGGTGCGGTGGGCTAAGCGCAAAGGGGTGCCTAAAGGATCCTGGCTCGGCCGGATGCTTGAGCGCAAAGCGCCGATGTTGGTGATCGTGGCGCTGGCGAACAAGAACACCCGCATAGTCTGGGCGCTGTTGACGAAGGGAGAAGCTATCGGGCTCCGGTCGTGCCCTCTTGAGCGGCACGGGCGCGAGGCCGTTGGCGTCAAAGGACAGGTATGGCGCAAAGTGGGTGAGGCGGGATCAGGAGAACCAGGCGCATGGGGAGCGCTTCGAGCGCGTTCAAGTGATGTGGACCTGATCCTCGAACTCCCAATACGGGCCCGCGGCCATGACGAGCCGTAAGAGAGGCCGAACACATGGCCGCACCCGATCACGCTACGTCCGAGGGGGCGTCCACACATGGCCATTGGCCTTGATCCGCTGTCCGACCGGCGCCCAGCCCCTGAGCGGAGCCATGTTGGTCTTGGTCCAGGTTTCGTCGATGAACACCAGGCGGGCGGGATCGATCCGAATCTAGTACAGAACCCACTGCGCGCGGTGTCGGGGCGATCCTGCTTGACTGCGATCAGCGTCTTTTTTGTGAGGCAGCTTCTCGGCCTGCACAAACTCCCACACCGAGCGGTAATCGACCTTCAGGCCGCGCTCGCCGAGTTCGGCCACAAGCCCGCGCAAGGTGGAGTCCTTCTCTCGGCAGCGCTCGACAAGCCAGTCGCGCCACGCCCCCGATATCGCTCGGGCTTGTAGCCACCCACTTGGCGGGCGCCACGCTCCCGGTCTTCCCACCCGCTTCAGCCACTCGATCGCTGCACTTGACGCCGAATCAAGCAGCCGCGCGCCGCGAAAGCCCTTCAACCTTGACCGCACGAACAACCCCGTTCGCCCAGGTCCATCGAGTATCCAACATCCATGCTGGCCTTCTGCCCAGCATCAAGGTTGAATTAGATCATTGCTGATTTGGAAATCCCACGACTCCCATAAACCTCATCTCGCTCTAGAATCCGCTCACCACGCAGCCGGTTCGCCTCGCGCCAGGTCTTTCCTACGATCCGGTCATGGGTCTCGACAGTCTCGATCACTAGGAAGGAAGCGGTCATACCAGCAGTGGAAAGTGGCGCGCGGGATGCCGAGCCGTTGCGTGCGGCGTCGACAGGTGGGATCGCTCGACGATCCGGATGATCTCGAGCTCTCCGAGGGGGCATATGTCATTTGTCGTCGCCCCATCAGCGATTATGCTTTTGAGCACCACAGTTCCAGCGCCTGTTCGGCAACGACCTCTTTCAGATCGCGCGTCTCGAAGAACCTTGACCTTGTCGTGGTGGCGGCACGCACAGTTATCACCCGCCAGCCGCTTCTTGCCGGCTTCGAGCAACTCCTTCGACCAGTTGTGATACAGGCTATCGGCGATCCACTTCGCGGCGGCAAAGTGCTGCGATCGAGTCCTCGCCACGCAGGCCATCAGGGAGGATGCGAATCTCCCCGCCGGCCATGCTTCCGGGTGACCCTGACCTTCTCCGCAGAAGGCTTCGTCACTACCATGGCCCAGAAGACCTCCTCTCTCAATTAGCCCAATTCTGTCTCATTGGTGCTAACGGCGGACATGAACCTCGATGGATTCAATCAGTTGCCGGCCGATCGACAGCACCGGGTTGAGTGACGTCATCGGCTCCTGGAGATTTGGCGATGCGATGCCGCTAATGCGCTGCATCTGGGGCTCGCTGAGTGTGGCAAGGTCGGTCTCCCCAAGCCGAATGGTGCCCGACGAGATCCAGCCGGCCGGCTACGGCAAGAGCTGCATGATCGCCAGCGCCGTCATCGATTTGCCGGAGCCGGATTCGCCGGCAATGCAAAGCGTCTCGCCGCGCGCGAGCGAGAACGACAGCTCTGATACCACCGGCCGCTCGCCATCTTCGCCGCGCACGCTGACGGTCAGGCCGGAGACTTCCAGCACCGCTCCGGCCGTCCTCGAAGCGGCCGGGGCAAAAACCCCGGTCCGCTTTTTGCCTGCGCCTTTGCTCATTCGAAGACGCAGCGCGGAAAGTAGAACGACACCACCCAGTTCGGCATGTCGACGATCTCGCTGATCCGGAGATCGCCGCAGACGGATACCAGCATGTAGGCCTCGACCGGGTCCATTCCGTAGCGGCCGGCAAGCAGGTCGATCATCTGCGAGACCGCTTCCCTGGCGCCGGTCATCAGGTCCGGTCCGATGCCGGTCGTCACCTCATAGCCCTTGGCGTCGATATGGCGCGTCACCGGACCCGGCGTGGTGAAGCGCGGTGTCTTCAGCCGCGCATCCTTGACCAGGTCGAGCTTGAGCACGACATCCATCGGGCTTTCGATCGCCGTGCCGCACACTTCGCCGTCGCCCTGCGCGGCATGCGTGTCGCCAACCGAAAACAGCGCACCGGCCACCTCCACCGGCAGATAGAGTGTGGTACCGGCCGCGAGATCGCGGATGTCGAGATTGCCACCGACGCGCCTTGGCGGCACCACCGAGTGGAGGCCCATTTCAGCCGGCGCGTTGCCGATGGTGCCGGCAAAGGGTTTTAGCGGCACCCGCGCATGCTTGCCGAACAGCGCCGGCTCGAGCGAGGCGGCGTCGTATGTCCAAATGTTCAGCGCCGGCTCCGGAAAATCGTCGGCGAGCAGCCCGAACCCCGGAATGTTCGCCGTCCAGCCGAAGCCGGACGGCTTGAACGCCTCAATTGTGATCTTCAGCGCGTCGCCCGGCTCAGCCCCGTCGACATAGATGGGCCCGGTGACGGGGTTCACCTTGGCGAAGTCGAGCAAAGCGACGTCGTCCACAGTGCTGTCCAGCGTCAACTGGCCTCCGGACGAGTCCAGGCACTGAAACTCGATCGTCGAACCGGGCGCCACCCGCTCAGTCGGGACAAAGGAATTGTCCCAGCCGAAATGGTGATGGCGCCCGTGGATGGTGTAGTCGCAGTTATTGCACATCGGTCACATACACATTGTCATAGTTGATCGGGATATGGACAGGGTCGACATAGAGATTGTCGGCGCCGCCCATCCGGGCCGATTTCATAGTGAAGGGCTGCTAGTTGAAGGCCCGGCGCCCAAGGTGCGTCGGCCATGATCTTGTCGTAGGTCGCCCTCCACATCTTGTCTCGCTTGCCAGCCTTCGCGGGTCGACCACCGAGTCGGCCTCGGCCGCCTGGCGTCGAGATCCTTGTTGCACCATGACCAGTTCCACCACCCCGCACCGCACCGGCGCAGCCGGGGATCGGGCCGTAGAAGTTGGACGGATCCCGCGTGCCTCGCACAGCGCTTCCGTCTTCATCCAGCGCAATGGCAAATTCCATACCGTCACTTTCACGCTTAACTGATGAACGAAGATAGCAGGTATCGAAAAGGCGTAACGCGCCCGAGGTCCATCGCCCACTCAATCCACCACCTGCCCGTCCAGCGGCAAGTCGCTTACGCTATTTTTCTCTCTCAGCTGGTTTTGGCCCGGAGGACCGGCGAGGGTGACCGGCGCCGCACTCCTCATGGTGATTGCCCCTTGCGATTTCCCTGCCAGGCGTGACCTACTCGGGATGCACTCGTCCTGCGCCCTGGCCGGCCTTTCGCGTCGGGCGCGGAGAGAGGGATCATACACTCGCTAATCGGCGATTATGTGCTTATCCACCGAGAAAAACGTGGATTTTCTGCGGTGGTAGGCATCAATTAGCACAAGGCGGCCCAGTGACGCTGGTACACTCACAAGTGAGCGGTTCGCACCGCGCAATATCTAGCCGACCTGACACGACCAGTTTTGCTGAGGAAATGGAATGATCACTGCACACCTCATTTCGGTTGGTGGTATCACGACCTCGTATTGTGAGAACGGAGCCGGTGTGCCGATTGTATTTCTACACGGTGCCGGCTTCGGCGCGGAGGGAAAGGCTTCCTTTGTTCTGCAGCTGAACGGCCTATCCGATCATTTCAGGGTGATCGCCGTTGATCAGCTCCACTTTGGTGGAACGGATTATCCCGCTGATCACAGATACATAAACCGGCTCGGTCGCGTGGATCACGTGATTGGCTTCATCGAAGCGCTGGGGTTAAAGCAGATTACGTTAGCTGGCAATTCAGAAGGATCATTCGTCGCCACGCGGGTCGCGATCGTGCGTCCTGATCTTGTTTCCAAGCTCGTACTGCTGACGGCGAACTCCGTGTCCCCAGCGTTTGGAGACGACCGTGACGAGGCCTGGATCCAAGCCAGCCGGCAGAGTTATGATTATTCGGGTCCGATGCCAAGCGAAGAGGAATACATCAACGGATGGTGGAAAGGCACCCGCGCCTCTGGGCAGGATGTGGAAGGCGCAAAGCGAGAGGCTTATCGGCGGGCTGCGGCGCGCGGACAATACCAGATGTTTCAGAACTTGCCCGAAGAAGAGACCAATGAGCGCCTCTATGTTGCGCTACAGCACAGATACATCTTCCCGTACCTTGATCGGCTTCAGGCCCAGACATTGATTATCTGGTCGAAGAACGACCCGACCGTGACGCCGGAACAAGGGCTGAAGCTGGCAAAGCTGATCAGGAATTCGGATTTCCACCTGCTGAACAATGCAGGGCATGCCGTGCACATCGATCAGAGCGAGGCAGTGAACAGACTCATCCGTCAATGGCACGGGTAGGTGAGAGGGCGAATTGAACTCTCGAAGGCCAACATTTGCGGACGCGCACGGTTCTCCGGGGTACGACCCTTACCGAGGCAGCCGCCATGTGCTTGGAAATCCGATGAGGCTGAGCTCAATGTTACTTGTCGGCGGCGCTCACCCCTGACCGCCTGAATGACTATCGGTTATGATGCTCCACGTTCGCAGTCGAGTTCGGGCGTGCAAAATAGCCATTCTCTTGCTCCCCTCAAGTGGGCATGCCGATGACCTTGCTGCATTCCTGAAGATGGGCAAACCCAATCGAAGTTAAATTGGGACGTACGAAGGAGCCTCAGCTCAGCCGTGTGGATCACCGCCCGTTCACCGTGACGCGATCATAGCGCCGATCGCCAGATCTGCTATGCCGAATGGTAAATCCATGTTTGGCGAGAAATCTCCGCTCCTCAACCGAAACGGAGCCGGATGATGGTCAAACTCGCATCTTTGCTGCCGCATGCAACACGGCCGCTGACTGGCTCAGTACTCATCCAGCAGATAAGCACGTAGATCAACCGCGCTACTAACCAAGAAATGGGACCGGAATTACGACGCGAAGTTTATGTTGCTGCCGCAAATGGTGGCAAGTGAAGTGCTTCCGATCATAAAGGACATTAATTCGAGCTGCGGACGGTCTGGTCTGGCACGACGGCATCCAAGTCAGCGCCGCGGACCGTGTGGCATCGATCGGCCGCTGGGGCCAGCTGCATTCCGGCGGGCAGTGAACATGGTGCGCGCCAGCGACGGGTCGAAGAAGGACGACCGAGGCCTTCCACAGCGATATCCCTTGGGACTTTTCGCCCTGCCTTGCTCATCACGCGAAAAGGGCACACTTGTCACGAGAAAGAGAGGCAAGATAGCTAGGTCGATAATGTCATGCGGGACAACATTGCCGACCAGCAGACTGCATTTACGGCTTGCGAGCAGCCCGGTTAGACGGGACCGACGCACGCGTGCGACTTCGAGCGCTCGCAAGATGACATGGCCGTTCAGATCCTGAACCGTCGCGGTTGGGCGTCTTCGCAGGAGCAAGTCATAAACAGCTTATCCAGAAAGACTTTCAGAAGCTCCGTTGCCAGGGCGGGGCGCTTTCGTCGGGACCGCGCAGTGATAGTGGAACTCAGGAGGAAACCACAGCCGCACCGAAGCAGCACTTCGATAAATCTGAAGGTTGTCGGCAACACTGCCTCGACGTATGCGCTACCGCGCTCTGAGTTATCTCAAAACGAGATGGCGACGATACGCAAACTGAATTTGACCCAGGCGCGGCGCGACCGAGCATAGGAGTAATGAATGCTCCTCTCGGTATTCATCCAGCAAACAAGCGCGGATCAACAGCGCGATTGGCAAGGGGAATAAACATGACGATATCTCGACGCGAATTGATCAAAACGGGTTTGTTAACAGGAATGGCTTTGTCTATTCCTTCTGTCCTGCGGGCGCAGACGACACCAGCCGGCGCGCGAACTGTGCGCATGGTCAAGGCGAATGACCTGCGCATCTTCGATCCAATTTTTACGGCGACCAGTGTCACGGCCGACCACGGCTTGGCAATTTACGATACTCTGTTCGGGGTGGACTCGAAATTCATGCCGCAGCCGCAAATGGTCGGCAAGTGGGGCGTGTCCGAAGACAGAAAGACCTACACGTTCGAACTGCGGGACGGCCTAGCTTGGCACGACGACACTCCCGTCACCGCGGGGGACTGTGTGGCTTCGATTCGTCGCTGGGGCCAGGTGGCTCCAGGCGGACAGTTGATCATGGAGCGCGCAAGCGACATCTCAAAGAAAGACGACAAGACATTCCTGATCACCCTGAAGGAACCGCTCGGCATTCTGATCGATCTCCTGGCAGATCTGACACCCCCATGCCTGTTCATCATGCGCGAGAAAGATGCCAGTCGCCCAGCAACTGAGCAGGTCGCTACGAATGTCGGGTCGGGGCCGTTCAGGTTCAATGAAGCTCTTGTCAAGTCGGGCGCGAGCTACACCTACGATCGCAATGAAAATATGTTCCTCGCCAGGAGCCGGCGGACGGATTGGCTGGCGGTAAGATCGTCAAAGTCGATAGTATAATCTGGGATAATATCTCCGACCCGCAGACAGCCTTCGCGGCCTTGCAAGCAGGTGAGATCGACTACGTTGAGCAGCCGCCCAACGACCTTGTCTCGGTGATCGAGAGTGATCCCAACCTTGTGGTCGATGTGCTGGACAAAACCGGCAAGAGCATGTTGCTGCGCCTGAATTTTCTCCAAAAGCCGTTCGACAATGTGAAGGCGCGGCAGGCGATGCTTCACCTGATCGATCAGGAGGCGTTCATGAACGTCCTGGCGCCGAAGTATGGCCGCTCGGTCACTTCGATATTTGGTGGCGATACGCTCTATTCCAACGATGAGAATACGGGCTGGGACAAGAAGGGCGGCGATCCAGAAAAGGCCAAACAGCTCTTCAAGGAGGCCGGTTATGCGGGCGAAAAGATCGTGGTTTTGCAGGCCACGGATTGGGCGCCCAGCAACGATGGTTCGCAGTTGCTTGCTGCGGCCCTGCGCAACATCGGGATCAATGTCGAGCTTGCGCCCAGCGACTGGGGTGGCCTCTCCACGCGCCGCGCGAAAAAGGATTCCGTCGAGAATGGCGGCTGGAGCATGTTCATTACGTCTGAGGCGGATTTCTCCCTCGCCAATCCGTTAGCTACCCCGCTTCTCCTCGCGAACGGAGAGAGCGCCTGGTATGGCTGGCCGAAGAATGATGAATATGAAGCGCTGCGGGCCAAGTGGGCATCTGTAGCAACGCTTGAGGAGCGGAAGGCCTTGGCTCGCCAGATGCAAGGTCTCTGGTGGACTTCGTGGGCGATGTGAGGTTGGGGCACTATGTCTCGCCGATGGCGCGCCGTAAGACGCTCACGGGCCTCATCGGCATGCCGCAGGTCGTTCCGATATGGAACATGCAGAAGGCCTGAGCACTGTGGCTGCTTACGTCCTTCGCAGGTTGGTTTCGACCATCGCCGTCATGGCGATGGTCGGGATTTCGTGTTCCTGCTTCTCAGATTGGCGCCCGGCGATCCGGCGGCGATGATTGCAGGCAGGTCGGCGACAGCGGAGATGATCGTCGGCATCCGCGAGAAGCTGGGCCTGAACGATCCTATGCCGGTTCAGTTCATACGTTGGGTGCGCGACATGCTGCGCGGCGATTTCGGCACCTCGATCTTTGCCGGACGGCCGGTTCTCGAACTCATCGCGCAGCGGCTTGAGCCGACCGTCTCTCTGTCTAGCTTGACCATGCTTGTTTCAGTCATGATCGGCGTGTCCTTTGGCACTTTGGCTGCCTGGCGCGCCAGCGGTCCAATAGACCGTGTTCTCACCGCATTCTCAGCGCTCGGGTTTTCAGTTCCGGTCTTTGTTGTTGGCTATTTTCTCGTCTACTTCTTTGCCATGCAGGCGCACTGGGTGCCGGTTCAGGGATACAAGCCCATTGGCCAAGGCCTTGGAGCCTGGATTGAGCACCTGATCCTGCCAACGGTAGCTTTGAGTGTTGCCTACATTGCATTTATCGCCCGGATCACGCGGGCGAGCATGCTTGAGGTCCTGTCGGAAGATTATATGCGAACGGCCGCCGCCAAAGGCGCTTCGTCCTATGCCATGCTTTTCCACCATGCCTTGAAGAATGCGGGTGTCCAGATCCTGACGGTGATCGGCATAAGCTTCGCTTATCTGATCGGCGGAGTCGTGCTTACGGAAACGGTGTTCAACATACCCGGTATCGGTCGTCTGGTCGTGGATGCAATCAACAATCGCGACTATCCGGTATTCAGAGTGTGCTCATCCTGACTTCGGGTCTGTACGTCCTTATCAACCTCACGGTCGATCTGGCGTACACCTTGATCGATCCCCGTATCCGGTACTGATATGACCCTCCTCTCCGCACCAGTTGAAGCCGTGCCGATGGGTCGGCTGCAGTTATCCGATGTTCCCCGTCTGGCAAGGCGGCACCCGCTTGTGATGATCGGCGGCGGTCTCCTGATGCTCCTGATCGTCCTGGCGCTGGCTGCCCCGATTTACGCCGGCGATCCGGTGAACATGGATCCGTTCAAGCGCCTCCAGCCGCCTTCCGCCGAGATGTGGTTCGGGAGCGACAATCTGGGCCGCGACGTGTTTGCCCGAACGATCTTTGGCGCTCGCATCTCCCTTATGGTCGGATTGTTGTCGGCGGCGTGCGCGGCTCTTGTCGGTCTTCTGATCGGAGTCGTCGCCGGCTACAGCCGCAGCTTCGACAACGTCGTCATGCGGATCATGGATGGCCTGATGTCGATTCCGACGATACTGCTGGCGATTGCCCTTATTTCGCTGACAGGCCCCGGCATCGGGATCCTCATCGTCGCGATCGCAATTCCCGAGACGCCAGCCGTCGCGCGGCTGGTTCGTTCGGTGGTTCTGGGTGTTCGCGAGCGTCCGTATGTCGAGGCCGCGCTCTGTGGCGGGGCCCGTCTGCCGAAGGTGCTGTGGCGGCATATCCTGCCGAGCACTGTTCCGGCGCTGATGGTCCAGGGCGCTACTGTCTGCGCCAGCGCGATCCTGACGGAGGCCGGGCTGAGTTTCCTCGGCGTGGGCGTGCCACCCGAGATTCCGAGCTGGGGCAACATGATCGCCAGTTCCCGCCTCTACCTCGCCATCGCGCCCATGACGATTTTTGCCCCCGGTATCTGCCTTGCCGTCACGGTCCTTGCCGTTAATCTGCTCGGGGACGGCCTGCGCGACCTGTTCGATCCTCGCGCGAAGCGGAGGCGCTGACATGCAGATGCATCAAACGGCAGGCAACGACGTGCTTCTCGACGTTCGAGACCTTGAGACGCACTTTTACGGCGAAGAAAGCGTCACCCGCGCCCTCGGCGGCGTCAGCTTCCAGGTGATGAAAGGCGAAACGCTCGGCGTCGTCGGCGAATCCGGGTGCGGAAAGAGCGTCACCGCTCTCTCCATCCTTCGGCTCCTGCCTAAACTGACCGCCAGGACCGTCCGCGGCGAGGTGCGCTTTCGCGGGCGCAACCTGCTTGACTGTCCGACCGCGAGATGCGACAGATCCGTGGCGACCAGATCGCCATGATCTTCCAGGACCCGATGACCAGCCTGAATCCGGTCTATACGGTTGGCCGCCAGATCGCAGAGGCGGTGCAGATCCACACAAAAGCGTCCCGATCGGTCGCGATGGCAAAAGCCGAGGAGATGCTGCGTCTCGTCCGCATCGCCGACCCCGAGCGTCGCGTCAACAACTATCCGCATGAAATGTCGGGCGGCATGCGCCAGCTCGCCATGATCGCTATGGCTCTTGCCTGCTCACCGGAACTGTTGATTGCCGACGAGCCGACGACAGCGCTTGACGTCACCATCCAGGCGCAGATCCTGCGGCTCATCGTCGATCTGAAAGAGCGCACGGGAACGGCCGTGATGTTCATCACGCATGATCTGGGCGTTGTCGCCGAGACATGCCAACGGGTGATCGTGATGTATGCTGGCCGGATCGTAGAACAAGCGAACGTCATCGATTTGTTTGCGCGACCGGCGCATCCCTACACTCAGGGCCTCATGCGATCGGTGCCTGACCGGCGGCGCGGCCGACAGCGCCGCCTTCCGGAAATTCCCGGCATTGTTCCAAGCCTGCGCGAGCCCATTGTCGGCTGCAGCTTTGCGCCTCGCTGCCCGGTCGCGATCGACATTTGCCGCGACAAGACGCCCGCCCTGCGTGATGTCGGGTCAAGCCACGCCGCAGCTTGTTGGCGCGCCGAAGAGGTGATGGGCGCATGAACGGTCCTCTGCTGAAAGTCGAGAATCTGACCAAGCACTATCCGCTTGGCTCGGGAATCTTCAAGAAAAGCATTCCGGTGATCCGGGCGGTGGAGGATGTATCCTTTTGCGTCGAGGCGGGCGAGACGCTCTGCATCGTCGGTGAATCCGGCTGCGGCAAGTCCACCGTGGCGCGGCTCCTGATGCGGCTCGTCGAGCCCACGGGCGGGCGCGTGCTGATCGACGGGACCGACATTGCAAGCCTCAAGAAGGATGCCCTTCACGCATGGCGCCGTCGGATGCAGATGGTCTTTCAGGATCCTTACTCGTCGTTGAACCGGCGCCTGACCGCCGGACAGATCATCACCGAACCAGTCGAGAATTTTGAGCGCCTCAGCAGGAAGCAGCGCCAGGCCCTCGCTGCAGACCTTCTGCGAAAAGTCGGAATGTCACCTGAGATGATGCACAGGCTGCCATCCGAATTGTCGGGCGGTCAGCGGCAGCGGCTCGGCATTGCACGCGCTCTGGCGCTCAACCCTTCGCTGATTATTGCCGACGAAGCGGTGTCAGCCCTTGATGTGTCCGTGCAGGCTCAGATCCTGAATCTGCTTCTGGAACTCCAGCAGCAGATGGGCATCGCCTTCGTCTTCATCTCACATGACCTTGGGGTCGTGGAGCATATCGCGCATCGCGTTGCCGTCATGTATTTGGGGCGGATCGTAGAGCTTGCCCCGAGCGAGGCGCTCTTTGCGAAACCGGTCCATCCCTACACCGAGGCGCTGGTCGCGGCGGCTCCGGTGCCGGATCCCACCCGAGCTCGGCTAGAGGTACCCGTAGAGGGCGAGGTGCCGAGCCCCATCAACCCTCCGAGCGGGTGCGCGTTTCATCCGCGCTGCCCACTGGCCATCGAGCGGTGCCACATCGAGGTACCGCCTTTGGTGCCAATGGCAGACGGGCGCGTTGTGGCCTGCCATGTGCGCGCTCCGGCCATGGGCATGCCGGCGCCCGCGGTGGCTAATTCTTCGCTCACTCCCGTCGCATAGCCACTCGACTTGGCACCGCCGACACGAACACGGAACATCATGCCAAGTACGGCAGGACGAAGCGAGACGAGGAGAAATCTATGAGCAACGAGAACGCTGGTCATCCGGTCGACGGGGCACCCGGCTATGATGTGATCGGGTCGATTTCAACGAACGTGGCGGACGGCTTCACGATGGTGGCAGTCGGCGACCTCATCGTATCACGAGCAGTGACCAAATCTCAGGATTCTGGCTTCGGCGAGGTCGTCAGGATCCTTCGCGATGCTGACACCACTTTTGGCAACCTGGAGGTCAATGCCTTCGATATCCGATCGTTCAATGGACACCCGCAGGCTGAATACGGCGGTGCGTATCACCTCAGCTTGCCAGAGGTTGGCCAAGATTTGAAGGCGATGGGATTCAACATCCTCGGCCGCGCAAACAACCATTCATTTGACTGGGGCGTTGAAGGCATGCGCGAGACCAGCCGAGTGCTAGATCAAAACGGGATTATCCATGCAGGGGTGGGAGAGAATCTCGCACAAGCCGGCGCCGCGCGCTTCTTCGAGACCACACGTGGCCGTGTGGCGTTGCTATCATGTGCTTCAACATTCAAACCGATGGCCCGCGCGGGCGATCCTGCTGGTGAGGCCCCAGGACGACCAGGACTGAACGCCCTTCGTTTAGCGCAAGCCATCGTGGTTTCGCCCGAAATGCTCCAAAATGTGAGGCTAATAAGTTCTGCCTTGCCTAGCGACATCCCCTTCCGGGAAGATCCGGTTACGGTCGTGCTCGCCGGAACAACATACAAGGCTGGCGACAAGGTCGGATACAGTTTCGAACCAGACTCACGCGATGTTGCCGACATTCTACGAAATGTCCGGCGGGGCAAGCAGTTCTCCGATTTTTGCATCGTCGCGAACCACTGTCACGAGCCTGGTAACTGGAGCGACGAGCCGCCGGATTACGAACGATCCTTTGCTCATGGGCTGATCGATGCCGGGGCCGACGCATACATTGGCCATGGACCTCATCAATTGAGAGGCATCGAGATATTTAAGGGCCGCCCGATCTTTTATAGCCTCGGAAATTTTTTCCAGGATGACTTGGGTACCCCTGCGGGTGCCGAAATGTTCGGCGACTACGCCAAGGACCCTCGGGTACACACGGATGCCGAGGTCAAGATCGCGGAAATGGCCAGTTATTCAGACCCGGTCTTTTGGGAAAGCATCGCGGCGCGGAGCCGATTCAAGCAGAACCAGCTTGCCGAATTGCGGCTATATCCGATTGAACTCGGTCGGTTGAGGAGATTTGCCGATCGCGGGGTCCCACGTTTAGTCAATCAGGAGCAAGCGAAGACCATTCTGGAGCGTCTACAGAAGCTCTCCGAGCCGTTTGGGACCGAGATTGCCATCGAGAACGATGTTGGTGTGATAAGGCTGAGGCTTGGAGCATCATAATAACTTATCTCTAGGCCCCAATTACAGCCCGCGAGGCACTTTGGATTTTGCTTGCGATGTGCGGGCAACCCACCTCCACGATTGAACGCGTGGCGCAATGCACGCAAATGCCAAAGCTGACCGGAATTGGCGACCATAATCTCGTACTTCGAATTCAAGGAAATCTCCGCAATGAGCGAAGCACCACACCTTACGTTTGATCTCGAAAAGCCCGGCATGAGCAACGGACATCTTGTTGTCCCAGAAGGCGCCGATTGCGAAGCTCTTTCACTTCCGGTCGTCAGTCTCAACAAAGGCGAGGGACCACGGCTCCTGATCACTGCCGGATGTCACGGCGATGAATTGGAAGGGCCGATTGTTGCGCGACGACTTCTCGAGTGGCTTCCCGAAGCGCAAGTTTGTGGAAGAGTTGTAATCGCGCCGATGCTCAATCCACCAGCCGTAAAGGCATGCAGCCGCAATACGCCGATCGATGGTTTAAATCTCAATCGAGTTTTTCCGGGCCGCAGCGACGGATCAGTAACCGAACGGATCGCGGATGCGGTTGCGCGTGTGTTATTGCCATGGACCGACACTGTCTTCGATCTGCACAGCTTTGGACTAAACTGGGATTTCTCCCCGTCGAGCACGACGCACCCAATTGCTGATCCCGTTCTGATGGCCAAGACGCTCCAAATGGCAGAAGCGTTCAAGCTGCCCATGACGTTGGTTTGGGAACATCCAGGTTCGCCGGGAATGTTTGATACTTTGGCCCAAAACCAGGGCAAGGTGTTCGTTTGCGCTGAATTCGGCGGCGGCACGGTCAGCTTCGACGCGATCGCGCTCTACGAAGCTGGATTGCGCAACGCACTCATCGCGCTCGGACTCGTCGAGGGAAAGCCCGAGTATCCGACCTTCCGCCAACAGAAGGTTACGCAGACATTCGAAACGCGGCGCTCATCCGACGAGCTAAAATCGCCTGCACGCGGCATCTTTGAACCTCGCTGCTCGGTATTGGACCAAGTGAAGCACGGAGATATTATTGGCGCCTTGTATCCGATGGATTCGCTGACTGCCGATGTCATTGCTATCCGCGCGCTTGGGACATCCATCGTGTATGCCATTCGATCCGGCGCTTATGTCGAGATGAACGAAGCAGTGGCGCTCGTTGCACGACCGGTAAATCAGTGACGGTCATCAGGCGCTTCGAGCTTGCAGAGAAGACGGAACGGTCGGGCCGCCAGGTTGCCGCTCAAGGTCTGGACCGCACCACCAGCCGCGCTACGGCAGGCTTGTGAGGATGCAGCCTTCACCATCGGCACGCCCCCGGACTTGGGCGCCGGTCCAGTCCTCCAGCTCCTCGGTGGCGACGGCCTCGGCAGAGGTGTGGTTCGAGGCCTCCATCGCTGCAGCGAACAGCTTCATAGCTTCATCGCCCGCGCTTCGCCTGTCATCGCGTCGATCACGTCGACCGTGTTCCCGGCGAAGTCGATGTAGATCTTCTCCGTCGGCATCTCGCCAGCTCCCTCATCCAGAAACGGCTTCTATCGCTGGTCTGCTGACCAGACCCGCCTATGGTCCCGCAAGAATGCTGCCCATCATCGAGCGAAATGCGCGCCCATCCTCCTCCGAAATCGCTGCCCGCCACCACGGAACACGCAGCATGCATCGAGCCCGACCTGCTCGACAAGGAGATCGAAGGACATTCATTTTTGCCGGCGGGTTCTGACGAACATCCAACTCCAACCATGTGCCTGCGAACTCTCGCAAACATGTATAATGGAGTCGATATCACCATCAGCCTAGCGTCCTCCAAATTGCGTATTTCAGGCGATCGTGTGCACGGATTTCTCGGGATCGTGAGCAACGATTTCAGACGATCGTGAGCAGCGATTTCAGGTGATCGTGAGCACCTTTTTGGAGGTGTGGGACGCTTCGGCCGACAACTCAGCCAGTCTACAGGATGCCTCGTTTCAAAACGAGGAAGCCGGATGCCAACCCCCTGATTGTCGATGCGCCGGAAGAGAAGCTTTACATATAAGTCACGCGCTATCGCGCACACGCTCGGGTGAGCAATGGCGTTGTGCATGGTTATCTGCGGCGGACCCGTCTCCCCGGGATGAGCTGGCCACTGCCCGGGGATGGGATGACGAAGGCCTTGAGCTGCTGCTCTTCCCAGGCCCGCAAAGCCCCGGGCGGCCGGTGCCCGATAGTGTCCTGAAGGTTCTGCAAAAAGCTCTGGAGAGAGAACAGCCCTTACTCTGAGGCGAGGGGCGGCCATGGCACGCTGGTGACGTTGCGATCACCGATTCCCGTGGAAGGGTAAGTGCCATGACCAAGCGCGACGTTAGACTGAACAGAGGCGAGTTGAAAGCGTTGCTGTTGTCGGATGAGGACGGCTTTCGCAGAGTTTTGCAGACTGTCGTGCAGGAGGCTTTGGAAGCCGAGATGACGAGGCGATCGGGGCCGAGAAAGGCGAGCGGACGACGGAGCGGGTTGGTTACCGGTCCGGCTATTACGAACGCAAGCTTGTGACGCGGGTTAGCGTGCTGGAGCTTCGGGCTCCGCAAGATCGGGCCGGCCGGTTCTCGAGGGAGTTGTTTGAGCGTTATCAGCGCTCGGAGAAGGCACTGGTATCGGCGCTGGTCGAGATGTACGTGCAAGGCGTGTCGACGCGCAAGGTGAAGGCGATCACCGAGGAGCTGTGCGGCCATTCCTTCTCGGCCTCGACGGTAAGCTAGGCGACGGCGCGGCTGGATGAAGCCCTGAAGGCGTTCTTTGAGCAGCGGCTTGCCGAACCTTACCCGTACCTCATTCTGGATGCGCGCTATGAGCGGGCGCGCGAAGCCGGCGTGATCGCCAGCCAGGCGGTGCTGGTGGCGATCGGGGTCGACTGGGAGGGCCGGCGCCAGGTGCTCGGTGTCGAACTGGCCAACCGGGAAAGCCATTCGAGCTGGCGCGCGTTCGTGGCAGGGCTCAAGCAGCGCGGACTTGCCGGCGTCGAGTTTGTCGTCTCCGACGACCATCCGGGGCTCAGGGCAGCGATCCGGGAAGTCCTGCCCGAGGCAGTCTGGCAGCGCTGTTACGTGCACTTCCTCAGAAACGCGCTCGATTATGTGCCGCGCAAGGTCGATGACGACTGCCTGATGGAGCTCAGATGGTTCTATGACCGGCGCGACCTAGCCGAGGTCAAGCGCGACCTGGCGCAGTGGATCGCCAAATGGCAGGCCAAATACCCGAAGCTGGTGGATTGGGTGGAGAACAACATCGAGGAGACGCTGAGCTTCTATCGGCTGCCGCTGCCGCATCACAAGCACATGAAGTCGACGAACATGCTGGAGCGGCTGAACCAGGAGATCAAGCGGCGCACCCTGGTCGTTCGCATCTTCCCCAACCCGCAGAGCTGTTTGCGGCTGGTTCGGGCATTGGCGGTGGAGATCCACGAGAACTGGCTCGAGGCGACCCGCTACCTCAACACGGATCATCTGCGCGAGCACAAGAAGGAGAACCTGAGGGCACTGGCCGCCTGAGACGCGGCCGCCATGTCCGCCGCTCCGCTAAACACGGGGGCTGCGCGGCGGACACGCCAACGTCACCGCTGAATGCCACGCCATTTTTGCTGATGGGGTGGATGCCAGCCTTCTCCGACGGCATCGCAATGTGCCAAAGTTTGTGGTGTTAGCGCCACGCAAAGGAGAGGCAGGCATCGATGGAAAAGGTTACCATCATTGGGGTCGATCTGGCAAAGAACGTCTTTCAGCTGCACGGGGCGGCAGCTGATGGATCGGTTGTGTTCCGCAAGAAGCTGTCGCGCCTGCAGTTTTGCAAGTTCATGGCGAGTCAACCGGCATGTGTCGTGGCGATGGAAGCGTGCGGCAGCTCGCACTACTGGGCCCGTCAGATGGCTCGGCTTGGCCATGAGCCAAGACTGATTGCCCCGGCCTATGTCAAACCGTTCGTCAAGCGGCAGAAGAACGACGTCGCAGATGCGGAGGCGATCGTCGAAGCAGCGCAACGACCGACAATGCGCTTTGTCGAACCGAAGACCAAGGAGCAGCAGTCCCGGGCTATCGTGTTTCGCACCAGAGAGCAGTTCGTGAATCAGCGAACCGAATTGGTGAATGCGCTGCGCGCGCACCTCTATGAGTTCGGTTATGTTGCTCCGCAAGGCATCGGCCACCTGCCACGTCTGGCAGAGATCGTCGAGGACGAGAGCGCAGACCTGCCGGATCTGGTCCGCGACATCTGCAGCGCTCTCCTTGACCAAATCGACCAGTTGAGCAGCCGGCTCGCGGCATTGAAGAAGACGATGGACACGCTGTCCAAGCAAGCTGCAACATCTCGGCGGTTGCAAACCATGCCCGGTGTCGGCCCTATCGCTGCCCTTGCCATTGAAACCTTTGCGCCGCCGATGGAGGCTTTCAAGTGCGGTCGCGATTTCGCCGCCTGGCTCGGGCTGGTCCCTCGGCAGAAGTCGAGCGGCGGCAAGCAACGATTAGGGAAGATATCGAAGATGGGCCAGCGAGATATTCGGCGGTTGCTCATCATCGGCGCCATGGCTGTGGTTCGATGGGCGTCTCGGAGGCGCGCGCCCGACGGTTCCTGGCTTGCCCGCTTGATGTTGAAGAAACCGCGCATGCTGGTGGCAATCGCGCTGGCCAACAAGATGGCGCGTGGCATCTGGGCCATGCTGACGAAACAGGAGGACTACCGGAATCCGGCGACGTTGCCTGCGTGATTTGCAACAACGCACCTGAGACCGGGACGTCGGAGATGTGAGGAAGGCGTGAACTGCATGGGCAAATGATCGATCAGATCGGGGTCAGGAAAACCAGAGTCAAGTTGAGAGCCCACGCAAGCTCGCTTTGCTGATTTGGACCTGATCCGCGCATCACCATACCGGCCCGCGGCACATGGAACGGCCGCAAAACCGCACTCGATCACACGTCCAATGCTTCAGGTTCTTCCTTGCAAAATGGCTGGCATCCACACAAGAACTTGACGCACAAAACTCGGTGCCCGATTGGAGCTATGTGGAGAGGAAGTTGCGCCGCCGCAGCGTAATGGGTGCTGCTACAGGGTTTGGCTACACTTGTACGACCCTCGAGGCTTGGTAAGGCCCGCGCGCCCGACGATGCGCCAGACGCACTTGGGCGGCGAGAAGATTTTAGTCGATTTCGCCGGCGACACCAGCGACATCTTCGAACCCGTCACCGGCGAAGCGCGTCCCATGAAGCTGTTCGTCGCAGCGCTAGGCGCGTCTAATTATATCTACGCCGAGGCGTGCCCGAGCGAGAGCCTGCCCGACTGGATCGGCCTTCATATCAACCTGATCCGGTTTCTAGATGGCGTGCCGAAGTTCGTGGTCTGCGTATCTCAAGGCCGCCGTCACCAACCCCGCCGCTACGCCCCAGGTCTCACCGGAGCAATGCGGAGATGGCGAGCCATTACAGCACCGCAGTTCTCGCAACCAGGCCGAGACTCCCCAAACATAAGGCAAAGTCGAGGTCGCCGTGCAAATTGCCCAGCGCTGGGTCTTGGCGCGGCTGCGCAACCAGCGCTTCTTTTCCCTGGCCGGGCTGGACGCCGCCATCCGCTGCTCGTCCCCGAACTCAACCCCCGCCGGATGCGCGGCTTCGGCTCCAGCCGCGCCGAACTCTTGGCCGGGAGATCGACAGGCCGAAGCTGGGAGAACTGCCGGATCAGCCATACGTGTTTGCGCGCTGGAAGCATTGCCGCGTCGCCCGACTGTCACGCGAAGGTCGAGGGCCACTGGTATTCCACGCCCTACTGCCTCATCCGCGAGCTCGGCGTATCGCCGACAAGACCGTCGAGATCTTCCACATGGGGCAGCGGATCGCCAGCCAACGCCCGAGCGCTCAACCGGCGCCGCCATACGGCCCTTACCAATCACATGCCGAGCGCGCATCGCCGCTAACAGCGAGTGGACGCCGGGGACTGATCGCGGCCGGCGAAAGATCGGTCCTGCCACCGCCGCCGTCTTCCATGCCGTCATCGCTGACCGGCTGCATCCCGAACAGGGCTTTCGCACCTGTCTCGGCATCCTGGCGCTGACCAAAAGCTACGGCAACAAGCGCGTTGATGCAGCCTGCCAAGCAGCATCCTTATCCAGGCGCGCTCCGTCGCCTCGATCCGCTCGATCCTCAAGAACGGCCTGAACGCGCTTTCCTCGACGAGACGCCCGACCACCAATCCCTGCGCGCCACGGCAACCATCCGCGGTCAGGGCTATTTCCACTGAACCATGGAGTTCTCAATGCTCGCCCATCCCACTCATGAACGGCTGATCGCACTCGGCTTGACGGGCAAAAGCCTTCGAGAGCAGCGACGATCACCGGATCTCGATGCCCTGTCGTTCGAGGAGCGAATCGGGCTTCGTGTCGATCGCGAAGCCGCCGAGCGCGACACCAAAAAGATCAAGACGGGTCACAAATTCCCCGCGCTGCGCCAGAGCGCATGCCTAAAAGATGTCGATTTGCGCATGCCGCGCGGTATCGACCGCGCCGTCTTCGCCAGACTCGACGGCGGCGACTGGATGGACAGCTACGAGAACTTGTCGTTCACGGGCGCAACCGGCCCGGAAGGGTTGGCTTGCCTGCGCCCTTGGCCACAAAGCCTGCCGCGACAATGATCAGTACTCTATCATCGCGTCCCGCGTCTCTTCGAGGCGCTCGCGCTGGCGGGCGGCGACGGAGGCTATGGCCGCGTGCTCGAGACGCTCGGGCGCGTTCAACTCCTCATCATTGACGGCTGGAGCCTGATGGCGCTCGGCCGAGCGCAGCGACCTCTTGATCCTCGATGATCGCCACGGCCGCGCATCCACAATCGTCAAAAGCCAAAATCCCTGTAACACTGGCACCACATTATCGGCGATCCCACGCTCGGTGATGCGATCCTAGATCGCTTAGTTCAAAACGCTCATCGCCTTCAACTCACCGTAGAAAGCATGCGAAAACAAGCCCCGCGCCCATGCTCTTGACGCAGCCGCAAACACCTGAATCAATGAACAGGTCGGTCGAAGCGGCCGCTCATCCGTTTCAGACAGCCGGGCACCGAAGGTACCGCAGAGCAGAAAATAAATTCACAGAACCTTTGCAAACGCAAATGGCTGACAATGGTACCGTCAGTGCAAGACCTCAGTTCAGGCAAGAAAGAAGCCGATTCTATCTGAAAAACCGGTTCACCTTCATTTGAAAGAGAGAACAGCCCATGGCACAAAGAGCGCTAATCCTGGTTGAGGGCCATACACGTATTGGCTTTCTATACGTGAAAGCAGCCCGGAGCCTTGGTCTTCATCCAATTACACTGTCGGCTAGCCCAGCTCAGTACGACTATCTCGCGGCGGAAGGGAGTGAGGCAATCCGCGTCGACACAGACGATCTCGATGCGCTGATCCAGGAATGTTCGCGGCTAGGTGCGAGCTATGACATTGCTGGCGTTACCGGCTTTGCGGGTGACGATGAGTCGATCTATGCAACAGTAGGTAAGCTTTGCCAGAGCTTCAATTTACCGGGACCGAATCCTGCGTCCGTTGAACGGTGCTGCAACAAATTCATCCAACGTCAGATCCTCGCGCAGGCCGGCATTCCAATCCCTGATTATCGCTTGGCAGCCAATTCGGTGGAGATTGAAAGCGCTGCCGTGGACATCGGGTTGCCGGTGGTTCTCAAACCAATCTTAGGCAGCGGCAGCATTGGAGTCCGTTTGTGCCACAGCGTCGACGACTTGGCCGGACATGCGAAATATCTGTTGCGCGCGAACCAACACCTGCGGAGGTCCTCGCCGAGGACACTGGTCGAAGAATTCGCGGACGGTCCACACTATGCGGTTGACCTAATGGGCGATGAAGTCATTGGGATTGCTGCTGGGAAATTTGGCCCCCCGCCGCATTTCGTCTTTCATGAGTACACGCATCCGGCCCCGCTGAATGATGAGGTCTATAAACGTATCGCCGATGTTTCGCTGAGCTGTTTGAGAGCACTCGACCTTGGCTGGGGGCCAACCAACATTGAATTCCGGCTGACAAAGCGTGGCCCAGTCGTGATCGAAGTCAATCCTCGTCTTGCGGGCGGCCCCAATCCCCGCCTGGTTCAACTGGCTTACGGTGTCGATTTAGTAACCGAGCACATCAAGCTTGTCATCGGCGAGGACTGGGATTTGCACAAAAGGTGTTCCCATGCTGCGGGCGCACGATTCCTGGTTCCTGATCGCGATGGCACCCTCGATTGGATCACTGGCGACCGTCATGCGGTTGCTGTGCCGGGTGTTGCCGAGGTCGAGTTGTATGTTAAACCCAAGACGCTGATCGCCTTAAAAGGCGACTACCGTGATCGCGTAGGGCATGTCATTGCCGTTTCACCCGCTCTTGCTCAGACCCAGGAAATACTCGAGCGCGCCGTCAACATGATTAGTTTTTCGATCTCACCGTTTCCGGCAATTGGGTGAACAAGGGCAATCAGCGGCCCCAACCTTGTCCGCACCGGCGGAGGGGGCAACCGCCGAGAAGTGACCGTAGTAGGATATTTGTGCACTCGATAACTGGCGGAGTGGGCAGGTCCAGATAGATGTGAGACGGGTGACTTGATAAACGTTCAGAGCGTCCGAAGCTGAAGTTGCTAAGATCAAACTTCAGGAGAACCTTTGACTTAATGTGGTGGACAGCCTCCGCTCCCGGCACCGCAGTGTGCCAAAGGTGGCTGTCGAAAGCCACATGGGGAGAGCCGTCCGTCCATGTAGAGGATCACCACAAGCGGCTGGATAAGGGAGCCGAACCTGCCATACCTGGTGCGCCTGGGTTCTGCCATTGGACCCTGCTTCCCTTTAGTCTTCTTGGAACGCCACCCGGGTCGAGGTTCGCAACGAGGGCTTCGTCCGCAACAAGGCGAGCTACATCGCGCTCAGTATCTTGCCCAACGGCGGCAACGAGCGTTGCGAACCAGTTGAAAAACCGAGCTGTTGCCGACGCCGTGGTTGCGGCCAAAAAGGCTTTCCAGTAACGATGACCGCCGTGTTCCCGCTTGTGCAGACCTGCATTGTGCACCTCATCCGCCATTATTGGAGTTCGTGTCATGGAAGGACCGCAACCTGTCGTGCCGGCGTGCGGGCGAAATACCGGGCCAAGGCCGCCGAAGCCGGCCTGGCCGCGCTCGATGCCTTCGAAGCCTGCGTATTCCGATGAAGCCGGCCACCGATTCCGATTTGAAGCCGGCCATTTTTCGGACTGATCCTGGGTCTCGTTGATGTTTGGGTTGGGTTTTGTTTCGGGTCAAGCTTCGGTGTTTTCTGGTACGATTGGCGGGCGCTGTTTTCGCATGCTTTCACCGGTGAGATCGATGCGATAGGCGTTGTGAACGAGGCGATCCAGGATGGCGTCGGCGAAAGGTTCGTCAGCCAACGACAGTGACAAGCCTCACGCATACGATTCCTGACAGTCCCCCAGCTCGCGCGAGGGGCTTCAAAACCGTCGAGCTAGACCATCGGCCACCAGTCCGCTTTTCGCGGGCGGTCTAGCCGACTGGCACACCCCGTTCCTTTACCAGCCTCACTGCCTCAAGCTGACTTCGCGGCTGAACTTCCTTCTGCATTTCCACTCTCCAGTTCCGCTATCACTACGGGCTGCTTCGGCGGTATACCGATATATGGCGCTCGGATCGTTCGCTGAACGCACCTCTCGCCCAATCTCCCCACCGCTCCCCTAGCTCCAGCCCCACGCATTCGGCCATGGTATCCAGTTCCTGGTGATAAACGTAACGAACGCGTTGCGGCAAACGTCTAACCGACGTATCGGAAAACCAGAGAAGAGTTGAAACCAAATTCTGGTTTAGTGGATCATGGACAGCCACATTGAGGATCGTATTCTCATGATCCACTAGCCGCGCCTTTGCAGTTTGTTGGCCGCCGACGAGAGGATCTAAGCCTGGGACCCCCAATTCTATCACCAAAACCCCCTCATGATCTAGCGCCTCCGCGGCAGATCGGAGGCAAGCTATTTGCGCTTCGCGCGTGGAGAGCAGGGTGAACGTGAAATAAACGCAATACACCGCATCATAGCGCTGCTCTGATCTAAAATGGGCGATATCCCCCTCCCAAGCCGTGATTAGATCGGTGCGCTTGGCGAGAAGTTTCAACATGCTGCACGAATTGTCGATACCTTCGACTTTGACCCCGCGCTCGCTCAACGGCACCGCCACTCGCCCGTCGCCTATACCCAGTTCAAGAGCACTGCCCCCGCTGCAATATCCCTCTAGAAAGGCGACCGTGTCGTTCACCTCTGCGATTTTGCCTTGCAGATTGGTGTATTCTTCATAGATCGGAGCGTAAATTTCGCCATAAGTTAACTCATCAGACACGTTCGATTCTCCTGACGCTAGTTTTAGCCATTTCTTGACTTTTCTCATATCGTGACGGTTCGAAAACTGATTTGTGTTGCCCATTACCGAATACGCGTAGTTTCCAGCTGACCCGCGACGTGCTTCGCGCAAGCACAGGAGCTTGGCGGATGTCTATCAGTTGCCGAGGTGCGCCCGTGGTCGCCAACTGAGCAAAAAGCGTCGCTATAGAATTGAGCGCGCATATTGAGTAGCCCCGAACTTTCTCCGTCAAGAGCATGCCCAACCCTCTCGATAATGTCTCCTGCATAGAGCCTGTTCCTTCGTGTGGGCAACTCTCAAGCGAAATCGTCGATGCGGACATCGAACGGCTTCGTTGCTGGGCGAACGCACCAAATGCAGAAGCAAGAGGCGTGCCAACTCGAGATAGGTGTTAGTCCTATGTCCGCTTTTCGCCTCCAATTCGGCGAGTTTGCTTTATCACAATCTTGTCGGACCTCCACTATTGAAAGAGCGAAAGGGGTTCGAAGGTTTCGCGTCTCTAATCGTCACGTCACTGCCACCAGCTCGCGTTTGCGATCAGGCCTCACAGTTTTCGGCGAATGACGTCCTGCAGCATCTCCTCGTCCAAGGAGAGATCGGCCACCAGGTGCGTGCCCTGTGCTTGAGGACCTGGGGAAGCCGCCTGGTTCAACCCGGCAACTTGACAATCGTCGGAGATTTTGAGCGTCTCCCCCTTTTCCTTTCGCGGCTCTTAGGAGGTTATCCGACACCATCAGGCACGGGTAGCCGCGAGGCTTGGCGATGATGTCGAGTTCCCGGACGACACACCCGAGATCGAGTTGTCGGCGACCGTGGCCAGACACTCCCCGCTGAAATCGCCGATCACGGAAGAAACTGGCGATGATGAGCGAAACGGCCACGATCGCTGGCTTCGGCAATGATGGCCAACGTGATGACCGGTCCGATGCCTGGGAGGCCCGCCATCAAACCTGTAGTTTGGCAACCTCGAGGATGTCTGAGCTCCTCGACCAAGAGGATAGCATGGAGCGCTGCATGACTTTAGGATGAACCGATGCCGCGCGCTGTGAATCAGATTGCCAAAAAGAATACCATCAACGATCAGACCTTCGAGTTTGGCACGGGGGGCGACCGTCGCGTTTAAGGACCCTGATGTTGTGCTGAACGGTCTTTGGTTGAAGACTTCAGTGTTCGGAACCTGACACACGGAGGCTCAAGTTTTCCGCCGTTGCTGGCGCCAAACACATTGTTTACCCTCTTGCTTCCGTGGCACGGAAATTGCGTGCGGCACGGGTAAGATCAGTCTTGCCATAGTGGTCTCGAGGCTGGCGGGCCAGGGGTAAATGAAACTTGCTCGAACAATCCATGCGATGGACCTTGCACTCTGGAGTCCGGTGCCGACGATTGAAGATTTGCGGTGCTGGGTGCCGCTGTCATCCCGCCAGCAGCGGGTTTGGCTCCCTTCACGTCTGATGGGCGGCAGCGAGGGCTGTTACAACCGGATGAGGCTCAGGTTTCGCAGCTATCTGGACGAGGCGGCCCTACAGTCGGCCTTGGGCGGCTTGGTGGCGCGTCCTGAGGTCATGCCCACCGCCTTCGGAGTGGAGGACGGCCACCAGTTTCAGCTGTTCGGGCTAGTGGACGCCGGCCGGCCGCTGAAACGAGACGATCGGACGCCGGCAGCGGATGTGGAGACGACAGCCACTGCTCTGATGCGCCATGAAGCGCGCGCGGCGTTCGAGATGGAAGCCGGGCCGCTGATCCCTGGACGGCTGGTATGCCTGGCCTGGGACGATCATGTGGTGTTGATCATGCACCACATGATCTGGGACGCTCGATCACAACGCCTCGCGGCACGCGAGCTCTACGCCACGGCCCGGGAGGGCCGCGCGGAACGGCTAAACGCGATTGCCGGTGCAGTGTACGGACCACGCGGCCTGTCAGCGCCGTGGGAGCTTTGTTCATCGTGCGCCTGCCTGGCCGCTGGACCTCTTCCCGAGTTTCGGAACTGTGTTGGCGCAGCATGTCAACAATACCGCGATTTCCGCGACGGCCCCCGCCTGGCGGTACCGCGACGCGCGTAGGTAGACCATCTGGCCCTATCGATCAGCCAACTAAATTCGGATCAAATGAACTGACAGCGGGCAAAAACAAAGGAGTAGCTCATGCGGGTAGCCATCGTGTGGAACTATAAGCCTACGGAGGTGACCAATCAGTTTGGCCAGGCGCGTCCCGAGGAATACGGCCCCAGCCCGACAGATGAAAGGGTGGCGGCAGCCCTGCAAGAGGGCGGTCACGAGACACTCCTGTGTGAATGCGATTTAGGACTGCTCACTAAGCTCGAGCGATTCATGCCAGTCGATTCGCGAGGCCGCCCTTCAGGATTCGTCTTCAATAGGGCGGAGGAAATTCAGGGCGAGTTCCGTTACACCCACGTTCCCGCCATGCTTGAGATGGCCAGTATACCATACACTGGATGTGGCCCGCTAGCGATCGGGCTGACGCACGACAAGGTCATCACCAAGAGACTCATCCGCGATTGCGGCGTGCCCACCCCCAACTTTCGCGTGATGCGTCGCGGAACCGAGGGTACCTGCGACCTGCGATTCCCTGTGGTAGTGAAGCCACGTCACGCAGAGTGCAGCATCGGATTACAGCTCGTACATGAACCTGCTCAGTTGAGGCATGCCGTGGAAGTAATCGTTGCGCGTTATGCGCAGGACGCACTCGTGGAAGAATACATCGACGGGCGAGAAATTCATGTCGCTTTGCTGGGAAACGGAGAGCCCGAGGTGTTGCCGCTGGTGGAGCAGGACTTCGGGGACCGCGAAATGCGTCTTATGACTTGGGACGCGAAGTACACAGCGATCGCGGCGCCACCGAAGATTTGCCCGGCGCAAATCGGGAGCAGCCTTGCGGCTATGCTGCGGGAGATTTCGGTGGCGACCTACCGGGCCTGCCAGTGCCGGGACTACGCTCGCGTCGACCTCCGGGTCGACCATTGCGGCCAGCCCTTTGTCCTAGAGATCAACTCTATGCCGGGGCTCAGCATGAGTTCCGGGTTTGTCATAGCCTGGATGGCTAGAGGACACAGCTACTCTAGTTTGGTCAATCGCATCCTCGATGTAGCCCACACGAGGCACTTCGGCATCGGCATTCCTAGCTGAATACGCGACGGATTCGACGAGACGGTGAGGTGAGGTCTGCGCAGGCGCTAGGTAAGACTTCTTCGTGCCGCTCCCGAGGCCCTCGACGCGCAGACGATCGCCGAAGAGCTCTGATCTTGATCGCGAAAAGAGGTCGGCCATTTGAGTTGCGAGGCGTTGCAGCTTCCGCCGTCGCGCATCTCGATGTGAGATGTGAGGCGATGCCCCTTTGCCTTAAGTATTCTCGGCGCAAGTGGCGGCCACTTCCCGCGCGACTAGTACTACTGCGTCATAAATTGCGAGCCTGACGCGGACTGTCCATGGCCCTTGTGCAGCACGGACATCGTTGCAGACGGTTGGCCAGGGCCACGGTCAGGCGTCGCCTGATGGTCGGGATCGAGGTCGGGACGTGCCGCTCTGGTCGGATTGGAGGATCCGCGGGGTCGATTACCGCCGGGAAGACCAAGTGTTTGGCGGCCCTGGGCGCGAGTTGGAGTTGAGGGGGGAATCGTCTCCCGCAGAGAGACCAGGAAGCCATAGGCGGCGATACAGAGGCTGGCGTGGTGGTGGAAGCCCCGCCACCCTCGGCCTTCGGAGTGGCCCAGTCCCAGTTCCTGCTTGAGTTCCTGATAGTCTCGCTCGATCCGCCAACGCAGCTTGGCGGCGCCGACCAACTGGGTGACCGTAGCGTCGGCCGGCAAGGTGGAGAGCCAATATTGCTCGGCTCGACCTCGCCTTCAGGCCACTCGATCAGGAGCCACTCTTGGGCGTGAGCCTCGGGCCGATTGTAGTCCCTGGATGCCGGCCGCAAGCGCACGGCGGCGAAGCGGGAATTGAGCTCGGTGTTGGTTCCTTCGCGCCAGGCGATCGTGCGCCAGGTCTCGGCGTCAAACTCCTCGGCCAGGGCCTTGGCCGAGATCGGCTTGTGATTGTCGGTTCGGCGACTCGAGACGGCGGCCGGCCTCTTCCGCTCCAAGGCTTGGGCGGCAGCGGGCTCTCGCCTGGGCGCCAGACGCTGAGGGTGGGCTGAACGCCGACAACATAGGTCAGACCGAGCTCGGACAGGCCCGCGCGGAAACCGCCGTCGGCGCCATATCCGGCGTCGGCCAAAACCACGCCGGGCGCGACGCCCTCGGCCTTGGCCGTCCTGATCTGCTCGAGCGCGATCTGCGGCATGGTCCGGAACGTGATCTCCGCCGGAATCTTGGCCTTCTTACGTTGTTCCGGATCCTCCGCCCAGCTGTGCGGGAGATACAGTTCGTAGGCGATCGGAAGCGAGGCTGCGTCATTTGCGATCGACAGGCTAACCGCAATCTGACAGTTGTCCTGCTTGCCCAACTGGCCGCAATACTGGCGCGCCACGCCCACCGAGTGCTTGCCCTTCTTGGGAAAGCCGGTGTCGTCGACGATCCATGCCCGGATCGGTCCACGCTGCTCGATCCGTGGAAGAACCCAGTCGCGAACCCGCGCCAGCAAGGCCGCGCCCGACCACGGCGCCTGTCCCACGAAATGCAGCAGAGACTGATGCTTGGCCGCTACCCGCGACGGTGCCGTGACGGCCGCCAACGGTTCCACGCTCTTGCGCTCCATCGGCATCAGAAGTCCCAGGCAATAATCCTTCAGCGGCTCAGCTCGGTCGGCGTGGCCGATCACCCCGATCAAAGCATCGATATAGGGTAACGTATGTCCGCTTCTGCCGGTGAGGTGGCTCGCCCTACACTGCGCGTCCGAGGGTTGCTCGGCGGGCCGAGCCGATCCTCATCACAGGAGGACGAGCCGTGTCAGATTATAGGGAAGCATTTGTCGGAATCATGTCGCAAAGCTTAGGAACGCCATCGCGATTGCGGATGCCGGCCGGGAGGGAGAAGTTCGCTTCTTCGGCGAGGTCGACGCCTCGGATGAGAGCATGCGCCGAGTTATCCAGCGGATCGCCAACAGGTTCGATCGAGTCCATTTCTGCTACGAGGCCGGCCCGACCGGCTATGGTCTCTATCGGCTGATCCGTTCGCTGGGTCACGAATGCACGGTAGTCGCTCCGTCGCTGATTCCGAGGAAGCCCAGCGATCGCGTGAAGACAAACCGCCGGGATGCCCTCGGATTGGCCAGGTTGCTGCGCGCTGGCGAACTGACGGCGGTATGGGTTCCCGATGAAGGCCACGAAGCCATGCGGGATCTCGTCCGCGCCCGGGCGGCCGCAGTTGAGACACTTCGGGTCCACCGGCAGCATGTGAGCGCCTTCATGCTCAAGCACGGACGTATCTTTCCGCGCAAAAAGGGCTGGACGATGCGCTATCTCTGCTGGCTGCAGGCGCAGCAGTTCGATCATCCCGCACATCAGATTGCGCTCCAGGAGATGGTCGAGGCGGTTCGCATCTCGAAAGAGCGGGCCGAGCGGCTTGAGCGTGTGATCGAGGAGTTCGTTCCAGCCTGGTCGCTGGCGCCGATCGTACGAGCGCTCCAGACATTGCGTGGGGTCGATCTGATTGTCGCCGTGACGTTCGCTACCGAGGTCGGCGACGTGAGCCGTTTTGAGAGCCCTCGCCAGCTCATGGGCTACCTCGGCCTCGTTCCGGGCGAGCGATCGACTGGAGAGACAAAGACCCGGCACACGAAGGCATTCCTGAAAGCGCAGCCGAACAAATCCGATCGCATAGATGCCCGCGGGATCGCTCAGATGATGCGGGTCAATCTGTTCCGCCCGGTGCATGTGAAGACAATGACAAGCCAGAAGCGCCGGGCGCTGCTGACGGCGCGCAAGCTGCTGCAGGAAAAAGCGATCGCCATTGACAACGACATCCGCGGGCTCTTGCGCAACTTCGGGCTCAAGGTTGGCATGGTCGGTGCCGTCAAATTCGAACAACGTATCCGTGAACTCGTCGATGGCATGCCCGATCTGGCCGAGATCATCGAACCGCTGCTCGACGCGCGCAGCAAGCTGCGCCGGAATCCTGCCGCCCTTCACCGCAAGCTTCTGGTGATCGTCCGGAATGATCAGGTCTGCCGCCGGCTGATGTCGATCCCCGGTGTCGGCCCGGTCGTGGCGCTGGCCTACACCGCGACCATCGACATTCCGGCAAGCAAGACCCCGCGAAAGACGTTGCCATCACCGCACAGCGAGATCCGGCCGATGCGGCGGGACGTTGCGCTGATCGGCAACGAAGGCGCCGCCGGGCGAGATCGCGCATCAGGGGTTCGGTGACCGGCGTGTCGGCGAAGTCGAAGTCGTCGATGTCCTTGGCCAGCGGCAACTTGGCGACGGCGAACTGGTATTTGATGGAGCGGGCCTGCTTCTCCGATATCTCGGCTTGCAAGAGATCACTGACGATCCTGGGCGGCTCGTGCCGTCGCTTGATGGCGACGCCCATGATCTCGTCATAGGCGCTGCGCATCCCGTAGAGCTTCAGCGCTCCCCTCAGTTCCAGCACTTCGGTGCGTTCCATGGCTGTTTGTCCTCCTGAGACTGTCATAGCGGGCGCAGTCGGCGATCGGCTCGTGAGCCAGCTTCAGCGCCTGTGGAATGGAAAGGATCGTGCCCGGCGCCGGATCGCGGCTGCGGGCCAGGATGTTGAGGATCACCGCCGCCGATGAGACACCATGATCGAGGGCTTCCTGACAGGCCGCCTCGACCGCGTTCAATCCGTCGGTCAGCACGCAAGTGAGGATCGACACCATCTGCCGGTCGCCGTCATCGGCAGCCTTGAGCTTGCGGCGCACCTTCTCCATGGCTGACGGCAGAACCCAGGCCCGGAACGGCGCGCCGTTGCGTAGTCCGCCGGGCTTGCGGGCCAGAACCGGCACGTAGTGCCAGGGATCGTAGACGACCTCGTTGCGGCCGAAAGAGCGTGCGTGCTCGCCGACGACCGCGCCATCCTGGCGGATGACGATCCGGTCGGCATAGGCATGGATCTCGACCGGCCGGCCGACGGCGCTCGACAGCACCGAGTATTTGTTGTTGTCGAAGCGCAGCGTGCAGGTCTTCGACACCGACGCGGGAATGCAATGGTAGCCGTCGAAGCGACCGGCATAGGGAATGAAGCTGGCGCGTTCTTCTTCGAGTACGTCCCAGATCGTGCGCTCACCCTGTTCGGGATGCCGACGCGCCTTGGCATTAGGCAACGCATTTGTCGGCCAGCCAGCCGTTGAGATCCTCCAACGTCTTGAAGCGCAGCCTCGGTGTGAAGAAGCGCTCGCGCACCAGCCCGACCTGGTTCTCGACTTGCCCCTTCTCCCAGCCGGCCGCCGGTGTGCAGGCCTCCGGCTCGACAAGGTAATGCCCGCACATCTGCGCAAAGCGGCGGTTGTAGCGGTGATCCCTGCCGATGAAGATCGCGTCCACCGCCGTCTTCATGTTGTCGTAGATGCCGCGCGTGCAGGCGCCACGGAAGAAGGCGAACGCCCGGTCATGCGCGTCGAACACCATCTCCTGCGTCTCGCGCGGATAGGCCCTCACGAAGAACATGCGGCTGTGGCAGAGCCGCATGTGCGCGACCTTCACTCTCACCGTCACGCCGTCGAGCAGGACGATCTCGGTGACTCCAGTCGAACTGGTAGGCCTCGCCAGGTGCAAAACTCAGCGGAATGTAGGCCTCGGCCACGGCGCTGCCGCGATCCGCCGCCCAGCTCTGAGCATGCCGCCACCCCGAACTGTAGCTGCCGTCATAGCCGAGGCCGCGAAGCTCCTCGAAAATACGGATCAGCGTCAGCCGCTCCCGCTGCGGTTTGGCCGCGTTTGCCGACAGCAGCAGATCCAGCTTCTCACGCCAGGCTCCCATCCGGGGATAAGGCTGATGCTTGCGCTCGTAGCGGAACTCCGTCTCGCTCGAACGCAGGACCTTGCGCACCACCTTCCGGGAGATCTTCAACTCCCGGCAAATCGCCTTGATCGACTTCCCCTGCACCAGCGACAGCCGGCGAATCTTTGCAATCGTCTCCACAACCAACATCCAAAACGCAAATGCCTCCGATCAAACCGGAGGCATCTTGATGACCCCACGTTAAGGGGTCCCGTTTGGACGAAAATCACCCCTCAAACAGGGTCCTCATTCCACGAAAAATCACAAAGTCCAAGGACGAGGATGCCGGTCCGTCGGCTGGAGATCTTCACTGTTCGGGTCGGCGGCGTGAGTGGCCGCCGGAGGAGAAGGCCCGGATAGTGGCGGAGAGCGACGAGGCGGGCGAGACGGTTTGTGCTGTGGCACGCCGGTATGGACTTGCCCCGCAGCAATTGTTCACCTGGCGTCGGGCTGCTCGCCGGCCGATGGGGGAGACAGCGATATCGGAATCCATGTTCGTGCCGGCGGTGGTGACGGCAGCGCTTCCGAAGCCTGCGGCGAAGCATCGGCCACAGCCTAGAAAGCGGGAGCCGGCTCGAGACGCTGGTGTGATCGAGCTCGAGATCGACGGCATCGCAATGAGGGTGGGTCGTGGGGCGGATTCGAAGACGGTTGCAGCGGTGATCCGTGCGCTGAGAGCAACGTCGTGATCGGGCCAATGGGAGCGGTCAAGGTCATGGTGGCGACGAAGCCGGTCGACTTCCGCAAGGGAGCGGAAGCTCTGGCAGCGCTCGTGCGCGAGGCGATGGGCGCGGATCCGTTCTCGGGCACGGTCTACGTGTTCCGGGCCACGCGGGCTGACCGCATCAAGCTCGTCTACTTCGACGGCACGGGCGTATGCTTGTTCGCCAAGCGGCTGGAGGATGGCAAGTTCTGCTGGCCGGGCATTACCGATGGTGTCGTGCGACTGACGGCGGCACAGTTGCAGGCACCCCTGGAAGGCCTCGACTGGCGGCGGGTGCACGAGACGCGCGAGATGCGTGTTCCAACGACGGCGAGCTGACCATTGCATTATTGCCAAATCACTGGAATCCATGCTTGAATCCGCTTCGTGACCGACGCGGCCGCTGCCCTACCCGACGATCCTCATGCGCTTCAGGCGATGCTTCTGGCCGCGCGTGCGGAGAATGAGAGGCTCCGCCAAATCATCAAGGAGTTGCAGCGCTATCGCTTCGGGCGAAGGGCGGAGAGCCTGCCTGAGGACCAGCTGCTTCTGGGGCTGGAGGAAGCCGAGCAGGTAGAGGCGGAGGGCTTCGCCAGCGCGGAAGCCGCGGACCCCTCAAAGCGTGATGCCAGGGCTCGTAAGCGTCGCGCCAACCGCGGCTCGTTGCCCGGCCATCTGTCGCGCGTCGAGCAGGTAATCGACGTCGCCGACAAGATCTGTCCGTGCTGCCAAGGCCAGTTGCATGTAATGGGCGAGGACGTCTCCGAGCGTCTCGACATCGTGCCCGCCCAGTTCCGGGTGATTGTCACCCGTCGACCGAAGTATGCGTGTCGGGCCTGCGAAGAGGTGGTCGTGCAGGCGCCAGCGCCGGCACGTCTCGTCGAAAGCGGCATTCCTACAGAGGCCACGGTGGCTCATGTTCTGGTGTCGAAGTATGCCGACCACCTTCCCCTATATCGCCAGGCCCAGATCTACGCCCGCCAGGGCGTCAATCTCGACCGTTCGACACTCGCCGACTGGGTGGGCAAGGCAGCTTTCCTGCTTCGCCCTGTGCATGAGCGGCTGTTCGAGCGGCTGAAGGCTTCAGACAAGCTCTTCGCGGACGAGACCACTGCGCTTGTGCTTGATCCGGGCCGGGGGCGGACCAAAACGGGGCAGTTGGTTCGCCTATGCCCGAGACGACCGACCTTGGGGCGGAATGGACCTACCCGGCGTCGCCTATCTCTACGCTCCGGACCGCAAGGCCGAACAGCCGATCCGGCATCTTCAGGGCTTTGTCGGAACCCTGCAGGTCGACGGATACGCGGGTTACAAGGCATTGGCCGAACGCAACGCCGTGAGCTTGGCCTTTTGCTGGTCGCACGTGCGTCGCCGCTTCTATGAGCTCGCGCAGTCCGGCCCGCGCCGATCGCGACGGAGGCGCTCACCCGCATCGCCCAACTCTACCACATTGAGAGCGATATCCGCGGTCGTTCCGCCGACGAACGCCGCGCCGTCCGGCAGGAGAGAAGCCGTCCCGTCATCAATGCCCTTGAGCCGTGGCTTAGGCAGCAACTCACCCTTATCAGCCAGAAGACCAAGCTGGCGGAAGCTATCCGCTACGCGCTCTCGCGCTGGCAAGATCTGACAAGATTCCTCGACAACGGTCCGATCGAGATCGACTCCAACGTCGTCGAGCGCGCCATCCGTCCAATTGCGAAGACCGATTCATTATGCACCTCCTTTTTAAATGGCGGAAAACAGCGATTCCTGGTTGTCGTCGTGGATGCGACTCGGAGTATTGCGCGCCAAATCGGCCTTGATCCGTTCGTCTTCGAGGTCACTGGCGCGGATCTGGTAGGGCGCGCCGCGCATGACCTGCTCGGCCGGCAAAAGGCCATCCCTGATGAACCGGCGGATTTTGACGTGCGACACGCCGAGCTTCGCGGCCGCATCCGACATGGTGAGCCACTCGCCATTCTTGTCGAAGAGCGATAGCCGCTGATCTTGTGCACCGTGCGCAGCGATTGGACGCGTCGCGCCGTCCAGGTCTTTCCCTGACCGGTTTGCATGCCCATGCGATTGAGTGTGGCAGCGATTTCGGCATCCGACCATCGGGTTGCCATGGACCGCATGATCGCCAGAGCCTCCTCAGGCGTACGCTGGCCATGCTCTCCGGATTTGGGCTTGCGAACCCGTACCTGCGAGTGCTGGCCTCCATGCCAGTGGATGGTCAAGATCACGTCGCGCGCATCGTCATCGACATCCGCCACGATGTCCTTGATGAGCGCGCGCAGCAGTTGCTGACGACAGCGCATGTCGACACCCGGCGCATTCCAGGTGGCTTCGAGATCCTGGGCGAGGCCCGTGAAGTCCGGAACCGCGTCGACAGGCTCCACACGCTGGACTTCGCTCAGCCGGGCCTCGCAGGTCTCCACGCGCCTGAGCGTGGCTTCCCAACTCCTCTCGAGCTGGGCCGCAATAAGCCGGTTCTCCGGGTCGCAAGCGGCATAGCGGCGCTCGGCGAGCGATGCCTCATAGCGCGCCTGCTGCAGGTCCATCTCGATCATCTGCCGCCGCTTGGCTTCGCTCTCCAGTTGCATCCGTTCAGCCTCCAACGCCGCTTCGATCGCCATCGGCGCAACCGCCTCCAGCGCTTCGCGGGCCACCGCCGCGTCGGTGCGAAAGCCGTTGAACGACATGCAGGCCATAGCTCTTGCGAACGCGGCCATCAACGATCTCAGTGCGCTTCTCGCTCTTACCATAGACATACGCGCCGGCGTAGAATGGGTTCTTCAGGATCGAGATCACGTTGCGGTAGCGGATCGGAACCCAGTCGAAGGACACCATCTTCTTGCCGTCGGAGGGTCTGGGGAAATGCACGCCATCGTCGATCATCGAGATCAGGACCTGGCGCGCACTGCCGAGTTCGCGGAAGCGCGCGAATATCAGGTGAATGGTCTCCTGCAGGCGCATGTCGGGATCGAACCCGAGACCGTAATCGCGGTGCCAGACATAGCCGAAGGGCACGGAGATGCGCAGTTCTCCGCGCTGTGCCTTGGCGCGGGCGGCCTCGTACATGCGGGCACGCAGCACGCCGAGCTCGAACTCGCTGATGCTGCCCTTCATACCCAGCAGCAGGCGGTCGTTCGGCAATCCCGGATCGTAGACTCCGTCCAGATCGATCACGCGTGCATCGACTTCGCCGCACAACTCGAGCAGCCGATGCCAGTCCGGCCCGTTGCGCGACAGGCGGGACGCCTCCAGGCAAAGCACGGCGCCCACATGGCCGGTGCACAGATCGTCGACCAGGCGCTCGAAACCGGGACGCTCCACAGCCCCGCTTGCGGTTCGTCCCAGATCCTCGTCGATCACCTCTACTTTGCGGAATCCCCAACGCCGCGCGACGTCGACAAGCTCATACTGCCGACGCTGGGTCTCAAGGTTGAGCTGGACCTGCGCCTGAGTGGATTGACGCACATAGACGACGGCCTTGCGCTTGAGGACGGCAGTCGGAATCAGATTACCGCTCGTCATCGCAGCTCTCCTCCTCCGTTGCCACGCCGGCGGCGGCCCTCAGTACGTTGGCGAGCCGAGCGATCACTATGGTCCGTTGCGTTGAACTCAGCCCGTTCAGCTTCTGCGAGTCGAGCGGCAAGCTGAGTTGGCGAACGACCACGAGAGATCGTGTCGGGGGATGGCAGGGTTCTCATGTTGCGCCTCCGCGATGGTGAAACCATCCGGAGAGCCTCGCCGGAAACGGCGTTCGATCAAGAGCTTGTTAAGCTCAAGCAGCGCGGCAAGCGATACGCGCGGGGGGCCCAGGTCCATCGCCGCGCAAGCCACGGGATCGATCATCCAGGCCGGAGCGGTAATGACATGCCCGGGCGCGACGACGAGATGAATGATCCGGCCGTCGGCGCGCTCCCCCCGCATCCGCGACTTTCTGACTCAGTAAAACTAGACGCCGCCAATTTCCGATCCTGCGGGGAGCCAGCTCGTGGCAATGTTATGCTTTGGGCGAAGGGTGTCGAATGTTTCAGCTACGGAGCGGAGCGGCAAAATGATTCACGTTGGACTGGCCCCAGACATCCTCAAAGGCGTCGAAAGGTAGCCGTCGCCATCTAAAAACGCGATGGCAACGTCCGGAACATTATATTGGTGAAATCAACACCAAGGGGCGCATACTTGGCAGGCAGCGAACAAACTGCAACCGCCCGTCAACGCAATCCGCAAAATCGAGCGAAGTGAAGTGCAGATCAAAGATGTCCTGCTCGCGCCTGGCAATGGCGCGTTTTTCTATGACGATCAGGAAGCCATTAGGTCCGGCGCTGTCCAGGACGGCTTCGTCTATGTCGGCGCGCCGACAACGCCCGGATTCAAATCGATTCGGACGCCAGCATCTTCGCTCAGCGTCGGGCTCGTCCTTGCCGACGACACCGTCGTTTGGGGCGACATGATGAATGTCCAGTACTCTGGTGCTGGTGGGCGCGATCCTCTGTTCGACACCGATAAAATTTCAGATTTAACCTCCCGTGTTGTCGCGCCGCGGCTTCTCGAGGTCGATGCCTCTCGGTTTCGTGATTCTTGCAATGTTTTGAAATTAGTCGGACATCAGCTGTTACCTCCGGCTGTTGAGTATGGGGTCAGTCAAGCTCTTCTTCGCGCAGCTGCCCATCTTCAGCGTAAGACGATGGCGGAGGTCATGTGCGCGGAGTTTGGACTGCCGTTGCCGACGCGGAGGGTGCCGATTTACTGTCAGAGCGGCGATGCTCGCGAAATCAACGTCGACAAAATGATCCTGAAGTCCGTGGATGTGCTTCCCCACGGCCTGATCAACTCGCGGCAGAAATTCGGCGTCGACGGCCAGAGCTTCATGGATTTCGTGAAGTGGGTTGCAACACGCACGCACGAAATCGGCCGCCCGGGGTACCATCCGGTGCTGCATTTCGATGTATATGGGTGGATCGGCCTGGAAATAGGTCTGGAACCGCAACAGATAGCTGACTTTATCTGCAAGGTCGCAGATAGCGTCCCGGGTTTCACGCTTAATGTTGAGTCCCCGGCCGACTTTGGTTCGACGCAAGCGCAGATAGAGAATTTCGCCAAGATTGTATCGATCTTGGACCACCGGGGTTCCAGCGCTCGCATTGTGGTGGATGAGAGATGCAATACCTTAGAGGATATTCGGGTCTTTGCCGAAGCGAGGGCCGCGCATGTGGTCCAAATCAAGACGCCAGACGTCGGCTCAATCGCCGATACGGCTCGCGCGGTTCTTATCTGCAAGGAAAACAAGGTAGGGGCGTATGTCGGTGGGAGCTGTACTGAAACGGATCTCTCCGCCCAGGCTTCAGTCCACGTCTCTGTAGCGACCCAAGCCGACATGATGCTTGCAAAGCCCGGAATGGGTGTCGACGAGGCATTCTCAATTGTTGGGAATGAACAAAACCGTTTGCTGGCGATACTGAACCGTGGTCGGTCTCAAAACGAAAAAATTGGATGAAAAGCACGGTGTCGCATGCAGAACTCTCTTGAGGGGATTACGGTCGTAGCCGTAGAGCAGGCGGTGGCGGCGCCTTACGCCTCGTCACGGCTTGCGGATGCTGGGGCACGTGTCATTAAGATTGAGAGGCCGGAAGGGGATTTTGCCCGAAACTACGACAAGTTGGTGCGGGGACAGAGCGCTTACTTCGTTTGGCTCAACCGGGGCAAGGAGTCGGTGTGTCTGGACCTGAGATCGGAGGCTGACCGCGCCGTGCTGGACACGCTTATTGCCAGTGCTGACGTCTTCATCCAGAATCTGAAACCGGGCAGCATAGAAAGATTAGGGTTCGGGTCTACGGATCTCCGCAAGCGGTTTCCTCGGCTGATCACCTGCGACATCTCTGGTTTCGGGGAGACAGGTCCGTATTCCCATTTGAAGGCATATGACCTGATCGTTCAGGCTGAAACAGGTCTGTGCGCGATCACCGGCAACCAACAAGGACCCGCGCGTGTGGGGGTGTCGGTTTGCGACATCTCGGCGGGCATGACCGCGCATAGCGCCATTCTTCAGGCGCTGTATCACCGCGAAGTCACCGGCGAAGGGACCAGCATCCAGGTGTCACTGTTCGATGCTCTAGCCGATTGGATGAACGTGCCGGTTCTGCAAAACGACTACAGCGGGTATCAGACGGTGCGCGCCGGCGTGAAACACCCGTCGCTGGCGCCATATGGCGCGTATTGTTGCGCCGACGGCAAGGAGGTTGTGTTTTCGGTGCAAAATGACCGCGAATGGGTAAATTTTTGCGAGAAGTTCCTTAGGCGAACCGAGCTGACACGCGCACCTGGTTTTTCCGACAACATGGAGCGCCTCGGTAATCGGGTGCAACTTGACGAGATCATCGCGCTGCGCTTTTCCGAACTGTCCTGTCACGAAGCAATGCAGGAGCTTGAGGCAGCCGGTCTGGCATATGGCCGACTGAACGAGGTGGCTGATGTTTCTAGGCATCCCCACGTTCGCAGGGTAGCCGTTAGCACACCCGAAGGAACTGTAGAGACGATAGCGCCGGCGGCGATCTTCAACGCGGAGCGTCCCTCGCTGCGCCCGGTTCCGGCTCTCGGCGCTCATACGCAGACCGTCCGGGAAGAGGCTCTGAGGCGTTTGGGCGATAGGGCCGCGTCAGCATGAGCGCGCATCGTGTCGGGAGGTGGACGCGCTCGCGATTTGCAAAAAGCGTGACGGTTACTTGCCATCCAGTGCGGGCACTCGGCAAACTGGCTGCTACCGCCCTCGCTAAAATCGGCCGCAGAGGCACTCCGTGATCAAGGACACCGTTCCGGCCGTTGAAAGCGCGACGTTTGTGCCTCGCTGGAGATCCCTGCTCTTCGTTCCCGCTCACGTTCCCCGATTCGTGGAGGCGGCTCACGAGCGCGGGGCGGACGGCGTCATACTCGACCTCGAGGACTCCGTTCCCCAGGATCAAAAGGCTGAGTCACGGCGGCAGCTCCCTGAATCGGTGGCAAAGGTGGGGCGCAAGGGCGCATCTGTTTTGGTCCGCGTGAATCGTGGCTTGCGGGCGTTGGTGGCGGATCTCGATGCAGCTGTGGTGGCAGGTGTTGATGCGCTTGTCCTTCCGAAGACGGATTCGGCGGAGTCGGTATTAGAGATCGCGAATGCCGTATTGGAACTTGAAAGAGAAAGAGATCTTGTCCAAGGACGCATCCGTTTCCTTGCCCAAATCGAGACGCCCGCAGCACTGCAAAGGCTCGCGGCCATAGCCTCGGCTCATCCCAGGATGCTTGCAATGGCGCTCGGTCCTGAAGACTTCAGTGCCGCTGTTGGAGGCACGCCGGAGTTCGACCTCCTTTTGACGCCGAACCTTTCCGTTCTGTTTGCCGCCCGTGCGGCCGGATTGCTCCCTCTGGGCTTTGTTGGAAGCATCGGCGAGGTTACAGACACTGATAAACTTCGTGAGACCGCGGCGCATGCGCGGCGGCTTGGCTTTGCCGGAGCTTTGGCGATCCATCCGACACAGGTCGCCATATTCAATGAGGCCTTCTCCCCGAGCGCACAGGAAATCAAGTGGGCCCGTGATGTCATCGCTGCAGAGAACGATGCGGCCGCCCGCGGGCTGTCTGCATTCCCGTTGAACGGTAAGATGGTTGATCCGCCGGTGGTTCGGCGCGCCCACGACACTCTGGCTCTCGCGGGCAGGAACTGAGCTACCTCCGATCAATGAGACCGCGCATCTTTCCCGGCGTGGGGTAGGCAAGTATTACTTGCCGGCTATCTAGTTTCGAGATAATAGGATGGGACTGCGAAAGTGCCTCAGTTGGTTTAAACCGTGGATATCAGGCAGTTAAAATACTTCGTCGGCGTCGTGGAGGCCGGCAGTTTTACGAAGGCCGCTGCGCTCCTTCACGTTGCTCAAAGCGCCTTAAGCCTGCATGTACGTCAACTGGAGGAAGGGTTCGGAACCCAGCTGCTCGTTCGCGATAGGACGGGTGTCAGCGTCACCGCGTCCGGACACAGGCTGCTTGAGCGCGCCCGGATTATTCTAAGGGAAATTCAGCTCACTGAAGCGGAACTGACCAACTCGGTGGCTGCTCCTTCCGGAGAAGTGACCATTGGCATCCCGTCCGGCGCCGCACGCGTGCTTAGTGGTCCCCTGCTCGAATCGGTAAGAAGTGAACTGCCGAGGATCTCGCTTAAGATGATCGAGGGAATGACGGGACCGCTGGAGGAGTGGATGGCTGCTGGCCGCTTCCATCTGGCAGTATTGTATCGGACTGCCGAGAGCGTGGGGCAAATGACGGTGCTGGCCCGCGAAGAGTTTTACCTGGTGGTACCGCCGGGTGAACCGCCTTTCGAAAATTCGATCCCGCTCGTCGATCTGCACGCGTTTCCCCTGGCGGTTCCGATGCGCAATAACAATGTCAGGCGTTCGGTGGCTGATGTCGTTGCGCAACACGGTTGTGTGCTCGACGTAAGATTCGAAGTCGACTCCCTTTCTACGATCATCAATATGGTCATGGAAGGAAAGGCCTATTCTGTCCTCACGCCGTCGGCCATTCAGAAAGAGGCGTCTCAAGGCCGCGTCCGGACGGTGAAGATCGTTGATCCGGTGATCACCCGATCCGTTGTCCTTGCCGTTAACCCGAAAGATGAGCGCTCTCCAGCCGTCTCTGCCGTCCGCAACCTGATCCCCAAGGTCGTCAGGACATTGATCGAGGGCGGGCACTGGTCAGCCACGGCTCCCGACCTGGCTTAGGCCATTCTTGAACCAAGCTCTTCCAGTGCTATCGCCGCGCTCGTTCGCGGTTGCCTGAGCTCTATCAATCTGTCTTCGAGATGGTTTTGGTCGACATTCCATATTTGACCGGGCGTGACCATCGCGATGAAACTGCAGAAGCGAGCTCATGGTCCGGATGTCGGCTGGTATCGCACTGAATTCAGTCAAGCGGAGCACGCTATGTCCCACGCCACGAGCTACGAGCTCTTTATCAACGGTAAATGGCGAGCCGCTAGTAACAGAGCCACGTTGCCCGTGATTAACCCGGCGACGGAGAAGGTATTTGGCTCGGTGGCCTCGGCGACGGTGTCGGATCTGGGCGAGGCCCTCGCTTCGGCAGAGCGCAGCCGCAAGGCTTGGTCCTCACGGCCTGTAAAAGAGCGCGGCGAGATCCTTGTAGCAGCCGCCAGGATTCTTGCCACAAAGGCAGTCGACGCGGCGAACGATTTGTCGGTTGAACAGGGAAAGACGATTGCCGAGGCCACAGGTGAGTACGCGCGCGCTGTCGAAACGCTGAAGTGGAACGGCACCCACGCCGAAAAGCTGTCGGCCCCGATTCCGTTGGGCCCTAACAGGATGATCGTCCCGGAGCCCCTCGGTGTCGTTGCTGCCTTCACGCCTTGGAACTATCCCGCCGTTCTCATCGCCCGCAAGCTCGCCCCTGCGCTGGCAGCAGGCTGTCCGGTCATTCTTAAAGGTGCGGAAGAGACGCCGAGCGCCGCCGTTCATATCGTAGAAGCCTTGCGCCATGCGGGTGTCCCGGACGGGGTGGTCAATCTCGTCTTCGGTGTACCGGTGCATATTTCGCGCCATCTCCTCAGTTCCTCAATCGTGAAGGTCTTGACCTTCACGGGCAGCACGGCAGTTGGAAAACAGCTGGCCACGCTCGCCGCGAATAATTTGCAGCGCTGCGTCCTTGAACTGGGTGGACACTCCCCTGTCGTTGTGTGCGCGGATGCGGACCTCGCGCAGGCGGTCCCCGCGATATCGGAATACAAGTTCGAGTGCGCGGGCCAGAGCTGCAACGCGCCGAGCAGAATTCTGGTCGCGCGGACTCTCTATCAGGAATTCCTATCCCGAATGACGGAAGCCGCTCGTAAAATCAAGATCGGTCCACCGGACGACCCGGCGACCGAGATGGGCCCCATGGCGAACGCGCGGCGAATTGAAGCCATGCAGCGTCTGATCCAGGATGCGGTCGATCGCGGCGCCCGCATCGAGACTGGTGGCACCCGCCTCGACCAGCCCGGTTTTTACTGGCCGCCAACCATCCTGACAGGGGTGCCAAAAGATGCCAAAGTGCTTCATGACGAGCCGTTCGGACCGATCCTCACCGTGGCGCCGTTCGACACGATTGAGGAGGCGATCGAAGAAGCCAACGCCACTGAATATGGCTTGGCCGCCTACTTCTTCACCGACGCCGCTAATGCGAAACGGGCGCTGATCGATGGTCTTTCGGCGGGCGCTGTCAGTGTGAATTACCTGAAGGGGGTTTCGGCAGATGCGCCGTATGGAGGCATTAAACAGAGCGGCTATGGATACGAAGGGGGTGACCAAGGGGTGCGGAGCTTCCAAAGCCTGAAAATGGTTAATGGCCTCGGCTCATTTGGATGAGATCCGGTGGGAAATAGATCGCGGATCATCGCTGGCAAGGACATCACAAGGAGCGTTGCAGACGCTCTTCAGTATATCTCATACTACCATCCTCCAGATTATGTCCGGTCTCTTTCGCAGGCATATGCGCGCGAACAGAGCCCGTCGGCGAAGAATGCTATCGGGCAGATTTTGCTGAACTCGCGCATGGCGGGCTTCGGACGGCGCCCGATCTGCCAGGACACCGGTCTTGTGGTGGTCTTTGCAAAGGTCGGCATGGGGGTCCGCATTAAATCAGCGGCGAGTTTCGCCGACCTCGTGAATAGGGGCGTTCGCCAAGCATATCTCGACCCGGACAATCCCCTCCGACCATCGATCGTCTCGGATCCGCTTGGCCGACGGGTGAACACTCGTGACAACACGCCGGCAGTCGTCCACGTGGACCTCGTGCCTGGTAGCCAGATTGAAATCACCATCGCAGCCAAAGGGGGCGGGTCCGAAAACAAGGCGCGTTTCACCACCCTTAACCCCAGCGCGTCCGTTGCCGACTGGGTGGTTGACACCGTTTCGACCCTTGGCAGCGGATGGTGCCCACCCGGCCTTATCTCGGTCGGCATCGGAGGCAGCGCTGAAAAAGCTATGCTGCTCGCAAAGGAGGCCATGAACGAACCCATCGACATGTCGGAACTGACCGCCAGGGGGCCGGCAAGCCCAGAGGAGGCACTACGGATTGAGCTTTATGAGCGAATTAATGGGCTTGGCATCGGCGCTCAGGGCCTGGGTGGCCTGACAACAGTCGTGGACGTCAAGGTTGCAACTTATCCTACGCACGCCGCGTCGAAGCCAGTCGCGCTCATTCCACAATGCGCCGCCAACCGGCACCTGACGTTTACATTGGACGGCACAGGGCCGGTCCAGCTCCAGCCGCCTGACCTTTCTGAATGGCCACAGATCGGAAATGAAGAATTGCACACTGCTGAGGTCAGGCGGGTCAACCTCGATGCGCTCACAAAAGAAGAGACGGCATCATGGCGTTGCGGGGAAACCCTTCTTCTGTCCGGAAAGATGCTGACCGGCCGGGACACCGCCCACAAGCGAATGGTCGATTTGATCGATGCCGGCGAGCAGCTTCCTGTAGATCTGCGGGGTCGCGTGATCTACTACGTCGGACCCGTCCGCGCGGTGAGGGATGAGGTTGTCGGGCCGGCTGGCCCAACAACCTCGAGCCGAATGGACAGTTTTACTGAAAAGATGCTCGCCGAGACGGGGACATATGCGATGGTCGGCAAGGCCGAGAGGGGCCCGGCGGCCATCGAGTCAATTGTGAGATACAGAACGCCCTATCTCATCGCAGTGGGTGGTGCTGCGTACCTGATTTCAAAATCGATCAAGACGGCGCGGATCGTGGCCTTTGAAGACCTGGGCATGGAAGCCATCTATGAATTCGAGGTGCAGGACATGCCAGTCATCATGGCTGTCGATGTTGAAGGAAACTCTATTCATAATTCCGGGCCAATCGAGTGGCGTAAGCGCATGGCCGCCGATACGATCGCCCGCAACATCGGCGTTTGATTATTCCCGTTAGGCCAATTAGTCCTGTGTCGGCTACGCGTAGACTATCAAAAGGCAGTGAGAAGCTTTGTCTTTGTATCGGGCAAGCTGTGCGCATGGGCTTATGCCTACACCAGCATCGCCTGCGACGAAGGCAACGCTGGGCTGGCACGACCGGACCATGGATGCAATTGGCGGCAGACCCTAGGCAGACTAAACGTAAAGCCATACTCAGCCCGGCAATCCCATGAAGTCGAAACTCAACACAGTTCGCCTGGACGCTTGGGACCTTCGGATCCTCGCGGAGCTTCAGACAGACGGTCGGATATCGAAGAGCGAACTGGCGAAGCGCGTCCATCTGTCGGCCTCGGCTTGCTCGGAGCGGCTCCGCATACTCGAAACAACAGGGATTGTTGAAGGCTATTACGCGCGGCTGAGTCCATCCCTCACCGGGGGCGTGATTTTCGTGATGGTGGAGGTCGTGCTGGATCGTCACCGCCTCGAAGACCAAAGACACTTTGAGACGGCAATTCAAGGCATCTCCGAAATTTTGGACTGCTGGGCGATCGGGGGCCGGGTAGATTACCTGATGCGCGTTGCAGCTCCTTCTATGGCTGCCTACCAGGAATTCATGGAGGGTTTGCTACAGGTTGGACTCGGGATCGATCAATATTACAGCCTCATAGTGACGAAATCCGTAAAATCCAATTCGCCCATTCCCTTGTCCGCGCCAAGACAACGCTGAGTTGTCCGTGTTTTCCACGGAGATTGACGCAACTTCCGTGATTTCATCGGCCGCGGACGTGCATTGCCGTGGAACGTGGAGTGTGTCCGCCGGTATAGTCAGCCCTAGACGAGCGGGGACTGAGTGTTCTCCGCCGGGCAATAAACGGGAGAGCGACAATGAGTCTGACCAATCTGGGAACCAAGCAAGTCCAAGAAAAGGATCGGACCTTCGTCTTTCATCCTTCCACGCACTTGGCAAAACACAGCCGCGGCGAGACGCCAAACCGGATCATGGCCGGAGCGGAAGGCGTCTACATCTGGGATACTGAAGGCCGAAAGAGCCTCGACGGTTTCGGTGGGCTCTATTGCGTCAACATGGGATATGGATGCACGGAGATTGCTGACGCCATTGCCAAGCAAGCGCACGACTTACCGTTCGCTCATGTCTATGCCAGCCAAGGCACGGAGCCCGTTGCCCGCTTAGCGGAGGCCGTGGTGGAATATTTCGGGCAGAACATGCAAAGAGTTTATTTTGGCCTCTCCGGTTCCGACGCCAACGAGACCAATATCAAGCTCGTCTGGTATTATAACAACGTTCTCGGGCGTCCCGAAAAGAAGAAGATCATTTCGCGACATCGCGGTTATCACGGTTCCGGCCTGGTCACTGGAAGCCTGACAGGTCTTCCGTTTTTTCATAAGTTTTTCGACCTGCCTTTGAATCTGGTACGCCACACAACGACCCCACATTACTATCGGCAGGCGCATGAGGGCGAAACCGAAGAAGCCTTTTCCAAACGCTGCGCCGACGAACTCGAGGCCCTTGTTCTTGCCGAGGGCCCGGAAACTGTTGCGGCCTTTATCGGAGAACCGGCACTTGGGACTGGCGGCATCGTTCCGCCCCCAAGGGGGTACTGGGCGGCTATTCAAGAGGTGCTGGATAGGCACGATATCCTGCTGATCGCCGATGAAGTCGTTTGTGGCTTCGCGCGAACCGGCGAGAAATTCGGCTCGCACCTCTATCGGATGCGCCCGGATTTCGTCACCATCGCCAAGGGCGTTAGTTCCGCCTACCTCCCAATTTCCGGGTCAATTATTGGCGACCGCGTCTGGTCTGTCCTGGAAGAAGGAACCGAGAAGAATGGACCTCTCGGCCATGGCTGGACATATTCAGGGCATACGCTTTGCGCGGCGGCCGCACTTGCCAACATTCAAGTACTTAAGGAAAGAAAGATCCTGGAGCATGTCCAGGATGTCGGGCCGTATTGGCTTTCCCGCATGAAAGCCGAATTGGAGGGACATCCCATTGTCGGCGAAGTTCGCGGCGTTGGAATCCTGTCAGCAGTAGAGCTGATGCGGGATCCCAAGGCGCGCGTACCGTTTGAGCCCGAGCTGCAGGTCGGCGCGCGTGCCGCCGCTGCTCTGCTTGAAAACGGTGTCATCGGCCGCGCCATGCCGCATGGCGATATCCTCGGCTTTGCACCGCCACTGATCATCACCCGGGCCGAAATCGACATCATCGTCGATGCGACGGCGAAGTCAGTTGACACGACGTACCGCGCCTTGAAGGCGGAAGGCGCCGTATAATCTTCGTGAGCGCCAAACGACTTGTTTTGCTGCTGTCGTCCGGTCCTCCCATTTGACCGCTGGCGTTGCGCGGCGAGCCCTGCCGGTGTACCTCCCCGCCGGCAGGGCGTATTTCTGAGACATTGCAGGTCCACCACATCGCGCCAGTGAATGGATGCTGAGAAGAACAATTATGCTTCGTAAGAAACGCTTATGATGCCGAGCACCCGGACTTGCTTCCACCCCTAAGCAAGTTGCCGAAGACCCAGTGAAGGTTCTGACAAGGGCAGACATGCAATCTGTCTTCGAAAGATTTTTTGGAACAGCTTTCGGATGGCGACGATGAGGTCGATTTCCACAGCGCCTTGGCCTATGTGACCTCACGACTCGACCTACTCGCCTTAACGTGTTGAGAGCTCATTAACTGCTCCTCCGCGGTATCGACGGTTCCGTCGATGGTTGCGTGCGCCTCCTGCCCTCCACAGGGCCGACTATGCTTTGCGACATTTTCCGGCTGTTGGAAGGAAAGACGGCGCTGAGCATCCGAACATATTGGAAAGCAGCCGCTTCGCGCTCGACATTGCTTCGTCGCAGCGCGGCTAACACAACCCAGAAAGTCAGAGAGACGCGGTTTTTCTGCATCAGCCGAATATGGTTTGCAGCAAACAGCCGGTGACGGCTGATATCGTAAGCATGCACAAAGACCCCACCATTCGTCCCGAATACTCAGGAGAACTACGTGCCTGAAGTCAAACTGTTTAAGCCCACGGACGTCGAGCAAAACTACAACCACAGGGGTACGTCGTGGCATGAGTTTGTCAACGAGAAAGACGACTCACCTCTAGCTTCAGGCACCACGTATCTTCGAGATTCTGATTTCGAGTGGACACTATGGTATGACGAGATGATATGCATTGATCCAGGGCAACTGCTCGAGGTGACAGTGGATGGTCGTGCGTATTCTCTGGCAAGAGGAGAATGCATAGGCTCCCCAACGGTACCGTCGCGAGGTATCGGTCCACCGGCCTTGCTTTGATGTACTATGCAATTTCTCCGTCCGACTGGAGAAACGATACCCGGTATGCCCGGTATGCCCAATCTCGCTAAGATATGCCACGATCTGAGTTCCGTGACCCGTCTGCTCGTGACCCGTATAGCTAGCGTGTCCCGCCGATTGGAGAAATTTGGATCATGACGACGTACCCGCTGGTGCTGAGGCGAGCTGCCGCAAGGGGGCCCGCACAGCGATACCCCCGGCTTTGCCCCGCCACTGATCATCGCCAGGAATACGAAGTCGACATCATCGTCGACGCGACGGCGAAGTCAGTTGACACAAGGTACCCCGCTTCGAAGGCGGAAGGGCCGTATAATCTTCGTGAGCGCCAAACGACTTTGTTTTGCCGCTGTCGTCCGGTCCTCCCATTGACCGCTGGCGTTACGCGGCAAGCCCTGCCGGCGCACCTCCCCGCCGGCCAGGGCGTATTTCTGAGACGTAGCAGGTCCACCATCGCGCCAGTGAATGAATATTGAGACGAATAACCATGCTCCGCAAGGCACGCTTATGATGCCGAGGACCCGGGCTTGTTTCCACCCCCAAGCAAGTGGCCGGAGACCCAGTGAAGGTTCTGACACGCAGACATGCAATCTGTCTTCGAAGGTTTTTGGAACAGCTTTCGGAAGGCGTCGATGAGGTCGATTTCCACAGCGCCTTGGCCGATGTGAGCTCACAACCCGACCTGCTCGCCTTCGCCTATCTCTCGCTACCGCCGCGGCCAGGTGACAAGCCCAGGCTGATCTCCAACTATCCGGCGCCCTGGACAGCGTGCTATCTCGAGCACCAGTACCAGAGCATCGACCCCGTCATCGTGCGTGCCCGCGTCGGCGAATGCCCCTTCCAGATGCCGATGGACTGGCAGGATCGCTGCTCCTATGACTTCACCGCTCATTTGACGTCGAGTGGCTAGGCCTGGGAGTTCTTGCGTCGCAAACCGGCATTCCGGCGCTTTCTGCTCGCTGCGCTCCAGGAGGCCAATACACTGTCTCGCGGAGCCCTTGTCGACGTGATCGCCTCTCCGCGATCTCTCGCGCTAATTAGGAGTTTTGTTTCGCCCGCTCGCAGTGCGGTCGTTCTGGTGTGCGTCGGTGCGCCCATGTGTTGTCGGTCGTCGCGAAACAGACGTCCGCGTCGCCAACTCCCTTCGAAATGAGGTCATTGTCATGTCGGACGACAGTCCTGCTGGGAACCGGCAAGTGTCAGCACGTCCCTCTCCGCAAAGCTGGGCACACCATCCAGCTCGTATTTCCCGGCGGACATCCTGCGGCCGCTTGCCTGCGTGCTGAGGCGATCTGGCCCGCAGCACTTTCGAAGCATCGCTTCTGGGCGCTCGAATGCGTCAATGCCCTTTGTCTCGATGGAGAACTGCCCGCCGCTTGTTTCCCTCAAAAATTTGCAGCCCGGTTGCCATTCGTTCGTCGGGCCCTCGACGGGTCGCTCGCGTCCACCGCGAGATTGTTGAGGCGCTGATCGACGAAGGGCTCATCCAGGCCAATTTGAGGGATCCTGGCGGTCATCTGCGCGATCGCGCCCGCCGCGCCGTCTCTCGTAGTCACGCGCTGATGAATAGCGGGTACCGAGATTTCCTCGTCTAAAAAGGCGTCGCAACCCGCGCTGTAATCAGCCGGCGAACAGTTGCTTGCAACCGGTTGTCACCATCCAATTCGCGCGATCGATATGGCTGCGAACAGCCTTGCGGGCACGGATCGGTTCAAGGGCCGGGTCGATGCCGAGAATGAGTTCGGCCATTTCCTCTACGCTGGCATTATCGACGCAGGCGTCGAGGATGCGCAGGTAAATGGTGCGATGTTGCCTGTCGTAGCCCGTGATGCTGTCTGACCAGGGGACTTCGTCGCGCAGTGTTGAGCTTTGAGTCCCATCTGTTCCCGTTGATCGATTCATGTCTGCCGTGAACCTCGCATGTTGATCGCTGGATTCAAGGCAAAATATCCCAAAATGGGATAATCCGAAACCGACATTAGTGGCTGAGCCGGTCTTTACCTGACCGGTTCGCCTACATGCCCAAATCTCTTCGATCTCCCCGCCACCAGCGGTTCTGGCCCAGCTGACATCGCTGCGCAATGCAAAAGGCATGACCCAGGAGCAGGTGGCCGAGAAGCTTGGCCGGCCGCAATCCTTCGTGGCCAAGTATGAGGGTGGAGAGCGGCGTCTCGATGTCATTGAGTTTCTCGACGTAACCGCGGCCCTTGAGGCTGACCCGTGCGAGATCCTGTTGAGCCTACGATCATAGCTGGCGCCGGCGGGCTCGCGAAGCGCACCGGCTGCCGCGACCGCCGGCTCTTCTTCGGCAAGCTCATGCGTCTCAGGCATCCAGCGCGCCGCTGACGGGCGGCAGCCTTTCGGCTATTGAATGACGTGGCGCCTGACCGACCATTCTTCGTGCGCTCGGATCACTAGCTGGAAGCATCCCGCCTTCGCTGAGGCGCTCTTCGGCAAACGGGGTGCGTCCAGTCCGACTGGAATTATCCTCGATTACGTGCGCGACGCATCCGCGTCTCTTGTGACAGCGCGACTGCGTGGCCGCTCCGGGTCCTCTTCGTTCCGGTGTTTCGAATGTGGTCCGCCTTCTACGGCGGCCTTTCCGGTCGCTTTCGCCCACCCCGCGTCCGGGGGGAGGGCGCGATTGGCGAACGGAGGACCAGACAATGCGTGCAAACAATAAGTTTTCCGGCAGCCGAGAGGCTGGCGCCGCCAAGGGCGGGCGCTCAGGCGCTTGCCTCATCAGCAGGTCAAACCGCGTCATTGCCGAACTCGAGCGCGGCTCCGTCCCATGGTCCAAGCCCATGCGAAATTTGTATGTGGCTTAGCGGCCCCCGCGGGCTCTATCTGCACGCCCATCTTGCGTCCAGATCACTAGCATATGCAAACTGAATTTGACATAGGCTGCGCGGCCATCAATCCTCACGAACACCCCGCAGATAGGCGTCCCAACTTTGTAAAAGGGCTTGAACGCCTACGCCGCAAATGCGGTAGCAGCATGCAAGACTGAAATTTTGAGCGAGCTTATGATAGAACCTGAATTGGCCTGCACCTCTCGACAACGTTCAGGCACTTCGAGGTGATGCGGTCGATCGAGCACACTCGAACTCACGGACGGTAGTACCTCGAGGGCCTCGCTTCCGATCCGCGCGAACTCCGGCCGGGATGAGGGTTTCGCCGGACCGGCCGACCACGTTTGAGCGCAGAGACAAGGCTGCCGACACGATGCGCTCACATTAATTGACATGAACAGCGGCACCTCCCGCTTCGAAGAGGCGCTGTTCACATCGACGGTCGTGGTGCTGCATCGCGGGCGGATTGTCTGTAAGCGTTGAGCCGCACCTGACACATACGTCCTGATCCGTCACGAAGTCTTACGCCGGCGCGATACGACGCGGACGTGAAGAGAGCTAGTCTTAGCCGTCCGCAGGAATGAGCAGACCGTATTCCGTTATTTGCAGAGGCCGTGTTGGCGGATTTACGAATCTTCTGGTACTCCGCGACGCATAGTCCGACGTTTGCAGCCTGACGTTGTGTTATGTCTTTGCTGTTTAGAGGACGACGTGCCTTCTACCGTCGCGGGAACAGTGCTGAATTCGGGGCGGTAAATTGAGTCTTTGGTATCTGGATTATAATGGGGATGCTTGGGAAGGCATTTGCAACGTTCTCCTCGGCACGAAATACGGGACGGATTATCAGCCCATCGGCGACAAGGGTGGCGATCTAGGATTGGACGGGCTCAATCTACGAGCCGGTACGGCATACCAGGCGTACGGGCAGGAGCCTGAAAACAAGGATCCAGTATCCGGCGTTCGCAAAAAGATCGGAACTGACCTCAAGAAGCTGCAACTGAACGAAAGCGAAATAGCCGCGATCATTGGTAGTAAGAAGCTTCGGAACTGGGCCCTGCTCCTTAACAAGGAAATTCCCCACAACGACCTGCATCGATACGCAAAGCAAAAAGAGACAGAGGTCAAATCGTGGGGCCTTTCCATCATAGATCCGGACTTTCAAGTATCCATTCAGACACCATCGTTTCTTGAGACGGAATGGCTGGAGTATCAAAAACGGCGCGACGACAGGATAGAAGTCACGGTTGAGGATCAGCCCGTCCCCGCGCTCGTCGTTTTGCGACAAAATGAAAATTTTAAGCTCGTCTATGAAAAGTTCCGTGTCATTACGGACAATGATGAGGAGGCTGAGCAACTTGCCTATTTCGAATTGAAAAACTTTCTGGAAAATTCGATTCAGCTCAGCGAAATCCAACGCCGAGAACCTGACTTCTTCAGCCAAATTGAGGAAATTCGTTCAGACATCGAAAATGATGCCGAGCAGGGCAGCATCGCGGTCGGCTCCTGGAACTCATTCTCCCACGTTAAAACGACGCTCGAGGCCCGTCTCAACGCTGTCGTAGGCAGCCGTCTCGGCACCAAGACGCTGAGCAGGATCAGGAAGTTTACGATTGCAGACTGGCTGGTTCGCTGCCCTTTGAGGTTTAAGAGGAAAAGGTCGCTGCAGTGAACCCTGCCGAAAAGATCGAAATCGAGTTCACCCAGCGACCCGTCGATGTGCCCGCCGACCTAAGGCTCTATCGGCGGCTAGCCATGGTCTGCATCTCCGTGTCGGAATGCTGCCGCGCCGGCTCCGCATCGTTCAAGCAGCTTCATTTTATCAATTCGCTATTCATAAACGAGGATTTCCGAGGTCCGTACATGGAGTTCAGATCGGTCAGATTTTCGCCAAGGATCCTTGCGCCGTCTGCCGACCCCTACCTGAACCGATGTGTGAACTATGCCATGGGAGCGGGTCTCCTCGATCAGAAGGACGTTCAGCGTGGCTTTAGGGTGGAACTGACCGATAAGGGAACGGACTTTGTGAAAAGCCTCAGGAGCCAACAACTGGCGCTGGACGTATTTGCACTGGCCAGGGAAGTAGGCAGGATCTCTGAGAACGAAGTTCAGACCGTCATGAGGGAGGGCATCTAAATGCATCTCAGATATAGTCGAGTACGCCTCGAGGCGAAGCTTTTCAACGGTAAGCTCGCCTCATGCGAGGTCGAACTTCGTCCCGGCGCAAACCTCATCCTGACGGACAGCAACACACAAGGCAAAAGCACGCTCGTCAACGCTCTCGCGGTCGGGCTAGGATTAGACGATCTCGTGAAAGGCAATGTTGCCGCTCTGGTAAAGGACACATTGAGGGGCGCACAAGGGGATCAAAGGATTGTCGAAGCGGCAATTCTCCTCGAGATTGCCAACGCTTCTAATGAACTCTTGACCATCCGTCGATCCGTCAAACCGGAATTGTCACGCGGGATGCTGGTTCGGCGCGGGCCGCTCAGCCAATGGAGCGAGGCCGGATTGGAGGAATATTATTTGGGGTCAGGATCTTACACGGACACTAGAGGTTTCCACCGTTTGCTCTCCGAGTTCATCGGCTTCCCGGAGGTTCAAGTTATCTCTCAAGACGACGGCGTGATGCGGCTTTACCTGGAATACATATTCTCCGCGATTTTCATCGAACAAAAGCGCGGATGGGCGGATATCATGGCGAACATGCCTTATTATCGGGTCCGTGATCCCAAGAAATCCACCATCGCCGAACTTCTGGGACTCGACTACATCAGGAACAATCTGCAACGGAATGCCCTTAGGCTGGACGAGCAACGGCTGAAGGCGCGCTACGACACCGGAATCGCCATTCTTAGACGTCACGTAAACGGCAGACAGTTTTCAATTAAGGGTATTCCCTCGGACATCGGCGTAGGTTCATTCAGCCCGCAGATATTCAGAGTGACGGAGGGAGAAAAACAGCAATCCCTGGCAGATTTGCTGTCAGCCGCTGAGGCAGATCTCGCCAGCAAAATCGCACTAGCCGATCTTACGCCTCCAGATCCTAGCCTGCAAAGTCGGATAGACGAGATCTCAAAAAGGATCACAGCGCTGGTCACCAGGAAGAGCGAGCTCGACAACGCGATAGCGGCCATTCGCGGCAACGTTCGTCGTTATCAGCAGCGTCTGGAGGTGCTCGCACGGGACCTGCAAAAGAACAAGGAGGAGCTGAAAATCCGCCGGTTGTTCAACCGGGACGAATGGGCGATCACAAGTGCGTGCCCGGTTTGCGAGCAGTCGATCGATGGCACGCTACTGTCGCAGATGCGCAGCTTTCCGACCATGTCAATCGATGAAAATGTCGAATACATTACCGACCAACGAAACCTCTTGCAGGACATCATTAGCGTCGAGATCGCCAGGCGTGAGCGTCACCAGGTCGAATCAGAGCAGCTTGGAAACGAAATCAGTATTGCTCTGACCCAGCAGTCGGAAATCCAAAAAAGCCTGGCTGGTGCAATTCCATCGGAACTAATGGCGCGTGCCCGCGACATCGCGCGAATAGAGAACGCGATAGGGAGTTATCGCGATCTGCTCGACCAGACTAGCAGCGAGCTTGCCGCTCTTCTGAACATTTGGAACGAGTATCTTGACGTTGCTGGAAAGCTTTCGAAACTGAGGAGTGACCTGAGCGCTGACGACCAAAGCCTTCTACGGCAATTCCAAAGAACGTTCAGAGATTATCTCGGGCGCCTAGGTTTCAATTCTTTCGAGATCGGCTCCATGGTGATCGATGAGGGCTCTTTCATGCCGAGAGTCATCGTAAACGATCGTGACCGGCGGGTTCGGGCCGATTTCGGGACCTCGGCTAGTGACTGGATCCGCATCATAACGGCCTTCGTGCTCGCCCTTCACGCCAGCCGTGATAACTCCCAGAAAAGCAACCATCCGAATCTGACTGTTTTCGACGAGCCTGCCCAGCAGAACATCGACCGACAAGATTACCTCAAGTTCTTCGATATCGTCGCAGACGTTTGCAGGAAGGGGGGGCAGGTTATCGTTGCCGCGACTGACAAGGATCACGCGGTTCGGGCGAGGGCACAAGGCCTTCACATGCACGTCATCGATTTCGGTTCAGAGTATATTCTGCGATAGAGCTTCATCGCCTCCTCGTGCCTTTTGCTAACGGCCCACAGTGCGCCAAGTATCATTCTGCGCAGTATCCGCATCACGAGGATTGCTGGCGCGGCGCTTCATCGACGAGGGGCTGCGGGCTACATCACTCCGAAACCGCAGTCGTTCAGCCGTTCATGAGGGAGCCCGGGAGCGGCTGCCATATTCTCGACGATACCGCGTATCTGTGCCGCAGTAGGGTTCGGCTCGGCTTGTGAGCAAAAGCCTACCGCCCCCGAGATGCAAGGGCTCGCCTAACCCGTGTCGTTCATCCAAGGGCTCGGCATCACCGCCTAGGTCATTGGCGGCAAGCATTTCGGTGCAGGCGACGTTTGGGGCCTTGCGGCGCGTGCGGGTCGCTGACTTGAGGTGATGTGAGCCCGGCGGCCCACCTCGTCGAGGTTAGTCACCGAAATAACGCGCTAACCGGTGGCGAGCGGACTGACCGAAGACGTATCCACATTCTGACTTCGCCGAAAGAATGATACGGGCCATCCCCGAGGTCGGCACCGGATCGTTGCGCTCGACCCAGGCGTGAAAGATATCATCGCGAAAGGAGGCTTTGGAGTCGAACCTCAGATCCCCGACATTACGCCGACGACTCAACAGGGGTGTGAATAGATCGAGATGTAGTTCGCTGTTGGCTGGTGATGAACCTCGTTGTAGATGCTGCATCGTGAGATCGGAAGCTGTAAGTCCCAAGGAACTCGCCTGGTTCGATCGGGCCGATCCTATCGCCGTTCGGGCCGGATGATAGAATGCCTGCCGTTCGTACCCAAGATCGTTCTCGTTTCCCAAGGCGTCTTTGATGCGCTCGCCGATCGGTTCCCATTCGAGTACGTGGTCCCGGCCTTGGAATGCGTGAACCGGGTTGGTTGGAGCGAAACGTAAGTCAACTAACGAACCCACGCATATTGGTAGGTATGACGAGGTTGAGAACTAGCTATGTTCTCTCACGGAGAACAAGTTGTGGAATGAGCCATTGAACCTCGTCCCCTAGAAGCGCTTTGCCGATCCCACCGATGCGCTCCTTAGTGGGGATGCCGGTTATCAGAGGACGCGAAGTGGCGAAAGTATACTTGGATTTGGTCGAGGCCTCAATGGCACCTCCGTGAGGAGGAGGTTTGGGGCGAGAACAGTGGGCCTCGTAGCTGAGCGCTCGGTCAACACGCCGCCGACTTTCGTTGAAGTAATTGCTGGTGAATCGCGTCCGGAAGCTCAACGCTGCCCATCAGCTCCAAACTCAGGATTAAGAAGGTACACACGATGGTCGATAGGGTTTTTGATCGCAGTAACGCTCTCTATGTGAAGACAGTTCCCGGAAAAGGGCGTGGTTTATTCGCCAATATTAATTTTAAGATTGGAGATTTAATTGAGCGAGCTCCAACGTGGGAATTTGACGATCGACAAGCAAATGTCATAGATCTCACAGGGGTACTTCAATATTACTTCGTTCGGGGCGACAAAAATCAAAAAATTGGTCCTTTGGCGCGCTATGTTGTTTTTGGACTCGCGTCGTTGGTAAATCATTCTGTGAACCCTAATTCAGAAACGGTTTGGGCTGATGAAGAATCCGGCGCATGGGCCAGCCTTGTAGCAATTAGAGACATAAAGGCGGACGAGGAAATAACACAAACATACACGAACATCTCTGATTATCCGAAGACTATTAAGTTCGTTGAATGATGTGCGACAGCCAGAACGAAGAGGTCATATTTGGCAAAACTCGGAAAAACATCCTTAATTTACTTGTAAAAAACAACGAAGGTTCAATGTGGAGAATAGCATGTCAGACATTTTTGCCTATGACGAGAGTAGGGCTTCCACATATGAAAAATTTACCAGCTTATTAGGGAAAGTTGCGGAGGCAGACGAAACTGCTGCCCTCCTCGAGCAACTTTCCAGAGGAGGAGGGGCTCTTGAGCTCGGTATTGGCAATGGGCGCGTAGCGGTGCCGTTGAGCGAGCGGGGAGTCAGGGTCGAAGGCATCGACAATTCAGAAAGCATGTTAAAACTTCTCGCCAAACGTACTGATGTGATCAAAGCCTGGAAGGGGGACATTTCCGATTTCAGCTCAGAACAACGCTACGATCTGGTCTATTGTGTTTATGGCACATTCACCCTGCTCTCCACGCGCGAAGAGCAAATAGCCTGCCTTCGATCGGCTGCGGAGGCGCTAACAGAGAAGGGGGTTGTGGTAATAGAAGTTCGTGTTCCACCCTTGGACGGTTTTGTCGGCGGCCAGAAAACTACTACGATGTACGTTGATCATGAGAATACCTTTGTCAATGCGGTACTCCATGACCCAGTAAACCAGAACTTGACTTCAACCATCCTCTGGTTTTCTGGTACATCCGTCAGACGTTTACCACAACGCGTTCGGTACGTTTATCACCAGGAGCTCGATACAATGGCCGAATGCGTTGGGCTGGAGCTGGCGGAGCGTTGGGGAGATTGGGCGAGGGGCGCGTTCACCAATGAATCCAAAGGTCACATCTCAGTTTACCGGCGAACCAGCTTGTAGTTGGTGACCTGCCTCTGAAGGTTCGTCTTAGTGAGAGCCTCGGCGGTCAGCCGATGTCAATCTTTGGGCCGCCCTTGGCCGGACGCTGCCTGGGGCCATACCTCAACCTTGGGCCGGTACTTGCGCCGACTCACGTTCAAAAATGGCGCTGGCCGCGCGGTAAAGACCGCCCTGGTCTAAGTCCCCGCCATGCCCAGCGGCTACACCTATAACGGTTTGATCGATCCGTCCGGCCTGGGCATCATCGAAGAGACCTGGCCAAGACCGACATGACGCCTACCCATGCTGGGCACCACGTGACCACTGGCTGGTCGACAAAACTGCCACGGGCACGCGGGCTAATTCATTCTGCTGTCTCAGTTGCCTCCTTTCTGTCACAGGGCCCGCGATTGCTGCTCAAAGCTCATCCCTCGCAAAGCCCTTATCTGGCGGCCTCATGTCGCCCCGAGACGACCGCGCTCTCGGTAAACGATACCTCTTGGCAACTTGGCGTCCGTTCGGCGAGTAGAAGAGTGACATTATAACAGTGCTTCTTGATCGCATTGAACGGGGAGGCCAGCATTTCGATTCGCCCGGAGATTACGCCCATCCCCTGCGTTCGCGCTCGAGCTGAATCCAGTCGAACACGTGGCATCCGCACCAATTGGCTCGTGAACCGCGCCTTCGAGGTCCAGAAGGCCGTTTATTAGGCGCGGCCTGCGAGCTTCGATACTTAGGATACGTTCGTGCATGCCGAACGGCTCCAATTGGTAAATCAAGCCCGCATCCGCTCGCCCTTCGGGTCATACATCGGTTTGAGGGAGACTTCCGCGGCAAAGCATTCGCCGGCGATCTCAATCTCGTATGAAGAGGAGAGCAGAGCTGCCTCGCTTTCGTCCTTGCACGGTACATACCCAAGGCCGATAGCTCCACCGAGCGTGTGCCCGTAGTCTCCGGAAGTGATTGTTCCGGCGATCCGACCGTCTCGGAAAACGACTTCGTTCTTATGAAGTAGAGGGGCAGGGTCTTTAAGGCGGAACTGAACCAACCGACGGTCGAGTCCCGTCTCAAGTTTTCTCAGCACCGCATCGCGGCCAATATATCCAGGCTTTGCCGTCTTGACAGCGAAGCCCAGCCCCGCTTCGAGCACGTGTTCCCCGCTGCCAACATCGTCGGGGAGGTGCCGACATGCCTTCTCCATGCGGCACGAGCCGAGGGCATGGAGCCCACACAGCTTGAGTCCGACATCGGCACCCGCCGCCTCGATTACTTCGAACACATGTGCGGCTTGGTCAGTCGAAATGTAGATCTCCCAGCCCAGCTCGCCGACAGAGGCCACTCTATGGGCCCGCGCCAGACCCATCCCGATCTCAATCTCCTGCCAGGTGCTGTAAGGGTTGTTCTCGTTGGAGAAGTCATTCGGACTCACTTTGCCGAGCAGTTCGCGCGATTTCGGTCCCATCACTGCCAGGATGCTTTCCGACGCCGACACATCGACGATAACAACGAACTCGTCGCCTAGATGCCGCCTAAGCCAACAGAGATTGGTTTGTAATGTGAGGGCTGACACGACCAGCAGGAAAGCAGTCTCCGTGAGACGACTCACGGTCAGATCGCTCTCGATCCCGCCTCGCTCGTTCAGCATTTGCGTATAGACGATCCGGCCAACCGGCACGTCGACATCATTGGAGCAAAGTCGCTGGAGGAACGTGGTAGCGTCTCGGCCCTCCACTCGGATTTTTCCGAATGAGGTTAAGTCGAAGATACCAACGCGTTCGCGTATCGCCAGGTGCTCTTCGCGCTGATTATCGAACCAGTTTTGGCGATACCAGGAGTATCGGTATTCACGCTCCTGGCCCTTCCTGGCAAACCAGTTGGCTCGCTCCCAGCCCACCATCTCACCGAACACCGCCCCACGTGCCTTGAGATGTTCATGAATTGGCGAGCGTCGAATGCCGCGTGCTGTTGTCATCTGACGAGCGGGGAAGTGGTCGCCAAACGAGAGTCCCACTACCTCCGAAACCCGCTCTCTCAAATACAAACGGTTTTTCTGTAAGGACTCCATCCGACGGATGTCCACGCCCGACAAGTCGAAGGGCGGCTCATCGTCATTCATCCACTGCGCCAGCGCTAAGCCCGCACCCCCTGAGGCAGCTATTCCTGTACTGTTGTAACCACATGCGACCCAATAGCCCCTAACACCAGGAGCTTCACCGAGGTGGTATTGGTCGTCCGGAGTGAAGCTTTCCGGGCCGTTGAAGAAAGTACGAATACCGGCTGTTGCCAGCATCGGAACTCGCTTGAGAGCCTTCTCAACAATGGGTTCGAAATGCGCAAAGTCCTCGGACAACTGATCGAAGCAGAAGCTTTCCGGGATGCCGTTCATCCCCCACGGCTTCGCCTTCGGTTCGACTGCCCCAAAGAGAATTTTCCCTGCATCCTCCTTGTAGTACGTATATTCGTCGAGAACTCGTAGGACCGGCAGTCGATTTAGCCCATCTATTGGCTCTGTAATCATGTAGAAATGTTCGCACGCATGCAATGGAACCGCGACGTCACTTCTGGCGCCGAATTCCCGTGCCCACATCCCCGCACAGTTTACTACGTTATCGGTTTCAATTACCCCTCGCTCACCATCCTTCTCCCATGTCACGCCCGACACCCGTCCGTTCCTCGCCTGAACACCGGCTACCTTCACTCCCTCAAAGATTGCGGCGCCACGCTGGCGTGCGCCTTTGGCCAGCGCCATCGCGACGTTGCCTGGATCACATTGTCCATCATTAGGGAAATGAAGCGCAGCAGTGACATCAGACACATCGATATGAGGGTACATTCCCTCGAGTTCTCGCACAGAGATCTTTCGCGCCTCCACGCCGTAGGCGGGTGCGAGAGAGAGTTGCCTGTAGAGCTCGTGCTTGCGCTCTTGGGTAACTGCGATAGACAATGAGCTGACGCGGCGAAGTCCGGTTGCAATCCCTGTCTCTTCCTCCAGGCTCGAGTAGAGTTGCATTGAGTACTTGGTCAATTTCGTCATGTCGCTAGACCCGCGAAGCTCGCTGAGTAATCCGGCGGCGTGCCAGGTCGTGCCGCACGTAAGTTGCTTACGCTCGAGCAGGATCACGTCCGTCCATCCTAGCTTCACTAAGTGATATGCGACGGAGCACCCCGACACGCCCCCTCCGATTATGACGGCTCGTGCTTTGGAAGGCAGTGGCTTCATTTCCGATACCTCAACCCGGCAAAATTCTGGTGCGACTATCATTGTAAGCTCCTGTTCAGTTTCTTTTCGGCACCCTCGCCAGAGCCAGGGGGGCGCGCCGTCCAGTTGTTCGGGATGAATGGTGAGCCTGGCGAGACCACGAGGCCACCGCAGGTCGCTATCCCTTGTCGCCCTCGCGAAGAGTGCCCGGCCAGAGCCGCATGGCGGGCTGGCGGGCGACGGACCGCGGCCGTATGGCGCCAGGACCAGAATAGTCTTGGTCGGGCATGTAACGGCGGAAAGCACCTGTCCTGATCCGATGGCGCGCGCTTGGTCGGGCGAGCGCCATCGCAACTAAATTCTTTCCGATCCAAGTGCGGCTGTCTTCGGCGAATGAGTAGAACGGATTGCTCTGGAAGTTGCGTTTGTGGTCACGAACTTTCCGGTATCGTCTAGCCGTAGCCAAGCTCGGGACGTTCGACGTGCCGGCGTTACTCGATGCCGATTGGAAAGCAAACGCACCTTCTTGCGTCGGCTCGGGAACGCTCGGTGTCGCGGGGGCGAACGCATGTTCGGCGAACGTGATCATGGGATTGGTCCGTGCGGCGCGGCAGTGCTTTGGTAGATTGGGACAGCACGTGTCGTGCCAAATGAGAAAATCATTTCAGAACAATGAGTCGCTCTGACGGGATTTGTGTCTCATGTCCGACATCGTCACAGATCCGTGTGCAGACGATCGAGCGGCTGCGTCCCCAGCGCTGGACGGGGAAGCAGATCGCTGCCGAGGCGGGTGTCTCGCCGGCAATTGTCAGCCGCGTTCTACACCGGTTGGGCCTCAAGGAGCTGAGCGCCTTGGAACCCGAACCCGTTCGCCGCTATGAACGGGAGCATCGGGCAAACTCATTCATCCCGACCTCAACAAACTTGGCCGCATCGGCTAGTCTAGGTGGGGCATCGCATCACTAGACGGCGGACAGGCACGGTCAACCGGCATCTCGGCATTGGCTGGGAGTTCGTCCACGTCTGCATTGACGGCGCCTCTCGCGTCACCTTCGTGCAGGTCATGCCGGATGAGCGCAAGGCGAGCGCCGCTGCCTCCTGGAGGCCGCCGTCGCCTATTATGCCAAGCTGGGCATCCGGGTCGAGCCCGTGATAACCGACAGTGGCTCCTGCTACCGGTCAAAGGCTTTGCGGGCAGCCTGCAAACGTCTGGGTCTACGCATTGGGGGGGTAAAACGCCGATTCCCTGCGCGAATGGACGATGAATCGTGCAAATCGGTCCAGTGAAGCTGATATAAGCGAGCGACCTCCTTGGCTCAACCAACAAATTCCACCCAACCCGCCCACCATGTTCCGGATTTCGATCGCAAGCTGTAACCGAACCAGTTCTGCCGCCGCTGTCCTGTTGCCCAACGACCAGGACCTCTGTGCGGCGCGCCCTGCGGGTGTACCTCCCCGCCGGCAGGGCGCCCTTTTTGACCCACGTAATCAGAATCATTATGGCCCGTCCGGAATCGAGGGTCTGGTAAAGGTCATCTGCACGTTCCGATGCAGATTGAGCTTAGACGCGCCCTTTACATCATTGCAGCGGGCCACGGTCGCCGGTTCCAAAGTGCGGCAACGCCGAAGATATCTTCCTTCAGATCACAAAGAGCAGAATAATCATTGCGGTGAATTTTATCACACCAGGCATATAAAAGGACGATACTCTTACGCCATCCCCGTTCACAAGGAAAAGGCATTTTAACATTGTTGAGACGATTTGCCTGTCAATGAAAAGAAAGCATCGCAACACTTCTTTCCGGATCACGGCGCCCCGGGTGGGGGATGAACGGCTACCCGAATTGTTATGCTAATGCCGACCCAAATTCCTGCAAAAGCTGGGTCAATGATGGCTTTTGGTCAGCGCAGGATGATTTCTCCTGATTCGGACGGTGCAGGGGCGGTCATGATTTAATGCATGGAGATTCTCTGATTGAGCTGTTGAAAGATCAAGAGGCGTCTGCCAGACGCCCATCGGGCGAGCCCAGCATGATTGGGATGACCGGCGAAGATCGAAAGTGTGGCAGCATTCTGGAGCCTGGTCAGCCCAGCGACGCCCGCGAAGTCAATCGCGTTTGTCGGGACATACACGACGCAGCCGGAAGGCGTGCAGAAAGAGGAAGAATCGAGCGCGACGATGACGAGGGACCTGCCACTTGTTTTCGAGACATTCCTTGAAAGACTGTCACAGAGTATCGATGAGGCAGATTTCCGGGATGCCATGGCTGAGGCGGCCGGACGGCTTGACCTAATCTCCTTTGCCTACCTCTCCTTGCCAGCACGGCCTTCCGGCAAACCGAGGCTAATTTCGAACTATCCACCCCGCTGGACCAGACAGTATCTGGAAAATCAGTATGAGAAACTCGATCCTGTGATCTTGCGTGCTCGAAATGGCGGCTGCCCGTTTCACTGGGGATCGAATTTGGGAGGCGATAAAATGTCGCCGGCTCAACAGCAGCTATTCGATGAGGCGGCTCAATTCAGCATCTGCTGCGGTTTGACGATCCCAATTGTCGATCTCCGCGGCCGCATCGCTGCGGTTACTTTTGCCGCCGATGAGCCTCGTCCAGTATTTCTTCGGGTCGCTGAGCGGTACGAACAAGCTCTTCAGCTGATGGCGGCTTGCTTTCATCGTTGCGTTCGCCGCAAACTGCCGAGCGATCGAACAGTGGATGGGATTTCGCTGACATCCCGCGAATATGAGTGCCTGCGGTGGGCAGCGCGGGGTAATTCAGCCTGGGTGACCGGCCGCATCTTGGGCATCAAGCCACGCACGATCGCTTTTCATTTGGACAATGCCAAGAAGAAGCTAGGCGTGCGAACCCAAAATCAGGCTATAGCCCTTTTGGGGTCCGAAGGGTCCTCAATTCTCTGAGAAGCTTTTTGATCCCCTTGTGCTCGGGCCATTCGATCGCGCGCTTTGTATCGAGCGTTGACTGGATGCCGAGATCTTCTGTTCCGCCGGCTCGGTCAGGGCGATGCAGCCGTATTCTTCCAGTCCGCGCCGGTGATCTTAGTCTATCGGTGCTCGAGCGGGTGTTTCGTCGCTGACGAGCTAGTCGTGCGGTTATATAGTTTCCGAGGATGGCCCGCTTGCAAACTTGCCTGCCGGCAATCTCTAACCGTTGACTTAGGGCGATGGCTATCGGTTATCCGGCTTGAAAGCGAAGAGGTGGACCCTTCGGGGTCGAGCGCCGGCACGATATGGAGTGCTGCTCCGGGCTAATACCCATCCAGACAGAGCGGAACCTTCTATCACGTCAGACGCTCGGGCGAATTGCCAAAACCCGATTTCCTGGGAACTGAATTGTGCTCGCCACCGGGTCCATTTTGCCGGCGCGTCTGTGGTGCAGGTCCCGATCAGCCTGACCACTGGCTGCCACCGGAACTGCCTACTTGTATGACCGAGCACTGCGCATTTGTCAGCTGGCGAACAATTCCTTGTAGCCGCTCGTCACCATCCAGTTCGCACGGTCGAGATGACTACGAAGCGCCTTCCTGGCGCGCTCCGGTTCAAGTGCCGGATCAATGCCGAGGATCAGATGGGCCATTTCCTCTTGGGGCGCCTCATCGGCTGAGGCGTCCAGGAGCCTCATATAGGTGGTAAAGTGCGCCCTGTCGTAGGCGGTAAGACGGTCAGACCAAGGGACTTCGTCGAGCAGTGTTGGGCTTTGAATCCTATCTGTTCCCGTTGATCGATTCATGTCTGCCGCGAACCTCGCATGTTGATCGCTGGATTCAAGGCAGAATATCCCAAAATGGGATAATCCGAAACGGGGATTAGTCGCTGAGCCGGTCTCTACCTGACCGGTTCACCTAAATGCCAAAATCTCTTCGATCTCCCCGCCACCAGCGGTTTCTGGCCCAGTTGATCTCACTGCGCAAGGTCAAAGGGCTGACGCAGGCGCAGGTGGCTGAGATGCTTGGCCGTCCGCAATCTTTCGTGGCGAAATATGAGGGTGGAGAGCGGCGTCTCGATATCATTGAGTTTCTCGACGTAACTGCGGCCCTCGACGCTGATCCGTGTGAGATTCTGTTGAGCCTGCGGACGTAGTGGGCGCCCGCGCCCATCACCGCGCGTGCCGGGTGCCGGTGGGTCGATCCCTGCTTTTCTTGGCTCAGGGCGTCTCGACCATTCCGCTGCGCCTCCTCCTAGCGCGTCGTTAGACTCTCGCAATTCTCTCTGTTGTGCCCTTCCCAGCAGGTGGCGCCCCATCCTTCTAGGCCCGCCGCGGCGTCCCGCAACCCTTAGCTAGGTGTGAGCTTTCAGTAGGTTGTCCATCCGGTCCTTCGGATGCGGTGAGGCTCAGACGGCGGGCCCGTTCCTGTCATGACTCGCCGCCGCACCGCTTCCTGGGAAGCAGCCATTGGCGAGCGGAGGACAAAACGATGAGACAGCGAAGGGCTGGGCCATCCGCGCCGACTGGAAGTCCTCGCGATCATCTTCGAGCGCATTCGCGCTGTGGTGATGCGTCGATGCATGGTGGTTACGCGACTTCGTTGCTTCAAGCGAAGCGACCGCGCCGCCCATTTCGTCAACTGGCGAACAAATCCTTGTAGCCGCTCGTCACCACCCAGTTTGCACGGTCGAGATGACTGCGAAGGACGTTCCGTGCGCGCTCCGGTTCGCGTGCCGGATCAATGCCGAGGATCACATGGGCCATTTCCTCTTCAGTGGCGTTGTCGGCTGAGGCGTCCAGGAGCCTCATATAGGTTGTAAAGTGGTCCTTGTCGTAGGCTGTAATGCGGTCCGACCAGGGGACCTCGTCGGCAAACGGCGTGTTCGATTTGGGCTGTAACATCGCTAATTCTATCTCCGGAGAATGGACCGGCGAAGCCCGCTGGCTGCTAAATGTGGATTACATATTATAGTTGATAAACTCAAGCCGCCTGATCCGCTGGCTTGCGTGCATGGATATGCGCAAGTTGGTCGGACGGAATGTGCAGAGGATCAGGCAAAGGAAGCGTCTGACGCAGGAGCAGCTTGCGGAGATTTCCGGGTTCAGTCAGCAGTACATCAGCGGCTTGGAGAAAGGCCGAAGAAATCCGACAATTATCACGATCTATGAACTGGCATTGGCCCTCGGCGTCAGCCACATGGATCTGGTTCGGCCCGACAAACAGGCCTGATACACCCGCCCTCCAAGTAGCTGGCGGCCTGATGGCGCGCGCCGGGTGCTTGTGAACCCACGCTTTTCTTAGGGCCCCCCGGCAGCCCCTGCCATTTGGCTCGCCCTGGCGCGGCGCACCCTATTGGACAGTCGGCCGCTGCGGTTTTTGTCAGCCTTTCCTGGGGCGGTCGGCATTGCCTTTTAGGCCCGCCGCGGCCTCCCGCAACCTTCGCTCTCGCTTCAGGTCCTTCTCTTGGTTACGGTCCTTCGGATGCGGTTCGCCTCTTTCAGCGGGCCTAATCGCTTTCTGCCGCCCACCCCACGGGGACAGGCACGCGAGACTAGTATGGAGCGTTGCGGTTAGCGCACGAACAGCAAAGGAACTGAAAAAAACAGGCAACTGTCGCAGCATGGCTGAACCAGCCATCTTGTCGGCATCTAGGAGCCGCGTGTTCGCCTTGAGGCCCTGCCGGTAGGATCCCTGCAGTTGAAGTCATTGTCGGCATTCTGACAACGATGGACATGAACCGCCGAACTAAGGCGACCAGGTTGTTGTCTAGCAATGGTTTTCCGAATCGGCACGGCACTTGCGTTACCAAAAACAAGTACGCCGCGGCACGGATCGCCCAAGAGGCTGAACGACCTGATCTGTTTGACCCTCGCAGCAGGGTGGATGGCTAACACAAAGGAAACTTTGAAGGTGGACGTTTTCGAAAGTTCTCCAATACCTGTCAGGAAAACACGGACGCCATCTTTCTCGGTGGATCTAGCCTTGCTGGGAGTCGCATTCGTTTGGGGGGCGAGCTATCCGGTCGGGAAAGGCGCACTGTTCTACGCGCCGGTTTCGATACTTGTTCTTTATCGCTTCCTGATTACTACGATAATTACGGCAGTGGCTGCAAGACATGAGATCGCATTGGTCTCCTGGGGCGATTTCATCCGCGGCTTCGCATTGGGAACAATACTTTTTTGCATCTTTATTGCTGAAACTTACGGCGTTGCATCGACAAGCGCAATGAACACGGCCTTGATCATATCGCTTTGTGTGATTTTCACGCCGATCATCGACTATGGGCTATCACGGCGACTTCCACCTACGGGCATTTTGGCAAGTGCTGCCATAGCGTGCATCGGTGTCGGCATTCTCACTGGCGGGATCAGCAGGTTCAGCCCGGGTGACGCGCTTGTCTTGGGGGCCGCGATTCTGCGAGCGGTTATGGTCGTTTCCACCAAACGCCTTCTGGCCGGCCGGCAGATTTCATCTGCAGCCCTGACGGCCATCCAGGGATCGACGGTGGCAACACTTACTTTCGTTTTGGCCGTCGCTCAGTTCGGAATTTCAGGCCTTGTTGTGAGGGCCACCCTTCAGTTTTGGGGCGCTGTTGCCTTCCTTGCACTCTTCTGCACCCTCGCTGCATTCTACATTCAAAATGCCGCAGTGAGAAAATCCACACCGACACGGGTTGGCTTCTTGATGGGAACAGAACCTTTTTTTGGTTTCGTTCTAGCGCACCTTCTTCTGAATGAGCCTTTGACAGTACCGAGCTTGATAGGCGCAGGCCTCGTCCTCGCTGGGACGTTTGCTGGCATCTGGTTTGAGAGCAGGACATCCAAATGAACCCCTTCTTGGCTTCCACCAAACCCGCCATCGGCGGCATTTCGAGTTTTGAAGATCTGGAGGCTTTTCCGGACCGAACCGCACCAGTTGCAACCATGTTCAGCGGCGGTCTCGACAGCACCTATCTTCTCTACAAGCTGCAAAGCCTTGGCTTTGCGAACATTGAAGCTGTCGCAGCGGATGTCGGAACGCGCATCGATCAGCCTTTGTTGGAACGGACGGCAGCCATGTTCGGCGCGCGCTTTGTCTGCCTCGAAGGGCGGGATGCCTTTGTCGAACAAGGCGTGAAATCAGCCATTCGAGCCCACGCCAAGTACCTTGGCATCTATCCGTTGAGCAGTTCGTTGAGCCGTCCCATAATCGCATCTTTGGTTGTTAATCATGCAAGGTCAATCGGCTCACGGCTGGTTCTTCATACAGCAAACCTTTCTCAAAACAGTCTTCCGCGCCTTAACAATAGCATTAAGCGCTCAGGATTTTCCGGCAACTTCGGCAGTCCGTATGAATGCTCTGTGATATCCCGACAACAGAAGACCTCCGACCTGTCCAAGTGTGGAGCGACTTTTGTGGCGGACCGTACGTGGAGCGCGGACGAAAACCTCTGGTGTCGGGAATTCGAGTCGGGGCCTTTGGAAGATCCCGAGAACTTTTCCATCCCCGAGGAGGCATTTGCTTGGACGCGCAACATTCCCGCAGAGCAGCCGGTAGAGATCAAACTCGGGTTTGCAGACGGAAGTCTCGTGTCAATTGATGACCGTGATGTTGCATTGGTCGACGCAATCCCGTTCCTGAATAACACGGTCGGCAAATTCGGGCACGGCCGCTTTGTCGGGCTTGAACACATCACAACCGGCCAAAAGGTTCTCGAAGTCCGCGAGGCCCCTGCGGCGGCCATTATCTTCGACGCGCTGCGTCACCTCGAAACCGCTTCTCTTGACGTGGCATCAATCGTTTTGAAGCAAGGGCTTGAGCAAGCCTGGTCCCAAGAGGCGGTTTCAGGTGCATGGGGCAGTACTATTCACCAGATGTGCGAACGGGCCATTGCATCCGCCCTCGAGGGCGTTAGCGGGAGCGTCAGCTACATAGTCGATCACACACGCTTTTTACCTCGGTCGATCCGAGCCAGGACGCCGAGATACATTAGGGACCGCCACCTTTGGGAATACCAAGCCGCAACCCACATAGCGTCGTCCAAAGCGTTCCGTCCTCGCCAAGTCGCCAAAAGGGAGACACCCGTGGAAAACAACGCACCCCAGGCGCCGGCCAACCTCAGTCAACAATGCACTGACGGTCTGGTGACAAATGGATGGTGGTTTTCAAAAGGCGAGCGCGCCGAAGCCTGCTTTGGCATCGAAATTGATGCAGCCTGGAAGAACTTTGCTGACCATTGGAATCGACTTCTTCTCGATGAATACATGCGTGACGGCGGAACATATCGTTACCGGCGCTATAGCGCTTTTGAATATGACGCAACTGACGGAATCTTTAGGCTGCTACCCCACGCCCCCTACGAACAATCAAAAAGTGTCAATCATCTGAATGGCGGCTTCAAGCGCCACTTCGAGCCCCTTGAAAACTCCTTTATAGACCATCCCGTCTTAGAAAAGATTCTGACAGGTTTCTGCAGAATTCTATGTGAAGCCGCCCGACATGATCGTTGGAATATCAAAATCCATCCCTACCGGATTGTCGCGCGCGATGGTGTAAACGGCAAACCGGCACCCGAGGGCCTTCACCAGGACGGGGTGGACTTCATTGCTTGCTATATGATTGGGCGGGTCAACGTCACCGGCGGCATGAGCATGATCACCGACGCCTCAAAGGAGTTCCTCGGCGAGGTCGAAATGAACTCCCCGAATGATTTTGTGATCTGCAACGACCGCGAAACCTTTCACGATGTATCGTCGATTGTGGCCGAAAACCTGAAAAGCCGTACGCTTATCGCGACGTCCTTGTGATCGCCTTCGAGAAATTATAACGCCCAGCGCGCCGAGAGCATTTTCAACAAGGTTCAATACGGCTTGGTATCCTCTCGGGTGTTCCTGGTGCGGGAACAATGCAGGATTAATTTCTTGCATCTAAACACCTAGATAGCAGTTTCGCCTCCTCTGGTATGATGGTTTTTGGCCTCGCGGATCTCGCGTAATACGAATGACCGTGGTCACCCCCGATCTTCGCAAGAAAGTGAGAAATTATCCTCATGCTGTCCGACGAGGTGGTCTGCGGCTTCGGAGGCACCGGGAACTGGTTTGGTAGCCAGACATTTGGCATGGAACCGGACATGCTCTCGATCGCCAAGGGGCTTTCATCCGGTCACCTGCCCATTGGCGGCGTCATTATCTCCGACAAGATTTATCAATGCGTCGCTGACGAGGCCCACAAGGTCGGCGTGTTCGGTCGGTTTCACCTACTCCGGTCATCCGGTGATAGCGGCCGTCGCCGCCGAGGCGATCAGGATCTACCGCGAGATCGATTTCGTGACCCAGGCGCGTCGTCTCGGCGATCACTTGCATGCCCTCGCGGACGCGCTCGGCGACCATCCGCTTGTCGGTGAAGCCCGCGGCCGCGGCTTCATCGCGGGGGTTCAGATCGTCGAGGATCGTGCGCCCGTCGCGTCTTCGCGCCCGAGCTGAGGATCGGCGATGTCGAGCGGCGGTGCCGCGAGCACGGCGTCATGATCCGCAATATGGGAGACGTGCTTGCAATCTGTCCGCCCTATGTAATCACCGAAAGCGAGATCGACGCCTTGGTTGACGGCATTCGTTCTGCACTCGACGGCGCCGCTGCTGCGAATTCCCGGGTCGGTCGGGTGGCATGAGTTCCAGCATTAAGACCGACTGCTTCACTTCAGTGGATATTATCGAGCAAACGCTCACCCGAGGGGTGCACTTCATCCGTGTCCGGTACAAAACGTCACCCATGTCTCAGGTCGGGCACGCCGCTCGCCAACGACACCGAGTTCGGCCTCGCGGCCTACTTCTACACCGGCGGTCTCGGTCGCGCCTTCCGCGTGATGGAAGGACTGAAGTACCGGCGTCAATGAAGGCCTGATCACCACGCCGGAGGTGCCGTTCCGCGGCGTCAAGGAATCGGGCCTCGGCAAGGAAGGCGGCCTCCAGGGCATCGTGGATTATCTCGACACCAAACATGTCTGCATCGGCGGTCTCGGCCTCTAGTGGTTCCCGCCTGACATAGGAGTCCAATCAGAGATTCCCTTTCTGGCCTGCGCGTGCGAGTCTGGCGCATGCGCACAGGAAGATCGTTCACCGTTTCGTCGGCCGATCGCGTCCGTCTGACGGCGCTGATCAGGGATCGCAACGCCCCGCAAAAGCATGTCTGGCGCGCCGAGATCGTGCTTTTGCCCGCCGACGGCGTCGGCACCGGCAGGTCATGCGCCGCATCGGCAAGTCGAAGACCGACGTCTGGCGCTGGCAGGAGCGCTTTGCCGCGGAAGGCTGTGACGGGCCGCTGCGCGACAAGACGCGACAGTCGCGCATTCCGCCGCTCGGTCCCGATGTCGGCGAGCGCGTCGTGGCACTGACGCTTGCCGATCCGCCGGGCGAGAGGACCCACTGGACCGCCGACATGATGGCGCAAGCCGCCGCAATCAGCGCCAGCGCCGTCAGGCGCATCTGGAAGGCGCATGGTCTCGCACCCCACCGCTGGCGCCAGTTCAAGCTCTCCAATGATCCGAAGTTCGTCGACAAGTTGCGCGACGTCGTCGGCCTCTATCTCGATGCGCCGGCCCATGCCATCGTTCTGTCGGTCGATGAAAAGAGCCAGATCCAGGCGCTCGACCGCACCCAACCCGGCCTGCCGATGAAGAAGGGGCGGCTCGGTACGATGAGGCACGACTACAAGCGCAACGGCACCACCACCCTGTTCGCCGCCCTTAACGTCCACTATTGTCCCGTTGACGAGAATATCATCTTAGTTGCTTGTAACAATTTGTTCTCCACTTCCGTCTCCATCGTATCTCAGTCAACGCGATGGAGCAGGAAATAACTACAGACATTGTGAAAGTGGAAGAAGGCAGGGCAACCGGCTCTAATCGTGACGTGCCGCTCTCAGATTATGAGGCGGAAGCCCTAAGGCATCTTGCGGTGGCGCTGGGTGGCATTTCGACGACCATTCGGTCCGCCGCCTACAAACACGCGCTAAACTCTAGTCACGCGATGAAGCCCCTAAAGGAGACGGAGGACGCGCTTACCGACTACGACGCCTTGGCGAGGGCGGCGGGCCGAAAGCAGCCGAAAGCGGCGGAGGAGGACGACAGGAAGGGGGACGCCCTAGCGAGAGAGGCCGCCGCACAGGTCAGCAGGATCGTTCAGACCCGATCTTTCCCGCTGGAGCAGACCGCGAAGGGTACCGGTGGCGTCAACGGACTACGTTCGGCAGGTGGTCATGGCAGATAGTCAGCTTGGAGCAGTGTCGGCACTGGGACACGCGCGGCGAGTGGCTCCAGAACGCTTCCTTGCTTCTGTTCCCAGTGTAGATAATAATCCGGATGCTCCGCTTCTGACCTCTTTTTCGGACTATCTGAGCAGGGTGTGCGGACTGGAGTCAAAGTCCCGCGAAGGCGTTCTCCTAGGCAGCCGCCGCTTTCTGGATTGGTTCCATCACCACCATTCCCGGCCAAGACCTCGGCGCGTTGACGGCTGAGCATGTCCTTGCCGCTGTCGAACATCGGCTGTCACTATCGGCGACCTCCGGTACCCGCACCGCAGCAACTTCTCACATCCGGACATTTCTTCGGTTTTTGTATTGGGCTGGCCACCACGACCAGAATCTCGCGCGCGTCGTCCCCAGGACGCCCCACTGGCGTTTGGCTCATCTGACCCTCGAACTCGGCTACGGCCCGTCGACGGTCTTCTTCACATGGGTCGGATTCGACGAAATGGACGAGGTCACAGGCGACGGCCATGCTGAACTGCTCGACGACGGCTCCATCGAGATCACCTTCGTTATCACAATGGCGACGAGGCAATCCTCAAGGCCAAACGGGACACTTCTTCAACGGCCTGGTAGGAGATCCGTGTTCGCCTTGCGCTGACAAAGAAGCTCACACATGACGTCCGGGAGACGATGCCGCAAAGGATTTGGCCGAAGCATTCCACCCACAATACCAAAGCCCGTCCCGATCCAAAGCGCTTCTAAGCACTCGATCTCAGGCGCGAGGCCGGCTGGCCAGTGCACCCTCTTGGTCCGCCGGAAGAGAGCCCCGCCTCTCGACAATGGCTTCATGAGGTCTCGCCCTGCAGTGTCGACCGTAAAAAAGGGCGCGCGAGGCGCCCTTCATCTTAAACCGGCAGTCGGGAAGCGGACTTCACTTGATATTCAAAAGCGGTAGGTGACACCTGCGCCTATCAGCCAGGGATCGAGCTCCGCCTTCCCCGTCAGCTTCGCGCCGGCCACCGTGACGTCGAAGTCCGGCCTCAGGAAAAGCTTCTTCACGTCGAAGTTGAGGCCCCAGTGCTGGTCCACCATGTAGTCGAATCCGACCTGCAGCGCCGTGCCGAACGTGTTCTTCACCTTGAGAGCGTCAGCGCTGCCGGTGTCCTGGTTATAGAAGATCGTGTAGTTCACGCCGGCGCCGACATAAGGCTTGAACGCGCCGAGATCGGTAAAATGGTACTGCAACGTGAGCGTCGGCGGCAGCAGCCAAGCTTTGCCGATGTTGCCCAACCCACCGATCGTCCCTTGGCCCGCGATGTTGGCATAGGTGGTACCGAGTATGAGTTCGGCGGCGATGTTGTCGTTAAAGAAATACGAGATATCGAGTTCCGGCGTCACCGTGTCCGAATAGGAAAGACCGGAGCCGGGAAGCGTATCAACGTAGCCCAGATCTTTCGTAACGACGCCCAACGCCCGCAGGCGGACCTGCCAAAGGCTTGGCGCTTCGGTGACCGAGGCTCCCGTCTCCGCCAGGACGGTCTCTGCTTGCCCAGGCTCCGCGGCGACGGCCTGCTGTCCCACCATGATTAGGGCCACCGCCGCTGCTATTGCCCGCGCTACGCCCATTCGCGTTCTCGCCATGATATTCACTCCTTGATGTTCAGAAAGGATGCACTGCACTATTTCGTCTCCTGCTCGAATGAATCGTTGATGGAGCTCAAATGCTCCTCTTGCGTTGCAACGCGTACGGCCATCTCAGGAAGGTGATCGTTGAAGCCGATTGCGCTGCGCAGAAAATTGGTGCCTAGACTGATGAATGCGGCTTGCTCCCGATTGTCCTTGCCGTAGCCGTGCCCGCCTGCGCTGGCCTCGTAGAAGTAAGCGGGATAGCCAAGAGCCTGCAGTTTTGCGGCCATCTTGCGCGCATGGCCCGGATGGACGCGGTCGTCGCGTTTCGTGGTGGCGATCAGGATAGGCGGATAGGGCTGTCCCGGCGCCGCGGCGTGATAGGCGGAGATTTCCTTCAGGAAAGCCCAATCGTGAGCCTTGTCCGGATCGCCATATTCGTCGATCCAGCTCGCGCCCGCTAAGAGCTTGGTGTAGCGACGCATGTCGATAAGCGGAATTGTGCAGAACAGAGCCCCGAAATGCTCAGGATAGCGGGTCAGCATGTTGGCGATCAGCAGGCCGCCGTTTGAGCCGCCCTCGGCGGCAATCCGCCTCGGCAGGGTGATGCCCCTTCGCACGAGGTCGGCGGCAACGGCGGCGAAATCGTCATGGGCGAGACGCTTGCCCTCCCTGCGCCCGGCATCGTGCCAGCGGGTGCCGAACTCGCCGCCGCCGCGGATGTTCGCCTCCACACACGTGCCGCCGCGCTCGAGCCACAGCTTGCCCAGCGGGGAGTTGTAGTAGGGCAGGAGTGATACGCCGAACCCGCCATAAGCGGAAAGGTGAATCGGAGCATCTCCGTTCCCGTTCGCCGGACCAACCTGCGTATAGGGGATCAGCTCATGATCGATAGAGATTGCCTCGTGGCGCGTGACCACCAGTCCGGATGCATCGAAATTCTTCGGGCTACGCTTCAGGATTGCTGAAGCGCTGAGAGACGGCGCGGCATTGAGATCGAACAGCAAGAGCTGCGGCGGCGTGATCGGATCCTGAGCACAGACCAGGACCTCTCCATTGGTCTCGTGAACTGCCGCATCGAATGACCAGACGTCGACAGTCCCTTCGGCGGGCAGGGTGTTCAGGACTCGGCGCGTCCATTCCTGGTGGCCGGGAGTGAACATCTCGAAACGCGGTACGAGATCGACGAGGTAAGAGATAATGAGCTTCCCGTCATTCCAGAAGAATGACTGCAGGGAGCGCCTTTCCCCTGGTTGAAACAGGGTCTCAAAACGGCGACCGCCGGCGAGGAAAGAGGAAAGCGAGATGACGATCAGCGCGTCGGCGGGATGGGTGGTGCCTCCCACCGTCCAGGGCTTTTGCGGCCTTACCGCCAGCCAGTCGCCGAAGACCTGCCGCGACGCGTCGCGAGGAAGATCGATCTGCCTCCTCGGCCCGCTCCTGTCGCCGATCCAGCTGATCTTCTCGAAGAAGGCCGGCTGCTCGATGAACCAAAGGCGCTCGCTGCGGCCGGTGCGGTCCGAATGACCAGACACCTTGAGGCTCTGGAACCCGGCCTCGAAGATTACCGGCGTGGTGAGAGGATCCGCGTCACGCTTCCACACTCGCACGGTGCGCGCGTAGCCGGAGCGGGTGGCCATGCCATTACCAAGCGCACTGGAAAGCAGAAGCGTGTCAGGGTCCAGCCAACTAACGTAGCCTTTGGCCTCGGGGAGGTTGAAACCGTCGGCGACAAAGCTCAGAGAGATCAGGTCGAATTCGCGATGCACGACCGCGTCGCTGCCGCCGCGCGACAGGCGCAGAACGGCTCTTTCCCGTCTCTCCGGCTCGACGGACGCGCCGTCCCAGATCCAATCCTCTCCGTCGCTAGCCGCGAGAGCATCTAGATCGAGCAGTAGCTCCCATTGGGGATCCGCCTTCATGTAGGCGGCAAGGGTGGTCCGGCGCCACAGTCCGCGTGGATTTCCGGCATCTCGCCAATAATTGTAGAGGTACTGACCACGGCGCGCGATCAGGGGAAGGTTGTCGCAATTGTCGAAAATGGCTGTCAGAGCCGCCCGGTCGCGCTCGAACTGCGTTCCACCGAAGTGCTTCAGGGTCTTTGCCGACTGGCCGGCGGCCCAGGCAAGTGCCCGCTCGCCCTCTACATCTTCAAGCCAGAGATAGGGATCGTCGTCGGGAGCATCCAGCGTTGGACGGACATCAAATGCGTTCATGTCCGGACAGCCTTCAGAAAGAAGGGATAGAGGCTTCCGTCGGCTCGGGAACGCTCAGTGTTGGTAGCGGCGCCCACATGTTCGAAAAGCGTGATCATTGATGAGTTCTTCCAGTCGGTGCGGCATCGCAGGGCTTTTGCGCATAGGATCGCAACCGTCGTGCCAACTGGGAAAATCGTTTCGGAACAATGCGATCGCTCTGGAAGCGTTGTGTCACATGTCCGACATCGTCGAGAATCCGACAACGAGTGCTCCTCCTAATCACCGGATCAACCTCCGGCGCCAGTCGGTGACACCGTGCAGAACTCGAGCAGTGAAGCTCATTGGTGAACTTGGTTGACGCCCAACATCTTCGCTCTGGAGCGCTTCACGAACACGGATTCATGGCAGACACCATGAGGCGATCGATGCGGTTAGCGACCAAGCTGGCTGCGCCTGTGGGTTTCAGCCGCCAGCTGGAAGCAGCGGAGTTCTGAGGAGATGCGACGAGCGCCACCCAAAGCTCGCGAAGCGCATTGAAATACGTGAGCACTGTCAGATACGGATCGGCGGGATCTTCCCCTTCTTGCGTCGGGCTGGAAGTCAGTGCCTGCGCGCCTGCCAGCAGGGTCTGCATGCTCCGAAGAAAGAGGAGTTTAGGCCCGCGATCCTGACTCGCCACACCGATGTAGAGGCGGGCTGGCTCTCGTGTCGATGGCACAGTCCTGGCGAAGAAGCTGTCGGTACGGTGGATGCCGGGTGGCGGAAATACGGCCGTCTCCGAACGATCGAACAAGGCTGCGATCTGTTTCTCCGCCCTTCGGACGGTCGCGGTCGAAGCGACGATTTTGGACGAATGAGTCCATGAAGACCCGGCCGCGACGACAGCAGGTCGATCGCTGTTTCGTAGAGTGCGGCCACCGTTCCAAGCGGGCCAGAGATCAGGTGCAGTTCGTCCTGGATGACAAGATCCGGCGGATCGAGCCGATGCCCGTTTCCGAAGGGGCGACCTTCGCCTGGCCCATACGCGCCGAAGAACCCCTTGTCCGGATCATACCGGTCTACGTGTCCAAAGAATGCGCCGCTCTTGCCAATCCATGGAAGGGAGGCAAATTTGTCCACCGTGGCGATGAGAAATGCGGGAAGACGGCGGTAAATTGGCTCGTCCACCACGAGCACCGGCAGGTGTCGATCCCGCGTGAAGTCGCATTCGGCGTTCTCGCATTTGAGCACTAGATTCTGCGGAGCCGTCCTGTTGGGCGTGAAGTGGAAGCTCTCTGGCTTGAAGGGCTCACCACACCACGGACATGCCTTCAGTGGCACCGGGGATTTCGTCTTAGGTCTGCTCTGGTACCGCTTCAGCCAGGTCGTCGCGGCGTCCTTGTCGGAAGAATTTCGCGGCTGGATTGTTCGGTGAGGCTGCGCCGCCCACCCAGAGTCCAATCTCGATCGGCCATTCGCCAAGCGTCTTCCGGCCATTGTCATCATGGGTCCGCAGGAATTCGAGCGCGCAGACGAGACCAGCGGCGTGAGCAGGCGTAACGTGTAGCGCATGATGACGCTGATGCCCGCACCCAGCACGCCAGATCCGCGGAGCCGCCTCAGCACAATCGCATAGGCGGCAAGTCCAAGATACGCTCTTGCCGCCGCCGGTCGGAAAAAAAGCAGGTCGACGATCTCACGCTCACCACTGTTTCGGTCGGTCACGCCAACGAGATTGAGGAGGACGAAGGCTAGCTGGAACGGCCGCCATGTTGGCGGGTCTACATCGCCCGGCAGCTTCTTCTGGATCACTGCCTCGCGCCGGCGGTTGGCCATCGCCATCGCCGTATTCATCAGGCCGAATGCTTCACGCGCCACCGTATCACGCTTAAGGAGATCTATCCCATCGCGAATCCTGCTGCCGGCGGTGTCAACTTTTTCCAGAAGCGCCTGGCCCGTCTTTAGCCGTCTCGGCGCAAGCCCTGTCATCATTCCTTCCTGACCCCGCCGCCACTCGGCGTAAAGTTCAGGCAGTGAATCCAAGGCTGCACTGACCGCTTCGGCTCCGGAAACGGCAGCCCGAGCGAGAGCCTCCATGCCGAACTCGACGCCATCGCTCCTTGCCGGGACGACACGCTCCACCTCCTGCTGCGGAAGGAAATCGGTCCAAACACGCGTCACGGGGAGCGGATCGTTCGTCGCGTCACGCCGTTCTTGCCAGCCGGCAGATGTGTTGCGACCAACGGCATATTCGCGGACATCGCGATAATGGAGATCGCCCAGCCTAAGTTCGAAATCATCGGACTGGTAGGTGGACAGGTCGCTGCGCGGATAAAATCCATCCGCACATTCGAGCTCGATCCGGGTCTGGAACGCGTAGGCCACGTCCTTGTACGGAGCCTTTGTGCTCCGTCGACGGTTTACCAAGAAGACGGTGATGACGCGCAGACGCTCTTCAGCCCCTTCCGGAGTCTTTTAACGGAGCACACGGTGTGAACGGCGACTTCGATGCCGCCGCCCGGCCTGTGAGGCGCAGCGCTTTCCGGCAGCGGGATCCCGGACTGGTTCCGAGTGACGTCGAGGACGATCGCGGCTTCGCCGGAAACCCGAACCCAACGGAGGTTCTCGGGCTTTTCTGGCTTTGGCTTGCCCTTTCCCGACACTTCGGGAATGAGGAGCGCATCGGGCAATGGGGGCTCCGTCTTATAGTTCCCCCATGTTGCGCGCAGCGTGACTTGACTCACCGTTTCCGGAAGAACCACCGTCAACCCTATCGACGACGGAAGAAACCTGTCCCGCGGTGGTTGGTCAGTCGAATCCTTCTCATCGACCTCCTCCTCGACAGCGGAGTCCAGCGTCTCACTGGCGAGAAGGTCGTCGGCGGTTTCTTCGATGGTTTCCTCGCCGTCAGGTATCACAGGCGCAACACCGTCGTAGGCGGGAACGATAAAGCCCCCGACGTACCAGCGATTGCTTCTTGGTCAGGACTTCGCGTGCGAGATCCTGATCAAGGTCAGGATTCGGGCCGACTAGGTCGGATATATCGCGATTTGGACCAGCGAAGCCCCAGTGAGGATCGTGGCTGGCCGTTGATCGGAAACGAATCGGAGGCACCTTCAGGTAACGCACGATGAAGTTCACCATTTCCCTTTCTGATGCAGCTCGTCACACTATTACGCTTGCCACACTGGAAGCCTATGTTCTCGGAGATGGTCGTCCGCGCCGAACAAAGCTGGAAACGCTGGGGTATCTTTGGGGCTTCAGTCGCGAGGACTCGAAAGGAACGACCCATTTCCATGTCGATCTTATGAGTCTCAGCATTTCAGCCAAGCGATCACGGAACAGCGTGAAGCCCAACGATCAGGCTGTCCGCCTGAAGAGCGAACTGATGGATCGATGGGCACCACACTTGACGCTCATCGGTGATTTCCACAGTCATACCTATGAAAATCTTGCCGAGGTACGGGACATTCGTGGATTCGAGTTTTCGGATGCTGACGAAGCATCATTTCTAGACGACGACTTCCTGTGGGAGCGGGCTAACGACCAGCCAATCATGCTGGCAATGACAATCTGCAAGCTGGCGCGGGTCCATGAAAAGCATGCCGCTGAGACCATACGCTCGAACATTGCGCATTTCGACGTGGGTGAATTTCGGTTCTGGTTGAATGCTGCTGTTGGATTCCTAGACGCCTCCGGGTCCAGACGCTGCACTGGGAATCGTCCTTCAAACGTGAAACTCAGAATTGATTCTCGCTTCTACAATTACTCGAGAGACAGGCTCGTTGTTGCTACCCGTGCATTGATTTCCTCGCCTTCTCCCATGGGAGCTTAAGTTTCGTGCGGAAAAACGATTATCAAGAACTCGCCGACGTAAGTGCGGAAATTGGCACGTACAGGCAGGCCTTACGGTTGGAATGATAATGACACCTAGAGCTCATCTTATGACTTGCGAGTCGGTTTCCGATCTAACTACGCGAAATATCAATCGTCACAGCTATGTCCCTGTGGTTCATGACGGTGGTTTCGGGGGACTATTCTTTGCAGAACGCTTCTTCGACGCGACACCGCCGAGTGGAAAAATCTCTGAGCGTGTTTCCGCTCCAGAAGAGACGTTGGTTGGAGCCGACGCAAGCATTTCTAGACTTCATCCGAGACGCCGACCAAAGGCCGTGTCGGCTAGGGTCAGGACTTCGGTAACGGGGCCGTCCTCGTCAAGGCAAATTTGATGCAAGAAGGGATCGCCCATCCGGGTGTGCGGAGAGCGTGATTGCATTTTGGTTGTGCTATATCGCCTGCTTTCCTGCCGTATGAGGTTCTGCCCGGGTTCATGCTTCGGTCCGTGGTCGGCGCGGCGGCCGCCAACATGATGCTTGTCCAATATGGTTCCGATGCGCCCATCTCATTGGCGTGCTCGCCCGGCGGGGCGGCATCAGTCCAGACCGCGGCGTCATCGGGACCACGTCCCGGGTCGGGGACCTCGCAGGTCTGCGCTCAGGCAGACATCAACACGGAGATTAGCTCATGCATGGATCGGCTCTGGCGCTCCTTCCCAGCGGAAGTTTCTTCCGTCCAGCCACATCCGATGCAGGATCACACCGATCCGACGCGCCAAGGCCACCATGGCCCGCTTGGTGCCGCGCCGTTTCGCGACCCGCGAGGCCCATGTCCGCAACCACGACCCACGGCCCCGGTTCATCATGACGGTTGCGGCCTGGCATAAGGCGCGGCGTAAATGGGCGTCACCGGCTTTGGTGATACCGCCTGTCACGTCGCGCTCGCCGGACTGCTGCCGTGAAGGGGGGAGGCCGACCCACGGGCCGACTTTCTTCGACGACGAGAACCGAGCCGGATCATCCACGGCCGACTTGAAGGTCAATGCGACCACCGCGCCAACGGCCGGCATGGTCATCAGCAAGCGGCAGGTCGGGTCGTCCTGTGCTAGGCTGCGCACATGCCGCTCCAGTCGCGCCAGTTCATGGCGGAGGGTGGCACGGGCGCGAAGCATCGGCTCGGTTGCCGCCACCAGCGTAGTGTTGCTGGCAACCAGTTCCTGAATGCGAGCATCAAACCGTCCTTTGGAGATTGCGCCGACTTTCAAGCCGAAGTTCCGCAATAACCCGCGCAAGGACATTTCCAGAGCGATCACGCCCTGCTGGATGGATTTGCGCGCCCCGAGGAGTGCGCGGATCTCCTGGGCAGACACCGACTTGCAATGGACTGGCCGGAACCAGCCCAAATGTAGCAGCCGGGCAATACCTTCAGCATCGCGCCGGTCTGTCTTGATCGGCATGGCTTTCAGAGCACCCTTCACTTGCCGGGTATCCATCAGAACCACTTCCAGGCCGGCTTCGGTCAGCCCCCGGTGTAGCCATTGCGACAACGGCCCGGCTTCCATCCCGATCATCGCAATTTCGCCCTGTTGCTCCAGCGCGAATTGCGTCAGCGCCGCGGGATCGCTGCCGACCTCAGCCTCCTTCACGATCTTGCCGTGCTCGCTGACAATGCAGACCGCAGTCTTGGCGAGTGAGACATCCAACCCAATGAACAGTTTCATCCCGTAATCCTCCTGTCAGAATCAGATACGGGAGCGTCGGCGGCAACCGGTCAGCATGCAATCGGTAACGGGCAGCGCACGACGCAGGCCCCGTTACAGCATCTCATTGATCCAGAAGATGAACGCTGCAGCGAAGGCGATTGCTGACAAGAATGTGTGCGCGCATCGGTCGTATCGAGTGTGGATGCGTCGCCAGTCCTTGAGGCGGGCGAACATGTTCTCGATCCTGTGGCGCTGCCTGTAGAGCAGCGGATCATAGCTGTGCTGGACACGGTGCTTGGCATGAGGCGGGATGCAGGGTGTGATGCCCTTGCCGATGAGCGCCTCGCGGAAGCCAGTGGAACTGTAGGCCCGATCGGCCAGCAGATGGCGGGCAGGTGGCAGTTCGTCGAGCACGGCAGCGGCGGTTCTGTGATCGTTGGCCTGGCCTTCGCTCAGGTGCAGCAGCAACGGACGTCCCTGGTCGTCGCAAACCACCTGCAGCTTGGTGGTCAGACCGCCTCTGGTCCGTCCGATACATCGGGGTAGAGCCCCTTTTTGAGCAGGCTGGCTGCCGTGCGATGCGCCTTGAGATGGGTGGCATCGATCATCAGCTTGTCTGTGCCGCCGCCCCGGGCCGAGAGTTCGGCCAGAATGCGGTTGAACACACCCAGCCGGCTCCAGCGAATGAACCGGTTGTAGATCGTCTTGTGCGGACCATAGGCGGCCGGCACATCCCGCCAGCGCAGCCCGTTACGGATCACGAACAGAATCCCGCTCAGCACCCGTCGGTCATCGACCCGAGGTACCCCGTGCGAGCGTGGAAAGAATGGCTCGATCCGCCGCATCTGCGTCGGCGACAGCAGTAACAAATCACCCATGGTGGCACCTCCAGCCACCTTGAATCATCATCGCTCCTTCAACTCAACAATTTAATGGGTCCTGACCCTAGTTGTTTCCTCACGCCAGATCGAAGGTCTCGTCAGCATTTCAGCATGCAGAAATTGCCAGTGCGAGCAGCGCTCTTTGCTCTCGTGACAGCATTCGAGATGTCCATGGCGGATGCGATAGGGAGACGCTTCGAAACGCCGGGCCGCTGGCTGGAGAAGCTTAGCGCCGAAAGAAGAAAGAAGATTTCTCAAGTGATCGCCGATGCGAAGAGTGATGATGGATTTGTGGACGAGATCCTATTCACTCAGTTCTGCGACAAATCTGATATTGTTCGAAAAGGAATAGAGCTCCCCCGGAGCGCGACATCGGCCGCCGACGTGTTCCGGCGAGCTGAGAAACTTAGAAATGCTGTTGCGCATGAAATGACTGTGCCTGGCTCCTTCCGCCGCGAAAAATATCGCAGTGTTGGTCAGAGATATGATGATTTTGAAAAGGGAGATTGATGGATAGAAGGCTTGCTCTGCGCAGTTGCCTTTTTGGTGCGTTGGGAGACGAAACGGAGACTGTGCAGGACCCTCCATTAAGCGCTCGAGGTTGCGCGCGTACTCATCTTCCAGTTCGACGCCGGCCTCTTGGAGAATGGCTACTTCTTCTCTGGTTAGAAGCCAGTCAGGCGACTCTACAGGGGGCACGTCGGCGGTGCCTTCGCCTAATAAATCCTCGTCCTCCGCAGCCTGCTGTGCGGCTGCCAATGCTGCCTGGATAGTCAGCGTCGCGTCGAAGACCGTGTCCCTCTCGGTGATTTCGAACTCGTGGCCACGCTCGGTTTGATACTTACGACCAAGAAAGCGATCCCGCAGTTCAGCGAACTGCCAATGCATGTCCTCTCGGCCAGCGTGATGTTTTTCGATGCCCTCGGGTTTGAAGTAGCAGACCATTTGCTCGACACCGCCTTGATGATGCCCCGGCGACGTGGCCAGGCGACTAGGAATGGGTGTTGATGTCCTGCTCAATCTGCCGTGCTGATTCCAGAATGTCATCGAAACTCGGCGGAGTGCCGAAGATCATGGCCGCCGTATTGGCATAGTCGCGCGTGAGCGCGTCCACCATCTTTGGAGCGGGCGCGATCGCGAAGCTGCCCGGGACTGCTGAGGCGAGGTCATAGTCGGGACGGTCGAAAAACATTCGTGCGTGCCGCACGCAGTCGGCGCCAAGATCGAGATCGCCGAGCGCGGCCTTTCCGGTCTCGGATCCGAGAAGACAGTGCATGTATGGACAGCCTCCGCGTGGCAAGGGCTTTCTGACATTGATGACAGGTTGGTCGGGTGCAGGCATGTATTCGGCCTTTGAGTGCGGCCTGTTCATGCCGCTGGCCTTGAAGTCCGCGGATCGGATCCCAGACAGGTCAACGCGCTTTTTGAGCGGCACCCACTGAGCGGGTTTTTCCGATCCCGGTTCGACCGTCGGTCATCACACCATCAGCACCTCACCAACCTCTGTGCATCCTCTGCGACTACGTCACTACGCCGGTGAATCCGCGAAGCGCTTGCCCGTAGTCATCAGCGCCCAGACGATCCGGGCCATCTTGTTTGCCAAGGCCACCGCAACGACGTTGTACGGCTTTTTCGCCAGAAGCTCGGCAGCCCAGCGAGTGGGTGCCGCTTTGCCCTTACGACAGAAGCGAAGCACGGCATGGGCTCCCACAACAAGAAGGCGACGGATGTAGGGATCGCCTTGCTTGCTGATCCGCCCGAGCCGATCCTTTCCTCCGGATGAGTTCTGTCGCGGCACCAGGCCAAGCCAAGCCGCGAGTTGCCGGCCGGATTTGAACAGGGAAGCATCTGTCACGGTCGCAACGATTGCGCTGGCGGTGATCGGACCGATGCCGGGGATCGTTTCGAGGCGACGGATCAACTCGTGCGAACGATGCCAGATGTGAATCTGTCGGTCCAGCTCACCGACCTTCTCGTGCACCTCACGCAATTGCTGTAGGGCCGATCGGGCAAGCGGGGGAATGAGGTCGTGCCCCTCGTCCTCAACCAACGCGACGAGCATGCTCAGCCCTGTAGCACCCTATCGGCAGCCGTGTGGTGGCCATAGTCGGCGATCGGTTCGTTGCGATACCAGTAGATCGCCTTGTCGACGTCGCCGGTGAGCTCCGTCGCGGCCGAGATCACTTGTACCATCTCGCGCATCCGGCCCTGCAGGCGTTCCGATGAGGGATTGCGGAGCGTGTTGCGATGAACCCCGGTCAACTGTGCCAGATTGGCCACCTTCACGCCCAGCGCCTGCGACAGGCGCTTCGGCGAGATATAAGGCGTGCGCGGCTCCTGAAGGCTATCGACAAAGCCTGAGACCGCCTTGGAGTGTGCGAGCTGTGCGTAGGTTATGACAAATTACGACCTCTCATACGCACAATATATTAACATTCGAATGCATAGCAAGTGGACACGAATTATATGACTTGGTTTAACGGCACTCTGCAATTCGTCAGGCTAAGGGGCAGCATAAGGCCCGGGAGCGGACGGCAGGGGACGGGCGGATTGGTTCCGATAGCGGACCTTCTCTAGTGCGGGTGTCAAGGTGGAAGTAGCGCGTCGACAAGGCGTTCGATCGTTTCCGCTACGCCGTCGTCGACTAGTGTTTGCCGGATCGCCCGCCGCTTGGCGGTGAAGTGCGCGCTGTCGGGTAGTTCGATGCGGGCGGCGATTCCGGCAGCGTGCAGCGCCGCCGCGGCAAGGTCCACGTGCAGTGCCTCGGAAGCGTCGAATTCAGGGATAGGCAGCGTCCAGACGAGATTGTCGAAGTCACGCGGATCTCGCTGTCCGACTGGCTGAAGGTCCTTTACGCGATCAAGCACAATACTCGTGTTCAGGACGGCAGCAACGTACGCGGCTTCTTCGAGTGAGTTGGCGGCCGACCAATAGGCCTTGTGGTCGATAATCACATCGTCGTCCTCTAGCCAGCACGCGCTCAATCGCGTTCCAGCTTTGGTGTAGAGAACTCGAATCGGCGATCTCGCCGCCTGCGCCACCAGTTTTTGAAGGTGGTTTAGCGACCGCGTCAGCGTCATACGAGGCGCGCCGTCTACCCCCTTGTTGCTATGCTCGTTCCACTTCGTTTCGGCATCGCGCAACCACGCCGCAAGGCCACGATGGCCTCGTGCGTCAGCGCTTGCCGCCGTGAGGATTGCACCGCTCTCCATCGGAACCACGCCCGTCACGAGGTCGAGGACCCGATAAGGTGCGACGGACTCTCCCAGCGCAATTCGACGCACGAATATGCGTTCGACCGGGCCCTCGGGAGGCTCGACGCCGGTCCACGGCCGCTTGTCGAGACTACCAACACGGCCGCGCAGGCGCGGCGCATCGCGGCGGCTTTGCAGGCGTCCGGCTGCGGCATACTCCACGAGAACAAAGCGCCTTGGAAAGAGGCTTGCACCATTACGGAAGCGTGTCCGATATGGAGATGCAGCAAGTAGCGTTCTCGGCCTTGGCCAAGCCGCGCGCATATGCGCGAGCACCTCGGCCGCCTCGGCCTCGCTGGCATCACGCCGTGGAAGCACACCTACCCAGCGATCGAATTCCGCCGGCGGCGGCCCGGCACGGTCACGCTCACCGAACAGCACACAGGTGCTCGTCGTGCTGCTGCCGGATTGCGCACCGAAGATCGGCCACACCCGCTCCAGACCCCAACCGCCGATGATCGCTACCCGCACGCGCTCCATGCCCCCGTCGCGCATTCCGGCGAACACGGGAGCGTTGAGCGCGGCATAGGGCAGAACGAGCGCCAGCACGCCGCCGTCGCGCAGGTAGCGTTCCGCGCCGCGCGCCCAAAACAGCGCACACATGTCCTGTTGTGTGGCCAGACTGCCACCGACCCAGAGATTGTAGCTCCGCAGCGCCTCGCGCAGCCGGTCCTTCATGTCCGCGCTCAGGTGGCGATAAACGATCCAGGGCGGATTGCCGATCAGGACGTCAGCCCGGTGATCGGGATGCGACAGCCACACTGGGCGCAGCAAGTTGCGCAGAATGAAAGTCCAGATGTGGTTGCGGCCGTCAAGATAGAGTTCCTTGAGCTGCGCGAACGTTTGGCCGAGCATGGCCGCGTCCTCGGTGGTCGCGCCGGCGAGAGCGATGGCATGGCGAATGGCCTCCGGCTCGGCGAGCGTGTCGAGCCCGCGGTTGAGCTCGTCGAGCGCACGCTCGAACAGATGTTGGTCGCTCGCCAAGCCGGCGGGGATGCGCAGGGGCGGATCGTTGGGCGGCACGTCGACCAGCACTTCGGCCGATGCGCCCAGCGGTCGCAGGTTCCACTGCATCGAGTCGCCCATATAAACCGGCACGCTGAGCGTGGGCGGCCGATCCTGTACCAAATCGCCGAGTGCCAGCAGCCACGTGACGCGCGCGAGCGCGACCGCGACAGGGTGCACGTCGATCCCGAACACGCGATCGGCACAAGTCTCGACGATCTCGGCTGGTGGCACCCCAGCCTGCCGACCGGCTTCGATCAGGCGGCGAAGCGCATGGAACAGAAAGGTCCCAGAGCCACAGGACGGATCGAGCACCCGCTGTTCCAGCGGGCGAGGAATAGCCGCCGTGACCACCCGCGCGGCCAACCAGTCGGGGGTGTAGTATTCACCGAGGTCGTGGCGCTCGTCGGGGTCGATCAGGCTCTCGTAGAGACTCTTGAGCACGTCGACCTTGACATCGCGCAGGCGAAAACGAATCGTTTCGGCGGCAAGCGAACGCACCAGGTCATCGCCGCCCGTTGCGAGTAGGGGCCAGTCGAAGAAGTCAGCCTCGACGGCGCCGACAATACCCTCATTCGCCAGCAACCGGCCCGACAGCATCTCCGCCGGATCGCCAATTTCCAGATCGAGGACGCGCGCCGCGATCGCCTTCACGAGGATAGTCAGGTAGGTGTGTTGGAGGAACAGCGCATCACTGCCCACGTCATCGCCGTATACCTGGCGCAGCAACCCATCCCACAGGTTCCGCTTCAACCGCACTTCGGGATGGTCGCCGACCTCGGACCACAGGCGCTGCAGTTGCGCGTGCGCGCGGCCGAAGGCAAGGCTGTATCGACCGAACGCGAGCGCGACAGCGATCGGTGTCGGCATCACCTCGGGAACGGGCGAGAGCAGCGGCTCGAGCCAGGTCAGCAACCGTTCGGGGTGGTCGACGTCGACGTCATAGCGGCCGATGCTCGTGAGCCTGCCGAGATCCAGCGTGTAAGCGAGCAGCGTCGCGCCGTCGGTGGCAAGACCGACGGTGGTACGGCCAGGTGCGCTGCCGCGGCTTGCATCGGCCAGATAGTCGGGCATACGGGCGACGACATCACGCTCTTCGCGCCGTAGATCGCTCTTCAGCTCGATCACGGTGGCGCCCCACGCCACGTCGATCCGCCCACTGTTGTCGACAAGGTAGCGCTCGTGCTCTAACTCGCTGAACGCGGCGCCGAAGCCTTCTCGCAGCAGTTCCGTGATCAGGCCCCGCAACGCCTCGTGTCGTGGCCGGGAAGCCATCGATCGGACGATGTCGGGCAGACGATCTCCGCGCCAACTGTTTGCCACTTTCCCCTCCCGCTTGAGGCTGTACCGTTGCCGCCGCATGCGCGAGAGCATAAGTTGCCACCATGAGATTCGCTCAAGCAGACTTGTTCGCGCAAGACGACGCCGAACGCAACACGCTATCGCAATCAGAGCGGGTAGCGATCCGATCGCGTCTGGAAACGACACTGGCCAAGCTCGAAGCCACGGCAATCTTCCCTTGGCGCGATCCGCTGGACGCCGTGCACGAGGAGAACCGCTTCCAACGCGACAGCGAAATGCTCGGTGAGGAGGGCGTTCTTCTGTGGCACCGGTTCGACACAGAGATGGACCGGCTCCACGCGACGCGGTTCTCTTCCGACCTCCGCTCCGCTGGATCGACGAATTGACCAGTAGTTTGTCAAGTGCTTGGAAGTCGACCAGAGCCAAAATGAGGCGCAAAGTTACTACGCAAGCTTTGCCTGAAATGGGCCGCTGGGCTCAAATGTCTTTAGTCCGCCCCCCAATTTAGCCAGCCAATCCCTATTAATGGCGAGCCCCAGCTCAGCCTCGCTGTGAGGGCACGTCGCTGATGACAGGCGTACGGGAGTCTCCGGTGCGACCGGAGATGAACGTAACTAACGGGTAATCGAGCTGCCGGTCGATACGTACCGCCGGACCGTCCTGCAAGGTCCGACCAATCCCATCAGCTGTCATGAGCTCATGAGGTTCAGATAGCCGGCGGAAGGTTTCGTCCCCGTACCTTTCGCGAGGCCTGGCAGGGGCGCTACGAACATATCGCTCTCTCAGGAAGGCAGAGACCGTATCAGGTGTCGGAACCGTCTCGCTCCGAACCGTGCTCCGAGGACAAAGTAGTGCCTCGAGGCAAAAGAAATGAGGCCGCAGATGGACAGACGCTTGTTAAGCGCTCCCGTTTTCGGCGTCCCACTGGCACCAGCGAGCTTCGCCTCCAGTTCGGCGGCGATGTCGCTCGCAAAGGCTAGGTTCGCCCCGCTGACAGAGGGGACCAGCCCCCCTGAAGTTAGGGTCCATCGTCACACTCGCATGATTGTAGAAGAGGTAAAGTGGGACCCACGGCGGGGGCGTGTCCCGCAGGGTGCGGAATTGATAGTCATGCTTGGGCGAGGGCCTATGCAGCAGCTCGCTGTAGGAGCGGTTCTTGTTTTGGACCACGGCGGCGTTTAGGCGCTTGGCTTGGATCCGCACCCAAAGGTCGCGACCCTCAGACACGTTCCAGAACCGCAGATCAAGATCACCCCCGGTGTCCTTTTCGATCGGGTAGGAGATGACGAGCTCTGGACCGGCGAACGCGGCCAGCGCGCCCGTGAGGATGTCGGTCATGGTTTCTTCCCGGAACCTACCGCGCTTGAGGTTGGTCTCGCGGTCGAGCAGTCCCCCGATCACAAGAGGTAGCCGTGTTGCCAGGTCGCAAAGTGTTGCCAACGTTGTAATCCTACGATGACTATTGCCGCTCCGCGAATTCCATAATCACCTACACTCAGCGCAGGGAGTTAGCGTGTGGTTTCAAGCGAGCGGTAATGAACGGGGTCGTGGTTCCGCACGGCATCTAGGATCAGCGTGACGATCGCCTGCGCCTCGCTCATGTCTGGCAAGCGCGAATGACGGCCTATCCGAGCTACAGGCTTCGGCATGGCGCGCTCATGCGCAGCGGCGAGAAGTGCCTCACCTTGCACCTTCCATTTCACTTGCCAGCGACGGACCGCCGCCTCTGGACTCGCCGCATCCCAGTCCGTGCGCTGCCGAACGATGCGCGTCATGGCTGTGGTATACTTCAGGCCAGGCGTCTTCACCATGAGATCTGCAACCATGGTCAGGAAGACTGTATCGTTCTTGCCTGTGCCGCGAGGGCGGCCGCGGGAACGCTCGTCAGTCATCGGGGCGTCCTTTCCGAAGATGACGATGATGCCTTAGGATAAGTAATTCGACAGCCTGATCCTACTGAGAAGAATTGGCATTTCGACCTTTTTAGCGTCGGAAATTCACGTCACGAAGTCCATCAACGAGGATAATTCGATTTGGATGGATTTTTCCTCGCTCCGTGACTATCGCAGGGGATCTGCCCTGCGGCCGGGGGTTCCATCAATACGGTCGGGCTCAAGATCGCGCGGCAGAAACGGCTGTGGGGATACGGTCAGGAGTGAGCGAGATGAAACTACCCCTGTAATGACGTATGGAAGGGCCGACACCCTCGAAGAGCGGCTTGGGCTGACGCCCATGGTCAGCCAGCGTATCGCGGCGATCATCATCTTCGCCGCCGCCATCGAACATCACCTGGAGCGGGCACTGTGGAAGCTCGAGGGCGCCAATCCAACGGGCATTCGACCCGAGACCGACGCGAAGATGATCTCTGATTTGATCGGATGCTTGAAACATTCGCCTCAACCCTGCCAGCAGGAGAGGAGCGCACCCCTGCTTGAGACATGGTGCAATGCAGCCCGTCTCGCGTTTGCGATCAGGAATGACATCGCTCATGGCGTGCCCACCAATTTGGGAGACACGCTGACATTCATGAACAATCCTCGCTGGCATGGCGAGAAGCGAAAGAGACCAGTCAGCGACTATTGGGCCGGACGATCACTCTCTTGATCTCGTTCGTCACGTCTTCGCCGTTCTTCTGCGCGTCATTGTTGGCGTTTCGGCAGAGAAAGTGACGTTGGCCGGCCTTACTAAACCGTCTTTGCTACGTGCCTTGCGCGACTCGAATTCGATTCTGAGCGAAATGGCCTGTAAAGACTACAATCCGACCTTCGAGAAATACTAAATCGGCAGCGGGGCTTCATACCGCTTGCAGGTTAAGCCCCGCGTTCAGATCGGCGATATATCGCGCACACAGCTCTTTGATGGTGATTGCTTTGTAGTCGAGTTCACGCTCGTCGGCAGGATTGTCGCCTTGAGCGACACGGCCGAACTGGACATTCGCTTCCGGTCGTGCCGTCTCGGGCGTCCAATCCCGTGGAGGCCGATGGTGTAGCGAGGCGAGCGGCCGGCTGCCCTGTATTGATGACATAGCTGCGTTTGCCGGATGCGAACACACGAAGGCCGAAACCGAGCAGCTCCTCATCCCAGATGACGTAGTCCTTTTCGCGGACCTGGGCGGCGTCGACAACCCTTTTGGTGATCTTAGTCATGACGTTCTCTCCAACCAGCACCGATCTCTCGCGTAAGCAACCACGTAAGCACGAGGGCGGAAGTCGGAGCGCAGTTTCGGATTCGAGCGTCGCTCGGCATTTCAAGTTGCCTAAAAGTTTCTAAGAGATAGGGTGCGCCAAAGAAATCAGGGGTCCATTCTGGACACATAGGTTACGGTTTATACCGGAGACATGGTGAAGTGCACCCATCTCTCGGGAAGGGCACAGTCGCTTAGATGGGTTTTCGAGCAAAGCTGCCACTTGGTCCCACACCAAGTTCCCGCACAGCGCCAAAATGCTGCTAGAAGCTGGTGACTTCCATGAAAGGGACTTTCAGGGCGGCACAGAGGCTTCTCATCGACGAGGAGTGGAGTCCGTTGTCGCCGGATACCAAATGGCATGGCGGCTTAGCGCCATTTTGCGCACAATGGACGAGAGCTATGAAGGGGACCTTTTCGTTTGCGGCCGCGTTTAACCGATGCCCTGAGGTCATAAAGATTTCGTTGAGTGCGCAAGCGGCCACGTATACGTCGGAATCGAGTTCGACAATTTCGATGTCCGACTCCGATATCTCATCGGCCAAGCTCTTGTCGAAGATACGAACCTGGTCGAAAACCTCTTTGGGTACCGCAATGCGTTCGACTTTCGCTCGTTGGAACAGAGCGGCTTTCAGGTTTCCGCCAGCTTCGCTAAAATAGAGGCATGCCTCTAGATCAAGCACAAAGTTGATGCCGCTATAGGCCATGCTGTTATGGCCCCAGCCGGTTAACACCGATGGCGGCGATCTGCTTTATCGTACTTGGCTTCAGATTGGTGAGCCGGTACGCATCGAACTGAGAGATTGCCTTCCTGTCGACCGCGGCGGTGAGCATGTTAGGCAGAAGATATCCGAACCTGGCAATCTGCGAGCTAATTCCACCGCCCCCGCTGTTTTCCTCACCTTCGTCTTCTTCTTCGATCATGGGGACTTCAGACGGCAGGGTCGCAGACCACGCAGCGTAAAAGCCTTTGCTCAAGCCCAAATCAGAGACGCGTAAGGCGCTCGCCTGCTTACTGGCGCCAAATCGTCTGGAAAGGAGATCAACGACGGCCCTAGCACCCCTTCCCGCGACGCTTTTATAGGCTTGGGAAAATTCCTCCGCAGGCATCATGACCGAGGCAGTCACCGAGTTGCAGAATCTTTCAACCTGGTTGTTGAGAATGGCGGGGTCTGAAACTCCCGTTTTGCCAAGGAGCACATGCACCACTTCATGCATCAGTGTGAACAGCTTGGTAGCGGGCCGCTGCCCGGTTGTATTCACGAAGATGATGGGAAAGTCACCGGTAGGAGAGTAACAAAACCCACGGAACGGGTCCGCTACCCTATCGCAGAGCACGATGATGCCTTTCCGCTCTAGCGATACACGCGTCTCCCTGAACGTTAGGGTAGGATCCACCGATCCATCGACGCGCTGGACGGGGACATAGAGCGATTTCAATAGCTTTCGCGCGGTCGACTGCTGATGGATGGTCACGCTATTTGTATTGGCGAACCTGGCGCAGTCTTCGAACGCTCGGTCCGCCAGGTAGGCGGCGATAGAACGAGCACGCGCGATTCGCGTTAGTCCTGCCGATGTAAGAACCGCTGGCCTATTATTGGCGGCGCGAAAATCAGGCATATTGGCGTCGATTTCTACGTCTTTGGCGAACAGGAACTGGACCGGTACAGCCAGAGCGGAGGCAAGTGAAAACGCCACTCGCTTGCTGACGTCGGTTGGGGTTGTTTCCATTTCAGTCAAGAAATCTGGTCGGATATTCGCCTCAATCGCGACCGCTTCAATTGACAATCGTCGCGCGCGGCGGATGCTTTCCACTGCCGAAGGTCGGGGGGTAAGTTTCAATGGCATCTCAGTCGCTCGCAACAGAGTGTTTTCGTCTGAATGAGTTTTCCGGACTGCTTCAACTAGCGTTCGGATTGAATTTGGCGCTGTCGATTTTTAGAGAGCTGGCAATCGTTCCTCGAGGACCGCTTGCACGCCAGATCGCGGCAATCGAAACGTTAATCGGAACAAGAAAGGTGAGAAACCCCTCATCAGCCGGCAGCCTTCGGGCACGTTTGGAATCGGCAAAGCGAGAGATCGTCATCAATGACGATAGTTTGGCCACTTGGGTAACATGCTGCGCGGCCGTCACATCCTTGTTCGGGCTAGCGGCCCTGTATTGGTCGTTCTACGCTGCCGTGGACCAGTCTTGCATGGGCGAGCAGCTCGCTCTCTTTACGACCATTGTGCATTTCGTTCCCCTCCCATTGGCTATTCTAATCCTCTACGCCAGAGCCCATTTTGTCTATAAAGACGTTTGGCAAAAGTGCAATTTGCTTAAGCAAGATGCACTCGCATAACAATTGGCTGCTCTAACACAGCGTCTCGCAAGGCGATCGGCCAAGGAAGCTTGCGAACCGCCCGACATCGCGGACGTAGTTGCGCTGCGCCTCCTGGCTGAACCGGCGCATGGTCATGTCGTCAATCAACCATTGGCGCGGCGGGCTGATCGGTGCATCGAGAACAGGGTGGGGGTGGTCAGGCTTCTTGTTGACGAAGCCTGTGATGCTCTGCCCCGCCGAACGACGCTCAATGCGGGCGCGGCAACCGGATCGTGACCTCTACCTTACCACGCGCGTCCATCCCGCGCAGCGGGTTGTTCTCCGACCTATTGCGGTGATTGTCGCTGTTCGGCCACAGCTCCGGTTCTTCCACTTAGGTGATGATCACGTTTCGCAGGAGCTAGTGTCGTTACGACGCGCTTGAAGTTCCTTCACTAACGTTCCTCGCAATAACGCTAAGCGCCTGATCATATCCACGATCTTGATATAATCTTCGAGGACGTCGCCGGATCGAGACTGTCGGTTGCCCCAGCACCACTAAGGCCGCCCCTGGTGATACCGCCGCGGACAGGCCCCTGCGCGCGCGCAGCGCTGGCGAGGATCGAATTGGCGAACGTCGCTGAAACGCCGAGCGCCGTCGCACGGCCGAGAAATTCACGTCGGCTCAGGCGGCCCGCAGCGACGTAACGGCTAAGATATTCGAGTTCTTGCGACATGAAATGTTCCTCCTCCCATTCATTGTTTCGTGCTAATGTCAGCGCTTTATCAAGCTCAGCGGAAGCGAGCGGCCAAAGAATCTCTATTTAAATGGTAGTGGTCAAATACCGATTGTCGTCCCACATCATCTCGTTTCAAGATCGTTCACACGCAGGGCGGATCTGGTTCCGAGATGCGCGACAATCGATACTGACGAAATGACGTGTGATCGAACTACCTGATCGAAATTGTGGCCCGTGCTATCTGGCTACTTCCGCTCCAATCTGAGTCTGCGCGATGTCAGGGAAATGCTGCTCGATCGCGGGATTGTCGTTCCCCACGAGACCATCCTCCGATGGTGCCGATGCACTGCCTGATTATGCCCGCCGCATACGCCGAAGGCGCAAACGAAAACGATGTCTGGCACCTCGATGAAGTCGTGGTGCGCATCAACGGTCAGAAATCCTGGGTGTGGAGAGCGGTTGATCAGGACGGATATGTGCTCGACGAGATCGTCCAACGCGCCGCAACGCTGCGAAGTCGGTAGCTTCGGCCGAGATAGAAGATACTTTCGTTGCACTGCGCCTGAGCTCAAACCACTCACCGTCAAATCGTAACGGCGCACGCGCTTGTCCACGATCTCCGAAGGCTGCTCTACATTTTCAGCGATGGTTCATGGACGAAGGGGCTGCATGGCTCCGATCACGATCGGCCGAGCTTGAACGACTAAGCGGGCAGACAATCATCTAAGGTGATTGTGAGGGACCTTGGATTCCGCTGGGGTTCGTGCGGCAAGCATAGGACACTCTACTTTAACTGGCGACTTCTACAGCTGCCGGTACAGGTTATCGACTACGTGGTGCTACACGAACAGGTTCACCTGCTGCATCACAACCACTCCAAGCAATTCTGGAAAGCGATGGACAGCGTGCTTCCAGACTGGCTTGTTCGTAAGCAAGAATTGGAACGCGATTGGGTAGGTTTGCGCGTTTCGCTTTGGCGACTCCGTCGGAGGCCCCCGCTGGCGAAGGGATTGCCTCCACGAGTAAGGTGTCGCGGCGATGAGTTGCCGCAGGTCAAGCTCAGCGAAGCCGATCGACAGTAATGCCCCCGACAGTCGGGGATATTCCCACGTGTCAGCGCTCGCCGCCTCAACTGCATTCCGTGTATTCGAAGGCTGAAAGCACGATGCCGATCCCTGACTACCAATCGCTCATGCTCCCGGTTCTTGAGGTCTCTTCGAAGGACGAAACCTCCGCCCACTAGCCGAGGCCGAGATTGCTGCACGGTTTGGTGTCACCGCTGAAGAGCGTGAGCAGCTGTTGCCGAGCGGCAAGCAGCACGTGCTACACAACCGTATCCACTGGGCGAAATTCTACATGAGCAAAGCGGGACTGCTCGCCTCTCCCGCACGAGGGCGGTTCGTTGCCACCGAAGCAGGTTTGTCATTGCTCACCAGCGGCCCTGACCGCATCGACGTGAAGCTGCTATTGAAACACCCAGAGTTTAGGAAGTTTTACAAGGGCAACGGCTCCGATGATAGTGCAGGGGAGACGCCATCCGACGTCGCGACGGAGGCGACGCCGGAAGAGCAGATCGAAAGTGCCTATCAGGCGGTACTAACCGCTTTGCGGGCAGACATTTTGGACAGGATAGGCCAAAACAGCCCGGCCTTCTTTGAGCGGCTCATTGTCGATCTACTTGTCGCCATGGGTTATGGCGGATCGCATAAGAACGCAGCCGCCCAGCTTGGGCGCTCGGGCGACGGCGGGGTTGATGGCGTAATCAACGAGGATCGGCTCGGTCTCGATCGGTGTATGTTCAAGCGAAGCGTTATGCTGTCGCAAACGCTATTGGGCGACCTGATGTTCAAGGATTCGTCGGCAGTCTGGTAGGGCTAGGAGCGACGAAGGGTGTTTTCGTGACCACCTCGACATTCAGCCCACATGCCCACGAATTCGTGAAGCACCTGTCTCAACGCGTCATTCTGCTCGATGGGCGCCAACTTGCCGACTTGATGTTCGAGCATGGCGTCGGAGTTCGTGTCCGTCGAGCCATTGAGCTACCGGACGCGCCTTTTGCTGACGCACCGGCGCAATCTGAAGGCCGAAGTTCCTCGACCTGGAGAACGCCATCCGCCACTCGCTGAAGTCGTTCGGCATCCGCCTTAGGCAAGGTCGGACGTGGCGCCTTCGAACGCGCGGTACGCCAGGCGGTGGCGGACAATCCGTTGTCGGCCGAGCTGATGGACGCCATGCTGACGGCGCGCGCGGCGCTGTGGCGACAGTACTGCCGGCTGCATGATCTCGTCGTGAGGATCGTCGCGCACAGCGAGCCGTGCCGGCGCTTCATGGCTATTCCCGACGTGGTCGGGTGACGGCGCTCTCCTTCATGACGGCGATCGACGATCCCACGCGCTTTCACCGCTCGCGCGACGTCGCCGCTTACTTCGGGCTGACGTCGCGGCGCTGGCAGTCCGGTTCAACGATCGACATTCAGGGACGGATCTCCAAGGCCGGCGACGCGGACGTGCGGCGCGCGCTCTACGAGGCGGCGTCAGGACTGATGACGCGCTTCAAGGGCAGGGACAAGGTCAAGAGCTGGGGCCGGGACATCGCCAAACGCTCCTGCCACCGCAAGGCCTGCGTTGCGGTGGCGCGCAAGCTGGCGGTGATCATACACGCCATGTGGAGCGATGGACGTTTACGTCGGCGATGCGGCCGCGAGCGAGGCCGATGCCACGCGGCGCGCCCATGTCAAGGACCGCAAGCTGCTGGGAGCGCATCGATGAGCGGTGCGGCGGCAGATAAAACGCATGGCGCCGGCGCGCTGACGGACCCCATCTGAGCAAGGAGATCCGCTCCGGCGGATGAGCACCGATGCAAACCAGGAACGACTGAACCACGTTATCCTGCCTGCCGCCGCGCCGACAATGAGACAGCCGGACCGCGCTCGATTTCGATGCTCCGTCCGTCCGATGGAAGAGTGCGTCACGACGGTTCGAGCGCTGCGTTCATCCCCGGCGTCGGTCCGGTGACGGCGCTTTCGTTCATGAACGGCGATGGACGATCCCACGCGGTTCCGCCGCTCGCGCGACGTCGCGGCCTACTTCGGGCTGAGGTCGCGACGCCGGCAGTCGGGCACCTCGATCGACGTTCAGGGCCGCATCTCGAAGGCAGGCGACGTCGACGTGCGGCGCGCGCTCTATGAGGCGGCGTCTGATGATGCGCTTCAAGGGCAAGGACAAGGTCAAGAGCTGGGGCCAGGACTCGCCAAACGCTCCTGCACTGCAAGGCCGCCGGGCCAAGAGCCAGAACTGTCCAACAGGCTGATTGACGTGCACAAGACAGCATACGCGTCCTTCGGCGAAAGCCTCGCACGAAATACGTGGTGAGGCCCGACGCAACCGGTCGGTGCCAGTCGTCGGCTCTTGTGGGGTGAAGGCTCTGAAACGATAATTTTCCGTTCGCATCGACGGGAGAAGCGAGTGTGGACCACCAGCGGTCACCGCTGCCCCGCGCCAATGGTCGGTCTGCCGGGGCACCGAGTTATAATGGAGATAATCTTCTTTTGTATCTAGATCGATGATGATATCCGTCATGCCTGCCAAAATGAGTCGGCGCTGGGCACAGCGTGACGACCCTATTCTGGCGGGCCGAGGCGGCTGCCCCAGCACCTAGCAGCGAGAAAACACACGCAAGGAGAACTCCATTGCCTTCTTCAGAGACCAGAGCGCAGACACTCGGCCCTAGCATGATTTGGCGGAACTGGGTGAGCAATCAGGTTTGTCGGGTGAAGCATTTCGAAATGCCAAGTTCGGACGATGACGTCTGCAGAACGATCAAGACAGCAGCTTCAACCAATCTGCGCGTCCGCGTAGTGGGTACGGGGCACTCTTATACGCCGATTGTCCCCACGGACGGAGTTCTAATCTCCGCGGAGCGTCTAACAGGGATCGAAAATATCGACCCAACCAACGGCAGCGTAACCCTCCGCGGCGGAACGCGGATTTGTGACGTTGGCCTTGAACTGCGTTCTGCTGGTTGGGCATTGCCCAACCAGGGCGATATCGATCTGCAGACGATGAGCGGGGCCGTATCGACGGGTACGCATGGCAGCGGCGATAGTTTGCAATGCTTAGCGGGCCCGATAATTGGAATGCGGATAGCGATGGGCGATGGATCCATCGCCAATTTCGATGCTTCGCAAGACATCGATGTCCTCAACGCTGCGAAAGTTTGTCTCGGAATGCTTGGCGTGGTGCTTTCCGTCACGATGAAGCTTGTTCCTGCTTTTGATCTTCATGACAAAATATGGCGTGAGGATTTTGAAGAATGCATGAATCATTTGGATCAGCTATGTCAGGAAAACCGGAGCCTCCGCGTGTTCTGGTGCCCGACCGAACACTCGGCATCGTTATACAGCCTGCCCGACACGTCTGGCATTGGTCGTACGCGCAGTAAAGCTGATGTCTGCGAAATCAGAACGCTGAACGTCACAACTCAGCCGTCAGCAGCTGTCGAAGCACAGGCCGGCGAGAGAATAGGGCCCAGCTATCGGATATTTCCGGGTTCAATTCCGATGCCGAACCATAACGAATGCGAATACTCGGTGCCCTACGAGGACGGTCCGGCGGTATTGCGTGAAATACGCAAGCTGATCCAGACGAAGCATCCGTCGCAGATATTCCCGGTTGAGTATAGAACCGTGGCGGCTGACGATATTTGGTTGAGTCCATACTTTGAGCGGAAGACCGCAATGATATCGGTGTCCGGCGCAGCAGGAGAGGACTACTGGGATTTCATCCGCGATTGCGAGACAATCTTTTCCTGGGTAAAAGGTCGTCCGCATTGGGGCAAACTTCACAGCCTGGGCCGGTCCGAGATCGAAGCCTTGTACCCAAGATACGGGGATTTTATTTCTCAAAGGGCTCGCTTCGACCCGGACGGTCGCTTCCTGAACGACTACCTGCGCGAACGTTTCGGCTAAAAGCTTTTATCTATGGTGGCTTCTGCGGTTCGCTGCATAGCCGCCTGGAACTTGCTGCCATCTTTAGCGATCATGTTGGCGAGGATGTCGATGATCAAATATTGTCCAGCGACCCTGGAGAATGCTCCTCGCGTGATGGGCGTGTCTGTTGAGGATGCTCCCAGTACAGCGTCCGCGTTGGCAGCGATCGGACTGCGTATATGACAGGTGATTGCGATGGTAAATGCGCCAGCCGCCTTGGCCGCCATAAGTGAGTTGATTGTATCCTTGCTCGAGCCAGATTCCGAAATTGCCAGTGCGACTTGCTTCGGCCCGAGATTCACTGCACTCATGACGGCGAGATGTGGGTCGTCCAGCACGCGCGACACCAGTCCGAATCGAACAAACAAGTAATGCGCGTATCGGGCCACATTCGCAGAGCCGCCGAACCCGTACAGATCTATGCTTTTTGCTCGTATGATCTGTTTTGCCGCCAATTCGAGAGCGGCGTGGTTCAACAGGTCCTTTGTCTGCTTGAGCGCGGTGATGGCCGTCGACAGCGTGTCGTCGATGACGTCACCAGACGGGCTGGCGTGTCTGATTGTCTGGTGAGTGGAGAGTTCGATCCCCAATGCCAGTTTGAAACGCTGGAAGCTCGAAAATTTGATGTCTCTACAGAACCTCAAGACGCTCGCTTCGCTCGATCCGGATCCGTCAGCAACCTCCGTGATAGTTTGGTTCACGACCTTCGCGGGATCGTTAAGGACGTACTCACTGATGCGAAGGAGCGCCGGACTGAGGCTGGGCTGAGACGAACGCAAGCGCGCCAAGATCTTTTCCTGCATTTACGATTCCCTTGATGTCGCCGAGCTCCAGCTCCCTAGGCTTGATTGACACAGGCAGTGAAAGCAATAGGAATTTTTCAGCAGATTGCCAAGCCGTGAACATTGTTTTCGTTAGAGCCCCCAGCCGCCTGCCAGCCTTTTTGCACGGCATTTGACCATCATCGCCGCGCGGGGAAAGAGTCGCGCATGATGAAAAAAACCATCTTTGACAGACGAAAAAAAAGTGATATTCCTTCAGCGAGAGACTGGGACCGCGGCCGCTGGGCGCGAATGCGAACAGAGATGACGAGATGGGTTCTATATCGATTGGTGTCGACATCGGAGGCACCAAAACGCATTTGAGAAGCTGCCTGGAACAGGGCATGGGCCGCGACTTGGTGGTGAGGACCAGTGAATGGCGTTGTGGAGCCTATGACCACGATATTCCTGGACTAATCGCGCTAATCAGCGGATTTGCGGATGGCGCCACTCCCAACGGCATCGCGATTGGCTCTCATGGATGTGATGATGAGGCCGAGTGTGCCATCCTGCAAAAACCACTTTCCAATCATTTTGCCTGCCCGTTGAGGGTCGTCAACGATGCAGAGCTATTTCCCCTAGCCATGGGGCTTTCCAGCGGAATTGGTGTCGTCGCGGGAACTGGCTCAATCGCCGTTGCTCGGGACCAGAAAGGCAGGATGCATGTCGCAGGCGGTTGGGGCTGGGCAATCGGAGACGAAGGGAGCGCTCCCGGTTTAGTACGTGAGGCTGGTCGAGCAGTGCGACGGCACATTGACCTCGGAGGGGCAAGGTCAGAGCCGCTTGTCGAAGCGCTTTGTGAGGCATTTGGACTGAATAGCCCCACGAACATCGGCACCGCTATCGCGAAGGAAGGCGGTGCCTCGGCTCTGGGGCGACACGCACCCGTTATCTTCTACGCAGCCAATGAAGGCTCGTCGTTGGCTAAGCGCGTTATTGACGAGGGCGCAGCGGCCCTGACCCAATTAGTTCACCACCTGAAGTTGGCGGGCGTGTCCGACAAAGACGTGGTGGTAGGCGGAGGGGTCATCCTCGCCCAGCCACTTTTAGCCAATGCGTTCTCCCATCAAATTTCCGATCGTTTCGGGGCGACAGTGGCGGTCACCTTCCTCGACAAGCCGCCGGTCTTAGGCGCCTGCGTCTTGGCGCGGCAACTTTGCAGTGCCGGGGATGGCCCAGAGACCTCAATTGTCTCTCAACATATGGATATCCAATGATTTACAGGTCAACGATCGCCCGTCAACCCAATCAGTTTCGCCATACCTTGGAAGTGGTCGGAACGCAGCTTCGCGACCTTGATCTCGCGCCATTTGAAAAGGGGACTGTCGTCGTTACAGGAATAGGCGCGAGTTACGAGGCAGCGGGGGTAGTGGCCGGTGAGCTGCAACGCCGCGGCAGACGAGCAAATACTTGGCGCGCAGTCGATCTCATGGAGCCGGGGGACCCTGGCGACGCGATCATAGTCTTTTCTGTCGGAGGAAGAAGCATCGAGCCAATCGCTGCACTCACCATCCACAGCACGTTACCATCCCTCGCGATTACAAGCGGAGGCAACGACCCGCTGTCACGCACCGCTTCGGCAGCACTTCGCTTCGAGTCCGGTCCGGATTCACTGCCGTCGAGCACCGGCTACACAGGCTCGCTGCTGGCAGGCGGGCTGCTGATAGATGCGCTCTGCGGTGAAGACAGCTTCAATTGGAACGACATTCCTCTGATAGCAAGCGAGGTCTTGGAAACCTCTGCGAAAAAGATGGCACGCATTGGAGAAATGTTTCATGACCAGCGGGCGATCGATTGCGTTGGCGCGATATCGGCTTTGGGTACGGCGGGCGAGGCTTGTTTGCTCATTCGCGAGGCTGCGAGGGTGCCCACCGGCGTCGCAGACACGCTGCACTACTTGCACGGCCCGATGGAATCGATGGATCAGGCAACCGGGATTTTGATATTTGGTGACGGCCGCGAAGTGCGATTGGCGCAGGAATTGGCTGAAATCGGCTGTGCAGTTCTTCTGGTAACCGCAAGCGAGTCGCCTCAGGACGCCAAAAACCTCGCAGTTGTGAAGGTGCCATCTTTGCAGAACCGCGTGGCACGATCAATCGTGGACATCCTGCCCGCTCAGCTGCTAGCCGCAGAACTGTCCGACGCGGCCGGACTTACTGATGCCCAGTTTCGTTATAGCCAAAATGACACAAAGGTGACCATGGACGAATCGGAGCCCCGGGTCTGAGCACGCGCGCCACGAGATGACACGTTCCGGACATCCTTCTTGGCCCTGATCAAGACAGCAATGGCGAGCCAGTGCAGTGTTCACGCTGTCTCGAGGCCGTCGACGGCAGAATGTGTCGTGCTTCGCCTGCCAATTGAATGGAGCGCAGCATTCTGTTTCCAAAGGCGCATGAAACTTGGAAAGGTAACTCTACGATAAAACTATACGCCGTGGAATTGTCTCGGCACGGTTGACGGCTGCGAGTAACTCACCACGGGGAACACTGCATCGTTGACGTCCTCTGCTTGCTGAAGCTCGCTTAAGCGTTGCTGGCAGCATCTGAGGTGCCCATTCCAGGCGAGCATAAATAACTCCAGGAGCAACGGACGATGGCATCTTCCCGGCCTAAAGTGTATTCGGCGCTCGTTACACCCGCGATCGCGTTCCTATGTCTTGCGACAGTCGTGCCGATTGCAGCTGTCATTGCCCTCTCGTTCGGTGACTTCAACATAGCCTTCCCGGAAAAGACGCGCTTTATCCGGCTTTACAATTACGCGCGGATCTTGTCCGACGGTCGGTTTATCAACGCCGCGCTGGTTACGTTCATTTTGGTCGTCGTCCCCGTCGTCCTCCAATTACTGTGTGGATTAGCGTTGGCAATAGCGCTTAAGGAAAATCTCGTTGGCACACGGTGGATGCGAGCATCTTTCCTGCTTCCGTCAATAATTCCGCCAGCGGTAGGCGGAATTGTGTGGAAGCTGTTCCTCATTCCTGGTGTGGGCGGCTTGTCTTATCTCGCAAGCTTGTTCGGTCACAATTTCGAAGCTGACTTACTTGGAAGCAAAACGTCAGCGCTTATCTCCGTGATCATCGTATCGATTTGGTTTGGCGTTCCCATAGTTGCTTTGCTGCTTCTCTCGTCTTTGGACTCGATCCCAGACGAGATTTATGAGGCGGCAAACCTCGACGGAGCAAGTTGGGCCCAGGCGCAATGGCATATTTCCATACCGCTCGTCTTACCTGCGATGGGAGCCGTCGCCGTGTTTCAAGCCTTAGAGATCCTTGGGATTTTCCCCGTGATCTTCGTGTTGACAGGTGGCGGGCCGGCTGGGGCGACTGAACCCCTAAACTTCTACGCTTTCCTGACCGCATTTACATATCTCGATCTCGATTATTCCGCCGCAATTCTCGTGGCATTCACAACAACGATCGTCGGCGTGTGTTTTTGGTCTATTCGCCAAATCTCGGCCACTCGCGTTGGGAGGTAAGCCCATGCATCGATACCTTGGACGTCACATCTCCGAATATCATCCACTCGCCAAATCTCGGCCCCTCGCGTTGGGAGGTAAGCCCATGCATCGATACCTTGGACGTCACATCTCCGAATATCATCCACTCGCCAAATCTCGGCCCCTCGCGTTGGGAGGTGAGCCCATGCGTCGGGACCTCGGACGTCACATCTACGGATACCTTATCTCCGCTGCCTTTGCGCTATTCCTGTTCTCGCCGATATTGTGGACCCTATCGACATCTCTCAAACAGCCGACCGAGATGTTTCAATGGCCGCCCGTGATCGTGGGGGAGCCATCCGCTCAGCACTATACCGCGATAATCGCTGACAAGGACTTCTCTTCCGCGCTCATCAATTCAATTGTGGTCTCATGCAGCACCATCATATTGACCATGGCGCTTTCGATCCCGGCAGCCTTTGGCATCTCTCATTTGCAGAAAACTGCGATGCGAAGGCTATTGACGCTGGTGTTGGCACTCCGGGCGGCGCCAGCGATGATCTACATCATCCCCTACTTTCTCTTTTTTCGCCAAGTACACCTCGTCGACACGAAGATTGCGCTGATCATCGTCAACACAATGTTCGCGGTTCCGCTTGCGATCTGGTATTTGTCAGCGTTTTTTGACCAAGTGCCGCGTGAAATCGAAGAAGCCGCGATGATAGACGGCGCGTCAACGCTGCAGACGATGACGCTCATCTCGATACCCATCGCCAAATATGGTATCCTGGCAACAGCAATACTGATATTCATTGGTTCGTGGAACGAGTTTCTTTTCGCGCTGACATTGACACGCGATGACGCAAAAATCGCAGCCGTCGCAATACTGAATTTCATGCCATTTGAGGGGACCGATTGGGGCAAGGCGGCAGCCGCATGCGTGCTTATGCTGGTCCCGATCGTGGTTTTCGTGCCGTTCGTAAAGAAATACGTCGCCGGCCCAACAACGACCGGTTCCGTGAAAGGGTAAAACACTAGCTCAAGGAGAAAATCAATGAGGTATCTTGGAATTCTTGCCGTTGCGTTCGGTGTTGCCGTCGGCGGGGGAGCGACGGCTCAACAGCGCTATGACGGCGCGAAAATAAAGGTCCTATCGACAAACTCGGCATACGATTTGGAGCTCAAAAAATTCGCGCACGAATTCACAGAGAAGACTGGCGCTGAAGTGCAGTTTGATCTCTTCGGTTATGCGCCGACCGTTCAAAAAGTGTCGGTCGCGCTCCTAACGCGTTCAGATAGTTACGACGTGGTATACTTAGGGAGCGAGGAGTTCGGGCGATACGCATCTGGCGATATCCTGGAGCCGCTCGATAATTACATAGACATGAAGAGTGCGGACGTACAGGATTTCATCGCTCCCGTGCTGCGCCTCTACAATAAGGACGGCAAACAGCTGGCATTTCCGCATTTCGCGGCGACACAGCTCCTGTATTATCGTGCCGACTTGTTCGAGAAAGCCGGAATCAAACAGCCACCGCAAACGTGGGAAGAGTTCCGTAATGATTGTGATCTGCTGAGAAAGGCAGACATTCAGTGCACGGCGCTACGGGGTCAACCGGATACTGGCGAGAATATATGGTTTTGGGGCCAGGTTCTTTATGGTTTTGGCGGTAAATATTTTGCGGACGAACCAGCGGATCTGACGCCCACGGTAAATTCGCCCGCTGCGGTGGAGGCGCTGAAATGGTACACGGATGTGATGACCAATTTCACTGTGCCTGGGAGCATCTCAGCAACCTTCGATGATGTTGTCATCGCGATGCAGCAGGGCCGCATTGCTATGACTGTCGAAGGCGCTCCCACCGCAGGTCGCATTCTCGATCCCAAGCTGTCGAAGGTCGTCGGCAAGCTTGGGTTTGCTTTGCCCCCTGGCGGCGTAAGTGGGAGGTTCCCGCCCTTTGCGGGACAGGCGTATGTCATTCCAGCTGCATCAGAAAACAAGGCAGCTGCAGCGGCCTTCCTTCAATGGGCGACGAGTAAAGATCTCATGAAGCGGATTTCGCTCGACAGCACCTTTGTCGCCATCACCAGGACATCGCTGTGGGACGATCCGGAAATCCGTGCGAAACATGACTATGATTATGGCCATGGATCGTTTGCGGCAACGTATGCAGAAACGCTTCGCGGGGCGCCCGAGTGGTATTATCCTCGCATTCCAGAATTCAAGGAGATCGGCGATCGCCTTGGCCGTGCCCTGCAAGAAGCGGTTGTCAGGAGCAAGAGCCCAGAGGCTGCCTTGGACGATGCTCAAGGTGATGCGGTCGAAATCGTGAAGCGCGCTGGATACCTGAAATAGCCGTTACACGTCGCCACCGGCGCGGTTTTGCGCGCCGGTGCGCGCGCGAACTGAACCTCCATAGCGCGTGGGATGAGAGTTGAGGAACTTTAGTATAGTCTGGATTTGCAGCGATCAGCAGCGTTGGGACACCTTGCAGTGCCTAGGGTTCAAAGGCACGCAGACTCCCAATATTGACCGCCTGGCGGCGAGGGGCACCGCATTCGCCCGTGCGTATTGTCAGAGCCCTATCTGCACGCCGAGCCGAACGAGCTTTCTGACAGGCTTGTATCCGATCGCACACCAAGTGCATCAGAACGGCGCCGGCACATTTCCTTCGCATCTCGTTTTGCTCCCAAAACTGATGGCGAACGCCGGATACTATACAGGGCACATAGGAAAGCTGCACCTGTCTGCCACACGTGGCATGATAGAAAAGCGCCCCGATGATGGATTTGCCGAGTTCTACTGGAGCCCTGAGCCATTTCCGGAGTGGTCAGGCAACCACGACTATCATGCGTGGATGTGGTCAAAAGGGGTCAATCCCGAAGCCTACTTCAAACCCTATCTTGACCAACACTATGGTCCGGGACCAGCCGCAGAATATCGGCAGGCGCGTTGGGCAGGCGATCGGGCTGAGCGCTTCATCAAGATGCATTCTGATCGTAGTTGGTATTTAGGCGTTAACATCGACGCGCCTCATCCGCCCCTCAATCCCCCGCCAGACTACCTCAGGCGGTTCAATCCAAATGATATGCCTGATCCTGCGTTCAAGCCGATTGATCTCGAGCACCAGAAGAAATTTGAACGAGTCGATCAGCAAGCGAAATTCGCGGTGGATCCTTGGCACGCAGCAACAGACGCGGGTGAGGCGCACAACGACGAATTGGCAGGACCTACGCATGAAGCGCCACCAACGAAGTTCAATATTTGGGAGATGAGAGCGGCCTATCACGCCGAGGTGGCACAGGTGGACGATCTGGTCGGCCGGATACTAGACACTTTGACGGAAACCGGCCAGCTGGATCGCACGATCATCGTCTTCATGAGCGATCATGGTGATATGATGGGCGACCACGGCCTGCTCTACAAAGGCTGCCGGTTCTATGAGGGTGTGGTGCATGTCCCACTTGTGATTTCCGTGCCTGGCAGCCCAGCCCAAGGATCGGTGTCGAATGCACTTGTCGAGCTGGTCGATATTGCGCCCACATTGCTCTCGTTATCGGGGCTTGAGGTCCCAAAGGCCATGCAGGGGCTGTCACTCGACCAGATGCTGCTTGGGAACACTTCACTGGATTGCCATAAGCCATACGTTGTCAGTGAGTATCACAACTCCCTCAGGTTCCGCGGCAGCCGAGGGTCTCGCGCATCGATGTACTATGATGGACGTCACAAACTAAATGTATATCACGATGTTGGAATAGGAGAGCTGTTCGATCATAAAGAGGACCCCAATGAGCATTATGACCTATGGGATAGCCACCATCACAGGGGGTTGAAATACGACCTATTAGGCCGCAGCTTTTCCGCAATGATGCTTAGAAGTGGATCCGGCCCGGAGAGAATTGAGGACTATTGACCTTGGCGGACCGACGCCAGGAAGGTCACGAGCGAGGCATTGTTCTCGCGACCTTGGGGCTGCCCTCGGTCGATTGTCCAGAAATTGTTCGATAATTTATGGTATCTCGCTGCTCTTTCCTTCATTCATAAGGGGTGAGGATTGTGGAAATGAGCGTCAACTCACCTGCAATGAAAGCGGCATCGCACGAGAGCATCTTGGCTCGCCTGCAGGACGACATCGATCGATTGCCCAATGCGCTCGCTCGCATTGCCAAATACATTCTGGAAAACCCGGAAAAGGTGCTGCACCAATCGGTCGCGGAGCTAGGTGAATTCGCGGCCAGTGGTGAAGCGAGCATATTGCGGCTTTGCCGGCAGATAGGCTTTTCCGGCTTCCGCGACTTCAAGCTGGCATTGGCGGCCGAGATTGGCCGCCCGGGACTGCCTCCTACTGCTGCTGGAACTGCGGATAGCGCTCTGCAATCCTTGCACGACACCATGGCGCAAAACCTCAGCATCGCACACAACAATGCCGATTCCGAAACTCTCGCGAAGGTCGCCGCCGCGCTTGCGGCAAGCAGACGGATCGACCTCTACGGCGCCGGAATGTCCGGTATAACGGCAGAACTGCTTGCCTATCGGCTTTTGCGTGTCGGGCTAACGGCCTTTGCGTTCAGGAATTCCAACATGGCTCACGAAGTCGCCAGCGGGCTTAGTCCCGGATGCGTTGCGATCGGCCTTTCGATCTCCGGCCTCACGGTTGACACCGTCCAGTTCCTCAAGGGCGCCCGTTCTGCGGGGGCACTGACCGTCGCCATCACCAACCGCGCCCGCAGCCCGCTCGAGAAAGCGGCTGACTTCACCCTGCAGGCCTCCGGCCTTCAAGACCACCCGATCGGCGGCACCCTAACATCGACGATCGGCAAGATCTTTGTGATCGAAAGCCTCATGCTGGCGCTCGGAAAGGCGATGGATAAACCGGTTGCCAAATGAAATTAAACTCCATATTGTCACTAAAATGAAATAAAGCACCGATAGAAGTCACGCCCACCGAAAGGGAACTCGGAATGGCAGCGTTAGACCTTCACATCGACGACATCGGCAAGCGGTTTGGCGCGATTGATGTCCTGCGCGGCATCTGTCTAAGGGTTGCTGCGGGGGAGTTTGTGACACTGCTGGGGCCGTCCGGGTGTGGTAAATCAACGCTTCTTCGGATCATCGCGGGGCTGGAGCGTGCCGACCAGGGCCATGTGCGTGCAGGCGGCAGGGGGCTGGACGCGGTGGCGCCGAAGGACCGCGACCTAGCCTTCGTGTTCCAGAGCTACGCCCTTTATCCGCATCTGAGCGTGCACGACAACATTGCTGCCCCGCTGGTCATGCGTGAGCTAAGCAGCTTGGAACGGCTTCCTGTGATTGGCGCGCTGCTGCCCGGAGCCATCCAACGCAAACGCTCGATCCAGGAGCGGGTCCGGCAGACATCAGGGCTTCTCAAGCTCGACGCGCTGCTCGAGCGTCGACCGTCGGCGCTGTCGGGCGGGCAGCGCCAGCGCGTGGCTTTGGGACGCGCCATGGTGCGCAAGCCGAAGATCTTCCTGATGGACGAACCCTTGGCAAACCTGGACGCAGCGCTGCGCATCCATACGCGTGGCGAGATCGCACGGCTTCACAAGGAAATGGAAACGACGACTATCTTCGTTACCCATGACCAGGCCGAGGCGGCAGCGCTTTCAGACCGCGTCGCAGTCATCTTTGGCGGCGAACTCCGTCAGGTCGCAGCCCCTGCCGATCTCTATCGCGAACCCGTCGATCTAGACGTAGCGCGCTTCCTGGCGCAGCCATTCCTGAACGAGCTGGCAGTGGCCGCACCTATAGGCGGCGCGCTCATGATCGGCGGCAGCAGGATCATCATTCGCGATGCGCTCGGATCCGGGCTGGCCGGAACGCTGGCCTTCCGCCCCGAGCATGCGACCCTGGCTGAGAAGGATCATCCAGGAGCCCTGCCGGTTCGCGTCACGCGCATTGAGCACGCAGGGATCGACGCTCACGTCTTTGTCGATGCCGAGGCCGGCGCTCAGTTCGTCGCCCGCATTTCCGCCGAGCGCGCGCGATCACTGCGTGACGGCGACAATCTGGGACTGACCATCGACGCTGAACAGGCATGGTTCTTTCCTTCCAACGGCTCGCGCCAGCGTGGCGATCACAGCGGGGCAGCCTGACATGGCCTTAGCCAACGACATTCCGCTCAGTTCCTTAGCTCCGAACACTGCAGGCAGCTACCGGCCGGCTCGGGCCCAGGCGCAAGCTGGCATAATTCTGTCCGTGCCGGCGACGCTGTTGCTTGTTGCCCTTGTAATCGGACCCGCCATTCTTGTCTTCTTTCTGTCCTTCACGAATGCGTCGCTCGGCTTGGCCGGAATCCAATTCATCGGGGTTGCTAATTATACGCGCATGTTGACCGACCCTGGCTTTGCTCAGAGTCTGCGCAACACCGCGCTCTATGTGGCTGTGGTCGTGCCGACGGCAATCGGGTGGGGGCTGCTCGTCGCCGTTTTGATCGCTAGATCACGGTTCGCAGTTCTCTATCGAACCGCTTACTTTTTGCCCGTGGCTGCAAGCTTGGTTGCTCTCGCGACCGCGTGGGAAGCAATCCTGCATCCAAGTCTGGGTTTTGCCAACACGCTGCTGCAGCTCCTGGGCGCATCGCCCGTCAGGTTCCTGTCCGACCCGGCGACGGCCATATATGCGCTCGCGGCGATCGGCGTCTGGCAGTTGGTTGGCTTCAACATGATCCTTTTCCTGGCTGGCCTTTCGACCATTCCAGAGGAGCTCTACGAAGCTGCGACTATCGACGGGGCGGACAGGGGACTGAAGCGCTTCCTTCTGGTCACCTGGCCGATGCTGGCGCCAGTTACGGTGTTCGTCACCGTGATGACAATTATCCGCGCCTTTTCGGTTTTCGAAACGGTCGCGGTCCTCACACAGGGAGGGCCGATGAAATCTACCTCCGTCGTTCTTTACACTTTTTATGAAGAAGGTTTCCGCTTCTTCCGCGTCGGATATGCTTCTGCGATCTCCGTTTCCTTTTTTGTCTTCGTGACTTTCCTGTCGCTCGTCCAGATGCGCGTCTCCGAGCGTCGGGCGCGCTGGAAAGCAAATGGAGGCCAGTGATGATCCTGGGGCAATCTTCCTCTTCCCGCATTGTCTCGCATGCTGTGCTTGTCACCGGCGCGATCATCATGGTCTTTCCGTTTCTGTGGATGATCCTTGCCTCGCTGACGCCACAGAGCGAGATCTTTGACGGCAGCCTGCTTCCAACGCCGACCCTTCACGGCGCAATCGACAATTACGGCACTGCGCTCTCGGCAATTCCGCTGCTTCGGTTCATGGCAAATGGCTTTGTCGTGTGTCTGGCAATTCTTGTGTTGCAGATCGCGATCGCCATCCCATGCGGCTATGCGCTGGCCAAGCTGTCCTTCCCGGGCCGCCCTATTCTGCTTGTCGGCGTCCTGCTCGGCCTTCTGGTGCCGGTGCAGATACCAACCATCCCGATCTACATAGCCCTCGCAAAATCCGGACTGCTCGACAGCTATGCCGCTCTGGTTCTGCCCTGGATCATTTCGGTGTTTGCCATCTTCCTGTTCCGGCAGTTCTTCGTGACCTTTCCCGATGAGGTGCTCGACGCGGCGCGGCTCGACGGTTTCAGCGAGCTATCGATCGCCTGGCGGATCATGCTGCCAGCAGCTTGGCCGGCCGTCGTCTCCTTCTCGATCTTCTCTATCGTGGCCCATTGGAACGATCTTTATTGGCCAATGGTGGTGATAACCAATCCCGACATGATGACGGCTTCGCTCGGCATTGCCTATTTCCGGCAGGCCGGCGAGGGCGCCGGAAATGTCGGTGCGCTGATGGCGGGGGGCGTTCTCGTAACTGCTCCCTTGGTCTCTTTTTTCCTTCTCATGCAGAAACACTTCATCCGAGGTCTGGTGCTCGGCCGACACTAGCTCCGTCTCTAAAAACCCCCATCTCAAAACTCAGGAGAGCAATGTGAAAACAGTTGCAATGATCCTTGCTGCCGGTGTCGCAGCGGCAGCCATGCCAGCGCAAGCCGAGACGAAACTCAATGTCTATTACGCCTGGCCCGAACACGAAGTGATCCACAAGCCGATTGCAGACCGCTTCATGGCGGACCACCCGGAAATCAAGATCAGCTTCCGCGCTGCTGCGCCGAGTTATGACGAAGCTGTCCAGACGTTGATTCGTCAGAGCATGGCAGGCGAGTTGCCGGACGTTCACTATGTCGGCTTTAACGTGCTCCGTCCGCTCGTCACGCGCGGGCTCGTAAAGCCCATCGACGATCTCGTTGCCGCCGATCACCTGGCCGATAAGGGCTACACGGAACAAATCCTGTCTCTGGCAAGAATTGAGGGCCATCTGTACGGACTTCCCTTCGCCATGTCGACGCCGGTCGTTTATTACAATGCCGATCTCGTGAAGCAGGCGGGCGGCGACCCCGACAAGGTTCCGACCGATTGGGACAGCTTCGTCGCACTGGCCGGCAAGGTCGGTGCGCTCGGCAATGGAACGTCCGGCATGTATTACCAGCTCGGCTCGGACGACTGGGCCACGCAGAACCTGGTACGCAACTTCGGCGGCCAGATGATGAACGACAAGGAGAGCGACATCGCTTTTGACGGTCCTGCAGGCCAGGCTGCCGTCAAGCTGTTCAAGCGGTTCCACACCGACGGCGCTCAGCCGGCGATCGACTCCCATGCCGCCCGGCAGCTCTTCACCTCTGGCAAGCTCGGCTTCTTCTTCGCCTCTGCCGGCAGTGTGAGCGGTTTCGAAGGTGAAATTGGAGATCGGTTCAAGCTCCGCACAGCCAAGCAGCCGCTCGGCGCTGAAGATGCGACGATGCCGACGGGCGGCATGGTTGCGATAATCCTTACCGACGATCCCGCCAAGCGCGCCGCCGCCTGGGACTACGTCAAGTTCACCACAAGTCCTGAAGGCCAGAGCATTGTCGTGCCGAATACTGGTTATATGCCGACCAACACGCTTGCCCTCGACAAGGATCATCTCGCCGGCTTCTACGATAAGCACCCGAACTGGTACACCAGCGTGCTTCAGACGCCCCGCGCCCGCCCGTGGTTCTCCTGGCCTGGTGATAACGGCGTGCAGATCGGGGAGGTCCTCCGCGACGAGATGACGGCTATTGCGCTTGGATCCAAGGAACCGGAAGCCGCTCTCGCAGACATGGTGTCCGAGGTTCGCGCACTCCTGCCGAAAACGAACTGATCGCCTCGTCCGAGACGCTGCACGCTCCTGTGCGGCATCCCTCCCTTTTTCGGGATTATCCATGAAACTCATTCATCTGACCGACCCCCATCTTGTGCCGTTAGGCGCCATGCTCTTCGGCTTCGATCCTGCCCAACGGCTTCGCAAGACCATTGAGCGCATCAACCGCGATCACGCCGACGCCGAGCTTTGCGTCGTGACTGGCGATCTCACTGACGAGGGAGATTTCGCTTCCTATGTCCTACTTCGCGAGGTGCTGCAGGAACTGCGCGTGCCCGCCCGCCTTCTGCTCGGCAATCACGACAGCCGCGAGAATTTTGTTCGGGCGTTTCCTGGAGAGCCGCGCGATGAGAACGGCTTTATCCAGTCGGTTCACGACGGATCTGCCGGGCGCCTCATTTTTCTCGACACATTGGTGGAAGGTTTCGGTCATGGCTCCTTGGACGATGGTCGGCTCGAGTGGCTGCTGGCCCGGGTGGCCGAGGCGTCGGATGTGCGGGCCTACCTCTTCGTCCATCATCCGCTGCAGCCGATCGGCCTGCCGCATTTCGAACCCTGGAGCACCGAGAATTGGCGCCCGATCATGCAGGCGATTGTCAGCGCCGGCAATGTGCGGCACATTTTCCACGGCCATGTGCATGTCGATGTTGGCGGCACCTGGAGCGGCATCCCTTTCAGTGCAAACCGCGGCGTGGCGCATCAGATCATTCCACATTTCACGCGGAGAGACGCGGACTTCGTCGAGGATGCGCCCGCTTTTGACATCGCGATAATCGACGTTGATGGGGTCCTGGTGCATCGCTTCGAAGTTAGCGACCGACATGTGGTCGAGGTCTCCGCAGAAGGTTGGGTTCCCGAGGGCATGCAATGAATCAACAGGCCTCTTATGAACTGGTCATCTTCGATTGCGACGGCGTTCTGATCGATAGCGAGACGCTGGCAAGTCGAATCGATGCCGAAGAACTTACCCGCATTGGCTATCCCATGTCGTATTCTGATGTGATTCTGCGGTTTACCGGCCTTTCCTCAGCCACCATGCGGAAAATGATCGAAGAAGACTGGGGCCGCCCTCTACCCAGCGACTTCGACGTCATCGTGCAATCCCGGATAAAGGAAAGCTACCAGACGGAACTGCAAGCGATCAGCGGCATTGACCAACTCCTGCATCAGTTGCGATTGCCGCGCTGCGTCGCATCGAGCAGCGCCCCCGACAAGCTGCGGCTTGGTCTTGAACTGACGGAACTTTGGGCATACTTCCATCCCCACGTGTTCAGCTCCGCCATGGTAAAGGCCGGTAAGCCTGCACCGGACCTCTTCCTGTTCGCTGCCGCCCAGATGGGCACTAAGGCAGCGCGCTGCGTCGTTGTCGAGGACAGCATTGCAGGCGTTCGAGCCGGTGTGGCCGCGGGGATGATGGTGATCGGTTTCACCGCGGGCGGCCACTGCCACGACGACCACGGTCAACGATTGCTGTCAGCCGGCGCTGCGGTGGTCGCGCGATCAGCCGAAGAACTTAGCGTCCTGCTGATGACGAGCGAAGTCCAGCCCAATACAAAATGGCAGGAGGCGGACCCGGTGGCAGCAGGTGCCGTAAGGTGAACTGCAGCAGCTTCCCATCCACTCAACCCCACAAAAATGTCTTCCTATACCGACTGTCCCGGCGATTCCGTCCACTTGACATAAATCCGAACAAAGCTCCCTTGCATTCGATATCGGCGAAGTCTGACAGGCGGATGCGGCATGGGGCGGGCGCGCGCAAGCGACACTCAACGGTGTTCGACCGAGCTGCTCACAAATTACAATTGAGGGTCAAGAAGGAGCATTCGTGTCTGCGTGGGGGAACTCACCGGAGCTCGAAGCACAGGCCCGTGGCACCGTTTCGATGATGGACGAGTTACTTCATGATCAACCGAAAGCGATAGCGACCGAGGTCCCTTATGCGGCCCGAGCATTTACAACTCGCGACATTTATTGGCCGTTCGTCGGTCAACTGTTTGCTTGGAATCGAACACCTCGATCCGGGCGGCAGAGAGGGTCGACCCCTCACTGCTCACGGTTCGCTGTCAGACGCCTGGAATAGATGGTCACCACAACGACGGCAATCAAGTGGCCTGACGCAGCAGCGGTCTCTTGTCCCACTTCCTCCCAGGGTCGGGCCCAATCTGAGTGTGGAGCAATGCAGAAAATCATTCATATCACGGATCCTCATTTTGTTGCCCCTGGCAAGACGCTTTACGGCATCGATCCGGCGCAGAGATTGCGCGACACCTTGGACCATGTCTCGCGCGTACACGCAGATGCCAAGCTCATCCTTATTACCGGCGATCTTGCTGATACAGGCGATCCAGCCGCTTACGCACTCTTGCGCGAGATCTTGTCGGAGGTCCGGCTCCCGGTCCATTTGACGATCGGCAACCACGATGACCGCGGCGCATTTCGAGGCGTATTCGGCGGGGAAGGATTCGTTCAGGCGGCTGTCGACTTGCACGACTGGCTCGTCGTCTTGCTCGACACAAAGGACGACATCAGCCATTTCGGTTGTCTTGACGGTGGCCGGTTTGAATGGCTGCAGGACCAGCTTTTCCGTGCCGCCGGCCGACCAGTCGTGGTTGCTATGCACCATACGCCGGCGGATTTGCATGTGCCTTGTTTTAAGACGAGCGATATGAAGGAGTCCGATCGGCTCCTTTCCATCCTTCGGAAAAACGCATCGGTCCGCCACATGCTCTTTGGTCACCGGCATGTTGCTGCAGCAGGCAGTTTGTCGGGCATATCGTTTACTGCCAGCCGTGGCACGGCGCAGCATATCGTTCTGGACTGGGAACAATATGGCAAGCCCATATTTGTGGCGGCTGCGCCATCATACGATGTCGTCATGTTGGACGGATCGGATGTCGTTGTCCATCGTCACGAGGGACTTGATCAGCTGCCTGTCATTCGTCCCGGTGATCCGAAATGATGGCTTCACCATCGATCAAAACGTCCGATCGGTCGCGGCCTCGACTGATCATCTTCGATTTTGACGGCACCCTTGCGGAGACGGAAATCGTAGCATCGGAGGTGATTTCGGCAAAACTTGCCGCGGAAGGTTTCCAGGTGCATCCAGATGAAATAACGGCAACGCTCTCCGGTGTTGAGCGAGACGATCAACAACGGCATCTGGAAAGACTTGTCGGTGTAAGCCTGCCGAAGAACTTCATGGAAACGGCCGCGGCTGAGATCCAGCTGGCCGCCTCTGGGATCCTGTCGGCGACACCTGGCGCGGTTGAACTGCTCCAGTGGCTTTCCATTCCCTTTTGTGTCGCATCGAACACATCTCGTTTCGAACTCATCCACCGCATGAGAGCCGCCAATCTCTTGGGGCTTGTTGGCTCACGGTTCTTCTCCTCCGATGACATCGGTGTCCGGAAGCCTGACCCTTCTGTGCTGCTATTGGCGGCGGAAATCATGGGCGTGTCTGCCAGAGAGTGCCTTGTCATTGAGGACAGCGTCATCGGTCTTAGTGCCGCGCGAAATGCAAATATGCGCTACTGCGCATTCGGGGGCGCCCGCCACCATACGAGTCGACTGAGGAATGACCTCCGGACCTTTGAGCCGGAGGCATTGTTGCTGAACTTGGCGGAACTTAAAGGTTTGCTTTGCCCAATGTAGAAAGAGGGCAGCGGCGTGGACGGTCCGCCCGCGCCTGCATCCGGAACACCATACCCCGGCGGCAGTGCAATGGCGGACAGGTCATCAAGCTTGGTGCGGGATGCGGTATGCGGTCTGGTCGCCAGCGGGCCTAGCTCACAATCCAGAATCGCGCATTTTGTTGCCTAAAACCCCGAGCTTCTTGGGGACTTATCTATCTCCAAACTCGTAAGTCAAACAAACAGCGGAGAAGCGTCGGTTTTGCGTTTTTGCCGTACTCTTGGCCTCTCTGGGTTTCGCGAGTTCAGGGTGGCGTTACCGGGGAGATTGAGCGCGATAAAGCCCGGCGACTGACGTAAGCGCTGTTCCGGTGGCACCTTTCGCGCGTTGACGTGAGGGACGATGTTCGGAGCCTTTGAGGGCTTCGACACATGACGATTTCAGAGCTTACGCTTACATCCAGCGATCACGAGCCCGCGCGCCGGTTCGAGGTGTTCACGGGCTCCGGTCGGCGGCGCGAATGGCTGCCGGAGGAGAAGGTGCGGATCGTGGCGGAAAGCTACGAAGCCGGCGCGACCGTGAGTGCGGTGGCGCGGCGATACGCTTTGTCCCCGCAGCAGCTGTTCGCCTGGCGTCGGGCCGCTCGTCAGCCGTTGG
>NZ_FNEE01000016.1 GCF_900099905.1 Mesorhizobium muleiense | reverse complement strand
CTCGCCTTCAAACGTCTCAAGAGCCTGATCGGACTGCGCGCTCCCCCCGCCAAAGACCCAAGGATCGCAAAGCCTTGGATTCTTGCCCACTTCCTCATCGCGCTTGTGACCGAACCCCTCTCGCAGGAGTTTGGTGTCTCTCCCCCTTGAGCGACGGGCGCCCGCTCCTGTGGCGCGCCAGCCGCCAGATCGTCGCCTCCCTGATCGCGGCCATCTTTACTCAACCCCCCTTGGCAATCCTGCGCCAAAACCTCCGTGCCTTGCGACATCGATGGCGTGAGCCACCACGAAAGCGCAAATTTCAGGCCATGCCAAAGCTATCTTAGCGCATATGCCCTCGAGGGGGGAGAAAGTCAGCGCTTCCCTCTCGCCGACCCGCGCAAGATCGTCCCGGTATCGGCTTCCGATTTCGGCCAAAGCAGGATTTGCAACAAGCGCCTGCCGCTGGTAAAAGATTTTTACCAGTCGATCAAAGGAACTGTCGATGTCCGGCCTGCTGATGCCGAAGCCAGACGACGCCACGATGCGCCGGCGCGACGAGATCGTCGCCGATATGCGCATCATCGTGCCCGGCGAGGGCGTCGTCGACGCGGCCAATTCGATGCGCGCCTTCGAGAGCGACGGCCTCACCGCCTATCGGCAGTTGCCGCTGGTCGTGGTGCTGCCAGAAACGGTGGCGCAGGTCTCGCGCGTGCTGAAATATTGCAACGACCGCAACATCCGCGTCGTGCCGCGCGGTTCCGGCACCTCGCTGTCCGGCGGCGCGCTGCCGCTGGAAGACGCCGTGCTGTTGGTGATGAGCAGGTTCAACCGCATTCTCGAGATCGATTTTCCCAACCGCATCGTCGTCGCCCAGCCGGGCGTCACCAATCTCGGCATCACCACCGCCGTCGAGCAGGAGGGCTTTTATTACGCCCCCGATCCATCCTCCCAGATCGCCTGCTCGATTGGCGGCAATGTCGCGGAGAATTCCGGCGGCGTGCATTGCCTCAAATACGGCCTCACCGCCAACAATGTGCTCGGGATCGAGATGGTGCTGATGAACGGCGAGGTGGTGCGGCTCGGTGGCAAGCATCTCGACGCGGAAGGCTACGACCTGCTCGGGGTGATGACCGGTTCCGAAGGGCTGCTCGGCGTCGTCACCGAGGTCACCGTGCGCATCCTGAAGAAGCCGGAGACGGCGCGCGCGCTGCTGATCGGCTTCCCGACCAGCGAGCAGGGCGGCCAATGCGTCGCCGACATCATCGGCGCCGGCATCATCCCGGGCGGCATGGAGATGATGGACCGCCCGGCGATCCATGCTGCCGAGGATTTCGTCCATGCCGGCTATCCCCTGGATGTCGAGGCGCTGCTGATCGTCGAACTCGACGGGCCGGGCGTCGAGGTCGATCATCTGATCGGCCTGGTTGAGGCAATCGCCTATAGGAACGGCTCGACCACATGCCGCATCTCGCAATCGGAGCAGGAGCGGCTGAGTTTCTGGGCCGGCCGCAAGGCGGCCTTTCCGGCGGTCGGCCGCATCTCGCCGGACTATTACTGCATGGACGGCACCATCCCGCGCAAGGAACTGCCGCGCGTCCTGCACGGCATGCGGGAACTCTCCGAAAAATACGGGCTCGGCGTCGCCAATGTATTCCATGCCGGCGACGGCAATCTGCATCCGCTGATCCTCTATGACGCCAACGTGCCGGGCGAACTCGACAAGGCGGAAAGTTTCGGCGCCGACATCCTGCGGCTTTGCGTCAAGGTCGGCGGCGTGCTGACCGGCGAGCACGGCGTCGGCGTCGAGAAGCGCGACCTGATGCCGGAAATGTTCAACCAGATCGACCTCGACCAGCAGATGCGGGTCAAATGCGCATTCGACCCCAACCATCTGCTCAACCCGGGCAAGGTGTTTCCGCAGCTTCGCCGCTGCGCCGAGCTCGGACGCATGCACGTGCATCGCGGCCAGACGGCGTTTCCGGATATTCCGAGGTTTTGAAGTGATGGGGGCTTGCCTCACTAACGCCGCGATCCTTCGCGCCCCCCTCTGTCCTGCCGGACATCTCCCCCACAAGGGGGGAGATTGGCCGTCATTTTCGGTTTCGCCAATCGCCAACGTTGCAGGAAGAGTGCCGTCCGCGAAGCTGCCAATCTCCCCCCTTGTGGGGGAGATGCCAAGTTTTGGCAAAGAGGGCAGGACAGAGGGGGGCGCGACAGAACTCGACCTATCTTCCTTCGAGGTGGTTCTGCAGCGATGACCACCTTCACCGCCGCCACCACCGCCGAAACTCTCGCCACCGTCGCCTGGGCGGCGGCGGAAGAAACGCCGCTCGAAATCCTCGGCCATGGCTCCAAGCGTGGCATCGGCCGTCCGCTGCAGACCGAGCACACGCTCGACCTGTCGAAACTGTCAGGCGTGACGCTCTACGAGCCGGCCGAACTGGTGCTGTCGGCGAAATCAGGCACGCCGCTCGCCGAGATCGAAACACTGCTCGCCGAAAACGGCCAGCAGCTCGCCTTCGAGCCATTGGACTATGGCCCGCTGCTCGGCGACGAAAAGGGAAAAGGCACGATCGGCGGCGTGCTGGCCGCGAACCTTTGCGGTCCGCGCCGGCTGAAGGCGGGGGCGGCGCGCGACCATATTCTTGGCATTGCAGCGGTTTCCGGGCGTGGCGAGGCGTTCAAATCGGGCGGCCGCGTGGTCAAGAACGTCACCGGCTATGACCTGTCCAAGCTCATGGCCAACAGCTGGGGCACGCTTGCCGTTCTTACCGACGTCACCTTCAAGGTGCTGCCCGCTGCCGAGACCGAAGTCACGCTGGCTGTGCGCGGCCTGCTCGACGATCATGCCGTTGCCGCGATGGCGCTGGCGCTCGGCTCCAGCGCCGAAGTGTCGAGTGCTGCCCATCTTCCCGAACGCGTTGCCGCACGGGTCGCCGGCGGCAGTCTCGGCAGCACCGCCGCTACATTGCTGCGCGTCGAGGGGTTTGGGCCGTCGGTCGCCTACCGCATTGCTGCGCTGAAAGACCTGCTCGGAAATGCCGGGCCGCTCGAGGAAATTTCGGGCGAGATCTCGCATTCCCTCTGGCGCGATATCCGCGATTGCGCGCCGTTTGCCGACGGCCTGGAAAAGCCAGTGTGGCGCGTGTCGATGGCGCCGGCGCAAGGCCACCAGATGGTGCTGGCGCTGCGCATGCAGGCGGCGGTCGATGCCTTTTATGACTGGCAGGGCGGACTGATCTGGCTGCGCATGGAGCATGGCGATCCCGAAGCCGATCTTCTGCGCGGACTGGTGAGACAGTATGGCGGCGGCCATGCGACGCTGGTGCGCGCCGCCCCTTCGCATCGCGCCGCTGTGCCGGTATTCGAGCCACAGGCGCCGCACCTGGCAGCATTGTCGGCGCGGCTCAAAGCCGAATTCGATCCGAAGGCGATCCTCAACCCCGGCCGCATGGCTTAGGAGGTACGAGATGCAGACCAATTTCTCAGCTGCCCAGCTTGCCGATCCGCATGTCGCGGAATCGGAAAAGATCCTGCGCAAATGCGTGCATTGCGGCTTCTGCACGGCCACCTGCCCGACCTATGTGACGCTTGGCAACGAACTGGATTCGCCGCGCGGGCGGATCTACCTGATCAAAGACATGCTGGAGAACGGCCGACCGGCCGACAAGCAGATCGTCACCCATATCGACCGTTGCCTGTCCTGCCTCGCCTGCATGACAACCTGCCCGTCGGGCGTCAACTACATGCATCTGGTCGACCACGCCCGCGTCCATATCGAGGAAACCTACAAGCGGCCGCTGCCCGATCGGCTGACGCGCGCCATGCTGGCCTTGGTGCTGCCTTATCCCTCGCGGTTTCGCGCTGCGCTCAAGCTGGCAAAGCTCGGCCAGCCATTCGCCGGACTGCTGGAAAAGCTCCCGGCGCTGAAGCCGCTGGGTGCGATGCTCAAGCTCGCCCCGGCGTCGGTTCCTGCGGCCTCGCCAATGGCTTCGCCGGGCATTCATGCCGGGCAGGGCACGAGCAAAAATGGCCGCGTCGCCATCCTTACCGGCTGCGCGCAATCCGTGCTCGATCCCGCCATCAACGACACGACGATCGCGCTGCTGACGCGGCTCGGCGTCGAGGTCGTGGTTCCCGAGGGCGAGGGCTGCTGCGGCGCGCTGGTGCATCACATGGGCCGCGAGGCGGCAGCCCTTGCCTCGGCCAGGCGCAATGTCGACGCCTGGACGCGCGCCATCGAGCAAGGCGGGCTGGATGCCATCGTCATCACTGCGTCGGGCTGCGGCACCACCATCAAGGATTATGGTTTCATGCTGCGCCTCGATCCCGCCTATGCCGACAAGGCGGCGCGGGTGTCGGCGCTGGCCAGGGACATCACCGAATATTTGGCAAGCATCGATCTGCCCGAGCCGGTGCGCAAGCCCGGCACCATCGTCGCCTATCACTCCGCCTGCTCGATGCAGCACGGCCAGAAAATAACCCGCCAGCCGAAGGAGCTTCTGGCCAAAGCCGGCTTCGTCGTGCGCGAGCCGCGCGAGGGGCATCTGTGCTGCGGCTCGGCCGGCACCTACAACATTTTGCAATCCGAAATTTCGGCTCAACTGCGTGACCGCAAGGTCAGGAATATCGAGGCGACCGGTGCTGAAATCGTCGCCACCGGCAACATCGGCTGCATCACCCAGATTGCGTCTGCCGCGAAGCTGCCGGTGGTGCATACGATAAAGCTGCTCGACTGGGCTTATGGCGGGCCGCAGCCGGAGGGCGTTCCGGACGGCAGGGCAGTTGTGGCAGCGGAGTGACCCATCGGCGCTGCCGGCTTATTCCGCCGCGAGCTTGTCCACCACGCCATAGGTCGCCTGGTAGCGCGCCCGCTGGCGGCTGAGCGCCACCATCGTGTTGCGCAAAAGAATCGCCACGGTGATCGGGCCGACGCCGCCCGGCACCGGCGTGATCCAGGACGCCACATGCTTGACGCTCTCGGCGTCGACGTCGCCGACGATGCGGCTCTCCCCGTCCGGTCCGATCTCGGCATTGATGCCGATGTCGATGACGGCCGCACCGGGCTTGACCATGTCGGCCTTGATCAGCCGCGGCTTGCCGACGGCGACGAACAGCGCATCGGCACGCCGCGCATGCGCGGCCACCGAGCGCGTCATGTGGTGGCACACCGTCACCGTCGCGCCCTCGCTCATCAGCAGGAAGGCGATCGGCTTGCCGACGATCTCGGAGTGACCGACGATGACGACCTCGAGCCCCTTGAGATCGAGACCGGTTTCCCTGAGCAATTCGACCGAAGCGGCGGCCGTGCAGGGTGCGAGGTCGAGCTGGTTGTAGACGATGTTGCCGATCGAGGCCGGATGCATGCCCTCGACATCCTTGAGCGGATGCACCGCCGCTTGCAGCGTCTTGATCGGGATATGCACCGGCACCGGCCGCTGGATGATGATGCCGGTGACGCGCGGATCGGCGTTCAGGCCGTGGATCGCTGCTTCGAGTTCGCCGGCGGTGATGTCGGCGGGAAATCGTCTTTCCTCGAAGCCGATACCGGCCAGTGCCGCCTTGGCGCGCTGGTTGCGCACATAGACATCGACTGCAGCCGTGTCGCCGACGGTGATCGATATCAGTTTGGCCGGAAAGCCTTCGGCGGTGGCGATCGCTGCATCCTCGCGCACCGAGGCGATGATGCGTTGGGCGACCGGACCGCCCCGGAGATAACGGCTGTCGTCGGACAGGGACATTGAGCTTAAGCCTTTGTCTGGAAGCGTTGCAGCCGACATAGCAAAATACCGAGGAGAATGGCAGCGAGAATGCGAACCGCCATGCCGCGGGCGCGACGTACCACCCGATCCTGCCAAACTATCCTATGGCGTCCCGCAAACAGAAAGGGCAGCGCGGTTTGCCGCGCTGCCCTTTCGTGACTGACCGTATCCCCACACGGCCCGTCCCCCGTATTCCGATGGATCCCGAGACTTCTGGACAGAGTCGGCAACAAAATCAACCGCAGATTACATCACCACAACCGTCGTGCCAACATCGACCCGCTCATAGAGGTCGACGACGTCCTCGTTGCGCATGCGAATGCAGCCCGACGATACGGCGCCGCCGATTGTCCAGGGCTGGTTGGTGCCATGGATGCGGTAGAGCGTCGAGCCGAGATAGAGCGCGCGCGCGCCGAGCGGGTTCTCGACGCCGCCGGCGACATAGGTCGGCAGATAACGGCCTTTGGCGGCCTCACGCGAAATCATCACCGCCGGCGGCCGCCATTCGGGCCAGACCTTCTTCTGCGAGATCTTGTGCTTGCCGGCCCATTCGAAGCCCGGCTTGCCGGTGCCGACGCCATAGCGCCGCGCCTTACCGTTGTTCTCGACCAGATAGAGGAAATTCTCCCGCGTATCGATGACGATCGTGCCCGGCTTCTCCGGGCCGTCATAGGCGACTTCCTGCGGCAGGTAGATCGGGTTGATCTGCGGGCGCGCGATAATGCGCTTCTTGGACGGCGCCTGCATCGCCGCCGTGTGCAGCTGAGCCGGTTGCGCCTGCCGTTGAGAACGGCGCTGCGGCTTTTGCATCTCTTGCCGGTTCTGGCGCACGATGCCCGGCGCGCGCCCAAGCTGCAGCACCCAGGGCGCGGAAAGGTCGGGGCTCACCATCACCGGCGGCCTGTCGGCATAGCGGTCATTGGCGCTGGAGGGCGTAGCGGCGGCCAGTACGGCAGCGGCGCCGAGCAGCGGGAACAAAAATATCTTCATCGGAACGCACCCTGATCGTCGAACACGCCGGGGCGAGAAAAGCGTCCCCGATGTCGCGAACATTGGGCGCGGAGCAGCAACCGAAACGTGAATCGAAATCCGTAAAATGCTGCATTGTCAGTAAAGTTTTTGGTGTGGTTACCGGCCGGTTCAGGAATCTGGTAAAGCCGCGGTAAAGGCAGCGCTGAGGCGCATTAACCAATGGAATTCCGCCATGGATGAGAAGACAGGCCTGCTCGCTGGACCCGATGGTATCGCGCGCTGCTTCTGGCACGGCAATCTGCCGGACTATTTGCACTACCACGATCACGAATGGGGCCGGCCGGTCGACGACGACCGCAGGCTGTTCGAAAAGATCTGCCTCGAAGGCTTTCAGTCGGGCCTGTCCTGGCTGACCATATTGCGCAAGCGCGAGAATTTTCGCGAGGCGTTCGCCGGCTTCGATATCGACGGGATCGCCGCCTTCACCGAACAGGATGTCGAGCGCCTGCTCGGCAATGCCGGCATCATTCGCCACCGCGGCAAGATCGTCTCGACCATCAACAACGCCAGGCGCGCGCGTGAATTGGCCGACGAGGCCGGCTCGCTGGCGGCCTGGTTCTGGAAGTTCGAACCCGCCCCGGACGAACGGCCCGAAATCGTCGATCTCGCCCATCTGCGCGCCAATCCGACCACGGCAGTCTCGGTGCGGATTTCGAAGGAGCTGAAGAAACGCGGCTGGAGCTTTGTCGGCCCGACCACCGTCTACGCCTTCATGCAGGCCATGGGGCTGGTCAACGACCACCTCGAGGGCTGCGTCTGCCGCGAGCAGGTCGAGGCGGAGCGCAAGGCGTTCAAAAGGCCGAAGTAGCGTCGTTCTTGCCTTCTCCCACAAGGGGAGAAGGCAAGGGGCGCTCAACAACTCAAGCGCCGGCGCCCGCCAGAAAGAGCCCGGCAACGATAGCCGCTATCGTGGCAAACGCCGGATAGATCACCAGCAGGCTGGTCAGCAGCGCATCGCGCATGGTCGGCCCCGTACGCTTGTCTGCGGCAATCTCGAACGGTCCCGCCATTTGGGCTGCAGGTCCCGGTGCATGATGATCGGCCGGCCTCAGCTGGGCGGGCAGCTCGCGGGTGCGGCTGTTGATGATGTCGAATTTCCGCGCCAAGGTCATGGCCCGAACCCCTTGTTTCGGCGCGCTTTATCGGCTGCGATTGTGTCGGCACGATGCCGCGCTTATGGCGGAATTGTTTCAGCTTCCTGCCTTCTCCCGCACGGGGAGAAGGCAGGGAGCAAACCCTTGCCGCGCCAAGTCCCATCGGCTAGGACACGCCCACTCGAAACAAGTCAGCTTTTACCTAGCAAAAAGACCCATGCCATGGCCGACAAATCGGAAAAAATGAAAGCGCGGCTGCCGCGCGGGCTTGTCGACCGCGGCGCCGAGGATATCCGTGCCGTCGAGAAGATGATGGCGACGATCCGCTCGGTCTATGAGCTGTACGGCTTCGAGCCGGTCGACCAGCCGCTGATCGAATACACCGATGCGCTGGGCAAGTTCCTGCCCGACCAGGACCGGCCGAACGAAGGCGTGTTCTCCTTCCAGGACGATGACGACCAGTGGCTGTCGCTGCGCTACGACCTGACCGCACCCATGGCGCGTTTTGTCGCTGAAAACTTTGAGCGCCTGCCAAAACCCTATCGCAGCTACCGCTCCGGCTGGGTGTTCCGCAACGAAAAGCCCGGCCCTGGCCGCTTCCGCCAGTTCATGCAGTTCGACGCCGACACGGTCGGCACGCCAGGTGTCGCGGCCGACGCCGAAATGGCGATGATGATGGCCGACGTGATGGAAGCGCTCGGCATCAAGCGCGGCGACTACATCATTAGGGTCAACAATCGCAAGGTGCTCGACGGCGTGCTGGAGGCGATCGGCCTTGGCGGCGACGAGAATGCTGGGCGCCGGTTGCAGGTGCTGCGCGCGATCGACAAGCTGGACAAGTTTGGACCGGAAGGCGTCAAGCTTTTGCTGGGCAAAGGTCGCTGGGACGGCGGTAAAGAGGGCGAGGGGGATTTTACAAAGGGGGCTGGGCTAGACGAAGTTCAAGCAGCGTTCATTGTCGCCGTCGTTCTTCACAACCAACACGTCGAGGCTGGGCTTAAAAACGATGTAGGAAAATGGAACAGGGTACTTGAGGCCAACCCCACCGCCGAAGCGGGATTTGCTGAACTCAAAGAGATTGAAGCGCTTGTCCTGGCTGCCGGCTATGGTCCGGACCGCATTCGCATAGACCCCTCCGTCGTCCGCGGCCTCGAATATTACACCGGCCCGGTCTACGAAGCCGAATTGCTGGCCGAAATTCCCAACGAAGAGGGAAAAATCGTCCGCTTCGGCTCGGTCGGCGGTGGCGGGCGCTATGATGGCCTCGTCTCGCGCTTTCGCGGCGAGCCGGTGCCGGCTACCGGCTTTTCCATCGGCGTCTCCAGGCTGATGACGGCGCTGAAGAACCTCGGCAAGCTCGATACATCGGACGTGATCGCGCCGGTCGTCGTGCTCACCATGGACAAGGACACGGACAGTCTCGGCCGCTACCAGAAACTGGTGGCCGAGCTGCGCGCCGCCGGCATCCGCTCGGAAATGTATCTCGGCGGCGCCGGCATGAAGGCGCAGCTCAAATATGCCGACCGCCGCGGCAGCCCGGTCGCCATCATCCAGGGCGGCGACGAGCGGGCGAAAGGCGAGGTGCAGATCAAGGATTTGATCGAGGGCGCCCGGATGTCGGCGGAGATTGTGGACAACGCTGAATGGCGCGCGGCGCGGCCAGCTCAGGTGACCGTGGCGGAAAGCGATCTGGTTGGCGAGGTGAAGAAGATCTTGGCGGCGCAGGCGGAGGAGCGGGCGCGTGGCAAGTAGAGCGCCGCTCCCTTCTCCCCTTGTGGGAGAAGGTGGCCGAGCGAAGCTCGGTCGGATGAGGGGTGTTCCAGGGAGCGCCGTCGCCTCATTTCTTCCAGCACCCCTCATCCGTCTTGGCGCTGCGCGCCAATCCACCTTCTCCCACAAGGGGAGAAGGCAAGGTGGTGCTGCATGACCTCCCGCTACCCCGCCATCGCGTCAGACATCACAAAACTCTTCGCCGCGCGCAACACGCATGCGGTGGAAGTCGCGGTGCTGCAGCCGGCCGACCCGTTCCTCGACATGGCCGGCGAGGATTTGCGCCGGCGTATTTTCCTCACCGAAAGCGAGACCGGACAGACGCTTTGCCTGCGGCCGGAGTTCACCATCCCGGTCTGCCTCGACCACATTGCCAGTCAAGCCGGCACGCCGCGCCGCTATTCCTATCTCGGCGAGGTGTTTCGCCAGCGCCGCGAGGGCGGAAACGAGTTTTTCCAGGCCGGCATCGAGGATCTCGGCGACGTCGACATCGCACAGGCCGATGCCCGATCGCTGGCCGATGCGCATGCGCTGCTTTCGCTGGTGCTGCCGGGCCAGGAACTGACGATCACGCTCGGCGACCAGACTGTTTTCGAGGCGGTGCTCGCCGCACTCGGCCTGCCGCGCGGCTGGCGCATGCGGCTGGCCCGCGCCTTCGGTTCGGCGGCGATGCTGGAGGCAGCGCTTGCCGACCTCGCCAACCCGCCGCGCAACGGCCAGCTCGCCGGCGCGGTCGCAGCCCTTGTCCTCGATGGCAATCTGGAAGCGCTTTCCTCGCACATCGCCGGCGGCATGGAGCAGGCGGGTCTGTCGGCGTCGGCCGGACGGTCGCCGACCGAGATTGCGCGGCGCTTGATCGAAAAAGCCGAGCTGCGCAGCGTCAGGCTGTCGAACGAGGCATTTTCGGCGCTTAAGGATTTTCTGGCAGTCGATGTGGCGCTCGACGGCGCGGCAAAAGCGCTCGAAACCTTTGCGACCGGGGCCGGCGTTTCGCTGGGCGCGGCACTGGAAGATTTTTCAGCTCGCGCCAAGGCGATCGAAGCGCTTGGCCTGTCCACGGCAAAAATCCGCTACGACGCCGCCTTTGGCCGTCCGCTCGATTACTACACGGGCCTGGTCTTCGAGATCGCGGCGGAAAACGGTGACCGGCCGCTGGCCGGTGGCGGCCGCTATGACCGGCTGCTAACGTTGCTCGGCGCGAAAACGCCGATCCCCGGCGTCGGCTTTTCCGTCTGGCTCGACCGCATCGAAGCGTTGCGGGAGAAGGCGCAATGATCACCCTGGCGATTCCATCGAAGGGCCGGCTCAAGCAGCAGGCGCTGGAGGTGCTGGCCAAGGCCGGGCTTGCCGTCAGCCTGCCCGGCGACGAGCGCAAATACCGCGCCCGCATCGAAGGCGTGGAAGCGGTCGAGGTGGCGTTCCTGTCGGCGTCAGAAATCGCAGGCGAAATCGGCCAGGGCTCGGTCGACCTCGGCATCACAGGCGAGGATCTGTTGCGCGAAAGCCTCGCCGGCTGGGAGGCACGCGCGGAGATCGTCGCCCGCCTCGGTTTCGGCAATGCCGATGTCGTGGTGGCGGTGCCCGAGATCTGGCTCGACGTCGATACGATGGCCGACCTCGACGATGTCGCCGCCGATTTCCGCCAACGCCACGGCCGGCGGCTCAGGATCGCCACAAAATATTGGCGGCTGACGCAGCAGTTCTTTTCGCAAAAGCACGGCATCCAAGTCTATCGCATCGTCGAGAGCCTCGGCGCCACCGAAGGCGCGCCAGCGGCGGGATTGGCCGATGTTGTCGTCGACATCACCACGTCAGGCTCGACGCTGCGCGCCAATCACCTGAAGGTTTTGGCGGACGGCGTCATCCTGCGCTCGCAGGCCTGCCTGGTTGCATCGCGGAAGCCGCGCGCGACGGCCGACGAGGTTGTTCTGCGCGACATCGCGGCGAAGATGGGTGCCTTCCCTCCCCCTTGAGGGGAGGGTGGACAGCCGCCGAAGGCGGATGGACGGGTGGGGTCGTTGCGGCAGTGCTCGACGCGAGACGACCCGCCTCGCTTCGCGAGGCACCCTGCCTCAAGGGGGAGGGGATTGCGCTCCAAAACCATCAACGGGATTTCCACCACCCCGGCAGGCTGATAGACTCGGGTCGCCTGCGGAGGAGACGGCGATGCCGATCAATCTCGACGAGTTGAAGAATGCCACCAACCTGCGCGGCCGCCGCCCGAGCAATGGGGCCACGTTTGTCGCGCCGGTCGACGGCAGGGCGCATGTGTCGGGCGAGCGCACCGTGCCGCTGCTGCAGCAAACGATCCCGGCGCTGCTTTCGGACACCGTCGGCAAATACGGCACGCTCGATGCCGCCGTCTTCGTCGACCAGGACAAGCGCTTCACCTGGAGCGAACTTTCAGACACGGTGGACGCGCTGGCCGCAGGCTTCCTGGCTCTCGGCCTGGCAAAAGGCGACCGCGTCGGCATCTGGTCGCCGAACCGCTGGGAGTGGCTGGTGACGCAATTCGCCACCGCCCGCATCGGCCTGATCCTGGTCAACATCAACCCGGCTTATCGGCTGGCCGAACTCGACTATGCGCTGAACAAGGTCGCTTGCCGAGCGCTGGTCACGGCCGTCAAATTCAAGAGCTCCGACTATCTCGGCATGATCGAGACGCTGGCGCCGGAGATCGCGACGGCGACACCGGGCGAGCTCGATGCGAAAAAATTGCCGGCGCTAAAAATCGTCATCCGCATGGGCGAGGAGCATTCGCCCGGCATGCTCAATTTCACCGACGTGCTGGCGATGGGCGGGCGCGACGAGCATGATAGCCTCGACCGGATCTCCGAGGGGCTGAAGCCCGGCGATGCCATCAACATCCAGTTCACCTCAGGCACGACAGGCGCGCCCAAGGGCGCGACGCTGACCCACAACAACATCGTCAACAACGGCAATTTCGTCACCTCGGCGATCAGGCTCACCGTCGACGACCGGCTGTGCATCCCGGTGCCGCTCTATCACTGCTTCGGCATGTCGATGGGCACGATCGGCTGCGTCACCAAGGGCGCGACGATGGTTTTCCCGGGCGAGGGGTTTGATGCCGGCGCCACGCTGAGAGCGGTGGCGGGCGAGCGCTGCACCGGCCTCTATGGCGTGCCGACCATGTTCGTCGGCCTGCTCGACCATCCGGATTTCGACACCTTCGATCTCACCAGCCTGCGCACCGGCATCATGGCCGGCTCGCCGTGCCCGATCGAGGTGATGAAGAAGGTGGTGTCGCTGATGCACATGGCGGAGGTGACAATCGCCTATGGCATGACCGAGACCAGCCCGGTGTCGTTCCAGAGCAGCGTCGACGACCCGCTGGAAAAGCGCGTCTCGACCGTCGGCCGCGTCCACCCGCATGTCGAGGTCAAGGCGATCGATGCCGATGGCGCCATCGTTGCGGTCGGCGCGCCGGGCGAACTCTGCACGCGCGGCTATTCGGTGATGAAGGGCTATTGGGACGACGAGGAAAAAACCCGCGAGGCGATCGATCCCGACGGCTGGATGCACACCGGCGACCTCGCCACCATCGACGCCGAGGGTTATTGCAACATCGTCGGCCGGGTCAAGGATATGGTCATCCGCGGCGGCGAGAACGTCTATCCGCGCGAGGTCGAGGAATTTCTCTACCGCCACCCCAAGGTCAGGGAAGTGCAGGTGTTCGGCATCCCCGATCCGAAATTTGGCGAGGAGCTTTGTGCCTGGATCGTGCTCAAGCCGGGCCAGACCGCCACCGACCAGGAGATCAAGGCCTTCTGCGCCGGCCAGATCGCCCATTACAAGATCCCGCGCCACATCCGCTTCCGCACCGAATTGCCGATGACCGTGACCGGCAAGCCGCAGAAGTTTCTCATGCGCGAGGCGATGGTTGACGAACTCGGCCTGGTGACGCCGAAGACGGCTTGAAGCGAGGTGTGAGCACTCTTTCCGCTTCAATCCGACTGTGCCAGCTCGGTGCTGGCAAGGCTAAACCGCCGGTCCTTCGAGCCCGCTTCTCTCGTGCGACTTCCACAGGTACCAGCCGAGGACGGTACCGAAGAAGAATGTGTGGGCAATGAACTGCACGACCGGGCTTGCTTGCAGGAACCAGGGGAATGCGATCGGCGCGATCACATAGAAATTGACGAGCCACAAGGCGAGGCCAAAGATGCTGCCGAGACCGATGAAGGCTGCTCGCCCTCGCAGCATTGCGGCAATCTCCCCGAACACGATCCCATAGGCGATGGCCAGGATCAAATGTACGACCACGCCGGCGATGCTGGCCGTCAAGAGCGGGTAGCCGGGATCGAGGGCTTCCGCTCCAAGCGCGATGGCGCCGATCATGCGCAGGGGCATGAAGAACGCTTCCGCCCCCATCATGAACGCACTCGCCGCCATTTCGAACGCCGCAAAGACGATGCCTGCGACAATGCCCGCGACGGCCCCCTGCTGGAGTCCCCATCGGATGTCGCGTGGCGTCATCGGCGTATGGATATAATCACGGTAAGCCATAACACTGCTCCCTGTTCTGGACGCAGGTTCTTCCGCAAATGCCGGGAACGCGTCTGCGGTTCCGGGCGTCCGGTACAATTCACGAGGATTTGATTGAATTGATGTTTGTCAGGCCGAGCGGACGGTTCGGCTCATTGCCCGCATCGACGCTGCAGCCTTGCAGCTTTCCCGCGACCGCCCAAAGCCCGGCTGTTACCTCGCGCGAGACCTCAACTGGCTCCATAGATCGTAGCCCGCAAGGAGGACGCCGATGCCGACCGCAACGCCTAGATCGGGATGCGGGACGAACCGGATTACGACGCCGAAAAACGCCAGAAAGACTACAAACGCCAGGACGGCCAGGAAGCGGCTCAAATTCATCTGTTGTCCTCCATTCGCCCGTCCTTAGCCCCCGTAGATCATGTTGGGCAGCCCGTACACGATCTGCGGGAAGACGTAGATAATGACCATGCACAGGATAACGATCAGCATATAGGGCATCATTCCGCGGAAAATATCCGAAAGCTGAACATGCGGCGGCGAAATGCCCTTGAGGTAGTAGGCCGACATCGCCATGGGCGGCGACAAAAAGGCCGTCTGAAGGTTGACTGCGACGAGCACGCCGAAAAACAGCGGATCGATCTCGAAATGCGCCAATAGCGGCAGGAAGATCGGAACGAAGATCACGATAATCTCCGTCCATTCCAGCGGCCAGCCCAGGATGAAGATGATGATCTGGGCGACGATCAGAAACATCAGCGGCGACATGTCGAGGCCGGTGACGAAATCGCTGATCAGTTGCTGGCCTCCCAGATAGGCAAAGACTGAGGCGAAGGTCGCGGAGCCGACGAACAGCCAGCACACCATCGCGGTCGTGCGCGCCGTCAAATAGACGGACTCCTTCAGGCGTTGCCACGTCAGCGCCCGGTAGGCGGCGGCCAGCACGACGCCGCCGAGCGCGCCGATGGCGGCAGCCTCCGAGGGCGTGGCGAGGCCGAAGAGGATGGCGCCGAGCACCGCGAGGATCAGGGCCGCCAGAGGGACGAAAGAAGTCAGCAGCATCCAGCTGATTTGCAGGACCGAATAGTGCCCTACCTCGTCTCGGGTCGGCTTCGGCGCCACCTGCGGCTGCAGCACCGCCATCGTCACCACATAAATCAGATAAAGGCCGGCAAGCAGCAGTCCTGGAAGCAGGGCTGCCGCATACATACGAACTACCGACACACCCGCCGTCGCGCCATAGACGATGAGCAGAATCGACGGCGGAATGAGGATGCCGAGGGTTCCGCCCGCGCAGATCACTCCCGAGGCATAGCTGACGTCGTAACGCGCCTTCAGCATGGCGGGAAACGCCAGCAGGCCCATCAGTGTCACGACCGCGCCGACAATACCTGTGGCCGTTGCGAAAAGCGTGCAAGTGATGAGGGCGGCGACCGCCATGGAGCCAGGAACGTGCCGGGTGGCGATATAGAGGGTGCCGAAAAGACGCTCGATGATATTGGCCCGCTCGACGATGTAGCCCATGAACAGGAACAGCGGGATGGCGGTCAGCACGTCGTTCGAGATCACGGAATAGGTCTGGTTCACGAACAGATCGAAAATGCGGTTGTTGAAGAAGCCGCCGACCCAATGCTCCGCAAGCGTCCAGCCGTCGGCACCATCCTCAACCGCCCGTTCGTAGGCGCGCCACATCCGCCCCGGATTTAAATAAGCGTAGTAGCCAAAGGCGACCCCGAGCGCCATCAAAGTGAACGCAACCGGGAAGCCAAGGAAGATCGCCAGAAGCAGAATGAGCAGCATCGCGACGGCGACCTGAGGATCGCTCATCTGTCTTCTCCGTCGCGGTCGGGTTGATCGTCGGGGTGGAGGAATGGGAGGTCGACTGCTTCTGAACCGTGATGCAGAACATCGAGCGTCTTGGCTTCCATCAGCACCTTCTCGGTCTCTTCCACGTCTTCGGCCGCGCGCGGCCATGTTCCGGTTCGCAGACAGACGACGCAGCGGAACACCTGGGCAATCCCCTGCACGAAGAGCAGGATGCCTGCCGCCACGATGACGGCCTTGAACTGGAAGATCGGAATCCCGGCCGGACTGTTCGAGCTTACCTCGAGATAGCGGAAGCTGCGCGCGGCATACTTCCAGCCGGCCAGAATCAGCGCTGTGACGCCTGGAAAGAAGAAGATGATGTAGAGGACAAGTTCGACCGCCGCTTGCACGCGCGGCCTCCACAGACGGTAGATGAAATCGCCCCGCACATGCCCGTCCCGCGACAAGGTGTAGGCGCCGGCCATCATGAACATGGTGCCGTAGAGCATGTAGCTGAGGTCGAATGCCCACGCGGTTGGCGCGCTGAACAGGTATCGCACGACAACTTCATAGCTCACGCCGAGCGTCATGACGACGACGCTCCAGGCGAACACCTTTCCAAACCATGCCGAAAGTTCATCGGCGAATGCAATGTAGCGGAGCATGTGCAGGGTTCCGTCAGGTGCAATCCGGCGGCCCGCAAGACCGCCGGATTTGCCAAAGCGGAGGCGCGAATTAGAGCTTCAGCTTGCCGGGGAAATGATGTTCGTAGGCCAGTGTCAGGTCGGCTGAATTCATAAGCTCGTAGTAGACGACGCGTTCGACCCATTGGCGCTGGCTGTCGAGCACCCGCTTCATGAACTCATCCGCCTCCAGCGTCGGGATGATCTTGTCCCAAGCCTCAAGTTGTGCGTCGAGAATCTCCTTCGAGGTGCGGTGCACGGTGACACCGTGCTCGGTCTGCAGCTTCTGCAGGTCGGCCGAATAGTTGTCGAGGGCGAGCGCGGTGTTCGCGGTGCTGGCCGCCTCCACGCCATATTCGAGAATGGCCTTCAAATCATCGTCGAGGTCGTCGAACACGTCTTTGTTGAACAGGAATTCGAACGACTCGCTCGCCTGATGGTAGGATGACAAGGTGTAGTGCTTGGCGACGTCCTGCGAACCGAAGCGAAGGTCGGATGACGGATTGTTGAATTCGAAGGCGTCGATAACCCCGCGCTCCATAGCCGGCACGATTTCACCGCCGGGCAGCTGCGCCACGCTGAGGCCAAGGTTCTGCATGAGATCGGCGGCAAGACCGACCGTCCGATACTTGAATCCCTGCAGTTCAGCGGTGGTCGTGACAGGCTTCTTAAACCAGCCGAACGGCTGCGCCGGCATCGGGAAGCCATAGAAGCCGACGACGTTGAGGCCCATGATCTCCTGCGTCAGCTCGCGGTAGAGATCCTTGCCGCCGCCCTGGTGGAACCAGGCGAGCATGGTGGTGGCGCTGCCGCCAAACACAGGGCCAGTTCCGAAAAGCGACGCGGCCTTGTGCTTGCCGTACCAGTAGACGGGGACGGTATGCGCGGCGTCGATGACGCCGTCATTGACGCCATCCAGCACCTGGAACGCGCCCACGACCGCACCCGCGGGCAGGAGCTCGAACTTCAGCCGGCCGCCGGACATCTTTTCGACGCGCTCTATGTATTGCCGCGCGAAATCCATCCAGATGTCCGAAGCAGGCCAGGAGGTCTGCATCTTGATAGTGACCGGCGACTGCGCCAGTACGGCCGGGGCCGAGAGCGTCGTCGCTGCAGCCGCACCGGCGGTGATGGCTGTGGACTTTTCCAGGAACCCGCGACGCGAGATTTTCTTGTCGGACATTTACTCCTCCCATGTTGTAAACGCTTCTGCCACAACCAGAATATGCGAACTCGCCCCTTGCGCAACCAGTTTCGCTGCCGGTGACATCGGCATCGGGCTTCGGTCTGGCACAAGCGCCAATATGTTTCCGCATTCGACGATTTTTTAGTCGACGCTTATCCTTGTTCTGGCCTACATAACGAATGTAGGACTGCTGCGCGGCATGCCAAGGCGGTCGGACCCTCTGGCCGACATCCCCACCCTCACGCCGCCAGCACCGCCTCGTCCAGGGCGCGAATGATCTTGGCCAGTTCGACGCATTCGTCATGCCGGACCTTGTTGCGCCGCCAGGCGAGGCAGATCGTGCGCTGCGGCATCGGTTCCTGGAACGGCACGATCTTCAAATCGCGCATGGCGCTGGCCGGCCCTGCCGCCATTTCCGGGATAAGCGTGACGCCGAGCCCGTGCGCCACCATCTGCAGCAGCGTCGTCAGGCTGGTCGCGCCATAGCTCGCCATTGCCACCGGCCGCACGCTGCCGCAGACGGCAAGCGCCTGTTCACGCAGGCAGTGGCCTTCCTCCAGCAGCATCAGCCTTTCCAATGCCGGGCTTTCCGGCGGCACCGGCGGCGAGGCGAAGGCGGGATCGCCGGCCGGCACGGCAAGGAAGAACCGGTCGGAGAAAAGCGGCTCGGTGATCAGTCCGGGCTGATCGAGGGGAAGGGCCGCAATGAAGGCGTCGAGCTTTCCCAGGGCGGTGTCCTCGACCAGCGAGGCGGTCACCGCTTCACGCAATTCGAGCTGCAAGGCCGGGAAATGCCGTTTTAGTTCCGGCAGCACATGCGGCAGCAGATAGGGCGCCACCGTCGGGATGATGCCGAGCCGGAAGCGTCCTTCCATGGCGGGGCGGCCGCGCCGGGCCGTGGTCTCGATCTCGCGGATGTCGGCAAGAATGCGCTCGATACGTGGCAGCATAGCCAGTGCCTCGTCGGTCATCCGAACCGATTTGCCGCCGCGCTCGAACAGCCGGCAGTTGAGCCGCAGCTCCATCTCGGCGATCTGCGACGACAGCGCCGGCTGGCTGACGCCGGCGAGCTTCGCGGCGCGGCCGAAATGCAGCGTCTGCGCCAGTGCCTCGAAATATTGCATTTGCCGGACGGTGAGACCAATCATAAGGAAAACCTATTGCAACAAACAGGAAAGGCAATTTGTTTTTATCGGCAATGCGGCCTAGTCTGGAACCGTTCCAGAATGGCGTGGCTCAAGGCCCGTCCGGAAAATCAACAAAAATCAACAAATCGGAGAGAACGATGGACGCAAAGACCGATGACAACAGCGCCGGCAAATGCCCGGTCGCGCATGGGTCGGCCGGCAGGACCAACCGTGACTGGTGGCCAAACCAGCTTGACCTTGCCGTTCTCCACCAGCAGTCGAGCGTCTCGGACCCGATGGGCGAGGACTTCGACTACGCCAAGGAGTTCAAGAGCCTCGATCTCGATGCGGTGATCAAGGACCTGCACCAGGTGATGACCGATTCGCAGGATTGGTGGCCGGCCGATTTCGGCCATTACGGCCCGCTCTTCATCCGCATGGCCTGGCACAGCGCCGGCACCTATCGCATCGGCGATGGCCGTGGCGGCGCCGGCGCCGGCCAGCAGCGTTTCGCGCCGCTCAACAGCTGGCCGGACAACGCCAATCTCGACAAGGCACGCCGGCTGCTGTGGCCGATCAAGCAGAAATACGGCAGGAAGATCTCCTGGGCCGACCTGTTGATCCTCACCGGCAACGTCGCGCTGGAATCGATGGGCTTCAAGACGTTCGGCTTCGCTGGCGGGCGCGCCGATGTCTGGGAGCCCGAGCAGGACGTGGATTGGGGGTCGGAAACCAAGTGGCTCGGCGACGAGCGCTATTCCGGCGACCGCGAACTTCGGGGCCATCTCGGCGCCGTGCAGATGGGGCTGATCTACGTCAACCCGGAAGGGCCGAATGGCAAGCCCGATCCGTTGGCCTCGGCACGCGACATCCGTGAAACCTTCGCACGCATGGCCATGAACGACGAGGAAACCGTGGCGCTCATCGCCGGCGGTCACACCTTCGGCAAGACCCACGGCGCCGGCGATGCATCGCTGGTGGGGGCGGAGCCGGAAGGCGCCGGCATCGAGGCGCAGGGCCTCGGCTGGTCGAGCAAGCATGCCACCGGCATTGCCGGCGACGCCATCACCTCGGGCCTCGAGGTGACCTGGACCACGACGCCGACCAAGTGGAGCAACAACTTCTTCGATAATCTGTTCAACTACGAATGGGAACTGACCAAGAGCCCGGCCGGCGCCCATCAGTGGACGCCGAAGGGCGGCGCCGGTGCAGGCTCCGTGCCGGACGCGCACAATCCGTCGAAGCGCCGCGCGCCGGCGATGCTGACCACCGACCTCGCCCTGCGGGTCGACCCGGCCTATGAGAAGATCTCGCGGCGTTTCCATGAGAATCCGGATCACTTCGCCGATGCCTTCGCTCGCGCCTGGTTCAAGCTGACCCATCGCGACATGGGTCCGGTTGTCCGCTATCTCGGCCCGCTCGTGCCGAAGGAAGAGCTGATCTGGCAGGACCCTGTCCCGGCCATCGATCACGAACTGATCAGCGAGCAGGACATCGCCTCGCTGAAGGCGAAGATCCTGGCCTCTGGCCTGTCTGTTTCCGAACTGGTCTCGACCGCCTGGGCCTCGGCCTCGACTTTCCGCGGCTCCGACAAGCGCGGCGGCGCCAACGGCGCACGCATCCGCCTGGCGCCGCAGAAGGACTGGGACGTCAATCAGCCGACCGAACTGTCGAAGGTGCTTGCGCAGCTCGAAGGCGTCCAGAGCGAGTTCAACGCCGGGCAGACAGGCGACAAGAAGGTCTCGCTTGCCGACCTGATCGTTCTCGGCGGCGTCGCCGCGGTCGAGAAGGCAGCGAAGGACGGCGGCCATGACGTGGAGGTGCCTTTCACGCCAGGCCGCATGGACGCCTCGCAGGAACAGACGGATGTCCAGTCCTTCGCCGCGCTCGAGCCAAAAGTCGATGGCTTCCGCAATTATGTCCGGGGCAAGCAGCCGATGTCGGTCGAAGCGATGCTGGTCGATCGGGCGCAGCTGCTGACCTTGACGGCGCCGGAGATGACGGTGCTCGTCGGCGGGTTGCGGGTGCTCGGCGCCAACACCGGCAAGTCGAAGCACGGGGTGTTCACCGACAGGCCGGGCACGTTGACCAACGATTTCTTCGTCAACCTGCTCAGCATGGACACGGTCTGGGATCCGGCCGCCGGCTCCGATGAAGTCTACGAAGCGCGCGACCGCAAGACCAAGGCGGTCAAGTGGACCGGCACCCGCGCAGATCTGATCTTCGGCTCGCACGCGCAGTTGCGTGCGCTTGCCGAGGTCTACGGGTCGGCGGACGCCGGGCAGAAGTTCGTTAGGGATTTCGTCGCTGCCTGGACCAAGGTGATGAACGCCGACCGCTTCGATCTTGCCCGATCCTGAGGCGGCAAGTGATTCTCTAACAAAAAAGCGCGGGCCTTGACCCGCGCCTTTTTGTATTGAAGCCTTGGAAAATCAGTCCTTCTCGAAGATACGAGTCTTGGCGACCACGCCGGCGATGGCGCCGCCGATCAGCGGTGCGACGATGAACAGCCAGAGCTGGCCGATCGCCGCACTTCCCGAAAACAGCGCCGGGCCGATCGAGCGGGCCGGATTGAGCGATGTGCCGGTCACCGGAATGATGGCGAAGTGCAGTCCCGCCAGCGTCAGGCCGATGACGAGGCCAGCAAAGGCCGTCGCGTGGCTGCCGCTGGTGACGCCGAGGATGACCGTGACAAAGGTGAAGGTTCCGATCAGTTCCCACAGGAACGCCGAGCTGACACCCCATTTCGTCGCATCCCAGCCATTGGCGCCGAAGCCGCCGGTATGGCCGCCGACCTGCCCGGAGACGATGATCCACAGCGCCAGCGACGCAATGATGGCGCCGATGACCTGCGCGATCCAGTAGGGGATGACGTCCTTGGCCTCCATTCGGCCGGCGAGGAACACGCCGAGCGTCACCGCCGGGTTGAGATGTGCACCCGAGATCGGGCCGATCGCATAAGCCGCCGCAATCAGGCCGATGCCGAATGCCAGACCGATGCCTTCTTGGCCGAGCGGCAGCGCGCCGCCGAAGCCGCCCGTCACCACCGAAGCCGTGCCGATGAACACCAGTAGAAATGTGCCTAGAACTTCCGCCGTATAAGTCTTCATTGCCCTCTCCTTGTAATTTCCCGCCGATCCGCTTGCAATTCTTGGCGAATCACGCAGCGGAAGACTATCGCAACTTCAAAAGTTTGAAAGCATAGCAATGCGAGAGTCGCTGATATCAAGAAAGCTGCGTTTGATCTGGCGTTCTCACGGGGAGAGGGTCAGGGTGAGGGGCAGCGCAAACCTGAAGCGACTGCCCTCTGCCTCCAGGACTTTCCCCGCTTGTGTGCGCCGGTCGCGCGCTTTAGAGCAGGACCCCGGAATTGATTTGCTGAGTAACGGAATAACAAGATGCGACTGGGCGGACGGCTGGCAGCAGCCATTGAAGTGCTGGAGGATATCGGCCGGCGGCACCGGCCGGTCGCCGATGCGCTGAAGGATTGGGGCCTGTCGCACCGCTTCGCCGGCGGCGGCGATCGCGCCGCGATCGGCAACATCGTCTATGACGCGCTGCGGCGAAAGCGCTCGGCCGGCTGGCTGTTGGGCGAAGATACGCCGCGCGCCATCGGTTTTGGCGCGCTGCTGCTCGAATGGAACCAGACGGCGCAGTCGTTGAACGAAGCGCTCGACGGTGACAAGTTTGCGCCGCCGCCGTTGAACGACGATGAACTGAAGGCCATCGCTGACCGCCAGGTAAACGATGCGCCGCCGGCGGTGCGCGCCGATATTCCGGATTGGTGCGAACCGTTTTTCGAGCAGGCCTTCGGCGTCAGCTGGGTCGATGAAGGTGCGGCGCTGGCGACCCGCCCGCCGCTCGACCTTAGGGTCAACACGCTGAAGGCCGATCGCAACAAGGTGCTCGCCGAACTGGCCGAGACCGGCGCCAGGGCTGCACGAATTGCGCCGCACGGCATCCGCATCCCGCCGATCGCGGGCGACGGCAGGCACCCGAACGTGCAGGCCGAACCGGCCTTCCAGAAAGGCTGGTTCGAGGTTCAGGACGAAGGCTCGCAGATTGCCACCACGCTGGCTGGCGCCGAGGCCGGGATGCAGGTTCTCGACTTTTGTGCCGGAGCCGGCGGCAAGACGCTGGCCCTGTCGGCGGCGATGGACAATCGCGGCCAGGTGTTTGCCCATGATTCCGAAAAAGCGCGGCTGGCGCCGATCTTCGACCGCATCCGCCGCTCGGAAAACCGCAACGTCCAAATCGTCACCAAGCCGACGGAACTCAGCCCCCTCGCGGGCCACATGGACATCGTCGTGGTCGACGCGCCCTGCACCGGCAGCGGCACCTGGCGGCGCCGGCCCGATGCCAAATGGCGGCTGACGCAGAAGCAGCTCGATGCGCGCAAGGGCGAGCAATCGGCGATCCTCGATGTCGCCAAGACCTTCGTCAAACCGGGCGGGCTGCTGGTCTACATCACCTGCTCGGTGTTCGACGAGGAGAATGGCGAGCAGGTCGCTGTCTTCAGGGATCGTAACAGCGGCTTTGTCCCGGTCGATCATCGCCAGCTCTGGGACAGCCGCTTTCCGGGCCACGAGGCGGCCGCACGCATCGGCGCAGCAGGCGGCATTGCGTTGTCGCCGGCGTTGAGCGGTACCGATGGGTTTTATGTCTGCGCACTGCGCAAGGGTGGCTGAACCTTGCCGGCGGGCTGATTGCTGCAGTGCAGCAATAGCGATTGCCTGCCGCTCATACCTCTGCAATAAGCTTTTCTGACAGGAGCGTGACAAGCTATGGCAGCAGAGATCGTACCCGCCCCCAATTATGAGGATCGTGTCAGGACATCCTTCGCGCGCCAGAACGCCATGATGACGATCGGCGCCGAGCTGACGTTGGTGACGCCGGGCATCATCGAGATCGAGATGCCCTATTCAGCGGCGCTGACTCAGCAGCATGGCTTCCTCCATGCCGGCGTCATTTCGACGGCGCTGGACTCGGCCTGCGGCTATGCCGCGTTCTCGCTGATGCCGGAAAGCTCCAGTGTGCTGACCATCGAATTCAAGGTCAATCTGCTGGCGCCGGGCCGGGGCGAGCGTTTTCTGTTCCGCGGCTCGGTGACCAAGCCCGGCCGCACCATCATCGTCGCCGACGGCCAGGCCTATGCCTTCGCCGTCGACGGCGAGGCCAAGCTGATCGCCACCATGACTGGAACGATGATGACGGTGGTCGGGCGCGATGGCATTGAAGGCTGATCCGATGCGCAAGGCCGTCAGAATTGCCGGCAGGGACGTTCTTTTCGTGATGGCGGCGCAGGCCGAATACGGGCCGCATCTGCAGCGGCTGTTCACGCCTGTCATGACAGGGGTGGGGCCGGTCGAAGCGGGTGTCAGGCTGGGCGCGGAACTGTCATGGCTCAAATCTGAAAAGGCGCTGCCGGATCTCGTCGTCTCGCTCGGTTCGGCCGGCAGCCGGACACTGGAACAGACGGAAATCTACCAGGCCGTTTCGGTCGCCTACCGCGACATCGACGCCTCGCCATTGGGCTTCGAGAAGGGCGCGACGCCGTTTCTCGACCTGCCGGTGACGGTGCCGCTGCCGTTCAGGATTCCCGGCATAAGGGAGGCGACGCTGTCGACCGGCGCGGCGATCATCTCCGGCAGCGCCTATGATGCGATTGGCGAGGACATGGTCGATATGGAGACCTTCGCCTGCCTGCGTGCCTGCCAATTGTTCGGCGTGCCGCTCGTCGGCCTGCGCGGCATTTCCGACGGGGCTGCCGATCTCAGGCATGTCGGCGACTGGAAGGAGTATCTCCATGTCATCGACGAGAGGTTGGCGGACGCGGTGACGCGGCTGGAACAGGCGATTGGCTCCGGTGCGCTGCAATTTGGACCATCCCGTGACGCGGAAACGGAGTGAGGGAGACGCCTTCGCAACCCATTGCGCCGACTCGTTTCTTTCTCTAAACGCTCGCCATGAAGATAGCCAATCGTCCCGACACCGTCCTCCCAGACACCGTCCTGCCAGACACCGTCCTCCCAGACACCGTCCTGCCAGACACCGTCCTGATTGTCGATTTCGGCAGCCAGTTCACGCAGCTCATCGCCAGGCGCATCCGCGAGGCCGGCGTCTTTTCCGAGATCGTGCCGTTCCAGTCGGCCGAAGCGGCGTTCAGGCGCATCAATCCGAAGGCGGTGATCCTCTCCGGCGGCCCGGCCTCGACCGGCGACATCGGCAGCCCGCGCGCGCCGCAGATTGTCTTCGACGCCGGCGTGCCGGTGCTCGGCATCTGCTATGGCCAGATGGCCATGTGCGTGCAGATGGGCGGCATCGCCGAAAGCTCCGACCATCGCGAATTCGGCCGTGCCTTCGTCGAGATCCAGAAGGACAGCCCGCTGTTCGAGGGCCTGTGGGCGCCCGGTCAGCGCCATCAGGTGTGGATGAGCCATGGCGACCGCGTCATCTCGCTGCCCAAGGGATTCGAGGTGTTCGGCAAATCGGAAGGCTCGCCCTTCGCCATCTTCGGCAATGTCGAGCGCAAGATGTACGGCATCATGTTCCACCCCGAAGTGGTGCACACGCCTGACGGCGCCCGGCTGCTGCAAAACTTCGTCCACAAGATCGCCGGCATCGAAGGCGACTGGACGATGCGCGCCTACCGCGAGCACGCGGTCGAGACGATCCGCAAGCAGGTCGGCAAGGGCAAGGTCATCTGCGCGCTTTCGGGCGGCGTCGATTCCTCGGTCGCAGCACTCCTGATCCACGAGGCGGTCGGCGACCAGCTCACCTGCATCCTTGTCGACCACGGGCTGATGCGCAAGGACGAGGCATCAGGCGTGGTGGAGATGTTTCGCCAGCACTACAATCTGCCGCTCATCCTGGTCGACGCCTCGGACCGCTTTATCGGCGCGCTCGAGGGCGAGTCGGATCCGGAAAAGAAGCGCAAGACCATTGGCCGGCTGTTCATCGAGGTGTTCGAGGAAGAGGCCGAGAAACTCGGCGGCGCCGATTTCCTGGCGCAGGGCACGCTCTATCCCGACGTCATCGAAAGCGTCTCCTTCACCGGCGGCCCGTCGGTGACGATCAAGTCGCACCACAATGTCGGCGGCCTGCCCGAGCGCATGAACATGCAACTGGTCGAGCCGCTGCGCGAACTGTTCAAGGACGAGGTTAGGGTGCTCGGCAAGGAGCTCGGCCTGCCCGACAGCTTCGTCGGCCGGCACCCGTTTCCCGGACCCGGTCTTGCCATCCGCTGCCCGGGCGGCATCACCCGCGAAAAGCTGGAGATCCTGCGCGAGGCCGATGCCATCTATCTCGACGAGATCCGCAAGGCCGGCCTCTATGACGCCATCTGGCAGGCCTTCGCCGTGCTGCTGCCGGTGCAGACCGTCGGCGTCATGGGCGACGGCCGCACCTATGAATTCGTCTGCGCGCTGCGCGCCGTCACCTCGGTCGACGGCATGACGGCGGATTTCTACCACTACGACATGGCGTTCCTCGGCGCCGCCGCCACCCGCATCATCAACGAGGTGCGCGGCATCAACCGCGTCGTCTACGACGTGACGAGCAAGCCGCCGGGCACAATCGAGTGGGAGTGAAGGATAAAAACGGCGGCAATAGCGTAGTTTCGGCGGTGGTTTTCGCCTCCGCTTAATTGCCGCTCCTCCCGTCCGTCTTTCACTTCCATTGAATTCGCCTACTCCATTTCTTTCCTACAGGATCGATCTGCGCCCGCTTCAAGATGGTTGTAAAGCCGCTTCCATTGGCGGGAGTGCTCTGGCGTAGAATAGCGTGCACAAAGGCGGGTCTGCTTCGAGCCCCATTGTCGTCGGTCAGGAGTGTGCACGGCGTCCCGAAACCGGCCGTTCCGCATGCGGCCTGAGAAGCGGTACACTCACGTTTTCAGCTTGGACTTTGCAGCCATTCCCGCTTGCACCGTTGTACGTCAGTTTGCGACAGAAGCCGACATTCCCGCATTTACCCCCATTCTTCCCCTAAACAAGCAAGACCCGGCAAGCGTCGCCGGCGATCTACTGCGCGTCAGTCGCGCGATATGGACAGCCCCGCTAAAAGTGGGGCGTAGGCGGCGAGTCTGCGGGATACGAACTCGGTGAGGAGCCGCAGGCGCTTCGTCTTGCGTGTCTCCCCCTGAGTGAGAACCCAGATCGGTCCATACAGGTGTAGGTTGGTACCTGGCACCCTCTCCAATAAGGAATCGGTATCTCCGACGAAACACGGGAGCGTCGTGATGCCTATACCTTGCCGGACCGCCGCGATCTGCGCTTCGAAATCCATAGTCCGGAACGGAGTCCCAGTCGTGCGAAGTTCTCCCTCGCGGGTCCAGTCCGGTACTCCATGACCGCTTATGGCGATCCACCTGGGATCCGGCCCGCCCGCCTGCCACTCGGCTAGTCGATCGCCGGACATGTAGAAGCCGCCGAACAGCTCCGGCCCCTTCAGGCCGTGAAGATTGGGCGGCAGGGCTTCGCGGTCGTAGACGACGCGGATCGCCACGTCGGCCTCTCGGTTGGTCAGGTTTGCCAGCTCGCCGGACGACAAGATTTCCATCTCGATGCCCGGATGCAGGCGTACGAAATCCGCGAAGTCCGGCATGAGCAGGTGTGCTGCGAGGGGCGCCGGCAGCGTCACCCGCAGAAGCCCGCGCACGCTTTGATCGCGCCCCAAGACGCGCGTTTCCAGCTGGTGCGACGACGCTTGCATCTGGTCCGCGAACTCGAGGACCTCCTCGCCCGCAGCTGTTAAGCGGTAGCCCGAAGGCAGCTTTTCGAACATCTGCGCCCCGAGGCGGTCCTCGAGCTGGGCGATGCGTCGCAGCACGGTCGCGTGGTTCACTCCGAGACGTTTGGCGGCGGCCCGCACTGAGCCCCCTTGCGCGGCGGCGAGAAAGTAGCGAACGTCATCCCAGTCGATCATGGTGCATCCCCGCGCCGCGCAGTGCGGCTTCCGGGCTCATTCTAGCATACAAAGCCGGGGTTTACGCGAGCATCGCGGCGTATGATCATCGATATGGATCGTTTTCGCACCACCGATGTGTGCGACTGCTCACTGTCTGGCTGACTTCGGCAGGGCCATGTTGAACTTGTCGGGAAGACCTCCCGTACAGCCAAAGACCCGAGATAGCGAAACGAAGGATACACGATATGACCAGATTGAATGGAAAGACCGCCGTGATCACCGGTGGCGCCACCGGCATCGGCCTCGCCGCTGCAAAGCGCTTCATCGAGGAGGGCGCTTTCGTCTTCATTTTCGGCCGTCGGCAGGATGCGCTCGACGCCGCCCTCGTCGAGCTCGGGGCCAATGCCCGCGCGGTGCAGGGCTCGGTCTCCGATGAGGCCGATCTCGACAAGCTTTACGCGGCGGTGAAGACCGAGCGCGGAACCCTCGACGTCATCTTCGCCAACGCCGGGATGGGAAGCCTGCTTCCGCTCGGCAAGCTCACCGCCGAGCACATTGACGAAACCTTCAACACCAATGTGAAGGGTACGATCTTCACGGTCCAGAAGGCGCTGCCGCTGATGGGCGAGGGCGGTTCGATCATCCTGACGGGATCGAGCGCGGGCACCACGGGCGCCCCCGCATTCAGCGTCTATAGCGCGAGCAAGGCGGCCGTGCGCAACCTCGCGCGGACCTGGGCGGAGGACCTGAAAGGCACCGGCATCCGGGTCAACGTGCTGTCGCCCGGGGCGACGGCGACCGAACTCGCGAAGGCAGCGATAGGCGAGGAGGGCTTGAAGGTCTTCGCCTCGATGAATCCGCTTCAGCGCATGGCCGATCCGGCGGAGATCGGGGCGGCGGCTGCCTTTCTCGCGTCGCCCGACAGCAGCTTCATGACCGCCAGCGAACTCGCCGTCGATGGCGGCCTCGCGCAAATCTGACGCGCTACGCCCTACGGCGCTCCATTCGATTGTTCGAAGCGTCGTAGGGCTCGGTAAAACAAAGGGAAATAAACATGAGCTACGCAATTATCGGCTTCGGCAATATCGGCCAGGCCTTGGCCAAGGCGTTTGCCCGCAAGGGCATCGACGTATCCGTGGCAACCACGCGCGACCCGGAAAGCTTTGCAGCCGATGCGGCCGCGATCGGGCCTACGATCATCCCCAAGACGCTGGCGGAGGCAGTCAAAGCGGACATCATCTTTTTGGCGGTTCGTTTCGAGGCGCACCCGGATGTCGCGAACGCGCTGCCCACCTGGCAGGGGAAGAGCATCGTCGATGCGACCAATGCCTATGGCGTACCTCCTGAGGAACTGGGAGGACAGCCGTCTTCCAAGTTCATTGAGCAGGCCTTCTCAGGTGCAAAACTGGTCAAGGGTTTCAACCATTTGATCTCTGCCATCCTTGACCAGGATCCGGCCGTAAAGGGCGGCAGGAGAGTCGTATTCCTGGCGAGCGATGATGAAGACGCCGCGGCGCAGATTGGTACGCTCGCGGAAAATCTCGGCTTCGCGCCGATCAAGCTAGGTGGGCTTTCCGAAGGCGGCCTGCTCGTGCAGGCGCGCGGGAACAGCTGGGGCCGGCTGATCTTCAAGGACCTGGTCAAGTTCGACTGATGAACATGACGTCCCACCGGCAGGGACACGATGCACGCATCGGATCGAGCATGATCCGATGCGTGCGGCCGAGGTGACGCCTGGAAGCAAAGGATGAAGTGCTCCGCCTCTCGTCAGCAGTATGATGAATACTTAGTTTTGACGGTCGAGCGCAGCAGAAGCCGATCCGGTCGACGGGTTCGCCAGGATGGCGCCCGTAATGATGCGAAAGAGATGATCGGCCCGCGGCGCGAATGAGGGTTGGTCGACCGCCCATCCGAGTGCCGTCATCAGGGCGAACAGGTCATCCCCATTCATGTCGGGCCGCGCCGCGCCTTCGGCCTGTGCACGGAGCAGCAGTCGCGCGCTCGCCGAGTGCACCGCAGCGCATGAAGCATAAAGAGCGGAGTCCGGGTTCGTGTGGGCGGCGGCCATCATGGCGACGACGCCCCTATAGCTTTGGGCGAACACCAACCATTCCTGGAACCAGGAGATGAGCGCCTCGTCGGGTGAGTTCGACGTTTCGAGTTCATCTGCCTTCTGAGTCAGTGCGTCCAGATTCGTACACAGCAGCGCGTCGAACAGGGCTTCTCGCGTCGGGAAATGACGAAGCAGCGTGGCTAACCCGACCTCGGCTCGACGGGCGATATCGCGCATCGATGCGTCGGCGCCGTGCTGGGTGACAACCTCACGCGCGACCGCAAGGATGTGGCTGTAATTTTTTTTGGCGTCGGCTCGCATAGGTCACCTTGACAATCGGATCAGTGATCCAGATATACGGATCAGTGGTCCACAAGTGTATATGGAGCCGGAGGCGCTTTCCGGCAACCCGAAAAGCGAAGTCATGGGAACACGAACATGAGCACTATCAGCATCATCGGCTCAGGCGGTATGCCGCAGCGATCGGCGATCTTGCCGCCAAGGCCGGACACACCGTCGAGGTGATGAGCCGCGACGCCACCAAGTCGCGGGCGCTGGCCGAGCAGGTCGGAGCCGGCGCGACGACCGGAACGTTTGGCGCCGCCCCGGTCGGGGACATTGTCATCCTGGCGGTTCCTTATTCGGCCGTTCTCGACGTGGTGAAGCAGTACGGCGAAAAACTGGCAGGCAAGCTCATCGTCGACATCACCAACCCCATCAAATCCGACTTCACGGGTTTCTTGACTCCTGAAGACAGTTTCGGCGCGCAGGAGATCGCCAAGGTTGCTCCTGCCAATGCTACTATCGTCAAGGCGTTCAACACCCAGAACGCCCAGGTCTTGGCTGCCGGTCCAATCGGGGGCCATCCATTGGACGTGTTCATCGCCGGGGACGACTCTCAGGCGAAGGCGCGCGTCTCGGCGTTCATCGACAGCCTCGGGCTACGTCCGATGGATACCGGGCGGCTGATTATGGCGCGGACGCTGGAGCACGCCTGCATGCTGTGGCTGGGCCTCATGACCCGCTCCATCAAACATACCAACTTCTCAATCCGCGTCAGCCTCCTCGGCTGAGCCCGCGGCACCACGTCTCGCATCACATTACCCAAGGAGCAGCAGCATGCGCGTTTTAGTTACTGGCGGGACCGGTCATATCGGTTCGCACATCATTCCCGAGCTCATCGCGGCCGGACATGAGGTCATTGGCCTGGTCCGGTCGGACACGTCCGCGACGGCGGTGTCGGCGCTCGGCGCCAAGGTACGTCGCGGGGATATCACCGACCTCGACGGGCTCAAGGCGGCGGCGGCGGAGTCTGACGGCGTCATCCACGTCGCGCACAGGCAGGATCTGCTTCCGTCCGGCGGGATCGACGCCGTGGCCGCCGCGGAGCTCCAGATCATGCTCGCCTACGGCGAGGCGCTGGCGGGGACCGGAAAGCCGCTCGTCGTCTCGGGGAGCATCGGCTCGCCGGGGTGGGAAGGCCTGGGCCGGCCAGCCACCGAGAAAGATCCGGCTCTTCCCGGCGGCGAAGCATACAAGGGCACCCTGCGGGTTCGTAACGCCGTGGAACTCGCCGTGATCGGCCTCGCGGAGCGGGGCGTGCGGTCTTCGGTCGTCCGAATTCCTCCCATCGCGCACAGCACGACCGATGCCGGCTTCCTCCAGCTGCTGATCGGTCTCGCGAAGGAGAAGGGCGTTATCGGTTACCCCGGTGACGGCGCGAACCTCTGGCCGGCTGTGCATGCCCGCGACCTGGCCTCCCTTTTCCGCCTGGCGCTGGAGAAGGGGCCGGCTGGCAAATATTGGCACGGGATTGAGGGCGACGGCATCCGGTTCCGCGAGATCGCCGAGGCCATTGGCAGCCGTATGGGCATGCCCGCCGTGCCCATCCCTGCGGACGTACTGATGCTGCCTGGCTTCTTCGGCTTTCTCGCGAATTTGGTCACGCTGGACCTTCCGGCGTCCAACGCCATCACCCGCCAGACTCTCGGCTGGTATCCAGGTCAGCCGGGCCTGATCGAGGACCTCGACAACGGCCATTACTTTCCGGCGGGTCGTATCGCGATCCCGTAATTCGTCAAACCAATAAACGGATCCCCCGTCTAGCGACCACCAGCAATACCCCCACTCAATAGGAGACTACACATGAGCACTATCAGCATCATCGGCTCAGGAACGATGGCCGCCGCTATCGCGGTCCGTACCGCCAAGGCCGGACACACTGTCGAGGTTGTCAGCCGCGACCCCGCCAAGGCGCGGGCGCTCGCCGACCAACTTGGAGCTGGAGCGACCACTGGGATATACGGAGCCGCCCCCGCGGGCGACATCGTCATCCTCGCCGTGCCGTACAGCGGTGTAGCGGCGGCGGTAGCCGGCTTTGGGAAAGCGCTCGATGGCAAGGTGATCGTCGACATCGTCAACCCGGTTACCCCCGACCTCTCCGGCCTCGTCACGCCCCACGGCAGTTCTGGCGCGCAGGAGACCGCAAAGGGCCTCCCCGCCGGCGCGCATGTTGTGAAGGCGTTCAACACGATCTTTGGTCACGTGCTTGCGAAGGGTGGACGCCTCGACGCGTTCATCGCAGCCGACGATGCGGAGGCGAAAGCGCGCGTCTCGACGTTCCTCGAAAGTCTCGGGCTGCGTCCGCTCGACGTGGGCGGCTTGCACATGGCCCAGACGCTGGAGGCGCTCGGTTTGATGATGATTGGCCTCGCCAAAAACGGCGCCGGCACCTGGGACTTCGCCATGAACGTCGATATCGGCTGAATCACCGACATCAGCCCTCACCGGCAGATCCGCAATACCACTGGAAGCAAGTCATCTCACGTTTGGAGCGGACATCGGAGGTCAATTCGAATTGGACCAGTCGGCCGGTCTTCTGCTGCACTACAGCCAAGGAATCAATCATGATCACTCCCTTCCAGATTCCCTATGATCCGGACCAGGCCGCTGACCTTCGTGGCCGCCTCGCACGGACGCGTTGGGCCGACGCGGTAACTGACGACTGGACCATGGGAACCGAGCGCGGCGTCCTCAACCAGTTCATCGATTTCTGGCGTGACGGCTATGACTGGGCACAGCGGCGAGATCGGCTCAACCAGCTGCCTCATTTTCGGACGACGGTCGATGGCCACGGCATACACTTTCTGCATTTTCGCAGCGGACAAAGTGGATCGATCCCGCTACTGCTGATGAACGGTTGGCCGTCCAGCTTCGTGGAGTTTCAGCGTATAGCGCCGCTGCTTACCCGGGGAACGCCGGCGTTCGATGTCGTGATCCCCACCATGCCCGGCTTCGGCTACTCGGACAGGCCAACCCGGCCCTACGAGGCGGAGCCCAGTGACCTTTATCCGAAGCTAATGACGATGCTGGGCTATGGGCGGTTCGTCGTGGCTGGGACTGACATCGGCTCCGGCCTTGCCACCCGGATAGCGCTTCGGCATCCGGCGCGTTTGCTGGCTCTCCATGTCTCGACGGTCGCGCCGAAGCCGATTCCAGAAGATGCGTCGCCCCTGTCGAAGGCCGAGATCGACTATGACGAGCGCCTCCAACTGTGGAGCCGGGAGGAAGGGGGCTATCAGGCGATCCAGAGCTCGAGGCCACAAACTCTCGCCTTTGGGCTTGCCGACAGTCCTGTTGGCCTGGCCTCGTGGATTGTCGAGAAGTTCCGGGCCTGGACGGACTGCGATGGCGACGTCTTCTCTGTCTGGCCACTCGAAGACCTGGCTGACACTCTGACGATCTACTGGATGACCAACACGATCGGGTCGTCTGTCCGCTACTATTACGAGGCCGCCCGGCTGCGGCCGCCGCTGCGGGCGGATGACTTCGTGCATGTCCCCACCGCCGTCGCGATGTGGCCACATGATCTGGCGCTCGCGCCGCGCGAGCGGGCCGAGCGGCTCTACAATGTGCAGAGTTACACCGTCTTTCCGCGTGGCGGGCATTTTCCGGCCTGGGAAACGCCGGAACTCTACGCCGACGATTTGCGAAAGATCGCGCTCGCCGCGATCTGAACGAACAAGCGTGTTCCGCTTCACTCACGAGCGGGCACGGCTCGTGGAGATTGCCCGCCAGCGGCGTGCCGAGCAGGCGCGGCTGGCCAAGCTCGAAGAACAGCGGGTGGAATATCTCGATCGCAAGCTGGCGCAGGCAGAGCAGCGTGATCGACTACGGACGTTTCTGATGACGCTTCCCCCTGACTCCATCTCCGAGGAAGCGTCTGTTCGCTCTATCACCGGGCGGTACGGCACGAGGGCTCCTTCGGTCGAGCAGGCAGTCCAGGCATTTGCGAGGCAACAAGGCGAAATCGTCGTACCGAGCGGCGCTGCCGCAGCCAATATCCTCGGCCTTTCCACACAAGTGCCAGTCCGGTCGGTCTATCTTACCTCGGGGCGTTCGCGATCCATGAGTTTCGGCAAGCAGGTTGTTGAGCTTCGACACGCCCCACGCTGGCAACTCGCCCTTGCGGACCGACCGGCTGGCGTCGCGATCCGGGCGTTGGCCTGGCTGGGACCGGAGAGCGCGGATACTGCCCTGGGAACATTGAAGCGCACTCTCTCGCCACATGACTTCAGCGAACTCGCGTCCGCCGCGCCGCAGTTGCCAACCTGGCTTGCCCAGGCCGTTGGGAAGGCTGCATATGGCAGATGCCCTTCTCAACCTTGATGCAGGATCAAAACATCCGGCGCTCTCGATAGGTGGCGAAAGGTGCGTTTCTCGAAAACGCTGAAATTTGGCAATGAAATCAACAGCCAGCCTTTCGCAACGGTACAGCTGACGGTAGTCTTTGAGAGTGAGATTTTTTACGTGAGCAATTTCAACATGTTAGCTATATCGCGAACAATCGAGTGGGAGTGAAGAGAGTACTGTAGAGTAGAGCGGGATAGGAGAGGATGCGAAAGCGAATTGGGGCCCGGCGATAGCCGATAGAAATCGAGCGACGCGATTCCACAGGCCGTGGACGGCTAAGCTGTGTTCTCATTAGTCGGCTGGCTGACTGTCGGCCCTGATCGTCAGGGCCGGCCAGGCAACCACATTCGCATTGGTTCATTTTCTATGGTGAAAGGAGGACGGATTATGGCATCCATCCGGTACATTGTGACGGACATTGACAGTTCGGTCGTGTTCTATCGCGACAAACTCGAGTTCAAGGTTGACATGCACAACCCTGGCAAGTTCGCGGCGCTCATTCGCGATGATTTCACGCTCTACCTTAACGTTCCGGGGGCAGGCAGTGGGGGAAGTGCTGGCGGTAAACCAGAGCCCGGCGGATGGAACCGATTCATAATCGTCACGAAAGATCTAGACGTCCTCGTCGGCCGGTTGAACGATGCTGGCGCCAAATTCAGAGGAGAAATTAGCGAGGCGGGCGCTGGTCGCGCCAGGCTTCTGGAAGATCCGTCGGGCAACCTCGTAGAACTGTTTGAGTTCAAGAAGAAATGACCGGCGGCATCTTGGGTGGCTGGTCCGTCAAGATCCAACGAAAGCTACCAATGAATCTTGCCAAGGCAGTCCGAAAGTGACACTGCCATAGCAAGTGCCGCCGGTCGACATCCTCAGGTGAGAGGACACTCGAGCGATAGCAGTCGATAGCTTCTGGGCGACCCGCAGATCTGCCGCTCTGTCGGGCGTCTCCCCGCTCTTCGAACGGCGCCCATACGCCGTCAGGCCCACCCAACCTTCGCGTCTTTGTGGCTTCAAATAATCGGTCGCGCGCTCGAAGAAGTTAGCGCGCGCGACCTTTTCTGGCGTCGATCACACGGGGTAGATCGATTACTGCTCCTTCTTGAACAAATCCTGGAAGATCAGATGGCCGCAGGTGCGGCCGCGAGCGGACGCGAGGTGGCGGGAGTCCACTTGGCTTAAGCCGGCAACTGAAGAGCATCTCTCGACTCATAATGCTCTTTGTAATATAAATAATGCGCATGAATATTCCTGATATCGAGGCTTTTGTGGCCTTGGCGGAGACGGGCTCGGTCAACCGAGCGGCTCTCCGCCTCAATTTGACCCAACCGGCCGTCACGAGGCGAATCCAGAGCTTCGAGGCAGCGATGGGTGGCGCTGTCCTGCTTGATCGCCGTAGCAAACCATCAACCCTGACGCCTGAGGGGCGACGCGTGTTGGAAAGCTGTCGGCAAGTCCTCAAGGCGATGGCTGAATTGAAATTGAACGCATTGGGAGGACCTCTGTCAGGCGAGATTCGCCTCGGTATCGCGCATGGGCTGGCGGAGAGAGCGCTCGACGGTCCCATCGATGCGCTCAGACAACGCTTTCCAAGCATTCGTCCGCGGGTGATATCGCACTGGACGACATGGCTGATCGAGCAGGTTCGCAACGGCACGCTGGATTGCGCTGTCGGCCTAGTCGCCGATGACTCTACCGTGCCTTCAAGCATTCACTCCACGGCCATCGGCATCGAGCGGATCGTTGTGGTTGCAGCGAGTGAAGCCGTAATATCCTCGCCCAAACGGTGTCTCAGCCTGCGGGACCTTGCTGGATCGGACTGGATCCTCAATCCGCAGGGATGTGGCTATCGGGACGCCATTCAAAGAGCATTCGACCAGACAAGCATTCCATTGCGGATTGTTGCGGAGGTCTTCGGCCATGATTTGCAGCTCTCGCTTGTATCGCGCGGCGCAGGCCTTGGCCTGGTTCCACGGCGACATATCAACAACAGTCCTTACCGGCGTCGACTGCGCGTTCTCAAGCTCACGGATTTTGACTTTCAGGTAGCTATCGCCATGCTGCACGGCGGCACCTTGGGTCGGCTCGCACCGGTCATCGAGCATTTTCAGTCCGCGCTCAGAACTGACGCAGAGGGTAATGCAAATGGCGCATCATTAAGATCATGAATATGCATTTGAGGATTGTTTCCTTCTGGGCGATATTCGCCGTGAACGATAGAATTGGCTCTCAACGGTGGCGAATCCTTTCTCCCAGATGTTTTCCGGCAAGAGAAATGCCCTCAAGATGGAGACATCGACATGGGACAGCGCTGCCGGCAGCACGCCGGAGCGACAAGCTACCGTAAGAGCGTCTGATGACTGGCGAACGGGCCTACTCCTCGGCTGCCTGGGTTTGCGTTCAGTGGTACACTGCCGGCGACGCGGCTCGCAGTCCCGGTATTCGGTCCGACGATCCTCACCTGTAGCCGAATTTTGATAGCGGCGGTCTTGGGAATCTTCGCTCTGCTGCTCATGCGGCAGCGTCGCTGGCCTCACAGGAGCGAACTTCTCGGTATTCTTTGGACTGGCTTGGGATTGGCTGTGGGATACCCCTTTTTTCTGGCGCTGGCGCTTGAGCGAGTGCCGTCCGCGCATGGCGCTGTGGTTGTAGGATTGGCCCCAGCCGCAACGGCCATTATCTCGGTGGTTCGCACGGCGGAACGGCCACCTTGGCGATTTTGGATTGGATGTTGGACGGGGGTTTTGGCAGTCGCCGCTTTCGCGATCTATCAAGGTGGAAGACATATCGAGCTCGCCGACGGTTGGCTCGTTTTAGCGATGCTGAGTGTCGGGCTCGCCTATGTGGAGGGCGGACGCGTCTCACGTGCGTTCGGCGGAACCGCGACTCTGTGCTGGGCGATGATCTTACTGGCGCCTCTCGCCGCGATTCCGCTTGTCGTCGAGGTCCATGCCCGGACGTGGGGGACGATTCCTTGGCAGGCCTGGACTGGCTTCTGGTATGCGGGCGTCGTCAGCATGTTCCTGGGCTCGGTAGCCTGGTATCGCGGACTGGCCGCCGGCGGGATCGCTCGGATCGGGCAGTTGAATCTCGCGCAGCCACTGCTCGCATTGCTCTGGTCAGCCGTTCTACTGGGCGAGCGGATCACGTGGCCGTTCGTCGTCACCGCCTTCGTGGTCATTGCCTCCATGGCCGTATGCATCAAGAGCCGTGTGGCGGTGGCTGCGTCTGCGGCCGGAACGCCACCGGACACGAGGTGACAGCAGAATGGGAGAAAAAGTATCTACCGATAACCCGGCTATGCTCGAATTCTGGTTCGATTTCGCGAGCCCTTACTCCTACCTTGCAGCATCGCGAATCGAAGACCTCATATCTTCCGCACCTCTCAAACTTGTTTGGAAACCTTTTCTCCTCGGCCCCATTTTCAAAAGGCGAGCGTCCAATTCATCGCCTTTCCAAGAGGCTGGCCCCGATGAAAGGCGCTATCGCCGCCGTGATGTCGAACGGCTGTGCGAAATGTACAGGCTCCCGCTATTGTGGCCGTCAAACTATCCCCGTGGCAGTCTCCTAGCCACGCGCGTCGCGCTCATTGCCGCCGCAGAAGGGTGGTGTGGGACATTCGCCCGAGCAATCTTCAAGGCCAATTTCGCGGAGGATCAGAATATCGGAAGTGAAGTCGTCATCACTGATATTTTGAACGTTCTTCGGCGGGACGCCGGAGAGATCGTGGCGAAAGCGGCGCTGGCGCGAAGTAGAATAGAGTAGAAGAGGACAGCCAGGGGAAACTGTTATGCGGCTCCGCGGCCTCTGGCAAGTGAGTCGTCCCGATCGACCCGAACAGCGAACGACGAAGCAACCCAAAGGGGTAGCAAAAAAGATGACGCTGGAGTGTATCAATCCGCGCGATCTACCGACCCCAACGACCTATACTCAAGTCGTCGTCGCAAGGGGCACCAAGCTCATATTCGTCGATCTCCTGCCGCTGGCAGAGACATGGGGCCAAGAGGCTGACGTGCCCCCGCTGACCAACGCGCTCGCCCGCTTCGGAACGCCGGAGGAAGACATCGCGCCTGTCGTGCTGTTCCTCGCGAGCAAGGATGCACAGTTCCTGACGGGCTATACGCTCACCCCGGATGGCGGCTCGATCATCGACAGTGGGCGCTGAGCCGCAATGGGCGCCCAGCTGCGTCCATGCGTTCAGCGACCTTCGCGAGCGATCGCCCTGGGGAAACGGCCCACTCGGCGAAAAGTCAAATCATTGCAGCCGGCTGTTGTGGCGCAGCACCAGGCCGACCGCGCCGAGCAAGGCATCGTTCTGCGTGTGCTTGCCAACGATTATCCGCGTGCGCAGTGCGGGCGCGATATCGCGGGACTTGATGAGAGTGTGGCGTTCATATGACGTGATCAGCGGTGCCAGGAGAATGTCGCCTGCCAACGCCATGCGGCCCCCGATGATGATGAGTGGCGGATTGATGACCGAGCCGATCAGACCAAGACCACGGCCGGCGAAGTCCGCGGTGTCCTCGATCATTCGCAGCGCCCCGACGTCGCCCTGCTCAGCCATCATGATCACCTCGTCCATCGTCACCGGTCGCCGCACGATGCGCGAAATCTGCTCGAGCGGCCGGGCAAAACTCGCATAAAGCTCCAGGCATCCGCGATTGCCGCACCGGCAAAGATCGCCGCCTGGATCGATGCTGATATGCCCGAATTCGCCGGCGCCGCCGGCGATGCCGGTCACCAGCCGGCCATGCTGGACTATGGCCCCGCCGACCCCGAGATCGATCTTGAACAGGACGAAATCGTCTTGGCCGACGGCCGCGCCCCACATCAGCTCGGCGATGGCCGAGCAGTTGCTCTCGTTGTCGGCGAAAATCGGCTGTTCGAGAACCGGCCCGAACACATCGCGGATGTTGACCCCAGCCCAGGTCGGAACAATACTCGCACGCTGCACCACGCCTTCGCGGCTGACAGGGCCCGAGACGGAAACCCCAACCCCCAGGAGCCCCGCCATCGGCAGACCGTTCTCTTCGTAGCATTGGGCAATTGCTGATTTGGCGAGCTCGGCCGCCTGTTGTGGCTGGTAGTCCAGGCCCATGGGAAGAGTTTGTTCGGCAATGACAGAATGCGAGACGTCGGCAACGATGCACCGCATCTCATCGAGGCCCAGATGGATCCCGACGCAGGTGCCCGCGACAGGATTGAGCGTCAAGGTCGCGGCAGGCCTGCCAATGCCCCTGGCCCCGTCGTGATGGGCCGAGGATTCGATCACCATTCCGGATTTTTTCAAGCCATTGAGCGCCGTTGAGACCGTCGAGCGCGCCAAGCCGGTGATATGCGCGATTTGCGAGGCAGAAAGCACGCCGCGCTCACGCAGGCAGCGCACGATCAGGCTCTCCGGTGATGCGGAGGGCCTGTCGATCAGCCAGTTTCTAAGCGAAGGTTTGTTCATGATGAGCACAAAGGACGTTGACTGATAGCTCAAATATGTCATCTTGGAAAGAACGGAGATACTGCATCTCCCTCTGCGACGAACTCGAATTGCGTCCACAAGCGGTCGATACGAACCGTTCATCACTTATGGGAGTGAAACGATGGAATATCTGAGGACGGCCGTTGCGGCCGCTGCGGCGTACACCCTTGTTGCGGGAGCCGCGTTCGCTGAGCCCAAGACCAACCTGTTGCATCAATGGGCGTCCGGATCGGACGCTCAGGCTATTGCCAAGCTCGGTGAGATGTTTACCGCCAAGGGTGGCGCCTGGCAGCAGACCTCCATCGCCGGCCACACGGCCAACACGCTGGCGAAACTGCGCGCCGACGTGATCGCCGGCAATGCACCCCCAGCGGTGCAGCTCAAGGGGCCCGAGATCGCCGAATGGAACGAGACCGGCATGACCGCCAATCTCGACGAACTGGCGACAGCGGAAAATTGGGAGAAGGTCGTCGCTCCCGAATTGCTGCCGGTGATGAAGCCGACCGGCAGCTGGGTGGCGGCGCCGATGAATATCCATCGCATCAACTGGCTGTGGGCATCGCCGAAGGTCATGCAGGAGGCAGGCGTCGCCGAGGTGCCGAAGACCTGGGCAGACTTCAACGCCGCCTGCGACAAGATCGTGGCATCGGGCAAGATCTGCATCTCGCACTCGACCGCCGACTGGACCGATTCGACGGTGTTTGAGGTCGTCGTCTACGGAATGGATCTCGATCTCTTCAAGAAAGCCTTCGTCGAGGGTGACGTCGACGCGATGCGCAGCGACGGCATGGTCAAGGCCTTCGAACAGTTCCGCACCATGACGACGAAATATATGGACCCCGGCATGAACGGGCGCGACTGGGATAGCATGTCGCATCTGGTCGGCCGCGGCGAGGCCGCCTTCCACATCATGGGCGACTGGACGCTCGGCCTGCTAACGGCCGGCGGCTTCAAGCAGGGCACCGACTATGTCTGCGCCCAGGCGCCGACTGACTGGGGCAAGCCGGGCTTCATCCTGAATTCCGACTCGGTCGTGTTCTTCCAGCAGAAGGATCCGGAATACGTCGAGGGGCAGAAACTGCTCGCCAGCACCATCCTGTCGCCCGAGTTCCAGACGGTTTTCAATCAAACCAAGGGCTCGATCCCGGCCCGTCTCGACGTCGATCTTTCGAACGGCTTCAATCCCTGCCAGCAGCTCTCCCAGAAGGATCTGCAGGCGTCGATCGATGGCGGCACCCTTGTCCGGTCGATGGCGCATAACATGACGATCCCGCAGAAGGTGCGCGGCGCGATCATGGATACCGTCACCGAATTCGTGGCGACGCCGGACATGACCGCTCAGGACGCAGCCAGCGCGATGGCCGATGCGGCCGAAGCGCAGATGTGAAGACGCTGCCGATGATGTCGCGCGTCGCCCGGCCCCGACTTCGCCGGAGCAGAAGATGTCAACGCGTGACCTGACCGTACCGGTTGCGGCTACCGCAACCCCGTGGCGACAGCGCCTGGGCACGATGGTGCCCATTCTGGTGCTGGCGCCGTCGCTTGCGGCGAGTTTCATCTACGTCTTCGTCTTCACGCTCTGGACGCTCTATCTCTCGCTCTCCAGTTCGTCGCTGATGCCGACCTATGGCTTCGTCGGTCTGGACAATTACGCTTCGCTCTGGGCGAACCGGCGCTGGAACATCGCCTACACCAACCTTTTTCTGTTCAGCGGCTTCTATATCGTCGGCTCGATGGCCATCGGACTGCTTCTGGCGATCCTGATCGACCAGCGCGTTCGCGGCGAGGCGGTCTGGCGCACCATCTTCCTCTATCCGCTGGCAGTCTCCTTCATCGTCACCGGCACGGTGTGGAGTTGGCTCTATAATCCCGTCGACGGCATCCAGGCTTTCGTGCGGGGGCTCGGCTGGACCGACTTCAGCTTCGCCCTGACGGCCAACCGCAACACCGCAATCTATGCGGTGATCATAACCGGTATCTGGCAGTCGTCCGGCTTCGCAATGGCGCTTTTCCTGGCTGGCCTGCGATCGGTCGATCCGGATCTCATCAAAGCAGCGCAGATCGACGGTGCGTCGGTTTCCCGAACCTATCGGAAGGTCATCCTGCCGACGATCGCCCCGATTTTTCTGGCGGTGGCCGTCATCCAGATCCAGTTCGCCATCAAGACCTTCGACCTGGTGGCGGCGTTGACGCGGGGTGGGCCAGGTGTGTCGACTACCTTCCCGGCGATCTATGTCTACGACCTGATGTTCCAGCGTGGGCAGATCGGCGAGGGTGCCGCCGCGGCGATGATGATGCTCGCGGCCCTCGCGGTTGTGCTGGTGCCCTATTCCTTGTGGATCGTTTGGCGCAGGCGGGCGGAGGGCCGCAATGGCTGAAATCGCCGCCGACGCCCGGCATGATCCCGAAGCGGCCGCGGCTACGCGGCGATATTTCTGGGGTCGCTTCCTTGTCTATGCGGTGCTGACGCTTTTCGCCGTCATCTACCTTGCACCGCTGCTGGTCGTCGTCTTCAACTCATTGCGGGAGCAGTCCGACATTGCCCGCAACGGCCTCATCTCGCTGCCGCGCAGCTTCCGCCTCGACGCGTGGGCGCAGGCTTGGGGCACTTATTGCGTCAGCGGCACCTGCGAAGGCATGAAGCGCAATTTCTTCAATTCGCTCTGGATGACGATCCCAGCAACGCTCATCTCCACGCTCCTCGGCGCCATGAACGGCTATGTGCTGTCGAAATGGCGTTTCAAGGGCTCGGAAATTCTGTTCAACCTGATGCTGCTCGGCGTCTTCATGCCAGGCCAGATCTCGCTGATGCCGTGGGCGTTCCTGCTCGGCAAGCTCGGCCTGACCAATTCGACATACGGGCTGGTACTAATACACGTCGTCCAGGGCATCTCGTTCACCACCCTGTTCTGCCGCAACTTCTACGTCAGCATACCCGACGATCTTATCAAGGCGGCACGCATCGACGGCGCCGGCTTCTGGCGGATTTTTCGCAAGATCATCCTGCCCCTGTCGCCGCCGATTTTGATTGTCACCGTCATCTGGCAATTCACCGGTATCTGGAACGAGTATCTGTTCGGCGTCGTCTTCACTTCCGGCCAGCAGCAGCCGATTACGGCGGCATTGGTCGCGCTCACTGCTGGCGGCACGACCGCCCGCGCTTACGATGTGATGAGCGCAGCCGTGCTGATCGGCGCGCTGCCGCCGCTGCTGATCTACCTGTTCGGTGGAAAATACTTCGTGCGCGGCCTGACACAGGGCGCCATCAAATGAGGCATCGCCCATGTCCGCGCTGATGATCCGCGACCTTCACAAGAGCTATGGCGGGCTCGAGATTCTGGCCGGCATCAATCTCGAGGCTCGAACCGGGGAGTTCGTCGCCCTGGTCGGCCCCTCCGGCTGCGGCAAATCAACCTTGCTCGCCATGATCGCCGGCCTGGAGACCGTCACCTCGGGCGAGATCTGGATCGGCGACCGGCTGGTCAACTCCGTGCAGCCCAAGGACCGTGACATAGCGATGGTGTTCCAGTCATACGCCCTCTATCCGACCATGACGGTGCGCCAGAACATCACCTTCGGCATGGAGAGCCGAGGCGTGCCCAAAGCGGAGCAGGCGGAAGCCGTAAAGCGGGTTGCCGCACTCCTGCAGATCGAGCAGCTGCTCAACCGCAAGCCTGGGCAATTGTCGGGTGGGCAGCGGCAGCGCGTTGCGATGGGGCGCGCCCTGGTACGCGATCCAAATTGTTTTTGTTCGACGAGCCGCTGTCCAATCTCGACGCCAAGCTGCGCGTCGACATGCGCACCGAAATCAAGAAGCTTCACCATCGCGTCGGCAAGACGACGGTGTACGTCACTCACGATCAGGTCGAGGCGATGACGCTCGCGTCCCGCATTGCGGTGATGAACCAGGGCTCGGTGCAGCAGTTCGACACGCCGAAGCGGATCTATGACCGGCCGACCAACATGTTCGTGGCCGGTTTCATGGGATCGCCGGCGATGAATTTCATTCCCGCCCGGCTTACCGGCTCAACCAGCATCGCAGTGCGCGCCGCTGACGGCGGCGACGCTACTCTTGCCCTTGCCGCGCCACTGCCTGTCGGTGCGCCAAAGGATGTGGTGCTCGGTGTTCGGCCCGAACACATCTACCGTTTCACGGCGGACCTGAAGTCGCGCAAACCTGCTGTCGAGTCCATGCAGGCGCCGGTCGAACTGGTCGAGCCGACCGGCGCCGAGACGCTTGCCGTCCTCAGGCTAGGCGACCTGGAGATCACCGGCCGATTCGAGCCGGATGACGCTCCCGTCATGGGCGAGACGATAACGCTCGGCATCGACATGTCGCGCGCCTGTCTGTTCGATCCAGCAACCAGGGCGCTTCTGTGATCTGATGTCCATGCAATTCGCGACTTACCCGAGCTTGACCGATCGCGTCGTGCTGATCTCCGGCGGCGCCTCCGGGATCGGCGCCGATATGGTTCGCGCTTTCGTGGCGAATGGCGCCCGCGTATGCTTTCTCGATGTGCAGGATGGACCCGCGGAGGCGCTGGTGCGCGAGCTCGGTGGCGTCGCCAAACAGGCCCCCCTGTACCTCCATTGTGATGTGACCGACGTTGATGCGCTGCAGGCTTCGGTAGAAGACGTGCGCGCTAGGCTCGGTCCGGTCGCCGTTCTGGTAAACAACGCTGCCGATGATCAGCGCCACCCCGTTGACACGGTGACGGTCGAATGTTGGGACCGCAGCTTCGACGTCAATCTCCGGCATCACTTCTTCGCTGCGCAGGCGGTGCATCCGCATATGAAGGAACTCGGCTTCGGCTCGATCATAAACTTCTCTTCCATCGCCTGGCGTTTCGGCGCGGACCAGATGGTGGCCTATGCCACCGCCAAGGGTGCCGTTGTGGCGCTGACGCGCGCATTGGCGCGGTCGTTTGGATCCGACAACATCCGCGTCAATGCAGTCGAACCCGGCGCCGTCATCACCGAGCGGCAGCGCCAGCTGTGGTTCAAGACCCAGGACGCAATCGACCAGACGGTGCAGCGGCAACTGATCCGCCGCGTCCTGCTGGGCGAGGAGATCGCGCGGACCGTGCTCTTCCTTGCCGCCGATGACAGCCGCATGATCACGAAGCAGTCCATCGCCGTCGATGCCGGTCTGCGCTGATGCGATCGCTTCCAAATCGTTCAACGGAACTGCCAAGCTGATGTTTCGTCTCGGCCTCAACCCATACGGACTGACCTACACTCTCGGCCTACAGGGACGCGGCACGCCGCGGCATAATCCGGACGGGACGGGGCTGGGAGGCTTCATAGCGCTTGCGCAGGAACTGGGCGCACGCACGCTCGAGATCTACGAACCGTGGTTGACCGACTTGCCAGACCCCGAAATCGTCGATCTGCGCAGGCGTCTGGCCGCGCTCGACATCGTCCCGGTGGTCAGTGGCGGACTTCTGGTGGCCGGTCCGTTGGACAGCGCGTTTCGTGCGGCGCGCCTGCTCGAGGCGACAACGATCCGTATCGCACTGACCCCCGTCCTGTGCGGCGACCGCAACCTGTGGGGCCCGAAATGGAGCGAGTTCGACGCGACGATCCGCGCTGCCTTGACGGAATGGGGGCCGCGTGCGGCGGCTGAGGGCCGGGTGCTCGGCATCGAAAACCATCAGGACTTCGGCAGCGACGAACTGGTCGCGTTCTGCGAACTCGGTGGGCCGGGCGTCGGCATCACCTACGACACCGGCAACACCTTCCCTGTCGGCGAGGCGCCGCTTGCCTTCACGCGGCGCATCGCACCGCACGTCCGCCATGTCCACCTCAAGGACTATCGCGTGCAGTTCACCGATGAGGGCTATCGTCTGGTCCGCTGCGCGATCGGCGACGGCGCCGTGCCCTTCGCCGGACTGGCAGCCATCCTCGCCGAGCATCACGACACGCTGACCGCCGTGCTCGAGCCGGGCGCGCTGGAAGCCCGCCACGTTCGCTGTCTCAGCGACGACTGGTGGAACGGGTATGCGCCGAAGACTGCGCGCGAGTTCGCCGCCTGCCTGAGTGCTGCGCGCGTAAACCGCCTTGCTGACGACGCCGACTACCGGACGCCATGGGAGCGCGACGATGACGGCGCGCTGGTTTCGTATGAGCTCGACATGATCCGGCGCAGCGCCGCCAACATGAAGAAGTTCGATTTCATTGCAATGGAGAAATCAGCATGACTGCCCGAGAACTCAGCGGCCTGACCGCCTTCGTGACCGGCTCGGGACGCGGCCTCGGCCGCGTCATGGCCGAACGCCTGGCCGAACTTGGCGCAAACGTCGCGATCCACGATCTCGATTGGACCCGGCCATCGCAGTATGGCGAATTCGCGGACCTCGGCGAATCCGCCAGGGGTTTGGAAAAGCATGGGACACGGGTAACCGCGGTTACGGGCAACATCGGTGACAGGCAAGCCGTTGCCGAAATGAAGAGGAAGATCGAAGCGGAGCTCGGCGATGTGCACGTTCTGGTCAACTGCGCCGGCGGCGATATCGGCGCCAAGGGGGTAAAGCCCAGTCCCAACAACGCGCTCGACATCGACTATGAAGACATCAAGGTGCTGACCGAGAACAATCTCATCGGCACGATGCTGGTCTGCCAGGCGTTCATTCCGCCCATGGTCAAACGCGGCTCAGGCTCGGTGATCAACATTGCCTCAGCGGCAGCGCATATCGGATGCTCGCCGGAGGTGGTCTACTCCACGCTCAAGGCGGCCGTCGTGCATTATACGCGTTGCCTCGCCAAGGAACTGATCGACGATGGCGTGCGCATCAATGCGGTGAGCCCCGGCGCCACCAAGACGGCACGGTTCCAGGCGAGCCGCGTCGTCGATCCGGAGCGCATGGATTCGAGCAAGAAATCGCTGAACCGCTATGCCGAGCCTGAAGAGATCGCCGAAGCGGTGGCCTTCCTCGCCGGTCCGCGCGCGCGTTTCATCAACGGGCAGGTCATTCGCGTCGATGGCGGCTTCACCATCTTCCCAGGTTGAATCGCGGCCGGCACGCGAACTGTCGGGCTGAGCGCACCCCAATGAGCAGGGCCGCGACGGCCCATTTGCCGACCTTACTTCGTTGATGAGTTGCGACGTGCTCGCAGAGCTCGGGAATCGACGGTGAAGTTTCGGCAACACGTCAATTCTCTTGGCGACACGCTGACGTTACAGCCCGCCTGTATGCACCCACGCAATGGCTCAGGGTCGGTCTACTCGGCGCCCCGAGAAGGCGAAGATTCCGGATCGAGGCGCTTAGGCCACCGTGCGCTGGGCAGAGCGAACCGGTTCCGTCTATAAGCTCAGGGGCGCAACATTAGAGGTTGGGGGAACAGATGAGGGAAGAGAACGACATTGAGAAGTTGGTGCGCACGCTGCGTGCTCGAGCCCCTGACGACGCGGCTGAATTGCTAGCCCGAGAGTCTCCCGAGTTCATCCGCGACGCACTAAAGTTGTTACCGGATAGGCACGCCCGGAAGGTGGCGGAGCATTTTCCCTCGCAAAGGAGGCCCATCAAATCTCATACCGACGGCAAGGATCTAGCGATCCCCGAGGCCATCGTTGAGCTGATGGATCCGATCCCCGCCAGCGTTGCTGTCGGGACGACGGTAGCCGCCGCGGTCGAGGCCGTCAGGCGCGCGCAGGTGCCGACCGAGTTGACTTACCTCTACATCACGGACGAGGGCGATAGACTGGTTGGCCTAGTGGTCTTGCGCGATCTGATGCTGAGCGAGGCCGACGCGACGGTGGATCAGATTATGCTGGCAAGTCCGTTCGCCCTTCACGTCGATATGCCTTTGAGCGAAGCCTGCAAGGCGGCGGTACGCCGTCACTACCCTGTCTATCCCGTGGTGGACGCGGAGAACCGGCTGCTCGGGCAGGTTCGCGGCTGGCGGCTGTTCGAGCAGCAAATCATCGAGATTTCTGCCCAGTCTGGCCAGATGGTGGGTGTCCAGAAGGAGGAGCGTTCTTTCACTCCGCTGTTTTCAGCCTTCTTGAAACGTCATCCGTGGCTGCAGCTCAACCTGCTGACGGCCTTCATAGCCGCTTTCGTGGTCGGCTCGTTCACAGGCACGATCGAGAAGATCGTCGCGTTGGCGGCGTTCCTCCCGGTGTTGGCCGGACAGAGCGGAAACACCGGCTGTCAGGCGCTGGCTATTACGCTGCGTGGCCTCGCCTTAGGGGATGTGGACAAACGACCGAAGCTGCACTTGGTGCTGAGGGAGGGAGCGCTCGGGATCGCCAACGGCTTGCTCGTCGGTCTGGTGGCGGCTGCGGCCATGTGGTTCTACGCTTCACGGCAGCCGGAGTCGGCATCCCAGGCGCCCATGCTGGCGCTTGTGATCCTGCTCGCCATGTCCGGATCGTGCCTCATGTCCGGGATCTCCGGCGTGCTGATCCCGTTGGGCCTGCGGCGGGTCGGCGCCGATCCGGCCGTGGCTTCCGCGATCTTCCTCACGACGGTGACCGATATTGTAGGCATGGGCCTGATGCTGGGACTGGCCACCATGCTCGTGCTGTAGGCACGCTCGACGGACGTGATCGCGGACGAGGACGTTGTTGCCTATGAAGTGACCTCGTCGGCGTTCAACAAGATAACAAAGGCTAAGCCGCACATCGCGCAGGCCGTCCTGAGAAGCATCGCCCGCCAGCTCTCTGAGCGCTTGCGCAACGCGGCGGAAGACCTTCGGATGAGCTCCATGTGGCCCTGATGCGTCGTGCGGCGACCAGATACGTGGAGAATCGCGCAAACAATATTGATCTTGTCGGCTGCGCAATCCACCGCTGATTATGATTTGGCTTAGTTGCCGTTTGTAGCGAATACTTGCTGGAAGCCAAGCAACGCTGAGAAGATGTTTGACCAACCAGCGTAGGCGAAATGCGAATGAACGCGATAGTTTGTTGCGCAGCTGCAACAGCTGCTGAAGACTCGGAGGTTTCCTGACAGTTCTGTCGCTTTTTTTCGTGCAGGCGTGCTAGATCCGCTGCACTAGTCGGGTTGGGGTGGGTTCTCGGCATGCATTCCTCGTTTTCAATGATCCTCGGCTTCGCCGCGGCACTGCTTTGTACCGGCATATTGCCGGCCGGCGCACAAGGTCTCTATCCGGCCTATGACGATGCGTTTTCGGCCCGCATTGCCAATCCGACCGACAACGGAGCGCTAGCTCAATTCGTCACAGTTGCCGTCAACGCAGGGCAGTACGATCAGGCGATCTCGTCGATCGAGCAGTATCTCATCAAACATCCTCGCGATGCGCGTGCCCGGCTCTCGGCCAGCCGGTTGTATTATCATGTCGGCTCCTATGAATTGGCCCGGCGGCAGGCGCAGTACGGCCTCGAGGTCGGGGACCTGTCCGCGGATGAGCAGCAGGAAGCCGTGCGCCTGCTCGCCCGCATCGAGCGCGCGTTACGTGGCGTCACCTGGGAAGTCGCTCTGACTGGCGGCATGTTCAGCGCATCCACCGATTTTGAGCCGGGCGGGGCCGAAGACGACCGCACCTTGGTCTCGCCCTATGGGCGGGCGGAAGGCTTTATCCGATGGGATCTCGGGACGCCAAGTGCTGATGCACTTGTCCTCTCGGGCTCGCTGGCAGCGACAGAGCGCTTTTTCACCAAAGACCTGTCGGTTCCCGGTGCCGAGGAGACTTTTATCCACGGGAACGCCGCCATTACCTTGGACAAGGGACTGCCCAACAGCGGGATCGATTCGCTACGGCTGCTACTTTCCGCGTTCGCCGTCACAGATCGCTTCGACAGCGACGTTCACGAGACCGGCGTCGGCCTAAGTGGGCGCTTCCTCGTGCGCCCCACCGTCGAGACGACGCTTTTTGCAGGTGCCGGCTACATCGATCTAAGCAGCTCGAAAGGCATCTTCGCCGATAGCAGGGTCTTCTATGAGGCAGGCGGCAGCTACCGCTTCCGCAATGGCCAGGCGCTCGGACTGCGCCTAGTCGGCTCGACTGACTTCGCCTCCGGAGTTGGCGAAATCGGCCGCAGCTACATGGGAGAGGTCCGCTACGGCGGCGTGGTGATGGAAGTACCGGACCTTTTCGCATGGTCTCACCAGGTCGCCGTCTCGGCCGGCCACAGCGACACTCCCGACTTGTCCGTCGGCATCGGCACGAACATCCAGAGCGACTTCTGGCGCATTGCCTCGGAAAGCGATTTTCAGCTCACTGAATGGCAGAAGGTCAGTGTCGATCTCGCCTATCGCGAAACCGACTTCGAGATCGCCAGCGGCGACCGAGATTCATTCGAATTGCTCGTGAGCTACACGTTGACACTCAACTGAAAGAGGCCGCGATGAGGACCCTGTATCGTCAGATAGCCACTTGTATCGCCTGCCTTGCCTTTGCGGCACCATCTGGCGCTGAAACGGTTGGGTCCATGACGGCCTACCAGACCAACATCATCCGCAATCACGGCGAGGCGATGAACGTCGGCGCTGGCGTCGAACTCGGCGACCAGCTGCGCAGCAATATCACCGGTCTCGGAATGCTCGTGTTCCGGGACGAGTCGAGCGCCAAGATTGGTCCGAACACCAGCCTGACGATCGATGAATTCGTCTACAATCCGGGGTCCCGATCAGGAAAGATCGACATCAGGATGAACAGCGGCCTGGCCCGTTTCTACGGCGGCCAGGTTTCGAAAGGCGGCGACATGCAAGTTGCGACGCCACACATGGTGCTCGGAGCCAGAGGTGGCATCATTGAGGTGCTTGTGATTGCTGGTCAGACCGTCGGCATACTGCGCGCCGGCCGCATGACCTGCATGATGAATGGTCGCAAGCTCGTGATCACAAACCCGGGCCACGCCTGCACGTCGGACAATGACAAACTGCTGACCGGCTACGGCGGTATCGACGCGTTCCCGATTTTGGACAGCATCGATCGAATAGCCGGCACCGGCCTGCCAGGCGAACCGGGTCCGGGGCTGAACGTAAGCGCGATTTGTGCGTCAGCACTCGGCAATTCGCTCAAAGCCTGCAAGTCCACCGACGGCGCATTGCCCGGCGTGGCCATGGAGTTCCCTGACAGCCCAACGCCCCCTGTAGGCAGTGGGGTGGATGATGAGGATGATGACTGCTTTCCCGACTGCCGGTAAGGCTGGCCGAGCGGCATGAGCCCCTCGCTTGATTGGCGGCGGGCTGCCAGGCGGAAAATACCTGGTCTTGCGGTCGTACTCTTGCTGCTCGCTTGCCATTTTGCTTTCGACGGGCCGCTGTCGCGCCTGCGCGAGCGCACGTACGACCTCTACCAGTCCCTCGCCCCGCGCCAGGCGACGAGCAATCCTGTTGTCATTGTCTCGATAGACGACGCGAGCCTTAAGGCATATGGGCGATGGCCTTGGAACCGTGGCCTTTTGGCCGATCTGGTCGATGGTGTCGCCGAGTCCGGTGCCGCGGTGATCGGGCTTGCGCTGGTGCTGCCCGAGGCTGATACCTCTCCTGATGGCATCGCTGGAGACAAGCGCCTCGCCAGTGCACTGGCGAAAAATCGAACGGCGCTCGCCGTCAGCCTGGGCAACGAGGTGACGGTTTCAGAAGCAGAGCCCAAAGCCGGCTGGTCGATCGTCGGGCAGGTACCCGAGACGCTTCCTGGCTTCACCGGTCTGACAGGCTCCCTTCCTGATATCTCGAGCGCCGCTGCAGGCCTCGGCGTAATTCGCACTTTGCCCGATCCCGACGGCGTACTACGCCATGTGCCGCTGCTCTGGCTCCGAAATACGGCTCAAGGCGTGCAGCTCTGGCCGTCGTTCGCGCTCGAACTCCTGCGCCTCTACGCCGGAGAGAACGGCTACGTAGCTCGGATGAATGTCGCCGGGTTTGACGCGCTCAGGATGGCCGGGACCATTGTGCCACTTGAGCCGCAGGGCAGCATCCGCCTTTGGGAAACCGACACCAACACGCCGCGCATATCTGCCAGTGATATCCTTTCGGGTCGCGGCGATCCGCTGCTGCGGAACGCCATCGCCATTGTTGATCTGTCAGCCGTGGGATTGACGCAGTATCTGCCTACCCCGGCGCGTTCGGCGCGACCAGGCGTCGACATCCACGCAGATGCAATCGGCCAGATGCTTGCCGGGCGCTATCTTGTAGAGCCAACGCAAGCGCGTACGCTGGAGCGGCTGTGGTTGGTCCTCAGTGGCATCGTTTTCATCGGACTTTCGGGAGTTCTCGCCCAGCGTGTCATGCTTGGCGCCCTCGCTCTGGCGCTCCTGGCTGCCACTCCCTTCGTGTTTGGCGCTCTCGAATACAGCCTGCAGGGTGCGCTCTATGACCCACTGCAGCCGGCGCTTGCGACAATCCTCGTAGCTGGCTTCGAAGGCTATGCCCTCTACAGGCGCAGCGAGCAGCGCCGGTCCACCCTGGCGCGGCAGTTTTCCCAATATCTGTCGCCCTCTGTGGTGCAGCGCCTGGCAAATTCGGATACCGAAGCGATCCTGTCCGGAGAGAAGCGCGAGATCACAATCCTGCTGAGTGATATACGCGGCTTCACGGCGATGAGCGAACAACTCGATGCCCAGGAAATCGGAAAGGTGGTCAATCACTTCCTCGGCCTTGCGACCGATGAGATACTCAAGCGCGACGGGACCATCGATAAGTTCATGGGCGATGCCGTGCTAGCTTTCTGGAACGCGCCGCTTGATCAGCCAGATCATCGCGAGCGCGCGCTCGAAGCCGGGCTCGCCCTGATCGAACGGGTCAAGCGGGAAAACGCCGCGCTCACCGCGCGCGGGCACCCCCCTATCGAAATCGGCGTCGCCATCGAGACTGGCATCTGCTCCGTCGGGAATTTCGGCTCCGAACGGCGCTTCGATTACACCGCGATCGGCTCGCCGGTGAACCGCACGGCACGGCTCGAGTCAACGACCAAAAAGCTGAGTATCCCCCTGGTGCTTGGTCCCGGATTTGCCCAAGGAGCACCGATGCCGGTTGTCCAGGCGGGTGCCTTCGAACTCCAAGGCTTCAAGGGTGAGGTGCCGGTTTTCACCGTTCCGGAGATACAGCCCTCGTCGCAATCTGCCGAGGCAGTGTGATGCTTGGCACCAGTTCAACTCGCTATGTCATTGGCAGCCGGCGAGCGGAAGCCAAGGGCGGCGGAAATACGATGGGCGGCCCGGGCCACCATGTCGCCCAGTTCGCTTATACGCTCTTCCGGCACCCGGTTTTCCGGGGCAGCGATGTTCAGCGCCGCGATTATCTTACCCGGCGCCACGAACACCGGTGCGGTGATCGAAATCAGATCGTCGTTGATCTCGCCGCGACTGACGAAAAACTTCGCCTTGCGGATTTGCTCGAGCCCGCCCCTAAGAAGCCGAGGATCGGTCACCGTTTTCTTGGTGAAGCGCTTCAACGGGCCGGAAAGAATGGCCTCGCGCTCCTCATCACCCATATGGGCCAGGAACGCCTTGCTCGAACCGGCATGTAGCGGACGCCGCCGGCCGACAATCGCATTGACGCGAAGGTCCCGCTTCGGCTCCCATTTGGCGACGCAAAGGCTTTCCTGGTCATCGCGGATCCGCAACTGGGTGGTTTCGCCGATCTTCTGACCGAGTTCTTCCAGAACAGGGTTTGCTATGCGGATCAGGTCCATCTGTTCGCTGGCGGCGTGGCCCAGCATCAATGCAGCGAGGCCGAGGCGATAGCCTTTTCCATCCGATGATCGCGCCAGCAAGCCGCGCCGCACCAGCGTCTGCAAAAGCCGGAAAGCGCGCGCCTTGCTGTCGCCGGAACGCCGCGCGATTTCGGAAACGCCAAGATCTGCCTCGCCGGCCACAGTCTGCAACAAACTGATCGCGCGATCGACGGAATCGACCGTGTACCGGGTATCTGCTTGATCGGTCATTTCTCACTTCCTCGCCAAAGCGTCTCGTGCAGGAGGTTAAACGAGAAGATTTGTATCGTCTAGTGAAACGATGGTTTATCTGTATTGACAAATAGTGAAGCTTTCGTTTCACTCGCTGTCAGGAAGGAGGCCGGCACCATCAGCGGATCCCAAGCTGGGCTCGATCATGGCAAGCGGCAGCGGAAAAGAACTCCTCCGATGGAACTATCCAGAGTGGACACGGAGAAAACCAATGATGAACCGGACAATATCGCGCCGTGCGCTGATGCAATGGGCGCTCGGCGGTGCCGCCGTCTTGCACGGCATTAGCTTGACGGGGCTGGCCCAGGCAGCGGCAACCGGCCAATTGCGGATCGGCATGGCTGCTCCGCCGACGACGCTAGACCCGCATCTGAAGAGCAATGCGCCGAACAACGCGCTTGCCACCCATATCTACGACACGCTTGTCGCCAACGACGAAAAGTCGATCTCCAGACCGGGGCTGGCGACGGCCTGGCGCGCGGTCGACGACACCCATTGGGAGTTCGACCTGCGCCCAGACGTGCGCTTCAGCGACGGTGAGCCGCTCACCGTAGACGACATCGTCGTCTCATTCGACCGGGCCAACACCATCGACAGCACGGCGTCGTTCCGGACCTACACGCGCAACATCAAGTCGATCACCTCGCCCGAAACCGGCAAGCTTCTCATCGAAACCAAGCAGCCGGAGCCGCTTCTGCCCAATTCGCTCAGTCGCATTCGCATCATCCGCGCCAAGTTCAAGGATACCCCGAGCGATCAGTTCAACAACGGCACCGCGGCGATCGGAACTGGCCCCTATGTGCTGAAGGAATATGTTTCCGGCAACCGTGTCGCGCTTTCCGCCAATCCCAACTACTGGGGACCGAAGCCTGCTTTGCCGGACGTCGAGCTCCGCATCGTCACCGATGCCGGCGCGCGGCTTGCCAACCTGCTCGCCGGCGATCTCGATCTCGTCGAACAGGTGCCCTACGAGGGTGTTGCCCGCGTCGAACAAGACGAGCGCTTTCACATCATCCGCGGCGTATCGAGCCGGGTGGTCTTCTTCTCGCTGGACACGTTCAGGGACGTGACGCCCTTCATCAGCGGCAAGGATGGCAAGCCGCTCGACCGCAACCCGCTGAAGGATCTGCGTGTGCGGCAGGCGCTGTCCATGGCGATCGACCGCAGCGCCATTGTCGAGCGCTTGATGCAGGGCAATGCCATTGTCGCTTCACAGTTTCTGCCCGCCGGCGCCCCGGGCACCTCGGCTGCTATCAAACCCGTTCCATTCGACGCTGCAAAAGCCACGGCCCTGCTTGCCGAGGCCGGCTACCCCGATGGCTTCCGCCTGACGATCCACGGGCCCAATGATCGTATCGTCAACGATTCGAAGATCGTGCAGGCCGTGGCCCAGATGTTCTCTCGCATCGGCCTGGAAGTCAGCGTCGAGGTCATGCCCTGGTCGGTTTATGCCGACAAGGCGGATGCCCATGAGTTCAGCGTCAATCTGGACTCCTGGGGCGTCAACACAGGCGAAACCTCGAACCCGATGACAGCTCTGGTCGCGACGCAGAATCCGGACGCCGGTATGGGCATCGCCAATTCGGGTCGCTACTCCAATTCCGATCTCGATGCCAAACTGGCTGTGGCGAAGCGGACGCTGGACGACACCAAACGCGAAATGATGCTCTCGGAGCTCAGCGACATCGTCTTCAACGACGTCGCCCTGATTCCGCTGCACCATGAGGTTCTCGTCGTGGCTGCCCGAAAGGACCTTCAGTTCACGACGCGGGCCGACCAGTATACGCTGGCCATGAACGCCAAGATTGTCTGAGGAGGTGTAGACTTGACGAGCATCGTCACGGGATCTGTTGCGGATCGCGGTCGCGCTACATACGATCTTGGCGCGACCGCCATCTTTGCTTCCAAATCGGACCCACGCTTCCACTATTGCCTGTATGTACCGCCTGCGGTTGGGGAAGGCGCCCAAGTCGACCTGCTGGTGGCCGTCCATGGTACCGGCCGCACCTCGTTCCTGGGTTTCCGTGATGCGTTCGCCGAGTTCGGGCGCTGGAACGACTGCGCCATTTTGTGCCCGGTGTTTCCAATGGGCGTTCTCGGCGACGATGCCCGCAGCGGATACAAATACATGATCGAGGGCGACATCCGCTACGATCAGGTGCTGCTCGCGATAGTCGAGGAAGTCGTCGCGAAATACCGTCAGGACTGGACCCGCTTCGCTATGTTCGGATTTTCCGGCGGCGGGCATTTCACCCATCGCTTCGCCATCCTTCATCCCGACAGGCTATGGGCGGCGTCGATCGGCGCACCGGGATCGGTGACCCTGCTCGATCCCACGCGGGACTGGTGGGTGGGGATTCGCGACCTGCCGGAGAAATTCGGCATTACCTTCGACGCCGCCGCGCTGGCAAAAGTGCCTGTCCAGATGATCGTCGGCGATGCCGACCTGGAGACCTGGGAAATCACGCACGCCCAGGACAGCACCCATTGGATGTCGGGCGCCAACGATGCAGGACAAACGAGGCCGGAGCGCCTCAGGACGTTGTGTCGATCGTTCGAGGAAGCGGGTGTGCGCGTACGCTTTGATTTGCTGCCCGGGGTAGCCCACGAACGCGACGCGGTTCTCGATCCGGTCAAGGATTTCCTGGCCCAGGCGCTCAAGGAACGACGGAACGCATCAAGATGAATGCAATGATCGTTGCGCCGCAGCCGGAGGCGGTCGAGGCGGGCGCTCTGGTGCTCAAACGCGGCGGCAACGCCGTCGATGCGGCGATCGCCTGCGCTTTCATGCAAGGCGTCGTCGACCCTCAAATGGCCGGCATCGGGGGCTTTGGCTCGATGCAGGTCTATATGCCGCGACGCGGCGTGCACGAGGTGCTAGAATTCTACGCCAGGGCGCCGCTCAAAGCGTCGCCTGAAATGTGGAGCGACCTTCTGGTCGGCCAGTCGCGCGACGGCTTCGCCTTTCTGCTGGAAGGCGGCATCAGCGAGATCGGCTATCTCGCCGTCTGCACGCCGGGCAGTGTCAAGGGCTATGCCGAGGCGCTGGCGAGATACGGCACTTTTGAGTGGGCCGACGTCGTCGCACCCGCCGCCAAGCAGGCGAGGCGCGGCTTTATGGTCCGCCCGCATGTCCATTGGTACTGGGCCCAGGACGGCGTAGATACCGGCGAAGTGCGGACCCTTGACAAGCTGCGCTTCAGCAACACGGGGCGCGCCATCTATTTTCGCCCGGACGGCGCGGTCAAGCTGCCAGGCGACGTCGTCGTCAACACCGACCTCGCCCAAACGCTCGAGCGCATCGCGGCCGCCGGTCCGGACATTTTCTACAAGGGCGAGATCGCCGAAGAAATCGCCGCCGACATGGCCGCCAACGGCGGCCTTATCGGGAAGGATGATCTGGCGCGCTATGAGCTATCCACCGCGCAACCGCTCTGGGGCGAGTATCGTGGCTACGATATCGCGACCAGCCCGCCGCCCGCCAGCGGCATATCCATGCTGCAATTGCTCCACATCCTCGAGCATTTTGATGTCGGAGCCATGGAGCATGACGGTGCCGAGCACATCGTCCTGCTAGCGGAGGCGATGAAGCGCATGACCATCGACAAGGACCGCCATCTCGGCGATCCTGCCTATGTCGACGTGCCGGTCGCGCGGCTGCTGTCCCGCGACTATTGCAGCGGGCTCGCCGCCGAGATCAAGGCCGGGCTGCGCGCCAGGATCGAGCGCGTCGATGACCGGTCGCCGCGCGACACGACCCATATTTCGGTGGTCGACCGTGAGGGCAATGCCGTCGCCTTGACCCACACGCTGGGCAGTCCCTCGGGGGCGATCACCGATGGCCTGGGATTCATGTACAACGGAACGATGAGCCGCTTCGACCCAAGGCCGGGCCGGGCCGGATCGCTGGCTCCCGGCAAGCGGCGGGCCAGCTCTGCGGCGCCCACAATCGTATTCAAGGACGACCGGCCGGTGATCGTCATGGGAGCGCCCGGCGGCAGCTATATCGCGCCGTCCATGGCGCAGGGGCTGATGAATCTCATTGATTTCGATATGAGCATGTCGGAAGCGGTGGCCGCCCCGAGGATCGTGGCGGTGTCGAACACAATCGACGTCTCCAATCGCATTCCGCGCTATGTCACTGAAGAAATCGAGGGCCGGGGCTACGAAGTGAAGCGCTCCTGGCAAAGTTACGCTTTTGCCGCCCTCCACGGCATCCAGATCGAAGACGGAATTTGCCGCGGCGGCGCCGATCCGCAGCGCGACGGCATGGCGATGGCGGTGCCGGCGTGATGTGCCGCGCACAGACGACCGGCGACCCTTTCCGGCAATCAGGCTGCGGAGCGATGCCATGACCGCAGCCGTCGCGCGCCGGCTGCTCCAGGCCGTGATGGTCATGTTCGCCATGACGGTTATCGTCTTCATCGCGATCAACGTCATCGGCGACCCCGTCGACATTTTGATCTCGCCCGACGCCGATCAGATCGAGCGCGCGCGCGTCGTCCAGGCACTCGGGCTCGACCTGCCGCTTTGGCAGCAGTACCTCCGCTTCCTCTGGGCAGCGCTGCATGGCGACCTTGGCGAGAGCTACGTCTACAACGAGCCGGCGATCAGGGTGATCCTGCAGCGACTGCCGGCAACACTCGAACTGGCCGTCTCTGCCATCCTCATTGCCATCGTCGTCGGCGTGCCGCTCGGGCTTTATGCCGGACTGCGGCCGGATGGCATCTTGAGCCGCGTCATCATGACCGTCAGCATCCTTGGCTTCTCGTTGCCGACCTTCTGGGTCGGGCTGGTGCTGATCATGTTTTTCGGCGTGCAGCTCGGCTGGTTGCCGAGCGGCGGGCGCGGCCAGACCGCCGAACTGTTCGGTGTCCAATGGGCGTTCCTGACCAAAGACGGCCTTGCCCACCTGATCCTGCCGGCGGTGAACCTGGCCTTGTTTGACGCCTGCCTCATTCTGCGCCTGACGCGCGCCGGCGTCGCCGAAGTCCTGCCGCTCGATTTCGTCAAGTTCGCGCGGGCCAAGGGCCTCAGGGAAACGCGCGTGATCGGCGTCCACGTCTCGAAGAACATCATGATCCCGGTGGTGACCATCATCGGCCTGGAATTCGGCTCTATCGTCGCCTTCTCGGTCGTCACCGAAAGCGTGTTCAGCTGGCCTGGCATGGGCAAGTTGATCATCGACAGCATCAACGTGCTCGACCGTCCGATCATCACCGCATACCTGATGGCGATCGTCGCCTTCTTCGTCATCATCAATCTCGTCGTCGACCTGACCTATACGGCACTCGACCCGCGGGTGCGGCTCCAGGGCGAGGGACCGTGACATGAGCGTCGACACCTTGCCGCCACCGATGACTACCGAGGCCGAGAAGGGTGAAGAGGCGCCGTTTCGAGTGCTCGTGCGGGCATTCTTCCGCTCGCCTGCCGCCATTGCCGGCTTCGTGCTGCTGACCGCGATCATCGGGCTGGCGCTGCTCGCGCCACTTATAGCGCCGCAAAATCCCTACGACCTCAACCAGCTCGACATCATGGACAGCCGCCTGCCGCCCGGCTCGCAATCGATGACGGGCATGATTTTCTGGCTCGGCACCGACGACCAGGGTCGTGACATGCTTTCGGGCATCATCTACGGCCTGCGCATATCGCTCGGCGTCGGCGTCAGCTCGGCGCTTTTCGCCGCGCTGTTCGGCGCCTCTTTAGGCCTGCTCGCCGCCTATGTCGGCGGTCGGACCGAGACGGCGATCATGCGCATCGTCGATCTGCAACTCTCCTTCCCCTCCATTCTCGTTGCACTGATGATCCTCGCCTTTCTCGGCAAGGGAATCCTCAACGTCGTACTCGCTCTGGTGATCGTCGAATGGGCGACTTATGCACGTGCCGCGCGCGGCACGGCGCTGGTGGAGCGGCGCAAGGAATACATGGAGGCGGCAGAGTCGCTCGCCATTCCGCGATGGCGCATTCTGTTCGTCCATCTTCTGCCCAACTGCCTGCCGCCGCTGATCGTGATCGCAACGGTGCAGGTGGCGCGCGCCATTTCGCTGGAGGCGACCTTGTCCTTTCTTGGCCTCGGTGTGCCGATCACCGAGCCGAGTCTCGGCCTGTTGGTCGCCAACGGCTATCAGTACATGCTCTCCGGCATGACGTGGATCAGTTTCTATCCCGGCGTGGCGCTGCTGATTACCGTGGTTGCGATCAACCTCGTCGGTGATCGGCTCCGCGACGTGCTCAACCCGCGGGGGCGCGAATGAACGCGACCGTGCTCGAAGTCCGCGATCTCAGGACCCATTTCGGACAAGCAAAAGCCGTTGACGGCGTCTCGTTCAGCGTCGCGCGAGGCGAGGTTCTGGGTCTCGTCGGTGAAAGCGGGTCCGGCAAATCGGTCACTGGCTTTTCCATCATCGGCCTTGTCGATCCGCCAGGCACGATCGTCGGCGGCCAGATCGTCTTCGACGGCCGCGACATCACCCGCTCCAGCCGCGAGGAGATGCGAGCGCTGCGCGGGCGCCGCATGGCGATGATCTTCCAGGATCCGATGATGACGCTGAACCCGGTCCTGCGCATCGACACGCAGATGATCGAGGCGGTGCAGGCGCATGAAAACGTCTCGCGCATGGACGCCAGGGCGCGGGCGCGCGACGCGCTCGGCATGGTCGGGATCCCGAGTCCGGATGAGCGGCTGCAGGCCTATCCGCATCAGTTTTCCGGCGGCATGCGCCAGCGCGTCGTTATCGCTATTGCGCTGCTGCACCGGCCAGACTTCATCATCGCCGACGAGCCGACCACCGCGCTCGATGTGACGATCCAGGCACAGATTCTCGCCGAGATGCAAAAGCTCGTGGCGCAGAACAACACGTCGCTGATCTGGATCACGCATGATCTCGCCGTCGTCTCGCGGCTCGCCGACCGGATCGCCGTGATGTATGCGGGCCGCATCGTCGAATCCGGCCCGGTGTCGGACGTTCTCGCCCGTCCGTTGCACCCTTATACCGCCGGTCTGATCGACTCCGTTCCCAGCCGGAACCGGCGTGGCGAGCGGCTTCGGCAGATCCCGGGAATGGCGCCCAGTGTTGCGCGGCTGCCGGCCGGATGCGCTTTCGCCCCGCGCTGCGCGCGCGCCGACGCGGCGTGTGCCCAGGCGGTGCCTCTGCTCACTGCTGGCCCGCGCGAGCACCGCTGCGTTCATCCCTTGCCGGAGTTCCGCGTATGATCCCCTCCACTCCGGTTGCGGCAGACATTCAAAGCTCCTCAGCGGGTTCTAGCGGGATGGCGCCGCTGATCGAGCTGAACGAGATTTCTCACAGCTTCGGCACGCGGCCGGATCTCGCGGCCCGTTTGGCGATCTCGTTCAAACTCGCCAAACCGACGGCAAGCGTGCAGGCGATCGACGGTGTCAGCCTCGCCGTTCGCAGGGGCGAGGTTCTGGGCCTCGTTGGCGAGTCGGGATGCGGCAAGTCCACACTGGGGCGGATCGTCGCCGGCATCGTGGCGCCCAGCAAGGGATCGGTATCATGGCGCGGCAAGGACTTGAAGGCGCTTCCGCCGCTCGAACGGCGTGAGGCCAAGCTGCGCGTGCAGATGATATTCCAGAATCCCTACGCCTCGCTCAATCCGCGCCGCAAAGCGGCCGATATCGTCAGCGAGGCGCCGCGCGTACACGGGCTGGTTGAGGGCGATCTCGGTACCTTTGTCGATCAACAGTTCCGGCGTGCCGGTCTCGATCCGGCGCTAAAACACCGCTTTCCGCATCAGTTCAGCGGCGGCCAGCGCCAGCGGATCGGCATTGCGCGCGCGCTCGCCGTGCAGCCGGAATTTCTCGTCTGCGATGAGGCCGTTGCCGCTTTGGACGTCTCGATCCAGGCGCAAATCCTCAATCTCTTCATGGACCTGCGCGAGAGGCTGAACCTCACTTACTTGTTCATCAGCCACGATCTCGGAGTGGTCGAGCACATCTCCGATCGGGTGGCGATCATGTATCTCGGCCGCATTGTCGAAGAGGCTCCGGCCGAGGAGATCTTTGCACGGGCCAACCATCCCTACACGCAGGCGCTTCTCGCCGAGGTGCCGCGGATCGAAACCACCAAACGCGGCTTTGCCGCGATCAAGGGTGAATTGCCGAGCCCGCTCTCGCCGCCGAGCGGATGTCATTTCCACCCGCGCTGCCCGCACGCGATGCCTCGTTGCCGCACCGAAGCGCCCCGACTGAAGGTGGTTGCTGCCGGACACAAGAGCGCATGCCACCTCAATGACGCCGCCGCCTGAACGCCTTGGAATTTTTTGAGATGACCGACCTCCAGGCGTTCCAGTCCGTGACCGATGACATGGTCCTCTGCCGCGATATCATGGTGACGATGCGCGATGGGGTAAGACTGGCGACCGACGTCTACCGACCGGCAAGGGGAGGCCGCGCGCTGGACCGGCCAGCTCCCGTCATCGTTGAGCGGACGCCTTATGGCAAGGCGATGGCATCGCGCGCCGAACTCGAGGTCAGCATGACCGAACCGATGGATCGCGCGACGGTCGCCGAGCATTTCGTGCGCCATGGCTACATCGTCGTCTACCAGGACTGCCGCGGCCGCTACGGCTCGGAAGGCGAGTTCGTCAAATATCGCTCCGAAGGTCCGGACGGCTACGACACGCTTGCATGGATCGCAGCCCAGCCCTGGTGCAATGGCCGGATCGGCACCATGGGCCTTTCCTATGCTGCGCATACCCAAATGGCGGCGGCGTGCCTTGCGCCGCCGGCTCTTGCAACCATGATCCTCGATTCCGGCGGATTCTCTAACGCCTTCACCTGCGGCATCCGCCAAGGCGGCGCGTTCGAGCTGAAACAGGCGACCTGGGCCTACCGGGAAGCCCGCGAGAGCGCCGTCGCCGCCGGCGACGAGTTGGCCCGAAAGGCCCTCGAAGCGGAAAACCTGCATCGCTGGTTCGGCAAAATGCCCTGGTCGGAGGGCCGTTCCCCGCTCCGCTGGGCTCCGGACTACGAGGCTTACCTGCTGGAGCAGTGGCGGCACGAGACTTTCGACGGCTTCTGGAAGCAGGTCGGCATTCATGCAGCGGGCTTCTACGACGCCATTCCCCACATTCCGATCGCCCTGATCTCGAGCTGGTTCGACGTCTATGTCCCGACGACGTTCGAGAATTTCGCCGGCCTTGCACGCAATGGCAAACGGCCGCTCGCCTTGATCATCGGTCCGGGTCTGCACGGCGATCGCAATCTGACCTTTGCCGGCGACGTCGATTTCGGACCGAACGCTCCGCTCGGCGGCAATGTGGCGGCGAGCTGGCTGGAGTTTCGTCGCCGCTGGTTCGATCGCTGGCTGAGGAGCGGGCCGGAGGACAATCTCGACGAGGAGCCGATCCGCCTTTTTGTCATGGGCGGGGGAAAGGGCACGAAAACTGCAACGGGCCGTCTCGATCACGGCGGGCGCTGGATCAAAGCCAAGCGGTGGCCGCTGCCGGACATGACCGAGCAAAACTACTACCTGCACCCCAACGGCAGGCTTTCGGAGGCCTTTCCCGCGCCCGACGCCGCCGCGCTAAGCTATGATTTCGATCCCTCCGACCCGGTCCCGACCATTGGCGGCGCGCTGACCAGCGGTCAGCCGATCTTCACAGGGGGCGGCTTCGACCAGAGAGAGGACGAGAGGTTCTTCGGCTGCCGCAATTTCGGACTGCCGCTTTCCGCCCGTCTCGATGTCCTCTCCTTCGAGACCGAGCCGCTTGCCGACGATTTGACCGTGCTCGGAAGGGTGGCGGTGGATCTCTGGGCGACGACCGATGCGCCAGACACCGACTTCACCGCGAAACTGATCGACGTCCATCCACCGAGCGCCGACTATCCGACGGGCTTTGCCTTGAACCTGTCAGACGGGATTTTCCGCTGTCGTTTCCGGCATTCATTCGAAAGAGCCGAGCTCGTGAAACCTGGCGAGATCATGCGGCTTCACATCGAGCTGTTTGCGACCGCCAATCTGTTCCGTGCCGGCCATCGGCTGCGGCTGGACATCTCTTCGAGCAATTTTCCGAAGTTCGACGTCAATCCGAACACCGGTGCGCCGGCGGGGCTCGGCCGTAGCCGGCAAGTGGCGCGCAACACGGTTTTCCTCGATGCAACGAGGCCATCGCGGCTGATCGTGGAGAGATTATGAGCAAATCGGGCGGGCTCTAAGCCCAGCACAATCAGCTTGCGCAAAGACAGGCCGCTGTGGGGCATGGGCCTCAATCGTATTTGGCGACAAAGCGTCCGACGGCGGCGAGGCAGTCGTCCTTCTCCTCGACATGCGGCATATGGCTGGAATTTGGGAAGACCATGCCTTCGACGTCGGGAATATGATCGAGAAAGGGCTGGACGCAGGCTTCGGTCGCTTCGTCGTAAAATCCGCGGAACGCCAGCGTCGGCGCCTCGATCAGATGCAGGCGCTCGACGATGGTCCAGTTCCGCATCGTGCCGATGACGTGGAATTCATTGGGTCCGTTCATGGTGTGATAAACCGTCGGATCCGCGTCGATTGCCGCGAATGTCCGGGCGACCTCCCGCGGCGTTGGACGGACACGGCAGACGTGGCGGTCATAGAAGGCTTTGGTTGCCGCAACATAATCCGGGTGATCGGTGGTCCCGGCTGCCTCGTGCCGGTCAAGCGCGAGTTGCACATCGGCCGGCAGCCCGGCCCGCAATTGCAGCGCGCCTTCCACCCATAGCGCCATTGAGGCCAGTGAATTGGCCAGGATCAATGCCTTGAGCCCTGCAGGGCGTCGCACGGCATGTTCGGCCGAAAGTATGCCGCCCCAGGACTGGCCGAGCAGGGCGTAACGCTCGGCAATGCCAATGTGAGCGAGCAGCGCATCGAGTTCGCCCAAAAAGAAATCGACGGTCCAGAAGTCGCCGCCCTTGTCGGGCAGATGGGTCGACTTGCCGTTGCCGATCTGATCGTAGTGGATGACGGCCCGCCCGGTATCGGCAAGCTCCCTGAATGAATCGACATAGTCGTGGGTGCAGCCCGGCCCGCCGTGAGCGACGACCAATGGCAGCTTGCCCGAGTTGAGATCTCCGATCACGCGATACCAGGTGCGGTAGCCCCTGTAGTCGCTGAATCCTTCGGTGGTCGCATGTGCCGTCACAGTTCCAAGCTCCGGGTCCTGGCTGGCAGGAACCAAAGTGACGGACCCTCCCAAGCCTTGTTTGCGGCCGACGGTACTAAGCGGCCCGGCGCATTTACAGCTAGCACTATTTATAGGTTTGCCCTGGCGGGAGGAGCCCTCAGGCGGAGAGCCTCAATGCTCCGGCTCGAGCAGCCGGTAGTGGGCAGCCAGCGCGATGGCGTGGAAGCGGTTGCGCGCGCCAAGCTTGCGTGTCGCCGCGTTGAGATGCAGCGTTGCTGTCGGCACCGCGCGGCCAATCTCGCGCGCGACCTGCTTGGCCGTCAGTCCGGCGGCGGCGAGGCGCAGGCACTGGCGCTCGCGCGACGTCAGGTGGACGTATGGGCAGGTGCGGATGCCGGCATCGAAACCGGCGTAGACGGAGTCGTGCAAGAGATGGCCCAGATCGCCGATTTCGGCGATTAACTGCCTTGCTTCGGCCTCGAACCCTGGCTCTGGGTCGGCGCGGATCGCGGTGAAGGTGGCCAGATCCCCACCGGCAAGACGGATGGGCACGGTGACGCCGCAGGTCATCCTGGTATCGAGCAGATAGCTGATCACCGGATCATGCCTGGCCCGAAGCACATGCTGCATGACGGTGCTCTGAACGCCCTTGTGCGACCAGAGGAACGGCCTCGATACGGCGAGCGCGGCTTCCTGCACCGGGTCAAGCTGATAATAGCCGCCTTTGCACCAGAGATCCTGCATGTCGCGCGGCACGTTGTGCAGGGCCATCAGCGACGGGGTGATCAGGTCGCCCTCATGGCTGACCGGCACGGGCGTATAGTCATAGATGAATGAGGTGAAACCGACGGGCTCCAGCACATCGGTCGCCACCGCCATGGCGGCGTCGATGCTCATTCCCGTTCGGAACCGGCTCTCTAGATCGCCTGAAAAGCCCTGCATGCGACAAGCTTACCCGCTGGCCATTGCTTGTCAAATAGCCATGTCACCCGCGTGCCCAATAAATAGGCTTGAGGCTGGCCTCTCCGACCTATCTATCTTAATAGCTATCCTGCTCGGCTTCGCTGGTCGTAGTCTTTTGCGATTGGGCGAAGGTGCGGAGACCACCCGCGACCCAGATCATTTCCAGCCACGCCGCGGTCGTCGATTGCGTATAGCGTGGCCAGTCGACACGCTTTCCACGAGGAAACACAGCCATGCGACCCCAAAAGGCACTTGCAGTCCAAAAGGCACTGGCAGCGTTGATACCCGGCCTGGCTCTGCTCGGCATGACGGTCGTGTCGCCGCCGAGCAGTGCCTTGGCCGCGGAAGGCAAGCTTGGCGGCACGCTCCGCTTGCTGGCCAACGCCGCTGCCGGCACCGCCGATCCGCATATCAATTACACGCTGCAGTTTTTCCAGATGAACTATATTCTCTACGATGGTCTGGTGACCTACAAAAAGGCCGGCGACAAGACCGGCTTCGAGGTGGTCGCGGACCTCGCCGAAACCCTGCCGAAGGTCGAAAACAGCGGCAAGACCTACGTCTTCAAGCTGCGCAAAGGCATCAAGTTCGCCGACGGCTCGGACGTCACCAGCAAGGATGTGGTGGCTTCGTTCCAGCGCATCTTCAAGATCAGCGGGCCGACGGCCGGGACCTTCTACAACGGCATCGTCGGCGCCGATGCGTGTTTGAAAACCCCGGCGACATGCACCCTCGATGGCGGCCTGTCGGTTGACGACGCAGCCGGAACGATCACCTTCAACCTGGTCCAGCCGGATGCCGAGTTCCTGCAGAAGATCGCCATTCCGCACGCGGCGATCCTGCCGGCGGGCGCGCCGCTCAAGGATGCCGGCACTGATCCGATCCCGGGCACCGGGCCCTACATGATCGCGAGCTATGACCCGAACAAGCTGATGAAAATGGTGCGCAATCCTCACTTCAAGGAATGGAGCAAGGAAGCCCAGCCGGCAGGGTATCCCGACGAGATCGACTATGAATTCGGCCTCACCGACGAAGCGGCGGTGACGGCGGTCGAGAACGGGCAGGCGGACTGGATGTTCGATCCGCCGCCGGCGGACCGTCTCGCCGAACTCGGCACCAAATATGCCAAGCAGGTCACGGTGCATCCGCTGATGGCGATGTGGTATGCGCCGATGAACAACAATCTGGCGCCGTTCAACGACATCCGTGTTCGCCAGGCGGTGAACTTCGCCATCGACCGCGCCGCGATCATCAAGCTCTTTGGCGGCAGCAATCTGGCGCAGCCGGCTTGCCAGATCCTGCCGCCGGGCTTCCCGTCATTCGCGCCTTATTGCCCATTCACCGCCAATCCGGGCGAAAAGTGGTCGGCGCCGGATATGGACAAGGCCAAACAACTGGTTGCTGAATCGGGAACTGCTGGTCAGGAGGTGACGATCATCACCGAGGACAGCAGCGTCTCGAAGTCGATCGGGGTCTATCTGCAGGACGTGCTCAACCAGCTCGGCTACAAGACATCGGTCAAGCCGATCTCGCAGAACATCCAGTTCACCTACATCCAGAACACCAACAACAAGGTGCAGATCTCGGTCTCGCAATGGTTCCAGGATTACCCGGCGCCATCCAATTTTCTGGAAGTGCTGTTCAGCTGTGCCTCATTCACGCCGGGCTCGGACGCCTCGGTCAATATTTCCGGGTTCTGCGACAAATCGATCGACGCGTCGATGGCCGAAGCAGAGACAGCCACCATCGCCGACCCAGCCAAGGGCGCAACACTCTGGACGGCCATCGACAAGGCGGTGACGGACAAGGCCCCGGTCGCTGTTTTGTTCACACCCAAGCGGGTCGATGTCGTCTCTTCCAGGCTGAAGAACTTCACCTTCAGCCCGCAATTCTACTGGATCGTCAGCCAGTCCTGGGTCGAATGATCCCCTCGAGCCAATGCGACGGAGTGCCACCGGCGCTCCGTCGCATTTCCTTTTCCGCCGGATCAGCGCATCTTCCAGGTCGAGATTTTTGCCAGGCAATCCCGTTTATGGTCCCCCGTTCATGGTCAATGTCATTGCGGACCAGCCTGCCGCCCCGGTCCGCCAGGCCGCCGCTGGCCCATGGCGCACGGCATGGCGCAAGCTTAAAGCCGATCGTTCGGCAATAGCGGCGTTCGGTGTGCTCGTCGTCATCGTCATCGCTTCGCTGGCGGCGCCGCTTTATGCGCAATACATCGCCCACACCGATCCTTTCGTAACCAATCTCAACGGCGAGATCGTCATCGATGGGGTGACCCAGCCGGTACTGCAGGCTTCCACCGAAGGCCTTGGCCTCGGCATGACGCCGATTGGGCCGACCTGGCGGATCGGGCCGTATCTGCTCGGTGCCGACAATCAGGGCCGTGACGTCGCGGCGCGACTGCTTTATGGCGGGCGGGATTCGCTGCTGATCTCGGGCGCTGCAGCTGTGCTGTGCCTCGTCCTGGCGACCTTTCTGGGGGTTGTTTCCGGGTTCTTCGGCGGCATTGTCGATGTCGGCCTGTCGCGCATTCTCGACGTGCTCTGGGCATTCCCGGTTTTCCTGCTGGCGATTTCCTTGTCGATCGTGCTGATCGCGCAGAGCATCCAGATCGGTCCGTTCGAAATCCGCTCCGGCAGCCTGTGGCTGCCGATCTTCATCATCGGCATCGTCTATATGCCCTATGTGGCACGGCCGATCCGTGGCCATGTCCTGACTTTGATGCAGGCCGAATTCGTCACCGCGGCGATCGGGCTTGGCGCGTCGCCCTGGCGCATCCTGCTACGCGACATCATGCCAAATGTGGTGACGCGCATCATCGTTTTCGTGCCGTTGATCCTGGCACTCAACATGATGACCGAATCCTCGCTGTCGTTTCTGTCGATCGGCGTGCAACCGCCGGACGCCAGCTGGGGCACGATCATCCAGGACGGTCAGGGCCTGCTCTATTCCAGGCCGATCGTGGCGCTGGCGCCCGGGCTTGCCATTGTCATCACTGTGCTGGCTCTCAACATTCTCGGCGACGGCGTGCGCGATGCGCTCGATCCGAAATCCTCGCCGAGGGGCATCTAGTGCTTGCCGCCATGAGTTTTCGGCTCGGCCAGATGGTGCTGGTCATGTTCGGCATCAGCGTCGTCGCTTTCCTGATCTTCTTCGCCACGCCCGGTGCCGATCCCTCGGCGCGCATTGCCGGCCGCAACGCGTCCCAGGAGACATTGGTCCAGGTCCGCCACGATTTCGGTCTCGATCGGCCATTGCCGGTGCAATACGGGCTGATGATGAATCGGCTTTTCGTCAGCCGCGACCTCACCTCCTTCGTCAATCGCGGGCAGCGCGTGATTCCTGCGGTGACAGGCGCCATTCCGGTTACGCTGTCGCTGGTCGGCGGCGCGGCGGTGCTGTGGGTGCTCGGCGGACTGATCGTCGGGGTGATCGCCGGCGCGACGCGCGGCACATTCATCGACCGGGCGCTGATGATCCTGAGCCTGATTGGAGTGTCCGTTCCGGTCTTCTGGCTCGGCGAGGTCGCCAATCTGCTGACACAGAGCCGCTGGCATGACACCTGGCTGTTTTCTTGGGTTCCTCCGCTCGGCTACATCCCCCTGACACAGGACCCCTGGGGCTGGTTCAAGGCGCTCGTCATTCCGTGGTTCACGCTGGCGACGCTTTATGTCGGCCTTTACGGACGGGTGCTGAGGGCAAGTCTGATCGAGATGATGCAGGAGGATTTTATCCGCACCGCGCGGGCCAAGGGGATCGGCGAGCGGCGGGTTTTGCTGCATCACGGCCTCAGGACGTCACTGGTGGCATTCGTCACCATGTTCGGTCTCGATTTCGGTGCCTTGGTCGGCGGCGGCGCGCTGTTGACCGAAGTGGTCTTCGGGCTGCAGGGCGTCGGGAAATTGACCTATGAGGCACTGCAGACCCTCGACCTGCCGATGATCCTTGCCACGGTGATCTACGCCTCGTTTTTCGTGGTGATGGCAAACTTCGTCGTCGATGTCGTCTTCGTCTTTATCGACCCGAGGGCTCGCGATGTCCGTTAACGCTCCCCTTCTCGTCGTCGAGGGTCTCACCGTATCCTTCCGCAGCGACGCGGGGCTGGTGCGGGCTGTGGCAGGCGTCTCGTTTGCCGTCGAGCAGCGGGAGATCGTCGGTGTCGTCGGTGAGTCCGGTTCCGGCAAAAGCCAGACCTTGCTGGCCATCATGGGGCTGATCGACAGCCCCAATGCCGTCGTCTCCGGTTCAATCCGCTTCATGGGGCAGGAGCTCGTCGGGCTCAACCGGCGTGCGCTCGATGCCATTCGCGGCCGCCAGATCGCGATGATCTTCCAGGATCCGATGTCGGCGCTCACCCCGGTGCACACGATCGGCAACCAGATCGGCGAGCAGGTGCGTGCGCATGAGAAAGTGTCGGCGCGGGCGGCACGGGCGAGGGCGGTGCAGTTGCTGGATGCGGTCGGCATTGCCAATCCTGATCGGGTCGTCGACGGCTATCCGCACCAACTCTCCGGTGGCATGCGCCAGCGTGCGGTGATTGCGATGGCGCTCTCGTGCAACCCGGCGCTGCTTGTCGCGGATGAACCGACCACTGCCCTGGACGTGACCGTGCAGGCGCAGATCCTCGAACTGATCGGACGGCTGCGCGATCAGTTCGGCTCGGCGGTGATCCTGGTCACACACGATCTTGGCGTCGTCGCGCAGGTCACGGACCGCGTCATGGTCATGTATGGCGGCCGCTTCGTCGAGGAGGGCCGCAAAGGCAGCGTGTTCCGAACGCCGCTGCATCCCTACACCTGGGGCCTGTTCGGCTCGATCCCGCCGATGGATGGTGAGCGTCCGGCACGGCTCGCCGCGATTCCGGGAGCTCCGCCGTCCCTCTCCAACCTGCCGAAAGGCTGCGCGTTCGGTCCGCGCTGTGCGTTCCGCCACGATGCGTGCATTGTCCAGCCCCCGCTTGTCGGCGGGAACGGCCATCGTGCTGCTTGCGCATTGCCGGAAACCAGCCGCAAGTTTCATATCCGCGAGGTTGCCAGCATCGAGACGCCAGTATGAGCGGCGTGCTGCGGGAGCGCCCGCTGCTCCGGACCAGCGACCTGTCGAAACATTATCACGTCGGCCGCTCGATCTTGCCGGCGCAGCGCCGGACGGTCCAGGCGGTCGACACGGTATCGCTCGACATCTGGCCCGGGGAAACGCTTGGCATCGTCGGGGAGTCAGGTTGCGGCAAATCCACCCTTGGCCGCTGCCTGGTGCGCCTGACCGATATCACCTCCGGTTCGCTGGAGTTCGAGGGCCGCGACATTACCGACGCGTCCCAACGTCAGCTCCGTCCGTTGCGGCGACAGATGCAGATGGTCTTTCAGGATCCGAGCGCCTCGCTCAATCCGCGTCGGCGGGTCGGCGATCTTTTGGCCGATCCGTTCCGCATCCATGAGCGCCTCTCGGCATCGGAAATGACGGACCGCGTCGCCGAGCTTCTGCGCCGGGTCGAATTGTCCCCCGAGCACGCGTCGCGCTATCCTCACGAATTCTCGGGCGGCCAGCGCCAGCGGATCGGCATTGCTCGCGCGCTGGCGCTCCGGCCAAGGCTGATCGTGGCCGACGAGCCGGTCTCGGCGCTCGACGTTTCGATCCAGGCCCAGATCGTCAATCTGCTCGCCGATCTGCGCGAGGAGTTCAACTTGACCTATGTATTCATCGCCCATGATCTGTCCGTGGTGCGTCAGATTTCGACGCGCGTGGCCGTCATGTATCTGGGATCGGTCGTGGAGAGCGGGCCGACCGATCTGGTCTTTGCGGCGCCCAGGCACCACTACACCGCGGCACTCCGTTCCGCGGTGCCGATACCCAGTATCGATCGGGCACGACGCGAGCGGCTTGTCCTGAAGGGTGACTTGCCGAGCCCGATGAACCCACCCTCCGGCTGCCGGTTTCACACCCGCTGCCCGGCTGCCACTTCCACGTGCCGCAACGAACGTCCGCTGCTGCAGAGCACGGGCGACGGTCGCCTGGTTGCTTGCCATCATCCGGGCGGCGGGTAAGGCGCGGGATTCTCGTTGGGGGAGGGGACAGGTCGTTGCGTGCGGCGGCGAAGTCGAAGCACAACGGTCAAGATTGCTCCCGTCCGCTCAAGCGGGCGCGGCTGTGCCGAGAGCTGCGGCCAGGACGTCAGCAAGGCCACGGCCGGCGCTGCCGTCCTCGTCGAGGCGCGGATTGTAGATGGTGACCTCGATCCCGACCGCCTTGCCACTCGCCAGGATGATGCGGAGCGCCGCCGACAGCTCGTCCCACGACAGCCCGCCCGGTACGCGGAAATCGACCGCCGGCATGATCGCATCGTCGAGACAATCGGCGTCGAGATGGATGAAGAAGCCGTCGAGTTCCGCCCGCGTCAGGTGGCCAACGGCGGCCCGGGCGGCGGCTTCGACGCCCAGGCGGCGGATGGCGTGCAGATCGTAGGCCGTGAGTTCGGCCGGCAAGGGCTGGCTGCCGAATTCGGCCTGGTCCTCATGGTCGCGAAACGCGAAGGCGGCGACGTCCTCGGCGCGCACCAACGGACGGCGGCCCTCCAGGTCGGTCAGCAGCGCCGGCCCGTAGCCGGTGACGAAGGCCAGGTCCATCGACGCGCCTTCGCTGTTGGGCTCGGCCTCGGGCTGGAAGAAATCGGCGTGGCCGTCGATGAAGAACAGGCCGTAGCGGCCGCGCCGGCGCAGCGCCAGCATCGGACCCAGCAAGATCGTGCAGTCGCCGCCCAGCACCACCGGGAATTCGCGGGCGTGCAGCACCTCCTCCACGGCGTCGGCGAGCTTGGGCGACCACGCCGCGATCGCCTTGGCATTCAGCGTCAGGGTGGCAGGGTCGGGCTCAGGCTCCTTCGGCGGGACCACCAGCCGCCCGGCGCGGCGCCCATCGATGCGTTCGGCGAGGCCCAGTTCCAGCAGCCGACCGGGCAGGGCTTCAACGCCGTCGGTCGCCAGACCCAGCGAGGACGGCGCTTCAAGGATGGCATAGCGGCGGCTCGGCATCGGGTGCTCCAGCTATCGCGAGTGAGAGCCAGCGTAACGCCGGCGTAATGCCGGCGTAACTTCAGTACGTGGGCGAGACCGAGGAAATTTCAAGCCGCCGCCCAATCCCTGTTGAAGGCAAGATGAGCGCATTCGGAGAGAGCGTTGCGCGGCCGGATCAATGGATTGCCGTGGCTCAAAACGATTCAAGCACGCGACGCAGCGCGCCGGTGCGCAGTGGTTCCGCCACCGCCCATGTCGGCAGTAGGGCGATGCCGATGCCGTCGAGCGCGGCAACGCGCAGCATCTCCGCATTGTTGCTGCGAAAGTTGCCGCTCACTGCCGCCCGCACCACTGCCGCCCGCACCTCGCCAATTTTGCCGGCAGGCCTATCTCCTGGTGAGCGACCCGAACCACGAAGGAGATCGACGACGGATGCCAAAGCTAAAGCGGCCGAATCGTTCGTTCGCGAGCCGGCGGCCGGCTCGACGCTCAACGTTCTGGGAATCACCCATATCTACAAAGCCACCGGCGCCGAAACCGCCGGGTCCTTCTCGCTCTGGGAGTCCGTGGTTCCGCCGGGGGCGGCAACGCCACCGCACACCCATGCCCGTGAGGATGAAGCCTTCTATGTGCTGAGCGGCGAACTCGTCATCGAATTCGAGAGCGACTCCGCGCCCCATCGCGTTGCGCCCGGCGGCTTCTTCTTCGGCGCACGCGGCCGGCGCCATTCCATCCGCAATGACGCCGACAAGGCGGCTCGCGTGCTCGTCTTCTGCGCGCCGAGTTGCGGCCTTGATCAGATGTTCGCGGAAATGGACGCCGCGACCGCCGCCGGCACGCCGGAGATGGCAAAGGTCGTGGCCATCGCCGCCAAATACGGCGTGACCATCGAGGCGCCGGCTGATCCGCCGCGCTGAGGTCAAACGGTCGTCTGTCAGGCGGGAAACAGAAATGCGGCGGCGGGATCGAAAAAAATCTGTCTGCTCGAGGCGATGCCTTCCTGTGGTTGCGCCATGTCGGATGTCGGCCTGACGTCGATCTCCTGGCCGGCGGCCGTGCGCGCGATGACGCGCCGCCGCTCGCCGAAGAAGGCGGTGTCGATGAATTCGACCGCAAGCCCGGCAGTGGCCGGGCCGGGTCTCAGCCGAAAAGCTTCCGGCCGCACCATCAGCCGGGTTTTCTGGCCTTGGCTGAACTCCTGATCGATCCTCACGCCGGAGACGACCGAGCCATCGGCGAGGCGGATCGTGGCGGCGCCGTCGACGGTTTCAAGATGCTCGGCCGGCAGGAAATTGGAATTTCCGATAAAACTGGCTACAAATTCGCTCGCAGGTCTCAGATAGAGGTCCTCACCGGTGCCGATCTGCTCGATGCGCCCGTCCCGAAACAGGGCGATGCGATCCGAAAGATGCAGGGCCTCGTCCTGATCGTGGGTGACGTAAAGGATCGTTACGCCGGTTTCGCGGTGGATGCGCCGTATCTCGGCCTGGATCTCCTCGCGCAGCTTCTTGTCGAGCGCCGAAAGCGGCTCGTCCATCAGGAGGATCGGCGGATCGTAGGCCAGCGCCCTGGCAAGCGCCACGCGCTGCTGCTGTCCGCCGGAAAGCGCGCCAGGATATCGGCCGCCGAAACTCTCGAGCCGTACCAGCGACAGCATCTCGGCGACTTTTCGGTTCACCTCTGCGTCCGGCCGGCGGCGCACGCGCAACGGAAAGGCAACGTTCTCGGCGACGGTGAGATGCTGGAACAGCGTGTAGCGCTGGAACACCATGCCGATATTGCGCTTGTGCGACGGCACCGACAGCAGCGACCTGCCTTCGAGAAGAACGTCGCCGGATGTCGGCTGCTGAAAGCCGGCGATCGCATAAAGCGTCGTCGATTTGCCAGAACCGGAAGGGCCGAGAAAGGTCAGGAACTCGCCCTTAGGTATGTCGATGGTGACATCGTGCACGGCGACGAAGCTGCCGAACGCCTTGCGCAGGTCGCGAATGGAGAGGAACGGTTCGGTCATTTCGACAATTTCCGCCGAATGAGTGCGGTTACGATCATCAGGCTCAGCGTCAGAAGAACGAGAAGGCTGGAGGCCGCAGCGATGACCGGGCTAAGATCCTGGCGCAGGCTGCCCCAGATCTTGACCGGCAAGGTCTGCAAGGTGGGGCTGGCCATGAAGATCGCGACCACCACCTCGTCCCATGAGGCGAGAAAGGCGAAGATCGCCGCCGAGAAGATCCCGATCTTGATCGCCGGCAAGGTCACCCGGAGTTTTGCTTCGAATGGGCTTGCGCCGCAGACGATCGCCGCATCCTCGATGGATTTGTCAAAACCTTCGAGTGCCGCAGTGATCGGAATGATGGCGAAGGGCAGTGCCAGGACCGTGTGAGCGATGACGAAGCCTGCCGTGGTGCCGCCGAGCCCGATCCGCAGGAAGAATGCATAGATGGCGATGGCGAAGACCACGACCGGCAGCACCATTGGCGTCAGCAGCAGGCCGCGAAGCGTATTGCGCCCGCGAAACTGTCCCCTGACCAGCGCGAAAGAAGCCAGCAGCCCGATGACGACGGCAAGAATCGCGGCCATGGTGGCAATGCGCGCGCTGGTCAGCGCCGCTTCGAGCCAGGCCGGATCGGCGAAGAGCTCCTCATACCATTTCAGCGTCCAGCTTGGTGGCGGAAAAGCCAGCCACCGCGACGACCCGAACGACAGAAGCACGATGAAAACAACCGGCAGCAGCAGAAACGCCGCGACCAGGCCGGTGAAACCCAGAAGTGCTGCACGCAGCCAGCCCAGCCGGTCGTAGTCGAGCAGCATCTCAGATGCCTCCTGTCATGCGCTTGGCGCCGACGAGACGCAGTTGCAGCGCGTAGAGCGCCATGGTGACCAAAAGCAGGATGAAAGCCGCCGCGCTTCCGAGCCCCCAGTTGAGCAAGGACTGGATCATCTGGGCAATCATTGCGGCGAGCATCATGTTGGAGGTGCCGCCGAGCAGCGTCGGCGTCACGAAATAGCCGAGCGACATGACGAAAACCATCAGGCCGCCTGCAGCGATTCCGGGAAGCGACAAGGGCAGCAGAATGCGGCGGAAGGCGTCGAAGGGGCTCGCACCGCACAGAGCGGCGGCGCGCAGCGTCATCGGATCGATGGCGCGCAGGGTTCCGACCAGTGGCAGTATCATGAAGGGCAGCATGATGTAGACCATGCCGATGGTGACGCCGGTCAGGTTGTTGATCAGCGGCAGCGGCTCGCTGATCAGGCCGATATCCATCAGCGTCCGGTTGATGACGCCGGTGCGTTGAAGCAGCACCATCCAGGCATAGGTGCGGGTGAGCAGATTGGTCCACATCGACAGGATGATGATGCCGAAGACGATCGAGCCGAGGGCAGGCGGCATGATCGCCAGCATCCAGGCGACCGGAAACGCCACGATCGCGGTGACGGCGGTGACGACGGTGGCGACCAGAAAGGTGTTGAAGAAGACCCGCGCATAGGTGCCTTCGCCAAACAGGATTGCGTAGTTCTGCAGGCCCGGCACGGGTTCGGTCACGCTGCGCAACAGCAGCGCAACAACCGGCACCACGAAGAACAGGGCGATAAGAGTTAGCGCCGGTAGGGCGCCGCCGATACCGTCGGGCCTTCGGAGGATTGGCTGTCGATGAAGAAAATTGCCCGACATGGCGATGATCCCGGCAGCTCAGGCGGGACGCCCTAGCGACGCCCCGCCGGTTCATGGGTGAGGTCGGCGGCTATTTGGCCTGCCAGGCGTACCAGCGCTCGGCGATCTTATCGCGGTTTTCAGCCCAGTAGTTCATGTCGAGGTTGATCTGCCCGTCGACATAGGCGTCCGGCAGCGACTTGACGACATCGGCCGGCATTTCGGCCTTGGCTGCAGTGTTGATCGGCGCGTAGCCACTTGCTTCGGCAAACATGGCCTGGCTTTTCGCGCTTGTCGCTGTGGCCAGGAATTTCATCGCGCTCGCCTTGTTCTTCGAACCCTTGGGGATGACGAGTACGTCGGCGGCAGTCATGTTCTGTTTCCAGGATGCGCCGACATCGGCGCCATCCTGCTCGAGGGCGAAGACACGCCCGTTCCAGAGTTGCCCGAAGGCTGCTTCACCGGAGGCGATCAGCTGTTGCGACTGTGCGCCGCTGTCCCACCAGACGATTTCCGACTTGATCGTGTCGAGTTTCTTGAACGCCCGGTCGAGGTCGAGCGGATAGAGCTTGTCCGCCGGCACGCCGTCGGCCAACAGCGCAATCTCGATGACGCCCGGTGCCGACCATTTGTAAAACGTGCGTTTGCCGGGAAATTTCGTCAGGTCGAACATGTCGGCCCAGCCGGTTGGCTCGCCCGACACCGCCCCTTTGTTCCAGGCAAGAACGAAGGAGTAGTAGAAGCTGCCGACCGCATGCTCGGTGGTGAAGCGAGGATCGAGATCGGCTTTCGGCACGACGTTGAAATCGATCGGCTCCAGCAGGCCGTCCTTGGCCGCTTTGATGGCGAAATCCATTTCGACATCGACGACATCCCAGGCGACGCTGCCGCCTTCCACCATGGCCTTCAGCTTGCCGTAGTCGGTCGGGCCGTCCTGCAGGACCTTGATGCCGGAATTGGCTTCGAACGGAGCAGCCCAGGATTTGGTCTGCGCCTCCTGGGTGGTTCCGCCCCAGCTGGTGAACACCATTTCATCGGCCCGTGCGGCAGTGGCTGCCAGGAGTGCGGCCAAAATGCCGGTCAAAATCAGTTTCATGTCATTCTCCTCTGTTGGTTGTCTGGTTCTTGTTTTTATGAATTGCGCGATTGCCTCATCGCATGACGAACGGGTCCGGGATCGGCTCGTCGGATATCCGTATCCAGACGGATTTCGAGCGCGTGTAATCGCGGATGGCGTCGAGCCCGCCCTCACGGCCGAGCCCCGACTGACCGTAGCCGCCGAACGGCACGAGCGGCGAAACCGCGCGGTACGTGTTGACCCAGACGACGCCGGCATGGATGTCGCGCGCCATGCGGTGCGCCTTGGCGAGATTGGTGGTGAACACGCCCGAAGCGAGGCCGAACGGTGTATCGTTGGCAAGCGCCAGGGCTTCGGCTTCCGTGTCGAAGGTGAGAACGCTGAGCACCGGACCGAACAATTCCTCGCGCACGCAGGGCAGCGCTGAATCCTCGGCATCGATGATGGTCGGTGCGTAGTAGAAGCCGTGCGGATGATTGTCGGGCCTTTTTCCGCCGGTGACCAGCGTCCCGCCATTGGCGAGGCTTGTCGCTACGATCGTCTCGATCCATTCCCGTTGGCGTGGCGTTGCCAATGGCCCCATTTCTGTGGCCGGGTCCTGCGGATCGCCTATCCTGATGGCCTCGGCCTTGTGCTTCAGCCTGTCGAGGAACTCGGCCTTTATCGAACGCTCGACAAGCAGCCGGGAGCCGGCGACGCAGCTTTGTCCAGACGCTGCGAAAATCCCGGCCACCACCGCGTTGGCCGCGCTGTCCAGGTCGGCGTCGGCGAAAACGACAACCGGGCTTTTCCCGCCCAGCTCCAGCGTCGTATAGGCGAGATTTTCCGCCGTGTTGCGGACGATAGCGCGAGCGGTCGAAGGTCCGCCGGTGAAGGCGACGCGTGAAACCAGCGGATGACTTGTCAGGCGCCGGCCGCAATCGTGTCCGAACCCGGTCAGTATGTTGACGCTTCCGGCGGGAAATCCGGCCTCATGAACGAGTTCGGCGAAGGCCAGCAGCGGCGCTGGACCATCCTCCGAGGCTTTCAGGACGACCGTGCAGCCGGCGGCCAGCGCCGGGCCGAGCTTGACGGCCGAAAGGAAGAGCTGCGAATTCCACGGCACGACGGCAGCGACGACGCCGATCGGCTCGCGTCGGATGGTGACGTCCATATCGGCCTTGTCGATCGGCACATGCGAGCCTTCATACTTGTCGGCAAGCCCGCCATAGTAGCGATAATAGTCGCCGACATAGGCGATCTGGGCGCGGGTCTCGCGGATGATCTTGCCGGTGTCGCGCGTTTCCAGTTCGGCCAGGCGGCCGGCATTGGCGACGACCAGGTCGCCGAGGCGCACCAGCAGCTTGCCGCGCGCCGTCGCCGTCAGCGAGGCCCACGCGGCCGAGTGCAGCGTCCGGTGCGCCGCCTCGACGGCGCGGTCGACATCGGCCTCGGTTGCGGCGGGCATCGTCGCCCAGGGCGCTCCGGTTGATGGATCGATGCTTTCGAAGATGGCTGTCGGCGTATCGAACGCCCCATCTATGAAGTTGCTGAAGGCCACAAGGGTCATTGCGGCCTCCCATGCCCGAAGGCCGGCATCACCTTGTCGATGAACAGCTGCAGCGACTTCTTCTTGCGCTCGTGCGGCAGACCGCTGTCGATCCAGATCGAGTACTGGTCATAGCCGAGCGCCTCATATGCCTTAAGCCGGGTGATCACCTCTTCGGCTTCGCCGATGACCAGGTTCTGTCGGATTTTGTCCGGCGCATATTGCGGCATGGCTGCGATCTCGTCGTCGGAGAGCGCTTCCAATATGCCTTGGCGAACCGGCTTCTTGTTCTGGAACCACGCGCCGAACTGGCAGTAGAACAGCGACAGGTCCCTCGTCAGTTGCTCCGCATCGGCGGCGTCTTCGGCAACGAATGTGTGCATCAGCAGCATGATCTCGGGGCGGGCCATGTCGGGATGCGCCGCGCACGCCGCGTTGAAGCGCTCCATCAGGCTGCTTACCTCGTCGTCGCCGGAGGCGAGCGGCGTCACCTGGACGTTGCAGCCGTTGGAGACGGCGAAGTCGTGCGAGTTCGGATCGCGCGCCGCCACCCAGATCGGCGGGTGCGGCTTTTGCACCGGCTTGGGCGACGAGGTGGTCGAGGGAAACGACCAGAATTCGCCGGACATCTCGAAATCGCCTTCCCAGAGACCCTTGATGGCCGGGATGATCTCGCGCATGCGCTGGCCCGCGCCCCAGGCGTCGAGCCCAGGGAACAGGCGTTGGTACTCGTAGCTGTAGGCGCCGCGGGCGATGCCGATGTCGAGCCGGCCGCCGGTGACGACATCGGTCATGGCTGCCTCGCCGGCGAGCTTGATCGGATGCCAGAACGGCGCGATGACGGTTCCTGTGCCGAGCCGGATGCGCTTCGTCCTGGCGCCGAGATAGGCGATGTTGATGAACGGGTTTGGCGAGATGGTGAACTCCATGCCGTGGTGTTCGCCGATCCACGCCGTCTCGAAGCCTGCCGCCTCGGCCATCACGACCAGTTCCTCAAGCTCATCGATGAGGTCGGCATGCGGCTTTGCCGGGTCCGAGCGTTCCATATGGACGAAGAGCGAGAACTTCATATCTGTTGACCCGGACTGGAAGTGTTCATGGCTGCCGGCTTGGCGAGCGGACGGACTTCACCTTCGACCGCGTTGCCGACATAGACGCCAAACGCATCCTCCCGACATTCGCGAACATAGCGGGCGAGCATCGAGCGCACGGCAGCATCGGCGATCTTCAGTCCGGCAATCCTGTCGATGTCGACGAGCCGGACCTGGCGATCGCTGGAGTGGGGCGCGGCTACCGTGCCGCGGTAGTAGACATGCGTTCGCGTCGCGGCGTCGTCCCAGACCGCAAACAGGAATCCGAGATGAGCCTCGATGGCTTTCGCAGCGAGGCGTCCCCTAAGGCTTCGCGTGTCGCCGGGTGCCCCGAGCCCTCGGCCCGCCGGCAGTTCGAAAAAGCCGTCGGCGGTTTCGAGGAACAGCACGCGGCCTTCGTCTTCGAGGATGGCGCCGACCTCCATGTCGGGCGGCGCGGCCGCCAGTGCTTCCTGGCTGAGGCCGGGCGAGACGTAGGCGCCACGGCAATAGCCGAGGGGCTGCGATGAATTGTGGGAGAATTCGCGAACGCGGCCGATGAGGATCGAATGGTCGCCGGCGTCGACCAATTGCTCCATGTCACAGTCGAACGTCGCCACCGATCCAGCGAGCAGCGGGCTGCCGGTCGGGCCGAAGCGCCACTCGACAGCCGAGAACTTGTCCTGCGATTTCGAAGCGAAGACGCCGGACGCGGCTCGCTGTTCCTCCGAGAGCACGTTGACGGCAAAGCATTTCGAGGTCGAAAACACCGGATGACCCAGCGCTTTCTTGGCGATGCAGACCAGCACAAGCGGCGGATCGAGCGAAACGGATGTAAACGAATTGGCGGTGAAGCCTCGAGGCTCTCCTTCCGGCCCGATCGCGGTGACGATTGTAACGCCGGTCAGGAAGGAACCGAGCGCCCGCCTGAATTCGCCCGGGTCGAAGGCTGTGTCCATTGCCGGTCGCGCCGATGTGCTTGCGCCGTCGTTGTTCTCGAGAAAATCGACAATGCGCCGTGTGACCACGTCAGGCGAGGCTACGGCCATCATATGTCGTTCGCCCCCCAGAACGACGCAGCGACCGCGCGGCGCGAGGCGTGCCATCGCCGCCGACATCGCAGGCGAGGAATTCCTGTCCTGCGAGCCGGTCATGAACAGGGCCGGCATTGCGAGACCGGAAAGACGATCGCCATGCGCCGCATCGGCATGGGCGAAAAGTCGATAGGTGCGCGCATAGCCCTCGGAGTTGACGCTTTGCAGTGCCACGCGCGTCATCCTTGCCGCCTCGGCCAGGCTGTCGGGGACCGGGTTGCCGAACCAGCGCGCGATCGTTGCGTCCGTCCCCGACGGGTTTTCCGCGCCATTCAGTTCGGCGGCGCGCTCGCGCACTGCCTGCGCAAGCTCCGCCGGGCGGCGAAAAACCGCATTGAGCGAGACGAGGCTACGAACCCGTTCGGGTGCATTAAGAGCGATTTCCTGCCCGACCAGCGCCCCCATTGAATGGCCAACGATCGAGACGGCATCCAGGCCAAGGTGATCGAGAAGCCGAATTGCCTGTCCGGCATAATCGGCAAGGCTGGCGTCCTCGGGCGGCAACGGCGACTGGCCGTGTCCCAGGATGTCGATTGCGATCACATCCCATCTGTTTTTCATCAGCCCGATCTGGGGTGCCCAGATCGCCGCGTTCATGCCGACACCGTGGATGAGAAGGACCGGCGCGCCGGATCCGGCACGGATGAAACCGGTGCCGTCAGGCGCCGTTCCGCGATGCCAGCCACGGTCCGTCAGCTCAGCCATGCAGGTCGCCGACCTCCTTGAGATCCTGGTAGCGGTCGCCGATGCGATGATGCGGTCGTCCGCCGATCGAGGCGCCAAGCGCCACCACCAACTCGTCCGGCGCCGGCGCGTCGCCGATCTGGAAGTGCACCGTCAGGTAGTGCGAACGTCGGCCTTCATCGTTCTTGTCCATGAGTGGGATCATGATCGGCGTGTTCGGCCCGCCGCGCAGGTTGGTGAAGGCAAGATAGGTCTTGGCGCCGACTGCACGCCGATAGTGGTTGCCGAAATGCAGCGTGTGGATGAGCGCCGAGGCATGCTCGATCTCGCCTGATGTGCCGCAGATTGCGGCCTTGCCGTAGCCTTCGATCGCTTCGCCGGATCCGGCAACTGCGAGGATTTCATGGGTCAGCATCTCCCCCAGAACCGGCGCATAGGCGCGGATCTCGGGCGAAAGGTCCTCGGTGAAACCGCGCCCGGCCCAGGGGTTGTCGAGCACCGCCGCCACGCCGATCAGGCGCAGCGGCCGGGGGGCCGCCTTGCCGCCTTCGATTAGCGTGTTCTCGACATGGGTGACGATCTTTCGAATGGCCGGCTTCATCGAATCCTCGGTGTCGGGTCGGCTGAGGCATCCGGAAAAGTTCCGCTTTTGCCTAGCCGTCTTATGGTATACCATACTATTGAAGACCAAATCCCTTGTCAACGGATCGTCGAATCTGTTTCTTGCGGATGCTGGGAGTATATGAATTGGCCGACGACACACTGAGGATCGAACGATCCGCCAAGACGCTGAGAACGCTGGCGCTGGAGCGCATGCGCGACGCGATCATGGGGTTTCACTTCCAGCCTGGCGAACGGTTGGTCGAGCGGCCGCTTTGCGACCAGCTCGGCGTCAGTCGCTCGGTGGTGCGCGAGGTCCTGCGGCAGTTGGAGACCGAGGGCCTCGTCCAGATGATACCTGGCCATGGACCCGCGGTGGCCAGGCCGGATCTCAGCCGCACCGACGAGATTTATGAACTGCGCGCTCTGATGGAGGGCATCGCGGCGCGCGCCTGCGCGCTGACGGCGACTGAGGGCCAGATCGCCGCGCTTGAGCGCGCGTTCGATGTGCTGCTCAAGGCGTGGGCATCAGCCAATCCGATCGAGGTGATGCGGGCGACCACAAAATTCTACGAGGTGCTTTTCGATGCCGCCGACAAGCGCATCGCCTGGGAGATCGTCCAGGGTCTGAACGTCCGCATCAACCAGCTGCGTTCCATGACCATCGCTTCGGAGAATCGCCGCGATGCCGCAATTGCCGAAATGACCGACATTATGAACGCGATCAAGTCGCGCAACGGCGATGCCGCCGAAGCCGCGGCCCGGCGGCATGTGGAGCAGGCCTGGCGAATTGCGCAACAGACCCTTCGCAACAGCTGAAGCAGAAATTTCACATTACGGAATCGTCCGTCGCCTCGCAGAGGGCAGCGCTTTCGTCACAATTTCAGGGGCAATATTGTACGGCTTGGCCGTTCTGGGCGCTGTCATGGCGCTGCGCGAACGGCGGCTGCAATGAGAAGGGATACACGATGAGCAAAGCGGCGCCGACATCGGCGGATGATTTTCTGACCGGGCTGAAGGGGCAGCGCGTGCTGGTGACGGCAGGCGCCGGCGGCATCGGCCTGGCCATTGCAGAAATGCTGTCGCGGCTCGGCGCGCGCATCGTCGTTTGCGACGTCTCCGACGAGGCGCTGGCCGCCGCTCCGGACAGGATCGCCCTGGTCGCCGCGGTCAAGGCCGATGTCTCGCGCGACGACGACGTCGACCGGCTGTTCGAGACGGTGAAGGAAAAGCTCGGCGGCCTCGACGCGCTGATCAACAATGCCGGCATCGCCGGGCCGACCGGCGGCGTCGACGAAATCGATCCGGCGGAGTGGCGGCGCTGCATCGACATCTGCCTGACCGGCCAGTTCCTCTGCGCCAGGCGTGCCGTGCCGCTGATCAAGGCGGCGGGCGGCGGCTCGATCGTCTCGATGTCGTCCGCCGCCGGCCGCCATGGCTACGCTTTCCGCACCCCCTATTCGGCGGCCAAGTTCGGCGTCATCGGTTTCACGCAAAGCCTTGCCAAGGAACTCGGACCGCACGGCATCAGGGTCAACGCCATCCTGCCCGGCATCATCGAGGGACCACGCATCGACAAGGTTATCGCCGACCGGGCCAGACAGCTCGGTGTGTCGAACGAGGAGATGACGGAGCGCTATCTCCACAACATCTCGCTGCGCCGCATGACCAGCCCCTATGACGTCGCCGCGATGGTCGCTTTCCTGTTGTCCGATGCGGCGATCAACATCTCCGGCCAGTCGCTCGGCGTCGACGGCAATGTCGAAACCCTTTGAGGAGCCCGACCATGGTGAAAGTAGCGATTGTAGGCAGCGGGTTCATCGGGCGGGCCTGGGCGATCAGTTTTGCCCGCGCCGGCCACGATGTGCGGATGTGGGATCAGTCGCCGGCCGCGACCGAAGGTGCGCACGATTACATCGCCGGCGTGCTCGGCGACATCGCTGAGAACGATCTGCTGCGGGGACAGGCAATCGACGTCGTGCTTGGTCGCATTGCCGTCGTTGCGGAACTCGAAGAAGCGCTGGCCGATGCGGTCCATATCCAGGAGAACACGCCGGAAAACCTGGATGTGAAGCGCGAGGTGTTCTCTCGGATCGATGCAATTGCCGCTCCGCAAGCGGTGATCGCCAGTTCCACCTCGGCGTTGCTGCCGTCGAAATTCACCGACCATCTGCAAGGGCGGCACCGCTGCCTGGTCGTGCATCCGATCAATCCGCCCTACCTCATACCGGCCGCGGAAGTCGTGCCGGCGCCATGGACGTCTTCCGAAACAATCGAAAGGACCCGCGCCTTCCTCGTCGATGCGGGCCACGCGCCGCTGGTGATGGAGCACGAGCTCGACGGCTTCATCATGAACCGCCTGCAGGGCGCGCTGCTGGAGGAGGCTTTTCGACTTGTCGCCGACGGCTATGCCAGCGTCGAGGATGTCGATATCGGCATTCGCGACGGGCTGGCGCTGCGCTGGTCGTTCATGGGTCCGTTCGAAACGATCGATCTTAATGCGCCGGGCGGTGTACGCGACTATGTCGAGCGTTATCAATCGATCTATGCCAACATTTTTCCGCAGATGCTGCGCCGCATCGACTGGGCCGGCGAAGTCATCGAGACGGTGGAGGCCGACCGCCGCAAGCGGCTGCCGCGGGAAGAACTCGGCGAACGGCAGGTTTGGCGCGACCGCCGGCTGATGGCGCTGGCCGCGCACAAGAAAAAATCGGATCAGGAGTTTGGAAGATGACGGAAACAAGCCGCAAGCCCGGTGCTACGCAGACCAGGGGCAAAATTATCATCACCTGTGCGGTGACCGGGGCGATCCATACACCGACCATGTCGCCCTATCTGCCGATCACGCCGGACCAGATCGCGTCCGAGGCGATCGCGGCGGCGGAGGCAGGTGCGGCGATCCTGCACCTGCATGCCCGCGACCCCGAGACCGGCAAGCCCGACCAGACGCCGGCGGCCTTCGCCCGCTTCCTGCCGCGCATCAAGCAGGCCACCAATGCCGCCATCAATATCACCACTGGCGGCAGTCCCTACATGAAGGTCGAGGAACGCGTGCGCCCGGCCGCCGAGTTCAAGCCAGAGGTCGCCTCGCTCAACATGGGCTCGATCAATTTCGGGCTCTATCACCTCGTCGACAAATACGAGACTTTCAAGTTCGACTGGGAAAAGCCGCATCTGGAAGCGACGCGTGACCTGGTCTTCCGCAACTCGTTCAAGGACATCGAATACATCCTTGCGACCTGCTACGACAACGGCACGCGCTTCGAGTTCGAGTGCTACGACATCGCCCATCTCTACAATCTCTCGCACTTCGCCGATCGCGGGCTGGTCAAGCCGCCGTTCTTCGTGCAGTCGGTGTTCGGTCTGCTTGGCGGCATCGGCACGCACCCCGAAGACGTCGCCCATATGAAGCGCACCGCCGACCGGCTGTTCGGCGACCAGTTCCGCTGGTCGGTGCTCGGTGCCGGCGCCAGCCAGTTGCGCATCGCGGCGCAGTCGGCAGCGCTTGGCGGCAACATCCGCGTCGGGCTCGAAGACAGTCTGTGGGCCGGCAAGGGCAAGCTTGCCAAATCGAACACCGAGCAGGTGGTGCTTGCCCGCAAGATCATCGAGGGCCTCGGCATGGAAGTGGCGACGCCCGACGAGGCGCGCGAGATCCTGTCACTGAAGGGCGGCGACAAGGTCGCGTTCTGAGGCGGCTCGCCTATCGCCGCACGGTGCCAACAGAGGAGGACGGCATGAAGATCGAAGTCGTGGTGGTCGTTACCGCGCCTCCCCGGCGATGGCGTCCTGCGCGGCAGCCTGTTCGCGATAACCGGACTTGGCATCAAGGGCGTGGCGGAGCCACGCTTCGCCGGATGACGGCGGCTGCAAAAGGCGATAGAGGCGAATAGGGAAAACGAGCGCTCGCTCGATTTCAGGTATGGACCCGATGCTTTCGGCGATCTCGTCCATCGATGGTGGCCACCTCGTTTCATCGCTGGGAGTTTGTCCATGAATTTCGACATTCCCGCCCGCACCGAAGATTACCGCGTCCGCATTGCCGACTTCGTCGAGCGTGAGATCCTGCCGCTCGAGGCCGACAAGACGTCCTATGACGCACATGGAAATATCGCCTTGCCGCTGCTGGAGACGCTTCGCGCCAAGGCGCGTATGGCGGGCCTGTGGTGCCTGCAGCTCAAGCCCGAATCCGGCGGCGCCGGTCTCGGCAAGATGGATATTGCGGTTTGCTATGAGGAGATGAACCGGTCGATCTTCGGACCCGTGGTGTTCAATTCGGCAGCGCCCGATGATGGCAACATGATGGTGCTCGAGGCGCTCGGCACGCCGGCGCAGCAGGAAAAATGGCTGAAGCCGATCGTCGAGGGCCAGGTACGCTCGGCCTTTGCCATGACCGAACCGCATCCCGGCGGCGGCTCGGACCCTTCGATGATCATGACGCGTGCGGAGCGGCGCGGCGACAAATACGTGGTGACCGGCCGCAAATGGTTCATCACCGGCGCGGAGGAGGCCAGCCATTTCATCCTGATCGCGCGAACCTCGGACGACCCGCGCCACGGTCTGTCGGCCCTGATGTTCCACAAGGACCAGCCGGGCTGGCATATCATTCGCCGCATCGAGATCATGGGCCCGGAGGAGCATGGCGGGCATTGCGAGCTGGAATTCGAGGGGCTCGAAATCCCTGTCGAAGACATGCTGGTTGGCGAGGGCAGGGGCATGAAGGTGACGCAGGTGCGGCTCGGCCCGGCGCGGCTTACCCACTGCATGCGCTGGCTTGGATTGTCCAAGCGCTGCGTTGAGATCGCGCGCGCCTACGCTGCCGAGCGCCATGGTTTCGGCCAGCGCCTCGCCGACCGCGAAAGCGTCCAGCTGAAGCTCGGCGATCTTGCCATGCGCATCGAGATCGGCCGTCTGCTGGTGATGAAGGCTGCGTGGGAACTGGACCGCGGCGGCTTTGCCCGCAAGGATGTGTCGATGGCCAAGGTCCAGGTCGCCAATGTGCTGCATGACGCGGCCGATGTGGCGATCCAGATCAACGGCGCGCGGGGCTATTCCAAGGACACGGTGCTCGAATGGATCTACCGCTATGCGCGCCAGGCGCGGCTGGTCGACGGCGCCGATGAGGTCCACAAGATGGTGCTGAACCGTTTCCTCAACGAAGAGGAGAAGGGTTTTTGGCGCTGGACCGTCGAAGACGAGGCATAGCGGACGCGGGGTGGCGTCTCAGGAGGAAAAGATGCCGTTGAATGCGGACTTCGATCCTGCGGCATTGAAGGGCTTTCTCGCGAACCGCTTCGGCGATGCCGCAATGACGCTCGAGCGGATCGGCGGCGGGCAGTCCAACCCGACCTACTTCGTCGACTATGGTGCGCATCGCATGGTGCTGCGCAAGAAACCGGCCGGGCCGATCCTGCGCGGGGCGCATGCCGTCGACCGCGAGTTCCGCGTGCTTGAAGCGCTCGCAGCGACCAACGTGCCGGTGCCGCGGCCGGTGCTCTATAACGCCGGCGCCGAGCCGCTCGGCACGCCGTTCTACCTGATGGAGCGGCTGGATGGTCGCGTCTTCCACGACTGTTCGCTGCCTGGCCTTGTTCCCGCGGAGCGACGCGCCATCTATTTCGGCATGGCCGAAGCGATGGCCAAACTGCATGCTGTCCGTCCCGACGAGGTCGGTCTCGGCGATTACGGCCGGCCCGGCAACTATTTCGAGCGCCAGATCGGCCGCTGGACCCGGCAGTTGAGGGAATCGCCGAGCGACGGAATTCCGGCACTCGATGCGGTCGCCGACTGGTTGCCGCAGCATCTGCCTGCGGATGATGGACGCGTGTCGATCGCCCATGGCGACTTCCGCCTCGGAAATCTGCTGTTCCATTCCGGCAAGCCGGAGGTGATCGGCATTCTCGATTGGGAGCTGTCGACGATCGGCCATCCGCTCGCCGATCTCGGCTTTTGTTCGATGACCTGGCATTCGACCCCGGACGAATATGGCGGCATCCTCGGCCTCGATCATGCCGCCCTCGGTATCCCCAGCCAGCGCGAATTCCTCGACCATTATTTCGCCCATGCCGTGCCCACTGCGCCCCTGCAACGCTTCCACCTGGTTTTTTCGCTGTTCCGTTTCGCGGTGATCTTTGTCGGCATCGCCGACCGGGCGCGGGCAGGCAGCGCGGCGTCGGCCGATGCGGCCGGCAAGTGGCCGCTCGCCGGTCGCTTTGCCGCGCGTGCTCAAGAGATCATCCAAGGAGCGAGACCGTGGAGTGGCTCCTCCTGAGGGGAGCGTTCGCGCCTGGTCCTTTCCCTACCCCGCAGCGTCAGCAATCCAGTCGGAGAGGCTTTGCGAAAAACTTCGCGGCACGATGAGTTCGCACGCGGTCTCGCCGCTGCGCAGGAACAGCACGGGCACATGGTGCAAGGATGTCAGCACGGCGCGGCCCGGGGCGGCCGCCGGCGCGCACCAGTCGACGGCGATGCATCTGGAGAGCACTCCTGCGATGTCCGCCCCGGCCATTCTGAAACGCACGCGACCCTCGCCGAGAGAAACCGAACAGCCGAGATCCGGATCGACGGCAAGCGAAGATGCTTGCGCGCCGTCGTCGAGAGCCAGCCACAAGCGGCGAGGCGCGACGCGGATGACGAGAAAACCTTTGTGACGGACCGTCTCTCCGACCGAGGCGGGAAGTTTCGTGCCGAGCGACGCCGAGAGGCTCGATTCGAATTGCGCCAGCGTGCCGTCCCAGCCCTCGATCTGGATGAGTGGGCAATCGACCACGGACAGGCTGAAATCCGGGCTAGCCATGCAGTCGTTCCCCCTGCGGATCGAGGAATACCGGCGAGACGATTCGGGCACGGACCGTTTCGGCCTTCATCGGATAGACGGCCACGACCTCGCTTCCTTCGCTGGCGACATCGCCGGAAAGCAAGGCCAGCCCGACATGGTGGCCGCGTTCGGGGCTGAAGGTGACGGAGGTGACGCGGCCGCGCCCGTGGCCGTAAGGTTTCTCGCCCGGCAGGAACAGGATGGCGCCACCGCGAAGGCGTTTTCCCTCTTCGATGCATTCCAGTCCGACCAGGCGCTGGCGGTCGGGCGCCTGGAAGGCGGGGCGCCGTCGCAGCACGTCGCCGACGAAGCCGGAACGCTTGCCCGCCAAGCGGCCGAGGCCAAGATCGTCGAGCGTCGTGCGCCCATCGATTTCAGGTCCGGCGACATGGCCCTTTTCGACGCGCAGCGCGCCGAGCGCCTCGACGCCGTAAGGCTTCAAGTCGAGCGGCCTGCCTGCTTCGAGCAGGCGGCTCCAAAGCTGTTCACCGGCAGTTGCGCCGACATAGATTTCGTAGGCGCGCTCGCCGGAATAACTGAGACGCAGGATGCGGAGCGCACGGCCCTGCCATTCGCTCTCGAGCAATCCCATATGCGCAAGTGCTGCGTCGGAAACATCGAGAGCGGGAAACGCCGCATTCAGAATTGCGCGGCTTTTCGGTCCGGCAACCGACATCGCCGCCCATTCATCGCTCACCGAGGTCACGGCTACGCGCAAATCCGGCCAGGCCGTATCGAGCAGGAATTCGAGACGCGACAGCACGTCGGCGGCCTTGGCGGTCGAGGTGGTCATGAAGAACCGGTTCTCGCCCAGCCGCGTCGTGGTGCCGTCGTCTAAGACGATGCCGTCGTCGCGCAGCATGACGCCGTAGCGCGCACGGCCGACCGGCAGTTTGGCAAAGCCGTTGGCGTAGATGCGATCGAGGAAAATCGCGGCATCCGGGCCCTGGACGTCGATCTTGCCGAGAGTGGAGATGTCCATCAGGCCAGCGGCCTGGCGCACACTCCGCATTTCGGCGACATACGCTTCGTTCACGTCGAGCCCGGATTGCCTGTAGAAATAGGGCCGCATCCAGAGCCCGACCTCCAGCATCTCGGCGCCGTTCGCCATGTGCCAGTCGTGCATCGGCGTGCGGCGGATCGGCTTGAAATGATGGCCGATGGCGCGTCCGGCAAGCGCGCCGATGGCGACCGGCGTATAGGGCGGTCGAAAGGTCGTGGCGCCGGTCTCGGGGATGGTTGCATTGCGTAAGGCCGCCATCGAGGCAAGCGCTGCAAAATTGCTGGTCTTGCCCTGATCGGTGCCCATGCCGAGCGTGGTGTAGCGCTTCAGGTGCTCGACCGATTCGTAGCCCTCGCGATAGGCGAGTTCGATATCCCCGGTCGTCACGTCCATCTGGAAATCGACGAAGGCCTTTCCACGGCCGAGAGAAGGGATTTCGCGAAACGGGGCCGTGGCGGTCTCGCCAAGATCGAGTTTTGACGGAGCGGGCACCGGCGCCGACTTGCCGCAGAACGATGCCGCCTCGGTGCCGGCGCGATGACCGTCCTCGATGACATCGGCGGTCGAAAAAATTCCCATCATCGAGCCGGCGCCGAACCGGTCCGCCGGAAACGCGCCCGGCACGAAGCCGCCAATGTCGTCGCGATATTGAGGTTTGACGCCCAGGTGCGAGGTGAGATGCACGGTCGGCGACCAGCCGCCGGACACGCAGACCAGGTCGCAGGTGGCCTCGGACTGGCCGTCCGCTTCGTTGAGCGTTGCACGCCTGACGGCATGGCCGCCGTTAAGGTCGACGATGCGCGTTGCGGCCCGCACCACCACGCCGAGCCGTCCGGCTTCTGCGGCAAGCGCTGTGGACGGCGCTGCACGCAGATCGGCAACCGTCACCTCTGCGCCGGCACCGGCAAGGTCGAACGCGGCGCGCCAGGCGCTGTCATTACCGGTGGCGACGACTATTTTCTTGCCGGGCAGGACGGCGAAACGGTTGAGGTAGGTCCGGGCGGCCGAGGCAAGCATGACGCCGGGTCGGTCGTTGTTGGAGAATATCATTGGCCGCTCAATGGCGCCGGTGGCGAAAACGATCGAGCGGGCGCGAAGCATCGTGAATGTCTGCAGCACTTCGCCGGCCGGCCGCGGATTGGCTGGGTCGCGTTGCCCGACCAGTCCGATGACATTGCCGTCATAGCTGCCGAAAGCGGTTGTCCGCTTCATCAGGGTGACGGTTTCGGAGCTCTCCAGCTCGGCCTCGGCCTGTCTCAACCATTTGGCCGCTGCGCTGTCGGACGGTTCCGCCAGAAGCTGGCCGCCGAGCAGGAAATCCTGTTCGATCAGCGCCACCCGCGCGCCGGCCGCTGCGGCAGCACGCGCCGCCGACAATCCTGCAGGGCCGCCGCCGATGATGGCGACATCGGCAAAGGCATGACTGATGTCGTAGCGGTCTGAGTCGGGATCGGTGCCGGCTCTGCCAAGCCCGGCCGCCTTGCGAATGAAGTGCTCGTAGAACATCCAGGCGCGGCGCGTCGGGCCCATGAAGGTCTTGTAGTAGAAGCCGGCCGAAAGGAACGGCGCCAACAGGCCGTTGACGCTTTGCACGTCAAACGTAAGCGACGGCCAGCGGTTCTGGCTCTCCGCGACTAGGCCGTCTTGGAGTTCCAGCGTCGTCGCCGGCAGGTTCGGCTGGCGCCTGCCTGCGGTTGCGAGCGTAACCAGCGCATTCGGTTCCTCGGGTCCGGCGGAAAAAATGCCGCGCGGACGATGATACTTGAAGCTGCGCCCGACCAGGGTGACGCCGTTGGCGAGCAGCGCGGAGGCAAGCGTGTCGCCGCGATATCCGATCAGGCTCCGGCCGTCGAAGGTAAACTCGACCGGCTGCTCGCGGTCGATGCGGCCACCCATCGACAGCCGCTTGTGGTTCGAGCTCATGCCGGTGACTTCCTGGCCAGCGATTTACTGTGGGGCGATTTCCTGGCCAGCTCGACCGATGCGATGGCGTGGTTGCGCGTGTCGCGCTCGACCACCAGCCATTGGCGGCAGCCGATCACGTGCTGCCAGAATTCGCGATGCAGGCCAGCCGGATTTGCCCTGATAAAAACGTAACGGTACCAGGCCTCGGGATCTGGATCGTCGTGCGCCGGGCGCGTGACGGAAGCATCGCCACCGTAGCGGAACTCGTCATGGTCGCGCGGACCGCAACAGGGGCATTCGATGGGCAGCATTGTCTTGCGCCTCCTATTGCAGCCAGGCTGAGGGGCCGGCGCCGGCCTCGTCGAGCGTGTGGCCGGTGCGGAAACGATCGAGCCCGTAGGCTGCGATCAACGGGTGCGGCTTGCCGGTGGCGATCGTGTGGGCGAAGCACCAGCCGGAAGCCGGCGTCGCCTTGAAGCCGCCATAGCACCAGCCGCCGTTGAGATAGAGCCCCTCGATCGGCGTCGGGCAGATGATCGGGCTGGCATCGGGCGTCATGTCCATGACGCCACCCCAATGGCGCAGCAGTCGGATGCGCGAAATGCACGGCATCAGAGCGCTCGCCGCCTCCGCCACTTCGCACACGACGCCCAGATTGCCGCGCTGGGCGTAGGAATTGTAGCCGTCGAGATTGCCGCCGAAGACCAGCCCGCCCTTGTCCGACTGGCTGACGTAGAAATGATCGGCGCCATAGGCGACGACGTGGTCCACCAACGGCTTCAGCGGTTCGGTGACAAAGGCCTGCAAGACGTGGCTTTCGATCGGCAGTTCCAGGCCGGCCTTGGCGCCGAGCACGGATGTATGACCGGCAACAGCGAGGCCGACCTTGCCGGCGCCGATCCGGCCTTTCGTCGTTTCGACGCCGACGATCCTGTTGCCGTCGCGGAGGAAGCCTGTCACCTCGCAGTTCTGGATAATATCGACGCCATGGCCGTCGGCGGCTCGCGCATAGCCCCAGGCGACCGCATCGTGGCGCGCCGTGCCCGCCCGGCCCTGGAAGATGGCGCCATGGATCGGGAAGCGGGCGGTGTCGGAAAAATCAAGATAGGGCACGAGACGGCGCACCGCGTCGCGGTCGAGGATGTCGGCATCGATGCCGTTCAGCCGCATGATGTTGGCGCGGTGGCTGAAGCCGTCGAGCTGGTCGGCGGAATGCGCGGTGACGAGCTGGCCGCGCTGCGAGAACATGACATTGAAGTTCAGCGCCCGCGACATGTTCTCCCAGAGTTTCATCGAGAATTCGTAGAACTGGGTGTTGCCGTCGAGCAGGTAGTTGGAGCGGATGACGGTGGTGTTGCGGCCGACATTGCCGCCGCCGACATAGCCCTTTTCGAGCACCGCGACGTTGCGGATGCCGTGGTTCTCGGCGAGGTAGAAGGCGGTAGCGAGGCCGTGTCCACCGCCGCCGATGACGATCACGTCGTAGGACGGATTTGGCTCCGCTGCCCGCCAGGCGCGCTGCCAGTTCTTCTGGCCAGACAGCGCGTTGCGGAAAATCGAAAATGCCGAGTAGCGCGCCATCCCTGCGGCCTATCGAACGATCGGGCCGGCCGGCGTGCGGGTAAGCACTTCGGCACCCGCATCGGTCAGAAGCACGGTGTTGGAGACGAAGTCATCGCCGCGACCGGTGCCCATCAGCCACGACAGGATGTGGAAGCTCATCCCGGTCTCGATTTCGAGATCGGAATCGTGCCTCAAGCCGGTCACCGAATTGCCGCCGGTCCATGATGGCGGCTGTCCGGCGCCGACCAGATAGCCGCAGTGATGGCGGCGATAATGGGAAAGACCGGCCTCGTCGGCGACGGTCTGCCAGGCGGCGTAGACGTCGCGCGCCCTGGCGCCGGGCTTGAGTGCCTCGACGACGGCATCGAACGCCCTGGCGGTCACCTCCGCCATCGCGGCGTCTTCGTCGCTGATATGGCCGATGCGAACGAGCCGGCCGAGCGGCGCGTGATAACGCGAGATGCAGCCGGACAGTTCGACGAAGACCGGCTCGCCCTTGCGGTAGATCCCGTCGCCCCAGGTCGTATGCTCTTCGCCCAGGCGCGCGGCCGGGCGGATGAACGGGCCGAAGCCCGGAGCATGACCGCCGGCGCGGATCATCGCCGCAACGCACTGGGCTGCGACCTCCTGTTCGGAGGCACCGTCCGAGATCGCGGCGATCGCGGCGCCGGCGGCGGCGTCGGTCACTTGTGCCGCCTGACGCATCAGTGCCTGTTCCTCGGCGCTCTTCACTCGCCGCATCCTGTCGACCAGCCCGGAAACATCGCTCCATCTGGCATCGGCCTGCGTCTGGAGTGCGACGGCAAGCCCATGGCTGAGGCCGGCCGTCCAGTATTCGAGGCCGATCCGCTTGCCGGACAGGCTGAGCTCCGCAAGCACCCGCGCGGCAAGGTCGGCCGCCGTTTCGCTGTCGGAATGGCCGCGGAATTCCGCTGCCGTCACCTGTTTCTCGATCGTCACCCTTTCCATCGAGCGGGTGACCAGGACAGGTTTCCCTTCGAGTGGGACGATCAGCAGGTGAGGGGCAAAATATCCCCAGTGATCGAGCCCGGTGAGGTAAAAGACGTTCTCCGGCGAAGCAAAGACCGCAGCGTCGAGCTCGCGCTCGGCCAGCGCCGTGCGGACCCTGACAAGGCGGCCGGCGATTTCGGCTTCGGAAAACGGATTACGGTCCATCAGGCGTCCTCGTTCTGGTTACCGGTTTCGTTGCCGGCATGATCTTTCGTCAGTGACCGGCTTCCAGTCCCCATGCTCAGTCGATGACGATGAGTTCGCGCGCCACGTCGCAGAGGCGTTCGCCGCCGCGATCCGTGACGACGAAGGATTCCGAGATGGCGATGCCGAAATCGTCGAGCCAAACGCCGGCCATGAAATGGAAGCACATCCCGGACTGCATCCTGGTGGTGTCGCCGGGACGAAGACTTGCGGTGCGTTCGCCCCAATCGGGCGGGTAGGCGAGCCCGACCGGATAGCCGACGCGGCTCTCCTTCTTCAGCCCGTTCTTCCTCAACACTGCCTGCCAGGCGGCTTCCACCTCTTCGGCGGTGTAGCCGGGGCGGGCCTTCTCAAGGCCGGCGTCGACGCCCTCGACGATCACCTTGGCAATGTCGACGAGGACTTGCGGCGGCTTGCCGAAATGCACGGTCCGCGTCAGCGCCGCATGATAGCGCCGCCGCACCCCGGCGATCTCCAGAATGGCGAGGCCGCTGTCCGGCAGCGGCGCGTCGGACCAGGTCAGATGCGGCGTGCTGGTGCCCTCGCCGACGGGCATCAGCGGACAGATCGCGGCATAGTCGCCGCCCGCTCCGGGCACGCCCATGATCTGTGCGTGATAGATTTCCGCAATGACATGGTTCTGCGGTACGCCGGGCCGCATTTTTTCGATGCCGCGTTTCATGGCGTGCGTGCAGATCGCACCGGCCTCGCGGATCAGCGCCAACTCGGCTTCGGATTTGACCAGCCGCGCCCAGTTGACGAGATCGTGGTTGTTGGCGAAGTGCGCGTCAGGCAGCCCGCTGACGAGATGGGCATGGCAGCGCGCGGTGTAATAATGCGCGTCCATCTCGACGCCGATGCGGGCGTTTCCCCAGCCACGCGACCGGATCAGCTGGGCGAGTTCGTCATAGGGGTGTTCGACGGGCTGCTGCACCAGCCGTTCCGAGAACGGCACGATGTTCTTCTCCGGCAGGCCGGTGGTCAGGCGTGCGCTCCTGGCGTCCTGCGCCCTGCCGAACCAGATCGGCCGGTCTTCCCTGAGATGGACGAGCACGCATTGCGGAACATAGAACGACCATCCGTCATAGCCGGTCAGCCAGCACATATTAGCTGGGTCCTGACAGATGATGAGGTCGAAGCCGGCCTTCTCCATGCGTGACTTCACGCCGGCCAGGCGCTGCGCATACTCCGCTTGCGTGAAAGTCCCGAAACCGCTCGCGCTCGCCACCGAAATCCCACCTGCCAGTACGCTGGTTTTTTCTTAAATTGTGCACAACTGGCAATAATGTGTGGTCTGATTACGAATTATTGCCAGATTTCTGTAGTTTTTATATCTTAGCTTGCACAATGTCTAGGGCAGTTGTATACGTCTTGACAGGCAAGTGTCGACCTCGAAGAAGGCCGCGCCCGGAATATCAGTCAGTTGTTCAATGGGAGAAAAGCATGTTCAAATCATCGATATCGCGCCGGATGGTCGTGAAAGCCGCCGCCTGCCTCGCGCTTGCCGCGACATCATTCACGGCGCTGCCCGCTTATGCGGAAACCACCCTCGAACAGGCCAAGAAGGACGGCTATATCCGCGTCGGCTTTGCCAACGAGGCGCCGTTCGGTTACGCCACGCCTGACGGCAAGCTGACCGGCGAAGCGCCGGAAGTTGCCAAGGCGGTACTCGCCAAGATGGGTATCGCGCAGGTTGACGGCGTGCTGACCGAGTTCGGCTCGCTTATCCCAGGTCTCAAGGCCGGCCGCTTCGATATCATCGCCGCCGGCATGTTCATCAATCCGAAGCGCTGCGCCGAGATCAATTTCTCCGAGCCGTCCTACGGCATCGGTCAGGCCATGCTGGTGGCAAAAGGCAATCCGAAGGGCGTGAAGGACTTTTCCAGCATCAAGGAAAACCCGGATCTCAAGCTCGCCGTGATGGCCGGCGCCGTCGAGGGCGGCTATGCCAAGGACGCTGGTGTCGCCGCCGGGCAGATCGTTGCCTTGCCCGACCAGTCCAGTCTGGTCGCCGCCGTCCAGTCGGGCCGTGCCGACGCTGCCGCGCTAACCGCTCTTTCGATCGCCGACATGGCCAAGAAGGCCGACGGCGTCGAATCGACCAAGCCGTTCGGCGAGGTTGCCGGCAAGTCGGTGAAAGGCCATGGCGGCTTCGGCTTCCGCAAGGAAGATACCGACCTGCAGGAGGCGTTCAACGCCGAGTTGAAGACGTTCCTCGGTTCGCCGGAGCACATCGCGCTGGTCGAGCCGCTCGGCTTCGGCAAGGACTACCTGCCCAACAAGACCACCGCGGAGCTTTGCGCGGGCAAATAGGTTCCCAACTGCTGGCGGCGCGAAAGCGCCGCCCCTTTTTCCTGGGGGAATCCGCATGGGAATCCGTACGCTCGTTGCCATGCTGGTCGTCGCGCTTGTCGTGATCGGTGCCTTGGCAACGCAGGAATCTTACAAAGTGTTTATGCCGGGGCTGCTGCAAGGCGCGGTCCTGACGATCGAGATCGCTATCCTCGGCAGCCTGCTGGCAATCGTCATGGGCGTGCTGGCGGCGCTGGCAAGGATGTATGGCCCGGCGCCGCTCAAATGGCTGGCCACGGTCTATGTCGAGATCTTCCGCGGCACCTCGGCGCTGGTGCAATTGTTTTGGCTGTTTTTTGTGCTGCCGCAATTCGGTGTCACGCTCAACGCATTTCTGGTTGCTGTCCTGGCGCTCGGCCTGAACGTTGGTGCTTACGGATCGGAAGTCGTGCGCGGCGCGATCCAGTCCGTCGCCCGCGGACAGTGGGAGGCGTCTACCGCATTGAACATGAGCCGCCCCCAGATGCTGCGCCGGATCATCCTGCCGCAGGCTTTCGTCGCCATGATCCCGCCTTGGGGCAATCTGTTCATCGAGCTTTTGAAATCGACAGCGCTGGTCTCGCTGATCACGCTCTCGGACCTCGCCTTCAAGGCGCAGCAAATGAACCAGAACACGTTCAAGACCATTCCGATCTTCACCCTCGTCCTGCTGATGTACCTGGCAATGTCGCTGGTCGTGACCATCGGCATGCGGCTTCTCGAAAGGCGGGCTTCGCTCGGATTGGCGCGGGGGAAGGCAGCATGATCTGGGACTGGGCATTTGCTTTTGAAATCCTGCCGGTGCTCGCCAGCGCTGCCATCGTTTCCATCGAGGCGACGCTGATCGGGTTTGCGCTTGCCGCCTCGCTTGGCCTGGTGCTGGCGGTGGTCCGCATCGCCGTGCCGTGGACCGGCTGGACGATTTCGGTGCTGGTCGAACTGATCCGGTCGACCCCGTTGCTGATCCAGATATTCTTTCTCTATTTCGTCTTTCCGAAATTCGGTGTCGTGCTCGACGCCTTCACCGCCGGGGTGCTTGCCATCGGTATCCACTACGCTGCCTATTGTTCCGAGGTCTATCGCGCCGGTTTCGACAACATCCATCGCGGCCAGTGGGAAGCCTCGGTCGCCCTCAATCTGTCAGCCTGGACGACGTTCCGGGACATCATCATTCCGCAGGCGATCCCGCCGATCGTTCCGGCGCTCGGCAACTATCTGGTTGCCTTGTTCAAGGAGACGCCATTGCTTTCCGCAATCGCCGTGCTGGAGCTGATGCAGACCGCCAAGATCATCGGCTCCGAAACCTTCCGCTACACTGAGCCGATGACGCTGGTCGGCCTGTTCTTCCTTGCCATGAGCCTGGTTTCCGCCGCGCTCATTCGCTCCCTCGAAGGCTTGCTCAACCGGAGGACCATGCGATGACGGAACAACCGATGGTCCGCTTCGACAATGTTTCGAAACGCTATGGCGCGCTGACCGTTCTCGACGGGCTCAATCTGGACATAGCACGCGGCGAGAAGGTCTCCATCATCGGGCCGTCCGGCTCCGGCAAGACCACGGTGCTGCGCATGCTGATGACGCTGGAGACGATCAATGACGGCGTCATCTGGGTCGAAGGCGAGCCGCTCACCCACATGGAGAGGAACGGCAAGCTTGTTCCCGCCGATCTCGCGCACATCCGCAAGATCCGCGCCAAGATCGGCATGGTGTTCCAGTCGTTCAACCTGTTCCCGCACATGACGGCGATGCAGAACTGCATCGAGGCGCCGATAACCGTGCTCGGCATGAAGCGGGCCGATGCCGAGGCGCGTGCGGCCGAGCTGCTCGACATGGTCGGCCTGTCGGAGAAGAAGGACCACTATCCCTCGCAGCTTTCCGGCGGCCAGCAGCAGCGTGTCGCCATCGCCCGCGCTTGCGCCATGCGGCCCAAGATCATGCTGTTCGACGAGGTGACCTCGGCACTCGACCCCGAACTCGTCGGCGAAGTGCTTGAAGTCATCCGAAAACTCGGCAGGGAACATGACCTCACCATGCTGATGGTCACCCACCAGATGGGATTTGCCAAGGAATTCTCCGATCGCGTCTGCTTTTTCCATGCCGGCAAGATCTGCGAACAGGGGCCGCCAAACGAGTTGTTCGGTGCCCCCAAGAACGAGCGGACGCGGCAGTTCCTGCACGCTGTCCTGGAGGCTGGATGACGCTTGAGACGGATGCCGCGCCCCTGGCCGCGACCGCCGCACCGCCGCGCCCGCTCTCGGCGCGGGAGCGGTTCGAGCGTATCTACCGGATATTGCGCGACCGCATCTGCCTGCTCGACTATGCGCCCGGCAGCCATCTCTCCGAGGAAGAGCTTGCCCAGGAATTCCAGATCAGCCGCACGCCGGTTCGCCGTGTCCTGGCGCGCCTCGAATCCGAGGGTCTGGTTCAATCCGTCCATGGCGTCGGCACGATCGTCACCGACGTCGACATCGAGGAATTGCAGCAGGTCTATCACTTGCGCCTGGAGCTGGCGCTCCTCGTCGGCAAGCTTTCGCCGATCCCGCGCACGGCGGACGACCTCGACCGGATAAGGGCACTCATCGCGCGCTGCGATTCCGATGTGCTCAATCCCGACCAGCGCGCTTTCCTGCGCCTCAACATGGATTTTTTCTACGAGCTCACCGCGATGACCGGCAACCAGCCGCTGCGCGAGATCAGCGAGCGTCTGTATTTTCAGGTCGCGCGCGTCGTCCTGAAGATGATGCCGCAGTTGGGCCTGGTCGAGGAGTTCACTGCGTTCCGCCGCGAAATGGAAGAGGTGCTTGCCGCCGCCGAGATCGGCGACTGGGAGTCGATCGGGCACATCAGGCGAGCCCATATCTCGATGAGCTTTCGCCGCATGATGCGTCATGCAGGCGAGGTCAAGCTCTCCGGCGGAACTCTGTAGTTTATGTTCTGAACCCTCCACCTGCGGGCGGGATTCACCCGGATGAAAGACCTAAAAAGGCGGCCGCCTAAATCCAATGCCATTCCCCTACAGCTGGGTAGCGGTGTTGCTCCAACCCAGAGTTGGTGCGATGACAGATGTATGGAACACTTGACGGACAACGAGTTGCAAGCGCGGCTTAAGCGCTTGGGCGCGCGCCTTGAAAAGCTTAAGGCTGCAAGGCGAGCTGCTCCAGAGAGGGAGCATATCGAACGGGGTCCACTTGGTCCGCAAGATCCACTAGAGGCAGAGTTCCTGGCGCGTACAGGAGGGTGGTCCTTCACCAATCCCGGGTTCGCCCTAGGCGCCCTTGTTGTCTTTATCCGCTCGCTGCGTAGAACGCGCTAAACTGCCGGCCTGTCAGGTACATATTCCTGTTTCACGTTGGGTTTGTCAGCCAGGTAATTACCCCTTTTGCCAGGCTCAGAACTGGCATTTGCACAAAATCGAACGCCATCGCCACGTCGGGCTACGTCGCGCCAGTTGCCGTTTGATCTGGCGAACGCCGGATCACGACCGGCAGGCGGCGCTTCAGCGCGCTGGCTGTTGGTCCCGAGATAGATTAGGACCGGACATCGAAAGGTGAGAGTGACAAGTGTGACGGGATTCCGATGGACTCGCTGATCACCGCTGCGGCGCGCGCCCTTGCGACGGGTGATCCTCTTGGCGCTTTGAAGCGGGTCGCCCTGCGTGAGGATGCGCCTGCGCTTGCGCTGCGCGGCATCGCGATGGCGCAGCTCGGCGATCTCGTCCGAGCAAAGGCTCTTCTCAAAAGTGCTGCGCGCGCCTTCGGTCCGAGAGAGGCGGTGGCACGCGCGAGGTGCGTCGTCGCCGAAGCCGAGATCGCGCTCGTCTCGCGCGACCTCGGCTGGCCGGAGAAGGCGCTCGACGCCGCGCGGTCGACGCTTGAAAAACACGGCGACCACGTCAATGCCGCGCATGCGCGCAATCTCGAAGCGCGGCGCCTGCTCCTGATCGGACGCCTCGATGAGGCGGAGGGCAGGCTGGCTGGCTTCGACCCGACGACGCTCCCACCCGCGTCAAGGGCCGCCCACGAGCTGGTGATTGCGGGGATCGCGATACGCCGCCTCCGGACCAAGGCGGCGCGCGCTGCGCTCGGACGGGCCGCGCACGCGGCGCGCCAGGCGGACATTCCAGCGCTGACGGCCGAGGTTGAAGGCGCATCCCTGGTGATGAACACGCCCGCGGCGCGGCTGATCGCGCGCGGGGTGGAGCGCCCGCTCCTGCTCGAGGAGGTCGAAGCGCTGCTGGCGTCGGGGGCGCTCGTCGTCGACGCCTGCCGCAATGTCATGCGGGACGCCGGCATGATCGTCTCGCTGGCGACGCGCCCGGTCCTGTTCGCGCTTGCGCGCACGCTGGGCGAAGCCTGGCCCGCAGACGTACCGAGGAGCACGCTCGTCGCACGCGCCTTCGGCGGCAAGCACGCCGATGAATCGCATCGCGCCCGGTTGCGGGTCGAAGTCGGTCGGCTTCGGGTGGAGTTGCGGTCACTGGCGGATGTGAGCGCGACCAAGCGAGGCTTTGCGCTTAAGCCGCGCCGCCCACGCGATGTCGTGGTGCTGGCGCCGCCCGCCGACGAGCCGCATGCAGCGGTGCTCGCCTTCCTCGCCGACGGCGAGTCGTGGTCGAGCTCGGCGCTCGCAATTGCGCTCGGAGCCAGCTCGCGCACCGTGCAGCGCTCGCTCGAGCAGCTTGCGGCAGCAGGCAAGGTGCAGTCCTTCGGCCTCGGGCGAGCGCGCCGTTGGATGACCCCGCCGGTGCCGGGATTCCCGACAATCTTGTTACTCCCCGGCTCACTGTCGGGTTACTAGTGTCATGGACAATTCAACAGATCTGAGCCTGGAGGAGAAGCATGAAACGATCTGCAGCTGAAGTCCTCCGCGAATATGGACCCTTTCCGGGTGTCGACCACGTGGCTGGGGTTACATTCGACGGTCAGCAGGTCTGGTTTGCGTCAGGAGACAGGCTGAACGCCTTGGATCCTGCGAGCGGCAATGTGGTGCGCGCGATCGATGTCGCCGCGCACGCAGGAACGGCCTTCGACGGCCAGCACCTGTTCCAGATCGCCGAAGATCGCATTCAGAAGATCGATCCCAACACTGGCCGCGTGCTCGCCACGATTCCGGCGCCAGGTGGCGGCGGCGACTCCGGACTTGCCTGGGCCGAAGGCTCACTTTGGGTGGGGCAGAATCGCGGTCGCAAAATCCATCAGATCGACCCCCAGACAGGGGCAGTTCTTCGCACAATCGATTCCAACCGTATCGTCACAGGGGTCACCTGGATCGACGGCGAACTCTGGCACGGCACCTGGGAAGGTGACGAGAGCGACGTCAGGCGGATAGATCCTGAAACCGGAAAGGTCCTGGAGAAGCTTGATATGCCGCCCGGAACAGGCGTGTCGGGGCTCGAGTCCGATGGTGGCGATCAGTTCTTCTGCGGCGGTGGAAACAGCGGCAAGGTGAGAGCCATCCGCCGACCCAGGCGAGGCTCCAAAACCCCGGTCGACCCGACGAGCAAGTAACCGAAGCGGCCCTCGCGGGCGCGCTTTCCGCTTTGACGAACCGTCCGCCGGGAGCGGTCATCAATGCGGCGGACCGGATCGCTGGAGCCCTTAAGCGCTGTTGGGCTTGTCGCGGCGCTCGACGATGTAGATGTGGTCGGCAACCAGGACCACATCGCCATGCTGGTTGATCACCTCGCAGCGCTCGATGACGCGACCCGACTCCGGCCGCTTTGGGTCGTCTTGCTTGGCCGAGATGGTGGTGCGGGTCTTGATCGTATCGCCGATGAACACCGGCTTGATGAAGCGCAACCTGTCATAGCCATAGGAGAACGCGACAGGGTTGATGACGCTTGCCGTCAGTCCGACGCCGACCGAGAAGACCAGCGTGCCATGGGCGATGCGCTGGCCGAACGGCGTCGTCTTCATGAACTCGGCGTCCATGTGGTGAGGGAAGAAATCGCCGGTATGGCCGGCATGCACGACGAAGTCGGTCTCGGTGATGGTGCGCCCGCTGGTCATGCGCGACGAGCCGATCTGGTAATCCTCGAAATAGACAGTCTGTTCCATGTCAGGGCCTCGCCGCGATCGGTGTTGCCGGTGCCGCGCTCGATTGGTAGGCAGCTTCGACCAGCGCCATGGTATTCCAGGCGTCCTCGACGGAACTGACAAGCTCGGCGTCTTCGCCTGATGCGTGGCGTTGGACATTGGCCATGCGGCCGACAAAGGCGTCCGGGAACCATTCGCCGACGAGCGGCACCGTGACCCAGTCTGAGCCGCCCTTCGGATAGATTTCAAGGATATCGGGCTCGCCGCGCGGATAGTCGAGGTTGAGCCCGAGCTTGAGATAGGCGGCGCCCTCGGTTCCGCAGATGCGGAACTCGCAGGCCTGGTGTTTTCGGCCAAATTTATGATCATGATTGATCGACAGCGCACAGCGCACTGTGTCGCCATAGTCGAGGATCGCGCTGGTGCGGGTTTGCGCGACCTTATGGTCGGGATGACCGAGCGTCTTGGCGTGAATCCCCCTGGGATCGCCGAGCAATTGCCGGATCAGGTCGAGATAATGAATCGAATGCATGGCGATCTCGACGCGCGGCGCCTTCAGCAGGAATTCCCACAGCTGCCAGGGTGTCGCCAGCGCCAGCCAGGCGTCGAAGTCGACGACGTCGCCCAGCCAGCCCCTGGCGATCGCATCCTTCAGCGCCAGCATCATCGGTGCGAAGCGAAGCTGGAAATTCACCGCCGCTTTCAGGTTTTTGGCGCGGCAGGTTTCGAGGATCTCGCTCGCCTCGGTGAGGTCGCTGCCCATCGGCTTCTGGATCAGCGCTACGGCGCCGTCGGGCAACGCCCTGAGCACGCCGGCATGATGAGCCGGCGGCGTCGCCAGGTCGAAGATGACGCCGTCGATTGACGTAGCCTCCTCGATCGACCGGTAAGCGGTGACGCCCCAGTTGGCCGCGAGTTTTTCCGCCTTGGCGTGGTCGGGATCAAAAAGCCCGGCGACCGGAAAGCCGGCTTTCCGATAGGCCGGGAAATGCGCGTCGCCGACGATCGAGCCGGCGCCGAAAATCACGATCGGCCGCGGCTTCGATGGCTTCGCCCAGGACTGGGAGAGCCAGGCTGGGTCGAAAACGCCGTCAGTCATGATGGAAGACTTCGTCCATCGATGCCCACCATTCGCCCTCCTTGCGGGTCGGCAGCGGCTCCTGGCAAGGCATGCACAGCGCCCACCATTCCTGCGTCTTGGGATCGGCGGCCATCTTCGCCATGTCGGCGGCATAGTCGGTGCCGTGGTACTCGAAAGTGCTGAACAAGAGGTGCTCCGGCTCCTTGAGATAGATCGAATAGTTCCTGATGTTGCAGGCGGAAATCATCGCCAGCACTTCAGGCCAGACGGCTGCGTGAAGCCGCACATATTCGGTGACCTTTTCCGGCTTGAGGCCGAGCACCATTGCCATCCGCTGCATGTCCGGCTCCTGTTTCACTATCGTCGTTATGAATGCCGCGATGCGTTGCGTTGCACCGGCGGTGATCTGCCCACTATTTACATACAAACAAATAATTTACACAATCGCCAAGCCGATGGTCCTTCGGATGCTGACCACGGGGAGTGACTATGGCGGAGGACGAGGACGATGACCGCTATCGCGCGCCGGCGCTCGACAAGGGTCTCGACATCCTGGAGCTTCTGGCCGGCGTCGATGGCGGCCTGACGCAGGCGGAAATCGCCAAGAAGCTCGACCGCAGCCCCAACGAGTTCTACCGTATGCTGGACCGGCTGGTGCGGCGCGGCTACGTCACGCGGCTGGATGGCGACCGCTACTCGCTGACGCTCAAGCTGTTTGGCCTGGCGCAGCTGCACGCGCCGGTGCGGCGGCTGGTTTCCTATGCGACGCCGCTGATGCGCGAACTTGCCGAAACGTCGCAGCAGTCAAACCAGCTTGTCGTCTTCGACCGCGGTTCTGCCGTGGTAATCGCCCAGCAGGAGGCGCCGGACTATTGGGGCATCTCCATTCGTGTCGGCGCCCATGTCAGCCTGTTCGACACCGGCTCCGGACATGTGCTGCTGGCGTTCCGCTCGCCGGAAGAGCGGCGGATGATGATCTCCGAACATCTGCGCAGCGCCCACAAGCCGCCTCAATCGCCGGACTTCTTTGCCCGTCTCGACCAGATCCGACAACGCGGCTATGAAATGATGGCATCGATGCAGACCGCCGGTGTATTCAACCTGTCGGCACCCGTGCTTGGCTCGGACGGCAGGGCGATCGCCGTGCTGTCGATCCCCTACATAACCCTGATCAACGCACCCAGGGCGCCCGACATTACGAGGACCATAGAACTGTTGCTGGCAGCCGCCGAAAAGCTGTCGCAGCTGGCGGGAGCCGCTGCCAAGCAGGCGACTGATTGAACAATTTCTGCGTGAGATGATTTTGAAACGGCGAAGGAGGAGCGCGCCATCATGATCTTCGATACCCATCTGCATCTGATCGACCAGTCGGCGCTGCGCTATCCTTGGCTCTCCGGCGTGCCGGCACTAAACCGCGATTTCCCCTACGACGAATATGCAGTCCAGGCTCGCCGCGCCGGCATAGAGGGCGCGTTGCACATGGAGGTCGATGTCGATCCAGCCGATATCGAGGCTGAGACCAGTCACGTAATGGCGCTGTCACACCAGAAGGACAGCTTGCTGCGCGGGGCAATAGCCTCCTGCCGTCCGGAAGAGCCGGGCTTTGCCGCCTATCTCGAGCGCCAGCGCGCCGATCCTTTCGTCAGGGGTTTTCGCCGTGTGCTCCACGTCGTGCCGGACGAGCTTTCGGAAGGCGCGCTGTTTCGCGAAAACATCAAGCGGCTTGCCGGCACCAAACTGACCTTCGACCTCGTCGTCTTGCCGCATCAGATCCCCAAGGCGATTGCGCTTGCCGACCTCGCGCCGGACGTGCAGTTCGTGCTCGACCATTGCGGCGTGCCCGACATCAAGGGCAGCAGTGAGCATCCCTGGCGCGAGCATATGGCGGAGATCGCGCGGCGCCCGAACGTCGTCGGCAAAATTTCCGGTGTGGTCGCCTATGCGGACGCTGGATCCTGGACTGTCGAAACGCTGCGTTCCTATGTCGAGCACACCATCCAATGCTTTGGCTGGGACCGGGTCGTGTGGGGCAGCGACTGGCCGGTCTGCACGCTTGGCGGCGGGCTCGCGGCCTGGATTGCGGCGACGCATGCGCTGCTTGCCGGAGCAAGCATCGATGAACGGCAAAAGCTGCTCTCCGCCAATGCGAAGCGGCTGTGGAATTTGTGAGAAGTTAGCGAACTCTGCCTCATCTCAGCGCCGGGTGCCGGAGACTCTTCACAAACAGGCGATTGAGATCGGCGACGACGCGGCCGGCATCGTGCCTTTCGGTCAGGCCGAGATTGATACGATCGGAGGCCGCCTGCTGGAAGGCCATGTAGCCATCGTGGCGTGGCCTGACCCAGGCCCTCTCGAGCGTGGCGCGGGTGTCCTTGTAGAAATTGCCGGCGGCTGCGTTGACGGCGGCATCGTCCCAGGCTGCGGCATGGCCGGGCTGGCCGCCGGCCGACGCATAGGGGCCGCGCTGCACCTCGCCGCTGGCGATCCAATAGGCAAAGTCGATGGCCTCTTGCGTGGCCTTCGAAAAGGCCGACACGGCAATGCCGGTTCCGCCGAGCGCCGACCCGACTACACCGGCGTCGCCGGCAGGCGGAATGTCGGCGAAGGCAAGGCGGCTGCTGTGGAATCCGGCGATGGCATAGGAAACGTAGCCGTAGATCAGCGGCGCGCAGGCGATCCGCGTGCCGGAGCTGGCCATCTCCTCCAGGACGCCGATCGGGTCCATGCCAAGGCAGGTCGGATCGACGAGAGCCGCGATCTCGCGCATCATCTCGAAAACGCGGCCGCCGATGTCAGGGTTTATGTGGTCGCCAGGCTCTTCGACGGCGGGCCTGCCGAGATTGCCGGCAAGCGTGTAGAACACCATCAGCGAATGCGGCGGCCTGAGCGGCAGCAACGCGCGGCCTTGCCGCGCCAGGTCGAGCACCTCGGACCAGTTCGCCGGCGCGGCGGAAAGCATGTCCGGCCGCCACGCCTGCACCTGGCTGGCCGTGTCGATCGGAAACGCCCACTGCCGGCCTTGCCAGTTGTAGCTAGGATAGGACTGGCCGACGCTGCCTGCCGCCAATGCCGCGCGTTCCTCTTCACGCCCCACAATGTCGAGCGGCGCCAGACAAGTCTCGGCGGTGATCTGGCCGACATGCGGATGATCGATGACGATCAAATCGTAGGCACGGGCCAGGTCCTCGACCGGAAACGATTCGAAATCCTGCAGCGAGCGCTTGTCCCATTCGATGGTGACGCCGGTCTGCTGCTTCCACAGTCCCGAACAGGCGACCATCGGGTCGTAGCCGCGCGGATGGCTCCAGGTCATGCCTTTGAGCGTCACGTCGCTCACAGCCCGAATTCTTCGCGGATCTTTGCGCTGTGCTCGCCGATGCGCGGCGCCGCCCGCTCGACCTTGGCGCGGACGCCATCGACCCGCAGCGGCGAACGCGTGGTGAGGATCGAGACGTGATCCTCGCGCGTCACGGTCTGCAGCATGTCGAGCACCTGAAAACCTTCGCTGGCCATCATTTCCGGCCAGGTCAGCACCTTGGCGCACCAGATGTCGGCGGGCTCGAGGATGGCAAGCCAATCGTCAACGGTTTTCGTCGCGATTTTTTGCGCAATGATCGCCTTGATCTCGTCGCGGGCGGTGAACCAGGTCGACGGCTGATCGCGATAGGGCGCAAGCTGTTCGAGTGCCAAAAGGTCGGCCAGCTTCGGGATCGGCGTCATGGCAATCGCCAGATAGCCGTCCTTGGCCGGATAGACGCCGTAAGGCGCCGACAGATAGGCATGGGCGCTGCGGAACGCCGATCGCCGTGGCAGGCGGCGTCCGTCATTGAGATGCGTGGTCAGCACCTCGAACTGGAAGTCGACCAGCGCTTCGAGCAGGCTGGTCTCGACATGACTGCCGGTGCCGGTCAGGCCGCGCCGCACCAGTGCGGCAAGGATGCCTTGCGCGGCGGCGGCGCCTGCCAGCATGTCGGCAATCGCCAGGCCGAAGGGCACCGGACCCTGGTCCTCGTCGCCGTTCAGCCACATCACGCCTGCGCCAGCAGATCCTGCCCGGGGCGCTTGACCCAAGGGCCTTCTTCGCCATAGCCGCTGATCGAGGCATAGACCAGGCGTGGATTGATCTTGCGCACCGCCTCGTAGTCAAGGCCAAGGCGCTCGATGACGCCGGGCCGGAAATTCTGGATCAACACGTCGGCCTTGGCCAGCAGGCCGCGCAGCGCCGCCAGATCGGCCGCTTCCTTGAGGTCGATGGCAAAGCTTTCCTTGGCCCGGTTGATGGCGTGGAAGATGGTGGAATCGCCGCCGATCTCGGTGTCGCTGAGATAGAGTCGGCGCGACAGGTCACCGCCATCGGGGCGCTCGATCTTGATGACGCGGGCGCCAAGGTCGAGCAGCCGCAGCGAGCAGTAGGGCCCGGACAGGAACTGGCTCATGTCGACGACGACGAGCCCGGTCAGCGGCAATTCGGCGATGGCAGCCATCGCCTATGTCTCCGTCTTGCCGGCGAAATCGGCCGGATTCCGGCACTTCACCGTCTGCAGGAGCTGGCAATAAAGCACGAGCTCTCCTTCACTCTTGAAGACCTCATAGCTGGCGCGGATCAGCCCATCTCCTTGTATTGAGGTTTTGTGTCGAGATTGGATTGCACGATCGGTCCGCGTCGATCTTCTCTAGTGAATAGTATTTTCACATATGGGATTGTGTTTCAAGCGTGAACAGGCGAAATTTGCCGCGATCCGCTGCGGCTGGGTGCCGGCGGAAAAAGGGATTTCGATGCAGGACGCCTGTCTGGTCTTCGTCGGCAGCCTCAACCGCGAGGCGCCTTATTTTCAGGGCGCGCGCGGCGTTGGGCTCGGTGTCTACAGTTTCGACGAAGAAACGCTGGAGACGAGGAAACTGGCCGAGACGGGTGACGTCGACAATCCGACCTTCCTGTCGGTGACGCCGGACGGGTCACATGTCTATGCCAACTCCGAAGTGTTCACCTGGCGCGAAGGCGTGGTTTCGGCCTACCATTTCGACAGGCAAACCGCCGCGCTCTCCTACATCAACAAGCAGCCGACGCTTGGCAGCATCACGGCGCACAACACCGTCACGCGCGACGGGACGAAGCTCCTGGTCGCCAATTACGGCATGGGCGAAGGCGGCCCCGATCGCTCGCTCGTCGTCTACGGATTGCGCGACGATGGCGGCTTGACCGCGCCGTTGTCGAGCGTCGCCCATAGCGGAACTGGTCCCGACGCAGTTCGTCAGGAACGTCCCCATGCCCACAGCGTCACCGAGACGATTGCCGGTGGCGTGGCGATGGTCGCCGATCTCGGCATCGATCGGCTTGTCGCGTACCGCATCGGGCCGGACGGCGGCCTGACCAGACTGGCGGAGTCGGCGCTTGCGCCCGGCGCTGGGCCACGTCACGTGGCGCTGCATCCGGGCGGGCGCTTCGTATTCGTCATGAACGAACTGGATTCGACGGTGGTCTCGCTTGCGCTGGACGAAGCGTCGGGCAGGCTCACCGAGATCGACACGAAGCCGGCCGTGCCGGCCGCGGCGCGCGACGGCAATCATTGCGCCGACATCCAGATATCGCCCGACGGCCGCTTCCTCTATGGCTCCAACCGCGGCCATGACAGTGTCGTGGTGTTTTCCGTCGACCAGCAGACGGGCACGCTTGCGCTGGTCGACCATGCGCCGTGCGGGGGCGCTGCGCCGCGCAATCTGGCACTGACGCCCTCGGGTCGCCATCTCTTCTCGGCCAACCAGAACGCCGACCGCATCTCGATTTTCGCACGCGATGCGGCCACGGGTCGGCTGGCCGACACCGGGCGGTTTATCGATATCGGCACGCCGATGTGCGTGAAGATCGTGCGTTGAAAGCCTTGCTCTCCTTCCAGCAGCGAGGGCGTGCACAGTCCTGTGATTTCGGCTGAGCCATCAGCGTGGTAGCTTGCAGTCGTTCCGCTGCGGAGTCGCCATGCGTACCAAGCTCCTAGAAATCACCCTTGCTATGCTGGTGCTGGTCGGCGGCCTTCCAGCCGGCCATGCGCAAGTGGCCGAACGGCCGTCGCCTTCGGGCGGCGTTCTGTCGCTGCTCCCGCCGCCCCAGGTCTCAGATCATTCGATCGTGATCGCGGGACGCACGCTCAACTATCAGGCAAGGACCGGCACGCTGTCGTTGCTATCCGGCAAGGGCGACGTCACCGCGGAAATCTTTCATGTCGCCTACACGCTGCGTCCCGAGCCAAGCCGGGAACCTGATCCCCGCCGCCCGATCACTTTCGTATTCAACGGTGGTCCCGGAGCGGCTTCCGCCTATCTGCATCTTGGCGCGCTTGGTCCACGCGTGATGGCGACAGCGGCCGATGGAAGTTTTCTCCCACCGCCGCAGCGGCTTTTGGACAACCCGAACACCTGGCTCGACATGACCGACCTGGTCTTTGTCGATCCCGTCGGAACCGGTTACAGCCGCGAAGCATCCGGCACCGAGGCACGCAGCTTCTGGGGCGTCAACCAGGACGCCGCCGCGATGGGCGCCTTCATCCGGCTCTATCTGGCACAGGCGGGCCGCACAGCGTCGCCGGTGTTTCTTGCCGGCGAAAGCTATGGCGGGTTTCGGGCGGCACTGCTTGCCAAGACGCTCCAGGATGATATCGGCATCAGCCCTCGCGGCATCGTGCTCATCTCGCCGGCGCTCGAATTCACGCTCGTGCGGCCCGACGAGTTCCAGCCGCTTCACTGGGCGCTTGAGCTGCCGTCGCTGGCGGCGGTGCGCCTGCGCAGCCAAAGCGTCACCGGTTCCGAACTGCGGGAGCGGTTGGCCGATGTCGAACGCTATGCGCTTGGCGACTATCTCGTCGCGCTTGCCAGCGGGCTCGAACAGGGCGGGCGTCTGGCGAGCCCGCGCGTTGCTGAAATCACCGGCCTGCCGCTCGAAGTCGTGAAACGAAACTTTGCACGCATTCCCACCGCGCTCTTCGCCAAGGAGTTTGCGCGGGCAAGGGGCAATGTTCTCAGCGTCTATGACGGCACGATCGAAACGGCAGACGTTGCCCCGGAAAGTCCAAGGCCCAGCGGCCCTGATCCGGTGCTCGACCGAAGCGTGCCGGCGCTCACTTCCGCCTTTGTCAGCTATGTCAGGGAGGAACTGAAATTCCGTACCGATCTAAGCTATCGGCTTCTCAACCGTGAAATCAGCGGAAATTGGGATTACGGGACGAGCCCGACGCGTCAGGGCTATACCGGCGTGATGGATGACCTTCAGCAGGCGCGCGCGCTAAATCCCGGCCTCGGCGTTTTGATCGTCAACGGCTACACCGACCTGGTGACGCCCTATCTGGTGTCACGCTATCTTGTCGGCCAGGTTCCTTCGCTTCCCGGCGCAACGCCTATCCGCCTCGAACTGCTGGAAGGCGGCCACATGATGTATTTCAGGCCGGAGAGCCGGCGCGCGCTGAGAGAGGCCGCGTCCGAGCTTTACCAAGCGCCGAAATGAGCGCGTAAAAGAGACAAATCCGCCTCGTCGCATGAGAGGCGGATGACGCAACACGAACCGGCGAGGCGAACAAGTCGATGACATCTCAGCCTGCAGAACTGACTTGGCTCAACCCGCCACCGCATCATGCCTTCGGCGACAGCACCGTGCATGTTCGGACCGGCAAGGAAACCGATTTCTGGCGCGAGACTTTTTATGACTTCTGGCGTGACAATGGCCACTTCCTCTACCGGCAGGTCGAGGGCGATTTCAGCGCCGAGGTCACCGTCAAGGGGGACTACAAGGTGCTCTATGATCAGGCCGGTTTGATGGTCCGGCTGAGCGAGACGCATTGGGTCAAGGCTGGCATCGAGTTCACCGACGGGCTCGCCTATTTTTCCGTCGTCGTCACCAATGATGCTTCCGACTGGTCGTTGGTCAGCATCCCGGCCGGTCCGGACGGAGTCAGGATCCGGCTGACCCGCCATGCCGAGACAATCCGCGTTCAGTATCGCGATGCCTCCGACCATCGCTGGAAGCCGGTGCGGCTCGCCTACTTCCCGCCCTCGAAAACAGTCGATGTCGGCATGATGTGCTGTTCACCGCAACGTGAAGGTTTCGAAGTCACATTCAGCGATTTTTCAGTCGGCCCGGCGATCTCGAGGGAACTCCACGACTGACGCGTCCTGTCAGCGGATCGGGGCGCCGCTTTCACAGCAGTATCGTTCCGACAGCCGAATTGCGGTCGAAGAAGCTAGAGGGCATTCGCCTCATCCCGGTCGAACTTGAAATCGGCGGGAAGGCGGCCGCGGAAGGCGCGAAGCCGCTTCAGCAATCTCATCGCCTTCCCTGAGTTCGAGGGCCTCGACCACAACGGCGGGAAGACGGATGGCGAGGCTGTTGCCCCACCTGGCGACCTTCATCACACTCTCCCTATGCATTGCATATGCGCCATGGTTGGGCGCTGCCCGGGCGGCCGACCTTCTGGCCGGCCGATCCAGTAGCATCCGTCAGCCCGGATGCTTGAAGGTTTCGCCAAACCAGTTCCGCCACTTGGGCTCGCCCTCGGCGGCGCGCTGTTCGGCGTCGTCGCCATAAAGATACAGGGCCATGCTGGCATTTGCGCTGCCATCGATATCATAGGTTCCGATCAGGGCAATGCCGGGAGCAGGTGCAGTCAGGCGCAGCGCGATGAAGCGCTGCTTGTCGTCCTGCCGCACGCGTTCGACTATGCCGGATAGTCTCTCCGGCTGCAGCGGTCCATTCCGCCGCTCGCCGACATTTGCGCCGGCCAGTCCGAGCGTCTCTGTAAGTTGCCTCCAAATCGAGAGTTGGTCGGCCTTCGTGCGGGCCATGACGCTGAAGCTGGCGGCGTTTTCGCCGGCGAAATGCGAAAGGTAAATGCGCAGCACCTCGAAAAAGCCGGGCCAGCCGCTCTCGAACCCTTCCAGCTGGTCATCCCAATCGTCGGTCGAGGCAAACAGCGAATGGACCATGCGGACAACGCAACGATCACCCGACCGGCTGGTCACGGTGATCTCCGTTGCGACAGGCGGGGCGCCTTCGCTCCAGTCGCGTTCGACATAGCCGAAACGGAACGGCGGCTCCCAAATCGTCACTTCGCCGGTGGACGCGCCATTGGGACCGAAGTCGAAATGAAGCCTGCCGCCGACATGTTCGTCGATCGTGGTTTTTGTGAACCAGGCAGTGTTGCCGGGACCCGTCGCAATGGCCCGCCACACCTGCTCGGGTGTGCCGGGCGTGATGAACTCCATTTCGACCCAACGCTTTCCGGTTTCATCTTTCTTGATCGGCATGGGAACTCCTTTCAGGGTTTGGCGTCCTCACGGTCGGGGCCGGGTGCGGTACGACGGCACTACGAGCCGATTCGGCCGCCCGTCAAAGCTCAAGCATACTCATTTTCGTCTTGACAAAATATTTTGTCAAGACGCGCGCTGATGGCCGAAAGCGGCTATGGCGCGTCGTCGCCGTGTCGTGTGATCTGAGCGTTCGCAATCGAGCCGAATTCATGAAGAGAGGGCGAACCTGAGACCGCAGAACTTTTAATGCAATGACATTGCAGCGCCTTGGCGTGAGTGCGCCATGGAACAGCCGTTCGGACGTTATTTGCCTGCCGGCCGCCAAACGCAGCGCTGACTTTCCGCCAATGGCATCGAGATTGGATCGAGCGTTGCTTTGATCGCAACAACCTGCGTGTCACCGTAAAAGCCTGATCCAAGCCTGAGGCAGGAGGAGGTTGACCATGGCCAGGATTGTACCCGTGCTCGATCTCAGCCGTCTCGAACAGGGCGCGTCGGAGCGTCGGACCTTTCTGTTCGATCTGCGCACGGCGGCCCGCGATGTCGGCTTCTTCTATCTCAGCGGCCATGGAATTTCGGCTGTGGAGATCGACGAGGTGCTCGACGCCTCGCGCCGGTTCTTTGCCTTGCCGGAAGCCGACAAGCTGGCCATCGAAATGGTCAAGTCCCCCCAATTCCGCGGCTACACGCGCACCGGTGGCGAACTGACCAGGGGCAAGGCCGATTGGCGCGAACAGCTCGACATCGGCGTCGAGCGTCGGGGCCGGGCATTCCTGCCTGGACGCGGCTGCAAGGGCCGAACCAATGGCCTTCGGCCCTGCCGCAACTCAAGCCGGCACTGCTGGCATGGCAGACCAGGGCGACGGCGGTGGCAGTCCGCCTGCTGAAGGCCTTCGCGCTGTCGCTCGACCAGGCCGAGGATGCTTTCGATCCGATCTATAGCGGTGAGCCCAACCATCGCATGAAGATCGTGCGCTATCCCGGGCGCGACACAACCGGCGGCGACCAGGGTGTCGGCGCACACAAGGACGGCGGTTTCCTGACGCTCCTGCTTCAGGACGACAACAAGGGGCTGCAGGTCGAATATGACGGAAGCTGGGTGAATGTGGATCCGATCCCCGGAACGCTGGTGGTCAACATCGGCGAACTCCTCGAACTGGCATCGAACGGCTATCTCAGGGCAACGGTTCACCGTGTCGTGACGCCGTCGGCCGGTGTCGAGCGGATTTCCGTTCCGTTCTTCTTCAGCGCCCGGCTCGACGCGACGATCCCGCTGCTGACCCTGCCTGAAGAACTGGCTGCCGAGGCGCGCGGACCGGCGAGCGATCCGGACAATCCGCTGTTTCGCGACGTCGGCACCAATGTGCTGAAAAGTCGCCTGCGCTCGCATCCTGACGTGGCGCGCCGGCACTATGCCGATCTCCTTGAGACAAGGGCATCACCCGGCTGAAGACGTCAGAGCAAATAGAACAGGAATTTTCGCTATCCCGCCGGCTTTTGGAATTTTGTTCGTCCCCAACCCGCTCAAACAAGCTCAAACAGGTAACACCGTTCGGCGGTTTCCTCCCATTCCCCTGAACGGCATTCCCCTCTGAAGGTTGTAACCTTCTTTTGACCGGGCCGTATTCGAGCCCGGCCATTTTTTTCCGCGCTCCCTTGGCGAAGGCGCCAGAGCCGATTCTTCAAAAAGCGCGTCATAAGGAATTCACGCGACGCGGTTTAAGTTCTTTGTTTTTATGCATGTCGTCATCCCAAAACCGCTGCGCACTTTTGGGCGAAATGCGTTAGCTTCCCGCCAACGACAATCCACGGGCGCGTTCGCACAGTAGGGCAAGCAATTCGCTGCGCCGCGCTTCCGGTGTGTCGACCGGCAACACGAAGCAAAGAGTCTTGTTGATGGCGCCGTAGCTATCGCGGATGGGCGCGGCCATGCACCACGTGAAGCGGTCGGCGAGGGCGACGGTCTCGCTGAAACCTTGCCGGCGGGCCAGGGCGACATCGCTGAAGAATTCGGCTGGCGCAATGACGCGGCCGTCGGGCAGCTTGTAGTCGCCAGGCGGGATGAAGTCCTTCAGCTCTTCCTCGCTCATATGGCCGAGCAGGAGCCGCCCGGACGCCGTCCAAGGGATCGGCACCTCGACCCCGACATCGCTTGAAATCCGGAACGGGCCGGATGAGTCCCGGCAATCGAGAACGATATATTTGTTTCCGCGCAGGCCGCACAGTTGCACGGTCTCGCCGGTCTCCGCCGCCATCTTGTCCAGCGTCTCGATAATGCGCCGGTAGTGGGCGTTGTGATGCGAGTAGGCCCAGCCGAACAGATGCATAGCCCGACCGAAATAGACGTAGCCTTCCGTCCCGACGTTTTCGAGCATTTCGGCTTCGAGCAGGCTGTTGACGATTTCGTAAGTGGTCGAACGCGGTGCGCCGATCATCTTGGCGATGTCGCCGACGCGCATCGGCGCGCGGTGCCGCAAAAGCGCTTCCAGCAGCATGATGACGCGGTCGATGCCGCGGCGGCGTTCGCCATTGCGCGGCTCGGCGCCGGCTTCCGTTTCGATCAGACCAGTAGCTCCATCGCTCATGTCGGCCGCATCCGCGTAAAAATCAATTCGGCCCTCGTCTCAAGACGCTTGAAAGATGTCAAGGCTCAGTCTAGCATCCCATTTGTCTGATATACAGACCAATTGTCTGAAATATCAGACAATAACGAGCCAGGCGCAGAACGTTCTGACGAGAAAAACAGGCGGTTTCCGGATGCGGCAACCGGCGGGTTTTCTCGTCCGGACCCCGCACGTCCAGGCATAACCTCAGAAGGGAACAATCATGACGAAATCATCGTTTTTCGCATCCGCCAGCGCCCTTTGCCTCGGTCTCCTACTAAGCCTCGGCGCCGGTTCGCAGGCCAATGCGGCCGCCAAATGCATCAAGGGCGACCGCAAGGCGCCGTACACGATCGGCTGGGCCAACATTTATTCAGTGCCGACCTGGATGAAGCAGACACAGGGCACGATCGAAGCCGAGGTCGAGACCCTGAAGAAGCAGGGGCTGGTCGACAAGCTTGTCGTAACCGACGCCCAGGGCGACGCAAACGTCCAGATCCAGCAGATCCAGTCGATGATCGATTCCGACGTTGACGCCATCATCCTGATTGCCGGCTCGTCGACCGCGCCGGCGCGTGTGCTGGCGGACGCCTGCGCCAAGGGCATCGCCATCATCAACTTCGACAGCCTCGTCGACACCGACCAGGTGACCGCCAAGGTCAACACCGATTCCGCCCAGTGGGGCGATCAGGCGGCCAAGTTCCTGATCGACGCGATCGGCGGCAAGGGCAAGATCCTCATCCTCAACGGCCCTGCCGGCGTTTCGGTCAGCGACGATCGGCGCAAAGGCGCTGACGCGGCGCTCAAAGCCCATCCTGACGTGACGGTCCTTGCCGAGACCAATACACCCTACAATGTCGCGCCTGCACAGGAAGCCGTCACCAGCCTGCTGTTCGCCAATCCCGAGATCGACGGGATACTGTCGCTCGGCGGCGCCTTGTCGGCGGGCGCGGTGCTCGCCCTCGACAAGCAGGGCCGCGAACAAGTGCCGATCACCGGCGAGAATGCCCGCCAATTCCTCGAACTCTGGAAGGAAAAGGGCCTCAAGAGCTGGGCAACCATGCAGCCGAACTGGCTCGGCGCTTTCGCCACCTACACCGCCGTTCAGGCGCTGGAAGGCAAGGATGTGCCGGCTTTTGTCAAGATCCCGCTGCCGGTGATCGACAATTCCAATATCGATCAGTACCTCGCACGGGCGGCCGACTTTCCGGCCGACGGCTATATCTATTCGCCCTACGACGAGGAGTTGTTCAAGAAACTTCTGGCTGAGCAATAAGCCTGAAAGGTCGCAGAAAGTGCTGGCCACGGCTCCGCTTCTTGCCGCGCGGGGGGTGTCGAAGTCCTTCTTCGGCAATCCCGTCCTGCGCGATGTTTCCATCGCTCTCCAGCCGGGCCGCGTGCATGCGCTGCTCGGCGAGAACGGCGCCGGAAAGTCGACGCTGATCAACCTTTTGTCCGGTGCCTTGCGCCCGGACGGCGGGGCGATCGAGGTCGATGGGCGCCCGGTGCCGCGCATGAGCCCTGCCTATGCGCAACAGGCAGGGATTGCCGTCGTCCAGCAGGAACTCAGCCTGACGGCCAGCCTCTCCATCGCCGAGAACATCGGCCTTGGCGCCTATCCGCGCCGGTTCGGTTTGCTCGACTATCCCGAACTCGCAGTGCGGGCCAGGGCAGCATGCGATCTTGTCGGACTTCACGAACCGCTCTCGATGCCGGTCGGACAATTGTCGCTTGGCCGCCGGCAGATGGTGGAGATCGCCAAGGCGCTTTACCGCCGGCCGCGCGTGCTCATTCTCGACGAACCCACTTCGTCGCTTTCGGCAAACGAAACGAAAGTCCTGACGGACCTGTTGGAGAGGCTGCGCGGCGAGGGCATCGCCATTCTCTACATTTCGCACCGGCTGAACGAAGTCATGGCGCTGTGCCAGCACGTCACCGTCCTGAAGGACGGCACCTGCACGGCGGACCGCACCCTGGAAGGAACCGACGCCAGAGGACTGGTACGGCTGATGGTCGGGCGCGACCCCGGCGATCTCTTTCCGCATTGGCAGCCTTCGGCATCGGCTGCCAACGCCATTTCGGTTCGCAATTTTTCGGCCGGCCTGATGCGCGACGTCGATCTCGACATCAGGACGGGTGAGGTGCTTGGCATCGGAGGCCTGGTCGGGCAAGGGCAGGAAGATTTGCTGCTCGGCCTCTACGGTGCCATTCCGGCCAGGACGGCATCCGCGATCGTTAAGGGGGCTTCGGGTTTGCCCAGCGGTGTGCCGAAAGCCAACGCGCTTGGCCTCGCCTATGTCCCGGCCGACCGCAAGCGCGAGGGCCTGCACCTGATCCATTCCATCATCACCAACATGATGCTGCCCACTTTCGCAAGACTGCCGGCGCTGAAGCTGCGCAGCCGCCGTGCCGAGCGCGAGACGGCAAGAGGTCTCGCTGCCCAGCTTGGTATCAAGGGCGACCTCGACCGGCCGGCGCAGGCCCTCTCGGGCGGCAACCAGCAGAAGGTCGCGCTGGCGAAATGGATGCCGCACGACCCGCTTGTGCTTCTCCTCAATGACCCGACGCGCGGCGTCGATGTCGAGACCAAGCGCGAAATCTACATGATGCTTCGCAACTTCGCCGCCGCCGGCAAGGCGGTCGTGCTGCTCAGTTCCGACACACCCGAACTGGTGCACCTTTGCGACCGCGTCGCGGTGGTCCGGGAGGGTCACATCGTTGCCATGCTCAAGCGCGGCGCGCTGAGCGAGGAAGCGATCGTTTCCGCCGCGATGGGCGCCGAACAGCGAAAGGTGGCGGCGTGAATACGGTGGCTCCCTCAGGGCAAGCCGGCGCTCTCTACTGGCCGGTTCAACTGCGCCGCAATGTCGGCGTGCGCAGCCTGTTCGCCGTGGTTATGGCGTTCCTCGTCGCCTATGGCTTCCTCTTTCCTGGCCTCTTGACCGCCTCCGGCTTCGCCAAATTCACCCAGAGCTGGTTTCCGCTGGCGCTGGTCGCCATGGCCCAGGCGATCCTCATGCTCACTGGTGGCATCAGCCTGGCGATCGGCGCAATGGTCAGCCTGGGCGCGGTGATCGCCGCGACGACGATGACCGGGCCGCTGGGCATAGCCGGCGGTGCCGCTGCGGTGGCGCTGACCGGTGTCGGCATCGGTGCCGCAACCGGGTTCATTGTCGTGAAACTTCGGTTGCCGGCGATCGTGGTGACGCTCGCCGGCTCCTTCATCATCGGCGGTGCTGCGCTGCTCATCCTGCCGAGACCCGGCGGCGCCATTCCGGAATGGCTGTCGGACCTGCTTGCCGGCAACACGCCCGCAGCCTTCGTGCTGCTGATGCTCATAGTCCTTCTGTGGAAGCTCTATCTCGCCACGCCGCTTGGTTTGAGCCTCTATGCTGCCGGCGAGAATCCCGTCGGCGCCTATCGCTCCGGCGTGCCGGTCGATGGCGCACGGATAGCGGCTTACGCGATCAGTGGCCTGCTTTGCACAGGCGCCGGTCTGTTCGTTGCCGCGCAAACGGGTTCGGGTGATCCGGTCATCGGCACGGCCTTCACGCTGAATTCCATCGCCGCCGCCGTGCTCGGCGGCATCGGCTTCCTCGGCGGTCAAGGCACGATGCGCGGCGCTCTTGCCGGCAGCCTGCTGCTCAGCCTGATGATCAGTGTGATGTTCTTCCTCGGCTTCACGCCGGTCGCCCAGTATGTCGCACAAGGTCTCATCATCATCGGGGCGGTCGCCACCCCGCAATTCCGCAAGGTGCAGCAATGACAGCATGGAAAGAGAGCGCAGGCGGCAGGCGCGCCCTGACAATCCTGCGCAGCCGGCCTTTTCTCACCGTTGCCATCGTTGCCGCGGTGTGGATCGTCGCGAGCTTCGTTTCGCGTGGCTTCGGCGCCTATGGCCATTTGCGCTATCTGGTCGAACTGGCCGCGGTAATTGGCCTGGTTGCGGCGGGCCAGACCTTCGTGGTGATTGCCGGTGGCATCGACCTTTCCGTCGCGGCTATCGTCACAGTGAGCGCCGTCAGCCTGCCGCTGCTGTCGTGGCAGGGGGATCCGACCGGGCTCACCGCCGTCCTTGCCGTCCTTGCGCTGACGACGACAATCGGTCTGGTGAACGGGCTGGGCGTGGCGCTGTTGCGCGTCCATCCGATGATCATGACCCTGGCCATGGCGACATTCCTGCAGGGTCTGCTGATCATTATCGCCGGCGGCAGCGCCGTGACCGCCGAAAACCCGCTGGTCCGCTGGCTCGGCAATGCGCGGCCGGCCGGTATTCCCGCAGGTGTGCTCTTGTGGGTGGCCGTCTCCGTGATCGTTCTGGCCGCAATGCATGCCACATCCTTTGGCGCACGGCTCTTCGCCATGGGCGCCAATCCGCTCGCCGCGGCACTGTCGGGGGTTCCAGTAACCTCGACGACGCTGGCGGTCTACGGCATCAGCGGCTTCAATTCAGGGCTTGCGGGCGTGCTGGTGCTCGGCATGAACGGGCAAGGCTATGTCGGGATCGGCGATCCCTATCTGCTCGCCTCGATTGCGGCCGTGGTGCTCGGCGGCACCTCGATCCTCGGCGGGCTCGGCACCTATGCCGGCACCATCCCCGGCGCCATCCTGCTGGTCACGATCACGGCTCTCATAACCGTCGTCAACGCATCGCCGGGCTGGCGCAGCATCCTGTTCGGTTCGCTGATCCTGGGGCTGCTGCTTCTCTCAGGCAGGGAGCAGGCCCGCCGATGACATATCGTCCAGCCGGTAGATGCGCCTTGCATTGTCGAAGAACAACGCCGTCTGCTCGTCTGCGGAAAGCTCCCCGGCAATGGCCTTGAAGCTGTCATATACGGCATCGAACGATGCGTGCAGACCGGCCACCGGGAAGTCACTGCCGAACATCGCGCGCTGCGTGCCGAAACAGTCGATGCAATGCATGACAACCGGCTTCAGGCTGTCGAGCGTCCAATCATGATCGTAGGCGACCAGATCCGATATCTTGATGGCGACGTTGTCGCGCTCCGACAAAAGCCGAAGTGCTTCACGCCACGTCCGCATTCCGTCGGCGTCACGGTCGATCGGGCTGCCGCAGTGGTTGAGAACAAAGAGCTGGTTCGGATAGGCGGCCGCGAGGTGCGCGGCACCAGCGAGTTGGCGCGGAAACACCATCAGATCGAAGACCAGCCGATGGCCGGCAAGCAGGGCCAGGCCGGCGCGCCAGGCCGGATCGTTCATGATCCCGTCACGGGCAGCGAAACGGCGGGCAGGATCTGGATCCCAGCTCAATATGTCGCGCACGCCGACGACACGGTCGAATGCCGCCTGCGCCTCGACCAGCGCCGGCGCTTGGCGGTTCGCCAGCGGGACGTGAACGACGTAGCGGGCCGCCACACCCCGCGACTTGTCGAGCGTTTCAAGCCACCGCGTTTCGCCGACGCAGTCGTCCCCGGCCCAACCGGCTTCGACATGAACGGTGGCGACGACATTGTGCCGGCTGGCGTCGCGCAAATAATCCTCAGGAAGATAGTTTCGCCGCAACGGGCCAAGCTCGCCCAGGCCGCCGCGCTCGCCAGCCGTTGTGGCGAGCCAGGGGTGGCGGCCGAGGCCGAGATCCCAAAGATGATGGTGGGCATCGATGATCGGTCCGGAGTAAAGCTTTGACACGCATCCCTCTGCTTTGGCCGGCATCGGAAATCGATCCGGGCTTCATCCTGCGAAGGCGAAAGGACTAGCATCGGATGACCGAAAACTCACCCGTGCCGGGGCTCGCGATCCGTGAAAATTTCCTGCTCGACGATCGCATCCGCGGCGTGCCGCCCGGCACCTTCGGGCTGGACAGCAGCCTTGTCGCATCTGAGCGCTGGCATCCGGCTGACGGGCGCATGTCGTTGCCGGTGTTGACCCTCGACGAGGAGGCCTTCATCGCCAATAGTGATCTGTTTCTGCGCTACGCGCGCGAACAGGGCGCGATGATCGCGCCGCATGCCAAGACCCCGATGGCGCCCGACCTTGCCCGATCGTTGGTAGAGGCCGGAGCATGGGGAACTACCGTCGCGGATATCAGACAAGCCGCGGTGATGCTCAGGGCCGGCCTCACACGACTGATCATCGCCAACGAGGTTGGTGGATCAGGAGGTGCGAACCGGCTCGCGGCGCTGGTTGCCGCCTGGCCAGGCGTCGAGCCCTTCGTCTTCGCCGACTCCGTCGCTGCCGTGAAAGCGCTCGCCGAAGCCTGGCGGGCCAATGGAATGCTGCCGCCGTTGCGCGTGCTCGTCGAACTCGGTGCGGGGAGGGCAGGCGCGCGGACCACGACGCAAGCCGAGGCGATCGCCGATGCAGTTGATGCGGCCGGCGGACGGCTGCTGATCGCCGGCGTCGCAGCCTACGAAGGTGCCGCGGCGCAACCCGATCCTGGCCGCACTGATGCGGCGATCTCGGCTCTGCTGGCGATGACCGCCGACATGTTCCTGCGGCTGCGCGCCCGCGTCGGCGGCGACGTGCCGCTGGTCGTCACGGCCGGCGGCTCTGTGTTCTTCGACAAAGTGGTCGCAGCACTTTCGCCCACCGTTTCCAGGGACAGCAATGCGACGCTGGTGTTGCGCAGCGGCGCCATCTTCTTCCACGACCATGGCATCTATGACCGCTCGCTTGTTGCACTCGATGCCCGCAAGGGTTTTGCGGTCGGCGGCGTCGGTGCTTCCGCACGAAATTCGTTTCGTCCGGCTTTGCGCCTGTGGGCCGAGGTGCTGTCGCGGCCGGAGGCCGGCCTTGCGATATGCGGCATGGGCATGCGCGACGTGTCGTTCGATCAGGGCTTTCCGATGGTGCTCGCGGTCTTCCGGGCCGGGAAGCCGCTGCCGATACCACGCGCCGAGGTCTTCAAGCTCAACGACCAGCACGCCTTCCTGACAATCGCGCCGGGCGACGACATTGCCGTTGGCGACGTCGTTGAATTCGGCATCTCCCATCCCTGCACCTGCCTCGATCGCTATCGCGTGATCTTCGGCGTCGACGCGGCCGGGCATGTCCGCCACGCCTTTCCCACCTATTTCGGCTGACCGGAGCTTGCGGCGGCCCCAAAGAAACCTCGAAAGGATCCGATATGATCAAGTATTTCCAGTCCGGCTCCCGCATGTCGCAGGCGGTCGTCTATGGCGGCCTCGTCCACATCGCAGGCCAGGTAGCCGACAATCGCAAGGCCGGCATCGAAGACCAGACCAGCGATGTGCTCTCAAAGATCGAGGGGCTTTTGGTCGAGGCCGGCAGCAGCAAGTCAAAGCTTGTGGCGGTCAACGTCTTCCTGCCGCAGATCGGCGACTTCGACGCCATGAACAGCGTCTACGATGCCTGGGTGGATCCTCAACGCCTGCCGGCGCGGGCCTGCGTCGAGGCGCGTCTCGCCGATCCCGACCTACGCATCGAGGTCACCGCGATCGCCGCCGCCTGAGTTGCCGCCATGCACACCGGCCTCACCCATACGCTCGACTTCGACCGGGACGGCAAGACATCAGGTTATCTCAGCATTCCGTTCTCGATAGACCGTTCGCCCTATTTCCAGGTCAAGGTCCCGATCTGCCTCATACGCAACGGTGAAGGCCCGTCGCTGCTTCTGATGGCCGGCAATCACGGTGACGAATATGAGGGCGAGCTGTCGCTGGCAAAGCTGATCCGCCGGCTCGATCCCAAGCGGCTCAAGGGCCGCGTCACCGTCCTGCCGATGGCGAACGCACCGGCGGTCATGGCCGCCAAACGCTGTTCGCCGCTCGATGGCGGCAATCTCAACCGCGCCTTTCCCGGCGATCCGTCGGGCGCGCCGACAAGCCGGCTTGCCAATTTCCTGGAGACGGAACTGTTTCCCCGCCACGACGTCATCTTCGATATTCATTCGGGCGGCACCTCGATGGAGCATCTTCCCACGGCGCTCATCGAGCGCAATACCGATCCCGACAGGCATGGGCGCGGGGTGGAGCTGATGCGGGCGCTCGGCATGCCGTACGGGTTCGTGGCCAACAATGGTCAGGCCTCGCCAACCTCGATGGGCGCAGCCCGCCGGGCCGGTGCCATCGGCGTCAGCGGCGAGTTCGGCGGCGGCGGCACTGCCACAGTCGATACGATGGCGATTACCGCTCGCGCGATCGACAGTCTGATGGTCGCCACCGGCGTGGTCGAGGCGCCGGTTCTCGCGCCGGAGTCGAAGCCTTCGGCGCCGACGCGATTGCTCTCGCTTTCCCGGCACAGTCAGGGCCTCTACGCCACCCGCCGCGGCTGGTTCGAACCCGCCGTCAGGCTCGGCGACGGCGTGAGCGCCGGACAATTGGCCGGCTGGTATCACGACCTCGAGCGGCTCGATCTGGCCGAGGAGGCCCTGCATTTCGCCGAAAGCGGTATCGTACTTTCGCGCCGGCTGCACACGATGTGCGAGGCAGGAGATTGCCTTTTGCAGATCGCCGAACCGGTGGAAGGCTGACAGGGAAACCAACCGGCGTTTGCTCACGGCGCCATTGCAGAAAACCGAGGATATTTCATGCAGCTTTCGATGTGGACCTACCCCTGGGATGTCCAGGATCTGGGCTTGGAGACAGTCGAACGCGATCTCGTCGAGCGCGCCAGGCTCAACATGATCAGTCTCGCGACCTCCTATCATGCCGGTCGCTTCCTGCAGCCGCGCAGCCCACGCCGCAAAGCCTATTTCCCGGAGGACGGCACGATCTACTTCAAGCCAACCGCCGCCCGATGGGCCGATCTCGTGATCCAGCCGAAGGTGGCCGAAATGATCACGGAACGTGGCGACGTTCTGGCCGAACTTATCCAACGGCGCGAGGCAGGCGGCCTCCAGGTGTCGTGCTGGACGGTCTGCCTGCACAATACCCGCCTCGGCATGCTTTATCCGCAGGCCGTCACCCGCAACGCCTTTGGCGATCCCAATTATTACAATCTGTGCCCGTCGCATCCGGATGCGCGCGCTTATGTCCGCGCGCTCGTCGCCGACGTTACGCACACTTATAAGCCCGACAGAATCGAACTTGAAAGCCCGTCCTTCATGGGCTTTGCCCATGAATACCATCATGAGAAGGATGGTGTCGGGCTGACGCCGGAAGACGACTTTCTTCTGTCGCTGTGCTTCTGTCCGTCCTGCCTCGCCCGCGCCGCTTGTGCCGGCATCGAAGGCCAGGCGGCGCGTGACCTCGTCAAGCAGTGGATTGCCGAGGCGTGCGAGCGCGCGGTGCCTGAACGGCGCTTTCCAGAATTTCCCGCAAGTGGCCTCGACACCTTTTTGCCCTGGCCGCATCTCCACGCCTATCTGTTGTGGCGGTTCGAGCCGGTGACCAGTCTTGTCGCCGAACTGCGCGAGGTTGCCGATCCGGGGACCCGTGTCCTCGTCATCGACCTGCGAGACGGCTGGCTCGGCGGCTGCGATCTGGCAGCGCTCGGCAAGGTTTGCGACGGGGCGATCCTTTGTGCCTACGACATGCAGGCCGGCGACGTGACGGGCCTTATGGCGGCTGGCCGCACCGCGCTCGGGGCAGAGAAATTCCTCGGCGCCGGCTACCGGCTCTTTTATCCGGAAATGGCAGGCCCTGAAATTCTCGCCGCCAAGGTGAAACCGGCGCTGGCGCCGGACGTCGACGGTATCAATTTTTACAATTACGGCCTTGTCCCCGCCGCACGACTCGATTGGGTGCGTGCAGCACGACCTGGCTGAACAAAACGATCCGTGTGCCGCAGTCGAAAGCGCGTCGCGGCTGAATGGATTCATGCGAGGCGCTTTAAGTCATTGTTATGCATGACAGCGCTGTCCTGCCTCGCGACCTGTCATTTCCCTTGGCTCCATCACCTCGTGCTATCCAGGCCGGGCTGACGCGCAGCGAGAGGATGGACGCGATCGCTGGCCTCGTTTTGAACCTGGCAGCCCTTAGCAAACACCCTGCTCGGAGATTGAGGGGGCTGCCAGACCGACGATAGCCCGGTGTTTCGCCAGGCAGCGCATGACACCGTCTTCAGCGCGTGTGCCGCACAAGATAGGGTTCGACCAAGGCGCGTATTTCCGCAGCGGGTTCCGCTTCGCCGGCGGCGCGCAGCGCCCGTTCGTAGCGTGCATAGTCGTCGACCGCGCCTTCGAAATCACCGCGCGACAGCCGCTCCTTGATCAGCGCCTTGCAGACGGGGCCGGCATCCGGATAGAGGTCCAACGCCCTCAAATAGATCGAGCGCGCTTCCTGGGTGTTGCCGGATGTCTCCAGCCGCTGGCCGATCCGCAATCCAAGATCGACCAGATCGCGACGCACTTTTTCAGCGGCGGCGAACGACCAGAAGCTGGCTCGCTCGTGCAGAAACAGCGGACCGGGGAATGCGAGGAAGAGCGCTTCCGCTTCCGGTCGCAGCCCGGCCGCCTCGCCATTGGCTGTCGTCACGGATTTGAGCCGTGCATCCCAGTCGGCGAGGTCGACCCAGACCTTGTCCGACGCGAGGCGAAGCTTGCCTTCGCGCTGAACGATGAGGTCGGTCCGCCCGAGCAGCTTGCGCAGCCGATGCAGCGCCTGCTCGCATGCCGCCCGCGCCTGGTCGCCGTCGAGGTCGGGCCACAGCCAGTCCTGAACGGTCTCCAGCGAGCAGGTGTTCTCTTTCGAGATCGCCAGTACCCGCAGGATGTCGAGAGCCTTCGTCGGTGGCTTGGCGCCGAGATTAAGAGGGTTTCCATCGAGTTCGAGCCGAAAGCCTCCGAGGACGTGGACCTTGAGCGGCCATGGCCAGGCCGCGGGCCGCCGTTGCGGCGCGTCCAATCGGCGTTCCCGGATAAGCGACCAGCAAAGCTTGGGCTCGATGCCGCGCTCAAGCGCATCGCCAAGCAGTTCGGCGAGCAATTCCGGAACGTTGAGGAGCACCATTGGCCAGCTGACGTCGCGCAGCGCCTCCATGAAGACCTTCAGCTGATTGCCGTAGCGTGGACCCTGGTCGCACAGGCTCTCCAGCGCGGCCGCTGCGAGAATGCATATTTCGGTTCGCTTGCGGGCGCCGCCATCCAGCCGCGGCAGCAGGTCGCTGAGTAGCGCTGCGGCTTCGCGTGGCTTCCTGTCGGCGAGAAGCACCTGGAACTTCGTGATGCAGTGCGCCCAGCGCTCGACCATCGGCTCGTTGGCGGCCTCGCTCGCCGCCATGAAGCGCTCGCAATCCTCATAGGCGGCCGCGAAATCGCCTTGCCTGGCATGAAGCGCGGCATAGCAATTGGCGACGATGGCGACCTGTGTGCTGAAACGGCTGTCGGCGATCTCGGCCAGGCGCTCGACCACCTGGTCTAGCTCGGCAAAGTCGTTGCGGAACTTCATCTGCATCTGAAGATGATACAGGCCACCGAACTCCACACCCTTGAGCGACTCGCGCTCGCCAATCGCGATCGCCTCCCGCAACGCCGCTTCGGCCGACGGGTAGGGAAAACCCCGTCTCTTATACGGGAAGTAACGGCCGCTCTTGGCGCCAAACTCGACCAGCCACATGCCGAGCACCCAAGGCAGCACCTCCTTGTCGCTCAAATCCTCGACAACGCTGTCGACGGCCTTGGTGAACAGATCGGCCCGCATGACCGATACCGAATGCTCGATCAGCGTTTCGCTGGCAAGCAGCCGTAAGCCGCTTGGGTCGTGCTCGGGATTCCGGGTCAGCCGCTCCAGCAGTTCGGTTTCCAGCGCTTGCCCGGCCGGGCTGTTGCGGTAGTAGTCGTCGCCGAAGTTTAGCGCCCGCACCATGCCGATGCGCACCAGCATCGCTTCCTCGGAAGGCAGTTCCGGCAGGCCGCGCTCGATGATTTCGAACGCCCGGCGGGTCCAGGCCGAAAGACCCTCATAGGTGCGCCAACTGTCCGTTTTGACCAGAACCGCGCGCGACACCGTAAGACAAAGCCCGCGCTGATCGTCGGCCTCGCCAAAGGTATGCCATGCCTTCGACAGCCAGTGCTCTGCCGCGGCGTCGTTCGGCATGTGGGCCACGCCCAGCCAATAGAAATGCCAGCCGTTCATGAACGCTTCCGGCAACCGGCCGACCCATTCGATGAAGGTCGTTCGATGTCCCTGCGCCAAAACGGTCTCCGCCCGGCTCAGCATGAGCCCGCTCGCCTGGTCCCAGTCCTCTGCCTGCAAGGCGAGGTGTATGGCTTCGTCATATCGGCCGGCGTCGGCGAGCACCTTTGCCGCCCTTTGTTTGAGCGACTTCTGCTCTTCTGCCGTCACACGCTGTGCGAAGCGTCGGTCGAGGAAGTCCCGCAAGAGGTCGTGCAGGTGGAAAACGTCGCGGCTGTTTTCCGTTCGCGTGACCAGCAACTGCCGCCTGTAGAGCCTGTCGAGCAGCTTGCCCGCTTCGCTCGACCCGATCATCACGTCCGCCAGTTCGGCGCTGATTTCGGGCAGCAGATTGAGTTTCAGCAGCATGTCCTGGTCGGCGGCGGGAAGGGAAAGGAAGAAATGGCGGCCGAGAACGTCCGACAGGGCATTCTGCCCGCCGGGTGCTGTCCCGGTCGTGTCGTCAGGGCCGACCGCCGAGCCGTGATCGGCGAGGAGAACCAGCCCGATCGCCCAGCCGCGCGCCGCTTCGACATCGACTGGAACGGCGCCGTTCGTCGACCGCAGCTTGACGAAATCGCGTGCTTCCGATGTTGAGAATTCGAGCGCCCACCTGTCGACGACGGCCACTTGGCCCTTGAGGACGAGGTCGCCCAGTTCGTTGTGGGGCAGCGTGCGCGAGACGCAGATGCAGCGGACCGTGTCAGGAAGTTCACGGAACATCACCGAAAGCACCGCCCGGAATTCGGGCGTGTCGGCGTCCTGCAAATCGTCGAGGACCAGAATGGTGCCGGGCTTCAACCGCGCGAAATAGGCTCTGAAGAAGCGCCTGGCGAATTCCTTCGGCTGCTCGGCATACTCGACGCCGAACACCGGCATGTTTCCAACCGCGGGTGAGGCGAGTGACTGCGCCAGATATTGAAAGAAGCGCGCGATATCCTGGTCGCCCTCGTCGATGCGGAACCACACATGCGGTGCCGCGACGCTTTCGAGGTAGTCGATGACCGCCGTCGTCTTGCCGTAGCCGGCCGGCGCGGCCACCCAGCATACGCTCGAACGCGATTTTTGACCGATCGCTTCGAGAACGCGGTTCCGCCTCAATATCCTGGCGCTGCGCGGCGCCGCCAGCTTGGCGATCCGGCCTGTGCCCGAGAGCGGGCGCCTCGCATCGGCGTCAATGGCGTCCAGGGCGGTCATCGGGGCTCCCGCTCGACCAATCATCGAGCGTCGGGTCGTGCCGTGATGACCGTCCCGCCGCCCAGATTGACCTTAGGGTAGCGCAATCGTGCGACAATTCGTAGGGGCTTCGGAGATGAAGCGGCAACGGCCTGTTGCAAGCGTCGACTGGATGCCTGCGCGACCGCGAAATCAGGCAGCAGACGCGGCCGAATTGCGAGCGGCAATGGGCGACCGGTGAATCCCGCACTCCATCTTCGACAGTCCGCTCCAGCGGCCCGCGCGCGGATTGTCCGCGCTGCCGCACGCGACCGTGCACGGCGCGCAGCCGATCGAGAGGTAGCCTTTTTCGAGGAGCGGATGCCGGGGAAGATTATAGCGATCGAGATAGGCCTCGATCTGTTGGCGGGTGAAGCGGGCAAGCGGATCGACCTTCAGGCGTCCGTCAGTTTCCTCGAGCGTCGGAACATCCGCGCGAAGCCCGCCATGATATCGCTTGCGACCGGAAATCCAGGCCTTGAAGCCAGTCAGCGTATTTTCGAGCGGCAGAACCTTGCGGATCTGGCAGCACCGGTCAGGATCGCGGCGGTGCAGCGATCCAGCGACGTCGAGCGCCCGCAAGACATCCGTTTGAGGCCTGACGACGCGCAGATCGGTGAGGCCGAGCAGAGCCGTCAGCTGCGCGCGATAGGCGATCGTTTCCGAAAACAGCTTTCCGGTGTCGAGCGTGATAACGGGGAGCGAACGGTCGATCGAGGCCGCAATGTGCAGCAGCACCGCGGATTCCGCGCCAAACGAGGACACGAGCGCTATGTTTCCGCAAAACACGTCGCTGACAAGCGGCGCCAGCAGGTCGGGTCCGTCGAGATGGTTCAGCTCTGCGATGACGGCTTCATACATGGCGGTTCGGCCGATCAAAAACGGTGGTGGCGTGACGAAGCCGCATCATAGCTTCGCCACGAAATCGAGGAGCGCCTGGCGGTCTGTCTCGTCCAGGTCGAAGAAGCGGTCGCGCACGATCTGCGCCGTGCCGCCATGGGCGAAGACGGCATCGCGCAGTGTTGTCGCACGGCCGTCGTGCAGGTAACGGTGGCGCAGGCGGATGCCGACGAGCGGTGCGGTCCGCCATTCGGCGCCGATGGCATCGCCCTGGACGATCTTGTCGTCGAGCGCCGGCCCCATGTCGTGCAGCAAAAGGTCGGAGTACAGCTCAACTTCGCCGTTGCTGCCCTCCAGCGCCGGCACATGGCATTTGGCGCAGCCGATCGAGGCGAAAAGCCGTCCGCCATGGCTGCCAAGCATCGCGCCTTGGCTCGATGAGGGCGATGCGGCCCGGAAGGTCGCCGAGAATGGGATCAGCGCAGCATAGGCCAGGGCCGCCGACAGAGCCACCCCGACGAAACCGATGCCGATCAGGCGCCAGGCGCCGCCGGCCTCTCCGAGCCGTCCGACCCGGGTGGTGATGCCGAGCGCGATCATCACCATCAGGAACAGGAACTGGTCGACATCGAGGATGGCGCGGCGCAGTTGCGGGTTGAGGGTGATCTCCGAATTGAGCATCACCACGCCGATGAACGCGACGATGAACCACGGGAACGGGATCGGCGCGGCCTCTTGCACCTTGTTGCGGCTGCGAAACACCAGGCTGGCGGCCAGCAGAAGCGGGACGAGCATCAGCACTTTGCTGAGCTTGACCAGCGTTGCGGTGTTCAGCGCGTCGTCGGAAATGGCGAAGGAGGCGCCATAGACCTGCGCCAGCTCGAAAATGCTCGCCCCGACGAACACGCCATAGAGGCGGTCGTCGAGATGCTGCAGCCACCCGCCCAGGAACATGACCGGATAGGCGAGCAACGCCACGGTGCCGCTCAGCGTGATCAAGGCGATGGCGATGCCGGCGCTCTGGTCGCGCGCCCGCATAAGCGCGGCCATCGAGAGGATCGCCGCGGCGCCGCAGACGGCGCTGCCGACCGCGACCAGCAGCGCGATTTCGGCGTCGAGCCTGAACAGCTTGCGCGCGATGGCGTAGAGCAGCGTCAGCACCAGGATCAGCTCGATGGCCGCCACTGCGAGCGGCATGAACCCCAGATCCAGGAACAGCCGCGTCGTGATACGGAAGCCGACCAGCACCACGGCGAGCCGCAACAGATAGCGCTTGGTGAAGTCGAGCCCCGGGCGCAAGGCGTCCGGACAGGCGAAGCTGCTGCCGATCAGCAGCCCGAAGATCATGGCGACCAGGACCGGGTTGCGCGACAGCGGCTCGCCCAGTCCGCCGGCGATCCAGCCGGCCGCAAGGGCGAGTGCCGCAGCAACGATGACGCCAGGCAGGACCGGGCGCATTTTTTCCGGAGCATGGGAGAGCGTCAGGGCGAGGCTCATGGCTTTGCCCCATCGGGCGGGCGCAGCGCTCGCAGATAGGAGGCGACCGCCTCGATCTGTGCGGAATTGTCTTCGATCGGCTGCGCGCTCGCCTCGCGGCCGACGCTCGCGCCGGTGACGCCGAGTTCGTTTGCGAACGCGTTCGCCACCATGTCTTCGAGGGTGGCCATGTCAGCCTTCCAACCGTATCGGCCGACCCGCGACGCGCCCTGGCCATCGACGACATGATGGGCGCGGCCCTTGATGCCGGCGCCCTTGCTGACCGCCTGCGCTTCGATGACGCTGTCGGGTATCTCGTCAATCCCAGCGATACCGTAGAGAGCGAGCGGCATGCGCAGCGAAATCACGTTGGCCTGGCGCGGCATCGCCGCCGGGACGGTCGCGTTGCCGGCGCCCCCGCCGAGTGTATAGCGCCTGGCGACCGGACTGTTGGGATGGTCGATCGGCACCGTGCGTCCGGACCCCGGATCCATATGGGCTACCCTGCGCGCAAAATGGCTTTCGTCGGTGCTTGCGCCGCCGGGACCGGGGTGGCAGGCCACGCAGGACGTTGCGTTGAACAATGGGCCGAGGCCCATGCGCGGCGTGTAGTCGGTCTGGAACACCTGTTTTCCGCGCGCCGCAAGATTGGCGTCGGCGGCAGCGCTCTGCGTCTCCTGCGTCGCTGCCGCCGCGCCGTGCTCGTCGAAGGCCCCAACCTCGACGAGCGCCCCTTCGTGGCCCGGAAATCCCGGAACCTCGCCGCCAATCGTTATCCAGATATGCTGTGCGTCCGCCGACGTCGCGATCGCGCGAAGGCGATCGGCTCCCAAAGGGCCGAGCCCTGGAACCTCGATCGTCGCGCGTGCGAGAAGCCGGCCGTCCTGGCTCACGCGCAGCAGTGAACCGTCGCCGCGGTTGGCGACAAACAGATCGGACCCGCCGGCGAGTGTCGTATGGCTCGAAAACTGCGGATTGGCGATTTCGGGAATGGCGGCGGCGACGTCGACCGGGCGGTCGAATTCCGGCAGCAAGATCGTGCGGGCCCTGGCGACGGTGAAATGCCGCCGGTCGTCCTCCAGGTCAAGCAGCACCAGCCGGTCACGGCCCGGATCGGCGATGTAGAGAGCGCGGTCCGGGTTCCACTTGAAGGCGATGCCGACGACGCCGGGATCGTCGCCGATGCCCAGGCCGGTGCTTACCGTGCCCGGCCCGGCCAAGCCGTCGACACCATCCTGGACGTGGATTTGAACCACGCCGCCATCCGCGGTGACCGCGGCGAACACGGCAAAGCCGCTGCCGTCGGGCGAGGGACCGAGAAACGCCGTTCCGAGCGCGCCCGTCTGCATTCCGCCCGATGTCAGCTGGCCGCTTGCCTGGTAATTCAGCAGCTTGCCAAGCCAGCCGCTGGGCTGTGCTTTCGGCGCCTGCTCGCGATCGGTATGCCGGCCGGCGAACACGCCGCCGGCCTCGCGGCTTGGCGCGTTGGCGAGCGGCGCACCGTCGGGGTCGACGACGGTGACGCTGCCCTCGCCAGCCAATCCGTTCGGCGCGTTGGCGATCCAGGGTCTTCCGAAGGCGTTGTTGATCGAAATGTATCGCGGTCCGGATGCGGCTGCGAGGCGCGCGGTTCGAGCTCCGGCATTGTATCGCCGGTTGAGAAACTGTTCGCTCTGCGCCGTGTAGAGTTGCACCCTCGCATCTCCGCCGTTGCCGGTGAGCTCTTGCGGAACGATGATGGTGCCACCAGACTTGCCGGCGCGCGGATCGATGGACAGGATCGCCCCGACCTCAAGCGCTGGATAGTCGGCTGGTGCGCCGAAATTGCTGCCCACGGCGACGAGAACCCTGAGCGGATCGAGCATCCGCCCTTCGCGCGTCGCCATAAGAAATTCCGGATTTCCCGGTATCGGCCCGCCGACATGAAAGCGCCCCACCTCGCGCACGCCGGCCACGTCGGGCAGCCCGACGGCAACGATTCGAGCGTTCAGGCGCCAATCGGGAGTCTGATCTCCCGCGAACGCCCCGCTTGGCAACAGGCTGAGAACTATCGCCGCGGCCTTCGACAGCGTCCGGCGGGCCTGATAAGTTCCGACGGAATCTGTTGGGGCAACTGCACGGCCTGCTCGCATCGCGAAGTCTCCAGCGGTCGCAAGCGCGCGCTGACGCCTGCCAAATCACAGTGCAATTTTAGAGCACGCGCACATACGGATCGCTTACGGCGTGCTGGCTCGCCGAGCATGCCGCTATGATTTGAGGTCAGCTGCCGGCGCGAACGGCCGGTCGTTCAATCGGCCGGAACGCTTTCCACTCGCTCCGCCGGCCTAGCAACGAAGCTGCGCCAACCGCCATAGGCCGAAATGTCGATCGCTCGTGACAACCCGGCGGTTTCGACCAGGAAGCCCTTGGCCGATGTCCCGTCATCGAGCTCGATCGTGCCGATGCCGAGCGGCGGCGGGATCGCGGCCACGAAGCGTCCGAACGCGTCTGGTGAAAGCCGCCAAACCTCGACATCGATCGACGTCCCGTTGCCATCGGCAACACGCACGAGCCCCGGCTTCGGCACCGACTGGCCCGCGAGCGCATAAAGCTGGTAGGAGGCAACCGTCCTGGCGGCTCTGCTCAATCGCCCGCCCAACGCACAGAGTTGGCCGTTGAGTGGCATTCCCGACAAATGCGCGCCGACAACCACGAGCTCGATCAGGTCGTCAGTAGGGTCGAAGCTTTTGGCGGCGAAGGCAGGCATCGCCCAGCCTGTCGCGCCAAGGCCGAGACCGCTCGCCGCATGCAACTCGCTGGCCAGCGTCGCCGTCAGTGCATCCTTGCCGGCAGCGGCAAGCAAGGTAACGCTCATCGGCAGATCGTCGTCGCGCTTGCCGGTCGGCACGGCGATGCCGCACATGTCGAGCAGATTGACGAAGTTGGTGTAGGTGCCGAGCCGGCTGTTGGTGACGATCGGATCGGCCAAAACAGTTTCCAGCGAATAGTGCGTCGGCGCCGTCGGCACGCAGAAAAGGTCGACCGAGGCGATGACAGGCGCGAGCCTGGCCTTGTGGGCCTGCAGCGCATAGAGGCCTTTGAAAGCATCCGCCGCGGAAAGTTTTCGTGCGCCGCCGATGATTGTGCGCGTCACCGGGTGCATGGCTGTCTCGTTCACGTCCATGAAATCCGCAATCGCCGCATAGCGCTCCGCTACCCAGGCGCCTTCGTAGAGCAGGTTGGCGGTAGCGTAGAAATCGCCGAAGGGAATTTCGATCAGTCGGCAGCCGAGCTGTTCCAGCGTCCGCAGCGCCGTTTCGAATCCCGCCTGCATGGCCGCGTCGCCAAAAAATTTCCGGTCCGCTTTTGCGGGAACCCCGACGGTCAACACGGGTGGACGCGGACCAAGCGGCGGCGCCGCGATAGCGCGCGAATAAGGATCGACGTCATCTTTGGCCGCCGCCGCCCTGAAGACGCTGTAGGCGTCATCGACGGTGAGCGCGAAGACGGAGACGCAGTCGAGCGTGCGGCAGGCCGGCACCACGCCGGTGGCCGACAGCGCGCCGACGGTCGGCTTCAGCCCGACGATGTTGTTGAGGCCGGCGGGAATGCGGCCGGATCCTGCGGTATCGGTGCCGAGCGCGAAAGAAACAATGCCGTGCGCCGTCGCCACGGCCGAGCCGCACGAGGAACCGCCCGGCACCAGTTTCGGATCGATCGCGTTTCGGGGGACCGGATAAGGTGTGCGCACGCCGACGAGGCCGGTGGCGAATTGGTCGAGATTGGTTTTTCCGACGACCAGCGCCCCGGCCGCCCTCAGACGCGCGACGACGGTGGCGTCTTTCGCCGGCAAGTAGGCATATTCGGCGCAGCCGGCGGTGGTCGGCATGCCGGCAACATCGATGTTGTCCTTGACCGCGAACGGCACGCCCCAGAGCGGCTTTGCCACGGGATCGAACCCGCCGAGTGCGTCGGCTTCGGCGAACAGGTCCGCCTTGCTCGCCAGATGGATGAAGATGCCGGGATCGTCCGCTTTCGCTATGCGCTGAAACACGGTTTCAATAATGGCAGCGGCCGACATGCCGGAGGCATAGGCCGCGTGCAGGCTGCCGATACCAAGACGGATGTCGCTCATTTGGCCTCGTCCAGAATGATCACCGGCAGATTCCACTGGATCAGCACGACGCAGCCGTCTTTCGTCCATACCGAATGCTCGGTCCCGACCGGGTTCAGGATCACGCTTCCCGGAAGATAGTCGCCAGTCTCGTCGCTCTGGGTGCCTTCCAGCACGACGATGGTTTCCAGCCCGACGTGGCGATGGCGCGGCACGCCGGCGCCGGGCCGATAGTTCAGGATCGCGACGGAGGGTTCGGCCGGTCCGCCCTTGAGCAGCCAATGCACCGTGATGCCGTCGCGAAAATGCTCGAATGCCAGATCACGCCAGACCCCATGGATGAGAGCCGGGTATGCAATGTTAGGCATCGGCAATTCCCTTGAGCACCTGGTCCGTCATCGCCGTCCAGCCGACGATCGCGCCCTGCGCCCTGATCATGGCCAGTGAGGCCGCCTTGAACTCCGGAAAATAGCTCTCCGTCGCATCCTCCGCCAGCAGGCATTCGTAGCCGCGGTCGTTGGCCTCGCGCATCGTCGTCTGCACGCAGACTTCCGTCGTAACTCCGGCGAAGACGAGCTGCTGCACGCCGAGCCGCTTCAGGTCCTCGCCGAAGCTGGTAGCGTAGAACGCGCCCTTGCCGGGTTTTTCGATGACGATTTCGCCAGGCAGCGGGGCTACCTCGTCGAGGATCGCCGTTCCCGGCTCGCCGACGACCAGCACGCGGCCCATCGGACCGACATCGCCGATTCGGATCGAAGGATTGCCGCGATTGCGCTTGGCCGGCGGCAGGTCCGAAAGGTCTGACCTGTGGCACTCCATCGTGTGGATCACCGGCAGGCCGGCGGCGCGAAATCCCTGGATCAGTCTCTTCACCGTTGGCACGATCGCCGCCACCCGGCCGACGTCGTTGCCGAGGCTGGCGCCAAAGCCGCCCGGCTCGGCGAAATCGCGCTGCATGTCGATGACGACCAGCGCCATCGCCTCAGGCTTGAAGGCAAACGGAAACGGCAGCGCGTCGATCTCCGCCATCAGTGATGTCCCGCCATGTGCTCGCCGATCGTCTGCACGCTCGCCTGTGCGATCGGTGTCTCATAGACCAGCGCGCCGTCGGACATGACGAAGATGCGGTCGGAGAGCTCCAGCAGTTCGTCGAGGTCCTCCGACATCAACAGCACCGCGGCACCAGCGTTGCGTGCCCGCATGATACGGGCGCGGATTTCGGCGACGGCGGAGAAGTCGAGGCCGAAGCAGGGGTTCGACACGATGAGAAGATCGACCTCGCCGGTCAGTTCGCGGGCGAGCACCGCACGCTGCACATTGCCTCCGGAGAGCGACGAAATCGGCGAGGCGAGCGAGGCTGTCTTGACCTTGAACTGCTCGACCAGCCGCGTCGCATAGTCCCTGATGGCGCTCATCCGGATCCAGCTTATCGGCTTGCCGGCCTCGTTCAGGTCGAAGGTCCGGAATGCCATGTTTTCCGCCACCGTCATCCTCGGCGCGCAGGCATTGCGCAACGGTTCCTCCGGGATGAAGCGCACATTGAGCGTGCGGGCTTCGGCGCGGCTGGCGCCGTAGGGCGATCCCTTCACCAGAACGTCGCCGGCATCACGCGTACGCTGTCCGGCAAGGACTTCTAGAAACTCCTTCTGGCCGTTGCCGGAAATGCCGGCGACACCGACGATCTCGCCGGACTTCACATCGAGCTCGCCGATATTGATGGTTTTCAGGCCGGTGCGGTCGGGCGCCTTCAGCGCCTTCACCGTCAGGATTTGCCTGGCGCCGACCGGCACTGGAGCGCGGCTGTCGAGCGCGGCGATCGGCTGGTCACCGATCATCATCGCCGCCATCTGCTTGTGAGACTGTTCCGATACTTTCCCCGTTCCTGTCAGTCTGCCCTTGCGCAACACAGTGATGTCGTCGGCAAACGCCGTCACCTCGTGGAACTTGTGCGAGATCATCAGCACGGTGAGGTCGCCCGCCTTAGTCATGCCGCGCACTAGGCCCAGCACTTCCTGCGCCTCGCCGGGGGTTAGCACCGACGTCGGCTCGTCCAGCACCAGAAAACTGCGGCCGAGATAGAGCTGCTTGATGATTTCGAGCTTCTGTTTCTCGCCGGCGGCGAGTTCGGCCACCTTGACGTCGAGCGGCAGCTTGAATGGCATCCGCTCCATGAACTGGGCAAGTGCGGCGCGTTCCTTGCGCCAGTCGATAATCCCCGGCACCTTTTCGCGGGAAATGACCAGGTTTTCCGCACCTGTCAGCGACGGGACGAGGGTAAAATGCTGGTAGACCATGCCGAGGCCGAGCGCCGAGGCGTCCTTCGGACTGGCGATGCCGACCTCGCGGCCGTCGACCAGAATTTCGCCGGCGGTCGGGTGATAAAAGCCCATGATGCATTTGACCAGCGTCGACTTGCCCGCGCCGTTTTCGCCAAGCAGCGCATGAAACGATCCCGCCGGCACCTTGATGGAGACGTCGTCCAGCGCGGTGAAGGCGCCGAAACGCATGCTCATGCCGATCGTCTCGACGCCGACGGCCTTCTTGCCGCTTTCACGCATCACGACACCCTCATGGCAACTGCGCAACGAAGGACACCGAGTTCGACACCGCGCCGAACACGCCGCCTTGCATCTTGATCATCTTGATCGCGGCGAGATGGTTGCCGTAGTCGGTCGCCCCGCAGCAATCCTCCAGCATCACACATTCGAAGCCACGGTCGTTGGCTTCTCGCATCGTCGTGTGCACGCAGACGTCGGTGGTGATGCCGGTCAGCACGATGTTTTCGATGCCGCGCTGGTTGAGGATCAGTTCCAGGTCGGTGGCGCAGAACGAGCCCTTTCCCGGCTTGTCGATGATCGGCTCGCCTTCGGCCGGATAGAGGTCGGGGATGATGTCCCAGCCCGGCTCGCCGCGCACCAGGATGCGCCCGCAGGGTCCGGGTCGCCGATGCCGGCATTGATGCGGCGCGAGCGCCAGCGCTTGTTGGCCGGCAGGTCGGCGAGATCGGGCCGGTGGCCCTCTCGCGTATGAATGATGGTGTAGCCCTTCGCCCGCATGGCAGACAGCACCGATCTGATCGGTTCGATCGGCGCCCGCACCAGCGAGAGATCGTAGCCCATATGATCGACATAGCCGCCCGGCCCACAGAAATCGGTCTGCATGTCGATGATGATCAGCGCCGTGTTGTCGGGCCGAAGCTCGCCATTGTAGGGCCATGGATAGGGATCGGCATCGATGTAGCGCTGCGTGACCTCGGCTCTGGCGTTCATTGAGAAAAACTCCAGTCTGGAAACGTCATTTGGTGATCGACAGTTCGCCCGGCGCGCCGGCCAGCGAACGGCTCGGCGACGAGGTGGCGATCATGATGACGAGGGTGAGAATGTAGGGTGCGGCGTAGAACAGATAGTAGCCTTGCGTGACGCCGACCGATTGCAGCGCCGGCCCCAGCGCGCCGGCCCCGCCGAACAGCAGCGCGGCGGCAAAGCAGCCGAGCGGGTTCCAGCGCGCGAAGATGACCAGCGCCACTGCCATCAGCCCCTGGCCCGACGAAATGCCTTCGGTCCAGCTGCCGGGATAATAGAGCGACAGATAAGCGCCGCCGATTCCGGCCAGCGCGCCGCCGATGCCGGTGGCGATGAGGCGCACCGTATTCGGGTTGAGGCCCATGGCGCGCGCGGCGTCGGAACTGTCGCCGACCACGCGCAGGATCAGGCCGGCGCGGGTGTTGCGGAAAGCCCACCACAGGAACACGGCAAGTGCTGCGCCGATCAGGAACAGCACATTGATGTTGAGCGCCGCCTGCACCTGCGGAACGTCGGACCAGCCGCCAAACGGGATGGCCGGCAGGTCGGGCGCCGGGGGCTGGATGAACGGTTTGCCGAAGAAGAAGGCGAGACCCGAGCCGAACAGCATCAGCGCAATGCCGATGGCGATGTCGTTAACGCCACGGAATCTGCAGATCCAGCCGTGGAACAGGCCGAAACAAAGACCGGCCGCGGCGGCGGCCAGCAGGCCGAGCCATGGTGAGCCGGTTATCACCGCGACGGCATAGGCGGTCATCGCGCCGAACACCAGTGTGCCTTCGAGACCGAGATTGATGCGCCCCGAACGCTCGGTGATGGCTTCGCCCAGCGACACGAAGATGAAGGGCGTCGACACCCGGATGGCGCCGCCGAGCATGGCGAGCGGAACGCCCCAGAGGCCGATCTCGGTTGCGTCCATCAGGCAGTTCCCTTCAGGAGATCGGGCCTTTTCAAGAGATCGCCCCTCTGCCAGAGGTCGGGATTGAAGGCCTTGAAGCGGCCGTAGAAGGTTTCGCTGAACAGGATGACGACGAAGAGCATGCCCTGCAGCACCAGCACGGTGGCGTCGGGCAGGTCCATGCGGCGCTGGATCAGCCCGCCGGAGGCGTCCATGCCGCCAAGCAGGAAGGCGACCGGGATGATGGCGAGCGGATTGTGGCGGGCGAGGAAGGCGACCAGGATACCGGTATACCCATAGCCGGCGGCGAGCGAGGCGTTGGCGCTGCCTTGCACGGCGGCGACTTCCAGCATGCCGGCAAGGCCGGCAAAGCCGCCGGCCAGCGCGGTGAAACCGACAATCAGCGGTCCAACGGCAAGTCCCTGCACCTGGGCTGCCCTGACATTGCCGCCAGCGATGCGGGCGGCGAACCCCCAGCGGGTCTTTTCGATCAGCAGCCAGGACAGAATGCAGGCGATGATGCCGACGACCAGGCCCCAATGCACGTCCATGCCGGGAATGTTGCCGATGCGGTAGGCCTCAGCCAACGGCTCGGTCGACGGTTTGTTGAGCGAGGCGGGATCGCGCAGCGGTCCTTCCACCAGATGGTTCATCAGGGCGATGGCGATATAGGCCATCAAAAGGCTCGATATGGTTTCGTTGACGGCACGGTAGTGGCGTAGCGCGCCGACGGCACCGATCCAGATGCCGCCGGCGGCCAGGCCCGCCACGCCCATGACAAGAATAACGAAAAAGGCGGGGGCGCCGCTGGCGGCCACGCCCATTGCAGCCGCGGCAACGCCGCCCAGCACGATCGCGCCTTCGCCGCCGATGACGACAAGGCCGAGCCGGGCCGGCAGCGCCACGCAGAGCGCCGCAAGCAGCAAGGGTGCGGCCCGCGACAGCGAGTTCTGGACCGAGAACCACGAGCCGAAGCCGCCGCGCCACATCGTTTCATAGAGCTGCGCCGGCGATTTGCCGACCAGCGCGATGAACAGGCTGAACAGGGCCATGCCGACAATCAGGGCCGCGAGCGGGATGACGAGGGCTTCCGCCCGCCGGGCGATCCATTCGAGCGCCGTCGGATAGCTTTTGGCGCCGAGCATCACTGGCACGCTCGCGCTGCTCACGGTGTCTGCCATGGCCCCCGTCTCCGACATGGATCCCGTCTCCGATCCATGCTCAAGCGGTCGAGCCGACGACACCCTCGACGAGATAGTCCATGCTTTCCAGTTCGATCGCGGCTTCGACGAAGGTTTGGCCCTCGGTTGCGACGACGTCGCCCTTGTTGTTCTTCAACGGCCCCTTGATCACGGAAAAGCCGCCCTTCATCATTTCGGCGAGCGTGCCGTCGAACTGCGCGCGCGCCGCCTCGCTGACGGCGGGGCCGAGCGGGCTCATCTTGACGAAGCCGTCGGCCAGTCCGCCGCGCGTGAAATTGGGCAGCGGCTTGCCGGCCACGAGGTCGTCGACGAACATCTTGTAGACCTTCGCCCAGTTCCATTCCGCGCCGGTCAGGTATTCTTCGGGCGCCAGCGGGCTCTGATTGGCATGGTAGCCGCAGATGAAGGCGCCGCGCCCCGCCGCCGTTTCGACCACCACTTTCGGGCTGTCGACATGGCAGGTGATGACGTCGGCACCCTGATCGACCAGTGCATTGGTGGCCTCCGCCTCCTTGACCGCCAGCGACCATTCGCCGGTGAAGATCACCTGGCAGGTGATTGCCGGGTCGACCGAGCGTGCGCCGAGCAGGAAGGAGTTGATGTTGAGCAGGACCTGCGGAATGGGCTTTGCCGCGACGAAGCCGATCTTCTTGCTCTTGGTGGCGTGGCCGGCGGCGACGCCGTTGAGATACTGGCCCATGCCGATATAGCCGAAATAGGAACCGGCATTCATCGGATGCTTGTCCTTGTTCCACATGCCGCCGCAATGGCGGAACTGCACGTCGGGGAATTTCGCGCACATGGCCAGCATGTGCGGATCGAAATAGCCGAACGAGGTCGGGAAGATCAGCGAGGCGCCGTCGAGGTTGATCATCGATTCCATCGACTTCTGGACATCGACCGTTTCGGGGACGTTCTCCTCCTCGACCACGGAGATGCCCTCGATGGCCTTCAATGTGGCGGCACCCTCGGCATGCGCCTGATTATAGCCGTAGTCGTCCTTCGGTCCGACATAGATGAAGCCGACAGTGACGGCAGCGGCGAACGCCCTGCTGATCGGGAATGACGCCGAGGCCAGGCCGAGCGCCGCTCCGGCGGCGGAGGTCTTGAGCAGATCGCGGCGGCTAAGCATGAATCTCTCGGTCATGTGAATGCTCCCTGTTGGACCCTTTCCGGGTCGATTAATCCCCTTCTCGTAAAAGTGCATGCAATCGCTGTGCCAGTTCAAAAGCTGGATTTTATCCAATTAAATCAGTTGGCGGGCTGATTAGCCGTGCTCAAGCGAAAGGCAATTGCATACACTTTTTGCCTTTCAATTAGACAGTTTGACAACAAGATTAAAATAAAGGCATAGAGGGCGCGCCCGAGTCGAAACGAAAAAGACTGGACGGAGGAGAATTGTCGGGGAAGCGCAGCTTGATCAGGTCGGGCACGACCGTCGATCAGATGGTGAGGGCGATCGGTGACCGGATCGTCACCGGCTTCCTGCGCCCCGGCGAAAAGCTCGACGAGGCCTCGCTGGCTGCCCGTTTCGATGTGTCGCGCACCCCCGTCAGGGAGGCGCTTGGCCGGCTGAGCGCCATGGGGTTGGTCGAAAGGCGGCCCAACCGCGGCGCCACCGTCGCCGTGGTGACGCAAGAGCATCTTGCCTCGATGTTCGAGAGCATGGCCGAGCTTGAAGCGATCTGCGCGCGGTTCTCGGCCGAGCGCATGACCGCCGGCGAACGCCGCGCGCTCGAATCCGAGCACCAGGCATCGGCGCGCCTCGTGCAATTGGGTGCGGAGGAGGACTACGAATATTTCAACACCGAGTTCCACACGCGGCTCTATCGCGGCGCGCACAGCAAGCACATCTATGAACTGACCGTCATGACACGCAGCCGGCTGGCGCCGTTCCGGCGCGCGCAATTCATGCTGCCGGGCCGCCTGGCCAAATCCTGGCAGGAGCATGACGTCATCGTTACCGCAATCATGCGCGGTGACGGCGCCGCCGCAGGGCAAGCAGCCAAGGATCACGTCTCCATCGTCAGCGAGGCGAGCGCCGTCTTTGCCGCGGTTGACCCGATGAAACCGGCGGATTCGATTGGGATGTCTTCCTAGTGGACAAAACCTGACGCGTGGTACCCGAAACGGAATACCGTTTTGACCCCGAGGCGACCTATGTCTTGCATGTAGCGAATGGCCGCTTCGCGCCCCAATGTCGGTCGTTTGGGCTGGCTTCAACAGATCCTGAAGCGGACACGCCAACGATAAAGCCAAGATGCAGGAGATGCTCTCGTTGCCTGCTGCGTGACCGGAAGCAGCGGCATGGCGTTGAAAGCGGCCGACTTCCCATCGGCGCGTTGCGGACGAGGGTAATGACGTTT
>NZ_FNEE01000013.1 GCF_900099905.1 Mesorhizobium muleiense | reverse complement strand
TCCTTGAATGGCATCCCGAACCCCTCGCGCGCAATGCGCAAAACTGTTCGCGATGTCTTCGCACACCTGTTCGCGATGTCTCCGGTCCAAACACCTCTGTGGGGGAAGGTGGATCGGCGCGCAGCGCCGAGACGGAAGAGGGGTGTTGGACGGAGTGAGACGTTGGTGTTCTCTGGAACACCCCTCATCCGACCGAGCTTCGCTCGGCCACCTTCTCCCACAAGGGGAGAAGGAAGAGGCAGGGCGACTACTCCGCGGCGGCACCGGCCGCGCCCTTGCGGGTTGCCTCCAGCATCCGCCGCCGATCCCGGTAGACGCCCCATTGCTGGTCGACCAGCACGCCGATCAAGATCACGCCGCCCATCACCGCGAAATTGAGTGAGGAAGGGATGCCGAGCAGGTTGACGAGGTTTTGCAGTTCCTGCAGCAGAACCGTGCCTAAGATCACGCCAATCAGCGAGCCTTCGCCGCCACGCAGCGAGAAGCCGCCGAGCACTGCGGCGGCAATGGCATAGAGTTCGTAGAACTGGCCGTGGCTCGCCGGCGAGATCGAGCGCGTGTACATGGCGAAATAGATCGCCGACAGCGCCGTCAGAACGCCGCAGATGACATAGGCCGCCATGACGACGCGGCCGGTGCGGATGCCCGAATATTTCGCCGCCTCCTCGTTCTTGCCGATGGCGTAGAGGTAGCGGCCGAACACCGAACGGTGCAGCACCACCCACATCACGATGGCGATGACGATCAGCGCGATGAAGCTGTTCGGCACGCCATAGGATCGCCCCGCGGTCAAGAATTCGAGCTCCGGAAAGTTCTGTCCGAAGGCAAAGCCCGCCGTGCCGTCGGCTGTGTAGAACCGCGCCACGCCGCGATAGATCAACAGGCCGCACAGCGTCACCACGAAAGGCTGCAATTTGAGCCGCGTGATCAGCCAGCCATGTGCCAGCCCGATGATGCCGCCAAGCACCAGGATCAGCGGCAGTGCCACCGGCCATGCCATGCCGCGCGTGGCAATGAAATCGACGAACAGGACGCCGAGCAGCGCTACCACCGAGCCGACCGACAATTCGATGCCGCCGGTGATGATGACGAAGGCCTGGCCGATCGCCAGGATGCCGAACAGCCCGATCAGGTTCGAGGTGTTGGCGAGGTTGATCGGCAGCAGGAAGCGTGGGTTGATGATCGCCACCACCGCTCCGACCACAAGGATCAGGATCAGCAGGCCAAGATCTTTCTTGCTCATCGTCTTCTCCCCAATGCCTGCCTAAGCAGGTTCCGCAAAAGTGTTGCGCGGTTTTGCGACCGGAACCTGCGCCAAACAAAAGCTATTTCGGCTGCTTGCCGACGGCCAGCAGCAGCACGTTTTCCTGGCTGAACTGTTCCTTGTCGAGAATGCCTGAGATCTGGCCCTCATGCATGACGGCGATGCGGTCGGAGACGCCGATCACCTCCTCCATGTCGCTCGATATCATCAGCACGGCGACGCCGGCATCGGCCAGCGCCCGCATCAGCCCGTAGATCTCCGCCTTGGCGCCTATGTCGATGCCGCGCGTCGGCTCGTCGAGGATCATCACCTTGGGGCTCATGGCCAGCCACTTGGCCAGCACGACCTTTTGCTGGTTGCCGCCGGACAGCGTGCCGGTGCGCGTCGCCACCGAGGGCGCCTTGATGCCGAGATTGCGTTTCTGCTTCTCGGCGGTGACGGCTTCGGCGCGGGCAGAGACCAGGGATCGCCGGGCATGGGCCGGCAGATTGGGGAGCGAAATATTCTGGGCAATCGACAGGTCGAGCAGGATGCCGGTCAGCTTGCGATCCTCGGGGACGAGGAAGATCCCGTTGGCCACAGCGTCGGCCGCCGAACCAAGAACCAGATCTTTTCCATCAAGCTGGAGCGCGCCGCCAAGGCTCTTCTCGATGCCGAAAAGCACGCGCGCCAGTTCCGTGCGGCCGGAGCCGACAAGACCCGCCAGGCCAAGGATTTCGCCACGCCTGACGCCGAGATCGACCGGTCGGTCTGGATAGGCGCTGGTGCGAACGGCCTTGGCCGACAGCGCGACGGCGCCGGGTGGGCGGCCTGATTCTGCGGCCTTCTCCCGCTCCTTCAGCATGCGGCCGATCATCAGCTTGACCATCTGGTCGTGGTTGACGGCGTTCTTCGGCAGCGTGCCGGCAAGCATGCCGTCCCTCAGCACGACGACGCGATCGGCAACCCGCTCGACCTCGTGAAGGCGATGCGAGATGAAGATGACGCTGATGCCGTCGGCCTTCAACGCCTTGATGACATCGAGCAGCTTGTCGGTTTCGGCAAGGGGCAGGCTCGACGTCGGCTCGTCGAGGATGACCAGCCGCGCCTCGATCGACAGCGCCTTGGCGATTTCGACCATCTGCTGCTGGGCAAGCGACAGCGCCGATACCGGGGTGTCGGCCGAGAAATTGGCGCCCACACGTTTGAGCAGCGGCGCCGCCAGCATGCGCAGCCTGGTGCGGTCGACAAGCCTGAGCGGACCGGCGCGCAACGGCTCGCGGCCGAAAAAGATGTTGGCGGCAACGTCGAGGTTTTCGAACAGGTTGAGTTCCTGGTGGACGAAGGCGATGCCGGAACCGATACTGGCCTCGACCGTCAGCCGGTCATGGGCGACGCCGTCGACGGTGATCGTGCCGGTGTCGGGTGTGGTCACGCCGCCGAGGATCTTCATCAGCGTCGACTTGCCGGCGCCGTTTTCGCCGACGAGGCCGATAACCTCGCCAGGCCTGACCTCCAGCGAAAACCCGTCCAGCGCGACCACGCCGGGATAGGTCTTGCGCACGCCCTCGAGACTGAGGAACGGGGCAATCGTGGATGCGCCGATGGATGCGTCGGAATAGTTCATCATGCCTGACAGCAGTTGGCGGGCCGGCCTCTCCGCAGATTGACGAGCCTGATCAGGCCCGTCAATAACAAGCGGAGCCAGTCACGCCAGCGTCGCGCTGCCCCTCACCCCTAACCTCTCCCCGTAAAGAACGGGGAGAGGGATCGCCAGCGTTGCAACCACTGCTCTTCTCCCCGTTCTGCACGCGGAGAAGGTGGATGAGGGGCCAGCGCCGACGACGCTCAGTTTCCGGACATCGCTTTCAGATTGGCGGCATAGGCGTCGACGTCGTCCTTGCCGATGATCTTGGTCGGGATGATGATCAGGCCGTTCTCCGGAATGCCCGACTTGTCGCCCTCGAGATAGGCCGCCATCAGCTTCATGCCCTGGTAGGCCCACTCGAAGGGCTGCTGCACGACGGTGGCGGCAACGGTGCCTTCCTTGACGCCGCCGAGCGTGATCGGATCGTCGTCGAAGCCGACGACCGTGATCTGGCCGAGCTTGCCGGCGTCGCGCAGCGCTTCATAGATGCGCGGGGTGTTGTAGGAATAGAAGCCGACCATGCAGGTGACGTCTGGGCTGGCGACCAGCGCGTCCTCGACGTTCTTCTTGGCGCGGGCCTGGTCGATGTCGTCGCCACGCACGTCGATCAGCTCGATCTTGGTGCCGGCGAGCCCTTCCTTCATGCCTTCGATGCGCTCCTTGGCATTGTCGGCGCCGAGCAGGCCGACGAAGCCGAGGCATTTGCCGCCGTCGGGCATCGCCTTCTTGGCGATCTCGGCCGCCTGCTTGCCGGCATCGATGTTGGACGAGCCGATATAGGCGATACGCTTGGTCTGCGGCGCGTCGCTGTCGGTGGTGAACAGCGCCGTCTCCGAGGCGATCTTGTTGAGCCCGTCGGTCGAGGTCTTGGGATCGACGGCCGAAACCATGATCGCCTTGACGCCGGCCGTCACCAGATCATCCATCAGCCGCTGCTGGATGGCGACCGACGACTGTTCCGGATATTTGAGCTCGAGATTGTAGTTGGGCAATTCGGCCTGGGCCTTCTTGACGCCGGCTTCGGCCGCCTTCCAGAAATCGGAAGCGCCGTTGACGACGAAGGCCAGCGTCGGTTTGTCCTGGGCACCGGCGATCGCCGTGAAGGACAGACCGAGAGCCAGGGCCGCTGCGGCGACGGACACATTTCGTATCGCAGATTTCATGTTCAACCTCCCATTTGATTCAGTCATTTTCGCTGATCTGAACTTTGTCGAATGCGGCTTGGACGCCCTCCTCCTCAAGGGTGCTGGCAGCGAAAGAACGGCGCCATCCCAGCCGCGATTTTGGACTTTAGAGACTCATTGGCAGTTCGTATAGTCGGATTTGTCTGACATTTCAGTAATTGCGTGGCGTTGCTTTGCCGGCCCAAGAGCCCGGATGCCGCGCCACACGCCTGCTTCCCGTCATGGCCCGGGCATGACGAATTGAGAATAGAACGCTTACTGCTATTAGTAAATAGTATTAGTCTCTGGTTGGAAAACCTGGTTGTCGCTGGCGAATGGCTGCCTGCCGTGTGGTGAGAAAGGGAGCCTTGAAATTGGATCACGTTCCCAGCAATCGATCTTCCAGAACCGCGTATCGCTGTCTCCGCGCTGCTAGCCATTCGGCTGCCAGGATGATAATAATGATTAATCGAGTGCCTGTTTTATAAATGCGAAGCGCCGTCGGCCGTCCTGCCGTCTTTAATGATGTCCCAGGACGACCGCTGGTTAGCCAAGCCGGGAATATGGAATACAATGCCATGAGCGAACCAACGGATCTGCGCGATCCTGCCCTCGAAGCCTCCCGGCGCCGAAAGCCATCGGCCAAGAATCCCAAGAGTCGCGTCACCATGACCGATATCGCCAGGGCCGCCGGCTGCTCGCAGGCAACGGTTTCGTTCGTCCTCAACAACACGCCGGGCATAAGGCTCTCGCAGCAGACCCGCGATCGGGTGATTGAGGCCGCGCGGGGTCTCGGCTATGCGCCACCAGCCTTCTCTGCTCTTCGCAGCCCTATCGCCTCGTTCGAAGGGCTGGACGGGGTGATCGGCTTCGCAGTCGATCAACTGGCGACCAGTCCCGAGGCAGTCGTCGCCATAGAAGGAGCGCGCCAAGCCTCGTGGAATGCCGGGAACGTCGTGCTGGTCGCTCAGACTTTGGGTGATTCCGTCATGGAGCCGCGCGCGATTGCGGCACTGACCAAGCGAGGCATTTCGGCGCTGATCTACATGACCATCTTCACGCGCGAGATCGCCGCGCCCGACTATCTCTACGACCTCGATATCCCGGTCATCCTGCTCAATTGCTATACCGCCGACTACGCCTTCCCCGCCGTGGTGCCGAGCGAAATCGCCGGCGGGCAGAGTTCCACCCGCCACCTGATCAGCCATGGCCACCGCCGCATCGCCACCATCACCGGCGAGCCGTGGATGCAGGCGGCGCAGGATCGGCTGAAGGGCTACCGCCGGGCGCTGGCGACGGCCGACATCCCGTTCGATGCGGAGCTGGTGGTCGAGGGCGACTGGTCAGCGAGCGCCGGCTACGCCGCGACCGTCAAGCTTCTGGCGCTCAAGGACCGCCCAACCGCAATCTTCTGCCAGAACGACCGAACCGCGATCGGCTGCTACGAAGCGCTGAAGGAAGCCGGCCTGCACATCCCTGGGGATATTTCCGTGATCGGCTATGACGACGAGGAAATCGCCCGGCATCTGTTCCCACCTTTGACGACGTCGATCCTGCCGCATATGGCGATGGGGCAATGGGCGATCGAGCAATTGGAAGTCCCTGCACCGCCCGGCCGCGGCCGCTACCCCATTACCAAGCTTGAATGCCCGCTGGTCGAGCGGGAATCGGTCAGTGCCGTGGCGCCTGGGCGCACACACGGACTGACAGCCAGCTGAGCACCTCCAGACTTCCGTCAATGCAAACGCCGTACTGATGCCGCTCCAAGCCAGACAAGCGCCCCGCAAAGGGCGGTGGCCCCGAAATTGTCGCCTGGCGTGGTGGATCGGCATCCTTGTGTCCAGAGTTCTGCGGATTGACATACAGTTTCGCCGTCTTCATGCGCCGCAACGATATCGCCCGGTATTGGCTGTCGCTGTTTCCGGCCGAGGGCGAAGCGCCATGAGCCAACTTCCAACTCGCATGGCGAACGGCATCCTTAAGCATTGGTGCGGGAGGGAATTGCTCACCCCAACGGCATAACGCCTCTGCTCCAGCATTGAGCGCCGCTCCGCTTTCTGTCAACGAATAGACGACCTTGGTCGGCGATCCCGGATAGACTTCTCGGTTCACAAGCCCGTCAGCCTCCAGTTCGCGTAATTGCTGCGTCAGCATCTTTTCACTGATCGCCGGAATGGATTGCCTCAATCGGCCGAACCTGCGAGACGCCGTTCCAAGCTCACAAAGAATATCCACTTTCCACTTCCCTTCGATCGCCTTGATCGCCGTTGCGAAGCCGCAATTGCCCGTCGGCTCATTCATGATGCTCTCCTTACCGTTGGGTAACCACTTACCTCCAGGTGCGTATTGTGCGCCCCATTCACTCCGACATACCTCTGCCCTTGACGGCAAAACCATGGCGCCGCTCGCCTATTGGCGTCTATTGGTATGGAGTGTTGCAATGAAGCTTTCAATCAGCGTTGTCGGGACGGGTCGTATGGGATCGGCGCTCGCCCGCGCCCTGCTCCGGTCGGGATATCGGACGACGGTCTGGAACAGGACGAAACAGAAGGCCGAACCGCTGGCCACGCTCGGCGCCACTGTCGCGGGGTCCGTCCTGGAAGCTGTCAATGCGGCTGAAATTGTCATTGTGAACGTAAGCGACTACCAGGCAACCGCTGCAGTTCTGCACGACGATGCTGTTGCTTCAGCTATTCGCGGCAAGCTGGTCGTGGAACTCACTTCGGGAACGCCGCATGGCGCACGTGAAGCCGCTGAATGGTTTGCCGAGCACGGAGCCAGCTATCTCGATGGCGCAATCATGGCCACGCCGGATTTCATCGGCACAGATGCCGGGACGATACTGATCTCGGGGCCAAGGCAGGCTTTCGACGCGAACGAGGAGATGTTTCGTGCCTTGGGCGGCAATGTCCAGCATATCGGGGAAGAGCCGGGACGTGCGAACGCACTTGATAGCGCGCTGCTTGCTCTCATGTGGGGCGCGCTGTTCGGCACGCTGCACGCGATCGCCGTGAGCCAGGCCGAAGAGATCGACCTCGGCGAGTTGGCTCGGCAGTGGACCGCAACAGCGCCTGTTGTTGACGGGCTTGTCGCCGACCTGATCAAGCGAACGGATGCTGGCCGTTTTGCCAGCGACGATGAGACGCTCTCGTCGATCTCCCCGCATTACGGCGCATTCCAGCATCTTTTGGAGCTGATGGAGGCGCGCAAGATCGACCGCTCTGTGGCCGACGGTTACGACGCGATCTTCCAACGGGCGATTGCAGCTGGCCACTTACATGATGATTTCGCAGCGTTGTCGCAATTTCTGGGAAGTCCGGATAAGAGATCTCTCCGATCTGGAGTGCGAGGCGGATCCCTTCTGACTGGCTGAGCGGATTTGGTCTCCGGCCTTATTGAGGCCGACCACGCTTTGCCGTCAGCCAGCGGGTTCGGGCTGTGTTGTCCGAGCATGGGCCGGTCAGACCAGTGACCTACTTGGGGGAATAGAATGCCTTTGACGCTTCTCATCGATTCGTATTGTGCTGCTTGGTCCGATCAGAACGCCGAGCAGCGGCGGGCATTGCTGTTACCGATCTGGAGCGATGGCGCGACATACACAGACCCTACAGTCCATACGACTGGCGCGGAAGAACTGCTCGCGCACATCGCAAGAGTTCTGGCCAAGCGTCCCGGTGCCCGCATCCTACGGACAAGTGACGTGGATGTTCATCATGGGATCGCACGCTTTGCGTGGAAGTTTGTGATGCCTGATCGATCGTCCTTCCCTGAGGGTTTGGACATAGCCTTCCTCGACCCTGGTCATAAGCGAATAACGCGTATCATCGGCTTTTTTGGGCCGTTGGCACGGTCAAGCTGATCGACCAGCGCGTGCCAGCCCGTGCGCCACCAGCCGATCGATAATCTCGCAATAGCGACGCCGCTTGCCGCCATCGCCTTGGAATACATGCTGATATCGGTGGCGAGGATGGGACGGAATGCGACTGGGGCGAAGTGCTGGCCTGGGAACCGCCAAACCGCATCGTCCTGGCATGGCGGATTCGCGCCGACTGGCAATATGATCCGTCGCTGCTGACCGAAGTCGAGGTCAAGTTCTCCGAGGCCGGCGAGAACGCGACTCGCGTCGAGCTCGAGCATCGTCAGCTTGAGAACATGGGCGCGGCCGGTGAAGCGGTGCGTGAGATCTTCGAATCCGATCGTAGCTGGAGCGGTATCCTGCAAGACTATGTCCGGTTAATCGAGAAGCGGTAGGCTGCCAACCGATCGGCCAACTGACTTACCCTTTGAGTACGTGAAAGCTGCGCTTCAATTCGCAACGCAAGTGCTATAGTGAGACCAGGAAAGCGGCTCGCCGCTTACCGAGGCAACGAAAGCGAAAGCGTATTGGTCGCAGTGTATGAAAGCCGTAGCGATGGGATGAGACGAGGCGGCCGAGGACGGGCCGGGCCCGGCGTCCTGCTCAGCCTGGGTGCCGGTCTGCGGCTGCTGGCTTGGCTGCTCTTTCTGATCTGGATCATTCCTGCGGCAACAGCCGACCAGGTTGCGCACGACCTTGCCGAAGGCCAAATCGGCGCGACCGAGCCAGTCACACACCCGACTGTCCTTGCCCGCAGTATTGCGCGCCACGTCGGTGCTGAGACTTCCCGTGTCAAGACACCTGTCATTGCGAGAGATGGCAAACCGTTTTGCATTATCGCGGATTTGCGGCTGCCGCCCGAATCCGCGTCAGCCGCACTGTTTGGTGCAGGGTCTGAAGACCAGCCAAAGCTGTCGCCGATCCGCGCCTTTGATGCGCGCGCGCCTCCGCTTCTCACGGCGTGAACCTGGCCGCGCGACTGCGGCCCTGGACTCCAAAACTTTCACATCGCGTTCCGTTCGTCGAGTTGCTCGCCGATCGGAACGCCAAAGCTCTTGTCGGAGGCGGTTTGCGCCCGATATGGGCTGAACGGACAAGAACATGCTGCATTTTTCGCGCTGGAAGACCATTCTCATCTGGCTGACGGTCCTGGCCGGTATTCTTTACGCAGCTCCCAATCTGGTTCCCGCCCCCACTCTGGCATCGCTGCCGAATTGGCTGCCAAAGCAGCAGCTGACGCTGGGCCTCGACCTGCAGGGTGGCTCGCACATCCTGCTCCAGATCGATAGGCAGGACCTTGCCAACGAACGCCTCGAATCGGCACGCGACGAGGTCCGCACATCGCTGCGCGATGCCCAGATCGGCTATACCGGGCTTGCCGGCACCGCCAATTCCATCCAGGTCCGCATTCGCGACCAAGGCCAGATCGAAGCTGCGAAGACCGCGCTCGAAAGACTGGCGCAGCCGATCTCGACGGGCATGTTCATGAGCGGCTCGGTGACCGAGATGGAGATGACCGAGCCGGAACCGGGCCTGCTGCGCTTCACGCTGACCGAAGCCGGGATCGATTACCGGATCGCCGCGGCGCTGACGCAATCGATCGAGGTGGTGAGCCGGCGCGTCAACGAACTCGGCACGACCGAGCCGATCATCCAGCGCCAGGGATCGGACCGCATCATGGTCCAGGTGCCGGGCCTGCAGGATCCGCAGCGGCTGAAGGATATCCTCGGACAGACGGCCAAGCTGACCTTCCAGATGGTCGACCAGTCGATCCCGGTCGAGGAGGCGATCTCCGGCCGCCCGCCGGCGGGCTCGACGGTGATGTATTCGACGGAAGAGCCGCGGGTTCCGCATCTGATCGAGAACCGGATCATCGTTTCCGGCGAAAACCTTGTCGATGCGCAGGCAACCTTCGACCAGCGCACCAACGAGCCGGTGGTCTCGTTTCGCTTCGACAGCCGCGGCGCCACCCGCTTCGGTCAGGCTACCCAGGCCAATGTCGGGCGCCTGTTCGCGATCATCCTCGACAACGAGGTGATCTCCGCGCCGCAGATCCGCGAACCGATCCTGGGCGGCACCGGGCAGATATCCGGCAGTTTCACGGTGGAGAGCGCGAACGATCTTGCGGTCCTGCTGCGCGCCGGTGCACTGCCTGCCGACCTCACCATCGTCGAGGAGCGCACCGTCGGTCCGAGCCTCGGCAGCGATTCCATCGAGGCGGGCCAGTTCGCGGCAATCATCGCCGGGGTCCTCGTCGTCGGCTTCATGCTGTTCGCCTATGGGCGACTGGGGCTGATCGCGAATATCGCGCTGCTGGCGAACGTCGCACTGATCATCGCCGTCCTGTCCGTGCTCGGGGCGACGCTGACGCTGCCTGGCATCGCCGGCATCGTGCTGACGATGGGCATGGCGGTCGATTCCAACGTCATCATCTTCGAGCGCGTCCGCGAAGAGAACCGCCAAGGGCGCTCGATCGTGCAGTCGATGGATTCCGGGTTCAAACAGGCGCTGGCGACTGTCGTCGACGCCAATGTGACGACGCTGATTGCCGCCGTCATCCTGTTCTTCCTCGGCTCGGGGCCGATCAAGGGGTTTGCTGTCACCCTCGCCATCGGTATCGTCACCACCGTGTTCACGGCGTTCACGCTGACGCGTTGGCTGGTCGCGTTCTGGCTTCGCCGGCAGCGGCCGAAAACCATGCCCGCCGGTGTCATGCGCCTGGTGCCCGACGACACGCGGGTGCCGTTCATGGCATTCAGAAAATACGCCTTCACGCTGTCCGTGCTGTTGTCGATCGCTTCGGCGGTGCTGTTCTTCACTGTCGGCATGAACTACGGCATCGACTTCCGCGGTGGTTCGAGCATCGAGGTGCAGGCAAAGGGCCAGCAGGCCGACATCGGCGACATCCGTGAGCGACTGACGGGTCTCGATCTGGGTGAGGTGCAGGTGCAGGAGTTCGGCTCGGCCCGGGATGTGCTGATCCGCATCGGCACCCAGGGGGGCGGCGACGTTGCCGAACAGTCCGCCGTCGAGAAGGTAAGAAGCGCGATCGAAACCGACTACGAGTTCCGCCGCATCGAGGTCGTCGGTCCGACAGTGTCGTCCGAACTCGCGTTCAACGGCACAATGGGCGTGTTCGCCTCGCTGCTGGCGATGCTCGTCTACATCTGGATCAGGTTCGAGTGGCAGTTCGGGCTCGGCGCCATCATTTCGACGTTCCACGACGTGATCCTGATGGTCGGCTTCTACGTCGTCGCCGGCATAGAGTTCAATTTGACCTCGATTGCCGCGATCCTGACTATTGTCGGCTATTCCATCAACGATACGGTTGTCGTCTATGACCGGGTCCGCGAGAATCTGCGCCGCTATAAAAGGATGCCGATTGCCGAGCTGCTCGACCTGTCGATGAACCAGACGCTGGCGCGAACGGTCCTGACCGGCGTGACCACGCTGTTTGCGCTGGCGGCGCTTTCGATCTGGGGCGGCGAGGTGATCCAGTCCTTCACGGTCGCAATGATCTTCGGCATCCTCGCCGGGACCTATTCCTCCATCTTCGTCGCCGGGCCGCTGCTGATCCTGTTCAAGCTCCGGCCGGGCGCCCTCAGCCAAGAGGAAGCCGCAGTGGCGAAAGAGCCGCCGGCGCAACAGGCCTTGTGACACAACGATGGACGCTGTCATCCTTTGGGTAGCTGCACTTTGATCTGGCGCATGATCCTTTGCGAAATCGATTTCGATTCAGGGGTCATGCGCCAACCAGACCGTCTCTCGCATCGCCTCGTTGCCGTGTAGCCGATCATCAGTTGGCGGCAATCATCTTGACGACCGGCAAGGACGGCGGCGGCGACGCTGAACCTTGGAAGGTTCAGAGCGCGGCAACATCACCGCCAGGCTCCGTTCGGGCGAGCGATGCACCGCTCAGCTGGTAAAACTGCATGTTGATCTTGATGAAGCCAATGATATGATTTCAGGAATATGCTGAATGAAATTGATCTTTCGCGCACCGATCTCAATCTCCTCGTCCTCTTCGAGGCCGTGCTCGGAGAGGGCCACGTGGGCCGGGCGGCGGACCGGCTTAACCTGACGCCATCGGCAGTCAGTCACGGACTCGGCCGGCTGCGCCGGCTCCTCAACGATCCGCTGTTCCTGAGAACGCCCAAGGGCGTGGTGCCGACGGCGCGTGCAACGGAACTCGCCGCGCCGATCGCCGACGTTCTGGCGCGCGTGCGCAGCGTGATGGCGACTGCCGCGCCCTTCGATCCCGCCACGGCCATGCGCCGGTTCGCAATCGGCGCACCGGACGGTGTCTCAGCCGTGATCCTGCGCCCGCTCCTCGCCGAACTCAGCCGGATTGCGCCACGCATCGACGTCGGCGTGCGTCAGATCTTGCCCTCGCCAGCCCGCGTCTGGCGGAGCGCGATTGTCGATCTCGAGGCGCACGCCATCGACATCGCGATCATTCCGTCCGATGACATCCCGCCTCGCTTCGAAAAGCGCTGCATCTACGAAGAAGACTTTGTAATTGCCATGCGCCCTGGACATCCGTTCGCGCGTGATCCGAGCCTGGAGCGATACTGCAGCATGCAGCATCTGGTCGTCTCGGACAGCGGCGATCCTTACGGCTTCGTGGATGAACAACTGGCCAAGCAAGGCCGGGCGCGACGGGTTGCGTTGACGGTTCCGAACTTCATGTTCGCGCTTGCCGTCATCGCCGAGACCGACCTCATCTCGGCCCTGCCGCGGCGGTTCGTTGCCATGCATGCGGCGCGTTTCGGCGTGCTGAGCCTCGATGCCCCGTTGCCGTTGCCCGGCTTCCGGCTCAACGCCGTCGCTCCCAAGGTCGCGATGATGGATGCGGGCGTGGCATGGCTCTTCGATCTGCTTGCGGAGCAGACTGCGCAGAAGCACCCCAGCGGCTTGCCCGCACGAAGTCGGCAATCATAACTCGGAAAGCTTCGTCGGCGCCGCCAGCGTGGATGAAACTGACAATTGCGTTTCTCCTGCAGCGCTACTCCGCGGGAGTTGGGAAGTGCTTTCCAAGCCAGGTTCGTCATTTTGGCTCCTCCCGTTTGCGATGCTTGCTGCATCGACCGAGCGATCGCCGGCAGCATCTTTTTTACTGAACCTCCTTTCCTTGCGGTTTGGCTGGTGAGGGGTGCGCCGTCACGACAAGGCGATGCGACCGTCCCTGCGGCGCGGTTTCGTCGTGATAGCGTGCCGCCAGCGTGGTGATGGCCTCAGTCAATTCGCGCGTGAACGAGGCGCGGTCGGCGGCGGAGCGGAAGCGGATTTCGGTGTCGATCGCCAAGGTCGCCAAGCGCTTGCCGGCATCGGTGGCGGCGCGCTGGAGAGCTCCGATCTCCCGCACCAGCCGAGCGCCGAGCGCAATGAGATAGCTTGCCGACAGGCGGTCCGGGGTGCGGTTCGGATCGGCGCCGACCGGACCCAGCGCGGTCGTCGAGACGACATAGCTTGTGGCGCTCGCCACCATGAGCCGCTCCGTCAGGCCACCCCACTTGCGCGTGTCTGCAACCTGGACGAGCCCGTGCTCCTCCAGAGCATGCAGGTGGTAATTGATCTTCTGCCGCTTGAGGCCGAGGCGTGTGGCGAGGGTAGCGGCCGAGGCCGGCTCGCGCAGTTCTGAGAGGAGTTGACTCCGAACGGGCTCCAACGCGGCGGCGGCCGCGCTCGGCCGATCTATGACTTCGATATCGAGCATGCAGCCCTCACGTTGACAATCTGTCCTGTCAATGCGCGTTGACAAGTGTAATTGTCAAGAGCGAAAGGGCCGCTTCGTCCGAACTTTCCAGATGGCATGCGGCTGTGGCAAGCGAGCCAGCTATCGCCCACTGCGGAAGTCGATGCGTCCCGCAGACGGCCCCGCACGGGGCAATTGCAATGACGGTGCCGTTCGTTGTAGCCATTGCGACCGCTTGATTTTGGAGGAGACGCAGCATGGACCGATTCACTGGCGGTTGCCTGTGCGGCAGCGTCCGGATTGTGGCGTCGGGGCTCCCATACCGGGTCGGCATCTGTCATTGTCTCGACTGCCGCAAGCACCATGGCGCCCTTTTTAACGCTTCGGCGGTGTTCCCCCAGGATGCGGTGACGATCGAAGGTGAGACGCGCGACTACGCCGGGCGGTTTTTCTGCCCCCGCTGCGGCTCGACGATTTTCGGACGCACCGCAGACGAAATCGAAGTGAACCTGGGATCCCTGGATGCCCCTGACCAACTGACGCCAACCTACGAAAGCTGGATAGTCCGTCGCGAGTCCTGGTTGCCGCCGTTTCCGCTCACGAGGCGGTACGAGCGCGATCGTGACGCCACGAGTCGCTTTGAGGAATAGTCGCACGAACGGTGCGAAAGCGTTTTGGGAGGTCACGCCGGCACGTCACTCCGGAAGACCGGCCTTGCGGAAGCCGTCGACGAAATGCTCGAGCGTCGCAGCATCGCGGAACGGCTCCGTCGTCGCCCAATGGCGGGTGGTGAAATGCGGGTTGCCGACGAGGAACAGTTCGGCCTCTGCGCGCGCCTCGTCGACCTGGCCCAGTTGGGCAAGGCTTGCCGCCAGGAAGCGGCGCGAGCTTGTACGATAAGTCTCGTCCCTGCGCAGTGTTTCGACAGCCGCTTCGTATTGGCCGGCCGCATATTGCGCCTGGCCAAGCGTCAGATAGTACCAACTTGCCGGAAACGGGTTCAACCGGAACGCCTTGCGAATGTGCTCAAGGCCTTCCTTGACCCGTCCGGCCAGGACCGCGATGTCGGACAATGCCGCCCAGGCATCGGCCTCGTTCGGATCGAGCTCGATCGCCCTGGCGAATTCCGCATCCGCCTCGGCGAAGCTGCGCTCATAGGCAAGCAGGTAAGCCAGAACCCAGCGGCAGCCGGCATCGTTCGGATCGATCGCCACGGCTTTGCGCGCCAGTTCCAACGCAACGCTACGGGACGTTTCGGTTGGTCCGCCGGAATGCACCCATCCCATCCAGTGGTTCATGGCAAGCCAGCGATAGGCCTCGGCATATTCCGGATCGAGCGAAACCGCGCGGGTGAGCATCAGATGCGCTTCGCGCGCCGTCTGCGGCGTGTCATCCATCAGCTTGCGCGCCCGCACGCAGAGATCGTAGGCCTCGAGACTTTTGGGCCGGTTGCGCGGCGGCGGTGCGCGCAGCCTGCCGAGCAACGCCTCGACGATCTTGCCGGTGACCTCGTCCTGAACGGCAAAAATGTCTTCCAGGCTGCGATCGAAGCGCTCCGCCCATAGATGGTCGCCGCTCACTGCGTCGACCAGCTGGGCGTTGATGCGCACGCGCCCCGCAGCGCGCCGTGCGCTCCCCTCCAGCAGGTAGCGCACGCCGAGATCCTGTGCGATATCGCGCACGTCCATCGCCTTTCCCTTGTAGGCGAAGGCCGAGTTGCGTGCGATGACGAACAGCCCGGAGATCCTGGACAGGTCGGTGATCAGGTCTTCGGTCAAGCCATCCGCGAAGGATTCCTGCTCGGGATCGTTGCTGACATTGACAAAGGGCAGCACCGCTATCGATGGCTTGCCGGGCAGCGGCAAAGGTTTTCGCTTCGCGCCGAGCTGTTCGACGGGCCCCGTGAAGCGGTAGCCGACGCGCGGAACCGTGGCGATCCAGTCGCCGCGCCCATTACCGCCATCTGCAGCCGGGCCAAGCAGCTTTCGCAGCAGCGCGATCTGTACGGTGAGGTTGCCTTCCTCGACCGCTGTGCCCGGCCACGCCGCATCCATCAACTCGGCTTTGCTCAAGATTTCACCGGGTCGTCCAACGAGCGCCGCAAGCAGCTTTAGCCCGCGGTAGCCAACGGCAACGGGGACATCGTTGCGAAGCAGCGTTCCCGCACCGGGATCAAGCACGAACGGACCAAAGGCGAAGCGCGATCCCTGCATGCGGCGTATCTATAGCCCGTTTGGAAGTTTTGAGAACTATTTGGCAGAGCTTAATTACGACGCTGTTCGTATCCTGCAGAATTCACCCTCTTTCAGGTCGAGGGTCCCCGGACCTTCAAACCGATGGAGGTTGCTATGAACGATACTCTTGCATCGGCCCCGCATCAGGCAGGGGGAACGCCGGTGGAGCCGGCGGGAATGTTGCGTCGGCAACACAGCCTGGCGACCCTGAGAAGCATTATCGCGGCGTGGGACGAGCGGAAACGCTTTCGCTGGGAACTTGAGCAAATGGCGAAGGACAATCCCCATTTGATCGACGACATCGGTCTGACGAGACGGCAGGTCGAGGCAGAGATCGCCAAGCCCTTCTGGCGACGATGATCCTCGTCGCCGCAAGGTCGCGATGCCGATAACCGTCATCCTCGCCCCTGGTGCGCCAAAAGCATCTCGGAACGGTGGGAGAAGCTGGGCCGCCGATCCGATGCCAAGATCGGGCCTTGGCATGCGTCAGCGGCCCGGCTTCTTCCTTAGTCCTCGTCGTCATCATCCGTGTAGCGGTCGCGATAGCGGCGACGATCATAGTCCTGGTAACGACGGGAGGATCGGTCCTCCTGGTAAACCCTGCGCTTGACGTAGGTCTCGCAATAGTCGTCTTCACAATAGGTCTCGACAATCCGCTCACGCACAACGCCGTTGTTCGACGAGCTATTCGAGCTGGTGTTCGAGGACTGGCTGCCCGCGTGGGCAACGACTGTCGCCATCATCGTCGCTGATGTCATCAGTAGGAACTTCATACGCATGGCGGCCTCCATTTTTGGCTAGATAGCGCAACGCAAAGCCAAGTCGAGGTGAACTCAACGGCTGGGCATGCGGAGCGTGCACTGCAGTCTAGCCCAAAGTGTGGCTTGGCGCGCCGGACAGGATGAAACTGGGGTCTCGTACATTGTTGCTGCGCCTTTCCGAGATCACCGCTCGGAGCGGTCCGACTTGCGCCCCATAAACTGCCCTCGCCGCCCCGCCAAGATCGGACCAACCGGTCGTTGGTCAAGGGGAAGCGAAGTGACCTCCATGCAGAATTCGAGCGCTCATCGGCTTCGGCACAACCCGGCCGTGCCACTCCTGGGCGCGAGGGCTCAGGGTAGCGGGATTGGTTTGTCACTGAGTGTGCGCAAGTAGGCAATTATGTTTGTTCTTTCAGTCTCGTCCGGAGCACCCGGCACTTCCATGTAAACGCCCGGCGTCGTGAGCATGGGCTCAAGCAGAAATTTGTTCAGGTCCTCGTATGTCCAGACACCCTGCCATGCCAGCAAGGCGTCGGAGTAACGCCTCTTGGCCACAGATGCTTTGTCGCGACCGACGACGTTCCACAAAGTCGGTCCCTGATTGGCCCCTTCGTCCGGCACGGCATTATGGCAGTAGGCACAGAGGCGGGAGAAGGAGGCTCGGCCTTTCTCCACGTCGGCGGCAACCAACTTCTTCGCGATCGGGGCTGGCGTTGGCAAGATGACGCCGTGCGCGATGAGATAATCAGCCACTTCGCGTTGCCCCTTGAATTTCGCCAGATGGAGCGGTGTCTTGCCGTCCTTTGTCTTCGCATTCACATCCGCGCCGGCCTCGACCAGTGCCTTCACGCAATCGAGGCAACCGGATCTGGCGGCGATGTGAAGGGCGTTTTCGCGGTTGCGCTGCGAATTTGGATTTGCGCCCCTCTCCAGCAACAGATTGATCAAATCGATCCGGCGTTTTGCCAGAGCCGGCATGAGGGCAGGACCCAAACCCGGCGTCGGGGCGGCGTTGACGTCGGCACCGCGTTCGATGAGCAGTTTTGCCGCCGCAAAATGCCCGCCCCTGACGGCAAGATAGAGTGGTGTGGCTTGCCCATCACTCTCATCGACATCGGCGCCTGCGTCGAGCGCTGCCGCAATCGCCGCGACATCGCCCGTTTTCGCGGCGTCGTGGATGGCGGCGGCATGCGATGCAATCGGTGCAAGCACCAACAGAATGAACAGCAAAACCCCGCGCATCCGGCACCCCACTGTCAAACTGGAGGACGGCCAACAAGGCGCTGGTTCGACAGTTCGTCGACGATATCCTCGTCATCGACCGTTGGAAAGTCTCGTCGGGTATATCGTCAGCGACGTGAAAGTGCGAACCGCAGTCGCTTCATCGCGGCGATCATTCCGGCTGACCCGAGCAATGGAACTGTTCACCCCAGCGGCATAAGCCCTCTGCCCCAGCACAGAGCGTCGATCCGTTTTCCGTCAACGAATAGACGACTTTCGCCGGAGAACCGGGATGGACTTTTCGGTTCACAAGCCCGTCTGCCTCGAGTTCTCGCAGCTGCTGCGTCAGCATCTTTTCGCTGATCGCCGGAATTGACTGCCGCAGCCGGCCGAACCTGCGTGATGTCGCGCCGAGTTCGCAGATGATGTCCAGCTTCCACTTGCCGGAGACCATCTTTATCGCGGTTGCAAAACCATTCTCGGTGGGTTTGTTCACCTTGCCCTCCTTACCGGCAGGTAACCACTTACGCCTGCGTGCGTATTGGTGCCGCGCTTCCCAAATCATAGCTCTTCCTCGGAACGACAAGCGAGCCGAGCGTTGCGCCAATCAAAATATGGGATGTCGGAATGATGCCTGCAATCGGTGCCTGGACACTGGACGTATGGGATAGGCGCTCGCCCGCGCGCTGCTTGTAGCGGAATATCGCACGACCGTCCGGGACAGGACAGCAAAAGGGACAGGAAGGCGATCCAAGCCTTCATCATCAACCAATCATGGGACGCCTCCGAAAAGCGAACTCCTGCTTCGCCGGCGCGAAACAACAAATCACGTCGGCGAGGCTCGATTGACGACCGCTGGAAGCGGTGGCCGTTTCATGACCAACAGTATTTTTAGGAGAAAAAGCATGAGGAATGCAAAACCGGATACAATGCAGGCCGCCGCCATCGACCGGTTCGGTGGAGCCGAGTTGGTTACTGTGCGAGCCGTGCCAGTGCCCGAGGTCGGGCCGAGCGATGTCCTAATCCGCGTCGAAGTGGCGGGCGTGGCCTCGTGGGACGCGCTCGAGCGTGAGGGTCTCTACGACGGGGCTTTCGGAATGCCGTCGACATTCCCCTATGTGCTCGGCTGGGACTGCGCGGGCGCAGTCGTCGCCGTTGGCAGCCAGGTTAGCCGCTTCAAGGAAGGCGACCGGGTGTACGCTGCATCCATGCCGCTTCCCAAGGGTGGAACCTATGCCACCTACGCAGTGACGGATGCGGACAACGTGTCGCTCATCCCCGCCAAGCTCACGATCGAGCAAGCCGGCGTCATGGGCTGGGATGCGTTGACCGCGCTCAGCGGCCTGGAAGAGATCGGCCTAAAGCAGGGCGATACAATGATGATCTTCGGCGCCAGCGGCGGTATCGGGCACATGGCCATCCAAAACGATTGGGCGCCCGCGTATTGGCGGTGGCTTCGGGCGATGACGGCGTGGCGCTATCGCAGCGGCTGGGCGCCGACGCCATCGTCAACGGGCGCAAGGACGACGTGGTCGCGGCCGCTCGTGAATTCGCCGCCGGCGGCCTCGGCGCTGCCCTTGTCACAGTAAGCGGTGAGGCGGCCAACCGCGCGCTGACGTCAGTGCGCGACGGCGGTCGGGTCGCCTGCCCGCACGGCGCGATGCCCGATCCAAATGTCCGGCCCGGCGTGGAGCTCATTCGCTACAACGGCGCCCGAAGCCAGGCCGCGACCGACAAGCTTAACCGCCTGATCGACTCTGGCCCGTTCGACGTCCATGTCGCCCGTACATTCCCGTTCGACAGGGTTGTCGATGCGCACCGAGCGCTTGCCACCCACTACGTCGGCAAGCTCGCTTTGCGGGTGAGTTGAGCAAAGGGTGGATCCATCAGACATCACCAGGCGTTGCGACGGCGGAACAGGATTATGACAGCCATGGAAATGTGCTGGCGCTTTCCCATCCGCCGATCGCCGCTGATCTGCCAGAAACAAAAAAATGTGCTGCCGTTTGCGGTCCCCGACTATCGGCTGCAAATGGCGCGTCGGAGAGGATGAAACTGGGCACCGCTATGTCATTGCTGCGCCCATTGATTTCTAAGATCACTTCTCGGAGCGGAGGATCGGCTTTGCGCCACTTGCCGACCTCAGCACCTCTAAGCGCGAACGTCTCGTGTGATGCGGGCGTTCGTAGGGCATCTCGCTGTTACATCGCGGTGACAAAGCACCCGCCACGGTGGCGTCAACCGGTTACACAGAGCAGGAAATATTTCCGGCCTTCTGGGAGAGTTGGTCAGCGTCCCAGAGGCTGCGTGGGCGTGTCGTCGGTTGGCTGTTAGCGCGGCGACTGGAACGCTCCACGTCTCGCAAGCGGGATAGCGAAGTCTCGTGAAGGCAAGGTCAGCTGCGTTCTCCGTTCTGTATCGGCGACGACTGGGAGAGATGGGCACCATGCATATAGGGCGTCCGGAAGTTAGCAGGACATGGACGCGGGGCGGCCCGCGTGCAGGCGCTTGGCTGAGCGGTGCAATAACCACGCAGCGCCGCCTCGCAGCGATCCTGGCTTGCGACGTGGTCGGCTATTCGCGCCTGACGGAGCGCGACGAGCGCGGCACGCTCGAGCGGCTGAAGATCTACCGCAAGGACCTCCTCGAACCGCTGGTCTCCGAGCACCAGGGTCGGATCGTCAAGCTCACCGGCGACGGCATGCTGTGCGAGTTCGCGAGCGTCGTTTACGCGGTGACCTCGGCGATGGCGATCCAGCAGGCCCTGGCAGAACACGAGGCGGAGATGCCCGAGGAAGAGCGGATTCGCTTCCGCATCGGCGTCAATCTCGGCGACGTGGTCTGCGAGGAGGACGGCGACCTCTACGGCGACGGGGTCAACATCGCCGCCCGCCTCGAAAGCATCGCCGATCCCGGCACCGTGGTCGTCTCGGGCACCGCCTACGACCACCTTCAGGGCAAGCTCGACTGCGGCTTCACGCCGCTCGGCGACCTGCGCCTCAAGAACATCGAGCGGCCTGTGCGCGCCTACCGCGTCGAGACCGACGCCAGCGCCTCGGTGGCTGCACTGCCTCCCCTGCCCGAGAAACCCTCGATCGCGGTTCTGCCTTTCACCAACATGAGCGGCGACCCCGACCAGGAATACTTCGCCGACGGGCTGGTGGAGGACATCATCACGGGATTGAGCCGGGTGAACTCCTTCTTCGTGATCGCCCGCAATTCGTCCTTCACCTACAAGGGCCGGGCGGTGGACCTGCGCCAGGTCGGACGCGAGCTGGGCGTCCGCTACGTGCTCGAAGGCAGCATCCGCAGAGCAGGATCGCGGGTGCGCATCAGTGGGCAGTTGGTGGACGCGATCAGCGGACACCATGTCTGGGCCGACCGCTTCGAGGGCGACGTGAGCGACATCTTCGACCTGCAGGACAAGGTGACCGAGAGCGTCGTCGGCGCCGTCGAGCCGAGCATCCGGCTGCAGGAGATCAAGCAGGCGCGCATGAAGCCGACCGACTACATCAGCGCCTACGACCTCTACCTTCGCGCGCTGCCGCGCTTCTACAGCATGACGCGCGAAGGCTTTGCCGACGTGCGCCGGCTCACCAACGAGGCGCTCAGCATCGACCCCAGCTTCAACTTGGCGAAGGCACTCGGCGCCTATATCCGCAGCCTATCCGTGAGCCAGTGCTGGCACGAGCCCGACGATATCCGAGTCGCCGCGCGCATGGCGCGCGAGGTATTGGCTGAAGCGCGCGACGACCCCACGAGCCTACGCTTCGCCGCGCAGGTTATCGCCTACAGCGCGAAGGACTACGAGATGGCGCTGGGCACGATCGAACGATCCCTGCTACTCAACCCCAATTCGGCGCAAGGCCATACGGGCAGCGGCTGGGTGAACACACATTCCAGCCGCCCGCTCGTCGCGATCGAGCACTTTCACAGGGCAATGCGGCTGAGCCCGGTCGACCCCGAGAAGGGCATCGCGCTCTCCGGCATCGGGATGAGCTACCTGATGCTCGAGCGCTACGAAGAAGCGCTGGCATGGGGAGAACGCGCGCTGCACGAGATGCCGAACTACGGCTCCTCGCACCGGGTGGTGATCATGGCGCTGGTCAAACTCAACCGGCTGGACGAGGCGCAGGAGGCGGCGCGGCGGCTGATGGAGGCGTTCCCGACCTACACGCTCACCCTGCAGAGGCAGATCAACCCGTGGAGGGACAAGGTGTTCGCCGAGAGTTACGTCGAGGCGCTGGGCGTCTCCGGCGTGCCGGAGTGATCGTCGCGGTTGCAAAGATGCCCTCTCCTGCGCGTCACGTCCGGCCAGGCGACGTCCCTTGATCCCGCGTCGCTTCTGGAAGGACAGTTCTCTGGCCGTACTCCGGTTTCCACCCTGACGAGACCTACCGACGGTCCAGACAAAAGTCGAGGTTGGGTCAGAACTGGACGTCGCGACACGATTTTGGAATGTACTGCCGATTGGCGCGCCCGAAGAGATTCGAACTCCTGACCCCGATTCGTAGCTACTAAGGTCAAAATAGTTATTTTAAATCAATTACCTGTCAAAAATTGTTTCCGGAAGCCCTGGGAAACCAAGATCTCGGAACGCCTATAGAGTCTATAGAGTAGAGGCTGCGTCTCGCGCACGGTTCGGTTCGTGCGATCGATCCAGCAGTTGCCGATTGAGCAGCATGGAATCGCCGAATTCATGCGTCCGGTATCGGTGCGCGGCGAAGGCTGCGGAGGCCTTGGCGAGCAGGGCATCGTCGGCAAAGGCGCGCAGGAGCTCGAAATGGCTTTCGCCCGGCTGGTGGACGCCGGTCAGAATCGCATCGACGACGCGAAGCGGCGTCTCCCGCGCGACGCGGCCCGTCGCAATGCCATTTTTTGCACGCACGCTGCCATCGGGATTAGCGGCCGCCTCAAGCGCGCGCACGACGCTCGTGCCGACCGCGATGATGCGGCTGCCGCGCAGCTTCGCCCGCGCGACTTTTACCGCGGTGTGCTCGGGGATGCGGTATGGCTCATCGAAGGGAAGGCGCGAGTCGAGCGCGCGATCCCCGGTGGAGGAAACGCCCGTGGCATGCGTGAGTGTGGCGAAGCCGACGTCGTGCCGCCGCCAGCTTTGAAGCGTGCGCCAGTCGAGCGCAAAGCCTGCCGATGGCGCCTCGAACGCGACCGGCCGGGCGGCAATCTTCGTCCAAACATCCCAAAGTGCCAACGGCTCGGGAACATGCGCGTATTGGATTGGCCGGCCGTGCTGCGCCAGTCCTGCAAGCACAGCTGCGCGGTTGCCTAAGAAGCGCAGCTCGAGAAGGCGAGGATGGTCGAGAAGGCGCTCCACAACGGCTTCAAGCGGGCCGAGCCGGAGGCGATTGCCCGGTGACAGCGGACGCGGAGGCAGCCGATCTTCGGTGCGCGTGCGGTGATCGCCCGCGCCGAAGGCAATCGCCACGAAACGCGTTGGATCGGCAAGTGACAGCCAGCCCGCCAGGCGGATCTCGATCGCTTCACTGCTGGGGACATGCGTGCCGCGCAGGCTGGCAGGCAAGGTCGCGGCGTCATTGGCGACGACCAGGTCGTCGGGCTCGAACAGCTTCGCGAGGTCAGCGCGCGGCAGGTCGGTCATCGCGCCGTCCGCCATGACGACCAACAGCCTGGCGGAGCGCCGATCCGGATGGTCGGCGGCAATCATCCACGTGCCACGGCGCGGGGTGCTGCGCCAGCCGGCAACGCGTCAAGCAGCTTATCGATGATCTCGGCAGCCGCCAGATCGGGGTGCTTCAAGGTGGCCGGATCGGCGTCAGGAAGCGCCAGCGCGTGCAGCGGGGTGTCCATATCGCCAGGGTCGAGCGCGAGGAACCTTATGCCATCGTCTTTCGCCTCCTCGTCCCAGATCGCCATCAGATGGGCAAGAGCGGCCTTGCTCGCACCATACGCGCCCCAGCCAGGATAGGCGTTCACCGCCGCGTCGCTGGAGATGTTGATCACCAGCGCGCCACGGCTCTCGCGCGCCGACGTGGCAAGCGCACCGAACAGCGCTCTGGTCAGCCGAAACGCGCCGACGAGATTGACCGCAAGCGCCTTTTCCAGATCCTCGCACTCGGTGTCGGCAAGCAGCACAAGAGGCACCGGCCCGAGGCTCGATGCATTGTTGATCAGGACATCGAGCCCGCCGAGGCTGGCGGTGACCTGCAACGCGATCGGGTAGATGTCGTGCTTCTTGCCGAGGTCGCCGACAATGCCGTGTGCGCCCGTCTCGTCAGCGATGCGCTCGACGTCCGCGGCAGTGCGTGCGACGAAGGCGACGCTCGCACCCTGCGCGGCGAGCTGCCGCACAAGCGCCAGCCCGAGACCGGACGTGCCACCCGTGACCGCTACGCGAAGGCCGTGGAAATCCATATTCGTCAGCATTGCCGATGCTCCTTCGATCCGTGCAGGCCAATGCTACAAGCTCAAGTTAACTTGAGGTCAAGCACTCATTGCGTGGATCGATGCGTGATCTTTCCTTCTCCCCTTGTGGGAGAAGGTGGATCGGCGCGTAGCGCCGAGACGGAAGAGGGGTGCTGGACGGAGTGCGTCGGTGCCAAGCTGGAACACCCCTCATCCGACCTCGCTTCGCGAGGCCACCTTCTCCCACAAGGAGGCCTTTGCACAGAATCGGATTGATGATTCCGGGGGTAAGGAAGAGAGGGAGATGATTCGGATGGTCGATCGTGTTGTTGGTCAACTGAGCCTGGCGGATGCGCTGGCGCTGTCGGATACGACGCAGCTCGACCAGATCGCGACGGTCATCGACTGGATGCCGATCCGGGCACTTCTTGGTCAGCGCAGCGGGCCGGGCAAGGGCAACACCAGCTATCCAGCCGAGACATTGCTGCGCTGTCTGTTTTTGGGCGTGTGGAACAATCTCAGCGACCCCGCCCTTGAGATGCAACTGCGCGACCGGCTGTCGTTCCGCCGCTTTGCCGGCTTCAGCCTGTCGGACCGCACGCCGGACCATTCGACGCTGTGGCGCTTCCGCGAAGAGCTGAAGCGCGACGGGCTGATTGATCGGGTGTTCGATGAGATCACCCGGCAGTTTGAGCAGAAGGGCCTGATCCTCAAGCAGGGCACGCTGATTGATGCATCGTTCATGCAGGCCGCCGCCCGCCCGCCGGCGAAGCCGAAGAAGGGTGAGGAGACGTCGGCGCGGCCATCGGCCGACCCCGATGCGCGTTGGGGACGCAAGGGCAAAAAGACGGTGTTCGGCTATAAGGTGCACAACGGCGTCGACGATGCTCACACGCTGATCCGGCGGATGCACTTCACCGATGCTTCGATCACCGACACCGAGCCGGCCGACATGCTGATCTGCGGCGACGAGGAGGCGGCCTATGGCGACCAGGCCTATTACACCCATGCCCGGCACGCCCGGCTTAAGCAGGCCGGCATCAAGGACCGGCTGATGCATCGGCCCAACAAGCACCATCCGCTGACGCCGCGCCAGAAGCAGCGCAACCGGCTGATCTCCAAGGTGCGGGCGGCGGTGGAGCGGCCGTTTGCGGTGTTCAAGCAGCACTACGGCATGCGGCGGCTGCGCTTCTTCAACCTGGCGACCAACCGGACGCAGTGCGTGCTTGCCGGCTGCGGCTACAATCTGCAACGGGCGGCCGCCGTCCTCTTCGCGGTGAGGAAGCCGGCATGAGGGGGCGGAGTCTGCCCAAAATCCGCCGAGGGGGGGCCCAATTGGGCCCCCGAGGCCTGCAACCGGGCCAATGTGGCCTGATTGCGTTTCAAAAAACGCCCCATGCGCCATCTGCGCCAAACTTCGGCCCCCGTGCAAAGCCCTCACAAGGGGAGAAGGAAGAGCGCATGCGCAGCCGCGATCGGTGCCGAGTCGGCAGCGTGCCCCATAGGATTTCGGAGCAGCGAGACCCCGCAACGCGCGAGACGCCGGGTGCCGCCAGCGTTCAGCTGCGGTATTGTTCGTCGCTGACTTTCTCCAGCCATTCGACCGGCTTGCCATCAAGCGATTCCTGGATAGCGAGATGGGTCATCGCCGTGGTCGCAGACGCGCCGTGCCAATGCTTCACGCCAGGCGGAATCCAGACGACGTCACCTGGCCGGATTTCTTCTACTGGCGCGCCTTCGCGCTGGACCCGGCCGAGACCGGCCGTGATGATCAGCGTCTGGCCGAGTGGGTGCGTGTGCCACGCGGTGCGGGCGCCAGGCTCGAATGTGACGCTGGCGCCACCAACGCGCGCCGGCTCGGGCGCCTGGAAGAGCGCATCGATGCGCACGGTCCCGGTAAAGTAATCGGCCGGCCCGGGGCCGGACGGCTGTGATCCAACTCGGGTGATCTTCATTGTCTCATTCCTTCCTTGGACAGAGGCTGCGCCAACCTGGCCTGCTGCAGCCACAGCGGCGAAAGCAGTTGTCGCGGCAAGGACGTCTCTGCGGGTGATGATCATGTCTTAAGCCCTTCGTTTTCGACGGTCAGAGCAGCTTGTCCGGCGTGATGGGCAGTTCGCGGACGCGCTTTCCGGTAGCGTGGAAAATGGCATTGGCGATCGCTGGCGCGACGCCGACCAGCGCGATCTCGCCGAGGCCTTTCACGCCGAGCGGGTTCACGTGCGGGTCGTGCTCGTCGACGAAGATCACGTCCATGACCGGCGGCGCGTCGGCATGCACAGGCACGGCGTATTCGGCGAGATTGGCATTGGTGACGCGCCCGTTGCGGGGGTTGACAACCGAGTGCTCCATGAGGGCCATGCCGATACCGCCGATCATGCCGCCGATGCACTGGCTCCGCGCGATCTTCGGGTTGACGACGCGGCCGGCGCCATAGGCGCCGACGATGCGCCGCACGCGCGTCTCGCCGAGATCGGGATCGACGGCAACCTCCACGAACACGGCGCCGAAAGCGTGCATGGAAAACCGCTTCGTCTCATCTCCGGGAGCGACGTCGGCCGTCGCCTCGATGGCTTGGCCGAGACGCTTCATGGCCTCTTCAATATTGTTGGCGCTGGCGCGTGCCAGTGCGTCCTCGCGCACCTTGCGGCAAGCCGCCTGCACCGCACTGCCGACGCTCGCCATGGTCATGGAACCGCCGTGGATAGGCGCGCGCGGCAGGCGGGTGTCGCCAAGCGTGAACTTGACCCGCTCGATCGGCAGGCCCAGCGTGTCCGCCGCGACCTGCGTCATCGATGTCCATGTGCCGGGTCCCATGTCGCTCGCTGCGCTCATCACTTCGGCAGTGCCGTCCGGCAAGAGCCGGGCCATGGCCGAGGCCGGTGCATAGTTCATCGGATAGGTGGCGCTCGCCATGCCCCAGCCGATCAGCGAGCGCCCGTCGCGCATGGAGCGCGGCGCGGCGTTCCTTTGTGCCCACCCGAACCGCTCGGCGGCGGCCCGGTAGCACTCTCTCGTCGACCGGCTCGAGAACGGGAGGTCCTTGAACTCGTCTTTGTCGGGCTCATTGCGCAGGCGCAGTTCGACGGGATCCATGCTCAGCGCGACCGCCAACTCGTCCATGGCCGATTCGAGGGCATATATGCCGCTCGCCTCACCGGGCGCGCGCATGTAGGTCGGCGTGTGGACGTTCATGGGCGCGATGCGATGGCGCGTGTGGACGTTCGGGCAGGAGTGCAGGAACCGGGTCGCGCTGAGCAGCGCCTCGGTGAACTCCTCGTAGGTCGAGGTCTCCTGGTGGCCCTCGTGCCGGATGGCCTGGAGCTGGCCGTCACGGGAGGCGCCAAGCGCGGCCCGCTGCACCGTGTGAGGACGGTAGCCGACGCCGTAATACATTTCGCGCCGCGACAGCACCAGCTTGACTGGCCGTCCGGCTACACGGGCGCCCAGTGCCGCCAGCGTGACATGCGGCCAGCAGCGCAGCGCCGAACCAAACGCGCCGCCGACGAAGGGCGAGATGACACGCACGTTCTCGGCAGCGATGCCGAACACGGCGGCGATCTCCTCGGCAACATTGTGCACCCACTGTGTCTTGTCCCACAGGGTCAGGCTGCCGCCCTGCCATGAGGCAATGGTGGCGAACATCTCTATCGGATTGTGGTTCTCGCGCGGGATCACATAGGTCTGGTCGACCCGGAATTCCGCTTGTTCGAAGGCGCTGTCGGGCTCGCCTCGCCGTGTCTCCCATTCCGCCGGTTTCCCGGTAGGCAGAACTGGATCGACGCTTTCGACGTCGGTGGCCGCCGCCTCATTGCGGTAGGTAACCCGCACGACCTCCGCCGCGTAAACCGCCTGTTCAGGCGTCTCGGCGACCACCAGCGCGATCGGCTGGCCCTGGTGAGTCACTCGGTCGTCCTGCAGCACATGCAGGCGCTCGCCAACGGCTGCGTCGGGGAGGCCTTTGTGCGGCTGGTAGGCGAGGCGGGGCGCGCTGCGGTGTGTCACAACCGCGATTACGCCGGGCGCCCGTTCGGCCTCTGCCGTGTCGATGGATGCAATGCGGCCGTTCGCGACAATGCTCCTGACGACGGCGGCATGGGCGAGGTTCGGCACCTCGAACTCGGCGGCATAGGTCGCAGCGCCGGTAACTTTCAGGCGGCCATCGACGCGGCTGACGGATTTTCCGATCAAGGCAGCAGTCATGCGCGTGCTCCCGCGATTTCGACCGCACGCACGATGGCGCGCTGCATGAGTTCGATCTTGAAACCGTTGTGGCCGCGACCCCGTGTGCCGTCTGCTGCGAGCGCCGCCGCCTGGCGGAGCACCGCTGGCTCGAAGTTGGCGCCGGCGAGAGCGGTCTCGACGTTCGACAGGCGCCAGGGTTTCGTTCCAACGCCGCCGAGCGCTACGCGGGCCTGCCGGATGCGACCGCCGTCCGTCTCGATTGCGACCGCGGCCGAGACCACGGCGAACTCGAAGGAGGCGCGATCGCGTACCTTGAGATAGTGAGACCGCAGTCCTGCCGCATTGGCCGGAACCGTGATCGCGGTGATCACTTCGCCCGGCTCCAGGACGGTTTCGAGGTGCGGCGTATCGCGGGGAAGGCGATGAAGATCGGAGAGCGGCACGGAACGGTCACCGCCAGCTCCTCGGAGCTCGACCGACGCATCGAGCGCCACCAGGGCAACCGCGAGGTCCGACGGGTGAACGGCGATACAGTCGTCGCTCGTGCCGAGCACTGCGTGCCAGCGGTTCTCGCCATCCAGGGCGGCGCAACCCGAGCCAGGCACGCGCTTGTTGCATGCCTCGTAGCCGACATCGCGAAAGTAGGGACAGCGTGTGCGCTGAAGCAGATTGCCGCCCATGGTCGCCTGGTTGCGGACCTGCGGGCTCGCCGAATTCAGCAGCGCCTGGGATATCAGAGGGAACTGCTCGATCACAGCTTGATGGGCGGCCACCTCCGCCATCGTGGCGGCGGCGCCAAGCCTCAGGCCTTGCGGACCGATCTCGATGCCGTCGTCGAGAACTCCCGCGAGGCTCACAAGCCGATCCGGTCGGCGGACATTCTCCTGCAGAAGCTGCACCATGTCGGTGCCGCCGGCGATGTATTCGACCGGCGCATCATTGCGGCCGGCCTGGGCGCCGAGGGCGAGGACAGCGGAAAGGTCGCGCGGACGTTCGAGCACAAAGGGATGCATGGCTCAGCCCTCCTGCTTCGAACTGGACACGGCAGCCGCGTCCTGGATGGCCGCGACGATATGGTCGTAGGCGCCGCAACGGCACAGATTGCCGCTCATCCATTCGCGGATCTCCTGCGGCGACCCGGCATGGCCTTCGCTGATGCAGGCGACGCCGGCCATGATCTGCCCCGACGTGCAATAGCCGCACTGGAAGGCATCGCGCTCGATGAAGGACGCCTGCAACGGGTGGAGCTCATCGCCCTGCGCCAATCCTTCGATGGTTTTGATTTCGCGGCCCTGAGCGAGCGCCGCGAGCGAGAGGCACGCCTTCACGCGCATGCCATCCATCAACACCGTGCAGGCGCCGCATTGGCCGAGGCCGCAGCCCTTCTTCGAGCCCGTCAGATGCAGATGCTCGCGCAGCGCATCCAGCAGCGTCGTGCGCGGGTCGAGCGAAAGCCGGTGCTCCGTCCCGTTGATGCGCAGCGATACATCGAGCGGCGCCGTCGCGGCGCCGGCAGCCTGTGCCAGCGCCGGCGATATAGCTCCGGACACGAGTTGTTCTCCTAAAAGAGCACCGCCAGTCACAGCAGCCGCTTGCATGAGCTCCCGGCGCGTTATGTCCGAACTGGCTGTCGAGGTTCTTTGGCTATCAGACATGTCGATTGTCGCTTTCGTGATGATCCGCCAATTCGCGGCCCAAGATATGGATGGCCCCCGGCCCGAAGACACGCTGGGTGCGTGTGCGACGCTAAAACCTTAGAGCGCTTGAGGCGCCTTGATTAGCGCCCGCTCCCCGATAGGACCTATCGGTCGGGGCCATGAATGGCAGCGACACGAATGAACTGCCGCCGGTTCTTCCTTCATGGTCATTGCTCAGCAGGGTTCGCGCCACATTCGGGAAATTTGCGGGCTCTCGGCAATCGCGATCGATTGAGTGTGTGCAGTTCGCTCGATTTGTCCGTATAATCCCCACAAACTTATGGGGCGGAGCCATAAATGCAGCGCGGACGACTCGATATGCTTCTGGCCTTTCTGGCGGTTGCGCGGGAGGGCAGCTTCACGCGCGCCGCTGCGCAGCTCGGAATTTCGCAGTCCACGCTCAGCCACACGATCCGCGATCTGGAAGAGCGCCTGGACATTCGGCTGCTGACGAGAACGACCCGCAGCGTTTCACCGACAGAGGCCGGCGAGCGGCTGCTGCGCAATATCGGCCCGCGCTTTGAGGAGATCGAGGCCGGAGTCGAAGCATTGAGCGAATTGCGGGAGAAGCCCGCCGGCACCATTCGGCTCACGGCAAGCGATCACGCGTTCAACGCCGTCATCTGGCCGAAGCTGGCAAAGCTCCTGCCCGACTATCCCGACGTCACCGTCGAGGTCTTCCTCGACAACGCATTGACCGATATTGCTGCCGAACGGTTCGACGCGGGCGTGCGAATGGGAGAGCGTGTTGCGAAAGACATGATCGCGGTGCGCGTCGGACCAGACATCCGCTTCGCCGTCGTCGGGACGCAGTCGTATTTCGCCAGGCGGCCGCCGCCAACAACGCCGCAGGAACTGACCGACCACGTTTGCATCAACCAGCGCTTTTCCATCAATGGCGGGCTTTGGGCCTGGGATTTCGAGCGCGACGGTCGCGAACTGAAGGTGCGGGTGGACGGCCAGATTGTCCTCAATGGCACCCTCGAGATTCTCGAGGCGGCGCTGGCTGGTTTCGGCCTCGCGTATCTGCCGGAGGATGTCGCGGAGCGTCATCTGGAAAGCGGCCGCCTGATGCGGGTGCTGGATGAGTGGTCCCCGCCCTGGCCGGGATATCACCTCTACTATCCCAGCCGCCGTCAAGCGTCGCCGGCTTTCGCCCTGCTCGTCGATACGCTCCGCTTCTCGGGTTGAGGCCATGCAGTTCTATTGACATCAATGGGTTGTGACCCATGCAGTTCTATTGACATCAATGGGTTGTGACATCCGCCGAAAAATGCGGCGGCCCAGAATAAAAGCGCTCTGTAGCGATCCTTCGCGCCCCCTCTGTCCTGCCCTCTTTGCCCAAGACTCGGCATCTCCCCCACAAGGAGGGAGATTGGCAGCTTCGCGGACAGCGTCCTTTTTGCAAGGTTGGTGGTTGGCGAAATCATTGATGAAGGCCAATCTCCCCCCAAGTGGGGGAGATGTCCGGCAGGACAGAGGGGGCGCTGTCCCGCCGCGATCAAAGCTTCTGCACCGCAGCAGCGCTCCGAGGTAACGGCATGGATCCCAGGGTCTGCGCCGCGTCGCTGCGCTCCTTGCTTCGCCCTAGGATGACGAATGCATGATGGCCTGTGGCTAATCCCCAGCGTCAGAGATGACGGCTGCAGGAAAGCTGCCAAAAAAACCGGCCATGCCGCCAACGCCTGACAGCGAAGCTAGGATCAGGCCGAGCGGAACCGGATCCTTGCCCGGTCGAACCAGGCCGACGCCCCGCCTATCGCCACAACGGAGAGGCAGGCGAGGCCAACGATGATTTCGGGCCAGCCGGGGCAAGCGGGTGCGGCATTTGCGTGCATCGGAAACTGTTCGCGACATTGCAGGGCTTCTCTGCAGGACGAGGATGGCGAGGGCCGGCAAACGGATCGATCCCGACGCTCACCGAAAAGCTCGCCATCCCGGCCCGCATCAGCCTTCGCTCGGCACGGGCGTGTTGAGCAGCTGCTGCTCCCACAGGTACGCCATGCCGCTGCCGGCCATGTGATCCTTGAGGAGCTCGATCAATGCAGGCAGGGTCTCGGCCCTCGTGTAGTCGCGCTGCCATTCGCACGCGAGCGCCATCCACGTCATCATGTTGCAGCCGGCCGCGATCATGCGCTGGATCGCCACCTCATGGGCTTCAACCGACACGCCGCCGCAGGCGTCCGTGATGACCGTAACGTCCCATCCTTCGCCGGCAGCCTGGATCGCCGGCATCGCGACGCAGATCTCCGTGAACAGACCGGCGATGATCAACTGCTTGCGGCCGGTCTTCTCGACCGCGTCGACGACCTTCTGGTCTTCCCAGGTGTTGATAAGCATCCGGTCGATCACCTCCTGGCCGGGGAAGACGTCGGTGATCTGCGGAAAGATGAGCCCGCCTCGGTCAGCGAGCACGCTCGTGAGGATGGTCGGTACGCTAAATGCCTTGGCGGCCTTCGCCAGACCCGTAGCATTGTTGACCGCCATATGCGGGTCGTGGCTGTTCAGGTTCGTGAGCTGGTAAGGCTGGTGGTCGATCAGAACGAGTACCGAGTCTTCGGGACGAAGAAGCGAATCAAGGCCGTTACGGGGGATCATCAAGACTTCCTTTCTCTGCCATTGTGGACGGCAATGGGTTCACGGGGAGACATGCGCCGGCGTGCGACGTTGCCTTGCAGCAATTTGCTGTTCCTTTGGGTGATGCGGTAGTGCCATAGTCAGGCAAGCTGTGTCGCGAAATGAGGAACGTCGAATGGACATCGAAGATCTACAGACATTTGTCGCAGTGGCCGATGCAAGGGGCGTATCGGCCGCCGCGCGCCGGCTCGGCGTCTCCAAATCGATCGTCAGTCGGCGACTTTTCCGGATAGAAGCAGAGCTTGGCGTCCAGCTGCTTGCACGAACGACCCGCGGCGCCGCGCTCACCGAAGCGGGAACCACTTTCAGGGATCATGCGGCCCGGGCGAGCGCCGAGATCGACACGGCCAGGGAAACGATTCTCCCGACCGGCGATCTTCGCGGCCGCCTCAGGGTTGCCATGCCGCTTACTTTCGGCGCGACCCACTTCGCCCCGGTGCTCGCGGAAATGGCACGCCAGCACCCGCAGCTTCACATCCATACTTCCTACAGCGATCGCTTCGTCGATCTCATCGCAGAGGGTTTCGATTGCGCGATCCGGGGCGCCTACCTTCAGGACTCCAACCTGATCGCGAAGCGCGTCGGGCCGATCCATGGAAAGCTTGTCGCGAGCCCAGACTATATCGAAGCGCACGGGTCACCCGAGTCTCCGGACGAACTCATCACCCATCAGGCCCTCATGCAGGGAACAGAAGCCTGGCAGTTCATGGATGGCGACAAGATTGTTACGGTCCAGCCGCAGGGCAGGTTCAAGGCCGACAGCGCCACGGCGCTTGCCGCCGCCGCACTGGCAGGGCTCGGCATCGCCTGGCTCCCCGATTGTATCACATATGAATATGTGGCCTCCGGCGCGCTGGTCCCAATTATGACACGCTATCCGGTACCTCCGGGGGCCGCATATGTCGTCCGCCCGCCGGGTCAGCATCCCACGCGGAAAGTGCGGTTGCTCACCGAGTTGCTGATCGAGTATTTCAAACAGAACCCGGATCTTTGGGGAGTTGATCGTTAGAACACGAACGGTTCAAAGCATTGTCAAGGAACCGTGTTCGACGGTCGCACTACTGCGAGCCGTCGCGTTCGGCGACATTGCCCGCACGTTCCGCTTACTGCGACACAGCTTGATGTATCGCAGGGCTAGTTGGGCAGACGGTCGCTCGCCAGTTTAGGCATTCGTCGGCCGAAAGTGCTCTTCCAGCTCGCGCGGTCCGGATTGATCGCAATCGGGCATTCGCATCGGCAAGGGTGAGGCTGTCTGGACAGCCTAAGTGAGGATGACGCGCATGAGTTGGAACCCAGCAATCGAGCCGGGCGGCGGCGCAACGCTCAGCGGACCGCGCTATATCTGGTGGAACTTCGTCGCCTCCTCGAAGGACCGCATCGAAGAAGCGAAGACCGAATGGCGCGCCGAGGACTGGGGCAAGGGACGTTTCGATCTCCCGATCGATGACCGAGATGAGCTCATTCCCCTACCGGACTGACCGCGTTAAGAAGGAGATCGCCTAGGCACGGACCCGGGCGGTTCAGACGAGATGACGCGTCGCGTGCCATGTGCTGAATGGAGAAAGCAGAATGAGCAACAAGTGGCCCCACCTCGACTATCTCGGCTGGCGCGAGACGTGTTCGGCCCTGCATCTCTATTTGCAGATCGCCGGGAAATATCGCCTTGCTCATACCCCGTGGCTCAACCATTCCTGGAACGCGACCTTCTATGTCACGCCGCTCGGCCTGACCTCCTCGCCGATCCCCGACGGCCCCGGCATTGAGATCCTCTTTGACCTTCGGGACCATATGGTTGTCGGCACATGCGGCAATGGTCGCAAGGCATCGTTTGCGCTCGGGCCATCCACAGTCGCGGCGTTCCACGCCAATTTCGTGCAGTTGATTTCCGAACTTGGAGGCACGCCGACCTTTAACGGCAATCCGAACGAGGTGCCCAACCCCGTGCCGTTCACCGAAGATCATCGCGACCGGCCCTATGACCGGGAAGCCGTTCAGCGCTTCCATCACGCATCGGTGGCGGTCGACAGGGTATTCAATCGGTTCCGGACCTCCTTTCTTGGCAAGTCCAGTCCCGTTCACCTGTTCTGGGGCAGTTTTGACCTGGCCGTCACCCGCTTTTCAGGGCGGCGCGCGCCTCTCCATCCCGGCGGCATTCCTTCATTGCCCAACGATGTGGCACAGGAAGCCTACGACCGCGAGGTCTCTTCAGCAGGTTTCTGGCCCGGCGGTGGCGGCATCGATTACCCCGCGTTCTATGCCTACGCCTATCCGGCGCCGAGTGGCTTCAGGGGCGCGTCGGTCCGGCCCGAGGGCGCGTTCTGGCATGAGGGCCTAGCGGAATTCATCCTGCCGTACGATGCCGTTCAGTCGGCTGCAAATCCCGACGCGGCGCTTATGGAGTTTCTCGTCTCGACCTACGACGCTGCGGCCGATCTCGGAAGATGGGACCGCGACCTGCTGGACTGCATGCCGGGGCGGCGGGGTCAGGCGCGGCCGCATGACGCCGAGCAGCCGGGCCCTGCCTCTCCCTTGACCGTCGAAAAGGTCGAGCGGGAGGATACCGCATCGAAGGGACGCTACCGGATGCTCGTCGACGGCGTCGAAGCTGAGATGACCTATAGCCGCGCCGGCGAAGGGTTGATCATCATCGACCATACCGAAGTTCCAGCGGCGTTGCGTGGCCGCAAGGTCGGCGAGCGACTGGTACGCCAGGCGGTCGAGGACGCCCGGCGCGAAGGGGTCGCCATCATTCCGCTTTGTCCGTTCGCAAAAGCACAGATCGACCGTCATGTCGAATGGCAGGACGTGCTGCGTCGGTCATAGGCTGCGCGCAGCTTCCTCCACCCGCCAACGTACCGGCTCCGACCGACTCCTACCACCGTTGGCGGCGGACGTCGTTCCGGCGGCGATTGGCGGCAATTTTCGGTGTTGGCGTCGTATGGCAAAAATTGGCGCGCCGGAGAGGATGAAACTGGGCACCGCTATATGATTGAAGTCGCTCTGTAAAAACTGTCAGGCGGATTCAGGAGCCTTGGCCTTTGCGAGGTCCTGCAGGAACTCTTCCATCAGCGGCCTGTCACCGAACCGGCGGTAAGCGCGCTCTGCTTCCAGCGAGAATGCCGGATGCGCCTCGACCAGCCTTGCCATCGTCTGCTGGGCTGCCTCGACCTCACCGCCCCCGCTCTGCAAAGCCGCCTGAATCAGAAGGCAGTTTGCATCGCGCGGCGCCCGGATCAGGCATTCTTCTATGACGGCGGAAGCCTCGTCGCGGCGGTCAGCCGCGTAGAGCGCCTGCCCGTGCACGTAGGCGTAGTACTCGGGCGCCATAGGATGAAGGCGGCGGGCCCGCTCTGCGTTGGCGACGGCATCATCATATTGCCCGAAGCGAACCTGCGCCTTTGCAAGCGCCATCATGCTGTCGGGATCGTTAGGGTTGAGCTCCACAGCGCGCCGTGCGGCCTGCAAGCCGCCTGAATAGTCGCCCTGCAGCGCAAGCCCGAAGCTGATGACCTGATAGCCAAGGCCAAGATTGGGGTCGAGACGGACCGCTTGCCGAGCTTCGCTAAGCCCAAGATGGAGTTCCGGCGCGTTTTCCCGGCCGTCACCGCTCTGCGCCACGCTGGCGATAAAGGTCAGCGCGAGGCCTGCGCGGGCGGCCGCATAGGACGGGTCCATTTCAAGGGCGCGCTGGTAGAGACCCCGCGCCTCCAGAATGTCCTGCGGGTCATCGCCGCCGTGCCGGTAGCGGTTGCGGGCCTGCAGCACGAGGTCATAGGCCTGCAGATTGTCGGTCGGGCGTTCCGCTGCCGCCGCCGCCTCGCTCCTGCCGATATAGGGCGCGATCTGCGCGACGATTTCAGTGGTCAGCTCGCTCTGGACGGTGAACACGTCGGCGACCTGCCGGTCAAAACTGCGCGACCACAGATGCGCGCCTGTCTTTACATCGACCAGCTGCGCCGACACGCGAAGCTGGTCGCCCTCACGGCGGGCGCTGCCTTCAACCACATAATCAACGCCGAGCTTCGCCCCGAGCTTGCGCACGTCCGTACCCTGCCCGTGCACGGCGTAGGTGGAATCGCGTGCGATGACCTGCAGCTCTGAATTGCGGGCAAGGGCTGTCGTCACATCCTCGGCCAGTCCGTCCGCGAAATACGATTGCTCGCCGCTGCCGCTCATCGCGGCAAAAGGCATGACCGCCACTGACGGCCGGGGGTCGGCGCGGCTCTGGTCCATCGACAAGACCCCCGGGATGCGGCTGACCATGGCTGCCAGGGGGAGCGGCTGGATTTGGGTGCCGATGAGGATGAGGGCTATGGCGGCTACGCCATAAGACCAGCGGGCGGCGGTGCTGCGCAGCACCTGCGGCACGTGCCGCCATGGCGACCACGGAGAGCCCGCGCGCCTTACGCGGTAGACGTTGAGAAGTTCGGGAATGTTCTTGGCCCGCCTGCGGCCGATGCGGACGAATCTGTCCGCGCTGTTGCGGTCGGCCGCCATCACCACGGCGCTGCTGACGAAAATCTGCCCCGGATCGCACATGGCCTCAAGACGGGCAGCCACATTGACGCCGTCGCCGTATACGTCGCCGTCATCTTCGATGACATCGCCAAGATTGATGCCGATGCGCAGCTCGAACGGGCCCTTGTCGAAGCCCTCCTGTATGGCCAGCGCCGCATCAACCGCTTCGTTGACGCTGGGAAACATGGCGAGAAAGCCGTCTCCCGCCGTCTTGACGATGCGCCCGCCATGGCGGGCAGTGGTCGGGTTAATGAGCTCATCAAAAACAGCGCGTAGCTTCGCGTAGGTTGAAGCCTCGTTTTCAGCCATCAGCAGGCTGTAGCCGACGATATCGGCGGCCATGATTGCCGCGAGCTTGCGTTCCATCAGCATTATTCCTGACCGGCGGCCATGCAGGGACTATTACTCCTGACATTTAAGACGATGCACGCTTCAAGATTAGATCCATAATCCCGAATAGGCTTATCATACAGCTCACAAATGCGTGACCATTGTGGCCTATACCGTTCTGACCTTCGTCAGCCATCATCCGCTTCGCGCGGAGCCGTCCCCGCATCCGAAGCGGCGTTGGGCATGCTGGTCGGTGTGATTATTGCGCCTACGCTTGTCGGGCGCCGGGTAGGCAAGGGACGTTATCCGCGGCAGTGTCGCCACCGCGAATAACTCCTGAGCTTACGGGATTGCAGGCCGCGAGGCCGGATTCGATCTGATGCTTGCGGATGTGGCCGTCAGGCCCGACGCCCGAACAGGTCGGCGTATCGCTGCAGGTAGAGCGGCCAGCCTTGATCGGCGACACCATCGCGCACGCTTTCCCAGCCGGCGCCGTGGCGCTCCAGTTTGCGATGCTCGAGATCGAGGCGGGTCCGATTAGCCGTCTCGGCAGTGAAGCGGACTTCCCACTCGCTGGCCTTGTTCGGATCGGTCTCCAACCGCCATTGCGGGCTGATGTCCCAACTTAGCAGCACACGGTGCGGCGGCTCATAAGCCAGCACGCGCGCCCAGCGGCACTCGCTGCCGTCGGCGCCGCGATCATAAATATGGCCGCCGACGCGCGGCTCGAACACGGTCTCGGCGATCGGCACGGCGAGCAGATTGTGCTCCCTGGGTTTGAACTTGCCAAAATCCTCCGTGAAGACCTCGAAGGCGCGCTCGATCGGCGCCTCGACCATGATCGAGTGCCTTACCAAGGTGTCTGCTGCTTGCGTGTTCATAGTTCACTCCTTTCGCGGTTGTTCGACAGCTTGCTTGAAGGCAGCGAGCGTCTTTACCCAGAACCGATCCAGCTCCGTGCGAAGCGCCGCCAGCCCGTCGGGTTCGACGCGGTAGATGCGGTGCTTGCCGTCCGGCGTGGCAGCCACGAGCCCTGCCTCTTTCAACACCTTCAGATGCTGCGAGACCGCCGACCGGGTCACCGGCAGGGCACGCGCCAACTCGGTAACCGAACGCGGATGCTCGACCAAGAGTTCGAAGATCGTGCGCCTGGTGGGGTCGCCCAAGGCGGTCCAGCTGTTGTTCACGTTAGTCACCACTAACGCGTTAGCACGGACTAACGTGATGTGTCAACCTTGCTACGGCAAAAAGGACCCAGCGAATGAGGGGCGGGTGACTGACTTTGAAGTTGAGGTCGATCAAGCCTCGACAGCTAAGCCCGCGTCACGCCATTCGGGCAGGCCATCTTCCATGCGGCGTGCGTTGAAGCCGTGCTCACGCAGCAATGCGACCGCCTCGAACGACATCACGCACCACGGTCCGCGGCAGTAGGCGACGATCTCGGGCTTCGCCTCGAGGTCGGACAACCGCTGTTCCAGTTGGCCGAGGGGGACGTTGATCGCGCCGGGCAGATGTCCGAGCGCAAACTCATCGGGCGGTCGGACGTCGATGACTGTAACGAGCCCGTCTTTCATTCGCGCGGCCAGCTCTTCCCGGGACACAGGCTCCATATCGTCGCGCCGGTCGAAATAGCCCCTCACGATCCGTTCGACCTCGGCCGAATGCCGCTCGGCAACGACTCGAATGGAGGCGAATGCTCCGAGCACGCTTTCATCCGCGAGCCTGTAATTGACGAACTTGCCATCGCGCTCTGACGTCACCAGTCCGGCGCGGCGCATCGCCTGGAGATGCTGCGAGACATTCGCCACCGGACGCGCAAGCTTGGCGGCCAAGGCTTCCACGCTGCGCGGACCCTGCGCGAGTTGCTCGATCAGTTCCAGCCTCTGCGGATTGCCCAGAGCCTTCGCGACAACCGCGAACTGCTCGTAAAGTGCCTGCTTCGGATTGCGGATTGACATCAGGGTAGCAGCCACGCTAGTTCATTCAACATAATTATTGAATGATGCGTATCACACGGCCCCCGAGGAGACAAGTCCGTGGCCGAGAAGCCCCTTCAATCGCTTAGCAGCCTTGGCTCCGGCTCTGACGGCTCCCGAACGGGATTGATGTAGTGATGGCCGCACGCACCCGAGCCATCAATGCCGGTGCCGCATGACAACGATCGCGGCGCCAGCAGTGAGCCTCGGTCTCAAGGCCAACTGGCGGCAGTTCGCGCTGCTTGTGCTTATCAATGCATTCGTCGGCGGCATGGTCGGCATCGAACGCACCGTCGTGCCGTTGATCGGCTCAGAGGAATTCGGGCTCGCCTCGACCACGCTGGTCGTCTCCTTCATCGTCAGCTTCGGCGTCGTTAAGGCGCTGGCCAACCTTGTCTCCGGACAGCTCGCCGACAAATGGGGGCGCAAGCGCGTGCTGGTTATCGGCTGGCTGTTCGGCCTGCCGGTGCCCTTCATGATCATTTGGGCGCCAGACTGGAACTGGGTCATCGCCGCCAACGCGCTGCTTGGCATCAGCCAGGGCTTCGCCTGGTCGATGACCGTCATCATGAAGGTCGACCTTGTCGGCCCGAAGGGGCGTGGCCTCGCCGTAGGGCTCAACGAGTTTGCCGGTTACCTCGCAGTCGGGATCACCGCCTTCCTCACCGGCTATCTCGCCAGCCGCTACGGTCTGCGACCAATCCCGATCTATCTCGGCGTCGGCTACGCGGTGGTGGGCACGGTGCTCTCGATCCTGCTCGTGCGCGACACGCGCGATCATGTGCGTGCGGAACTGGCGAACCATCCGCGCGAGGCATCACCCCTTTCCTTCCGCGAGGTCTTTGCGTTGACCTCTTTTCGGGATCGCAACCTCTTTGCCGCTTCGCAGGCCGGTTTGGTGAACAACCTCAATGACGGCATGAGCTGGGGCATCTTTCCGCTCTTCTTCGCAGCCGGCGGGCTTGGCGTGGAGCGCATCGGCATTCTGAAGGCCGTCTATCCCGTCACCTGGGGTGTGCTGCAGGTCGTGACGGGACCGCTCAGCGACCGCTGGGGCCGCAAGGGCCTGATCGTCGCCGGCATGTGGGTGCAGGCGGCGGCGCTCTTTCTCACGGCGCTGACCGCGAATTTCGGCTGGTGGCTGGTGGCGAGCCTCCTGCTAGGACTTGGCACGGCGATGGTCTATCCGAGCCTGATCGCCGCGGTATCGGATGCGTCGCATCCTTCATGGCGCGCCCGCTCGCTCAGCGTCTACCGCTTCTGGCGCGATCTCGGCTACGCGATCGGTGCCCTCTCGGCGGGACTGATCGCCGACTTCTTCGGCCTGGCGTGGGCGATTGCCTCGATCGCCGCCCTCACTTTCCTGTCCGGTACCGTGGTCGCTTGCATGATGCGCGAAGGTCATGCCGGACGAAGCAGTTGAACGTCGCCTCGGATGCGCCCGCCTCCGCCGCGCCAGCGTCGGGTTCCTGACGTGCCACTCGCGCGAAATCACACAAAAAAGCAACCGGCCGTTCAAAACCGTTTCAAAAACCGATTTGAAACGCTGTCGCGCCGCTAACTGATTGAGATTATTGGCGCGCCCGAAGAGATTCGAACTCCTGACCCCCAGATTCGTAGTCTGGTGCTCTATCCAGCTGAGCTACGGGCGCGCAACAGGCCATGCTTTGAATGGCCCCCGATCCGGTCCTTAAACGACCGGCCGCGATGTGAGGTGTTCCCTAGCGACTGCATTTGCGAAAAGCAAGCCGATCCGGCAAAAGTTTTGTTGTTCGTGCCCTGGAGCGACCAGAGGGAGAGGATCAGACGGGCGAGGATCAGGCGGGACGGCGCAGGCCGTTGCGGGCCTGGTCGAGCCGGACCGGCTGGTCGGGAATGGTGACCGCGAATGTGGTGCGGCCGCCTCTGCTTTCGACAAGCTCCACCGTGCCGCCATGGGCGCGGATCAGTTCGTAGGCGATTGCCAGGCCAAGGCCGGTGCCACCGCTGCGGGCCGAGCCGCGGAACGCCGCAAACAAATTCTCGCGCGCCTTCGGCGGCAGGCCGGGGCCGGTGTCGGTGACGGTGATGCGGCTGACGCTGCCGACGCGCTCGGCCGACACCGACAACCGACGCACCACCGCGCTTTCCGCGTCCGCCGCCATCGCCTGGACGGCGTTGCGGCAAAGATTGGTGAGCACGCGAAAAAGCTGATCGGAATCGGCATCCACCTCGAAAGCCAGATCGACGGCATTGACGAATTCTATGCCGCCTTCGGTGTCGAGCAGGCCGTGGACGTCATCGACCAGCTGGCGCAGCCTGAGCCTGCGGCGCGAGGGCGGCGGCTCCTGGGTCCGGCCATAGGCAAGCACACCTTCCGAATAGGATACGGCACGATCGAGCGCGCGCAGCAGTTTTGGCGCAAAGGCCTGCACGGTCGGGTCCTTGACCTGGCGCAGACGGTCCGACATCAGCTGCGCCGACGCCAGGATATTGCGCATGTCATGGTTGATCTTCGACACGGCGAGGCCAAGGTCGGCGAGATGCTTCTGCTCGGAGAGCATCTTTTGCAGCCGCTCCTGCATCTGCGAGAGCTCGCGCTCGGCAACGCCGATTTCGTCGGCGCGGGCAGCAGGGCGGATGATCCGCCCGGGGTCGTCGGGAGCCTCGGAGAAGGCCAGCATCGAGCGCGTCATCGTCCGGATCGGGCCGATCATGATCAGGTCTATGGCGGCATAGACCAGCATGGCGGTGAACAGCGAGATCAGCAGCGAGACGAAGGCGACGTTGCGCGAATAGATGAGCATGGCATTGCGCAGGCTGTAGTCGGGCATGATCAGCTCGAATTCCTTGTCGCTGTCGCCGACTGGCCCGAAAACGCGCAGCATCCGCTCGCCGCCGAACAACAGCGTGTCCAAGGCGCCGGTCATGCCCTCGATCAGGCCGACATTGGCAATGTCGATATGCTCGTCGACGTGCGGCGGCATCTCAGCCACCACCAGAAGCCGCGAGACACCGCCGTCGCGCACGGCGATCGCCTTGGCGCCGATCGCCATCAGCACATCGTTCTGGGCAGCGCGCGACAGCGAGGCGGGCTCTCCCTGCACCAGCACGATCGAGACGGCCGCGGCGGTGCTCAGCCGCTCTTTCAGCCAGCTCAGCCGGTAGCTGGCGATCCAGGGCAGAAAGATGAGGACCTCGGCCAGGAGCACGAAGACGATGGTGAGCAGCAGGAGCTTTGTCGACAATCCACGCGACAACGGCACCCTGCGGGCGGCTGCGGTCGCCCGATCGGTGCTTTCGTCCGCGGATGGGATTTCACTCATGCTGCTTTTTCTTCACGATCACTTGATCGGCCAAGATTAGGCTATTGCGGCTTTTTTGCCAATTTCATCCTTCGTCCCAATCAGGGATAAGACCGCCCAGACCTCGGCCACACGCCAGCCGTTGGCCCGAGACGCCGGAATGTCGGGGCCGGTGTCGGCCCCGGATTGACTTCCAAAACCCTTCTTTCTATAAGCCCGCTCACGCTCGGGCCATTCGTCCCGGCGCGGTTTCGATCGCGCCAAAGCCGGCCGGGCAAAGCTCCTGTTACACAGTGACAGAATCAAGAAGGGCCGCACCCCGCGGTATTAAAACAAATGAAGCGTACCTACCAACCGTCCAAACTCGTCCGCAAACGCCGGCACGGTTTTCGTGCCCGCATGGCTACCAAGGGTGGTCGTGGCGTCGTCGCAGCCCGCCGCAACCGCGGCCGCAAGCGGCTCAGCGCCTGAACGGAAGACGAGATCGTTGCCCGCAACCGGCAAGCCAGTGGGAGCACATCCCAAGCGGCTTCTGAAGCGCGCGGAATTCCTGGCCGTCCGGCGTGGCGAAAAGCGCCGCGGGCGGCTTTTTCTCGTTGAGGTTCTCGACCGCAGCGACGCAGCGGCGCCTCGCGTCGGCTACACCGTCACCAAGAAGGTCGGCAACGCAGTCGTCCGCAACCGCATCCGGCGGCGGCTGAGAGAAGCCGTGCGCACGCATGCCGCGGGTGACATGAAGCCAGGCAATGACTATGTCATCGTCGGGCGCGAAGATGTGCTTGCCATTCCGTTCGGCCAGTTAAAGGCCGAACTCTCACGCCGACTGCGCGGAACACGATAGGCCAAGGCTTTCGATGGAAAACAACCGGAACTTCTTCATCACCATCGCGCTGTCGGTGCTGATCCTGTCGCTTTGGCAGTATTTTTACGTGCTGCCGCACAGCGAGGCGCAACGCGAGGCGGCCCGTATCGAAGAGCAGCGGCTAGCCGAGCAGAAGAAGGCGGCCGAAGCCGCCAGTCCGGGCGGCAGCGAAACGCCGGTGCCGCAGCAAGGCGCCATTCCTAATGCACCCAATGCACCTGGAACCGACGGCACGACGCTGGCCAGCCGCGAGCAGGCGCTGGCGTCGACGGAGCGCGTCAGGATCGACACGCCGAGCCTGGAGGGCTCGATCAATCTCACCGGCGCCCGTCTCGACGACCTCAAGCTCAAGCACTACAGGCTGACGGTCGACAAGAACTCGCCCGAGATCGAACTGCTCAACCCGGCAGCGCTGCCTACGGGCTACTATGCCGAGATCGGCTTTATCGGCAGCGACAAGACCGGCACGGTGCCGGGCCCGGAAACGGCGTGGACCGTCGACGGCAATGCGACGCTGACCCCGGCGACCCCGGTCACGCTGAGCTTCACCAACGACAAGGGCCTGACCTTCAAGCGCACCTTCTCCGTCGACGGCGACTACATGTTCACCGTCTCGGACACGGTGCAGAATTCGGGTTCAGCTCCTGTCACGCTGTCGAATTACGGCCGTGTCACGCGTTTCGACAAGCCTGCCGTTGCCAGCATCTATGTGCTGCATGAGGGGCTGATCGGCGTCACCGGCACGGAAGGCCTGCAGGAACACACATATTCGTCGATCGAGGAGGACAAGCAGTTCACGCCGAGCAAGTCGACCGATGGCTGGTTGGGCATCACCGACAAATACTGGGCGGTGACGCTGGTGCCGACCGAGAAGCAGCAGTTCCAGCCGCGTTACGCCTATTTCGAGGACGGCCGCCCGCGCTACCAAGCCGACTTCCTCACCGACCCGATCACCGTCGATGCCGGCCAGTCGGCGACGGTCGAGAGCGAAATCTTCGCCGGCGCCAAGGAAGTCGCCAAGGTCAACGCCTATGCCGAAGACCGCAATATCAGGCTGTTCGACCGCTTGATCGACTGGGGATGGTTCATCTGGATCACCAAGCCGATGTTCTACCTGATTGACACGATGTACAAATTCTTCGGCAATTTCGGCCTGGCCATCCTGGCCACCACCGTCGTCGTCAAGGCCGCCTTCTATCCGCTCGCCAACAAGTCCTACGCGTCGATGGCGAACATGAAGAAGGTGCAGCCCAAGATGCTCGAGATCCGCGAGAAATACGCGGACGACAAGATGAAGCAGCAACAGGCGATGATGGAGCTCTACAAGACCGAGAAGATCAATCCGCTCGCCGGCTGCTGGCCGGTGGCGCTGCAGATCCCGGTCTTCTTTGCGCTCTACAAGGTGCTCTACATCACCATCGAGATGCGGCACGCACCGTTCTTCGGCTGGATTCAGGATCTGGCGGCGCCCGATCCGACCTCGATCTTCAACCTGTTCGGCCTCATCCCGATCGCGCTGCCGGATATGTTGATGATCGGCGTCTGGCCACTGATCATGGGCCTGACCATGTTCCTGCAGATGCGCATGAACCCGACGCCGCCGGACCCGACGCAAGCCATGATCTTCACCTGGATGCCGGTGGTCTTCACGTTCATGATGGCGGGTTTTCCGGCCGGCCTCGTCATCTACTGGGCCTGGAACAATCTGCTTTCGATCATCCAGCAAGGCGTGATCATGAAGCGGCAGGGCGCCAAGATCGAATTGTGGGACAATCTGGTCGCACTGTTCCGGAAGAAACCGTCGCCGGCGGAATAGACGGCGCTGCCTGCCGAATCCAGGAAAGCCCGGCGCGGCGGTAGACGCCGCCGCGCCCTATAAGCTCCGCTGTCGTTTCAGGAGCGCGTTCCCGTCGATGAACAGGTAAGGATGATCCGCTGCGCACGCGGTCGGTGCTGCCGGGCGGATCGCGCTATTTGACCTGCTGTTTCGTCGATGGAGCCAGACCATGATCGGACCCAACCCCAACATCAAGCACCCGATCCCGATGCATAGCCGCGTCGGCTTCCTGAAGGGGCTGGTCACGGCGCCGAACATCGAGATCGGCGACTTCACCTATTATGACGATCCGGACGGGCCGGACAAATTCGCCGAGCGATGCGTGCTTCATCACTATCCATTCATCGGCGACCGGCTGATCATCGGCAAGTTCTGCGCCATCGCCGAGGGCGCGCGCTTCATCATGAACGGCGCCAATCATGCCATGTCCGGCTTTTCGACCTATCCGTTCAACATCTTCGGTCATGGCTGGGAAGAGGGTTTCGATCCGGCGACCTGGTCGAAGGAATTGCGCGGCGACACAGTGATCGGCAATGATGTATGGATCGGGATGGAAGCGGCGATCCTGCCCGGCGTGGCGATCGGCCATGGCGCCATCGTTGCGGCAAAGTCGGTGGTGACGCATGACGTGGCGCCCTATGCGATCGTCGCCGGCAATGCGGCCAAGGTGGTTAAGATGCGTTTCGACGACAGGACCATCCGGCGGCTTTTGGCGGCGGCGTGGTGGGATTGGCCGGTGGAAAAGATCAGCCGCAACCTCAATGCCATTCGTGGCGCCGATATTTCTGTTCTGGAGGCAGCGGTTTGAACGCGTTGAACAAGTCCGTGATCGGCATCGAGCTGTTCACGCGGCCGTGGATATTCATCCGCGGCGTGCCGGCGATGAAGTTCCTGCCGCCGGAAGGACCGCCGGAGATCGCCTTTGCCGGCCGCTCGAATGTCGGCAAATCGTCGCTGATCAACGCGCTGGTCAATCAGAAGGGACTGGCGCGCACGTCCAATACGCCAGGGCGGACGCAGGAACTCAACTATTTCGTTCCGGGCGGGTTTTCCGGCGAAGGCGCCGACCTGCCGCCGATGGCGCTGGTCGACATGCCGGGCTACGGCTACGCCACTGCGCCCAAGGAAAAGGTCGACGACTGGACGAAACTCGTCTTCGACTATCTCAAGGGCCGCGTCACCCTGAAGCGCGTCTACGTGCTGATCGACGCCCGCCACGGCATCAAGGCCAAGGACGACGAAGTGCTGTCGCTGCTCGACAAGGCGGCGGTGTCCTATCAGATCGTGCTGACCAAGACCGACAAGATCAAGGCGGCCGGCGTGCCGCGATTGGTCGAAGAGACACTGCAGAAGATCAAGAAGCGGCCGGCGGCGTTTCCGTTCGTCCTCGCCACGTCGTCGGAAAAAAACGAGGGCCTCGAGGAATTGCGCGCGGCGATCGTGCTGGCGGCCAATGGCGGCTAGAGCGGGATGCGTTCAAATTGAACTGGCATCCCGCTCTATCTATTTGTTTTTAGCCGCATTTCTGCGACGCCAAGTGATTCCACTTGGCTGCAAAATGCTCTAGGACTTTGCCTCCAGGGCGATCGTCTGGGTGCTTTCTTCCGTGGCAAGCCTTTCGGTGCCGTAAGCCTTCAGGAACATGCCGACGCCCGACCTGACGATGTGGTCGATTTCATCCTGGCTCGGGGCTTTGGTGCGGTAGGCGAATATGCACTGACGGAAAAGACCCGCCAGGCACAGTTCGGTGAACTGATAGGCGGCAAGATCGACATCGTCGATCTCGAGCAGGCCGCGCTCGATGGCGGCATTGAGAAAAGCAACGACCTTGTCGTGGCCGCGTTTCGGGCCGCGTTCGTAAAAACGCGCACCAAGTTCGGGCATCCTGTCGGACGCGCCGATCACGGTGCGCTGCGCCTGGACGACCTTGGCCGAGGTGATCTTGAGGGACAGCACCTTGCCGAACTTCACCAGCGTCTCGCGAAGATCGTCGGCGCGGTCGAGCAGATCGTACATGTTCTTGAAGATCGTGCCGCGCTCTTCCTCGATCAGCGCCTCGAACAGCTCTTCCTTGTTGGCGAAGTAGACATAGATCGTGCCCTTGGAAACGCCGGCCTCGCGGGTGATGTCGTTCATCGACGCCGCTTCGAAGCCCTTGTCGATGAAGACACGACGCGCGCCCTCGATGATCTGGTTGCGCTTGACCGGGTCCTGTCCCGCCGCCGGGCGGCCGCGACGCAGGCCATCCAGCAGATCGCACTGGTCCTTGTCGGGCTCGGTCATAACGTCACACCTCGAAAAAATTCGAACCGATCGGTTCGATCATCCTTGATATGGGCCTCTCACCGCGCTAAGTCAACGTCAACATCGAACCGAACGGTTCAGTCTGATGCCCGGTTTCTAGCGATGCCAAGAGAGATGCCATGTCCTCGAACGCGACCCCAACCGCCGAAGTCCGTCCCTTCCCCAACGCCAAGGTTGCGCCGGCAATCGAAGCGCCGAACCCACCGACTGAACCCGCAACAAGCCCTCCGGCCGAGGCGCCGGCCAAAAAGAAACGCTCGGCACGCTCCTTTCTGTTGCCGATCCTTGCGCTTGGCTTGCTGGGCGCAGGCGCCTGGTATGGCTATGATTACTGGGCCGACGGGCGTTTCATGATCTCCACCGACGACGCCTATGTCCAGGCCGACATGGCGTTCATTTCGCCGAAAATTTCCGGCTATGTCGATCAGGTCAAGGTGACCGAGAACCAGCAGGTCAAGGCCGGCGACCCGCTGCTGGTCGTCGACAATGGCGACTACAAAATAGCGGTCGCCCAGGCCGAGGCGCAGATCGCCACCTTGAGCAAGACGCTCGATCGTATCGACGCCCAGACCGAGGCGGCGCGCGCCTCGCTCGAGCAGGCGCAGGCGCAGAAGACCGCCGACCAGGCCGCCGCCGCCAATGCGGCGCGTGTCCAAGCGCGCGCCGCCCAATTGCTCAAGACACATGTCGGCACCCAGGCCCAACTGGACGATGCCCAGACCGCGTTCGAGCAGGCCAATGCCGCCCTTGTCGGTGCCGACGCCCAGATCGCGGCGGCTGAGGCCAATATCAGTGTGCTCCAAGCGCAGCGCGCGGAGACGGCAAGCACGCTGGCGTCGCTGCAGCTTGCCAGGGACAAGGCCGCACGCGACCTGTCCTTCACCGTGCTGCGCGCGCCCTATGACGGTGTCGTCGGCAACCGCTCGGTCGAGCAGGGCGACCTGATCAGCCCTGGACAGAAGCTCGCCGTCATCGTGCCGATGGACAAGCTCTATATCGTCGCCAATTTCAAGGAGACCCAGCTTGCCCGGCTGGTGCCTGGTGAAAAGGTGAGGATTTCGGTCGACGCGATCGACGGCCAGGATTTCGAAGGCACCGTCTCGTCGCTGGCGCCGGCATCCGGCGCGGTGTTCTCGCTGCTGCCGCCGGAAAACGCCACCGGCAACTTCACCAAGGTCGTGCAACGCGTCCCGGTTCGCATCGACGTGCCGGCGGATGTGCTGAAGACAGGCAAGCTGCGCGCCGGCCTCAGCGTCGTCGTCGCCGTCGACAGCCGCACCGCACCTTCGGCGTCGAACTGAGCGGCCGCTTGGGAGCAATGCCGTGGCAACCGCAACCTCGACAGCAGGATCGCCGCCGGCGAGGCCGGCTACGCCTGATACCATTCCCACACGCCGCATCATCGCCTTCCTGGCGATGGTGTTCGGCATGTTCATGGCGATCCTCGACATCCAGATCGTTTCGGCCTCGCTGGCCGAGATTCAGGCCGGCTTGAGCGCCAGCTCCGACGAAATTCCGTGGGTGCAGACCGCCTATCTGATCGCCGAAGTCATCATGATCCCGCTGTCCGGTTTTCTCAGCCGGATGCTGTCGACGCGTGTGCTGTTCACCGTCTCCGCGGCCGGCTTCACCGCCGCGAGCGCGCTGGCGGCGACCGCCACCAACATCGACCAGATGATCGTCTACCGCGCCGTCCAGGGTTTTATCGGCGGCGGCATGATCCCAAGCGTGTTCGCTGCCGCCTTCACCATCTTCCCGCCGTCGCGCCGTGCCATGGTGTCGCCGATGATCGGCCTGGTGGCGACGCTGGCGCCGACCATCGGCCCGACTGTCGGCGGCTATATCAGCCATGCCATGTCCTGGCACTGGCTGTTCCTGATCAATGTGGTGCCCGGCATCATGGTGACCGCAGCCGCATGGTCGCTGATCGACTTCGACAAGCCCAATCTCAGCCTGTTCCGCAAGTTCGACTGGTGGGGCCTCGCCGGCATGGCGGCTTTCCTCGGCTCGCTGGAATTTGTGCTCGAGGAAGGTCCCAACAACGACTGGCTTCAGGACCAGGCCGTGTTCATCTGCGCCATCCTGATGACGGCCGGCGCGGTGCTATTCTTCTGGCGCGCCTTCACTGCCGAGGAGCCGATCGTCGACCTGAAGGCCTTCGCCAACGTCAACTTCGCTTTCGGCTCGCTGTTCTCCTTCGTCATCGGCATCGGCCTCTACGGCCTGACCTATCTCTATCCGGTGTATCTGGGGCGCATCCGCGGCTACGACTCCCTGATGATCGGCGAGGCGCTGTTCGTCAGCGGCCTGGCGATGTTCGTCACAGCGCCGATTTCCGGCATCCTGTCGCGCAAGATGGATCCGCGGCTGATGATGATGATCGGCTTCTTCGGCTTCGCTGCCGGCACCTGGCGGATGACCTATCTGACCGCAGACTGGGATTTCTGGGAGCTTTTGGTGCCGCAGATCCTGCGCGGCGCCTCGATGATGCTGTGCATGGTGCCGATCAACAACATCGCGCTTGGAACGCTGCCGCCTGACCGGCTTAAGAATGCATCCGGTCTGTTCAACCTCACCCGCAATCTCGGTGGTGCCGTAGGCCTTGCCGTCATCAACACCGTGCTGATCGATCGCAGCGCCTTCCACTACGCAAGGCTGGCCGAGCATGTGCAATGGGGCAGCGCCGAGGCGCAGACCAGGCTGCAGAACATGACGCTCGACTTCCAGCAGAATGCCGGCCTCGACGCCTCCAAGGCGGCGATCTCCAAACTGTCCGGCATGGTCCAGCAGCAGGCTTCGCTGCTGTCCTTCATGGACGTGTTCTATTTGTTGACGGCGCTATTCGCGACGCTGGCGATCTTCACCATGGTCATCCGCAAGCCGGCCGAGCCGGCGGGCGGAGGCGGCGGACACTGATTGAGCAACTTTGCGCGCCCTAAGGACGCGGCGCTGTGGGTCAGGCCGTGGCCGGCTTGAAGGTCAAGGCGACACCGTTGATGCAATGACGCAGGCCGGTCGGCGGCGGGCCGTCGTCGAAGACATGGCCGAGATGACCGCCGCAACGGCGGCAGTGGACCTCGGTCCGGGTCATGCCCAGCGACCTGTCCACGGTCATGCCGACGGCGTTGGGAATCTCCTGCCAGAAGCTCGGCCAGCCGGTGCCGGAATCGAACTTGGTTTCGGAGGAATAGAGCGGCAGGTGGCAGCCGGCGCAGGCGAAGATGCCCTTGCGATGTTCATTGAGCAGCGGGCTGGTGCCGGGATATTCGGTGCCTTCCTTGCGCAGCACGTTGAAAGCCGCGTCGGACAGGATGGCGCGCCACTCGGCCTCGGTCTTGGTGACCTCGAAGGTTTCGGCCGCGTGTGCATCCTGCGGCCGGCCGATGCGCAGCGCTGCCGCCGTGCCTGCCAACAATGCCACAGCGGCACCGCTCCAAAGAAAGTCGCGCCGGATCATCACCATTCCTCCTTCTATCCGTCTGCCAAATTCGACCGTCACATGGAAATCAAAAGCCGGTGACGGCCAGCTCCCGACACCGGGCACTCCGCACCTGCCCCACGCTTACAGCGGACGGTGCGGAGTGTACGCTTGTCGATTGCGCGGGTCACGCAAGCGGAAACCCGCGCACTCGGGCATGGAGCCTCAGCCATATGTTCGCTGGCGACGCCCGCTTCGTTACATCTTCGGCAGGAGAACCTTGTCGATGACGTGGATGACGCCGTTCGACTGCTCGACATCGGCGACGGTCACATTGGCGACATTGCCGTTCTCGTCGGTCGCGGTGACCTTGCCGTTTTCGGCCTTGAGCGTCACCTCGCAGCCGCCAACCGTCTTGACCTTGTGCGCGCCACCATCGTCCATGGCCATCTTGGCAACGTCGGCGGCCATCGCCTTGGCACCGATGACGTGGCAGGTCAGGATCTTGACCAGCTTGTCCTTGTTTTCGGGCTTGAGCAATGTATCGACGGTGCCGGCCGGAAGGGCGGCAAAGGCCTCGTTGGTCGGCGCGAACACGGTGAAGGGACCGGCACTCTGCAGCGTGTCGACGAGACCGCCGGCCTTGACGGCCGCGACCAGCGTCGTGTGATCCTTCGAATTGACGGCGTTCTCGACGATGTTCCGGGTGGCATACATGGCGGCGCCGCCGACCATCGGATTTTCGGCATAGGCGGCGGTGGCGAGCGCGGAGACGGCGACCGTTCCGGCAAGCAAAAGGGTGGCGAACTTACGCATTATTTCTATCTCCTCAGTTTATTTCTTCCCCTCTTTGGGGCGCAAGGAGATACGGGGGATAAATGCCCGAGTTTCGCCCGCTCAGGAGAAAATTTTATTTTTTATAACGGCGAGCATGATTTTCAGGGCAGGACTCTTACAGCCTGCATGCTTCCCCGCTAAAGTCACCACAGGCGATAGATTTAAAATCTTCTCGAAAAATCGGCAGACAGGGGTGATTAGCAGACAGGGGCGATCAGATGCTCTTCAGATCGCCCGCAGCGACCACAGGGCCGGTCGGCTGGCCGGTCGGCGAACCGCCGGTCGGTTCAAGGCTGACCGCAAGCACGGCGCCTTGCGCAAGTTTTTGCTGCACGGCCGGGGAGATGGTCATACGCGCGGTCTGGCCGGCCGGGATGACGCCCATAGAGACCGGCGCATTCTTGCCCTCGATCATCCAAAGCTCGAAATCCTTGCCGGCGGCGCGCTCGCCGGAGACATGCGACAGGCCGACCTCGCGACGGGCGGCATCATAGACGGCGAGGTATCTGACGTCGCTGCCATCGGCAGCCAGCGAGGCGATGAGCCGCGGCGGCTCAGCCGGCGGGTTGAGGTACGGCACGGCGATATAGATCGCCAACGCCGCGACGGAAGCGGCTGCAAGACCGCGCCAGAAGGCAAGGCTTGACCAGAGGCCGGCGCGAGGCTCTGCAACGAACAGCCGGCGATCCAATGCCTCCTTGACCCTGATCGGCGGCTCTGTCTCCGGATAGGCGTCGGCCATCGGCGAAAGACGCGCCTCCCAGGCATCGACAAGGTGCGCGAAAGCGGCGTCCGCGTCGATGCGGCGTGACGCAATCTCGCGTTCGTCCGCGGCCAGGACGCCAAGAACGTATTCGGCGGCAAACAGGTCGTCGCCCCCAGATTCCGGTCCGTCATCCTCTGCCCGCGTCATCTTTCAAGACACTCTCTGAGCTTCAACAGGCTGCGCCGCAGCCAGGTCCGCATCGTGTTCAGCGGCACGTCATGGCGCGCCGCCAGTTCGGCATAGCTTTCGCCCTCCAGATAAGCGCCTCGGACGGCCGCCGCCCGGTCCTTTTCCAATTCGTCGAGACAACGATAGATGCGCCCGGATTCACCGCCCGCAACAGCCGCAGCCTCCGGTCCCGGCGCCGGATCGGCAACGTCGAGCGCAGCGTCGATATAGGCAGCAGGCTCTCGCCGCGCCCTTATCCGATCGATCGCGTGATTGCGCGCAATTGCCACCAGCCAGGAAATCGGGCTTAGCTCCGAAACGGCGAAACGGTCGGCCTTCGTCCATATCTTGACGAAGACCTCCTGCAGCGCCTCTTCCGCCTCTCCTCGGTCCTTCAATACACGAAGGCAGACGCCGAAAAGTTTCGCGCTGGTCTGCCGGTAGAGCAGATCGAACGCAGCCCGGTCCTTCATTGAAGTCCGGACGATCAGGTTGCTGATGTCCTGCGGCGTCATCGGCTGCCAAATTAAGCAATTGCCCAAATTAGGCAATTGCAATGTATTGCGACCACGGAAGCGTTCCTGTGCACCGGGAGCGCCGTTGGCTTCCGTTGACGAGAAAGAGCCGACCTTTTTGAGCATCGGATTTTCCCAAAACCGGGTTTCCACTTTTGCATCCGATGCTCTAGCTTGCCGATAGTTGGGGGAGCAAGAATGTCGGTCGAACGGGCCCTGTGGGAACATGACGCTACCGGCCTGGCTGGCTTGGTGCGCAAAGGAGAAATCTCGCCGCAGGAGCTCGTCGACGCGGCGATTGCGCGGGCCGAGGCCACTCGCCCGGACATCAATGCCATCGCCGAGCCGCTTTACGAGGCGGCGCGGACGCGGGCGAAAACCATCGACCGCAAGCTGCCGCTGGCCGGCGTGCCCTTCGCGCTGAAGGATCTCGGCATCGCCATGAAAGGCGTGCCGACGCACGGCGGCAGCCGCATTCCGGCTTTCGTTGCCGATTTCGACTCGGTGATGACCGAACGCCATCTGGCCGCCGGCCTCGTCCCGATCGCCACCAGCACCTCGCCCGAACATGGGCTGAGGCTGATGACCGAATCCGCCGCTTTCGGCATCACCCGCAATCCATGGAATACAGCCCATACCAGCGGCGGTTCGTCTGGAGGTGCGGCGGCGCTGGTCGCGGCCGGCGTCGTGCCGGTGGCACATGCTTCGGACGGCGGCGGCTCGATTCGCGTTCCCGCCGCCTGCACCGGGCTGGTCGGGCTGAAAACCTCGCGCGGCCGCGTGCCGCTGACGCCGCTGGTCAGCGAAAGCTGGTACGGCCTGGTCATCGACCACGCCGTTTCCCGCTCGGTCCGTGATTCGGCCTTGCTGCTCGACCTGACGCATGGGCCCGATCCGCTGTCGCCGTATGCGGCGCCGACGCCGAAAGGAACTTTCGCCGCCGCAGCAGTGCGTGACCCCGGCAAGCTGAAACTGGCGGTCTACCGGAAATCGCCGCTCGGCCTGCCGATATCGGCCGAGACGCTGGCGGCGCTGGACACTGCGATAGCTTTGGCGCGCGAAGGCGGCCATACGATAGAGGAGATCGACCTGCCCTATATCGATCGCGATTTCATCGCTGATTTCGCCAGAACCGTCGCCGCGGCGGTGGCCGGCACGATGCGCGGCGAGGTCTTGCGCGTCGGCCGCTCCATTTCGGGTGATATCGAACGCGCCACGCGGGTGATGAGCGCCTTCGGCGAAGTCCTTTCAGCCGGCGAGATCTATGCCAGCCTGCAGCGGCTGCATGCCACGTCGCGCCGGCTGATCATCGAGACCGCGCGGTACGATGCCGTGCTGATGCCTGTCATCGCGCATCCGCCACTCGCCTGCGGCGCGATGGATCCAAAAGGCACAGATGCGTTCCTGGAAGAAATGATCGACAGGCTGCGGCTTGCCCGCTTGCTGAAATTCAAGCCGCTGTTCGGTCAGTTGATGGACAAGAGCCTGTGGTTCACCCACTGGCCGGCAATCCAGAACGTCAGCGGCCAGCCGTCGATCGCGCTGCCTGTTCATGTCACCGATGCCGGCCTGCCGCTCGGCATCCAGGCCGCCGGCCGCCCCGGCGACGAGGAGACCTTGTTGTCCCTCGCCGCGCAAATGGAAAAGATTTCGGGATGGCTGACGCGGCGGGCGCCACTGCAGGTGCCCGGGATGAAAGCAGGCCGATTTCACCTGACGTGACAGCAAAGCCGTTTGCCCCCTGCTCCAATTCCCGCTAAGACGCCGCCGTTCATGCCAAGCTGGGAACCAAGCCGAATGACGGACCTCGCCGCCACCCCCGAAATGCAGGCCGCGCTGCTTTCGAGGGCGCTGCCGTATATGCAGCGCTACGAGAACAAGACGGTGGTGGTGAAGTATGGCGGCCACGCCATGGGCGACATCGCGCTCGGCAAGGCCTTTGCCCGCGACATCGCGCTGCTCAAACAATCCGGCGTCAACCCGATCGTCGTGCATGGCGGCGGGCCGCAGATCGGCGCCATGCTGAGCAAGATGGGCATCGAATCGAAGTTCGAGGGCGGATTGCGCGTCACCGACCAGAAGACGGTCGAGATCGTCGAGATGGTGCTGGCCGGCTCGATCAACAAGGAGATCGTCGCGCTGATCAATGCCGAGGGCGAATGGGCCATCGGCCTGTGCGGCAAGGACGGCAACATGGTTTTCGCCGAAAAGGCGCGCAAGACCATGATCGACCCGGACTCCAACATCGAGCGTGTGCTCGATCTCGGCTTCGTCGGTGAGCCGGTCGAGGTCGACCGCACCCTGCTCGACCTTCTGGCGCGGTCCGAAATGATCCCGGTGCTGGCGCCGGTGGCGCCGGGCCGTGACGGCCACACCTACAACATCAATGCCGACACCTTCGCCGGCGCCATCGCCGGCGCCTGCCAGGCGACACGCCTTCTGTTCCTCACCGACGTGCCCGGCGTGCTCGACAGGAACAAGAAGCTCATCGACGAACTGACCGTCGCCGAGGCAAAGGCCTTGATCAAGGACGGCACGGTGTCGGGCGGCATGATCCCCAAGGTCGAGACCTGCATCGATGCGATCGAACGCGGCGTCGAAGGCGTCGTCATCCTCAATGGCAAGACGCCGCATTCGGTGCTGCTCGAACTGTTTACCGAACACGGCGCCGGCACACTGATCGTGCCTTGAGCGCAGGCTGCAACTTGTCGGCCAGAAATCCAGGGTTGAGCAGGCGTCAGGGCGAACTTATCGCCTGAGGTGCCCAAGCGGCACGTGGCCCGGCCCCTTGATGTTCTGCAGCACGAGCTGCGTGTGGACGTCGCGCACGCCGTCGAGCCGCATCAGCCGGTGCATGACAAAGGCGTTGAGCTCGTCGACCGACGGCACCATCACATGCAGCAGGAAATCGTAGTCGCCAGTCATCGTCCAGCACGACGACACCTCGTCCATGCGCTGGACGGCGGCGATAAAGGTTTCGGGCGACCCGTCGCTGTGGGTGACCAGGCGCACCTGAATGAACACTTCGACCATCAGGCCGATGGCGCGGCGGCTGAGCACAGCGGCAAAGCGCTTGATGATGCCGGCGCTCTGAAGAGCCTCGAAGCGGCGCGCGCATGGCGTCGTCGAAAGGCCGATCTCCTGGGCCAGTTCGGACACAGGCTTGCGCCCATCGCGCTGCAAGATATCGAGCATCTTGATCTCAAAATCGTCAAACTGAGGCACTTTCACTCTCCTGCAGCTTTACTGTGGTGGCTTTTACCTCAAATCGCCCGTTCGAGCCATCATCAAAGCGGATTTGCCTCACCGGATCCGGCTAAACTTTCAAAATGTTAGTCGTGATTTCCAGGGAGAACAGCCATGACGATGAACGTTGCCGATTACGCCCGCGAATGCGCGGCGCAAGGCCTTCGCGGCGACTATTCGGTCTGCCGTGCCGATTTCACCGTTGAGCAGAGCTACAACTACACAGCTGACGAGCAGGCGGTGTGGCGTACTTTGTGCGACCGCCAGACGAAGCTTACCAAAAAGCTGGCACACCGGTCCTATCTCGACGGCGTCGCCACGCTGGGCCTGCTCGACAAGATTCCGGATTTCGGTGTGGTCAGCGAGAAGCTGCGCAAGCTTACCGGTTGGGAGATCGTCGCTGTGCCGGGCCTCATTCCCGCACCGGCCTTCTTCGTCCACCTGGCCGCCCGGCGCTTCCCGGTGACCAACTGGCTGCGGACGAAACAAGAGCTCGACTACATCGTCGAGCCGGATATGTTCCACGACTTCTTCGGCCATGTGCCGGTGCTGACCCAGCCGGTCTTTGCCGATTTCATGCAGATGTATGGCGAGAAGGCCGAGCATCTGATCGCGCTCGGCGGCGACGAGATGATCAGCCGCCTCTACTGGTACACCGTCGAGTACGGGCTGATCCAGGAGGCCGGCCAACCGTTGAAGGCTTTCGGCGCCGGGCTGATGTCGTCCTTTGCCGAACTTCAATTCGCGGTTGAAAGCAAGGACGCGCATCATGTTCCCTTCGATCTGGAAACGGTAATGCGCACCAGCTATGAGATCGACAAGTTCCAGCGCGCCTATTTCGTGCTGCCGTCCTTCGACGTTTTGCGCGATGCCTTCCACAACGTCGCCGACATGGCAGCGATCATCGGACGCCACAAGGGCAAGCCGGCGCTCGACCCGGCAAAACTTTAGACGCTGGCCAGACGCGGACGCTCGCAGCCGATCGGCGCGGGCGTTATTGGTGGCGCGCTGGAATGACGATCCATCGGTAGGCCGGAAGCCGAGAAGATGGGACCGTTCAGGCCGCTTCGGAAACGTCCCTGTCCAGGATGGTCAGATTGCGGCCGCGATCCTTGGCCTGGTAAAGGCGGCGGTCGGCGACACGCATCAGATCCGATACGCCGGCATCCTCGCCGCAGGTGACACCGCCGATGCTGACGGTGAGGGGTATGACCCGCTCATCGACGGGACGGAAGCGGATCAGCTCGACTTCACGGCGAATGCGTTCAGCGACGCGTTTGGCTTCCTGTTCGGTGGCGCCGACCAGAAACGCACCGAATTCCTCGCCGCCGATGCGGCCGATCACGTCGCCGCTGCGCACGCCGCGCTCGATCGCGCTTGCAATCAGGAGCAGCGCATCGTCGCCGGTCAGATGGCCGTAGCTGTCGTTGATGAGCTTGAAGTGATCGGCGTCGATGATCAGCAACGCACCGCGATCGGATTTACGCCGGGTGGCCTCGAGGGCGGCGAAGAAGCTCTCGCGGTTGAGCATGCCGGTCATGTCGTCGCGGCTTGCCTTCTCCGACAGGCGCCGATGCGCAGCGGCGAGCTGGGCATGAGCGCGGGCGAGGTCGCGATGAGCGCCTTTCAACCTCTCGCCCTGCCAGAACGTGTAGGCGCTGGCGATCCAGGCGAGCACCAGCGGGCAGACCGTGGACGTCAGCCAGATCGTGCGGTTGATCGGAAAGCCCATTGCCGGAACGACGATCAGCGTCAACAACAGCGAGACTGCGAGGGAGGCGAAAGCGACGGCGGCAGACTTCAGAAATATGCGGCTCATCGCTGGTTCCCCCTGGACCGTCTGTGTGCCAGCAAGCCCTGAATGGCACCTTTCGGCGATGCCTAAAATTTGAACCATCGCGCGTTTTTCGCCACCCATGACGCGCATAAGTTGTGGATAAAGCCTCTGCCAAAAGCATTGTTTCGTGCCATAAGGGGTTGCATGACCACGCTCCCGGATCCCGCCCGCTTTGCCCATGTCACCGACTGGGTGTTCGACCTCGACAACACCCTCTATCCGCACCATTCGAACCTGTTCTCGCAGATCGATGTAAAGATGACCGCCTATGTCGGAGAACTGCTGACGCTGCCACGCGACGATGCCCGCAAGCTGCAGAAGGAACTGTACCGGGAATATGGCACGACGCTGAACGGTCTGATGGCGCGCCACGGCATCGATCCCGACGACTTTCTCGAGAAGGTCCATGACATCGACTATTCCTGGCTGGTTCCCGATCCCGTTCTCGGCACCGCCATCCGCCAGCTTCCCGGCCGCAAGTTCATCTTCACCAATGGCGACCGCAGGCATGCCGAACGCACCGCGCGCCAACTCGGCATCCTCGATCATTTCGACGACATCTTCGATATCGTCGCTGCCGGGCTGAACCCCAAGCCGGCCCGCCAGACCTACGAGAAGTTCGCGGAACTCCACGCGGTCACCGGCCACAATGCGGTGATGTTCGAGGATCTGGCCCGCAACCTGTCCGTGCCGAAATCGCTGGGCATCACCACGGTGCTGGTCGTGCCGCGCAACTTCGAGCCGACCTTCTCGGAAATCTGGGAACGTGACCCGGGCCACGAGGACGATGTGGATTTCGTCACCGACGATCTTGCCGAATTCCTCACCGCGATCGTCGACATCACCGCCTGAGCCGTTGCTTCGTAAAGCCGGATCGATACCGCAGCCCGCGGCCTAAAGCTGATAGAAGCGGCTGATGATCCCCCAGGCTTCGTCGGCGGTGTCGACGAAATCGATGATGTCCTGGTCGCCAGGGGTGATCGTGCCTTGCTCGGCGAGGAAATCGAGATCGATCGCCCGTTTCCAGAAAGCCTTGCCGAACAGGATCACCGGCACGCGCTCCATGCGGCCGGTCTGGATCAGGGTCAGCGTCTCGAAGAATTCGTCCATCGTGCCGAAGCCGCCGGGAAACACCGCGACAGCCTTGGCGCGCATGACGAAATGCATCTTGCGGACCGCGAAATAGTGGAAGTTGAAACAGAGCTCCGGCGTCACATAGGCATTCGGCGCCTGCTCGTGCGGCAACACGATGTTGAGGCCGATCGACGGGGCGCCGACATCGTCGGCGCCGCGGTTGCCGGCTTCCATCACGCCGGGTCCGCCGCCTGTCACCACGACGAATTCGCGATAATAGGAGGTGGCCGACTGCTGCGAGCAGAGCCGGGCGAATTTTCGCGCTTCCTCGTAATATTTGCTGTTTTTCTCGAGGTTTTCCTTCTGCGTCTCGTTCTTGGCCGCCCAGGCTTCACCGCCCGGCTCGGGTATGCGCGCCCCACCGAACAGGATGACGGTCGAGCCGATGCCGCGCTCGGCCAGGATCATCTCCGGCTTTAACAGTTCGAGCTGCAGCCTGACCGCGCGCAATTCGCGCCGTGTCATGAAGTCGGGATCGTTCCACGCCAACCGGTAGGTCTCGGCACGCGTCTGCGGCGTGTCCGGCACGCTTTTCGACCGCTCCAGATCCTCGTCCGAATGCGGCAGCGGCGTCCACCCCGCCTTTTCCATAGGAGTCATATTACCTACCCGTCCAATTATTCAGTTGCGCCGTCCCGCGACGCAGCCGCGATTGACCCTCACCAAGCCTTCACATAGGGTCCGGCGACTTTCAAAACAGGTTAAGGTGCGGCCCCTTAACAGCTTGGTAATGGAGCGAATTCATGTCAAAGCCCGATCTGGCGAGCCTCGAAAAGACCATCGAAACCGCCTTCGAGGAACGCGAGACGATTTCGACGGCAACCCGCGGCGCAGCGCGCGACGCCATCCAGGCGGCGCTCGACCTGCTCGACCGGGGTGTTGTCCGCGTTGCCGAGCGCCAGGCCGACGGCAAATGGCATGTCAACCAGTGGCTGAAGAAAGCGGTGCTGCTGTCGTTCCGACTCAACCCGATGGAGATCATCAAGGGTGGTCCGGGCCAGGCCGTGTGGTGGGACAAGGTGCCGTCGAAATTCGACGGCTGGAGCGCCATCGACTTCGAGAAGGCAGGTTTCCGTGCCGTGCCGTCATCGATCGTGCGGCGCTCCGCCTACGTCGCGCCAGGTGCCGTGCTGATGCCGTCCTTCGTCAATGTCGGCGCCTATGTCGACAGCGGCACCATGGTCGACACATGGGCCTCGGTCGGCTCCTGTGCCCAGATCGGCAAGAATGTGCATCTGTCGGGCGGCGTCGGCATCGGCGGCGTGCTGGAGCCGATGCAGGCCGGCCCGACCATCATCGAGGACAACTGCTTCATCGGCGCACGCTCCGAAGTGGTTGAAGGGTGCGTCGTGCGCGAAGGCTCGGTACTCGGCATGGGCGTCTTCATCGGCCAGTCGACCAAGATCGTCGACCGTGCCACCGGCGAGGTTTTCTACGGCGAAGTGCCAGCCAATTCCGTCGTTGTCGCCGGCTCGATGCCCGGCAAGCCTTTGCCCAATGGCGAGCCCGGTCCGAGCCTCTACTGCGCCGTCATCGTCAAGCGGGTCGATGCCAGGACCCGTTCCAAAACCTCGATCAATGAACTGCTTCGCGATTGATCTTTTCAAAAAAACGGACCTACCCGCTTGCTCGACAGACCTCGATTTCTATGGCTTTTCTTCAGCCTTTCCGGGCGAGTGAACCCCAGCGCCTATGTTTTGGCGGGTCTTTTGCCGCTCCTCACTCAGCTTTTCCTGCTCTACCAGTTCTCGCGAACGCCGCTGGGCACTGCTGCAAGTCAGTACTGGGCGCTCGCCTGGTGGATCGCTGTGGTCGTCTCGACATGGTCGACCTTTGCGCTAACGGCGAAGCGGTTCCATGATTTCGGCAAGCCTACCTACTACGCATTGATCTCTCTCATCGTCGGCGCCATTCTCCTTGTCATTCTGGCTTTTTTCAAAAGTGATCCCGGACCCAACCGCTACGGCAAACGCACCAATGCGCCGGCCGAATCCTGAGCGCCGGGCGGGTCTCTAGCCATGCGCTACCGCACGCTTGATGCGAAACTGATCATCGAAACTGCCGAGCGACTGGAAAAACGCATCGCCGAGCGGTTTCCCGATACCGGCTTGCGTGGCGTCGCCATAGAACTTGTGTCGCTGTCGCGTGATCTGGCCAAGGCGGCGAAGGCGCTGGAAGCGCCGATCTGGTGGCTGCGCGGCGTCGTCATCGTCACCATTGCCGCCGGCGCGCTGATGTTCCTGTTCGTCGGCACCATCCTTCCGCTCGGCCGCATCTCGGGAACCCACGACGCCATCCAGTCGGTGCAAGGCATCGAATCCTTGATCAACATGATCATCCTCGCGATGCTCGGCTTCCTGGCCTTGATCCGGACCGAGGAGCGCATCAAGCGCAAGCAGGTGTTTCGCAAGCTTCATGGCTTGCGATCGCTGATCCATGTCATCGACATGCATCAGCTGACCAAGGATCCGGCAGCGCTTTCAACCGATTTCAAGCCGACATCGCATTCACCGGCACGCATAACCGACCGTGCCGATCTCGCACGCTACCTCGACTATTGCTCCGAAATGCTGTCGATCACCGGCAAGATCGCCGCGCTGTTCGCGCAATCGGTCAACGACGATGTGGTCGTCGATGGCGTCAACGACATCGAGTCGCTGGGCTCCAATCTGTCGCGAAAGATCTGGCAAAAGATCACGCTGATCGACGGTCCATTGCGATCGGCTCGTCCAATTACCTAAGCTAATCTTAATCACCTTGGTCCAGCATGCCCTGTGAACACTGTGTCGACCGGCACGGAGCACTCGACTGGCACACGACGAACCCCTGGCCAACCCGAAAACGCGCGGAAAGCGAAGCGCCGGCGCGCGGCTGTTCGCCTGGTTTTCTTCACCGATCAGAGCGGAACCGGAAGCTGTCCGCGCGCGGCTTCTCGACACCACTTTCGAGCGCAAATTCGCTGTCCTGTTCGGCACCATCAGTGTCCTGGTGCTGGCAGTCGGCGCCGCGGTCGTCACCGGCGACCGGTGGCCCTACGCCTGGATGGCGGCCGACCTCACTCTGTTTGCCGTGCGCTTCCTGCTGATGCGGGAATGTGAGCGGACCCGCAAGCGCGGGGGAACGGGGCCGCTGGCGGGCCTCATGGCCGCCGGTGGGTCATGGTCGTTGATTTTCGGCCTCGGCTGCTATGGCTGCGTCGTCAGCGGGGATATGGCGCTTGCCGTGCTGGCTGCCTTGAACGTTGCAGGCGTCGTCGGCGTGGTGTCGTCGCGCAACGCAGCGACCCCGCGCTACGCCATATTCGTCATGCTGGCCGTAAGCCTGCCTTTCCTGGTTGGCGCGCTGTTATCTCCGGCGCCCGGAATGTCGATCGTCGGATTTCAAGTGCCTTTCTATGTGGCCGGCGTCATCATCGTGCTGCTTCAAAATCATGCGATCAACGCCCGCATGATCCGCGCCGAACTGGACAATCGCGATCTGGCGATCAAGGACGCGCTGACCGGCCTGCCCAACCGCATCTTCCTTCAGGAGAAACTGCGCGGCATGTGCAGCGAGCTTGCGGCGCCGGCGGCAAACGGCGGCAGGCCGTTTGCCGTTCTCAGCATGGACCTCGACGGCTTCAAACACGTCAATGACCGCTTCGGCCACGCGGTCGGCGACATGCTGCTGCGCAAGGTGGCCGAACGATTGAAGCGCGCTTTCCGACCGGGGGATGTGGTCTTTCGCATCGGCGGTGACGAATTCGTGATCCTGCTGCCCGACACATCCGAGATCGAAGCCACCATGCTGGCAAAGCGCGCCATTGAGAAGATTTCGGTACCTTTCGACCTTGGCGTGGGCACCGCAATACGCATCGGGTTGAGCATTGGAAGTGCCTTCGCGCCTGCCGACGGCCGCGAGCCGGAACTTCTTCTCACCTGCTCCGATCACGCGCTCTATGAAGCCAAACGCACCGGAAAGGGCCGTTACCGGGCGCACGTGCGGGCCGCGAACTGACCACAGCGATTATTGGGCCTTTGTCGCTCAGTCCATGCAATATCCCGTATCCCGCCTAAGTGCGTCGCGTCTGAAGCGACTCCTGCGACGCACTTTTAAGCCTTTGTTTGTTTTATGCGCATTTGCCCAAAACCGCTGCGCCCGCACGGGTCAAGCCCGAGGCCATGCCTTTTGGGCGACATGCATCAGGCCTGCGACAATACGCCATGAAAACCATAGTGTCGGCGGGATGGCTGTCCCTTATGTCTGGCCGTGACAGGCCTTGCGCTTTCGACTAACGCTCTTGCCCATGACGTTGCCGACCGATCCCGCTGGAAATCTCGCCGCCCTCATCCGCTGCCCCTCCGTGACACCCATCGAGGGCGGGGCACTGAGCACGCTGGAAACAATGCTGAAACCACTCGGCTTTTCCGTCGAGCGCCCGGTGTTCTCGGAGGACGGCACGCCCGATATCGAAAATCTCTATGCGCGGCGCTCCGGCAACGGTCCGCACCTGATGTTCGCAGGGCATACCGACGTGGTGCCGGTCGGCGACGAGACCTCATGGACGCATCCGCCTTTCGCTGCCGAGATCGCCAAGGGCGAGATGTTCGGTCGCGGTGCCGTCGACATGAAGGGGGGCATCGCCTGTTTCATCGCCGCCGTGGCGCGCCATCTCGATTCGAAAGGCGGCCTGAAAGGCTCGGTCTCGCTGCTGATCACCGGCGACGAAGAAGGGCCGGCCATCAACGGCACGACAAAGCTGCTCGAATGGGCGGTCGCCAAGGGCGAAAAATGGGATGCGTCGATCGTCGGCGAGCCGACCAATCCCGATGCGCTGGGCGACATGATCAAGATCGGCCGGCGCGGCTCTTTGTCCGGCAGCATCATCGTCAACGGCCGCCAAGGCCACGCCGCCTACCCGCAGCTTGCCGACAATCCGGTGCGCGGCCTGATGACGCTGGTCGACGCCTTGCTGCAGCCAGTCTTCGACAAGGGCACCAAGGACTTCCAGCCGACCAATCTGGAGGTGACCTCGATCGACGTCGGCAATCCGGCCACCAATGTTATTCCGGCAAAGGCGACCGCCACCTTCAACATCCGCTTCAACGACACATGGACCGCCGAGACCATCCAGGCGGAAATCCACAACCGTCTCGACAAGGCGGCGAAGCGAAAGAAATACCGGGCCGGCAAGACGATGCCGGTCGATTACGAACTCGCCTGGCGCGACCGGCCGAGCCACGTCTTCCTCACCCGCGACGAGCGGCTGATCGAAGCACTGAGCGGTTCGGTCAAGGCGGTGATCGGCAGGAAGCCGGCGCTTTCCACCTCCGGCGGCACCTCCGACGCACGCTTCATCAAGGATTATTGTCCGGTGGTCGAGTTCGGGCTGGTCGGCAAGACCATGCACATGGTCGATGAACGCGTCGCACTTGCCGACCTCGAGACGCTGACGCAGATCTATCAGCGCTTCATCGAAGACTGGTTCGAGCAAGGCGCATCGTAATCATGCTTTCGTCGGATGAAACCTATGCTTCGCTCAACGGCGCCTGGCGACTGATGCTCGGCAAGGCCGATGGGCTGCGCCAGTTCGACCTTTCGGCCGACGGTTTCTGGAATTCCTTCTTCGCCATCGTCGTCGCGGCACCGGCGCTGATCGTCGGTTGGGTCGGCCTCGCCAACGAGATCGGCGATCCGAATGCATTCGCCGGACGCTTCAGCATGCTGATCCGTCTGGCGACAGTCGACATCGGCGTCTGGGTGTTGCCGCTTGTCGGCCTTGCCCTCGTCGCGCCGCGCGCCGGCATCGGCGGGCGCTTCGTCCACTATGTCGTCGCCAGCAACTGGGCGTCGGCGATCATCGCCTGGATGATGCTGCCAGCGGCGTTGATCAGGCTTTTCCTGCCGTCCACCAACGAGTTCGCCGTACTGGCGTCGCTGCTTTTGTTCGCGCTGTCGATGATCCTGACCTGGCGGATGACAAACGTCGCCATCGGCAGGGGCGCGGCTGTCGGCAGCGCTGTCTTCGCCGGAATGTTCGTGGCGTCGCTGGTCGTTCTGTTCGTGCTGCAGGCGCTGCTAGGCATCGCTGCGCCGAGCGGAACCGGGACTTGAGGCATCTAAGTGAATTTATTCGAATTCCTGGTGCGGTTTCGCGACGGGTATGATAATATCACACTGATTCCCTCACAGGAGGAATAATGTCCGCCACTGAAAAACGCACTTTCAGCTTACCGGCCGAGCAAGCCGCCTTTATCGATCGGCTCGTTCAGTCAGGGACCTATGCAACCAGCAGCGAAGTCATCCGCGCTGGGCTTCGCGCCTTGCAAGAGCGCGACGCCGCCGTGGAGCGTTGGCTGCGCGAGGAAGTAGCGCCGACCTATGACGCCTGGAAGGCAGACCCTGATAGTGGTATTTCGCCAGAGGAGATGGCCGAACGGGCGCGCAAACGTCACAGGGCCCGCTTGCAGGGAAATGCGTGAAGCGTCGAGCTGTTATTTATGCGCTGGAGGCAGGCGGCGATCTCGATCGAATTTACGACATCATTGCGGAAGCCAGCAGTGCCATCACGGCCGATCGTTATGACCAGCGTATCCGAGCATTCTGCGAACGCCTCGAATACGCCTCCGAACGAGGCACACGCCGCGACGATGTGCGTCAGGAGCTTCGCATCATCGGATTCGAACGCCGCGTCACCATCGCCTTCATTGTAGAGTCCGAGCGCGTGGTGATTTTGCGCGTGTTCTACGGCGGGGCCGATTGGCAGGACGACCTGGCCTAGGTGACGCTGGCTGATCGGCACATCTAGCCGCGTCATCCGGACGCCTTCGGATAATCTACCCCAACGAGAAAAAGCCCATCGGGCGGCGCCACCTGGCCACAGGCTGCACGGTCGCGCGCGTCGAGCGCCGCTTTCAGGTCGGCAATTGTCCAGCCGCCTTCACCGACGCGCTTCAGCGAGCCGACCATCGAGCGCACCTGATTGTGCAGGAACGAGCGCGCCGAGGCTCGCACTTCGATCATGTCACCCAGCCGACTGACATCCAGCCGGTCGAGCGTCCGGATCGGGTTGTCGGCCTGGCACTGGGTCGAGCGGAACGTGGTGAAATCATGTCGCCCCAGCAGCACCTTTGCCGCTTCGTGCATGGCCTCGGCGTCGAGCCGCTTCGGCACCCACCAGATCTTGCCCTTGTCGAGCGCCGCCGGCGCGCGCCGGTTGACGATGCGGTAGAGATAGTGGCGGCCGATCGCCGAGAAACGCGCATCGAAGCTATCCGGCACCACAGCCGCCTTGAGGATGGCGATGCGCGCCTTGGCCGTCTGCAGGTGGGCGTTGACGGCATCGCGCACCTTGTCATCAGGCCACGCCCTGACGAGATCGACATGCGCCACCTGACCGGTCGCATGGACGCCGGCATCGGTGCGGCCGGCGCCCCGCAGCGAGACCTGTTCGCCGCAGAATTTCTCGATCGCCTGTTCGATCGCCTGCTGCACCGAAGGCTGGTCTGCCTGGCGCTGCCAGCCGGCATAGAGGCTGCCGTCATATTCGATGTCGAGGCGAAAACGCGGCATTCCTAAGAAGGATGAGGTTAGGCGGCGAGCGCGGTGCCGAAAGCCGAAGCGTAGACCAGCTTGCCGGTCTCAGGCGCTTCGCCCCAGACCAGCGCCTGCAGCGCTTCGCCCTGGAACTCGCTTTCGAATTTTTCGGCGCGCGCGTGACTGTAGCCGAAGCGGCCATAATATGCGGGATCGCCAAGCACCACCGCCAGCACCTCGCCGGCATCCTTCAGGCGGATATGCGCCTCGCGGACCAGCGCACCGCCGATGCCGGTGCCATGGAATGACGGTTCGACCGCCAGAGGCGCCAGCGCCACCGCCGGAAAGCTCTTGCCGCCGTTCTGCACGTAAAGCCGCGAAAACAGAATATGGCCGACCACCTGTCCATCTTCTTCCGCCACCAGTTCGACGACGGCATCGCCGCCGCTGACCAGCGCGTCGACCAGGCCGGCCTCCGCCTGCTGGCCGAATGCGTGTTCCTCGACCAGGCGGATCGCCTCGCGGTCCCGCGGCGTTGCCGTGCGTATCGACATCATGCTCATGAGAATTTCGTTCCTTTTTCGAGCTTGGCCCCGCGCAGAAACTCCTGCGCGGCAATGGGCCTTCCGCCCGCACGTTGAACTTCGACCAACCTGATCGCGCCTGACCCGCAGGCGACCGTCAGCCGGTCGTCGAGAATTCCTCCCGGCTCGCCGGCGCCTTGCGAAAGCGTCGAGCGAAGCAGTTTCAGCCGCTCCAGGCGGCCGCCAATTTCGATCTCGCACCATGCGCCGGGAAAGGGCGACAGGCCGCGAATATGATCGTGGACTTCGCCAGCAGGCCGCGTCCAGTCCACGCGCGTCTCCGCTTTATCGATCTTTTTGGCATAGGTCACCCCCTCCGTCGCCTGTGCGGTAAAAGTCAGGGCATCCCGTTCCAGACGAGCCAGCGCTTCCGCCATCAGCGCGGCGCCAATGTGCATCAGCCGATCATGCAGTTCGCCGGCCGTCATATTGGGGCCGATGGCGCATTTTTCGGCCATCGCCACCGGGCCGGTGTCCAGGCCCTCTTCCATCCGCATCACCATCATGCCTGTCTCGGTATCGCCGGCCATGATGGCGCGCTGGATAGGGGCGGCGCCGCGCCAGCGTGGCAACAGCGACGCGTGACCATTGAGGCAGCCGAGCCGCGGCGCCTCGAGAATGGGTTTGGGCAACAGCAATCCATAGGCGACGACGACGGCGACATCGGCCCGCAAGGCGCGGAACGCCTGCTGCTCGGTCTCGTTCTTCAGCGACACCGGCGTCCGCACCTCGAGGCCCAGCCGCTCGGCCTCGCGCTGCACCGGCGACGGCGTCAGTTCCAGCCCGCGGCGACCGGCGGCGCGCGGCGGCTGAGTGTAGACGGCTCCAATCTCATGTCCGGCATCCGCGACCGCCCGCAGCGTCGGCACCGAGAATTCGGGCGTACCCATGAAGATGACGCGCAAGGGCATTTTTGTTCCGGGTCCGGTCTTCGTCTGGCCGTTAAGTCGGCTCAGTCAAAGTCGCGAACTTTGCGGGTCGGCGACCGAAGTCGCGTTTCCTTTCTGCTTCGATTTCGTTCATGATCTTGGCGAATTCATCGCCAATTGCGTTTTCAGCAGCGAAAGTCGCGCGAATAGCGTCCCATGCCGAAAGACCCGGCTCCAGCCTGGCTTGCCTTTCGGCGACCATGCCTTCGCGCAGAAGAGCTATCGCCTTGCCCGACAGGCTCTGGCCGCTCTTACGCGCCGCCTGCTCGATTTCCCGCTTCAAGGGTTCGGGAATATTTCTGATCAGCATGTCGCTCATCGGCGTCTCCATTTCCTGATCTGGAACAGGGCAGAGGGGCGCTGTCCCGCCAACATCTTCGAAAGGTTCAGCATCAAACTGCGCGAGTATCGCCCTATCCCACTAACCTGCCCGGCGCCTTGCTGCCTGATGGTTTGTCCCTCGCGAGCTTCTTGAACTTCTTCACCACCATGTCGCGCTTCAGCTTCGAGATGTGGTCGATGAACAGAACGCCGTTGAGATGGTCGATTTCGTGCTGCAGGCAAGTCGCCATCAGCCCTTCGGCCTCGATCTCCTGCAGCTTGCCGTCGCGATCGAGATATTTCACCCGCACGGCGGCAGGGCGCTCGACCTCGGCATAGTAATCCGGGATCGACAGGCACCCCTCCTCGTAGACCGAGCGCTGATCGGCGCTCTCAAGAATCTCGGGATTGATGAAGACATGCGGCGCCGGCGGCTCGTCTTCCTTGGCGAGGTCGATCACCAGCATGCGCAGCGGTTCGCCGATCTGGATCGCCGCCAGACCAATGCCCGGCGCATCATACATCGTGTCCAGCATATCGTCGGCCAGTTTGCGCAAGACGCCGTCGACGCGCTCGACCGGTTTCGAAACCTGGCGCAGGACGGGATCGGGAAGGATGATGAGCGGCTTGATCGACATGGCGTCTCACCTAAGACCTCGCACGAAAAGCGTCAACCGGGGCATTTGCAGCGGCGTTCACGTTTTGATCTGTGTCGTCAGGCCGAATCATCTATGCTGTGCGATATGAACGACCTGATCACCATCCTGTCCGAACCGATCGCCCGGCTCGGCGCCACCACGATCACGCTCGGCCACGCGCTGGCATTCGGCGCGGTCCTGTTCCTGGGCCTGTTCGTGGCGCTCGTCGTCGCGCTCTGGCGCTCGGCCAAGGCGCGTGCGGTGGCTGCCGCGGAAGCCGCCGACCACGCCCGCGACGCCGAGGCGCGGATGGCCGGCATCCTGGCAAGCCAGGCCGAGATGCAGGGCCGCATGGGCGCCATCGCCGAAGTGTTCGGGGCGCGTCAGGCCGAACTCACGCAGTCGATCGGCCAGCGTCTCGACGCGATGACCGGCCGTCTCGGCCAGACCATGACCGAGCAGACGAAATCGACGCATGAAAGCCTCGCCAAACTGCAGGAGCGGCTGGCGGTCATCGATACAGCGCAAGGCAACATCCAGTCGCTCGCCAGCCAGGTCGTGCAACTTCAGGCAATCCTCTCCAACAAGCAGACGCGCGGCGCCTTCGGCCAGTCGCGCATGGAGGCGATCGTCGCCGATGGCCTGCCGCACGGCGCCTATGAATTCCAGGCGACCCTGTCGAACGGCAACCGGCCCGACTGCCTGGTGAAGATGCCGAACGGAGCGCCTGCACTTGCCATCGACGCCAAGTTTCCGCTGGAAGCGTGGAATGCCATCCGTGCCGCCGAAGGCGCCGATTTGCAGAAGGTCGCCGCACAGGCGTTCCGGCGCGATATCGAGGTGCATGTCCGCGATATTTCCGACAAATACCTGATCCAGGGCGAGACGCAGGACACCGCCTTCATGTTCGTGCCGTCGGAATCGGTATTCGCCGAGATCCACGAGAATTTCGAGGGGATTGTCCACAAGGCGCACCGCGCCCGCATCGTCATCGTCTCGCCGTCGCTCCTGATGCTGTCGATCCAGGTCATCCAGGCGATTCTCAAGGACGCCCGCATGCGCGAGCAGGCGCATCTGATCCAGGGCGAAGTCATCCGACTGATGGAGGATGTCTCGCGCCTCGACGAGCGGGTGCGCAAGCTGCAGAGCCATTTCGGTCAGTCGGCCAAGGATATCGACGATATTCTCGTCTCGACGTCGAAGGTGACCAAGCGCGGCCAGAAGATCGAGGCGCTGGAGTTCGGCGCGCAGCCGGCGGAAGGCGACGCCGGATCGGGGGCCAGCGCGAAGACCGAAGCGGGTGCGCGCGTCGCCGATTCCAAGACCGGCCAGCTGCGGCTAAGGGTCGTCGAAGGCGACGACTGAGAGGCTACTGCTCCTCCACAATCATCGTGCCTTCGAACTCCGGCAGCCAAGGCAGCGCCGAGCGGTGCCAGATCTGTTTTCTCGGGATCAGTTGTTCGCGCTGCCGCGCCGTGCCGACCCTGATGCCATAGACTTTCGGCCCGTCGCCAACCGACGTGGCATAGAGGTGCGTACCGCACTCGCCGCAAAAGGCCTGGGCGCGCCTGGCGCCGCTCGCTGCGGTCTTGATGTAGATCTTCGGCGTGCCCTTGGTGATCCGGTAGCGCTCCTCCGGCGCCGGCACGGTCACCCGAAACGCTGTTCCGGTCAGCTGCTGGCAATCGATGCAGTGACAAATACTGGTCTTGTCCGGATCGACCTCCGCCTCGTAAGTGATGGCGCCGCAATGGCACCCGCCGTCGATTTTCATCTTTGCTCCTCCCTTCAGCCGCGCCTCGACGCGTTGGAGCTTAACGGCGCACCGGCCGAAGCTCCACACAGGCATTCACAACGCGGCAAACCATCCGCTGGTTCAAGGCTGCTGCGCCGACGCCTCTTCGATGACTTCTTCCGTCCAGACCTTGAAACCGGCCAGCATACCCGGCCCGAAAATATGGGTCAGCGGCACATCGGCCGCGTCGCGGCCGGAGGCGATCAGGATGCGGCCGATGCGCGGCGCATTGTTGCGCGGATCGAAGGCATGCCAGCGGCCGCCGAGATAGACCTCCATCCAGGCGGCGAAGTCCATGTCCGACCAAGGTTTCGGCAGGCCGATGTCGCTGATGTAGCCGGTGCAATAGCGCGTCGGGATGTTCAAGGCGCGGCAGAAGGCGACGGCGAGATGGGCAAAGTCGCGGCAGACGCCGCTTTGCTCACGATAGGCCTCTGCTGCCGTGCGCGTCGGCCGCGCGTTGCCGTAGTTGAAGATGATGTGGTTGTGGACGAAATCGCAGACCGCCTGCACGCGTGGAATACCGAGCGGTGAGTGGCCGAACAGCCGCCACGCCTCGTTCGCCAGCACGTCGCTCTCGCAATAGCGGCTCGGCAGCAGGAACAGCAGCGTCTCCGACGGCAGGTCGCGCACCTCGTGCTGCCACGCCATCAGATCGCCCATCTCAAAACTTCCGGGATCGCGGATCACCGCGTCCGTGCCGAAGGTGAAGCGACCGGGCGGGGCGACAAGGCGGTTGCACCAATTGCCGAAACTGTCGCGGTAGCTCTCGATCGGCACCGGTGGATTCGAAGTCAGGAAATCCGGCCGCTCGAGATCGGACGCGCGGGAATAGTGAACGTTGAGCATCGCGATCAGCGGCGTTTCCTGCGGAAAGTCGAAGCTCATCTCGCAGCCGATATGGATTCGCATTGTCGTCCTGACCGTCCTGCCGGATCACCACCCGGCGAAGGCACGGGCCGTTGCTGCAGTGCAAAAAAGATCATCGCACGAACCAGCGCGGTTTACGAGCGAATTAGAAACGGTTGACAGCCGACGGCTGGCGCCGGCGCCAGATTATGCCTCTTGCGGTCGGGCGTTTCTCTTGGTTCATTTCGCTTGCCACAATTGGAGGAAACGAATCATGGCTAAAGGTGCGATGAAGGCGGGCAAGGAAGCCCGCAAGCCGAAGAAGGACGCGAAGAAACCTGCCGCTGCCCCGACCCTGAAAGCGCCGCCCGTCAAGGCGACCAAACTCAAGGACAAGTAAGCCTCGGCGTTTCGGCGCAGTCATGACCGACGGCATTCCAGGACCATCGACATTCAGCGACTGGTCCTGAAGTGCTGTCGGCGCTGCTGTTGATTGGCATTTCTAAATCAATGCCGCGAAGACGACTTCGCGCTTTCCGAAAAGACCGGGACGACCCGCAGTCCAATGGAGCGTTCCGATGTCGTGGATTCTTCTCTTCTTCGCTGGCCTGTTCGAGATCGGCTGGGCGATCGGCCTCAAATACACTGACGGTTTTTCGAAGCCGCTTCCGACCGTCCTGACGGTTGCCTCGATGGTCGTCAGTCTCGCCTTGCTCGGCCTGGCGCTAAAGACGCTGCCGGTCGGCACGGCTTACGCGGTGTGGACCGGCATCGGCACCGTCGGCACGGCGCTGCTTGGCATCTGGCTGCTCGGTGAGCCTGCGACCGCGATCAGGCTGGCCTGCATCGCACTCATCGTCTGCGGCATCATGGGATTGAAACTCGCGGCGTAAAGCGCGTGCGTCTGAAGGGACTCATGCGACGCGCTTTACGCTCTTTTTTATGCATGTCGTCGTCCCAAAACCGCTGCGCACTTTTGGGCGACATGCATTAGTTTTGCTGCAAGGCAGCAGCACAAACGCCTTCAGGGCCGCTGCAAGGCGGCCCTGAATTTGATTGGTGAATCGCGCTTGGAGCGCTAGCGAGCGGAAAAGCCCGGAGGCGTCCTGCCGGTGCGCTGCTTGCGCGCCGCATAGCGCGCGTCGCGCTTGGCTTTGCGCTCGGCCTCGTCGGCAAGCAAACGAGCGATGCGCTCGTTCTCTTCGGCTTCCCGGATCTTAGCTTCCGCCTGCGCCGCTTCTTCCGCAGCAATCCGCGCGGCTTCGGCAGCAGCTTCGCGCTCGGCCTTTTCGGCCGCTTCGCGCGCCAGCTTCTCCTGCTTCAGCCTGGCCTTTTCGGCCTCGCGTATCGCACGGGCTTCGAGGATCGCCTTGCGTTCGGCCTGTCGTGCCAGCACCGCTGGATCGTCCGCTGCCGGCTTTGCATTGAAGCGCTCGAGAAGCGCCTTCTTTGCCTCGTTTGCGGCATTGCGCCGCTCGAAAACGTCTTTTTCCCTATAGATAGCCAAGTCCACTTCCCTGGAGTCAATTTGCGAGGCTTACATACGCGTGAAAACCCAGAGTTCAAGCGCCAAAACGGTATGCCAGCCATGAAATTCTGAGCTGTTGCAGCCGGGAGACGCCTTTTCGGCTGAATTCGGCTGAAACGGACATGCACTGTTCACCATCCGACCCTCTGGCGGCGCGGCGGACTGGTCGCTACCTGTAGCGCGAAAAACAAAACACCAGAACAAAACACCGGGATGACAGATGATGGAACTCGGTCTCTACACCTTCGCCGACGTCAGCCCGGAATCAGGCCCAGGCACCATCGGTGCGCATGAGCGGCTGCGCAACCTGATGGAGGAGATCGAGCTGGCCGACCAGGTCGGCCTCGACGTGTTTGGGTTGGGCGAGCATCACCGTCCCGATTATGCGGCTTCAGCGCCGATCGTAGCCTTGGCCGCAGCCGCCGAACGCACCCGGCGCATAAAGCTGACCAGCGCGGTCACTGTGCTATCCTCCGACGACCCGGTCCGTGTCTTCCAGCAGTTTGCAACGCTCGACCTTCTATCCAGCGGCCGGGCCGAGATCATGGCTGGGCGCGGCTCGTTCATCGAATCCTTTCCGCTGTTCGGCTACAATCTTGAGGACTATGACGAGCTCTTTGCCGAAAAGCTCGATCTGCTGCTTGCCGTCCGCGATCATGTCAAGGTGAGCTGGTCGGGCAGGCTGCGCGCTGCGATCAACGATCGCGGCGTCTACCCCCGCCCGTTCCAGGACAGCTTGCCGATCTGGATCGCGATCGGCGGCACGCCGCAATCCGCCGCGCGGGCCGGTGCGCTCGGCCTGCCGCTGGCGCTGGCCATCATCGGCGGCGAGCCGGCGCGGTTCGCGCCGCTGTTCGATATTTACAGGGAAGCGGCCAAGCGGGCTGGCAACGATCCGGCTGGTCTGGCCACCAGCCTCAACGTGCACGGCTTCATTGCCGCGACCACCGACCAGGCGGCCGAGGATTTTTATGGGCCGCAGGCCGAGGTGATGAACCGCATCGGCCGCGAGCGCGGCTGGGGTCCGACGTCGAGAGCACATTTCGACCAGTCGCGCGGCCCGAACGGCGCGCTGTTCGTCGGCAACCCCGAACAGGTGGCCGAAAAGATCGTTGCCCAGCACAGGATATTCGGCAACGACCGCTTCCTGCTGCAAATGGCGATCGGCACCATGGCGCACGCCAAGACCATGAAGGCGATCGAACTCTACGGCACCAAGGTGGCACCGATCGTGCGCAAGGAAACGGCGAAGGCGATCCCCGCCGTTGCCGCGCCGGCCGCCTGACTCGCCGGCCAGGTAGGGCCTAAGGTCATCGTCAGCGCCGGCTAACGCATCGGCCGAAAATCGGAATCGATTTTCGGGCCGATGGTAAATTCAAAGCGTTAGAGCGTACTTTGAGCGTCCAGGTGGACGCACGTCGCTCCAACGGAACCTTGAAGCCGCAAAGGCGTTTCCGCCAACAGCGTACACCAATCTCAGTGTGCCGCCGAGGGCCAGAATGAAAGCCGAACCCGCCGCTTCGGGCGCTGCCGAGAGCCCCGATCCGCGCGTCGAGGCGCGTGCGGAGATGCACCTGATACGTTCGCTGCTCGTCGGCATCTTCATCCTTATGGCGATCTACGCGCTATCCTTCGCCCGTGCCTTCTTCATGCCGGTCATCCTGGCTTTCCTGCTGGCGCTGACGCTGACGCCGATCGTCCGCTTCCTGCGCAAACACGGCATGCCCGATGTGATATCGGCGACACTGCTGGTGGTGCTGTCGGTCAGCATCCTTGCCGTGGCCGGCTATCTGCTCAGCGGCCCGGTCATCGACCTCATCAACAACACCTCGGTGATTGGCCAGCAGCTGACCGAACGTCTCGCGCAACTGCGGCGTCCTTTCGAAAGGATCATGGAGATTTCGCGGCAGATAGAGGGATTGACGCAGACCTCCCAAGGGCCGGGCGTCCAGAGGGTAGCCATGGCGCAATCGGGCATCCTCTCGCAAGCCGCCGGCAATTTGCTGTCGGCGGGCACCAGCCTCATCATCGTCTTCGTCCTGTCGCTGTTCCTGCTCGCCTCCGGCACGATGTTTTATGAGAAGATCGTCGAATCCTTCCCCAGTCTCAGCGAAAAGAAGCGGGCACTGCGCGTCGTCTATGACGTCGAACGTGAAATCTCGCACTATCTGCTTACCGTCGCCGTCATCAATACATGCCTGGGCGTGATCATCGGACTCGGCCTCTGGGCACTCGGCATGCCCAACCCGCAGGTCTGGGGCGCAGCAGCGGCTCTGCTCAATTTCCTGCCCTATATCGGGGCGCTGATTACCATCACGCTGGTCACGATCATCGCGCTGATCAGCTTCGACAGCATCTCCTACGCGCTGCTGGCGCCGGCCTTCGTGCTGTTGTGCGATACCGTCGAAGGCCAATTCGTGACGCCGACGGTGGTCGGCCGCCGCCTAGAGATCAATGCCGTGGCGATCCTCATCGCCATTGCCTTCTGGTCCTGGTTGTGGGGTCTCGTCGGCGCGCTGATGGCGGTGCCGCTGCTGGTCGTCATCAAAGTGTTCTGCGACCATTTCGACGGCCTCAGCCATGTCGGCAATTTCCTGGCGGCGCAACATACGGCGGTTGAGGACGAAGAGATTTCAGAAACCGACACGGCTGCGGGCGTATGATCCGAGAAGCGGGATAAGCTGCGGCAGGGAACCGTGGATTGTAAAATCCAGAGCGCCCCTTTTTGCTTGGGTGGACTCATGGGCGTCAGTTCAATTTTTTGAATTTGCGGCCATCGCGGTCGGTTCCTACATCCCTCCCGTCCACAGGATCCTCGCCGCCCATGACCGCTCTTTCCGTTCTCGACCTGTCGCCGGTCGTCGAAGGCAGCAACGCTTCGCAATCGCTCGCCAATTCGCTCGATCTCGCCCGCCATGCCGAGCGGCTGGGATACAGGCGCTATTGGCTGGCCGAGCATCACAATATGCCGGGCATCGCCAGCGCCGCCACCTCCGTCGTCATTGCCCATGTCGCCGGCAGCACCACAACGATACGCGTCGGCGCCGGCGGCATCATGCTGCCGAACCATTCGCCGCTGGTCATCGCCGAGCAGTTCGGCACGCTTAACGCGTTGCACCCGGGCCGCATCGATCTCGGCCTCGGCCGAGCGCCGGGCACCGACATGGGCACGGCGCGTGCGCTGCGCCGCAACCTCGAGGCCGGCGCCGACAGTTTTCCGCAGGATGTCGTCGAACTGATGGGCTATTTCCAGCCGGCCGAAGACGGTCAGCGTATCCGCGCCGTGCCCGGCGAGGGCGAGCAGGTGCCGATCTGGATTTTGGGCTCGAGCTTCTATGGCGCGCAGCTCGCAGCCATGCTCGGCCTGCCCTACGCCTTCGCCTCGCATTTCGCGCCGGCCGAACTCGACCACGCGCTGGAGATCTATCGCTCGCGCTTCCAGCCGTCGAAACAGCTCGACAAGCCCTATGTCATGCTCGGCCTCAACGTGTTCGCTGCACCCTCCGACGCCGAGGCGCGGCTGTTGTTCACCTCGCTGCAGCAGGCCTTCGTCAATCTGCGCACAGGCCGGCCCGGCCGCTTGCCGCCGCCGGTCGACGGATATGAGCGCGACCTCGACCCGATGGCCAAAACCATGCTCGACCAGGCGCTGTCCTGCGCCGTCGTCGGCGCCCCGGAAACGGTCAGGCAAGGCATCGAAGCGTTCGTGCAGCGCACCGGCGCCGACGAGTTGATGGTTACCGCGCAGATTTTCGACCACGCAGCGCGGGTGCGATCCTTCGAGATCCTGGCCGACGTCCACAAATCGCTGTCGGAAGCTGCCTGACTTTTTTGCGAGGCTGCGAAGGCGCGTTAGGCGCTGACGCTTTGTGCGATCGCCCCCAGCGGCGCGCCAAGGGGCCGGCATGAATTGCGGATCATCAGGCGTCCCTTGAGCGTCAGCTTGCGCGGCGGCGCGTCCCTGTTTCCGGCGAGCCGGTCGAGCAGCAGATTGGCCGCCTGCTCACCGATCGCCTTGACCGGTTGTGCGACCGTGGTCAGTTGCGGCTGGAACACGTCCGACCACGGAAAATCGTCGAAGCAGGCAACCGAAATGTCCTCGGGGCAGGACAGCCCGATATCGCGGATCGCCTTCATGGTGCCGATCACCATCGGGTTGTTGGCCGAGAAGATCGCGCTCGGGCGGTCGTGCAGCGAAAGCAGCTGCATCGTCGCGTTGTAGCCGTCGACTTCATGGAAATTGCCGAAGCGGACAAGCTCGCTCTCGACCGGCAGGCCGGCAGCCTGGAGCGCCTCGCGATATCCCGTCATGCGGTCATGCATGGGCGAGATGTCGAACGATCCGGAGATGTAGCCGATCCGCCGGTGGCCGAGATCGATCAGATGGGTGATGGCGTCGAACACCGCGCGCTGGTTGTCGAGAACGACTGCGTCGGTATCGACGCCTTCGCAAACACGGTCGAGCAGCACCACCGGCACGTTGGCGTCGTCGACAATTCTCTTCAGGATCGCGCCGTCGCCGACGCGGGCAACGATCAGTCCGTCGACCATTCGGTCGAGCAGCAGCCTGATCTGGTCGTCCTGCGTGTTCAGGTCCTCGTCCGTGCAGCACAGCATGACCGCATAGCCGGCGCGGTCGAATGCCTGCTGGATGACCGAAACGACATCGGTGAAGAACGGATTGGTGATGTGGGGAACGGTCAGCCCGATGGTGCGGGTCGTGCCCATCTTCAGGCTGCGGGCGATCGCGTTGCGTTTGTAGCCGATGTCGCGGATCGCCTGTTCGATGCGCTGGCTGAGCCCGGGACTGACGGTCGCGGTGCCGTTGATCAGCGCCGAGACGGTGGCAACCGAAACACGCGCCGCTTCAGCCACGTGCAGCATGGTCGGGGCCGTGGACTTTCGCTGCTTTTTTCGCCCTGACGCCATCATTTTCGAAACGTTTCATCGCCCTCTGGCTGCAATACCTAAGGAATCCTGCGGATTTGTGCAAGAATTGAAATGCATCAATCCCGCTGCATCAGATGGCGACTTGACATGTTCGAAACGTTTAGATTAGCGTTTGAGATGTTCGACGACAACGGAAGGGAGGCCGTTCTTGTCATGGAGCATGGCAATTCCATCACGTCCGGAGATGATGCGGCCGCCGGCCGCTCGGCTGTCGTTCTGAGCGCCGAGCACATCTCCAAGACCTTCGGTGGCATCGCCGCACTTGTCGATGTCGGCTTCGAGCTGCGGCGCGGCGAGATCCATGCGCTGATGGGGGAAAACGGCGCCGGCAAGTCGACGCTGATGAAAATCCTCTCCGGCATCTATACGGATTACGACGGAACGGTGAACGTCGATGCCCATCCGGTCCGTTTCGCCGGGGTGCGCGACGCCGAGCATGCCGGCATCGCCATCATCCACCAGGAGCTCAATCTCGTTCCCGAACTCAGCGTTGCCGATAATATCTTCCTCGGGCGCGAGAAGCTGATCGCCGGACTTATCGTCGACCGCAAGGCAAGCAGCCATGCCGCAGGCGCCCTGCTGCAGAGGCTCGGCATCGAGCTCAACCCGGATGCGCGGGTCGGCAGCCTGCGTGTCGGCGAGCAGCAGCTGGTCGAGATCGCCAAGGCATTGTCGATGTCGGCGCGCATCCTGATCATGGACGAGCCGACCTCCGCGCTTTCGCCGGCCGAATGCCAGAGGCTGTTCCGGATCATCCGCCAGCTCGCCGACAACGGCGTGGCGATCGTCTACATCTCGCACCGCATCGACGAGGTCATGCATCTGGCCAGCCGAGTCACCGTGTTTCGCGATGGACGCCGCGTGCTGACCGAGGCGATGGCAAAGCTCGACGAAGATACCATCATATCGGCGATGGTCGGGCGCAACCTGCTTGCCTCTTCCCAGGAAGAGCGTGATCCCAGCGGCAAGGTCGTTCTCTCCGTAGGCGGCCTATCGCTGTCGAAACCAGACCGCCACGGCTGGCGCACCGCGCTCGACGGCGTCGCCTTCGATCTTGCCGAAGGCGAAATTCTGGGGATAGGCGGACTGCTCGGCTCGGGACGCACCGAAATCCTGGAGACCATCTTCGGCTCCAGCGGCGGCCGCGCCGGCGGCGAAATCCGGCTCGACGGCGAGCCGGTGGAAATCCGTTCGCCGCGCGACGCCCGCCGGCTCGGCATCGCCCTGGTGACGGAGGACCGCAAGACGCAGGGCCTGCATCTTCAGGCGTCGATCACCGACAATGTCGCGCTGCCGCTGGTCGGCACGCTGGCGCGGTTCGGGCTTCGCTCGCGGGCCGCCGAGCAAGGTCTGGCGCGGCAGGCGGTCAAGGCGCTCGGCATTCGCTGCGGGACCATCGAGCAGCCGGCCGGCACCCTGTCCGGCGGCAACCAGCAGAAGGTCGTCATCGGCAAGTGGCTGGCGACGCGGCCGCGGGTGCTGCTGCTGGACGAGCCGACACGCGGCATCGATGTCGGCGCCAAGCGGGAGATCTACGACCTGATCTTCAAGCTGGCGCGAGACGGGCTCGCCATCGCCGTCATCAGCTCGGAATTGCCGGAGCTGCTGCTTCTTTCCGATCGCATCCTGGTCATGGCCGATGGTCGCCAGACGGGGATCCTGTCGCGCGCGCAAGCCAGCGAGGAGGCCATCATGCGGCTCGCGGCGCCACGCCGGACCATGACGAGACCCGCAGCATGAGCATCTTGAACATCCTGTCGCGGACGAAGCTCTATTGGGGCCTGATCGCCATCTTCCTGATCGGCGTGCTGGGCTCGCCGATCAGCTCCAAGGGCAACAACATCTTCCTGTCCTACGGCAACCTGCTCGATGTGCTGCGCCAAGTGTCGACCACCGGCCTGATCGCCACCGGCATGACGGCGGTGATCATCACCGGCGGCATCGACCTTTCCGTTGGCTCGCTGATGGCGATATGCACCGTGGTCTGCGCCATGCTGCTGACGGTTCCGGGCGTCACGCCGGCGGTGGTGCTGGGGGTGCCGACAGTTGCCGTGGTCGCCCTTTGCCTCGGCATTCTGGTCACCCGCTTCATCTTCCTGAACATCGAAAAATCGCGCGCCGGCCCGCAGGCCACCCACGCCGTCAGGCTGGACAGCGTTCGTGGGCTGGTCACGCCCGGCATCGTCGGGGTGATCCTCTGCAGTCTGGTGCTGTGGTACCTGCTGCCGCAGGTCGGCTCGAAATTCGGCGTGGTCGGCGTGTTGCTGGTGGCGCCTTGCGTCGGCCTGCTGTTCGGCGCGCTCAACGGCTTCATCATCGTTGCCGGGCGGCTGCAGCCTTTCATCGTCACGCTGGCGATGATGGTGACGGCGCTCGGCATCGCCCGGCTGACCGCCGGCCAGAACAATGCGGTGCTGCCGGTCTACACCGGGTCGAACGCCACCGCCGATTTCGAGATGCTGCGCTCGCTGGTGTTCGGCGTGATCCCGATGCCGGGCCTGTTCTTCCTCGGAGCGATCCTCATCTACGGCGCGGTGCTGCGCTTCACCCCGTTCGGGCGCTATGTCTACGCCATCGGCGGCAACGAAGAGGCGGCGCGGCTGTCCGGCATCGCCGCCGGCCGCGTCAAGATCGCCACCTACGCCGTGTCCGGGCTGCTGGCCGGCGTGGCGGCGGTGCTCTATGTCGCGCAATACAGGCAAGGCAAGCCGGATGCCGGCGCCGGGCTAGAGCTCGATGCCATCGCCGCCGTGGTCATCGGCGGCACCAGCCTGATGGGCGGGCGCGGCAGCCTGATCGGCACATTCTGCGGCGTGCTGATCTTCGGGCTGCTCTCGAACATCCTGCAATTGCACAACATCAATTCGAACCTTCAGCTCGTGCTGAAGGGGATGATCATCATCGGCACCGTGCTCGTCCAGGAGCGCAATGCCTTTGATCTTCTCTACTATCTGCGCCTGCCTGGTGGAAAAGCGGCGCACAAGGAAACGACCGCAGCAAAGCGGCCGTCAAAAGAGACCCCGTCTCTAAATCTTGGAGGAAACAAGAAATGAAACGACGTGAATTGCTGAAGCTTGCCGCTGTCGCCGCGGCGCTGCTGACCACGACCGCCCTTCTGACCAGCGGCAACGCCTACGCGCAGGACAAGAAGTGGAAGATCGGCTTCTCGCAGGTGACGACCATCGAGCCGTGGCGCGCCCAGTTCAACAAGGACATCCTGGCTGAGGCCGCCAAGCATCCGGAAGTCGAGCTGATCGTCACCGACGGCGAGGACAAGACGGAAAAGCAGGTCGCCGATGTCGAGAACCTGATCCGCCAGGAAGTCGACGCGCTGCTGGTGTCACCGAAGGAATCCGCCGGGTTGACCGGTGTCGTGCAGCAGGCGATCGACGCCAAGATCCCGGTCTTCGTCCTCGACCGCAATGTCGAGACCAAGGACTACACGCAGTTCGTCGGCGGCGACAACAAGCTGATCGGGCGGGCTGCCGGTGAATACGCCGTCGAATTGCTCGGCGGCAAGGGCAAGGCATCAGGCAATGTCGTCGAGATCTGGGGCGGTATGGGCACCCAGCCGGCACATGACCGCCATGACGGCTTCCATGAATTCACCGACAAGGAGCCGGGCATAAAATATTTGCTCGACCAACAGTCGGGCGACTGGAAGCAGGACCAGGCCTACAACATCATGGCCACGGCACTGCGCAACAACGAGAAGATCGACCTCGTCTATGGTCACAACGATCCGATGGCCTACGGCGCCTATCTTGCCGCCAAGGATGTCGGCCGCGAGAAGGACATCAAGTTCATCGGCATCGACGGCCTGCCCAATGAAGGCGTGCAGCTTGTTGCCAATGGTGAGCTGACGGCGACGTTCACCTATGTGACGCCGGGCGCCGAAGGGCTGCGGCAGGCGATCAAGTTCCTGAACGGCGAGAAGGTCGAAAAGACCATCACGCTGCCGACGCAGAAGATCACCAAGGAAAATGCCGCCCAAATCCTGAAGGAGCACGGGCTCTGAGGCGAAGTCGTCGATGACGGCGCCCCTCTCCCCGTTCTACGGGGAGAGGATGCCGGCAGGCAGGTGAGGGGCAGCACTGACCAAGGCCGCGCTCACGCCAGCTTGGCCAAAAGCCTCATGAAAATCGCCGCCTCCTTGGATGAAAGCGGCGCCAGCGTTTCCTCGGTGATCTCGCGGGCGATCGGGATCAGCCGCTCGACCGCCTTGCGGCCTTCCGCGGTCAGATTGACCAGCAGGCGCCTTTTGTCGACCTCATGCTTGGAAAGCTCGACCAGGCCGCGCGCCTTGAGCCGGTCGATGACACCTTTTACCGTCGCCGCATCCATGGCGATCAGGCTGCCAAGCTGGTTCTGCGAGGTCTCGCCGACATCGTGCAACTTGGCCAGCGCGGCGAATTGCGGCGGCGTCAGGTCGGCGATGTGCGCGGCGAAGATCGAGACATGGCGCTGGTGCGCCTTGCGCAGGATGAAGCCGACCTGCTCCTGCAGGCGGTAATCGTTCTCGTCGGGCTCCTCGGCCTCGACCAGCTTGAGCTTGATGTCTTCGGCGCTCACCGCAGTCCGTCCCATGCCTTGATGTCCTTCGCCGCGAGGCCGCCCATGCGGTCATGTACGCGCGGGCCGCAGGTCATGGCGAGGCAGAACAGGATCTCGTCGGGACGAGGTCCGTCGCTGATGCCGACCTCCATGGCATCGAAATGACTGCGCACATAGGCGGCGTTGATATGGCCGAGCGGTATGTCGAGCCGCGCGCCGAAGGCGCCGACCTTCTTTGCCGACGGCACGATCGCCTTGGCGTCACCGAGCCGCTCGCGCATGGCATAGCCGCCAGGCACATGCCACAGCGCGCCATGCTCCAGTTCGCCGGCGATACCGACGATGGCGCCCTTGCCGTAGCCGTCGATCTGTTTCAAGTCGCCGCCCAATGCGGCGATCAGCTTGTCGGAGAGCAGCAGCCCGAGCGGCTTCAGATCGTCCATGGCGCTCTGCAGGTCTTCCACGTAGCGGCCGGCGAATGGGTTGTTCACCACCGCCATGGCGGCGGCGCGGCGGCGCGGCACCTTCGCCACCGGCCCGCCCTCATGAAATATCTCCTCGGTCAGCACCGCAATCTTGCGGATCGCAAACTCAGGCATGGGCAATTTCCTTCCTCGATTTCTCGTTGGGCGCAACGAGCGCCATGGGACCGGCGATCCGTGCCTGACCGGCAAGGAACAGCGCTGAAGCGGCAATCAGGCCATGTCGCCGAAAATCTTCGGCGACGGCGAGCCCTCGGTCCAGCGCGGCGGCTATTTCGCCCGATGAAAGCGCGCCGACGGCTTGCGTGACCAGGCGATCGCCAAGGTCGCTGTCGGGCGCCAGATCGCGCGCCGGCACGCGCTCAATGGCAGGGTGGCCGGGCAGGTCGACGGCGTTGGCGATCAAGGTCGCGGCGGCGTCGGCTTCAGCACCGGTCCGCGCCAGTACGGTAACAGCGTCGGCGATGCCGAGCGAAAAGGAACGGCCGCGCCAGCCGCTGGTCGCGATGCCGCGGATCCCGTCTTCGGCGGGGATCGTGATCCGGTCCGCCAGTCCATGACCTGTCCCGGCAATGGCAAGCGTCATGGACCGGCCATTGCCGAGATGGATCGCGCTGTCGCCGCCATTGTTGACATAGGCGCGATCGAGCCGGCGGCCGGCCAGCAGCGCACCAAGCATTTCGTCGGCTACCGAACCGGCGACCGCAGCCATCGGCGTGATGAATTGTTTCGCCAGCGGAACAATCGCTGCTTCCATGCGTCGCGCCATCGGGCCAGCGAAAGCACGTGGTCGCGACGAGGCCGGGCGGCGCAGTTCCGGCAGTTCGTCGACGAGCTCCTGCAGGATTGTTTGAAACCGCGCCACCGCCTGGCCATAGGCGGCGCGGCGTTCGTCCGCTTCGCCAAATGCCTCGACGATCAGGTCGATCGGGCCATGATTGAGATGCAGCCGCCTGCCGTCCTCAAGCCAATGCGCCTGCGGGCCGTTCATCACTACTTTGCCCCGACTGCCGCTGCGCGCCGCAACTGCGCCAGCGGCGGCCATGGATTGCTGGCCGGCGCGCCCGTGCCGCGGCGCGGGTTGAGATACTCGCCGCCTTTGGCGAGAATGTCGTCAACGCTGCGGATCTCGGCTTCGTAGCCGCCGAGCCTGACATAATCGTCGCGGCGCAGGGTGAACTCGATCGGCGCCACCAGCGCCGGCGTCGGCACATAGCCGAAGGCGCCTTCCGGCACGCGGGTGACGTCGACCATCAGCGTGATGCCGCCGCCCGGCCAGACATAGACCGGCGCGCCGCCGACCGTCACATACGTCGTCAGGCCCTGCACCGAGCGGGTCAGATTGACCGGGTTCTCGGTGACGCCGGCACGCAGCGAGCCGCCGGCGCCGCCGACGAACAGCACGGTGCACAGAGCCGGCTCGCAATTGTCCTCGATCAGGCCGACGGATTTCTGCAGCCGCTCGGGGAACGGTTTCTGCACCGGCTTCAATTCCTCGTTGAGCTCGTAATAGGCGAACTGCTCGCCGGTGGTCGAGACCATCAGCAGCGACAGGCCGGGATGCGCGCCCTTCTTCGCATTCCACTCACCAAGGATCGACAGCGGGTCGGAAATGCTGGTGCCGCCCCAGCCGAGGCCGGGCTCCGACACCTTGAAATAGCGGCCCGGCGTCGAACGGCGGCCGATGATTTTTATGCCGGTATCCTGCCAGCCGAGCACCTTGCCCGCCTGATGCTCGGAAACGACGCCGGTGATGTGGTCGTCGACCACCACCACCTCGTCGACCAGGCCGCGCCACTGGGTGGCGAACATGCCGATGGTGGCAGAGCCGCAGCCGACCCGCATCCGCTGCTCGAGCTGACCGTCGATGACCGGCGGCTTGCCGGCTTCGACGATGACCGTGGCACCGCCGTCGATGGTGAGTTCGACCGGCTTGCGGTTGCATAGATGGAGCAGCGCATCGCAGGTGGCGCGACCTTCGGCTTTCGAGCCGCCGGTCAGATGATGCACGCCGCCCAGCGACAGCATCTGCGAGCCATATTCGCCTGTCGTGACATGGCCGATCGCCTCGCCCGCCGCGCGGATCGTCGCCGTTTCGGGGCCGATATGACGGTCGGTGTCGATCTTCACCTTGACGCCGCAGTAGGAGAAGATGCCCTCGGTGACGACGGTGACGAGATCGGCGCCTTCGACCTCCTGGCTGACGATGAAAGGCGCCGGCTTGTAGTCGGGATAGGTGGTGCCGGCGCCGATCGCGGTGACGAAGCGGCGGCCGGTGTTGATCAGTTCGCCGTCCCATTCTTCGCCCTCGGCGACAAACGGCACGACAGCGCCGCCGGTCTCGGTCGAGTGGTCGAGGATGGTCAGCGGATCCATCCGCACGATCCTGCCGCCGACATTGCCGTAGCGATCACAGGCGCCGGTGCGGCCATCTGCTATGTAGCACATGACCGGGCAGGCATCGCAGCGGATCTTTTCCGCCACCTGCTTCTCGCCGGGATCATGCGTCTCGAAGCGTTCGGCAAGCTCGCTCATCGGCGCGGCTCCTTGTCGCGGATCGCGGCGCGGATGCGGCTCGGCGTCGCCGGAATTTTGCTGACCAGGACGCCGGTGGCATGACGGATGGCGTTGAGGATCGCCGGTGCCGTCGGGATCAGCACATGCTCGCCCAGGCCCTTGGCGCCAAAGGGTCCTTCCGGATCCGGAACTTCGATCAGGATGGTTTCGATCGGCGGCACGTCGCCGATCGTCGGGATCAGGTAGTCGTGCAGATTCTCGGTGCGGCCGGGGATGTATTCCTCCATCAGCGCCATGCCGATGCCTTGCGCGATGCCGCCCTCGATCTGGCCTTCGGCGAGCAGCGGATTGATCGCCCTGCCGACATCATGCGCGGCGGTGATCTTGATCAGCTTGACTGTGCCGAGCTTGAGGTCGACCTCCAGTTCGGCGATCTGCGCGCCGTAGCCATAGACGGCGTAAGGCTTGCCCTGGCCCCTGGCGTCGAGCGGCAGGGTCGGCGGGTCATAGCTTTCCTCAGCGCGAAAGACCAAGCCGTCGGCATCGGCCTTCAGCGTGGACAAATCGATATGCCGTGTCGCTTCGCCCTCGTGGATGACCAGGCTTGCGCCATCGAGAGCGATCGCCGCTTTTTCCGACACATTGGCGAAGCGCAGCATCGTCTCGCGCAAGGCACGGCCGGCCTTTTCGGCGGCCTTGCCGGTCACAAAAGTCTGGCGCGAAGCGGACGTCTTGCCGGCGTCCGGCGTGATCGCCGTGTCGGCGCTTTTCAGGCGGAATTTTTCCAGCGGCAGGCCGACCGCGTCGGCACAGATCTGCGCAATGACCGTGTTGGAACCTTGCCCGATATCGACCGCGCCCTGATGCAGGACGACATCGCCTTCAGCCGAGATGCCGACCCTGATGGTCGACGGATTGGGCAGCGAGGTGTTGCCGCAGCCGTACCAGCAGGAGGCGACACCGACGCCGCGTTTCCTGCTGTCATTGGCACTGTTGAACGCATCGGCATCGACAAGCGCACGCATCCAATGCGGCCGCAGCGCTTCGAGGCAGTCGGCGATGCCGACGCCCGATTCCAGTCTCTGGCCGGTAACCGTTTCGGAGCGGTTCCGAAGGCAGTTTTTCATACGAAAATCGAGCCGATCCAGCCCAAGCTTTGCGGCAAGTTCGTCATAGAGCGTCTCCTGCATGATCGTCGCCTGCGGCACGCCGAAACCACGGAAGGCGCCGGAGATCGGGCCATTCGTGTGGATGGCGCGGCCTTCGGCGCGATAATTCGGCGTCGCATAGGGACCTGAGGCATGCACCGGCACGCGGTTGGCGACGGTCGGACCCCAGCTCGCATAGGCGCCGGTGTTGAAATCGCCGGCGAAGACCATGCCGGTGACGCGGCCATCGGCATCGGCCCCGATCGTCGCCTTCATCTCGGCGGGATGACGCTTGGTGGTCGAGATCATCGATTCATGACGGGTATAGGCGAGCGCTGCCGGCCGCCCGGTCTTCATCGCGACCAGACCGATCAGCGGCTGCAACGAAACGTCAAGCTTGGAGCCGAAGCCGCCGCCGGTGGCGGTCGGCACGATCCGCACCTTGTCGACGGCAAGGCCAAGCACTTTTGCGACGTCGTCGCGGTCCATGTAGGGCGCCTGCGTGCAGGCGACGACGACCAGCGTGTCGCCGTCCATATAGGCATAGCCGGCCTCGGGCTCGATATAGGCGTGTTCGACATAGGACGTGTCGATGGCGCCGGAAACAGTGAAGGCGGCGCCGGCAAGGGCGGCGTCGGGGTCACCACGCTCGACAAAGCCCGATGTGAGCAGGTTTGCCGGCCGGTTCTCGTGGATTGGCTGCACACCGCTGGCTTGCGCCTTGCCTGGCTGCAGGACATGCGGCAACTCGGTCCAACGAGCAGGAAAATCCGCAAGGTCGAGATCGAGGATGGCCTCGCGCTCGCCGGCAACCAGCGCCACCGCCTCGCCGCGAAAGCGCGAAAAATCCTCGGCCAGCGCTGGCTGGTCGGCAAAAGGTGCAATGACGCCGAAGCAGTTCCTTCCCGGAATATCGGCAGCGGTGAAGACGCCGACGATGCCGGGATGGACTTTCATCCAGGCGTCGAGATCGCCGAAGGCGAAGCGGGCGTGATGATGCGGCGAGCGAACCACCAGCACCGCCAGCGCTTCGGCCGGGAAGGAATCGCCGCCGAATTTTTCCCCGCCGGTGACTTTCGGCAGGCCGTCGAGGCGAATTGGAGAGGAGCCGACGGCGTGGCCTGAGATTGGCATTCTGCGGTCAAAATCGAGAGAAGGGGTAGCCGGCGCAGAAACTTGTCCTTTCTCCCCGTCATTATACGGGGAGAAGGTGCCGGCAGGCGGATGAGGGGCAGCGCCGTCGGTCAAAAATTCGCTCGCGAACCGTCCCGCATCCATCACCGCAGCTATGATCTTGCGATAGCCGGTGCAGCGGCAGAGGACGCCGCCCAGGGCATCCAGGGTTTCGGCCTCGGTTGGATTGGGGTTGCTGTCCAGAAGCGCTGTCGCCGCGATGAGCAGGCCGGGTGTGCAGATGCCGCATTGCGCCGCGCCATGGTCGAGGAACGAGGCCTGCAGCGCCGACAATCTGCCGTTAGCGAGGCCCTCGACCGTGGTCACCACGGTGCCAGCGGCAGAAGCCGCAGACATCAGGCAGGCGCAGACAGGTTCGCCGTCGACAAGCACCGTGCAGGCGCCGCAGTCGCCGGCGTCGCAGCCGACCTTGGTGCCGGTCAGCCGCAATTCGTCACGCAGCACCGAAGAGAGACGGCGAACCGGCGGCACGCAGACAGAGACGGCGGCGCCGTTGACCTCGAAGGCGATGTCGGCGCGCTCCATGCCCATGCCAGGCTGAGCTCCGCTCATGCCAGGCTGAGTTTTGGTCATGCCAGGTTGAGCTTGGCTCATGCCGCCGCTACCTTCTCGACCGACGCGTGACCCGCGGCACCGAGAACGGCGCGGGCGACAATCTCGCGCGCGGCGTCCAGCCGGTATTCGGCGCTGCCGCGCACGTCGTCGATCGGCGAAAGCTCGTCCATCGGTGCGGACTGGATCGCAGCGACGAGAGATCCGTCGACCGGGACGCCGCGCAAAGCTGCTTCGACACTTGCAAGACGCCTGGCGACCGCCGAACAGGAGCCGACGGCGACGGCGGCGTTGGCGACGATGCCATCCTCAATGGTCAAGCGGGCCGCCGCCATGGCTATGGAAATGACGAGATAGCGACGCGCGCCGAGTTTTTCGAAAGCCGACGTGCCGGTGGCCGCGTTTTTCGGCACGCGGATGGCGGTGACCATTTCGCCCGGCTGCAGTTCCGTGCGGCGGTTCCCCAGGATGAATTTTTCCAGCGGCAGATGGCGGACCATCGCCACCGCGCGCAGTTCGACCTCGGCGTCGAGGACGAGCAGCGCCGGCACGCCGTCGGCCGCCGGGGAGGCGTTGCAGAGATTGCCGGCGATGGAGGCGACGTTCTGGATCTGCACGGAGCCGACTTCCCGCGCCGCCTGCTTCAGCGCGTCGAAAGCCGCCGGCAGCGGATGACGGACAAGATCGGTCCATGTCGTGCGCGCGCCGATCAGCCAATGGCTGTCGGTCTCAGCAATACCACGCAGCGTCGCCAGGCCGTTGATGTCGAGGACATTGTCGCGGAAAGGCTTGGCTCCTTGTGCCGGATAGAAATCGGTGCCGCCGGCAAGGATGCGCCACCGAGCCTCGCCAAGCAGAGCGAGCGCCTCGTCGACCGTGGTGGGTTTCGCGTAACGGATCACGCCCGCCTTCCCAAAAAAATGGGCCTTCCCAAAAAGGTTGCCGACGGAACTTGCCGGCCTCCGAGCCGGTCAAATTCATTCGTATGCAAATGATATCAAGCCGGCAGGAATTGTCAAAGCCAGAGTTTTGCGCCGGCGCCCGTATCGGCGCGACGGCACGCATTTGTTATGCCGTTGGAGTTGACGCAGCCGGCCATCTGGTCAAGTTTCTGCATCCGTTGCGTCAGCGGCATTTTCGGCGGGTTCGAACACCGGATTCCACGTTTCGGCAGACTTCATGCCTCCGGGACAAACAAGAGGGAGGCTCCATGGCCGACGAAGCGCTTGTCATCATCGACCTGCAGAACGATTTCTGTCCGGGCGGCGCGCTGGCGGTGGCCGGCGGCGACGAGATCGTGCCGCTGGTCAACGACCTGATCCGGCGGACCGAACATGTCGTGCTGACGCAGGACTGGCATCCCGCCGGCCATTCGAGCTTTGCCTCCAATCATCCCGGCAAGCAGCCGTTCGAAACGATCGAGATGCCCTACGGCCCGCAGACGCTGTGGCCCGACCACTGCATCCAGGGCAGCCTGGGTTCGGATTTCCATTCGGGCCTGGCCTGGACCAGGGCCGAACTGGTGATCCGCAAGGGTTTCCGCCCGGAGATCGACAGCTATTCGGCTTTCTTCGAGAACGACCATGCGACGCCGACCGGCCTTGCCGGCTATCTCAAGGAGCGCGGCATCGACACGCTGACCCTGGTCGGCCTGGCGACCGATTATTGCGTCGCCTTCTCGGCGCTCGACGCGGTCAAGCACGGCTTTCACACGACAGTGCGGCTCGACGCCTGCCGCGGCATCGATCTCAATGGCTCACTCGAGACGATGCTGAACCGAATGCGCGATGCCGGCGTGACGCTGGCTTGAACATCACCAATCGCATTCGACACAATTCCAGAGGGGGCATTATGCGGTTTGCGGCGGCTTTGACGGCGGGCGCTGTGGTGGCAGTCGCAACCCTGTTTCCGGGAACAGTGCTTGCAGCCGAGGCCCACGAATTGCCGGGCGAAACAATGTCGCTGTGGTGGGCGCTGCCCTTTGCCGGCCTGCTTCTGTCGATCGCCACCGGGCCATTGCTCTTCCACCATGTCTGGGAGCACCACTACGGCAAGATCACCTTGTTCTGGGCGGCGCTTGCGGTCGTGCCGCTGGCGGTGGAGTTCGGCATGGCTTCGGCTGCAGAGGCGGTGCTGCATGCGCTGCTCACCGAATACATGTCGTTCATCATTCTTCTGTTTGCGCTGTTCACCATTTCGGGCGGCATCCTCGTAGCCGGCAACATCCACGGCACGCCGCTGGTGAATGCCGGACTGCTGCTGGTTGGGGCGATGCTCGCCTCGGTCATCGGCACGACCGGCGCCTCGATGATCCTGATCAGGCCGATCCTGCGCGCCAACGACAACCGGCCGTTCAACGCCCATGTCGTCATCTTCTTCATTTTCCTGGTGTCCAACATCGGCGGCTCGCTGACGCCACTCGGCGATCCGCCGCTGTTCGTCGGCTTCCTGCGCGGCATCGATTTCTTCTGGACCGCTGCCAATCTCTATCAGGAGACACTGTTCGTCGGCGGCCTGGTGCTGGCCGTCTTCCTGGCCATGGACATCATCCTGCATCACCGCGAGGCCGGCGCGCCGAAGATCAAGGATCCGACGCCGGACACGAAGGTGCGCATTCGAGGCCTGGCCAACTTCCCGCTGCTGGCCGGGGTGATCGGCGCGATCCTGCTTTCCGCGACCTGGAAGCCGGGCGTGGCTTTCTCCGTCCAGGGCGTGAGCCTTGAATTGCAGAACCTTGTGCGCGACGCCATCATCCTGGCCCTCGCCTTGCTTTCGCTCGCTGTCTCAAGCAAGAGCCACAGGCGGGCGAACAACTTCCACTGGGAGCCGATCGCCGAAGTGGCGAAACTGTTCGCCGGCATCTTCATCTGCATCGTGCCGGTCATCGCCATTCTCAGAGCCGGCCCCGACGGCGCGCTGGCGCCGCTGGTCTCGCTGGTCAGTTCGCCAACGGGCGAGCCCAACGACCTGGCCTATTTCTGGATGACCGGAGCGCTGTCTTCCTTCCTCGACAATGCGCCGACCTATCTGGTGTTCTTCGAGCTCGCCGGCGGCGATCCGCAGCATCTGATGACCACCTTCGGCTCGACGCTGGCGGCGATCTCGGCCGGCGCGGTGTTCATGGGCGCGAACACCTATATCGGCAATGCGCCGAACTTCATGGTTTACGCCATTGCCAGGCATCGCGGCGTAAAAATGCCGGGCTTCTTCGGCTACATGGCTTGGTCGGGCGCGGTGCTGATCCCGATTTTCCTGATCGCGGGTTTTCTGTTCTTTCGCTGATCAGCCGACGCCGACATAGCGGCGAACCGCCGACGGATCGGCGCGAAGCTTCTCGACATCGACGGTCTCGCGGTTGCGGCCGTTTTCGATGAACGAGACCCGGTCGGCGACGGACAGCACGGCATCGACGCGCTGCTCGACCAGGATCGTCGAGACGCCTGATACACGCAGCTTCGCTACCGTCTCGCGGATTTTTGCGATCATCGACGGCATCAGCCCTTCAGTCGGCTCGTCGAGCAGAAGCACCTGCGGCTCGAGACACAGGGCCCGGGCCATGGCCAGCATCTGCTGCTCGCCGCCCGACAGCGTGCCGGAGCTTTGTCTCAGCCGCTGGCGCAGCAGCGGGAAGAGCTCGAGCACGTTTTCGCGCGTCGCCTTGCCCTTGCCGCGGGCCATCAGGCCGATCTCGATGTTTTCGGCCACCGTCATCTCGGCAAACAGCCGCCGGCCCTGCGGCACATAGGCGACGCCGGCCTTCGGCACGTCATGCGCCGGCAGGCCGGTCAATTCCCGGCCGTCGACCCTGATCGAGCCGGCGCGTGAGGGAACAAGGCCCATGATTGCCTTCAGCGTCGTCGTCTTGCCGGCGCCGTTGCGGCCGAACAGGCAAAGCACCTCGCCCTTGTTCAGCACGAGGTCGAGGCCGTAGAGCACCTGAACCTCGCCGTAGAAGCAGTCGAGCCCGGAGATGGTCAGTGCTTCAGCCCGCGGTTGCGTCATGGGGTCGTCCCCAAATAGGCGTCCTGCACTTGCGCATTGGCGCGGACCTGCTCGGGCGTGCCTTCGGCCAGGATCTTGCCGGCGTTGAAGACGGTGATGCGGTCGGCAAGCTGCATGACCACCGGCATGTTGTGCTCGATCAGCAGCACGGTGGCGCTTTTGGCGATCTCGCGCACCAGCCCGATGAAATTGTCGATCTCGCTGTCGGCCAGCCCCTGCGTCGGCTCGTCGAGGATCAGCAGGCGCGGTTTCAGCGCCAGCCCCATCGCCACTTCGAGCAGACGCTGATGGCCATAGGACAATTGCCCGGCCGGCATATGGGCGCGGTCGGCAAGGCCGGTGCGCTCCAGCGCCGCCATGACGCCGGCATGCACAGCACCTTTCGAGCGGCCGTCGGTCAGCGTGCGCTGCACCGGCAGCGCGACATTATCGTAGGCGGTGAGGTTGGCGAAGACGCTGGTGATCTGGAAGGTGTAGGCGATGCCAAGGCGGACCCTGGCGTAGGCCGGCAGGTTGGTAATGTCGGCGCCGTCGAAGACGATCATGCCCGATGACGGCTGGATGCGGCCGCTGATCAGGCTGACGAAGGTGGTCTTGCCGGCGCCATTGGGGCCGATGACGGCGCGGATCTCGCCCGGCATGAGGGCGAAATCGACACCATCGACAGCGCGCAGGCCGCCGAAATTGCGGGACAGGCCTTTGGTCGTCAGCAGCGGCATCATGGCAGCCATCCGAGCCAGCGCTGACGGATGGTGCCGAGAATGCCCCTGGGAAAGAACAGCACCAGCAGGATGAGGGCGATGCCGACGATCAGCAGATAGGCCGAGGTGTAGCCGCTGGTGACGTCGACGACATAGTACATGAACAGAGTGCCGATCAGCGGACCGAGCGTGGTCGCAGCACCGCCGAGCAGCACCCAGAGCAGCGGCAGAATGGAATATTGCACCGAGGCGAAGGTCGAGCCGACGTACCCGAACAGCAGCGCGTAGGCGGCGCCCGAAGCCGCGCAGATGGTGCCGGAGACGACGACCGCGGCAAGCTTGTTGGAAAAAATGTCGTAGCCAAGCATTTTGGTCCGTTCCTCGTTTTCGCGGATGGCGACCAGCACACGGCCATACCTGGAGCGGACTATGCCGAGCGTCACCAGCAGCACGATCGAGAACAGGACCAGCGCGCTCATGTAGCGCACGGTCGGATTGGTGAGGCCGAGCGAGGTGTCGCCCAAAACAAGCACACGCGCCGACTGCGGCACCACCAGGCCCTGATCGCCGCCGGTCCAGGCCGCGAGATAGAGGATTACCAGATAGAACACCTGCGCGAACATCATGGTGACGATCATGAAGGCGACACCGGAAGTGCGCAGCGCCAGCAGCCCGATCACCAGCGCGAGAAGCGCGCCGCAGGCAAGGCCGGCGGCGAAGGCGGCCGGCACGCTCCAGCCGAGGTGGATGACGGCAAGGCCTGCGCCATAGAGCCCAGCCGAAAAGAACATGGCGTGGCCGAGGCTGAGCAACCCGACATAGCCGAACAGCAGGTTGTAGCCCATGGCGAAAACCGCCAGCACCATGATGCGGGCGAGCAGCCCGTGGTGATATTCCGGCAGGACGAAGCTTAGGGCGAACAGCAGGACGATGACGCCCAGATGCAACGCATAGGCTTTTGACGGTGAAGCCTCCTTCATCGCGATGCCGTCCCGAACAGGCCTTGCGGCCGGAACACCAGCACCATGGCCACCAGCAGCGTGGCGATGATCTTGGCCAGCGTCGGCGAGAAGAACACCGAGATGATGCCGTCCGACAGGCCGATGAGCACGGCGGCGACCACGGTTCCGCGCAGCGAGCCGAGGCCGCCGATGATGACGACGATGAAGGACAGCAGCAGCGGGTCCTGTCCCATCAGGTAATGCGCCTGGCTGATCGGCACGATCAGCACCGCGGCCACCGCCGCCAGCATAGCGCCGAGCGCGAAGACGCCGGCATAGACGCGGTCGACCGGAATGCCAAAGGCCTGCGCCGTTTCGCTGTCATATTGCGTGGCGCGCATGACGAGGCCGATTCTCGTACGCGTCAGCACGAACCAGGTCGCCACCAGCAGAAGCGCGGATGCGGCGATGATCGACAGCTTGTAGCCGGAGTAGCCGAACCACGGCAAAAGGATGCGGTAGCTGAAGGGCGGCTCCACTGGCCGTGCCTCCGGACCATAAAAGGTCAGCGCCAGTTGCTGGATGATGTAGAGCATGCCGATGGTGGCGACGATGGTGGCTTCCGGATTGTAATTCAGCCGGCGCAGCACCAGCCTTTCGGAGACCAGCGCGATCAGGCCGACGATCAGCGGCGCCAGCACCAGGGCTGCGAGGAAGCCGAGCGCCGGATGGCCTGATATCGCCGTGGAGATCGCCCAGGCAAGCACCGCGCCGAGCATGAAGAACTCGCCATGGGCGACATTGACGACGCGCATGACGCCAAACACCAGCGACAGGCCAAGCGCCGTCAGCGCCAGCACGGCGGAGGTGACGAGGCCTTCGAGGGCGGCGAGAAGAAGATGAGGTCCGAAGTGCATCGGCTATACGCTGGCAGGGTGCAAGCTCACAGCGCCTGCGTCGTGTAATCCCCTTCCGGCTCGTAGAGGCCGTCCTCGATCTTGGTCTTGTGGACGACGTTCAGCCGGCCGCCTTCGACCTTTGAGATGTTCTGGATGCCAAAACACTGGTGGATCTTGCCATTGAAGGTCTTCGGCCCTTGCGGATGCTCGGGGCCCTCGGCGAACTCGGTCAAGGCCTCGGTCGCCTCGACCAGCTTGGCACGGTCTTCCGGGCCCTTGTAGCCGGCATCCTCCATCGCCTTTTTCACGACATAGAGCGTTTCCCAGCAGCCGAACATGTGCGCGGCGGTGGAGACGTCCTTCGGATCGCCGACGGCGGCGCCATTGTCGTCGATGCCGACGGCGGCGCGATAGGCCTTCTGCGCGGCGGAATCAACGGGCTGCGCGTAGCGCGGCGAGCCCTCCCAGAAATGGCTGCCGTCGAGGAATTCGAGGCCGGGGCTGTTGATGTCGGTGGCTTCGAGCGAATCGATGAAGCCGAACAGCTGCGGCCGGCTGGAGCCGTAGAACTCGCCGAGTTCCTTGACGAAGGTGAGCACCGCAGGGCCGACCATGACGTGGTAGATCACCTCGGTCTCGGCCGGGATCTGCGGGAAATATTTGGTGAAGGACGATTCCGTCGGCGGAATGGCGATCTGGGCGATGACCTCGGCGCCCTGCGCCTTCAGCGCCGGCGGCAAGTAGTCGCGATGGTCGTAGCCGAAGGCGAAATCGGGGAAAATCTGCGTCACCTTCTTGCCGGCATTCGCCGCGATCCACGGCGCCATCGCCTGGATCTGGCTCTTCACGTCGGTGATGCCGGGCTGGAAGACGTAGCGGTTGAGCTTGGTCGAGGCGACGTGGTGGCCTTCGCTGACGACAAAATAGGGCATCTTGGCCTCACCGGCGGCGGGCGCCGAGCCGATGACGACATGCGAAAACAGCGTGCCGTAGACGATGTCGGTCTTGTGCTGGGTGGCGAACTTACCGACCACTTCGGCGCCGCGGCCGGGATCGGTGCCGTCATCCTCGATGATCACCTCGACCGGCCGGCCGTTGATGCCGCCGGCTTCGTTGATCGCCTTGACCGCGGCTGCGGTGGTCCGCTCGTACCAGCGGCCATAGGCGGCGCCGATGCCGGTGCGGTGGGACTGGAAGCCGATCTTTATCGGCGCCGAGCTTTGCGCCTGGCTGTAGCGCACGAACCCAGGCGCGACGGCAAGGCCGGCGCCCGCGGCCAACCCCTTGAGCGCGGTGCGGCGGGTGAGACCGGTTTTGGAGAGATCGAAAAACCCATTCTTGTCAGTCACGGCAGTTCCCCTTGTTTTTGAGTTTGACCAATGGCTGTAGCGAGACGGGCCACTCTTGGTGAGAGCGCCGAAATTGCATGTGTACAAACTAAATCATCAAAGCCCTGACGTGGCAAGCGAGCTTTCCCCCGGGGACTGATCGACGTCATCGAAGCCGGGTTTTGTCTCACCCGACCGAAGGCGTGGCAAGCAACCACAGGCCGAAGACCGTATAGGCGATCATCAGCACGGTGAGCGGAAACTGGCTGAGCGCGGCGCCCGCGGGACGCGGATGCAATCGCCAGGCGAGGCCATGCGCGACGAGCACGGCGAGCATGTGGCCAATGATGATGACGCCGGCCTGGAAATTCCACAGCCACCATGCCGAGCCGGCGCCGGCAGCGACGCCGGCTTCGATCGGCATGTCGGCGGTGCCGAACAGGTTCCAGCCCAGCGTGAACGGGTCGGAAAGCGCGGCCAGCGCATATTGGCCATCGACAAGTAGCGCCGTCAGATAGTGCGCAACATGATAGGCGAGCGCGATCGGCACGATCGACCAGACCAGCAGCCCTGCGGCCTGACTGAGGGAATGCGGGCTGCCGGCAAGATGCTGGCCAAGGACGATGGCAATGATAAACGCGGCTGCAAGCAAGACGAACGTCAAAACGAGCCCGAAGCTGCCGATGCCGATCACCGCCGTGCGACCCGGGACTTCCAGCGGATTGATGCCGAACAGGCCGAGCCAGAAGAAGGTTTTGGACAGGCCGTCGAACGACACCGACGACAGCGCAAGCAGCAGGAAAGCAATGCCGCTGAGCGACAGCGGCGCGGCATTGCTGAGCTTGGCGCCCGGCCAGCACAGATTGAGCCGACCGCCTTCCTTGCGCTCGCCTTCTTTGCGCTCGACTTCATTGCGCCCGCCTTCATTGCGCCCGCCTTCATTGCGCTTGCCTTCGTCGCGCTCAAGCAGGGCGAAGCGCGCAACCATGGCGAGGAAGACGGTCAGGAACTCACCGCGCCGGGTCCAGTCGCGGTAGCCAAACACCAGCATGGCGGCAAAACTCAGCAGCCAATAAAGGCCGGCGGCCCAGGCGAGCCGCGCCGGGTCGTCGGGCGCCGGGTCGATCAACTCGAACCAGGCGAAGGCGAAGAACAGCGCGAAAGCCGGCCAGCAGCCGAGCCAGGCAGGCGGTCGCCATGTCTTGCGATTGACGATCTTGCGATTGCCGAACAGGCGGGAAATGACACGCCAGGGCCCGTACCACGGGTTGAGCCATGACCAGAGATTGCCGAACAGCCCCTGCAGCAAAACCAGGCCAACCCAGAGCAGCGTCCAGATCGCCAGCGGCAGCGGGTTGGAGAGCGGATCACGGCTGCCGAACAGGCCGGCCGCAATCAGAATTACAAAGCCGGCAAAGGATATCAAGCTGACGACCGCCCGCGCGCCGTCGCCGAATGCGAAAAGCGGCAGGCGCCGCCGCCAGAAGCGGGCAGGAAAGTCTGGGGGCAGCAGCGCCAGGACAAGAAAACTGGCTGCGACCGCGAACGCGCCGCCGGCGACGTAGTAGCCGGTGGGCAGAAGCAGGACGTGGCCGCGATCGGAGGCATGGGCGAAGGCTGGGGTGGGTGATGCGATGAAAGCCGAACAGATGAAAGCTCCCGTCCAGAAAGAATATGCTCGCCCGCAGTGATCCTTCGCACCCCCCTCTGTCCTGCCGGACATCTCCCCCGCAAGGGGGGAGATTGGTTGGCATGCCGGCTTTCGCCAATTTTCAACGTTGCAGGAAGGGCGCCGTTCGAACGAACTGCCGATCTCCCCCCTTGCGGGGGAGATGTCCGGCAGGACAGAGGGGGGTGGGCGGGAACTCACGCTATCCGAGATTTCCCTTTTGGCGAGGCGAAACCATCCGCAGCCCCTCACACCTTGACCAGCTGCTCCACGCGGTCTTTCTCGCCAAATATGCGCAAATAGCGCTCGATCTCTTTTTCGTCGCCGGTGGCCTTGGCGGGATTGTCGGAGAGCTTGACCGCCGGGTGGCCATTGGCCTCGGTGACCTTGCAGACAAGCGAGATGGCGTCGAGCCGGTTGGTTTTGGTCGGCGCGCAGCCCTCGAAATCATTGGTCAGGTTGGTGCCCCAGCCGAAGGACATGCGCACCTTGCCGTGGAAATGGCGGTAGGTTTCCTCGATGGTCTCGACCTCGAGCCCGTCGGAGAAAATCAGCAGCTTCTGTCTGGGGTCCTTGCCCTTTCCGCGCCACCAGGAAAGGATCTTTTCGCCGCCTTCGATCGGCGGCGCGCTGTCGGGGCGAAAACCGGTCCAGTCGGCGATCCAGTCCGGCGCGTCACGCAGGAACGCCGCGGTGCCGAAGGTGTCCGGCAGCACGATCAGCAGATTGCCGCCATAGTAGCGCTGCCAGTCCTGCAGCACCTTGTAGGGCGACTGCTTCATTTCCTTTTCCGAATTGGCGAGCGCGGCGAACACCATCGGCAGTTCATGCGCGTTGGTGCCGAGCGCCTCGAGGTCGTTGTCCATGGCCAAAAGCACGTTGGAGGTGCCGGTGAAAGCCTCGCCGATGCCTTCCTTCAGCGCTTCGACGCACCAGCGCTGCCACAGGAAGGAATGGCGGCGGCGGGTGCCGAAATCCGAAATGCGGATATCCGGCAGCGCTTTCAGCCGCTCGGTTTTGGCCCACATCTTGGCCTTGGCGCGAGCATAGAGCACGTCGAGCGCGAAGGGCCCGAACGCCCGCATGGCGGCGCGAGAGCGAAGTTCATTGATAATTGCCAGCGCCGGGATCTCCCAGAGCGTCGTGTACATCCACGGACCGCTGAAAGTGAGCTCGTACTGGCCATCGCGCTTGGAAAGCTCGTATTCCGGCAACTGGAAATTCTCGAGCCAGGCGAGGAATTCCGGTTCAAAAATCTGCTTGCGGCCATAGAAGGTGTTGCCGCCAAGCCAGATCATCTCTTTCTTGGAGAAGCGCAAGGTGCGGGCATGGTCGAGCTGATCGCGCAATTCTGCCTCGTCGATCTCCTCGGCAAGGCGAACCGAGGTGGTCCGGTTGATCAGCGAGAACGTGGTGTCGATCTTGGGATACATGCCCCAGATCATCTGCAGCATCAGCAGCTTGTAGAAATCGGTGTCGAGCAGGCTGCGGACAATCGGGTCGAGCTTCCAGGTGTGGTTGTAGACGCGCCGCGCTATATCGGTCTTGGTCATGTCTCGATGCCGCCTTCGCTGCTCGCCCTAGCTTTTGTTTAGTGCTTTTCCCGGGAAGCCGCTGCGCACTATTCCGGGAATTGCTCCAAATGCCTCTTAGCATTGAATTTTTGAATGCGCCTCCCGCTTTGCCGGCTGGCCCGACAAAAAGAAAAGGCTGCGGGAAGCGCGCTGCGTCGGCTGCAGCAACTTCAGGGCGCGGTCTTGGCGCCGATCACCCTCAGCGCCGGACGCTTCCTGCGGATGCCGATGCGGCCCGCCACCGGCGCATCGGCGCGGCCGTCGGCCTGCTCCTTTTCGGCAAACAGCCAGTCGATGAACAGCTGCACGATCGGCGCCGACCTCATCTCGTTGCGGCAGACGACATAGAAATCGTCGACCGCCGGCACCGACAGGCTGAACGGCGCGACCAGCAGTCCCCTGGCAAGCAGTCCGCTTGCTGTCACCGTATCGCCCAGCGCCACGCCATGGCCGTGGACCGCCGCCTCGCTCGCCATGCGCGCGTCGCCGAGATGGTGGCGGCGGCCGCGCTCCAGATCCAGCGCGTCGGCGGCGGCCAGCCAGGTGTGCCATTCGCGGCCGTCGTCCCCGTGCAGGAAGACGTGATCGGCGAGATCGCGCACGGTGCGGATCGGACGGTTGTTGATCAGCGTCGGGCTCACCACCGGGAACAGTTCGAGGCCCGACCATTTGCGCATCCAGCAATCGGTCCAGCTGCCATCGCCATAATGCACGCAGATATCGATATGCGGCGCGCGGACGTCCTTGGCATCATTCGACGGGATCAGCGTCAGCCTGATATCGGGATACTGCGAGGTGAAGCTGCCGAGCCGCGGGATCATCCACAGCAGCAGCAGTGCCGGCACGCAGGACACCGACAGGGCGCCGGTGCTCGCCGGCCTCGTCATGCGCTGCGTGGCGGCGGCGATGCCGTCGAAGGCGGTCGACACCGCCGGCAGCAATTCGGCGCCGTGCGGCGTCAGCTTCACCCGCTGACCGGCGCGCTCGAACAGCTTGACGCCCAGCGACTGTTCGAGCGCCTTGATCTGATGGCTGACGGCGCCGTGGGTGACGTTGAGCTCAGCCGCCGCCTTGGTCAGCGAGGCATGGCGCGCCGTCGCCTCGAAGGCGCGCAATGGATTCAGGGGAGGCAGACGCTTGGCCATCGGAGCCTCAAAGGAACACGATCCCCCCGGTTTTGGATAAGACCGTGCTCGACATTAATGTGAGATTTTCTCACAGCAAACACCCTAACAATATCAATTGATTTTTCAATGCAGCTGCAAGACACTTTGGCTCGTACAGCATCAAGACGTGAAATCCGCAGGCAGCCGGCAGGAATGGCGACCGTCATTGATGGCCGCACTGCACCAGCCATGGAGGACCGACATGGGTTATAACAGCGGCAAGCTCGAAGCGTTGCGCCGCAAATATGGCGAAAGCCATGGCGGCGAGATGTTCGACCCAAAATTCCGGCGCGTCGCCGACAAGATTTTTTCCAAGAGCGGCACGCGGCTGGCGCCCTATTCCGGCATCCCGACCTTCCTCAGCGCGCCTTACCGGGAAATAGCCGCCGACAATCCTGATTTCGGCGATCTGCAGGTGGCGATGATCGGCGTGCCGATGGACCTTGGCGTGACCAACCGGCCGGGCGCCCGCTTCGGGCCAAGGGCACTGCGCGCCATCGAGCGCATCGGCCCCTACAACCATGTGCTGGAATGCGCGCCGACACATGAGCTGAAGGTGGCCGACATCGGCGACGTGCCGTTCCAGAGCCGTTACCGGCTGGAGACCAGCCATGACGACATCGAGCGCCGCACCAACCAGATCGTCGACGCCGGCGTCGTTCCGCTTTCGGTCGGCGGCGATCACTCGATCAGCCATCCGATCCTGAAGGCTGTCGGCAAAAAGGCGCCGGTCGGCATGATCCATATCGACGCCCATTGCGACACCAGCGGCCTGTTCGACATGACCAAGTTCCACCATGGCGGGCCGTTCCGCAACGCGGTGCTGGACGGGGTGCTGGATCCGTCGCGCACCATCCAGATCGGTATCCGCGGCTCGGCCGAATATCTGTGGGAGTTCACCTACGAATCCGGCATGACCGTCGTGCATGCCGAAGAGGTGACCGGCCTCGGCATGCCCGCCATCATCGCGAAGGCGCGCAGAATAGTCGGCGATGGCCCGACCTATGTGTCCTTCGACATCGACAGCATCGACCCGGCCTTTGCGCCGGGCACCGGCACGCCGGAAGTAGGCGGGCTGACGACGCGGGAAGTGCTTGAACTTCTGCGCGGCCTCAAAGGGCTCAACATCGTCGGCGGCGACGTCGTCGAGGTGGCGCCGCAATACGACGCAACCACCAACACGGCCCATGCCGGCGCGCAGGTGCTGTTCGAGATCCTCAGCCTGATGGTGTTCAGCCCGGCGATCTCAGGCAAGCGAGCCTGACGCATCAGGCAAGAACTTCCAAGGCGAGCGCCGCGCTGGAGCCGGCGGCCGCATTCAAACAAAACAAGCTTCCAGCAGGGGAACGACAATGGCACTTCACATGAAATCATCCATCGCCGCCGTGCTGATGCTCGCCGGCCTCGGTCTTGCCACCCAGGCCGCGAATGCCGACGCGCTCGACGACATCACCAAGGCCGGCGCGATCAATGTCGGCATTTTCTCCGACTTTCCGCCCTTCTCCTCGGCCAGTGCCGATATGAGCATCAAGGGCTATGACATCGACGTGGCGCAGTTCATCGCCGACCAGCTCAAGGTCAATCTCAACTTGGTCAGCGTGACCGGGCAGAATCGCATCCCGTATCTTACCGACAAGCGCGTCGATATCCTGATGAGCGTCGGCTACTCCAAGGAGCGCGAGCAGGTGATCGATTTCGCCGCCGCCTACGCGCCCTATTATATCGCCGTCATCGGCCCGGCCGCGCTCAAGGTCGAAGGCAAGGACGATCTCGCCGACAAGTCGATCGCCGTCAACCGCGGCACGCTGGAAGATACGTCACTGACCGAGGCAGCACCCGCCTCGGCCGACATCCGCCGTTTCGACAACTACAACTCCGTCATACAGGCCTTCATCTCGGGTCAGACCCAGCTGATGGTCGTCGGCAACGATGTCGGCGCCCAGGTGCTCGCCCGCCAGGAGGCACTGAAGCCGGAGCAGAAGTTCCAGCTTCTCACCTCGCCCTCGCATATCGGCCTCAACAAGAACGAGGACCGCCTGAAGCAGGCGGTCAACGACGCGGTCGCCAAGATGCTGGCCGACGGCAAGCTGGACGAAAGCTCGAAAGCCTGGCTCAAAACACCGCTCAATCCCGACAACCTCAAGGATTGATCTCCGAGGTAAGGACCTATCATGGGCTACAGCCTCGACTTCGGCTGGCTTGCCGATGCGACAGGTGCGATCGCGCGCGGGGCGGCCATGACGATCCTTTTGATCGCCGTGACCACGCTGGCGGGAACGTTCCTCAGCATCCTCGGCGCAGCAGGGCGGCGAAACGGCCCCTTGCTGCTCAAGCGGGCAATCGGCGTCTATGTCGAAATTATCAGGAACACGCCGTTCCTTGTGCAGCTGTTCTTCATCTTCTTCGGGTTGCCCAGCATCGGCGTGAGGCTCGATCCGCTGCTGGCCGCCATCCTGGCAATGACGCTCAACATGGCGGCCTACACGATCGAGATCGTCGGCGCCGGGCTCGACGCGGTGCCGCGCGGGCAGACGGAAGCAGCCCTTGCGCTTGGGCTCAGGCTGCGTCAGGTCTTCGTCAAGATCGTGCTGCCGCAAGCGCTCAAGGTGATCTTTCCGGCGCTGACCAGCCAGATCATCATCATGATGCTGGAGTCCGCCGTGGTGTCGCAGATCGCGGTGCGCGAACTGACCTACGAGGCCGACATGCTGCAGGCGCGCACCTTCCGTGCTTTCGAGACCTATTTCGTGGTGACGATGGTCTATCTCGTCCTGTCGATGGGGCTGCGCCGGCTGCTGGTCAGCGGCGGCCGCCGCGCTCTGGGAGCCGGCGTGTCATGATCGAATTCACCTTCTGGGATATCGTCCGCAACCTCCTGCTCGCCGCGCGCTGGACGGTGCTTCTGTCACTGGCGGCCTTCGTCGGCGGCGGCGTGGTCGGCATGCTCGTGCTGTTCTTCCGGATCGCCAAGAATAAATGGGCGCGGCGGCTGGCCTCGGGCTACATTGCGCTTTTCCAGGGCACGCCGCTGCTCATGCAGCTCTTCCTGATGTTCTTCGGCCTGCCGATGCTGGGCTTGCGCATCGAGCCGTGGACCGCTGCAGCGCTTGGCCTGACCTTCTTCGCCAGCGCCTATCTCGCCGAGATCTGGCGCGGCGGCGTCGATGCGCTGCCGCGCGGCCAGTGGGACGCCGGCGCCAGCCTCGGCCTTCACTATCTGCAGGAACTCAGGCTGATCATCCTGCCGCAGGCGTTTTCGATCACCCGCGCCCCGACCGTCGGTTTCCTGGTGCAGCTGATCAAGTCGACCGCGCTGACCTCGATCATCGGTTTCGAGGAACTGGTCAGGACATCCAACGCCATCAACAATGCGACCTTCGAGCCGTTCACCGTCTATGGGCTGGTCGCCTTGATCTTCTTCGTCATGTGCTTCCCGCTGACGCAATATGCACGTTCGCTTGAACGACGGGCGACTTCAAACTAGCAAGCCGCCTCTGCGCTTGGCGTTCGAACGCCTTCTTCACTTCTTCGGAGCTATCTCCTTGTTGGAAGAAGAGTTCTGTGTACTCTCACAATGCGTTATCAAGGGCTTGGGGATGAGAATTGCAATGTTCGTCGCGTTGGCCGCGACAGCGGCTGGATGCGCGACCTCTCCGGTCGACTATGGAGCGTCGCTTTCGAAGCAGGACCGGAAATGGGCGTCGCCGGAATGCCAGCAAGCCCGCATGGAGGCTTCGGACTACGACGCTCGCGAAAAAAAGCAGCCGGGCTGGGGGACCGGCGTCTTTCTTGGCCCGTACGGATTAGGGCTCGCAGCAGCCATCAAGGAGCACCAGCAGAAGCAACGAAAATTGTTCGCCCGCGCGGTGCACTTGCGGTGCTCAAGCCTTCCCCTGCCAAAGCAGTTGCAAAGCGACTTAAGCCCGCAGGCCGCGCGTGCAAATCAGACGAAATATCCATAGACGACTCGCCCTCCTCGGGACGAAGCCGCTTTCGTCAATGCCCAAAGGTGAGCGGCGGCGCGATCCTGTCGCGCCGCAGCCAGCGCGCCAGGAGCAGCACCGCCACCACCGCCAGCCCCAACGACAGGCCGATCCAGATGCCGACGCCGTCGAGCCCGGAATGGAAGGCGAGCAGCACGCCGAGCGGCAGGCCGATGCCCCAATAGCCGATCGCGGCATAGATCATCGGCACCTGGGTGTCGTGCAGGCCGCGCAGCATGCCGGCGGCCACGGCCTGGGCGCCATCGAAAATCTGGAACAGCGCGGCAAAGGCCAGGAACGACACGGCAAGCCCGATCACAGTGGCATTGGCCGGGTCGCCGAGATCGATGAAGGCGCTGATCAGCAATTGCGGCCACAGGATCATCACCAGCCCCATCAGCGCCATGAACGAGACGCCGATGACAAAAGCGGTCCAGCCGGCACGGGAAACCCCTTCCGGATTGCCGGCGCCATGGGCGAGCCCGACGCGTACCGTCGCCGCCTGGTTGAGGCCGAGCGGCACCATGAAGCTGATCGAAGCGATCTGGATGGCGATCGCATGCGCCGCGAGCGAGGCGGCGTCGATCAGCCCCATGAGAAGGGCCGCCGCGTTGAAGATCGTCACCTCGAAGGCAAGCAGGCCGGCGATCGGCAGGCCGAGCCGCAGCAGGCCCTTGAAGCGCGGCCAGTCGGCCCGCCAGAAGCGCCCGAACAGCTGGTAGCGGCGAAATTTTTGCTCAAGCATCACCACCGCCGCCATGCCGGCGAACATCAGCATGCTGGACAGCGTGGTGGCGAGACCCGAGCCGGCGATACCCATCGAAGGGGCGCCGAGATTGCCGAACATGAACACCCAGTTGAAGAACACATTGCAGGCGACGGCAACGAAGACGATGACCAACGCCCAACCCGGCCGCTCCAGCGCCGAGATGAACGAGCGCAGGACGATATAGCCGTAGAACGGCAGCACCGCCCATTCGAGCCAGCGCAGGTAGATGCCGGCCTGATGCGCCAGCGCCGGTTCCTGGCCCATGGCCAGCAACACGGCCTCGCCGTACCAGAGAAATATCCAGATCGGGATTGAGATGAGGATCGCCAGCCACAGCCCCTGCCGCACGGTGCGACGCAGATCGCGCACCGAGTGGCGACGGCGGCCGAGTTCCGTGGCGATCATCGGCGAGGTCGCCAGCATCAGGCCGAGCCCGAAGATCAGCGGCATGAAATAGAGGTTGGCCCCGAGCGCGCCGCTGGCCAGCGTGTCCGGACCCAGCCGCCCCATCATCATGACATCGGTGGCGGTCATCGCGGTCTGGCCGAGATTGGTGAGCACCATCGGCCAGGCGAGCGCCAGCGTCGCCTTGATTTCCCGACGCCAAAGATTTTCCGGCGCGCGCGCGCCGGCTTCGATCGCAGACATTATTTCGCCTATCCGATTGCGGCGCGTCGGCAAAAAGGGCCGGAAGCCGCGTCTCAGCGCGGAAAATGGCCGTGATCGGCCCGCATTCCGCATTATCCGCACGGCTTGTCCACGAAATGGGCAGCTATGGCAAGGGGGCTGGCTCAGGGGAAGAGTTGAGCCAGAGAGCGCAGAAGCCGCTATGATCGCGTCGTTGCCCGATCTCACGAGCGGGCATCACATCGGATTCCATCGAAAGGCATGCGGATGAGCGCGTTTCCCGAAATCTACCTGGTTCGGCATGGCGAGACGGAATGGAGCGCGTCGGGAAAGCACACCGGCCTGACCGACATACCATTGACGCCAGCCGGCGAGGCGGCCGCCGGGCGGGTCGCCGAGCGGTTGCAGGGGCTTTCGTTCCAGGCTGTCTGGTCGAGCCCGTCGCAGCGCGCCTTCAAGACTTGTACACTGGCCGGCTTCGGTTCGGCCGGCGTGAAGAAGGCCGATCTGGCGGAATGGGATTACGGCGCCTACGAGGGACTGACCACGAAGCAGATCCTCATCGAGCGCCCCGGCTGGCGTCTGTTTCGCGACGGCTGCCCTGACGGCGAGATGGCAGAGGATGTCGGCGCGAGGGCCGATCGGATCGTCAATGAATTGCGCGCCGTCAACGGCAATGTCCTGGTGTTTTCAAGCTCGCATTTCCTGCGGGTGCTGGCCGCGCGCTGGCTCGGCCTGCCGCCGCAAGATGGCGCCTTGTTCGTGCTGGACACCGCCAGCACAAGCGTGCTCGGTTATGAGCACGACCTTGGCGAGCCAATTATCCGGCGATGGAATCAGAGATAGCAGACGCATTGCAGGCCATTCGAGACTACCTGATCGCATCCAGCGCCTGCCGCTGCCGGTGCATCTCCAAAAACACCCGGTAGTCGCGGTCGAACCGGCCGGCGGCCGTCGAATTGGGCTCTCGCGTCTTGCCGCCTTGCTGCATGGCGACGCAGGCGGCGTTCAAATCGGGAAAAAGTCCGGCGGCGGTGGCGGCGATCATGCCGGTGCCGAGCAGCACCGCCTCATCGGCCAGCGGCTCGACCACCGTGCAGCCGGTGGCGTCGGCATAAAGCTCCATCAGCAGCGGGTTCTTGGTGTGACCGCCGGTGACATGCAGCGTGTCGATCAGATAGCCGTTCTCGTTCAGCGCTTCCAGCACATGGCGCACGCCCAGCGCAATGCTGACGGCGGTGCGCCAATACAGCTTGCACAGGCTGTCGAAGGAGGAATCCAGCGTCAGCCCGCTGATGACGCCGACGGCATGCGGGTCGGCGAGCGGCGAGCGGTTGCCGTGGAAATCCGGCAGCACATGCAGCCTTCCGGCCAGATTTTCTCCCTCTATGGCGCGCAACTCGACAACGCGCCGGGCAATCCTGGCGTGCATGGCGGCGTCCGGCTCGCCGCCGGCGCCGTGCCAGCGGATGATGTGATCGAGCAGCGCGCCGGTGGCCGACTGGCCGCCTTCCGACAGCCAAAGCCGGGGAAGCGCCGCGCCATAATACGGGCCCCAGACACCGGCAAAGGGCTGCGGGTCGGCCGACATCGCCATGACGCAGCTCGAAGTGCCGGCGATCAGCGCCAGATGCCGGCCGATGTTGGTTTCGTCGCCGGCGAAGCCGCCGAGCACACCGAGCGCGCCGGCATAGGCGTCGATGACGCCGGCGCCGACCCGGCATTGTTCGGTCAGGCCAAGCTCGGCTGCGGCTTGCTTGCTCAGCCGGCCGATATCGGCGCCGACCGGGCTGGCCTTGTCAGGCAGATTGCCATGCTCGAAAAGATCGCCGAGCCCGACGGCTTTGAAGAAGTCGCGCCGCCAGCCGGTCTCTTCATGCGCCAGATAGGTCCATTTGGCGGTCAGCGTGCATTGCGAGCGGGCAAGCGAACCGGTTGCCTTCCAACTGAGAAAGTCGGCGAGGTCGAATAGATAGCCGGCTTCGTTCCATGTCGCGGGCAGGTTGCGCTTCAGCCACATCAGCTTCGGCGTCTCCATTTCCGGCGACATGACGCCGCCGATATAGTCGAGCACGGCGTGGCCGCTTTCGGTGCATTCATCGGCCTCGGCAATGGCGCGGTGATCGAGCCAGACGATGGTGTCCCAGCGCCTTTCGCCTGATACCGAGACGCTGACCTGGCCACCATCCTTGCCCCGCACCACCAGCGAGCAGGTGGCGTCGAAGGAGATGCCGACGATGTCCTGCGCTGCCACGCCGGCTTTTTCATTGGCCGCGCGCACCGCAATGCAGACCGCCGACCAGATATCCTGCGAATCGTGCTCGGCGTGATCGGCCTTCGGCCGGTTCATGAGGATCGGATGCTCGGCGCGGCCGAGCAAGGTGCCTCCGGTGTCGAGAATGCCCGCACGGGCGCTCCCGGTGCCGACATCGACCGCGCAAACGAAACTGTTCGTCAAGATGTTCTTACTCTCGCTCCCAGGCCTGCAATCAGATCGGGCAGTTGCAGCATGTCAGCGAATATAAAGTCCGGTTCACTCGACGCAAGCCGCGCTTTCAGTGCCGGGTTGCCGGCATGCGAGCCGCCGGTGAAGGCGAGGACACGCATTCCCGCCGCCCGTGCCGCCGCGACGCCGACGGGGCTGTCTTCGACGACGACGCAATTTTGCGGGATCGCTCCCATTTTGGCGGCTGCGTGGAGAAAAAGGTCCGGCGCCGGCTTGCCCCGCGCCACCATGGCGGCGCTGAACAGATGCGGCTCGAGCAGCCCGAGCAGCCCGGTGACGTCGAGCGCATAGCGGATGCGATCCAGCGTGCCGGAGGAAGCAACGCAGCATGGCACGGTAAGCCTCGGCAGAACCTGGCCGATGCCGGGGATCGGCTTCAGCTCGTCGCGAAATTTGCGCATCAGCCCGACGCGCATCGCGCTCAGGTGCTGGTCGGTGATATCAAGTCGGAAGTCGCGACCGAGGATTTCGCGAACGCTTTTCATGCTTTTGCCGAGGAAATGCTCATAAGCGGCATCCTCGCTGACACTGCCGCCGGCAAGCGTGATCATGCTAAGCAGCGCCGAAACGGACAGCCCCTCGCTGTCGACCAGCACGCCGTCGCAGTCGAAAATGACCAGGTCAGGCGTCATTGCAGGGCCCTCATCGGCGGGGACATGCATTGAGCCGATCTTAGAGATTGCCGGCGAGGTAGCGCGTCAGCGTCGTACGTGCGCCATCGGCCCAGAGCGCCTCGAGCGCCTTGGCAAAGGCCTCGACAAACGGCGTCGAGCGGCCGACCTCGCCATAGATATCCTCCATGGCTAGCCAGGCGGCAGGCGCAGCCTTTGCCGCCCTGGCGGTCGTCTGCAGCCGGTCCCAGCTTGGATCATTGGGCTCGATGACCGCGCCTGAATCCGTGGTGCCGAAGCAATAGCGGCACCAGAGCGCCGATTCCAGCGCCAGGCCGGCCACGCCCTTGCCGGCCTTCAGCCGGTCGGCGATGGTCGGGATGATGAATTTCGGCTGCCGGTTGGAGCCGTCGAGGCAAAGCCTGCGAATGGTGTCGCCGATCTTCGGATTGGAGAAGCGGTGCTCGATGAGCTGGTAATAGTCCTCCAGCACGGTACCCGGCACCGGCGGCACCGTCGGGATGATCTCGTCGTGCTCAAGCCTGTCGAGAAAGCCGCGCACCAGTGGCTCCTGCATCGCCTCGTCGACGAAATGGATGTCCATCAGCCCGGCCGGATAGGCGATGGTCGCATGGCCGCCATTGAGGATGCGGATCTTCATCAGCTCATAGGGCGCGACATCGCTGACGAACTGCACGCCGACCTTTTCCAGCGGCGGGCGGCCGTTGGTGAAATGGTCCTCCAGCACCCATTGCCTGAACGGCTCGCAAAATACCGGCCAATTGTCTTCGAGCCCGAACTCGCTCGACAGAATGCCGCGCTCGCGGTCGGTGGTGGCCGGCGTGATGCGGTCGACCATGCCGTTGGGAAAGGCAACGTTCTCGCTCACCCAGGTCGCCAGTTTCTCGTCGATCAGCCGCGCGAGCCCTATGACGCCATCGGCGGTGACATGGCCGTTGTGGGGGATGTTGTCGCAGGACATGATCGTGAAGGGCACGATGCCGTCGTCGCGGCGGCGCATCAGCCCGGCAAGAATGATGCCGAAGACAGTCTTCGGCAATGCTCCCGGCTGCGCGTCGGCGACAATGTCGGGATGGGTCGGGTTGAACACGCCCGATGCCGGATCGATGAAATAGCCGCCCTCGGTTATGGTCAGCGAAACGATCCTTATCGCCGGGTCGGCAAGCCGCGCTATGATCGCGGCCGCGTCGCCCGGCATCAGGAAGTCGATCATGACACCGGTGACGCGGGCGCTCATGTGGCCAGAATCCTGCTCGACCACGGTGCTCAGCCACTCCTGTTCCTGCAACTTGCCGCGGCCGACCTTTTCGCCCTCAAAAACGCCGGCGCCGACCAGTGCCCAGTCGTGGCCGACGCCCGCATTGAACAGGTCGTCGAGATAGACGGCCTGGTGCGAGCGATGGAAATTGCCGACGCCGAAATGCACGATGCCGGCCCTGAGCGCGGCGCGATCGTATTTCGGGCCGACGACTTTTTCCGGCAGGCGGGACAGTGCCGCCGATGAGAGTTTTACGGTCATTTTAACAAACGCCTTCTCATTGCGGCGCCTGCGCCTGCCTGACCTTCTCCCCTTGTGAGGGCTTTGCACGGGGGCCGAAGTTTGGCGCAGATGGCGCATGGGGCGTTTTTTGTTTCGGCTCGGAGAAGGTGGATCGGCGCGCAGCGCCGAGACGGTTGAGGGGTGCTGGACGAAGTGCTGCATCAGAACACCCCCCGTCCACCCTCGTTTCACTCGGCACCTTCTCCCCCAAGGAGGCCTTTGCACAGAATCGGATTGATGATTCCGGGGGTAAGGAAGAGAGGGAGATGATTCGGATGGTCGATCGTGTTGTTGGTCAACTGAGCCTGGCGGATGCGCTGGCGCTGTCGGATACGACGCAGCTCGACCAGATCGCGACGGTCATCGACTGGATGCCGATCCGGGCACTTCTTGGTCAGCGCAGCGGGCCGGGCAAGGGCAACACCAGCTATCCAGCCGAGACATTGCTGCGCTGTCTGTTTTTGGGCGTGTGGAACAATCTCAGCGACCCCGCCCTTGAGATGCAACTGCGCGACCGGCTGTCGTTCCGCCGCTTTGCCGGCTTCAGCCTGTCGGACCGCACGCCGGACCATTCGACGCTGTGGCGCTTCCGCGAAGAGCTGAAGCGCGACGGGCTGATTGATCGGGTGTTCGATGAGATCACCCGGCAGTTTGAGCAGAAGGGCCTGATCCTCAAGCAGGGCACGCTGATTGATGCATCGTTCATGCAGGCCGCCGCCCGCCCGCCGGCGAAGCCGAAGAAGGGTGAGGAGACGTCGGCGCGGCCATCGGCCGACCCCGATGCGCGTTGGGGACGCAAGGGCAAAAAGACGGTGTTCGGCTATAAGGTGCACAACGGCGTCGACGATGCTCACACGCTGATCCGGCGGATGCACTTCACCGATGCTTCGATCACCGACACCGAGCCGGCCGACATGCTGATCTGCGGCGACGAGGAGGCGGCCTATGGCGACCAGGCCTATTACACCCATGCCCGGCACGCCCGGCTTAAGCAGGCCGGCATCAAGGACCGGCTGATGCATCGGCCCAACAAGCACCATCCGCTGACGCCGCGCCAGAAGCAGCGCAACCGGCTGATCTCCAAGGTGCGGGCGGCGGTGGAGCGGCCGTTTGCGGTGTTCAAGCAGCACTACGGCATGCGGCGGCTGCGCTTCTTCAACCTGGCGACCAACCGGACGCAGTGCGTGCTTGCCGGCTGCGGCTACAATCTGCAACGGGCGGCCGCCGTCCTCTTCGCGGTGAGGAAGCCGGCATGAGGGGGCGGAGTCTGCCCAAAATCCGCCGAGGGGGGGCCCAATTGGGCCCCCGAGGCCTGCAACCGGGCCAATGTGGCCTGATTGCGTTTCAAAAAACGCCCCATGCGCCATCTGCGCCAAACTTCGGCCCCCGTGCAAAGCCCTCCCAAGGGGAGAAGGAAAGTTCAACTCATCCACTGGCCGCCATCGACATTGTAGGTCTGGGCGACGATGTATTCGGCGTCATCGCTGGCCAGGAACACCGCCATGCCGGTGAGGTCTTGCGCCGTGCCCATGCGGCCGTAAGGCACGGCTTCGCCGACCAGCCGCTTCTTCTCGCCCTTCGGCCGATTTTCGTATCTGGCGAACAGCGCATCGACATGGTCCCAGTGCTCGCCGTCGACGACGCCGGGCGCGATGGCGTTGACGTTGATGCGGTGCTTGATCAGGTCGAGCCCGGCCGACTGGGTGAGTGAGATGACGGCTGCCTTGCTAGCGCAGTAGACGGCAACCAGGGCCTCGCCGCGGCGCCCGGCCTGGCTCGCCATGTTGATGATCTTGCCGCCCCGGCCCGCCGCGATCATCGAGCGGGCGGCAGCCTGCAACATGAACAGCATGCCGGCGACATTGACGGAAAACAGCCTGTCGTAGCTTGCCTTCGATATCTCGACGATCGGCGCCAGGTCGAACAAAGCGGCGTTATTGACCAGGATGTCCAGGCCGCCGGCCCTTGTCTCGACCGCTTTGACCGCCGCCTCGATCGAAGCGAGATCGGTGACGTCCAGTTTCACGGCGTAAGCCTTGCCGCCGATCTCCGAAGCGGTCTTTTCCGCAGCTTCGAGATTGATGTCGCCGATGGCGACCGTGGCGCCCTCGCGAACATAGGCTTCGGCGAACGCCCGGCCGATGCCGCGCGCCGATCCGGTGATCAGCGCCGATTTACCCTCGAGCCTCATTGCAACATCGCCTTTCCGTCGGCGCCGAAGCGGTGCAGCTTGGTCTGGTCCGGCGTCAGATAGATCGTGTCGCCGTGATGGGCGGCCAGTTCGCCGTCGGCGCGCACCGTCAGCGGCCCGACACCGTCGGCCTGAACGTGCAGAAACGTGTCGGAGCCGAGATGCTCGGCAACACCGACCGTGGCTTTCCATTCGCCTGAAGTCGTCGAGATGTTCATATGCTCGGGACGGATGCCGACGGTCTTGGCGCCATGTTTGGCCGCCGGCGCGCCTTCGATCAGGTTCATCCTGGGCGAACCGATGAAGCCGGCGACGAACAGGTTCTTCGGCGTCTTGTAGAGCTCCATCGGCGAGCCGACCTGTTCGATGTTGCCGGCGTTGAGCACGACGATCTTGTCGGCCATGGTCATCGCCTCGACCTGGTCGTGGGTGACGTAGATCATCGTCGTCTTGAGCTGATGATGCAGCTCGCTGATCTCCAGCCGCATGGTGCCGCGCAGTGCTGCGTCGAGATTGGACAGAGGTTCGTCGAACAGGAAAGCCGATGGCTGGCGCACGATGGCGCGGCCGATGGCGACACGCTGGCGCTGACCGCCGGAGAGCTGGCCGGGGCGGCGATCGAGATAGTTGGTGAGGTTCAGGATGCGTGCCGCGTCCTTGACCTTCCGATCGATGGTCGCCTGGTCCTCGCCCGCCATCTTCAGCGGGAAGGCGATATTCTTGGCCACGGTCATGTGCGGGTAGAGCGCATAGGACTGGAACACCATGGCCAGCTTGCGCTTGGCCGGCGCCTCGCCGGTGACGTCGCGGCCGTCGATGTTGATGGTGCCGGCGGTGGTGTCCTCCAGCCCGGCGATCAGTCGCAGCAGCGTGGACTTGCCGCAGCCCGACGGGCCGACGAAGACGACGAACTCGCCGTTTTCGATGACCAGGTCGATGCCCGGAATGATGATCGTCGACCCGAACGACTTGGAGACGTGCTTGAGCGTGATGTTTCCCATGATTTCCTCCCCGAGGGGTTATTGTCCGTCGTTCATCGCTTGCGGCGGTGTTACTTCACGGCGCCAAACGTCAGGCCGCGCACCAGCTGCTTCTGGCTGAACCAGCCCATGATCAGGATCGGCGCGATCGCCAGCGTCGAGGCCGCCGAAAGCTTGGCCCAGAACAGCCCTTGCGGGCTTGAGAAGGAACTGATGAAGGCAGTAAGCGGCGCGGCCTCGGTGGTGGTCAGCCGGATCGTCCAGAACGCCTCGTTCCACGCCAAGATGATGTTGAGCAGCATCGTCGAGGCGATGCCCGGCACCGCCATCGGCGTCAGCACATAGACGATCTCGTTCCAGAGCGATGCGCCGTCCATGCGCGCCGCTTCCAGGATCTCGCCGGGGATCTCGCGAAAATAGGTGTAGAGCATCCACACCACGATCGGCAGGTTGATCAGCATCAGCATGATCATCAGGCCGATGCGGCTGTCGAGCAATCCGGTATCGCGGAAGATCAGGTAGATCGGGAACAGCACGGCGACCGCCGGCATCATCTTGGTGGAAAGCATCCACATCAGGATGTCCTTGGTCCACTTGCCCGGCGAGAACGCCATCGACCAGGCCGCCGGTATGGCGACGAGCAAGGCCAGGATGGTCGAGCCGACCGACAGGAACACCGAGTTGAGGAAGAACTTGAAGTAGCCGCTCTGCGCCTCGACCGCGGTGTAGCTTTCCGTGGTTCCCGACGGAAACAGGTTGAAGCCCTGGATGGCCTCCTGCTCCGACTTGAACGAGGTGATGATCGTATAAAGGATCGGGAAGAAGATCAGCAGGGCGACGATCCAGGCGGCCGCGGTCGCGATCGTCTTGTGCTGGGTGCTGACTGCACGTGCCATGGTCAGGTCCTCCCGTATCGGCGACGTTGGCGGCAGGGTCGACCCCCACTCCGGTTTGCTGCGCAAACCACCTCTCCCCCGATCGACGGGGTAGAGGAAGGGCGCGGCTTCGATGCAGGCGTTTCCTCTCCCCCGGGCAGGGGGAGAGGTGTCCCGCGCAGCGGGACGGAGTGGGGGTGGTTCAGCGCCCGTGCCATCGTTTCCTCCCTTATTTGTCCAGGTTCTTGCCGACCGCGCGCATGGCGAAGAAGGCGACGATGTTGGCTAAAATGACGGCAATGATACCGCCGGCGGATGCCTGGCCGATTTTGAACTCCAGCAACGCCTTCTGGTAGACGAGGAAGGGCAGGTTGGTGGAGGCGTAACCCGGGCCGCCATTGGTGGTGACGAGGATCTCGGCATAGACCGACAGAAGGAAGATCGTCTGGATCAGGATGACGACGGTTATGGCGCGCGACATATGCGGCAGCGTCAGATAGATGAAGCGGCTGACGAAACCGGCGCCGTCCATCTCGGCGGCTTCCTTCTGCTCGCCGTCGAGCGACTGCAGGGAGGTCAACAGGATCAGCGTCGCAAACGGCAGCCATTGCCAGGCGACGATGATGATGATCGCCAGCATCGGGTATTGGCCAAACCAGTCGATCGGCTGCCCGCCGAAGAAGCGCGCAATGTCGGCAAAGACGCCGTATTGCGGATGCATGATCATGTTCTTCCAGACCAGCGCGGCGACCGGCGGCATAACGAAGAACGGAGAGATGACGAGGATGCGGACGATGCCCTGTCCCCACATCGGCTGATCGATCAGCAGCGCCAGCAGGATGCCGCCGATCACCGTGATCAAAAGCACGCTGGCCACGAGGATAAGCGTATTGAGGATCGACTGCAGGAATGCCGGATTGGAATAGAAAAGCGCGTAGTTCGAGAAGCCGACGAACCCGTCGCGGATCGGGTTGAGCGGATTGTACTGCTGGAAGGAGAACCACAGGGTGAATGCCAGCGGCACGATCATCCAGACGAACAGCAGCACCACGGATGGCGCCATCATGAAGCGGGCAAGCGAACGGGTCTGCTGAGTAGCCATGACGGTCACCCTTCAAAGGTCAGCCAAATTTTTCAGTGTTGTGAAGGTGGCCGCCCGAACTGGGATTCGGGCGGCCCCTGCCGGTTAAGATGGGCAACCGGCTTTCGGCACCGGGAGGAGCCTACTGGATATAACCGCCCTCGGTCATCGTCGCGGTGGCGGCGTCCTGGGCCTGCTTCAGAGCGTCGTCGACGCTGGTCTGGCCGGCGAGTGCCGCCGAAAACAGCTGGCCGACGGTGGTGCCAAGGCCCTGGAACTCGGGGATGGCAACGAACTGGACACCGACATAGGGCACCGGCTTGACGGTCGGATGCGTCGGATCGGCGGCGTTGATCGAGTCCAGCGTCATCTTGGCGAACGGCGCCGCCTTCTGGTACTCGGGGTTGGCGTAGAGCGAGGTGCGCGTTCCCGGCGGAACATTGGCCCAGCCTTCCTTCGCTGCGACGAGCTCGAGATAGGCCTTGCTGGTTGCCCAGGATACGAATTTTTGGGCGGCGTCAGCCTTTTGCGTGCCGGCGGGAATGGCCAGCGACCACGCCCACAGCCAGTTGCCGCGCTTGCCCAGGCCATTGTCGGGCGCCAGCGCATAACCGACCTTGTCGGCGACCGTGGAGTTCTTCGGGTCGGAGACGAAGGAGGCAGCGACGGTGGCGTCGATCCACATGCCGCACTTGCCCTGCTGGAACAGCGCCAGGTTTTCGTTGAAGCCGTTCGAAGATGCGCCCTCCGGGCCATTGGCCTTCATCAGGTCGACATAGAACTGCAGCGTGTTCTTCCACTCGGGCTGGTCGAACTGCGGCTTCCAGTTCTCATCGAACCAGCGTGCGCCGAAGGAGTTCGACATGGCGGTCAGGAAGGCCATGTTCTCGCCCCAGCCGGCCTTGCCGCGCAGGCAGACGCCGTTCACGCCATTGGCGCGATCGGTCATCTTCTCGGCGGCCTGCTTGACGAAGTCCCAGGTCGGCGCGTCGGGCATGGTCAGCCCGGCCTTCTCCATCAGGTCCTTGCGGTACATGACGAACGAGCTTTCGCCATAGAACGGTGCTGCATAAAGCGTGCCATCGACCGACAGGCCACCGGCAATGGCCGGGATGATGTCCTTGACGTCATAGTCGTCGCCGAGCTTGTCGAGCGGCAGCAGCCAGCTCTGCTTGGCCCAGATCGGAACTTCGTAAGTGCCGATGGTCATCACGTCGTACTGGCCACCCTTGGTGGCGATGTCGGTGGTGACGCGCTCGCGCAGCACGTTCTCCTCGAGCGTGACCCACTGCAGCTGGATATCGGGGTTCTTGGCGGTGAAATCGTCGGTCAGCGTCTGCATGCGGACCATATCGCCATTGTTGACGGTGGCGATGGTGATGGATTCGGCATGCGCGGCGAACGCGAGGGTGCTGGCCGACAACAGACCCAGGGTGAGCGTGCGAAGTTTCATCAAAATTCCTCCCATGGACCAAGCTGAGCATTTGCTTTGGCTGTGAGCAATTACTCACCTCGCATGAATTATGTCAAGCCGGATTCGTTGCTGCAGCGCAGCACGCAGCCTCGTGCGGATCTTGCTCCGGAGGATTTTTGCGCGCGAACAGGCCGGATGTCGGTGCCCGCTTGACCGGGTGGATTATCGACTATTGGCCGGCAATCTCAGCCAGGATCCATTCGCGAAAAGCGCGGATCTTCGGCACGTTGCGCCGCGCCTGGGGATAGACCAGCCAATAGGCGTGGCCGTCGTCGCCGACCAGATCGAAAGGCTGGATCAGGCGGCCATCGGCAAGCTCGGCCTTGAAGAGAGCGGCCGTCACGATCGCCACGCCCTGCCCGGCGATCGCGGCGTTGGCCTCATAGGCCTGCGCACCCATGCTGGAGCCGGGGCGCTTGGCCAGTTCCTCGACCGGCAGGCCGGCGGCGATAAACCAGTCCCGCCACCAGACGTCGCCAGGGTCGAGGATCGGCAGGCGCAACAGATCGGCCGGCTCGTTCACCCCGCCGATGGTCGCCGCGAGTTTCGGGCTCAGCATCGGCGTGAAGTCCGCATTGAAAAGCTTGTGCACCTCGACGCCCGGCCAGTTTCCGCCGCCCGAACGGATGGCGATGTCGATGTCTTCGCGGGCGAAGTCGACGAGGCGGTTCGATGTATCGAGACGCACCGCCAGCGACGGATGCGCGACCTGGAACGAACCGAGATGCTGCGCCAGCCAGTTCGAGGCAAAGGTCAACAGCGTCGAGACACAAAGTACTCCGTCGGCGCCGCTGCGCGCCGCGGCATAGGCTCCACCCAACAAGGCGAACGCCTCGCTGACCGCAGGCGCCATGCGTTGTCCCGCCTCGGTCAGCACGATCTGCCTTGGCCGGCGCAGGAACAAAGGCGCACCGACGCGCTCTTCCAAAAGCTTGATCTGATAGCTCGCCGCCGCCTGCGTCATGCCAAGCTCGCCGGCTGCCTTGGTGAAGGAAAGATGCCGCGCCACCGCCTCGAACACCCGGATCGCCTGAAGCGGAGGGAGTTGTGAGACCTGCCGTAACTTGAGTTCAGGCATAAGTCCTCCTTATGGGCCGTGATTGACGTTTGATTGGCAGCAAGGGCCGATCCGGCCGATATTTGAGGTCGACGATCACTCTCGTCTACAGCGCCGCGCGTCCTTTTGGACGCGCAAAGAACGCTGTAGCCATTTTGATTTTGCGCATGATCCTTTCCAAAAATCGATATCGATTTTCGGGGTCATGCGCCAGACATAACAAAGGCTGACGATCATGACCATTGTACAGGAAAAGCTATTTCTGACGCCGGGCCAAGGCTGGTTTTTGCGACTGGCGCGGGGATTGGCGCGGCACGGAGCCAGGAAACGGGCTTATCTCGACATCAGGGAATTGCCGCCGCATCTGCAGCGCGACATGGGTTTTCTCGACGGCAACGATCCTTACGGCCGGCGCAAATAGCCTTGCTGCATTTATCGCAAATCAGCTGGCGCCCAGCAAGGCGGCGGCGGTCCGCTCGTCGGTGATGAGGCCGTTGACCAGCCGCCGGTTCACAGCCGCAAGGATGCCCGGCAGCTTCCGCTCGCCCATGGCGAGCGCGATCACCAGTGATTTTTCGCGCGACGGCAACGATGCCGACGATACCCTGTCATTGGTGATGCCCTCGATCATCCGGCCTTCGCGATCGAACACCCAGCCGACGATCTCGGCGACGCCGCCGGCCTTTTGCAGCGCTTTCAATTCACTCTCCGAAATGAAGCCGTCCTCGTAAAGCGGCGCCTTGGGGCCGAGATCGCCGATGCCGACGAAGGTGACGTCGGCTTCCGCGGCAAGCGCCAGCGTCGGTTGGATCATCGGCTGGCTGAGCAGCATCTCGCGCTCCTGTGGCGAGGAGGCGATGACCGGCAGCGGCATCGGGAAGGAGCGAGCCTTGACCCTGTCGGCCATGGTGAAGATGACGTTGTAGAAGGCGGCCGAACCGTCGGGCGAGATGTTGCCGGTCAGCGACACCACCTTGTGCTGCGGGCATTCCATCGGCGGCAGCTGCTCGATTGCCGCCTTCAGCGTGCGGCCGGTGCCGATCGCCATGACGATCGGCGTCGGCGAGCGCAGCCGTTTCTCGATCTCGGCGGCCGCCGCCACGGCGACGCCGATGGTGGAGGAGGAAGCGGGATCGCTCGGCACCACCTCGACCAGATCGAGCGCGAAGCGCGATTTCAGTCGGGCCGCGAGGTCGAGGCAATTGGCGATCGGGTGGTCGACACGCACCTTGATCAGCCCTTCCGAGACCGCCAGCGACACCAGCCGCTGCGCCGTCTGCCGTGAGATGCCGAGCGTCGAGGCGATCTGGTCCTGCGTGTTGCCGGCGACATAATAGAGCCAGCCGGCGCGCGCCGCGTCGTCCAGCCTGTTGCTGCCGCTGTCCTGCCGGGAATTCAACTTGCTGCCTCCCTGCCCCCAGCACCGAGTGGGAGCGCCTTGGTTTTACCGGGGAATGCGTCTGTAAGCAATTGCCTGCAGACAGGGCAATTGCTTAGGTAAGCTCCCGGGGTGCCTGCAGTGTTCCGAGTGAATGATTATAGCCCGCAACGTCGATGCAGCCAGGCGCGGCAGTTTATCTCGCGAGGCAAACCCTTTAAGGGATTTCGGACAAAGGAGCCTCGCATGACGCCGAAAGCGGTTTTCTGGGACATGGACGGCACGCTGGTCGACAGCGAGCCGTTGCACGAGGCGGCGCTGATAGCGGCGCTGCACAGCGTCGGCATCGCGGCGCCGGCCAACCTGCATGAGCGCGTGCTCGGCATCGCCGCATGGCCGGTCTACGAGATGCTGCGCGACGAGTTCGGCCTCGGCCTGGCCTTCGACGACTGGATCGTGCGCAAATACGACCACTATCTGCCGATGGCCGAGACGCTGAAGCCGCGCCCCGGCGCCATCGAGATCTACAACGAGCTGCGCGCGCTTGGCGTGGCGCAAGCGGTGGTGTCCAATTCCGACCGGCTGGTCGTCGACGCCAATCTGCGCATGGTCGGTCTTTTCTATCCCGGCATGAAGACGATCAGCCGCAACGACGTGCGCGAAGGCAAGCCGCACGCCGAACCGTTTCTGCGCGCCGCATGGCTGGCCGGTGTCGGTCCAGCTGATGCCATGGCCGTCGAGGACAGCGTGACCGGCGCCACGGCAGGGCTGGCGGCGGGGATGAGGACGATCTTCTGGCCGGAAGCGCCCATGGCAGGGCCGCCCGGCGCGATCGTCATCAACAGCGCCGACGAATTGCGGACAGAACTCGGGCTTTAAGAGGGTCCTTCTCCCCGTATAGTGACGGGGAGAAGGAGGCATCAGTTCCGGTAGACCGGCTCCTGCTCGTCGAGGATCGCCTTCAATTCGGACAGGTGCCGTTCGGCCTGACCGGGATAATCTTCCTGCTCCGCTGCTGCCTTCTCGGCGATTTCGTCCGACAGGATCCGCAGCGGACGGCCGGTCCACAGCGCCTTGATGTAGGTCTCGGCGGCGCGTTCGAAATAGAACATGCGGTTGAAGGTGTCGGCGACGGTATCGCCGATGACCAGCACGCCATGGTTGCCCATGACCATCACCTTGACCTTCGGATCGGTGAGCAGCTGCGAGCAGCGTTCGCCCTCTTCCTCGAAGGCGAGCCCACCATAATGGCCGTCGACGACGTGGCGGTTGAAGAAGATCGCCGCGTTCTGATCGATCGGCGGCAACGTCGAGTCGGCCAGCGAAGCGAGCACCGTGGCGTGGATCGAGTGCACATGCATGACGCAGCGCGCATGACGGACATTGCGATGGATGGCGCCGTGCAGCCCCCATGCCGTCGGGTCGGGCGCATCCGGGCCGGAGAGCGTATCGGGATCGTTGGCGTCGATCAGCAGCAGGTCGCTCGCCTTGATGCGCGAGAAATGCACCTGGTTGGGATTCATCAGGAATTGCGAGCCGTCATCGTTGACCGCCAGCGAGAAATGATTGGCCACCGCTTCATGCATGTTGAGCCGCGCCGTCCAGCGGAAGGCGCAAGCCAGATCGACGCGCTCCTCGTAGAAGGGCAGGTTGGTCAGCATTTCCTTCTGCAGGCGGGCGATGCTCATCGAAAGACCTCCGTGAAAGAAGCAAGGATGCCGCGCGCCGCAGATGCGCGCAACCGGTTTCGTTTGGTGCAGGCGAGGGCTTCGGCTTACGCCGCAGTGCTTCTGGCGGCGTCGATGCGCAGCCCGCCATGCTCGACGATAAAATCGATCACCTGCTGCAGGCCCTTGCCGCGCGACAGATCGGTAAATCCGAACGGCCGCTTGCCGCGCATGCGGGCCGCGTCGCGCTCCATGACGTCGAGATTGACGTTCACATAGGGAGCGAGATCGCTCTTGTTGATGACCAGGAAATCGGACCGGGTGATCGCCGGCCCACCCTTGCGCGGGATTTCTTCGCCCTGGCAGACCGAGATGACATAGAGCGTCAGATCGGCGAGGTCCGGGGAGAAAGTAGCGGCAAGGTTGTCGCCGCCCGATTCGATGAAGACGATGTCGAGATCCGGGAATTTCCTGGTCATCTCGGCGATCGCCTGCAGATTGATCGAGGCGTCCTCGCGGATGGCGGTGTGCGGGCAGCCGCCGGTCTCGACGCCGACGATGCGATCCTCGGGCAGCGCCTGCAGCCGGGCCAGCATCATGGCGTCTTCCTTGGTGTAGATGTCATTGGTGACCACGGCGATCGAGAACTCGTCGCGCAGCGCCTTGCAGAGCTTTTCGGTGAGCGTCGTCTTGCCGGAGCCGACGGGGCCGCCGATGCCGACGCGAAGGGGACCATTGGCTTGTGTCATGCGACGAACTCCGTGATGGCTAGCACTGCAAAGCCGAGCCCTACAACCAGGCAGAGCGGCGAATAATAGCTGACATCGAGCCGCGCGAAAGGCTGTTCGGGCGCCAGCCGGCGCCACCACGGCGTGAAGCCGGCAATGCCGCGCCCCAGGAAGACCAGCGCGATGAGCAGCGCTGTCGCGGCAAGCCCGGCCTTGGGAAAGGGCGTGGCAAACACGCCTTCGAGCGCCAGCGGCCACAGTGTCGCCAGGCCGAGACAGGCGGCGACGGCGAAGCTGGCGAAGGGCGCCGGCATTTCGTCGACGCCGCGAAAGCCGACCACCGCGCGGGCGCAGGAGCCAGCGTCGCTGCCCGGCCAGATCCCGCCGATGCCCCAATAGACATGCAGGGTGGTGATCAGCAGCAGGACGAACGAGAGCGCGAAGGCGAGGACGATCATGAGCGGAAAAGCCGCGAATATTGCGTTTCGTGCTTCATCGCCATGACATCCGAGACAAACGCGCAGCCGCCGAGATCATTCAGCGTCGAGCCGGCGGCGCGAGCGGCAGTTTCCAAGGCCAGCGGCTCGAAGCCGGCGAGCAGCGCCGTGGCGCCGGTCTGGCCGACGACGCCGAGCCGGATCGCGGCCTGGACGAGGTTGGAAAAGAAGCTGTGCAGGAAGGCCGACAGTGCGTCGTGCAGGGCAATGGCATTGCCACCGGCAGTTGCACCGACGGCGACGCAATAGGCGCACTCGGCCGGCAGACGGTCGAGCACCTGACACGGCCAGGCCGATGCCGCCTTCAGGAAGGCGGCGCCCTGCAGCATGGTCTCGCTGTGGCGCTCGCGCGAGCCGGCCAAGGCCTCGGCGAGGGCTGCGATTTCGGCGAGATCGCCGGCTTGGCGGGCGCGCCGCCAGCTTTCGGCAAACAGCACGGCATCGTTCCAGCCCGAGCCCATCTCGACCAGCGTCTCCAGCCATGCGGCGAGGTCTTTGCTGTCGGCGACCAGGCCGGCATGCACGGCTTGTTCGAGACCATGGCTGTAGGAAAAACCGCCGACCGGGAAGGCAGGCGACAGCCACGCCATCAGACGCAACAAAGCGACGTTGGAAGGCTGGTCAGTCATGGTCGTGCGAATGGCTGTGGGTATGCGATTCGCTATGGGCATGGGAATGCGACCCGCTGTGCGCATGCGCCTCGGCATGGGCATGACCGTGACTGTGCCCGGAATAGGCGCCGCGCAGCGGCTTGAACGGCTCTGAAACGTCGCTCATCGTGGCGCCCAGCCCTTCCAGCATCGCCTTGATAACGTGATCGCGCAGGATGAGGATGCGGTTAGCCTCGATGGCGGCGGCAAGATGGCGGTTGCCGATATGCCAGGCAAGCTCGGCCAGATGGACAGGGCCGCTGGCACGGATATCGTAGAGCGGTTCCTCGGCCGCGACGATCTCGATATGACGGCCATCCTCCAGCACCAGGCGGTCGCCATCGTTCAAGGCCACCGATTCGGGCAGGTCGACCAGCACTCTATCGCTACGGGCCGTTTCTATGGCGCGGCGGCGCAGATGCCGCTCGTCATGGGCAAGCACCGCACGATCGTAGGGCGCGACCGCTCCTGCCTCGCCGGCGCTCAGAACCGAGACGGCACGCGGGAATTTGGTGAAATCGGTGCGGATGTCGAGCTTCATGTAAAACTTCCTCTCCCAAAAAGCGTAGCCTATCGCGTGCGCCGCCCCAATGGTGCTCAAACGATCGTGTCGAAGAGCCGCAGGATGAACGATATCTGGTAGACCAGGGCGGCGGCGACAAAGGCGATGTGAAAGCGACGGTCGCCGAAGAAGCCAGCTAATCCCGCAGGAAATCGCCCATCGAGAGTGGATTGCCCGGCCAAAATCGTTCATCGAGCGCCTGCTTGCATGTGAATGGAGGTTCGCCTGGAAAGTGAGATTTCCTGAGACCCGTTTCCCTGACCGCGACAAGCAAAGCGTCTTTATATGCCTCGTCGAAAATCTGAGCGGGATATCGGCGAAGACTCGGGCTGTCCTTGATGATGTTTCCGATCCAGATGCGCTGTTCGGAAATTGACGACTGCCAACTATGACTTCGATGGCCGGGTTGGAATTCCCATTTCAGGAGATGTGCAAGCAGCACCTCCATCCGACTGCGAATTTCTCGTTTGTCACGTCTCCCCAAGCTCTCGACCTCCTCGGCAAGATTCTCACGATCGAGGTCGGAGAAACGAGCTTCGCGCAACAATGCGCCTTGCTCGGCGCACCACTGGACGTAGTCCGCTTCGTAGGGAGTGAGGGCCCTGAGACGATCAATCCTGTTCATGAGGCCCATCATGCCGCAATTTCGAGACAATCGCAAAACGGCACGTCAGAGCTTGGACAACTGAGCACCGAATTTGACGCCCCGCCAACAGGGCATTTGTAGGGATCAAAACAAAAAATATCTCTGCGCCATCGGCAGCACGGTGGCCGGTTCGCAGGTGAGCAATTCGCCGTCGGCGCGGACTTCGTAGGTTTCGGGATCGACCTCGACATGTGGGGTGGCGTCGTTGAGCACCATCGAATGCTTGCCGATGCCGCCGCGGGTGTTCTCGACGGCGACCATCTGCTTGTCGACGCCGAGCCGGCCGCGCAGGCCGGCGTCGAGCGCGGCTTTCGAGACAAAGGTCACCGACGAATTGGTCATCGCCTTGCCATAGGCGCCGAACATCGGCCGGTAGTGCATCGGCTGCGGTGTCGGGATCGAGGCGTTGGGATCGCCCATCGGGGCGGCGGCGATCATGCCGCCGACCAGCACCATGTCCGGCTTGACGCCGAAGAAGGCCGGGTTCCACAGCACCAGATCGGCGCGCTTGCCGACCGCCACCGAGCCGATCTCGTTCGACAGGCCGTGCGCGATGGCCGGGTTGATGGTGTATTTGGCGATGTAGCGGCGGACGCGGAAATTGTCGTTGTCGCCGGTCTCCTGCGGCAGCGAGCCGCGCTGGCGCTTCATCTTGTCGGCGGTCTGCCAGGTGCGGATCGCCACTTCGCCGACGCGACCCATCGCCTGGCTGTCCGACGAGATGATCGAGAAGGCGCCGATGTCGTGCAAAATGTCTTCGGCGGCGATGGTCTCCTTGCGGATGCGGCTTTCGGCAAAGGCGATGTCTTCGGGGATCGACGGCGACAGATGATGGCAGACCATCAGCATGTCGAGATGCTCGGCCAGCGTGTTGACGGTGTAGGGCCGCGTCGGATTGGTCGACGACGGGATGACGTTGGGCAGGCCGCAAACCTTGATGATGTCGGGCGCATGGCCGCCGCCGGCCCCTTCGGTGTGGAAGGCGTGGATGGTGCGGCCCTTGATCGCCGCCACCGTGTTCTCGACAAAGCCGGATTCGTTCAGCGTGTCGGTGTGGATCATCACCTGGACGTCATAGTTGTCGGCGACCGACAGGCAGCAGTCGATTGCCGCCGGTGTCGTGCCCCAGTCCTCGTGCAACTTAAGCGAGCAGGCACCACCCAGCACCATTTCTTCAAGCGCGGCCGGCAACGACGCGTTGCCCTTGCCCGACAGGCCGATATTCATCGGGAAGGCGTCGAAGGACTGGATCATGCGCGCCAGATGCCACGGCCCCGGCGTGCAGGTCGTCGCCAGCGTGCCATGCGCCGGTCCGGTGCCGCCGCCGAGCATGGTGGTGATGCCTGACATCAGCGCCTCCTCGATCTGCTGCGGGCAGATGAAATGGATATGCGCGTCGAAGCCACCGGCGGTGAGGATCTTGCCCTCGCCGGCGATGATCTCGGTGCCGGGACCGATGATGATGGTGACGCCGTCTTGCATGTCGGGATTGCCGGCCTTGCCGATCGCGGCAATGCGGCCGTCGCTGAGGCCGATATCGGCCTTGAAGATGCCGTCCGAAGCATCGACGACCAGCGCATTGGTGATGACGGTGTCGACCGCGCCCTGGGCGCGGGACACCTGGCTCTGGCCCATGCCGTCGCGGATGACCTTGCCGCCGCCGAATTTCACCTCTTCGCCATGCAGTGTGAAATCCTTCTCGACCTCGATGAACAGCTCGGTATCGGCAAGCCGCACCTTGTCGCCGACGGTCGGGCCGTACATCTGGGCATAGGCGGCGCGGGTGATTCTAGCCATCAGCAATTGCTCCCGAAATGCGGCCCAAAGATACAGCCGGTCGAAGCCCGGCTCCACATTGTCGCCATCCTATGGTCACGCAATGACCCGCTCGGCGACACCTTCCGATCCCATTTAACCTTTGAGGTGGCGAGGTCACCCCAAAACGACCGTTTGCCAATCGATGGAAAGGAAGTTTTATGCGCAAAACGATCTCTCTCGCCGCCGCCGCCACCCTGCTGCTCGCGACCGCTGCCAGCGCCCAGCAACAGCCTGCGCCGCAGCCTGCCGAGCCGCCGGCTTCGCCCGCTCCCGCGACACCCGGCGCTCAGCCGCAAGCCCCGGCGATCCAGACCGTCAACGTCGTCGACATCGAGGAACTGCCCAAGGAAACGCAGACCAAGGTCAACGAAGTGATCGCCAAGCGCGGCGAGGACGGCCTGCAGAAATTGCGCAGCTCGATCGACGCGACCCCCCAAGTCAAATCCGCGCTCGAAGCCAAGGGACTCACCTCGGCGCAAGTGATCGCCGCCAGCATGGACGCCAACGGCTCGCTGACCTTGATCACCAAGAAGGCGAGCTGACGACGCGCTGTGGCGGGCCGGCACGAGGTCGGCCTGCCGCATCGGGGAGGGAACCTTCGCAGGGCGGAATACGTTTCGACTTTTTGGCCTAGAAACGGGTCTCGAAAGAGGCTTTGAGAGCGAGCGATGGCGATCACCACCTTCCCCGACACCAGATGGCTGCATATGCTGGCCGCAACTGCGTTTCTTGCGGCGAGCGCTCCCCAGGCCGGGCTGAATGCGCAGGGCCTTGAAGGCCCAGAAACCGTGAACAAGATCATCGGCTCGGAGGTTGGCCAGGAAGAGACCAACACCGCTGTCGAGGCCGGTAAAGTCACTACCGCGATCGACCGGACGCGTGAAAACATCGGCGCGGTGCGCAAGACATCCAAGCTCGACAAGGTCGATATCGTGTTCCTTACCGACGCCGCGCGCACGGAAGGCGGGTTGCCGCCGGCGATCGAAAGCAAGGTCGAGCAGCATCAGGAGGAGATTGCGGAACTCCGCGACGAGATCGAGGCGAACGCATTGCTGTTCAACGCCATCGACTCTCGACGCGTGCAGACCGAAGACGTTCTCGCCGTGGAATTCGACGATCCTGGCAAGGTCGTCATCTACGCGGCGGCCAAGCCGCCCAGCTGAGCCGAAACCGCTGGACGCTCTGGATCGCACAACGCGACCAGGGGATCGCACAACGCGACCAGGGGATCTCACAGCGCGCCCATGATCTTCTGCTGGAACCCGTAGACCTCGCGCTTGCCGCCGAGCGGCACCAAGGTGACGTCGCGCTCCTGGCCGGGCTCGAAGCGCATCGCCGTGCCGGCAGCAATGTCGAGGCGCATGCCGCGCGCCTTGTCACGATCGAATTTCAGCCCCTCATTGGTCTCGAAGAAATGATAGTGGCTGCCGACCTGGATCGGCCGGTCGCCGCTGTTGGCCACTTTCATGGTGATTGTCGGCTGGCCCTTGTTGAGTTCGATCTCGCCGCTTGCCGTGATGATTTCGCCGGGGATCATCGCCAGCCTCACAAGTCGCCGTAGACGAGGCCGGCGGCGAGCAGCAGGATCGCCGAGAGGGACGTGCGTTTGATCGGAACCATCGATATGCCTTCCGTTGTCAGGATCGTGCCGTCACGCGGCGTTGCGGGCCGGGCCGCAGCCTTCGGCCTTGAGGACGCGCTTTGTCGAGGCGGGATATTTGTTCAGCATCGCTGCCGGGCGGATCGGGCGCGCTGAAAAATTGCCGCCACAATTCGGGCAGACGCCGCCCAGCACATTGGCCGCGCAGTCGGCGCAGAAGGTGCACTCGAAGGTGCAGATCAGCGCATCCGTCGCCTCAGGCGGCAGGTCCTTGTCGCAGCATTCGCAGTTGGGGCGCAGCTCAAGCATTTTTTCTCCTATCGGCCCTCACCTTATCGGCTCGTGCACGGTCACCAGCTTGGTGCCGTCGGGAAACGTCGCCTCGACCTGGACGTCGTGAATCATCTCGGCGATGCCCTCCATCACCTGCGCGCGGGTGACGACGTGGGCGCCGGCCTCCATCAGCTCGGCGACCTGGCGGCCGTCGCGGGCACCCTCGACGACGAAGTCGGTGATCAGCGCGATCGCCTCCGGGTGATTGAGCTTGACGCCGCGTTCGAGCCGCTTGCGCGCCACGATCGCCGCCATGGCAATGAGCAGCTTGTCCTTTTCCCGTGGCGTCAGGTTCATGCGTTTCCCCGCAACAGCATAGTCAGGATGACATAATCGGAATCAGAGTGACCATAATTTGGGCAGACCGGCCAGTCCGTTCAGCAATTCGACGAGCGGAACCAGCCGCTTGCGGAGCTGGTAGCCGTCCTCGGCAAACAGCCTCGCAAGAAGCTTGCCAGATTTCTTCACGCTCCAGACGCTGGCGTCGCCCTGGCCGCCGATGATGTCCCGGGCCGGATCGAGCAAAGCCTCGACCCGCGGCGAGATCATCAGCACCGTCGCCATGGCAATGGCGCCGCCGGCCACGGCCGAACCGCCCAGAATCGCGGCTATGTCCGGCCCGATGCGGAAATCCTCGGCATGAACCAGCGCTCCGTCCTGACTGACCCGCCAGCGGTCGTGGAAATTGCCGTGCGCCGCGCGTTCGCCCATGGCGAGGCGGCCGAAGACGGTCGCCTCGAGCACCAGCGCCTCGGCACCGGCGGCAAGCTCCAGGTCGAGCCGGCGGGCAAAGGCCGATCGATCGAAGACGATGGTTTCCTGCGGCAGCCAGGCGATGCGGCCGCCGGCGCCGACGGTCAGCTTCACCCGCACCTCGGCACGATCGGTCGCGGCGCGGTAGACCTTCTCGCAGGCCTGGGTGGTTATGCTGGCGGAGGCGCCGGCGCCGACATCGACCTCCCAGCCGAGGCGGTCGCCGCCGGTCAGCCCGCCGGCGGTGTTGATCAGCACGGCTTCGAGCGGATCGGCCGAGACGGCCGGCATGCGGATCTTGGCGGAACCATCCTGATAAAGCCGCCGAAGACGCGTGCGGCCGCCATTCCTGTCACAGCCGAGCCGCGCCGTTCCGGCGACGCGTTGGGCCGGCGGCACAAAGGTCAGGCCAGGTTCGATCATATCCATGGTGCCAACGATAACCGCAGCACCGGCTTTGTCGACATATAAGCTTGTTGCTTGACAACGTTTCGGTTTCTATAGAGGAGCCGTCTTGGTACACAGCGCCTGGCGGGATAAAAGGCGATGATGACAATTTGAGCCTGGGGAAAAACAGGCGCCGATCCGTTGGCGTCGGGGAACGACAAGGGTTGGGGAAGGAACCGAATGGCTGACCAGCTGGCAACGGACATCATCGAGAAGATCAAGGCCCATGCCGAGCCGGGTGGCGAAGAAATCACCACCAGCACCGAACTGACCTCACTTGGCATCCATTCGCTGGAACTGACGGAGATCATCTTCGACCTCGAGGAACAGTATGGCATCGAGATCGAGATGAACACGGTCGATGCCTGGAGCAATTTGAAGAACGTCGGCGACATGGTCGAGGCGGTTCGCGCACTGATCGCGAAAAAGCCTGACTGAATGCACAAGCGCGTCGTCATTACCGGCATCGGCGGCTTATGCGGGCTCGGCACCAATGTGCCGGCGATCTGGGACGAGATGCGCACCGGCCGCTCGGCCATCGGCCCGATCGTCAATTCGGAGCTGCATGACCTGAAAATCAGGGTCGGCTGCGAAATCAGGACGCTTCCCGAGCACGGCATCGACCGCAAGCAGGTCGTGTCGATGGACCGTTTCAGCCTGTTGGCGACGATCGCCGCGCGCGAGGCCGCGCAACAGGCCGGGCTAAGCTTGCACGCGGCCAACACCTACCGGATGGGCGCCATCGTCGGCGTCGGCGTCTGCGGCTGGGAGGCGATCGAAGAGAGCTATCGCGCCATCCTGCTCGAAGGCAAGAACCGCACCGGCATCTTCACCGTGCCGAAAGTGATGCCCGGCGCCGCGGCCGGCCATGTCAGCATGAATCTCGGCCTGCGCGGGCCGGTCTTCGGCATCACCTCGGCCTGCTCCTCGTCCAACCACGCCATTGCCTCGGCGGTCGACCAGATCAGGCTCGGCCGCGCCGACGTCATGCTCGCCGGCGGCACCGATGCGCCGCTGGTCTGGGGCATCCTGAAAGGCTGGGAGGCGTTGCGGGTGCTGGCGCCCGACACCTGCCGGCCGTTTTCGGCCGATCGCCAGGGCCTGGTGCTCGGCGAAGGCGCCGGCATGGTCGTGCTGGAAACTTTTGAGCATGCCATGGCGCGCGGCGCCACTATACTTGCCGAAATTGCCGGCGCCGGTCTTTCCGGCGATGCCTCCGACATCGTCGCGCCGACCATCGAAGGGCCGGAGGCAGCGATGCGCTTCTGCCTCGTCGATGCCAGGCTCAACCCGGAGGACATCGACTACATCAATGCGCATGGCACCGGCACCAAGGCCAACGACCAGATCGAGACGGCGGCGATCAAGCGCGTCTTCGGCGACCATGCCCACAGGCTTTCGATCTCCTCGACCAAATCGATGCATGCCCACTGCCTCGGCGCGTCGGGCGCGCTGGAGCTGATCGCCTGCGTGATGGCGATCCGCGAAGGCATCGTGCCGCCAACGGCCAATTTTCGCGAAACCGACGCCGATTGCGATCTCGACATCACGCCGAATGTGGCGCGCGAGCGCAAGGTGCGCGCGGCGATCAGCAACGGTTTTGCGTTCGGCGGCACCAATGCGGTGCTGGCGTTCAAGGCGGTCTGACGGATCCCCAGCTACGGCGAGACGCGTCTTGCCACGCGCCACGACGGCGCGCTTGCGCGAAAAAAATCCCAGGAGTTTCGATGACCGACCTGTCCGCCTTTCCGATCGCCACGCGCTGGCCGGCCAGCCATCCCGACCGCATCCAGCTCTATTCGTTCCCGACGCCGAACGGGGTAAAAGTGTCGATCGCGCTGGAGGAACTCGGCCTGCCATACGAGGCGCATGCGGTGAACATCGGCAAGGACGAAAGCTGGACGCCGGAATTCCTGTCGCTGAACCCGAACGGCAAGATCCCGGCGATGATCGATCCGGACGGCCCGGGCGGCAAGCCGATCGGGCTGTTCGAATCCGGCGCCATCCTGCTCTACCTCACCGACAAGACCGGCCGGCTGATCCCGGCCGACCCGGCGCGGCGTTACGAAACGATCCAGTGGGTGTTCTTCCAGATGGCCTCGATCGGGCCGATGTTCGGGCAAGTCGGTTTTTTCCACAAATTCGCCGGACGCGAGATCGCCGACAAGCGACCGCTGGCGCGCTATCGCGACGAATCACGGCGGCTGATCGGTGTGCTCGAGACGAGGCTGACGGGCCGCAACTGGATCATGGACGACGATTACACCATCGCCGATATCTCGATGCTGGGCTGGGTACGCAATCTGATCGGTTTTTACGAGGCAAGGGAACTTGTCGGCTTCGACGATTTTTCCCATGTCGCGGCATGGCTGGAGCGCGGCCTTGCCCGGCCGGCGGTGCAGCGGGGTCTCAACATCCCCGCCCGGCGTTAGCTCAATCGGCGGCTGGTGCCGAGAACCGACTACTTTGTCTTGGCTTTGTGTTTTGAGCCGCCCTTGCCCATGACGGAAGCGGCAAGCGATGCAGCGCCCCTGGCGGTGGCGACAACCGCGCCGGCCGCGACATTGGCCGTCGTCTTGACCGTGCGCATTGCGCTGCCTGCCATCGAGCCACCGCTTTCCGATTTCCTCGACCTGGCCGGTTTTGCCGTGGCCTTGGCTGCGGTCGGCGTCACTTTCTTCGGTGCTGCCTTGCCAAAACTGGGTTTTGCATCCTTGGAGCGGGCGGCGACAGCCGGGCCAGCACCGGTCTTCGATTCAGTTGCCTTCGATTCAGTAGCCTTGGATCCAGTTGCCCTGGATCGAGTTGCCCTGCCCTTGCCGGGCGCAGGCTTTCTTGCCTTGGTTGCCATCGGAGTAGCCATCGGACAGTCTTCCTCATGTCAGCATCATTGCCGTATCTGACACAACGGCCGGAAAGTCCTAAGGTTCCAGGCGCGGCTGGCCCTTGCAAATCAGGCGTGATCGCCGATCACCAGATCGGCGGGGCGGCGGCGGGCAAGCACGCGGTCGATGTTGGGCATGTCGTTGGAGGCGATCCAGGCGCGGGCGTCGTCGTCGGAGCGGCCATGCTCGTGCCATCGCTCGAGCAGCCGGCGCTCGAGCTCGGCGCGCGGCACATCGACAAAGATCGAGAAATCGAACAGCGGCGCCAGCCGCGACCACGGTTCCTCGTCAAGCAGCAAATAATTGCCTTCGACCAGGATGAACTTGGTGTCTGCGGCGATGATCGAAGCGGCCGCGCGCGACAGCTCCATGCTGCGGTCGAACACCGGAATGGCGATGTCGGGCTCGGCCGCGCGGATGCGCTTCAGCAAGGTTTCGAAGCCGGCAAAGTCAAAGGTCTCCGGAGCGCCCTTTCGCGCCCGCAGGCCGCGCTGCTCGAGCACGGCATCGTCGTAATGGAAGCCATCCATCGGCACGATTTCGGCCGCGCCTTCCGGCAGCAGCTCATGCAGGCGGGCCGACAGCGTCGACTTGCCGGCGCCCGGAGGACCGGCAATGGCAACGACAAAGCGCCGCGCCTTGCCGGCGCGCTTGAAGATGGTGGCGGCGAGGTGGGCGATCTCGGACATCGGAGCCTTTCTGGCTGGGTGTTTTGGATCGCATCTTGGCTATAGTTGGCGGGATTTTCAAACCCGGGATTGAAGACCGCCCAATTGTCGAGGTCGCCGCCGCCCCTCATTGCCCGCGACGTCGGCGCCGCCTTTCCCTTCTCCCCTTGTGGGAGAAGGTGGATCGGCGCGCAGCGCCGAGACGGATGAGGGGTGTTGGACGGAATGAGACGTTGGTGTTCCCTGGAACACCCCTCATCCGACCTCGCTTCGCGAGGCCACCTTCTCCCACAAGGGGAGAAGGGGAAGGCTGCACGCGGCCGCTCGCCAATCAACCAGAACCCGACCTGCCAATCCGCAGGAAATCGCCATCGAAAGCGACATCCCGCGTCGAACCGTCCGCCGCCGCAATGCGCATATGCCCCTGCGCGGTGGCGATATCGCGCGGCGGCTCGCCGTCGAATAAGGGCAGTGCGCCGATGACGTGGCGGAACGAGACATTGCCGCCAAGGGCAAAGGCGGTCGCCACCCCTTCCCGCTTCAGCCAGTTGTCGCCCAGCGACGCGGCGTGGCCGAGCGCCGTGCGGCCGTCCTCGATGCCGAGCACGCCGCGATGGCGGCCGCTCCACGGCGCGTAGTCGCGCCCGCCATTGCTGATCCACAGCATGGTGACCGGTAGCTCGGCCGGGTTTTTCAGCACCACAACGAGATCGGCTTCCGCCTTTCGCGCCAGCGCGGTCCAGCCTGGCCCGCCATGGTCGGCCTCGACCAGCGTGACGAAATCCTCTCGGCTGTGGTCGATGCGATAGTCGGTCAGGTCGAGCGTGCCGCCATCGGCGGCGGGAAAGCGCGTCAGGTCGGCGGAACGCGCCGGATAAGCGAGCAGGAAACGGCCGCGGGCCGGATCGGGCTCGAGCGGGTCGTCCGGCGTTGCCGCAAACCGCTTCGGCGAAAAGGCCAGCCTGCCGCCGTCCGTCATCACCGTCATCGGATGATGGGCGACGGAAATGCCGCCCGAACCGCCGGAAAAGACATGTTCCTGGTAGAGAAAGGGATGGTCGTCGCGCAGGGTCAGGATTTTTTCGACCGTGGCGCCCAAAACCTTGTGCTGCAGCCGGAAAACGGCGCGCCAGCCATCGACTGTCGCCGCGGAGGCAACGACATCCCATGGGCTGTTGGCCGGCCAGCCGTGCAAGGGCGCTTCCTCGACATCGCTGCGCGAAAACGGCGCGCATAAAAAATCGCCGGACAGCCTAACGGTGCCCTCGGGCAGGTCTTGCGGCAGCGCCGCGCGCGGCTCGTCGATCCACGGCGCGCGATGCAGCGGTTTTAGCCGGCGCCCGTCGCTATCGACGGTCATGTCGGCGAGATGGCCGACGGTGAGATCGACCGTTACCGAAATGCCCTTTGCCTTGATCGTCAGCGTATCCATGGCGCACCTGCTGATTCTGCCGGCGCCAGCAAACCCGCTCGGTGGCGGTTGCGCAAGCTGGGTGGGCGGCATTTCATGTCGGAGGCGCATTTGCCCGGTGACGCGCTCCTAGCCCGAGGCTTTCGCCCTACGATCGACCCCCACCCCTAACCCCTCCCCACAGGGGGGAGGGAGACTTCCGTTGGCACTGACCTCGGCAACTTGCCTGCCTTTCGGCGCCAAAGGAGAGAAGTGAAGGCGGCGGCAGCGTTCCCTCCCCCTTGTGGGGAGGGTTAGGGTGGGGGTCCATCGTAGAGCGAAAGCCTCGGCTTCCGTCGTGCCACAAGCGAGGGGCAGCGCCAACGCCCAGGGAATTCAAACCCGAAGCGATTGCCGTGAACACCGGCATTAACCAAATGGACGGCACCATTGGGTTAGGCTAGTTTCCCACTCGTCTCAGCAACAGCTTACCTTCAGAATGTCCAAACCGCGCTTCTTTCCGCTCATCAAAAAATTTGTCGCGGCGTTTGCGCTGCTGCTGCTGGTTGCCGGCTGCGCGACGACGCCGACGGAGACCATGCTGGCGGTGCCGGCGCCGGCGCAGAAATATGCGGCTATGGTCATCGATGGCAGCGGCAGGACGCTGTTCGAGGCCAATTCGACGGCGCCGCGCTATCCGGCGTCGCTGACCAAGATGATGACGCTCTACCTGCTGTTCGAGGCGCTGGAGCAGGGCCGCGTCAGCAAGACGACGCTGATCCCGGTCTCGGCCAACGCCGCCAGGCAGCCGCCGACCAAGCTGCGCTTCCGGCGCGGCGAGACGATCGACGTCGATTCGGCGATCCGGGCGATCACCGTCAAATCGGCCAATGACGTGGCGGTCGCCGTTGCCGAATATCTCGGCGGCAGCGAAGACGCGTTTGCCGCGATGATGACCGCCAAAGCGCGCCAGATCGGCATGCGCAGCACCGTCTTCCGCAACGCTTCCGGCCTGCCGGACGCCGGCCAGCAGACGACGGCGCGCGACATGGCGGTGCTCGGCATGGCGCTGCGCGCCCGCTTCCCGCAGCATTTCCACTATTTTTCCGAAAGCGATTTCATGTTCCGCGGCAGGCTGGTGCGCGGCCACAACGACATGCTCGGCCGCGTCCGCGGCGTCAACGGCATCAAGACCGGCTATATCCGAGCCTCAGGCTTCAACATCGTCACCTCCTACGATGCCGACGGCCGCCGGCTGATCCTCGTGGTGATGGGCGCCGACAGCGCGCGCCAGCGCAACGACCACGTCGAGGCGCTGATCCAGCGCAACCTGTCGCCGGCATCGAACACGACGACACGGCTGCTGTATGCCGGGGAGCAGTGAGGGGCGGACGAAATGCCAGGGCATTTCGAATGACGAATGCGCTGAACCTGCGAGGCCACGCAGCGACCGAATGTGGCGCGAACCGATCGCCCAGAGGCGCCGGGACAACTTTACGGCGCCTTGCCCGTTGAAGCCCGTCCCCGCATCAGATAAGAAGCCGTGGCTGGCCGGTTACCCGGCTGCTTCGTTTTCCGGATCGCCGATCCTGAAAGCACCCGTAGCTCAGCTGGATAGAGCGCTGCCCTCCGAAGGCAGAGGTCACAGGTTCGAATCCTGTCGGGTGCGCCAACAAACTCAAATAGTTACAGTTCTTGAAGGCAGGGGCCATCGGTTCAAGTGAACCGAAATGCCTGATGGTGGAGCGGAAGCGCGAAGGGACGTACAGGGGCCGCGTCTTACCGCTCGCCGCAGGGCTGCCGCCGTTGTGCACCTCAAGCTCACGGCAGATGCCTTGCCACGCAACTCGGGATGGGTGGAGCAGGCGCGTTCCGCTTCGCGAGGAGTTCAGACTAGAAATAGCTAGAACAAAGAATTTTTCGCTATTGATGTTGACAATGCCACTCAAAGGGCGCATTTCAGGCGTAGACTAGTTAAGCCTAGAAATCGAGTAAAGGAGCCAGAAGTGTCTAAATCTGACGTATTCATCCCGTTCGATCGGGAATTGTACTCGGACATTGTCTATCTATCCGACGGCAAGATCGACCCTAGCGGGCTTGCTGAAGGCCTCGTGCGCGACTGGATCGAAAATACAATCCGAGACGGTCGGTGGCCGGAGGAGCATCTCGAAGCGGTGGCCGAGAAGTATGCGCCTGAAGTGTACGCGCAGTGGATGGAGGAGGACTTTCGCACGTATACGCGCCGAGAAGAAGCAGCGCCCCTGGTGTGGAAGGAGGTTACGCTTCGCCCAGGTGCGGAAGTACGCATGGCCTACGGCGGCAAGCATCATTACGCCAAGGTTGAGAAGGGGAGGATCGTCGATGCGGATGGCTCCTACTCTCCCTCAGAGTGGGCGTCCAAGGTTGCGGAGGGCACGTCCAGGAATGCTTGGCGCGACCTGTGGTTCAGGGAGCCGCCGTCCTTCACGTGGGTTCCCGCACAGCTTTTGCGGCAACAGGCCGTGGAAGAACTTAGTCGGCGTTCCAATCCCAACCCTGCGGGAGGCAATGATGAGCAAGCATCGACGTGACTGTGTGAAGCTCTGCAGGGAGGCAGGGCTCCATCCGCTCGAAACCGAAGATCGCGGTAAACACTGGGCGGTAGTCTGTGTCGAGGGCCGGGTCTTCTGTCCCTCTACGCCGTCAGACAATCGGTGGCGCAGGAATCTCTACGCCGTCGCCCGGCGACTGGGAGCAATGCCGTAGTCGCCTGCTAATCTTCCACTCCTATACTCGCGTGGAGCCAGTGTCAGTTCCGCGCCTGGTTCAGATCAGAGACAGAAATTGACCAGCCAACAGGGAAACCCCACGACGTGGTTCACCGCTGACCGAACCGACCGCAAAAGCCTTACCCAACTCCGCAAACAGCGGAACCAATCCCAACCATGCAACCTCAAGGGCTGCTCTCATAAAGGCCAAGCGCGTCCGTGAGGCATGGGGACGGAAGAAGGTGGCCGCCGCTGCGGAAGGTAGGCCGATGACCGAAAGGCTCCCCGCGTGGCTTTCAATGAACCCCGACCGCTTAGGCTTCTCTGTGATCGAGGAGCGCGCGGCCATTGTGCGCCGCATGTTCAAGGATGCTGACAGGGCATCGGGCAGCACACCATAGCCCATCGGCTCAACGCGGAAGCCGTCGAGACTTTCGGGGATGGTGGGCGCAAGGCCGCATTCTGGCACCGCTCTTACATTGCCAAGATACTCAAGAACGCTGCGGTTATCGGGACAATGACGCCGCATGAAACGAGGATAGTGGACGGGAAGAAGAAGCGCGATCCGCTCGCCCCTATTCCGGACTACTACCCTGCCATCGTGCCGGTAGCATTGTTTAGCAGTGCCAGCCTTACAGCCATGAACTTGGCTCTACGAGATGCTTTCACCCAATGCGTGGTCGATTTCAGGACCGGGGATTTGCGCTTCTATTGGCGGCAGGGCGGAGACCCCACGGTGGTTGCCTATATCGTCGCGCTGATCGAAGCGAAGGAAGCCGAATACGCTGGTGCCAGGCTTCCGAGTTGACGATAGCGTCGATGGCAATCATTCTCTACGATACAAGGGTCACTGCCATCTAATCGGACAGGAGCCGCCGGTTCAATTGAACCGGTAGCTGTGAACGGGACGGGCACAAACACCCCTCGACCGTGGTTTCGCCGATAGCAATACCGCAGAAACGTACCACTTTGGCGGAGGATTTGCGCCCTCCGAAGGCAGAGGTCACAGGTTCGAATCCTGTCGGGTGCGCCAAAGGGCAAAATAGACGCCGCACCCATTCCGAAAACAGCTCACGAAGGCCGCTTGTCGTCTCGTAGGGAGGCGACGAGAAGTCAGAGCAACAGTCTAACTGCCTCCACAAGGTTGGTTTCCTCAGTCTCGATAGGCTCCGCGTTCAAATCGACCATGCCGTTGTAGACTTGGAAATCGCCTACCTGCCCGCATAGTTCGGTCGGCTGGCGTTCTGCCTTGCGGCCGGCGTGCAAAAGCATCACACGATGAGCGCCATAGCGGGCACCATAAAGGACGACCTGATTAACGTCATCACGTTCCGGCACTTTCGGGGCCGGTTTATATTTCGCATCGATAACCAACTTGGTCTTACCTTCGACATCGATCACAATGTCGGGGGTCACCCCGGGGTTCTTTAGGCCCTCCGCAATCGGATCAAAAAGGTCGAGCTTCGCACCACCCTCACCCCCCTTGTTTCCATCCTTGACCTCGATACGCTCGTCTTCGCGCAGGCCGTCCGCTAAGACGCGACGAACATAGTTCTCGAACACCTTGGCCATGTCGATCAGAATGGAGGGTAAGATCGCAACCCCACCGTTCCCTCGAATTGACAGGCCAATATCGAAGATGATGAGCTGTGCCACCATTAACGCATCCGCGTAGTATTCGTGCTGCGACGGCAACCTGTGAACGAACCCCGCGATGGCTTCCGGCGAAACCTCCGACAATAGCGGACGTCCGACACCAACGAGACGATTGACGGCTTGTCTTAGGCGTAGAACACGCGCACGTTGAGCGTCTTCCCTAATACCAATGTACCGCGCAAGCAGCTTCTCGAACGCGTGCCGCAAGACACGGTTCGGCCCGAAATCCGGGCTCCGGTGGAAGGCCGACGACACCGCGACAGGACGGCCGGATTTGGCTGACAACCATTGGCTTTGAAAGGGCATGATGCGACCCACCGGTGCAGATCCCACGCGCTGCACACGGCCATATGTCTTCATCAGGCCGCCTTCCCACACGTGATCGAAGGCGTCGAGCAACTGGTCCGTAAGTATGTCAAATAGGGACGCAGGACGGTCAACGGCGTGAGCGAACTGCCGAGTGTATTTCCGCAGGATGTCTGGCGTATACCCTACTGCCATGCCGACGAGACGCTCGAGATTTCCAACCGGAACCCGAGTGCTTACCTCAAGGGCGAAAGAATCGTTGAGGGGGATATACCCCACCCAACCCGAGCACTGGATCGCTGGTCGATTCTTGGAGTAGGTTGGTCGAAAGAGCTTCAGGACGTCATCATAGACATCTAGCGATCCGTCCGTCCTGACCAATTCCGGCGGAAGCAGGATGGTATCCTGTTCGACAGCAGCTATTGGTTTTCGCGCGAGGCGTCCGGCGCTTGCGAAGCCGCGCCCATCGATCGCTTCGCCCAACGCCGCCAAATTAACAGCCATTCTTACGTCGCCTGGCCCGGTTGCAGCTGTGTATCTTCGACTGTGGGAAGAATTGCGCCGCCATCCCCGATACCTCCCTCCGGCGGAAATGACCTAAGCCACATGCGTATGATTTCGCTGAGCATGTCCTTGTCCAACCTGCAAGCTTTCTTGAAGAACGGGAAGAGGCGGAAATCCCAGGCACGGCGGGCACTGGCCTCATCTATGCAGTTGTTAAAATAGGCATGTCCAAGACGGACCATCTCGTCATCTAATTTTTGCACGCCCTCGAAAAAGGCTGCGACGCGGTCGATCAAAGCGCGATCGGCGCCTTTGTCAGCGAGAATGGCCCTCAAGGCGAGGACGTCCGGCAACATGTCGATCTGGGCGAACCGACGTTCCAGCGCGACATCAAGTTCATCGACGCCTTTGTCCCAAGGATTCATGGTTGCGAGGATCACCAAATTGCGCGGAACCACTAGGGAACTGCCGGAGGCCAAGGTGAATTCGAGCCCTCGCTTGTCAACTTCCATGTAGGTTAGTGCTTCTCCGAACACTCGTGCGACGTCGCAACGGCTGATCTCGTCAATCAGTAGGACGTGTATGATATCGGGGCGCTCAGTGGCATCTTCGCATAACAGTGGGAAGGACTTCTTCTGCAGCTCGAAACCGCCGCCGTCCTTAGGCGCGAAGCCTTCCATAAAGTCTTCGTATTGGTAGGATGTGTGGAACTGCACAATCCTGATCGCCTCTGGTTCGCCTGCAATGGTATGTGCAATGCGCTTTGCGTACCAGCTCTTGCCTGTGCCAGGAGGACCGGACAGTATGACCCCTGCAAATCCCATTTCCAGTGCAGCTCGGACTTTTGTCAGCACCTCGTTGTCGTCGGGCAGTCGTTCGATCTCTTCCTCTGCTGGGAGCGAAACTGTCTCCATCCCAATGGGCGTGACGCCTAAGTCTTCTAACGACAGCGGGCGAACCCTATTGCTTGTCATGCTATTCATTCTGAGCCGCCTCCGTCTTCAAAAGTTCGAGGTCTCCGAGTTTGAACGTCCCTAAGTCATCGGCGAACAGGATATCAAAGATCCTTTTCTGACTTCCGACGCCGGCAGCAAGGCCGAACTCGCTGCGAAATAGCGCCACGACACTCTGGATGTTCGGAGGATCGATCCGGAAACCGTAGTCGCGATAGAGGAATGCAGTCAAAGCGCCGATTGGTACTTTGCGCCCCTTTAGCAAGCGATCCAAGGCCAGTGAAGCGTGGCCATCGCGTAGCGTATAGGTTGCACTTTGGCGTTCGCCGACAACCTTGATGACCTCTATGAGCTTGCCTTTGGATCTTAACGAACCAGGCGCGTACGATCCGGCCACATTCGAATTGAAGGCTTCCAGGCCTTGGCCTCGCGACTTGAAGGGTCGGACATAGGGCGCCCTGTCCGAAGCTCCTATTACCCTAAGATATTTCTCATGGAATTCGGCGATGTCTCCAAAGTGAATTGGGAGGCCTTGATTTCCCTGCTGCGCCCTAAGGATCGCCAGGTATCCGGCGAAGTGTTCGTGGATGGGATTCTGCTCCAGCTTCCCGATGGAACGAAGCACCACTTCTTTTTTGAAGACGTAGGTATTTAACGCGTTAGTCGGATCCGCCACGTTGCGCAGGCCTTTTCGAATCAGGTTTCTGCGCCAAATCTACACCAACAGCACTGCGGCCGACATCGATTGCGGCGCGCAAGGTAGTTCCGGTACCCATGAAGGGATCAAGCACTATGCCCGGGCGAAAGGGACCGGCACATCCACAGTCAGTCCACCCCGTGGTCTCACGTTTGGCGAAGGTGAATTCACGAAAGTACCCACCCAATACAGCCTTTGCTTCGGCGGCAAGAACCTTTACATCGGCTGAATTTCGGCCAGTGCCAGTTTGGACGCGCATCGCTTTGCCTGCATCCGAGATGCCCGTCGCCTGAATAGCGGCAATATGAGCCGCAGTCAGGCCATGTTCGTTAGCCAATTCCATAGCGCGCTTGGCTTGGGGGCGCGAAGGGTCAAGCCGTCCCGTGCGGTTGACAATACGTCGGCGTGGCCTGCCACAGCACGTACAAACCTGTTCCGGGCAAGCCAGGGTTAGGATACGATCGACCAATTCAGTTGGGTAAGGAGCGAGATGGTTGCTGGTATCGCGCCTCAAGCCGATTTGCCACACGTCGCTGGGGCCGGTGCCGTTACCATATTTCGCGGCATACCCGAACTGGTCGTAGTAGTAATCGCGTCGGCGTATCGAAAAATGGATGATGTATTCGTGCCGGCTCTTGAGCCGATCCTTGGCCGGATCGGGCATCCCGGCATCCTTAACCCAAATGATTCTATTTCGGACGGTCCAGCCAGCATTCTGCGCAGCGATCTCCAAGCGACCGGGCGTATTCGCCAGCGAGCCTTTATAGTAGGTGTCTCCGATGTTAATGAAGACCGAACCCCATACGGGCAGGATGGTCTTCCAGTTTTCCATGCAGCCAACAAGGCTTTCCACAAATGCGTCTGCAGTCGGCTCCTGGCCGATCTGGCCTTCGACTCCATAATCGCGCTTCATCCAATACGGCGGTGACGTCACAACCATATCAGCTTCGCCAGCCTTCAGGTGAACATTGCGGGCATCACCGAAGAGTTTCTTCAAAAATGGCTGCTGAACTGGGCGTTTAGTATTTGAAAGCCGGCCCTCTTGGACCGGCGGTCGTTCTTCCCATTCACTTGGCGGGGTGACCTGGAAATTCATAGAGCCCTCCGTTCGAATATCTGGATCGTCAGCAGGCAACGCCAACTAAAATCGGTTCTTGACTTTCGCGACACACGCCGGAATTCCATCTGTATTAACTCATTCACATGGACTCGTCGAGGGGGCTGGAACATTATTCGCAGCGAGTGACGTAGGTTGTCAACTTATGCGGGTAATCTGAATTCGACGCCAGAACATAAAGAGAACATAGCATGTACAGAAGTGAAAGAAAAGCCCGTCTCGCCAGATTCTTCAACTCCTGGTTACATTGGAGGCTTGAGCGAACCGTCATGGTGCCGGCCGACTGCGGCCATTCCGGGTTTCGAGATGGGGATAACGCCTGCGGCCGGGCTGGGCGGATCTCGCGCAAGAACAAGGGGGCTCTCTGAAAGGGCGTAACTACGCCATCCAAATAATCTCGAAAGCCGAGCGTCGAATTCAGTCCCTGGCCCGCCCATCATCCGTGTTCTGGAACCCAATCGGCCTCAAACGACTTGTTCTTGGCTGGATCTCGAAAGGAGACCCCATTGTCCGCACCGAAGGAAATGGATGTCGTCCTCGAAAAGCTGCCTTTGAGGATCGGCGCCTACATACCCGACGACTTGCTGGAAGACTGGTTCGCGCCGGGAACGGGCATGAACCCGGTCAGCCCGGCAGCGCTGGCGGCCGCCAAGACTTACGGATGGCGCTTCGAATGCGAGTTCAAGCACTATCCCGAACGGATGGAGGGCGTGTTCTGGAAGTGGGTGCCGGCGATCTGATCCGCAGAATTTGCATCGGCCCCTTGGCGCTTCAATGATCGCGGTTGCCGCGGCGCGTGATCGCCCGCCTGGCGCTCAGCCGCGCCTCATAGACGGGCGGAAACTCGGCAGCAAGGAAAGTGAAATTTCGACATGGCTGCCGACGGCAGACTTTCGTCAGGCCGCGTCGGCCACGGTATGCACCGTCAGACGCACCCCGGTTTCGATCTGCAGGGCGCGGATGACGCCGAGAAGGTTCTCCGCCGTAGGGTTGCCGCTTGGTCCGAACATGCGCATGAGGCTCTTCGGCGACTTGCCGACGATTTGACCCAGCCGCTCGAAGCCGATCGTGGCGTTGATCGCCTCGCGCATCGCCGCGCGGCCGCCAGCAGCATCGCCATCGAGCAGACCCTGCACCGCTTGGCGCAACAACGCCTCCCGAAAAAGCGAATCGCGCTCAGCCCGTGCGCGCACCGTCTCGCGAAAATCCCTCGTCAACGGCATGACTATCTATCCTTCCTGCTGCCCGCGCGCTTGCGCGCCCTGTAATCGCACGAGTGTCTCAGCGCGTCGTGTTTGTCGTCCTGCTGCCGTCTCTTCGTTCCACCGCCCAGCAGGATCACCAGCGTCGTGCCGTCCCAGCCGAAATAGATCCGATAGCCGGGTCCGCGATCGATCCCGAAGTTCCGCCGCACCTTCACCGATCGGCTTCGCGGTCGACGTATTGCCGTCGTGGCGAGCCGCGTCCTGACAAGCGCCGCTGCTTGGCCGTCGAGCGCCTTTGCGGAAGGGGGATTTCATCCTTTTCGGTCTCTTCAATACGGACAATATGGTCCCGTTTATGTTACCAAATTGCAAGCAGTTTCAAATACTGCGAGGCATCAGAAATGCGCCCGCCACGTCGCCGCCTTCAGCAGCACGGATCTGTCCAGCGGTGGCGTGAGCTCGAAGGCGCGCGGTTGGTGCACGAAGTCGAATAGCCGGACCAGCCGGAACGCATCCGGCCGCTCCTCCGAGAAGGCCCGTTCGTTCTCAGAAAGCAGGAACGGGGTCTGCTTGTGACCGGTGGTGGTCTTCACCTCGATCAGCCGCTCGCTGCCGGCCGGACCGAATGAGCGGATGTCATAGCCGGCGCCGTCGCCATCCTCCACTGATACCCACCGCACCTTCCGGGCAAGATCGTCGCGTCCTGCCGCGCGCAAGCCCGACTGCTCGGCGAAGAAGACGCGTTCCTCGCCGCTCTGGCCCAGCTGTCGGTTGCGGGCGTCCCGCAGTGCCGGATCAAACTTCCGCACGATTCGCTCCAGCACGGGCGGAATAGCCTCGAAAGCCGCGACAGGTGGCGCTTCGAAGAAAAGCGGCTGGGGCTCTTGCAAGCCGGGTGCTGCTGCCGGCGGTATCGGATTCTCAAAGAGCGCCGGATTGCTGGCGATATGGCGCTCGACGCCGTCGACCAGGGCGCGCTGGTAGTTCGCCATCGGCTTGTATCCGGCAATCGGCCGCATGCTGAGCCGATAGAGCACCGCACTTATGTTCTGGTGCTTGAATTCGATCGAGCCGCGGCTGCGGCCGGTAAGTTCTTGCAGCGCCGCGTTACGCTGCGCCTTAACAAAGGGGCGGCCCGCCAGTTCCAGCGACAGCATGTCGAAGTAATCCGCAACGATCAGGTCGATCTCGCGGTCGTTCCAATCAGTGCCGGCCGGTGCGTCGGACATGATCAAAGCTGGCCAGAGAAGGCGCGGGGTTGGAGGAGGAGAGGAGTGAGCTGGTGTCTCGTTTATCCAATCGCATGCGTTGATCTCCGACTGATGTTAGAGCGGTCGTGTAGCGATCCTGGCTGTCGGCGTCCGGGATAAGAATGGAGATTGAGACCATTTCCTTCGCGTTGATGTTTGCCACGATGCTCTTTGCCGATCGGACGCGCAAGGCACGCCTAACACTTCGAATCTGCGCATGATCCTATCAGAAAATCGATTCCAGTTTTCGGGATCATGCGCCAGGGCGGTTCAGCTTTTGATCGAACCGCCGAATTGCTCCAACTATTTGTTGTTACCCGTGCAGGTGCAGGTTGGGGCATAGGGACATTTTGGTGCATAAAAACTGGGGAGCCGCCTGGCGGCCCCCCACCCCATCGGCCATCGGCCCAAACTCCTGCATTCAGTGATCGAATTGCCGCAAAACGGGGTCGCTGTCCTGACCGCCTCAGCCGCCGCCGATCGGCGTCGGCGTCTTTCCGGTTCCGCCGCATTCGGGGCAGGTGCGGCCGTCGATCATGCCTGTCCCGGCGCAGCGGCGGCAGATAATCACGCCGGCGCTGGGAATGCCTGGCGCGTCGGGATTGGCTTGATTTTCCGCAAATTGCCCAGGTTTGCCTTCCAGCTGCTTTTTCACCCGGGCGGCAGCCTCGTCGACTTCAAGCGGCATGCTGCTGTCATCAGGTTCGCCGGATGGGCCTATGGTTTCGTTGCGCGGCCGGTCGTTCGTGCCTGTCGTTATCTTTGCCTTCTGAGCCATTGCAGTACTCGTCTTGCGGTGGCGCAGCTCTCAGCTTTTGCGCTTCGAACGCCTCAGCTCCGCAGAGGTTCCGGTTGGCAATTGTTCGCCGGCGGGGCGGAGGGAAGCGGCAAAACGGCCGGCGAGCTTATCGCTCAAGCATCGGAGATCCCTTCAATGGCGCGCCGCTTTTTGGGCCAGCGCTAGGACAGCTGCTCCGAGCGCAGTTTCACATCGTCGCTCAGCTGCCGCACGACTTCTGCGGTCTTGCGGATGTCGGCTTCGTCGAGAGCGGCGCCCATGGTCGAGGCGATCGCCAGGAGCTGGGCGTTCAGCTCGCCGTAGCGCGCGGCGCCTTTGCGCGTCAGCTGCACAAGCTTCGAGCGCCGGTGTTTTGGATTGTCGATGAATTCGACCAGCCCCTCGGCCGCAAGCTCATCCGCCAGCCGCTGCATGCGCTGACGGCTGGTGGGTCGCATCTGGGCGATCTGCGGCACGGTGAGCGGGCCAAGCAGCGCAAGGCTTCGCATGAAGCCGAACGCACCGCCGCCCCAACTGGTGATGAGCCCTGTCTTCTGGCCGAGAGCACGTATTCTGAAGAAGCACTGGGCCACTTCGAGCATCAGCTCGGCGATCGCCTCGGCTTTGCCGTCAGCGATGGGGTCCGTCCCCGTCGTTCGGTCAGTCCCGTATCGTGCCGACGCCATCGCTTTCTTTCTCCTATTTCGTGCCAATTTCTGCGATTGACACCACGGTTGTCAACTTTTAGAATGACACCTTGGTTGTCGTTTCTAGGCGGCTATGGGCTTCGTAGCCCTAGCCATCTGCGGGAGCAGACATGGCAATGGACCAGGCTGGGCAAACCGACAGCGGAACCGCAGGCGTCATCGCGAGACCGCCGCTGCTCTTTCTCGCTGCTTTCCTGATTGGCTTCGTGCTGGATCGCCTGCTGCGCTTGCCGTTCCCGATTCCGGGGCTGGTCACCTGGATCATCGGCGGCGCGCTGATCCTGATCGGTTTTGCGCTTTTCGCCGCGGGCATTCGCAATTTCTCCCGCGCGGCGACGCCGGTGCCGACGAATGAGCCGACGCGCGTGCTGGTGACGACCGGCATCCACGGCTGGACGCGCAATCCGATCTACCTTGGCATGTTCCTCATCTATGGCGGCATCGGCGTGGCCGCGCAAAATAGTTGGATCCTTGTCCTCACGCTGCCGCTGGCGATCCTGATCCGCTACGGCGTCGTCGCCCGTGAGGAGGCCTATCTCGAGCGGCGGTTCGGCGATGCGTATCGCGGCTACCGGCAAACCGTGCGGCGGTGGCTCTGAGCCTCGCAAGAATGCCGACAGTTGCGCACGTCAGGAAACCGCAACAAGATGACCGTTGCCAAGATCCTTCAGGGCCAGTTTCGGCGGCTCTTCGCCAATTTTTCGGGTCGGGCTCGGGATCTCCTGATCGAGACGCGCGAAACGCGGCCGGCGTCTTGCCGGATCGGGCACCGGCACGGCCTCGATCAAGCGCTTGGTGTACGGGTGGCGCGGGTTCGAAAAGACCTGGTCGCGGGTGCCCATTTCGACGATCTGGCCGAGATACATGACGGCGACACGATCGGAAATGTTCTCGACCACCGCCATGTCGTGCGAGATGAAAAGATAGGCGATGCCGAATTCGCGCTGCAGTTCCTTCAGCAGGTCGAGCACGCGGGCCTGCACCGACACGTCGAGCGCCGAAACGCTCTCGTCGGCGATGATCAGTTTGGGCCTGAGCGCCAGAGCGCGCGCGATGCAGATGCGCTGGCGCTGGCCGCCCGAGAATTCGTGTGGATAGAGCTCCATCTGGTCGGCCGACAGGCCGACGCGCTCGAACAGCGCCGCCACAAGCTGGCTGCGCTCTTCCTTCGAACCGATGCCATGGATCAACAGCGGCTCGGCAACGAGGTCGCCGACGCGCATGCGCGGGTCAAGCGAGGCATAGGGATCCTGAAAAATCATCTGCACATCGCGGCGAACCGCCTTGCGCTGGTCACGGCCAAGGCCCGCCAGATTGCGCCCGCCGATGACGATATCGCCGTGGTAGGGCACAAGCCCGGCCAGCGCCTTGGCGGTGGTCGACTTGCCGCAGCCGGATTCGCCGACCAGCGCCAGCGTCTCGCGCGGCGCGATCGAAAAGCTGATGCCTTCGACGGCGTGGACACGGCGGTTCACTTGGCCGAAGAAGCCACCGCGCAGGTCGAAGCGGACATGCAGATCGTTGACCACCGCCACGCTTCCGGGCATTTCCGCTTCGACCGATTTTTGTTCGGCGGATTTTTGGCGGCCGACGCCGGTACCAATGCGCGGCACGGCAGCGAGCAGCTCGCGCGTGTAGTCGGCTTGCGGGCGCGAAAAGATATCGGCGGCTGTTCCCTGCTCGACCATGCGGCCGTGCCGCATGATGACGACGCGATCGGCCATTTCGGCAACCACGCCCATGTCGTGGGTGATGAGGATGACGCTGGTGCCGTGTTCGCGCTGCAGATCGCGCAAAAGTTCCAGCACCTCGCCTTGCACGGTGACATCTAGCGCCGTCGTCGGCTCGTCGGCGATCAGCACATCCGGTTTCAGCGCCAGCGCCATGGCGATCATCACGCGCTGGCGCATGCCGCCGGACAGTTCATGCGGAAACTGTTTTAGCCGGCTTTCGGCTTCCGAGATGCGGACGGCCTTCAGCGCCTCGACGGCGCGCCGGCGGGCCTCGGCACGCGACAGGCCGGTATGGGCCTCGATGGACTCGACCAGCTGCCGGCCGATCGACAGCACCGGATTGAGCGAGGTCATCGGCTCCTGGAAGATCATCGCGATGCGGGCGCCGCGAATACGGCGCATCCGACGCTCATCGAGCACCGCCAGATCGATGTCGCCTCGATCCATGTCGTGAAGCCGGATCATGCCTGACGATATGCGGGCGGCAGGCTGCGGCAAGAGCTGCATGATCGCCAGTGCGGTCATCGATTTGCCGGAACCGGATTCACCGGCAATGCAAAGCGTCTCGCCGCGCGCAAGCGAGAACGACAGATCTGATACCACCGGCCGCTCGCCGTCTTCGCCGCGCACGCTGACGGTCAGGTCGGAGATTTCCAGCACCGGACCAGCCGTGACCGAAACGGCCGGGGCGGGAGCCCCGGTCCGCTTGCTGGTTGCGCCTTTGCTCATTCGAAGACGCAGCGCGGGAAGTAGAACGACACCACCCAGTTCGGCATGTCGACGATCTCGCTGATCCGGAGATCGCCGCAGACCGAAACCAGCATGTAGGCCTCGACCGGGTCCATTCCGTAGCGGCCGGCAAGCAGGTCGATCATTTGCGAGACCGCTTCCCTGGCGCCCGTCATCAGGTCCGGTCCGATGCCGGTCGTCACCTCATAGCCCTTGGCGTCGAGATGGCGCGTCACCGGGCCCGGTGTGGTGAAGCGCGGTGTCTTCAACCGCGCATCCTTGACCAGGTCGAGCTTGAGCACGACATCCATCGGGCTTTCGATCGCCGTGCCGCACACTTCACCGTCGCCCTGCGCGGCATGCGTGTCGCCGACCGAAAACAGCGCACCGGCGACCTCCACCGGCAGATAGAGCGTGGTGCCCGCCGCGAGATCGCGGATGTCGAGATTGCCGCCGACGCGCCTTGGCGGCACCACCGAGTGGAGACCCATTTCAGCCGGCGCGTTGCCGATGGTGCCGGCAAAGGGTTTTAGCGGCACCCGCGCATGCTTGCCGAACAGCGCCGGCTCGAGCGAGGCGGCGTCGTATGTCCAGATGTTCAGCGCCGGCTCCGGAAAATCGTCGGCGAGCAGCCCGAACCCCGGAATGTTCGCCGTCCAGCCGAAGCCGGACGGCTTGAACATCTCAATTGTGATCTTCAGCGCGTCGCCCGGCTCAGCCCCGTCGACATAGATGGGCCCGGTGACGGGATTCACCTTGGCGAAGTCGAGCAAAGCGACGTCGGCAACGGTGCTGTCGGGCTGAAGCTGGCCACCCGACGAATCGAGGCACTGGAACTCGATCGTCGAACCGGGCGCCACCCGCTCAGTCGGGACAAAGGAATTGTCCCAGCCGAAATGGTGATGGCGCCCGTGGATGGTGTAGTCGCAGTTATTGCACATCGGTCACATACACATTGTCGTAGTTGATCGGGATATGGACAGGGTCGACATAGAGATTGTCGGCGCCGCCCATCCGGGGCGATTTCATGGTGAAACGCTGCTCGTTGAAGACCGGCACCCAGGGCGCGTCTTCCATGATCTTGCCGTAGATCGCGCTCCACATCCTGGCACGTTCGGCTGATTTGGCCGGATCGACGATCGAGTCAGCCTCCGCCGCCTTGGCGTCGAGGTCCTTGTTGCAGTACCACGACCAGTTCCAGCCGCCCGGAACCGCGCCGGCGCAGCTGAGGATCGGCCCGTAGAAATTCGACGGATCGGGGAAATCGGCGATCCAGGCCATGCCGCCGGACCAGATCATCGGCGCGCCGGCCTTGTCGCCGCCGGCCGCGATGACATTGGCTTGCGCCAGCGACTGGATGCTGGCCTTGATGCCGACTGCCGCCAGGTCCTGCTGGATCGCCTGGGCAATGCGCGGGTTGGGATCGGTGTTCATGGCGAACAGCTGGGTGTCGAAACCATCGGGATGCCCGGCCTCGGCAAGCAAAGCCTTGGCCTTGGCCACGTCATAGGGATAGCCCTTGAATTCCTTGTCGTAGCCGGGCATCGACGGCGGCAGCGGCTGGTTGGCCGGCACCCCGCGGTTGTTGATCAGCTGGACGATACGGTCCTTGTTGACCGCCATGTTGACCGCTTGCCGCACCTTCACATTGTCGAAAGGCGCCATGGTGGTGTTCATGGTGATGTAGCCGGTGTGCAACTGGCCGCCCTCGACGACACGGGCCTTCTGCTCGGGATCGGCCATCACCTCCTGGAACTTGGCCGGCGGAATAACGTCGCCGAGCACGTCGATCTCGCCCTTCTGCAGCCGCAGCAGCGCCACGATCGGCTCCTGCCCGATCTCGAAGGTGACCTTGTCGAGATGCGGCAGGCCCTTGTGCCAGTAATCCGGGTTGCGCTCGAAGACGACGCGCTGGCCGAGCGTCCATTCGGCGAACTTGAAAGCCCCGGTGCCGACCGGATGCTTGCCAAAATCCGCGCCGTATTTCTCGACCTCCTCCTTCGGCACGACATGCGAGAAGTTGATGGCCATGACATGCAGGAAGGTGGCGTCCGGCCGGGTCAGCTCGAACTTGATGGTGTAGGGGTCGATGACGGTGACGCCCGCCAGGCTTTCCGCCTTGCCTGCAGTTACATCCTCATGGCCCTTGATCGAGCCGAAGAAGCCGGCGCCCGGGCTCTGCGTCTTCGGATTGGTGACGCGATCGAGCGAATATTTCACGTCGTCGGCAGTCATCTCGCGGCCATTGTGGAACTTCACCCCCTGGCGCAGCTTGAAGGTGAAGGTCTTGCCGTCGGGCGCAATCTCGTAGCTCTCGGCGAGGTCGGGCCGCAGATTGGTGGTGCCCGGCTCGTAGTCCATCAGCCCGTCGAACAGGGTCTTGATCATCGACCAGTTCTGCCAGTCATAGCCGATGGCCGGATCGAGCGTGGCGACGTCGTCCTTGTAGGTAATGGTGATCGCGCCGCCCGGCTTGGCGTTCGGATCGACGACGTGTTCGGCGCGGGCGCTAGTCATGCCGAGCATCAGCGCGAGCGCCGATACCGCAACGGTTGAGGTCAAGAATTTCTTCATCTCATGTTCCCTTTCTCTGGTTGTTACCGGTCTTTTTTTGGTTTTCATCTGAGCTTGATGCGCGGGTCGATGAACGGTGCGACGGTGTCGGCCAGGAGATTGCCAAGCACGATGGCGAAGGCCGAAACCAGGGTGACGCCCATGATGATCGGAATGTCGACGCGCTGGATGGCCTGCCAGGCAAGCTGGCCGATGCCGGGCCAGCCGAACACGCTTTCGACCACTACGATGCCGCCCATGAAGATGCCGATGTCGATGCCGATCATGGCGATGACCGGCAGGATGGCGTTGGGCAGTGCATGGCGGAAAATGATGGCGCCGCGCGCAAGACCCTTGGCGCGGGCGGTCCGCATATAGTCCTGGCGCAGCACGTCGATCATCGACGAGCGCATCATTCGGGCGTACCAGCCGGCGCCGAGGATCCCCATGGTCAGCGAGGGCAGCACCAGATGGCGCCAGGTGCCGTAACCGCCGATCGGAAACCAGCCGAGCTGCACGGCGAATACATAAAGGAGCAGCAGGCCGACGACGAATTGCGGCGCCGAGACGCCGACAAAGGAAGCGACCATCAGCGTCTGGTCGGTGGCGGTGCCGCGCCTGACGGCGGCAAGCAGGCCCATCGTCAGGCCGATCGCCAGCTCGCAAAGGATGGCGCCGACCATCAGCAGCAGGCTTGCCGGCAGCCGCGAGACGATGAGCTCCGTGACCTCTGAACGCTGGATGTAGGAGCGGCCGAGATCGCCGCTGAGCAGGCTGATCAGATAGTGCCAGTACTGGATGAAGAAGGGCTGATCGAGGCCGAGCTGCCGGCGGATGTTCTCGACCGTTTCGGGCGTGGCACTGCGGCCGGCGATCTGGCGGACGGGGTCGGCGGGCAGCAGGTAGAGCAGTGCAAAGGTGATCAATGAGACGCCGAGCAGGATGAGCACGGACTGGATAACGCGGCGCCCAAGATAGGCGATCATGCCCGGCCCCTTTGCGTCGGATCGAGGATGTCGCGCAGCGCATCGCCGATGAGGTTGAAGGCCAGCGCCAGCGCCAGGATCGCCGCACCAGGAAAGAAGACCAGCCAGGGCGCTGCCTGAAAATATGTCTGGTTCTCGAAAATGATGTTGCCCCAGGATGCGGTCGGCGGCTGCACGCCGATGCCGAGATAGCTGAGCGTTGCTTCGAGCAGCACCGTGGTCGAGATGCCGAGCGTGCCCCAGACGATGATCGTCGGCAGCAGATGCGGCAGGATATGGCGAAACAGGATGCGTGGCGCGCTGGCCCCGATGGTGCGCTCGGCGTCGATGAACTCGCGCTCGGCGAGCGAGCTGGTCTCGGTGTAGATAACCCGCGCGGTCTGCACCCAGTTCACCAGTGCGATCACCATGGCGACGATCCACAGGCTCGGCTGGAGCACGGCCGCCAGGCAGATGGCGAGCAGCAGCGCCGGAAAGGCCATCATCAGATCGGTGAAGCGCATCAGCGCGCCACCGATCCAGCCGCGGAAATAGCCCGCGGTGACGCCGACCAGCGTGCCGATCAGAAGCGCCACGCCGTTGGCGACGATGCCGATGATCAGCGAGGTGCGTGCGCCGAAAAGGATGCGGGTCAGCAGATCGCGGCCGAGCAGATCCGTGCCCAGCCAGAAGCTGGCATTCGGCGGCAGGGGCGCGCCTTCAAGCGTCAGCCCGTCGAACATCTGCTCGTTCGGATCGTAGCCGGTCAGCCACGGCGCCAGGATGGCGCCGGCCACGACGACGGCAACGATCACCAGGCCGATCAATGCCAGGGGACGCTTGACCAGGCGCCGCCAGACGCCAGCGCGTGGCTTGACCGGGATGCGCCCGGTTGCCGGAAGATCAGGCGCGATGGGACTGGTCATCGCCGCCTTCTTCCGTCATCGCCACGATCCTGCGCGCGGCCTCCTCGACACTGATCTGCCAGCTCATCGCCAGCGACCGCAGCTGCGCATAGGCGCGGCCGTCCTCGGCACCTTTCGACAAGGCCTCCACCGCGCGCACGATGGTCTGGCGCTCCGCGACGCGCAGGCGAAGCGACGATATCTCGCCTGCCAAAAGCTTGCGCGCCTCGAAACTCTGCCGTGCGATCAACAGGGCGCTGTAGACGCCGGCATTGCCGACCGGCTTCAGCAACTGGGCGTCGGCCTTGTGTGACAGCGCCCACTCGATGCGGCCCGGCGCTTCGGAGCCGATCAGCGCGACCAGCGGCATCGGCGCCTCGCCCGGTGTCCAGGGGAATTGTTCATCGAAGCCGAGATCCGCATCGAAGAAAACGAAGTCCGCCGCGAGCGCCTCGGCCGGCAGTTCCGGCCAGCAGCCGACCGTCTCGAGGCCAATGGCCGACAATTGCCGCGTGATAGCTAGCACCGTCGGATGCGGACGATGCAGGACAAAGGCCCTGGCGCCGCCGAGATTCGGGATGCGCGGGACCTTGCTCACGAGACCACCCTCAAGCGTGGCCGGCCGAATGTCTCGGTCCGGTCATAGCGGGACAGATAGGGATCGGGCGCCACACCCTTGGTCAGCGTGACGGTCTTGAATGCGGTCCCCTCGATGCGCCCGATCTGCACCGGCAAGGTGGCGTGCTGGGTTTGCGGATCGATGGAGATGTCGCCGAGCGGGGTTCGAAACGAGGTTCCGGCAAAGGCCCGGGGCAGCTCCGGCCATTGTGCGCCGGGATTGCGGGCGAGGATTTCGGCAAGCGTCCGCACCGAGGCATAGGCGGCCGCCTCGAAGGACGAGGCAGGCATGATGGAGGGCGCCGAATCGCCCTGGCGATCCGCTGCCGCGATATCGTGAAAGTACGGCCCGACGGAAAGGTGACCATTGCCCGCCCCGTTGAGCGCCGGCAACTCGCATTCGGTGAGATTGCAGGACAGGATCGGGCAGCGCTCCGGCCTGAAATGCGGGTCGCGTTCGGCGAGCTCGGCATAGGCAGTGATAAAGGCGTAGGACGACGAGCCGATCAGGTTGTTCAGGACGAAATCCGGCCGGGTCGCATGGATCTCGGCGATCAGCCTGGAGACATCGACCTCGCCGAGCGGCAGATAACGTTCGCCCAAAACCTTGCCGCCGGCGTCGGCGATCAGGTCGCGCGCGACACGATTGGTCTCCCAGCCCCAGATGTAGTTCGAGCCGAGCAGGAAACCGTTGGCGCCGAAGCGCGGCACGACATGGGCCAGCAGCGGAACGAGATGCTGGTTCGGGCAAGCATGCATGTAGACGACATGCTCGTTCGCTTCGAAGCCCTCATAGGGACAGGCATACCAGAGCGTGCCGCCCGCGCGCTCGAGGATCGGGATGACCTCCTTGCGGCTCCATGACGTAATGCAGCCAATGATGTGGCGCGCGCCGCTGCTGGCGAGAATGTCGGCGCATCCCGTCGCGTAGCCATCGATGTTGCCCTGAGGGTCGCGTTCGACCGGAACGAATTCGATCGGGATGGCGGGATCGGCATTGACATCGGCGATGGCCGTCATCGCACCGGAACGGCAGGATTCGGACAGCAGGCGGTAGTTGCCCGACCGCGAGTAAAGGATGCCGATCTCGATGCGCCGTCCCAAGCAAATCCCCAAAATAACAATGCCCCGCAGCCGCCGCCGCGGAAGGCGAGGCATACGAGGCATTTTTGCCGCCCGGCGGTCGGAGCCGGTATTTTCGCCATTAGCGTATTCGGTACGGCGGGTCAGTCAAGCGGGAAAGTGGAGGCCGGGAAAGTGACCGCGTTGCGTCTGGTTGCGCGAGGGGTCTCGCAGAGAAACTCGTCCTATCCGGAAATGGCGTGTCCCGCCTGCGCGACGCACCTGCGCTAACGGGCGGGTTTTGCTTTGAATCTTACCTCGGCGGCTGGCTGGAGCCACAGCTAGACTACGCTTTCAGCCTCGCCCCGTCAGGATCGAAGAACGGCATCGCCGACACCACCGCGCGTGTCGGCATGTGCGTGAACGGCAGCCGCAGATGCGCGGTTACCAGCACCGTCCCCAGCGAATAGCCGTGGTCACTGTAGGTGACGACGCCGGCATCCTCGCCGCCTTCACGGTGACATTGGTGACGCTGATCGGCACCTCTGCGACGGCCGGCGCAGGTTACATGTGCGTGCGTTGTATACCTTGGCGATTGGCGGAAACGCCTGTCGCTTCGGCGTCCTGGGGCGGAGCAAGGAGCGAAGCGACGCGGGCGCAGACCCCGGGATTTATCCCGGACATCAGCCCAAGAATGCAGCGGACCAGGATAAATGCAGATCTGTAGTGATCCTTCGCGCCCCCCTCTGTCCTGCCGGACATCTCCCCCACTTGGGGGGAGATCGGCAGTTTTGGCGCACCGCTCGCTCTTGCAACGGTGGCGGTTCGCGAAGGCGGTGGTGGCGGCCAATCTCCCCCCTTGTGGGGGAGATGTCCGGCAGGACAGAGGGGGGCGCCTCGCTCCGCCATCAAAGGTTCTGTACCGCCGTGACGCTCTGAGGGCACGATCGGGTGGGAGGGAGCCTTGCGGCGTCCCCCCTCCCACACCACCGTGCGTACGGTTCCGTACACGGCGGTTCATGAAGCGTGGTTTAGGCGTCGAAGCTCGTTTTGAAGCGAGATCAGCCCGAGCTTGTTGAAGAAGGCATTGCGGAAGGCATCGCTCATATGACTGGCCCCGGCATTCCACCACGGGCCGCGGCCGTTTGAGGCCCCGTCACGCGCACGCTGCTCCGTCAATCCTCGCTGCATCAGCCGCATGAACCGGGTGCATGGCCGTTTCCATTGCCGCCACAGGATGCAGCGCAACCTGCGCCGTACCCAGCGATCCAGTTCCTCGAGAACCCCCTTGCC
>NZ_FNEE01000023.1 GCF_900099905.1 Mesorhizobium muleiense | reverse complement strand
AGGGGCAGGCCGGCAGGCCTCCCAGGGTAAGACGCGTGACCTTCGTGCCATGTGCCTGTCGCATCTACGGCCGCACCCTCCGGGGTGATATCGGGCTTCGGGTCCATGCGCCCCCTCGCCCGGTTGCGGCCGCCTCATATGCGCTTGCTGTTCGTCAGGCCGGCACTTTGCTTGCAGCTTCCTTCAGACCCCGCCTCGCGGCGACGCCCTTGCTGTTCGGCTAGCGGTTCCCATCACCCGGGCCCGCAGAGGACTTGCACCTCCAAGTCACCTCGACCGCCACCACAGCGGCCGAAACAGCGCCAGTCACGGCGCTACGCGCCATGCCTGGCGCACGCATGGATCCTGGGGTCTGCGCGGCGTCGCTTCGCTCCTTGCTTCGCCCCAGGATGACGAAGGCATGGGACCCTGCGGCTAATCTCAAATCTTGGAGATTGGCGGCTGTGGCCCGGCGGCGATCGCGAACGGGGAGATTGCGAACGGCGAAATTGCGGGCGGTGGAGAAAGAAGATGAAGCGCTGCAGTGGTCCGCCGCGCTTTATCAGCGCGATTTGATGACGCCGTCGGTGTTGGCCAACAGCTTGCGCACCGCGTTGCGTGCCGCATCCGGCCGCTGCAGGCGGATGTTCCTTTCGATCGCCTCGTGCAGTTTCTGCGCGTGCTGCAGATCGTCCAGTTCCCGCGTCGTATAGGCAAACAGATGATCGAACGCCGATTCGATCAGCACGCCGAGCGGCACCAGGAGGTCGTTACCGGAGGCGCGCAGGATCGCCAGATGAAAACGCGTATCGGCGCGCGTGCGCTCCTGCAGCGTCGCCGCCGCGCCCATCTCCCGGCAGGCCCGGCTGATCTCGGCCATCTGCTCGTCTGTGCGCCGCATCGCGGCAAAGGCGGTCGCTTCCGGCTCGATGATGTGGCGGAACTCCTGCACCGTCTTCAGGAACACCTCGCGGTCGGGCGAGGTCGCGTACCAGGCCAGCACGTCGCGGTCGAGCAGGTTCCAGCGCTCTTTCGGCTCGACCCAGCTGCCGATCTTTGGACGCGACGCCAAAAGGCTCTTGGCCATCAGCATTTTTATCGCTTCGCGCACCGCCGAGCGGCTGACGTCGAAAGTCTCCGACCATTTGGCTTCATTAGGCAGGATGGTTCCCGGCGGATAGTCGCCGCGCACGATCCTGAGACCGATCTCGTTGGCCAGCGACGCATGCACGCTCGCCCCAGGCATGCGCGCCGTATCGGCACGGCGAACGACAGCCGGGCGCTCGGCCGACGCCGCCCTGGCCGGTGTTTTTGGCTTATTCGGCTTGCCGTCCCGCATGCGTTCACAAAGTCCGGATTGCGAAAGCTGTCAAGCACCGGAACAGCCTCGGGCGGCAAAGCCTGCCTCTGTGCACAGATCAGCCGGGATGCGTCGGCCTCGTCACGCCGTCCTGACGTATTTCCGCCAGCTGTGTTCCGGGCGGAAGCCGAGCATATCCCGCGCCTTGCGGTTCGAAAGCAGCGTCTCGTATTCGCCGAGTTCAACCTTGACCGGCACGCCGGGATAGAACCGCTTCAAGAGTTCGGCCGTCGGCAGGTCGGACGAGGTGTCGTCATTGGCGGCGTTGAACACCTGATAGCCGAGCCCGTCCGTCTCGATGGCGCGCAGCGTGATCTGGCCGAGGTCGCGCGCGTCGATATAGCTCCAGGCGATCCGCTTGCGGAAACCTGGATCGGCGAACCATTTCGGGAACAGCGAATATTCATGCGGCTCGATGACGTTGCCGATGCGCAAGGCGTAGATGTCGATGCCGCTGCGCAGCGCGAAGGCGCGCGCCGTCTTCTCGTTGACGATCTTCGACAGCGCATAGCTGTCCATTGGATCGACGTCATAATCCTCATCGAGCGGGAAATGCGTCGGATCGCGCGGCTCGTTGGCGAAAACCAGCCCATAGGTCGTCTCGCTGGAGGCGATCACCACCTTGCGGATGCCGAGTTTTGCCGCCGCCTCGATGACATTATAGGTGCCGAGCGCGTTGATGCGGAACACCTCGTTGTCGGGCGTGATCATGATGCGCGGGATCGCCGCGAAATGCACTACGGCATCGACCGGCTGCGCGCGCAGCGACGGGTCGAATTCATGCAGGCCCATATAGCTCGACAGCGCATTGAACACCTGCCCGCTGTCGGTGATGTCGGTGATCAAGGTGCGCACCTTGGGATTGTCGAGCGGCTTGGTGTCGATGTTGAGCACCTGGCAGCCCTGCTCGACCAGATACTGCACGACATGGCGCCCGGCCTTGCCGCTGCCGCCGGTGAACATGATCCGCTTCGTCATTTTGCTCTCCACATTCTCCAGGATTCATGTGTATTGTCAGACAATATCGAACTCTGCAATCGTCTGCCAACCGCTTGCGGCAAAAACCTGCTTCAACAATTCGCCTGCCGAAGTGCGGCGCCGTCATCGAGACCGCAACAGGGATTACACGACATGAACACCACCGCCGCGAGCGAAAAGATCGGCTTCATCGGCCTTGGCCTGATGGGACACGGAATCGCGAAGAACATCATCGACAAGGGCTATTCCCTGACGTTTCTCGGCCGCAAGAACCGCGCGCCGGCGCAGGACATGCTCGACCGCGGTGCGAAGGAAGCCGCAACCTCGCGCGAGGTGGCAGCGGCATCCGATATCGTCTTCATCTGCGTCACCGGCTCGCGCGAGGTCGAGGCCATCATCCGCGGGCCGGGCGGCCTCAAGGAGGGCCTGAACAAGGGTTCGGTGATCGTCGATTGCTCGACCTCCGACCCGACCTCGACGATGGCGCTTGCCGCCGAACTCAAGGCGATCGGCGTCGACTATGTCGATGCCCCGCTCAGCCGCACCCCGAAGGAGGCCTGGGAAGGCACGCTGGACGCCATGGTCGGTGCATCCGACGCGCTCTTTGCCCGGCTGAAGCCAGTGCTCGACACCTGGGCCGGACGTATCGTCCATATCGGTGACACCGGCGACGGCCACCGTATGAAGCTGCTCAATAATTTCATCTCGCTGGGCTATGCGGCGATCTATTCGGAGGCGCTGGCGCTGGCCGAAAAGGTCGGCATCTCGCCGCCGCGCTTCGACAGCGTCATCCGCAACGGCCGCATGGATTGTGGCTTCTACCAGACTTTTATGCGCTGGACGCTTGAAGGCGACCGCGACGCGCACAAATTCACCATCGCCAACGCCTTCAAGGACCTCACCTATCTCGAATCGATGGCCGGTGCCGCCGGCATCGCCAACCCGCTCGGCAACGCCACCAAGAACGCCTTCGCCGGCGCGTTCGCCGCTGGGCCCACCGATCAATATGTGCCGATGCTGGCGACGCATATCGGCAAGGTCAACGGCGTCGATTTGACGCCGACGAAGGATGGGAAGAAACAGACGATTTGAGGCTTCCGCCGTCCCTTCTCCCCTTGTGGGAGAAGGTGGCCTCGCGAAGCGAGGACGGATGAGGGGTGTTCCAGGGAACGCTAACGCCTCATTTCTTCCAACACCCCTCATCCGGCCGCTTCGCGGCCACCTTCTCCCACAAGGGGAGAAGGAAAGGCGCATGAAATCACCGCCGAGACCGCCCGATAACCTCGTCGGTGTTGGTGAGCAGCCTGTGCACGGCACTCCTTGCAGCCGCCGGACGCCGGAGACGGATGTTCTTCTCGATTGCCTCATGCAGCGCCTGCGCCCGAGGCTGGTCGCTGGTTTCGCGCGTGACGATGGCGGCAACCTGCACCCATATCAGTCGTCGACAACGACGATGCAGACTACCTCTTTTTGAGGAATTTCCCGAACGCCGTCTCACTGTCATCGTTCGAGGAGAAGGTGCGGGAATAAACAAGAATTTTGAGGCGACCCATGACGCGAGAGTGTGAACCTACGCTTGACGATCTCCTGAGCGAGCCGATCATCCTGACGATCATGGCAATCTACGGTCATACTGCAGATGACATCCGACATCTAATACACCAAGTGGGCGCTCGGAAAACGCCATCAATGCTTCAGAAGCCCTCTTCGATGGCTCACGCGCCCCAGCGGATTTCCAGTCCCGCCTTGACGGCCACTTGATGGCGGATCGGTTGGTGACAGTGGCTTTTCCACGGGACGTCGTTGAGAACCGCGATCCGTGTCAATCGACGTTTAGGCGTGACATCCGCCGACAGCAGATCGCCCAGGAAACGCAAACAGGTCAGGTTTCTCTATCCCAGACCCAGTCCGCCGGCAGCCAGCGAAAGCCATCGCCCTCCTTCACGACATGGCCAACGCCCGGGAACGGATAGTGGTAGCCGTTGAAACTTTGCTGGGGTCGGATTGTGCGAGGTTCAGACTTCCCTAGTCTCAAAGAGCATTAGCTCCACTCCGCCATCTGCAAAATTGCCAAGATCAGCCGCCGTGGCCCGACCCTCGGGGGACGCTAAGGCCGCTTGAATATCCGCAACGGAATCGAAGTAGAGCGTAGCAACAAGATGATAGCCTGAGGCCCCACCCGGTGAATGGACGCCGCCATCACTGATTTCGTATTTCCTCAAGCCGGGAATGGCTTTGGCCAGAGGAATGTGGGTCGAAACATAGTAACGGTCGAAGGCGACCACGTCTTTCGGAGTCTTGTAGAGTGCGACAAGTCTGGCCATGCTCCCCCTCTCAACCGACACTCACCGCCAGCTTTGCGCAAAAGGATACTCCTCAGCAAGAGTGCTGGCAAATGGGTTCGTTCCTCGCTCTGACGAGGTCAACGAAGCATATGGGGTTTCAGGCCCGACGTGAGTCTTCCAAGTCGCCGCTCCCTGGCCGTTCAGAGCGATTGCGTTTGACCTTACCGCCGCGACCGCCCGATAACCTCGTCGGTGTTGGCGAGCAGTCGGTGCACCGCGGTGCGGGCTGCCGCCGGCCGCCGGAGGCGGATGTTCTTCTCGATCGCCTCATGCAGCGCCTGCGCCCGAGGCTGGTCGCTGGTTTCGCGCGTGACGAAAACGAAGAGATGATCGAGCGCCGATTCGATCAGCACGCCGAGCGGGACCAGGAGGTCATTGCCCGAGGCGCGCAGGATAGCCAGGTGAAAACGCGTGTCGGCGCGGGTGCGCTCCGGCAATGTCGCCGCCTCGCCCATCTCCCGGCAGGCCTGGCTGATCTCGGCCATCTGCTCGTCGCTGCGCCGGATCGCCGCAAAGGCGCTGGCTTCCGGCTCGATGATGTGACGGAATTCCTGGACAGTGCGCAGGAACATTTCGCGATCGGGCGCTGTCGCATACCAGGCGAGCACGTCGCGATCGAGCAGGTTCCAGCGCTCTTTCGGCTCGACCCAGCTGCCGATCTTGGGGCGTGAGGCCAGCAGGCTCTTGGCCATCAGCATTTTTATCGCTTCGCGCACCGCCGAGCGGCTGACGTCGAAAGTCTCGGACCATTTGGCCTCGTTGGGCAGGATGGTTCCCGGCGGATAGTCGCCGCGCACGATCCTGAGGCCGATCTCGTTGGCCAGCGACGCATGCACGCTCGATCCGGGGATCAGCGCCGCATCGGTCCGGCGGGCGCCGGCCGGGCGGGCGACCGGCGGCTTGACCTTGGCCCGTGCCTTGACCTTGGCCCGTGCCTTGACCGTAGCCCGTGCCTTGACAGTGGTAAGTCGCTTTTTCGATCTGGCGTCCGACATCCATGTTCCCCGGCACAGGCTGAACTCAAGGCGCAGCAAAGCAGGAGCGGTTCGCCCCAGCACTGTCGCCTCGCAGGTTTTCGTGAACCGGTGTGACGGGGCGCCCGTCGAGCGGACGCCCCGAAACTGCGAACCTACTTCTGGATGCAGGTATCGACCGTATCCTTGGTGCACTCGTCGAGACCGGTGAAGACCGGATCGGCGACGGGCTTGCCTTCGACCAGGTCGATCATCACCGAGGGCGCCTTGTAGCCCATTTCGAACGGCCGCTGGCCGACCAGCGCGGTCACCAGACCCTCCTTGGCAATGGCCACTTCGTCGCCGATCGTATCGGCAGCGCCGATGACGAACTCGTTCTTGGCGATCTTGTCGGCCATCGGCTTGAACAGGTCGCGATAGGGCTGCGGCGCGCCGAACAGCGGCCAGCCGCCCATGATGCCGAAGGCATCGAGGTCGGGATTGGCGGCGAGGATATCGGTCATCGCCTGCACGCCCTTGGCGCCGTCGTCATTGGTGAACACCGGGCAGCCGGCGACCTCGGTCCAGCCGCCCTCGCCCTTGAGCGCCGGGAGATCCTTCTGGCCTGAAAGCGCGTCGCGCATGCCCTGGGCGCGGCGCAGGATGTTGTCAGCCGCCGGATTGCCTTCAATGGTGCAGATCTTGCCGCCATCCGGCTTGCCCTTCTTGATGTACTCGCCGATCTTGTAGCCCATCAGGTAGTTGTCGGTGCCGAGATAGGTCTTGCGCAGCCCCGCATCTTCCTTGCTGAGGTCGGCGTCGAGCGTCATGATCGGGATCGACGGATTGGCGCTCTTGATCGTCTGGGCGATCAGCGGTGCGTTGGACGGCGAAATCGCCATCGCCACCGTGTCCGGCTTGCTCAGCATGTCCTGGACGATCTGGGCTTCGCCGGCTTCGTCCGAGGTCGATGCCGGACCGGTGTAGAAGCACTCATACTCCGAATCGGCGTTTTCCTTGTTCCATTTCTGGCAACCCTGGTTGATGGCCTCGAAGAACGGATTGTCGAGCCCCTTGACCACGATGACGAGCTGTTTCTTGGCCAAAGCCGGCCCGGCGCCCAGCGCCAGCATGGCGACGGCAGCGAGCAATAGTGACTTCCTCATTTCAGTCCTCCCTTGAAACAGACGGACACGGCGTGCCCGCCACACAGACCAGCCCGGATGCGCGATGACAGAGGTTCGTTTCGCGAGCGCTCGTGTCGTCAAGCCGGGCCGATAAGAATTTCCAGATGCGGTTGCAGACCAGCGCGATAGGGACGCTGCCAGATCCTCGACCGATAAACCTCCGCCTGCTCAGCCCCGGCGAGCCGGGGCAGGAGATCGGCATAATCTCCTCCGACGCCTAGCTAATATCGGCTTGCGACGGACGTCAATTGCTATTTGTCCTACAAAACGGATTTTTCGAAAGAAGCCGCTGTTGACGGCAAGGGGGCATATGCGTAAATGGGCGAAAGCGCGGTTCCCGGGAGGAGCTGGGAAGAGCGAGGCCGCGGCAGGACCGCAGGCCGAAAGCACGGAGGAAGCAGACTGGTGCCGGTTCTCGAACTCGCCAACATCTCAAAACATTTCGGCGCCATCCAGGCCGTCAACGACGTTTCGCTGTCGATCGAGGCCGGACAGGTGGTCGGGCTGATGGGCGACAACGGCGCCGGCAAGTCGACGCTGGTCAAGATGATCGCCGGCAATTTCCGCCCGAGCCATGGCACGATGCAGATGGACGGCAAGGAGCTGATCCTGCACAAGCCGGTGGAGGCGCGCCAGCACGGCATCGAGATCGTCCATCAGGATCTGGCGTTGTGCAACAATCTGACGGCCGCCGCCAATGTCTATCTCGGCCGCGAGCTGCGCCGCGGCGTCGGGCCGTTTCGCATCCTCGACTACGCCGCCATGTACAAGCGCGCCGGCCAGATCTTTGCCGTGCTGAAATCCGAAACCCGCCCGCGCGATCTGGTCAAGCAGATGTCGGGCGGCCAGCGCCAGGCGGTGGCGATCGCCCGCACCATGCTTTCGCAGGCCAAGATCGTGCTGATGGACGAGCCGACGGCGGCGATCTCGGTCCGGCAGGTCGCCGAGGTGCTGAACCTGATCCGCCATTTGCGCGACCAGGGCATTGCCGTCGTGCTGATCAGCCACCGCATGCCCGACGTCTTTGACGTTGCCGACCGCGTCATCGTCATGCGGCGCGGCCGCAAGGTCGCCGACAAGACGATCGCGTCGAGTTCGCCCGAGGAAGTCACCGGGCTCATCACCGGCGCCATCGAACAGGTTTGATGCCAGCCGGTTTCACCACGCAAGCAGATAAAGGTCGACGATGGCAGTAACTCTTGACCAGACGATCGCGCAGAAACAGCACACTTTGCTGACCAGGGTGTTTGCCAGCCAGACCTTCTGGGTGGTGATCGCGGTCATCCTCGCCTGCCTGTTCCTGTCCGTCGCCACCGATTCCTTCGCCACGACGAAGAACCTCTACAACATCACCCGCAACATCACCTTCGTCGCCATCGTCGCGCTCGGAATGACCTTCGTCATCATCACCGGCGGCATCGACCTGTCGGTCGGCTCGGTACTTTGCCTGTGTTCGATGGTGCTGGCGGTGACCATGCATGCCGGCTACGGCATCGAGATCGGCATTGCCGCTGCGATCGCGACGGCGCTGATCATCGGCGCCTTCAACGGCATCCTGATAGCCTATCTCGGGTTTCCGCCCTTCGTGGTGACGCTCGGCATGCTGTCGATCGCGCGCAGCCTGGCCATGGTCGCCTCCAACAACACCGTCGTCTTCCAGTTCGGGCCCGACCACGACAAGCTTCTGGCGCTGGGCGGCGGCGCCTTTGTGTTCGGCATCGCCAATCCGGTGCTCTACATGATCGTGCTGGCGCTGATCACCGGCTTCGTCCTGCGCTGGACGAAATTCGGCCGGCACATCTTCGCCATCGGCGGCAACGAGCATGCGGCGACGCTGACCGGCGTTCCGGTGCGCCAGATCAAGGTCGCTGTCTACATGATCTCGGCGCTGGCGGCGGGCCTTGCCGGCATCATCCAGACCGGCTGGCTGGGCGCCGTCACCACCAATCTCGGCAACGGCATGGAGCTTCAGGTCATCGCCGCCACCGTCATCGGCGGCGCCAACCTGGCCGGCGGCATGGGCACGGCCTTTGGCGCCGTCGTCGGCGCGGCGCTGATCGAAGTGATCCGCAACAGCCTTGGCCTGCTCGGCATCAACGCCTTCTGGCAGGGGGTGTTCATCGGCGGTGCCATTCTGATGGCGGTCCTGTTCGACCGGCTCCGCAATTTCCGGCGCAACGAGTGACGTTCAAGCCCCAACGTCCCCTTCTCCCCTTTGTGGGAGAAGGTGGCCTCGCGCAGCGAGGTCGGATGAGGGGTGTTCCAGAGACCACCAACGCCTCATTTCTTCCAACACCCCTCAACCGTCTCGGCGCTAGCGCGCCGATCCACCTTCTCCCACAGGGGGAGAAGGGGACGCGCTCCTATCGCTCAGTCTGAAAATCGGCCGGCACGGTTCATGACGGCCACCACGCGCGCACATGCGCCTTGACGCAGGCCCGGACTGAGCCGCACTATCCCGATTGCAGGCGAAGGGAGGCCAGCGCCTGCGGGAGGATATACCCATGACGGAAGCGATCAGGCTCTACTGGGGCCGGTTCGGACATGTTTCTGTCCTGAACGTCGCCAGCGACTTCGTCACCCATGCCCATGTCGAGGCGCATATCATCATCTGGCTGGAAGGCACGGCCGGCGAGATGACCATCGGCCGCGAGACGGTGCGGCTTGGGCCCGGCACCGCCGCCGGCATCAATTCCTTCCAGCCGCACAGCCACGCTTTGTCCCGCGACGGCCGGCCCGGCCTGTTCCTCGCCTTCTACATCGATCCGGACTGGGCGCGCCGGCGCCGCGACCTGCCGTCGACCGCGCCGCTGTTTTCGGCACCGGCGATCACGCTGGAGCCGTGGCTGCACAAGGCGGCAGCCAATCTTCTCGACCATCTCAGCGACAATGAGAGCATCGACGACATCGCCAATTACGAGATCGAGCGCTTCATCGACAGCGTGCTCGACGCCGCCGATGCCTCGGCGCCACAAATGGCGCGCGCCCGCGTCCACTGCGTGCAGGATTTCCGTGTCCGCAAGGCGATCCAGCTGATGAAGGCCAATGTCTGCGAACGCATCTGCTTCGACGAGGTGGCGCGCAGCGTCGGCCTGTCGCGGCCGCATTTCTTCGCGCTGTTCAAGGAGCAGACCAATCTGACGCCCAATGTCTACTGGAACACGCTGCGCATGGAGGAAGCGGTGCGGCAGTTGCAGTGGTCGCAGGAACCGCTGATTTCGGTCGCCTGCAATCTCGGCTTCACCACGCAGGGCAATTTCTCGCGCTTCTTTCGCGACCATGTCGGCGTTCCGCCGACACTCTATCGCGAGGCGGCGCGGGCCATTTCCTGAGCCAATTTTCAGACTGCCCGCTTTTCACACTGCCCTTTTTTTCAGATTGCCGGTTTTTTCAGACTTATTGATAGGCGTTCAAGACGCATTGATAAGCGCTGCCGGGCTCGCCGCCCTACCCTCGCGACACAGCTATCTGCAAGGGAAGCATCATATGGCGAAAGTCACCGTCTCCAGCGTCATCGACGCACCGGTCGAAAAGGTCTGGGCGCGCATACGCGACTTCAACGGGCTGCCGAGCTGGCACCCGCGCATGGTCGAGAGCCATATCGAGGACGGCAAGGAAGCCGGAGCGATCGGCTGCGTGCGCAATTTCCAGCTCGCCAGCGGCGCCCGCATCCGCGAGAAGCTGCTCGACTTCTCCGACGACAATTTCCTCGTCAGCTACTCCATCCTGGAGACGCCGCAACCGCTGACCAACCACAAGGCGACGCTGCAGCTGCGTCGGGTGACCGATGGCGACCGCACCTATGCCGAATGGACCGCCAGCTTCGACGCGGCCCCGGAAGAATCTGACAAGCTGGCCGAAGGCATGGGCGCCAACGTCTTCCAGGGCGGCTTTAACGCCCTGAAGACCCATTTCGCCGGCCAGGGTTGAGCTGAATGGGGCTCACAAAAAAGGAGCGTTCCATGGCGCTTGCACTGCAGACTTTCTCGACGGTCAAGGACGCCAATGCGGCGCTGAAAGCCGCCGGCACCCGCTATCTCGGCGGCGGCACGCTGGTCGTGCGCGCCGCCAATGAAGGCGACGTTTCGGTCTCCGGCCTCATCAGGTCGACCGAACCGGCGCTGTCGGCCATCACCGTTTCCGGCAGGGAGGTCCGCATCGGCGCTTCGGTGACCATGGCGGCGATGGCCCGTCACCCGGATCTGTCTTCCCTTGCCCGCGCCGCGCGCGCCGTCGGCGGCCCGGCGATCCGCAACATGGCGACCATCGGCGGCAATCTCTTCGCCCCGGCGCCCTATGGCGATTTCACCGTCGCGCTGTTGGCACTGGGCGCAACCGTCGGCACCGATGACGGCGAGGTGCCGATCGAAACCTTCCTGGCAAAACGCGAAGACAATCACGCCATCGTCACTTCGGTCGGCTTCAGCTTGCCACTGGAGGGCGGCTTTCGCTTCCTGAAAATATCGCGGGTCAAGCCGAAGGGCGTCTCGGTGCTGAGCATCGCCGCCGTGCTGGAACAAGCGCCGGACGGAACCGTGTCATCGGCGCACATCGCGCTTGGCTGCCTGGCCGACCGGCCGATGCGCGCCAAGGCGGCGGAGAAGGCGCTGCTCGGCAGGAAACTCACCAGCGATGGCATCGCGCCGGCGCTGGCCGTCGCGAGCGACGGCACCTCGCCGATTACCGATGCGGTCGCCAGTGCCTGGTATCGCAACGAAGTCCTGCCGGTCCATCTCGGCCGGCTTTTGCTCGCCTGAAAGCCGATGGCGCGCATCTCCGCCCGGCTGCGGCGCAAGGAGTAAAAGATGGCAAAGATCCCGGTTCAGTTCATGCTCAACGGCGCGGAGAAGGCCGAATTCATCGACAGCGGCACGACGCTGCTCAATGCGCTGCGCGACAAGATCGGCGACACCTCGCCGAAAGGCGGCTGCCATCAGGGCACATGCGGCGCCTGCTCGGTCATCATCGACGGCGAGTTGCGGCTGTCCTGCCTGACGCTCGCCGAAACCTGCAACGGTGCGGCGATCACCACGACGTCAGGGCTTTCGCAAGGCGGCGTGCTGCATCCCTTGCAGCGCGCCTTCCTCGACGCCTTCGCCACCCAATGCGGCTTCTGCACGCCGGGCATGCTCATGGCCGCCAAGGTGCTGCTCGATCACACGCCGGACCCCAGCCGCGACGAGGTGGTCGAGGCGCTGTCGGGCAATATCTGCCGCTGCACCGGCTACGAGCCGATCATCCAGGCGGTGCTGACCGCCGCGCGGTCCAATTCGCAGAACGCAGCTTGAGGGGAGTCGAAAAGATGGAACTCCGCAAGAGCTACTTCGCCGACCAGCGCACGGACGATCTGCACGAGATCGGCCAACCACGGCCGCGCTCCGATTCGCCCGGTCACGTCACCGGCAAGACCGCCTATTTCGCCGACCGCAATTTTCCAGGCATGCTGCATCTGAAGATGGTGCGCAGCCCGCATCATCACGCCCGCATCCGCAGCATCGACACTTCAGAGGCGCAGAAGCACCCGGGCGTGGTGAAAATCCTGACCGCCAAGGACGTGCCGCACAATGTCTACACCATCCTGATCCTGATCCAGATCGGCCCGGAGGACGAGACGGTGCTGGCCGACGGCAAGGTGCGCTGGAAGGGAGAAGCCGTGGTAGCGGTGCTGGCCGAGACCGAGCGTGCCGCCCAGGAAGCGGCGGCCAAGGTCAAGGTCGACTACGAGGTGCTGCCGGCCGTTTTCGACATGGAAGAAGCGCTGAAGCCCAGCGCGCCTGTTGTCAACGAATATCACGGCCGGAATTATTACCTCTATGACAGCGGCGAATGCCGCAAGGTGCGCTTCGGCGATGTCGAGGCCGGTTTCGCCGGCGCCGATCACGTGCTCGAGCAGACCTATCAATCGTCGCCGATCGAGCACGCGCCGACCGAGACGACCGGCTGCATCGTCGCGCCGGAGGGCAACGACCGCTTCACCTGCTACACCAATACGCAGGCGATGTTCTTCACCCTCGACAACGCCTCGATCATCCTGCAGATGCCCGGCAACAGACTGCATTTCGTCGGCGGCACCGTCGGCGGCGGCTTTGGCGGCAAGGTCGACGTCATCGTCGAGCCGATCGCCATCCTCGGCGCCAAGCTGACCGGGCGGCCGGTCTCCTTCATCTACAGCCGCGAGGAGGAGATGCAGATTTCCTCGCCGCGCGCCGCCGAAAAGGTCGTCATCAAGGACGGCGTCATGAAGGATGGCCGCATCGTCGCCAGAAAAGTCACCGGCTACACCGACGCCGGGGCCTATTCGCGCCATTCGCCCTATGGCGCGCAGAAGGGCGCCGGCCACTATCCCGGCCCTTACACCATCCCGAATGTCTGGATCGACACCTACTGCGTCTACACCAACCGCACTCCCTCCTCCGCCATGCGCGGCTTCGGCGTCACCATCGGCGATTTCGCGCTTGAGGTGCAGATGGACAAGCTCGCCCGGCTGATCGGCATGGACCCGCTAGAATTCCGCTTCATCAACGCCTACCGCGACGGCGACATCAAGGCGCACCGCCAGCCGACCGAGGGCGCGGCTCTGATCGAGTGCATGCAGGAAGCCTCGCGCGCCGCCAACTGGCCGGTGGCGGAAAAATTCATGGCGATATCGTCCTACGCGAAGGGAGCTTGAAATGGCGATCAGGCGCGGGCGCGGCGTCGCCGCGATCAACTATCCGACAGGCATGAACCTCGGCGGCGATCCAACCCAGGCGCTGGTCCATTCGACGCCGACCGGCAATTTCATGGTAACGCTGTCGAGCGTCGATCTCGGCCAGGGCATGAAGCAGATCATGGCGCAGATCTGTGCCGAGACGATCGGCGTGCCGACCGACCGCGTTATTGTCGACACCGCCGACACCGACACCGGCCCGCACTGCATGGGCACCTTCGCCTCGCGCGGCACACATCGCGCTGGCAACGCCGTCATCCAGGCGGCCAGGGAAGCCCGCCAGGTCATGCTGGAAGTGGCGGCCGAGGAACTGGAAGTGAACGCCTCGGACCTCGAGACCGACGGCCAGGGCAACATCCTGGTCAAGGGTGCGCCGCAAAGATCGATCTCGATCTTCGATGTCGCGCTGTCGGCGCATTTCAAGCGCGGCCGCTCGATTTCCGGCCGCGGCATGTTCTTGATCCCGCGCTCCTATCCCGAGAAAGAAACCGGCGCGATGAAACCGTCGACCTGCTATGCGCACGCCTGCACCGTGGCCGAGGTCGAGGTCGACGACGAAACCGGCGAGGTCACCGTGCTGACGGTCAGGAATGTCTTCGAGATCGGCCGCGCGCTGAACCCGAAAATGGTCGAGCAGCAGCTCGTCGGCGGCTCGTGGATGGCCATCAGCCACGCGCTCTACGAGACGACGGAACCCTATTACCCCGACCGCGATCATGGCGGCACCGACTTCAACCAGTATCTGATGCCGGGACCAGGCGATCTTGCGCAAACCGAGATCATCGTGCTGGAGAGGCCCTCGGCCGACGGACCCTTTGGCGCCAAGGGGCCGGGCGAAATGTGCGCCAACCCGCAAATCCCGGCGGTCGCCAACGCGGTCTTCGACGCCGTCGGCGTGCGCATCGACACGCTGCCGATCACGCCGGAACGCATCCTGCGGGCGCTGAAGGCGCAAGCCTCGAACTGAGTGCTGGAAATGCCCAAAAGAAGCGGCCGGACTAGAAGCGCCGACACTGTCGTGATCTCGCCGGAGGCGGTGGCATCGCGCCTCGCCGCCTCGCGCTATCTGGCCGATGAAAGCCTGGCCACCGCCATTTTCCTGGCGATCCGGCTGGGCAAGCCGCTGCTGCTCGAAGGCGCGCCGGGCGTCGGCAAGACCGAAGCGGCCAAGGCGATAGCCGAACTGCTCGGGCGCGACCTGGTGCGGCTGCAATGCTACGAAGGCATCGACGCAGCACACGCGCTCTACGAATGGAACTACCAGCGCCAGTTGCTCGCCATCCGCCATGCCGGCGAGCATGAGGTCGACATCTATGACGACCGTTTTTTGATCGCACGGCCGCTGCTGCAGGTGCTGAAGGCGCCGGAAAAGCGCGTGCTGCTGGTCGACGAGATCGACCGTTCCGACCATGAATTCGAAGCGCTGCTGCTGGAGTTCCTGTCCGACTTCCAGATTAGCATTCCCGAGCGCGGCACCATCCACGCCAAAACGCAGCCGATCGTCGTCCTGACCTCGAACCGCACCCGCGAACTGGCGGAAGCGCTGCGGCGGCGCTGCGTCTACCACTGGATCACCTATCCCGACGCCGAGCGCGAGGCCGAAATCATCATGCTGCGCGCCGGCGACGTCGCCAACGCCACGGCGCGCGCCGTGGCTACCGCCGTGCGCGACATCCGCGCCCGCCCGCTGGCCAAGCCGCCGGGCATCGCCGAAGCGGTCGAATGGGCCAACGCCGCGACGATCCTCGAAAAGGGCGGCAGCCCGTGGCCGGAAGCGTTCCGCCGCGCCATCGGCGTGCTGATCAAGGATGAGGAGGACCTGTCCTACATCGCCCCCGAGCTTGGCCGGATCGTCGAGGAGGCATTGGCGTGAGCCCCGCGGCCCTACCCCGGGCGGCTGCACCCTTGCTCGGCTTTGGCCGGCTGCTGCGCCGCTACGGCTTTCCAGTGGCGCCCGAGCAGGTGTCAGGCTTCATGCAGGCGGTGACGCTGCTCGGGCCCCGCTCGATAGCCGACATCCACGAGGCGGCGCTTGCCACGCTGGCGCCGCCGCCCGACCGCCGCGGCGAATTCGAGGCGCATTTCCAAAGCTATTTCTACGGCAACACGGCTGCCCTCGTCGAGGGCGAGGCCGACGGGGAAACCCGCATCAAGGACGACGGCGGCGCCAGCGACGAGGACAACGAGGTGGCGCGCCAGGCGGAAGGCGGTGCGCTGTCGTCCGGCGCCGAACAGTTGAGCGCCCGCGACTTCAAGCGTGACGGCGACGGCCTTGCCGCCTTCCGCCGCAAACTTGCTAGCGCCTTGCCCGCCCGTCGCTCCTTCCGCACCGTACGCACGCACGCGCGCGGCAAGCTCGATCTGCGCCGGTCGCTGCGCGAAATCGTCAGTGCCGACGGCGATATACCGTCGCCGCTGCTGCGCCGCCGGCAGACCGTGCCGCGCAAGCTTTTGCTGCTGATCGACGTGTCCGGCTCGATGAAGCTCTACACATCGGACTATCTCAAGCTGGCGCATGCAGCGGTGCAAGGCGCGGACCGGGCTGAAATTTTCACCTTCGGCACGCGGCTGACCCGCATCACCATGGCGCTGCGCATTCGCGACCGCGACCAGGCGCTCGCTCGCGTGGCAGCGCTGGTCGACGACTGGGATGGCGGCACCCGAATGGGACCGACGCTGCTCGCCTTCCTGTCGGTGCCGCGCTTTTCCTCATTTGCACGCGGCGCGGCGGTCGTCATCCTGTCGGATGCGCTGGAGCGCGGCGACCATGCCGAGCTGGAAATGGCGATGCGCCGGCTGAGCGCACGCGCCTTCCGGCTTTCGCTGGCGACGCCTCTGGCCGGCGATCCGCGTTTCCGGCCGGCGACGGCAGCACTTCGCGCCATCCTGCCGGTGCTCGACGATCTCGTCGACGGTTCTTCGATCGCCGGTCTCACCGATTTCATCCTGTCGCTCGCCCGCCCCGCTCCGGCGGCGGCAGCAATCTGGAAAAGGGTTTCATGATGAAAAAGGCGATCGACGCGCATTTCCATATCTGGCGCCAGGAGGATCAGCCCTGGCTGCGCGGGCCGATGGTGCCGCGCATCTTCGGTCCCTACGAGCCGATCCGACGCGACTACCCGATCGAGGAATTCCTCGCCGACCAGCAAGGCTCTGATGTCGAGAAGGCGGTCTATGTCCAGACCAACTGGGCCAAGGAGGATTTCGAGAAGGAAGTCGCCTTCCTGCAGACGACGGCTGACGAAACCGGTTGGCCGCACGCCATCGTCGGCTATGCCGACATGACGGTGGACGATGTACGCCATCAGATCGACCGACTGATCAAGTACCCCCTGCTGCGCGGCGTGCGCATGCAATTGCACTGGCACGAAACGCCGGCCTTCCGCTTTGCCGCGTCCGCCGATCAGGTCGTCGACCCGAAGGTGCGGGCCAATGTGGCGCGGCTGAAGGACTATGGCCTGTCCTTCGACCTGCAGCTTTTCCCGGCCCAGATGAAGGACGGGCTGACGCTTGTCGGCGAAAATCCCGAGACCAACTTCATCCTCACCCATGCCGGCATGCTGACCGACATGTCGGAGGAAACCACGCAAGCCTGGAAGGCCGGCCTGCGCTCGCTTTCAGCAGCGCCAAACCTCTACGCCAAGCTGTCCGGCCTCGGCACCTTCGTCCACCGCAACGACCCGGCGCTGATCGCCTACATCGTCGACAACGCAATCGACATCCTCGGCAGCGACCGTCTGATGTTCGGCTCCAACTTCCCGATCGAAAAGCTATGGACCAGCCATGCCGAACTGATCAAGGCGCACCGGGAGGCGGCAGCCAAGCATGGTGCGGCGGCAGAGGCGGACATTTTTTGGAACACAGCGGAAAAGGTATATCGGCCGGTGTGACGCGCTGCCCCCCTTCCAAACACCCTTGTGGGAGAAGGTCACGCCCGATGACCCGAAACCTCGGCGCCGGCGGCAGGCGGCAGCGCCAGGAAGCGGAACGAGGCCACGAGCCCGATGGCGCCGATCGCCAGGAAGGCGAGGCGGAAGTCGACCAGGTCGGGCGCCGCCCCGGCCCTGGCGATCTGCGACAGGTTGAGCAGCGCCGCGGCGACCGCCACGCCGAACAGCATCGCCACCTGCTGCAGCATGCTGGACAACGTCGCCGCCGAGCTGCGCTGCGCCGAAGCGATATCGGCGAAGGCCAGCGTGTTGAGCGCGGTGAACTGCATCGACCGCGTCAGCCCGGCAATCAGCATCAGCGCCACCACCAGCGCTTGCGGGGTCTGCGGCGATATCGCCGCGCAGGCCATGATCGACAGCGATGCGATCACGCCGTTGACGACCAGCACCGAACGGAAACCGAAGCGCTTCAGCGTCGGCGTCGTCACCGTCTTCATGCCGAGATTGCCGAGGAAATAAGCCAGGATCAGCATGCCGGCATCGACGGGTCTCAGGCCAAATCCGACCTGGAACAGCAGCGGCAGCAGGAACGGCGTGGCGTTGATGGAGACCCGGAAAATGGTGCCGGCCGACAGTGTCGATATGGCGAAAGTCTGCACCTTGAATGCCGCAAGGTCGAGCAGCGGATTTTTGGCGCGCGCCAGGTGCCGCACGGCCAGCCAGCCGATCAGGACGCCGGCGCCAAGCAGCGCCACGGTCGGCAAGGCGCCGTCTTGCGGATGGGCGATGCGTTCGAGGCCGTAGAGCATTGAGGCAAGCCCGACCGAGGTCACAAGGAAGCCCGGCCAGTCGAGCGGCCTGGTTTCGGAAGCGCGGTCGCCGGGAATGAAGCGGGCGACCAGCGCCAGGCCGGCCGCGCCGAGCGGAATGTTGATGAAGAAATTCCAGTGCCAGGACAGATAGGTGGTGATGAAGCCGCCAAGCACCGGCCCGATCACCGGCGCGAACAGCGCCGGCCAGGTGATCAGCGCGGTGGCGTTGAGGAGCTCGGACTTCGAGGCGTTGCGCAGCACCAGCATGCGGCCGACCGGTGTCATCAGCGCACTGCCCAGGCCCTGCACGGCACGCGCGGCGACGAACTGGGTCAGGTTCTGCGAGATGCCGCAGGCGATCGAGGCCAGCGTGAACAGGGCGATCGCCACGAGGAAGATGTTGCGCGCGCCGAAGCGGTCGGCGAGCCAGCCGGACAGCGGCACGAACACCGCCATGGTCAGCATGTAGACGGTGATGCCGATGCTCATCGCCACTGCCGGCACGCCGAAGGATTCTCCCATCTGCGGCAGCGATGTCGAGATGATCGTCGAATCCAGAAGCTGCATGAAGAAGGCGACGGCGACGATCAATGCCACGCGCCGCGCCTGCCGCGCCGCCGTCGCGGTTTCGGGCAAGGCTTTGTTTTCGGGAATGGCGGTCATGCGCAGAACTGTACGAAAGGTTTTCCCGCGTCACTGGGACCAGGCGATTGTCCGGCAAATCGATGACGCACCGGTTTGAACAGCATTTGGGCGACGACGTCCAGACATGGCCCAACAAACTTTCGTGTCGTTTCGCGACCAGTCACGGCAGAGAAGGTATATCGGCCGGTGTAGCGAGCAGCGCCCTTTCCTTCTCCCCTTGTTGTGGGAGAAGGTCACAGCAGGTCCTGGCCGGAGCATCTCATCCGGCGTCGATCTTCTCCATGAACTGACCGAGCTGATCCGGGTCCATATGCACCACATGCTTGTCTTCGGGATAGGCCAGGCTGTTGACGTCGGCGACATATTCGGAAAAAGCAGTGATGCGTTCCGCCTGCAGGCGGTCATATTCGGCGGCGAAATTGCGATAGACCTTGGAATGGCGCGGCATGTGGCCACGGTTCTGGCCAAGGATGTCGTCGGCGAACAGATATTGCGCGTCGCAGCCGGTGCCGGCCCCCATCGACAGCATGATCAGCGAGGTTCGCTCCGAAATCGCCTTGGCCACCTCGACCGGCACCACTTCGATTTCGGCGCCGATCGCGCCGGCCGCTTCGTATTGCTTGACTGCCTCGAAAATCTGCATGGCGCTGTCGGCGGTTTTGCCGACAGCCTTGAAGCCGCCGGTCCAGGTGGCGCGGGACGGAATCAGGCCGACATGGCCGATCACCGGGATATTGTCATCGGCCAGCCGTTTGACAGTGGCAAAGCCGGCACTGCAATAAACCGCGTCGGCGCTCGCCTTGTAGAGCCGGAACGCCCAGCGGACGAAATCGTCGGCTGTGCCGATCTCGTAGAAATTGTCGCCCGGCATGGTGAACAGGCTGGGTGCGGCATCGCGGTATTGCGGATCGAGCACCAGTTCCGGCGGCACCGAGACAATGTCGACTCCGGCTCGTTCAGCGGCCTCGGCCTCGTCCATCGTCAGCACCCGCAGCATGGTCAATTGCCGCTTGCCCTTCATGGCGCGCAGGTCTGCCACCGTCGGTCTTTTCCGGCTCATCGATTCTGGTCCCCTATGTTGCATTACGGAAGGCTGGTCAGGCTTCAATTTTGCATGATTTTTTCCGAACCGAAGGTCAGCGCAGCAAAAACCGGTTCCCACTTTTCATGCTTTAGATCTGGATCATCACCTTGCCAGCTTCGACCTTCACCGGATAGGTCTGCAGATTGACGCAGACCGGCGCGCCCTTGGCCTGGCCGGTTTTGTAGTTGAAGCGGCCATTGTGCTTGGGGCATTCGATGATGTCGTCCATGACAAGCCCATCGGCCAGATGCGCCTTTTCATGTGTGCAAAAGCCGTCGGTAGCGAAGAATTCGTCATCCGGCGAACGGTAGATCGCGAAGCTGCGGCCGTCATGATCGAAGCGGATGACATCCTCTTCGTCGACATCGTCCACAGTGCACGCCTCGACCCAATCGGCCATCTCTATTTTCTCCCGAATTTTCGCCTTGCGCTGCTGCACAGTGCTATTCAGCTGCTGCCGACATGTTCACTTCGTGGAACTCGCCACGATAGGGCCGTGCCGTCGGCGGCAGTTCGCGCTTGAGGAAATAGTCCTCATATTTGAGCTGCCTGAGCAGGACCGGCCAAACCTCGCGATAGGCATGCCACATCGATGGGTTCGGCTCCGGCAGATCGTGTCTGATCAATTCGTGCAGCCTGGGCAGCGTGTGATAGGGCACCATCGGAAACATGTGATGCTCGACGTGGTAGTTCATGTTCCAGTAGATGAACCGGCTGATCGGGTTCATGTAGACGGTCCGGCTGTTGAGCCGATGATCGACCACATTGTCGGCCAGGCCGATGTGCTGCAGCAGGCCGGTCAGCACCATATGCCAGGTGCCGTAGAGGCGCGGCCCGCCGATCAGCACCAGCGGTATCCACGACTGCATAGTGAGGGCGAGCGCAATCGTGGCGATGTAGATGGCGACATGCCAGCGCGCGGCGATGACGGCCTTGTGCTGTTCCATCTCGGGCACGTAGCTTTTCTCGTCCGGCGTCAGCTTGCCGAACGCCTGGCGTGCCAGTGCCGGAAGCGAATAGCGAAAGTCGAGGATACCGGTGAAGGCGAGTGCGGTGCGCAGCAGGTCCGGCGGGCGCATCACGGCGATCTCGGCATCGCGTCCGACGATGATGGTGTCGGTGTGGTGGCGGGCATGGCTCCAGCGCCAGGTCACCGGGTTGCGCATCAGCATGAAGCTGGCAATCTGGTAGACGACATCATTCATCCAGCGCGTGCGGAAAGCCGTGCCGTGGCCGCATTCGTGCCAGCGCGAATCGCTGGCCGAGGCATAGAGCACGCCATAGGCGAAGAAGAACGGCACGCACCACCAGGTGCCCCAGAAGTAAACGCCGGCGGCGGCGGAGACCAGGATGGCGCCCAGCCAGATGGCCGTGTCGCGGATTGCCGGACTGTCGGAACGGTGCATCAGTTCCTTCATCGTCTTGCGCGGCACCTCGGTATGGTACCACTCCGCCGAGGCTAGCCCGGTCTCGATCGCAATCCGCGTGCTTTCGCCGACCAGGCTGTAATCGCGCTTCACCTTGCCAGCCATTGTGACCTCCAATTTTCGAACCGCCGCGAGCCCTCTCCACTCCGGCCAAGGCCAGCCTTCCAACCGGTGTTTCGCACCGCCTTCGCCATTGTCACGACCTGCCTCCGAGAACAGGAAAATGACCCGATGGCCGCGGATAATCCTCCCGCGGCTGCCTGGCAATCGCTGCGATCCGGCTCTCGGCGGCGGCGATCTCGCCGGCGCCGTCGAGAACCCGAAACACCGCTTCGTACGAACGGCTTTCGCCGTGCTCCAGCCAGATCATCTCGCCGCGTTCGCGCGCTGCCAGATTGCCCAGCACATGATGCGTCGACGGCTCGATGCCGAGCGCATAATGCCCAGCCTGGAAATTCTGCCACTCATAGGCGCAAGGCAACTGGTGCTTGCGGGTGACGACTTCGAGACCGAGGCCGAGACGGTCGTTGACCACCGCCACCGGCACGTCGCCGTTGGCGTCGGCGCCGAGTTCGTGCTGCCAGACCTGTTCCGTGAAGCCCAGTTGCGGTGCCGGCGCCGTGCGGTAGCCGACCTTCTGCGCCTCATAGCGCTCGCCGGCATGGCCCGCCCAGACGACGTCGCGGATCGGCGCCAGGTAGCGCGAGCCCTCGTCGAGCACCGGATGGCTGACATTGATGTGATAAAAGTACATATGCGGCGTGCGGCTAAAACCGTGATTGACGACGCGGTCCGACAGCCGGATCTCGTTGCCGCCGACATCGGCCTCGATCCGCCGCAGCAGATGCAGATCCTCGCCGAACACCGTCGACTGCTGAACGAAGCCTTCGGCCCACAGCACGCAGCGGTCGCCGTCCCATGTCTCGCCATAGCCGGTCAATCGCGCCGGGATGGTGCTGACGCGGCCATGCAGCGAATGGCGCACCGTCTTCTTCGGCGGATAATTGTAGCTGTCGGCGGGGACCTCGTTCATGAACAATATATGGTCAAGGCCGCAGGTCAGCAGCAGGCCGGAAAACGACCGCGCCCAGGCCAGCCCCTCCTCGCCTTCATATTCGTGCAGACCGGGATGGCGAAAGCCGCTCGGCGAATGCCAGCCGATCGCCTGGCCCCTAAAATCGCAATCGGCGATGTCGAGCGCCCGGTCGACCAGCGCGGTGAAGCGCAGGCCGGAGCCGGTGCGGAATTCGAGCATGCGGATGCCGCGCTCCACCCCGTCGCCGAGCGTCATCAGCCGCACGCCGGCGAATTGCGACAGCATGCCGGACCGTTCCGATACCTGCCGGCGCGAAAGCGTCTTGCCGTAAAGTTCTACCATGTGACGGCCAGTTCCTTCACTTCGCTCTCGTCTCCTTGAGCAGGGCCGACATGTCGGCGCCGGTGATGATACTCTCCACCGTCAGCAGATCGGTATCGGCGACCGTCTGCTCGGCGACGATCTCGCCACGGCGCATGACGATGATGCGGTCGGCGACCTGGAAGACATGATGGATGTTGTGGGTGATCAAAAGCACCGAATGGCCGGCGGCGCGCATCTCCTTGACGAAACGCAGCACGCCGTGCGTTTCCTCGACGCCGAGATTGTTGGTCGGCTCGTCGAGGATGATGACCTTGGCGGCGAACTGCATGGCCCGCGAAATGGCGATCGACTGGCGCTCACCGCCCGACAGCGTGCTGACCAGCGCATCGGCGTCGAGTTTTTTCGAGATGCCGACGCGCTTCAAAAGTGCCGCGGCGGCATCACGCAGCTTGGCGAGGTCGAGCGGCGCGAACACGCCCAGCCATTTCAGATTGACCGGCTCGCGACCGAGAAATAGATTGCGCGCGATGCTCAGGTCCGGCGCCAGCGACGTGTCCTGGTGAATGGTCTCGATGCCGAGATCCATGGCGCCGCGCGTCGAGCGGATCGAGACTTTTAGGCCGCGCACATAAATGTCGCCGCGGTCGACGGGGAAGACGCCGGAGATCGCCTTGATCAGCGTGGATTTGCCGGCGCCGTTGTCGCCGAGCAAGGCCACCACCTCGCCCTCGTTGAGGGTGAAGGAGGCGCTCTTCAGCGCGCGGACGCTGCCGAAGGATTTTTGCAGATTGTGCAGTCGAAGCACTTCCATGGTCAGCTCCTGGCGGCGTTCTTCTGCAGCAAAGCGTGCAGGATGAGCATGGCAAGGATGATGACGCCGACGAAGATATTGTAGGCGAGGCCGGGCACGCCGATCAGCACGATGCCGTTGCGGATGCTGCGCAGCATCAGCGCGCCGACGATGGTGCCCAGGATGGTGCCGCGCCCGCCGGTCAGCGCCGTGCCGCCGACCACCACCATGGCGATCACTTCGAGCTCGTATCCGGTGCCGGCCACTGGCGAGGCGGCCGAGATGCGGAACGCACTGATCATGCCGGCCAGACCCGCCAGCACCGAGGTCAGGATGAACAGCCAGACCTTGACCGCGTCGGCCGGCACGCCACGCGCCACCGCAGCGTTGCGGTTCGAACCGATGGCGCTGATCCAGTTGCCGAGCTTGGCGTAGTGCAGCACGTAGATCGCCAGCAGCGACAGGCCGATGAACCACCACAGCGAGGTATAGAAACGGAACGTTCCGATATTGAAGCTGCCGGCCAGCAGTGTCACGAAAAAGCCAGGCTGGTCCCAGGATTTCAGCGGAAAGCCTTGCGTGATGTAGAGCGCTGCACCTCGCACGACGAGCAGCATCGACAGCGTCACCAGGAACGAGGAGATGCCGATCTTGGTGACGATCAGCCCGTTGACCGCACCGATCGCTATGCAGAGCAGCAGGCCGGCAAGCAGCGCGATGCCGATATCGAACCCGCCGTTCTGCACCAAAAGCATGACGACGACCGGCGCCAGGCCGAACACGGCGCCGACCGAAAGGTCGAACTCGCCCGCCGTCAGAAGCAGCGTCATGCCGAGCGCGATGATGCCGAGTTCGGGCAGGAACGCCATCATGTTGGAGATGTTGAGCGGCGACAGGAAGTTCCCGTCGGCGATCGCGAATACCGCCAGCAGGACAATCAGGATGACGAGCGAAGAGAATTGCGGCGAGCGGATCAGGCTCGACCTGCGTTTGGAGCGCGGCATTTCCTGTTCTGCGGCGATAGTCATGACTGCTTGGACCATATCTCAGGGCGGCGCCCGCCGCCTGCGCAGCGGGCGTCAGTTTCAATCACTTGTCGTAGAGTTTCAGGATCGGTTCGACGCTCGATGCGTCGTAGAGGCTGAAAGTGTGGATATCGTAGCCGATCGGTTCGCCCGCGGCGGCAAGCCCGAGCAGCGCCACCGGCATGAAGCCCTGCGCCGACGGGAATTGCCAGGCAGCCGCGTTGACGAAGCCGGTCTTGACGGCTTCGGCGGTTTCCCTGGAATTGCCCCAGCCGACGACCGGGATCTTGCCGGCCGGAACGCCGGCGCCGTCGAACACCCGCTTGACGCTGGCCGCCACGGAATCGCCGAGCGCGATGATTGCCGGCGGATTGTTGGCGACCATGTAGTCGGTCATCTTGGCGATGATGCCGGCCGGATCGGTGCCGCAATCGACCACGTCGTATTTGATGCCGAGCGGATCGAAGACGCTGGCGATCCCTTCGGTCTCGAGCTGCTGATAGCTGGCGCCCGGCACCTCGACCGGCAGGAACACCTTGTCGCCCTGCTTCACCATCTTGTGGTCGACCAGATATTTCGCCCAGATGACGCCGGCTTGCCTGAGGTCGGCGCCGACATAGGCCTGCCGGCCGGTTGCCGGATCGTCGGTGTTGAAGAACACGATCGGGACGCCAGCCGCCTTGGCTGCCTTGACCTCCTCGGTCCACAGGCCGGGCTGCGCCGAGGTGGTGGCGATGCCGTCCGGCTTGGCGGCAAGTGCGGAGTTGAAGGCCTCCTTCTGCGCCGCCATGTCGCCGCCGCTGAACGAGATCTTGCAGGTCACCTTGAGCTGGTCGCAGGCCTTGGTCGCGCCTGCATTCCAGTCGATCCAGAAGGCGTCCGACGGGCCGCCATGCGATAGCAGGTAGAACGTCTTCTGAGCATCCTGCGCCAGCGCCGGTTCAGCCAGTGCAACACCGGCGAATACGGTCGCCGCAGCCGCGATTTTCGATACGAATTTCAACATTCTCTTCCTCCCTTTGTTGTGGCCGTCACAGTCCGTTGGCGCGGAATTTCTCGTCGAGGAATTTCTTGGCGCGCGGCACGTCGTCCTCCGAAAGGTGCTCGATGATGACCGGGATGTTCGGGTGCTTTTCGGACAGCCGCTTGAGATAGAGGTCGTAGTTCAGCGAACCGAGGCCGGGCGCCGGCAGCTCGATCTCGCCGACACCGCGAAAAGTGTGGCTTTCCAGCGCGTCCTCGTCGCCGATATCGGCGTGCTTCTCCGACTTGTCGCCGCCCGAGCGCTTGACGTCCTTGGCGTGGGCTATTTTGATCTTGTCGGTCAGGGTGTCGAATACCTGGTTCAGGATCTGGTCCATCCTGTCGATGTTATGGGTCTCGAAATAGTTGGTCGGATCCATCAACAGGCCGAGGCCGGGATGGTCGACCTGCGCGAACATCTTCACCGTCTCCTCGACCGAGCCGACGACATTGTTGACATAGGTTTCGAGCAGGAACACCGCGCCGTGGTCGTAGGCGGTCTGGGCAAGGTCGGCGATGACCTTGCGGCATTCCTCAAAACCTTCCTCGGTCTTGTTCTTGGGATGGTGCACCCAGTCGGATTCGGTGTTGTAGGTGCCGGTTTCCGAGATCACGTAAGGCGAGCCGAATTCTCGCGCATTGCGGATGATCTCCTTGAGATAGCCGACGCGCCTCTCGCGCTCGCCGATGTCCGGATGAATGATGTTGGTGTAGCCCGACACGCAGCACACCGGCAGGTTGTGGTCGCGGAAGGTGTCGCGAACCGTCCTGGCCTTGTCCTTGGTGATCTGCCCGGCCGACAGGTCGATATCCCTGAAATGCAGGTCGAGCTGCACCGTGTTGAAATCGAGCGCACGGATCTTTTGCGCGGTTTCCTTGAGGCCGTACGGGAAATAGCCCGTGAAGATACCTGCCTGCATCATGATGTGAAATCCTCCCTGTAAGTGATTCAGTTGATTGGGTTTATCGAGATTTCGGACAGCTTGACCGTGCGGCGCTCGTCGATCGAGCGATAGCCGGCTTCGATCAGCGCCATGGTCTTGACGTTGTCGGCGACGGAAAGTGCCGGCGGCTCACCCGTCTTGACCGCATGCTGGAGTTGCTCCATCACGCCGATGAAGGCATGCGGGAACCACATCGTCTCCCAGCTAGGGGTGACCCATTCACCGCCGGTGGTCTCGGTCGAGGCATAGGTCAGCGTCGAGGCCGAACCCGTAGGCCAGCCTATCGTGCCCTTGGCGACGCCCTTAGTGCCGTCGACGCGCCAGTTGATGTGCTGGTCGTCCTTGTAGCCGTCCTGGCGCGGGCCGGACCAGACATCCTCCAGCGACACAGCGAGCACGCCGGACGGAAACCGCAGCGTCGAAACTGTGATGCCGTCGGAATGGTCGAAGCGCGTGCGCGGATCCTTGCGCGTCAGCGTGGTGATCTCGTCGGGATCGCCGAACAGAAAACGCAGCACATCGAGATGGTGGACGCTCATATTGGCGAGCGTCAGCCGGTCGTAGTCCTCGAGAAACGTCTGCCAGTGCGGGATCGCATGCATGTCGATCTGGGCGAAGACGATGTCACCGAGCGCGCCGCTGTCGATGATCTGCTTCAGCACCCGCATCGACTGGTCGTAGCGCATGTTCTGGTTGACCGAGAGGATCTTGCCGGCCACGGCCGCCTCGTCGCGCAGTTTGACCGCTTCATCGAGCGACAGCGCCAGCGGCTTTTGCGCCAGGATCGCCTTGATATGCTGCTGCTTCAGCGCATGGCGGATCAGCGCCGGCTGCTGGTCCGGCGGAAACGCAAGGTCGATGATCTCGACGTTTTTGTCCTCGATCAATTGTTCCGGCGTGTCGTGGACGGTCGGGATCTCCCAGCGCCTGGCGACCCTCTCGGCGCTGGCCTTGGTCCTGGAGGCGATCGCCACCACGGGAAAACCAGCTTCCTTGTAGGCGGCAAGATGGCATTCGGCCATGATCATGCCGGCGCCAACGCAGCCGATCCTGTACTCCCTGGTGCGGACTTTAACGTCCGGCTCGAAGCCGTTTCTTGGCCCGCCTTCGCTCGCCATGTCTTCCTCCCGAACCTCGTTGCTTGCGGTCGCCGTCATCTTGCCAGCGCTCCCCCGCTTTGCCCGAAATAATGCACCCTGCCCGGCTCGCAGGATATCGCCACCATCGCATCCGGCCTGATGTCCGGCTGGCCGCGCAGCAGCGCCCGCAGGCGCGCCTGCCCGGCAGCGAGAGTCACGACGGTATAGCCGCCGAGCGGCTCGACCTCGAACACTCGTGCCGGGCGGCCCGCGCGCCCAACCGACATTCCGCCATCCGATATTTCCCCATCCAGCCAGGGCCGGACCTTGATGTCTTCCGGCCTGAGCCCGATCTCGACGGCATCGGCCGGCGCGGCCTTGTCCGCGATGCGGATCGCGCCTTCGGCCGCCTCGACGCCTTCCGCGCTGCGCACCGACTTCAAGATGTTCATCATCGGCGAACCGAGCAGCCGCGCGACATAGGTGCTGGCCGGCCGATCATAGATCTCGGCCGGCGCGCCGGTTTGCCTGATCCTGCCGTTTTCCAGAATGGCGATGCGGTCGGCGACAGACATCGCCTCTTCCTGGTCGTGCGTGACATAAATCAGCGTCTTGCCAAGCTCGCGCTGGATGCGCTTCAGCTCGACGCGAGTCTCCTCGCGCAGCCTGGCATCGAGCGCCGAGATCGGATCGTCCATCAGATAGGCATTGGGGTCGCGCACCAGCGCCCGGGCAATCGCCACGCGCTGCCGCTCGCCGCCCGAAAGCTGCGCCGGCGGCTTGTGCAGGATGTGGCCGATATGCAGCTTGGCCGCGACGTCATCGACACGTTTTACGATATCGGCCTCGGCGACCCGGCGTTCGACCAGGGGAAAGCGGACATTGTCGCGCGCACTCATATGCGGAAACAGCGCAAGGTTCTGGAACACCATGGCGACATTGCGCTCGGCTGGCGACACCGTATTGACCGGCCGGCCGCCGATCAGGATCTCGCCACTATCGGGGGTTTCCAGTCCGAGCACCAGGCGCAGTATCGTGGATTTGCCGGATAGCGGCGGGCCGAAGAAGCAGAAGAACTCATTGTCGTTGACAGTGAACGAGGCGTCGTCGACGGCGAGCGTGTCTCCATAGCGTTTCGTCACATTGCGGAAGACGATATCGGCCATGGTCTTAGTCCGCTTCGCTGGTTGCGGACAGACTACCGGCGTTGGCGCTGCCCCTCATCCGCCTGCCGGGACCTGCTCCCCGTATAGTGACGGGGAGAAGGGTGAAGCTCCAACGCCGGCGCCCCCCTCTCCCCGTCTCTATACGGGGAGAGGGTAAGGGTGAGGGGCAGCACCGACCTGAGAATACCTGCACGAACATCTCAGCCTCCCGCCCTTATCGCGCAACCAGTACCAGCATCGAACACGCGCACCGACGCCTGGGCCGGCGCGACGACTGCTGTCTGCCCGATCGCCAGCCCGACGTCATTGTCGAACACCGCCTTCACCGCGCTCTCACCCTGGCCGAGATGGACGATGGTGCGCGCGCCGATGCGCTCGACAAACGTTACCGGCATCGACAGGCCGCGGTCTGAGAGAATCACCTGCTCCGGCCGAAAGCCGTAGAGCACATCTCCGCGCCCGGCCCTCACCGCCACGGCGAGATTGTCCGGCAGCGGCGGCGTGACACCGAGCGGGCCGAGGTCGATGACCAGGCCCCGGTCGCTTTCCGCCGGCCTGCCCCTCAGCAGGTTCATGCCCGGTGCGCCGATGAAGCCGGCGACGAAAACGTTGGCCGGATTGTTGTAGACCTCTAACGGCGTGCCGACTTGCTGCAGCACGCCATGGTCCATCACCGCGATGCGATCGGCCATGGTCATCGCTTCGAGCTGGTCGTGGGTGACATAGACCATGGTCTGCCGGAACTGCCGCTGCAGCTGCTTCAGCTCGGTCCGCATCACCGCCCGGAAGGCGGCATCGACATTGGACAGCGGCTCGTCGAGCAGGAAGATCGCCGGCTCCATGATCGCCGAGCGGCCGATCGCCACCCGCTGCAATATGTTGACCGACAGCCGGTCGGCCTTGCGGTCGAGCAGCGCAGTCAGCTGCAGCATCTCGGCAATGGCGCCGACGCGACGGTCGATCTCGGCCTTTGGCGCGCCGCGCATTTTGGGGCCGTAGGCGAGGTTCTGCCGCACGCTCATGTGGGTGAAGATCGCGTAGTTCTGGAAGACGAAGCCGACGCCGCGGCGTCCCATCGGCACGCCTTCCATGTCGCGCTCGCCGAACAGGATCTTGCCGCTGGTCGGCTCTTCCATGCCGGCGATCATGTTCATCGTCGTCGACTTGCCGCAGCCCGACGGCCCGAGCAGCGCCATGAACTCGCCGTCGGCGATGGCAAGATCCATCGTCTTCAGCGCGGTGAAGTCGCCGAACTTCTTGACCAGGTTCTGCAGGTGGATGGCGCTCATGCCGTCACCTCGCGTGCCCGGGCCATGCGCTTCATGGCAAACACCGCGGCTATGGACAGCACGATCAATATGGCCAGCGCGATCGCCGCGACATAGCCCCAGATCAGGTCCTGGGTGGTGACCTTGTAGATATAGACGGAGATGGTTTCGGTGGCGACGCCGGGGCCGCCGCCGGTCATGATGTAGAGCGTGTCGAATATCTTGAAGTTCTCGATCACCCGGATCGCCAGCGCGATGATGATGATCGTCTTCATCTTCGGCAGCACGATGGTGACGAAGCGTTGCCAGGGATTGGCGCCGAGCAGCGTCGCCGCCTTGATCTGGTCTTCGGGCACGCCGACCAGGCCGGCAAGCAGGATGAGGAACATCAGCGGCGTCCACTGCCAGATATCGGCGACCATGACGGCGATGAGCGCCAGCGTCGGGTCCGACAGCCAGGCGATGGTGACGGGAAAGCCTGATAGCGCCGACAGGATGTCGTTGACCGGGCCGCCCGACTGGAACAGCATGAAGAACATGTAGCCGGCCACCGCCGGCACCACCATCATCGGCATCAGCAGGATCGAATAAAAGATCCGCTTGCCTGGAAACTCGTCGGCAAACAGCGTGGCGAGCGCCAGGCCGAGCAGGAATTCCGCCGGCACGCAGACGATCATGACGATGGCGGTGCGGTTCAACGCGCTCCAGAACCGAGCGTCGGCGGCAAGGTCGGTGTAGTTGGCAAAATTGTTCCACAGCGACCAGGCGCTCCACCAGCCGAGGCCCGACAGCGGCGACCAGTCGGTCAGGCTGATATAGAGCTGCATCAAGAGCGGGAAGACCGCGATGAACAGCACCAGGATCTGCGCCGGCAAGGTCAGCCGGAAACCGAGCTTTGCCCCTTCATCACGCAAAGCCGGGTTTGCGTGGGCCGCGTGGCTGTTGTCCTCCGGGATGGGGGCCTGCTCCGAAATTGCGGCCGTCGCGGCGCTCATTGCTTGAGCGCCCCGAAGGTCAGCCCGCGCACCAGATGGCGCTGGATGGCGATACCCATGATCACAGGCGGCACCGCGGCGATCAGGCCGAGAGCTGCCTTGGCGCCATAGAGCTGCCCGGTCATCGAGGAGGACAGCGAGGCCATGTAGACGGGGACCGTCACCCATTCGCGCGTCGTCAGAAGCAGCGCGATCAGATAGTCCGACCAGTTGAGGATGAAGACGAACAGCGCGGCACTGGCCAGCGGCGCGCGCATCATCGGCAGCGTGATGCGGGTGATGACGCGCAGCCGCGAGCAGCCCTCGACCAGCGCCGCTTCCTCGATCTCGCGCGGCATGTCGTCGAAGAAGGTCTTCATCAGCCAGAACGCAAAGGGCAGCGTGACGATGCCGTAGATCAGCGACAGCCCCCACCAACTGTCGGTGAAGTTGAGGAAGGCCCACATGATCATCACCGGGGTCATCACCGCCATCGGCGGAAACAGGCGGAGCTGGATCAGCGCCAGCGGCAGGTTCTGGCCAGAGCCGAAGCGCGACAGCCCGTAGGCCGCCGCGGTGCCCGCCGACATGGCGATCGCCGTTCCGAAGGTGGCCGACAGCAGCGACGACAGGATCGGCTTCAGGGCGGTGCGGTCGAGCGCGACGATCAGGTTGTTGGTCGATTCACCGAAGACAAAGCGGAAATTGCTGAGCGTCGGATCCTTCGGCCACCAGGTCAGCTCGGCGCCGGTCGCCGACCATTCGGCGATCGGCTTGAAGGCCATCGACACCATCCACAGGATCGGCACCAGCGTCACCGCGATGGCGGCAAGGATCGCTGCATAGCGGAATATTTCGAAGGGAACGGAACGCTTCATCTTGCCGCTTTGCTGGTACCGTCGTTTGCGGGGGCGAAGCGCAAACTCCTCGCCTCCATTCGGATCCTGGGAGGAGGATCAGCTGACCGGGTCGAGAACCGTGGGCCAGGCCTCCTTGTTGGTCTTGATGGCTTCGAGAAGCTTCTCCTCGCCGGTGCGGCGGGCGATCTTCTTCCATTCGACCTCGGTGTCGGCCATCGCCTGCTCGGCGGTCTTGGCCTTGGTCAGCGCGGCGACGAGGTTCTCGTCCAGCGCGTTGTGGAAGGCGGTGGCGCCGGGATAGTTGATGGTCGGGACGGTGCGGGCGACCGTCTCGCGCACCACATCCATGTGGTAGGCGTGATAGGTCTGGCGGACCAGCGGGTCGGAGAAATCCGACAACCGGAACGGATCGAAATAGCCGCCCGGATTGGCGGTCATCCAGGCATAGATACGGCTCGAACCGAGCCACTGCAGGAACAGGTAGCAGGCCTCCGGATTCTTGGCCTGCGACGAGACCGAGGCCGACAGATTGAGCCACAGCACCGAGCGGCTGATCAGCTTGCCGTCGATCTCGCGGCCGGGCGGCAGCATCGAGCCGATCTTGCCGGTGACAGCTGAATCCTTGTTGCCGGCATTGTCCAAAAATTTCGGCAGGTTGGAGAAGGCGCAGGTCATCGCGGCGCCGCCCTTGGCAAAATTGCCGTACTGCTCCGGCCAGCCCCACGAGATCGCATCCGGCGAATGATGGGCCAGCGAGGCGATGTACTCGTTAACAGCGGCAATGCCTTGCTGCGAATTGATCAGCGGCCTGCCGGTATCGTCGAACAGGAACTGATTTGGCGAAGCCATTGAAACATAACGCTGATACCAATTGGTGTAGCCCCAGCCCTGGTTGCGCAGATCGGTCGAACCGAACAGACCCTTGTCCGGGCGATGGAAGAAGGCGGCGATCTCGTCATGCTGCTTCCAGGTCTTCGGCGGCGCCAGTTCATAGCCATGCTTGTCGGAGAAGGCTTTCTTCTCGGCCGCGTCGCCGAACAGATCGGTGCGATAGACCCAGGTCTGGAAATCGCCGTCCAGCGACACGCCATAGGTCGAGCCGCGATACTGGTTGAGCAGCGAGACGCCCTTGGCGCCGTCGACATAGCCGCGCTCGGGGTCGTCCCATTCCGGCTTGTACTGGGCGACGAAGTCGTCGAGCTTCAGGATGCCGCCGGTTTCGGCGAGATCGCCGAGACGGTTCCATTCCACCGCGTAGATGTCATAGGCCCCACCCTTGGTGGAGATGTCCTGCATCGTCTTGGTGAATTCCTGCCCGTTCGGCACGCCGACGATCTCGAGCGGAATGCCGGTTTCTTTCTCCCACAGATCCTTGATCGAGGGCGCGCCGGCGGGAAATGGCTGCGTCAGCTGGCCGATCGAGCCGTCGGACAGGCCAAGCACAATCTTGGCCGGCGCCTTGCCGGCCCCCTTCATCGCCTTGGCCGCCTCGATGGCGCGGCCTTCCGGCGTGTCGGGACCATACTGATAGCGCTCCGAGCCGTCGAAGCCGGTCGGGCCGCCGATCATGCCCGGCGCCAGCGCATCGGCCGCATAGGCGCGGCTGGGGCGGATGAATTTCGGTGCGATACCTGCGGCGGCAACAAGCACGGCCGCCTTTCCACCGGACGCCAGCAGACGGCGCCGCGACATGCGGATCATATCAGACATTGGAACTCCTCCCTCGGGGGCCTTGTTCCTCCACGGCCCTCATGATGGATATTGACGGCACCGGGGGAAGGCTGTCAACATCATAAATAATCAAAACAAATCACAACATCGCAAATGGAGGAAAAATGCAGTCGATCATCATCGCCTCATCGCACTCGCTGCTGGATTTTGAGGGGCTTGAATTTGAGGGGCGGCGCGGCTCGACGATTTGGTGTAGCGCCGGCTTGCGCATCGTCTAAGGCCGGATACATCATTTCCCATCAGAATCGCGGATGGCATGAAGCGGTCGTCCGGCATTCGAACCATTGAGCGCGCGATTTTGATGCGCGGTAGCGCGCAAGCAGTGAGGTGATCGACTGTGCGGTCCACCGTGACAGACATAGCCCGGGAAGCCGGCGTTTCAGCCGCGACGGTCGATCGTGTGCTCAACAACCGCGCCGGGGTTAGGGCGCGCACCCGCGAGGTCGTGCTGGAAACGGCGCAGCGGCTTGGCTACATCGCTGAGAATTCGAACAGCCCGACCCCGCGCCACGCACCGCCCGGCGATGTCATACGGCTCGACTTCGCCCTGCCCGCCGGCACCAATTCCTTCATCAAGATGCTGCACCGGCACATCGAGACGCAGGCGCAATCGCGGCCGGACCTCGATGTTCGCGTCGCCACGATCGAAGGCTTCAATCCCGACCGGCTGGCCCGCCTGCTGCAGGAATTGCGCGGCCAGACGCAGGGCGTCGGCGTCATCGCGCTCGATCACCCGACGGTCCGCGAGGCGATCCGTTCGCTGTCGGCCAGCGGCGTCAAGGTCGTCACCATAGCGTCCGACATCCTGCACGTGCCGAGGGTCGCCTATATCGGCATCGACAACCGCGCCGCCGGCCGGCTCGCCGGCTATCTGCTCAACCGCTTCATGGGCGCCGGTCGTCCGGGCAAGGTCGCGCTGTTCGCCGGCTCGCTCTCCTATCGCGGCCATGAGGAACGCGAGATGGGGTTCCGCCACATATTGACGGAAGAATCGCCCAATCTGCAGATCGTCGAGATGCGCGAGATGCTCGACGACCGGGAAAAGGCCTATGCGGAGGCCTCCGCCCTGCTGGACCGGCATCCGGACCTGGCCGCGATCTACAATGTCGGCGCCGGCAACACCGGCATCGCCCGCGCGCTCAAGGAGCGAGGGCGGGCGCTGTCGACCGTGTTTCTCGGCCATGAAGTGACGGAAGGCACCAAGGAGCTTTTGCTCGACGGCACGCTCGATGCAGTGATCGACCAGAACCCGCGCGTCGAGGCCCGCGAAGCGCTCAACACCTTGACCCACGCGGTCAGGGGCTTGCCCTACGAACTCCACCAGCCGAGGCTGCAGGTGATTTTTAGGGAGAGCATCCCGGAGATCTGAACGGCCTGTGGCACTGTCAACACGGGCCTAGATTCTGCTCACCATCGCTTGCGCACCCTCAGCCACGCCGATCGCGATCCGGTCGCCGGAGACAATGCCCGATATGTCGCAGACGACCAGCGGCATGCTGATTTCGTAGAGGAACTCGGCGACGATGGCGCCGACGGCCAGTATCGGATCGGGCCGCTGCAGGATGATGCCGGCCGGCGCCGTGCCCCTGCGGATCGCCTCGGCCAGGACCGACGATGAGGACGACGACCCCCGCCCGGATGCCATCACCAGGATCTTGCCGGCGACGTTGCCGCCCGGGTGCGAACGGTCGATGATGTCGCCCGTTTCGGCATCGACGCCGCCCCAGAAGCTGAGCGCATGCGACAGCACCAGCGCCGATCCCTGCGCCTCGCCGGCAAGCTGGAACGTGCCGACTCTCTTCAGCGCTCGACTGTCCTGTTGGCTCATCGCGCGCCTCGCACGACGCGCCCGGCAGCGGCCGAGCGAACGCAGTCTTCCAGGTCGCCGAAGGCCACCGACACGCCGATATTGCCCGGCGCGTAATGCGCCCATTTGCCGGAATTCGTCATCACCACGCCGTCGAGACGCTCGAGCACCGAGGTGACATAGGTGCAGGTATCCGTAACCGGAATGAGGTTGAACTTTTGCGCATCATTCAGCTCGCCCTCGTCCTGCAATCTCTTGAAAGTGGCGCGCCCGGTGTTGACGTAGATCGGGATGCCCCTGCCCGGCGCCACCTCGCGCAGCAACGCCAGCAGGCGCATCCACTCGTCATGGGAAAATGCGGCGTGCCGAGCGATACGGCCGCAAGCGGCGCGCCGTCGGGGACGCTCGACAGTTTTGCCAGCGCCTGGTCGATGTCGGCGCGACAGATCCGGATCGTCGCTTCCGGCGCCACGCCGCGAAATGCATCGTCGAGCGTCCTTGCTTCCGGCGTGATGCCGACCGCATGAAACAGCGCCACTGCACCCGTCGTTGCCGCCGCCGCGCCAAGCGCCTTCAACTGATCCTCGTCGCGCGGCTGCGGCAGGCCTGATATCACAGGAATACGGTCGCCGCTCCTTTGACCGACAATAAGCCCGACGCCGACGAACAGGGCATCGGAAGGTTCGAAAGAACCGGTCAGCTCGAACAGGATCTGGCCGCGTCGGTTTTCGCTGAGATGCAGTCCCCAGGCCGGCGCGCGCCCGGTCATCGCGCAGCACAGATCGATGAAATCGCCATAGCGATTGGTGCGCGCGCCGATCACCGAATTGGCAAAGACGATGGCGTTGGACTCGCCCCAGGCGATCTGCTCGCCAAAGCCCGGCCGGAACCGCGTCTGATAGGGCGCGCAGGTGAAGGTCGCCTGGCAGCCGAGTTTTAGATGCGCCTTCATCAGCCGCCGCGCCGGCACTTCTTGCGCCGGCGGCATCTTCACCAGCCCGGGATGGATGAGGTCGAAGGAACCGACATTGAGTGTCGTCGGCACCCGAACGCGGCCGCCGCCCTCGACCAGCCTTTCGACGAAATCGAGGCTGGCCTGGCCGTGATAGAGGCAGCCGTCGATATGCGCCCCGGCAATGTCCAACAATTTTCGCGCACCGACGGCGTTGGAAAAGGCGACCAGTATCTTCATGGCTGCGGCCAAGGCCCGGCCGTGCTCGCCGTCGAGCATCGACTGGTCGCCCGCACTGAGTTCAAGCGTCATCGGGTGTTCCGCTTTTCCGCACTATGCCCGACCATGCTCTCACTGATTGCGGTCCGCCTGGCAAGATCAGTTTGCCGCGATCAGCACCGTGCTCTCCGGCGACCAGCGCAGCACCACTTCTTGCCCCTCCGCTAACCTTTCAACGCCGGTGTTCTGCACGATGACCTTGAGCGTTTGCCCGTCGCGATCGACGAAATAGGTGCTGCTGTTGCCGGCGAAGATGCGCCTGGAAACCTGCCCCCGGAGCATATTGGCGTTCGGATCGGACGTCCCTGAATCGGTAGCAATGCGGATGCGTTCGGGCCGCACCGCGCAGCTGGCCCTGGCGCCGGCGGCAAGCGTCGCGCCTGCCGCGGCGGCGATCGCCGTGCCGTCCGGCAGCCGGATGCCGGTGCCGGTGCTGTCGCCGCGAAAAATGTTGGCGTCGCCGAGGAAGGTGGCGGCGAACTCGCTCTTCGGCCTGTCGTAGATCTCCTCGGGCGGCCCCTCCTGCACCAGCCTGCCGTCACGCAGGATGCCGATGCGGTCGCTCATCGTCAGCGCTTCTTCCTGGTCGTGGGTGACGAAGATGGTGGTGATGCCGATGTCGCGCTGGATGCGTTTCAGCTCGATCTGCATGTCGACGCGCAGCGCCTTGTCGAGCGCGCCCAGCGGCTCGTCGAGCAAAAGCACGCGCGGCTTGGTGACGATGGCGCGCGCCAGCGCGACGCGCTGGCGCTGGCCGCCCGACAGCTGGTGCGGGCGGCGGCCGCCAAGCCTCCCGAGTTGCACCAGGTCGAGCGCGCGCTGCACCTCGCTGGCTATTGTTGGCTTGGCTTGCCCGCGCACCGACAGGCCGAAGCCGACATTGTCGGCGACGCTCATATTGGGAAACAGCGCATAGTTCTGGAACACCATGCCGATGCGCCGCTTCTCGACCGGCACCCGCTCGACGCTCTCGCCGCCGATGGCGATGCGGCCGGTGTCGGGGAAATCGAAGCCGGCGATCTGGCGCAGGAGCGTGGTCTTGCCGCTGCCCGACGGCCCGAGCAGCGCATAGAAACCGCCGTCGGCGAAATCGATCGAGACATCGTCCAGCGCCTTGTGCGCGCCAAAACTGCGCGACAAATTCGCTACCTGCACGCCGGCCATTATTTCTCTCCGCCGAATTTGAAGAATTTTGCCGTGAGCAGCATCAGCGCCATCGAGACGACGATGATGATCGTCGAGACGGCATTGATCTCCGGCGTGAAACCCTTGCGGATCGCGGCGTAGATCTCGACCGGCAAGGTCGTCTGGCCCGGCGTCGACAGGAAGTAGGACACCACGAACTGGTCGAACGACACGGCGAAGGCGAACAGCCCGCCGGCGATGACGCCCGGCATGATCCAGGGCAGCGTCACCCGCGAAGTCACCTGCCACTGGTTGGCGCCGAGCGATCGCGCCGCCTCTTCCAGCTCCGGCGCAAAGGTCTGCAGCCGGGCCGAGACGACGACGATGACATAGGGCAGCGCCAGCGCGACATGGCCGAGCAGGATCGCGAACAGGCCACGGCCTATGCCGACGCCGAAGAAGAAGATCAGCATCGCCGTGCCGGTGATCAGCCACGGAATGGCGATCGGTGGAAACAGCAGCGCTTGCAGGACTTTCTTGCCGCGAAATTCATGGCGATAGAGCGCCAGCGATGCCGCCGAGCCGAGCACCGTGGCGATGATGGTGCTGATGATGGCGATCTCCATGCTGTTCCAGGTGGCCGAGATCAGCTGGTCGTTCTGCCACAACGACGCGTACCACTCGGTCGTCCATTCGAACGGCAACTGGTAGAAGGGCGAAACGTTGAACGACATCAGCGCCATGATGATAACAGGCAAGTAGAGAAAGGCGAGCAGCAGCCAGATATAGAGGCGCCCGCACCATTCCAGGAAGCGCGTCGTCGCCATCACGCGGCCCTCTTCAACACCGGCGATGCCAATGCCAGGATGACCAGCACGACGGCCAGCAGGATGAAGGACAGCGCCGCACCCAGCGGCCAGTTGAACACGGCGACGAACTGGTCCTCGATGATCGTGCCGTAGAAAGTGCCGGTGCGGCCACCGAGGATACGCGGTTCCATGAAGGAGCCGACGACGGGAACGAAGATCAGCGCCGCTCCGGCGACCAGCCCCGGCATCGACAGCGGGATGATCACCCGTTTCAGCATCTGCAGCCGCGAGGCGCCGAGCGAGCGGCCCGCCTCGATCAGCGAATCGTCGATGGCCTGCAGTGTGAGGTAACAGGTCAGCACCATGTAGGGCACGTAGGAGTGGACCAGGCCGATGATGACGGCCGGATAGGAATACATCAGGTCGATGTTGATCTTGAACGGCAGCACGGCGTTGAGTGCGGTGTCGAGAATGCCGCCCTCGCGCAGCACCATCGCCCAGGAGAAGATGCGCACCAGGCCGTTCGACCAGAACGGCAGGATGACGAGCAGGAAGATCGCCTCGCGGCTGCGTCCCCTAAACACCTTGGCCAGCACATAGGCCGCGGGATAGCCGATGACGACGCACCACAGCGTCACCTCGAGCCCGAGCTTGAGCGAGGCCAGCAGCAGCGTCCGGTAGAGGCCTTGCGCAAAGAAGGTGGCATAATTGTCCAGCGTGAACGACCACGCCTTTCCCGACAGCGGCAGCTCGGTCATGAAGGAGAAGAACACCATGGCCGACAGCGGCATGAAGATCGCCACCGTCAGCCAGAGATAGGCGGGCACAAGCAGCGGCAAAGCCGATCGCAATCCGCTCCTCGCACCGGTCGCGACCTGTCCTGCCATATGTTCCTCCCGAAAAGCTTGCCGTTACTTCACCCCGCCCGTTACTTCACATTGACCTTGAGTTCCTGCCACAGCGCCAGATAGGCCTCGCGCTGCGCGTCGCTGATCGGCGCCTGGAACTGGATGCGCTTGGCGACGCCGGGGTCGCCCATCACCTTGCGGTTGAAGGCGTCTTCGGGAAGGGCGGCGACCGCCTTGGCGTTGGCCGACACCGGCGCGCCGACCTTGGTGACCCATTCGACGTAGAATTTCGGGTCGATCATGGTGTTGATGAAGGCCTCGGCGCCGGCGACATTCTTGGCGCCGACCGGAATGGAAAAGGCGTCGAGCCAGGCGACGGCGCCTTCCCTGGGGATGACCAGCGACACCGGCAGCTTGAAATGCGTCTTGGCGCGGTCGGCCGAACCGCTCCAATAAGTGCCGATGTCGATCTGGTTGGAGGCGACCATCTGGTTCCAGTCGTTTTCCGAGCTCCAGAACGTCTTGATCTGCGGCATCAGCGAGGTCAGCTTCGCCTTGACCGCTTCCATATCCTTGATGTCGTTGATGTTCTGGCCGGTGGCGATGGCGCCGAACTGGACCGCCTCGACCGCGTCGTCGCGGATGGTGACGCGGCCCTTATGCGCCTCGTTCCACATCTCGGCGATGCTGGTCGGCGGCGTCTCGAAGGCTTTCTCGTTGATGGCGAGCGCGGTCAAGCCCCACACCCATGGCACGCCATAGACCTTGCCATCGCGGGCGAGCATCGGCGAGCCTGCCTTGTCCGCGCTGATGTCGGCATAGTTGGGGATTTTCGAGACGTCGATCGGCTGGATCAGCTTTTCCGCCATCGCCTGGTCGTTGAAGGCGGCGTTGATCATGACGACGTCGTAGAGGCCGGGATTGGTCCTGAGCTTGGTCAGCATTTCCTGTTCGGAATTGAAGAAGTCGTTGACGACCTTGTTGCCGGTCGCCTTCTCGAAGGCGGCGATGGCCCAGGGCTCGTCGGCGCCGTAGCCCTTCCAGTTGAGCACATGCACCTCGTCGGCGCTGGCGACCAGTGCGGAAGCGAAGACGGCGGTTGCCATCAGAAAAGCAGTCAGTTTGGGCATGCGCATGTTCGTTCCTCTCATTGTTTGCCCGGTTGGCGAGCTTGTTTAAGTCATTTTTGCTGTCGGAAATGGGCCTCTTGCCTGCCGCCATGCACGGATTGATCGTCATGGCTGAGGAAGGTCTGGATCTCGTGGGCGGTCGGCGCCGACGACCCGCCATGGCGGGTGACCGAGAGCGCTGCCGCCGCATTGGCGTAGCCCGCCGCTCCGAACGGCGGCACGCCGCGTGACAGCGCGCTGACGAAGGCGCCGATATGCGTGTCGCCGGCGCCGTTGGTATCGACGGCGGCGACGTTGAAACCTTGTATGGCCTTGGCGCCGCCATCCGCCAGCCGCACGAAACAACCTTTTGCTCCGGCGCGGATGACGACCGCCTCGGCGTTCGGGCAGTGACTGGCCAGCAGCCGGGCAGCAACGGCCTCGACATCGCCGCGGCCGGCGATCTCGGCCGCTTCCGTTGTGTTGCAGCTCAGCCAGCTTGTGCGCGCCAGCACCCGGTCGAGAATGGCGCGCGGAATCTCCGAGACGACCGGCGTCGGATCGAAGACCAGGGGGATCTCCGCCGGCAGCGCCTCGATCCAGTCGGCCAGCGCGTCGCGGCTGCCGGGATAGCTCAGCGTATAGCCGGAGGCGAACACCCAATCATCAGGCGCAACGCAGACAGGCGCCATCATGCCGAGGCTGAGCACACTCTCGGCGCCAGGCCATGACACGAAGGTGCGCTCAGCGTCACCGCTGATCATGGCGACGCAATTGCCGCTGTCCATGTCAGGTGATGGCGGGGTCAGCGTTGCGATGCCCTCGGCGGCAAAGGCGGTGCGCAGGAAGTCGCCATTCGGTCCACTGCCGAGCTGGCCGCCGAAGACGACCTTCATGCCGGTGCGGCTGGCCGCGACCATCATGTTGAAGCCGCCGCCGGCGACCTGGGCATAACTCGATGCGGTCTTTTCGGTGCCGGGCTCAGGCAGGGCGTCGATGCGGTAGACATGGTCGACCACCGCGCTGCCGACATGGACAAGACGCCGGCTCATGTCAGGCTGAGCTCCGCTCATGTCAGGCTGAGCTCCGCTCATGCCGGGCTGAGCTCCGCTCATGTCAGGCTGAGCTCCGCTCATGCCGCCGCGTCCTTGCCTGAACCACTTTTCGCCATCCGCGCCGCGACCAGGTCGGCGGCGAGCCCGCGCACCTGAGCGATGTCGAGGCCCTTGAGCCGGGCGATGTATTCCCTTGGCAATCGGCGAAAGCCGGCGCAGGCGCCTGCCATGCCGGCCGCGATGGCGCCGATCGTGTCGGTGTCGCCGCCGAGATTGGCGCTGATGACGGCCGCCTGCCAGGGATCGCCGCCGGCGATTTCCAGCACCGCGAAGGCCGCCGGAACCGATTCCTGGCTGGCGACGCCGGTGCCGACCAGGTCGACGATCAGCCGGATGCCGTCGGTGACGGCCTTGCCGCGAACCAGGCCCCTCGCCCAGTCGATGCGCGCGGCGATATCGCCGCCGGTCGTCCAATGACCGCGTTCTGCGCCCTGCCTTGCCGCCACGACCGCGCGATCCGAGGCGGCGCGCCAATCGCCGCCGGCAACGCCACAGCTGACGGCAGCGGCAACGGCAGCCGCCGCGGCAATGGCGATCGAGGTGTTGTGCGTCGCCCGGCAGGTTTCCGCAACCTTGGCGACCAGCGCGTCGAGCGGCTCCGGCGGCATCATGATGCCGACCGGCGCGATGCGCATCGCCGCGCCATTGGTGTCGCCGCTGCGCCCTGCCTCCTCGGCCGGCACGCCGTCATTGATGGCGTCGATGGCGCGCTTGGTCGACGGTCCGAGCAGATCGTAGCTGCCGCGCGCCTTGACCTCGCGCTCCCAGTCGAGCAGCGCCTTGACCCAGCGCGTGTGGTCGAAGCCGTCGCCTGAAGCAACCAGGATGCGGCCGAGCAGCAGCGCCTGTTCGGTGTCGTCGGTGACGGTGCCGGCAGCCAGGCCCTTCGACACCGGATGGTCGGCGGCGGGCGCGACGAAACCCTCGACAGGACCGTAGAGCTCGGCGATGCGGGCCGGCGACAAAAGCTGCGTCGGCATGCCGAGCGCATCGCCCAGCGCCCCGCCGACAAGCGCACCCATCGCCCGGTCGATCGCCGCGGCCATCTCCACGCTCAGAACTCCAGGTGAAGCGCGAAATGCGCCGGATTGAGCAGGCTGGTGACATATTCGATGGCGCGGCCGTCGGCGGCGCGCGTCAGGCGCCGCGTGCGCAGGAACGGCGCGCCCGGCGCGCAGTCGAGAATGGCCGCGTCCTTAGCGCTCAGCATCTCGATATCGACCCACTCCTCGCCGTGATCGGGGACAAGACCCGCGCCGCGCAACGTCTGGTGCAGCGATCCCTCGCGCAGGCCGCGCAGCGGCACGTCCTCCAGTTCGGGCGACAGCGGCAGGCGGCTGCGCTCGATCGAGATGGCGTGGCCGTCATCGGCGTTTGAGCGCACCCGGTCGACGGCGATGAAGAACGGGCTTTCGACGCCGAGCCTGGCGGCGAGCTCGCCATCCTGCATGACTTCGAGCCTGAGCGTGCGCGTCTCGGCATTGGCGCCGGCATTGGCCAGCGCCCGCGACCAGCCGACGGCATCGTCGACCGGCATGCCGTCGAAGGTGACGAACGAGCCGATGCCGACCTTGGTGGTGATCAGTCCGCGGCTCGACAGTTCCTCGAGACCCTTGCGGATGGTGTTGCGGCTGACGGAGAAGCGCTGGACAAGCTCGTTCTCGCTCTGCAGGCGGTCGCCGAAGCCGAGCACGCCGGAGCGGATCTCGTGCTCGAGAACGGTGGCGATCCGTTCCGGCTTGCCGGTTCCGGGAGACGACAGGGTCGTGCGACGCGCCATGGAATACCTGTTCAGTAAACCTGTATAGTCCTGTTCAATATCGCGATAAGCCAAGTCATGTCAACGGCTCGCGGCCGGCGCACTTTGGGTTCCCGGAATCCCAGGCAAGATTGCCCTGCTGGTCGCGACGGCCCCTCCCGATCACCACGGGCCCTGCTGGTCACGACGGCCCCTCCTGGTCACGACGGCCCCTCCTGACCACGACGGCTCGTCGCAGGCTGGAATTTTATGGGAACCTTCACCACCCCCGAGCGGTTTTTTCTGTAGTCGCGATGCGGCGACGACCGAAAAAATGGAGACAAATGGAGGCAAACCATGCTTACGAAGTTACTCGCGGCGTCCGTGCTCGCCGCCGGCTTGGCCACCTCTGCGATGGCCCAGAGCACAGCCGACCCAGCCGACACAGAGGCTGGCATGGCTCCCGGCAGCGGCAGGAGCGTCGTCATCGACCCGGCCCCGGTCGATCCGACCCTGGCTGAGCCGGATACGGTCGATACCGGGATTACCGGCAGCATCATTGCGGGCCCCGACGGCACGAATTCCAATGCCGACCGGAACTGCCCGCCAAGCCCGCAGGGCGCGATGCCTGATGCCACGCACAAGGCTCCCGGCACGGTTTCACCCACCGTCAACGACAGGCACTGCGGCCAGTAGCCGAGATCGATTTCGGGACCAGCGCTTCGGCCGCGGGACAGTGCTTCGTCCCGCGGCCGAAGCGTTATGTGCGAAACCTTTGAGGGCAGAGCGAAGCGCCCCCCTCTGTCCTGCCGGGACAGAGGGGGGCGCCGTAGAGCACTACATCAGATGGCGGCTAGCCCTTGCGCGGCCGGGCAGTCTTTGAACTGGTCAGCTTGCCGGCCGCCGGCTCCTTCGGCCGAGCCGGCGCCTTTGGCCGAGCAGTCTTGGCTTTGGGTCCGCTTTCCCCACCACCGTCGATCTCGGCCGCGGCCTGGTCCCAGTGCTGCTGATGCGCGCCGTCGGGCCGGCCGGCCTGCTCCCAGATCGCGTGAGCCCGCCGGCGAATGCGTTCCTGCCTGTTATCAGTCACTGTTGCCTCCTCGGCTCAAATCGGTGAGCGACAACTTCTAGCTGAATTTTCGACCGGCGTCTTGGGGGCTTCGGCCCAGATCGGGTCGGCCTGAGTCTGGTCCGCCCAAATCGGACAGGACCGCGAGACCGAGGAGTGCCGCCTTTTTGGTGATCAGCCCCGCCAGATCCGCGTCCGAGCGCTCGGTTCCGGTTTGCTCACGCACGGCTGCAATCAACGCCTTCATCGACAACAGGGCAGAGCCCCGTTTGGCAAGCAGCTTGTCGACGGATGCGGCCACATCGCGTGATTCGACATGCGGCAACATGGAATGGCTCCTTCCGTCCCGCCACGAAGACGATCGACAGCCGGCTGCCTGCCGGCGAGCCGCCGCTCTTCCCGCGTCTTCCCGGGAGAGCGGCGGGTGAAGGTCAGTCGATGACCTGCACGATCCTGCGGGTGCCGGGATCGACCAGCACGGTGCGATCGTCGACGACTACATATCTGTATTCGACGTCGGGAACCTCATGAAGTTCAACCGTGTCGGGCAAGGTGGAACCGACGTTGAGTTCCACGCCCAGGAGGCTGATCGACGCCAGCGGGTGCCTCTCCACATATTGGCGGACGACCGTCTGCTGCTCGGGCGTGATAATCACCTGGTCTGCGGTGGCGACGCCGACACCGGCCAGCAAAGCCAGCCCGGCGGCGGCAGGAACAAGGTGGATTTTCATCGTCTTCTCCTGTCTGGTTTGCGGGCTCTGCTGTCCACAGTCGGGACGACTCAGCCCAAAAGCCAACGTTTGACGAAACCGTCTTGTTCCGTGAGCGGCGACTAATTGATCGCCGCGTTGGCTGGCAGTGGCCCGCGATCTTGGTCGCCCAAGCGCGCGGGCCGATCGGTTTTGCCCGATCAGCAGCGATACCGGAGGGGGGTGATATCGACTGCTTCGAAAAGAACATTCAGCGATAACTAATGTTCCGCTCCCTACGGCAAAAAATCCCTGCCGGCGCCGGCACGTCAGGCGCGAGACCGGCAAATGCCCCCAATCTATGGTTTCGGCGGCTGCGCCGGGACCTCGCCGGGCTTGAGCACCGGTGTCCTGCCTTGGTCCGGCGGCGGTGCGGCCACGCCCTGATCGCCGGTCGGCGGCGGCAGCAGCACGCCGTTGCAGGGGTCAAGAGTATCGGTCAGGTTGTTGTTGTCACCGTTGCTGACGGGCGGCGGCTGCTGCTCGCCGTTCTGCGGCTGCGCCTGGCAGTGGCCGGCAGGCGCCTGGTCTTGTGTCTGGTTATCCGTCTGGGCGGCAACCGGCGCCGCCAACGCCAGTGCGCCGAGCAGCGTGATTGGCAGCAATGCGAAAGGTTTCATGTCGAACGCCTCCGCGCGAACGATCGCCTCTTTGCCAAAGCCGGTTGGCGGCGATTGGTTCCCGCCTGCAGCAAGCCGCCCGGCTCCATCGCGCCGGCGCGGCATGTTGGGGAATCGTTAATCAGCGATTGCTACTATAGCGGAATGACCAAGAACCTCGGAAACGCCGAAAGAAGCGCCCCAAAGGAGCCGGCAAGCAACTCCGCCCTGAGCCGGCTGGCGCCGGCCTTGTTTCCCCTGGCGGTCGTCGCGCTTGGCTACCTCATCGGCTGGCAGTTCTTCGGCTTCTAGAGCGACCTCCCCCCTTGAGGGGGAGATGCCCGGCAGGGCAGAGGGGGTCGGTTCGACTGGGCGCGGCCTTCTCTCTTGCGACAGTGGAGGTTGGCGCTCGACGCGCGGCGCCCCCCTCTGGCCTGCCGGCCATCTCCCCCTCAAGGGGGGAGATCAGCAGCTTCGGCCTCGGCACTCATCCCGCAACGCTGACGAAGTCGTCAGCCCCACTAGTCCGGGAAATCGAACACCGGCTCCTCGCATCGGTGGACCCGGCATTGACCGTCAAGCGTCCTGACATAGGCGGCGACAGGCACTTCGGGCCAGTCGCATTCATTGCCGAACCGGCGGACATAGCGGTCATAGGTGTTGCGGCCGGTGGTCAGCACCACCGCGCGCCGGCTCTGGATCAGAAGCTGCGTCTGTTCGCATGTCATGGCGCGCGTATCCGGCCGGGCGTGAGCCATGCTTGTGGCGGCGATCAGGATCGCTGCGGCTGTCGCGACGATTGGGCGAGCTGGCATGCTGCATCCTCGGCAAAGGTCGTGCCTAACGCGCAGCTTCGGCCGTGGTTCCGCACCTTCACCCCACCTTTACCAGTGTCTCCCGCAAGAGTGATACTGCGGCGCAACAAGTCAGCCGCGATCACTCCTCCTTCTCCGGCCACTCCTCCTTCTCGGGCTTGAACCGCCTGACCACCACTTCGAAGACGATGTCCGAGATCCACATCGCCGAGACGCCGATGAGGAACGCCGCGGCCAGCGTCGTGGTGTCGTCGTTGGCTGGAATCGCCAGGCCGGCGCGGATATAGAGCACCACGGGGAGCGTCAGGTAGGCCGCCGCCAGCGCGCCGCAGATCGGCGACGCCACCATCTCGCGAACCTTGTAGCGGTGGCGCGACAGGGCTCGCAAAATCCCGCCGGAAAGGCCGGCGACCACCACCGGCGCCTTGATGCCGAGCGCGTCGAGAAGTTCCTGTATCATGGCTTCCACCCGCACCATCTGGCGCCCTTGCCGTTGTAGGCATTGATTTCGTCGAGCTCGGGCCGCGTCATGGCGGCGACGACGGCGGCGGACGCACGACGCGGCTGGTTGTGGTCGCACCAGACCTGGCGCGCCGGCGAAACCGGCGTTGCGCACCCGGCGAGCAGCAGGCCGCCAAACAGCAGGCGCTTGGGCAACAGGCACCCAAACAGCAGGCTCTTGGGCAGCAGCATCAGCGCTTTGACCATCGCATCGCCTCCCGCCGTGCGGCTTCGTCCGGCAGGTCGCGCGCCGCGCGTTCGGCATCGGTCGCCTCGCGGTCCATTTCAAGGCGCTCCTCGACGGCAACGAGTTTTTCTGCCGCTCGCCTGGCCGCATCCTTGTTGGCCCGACCGCCGGCGACAAACAGGCCGATGCCGCCGACAAGCGCGGCGAAAATCGCCAAGATCGTCGTGTTGCCGGCGAGCGCGCCCAGCATGGAAAGCACCCACATCTCAATGGCCCTCCACGGCAGGCTGGTTTCTGACGAGTCCGGCGACGCCGTCGCGCACGACATTGATCAGGATCTTGAGCAGGGCCAGCACCCCGGTGATTTTTAGCGCCAGGGCGGCGTCGATGCCGAACAGCGTCCAGTCGAAGCCCACCAGGCCGGTGAGCAGCAGGATCAGCACATTGATCAGATTGTGCGCGGCGTTGGTATTGAACCAGGTCATGGCTTTACCTTTCGAAACAGGGAGAGGATTGCGGCGACCAATGGAGCCAGCACTGCGGCCCATAATCCGGACAACGATCCGGAAAACGGTCCGGACAACGGTCCGCGCCGCACTCCGGCTTTGCCCGGCTCTGCCTTGGCGGGCGTGAAACCCTTCGGTTGCGGCGGCTGCGGGATCGGAACCGGCGCCGGAGGGGGCGGCGTGTCCCTGATCCCGGACCATTTGCGGAATGCCTCGGCAAGCCTGATATCGTAGGCGTTCTTCGCATAGGATGCGCCGTTGTAGCCCCTGGCGAAGCCGGCCCAGTCATGCTTGCGCAATTTGCCGTCGAGCCGGTTGGCGGCGATGAAATTGACCGCCGCCGCCAGCTGCAGCGCCTCGTCCGCCATCATGGCTTCGACCATCAACTGCACGGTGAGGAAGCCGGCCGCCCTGAAATTCTCGCCGAGAACCTGGCCGAGCCCCCATGACGCCGATCTGAGCGCCGCCGTCTCGTCGATGGCGCAGGCGGCTTTCAGGCGCGGATAGCTGTCGCGGGGATAAGGCTTTTCGCCCCATTTGGCATAGGCAAGGCCGGCCGCTACCGCCTTTGCCCGAGCCGCGCCCGCGAGATTGCGGTAAAACACATGCGGCTCGAACAGGATCACCGGCCGGCCCTGGGCGTCGAAGCCATGCCCGCTGGTTTCGACATCGAGAAAGGCGTGGATCTCGTCCTCGCCGACGCCGATGCTGGCGCCGAGTCTTGGCAGATCGAGATCGTCGAGGCGCCTGGCGGCGCCCTTGAACGTCATGTCCATGGTCTTGGTCCTTTCCCAGGTTGATGTTTGCAGGCGCCAGCTTGATGTTTGCAGGCGCCCGGTTGATGTTTGCAGGCGCCCGGTTGATGTTTGCAGGCGATTGTGTGAAATGGCCCCAAACTGTGGGGATTTGCCGATGTCGCAAGACGAAGGAACGGCGCGCTGGACGGTGAAGGCCGAGCTCTGCGCGGTCGGCCGCGACAAGCCTCTGCTTGTCGCGCTGGCGGTGATCCTGTGCCTCTATTGCGGGCTGATAGCCGGGCCGATCGTCTATGCGTTCCTGGCCTTCCAGGGCATGGCGAATTTCTTCAACTGACGGCATTGACCAGTTGAGAACAGCTCGATCCGTATTGCCATCGGGATGGAAACCGCTTAGCCGGAATAAACTGCTCGCATGAACCGTTCATACCCCATGGGAACAGGTGCGGAGGGCGCGTGACAATCAGGATCAGGCTTCCGGGCGGGACACTGAAGATCAAGAAAAAGGACGAGCTGCGTCGCCGCGAGCAGAAGCGCCAAGTCCCGGTCTGGCGGCTTGGAGACTATTTCATCGTCTGGTGGCCGAGCAGCATTTCGGATCGTCCGTCCGGACGCCCGCCAAAGGGAGTGGGTGAATAGTGAATAGTGAAGAAGGTGCTCTCACTCTACTCACCACTCACCACTCACCACTCACTACTCACTACTCACCACTCACGACTCACCACTCACCACTCACCACTCACCACTCACCACTCACTACTCACTACTCACTACTCACTACTCACTACTCACTACTACCATTCACCATTCACCATTCACCATTCACCATTCACCCGCTCAAGCCGGTCCCGGAAAACAGCCGCGGAAATAATCAACGATCAGCCCTTGACTCTTCCGCCACGGAAGCTCTCTAAGTCGCTGCATTGCACAACGGGGGTTGGGAGCAATGGCAGTGCGTATCAGGTTGCCGGGCGGCACCTTGAAGATGAAGGTGTATCGGGAGTTGCGCGAGCGTGAGCGCGCCCGCCGCATCCCGGTTCTGAAGCTGGGCTCGCTGTATTTCAGCTGCCGGCCGCGTCCGTTGAACGACCAGCCCGACGACGATCCAAACCGATCTCGGGCAGCGCCTTGACGGCCCGAAAAAAGCCGTCCTCGGGCGGCTGCGCTTGAACCCTTCCGGTCAAGCCAACAAACGCGCGCATCGGCGGTTGACTCTTCGGCTGGGGAAGTTCTCTAATTGCTGCATCGCACATCATCATTGAATTGCACAGCGGAGTTGAACCGATGGCCGTGCGCATCAAACTGCCGGGCGGCACCTTGAAGGTAAAAGTCTATCGCGAATTGCGGGGGCGCGAACGCGAGCGCCGCGTGCCGGTCATGAAGGTGGGTTCGCTGTATTTTGTCTGGTGGTCGAACAGCCAGCCTCACAACAAGCCGCAAGACAGCCGCCATTAGCCGTTGCCATTCGCCCGCGCCTTGGCGCAAGCGAATGGTTGGCGCTCTAGGATGGGACGACGCTCATTGATGAGCGAAGGCATCATTTCATTTCACCAGGTCGCGGTCCGGCCGCACCAAAGCGTCGGCCGGAACGTCCGACCGTACGATTGAGCCGGCTGAAATTATCGCCCGGTCGCCGATCGTGACACCCTTCATTATCATGGCACTGTTGCCGATCCAGACATCATCTCCGATTGTGATCGGTGCTGAGCGGATGCCTGGGTCGACGCGCGGGTGGCCTTCGCGAAAGATGGCCTGCATCTGCGCAAAACGCTTCTGCGGGTCCATGGGATGCGAGTTGGTATCGTGGATCGCCACCCCCCACGAGACGTGGACATGTTTGCCGATCTTGATCCCCACCGGATCCGATGACCAAATCGTCGAGCCTGGACCAAGGTAGAACCAGTCATCGATATTGATCCGACCCTCATGGGCAAAGACCTGCAGATGTCCGTCCAGATGGCTGTCCGCGCCGATTGAGACCCGGGACCTGTCGCCATGAATGTTGAAGATCTCCGCCCCGGCACCGAACTTCGTGCGCTGCCCGATGACGGCATTCTCCCTTGCGGCGCCTGTGGCGATCCAAGACGAAAAGCGGCGGCGAACAGCGAGAATGGTGGAGAAGATACGCATTTGCGAACATCTGCCACACGCTACCATTTCAGTCTAGGCATCGAAGAGACCCCGACGCACCATTTGACGCAGGCATTCGGCGTCATAGGTGGCAGGTTGCCGGCTGCATTCGGATGCAGCTCGTCCGACATGTACAGTGTCGACGTGAGGTAGCCCATGCCGCTCGATCTTGGTGCCGACAACGACCCACTCCTCGCCTTCCCGGAGTTTGGCTACCGTCTCACCCTTGTGCTGAATTGCCTGTGCCATTTGCCTATCCCCTCTCCGCGATATATTCGATGAAGCGCAAGGCGTTGCTGTCATGGCCGACGTCGTTGAAGTGAAGCCCCTCTTGATAGGCTCCAGCGTCGATATAATCGAAACCATCAATCGGGATCGTCAGCACGTTTCGTGACCGGTATGTCTGGCGGATAGGGCCAAGCGCCGCGTCGTAAGTCCGCCCTCCAGTGTAGCTACCATCCCAGGCCGAAGACGGGCGCGTCGGCGGCATCGCAAGGATGCGAGGTGCGGCAGCTGCCTCCAGCGTATTAAGCACCGCAGTGATGTTCGTTGAAATCGTAGCCGGCGCGGTACCAAAACTGTCGTTGATGCCAAGTGCGAGAATCGGAACGATCTTGCCGCCAGCATAGCTCGCTTGAACGATTGCCGAGGTAAGACGCGCCGTATTAAACGACGCGAAAGTATAGCTCCCATGCGCGGCGCGCAGTGAGCGCAGTCGAGGGCGCGATCCCGGCGCCTTAACTCCAAGACGGATAAGCCCGGTAATTTCGACGGGGCCGCCTACCGCCGTCAGTGTGTAATTGCCGCTGGCAGCCTGCCCCGTCATCGACGGGCCGGAATATTGATCGAGCGCCAGAGCGCCGGCAGCATTGACGGTCTTGTACGCCCCGCCACCGTCGAAAGCGAAGGCAAGCGAACCTTGACCGGCGTCCCGGGTGTAGTGGACATCGACCTGTTCATAAGCTCCAGTGAACGCCAGGGACGCGCCATCCGCAAGGATGATGCTTTCGCCAAGTGGCCCGCGCGTTCCCGTCGAGACGGTTCCGCTGGTCGCAACGCCATAGAAGGCCGGCGTGTAGGTGGAGCTTGGCCGCAGCGCCGTCATGCCCGGCTCGTCATCGGCAATGCCGAGATTGGCAAATTGGGTAACTCGATTAAACCAATGCGCCGGGCCATTGCTGGCCAACGCCCAAAGACCGATGCTATCGGCGATCAAGCAGAGCACATCGTTGTTGGCGATATGCTCTGCCATCTTGGCCCGGAAGCCATCATAGAGATTGAACAGCGACGGGCGGGCCGGAACGAAGAACCTCCGGCCGCCGACGAACGGCTTTCCTGGTCCCCAAAAACCGTCACCCGACTTAGGCATAGCCGTCAACGCGAAGCTGCCGGGCGGCACATACGGGTTTGGATGGGCAGCAGCGGCCGAGGCAAAGATTGCGGTCGCGTCAACGACGCCATTCGGGTCGGCGTCCGCCAGCAGGTTCATGCCGGTGTTCTGTGTGCCGCCTGTCAGAGCCCGCGCAGCGTCGGCGATGAGGCCAGTTTTGATCGTGAACGCAACTTCATAGCGGTGCAGGGTCGATGATGCCACAATAGCGCCGTTCGACAGCACGCCAGACCTGATCCATGCGGGGATGCCTTGCGGGTTGACGCTGTTCTGAAACTTGTAGCCGCCGCCGCTGATTGCCGGATACTGCCCCGCTGCAATCGGTATGCTGAGGGGGATTTCGCTCACACCATTGGCCAACGTGATCTGATGCGTGCTGATCACGTTCACGGTTAGATCGCCATTGTACTGGACGACGTGAATGTTGGCCGTGCCGGCCCCGCTGGCACCGACATCGATTTCGGTGATGTATCCATCGGCCGGCGCTGGCGTTTGCATGACGACGCTGTAGTTCGCCGGGGTATTCGTGCCGGTGTTGACCAGGTTCGGCCAGCCGACCACCTGCTCAGTGCCGACGATGTCGACCAGATCGTTTGCGGTGTCGTAGGCTGCACGCGCCTTTGTGCCGACTTCGCCCGTGAAAGTGGCTTTCCATTGCGGACCATTGACAAAGTCAACGGTCTTGGCTGTGTGTGACGCAGGAACCGTCGCCGTGAGCCACTTGCTTTCGCCGTTCGGAATGGCCCCCGCCGTGTAATACCACGTGCCGGCTCCTGTCCGTTGCAGGCCCATGACACTGCCGGCTGGCTTCAGGATCGAAAGACCCGAGTTGACGGAAGACGGGCCGGCAACGACAGGGATCGTTTGTTCAGAGACGAGAGTTAAAGTGCCATCGCCCTCGGCGTGGGCAATTACGATATGGATTGTTCCTGCTCCAGCGCCGAAGCCAAGTTCAAGGCTCGACAGATACTCATCGACAGCCGACAGAGAGCCCGGCCAATAATAGGCGCTGGTATTGGTAACAGCCGTGCCGCCGACGGAGCCCGTGATCAGGACCGGCCCAACCGTCCGCGACCCGATCAAGCCGACAACTTCCGCTGCCGACGCGCGAACACCGGTGTCGACGGCAACAGGCCCAGCCGCCACGGTGTACATTCCCATGATGCCGTCGCTGACCTCGGTCCAAAAGTACTCACCAACTTCAACATTCCGGCCCAAAACCGCCGCCGCACTTGCGCCCGCCAATCCCGCAGAGGCCGCAAAGCTGAAAGCCGGCGCCGCCGCGTAGGAGCCGGGTGCCGTGATCAGGATCATCGTCACAGCACCGCCAGCGACAACGAAGCGTCCTGCGGCGCCAGAACCGGCGCCGCCGGTAAACGCCAGATCGAACGTGCCGTCCGTGCCGCCGGCGCCGCCGACCAGGGCACTGAAGCCAGCCACGCCGAAGCCGAACGCGGCGGCCGTCGTCGGGAAGATGCCCTTGCCATACAGCGACGCGTCGCGTGCCGCCTGGGCGCCGGCCAGGTTGGCCGCCGTGGAAGCGACATCGGCGGCGGTCTGTGCGGCATTGGCAGCAGAGGTGGACGCGCTGGCGGCGGCCTGGCCGGCGCTGGCCGCGCTGGCATGCTTCAGCACCTGCGTTTCATCGCGCAGCGTCACCACCGCACCGACCACCTGCGAAATATCGGGCGGCACGAACGGGGCAATGGTGATGGCGTCGCTGCCCACCACCGGCTCGTCGGCGCTGAATTCAAATACCCGGCCGGCATTGACCGACCCGATCTGGGTGTGGACCGTCGTTCCCTTTTGCAAGGTGCGGGCGGTGCGCGCGTCGGCGGCGCGGAACCATTCGCCTTCGCTCACCGTGTAGATGCCGTTCTGCGTCGGGTCGGCCTGGTCCTTGACCAGCACGCGGTCGCCGACCTCAGCCGGCACGCCGTCGATGGTCTGCAGGCGATGGAGCAGGATGCTGGCCGTGGTCGCCACGCGCACGGGTTCGCGTTCGCCGGTCAGAAGTCGAACGGCGGCAGTTGCGGGTCGGGCCATCAGGCTTGCTCCATAAAAAAAGCCCCGCGAAGCGAGGCTTGAAAGTGATTTCAGCGGGCGCGGGACGCGCGGTCTTTCTCCAACGTCTGCGATTGGCCGTAAGCCCTCTTTTGATCGCCGATGGACAGCGCCCCCACAACGCGGGAGATTGGCAGCTTCGCGGACAGCGTCCTTTTTTCAACGTTGGTGGTTGGCGAAATCAGTGATGGAGGCCGATCTCCCCCCAAGTGGGGGAGATGTCCGGCAGGACAGAGGGGGGCGCGAAGGATCGCTACGGAGCGCTTTTATCCTGAACCGCCGCAGCTCGGTTGATGTCGCGGCATGGATCGCCTTGGGATGACGACCTACGGCAATCCGCCGACGCGCTTGCCAACGCGCCTGCTTGTCCCGGCGATTGTCAGTCCCAACGCCATGCCGGCGCAGTCGGCAACCCAGTCGAACCCATCCAGATCGCGCCCGATGAGTTGCGCGCCCTGAAGCACCTCGATCGCCGCGCCGGTAAAGGCGAGGAGGACAATCAGCCTTGTCCTGTGTTCCGGCCAGCCGAGGCTTCCCAGGGCCGCCAGCACCGCGAAGGCGATGGCGTGCTGCAGCTTGTCGTCGTAAAGCGTGACGGCCGTGCCGAGTTCGGGCAAGAACCGCGCCGGCAGAAGCGTGAGCAGGAGAACGCCGGCCAACGTGATCGGAAAAACGATCCTTGCCAGCATCGGAAAAGAATCTAGGCGCAACAAGGTAGGGTCAGTCCTTCATCTGAGAAGCCTGCATGGGCGAGGTGGATTTGCCAATGATCGCATCAGCGCATGGGAATTTCAAATCCAGAACCACAAGTCTGTGTTGTAAGAAAGGCCGCCGTCGCTCTTATCGCTGAAAACGACCCCATGCCTGCGAGGGGCTTTGGGTTTTCCCATAAAAAAGCCCACTAACATGAAGAAGCCATTAAAGATGCAACAGCCCAGGTGACGAGAAGAACCTGGCCAGGTCGCCGGTGCCGACATCAGTTTTGCGTCATCGAGACGCCGGCCAGCCGGGCGAGCGCAACCCTGTCGTCGGGCGTCAGATCAGCAAGGCGGTCGTCGCCCGAAGCGGGCCCATTCGGGTTTTCCGCCGACAGATCAGTGCCATCAGCGCCTGTGGTTTCACCGTCACCGGCCTGCGCGGCCGGCGCAGTACCCAGCATTTCGGCAGCGCGCCTCGGGTCCTTGGCGAGCATCGCCTGGGCGAGCGCCTTTGCCGTGTTGCTGCGCCAGCCGGTTTCGGCCAGCTGCCGGGCCACCGGGCTGCCCATCTTGGCGATGAAGTCGAACCCGCTCCGCCTGATCGCCTCGAACGTCGCGCTGTCGTCCGGGTCGCTCTGCGCGATGGCATCGAGTTCCGCAGCCTGCGCCTTGGACCATTCGGCCTGCTCATAGTCCTGGCGGCGCGCATACTGCTGTGCGGCCATGCGCGCCGACCCGGCCAATCTCATCGCCTCTTTTTGCCTGATGAAGCTGGCGCGTTCGCTTTCCGGCATTTTTGGCACGGTGCTGTCGAAGATCTTGTCGAACAGGCCGGGCTTGACGACACCGTTGCGTGCCTGGCCATACATGGCGTCGTGCAGGCCGCGGCCGTCGGCCGGCGCATTCTGGATCGCTTCTTTCTCGGCCTGGGCGATCTGTCCGTTCAGCTCGCGGCCGATGACCTCGGCGTCGAACGCGTCCTGCTGCTGCTTCTGCTGGCGGAAACGCTCGGCGACGGCCGCGAGCTCGTCGCCAAAGCCCTGCATCGCGGCGCCGACCGGCGAGTTGTCGGGATAGGAAACCACGCTGCCGCTGTCGAGCCGGCGCTGGGCGAGCTGGAGGGGGATGGTCGCCATCAGTAGAGCCCTCCGCCCGGCGCCGGCGGAAAGGCGCTGTTGCCGAACGTCACCGCTTTCTTCGGGTCGTACAGCCCGGAAAGGCCGGACACGAGATTGCCGCCGGCCCTGAAGATCGAGGCAGCCGCCGCCTGCCTGCCGGAAAAGCGCGAGATGGCGGCCTGCGTGGTCAAATTGTTCTGGCGCAGCTGCGAGCCGTACTGGATCGCCTTGATGTCGAGCTGGCCCTGCCTTGCATTGGCGGCGAGCACCTCGCTCGGTGAGCCTGACAGGGCGACCCCCGAGGCGCCGGCCCGGGCGCGCGCCTGCGACAGCAACAGATCCTGCTTGTGGCGTTCCTGGGCCTGCTCGAAGGCGGCGGCTTGCGCGTCGGCCTGCGCCTGCTGCTCATAGGCTCTGGCCTGATAGTCGGCCATCTGCCGCGACTGCTGGCCTTCGACCAGCGCGCCGCCGACCGAGAGAGCCGTGCCGATAAGGGCAAGCGTGCACATGGTCAGCCGCGGCCTCGGCCACGCAGCGAATATCGACCCGCGATGCCTCCGACCGGCGCGCCAAGCGGCGGTCGCGGGTCGAGCGCGCCGCCGGGGCTGAGCAGCGACAAAAGCAGTCTGTCGGCCTGGATCGCTGCCGCGCTGAGACGAGCCGGAGCTGTCGCTCGCGGCCCGGTCACGGCGGCGCGCCGGACGGCGGTCGGGTTGATTTTCAGGTTGGCGACGCCGGCGGCGTCGAGCTGGCTGTTCACGGTGGCGACGGCACCGCGCAAGGCATCGGCGTCGAACAATTGCTGGCGCAGCTGCTCGACCAGCCAGTGGGCCATGCGCCAGCGCTCGTCGAGGGAAGCGGCGTTTGCCCTGATCTCGTCGGCAAGTGCTGCGATGTCGACGCAGTCTTCGCTTTGCGCGGCGGCATGGCGCTCGTTCGCCGCCTCACGGGTTTTTTCCAGCAGCGCAACGACGGCGTTGGCCTCGGAGAGCGCAATGCGCGCCGCCGCCAGGTCGCCACGGCCGAACATCGCACGACCCTTGGCCTTTTCCAGTTCCTGTTTGCGGGCGGCAGCAGTTTTGAGGTCGCTGTCGAGCAAGGCGATGACGGCAGCAAAATCGGCAGCCGTCCGCGCCCTGCCGAGAGCTTCGGCATGCGGGGATGGGGTCATCGAAGCGGGGTCCTTTTAAGGGAGTGATGGAAGGGCTGAGCGCGCAATCTCCCCCCTTGAGGGGGAGATCGGCAGTTTGAACTACGCCTCACTGTCGAACACCGGCGTGATCGCGCGGATGGTGCACGGTGTCGGGTTGGTATGGCGGATTCTCACCCGCCCCTGCCCTTCCCAACTATCGTCGATCGGCACTTCCACGTTCCCGGTGAACAGGTTGGCCGAACTGTCAGGGGTCACGACAGAGGGAATACGAACCGGCTCCCACCGCCCACGCTGCATGGAAGTAATCTCCAGCCCGGTCGTATCCGTCTCGAACAGCGACAGAATGACCTTGGCGACTTTCTTGCGCCGCCCAACGATCGAGCCATCCCTGCCGCCGACATCGAGTTCCAGCGTGTCGGCGCCCGCCTCATACGGCAGGCCCACCTGCCATTTGGCGGCCGTCGCACCACCAGGCAAGGAAACCGCCCCAGTAGCCACGACAAGGCCCTTGTAGACCACGCCATCCGCCAGGGCATCGACCGTCTCGCCGTTGAGATGATCGAGCCCTGTGACCGTTCCTGTAGCCACACCGCTGTAGGTCAGACCGCTATCGACCTCAAATGCGTCGGCAATCTCGCCATATTCGAACGGCGCCGACTTGATTTCGATAGTACGCCTGGTTGCCCCGCCGATGGTGCGCTTGACGATCAGCCACAGATCGTCATTGCCGTCCTGCCCCGGCGTCACCACGGCGCTCTCGACCATTCCCCATGCTGAATCTGAGAACGCGGAACCGGAGAAATACCCGGCGATGCGATGCCGGTGCATGCCGCGGACTTCCTGCGAAGGCTGGTGCGTGTATCCCCCCAACTCGCCATTATCGAGCGGGAACCACAGCAGCGGGTCGGGATCGGTCTGGAATGCCAGTTCGACGACACCCTGCTTCGGGATATGCTCGGAAACCTGCCCGACATCCTCCGAGGTGAATTTGCCGGTCGCGCTCTGGGTCAGTTCTGCAATCGATTTGCGCGACCTGGTGACGAACAGGAACGATTGCCCGGCGTCGACAGGGCGCAGCGGCGCGCAGCCAAAGGTGCGGGAGCGGCGGTTCTTGAACGATGACGGCGTCAGCGCTTCGTCGATGCCCGAGCCCGACAGCGCCCGGATGCCGCCAAGGGTGCCAATGATCAGCGCCCCGTCGGATTCCGCAATCCAGGTGATATCGTTGGCCTGGCCGCCGCCGGCCTGGACGAATTCAAGCGCGTCGTCGTCCTTTTCGCCGGTGGCGAAATTCTCGAAATCGCCGGTTGCCGAGGCATAGACGGAAAATTTTCGGCTGAAGGCCAGGCGCTCCTCGTACAGCGAACCGCTCTGGACATATTTGCCGGGAACGAAGGTGCCGAGGCGCCAGCGGGCGATCGGGCTGAGATTGGGCAGCGCATGCCCATACAGCCTGACCTTGACCACGGTCGCGCTGCTGCGGCTGGTGATGCGCGCCCAGCGCCAGACGGCATCCGAGCCGAGCAAGCGAATGGTCCGGCCGACATCGCTGGTCTGGAAGCCGGTGCCGTCATTGATGCCGACGATCGAGGATGCCGTGAGATCGAATGGCGTCATCGTGTCGCCGTCCTCGTGCCAGCCCATCTCGGCTATGTCCATGTTGTCGTCGCCTTCGGATCCGTTGAGCACTATCCGATAGGACTGATAGGCGGTCTCGTTCTGGAACTCATAAAACCGCACCTCGCCGCGCGACCAGCCGGTTTCCGCCGTCCGGCTGTCAAGCGAGATCCAGTTGGTGCCATCGAAGCCCTGGAAATCCCATGACACCGGTGCTCTGGAGCCGCCGTTCGCCCTAGTCTGTATCCAGTAACCGTCGCACACCTTTGTCGCGGTGCCTGCAAAATCATAGGACACGTCGCCGGTGGTCGTACCGAACGTTATGACTGTCTTGTTGTCACGGTCGAACGCGAGATATGCGGTGCCGGCGCTGGATGCAGCGGTGCCGGTTGGCAGCGTATTGCTGGTCATCGCCGGATGAACGGCGCCTGTCTCGGCCGGCGTCAGCGTGGTGGCGCTTGTGTTGATGTCGTCATAGGGGCCGTCGAGAAAGACGAACTCGGCCAGCGTCCATGCGGTGTGCGCCGTGCGGGTGAGAACCTGCGGCAGGTGGTTTTTGTGGGTGATCCACATCTGGTCGGCGGACTGGACGAATTGCAGGTCGAACAGGTCAGCCTCCAGGTATGGCGTCACCACTTCAACCACCCCGACGCGGGCGCCATAGGCATGGACGCGGATGTAGAGATCGCCGAATTCGAGCGCATAGGCCTGGTCCGCCGAGAAGATGAACGGGATCAGCCGCGTCGCTTTGGAAGAATCCCTCACCTCGGCGCAGAAATAGGTGCCGCCGCGCTTCCGGATGCCACCATGGGGAAGCGTCAAAAAGTTTTCGCAGCGGGAGAGCGCGGCCCTGTATAGGTCGAGCGAGGCGCGAGCGTGCAATCGCGGTGAGATTTCGCCGCGGACGAAGGTGTCCTGGATGGGATAGAGCATCGTCATCAGGCGCGCCGGAACCGGTTGTCGCCGCGCTGGACCGCCCAGGACGACGTTGAAAACCTGCCGCCACGCTGGATGGCGTTGGCGTGGAGCGCCGCGTCCAGCGCCGCGCTATAGGCACCGCGGGCGATGTCGATCATGCCCGCCTTGTGGGTCAGCGGATGCGCGATCTTGACGGCAAGCGCTGCAACCAGCACTTCGGTGAACGTCGCGTCCCAGTCGTTCGGATCGGTGAGGTTGGCGATATAGCGGATGATCAGCGGGCTCGATTGGTCGGAATAGATCAAGCCGGCTTCCTGGCGCCACGCGATCGGCACGCCATCCGGCTCGCCATTGTGGGTCAGCGGCAAAGGCCGCAGGCAGTCCACGGGCAATTCATAGGCAAAGTTCAGCGTGCCCGCGCCACTGCCGGTATCGGACCCGGCGACGGCGGCCGCCAGGATTGCGAACACCCAGGCATGTTTCATCAGCTCCGCCTCGCGGGTCAGGTCGAAATGCAGGTTGAGCAGGCGGGCCGGTTTGACATCCTGATCAAGGCTGTCGACCGGCGCCTCGTCGAGGACGCCAAGCGCCATGTTGGCGATGTCGAGCGGGGTGATGGCCATGGTTTTAGGCCTCCGTCTGTGTGGATCGGGAAAAGCAGGACATGAGTGCGGTGGGATTGTGAGGAAGGTCGCGATCCGTCGCGCCCCCTCTGCCCTGCCGGGCATCTCCCGGGGGAGATTGGATGTCGCGTTGGCTTTCGCCAATCGCCAATGTTGAAGAAAGGGCGTTGTCGGTGAAGCTGCCGATCTCCCCACGAGGGGGAAATTGGATGTCGCGTTGGCTTTCGCCAATCGCCAACGTTGAAGAAAGGGCGTTGTCGGTGAAGCTGCCGATCTCCCCCCAAGTGGGGGAGATGTCCGGCAGGACAGAGGGGGCGCGACGGACGCGACCGCTGGAAAACTGGTGGGCGTTCCCAACATCGCCGCGCAACGCGGCGATGACATCCTGCAGCGTCAGCCGAAGTGTGCGCTCGCCGGCCGCCCGCGCGACTTGGCAAAGGCGCTTGCTGGCAATTTTTCGGCGCCTCTCGCCATTGCCAAACCGCGCTCAAGCGCATTCTCGAGGCTTGTCGTGTAGTAGGCGGTGTTTTCCAGGCCGCTGAAGAAGTTGATGCGGTGAAGCTCGCCCTTTTTGCTTATGACAATGCCGGCTTTTCGAAGCACATCCTGAACTGCCTTGTAGGTCATATTCATGGTTACCCTCCATTGCAAAGACAAGGCAGCATCGCCCGCTTGTGTAACCGTTTGGTGGCGGCGATTGATCAATGTGCAACAACAACAATGCAGCCAGAGGCTCACATGTCACCTCGGCGTAGAGACCGTTTCGAAATTCGCTCTGGCGAGTCATATGGTGGTGGTTTCGAGAACCGGCACGCAGCGGACATTAGAGCGCCGCGCGTCCAATTGGACGCGCAAAGGACGCTCTAACACTCTACATTTGCGCATGATCCTTTCCGGAAACCGAAATCGGTTTCCGGGGTCATGCGCTGGTCCGTGAGCACCGGAAGCGCAGAAAACGCCATCAGATGGCCGCCAGAGTAGAGTTTCCAAACGGTCTCTCAGGCCTCGGTCGTCCTCAGCGCGATGAACGTCATGTGCTTGACACTCGACGCCGTGCGGTCCCAGTTCGCCGCCAGCGCCAGCTCGGCATCGGTCGCAAACTCACCCGCCGTCGACGCATCGAGGAAGCGGGTGCCGGGCACATGCGCGACGAAATGCCGGCGGGCGACCATTTCGGTGACGCCGCCGCCATGGCCCTGGCGCGGCTTGCGGTCGAACTCCAGCGGGCCGCCTTCGCTATTGATCGGCAGCTCGTTCCACAGGATCGCCTTGTCCTTGAACATGAACGCCGTGTAGACGCCCGCCGCCACCGGGATGTCGTCGTCGATGACGGCCCGCAGCCCCATATAATAGGGGATCAGCGGCCCGCCCTGCTCGGACGGCGGCACATAGTCGATGAGGTCGGCGAGTTTGAGCGCCTTCATCTGCCTGGAGTGCATCCAGATCGTCTTGAACTTGTCGGCGCGGTCACCCATCAAATAGGCGGCCTCGATGATGTCGGTGTCGACGATGGACGCGCCGGTGATGCGGACGAGGTCGCCGGCATCATTGGCGAGGTTGTCGGCCACCACCCCTTTCAGGATGCCGAGCAGCGTCAGCTTGTTGGCGCGCTGCCAGTAGTCGGTCTGGCGGCGCACGATCAGCTTCTGCGGGTCGTCGCCGGCCAGGATCGAGGTCAGGTCCGGGATGCCCCAGGCCTGGGCGCGGACATTGCGGGCGGCGACCTCGCGGCGCGCGCCGATCTTCTTCATCTCGATCGAGTCGGCCGGATCGTCGTTGACCGGCTCGGACGGATCGTTGCCGAGATCCTTCCAGCCGGGCATATCGACGGAACGCCCGCCCATGGAGAGCTTCGAGGCGATGGCCGGGTCGGAAAACAGGATCCCGGCCTGGTAGATATCGAGCGACTGGACGTGCTCCTCGAACGAGTATTGTGCATAGACGGACGGAACGATCGCGTCCGCGATGCGGGTATAGGCGTCTGCCATCTTTTTTCCTTCAGGTTGCGGGGTGTCTTGGTTCAAAGAGGATTGGTAGGCATCCACAGATCCGGGTTCTCGCCGGCCTCGCGTGCCAGCCGCCGGGCGCGGACGGGGTCGCTTCTGACGAGCGCCGAGATTTCGGTCAGGTTGCGTTCGCCGGCGGCGTTGCGCTTGAACGGATTGCCTCCGCTCAGGGCTGCGCCGCCGTCGATCGTGTCTTCCCTGAACATCGCCTCGCTGATGGCGTGGAATGCCTTGGCGATCTGCGGATCGGTCAAGGCGCCGTCAGGCAGGAGGATGCCCTTCGCCTTGTAGGCATCGACCAGGCCGAGCTTCTTCATCGCCCGGTTGGCGACCTCCAGCTTCTCCTTGAAGCCGTCGCTGGTTACCGGTCCCCAATCCTTCACGAGGTCGTCATGCGTCGTCTCGACCGACTTGGCGATGGCGGCCATTTGAGCCGTTGCCTGTTCAGCCTGATATGCCGCAAACTTGTCGTGAACGACTTGCGCCTGCTTCGCTGAAAGCTTGGCTTCGGCCATCCATGACTTGGAGGCGTTGGCCAGGTTCTCGTCGTATGGCAGGTTTTCGGGGAGCCCTTCCGGGCGCTTGAAATCGATCTTGTCAGCTGCGACCGGACGCATGTCTTCGGGAAGGCGGGCATGGAACTTTGCCCATTCCTCTGGCGGTGCGTCGGCCGCCGGAACGCGAAGGCTTTCGCCTTGCTGGCGTTCCAGTTCTGCATAGGAGGTCAGCACCTTGTCGATGCTGCCATCAGGCTTGGTCCAGCCCTTTGCTTCAGCGATTTTACGGTTGCCTTCGGAAAGACCGTCAAACCAACTTTCTGCAGCCGGCGGGGCGGACCCGTTGTCCCCGGCGGCCGGTGGCCGTGCAAGGTTGCCCGCCGGTGGCGACGCCACCACGGACCCGGCGTCTGCCAGATCTGTCATGAGAAAGATTCCTTCTTGTTGTTTGCAAATGGAAACGAGCACTGGCCAGTTCAGCCGGGTGTGTTATTGGATTGTTGAGGGATCGGCTGGACGCGGCGGAATCGTTGTGGCCGCAGCCTGATTCTTTTCGACAGAACCTGGCGCTATCGTCTTGTTCGAGTACGATCTTTCAGAACCGGAGGCACGCACCGTCAAGACGAAAGAAACCATGTCGCATTTCGTGACAAGCGGTTGCCGCGGTTCCGCCGCAATGCAACCGCACTTGGCAAACACTTGGCAAAACCAGCCAGTGTATTAGTTCATAGGCTTCAACGGAGTATCAGACGATGACCATGTACAAAGCCATTGCCGCCCTGCTTGTGACTGCCGCGCTGGCGGGATGTGCGCAGACCGAAGGCCAGCAAAGAGCCACCACGGGGGCCTTGGTCGGCGGCGCTGGCGGCGCTCTGGTCGGTCAGGCCCTGGGCCGCGACACCAAGAGCACGGTTATCGGCGCAGCCAGCGGCGCCCTGCTGGGCGCGGTCGTCGGCAGCGCAACGACGCCACAGCGGCGCGGCGAACAGCTTTGCCGCTATCAGGACCGCTACGGCCGCATCTACACCGCCCGTTGCGACGACCGCTACTACCGCGGTGATTATTGATAGCCCCTTCTCCCCGTCACCATACGGGGAGAAGGTCCCGGCAGGGGGATGAGGGGCAGCGCAGAATTCTGAGATGCTGGCGCCGCCCCTCACCTGCCTGCCGGCATCCTCTCCCCGTAGAACGGGGAGAGGGGCGCAGTTTCAGCGTCGGCGCGGTCTACCCGATGGTTTTGATCCTTACCCTCAGCGCGTTTAGACGCTATCGTCTGCTATCCAAAGGGGGCGACGATGCGATTTTTGATGACTTCGCTGCTGGTTGTTTGTTCGGTTTCCGCACACGCCAGACAGGCTGTCAGTGTTGAGCGGATCGGCGATTGCCAGGTCTTGCCGGTGGCCGCTGTAGACAATCACGTCAAAGCCACTTTCGAGGTGACGTTGGACAAGGTCGGCAACGTCAAGTCGGTTACCGTTGTATCTTATGATCCACATTCGGAGGCGGCGGCGGAAGCCGCCCAGCAACTTTCGAAATCGGTCCAGAAGTGTTGGCCGCCAGGCGTCAAAACCAGCCCGATGCGGATCACCGTCGATTTGAGCAAGACTTAGCCATAAGGCAGTTTCATCACCCTACCTCCCCTCCAGCCGCGCCGCCTTCTCCAGCGCCGCCAGTTGCGCTTCGTCGAGTGTCAAAAACCCCATGATGTGCTGCACCACTTCGGCGCGCGCGTTGCTCAGCGCGCTGTGCAGCTCGAAGCCGTTCGGCGTCCTGGTCTTGGCCAGCCACTCGCCATAGGACGGGCGGCGGTAATAGCCGGTCGCCGCCGTCAGGTCGGCCAGCACCATCTCGCCGTCCTGGCCCGAGAACACCCTGAGATAGGCCCTGGTCAGCGCATCCTGCGCCCTGGCCGGGCCGCCGGCCTGGCGCGAATGGGCGAAGCGTTTGCCGCTCATGCGCCGCCCTCGCCGCCCTGCGGCATCAGCCCGCTGAGACTGTCGAGCAGGCCGCTGTCGCGCGCCTGGACCGCCGCCGGCACCGCATCCCTGGCCACCTTGCCGGCGGCGGCGATCGCCGCCATGCCGGCCTGCGCTTGTTGCGCCCTGGCTCGGGCATCGCGAATATCAGCCACCTCGTCCTGGCGGCGAAAGATGCGCTGCGGGCTGCGGCCGGCGCTCTGCACGATCTTCAGCGCCTCGTCGCCGTCGATATTGTCCATCACGCCGGGGTCGAACTGCGCCATCTGCATGGCCGTGGTCACCACCTGGATGGTGTCGCGCGCCTCGGCCGAGCGGCGCAGCACGTCGAGCGGCCCGGTGAAGGTCGGCCGCACCGCCTTGCCGGCGAGGCTCGCCGGCGGCAGGAAGCGGCTGTCTTCCTCATACAATCCCTTGTCCTCGAGGATACCGAGCTCGCGGTCGAGATTGGCGGCAAAGCCGGCCTGGATGATCGAGCCGGACGGCCCGAGCAGCGCGCCCTTCTCCTCCTGCCGGATCAAGGCTTCGGTGGCCGTCATCTGCGGGTTCTGCACCAGCGTCTGGAACAGGTTGACGAACATCATGTCGCGGATCTCCTCGGCCCGGCTTTCCGCGTAGTCGAATGCATGGGTCGGGTTCTGGCCCACAGCGATCGGCGCAATAAGCGGCCGGCCATTGTCGTCGATCAGGCCGGGATAGTTCTCGCCGGGATTGAGCACCGGCACATAGTCGAGCCGCGCTTTCGACGCGGTCGCCGGATCGGTGATCTGCTGCAGCGCCCTGAGGCCCGAGCGGCGCACCGCATTTTCCTCGCGCACCGTGGTCAGCGCCTCGATGGTCGGCGAGATGCCATAGGGGTCGCCCTCATGGCGGCGCCAGTTGAAGCACGACACCGGGAAGGAGCGGAAACCGCTCTCCCTGACGATGACCTCCTCGTCCTCGACGACGTGGTAGGAGGCGAAGGCCGTGTCGAGATACTGGTAGGTGCCGGAGAGCCGGTACATCTTGCGCTCGTCGCGCGGCTGGATGCACTGGATCAGCGAGATCTTGGTCTCGCATTTGGCCGGGTCGTCGACCAGCATCTTGATCCGCGCCGGCAGCTTGTCATAGCCGAGCAGCTGCGCCGCCTGCCGTGCCGTGCGCTCATAGCGGCGGTGGAAAATGTCGACCTGGCCCCAGCGGTTGCGGCAGAGATAGCCCTCGACCACCGGGATCGAGGCATAGCGGATCAGCGTGCCGCCAAAGCCCTCCTCGGCGTAGAGATAGGCCGGGCCATAGCGCACGACGTTGCGCAGGCAGGCCTGCGTCGCCGGCACGAAATTCGAATTGGCCGAATAGCGCAGCGCAAACAGGAAATCGCGAAGCGCCTCCGCCCATTCCTTCTCCTCCTCGCTCTCCTCGTCGTTCACGGCGGCGGTCGACAGCCCGTGCCATTTTTCCGACTGCGGGATGATCAGGCTTTCCAGCCCGGCGGCCAGCCGGTTGGCGGCCGAGTTGATGGTGTTGGCGTAGACACGGGCGCCGCGCCGCTCGTGCCGCTCGGCCTGCGGTTCCGCGCCCCGGCGCCCACTCCAGACATCGGGCGCGTCGGGGTCGCAGAATTCCGACACCGCCTCCCAGACAGCCTCATACTGGCTGCGCTCGCTCTCCAGTTCCGCCTGTCGCGACAGGATATCGTGGGCACGGGAATCGCTCGCCATGGCATTTCCTTGTTCTGATGTATCAGCTTGTTCGAAGCCCAGATATTGCCAAGGCCAGGTCGAATTTTGTTCGCTTTTGCGATGTTCAAGGGGCGCGGGGCGGCGACTCAAGGAGATCGGTTTGATAATGACGGAAAGCCTACCCGGCGCCCTGAAGAGGCGAAGCAAGCAGGTTGCAAAGCGGCTGATCGGCTACGATTCCCGCAACTGGCTGCGCATCAGGCAGATCGAGGCGTTCACCGCGTTTCTTGAGGCCGACGGCCGCAAATCCTCAGACGTGATCGAGATCTCGCCCGGCTGGAACCGCCACTGGAAGACGATATGCTCGAACTACACCTCCGTCGATTTCCCTGATTTCGACATCTGCAAGGACCGCACCGACCGGCAATATTCCGTCGTCATCGCCGACCAGGTGCTGGAGCATGTGCAGCGCCCGTTTGCCGCGGCACAGAATATCCACGCCATGACCCGGCCGGGCGGCTGGGCGATGGTGGCGACGCCGTTCCTGTTCAGGGTGCATGCCAGGCCGCACGACTACAACCGCTGGACCGCCGCCGGCCTCAAGCAGGTCCTGGTCGAGGGCGGCTTCCCCCAGGCAAACATTGAAGTGTTCAGCTGGGGCAACAAAGCCTGCGCAAAGGCCCATATCGGCGGGCCGGTGCGCGCCTACGGCCTATGGCGCGACCTCAGCAACGACGAGGAATATCCGCTGATGGTCTGGGCCTTCGCGCGCAAGCCGGAGTGAGAGCGCTGAAGAGCCTTGCCTTCTCCCCTTGTGGGAGAAGGTGGCCGAGCGAAGCTCGGTCGGATGAGGGGTGTTCCAGCTTGGCAATACCGCAAAAATCCACTGCCTCATTCCTTCCAGCACCCCTCATCCGTCTCGGCGCAAAAGCGCCGATCCACCTTCTCCCACAAGGGGAGAAGGGGTGCCCTTCACCCTCGCCGCTTCACTAATTTCACGTCACACGCCCAGCAGCACGCGGCGCCGGCCGCTGAGTTCGCTCGGCGACAGATCGGTCTTGACCGTGCCGGCGGTGCCCTGGCGCTGCTCGAGCTCAGCCCGGAGCGCTGCTTCGCGCGCCTGCACATCCTTGTCGGCAATGGTCGGTGTCGGTGGCAACGGCTTCAGCGCCGGCGGCTTTTGAAACAGGCACATGGTTTCAGCTTTCTCCAAAGTCAGACGACCCAAAGTCAGACGACCCAAAGTCAGACGACCTCGTCCAGTCGTAGAGCAAAAAATCTTCGCCGTTCTTGCCGTAGCCCGGCAGGCGGCAGCGTTGCGTGGCGCCAAGCCGGGCCAGCCAGCGCAGCGCCAATTCATTGCTGGCCAGCGCCCGCGCCTCGACCCGCCAGGCGCCGTGCGCGGCAACCTGCGGACCGAGCACGGCGTGAAAGAACGCCGTAATGCCAGGCACACAGCGCTTCATGCGGCGCGTGCCCCAGCTCCAGGCGATCCACAACCCGCCGCGCTGCTCGGCGGCGCCAAAGCCGGCCTCCGGATTGCCGTTCAGCTCGGCGACATAGGCAAACCCCTGCAGCGCCGTCAGCGTCAGCAGCGCCGGCGACCACTCGTCGAACTGGCAGTCGATCTCCGTCCGGTCCTCGAGCCGCAGGTTGGCGGCGATGTAGGAGAGGTCGCGCAGCGTAGCGCTGACAATGCGAACGGTCATCGGCGGGGTCCCCTCACCGGAACGCCCCCAGCGGATCGCTCTGCCCTGCCTTTCGCCGTGCCGTCTTGAACTCGGCCGGGTCGACCACCGCTTCCCTCAGCATCATCACGCCATAGCGTGTCGCCGCCATCAGATCGTCGCGCAGCTTCACCACCTGGCCGTCTTTGCGGTGGTAGAGCCGAAACTCCTCGAACCAGGGCAGAAGCGTCGAGAACACCTTGAAGCGGCCGCTCTGCATGCGGTCGAGCATCTCCATCAGCCCGGCCTCGACCGACACCGAACCGTCGGCGAACTGCGCATGGCTGGAAAGCATGTTCAGCCCATGCGCGGCATATTGCCGGGCAAGTGCCACACCCGCACCTTCCAGCGTCTCGCGGCGGCCGTCGCGCGGCCACGCCCACGGCAGCCATTCGCCCCACGGTTTTAGGGTCAGCGCCTGCATGGCCGGCGTCTGCTGCGAGGCGCGGCAGGCTTTTGCGACATAGACGACGTCGGCTTCGGTATCCCAGGCGAGCTCGACAGCAGCGGAAGGGTGATCCCAGCCGAAATCCAGCGCCCCGAGCCGCGGCCAGTAGCGCGGCAGCCGGAACGGCTCGCAGGCAATCAGTTCCTCCGCCACCGGAAAGATGCGGCCGGAGCCCAGCACCGGAATGCCCCTGGCCCGCGCCTCGCGCTCATGCGCCGGATAGGCCGATATGATCGCGGCGCGCTGCTGGGGCGTATAATGCTCGGCATCGTCGATGGTCATGAAGGTGACGTGGCGGGTCATTTCTTCGCCCTCGCACTTGAATCATGTTGGCAGGTGCCGGCCGTATGGTGTTGTTTGGGCGTGACTTTCCGAGCTAGCGCCGCGCCGCCCCTCATTGCCCTGCCGGGCATTTCTCCCCGTAAACGGGGAGAAAGAAGCCGCCATCGTCGGTTTCGCCAATTGCCAACGTTGCGGAAAGAGCGCCGAGGCCGCAGCCAGCCCCTTCTCCCCGTCACTATACGGGGAGAAGATGCCGGCAGGCAGATGAGGGGCAGCGCGAGGTAGGAAGGACGTCTTCGGATTTTGCTCGAAAAGACCCACTCTTCCTGAACTTGCCCCCTCACCCCATTCCCTCTACCTCATCCGCCGACAGAAACAGCAGCACCACTTCCGACATGCCGAGCAGCGGCGTAAAAGTGACGATGGTGATGCCGCCTGTCGCGTTGGTGCGGGTCAGGCCTTCGGAATAGATGTCGAGCGGTGGTTCCTCGTCGAACCAGACGCCGTGCAGCGTTTCGCCCTGCCACTTTTCGCGGCCCTTCTCAAAACTCTTGAACGACAGCACCGATTCATCGGCCTGCACATCACCGCCGCCGCCATGGCGCACGACGACGCTGTCCAGCCCATGCGGCGCGCCGCGCCCCATGATGGTGCTGACAATGGCGTCGGCCGGGATCATGCCGGTGCCCCACGCCGCCGGCTGCTGCGGCGGGCCGACCAAGATGCGCTGCGGGTTGTCGCGCGTGCCCTCGGCGGTGACACCGGCCGCCCACAGCCGCACGGCCGTGTCAAAAAACTTGCCTTGCCACCACTCGGGATAACGCCCGGTGAGATGCATCGCCCATTCGGCGCCGCCGGCCCTTGTCTTGCCGAGCTGGTTGCCGGCCATGAACAAGCGTTCTCGGTTGGCAGCACCGGCCGCATGGAACTCGGCCTGTCGCGGGTAAGGCCGGTAGGCGGCAAGCTGGTCAGTGCGCCGCCTCCGGTCCAATTCCCTGAGCAGGCTCAGATACTCGGTCTTCGCCGTCGCGGCCTGGTTTTGCGAGGCCCGGTCTTGCGACGCCGGACTTTTCGAGAAACGGCCGCAGGACGCCTTCGAGGCCGCGGATGCGCTGCCTGATTTCGTCATCGCTCAGTGCTTCCAGGCTGTTGATGTTGAGATGCAGATCCTTGGGCAGCACCGACAGCACGATCTTCAGATACTGATCGGGCTTTTCGGTACGAACCTCGGCGATGACACCGGCGCCATGCGCCCGGAAATCGGCGCGGATGGCGTCCAGAAAACCATCGGCCAGCGTCTTCTTCGCCCGCTTCGGTCGGCCGGAAGGCCTGGGTTCGGTCACATCAGCCGGTTCGTCGTCGAAAGGATTCTCGGCCATGGCCTACCGCGATGCTGGTGATTGACGAAAGCCGGGGTGACATCCGATCTCCCCCAAGTGGGGGAGATGTCAAATTTTGGCAAAGAGATGGCAGGACAGAGGGAGGCGCTGTCCCGCCGACATTGATATCGGCAACACAGGCACGAACTTGTGAGAAGGCTTGATATAAAAAAACCCGCCTCGGTGGGTGGGCGGGTCGTTGGCGCAAATCAGCACCATGACTATATTCCTAGCATTGCTGCCGTCACAAAGCAAGCGAAATCTCGCGGGCCGGCCTAAAATTCGGCCGCCCGCCGCGCTATGGTGCAGGGATCGGAACCGGTGTTCGCGCGTTTGCAATTTTGCCAATGGGAGCAAAGCCATGAATGTCGCCAATCTGCAACTCGAGGGCCTGCTGATGGCCGTCGCATCGATCAATCAGGTCCTTGTCCGCAAGGGCGTGCTGACGGTCGAGGAGATAGACATCGCCTTACGCAAGGCCGAAGCCAGCGAGACCAGCGAGGAGCGCTCCGAAGGCATGTCGGCGTCGAGCCGCGATGCCGTCAACTTCCCGATCCGGCTGCTGGAGCTGGCGAACCAGTGCCAGCCGGAGGCGGACATGCCGTCCTTCTCCAAACTGGCGCGCATGGTCGGCCAGATGAAGGAACCCTACAACGACCAGATGTGACGTCGCGATCGCCCCCGTCCGGTCGGACCGCCGCTTGCCAGCCGAGCTTACGATCACCTGGCCGATGCAGGCTTCCAGGTCAGCATACGGCCCGGCCCATGCACGGCGGCAAACAGCAGCCCGGCCAGGAAGGTAAAATGATCGACGAAAAAGCCGAACTCGGCCTGGTTTCCGGCCCAGTGCGACGGCCCGTGGAAGGCAAAGGCGAGGAACAGCACATAGGCGCCGGCGACAAGAGCGGCCTGCGAGAAGAAGGCGCCGGTCAGGAAGCACAGCACGAGGACGACTTCGAGCACGGCCGCGCACCAGGCCAGAAACAGCGGGAACGGAAATCCGGCGGCGGCGATGTAGCCCGCGGTGGCGCCCATGTCGATGAATTTGAAGGTCACCGCCATGAGGAAGACGGCTGCGAAGATCAGGCGGCCAGTCAGGATTGCCGCGGTCTGCCACGGCGGTTGAGCCGGTGATTGGGTGGTTTCCGATGACATGCCGTCCTCCAGGGTTGCGACCGATTTCGCCCCAAGGACGTTGCACCAGCCGCAAACCCGACATGCGGCGCTTCCCCTTCTCCCCTTGTGGGAGAAGGTGGCCGCGAAGCGGTCGGATGAGGGGTGCTCCAGCTTGGCATCGCCGCATTCCGTCCAACACCCCTCATCCGGCTCGGCGCTGCGCGCCGATCCACCTTCTCCCACAAGGGGAGAAGGGATCGCGGGCCTTACCCTGCCTTCGCCTCCGGGTGGCTGATCGGTGCCCGCACAGTCCCATACTGGCAGCTCCAGCGGTCGGTCATGTCGCAGCGTATGTCCCACAGCTCCGGGAAGAAGCGATGCAGGGCGCCGGCCTGCAGCAGTTCGACCGGCCGGCCCTTGAGCGATTTCGAGCCGAGCCCGATCGAGCGGTGGATGAGATAAAGATGATTGGCGCGGAATTTCTGGAACAGCTCGTCGAATTCGATCAGCGCCTCGGCGACGACATAGCTGTCGCCGTGGTCATAGCTGACATCGTAGACATCCTCGAGCGAGAGCCCGCGACCATCGAGATAGGACGCCTTGAACGCCCGCCACAGGTCCGGCGGCATGCGCAGCAAGAGCTTGAAGCCCGGCGATTCCTGGCCGCTGCCATTGCCGAGCTGCAGCCGAATCTCCTGGTATTCCTTGGGCGACATGGTTTCGAGCAGGTCGAGCTGCGCCGTCATCATCCGCATCAGCCGATGCACCCGCCCCATCAGCGTGACGATGCGATGGGTATTCTGCTGCTCGAGGAAGTCGACGACATCGACCAGCGTGTAGGCGATGAGCTTCATCCACAGCTCCTCGACCTGGTGGACGATCTGGAACTGCAGCTCGTCGGCATTGACCATCTCGGCCAGCGGCTTCTGGCAGGCGAGTAGCTTGTCGCAGCTGAGATAGACGCCATAGTCGCGCATCTCGGGCGCTTCGATACGGGCGTAATAGTCCGGCTTGTGCATGGTAGCTGCTCCTTTGCCCGGCCCTCAGGGCGTTTGTTCGGTCCGAGCCCGCAGTTTAGTCGCTTTTCACTTGAACATTGTTCCTTTGTGTTATCCAAATGCCAGAAAATGGAGGACGAATGTTCGTCCATCGCGAAGGTTTGGAGAACGTGTGATGCTGGATGCCGTCGACCGGAAGATCGTCGCGGCGCTGGAACGCGATGCGCGCACCTCCTTCGCAGTGCTCGCCGACGAGGTCGGCTTAAGCAAGACGCCGTGCTGGAAGCGGGTCAAGGCGCTGGAGGACGCCGGCATCATCCGCGGCTACTCGACGCGGGTCGACCCGGCCAAGCTCGGCTTCGGCATCGAAGCTTTCATCCAGGTGTCGATCGATTTCGAGCTCTCCGAAGCCTTCGAGGCCGCCGTCCAGGCGCATCCGCTGATCCGGCGCTGCCACGCCACGACAGGCGAGGCCGACTATCTCCTGCAGATCGTGACCGTCGACATGATGGCGCTGGACAGGATGCTGCGCGTCGAGCTGAGCCGCCTGCCCGGGGTGCGCCGCACGATCACCTCGATGGCGATGCGCGAGATCAAGGATGACATTTCTTTCGCCAATGCCGTGGGGCATGCGCAGCAGAATCGATAGCGGGCCGGCAACGGTCTTGCGCCGGTCTGGTCGCGTCGCACCGCTATTTTTCGCTTACGTTAGGGGTTTGGGCGCGGTATCCGCGGCTTAAGGCGTGTAGCCCAGCGCGGCCAGGGCCGACAGCCCTGCAGCCAGGCCAATTGCGATAACAATGCCAAAATGCCGTTCCAGGAATTTGCGCCCCTGCCAGTCGTATCGCATATCTGAAACTCCGCCGCGTAATCTGGGGCAGCGTTCAGGCGTCAAGGCCGGGTCCTTGACAGGCGGTGGGCAGGCAGCTGCCATTGTTCATACTGTGGTTCATATCGGAACGTGGAACAACGGCCGAGCATTCCTGCGCTAAAGCTGAGCTTCGATGGCAGCCTTGTCTATGACAGACCATACTTCTACAATCTTTTTGTCCCCAAATTCATAGATAACATTCTCGGCAAAGGAAACTCTCCTCCCATTTACAGGGAGGCCGAGGAAGCTTTCTTTCGGCGCGCAGTCGAACCCGAGCCGGCTCGCTATGTAGGGCGGATCGGAAATCAGCATCTGGACGTTGAAATAAAGGTCCGGAATTTCAGCAAAGTCTCTCTCCAGCATTTTGCGATAGCCTGATAGACCGAGCCGCCGGCCGTTGTGGATCACCTCATCATCAACGAACTGCCCCAGCTTCGGCCAGTCCTGCTTGTTCAGGCAGGCAATGTAGTCTCGGTAGACGTCGGAGAGGTCGGTTCTGGTCACGGCGATTGCTCCCGTCCCTGCAAGGCCCCGCCGAAAGGGCGTGTCTCATGCTCCCTGTTTATTTGAAAAGCTGCCCGGTGTCCTCCATCGGCGGGCAGAGGCTCTCGCGCGGCGCGCGTCAGACGCTCAAGCAGATCACGGCATGAAGCAGCTTCATGCGCGGATGAGAAAGTGCTAGACAGCGTCACTTTCCCGCTTCGTCTAATGGTAGGACAGCGCCCTTTGAAGGCGTGAATCGTGGTTCGAGCCCATGAGCGGGAACCAGCAGCTCCCCGGTCGGGCAACCGATCGGTCTTGGTCCGATCAGGCTACTGCAATGCGCCGACCACGCGAGATCGGCGTGCCTTCCTTTTCCAAACTGGCATGGATGGTCGGACCGACCAAGGAACCCTATAACCACCTGATATGATGGAGGACGACATGGCCGACGACAAATCCAGGAGCAAGCAGGACCGCAAACCGGCCGCCGGCGAGGAGCCTTACGACGTAGCGGCGTTTGCGAAAAAATACGGCATACCGCCGAGCGAGGCCGCGACCATCATCAAGCGGTACGGGCCTTCGAGAAAGAAGCTCGACGCGCATATGGCGAGCCGCAACGCCTGATCCGCATCGGCGGCGGCTGCAGGATAGGTGTTGCGATTATATTAGCCTGAGCGCATATTTTGTCAGCCGGTGAACCAACCAAGCCGGTCAGGCTCGGCGCCAGCCCCTCCCTCGATCCCCTCGACGCCGAGCCGCTGGGGGATCGGTGGCCCTGGAGGCGAACCATGCCCATGTATCTCTCACGATTCAGCTATACGCCCGAGACCTGGGCGCGCCTGATCGAAAACCCCGAGGATAGACGCGAGGCAGCCCGCACCTACATCGAATCGGTGGGCGGAAAGCTGCACGGGTTCTGGTACGGCTTCGGAGAGCACGATGGCTGGAACCTCTGGGAGGCGCCCGACAACGTTTCAATGGCATCTGTCATGCTTGCCATTGGTGCGGGAGGAGCGCTCAGCTCGTACGAGACCACCGTTCTCCTGAGCGTCGAAGAGACGATGCAAGCGCTTGGCAAGGCAAAGTCGGTCCGCTATCGCCCGCCAGGAAAGTCCTGACCAGTCGCGCATCGCCGGACCGGTTTTGCGGACTTTTCGCCCGGCCAGCCCGGAGAGATCCGGGCTAGGCTCGCCGTCCGGCTGGTGCCGGCGCGCTCGCCCGTGTCTTGCTCGCCCGGGTCGCGCACGCCCGCGCCACGATCGCTTGCAGCGGTTCCGGCCGGTGCAGCAGAAATCCCTGGCCGAAGGCAATGCCCATATCCGCGAGGATGTCGAGCGCATCCTGCGCTTCGATCTTCTCCGCCACCACGGAGCAGCCGAGGCTCCTGGCGATGCCCGATATCGCCGAGACGATCTCGCGGTCGAAGCGGCTATCGGCAATATGCTCGATGAACGAGCCGTCGATCTTGATCGTGTCGACGGGAAAGCGCCGGAGATATTCGAACGAGCTCATGCCCGCCCCGAAATCGTCGAGGCTGACGCGGCAGCGCCGCTCGCGCGCCTTGCCGACGAACTGCTCGGCAGCTGCGAAATTGGTGACCGCGGCGGTTTCGGTAATCTCGAAGCCGATGCCGGAATGCGGCGCCCCGGTCTCGGCGATGATGGCGTCGACGAAATCCCAAAGCTGCGGGTCGCTCAGCGTCTGCGCCGACAGGTTGAAGCCGAGCGTGAGCGCCCCTGACTTCAGCGCCGGACCATGAAGCGACAGCGCCGTCCTGATAATCCAGCGGTCGAGCCGCGAGGCGACGCCGAACCGCTCCGCCGCCGGGATGAACTCGCCCGGCGGGATCAGCCGCCCGTTGCGCCCGGCGAGCCGCGCCAGGACCTCGACATGGCGGCTTTCTTGCCAGGGTTTTCCGAGCTGGTGGATTTCCTGGCCGAACAGTTTCAGCCTGCCGTCCGCCATGGCGTCGACGGTGTCGGCCGCCAGCCGCGCCGCATTGAGGCCGCTGGAACCGGATGTCGTCTCGGGCGAGAACACCGCGAAGCGATTGCGCCCGGCGGCCTTGGCCGCATAGCAGGCGTCGTCGGCGCAGGCGAGCGCGTCGGCCACTGCGGTATTCGCATCGGCGACAAAGGCGATGCCGATGCTGGCCGCGAGCTTGCGCGACGCCGCCGTCGAGCCGAGGTCGGCATCGCGAACCGCCGCGAGTACGGCGCCGGCGAGACGCTCGGCTTGCGCTGCGTCGCAATCAGGCACCAGCAGCGCGAACTCGTCGCCGCCGAGGCGCGCGGCGTGCACCGACGGCGGCAGACAGCCCAGAATGCGCTCGGCGACGCTCTTCAGGGCAAGGTCGCCGGCGGCGTGGCCGGCGAAGTCGTTCAGTGCCTTGAAGTAATCGAGATCGACGTAGAACACCGCGAGCCGGCGCGCCGTTGCGATGTGCTCGGCCAGCAGCCGGTCGAAAGCGGCGCGGTTCAGAAGGCCGGTCAGCGCGTCATGGCGGGCCGCATGGGCAAGTTCCTGCTCGCGTTGCTTCGCCTCGGTGATGTCGCGCACCGTGCCCAGGATCTGGCCCGACGACTGGGCGTCGGCGAACCGTATCAGCGATTCGAGATGTCGGATTTCGCCGTCCCGCTTGATGATGCGGTATTGCACGGCGACGACCTTTTGGGTTTGCAGCGGCGCCAAATGGGCCCGCTCGGCGTCGGCCCGGTCGTCCGGATGCAGATAGCTGTGCCAGAGGTCTTGCGACACTTCGTCGGTGTCGGCGACAAGCCCGTAGATCTCCCGCGTGCGCTGGTCCCAGTAGCTTTTGCGTGCACCGATATCGTGATGCCAGATGCCGGTGCCGCTGGCCGCCAATGCCAGGCGAAAGCGGACGTTGACCTGTTCAAGCTCTGCTTCCGCCTGCTTCTGCTTGGTGATGTCGGTCTGGACGCCCATCAGTCTGACCGGCCGGCCTTCGGCGTCGCGTTCGACCACTCCGCCGCGATCGAGAACCCATACCCAGTGACCGGATTTGTGCTTCAGCCTGAGCTCGGTCTCGATCGAATCGGTCAGGCCGGCAATGTGGCGTTCGCCGCTGGCCACCGCTCGCTCGCGATCGTCGGGATGCGTCAGCTGCAACCAGAGATCGCTTGTCTCGGCAAGCTCACCCTCGCCATAGCCGAGCATCTGCAACCACATCGCCGAGTAGAAACAGTCGCCGCTCCTGAGATCCCAATCCCAGACGCCAAGATGCGCGCGTTCGAGCGCCAGCTCCCAGAACTCTCCGTCGCGATTTTTCTTTTCGGCCATGCTCTGGACTTCGCCTGCCTCGTCGCGGCCATTGTGCGGCAAAAGCAAAGAAGAATCCGTTACTGCGCAGCGGCTGGGGTGGACGGCCAATTTCTCTCACCCTGACACCCACGAGGCGGGAACTTTGCCGCAATGGCAGCCACAGCCGCGACGGCGCCAGCCCTCACCTCTTCCCTTGCGGGTAGATCGTCTCACCGCACGTCAGCATCTCGACGAAGGCGGCGATCCTCTTCTTGCGGCCAGACTCGGTCTTCATGTTGTGGATGCGAAAGGCGAGCGCGAAGCGGTTCTGCGCGCTGAGCCCTGCCAGCATCGCCTTGGCCTTGGGCTCGGCGTCTATTGCGGCCTGCAGATCCGCGGGGATTTTCATGTCCTTGCCGCTTGCATAGGCACGCGCCCAGCGGCCGTCGGTCTTCGCCGCCTCGACCTGTTTGAGCCCATGCTCGGTCATCCGGCCCGCCTCGATCAGCCGGGCGACGTTGTCGACGTTGATCTGGCTCCAGATGCTCTTCCTGCCGCGCGGTGTGTAGCGCTGCAAATAGCTCTTGTCGTCGAGCCCCTTGCGCACGGCATCGATCCAGCCCCAGCACAGCACGACGTCGATGGCCTCCTTGGGCGTGATCGAAGGCAGTCCCGAACCGACCTTGTGGATCTTGATCCAGATTTCTGTCTCGGTGTCGTGATGCTTGCCGAGCCAGGTGTGGAAGCTCTCGGCATCGCTGAATTCGCGGACCTTGGCGGGGTCGACCTCGACCGGCGCCATTAGCGGGTCTCGCTTTTTGCGGTCATCATCGTTCCTCCTTGTCTCTGTGCAGCTCCGATCGAATGGAGCAACAGCAACCTCGTTGCAAGGCCGGCGGGACAGCAAAACTGCCAATCTCCCCCCTTGAGGGGGAGATGTCCGGCAGGACAGAGGGGGGTGCTTCGCGCCGCCCATGGCGGCCCTTCGCATCGTGATGCCTTTCCTTCTCCCCTTCTTGTGGGAGAAGTGGATCGGCGCCCAGCGTCAGCCTCACTGCAGCTGCGGTTTCTTGAGAAAGCTGTTGCGGTCGGCCGACTTGACGCGCAGCCAGGTTTCGCGGCCGTCGCGCACAACACGCAACGGGATCTCGGCGCCCGCCGGGTTCTGCCACAACTTGCGGTAGAAATCGGCGAGCCCGTCGACTTCGCCGTCGCGCACATCCGAGATGATGTCGCCCTGGCGCAGGCCGGCTTCGGCGGCCGGGCTGCCTTCGGCGACGCTCATCACCACGACCTCGCCATTGCTTTCGGCGGAGAAGGCGCCGAGCCATGGGCGCGGTGGCTTGGCGACCTGGCCGCGTGTCAGCAGATCGTCGAGGATGGGCGGCAGCAGGTCGATCGGCACCACCATGTTGATATCGGCGATCTCGCCGGCGCGGCTCATCTGCAGGCGCAGAGAACCGATGCCGAGCAGCCTGCCGTCCTGCCCGATGAGGGCCGCACCTCCCCATGACGGATGAGCCGGCGCGGTGAAGATCGCCTCGTCCAGCAGATATTCCCAATAGCCGGCGAATTCCTGCTTGGTGACGATGTACGCGCTGACCGCCTGGCCGATGCCGTCGGCGAGCACCACCGGGTCGCCGGCCATCGCCCTGGCCGCGTCGCCGAAAGCCACTGCGGGCAGGGAGAGCGGGGCCAGCGCCTGCACCAGGCCGAAGCCCGTTTCCTGGTCGTAGGCGAGCGCGTGCGCGGGAATCACGCGCCCGCTGTGGTCGGTTAGCCAGACCTCTTCCGCCTCGGTGATCAGATAGCCGATGGTGAGCACCAGGCCGTTGTCGCGAATGACCACGCCGCTGCCTTCCCGGCTGGTGCCCAGCGCATTCGCGGTGAAGGCATCATCCGGGATCGAAGCCCGCACCGTCACGATGGACCGCAAAATCGTATCGATGGTCATGCTCTCAATCCTGGCCATATTCACGACGACCGTTCAGAGGGCCGGCATCTTCTATAGCTATGGCGCATGTGACGAGGCGCAAGGGCCGGATGCAATCGCGCAGGCTTGCGCTGCCGACATCGACAATAGTTCAACACAAGTTGAACTTCCGTCAGCCCGCACTACCTGTATCTATGCAAGCTGATCCTCCCCAAGACCCTCTCCGCTCACATCAAAGGCCTCCGAAATGAACCAATACACACCGCCGAAAGTATGGACCTGGAACAAGGAGAATGGCGGCGCCTTCGCCAGCATCAACCGGCCGATCGCCGGCCCGACGCATGACAAGCAGCTGCCGGTCGGCAAGCATCCGCTGCAGCTTTACTCGCAGGCGACACCAAACGGCGTGAAGGTGACGATCATGCTGGAGGAACTGTTGGCGCGCGGCCACAAAGGCGCCGAATATGACGCCTGGCTGATCAGGATCAACGACGGCGACCAGTTCGGCAGCGGCTTCGTCGAGGTCAATCCCAACTCCAAGATCCCGGCGCTGATGGACCGCAGCGGGCCAAAGCCGATCCGCGTCTTCGAATCCGGCTCGATCCTGCTGCATCTGGCCGAGAAATTCGGCGAGTTCCTGCCGATCGGGCAGCCGGCGCGCGCAGAAACCCTGTCGTGGCTGTTCTGGCAGATGGGCTCGGCGCCCTATCTCGGCGGCGGCTTCGGCCATTTCTACGCCTACGCACCGGAAAAATTCGAATATGCCATCGACCGCTTCGCCATGGAGGTGAAGCGCCAGATGGACGTGCTCGACCGGCGCCTGGCGGTAAGCGAATATCTCGGCGGCGACGCCTACACGATTGCCGACATCGCCGTGTGGCCCTGGTATGGCGGGCTGGCCAAGGGCCGCATTTACAACGACGCCGGCGCGTTCCTGTCGGTGCAGGAATACAAGCACGTGCAGCGCTGGGCCGACGCGATCGACGCGCGGCCGGCGGTGCAGCGCGGCCGCATGGTCAACCGCGCCTTCGGCGAGCCGGCGATGCAATTGCACGAGCGCCACGACGCCAGCGACTTCGACACCAGGACGCAGGACAAGCTGGCCGCGGAGTGAGCAGAGCGACGGAGCTGGAGCGGATGACGCGCTGCGCAGTATCGGGCATATGCACCCGGAGATATATACTGGTTGACTAAAGTAACGGAACGTCCAAGGCACATTCCCAGAACCGAACATGTCCGCTTTCAAGCGGTTTAGACCATACTGTCTATCTGATGAACATCATGGTCTAGGCATGTTTATATTTGTGGAGGCCGACCTGAATCTCGAAACCGCATGCAGTCTCGACGGTCCAGTACTCGCGGGTCGCGGTCACTGTGTGTCTTTCGTTCGGCCCTATAGATCAGCCGGACGACGGACAAAAAATATCCAAGCTGCAGAACGATCAAGGTGAGGACCGTCCAGCCGAGCGCCTTCCAGATTGAACCCGTTGCCAAATAAATCGAGAGCGCCACGACGAATGCCGCGGCGGTCATCGCCACCAGGAACTGTGGAAATTTCATCGCTTTTCAAGGCCGCCCCGGAGCTTTTAACAGCCGCGACGACCACCCTTGCCCATTTACCCCGGACCAACGTTTTCACCCTTTTGTTGGTTGCGCAAGTGGCAAATGGATGGGAAATATTTAACGCAACCTATGGTTGATATAAAATAAGAAGATGTCGGCGGGACAGTACCCCCCTCTGTCCTGCCGGCCATTGGGGGAGATGGCCGGTAGGCCCAGAGGGGGCGCTGTCCCGCCGGCGTCAAAAACCACTACAGGCGCAACGCTCAGGCCGACATGGCCAGCGGCCTTGCGCTCTTGTTGGGGATCTGAATGTCGATCTCCAGCGTCGACATCGTCTCGCCGCGATCCATCGAGACCTGCAGATAATCCTGGTCGATCTGCACGTGCCTGGCGATGACGGCCATGATCTCCTCGCGCAGCACCGAGACGAGATCGGGCTGGCTGCGGTTGCGGCGCTCATAGGCGAGCAGCACCTGCAGCCGCTCGCGCGCCACCGGCGCGCTGCCGCGCCGCTTGAAGAGGTCTAACAGGCTCATGCTGCCCTCCTTCCAAAAAGCCGATCGAGAAAGCCCTTGCGCTCGAACGGCACGACGACCGGCAGGTCCTCGCCCTCGAGCCGTTTGGCCGCCTCGATATAGGCGCGGGCGGCGGAGTTGGTGGGATCGCTGAGTGTCACCGGCGACCCGAGATTGGAGGCCTTGAGCACGTCCTGGCTCTCGGGAATGATGCCCAACAGCGGCGTCGACAGGATTTCCAGCACATCGTCGATCGAGAGCATTTCGCCGCGCGCCGCGCGCGCTGCATCGTAGCGCGTCACCAGCACATGCTTGGCGATCTGCTCGCCCCGCTCGGCCTTCACGGTCCTGGCGTCGAGCAGGCCGATGATGCGATCGGAATCGCGCACCGAACTGACTTCCGGGTTGGTGACGATGACCGCCTCGTCGGCAAAGCGCATGGCAAGCTGCGCGCCGCGCTCGATGCCGGCCGGGCTGTCGCAGAAGACGTAGTCGAACACCGAGCTCAGCTTTTCGATCACCTCGCCGACGCCCTCCTCGGTCAGCGCATCCTTGTCGCGCGTCTGCGAGGCCGGCAGCAGGAACAGCGTCTCGACCCGCTTGTCGCGGATTAGCGCCTGCGACAGCTTGGCCGTTCCCTGGATGACATTGACCAGGTCGAACACCACCCGCCGCTCGGCGCCCATGATCAGGTCGAGATTCCTCAAACCCACGTCGAAGTCGACCAGCGCCACCCTCTTGCCGGTTCTCGCGACGGCGGCGCCAAGGGCGGCCGTCGAGGTCGTCTTGCCGACGCCCCCCTTGCCCGAGGTGACCACCACAACTTTGCCCATCTATGCCTCCTTATTGTTGTTGGTATTGTTAAGCGTTTGAATTATGCGATGCGCTTAAGTCTTTGTTTCTATTTCAAAACCGCTGCGTACTTTCGGGTAACTTCATTGGCTGAACGGCGCGATGCGCAGCGTGTCTTTCTCCAGAAAGGCCTGCACCGCTTTTCCGCGCAAGGCCGGCTCCATCTCCTCGGCGGTGCAATACCAGCCATCGACCGACAGCAGTTCGGCCTCGTTTTTGCGGCAGAAGATGCGCGCCGCCGAATGGCCGAGCACACCGGCCGACGCCCGCCCGCGCAGCGTGCCGTAGACATGGATCGAGCCGGCGGCGACGATCTCGGAACCGGAGGCAACGGAGCCCAGCACGATGACATCGCCATGCGCGTGGAAGATCGACTGGCCCGAGCGGATCGGCGTCTTGACCATCAGCGTGGCCGGCGCTTCCGGCACCCTGTCTTCTGACCGCTTGCCCGGTTCCGCCCTGCCTTCTTCCGCCCTGCCCGTCTCTTCCGGCCTGCCGGCAGCCTTTTGGTCGGCCTGCATGAGCAGCCCGGCTGTGGCTTCCTTGGCGCCGATCAGCACAGGCGGCAGACTGGGCTCAAGCACCGTGTTGCCGTCGAGCTCGATGGCATAGATGCGGATGCCGCGCAGGCCAAGCTCGGCAACCAGCGCTTCGATCTGGCTGACCGCGGGCTTCAGCGTGTTGAGGTTGAGCACCACCGGGCGGCCGGCAAAATAGCCGGGAGAATTGCCGATCCAGCGGTCGAGACTTTCCAGCCACTCCGAAAGCGGCGTCTCCGGGGTGAGCGTGAAGGCGACGAAGGAGCGGGCGCGAAAGCGAATGGATTTGGTCTCGACGGGGGCGGCGAAGGTCACGGACAGCGATTCCTTACTGATAGGTAAACGCTAGCCAGCCATGGTTAACGAAAGGTTAACGGAAGGGGAGTTTGCGGCATCCGAAAAGCTGTTACTGACAGGCCCGGCGTGTCAGCAAACCGGCGGACAGCGCTGGAAATCGCCAGCCCTTTCCTCGACACCTTGCTGGCTAAGTGCCCTTCGCTGCGTCCTCGATCAGTTCCGCCAGCAAGCTAGAGAACCGCTCGTCAGCCTTATCCCCGATGTTTCCCACTTCTCTCGCCACCATCCCCGGCGAAGAGACCGACACTTGTCCACTCAGCTGAACGTTGACCGTGAACGTCCTTCCGACCACCTCCTTTTCCGTTCCCCGCTTCCTGGAGATTCTGAACCGAATAGATGGTGTTGATGCTTTGGCTTGGCGGCGTGGCGCGGTGTCCATCTCGACGGCCACCTCGCCTGCTACGTCAGCCCTGGCCGTTTCCAGCGACGCAACCACGACGTCGTTTAGCCAGGCCCTTGCTTGCGCGCCGAAGTCCACCCCTTCGGCCTTCTCATTGCCGACCTTTTCCTCGTGCTCACGGCGAGCTTCCTTGCCGCGGTCAAGGGCATCTTTGAACTTGGACATCGTGGTTTGCCTCCGATTGTGAGCGCATGAGACCAGCTGTCACATCGCCATGCTCCTCCTAATGGGTAGAACGCGCGCGAGCGGTGTGCGTTGCGTAAGCGGAGCCCGCGGTTCGCCGCGCTGCGCGCGGCGGTATCCTTCTGCCGCGGTCGATCGCCGGGATGGCGGCGGTGATCGCGGCGCTGTGGGCTGGGGTAGCGTGTCAGCAGCCGAGCGGACAAGCGCTGGAAATTACCTGCCCTTTCCCACATGATGCCTGAACATCCCCGGGGCTCGACATGTGCAACCTCTACAACATCACCACCAGCCAGGAGGCGATCCGCCAGTGGACCCGCGCCCTAAGCGACAGTCTCGGCAATCTCGAGCCCTCCATCGACATCTACCCCAACCAGCCCGGCCCGGTGGTGCGCAACGCGCCTGACGGGACGCGCGAACTGGCCAACCTGCTGTGGGGCATGCCGACGCCGATCGAGCGCGTGAAGGGCAAGGCCGACTACGGCACCACCAACATCCGCAACCCGCAATATGGCCACTGGCAGCAATATCTCGGCGTCGAAAACCGCTGCGTGGTGCCGCTCACCAGTTTTGCCGAACCGAGCCCAACGCCGGGCGACAAGGATCCGGATACCGGTATCCAAAAAAACTACTGGTTCGCGCTGAACGAGGCGCGGCCGCTGTTCTTCTTCGCCGGGCTGTGGACACGCTGGCAAGGCGTGCGCAAGATCAAGGACGGCCCCGGCGAGTTCGAGCTCTACGGCTTTCTGACCACCAGGCCAAACGCCCTGATCGCGCCGATCCACGAGAAGGCGATGCCCGTGATCCTGACCACGCAGGAGGAAACCGAGACCTGGCTGAGCGCGCCGTGGTCGCAGGCCAGGCACCTGCAGCGCACGGCAGCGGACGACGCGCTGGTGATCGTCGACAAGCCGGCGACGCAGATAAAATTTCCGCCGCAGGCGCCACAGGCGCCGGTACAGGGTTCGCTGTTCTAAAGCTTGAATTTTTGCAGCACCCAGATGTAGCCTTTTGGCGGATGGTCCTGGTCGACGAACTGGGTCTTCACCGTCGTGTCCGTTCGGTTGCACCGCTTGCATCTGAATCGGATGGTCTCCAGCGGCTTGTTCCAGCCGACCACCTTGGCCACGTCGTTGGCCCGAAAACGCCCGACATGGTAGCAGTGGCCGCACTCGACGATCAGCAGCATGTTGGCCTTCGCGGCACGTCCAACGCTGTCCATCGGCCCGGCCATGGCCTCATTTCCGAGTCAAATAGCCCTCGGGAAGCGGAAGCAGGCCAAGATCCGGCATCCGGAAATCGGGCTCCTTTTCCGCTACGCTGGCCATCACCTCATGCAATTTCTCGACAAGCCCGCAAAGCTGCCAAAACAGCTCGCCATGCGCCTTCAGATGCAGTTGCGACGAAAGCACCGTCCTGCGCAGGCTGAGAGCGTCGCTGATGATCGCCTCGGCATGCCTCGCCGACAGCCTGTCGAACCGGCTTTTTCGTCTGCCCATCGCGGCTCTCCCCAGTTTGTGAGCAACCGCCCCACCTCTGCCAAATAGGAAGGCATTCCTCGCGGAGTCAATTCACACTTGACTTTTTTGTTCCCGTTTTGTTCAATTTGGACAGAAACGGTCGGAGGCATCGCCATGGACCACATCGTGACGCTGGACAGCCGCCAGGAAGCCGCCCTTCAGGTAGTTGCAGAAAAATTCATTGCACAGCACAAGGGCGACGCGGTGAAGGCACTCAAGGAAATGATCGTGCTGAACGGGCATCTGCAGGTGCGGCTTTGCCGCCGTGGAGGGATGGCGCCGGGCGACGCGGTAAGCGCTTAGAGATGACGGTAGCAGGACGCGTGTTCAATCGTGCCGTTCGAAGGTCGGCTTAGCGCCCATCTTGGTCATTCGAAGCAATTTCGCTGTTACTCGAAAGCGGACATCGGCAGCGCGAAGCTTTTGGTCCTGGTTGCGCCATAATCGGACTTGCGCGGCCATCGCTATGGAGGTCGCGTCTCGGACACGTTCCGGACGTATGGTGCCACGGCAGATCAGCACCCGTGTCGCGATAGCTCTGGCGTTATTCTCTACCATCACAGATGGATGAACTTCCGCTTGGAGATGCGGCGGAAGCACAGAAAGCCCGTCTCGACATAGGCCTCCAGGCTCGCCAGCAACCCATGACCTAAATTCGATATGGATGGGACGGGTGGGGTAGCCAAGTCCGCCGAGCCTAACCCAGTCATGCTGATGATGACACGGACGCTGGTTAATCTGCTCTTCGATTCGCGAATGCTATGGTAGTGATAGCCTCTCAACGCCGGTGCCGTAAGCTACTCGCTTACGCGTCGCTTTGAGGAAATCAGACATCAGTGTCGAACGAGATAGGTCTCCATCTTGCCGACGCCTCTCAGTTCCACAGTGCAGCGCGGTTCTAGCTCCCAAGAGGCGTGCAGAGCGCGTCTGGTTGCCTCCGAGATTTGCATGCGGTCGGCTACGCCCTGGGACTCGAGTCGGCTTGCGATGTTCACGGTTTCGCCCCAGACATCATAGACGAACCGATGTCGGCCGATCAGACCGGCGATCACCGGTCCAGTGTGTACGCCGATTCGGACACGAAAACTATCGCTGCCCGACGCCAAGAGCCTCAACGAGTCCAGCATGGATTTTCCCAGCGCCACGGTCCTGTCGGCGTGATCGGCCACCGGCTCCGGAAGACCACAAGCGGCCATATACGCGTCCCCTATAGTCTTGATCTTCTCCACGGAATGCTTCTCCGCCAGCGCGTCGAACATGCTGAACATCCGGTCGAGGCGCTTGATAAGGTCGGATGCCGGCAATTTCGCTGCGATAGGCGAGAAACCGACAATATCGGCAAAAAGGATGGTCACTTCCTCGAACCTATCCGCAATGATCTCCTCGCCCCCTTGCAGCCGCGCAACGATTTGACCGGGCAGGACGGCATGAAGAAGCGAGTCGGCCCGCCGCTTTTCCGCCTCGATCCGCTGAAGATACTGGTGCTCGCGGTCGCGCCAACGCTTCTTCTCCAGACTGGAGTTGATCCGGGCGCGCAGCAGGACCGGATTGAAAGGTTTAAGCAAGTAGTCGTCGGCTCCCGCCTCGATGCAGCGGACCACGGCGTCGACTTCGTTCAGCCCCGATATCATAATGACCGGGATATGCCGCCACCGGCGCTCAGCTTTCAATCGCGAGAGCACCTCGATGCCGTTCATGTCCGGCATCAGTATGTCCAACAGAACAAGGTCGAATTCATATTCCGCAAGGCGGGTCAGCGCGGACAGGCCTGACTCGGCAGTGACTACCTGATGACCGTCGTGCAGCAAGCGGCGCGAGAGAAGATCGCGGTTACTGCCGATGTCGTCGACGACAAGTATTCTACCGTTGCGTCCTGAGAATGCATCGCGCTCCGTCTTGCCCAGCGCCCTTTCGAGCCCTGCTGCATCGATCTCTGCCTGATCCGTCGTCCACAGCCCTTCGTTGTCGCTGGCGCGCGATAGGCCGGCAATTGCATCGACATGCGCCAACAGTTCGGCCGCAGCCGCGAGCATCACCCTGACATCTTCGTCCAATGCGTGTTCGTGCAATTCTTCGGCTTCTTCAAGGATCATTTCGGAGTAGCCGATAATCGCGTTGAGTGGTGTTCGCAAATCGTGGCGCAGTTTCGCCTCGATCTCGCGCCCTGCATGGTCCGGATAGTCGGCTTTGCCATGGATCAAGCTGTCGATGAGGCTGTTCAATTGCCGGGCAGCGGCGCCGACCCTCTCAAGATCTGGAGTGATGTGCACCAGACTGTGGTTCTGCACCTGTTCTAGCAGCAGTTCCTGAAATCCCGAGATTGCCCGTGCTGGTCCAGCAAGCGTCTGCGCCAGATGGGCGGCTATTGCGTGGCGTTGGAACTCATTCTTGGCAGTCATGTCTCCAATCCGCCGACTCGGCGGCTCACGGATTTGCGGCAAGCAATTGTTCGATTTTTTGGACGAGCCTCGGCAGGTCCACCGGCTTGCTGTCGTAGTCATCGCAGCCGGCCTCAAGCGCCAATTCCCGATCGCTGGTCATAGCATGTGCAGAAAGCGCGATTATAGGAATCCCGGAGGTGGCCGGATCAGCCTTGATCCGCCGTGTCGCCTCCCATCCGTCCATCACGGGCAGGCTCATATCCATAAGGATCAGATCCGGTCTTTCCGAAATGGTTAGTTCCACGCCGGATTGTCCGTTTTCTGCAATAAGCACTTCGAACCCACGCCGCGACAACCGCCGCGAGAGCATGTCGCGATTCATTTCGTTGTCTTCCACCAGAAGGATTCTCGTCATCTTCGGCCCCTTCTAACGATGGGTCAACGAACTGAGATGCCGGGCCAGCCTACTCGGCCGCGGAAATCTGGCGTTCGAGCGCCTTGACCAATTGAGACCTGCTGTTCGCGCCCTTGGTCACAACGGCAACCGCCCTATCGCGGAGCCATTCGAGCTCGTTCATCGACAGATCTTTCGAGGTAACTACGACCACCGGAATGTTCTGCAGTTCGGGCGTCTGCTGCATCTCACTCAATGTCTGAAATCCGTCCATTTCGGGCATCAGCAGATCAAGCACCACCAGGCGCGGCAACAACCGTTTCATCAGGCCAAGGCCGCGCACGCCGTCGCTTGCCTCGTGAACCCGCCAATCCTTCTTGATCAGGATACGCCGAAGGAAATCGCGGAGGCTTGGTCGTCATCAATTACAAGCACATCGCGGTTGCCACCGCCGCAAGCCTCAATTGTTTGAATCAGCTTCTCGGTGTCGATCGGCTTCGTCAGGTATTCAACCGCCCCGAGTGAGAGGCCGAGTTCGCGATCTGCAAGTATCGTCGCAAGGATCACAGGAATCTCGCAAAGCTCCCTATCGTTCTTCAGAGATCGCAGCACTGACCAGCCGTCCTGATGCGGCATGATGATGTCGAGAATGATCGCCGCGGGGCGATGCGCTCGAGCAGCGGCTATTCCTTCCTCGCCGCTTGCTGCTTCGAACGATGCCAGTCCCGCCTCCGCCAAGGCGCTGGCGATGACGGTTCGGGCGGCTGGTTCATCATCTATGATCAGAACCGCCTTGTCTCGTGGCGGCAACGGCACAGCTTCGGAGGGGTGTTGCTCGCTAGATTCTTTTTTGAACTCGGCTGGAATCTCCATTGTGAAGGTCGAGCCTTTTCCGAGTTCGCTCTCGACCTTTACAACGCCTCCGATCATTCGGCTAAAACTCCGGGTTATGCTGAGGCCAAGCCCCGTTCCGCCATAGTTGCGAGTGGTGGATGCGTCCGCCTGCGTAAAAGCGTCGAAGAGCCGTTCCTGCTGCTCCGACGTCATTCCGATCCCGGTGTCGGACACTTTGAATATCAGCCAATCGCCGTTTGGTCGCCTGTCGCGACGCACCGCGAGTGTTACTCGACCCCCTTCGGTAAACTTGGCGGCGTTGCTGAGCAGGTTAAACAGGTTCTGACGCAACTTCGTCTGGTCCGAATGCATTTTCCCGAGGTCGTCCTCGAGGTCCAGTACGAAACCGTTTCGGTTTTTCGCCATCAGAGGCGCGACTGTGGCCTGGACGTCGCGCATCAAATCGGCGACGTCGAACGTTTCCAAGAAAATTTCCATCTTGTTCGCCTCGATCTTCGACAAGTCGAGGATGTCGTTGATGAGCCCCAGGAGATGGCGACCAGCCGCGGCGATCTTCTTCAGTTCCGGAACGAATTCCACCATGTGCTGGTCGCTCGCATCTTCGATCAGCATCTCGCTGTAGCCAATAATCGCGTTCAGCGGCGTACGCAGTTCGTGGCTGACGGATGCGACGAAGCGGCTCTTGGCTTCATTCGTCGATTCAGCACGGCTCTTGGCGCGCTCGAGTTCGTCTTGTCTCAGTTTCAATTCCGTGATGTCGGTGTAAACGGCGACCGCGCCGCCGTCAGGCGTTTTTCGCCTGCTTACGCGAACCCATCTGTCGCCAAAGCGATCCTCGCCGACGAAGCCCGCCGGGTCCTTGTGGATGTGTAACCGCTGGGCAATCCACTCCTCTGGCGACGCGCCCGCAAGGTCGACTTGCCCGCCTGCCAGGCGTTGCTCCAAGATTTCTTGGAAGCTTTGCCCTGGAAGAGAAGCTCGCGCATGGTCAGGGAAGAATTCGCAAAATTTGCTGTTGGCCAGGATGACCCTGTCCTGCGGATCGAATAGGACAAATCCGTCAGAAATGGCCTCAAGCGCCGCTGCGATCGTCCGTCGTTGCTGCTCCGCCTCGTCTTCCAGTCGTTTCTTTTCAATCGCGCCCGCGCGAAAAAGTCGAAGCGTCCGCGACATTGCGCCGAGTTCGTCGCCTCCCTCAATCGGTATTTCAATATCGTAGCGTCCTTGCGTCAGTTCGCCGATGACCCGGTTCAGCCGCCGTAACGGGCCAATGATCGAGCGAAGGACAAGGATTGTAAGAAGCGACCCAATCAACAGCACGATGACCACCAGAATGGCAGCGGTAGTCGCGGTTTTCTGGGCTAGCCTTACAGCCTCGTTGCGAGCGGCTTCTGCCTCGGCGCTCACTTGCTCGACAAGTTTGTTAAGGGCGGCATCGACATTTGTGCTGTGGGTTCGCGCCTCGGCCAGGAGAGCGTTTCCAATGATGCGGTTATCCTGGGTATAGCTGTCCGCCGCCTCTAGTGCCCTTTTGACGTAGTCATCGATCTCGACACGGATTTCCCTCACTGCATCGGGGGATAATTTCGAAAGGCCGTCCAGTTGGTCCAGCAGTCGCTCACGCGCCTGCTCGGCATTCCGCTGGGAGTTCATTAGCAAGCTGACCGACAAATCGGTGAGCCAGTATCGCAATTCGCCAAAGGTCACGTGCGCCGCAGCCGCAGTCGCCGCGAGATCGAACAATGCCTTAGTGTCTGCGGTGCGGTCGGCACTGCGATAAAGCGCCTGCGTGAGAAGGATGGAAGATACGATGAGACTGATAAGGCCGGCCGCTGTCAGTGCAGCTACGCGGGCCGCGATCGGCAGACTGGCAAGGCGACGTCCCAGGGATTTCGACGGCACCGGTATGGCTTCCACCTCGTGGGGTGTCTGTTCCAGGACGCTCATTTGAACAAGACGATGCTGATTGCGCCCCCCAGATCGCCGGCTTTTCCGCCCTCCTTGGGATATCCAGTTATGTCGATCTCGCCCTTCGGCTCGCCGTGGCAGGAAAGACACGACTCCGTATAGTATTCGGGCAGGAGCATTCGAAATGCCGGGCGTCCCTCCACCTCGGTCACGTCCGTGTAGGCTTCGCCTTTTGCTCTCTTCGGATCTGAAAAGACGCTTACGATGACGCTGGCTTCCCAAGCGTCCGGAAGAGATTTGCGGTTGCGCACGAGTTGTTCGGGCGCAGTCACGCGCACCAGAGCTTCGTTGCCAACCTTGGCGGCGAATTTCTCATTCAACAGACGCGCGAAAACGGCCGGCACGAAGCCCTTGAACCCGATCCCAGAGCGGTTGATGTCATCTTGCTGCTCGTCCACCACCTCCCGCATAGCCCCAATCTGGGCCTCAAGCAGACGCCGGTCGCGTTTGGTCAATTCGCCGGAAAACGGGTCCTGGCCGGTGTTTTTTGAGTAAACGGCGATGGCCTCGCTCGCAAAACGCTCGCTGTCGAGGTGCTTGTCGCCAAGTGCGGGATCGTTGATTAGTGTCTGATAGTTGGAGACAACGCTTCGCCCCGCGCGAAGCAATTCCGCAAGGCGGATTCCCATCGCGACATCTTCAGTAACCGCTCCCATGGCAGCCGGCGCGAGGAACGCGCAACCGACAAGAGCAACGCCAATGCTTCTCCGCGTCAAGGTTGACAGGTCGAACATCTCCGTTCCCGTCGAAGGAAGCCAAACAAAAAGTATAGCACGACGCGGGCCGATAGCGTAGCGACAAACGCCCATGCGCAAGCGGTGAGAGAAGGAACGAAGCATCCGCCGCCCGCTCCGAAGCGGCCCTGGCCCGCAAACCCGTTTTTGCCGAACGTCTCTTGACCACCTGGGTAGAGCACCGGGAGGTTAGCGGTGGATTTGTCAAGCTTGCCGTTAAAATATAGCTTGCTAAAGCTAGAAAATTAGCTTTGAAATATATACTCGTTGTGTTCGAGCGCAACCTCACGCACCGTAAACTTAGCATAGCAATTGTTTGTAGAAGAAGATGATGGTTCTGGCCTTATGTTGTCGGCCGGCACAACCTATGCATGTCATCTTGATCGCTGATGAACCATCATCGCTGAAAGGAAACAGAACTATGTTACGAAAAACAATCAGCATTTCAACCCTCGCCGGCGCGGTTGCAGTCGCTGCCGCCGCGGTGCGCCCAGCCGGACGAGACCGATAAGTTCGGAATTGAGACGAGTCAGATGCGACGTAACCGGTCCTTCTCGCGGTGAATACCGCCAGTGCCGTTCCGTGCCGTGTGTTCGAGCAGATGATTAAGATGACTTCGATGTGGACAAGTTTTCATAATGGCACCATTGGCTACATTCGCGGATGGTTCCGCCTTCGCGCCGAGCGAAAAGCTATGTGGATGATAACGGACGGGTTGAGCCGGTCACCGGATGACATTCTTAACGACATTGGTATCTCACGCGACGAAATCACGTGCGCTTTGTCAAAGCCTCCCAATCCGAGTTCCGGGTCGGGGCGGAATGCGGCCGGCCCATGATTTGTCCAGCCCACAGTATCTGCCATGTCGCATGCCAAGGTCTCATTGTCCCCGCGGCGGCGAGTCGAACTGATCCCGAGTGATCACGGCGCTGGCCGATCGTTACCTGCTCGCAGATCGTGATTCAGTGGCTCGTCGCTCCACGACTGCGCAACAATGACAGCATTCTCCCCCTGTGCGGACGTTGAAGCGCGATGTCAGGAAGGTCGTTAACGGATCAGTTCACGTCGATGCATGGGGGGCGCCTGAATGTCCGCTTCTCACATTCCAGGCCTCGAAGCCGCAAGTCCGCTTCCGGCCCCATCGTGTTCTCACCGAGCCACTGGCGCTGGTAGCGAGCCGCGAATGAAGGTATAGTTCAGGTATTGGATTACGGGCGGGCGGTAACCTGGACAATGGCGGGATTGGGTGAACAGATTGCGCGTGAGCAACGCACCATGGGACCGCTCCTGGTTGCGGCAGTGGTCGTCGGCCTTATAGGTCTGCCCGTCGCAGCCTGGCTCGACCTCCGAGATCTGTCGGAACGCATGCTGCGCACGCAAGCCAGCGAAATCAGCCGGATCATCGACGACATGCGCGGATTCTACGGCAGCGACGTCGTGGGACGGGTCCTGAAAGCAGAAGGCGCCGTGACCGCGACGCACAATTACCGGGACGTGCCAGGTGCGATCCCTATCCCAGCAACCCTCTCAATCGAACTCGGCAAGCGCATCAGCGCTCACGACGGGTCCGTCAAATATCGCTTCGTCTCGGACCTACCTTTCAAAGGCCGCGAGCCCCACCAGCTAGACACATTCGAGCGCAACGCAATCTCTGCCTTTCGCGCCAATCCAAGTGAGCCCATCATCGAAGCCTCGGGTTCGCTGCTTGACCGACACGTTCGCGCGGCGGCTCCCGTAGTAATGGGACAGGTCTGCGTCAACTGCCATAACTCGCACCCGGACAGCCCCAAGACAGACTGGAAGGTGGGGGATGTCCGAGGTATCCAGGAGATATCGGTCGCCCAGCCGATCGGGGCGAACGTCCTCTCTTTCAAGTATCTGCTTCTGTATTTCGGCTTCGCAGCTGCGGCGGGTCTGACGTTCATTTTCCTGCAGCGTCGGCAGTCCGCCTTGGTTCACGGCATGAACACGGAACTCGCCGAGGCAAACGACTTTCTCGCCGCAATTTCATTGAAGATCGCCAAATATCTCTCGCCTCAAATTTATAAAAGCATCTTCAGCGGCCAAAAGGACGTGACTATCGCGACCGAGCGCAAGAAGCTCACAATCTTTTTCTCAGATATCAAAGATTTCACCGCGATCGCGGAACGGCTCCAGCCTGAGGACCTCACGGCACTCCTCAACGAGTACTTCACCGAGATGTCAATGATCGCGCTCAAGCACGAGGCTACGGTCGACAAGTTCATCGGCGACGCACTTCTTGTGTTCTTCGGAGACCCCGAGACAAAGGGTGTCGAGGAGGACGCGAGGGCCTGCTTACGCATGGCTGTCGACATGCAGCGCCGGCTAGAGCAGCTGAACAGGTTGTGGCGTGATCGAGGAATTGAGCAGCCGTTCCGAGCTCGCATGGGCATCAACACGGGCTATTGCAATGTCGGCAACTTTGGCTCCGATGATCGCATGGACTACACGATCATCGGGGCCGAAGCGAACCTAGCGGCCCGCCTGCAATCGATTGCCGAACCTGGCGGCATCTGCCTTAGCTATGAGACCTATGCGCTCGTGCGCGACCTTGTCCGAGCGCGTCCGTTGGCGCCGATCGCCATGAAGGGGATCAGTCGGGAGGTTGTCCCCTATGAAGTCGAGGGCCTCCTTGGTGAACTGGCACAGCGCCCTCAGGTCATCAGCGAGCACGCGACTGGCCTCGACCTGTTCGTCGATGTCGAAGCGATCGACGAGAACGGGGTCGAACGGGCAAAGAAACGTCTCTCGGAGGCGCTCCTGGCCTTAACCGCCCGAAGCAAGCCCGCTACTTTTTAGCAGGGTCCTTGAACGTCCGGTTTGCCCGACCTGAGCCGTTTCGGAAACGCACCCTCGACCCGAAGCAGACTCCCGTAGTGGAGGATGACCGCTTCGCGCCACATGTCGGCCGTTTGGGCTGGCTTCAACAGATCCTGAAAGCGGACACGCCAACGATAAAGCCAAGATGCAGGAGACGCTCTCGTTGCCTGCTGCGTGACCGGAAGCAGCGGCATGGCGTTGAAAGCGGCCGACTTCCCATCGGCGCGTTGCGGACGAGGGTAATGACGTTT
>NZ_FNEE01000021.1 GCF_900099905.1 Mesorhizobium muleiense | reverse complement strand
GGACGCCGCCGCCAAGCTCAAGGGCGTGAGCAAGGTGCTGCTTGCCGAAGCCGACGAGCTCACCGAGCGTCTCGCCGAACCGCTGGCGGCGCTCGTCGTCGGCATGGCCGATGCGTATGACACGATCGTCGCGCCGGCGACCTCCTCGGGCAAGAATGTCGCGCCGCGCGTGGCAGCCCTGCTCGATGTCGCGCAGGTGTCGGAGATCATCGAGATTGTCTCGCCCGACACCTTCAAGCGGCCGATCTATGCCGGCAACGCCATCCAGACGGTGCAGTCGAGCGACGCCAAGAAGGTCATCACCGTGCGCACCGCCTCCTTCCAGGCTGCACCCGAGGGCGGTTCCGCCCCGGTCGAGACGGTTCCGGCGGCGGCCAATCCCGGCCTGTCGAGCTTTGTCGAAAACAAGCTTTCCGAGACCGATCGTCCGGAGCTGACTTCGGCCAGGATCATCATCTCGGGCGGCCGCGCGCTGGGCTCCTCGGAGAAATTCCAGGAAGTCATCCTGCCGATCGCCGACAAGCTCGGCGCCGCCGTCGGCGCCTCCCGTGCCGCCGTCGACGCCGGCTACGCGCCGAACGACTGGCAGGTCGGCCAGACCGGCAAGGTGGTCGCACCCCGATCTCTACATCGCCGTCGGCATCTCCGGTGCCATCCAGCATCTTGCCGGCATGAAGGATTCGAAGGTCATCGTCGCCATCAACAAGGACGAGGAAGCGCCGATCTTCCAGGTCGCCGACTACGGTCTCGTCGGTGATCTCTTCGTCATTCTGCCGGAACTGCAAAAGGCGCTTTGATCTGCCAAATCTAATCACCGGCACGATGGTAACGATCCATGAAGCAATACGTTTTGACGGTCTCGTGCCCGGCCGCACGGGGAATCTTTGCTGCGATCTCGAGCCTCCTCTCAGCTCAAGGCTGCAACATTGTCGACAGCTCGCAGTTCGATGACCTTGATACAGGTAAGTTCTTCATGCGCGTCTCCTTTATCAGCGAGGAGGGAGCCGAACGGAAGGCAATTGAAGAGGGCTTCCACCCCATTGCGGACGAGTTCTGCATGTCATGGAATTTGCATGACGGCACGCATCGCATGAAGGTTTTATTGATGGTTTCGAACTTCGGACACTGTCTGAACGATCTCCTCTACCGATGGCAGATCGGAGCCCTGCCGATCGATATCGTCGGCGTTGTCTCCAACCACCTGACTTATCAGAAAGGTGGTCGTGAATCATGATATTCCTTTCCACCACATCAAGGTCACGAAGGAAAACAAGCCGCAGGCCGAAGCCCAGCTGATGCACGTCGTTGAGGGGACCCGGACGGAACTCGTCGTGCTCGCGCGATACATGCAAATACTCTCCGATGCGCTCTGCCAGAAGATGTCCGGCCGGATCATCAACATTCATCATTCATTCCTGCCGTCCTTCAAGGGCGCCAACCCCTACAAACAGGCTTTCGAGCGCGGCGTGAAGCTGATTGGCGCTACGGCGCATGACGTTACCGCTGATCTCGATGAGGGTCCGATCATCGAGCAAGACGTTGCCCGTATCACACATGCGCAGAGCACTGAGAATTACGTTTCCATCGGCCGCGATGTGGAAAGCCAAGTATTGGCCCGCGCTATCCACGCGCATATCCACTATCGCACCTTCATCAATGGGAACCGAACCGTCGTTTTCCCGGCAAGCCCCGGTTCTCACCGTTCCGAAAGGATGGGCTGAGATGGCATCCGGATTGACGGAAAGGAGATCGCGGAATTAATCACCAATTGCCATGACAAACGCGGCGTCATCGATTGAACGAGGAGACCGGCGTCAAACCTGCTCTGTCGTGATCAGGCATGCGCGTTCGAACCTCGTTTGGGTCTTTGCCCAATCGCAAGCTGATCGCTTCGGCATCATCGGAGGCGTCGCGCTCGGCTTCCTCACGGAGATCCTTAGCGAGCCATCCGCCCGTTTGGTAGCTGGCCAACCCGGCACAACGAGCCAAATTGTTCGAAATCTGCGCAACCGGCTATAGAACGCTGATTTCCTGCGGTTACCGGTCGATATTTCGCTCAACCCGGGCTGCGGGACCCGGTATGTTACAAGAAACGGCACTGGCCGTCCTCTTCACATTTGAACCGGCCACTAGCCTTACAGGCTGCCCAACTCGAAGGAGTCCGCCTTTATGAACCAGATTGCCAAAGATGTTAGCCTCGCACTCTTCGACCGCTTGGAGTCTGAAGTGCGTAGCTACGTCCGCTCATTTCCGGTCCTATTCGATCGGGGTGTTGGCACGACACTCACAGCGGCAGACGGTCAGGAATACTTAGATTTCTTCGGTGGAGCGGGTGCGCTCAACTACGGCCATAACAACCCAGCCTTTAAGCAGGCGTTGCTAGACTATATTGAGCGCGATGGCATCGTGCACAGCCTTGATCTCGCTACAACAGCCAAGAAGGGATTTATTGAAGCTTTCGAGCGCTATATCCTGAAGCCGCGTGGCCTGACATACAAGCTGCAGTTCACGGGTCCTACAGGTGCCAATGCCGTGGAGGCGGCGCTGAAGCTGGCTCGTCAGGTAACGGGCCGGTCAAATATTGTGTCGTTTACGGGGTCGTATCACGGGGTCAGCGCCGGATCGTTGGCGGCCACCGGCAATAAAGATATGAGGGCAGCCGCGGGCTTTCCGCTGGCCCACGTGACGTCGTTGCCATACGAGGGTTATCTCGGGGAATCATTCGACACGATCGACTATCTTGAGAAGCTTCTCGCCGATCCGTCAAGCGGTTTTGATACCCCTGCCGCGGTGATCCTCGAGGCAGTTCAAGGCGAAGGAGGTATCAATCCTGCCAGTGTTGAATGGTTGCGGCGGTTGCGTGAGCTAACTTCGCGGCATGGGATTGTATTGATCCTGGATGACATCCAGGCTGGTGTCGGACGCACGGGGAAGTTTTTCAGCTTCGAACCATCTGGCATCGTGCCAGACATCGTTACCTTGTCCAAGTCGTTGTCGGCATACGGGACGCCGATGGCTCTTGTTCTAATCAAGCCCGACCTGGACGTTTGGAAGCCCGCCGCCCATACCGGGACATTCCGGGGCAACAATTTGGCTTTCGTCACTGCTCGCGCGGCACTTGAAACTTACTGGTCCGATTCAAAGTTTGAGGATGAGATTGCGCGGAAATCTGAGATCCTAGCTACCGAGCTTGCATCTATTGCCGCCGATCACCAAGGACTCGGGCTGAGCGTACGAGGCCGCGGCCTGATGTATGGGCTCGTTTCACCAAAGGATCACTCATTGCCTGCGCGCGTTTCGAAGGAGGCCTTCGCTCGACGTTTGGTCTTAGAAACCGCTGGTTCATATGGTGAAGTACTAAAGTTCATGCCGGCCCTCACTATAGCCGAGGCTGATCTGCGTCGGGGCTTGTCAATCATCCGCGACTGCGTACGAACGGTGCAGGACAGCACGGCGGCAAGTAGCTGACAGAAGAGGCGTACGACAAAAGCAGCACCGATCGGTCTGCATTTGTCTTCGCAGGTCAGTTCGATGCTCAGGCAGTCCGAATGCGTTTCCGCTTTGGCATCGCCAAACCATACGGACTGTGCCGCACGTCAGTACTTCTGCGTGGATGATAGGTAAGTGTGGAGGATTTTTCGATGGCTGGCGCAGAAGTAGTCAAGAATTATATAGACGGAGAGTGGAGAGATTCTTCGTCCGGCGGACGGATTGAGGTTGATGACCCCTCTAATGGGGAGACCATTGCGGTCGTTGCGGAGGCGGGACCTGAAGAAGTTCATCTCGCCGTTGCTGCCGCCAACCGCGTTTTTCGCGACCGCGTTCTGATAGACATGCATCCCTACGACCGGGGACAAATGCTATTTCGTGTGGCAGACGCGCTCGAGGCGCGGAGCGAGGAGATCGCGACCATTAACTGCATCGAGACGGGCAAGGCGTTGGATCTTGCCCGGGGTGAGGTTCGCACAGCTATACGCTACCTTCGCTACTATGCCGGCCTGGCCGATAAGCTTGAAGGTCGATCGATCCCTCGCGGCGCCGAGTTTGTCGACTACACCGTCAGGAGCCCCTTCGGTGTGTCGGCCCAGATCGTGCCCTGGAATGGCCCTCTTGAACTAATGGCTCGTTCGCTTGCTTGCGCCATTGCCACTGGCAACTCAGTCGTGGTGAAGTCTCCGGAATTGGCACCCCTGTCTGGGGTCGAGTTTGCGCGCGCCTGTGAAACCGCGGGGTTGCCTGCCGGAGCCGTAAATGTGATCACCGGTTACGGCCAGACCGCTGGCCAAGCGCTGATCGAGCATCCCGATGTTCGTCACATCGTCTTCACGGGATCCACGGCAACTGGGCGAACGGTGCTCAAGGCCGCCTCGGAACGCATCGTTCCCTGTATCATGGAACTGGGCGGCAAGTCAGCTGCAGTCGTGTATTCCGACGCGGATCTCGATGCCGTGGTAGACGCGGTGCGTATCGGAACCTATTTGAACGCCGGCCAGAATTGCAACAACTTAACAAGACTGCTCGTCCAACGATCGATCGCAGACGAATTATTGGAGAAAGTGAAGGTTTGCGTCGAAGGATTAACCGTTGGTCCGGGGCGAGAAAATTGTGACCTCACACCCATGATCTCCAAGAAGCAGCGCAAGGGGGTCACGGAAGCGTGTGAGATTGCCCTTTTGGAGGGGGCACGGGCGGTAACCGGTGGAGCCGCACTTTCGGAGCGGAGCGGCTATTTCATGGCCGCTACTGTTTTTGCAGATGTCACGCGAGACAGTAATCTCTTCCAGAAAGAAGTATTCGGTCCCGTTCTCGCGGTAACTGTTTTCGATGACCCAGCTACGGGGATCGAACTAGCCAACGATACCGATCAAGGGTTGGCAGCTGGCGTGTTCACGCGGGATATTGACCGTGCTCTGTGGTGCGCCGATCGCCTTTGGGCCGGCCAAGTGTACGTGAATGGGTGGTACGTCGGCGGCGTAGAAACACCGTTCGGGGGAGTGAAGCAGTCTGGCTACGGCCGGGAAAAGGGGCAGGAAGCACTTGATGGCTACGTCCAGACGAGAAATATCGGCATCCGAATCTCGCCGCCATCATCCGGTGAAGGCAGCAGGGCCCAGAGCCGCACCGTCACGCGCGATCAGGGACCTTCTCAGGCAATTGCGTTAAGCGATCTTGTTCAGCCGTAGCGGTGAGATAGGCCATCGATTGATTATTCCACCGAGCTAGAACTGCAAGAAGTCGAGATAATTGCGGCATGCTTCTCCGTGCTTTGCTCGCGTGGCGCCTTCGCGATGAATGCGTCGTGGCCACGCGCAATGCGCTAGCACGCACACTATCGGCAGCAGTGCGAGTTCGTGCAATCGCTCCCGAAAAAACTGAGGTCGTGTGCGGGTAAAACTCGCCCGCGTCTCGGTTGAGGCTGGGTTCGATGGTTATAAGACTCCTTCAGTGCTGGCGGGGGAAATTGGCATCTCTACGTAGGACTACAGCCGAAGAGCACATTCTGCGGACACCACAGAAGATTGCAGCTTCCCTGCTAATAACGGCTCTCTTTGCAGGTCTCACTGTGGAATTGTGCTTATTTTTCTCTCGCAAGATGGGAGGGGTCGTTGCTTTTCGACTATATAATTGTGGGTGGCGGCTCATCCGGATGCGTCATGGCCAACAGGTTGTCGGCCAATGGCAGTCGCGTCCTGCTCATAGAGGCTGGTCCTGACTTTCCCCCGCACGCTATCCCTGATGATATCCTCGATGGCAACCCTACGCGAGCTTACTATAACCAACGGTACCAATGGCCGTCGCTGACCGCAGCGGTTGCGCGAACTAGCAACCGACGTGTCCACTATGAGCAAGCTCGTGTCATTGGAGGAGGCTCCAGTATCAACGCTCAGGTCGCTAACCGGGGCGGCCCTGCCGATTATGATGAGTGGGCGTCCACCGGGGCAACGGGTTGGGATTGGGAAGGCGTCCTGCCATATTTCCGCCGGCTTGAATGCGATCTGGACTTTCGCGATCGCTTCCACGGCAATAGCGGGCCGCTGCCGATTAGCCGTGCCGATAAGGGAGAGTGGTCAGGGTTCGTCAACGCGGTGTCGACTGCTTTTGAAGACGAGAATATACCCTACCGGCCAGACTTCAACGGTGAGTTCCGCGATGGCCACTCAGTTGTTCCACTCACAAATCTCGCCCGTCGCCGCGTATCAGCTGCGATGGCCTATTTGCCAGAGAGTGTCCGCGCTCGGCCTAACCTAATAATATTGCCTGAGACCACGGTCGTAAAGTTAACCTTTTCGTGTCGCCAGGTAACGGGTGTGGATACTGATAGTAAAACTGGCCAACTATCCTATAGAGCTCAAACGGTGATCTTATGTGCTGGCGCTATTCATTCACCGGCGATATTGATGCGATCCGGGATTGGCCCAGGTAAGGCTCTATCAAAACTCGGTATTCAAGTCATCGCAGACGTTGAAGGGGTCGGAAAAAATCTGCAGGAGCACGCCGGGGTCGCCATATCGGCGTACTTGAAACCGAAGGATAGGATGTTGCCGACCGCGACAGGATATATCCAGATGCATGCTCGATATTCATCCGGTCACGACGGTTGCCCCCTTACCGATATGGCCGTCTCGGTTCTGGCAAAGTCTGCCTGGCATCCCGTTGGCCAACGTCTAGGGACGCTCAATTTCTGGGTTAATCGCGTCTACTCGACAGGAACTGTTTCGCTCGTAAGTCCCTCTCATCTCGCTGAGCCAGAAGTTAATTTTGACATGTTGAGCGACGAACGCGACGCGCAGCGGCTGAAAAGCGCGTTTAGATTCGTTGCACGACTGATCAATCACAAGGCTTTGGTGAATATTGCGCTGGACCCATTTCCTTCCACCTGGACCGGACGAGCAAAGCGCATAGGTAAGTACAACCGTTTGAACTACGGTCTCACATCCCTTCTCGCCGGGCTTATGGATAGTTCCTCGTCGCTTCGTCGAAGCCTTATCAGATTCGCAATCACAGATGGCCGCAGCATCTCAGACCTCCTAACCAACGACGAGCTTCTAGACCGCTTTGTTCGACAGAATGTTTTTGGGAACTTTCATCCAACTTCAACGTGCAGAATGGGATCTGCTCAGGATCCCACCAGCGTAACGGATCCGTCAGGCCGCGTTCATGGACTATCAGGTTTAAGAATCGCCGATGCGTCCGTGATGCCATTCTGCCCGCGAGCAAATACGAACATCCCTACGATTATGGTTGCCGAGAAGATGAGCGACGCCATACTGCACGAGCGGGAGCAGCAATGAAGGTGTAGGTTGTCAGGTAGAATTCGATATGATCTCCGGCCGGATCGCGTTGCTTGTTCCCGCGACATGTAACGCAAAAACCAGGGATCTCACCCGCATCTCGGCAGCCATGATCTATATCGAAAGGTCCAAATTGCTTGCGGCGGCCGCGACGCGCACGATCCTGGAAAAGCTCATATTCGGGTTGGCTCAGCTTGAGGTCCCGCTGTTATCGTGACCGTTGAGCATGTTAATTGATCGCACGTTTACACGAATACAGCTGCCAATTTGAGAGGGCATCAAATGCATAGAAGTACCCGAAGGGTTCTCGTCACTGCTGCCAGCAAAGGTCTAGGGTTCGCAATTGCAAATAGACTTGGGCAAGATGGAGCGCAGGTGGTCATTTGCGGGCGAAATCAGCCGGACTTGGATAAAGCTGTTGCCGAACTGAGGGACAAATCGAGATGCGAAGTTGCTCATGGTATCGTTGCAGATCTATCGCGACGATCAGATGTTGACACTTTGTTCGATCGTACACTCAATCTGTTGGGAGGCGTTGATTGCCTCGTCGTGAATTCTGGCCACGCGCCATACGGAACTATCGACACTTTAAGTGACGACGATTGGGATGAGTCATACGAGATGTTGCTACTGAGTGCAGTGCGGCTGTCGCGAGCCGCAGCCAAAGTGATGAAAGCGTCGGAGCGTGGGGGGGATATCGTCTATGTGACGTCGGCCGGTATCCACGAAGCGACCGACCACAGGGTTGCGTCGAATGTCATGCGAGCCGGGATAGCAGTAGTCGCCAAGCACCTTGCTGATACTCTTGCAGGAAGTGGCGTTCGCGTAAATGTTGTAGCGCCAGGATACTTTGACACCGGCAGGATGCGCAGGAGAATTGAGGAAATTATGGTTGACGAGGGACTCGATCGACAGTCCGCCACTGGAAGGATTGCTGCGGCCAATCCCTTGGGACGGATCGGAACAGCCAATGAGCTTGCGGAACTAATCGCATTCATTGTGGGGGACGGCGCGAGATATCTGAACGGAACAACAATAACGATGGACGGGGGCAGTAGCCGCCTGGTTGCGTAATCTGGTTAGCTGCTTTCGCGGAAGCGCACGTTTGGTAGCCTATCGATTGCGGGCGTCGCCGGTCTCAAAACGGTGGAGTCCAAAAGCGCGAGCCGATCTCTTAATCCTTAAGCCGTGTTCGGGGAGAGGGTGGTGACGCAGAATTCTGCGACCTACTGTAGATCGACGATACTCTCGTCCTGATCGGCTTCACGCCGGCGCATTCTACGCAAGCCGGCCAGTATTCCGAGCAATCGCCCGTTCACCCATCCCGCCTTATCCCAGTCGGGTTCTGATCTGCAGCCGGCCACGCTTGCAGATCGCAATCTGAGTGTCGTGGGCGGGGTGCAGAAGCTGCTGCGCAAACCCGCAGATTCAAAGACGGGGGGCGATCCTGGCGCGCGGCACGAGTGCCAACGGATATGAGGCTTTTCGGGACCCGCCTCTGCAACGCTCAAGGACCCGGACTCCCGCTTCACCCCGCGGCGGGGATAAGGGCGAGCCTGTCGGGGAGAAGCCCTTTTGGGCAAGGAAGAAAGCTCGCCTTATTCATATGATAATCACACCCCGTCCGGCGAACATCACGATGCGTTGCCGACGCCGTGATGCCGTGATCGAGGCAACGAGAAGATGGCGCCGCCTGACACCCGTGCGCGAGCGCCGGCTGCAGAACGAAGTGTAAAAGGTCATGCACATCGCGTACCCCACCTAAAAGCACGATCCACTGCTGCCGAACACGGCTTTGAGATGCGCCACCAGAGTGCCGGCCAAGGATGCCTAGTGGGAGATCACGATCGGCAGCCTCCCAATCCAACGGAGATGGCACAGAAGGCGTGAATGGCGCCTGAATCGCCGGTTTCCTGCGCCTACGGGCCAGATTCGCGCGAAATGGAGTGCTCTAAGCGTTATCATAACCGGCATGACGATGGGAAGACCGCTGTCCTCACCTGTTTAGTGGGGTAGCGCGAAAAACAAGGAGGAATCTATGATCAAGGATCAACACCCCACAGGCCCAACTGATCCCCTGAGACGTGCAGTTCTGAGGGGAATGGCCGCTCTCGGCATTACTGCGGTGGCGATGGCCTCGTTGGCTGGCTCCGCCTGGGCGGGGGCGCTGCTCGACAGAATCAAGAACGGCGGGCCGGTCCGCATCGGCTTCTCCACTGACACCGCATGGTCGTTCAAGGGAGAGAACAACGAGATGCTGGGCATCGGCAACGTTTTGGTGATGGAGCTCCTGAAGAAACTGGGGGCGACAAAGTTCGAACCAGTGGACATGGAGTGGGGATCGCTTATCCCCGCCATGCAGGGAGGCCGGATCGATGTGATCACCAGTGCGATGTTCGTTTTGCCTCAGCGCTGCCGCAACGTGCTATTCACTAATCCGTTCGGGACGGTCTACGGCGGTCTTGTGGTACCCAAAGGCAACCCCAAAGGGGTGCATTCCTTGCCAGATATTCGTGACAAGGGGCTGATCTTTGTTACTGGTGCCGGATATGCCGACGTGAAAAGAGCGCAAGACACCGGCATCCCAGACGATAAGATCATGCAGGTCGCCGGTTATGTAGAAATAGCCCAGGCAGTCAAGTCTGGTCGCGCCGATGCCGGGGGTGGTGAATATCTGGGAATCAAAGGCGCGATCCGCAACGATGATTCACTCGAGCTCGCCGACCCTTTCAAACCAAACTATAAACCCGGCTATCCTGCGTTCGCATTCCCTCAAGGCGAGCAGGACACAGTCGACGCAATCAACGAGGTGATGAAGGATTATATCGGCTCTGATGAGATGATGTCATTGGTCAGCAAGTACGGATACGATAAGTCGCTTTTGCCGGACGGGAGCAAGACTGCCGATCTCTGCAAATCGTAAGGCTTAGCATAACCGTTCCTCTCAAATCCTGGTGCGTCTCCCCGGCCTCGGCCGGGGAGCGTAAAAACTGGATAGAAACATGGACGAATTCTCTCTTAACTTCAGCGTTTTAGCGCTCGCCCACGGTCTCCTGATCACCGTTGTCGTAACCATCGGGGCTTCTCTGGTTGCAGTGGTGCTCGGGCTTATTGCCGGTTTAATTCGGGTCTCCTCCCTTTGGCCGCTGCGATGGTTAGCCGTTGCCTATCTCGAATTCTTTCGCGGAACTTCGCTGCTGGTGCAAGTTTACTTGTTGTTCTTTGTGCTGCCTTTCTTTGGCGTTGCTCTTTCGCCGTGGGCAGTCGCCATCTTCGGCATTGGCATGAACTACTCTGCCTACCTCGCCGAGGTGGTGCGTGCCGCAATCCAGGCTGTCGACCGCGGCCAATATGAAGCGAGTACTGCGCTCAACTTCCCGCGCCTCACCATGATGCGCCGCATCGTAGTGCCACAGGCGATCCGGAGTATGCTACCGCCCTCGGGCAACCTGCTGATCGAGCTGCTTAAGTCGACCTCGCTCGTCTTCTTCATCACCATTACCGAGTTCACCACCGCCTCCAAGCTGGCAGCCGACGCCACCGGCAACTACCTGCTGTTCTTCGCGGTGGCGCTGTTTGGCTACTACTTCATCGCGCGTGCGCTGATCACTCCCCTCGTGCGGTGGTTGGAGCGCCGTCTCTCAAGTGGCTTCGTGCGGGAGGCCCTGGTATGAGCAAATGGGACTGGTCCTACGTCTGGGAAGCGTTGCCGTATCTCTATCGCGGCGCGATCGTCACGGTTCAGGCCACGGTACTGAGCTTCGCAATCGCTCTGGTGCTAGGCCTAATCATCGCGCTGATCCGCCAGTCGCCGAACCGCTACGTGTCTACAGCCATGACAGAGGTTGTGGAGTTCATCCGCTCCACGCCTCTGCTGCTGCAGGTGTTCTTCGTCTATTTCGTCGGACCGCAATTCGGCATCCTCATCCCCGCCTGGACCGCCGGCATCAGCATGCTCGGCATCCACTACGCCGCTTATTGCTCAGAGGTGTATCGCGCCGGCATCCTGGCGGTTGAAGAAGGCCAGTGGGAGGCCTGCACGGCGCTCAATCTGTCGCGAATCCGAACCTGGCGCACCATCATTCTGCCGCAGGCGATCCCTCCCATTGTGCCTGCCCTGGGCAACTACTTTGTCGGAATGTTCAAGGAAACGCCGATCTTGGCGGCCATCGCCATCCTGGAGATGTTGCAGCAGGCGAAGATTTTCGGCGCCAATAACTACCGCTACACCGAGGCCATTGTCATGGTCGGCTTCTTCTTTCTCGTGTTCAGTCTGGCCGCTTCTGCGATCGTGCAGTCGGTGAGCATCTGGCTCAACCGCCGCTATCGGCTGCAATAGGAGGTATTGTCATGAACGAACCCAGAATCCGCTTCGAAAACGCCGCAAAAAGTTATGGGTCGCTGACCGTGCTGGACAATCCCGAGACCGCGTGCAACGAGAAAGTCATGAACGAACCCATGGTCCGCTTCGAAAACGTTACAAAGCGCTATGGCGCGCTAACCGTGCTCGACGAGCTCAATCTCGACATCGCCCGTAACGAGAAGGTTTGCATAATCGGTCCTTCGGGCTCTGGCAAGACCACAGTCCTGCGCATGCTCATGACGCTGGAACAAATCCAAGGAGGAGTGATTTGGGTCGATGGAGAGCCGCTCACCCACATGCAGAAGAATGGCCATTTGGTCCCTGCGAGTGACCGGCATCTCCGGCGTGTCCGCAGCAAGATCGGCATGGTGTTCCAGCACTTCAATCTCTTTCCCCACATGACGGCGCTGCAAAACTGCATGGAGGCTCCGGTTTCCGTGCTCGGGCTGCCGAAGAAGCAGGCGGAGGAGCGCGCCGCCGAACTGCTCGACATGGTGGGGCTCAGCGACAAGAGGAATCACTTTCCGATCCAACTTTCCGGCGGACAGAAGCAGCGCGTGGCGATCGCTCGTGCGCTTGCCATGCGGCCCAAGGTGATGCTGTTCGACGAGGTGACTTCGGCGCTCGACCCAGAGCTGATCGGAGAGGTGCTCAACGTCATCCGCAAGCTCGGCGCCGAGCATGACCTCACCATGCTCATGGTCACGCACCAGATGGGCTTCGCCAAGGAGTTTTCCGACCGCGTCTGTTTTTTCTACGGCGGCAAGATCGTCGAGCAGGGCCCGCCCGATCAGCTCTTGGGCAACCCGCAGAACGAGCGGACGCGTCAGTTCCTCAGTGCCGTGCTGGAGGCGAGATAGCCGCGTACACCATAGTCGGCGGGCTGGTCAGGGAACACGGAGATCAGCGAAAGCGAACTATGCTGGCACCAGTGTTTTCTGCTGGCCGGGCATTATCGTGGTGTCGTGCGGCTGACGGCGGCACAGTTGCAGCACCCTTGGAAAGAGTCGACTGTATGATTCTAGCCAGATTCCGCAATATGGCGGCTCCCGCCCGTCCATTGCCATTTGTCGTTCCGTTCAGGTGCCACGCTGTTCACCCTATGGGTCAGGTCTCGCCGAAGTAACTTACTTAGGTCAGTTGGTTCGCTCTCATCCGGCAGTGTATGGCCGGAACTCACTTCGTGACGTTTTCAGCACCGCGACATAAATCCGGGTCGGGATGTCTTGGCTACTATCCAGGCTGGTCCCACTGCAGTGAGTCGCATTTCAACGAACCGAAATCTTCGATACGATGATTACGCGAACCCAGTCGCGAGATAGCCGTCATCTCGTAAGCGGAAAGCTCGAAGTCGAACAAGTCTATGTTTTCCGCCAGCCATTCCTTACGCTCGGCACGCGGAATGGCGACCACACCTTCCTGCTGAACATGCCATCGCAATACGATCTGCGCTGGGCTTTTGCCATGCCGCTTCGAGGCGGCCCCTATCACCTCCTCCTCGAACAAGGCTCCGCCTCGACCAAGTGGACAATAGGCGACCATCGCCATGCCGGCCGCGCGGCAGGCGACATGGAGCTTAGTCTGGTCAAGATAGGGATGATACTCGACTTGATTGGCCAAAAGTGGGGCGTCCGAGAGATGCACTGCCTCCGCAAGCAGGCCGCTGGGGAAGTTCGACACGCCGATATGCCGTGCCATCCCCGAATTGCGAACCGCGTTCAGAGCCTTGATGGAGCCCGTCAGCGGAATGGCCGGATTTGGCCAATGGATGAGCAGCAAGTCGACCGTGTCCATGCCGAGGCGTTTCAGGCTCTCTTCTGCCGATCGCTCTAAGTCACCGGGGGCGATATCAGGATAATGAACTTTGGTCGTGACGAAGATCTCGTCACGGGGTATCCCAGAAAATCGCAATCCTTCGCCGACCGCGCGTTCGTTCTTGTAGTACGCTGCGGTATCGATATGACGGTAACCGAGCAAGAGTGCGTCCGCCACCAACTCCGAACATGCTTCACCCATAAGCGTCCAAGTCCCAAGCCCGACCACGGGGATCGCCGTGCCGTTCACCATCGCGTTTAGCATAGGACCCTCCATCTTATCCGACGCCAGCGGTGTTTCCCTGCTACCGACAGAGCTGCGCCGCAGCTTCGCGCCACCTCAAGCTATTGAAGCGCGCCCTAACCGAATTTGGCCGCTCAAGCCGGCGCCAATCTTTCTGGATCTGAAACCACTTCGCGCAAGCTCCGCAAGAACTTGCTCGCTTCGGCTCCATCGACCGCGCGGTGATCAACTGACAGTGTGCACGTCAGGACGGTCGCCACTCTGGTATCGCCGAGTTGATCTGCCACGACTCGAGGGGAAGCGCTTCCTATAGCCAGAATGGCACATTGTGGTGCGTTTATGATGGCGTCGAACTGCTCGACCCCATAGCCGCCAAGATTCGATATGCTGAATGAACCGCCGGATATTTCACTAAGCTTGAGCGCATTGCGGACTGCTCGCTCTGCGAAATCCTTTACTTCTGCGGATATTTCTATCACTGACTTGGCTTCGGCACCGCGGACCACTGGAGTGGAAAGGCCACCCTCAACAGCGACTACTACCGAAATGTCAGCGCAGTGAAACCGGCGGATCGCCGTGTCCGTCATCTGGCAGTTTAGGGAGGGATTGTCGACCAACGAAATCGCAACCGCCTTGATGAGACAATCATTGAGAGAAATTTTTTTGGTCGGATCAATTTCGTTGAGTGCTGCCCGCCAACGCAAAAGGGCATCAACTTCTAGGTTAGCCACAAGGCGGAAGTGAGGAATCGTCTGAGTGGCCTTCGTCATTCGAGCGGCTATGGCCTTCCGCAATGGCGTTAGGGAGACTTCGGTGAAAGAGCCGGACATCAAGCGTCAATCGTTCCAATGACCGCGTTGATCTCTACCGTTGCACCTTCCGGTGCAACGATTGTCATCAAAATGCCGCTCGCGGGCGCTTCGATTTCTACCGTGGCCTTGGCAGTCTCGACTTCAACGACAATTTCGCCTTCACTGACCGCGTCGCCGACCTTCTTCAACCAGCGAACGATTGTAGCTTCCTCAATACCCATTCCACTGGACGGTAGGATAATGTCCGTTGTCATCTTTGCTTCCGATCTATTCAGAGTATTCGAGGATCTCAGAGCAGCCGCCGTACGGCGGCGATGATGCTATCCTTCGTCGGGTAGAAGTTCTTCTCGAGGGCCGGACTGAAGGGTACGTGAATGTCCGGAGCGCTCAGACGTAGAATCGGTCGCTTCAAAAGATCGAAAGCTTCTTCCGCCATCTCCGCAGCGATTTCACTTCCCACGTTACAGACGCGGTGAGCGTTCTCAACGATTACAAGCCTTCCGGTCTTGGCAACGGAAGTTTTGAACGTCTCATGGTCGAGCGGCTTCAACGTCCGTGGGTCAATCACTTCGACCGAAATACCTTCCGTGGCGAGCGCTTCGACTGCGTCCAGCGCCGGCCGAATGGCGCCTGCGATAGCGATAAGGGTAACATCGCTTCCCACGCGTTTCACATCCGCTTTGCCAATCGGGACTAAAAGGTCCGGATCTGTGGGCACATTTCCCTTGAGCGGCCACAGCCTTTTCTCTTCGAAGACGAGCACAGGATCGCCATCGCGAATCGCCGATTTCATAAGCCCTTTAATATCAGCGGGGCTGGTCGGGCTAATGATCTTAAGACCTGGCACATTCATGAAAAATGGATAGGGCCGGTCGGCATGCTGCGCCGCCATCGACCCCGTGGAGAACATACAGCAACGAATCACGATAGGAATGTCGATCTGGCCGCCAGTCATATACTGCAATTTCGAAGCCTGATTGATTATCTGATCTGAGGCGAGATAGGCAAAGCTGGCGAATTCGAGATCCACTATCGGTCGCAATCCGTTGATAGCAGCTCCGATTCCTACGCCGGTGAAACTGCCTTCCGAAATAGGCATGTCCCAAATCCGATGCTTGCCGAACCGTTCAACAAGCTTGTCACCCCCATAAACCGAGATGTCCTCTCCCATTAGAACGACCCGCTCATCGCGTCCATTTCCTCCATCTGCGCCTGCACAAGCGCTTCAAGGTAGGTCATCTGAACGTAGGGGGCGGGGGTAGTAGCTAGTATCTGCGCATCGCTGAGCATGTAGATCAATTCCTCTCGGGATTAGCTGCAGCTGCCGCAACAGGCGAGTTAAACAGGTAGTCGGGCAACGTCTCCGGCCGAGGCAAAGGACTAGCCAAAGCAAATTTGACAGCCTGTTTCACCGCTTCGGTCACTTCTTCCTCAATTTCTGCAAGACTCCCTTCGTTTATGCCTTCTTCGAGGAGCACAGTCCGATACAGTTCGATGGGATCGCGATCGCGCTTGTAGGTGTCGACTTCTTCGATGGATCGATAAGGCTCCCCCGGGATGACCAGCCCGAAACTGTGCTCGTCGAACCGGTACGTGTTGGCAACGATGAGAGTGGGTCCCTCGCCCGCGCGAGCGCGTGTAACAGCCCGCGCTGTAGCTTCATAGACGGCGCCTACGTCCTGCCCATCAACCGTCACCCCTGGCATACCGTAGCCCGCTGCCCGCAGTGCAATGTCGGGCTGACCGTGGCTTCGCGCCACCGAGGTGGTGATTGCATAGCCGTTGTTCTCACAAAGATAGATGACAGGAAGCTTCCAGAGTGACGCCATATTCAGGCTCTCATGGAATGTGCCCTGGTTCACTGCTCCGTCGCCAAAGAAGCAAAGAGTAACCTGGTCGATGCCCCTCACCCTTGCGCTGAACGCGCAACCCGTGGCGAGAGGAATGCCCCCTCCCACGATGGCCGATTCGCTTATGATCCCGACCGATCTGTCTGCCAGGTGCATAGAACCGCCGCGCCCCTTGCAAATGCCGCCCTCCTTACCCATCACCTCGGCCATGAGAGCGTCCAAATGCGCACCCTTTCCGATCGGATGACCATGCGAACGATGTGTTCCCGTCATGGCGTCGTCGGCCCGAAGAGCCAAGCAGGACCCGACTATGGCTGCTTCCTGACCCATGCTCACGTGGAACGGACCAGGAATCTTGCCAGCTTTGAATTGGCGCATACCCTCCTCTTCGAACCGGCGGATACGGAGCATCCGCCGATAAGCTTCCAGTTTCTGATCACCGCTCAACTGCATGGCTCAAGCTCTCCTCTTCTTCAAAAAACAGATAAACATTTCACCAATATTGAATTTGCCGTGAGTGTCGACAGAATGCGTGCACGATGATCGATAGTCACCCCGGCAGACTGAGCTTGCACATTTGCTCGAAGATTTTTTTTCATACTTATGCTCTCGCTGCGAAGACCAACGCTGGACCCTTCGAATTCTCGCTTTAAACGACAGCAATCCGCTGAGTAGGCGCCGAAACCAGAGTATTCGCCTTCGGACCCCAATCGTGCGCTAATCCTCTGGCAAAAGTGCATTAAATCTGCGATTTCTTGAGATTTGCGCACCTAGACGCCGTTAGCCGTGGCTATGCCCGCCCTGCTAGGGGTGGTTGAACAGGCCCGCCGATTTTCCTATTCCTTGCCATCAATCTGATCAGGGGCATCTGCTACGATGCGCGCGGTCACGCTCGTAAGGGGACTCTGTCGTTTGCCGGCCTCTCCGCGCACCTCCGGTGCATCCATCGTGCGGTACATATGAAGTGTGTCGACGAAAGACTTGAACTCGACAATCTTTTTATCTCGGAATCTGAACATGTAGACGTAACAGTTGTTATAAGTGTTTCCGTTGGTCAGCCTCGCGCTGATCTCCCACTCTACCCAGACACGGTCGCCCTCCGCGACCATATCGCCGATGGTCGTCGTCACCGGTCCTACCGTCTTTAGGATTGATCCAAGCGCCTTCTTCTCGTACTCTTTCATCCATCCAGAGCACGGCATATCGCCAGAAAGGAAGCAGCGGCATTCCTTGTCAACAAGTTCCCACTCTCCGTCGAAGTATCGTAACGCGAGCGCCTTATTTTCTATTTCCGTCATTCGTTACATCCTTTTCGTCACGATTTGCGGCCACTACCATTTGAACAGCTGAGACTGACCTTTTCGTCTTTCCCATTCAGTAACCAGGCGGAAAAATTACTGAGGGACATACCCGCGCATGACTGTCCAGCAGATCACAACGCGTATCGTCCGGAACGTTTCGGCTACGACTCGGCCGTCAACTCAAGCCAGCGCGTTCTCGACAAGCTTGATCCAGAAGGATGTCCCGTACGGAATTGCCTCGTCGTTAAAATTATAGGCCGGGTGATGGAGTTGGGCGCTATCGCCATTGCCGCACCAAACGAAGGCACCTGGTCGTGCATTCGACAGGTGGCAGAAATCTTCGCCACCCATAACGGGTGGTGTCTCAATAACGTTGCCTTCACCAGCCACGTCGTTCGCCACCCTAGTTGCAAGCTCGGTTTGTTTGGGGTGATTGAAAGTAACAAGCTCGCCTTTCCCGAAAGTGAGATCAATCGTGGCTCCGGTCATCTGGGCAACTCCAGCGACGACCTCGCTTATACGCCTCTTGACAAGATCACGCACTTCCGGCGTCAGAGCGCGCATGCTCCCTAGCACCTCTGCTCTTTGCGTAACGAATCTCTGTGGAGTGCCCGAATGAACATAATGAAAAGAAATGCCCGCGGACTCTAGCGGATCAACGTTCTGAGCCAAGATTTGTTGTAAGGCCGTGATAAGCTGCGCGGCGACCAAGATTGAGTCGATGCATTTATGCGGCATTCCCGGATGGCCGCCGCGGCCTTCAATCTTGATCTCGATACCGTCTGTTGCTGCCATTACTGGACCTTGCCGGATACCGAAGGCACCAATCGGCAAACCCGGGCTAGTGTGCATGCCATAGACCTGCTCGATTTCGAAGCGCTCCATCAGGCCATCCTCAAGCATCGCGACCGCCCCTGTGCTGAGTTCTTCCGCCGGCTGGAAAATCATCACCGCCGTGCCGGCAAAATTCCGGGTTTCAGTCAGGTAGCGTGCCGCGCCCAACAGCATCGCAGTGTGCCCATCGTGGCCGCAGGCGTGCATGATGCCTTTGTTCCTAGAAGCGTAGGGCAGATCGGTTTCCTCCTCGATCGGCAGCGCATCCATGTCAGCGCGCAATCCGATGACTTTGAGTTTTCCATGGCTTCCGCCGCGCTTACCCCTAATTACGCCGACTACGCCTGTCTTGCCGACGCCGGTCACGACCTCGTCGCAGCCAAATTCGCGCAGGCGATCGGCGACGAAGGCCGACGTGCGATGCTCCTCAAATCCCAGTTCGGGATGCGCGTGAATCTCGCGACGCCAAGCGACGATATCCGGCAACAGATCGGCGACACGATTCAGGACAGGCATAGAATTTCCTCTTTTTCGGCTGCGTTAGGATGGACGCTTCGTCAGACTCGGCGGCCCCCGACGTTCCTTCACAACTATAACAGGGACTTGGTCTGCCGATTGGCGAATCGCACGCGAAAACGCAGCAAGCCAGCGATTTTGGCGGAGGGCGCGCACATATCCTGCAGCAAATCTGGACAGCTAAGTGTCCCATACGGCCACTCCCCGCGTAAACAGGTTGACGACGCGCCACACCAATGGAGCATTGACGAGCGATCGGCCAGCCGGCGACGAACAAAGGGTCGGCCTGAGCAATCCAAGTGGGTGTATGCCGCCCAACAACCCGTCAGGGTCACACCATGATCGAGATGCATTCGGTCCAAGCTGGGCCACTTGCCTCGATGGAGCGCGCCTTCATCGCGCTGCGCCCATCCAAGATGCTGTGGCTGAAGCTCAAGCGGCATAAGTAACTTTCTCGGCCGTCCCCCGCCAAACGCGCTATTGCCGGTCCAAGATGGTTGCTGAGGCATATCAATGAATCTGTGAGGTCATGCTACGAAACGCTCGGGCCGCTCCTTCGCAGCCCAATGGTCCATGAATCCCTCTTCCCGCATGAATTCCGGACACCACAACCTGCCGCTTAAGCACAGGCCGCCATGGCACACCAGCGTGAACTCGCGCGACTTTTCAATGACGGTATATTTTCCGCTGGCAAGCTCGACGGAGCGGCGGAGCGTACCCGCTACTCGTTCTCCGGATCGCAATTCAGCATAGGGCAGCAACTTCCCCTGACAGTCGGCCAACAACACGGTTCAGCTCTCGCTGGCGCAGGATCGAAAGCATGTTGGCGCGATAGACGATCCGATCCTGCTCTTCATTCGCGAGACCCTGCGCGATCAGTCACTGCCGCCGACGGGCTTGCGCCTCCTGGACCTCACGCCCGAACCCAGAGTCGCGCAACGCCTCCGGTCTCTCGGCAACCAGGTCCCGGTCGAGCCAGGTGGCGCCGTCGAAGCTGACTTGGAGCTCCAGCGGCATTGATGAGAGCTTGTCGATAACGACAGGCACGGCCCTGGCCCGCTGGCGCCCATAATCGGTGACGCGCTCGAGATGGTCCGGCGCGACGAGCCAGGTGCCGTCCGGCTCTCGCTCGACGCCGCCGGTCGCGCGGCGGATCGCCTCCAGCCGCCGAACATGCGTTTGCGCAAAGCTCTCGGTGACGGATGGATCATGCTTCAGGTGGATATCGACGTTGCAGCGCCCCCCATGGGCAGCGGCGATGTCGGCGACGGTGCGATCAACCTGCCTCGGCTCGGTGTTCCTTGGCGCGACACGCACGAAGCAGCCGTCGGGCATCGGTTCTATCGGCTTGCCTCTGCCGATGTCGATCCCATGGCTTTTACCGTCGACGCCGTCGACGATCAGATAATGCCGGTCATTGATTTCGTCGACCAATCCAGCGCGACAAGGCGGCCGACGAGAGACTGGACAGGCTTTTCATTGCCGCTTGAATTTTCTCCAGAAGTGCCGAAGTAAAATTCCCCAGTTTGGCCGGTCAGGGCGTCGCGGCGGGGTGTCCATTTTTCGGCGGCCGGCCGCGCGCGATGGTGGGTTGAGGGTTGGCGGAGTGATGGCGGCTTTTGATCGCAGGTGCTCCGGTATCAGTTCGGCGTGTTGCCGGAGCCGATAGCTCGATCCCTCGATCTGGACGACAACCGCATGGTGGAGCAGGCGATCGAGAAGTGCGGTTGCTACGGCGGGGTCTCGGAAGACCTCGCCCCATTCGGCGAAGCCGCGGTTGGAGGTGATGATCATGGCGCCCTTCTCGTAGCGGGCATGGACGAGCTGGAAGATCAGGTAGCCGCCGCCGGGCCGACTGGTGATCCACGATCGAGCCGGCGAGCCCGTGTCGATGCCGGCTCAATACTCCCCGGAAGTGCCGTTTGAATTCTCCCCAGTTTAGCGCCGCGCGGGCGAGCCCCTTGCCGGTCAGTTCGCGGTGCATGGTCTTGATGATGTCGCCGCGTTCGCCGATACGACGCAGCGTGGCTTCGAGGTCGTCGTCGAGGCGTCAGCGGCGACCCGCGCGGATCTCCGCGGCCAGACAGACCCATGCGCTCGAGCTTGCGCAGCGGCCCTGATGCAGCGTCTGGCGAAACGCCTGGCGGCCGTCAGTCGAAACAATCCCGTGATCATCGCGCAGCAGCTGCCGATCTATGCTGGTGAAGCGTTCCTGCTTCCATTTCCCGGCACAGGCGATGCTCGATCTCGTGGTCGGTGCGTGGACCGAGTCGAGGCTGACCAGCTCGGCGGCCCGCCCACGGATCCCAGACGAGATATATTCGCGTGCGTGACGACATTCTCGTCGCGGTCGTCCTTGCCACGGACAATGACGTGGCTGTGCGGATGCCCGGTGTTGAAATGATCAGCCGCGACCCAGTCGATCTTGGTGCCGAAGTCTTCTTGCATCTGCGCCATGAGACGTCGGGTCAGCTGCATGAGGTCATCGTACTCGATGCCGTCTTTCGGCGGCGAATGTGACGACAGAAACGCCGATTCACTGCATTAGCGGCAGCTCATTCGCTCAAAAGGCACGTTTGCATGCTGCTACGTTTTCGAGGCAGTCATCCGACAGGTCCCCGATGTTGGTGGGGCGAAGCCGAAAACCAATAAATAAAATGGGAGAATTACAAGATGCATGATTGGAACCACGGCGCGAGCAAAAGCAATCCGTCGAAGCGTGCAACTCTGAAGGGAATGGTCGCATTCGGTTTAGCGGCGATGGCGGTCAGCTTCACGGTCGGGGCATCCGCCGCAGAGTCGTTGCTCGACAAAATCAAGAATGGAGAAACGATCCGGATCGGCTTCTCCAACGAAATACCCTGGGCATATCCCGGCAAAAACAACGAACCGCTCGGCTATGTTAATGCTATGACTCTGGACATCCTCAAGAAACTAGGCACCACTAAGGTCGAGCCGGTCGTAGCCGAATGGGGCTCGCTCATTCCCGGCTTGCAGGCGGGTCGCTTCGACATAATCACGGGCGGCATGTCCATCCTGCCGGACCGCTGCCGTAACGTGCTGTTTACTAACCCGATCGATAAGGACCCGGGTGCGCTACTCGTGCAGAAGGGCAATCCGAAGGAAGTGCACTCTTTCGAAGACGTACGCGACAAGGGCTTGATCTTCGTCACCGGCGCCGGATGGGCTTCGGTCGCTGTCGCGCAAAAAGTCGGTATCGCCGAAGACAAGATCGTGCAAGTAGCTGGCTTGGCGGAAGTGCTGCAGGCGGTGAAGACCGGCCGCGCGGATGTCGGTTCCGGCGGCTATTATACAATGCAGTTGGCCGCCGAAAAGGATGACAGCCTCGAGGTACCCGATCCTTACACACCGCCGCAGATTGTTGTGCCGGGAATCCCCGGCTACGCCGCCCTTGCTTTCCCACTCGACCAGCAGGCGGCAGTGGACGCCTTCAACGCAGTGTTGAAAGACTATATCGGCTCCAACGAAATGATGGAGTCGGTTGGCAAGTATGGCTACACAAAGACTACCCTGCCCGACAGCGGCCTCACTGCCGCCGAACTCTGCAAGGGCTGAAGCAAGGCTGCGCCTCCCCGGCGCCCTAGCCGGGGAGAGCGCCCAGCGATCGTTCGGCGAAGATTCTTGCGGTCAGCTCGACATCGGGCGAGATGGTTGAACTCTGCGCCTTTCGCCCCTTCTGGTCCTGGAAGCTGATGCCGCTCAGTGCCGCATTGAATGTGTTTTTCCAGTGAGGTGCCTGCCAATTTGTGCGGGAGGTGCTGTGGGAGCCATGGAAGGGATCAGTTCGCAAGGCGTAAGAGGCCTTGCAGGTCGATCGCTCCCTCTACACCTACAAGTCTAAGCGCTACACCGGGCCAGTTCGGTACGCTTCCGTGATCGCATGGATCACTATCAGCAGCGCACCAAGCTGCGGCTTTATGACCGGCTTCGTGCGCGTACAACCCGGGGCCAGCGAGAACCGGCGCATCTCAAAACCGTCTCGCGGCTCAGCCCGAAAACAAGGGCCGCCTCGCGACGGCCGTTGCCCTCCATAAAGACGAAATGCCAGCGGCGTAAACTTTACGGCATGACCCCGTGACCGCACTGCCAACCGCATTGTCGATCACCCGTAATCAAAGGCCCGTTCACATAGATGATCTCCCGGTCGAACGCATCGATGATGAAGGCCATGCGGATGATCTCGCCGTTCCAGCAGGCGAACTCCAGGCCATCGGAGCACCAGCGTTTGAGCGCATGACATCACCTTGCCATCGTGAAATGCGACCTTCGCGGCGGCCGGTGTGAGGCTCCAGAAGCAAGGCCGACTGCCGCATGATCCGATGCCCCCGCTTGCGGTTGACGATGGGCAGTCCTTGTTGCGTCAGTGCCCGGTTCACCAGTACGGGGATGCGCCGGTAAGCCATGGTAGGCCGCTCGTCGACGAAGCGGTGGATGAGCGGCAGCAAAGCCCTCGTCGTCGGCCTTGCGATAGGCGCCACGCGGCCTGGTCTTCCGCTGCGCCTGACAAGGAAGTTGGAGCGTGACACCCCGAGCACCTCGGCGATCCGCTTCACCGCAAGCCTCCCTTCGGAAGCGAGAGCGGCCGCAAGGTCGGTTTTTTGCCTGGGATTTGGCGAGCGCTTCCCGGAGGATCTCGTTCTCCCTGGTCTTGCGGCCGAGCAGGGGGTTCCAGCTCGCGCACCGCTCCTCGAGACGCCAAACTCTGAACTGCCGACGACGGTTCAACCGAACTCACTGCTGCCGCGCCTCTCTCGCTCACAGACGGCGCCAGCGGTAGAGAAGATTGGCTCCACACCATGCCGGGCAACGGACGACACCGTCTCGCCCGGCTCAAAACTCTCCTCGATGATCCGCAGCTTTGCTTCCGTGACCAGACCAATGCCGACGGCGCGGGACGCCGGTGATCACCTCGATGCGCTCATAGTCCTCGGACATAAGCCTGTCATCAAGCTTGTGGTTGAGCCTTTCTGCTTATGTCGGGTGTCCGATCGAAATGGGGGCAGTTCAGCAGAAAAGGTATCACTCCAAAGAAGACCGATGCCCGGTCTCTACTCAAAGGCTACGGCACCGATGAGGTGTTCGGATTCTGCATAAAGAGCGAAAAAACGCCGCTTTGCTGCGCTAAAAGAAGAAAATTCGCGCAAACCACCCAGATCGAGCTAAGTACACTCACAAGCCGGCGGACGGCATACCGCTCGAGCGGGTGTGCGGTGATAACGAAAAACGCGAAGGGAACAAAAAATGAATGAGTGGCCATTCAGTCGACGTGTAGTCGTGAAAGCAATGCTTGTAGGATCAGCGGCGCCTTGGGTTCTGAACTCAACGGCGTTCGCCGGATCATCGTGCGATGATCACATCGTGCGCATGGGCGCAATCGTTGCCCCCGATACGTTGAATCCGTTTGCGTCCTGGAGCAACTTTTGGCCGCTGGCGTTTACCTATGACTGGCTGGTTGGCGTGGACGCCCAGCGACATGACGATCGAAAGGGTTTTGCCAAATCGTGGTCTGTTGCCGACGACAACCTCACTTGGACCTTCAAGATTTGGCCCGGCATGAAGTGGTCGGACGGCAAGCCGGCCACGGCCAGAGACGCCGCGTTCACCTACAACTACCTGCGCAACTCTATAGGTAAGCCGGACGAACTGAACGCGGGCTTCAATAACATCAGCGGCCTCGATCAGATCCAATCGATAACGGCCCTGGATGACGAGACCTTGCAAATCGTGACCAAGGTCCCAACACGCTTGGCCTTTGACAACTACACGATGATTGTTCCCGAGCACATCTGGAAGGACATTAGCTACGCCGATGCGCGGGGCGCCTTCCGCAACGACCCGCCGCTGGTGGGCACGGGACCCATGATCGTTTCGGAGTTTCAGCAAGGTCAGTTTGCCCGCTTGGTGCCGAACCCGCACTTCCGGACCGGACAGCCGAAGACGGCCGGGATGGTCTTTCATTTCTTCAATACGGCCGACCCCATCGCCCAGGGCCTGAAGAGCGGCGCTCTCGACTATGGTATCAGCCTGACGGCTGCCCAATGGGCCGACCTCTCGGACAATCCTGACATCGTGGTCGGTGAAGCGCGCGTCGAGCAGCGGGACTATTTGGCCTTCAACACCGCCTCGGGGGACGGTGCAGGCAGCACCAAGGCTCTGCAGGATCCGGCGTTTCGCGATGCGATCGGCTACGCGATCGACCAAAAGGCCATCGTCGAGCGGGCCTACCGCGGTCACGCCGACCCTGGCATAGGGTTGGCAATGCCGGTGGCGGCGGATTACTACTCGGATATGGGCGATAGCAGGCGCCACTTTGATCTAGAGGAGGCAGCCCGCCGACTCGATTCCGCCGGCTATCGGGACACGAACGGTGACGGCGTCCGGGAGGACAAGGCGGGGAACAGCTTCCAGCTCGAGCTGATTACCGGAACCGGTTCGGGTACCCTCGAAATGCCGATCGCGGTCGTGCAGCTTATCACTGGCTGGTTGGGACAAATCGGCATTCCCGTAACAGTCACCCAGCTCGACTCCGGGGCGCTCTCTGCCCGTACGGTGGCACCGGCGAGGGGCGGCGGAGGCTGGGACCTGCTCGTTGCGGGGAGTTGGCGCGGTCCCAGCGCTTCCGACCTGCTCGTTGTGGGCAAAAGTGGCGATTCCAGCAACACGTCATACTGGAGCAACGAGAAGTTCGATCAACTTGTGTCTGACGTCGAGATCACCGTCGACCTTAAGAAGAGCCAGGAGCTGGTCGACTCGGCGGTTCGGCTCATATACTCCGAAGCCCCCTACATCATCCTAGCCTACCCGTTGCTGCTCGACGCCCGTCGCAAGGACTGCTTCCAGGGATGGCCCGAGGATATAGGGACATCGCAGGGCTATTATCCATTCGATCGCCTAAAGCCGGCCTAAAATGGTTCCGATAGAAAGCAAGAGCAGATGAGCCGGCGGATCGGGCGGATTCTCCTCAAGGCTGATCCTGAACTTCGTCCTGTTCCGGGTCATTCCTGGCGACCCCTGCATCGCTTTTGCTCGGCGGGGCACGCGTCAGCGTGACCGCTGAGCAGATCGGGGCGCAGCGCGAGAACTGGGGCCTCGACCGGCCGCTGTTCCCGAATCAGGTGCTCGAGTACTTGTCGGCAACGCTCCGCGGCGATTTTGGTTACAGCTTCAAGTTCAGGGGCCGGCATGTCGCCGACCTAATAGTGGAACGCTTGCCAGCCACTTGCCCTGGTCGGTCTAGCCCAATTCATCGCCATCCTATGCGGGGTTATGCTTGGCCTACATGCGGGTTGGCGCAGAAGAGGACCCGTCGACCATATCGCCACTGGAGCATCTCTGGCGCTCTATTCCGACGGCTTTCTGGCTCGGCATGATCCTGGTGGTGATCTTCAGTACGGCATTGGGCTGGCTTCCGGGTTATGGTGCACTTTCGCCTGGCGCAATTACGGGTTCGCTTGATTGGTTGCTCGACTACTTGCGGCATCTCGCGCTTCCGGTCACCGCGGGGGCTCTTGGACTAATCGGCCAATACGTCGTGGTCGCTCGTGCTGCGATGAGCGACATCGTCACCGAGGACTATATGGTACCGCACGGGCCAAAGGGCTGACCAATGGTTAGATGCTGATGCGTCATGCATTTCGCAATGCAATGCTACCGGTCATTACCCTGATTGCCCTTAATCTTGGCTACGTGGTGGCAAGTGCCATCACCGTCGAAGCCATCTTCGCCTGGCCGGGCAGCGGTGGCCTGACGGTGGAGGCACTCAATGCTCGGGACTATCCAGTCCTTCAAGGAGTATTCCTGTTGCTCGGCGCCTCGATTGTCGTCGCCAACCTCGTAGCCGATCTAGCCTACGGCCTGCTTGATCCGAGGGTCCGGCAGCGGCCGGCGATTTCCTCGCGCCCCCATCAGGCGAGCATCTGCTAGGGACGGACGAAGTCGGGCGGGACGTACTTTAGTCGTCAATGGTGCCCGGACCTCGCTCACGATCGCGCTGCTGGCGACCGTAATCAGCCTCGTCGTCGGCACCACGGTCGGAATGACTGCTGGATACTACGGTGGCAGGGTTGACGTCTGGCTGATGCCTTGACGGATTTCTTTTTCGTCATGCCGTCCTTCGTGCTGGCGCTGGTCATCACACCGGTGGTTCTCGAGGTGATGGGGCGCGGCAGAGAAATCCTCGGCTTCCGTCCTTCTCTTTTCGTGATCCTTGTCGTCATCGGCATGACAAGCTGGGCGTTCGTGGCCCGTATCGTTCGCAGTCAGACACTGTCGCTTAAGGAGCGAACATTCCTCGATCGTGCGCGCGTTGTTGGCAGCAGCAATTTCAGCATCATGGTGCGGCACATCCTGCCTAATCTCGTGCCGAAAATCGCAGCGAACGGTGCCCTGGTCGTCGCCGGCGCAATCTATGTCGAGGCGTCGCTCTCGTTCCTCGGGTCGATTGGAACAAGGATGGAGGTTTTATCGGGAAAAGGGCGTTACTTTCCCAGAAAAATTCAGGTCCGCTAGGAAAAACGGCTGGTGTCATTCAAGCTCGCGATCCAAACCCTGTTCTTTTCCACGAAGAACCCATTCGACGCAACGGCGAGATTGTGGGTACATTTCGTCTGGAGCAAAGAGCTTTACCCTGGGCCAGTCAGTGGGAATGGGTTATGTGAGCCACCGCGCACCAGTCACGAAGGAGCTGATTGACAGCAGTCGATCGGAAATCGAAATTGGTGGCAGACTCTACGAAGCCGGCGCGTCGCTCCGGGCGTTTTTCGATCCAAATGGAGAAAGGCTTGGGCGATAAGTTTGTACATTGTGCTGAGCGGCGAGAAAAGTGTGCTGGGGGAAACAGGAAATCGTCTCACGCGCGAATGCGGTGAGACCAGGTTGATGGCCTTTTGCAGGCGAAGTGCCGCTGACCTTGCGCTCGCAGAGTTTCGTGACTTGGCCTGGATCCGGTTTGCCGGGGCCGAGGCTGCACGGCGGCCGCAACGATCTGCGGGCTCAATATGGCGAGTGCTGCGCTCAATGTGCCTGTGGCGTGGAGACCTCGCCATCTGGGCCCCGACCACCGCGTTTCCGCCACGCCACGAGCACTACGCAGCAGAGTTTTCCGGCTATGCGATCGGCCTCGCTCGCAAATCGGACCGCCTTGTGAAGCTGTGCTGGGCGTGGCGACCCGATCTCTCTTAATAATTGCGGAGGAATCTTTGATCAGGCAAAGCTCGATCAGCGTTCCATCTGCCGAGCAGTGATCTGACTGACAACAGTCGCCTGACGCTTTGCCGCGTACGCCTCGCTTGGGGTCGTTCAGTGTGCCAGTCCAATTTGGCGGCCTTGGCAGGCAAATGCCGCGTTGCCAATGGTCGCTGCCGTTATGCAGAAACGAGCCGCTATAAGCCCGTTTACTGCGTCGAACGCGCGAATTCGTCGAAACAGTCGTTCTAGCGCTGCTACATTGTAGGAAGACTAGGCGGCCCGTGTTCCTGATACGGTTCGAATCCCGACGAGCTTGTAATGAGTTTGACTCGACCGATGACTCGGTTGCCAGAACCACCGGTCATTCTGCGGCGGAGGGTCCCGCCACAGACTGAGGAGTTCCTGCCCGGCGTTCATCCTTCACTAACGTCGGGGTACCGCTATGTCGCTTTCCCGGCCACCGGCCGAGAAGCAGTACCGTACTTTGCGGGCTATATGACGGCCGTCACCGTTGCGTCTGGAGACGAACTCGCGGTACATGTGGCAACGCGATCTTCAGAACGCTGTTACGTCGACATCTACCGCGTGACCGGGGTGCGAGGATGCTCATCTTCATCCCAAGCTCTCCTTCATCCGACGCTTTGGCCCTGTCGAACCACACCGGCTGCCGCAGTCGGCGGGGGGGCGTCTCCTAGGCCCTGGTGACGCCGACTCCGAAGGATGCCGCTGGCCGAAGGTGAATCTGCTCGACAGCGTTCCCAATGAGTGGCCTAGCGGCGTTTACGTGGCTCAGTTCTGCGCAGAGGAAAAGCCACGGGAGCGCGCCACCGATCGTGCAGGCGAGGATGCGCTGTTCATCGTCCGGCGTGGCAACGACCGCCCAGGCGCCCGGATCCTCTGTCAAGTCAACGTCGCAACCTGGCTCGCCTACCACATTTGGCACAACCGAAGCTTGTACCATGGGCGGTCGGATGACGGCCAATACTGGGAAGAGCTGAGGAATTCAAAAGCATCGATCCATCGGCCAGGTCTCGGGCTATGTTACCCGAACGGAAACATTCTGAGGCCGTACCCGCCGAAATCGGGGCAGACATTTGCCTTCATCGATTGGTTGGAACGCGAAGCAATATCCGTCGACTTTTGCTCAGGCCTCGACATCTCCAACGGGCATGCGAACCTTTCTGATTACTCTGCGCTGGTCACGATTGGCCACGACGAGTACTGGACTGGAAAACAGCTTGACGCCGTCCGTGCTTTCCGGGATTCCGGTGGCGCCACGATCTTCCTCGGTGGCAATCTTGCCTGCTTATCTGGTCCGAGAGACTTCTGACAGTACTGCAATCGAGTGCTATAAGGCTTCCGGCGACCACGCTGACAGCGAGCATGGCGACGGCGGGGAATCACTTGATCCGCTGCACGCTGCAGCACCCAACCCTTTGGTTACGGGATTCACCTGGCATCTGCGGCCAGAGTCAACGACACCCACGACCGGCGTATACAATTACACGCGTCGACCTGGAGCGCCGCAGGAGGTACTGACCGGCGGAATGTTTTGGTACTGGGAGCTCTTCGGCGGGCCATCGCGCCCTGAGTGTGGCTTTACCGTATGCGATCCCGAGCATTGGGTTTTCAATGGTGCTGGGGTCGGGGACGGAGACACCTTTGGTGCAGAAATAAAGCTCCTTGGACATGAGGCGGACGGTCTCGAAGTCGAGCCTGACGGCCCGCGTCCAAAACTCACATTCGCCGATGGAGCACTACCAGGAACTCGGTTGCTCGCTTTCGCTGATTGTCGGCGTTGGGGTGAATGGGACTTTGACGGCTGGCCAGCGGCGCACAGGCAAACCTCGGGCCCGCGCGAAACGCTTGGGAGCCTGGGTGGATTCGTTACGATGGTCGTCCACGAAGAGCCCGGCAAAGGCATACTGTTCAATGCTCCGACAGCGGACTGGGTGTTTGGACTCGTAAAGTCGATTGACTGGACCGCAACGCGCAGCCTCGAGCCTCCGGTATTGCCGGCAGACCCCGTAGTCGAGCAGATTACCCGCAATATCTTGCTCCGCTGCAGCACTCAACCTGGCTGATTACCGCTCCCGGCCTTAGCATTGTCGACAAGCGGTTGGCCGGCAATGCTAATGCCGAAGCGAAGAGTATCGTGAGCCTGTGCTGAGTCCTTTTTGCCGTTTGGAATATCACAACCGCTGTCGGCAAAATTCCGGTCTCAGCAAGCTATCGCGTTTCGCCATCAACATTGCAGTGTGCCCACATGGCGGAGGCATCCATGATGCCTTGGCTCTTGCAAGCATAGGGCAGATATAGGTCTCTTCCTCGGCCGTCGGTTGAGTTTGCCAATACTTAGTGTCGCTTGCCCTGTCACCAATTAGATCGAAGTTCGCGGCGGCCATCACGGCGCCGACGACGCCGGCCTTGCTGAAGCTGGTGATGACCTCGTTGCAGCCAATTCGCGCAGTCGCCAACACGAACGCTGACGTTCTTTGCTCGTGAAAACATAGTTCGGGCTGCGCGTGAATCTTGCGCACCATGCAACAATGTCTGAGCTGAGGTCAGCGACACAATTTTGGACATTGGAACGTCTTTCCGTTATCCAAAGCTGCCTTGGGTCTTTTCAAGTCAAATCCCTCGGAGAAATGTGAACACTGAGCATCGCGTCCGTAAAGCGCCGGCGCGAACGCATTCTTCAGTGGCACCGGGACGAAATCGCAATGGCTGACCAAAGCACGAGTTGCGTGACTATCGTGCCCACTGAGCAGGCGTCTTCTCTAGCGAAGACCCCGGGGGGGCAAGGCGAGCCCAGGAATGAAATAACTGTAAGCTTCGGCCCCCTCTAAGTGTCTCCCCGACCAAGGTCGGGGAGACACTTAGCGTATGGCGCATCTCGCCTGGGTTTCAGCCCTTGCAGAGCTCGGCTGCCGTGGTGCCGTCCGGGAGGTTGATTTTGGTGTAGCCGTATTTGCCGACTGACTCCATCATTTCTTTGGACCCGATATAGTCTTTCAATGCCGTGTTGAAGGCGTCGACAGTCGCCTGCTGGTTGGGCAGGAAGGCAAGGGCCGGATATCCTTTGGGACTATCGGGAAGCGGATCGGTCACTTCCACGCTGGCGTCCTTGCCAGCGAACTCCTTCATGGTGAAGTAGTCGCCTACACCCGCAGCTGCTCGACCAGCCTTCACCGCCTGCAGGACCTCTGCTGATCCGGCGACCTGCAAAATTTTTTCATCGGTGATCCCGGCTTTGCGCGCATTCTCGACGTCGTCCCAGCCTGCGCCGGTCGCGACGCTCAGGCCCTTGTCGCGCAGATCCTTATAGGAGTGCAGGTTCTGCGGATTGCCCTTCGGCACGATCAGGGCTGCGGTGGCGACAGCGAGCGGCTCGGTGAAAAGCACGTTGCGGCAGCGATCGGGCAGTATGAACATGCCGCCGGTGATGATGTCGAAGCGACCGGCATGCATTCCGGGGATGAGCGAGCCCCATTCGGCCACGACCGGCTCGACCTTGGTGGTGCCAAGCTTCTTTAGGATATCCAGCGTCATTGCATTGACCCAGCCGAGCGGCTCGTTGTTTGCGCCCGGATTGGCGAATGGAGGCTCGTTGGAGAAGCCAAGCCGGATTGTTTCTCCGTTCTTGATCTTGTCGAGCAGCGATTGAGCCGGGGCCGACCCGGTGAACGTTACGGTTGCCAGGGCCGCCATACCCAAAGCAGCCACCTTCAGAATTACACGCCTGAAAACACGGCTCCTGGCCCCTAAGCATTGCCACGTGTTCATTTGAGAGTTCCTTCCATTCCCGTTGGCCGCTGGTCCCGCCGGATGACGTCTAGAGCGACGTCGAGCCAGTGCTTTTACATGGACCAGAACGCGGCGGTTTCCCGTCTCCGGCGGTTACGTCGCGAAATCTGGAGCACTTTTCAAATGTCGGACGGCTTTTCCCGCCTAGTAAAACTAGCAGCCTTGCAAGACCACGATTACGCGAAATTTCAGTACCGCGCGCAGAAAATCGGCGATTTCGTTATGCTCCAGGACGCGGTTGAACGCCGGAGGTCTGCGACGAGATTGGGTGCTCATAAGCTGCGATCTTGCGTGAATGAAGTCGTTCGCTGTACACTTCCCAGCGTTCGCCGGAGTGTACAAACCTCCTGACTATGATGGCCCATGTGCACAGCCCGTCCTCGCTTTCTGTCGTCGCTGGCAACTGAGACGGAGGCCCTATGGCGAGGTACTCAAGTTTCGCCATAACTGTTGCTGATCCGAACCGCGGATCGGCCAGTGCGGCACGTGGTGCAAGGTCGGTATTGCAGAGAGCTTCGAGAATTAGCATCCATCATGAGACTACCTACGCCGACCGCAGCACCCCCGCAGCTGACAGATCCGTCTCAATGCGCAAGACTCTTGCCGCTTCGGGTACCACAGCAGTCATGATCATCTGGCATCCACGACATCATGTGTGGTTGGCTCGGTACGGCGTCGACAATCGATCTTACGCAAACGTAGTCCCGTGAGCCCGACGTCATCGCCGGCCTCGCGGCTATGCTTGATGATTGTGCCGGATAGTCCCTAGTAACTAAGCATAATCTTTTGGTAGATTTCGACCGCTTTGGCCAACTGATCTATTTCCACGTACTCGTTGGCGGTATGTGCCTGATCGGTACTCCCACCCAAGAATAACGAAGGGAATTTTTGCCAACGAAAGCTGGCTTGCATCCGTGCCATACGGAACCCCAAAGGGCCTGCGCATTCCTGCGACTTCCGCACATGCCTTACCGCAACTGCGGCGATTTTCGTGCCCTCCGCACTCGGAGGAACTGGATCCTCTAAAACAGGGAGCAACGAACGCACCACTAACCGTTCATGGCGACCTGGCCTTGGGCGCATCGAGGTGCGCCTGCCGACCTCTGATCATGCCGAGGTCTGTCATCCATCGCAACGCGCAGATCTGGGGGGCTCATCTCGAAGCGAGATGGGGTCAATACACACACTGCATTTGACTGTAGAGGTTCAACCTTGGAAGCTTCTCAGTGATAGAACACGCGACGCGGATCCGCGAGTCTAGGATGCCGGAGCCCTGGCTGCGCAGATCTGGTCAAGCTGGCAGGCCCAAGGCGAGGGTCTGCTCTTTTTTGGTGCAGGAGACAAGAATGCGCAGGGTCGATGATTTCCGCGATATTCATGATGAGGCTATCGCTTGGCGCCGTCACCTCCACCAGAATCCGGAACTCGGATATAACGTGCACAACACCGCGAAGTTCGTCGCCGAGAAGCTCGCTTCCTTTGGGATTAATCATATCGAGACGGGCATAGCCGAGACCGGTGTTGTCGCGGTGATCCAAGGCGTCGGCGGAGAGGGCCCCACCATCGGACTACGGGCCGATATGGATGCCCTGCCGATCGTCGAGGCCACCGGTAAGCCCTGGACGTCGCAGGTCGAAGGAAAAATGCACGCATGCGGCCATGACGGCCATACCGCCATGCTGCTGGGTGCCGCTAAGCATCTCTCCGCCACCCGGAATTTCAAGGGTTCGGTGGCGCTCATTTTCCAGCCCGCCGAGGAAGACGGGCAGGGCGCAGGACGAATGGTTCAAGAAGGATTGATGGATAGGTTCAATATCGCCCAAGTCTTCGGCATGCACAACATGCCGGGTATTGACGTTGGCAAGTTCGGTATTCGTGACGGATCAATTATGGCGGCCCTCGACGAGTTCGACATCATCGTCACAGGCCGGGGCGGACACGCTGCAACGCCTCATTTTACGATTGATCCGGTGGTCGTCGGAGCACAGATCATCATTGCGCTCCAGACCTTGGTGTCACGAAACTGCGATCCGACCGAAGCGTTAGTAGTGTCCGTACCCAAATTCAACGGAAGTGAATCCTATCACATCATCCCCGACAGCGTCACGCTAGGAGGCACGGTGAGGAGCCTATCACCCGCATTGCGCGATTTTGCAGAAAAACAGATCGAGGTCTGCGCGAAGAATGTTGCTGCTGCTTTCGGGGCCAAGGTGGAATACCGACATAGGCGCCTTGAACCGCTCACATTCAACCAGACGGAGGCAACCGAGCTGGCAGCCGCTGCCGCACGGAGCCTTGTTGGGCGAGAGGCCGTCAACGATCAGATCAAGCCGGTGATGGTTTCCGAGGACTTCGCCTACATGCTGCAGGCGCGACCGGGCGCGTTCTTGTTCCTCGGCAACGGACCTACTTCGGGCCTGCACAATCCAACCTATGACTTCGACGACAATGCAATCCCTTACGGGATCGGCTACTGGGTCAACTTGGTGGAAGGCGGCTTGGCCCGTTAGCGCCAGCATAGTATTTAAGCGCTGCCCGCGCGCGCACCAGATAAGTCCGTAGGGTCACCTAGCTTATCGGGCGCGCCATCGCCATACATGACAATACTCCGTCATGCGAACGCATACAATCGAACAGTTGGGGAGCCAGCGCAGCTTTGCCGTTAAATTTTGCAATCAACAGCTGACCGTCGCACCGCCGGTCCCGAGGCATTCGAGAGAGAAACAAATAGGACTGAGCAATCCGGGTACCGCGCATTCAAGAGAAGAGTCGGAACTCCATGTAGCGATGTACTTGGCCAAGCCGGGGTGGGACCCCAAACCGGATCGTGGCAAGTGCGGACGGCGTATATATCCGGGACACCGAGCCTCGCAAAAGCCTTGATGGATACGGCGCCCTTTACCGAGTCGACGTGGGATACGGCTGCACGGAAATTGCCGATGCGATTGCGAGACAAGCCATGAACTGCCGTTCGCCCGCTTGCAAGCCAGAGCACAAAAAAGGTTAGCGATCCTGGCGGAGGCGGTGGTCGAGTAATTTGGCGAGAACAGGCGTCGTATGTATTTCCGGCTATCCGGATCCGAAGCCGCCGAGACCAACATTAAGCTGGTCTGCTACTACAAGAACATCCTTGGCCGCCCAGCTTGGCTTTTGCGTTGCGACACCCTATGAGCGAGGGATCTTCCACTCGCCACCAGCAACGTTGCTTTCGTGCGTACAAGCGGACAAAAACGCAGATTTGCTGCCATAATGCGAGATAATTCGCGCAAACCGCCCAGGCACATAGGTACACTCACGGCGAACCGCCCCGCGAGAGCGGGGCGGTGACAAGAAAAGGGTGGGGAACAAAAATGGATGACTGGCCATTCAGGCGACGTGCAGTCGTGAAAGCGATGCTTTTGGGATCGGCCGTGCCTTGCGTTCTGAGCTCAAGGGCGTTCGCCGCGTTGTCGTGCGATGGTCACATCGTGCGCATGGGCGCAAACGTCTCCCCCGATACGTTGAATCCGTTCGCCTCCTACAGCAATTGGTGGCCGCTAGTTTACACCTATGACTTTCTGGTCTGTGTGGACGCTCAGCGCCATGCTGATCGGAGGGGATTTGCCAAGGAGTGGTCGGTCGCTGACGATAACGTCACGTGGACTTTCAAAATCTGGCCTGGAATGAAGTGGTCGGATGGCCAGCCCGCCACGGCCAAGGATGCCGCGTTCACCTATAATTATGTGCGCAAGTCCATCGGCACGCCCAACGAACTGAACGCCGGCTGGAACAGCACTGAGGGCATGCAAAACGTCGAGTCCATCACGGCGCTCGACGACGATACGTTGCAAATCGTGACCAAGTCCCCCACGCGTTGGCCAATCGACAACGGTGTAATGATGGTTCCCGAGCACATCTGGAAGGATGTCTCCTACGCCGATGCGCGCAGCACCTTCCGAAACGACCCGCCGTTGGTGGGAACCGGGCCGCTTATCATCCAGGACTTTCAGCAGGGCCAGTTTGTCCGCCTCTCGCCGAACCCGCACTTCCGCACCGGACAGCCAAAGACGGCCGGGATGGTCTTCAATTTCTTCAATACGGCCGATCCCATCGCGCAAGGTCTGAAGAGCGGCAATCTCGACTATGGCATCAGCCTCACAGCTTCCCAGTGGGCGGATCTGTCGAAGGATTCTGCCATCGAGGTCGGTCAAAACCGCATTGAGCAGCGAGACTATTTGGCCTTCAACACCGCCTCGGGGGACGGTGCAGGCAGTACCGAGGCCCTTCAAGATCCGGCGTTTCGTGATGCGATCAGCTACGCGATCGATCAGAAGGCTATCGTCGAGCGGGCCTACCAAGGTCACGCCGACGCTGGCGCGGGGTTGGTGATGCCGGCCGCGGCCGATTACTACTCGGACCTGAGTAACATCAGGCGCCACTTTGATCTAGAGGAGGCGGCCCGCCGCCTCGATTCCGCCGGTTATCGGGATGTCGACGGTGACGGCATCCGGGAAGACAAGGAAGGAAACAAGCTCCAGCTCGAGTTAATTACTGGAACGTCTTCGGGCACCCTCGAGATACCGATCGCGGTAGTGCAGCTTATCGCTGGCTGGTTGGGACAAATTGGAATCCCTGTATCCGTAACACAGCTCGACTCCGGCGCCCTTAGTGCACGTACAAAGGCGCCGGCGAAGGGCGGTGGGGGTTGGGACCTGCTCGTTGCCGCAGGTTGGCGGTCTCCCTCGGCTCACGACCTGCTCGTTTTGGGCAAAAGTGCCGATTCCAGCAACACGTCATACTGGAGCAACGAGAAGTTCGATCAACTTCTGTCTGAGGTCGAGATCACCGTCGACCTCAAGAAGAGCCAAGAGCTGGTCGACCGGGCGGTGCGCCTGATTTACGCTGAAGCCCCTTACATAATCCTAAGTTACCCGCTCATGCTCGATGCCCATCGCAAGGATTGTTTCGAGGGCTGGGGCACAGAGATTTCGGGGTGGAGCTACTACCCATTCGATCGCCTGAAGTCGGTTTGAGATGGTCTTGATGGAAAGCGAGGCCAAATGAGCCGGCGGATCGGGCGGATTCTCCTCAGGGCGGTCATCACGCTTGTGATGGTTGCAATCCTGAACTTTGGCTTGTTCAGAGTCATTCCCGGCGACCCTGCATCGCTTCTGCTCGGCGGGGCGCGCACCAGCGTGACCGACGAGCAGATCGAGGCGCAGCGTCAGAACTGGGGCCTCGACCGGCCGCTGTTCCCTGACCAGGCGCTCGACTACTTGTCGGCGACTCTCCAGGGCGATCTTGGCTACAGCTTCAAGTTCAGGGGTAGGCATGTCGCTGACCTGATTTTAGAACGCTTGCCGGCCACCATTGTCCTGGTCGGTCTAGCCCAATTTATCGCCATCCTATGCGGGGTTATGCTTGGCGTATATGCTGGTTGGCGTAGAGGAGGAGCCGTCGACCATGCCGCCACGGGGGTCTCTCTGGCGCTCTATTCTACCCCATCTTTCTGGCTCGGCATGCTCCTGGTGGTGATCTTCAGTACGGCATTGGGCTGGCTTCCGGGCTACGGGGCATATTCACCAGGCGCTAACGTCGGTTCCCTTGACTTGGCGCTTGATTATCTGCGGCATCTCGCGCTCCCGGTCACCGCCGTGGCCCTTGGACTAATCGGCCAATACGTCGTGGTCGCTCGTGCTGCGATGAGCGACGTCGTCACCGAGGACTACATGGTGACCGCACGGGCCAAGGGACTGACCGGCGGTCAGATGCTGATGCGTCATGCTTTTCGCAACGCAATGCTGCCGGTCGTAACCTTGATCACCCTCAATCTTGGCTACGTGGTGGCGGGTGCCATCACCGTCGAAGCTGTGTTCGCCTGGCCGGGCATCGGCGGTCTGACCGTGGAGGCGCTCAACGCACGGGACTACCCGGTCCTTCAAGGCATATTCCTGTTGCTCGGCGTCTCGATTGTTATGGCAAACCTCATAGCCGATCTAGCCTACGGCCTGCTTGATCCGAGGGTCCGACAATGAGCAAAAGTACAATTCGGTATTCTGGGCGTACGAGGGCGCGTGCTATCAAAACCTTTCTAGGTCAGTTTCTTGGCTACGGCGGAGCTCAGCTTGGCCTGTTGTGTCTGGTATTCTTTCTTGTTACGGCAGCGATGCCCAATATCCTGGTGGGACCGCTTCAGACTGCGATCAATGCAACCGGCGATTTCCTCGCGCCACCTTCAGGCCAGCATCTGCTGGGGACCGATGAAGTGGGACGGGACGTCCTCAATCTGGTCGTCCATGGTGCCCGGATCTCACTTACGATAGCGCTACTGGCGACCGTGATCAGCCTCGTCGTCGGCACCACGGTCGGAATGACCGCGGGCTACTTTGGTCGCTGGGTTGACGTCTGGCTGATGCGCTTGACGGACTTCTTTTTTGTCATGCCCTCCTTCGTGCTTGCGCTGGTCATCACACCCGTAGTTCTCGAGGTGATGGGGCGGGGCAGAGAAATCCTCGGCTTCCGTCCTTCTCTTTTCGTGATCCTTGTCGTTATCGGCATGACAAGCTGGGCGTTCGTCGCCCGTGTTGTTCGCAGCCAGACACTGTCGCTTAAGGAGCGAACATTTGTTGACCGCGCGCGCGTTGCAGGCAGCAGCAATTTCAGCATCATGGTGCGGCACATCCTGCCTAATCTCGTGCCGCAAATCGCAGCGAACGGGGCTCTGGTCGTCGCCGGCGCAATCTATGTCGAGACGTCGCTCTCGTTCCTCGGTCTTGGCGATCCGTTGCAGCCTTCATGGGGTACTTTGCTTTCGCTGGCCCAGCGCGCCGGTGCGGCCAGCGCTGGAGCCTGGTGGTATCTCGGCGCCCCCGGAGTGTGCGTCCTCACGGTTTCGCTCAGCTTCGTCCTGATTGGCAATGCTCTCGACGACACGTTCAATCCACGGCGGCGCGTGATCCCATGATAGACTCCTCCCAACACAAGGGGTCGCTTCTGGAAGTCGACGGGCTTTCTGTCGACTACGGGCTCAAGGGCGTTTCATCGCGTGCGATCGACAGAATAAGCTTCGAGCTCCGAGCCGGAGAGGCCGTTGGCCTCGTCGGAGAATCGGGCAGCGGCAAGACCACGACCGCCATGGCAATCGCGGGTCTGCTATCACCCAACGCGCGGATCAGCAGCGGCGAGGTGCGTTATCGGGGCAACCGACTGCCGATCGACCATGATGCGGCGATGCGGCCACATCGCTGGAGCGAAACGTCCGTCGTCTTCCAGGGCGCAATGAATGCGCTTAATCCTGTTCACCGCATCGTCAAGCAGATCGCCGAGCCGTGCATGCTGAAGCTCGGCATGTCGCGTGGCGAGGCGAACGCGCGGGCAAAGGAGCTGCTCGAACTCGTCGGCATTCCGGCGGATCGCGGCGCCGCTTATCCTCACGAATTGTCAGGCGGAATGCGACAAAGGGTTATGATCGCCATGGCGCTCGCGTGTCGTCCCTCACTCATCATCGGCGATGAGCCCACGACGGCGCTGGACGTTATCACACAGGCTCAGATCCTTAAATTGTTGGGTGAGTTGCGATCGCGACTTAACATTGCCCTCATTTTGATCACCCACGATCTTTCTGTGGTGGCTGAATGTTGTGATCGCGTCATGATCATGTATTCCGGCCGAATCGTCGAGGATGGCACTGTCGCCGAGATCTTCGCCCAACCGAAACATCCCTACACCCGCCTGCTGATCGAATCGATCCCGAACCCCGCGAGCGGCAAAAAGATCATCCGGCCGATACCGGGTGATCCCCCCAATTTGGTGAACCGACCGTCGGGCTGCGCCTTTCATCCGCGTTGCCCCTCGGCTATGGGGATTTGCGCGACCGAGCTCCCCAGCCTCGATAAGTTCGGGCAGGGGCGCGTCGCCTGTCACCTTCACCGTTCCTCGCAACACGACAAGGTCGCAGCTCATGCTTGACGCCGCCGATATCCTGCGTCTTGAGAGCCTGCAGGTCCATTTTCCTATCCAGGGCGGGCTGTTCGACCGTGTCCTGGGCCGACCTGCCGGCGCCGTGCGCGCGGTAGACAGGATCGACCTCAACGTCGGACGGGGCGAGATCGTCGCCCTGGTCGGGGAATCGGGAAGCGGCAAGACGACGGTGGGCCGCCTCATTACCAAGCTTGCTCAGCCAACAGGCGGCAAGCTGTTGTTCGAAGGCCGCGACATGACGTTCGTTCAAGACTTGTCGGCTTTGCGCCCTTACAGGCATCGCGTGCAAATGATCTTTCAGGACGCCTATCAGGCGCTCAATCCGCGACATACCGTGTTCGATATCGTGGCGGAGCCGCTGCGGTCACTACGGCTGGTCGACAACCGGACACAGCTCACCGACCGTGTGAGCGAAGCGCTTGCGTCCGCCGGGCTCAATCCCCCGGATGATTTCTTCTCCCGGTTCCCACATGAGCTGTCTGGAGGGCAACGCCAGCGGGTGGTGATTGCCGGAGCACTTGCCGTGAAGCCGGAGCTCATCGTCGCCGACGAACCTGTCTCGATGCTCGATGTCTCGATACGCGCACAGATTCTTCAGGTCTTGGTTGACCTGCGCGACAAGCACAATGTGGCGCTATTGTTCATCACCCATGACTTGCCGCTTGCCTGGTTGATCGCCGACAGAATTGCGGTCTTATATCTTGGCAAATTGGTCGAGATCGGTAGCGCCGACGAGATCACATTCAACCCCCGTCATCCGTATACCGTCGCCTTGCGTAACGCTACCCCGCAGATTGGCGCCAATGCAGGTCGCGCCGAGTTGCCGGCCCTGCAAGGTGAGGTTCCAAGCGCCGCGCGCGTGCCGAACGGCTGTCGGTTCCATCCGCGTTGCCCTCTGGCCTTCGACCGCTGCCGGCAAGAGGAACCACCACCCATCGAAGTTGGACCGCAGCACATGTCCGCCTGCTGGCTGGCGAAGTAGAAGGCGCGTTCGAGGCTGGGGCGCCTGTCGCAAACTATCCGGAAGATGACGAAGTTGGTGTATCGGCCGGAAGGCACATGGATCGAAGACAAACATCGAAAGCGTTACGCCGTAACCTCTTTTGACAAAGGGAAGCTGAAATCAACATGCCACCGGGTTAGCCACTCTCGTGGCGCAGCGGCAGTACTACATCGAGCGTATCTCAACATTCTAATTTGTGAGGGGGCTGGCCACATCAGCGCATGCCCGCCGCCTCGGTCCAAAAGTCGAAAGACTTTTTCGTGACACGGAGTTCAGCATGAAAAGTGCAGAAGATTTCACTGAGGCGGATGTGTTTCGCAATATCGCCTACGTGACGATGAAGGATGAAACGCGCATCGCTTACATCTCATATTGTCCGAAGAAATCGGGCCGGTATCCGACCGTTTTTCTCTATGATCCATATATAGCGAACTCGACCCCTTTCGAAATCGCGAAGGAATTCCTTGATGCCGGCTACGCTTTCGTGGGCGCCAATCTTCCAGGAACCGGATGCTCAGAAGGTGTCATCGACTTTTGGCATGAACAGCGAATGATTAAAGGCGGACCTTATGGCGCCGAAGTCGTCGAATGGATCGCCAGGCAGCCCTGGAGCGATGGCAATATCGGAATGGTCGGCAATTCATCGGCGGGGCAGCCGCAGTTCTGGGTCGCAGCCGAGCGGCCTCCACATTTGCGGGCAATCGTGGCGAGCGGTTTTGGCGACGGGTATGAGTTTTTAGGTTACCCTGGCGGTATGCTCCCGCTATTAGAGGGAGCATGGGCGATTGATAGTGAGTTTGTGACCGGCCCGCGCGGTGCGGAGTGGCGCATCAACCAGGGAGATACCGAGTGCGCCAACATTCGTGGGAGCGACAGGCAAGTCATCAAGACCTCCTTTTTTGATGCGTGGAGGAACCACCCACTGAAGGACGAATTTTGGGATTCTGAGACTTTGGTCAGCAAGGAACTCATCGATAGAGTCACTGTTCCCAGCATGATCATTGGAGCTTGGCAAGAGGCCTACGGTGGCGCCGCTATGGCTAACGTGCGAATGTTTACCCATTTCATGCAGAATGTGAAGAACAAAAAGCTTGTTCTGATGAACGGTGATCATGGGATCAATGGACCTGGGCCCCGTGGCTATAGCCTTGTAGACAAGGAGCGAATGAAGTTCCTCGATCGCTGGGTGAAAGGTGTTAAGAACGGAATAGATAGCGAGCCGCCCATCACTGTCTATTGGGAAGTTCAGCAGCCCGAGGGAGATCCGAAGAAATCGGTGGAGGGCTGGGTGACGCATCACAACACGTGGCCAGACCCGAAAGTCGAGCGCCGCACCTTCTACCTAACGGCGGACGCACAGATCTCTCCCGAGAAGCCGGGCGCCAACTCCAATGAGGGATCCCGCGCCTATCTATACCCAACGGGGACAGAGCTTTACGGAGACAATCAGCAATTCCAGGTTCGACCTTATTCCCGCGGCGTCCTTAACTACCGAACAGCGCCAGTTACCTCGGATATGGTGTTGCTTGGAAATCCGGAAGTCGTGCTGTATCTCAGCATCGATAACGGCGACGACGCCGACGTCGAACTTACCTTGAAAGATGTCGCTCCGGACGGAGTGCTCTTCGTTCAATCAGGTTTGTTGCGGGCTTCCCTCCGCGCGATCGACAACGAGCGAACCTATGTTGACGAGGTGGTGCATTCGTTTCGGAAACCTGAGAAACTTGTCCCGGGCGAAATTTACGAGCTCCGAATGTCGTTCATTTCGCCCATCGCTCACGTCGTCAGGCAAGGGCATAGTCTCGAACTAACTATCGGCGCGACCAATCCCATTCCGCATAGCGTCCTCGGCACCATTCCTGCCGGAGCAGCGTCTATCAACAGAGTCTATCACTCAGCTCAGTATAGTTCCAGAATACTTCTACCCGTCATTCCGGGGGCGGTGGCTCAAGCTCCCGCTCCGGCATACGACGCTCTTCGAGGTCAGCCCTATCGCAAGGACGACGAGTTTGTCCCTGGCGGACTGCCGATTCAATAAATTCCGGTCGTCGGTCCCCTGCCGCTTTGATCGCTTCGCCAGTGTTCCTGCGGCAATGGCGCTTGCGATCGGGGGGCGGGTGATGTCAGCCCGGCCATGCGATCGGAAACGGCAGGCGGCGCGCTGCTTTCCTCGCGTCGTGTGGCGCCCCGGGTAGGGCATGAGCTCGTCGAGGCGGCGGTTGGCCAGATTGACGAGGCAGGCGAGTGAGGACGTCTGCGAGGCAAGATTGCGCGTCAATGCGATGTCCTACCTCATCTACGGTGATCTCGGCTGTGGCTATCTTCTCCAACATTACAGTGGAGCCACAGCCGAAGCAGAATTTCGGGCCTTACAGAGCCTATTTCGCCGGCGATGAATGCATTGCCTAGGCTCAGTGAGTGTTTAAGACGACGGCCACTATGCGTTTTACGGAAGTAACGCTGCATTAGAAGGCGGAGGACGCAGAAATCCTGCTACCCAAGCCTGAGATCGCACGAAATAGAAGCACATCCAACGGTAGTGTCCCTTGCTACACGCGCCTTGTTCCGCGCTTCCGCGACCAGGCTAGAACGAGGTTTCAAATGGCCAGCAAACTACCATCGCATGTCGAATACGTCGTCATCGGAGGCGGCATTATCGGCCTCTCGATAGCCTATCACCTGACACGTCTCGGCCACCGCGACGTTCTGCTTCTGGAGCGCGACCAACTGACATGCGGCACCACCTGGCATGCTGCAGGCCTCGTCACACAACTCCGCGCCAATGAAACCATGGCCAAGCTCGCTCAATACTCTGCGGATCTGTTCAGGGACCTCGAAAATCTGACAGGTCAAGCCACTGGCTTTCGGCAAACCGGCTCCATCACCGTCGCCGCGACCCAGGACCGGCTTGAAGAGCTCAAGCGCGGGTCTTCGATGGGCCGCTCGTTTGGCCTGGACGTGGAGATGATAAGCGCTGCGGAAGCCCAGCGCCGAGTCCCATTGCTCGATGTCAGTGATGTCCTTGGGGCTGCATGGATCGCTTCCGACGGGATGACCAACGCTATCGATACGGCCCGTGCCTTCGCAGTTGGGGCGCGCCAGGGTGGAGCAACGATCCTTGAGCGAACCCCGGTCACGCGCATCCTCGTCGAGAAGGGCCGCTTCGTCGGCGTGGAAACCAGTCAGGGAACGGTCCGTGCTGAACAGGCGGTCATCAGCACCGGCCTGTGGACGCGGAATGTAGCTGCTGAACTCAACTGGTCGGTGCCGTTGCAGGCTGCCGAGCATTTCTATGTTGTCACCGAGGCGATTCCCGACCTGCCCCACGACCTGCCGACGATCCGCGATATGGACGCGCGCGTCTATGCAAAGGCCGACGCCGGGAAACTGCTCGTGGGTTTCTTCGAGGCCAATGGCAAACCTTGGGGCATGAACGGCATACCCCACGATTTCAGTTTCGATTCGTTGCCCGAAGATTTCGATCACATCGAACCGTATCTCTCTGCGGCCATCGGGCGCATGCCCATCCTGGCAAATGTCGGCCTCCAACTGAATTTCAACGGCCCTGAGAGCTTCACGCCTGATAACCGGTTCCACCTCGGGCCATCGCCTGAAATTCAAGGTCTGTATGTCGCCTCTGGATTCAATTCCTGCGGCATCGAGTCCTCGGGTGGTGCGGGCAAGGTGATGGCAGAGTGGATGTCGACAGGCTTGGCAGCGGGAGACTGCTGGGAAATGGACGTCCGGCGGTCAATGCCCTTCCAGCGGAACAGGCGGTATCTGTACGACCGCACGGTGGAGGCGGTCGGCAACCTCTGGTCGCTTCATTTGCCGCATAAGTCGCCGAGGACGGCACGCAAGGTCCGCGTGTCCCCCCTGCACGACCGCCTGTCCGCCGTCGGCGCTAATTTCGGTGAAAGTGCTGGTTGGGAACGCGTTCAATGGTTTGGTGCGCCTGGATCGCCGAATGAAAGCCATGCAACGTATGGCCGGGACGAGTGGTTCGAGCGAAGTGGCGCGGAGCATACAGCCACCCGCTCCGGCGTCACTCTGTTCGACCAAACCTCCTTCGCGCACCTTCTGGTGCAGGGTTCGGATGCCCTTGCGCTGCTACAGTGCTTGTCCACGAATGACGTGAACGTAGCGGTCGGCCGTGTTGTCTATACGCCGTGGCTGAACGAGCGAGGCGGTATGGAGTCCGACGTCACTATCGCACGCATCAGTGACGAGGAATTTCTTGTCGTGACAGCGGCCGTCCAACGCACCCGTGATCTCGCCTGGCTGCGCTTGCATGCCAAGGGAGCCGGCCACGTCTCGGTTGCCGACGTCTCATCCGGATATACGACCCTCTCCGTGATGGGTCCACGATCGCGTGAGTTACTGGAACGCGTCAGTCCGGCGGATTTTTCTAACGAGGCATTTCCCTTCGCAACGGCTCGTGAGATCGAGGTCGGGTATTGCCTCGCGCTCGCATTCCGGATGACCTTTGTCGGCGAGTTGGGCTGGGAACTTCACATCCCGACCGAACAAACACTAGGGGTCTACGACGCCTTGGTGGCCGCCGGCGCCGATCTCGGCCTGAGCCACGCCGGATATGTCGCTCTAAACACGCTGCGCCTGGAAGCGGGCTACCGTGACTGGGGTGCAGATGTTGGTGATGGGGACACCCCGTTGGAATCGGGACTGGGGTTCACGGTTGCCTGGGATAAGCGCGAGGATTTCATCGGACGCGCTGCACTGGAAGCCCAGCGCGGCAAACCTTTGCGCCGGCGGCTGGTCCAGCTCGCTGCCCCAGATGCCAAATCGTTGATGTTCGGGACCGAGCCTGTCTGGCGTAACGGCAGCCTTGTCGGATACTTGCGCTCGGCTGGATTTGGTCACACTGTCGGCTGTGGCATCGGCATGGGATATCTCACCTCAGAAGCCGGGGTGACGGCTGATTGGCTGTCCGGAGGGTCATTCGAACTCGAGATCGCTGGGGAGCGCTATTCCGCCATAGCTTCTCTGCGGCCATTCTATGACGCCGGACGCAGCCGCGTGAAGGGCGAGTGGCGCGGCGTGGAGGAGCTGGTTGCGCCTGAGCTCCTCAAGGCTTGCCTTTCGTAGCTGGACATCTCCAACAGACGTGCGGACTGATCTGAAATGTCATCTGATCAGTCTATGGTCCTTTCGCGATCATGCGTCCCGTTCTTTCACCTTCCTGTGAGCCGGCACAGCAGGGCGCAGCAGGAATCGGAACTTGTCGAGCTGATTGAGCGCACGGAACGCGATCTTACTGTTCTGGAGCGCTGCAAGCAGAATCTTGTCAGACGGTTCAGTGGCAGGTTGGCAGGGAGATGCATCTATATCCACCACTCCTCCTGCCCGGTTTCAAGGGCGCGAAGCCCTACCCCAAGGGACGATAAACTCCTCACCGTGCTCCTAGCGTCACGATGTCGGGAATAGTGTATAGGAGTCACTTCCGTTGAATTTGGCACAGATACTACCTCCGGAGCGATCGAGGTCTCGGGACCAAAAAACCTGGAGTGCTGTGATGATCTGTGCTCCGACGACCACCGGATCAATTGGTAAGATGAAGGTTGCAGCGTGTCCGCCCCAGCCTGTGTCGATGATGTCAAACTCGTCGGACAGGTCGCGCCGCGCCCTATACCTTCAGAAACCAGCCTGTCGCCCGTTCCCGACGCGGCAAATGCGGACTTTGCAGCCAAAATATGGTTCCCATCGACAATCGACTTCCACATCCTGCCCGACATGAGCAGAATAAACGGGTGATAGCACTGACCAGCAACACTCTCTCTTCGCCGGTCGCGATGACGGCGCAGAAAGTTGGCCATTCTTTCTTCGATGACCAAAAGCCTGGAAGCTGAGACCGGCGGCTCGACCCATCCAGTCGATCGTGATGATGACCCTGGAGCGGGAACGCGCGGACATCATCGACAAGTTCAAGCGGGATCTCAAATCCTTACCCGAGATTGCGACGCGTTCGACATAACCGGCGAGGCCGACTTTGTGCTCTATGTCACCGCACGTAGCCTGGAGGATTACGATCAGTTCATGCGCAAGTTCTTTTCTCAGAACGCTCGTATAAAGAGCCTAAAGACCATGGTGGCAGCCAACCGGCTCCAGGCTACGCTTGGTGTCCACCTTCTTCGAGTTGACGGATATGAAGGCTAAGGCTAAGGGCGCTTTGGGCGACGTTCACCACAATACAAATATCTGAGTTGCCTGAAATTCCGCGTAAGTCCGGCCTACCCGTAATGCATCCGGGAGGGTTGTCACACTGGAAGCTATCTCGGAATCGGATGCAGGCACAAACAGGAGTGAGCGCCAACCGCCTTCGCGGAATGCCTAGGCGGGCGCAGTCTCGTTCCGTCGAGATCACGAAGTCCCAACGTCAAGCTGATAAGCCCTGAGCGGGCCGCCCAAAGCCCAATATAGATTTTATACGAGCACCATCGTGTTTTCAGATGGGGGCTGGGACGACCCAGCGTGAATTCCTCCCTGACCAGATCGGGCGGCAATGGCCGACGCTGCCATCTCGAAGCGAGATGATGGCGATATAAACACTGCATTTGACTGCGCACCCCTTCCGACAAATGCTCGCCTAGCCTTCCGCGAGACAAAAAAGACAAGGGAAGTGCGGGGCACCACGGGGAGCGTGGACATCAATTTGCAGGCGTTTGGCCACCACCCGTCCCGGTAATGGCGGGAGAGTCCGTGCTCAATTCCGAGAAGGATCGTACGCATGAACTACCAAAAACCCTTTCTGCCCAATGAGTTCGATCGGCGCGTTCTAAATGTGAAAAAGCGCATGGAGAAAGCCGGATTCGATCTGCTCATCTGCCAGGATCCCGCTAATATGGGCTGGCTGACGGGCTTCGACAGCTGGTCCTTCTACACACCGCAAGCTGTGATGGTTCACCTTAAGGAGGACATGCCGTTTTGGTTCGGACGTCCGATCGACGCCAAGTCAGCCCACATTACGACAAATCTGCCCGCCGGAAACATCGTCTCCTTCTCCGAAACCCTCGTTCACCACCCCGATGACCATCCCTTCGATGAATTGTGTGACCTCATCACGTCAAAGAGCTGGGGGTCCGATCGAATCGGTGTTGAGCTCGACACCCATTACTACACGGCAAGAGCGCATCAGCATTTGGTACGGGGCCTTCCCAACGCCAAGATCAGCAACAATCGGGAACTGGTCAACTGGGCCAGGCTCGTCAAGTCCGAGGCCGAGCTGGTATACATGCGGGAAGCCGGACGCATCATCAGCAAAACCATGCGTGAGGCGATTGCCAAGCTCAAGCCGGGTGTACGCGAATACGAGGTCATAGCGGACGTCTACCGCAACCAGGTCTTGGGTGTGGATGGTAAGTTCGGTGATTACACAGGCCTTTGTCCCTTGATTCAGGTCGGAGAGGGGACGAGCACCCCCCACCTGACATGGAGCGACCAGCCTCTGCCGAAATCCGGTTTGGTGGTTATGGAGCTAGGGGCGGCACGGCGCCATTACACTACCCCTCTTACCAGAACTGTGCACATCGGAAAGCCGCCAGAGGAGGTCTCGCGGTTGGCTGCAGTAATCGTGAAAGGCGGCGATGTGGCCCTCGAAGCGGCTAAGCCTGGCGTGACTGTCGAGGACGTTGCAGCCGTATTCCAGAGTATTCTGAAGCGAAACGGCTACAGCAAGGATAGCCGCGTGGGTTATTCCATCGGTATCGCTTATCCCCCAGACTGGGGCGAACGCACGGTGAGCATCCGCGCCGGCGAAAGAACCCCCCTGCAGGAGGGCATGTGCTTTCACTTTCAGTCCGGGGTTTGGCTCGATGATTTTGGCGCAGCGATCTCGGAACCCTTCGTTGTAACCGCCAAAGGCGGGCAGCGATTCTGCGATGTAGAGCGCCGCCTGATCGTCATTGACTGACGGTTTACATCCGACAGCCGAGCAGCCCGCCCGTTTCATTCCCGGACGGGGCGGAGAAAAAAACGCACTGGGCCGTCATAGTTCGCAGGAAAACGCCTCCAAGGCAAGACATCGCGCCGTCAATCGCACCCAGACGGAATTGTACACTCGACCAGACCGGAGACCAGTCTCCGGAAAAGAACGCTTCAAGGAAATGCAGAGAACCCAATCATAACAAGAAGGGAACATGAAATGAACAGGAAACTTGCGAACATCGTGGCCGCCTTGGGCTTCGCCATCGCGGGCGCCACCGCACAGGCCCACGCAGGAGAATTGGCAGACCGTATCACCAGCGGCAAATCCATCCGGATCGGGTTCGCGAATGAAGACCCATACGCCTTTCCGGACAGTAACAATCAGCCGGTCGGATTCGTAAACGCGATTGCTCTCGGCGTCCTTAAACAGATGGGTTACGATAACATAGAGACCGTCGTTACGGATTGGGGCGGGCTTATCCCCGGACTACAGTCTGGACGCTTTGATATGGCTACGGGCGGTCTCTACATCCTTAAATCAAGGTGCGAGAGCGTCACATTCTCCGAGCCTTTGGCGAAGGTAACTGACTCGCTTATCGTTAAAGCTGGCAATCCGAAAGGGCTCACCAATTACGAGGATATTGCGACAAAGGGCGCGATGATGGTGACTGGCATTGGATACAGCAACATAGAGCAAGCTAAGAAGGCCGGCGTGCCGGATTCGCAGATTATGCAAGTGCCAGGCCAGACGGAGATACTGGCAGCGGTGGAGTCGGGACGCGCAGATGCGGGCGCAACTGGATATCTCTTGTCGCGGTCCGTCGCTGGCAAATCCGGCGGAAAACTTGAGGCGACGGACCCCGACGCGATGCCTGGATCCACTCAAAATTGGGTGAGCATAGCCTTCCGAGGCTCAGACAAGGACTTCGTAGAGAAATTTAACGATGCTCAGAAGAAATACATCGGAACTCCCGAGATGATGAAGGCCGTCGAGGCTTACGGCTACGACGCAAAGCTGCTGCCGGGTGACAAGACTGCGGAGTGGGTTTGCGCCAACCGCTGACCGTAATGTACGCCTCCTGGGGAGGCTTGGCCTCCCCAGCGCGCGAACAGAGGATGGCAAATGCCCATCTGGGAATTTTTACAGAGGTATAGTTCTGTGGTGATGCACGGAACGTGGGTAACTTGCCTGCAATTTCTGCTCGCGGCTCTCGTTGCGGTATCCATTGCTCTGGTGATAGGAATCGGAAAGCTTTCGGCAAACCCGCTGATCCGCGGGGCATGCGTAGTCTACATTGAACTCTTCCGCGGAACATCCCTTCTGGTCCAACTCTATTGGATCTTCTTTGTCTTGCCTCTCTTTGGCATTACGCTTCCAAATTTCACTGCTGGCTTCATATCCGTGGGATTAAATTATGGCGCATATGGTGCAGAGCTTGTGCGAGGCGCGATCCAAGCAGTCCCCCGCGGACAATGGGAGGCGGCGACTGCGCTATCTATGTCGCCGTTTGCAAGAATGCGCCGCATCATATTGCCCCAGGCGATTGCTATTATGCTGCCTCCGTGGGGAAATCTTTTGATTGAGTTGCTCAAAGGCACGGCCCTCGTCTCGCTCATATCGGTGACGGATTTAATGTTCCAGGCCAAGCAAATCAACGCCTCAACTTACCTTTCAGCACAAGCCTTCGGGACCGCCCTCATAATTTACTACCTTTTCGCAAGAGGGCTCATTACGCCTTCGATGCGTTGGGCGGAGCATGCGGTCGCGCGGAGGTTGGGTCGGTCGTGAATTTTGAATGGAGCTGGACCCTTACCTGGGAGATAATGCCACGGCTGCTGTGGGCGACCGCGAATACGCTTCTTGCGGCCGGTGCAGGTTACGCGATTGCACTGGTTGGAGGTCTAATCTTTGCGTTGGCACAGCGAGCGGCGCTTGGACCGGTACGTTGGGCTGTACGAGAGTTTGTTGAGTTCATTCGCTCGACACCGCTTGTTCTACAGATTTTCTTTGTGTTTTATGTCGCTCCACAATTTGGCATGCAATTGTCGCCTTGGACATCTGGGCTATTGGCGATAGGCCTCCATTACTCTGCATATTTGTCAGAGGTCTATCGCGGGGGTCTTGAAGCAGTGCCCCGTGGCCAATGGGAAGCGTGCCGCGCGATTAACATGTCGGCGCGCGATACTTATTTCCGGATCATTATTCCACAAGCGCTGGTCCCCGCTGTGCCAGGCATGGGAAATTACCTAGTAGGCATTCTCAAAGATACACCGATGCTTTCTGTCATTGGTGTGATGGAGCTCATGCATGCTGCAAACTCGATCGGTTCCGAACATTACAGGTATCTTGAGCCTTTTACGCTGGTGGGCCTGATTTTCTTCCTAATTTCGCTGCCCACCGCCGGACTTATAAAGCTATTAGAACGCCGACTTCGATTGGGGCTGGGTCTGTGACCGTGGATAAATCTGATTACCCTCTTGCGTTACCTCACACAGACCAGCCCATGGTCAGGTTTATGAATGTCAATAAGAGTTACGGGAAACTCAACGTCATCGAACAACTGAATTTCGACGTTGCTGAAGGAGAGATGGTTTCAATCATCGGTCCGTCCGGTTCAGGCAAGACCACTGTCTTACGCACCCTCATGACCCTCGAGACTATAAACGACGGCGTTATCTACGTTGAAGGCAAGCCGCTCACTCACATGGCCAAGGGAGGGGCGCTAGTTCCAGCTGATGAGCGTTACCTTAGACGGATGCGAACCTCTATTGGCATGTGCTTTCAGAGCTTTAATTTGTTCCCTCATATGACCGCGCTCCAGAACTGCATGGAGGGCCCCGTGCAGGTTCTAGGTCTTTCAAAAAAAGAAGCACGGGAGCGTTCGGAAGAGTTGCTGCACATGGTCGGCATGATCGACAAAAGGGATCAACATCCTTCGCGTCTTTCCGGGGGACAACAGCAGCGCGTCGCAATTGCGCGAGCGTTGGCTATGCGACCAAAGGTGATGCTCTTCGATGAGGTTACCTCCGCATTGGATCCGGAGGTGATTGGGGAAGTGACAAACGTGATCCGCAAGCTCGTTACCGAACACAATCTCACTATGCTGATGGTAACCCACCAGATGGGGTTTGCGCGCGATATTTCTGACCGTGTCTGCTTCTTTTTCGGCGGAAAGATAGAAGAGCAAGGCACTCCCAGTGAACTTTTTGGAAATCCGCAACGTGAGCGGACGAAGCAGTTTTTGTCCGCGGTCAAGGAAGCGATCTGAAGATCCGATCGATTGCCTTGGTCCGATCACGGTCCGCGGCCCGGTGCGTTCCCACGTTCTTTTTGAGCACGTTTCCTGAGTGACATTCCGACCGGTCAAGCCAAGAACTCGGTCCTAGCGGCTTTGGTGGGTCGGTGGCGTGATTATCGGCCCCTTAATCTGTCCGCCTCTCAAAAGTGGGGTCGACATTGACAGCTTTCTGGCGTGCCGCGCTGGCGAGGCCTCCTCTGATCGCCTGCAGCCTTTTGCTGCCCGATGTCGTTGGCACATGACCGGCGATTAAGCTCCGGCTGGCTCGTGCGAGACGCTGTTTTCTCGCCTTGCCGGGCGTCTTGCTGGCCGGTGATCCATTCGCGTGGCATCTACTAGCCCTTTACTCGACATCCGTCACGAACGCTCCGCTGGCCAACTCCGCCCCATTTTCATGCCGATGGGCAACAGGGTCTTATTTCGATCACGGCCAGCAAGACCTTCCTTTCGGGTCTTGTTACGGCGGAGGCGCCCGGAGGATGCTCTGACGTCTCCGTGCATCCGTTGCGAGACCATCTTGTCACAAGATGAATCCGACCGGCAAACTGAATTTGACATAGAACCTCCGGCAGTGAACCTACCGCTGTTCAGCTCTTGCCTGGATTCGGATTAGTAAGGTTAATCAAGATGGTGGCTGGAGAGGAGACCAGCTCGAATGACAACACCCCTTTCCAAGAATCTGCGCGAGCGTATCGTACTTGCGATTGAAGCTGGCGAGAGCTGCCGGTCGGTCGCGGCTCATTTTGGGATTGCGGTTTCTTCAGCCGTTAAGTGGTCGCAGCGCTACCGAATGAGCGGTTCTGTCGAGCCTCGCAAGATGGGTGGCCACCGCAAGCGTGTTCTGGAGCCTCACCGGGATTTCATTCAGGAGCGAATTGACAAGGCGCCGCGTTTGACACTGCACCAGTTGAAAGCCGAGCTTGCGGCGCATGGTGTGAAGGTCTCACATGAGACCGGTATGGCAATTCCTGCGCCGTGAGAGGCTAAGCTTCAGAAAATACCCAGGACCCGTGCCAACGTCGCGAGGTGACGGGAACGCAGGGCTCTAGCACATGCCGCTGGAAGGCGGTCAGCCGCTGTGGGAGCCGACGAAGATGTCGTTGCCGCTTCCAGGGTCCACGAGCTTGAGAGCGCTTCCGCGATCTCGAGCTGATGCTCGGCCGCAAAGCAATGGAGAACGAAATCGTCAAGGAACCCGTTGAGGTGGCTCGCCCAAAAACAGACCTTGCCATTGGTGCCCTGGACCGATCCGAGAATGCTCTCCCGAGAGCGCCGCTGCCACAACCCTGGGCGTCGTCAGGTCCAACCTGATCGAACGCGCCGCTACGCCAGTCCCGCGTGGCCCCCGTCGCGCGCCGGAGGACGCCGAGCTGCTGGCCAAGATCAGACCAGTCGTCGATAGACTCCAACCTATGGCTATCGCCGGGGTCACACTGCTGAGCGACCGGAACGCCGGCTCGATCCTCGACCATTTCCTTCCACTGCAGGTGCGAGGGGCGGCAAACAGCACCGAATAGGAACCGGTTTTCGGATAAAGCTCTTCTCGATGAAGCATTCGTCGGTCGATCTTCGCCAGCTCCATCGCGATCTACCGTGCGGTACGGTCCGACCCATTTGCTCATTTGCAGCTACGAACGTGATCGGATCCATGAACTGTCCTGGGGAGCGGTAGACAGAAACCTAGCAGCCTCCGCCGCCCGAGCGGTCAGCTATCCTTATGCTCGCGTTCAGGGCCCACGCCACAATCGCGGTTCCTCCTTGGTGCATACACGGGGTGCTAAGGCCTCTTTAAAGTTGCGGACGGCAACTGCCAAGCGGCACCAGGGAGCTGGCGAGGTGGTATCAGGGGTCGCAATGCTTCCTCCGCCGGACTAGCTCGGAGGCAGCAAGAATTTTCTCGCAGCGTCGCAGAGGACGACAGCGCCTATGGCGATTGCTTGCTCGTCGACTTGGAAGGGAGGATGATGGAGCGGATAGACCGCGCCAAGCTCCTCATTTCGAATGCCAAGCCGGAAATAGACCGACGGGCACTTCTCGCTGTAGAAGGCGAAATCATCGGCTGCGGTCCAGCCCGGCGCGATCAGCATGTTGTCCTGCCCCAGCAGGCCGGCACCGGTTCGGCGGACGATCTCGACCATGTCAGGGTCGTTAATTACCGGTGGTTCGCCACGCCTCAGGTCCACCTCGGCACTGGCATTGTGGCTAAGCGACGCCCTCCACGATCTGGCGCAGCCTCTTCCAGGCATGCTGGCGGGTCGCTTCATGCCCGCGGCGGATCGTGCCTTTCAGCCTCGCCTCGGCGGCGATCACATTGTGGGCGCCGCCGCCTTCGATGCCGGTGATCGAGACGACCAGCGGGTCATACGGATCGATCTCGCGCGACACGATCTTCTGCAGCTCTGTCACTATGGAGCAGGCGACGGCGATGGCGTCGACGCCTTCGGACGGTTTTGCCGCATGCGCGGAATTGCCTGTGACGGTGATGTCGAAAATATCGCAGGCAAGCGTATACGGCCCCCCGCCGACCGCAATCTTTCCGGTCGCGGTATAGGGATCGACATGGATGCCGATCGCCGCGTCGACGTCGTCCAGCAGCCCTTCCTCGACGACCCGGCGGCCGCCGAGCGGTTCCGCCTCTTCGGCGGGCTGGAAGATGATTCTGACGGTGCCGCTGAATGACTGCTTCTGGCGCTCCAGAAGAACGCTGGCGGCATAGCCCATGGCGGTATGAGCGTCGTGGCCGCAGGCATGCATGACCCCCGGGCGCTCGGAGCTGAACGGCACGCCCGAGGCTTCCGTGATCGGTAGCGCGTCGATGTCGACGCGGATCACGATTTTGCGGTTCGAGGGACCGGCCGCACCGACGACATCGACGGCGAGACCGAAGCCGGCCACGGGCCTGATGCCGCTCAGCCCGGCTTCTTCTAGCACCTCTCTTAGATAGGCCTGCGTCTCGCTCTCTTCGTTCGAGAGCTCCGGATTGCGGTGGAGGTGGCGGCGGATCTCGACCATCCTGCGATCCAGCGCGGCATCCATCAATTCCTTGCCGGCTTCAGCGTTTGACATGGATCTCTCGCGGGAAGCTGGTCAGCGTCTCGCAGCCGTCGGCGGTGACGAGGATCGTTTCGCTCACTTCGATCCCCCAGCCATCCATCCACATACCGAGGATGGAATGAAGGACGTTGCCCGGCTTCAAAATCGTCTTGTCGCCCTGGCGCAGGCTGATCGTGTGTTCGCCCCAGTCTGGCGGATAGGCGGCCCCGATCGAATAGCCGATGCGGGACTCCTTCTTCAGGCCGTAGCGCTGGATGACCTTGCGCCAGCTCGCCTCGACGTCTTCCGCCACAACACCAGGCTTGATCGCAGCAAGGACGGCCTCCATGCCTTCGAGCACGGCCTTACCGGTGTCACCGACCTTGGCGGGCATGGCGCCTAGCTGAAGCGTCCGTGCCAGACCGGCAGCGTAGCGGCGCACGACCCCGGCGAGTTCGAGTGCGACGGTTTCGTTGTCGCCAAAGCGGCGGTCGCTCCACATGATGTGCGGTGCCGAAGCGTTTTCGCCGCCCAATATGGTCGGCGGCAGGGCGGTGATGTCGCCAGCGAAATTCGGCGAGCCGGCTATCTGAGCGGCCTGGATCTTGGCGATGGCGTCGCACTCGCGCACGCCTGGCGCAATCACGTCATAGGCCGCGGTGACCGCCGCCTCGGCAAGGCGCGAGGCGTTGCGGAGGTAGCCGATCTCGGCGTCCGACTTGACGCTGCGGATCCAGTTCACCAGAAGGTCGGCATCGTGGAAGATTGCATTGGGCAGGCCCGCGGTCAGCCGCGCATGGGCCTTCGGGGAATAGTAATAGACCTCGAGCTCGATGCCTATATTGCCGCGCCCCCACCCCTTCTTCTCGATCCAGCCGGCAATCCAGTCCATTGGATGGCGGTCAGGCCGCTGGACATGATCTTCCGGGAAGCCGACGACATTCTCGGGCTTCATCCATGCCGTCAACAGTCCGCCAGCGGCGTCCATGGCGCGCCCGACCCAGACGGGCTCCTCGTCCGCAAGCGGCACTAGCACCAGTTGCGGCGTGTAGAACGACCAGCCGTCATAGCCGGTGATGTAGTGCTGGTTAGCAACGTCGTTGACAACGAGAAGATCGAGACCGCGTCGTGCCATCTCCGTTCGGATGGCGGAAAGCCTGTTCCGGTATTCGTCCAGCAGGAAGGGCAATGGTATCATATCGAAATCCTCCTATTCTATCGCGTCCGAGTGTCTTCACCTAGCGCCAGAGCGGGCGAGGCCGACCCGGTTTGCAATGGGGCAATCGAGAAGAGCTGATCGAAGCTGGAGCTCTTCGAACACCCTTTCTCCGGCTGGTATGCTGAGGCCATTCAGCAAAGGAGCGCCATACCCGATCTTCAGAGAACAGCACGGCGCTCTGCTAGTGGCAGTTCGGTATTCTTTCGTTACTTAGCCTCCGATCGATTTGCCTGGTTCTATTTTCCTCCGGCAGGTTCGACCGCATTTCTTTCCGTTGATAAATCGGCAATCGTGATTGATGCGGCGCGCATCCGTAGGCCTCGCGGTACGCTTTTGAGAAATGCGATGCAGAGACAAACCCGCAAGCCATCGCGATTTCAACGACCGGCAGGCGCGAGCTGATCAGTAACAGGTGCGCTCGTTCCAGACGAAGATCCAAATAATAGCGGCTCGGAGAACATCCCAATTCCCGCCTAAACAGCCGCTCGATTTGACGGCGGGATAGGCCGGCTGACCCCACAAGTTCGTCCAATAGCAATGGCTCCGCGAGGTTTGCCTCCATCTCCTCTATTATCTTGATGACCGCCTGGTGGTTTAGTTTCACTCGAGAATGAAGGGGTAGACGTTGGCGGTCACCCGCTGAACGGGTCTTACACGCGATAGCTTTTTCGCAAATACGGTTGACGACTATCGTCCCATGGTGGCGATCAACCAAATCCAGAAACATGTCGAAGGGGGCGTCCCCCCCGGCGCAAGTGTATAGGTCCCCGTCCCGCTCGAAGGCAGTTTGAGTCGCTACCACGCCTAGGAACCGCTCACAGAATATCGGAAATTGCTCCCAGTGAACCGCGCAACGCCGCCCTTCTGCAAGCCCCGCCCGAGCAAGCGCAATAGTACCGCTACTTATCCCTATGAGGCTGCCGCGGCGATTGCGACACTCTCTGAGCCAGGCATCAAGCTGTTTGTGCGGAGTAGGAGCATTGCGGCCGCCGACGACCACGACAGCCGGTGCTGAGATCGAGCCACGAGTTCTTTCACGCTCGAACGACAACGAAGAATCGGCACAAACCAACAACCCGCAACTCGAGGCCGCAGGTTGCCCGTCGTCCGAAATGACCTGCCAGCTATACACCTCCCGCCCCACCACCTCGTTGGCGAGCCTAAGCGCTTCTACTGCCGACGAGAAGGCATGAAGCGAAAAGGCAGGCAGAAGGTAAAAGCAGAAATTTCGGCATGTGGACTGCGAGTCTAGCATCCCCGGGGGTCCTTTCTCCTACCCTGATCTCTCGTAGGCCCGGCGGCCATGCCAAAACTGCGCGACCGACTTCCTTGGAGACCAGAGCAGCTACGCAACACGAAGTGCTCTGCGCCTATCGAACCGTATTCGACAGCATTCTAGCGAAAGCGTTGCTTGCTGCTTCGGAAGACTCGATCGCCCCGAGTTCCAGACAGCTAGGCTCCGCTCTTCGGCGCTGTTGGTGCCGCGCCCACCGCAGTCGGGGGCCCGATGATCTCCCGCTGAGCGTCATTTAATCTGCCCGCTCGCGTCCCGGTGAACCGCTCGATAGAGCGGGCCAGGGCTGCGCCTGTCGAACGTCGGCAGACTACTGCAGGTTCGGCTGCCGTGCGCCTCAGATGTTAAGCCCGTCTCGCGTGAGCTCATCCATAACGAAGCGAACTGCACTTTCAGCGATGCCAACGATTTCTTCGACTTCAGCCTTGGTTGTCACCAAGGGAGGAGCGAAGCCGAGAATGTCACCATGCGGCATGGCGCGAGCGATCAGACCGCGTTCACGCGCCGCCTTGGACATTCGTGCGCCAATCTTGAGTGTTGGATCGAAACGCTTCCTGTTGTCTCGATCGGCCACAAACTCGATTGCGGCCATAAGGCCGACGCCGCGCACTTCGCCGACGATCGGCAACTGCGCGAATTTCTCCTTCAGCTGCGCTTGGAAGAATGCACCGACCTCGCGAGCGTTCCCCGGAAGGTCTTCTTTCTCGACGATGTCCAGCACCGCGTTGGCCGCGGCAGCCCCGATTGGATGACCTGAATAGGTGTAACCGTGCGAGAACGCACCGACCTTGTCCGCCCCGTCCTCCAGGACCTCGTAAACCTTTTCACCGACAATTGCCGCGGAAAGTGGGAAATAGGCCGAAGTCAGACCCTTTGCGATCGTGATGAGGTCTGGCTCGATGCCATAGTGCTGCGAGCCGAACATGGAACCGGTGCGGCCGAACCCGGTGATTACTTCGTCGGCAATCAGAAGCACATCATGCTTTTTGAGGACCTTCTGTATAGCTTCCCAGTAGCCTTCCGGCGGGGGCGTGATGCCGCCGGTGCCGAGCACCGGCTCGCCAATGAAGGCGCCAACGTTGTCCGGGCCTAGGCGCTCGATCAGTTGGTCAAGCTCGACGGCGCGGCGAGCGGAGAATTCGCGTTCGGTCTCGCCCGGGGTCGCGCCCCAATAGTGATGCGGCACACCGGTGTGAACGATCTGCGGGAGCGGCAGATCCATATTGTCATGATAGAAGCTCATCCCCGTCATCGAGCCGGACACGACGCTGCACCCGTGATAGCCGCGTTCACGCGAAATGATCTTCTTCTTGTTCGGCTTTCCACGCAGATTGTTGTAGTACCAGACAAGCTTGGCCTGGGTCTCGTTCGCATCCGAGCCGGACATGCCGTAGAACACCTTGCTCATCTTCCCAGGCGCCATCTTCACGAGGCGATCAGAGAGGATGGCGAGCTCATCGCTCGTGTGCGCCGCATAGGAGTGGTAATACGCGAGGCGATAGGCCTGACGCGAGATTGCTTCAGCCACCTCGGTTCGGCCATAGCCGACATTGACGCAGTAGAGGCCGGCAAAACCGTCGATAAATTGGTTGCCATGCGCGTCCTGAATGCGGATTCCCTTCCCTGTCTCGACGATCGTCGGCTCTCCGAGCTTACCGGTGGCGAAATCCTTGAGCTGCGTGAATGGATGCAGGACAGCGTTTCTATCCTTTTCGCTGATATCCTTGATGTTGATAGTCATAGGGCTTTCCTTTCAGTCTAAGATGTTGCCGATGCACACGTATTTGGGTTCGAGATATTCGGCGAGGCCATGTCTTGAGCCCTCCCGGCCGAGGCCGGATTGCTTCCATCCTCCGAAAGGTATGGGCGCGCCGGTAAATTTCGGGGTGTTGACGGCGACCATGCCGTACTCCAACTGGTCGGTCAGCCGCATGACGCGGTTCAGATCTCTTGTGTAAACGTAAGCCGCAAGGCCCATTTCCGAGTTGTTGGCCCGCGCAAGCACTTCCGCCTCGTTATCGAACGGAAGGACTGCAGCGACCGGCCCAAAGGTCTCTTCCTTGGCGATCAGCATGTCGTCAGTGACGTCGGCGAGAACAGTCGGGGTCACAAAATTGCCGCCGAGCGGACTGTCCTGTCCGCCAACAACGATGCGGGCTCCGGCACAAAGAGCTTCGGAAACCTGTCGCCTGCACTTTTCCGCGACAGAGGGTTTGGTCATCGGGCCAATGTCGACACCGGGCTCGAATCCGTGCCCGACTTTCAGTTTACTGGTGGCCTTCGCGAATTCCTCCACAAACCTTTGATAGCTTCCCCGCTGGACATAGATCCTATTTGCTGCCAGGCAGTCCTGACCGGATGTGGCGAATTTGGCTGCCATGCATCCGGCCACGGCAGTCTCCAAGGGTGCGTCATCGAAAATGATAAAAGGAGCATTGCCGCCGAGCTCAAGTGAAGCCTTCTTAAGTGTTTTTGCGGACTGCTCGAGCAGGATCCGGCCGACCTCGGTCGAGCCCGTGAAGGAGAATGCCCGCACATCGCTATGATCCAACAGCCGTTTTGCCAGCGGGGCAGCGTCTCCCGTGATCACCTGAAACACGCCGGCGGGAACTCCTGCGTCCTCGGCAAGACGGGCAAGCGCCAGAGCTGACAGGGGCGTTTCGGGGGCGGGCTTGACAATCATGGTGCAGCCGGCAGCCAGCGCGGCTCCTGCTTTCCTGGTGATCATCGCCGAGGGAAAGTTCCAAGGGGTTATGGCGACCGTTACTCCGACCGGCTGGACCTGCACAGAGAGTCGGCTGCCGGTAAGATGGCCTGGGATGGTCTCGCCATAGGCCCGCTCGCCCTCCGCTGCAAACCAGTCAAGAAAGCTAGCGGCATATGAAATCTCACCGCGCGCCTCGGCTAACGGTTTGCCTTGCTCGGCGGTCATGATAGCGGCAAGATCTTCCGCATTCTCGCGCATACCTGCGGCCCATTTCCGCAGGTATTCGCCCCGTACCGAAGGAAGAACATCGCGCCATCTTTGAAATGCGCTTCTCGCGACGTTGACTGCAGTGTCCACGTCGGAAATCTCACAGGCTGCCACCTGAGCCAGTTCCTCGCCAGTCGCGGGGTCCACTACGGAGATCGTTTCAACCTTGGAAAGCCAGGCGCCATTAACATAAGCGCACTTTTGCAGAAGGTCCGGCCGTTTAAGCCCCTTTAATGTGGTTGCTGAACCTTTCATTCGTAACCCCAAATCGAGTGTTCATTTTCGCCAAACTAACCCCGCAACTGAGGCGATTGGCAGCGCGATGTACGGCCATGAAGGCGTTCTCCTGCGAATAATGACGTTCTGCTGAGTTTTTGCGTCTGATCTCGGTCTGCTTTTGGGGAGCCGCATTAAGGAAAGAGGACATTTCTGCCAGTCTACGCGTGGCATACGACGTCGCGGACCTAGCTGGCAGGGGTCAGCAGGCCTATAGCGGTGCCTCTTGCGGAGATGTGCCGGCACTTGGTTGCACAGGACGCATAGTTGTCGTGTCGCTTTGATCGACGAGCGTTTCGACTGAAGGAGCATTGGGTGAGCTTTTATTTTCGCCCTGGAGATCGTCCAAACCCCACCCTCCACCGGTCTGAAGTCCTCTGCCGAAGATACATCCATGGCGGGCGTTCAGAGCGGGCCGCCCGCCCGATAGGGGCCGAAAGAACTACGGAAAGAGGATTAGCTGCGCGACCGCGCAAAAAACGCAGATGTTATGCGGCATCTCCTCGCTGGCAGCACAAGCCCGGCGTCTAAGGCGTGCTACCGTGTGAAGGAACACAAGCGGATATGGACAAATGTCTGGCATAGTCAAACAGGCCGGGTTCAGGGGAGACGCAACGTGAGCCACACCATCAATCACCTCAAAAAGCTGAGGCTCCAGCGCAGCGAACTGGCAGTTCCGGGTTCTAGCCCAGAAATGATCGACAAGGCGGCGAACAGCGCCGTCGACTTCGTCTTCCTCGACATCGAGGACGCGGTCGCCCCACCCGACAAGGAGCGCGCCCGCAAGAACATCATCCAGGCGCTGAACGACATCGACTGGCGCGCGAAGGGCAAGACCGTCTCGGTGCGCATCAACGGCCTCGACACCCATTACATGTATCGCGATGTCGTCGACGTGATGGAACAGGCCGGCAATCGGTTGGACACCATCCTGGTGCCGAAGGTGGGCGTGCCGGCCGACCTCTATATGGTCGAGGCCATGATCAACCAGATCGAGATGGCCAAGGGCTTCAAGACCCGTGTCGGTCTTGAAGCGCTGATCGAGACGGCGCTCGGCATGGCTAATGTCGAGGCGATCGCCGCCACGCCGGGCCGGCTGGAAGCCATGCATTTCGGCGTCGCCGACTATGCGGCGAGCAACAAGGCACGCACTGTCAACATCGGCGGCCTCAATCCCGACTATCCCGGCGACCAGTGGCATTTTGCCTTGTCGCGCATGACCGTCGCCTGCCGCGCCTATGGCCTGCGCGCCATCGACGGACCGTTCGGCGATTTCTCCGATCCTGAAGGCTACATGGCCGCCGCCAAGCGCGCCGCGGCTCTCGGCATCGAAGGCAAATGGGCGATCCACCCTTCGCAGATCACTTTGGCTAACGACGTGTTCTCGCCGCCTGAGAAGGAGGTCACGCGAGCCCGCCGCATCCTGGAGGTGCTCAAGGAAGCGGAGGCGCTCGGAAAGGGAGCCGCGGCGCTCGATGGCAAGATGATCGACGCGGCTTCGGAACGCATGGCGCGCAACGTGCTGACGGTCAACGAGGCGATCGAGCGCGCCGGCCGGGCGCAGACGACGCACTGAGTTTTCGGGAGGAAATATGGACATTCACGAATACCAGGCCAAGGAACTGCTCGCCCGTCACGGCGTCCACGTGCCGCGCGGCGGTCTGGCCTACAGTCCGGAGCAGGCGACGTACCGTGCCAGCGAGATCGGTGGCGGCAAATGGGTGGTCAAGGCGCAGATACATTCCGGCGCGCGCGGCAAGGCTGGCGGCATCCGCATTTGCAAGTCCGACCAGGAAGTGGGCGATGCCGCCGAGGCGATGCTCGGCAGGAAGCTGGTGACGCATCAGACGGGGCCGCGCGGCAAGCTGGTGTCGCGGCTCTATGTCGAAGAGACCGTCGACATTCGCCAGGAAATCTATCTCGCCTTTGTTCTCGACCGTAAAGCCGAGCGGGTGATGATCGTCGCGTCTGCGTCCGGCGGCATGGAGATCGAAGAGATCGCCGAAAAGCAGCCAGATTCAATCATTCGCGCGACCGTGGACCCCGGCGCGGGGATGCAGCAGTATCAGGCGCGCGAGATCGCCTTCGGGCTTGGTCTCGAGAACAACCTGATTGGCAAGGCGACCGAAACGCTACTTGGTTGCTATCGCGTGTTTCGCGACTACGACGCCTCGATGCTCGAGATCAATCCACTAGTCGTCACCCGTGACGGTAATCTGATGGCGCTGGACGCCAAGATGTCGTTCGATGAGAACGCACTGTTTCGTCGGCCCGAAATCTCCGAATTGCGCGACAAGAGCCAGGAAGACCCGCGGGAGACTTTCGCCAGCGACCGCGGCCTTTCCTATGTCGGGCTGGACGGCAATATCGGCTGCATCATCAATGGCGCCGGCCTCGCCATGGCGACGATGGACATGATCAAGATCGCCGGCGGCGAGCCGGCAAACTTCCTCGACATCGGCGGCGGCGCCTCGCCCGAGCGGGTTGCGAAATCGTTCCGCGCCGTACTTGGTGACAAGAATGTCGAGACCATCCTCGTCAACATCTTCGCCGGCATCAATCGCTGTGACTGGGTCGCCGAGGGCGTTGTCAAGGCAATCCGCGAAGTCGGCGTCAACGTGCCGTTGGTGGTGCGGTTGGCCGGCACCAAGGTCGAGGAAGGGCGCCGCATCCTGGCCGATTCCGGCGAGGCGGTGATCGTGGCCGACACACTGGCCGAAGCCGCCGAAAAAGCCGTCGCCGCCTGGCGCGCGGTGTCACTGAAAAAAGCAGGCTGAGGGGAGGAAAGAATGGCAATTCTGCTTAACCGGGACACCCGCGTAATCGTACAGGGATTTACGGGCAAGATCGGCAGTTTTCACGCCGAGGACATGAAGCGTTACGGCACTAATGTGGTCGGCGGCGTCACACCCGGTAAGGGCGGCCAGACACATCTCGGCCTGCCGGTGTTCAACACCGTCAAGGACGCGGCGCGCGAGACCGGGGCCGATGCGAGCATCGTCTTCGTGCCGCCGCCTTTCGCTGCGGATTCGATCATGGAAGCGGCAGACGCCGGCATCAGATTCTGCGTCTGCATCACCGACGGCATCCCGTCGCAGGACATGATGCGGGTGAAGCGCTACATGCGCCGCTACCGCTACGAAGTCCGGCTGCGGCTGATCGGACCCAATTGCGCCGGCATCATCACGCCCGGCCAGGCTCTGATGGGCATCATGCCGGGGTCGATCTACCTACCCGGGCGTGTCGGCATTGTTGGGCGCTCCGGAACCCTGGGCTACGAGGCAGCGTCGCAGATGAAGGCGATGGGCGTCGGGGTCTCGACCAGCGTCGGCATCGGCGGCGATCCTATCAACGGCTCGTCCTTCCGTGACATCCTCGAACTGTTCGAAAACGATGACGGTACGGATGCCGTGGTGATGATCGGCGAAATCGGCGGTTCGCAGGAAGCGGAAGCCGCACTCTGGGCGCGCGACAACACGAAGAAGCCGCTGATCGCCTACATCGCCGGCCTTTCCGCGCCGAAGGGCCGCCGCATGGGCCATGCCGGTGCAATCATCTCCGCCTTCGGCGAGTCTGCTCAAGAGAAGGTCGAGATCCTCAAGGAAGCTGGCGTCATCATCGTGCCGACGCCGGCTTCGTTCGGCGAGGTCGTGGCCGGCGTAATGGCCGATCGGACGAAGGCAGCATAGCGCAACATTCCGGTCAATTTTGAGGACCGGGTAAAAAGCCGCTTCGTCGCTTTGTGTCCAAGACGACGAAGCTTGCAAAGGCGCTTCGGACAAATGATGTCGCGGCCCGCGTCTAGCGAGCGCCAAGTTGCGGGGCGTCTTTAGCAGATTGAACAGTGCATAAATGAAACCACGTAGTTGTGGGTCAGCACGTCACCGCTACCAGTATGCCAAGCGGGCTCTGGCATGGGGGAGGCGTAGTAGCTCGGTATTGGGATGCTAAATCGGGGATTGTCTCCGCCGCCAATACCCTACAGGGGGCCATGCGCAACGCCGCTTTGCCTAGGCGGTTTCACGACGGCCTTCGGGCAGGATATTTGCACGGCCGTGGTCCGTCCCAGGTGGTCCATCTGATCTGGATGACGCCAGCTTGCCTGTAGTGCAGCGTTCTCCAGAAGAGCCCCGCCCTCGGCGTCGCTCTTCCGTGGATCAAGCGGCGGGTCACATTTCCACCGTGGTCCGGCTATCAAAAGGCCGCAGCGCTGCGGACACGCGGCGAGCCCCTTTCCCAAGGGGAGGTGAAGCTGCGCACGGAGCCCAAATAACGCAGGTTTTCTGCGATTGGCCGAAGAGGTCCGCGCGAAGCAGGCCTCTGAAGCATGCTAGGTTTGGAACCAGCACGGATTGGGCGGGAATGCTTTGTCCGGTCAGCCAACCTAGGTTTAGAGGACGATTACAAATGGACTTTGAGAAACCCTTTCAGCCGGCGGAGTATCGACGCCGTATCCAAGACGTGAAGAGACGGATGGAGGAAGCAGGATTCGACCTGCTAATCTGCCAAGACCCCGCAAATATGTGCTGGCTGACCGGCTATGACGCTTGGTCCTTCTACACGCCACAAGTGGTTCTATTGCACCTAAAATCGGACACGCCGATTTGGATAGGGCGACTGGTCGACGTGAACGGCGCTCGTGCCACGACGGACTTGCCTGCTGACAACATTATCAATTTTTCCGACGACCGACTTCATCATGTGGAGCTGCATCCCTACGACGAAGTCAGCGAAATCATAAAATCCCGCGGTTGGGGATCTGATCGCATAGGGGTCGAGCTCGATGCGCATTTTTATACAGCGCGGGCGCATCAGCACCTTGTCAACGGCCTTCCAAATGCAAAGTTCTCTGACAGCCGCGGCCTCGTTAATTGGGCCCGACTGGTCAAATCCGACGCTGAACTCGTCTACATGAGGGAAGCGGGTCGGATTGTCAGCCACACCATGCGCCAGGCGATCAATAATCTGAAGCCAGGAGTTCCTGAATACGAAATCGTCGCTCAGATTTATGCTGATCAGACCAGAGGCGTTGATGGGAAATACGGTGATTATACAAGCCTCTGTCCATTGATACAGGTTGACGAGAAGACGAACGCTCCACACCTCACATGGTCGGACAAGCCCCTGCCCAAGTCGGGGCTGGTCCTCCTGGAGATTGGAGCGGCCAGGCGCCATTATCACGCGCCTCTGACGCGTACGGTCTACATGGGAAAGCCACCTAAGGAGGCTCAACACCTCGCTAATGCAATCATCGAAGGTGGCGACGCTGTTCTAGAAATGGCAAAGCCGGGTGTAATCGTCGACGAACTGAACACCGTCTGGCTGAGCGTTCTGAACCGCCACGGGTACGTCAAAAAAGGCCGTTCCGGCTACTCAATCGGCATGAATTTTCCGCCAGACTGGGGCGAGCGCACTGTGAGCATTCGCGCCGGCGAAAAGACCGTGCTCCAGGCTGGCATGTGCTTCCATTTCCAATCAGGAGTGAGGCCTCCTGCCTTCGGAGCCGCAATCTCGGAGTCGTTTGTTGTTACCGAAAAGGGTGGCGAGCGGCTAGCCGACGTCGCACGAGAGTTGATAGTCGTAGACTAGCTGAAAGCTTTTAGGCAGCCGGATTGGGAAGGTGGCCGAAGTGCTTCGCTTCCCAATCCGTTAACTTTTCATCTTACCCGGAAGAGCGCTGAGTTTACCTGTCGGGCAACTATCAGTATTCCGGCCACTCATAACCCATTCAATGCCACAGATCTTTCGCAATCGACGCGAGATCGTGCCCACGGAAGGGTGTAGCTGAGGACTTGGTCGCCGCGCGCTCTGGCATGCAGCCGGCGTATCAGCCCACAGCCGGCAGGCCCATAAGCGGATCATGGCTCATCTGGCCTAACAAGCTCCTTCATCGCTATGAGCAGGAGCAGCGCACCTGCGAGGCGGACTATGGCATCTCCTTGGAGAAGAAGCCGCCGACCATTGTCTTCCGCTTGATCTAGCCGGTGAGCCGATCGTTGGCACTATGCAGCTTCGCGCGGCAGCCGTGATGGCGCTGAGGACTTCACCGGATCTGGTCAGCAGCGGCCGCTATTAGTCGTTCCGCCAACCTCCCGCACGACTGCGGTCAGCGTCTTTAAGAGGGAAGTAGGAGCCCTCCGCAGCTTGGGATGCGCAAGCTCGAGGGTGCCGACGCGCGTCTCACAGTCGCGCTCGGGACAGCCGTGGCACTGGGCAAGCGCGGGTTCTTTTCGCCGGAGGGCGGTCGGTGGGCGGCGTTCGCCTTCAGCTTCCTCGGCCGCTCGGCGGCAAAGGCGACCACGTCGCGCAGGACATGGGGGTTGGGGTCTTCTCTCGGGGCATGCCTAGGTCATCATTTTGTTGGCTGTCGATGGTTTCCTCGAGCAGTTTGTGTCGGCAACCTACATGATGCAGCCGCAATCCACTCGCTAGCCACAGCGCTATCGAGGGACCAGCCGCGAAGGACGCGGCCATCGCCTGAGCTCGTGTAGGCGCGCGACCCAGCCGTGGGTCAAGGGCCGCTATCTGAGAGACGGCGCAGTTTACCATCTGGGTGCTCGGACACGCTTTGGAAGTGTTCGCAATCGGACCAACCCTGATTCATCAGCGCCGCCCGTTCTCCCGCGCAATAATTCAGCGCCCAACCGAAGAATACGCAGAACGACACCGCTTTTGCGGCACAATTAGCGCGATCTACGCGAGCTTCGCCCCTTAGTCTGCTGGAAAGTGACTGACTCATGATCATAAGGCCGGAAATGGCGCGGAAGCGGCCCGCATAAGCTCAAGATGGCCGAACTCGTCGAAACACCTTGCCGCTGCCAGTTCCGAGTGAAACCGAACAAGGATACATATGATTACGAATCCGCCTTTCCGTCCTCGTGAAACAGCGACTCGCCACCACGAGATCGTCATAGTTGGTGGAGGGATCGCGGGAGCAAGTGTTGCCTTTCACCTTGCAAGGAACGGTAAGAAGGACGTCGCACTCTTGGAGCGCAACAGTCTTACGTCCGGTACAACTTGGCACGCTGCGGGTTTGATCATGCAGACGCGTGGGACACACGCACTGACGGAGATCGCAAAATACAATGCTGAACTTTACTCCGCGCTGGAGGCCGAGACTGGCCAAGCTACCGGATTCAAGCGAAATGGCACGCTTGGGGTCGCCAGAACCAAGGAACGCCTATACGAAACTGCACGCAACGCCTCGATCGCCAAAAGTTTTGGCCTTGAGGCCAACATGATCTCGCCTAGCGAGGCGAAAAAACTCTATCCAGCGCTCAACGCGTCAATCATCGAAGGCGCAGTCTTTATCCCTGGTGACGGCCAAACCAATCCTGTCGACACATGCATGGCGTTAGCTCTTGGCGCCAAAAAGAACGGCGTAAAAATTTCCGAAAACGCAGAAGTCACAGACCTCTGGCGTACCGCAGACGGACGCTACCAAGTTCGGACTAACGACGGAGTTGTTGAAGCTGAAATTCTCGTGCTTGCGTGTGGGCTTTGGACCAGAGAACTTGCGTCAAAGTTAGGTGCACGAATTCCGATATACGCGGCAGAGCACTTTTATGTAGTGACCGAAGCCATGGATTTTGTGACGCCCACCTTGCCAGTGCTACGCGACACCGACGGGCATGTGTATCTGAAGGAAGATACAGGAAAGCTCTTGGTTGGTGCCTTCGAGCCTTGGGGAAAACCTTTGCCGATGGGGAAGCTTCCGAAGGAAACGGCGTACATCGAGCTTCCTGAGGACTGGGATCACTTTGAGCTACCGATGACCAAAGCGATAGAGATTGTTCCTGATCTTGCGAACTGCGGCATTGCAAAGTTTTTCAATGGTCCTGAAAGTTTCACCCCTGACCTTCTGTTCATGATTGGTGAAGTTCCTGGATCGAAAAATCTTTTCGTTTCGACAGGTTATAATTCAGAGGGCATTGAATACGGCGCGGGAGCCGGACGAGCTCTGGCAGAGTGGATCATTGCCGGTGAGCCTCAGATGGATATCAGCTTCGTGGATGTCGCCCGTTTCCATCCCTTCCAGATCAATAAACGATATTTGCACGATCGCACAGCCGAAGTGTTGGGTCTTCACTATAAGATGCACTGGCCGGCTTACCAGTCTGAGACATCCCGAGGTGTCCGCAAAAGCGCTCTTCACGACCGGTGGGCGAGGCTTGGAGCTAGCTTTGGCGAAGGAATGGGATGGGAGCGTCCCATGTGGTTCGCGGGGGAGGGGGAATCGACTAAAAACGTCTACTCCTACGACGAGCCGAACTGGTTCAAATATACCAGTCAGGAGTGCAAGGCTGCCCGCAACAATGCCATCTTGTTGGACCAAAGCTCTTTCGGCAAACACTTGGTTCACGGTCGCGATGCGTGCCGTTTCCTTCAGTGGCTTTGCGCCGGCAACGTGGATGTACCTGTGGGAAAGCTGGTATACACCCACATGCTCAATGAAAAGGGCGGGATAGAGACGGACATCACTGTAAACCGATTGTCGCAGACAGAGTTCCTAATCATCTCGTCAGCGACCGTCCATCCTCGGGATAAGGCCTGGATAACAAAACACATTACTGACGAATGGAATGTCACGGTCACCGATCTCACGTCTGGGTACGCGGTCCTGTCATTGCAAGGCCCGCGATCGCGCGAGATCCTATCGCAGGTAACCGACACAGATCTGGCGAATTCGGCGTTCCCATTCGCTACCAGTCAGGAAATCGATATCGGATATGCTCGTGTGATAGCCAACAGGCTGACTTATGTCGGAGAACTTGGCTGGGAGCTTCATATTCCAACCGAGATGGCACAGCACGTGTTTGATGTTGTTTGGGAGGCCGGCCAAGCGTATGGCCTCAAGGCTGCAGGGTACCACGCGCTTGAACATCTGCGGTCCGAGCGCGCCTACCGAGAATACCAGCTCGATCTAACACCAGTTGATACGTTGCTTGAAGCGGGGTTAGGATTTACAGTGGACTGGAATAAAGAAGGCGGCTTTATAGGAAAAGACGCGTTGACGTCCCAGAAAAATTCCGGACCGCTTAAAAAACGACTGGTATCATTCAAGCTTCGCGATCCGAAGCCTGTCCTCTTTCATGAAGAGCTTATCCGCTGTGACGGGAGGATTGTCGGATATATTTCGTCCGGCGTGAAGAGCTTTACGATCGGAACGTCAATCGGAATGGGATATGTAAACCACCCCGCTGGTGTCACGAAGGACCTGATTGAAAACAGTCGATGGGAAATCGAGATCGCCGGCAAACTCTATGAATGCGACGCGTCGCTCCGGGCGTTTTTCGATCCAAACGGCGATCGGGCTAAACAATAGGGCGCCACCATGGAGGCGCAGCGAGCTGGTTCTCTTCTGTCCCCGGAGGGATCCGCTCCGCAACTACTTCGAAGCCCGGAGGCCCACTTTTCCTTGTGGGGACCGCTCGGCCCGCGGAGCTATGACGAGGCTTCGATGAGCTCCGAGTTGGAGGCTTCCAACTGACATGCGCCTCCGAGCCAACTGCGCCAGCGCAATGACTGAGGTAATCGTGGTGACGAAGGCTCCAGAAATAGAGCGCATCGAGAAAGATCCGCTTGGCCCTGTAAGCATCCCGGTCGATGCCTATTATGGCCCGCAAACGGCTCGGGGCATTGCTAACTTCCCGATTTCTGGTATCCGGATCAGCCATTTTCCGAACTTCATCAAGTCGCTTGCCTACGTGAAAATGGCAGCGGCACGCGCCAACGCGGTGCTCGGCGATCTGGACAAGCAAAAGGCCGATGTCATCTGCCAGGTCTGCGAAGAAATCGCGGCCGGCAGGCATCTCAGCCATTTCCCGCTCGATGTGTTTCAAGGCGGCGCAGGCACCTCGACCAACATGAACATCAATGAAGTGATCGCCAATCGCGGCTTGGAGATCATGGGACTGCCACGCGGACAATACGACCAACTGCACCCCAATAACGACGTCAACTTCGCCCAATCGACAAACGATGTTTATCCGACAGCGATCCGTCTTGCGATCCTTCTTTCACGCGGGGCATTGCAACGAGCTTTGGAGCAACTCGCGACTGAGTTGGAGGGCAAGTCGGAAGCCTTTTCGGACGTGATCAAACTGGGCCGCACGCAGTTGCAAGACGCAGTTCCGATGACGCTTGGCCAGGAGTTTCAGGCTTTCGCGACGACGCTGCGGGAAGATGTGGCCCGTCTCGGTGAGATTGGCGCTTTCTTCCATGAAATCAATCTCGGTGGCACGGCGATTGGCACCGGCATCAATACGAACCCCGGCTATCAGGCGGCAGCTGTCGCCGAGTTGCGCGCGATTTCCGGCCTGCCCGTTATCCCGGCCGGAAATCTGATCGAAGCCTGCTGGGATACCGGTGCCTTCGTGCTCTTCTCGGGAATGCTGAAGCGGACGGCCACGAAACTCTCGAAGATATGCAACGATCTGCGGCTGCTTTCCAGCGGCCCGCGTGGGGGGCTGAACGAAATCAATTTGCCAGCGCTTCAGCCCGGCTCCTCGATCATGCCCGGAAAGGTCAATCCTGTAGTGCCGGAGGTGGTCAATCAGGTCGCCTTTCAGATCATCGGTTACGATCTCACGATCACACTCGCCTCCGAAGCGGGACAGCTGCAGCTGAACGTCATGGAGCCGGTGATCGCCTACAATTTACTGCACTCGCTTGAGCTTCTCACCAATGCCGTCGATGTTCTGCGCACGAAGTGCGTCGTGGGCATTACCGCCAATGCAGAGACTTGCCGCAGGCATCTCGAAGCCAGCACCGCCGTGGCAACAGCTCTGACGCCCGCGATCGGGTATGATCGGGCGGCGGAGCTTGCAAAGTTAGTCTTGTCCTCCGGTAAAACGATCCGCGAAGTCCTGGCCGAGCAGCCGGACCTTTCGGAGGAGCTCATCGCACAGGCCGCCGATCCGCACCTTTTGACCCGCCCCATGCCATCGCGACCGGCTTCACAACAGCGGGCCGAAGATTGATCGACTGATCTGCGCAGCGGCGCTGTGCCCGGACACCGACGCTGCATCTGTCGGCGCGCCGTGTTCGAACATACGGACCAGGGATCGCTCAGAGGTGGTGCGGTCGAAGGACTCTTCCGCAGTAAGCCCGCAGAATGGTTCCGGCCGAGTTCAACGTTACCAGGCCAGGTTGCCCTTTGGCTGACCACCCTTCACCTTCCGAGCAGCAGTGCTTCGGGGTTCATACCGACCACGAAGCCGCTCCACCTGGCTAGCCAGATTCACTGTCCGCCTGCGGCGAAAGCCGACAGAGCCCGGACGTTGTCAGCGCCTTTGGTCGGGTAGGCGGGTCGGATACTCGGCAGTGAAGCAGGCGTCGCAGAATTGAGGCTGTTTGTTCTCACGGGCCGTTTCGCCGAGAGCTCGATAAAGCCCGTCGATCGACAGGAAGCCAAGCGAATCGACACGGATAAATTTGGCCATTTCCTCGATCGACATGCGCGACGCTAAAAGTTTCGCCGTCTCGGGCGTGTCGACGCCGTAGAAGCATGAGGAGCGTGTCGGCGGCGAAGCAACGCGCATATGAACTTCCTTCGCGCCGGCATCGCGCAGCAACTGTACGATCTTCTGGCTGGTTGTGCCTCGCACTACGGAATCGTCGACCAGCACGATCCGCTTATCCTCGATCATCCGGCGATTGGCATTGTGCTTCAGCTTGACGCCCATGTGGCGGATGGAATCCGTCGGCTGGATGAAGGTGCGGCCTACATAGTGGTTGCGGATGATGCCGAGCTCGAAGGGCAGGCCGGCGGCTTGGGCGAAGCCGATCGCGGCCGGCGTGCCGCCGTCGGGCACAGGCACTACGATATCGGCATCGACCGGGTTCTCGATGGCGAGCTCGGCGCCAATCTTCTTCCGCACTTCATAGACGTTGCGGCCCTAGACCGACGAATCCGGACGAGAGAAATAGACATACTCGAAAATGCAGGACCGCGGTTTCTGCGTTTCGAGCGGGAACAGGCTCTCCACTCCCTCAGCGGTGACGATGACCATCTCGCCAGGCTTGAGGTCTCGAACAAAGCGCGCACCGATGATGTCGAGCGCGCAGGTCTCTGAGGCCAGGATCCAGGCGCCGTCAAGTTCGCCTAGTACCAGCGGCCGGATCCCGAGCGCGTCGCGGCAGCCGATCATTTTTGTGGGGGAGAGCGCTACCAATGAGAATGCGCCCTCCAGTTGGCGAACCGCATCTATGAAGCGCGAAATGACGTCCTTCCCGCTGCTGGTTGCGATGAGATGCAGGATCGTTTCGGCGTCGGAGGTCGACGAGAAGATCGAACCCTGCTTCTGCAGCGTACGCTGCAGCGTCATCGCATTGGTGATGTTGCCGTTGTGGGCGATGGCAAAGCCGCCGTCGGCCAACTCGGCGAAGAAAGGCTGTACGTTGCTCAGCCCGGGTCCGCCCGCGGTGGCGTAGCGGGTGTGGCCGATGGCGCGCGTGCCCTTCAGCCGGTCGAGGACCGGCTGCTTGGTAAAGGTGTCGCCGATCAGGCCGACATGACGTTCGACGTGGAACTGCGTGCCGTCATAGGAGACAATGCCCGCCGCCTCCTGGCCCCGGTGCTGCAGGGCATGCAAGCCGAGGGTTACGATAGTGGCCGCATCCAAGGGGCCAAAGACACCGAATATGCCGCATTCATCATGAAAATGATCATCGGCCTCCGCAGAGAAGAGTTTATCTGCCTCAAACATTTGTCATGGTCATTATCGGAAGCCCAAGATCAGGTAAGCTGTCGTCTTCGCCTGGATCGGACCATGAGGCCGCGGATGTCAGCTGCGAAGCCCCCAGCCGATATCCGTCCCAATGCGCCAGCCTCTTGCTGCATCGAGGTCAGAGATGATCATCCGGCAACGGCGGGATCAAATCTAAGTGGCTTGGTAGGGCTTGAAATCTACCGTAAGGCACGTGGTCCCGCGAAGCCGAAGTCATCGCGGGGTCCTATTCTTGCGTGATTGTGCCAGTGGTCGCTAGTAGGTAAGCATGATCTTTTGGTAGATGTCGACCGCTTTGGCCAATTGATCAATCTCCACGTACTCATTGGCAGTATGGGCCTGATCAATACTCCCAGGTCCAAGAATAACGCAGGGAATACCTCCCAACGACAGCTGACTCGCATCCGTCCCATATGGAACTCCGCGGTGCTGGCCCGTTCCGGCAACTTCAGCACAGGCCTTTGCCGCCACCGCGGCGATTTTTGTGGCTTCCGCACTCGGGGGAGCTGGATCTTCCAGAGCGGGTAGCAGCGAGCGCACCTTGATCTTATCGGGACCCTGGCGCAGGCCCTCCAGGATGTTTTCTACCTCCTGGAGCGCGTCCGCCGGTCGCTCTCCCGGTATGAGCCGCCGGTCGATCCACACCCGGCAGGATGGCGGTACCGTCGCCAATTCCGCACCCCCTTCGATGAGCGTGATCGTGAGGGTCGGGGGGCTGACCAGGGGGTGCACGCGTTGGGACAGAGTCTCATTAATCTTGTCGAGCGCCAAGATAACCTTGGCCATTCCTGTGATCGCGTTCACTCCGAGATGGGGCTTGGAGCTGTGAGCGGGCACACCCTCCACTTCAACCTGCCAGCGGACCGATCCTTTATGTGCAACGACAAGCTCCAAGTCAGTGGGCTCACCGACCACTGCGGCCTCGTAGGATACACCTGATTGAGCGATTTTTCGCGCCCCCTTCTTTCGGTATTCTTCGTCGACGCTTGCACCTAGGACAATCGTGTATCGTGGCTTACGGTCCCCCAGGGTGCTAAGAGCCATGAGCATTGCCGCGAGCGGGCCCTTATCGTCACAACTTCCTCGCCCATAAATCCGATCATCCCGTTCGTCCGGCGAAAAAGGATCTGCCTCCCAATTATCAACCGGCACCGTGTCCATGTGGGATATGAACAGGACACGCTTGTCGGGCTCCTGCCCAGGAACCCAGGTGAAGAAGTTGGCGCGGCCGTCGGTGACTTCCTGATACTCAAAGGGCAGATTACGCTCTCGGCAAAAGGCCTCGAGGAACTCAGCGACCTTTTGTTCACCGCTCCCCTTTGCCGACGCTGAAGGGTTGATGCTCTCAATTTTTATGAGTTGTTTGAGAAGCTCTACCGTTTGTGTGCTGATGGACGACATGAATACTCCTATCCCTCCTTGAGAACGCAAGCTTGCGGCTATGCCAGCCAGTTCTTTGCCAGGCCGACAACTCGGTCAGCCTCGTCTGCTGTGTTGTATAAATGTAGCGAGAAGCGCAGCATTCCCCGGCGTGCTGAGACGATCACCTGGTTTTTCAATAAATGCTCGTGCAGCGACTGAATGCGGCTATCGGCTTTTCCCGAACTAGGTGCTGGATCTCCGAGAGCAACAATACTTCCGGTGTGATCCCCTGGCGTTCCGCCGCAGACCGGGAGCCCGAGGTCTAGGAGGCCCGACGCCAGTCGCCTTGCAACCGATGTAACGCTTTGTTCAATGGCGGGCGTGCCGATTTCCATCAGCTGTCCGATGGATGCGTGGACCGCTATGACGCCGGGAAAATTGAAATGGCCAATCTCAAAACGGGGCGCGCCGGCGCGCAATTTTACCGAATCGAATATTGGAGCCGACTCTGGTGCGTCGCCCAAATCGACACTAAAGCGGGCGAGGTAGGCAGGGCTTAGGCGATCCGCCCATTCCCGGCGGCAATATAGAAATCCCAACCCATAGAGGCCCATCAACCCCTTGTAAGATGAAGCCACCAAACCGTCGACGCCAAGCAGTTTGACATCGGTATGGAGGATGCCAACTGATTGGGAGGCGTCGGCCAAAAGAAAGGCGCCAAGACGCTTGCAAGCCTCGGCTATCGGCTCCATCACTGTCTTGAAACCTGGCACCATTGTGACAGTCGATACTGTAACGATACGGGTGCGCGAGTCGATTTGATCGATAGTAGCGTCGCACGGGATTGCGCCGTTATCAGATTCTACAATCCGCAGCTCAACTCCGTGCTTGTCCCTGAGTTGAAGCCAAGGAAGGATGTTGTTTGCGTGCTCCAATTGGCGGCACAGGACAACATTGTCTCCGGGCTTCCAAGGAATCGCGTTTCCGATTATGTTAATGCCTTCCGATGCATTCTTCGTAACAGCGATTTCGTCCTTTTCGGCCCCAATAAATTGAGCAAATCTGGAGCGTGTTTGCTCGACAAGCTGCATCATTCCTTCTTCGTCATTCAAGCCGTTTAGTCGATTATCAAGGTGCTGATCCATGGACGTACGGGTGGTTCTGGATATGAGCCCCTGATTTGCAACATCCATGTAAATGGCGCTTTGGGTGGCTGGAAATTCCTGCCGGAGGACGTCCAAAGGAAGAAAATGGCTTGTCATGCTCGTCATCAGATCCGTGTTACGTGGGTAAAGAGCGCAAAATCTACTCGGGACGCCCATTTCTGCAGTTGTGGCAACGAAATGCCTTGATTGAGAAGCCGTCGAGCTACCGTTGCGGGCGATCATACCATTCGGCCGAATTTAATAAGACAAGAGGTTCACCACGGGAGGCACATGCCTTTCGCTGATCGGATCATTTTATGGCTTGATCCTTGTGGAACTCAGGCTAATATCGTGTGAGCCAAGCAGTTTTTCTGCGCAAACCTCTCCTTTTTTGCAGTGATCGTGAAATGGACCTGGATCGAGTTGATCGCAAGCTTCTCAACGCAGTGCAGCGCGACAATCGCCTGACGACGGCTGAATTGGGCGAACTTGCGGGCCTTTCTGCGACCGCTTGTCAGCGGCGACTGAAGCGACTGCGTGATGAAGGTGTGATCGAGGCTGACGTTGCCATAGTCTCGCCACAAGCCGTGGGTCGTCCCATGCTCATGCTGGCGTCGATCAGTCTCGAGCGTGAGCGGGTAGATATCATTGATAGATTCAAGCAGGCGGTTCGGCGCACGCCTGAGATCATGAGTGCGTACTATGTGACGGGTGAAGCCGACTTCCTTCTGCTGATCTCTGTCCGGGACATGGCCGAGTATGAGGCATTTACCCGCCGATTTTTTCATGAGTCTGATATCAAAGCAGTCAAGACGATGGTCGTAATGGATCGGATAAAGGCGTCATTGGCTCTGCCTATTGAAGAATAATGCAGTATGCGAACCGCGTCAAATATTGCGCTGACACTTTGCGTTTCAATCGCATATACTTGAGAACGATTCGCGGTTCGTCTGGTGGTAATGCGATGTAGGGGGCGGTGAAGTGCGTCTTTTTCGACGTACTGGATGAAATAAAAAGCTTGGCACCACTGCGCATTCGCGGACGTGAGGCATACAATAGAGCGGATCGTTGGATTTATCGGCGATCATGTGCCTATCCGCTTAAAAACGTCGGTTTGACGCTGGTAGAGTCACAAGGAACGATCCGCACGGGAATATCAAAGCGGACCTGGCGCGGCAGTTTTGCTGAGGAAAGGCAAACGCTGATCAAGGCATTTGTCCTAGAACGTTAAGGCGACGTCCCCGCGTGGATGAGGATGGCGATTTGCTTGGCCCGTTAGCGCGAGATCTGCCTGGGAGCGCACACAGGCGATCACCGAAGGCCTGACGGCCGACACGCTGGGCGACCCAGATATAGCGGCAGCTGAGGACGAGGGGGCGTCTTATCTTGAAGGCTTCCCCTCGCTTCCGCCCCTTTGCCCTTCTGCCATCGTCACGGAACGAGGACAAATAGCGGGCCCGTAAGATCCAGACCTCGCCGTCGATGCGATCGGGTCGAAGTTTGTCGCGAGCTGTTCGCGAAACGCCGATTTCCTGCGTTTGCCTTCGGACAATCGAACAAGGCGGCCAATCTGCGGCTGCTATATTCGCGATGAGGGCTTGGATCGGTTCTACCCCAAAAGTATCAAAGCCGCCCTGACGCGGCCAGTTCTGCTGAGGAAATGCCGGCAGAGTTATGATTATTCGGGTCCGATGCCAAGCGAAGAGGAATACATCAACGGATGGTGGAAAGGCACCCGCGCCTCTGGGCGAAGCAGGGAGATATCATAGGCGCCCTATACCCGATGGACTCGTTGACGGCCGAGGCCATTGATATCCGCGCGCCTGGCACATGCATCGTATACGATCCCCCGAAGGAGTAGCGCTCATTGCGCGACCGCTAAGTCGCTGAAAAAGGGACGGCTGCTTCGACCGCCCTTGGGCCAGCGGTGCACCACCCGCAGACTGCCTCTTTATTAGACTTCAAGCCATCCGGCAGCCTTTAATTGGCCCGATGCGCGGTCGCAGAACTTTTCCGCCGCGTTTGTGCGAAAGGAAATTGCCCGCGCACTGGATAGCAGAAGCCGTGCTCAAATTGTCAGCCCTCACGGGTCTGCAGTTCATGGACCCAGACGACGGAATCGCAGTTGACAGATAGCGATGCGCCGGCACGGCAGCGCGTCGCACTCGCGCTCAAGCCCCGCGGCCAAGGTTCCACAGTAAATAAGCGGCCGTGTCCGTGGGATAGGGGTCTATGGGGCCTCCTCCATCGCGAGCGACACCCATCCCTGCAATTCACGCCAGTCGGGCTCAAGTCTCGCAAATCGTGCCAGCCTGAATGAGGAAATGTCCGCGAAGCTACAGATGCCGTCGACAACCACATCGCGGATCGCTCGCCCGCTAGATGGCGAGAGACCGAAGCCCACGCTGGACATAGTCGCAACAACCACATTAGGAAACGTCGAGAGCCGGTCGATCACGGGACGCCCGTCAGGCGTGTTCTCGATCACGCCGGCCCAGGATCGGATGATGCTAGCGTGCGCGGCCTTTGGCATCATCTCAACCAGGCGGCGGCCGATATGCGCCATCAGCGGCGTCGTGGGGTTGGCAGATAGGCCTCTGTCGGATAGCTCCAGCCATTCGTGTGGACCGCCTCCAAAGGCCAGATTGCCGCGCAGTGTCTGCCGGCCGTGGAGGCCATTTCCCTCGACACCGCCGTAAGCCATCAAGGGTAGCGGTTCGGTCACGATCATCTCGGCGCGCGCGCTCGCCAAAGGAACCTCCTGCCCAAGCATCGTGGACAAGCGACCAGTGTGCGGCCCTGCTGCAATCACCAGCTGATCGCAGCCAAGCAGGCCCCGCTCTGTCTCGACGCCTACCACCCTCTCACCTTCGGTGCGGAACCCCGTGACCGCGCAGTGTTGCATCAGCCGGCCGCCATGGTCCTGCATCCCCCAAGCATAGCCCTGGACTGTGCGGTGTGGATTAGCGTGCCCGCCGAAGTGATAAAAATGCGCGCCGACGACGTTGTCGCCGGCGAGGGGAACGAGTTCGCTGATTTGCTTCTGGTCGAGAAGCTCGCAGCGGTACCCCTGGCGCTTCACTGCTGCAGCGCTGCGGTTTTGGACCGCTAATTGCTCCTCGGTCACGGCGAGGTGGATCCGATTCGCCGAGAACTCTGTCGGATAGCCGAGCAGTTGATCCATGATCGGCCACAGCCGAAGCATCTCGGGGTAGAGAGGCGAAGTAACGTGCCCACAGCCGCCGCCGTTGCGACCGGACGCCTCCCAACCGACAATGCCTTTCTCGATAACTAGTACGTCGACGCCGGATTGTGCCAGCCACCAGGCGGCGCTCAGCCCAGTAACCCCGCCGCCGACAATGACGACTGATGCGCCCGTGACCTTAGTCACTGCCGCCTCGCTCACCATTTACCGCCGCGGCGGTCGCTTCATTAGTCGAAACTGTATAAAATTCGGGAACCTCCGATGGGCGTTGCCACTGCGAGAGGATTCCGAACCAGAGCTCCCAATGTCGGGCCTGGTCTGCCGATTCGGGAAGCTGGCTGGCGATCGCAAGTGGCAGCGGGCGCACCGGCGCGCGGTAGCCTGCGAGAGGAATAGCAGCCAGCGGCGCGGTGGCCTGTAGCGCCAGCAAGGCCGCTATCTGCTCGCGGCAGCGCCGTCCTTGGCACGGTCCCATGCCCGCGCGCGTGAGTCGCTTAACCTGGTCCGGGTTTGGGGGGCCCTTGTCTAGCAAGGACGAGAGCGAGCGGTCGTTGCGACGGTCGGCTTGCCAGCCTAAATAGCGCGGCGGACGCACCTCGAGTATCTCGCGGGCGGTGACCTCCTCACATTGACATACGTGGAACCCGCCGCGCGCCTCTATGACGCTGGCGCGTACCCAACCCATACGATAAGCTGACAAATCGTAGACGGGCCGATCGGGATCCAAGCCCTCCGCCGAGTCAAAGTTTTCGGCGTCCCCAAGGATGGCGCCGACTGCGCGTAGCCCTTCGCCCGCGGCGATTCTGCGGTCGAGCGACTTCGCAGGCCAAATGCCGGCACAGTCGCCGACCGCGAAGATGTTGTAGACGCTGGTACGCTGACCCGCGTCCACCACCGGCGCATAGCCGCCGCGTTCCGGCTGAAAAGCGATATGGCAGCCGAGAGCGGCGAGGAGATCGACGACCGGAGTCGTGCCAACCGCCAGCACGACGCCCTCACAGTCGATTCGGCGCTCTTCGCCTACGGCTCGACCGGCCTTGTCTACGGCGGCGATGAGCACTCCCTCGACCGATTCCCCTCCCAGCGCCTCGCGCACGACACAATGGGTCAGTAATTCGCAGCCGCCGGCGAGCAATTCAGTTACAAGGTGGTCGGGACCGACGTGCTCGGTCGCCTGTTCGACAATCGCCGCGATCTCAATGCCGGCGTCCCTAAGTGCTGCGGCAGCACTCAGCGCCTCCGCCGACGTGCCGAGGATCACCACACGCCGAGGGTTCAGGGCTCCGAACCGTGTTGCGAGTGTAACCGCCGCGGTGGCGCCCATTACGCCCGGCTTCTCCCAGCCGGGGAAGCCCAGCCCTATGTCCCTCCGGCCGGCCGCGACGATGACGTGTTCGGCGCCGATCAGCCAACCGCGTTCCTGATCGGCTAGGCCGGCAACCGTACCGGGGAGCCAGTGGACACCGGGACCATTTGCATAAAGCCCCCAACAGGCGGTTCCGAGCCGCACGTCCACGCCAGCGTCAAATGCGACCTGGATCAGTGGCTCTAAAGTGACGAAGGCCTCAATCATGGCATTGCGGTTGCGCGCTACGCCGGACATGCCCTGTCCATAGTGCAGTGGCACCTCGTTGCCCATCGTCTTGAAGGTGACTGGGTTCTCGTCGATGAGCACGACCGAGATACCTCGCCTAGCAGCCTCAATTGAGGCGGACAGGCCTGCAGGACCTGCGCCAACTACCAAAAGCTGGGTCTGTTCCTGGACGATCAGCTCTTTGCCTGCAACGGATTTTTGATCAATCTGCATGAGTCCGCTATAGTACCGTCAATCGTTAGCTTGACCATGCGGGTGCTCGTTCCGCACGCTTCACGTTGCTTGCATCGGAGACCCACTCGATTACTTCAGAAGCGCCTCAGCGCAAGGCAGTGTTGGGATGCTCAAGTCCAAGCCGTTGGTTGATGTTCATTCGCTAGAGGCCTTGTGTCAAATTCAGTTTGTGAATTGGGCTGATCTGGTTTCGAGATGAAGCGAAGTCATCGTAACGCGATGATCATCTCCGGAGTAGCGTCCCTTGTCACATCCCGTTGGCGACCTGCACCGCGCGTCACCAGCTTTTTGGCGGCATCGGCGAATGTCTTGTCAGGTGGGAAAGCGATGCTCTGTTGCCATTGAGCATGATGCCTGTAGTGGTGTAACTTAACAGTACGAGCAAGGACGCGGCTTTCGCCATCGCAACCCTTGGCGACAAGGTCATCCACTGTCACCGTATGCGTAAAGCCGCTCGACGTCCCGCATGATAGTGCGATCCTTCATCGAGATCTGGTGCGACGTATCGAGCCGTCGCCCCGATCAACTTTTACGCCGCTTTCACAGGCCTGATGATATGATTTTTCCCCCTCTAAGGAGGGCAGAAAAGCATGATGAATATTGATGGTCTTGCCGAGCAGCCGGGTCGAATAGCCCATCCGACAATACTGCATGTATCGGGCCAGGACGACGAGGTCGGCCAGGGCCTCCTATACAAGTCAAGCAGCCAATGTTCCTGCTCTGCCTTGTTCTCGGCAGTCACCTTTCGATAGCCGGCGCGACCGTCTTCACGGCGAGCCGGGTCGAGCACATCGTGCGCGAGGCGGCGTCTGGCCGCAAATTCCGAGGTATGTCGCCCCCCGATTCCGAGATGATTTCGCCCCCTCCTTCCGAGAATTAACCGCCCCCTGATTCCGAAATGATGCCGCCCCTTGGAAGGGTGTATGGGCTTGGTGCTCTGCGGGTGAAATGTTCCTTCTTTTGGGTTGTCCAGGAGAAGGAATGAAATGCCTGCGGAGAGATTGGCGATGGGGCGTGTCCGCGAGATTTTGAGATATCGATTTGAAGAGTGGCCTTGGCCACAAGGCGATCTCATACAGGGTCGGGGCTGCGCCTCGACTGTGCGCGAAACGCTTCGCCGGGCGGAGGCTGTTGAACTGACCTACCGTTAGGGGACGAGATCGCCGACGCGGTCCTGGAGGCCGCGCTCTACAAGGCAAACGGGACGAAGACAGGGCACCGTCGCAGCGTGGAGCCGGACTGGGCTTGCGTGGATCGACAGCCTGGCTGAGGTTAACGCGGCGATCGGCGAGTTGCTTGCCGATCTGAACGATCACCGCGTGCTACGCCGTGTCGGCTGCACGCGGCGATAACTGTTCGACGAGATCAACCGGCCCGCACGCAAGCCGCTGCCGGCTGAGCGTTACGGCTTTGCTGAAGGCGCATTCGGCGCGCCTAAGCTGTTCCGCAAGGGCGAGAGGATGGCCGCGACGAAGCGCTTCATGGCGGTGTAAGCACCGCCGTAGCCACGCTGACGAATCTCGCGCAGCCGCACGGCTTAGATCGGGACAGGCTGCGACCCGGTCACGCAGATAATCGAGATAGGGCACAAGCTCATTCGGCGCCCAACCAGTCGGGGAGGTCGGCAGTTCGATCCCGCGCTCGATGTATTTGCGGACCGCTTGGGGTCGCGGCCAGTGCGCCATCGCCGCCACGGACGGCCCCTGGCGGTGTAGATCCAGTAGCATCAGAAGTTCTCCAAGTTGGACCTCTAGCGCCGCTCCGATTCCGATCAGATCGAAACGGATCATCGACGCTGGTGCGAAAGCCGCCAGTTCCGGGACGCGCCCCGGAACTGGCGGCAATGGCGCCAACTAGGGAATTTTCGATGCCCACAATCCGGGACTATCCATCGCCCGATGACAAACGAGAATGACATGCTTGTACATCCCACCCTCGACCGGCTCAACGCCATCGGCTGACCGGAATGGCCAAGGCGTTCAATGAAATGGCCGCCAATGCCGAGGCCGAACAGCTATCGCATGGCGAATGGCTGGCGCTGTTGCTCGACTGGGAATGGAGCTGGCGCTACAATCGCAAGCTCGGCGCCCGCCTGCGCTTTGCCAAGCTGCGCCATCAGGTCGCCCCTAAGGATGTGGACTATCGTGGCGATCGCGGCCTCGATCGAGCCTTGTTCCTCAAGCTCATCGCGGGCGACTGGATCGATGCCCACGACAATTTGGCCATCTGCCGCCCATCAGGCGTCGGCAAGAGTTGGTTGGCCTGCGCGCTCGGGCGTAAGGCCTGCCGGGAGCCCGGTCCGTTCTCTATCAGCGTGTCCCACGCCTGTTCGCCAATCTGGCGCTCGCCAGATGCGATGGTCGCTACGCACGCCTGCAACGCACGCTCGCCCGCGTCCAATTGATGATCCTTGATGATTGGGGGCCTTGAACCCCTCGACGATCAGGCACGGCATGTCTCCTCGAAATCCTCGAGGATCGCTACGGCCGACGCTCCACCATCATTACCAGCCAACTGCCCGTGTCAGCAGACATGACGGCATCGGAAATCTGACTTATGCCGACGCCATCCTGGATCGCCTCGTCCACAACGATCATCGCATCGATCTGACAGGCGAAAGCCTGCGGCGAAAGCAGCCGCAAAAAGCTTGACACCTGACGCATAAGAAGAAGTGACAACAATCAACGCCAGCAGAGCCCTAGCCCAAGGGGCGAGATCATCTCGGAATCCGGGGGCGCAATCATATCGTAAGAAAGGGGCGGCTTCGTCGGAATAGGCAGAGCGCCGCCTCGACCATGGCGCGCGCCATCTTCGGCTTGGTCGCAAACTCGACCGTCTCCGGGATCGACGCCTTGGCACATCGCGCCCGATCGTTTGTCCAGCTCTCAGCGACGATCGACCAGCGCTTGGCCGTAGCGGCTCGCGTAAGCCAAGAACACGCCGATCTGGCTGTTCTCGATCCGCCCCGCCGTTCGCGCGACACCGGCGGAACGAGCGCGCCCTTCTTCACAAATCCCGTCTCGTCGACGATCGGGACGCCATCCTCATCGCCCAACGCCTCCACCACATAATCGCGAACCTCGTCTCGGAGCCGATCAGCGTCCCAGTGGCTGCGCCCCAATAGCGACTGCATCCGATAGGGTCGCCCGCTCCGGACTGCTGAGCCATCAGCCAGCCCGTCTTGCGCTCAATGCCGGAACGAAGGCCGTCAAGGAAATCTGCGCCCTTCTCCCGCAGCTCACGACGAGGAAGCCATCCAGCACAATTCAGATATTCTCCTCCGCGCCATATTGCTTCCGGGTGAACCGGCGGACGTCCTTGATGACCTTCTCCGCAGAACGCTTCGTCACTTCCGTTTCTGTCTCATCGTCGTCCTTTGAAACGGTAGGATGACCCAGCAAACCTCCTCTCTCAATCAGCCCAATTTTGTCTTATTGGTGCTGACGGGGGACAGGCACCTCGATGGGTCGATGAGTTGCCAGCCAATCGATAGCACCAGGTTGAGCGTTGAGCGACGTCATGGGCTCCTGGAAGATCATGGGCGACGCGGTCGGCGCGAATGAGCTGCATCTGACGGTCATTGTGTCGCGAGATCGGTCTCACTAGCCGGACGGTGCCTGACGACAGCCAACCGGCATTGCTGCGGTAGCAATTGCATGATCGCCAGCGCCGTCATCGATTTGCCGGAACCGGATTCGCCGGCAATGCAAGGCGTCTCGCCGTGGAAGTGAGAACGATAGGTCTGATACCACCGGCCGCTGGCCATCTTCGCCGCGCACGCTGACGGTCAGGCCGGAGATCTCCAGCACCGCTCCGGCCATGATCGAAGCGGCCGGACCGGCAGCCCCGGTCCGCGTATTGCCTGCGCCTTTGCTCATTCGAAGACGCAGCGCGGGAAGTAGAAGGACACCACCCAGTTCGGCATGTCGACGATCTCGCTGATCCGGAGATCGCCGCAGACCGAAACCAGCATGTAGGCCTCGACCGGGTCCATTGCGTAGCGGCCGGCAAGCAGGTCGATCATCTGCGAGACCGCTTCCCTGGCGCCGGTCATCAGGTCCGGTCCGATGCCGGTCGTCACCTCATAGCCCTTGGCGTCGAGATGGCGCGTGACCGGGCCAGGCGTGGTGAAGCGTGGCGTCTTCAACCGAGCATCCTTCACCAGGTCGAGCTTGAGCACGACATCCATCGTGCTTTCGATCGCCGTGCCGCACACTTCGCCATCACCCTGCGCGGCATGCGTGTCGCCGACCGAAAACAGCGCGCCCGGAACTTCGACCGGCAGATAGAGCGTGGTGCCGGCCGCGAGATCGCGGATGTCGAGATTTCCGCCGACGCGCCGTGGCGGCACAACGGAATGGTGGCCCTTCATCCCCGGCGCATTGCCGATCGTGCCGGCAAACGGTTTCAGCGGCACGCGTCCCCCTCTGCCGAACAGCGCCGGCTCGAGCGAGGCGGCGTCATATGTCCAGATGTTCAGTGCCGGCTCCGGAAAATCGTCGGCGAGCAGGCCGAAGCCCGGAATGTTTGCCGTCCAGCCGAAGCCCGACGGTTTGAACATCTCGATCGTCACCTTAAGCGCATCACCTGGTTCCGCGCCTTCAACGAAGATCGGCCCGGTCACCGGGTTGTCGAAGTCGAATTTGGCGATGTCGCCGACCGTGCTGTCGGCCTGAAGTTGCCCACTCGACGAATCAAGGCATTCGAACTCGATTGTCGAGCCGGGTGCCACCCGCTCGACCGGAACAAAGGAGTTGTCCCAGCCGAAATGGTGATGGCGCCCATGGATGGTGTAGTCGCAGTTATTGCACATCTTTTGCATACAGATTGTTGTAGCTGAAGACATGAACCGGGTCGATATACAGATTGTCGACGCCGCCCATGCGTGCGGATTTCATGGTGAAGCGCTGCTCGTCGAGCACCGACGCCCACGGTGCGTCCGCTATGGCTGGTCGTAGATCGCGCTCCAAATCTTGTTGCGCTCTACAGATTTCGCCGGTCCCTCATGGAGTCCACTTCCGCCGCCTTGGCGCCGATATCCTTTTTGCAGTACCATGGCCAGTTCCAGCCGCCCGGCACCGCCCCAGCACAGCCGAGGATCGACCCGTAGAAGTTCGACGGATCGGGGAAATTGGCAGAGTTCGCTTCATCGAATCATTGTCCATGATCCGATCCCAGTGTCTTGTACCTTGCTTGAACCGCATGGAATCTTTGAGACGCCACAGGTCAGCGGTCGTAACCGCAACCCACGAGACGATTTGGCATGCACTTGTACTCGCCGGGCACACCCAAATTGCAGATGCGGACTCATTCCTTAGGTCATACGCCCAGATGGAGGGCAGCGTACCTCGTCTACCGCTTCACCCTTCATGGGCCGAGCAATGAGGCGGATGCTCCCCGGGGATCGTCTTATCCTGCGGCTAGAATGCGTCCGTCCGTGCCGAGGTTAGGATCGCGGATGTGCATCTTCCAAGGAACGGTTATCTTCAATCGATAAGCTGAACTGAACATCAGGCTGTCCGGCCTCTGCGCCAGTGGGCACAATCCTTCATGAATTATCCGCGTTAGTTCGCTAGTCGCGCCGCCAGACCAGCAACGCCCCGATCCTCTAATGTCCTGATCGCGTAATTCGTGCGATTACTGCATTGATTTGATTGGAGATGCAATGCATGGCACGAGTTGCTGCAACCATCGACTTGAGCGCTGATGAACGCAAGGAGCTTGAAGGTCTGTCGCGCCGGCGGCGAACGGCGCAAGGTCTGGTGCAGCGGGCAGAGATTGTTTTGTTGGCGGCCGAGGGGCTTGAGAACGAGGTGATCGCGCAGCGCGTCGGGGCGGTTGAGAACACGGCCGGCAAGTGGCGACGCCGCTTTGCCCAAGATCGGCTGGATGGCCTCTACGATGAGCCGCGGCCGGGTCCGCCACGACAGATCGGCGATGATGCGATTGCCGAGACGATCCGCCTGACACTGGAGGCGACACCACGCGAAGCCACGCATTGGAGCCTGCGCTCGATGGCACGCGCCGTCCACCATGCGCCATCGACGATCCATCGGATATGGAAAGCCTTCGGCCTTCAGCCGCACCGCGCAGAAAGCTTCAAGTTATCGAGCGACCCTTTGTTTGTCGAGAAGGTGCGCGACATCGTCGGCCTCTACATGGCACCGCCCGAATCGCGCTGGTCCTGTGCTTGGACGAGAAGAGCCAGATCCAGGCGCTCGTCATTGGGGAAGATGCCGACGACCTCGGTCCTCCGCTTGATCTCGCCGTTGAGGCGCTCGATCGGTTGGTAGCCGGAATCATGACGGTGCCATCCCATCCCCGCTGGAGATGAGCGATTTTCGGCGTATGGTGCGATCATCCGGGACAGGGGCACCGGGAGCACGCCAAGTTCGGGCAGGCCCCATCAATTCGATGAGCTGCGAGCTCGCGTTAGTAGCTGGCCGCCCCTGCGACCTGCCCGGTTGCGCCGAGAGCGCGGATCCGTAGGTGTCGCGTCGCCCGCCGGCTCCCGTCTGTTTGAGGAGAGGGAGCCGATGAGACGTGTGTTGGAATGGAAATCCACCGCACTTTTGCGGAGGTGGTTGGTTTGGGAAGACGGCCGGCTGCGCCATCACGGACGGGTCGACATGACCCGGCTCGGGACTGGAAGGGTTCGGCCGCAGTTTGCGACGGACGGATGAGGTTGTCGTAGAGGCTACGGGCAACGCCATGGCGGTGGTTCGGGTTCTGTCGCCCTATGTCGGCCGGGTGATTGTCGCCAACCCGATGCAGGTGAAGGCGATCGCCCATGCCAGGATCAAGACCGACAAGATCGATGCCGGCGTTCTGGCGCAGCTCCATGCCAGCGGCTTTCTGGCTGAGGTCCTGGATTCCCGATGAGCGGACTGAGCGGCTTCGCCGCCTCGTCGCGCGGCGCAACCAGGTCGTGCGGCATCGCACGCGCGTGAAGAACGAGGTGCATGGTATCCTGCAGGCGCACCTCGTGCCGAAGTGCCCGCATGCCGATCTGTTCAACAGTCGGGGTCGCGCCTGGCTCGAGCGGCAGGTGCTTCCCGACGACGAGCGGGCCGCCATCGCCCGCCATATCCGCGAGATCGACCGCCTGGCCGAGGATGTGGCTGACCTCGATCGCGACATCACCCGGGAAGCGGTGATGATGTGCAAGTCCGGCGGCTTCAGACGATCACCGGCGTCAATGCCATCGTCGCGAGCGGTATCATCGCCGCCGTCGGTCGACATCCGGCGGTTCCGCGAGCCGCAGAGGCTGGTGAGCTACTTCGGCCTCAATCCGCGTGTGCGCCAATCCGGTCTTGGCTTGGCGCAATATGGCCGGATCAGCAAACATGGGCGTTTCCCATGCCGCGCCATGCTGGTCGAGGCCGCCTGGGCGGCGGCGAAAGCGCCCGGACCGCTCAGAGCCTTCTTCCTGTGCATCCGCAACAAGCGTGGCCATCAGGTCGCAGCCGTGGCGGTCGCCCGCAAGCTCGCGGTGTTGGTCTGGCATCTGCTGACAAAGGAGCAGGACTACTTCTGGGCTCGCCCGGCGCTAGTGGCGGCAAAGCAGAGGCAGCTCGCTCTCAAGGCAGGCGCGCCGGGCGAGCGCGGTGTCGGTCGCCGCGGTTCGGCTTACGCCTACAACGTGAAGGAGTTGCGAAACAGCGAGAAAGCCGCGGCCGAGAATGCCGAACGTGCCTACGAGCTGATGGTTCGAACTTCTCCGTCGACAAGGCCACGAAGCTTCGCGACGTAGCCGATTTCGACACGCGGCTGCCATGACCCGCCGGCACATCTCCTTCCGGAAGTCGCACCGCCCGTCCGAACCGCCGCGTCGAGGCGTTGATCAGCATCAGGTTCATCGCCCAGCGGCCGAGCCAGTCCTCCTTCATCGCGCGATCCCAGCTCGGGAGTGCCATCTCCCACCCATAGACGGTCCGCACCCGCGGATGCTCGAACGCGACCTTGCCGCCGTGAAACCCGATCCGGCCGCGCGTCGAGCCCCAGCGGTGCGCCTCGCGCTCTTCAACCCGGCCGTGGAGCGGGCCGCAGGCTGCTTCCACGTCCACCTCCACCATCGCGCCCAGCAAAGCGCCGAGAAAGGTCAGCGTGCGCCAGTGGCCGTGCGGGGCAAAGCCGCGCACGCGCTTGCCCCGTGGTCCCCGCCCCGCAGCGGCGCCATGTTGGTCTTGATCCAGGTTTCGTCAATGGACACCAGCCGTCTCGGATCGAGAGCGGACTGCCAGGATCGCCAGCGTTGCCGCCGGCGGGCAATATCGGCACGGGCCTGCTCAAGGGCGAACAGTGTTTTTTAAACCGCAGCCCCTCGCGGCGCAGGAACCGCCATACTGTATCGTGGATACCTTCACCCCGCGCGCCGCCAGCTCTTCCTTCAACCCGTGCAGCGACAGATGCGGTGTCTGGTTGATCCGCTCCGCGATGAAACGGTGCGGCTCCAGCACACGCTTGCGATGGCCGCCCATCTTGCCGGGCGCGACAGACCTGCTCGAACGGTAGCGCTGAGACCACTTCACCGCCGACGATACGGCGATGCCGAAACGAGCCGCGACCGATCGGCAGCGTTCGCCGGCCTCCATCGCGCCAACAACACGTTCACGAAGATCATTCGAAAGAGGTCGCGTCATCCGATGCTGGCCTCCACTCCAGCCAGCATCTTGAATCACAAACCGGAATCCCCTCAGCTTCTGTGAGGTCCGTATGCTCGACGGGGCCGCTTGGCACGACGCGGACTTCATTGCAAGCCGGATTGAACGGAGGCGCGGGCAGGACTAGCGCTATGGGCATTGTGGCGGGCGCCCCCGGGCGGGAATGGGCGGCTGAACGCCGCCCGGGCTGCAACGGCGAGGTGGGAGGATGTCGACCGCGCCACAGTTGTACCGGAGATCGCGCTCAGCCACCTCGCCCTGTGGTTCTTCGCGGCGACCGTTCGTTGCGGTGGCCCGAGACGGGCAAAAGACCGGTGCACCGGCGCGCAGGACGGCTGATGTCAAACATCGTGCTCTCGACGCTCTCGGCGCAATCATGAGCTATCGTTCCAGAAGGGCTGCCTGGCGCTTGCCCGCAATGCCAGACGTCGAGGATGGTCATCCGCCCTCCGCAGCGCGGGCATCGGCATGACGGCTTGGCTTCTGCAGAGATCGCCTTCTGCGCCGGCAGCAGCGGCTTGCGGCTTGTCGGCCAGCAGCCTGCGGCGATCAGCCCGGCGGCACGACTTCGATGTTCAACCGGTCGAGCGGGCTTGTCGTGCGCCGGATGAGGCCGTTCGAGACCTTAGTGTAGCGCGCCGTCGAAGACAGATGGTTGTGACCCAGCAGCACCTGGATGATGCGAATGTCGGTGCCGTTCTCCAGCAAATGCGTGGCGAAGCTGTGCCTGAGCGTGTGGGCCGTCACGCGCTTGTCGATGCCGGCGCCCGCACGCGCCGAGCGGCAGGCCGAGTACAATACCTGAACGTCGATGGGTCGATTTGCCTCCTGGCCTGGAAACAGCCAGCCCTGCGGCTTCGCCAGCCGCCAGTAGACCCGCAGGATGCGCAGAAGCTGCGCATCACTGTGCGGTCCTTGCCGCCCTTGCCTGCCTATCGATGTCCCCGACCTTCAGCCCGACGGTCTCCGAAGCGCGAAGGCCCGCGGCATAGGCCGTCGTCAAGGCGATGCGCGTCTTCAGGCACTGGACCGCCTCTAGAAAGCGGACAACTTCGTCGGTGCCGAGAACCACCGGCAGCGTGAGGCGCGCGGGCGTAGACGATCCGTTCAGGAATCTCGGCATGGCCGAGCGTCACGCCGTAAAAGAACCGCAGTGCGCACACCGTCTGGTTCAGCGCCGGCCACGAGATTCCGGTAGAGACCAGATGCACCTGGAAGCGCGAACATCCTCAAGTCCGAGCCGTTCCGGAGAGCGGCCGAAATGGCGGGAAAACTTTGCCACAGCGTGCACGTAGAATCGTTGTGTCGCCGGCGACAGATTGCGGATGGTCATGTCCTCGATCATGCGTGGGGGAAGAGGGCTCAATTCGGCCATCTCATTGCTCCTGTTCTCAACATTGCGCTTCAACAGCTGCAATCCTTCAAAACAGAAGCTTCACCTGTAAACCGACCCGCCAATGCCGCGTCGGCGGCTTCGTTCAATCAGCCAAACCTGAACTGCTCGATACGTCAGTCCTGGCCGCGGCTCCGTTCAATCCGGCTTGCAATGAGGTCCGCGTCGTGCCAAGCGGCCCCGTCGAACATACGGACCTCACAGAAGCCTCCAGATTCCCTTTTTGATCGCGGCGTGATTCAAGACGGCTTTTTGAGGCAGTCTTTGGCGTGATGGATCGGTTAGTGCTGCGCGATGCGGCGTGGGAGCGGATGGCGCCGCTGGTCATGGGTCAGCCCGATCAGAAAGGCTCGACGGGCCGCGATAACCGGGTGTTCGTCGAGGCGGTGCTATGGATCGTGCGCACGGGCTCCCCTGGCGCGATCTTCCCGATGTATTCGGCGATTGGAATAGCGTCTTCCGGCGCATGAGCCGATGGAGCAGCAAGCGTGTGTGTGGTGCATCGTCGATGGATGATCCGGACTTCGAATATCTGATCATCGATTCCACCATCGTCCGAGCCCACCAACATGCGGCTGGGGCCAAAAAAAGGGGGTCTGAAGATCAAGCCCTTGGTCGCTCCCGCGGCGGCCTGAGCACCAAGATACACATGGCTGTTCGGGGCTTGGCTGCCCTCTGCGCTTCACGCTTACCGCGGGTCAAAAGGGCGATGCGCCGCAAGCTGCGACCTGGATCGAAGGCTTGCCCGCAGAGGTGGTCATAGCCGATACGCCTCTGACCCCACACCAAGCCATCGCTGCCACGGGCGCGGTCGCGCTCGCTCAAGTACCCACTCGACAATCGTAGCCGGATAGTGTCCTGAAGGTTCTGCAAAAACTTGCTCTGAGGCGAGAGGGGCGGCCATGGCACGCTGGTGACGTTGCGATCACCGATTCCCGTGGAAGGGGAGTGGCATGACCGCGTCACGATGGACTGCACGCCGAAGGCCTGCCGGCGACCTGCATCGAGACACGACAGACCAATGCGGCCATGAAGACAATGCCCAACAAGACCGATCCGCAATGACGCCCGCGCACTGGCGCAGATCATGCGCACTGGCTGGTATCCGCAGGTGCACGTGAAGAGGCGGCAGTGCCGGCTTTGGCGCGCTGCTGGTTGACCGCCGCACGGTGCTGAACGAGATGCGTTCGATCGCGATGCTGCGCAGGGCCGGCGTCAAACTGGTCTTGCCGTCGCGCAGCGCTTTTGCGGGCCGCGCGGGAATTAGCCGGCGCCGGCGCCCAGTGCGATCTTCGCCGTCATGCTGGGAGAGTTTACCCGCCTGACGAAGCAGGTTCTCGAAATCGTACGCAATGAAGAAGTCTGCCGGCAGCTGATGAGCACGCCGGGGTTCGGGCCGATCACCGCGCTCGCCTTCCGCGCCATGATCGACCGGCCGGAGCGCTTCGGCTCTTCGCGGGCGGTTCGGGCGCATCTGGGGCTGACGCCGGCGCGCTACCAGTTCCGGCGAGACCGACATCCAGAGGGCAAGGTCAACTGCTGCGGCGATGAACTGGCCCGCACCGCCCTCTACGAGGCCGCCCACACACACGCTGCTAGTGCGCTCGAAGAAATGGGTCCAGCCTCAGGGCATCGGGCATAACATCGCCAGGCGCCGCGGCATGGCGCGCCCGTGCGGCGGTAGCACGCAAGCTGGCGGTCATCCTGCATCGCATGTGGGCCGACGCAACCGAGTTCCGCTTTGGAAAGGCGCTTGCCGCCCTGGCGGCGTGAACGGAGACAAATCAAAGGAACGCGCAACACGAACAAAGCTTTTGCCCGAAAGCGCGATGCCTGAATCGTTCCGTGGGGCGATGGGCGAGGCGATCTCGTTGAGAGTCCCAAACCTGCCGGTCAAACTCGGCGAGCTCGTGAAACAGATTGAGACGCCTTGCTCTCCTGACCCCATCATGCGGCGGCCAGAGGGCCGACCGCGAAGAGAATCGAGTGACCTGCGGGAGTGTCCCACAAAAAGAGTGCAGGAGTAGTTTGACCTAAACGACCCATCAAAGAAGTCTGCTAGAAGCCCGACAAAATTGTGACGAAACAAACAGGCAGAATCGGACGCCAAAAGCCAACGTATTGAACTGAAACCGGTTTTGAGTTGGCACACCTCTTGCGCTTTGAACTGCGACTTCACCAGGAACGGAGCCGTTCGATGTCCGTAACGACGATTTCGCTTGAGAGCTATCCCTCGACAGTTGGTCGCGACGGAACGGACGCAGGTAAGTCGAGCAAATTGCGAACCCAATCGAAGGAGAAGCGAACATGTCTGATGAGTTAACGTATGGTGAAATTTACGCTCCGATCTATGAAAAGTACACCACCCTACAAGGTAAAGTCGCCGAGGTAGACGACACGGTCGCCTTTCTTGAGCGATATTGCAGCGGGGGCAGTGCTCTCGAACTGGGTATAGGCGACGGGCGCGTGGCGGTGCCGTTGAGCGAGCGCGGGGTCAAGGTCGACGGGATCGATAATTCCCGCAGTATGTTGGAACTTCTCGCAAAGCGCACCGACCTAATCAAGGCTTGGCAGGGAGATATTTCCCATTTCAGATCAGAGCAACGCTACCGTTTGGTATATTGCGTTTATTTCACGTTCACGCTGCTCTTCACGCGCGAAGCGCAAATAGCTTGCCTCCGATCTGCCGCGGAGGCGCTAGAACATGAGGGGGTTTTGGTGATAGAACTGGGTGTACCAGGCTCGGATCCTCGCGTCGGCCGCCAACAAACCACAACGGCGCGGCTAGTGGATCATGAGAATACGATCCTCAATGTGGCTGTCCACGATCCACTAAACCAGAACTTAGTTTCAACCCTCCTCTGGTTTTCTGGTACGTCGGTCAGACGTTTACCGCAACGCGTTCGTTACGTTTATCATCAGGAACTCGATAGCATGGCCGAATGCGTGGGGCTGGAGCTAGCTGAGCGCTGGGGAGATTGGGCGAGAGGTGCATTCACCGAACGATCCGAACGTCATATCTTGGTGTACCGCCGAGGCAGCCCGTAATCCGGGTTCGATTTCGCAAAAGCCGGACAACGGTTCCGTTATTCCCGGACAGCAGTTTCGCCAATTGCTCGCGCACTCGAAGCTATTTGCACACGAATTGCTATTAAGAATGTCGTTGGAGTGATCAACTTGGCTTAACGCGGGGCGTGGACCATCCGCATTGACCCTAACCTTTCAAGCGGGGCGCCAGCTCGGAGTCGTCGGCGACGCGATCAGAGCTGCCCCCTTTACCCAAGGAGAGAGCACCGCCATGCCCGCCGCCCCATTCAACCGATCGACGACAACAAACTTTAGATGCGTCGCTATAACGTCCCCACTAACCCCATTCTGCCAGAAAACAGACCTACGCTCGCACATTGGCACCACGAGAAAGGAGATAATATCGCCTACTCGGATTCATGGACACCGGTACCTGCCGCACGTCCGATCCAATGAAGTCGGCTGGATGCGCAGTGGCGTCGTCGCCCGCGAACAACGCATCACTTCGAGAGCGACCACTTCCTTACTTTCCACAGATGCGGGAGCTTTGACCGACTTGTCGGCGGGGGCGGAGCGAGCCTATGTGATGCGCGGCGAATGGAATAGGAAAGTTCAGATGCCAGGAGACGCAGGGCCACGGACATCGCAGCCATTAGTGGGTGACGCACGATGAACAGGGCGCAATTTTTTGGGCCGAGGCATGCACGCCAGCTACTCCATGGCGCCCGAAGGCGGAGATGGTGGTGACGCAGGTCTCACCGATAGCGGGCAATTTCGGGAATAGTCAATGCGATTGTAACCAGAAAGACAAACAAGTGCGCCACAAGAGTCTAATAGGTATCCTCGGTGGAATGGGACCAGCAGCGACAGTAGATTTCATGTCAAAGATCATACATGCAACGCCTGCTGCAATAGATCAGGACCATATTCCACTTATTGTTCACGACGTTCCGCAGATACCAGATCGGTCATCGGCCATTGAGAATGGTCGAGACGATCCTTTCCTGCCGATGCTTTCAGGAGTTCGCTTCCTTGACGCGGCCGGTGTCGAATTCATCGCAATTCCATGCAATACGGCCCACTATTGGCACGATCGGTTGGACCGGGGGTGTCGGGCGACGATACTTCATATCTTCCAAGCGGTGCTTCACGAGCTCCTAGCGATGCCAAACAGGCCGCGCTCGATCGCAATAATGGCCACACGCGGGACAATCTCCGCCGACGTCTACGCCACCGAATTGCTCAAGGCGGTCGATCGTGTAGTCGTTCCAGACGAGAAGACGCAACGTCTCATCGACCACTCAATCACATCTGTCAAAGGGGGGACGATGGTTCCCGCCCGCGAGGCAGCAGGCGCTGCGGCGAGGCTGGTAGTCCAGCAGGGGGCGGAGTGCTTGCTTTTAGCATGTACGGAACTTCCTGTCGCTTTTTCAGGGCTTGAGGTCGGGACAACGGTGCTCGATGCGACCGATGCGCTGGCCCGAGCTTGCGTTAAAGCGTCCATGGGCGAGTACCAAACCGCGATGGCGGGGTAATAATGGATATTCAACGTGCTTTAAAACTTTATCATCATTGCAACACCGATGCTGAGAAGGCCGATATTAAGGCGGGCAAGATACCGGCAAGTGGAAAGACAAGCCCGCCAAGCTGCGCCAGAAGGACCGGGACGCGCCTTAAACTAGACGGTGAAGTTCTCGAAGGCCAAGGTAGCCGAGGATGGAAAGCGCAGCAGTGCGACATCGCCATTCGCGCCTTCGGCTACAAGAACCACGCCGCGATCGATCGCCGGCATGGCTTGATCCGCGGCTGAAACGCCACGACCGCATCAGCCTAGGACGGCGCGCCGCTTCGCAATGTCCTCAACTGCTCCAACACCGGTTCGACTGTCTGGGCCGACACGGCCTATCGCTTGAAGAAGAACGAGGAGTGGCTGGAGAAGAACGGCTAGGTCTTTGACATCCACCAGAAGAAACCGAAGGGTCGGCAGATGAGCGAAGCGACGTCGCCGCCAAAGGGGGCGGAGATCGAAAACCCGCGCATTCATCAAACACGTCTTCGCGCAGTAGAAATCCAGGATGGGCCTGTTCGTGCCACCATCGGGATCGCCGTGCCAGGACGAAGACCGGCGTGGCCAACCTTGCCTACAATCTCACCCGCTTCGCCGGGCACGAGGGGCTGCAGCACGGAGATCGCCGACGCCATCGCCGGGCAAGCGCACGAGCTGCCGTTCGCGAATGGCGACGCCAGCTATGGCACGGCGCGGGTCGCCCTTGGGCGGAGGCCGTGGTAGAGTATTCGTCCCGAGCCAGCGGTGGGTTCTCGCATAACGAGTTGGGCCCGGTGGAGCCCCCTTGGCATTTTCGGCTCTATGTGTCGCCAAGGCGAAGGTGGTGGGTGCGCGCCTCTCTCGCATCCGGTCGCGTCCTCCATCTTCCACAACGAGTAGCTTAGGGGACGACGTGCCATCTACCGTTGCGGCGGCAGTGCTGAATGCGAGGCAGTAAAGTGGGCCTTTGGTATCTGGATTATGATGGGAATGCTTGGGAAGGAATTTGCAACGTTCTCCTCGGCACGAACGGATTATCAGCCCATCGGCGACAAGGGGGTGATCTCGGATGGGCTCAATCCACGTGCCGACAGGCGTATCAAGCGTACGGGCAGGAGCCTGACAACAAGGATCCCGTATCCGGCGTTCGCAAAAAGATCGGAACCGACCTCAAGAAGCTGCAACTGAACGAAAGCGGTATAGCCGCGATCCTTGGTTGTAAGAAGATTCGGAGCTGGGCTCTGCTGCTTAACAAGAAAATTCCCGACAACGACCTTCATCGATACGCGAACCAAAAAGAGGCAGAGGTCAAATCCTGGGCCTCTCCATCTTAGATCCAGACTTTCAAGTATCCAACAGACACGCGCCCGTTGCAATACCGAGTTCAAGAGCATGTCCTCCTGTGGAAGGGGGCAGGCGACCAGGGGCTTATGTTCGGATACGCGTGCAACGAGACCGCGACTGTTCCGCTATGACAGGCAGCACATGGACGCACCACCGTGGATCGCCCAGCGCTTCGCGCTGGGCATTCTCCTCCTCTTCGCCGTCTCCGTGCTGATCTTCGCGGGCACCCAGATCCTTCCAGGCGACGTGGGCAGTCGATCGTCGGACAGGCGGCGACGCCCGAGGCGGTCGCCAACCTGCGCCGGGAACCCGGCATCATCGATCCCGCCATTGTGCGTTACTTCCAGTGGCTCGGCGGGTATTAACCGGTGATCTCGGCAAGGCGCTCGCTTGTATGGGGCGATCTTTGTCAACGTAATCTTTCAGTCGTTCCGTCTCCTTGTTCAGCCGTGGCGCCCATTTGTTCCTGCTTTGGCTCCGGGGGCGCCGCACACCGTGACGGTCAAGGGTGGCCCTTTGGGCCATCGTGAAGTGACTTGCCCTTGATGGTCACGAGCACGGCGGCAGCGTTACATTGAGCCGGTGCCTGATCGTAGAGGTCTACAACTTGCAACCGGGGGGAGCTCGCCATCAGAGGCCGTAAACGCGGCGCAAGCTTGTATGCGGTTGATCCTGGCGGATCGAAAACCATGATGCAGCCATACGCATCGGCGGCGAAGCTCCGGGCGGTGGGCCCATTCTACAGCGCGGCGTCGTAAGCCCTGTGAGCGACCGGGATCACCACCACCTCGGATCGTTATCGGCAGACGCTATTGCAGCTGCCAAACTTCAATGCTCGTCCTGTCGAACGTTCCTCCAAGCCTTATGCCTGACGCAGGGCTACTCCCTTCGGGATCTCGCCGGTCGTGACAAGTCGCCAGAATGCAATCAGCAGCTTGCGCGCCAAAGCCACGATCATTGTCTTGCGCGTTCCGCCACGGCCATCGGCCGTGCTCGCGCAAAACCAGTGCGCGAGCGCGCTGTCCTTTTGGTATTGGAGGAACCGCCAAGCCAACAGGATCATGCCATAGCGGACGCGAGCATTGCCGGCCCGCGCAAGACCTTCTCGCGCCTGCGTTGGCCGCCCTCATCCGGCGCCCCGTAGGTCCGGCATAGCGGGCGACGGCTCTCCGATCACGCAGGCCGCGTGAGAGAATCTCATTCACCAGCATGTCCGCAGTCTCGGTACCGACACCGATGATCCGCGCAAGAAGGCGAACCATTGCGAGCGGCCCCTTCTCCGTGTCCAGAACCAACGAGAGCTGCAGCAGCCGTTCCTGTTCGATCTCGTGGATTTGTTCACGCAACAGGTGAAGCCGTCCGAGATTACGGCGCAACTCGGGTCGGCTTTGTTCTGGCGGGGGCATACCTTCCGCCGTATGCAGAGCCTCCAGTTTCTCGGCAGCTTTGCGCCGATTGGGTTTGAAGGCGCGAATTCCGAAGCGAGCGAGGATTGCCTTGATGCGGTTGACCATCTGTTTACGTTCGCGGACGAGATTGTCTCGTTCACGGTTCGGACGGCGGGCCTCCTCCTCATTGATGGTTGGGATGGCTGCCATGCTGCAGTGGCGCTTTCTCGCCCCGCAGCCAGCCAAGAAAGGCGCGCATCAGCAGTTCGGTATCGAGGCGATCGGTCTTGGCACGCCGATGTTCGCGGAAACCGCGACGCTCGATTGACGTATGACATAAGCTTCGACAACGCGCGCCTGGAGCCAGCGCGCCAACTAAAAGCTCAACGATGCGCCGGACTTCAGTGAACCAGGCGTCGAAGACGCCGTCGGCAGCGGTTGGGCGAAAGGCGACGGACTTTCCTGCGAAGGCCCGGCACAGGCGCACGGTGTGGCCGAGGATGGAGACGAAGCCATGCTGCTGAACGCGGCGGACGAGATCGTCCTTGGCATAGTCGAACGGCTCGACGGTTTCGCGATGCTGGCGCTGCGAGACGCGGTAGCGGTCGAGCGGCACAGCGCCGCCAAGCGCGTCGTGCGGACGCTCGGCGTTGTAGACGTGACGCCAGCGATCGAAGGCGTCCTGGGCCTTGGGGAGATCGGCAAAGGGCGGTCCCTGCAGCGCTTCGGCTTTGAGCGAGCGATGGAAGCGCTCGTCCTTGCCGAGCGTCTGCGGGTGACAAGGCCTGGAATGGCTGACGGCGACGCCGGCCTCGATCAACCAGACGGTGAGCAGCGTGAAGTTGTTGCGGCCGCCGTCGCCCCAGGGCGGGCCGTTGTCGGTGGCGATACGCCACGGCAGGCCGTATCGGCGGAAGGCGGCGATCAGCCGGGCCTTCACGGTTGCGGTGGTCTGATCGGCGCAGGCCGACAGCGCGATCGAGAAGCGCGAATGGTCGTCGAGCACGGTGAGCGGGTGCAGCCGGCCGTCATGCAAGGCGATGTGGCCCTTGAAGTCCATCTGCCACAGATCGTTGGGAGCTTCGTGCTCGAAGCGGATGAAGGGCTGAGTCCCGCCGCCCAGCACGCCCAGCTCGATGCCGTTGCGGCGCAGGATGCCGGTCACCGTCGAGGCCGCGGGCGTGCCGATGCCGTCGCGGGCGATGACGCGCGCGATCTTGCGTCCACCCCAAGCCGGATGCGCCGCACGCACCGCAAGTGCAGCCGTTTCCACCTCCGGCGCGCACTGCGCCGGGCTCGATCGCGGCCGCCGCGACTGCTCGGCCAGTCCTGCCTCGCCCTCGCTGCGGTAGCGCGAAAGCAGCTTGTGGCCGCACGTCCGTCCGATCCCGAAGCGACGACACAACGCGCTCACATTCGACCCCTCCACCAGCGCCAGCTTCACGAACTCCAACTTCTGCTTCATCGCGCTTCTGTCCTTGAACGGCATCCCGAACCCCCTTGCGCACAACGCGCAAAACTGTTCGCGATGTCCTCGCACACCTGTTCGCGATGTCCCCAGTCCAAACAGGGATGGTGACATGGGGGCTCCTTAGATAGCTGCTCAACAGCGCCGAGGGTGCCACACGCTCGCCGCCCATAGCATCTACGCGACAGGAGATCGCTGCGACGCTGATGCCACGGATGTGGAACACGCTGTTCCTCGCCTTCTGGGCGGCCGTGTTTTCGGTTCCGCTCGCCATCATCCTTGGGCTGCTGGCGGTACGCTACCGAAACGGCCGATCGACAAGGCGATTTCGGGTTTCGCGCTGGCCTCCCTATCTCGTCGACGACGTCACCAAGCGTGACGTGCCGGTGATTCAGGCGATCGGCCTCATCTTCGCCGCCGTCTATATCGGCCTAAACATCGTCGCCGATATCGCCTCCATTCTCACCAATCCGCGTTTGAGGCATCCGAAATGACCGCAGTGGTGCTTAGATATGTCCGCACAATCCCGCTCGGGGCTTTGATTGGGCTATCGCCGCGCATGGACTACACTAAGGCGCTGTGTCGGTACGTTCGATCGAGCACGAGGAGAAGGAACCGACGCCAAAGCCTTTGTCGGTGAGGAACGTCACTGCCGCTTATGGCGGCGGTGCCGTGAAGGTTTTGCAGAACCTCTCGGTTGACGTCCATCCCGGCCAAACCCTCGCTGTCGTCGGAGAGTCGGGCTCCGGAAATCCACCCTAGCCCGTCATCACGGGGCTGCTGCCGCCGATCTCCGGCAGTATTACTTTCGCGGTCGGACTCTGCCCCCCAGGCTTGCCGGCCACACCAGGAATGATCTTCGCGAACTGCAGATGATCTACCAGATCGCCGACGTGGCGATGAACCCGCGCCAGACGGTCGGAGCCATCATTGGCCGGCCGCTTGAGTTCTATTTCGGGATGAGCGCACGCGAGCGCGACAACCCGTTGCCGAGCTTCTCGATGAGATCGAGATGGGCAAGGGTTCATTGACCTGCGGAGCTTCCGGAGGCCAGAAGCAGCGGGTCTGCATCGCCCGCGCGCTGGCGGCAAAGCCGAAGCTCATCATCTGCGACGAGGTGACGAGCGCTCTCGACCCATTGGTGGCCGACGGCATCCTCAAACTGTTGCTGCGCCTGCAGAAGATCGAGGGAGTGACATACCTGTTCATCACCCACGACCTCGCGACTGTAAAGGCTATGGCCGATTCCATCGCGGTGATGTATCGCGGAGAGGTGGTCTAGCTACGGCTGCGAAGACGCAGGTGCTGACACCGCCGTTTGACCCGTATACTGACTTCCTGCTCTCTCGGTTCCCGAGATGGAGGTTGGCTGGTTGGAGAGCGCCATCAAGGGACGCCCTATGGAGAGCTCGGGAATTGAGCTCAACGGAACACGGTATTGGCTTTACGATCACTGGGCCGGTCGGCCGAGCGCCAATTTTAGGATGGCAAGCTCTAAGAGGCCGTTTCGAAAGGGGATGAGCGGTTGAGTTTACCTGATTCCAAGTGGTTTGCCGACCTGCTCGGAGATTTTATGTGGACCCCGACCACTCGCGAACAGCATAGCCGCCCCACGGCGCGATCCCAGACCGATCTGACGGATGCCGAGTGGCGGCTGATCGAATCGCGCCTGCTGCCTGCCTGCAAGACGGGGCGTCCCGCGTTTGGTCGATGCGCGAGATGTTCAACGCCATCTTCTACGCGCTTCGCGGCGGCATCGCCTGGCGGCTCCTGCCATCGGATTTTCCGCCGTGGGCGACAGTCTACCGCTGGTTCGCAGCCTTTCGCGACGGTTCGGTGGGAGAAGATTAACCATGCCTGGGTCACGGCCGATCGCGAGAGTGTCGGCGGCCACGCCAGCCCAACGTCGCCATCATCGACAGCTAGCTGTGGAGCCTCAACAGGTTGTCCTCGGACAAGGCGAGTCTGCTGATAGGCGTGTTGGCCTTGAGACGACCATGGGGTCGGTGCCAGTTATAGCAATGGAGCTAGCAAGGCAGATCTTCGGCCCTTTGGTCTGAGGTGTCGTAGGCCCTGGCATATGCCCATTCGCGCAGCGCGGTCTGAATGAAGCGTTCGGCCTTGCCGTTGGTCTTGGGGTGTACGGCTTTGTGCGGATGTGCTTGAGGCGCAACCGATTGCAGGCCTTGGCGAAGGCTCTCGATATGTAGCAGGAGCCGTTGTCGGTCATGACGCGGGTCACGGTTATGCCGAGACGCTTGCAATTGGCGATGGCTGCCTTGAGGAAGGCTATAGCGCTCCGCGTCTTCTCGCCGGGCTTGATTTGGCTGAAGGCGATGCGAGATGCATCGTCGATGCAGACATGGACGAACTCCCAGCCCGCACCGCTACGCCTGGAGCTGCGCCAGGTGCTCTGGCCTGTGCGGTCACCGGTGATGCGATGGCCAACCCGCTCGAAGCGGCCGAGCTTTTTGATGTCAATGTGGATTAGCTCGCCGGGATGGGCACGCTCATAGCGGCATACCGGCGGCAATGGATCCAAAGCCTCGAGCTGTTCAGGCCGAGGCGCTTGAGAAGACGACTGACTGTTGCGGGCGAGACGCCAACCTCTGGCGATATGCTTGCCGGGCCTACGCTCCCGGCGCAGGGCGTCGATGCGAGCGACGAGCTGCGGCGGCGTGGGACGGCGCAGACGTCGTGGTCGCGAACTGCGATCCTGAAGACCGGCCAAACCCACTTGCGCACCGTATGCGGGCAAACGCCTGCGGCTCGTGAGGCGGCCTGCGGCGTCAGCCCGCGCAGCACTTCAGTCACGATCCGCTCTCGACCATGCGGCGTCAGTCGGGCATTCTTATGGATGTTCATTCGGTCCTCCGAGAATCGCTAAAGCTTCAGCAACTTCCGCTTCCTCGCTCAGGACCGAATGAACAACCTATTGAAACCTCACATCTAAAGCGTCAAAACAACCGAGGCCGGCCGGCCTCGCGGCTAAGACGCGGGCAAGAAGATCAGGGGCCGCAAGCGCCATGCGCTCGTCGAGCGGGCGCTGCTCGTCGAACCCCATCCCGCCGACATTCAGGACCGTGACGGCGGCCACCAACATCACCGTCGAAATCGTCATGAATCAAGTCGGCTTCGTCGTGCTGCCAAGGCGTTGGGTGGTCGAACGCTTCTTCGCCTGGATCAACCGAAACCGGCGCCTCGCCAAGAATTTCGAGTCGACGATCAATTCCGCCGCCGCATTCCTCTACGCCGCCTCCGTGATGCTCCTCGTAAGGCGAATGGCAAGGGCCCCATGAGTTCCGAAACCGACTCTAAGTCGTCCAATAGGTCTGCAACTCCTCCATTTTTCTCCTTCCAGATTGCGCGGTTGAAACCCGGATTTTATGGGCCATCGTCGTTTTCTTCGCAACAGCTGAGAAATCGGCCGCTTTTCTGCGTCGAAAGATGAACAACGCACGCAATGCGGCCCAATAGCGTGATTGAATGGACATACGAAAGCCGCATCGTCGACAGGACAAAGGTAGTAGGGAGCATCCCAATGTCGCAGGAACCCGACGATGGCTGCTGCGGTGTCGGCGCCAATTCACCTTTTGCCAGCGCAGCGCGGGCGCCGCCCACGTCATATGACTATACCGGCCGATGCCGAGTGAAGAGGAATATATATGCGAAGAGGCGCCTGGAAGCATCTGCCTTTAATCGCCGACTGTCCGGTGAAATGGCCACCCCGATGTCTTCGCTCGACCACAGATGCCGTTGATCGCGAAACGCCGATTTTCTGCGTTTACATCCTGACAATCGCGGCCGATCTCGCTGCTATATTTCACAAGACGCACGGATCAGTTCAGCCCCAAAGTATCAAAGGCGACCTGACGCGGCCAGTTGTGCTGAGGAAATGCAACTCATGATCACTGAACATAGCATATCGGTTGGTGGTATCACGACCTCGTATTGTGAGAA
>NZ_FNEE01000009.1 GCF_900099905.1 Mesorhizobium muleiense | reverse complement strand
GCCCTGCGTTGCGCAGCCGGCCGAGCAACGCCACGTCCGAGATGTCGGCGATCCCGCTCGCCGCCGCCCAGGCCACGACGCCCCGCATGCCCACCTTGCCAAGGCAGTAAGCCAGTGTCAGGCGCAACAGATCAGTAGCCGACCTGACGCCCCGCGGTCGCAGGAATGCCTTCGTCTCGCGAGCACTCCCTGCGATCAACTCTTCACCGCCGAGAAGCTCAATCGTCTCGGTCCAGCCGTCATCTACAAGCGATTCGTGAGTCATCGCAGCGTAGAATCACAACCGATTCCCCGCTGCAACTCCTATCTTAGCGCACATGCCCTCGAGGGGGAGATGGCGGCCAGAGGGGGGCGTCTCACATAAATCGCCGACGTCGTGTCCGGCCGCGAAAAGGGGTTGGCGCTCCACGCGAGACGACCCCTCTGTCGCCTTCGGCGACATCTCCCCCTCAAGGTGGGAGATTGCCTGCCTGCTCGCCTGCCGGCTTGGCGGATTCGGAGTGCAGGCGGCGCACTCGGCGCACGCCCCACCAGACCAGCAGGATGGCGAGCGGCACCGAGGCGGCGGTGACGACCTCGGGCGCGACGGCATGGCCGAAGATCGAGGCGCCCTTGGCGAGATAGCCGATGAGCCCGACGACGTAGTAGGAGACGGCGGCGACCGAGAGACCCTCCACCGTCTGCTGTAGCCGCAATTGCAGGCGGGCGCGGTTGTTCATCGACGCCAGCAGGTCGCGGTTCTGCTTCTCGACCTCGACGTCGACCCAGGTGCGCAGCAGCGTGGTGGCACGGGTGAGCTTGGTCGACAGATTGGCCTGACGCTCCTCGACCGAACGGCAGGTGCGCATGGCGGGGGCGACGCGGCGCTGCAGGAAGCCGCCCCAGGTGTCGTAGCCGGGCACCGCCTCTTCCTCCAGCGCCTCCAGCCGTTCGCGGACGATGCCGTCATAGGCGCGGCTGGCGCCGAAGCGATAGAGGCTGGAGGCTGCATCGGCCTCCAGTTCGGCGGCAAGCTCGGTCAGGTCGGCAAGCAGCGTCTGGTTGTCGCGGGTTTCGGCGACCTTCATTTCCAGCGTGGTCTGCGCCAACCTGTCTTCGATGCGGCGCGCGCGACCGGACAGCATCAACGCCAGCGGCAGGCCAAGCATGGCCAGCGTGCGGTAGGTCTCGATATCGATCAGCCGCTGCGCCAGCGCGCCGGTGCGTGCCGGCGTCAGGCCGCGGTCGAGCACCAGCATGCGGGTCATGCCGTCACCGTCCTGGCGGAAATCGGTGACGATGGCGGCGTTGCCGCGCTCGACCAGCGAATAGCACAGGCTGGTCGGGTCGAAGCCAGCGATCAGCCTTTCGCTCGCCTGCGTCCATTTGCGGATTTCGAGCCTGATGCCGGAAATCACCGTTCCCGGCGGCGAAAACCCGTTGCCGAAAGGCGAACCTTCCTGGCGCTGGCCGCTCTCCGAGAGCGGTCCTTCCCACAGATAGGTGGAGAATTCCGTGTGCCGTTCCCAGCGCAGCGAGCCCTTGCCCCACTTCATCGCGTGGTGGCGGGCATGCGGGTCAGGCGCGGCGATGCCGAGGCGCCGCGACAGTTCGGAAAGCACTGCCTGGTCGACGCCGGAGCCGGCTTCGGTCATGAACGAAAGCTGCACCAGCACGCGCGGCTTCTCGACCAGCGGATGCGGACGGGCGTGAACCTCGCCGAGCGCGCCAGGCCGTCCCTCATGCGCGGGAAAACCCATGACGCTGCCTTCGACGCGCGGCTGGAATTTTGGATTGGACGGGTCATCTGCCACGGCTGGTCCCCCGGGCCTGGTGCACTCGCGTCCCTCTAGAGCCAATTGCCGGGGCACGCAAACGACAAATTAGCCGAAAGCGATATGCCGGGACGACGTCGGCCCCGGCCAAGCGGGCAAACTGGATAAATAATTTGACCAGTTGCCGACACTGGCTTTATCCTGCGCGACACCGGTTCAATCCCCAGGCCACCCCCGTTGAGCGACATTTTCTCCAGGATCGAGCATTCCCGCACCGCCGACGAGGTGGTGCAGCAGATCGAGAGTCTGATCCTCGAAGGCGTTCTGCGCACCGGCGACAGGCTGCCGGGCGAGCGCGAACTGGCGCGCCGGTTCGAGGTGTCGCGGCCGATCCTGCGCGATGCGCTGAAGGCGCTGGAGGGGCGCGGGCTTTTGACGACCCGGCCCGGCGGCGGCACCCATGTCGCCGACGTCATCGGCCAGCTGTTCACCAAGCCGGTGACGGACTTGATCTCCATGCACCGCAAGGCGGCGACCGACTATCTGGAATACCGCCGCGAGATCGAGGCGGTGGCGGCCGAGTATGCGGCGCGGCGCGCCACATCAGACGACCTGGCGCTGCTCGATCGCATCATGGCGCGCATGGACGAGGCGCACCGGACCGGCAATTTCGACGACGAGGCGGAAATCGACGTCGAGTTCCACCACGCGATCTGCGAATGCGCGCACAACATCATTCTGTTGCACACGCTGCGCTCGTGCTACCGGCTGCTGTCGGAGGGCGTCTTCCAGAACCGGCTCCTGGTGTTCAACGTGCCGGGCGCGCGCGAGGCGCTGCTTTCGCAGCACCGGGCGATCTACGCAGCGATCCAGGCCGGCGATCCGGCGGCCGCGCGGCAGGCGGCGATGGACCACATCACCCATGTCGAACGGACCATGGCCGAGGCCGAGCGCAGCGGCGACTGGCAACGCGTGTCGCGGCTGAGGCTGATGCAGCGCTCCGAAGCCGGCGACAGCGAGCCGGCACGGAAACGCTCGTGAGAGCGGGCCAAGAATTGCGACGAATTAGCGAACCATCAGCGGGAAGCCCATGAGCATGATCCTCACCATCGCCGATCTCAAGGACCTGGCGCGCCGCCGCGTGCCGAAGATGTTCTTCGACTATGCCGATTCCGGTGGATGGACCGAAAGCACCTACCGGGCCAATGAGGAGGATTTCCAAAAGATCAAGTTCCGCCAGCGCGTGCTGGTCGACATGAGCAACCGCTCGCTGGAATCGACCATGATCGGCGAGAAGGTGGCGATGCCGGTGGCGCTGGCGCCGACCGGCATGACCGGCATGCAGCACCCCGACGGCGAGATGCTGGCGGCGCAGGCGGCGGAGGAATTCGGCGTGCCGTTCACGCTGTCGACGATGAGCATCTGCTCGATCGAGGATGTCGCATCGGTGACCAGGAAGCCGTTCTGGTTCCAGCTCTATGTGCTGCGCGACAAGGATTTCGTCCTCAGTCTCATCGACAGGGCGAAGGCGGCGAAGTGCTCGGCCCTGGTGCTGACGCTCGACCTGCAGATCCTGGGCCAGCGCCACAAGGACATCCGCAACGGGCTGTCGGCGCCGCCGCGCTTCACGCCGAAGCATGTCTGGCAGGTGGCGACCAGGCCGGGCTGGTGCCTTGGCATGGCCGGCACCAAGCGCCGGACTTTTCGCAACATCGTCGGCCACGCCAAGGGCGTCGGCGACCTCAACTCGCTGTCGTCGTGGACGACGGAGCAATTCGATCCGCATCTGTCGTGGAAGGACGTCGCCTGGATCAAGGAGCGCTGGGGCGGCAAGCTGATCCTGAAGGGCATCCTCGACAAGGAGGACGCGCTGATGGCGGCCAAGACCGGCGCCGACGCGATCATCGTCTCCAATCATGGCGGACGCCAGCTCGACGGCGCGCCGTCGTCGATCTCGGCGCTGGAAGAAATCGCCGACGCGGTCGGCGACACGATCGAAGTGCATATGGATGGCGGCATCCGCTCTGGCCAGGACGTGCTGAAGGCGCTGTGTCTCGGCGCCAAGGGCACCTATATCGGCCGGCCTTTCCTCTACGGCCTCGGCGCGCTCGGCAAGGATGGAGTCACCAAAGCCTTGGAAATCATCCACAAGGAGATGGACATAACGCTGGCACTGTGCGGAAAGCGTCTGGTGACCGACATGGGCAAGGATCAGCTTCGGCGTTGACTCCCGTGGCGGCATGATCACGGAGATGGAAGCATTGACTGCCCCCGGCATCCACTTTCTCGACGCGCGCGGACCGGAAGGCATGCGCATCTATGCGGTCGGCGACGTGCATGGCCGGCTCGACCTGCTCGCCGCCATGTACCGCCGGATTGCGGCCGAGATCAGCCAGGCGCGGCCGGTCGACTGGCGTGTCGTCCATCTCGGCGACTATGTCGACCGCGGCCCCGACTCCAAGGGCGTCATCGATTTCCTGATCGAAGTGCGAAAACGCGACCCGCGCCACCTGATGCTCGCCGGCAACCACGACATCGGCTTCCTAGACTTCCTCGACACTCCCGATGCGGACGGGCTTTTCATGCGCTATGGCGGCATCCAGACCGCGCAATCCTATGGCGTAGCGCTCAATGAAGGTGGCGGCGCGTGGTTCGGCAGGTCCGAGGCGGCACTGCGGCAAGGCCATGTAGCACTTGTCGAGGCCGTGCCGAAAAGCCATGTCGAGTTCCTGCAGTCGCTGCCGTTTTCACTGACCTTCGGCGACTTCTTCTTCTGCCATGCCGGCATCCGGCCGGGCATTGCGCTGGAAAGTCAGAGCGCGCAGGACCTGATCTGGATCCGCGATGTCTTCCACAATCATTCCGGCCTGCATCCAAAAATCGTGGTGCATGGCCACACGCCGGTGCCGGAGGCCGAGGTGATGGTCAACCGCGTCAATATCGACACGCTCGCCTACCAGACGGGAAACCTCAGCGCGCTCGTCGTCGACGGTGTCGACAAGCGTATCCTGGTGGTGTCAGGCGAGAGGGGTTAAAGCGCTTAGCGAAGCGCGGCGGTGACGCCGTAGCCGTCGACGGCGTTGTGGTTGTTGGCTGCGTCGCCGGCGTAGGTGCCGAAGCCGCACAACACTATGGCCGACAACATGACAAAGGATAGAAGCGCTGCTTTCACGGACGTCATCTCTTGGTTAGGCTTCCTGCATCTGTGCACGGGGCGGGTTACGAATGGGTTGAAACGGAAAATGCGTCTTAAAGTTTCGACGATTTCGCGCTTTTAGGCATGTTCTGTATCGGCGATGTGTCGCGCGAGTGACCCAAAAGGTTCATCGCGTTGCACGGACGATGCAGAGCGGGTGCCTTCTAGGGTGGCGGGCGGCCACAAGCCAAGCACGAAACATGCTGTCCACAGCGGATTTTTGCCGGCGTGCCAAATATGCAACGTCGATACTGACTGATCAGATCGTCGCCACCCAGGCGCGGGCGATGGCCAGCCCGGCGGCATCGGCAGCCGCTCCGTGGCGGGCCATTTCGTCATCGAGCCGATCGCTCCAGTCCGGGTGCCGTTCGGCAATGAGCGATGCGAAGGATGCGCTCCAGTCGCGGACCATCGGCCGATCCGCCTCGAAATGGAACTGGAAGCCATAGACGGCGCGGCCGATGCGAAACGCCTGGTTCTCGGCGACGTCGTTGCCGGCGAGCCGCACGGCATTTTCGGGCAAGACAAAGGTGTCGTCGTGCCATTCGAAGATCGGGAAATTTTCGGGCAGCGCAGCGAGCACCGGATCGGCCGTCGCCGCCGGCGTGAGCGAGACCTTGTGCCAGCCGAATTCCGAGGCGCCGCCGATCCGGTTCTCGCCGCCGAAGGCGCGCGCCACCAGTTGGCTGCCAAGGCAGATACCGAGCACGGCGCGATCCTTGCCGGCGAAATCGCGCGTCAGGTCGAGAAGTTCAGGAAAATACGGGCAGATCTCGTCGTCCAGCGCATTCTGGGCGCCGCCGAGCACGACCATGGCGTCGTGCGCAGCGCTGTCCTGCGGCAGCATCTCGCCACAATAGGGCCGGCGCAGATCGATATCGGCGCCTGTCTCGACAAGCGCCGCGCCGATCTGGCCAAGACCCTCGCTGTCGAAATTCTGGACCACCAGCACCCGCATCGAAAAACCTGCTGACATGAAAACGATGCGACGAGCGATATCATGCCGCCGTCATTCCGGCCAAGATACGCATTCGGGGAGAAAGCTATGCCACTGCAGAATCGGGTCGACCCGTTCGGCGTCATCCACGCCGTGCCGGAGCGCGGCCTGTTCATGGGCAATCGCGGCATCATCCATGACCCCGAAACGAAGACGCTGCTGAAAAAGCGCTGGGCTCTGCAGGCCTGGATCATCTGCGCATGCGGATTCCGCGATGTGCGGCGCGAGCCGATGGGCCGCAACCGGAACGGTGGCAAGGCCGGCTGGACCGAATTGTTTTTCCTGGACGAGGTGACCGCACTCTCGGCCGGGCATCGGCCCTGCTTCTTCTGCCGGCGCGAGCGGGCCAGGGACTTCGTCCGGCGCTTCGGCATGGCCTTCCGCATTGCCGCGCCGCGCGCACCGCAGGTCGACAAGCGGCTGCATAGGGAGCGGCTGGCGTCGGGTGGGCAGGCACCGGTCGTATCCGTAGAAGAGCTTGCCGGGTTGCCGGACGGCGCCATGGTTGCGGACGGCGGCAATGCCTATGCGATGCGCGGCGGCAAGGCGCTGCACTGGTCGTTCGCAGGCTATGATGATCGTGTGGGGGGCGATCCGGTGGACGGCGATCCCGTGGGGTTCGGCGGTTTTGCCGACCGTCCAATCCGCCTGCTCACGCCGGCAACCACCGTTTCCGTGCTGAGGCAAGGCTATGTGCCAGTGTGGCATCCCTCGGCCGAGACTTGACGCCACGAGCCGGCTCGCCCATTCCTCGGCGATGCGCGCCAATTACAAGATGCAGCGGCTGTTCGTGCCGGACGACCTCGGACCGGATATCGAGTTCGAGGCGAGCCCGCAGCAGGGCCATTACCTGATGCATGTGCTGCGGCTCGGCGAGGGCGCCGAAATCCTGTTGTTCAACGGCCGCGACGGCGAATGGTCGGCTTCTATCGCCGCCAGGTCCAAAAAGACGGTGCGGCTGAAGGTGCTGACCTTGCAGCGGCCGCAGCCTCCGCTGCCCGATCTCGTCTACTGCTTTGCGCCGCTTAAGCAGGGTCGGCTCGACTATCTGGTGCAGAAAGCGGTCGAGATGGGCGCCGGCGTCCTGCAGCCGGTCATTACCCAGCACACGCAGGTGGCAAAGCCCGGCATCGAACGGCTGCGCGCCAATGTCGTCGAGGCCGCCGAACAATGCGGCATCCTTGCGGTGCCGGAAGTGCGCGAAGCGGAAAAAATCGAGCGCCTGCTGGCCGGCTGGGACAAGGAGCGGCGGTTGATCTACTGCGACGAGGATGCTTCCACCAACAATCCGCTGCCGGCGCTGCAGGCGGTGCGGGAGAAGAAGCTCGGGCTGCTGGTCGGCCCCGAGGGCGGGTTTTCCGACGAGGAACGAAGGATGCTGCGGGCGCTGCCTTTCGTCACCGCCATTCCGCTCGGGCCGCGTATCCTGCGCGCCGACACGGCTGCGGTGGCGGCGCTGGCGGTGATACAGGCGACAATCGGCGATTGGTGAGGCACTTCCCTTCTCCCCTTGTGGGCCTTGTGGGAGAAGGAAGAAGCAGCCAATCAATTCCCGTTACCCTGTGGCTCAGGATTTTTCGCTTGATCGCCTACTGACATTTCGTCCATCTAGCGCCGGCGGTCGTCCGACCACCTACAGCGCCGCGCGTCCTTTCGGACGCGCAAAGGACGCTGCAGCACTTGATTGGGCACATGATCCTTTCCGAAAATCGAAGCCGATTTTCGGGGTCATGTGCTAGAGGACTTGTAATGGCGCGCGACACAACCGATTTCCGGCCGATCGAAGGCGTCGACGAGCTTGTCGAGCACCTGGCTGAAGGCAACAAGCCGCGCGACAAATGGCGCATCGGCACCGAACACGAGAAATTCCCGTTCTATGTCGACGGCAATGCGCCGGTGCCCTATGGCGGCGAGCACGGCATCCGCGCCATTCTCGAAGGCATGCAGGAAAAACTCGGCTGGGATCCGATCATGGATGCCGGCCGCATCATCGGCCTGGTCGAGCCGACCGGCCGCGGCGCGATTTCGCTGGAACCCGGCGGCCAGTTCGAACTGTCCGGCGCGCCGCTGGAGACGATCCACCAGACCTGCCGCGAGGGCAATGCGCATCTGGCGCAGGTGCGCGAGATCGCCGAGCCGATGGGCATCCGCTTCCTCGGCCTCGGCGGCAGCCCGAAATGGTCGCTGGCCGAGACGCCGAAAATGCCCAAGTCGCGCTACGAGATCATGACCCGCTACATGCCCAAGGTCGGCAGCAAGGGCCTCGACATGATGTACCGCACCTGCACCATCCAGGTGAATCTCGACTTCGAGAGTGAGGCCGACATGCGCCGCAAGATGCAGGTATCGCTGAAGCTGCAGCCGCTGTCGACGGCGCTGTTCGCCAACTCGCCGTTCACTGAGGGCCGGCCCAACGGATTTCAGAGCTGGCGCGGCGACATCTGGCGCGACACCGACAATCAGCGCTCGGGACTGCTCGACTTCTGCTTCTCGCCCGATTTCGGCTTCGCCGACTATGTCGAATGGGCGCTCGACGTGCCGATGTACTTCGTCATCCGCGACGGCCACTACCACGACATGACGCACGTCACCTTCCGCCAGTTCATGGCAGGTGCGGCCCGCAACGAGATTTCTGACGGGCTGCCGACGATGGGCGATTGGGCGAACCATTTGTCGACGCTGTTTCCCGACGTGCGATTGAAGCGTTTCCTTGAAATGCGCGGCGCCGATGGCGGACCGTGGCGGCGCATCTGCGCGCTGCCGGCCTTCTGGGTCGGGCTGCTCTATGACGCCGCGGCGCTCGACGCGGCCGAGGCGCTGACCTCGAGCTGGAGCTATGAAGAGGTGCTGGCGATGCGCAACGCCGTGCCGGAACAGGGCATTTCGGCGCCGTTCCGCAACACGACACTGCGCGAGATCGCCCGCGACGTGCTCGTCATCTCGCGCATGGGGCTGAAGAACCGCGGCCGCAAGAACCGCGACGGCTATGACGAAACGTCGTTCCTCAGCACGCTGGACGAAGTCGTCGCGCGCGGCACCACCAGCGCCGAGGAACTGCTCTCCGCCTATCATACGCGCTGGGGCGGCTCGATCGAGCCGGTGTTCATGGAGTATGCGTATTAGCCGTTTGCTATCGGCTTGGCTGACAGCTCGGGAAACGCGCTTTCCGAAATCGATTCCGATTTTCGGGCCGATGCGGTAGGCTCTCCTACGAGGATTTTCCCGAGGAGAAAACCAATGGCTTCCTTGTTCGACATTCTGGCGCAGGCGCAGAACGGCAACGGCATGCAGGCCCTGGCCCAACAGTTCGGCCTTTCGCAGCAGCAAGCGCAATCGGCGGTCGAGGCGCTGCTGCCGGCCTTTTCACAGGGGCTGAAGCGCAGCACCTCCGACCCCTACGGGCTCGGCGCGTTCATGACAGCAATGGCCAGCGGCCAGCACGCCAAATATTTCGAGGACGCAAGCCGGGCCTTCTCGCCGCAGGGCGTCGATGAAGGCAACGGCATTCTTGGCCATCTGTTCGGCTCGAAAGACCTGTCCCGCGCCGTTGCCAGCCAGGCAGCGCAGGCGAGCGGCGTCAGCCAGCAGATCTTGCAGCAGATGCTGCCGGTGGTGGCTTCGATGATGATGGGCGGCCTATTCAAGCAGACCACAAACCAGATGCAGGCAGCAGGCGGATTCGGCGGCGGTAACAATCCGCTCGGCGAGATCATCGAGCAGATGATGCGGCAGGCCGGCGGCGGCGCGCCGGCACCGCAACAGCGCCAGGCGCCGCAGCCCGGCCCGATGGACAATCCGTTCGGCAAGATGCTGCAGGACATGTTCGGCGGCGCGCAGCAGCCGCAGGGTCAGCCGCAGCAGGCGCCCAATCCCTACGGCGACAATCCGCTCGGCAAGGTGCTGCAGGACATGTTCGGCGGCGGCGCGCAACAGCCGCAGCGCGAAGCGCCGCAGCAACGCGAAGCGTCGCAGCCGCAGACCAATCCGAGCGGCAGGCCACGCAATCCGTTCGACGATTTGTTCGGCAAGATGTTCGAGGCGGGCGCGCAGCAGCGTGACGATTACCAGAAGGGCGTGGAATCGATCTTCGAACAATTCAAGCGAGGCATGGACCGGCGCTAGCGTGGCAAGCACCCGAGTCGAGATCCTGTGAGCAGAAGATTGGAGCAGATGCGCCGCAACCCTCGCGGCGATTGGTCAATATCGGATGTAAAGGCAGTTTGTGACGAGGCAGGCGTCCATTGTGTGCCGCCAAGATCCGGTGGGTCGCATTACAAGGTCTATCATTCAGCAATGACCGACATTCTGACCGTGCCTTTCAAACGCCCCATCAAACCCGTATATATTCGAAAACTCGTGGCATTCATCGACGAGGCAAAGAGACATGACGGGAAAACTTGAATATCCGGTCGTCATCGCACCGCTGGCTACAGAAGACGGGGGCGGATTTTCGGCGCTGGTACCTGACCTGCCCGGCTGCATGAGCGATGGCGATACTCCTGAAGAGGCCATCGCGAACGTCCAGGACGCCATATCATCCTGGATAGAAGCCGCGCACGAAGTTGGTAGATCGGTACCGCGGCCGTCGCGAAAGCTGGCCTTCGCCTGATTTCAAAAAGAAAAATGCCCGATCCTTGGGAGGACCGGGCAGTGCGCAGGCGGGCCGGCGGGGAAACCGGCAGGGAGTGGGGCCTGCGAAGTCCTTTAGCGCCGTGCCCGAAAGGGCACGCAGCCAGCGCGATCAGGTCACCTGCGGGCAAGATCCTCGATCGTTTCCGTGCGATCGGCCGCGATGGCGCGAAGCCTCTCGGTTGGATCGCGGCCGAACGGCACGTCGATGGCGACGTGGAGATCGCCGCGCGTCAAGCCGATGTCGGCAAGTTCGGCGTCCGACATCTCGCCAAGGCGATAGAAGGCGCGGCGGTTTTTCCAAGCGCGATAGACATTGGAGATGGTGTTGACCACGCGCGTCGCAATAGCCGGACGCGACGTGATGCGCGAAGTCTCGGTGGCGAAATCAAACGTAGCCATGTCAGTCTCCTTCATATTCGAACGGACGAAGACGGGCGTTCGGCGCTGGAAACAGCGGCCGTTCCGGTCCCGATTCACCTAGAAAATGCAGGTCGTTGTCCTAAAACCGGTGACCACTTTTAGGCGACCTGCATTGCCGTCGTGTGGACAGTCGTAAATTTGCCATCGTTCGATTGATTAATCCAACGAATGTTTCTAATCTTTAGCATCAACACTAGTGATGGATTAGACCGATGAAAGCGCCACTCGATCTCGATCAGTTGCAGACCTTCGTCTCAATCGTCGACACCGGCAGCTTCACCCGCGCGGCGGAAGCGGTGCATCGGACCCAGTCGGCGGTGTCCATGCAGATGCGCCGGCTGGAGGAGCGGATCGGCAAGCCGCTGTTCGAAAAGGACGGGCGCACCAACAGGCTGACCGAGGAAGGCGACAGGCTGCTCTCCTACGCAAGACGGTTGCTGTTCCTCAATCGGGAAACGCTGGCCGCCTTCGACGACCGGCGGCTCGAAGGCACGATCCGCATCGGCACGCCGGACGACTATGCCGATCGCTTCCTGCCCGAGATCATGGCCCGCTTCGCCCGTTCCAACCCACGTGTCGAACTGACCGTGATCTGCGAGCCGACGCCGGGGCTGGTCGAGCATATCAAGCGCGGCAATCTCGATCTGGCACTGGTGACGCATAGTGACGCGCACGGCCAGTCGGAAGTGGTGCGGCGCGAACCGCTGCTGTGGGTGACTTCGTCCAACCATGCGACGCATGAACAGGACGTTCTGCCGATGGCCTTCGGCCGGCCGAACTGCATCTGGCGGCGGGCCGCGGTCGACGTGCTCGACCGGCAGAACCGCGACTACCGCATCCTGTTCACCAGCTTCTCGGCAACCGTCATCACCGCCGCGGTGCTTTCCGGCCTGGCGATCTCGGTGCTGCCGGAATGCGCGCTGCGCCCCGGCATGCGGGTGCTGGGCGACGCCGACGGATTCGGCGCCCTGCCCGATTGCCGCATCGGCATCATGCGCGGCCAGACGTCGCGGCCGGAGATCGTCGACGCGCTGGCCCGTCACATTTCGGAAAGCCTCGACAATATTTCCGTGCCGCTCGGCGAAGAGACGGGAAGCTTCGACTTCGCGGCCTTTTCGAAGATGAAGCGGGGCAAGCCGAACCAGATCGTGCCGGGCTGGTAAGGATCAGGCGGAAACTGCTGCCGGCGTGCTGTCGTTGCCGGGCAAAAGGCCGGCCAGCCGCAGCAATTGCGCCGGCTCCAGCGGCAGCGACAGCAGGTGGCCCTGAAACTCTCGGCAGCCCATGGCGACGAGCAGCGCCTTTTGCTCCTCGGTCTCCACGCCTTCCGCGGTGACGCCGACGTTAAGAGCGTCGGCAAGATCGACCAGCGCCCTGACGATCGCCGCCGAACTCTCGTCGCGGCCGAGGAGGTTCACGAAGGAGCGGTCGATCTTGAGCTTGTCGATGGCGTGGCGGCGCAGATAGTTCAGCGACGAATAGCCGGTGCCGAAATCGTCGAGCACTATGGCGATCCCCGACCGGCGCAAGGCAGCCAGAGCCGCCCTGGTCGTATCGTTGTTGTCCAACAGCACGCCCTCGGTGATCTCGAGCTGCAGGCGCCCTGGCGCCAATCCGGTCTCGGCGAGAACCGCCGCAAGCTGCTCGGCGAAACCGGTGTCGCGCAGTTGCAGCGGCGACACGTTGACGGCCACCCAAGGCAATTCGGTACCGACAGCGAAGCGGCAAGCCTCTTGCAGCACCCATTTGCCAAGCTGGCCGATCATGCCACGTTCTTCGGCGATGGCGATGAATTGTGCCGGCGGCAAGCCACCGTGGACCTCATGTCCCCAGCGGATGAGCGCCTCGGCACCGAGGATCGTACTGCCGTCCGCCGCAAAGATCGGCTGATACGCCAGCTTGATCCCGGTTCCGCCATTCAGGGCATGGCGAAGCTCGCTCTCAACCTGGCGCTTGCGCAACAGCAGGTCGTCCATGTCGCCGGCGAAGACCTGGTAGCGGCCGCGGCCGTTCTTCTTGGCTTCGTAAAGCGCGATATCGGCCTTGCGCAGCAAGTCGTCCGCATCGGCATCCGGACCGGTCGACAATGCTATGCCGATGCTGGCGCTGACAAAAACCTGGTCGTCGGCCAGCTTGAACGGCTCCTGCAGCTTTTGAAGCAGACCCTCCGAAACATCTTCGGCGCCTCGGATGTCGTTAACATCAATCAGGATCATGGCGAACTCATCGCCGCCGAGCCGTGCCACCGTGTCGACCTCCCGGATTGCCTGCTGGAGCCTCGCGGCGGTCTGGCGGACAAGCTCGTCGCCGGCAGGATGGCCAAGCGTGTCGTTGACGTGCTTGAAACGGTCGAGGTCGAGATAAAGCAGTGCCACTTTGGCTGTTTCGTGACTGGCCGTGAGCAAAGCGCGCCGGAGCCGGTCCTCGAACAGCGCCCGGTTGGGAAGGCCGGTGAGCGTGTCGTGGAAGGCGAGATACTGCGCCTCGGCCTGACTGGTCTGCAGCGCCGACGATGCACGGCGGAGGCGGCGCAGCAGGAATGCCAGGACACCTGCCGCGAGCAGCGCGCCACCGATCAGGGCTGGGCCTGCCTCGCGCACAAGCGCGCTGCCGGGCCGCTCCTGATCCCAGCCGGCATAGGCCAGGATGACGCCGCGTGAGTCGACCAGCGGAATGGCAGCCCCGCCGACCGGCTGCGACAACGGCAGCAGGCGGGCGCCCGCCAACAGATATTGCCCGGCGATCTTGGCCAGCAACGCGTCGGTGATGAAGTCCACCGAGATATGCAGGTATTCGCTGCCAGGCGCCTGGATTACGCGGTCGGAACTCGGCACCAGCGGCATGATGCTGAGGATGGCAGGTTTTCCGTCAAGCTCCACCAGATCCCCTGCGGCCAATTTGACCGGACCGCCGGCCAGGTTTTCTTTCGCCGGCTCACGGATCAACCGGCGCACCCTTTCGACCGTGGGCAACAGAACCGGTTCATCCTCGCTGTAGCGCGCCGGCGCCAGCACGTTTCCTTCACGCATCGCATGGACCGGACGATCGGCGGCATCCAGTACGTAGACCCGATCATGCCCATAATAGGAATACATCCAGACGCTGATGTTATCGATCATCCAGTCCACGTTGCCGGCCTTGGCATTGATGACGGAATCGTCCCAGACGGCGATGCTTTCCTGCTCGCGATCCACCGCCGCGATCCGGTCCCGCATTCCGTTGGCGAAAAGGATTTTCTGCCGCTCGAGGGAGACGCTATCCGCCTGCACAGTGGCGTAAAAGCCAAAGCCGACGACCATGGCAAGCGCGAAAATGGCAAGCGCCATCACCGTCAGCGTGACCTGGAACGTTAATGGGCTGCGTTGAAGACGACGGCTCATGCGTCCTGGCCACTCTCTTTTCCACACAGTCATCAGATCGGGTTAAGATCGAGTTATGACGTCGGCTATGAGCGACGGCCTTGACGCCGGCCAACAACCGCCCCCCAATCGGCCAATGAGCGACGCAGCATCCGAATCACGTACCAACGCCACCGAATACACGGTCAGCGAGATTTCCGGCGCGCTGAAGCGAACGGTCGAGGACGTCTTCGGCAATGTGCGGGTGCGCGGCGAAATATCAGGCTATCGCGGGCCGCACTCCTCCGGCCATGCCTATTTCTGCCTCAAGGACGACCGCGCACGGCTCGACGCCGTGGTCTGGAAGACCACGATGGGCCGGCTGAAATTCCGCCCCGAAGAAGGCATGGAGGTGATCGCCACCGGCCGGCTCACCACCTATCCCGGAAAGTCCACATACCAGATCGTCATCGACAATCTGGAGCCCGCCTGCGCCGGGGCGCTGATGGCACTGCTGGAAGAGCGCAAGCGCCGGCTGCAGTCCGAAGGCCTGTTCGATGCCGGCCGCAAGCGCTTGCTGCCGTTCATGCCGCGCGTCATCGGCGTCGTCACCTCGCCGACAGGCTCTGTCATCCGCGACATCATCCACCGGATCAAGGACCGGTTTCCGCTGCATGTGCTGGTCTGGCCGGTGCGAGTGCAGGGCGAAACGGCCGGCGCCGAAGTGACCGCCGCCGTCAACGGCTTCAACGGACTGGCGCAGGATGGCGTCATCCCGCAGCCCGACCTGCTGATCGTGGCGCGCGGCGGCGGCAGCCTCGAGGATCTTTGGGGGTTCAATGACGAGGCGCTGGCCCGCGCCGTCGCCGCCTCGCGCATTCCGGTGATTTCCGCCGTCGGCCATGAAACGGACTGGACGCTGATCGACCTGGCGGCGGATGTGCGGGCGCCGACACCGACGGGTGCCGCCGAAATCGCCGTGCCCGTACGCGCCGACCTCGAAGTGACGCTTGCCGGCCTTGGTGCGCGGCTCAAGGCCGCGGTATCGCGCAATTTCGAGCGCAAGCGCCAGGCGGTGCGTGCCGCCGCGCGGGCGCTGCCCTCGCCCGACCAGTTGCTGGCATTGCCGCGCCGGCGTTTCGACGAGGCGACGAGCCGACTCGGCCGGGCGCTGTCCGTCAGCGTCCAGCGCAAGCGAGCCAGGCTTCAGGCGCAGCGGCTGACGCCGGCCACCCTGTCGCGACGCATGAACGAGGCACGCACACTGGCCGGCCGTGACCTTGGCCGCGCGCAAGCAGCGTTCTTCGCCATCGTGCGCGAGCGGCGAACGCGGTTTTCGCGCACCGCGACGCGGCTGTCGCCGGCACCGCTCGCAAGGCGGCAGAAATTGCAGGCAGATGCCCTGACGGCGCTGTCGCGGCGGCAGGACCGGGTGATTTCGGTGCGGCTCGAGCGCTTGCGCGGGAAACTGACCCAGGCCGACCGGCTGCTGGCGACGCTGTCGCACAAGGCGGTGCTGGCGCGCGGCTTCGCCCTGGTGAAAGATGCCGACGGCGCAGTGATCAAGCAAGCGGCGGAAGTGGCGCCGGGGATGGCACTTTCGCTGGAGTTCGCCGACGGAACCGCCGATGCGGTTGCAACCAGCGGCGCGGCACGGCCGAAAACTGTTGCAAAGCCGGCCGCCAAAGCCAAGGAGCCTGGCAGCCAAGGCTCGCTGTTTTGAGTGCCGATGATTTCCGGCAATCCACATCACCAGACGACGCCTTCCGGCAAGCAGCGCGCGCGAGCCTTCGGCATTCGTTTTGACGGCACGCCCGGACTGTTCAACGCCATCACCGATGTGGCTGGCGTTGCGGTCGGTTATTCGACGCTGATTTCGGGCGAAGGTGCGCTGGTGGTCGGCGAGGGGCCGGTGCGCACCGGCGTGACCGCCATCCTGCCCAGACCGCGCGCCGAACTGGCCACGCCGGTCTTTTCCGGCATTTTCGGCCAGAACGGCAATGGCGAATTGACCGGCTCGCACATCATCGAGGAAACCGGTGCCTTCAATTTTCCGATCACCATCACCAACACGCATTCCTGCGGCGTTTCACGCGACGGAACGCTGCGCTGGATGCAGCGCGTGCTGCCGGCCGCGCTCGACAGCGGCTGGGGCCTGCCGGTGGCGGCGGAAACCTATGACGGCTTCCTGAACGACATCAATGGCCACCATCTCGGGTTTGAGCATGTCGCCGCGGCCCTCGATGGCGCGACCAGCGGGTCGATCGAGGAAGGCAGCGTCGGCGGCGGCACCGGCATGATCGCCTTCGACTTCAAGGCAGGCTCCGGCACGGCATCGCGCCTCGTCGAATGGCACGGCCGGCGCTACACGGTCGGCGCCTTCGTGCAGGCGAATTTCGGCAGGCGGAGCAATTTTACCATTCGCGGCCTGCGCGCCGGGCCCGATCTCATCGAACCGGCGATCCGCGAAAGCACGCCGCGCGCCGAAAAGGGCTCGATCATCGGGATCGTCGCCACCGATGCGCCGTTGCTGCCGCATCAGATGAAGCGCTTGGCACGCCGGGTGCCGCTCGGCGTCGCCATGACCGGCGGCTTCGGCTATCACAGCTCGGGCGATATTTTCCTGGCCTTTTCGACCGCCAACCGCGAGGCGGCGCTGGCGCCGCCAGGCCGCATCGCCAGCGCCGATTTTATCCCGGATACCGACATCGACCCGTTCTTCGACGCCGTGATCGGGAGTGTGGAGGAAGCGATCCTCAATGCGCTGGTCGCCAATGACGACATGACCGGGCGCGACGGCAATTTCGTGCCGGCGCTGCCAAAGGCATGGCTCAAGAGCAAATTCGGGGCTAGGCAGGGAAAGTAGAACTATGCGGCGTGTCACGCGTCGCACAGGTGAATAGATGCCTTTCGCCGGGTCGGCATGTCACTGGGCAGGCTTGTCCGAATTCTTTTCGTCCTGGTCGGCCTCAGCCGCCTCTTCCAGCCTCGACGCGATAAGTTCCTGAATGTCGCCGACCTCTTCCTGGATATCCTCCAGCGGTATGCCGGCCTCAGCCGCCTTCGCCGCGCATTCCTTGGCGAGGGTCTCGGCCTGCTCCTCGATCCTGTCCAGCGAGGACTGGCAGTGGACCTTTTCGCCGATCCACTCCTGCAAGAACTCGATCGCGTGTTCGCTCATGCTGCTGTTCCCTGGCGGCTGCGCCGGTTGGTAATCATAAACGCCGGCATCCCCAAAAAGATGCACGCTCCTATTCCAACCGAGTCGCCGTCACCCGGCAAGCCGATCTTGCCCAAGCTCCACAGGGCTGACGGAAATCGAAGGTTCAAGGAGCACATTCTAATTCTGAAGGAGATTCTATTTTCCTGAGCAGACTGGCACCGTTGGCTGGGATCAGGTCCCGGATCGCGCCATTGTTTCTACTTGTTATTTTCCGGCAATCCAGTCAATTTGTATGACAATAGGTATCACATTACGCGGCAAGTTTGCGGCGCCATTCGCTGCGCAACCCAAGGTACGCGGCCAAAGCCGCCGCTATATAGTGACATCCTCAGGCAATGTCGACTCTGCTGGCCGACCTGCTTCTTTCCGCCGCGCCGAGCGTATCTGGATGGCATTTTGTCATCGTCGGGGGCGAGCATATTTCGCCGGAAGTCGGTCGGGCGCTCGGCCTATCCGCCAACCATGAGCTTGACGACTTCGTCATGATTGGTCTCAGAGATCTTGCGCTCGCCGGCCTGGATGCCGCGGCGCAGCACGACGATGCGGTCGGAAACGGCGAAAATATCCTGCAGATTGTGCGAGATGAAGATCACCCCCCGGCCTTGCGCCTTGAGCTGGTGGATGAGCGAAATGACCTTGCGCTGCTCCGGCACGCCGAGGGCCGCGGTCGGTTCGTCCATGATCAGGATCTGCGCATCCCAATAGACGGCCCGGCCGATGGCAACGGCCTGCCGTTGACCGCCGGAGAAATTGCTGACCGGGGCGTCGAGCCGGCTGACATGGAAGTCCAGCCGCCCCATGGTCTGCTTGGCGGCGACGGCCATCGCCTTGCGATCGAGCACCGGCAAGAAACCAAAAACTTTGCGCATGGGTTCACGGCCGAGGAAGATATTGGCGCCGATGGACAGATTGTCGGCGAGAGCGAGATCCTGGTAAATGGTCTCGATGCCTTTTTCGCGCGCCTCCTGCGGCGTCGCGAAGGTGACCGGCTGCCCCCGCAGCAGAATTTCACCGCCGGTCGGCTGAAAGACGCCCGATATCGCCTTGATCAGCGTCGTCTTGCCGGCGCCGTTGTCTCCGGCCAGCGCCACCACTTCGCCCGGCCCAACGGCCATGGAGAAATCGTTCAGCGCCTGCACCGCGCCGAAATGCTTGGAAAGGTGCCGGACTTCGAGAAGGGGGGCGGTTTGTTCGGAACTATTCATCCTGGCGAGCTCCACTGAACCGGCGCTGCGCCTGGTCGATAAGGACGGAGATGATGATGACGAGGCCGACGGCGATGAACTGCCAGAACGGCTCGACATTGACGAAGACCAGCCCGTATTGAATGACCGCGATCACCAAGGCGCCGGCGACCGTCCCAAAAATGGTGCCGGAGCCACCGAACAGGCTGGCGCCGCCGATCACCACGGCTGCGACGCTGTCGAGCAGCAAGGGTTCGCCGGCCTGGGCGGCGCCCGCGGTGAAGCGCGCGGCATAGAGCGCGCCACCGAGGCCGGCACACATCGCCGAAAGCACGTAGAGGCGCAGGATGTGGCCCTTGATGTCGATGCCGGCGCGACTCGCAGCCTGCACATTGGCGCCGATGGCGTAGTTGTGCTGGCCGAACCGGGTCTGGCTCAGGATGTAGTGCATCACCACGACAAAGACCGCGGCAATGATGACGAGATAAGGCACACCGTAGAACCTGCCGTTGCCAAGCAGCGCAAACCAGGAATTCTGGACCGGCACCGTCGTGCCGCCGGCCAGCAGGAATGCAGCGCCGCGCGCCACGCCAAACATGCCAAGCGTGCCGATGAAAGGGGGAATTCTGAGGCGCGAGATCAGCAAGCCATTGATGACGCCAGGCACGCCGGCGACGATCACTGCCGCCAGAATGCCCAGCATCATGGCCAGAGGCACCGGCATGGCGACGCCGGCCATATTCGTGGCATGGGCGGCGACGACGGCCGCCAGACCCATGATGAAGCCCAGCGAGAGGTCGATGCCTCCCGAAATGATGACGAAGGTCTGCCCGGTCGCCAGCAGCAACGGCGCCACGGCGAATATCGCAATGGACTGCACGTTGAACGGGTTGAGCACGAAGGTCGCGCCGAAGGAGAGCCTCGACCAGACCTCGAAACAGATGATCAGGCCGGCGAGGAACAGCCAGGCGCGTCCTTCGGCGATGCGTGCGAGCCAACTCCTGGCCGGATCACCGTGATCCGCCTGAGGAGCGACATGCGTTTCGGTTGGCGATGTTGAAGTCATGAATGGTTCCGATCCGCAGAGCGGCCTCAAACAGGGTCAAAGAGACCCGGCGCAGGTCTCCTTCCGGCGGGCCGGAAGGAGACTGGCTGGACTTATTCGGAATAGAGGTATTTCGAGATGTTCGGGTCGGCGATGTTGGCCTTGTCCATGATCGTGAAGCCGGTGCCGATCGCAACCGGGATCGACTGGCCGGTCAGATGGGCATAGGCCGACACGACGCCGAAATAGCCGATTTCCGCGGGATGCTGGGCAATCGCGACGTCGACAAGGCCAGTGTTGATGTTGTCGACAATGCTGGTCGGCGCGTCGAACGCCACGACCTTGACGGTGCCGGTCTGCCCGGCCTGCTGGACACCATTGGCCGCGCCAAGCGCCGAGAACAGGTTTGCGCCGAACACCCCGACGAGATCGGGATTGCGCGCGAACACAGCCTGCAGCTGCGAGGCGGCCTTGTTGGCGTCGTTGTCGTTGAACTGGGTTTCGAGAACGGTGATGCCGGGATGGTTGGCCGCCATCTCCTTCTTGAAGCCCTCTTCACGCTGGTCGGTGGTCGAAATGCCAGGCTTGACGTTCGAAACGTAGACCTTGCCCTTGTCGCCTATGGCCTTGGCCAATGCCCGCGCGGCGATCTCGCCGCCCAGAATGTTGTCGGAGGCAATATAGGACAGTGGGAAATCCGCCTCGCCGGCGCCGGTCTGGTAGACGCCGCTGCCGATGAAGGTGTCGACGGTGATCACCGGAATGCCGGCGTCATGGGCCTTGCGCAGGGGTTCGACCAATTGAACCTTGTCGGTCGGCGCGATCAGGATGGCATCCGGCTTCTTGGCGATGACCGCGTCAAGCACGGGGACTTGCGTTACCGGATTGAAATCCGGGGCGCCCTGGAAAACCAGGGTCACACCAAGGGCATCGGCTGCCGCCTGGGCTCCCTTGCGCATGGTGATGTAAAAGCCGTCGGTGGTAAGACCCGGAATGAGCGCAATGGTGTATTTTTTGTCCTGCGCCAATGCGGGCGCGACCAGCGCCGCTGCGCAGATGGCGAGAGCCGCCAGAGCGGCAACAATCTTCTTCATAACATCCTCCTCCTAATGTTGGCAGATTTTGCCGTTGCGAGTCGTCCCGGCTCTGTGAAGTGCTGGCGGCGAGAAGCGGGTTTCGCCTGCTTGCTGTTATGGGGCAGCCTCCTCCCAAGCGCCCCAGTCATTAAATCGACCGTCGAAACCGACCAGCCTGATGCGCAGTCCCGTTACGAGCCTCCGCAAGGTGCAGGAAACTGCGCCGCTCGGCGCGCATGCTTGCCTAGCCGCAATGTTGTAACACTTTGCTGAAAGAAATTGCAACCGCACATTTCTGGGATCGAAACGCTTTCAAACCGGACACCATCTGTCTGCTCCGCAGAGCCCCTCCCGCAGACTATTGCCCCAACGCCTTGACGACACAACTGATGATTTCGCGGCTGCGGGTTTGGTGTCGATCGGTCTGGAATCGATCAGCTGTGCCGATGTCACGTATCGGCGTGCCCAGTATTATCGGGGCAAGAGAGCCTCGAGAATGGCCTGGGCCGTCTTCGTGTCCGTCACCAGAGCATTGATGAGCCTGGCGCGGACGGCACCTATGATCGCCTTCGCCTTCTCCGGCGAGGCGGCAACGCCGATCACCAGCGGGACGGCTCGAAGCTGGGCCGGCGACATTGCGATCATCCGGCCCTCCCCCTCCCACGGGATGAGTGTGCCTTCGGCGTCAAAGTAGTGGCGGATGACGTCTCCCGCCGCATGAAACAGGGCCTGTTCGCTCAGCGTGGCCGCGCTCGCTTCGGGCGGATTGATGGCATGGGGCAGGCCGATGCCGACGATCGCAACGTCGGTCCGGTCCCAAAGCGCGACGCTGTCGCGGATGGCCGCATCGCCGAGGAAGACCTCACGCAATTCGGACGACGGCAGATAGGGCGCATGGATGAAATGCGGCGTCCCGCCCAACTCTTCTGCGGCGAGCCGCACAAACTCGTTGATCTGAAAATGCGCCGCCTGCTGCTGCATGCCGCCGGTGGCAGCGACGGTAAGAACGCCAGGGATGCGCGGCAGGCCTGCCTGGATCACCTCGCGAATGGCTCGCCCCCAGCCGATGGCGACGACCTTGCCGGCCGTCAGTCCCGCTTGCTTGAGCAAGGCGCCGAGCGGCGCAGCGAGCGCCGCCAGCGCACCGGCTGACGGCGTTTCGATGACCGCCGCGTCACGCAGCCCGAGTGCCTCGACCAGTTGCGTGGTGATGCCTTCGGGGGTTGCAAGATCGAGAACCTCGATCCGCACGATGCCCTCCGCTCTCGCCCGCTGCAGGAGGCGCGATATGGTCGCGGTGGAGACGCCAAGCCGCCGCGCGATATCGACCTGCGACATGTCCGCCTCATAGTGCAGTTTGGCGACCGTATGCAGCATCGTCCGCGATGCGGCTGCATCTTGTGCGGGAGGTGCAGACAGCTTGCAATTCCTTTCAGCAATGTGTTACAGACCCATCGACCGATGGGAGTTATCGCGCAAATCCGGCTGACTCGCAACGTGGGCTGGTTTCCACGGCAGATTGCGGGCCAAGGCCGAATTTCCGGGTTCGATAGCGCAGCAAAGCGGCAAAACCTCCTGTCGGGAGGCAGGTAAAACTGAACCTTTCTTGTTTCCACTGATCTGCGCCCCGGTGAATGGGCGCCAACATCGGACAGAAGACCCATGACAAAGATGACGACCGCAGAGTTGCGCGGCTACCAGCAGATATGCGGCAAGGACGGGGCGATGATGGCCATCGCCTGTGACCAGCGCGGCGGCATGCGAAGCTTGCTTGCGTCGGACCCTGAAGAACAGGCCAAGATCACCAACGACATGCTGGGCGACACCAAGTCGGACATCACGCGATACCTCGCCAGCCAGGCATCCTGCGTGCTGCTCGACCCGCTCTGCGCGGTGCCGCGGGTTGTCGATGACGGGGTGCTGAGCCGCGATACGGCTCTGCTCATCGGCCTCGACGCTTCGGGCTTCGACGTCTCGCCTGCCGGCTACCGCCTGTCGCGTCTCGTTCCCGGCATCGGCGCGCGCCGCGTGCGCGAGCTCGGCGGCACCGGCGGCAAGATCATGGTCTATCTCAGGCCCGACAGGCCTGAGGCGAACGAGCATAATGTCGCCATTCTGCGCCAATGCATCGCCGATTTCGCGCAAGAGGACCTCCTGCTCGTCGTCGAGTTCCTGACCTATCAGCTCGAAGCGGAAAGCCTTGAAGAGTATACGGCCAAGATCCCCTGGCTCGTCGAAGAGGGCACCCGTATTTCGCTGGAATGCGGGGCAAAGGTGCTCAAGCTTCCTTATCCCGGAACGCCGGAAGCCTGCGCCAGGATCAGCAGCATGGCTGGCGAGGTGCCTTGGGCGGTCCTCTCCGCCGGCGTCAACCACGCAACCTTCCTGGGCCAGGTCGAGATCGCGATGAGGAACGGCGCGTCAGGCGTCATCGCCGGCCGGTCGCTGTGGAAGGACTGCATCTCGCTCGACCGTGACATTCAGCGTGAAAGGCTCAGGACTATCGCGGTGTCGAGATTGCGCGAGCTTCAGGCGGTGATCGGAAACTACCGGCAGAAAGCCGCTTAGCACGATGACCCCGAACCGAAGGTCCGCGATGCAAAATCGTAGTCGATCTTCGAAAAGGATCATGCGCAAATAAAAGTACTATAGCGTCCTGTGCGCACCAGGATGCGCGGCGCTGTAGCTATCCGACGTTCACACCAGGTACGCACGGGACGTCATGCCTCTGACCATGATCCCGAAAAGTGGGGACCGGTTTTCGGAGAAGATCATGGTCAAACAAAGAGATAGAGCCCCATTTCGATTTAGTCGAAATGGAACAGGCTCTGGTTCGATGGCCATAGGAATCGATATCGGCGGCACCAATCTGCGCGCCGCCCGTGTTTCCGGCACGGGCGAAATCCTCGAGCGCATTTCCGAGAAAAGCGCGCCGGACCCCGAGCTCGTGCTCTCCCGGATCGCCGAAATGGTGCGCCGGCTCGATTTTCCCGAAGTTGCGGCCATCGGCATCGGCGTCCCCGGCCGCGTCGATGCGCGGCTTGGCGCGGTCTTGTCAGGGGGCTATGTCAACCTCGCCTCGGTCTCCCCTGCGCAACGACTGGAAAGCCTGGCGGGCAAGCCCGTGGTGATCGACAATGACTGCAACATGGCACTGGTCGCGGAAATGGCCCTCGGCGGCGCCAGAGGCCATGAAAGCATCGTCATGTTCACGATCGGGACCGGCATTGGCGGTGCCGTGGTCCAGGATCGGCGGATCGTCCGCGGAAAAGGGACGGCGGGGCAGCTCGGCCATATCACCGTCGATCTATCAGGCGAAGGGTGCGTCTGCGGCCGGCGCGGCTGCGTTGAAACCACCAGCTCAGGCACGGCGCTTGGCCGTCACATCGCGCGGGCAGGCCTCGGTCCGGACGTTTCGGTCGATCAGCTTTTTGCCCGGGATGCGGGCGGCGATCCCTTGGCGCGCGGTATATTGGAAGCCTGGGCCGGGCCGCTGCGTGCGGCAATCGACACGACCGTGGCCATGTTCGACCCCGACCTGGTGCTGCTCGGCGGCGGACTTGGCCTGGCGGCCCATCGGGCGCTTGCCAGGGCTCCTGCCCTGGCGCCCTGGTTCCAATGCCCGGTGGAAGCGGCGCAACTGGGTGACGACGCCGGGGTCATCGGCGCCGGTCTGCAAGCGCTCGCCGAGCAAGCGGCAGTTGCACAATCAGCAGTTGCACAAGCCTCGCCAGTATCCTTGCCGACCGCCCGGCTCGATCGCACCAGGCGCGCCGTGCCCGGCCGGCGCGCCGTGCTCGTCAACGGCATCCCCGCCAGCGGCAAAAGCACGGTCTCGCGCGGCATCGCCGCGCACATGGGTTGGCCATTGCTGGCGCTCGATACGATCAAGAACCCGTTCCTGGAAGTGCTCGGCGGCGGCGATCGCGAATTCAACCGCATACTCGGCCGCGCCAGTTACCAGGCCATCTGGTCGGTCGTCGGCGAGGCCCCGGCGGGCGCCATATTTGTCATCGACGCCTGGTTCGGCTTCCAACCGCGCCAGGTGCTCGAGGATCACCTGCGCAGCGCCGGCGTCGAGCAGACCGCCGAGATCTGGTGCCATGCGCCCGGCGAGGTTCTGGCCGAGCGCTATCGCGCAAGGCTCGACCAGCGTCCCGCCGGCCATCCCGGCGCGGCCTACATCCCCGAACTGATCGAACTGGCCAAGCGCGCCGAGCCGCTGCGGCGCGGACCGCTGCTTGACGTCGACACGACCAGACCGATCGCTTTCGACGCCATCACGCAATGGCTGCAGGCGACGATTGCGGCTGACAGGTAGGCAGCGCAGCCCCTAAGCACGTCGCGTTTGAACGGATGCATGCGACGCGCCTTAAGTTATTCCCGAGCGTCAGGATGCTGCCGATCCATGTTCTCTATCACCGCACAAATGAGGAGGATTCATACAAAGGCCTCGCAGAAGGCTGATACAATGAGTAGTTAACCCGTCCTTCAGTGGGCTTGCATAAGCTTACGTTGCGAATCGGCATGGGAAGCGAACCGACTGGTCTATGGCCCTGAAGAAAGAACACGCACTGGAGGCCAGAATCCTCGGAGATCAGCTTGCTGATCTGAAGGCCGGTCTCTTCGTATCGATGCCGATAAGCACTATGCTATCAGGCCTGATTTTGACGGTGCAGGCCTTTTCTGGCGGGGGCTTTGCCGCCGCAATCTGGTTCCTGGTTGTCAATGCGATAAATGCCGCCCGCCTCGGACTTGCCCGTTATCAGCTAAACGAGACGGGGGATCAGGACGATTTAACAGGGATTTCGCAGCGGCTTCGCTGGTTTGGCATCCTTGCTCTTCTGTCAGGGTTTGCCTGGTCCTTTCTTGCCGTCCTTACCGTTGGCTACACAACGCCGCAAGCGCCGCTGCATCTGATTATTCTGGCGGGCATCTCAGCTGGTGCGGTTACATACGGCAGTTCATATGCCGCGGCCGCGATCAACTTCATCACGCCGCCGCTTGTGATCGCGATGGGTTGCCTGCTGGCGAAAGGCAACTTTGAAGATTACATTCTGGCCTTTGCCGTTCTGCTCTTCGTGGGCGGCTTGGTTCGAGGCTCGTTTGTAGGGCAAGCCCGCTTCCGCGAAGCAAGCCGCCTGAGACATGAGGCGGAGCGGCTTGCGGCGGAAATGGAGCGCAATTCCAGGGAGGACCACCTAACGGCCCTTCTCAACAGACGGGGCCTCGAACACGCGATCAATCAGCTCGAGAATACGGACGGCCCGTTCGTTGCAATGCTGATTGATCTGGACGGCTTCAAATCTGTCAACGATACCTACGGTCACAGGACCGGTGATGAACTGCTCATCATGATCGCCCGCCGCATAGAGCAGGAAGCGCCGGCAGGCTCAACGCTCGCCCGTATCGGCGGCGATGAGTTCGTGCTGTTTTTTCCCTCACTCAGGAGTTCGCTTTCTCCCAGTACCCTCGCATCCAATATCATAGCCAAAGTCGCCAGCCCCTATCCTAAAGTCGCGTCCGTCCGGATCGGTGCATCGATCGGAATATACCTGGCTGAAAGGCCGGGGCTGACGGAAATGTTGCTGCGGGCGGATGTCGCTCTTTACACGGCCAAGCGTCGTGGCAGGAACGAATTTCGCCTGTTCGATGCCGAACTCGACAGGGAATTGCAACGTCGCCAGTCCATCGAACGCGACCTTCATTCGGCGATAGAGGCGAGAAGGGTGGCACCTTGGTTCCAGCCCATCGTGAGACTCGATACCGAGGCCGTGATCGGTTTTGAAGCCTTGCTGAGGTGGTCCCATCCGATCCATGGTTCCATCTCTCCACCCGAAATCATGACAGCCGCACGCGAAACCGGAATGCTTCAACTGTTAACGCAAACGGTATTCTCCGACTGTTGTGCTCTTATCGACGGCTTGGTGAAAGCTGACCGTCGAGATGTTCGTGTGGCAATGAATGTTTCACCGCGCGAATTGGAAGCCGGCGATATCGACGACATGGTTCTGAATGGTCTGGCGGCAAAAGACCTCCCGACAACGATGTTCGAAATCGAGATTACCGAAGAATCTCCAGTGGACCCGGAAAGACTGGATGAAAAGCTCGGACGGCTTTCACATGCCGGCATTTCCATCGCGCTCGATGACTTCGGCACCGGCTTTTCCACGTTGGCATCGCTCAAGGACAGCCGGATACGCAAGGTGAAAATAGACCAAGGCTTCATCCGCGGCTTGGCCAAGTCTCGGGAGGACCGGCTGCTTGTCAAAACGGTGATCGATCTTGGTCGGGCGCTCGGGATCGATGTCATGGCCGAGGGCGTCGAAACAGAGGCGGACCGGCAAATTCTGTACAAGCTCGGCTGCAGAACTGCTCAGGGCTTCCTATTCTCCAAGGCGGTGCCGCTAAGCCAGGCGCTTGAGGTGACACTAAAAGAGCACGCCACGGAGTTGTGAGGGCACACGCCATCAATGAAACCGCTGCGTGATCTCTGATCATGGGTGGTCAGGGGCGAGCGGTGCGCTGGCTGTGCTGTCTCTCGCCGAACACGGCCTTGGTGATCGTGGCGTGCACGCCGAAATTTCCGTCGGCGACTTGCGTGATGCCGAAGTCGGCGGCAAGCGACATGATGCTCAACACCTCGTCCTCCGTGAGATCGTATGTCTGCATGATGAATCGGCGCGTCTGGCGGAAGGCGTTGCGCAGCGCCAACTCGATGGTGGATGTCTTGTAGACGTCCGACTGCGCGTTGCTGCCGAGGTCCCTGAGGTAGTTGGGATGGCTAAAACTCTGTATCACCCAGCTGTGCTCGGTTTCGATGAGCGGCGAGTTGAGACCGCGCAGGAAAGCCGGGCACCCTTCGCCCGCCTTATGCAGTTTGATGATGATGTCGCCGGTCAGCGAACACTCAAGACCCGTGCCATTGATCTCGCCGTCCGACTGCGCGAAATGTCCATCGCCGAGCGAGAGCAGTGCGCCCTGAACCGCAACGGGCAAATAAAGCTTCGCGCCGGCTCCGATCCTCCAATTGTCGATATTGCCGCCGAAATAGCCCGGCGGGATGGAATCGACTAGGTCGGCCTCGCGCGGAGCCACCGCGATGCACCCGAAGTGCAGGCGCGCCGGTATGCGCACGCCGCTACCACTCAAGTCGCGATGCGAAACCTTGCTGTGGTCGACGGGTATGCCAGGATAGTCGATCGTCGCGTGGACAACGCCGAAGGGGTCGGTCTGCGGCTGCCATTCGTAGCTGTACAGCGGCCGCGCTGCGGCCGGGCACCGCATGTCGATCTCGAAGATAGTCACCGTTTCGCGTTTGGCATCCCGGTCCAGAAGGTCGTGATACTGATACCCCCACCACGCCGATACGTTCGATGCGAAGGCCTTGCCGGGAAAGGCAGCGCTCGGCCGTGGCCGAATTTCGACGAACTCGATCTCGAGCACGTCGCCGGGCTCGGCGCCGCGCACATAGATCGGGCCAGTCATGATGTGAACGCCGAACCCCTCGCCAGCGCCGCGCCCGAAGATGGAAGCGTTTGCCGGACCGGCCCCGCGACGGTCGACGCGCTTGTGTTCGGGTGACCAATCGAACACGCTTTCAGCCCCGCTGTCACCCGCCACCATCCGCTGCCAGTCGTCGCCCGCGTGCTGAGTGAGTGTCTCAACGGTGACTGAATCGCCCGGATCGACGCGCAACACCGGCGGCAGCGAGCGGCTGAAAAAGCCCCAATGCACGGTCTCCGCTGTTGCTGGCAAATGCCAATGGTCCCTGCGTTCGCGCGCTCTTGCCGTTGGTGGGCGATCCATAGCGGCCTGCAGCATCGGGGCCGGCCGCGCCGCCGCAGACTTGCGGCCGTCCGGTTTGCCGCGCAGCGGATAAGCCTCCTCCGTCTGCGACCTAGCGCGCCTCACCTGCCTGGGACTCATTCCAAACGTCGCGCCGAAAGTGCGGCTGAAATGCGATTGATCGCGAAAGCCCCAGCGCTGTCCGATCGCGGCCACGCTTTCATGTGCATGGTTGGGATCCGCCAGGTCGATGCGGCAATGTTCGAGGCGCTGCTGGCGCACATATTCGGAGAAGCTTTCGCCGCGCCTCTCGAACAGTTTTTGCGCGTAGCGTACGGAAAGCCCTTCCAGTCTCGCGATCAGGGCCAAGGCAAGATCCGGGTCCGACAGCCGGGCGTCAATCGTCGCCGCGACGCGCCTGAAATGCGCCGTTTGCACCCCGGTCAGGCTGCCAGCGGGCTCACGTACCTCGCCAAGCAGGGCGCTTGCCACGAGTTCCGTCAAAGCCACTTCGGCGGCTGTCAGATCGGCCGCACCGGAAGTCTCGAGATTGGAGCCCAGCGTTCGCAATCCGGATTTCGCAACCGCAGCGACGACGGTGCTGCCTAGCACCTTCGGCAAGCGGATGCCGCTGCGGCCCAGCCGTGCTTCCAGCGGACCGGCGGCCACCTGAAGTATGAACGCGCGGAAGTCACTGCGAAAGGTCATAGACCAGTCGTCGGCCGTGCCGAGCACCATCATGTCGCCGTCAGCGAGATCGAACGCCTGGTGCGGGGCGACAAGACGCCCGCGCCCAGCAACGATGAGAGCGAATAGAATCCCGTGGTCCCGGCGCATCGGCACGATGCGCTGGGGTGTACCAGAGGCGTCGGCGAGGCGCGTGGTGGCGTTCGCTGCCCGCAGGTGCATGGTGCCTCTCGGGATCGGCTGGTCGTCGACAGACGCGGAAAGCGAAAGCTCCTCAAACCAGTCGAGCCACGCCTTGTCGCGGTGTTCGAGGGGCAGATGGTCGATCGATCGCAGAGCCGCAACCATAAGAGAAGAGGGTCCTTGTTGCATACTGCAGCGGCCTTTCCGGGGCGCGTTACGTCCATCAGGCGACCCGCCCGCCGAGATTCACTTTAGCGCGACGCCGGCGACAGTATTTGTGCGCATGCGAACAATCTTTTGACTTTACCCTGTCACCAGGCGGAGCTCAAGCTCGCCGGTCTTGCCGGCGTGAGCGTAAGCCATTGAATTGACCCGTATTTATTTAGGCAACAGCGCGATGCATTGATTTCGCGGCCGGCTGGCTGGATTGCCGATGGCGCGCGTGATGCATAAAATCGCGCACATTCCTTCCAACAAAACAAGGGGACTGTGCATGTGCAAAGGCGATGATATCAGCTGTCCGCATTTCGAGCTTCACTACAACACGTTGAAGCAAGATCTAAATGCCGAGCGACGCGGCTTTCTGAAGGGGGGCCTGTTCGCGGCCAGCGGTCTGGCCACGCTGGGCGCCGGTGGCATCTCGCTGGTCACACCCGCACTGGCGCAGGCCACGTCATCGAAGCTGCCTGCACAACGCTCCTATCATTATTTGCCGGCCAACGCCGAGACCGTGCATTGGGGCTACTTCAGCAAATCGCTGAAGCCGCGCATCGAGGTCAATTCCGGCGACATCGTCACGATCGAGTCGCTCACCCACCATGCGGGCGATGACCTGGAGCGCATGGTCGACGGCGACGAGGGTGCAGAGAGCGTCTATCTCTGGACGAAAGAGAAGAAGGGCGTCGACCGCCGCGGTGCCGGCCCTACCGACCCGGCCAAGTACAAGAAAGGTTCTGGTGAGGGGCAGGGCGTGCACATCATGACCGGCCCGGTCTATGTCCGCGACGCGGAGCCGGGCGACATATTAGAGGTGCGGATTCTCGATTGCGGGCCGCGTCCCTCTGGCAATCCCAAGTTCAGCGGCAAATCATATGGCTCCAACGCGGCGGCCAATTGGGGCTTCCACTACAATGATCTGCTTGGCGGCACCAAGCGCGAGGTCGTCACCATCTACGAGGTCGACGTTGCCGGCGGCAAAAGCTGGGCCGAAGCGGTCTACAATTTCCAATGGGTGCCGCAGACTGACCCGTTTGGCGTCAGGCATGACACGATCGACTATCCCGGGGTTCCGGTCGACCACAGCCTGACCAAACGAAACTACGATGTGCTGAAGGGCGTGAGACTGCCCATTCGCCCGCATTTCGGCACGATCGGACTGGCACCGAAAGAAGCGGACGTCGTAGACACCATCCCGCCGAGCTACACCGGCGGCAACATCGATAACTGGCGCATCGGCAAGGGCGCCACGATGTATTATCCGGTCTCCGTCGACGGCGCGCTGCTCTCGGTCGGTGATCCCCATGCCAGCCAAGGCGACAGCGAATTATGCGGGACGGCGATCGAATGCTCGCTCACCGGCACGTTCCAGCTCATCTTGCACAAGAAAGCGGACCTAGCCGGCACACCGCTCGAGGAGCTCAACTACCCCATGCTCGAGACGCAAACGGACTGGCTGGTGCATGGGTTTTCCTACGCCAACTATCTTGAGGAACTGGGACCGAGCGCTCAGAGCGACATCTATTCGAAGTCGTCTGTCGACAGAGCGCTGCGCGATGCGTTCCGGAAGATGCGCCACTTCCTCATGACAACCAAAGGACTGACAGAGGACGAGGCGATTTCCCTGATGTCGATCGGAGTAGACTTCGGCATCACCCAGGTCGTCGATGGAAACTGGGGGGTGCATGCGGTGGTGAAGAAGGACATCTTCGCCGCACGTGTCGCCTGAGATGGTGGGTAACTAAATCTCGCATCACATCGCCGTTACTCGGAAGCTCGACAAAGGCTAAAGCGCGTCGCGTTTGAAGGAATTCATGCGACGCGCTTTACGCTGCGCACCCTCGGGTCAGGCCCGAGGGCATGCTTTTGCGCAACATGCATCAGGAATCCGAACCAAGCGGGGCACCGACCGGTCCCTCCGTAAGAACGGACATCTGTAGCCAAGAGAAGCGGCCGAAACCGAAGAAGGCGACCGTGCACCAATGGTACCGTTGGCTGGGATCGAACCAGCGACCTCCGGATCCACAATCCGGCGCTCTAACCATCTGAGCTACAACGGCACGTTCGCCTGAGCGGGATGGAACGTTCATCCTCCGAGACCCGCTCTGTCGTTCGGCGATGCGTCCATACGGGCTATCGGAGTTTAATTCAAGGCTTTTGGCCGCGCATGGCCCGGAAAATCAGAATCGATTTCGCTGGGGATCATGCGCAAAATCCCAGGGTCCGCAGCGTGCTTTGCGCGTCCAGGAAGGCGCCCGGCGCTGTAAGCAAAGGGTGCTCCGGCACCGACATCATATTCGCCGGGCAAAGAAAAAGGCCGGCGGGAGGAGGTGCCGGCCTTTTCCTGTTCCGAGCCAGCGGGAGGAGGTGCTGGCTGGTCATCCCGGAGAGCAGAGGGAGGAGGTTCCACCCGCCGGGTATTCGCTTGGACCACTATATCTCACATAATCCTGTTCGAAGAAATGCGACCTTTTGTTGCATCTTCGAACTATGCGCAAATATTAGGCGATCTTAACTTCCTTCATCGCCTTCTCGAAGGCGGTCTTGATCGGCTTGGAGACGTCCTCGGCCGCCTTGGAGGCGACGGTCTGGAAATCCTTTGCCTGCTCGACAGTCATCTCGACCTGCTTGCGCAGGAATGCGGTCTGCAGTTCGACGACTTCCGACAGCGACTTGGCGCCGATCAGAGCTTCGAAATGCGACAAGCCGGCTTCAGTATTGACGCGCAGAGCGGCAATGGTCTTGAGCGACAGGTCGTTGGAAACGGTCTTGGCGGTCTCAAAGGTGGACTCAAGGGCCTTCTGGGTCTCTTCGGCGCCGGTCTTCAGCTTGGCATAGGCCTCTTTCGACTGCTCGACGCCCTTTTCGGCGAAAGCACGGATCTGGTCGGTGGCCTTGGAAGCGTCGAAGCTCGGGAATTCAACGTTTTCGATCGTATCAGCGGTCTTGGTCCTGGACAATTTTCCATCCTTTGCAGTGGTAGCGGCTTCGATAGGAAAGCCGTCTCGTTCATGTATGATGGCAATATAAAGGCAAATCTTGTGCATTGCAATATCTTTGTTGCAGCGCACCATAAAATTTTCTTCTCCCAGCGTTAACCACGCGCCCAGAGATTCCGGCGGTTGCACGCTATGGCTTGTGGACCTTCGCACCGTCGGCTTTTATTAACAAAGCGTTAACTGCAAACTGCCCGCTTCGTAAGGGTTCCCAAAGCGCATGCCGTCTGAAAACTACTCCTTCCTCGACGTCGCCGTGCTCGACGCGGTCCGCCAGCGCTTTGCCGCCGGCGACGCGATCGCCCTTTTGTCGGCAGACCTCAAACAGGTGACCTGGGCCAACGGACCAGGGGCAGCGGTGTTCGGCTACCCCGACATCGAGGCGATCATCGGCGCCTCGGCCGGCTTGCCGCCGATCGCCAGGCGCCAGATCATGGCGACAAGCGGTTTTCCACAGATCGGCCGCGACCGCGCCATCACGGTGCGGCTGGCAACCGGGCTGACCAGCCGCGCGGTTGGCTTTCTGGCCAGCGCGGTGACAATGCCTGACGGCGAAAACGCCATCATGCTGGCGGTGCCGGCGACGCAGACCGGCTCGCGCAGCGCCGCCGAGCTTGCCGCTCGGGCCATCAGCGGCTTTACCGAAGACGGTCATTTCATCGCCTTCGTCGATGCCAACGGCAACATAGAGGCCGCTTCCGATGGTTTTTCGGCACTCGGCATCCTGCCCGAAACGCTGACAGCGCTTGTCGCCGATGTTGCGAACGAGAGCGGTCGCGTCGTCAAACGCCTCGTTCCTGGCGGCACCGCTTCCTACCCGGCCGGCCTCGCCCGGCTGACTGACGAGCGGCACCTGCTGGTGGTGATCGACGAGAACCAGCTGGACTCCGAAGCAGCCCCTGCTGGCGTGCTCAGCGCAGGGGCGGCGGCCGATGCCGCAGTCCCGCCAAAAGCACAACAGGACAACACGCCGGCAACAGTCGCGAAAACGGCTGCGGCAGTGCAGACAGTTGCGGCAGCCAACGAAGACACTTCGCTGTCGGCGGAGCATGATGTTCCCGATTCCAGTGGGCCCGATTCCACTGGGCTCGATTCGACCGGATCTCATTCAACTGCGCCTGATTCAACCGAGCAGGGTCCGGAAGCGGCCGGCGGGATACCTCCACAGCATGACCATTGGTATTTCAGCGCCAGCGAGGATGAGGCGCAAAAGCCGGGACCGGATGCATCCGGTCCTGTCGAGGCGGATGCTTCGGCGGAAAGCTTCGCACAAAATGCCGTCAGGGCCGCCTCCCCGGTCAAAAATGCCATCCCCTCGATCGACCGCGCGGCGGCGCCCCTGCGTTTCGTCTGGCGCACCGACGCCGAGGGCAGATTCAGTGCGCTGTCGCCGGAATTCGCGGAACTCGTCGGCAAGCCTGCCGCCGATGTGATCGGCCGGCGCTTCAGGGACGTCGCGGCCACCTTCGACCTCGATGCGACCGGCGACATCGCCGGCCTGCTCGACCGACGCGATACCTGGTCCGGCCGCTCGGTGCTGTGGCCGGTCGCCGGCACCGATTTCAAGATACCCGTCGACCTGGCGGCGCTGCCCGTCTACGGCCGCAGCCGTGCCTTCGAAGGCTTTCGCGGTTTCGGCGTTGCTCGCACCGGCGATGCGGTGGTCGATCCGGAAGCGATCGGCATGGCGCTTGTCGCCAATGCCGACGTCCCCGTGGCCGTCGAGCCGGAAGTCGCCAAAACGCCTGACGAAACCGACCCGTTCCAAGGCGAGGTGCCGGCGCTGACCATCGTGCCGAAGCCGGAGCGGCGCTTAGCCGACAAGGTGATCCGGTTGGCGGAGCACAGGCAGCCGGCCAACGACAAAGGCCTGTCGACGCTGGAACGCAGTGCATTCCGTGAGATCGGCGAGCGGCTCAAGAAGGACAATCCCCCGACCGAACAGCCCGCTGCCGCAATTGCGGCAGAGCCGGCTGCGGCGGAACCGACCGAAACCGATGTCGAAGACGAGAAGGATGTCGCAAGGCTCGACGGTGAGCAGCCGCAAGCAACCGTGTCCGACCTCTCAGGCTCGCTGCTCGACTATGCCGACCGCGACTATGTCGCCGACGATGGCGACGGTGCGCCGGTCTCCGAGCCGGACAAACCGGCGCAGGAGATCGCTGAGCCCACCGACGCCGCCAGTCGATCGATCGCCGAAGACGCCGACAGCATGACGGCCGCCGATTTCCGCGATGCAGAAGACAGCGAGGACTCGGCGCGACCCGATGACGGCAAAACCGGTTCGCCAACCGATGGCATCGGCGATGCCGGCGACGTCGAGCCGGCGACGGTCGAGCGGCCGCGCCTGCCGGTGCCGCCGCTCAAGCTCGAAGGGTTCGTGCCGTCGGCTTTTTCGACCGCGGACGACAACAAGGCTCCGGACATTTCGATCCTCGGCAAGCTGCCGGTGCCGCTCCTGATCCATTCCGGCGACGATCTTCACTATGCGAACGAGGAATTCCTCAGCCTGACCGGCTATGACACGCTCGACCAGCTGGAGGATGCCGGTGGCCTCGATGCGCTGTTTGCCGATCCTTACGACGGCAGCGCCTCCGATGGAACCGACCACGCGCTGCGGTTGAAGACGCGTGACGATCAGGAGTTCCCGATCGAGGCCATTTTGCGCTCGGTGCCATGGCGTGGCGGCAAGGCGCTGATGCTGGTCGTGCGCCGTTCCGGCGACGACGAGGCAGCAGGTGCCGCCGACGACCAGACTCAGCCGGACACTTTCGAGCTCAAGGCGCGCATCGCCGAGATGCGCACCATCATCGACACCGCGACCGACGGCGTCGTGCTGATCGGCCGAGACGGAACGATCCGCTCGATCAGCCGACCGGCGGAGGCGCTGTTCGGTTTCGACAGCGACGAGGTGACCGGAAAACCCTTCGTCTCGCTGTTCGCGATCGAAAGCCAGCGCGCCGCGCGAGACTATCTCGACGGATTATCCGAGCCTGGCGTGGCGAGCGTGCTCAACGACGGCCGCGAGGTGATCGGACGCGAGGCGCAGGGGCGCTTCATTCCGCTGTTCATGACCATCGGCAGGCTGCCCAACGACAGCGGTTTCTGCGCGGTGGTGCGCGACATCACCCAGTGGAAGCGGGCCGAAGAGGATCTGACCCAGGCGCGCGCCGTGGCCGAGCGCGCTTCCTCGCAGAAGACCGACTTCCTCGCCCGCATCAGCCACGAAATCCGCACGCCGCTCAACGCCATCATCGGCTTCTCCGAGCTGATGGTCGACGAGAAATTCGGACCGGTCGCCAATGACCGCTACCGCGACTATCTGCGCGACATCAACCGGTCGGGCAACCATGTGCTCGACCTGGTCAACGATCTGCTCGATATTTCGAAAATCGAGGCCGGCCAGCAGGAGATGGCCTATGAGGCAGTGTCGCTCAACGACACGCTGGCCGAGACGGTGGCGATGATGCAGCCGCAAGCCAACCGCGAACGTGTCATCATCCGCTCCAGCTTCGCCTCCCGGCTGCCGGAAGTGGTGGCCGATCTGCGCAGCGTGCGCCAGATCGCGCTGAACATCCTGTCGAATGCCATCCGCTACACGCAGGCCGGCGGTCAGGTGATCGTATCGACAGCCTACGAGAACTCCGGCGACGTGGTGATGCGCGTGCGCGACACCGGCATCGGCATGAGCCAGTCCGAGATCGAGCAGGCGCTCAAGCCGTTCAAGCAGCTCAACGCGCTTAAGCGCGGGCGCGGCGACGGCACCGGTCTCGGGCTGCCGCTGACCAAGGCCATGGTCGAGGCGAACCGGGCCCGGTTCGCCATCAACTCGACGCCCGGCGAGGGCACCCTGGTCGAAGTCGCTTTCCCGTCGACCCGCGTGCTGGCGGATTAGGGCAGCGGACTTTCGGCCCTCCGTGTCGCCGCTCTATCTCTTTGTTTGAGCACCGGATTTCCCAAAACCGGTGTCCACTTTTGGCTCATGCTCGGCACACAAAAGAAAGGCGTCCAACAGGACGCCTTGAATGATCGATTGCTGTACATCGGGGGCTTGAGCGAATTCAGATCCTCTGGGGATTTAGAGGAACGGGATTTCTCCCTCAAGTTACGCACGACTATCGATGTCGGCCCTTAACAAAACCTTACCGGCACCGCGAATAATTTACCAATGTGTACCACTCATGAAATCTAGGTAAATTCGAGCGAGATATTTCGTTAACCGTGCTCGGCTCCGTTTGAACGCCTGACGGTTCTCATGTCCTGGACCTCGAGAAACTAATCGGCCAGCTGCGGCAGGTCGCGGAACAGCTCGAGCGCTTCGGGATTGGCCAGCGCCTCCTTGTTCTTGACGGCACGGCCATGCACCACGTCGCGCACCGCAAGCTCGGTGATCTTGCCCGATTTGGTGCGTGGAATGTCGGCGACGGCGACGATTTTAGCCGGCACGTGGCGCGGGCTCGCGCCGCTGCGGATTTTCGCCCGGATGCGTTTTTCCAGCTCGGCGTCGAGTTCAACGCCGGCCGCCAGCCGCACGAACAGCACGACCCGCACGTCGTTGTCGAAGTCCTGGCCGATGCACAGCGCTTCCAGGATTTCCGGCATCTGCTCGACCTGATTGTAGATTTCCGCCGTGCCGATCCGCACACCGCCAGGGTTGAGCGTCGCGTCGGAGCGGCCGTGGATGATCAGGCCGCCATGGGCGGTCCATTCGGCGAAGTCACCGTGGCACCAGACATTGTCGAAGCGCTCGAAATAGGCGGCGTGGTATTTCTTGCCTTCGGGATCGTTCCAGAAGCCGATCGGCATCGCCGGGAACGCCTTGGTGCAGACGAGCTCACCCTTTTCCTGCCTGAGCGGCTGGCCGTCGTCGTCCCAGACATCGACGGCGAGGCCGAGGCCAGGTCCCTGGATCTCTCCGATCCATACCGGTTGGGTCGGTACGCCGAGCACGAAGCAGGAGACGATGTCGGTGCCGCCGGAGATGGAGGCGAGATGCACGTCTTTCTTGATGCCGTCATAGACGAAGCGGAAATCTTCCGGCGACAGTGGCGAGCCGGTGGAGGAGATCGTGCGCACGCTGGAAAGATCGTGCGTGTTGATCGGCCTGAGGCCGGCCTTGCGCACGGAATCGATGAATTTGGCCGAGGTGCCGAAATAGGTCATCTTCTCGGCGTCGGCGAAGTCGAACAGCACGTTGCCGTCGGGGTAGAAGGGCGACCCGTCATAAAGCAGAAGGGTTGCGCCCGACGCCAGGCCTGAGACCAGCCAGTTCCACATCATCCAGCCGCAGGTGGTGAAATAAAAGAAGCGGTCGCCGTCGAGCAGGCCGGCGTGGAGCCGTTCTTCCTTGACATGCTGGATCAGCGTTCCGCCGGCCGAATGGACAATGCATTTGGGGATGCCGGTCGTTCCGGAAGAAAACAGGATGTAGAGCGGATGCGCGAACGGCAACCGTTCGAAGGTGACCGACTTGGCAGCGAACGATGAGAGCGCCTCGTCCAGCGCAGTCGCCTTCTCGATGGTCGCCGCCACGTCGGTCGACGTGCCGAGATAGTCGACGATCAGGATCTTGCGGACGGTGACGAGCTTTGCCGCAACGGCCGCGATCTTGTCGGCAACCTCGATCGCCTTGCCATTGTACCAGTAACCGTCGGGCGCGATGAAGACGACAGGCTCGATCTGACCGAACCGGTCCAGAACGCCCTGCTCGCCGAAATCGGGAGAGCAGGACGACCACACGGCCCCGATCGAGGCTATAGCCAGCATTGCCGCGACCGTCTCCGGCATGTTGGGCATCATGGCAGCGATGCGGTCGCCCTTTTTCACCCCGAGCGACAGGAAAAGCTGCTGCAGCCGCGAGGTCAGCGCATGCAACTCGTTCCAGGAGAGCCGGCGCTCGACCTTGTCCTCGCCGCGAAAGACGATGGCGTCACCGAGCCCGGTTTTTTTCAACAGGTTCTCGGCGAAGTTAAGCTTGGCGTCGGGAAAGAAGGCGGCGCCGGGCATCGTCTCGCCGTCGACGAGCACGTGCTCGCCGCCACTGATCCCCCCGCCGGCGCCCCCATTGGCGCCCTTGTCGCCGACGATCCCGCAAAAGTCCCAGACCAGGCTCCAGAACGCCTCGCGATCGTCGATCGACCAACGATGAAGATCGCCGTAGGAGGAAAAAACCTTGCCGGTTGCAGCCGCCGCGGCCTGCATGAAGGCGGTCATCGGCGCCGCGTCGATCTGGTCTTTGGTCGGTATCCAGAGCGGTGCGTCGCCAGCCATGATCGTTCCTCCTTAAAGCACGTTACGCTTGAAGAGATTCACGCGACGCGCTTTAGACTTTTGTTATTATCATGTCGTTATCCAAAAACGTTGCGCATTTTGGCGACATGCATTGGCATCGCTTATGCATATCGCAGCGCAGCGGAGCAAGATTTTGTTCGGCCGAGCGACGCGGATGTGCGCAAATGCCATCGCTGGGCCATAAAGACTTGAAATGCGTCAGCCCTAAGTCGTAGGTAAACGACTGGGGTTACACCCGTCGGGCGATTTTTTGTCGGAACGGAAGCATACGGGGCGACATGCCATCACCTTTGATCCGGCGCGGAATATGGGCGATCGGTGTTGCCGTGCTCGTCATCGCGCTGGCCGTTGCCGCCCTGCCGCTCGTCGCCTCGACCCGTATCGTGCGCGACCGCATCGCCTGGGAAATGAGTGCGTGGAGCGGTTTCAGGGTCACCATCGACGGCGCGCCACGGATCGAGGTCTGGCCGAATTTCCGTGCCATCCTGGCCGACGTGACGCTTTCGCAATGGACAGAGACCGACGCGCCGCCGGTGATCGAGGCTGAACGGGTCGAGGTCAATCTCTCCGCCATGGCGGCGTTGCGTGGCAATGTGGTGTTCTCGACGGCGCGGCTGATCCGGCCGACGATCAGGGTTCAACGCGCAGCACATGGATTTTTTCTGCCCGCCCTGCCTTCGGGCGGGCGCATCACCCGGTCCATCGACATCGCTCGCGCCGTTGTCAGCGCCAATCCAGCCAAGCCGGACCTCAGCAAGCTGCCGGCTGATCCGTTCGGCACCGTGGAGTTCAGGAACGGCCGCGTGGTGACTTCCGTCGATGGCAAGGACGCCGAGATACTGAGCAGCCTGAGCGGCCAGGCGAACTGGGCCGCAATGAACAGCAATGCGACGCTGTCGGCGACCGGGATCTGGCGCGGCGAAAGCGTCGCCGTGGATGCCGCATCGTCAAACCCGCTGGTGCTGTTTGGCGGAGGTGCGGCGCCGATGACGCTTTCCTTCAAGGCGGCCCCTGCCAGTTTTTCGTTCGACGGCGTGGCCAGCATGTCCGAGAATGCCTATTTCGACGGCCAGGCAAAATTTGCCGCACCCTCGCTCAGGCGCGCGCTCGAATGGTCGCGGGCCGGCATCGCGCCGGGCGCAGCAATTGGCTCGGTTTCCGTTTCCAGCAAGCTCACGGCGACCTCCGGCCGCATTAAATTCGAAAACACCGAGATCGCCCTGGACGACAATCCGGGAATGGGTGCGCTGGATTTCTCCTTTGGCGAGGCGCGGCCAGTGATCGCCGGTACGCTCGCCTTCGAGACGCTCGACCTGCGGTCGTTTCTCTCCGCCTTCGCACCCCTGGCGCCCGCGAACGGCGCTGGCCCCGGCGAAATCGACATAAGCGTCGCCGACCGGATCGATCTCGATCTCAGACTGTCGGCAGCGCAGGCCACCGCAGGCGCCATCCAGCTTGCCGACGTCGCCGCCGCTGCCCAGGTCAAGAACGGTCTTGCCGTCTTCGATATTTCCGATGCATCGGCCTTTGGCGGCAACATCCAGAGCAGTCTTCGTTTCGACCGCAAGCCGGAAGGCACGCAGGTCGAGATCAGGCTGCTCGCCTCCGACATCGACGGCGGCGCTTTTGGCACCGCAGCCGGAATGACGCGGCTGGTGCCGATCGGCACGGGAACCGTTTCGGTCATCCTCAAGGGGCCGGGCAGAACCTGGGATTCCATTTTCGAAAACGCCGACGGCTCGGTTTCGGCGAAATTCGGCCAGGGCGCGTTGAGCCGGTTCAACCTGCCGGCGTTTCTCAAACACAATGAACAGGGCGGGTTCTTCGCGCTCGACGATGTCTCCGATGGAACGCTGCCGATCGACGGGGCCGAACTCAAGGCGAGCATTTCGAACGGTGTGGCGAAGATCGACAAGGCCGAAGCGAATTCGGCGAAGTACAAGATCTGGCTTTCCGGCATCGCCTCCTATGCCGGGCGCGGGCTGGCGCTGTCCGGCGGCATCATTCAGGCGGACCAGCCAGCCACGCAGACAAATAGCCAAGGTCCCAACCAGTCTTCGTTCTTCATCGGCGGAACGTGGAGCACGCCGTTCATTTCGCCGATAAGCCGCGGGGTATCCGGCGAGTAGGCAACAAAGCTGCTGCGGTCGTCGTCAGAAGTGCTTCCTGCCGGCTTTTGCTGCTGCCGCCCCTTTCGTCACCCACGCTGAGCGGCCTGCTCGTCGCGCTGGCGCTGGACCTCGCGCCGCTTGTTGGCGAGCGACGCGATGATGACGCCGACCGCCACAACCGCGATCAGGATGGTGCAGGCGGCGTTGATCTCCGGCGTCACACCGAGACGAACCTGGCTGTAGATCTTCATCGGCAGCGTGGTGGCGCCAGGCCCTGAGGTGAAGCTGGCGATGACCAGATCGTCGAGCGACAGTGTGAACGCCAGCATCCAGCCGGACACGATCGCCGGCATGATAACCGGCAGCGTGATCTGGAAGAAGGTCTTCACCGGCGGCGCGCCAAGATCCATCGCGGCTTCTTCGAGCGAGCGGTCGAACGTGATCAGGCGCGACTGCACGACGACGGCGACGAAGCACATGGTCAGGGTGATGTGGGCAAGCGTGACGGTGACAAAACCGCGGTCGAGACCGACGGCGACAAAGAGCAGCAGCAGCGACAGGCCGGTAATGACTTCCGGCATGACCAGCGGCGCAAAGACCATGCCGGAAAACAGCGTCCGGCCCTTGAAGCGCGTGTAGCGCGTCAAGGTGAGAGCCGCCAGCGTGCCGAGCAGGGTCGCCACCGTGGCCGAGATGACGGCGACGCGGGCCGTTACCCAGGTGGCGTCCATGAGGCCCTGGTTGTGGAACAGCGAGACGTACCATTTGGTCGAGAAGCCGCCCCAGACGGTGACCAGTTTCGATTCGTTGAAAGAGAAGACGACGAGCAGGACGATCGGCAGGTAAAGAAAGGCAAAGCCGAGCACGATCGAAGTGATGTTGAAGCGGCTCCAGGTCGGGTTCATTTGTCCTGCTCCTGGGCGCGGGCCTGGGCCCGCTGGAACAGCATGATCGGCACGATCAGCAGCAACAGCAGGATGACGGCGACGGCCGAAGACACCGGCCAGTCGCGATTGGCGAAGAACTCGTTCCACAGCGTCTTGCCGATCATCAGCGTCTGTGAGCCGCCGAGCAGGTCGGGAATGACGAATTCGCCGACCGCGGGGATGAACACCAGCAGGCAGCCGGCGATGACGCCGGGTAGCGACAGCGGAAAGGTGATCTTCCAGAAGGCGCTGGTCGGTGGGCAGCCGAGATCCTTGGCTGCCTCGATCAGCGAATAATCCATCTTTTCCAGCGACGAATAGAGCGGCAGCACCATGAACGGCAGGTAGGAATAGACGATGCCGATGAAGATCGCCGTATAGGTGTTGAGGATGATCAGCGGCTGGCTGACAACCCCGGTGGCGAGCAGCAGCTGGTTGAGCAGCCCCTCAGGCTTGAGGATGCCGATCCAGGCGTAGACCCGGATCAGGAACGAGGTCCAGAACGGCAGGATCACCAGCATCAGCAAAGTCGGGCGCAGCATCGCCGGGGCGCGCGCCATGCCGTAGGCGATCGGGTAGCCGACAAGCAATGTCAGCACCGTCGAGATGGCGGCGACGATGACGCTGGTCACATAGGCGTTGACGTAGAGCGCGTCCTGCGTCAGCCATGTGTAGTTGTCGATGCTGAGCTCATTCAGCTGGGCGAAGAAACCGGCAAGGCCGTCGCCGAAGCCGAGCACCGGCGTGTAGGGCGGTATGGCGATCGCGGTCTGCGACAGCGAGATCTTGAAGACGATGACGAACGGAACAAGGAAGAAAAAGACCAGCCATAGATACGGGATGAGGATGACAAGACGGCCAACGAAGGCCTCTCCCAGCCTGGCCAGGGCGGATTTGTCGGCAGCGGTGGCTCGAGAGCTTGTTGCAGCGGTGACAGCGGCATTCGACATGGCCGCCCCTATCGCGTCAGCACGACGCCGGCATCCGGCCGGAACGACACCCAGGCACGGTCGTTCCAGCTCAGCGGATCCTCGGTGATGCGGGCCGCGTTCATCGTGCTCGCTCGCACCACCTGGCCGTCGTCCAGCCTGACGTGATAGACGGTCATGTCGCCGAGATAGGCGATATCGTAGACCTCGCCCTCGATGGCGTTGACGGCGCCGGCCGGTCTCGTCGACGATATCCTGATCTTCTCCGGCCTGATGGCGAAGGCGACGGCCGCGCCAGTTGCGGCATCGCCGGCATGCTCGGTGCGGATGGTGATGCCGTTGCCGGCATCGATGCTTGCCGCACCCGCCTCGCCATGCGCAATCTTGCCTTCGAACATGTTGACGTTGCCGACAAAGCCGGCGACGAAACGGGAGCCCGGCGCCTCGTAGACTTCCGCCGGCGTCGCCACCTGCATCACCTCGCCCTTGTCGATGATGGCGATGCGGTCGGCCATGGTCATCGCCTCTTCCTGGTCGTGGGTGACGACAACGAAGGTGAGGCCGAGTGACTGCTGCAGATCCATCAGCTCGAACTGCGTTTCCTCGCGCAACTTCTTGTCCAGCGCGCCCAACGGCTCGTCGAGCAGCAGCACCTTTGGCCGCTTGGCGACCGAGCGGGCAAGCGCGACGCGCTGGCGCTGGCCGCCGGACAATTGGTGCGGCTTGCGCTTGGCGAACTGCTCGAGCTTGACCAGCTTCAGCATCTCTCCAACGCGCGCCGCGATCTCGGGCTTCGGCATGCCGTCCTGCTTGAGGCCGAAGGCGATGTTGTTTTCGACCGTCATATGCGGGAACAGCGCATAGGACTGGAACATCATGTTGACCGGCCGCCGGTATGGCGGGATGCCGCGCAGATCCTGGCCGTCGAGCAGGATGCGGCCGGCGGTCGGCTCCTCGAATCCGGCGAGCATCCGCAGAAGCGTCGACTTTCCGCAGCCGGATGCGCCGAGCAGGGCAAAGAACTCGCGCTCGAATATCGTCAGTGACAAATTGTTGACGGCGGTGAAGTCACCGAACTTCTTGGTGACCTTGTCGAACTGGATGTACGGCTTGGCGTTCGGATCGTTCCATGGTGCGAAATCCCTGCGGATGCTGCCAAGCGATTTCATGTCCCACTCCGTCCTCGCGTTCTATCCCCAGAAGACTTGACCCCGGCAGCACCTGCCGGGGTCGCTGATTGTCGCTTACTGCCCGGTGACGATCCTGGTCCAGGTGCGGGTGACGACGCGCTGGGTCTTGGAATCGTAGGGGGTGATGGTGAACAGTTTCGCCAGCGTCGCCTCGTCCGGGTAGATCGCCGGATCCTCGAGTATCTCCTTGTCGATGAATTGCTGCGACGCCTTGTTGCCATTGGCGTAGAAGACGAAATTGCTCGCCTTGGCGATGACTTCCGGCTTCATCATGTAGTTCAGGAATTCATGAGCTTCGGCGACATGCGGCGCGTCGGCCGGGATCGCCATCTGGTCGAACCACATTTCGGCGCCTTCCTTCGGCACGGAATAGGCGATCTCAACGCCCTGGTTTGCTTCCGTCGCACGGTCGCGCGCCTGGAACACGTCGCCCGACCAGCCAACGGCCAGGCAGATGTCGCCATTGGCCAGCGCATTGATATATTCAGACGAGTGGAACTTGCGGATGTAAGGCCTGACCTTCAGCATCACTTCTTCGGCCTTGGCGAAATCGTCCGGCGATGTGGTCTCGGGATCGATGCCCAGATATTTGAAGACGTTCGGCAGGATGTCGCTCGGAGAATCGAGGACAAAGACGCCGCAATCCTTCAGCTTGGCCAGCTTTTCCGGGTTGAAGAACACGTCCCAGCTGTCGATCTTGTCGGTGCCGAGCGCTTCCTGCACTTTCTTGACGTTATAGCCGAGGCCGACCGTGCCCCACATGTAGTTGATCGAATATTCGTTGCCGGGATCGTACTTGGTCGTGCGCTCCGAAACGACGTCCCACATGTTGGAAATGTTGGGCAGCTTCGACTTGTCGAGCTTCTGGAACACCCCTGCCTGGATCTGGCGCGCGAGGAAATTGGCGGTCGGCACGACAACGTCGTAGCCGCTGCCGCCGGCAAGCAGTTTCGTCTCAAGCAGCTCGTTGGAATCGAAGGTGTCGTAGGTGACCTTGATGCCCGTTTCCTTGGTGAAGTCTTCGATGATCGAGCTGTCGATGTAATCCGACCAGTTATAGACATTGACGACGCGGTCCTGGGCATGAGCGCCGAGGGTGAAAAGCGCCAGAAATGCCGAGGTCGCCGAAAGCCAGAATGCTTTGCGGATCATGCGTCTCTCCTTTGATGAGTGTTCCATCGCCAGCTCGTCGCGGGGCTGCGCGGCTGGGCGTTTGCTTCAGATTATTGGGCTTTCCGACAAGCGACAAGCGCGAACCGCCAACACGACAGCAGTTCGATGCGCAACGGCCGAGCCCCCGGTTCCTTTGTCGTGATCCAGGTGGCATGCCGGCGCCGTCAAAGGCTCTCGCCACGGCGCGGGCTGGGATACGACGATGTTGTCCGGTCTCGGTCGGGCCGGAGGGGAGACTTGGCAAGATGAGCCTGTCTTGTTGTTGCCGTATTGACAGCCTGCCCGCGCGGCTGCGCCATTGTCAATGGCTCATCTCGCTTTGGCGCGTGCGCTGCATCAATTAGGCGACGGCATGCCGGTGACACCCGGCCGCACCGGCCGCGTCTGACGCTTGAATTCAAGCCCGATATGGACCAGCAGCGCCGTGACCACGACCGTGCCGCCAAGGATGGTGCGTCCGGACGGCACCTCGGAATGGATGAGCCAGACCCAGATCGGGCCGAGGATCGGCTCGAAAGTGCCGAGCAGTGCTGCGACTGCAGCCGGGACGAGCCGGGCGCCGGTGGCGAAGAAGGCAAGGCCGAGACCGAGATTGACCACACCGAATGCAAACAGGAAACCCATGTCGCTGCTGGAAACGCCGAATTGCGATGCCTGCGACGCCGCGAATGCGGCGGCAATCATCGTGCCGAGGCAGGTCGCCGGCGTCATGCGCACATGGGCAAAGCGTCGCGTGATGACGGTGGCGATCGAAAACATCACGGCGATAAGCAGCGCCAGGCCGTCACCGATGGGCGACACCGCGCCATCGAGCGATTCCGATACCATGATGGCAACGCCGGCAATGACGGCGGCAATCGCCACCCAGGTCGCCAAGGCTACCCGTTCGCGAAACAGCACCCAGGCAAACAGCGCCGCCAGGAGCGGCACGCCGGCCTGCATCAAAAGGATGTTGGCGACAGTGGTGTAGGCAAGCGCCACGACGAATGAGGTCGATGCGGTGGCGAAGCAGAACGCCACGGCAAGGCCGGGCAGGCCCATGCCGCGGAACAACCTCACCGTGCCGTGCCAGCCGTCGCGCCAGACCATGAAGCAGATGAGGAAGGCGGCGGCCCAGACCGAGCGCCAGAACACCACGGTCCAGCTGTCGCCGGCGTCGATGAAACGGGCGATGGCGCCGCCGAAACTCCACATCAGCGCCGACAGGAAAATCAGCAGGAAGCCGACCCGCTCGTCACGCGGCGAGACGACAGGCGAAACGGCTAACGGTGATGATGATATATTGGTCATGATTGCGACTGTCGGCGATTTCGAGGCAACACGATGCATAGCAAACGACAGAAACGTGCATACATCGCGTAACGCAAAGACGAAGATCGGGCGTGATCCAGCACCGTGTTCCGTTTGGCGCACCGACGAGCGCACAGACGAGGCAAGACGGTCGTGCGGAGCTGGCAGGGATAGTTTACGATGCGTGGCTGGACGGCTGCTGCGCGACAAGAGACGTCCTGTGACGACGTGAATTGTATTTTGGGGCGACCTTATGGATGAGCCATTCTACAAGACAGCGGCGATTGGCTATGACGAGCTGTTCGCCCGCGCAACGAACTCGTTCATTCCATCCTTGCTGAAGGCAGCGCAAATCGCGCCTGCCCATCGGGTGCTCGATGTCGCAACGGGTACAGGAGCAGCAGCGCAAGCTGCAGCGATCGTGGTAGGCCCATCCGGCTCTGTGATTGCCGGCGATATCTCGCCGGCCATGCTCGAAACTGCCAAACGCAATTTGAAGAACCAGTCAATCACCCTCGCAACGTTTGACGCTCACGCGCTCCCTTACGAGGATTGTCGGTTCGATGCGGTGATCTGTCAGCTTGGGCTCATGTTTTTCTCCGACCCGCTTGGAGCGCTTTCGGAGTTTCGTCGGGTTCTGCGCCCCAACGGCTGGACTGCAGTTAGCGTGACGACGACGCCGGAGCGCTCGCTGTTCGCCAGAATAGGCGCGGTAATCGCCCGTTGCGCCCCTGAAAAAGCTGAAAAGCTAAATCGCTTCTTCTCCATCCCTGACGCGACATGCTTGCATTCCTTGCTCCACCGCGCCGGGTTTCAAGAGATTTATGTCCAGCTTGAAACTCGGCCCATCAAATTCTCATCTTTCGACGATTATTTCAGCGGAATCACCAAAGGAGCAACATTGAGCGGTCAGGAGTATGTCCAGCTTGCTCCAGACATGCAGGTCACAGTGCGCGAGGAAGTCTGGCGCGGGCTGGCTTCGCCGAGCGTTGGAGAGCCGCTGACGATTGAGATGGACGTTCTGATAGGCAGCGGTGGGCGATAGAACAATGCGCCGCAGCGCAATTTGATGGAAACGCTGTGCCCGTCTACTGAAAATCGAAGGCGCTTAATCCGGTCACCATTTCGTCGAGGCCGAGCGGGCGCGTCACCGGCGGCTCGGCGCGGGCGAGGCAGCCGATGCGCTCGCACAGCCGGCAGGCCGGGCCAACCGGCGTGGCCGAATTTGTGCCCTGTCCGGCTTTTCCGGCCGCCGCGGCAGCCGGCCCCGGCAGTGCCGCGCCGTAGACGATCTCGTCACGAAAGCCGATGTCGCAGCCGAGCAGAAGTGCGGTACGGCGCGGGCGCTCCGCAAACGAGCCTTGCGGCCCCTCAAGCGTGCGGGCGACGCAGAGGAATTCGGCGCCGTCCGGCATTTCCACCGCCTCGACGAAGATCTGGCCGGGCTGGGTAAAGGCGGCATGCACTGGAAGCTTTGGACAGCCGCCGCCGAAGCGGCTCTGCGGAAAACCCTGGCTGCCAGCCTTGCGGAAGCGGTTGCCGGCGTTGTCGACCTCGAGCATGAAGAAGGGCACGCCCGGCGTGCCCGGCCGCTGCAGCGTGGTCAACCGGTTCGCCGCCTGCTCGAAGGAGACGCCGAAGCGCGAGCGCAGCACGTCGATGTCGTAACGCGCGCGTGTTGCGGCCGCGTGAAAGGATTGATAGGGCATCATCAGCGCGTGGGCAGCGTAGCGGCCAAGCTCGAAGCGGGCGAGCCGGCGGGCCTCATCCGTGGTCAGCTTCAGCGCCTGGATCTCGCTTGCCACGGCGACCGTCATGCGGATCAGGCAGGCCTCCATCGCCACCTCGCGCAACTGGTCGAACGGCGACAGGCGCTCGGACAGGAACAGACGCTGCGAATGGCGGTCGTAGCGGCGGCGCCAGTTCGGCATGGTGGCGACCGGCAGCACCTTGACGACGATGCCGTATTCGCGCTTCAGCCAGGCCTTCAGCGCACCGAGCAGGTCGTCGCCGGGATCGAGCACCGAAATGAATGCCTCGGCCTCCTCTTCCAGCGCGGCAAAATGGTTCGGACGGCGCTCGAAAATCTCGTGCACCTCGTCGATCGGCAGGCGGGCGCCGGACAGCGCCGTCGCTTTGCCCTCACGCGCCAGGAGTTCGTTGAGGTCGGAAAGGCGCTCGGCCTGCTCGCGATAAGCGCGAAACAGTTTTATCACCGCGGCGGAAGCGTTGGGCGCCGCCTCGGCAAGCTCGATCAGCTCCTGGTCACCAGGCAATTCGCCGACCAGCAGCGGATCTGAAAACACTTCCTTCAGGGCAGTGACCGACCCCCTCGCCTCGCCCTGCAATTCATGCGGGTCGACCTTGTAGACAGATGCCAGCTTGAGGATCAGCTGGACCGTCAGCGGCCGCTGGTTGCGCTCGATGAGATTGAGGTAGGACGGCGAGATGCCGAGCCCTTCGGCCATCGCCGTCTGGGTCAGGCCCTTGGCGCTGCGGATGCGGCGGATGCGCGGCCCGGCGAAGATTTTTTGATCGGCCACTCGGCTGTCCTTGACAGAATTTACATGACTCCCGCGCGGCGCTGCCATGCCGGCCTTTTACAATCATGACAGATTTACAGCGCCTGGCTGTCAAACGCAACACAGGTTTTCCCTTATTTTCCAGCCAATCCTCTGGTTTTCCTCGCATGGCCCGCGCCAAAATGTAAATGCTGTCATACCAAAACGGCGCAGAATTTTTCATGAGGCGGCGTTTCTATCCCAACAGCGATCTGTCGGAGCGACCAATGACTGATTTTTACAACCTCGTCCCCTCGGCGCCGGAAGGCCGCTTCGACGGCATCGAGCGGCCCTACTCGCCGGACGATGTGAAGCGGCTGCGCGGTTCGGTCCAGATCCGGCAGAGCCTCGCCGAAATGGGCGCCAACCGGCTCTGGAAGCTCATCCACGAAGAGGATTTCGTCAACGCGCTCGGCGCCATGTCGGGCAACCAGGCGATGCAGCAGGTCCGGGCCGGGCTGAAGGCGATCTACCTGTCCGGATGGCAGGTCGCGGCCGACGCCAACACCGCATCCGCCATGTATCCGGACCAGTCGCTTTATCCCGCCAATGCGGCGCCCGAACTGGTCAAGCGCATCAACCGCACCCTGCAGCGCGCCGACCAGATCGAGACCTCCGAAGGCAAGGGGCTTTCGGTCGACACCTGGTTCGCGCCCGTTGTCGCCGATGCGGAAGCCGGCTTCGGCGGACCGCTCAACGCCTTCGAGATCATGAAGGCCTTCATCGAGGCGGGTGCCGCCGGCGTCCACTACGAGGACCAACTGGCGTCGGAGAAGAAGTGCGGCCATCTCGGCGGCAAGGTGCTGATCCCGACCGCCGCACACATCCGCAACCTCAACGCCGCGCGGCTTGCCGCCGACGTCATGGGCACGCCGACGCTGGTCGTCGCGCGCACCGACGCGGAAGCGGCAAAGCTGCTCACCTCCGACATCGACGAGCGCGACCAGCCCTTCGTCGACTATGGCGCCGGCCGTACGGTGGAGGGCTTCTATCAAGTCAGGAACGGCATCGAGCCCTGCATCGCACGGGCCGTCGCCTACGCGCCCCACGCCGACCTGATCTGGTGCGAAACCTCCAAGCCCGATCTGGCGCAGGCCAAAAAGTTCGCCGAGGGCGTGCACAGGCACCATCCCGGCAAGCTTCTCGCCTATAATTGCTCGCCGTCGTTCAACTGGAAGAAGAACCTCGACGATGCCACCATCGCCAGGTTCCAGAAGGAACTCGGCGCCATGGGCTACAAGTTCCAGTTCATCACGCTGGCCGGTTTTCACCAGCTCAATTTCGGCATGTTCGAACTCGCCCGCGGCTACAAGGCGCGTCAGATGGCGGCTTATTCCGAACTGCAGGAGGCTGAATTCGCGGCGGAAGCCCACGGCTACACCGCGACCAAGCACCAGCGCGAAGTCGGCACCGGCTATTTCGACGCCGTGTCGATGGCGATCACCGGTGGCCGGTCTTCGACCACGGCCATGCATGAATCGACCGAGCACGCCCAGTTCAAACCGGCGGCGGAATAGCACGAACGCAACAAAATAGAGGCAACGCCCCAAAAAGGGTAAAAAATACGCAAGGAGAAGACCAATGGCATCGATAAGCCGCGTCAAGGAACGGGCCGAAGAACAGGCCACCACGATGACCGTCGACCAGCAGGCGACCATCCGCATGCTGGCCAACGACCTGCACAGGCTCAACCAGTCGGTGATGAAGGCGGTCGAGGCCGGTGTGTCAGTAGAACTGGTGCGCTCGGCACGACACCATGGCGGCGACGGCAACTGGGGCGACCTGCTGATCCCGGTCATCGTCACGCAGCGGAGCGTCGGCTGATCGAAATCCGACGAAATCCTGCTGGCGGATCCGGCATCACCTGCGCAGTTCTCTGCGCAGGTGATTTGCACTTGCACAACCAGTTTGCATGCACGGCAAGAAAAGAACTTGCTTTAAATTATAACCCTTTCTTGCGATGTTCTCGACGCCGGTCATTTCAGCTTGACATAGGCAGCGATCTCACGGCAATTGTTCCCAAGGTACAACCCTGCATTGAAACCAGCGAGTGCCCGCCCTGCTCATGCGCCCCTTGAATCGCACTGTAAACCAGTTGAGTTTGATGAGCCGGAATGTGGACCCCGAAATGCTCACCGACTTCACCCGCGTGCTCGTCGTCGGAAAATCGCCGGTCAACCGGGTGGTGGTGTCCAAAATCGTCGAACGGTCCGGGCTCAAACCGATCTCGGAATCGCCCGAAACGGCAGCAACGACGCTGCGCTCGCTCATTCCCGGAGCTGTCGTCCTCGATGGCGGAGCCGACAACAAGGACTGCGACGCACTGATGTCGCGTATCGACGCGCTGCGGCGCATCTCGGGCAGATCGCGTCCCTCGGTGATCCTGCTCTCGACCAAAAGCGGCACACCGGAGAGCCTCGGGCTGTCGAGCGTCGTCGATGCGGTGGTCGTGAAGCCGATCACGACCGAACGGCTGCAGCCGGTGATCGACCATTTGATCGGGCTCGGACGCAGCTAGCCGGCGTCCTATCCGGCTCCTTCCTCGCTTTCTTGCGATCGGATCTGGATATCTTGTGTCAGTGTGTGACCGCCTGACAGCGAACCCAGTCCGATGTCCTTTTGCAATTGCGACGCATCTGGGATAGCACCTTCGAACAAATCCGCAGGCATGTTCCGACTTCGCGACATGGCTGTCGATATTGGCGGATCGTGACATGTCCTCAGAACAGACCATCGCCGCGCTTTGCAGGGAACTCGGACTGCGCATCACCGGTCCGCGCCGCGTCATCATGCGCGTTCTATCCGAATCCAGCGACCATCCGGATGTGGTGGAACTCCATCGCCGTGTTGTCGCCATCGAGCCGACGATCGCGCTCGCCACTGTCTATCGCACCGTCAGCCTTCTGCGCGAAAAGGGCATTCTGGAGCGGCACACCTTCGGCGATCGGCGCGCCAGATATGAAACCGTCCCCCGCGAGCATCACGATCATCTCATCAACATCGAGACGGGAGATGTCATCGAGTTCCAGTCGGCGGAGATCGAGCGGCTCCAGGAGGAAATCGCTCGACAGCACGGATTCACGATCATCAGCCACAGACTGGAGATCTACGTGAAGCCGATCCAGAAACAGCGTCGCTCTCGTCAAACCAGAGAATGACCGCCAGTTGTTCTTGTTCTATGCATGTCGTTATCCCAAAACCGCTGCGCACTTTTGGGCGACATGCATTAGCCCTCCTCGCCGAGCTCCATTCGGCCCGCCTTGAGTGTGGTGACGACGAAGGCGGCAATGAAGGCGGCAGACAGCATGAGAACGATGGTCGGCGCCGGTGCGCTGTCGATGAAGAAGGACAGATAGACGCCTAGGAACGATGCAGCGACCGCAATCGCCACCGACAGGATCAGCATGGCGCTGAACTGCCTTGTCAGCAGGAAGGCGATGGCGCCCGGCGCGATCAGCATGGCGATGGCCATGATGATGCCGACCGCCTTCAGCGCGCCGACGATGGTGAGCGAGATCAGGCAAAGCAGGCCGTAATGGAGCAGGTTGACCCGAAGACCGACCGCGCGCGCCTGAGCCGGGTCGAAGGCGTGCAGCAGGAAGTCGCGCCATTTGATGCCGATGATGCCGGCCGTGATCGCAGCAATGAGCCCCGTTTCGACGATGTCGCGCAGGCCGATGCCCAGAACGTCGCCAAACAATATGTGGTCGAGATGCACGTCGGACTGGATTTTTACGTAGAGCACCAGGCCGAAGCCGAACATGCCGGAGAAGACGATGCCCATGACCGTGTCCTGCTTGATGCGGCTGTTGTCCTTGAGGAAGCCGGTGGCGAGAGCGCAGACCATCCCGGCGGCGAAGGCGCCGATCGAATAGGGGAATCCGAGGATGTAAGCGATGACCACGCCGGGAAAGACGGCGTGGCTGATGGCATCGCCCATCAGCGACCAGCCCTTGAGAACGAGAAAGCAGGAGAGCAGCGCCGTCGGCACAGCGACCAGGACCGAAGCAATCAGCGCATTGACCATGAAGCCGAACTGGAAGGGGGCAAGCAGTGTATCGAGGATGCTCATAGGCTGGCCTCCAAGGCCCGCGCCGCGCGGCGGCGGGCTGCCAGCATTCCATGCTTGGGAGCGAAGAAGAAGGCGGCGAGAAAGATCAGCGTCTGCAACACGACGATGATGCCGCCGGTGGCGCCGTCGAGGAAATAGCTGGCATAGGCGCCGGTGAAACTCGTGACCGCGCCGATGACAACCGCGATGACCAGCAGGCGCGGAAAGCGGTCCGTCAGAAGATAGGCGGTCGCGCCGGGCGTCACCACCATGCAGATGACGAGAAAGGCGCCGACGGTCTGGAGCGCGGCGACCGTGGAGGCCGATAGCAGCATGAAGAACATGATCTTGAGCGCGCTCGGGTTGAGGCCGATCGAGCGGGCATGGCTCTCGTCGAAGAAGACCACCATCAGATCCTTCCATTTCACCAGCAGGACGGCGAGCGAGACGAAGCCTATGATGGCGAGTTGAAGCGTGTCTTCCGGCGTGATGGCCAGGATGTTGCCGAGCACGATCGTCTGGATATTCACCGAGGTCGGCGACAGCGACACCATGAACAAGCCGAGGCCGAAGAAGGAGGAGAAGATCAGGCCGATGATGGCGTCTTCCTTCAGCTTGGTGCGCTGGTTGAGGAAGAGCATCGCCGCGGCGGCGAGCCCGCCGGAGAAGAAGGCGCCGATCGAGAAGGGAAGGCCCAGCATATAGGCGCCGGCGACGCCCGGCACGATCGAATGCGATAGCGCGTCACCGATCAGCGACCAGCCTTTCAGCATCAGGTAGCAGGACAGGAAGGCGCAGACACCGCCGACCAGGGCCGACACCCACATGGCATTGAGCATATATTCGTAGCCGAACGGCTCGAGCAGGACACTCATTCGTCCGGTTCCCGCATCTTGTGCTGCATGGCTCCGTTCTCTCCGTAGAAGACCAGTGGCCGCTCGTCGTCGGTGATGACGGCAAGGCGGCGCCTGTCGTCGTCCTCATGCAGCCCGGCGCCGCCCAGCACGAAATGACGCAAGACGCCGCCGAAAGCCTTTTCCAGGTTCGCCTGCGTGAAGGTCTGGCCTGTCGGCCCGTAGGCAAGGACCGTGTTGCGGAGCAGCACGGCACGGTCGCAGAACTCCGGCACGCTACCCAGATTATGCGTCGAGACCAGCATCACCCGGCCTTCGTCCCGGAGCGCGCGCAGCAGTTCGATGATAGCGTCCTCGGTCCTGACATCGACGCCGGTGAAGGGCTCGTCGAGCAGGATGACGCGCCCGTCCTGCGCCAGCGCCCGAGCGAGAAAGACGCGCTTCTTCTGCCCGCCCGAAAGCTCGCCGATCTGGCGCTTGCCGAAATCGCTCATGCCGACACGCGCAAGCGCTGATGTAACCGCCTCGCGATCAGCAGCCTTCGGAATGCGCATCATGCCCATATGGCCGTAACGCCCCATCATGACGACGTCCTCGACCAGTACTGGAAAGTCCCAGTCGACCTCCTCGGCCTGCGGCACATAGGCGACGACGTTCTTCCTCAGCGCGGCCGCGGCCGGCCGTCCGAGAACAAGAATCTCTCCCTTTGCCAGCCGCACGAAGCCCATGATGGCTTTGAACAGCGTCGACTTGCCCGAGCCGTTGACACCGACAAGTGCCGTGATCGTGCCTGTCGGAATTTCAAAGCTCGCATCGCGCAGCGCCGTGAGGCCGTTGCGGTAGGTGACGGTCGCGCCGCGCACGGCGAGTCCGCCTCCCGCATCCTGCGACGCGGCGGCAAGAGGCGGAACGGCTTCGTTCATTGCGACAGCCCTGCGGCGAGGCCTTTCTGAATTGTGTCCGATGTCACACGCAGCAGGTCGATATAGGTCGGCACCGGGCCGTCCGCCTCGCTGAGGGAATCGACGTAGAGCACGCCACCGTAATGGACCCCCGTCTCGCGCGCGACCTGCCGGGCCGGCTTGTCCGACACGGTGCTTTCACTGAAGACGGCGACGATCTTGTTTTCCCTGACGGCGTCGATCACCTTGCGAACCTGCTGCGGGGTGCCTTGCTGGTCAGCGTTGATCGGCCACAAATAAAGCTCCTTCAGCGCGAAATCGCGTGCGAGGTAGGAGAAAGCGCCTTCGCTCGACACCAGCCAGCGCCTGTCCTGCGGGATCGAGGCAAGCTTATCGCGGATCGGCGCGACGGCCGCCTCTATCTTTGCCTTGTAGGCTTCTGCATTGGCCTTGTAGGTCTCGGCATGCGCCGGATCGTGCTCGACGAAGGCGTCGCGGATGTTGTCGACGTAGATCAGCGCGTTTGTCGGCGACATCCAGGCATGCGGATTCGGTTTGCCGTTATAGGGCCCCTCGGCGATGCTCATCGGTTGGACGCCCTCGGAGATGATGGCGCCGGGCACGTCGCTGAGGTTCTGGAAGAATTTTTCGAACCAGAGTTCGAGGTTGAGCCCGTTCCACAGAATGAGCTTTGCGCCCTGAGCCCGCTGAATGTCGCCCGGCGTCGGCGCGTAATTGTGGATCTCCGCCCCCGGCTTGGTGATCGATTCCACGATTGCTGCGTCGCCCGCCACGTTCTTCGCCATGTCGGCGATGACGGTGAAGGTCGTCACGGCCTTGAATTTTTCCTGCGCTTTCGCTTGGCTTGAAGCCACTGCCGCAGCGAAAACCGCAGCCATCAACCCGACGGCAACCCATCGCCCGTATCTCTCGATCATCAAAATCTCCTGTCGCGATTACTCGCATGCCGCGCGGGCGCTGTAACGCCGCGCTTGTCGCATATTCTGCAATTGCGACTGATTTGCAAGTAGAAAACGATTTTACAGCATCGATTGTACAAGAGCCGCGCGATGGAGGGGGGCCGCGCGTGGAGGGATCGCGCGATGGAAGGTCAGCGACAACGCGGCTCTTTGGCGGAGCGAACAACAAGGATTGCGACGCGCACTGCCCGGCATCGATACGCCTGCCGCGCGCGTCCGGTTCGACGCGGAGACACGCGATCAGCCGGCTTTCCCGATGCTTTCGACCAGCCGGGGCAATTCCGAGAGATCGGCTATCTGGCGGAAGCGAGGCGCGGTGACCGGCGGCTCGACATGTTCCAGCGCCCAGGTCAGTTCATGCGGCACGTGGATGCCCCAACTGCCGGCCTCGATGGCCGGCACCACGTCCGACTTGAGCGAATTGCCGACCATCATGCTTTTTTCGGCGCCATCGCCGTGGCGGCTGAAGATGCTGATATAAGTAGCGGGGCTCTTGTCGCTGACGATCTCGACGGCATCGAACAGGTCACCGAGGCCCGATTGCGCCAGCTTGCGTTCCTGGTCGAAAAGGTCGCCCTTGGTGATCAGCACCAGGCGATAGGCGTCCGCCAGTTTTTCGACGGTTTCGCGCGCATGAGGCAGCGCCTCGATCGGATGGCCAAGCATCTCGCGGCCCGCGGCGAGAATTTCGGCGATGACCGAGGCCGGCGCGCGGCCCTCGGTAATCTCGATCGCCGTTTCGATCATCGACAGGGTAAACCCCTTGATGCCGAAGCCATAGACGGCGAGGTTGCGCTTCTCGGCCTCCAGCAATCTTGCCGAGATGTGCTCCTCCTCGGCATGATCGGCGAGCAGCGCGGCAAAGCGCTTTTCGGTGATGCGGAAGAACTGCTCGTTCTGCCAGAGCGTGTCATCGGCATCGAAGCCGATCGTGGTCAATTCATGATTTTTCCGCATGCGACGTCTTCAAGCGAGGTCATTGGACTTGCGTCGAACCTAAGCTGCTTGGAGCAATTTTCAACTGGCGGGCGAAGGCAGGGCCGGCTCCCCTTCCCTTCCATCACCGGCCCCGGCTATACTCCCAAATCCGCAACCCAATCTGGTGAATGATGCCGCCTGCAAAAAAGGAAGTCCGTCCGTCGAGCCGCGGAGGACGTATCCGCACGCCTGCCTTCGTGAAAAATCAACGTGGTGTGAAAAACTGGAAGGAAGTCGGCGCCTGGCTGGCGTGGCGCGGCATCGAGGATATCGAATGCATTACCCCCGACCAGGCCGGTGTTGCGCGCGGCAAGATGATGCCGTCGAAGAAATTCACCTCCAACACCTCGCTGGCGCTGCCTTCGGCGGTGTTCATGACGACGATCTCCGGCGGCTACCCCGAGAACGGCAACGGCTTCAACTATCCGGAAGACGACGGCGACCTCAAGCTGATGCCGGACCTTTCGACGCTGACCGTGGTGCCGTGGGAAGAGGACCCGACGGCGGCGGTCATCTGCGACCTCGTCCACCAGGACGGCCGCTCGGTCGAGTTCACGCCGCGCAACGTGCTGAAGCGTGTGCTTGCCGCTTACGACAAGCGCGGGCTGAAGCCGGTGGTGGCGCCCGAGATCGAGTTCTACCTGGTGCGCAAGAATCCCGATCCGGACTACCCGCTGACCCCGCCGGTCGGGCGTTCGGGACGGGCGATCGGCGGTGGCGCCGGATATTCGATTGCCGGCGTCAACGAGTTCGACGAACTGATCGACGACATCTACCATTTCTCCGAAAGCCAGGGCCTGGAAATCGACACGCTGATCCACGAGGAAGGCGCCGGCCAGCTCGAGATCAATCTGCGCCACGGCGATCCGATCGAACTGGCCGACCAGGTGTTCATGTTCAAGCGCACCATCCGCGAGGCGGCGCTGAAGCATGAGATCTATGCCACCTTCATGGCCAAGCCGATCCAGGGGCAGCCCGGGTCGGCCATGCATATCCACCAATCGATCATCGACAAGAAGACCGGCAGGAACGTCTTTTCTGCCGAGGACGGCTCGGAAACCGAAGCCTTCTTCCATTTCCTCGGCGGCATGCAGAAACATGTGCCGAACGCGCTGGTGATGTTTGCGCCCTACGTCAATTCCTATCGCCGGCTGACGCAGTCGGCCTCGGCGCCGGTCAACAACAAATGGGGCTACGACAACCGCACCACCGCCTTCCGCGTCCCGCGCTCCGACCCGGCAGCCAGACGCGTCGAGAACCGCATCCCCTCCTCCGACGCCAATCCCTATCTGGCGATGGCCGCATCGCTCGCCTGCGGGCTGATCGGCATGACCAACAAGATCAAGGCCGAACCGCCGGTTCTCACCACCGCCAACGCGGCCGAGATCGACCTGCCGCGCAGCCTGCTCGAGGCCGTCGACCTGTTCGAAGCCGACGAGGAACTCTGCGCGCTGCTCGGCAAGTCGTTCGCCGCCACCTATGCGGCGATCAAGCGGGCGGAATTCGAGACCTTCATGGAAGTGATCAGCCCGTGGGAGCGGGAGTATTTGTTGTTGAATGTTTAGGGAGGGGAGTAGGGGAGTAGGGGAGTAGGGGAGTAGGGGAGTAGGGCGAATGACTGAGAAAACGGGTTCCTACAAGGATTTAATTGTTTGGCAGCAGGCAATGGACCTTGCGGTGGCGGTTTACGGCGCGACGAAATCCTGGCCGAAGGAGGAACTTTATGGACTGACCAGCCAAGTGCGGCGCGCCGCAAGCTCGGTGCCGGCGAACATAGCGGAAGGCTATGGCAGAGAGGTACGGGGTTCCTATCAGCAATTTCTCCGTATCGCTCAAGGGTCACTGAAGGAGCTGGAAACGCAGCTTCTGATCGCTGAGCGTACCGGCATCGCGCCGAACGGGACAGCGGCTTCATTATTGGCGAGCACCGAAAGTGTGGGAAAGCTTCTTCGGCTCCTAATCCGCAAACTTTCAGCCGACTAACATCTCCTTACTGCCCTACTGCCCTACTGCCCTACTGCCCTACTGCCCTACTCCCCTACTCCCCTACTCGAGCATCATGCCCTACCAATCCTCAATCTCCCCCGGCCGGTCCTGGTATGAGGACACCGCCGGTCCACGGCCCGAATACAAGGCGCTCGACGGTGACCTGAGGTGCGACGTCGTCGTCGTTGGCGGCGGTTTTACCGGCCTGTCGGCGGCGGTGCACCTCGCCAGGGCCGGCAGCAATGTCGTGCTGATCGACGCGCATCGTTTCGGCGACGGCGCATCGGGCCGCAATGGCGGCCAGCTCGGCACCGGTCAGCGCGCCTGGGCCGAGGAGCTCGAAGCGGAATACGGCTTTTCCCGGGCCAAGGCGCTGTTCGACCTCGCCGAAGAGGCCAAGGCGCATCTCCTCGAATTCGCCGCCGTCAACAAGATCGAGATCGACTACATGCAAGGCCAGATGTCGGTGGCGCACAAGCAGCGCTATGTCGACGACTACAAGGCGCATGCCGAGATCATGGCGAACCGCTTCGGCTATCCGCACATCAGCTTCATGGACGCCAGGGAGACGGCGGAGCGGTTGGGCTCGGCGCGCTATTTCGGCGGCACCCGCGACACCGGCACCGGGCACATCCATCCGCTGAAGCTGGTGATCGGCACGGCAAAAGTGGCGGCGCAGGCGGGCGCGCAGCTGTTCGAGCAGACGCCGGCGACCGCCATCACGTCCGTTGGCGGCAAGGTCAGGGTCACGACGCCGAAAGGCACGATATCAGCCGAGAAATGTCTGATCGGCGTCAACGCCCATGGCGGCACGCTCGAGCCGATCAGCGCCGCGCATATCATGCCGATCGGCTCCTTCATCGGCGCGACGGTGCCGCTTGCGGATTCAAACGTGTTGCCGGGCGGTGAGGCGGTCGACGATTCCCGCTTCGTCGTGCGCTACTTCCGCAAATCGACGGATGGGCGGCTGCTGTTCGGCGGGCGCGAGATCTACGCCGTCAACGATCCGAAAGACATCCATGTCCACATCCGCCGGCAGATCGCCGAGCTTTACCCTGACCTCAGGGATGTCGAGATCACTCATGGCTGGGGCGGCTATGTCGGCATCACGATGCCGCGAAAACCGTTCGTGCGCGAGGTGATGCCCAATGTGATCTCGGTCGGCGGCTATTCCGGCCACGGCGTCATGCTGTCGAACTTTTTCGGCAAGCTCTATGCCGAAACCGTCGCCGGCAACCGGGACCGGCTGAGGCTGATCGAGGACCTGAACATCCCGGCCTTTCCCGGGGGCCGGCGCTTGCGCGCGCCTCTGCTGTTTTTTGCGCTCAATTGGTATGCCTTGAGGGACCGTATATAACCGCAGGTTGCAAAATCCCTTGCAAGTTGCAGAATCGATCGTAAAGGTGCAGAATCCGCACCGCAAGGGCGCAGTGATGCCACAATCGCCGGCAAAGGATGCCGGTTCTGGGCAGTCGAAGGGGGATTTTGCGGGCCTGCCCGCGTTGGATTGGGACCGATGCCGACCAGATGCCGGTTTCCCGGCACAGGTCGTAAGAACGTTGGCCCGCAAATGGAGGTTGTAAGAGTGAGAGAGCCCTTCAGTTTCGGCGCGCCGAAACGACGGCGCTTTGCGATGCAGTTTGGCTACGACATGCAGCCCAGGTTCTGGCGGCAAATCCGGTCGAACCTGCATCTGGTCATCGCCGCGTTTGGAACAGCAGCGCTGCTTGGCGTGGCAGCGATGGCGCTATGGCTGGCATTGCCGGCCACCGAGAGACAAGCGGTCGCCAGTCCCGAGCAGATCGTTTCCAGCATTCCGGTGAAAACGACAAGGATCGTGCCAGCCGCGGCCGCGGCCGCGAGGATAGAAGCGGCGCAGCAGGCTGCGAGCAAGACCGATGCGATTTCGTCGGCGGTGGTTGCAGCGAAGGCCGAGATAGTGGCGCTGGCGCCCAATGATCCCCGCTGGACAGGATCGGGACCGAAGACCACATCCGGCCAGACGGGGGGCGGCCAGACGGCGGGCCAGGCTGAAAAAGCAGACAAGCCGTCCACCGCGGCGGCATTCGCCGATCCGGCAGCGAAAACCAAAGTGGCAGCATTGATTGCCAAAGTCGCCGCTCCCGCCAAGGCGGCGACGGACGGTGCGCCAACCGCCGCCATCTCGACCCCGAAGCCGCTGCCGGCCGCGACACAGAAGGATGGCGCCCAGGCCAAAGTCGAGGCCAAGCCAGCGAGCGCGGCAGGACGTATCCTCAGGGGCGTCACCATGCGCACCGGTCCGAAGAACAGTGCGGCCGCCATCGTCACCATTCCCGCCAAGACCTCGGTTCAGGTGATGGGCTGCAAGAAATGGTGCCAGATCGTCTACAACGGCAAACGCGGCTGGATCTACAAGAGCTTCGTCAAGACCGGCGCCTGATGCATGTCGCGCAAAGCCTGCCTCGGGCTTGAACCGAGGGTGCGCAGCGGTTTTGCGAAAAACGACATCATAAAAAACAAGAATCCAAAGCGCGTCGCATGAGCCCATTCAAAGGCGACGCGTTTTAGGATTGGTCGGGCCATTCTTTGACGTGACGTTGCCCACGGCTCATTTTGGCTGCTGCCAATCAGCCGCCCGGGTGCGAGGGCCGAACGGCTCAGATGCACCGTCCGCCGTCGACCTCCAGCGCCACGCCAGTGACGAAGGCCGCCTCGTCCGAAGCCAGCCAGAGCGCCGCGTTGGCTATGTCGAGCGGCGTCGAAAGCCGGCCAAGCGGGATCGATGCGCGGAATTTCTCGCGGATTTCGGGTGTGTCGGCGCCCATGAATTTTTCGAGCATGCCGGTCTCGCCGGCAACCGGGCACAGGCAGTTGACGCGGATGTTCTTCGGCGCGAGTTCCACCGCCATGGATTTGGTCGCGGTGATCGCCCAGCCCTTCGACGCATTGTACCAGGTGAGGCCGGGTCGCGGCCTGATGCCGGCGGTCGAGGCCGTGGTCAGGATGACGCCGCCGCCTTGCCTATCCATCACCGGCACGACCGCCAGGGCGGCGTGGTAGATCGCTTTCATGTTGACGGCCGTGATCAGATCGAAGGTCATCTCGTCGACCTCGAGCAAATCGCCGTTGCGATGGGTGTAGCCGGCATTGTTGACCATGATGTCGATGCGGCCAAAGGCACTCTTTGCGGCATAGACCATCTCGTCGAACTCGGAACGGGTCGAGACGTCCGTCTGGGTCCAGATCGCCGCCCGGCCGATCTCGTTGGCGACGCGTTCGGCGCCCTTGGCGTTGAGGTCGGCGACAACAACCTTGGCGCCCTCCTCGGCAAAACGCTTGGCCATGCCCTCGCCGAAGCCTGACGCGGCACCGGTGATGATGGCAACTTTGTTTTCCAAGCGCATGACTTTCTCACTCATGATTGAAGACTCCCCGCTCCGGCAGCCTTCGGCAATGGCCGCCGAAAGATCAATATACTCTCGATTTCTCCTTTGGCTTTCGCCTCGATCCCGCTCTATGCTGCATCCGCGAAGGCTCCCGGAACCACCTCGCCGACAAGCGTCCGGGTTGCGCCAGTGTCAAGGGCACACCTCAAGACAATCGGCAAACACCCGATTGGCCCTGGGATGTGACGCCGTGTCACTGGAAAATCTAAATCGATTAGATTATATCCACCGCACCACAGCGAGCGGCGTCAGAGCGAACAGACCATGACCAGCCAGATCATTCCCGTCGACCCTTTCGACTTCATCATCTTCGGCGGCACCGGCGATCTGTCGGAACGCAAGCTTTTGCCGTCACTCTATCATCGCCAGCGCGGCCATCAATTTTCCGAACCGACGCGCATCATCGGCACGTCGCGCTCGAAAATGACCGACGAGGAATTCCAGGCTTTCGCCAGGCAGGCGATTTCCGACCATGTGAAACCGGCCGATATCGACGCCGCGGAGCTGGAGACGTTCCTTGCCCGGCTTTCCTACGTCTCGGCTGACGCGACGACCGGCGCTGGCTTCGACAAATTGAAGACGGCGATCGGCGACAGCGAATGCATCCGCGCCTTCTACCTGGCGGTTGCGCCGGCGCTGTTCGGCGACATCTCTCACAAGCTGAAAGAGAACGGGCTGATCACGCCGAACTCGCGCATCGTGCTGGAGAAGCCGATCGGGCGCGATCTCGCCTCCGCGCGAGAACTCAACGATGTGGTCGGCGACGATTTCCATGAAAGCCAGATTTTCCGCATCGATCACTATCTCGGCAAGGAAACGGTGCAGAACCTGATGGCGCTGCGCTTTGCCAATGCGCTCTACGAGCCGCTGTGGAATTCCGCCAATGTCGATCATGTGCAGATCACCGTGGCCGAGACCGTCGGCCTCGAAGACCGCGTCACCTATTACGACAAGGCGGGCGCGTTGCGCGACATGGTGCAGAACCACATGCTGCAGCTTCTCTGCCTCGTCGCCATGGAGGCGCCGTCGTCGATGGACGCCGACGCCGTGCGCGACGAAAAGCTGAAGGTTCTGCGCGCGCTGAAACGCATCAACGGCAATGAAGCGCCCAAGCACACGGTACGCGGACAGTACCGTGCCGGAGCCTCGGCCGGCGGGCCGGTCAAAGGCTATGTCGAGGAGCTCGGCAAGAACAGCAACACCGAGACCTTCGTTGCGCTCAAGGCCGAAATCGGCAACTGGCGCTGGGCTGGCGTGCCGTTCTACCTCAGGACGGGCAAGCGGCTGGCGACACGCGTTTCCGAGATCGTCATCGAATTCAAGCCGATCCCCCATTCGATCTTCGGCGACAGCGCCGGGCCGATCTCGGCCAACCAATTGGTCATCAGGCTGCAGCCCGACGAAGGCGTCAAGCAGTTCATCATGATCAAGGATCCGGGGCCTGGCGGCATGCGGCTGCGCCAGATCCCGCTCGATATGAGCTTCGCGCAATCCTTCGATGGCCGCGCCCCCGACGCCTATGAAAGACTGATCATGGACGTCATCCGTGGCAACCAGACGCTGTTCATGCGCCGCGACGAGGTCGAGGCGGCGTGGAAATGGATCGACCCGATCCAGGACGCATGGGAAGGCGCCAGGCAGGAGGCGCAGGGCTATACCGCCGGCACATGGGGCCCCTCCGCCTCGATTGCGCTGATCGAACGCGACGGGCGGACATGGCACGAGAGCAATTGAACAGCGACGCCTACAACTGGCACGCATTTGCCGAACGCCAGGACCTGGCGGCTGCACTTGCCGGCCACGTCGCAGGCCGCCTGACCGCTGCGATCGATGAGCGCGGCACGGCATTGCTCGCCGTTTCCGGCGGCACGACGCCGGCGAAATTTTTCGCATCGCTTTCGAGCATCCCGATCGCCTGGAACAAGGTCACGGTGACGCTGGTCGACGAGCGTTGCGTGCCGGTCTCCTCGCCGCGCTCCAACGCCGGGCTGGTCGCCGCCAATCTTCTGCAACACGCCGCCGCAGCCGCACGTTTCGTGCCGCTCTACCAAGAGGCAGAAAGCGTCGGCAACACGTCGGAGGCCGATAGCAGGATGTTGCGGTCGCTGCCCTGGCCGCTCGATGTGGTCGTGCTTGGCATGGGAACCGATGGCCATACCGCGTCGTTTTTTCCTGACGCCGACAATCTGGAAACACTGCTCGACCCGTCCTCGGAAAGGGTCGTGCTCCCGGTTCACGCGACAAGCGCCGGCGAGCCGCGGCTGACGCTGTCGCTGGCGCGGATCGTCAGGGCCGGCTTCGTCGCGCTGCACATCGAGGGCGAGGACAAGCGCACGGCATTCGAAAGCGCGATGGCATCGGAAACGCGAAAGCCCATTCGCGCCGTGCTCGACGCAGCCGAGAAACCCGTACAGGTTTTCTGGGCACCCTGATTTCAACTTGCCAAGGGGTCCCGCACGGCCGTGTTTGCGGGACCTCGCCTGAAAGGACCGACGCCATGACCGCGAGACGCGACATCGAAGCCATCACCGAGCGCATCCGCCAACGCTCCAGACCGGGGCGCGAGGCCTATCTCGGCCGCATCGCCGAGGCATCGAGCCGCACCGCCAACCGGGCCGTGCTGTCCTGCGGCAACCTCGCCCACGGCTTTGCCGTGTGCAGCCCTTCGGAAAAGCTGGCACTTGGCGGCGACCGCGTGCCGAACCTCGGCATCATCACCTCCTATAACGACATGCTGTCGGCGCATCAGCCTTTCGAGACATTTCCAGCACTGATCAAGGACGCGGCGCGCGAGGCCGGCGGCATTGCCCAGGTCGCCGGCGGCGTGCCGGCAATGTGCGACGGCGTCACCCAGGGCCAGCCCGGCATGGAGCTGTCGCTGTTCTCGCGCGACGTGATCGCCATGGCGGCGGCGATCGGCCTGTCGCACAACATGTTCGACGCCGCCGTCCATCTCGGCGTCTGCGACAAGATCGTGCCGGGGCTGGTGATCGCGGCGCTGACCTTCGGCCATCTGCCGGCGGTGTTCATCCCGGCCGGGCCGATGACGACGGGCCTGCCCAATGACGAGAAGGCCAAGGTCCGCCAGCTCTATGCCGAAGGCAAGGCGGGAAGGGCCGAGCTGCTCGAGGCCGAATCCAAATCCTATCACGGACCGGGAACCTGCACCTTCTACGGCACGGCGAACTCCAACCAGATGCTGATGGAGATCATGGGCCTGCACACGCCGGGCGCCTCCTTCGTCAACCCCGGCACGCCGTTGCGCGACGCGCTGACCCGGGAGGCGACGAAGCGGGCGCTGGCGATCACCGCGCTCGGCAACGCCTACACGCCGGTCGGCCGGATGATCGACGAGCGCTCGTTCGTCAACGGCATCGTCGGCCTGCACGCCACCGGCGGATCGACCAATCACACCATCCACCTGATCGCCATGGCCGCCGCGGCCGGCATCGCCATTAGCTGGCAGGATATTTCCGATCTTTCGGAAGCCGTGCCGCTGCTGGCGCGGATTTATCCGAACGGCCTTGCCGACGTGAACCATTTCCACGCAGCCGGCGGGCTCGGCTTCCTGATCCGCGAACTGCTCGACGAGGGAATATTGCACGAGGACGTCCAGACGGTTTGGGGCGAAGGGCTGCGGCCTTATGCGGTCGAGGCCAAGCTCGGCGCCGATGGCGGCGTGGTGCGCGAGGCCTCGCCCCGCGAAAGCGGCGACGAGAAGGTGCTGGCGCCGTTCAAGAAGGCGTTCCAGCCGACCGGCGGGCTGAAAATGCTGTCAGGCAATCTCGGCCACGCCGTCATCAAGACTTCCGCCGTGAAACCGGAACGGCGCATCATCGAGGCGCCGGCCAAGGTTTTCGACAGCCAGCAAGGGCTCAACGAGGCGTTCAAGGCCGGCACATTGACCGGCGATTTCATCGCCGTCATCCGCTTCCAGGGCCCGAAAGCCAACGGCATGCCGGAGTTGCACAAGCTGACCACCGTGCTCGGCGTCCTGCAGGATCGCGGCCAGCATGTGGCGCTGGTCACCGACGGGCGCATGTCGGGCGCGAGCGGCAAGGTGCCGGCGGCGATCCATGTGACGCCGGAGGCGGTCGAGGACGGGCCGATCGCCAGGATCCATGACGGCGACATCATCAGGCTCGACGCCGACGCCGGTACGCTGGAAGTCTTGGTGCCGGCAGGCGATTTCGCGCTGCGCCGGGCAGCGGACAGCGATCTTGTCGGCAATGAATTCGGTTTTGGCCGCGAGCTTTTCGCCGGGTTGCGGCAAATGGTCGGCCGTGCCGACCACGGTGCCAGCGCATTCGCAAACAACGTGGCGGAATTCGCGCTGCAGTGAAAGGGCGGCGGGGCTGTCTCCAAGGCGGGAAGCGTCGCCATCGTCTGGTAGGGCTCTTGAAGACGGTCGCGGCCATCGTGCTGTCGCCGCTCACCGGCTTCGGCTCAATCCGATGCAGGGTTTCTGCGCCGAGACCGGCGGCGCGATCACGCTGTTCGGCGCGACCTGGCTCGGCATCCCGGTCTCCACCACGCACACCATCACCGGCGTGATCGTCGGCGTCGGAGCGGCACGGCGCACCTCTGCCTCCGCTCGGACATAGCCGGCTCGATCGTGATCGCCTGGGTCATCACCATGCCCTCTACGGCGCTGATTGCTGCTTGCTGTTATGGAATCGTGGCACTCTTCAGTTAATGCGGAGCCCGGAAGTTTGACTGACGATCGCGAAGGTCGACTGCTGCCGCTGCTCGAAGATCAGCTTTGGAGAAGCGGTCAGAATGTCGCGAAATGGCGCGACCTGCCCGTCCTGGCAGATGAGCCGAACAGCAGCGTCGCCGCGTGACGTTCGCGACATTCGCAGCGCGGCCGCCTCTAACGGCTTGATGTCGCCTTATTTGGTGTTGGAGCAAGCTATCGTGCTAAGATCGCTGGTCGGCACCGTGCTACCTCTAGGGCAACTCGGCTGCAAGTGCCGGTTCGTACGCATGAGTATACTGCCAAGCTGACCGCAGAAGACAATGCATAGATTTTCTTGCCGCAGATTCTCGCAAAAGCAAGGAGACGTTCATGAGCGCAAGTGGCCGATATCTCCAGAGCCTGATGGCCTGCATGCTTGCCTGTGTCTTCTGGGTGGATACCGCTTCAGTGCAGTCGAATAACGCCGGCTGTACGTTCAGACTGGTAGCAGGGACGTCCCGACAAATTCTGAGATGCCGGCAAGGCCTTACCATCATTGCGGAAGATGGCGCTCGTTTTGCACTGGTGGACCGTGATCGAAATGGCAGTGCCGATGCGGTCAGATTACGGCGCAAGGCGCTGTTGCTCGATGCTCCAGCCGGCAGGGTCCGGGGTGGCTTCGCTGTCGTCACCCCGCAGGCGATCGCCGCGGTGCGAGGTACAAAATGGGCAGTTGACGTTGCCCGAGGCAAGACTTCTGTCTTCGTCGTCAAAGGTCGCGTCGCCGTGCAAAGGCCGGCGTCCAATGCTGGCGTAGTCCTCGGGCCGGGTGAAGGCGTCGATGTGGAAGCCGGAACAGGCACACTGACGGTCAAGCGCTGGCCCGCCGCACGTGTTTCGGCATTGATGGCGCGTTTCGGTCAGTAAGCTAAATGAGCGGGCGAGCGCTTCAGACGCTGATCGCGCTCGTCCTGGCGGGTCTTTGGGGGGCCGGGCTTGGCTTTGCGCACTGGCGCGGCAACATGTGGGGCCTCGATCGCGTCGAAGCAACGATGACGGATCTTCGAACGCTTGTTCGGGGAACGGCAAAGCCGCCGGAGCTGATTACCATTATCGCAATAGACGACGAAGCGGTCCGAAACGACGGCCGCTATCCCCTCAGCCGCGCCACGCTTGCCCGGATTGTCGATACGATAGCTCGCTTTGGACCGAAAGCCATTGCGATCGACCTGCTGCTGGTCGATCCCGGGACAAAAGATGATGATGAGGCGCTCGCGCGTTCGCTGCGTGGGACTTCAAGCGTAATCGCTGCTGCAGCGGTCTACTCGGGAGGTAAACAATCGCTTGCAGTCGAGGGCGATAGCCCTCTCGCCCGAGTGCCGAATGCCAAGCAGTTTTTGTGGCCCCTGAAAGCGTTCTCGGATATCGCCGCTGTCGGCGTCGTGAACGTGGTTACCGACTGGACGGGAACGCCTCGGTTCGTCCCGTTGCTGTTTCGGGCCGGAGATCGGACGGAAGCGTCTTTCTCCCTGCGCGTTGCCGCCATGGCGGTGGGAGAGGATCCAGGAATAGCGCCCGACTATCTATCTCTGGGCGGACAGCGGATTCGGACGGACATTGGTCACATACTCCCTCTGACATTCTATGGCCCCCGCGGCACGATCCGCACGATCAGCGCCACGACGGTGCTGGGCGGCCAAGTCGATGGCGGCATTATTCGGGATCGAATTGTTGTGATCGGAGCAACTGCAACCGGCGCCGGCGATGTTTTCCCGACACCGTTTGATCCCGTGCTCCCAGGCGTCGAGGTCATGTCGACGGCCATTGCCCATCTGATGACCGGCGACGGCATAGTGCGAGATCAGTACGTTCGCCTTGCAGATGCCGGCTTTGCAGTGGTGCTGCCGGTGGTTCTTGTGGGGCTGTTGGCATGGCGTCGCAACGCCATCGGCCTTGCAGCGATCGTCGGCGTGGTTGTGATCTGGTTCGTGGTCAATATGACCGCATTCTCACACCATATCTGGCTGAGCGCGGCGTTGCCGATGGCCGCCGCCGTTCCACCGGCTATTTTGTTCGGGGCCGCGCAGCTTTGGTTGGGCCGGAACCAGGCCCAGTATTTCGCCACGCAGAGCGAATTGCTTCAACGAGTTCAGGCCCCGGGCTTTGAGGCGTGGCTCGCGAAGCATGGCGACTTTCTCCTGGAACCTCTCCGGAGGGACGCGGCCATCATATTCATTGACCTGTCCGGTTTCACCGGACTGAGCGAAACATTGGGGCCGAACGCCACACGCGAACTTTTGAACACGTTCCATGCGTTGGTGGACGAAGAGGTGACAAGCTGCGGTGGCGTTGTCACGAATTTCATGGGTGACGGAGCTATGATCCTGTTCGGTCTACCGGAAGCAGCGACAGATGATGCCTTCAATGCTGCCCGCTGCTGCGCAGCGCTCGCCAGCCGTACCAACAACTGGCTCGTCTCGTTGCCCGCATCAACTGCATCCAGGCTCGGCTTCAAGATCGGAGCGCATTACGGTACAATCGTTGCGTCGAGACTCGGTGGCAAAGGCCGTCAGCACATCGCGACTACGGGTGATACGGTTAACGTCGCCAGTCGCTTGATGGAGATCGCGGCCGGCCAAAATGCCGAAGTCGCAGTGACCGACGAAATGCTGCAAGTCGCCGGCCGCGACTGCGAGTTGTTCAAATCTGGTGCTCTAAGAGGACCTGTGGAAGCACAGGTCCGCGGGCGTTCAGGCTTGCTCGCAATCTGGCTGTGGCAGAGTTCGCAAACGCTGCAGGATACCAGGCCCCGTGAACAATGATGGTACGGAATGTCTGAATGGCGCCCGTTTGACCGCGACACTTCGAATCCTGCCTGAGGCCTCGGCCAACCCGAACGGGAGATTCTGAAAAAATCCGCATTGACGGAAGGCAGCTTCGGGTCATGGGCGTGAATTCGGCCGGGGGCGAACGAGCTTCCGCTTAAGGTCGTATCAGGATGTAGCGCGAACGGCAGGTTTGGAGAAACGCAATGAGGATCGGCAAATGGCGCTCCTAAGCCGTTCGGCCGATCCCCGCCGAATGGCGATCTCCCCACCCGCAGCCGTCGTTCTTCCGAATCCTTTCCGCAACGTATGCTGAACCGAAAGGGGGATTTCGATGCATCGCCTTCTCATCGGCTGGTCTGTAGTCAGGCAGGAACGTAGGTCAACCTGATGACTTCCCCGCCGATTCGCTCGCTGGCCACAAGGCGGAGCGGTGGCCGAGAGCCGGCGAAGAAGGGCTTGCCGCGACCAAGCGCCACGGGGTGAAGGTAGAGGCGGTATTCGTCGATCAGACCCATTTCGGTCAGGCTTTGCGCCAACTCTGGTCCGGAAGCGGAAATCTCTCCTGTTAGCTTGGCCTTTAGCCTGCGTATCACTACCTCGACGTCATCCGCGATAAGCGTGGCATTGGGACCGACCGACTTCAACGAGCGCGATACAACCCATTTCGGCTGGCGCCGCCACGCCGCCGCGAACTCGTGCTGCTCCGCACTCCACTCAGGACGGTCTTCGTCCCAATAGCGCATGGCCTCGTACATGCGGCGACCGTACACACTGCCGGTCAGGTCGCGCACGTGCTCTATCCAGTGACGAAAGAGCGCGGGACTTGGCGCAGGCAATTCCTCGTGGTCGACATAACCGTCGAGGGACTGGTTCATTCCGAATACGATTTTCGCCATGCTGCAAAATCCCCCCGTCGCGTCAGGTATACAAGACGACCGACAGCCAAGCGCCCCGACACATGCTCGAAAATTTTTTCTTGCGGGGGTCGATACCCGGTTCTTGTCGCAAAATTCCCGAGTCTTGAATCGGTTTCGCGACTGATATTTGCGACGTCGCAAACCGGATGTTCTGCGACGATCCTGCGAACAGAACGCTTTTGCGAAAAATTTACCGCAAGCTAAACCGCGCGAAACGTCCGCGCCGCAGGCGAATATTGCGCTGCAAGATACTTGGGGTCCACATTTGGGTCAGGGGCTGGGCTCGCGACTCCCCCCTTTTTAGACGTCGAATGTCCCTACTGCACCGTCAGTTCGGAACGCTCGCCGGCCTTGATGGTCACTGTGCCTTCCTTTGAGCTATTGTCCGACTTCTCAGAGACGACCGCATAGTCGCCGGCCGGCAGCGCCGCCTGATATTTCTCGTCATAGGCGTAGCCGAGCGATTTGCGGTTGCCGTTGACGTCCTTCTTCGCATCGAAAATCTCGATTTTCGAAGCTCCTGGCGCGGTGATCGCCAGCACGCCGGCATTGATGGCGATCTTCAGATCCTGGTGCTCACCGGCCTTGACGCTGAACGGCTGCTCGACGACGGCAAGGTCGACCGTCGCCGTCAGCACATAGTCGTCGGGCGGCAGATCGAACTTGCTGTCGGGGCCATAGGCATAAGCCACCTCTTGCCTCGTTCCGTCGATCTTCTTTTTTGCCTTGAACACCTTGAAGCCAATGCCCGAGCCGTCGGCCTTGTCGCCGCCGGCAATGTAGTGGGCGTTGGCAACGACACGGCCGACGCCAACGACGATATCCTTGTCGACGACCTTGCCGGCAGTGAGCGGGATGGTTTCGGTAACCTCGCCCTGCCCGATCCTGACCGTGACTTTCTGATCGCCGGCCGGCAACACCACCTTGGTGTCGCCATAATAGGTCGCAGGCATTTCAACGCCCGGAAAGGCGATCACGACAGCCGCACCATCGGCCACATCCGCTCCCTCGCTTGGCCGCGGATGAATGATGAGCGTGCCGGCATCGAGCACGAAGAGGGGTTTGTAGACCTGGCCCGCCTCGACCGTGATCTTCTGTTCGGTCCTGGCCTCGCCATGGCGCGCCACGACTGCGTAATCGCCCGGCTCCAGACTGCCTTTATAAGCTCCGTATTCGGTGGCGACGTAATCGCCGCGCGTGCCGTCGGACTTTGCCTTGAAGATCTCCCAGGAATTGCCGTCGGTGACGGGATCGCCGCCATCGGCGAGCACCACGGCGGGCATGAAGTTGAACTCCGGTTTTTCCGGCGCGGCGACCGGCTGCGGCGCTGGCGCTGGTTCGGGCGCCGGTGCAGGTGCGGCGGCGATGGTCTCGACCAGCGCGTCCTGCAGCGCCTTCTCATCCGACGCCTGGATGTATTTGCCACCGGTGTTGTCGGCGAGGCAAGCAACCTGCTTGCCCTCGTCCGCGGTCAGGCCGAAGCCGACGACGTTTACGGTAAAGTCGACACCGGCGGCCCTCAGTTCCTTGCCGAGCGCGCAGGGGTCGCCTTTGCAGGTCTCGAGCCCGTCGGTTATCAGGATGACGGTGGCCTTGTCCTCGGTGTATTTCAGCGCCTCGGCCGCCTGCCTGACGGCTGATGTCAGCGGCGTCTTGCCGAGGAATTTCAGGCTGTCGGCGGCAGTGGAAACAGCACCTGCCGAGCCGGCCTGCGGCGGCACGATGAGCTCGATGTCCTCGCAACTGCCCTTCTCCCGATGGCCATAGGCCATGAAGCCGATTTCCTTGTCGGCGGGGACCGATTGCAGCACCGTTCGCAGCGATTCGCGGGCGATTTCGAGCTTCGGCTTGCCGTCGATCTGCGCCCACATCGAACCGGAGGCGTCGAGAACGATGACGACACGGTCGGCGGCAAAGCCGAGCGTCGTCATACACAACAGGAGCGCCGCCGCAACGATGCTCCGTGCAAGTCCCGCCATGAAATCTCCCCCAGTCAGTGGTCGCCAGTTCGTCGCAGCCAGTCAGCTTCTGCCAGCCAGTCCACGCGCCAGTCCGTGCCGCCGGGGGGAAGCTATTTGACGTCGCGTCAGGATACAAGCCCGGGCGCCGGGGCACGTGAGGGGTTGGCGGGGCTGACTGCGCCAAACCCTCAATATGTCGTGCGCCGCTCTTCGGAAGGCGGCCGGCCAAACTGCAGCCGATAGCTCTGGGCAAAATAGGAGTGTGAGGTGAAGCCGGTGGCGATCGCCACGTCGAGGATCGGCATGTTGGTCTGACGAAGCAATTCGCGCGCCCGCTCAAGCCTGAGCCGCATGTAATAGCGGCCGGGCGTCACACTGAGGTGACGAAGGAACAGCCGCTCGACCTGGCGCACCGACAGGCCCGCCGACTTGGCGAGCTGCACCGCCGACAGCGGCTCGTCGAGATGGTCGGCCATCAGCTCGACGATGCGCCGCAGTTTTTCCGATTTGCCGGTCAGGTCGCGCTCAGGACCGACGCGCTGGCGGTCGCCGGCGGAGCGGATCCGCTCGTGCTGGAACTGGTTGGCGACGCCGTTGGCGAGGCTCGAGCCGAAATCGCCGCGCACGATCTCCAGCATCAGGTCGATCGAGGTGGTGCCGCCGGCGCAGGTGTAACGCTTGCGATCGATCTCGAAGACGTTGCCGGTGCAGTTGATGTCGGGAAACCGTTCGACGAAGCCGGCGCGGTTTTCCCAGTGGATGGTGCAGCGATAGCCTTCGAGCTGGCCTGCCTCGGCGAGCAGGTAGGAGCCGACCGACAGTGCGCCGAGCGCGTTGCCGCGCCGGCCCCAACTGCGCAGCGCCGCCAGCACCTTGCTCTTGCCGGGAAACTCGGTCGTCAGCCCGACCGAGACGAAAAGAATATCGATCGGCGGCAGATCGGCGACAGCGTAGTCGATCTTGAGCGGCAGGCCGTTGGAGGCCATGACGGCATCGCCGTCGGCCGACACCGTCGTCCAGCCATAGAAGTCGTGGCCGAGCAGCCGGTTCGCCGACCGGAACGTGTCGATTGCGGCGGCCAGCGAGAACATGGAAAACTTGTCGACCAGCAGGAACCCGAACTGCCGGCCGCCGTGAATGGGATCATTGGCGACCGGCCGCTCTGGGGGAACAGTGAGGTTCGGCAAAGCTTTGGGCTTTCCAGGTTCAGAAAGACGGCCGTTTCAATCCGGCCGCGAGATAGGCGGAAGCTAGCGTGTTGGCCATCAGCATGGCAATGGTCATCGGGCCGACGCCGCCGGGCACCGGCGTGATGGCGCCGGCCGTCCTGGACGCTTCCGCAAAGGCGACGTCACCGACGAGACGGGTCTTGCCTTCGCCCTTTTCTGGCGCCGCGATGCGGTTGATGCCGACGTCGATGATGGTGGCGCCCGGTTTGACCCAGTCACCCCTGACCATTTCAGGTCTGCCGACAGCGGCAACGAGAATGTCGGCGGTGCGCGCCAGTGCAGCCAGGTCCTTCGTGCGGCTGTGCGCGACAGTGACGGTGCAGTTGGCGGCAAGCAGAAGATTGGCCATCGGTTTGCCGACGATATTGGAGCGGCCGACGACCACCGCATTGAGCCCGGAAAGATCCTTGCCGCGCACACGCTCGATGAGCAGCATCGAGCCGGCCGGCGTGCAAGGCACAAACGCCGTCTCCAGTTCGCCGGTGCCGAGCTTGCCGACATTGATGAAGTGGAAGCCGTCGACATCCTTTTGCGGCGCTATTGCCTGGATGACCTTGCCCGCATCGATATGGCCAGGCAGCGGCAGCTGCACCAGGATGCCGTTGATGCCGGGATCGGCGTTGAGTTCGCCGATGATGGCAAGCAGTTCCTGTTCGGATATTTCGGCCGGCAGCGTGTGCTGGACCGAATGAAAACCGCATTCCTTGGCGGTGCGGGATTTGGAGGCGACGTAAACCTGGCTCGCCGGATCCTCGCCGACGATGACCACGGCGAGACCGGGCGTGCGCGCGCCCTTTTCCATCAGTTCGATCGTCAGGGCCTTGACGCGCCGCACCACGCCTTCGGCAACGCTTTTTCCGTCAATCAACTCGGCCATCAACCATCCTCGACATCGTTCTGCTTCGGGCGGCATTCTCACGAAAATCCGACCGGGCAATCCCGTCAAAGCGCCGTCTTATGCCGCTAACTCGAAACCGATGGCTTTTATTCTATTCGGCGCTCAGAAATAGCGCCGCGATCGGCTTTCGGTGAGTTCGCGAACCGCTTCGCGGAATTCACGCAAGCTGGCTCGGATTTCCTCGATGGAGGCTTGCTGTTCAGCGGCTTTCGAAGCCTGATCTGCCTCGTCCGAGGCTCGGGGATACTGCTGCTGCGCACGAGGCACTGGTCCGGCCTGGGGCGGAACGGGCGGCTGGTATGCTTTGTCTTCAATGGGTGTCCGGCGCTCCTCTGCCCTGCGGCGCGGCCGCGAATCGGCGGTTTCGCGCAGGCTCGCATAAGCGCCGCGCATGGCGCCGAGGCCGACACCGGAAGCAAGCCCCGCCAGCAGGCCGGCAAGCACCGTCATGGCGCGCGACGGTCCGTTTGGCTCGAGCGGGGCGAAGGCCTTGGAGATCACGTTGATGTTGGCGGTGTTGATGTCCTTCTGCTCGCCGGTCTCCTTGGCGCGGAGAAGATATTGCTCATAGACGGAGCGTTTGGCGGCGGCCTCGCGCTCCAGTTCGCGCAGCGTGACCAGGTCGCTGTTGACGTCGCCGCTGCGGACCTTCAACTGTGCCAGCCGGGAGGCCAGATCCTGTTCGAGCTGCACGGCGCGCCTCAAGTCGACCTGCAGCGACGAGGCGATGCGGCGCAGTTCCCCGGCGATACGCTCGCGCGATCCGGCAAGCTGGGCATTGAGCGCCTGGAGCTCGGGATGGCGCGGGCCGAGCCGGATCGCGGCGCGGTCGGCCTCCTGCTTGAGCGTCGCATATTGCGAGCGCAACTCGCTCATGGCGTTGGAGTTGATCTCCTCCGGCAAGGTGCCGCTCAGAACCGAATTCACGTCGATCGAGCGCGCCGACGCCGCGCGGGCGTTAAGTTCCAGCGTGCGCGCGCGGGCGATGGCCAGCTGCTGGTTGAGCTTGAGCATCTCGTCGTCGCTGATCAAATGGCCTTGCGCGTCGACGAGGTCGTGCGCGGCCCTGAAATCCTCGACCTTGCGCTCGGCGACTTCGACGCCCTTGCGCAGCTCGTCGAGCCTGCCCGTCAGCTCGTTGGTCGCGCGGCCAGCGGTGTCGGACTGGATCTGACCGAAGGTCTGCAGAAAAACATCCGTCATGGTGTTGGCGATGAGCGCCGACTTCTCGCCATTTTGCGTGGTGGCGCTGACGGAGATGACAAAGGTCTTGCCGCCGCGCTCGACCGCAAGGCTCTCGGCCAGATTGGCGACGGCCAGCGCACGGCGGCGACCTTCACCGGCAGCCGGCCCATCATTGCGCGACAGGATCGACCGGATGACCGTCATCATCCCCAGCCCATCGGAACCTTGCCCGTTGAACTCCGGATCATTGACGAGATTGAGCTTGTCGACGACCTTGTTGAGAACGGTGCCGGAGGTGAGCACGCGAACCTGGTTCTCGACGATGGCCAGCGTCGCGTCGGACGCAACCACGGATTGCGTGAGGTCGCGGTCGGTGAGCTTCAGGTCGCGCGGGTCGACGATCAGCTCTGCGGTGGCTTCGTATTTCTTCGGCGTCGACAGCGCGATGGCGACGCCAAGCGTGGCGCCCAGTATCGTCATGGCGACGATCAGCAGCTTCGAGCGGGCAATGCCGCGGACGACCTGCATCGGATCGATCAACGGCTTCCATTCTTGTCTGTCGTCATCCTGACGGGAAGACCGCCGCCCGTCATCTGCATATCCGGGTTCGGGTGCGGCGTATCGAGGCTCGAACGCGGCGTGTCGAGGCTCGAACGCGGCGTATCGAGGTTCGAACGCGGCGTATCGGGGGTCGGCATCGGAGCGGCGGTCCTCGGAAACAGCGGCAGCAACCGGCTCCTCCCGCGGCATGGCGTATCGAGGTTCGAACGCGGCTTCCGCATGGTCCGCTTCAACGGGCTCGTCACTCTCAGGTGGCATCCGCGCGGCCGAAGCCGATGCATCCTCGGCTTGAAACCGGCTTGTTTCATCGTTTGCCGGTAACTCCGGAGTCACCCAGCGTTCCGGGGTCGCCGTGGGCTCCGGGGTTGCCGAGAGGTCCGGATGCGCTCGCCCCTCGCGGCGTAAGCGCGCGAGACGATGGCGCGTTGCGGCATCGTCGCGCCATGACGGGTCTGCCCGGTCCCCGATCGCAACCAGCGATGGTTCTTCTTCGCCGCGCAACGCCTGGCCGAGCGCCAGCAAGGAGCGCTCGCGCTTCCAATCTTCACGGTTTTGCCTGTCGACCATTGTCGTGGAGCTTGCCCTTTGCGGCTTGGACGCGCGGTCAGCCATTCGTTAAACCATACTAAACTTGCAAGCCCAGAATTCCGCGAAGTAGGAACTTTTTTTGGCGTCAAATAGGCAGAAGTAGGAGAATTGGGCAGTCCGTTTTGGCGATGGCTCACCTGGTCTGAAACTTGGCACTGGTATGGTTAATGGGCCGTTAAACCGAGTGCTGTCGGAGGTTTAGGTTTCGAACTTCTCAAACACATTGAGCAAGAGTGTCTCCAAGTGACTAGCTACCATATTAGGTCCCACCTGTAAGCTGTTGGGATGTCCACAACCGTTCCGAAGTTTCAAGCCTTTCAATAACTCGTCTTTTTGGTTCTTGCCGATGACGCTGATGCCCGCGATCCGGTTCAGAAAATCCTCTTCCTTCATGAGGCCAATCCCGTCTTCGTTGACCGCATCCTTCCACTTAGAATTCACCTTCTTGGCTTCTGCGTTAAAGGCTGCAAGGTGATGGGCGACCACCTCGCGATGCAGGACGTCAACGGCAGCAATCCAAGACATGACAACAGCGGAGCGATAAAGCTGAGCCTCGTGGCATTTGATCGCTTCCTCAGCAAACGCTCGTGTTGTTGGATTCTGGATCCTCTCCAGGTGGGTGCGGAGATCAGAGGCAACTTTCACAGCGGACGGACTGAGCGTCGTCAGGCCGAGATTGCGCAAGTAGCTTTTGCCCGATTCAGTCAGTTCCCAGCCTAGCGGAACACGGATTGCAAGTCCGTTGCTGCGACCCAATATACTGGAAAGGTTCCACGCTTTTGGGAACCTCCAGCCAGCTTCAGCGGCACGCCCGCGAATCCCATTCAAGTCTATTGGCTGGTCAAACGTGGCGAGGGTCAGAAGCAGCTTATCTAGCCGGTTTAGATCGCGATGGATCCACTCTTTAAAGCCCGTCTGATCAAGCAAAAGCGGCTTCCAACTTCTCGTGTTCAGGCGAGGTCAACGAGTATTGATCAGTGCCAACTTGATTGAATTTAGTGCCAACGAGCACCTTTAGCGTTTTTGTCAAGTTTCCTGCCATATTGGCGTTATAGAACTTGGTGGCCCCCTTCATCGTTGCCAAAAGCTCTTGCCGAGAAAAGGTATCTTTTTCAGCCATCAGTTGTAAATAGGCTGCAGCAGCCATAGCCACATCTGTGGCGGTTTTTGCGTTTAGTTTCGCTGCTACGCTATTCACATGCAGTTTATTTGCGCCTTTTGTCGGAGGCGGAACTTCGCTGCCTTCGTTACCTGTGCCATCTTCGGCAACGATTGCGCCGCCCGACGCTAAGATTGGCACGGTAAACAGAGTTTCGATGTGTGAAAACAGATCCTTTATGTCGCTGATCGACAGCTCGGTCTCGCCTTCGTATTCAAACTCAACAAGCCCTGCCTTAATCCGAACTTTTGCTGACACTGTTCTTCCCCTCAACTGAGTCGGTCCGCACGCTATCAAACCTGAGCTTGTAGTCAATTGCAGGCGGGAGGTGTTTGGACCCTTAGCGACCATAGGTATATGTTCCTATCATTCTCCATGCGGAAAGGCCTCGTCGACGATGGCATGCAGCTTGCGATCCATTGCCATACCTCTGCCACCACAGCGCGATGCTTGAGCTATATGCCCTGCGCGACCGCCTTGGCCCCGATCATGGCACCATGAACTCAGTGTAGGATCTCGACCACGCGGTGGAGCTCGGCTGGCTTAGAGTCTGGCAGGTCATCGATACTGGTTTTTACCACCCCTCAGTCCGAATTCCGCGCCCAACGCCAAGCTGCCATGTTGCAATCGGGGAGCCCATCGGCGGACGTTTTCTACCATCCACAAAGTATATGCTCATTTTTTTGTTCTGAACGTTTGCGAGTTTAAATATTCACGTCGATTGCGCGTTTTGTCGCGTCAGGAGATCACCTTTCGACAAACGAAGACTTCATAACGGCGCCTGCTGCGGTTATACGAAAGGGTAAGCCAAAGCCAAGCTGATCCGAGGTAGAGAATGATTTCGGGATCCAGAAAACTGCCATGGCAGCACACAACAGTACGTGTACCGTGGCATGACGGTGGGTGGAGCGGTCGCGTGTGCACTGCACCGTCTGCGAACACTGCATGCCTCGCGCTCACCCGGATTGCTGCGGGTAAACGTGCCGATCAGGACGACTATGCCGGACAGATGTTCGAGGATCTTCAATCATCCGTAAGGCCGCCATGTGTCGACGAGCGGGTCAGCTTTATGGCCAACCATGACCTTATCCTGAGAAAGCAGCATCCGTACAAGGTTTCAAGCCCAGAGACCCACGGTCATTTTGGGGAGACGATCCTTAGAATCGAAGCATTCTCGGCCGCCTGCATCCCGTTCGGCTGGATGCTTAAATCGAATGTCGAAGGCGACGAAGAGTCGGGCATCAAGGGCAAGGCGGACGCGCTGCGCCTCGCCTATAAACACGAACGCGAGCCACAACTCTCCTTTGAGACGGGCTGGGTACAGGACAAGACCAATCAGTTGATAATGCTGGACAGCTTCTTCGGCGCATTGAAGCCGGAAGAATCGCTTTGCTTCTTCTATGCCAAGAAGACGCCTCTTTCCGAGAACGCTGGACGCGTGATCATCGGTGCGGCGCGCGTGAAGGGCGTCGGAAACCACACGGAATATGCCTACGACGGCCCGGGACAGCTTCAGGGCGTCCTATGGGAGCGCTGCGTGCGCCATTCGCTTCGTCCCGACGGTGCCGATGGTTTTTTGATGCCTTACTACGACGTGCAGGCAGCGGCAGCGGCGGATACCGGGATCGACGTTGAGAAATGCATCGCATTCGCGCCCGATGACCAGTTTGAATCGTTCTCTTATGGAGCCGAACATCTTGGTCATGACGGCGCCATTGCGTCACTGCTGTCTTGCGCGGCGGCAATTCGTGCTTGTTCGCAGGTTATCGAGACTGACGTCTCCGGCGCCCTGGCGTGGATCGACCGCGAGATCGCCCGTTTGTGGACTGCGCGGGGAATTCATCCGGGCCTCGGGAGCGCCTTGACGGCGTTCGGGCTCGAACACGGCACCTTACTCGCACATGAGATCGTACGAGTCGGCAGCAACGATGGGGAGGTGTTCGATGCCTTTTCATTTATCGACGCGTTTGCTGCGTCACCCAAATCTTTCCCGCAGGCGGAAACCTATGGCTTCGGTTCGACATATCGCCAGAAGTGGACAGGTCTCGCAAGGCCCCGCCGGCAACTTCTGGACCTCGTCGCGCGTTGCAGTCTGTCCGTAGAACAGGCAACGCGCGCCTATCAGCCTAGCCAGCGTGCTTTTTCACAAGAGACGTCTGACGCCGAAATTCTGAAGAATCCCTATCTGCTTTTCGAGCGCGACGAAGGCGCAGCAGATCCGATAAAGTTCGGAACAGTCGACCGCGGGATCTTTCCGCCAGGTGCCGTTCGTGAGATTGCTCCGCTTGCACCAGGCATCGGGATGAGCGACGGCATCGATCGCCGCCGTGTCCGCGGTCTGGTGACGGATCTGCTTGAACGTGCGGTCCAGACAGAAGGCCATACGCTTTTGCCGCGCAGCTGGATCGTGCGACGGGCGCTGGAGGCGACACTCGATCCACGTTGTGCGGTCGATGAGGACGTTCTCGATATGGCCGCGAGTTATCTGGTTGAGACGCTCGAAGCGGCGAAGACATCTGAAGGTGAAAATGCGCTGAAGCTGCGTCGGTACGGCGTAGCGCGGACGGAAAGAAGCACTCCCTTTCCTATAAATGGCGATTGAAGGTCGATGCTGCACTTCCGCAGATGGACGAGGGTCCCGACGCGGCAACAGAGGAACTGGCACGACAGGAAAAGACGGCTGCATTGGAACAGCTTGTTTCCGGTCGCTTCACCGCGCTTGTGGGACCGGCCGGCTCCGGCAAAACGACGCTTCTGAAAGTGATCTGCGATCTACCCGAGATTGCTGCCGGCCAAGTGCTGCTCCTCGCACCCACCGGCAAGGCGCGCGTGCGTCTGGAAGAAGCCACCGAACGGCTTGGTGAGGGCATGACGCTTGCGCAGTTTCTGCAGCAACGGCAGCGCTACGACGGGGCAAGCGGTCGGTATTTTCGCAATCCGGATGCACCGCGAGAGAAGGGATACCGCTCGGTCATCGTCGACGAATGTTCGATGCTGACCGAGGATCAGCTTGCCGCACTCATTGATGCCATTGAGGGGGTCGATCGCCTAATTCTAGTCGGCGATCCGCGACAGCTCCCACCTATCGGCGCAGGACGTCCGTTTGTCGACATCTGCCGGCACTTGGCTCCCGACGAAGGTGTGCCGATATTTCCGAAGGTTGCGCCGGGCTATGCCGAGTTGACCGTCATCGGGAGGCAACGTGGTCAAGATCGCGGTGACGTGCTTCTTGCCCGGCAGTTCAGCGGCGAGCCGCTCGACGCCGGTGCGGATGAGGTCTGGGATGCGCTAAAGCTCGGCAAGCTTTCCCATGTTCGCACTGTGCGATGGGGATTGCCGAACGAGCTGGAACCGGCATTGGCCGGAGAGTTGGTGCGTGGGCTGGGTTTGACCGACGGAGCAGACCAGAAGGGCTTCGAGCGTAGTATCGGTGGCAGTGAGTGGGAGGGGAATATTCTGTTCTGGCCTCGGCGCGCCGGCGACAAGATGGGAGGCGCTGCGGCCTCGTCGCATGACTGGCAGATCTTGTCACCGGTCCGTGCGGGCCTATCCGGCGTCGACGCCGTAAACCTTGCCGTGCAACGGCGGTTCCGGAGCAAGGTGCGCGAACGCGCGCAGTCGAAAGGCGCAAAGTATCCAAAGCCCGCCGGTCCGCAGGGCGTGATCTGGGGCGATAAGGTCATCAACCTCCGCAACAATGGGCGCAGGCGCACCTACCCGCAGCAGGAGCGGCCTTACGTTGCGAACGGTGACATCGGCATCGTTGTGGGCGGCTACAAAACGGTCAAGATGAAGTTTCGTCCAAAGAATCTTGAGGTGGAGTTTGCGAGCCAGCCCGGGATCAAGTTCACCTATTATGCCAGCGAGTTCTCTGGGGAAGAGGGAACGCCAGAACTTGAACTTGCCTATGCGCTAACGGTGCACAAGACGCAGGGCAGCCAGTTCGGACGATCGTTCCTCATCGTGCCACGCAACTGCCGCCCTTTATCCCGCGAGCTGCTTTACACGGCCATCACGCGGCATCGCGAAGAACTCGTGGTTCTGCATGAAGACGAGCTTGGTGCTCTCCGGCGCTATTCAGACCCGTCTGCGTCCGAGATCGCTCGGCGAATGACGGATCTGTTCAGTGATCCTGGTCCGGTGCAGGTGACGACGAGTTCGGGGCCGCGCTTTCTTGATCGTCATCTTGTGCATCGGACCAGCAGGGGAGAGTTCGTGCAATCCAAATCCGAGCTTGCGATTGCCGAGAAGCTGCATGGCATGGGCGTGCCCTACGTCTACGAGAAGCCGATCATTCTCGAAGGAACGATGCGCTGGCCGGATTTTACGATCGCGGATGATGAAACTGGTATCACTTACTATTGGGAGCACCTCGGCATGCTTTCGGACCCGCAATACGTCAAACGATGGGAGAATAAGCGTGCGGCGTATCTTGCTGCGGGCATCAGGCCGATTGAGGAGAAATCCGGTGGCGATGTTCTCGTCGAAACCCGTGAGCTCTCTGGAGCCGGTTTGGATATGGGGGAAGTAGAGCGGCTTGTGAAGCTTATTAGAGGCTAGAGAGCCACGCTCGAGAAGGTTGCGTGGAGCCCGAACGAGAGCCGGCTTCTGAGAACGAGAACGGCTAAACTGTTTAAATGGGCCGCTAGGTGGCCGCCCGTCAGGGTCGGTAGGGCAGAAAGACAGAGCGGCTGGATAAAGCTTCTGTCCCGCGACGACGGTGAAGCTTTTCAAAGCCACTCATCGGAGAGGCGGGCATATGTCGGCCGCTATTTACGAAGCGTGGCGAGAGCAGCTGAAATGGGTCACGATTTGCCCTTGAAGTTCCCTGGAGCGAGAGTTTGAAAAGCGTCGGAAATGCTCTCAAGGCCAGCTGACTGGTGACCAGTCGCCTGATTTCTCGATAACCGTGGAGTGCCAAGACCCGGTTGCCTTGCAGCTCAGCCGCGACACTTGGGCACCGATCAGTTTGAACGCGACCTCTACCTTTGTACCGATCGGCCAATTTGCCATTGACGCTCGAAAATGTAGAGGCGACGCAGGACCGCCCACGAAAGCGCCCAGAACCGCGCGTTAAACTTTCCGGCCTATGCTGTTTCGACACATGACTCAGGCTGGCAACATCCCGCAAAAACGGCCTCTCGCCCGGATCCGCGCTTTCGTCGCCGAGCGACGGCGGCTGGTACGCGACTATCTTTCGGCGATCAGCGGCGCGGGCGGGCGGCTGGTGTTTTCGCTCGCCTATTTCATCGCGCTGGCCAACACGCTGTCGATCGCCGAATTCGGCATGTTCGCCACCGCTTCAGCGGCCGGCGTGATGCTGTCGCGCATCCTGGCCTTCGGCTTCATCTCGGCGCTTTACCGAACCGCCACCATCCGCCCCAATCTGATCGGCACCTTCACGGCCGGCTTCCTGCTGTTTGGCGCGATATCGCTGCCATTGCTGGCGGCCGCCTCCTACGGCGTCTACCTGGTCTTCTTTGCCGGCACCGTGCCGCTGTCGGTCTTTGCGGCGATCGTGTTTGCCGAGGCGTTGCTGTGGCGGCCGGTCGAGGTGGCGCTGATCGTCAACAACGGCCTCGGCAAATTCGGCCGCGCCGCCCTGCTGACGATCCTGGCGACGGCCTTGCGGGCGCTCGGCGCCGTGCTGTTCATGTTCGCGGCGCAGCCGACCATAGGAGCCTGGTCCTGGTATTACATCGGCGCCAACGCCGCCTCGCTGCTCATCGCCTTCGGATTTTTCTATCCGCGCCAAAGGCTGCGGCTGCGGCCGGCGCTCTATCTGCGGCGGCTCGCCGATTCCATCTACGTTGCCGGCGCAGAGGTGCTGTTCTACCTGCAGATGGAATTCGACAAACTGCTGGTGCTGGCGATCGGCGGTCCGCACCTCGCCGGCATCTATGCCATCATCATGCGGCTGGTCGACCTGACGGCGATCCCGATCCGCACGTTCTCGATGATGCTGGTTCAGCGCATGATGCGGGCGCCGGAACTTTTGTCGCGCCTTTCGGTCAAGAGCGGTATCGAAGGCGGCGTGTTCGCGGTCTCGACGCTGGCGCTGGCGACACTCGCCATCGTGCTGCATTTCTTCCCCAACGCGCTCGGCAGGAATGTTGCGGAGGCCGCCCCTTTGGTGGCGCTGGCGATCTGCGTGCCGGGCCTGCGCAATCTCGTCGAATACCAGGCCGAGCTTCTGTTCGCGCGCGGCCAGACGCTGGTGCGGGCGATCAACCTGGCGCTGCTTGCCGGGATGAAGGCGGTGCTGCTGACCTATGTGCTGACCCATATACTGGACACGCCCGATCTGGTGCTGTCGCTCAACGTCGTCTTCCTGCTGCTCTATCTCGCCTCGGCGCTGCTCACCTACTCGGCGATGCGCAGGCCGGCGAAGCCGGTCTAGGTCGACCAGCTGGCTGCCGTCGATGCCGAGATGGGATGGACACTTCGATTCGTTGGCAATAGTCGCTGGCGATGGGACGCCACAAATGATCACGCGTGGTTTACAGGTGAAGGCCGTTATAGCAATCAAGCTCTAAAATGGGGGGAGTTCTACGAAGTGATCGGCGACGGCGGGGCAGTCGACGAGCCCGATTGGGGGGTTCTGTCGTCGGACAGTCCGACATCACGGCATTTCTTGTTCTATTTTCGAGATGAGACCATCGAAATTGTCGCCCGAGACTGGTCGTTCACTCGAAAAATGCCGGGTGTCGGGTAGCGGCGAGCCTTGCCGCCGCTTCTCCAGAGCAACGTTCGCGCCACGACTGCTACCAGTTCGTTGCGGCCGTTTATCGTTCAGCCCGCGTCAGTTAGGCATCGCGCAGCAGTGTGCTATCGGGCAGATGAGCCGGGCCAACGGAGTGATGAGATGCGTCTGAGGAATTGCCACAACTTCCATGACTTCCGCAGCATGGCCAAACAGCGCCTTCCCCGACCGATCTTCAACTACATTGACGGTGCGGCCGATGACGAAGTCACTTATCGGCGCAACAGGGCTGCCTTCGATGACTGCGACCTGGTGCCGAATGTACTGCGCGGCGTGACCAATGTGGACATGTCGGTGACCGTCATGGGCCAGAAGCTGGCGATGCCGGCCTACTGCTCGCCAACAGCGCTCCAGCGCCTGTTCCACCATCAGGGCGAACGTGCGGTGGCGGCAGCGGCGGCGAAATATGGCACGATGTTCGGCGTCTCCTCGCTCGGCACCGTCAGCCTCGAAGAGGCGCGCCAGATCAGCAAGGGGCCGCAAGTCTACCAATTCTACTTCCACAAGGACCGCGGATTGAACCGCGAGATGATGGCCCGGGCCAAGCAGGCGGGAGTAGAGGTGATGATGCTGACGGTGGACAGCATCACCGGCGGCAACCGCGAGCGTGACAAGAGAACGGGGTTCGCCATCCCCTTCAAGCTCAATCTCGCTGGCATCGCGCAGTTCGCGGTCAAACCGTCATGGGCGATCAACTACTATATGCATGAGCGGTTCCGGCTGCCACAGCTCGAAGGCCATGTCGACATGGGCGGCGGCGCGATGTCGATCAGCCGCTACTTCACGGAGATGTTGGACCCCTCCATGTCGTGGGGCGACGTTGCCGAGATGGTGCAGCACTGGGGCGGACAGTTCTGCCTGAAAGGCATCATGTCGGTCGAGGATGCCAGGCGTGCGGTCGAGATTGGTTGCACCGGAATTGTCCTCTCCAATCACGGCGGTCGCCAACTCGACGGCTCGCGTACCGCGTTCGACCAGCTTGCCGAGATCGTCCATGCGGTGGGAGACAGAATCGATGTGATGATGGATGGTGGCGTGCAGCGCGGCACCCACGTGCTCAAGGCCCTGTCGCTGGGCGCAAAGGCCGTCGGATTGGGCCGCTACTACCTTTTCCCACTGGCGGCCGCCGGACAGGCCGGCGTCGAACGCGCACTGGAATTGATGCACATCGAGATTGAGCGTGGCATGAAGCTGATGGGCTGCACCTCGGTCAACGAACTCACGCGACGGAACCTGCGCTTCCGCCAGTAACAGGCGACTTCCCACCCTTTCATGACCTCCTGCCAGGAAGGTCGGGGGCCTAAGCCCGGTCGTTAAAGGGCGATGAGTTTTTATCCTCGGACCCGATCAGGCGGCGGATGCGGCCGACATCGGTGCCGATAAACGACTGCATGCCGATGGCCACCTGTTGCGGCGCCATGGCGGCGACGAAACGGCGGAACTCGTCATCCGACAGCGCCTCGCCCGTCCAGTGGACGCGGCAGAACTCCTCCGAGCCATGGAAATGGCCGGCGCCGGCGAGCACGTCGTCGACATAGCGGCCGTAGATCATGCATTCGGAGAATTTGCGCGCCGCACCGACGATTTCGACCCAGTTGCGGCCATGGATCGTCTCGATCCGCGCGCACAGCGCCGTCACGGTTTGGCGGCGCCAGGCAATCAGCGTCGAAATGTAGTCGTGGGTCGAAACCTCCGATGGCTCGATGCCAAGCGCCGAACCGGCATTGCGCGACCTCCGCGCTCCGTGCAGATCACGCATGAAAAGCTTTCGCATGAATCCCTGCAGCATTTTCCGACGCCGAAACTTCTAGATTCGTTTTTTTCAGAAGATTGGCCGTTTCGCAAGCATCGAGCCATCAGGCCCAATTCAAGGACAATTGCTCACACGCTCTGTCAATTTTGTCTTTGAGGCTTGTGCGTGGTACGATATGGTACAAAGAAGGTGATGTTTGTTTGGACATTACGCGGAGCAACGGTAATTTAGAGTCATCTAATGTATCAAGACTCCGCGCTCCAATCGCTCGAAGAGCACGAAAGTAAGAATGCGAAATTTACGCATTCTCTTGATTTTTCAACCTTTGGCTTCCAACCTCACGAGCAATTTCCGGCTTTCCGTTTCGCCAATCGAGGCGTGATGGACTTGTCAGCTGTGCGGGATTGTCCTCAATCCTTTCCGGCCCGCCAAACGGTGTGGAACCTGGATAGACTCGCTTTTATGCGAACTGAGCTTCCAGGCGAAAATCATGCTCATCGCCAGAAGCATCTGAAAAATGCCGTTCTTGACCATTGGTATGTCACCCTGCCGTTTTGCTTGCCGGGTGAGTGGCATAAAGGCGAGAAAGCTGTGCCTGAGCTGCACTGCCTGGCCAGCCCGTTCGATAGACAAATCAATCACGACGGGGTCCTTACGCTCTTCATCCCAAACGATCTGTTTACCTCGACTGCCGGGCTCCATCGAATGTTGGATGCCAAGTTCGAAGGAGGGCTCGGTAAGCTGCTGGCAGACTACCTGCTTCTTCTCAACCGGTCGCTGGCGGATTTGCAGTCGCCGGAGATACCATACGTCGTCGAGGCAACACGAAGCCTTGTGGCCGTATGTCTCGCGCCCTCCCAGGATCGCTTGAGAGAAGCACAAACCCCAATCGACGCGACATTTCTGGGCCGAGCGCGACGGATGATTGACGGCAGACTTGTGGATCACCAACTGACATCCCAAACGCTGTGCGCGGAACTTGGCGTGTCCCGCTCCCGGCTATACAGAATTTTCGAGCCGCTCGGGGGAGTAGCTTCTTACATTCGGAGGCAGCGGCTACTGCGAACGCGGGACGCGCTCTCCGACATTGGCGATACGCGGTCCATATCCCGGATCGCCGAGCAATGGGGCTTCGTCGATGCTTCCAGTTACAGTCGAACGTTCAGGCACGAATTCGGCATTTCACCGAAGGAAGCACGGGATATAGGTTGGGCGAGTGATGGCTTCGTCGTGGCGCAGCAATGCCAGGCACGACACGAAGGGCCGCAAACGCTTTACCAGCTACTCCGCACTGTCGATGGAACCTGACCGGACCGAGCACGGCGGGACAAGTCCGCGCTAACGTCAGCTTAGCCGCCTCACGGCGCTCCCAGGCGAGCGACGGTCTTACCTGCAGCATCGACGAGCATCAGATTTCCATCCTGTACAAAATACGCCGCAGTTTGCGAAAGCGCTGCGTGGAAGACCGCCTCTTGAACGGACTTGGCATCTTCGCAGGCCATCATTGTCGATGCCAGCTGGCCAAATTTCATTGTCGTACCTTCCATGTCGACGTTGCCGCGAAAAGCGTTGCAGCCACCATTGCCGCTCACCGCGCCATCAGCATCAAAAATAAGCGTCGATGTCACGTTCGGATCGGCGCTCTTGCCGTCCAGCTCTAAAACCCTCCATTCGGTACCTGCCAGCGAGACGCCGGAAGCCTCCTCTGCGTTCTTACTGCCCGCCTGAACGAGGAGGATTGAAAACAATTCTCCCGCTCTCGCCAGATCGACCGGGGTCGGCTCGGCACTGGCGAACCAGGCGGAGCCGCCGACCTCAATGCGGGCCTGTATCGCATAGGCCTCTCCGTTCGACAGTTTGCTTGAATCGACAACCAGGCCAAAGGCAATGGGAACTTGTCCGGCCGGCGCCACGGCAGTTGCGGCCAGGGCGGTTTCTGGCTTGGCCAAATCTATGAATTCCACAAGGAGAGTGGCATCTGAGGGTAGCGCAATCCGCTCCCGGTAGAAGGCGCTGCCGGACAGTTTCACATCCGTAGCATACGCGCCATGCGACGCCAGGCAGCATATGGCTGCGGCAACAAGGGCTGACAGCAGCTTCACGGCGTTTCTCCTACTTATAACAATGACAAAACTGAGATTTATCCGCTGACAGGCGTCGCCCCACGCGTGATGAAAAGGACCTTCAGCCGAGCAATATCTTCAGGTGTAATGCTCGGCGGATCGGTTACGGCCAGCCACGCATCGATATAGTGCTGTGGTGCAAAGACATGGCCGTAACCCATTGGAGACGTCGTCGCTATTGCCATATCGACCGTCAGTTGCAGCATCGTGATAAGCGGATACCAGCGAACCTCTTCCGATACGTCGGGTCCGCGCGGCTCTTTCATCCAATCGGGTTCTCGATAAAGCGTGGCGACGTCGAAGAAGGTTATCGGATCGCTGGCATATTGAAGGTAGACTATCCGGATCGGTCCCCACTCCGCGTCTGGAATGTCCAAGGCATCGTTCTGATTGGTGAACCGGAAGATCGAGCTGTTGCGAAAGCGGGGGAGCCATTCGGGCGATCCGGAATTGCGGCCGTCGGTAACGGATCGCCAGGTGCGGCTTGCGAAAGGTGGCCCGCTCCACAAGGCGCCTTGAAACGGATCTGCGACGACATCGTAAAGGTTCGCCGACTGTTCAGAGTTCATCGCCCCGAGGCTTAGGCCGTGCAAGTAGAGTTTCGGGCGGGCGTCGCGTGGAAGCGAAGACCAGTAGGTGTAGACCTCTTGGAACAGCGCGTCGCCGGCCTCCGCACCGTAGTCCGGCTCGACCAGGAGGGATAACCAGCTGGCGAGGTAAGAGTATTGCATTGCGACGCTCGCGACATTGCCCCTGTGAAGATATTCAACCGGGTCCAGCGCAGCCGGATCAATCATGCCGGTACCAGTCGGCACGATGATGATCAGTATGGATCTCTCGAACGCGCCGGTGCGTTTCAATTCCTGCAAGGCCAGCTTCGCGCGTTCATCGGCAGTGTCGGCCGAACTCATTCCGACATACACCCGAATAGGGTCCACAGCCCCTTCCCCGAAGAAAGTTGCTATCTCTGCCGCCGTTGGACCGGAACTGACAAACCTGCGGCCCTGCCTGCCGAGTTCTTCCCATGACAGCAAAGAAGCCGCGCTTCCCGTCTTGATCGATTGCGCGGGCCTGCTGAGGTCATCTTCAATGAGAGCATCCATCTCCTGGAACGAAGAATCCAGGATTCGAAGCGTCAGTCTGAAGACCAGTCCCTCGACGACCGACCAGAACAGCGCGACCGCCAGCAGGCCGCCGACAAGATGGGAGACCCGCCTCGGGACGAAGCGCCCAAGCCAGCCGGAGAACACCAGGAAGGTGTGCCTGAAAAGGTGTGCCAACAACATGAGTGTCGCAAATACGACGACAGCGACAATCCCTGTCTTGAGCGGACTCGCGGTGTCCAGCGGAGCGAGATCCATCAAAACGCGGATCGAATTCTGCCATTCCAGAGTTCTCCAAAGGAAGACAGCGGCAATCACAACGCACGTGCCGGCGACTGCAATTCTCGTCGCCTTGAGGGTTCGGTCCCGTAGCTGCGGCAATTCGAGATAGGTCCACAGCGAATAAGCGACGAAGCCGATGCCGTATCCGAGAGCAGCTGAAAGTCCCGAAAGCACACCCTGGACCAGATAGGATCGTGGTATAAGGCTGGGCGTAAGAGAGACCGCGAACGCAAGGGTCGCTACCAGTATCCCTGTCGCGGGGAATGAATGTGCGAGCTTCGTCAGGACGCGCAACCCATTGGTCCTCAGCGTTTAACGGACAACAAACTCGTAGGGACGGCGCAACGATCGAGTCCTCAGGCTGAGTCTAACGGAATCCAGACCCTGGAAGATAGCCCAAACCATTATCTTCTAAGGCGACGCAGATCGACGACGCGGCCATTGTTCGCGCTCACTGCAATTTCGAAACGGCTTGCGCCGCGCCTGGCGCGATAGACGAAGAACCGCCCGCGGCAATCGACACGTCGAATGTCTCTGAAGCCGCGATTGCGCAAGATTCGCTCGCCATCACGACAAGTGATGGCACGGCCATTATTGAGGCTGGTGCCGATATTGATGTTTATCGTGACTGCATGGGCGGGCGTTGACGAAACTACAGGGAGAACGAAGCTGAGAGCTACACCAAAGCAAGCGAACAAAAGACGACGCATAAGACTTCCTCCATATCGACGGGCTCTTCGAGAACAATTCGTCCTCGGCTGCCTTGTCAAGGCAAAGACGGTGGCGGCCCATATCTCAGGGGCAACCATACAAAGTTCAGGACTCTGTGCTCATGACCTCTCTCCATCGAAGCTAAGTTCGAGATGAGTAGAAAACAAAACTTGTCTCCTGTCTGCGTGTTGCCGTCCTTGGCGCCACCGAAAAGGGGGCAGGAACCGGACGCAGGAGCCGGAGCCGGAGCTGGCGCCTTTCTCGGCGCTGTCGTGGCGTACTCACTCCGGGTAAGTTTCACCGCCATCCGGCCCCGCCTTGTTGAAAAGGATGAATGCCAAAGGGTCGCCAGGCTCGGACGGTACTTCGCTGCGCTGGCCCGCAATCTCTCCATTAACGCTGCTTGTATATTCCGCGACCACTTCGCCGAAGCTGTTGCGCTGGATGGCCACCTTTTGTCCGGCTTCAACCTTGTCGTTGAGCTTGACCAGATGCTCGATAAACCCGCCCTGGGTTGCCACGACCGGAACCGCGCTGTTGCCTAAGAAAACACCCACGTCCTTGCCTGTCCGTCCCATTGGGCCGGCCAGGATGCCGTGATGCTTGAGGACATTCATCGTGCCCTCCACGAACAGGGGGATCATCTCGAGATCGAGGACGCGCGCAGCGCCGACCTCCGGGCAAAAAGACGGGATACCCGCGTCGACAAACGCGTTATGCAGGACACCGGGATATGTATGATTGTCGAAGATCTGGTCGACCGGGTAGAGTTCCACCATCGACCGTATCTCAGGCACATCCATGCTTGCAATATTGAATGCGGTGACTTCGAATCCGCTTGTCCCGGTATGGAAGTCGATCGCCGCGTCGGCGTTCGGCCGCAGCAGCCGGTTGAACAGCAGCCCGGCGTGCCGGCTGGGCGCGGTGAAGCCGTTCTCGTTCCCGGGCCATTCCCGGTTCATGTCGATCAGGCCGGCGCCCCTGCCCGAATTGGGCCATCTGCGCTGCATGCCCTCCATAGCCGGGCGGGCGATGTCCGTGACCGCCATCACCGTGCCCGACATTTCCGCTGGATCAAGCTGGTTCATCACGGTCAGGACCGTATGCACGGAACTCATCTCGTCGCCATGCACACCGCTGGTCAGAACGACGCGCTTGCCCGGCTTTGCCCCCTTGGCGACCGCCACGGACACATACCAATACTGTCCGGTGGGCATCTGCACGCCCTGAAAGTACAAGAGGTGCTTCTGCCCGGCTTCCAGGTCGCTGACGTCGAGCGCACTGACGACCTTTTTCCCCTGGATCACTTCGCCGGTATAGACCGTTCCCTGAGACCCACCGGATGCGGCGTCGGCGGAGGGAGCCGCTACGTCCTGGGCGGTTGCAGAACCAGCGTTGGCCGCGAAGGCGGCCGCCGCGCCAACCGTCGCGATGGATGCTATTATCAGATCGCGACGGTCGAGGCCTTTTTTGGATAGGTCCGACATGATCAAGTCCTTGTGTGTATCAAGGTCGCTTCGGCTTGAGCGGTCATTGATGGAGAAAGGAACGCTCGGAGATCATCAGATGGACCGTGACTACAGCTTAGGATGCTTCCGCTTCCGTTGTTGACGATAGCGCCTTCTGGCCGCCTTGCCATTGGCCCAGAATTCCAAAACTGTGCCTCTCGTCCTGCATCGGACGATATTCTCCAAAGCGCTCCTGTTCCTTCGGCCTATCGCCCGATTTCGCCAGCGACGCCGGCATGATGAAGCGTGAGGCCAAGTTAGTTGCCTCAGGCTGTGGCAAGACTGGAAACGGATTTGACATCAGTCAATCGATTCCCCGGCGCTGCGAAAAAGAGACATGGGGCACATAAGCAGGACTCCATGCCGATTTCTTCAGGTGCTGGACGCCCTAAAATACGGCACCCCCTACGCAGCCCTAATGGCTGCCGTCGACAGGAGCCTCCATGTCAACCCTCATCGTCATTGTTTATCCCACCGAGGCGAAGGCTGAAGAAGTCCGCCAAACCCTGCTCGGTCTACAGAAGGAATATGTGATCAAGCTTGGCGACGCTGTCATCGCCACCAAGACCGAGGCGGGAAAGGTCAAGCTGAACCAGCTTATGAACACCACGGCTACCGGCGCCGTTTCCGGCAGCTTCTGGGGATTGCTCATCGGGATTTTATTCCTCAATCCGCTTATAGGCGTGGCGGTTGGCACGGCTTCGGGTGCGCTTGGGGGCGCGTTGACCGATGTCGGCATCAATGATGCCTTCATGAAAGATCTGTCGGCAAGCATCGTGCCAGGCAATGCCGCGCTCTTCCTGCTGATCCAGGAGATGACCGAAGACAAGGTTCTGAAGCAGATCCAGGGCTTCGGTGGAATCGTCCTCAAGACCTCGCTCGACGAGACCAAGGAGCAGGTTCTGCGCGACGCGCTCAAGCGCCATTCCGCAGAAGCCGGTTCGGCGCCGTCGGCGTAGGCGGCATCGCCGCTCCCGTTCGTGCCGGAGAAAGTGACAGTTGTCCCCGACCGAAACTGTCATAGCCATCGCCATCGATATGCTCTGCGGCGCGGCGGGGGCACTCGCTGTGCGGTGGTGGTGGCCCAGCGTTGAACTTACCAAGATCGCAGCCGTTCTGGCCGGCATGGCCGGAGGTTTTGCGTTGACCTTCGTAGCTGCGCAGATTCCCGGCATTGGCCACTTGGTTGGGCACGCTGAAAACGCCGCCGATTCCGTCATGCGCGGGCTGGGCGGGCTTACCCCTGCCGTCCTGATCGGGGTCGGCGTATCGGGCCTGCTCGGTGGCGTCGTTCTGATGACTGTTCTCGGTCTAATCCGAGCCCGCGTGAAAGGTTAATTCCCGGGGCTGGCTGCTCTTACTGTTCCCTATCCACATGTTCCCTATCTACCTTGGGCGCTTCCCACCTCATCGTCAGGGGCACCTAACAACTGGGCGAGCCACCTGGCCGACGGAGACTGGGCGCAGAAGGTCAGCACTGCAATTGCTATCGGGACCCCGATGAAGGCGCCGAACAGGCCCCAGAGGAACATCCAAAGGAAGACAGAAAACAGCACGAGAAAGGGCGACAGCGCCAACGCCTTGCCGGCCAAACGCGGCTCTACATAACTGCCGATCGCGAACTGGATGAGATTGAGGCAGGCAAAGACGAAAAGTGCGGAATACAGGGATTCGAACTGGGCCAGCGCGTAGAAGGTCGGCAGCAGCGTTGCGACGAACGGGCCGACGAAGGGGATGAAATTCAAAGTGAAGGCGATGACGCCCCACTCCGTGGCAAGCTGCAGGCCAAGCGCCAGGGTAAACACGTAGATCATGCCACCCGTTGCAACGCTCATGATCGTTCGGATCACCAGGTACCGGCGCAGCTTGGCGGCTGTGCGTTCGCCGCCGACGATCAGGATGCGCGCAGCCTCGCCGCTGAAGATGCTGGGGATTTTACGCGCCAGCGGGCCGACCTCGAGCAGGCCGAGCAGCACGTAGATCAGTACCACGATCCAGAACGAGATCGTCGTGTTCAGCCGTGCTGACAGGCCCTGCATCGCCGCCACAGCCCAGCGCACATTGAAATGCTCCGCCCATAGGCCGGCAACGGCGATCCCGTGCGTCTCCAGCCAGGCTGTCGCCTGTTCGTAGAGCGCTTGAAGCCGCGGTGTCTCGGCGATGACGGATCTGCCGATCCGACCGAAACCCCAGGCCACGACGGACGCGAACACGATGAAGACCAGCATGACGAGCGTTACAACAATGGCGAGCGCCAGAAGCTGCGGCAGGCGTGCCTGCAGCCGTTTCTGAACCGGCCAGACGATCGCGATGATAAAGAGCGCGCAGGCGACCGGCGCAATGATCGCGTCGGCGAAATAGAGCGCGGCCAGCAGGAGAATTGCGCAGATGATGCCCAGCAGTACCGGAACCCAGCGGGCATTCATGGTAATTCAGAATCTCCAGATCATCGGCACTATGAACACAGCCACGACAAAGAACCAGAGCATGAGCGGTAGACCAAGCTTCCAGTAGTCACCGAAAGCGTAACCGCCAGGGCCCATGACCATCAGGTTCGTGGGGGTTGCGATCGGCGTCAGGAATGCTGCGGCCGCCGCCACGGCCGTGCTCATGAGCACGGGACGGGGCGAAATACCCATGGTTAGCGCGGCTGCGACCCCGATCGGGATGACGATGAGAGCTGTCGCGGTGTTGCTGATGAGCTGCCCCATTATGGCAGTCAGCACGAACAGGCCGGCGAGCAGGGCAATGGGACCGGCGTCACCGACCAGCGACACCAGATGTTCTGCCATCAGTTTCGCGGCGCCTGTCTCGACCATGGCGGTGGACAGCGGCATCATCGCGCCGACCAGGATCACCGTCGTCCAATCGATGGCTCGGTAAGACTGCTCGACACTCATGATCCCCGACAGGACAATCGCTCCGGCGGCGAGCAGGCCGGCTACCGCTGGCGGGGTGATGCCCGTGGCGAGGAGCACGACCATCGCGATCAGAATGGCAACGGCCTGGCGGGCCCCCGGCCCCATCGGCACCGCCTGACGACGCACCAGTTCGGGCGAATTGACGACCAGGACATCCGGATCCTTGAGGCGGTGGTCGAGAGCTTTCCACGTTCCCTGCAAGAGCATCGTGTCCCCGGCCTGCAGCACGATACCTCCTGCATCTCGTGTTGCGTTGGTGGCGACCACCTCTGCGCCGGCGCGCTGCACGGCAAGGACGATCAGGTCGCCGCTCTCGGTGACCATGCCCGGGAAAACGTTCTGGCCAATAAGGCCGGAGCGTGGCGGAATCACCACCTCGGCGAGGCCCGAACTGCGGTTGAACAGCGTCTCCTCTCCCTGCCCTGGCGCCGCGGACTCGCTAAATGCGAGGTGTTTGTCGGCAGCGAACGCAGCGGCCGACTCGGCGTCGCCCCGCAGCAGCAGGTGATCCCCCTCGGCGATAACAGGTCTGCGAAGCGGGCTGGCCGTTTCACCCTCCTGAACGGCGACGACTTGCAGGTCGGGATAGGTGCCCAACTCGATCGCAGACGCGGGCATGCCGATAAACGGCGAACTTGCGCGCACGCGCATTTGGTAGACGCCGCTGGCAAGGCCGTATTGCTCGACGAGCGTCTTCGCATGGCGGCTGAAGTCGGCAGGCATGGTCGCGCCGTTGCGTTCGGGCAACAGCCGTTTTCCGAACACTATGATGATGGCCATCGTTCCTGCCAGCAGCGGCAAGCCTACAAGCGCGAATTCGAAAAAACCGAAGCTGCCCACGCCGGCGTCGCTGCCCGCGTTCGACACCAACACGTTCACTGGCGATCCCGTCAGAGCCAACTTTGAGCCGGCATGCGCGGAAAAAACGAGAGGCAGGAGCAGCTGGGCCGAATTTCGCTTCAGGCGGACGGCGATGACGACCACCACTGGCAGGAGTGCAGCCACGGCGCCATTGACACTGATCAGCGCCGTAAGGAGCGCGACCATACTCATCGTCAGCAGCAGCAGGCGAGCGCGGCTCTCTTCGCCTGCGCCACGGATCAGAAGTTGCCCGGCCCATGCGGTGACGCCCGTCACGTCGAGGCCGGCGCTGACGATGAAGAGGGAGGCTATGAAGATCACCGCGGGATCACCGAAGCCGCCGAGCGCCTGATCAATCGTCAGGACGCCGGTTGCCCACAACGCGGTGGCCGTCGCCATCGCGACAACGACGACTGGCAGCCGGTTCCAGACGAACAGGACGACGACGGCTGCGATGATGGTGGCAGTGTACGCTATGGGGCTCAATCGCTTGGTTCCTCGCCGGCCCTACGGCCGACCCGCGGCATGACTGCTACTCTTCCAGTGTCGCCATAAGTACGCCCAGGCGGCAGCCCTTCTCGTATTCGGCAAGGTTCACATATTCCTTGATGGTATGGATCTCGGCCTGGCCCGCACCGATGGTGATGGTAGGGATGCCATGTTTGTCGAGCCAATTTGCATCCAGCCCGCCATTGGAGAAGAGACAGCGGGCCTCGATGCCCAGCATCTTCAACGCCTTGGTGGCCCGCGTCACGACCGGGCTGTCCTCTGCGAGTTTGAAAGGAGGGTAGGAGGTCTGGTGGCTGAACGTTACTTCTGCCGTCTGGCCCTCATGATCTCTGACCTGCCCCTTCGCCTTGCCGAAGGCATCTGCGTAACCCTTGGCGATCTTCGTTGCGAAAGCTGCCTCGGGGCTGCGAGCCTCTCCCTTGATGGATGCGTAGTCGGTAACGACATTGGTTGCATCGCCCGCGGGCTTTCCATCCCTCCCGCCGAAAATGCCGACATTGCTGGTTCCCCGGCCGTCGGGTTTCACAACCTTGCCGAACCAGCCTGCCTGCCGCGCCTCAGTCAAGGCGATCGCTCCTACCAGCGTCGCCGATATGCCCTTTTCGGGCGCCACGCCAGCGTGGGACGCGCGGCCCTTGATCTCGACTTCCCAGTTTTCCTGTCCGACCGCGCCGATGATCAGATCGGAGGCGAGTTGCCCATCGACATTGATGCACATGACCGGGCCACCGAGATCGGCGGGGTTCAACTCGCGCGCCCCGTGAAGCCCGCTCTCTTCCCGCACCGTGAAAAGCAGCGTGATCGGCGGATGCGGTAGCTTGTGCCTGATGAGCGTTTCGGCAAGCACGACCAGAAGCGCCACACCGGTACGAGCGTCGCCTCCGAGTGCTGTCGTGCCGTCGGAGACGATGCGATCGCCTTCCCTTCGGGGCTTCGCCCCGGCGCACAGCGGCACTGTGTCAAGATGGGTGGAGAAAAGCAGCCTTGGTGCGCTGCGCGTCCCAGGCAGATCTACGATCAGATTGCCAGTTTCGGTTGGCAACGCAATGCGGGTATTGGCGTCATCGAAGCGGATTGCCGAAGCTGGCACGCCAACGGCCTTCAGTGCGTCACTGACAGCCGCCGCGATATTGGCCTCGTATCCGGTCACACCTTCGATCGAAAGGAACCGCATCAGGTGCTCTTCGGCGGCAGCGACATCGAGGGGAATCGGAACTTCGCTCATCTTACCTCCTCCACGGTTTGAGTGCTGTTTCGCTGTGCTGGATCAACCATTACAGGCCCCATGGGAGGCCAAACGCCTGCCAGCCCGCGAAGAGTGCCGTCCACAGGACGTACATCCACAGGACGTAGGGAAGCATCAGCGATACGATCGTGCCAACGCCTGCGGATTTGTCGTATTTTTGGGCAAATCCAACTACGAGAGCAAAATAGGCATTGAGCGGGGTAATCGCGTTCATCGGTGAGTCACCGACACGATAAGCCGCCAAAACAGCTTCCGGCTCGACGCCGAGTTTCATCAGCAAAGGCACGAAGACCGGAGCGAAGATCGCCCATTTCGCGATTGCTCCAGTCAACAGCAGATCGATGATCGCGACCACGAGGATGAAGCCGAGCAGAAGGGGCAATGCGCCTATGTTTGCAGCTTGCAGCGCACCCGACAGGCTCAGCGCCATAACCGTTCCGATGTTGGTGTAGGTAAAGTAAGCGACGAACTGGCTGAGCACGAAGAACAGAAAGATCGTCCCGCCCAGGTTCTTGATCGACTTTTCAATCGCGCCGATGACCTCGGTCAGGGTGCGCAGCGTGCCGGCTCCGATGCCGTACGACCAGCCGGTCACCAGGAAGATCAGCATGATCAGCGCGATCAGGCCGTTCATGAAGGGCGAGTTGCCGATCAGTTCGCCGGTTTCGGGGTTTCGCAGCGGCGCCCAAGACGGCAGTGTCAGGAAACAAAAGACGAGGATCAGGCCGATCAGCCCGTATAAGGCATAGCGCAATCCGCGGGATTCTCTTTCGGACAGTCCAGCACTCTGATCGGGAACCGTTCCATCCCCGGACTTCTCGGGCTTGTAAACCCCGAGCCGCGGTTCGATCATGCGGTCGGAGATGAACGCGATGATCACTGTCAGAAACAGCACGGATGCTATGGAGAACCAGACATTCGAGGCCAAGCCGATCGATCTGTTGGGGTCGACGAGATGCGCCGCATCGTTCGTGAATTCGACCAGCACTGCATCAAGCGGCTTGATGAGCATATTGACTGTAAAGGCACCTGCCACAGCGGCGAAACCCAGGGCGAGACCGGCAAGCGGGTGACGCCCGACTGCGAGATAAGCGATACCGGCCAGTGGAATCAGGACCAGATAACCCGCGTCGGCGGCAACGCTGGCGATGATGCCGACGAAGGCGAGGATATAGGTCAGGGCCCAGGGCGGTGATACGACTACGAGCTTTCGGATCAGCGCGGTGACCAGGCCGGATTCCTCCGCCACGCCGGCGCCGACCATTGCTGCGATCATCAGCCCGACCGCAGTGAAGCTCATGAAGTTGGGAATGAGCGAGGCATACAGAAAGCGTATGCCTTCAATGCTCAGCAGGCTACGGATCTCGGTGGTCGCCGTTTCAATCTCATGCGTATCCGCATTGATGCGTTCGAACGTCACCGCGGCGCCGAAGGCGCTCAGGAGCGCCGACAAGACGATGACGATTGCAATCAGGATCAGGAAAATGACGACCGGATGAGGAACCATGTTCCCCACTCTTTCGACTGCGTCGAGAAATCTTTGCATTGCGGTTTTTGGAACCGCATTCGCGTTGGGCATCTCGGCCTTCCTCTCTGCAGGACCCGCGCAGCGCGTCCCCCCGGCAATACTCAGATCAAACGGGCTTTGAGCTTAGCCCTCTACTGTGAGGAGTCATGAGCGCAGAATCCAAAGCCTTGGCCGCCTGTCCCGAAATCGCCCGTAAGTCTTTCACGCCCGATCGCCCTGACAATGAAACACAAGGAATGGAACGATCAGCGTAGACTCTGGACTTTAAGCGGATGTGTAAGGGCGGCGGCAATTGCTAGTCTCGGTCAAGGTTCTCGAAGAGCCATGAGCAGCCGTGATGCTTAAATACTTTGGGGTTCGGTCCCGGCATTGTCATGCAGAAGCGGGTCGAGGTAATCGCGCTTTTGCCCAGCACTAATCGAGCCCGATCAGGCGGCGGATGCGGCCGACATCGGTGCCGATGAAGGACTGCATGCCGATGGCCACCTGTTGCGGCGCCATGGCGGCGACGAAACGGCGGAACTCGTCATCCGACAGCGCCTCGCCCGTCCAGTGGACGCGGCAGAACGCCTCCGAGTCATGGAAATGGCCGGCGCCATCGAGCACGTCGTCGACATAGCGGCCGTAGATCATGCATTCGGAGAATTTGCGCGCCGCACCAACGATTTCGACCCAGTTGCGGCCATGGATCGTCTCGATCCGCGCGCACAGCGCCGTCACGGTTTGGCGGCGCCAGGCAATCAGCGTCGAAATGTAGTCGTGGGTCGAAACCTCCGATGGCTCGATGCCAAGCGCCGAACCGGCATTGCGCGACCAGATGCGATGCTCCTCATGACCGTCACCAGACAGCACGCCGTCGCGGCGGAACAGCCGCACCTTGCCATCGCGCCAGAAGGCGCTGCAGTCGAAAGGTTTTAGGAACGCCACGTCGGAATCGCAGAAGACCAGCACGTCTTCGCCGGCATGCGCCGATATCGCGATGCGGCGAAGCTGCTGCACATGCCAGCCGCGCAGCGGCTTGGTCTTCAGGCTGAGCCAGATGCGCCGGCGGAACAGGCTGAGCGGATCGTCGAAGGCATGCAGCCAGCGCGGCAACAGGTCCCGCTCGTCGACGATGGTGCGGCGATTGTTCTCCAACTGACGAAACAGCGCCACGTCACGATGCTCGACAAGAATATAGTGGTGCGCCACGCCGGAAACGTAGCGGTCGATTGTGTCGCACAGCAGGCGGCAGCGCTTCAAATCCGGCGCATAGCTTGCCGTCACGACCGCCGCCGTCGGCGCCCGGGGAAGGAAATCGGCCTCCGTGTCAGGGCTCGGCACGAACCGGTTGTTCAATGATCTGCTCCGGGGCCCGCTTTGGGGCGATTTTTGGCAGGAGCGGGCCTGCGCAAGAATTTCTGGCCGATGACGCGCCACAGGAACAGGGGATTGCCGACCACGTAGCGGCGCCAGAGACGGCCCGGTTCGATCCACAACCGAAACAGCCATTCGAGCCTGAGCCGACGCATCCACAGCGGCGCCCGCGGCACCGTGCCGCTCAGGAAATCGAGCAGCGCGCCGACGGCGATCGGCAGCGTGCAGTGGCGCGCGTCGATGTGGCGCGCGATCCATAATTCCTGGCGTGGCACGCCCATGGCGACAAGCAGCACGTCCGGCCGCAATCTGGCGATGCGATCGACTATTGCCGGCTCCTCGGCGGGAGAGAAATAACCGTCATGGATGACGACGAACCGGTGCTGCAACGCGAGCGCTGCCAGCTTCTTCGACGCCGCCTCGGCGTTGACACGGGTCGCGCCGAGCAGCCCCACGGTCAGCGGCCTGGCGGACGCCTGCAGGAAGGCAGGGATGAAATCGGTGCCGTTGAGATTGTCCGGAAACGATGCTCCGTAAAGCAGTTTCGCCGCCAGATCGACGCCGACGCCGTCCGGCAGGATGAGAAAATCGTCGAGCGCCTCGGCAACGACCGGGTCCGTATAGGCGACATTGGCGTTGTGAGCGTTGAGAAAGGTGATCTTGGTGAAGCGCCGCTCTGCAATCAACCGGGTCAGGTGCGCGACCGCATCGTCCCAGCGGATGGCAAGGACCGGGATGCCCAGGATCGATTTCAAGCTGTCGGCCCCGAAAACGGCGCGGGTGTTGTGCACATTCATACAAACATCTCCTGGCCGACAGGCCCGAGCTTTTCCAGGCCGAGCCTGATTGCGGCATGGAGCGCCTTCAGCTGCCGGCGGTGGAAAGCGCTGCCGTCGACGTCCCCGACATCGGCCACTGCTGCTTCCAGGGCGCCGGCGAAGGCGACCGGATCATCGGTCACCACGCAATTGACCGGGCGATGGTCGATGCCGCGCAGCGAATGGCTGGTGGCGACGGAGGGCAGGCCGAGTTCGAAGGTTTCGATGGTCTTGAGCTGCACGCCGCTGCCGGAGGTGCTGATCAGCGGGATGACGGCGGCGCTGCGCACGAATGCCTGCGCGTCCGGCACGCGGCCGACGAATTCGACGCCGGGATGCGCGGACGCGAGGCCCGACGGCATGCCGCCGGCAATCCTGACCCGGAAATCGGGCCTGAGATGCGGCACCACCTTTTCCAGGAACCAGTCGAGACCGATGCGGTTCGGCTGCCAGGTCCAGGTGCCGATCAGCGCCGCGTCGCAGTCGATGCGGCGCGGGGTCTTTTGCACCGGCGGCTCGGCGCAGGTCACCAGCGGCAGCACCGCCGAGCGGTCGTCGGAGGCGACGCCGAGCGCTGAGCGATCTTCCTCGGCCAGCGTGAAGACGAAGCGTGCCCGGCGACAGAGCCGTTCTTCCACAGTCTTGAGCAGCCTTGCCTCACGGCGAAACAGCAGGCGCTGGAAAAGGCCGCCGGCGGCAGCGGCGTTCTCACGCGCCGAACGATGCTCGACATTGTGGGCGACGAAGATCGACGGCCGGTCGCCGAAAAGCCTTTCGAAGGCGCCGGCGAACTGCACGGAATTCAAGACGTAGCCGTCGAAAGGGCCGGCGCGTTCGACGGCGGCGCGGACCTCGCTGGCGTTGACCACGCGCAGCTTGACCGACGCGAAAGTGAGGCCGGAGAGCATCGCCCTTGCAACCCAGGCGAGCTTTTGCAGCGATGAGGCGGTTTCGGTGCGCACATCGACGGCGCCGAGCACGATGGTGTTCTTCGGATCGCTCGCAGGCTTGCCCGGCCAGGTGAAGCCGATCACGGTGACCCGCGCGCCGGCGCGCCGCAACGCGGCGATGATCGCGGCATTGGCGATCTCGTAGCCCGAGGCAAGAGCCCCGTCGGGCACGATCGATGTGGCGAACAGCAGATGCATCTCACCTATCCTAAGCGGATACAGCTAACAAAGCGCGGTGAAGCCTTGATTAAGTGAAGATATTTGGTGGCCCGGCGTTGCCGATTTGCGGGCTTGTCCACGAAGGTGATAAACGAAACGTTATCATCACGGATGCTATCGAGAGCCAAACTCACCAATCCCGGGCTGGACACGGATGATCCCTTTGCCATTGGACGGTTCGGTATCGATCGCAGGGCGGTCGCCGGGACTTGTCGCCGCTGCCGTCGAGGCGGTCGTTACGCTGCCGACCTTCAAACGGCCCGAGCAACTGCTGGCGACGCTGGCATCGCTCAAGGCCCAGGAAACCAGCAGACGCTTCGCAATCATCCTCATCGAGAACGAAGCCGAGGCGCGCGCCGGCGCCAGGGCGGCACTGCCGCTGTTCGAGCGCGGCGATATTCCGGGCATGGTGATCGTCGCGCATGAGCGCGGCAATTGCAGCGCCTACAATGCCGGCTGGCAGACGGCTATCCTGCACTTTCCTGACTTCAGCCATCTGCTGGTCATCGACGACGACGAGATCGCCGATCCGCAGTGGCTCGAGCGCATGTGCCAGGCGGCCGAGACGCTCGGTGCCGACATTGTCGGTGGCCCGCAAATGCCTGTGTTTGCCGACGCGGCCCATGCCAGTTGGGCCGAGCACCCGGTCTTTGCGCCACCTTATCGGCAGACCGGGCGGGTACCCGCGCTGTATTCCTCCGGCAATTTGCTGGTCGGCCGCAACGTGCTCACCGCCATGGGGCCGCCCTTCCTCGACCTGAAATTCAACTTCATGGGCGGCGGCGATTCCGATTTCCTGAGCCGGGCGGCACAAACAGGTTTTGTGCTTGGCTGGTGCGCCGAAGCGCAAGTGCATGAAACAGTTCCGGCCCGGCGCATCGAGGCCGACTGGATCCGTGCCCGCAGCCTGCGCAACGGCGTCATCTCGACACTGGTCGAGAAGAAGAAGCGGGCCGGCACGCCGTTCGCCGGCACCAGGGTTTTCTTGAAGAGCCTGGCGCTGCTTGCCGTCTCGCCGTTTCGCGGCGCGGCCAGGCTGGCGCGGACGGGGTCGTTGGCGACGGCCTTATACCCAATCCATGTCGCTGTCGGCCGCGTGCTTGCCGAATTCGGATATGCCAATGAGCAATACCGGCAGCCTGAGAAGAACTGAACGCGCGCCGCTCAGCGCGGCCTTCACACGCGACGGTGTCGCGACCGCGATCGCCGCGCTGCTGTTCACTGTCATCCTGGTGTCGTTCCGTCCGTTCCAGCCGGCCGGCGCCGCAACGACCGGCGATGGCGGCGACATCGTCAACCAGCTCGGCTTCGGCTCGCTTGGCGCGATCTCGGTCTTCTCGCTCATGGCTTTTGCCGACCCGCGCGTGGTGCGCTCGCTGCTCAGCCCGTCCTGGCTGCTGATGCTGGCTTTGCTGATGCTTTCGGTGGTGATGGCAACCGATCCGCCGTCGGCCATGCGCGCCGCCTTCTTCACGCTGATCGGCATTTTGACGATGGTGACGATCCTGGCGCTGCCGCGCGACGCCGAAGCTTTCTCGAAAGTCATCATCTTCACCATCGTCGTCGTCATGGGCCTGTCCTATATCGGGCTCATCGTCTTTCCAAACGAGGCGCTACACACCGCCGCGTCGCTGGAGCCGGAACATGCCGGCCTGTGGCGCGGCGTGTTCACCCACAAGAACATCGCCGGGCCCGTCATGGCCTGCTTCAGCTTCGCCGGGCTGTACCTCTACCGGCGCGGACAGCGGCTCTGGGGCGCATCGATCTTTTGCGCAGCGATGATCTTCATGCTGCACACCGGTTCCAAGACGACGGCCGGACTGGTGCCGTTTTCGATCCTGATCGTCGTGCTGCCGAGCCTGATCGGCATGCGGCTTGGCACGCCGATCCTGTTCGCGCTGGCCATCATCGCCGCAGCGATCGGCACGCTGGGCATCGTCTTCCTGCCGCCGGTGAAGCATCTGGCGGCACTCTATTTCCCCGACCTGACCTACACCGGACGCACGACGCTTTGGGAGTTCGCCGGCGAGATGCTGGCGAAGCGGCCGTGGACCGGCTATGGCTTCGAGAGCTTCTGGGGCACGCCGCTGCTGTTGAACCAGGACCAGCCTTTCGACCGGGCCTGGGACATCAGAACCATCGTGCACGGCCATAACGGCTATCTCGACATCGCGGTGCTGATGGGCATCCCGGCGCTGTGCGTGGCCGTCTACACGTTCCTGGTCGCGCCGCTGCGCGATTACATGCGCATTCCCTTGCGCAAGGAGAACATCTATCTCGGCGACTTCTTCATGATGGTGGTGCTGTTCGCCGCGCTGAACGCCTTCCTCGAAAGCTTCTTCTTCCATCGCGCCGACCCGGTCTGGCTGCTCTTCGTGTTCGGCATGTTCGGCCTGAGGCAAGTGTCGCTGCGGCCGATGGCGGTTCGTGGTCCGTCCTGATCCTGCGTCCCAACAGGGCTTCCCCGCCTAGTCGCGAGGGTCTATGGGAGAACATCTTTTGGTTTGAGCATCGGATTTTGCCAAAACCGGTACCCACTTTTGGGCCCAATGCTCTGCGGAGGTTTTCCATGACGATCAGGCTTGTTCTCGCCGGCTGCGGCAATATGGGCTACGCCATGCTTTCCGGCTGGCTGAAATCGGGCAAGCTCCCCCCGGCGGCGGTTTTCGTTGTCGAGCCCAATGCCGATCTGCGCAAGCGCGCCGAAGCGCTGGGCTGCAGTGCCGCCTCGGATGCCGGCGGCATTCCGGCAGACGCGGTGCCGGCCCTCGCCGTCATTGCGGTGAAGCCGCAAGTGATCCGCGAGGTGACCGCCGCCTACAAGCGCTTCAACGATGGCCGCACCACCTTCCTCAGCATCGCCGCCGGAACGCCGGTCGCCACTTTCGAATCCATTCTGGGCGATCGCGCGCCGATCGTGCGCTGCATGCCCAACACGCCGGCGGCGATCGGCAAGGGCATGATGGTGGTGTTTTCCAACCGGCTGGTTACCATCGATACGATACGTTTCGTTTCTGATCTGCTCTCGGCGAGCGGCGAAGTGACTGATATCGAGGACGAGGGCCTGATGGACGCGGTGACGGCGGTGTCAGGGTCTGGCCCGGCCTATGTCTTCCATTTCATCGAAGCACTGGCGGTGGCTGCCGAGACGGCCGGATTGCCAGCCAAAACCGCCAGGCTGCTGGCCGTGCAGACGGTCTATGGCGCCGCCTCGCTCGCCGCCGAAAGCGGCGAAGATGCGGGCGTGCTGCGCCAGCAGGTGACCAGCCCCAACGGCACCACGGCCGCCGCACTTGCCGTGCTGATGGGCGAGGACCGGCTGATCCACCTGCTCACCGACGCAGTAGAGGCGGCACGGCTGCGGTCGATCGAGTTGGGAAAGTAGCGGCTTGTCCGAGGTCGCACCCAAGGTGCGGGATACAGCGCTCTACGGCGCCCCCCTCTGTCCCGCCGGCATCAAAATTCTGCGCACTACCCCGCCCCGTACAGCATCTCGTCCTGCAGCCGGCGCAAGGCGAACAACCTGGTGGTCGGGTCGGGCGCGGCATTGGCTGATGTCAGCAGCTCGCCCTTGCTGACCGGCCTCAGCACCTTGCCGCCTTCGAGCAGGCCGACCGGCACGGCGCGGTTGGCGCGGGCCTCCTCGACAGTCATCGTCCAGGAGCGGTAGCAGGTCTCGCCGATGGCGTCGAATTTCTCTCCCGCCGCCAGATCGCGCTTGGCCACGGCGCAGACCTCGGCAACCGGCCTCGGCAGCGGCACCATGTCCGGCTTGCCATAGAGCGCGATGCGCGCGGCGGTGAGCGGCACTTCCAGCGAGGTCAGATGATAGGGCCGGAAGAAGCTGTAATAGGGTCCATGGCCGATATGCAGATCGTCCATGCGCTCGATGATGCGCGGATGCGTGGCCTCGACGATGACGAACACGCCGGGCGCCACGCCTTTGCCGATGGTGTAGTCGACGACGCCCTTCCTCGACAGGATGCCGCCGTCGGCGCGCGGGATGAGCACCTTGGCCAATTCATCGCGGTCGGCCTTGGGACCGTGCATGCCGGCAATGTCGGGCACCAGCCCGGTGGCGTTGGCGATGGCGCACATCTCGACCATGGTCTTCGAGCCGTCGACGAACTCGACCAGCATGCGCGGGTTCATGTTGCGGCGCAGCGCTTCCGCGCGATAGTCGTCAGGGATGGCGTCATGGTTGAGCGGGTTGTTCTTGCCCTTGCCGGCGCAGACGATGGTGTAGCCGAGCGCGGAGGCGAACTCGATCAGTTCCATGCAACTCGACGGCTCGTCACCGGCGCCGACCGAATAGACGACGCCGAGGCGGTCGGCCTGCTGCTTCAGATAACAGCCGATGGTGACGTCGGCCTCGACATTCATCATCACCAGATGCTTGCCGTGCTGCATCGCCATCAGGTCGAAATCGGCGGCGACGCCGGGCTTGCCGGTGGCGTCGATGACGATTTCGATCAGCGGATTGGTGACCAGCATCTCGTTCGAGGTAATGGCTATTTTTCCGCTCTCTATCGCCTCGCTGAGCTTCGACGGCGTATCGGCCTCGCGCGCCATCGCCTCATCGCCATAGGCGATGCGGATGGCATCACGCGCCGTGTGCGGGCGGCGGGTCGAGACGGCGCACACCGAAATGCCCGGCATCAGCATGCCTTGCGTCACCAGGTCGGTACCCATCTCGCCTGAGCCGATGACGCCGATGCGCACCGGTCGGCCTTCCGCGGCACGCTTGGCGAGATCGCGGGCAAGCCCGGTCAAGGCGACGTTGGTCATGCGCAAGTCCACTGCTTTTGATCTGAAGGGGGAATAGCAGGGAACGGCAGCCTTTTGCCAACGAAACCGGCCGCCGTCGGCAATTTCTTGCGGCTGGCTTTCGCGCCGCGAGCGGATAGTCTTCCCAGTTACTGTTCAGAGATGAGGAGACCGCCCTGTCGGGCGGCGCCCCGACAGGGCTCTCAGGGAGGTTGAGATGACAAACGAGTTCACGCCGAAATTCGATCTGGCTGACAAGGTGGCGCTGGTCACCGGCGCCTCGCGCGGCATCGGGCGCGCTTGCGCGCTCGCCTGCGCCGGCTCTGGCGCCGACATGATCGTTGGCGTTCGCAGCGCTGCCGACGGCGCGGATATCACCGCCGAGATCGAGCGCATCGGCCGGCGCGCGCTGGCGGTACAGATGGACCTCACCGATCTGGCGACGGTGCGAAAAGCGGTCGCCGACGCCCACGCCGCCTTCGGCCGCATAGACGTTCTGGTCAACAATGTCGGGCTCGGGCCTGAAAACCTCGCGGAGAACGTGACCGAAGCGGATTTCGACCTCACCGTGAACGTCAACCTCAAGGGCACGTTCTTCACCACCCAGGCCGTCGGACGGCTGATGATCAAGCAGAAATCCGGACGCATCATCAACATCAGTTCGCAGGCCGGCACGGTGACGCTGAAGGGCGAAGCGATCTACTGCATGACCAAGGCGGCGATAAACCACCTCACCCGCTGCCTCGCGGCCGAATGGGCGCAGCACAAGATCACCGTCAACAGCGTCGCGCCGACCTTCATCTGGACCGACGGAACACGGCCCTCGCTCGCCGATCCGGACTTTCATGCCCATGTGCTTGGGCACATCCCGCTCGGCCGCATCGGTGATCCGATCGATGTCGCCGGCACGGTGGTGTTCCTGGCCTCGCCCGCCGCGTCAATGATCACTGGCGCGAATGTACTGGTCGATGGCGGCTGGTCAGTGGCGTGAGCGACGTCTCGCTGATGGCTGCAAAGACACGTCTGGACAGTACAGCCAACGCCGCACTTGCCCCGTCAGGTTCGCCATACTTACGCCGTCAGGGCACCGGGCAGGTGGCCGGGCATTACGAAGCGGCAACTTGACAACGGTCCAGTCTTTCAAATTGAGTGAAATCACGATTAATAGAGAACCGGCACAAGACAGATGGGCGAGACACATATGGCATGGGATGAAAGAAAGATCGGTTACGGCAACGGCCACTATTTCATTCAAATGGGCCTTGCGCTGCTGGTGCTCGTCTTTCTCATCGCCCTGCCGCTCGCCTTTCTTCCCGAAGATATCAGGAAGTTCTACCTCAGCGAGGGCGGTCCCATCGAAGTCTTCTCGGCCGCCGGTTACCTGATCGTCGTGGCGACGCTTGTGCGGGAAATGTCCTATCGGGAGTTGCTCAAGCGCTGGTATCTCGTCGCCATAGCGATCGCGATGTGCCTGCGCGAGTTGGACTTCCATGCGCATTTCACCACCCACAACATCACCAAGACCACCCTCTACATTTCGCCTGACGTTCCGCTGTTGGAAAAGCTGATCGGCGCGACGGTCGTTATCGCCCTCGCCATTGCCTTCTATTTTCTCCTCAAAGACGGCCTCCGTAGCTTTGTGCAAGGGCTTCGCCACGGCGAGGCGACTGCCGTTGCCATTGCCGCCGCTATCGGTTGCGCCGTCCTTTCGAAGGTCATCGACGGGGCGCCGTCAAATCTCACATTTCTCGGCATCCATGTTGCCCGGAACGATACCTCGGCAGTGTTCGAGGAAATCCTCGAATTGGGGATTCCGATCTATCTGGCCATCGCGGCATTCGCGGCCTTCCCGACGCAGGATGCTCTCACAAAAAGAGCCGCCGGACAGGTCGCGCCAAACAAGCCAGGATCGGTCATCTGATTGCTCTGCGACGCCTTCGTCATCCTAGGGTCTGCGCCGCGTCGCTTCGCTCCTTGCTCCGCCCCAGGATGACGAAGTGGAGGGGTGTTTCAGCCAATCCTAAAGGTTGCGACCTGCCACGCTCTGGTCCGCCGCGGTGCTGCCTCTATTTGCTTGAGAAGCAGGCGAGGCAAACATGTGGGATGTGGCGAAAGAGGCCTGGACACTCCTCAGGGAGAGCATCGTCGGCTTCATCAATGACAATGCCTTGAGCCACGGGGCGGCGATGGCGTTCTATGCCACGACCTCGCTTCCGCCGATCCTGCTCATCGTCGTCGCCATCGCAGGCATGGCCTTCGGAAACGATGCGGCACAGCTGGCGCTTTCGGCCCAGATGGCGGGCCTGATGGGTCCGCAGAGCGCCGAGCTCCTGCAAGCGACAATCGAGAACGCAGCACACAAGGAGGCGGGAACTCTGGCGAGCATTTTGGGTCTCGTCACGCTGCTGGTTACCGCATCCGGCGTGTTCGGCGAAATGCAGGTTGCCCTGAACGAGATCTGGAAAGTCCAACCGGGCGGCACATCGATTTCACGTCTCGTGCGGGCACGAGCTGCCAGCCTGGGTCTGGTCGCGGCGCTTGGCTTTCTGCTGCTGGTGTCCCTGGTCGTAAGCGCGGCAATATCGGCGCTTGCAAATATCATCAACGCATATCTACCCTTTGGCACCCTCATCCTCAGCGCGATCAGCGGCATCGTTTCGTTTGCGCTTATCGCGCTGTTGTTTGCGGCAATCTACAAGGTCCTGCCCGACCGCGCGCTGCAATGGCGCGACGTCGGCGTCGGCGCTGTAGCAACGGCGTTTCTCTTCACGATCGGCAAGTCGCTGATCGGCTGGTATATCGGCACCAGCGCCCTCGCATCGTCATACGGGGCAGCCGGCGCACTGCTCGTCGTGCTGCTGTGGGTCTTTTATTCATCCGAGATCTTTCTGTTGGGCGCCGAATTTACACGAGCTTACTCGGTTCGACACGGCAGCCGATCCGATCTGGAGGCGACCATTGAAGCAAGCAAATCGCGAGCAGAAGCCGGCCACGGCGGCCATGATCGAAAAGTCTGAAAACGAAGTCTGGAATTTTTTTCAGCCGGTTGCTCACTGCCTCCCCAAGCCACTTCCTCCATCAACACCGGCGCTAAAACGCCCGCCGCGGCGCCCTGAGGCGAGCATGGCTTTGGCCGGTCGCAGCGACGCGCGAAGTTCCTTCGCCGCAGCCACCAGCTTGGCGCGGTCGCTTCCATATCTCCTGATCAACTGATGGACTTGCGCCGGGGTGATGCCATTTTGCCGGGCAAAATGCCTTACCACATAATCCTCGCTGCCAGAAATCCGATCCCGGTGGCGAGGATAGAGCTTCGCCGCGTCGGCTGCCATGTTTTACTCTCCTTTGTCGCGTTTGCTGACGATGTATGATTGGCCAACGCGAAAGGGGCGATTTCGTTGCCGCATGTGACACCAAAGCGCCTTTTCGCCGCAGCCCGGACGCATCGCCAAAGCAATCAGACCGAAGCACGCCTTTGGTTTAATCCAGACGTCGATTTTTCGAGACTCAGTCCTCTGGCGCGCGCATGATATGGGCGGGGAGAAAATATGGGCAGGGAGGAAAAAGCCATGCGGGAATTGCCAAAGAGCATTGACGCAGACGTTGTCATCGAAATCAGCAGGTTGCTCGACGACCGTGCGAAGTCGGCACCAGTGCCAGTCCACAAGCTTGCCTCGATGATCTCGAATAGTGTCGAGACCGACTTGCCGACAGCGTCCATCGAAGAGTTGATCGTTGAAATGGCCATGACCCGCCAACTCCCGATGCTGTTCGATCTACCGGGCGCGGATACGGACAACGTCATCTCGATAGCCTTGGCGCGCGCCACCTGATCGGCAGGGGAAGCTTCCCGTCGAGTGTGATTTCAAGACGCGGATCGTCTGCTCGAATTCGCCCCGCTGGCTTCGGCCGGCGGCTTTTGCTGCGTCGCCAATAATAATCGTCCCAATAAATAATCGTCCTGGCGGTCCGCCGTCGGGAACGTGTGGTGTCCGTTTGCATTTCCCTTTGAGCAGCAAAGGAGGAATTCATGAACTGGGATCAAATCAAGGGAAAATGGATGCAGTTCAAGGGTAGGGCCAAGGAGCAATGGGGTGACCTCACCGACGATGACCTTGATCGCATCGAGGGCAATCGTGACCAACTCGCAGGCCGTATCCAGGAGCGCTATGGAATCGCCAAGGAAGAGGCAGAGCGCCAGGTGGATGACTGGTCCAGAAGCCTCACCTGAGTCTTCAATATCCAGGCTGCGCCGTCGATCGGCGCAGCCTCGACATCATCCAAATTCACGCTTGCAAATGTGGTGCATGCGACGGTGGTGAGTTGATCTGCGCCAGCCGTCGCTCCCGGTTTTCGGAGCTAGCGCGCCGCTTGTCTCTTGGCTTGCACGGCGACGGCGGTAAGGAAAGCCGTTGCGGCAGTATCGCACGCCGCTCGGGACGGGCTATAGGCGAAAAGGATCAGTTCGGCGGCCCTTGTCGTAAGGCCGTGCTTTTTAGCGAAAGCAGTTATTTCGTAAGGCTTGTCGTGGTCTATGGCCAGTTCGTAGTCCGCATTCATTGCTTCCTCCCGTTTGCGACGTTCCTCGCCTTGGCCCCCTCCGCGGCGCAAGGATTAACGTCCCCGGCATTGAGAGAGTCTACCAATTAGAGATTGCAAAAGGCCTGCGGCGCAAGTCCGCTGCTTTTTTCGCGGCCATGCTGCCAACGGAACCAAGAGCAGCGGGCCAGCATGGATGATCACTTCGGCGCTAGCCGTGTCGATCTGTTCATCAATCCGCCTGATACGGCCGTCTTGAGGGGCAGCCCCATTTTGTCCGCTGCACATCAAAAAAGATTATATGATGGCGCTGATATCGCAGGTGGTCGACGCAAGCCAATGCCGATCTTTTCAGTCAAGCACACGACCGTCTATCGCTATACGCAGCCGGTGACGTTCGGCGAGCACCGGCTGATGTTCAGGCCGCGCGACAGTTTCGATCAGCGACTTCTGGATCACGGCCTGTTTGTCGACCCCGAGCCGAAAGGGATTGGCTGGATCCACGACGTTTTCGGAAACTGCGTTGCGGTAATCGATTTCAACGGCTCGGGCGACGAACTGCGTTTCGTGACAGACATCCGGCTCGATCACACGCCGCAGCATGCGCCTGATTTCCGTATCGATGACGCAGCACTCAGCTATCCATTTTCCTATGATTCCGACGAGGCAACCGACCTCAGCCAAACCATCGAGCGCCATCACCTCGATGATGGCGACGAGATCGGTAAATGGGCACGACAGTTCGTGAGCGCCAAAGGGCGCACCGAGACCGGCAAATTGCTGATGACGCTTTGCTACGCCATCCACGAGAGCTTTGTTTATTCGCGTCGAACTGAATCAGGGACGCAACCGCCTCTGATGACCTTGCACCTGCGTCGAGGCACATGCCGGGATTTTGCGCTGTTCATGATGGAAGCGGTTCGTTCGCTCGGTTTTGCCGCCCGTTTTGTGACCGGCTATGTCTATGTGCCGAACCGCGACAGCGGTTCTGTCGTCGGCGGCGGGTCGACGCATGCCTGGTGCCAGGTCTATTTGCCTGGCGCGGGTTGGGTCGAGTTCGATCCCACCAACGGCATTGTCGGCAACCGGGATCTGATCCGGGTGGCTGTGGCCAGGCATCCTGGGCAAGCCATCCCACTTTCGGGAAGCTACTGCGGCAGCGCGTCGAGCTTTCTCGGCATGACGGTGGAGGTCAAGGTGGTGAGGGAAGCCGGCGACGACCAGCCGCTAGCCCGCCGCGCCTTTCGGCAAGACGGGCTTCAGCCTGAGCGGTAACGTCAGTCGTAGACCTTCACGATCTTGCGGGTACCTGGATCGACCAGGACGGTTCGGCCATCGACGACGACGTAGCGGTACTCAACGTCCGGCACCTCGTAGAGCTCGACTGTTTCGGGCAAGGCTGTGCCGATGTTGAGCTCGACGCCGGGAAGGCTAAGTGATGCCACCGGTTTCTTTTTCACGTATTCCCGGATCACAACGTCCTGCTCGGGTTGAATAATGACGTCCTGAGCGGCAGCGGCGCTGACACCGACGAGCAGAAGCATGCCTGCCGCAGCCAATGTAAGTTGCTTTCCCATAATAGCCTCCAAGCAACCTCCAGCTGCGGTGCTTGATTGCTGCCGCGGCGGGTTGCCTAGTCATCTCAACGATGCGGAGCAATTCTTGTTCCACCGGCGGTGCGCGAACCGGCTGCCACGGCCTATCGACGCCGATGTATGGCGGCGCCCGGGAACGCCCGCTCAAGGCCTGGTTTCTTCTTGAGGCGGCGCGTTTGGGACTGGACAATCAGACTGTGGCCATTTTTCACACGCAGAGGGCCTGTCGCCGGCGTCGCCATAACGTTCCACGAGTTTTGCGAAGCCGTAGGCGAAGGCGGAAAGCAGCGCCAGGATAACCACTATGCGAGCGGCCATACGGGATTATAGCAGGCTCCCGCTCAGGATTGATCCCAGCATCAGCTGTGCGAGGCGACTGCGCGAAACCGTAACGCCACGATGCTGCTACCCAGAGGCGTCTAGCTTAGCTAGTTTCCGTCCAGGGGGCCGCATCGAAATCGATCGCAAATCCCGCGTCGATGGCGCTTCGCGCAATGAGATCGCCAATTTGCCAATCCGTGAGTTCGCAAAGTGGAAACATCTTCCTTACGGCGATGGTCACTTCGACTATCGAGACGCTCGGATTGTCGACATGATCGATCAGGTAGCGGACAATCGCCTGCCGAACATCCAATGAATTTGGCTTCTGCAGCGGCGCGGACATTTCCGGCCTACGAATGGAGCCGTGGTTCTGGGCCATCAGCTGTTTTGGCGTCGAAAGCGACGGGCACGCCGTGCACCACGCATGCTGCCGCCAGCATCTCCTCCAACTCGCAGTTTGTGGCCTTGCAAGCCGGCATGAGTGTTCGAATGGCGCGGATCGCCTGCGCGATCGAGAGATACCGAGCCTTGCCTCTGGAAAGGACATAGGCCTCTGTCGCGCCTTCAACTGTGGCCGTGTGAAAAGTGTGGCTCATCAACAGTTCCTCCCTGCCAACAATACGACTTTCGTCTAACATGCGGCGGCCTTCAAGCTTATGTCTGATATCGGACAATCAGGAGGAGCGCGTCGCGTTTGACCGGCCTCATGCGACGCGCTTTGTTTTTATGCATGTCGCTATCGCAAAACCGCTGCACACCCTCGGGTCAGGCCTTGGGACAGGCCCGAGGCGCATGCTTGTGCGCGCCATGCGTTAGCCGAAGTGACGTTGCTCCTCGTCGCCATAGGCGCCATGTGTGAGTTTTATCATTCCAGCACGGTCGACGATCGTGATCTCGCCGCGCCTTGCGTGAACCAGCCCGCGATATTCCAGCATTTGCAGGGCGGTGGTAACGCCGGGGCGCCGAGAGCCGAGCATGGTCGCCAGAAATTCATGCGTCAGGTGGATCTTGTTTCCCTCGGTCCGGTCGTGGACCATCAGCAACCAGCGGGCCAGCCGTTCCTCGATCTTGGAATGGCCATTGACCAGTGCCGTCCGCGACGACTGGACGAGGAAGGCGTGGGCATAGGCAAGCAGCGACGCGCCAAGCGACTGGCTCTTTGCCACCTCAGACCGAAGATTCTCAACCGGCAGGCACCAGCCATTGCCTGCGACCTGGATGTAGGTTTCATTGGGAGAGCTGTCCTGGCCGAGAATGATGGCAACGCCTGTCATGCCATCATAGCCAATGATCCCGACTTCACTCTGCCGCCCTCCAGTCATGGTGGCGACCACCGAAGCGATACCCGCTTCTGGAAAATACACATGCTCGATCGGCTGATACGGAACCTCCAGCTGGGCTTTGAGGTCCAGTTGGACATGATGCATCGACGGCAGCAGCAGCGCGAAATCCTCTGGCGAGAGGGCTTTCAACAGATGATTGCGAGACTGGGACACGGCTCTCTCCCGGACGGGCAAGAGCACGTACCCTCTTACTGTCGGCTGCATCCGCAGCAATGGCGGCCGATATCGAAACATAGGCTGCAAACGCGCGATTGGCAAAACCTGCGCCACCGGCGGCCGAACTTCAAACTGAGACAAGGTGGCGGCAGCAGTCGATCTGGCGCACTTTTGCGCATACTTGCGCGCTGGCTTCGTCAGCGAACATACTGTGCGTGCCACAACCGGGCGCAACCCTGCGCAGCTGTGGATCGAGGTGCCTGGACGAACGTCCGATGGACCCTGCCCATGCGGACATTCCTTACTCAGCTCAAGAGTTGAGCTTCTCCAGATTGCATGGCCAACACAGGATGCGCGCGTTCTCATCGGCGTTCGTGCCGCCGCGCTGGGGCGAAACGTGATGATCGAAGTGCCATGGTGTGTTTGGATGTTGCGCGTGGGGTTTGACTTGCGACCAGAGCGTTAGACACTTCGGACACCGCTCTGGGTTCTCGGCAATGAGGCGGGTTCTTACTGCCTGGGAGAACGCGCCGCCGCTCGCCTTCTTCCTCTCAGCATAAGCTTGGCTGCGTTGGCGCTGGCATACCAAGCAGCGATCGTATGTATTCCACGGGGTGACAGCGTCACACTTGCTACAGAACTTATGAGCGCGCTCGGCTGGCGGAATACGCATCTTGGTTCGGGTTCCTTGCTTGTTTCATTGAAGGCAGGTCCCCACGGGGGGGCTCGCAAGTTCGACTTATTTGATCGCTCGCTCGTAAATTTGTTCCAAATATTCCGGGTTGCCGCTACTGTCTAACCCGGCATCCGACTTTCTTATTCGTTGCCGGCGAGCCAACGGACCATGTTCGCCATCAGTTTTCCGTAGAGCGGCCATCCGAGAAAATCCTGCGAGAGCCAATGCGGGCCGATATCGGTCGCCCAAGCAATCGCGCGGCCACGGCCATGGCTGCGAACGGCAAGGAGCGGCCAGTCGGTGCCGCGATATTGGCAGGTCGCCAGAAGGCGCGACGAGCCGTCCTGCCTGAATTCCAGCTTGTTCATGCCGAGGATGGGCGGCAACGGCCCCTCCACCCCGGAAAAAATCGGATGGGACGATTGCAGGATCGAGGCGTGGAGGCCTTGCGGCACCTCCATGCCATCGCAAAACGGCAGGCAGCGGACCGGCAGCACGTCTTCGACTGAGGTGTCATGGAACCGCGCCGTCCCGAACATGCCCTGAAAGCCCATGTAACCGCCGGCCAGCATCAGCCCTCCGCCGCCTTCGACATAGGCCTTGAGCAGATCGAGGCGGTTGACGCCGACACGCCCGGCGCGGGCATCCGGCGTGACCAGCAATGTCAGCGCGCCGACATCGGAGATCACCACTGCCTGATATTGGGCGAGCGCATCAAGCTCATAGGGAAACTCCGCGGCGCAGCGCTCGCCGCCGATCTGCGTGACGACGATGCCTTCGGCGGCCAACGCGGCGTTAAAAGCGGTCGCACCATTTGTCGAGGTCGCACTTGTAAGCACATCACTGCCGATGGCGACCGACGTCGTCGCCGCAAAAGTTTCGCCTGCAAGCAATATCTTCATTGCCGCGCCCCGCACTGTTTTCGTTCGAGAGGGTTTACAAAGGGCGCCGGATCGACCCGGCGCCCCCCTTGGGCTTGAACTTTTCAGGGTCAGAACTTGAACTCGGCCAGATTGTCGGGCGTCACTATCTTGGCCGGACCGAGGATCAGTTCGCCGCCGGCGCCAATCGTGTATTCGCCGAGCCTGCCTGCTGTGAACTTCTCACCCTCCTTGCCGGTGATCTTGCACTGCGCAAGCGCCTGGGCTGTCTGATAGGTAAGATAGCCAAGATCGGTGACGTTCCACCAGATATCCTGAGCCGCGCCGTCCTTGATGTATTTCGAGATCAGAGTGGCCGGCGCGAGGCCGGTCAACTTGACCTTGCCGATCATGCCCGCCTCCTCGAGTGCACGCGCGGCCGCCGGAAGGCCAATGCCTGCTGGGACGATGATCACCTTGAGATCCGGAAAGGCCTGGACCAGCGCCAGCGCCTGCTGCTGGTTGATTTGTTCGCTTTCTTCGCCATAGGCGACCTGCACCAGCTTCATCTTGGAGAACTTCGGCTCTGCAGCCATCTTCGCCTTCATGAAGTCGATCCAGGCGTTTTGATTGGTCGCCGTCGGCGTCGACGACAGGATCGCGAATTCGCCTTCACCGCCGCTGAGGGCGAATGCACTTTCCAGCATCATTTCGGCGAGGCTGTCGCCCTTCACCTGATTGACAAAGACCGCGCGGGCATCGGCGGCCACATCGGAGTCATACGAAATTACCCTGACGCCCTGCTGAACGGCGCGCTTCAGCGCAGGCGCGACGGCATTGGCGTCGTTGCCGGCAATTGCGATCACCCCGACCTTCTGCGACACGAGGCTGTTGATGAATTCGATCTGCGCCTCGGCAGTCGCCTGCGATGGGGCGACCTGGGTAGCGGTGCCGCCAATTTCCTTCGCTGCCTCTTGTGCGCCGCCAAATGCCACTTTGAAGTAGGGGTCTGTGTCGAGCTTGGGCAGGAAACCGACCGTTACGGGTTCCTTGGCGCACTCCTGGCTGAAGGCCAGCGAGGTTGGCGCCAGCAGAACCGCGGATGCGAACAGGGCTAATCTAAACGCTTTCATTGTGACTCCTCCGTCAAAATTCGGGCTTGAAGGAAGGGGCCCGAGATCACCCCTTTGTCTCGCGCATTGCGCGGGATCTGCTGAGCCGCTCCTGTGTGGAGCGCCAGTAATTGCCGACGAGCAGAGAGCCGATAAGCAGCATGCCGATGATCATGCCCTGCGCGTCGCCGCCGATCTGGCTGAGCGCCAGCACGTTACGGATGATGGCGATAAGGACCAGCGCCAGCATGACGCCGGTCAGGCGACCCTTGCCGCCAAAGACGCTGACGCCGCCGAGCAGAACAATGGTGATGACATCGAGTTCCATGCCGAGCGCATTGTTGGCGCGCGCGTTGGAGAGGCGCGCGGTATAGACGATGCCGGCGATGGCGGCGACGATCCCCGAGACGACGAACAGTTTCAGCACCATCCGGCCCGTGTTGATACCGGAATAGCGCGCCACTTCGGGGCTGCCGCCCAGCGCATAGATGCGCTTGCCGGTCGGCGTCTTCTGCAGCACGACCGCAAACACCGGCGCCAGCACCAGGAAGGGCACGATGGTCCAGGGTATCTGGGTCCCTGGCAGGTTGTTGATGCCGAAATCGACGACCGCCGGCGGCAAAATGTTGACCGAGCCGGTGCCAAGCAGGATGTAGCCGATACCTCGATAGAGCGCCATGGTGCCGAGCGTCACCACCAGCGACTGCAATCCAAGGCCCGACACCAGATAGCCGTTGAAAGCGCCGAGCAAGCCGCCAGCGATGAGCGTCAGCGGGATTGCGGCAAGCGTCGGCACGCCCGTCTGGACCAGCAGGCCAAAGATGACGGACGTCAGCGCCAGCACCGAGGCGATCGACAGGTCGATTTCGCGGGTGATAATGAGCAGCGTCATCGGCAGGATCAGCAATGCCTTTTCCGAGGCGCTCGCGGCCAGTTGCGAGAGATTGAAGGCCGAGCCGAAATTCGGCACAAAAATCGCCGCGTAGAGGAAGATGGCCAGGCAAGAGGTCGCCAGCAGCAGATCCCAGAAGTCGATCGAACGGAGGAACTTTTTCATCTCGCCCTCGCCTGCCTGGCCTGATCCGCGCGACGCACGATGAAGGTGTCGATACCGATGGCGACCAGGATCACCATGCCGTAGACGCCCTGTAGCCATAGCGGGTCGACGCGCACCAGCGTCAGACCGTTCTTGATGACCAGCAGCGTGAGCGCTCCGAGGATGATGCCGAGCAGCGTGCCCGAACCACCGCGGATGGCGACGCCGCCGACCACCGCCGATGCGATCACCGTGAGTTCGAAACCGAGCGCGACGCGGGCGTCGATGGTCGCATAGCGCGATGCCCACAGCGCGCCGCACAGTCCGCCGAGCAGGCCGGCCATGCCAAAGGCCAGCAGAATGCGTCGGTCGACCGGGATGCCGATAAGACGCGCGCCGTCCGGATTGGAGCCAGCAGCGAACAGTTCGCGTCCGATCGCCGTGCGATAGAGCAGCACGTAGCCCAGGCACAGGATGACGATCGCGATGGCGACGATCAGCGGCACGCCGGCGATCTTGTGGCCGGTCATGTCGAGCCAGGCTTGCGTTACTTCGTCGGCGCTGATCTGGTCGCCGGCTGCCCAGATCGAGTTGAAGCCACGAAAGATCGACATCGAGGCCAGTGTCACGACGATGGCCGGGATCCCTCCCCTGGTGACGACGAGGCCGTTGATCAGGCCGGCGACACCACCGACCGCGCATGCGGTTACGAGGCCGATGCCGATGTCGAGCCCCGGATAGGCCTGAACCATGCTGGCCGCCATGTAGGCCGAAAGGCCAATCACCGCGGCGATCGAAAGGTCGATGTTGCGGGTGATCAGCACCAGCATCTGAGCGAGTGCTGCCACCACCAGCAGAGCGGCATCCATCGACACGGCGGTCAGGTTCGCCGCACTCACCATGCGCGGGTTGATAATGGTGACCGGGATGGCGACCGCCAGCATCGCGGCGAGCAGGCCGAACTCCCGCCGCTTCAGCATGTCGAGCGGTCCTTTTTTCCTCGCCGCGCCGGCGGCGCTTTCCGCCAGTGCTGCCGGGTCGGCGTTTTCGCCGGCCTTCGTCGCAGCCTCCAGCACCTTTTCCTGGGTGGCCTCGCCCCTGGCAAATTCGGCCGTCCGATGGCCTTCGCGCAGGACGATGATGCGGTCGCACATGCCGATGAGCTCGGGCATTTCGGAGGAGATCAGGATGATAGCCATGCCCTGCGCGGCGAGATCGGCGATCATCGCATGCACTTCCGCCTTGGTGCCGACATCGATGCCTTGCGTCGGCTCATCGAGGATGAGGACGCGCGGCTCGGTGCGCAGCCATTTTGCCAGCACCACCTTCTGCTGGTTGCCGCCGGACAGGTCCTTCACCGGCTGCCCGTATCCGGAAAAGCGAAGCTTCATGCGCTTCAGCCAAGCCGAAACCAGATCGATCGCGCGGTCGGTGCCGTAAAGGCCGGAGCGAGCGGCCTTGTCGAGGACGGGCAGCACCGCGTTGTCGAGGATAGAAAAATCCATCACCAGGCTCTGGCCCATGCGGTCTTCCGAGACATAGGCGATGCGCGCATCCATGGCGTCGCGAGCCGATGCGAAGCGCACAGCTTCACCGTCAATCCGGATTTCGCCGGCATCAGGCTGGTCGATGCCGAACAGCACGCGCGCGATCTCCGTCCGCCTACTGCCGACCAGGCCGCCGAGCCCAAGCACCTCTCCGGCGTGGAGCTTGAGGTCGATGTTGGAAAAACCGCTGGCGCGCGAAAGCCCCCTCGCCTCCAGCACTAGCGCGCCGGTGGCGTGGTTTCGTTCCGGATAGAGGTCGGTCACTTCGCGGCCGACCATCATGGTGATGGCGGCCGCACGGCCAAGTTCGGTCTTCGGCTTGACGCCGATCAGGCGCCCGTCGCGCAGCACCGCGATGCGGTCGGCGATGCGGAATATCTCGTCCATGCGGTGGCCGACGAACATCATCGCGACACCATGCAGCCTGAGATCGGCGACGACGGTGAACAGCCGCTCGACCTCGCGCTGCGACAGCGCGGCCGTCGGCTCGTCCATGATCAGCACCCGCGCGTTGAGCGACAGGGCGCGGGCGATCTCGACCAGTTGCTGTTCGGAGGTGCGCAACGTTCCGAGCCGTGTTTCGGACGGCACGTCGAGGCCGACCGTCGCCAGCACCTTGCGGGCGCCGGCAAGCATGGCGGCGTTGTCGATGCCGCCGAAGCGGTCGCGCGGCATATGACCGAGATAGATATTTTCGGCGACCGAAAGATCGGGGAACAGGCCAGGATGCTGGTGCATGACCGCAATGCCGGCTGCCTGGGCATCATGCGGCGTGTGGAAGACCACAGGCTTGCCATCCACCTCGACATGGCCGCCTGTAGGGGCATGCACGCCGGCCAGCAATTTCACGCAGGTGCTCTTGCCGGCACCGTTTTCGCCAAGCAGAGCCAGCACCTCGCCAGCGCGCAACTCGAAGGACGCGTCCCTGAGGGCAATCGTGCCGCCGAAGGCCTTCGTCGCCTGGACCAGGGCAACGGGGACAGCCGCATCGGTCTTCACCACGGCATTGGCCTCGCCTAATGCGCCCAACTGCAGCATCCTCCCTCCCCAGCTGGTTGTTTTTTTCAATTTGCTATATTAAATGCCCTAAAGCCGCAACTGGAAAATTGACTTCCATGGCACTGACGGGCACTGTCGCGAGCGCACTGGGGCGGCTGGAGTGCCTCGATCGCAGCAGCTTCAGAGCTGTGATGATCGGCTAGGTGGCTCTGCGAAAATGAATGGGGAGGCGCCGGTTTTGTCCGGAAAAGGCAGCAATTCCGTCAAGGTTCGGCATTACAACGAGCGGTTCGTGCTTGATGCCATCCGCCGTCTGAAGGAGGCATCCAAGTCCGATCTGGCGCGCGCCGCGAATCTGACGCCGGCCGCAGTAGCAACCATTGTCGACGGACTGGAGTCGTCTGGATTCATAAAGCAAGTGGGGAAAAGGTTCGGGCAACGCGGATCGCCGTCCACTCTCTACCGACTTACGCCAGAGCGCATCTACAGCGTCGGTATCAAGATCGGTCGGCGCGCGCTGGAAGCCGTCCTCGTCGACTTCGCCGGCGAAGTTCGCTCGCGTGGGTCGCACGAATATCGCTTTCCGGACCCCGACCTGGTGCTCAAGGCCGGCAATATGTCGCTGGCCAATTTCGAAAAACTGGTCGACGGGCTTGGCGACGCCAGCATCGTCGGTATCGGCATCGCTTCGCCGTATTTCCTCGGCGGCTGGAGCGAAGAACTCGGCTTTCCCAATGACCTTGGTAGCCGCTGGGAAGCAATCGATCTGACGACATTCTTCGCTACAAAGCCAAGGATCCCGGTTTTCGTCGAAAACGACGCGTCGGCGGCGGCGCTCGCCGAATTAATCCAAGGATCCGGCGCACGGTTCCGCGACTTCATGCATATTTCGATCGACACCTTTGTCGGCGGCGGGCTGGTGCAAGGCGGCAAGGTCCACACCGGGCCGCATGGCAACAGCGCCGCGCTCGGTCCTTTGCCGGTCTCGCCTTCAAGCCTCGATTCGGTGGCGGCCAAGCCGGCGCGTTACCAGAGCCTGCTGCATCGTGCCTCGATTTACGTGCTGGTCAATCACCTCAAATCGCGCGGCGTCGAGATCAATCGTGTGCGCGAACTGGATCCGCTGCCGCGGGGGGCGCGCGAGCCGCTGTTCGAATGGATCGACGACTGTGCCAATGCGCTGGTCGAGGCAATCATCGCCATCACCTCCGTCATCGACATCGAGGCGATCGTTCTCGACAGCATCCTGCCGCGGCCTATTCATCTCGAACTTCTGACAAGAGTTCAGTCCCAGTTCAACCGGACTAGCGCCATCGGCATCGTGGCGCCGGAAATCGTCTCGGGGCAATTCGGCCCCGAGGCCTCGCCGATCGGCGCAGCGATGTTGCCGTTCTCGGCACTGCTGGCCCCCGACAGCGGCGTGCTGATGATCGGTAAGGACAGAACGATATTGTTGGGCAGCCTTTCGAAGCTTGCCAGGCAAAGCCAACCAGCAAGGAGCTCAGCGATTTCAACGGGATGAGATGGTGCTGCGAGAGAGGATTGAACTCTCGACCTCTCCCTTACCAAGGGAGTGCTCTACCACTGAGCTACCGCAGCCGCTGATGGCGGGGCTTCTGCCATATCGAACCGGCAAGCGCAAGGCCAAGCGCAAGCCATTCGCAAGCCATCTGTGAAAGCCCGCTCCAACGGCTTTTGCGGACATGGCAGCGCCACAATGTTGGCTTTCCCTGAATAGTGCGCTGGCGCATCGGCCCGAAAATCGGAATCGATTTTCGGAAAGCACGTTGCCTGGATTCAAAAGTGCTAGATCGTAGTTTCTGCGTCAAGCGGACGCATCGCTCTAATCGTCAGCCGGGACGGAGCCATGAACGACAAGGCAATTCCATCTGACAAGGAGGGTCCACCTGACAAGGGCGGGCCATCGAAAAAGGACAGCCCACCGAAGAAGGACAGCCCACCGAAGAAGGCTGACCGCCAGACCAGGCTCGCCGAGCAATTGCGCGCCAATCTGCAGAAGCGCAAGGCGCAGTCGCGCTCGCGACGCACTGGCGAAACCGACAAGCGGCCGGACGGGCTCGGCGGCTTACGCGAGACGCAAAAGGATTGATATCAACAGGCTGGCCAGGGGGAATCCTGTTTCTTGAACCAAGCCGGCCAATGGTTTAGACGGGCCACAACAGACTCAACCGATTAAACTGGCCTTTCGGCCGAGGGGACGCTCTTTAAATGGATCGCATCAGAATTGTCGGCGGCAACAAGCTTGCCGGAAGCATCCCGATCTCGGGCGCGAAGAACGCCGCGCTGCCGCTGATGATCGCTTCGCTGCTCACCGACGACACGCTGACCCTGGAAAACGTGCCGCATCTGGCCGATGTCGAGCAGTTGATCCGCATCCTCGGCAATCATGGCGTCGACTACTCGGTCAACGGACGCCGCGAAAAGCAGCAGGAGGGCTATTCGCGCACCGTCACTTTCTCCGCCCGCAACATCGTTGACACAACGGCCCCCTACGAACTGGTGTCGAAGATGCGCGCCTCCTTCTGGGTGATCGGCCCGCTGCTTGCCCGCATGGGCGAGGCCAAGGTGTCGCTGCCCGGCGGCTGCGCCATCGGCACGCGGCCGGTCGATCTTTTCCTGGAAGGCCTCCAGGCGCTGGGCGCCGATATCGACGTTGACACCGGCTATGTCATCGCCAAGACCAGGAACGGCCGTCTTGTCGGCAATCGCTACGTCTTCCCGAAAGTGTCGGTCGGCGCCACCCATGTGCTAATGATGGCGGCGTCCCTGGCCAAGGGCGAGACGGTGCTCGAAAACGCCGCCCGCGAGCCCGAGATCGTCAACCTCGCCGAATGCCTCAACGCCATGGGCGCCAGGATTTCCGGCGCCGGCACCGCGACCATCACCATCGACGGCGTCGAGGTGCTGTCGGGCGCGCGCGTCCGGGTGATACCCGACCGCATCGAGACCGGCACCTATGCGATGGCCGTCGCCATGACCGGCGGCGATGTCGTGCTCGAAGGCGCGCGGGCGGACCTGCTGCAGACCGCGCTCGACGTGATTTCCCAAACCGGCGCCGAGATCACGCAGACCAATTCCGGCATCCGCGTCAGGCGCAATGGCGCCGGCATTGCGCCGGTCGACGTGACGACAGCGCCGTTCCCGGCGTTCCCGACCGACCTGCAGGCGCAGTTCATGGGCCTGATGACGATGGCCAAGGGCAAGTCGCGCATCACCGAGACGATCTTCGAAAACCGCTTCATGCACGTCCAGGAACTTGCCCGGCTCGGCGCCCACATAACATTGTCCGGCCAGACGGCGATCGTCGACGGCGTGCCGAAGCTGAAGGGCGCCCCGGTGATGGCGACCGATCTTCGCGCTTCGGTGTCGCTGGTCATCGCCGGCCTGGCAGCCGAAGGCGAGACCACGGTCAACCGGGTCTATCATCTCGACCGCGGTTTTGAGCGGCTCGAAGAAAAGCTGTCCGGCTGCGGCGCGGAGATCGAGCGGATTTCGGGGTAGAGGTAACGGCCTGAGGTCGGCGCTGCGCCTTGCATGTTCGGCATCTTCTCTCCGTCTGGACCAGGGCTATTGCAGGTGGAAAGCCGAGGCTTTCGCTCTACGATGTACCCCCACCCCTAACCCTCCCCACAAGGGGGAGGGAGACTTCCGTTGGCGCTGGCCTCGGCAGATTGCCTGCCTTTCGGCGCCAAAGGGGAAGTCAAAGGCGCGCGGCAGCGTTCCCTCCCCCTTGTGGGGAAGGTTAGGGTGGGGGTCCACCTTCGCAAGAATCCAAATGCGATTGCCCTGGTCGGAATCCGTGGCGCGGTTGCACGGATCGCCAAGACCGCCTAACAGAAAGTCGACTGTAAACCTTCGCAGGTGCGAACTCCGCATGAACCTTCTCAAGCTTGTCGCGCTCGACGATCAGGATCTGAGCATCGTCTCGGCCCATGTCCAGGACGCCGTGCTCAAGGTCGGCGACCTCGAATACATGCCGGCGGTCAAGCGCTTCGTGATGACGATGAACCGCTTCGTCTGGGAGGCGAAATCGGGGCTGTTCCGCCAGCACAATGAGCGGCGGCAAAGCGTGCTGCATTTCGACCGGGTGCTGGGCGCCAAGACCAGCGGCATTGCCCGCGACAAGCCGGACGAGGTGCTGTCGCTGCTGGCGATCAGCTTCGTCGCGCTCGACAAGCCGGCCGGCATTGTCGAGCTGATCTTTTCAGGCGGCGGCGCGATCATGCTCGATGTCGAGTGCATCGAGGCGCGGCTGGCTGACACTGGCGGCGCCTGGGAAGCGACGTCGCGCCCCTTCCACAGAGCCTGAGCACACAAGATGGCCATCACGCTTCGTCTGTCCGATGCCGATTTCGAGCCGCGGTTTGCCGCGTTCCTTTTGACCAAGCGCGAGGTCTCGGAGGACGTCGACGCGGTGGTGCGCGCGATCATCGCGCGGGTCCGCGCCGAGGGCGACGCGGCGCTCATCGACTACACGCAGAAATTCGAACAGGCCGACCTGAAAGGCCTCGGCATTGCCGTGTCGAAAGACGACATCGCCAAGGCCTACGATGCAGCCGACCCGCAGACGATCGAGGCGCTCAAATTCGCCCGTGACCGCATCCGTTCGCATCACGAGCGGCAGCGGCCGAACGACGACCGTTACACCGACCCTGCCGGCGTCGAGCTCGGCTCGCGCTGGACCGCGATCGAGGCGGTCGGGCTCTATGTGCCGGGCGGTACGGCGAGCTATCCAAGCTCGGTGCTGATGAGCGCCGTGCCGGCCAAGGTCGCCGGCGTCGAGCGCGTCGTCATGGCGGTGCCGGCGCCCGGCGGCATCATCAATCCGCTGGTGCTGGTGGCGGCGGACCTGACCGGCATATCGGAGATCTACCGCGTCGGCGGCGCGCAGGCGATCGCAGCGCTGGCCTATGGCACCGAAACGATAAAGCCGATCGCCAAGATCGTCGGCCCCGGCAATGCCTATGTCGCGGCGGCCAAGCGCCAGGTGTTCGGCACGGTCGGCATCGACATGATCGCCGGGCCATCGGAAGTGCTTGTCGTGGCCGACGGCAATAACGATCCGGACTGGATCGCCGCCGACCTGCTTGCCCAAGCCGAGCATGACGTGTCGGCGCAGTCGATCCTGATCACCGACGATCCTGACTTCGGCGCGGCGGTCGAGCGGGCGGTCGAACGCCAGTTGCAAAGCCTGTCGCGCGCCGGGACGGCGGCGGCGAGCTGGCGCGATTTCGGCGCCGTCATCCACGTCCCCCGAATCGAGGCGGCGCTGCCGCTGGTCGACCGCATCGCGGCCGAACATGTCGAGCTTGCCATCGACGAGCCGGAAGCCTTCCTGGCGCGGATGCGCAATGCCGGCGCCGTCTTTCTCGGCCGCCACACGCCGGAAGCCATCGGCGACTATGTCGGCGGCTCCAACCACGTGCTGCCGACGGCGCGCTCGGCGCGCTTCTCGTCCGGGCTTTCGGTGCTCGATTTCGTCAAGCGCACCTCGATCCTGAAGCTCGGGCCGGAGCAATTGCGGGCGCTGGCGCCGGCGGCCATCGCGCTGGCCACAGCGGAAGGCCTCGACGCGCATGGACGCTCCGTCGCCATCCGGCTGAATATGTAGCTGACATGGCGGACTACGATCGAACCCGTGCCAGGCTGATCGATGTCGAACTCGACGAATCGATCGGCCGTTCGACGCCCGACGTCGAGCATGAGCGGGCGGTGGCGATCTTCGACCTGATCGAGGAAAACAGCTTCCAGCCGGTCAGTGACGACGGCGCCGGGCCCTACCGGCTAAAACTGTCGCTGGCCGAATCCCGCCTGGTCTTCGCGGTGACGCGCGAGGATGGCGCGGCGGTCGTAACCCACATCCTGTCGCTGACGCCGCTCAGGCGCATCGTCAAGGACTATTACATGATCTGCGAAAGCTATTACGATGCCATCCGCACCTCGACGCCCAGCCAGATCGAGGCGATCGACATGGGCCGGCGCGGCCTGCACAATGAGGGCTCGCAGACACTGATGGACCGGCTGGCCGGCAAGATCGACATCGATTTCGACACGGCGCGCCGGCTGTTCACGCTGGTCTGCGTACTGCACTGGCGAGGCTGAACTGTCAGTCCCTCTGCCCCGCTCGATCCTGCCCCGCTCGATCCTGTTCGTCTGCGCCATGAACGCCGTGCGCTCGCCGATGGCCGAACTGCTGGCGCGTCAGGTACTTCCGACCACCACCTTTGTTGCGTCGGCCGGGGTGCGCGGCGGCGAACGCGACCCGTTCGTCGACGCCGTGCTGGCCGAGGACGGGCTTTCGCTCGGCGACCGGCACCCGAGGACACTGGACGATCTCGAGGACGACTATTTCGACCTGATCATCACGCTGTCGCCGGAAGCCCATCACACCGCGCTCGAGCTTACCCGCTCGCTTGCCGTCGACGTCGAATATTGGCCGATGCCGGACCCGACTGGCGTCGGCGGCACGCGCGAGCAGATCATGGCCGCCTATCGCGAGGTGCGCGAACGGCTGAAGGCGCGGATCGGCCGCCGTTTTCTGGCGCCGGAAGCAGAGAAACCGGGCTGATTTAAGCATGTTCACAAGCGCACGATTATCATATAGGTTCCGCCCAAATTCCGGCTAGAGTCGGATGATTTCAGGTCTGTTCGACCTGAAATCTGAATCCGCCTCTAAATCCAAGAAGTAGAGCATGATGTCGTCCGAAAACCGCTTCACACTTTTCGGCATCATGCTCTAGGCGCTGGGAATCCATCCAAGCAAAGGTATCGAATGCCGAAGGAAGAAGTCCTCGAGTTTCCGGGTGTCGTCACGGAATTATTGCCCAATGCGATGTTCAGGGTGAAGCTTGAAAACGAACACGAAATCATCGCCCACACCGCCGGCCGCATGCGCAAGAACCGCATCCGCGTGCTGACCGGCGACAAGGTCCTTGTCGAGATGACACCCTACGACCTGACCAAGGGCCGCATCACCTACCGTTTCAAGTAAGATCGTCAGAGCTCGGCCGGGATCGCGATGAGCATTTTGCAGAAGCTCGTGCTTGCCTCGGGTTCGCCGCGCCGAATCGAGCTGCTGCAGCAGGCCGGCATCGAGCCGGACCGCGTGCTGCCGGCCGGCGTCGACGAAACGCCGTTGCGCGCCGAGCATCCACGCTCGCTGGCCAAGCGCCTGTCGAAGGAAAAGGCCGAAAAGGCGCTGGCCTCGCTGCAGACGGAAGAGGATTATGCACCGAGCTTCGTGCTGGCCGCCGACACGGTGGTCGCCGTCGGCCGGCGCATCCTGCCCAAGGCCGAAACGTTCGACGACGTCGTCAATTGCCTCGGACTGCTATCCGGCCGTTCGCACCGGGTCTATTCCGGCATCTGCCTGGTTACGCCGAGCGGCAAGCTGCGCCAGCGACTGGTCGAGACCAGGGTGCGTTTCAAGCGGCTGCCGCGCGCCGAGATCGACGCCTATGTGGCCTCGGGAGAATGGCGCGGCAAGGCCGGCGGCTACGCCGTCCAGGGTCTGGCCGGCGCCTTCGTCGTCAAGCTTGTCGGCTCCTACACCAACGTCGTCGGCCTGCCGCTCTATGAGACGGTGGCGCTGCTGGCCGGCGAGGGCTTCAAGGTGCATGCCAACTGGCAGTCAGTTCGGCCATGAACTCGGGTGCGGACGACAAGGTCACGCCGCTGCGCCCCAAGCGGCCCTGCCCCGAATGCGGCAAGCCGTCGGCGCGCGAGACCTACCCGTTCTGCTCCGTGCGCTGCAAGGACATCGACCTCAACCGCTGGCTCAAGGGCGCCTATGTCATTCCGGGCCGCGACGACGAGGACGAAACGGACAACGACCCTCCCAAATGAAGCTGTTCGGCACGGCTTGGTGACTTCGACCGCGTCCCATGAATCGAGCTGTCCAGCGATTGCTCGTTTGCCGCTTGAAATCAACGCTTAGGCGCTGGACAGGCCGGATTCCCGTGCTATAACCCACGCGCTTTCAAGGGGCGCCTGCGGCGCTTTCAAGAAATCCGGCGTGCAGAACTGCCCGCGTGCCGGAACAGGCCCAGATAGCTCAGTTGGTAGAGCAGCGGACTGAAAATCCGCGTGTCGGTGGTTCGAATCCGCCTCTGGGCACCATCCCCTCCTCTCCCGACACTCCCTTTCGCCGAATCTTCTACGCTTCTGTTTGCACAAACAACTGAAATCGTTCATCTTTTTGGGAAGGATGGCGCGATTGAGCGCGTTTCATGGAATTTCGGCGTATTTGGTCTAACGAGGCGGAGGGCTGGTATTTCCGTTGGTACTGGACATCCTGATGGTATCGAAACAGCCAAAGGGAGGTGTCCCACAAATGGCCCTTTCCGACGTGAAATGCCGAAATGCCCGTCCTGCTTCCAAGCTATTGAAATTGTCTGATGGTGGCGGGCTCCAGCTCTGGGTGCAGCCCACCGGATCCCGCCTATGGCGCCTCGCCTATCGATTTGACGGCAAGCAGAAGCTTCTGGCGTTGGGCAGCTATCCCCTTATTTCGCTCGCCGAAGCACGCAAGGCGCGCGATGACGCCAAACGTCTCCTCCTCACTGGCATCGATCCCGCGCAGGAACGCAAGTTGCGAAAGGTCGGTTCGGCAAAGGACAGCTTTCGATCAATCGCCGAGGAATATGTGGACAAGCTGAAGAAAGAGGGACGTGCCGACCGGACTATCACCAAGGTCAAATGGCTACTCGACTTCGCCTATCTCACCTGTGGGCACAAGTGCATTCGGGACATTGATGCGGCCACTATCCTTGCTGCCCTTCGTAGCGTGGAGGTGCGCGGTCGATACGAGTCGGCCAGGCGGCTGCGCTCGACCATTGGCAGCGTCTTTCGATACGCCATCGCCACTGCACGCGCCGACACTGACCCCACGTCCGCGCTGAGGGGCGCTCTCATCAGGCCAACGGTCACGCCGCGTGCCGCCATTACCGATCCGAAGGCATTCGGCGGCTTGCTGCGTGCGATCGAGACATTCGACGGACAGCCCGCAACCCGAGCGGCTCTGAGGTTGATGGCGCTGCTGTTTCCCCGCCCCGGTGAGCTTCGCGCTGCCGAATGGGGGGAGTTCGACTTCGAAAGTTCGGTATGGACTATCCCGGAAGCGCGAATGAAAATGCGACGACCGCACCGCGTTCCTCTTTCAACGCAGGCTTTGGATATCCTGGCCGAGCTTAAAAAAATCTCCGGCGCTGGGACGCTGCTGTTTCCAAGCGTGCGATCGCCTTCTCGTCCGATTTCCGACAATACACTCAACGCCGCCCTGCGTCGCATGGGTTACAGCAAGAATGAAGCAACGGCCCATGGCTTCCGAGCAACGGCATCAACTCTGTTGAACGAATGCGGCAAGTGGCATCCAGACGCCGTAGAGCGACAGCTGGCTCATATTGAAAATAACGACGTTCGGCGCGCCTATGCCCGGGCGGAGCACTGGGAAGAGCGCGTCAAGATGATGCAGTGGTGGGCAGATTATCTGGAAAAAATTGAGAACGCCGGAACGCGCGGGTAAACTCAATCAGATGCGGGCAGCCAGCTGTCCGGCACGTATCGCGAACGTCCGGTTTACGCTGCATAGCGGCCGTTGAGGCCTGCGTTGCCGCTCTCCCGAAGCGGACATCCCTGGGGAACCTGGCGGCCTGAAGGCGGAATGGGTGATCCGACGAAGGCCGAGAGCGCTGCGATCTAGCGAGGGCTGGAACAAGGCATGGTTCAAGGCCAGTGCCGGAGCGCCGCGCTAGCTGATTCCACACTTGTTGAAGCCGACATGATGGGAGACCTATCTAAGGCCCATGTCCACACGCCAGAAAATGGATGCAGCTGCGAATTTGATCGAAGGGTGGACGCTCCCGTCTGCGGCCACGCTTGGGTCATCGGTCCGAGCCAGAGGGATCGTTCGCGAAGTGCGAGCCCACCTGCCTTTGGCGGCGAAAAAGCTGCTCGGTATCGAGGTCGGGGCCTTGCGCATGCCGGAAGGCGCCTATGGCGATTTCCGGACTGCGTCGGCGATTGTGTCCAAAACGCTGGAAGGCATCGAAGGCCTGCCCGTAATTCCCCGTGAAGTCGAAGACATCCTGACGATCTCTTCGGCAGAGCGGCACCGGTGGCTCAAGGACGGCCGCTTGCAAAGCACAGGCACACGTACGGTGAAACTTCGTGGTCGCGCAAGGAAGGTAACTTTTCACGTGTTTGACCCACGTCACATCGAGGACGTGCTCGATCGCGACTTGGTTACGGTCTGGCGCGAGGACGACGCGATAGCTGCTGCAGAGAATAGGCGGCGGGCCGCCGGAAAGGCCGCCCTGAAGCGTGCGCAAAAGAGCGGCCGCAGGGCCGCGTCTGCGCCTGACAGCACTCGGGACGAGGTGTCACGTCAGAAACTGAAGGGCTGGGACGAATTCGAGAGTGACGGACTTCTGCGCTGATTCAGCGAAAAAAGATTCTTTCGCTGCTCCTGCCCACTACGACCGCACTGGCCCGAATCCTGATCCGGGTCGCGCGCCTGACCTCCGGGAGTCAATGGGCGTAAACAGTCCGCGAGTCTGGTTCCGGCCCAGGTAGGCGACAGTAACGGGCCGCCATATCGGCCGTTCACCACGGGCGACACCATTTCCCGAAAGCAGCGAGCCGTTGGCGCGCGTCATCGGTATCCCTTTTAAGTCCCAGGGGATACTGTTGCCGCCCATCAGCCGTCTTATCGGTATGGCGAAGCCGCTGATCTGTGTTAAGCCGCCGCCCGAACAGCCGAAGGAGTACACCCGTGAGCGAGCCGACCGTGGCCGAGGCGACCGACAGCATCTATGCATCGCTCCGGGCGAACAATGCCGACATCGATGCAAATATCGCGGCGCTCAAAGCGGCGCTGACGCGAGAGGGGATAGAACAGGCGGTGCTCGATCCGACCAGGCTGGCGCAGAACAACCGTTCGAGCCGCAAGGTGATGCAGGCTTATTTTCGGCAGCGCGGCGTGACGTGAGGTGGGCCAATTCATGGAACACGAGCCCTGCAAGATACGTTTCATCTTGGCTGAGCATGGTGCTTAGCAGCGGGTCACTTGACCAGCCAAGCGTGCAAAATGCAGTGATGCCCGTCAGATAGACGTCCAGGCCCTGCCTCTGAAGTGCGACAGCGGTTTCAATCGCAGACCTTTTGGAGAAGTATCCTCGGTACGGAACGCATCCGAACACCGGAAAGCACCATGTTCGTGGCGTCAGCGAGAATTCCGGCGCTGCGAAGACGGCCCATGTCACGGCGTCCCGACCAACGTTGACATGGCTGCGGTAGCTATTGTTGTCTGGCAGCGCTAGTTCATCTATCGCAAACTGTCGGATGGCGCTCGCCGATTCCATTCGAGCGCGTAATGTCCCAGGGATCGAAGGATCGTCGATCAGCTCTTCGACATCCTGGCGCGCCGCCATGATCTCCACGTGACCCTTCAAGGATTGTGCGTAGTAGGAAATGCTGGTGCAACCTGCCAGGCTGGACATCACGATCGTCGCAGCAACCGAACGAAAAAATGCACGCATCACGGTTGCCCACGGCATTTGCTCACACGTCCGGATAGGGCAAACGTCGCAACTACGCCCGGTCCCAAACAGTGGCTCCAATTTGGTTGATGTCCTGGATGGGGGTTTAGGTTAGACGTTCGTCTTCGGCAAGATTGTCACAATGTGGTCATTCGCTGCCAAATTGCCGAATGTCCGCTATAAGCCGGACACGGCGACGTGGAACTATCCGCCTAGGAGGTCTTTTTCTCCTGAAGCTTCCGGTCGCATCCGGCCCAACGCTGTTGGTCCGCAATGCGCCCACGTCGGCCATAGACGCAAATTGTCTCCTCCCAGGAAGTAGTCGTTGCCGATGACCATGCTCCAGGTCGTAGTCGCGCTAATAGCTGCCATTGGGAATCGTTCCGCGAAGATAGTTCGGGGAAGCTGAACGACGACCGTGCAAGCGGCCTGCCGAGGCCGTCGAAATTGTCTTCGAAATCGTTCCTATTGTCGAAAAGTCCGCTCTCGCCCTCTAGGCGGCCTGCTCGCAGAGGAAAACTTCACAACTAATGCACAGTGTGTCACAATCTGAATTGGGAGCCTGGGGGGAAATATGGACGAGCCGCGTCTAGGTCTACGCGGCGCTTACGAGGCCTTATTCCGATCGCGCGGATTATCGCTCCCTGATGGGCGCCCACTTTATCGCTACCGATTCAGCCGACAAGAGTTCGAGGGCGTTCGGGAGGTCCTAAAACGCCATGGACCGACCGCGCTGAACGACTCCCATGGTCAGGCTTTGTTCGTTGCTTTCACAGCCGAGTGGTATCGCCGGGAACGCGCCGGGGGGGCTTGGGACTGGATCAGACCCTTAGCTGTCCTTGGAATTCGATATCACGCGAATGATTCGGCCGCCGACGTGCGCTACGCGGTGGTGCGGGAAGCCGCCGAAGCTGGCTTGAAACGGTGGCGACGCCCTCAGCCGACCGACGTGCCGCTCCTCTTCGGCGTAGTGCGCGAGGCGGGTTTTCCAGCTGCTGCCATCAAAGAGGGAACCTTGGGGTTATGGCTGAAGCGCAGCATCTTGGCGATCGAAATGGGCTTCACACCTGCCGAGGCCGTCGCAAGTGAGGCATGGCGGGCGGGCGAAACGCTTGTTCAGGCGCTGGTGGAGCCAGCCGTGGCGCTGTCCACGGTAATCGTTCGTTTCCGTCAACAATTGCCGCCCCTCCACGAACGAAATGACCGAGATCCCGTGCTCCACCTGGATTCTGTGGTGCCTGCTTGGCGCAACGATCTGCCTTTTGACTTGGAGGAAGGCGATTTTCGATCTCTGGTGGAAGACTTGGTCCGGACCCGGCGCGTCGAAGGGGGAGCCCTGGCGGCAAGCCGATTGCTGCGGCGCACCGCCGAAGGGTGGGCGCCGCGGGCCGAACTCACCTTGTCAGGTGAACTCGACGTGGTCCGAACATCTCCCCAATTGCAGGCAGCGATGGAAGGTGCCACTCGGCTGCGCATCTTTCCGCGGGGTGATCTGCCGGGTTTGAACCGGCCCATCGCCGTGCTGGAACAGGTGGAATCAGACGAGGCGACAGCGTGGGAGTCCCGTCCGCTGGTCAAGGCGTTCGAAGTTCCCGCTCGCCTGAACCAGGCAATTAGGTTGGCGGCAGTTGCAGGGGAGACCTTAGTCGAAGAGTTCACCGCGTTTGCCGGCGAGCCGGTAGACGCGCCTGTCCTCCTCTTCCAGCCAGATCCTGGCGTCGATTTTGAGAACGCGCTTGAACTAAGATTCATTGGCAGTTCGCCCTTTCGAAGCACTCGGCCATGGCTGGCTATGGCTGTAACGCAGGAGGCTCGTTCAGCACTGAAGTTCGAACAGCCTCCTTCTGACTTGGGAGACTGCATCCTCGATGGACGCTGTCTTCTGGCCTTCGTCGGGCAAGCTTCGCTCGACCTTGGTGATGGGCGTCTCACGTGGCGTAGCGCGGCCGAGCGCGAGGATACGAAGCGACTGATCCTCACAGGAGAGACTCTACGGCGGGTGCGCGAGACGGTGTTCCTAGGGACGCCAAAGGCTTGGCTTTCGGATGGTCAGCATCACACGCTGGTTTCGTCGGAAGACCTAATTTGGCGGTCGTTGGGGAGAGGCTCGTGGCGTTCTTCGAACAAACACGCGCCCCTGGGCAGGGTCGAGATCGCAATGAGGCGGGGCGGTGAACTGGTCGCTTGGACCTGCGCCGACGTTGCGCCGCGTGAATTGGTGCTATCGGGAGAACCGCGAACCCACTCGTTGAAAATCGAGAATCTGCTCGGGGCCAGCGTTGCGGCGAAGGGCGGTCAGATCCTTCCGATCTCCAGGAATGGTGATGACGCGCGCGTCGATCTTCGACTCCACACCCCAGGCGCGATGCTACACGTGGCGCTGCGATGGGACACCCAACTCGACCTAACGCTCGCTGATCCGATTGCCGAGCCGCTCCTGTTGACCCCGGACATGCGGCCCGCCGTAAGCCGGGCCCAGATTTCGATCGATCCACTGCATGGGTTCCGCCTGTTGGCGCCTGGCGGTCGCGACCTATGGCTGGTGGTTCGGCAGGGCGCAGGACAGCCCGTGCAGGCCACGCGTCGTATCGACGGTCTCGTCCCGCTATCGGCCTTTCAAGACGAATTGCGGGATCTCCTTGGTAGCTTTCCGGACCTCGATGCGGAGGTGCGCCTGAGCTGGGCCGGTCGAGGTGACCACTTCGCCGAGATCGCCTGGTACGACGAAGACCAGCCGCTGGTGGCCGAGAAAGGCATTTCGCCGTTCTCGGGCCTTTCGAGTATCCTTGGTTGGAATCTGGATGCGCTAGCGCTGACGCAGCCTACCGCGAAACTCTCCAACAACCTTCCACGCCTTTCCTTGCAGGAATTGCAGACGCGACTCCTGCAAGAGCTCGGTCCGGGCCCCTGGCTGATCTTCGGGCGAACCAATGACGGGACCTCGCTCAGACCGAAGGTGGTCGCCCAACCACCGGGCGACGACGATCGTGGAAGTGCGCTTCGTCTGGCCTTCAGGATCGCACGACGTGACGCCCGGGACGATGCATTTGCTACAGTGTTAAAGCACCCGGAAGCCTTGAACCGCGCTGATCTCCGCCTCTTGGTCGATCTGAGCGTGGCCGCGCGGGATCGCAACGTGCCCGTGCCGGCGATCGATGCCCTGCGGTCACTTTGCCGTGCCCCCCAGGCGGCTCCGTGGATCCTGTCGACCTGCGACACTCTTGAGGAGCGCGACGCCGTGATCCGGCTACAAAGTGAGTTACCCTTCCTCTGGTGCGCAACGGAAGTCGAGCACTGGGTGTCTGCGTTTCGAACGAGAATTGACGAGTTGGAGCGCCGCCTGGAACGGTTGGAACTACCGACTGCCGACGCAGGGCGCAATGTGGCGGCCGCCCTCGGCCAAATCGCTGATCTGGAGCCCGGGCTAGCGACTCATGCGTGGATCACCTTCCTATTGGTCGCGCCACGAGCAGATTTGGAACCCGGCCTCATCGGAAGGCTATGCCGGCGTCCGAAGGAAACGCTTCGGGAACTCGCCGAAGCGTTCGTGACTCGTCAGAGTGAGCATCGCGAGCCACCGACCGGATTGCATCTCGCGGGGCTCCTGCCAGAGCGACGCGAGCTTTGGGAGCGGTACGACCCAGCCTTCGCGGATTTGATCGCTGCTCCCCTAGTGGCGGCGCGAATGGCGGCCGGCAAACTCCATCAAAACCCGCAGGTTGTCGGACGATGTCGGGCCGCTTGGCTCCACGACCGTCAGCTCTTCGAGAGCGCTCTCGCCGTCGCCCTTGGACGCGAGACTATAGACCCCGGCACCACCCAACGAATGGACCTGTGATGGAAATCGAGAGGCTTCTGGCGCGGCTGCCACGCGATGCTGCAGATGCGATTGTCGGTATGGCTCGACTCCGTTCAGTCGATCTCAATCGGCATCTGCGTGAGGGCTTGGGTGCGCGCGCTGGTCAGCCTAACTCGGCCCTCTCCGAACCGTTTGTCGAAGGCGCTTATCCCTGGTTGCCGTTAGAGGGCGGTTGGGGCGGATTGCCGGCTGGCCTTTTGCACCCAAGAACGCTCGAAGTTCTGCGTGAAGTCGCATACCCGCCCTACACCCACCAGGTGGACGCTTGGAAGCAGCTTTGCGGCGAACGCGCCGCTTCGGTGATCGTGTCGAGCGGCACAGGCTCAGGGAAGACAGAATGCTTTTTGACACCGATTTTGGATGGGCTGGTTCGATCCTCCGATAGCGGTGCAAAACCGCTCGAAGGAGTGCGCGCGCTGATGCTCTATCCGCTCAACGCACTTATCGCCAGCCAGGAGGAGCGGCTGTCAAAGTGGTTCGCCCCCTTCGGCGGAGCGCTGCGCTACTGCCTCTACAATGGCGACACGCCGGAGAGTGTGCGGAGCACCGCCGCGCGTGGGGAACCCTGGAAGGTCGCTGATAGGACGACACTCAGGCGCTCGCCTCCGCCGGTTCTTGTCACCAACGTTACCATGCTGGAGTACATGCTGATCCGGCAGAAGGACGCACCGATCCTGCGGGCGTCACAAGGTACGCTTGACTTCGTGGTACTGGACGAAGCGCACTCATATGTCGGCGCCCAGGCGGCCGAAATTGCTCTCCTACTACGCCGCGTCGCGCTTGCTTTCGGTCGCAAACCCGAAGAGCTCCGATACGTCGCGACCTCAGCGACGATCGGCGGCCCGGACGCCGCCGAGCTACGATCCTTCCTTCGAGATCTGTCAGGCGCACCAGAGCAAAATATTCACGTGGTAAGAGGTGTTAGGGCGTCGCTACCGGCCTCTCCTGCCCTCAATAGCAATCTCATCGAACTTGACGAGATAGCGGGCATGGAACCGCTCCAGGCCGGTGAGATCTTCGCTAAGTCTGCACCGCTAAGGGTCCTGAGGGAGCAGTTCAGAGCCGGCGCCATCGTAGGCTGGAGCGGCTGGAGCGCGCAGGCGCGCCAGATCGGCGGCGCGGACGTAGACCCGAGGCGCCTGCTTGTCGAAGCGTCAAGGGCGAAGGACCCACATTCCGATCCGGCGCTGGCCAGCGCTGGCGGAGACTCAATCCTGCCGGTCCGCCTACACCTCTTCCACCGGACGCTTTCCGGTCTCTGGGCCTGCGTGAACCCGACCTGTCCCGGGCGGCCCGCCGCATCTGAAGCAGCCGACTGGCACTTCGGCGCCGTCTTCCTCGAATCGCGAGAGCATTGCTCACACTGCGGATCGCTCGTGCTCGAATGGGCCTATTGCATTCAATGCGGCGATGGTGCGCTCAAGGCTGAAGAAACTGCCGACGGATCGCATCTTGTGGCCTGGACAGGCGGCACAGGGGACGGTGAGTTCGAGCAAACGCTCGATCGCGACGAAACCTTCGGCGCCGAAGACGACACACAAGACGATGCGCCGCTGACCACATCCCCGGTCGTGAACCGCCGATATTTAGGGGCGCGCGGGGCACGGCCGTCTCCGATAATCCGCTTCGAGCCAAAAACCGGTGCGATCGTCGAGACCGTGGACGGCGCGGGGTTACCAACGACCGCGAGCCGCCACGTAGGTGAGTGTCCATGTTGCGGCTGGGCACCCAAGAAGGTGGACCTCGAGGCCGGCGTGCTTCGATCGCTCGTCGCGGGTGCGCCCTACTTGATGTCTCAGATCACCCCTGGACTCGTCGGGCACCTATCGCCAAAACCTGACGCTGACGAGCCCTTGCCGCTCGACGGCCGGCAACTGATTACCTTCACCGATGCGCGGCAGGGCACGGCCCGACACGCGGCGAACTTGCAGGTGGCATCGGAGCGCGGCTTCGTCCGAAGCTTTCTCTACCACTTTGTGCAGGATCGTCCCGTGCGGGACGACCAGGCCATCGCCGCGATCGAGGCTAAGCTCAAGCGACTGGCCTCCGACGAGCAGGACGGGATCACTCTCAGCCTCATGGCTGACCTTCGGTTGGCGCGAATCAGGCTCGAAGGGGTCGCCACCCCGAAGGCCTGGCGCCAACTTGTCGATCGACTCGCCGCTGAGCCCACAATCAACCGCTTTCTCTCGAATCTCTGGGTCGAGCGCGAAGAGACTTTCTCCGACCCAGCGCGGCTCGCTGAATTCATGCTATATCGGGAGATCATGCGACGGCCCGTCCGCGCCAACAGCGCTGAGACATTGGGCCTTTTGCGCTTGACCATTCCCGGCCTGGACGAGCCCAACGTGGTCGTTCCGGCTTCCGCAACGCGCTTAGGGTTGAATGCAGACGACTGGCGCGACCTCGTGCGCCTTCTCCTTACGCATTTTGTCCGAACTAACGTCATCCTGGATTTCGACGCTAAACGTTGGATGCGTTGGATTGACCGCCGCCAGAGCCACGTGGAAATGGTACCTTTCGAGCCTGCGCTTCCCTCAAGCCGATACGTCCGCTTCTGGCCACACCCCTACGGTCCAAGACCTTCTCGCGTGGTTCGGATGCTTGTCCAGGCGCTTGGTCTCGATCGCGATGATCCAAGCGTTCGGGATGACTTGAACGAACTTCTGCGGGCAGCATGGTCGACGTTGCAAAGGTTCATGACGGTCAGTCCGAATGGCTTCCGGCTACGGCTCGGCGACATGAATGTCACGCCGATCGAAAGGGCCTTCTGGTGCCCCAACACTCGACGTCTGGTGGACACGACCTTCCGCGGACTAAGCCCATACGACAAGCTCGGTGTGCACCCGAAAGCCGAAGCCGTCGACATGCCGACCCTGCCGTTTCCATGGCGCCGTGATGCCCACGGAGGTCGCGTCTCCGATTCAATTCTCGACGACTGGCTAGCGACCGATGAACGTGTCTCGCTCCTGAGGGCCAAGGGGGCCTGGGGCGATCAGCAGGATCGCGCGGCGAGGTTCTCGCCGTGGCTGCGCGCGGCGGAGCACTCCGCTCAGCAACCGAGTTTCCTGCTCCGCGACTACGAAAACGCCTTCAAATCTGGAAAAGTCAACGTCCTTGGCTGCTCGACCACCATGGAGATGGGCGTTGACATTGGAAGCATCGAGGCGGTTCTAAACACCAATGCGCCACCGGCGATCGCTAATTACCGGCAGCGTGTCGGCCGGGCGGGACGGGCGCGTCAGCCGATCGCTCTTGGCCTGACGATTTGCAAGGATCGACCGCTCGACCGACTCGCGTTCGCAGATCCCGGCGCCTTCCTGGCGCGAGAAGCGCCCGCGCCGGTGGTCAGTCTCGAAAGCCCAACCATCGCTCGACGTCACGCCCACGCCCTTCTTCTTGCGCGCTTTCTGGCCACTCAGGGCGCCGAACTTCACAAACTGACGAATGGCGCCTTTTTCGGCCTCGGACTCAGCGCAGAAGTCCTGAATAACTTGCCTTGGCGTCGCTTCCTAGCATGGCTCGACGCCGCCGCTGCAGGTCTCAAGACGATGACATCGGATCTTGAGGAGGTGTTGCGCGGGACCCCCGTGCGACCAGACCCCGACCTCTTCGAAGGTGTCCGGGATACGATCGAGCGCATTCAGTCGGATTTGAGCGCGGAATGGGACGCACTAAGGGGCGATGAGCCGGATGCCGAAACCTCTGTGGTATCCAAGGCGCGGGACTTCCAACGTCGGAGGCTCCAGGGAAATTACCTTTTGGGTGAACTCGCCGGTCGCGGATTCCTACCGTCATATGGCTTCCCGAGCGACGTGGTGTCCTTCGTGACGGAGACTGGGGTCGAGCGACACAAGCGAGAGGACTCTGGCGAGAACCGCTTTAGTTCTCGAGGATACCCATCCCGACAACGCGACATCGCCATATTCGAGTATGCGCCTGGGCGGAGCTTGGTGGTGGACGGTGTCGTGCGAGAGTCCGCGGGCGTCACGCTGAATTGGAAACGTCCCGCCGATAAGGCCGGTGTGCGGGAGGTGCAAAGCCTTCGTCAGATGCGCCATTGTCAGTCCTGCGGCGCGTTACTGTCGGCGCCATCCGCCGTGTCTCCCGGCGCCTGCCCCGATTGCGGCAGCTCTGACTTCAAGATCATGCGATTCCTCGCTCCAGCCGGTTTTGCCGTCGACGCGCGCTACGAAGTTCATGATGACCCCTCGGACACCGGGACTTCAATGCTCGTCGACCCCTGGGTCTCGGCGCGCACTCTGGCTTGGCGCGCTCTCCCGGACCCAAACGTCGGGCGCCTCCGGACCGGCTCGGACGGTCTGGTCTTCTGGTTCAATCCAGGTCCGCACGGCCATGGGTTCGAGGTCTGCCTGCACTGTGGCCGCGCGGAAGCCGAACACCAAGCGGATGGCGCCGGGTCCCTCGCGGGGCACCGTCCACTTCGCGGAGGCCCCCGTGCGGCCGACGAACGCACCTGCACAGGCGCGCCGGAGATCAACCCCTATGCCGTGGCGCGCCATCTACGACTCGGTCACGAAATTCGAACCGACGTCTGCGAAATACAACTCTACGACTGCGCCAGCCGTGAAGTGGCGCTGACGGTGGCTTTGGCGATCAGAGAAGCGGCCGCGCGTCGCCTCGGCGTGGATGCTGACGAGATGGGCTTTGCGGCGCCTCCCGCCATCCATCCTGCCGGCCAGCGCAATTGGACCGCTGCTGTCTTCGACCGGGCGAGCGGAGGCGCCGGCTTCTCTGCCACGATAGCTCGTGATCCCATCGGCATACTTAACGAGGCTAGAGACTTGCTGGACTGCAGCAAGTTGGGCCGTTGTGGCGATCCCGATGCAGTATTCGCCTGCCCTCGCTGCGTGCTCTCGGTTGATAGCCAACATGCGGTCGAAGGCACCGACCGGAGGGCAGCGCATTCCCTACTCACCGCCATTGGACGCAGTCTGGACCTTCCCAAGCGCTTCCGACTGTTCGGACCTGCCACCGAATATGAATCCGCACCTCTCCCCCAAGCACTCTCCGACCGCCTTGGGGACGATGCGTCGAATACACTGGTCGTGTTCATGTCAGGGCCTCCTGCAGAGTGGGAATTGGAGACTTGGCAAATGGCGCCCGTTCTGGAACGCTGGGGCGCTCGCGGGCGCGGGGTGCAGATCGCAGTCGACGCGAGCGCGCTGACCGCTACCGATGCCGTCACGCGTCGGAACGTGGTACTATGGGCTCAGCGCGCACGCGTCGACATCGTAGCGCGAAACGAAGTCGACAACGACGCCTGGCTGGCGGGTGTGGTCTCGACACGTGGGCTAACCGCCTGGGCATCATCGTCTGCATCCGCGAAGGCCGTGGGTATTGGTTGGGGCTCTGTCTCCGATGCTCCGGTGGTACGAGGTGCAACGGCGCTTGCCGCGCCGCGGGAGCGGCTAGATGTATCCGCCCTGCTCTCGGCCGGCGGCAGTGAGGCCATTTTCGAGATTGCTGATGAGCTCGACGGACCAGCCGCGGGTTTCGGTGCCCGGCTCAGGGCGCTGTTGCGCGCGCGCTCGACGGAATTAGCGCAGGTATTCGCTGCCCCGTGTTTGGAGATTCGCTATTCGGACAAGTACCTGTTCAATCCGCTGTCCATCCGTCTCCTGACGGAAGTGGTCGCCGCCTTCAGCGACTATGACACCAACGTCAAAGTGCAGACTCTCGCCGCCAAGACCGGCGGTGGGGCTCGTACAGGACCGTGGTTGCATAGGGATTGGGCCGACCTAGTTACGCGTACGGCGGTTATGGAGCAATCGCTTGTCGAGGTGGTGCCGAAAGTGCAGGTGTCACAAGTCCAATCCGCGCCGCACCGCCGTCGCCTTGAATTTCGAACGCCGCGTGGCTCTGGCACGATCTTCTTTGATCAGGGAATGGGCTCATGGCGAGTTACCGACGAACACCACGATCATGCTAGCTCAATCTCTGAGCAGGTGACGAGCCTTAAACGACCGTTCTCAGTTCTCAACGGTCTAGATGGGACGTTCCTTGCGGTGAGACTTGACTGAGAGTCGACTCCTCAAGGAATGCACGGTTCAGCGTGAATGGCGCGTCCGGCCAACTTTGGCGCCTGAAGGCGGCTGTTTTTGCGACGTTCGCCTATAGCGTCGCAGGCGGCTGCATCCCTAATGAGCACTGAGAACCATGACCTGTGACCATATAGACAACGACGATTATCCCGTTAGTTCACAGCGCAGCAGGATAATGCGTTCGGTACGGCAAAAGGACACGTCGCCCGAGATGAAAGTGCGATCGGCTCTTCATGCCGCCGGTCTGCGATACCGCCTTCATGTTAAGGGCCTCCCGGGAACGCCGGATCTCGTTTTTCCCCGGCGAAAGGTCGTGGTATTCGTTCATGGCTGTTTCTGGCATCGCCATCCGGGCTGCCATCTCGCGACCACGCCAAAGTCCAGGGTCGCGTTCTGGACGGAGAAGTTTAGGCGCAATCGGGAGCGTGACGCCGCTGCTGCGGGCGCACTGCGTTCGCGGGGCTGGGCTGTCGTGGAGGTGTGGGAATGCGAGATAAAGCGTAACGACTACCTGGAGCCGCTCCTACAAATATTGCGACTGGCGATAGATGCGCGGATGAGCCAACCACACCGCCTTCATCGAAGCTTTAACGCTAGTCTCAGACGGAAAACTTCCGAATCCGGAACGCGAGGTGCGGAGGGAGGATGAATTCGAATTCGTCGCCAAGGTGCAGCACCGTGGTGACCTCGAAGTGAAGCTGGCGATGGTGATTTGGACAGACCGTAATGACGTTTTGCGGCCCCAGCACATCAACGCTGAGTGTCGATACCTGCACCACGTGGTGAGCTTCGACATACGGCATACCATCCGGTTTGAAGAACGTGGCCCAAGCCTGACCCAAGACGTCGCAGCCCTGACACCGGTGGTTGTTCGTTAGCTTCACCATTGCTCCGATCGGCCCGCGTTCCACGTATCGGCTAATCCGGTGCTTGATGATCGGAGTAGCATCGCGCGTCAAATCCCACACCGCTTTGCGTATTTCGGGGTTTTGCAGGTCGGGTGCGCTTGCGAGTAGGGGCAGCTGATCAACGTTCGTACTAAAGTCGACAAGTGAGTCGATGAAGGCTTGTGCGGTGGCGGTACCGCCCCGCAACGCCGGTTCTAGAGCACGTCCTGTGATCGATGAATCGATTGTGAAGTGACGGCTGCGTTTTGTGCTGATTCAACGTCCACCTCGATGGAGGTTGACGATGGGAAAAGCATTGAGCGTGGATCTTCGGTCGCGGGTCTTGAAGGCTTCGGACGAGGGCATGTCGGCGCGGCAAGCGGCGGCGCGGTTCGGCGTGGGAGTGTCCAGCGCGATCCGCTGGATTGCGCGGGCGAAGATCGGCGAACTGGCGCCCCGCCCGCAGGGCCGCCGCCGTGCCTCCAGCCTCGATGCGCATGAAGCCTTCGTCGTCGGGCTGATCGAGGAGCGCAAGGACATCACGCTGAACGAGATGGTGGAGCGGCTCGTCGCCGAGCAGTCGGTGCGCATCAGCCGCAGCGCCTTGAGCGCCTGGCTTCGCCGCCACGGCTGGACATTCAAAAAAAGTCCGCGCACGCACTGGAGCAGGATCGCCCCGACATCCTGAAGCGGCGCCGCGACTGGTTCGACGGCCAGCTCGACCTCGATCCGGCGAAGCTCGTGTTCATCGATGAGACCGGCCTCTCCACAAAGATGGCCCGCCTGCGTGGAAGAGCGCCGCGCGGCGAGCGCTGCCGGGCCGGCGTGCCGCATGGCCACTGGAAGACCACAACCTTCACCGGAGCGCTGCGGCTGACGGGCATGACTGCGCCCTTCGTCTACGACGGCGCCATGAACGGCAACGTGTTCCTGGCCTATGTCGAGCAGGTGCTGGTCCCGACATTGTCGGAGGGCGACGTAGTTGTCATGGACAACCTGCCCGCCCACAAGGCCGCCGGCGTGCGCGACGCGATTGAGGCCGCAGGCGCGAGCCTGCTCTACCTGCCGCCTTACAGTCCCGACTTCAACCCGATTGAGAACGCCTTCGCCAAACTCAAGGCGCTGCTGCGAGCAACGGCCGAGAGAACCATCAAGGCGTTGTGGGACACGGTCGGCGCGGTCGTCGACCTCTTCACCACAGCCGAATGTGCCAACTACTTCAAAGCCGCAGGATATGAACCGGATTAAACAGGACGCGCTCTAGTCTCGGAAGAGAAGGGCGGATGTCGAAAGATACCGCTAGTCGTAACTTTTATTGCCGGTGCCGGCAGATCGACGTTCCGACCTTCCGATCGTTGAAACGCTCCGGCGGATCTGCAATCTGAGTTCGCCGATATCGGAAACGTCGGATAGACGAATGGGATAGTCGGCCGTCTCCAATTTAACTCGACGGTCGTTCGGGTCGAGGTCGGCGAGGGCCTTACTGTCGACCCACGCCCCCTCAAGATTGCCACCGAGCACCGCGAGGCGGGCTAAGATGGTTTCAAGGGTCGCGATATAGTCCGGGTTGTAGGCGGGCTTGCCTCGGGAGACGCCGCCATTCGAGTGAAGCACGATGTCGACCCCGATGGCCGTTTCTTCGACCTCGAACTCTGCGTCCAGTATCTGACCATCCTCACCGAAAGCCGTCAAGACATTTTCCTCACGGCGCCGAGTGTTGGGCGAGCGACGCAGGGTTCCGATTCTCTGCCTCGCTAGCGATCATGCCAAGAATCTGACATCTATGCATCTTGTCGGGACCAAAACCTTATGTCGAACCTTTTACTGCAGTTGGCAGACCCGGACGAAGTGGCTGCGATCGTCGATGATGTGCGCCGGGAGGCTCGGTACGTTGTTACGGACTTTTCCGTCGAACTGGTGGTTTCGAAATTTCGCGATGAGGCCGAGACGGAAGGGGACATCTACGTTCCGGAGTATCAGCGAAGCCTCGCTTGGAACGAGGAGCAAAGCTCCTATTTCATCGAGAGCCTCATCCTCAGGGTCCCAGTTCCTCCGGTATTCCTCTATGACGTCGAGGGGCGCTTGGAGATCGTTGACGGCTCGCAACGGATCCGAAGCCTAGTACGATATTTGCGGGATGGGTTCGCGCTGAGAGGTCTCGAGAAGCTAGACATACTGAACGGATATCATTTCGCCGATTTGCCGCCCTCGGTGCAGCGGCGTCTCAACAACACGCCAATACGTTCGTTCGTCTTGGACCAGGGAACCGACGAAAGCACCCGTGTTGAGCTGTTCAGGCGCCTCAACACATCAGGAAAGCGACTTGAAGACGCCGAAATACGGAAAGGCGTTTACCGCGGTGCCTTCCTCGATCTGGTGATTGAAAGGGCTGCATCAGACCTCTTTAAGAGCTTGACGCCCCATATGGCCAAGGGCGTCGACGCTCGCAGCGAGCGTCAAGAGCTAGTCACGCGCTTTTTCATCTACTGCGACCGCTACCTGGCGTTCCGCCACGATGTCAGGAAATTCCTCGACTCCAACATGGACAAGCTGAACAAGTCCACTGACGAAGCGCGGCTCTCGGAGATGGGCGCCGAATTCGAGCGGACAATGCAGTTTATCCGCATGTACTATCCGAAGGCCTTCTATCGGCCGGATGGAGGGAAACGCGTTCCTCGTGTCCGCTTCGAAGCCATTGCCGTTGGAACGGCGCTCGCCTTACGGAGCGATCCGGCCTTAAGGCCGCCATCGGATGCATGGCTGCGGTCGAAGCAGTTCGAGGAGCTGGTGCGGACGGACGCCAGCAACAGTGCTCCGAAGCTCCGGGGGCGTATCGAATACGTCCGCGACAGCCTGCTCGGCCGTCCGTATGAGCGTTGAGGGACGCTTTCGCGTCCGCGCGCAGGACGTGTCCGAGTACCTAAAGTCTCTGCAGTCGCTGGAGCGTGTTTACAACATACCCGGCCGCAGTTTCTACCGCGCAACGGCGGCGATCACGGCGTCCCGCGCCTCCGCCTTCATCATGATGTACAACTGCATAGAGTTCGGTTCCCGAGAGGCGTTGGTAGGGCTGCGACAGGAGATCCTGGCAGGCGGTGGCGGCTTTATGGCTCTGAAAGACTACTGGCAGGAAGAGATAGCCCGAGCTCACTTCCGCGACCGGCTCACCCAGGGCGCCAACCACGACAGCCTCATCCGCGACGTGGCCAGGTTCGCGCCTGGGGTCGTGGACTGGAAATCAGACCTGCGCCGTCTGCCGTTTTCCGGAAATGTCGACAACGAGGAATTGCTACGCTTCGTCGCGCGGATCGAAAGCCGATGGCGACCACCGCGATCTTGCCTCGGCGGTTCCGACCTGGTCCTTATAAGACAGATGCGCAACACACTTGCTCATGGCGCCGAGACGTTCGAGACCGTCGGTTCCCAATTCAGCACTCAGGACATTACCGAGAAGTTTCGACGGACAAGGATCTTCATGGTCTCGCTCATTAAGGGGCTTGAGCGCTACAAGACAAGGCAGCACTACCGCCGCGTTTAGGCGGGTACTTCTTCGAGACCGCAGTGGGTCGCCAGTGCTTGCGCGAAGTCTTGGTTCTTAGTTAGCCCACTCTTCATGTAGCGGCGAAGAAATCCCTCGGCGGCGCGGACGGATAATGTCTGTGCATCGTTCAAGCCAAAGCTCGCGATCGAGACGCGGCGTTCGTCTGCCGGTCCTTCACCCGCCCCAGGTATGTAGCGTGAAGTCTGCTTAGGGCCACCCCACGCCGCGTTGTGCTGGGAAAGCGTCTCGGTACCGTGTTCCTGATAGGCAAGGCTGTGGGCTTCCGAGGCCACCAGACGTTGTCCGACCCAGGTCGCCACAGGCACGCTCACAGCGTTGCCAACAAGGCGCCAGCGCCCGCGCTCGCCCTTATTGGTGTCGCGGGCAGCCGCCGTCCAGCCAGCGGGGAAACCTTGAAGGCGTTCCGCATCCTCGATGCCAGGCGTCTGAAACAGTCCAGTTTCCACCGTCCAAATAGCAGGCGGTGAAGGTATGCTTAGGCCGGAGCCCCCTTTTAGGGGTGGTACTGCATCAGGGGTCCAACCCACGCCACGATTGCCCTCAGTCCAGTAAAATCCGATGTTGGCCGCCCAATCGCTTGCGGGCGCTACGCGGTCGATACCGTCGAAGAGGAGGTTTCCGGGGTCACCCTCCAACATGCCGACGATGAAAATGCGCCGGCGTCGATGCGGAAGCCCAAATTCCCGAGTGTCCAGCACGCGGTACGCCCAGCGGTAGCCGCGTTCGGCTAGCTCGGCGGTAACGTACCGTACTGCCTTGCCCTTCTGCAGATTTAGGGAGAACGCAACGTTTTCGAGAACTATAGTATTCGGCTTCTTCGGTGTAGCGTCGAGCAACCTGAACACGTGCGACACCAGCCCGGACTGGCTGCCGTCCAAACCAGCCATCCGTCCAGCTTGACTGAGATCCTGGCAAGGCCAGCCACCGACAAGGGCGTCGCACTTGGGAAGACGAGGCATGGCCGTGACATCGTCGACAAGACTGATCTCCGGAAAGCGGCTTCGCAAGACGGCCTGTGCCGCAGAATCCTTTTCGCACATCAGGGACGTCTTTAGGCCCGCTTTGGCGAAACCCACCTCGAATCCACCAATTCCCGAAAATAGGCTTGCGACGGTCTGATTCGACATGAGATTCTCCGAATCCCTTATCAGTTAACAGAGATCCGTTTCAAACTCGAGAAAATAAATCGCAGCTTGGCTAGCGCCAAGCTGGCCAATATGGCTCGATCGCCCATCTGCGCAGGCAGGGCGAAGGTCGTGTTTCAGGAAAGTCGGGGAATTCACTCAGAGTTCAAGGTAGAACTTTCTAGCCGGTTGGCCCGAAAGCAGGCCTGTTGAAGCGTCTGCTTCGGGTCACGTCACGAAGATACTCGCACCGAATTGAAGGTCCGTTATGGAAGATCCGAGGCCCGAAGCTTCCAGTCCGCTATCGGCCCCAAGAATGACGGGCGGCAATGCGCCATATCGGTCGTATAAAGTGCCCCCATCCGTTCCCGAAAGCCGTCGTCTGTTACCTGGCTCGTGAGCTGCCGGCAGTCTATCCGAGGTTTCGTTACAATTGTCGGCGGACATCTCGAACATCGTTGCAATTGACGCACACGGATATCTATTAGATGGCGGTAAATCGGACGGTAGCCGCTATTCTCGAGACGGCGGATTCTGCCATTGAGGGGGATGTACCGGCATGCGACTCATCCAGAACAAGGCGTCCGATGATCATCGGACCGCTGTCGCCCATGTTTTGGAGGGCGCTGAGCAGATCAGCATCGCCGTCGCCTTCCTAAAAGAGGGTGGCGCACGGATCATCGGGCTGCTCCTAGAGGCACGCCTGAAGCAGGGCGCTAAAATTGAAGCTTTCCTCGGTACTGATTTCTACATCACCGAGCCAAAGGCGCTCGCGCATTTGCTCGCAATAAAGAAGCGGTTCGGGGCCTTCGAAATGTTTCTTGCAAACGGCAAGACCGCAACCTTTCACCCGAAGTCCTATGTCGGACGAAGCGAAGGCCAGGTTCGGTGTCTGATCGGGTCAGCGAACCTCACGACCGGCGCCCTGACAACAAACGATGAAATTTCAATCCTGGCGACCGTGAACTCGGACGAACAACTGTCGTCGGATCTGAAAGTCACCTTTGCCGATTTTCGTGAGAGCGGCAGCTTCCAAGAACTCGATGACCTGGTGCTTGGGCAATATGCCTCGCGACACAAAGACGCCGAGCGATTGCGACGCAAACTTGAGAAAGAGCTCGAAGACAACTTCGCCGCACAGTTCGATCTGCGGCGCTTGAATGGCTTCCTCCGCCAGTACCGCGCAGACAAGACCGAACGTTCCGCGCTGGCGAAGCGCCGGACCGATCGGGACAAGGCATTGAAGGTTCAGCAATTGATCGCGGATCTCGGCAACGCGCCGAGGATTTCGAAGGAAATGAGGAGCGTCTTCGCAGAGAATCTAAGCAATCTGATTTCTTCAAGAGAGCCTTATCAACATCTCTGGCATTCCGGCGACATTCATCGACGAGGGTCGGCGGCACTCGATCATCCCAAGAAGACGATCACACTGTTCGCCGCGGGCAGGAAGGCAGCCAAACTCGCGCCAGAACGGGGTTACGAGCAGATGCGTCAGCTAGCGCTCGGTATTCCTGGCGTGGGCGTGAATATGATCACGGCGATTCTCTGCACCTTCGCCCCGAAGCGGTACGCTGTCTTCAACGGCAATACCTCCGGCGCCCTAGCGGCGATCGGCATTGGCGCGCCTCGAAGTCCAACTGTCGCAACGCTGTCGGCCGAACGATACACGCAATTGTGCGCTACCATCGACGCGCTGCGGAGGCGCATCGGTGGCGCTGATTTCACGGACGCCGACGCGTTTCTCAACTGGCTGTATTTCAAGACGAAGCCTTCCAAGCGCGCGCATGAGGGAGGCGCCCCAAAAACCTCACCTTGCGTGTCGCGGCCACGCCAAGTTGTCCGGCAGCACCGCGCCTCTAATCGGCCGTTCAGGCAGAGTTTGCCTTCACCGAAAGCGGGCAGTCCGTTCGAGTGAACCACATGGCCCATAGTGCCCCAATCGAACGAATCTCGCTTCTATGGCGTGACCCGAACGGCGCTCTCAGCACGCCCACGGCATCAGAGTTGTCAGCTGGAAATAAATGCGCCAGGTGAGTAGCGCCCCGAGCCCGCAGACGACAAGGATGATGCCAAGGACGAATCGGTGAAGTGTAATCCGGTTTTCCAGCTTGCGATAAAGAGGGAGGAACTCCGCGGCGACGACCGAGTAATCGCCCTTCAGCTTGGTCTTCTGTCGGGTCAGATCGTCGTCTATCGTCGACAGCGTCAGCAGCTGGTTGACGATGGCAAACGCCAGGAGGGCAACGAACAGCGTTGCACCGAGCGAGATGGCGAGGTTTGCCCAGAAATTCACGTCGCATTGAGTTGCGGGCTTGAGCTGCGTGGCGATGATCACACTCGCGACGGGAATGCCCATTATCTGGTTCTGGATGTCATGGAATGTCTTATGGATCTTACCGGTGTAGTCCGCGATGGCCTCTTCCGCCTTCCCCCGGATCTTGTCGTACGAGAACTCCGACGCGAACAGCCTATAGCTGTCCTCGCACTTTGTGACGAAGTCCCGAAAGTGTCGAAGAAGGTACCTGAAGCGCTCGCCTTCGGGATGGGTGCGACACGTCTCGATGAGCGTGGTAGCAACGATCGCAGCCTTCTGGTCCTTGTGCACCTTCTGCATGACGAAGTTCTCGAACTCGTCGACCAGTATGGAGTTTACGGAGACAAGGTCCGATGACCTGAAGTCTACACGGACCATCAGCCGGATCGAGCCGAGGAACAGCATCTCCGCCTGGTACGGGTCGAGAAACGCAGCCGCCTCTTTTAAGGTGCGGACCAGGCGCAATGCGTTCCGGTAGCGCGCGACGGCGTCGGGAACGACGGTATCGTTGTAGGCGAACCTCTCCTCGATCAGGTAATAGCGCTCCGGCTCGGCTATGCGGTTGCGACGGTTCTCGAGCAGCCGGTCGAGGGTGAGCGCGAGGAAGCCAAGTCCTGTGCGTGGAGCGCCGATTTCGACGCTAACTGTCGCGCCTATGACGACCGCCGACGCTGAGTCGACCGTGAATGCCGCGTCGTCGAAAGCCTTCTCATCGCTTTCAATCTGCTTCAGCGTTTCCACAATGCTGTAATCGCGGACCGTCAACTTTCCCGCGGAGCCATCTTTCGAGAACTCCGTGTTGCGGTAGAGTGCTATCAGCTGGTCGAACGTGATCATGAGGCTACGCTACTCCTGATCGTGTTCCAGTCTTTCGATCAGGTCGGGAGGGAGTTCGGTGAAGGTCAGGGTCTTCTTGTCGTCGTTATAGACGATCTTGCCGTCGGTAAGGGCTTGCCGATTGAATTCGACCGACCAGAGCCGCGTCTTCGCGGAGAACTTCACCATCGGCGACAGCGCTCGCTTCTTCGGAACGAAGCCGTCGCCAAGTCCGACATCCGGATCTCCGAGCGATTTGGCGAGTTCTTTCGGGTTCTCTGGAAAGAGCTCGTTGGAGAATGTCTCGAGATCCAAAGGCTCGTTGTCCCGGATGTATCGCTGGCAGATGTCGTACGCCTTCTGCAGGAAAGCTTGCTTGTCCTTCACGAAGCCCTTCGCCGGCTCGGCGAAACCGTTCAGCACGCGCACCAGTGTCCTGGTATCCTCGAGGTCCTGAACGGTGCTGTCGCAACCGAGGAACTCCTTGAAGTACTCGGCGACGTTCCCCTTGCCCTTTAGGAAGCCGATGTAACGGTCCGCCGAGTTAGTCCATGCCGTCATGTTGATCCGGCCGGCGAAGCGGAAGCCGTCGAGGTCGAGGTGTTCGACTGACGCGATGTCAAAGCTTTTGGTGAGCGCCGCACCGAGCTTGTCGTTGATGATCGCCACTAGCAGAAACCGTTGCTCGTCCTTCTCGAGATGCGCGAAAAGGACGTGACCGCCCGTCGCCCCGGGCTTTCGGCGCGCCTGAACGGTCAGTGTCGTCATCAGCTTGGCCGTGAGCGTGGCGAAGTCCTTGAAGTCGCCCTTCCGGAACTCGTCAAGATAGGTCTGTGCCGGATAGTTGTCGGAGCTTGCCGCGAAGCGCCCGTGAGACTTCGAGGCGCGGCTCGCATACATGGCGTGCAGCTCGCCGACCACGCGCTCCACCGTTTCCGAGACCTTGAGGTGCGCGTTACCCGACACCGTTTCAAAACTCTCGGAATTCCTCTTCAGGTCGTGCACCGCGACCTGAATGACCTGCTCGACCATCGAATCCTCCCCCTCGTGATGGCAGTTATGCGAGACGTGAGGGCCCGAACGCAAGTGTTCGAAGGATTAGCAGACCGAATATCCACGCCATGCGTGTCGAAAGGCGGAACGTCTTTCGATCCGCTCATGGCCTACGATCGCAGCGCGGTTTGGATCTTCTTCCACTCAGGAATTTCATCGAAATGGTACTTACGCAGCCTCGTGAAAAGATCGAACGCGTGAAGGGTTCTTAGGATTAAGAGCGGGGCATTGAACGACGCCATTAGCACGCCCGAGAGAGTATCTTGCCGTTCAGCGAGCAACGCCTTGAGAACGACGATCTCGTTGCCGGGGTCTACGATCCAGGCTCCGGCATTGGCAACGAAGGTCACCGACACGGAGTCGGCAGCCGGGTGACCGATCTCGCAAAGTTTCGCGTAGGAACGGCTTTATGCCGGGAATCTTCATTCCATCCACGTGGTCGACGTACTGGAAGGTCTGCATCGCCTTGCGACTGCCGGTGTCTTTTCGGTCTTCAGCACCTTCCGGGCATGCGTGAAGTGTATCAGCGTGTCTTCCAACTCCTTAGCGGACAGCATGGGCTCCCCAGCCTGACCCGAAATCTCGGCTCGTATCGCATCCTTGTTGTAGGCGAGCGTCCGGGCCACTGGTCCCAGGCTGTGGTTTATATCGCCTGCGGATTCGATCAGGCTTCTACACGCCGACGCGCAGCCATATAGACTTCCCGCCTCATGTTCGCGGACCGCCACCTTGATCCACCTGGACGTACGGAACACCGATGCGACCGAAGCCATATGCGCCCGGTACAGCATCTCCGTCCAATAGATGTGCCCCATGTACGCCCGCCCGATCGATTCGTCGCGAGCCCTGTATTCGAAATCCGACAAGTCCTTGAAAGTGTACCTGTCTCTCATCAGATCAGGCGCAATGTCGTTGACGATGCGGCCGTAGAGTTCGGAATTCTTCCGAACACTGCGGACTTTTCTTAATGTCCAGATCGAGAGCTGGTGTCGAGGGCGAAACTTGGACCATGCAGCGATCGTCTTTCAAACACATCCTAACAGAGAAGCCGGACGCCATGCGAAGCACGTCGGTGACCGGCTGCTTTCGTATCTTCATTCGCCAAGACCCGACCGCCTACTGTCGGCCCAAACGGGACGTCTGAGTAGTGGCTCGCTGATCGCCACTCCTGGCGCAAAGCTGCCAATCGTTGTGCGGCGCCCTCGTCGACTTCGATCGACGAGCCGAAATTGCCTTGCTCCATCTAAAGTTTGAGCGATGAGTTAAAACCGATATGATTAGAAATATCGGTTTCAGCACCAAAGAGTGGCAACTCTGCGACGGCGGTTTTTCGACGGTCCTCGGGATAACGGCTCCGATTTCGACACTGAGGGAGGGTGCGCAAGAGGGCCAGCGGGATGTCGCAGGTGGTTAGCCCCGGTCGTGCACAATGCAATGTAGCCGTCCACCGACTTGCCCCACGAGTCCGCTTAGAAACGCTCTCCTCCCGTGATCCACAGTCCACACGTTGCTACCAGTTTACGCCGCACGAGCTAGTCAGGCCGCTTCCGCTTAACGAGGCTCTTCTTATTTTAGCCCAACACGATCTGCTCGCAGCGAAATGGCAACTAGGATGCGGCTTTGTGCTTCGACACCAACCCGCCCGGAGTATCAGGACCGAGGCAGCGTCCATGAAGAGTGACGCAATCTCGTATCCCCCACGAGGGCTATCTCGTGAGGAAGCAGCTCGTTACATCGGTGTCGGATCGACGCTTTTTGACGAGATGGTTGCCGATGGGCGTATGCCAAAGCCCAAGCGCATCAATAGCCGCGCTGTCTGGGATCGTGTAGCCTTGGATATCGCTTTCACCTCGTTGCCGGACAAAGACAGCGGCCTTCAAGAGCTGTTGGAACGAAGCAAACGGGGCGTGGAAAAAAGATAGCAACTACGCTCGTTGCGTATACGCTGCAGGCGTAGTACGATGATAGCCCGTGCGGAAGGCATGATGTGAACGAGAATGAGAAACTTGCGCAAGACGTGAAAGCATGGCGGGCAAAGGAAGGGTTTACTGCCGAAGCCGCGGCCAAGGTACTGGGAATACCGAGGCGCACCTTTGAAGGCATAGAGCAAGGAAGAGGGTTTCGTTACCCGGTGCTCCTGCGCGTTGCCATCAAAAGCAAAACCCTTTCGCTACGGGCGAGTCTGAAAGGGTCCCCCGGACTGAAAGGAGCATTTGATGGCTCGGCCATTTAAGGATGCCCGTTACCCTGGGGTATCTTCGCGCCTCAAGAACGGCAAGCTAATCTATCGCTACCGCGCAAAGGGCATGCCTGAAATCCGCCTTCCCGGTAAGCCCGGCGATCCCGAGTTCGAGGCGGCTTACGAGAAGGCCACGCAGGGTCAAGGCAAGAAGGCAGTTATCGTCGATTTGCCCGGTCGGGCACTGCCAAAAACCTTTGGTCATGCCGCGCGCCGGCTTGAAACGACAATGGAGTGGTTGGGCTTTGATGAAGCCACGCAGCAGAAGAATGCGCGACTGATTGAGCGTTTTCTCAACCTGCCGGTCGATCCCAACTACCCACTCACCTGGCGCAATACTCCTGTTGAACATCTCGACGCGGATCGGCTTCGCGCCATCATTGAAGGCATCTTCAGGACGAACCGCACAGTCGCCAAACACACGTTGGTCGCCATCAAGAAGCTTCTATGGGTCGCGACCGATGTCGAAAAATGGATCAAGCCGCAGGATGATCCGTCGCTATCTATCCGCGTGCGGGTGCCCAAATCGACCAAGAACCCAGCTTGGCCAATTGCGATGCGCGAAAAGTTCGAGGAGCGACACCCCATCGGTACAGCCGCGCGCACCTGCTATGCACTGGGGTTCTGGCTTGGAAATCGGCGCGGCGATATCGCTGCTCTTGAGTGGGACGATCTTTTAACCGAAGAGATCGAACTGTTCGACGGCTCGCTGGTGCTAATCGAGGCCTTTGATTTCCGCCAGAAGAAGAACCGCAACCGCCATGGCGGGCGGGAGATGTTCATTCCAGTCGTAGACAAACTAGCAACGGCCTTGGACCTGCTCGATCGCTCGAGAGGCGGCACGGTCTTAAAGAACGCCTATGGCAGGTCATTCTCGGAAAAGAGCCTGACCGGCATGATGCAGCACTGGACGCGGCAGGCGGGAATTCCAAGCGGCTACACGCTTCATGGCCTGCGCCGCACCTTCGGCACCTACCTCGCTGAATGCAACATCCAGGCGCGCGCCATCATGGAGGCGATGGGTCATTCCTCCATGACGGTAACAGATGAGTATGTGCGTGAGGCCAATAAGAAGCGGATCGCGGTTGATATTGCTCGTGCCATCAACGAGCGCGAGGCCAAACGCGACGCCATGAAGCGGCGGGCAAACCTCCGCATCGTCAGATAATCAAATCGAGTCGGAACAAACCGGGACCACGGTCCTGCTTTGGGCCCATAATGGGCCCAAAACGTTTTGGGCCGAGGGCACTTTTTGTGAATAAAAACAATGGTTATGGTGGGCCCGGAGGGACTCGAACCCCCAACCAAGCGGTTATGAGCCGCCGGCTCTAACCATTGAGCTACAGGCCCCACACGCGGCTGGATTAATGTTTTTCCCCGAACCGCACAAGGCTTTCCGGATGGGCTGGCCGAAATCGTCCAAATCAGCCCATATTCAGACATTAGAGCGAGGTGCGTCCACTTAGACGCGCAAAAAACGCTCTAACGCTTTGAATCTACGCAATCGCGCTTCCCGAAAATCGATTCCGATTTTTATGCCGATGCGGTAGTCGACAAGCGCGACTGGATCGCAGACCGAGGAGACTTTTATGACCAGACATCTTTTGCCGTTGGCGCTCGCCGCCGCAATCGCTTTTCCGGCGATGGCCGGCGCGGCCGATTCGCCGCCGCCGCCCCGCATCGTCGTCACTGGCGAAGGCGAAGCGACCGCGGCCCCCGATCTGGCGCTGCTGACGCTCAGCGTCATGCGCGAGGCCAAGACCGCGCGTGCCGCGCTCGATGCCAACAACGACGCCATGGCATCGGTGATCGCCGCAATGAAGTCGGCCGGCATCAAGGAGCGCGACCTGCAGACAGCCGGCATCCAGATCAGCCCGCGCTACAATTATACCAACAAGCCGGACGGCAGCCAGGAAGCCGAACTCATCGCCTACCAGGTGACCAACACGCTTTCGGTGCGCATCCGCGACATCGACAAGACAGGCGAGATTCTCGACAAGGCGGTATCGCTCGGCGTCAACCAGGGCGGCGGCATCTCGTTCTCCAACGAGGATCCAACGGCAACTGTCACCGAAGCCCGCAAGAAGGCGGTCGCCGACGCAATGGCCAAGGCCAGGACGCTGGCCGAAGCCGCCGGCGTCAGCATCGGGCGGGTGCTGGAAATCACCGACCAGAACGTCGCGCCGCCGCCGATACCGATGACCGCCAAGGCCTTTGATGCGGCCCGCGAATCGGTTCCGGTGCAGGCTGGCGAGAATTCCTACACGGTGCAGGTCACAGTCACTTTCGAGTTGAAGTGACCGCCCGCTGAAGTGCGGGTAACCGGCAACATTGACTTTGCTGCATTAAAAAAACCCCCGAGGACTGGTCCTCCGGGGTTTTTCGAGCCGCACCCTTCTATCTCAGGGGGCTCTACTCCAGACCGACCTTCTGCGAAGGTCGTGTCTCCAGACCGACCTTCTGGGAAGGTCATGTCCCTAAAGCTGACCTTCGCAGAAGGTCATACTGACAGGCAGGCCGTGCCGGTAGGCAACGTGCGAACGCTTACCGGTAGAGGACCGGGCAGCCGCGCTCATTGGCGAACACGACCACGACGCGGTCGCCATACTGGCGGCCCGCTACTTTCACGGTGCGGCGGCCGACGTCGATGATACGGGCACGGCGCAGACCCATGCGCTCTGCCTTGCCGAGAGCACGGTTTGGCGAGCAAGACCGGCGCCAGTCGCGTTCGCGGCGGCGTTCGCGGTAGTAACCATCGTCATCATCGCCGGAATAGACGCCGACGCGCGGATCGTCATCGTTGCCGAAGCCGAGGTAGATGCTGTCTGCATGGGCTGTGGCGGGAATGGCGGCAAGCGTGCCGAGGCCGATAAGCGCCGAAAAGGCCGCCGTCTTGATCGTGTTGAACATGTCTTCTCTCCTTGTTCAGGGCTTCCGCCCGCCTTTGATCGAACCAATGTGTCTTACCGATGGCGAGGAGAATGCGCTTGCGTATCTGAACTTTCTACGAACCGGCCGTTCATTTCTGGTTCATGTAGCAACAAGCAATTGCGCAGTCTTCTCGGCTTCCGGTTCTGAACAATCCGGTCGGTTCTGAACCATTGGATAGAAAACGCGGTGTCGGGCAGCCGGTTCCGGGTCCTGAAGGCCCGTCGCTAGGGCTCGTCGTCCAGCATGTGCTCGAAATAGTCGTCGGGCTCGGCAAGATCGGTCTCGCTGGCGCTGACCCGGCCCCGCATTGAGATGCCGGCCTCATGCACCGTCTCGGCACTGCCTGACACCAGCCTGTGCCACCAGTAGAGATCGTGGCCCTCGGCGACCAGCCGGTAGGCGCAGGTTTTGGGCAGCCAACTGATGGTGCGCACATTCTGCGGCGTCAGACCGACGCAGTCCGGGACGCGCGCCAACCGGTTGGCATAATCGGAACAGCGACAGGTTTCGGCGTCGAACAGCCGGCAGCCGACGCTCGTCCAGTAAATCGCGCCGGTGTCTTCGTCCTCGAGTTTCGACAGGCAGCATTTGCCGCAGCCGTCGCAAAGCGATTCCCACTCGGCCGGGGTCATCGCCTCGAGCGTCTTGGTTTTCCAGAACGGCGTTTCCATCGACGGGATGTGGCCCCTGGCAGGGTGAAGGTCAAGCACCGCAACAGACGCAGACCCGGCCAGCCCCATAGGCCGGCACCATAGGAATAACACGAAGTCGCCTTCAAAACGCCGGCCAATTGCCCTTCGTAGCCGTTAATGCCCGCTAGCCGGAACCAATCCGGTTGATGAACAGTTTGGGCCGGGATGGGACGCCAAAGGAGGATTTTTAATGAAACGCCAACCACGGATTCTGGCAGGCACGGCACTTGGCCTGCTGATGGCGTCCGCGCCGTTGGGCGCATTCCCGTTGCAGGGCAGCGCCGCGTTCGACCCACCGCAGAGTACCGCCACGCCGTTGATCCCCGTGCAATCGAATTGCCCCGAAGGCGAGTCGGCGGAAGGCTGCGCACCGCAGGCGGAACCGGAGCAGAAGCCTCGCAAGAAGCGCGAGGAACAGGCCGCGCCTTCCGGCGAGGAGCAGCAGGGCGGTCAGCGCAGGAAGAAGCGCGAGCAGCAACAGCAAGAGGAAGCCGCACCCGCCGAGCGGGCCGCACCTGCGAGCGACGAACAGCCCGAGCCGCGCAGAAAGAAGCGTGACCGGCAACAGCAGGAGGAAGCCGCACCGGCCGAACGGCCCGCCGAGCAGGCCGCACCTGCCAGCGACGAACAGCCCGAGCCGCGCAGGAAGAAGCGTGACCGGCAACAGCAGGAGGAAGCCGCACCGGCCGAACGGCCCGCCGAGCAGGCCGCACCTGCCAGCGACGAACAGCCGCGCAGGAAGAAGCGCGACCGGCAACAGCAGGAGGAAGCCGCACCAGCCGAAAAGCCCGCCGAGCAGGGGGCGCCTGCCAGCGACGAACAGCCCGAACCGCGCAGAAAGAAGCGCGACCGGCAACAGCAGGAGGAAGCCGAGCAGGCTGCGCCTCGCGAAAACGCCACACCTGCAAATGACAACGAGCAGGTCACGCCGCGCAGGAAGAAGCAGGAGCAGGATCAGCAGATCGAAGCCGCACCATCCGAACAGCCAGCCAGGAAGGAAGCCGGCGAGCAGGCCGAACCGCTTCCGACCGACCAGCAAACGGCTCCCGCCGAGGGCGAACAGCCCCGGGATCAGGCTAAGGACCGCCGCAAGAAGCCTATCGACGAACAGCCGGTGACAGGCGAGCAGCCCGCCGAGCGCGAGCAGGCCGCGCCCGCCGAAGGCGAAGGTCCGGCCCAGGGCGAGGCTCCCGTGTTCGACAGCCAGAAGGATGCCGTGCGCAAGCGCAGGGGCGGCAGGGACAACGCGCAAGAAACCAGCGGCCAGGACGCGGGTGGACAGCCGACGCAGCAGAACGGCGAACAGGCGGAAGCCCCGAGGCCGGCTCCGGTCGATCAGGGACCGCCGCCCACCGATGACAGGGCGGCCCAGCAGGCGATCAAGCTTGAGAGGATGGTTCGGGCGACGGAGGAAAAGGGCAGACGCGTTGAGCGTGCGCCCGACGAGGAAAACATTCGCCGCCGTCGGGAACGCCCGCGCGGGGTCGACGTCGTCAGGGAACTCGGCGACCGCGTTATCCTCCAGTTCAACAACCAGACGATCGTGGAAAGCGACGATGCGCCGCGCATGCGGCGTGGCGCGCGGAACGTCTACTATGAGGAGTTGTCGAGCAATCGCACTCGGGAAATCGTCGAGCGTGACAATGGTATCCAGATCGTCACCATCCGCAACCGCTACGGCGACGTCGTCCAGCGTTCACGCATCGCGCCCGACGGACGCGAATATGTGCTGAGCTATGTCGACGAGCGGCACTATGAGGACGATGGCGACTGGCGCGATCCAGGCGACGACCTGCCGCCGATTCGGATCGACATTCCGCGCGAGGAGTACATTCTGGATTCCGAGGAGGTCGAGGATCCGGACGACTACTATGCCTTCCTTGAACAGCCGCCGGTGGAGAGGGTGCAGCGCCTCTACTCGATCGACGAGGTCAAGCGCTCGGCCCGCGTGCGCGACATCGCCCGCCGCATCGACCTCGACTCGCTGAACTTCGAATTCGGTTCAGCCTCGATCCCCGAAACCGAGGTGCAGAAACTGGAAGGCGTCGCCAGCGCCATGGAGAAGCTGCTGGAGAAGAACCCGGCGGAAACCTTCCTGATCGAAGGCCATACCGATGCCGTCGGCAAGCCGGAGGCGAACCTCGCTCTGTCCGACCGTCGCGCGGAGGCGGTCGCCGAAGCTCTGAGCAATGCCTTCAGCATCCCGCCGGAGAACCTGACGACACAGGGCTATGGCGAGGAGTATCTCAAGGTCGATACGTCTGAGCCGGAGCGCGAGAACCGTCGCGTCGCCATCCGCCGCATCACCTCGCTGGTGGCGCCGGTCGCCAGCGCGAATTAACTCGCAGTTTCAGAAACCTGAACTGGTTTCTGGAATCTATGCGGGAAGACATAGCCCACCCCGGTTTCTCCGGGTTGGGCAATTTCCGGCAATCAGCCGAGGTTGAAGGAGAATGTAAGTCGCGATTTAACCAGGCATTGAATCGCGAGGTCGTCCACCCCAGATTCTGGCTAGGGCTTCCCTGCCCTGTCCCGACTCCAGCGGGACACATGAGCCCCGCCGGTATCCCCTCGCCGGCGGGGTTTTGTTTCCGGCTTCGGCTGGGAAACGAGGGCTATGCCGGTGCCAGTCAGTAGATATTTTTCACGTTGGTTTTCGAATTCGCAAACACCTCGTCCGGCACGAAGAAATCGCCGGCAAGCGGACCTGTCGCGTCAGGCGCATAGATCGAAAAATCGCTGACGCCCTCGGCGCGCAGCACCTCCTCGTCGATGTAGAAATTGCCGGTCGCTTCGCGCGACGGCTTGAGCAGGATCGCATGCGCGGCATCGGCCATGATATCGGGCGAACGGCTCATCGCCGCCACTGTCGCCCCGCCCAGAAGATTGCGCACCGCTGCCGTGTCGATCGTCGAGATCGGCCACAGCGAATTGACGGCGATGCCGTCCCTGGCGAACTCCGCGCTCATGCCCAGCGTGCACATCGACATGCCGAATTTGGCCATCGTATAGGCGACATGGTTCTTGAACCATTTGGCCTTCATGTCGAGCGGCGGCGCCAGATTCAAGATGTGAGGATTGTCGGCCAACTTCAGGTGCGGAATGCACATTTTGGAAACCAGGAACGTGCCGCGTGTGTTGATCTGGTGCATCAGGTCGTAGCGCTTCATGTCGGTTTCCAGCGTGCCGGTGAGTTGGATGGCGCTGGCATTGTTGATGCAGATGTCGATGCCGCCGAATTTTTCGACGGTTCTGGCGACCGCCTCGGCCACCTGCCCCTCCTCGCGTATGTCGCACAGCATCGGCAATGCCTTGCCGCCGGCCTGCTCGATCTCCTCAGCCGCCGTATAGATCGTGCCCGGCAGCTTCGGGTGGGGCTCGGCGGTCTTGGCCGCGATGGTCACATTGGCGCCGTCGCGCGCGGCGCGCAGCGCGATCGCCAGCCCGATGCCGCGCGACCCGCCGGAGATGAACAGCGTCTTTCCCTTGAGCGACATGTCTTGCGCCTTTCCTGTGCCGGCCTCTTTGCACAATCCTTGCCGCGTGCCGTCGCCCGACACAAGAGCGGGGAGCATCGAGAGGTGGTGACGCTGCGGAGGATTCTCGCGGCGTTGCGCTGCCCCTCATCGCCCTGCCGGGCACTTCTCCCCGTATAGTGACGGGGAGAAGGACGCCTGATCACAGCTTTTCGCCAACTGGCAGAGTCGCAAGAATTGAGCCGTGGCTGCGTTCAGCTTCCTTCTCCCCGTCACTGTACGGGGAGAAGGTGCCGGCAGGCGGATGAGGGGCGGCGCAAACTTTGACAATGGTCGCCCGACATCCTGCCTTGGGACGTCATTCACTAAACCAGCACCAGGCCTTGTCGCATGGCGATGGCGATGGCGTCGGTGCGGTTGGCCGCACCTAGTTTGATCAGGATCGCCGCGACGTGGAACTTCGCCGTATGCACGGAAATGTTCAGGCGCCGCGCGATCACCTTGTTGGGCGCGCCCTCGGCCAAAAGCGCCAGCACTTCGCTCTCGCGCGGCGACAGCACTGGCCGGCTGGCGCTGTCGCCGACCGGCTCCTCGTCGGAGAGATCGTCGTCATGGAAGGCGAAATCGTCATGTCGATCGGACAAGGGGCGGCCCTCGCCCGAGATCCGATAGCCAGCCGCCGCCAGTCGCGCGGCGGCAGCGATCAGCAGATCGTCCACTGCCGGCGGCAGCACGGCAAACACGGTATCGGCCGGCCGCTGCCGGCTCGCTCGTTGCGACAGGAGCACCCGAGGTATCGCGGGATCGCTGGGCCCGCCTTCCACGCCCCCTCTTTCCAGGTAAACGCCATCGACGATCGCGACATCCGCTCTGTCGGCGCTATTGCTGCTACCGGCCACAATCGGCAGCAGATCGCCGGTCGCGGCAAGCGCGGTGGACAGGTGCTCGGCGCGCACGACGTCATCGAGCGCGATCAGCACCGTCAGCCGCCGCCCCGTGACCCTGTGACTTGCCATCGATCTTCTCAGTTTAGCGGCTTTTCGCCGATGGTCAGCACGACGTCGCGCCGTTCGCCGCCGCGCACCACGCCGAGCGTCACCGACGCGCCGGCGCTGTCCGGCCCGAGCCTGCGGATCAGCTCGCGCGGGCCGTGCACGGCCTCGCCGTTCCACGACGCGATGATGTCGCCAAGATGCAGGCCGGCCGCCTTCGCCGGGCCATTGTCGTCGAGGCTCATCACCATCGCGCCATGCGTGTCGCCGTTGCGGATCGGGTGCAGGCCGGCGCCGAGATAGCCGCGCGCGACATGGCCCTTCTCGCGCAGCGTCGCCACCGCCCGTTCGATCGTCTCGTAGGGCATGACCAGCGCCCGCCGGCGCGGCCCGAACAAAAGCATGCCGATCAGTGCGCCCTTGGCGTCGAGCACCGGGCCGCCCTCGAAACGGCCACCGGCATTGACGGCCAGATTGATGCGCCGGTCGATCGTGCCGCCGCGCATCGAGCGCCAGGCCGGACCGACCTCACCAACCGTTCCGAATGCAGCGAGCGACGCACCGTCGCTATTGCCGACGGCAATGGCCAGATGGCCCGGCCGCGCCGTGCCTGCCTCGGCCAGCGGCGGCACGTCCGGCGCGCCGGTCGGCTTCAGAAGGGCGGTCCCGGTGGATGGATCGCGGCCGACCAGCTCGGCCTTCACCTTGTCGCCCGAAGAAAGCGTCAGCTCGATCTCCTCGCCGGCCTCAACTGCCTCCTCGGCAGCGACAAAATAGCCGTCGCGCCAGTGAAAGGCGGTCGCGGTGCGATGCTGATGCGTGGCGAAGCTCGCCGTCGCCGGCGCCGCTGCAGCGGCGATATCAGCTATGGCGTTGGAAAATGCGCTTAGATTGAAGTCGCTCATGTCGGTCTCCTGGGTCTTTTCGCCTCGGCCCGAAAATCGGCATCGATTTTCGGAAAACACGGTGCGAGAACGCAAAGTCTTAGAGCGCACTTTGAGCGTCCAATGGACGCTCGTCGCTCTACCCCAGATATCGCTCGGCAGCGCGTTGGCGGGTACTCGCCTGACGGCTAGTTGGGCGTTGGACTGGCCATCTGGTCAGGTCGCGTCCGATCCGGCCGCTCCGCACATATAGGCATCCTTCATCTTGCTCTAAAGACACGGAGCCCTGCCATGTCCCTCCCCGCCCAGCAATTGCAGTTCGACGATGCGCTGCTCGACGATTATTCGGCAACGGTCGCCGATGCCGTGGACCGCATCGGTCCCGCCGTCTGCCGCATCGAGCGCATCGGTGGTGCCGGCGGCCTGGGCTCCGGCTTCGTCATCACACCGGATGGGCTGGTCGTCACCAATTTCCACGTCGTTGGCGATGCCCGCAGCGTCCGTGTTACGATGCCGGACGGCGTCTCCAGAGAAGGCCGTGTTCTCGGCCGCGACCCCGACACCGACATCGCGCTGGTGCGTGCCGACGGCAGCTTCGCCGATATTGCGCCGCTCGGCGATTCCAAGCGCCTGCGGCGCGGCCAGATCGCCATTGCCATCGGCAACCCGCTCGGCTTCGAATGGACCGTCACATCAGGTGTCGTCTCGGCGCTTGGCCGCTCGATGCGTGCTTCCACCGGCCGGCTGATCGACGATGTCATCCAGACCGACGCAGCGCTCAACCCCGGCAATTCCGGCGGACCGCTGGTATCGTCGGCGGGCGAGGTTATCGGCGTCAACACAGCCATGATCCATGGCGCGCAAGGCATCGCCTTCGCGGTTGCCTCCAACACCGCCAATTTCGTCATTTCCGAGATCATCCGCTTCGGCCGCGTCCGCCGCGCCTTCATCGGTGTCTCGGCCGACACGACAACCCTGCCGCGTCGCGCCGCCCTTTTGTCGCAAGTGTCGAGCAGCACAGCGGTGCGCCTGCGCAGTGTCGAGGCGAACAGCCCGGCCGCCAGCGCAGGCCTGAAAGAGGGCGACATCATCGCCGCCATCGACGGCCGCCCGGTCACCGGCGTCGACGATCTGGTGCGCATGCTCGACGCCGAGCGCATCGGCCGCGAAACGCTGTGCACAGTGGTGCGCCGCTCCGGCATTGCTCAGGTCACGGTGATGCCGGAGGCGCGGGCCTGACAACTATCGCGGCGCAAACATCTGGCCAAGCAGCGAAACCAGCAGCACCGCCAGCTCGCCGGTCGGATCGAGGTCCGGATCGAAAATCGTCATGTCCATTCCAGTGCAGCGCGGATCCGCCACCAGCGCCGCGAGGATGGCGACGAGATCGTCGGGATCGATACCGGGACTGCCTGGTGAATCCACCGCAGGCATCACCGTCTGATCGAGCGCATCGACATCGAAATGCACCCAATAGGGCCAGCCGGTTCGCGCCAGCGTGGTCAAGGTCTTTTCCAGGACCTCTGCCGCGCCGAGCTCCCGCACGGCAAAAACATCGATCAGCGTCATCGCGGTCGAAGTGATGTCGGGCCAGGCGAAGTCGGGGTTGCGGTTCTCGCGTTCGCCGATCTGAACCACCTGTTCGTCCGCAACAAGTGGGCTCGCGATCTCAGGCCAGTCGGTCAGCAACGGCTCACCACGTCCGGTGGCGAGCGCAAGGTCCATGCCGGCGGCCGAGCCGAGTGAAGCATCGACGTCGTAATTGCCCGGATGGCGGAAATCGCTATGGCCATCGACATGGACCAGTGCCAGCGGACCGGATCGCCGTGCACCAGCCAGCGCGCCAAGCAGGACCGCGCAGTCGCCGCCGACGACCAGAGGGAACTCGCCTCGTCTCAGCGCGTCGGCAACAATTTCGGCGAGTCCGAGATTGAAGCTGCGTATCGCATTGCCGTTGCGCAGCCGGGTGCCCGGCTGCGGCTCCGTGCTATAGGCGGGCCGATCAAGATCAACCATTTTGAGGGGCGAAAGCGTCTCGATCAGGCCGGCTTCGGTCAACGCCTGCGGCGCACGCCACGTCCCCGGAATATGACCTGGCCTCAGCGGACGCAGGCCAAGGTTGGAGGGTGCGCGGACAAGGCAGATTTCACGCATGGAATGGGCCCAGGCTGATGAGCTCAGCATAGACCGCAAAGACATGACCGGCCACGCGGCTGAAGGCTTCAGCTGATATCTACAGACAATTCCTGCCAGCCGCTGTCTCGCTCAGGCCGCCGCGCCTTCGACAAACTGCTCCAGAAACTCGGCGCTCGGCGGGATCGGCTTGATCACGTCGATCAGCACGCCATTGGGGTCTTTTGTGATGAAATGGCGCTGGCCGAAGGCTTCGTCGCGGAGCGTTCGCAGGATCGGCAGGCCGGCGGCGATGACCCGCTCATAGACCGCATCCGGGTTCTTGACCTCGAAATTGATCAGCAGGCCGGAGGTACGGCCGCGCCCTTCCTCAGGAATGGTTTCATGATCGCCGTGGACGATGCCGAGATTGACGCGGCGATCCTCGGTTGATTGCAGATGCACGTACCAGTCGCTTTCGAACAGCGGCCTGAAGCTGAAATGCGCGACATAGAAGGCCTTCGTGCCGGCAACGTCGCCGGTCATCAGCACCGGGTAATAGCTTGTCGTCTTCATCTTTCCTTCTCCCGTCAAATAACATACATTCTGCATGTAAATGCATATTAACATACAGGCTGCATGTATGCAACAGGAATCCGCGCGCCGCTCCAACCGCGATCGCACCGAAGCGACGCGCGCCGACCTGATCGCCGCGGCGCGAAAACTGTTCACCGAGAAGTCCTATGCGGAGACCGGCACGCCAGAGATCGTGGCTGCGGCCGGCGTCACGCGCGGCGCGCTCTATCATCACTTTGCCGACAAGCAGGCGCTGTTCGCCGCAGTGGTCGAGCAGGAGGCGGCGGCTGTGGCGGAAGAGATCGAGCGCGCCTCGCCGCCCTCGCTGTTTGCCCGCGATGCGCTGATCGCCGGCTCGGATGCCTATCTTGCCGCCATGCGCGCACCCGGCCGCACCCGGCTGCTGCTGCTCGACGGGCCGGCCGTGCTCGGCCGCGCCGCCATGGACGAGATCGACAACCGCCACGGCAACCGCTCGTTGCGCGAAGGCCTGGTTGCAGCGATGCGCTCGCAGTCCATGATGAGATTGCCGGTGGAAGCGCTGACCGCGCTGCTTGCCGCCGCCTTCGACCGCGCGGCGCTCGCCATCGAAGCAGGCGCTGCGACCGAGGACTACCGTGCCGTTCTCATGGCGCTGATTGATGGTCTGTCGCCCCCGGCCCCTAGTTCGGCTCGAACTCGTTGAAACAGCCAAGCTGGCGCTTGAACTGGTCGATCAGCCAGGCCGCAGCCGGCTTCGGGCTGCGGTCGGCGCGGTGCATGGCATAAAGCGGCGCGCGGACTTCGCGATACGGCTCCAGATCGAGTTCCACCAGCCGGCCGTTGGCCACATCGTCAGCAATCAACCAACGCGGCAGTCCGCCCCAGCCCAACCCTTCGCGCATCAGCGCATGCTTGGTTCGCATATCCGTAAGTCGCCAGGTGCGGTAGGCATAGACGCCGTAGTCGCGCCCTTTGGTGCGCTCGGACTGGTCGCTGACGACAAGTTGGATGTGTTCGCGCACCTCCTCCAGCGGCACCGGCTTGGGAAGCAGCGCCAGCGGATGGCTTGGCGCGGCCGCCGGCACCATCGACATGAAGCCAATGCGCACAAGATGCGCGTCGACCTCGCCCAGCAGTCCGCCAATACCGAGATCGGCATGTCCATTGACGACATGATCGGGGATCAGCCCGAGCGTGCCGATATGCAGGCGCAGCATCACGGTTGGAAATTGCGCCTCGAACGCCTTCAACACGCGCACCAGCACGGTGGAAGGCAGCGCCACATCGACAGACAGCGCGACTTCAGCCTCCAGGCCCTGTTTGTGGCTGTCGACGCGAGAGCGGATGCGCTGCAATACGCCGACCATGCGCCGCGCATCTTCCAGCGTCGCCCGGCCGACATCGGTCAGATGCGGCTCGCGCGTGCCCTCGCGCTCGAACAGTTTCAGCCCAAGCTGCGCCTCGAGATTGGCGATGGCGTAGCTGATGACCGACTGCGCTCGGTTGAGCTTGCGGCCGGCGGCGGAGAAGCTGCCGGTGTCGGCGACGGTGACAAGGATCTGAAGCTGATCGAGCGTCGGGTTTGGCTGCATCGTTCTATCCACTATTTGGATGGAACATACATAAAATATACCGGTTTTTCAAATGGGTCAGCTCGCCCATATAGGTCGGGACAGTTCAGCCAACCCTGGAGACCCGCCATGTCCATCCTTCTCGTCACATCCAGTCCGCGCGGCAATGCCTCGCATTCGACCCGCATCGCCACTGAACTTGCAGAAAAGCTGCTCGCCGCCGATCCTTCGGCCAAGCTGGTCGCACGCGATCTCGTGGCAAACCCGCTGCCGCACATCGATCCGGACTATTCGACCGGCATCTATACGCCCGCCGAGGCCCGCACCCAGCGCCAGGCCGAGGTCGTCGGCGTTTCCGACGGCGTGCTCGATGAACTGTTTGCGGCCGACACCATCATCCTGGCCACCGGATTCATCAATTTCGGCATCTCGTCGACGCTGAAATCCTGGGTCGACCACGTCTCCCGCACCGGCAAGACTTTCTCTTATGGCGAGAATGGCCCGAAGGGCCTCGTCACCGGCAAGAAGGTCTACATCGTCCTGGCCTCGGGCGGCATCTATTCGGAAGGCGCTGCCGTGCAGATGGACCACGCCATCCCTTACCTGCGCAGCGTGCTTGGCTTCATCGGCATGACCGACGTCGAAGTCATCCGCATCGAAGGCGTCGGCATGGGGCCGGATGCGGTCACTGCCGCTCTGGCCAAGGCATCAGCCAAGGTGGATGCCTTGGTGACATCGACCGTAAGCAAACAGGCTGCGGCGGCGTAGGCCGCCAGCCGTCGGCAACTTGAAATCAAAGGCAGGCGCCTGACAGGGCGCTTGCCTTGTTCGTTTCAAGATGCGCCGGAGATCGATCGGGTCTCACCCGAACATCTTCTCGCCCTGCTCGTCGACCAGCTGAATGCCCTTTTTGATCGAGATGTCGACAGCGTCGTCGAGCCCGGCAAAACGATCGGCGCGGATGAATTTGTGCTCCTTCAACACGCCGTCGATCTCCTTGGAAACCACGCCGCAGGTCTGATATTGGCCCTCCGCCTTGTACGGCGTGGCGCTGATCAAAAATCCCTTGTGCTCGATCTGCTTTGCCGGTGCAGCACTCTTTGGCTCGCCCGCGTCACCGCCGCCACCGCCGAAAAGACGTTTCAGAAAAGACATGGGCGCGCCCTCCAACGGAAATCATCCTGCATCACATAGCGTGGTGCAGGATGATTTCACTAGCGATCCTTAGGCAAACGGGCAAGGGCCGCATCCGGCCTGGAAGTCAGTCGCGCGACAGCGCTTCGAGGGCTTCGGCCGCCCCTTTCAATATCGCGATCGCCTCGGCCTGTTTTTCAGCGGGCGCGTCGACAATGTCGCCGAGGGCTGCGCGTAGCCGCTGGCGCACGGTGCGGAAATCGTCGCGCTTTTCCGAACCGCCGCGGCCGCGACGTCCGCTATCCTCGCCATCGTCGTTCCAGCCGAACCAGTCACGCGCCTTTGCCATTTTGCGGCCGAAACGCTCGAGATGATCGAGCACATGGTCGACCATCTCGCGATTGTCATTGAGATGCGCCTGCCCTGCCTCGGTAATCGAAAACACCTTCTTGTTGCCTTCCGCCGACGAGACGGCATAGCCGGCCTCTTCCAGGAAGGTCAGCGTCGGATAGACCACGCCGGGGCTCGGGCTGTAGACGCCGCTGGTGCGTTCCTCCAGCGCCTTGATGATGTCATAGCCGTGGCGCGGCGCCTCGGCCAGCAGCGACAGCGTGATCAGCTTGAGATCGCCGTCGGCCAGCATACGCCCCGCGCGGAACATGTCGCCCGGCCCGCCGCGCCCGCCGCCCCTCATGCCGTGGCCGAATGGGCCGAAGCCGCCGCCACGACCGCCGAACTTGCCGGCCATATGCATGAAAACGCGCTCGGCATGCTCGCCGAAATGATGATGTCCGTGCATTGTCTGCTCCTTGAGTTATGTCTTACGATATATCTCAATTATGCGAATGAGGCCGTTGAGTCAAGATATATCTTACGATGTATCTGAGAACGGTGCCACCAGATTGATTTCGTCACCGAGCTTGGCTAATACCGGTTACCAGCGGCCCTTGCGCCGGTTCCAGGCATAGAGAAGATCGGCGAAGCGATTATAGGCATAGCGCGTCAGCGGCAGCACGGCGCGATTGCCGAACAGCGCGGCCAGCCAGCCCTCGCCCGGCGTTCTTAGCCAGACGGCAATTGCGACGGCGGCGCCGACCAGCAGCTTGCCGTCCGCATCGGTTGCATGCAGCCGGCGGCGGATGTCGTCCAGCGACACGCCGTATCCGGCCAGCGCCGCCGGTTCGGCATTGATGTCGCGAAACGCGATCCGCCCGGCCTTGATCGCCTCGACCAGCGCCGCTTCTGCCTGACGATGCCGGCATCGCAAACCGGACAACGGGTATTGTACCAGATGGTCAGCAGAGGCTTGGGCATGGGTCTCGATACGCGCGTGGAAGTGCTGCGCTGACTATCCGGGAAACACCTTCGCCCCGCAACATTTCGGGCCAGTCACTTCGGACCAGACACATTCCGCACCAAGCTGGCCAGGCGCCGTCGAGCGGCGCCTGACCGTCCGATGTCCGGCAGCTTGCGCGGGTCTATGGCCGCGCACGCCTCAGCCGAGCGAGGCGACGATTTCGCGATAGGCCAATTCCGGGAACGCCTTGAGCGTCCGCGTCCTCACGTTGCCGCCTGTCGCCAGCATAAGCGAGAAACGAGCGAGCACCGCATCGTCGGGCGCTTCGACGACCGCCACCATATCGCATTCGCCCATGGTGAGATAAAAAGCCTTGAACGAGCCGCCCATGTCTCCCAGCAGCTTCTTGGCGGCATCGAGCCGCTTCGGCGACTCGCGCACATTTCTGGCGCCCTGCTCGGTCCAGTTGATCAGCACGATATAGGTTGTCATGCACACCTCCCTCCGGAGGCCTCGGAGCGCGGCGTCACCGCCGGGGCGGGCATCCGGGTTTGTCGCCCAGAAAATGCATCCGACACCCGATTATCCTCCCACAGCCGGTATGCTGCAAGAACAACCGCACCGTCCGGCGAGACAATCCCTGAACGAAAAAGGGCGCCGCAGCGCCCTTTAAATTGTTATTCGTTGCCCGGCATCAGCTGTCGAGGAAGCTCCGCAGCTTGCGCGAGCGGCTCGGGTGCTTGAGCTTGCGCAGCGCCTTGGCTTCGATTTGGCGGATGCGCTCTCGGGTGACCGAGAACTGCTGGCCGACTTCCTCCAGCGTGTGGTCGGTGTTCATGCCGATGCCGAAGCGCATTCTGAGCACGCGCTCTTCACGCGGGGTGAGCGAAGCAAGCACCCGCGTCGTCGTCTCGCGCAGATTGGCCTGGATCGCCGCGTCGATCGGCAGGATCGCCATCTTGTCCTCGATGAAATCGCCGAGATGGGAATCCTCCTCGTCGCCGACCGGCGTTTCGAGCGAGATCGGTTCCTTGGCGATCTTCAGCACCTTGCGCACTTTTTCCAGCGGCATGGCGAGCTTTTCCGCCAGTTCCTCCGGCGTCGGCTCGCGGCCGATCTCGTGCAGCATCTGGCGCGAGGTGCGCACGATCTTGTTGATCGTCTCGATCATATGCACCGGAATGCGGATGGTGCGCGCCTGGTCGGCGATCGAGCGGGTGATCGCTTGCCGGATCCACCACGTCGCATAGGTCGAGAACTTGTAGCCGCGGCGATATTCGAATTTGTCGACCGCCTTCATCAGGCCGATATTGCCTTCCTGGATCAGATCGAGGAACTGCAGGCCGCGATTGGTGTATTTCTTGGCGATGGAAATGACGAGGCGCAGATTGGCCTCGACCATTTCCTTCTTGGCGATCGCGGCTTCGCGCTCGCCCTTCTGCACCTGGTTGACAATCCTGCGGAATTCCAGGATCGAGATCGCCGTTTCGGTGGCGAGGTTCTGGATCTCGGCGCGCAGGTCGCGGATCGCGTCCTTCTCGTTCTTGGTGAATTCCTTCCAGCCGCGCGAGGTCAGATTGCCGATCGAGCGCGTCCAGTTGGGATCGAGCTCCGAGCCCTGATACTCCTTCAGGAATTCCTCGCGGCGCACGCCATAGCTTTCGGCCAGCCGCAACAGCTTGCCTTCGTTCTGCACCAGGCGCTTGTTGATGTCGTAGAGTTGCTCGACCAATGCCTCGATGCGCGCCGTGTTCAGGGATAGCGACTTCACCGCCTTGATCAGCTGGTCCTTCAGCTCCTTCAGCCGGCGGTCCTGGCTGGGCGACAGCGTGCCGGCGGCAGCCAGCCGGTTCTCGACCTGCTGGTCCTGCAGCTTGCGCAACTTCTTGTAGGTGTCGGCGATGACGTCGAGCGTCTCCATCACCTGCGGGCGCAGCTCCGCTTCCATCGCCGCCAGCGACAGGCTGGCTTCGTCCTCGTCTTCCTCGTCGTCATCAGTCAGACCGCGGGTGTCGCCGCCGACATTGGTGATGTCGTCCTCGTCCTCGCGCGAACGGCGCGGCTTGTCGTCGGTCTTGGCTTCCTCGATCCGCTCGACCACCGGCGCCTGCTTGGCCTCCGGTCCGGCATAGGTCGCTTCGAGGTCGATGATCTCGCGCAAGAGGATCTTCGATTCGTTGAGCTCGTCACGCCAGATGATGATGGCCTGGAAGGTCAGCGGGCTTTCGCACAGGCCCGCGATCATCGTCTCGCGGCCAGCCTCGATGCGCTTGGCAATCGCGATTTCGCCCTCGCGGGACAGAAGCTCGACCGAGCCCATCTCGCGCAGATACATGCGAACCGGATCGTCGGTGCGATCGGTCGGCTCTTTCTTGGTGGTCGTCGCAGCTACGGCGGTACCGGTCTGCTCGGCCAGTTCGTTGGCGTCTTCCTCGGCGTCGGCAGCCGCGTCGGCGGCTTCGGGCTCCTCGCCCTGCTCGTCGTCCTCGACCACGTTGATGCCCATGTCGGAGAGCATGGCCATCGTGTCCTCGATCTGCTCGGAGGTGACTTCCTCCGAGGGCAGCACCGAATTCAGTTCGTCCATGGTGACATAGCCGCGCTTCTTGGCGGCCTTGATCATCTTCTTGACAGCATCGTCGGAAAGGTCGAGCAGAGGGCCATCGGTGGCGCCTTCACGTTCGGTCTCGACCTCTTCCTTTTCTTTTGTCGCCATTCTTTATTTTCTCCAAGCGGCCAGGTATCTAGCCGCATAAGTATCAAGCCGCGTAAGCTGCCGTACCGGTTTATCAGATGCCCTCGCGCTAGAACGCGTTTCCCCGGGCCAGTAACTGCATCTCTCGTTAAGTCCAGATTAACCCTGGTATCTGTGGCAGGCTGACTGCCTGTCCAGTGACCGGTACCTCACATCGCTGCATTTCCGTCGACGCCGGCGCGGGTTAACGTTTCGAATCGTCCTGATTCCGTCATTCTGCCAGAAGGTCAAGCGCCTCTCGCATGATTCGCATGAAAAAAGCGAATCAATTACCCGACTTAACGCGCCGCGGCTGATTCGGCGCACAAGCACGGTCTGCACTTTCACTCTTTCGTAAGCTTCAACCTACACCCGCCCGGCCCTGCCCGAAGACACGCCGAACCCTTCGATCAGCGCCTCCGTTGCCTGCACATCACGAAATTGCGCCTGGATCTCGACGAGATGCCGGTAATTTTCGTCGGTGGGATCGCTGGCGAGCGCCGCTTCTGCCTGTTTCAGTTCCTTATGTAATGTGCGCGCGCTGCGCTGCAAGTGGAGCGCCTGGCTGAAGGCGTCGCGGGCATCGTCAAGTCCGGCTGTTTCCAGCGCCGGCCATTGCCGCGCCCGTTTGATCAGCGCCACCACGCGCGCCCAGATCTCGCCGCAGCCGGCACGTTCGATCGTCGCGATCACCGCGTTGCGGTCGTTGGCCATGTCATGCGCCATCGCATCGAGGATGGCCGCGTGCAATCGCTTCAGATCGGTGTTGGCGAGGTCGAGGAACTCGACATGTGCGAAATTCTCGTCGATCAGCGCCGGATGATTGACTAGGGCCGCGATGATCGTCGCCTCGCGCACCGACATCCCCTCGCTGCCGCGCTTGACCAGCGCCGAGCGGCCAAGGCTTTCGGTGATCGCGGTGCGTCCACCGGCATTGCCGCCGCGTGCGAACTGTCCGCCAGCAGCTGAGCCCTTGCCCTGAAAGCGCCCGCCGGACCGCCCATCTTGGCGCCCCCCTTGATAGGTTTGGCGCGCGCCGCGCTGGGCGCCGAAAAAGCTTAGCACTCGCTCGCGCATTTCCTGTTGGTAGTGATAGCGCAAGCTCTCGTCGCGGATGCGGCTGGTCAGTTCGCGCAGCGTTTTTTCCAGTTCCGCCCGTCGTTCCGGCGTGTCGAAGATGCCGCCGGCCGTTTCGCGCATCCACAAAAGGTCGGCGAGCGGCCGCGCCTCGGAAAGCACGGCGCCAAACGCGTCCGGCCCTTCGGCCTTGACCAGATCGTCGGGGTCCTTGCCTTCGGGCAGAAGCGCAAAACGCACCGAGCGGCCTGCCTGGACCGCCGGCAGCGCCATGTCGGCGGCGCGCCATGCCGCCTTCAGTCCGGCCTGGTCGCCATCGAAGCACAGCACCGGCTCGCCGGCCATACGCCACAGCAGTTCAAGCTGGTTTTCGGTCAGCGCGGTGCCGAGCGGCGCCACGACATTTTCGAAACCGGCCTGCGCCAGCGCGATCACGTCCATATAGCCCTCGACGGCAATCACCGTGCCGCCCTTGGCCAGCGCCCCCTTTCCCAGCGCTTGGCGCGCTCGGGCGAAATTGTAGAGCACGTTGCCCTTGTGGAAGAGTTCGGTGTCGGGCGAATTCATGTATTTGGCGAGCGCATCGGCTGCCAGCGCCCGCCCGCCAAAGGCGATTATCTTGCCTCTGGAGTCCGGGATCGGGAACATGATGCGGTCGCGGAACCAATCGTAGGAAACCGGAACGTCGTCGCCATGGCGCACCAGCCCGCATGCCTCGATATCGGCCTTGGGCACGCCCTTGGCGGCAAGATGCTCCTTCAGCGCATTGCGACTGTCGGGCGCATAGCCGAGCCGGAACGACTGCTGCGTCGCCGGCGTCAGCCCGCGGTCGCGCAGATAGGCGCGGGCTTTTGCGCCTTCCGGTCCCTGCAGCCGCTCCTGGAAGAAGGCGGTCGCCATTTCCATGACTTCGGTCAGGCTGGCGCGTTCCTTTTCGCGCCGTTCCTCCTGGGCATCGCGCAACGGCATCGGCACCCCGGCCATGTCGGCGATCTTCTCGACCGCTTCGGGAAAGCTCATTCCGTCGAGTTCGGTGAGGAATTTGAAGTGGTCGCCCGAAACCGAGCAGCCGAAGCAATGATAGCGTCCCTTCTTGTCCTCGCAGTGAAAGGACGGGCTCTTCTCGCCATGGAAGGGACAGCACGCCCAATAGTCGCCGCGCGGCGCGTTGGTCTTCTTCCTGTCCCACGCCACGCGCTGGCCGACCACCGAGGAAATCGGCACGCGGTCGCGTATCTCGTCGAGGAAGGCAGGTGGAAAGCGCATCGGAAACGGCTCGTTTGCGTCCATATAATCACGCCGGCGAAACCCGACGACTCCTAATGCGAACCATACCCGGTTTTCACAGGGCAAAAAGAAGGCGGCCGTTGCAAGCCGCCTTCCTTCCTGTCCGGCATTGCGCCGGTCGACGTTTGACGGTCAGTGCGCGGCAATCGCGCCGAAGATGATGCCGGAGACGACGCTGACCAAGAGATAGTCGTTGCCGACGCGGATCCATTCCTGGCCACGGCCCGGACGACGCAGGCCATAGTGGCGATAGTCGCGGACCGGCTGGTGGCGCCTCCAACTCGAATATCTCTGGCCGTTGCGCCAATGGTTCCTCTTGACGACGACTTTCTTCTTCACCACGACGCGCGTCTTGACGTGCCTGTCCGGCTTCTTCCAGTCGACCTGGCTGTAGGTCGACTGCGGTGCATTCGGCGCGTTCAGCGGCGCTGCCTGGCCCTGCAGGGACGTCGCAGCCAGCATGGAGACGGCGATTGCGGAAAGAATGATACGTTTCATGACGGGGTACTCCTTGGTTGTCGATGCCCAAGCAATAGAGCCCGAAAAATGAACCGAAACTGAACACACGGATTACATTTTAGTAATGATTTCAAATATTTATGATAGCTAATTCAACACTCGGCTCAAACCTGATCTGAAGCGGTCGTCGGCACTTGACCGCGCGACCATCAAGAAGCCGGCCGGCGATGCAACCATTTTGCGATCCATCCATTTCCGACACGCCCTGTCGCGCAACAGCCGGCCGAATTGGGCAAAATTTATTATCCGGCTAAAAGTAATCGGAGTAGTATCGACCTTTGCAATGTCCTTGATTCGCCCCCTCTTTTGCCTCTTTGCCGTCACGGCTCCCATATTGCTGGTGGCTATCGGAATGCGAGCCTGACATGAGCGGTTCGGTCGTTTTGCTGCATCTTGCCGGCGCGGTGGCGCTGATGCTGTTTGCCACCCGCCTGGTGAAGACAGGTGTCGAGCGCGCCTATGGCGATGTGCTGCGCCACAAGCTGCGCGCCACCATGCGCAATCCTTTCATGGCGGTTCTGGCCGGCTGCGGGCTGGCGATCGCCCTGCAAAGCTCCACCGCCGTCACCTTGCTGGTCGGGTCCTTCGCCGGCGCCGGCATCGTCAGCGGTATATCGGGCCAGCTTGCCGTGCGCGGCGCCGAGATCGGCTCGGCGCTGGTGGTCAAGCTGCTCACCTTCGACCTGTCGCTGCTGGTGCCGGTCTGTCTCGTCGCCGGCACCGTCATGTTCATGGCCACCGAGCGGCGCGACTGGCGCCAGTTCGGCCGCATCCTGGTCGGCATCGGCCTGCTGGTGTTGTCGCTGGAAATGATCGGCCAGGCCTCGGAGCCACTGCGCCAGAGCACGCTGATGCCGGTCGTCGTCGATTACTTCTCCAGCGATCCGGTCACCGCCTATCTGCTGGCGGCGCTGGTCACCTGGCTGTTCCATTCCTCGATCGCCGCGGTCCTTTTGATGGTGACGCTCGCCGGCCGCGGCTTCATCCCGCCCGAACTCGGCATCGTGCTGGTGCTCGGCGTCAATCTGGGTTCGTCGATCATCGCGCCGCTGCTCACCCGCAATGCGGAGCCGGGCGTGCGTGTCGTACCGATCGGCAATCTCCTGATGCGCGGCATGGGCTCGTTGGCCATGCTGATCCTGTTCCTGTGGTTGAAACCGTCGGTCGCCTTTCTCGGCGCCACCGTGCCCGACCAGATCGTCAACGCCCATATCCTCTTCAACATCCTGATCCTGGTTGCCGGCCTGCCATTGGCCGGCCTCGTCTACCGCGTTTCGGAAAAGATCGTGGCGCTCGGCACCAAACCGGCGCCGGCAGAAGCGCTCGACGTCGTCGAGTTGTCCGCGCTCAACGACAGCGCCCTCGATGTGCCGAGCCAGGCGCTGGCCAACGCCACCCGTGAGGTGGTGCGGGTCTGCGAGACGGTCGAGATCATGCTGAAGCGCATCATCGAGCTCTATGAAAGCGCCGACGCCGACAAGATCAAGGCGCTGGCCGCGCTCGACGACCGCGTCGACAAGAAACATGCGTCGATAAAGCTCTATCTGGCCAAGGTCACCAGGAACCCGCTGAGCGAGGACGAGGCGCTGCGTTGCCAGGAGTTGATCGGCGCCTGCGTCAAGCTCGAACAGGTCGGCGACATCATCGTGCGCAACATGCTGGTGCATGTCAGGAAGAAGCTCGAGCGCGGGCTGGAGTTCACGCCCGAGGGTTGGCGCGAGCTTAGCGCCTTCCACGCCTCGGTGCTCGCCAACGCGCGGCTTGCCTTCAACGTGCTGGTTTCGCGCGATCCGGAGACCGCCCGCCAGCTGGTGCTGGAAAAGGATCGGCTGCGCGACCGCGAGAAGGAGACCAGCGCCAGCCATTTCGTGCGGCTGCGCGACGGCACCGCCAAGAGCGTCGAGACCAGTTCCATCCATCTCGACACTATCCGCGACCTGAAGCAGATCAATTCGCTGCTTGCCTCGATGGCCTACCCGGTGCTCGAGGAACGCGGCCTGCTCACCGGCTCGCGGCTGAAGGCCGGATAGATTGGGCCCAGCGCGGGAATTGCCTGGAGCCGGCGCGCGAAAATTAGTCTTTGCTAACCCTCCCGTCTGTCGGCTAGAGCATTTTTCAGCCAACCGTCTTCGCTTGGCGTCGGACAACATGCGTCAAGCAAAGACCTGGAGCGCGGCTTTGGTTCCACCAGAATGCAAGGCGCTCTAAGGATCGGTCAAATCCGCCGGGAGGAAAGTCGATGGATACCCATTCGCGCAGTTTCGCCAAGGCGCTTTCCTGGCGCGTCACCGGTACGGTAGACACGATAATCATTTCGCTCATCGTGACAGGCAGCATCAAGCTCGCTGCGGCCATCGGTGTGACCGAGGTCATCACCAAATCGCTGCTCTACTATTTTCACGAGCGAGCGTGGCTGAAAATCCCCTACGGAAGGAAGACGACGGCCGTCTAGCCTGTGCGGCCGGAGCCAGGCTGAACTGATAAAGAAAACCTAAAGCGGCGTCGAGAATTTCTGGATTGCCCGCCGCTCTCGTCCGTGATTTGAGCCATCTCATTCAAGGACAGCCTTCCCGCGCCATGCTTCCCCTCATCGCCCTGTTCATCGCTGCGTTCGCATTCGGCACCACCGAGTTCGTCATCGCCGGCGTGCTGCCGCAGGTGGCGGACGGCCTTGGCGTCTCCATCCCGACGGCCGGCTATCTCGTCTCCGGCTACGCCGGCGGCATCGCGATCGGCGGACCGCTGTTGACGCTCGCTACCAAGACAATCTCCCGCAAGGCGTTGCTGCTTGGCCTTGCCGCAGCCTTCGCCATCGGCCAGGCCGCCTGCGCCCTTGCGCCCGACTTCGCCTCCATGTTGCTGTTGCGGATGGCAGTGGCCGTGGCGCACGGCGCCTATTTCGGCGTCGCGATGGTGGTTGCGGTCGGCCTGGTCCGCCAGGATCAGCGTGGAATGGCCGTGGCGCTCATCCTGTCGGGCCTCACGGTCTCCAATGTCATCGGCGTGCCGGCCGGCACGGCGATCGGCAATATTTGGGGGTGGCGCGCGACGTTCTGGGTGATGTGCGCGCTTGGTGTGGTTTCCATCGCCGCCATGGCCGCCCTCCTGCCGCGCCGGACGGGATCGTCGCGCCGTCGCGTCAGTTTCGGCAGCGAGGTCCGCGTGCTCGCACGCCAGCAGGTTTGGACGTCGCTAATCCTCATGCTGATGCTGATGATCGGCCAGTTCGGCCTGTTCACCTACATCACGCCGACGCTGCTTGAAGTCACCGGCCTCGGCGAGGGCCTGGTGCCCTGGGTGCTGCTGCTCAACGGTGTCGGCGCGACGATCGGCGTCTTTCTTGGCGGGCGGCTCGCCGACTGGAAACTGATGCCGTCGCTCATCACCATGCTTTTCATGCAGGCGGTGACACTTGCCGTCATTTACGCCGCCAGCCCGTACCCGGTGCCGATGGTCGTTGCGATCACTATCTGGGGTGGTCTCAGCTTTGCCATCGGCACCCCGATCCAGACCCGTATCCTGACCTGGACGGCGGACGCCTCCAATCTCGCCTCATCGCTTATCCCGGCCGGCTTCAATGTCGGCATCGCGCTGGCCGCCTCGCTCGGCGCCGCCATGCTCAATGCCGGTTATGGCTATCGCAGCCTGCCGGTGGTTGGCGCCATGGCCATGCTGCTCGCCGTGGCGGTCGCGCTCGCCTCGCACATCTGGGAGTGGCGCCGAAACACGATGCCGCCGCTGCCGGCCGCTGCCGAATAGTCGGCAGGCGCTACAGGTCGATGCGATAGCGCAGGCTTTCGGCGCCGCCATAGGCAGCGTCCTCGAAGAATCGCCCGACGAGCCGTCCGCCATTGGCCAGGACCACCTTCTGCGAGGCGAGATTACCCGGCTTGGCGGTGATCTCGACGAAGGGCAGGCCGAGCGCCCTCGCCTCGCCGAGCATCAGCCTCACTGCCTCTGTCGCATGGCCGCGCCGCCGCTTCCATGGCACTACGGCATAGCCGATGTGGCCGAGCACATGTGGCGGCAGCTCGGCGGTGCCGCGCTGCCAGCGAAGGCCGATCGAGCCGGCGACTTCGCCGTCCCAGATCCAGCGCCGGAATCCCGGCAGGCGCGGCACTTTCGTCCCATCAGGCAAGGTGACCGGACCACCCTTGGCATCGGGGTCGTCGAGATCGGCGAGGAAGGCCGTTGGATTCTTTTCGATGGCCGCAAGCTGCTCGCGCGTCGCCTCCATCAGCCGCACATTGTCCGGCGACCAGCCGCGCTCAAGGGCGGCCTTGTACGACGGCAGATGTTCAAGCGCCGGTTTGACGAGTTCAACCATGACGTACGATCGCTCCGCTGCCGCCCTCGGATTCTGAAGTTGATCTTCAGGGGCGGCTTTCTAAAATCAAATGTCATCGATTGGGTCCACCTACTTTGGAGTGAACACAATGGCCGACCACAGGTCCGAGAAGTCGGCGAAGGCCGCCGCCGAGCGGGGCGCGGCAACCAAACCGCGCAAGGCGACGCCGAAGCCGCAGTCCGGCAAGGAGGCGAAGCCGGCACTCCTCGCAGGCGGCAACCCCCAGATCGCCAAGGCCGAAGGTGACGCCCCGGTGCAGGCCTACATCGCGGCCATGCCGGGCTGGAAAAGCGATGTCGGGCGCCGCCTCGACGCAATCATCGTGCGCACCGTCCCCGGCGTGCACAAGGCCGTCAAATGGAACTCGCCGTTTTACGGCATCGAAGGCCAGGGCTGGTTCCTGTCGTTTCATGTCTTCACCCGCTACGTCAAAGTGACCTTCTTCCGGGGCACGTCACTGCGTCCTGTTCCTCCCGGCGAGTCCAGGCACAAGGACGTGCGCTACCTCGACATTTATGAGGACCAGCTCGACGAAGCCCAGTTCGCCGCCTGGGTGAAGCAAGCCAGCCAAGTGCCAGGCGAGCGACTGTGAGATGCATCACGAATTAGCCAAGGGCGTCTGCAAGCACCTCATTCAGGCGTGCAAACGCGGTGGGCTCGTCTGGCGCATGGGCCGGATTAACTTCTGTGACGGTCAGGCCGCGCCATTGCTGCAGGGCGGTCAACTGCTTTAGCACGAAGGCGGCTTGCTCCAGTTTGAGACCGTCGCAACGGCGCACATTCTCAGCAATCGGGAAATCGATAAAGGAGAGCACATCGGCATCGAAGTGAATAAGCACACAGTCAAAGCGCGCCGCCCATTCGGCCGCGCGCGCCGCCGCCAACTCGATATCAATCAAAGCTTCCTCACGCGAAATGACCTTGATCGCGTGATCTCTGATCGCGGCGGCTTCAGGCGGAGTGATATTCACGAGGCCGAAATAGAGAAGTTGCTGAGGCACGAGCATCGGACGCGTTGGGCCGAGCCCCGCGAGCGAAGGCTCGCATCCCGGGATGTTGAGCAGATGGGCGACACCAGTCCAGTCCAAGGCGCCGTCGCTCGTGTCAGGTGTGTTGAGATCGGCGTCAAAGTCCATGTAGACGAGTCCGAACCGCGCGCCGGCCGCGTTCGCCCCGGCGACCGTGCCCAACTCCACGGTACAATCGCCGCCCAAGACAAGCACGTCTTCCTGCGCCGAAATCGCCGTCGCCACGTGGCTTGCGACCAAGTCACAGGCCCCGCGCACGGCCTCCAGGTTCATGGCCTGCGGCCGCGAAGAGTCCGGTCGCCACCGGAACGATGCAACATCGCTATGATCCCTGATGGTTCTGCCTCGGCTCGCGAGCGCCTCTGCGAGCCCATGGCGCCGAAACGCCGCGGGGGCTTGTTCCTGCCCTGGCGAATAGGCGCCGGCGCTGGTGGCCGCGCCGAAAATGTTCAACAAACGCGCCGCCAAATCGAAGCTCCATTTTTCGTATGATCCTGGTTGCAAAACGGGTCTGGAGCGACGAAGGTTCCTCCTCGACGTCGAGAGTTTGTTGCTCGCGCCGGAACGGCAAACGGCTCGCCGCATCGATGCGTACGCCAGACGACGTCGAACGTTCACAAAGCCACTGGGACCAATCATGACCAAAGCGACAACAGCCATGAAGAAGGGCGGCTCGCCGGAGGGAGCAGGAGGAGACACCCCCTCTCAATTGATAGATGCGAGAATCAATGAGCTGAGCGATTGGCGGGGCGAGATGCTCGCTCGGATCCGAACCCTCATCAAGCAGGTCGATCCCGAAGTGGTCGAGGAGTGGAAGTGGAGAGGGGTTCCGGTGTGGGAACACGCCGGAATTATCTGCACCGGTGAGACCTACAAGAATGTCGTGAAAATGACCTTCGCCAGGGGCGCCACGCTGGAGGACCCGTCTCGCCTCTTCAACTCCAGCCTCGAAGGCAACACCAGGCGCGCCATCGACATCCATGAGGGCGACAAGATCGATGAAGAGGCGTTGAAGGCGCTCATTCGCGCCGCCGTGGCACTGAACCTGTCGGTGCGAGCTGCCGCCCGCCCCGCCCGCTCTCAGAAACCAAAGAGCGCCTGAGAATCAATCATATGCGGCCAGGGCTGGCTCCTCGCTGTCGCCTCCTCCAATGCCTTACGAGCTCGCTGCAGCGGCAAAATCCTACTGCAGCAGTCCCTTGACGATCCCGCTCGCCTTGGAGAAATCCATCTGGCCGGCGTATTTCTCCTTGAGCACGGCCATAACCTTGCCCATGTCCTTGACGCTGCTGGCGCCGGTCTCGGCGATGGCGGCGCGGATCGCCGTTTCGGTCCCTGCCTGGCCCAGTTGCGTCGGCAGGAAATCGCGGATGATGGCCATCTCGTCGCGCTCCTGCGCGGCAAGCTCCGGCCGCTTGCCGTCGTCGAAAGCCTTGGCCGACTCTTCGCGCTGCTTCACCATCTTGGCCAGTATCTGCAGGATCTCGTCGTCGCTGGCCGGCTCCTTGCCGGCGCCGCGATTGGCGATGTCGCGGTCGTGAATGGCCGCCTGGATCAGCCGCAATGTCGGCAGCCGGCGCTTGTCCTGCGCCTTCATCGCGCTCTTCAGGGATTCGGCGATTTTGCCGCGCATGATGCTTTCTCCTTCGAATGCGACGGACAATAGCCGTGCCGAAAGCCCAAGGCAAATTCGACGCCGCCCGGCAAACCGCTGATATTGCTCGAGGAAATAAATCGCGCCTGCGGGCGTAGCATCATTGACCGCTCTGGCGCCTTCCCCTATGTACTGGGCCTTGCATGAACTGAGTTTTTGTTGCGCGCGCTGGCTGCGAAATCGCCGCTGCGCGCGGTTTGCTGCGCAGAATGGTTCGCCGGACCGATTGAAGGGCGCAGCCTTTAGGAGTGCCGCCATGGCAACGATGACCGCCGCGTCGACCCCCACTTGGGCCACCGAGAAGCCGACCGCCCTGCTGGTGCTGGCCGACGGCACCGTCATCGAGGGCCGCGGCCTTGGCGCCACCGGCTCCGCCGTCGCCGAAGTCTGCTTCAACACCGCGCTGACAGGCTATCAGGAAATCCTCACCGACCCGTCCTATGCCGGCCAGATCGTCACCTTCACCTTTCCGCATATCGGCAATATCGGCACCAATGACGAGGACATCGAGGATCTCAACCCTGTTGCCCGCGCCGGCGCAGTCGGCGCCGTGTTCAAGGCCGACGTCACCAATCCGTCCAGCTATCGCGCCGCTTCTGGTCTCGACCAATGGCTGAAGAAACGCGGCATCGTTGCGCTTTCGGGCATCGACACCCGCGCGCTGACCGCGCTGATCCGCGAAAAGGGCATGCCCAACGCCGTCATCGCGCACGCGCCCGACGGCATCTTCGACATCGAGGAGCTGAAGCGCCGCGCCGCTGCCTGGTCCGGCCTGATCGGGCTTGACCTGGCCAAGGACGTCACTTCCGGCCAGTCCTCGGTCTGGCGCGAGACGCCGTGGGTCTGGGACGAGGGCTTTGGCGAACAGGCCGATCCGTCCATGCATGTCGTCGCCATCGACTACGGCGTAAAACGCAACATATTGCGCCTGCTTGCCGGCCTGGGCGCCAAGGTCACCGTGGTGCCGGCCAACACCGGCGCCGAGGATATCCTCGCCATGCGGCCCGACGGCATCTTTCTCTCCAACGGTCCCGGCGACCCGGAAGCCACTGGCGACTATGCCGTTCCGGTCATCCAGGACTTGCTGAAGACCGACATCCCGGTCTTCGGCATCTGCCTCGGCCACCAGATGCTGGCGCTGGCGCTCGGCGGCAAGACCGCCAAAATGCATCAAGGCCATCACGGCGCCAATCATCCGGTCAAGGATCACACCACCGGCAAGGTTGAGATCGTCTCGATGAACCACGGCTTTGCCGTCGATGCCGGCTCGTTGCCCACGGGCGTCGAAGAAACCCATGTCTCGCTGTTCGACGGCTCGAACTGCGGCATCACCCTGACCGGCAGGCCGGTGTTTTCGGTACAGCATCATCCCGAAGCCTCGCCGGGCCCGCAGGACTCGCATTATCTGTTCCGCCGCTTCGTCAATCTCATCCGCGAAAAGCGCGGCGAGCCGGCGCTGGCGGAGCGCGCCTGATTCAGGTTCGCACCGTCGCCGTCGTGACGTCCCTCACCGCGCTCGGCTTCTCGACCCTGAGCACGAAAGCCACCAGCGACAGGGCGAGAAAGATACCGCCGAGCACAAAGGGCGCGCCGCCGAACGTCACCGGCGCGCTTGGCCCGGTGAACCAGGCGAAGATTCCCGTATAAAACAGCGGCGTGATGATGCTGGTGATCGAAAACACGCTCGTCATCGCACCTTGCAATTCGCCTTGCGCGGAGGGCGGTACCTTGGCCGCTGCCAGGCTGCGCAGCGGCGGGTCGGCCAGCGCCTCGAGGCAGGTCGCCACGATCACCGCATAGATCATCCAGCCCTTCCACGCCGCGGCATAGCCGAAGGCGGCGAGCGCGGTAAAAGCAAGACCGATGGCGGCGGTCCGCCATTCGCCGAGCCGTGGGATGACGCGCGGCAGGACAAAACCCATCACCAATGCCCCGCCAAGGCCGAAGACGCCGAGTGAGAAGCCGATCTGCTGCTCGCTCCAGCCGTAGCGGTAACTGCCGACGAACGACCACACGGCAGGGTACATCATGTGACCGAGCGTCATCAGGAAGAACACCAGGCCGATCCAGCCGATCCCCTTGTAATTGCGCATCTGCTTCAGGGCGCCTAGAGGATTGGCGCGGCGCCATTCGAAGCGGCGCCGGTGATGCTGCTCCAGCGTTTCCGGCAGGAAGAACCAGCCGACGATGAAGTTGATCAGAGCAAGCACCGCCGCGCCCCAGAACGGCACGCGCGGCCCGAACTCGCCGAGCAACCCGCCCAGCACCGGGCCGATGACGAAACCGACGCCGAAGGCGATGCCAAGCAGGCCGAAATTCTTCGCCCTGTTCTCGTCGGTGCTGACATCGGCGATGAAGGCGGAGGCGGTCGAATAGCTGGCGCCGCTGATGCCGGCCAGCACCCGGCCGATGAACAGGACCCAATAGGACCAGGCCACCGCGCAGATCAGATTGTCGACGGCGAAGGTCAGCACCGAGGCCAGCAGGATCGGACGACGGCCGAAGCGGTCGCTGAGATTGCCGACCAGCGGCGCGAACAGGAACTGCATGGCCGCATAGACGAAGAACAGCCAGCCGCCTTCGATCGCCGCTTCGCTGACCCCGACGCCGGTCAGTTCCTGCAGATAGGCCGGCAGCACCGGCATGATGATGCCGATGCCGGTGATGTCGAGCAGCAGCGTGGTGAAAACAAGCGCAAGGCCCCGCCTGGCGGTTTTGGCTTCGATCATGACGGTATCGACTCCTGGAGCCGCCTCGCAGCGAAGGCGGAAGGGCCTTTTATAGGCGAGTCAGCCACACAGAACAATAAGGGAACAGGCCAGGAATTTTCATCCTGACATCAACTGTCGACATGAGCGCGGCTGCATCGCCGCCGCTTTCAACGCCATTTCAACGAGAGCCCAAACACCTCAGATCGGGGTGTTGAACGTATCGCAGTCCGACAGCTTGCCGCTCTTGTAGCCGCGTGCCAGCCAGGTTTGACGCTGCTGCGAGGTGCCATGGTTGAAGCTTTCCGGCACGACATAGCCCTGCATCTTCTTCTGCATCGTGTCGTCGCCGATCTGCTGGGCGGCGTTCAGCGCCTCGTCCATGTCGCCCTGTTCCAGAATGCCTTTCTGCCCGGTGAAATGCGCCCAGACGCCGGCGAAGCAATCCGCCTGGAGCTCGACCTGCACCGACATTTGGTTGGCCTCGGCCTCGCCCATCTGCTGCCGCATCTGGTTGAACTTGGGCAGGATGCCGGTGAGGTTCTGGACATGGTGGCCGACCTCATGCGCGATCACATAAGCCTGGGCAAAATCGCCCGAAGCGCCGAATTGCTGGTCGAGTTGCTGGAAGAAGGTGGTGTCGAGATAGACCTTGCGGTCGCCGGGGCAGTAGAACGGGCCGGCCGCGGACGAGGCGAAGCCGCAAGCCGAACGGATTTGCCCGCTGAACAGGACCAGCTTGGGATCCTCGTAGGTCAGGCCCTCGGCCTGGAAAATGCCGGTCCAGGTGTCCTCGGTCTCGGCCAGGACAGTCGAAACGAACTGCTTCATCTCGTCGGAGGCAGGCGCCCCGGTGCCACCGCCCTGTTCTCCGCTGTTGTCGGTGATCTGACCGCCGCCACCCGGCACCAAGCCGCCACCGGCCAGGATCTGAAGCGGGTCGATGCCGATGGCCTTCAGCCCGAAATAGAGGACTACGAGAATGATGATGGTCGACAGCGACATTCCGCCGCCGGAGCGGCCGCCGATCGGGATGCGGAGACGGCCGGGGCCGCCGCGCGGCAGGTTGAGCCCGCCGCCCTGGCCGCGTTGGTCCTCGACGTTGTCGCTTTGACGACGACCTTTCCAGAGCATGGCAACTCCCCGCGATGCACGTATCGGTATCTTGCCGATCTCATGGCCCGATCCGACCCAACAAACAATTATCCCAATGGTTGCGCCAAGTCACAGTATTTTTCTCATGAAGGGGCCGCCGGCTCTGGGGTCAGTCCCTGCACGACACCCGCGGCTGAGAGCCCTGCCGGCGCTTTTTTTTGGTCTTGGACTTGTCGGTCAGGCTCAGATCTTCTGCTTGGTGCCCGCGCTCTTGCCGTCCGAGCTTTTCGAGCGCTCCTCGAAGCGGGCCCCGCCCTTCTTGAGCGGGCGTCCAGTATCCGCTTCGGTCTTGCGTTCGTCCTTCGCCGCAGCCTGCTTCAATCCCTTGGCTGCTTGCTTGCCCTTCGCTGTCGGTGCCTGTTCAACGCCCATCGTATCCTCCTCGGTCTCGCGCCAATTGCTGGCACGATCTCAAACGCCGCGGCAGCGCGGCGGTTCCGGCACGACTGTCGGCCGCGTCAGCATCTTGGCCACCGTCGGCTGGGCGACGCCGAGCCGCGCCGCGATGTCGACCTGGCGGGCCTCGTTGCCGTTCTCGATCAGGTCGGCGACAAGCTGCACATAATCTTTGAGCAGCGCACGGCGCCGCGCTTCGCCGCGTCGGCTGAGGGTTTTCTCGACCATGCATTGAGTGAGCTCGTGGGGCTGCGCGACAATTCGGTCAATCGCGCTATCTTCTCACGCGACATGACCAGAATTGCCGAAGCCCGAAAATTCTACGCGCGACTGATGGCTGCCAATGCAGGTTCTGCCGATCCGCGTCTCGAGGACGTGTTCGCCGCGGTGCCGCGCGAAGCTTTTCTCGGGCCCGGGCCGTGGACGGTCGTCGCCGGCAACGGCAAGGTAGAAACGCCGAGCGCCGATCCTGTTCACATCTATCAGAACGTGCTGGTGTCGCTCGACGCCGAAAAGGGCATCAACAATGGCGAGCCGTTCCTGCATGCCATGTGGATCGGCAAGGTGGCGCCAAAACCCGGCGAGGTCGTCACTCATGTCGGCGCCGGCACCGGCTATTACACAGCTCTGCTGGCGAAACTGGTTTCGCCGGGCGGCGCAGTCACCGCCTTCGAACTGGATTCCGGTCTCGCCGACCGTGCAAGAAAGAATCTCGAAGCCTATGCCAATGTGACCGTCATCCATGGCGATGCGGTCGTCGGCGGCCTGCCACCGTCCGACATCATCTATGTCAATGCCGGCGTTGCGGCACCCCCAGCCGAATGGCTGAAGGCGCTGAAGCCCCGCGGCCGCATGGTCTTTCCGTGGCGTCCGGCCGAGCGCATTGGCCTCGCGGTGATGGTGACACGCACGGATAAGGGGTTTGCCTGCGATCCCGTTCATGCGATCATGGTTCATCCCTTGCATCGGCGCCTCGGCGGCCTCGACGAAAATCCACCGTGACAAGGCGGCACGCAGCCGCAAGATCTGGCTGACGGCCGACAAGGCACCGGACCGCACCGCCACCGCCGTCATCGGCGACGTCTGGTTCTCGTCGCAAAGTGTTGGCGGCAGGCGGTCGCAATGACGTCGCCGCGGCGAGGCGTCCCGCGCTTGCCGCTCGACATGCGCCGGAGCCCAGAAATTTTCCGGCCCTGTCGGACAGGCTTCCGCTCGCACGTCCTTTGGCCGAAATCCGGCGGCAACGGCTCGGATGATGAAAAGGGAGAATCCAATGAGGAAGATCACCACTGCGACATTCGTCAGCCTCGACGGCGTCATGCAAGCGCCCGGTGGGCCGCAAGAAGACCCGGTCGGCGGCTTCGAATTCGGTGGCTGGACGTTCCATTACTGGGACGACGTCGGGGGCGCCTTTATTGGTGAGACCTTCGCAAAACCCTTCGCGCTGCTCCTCGGCCGCAAGACCTACGACATCTTCGCCGCGCATTGGCCGTACCAGAAAGACGATCCGATCGCCGACCGTTTCAACGCCGTCACCAAATATGTGGCCACCCACCGGCCCGACACGCTGTCGTGGCAAAACAGCCAGTCGCTTGGCGACGACGTCGTGGCTACCCTGCGCCAGCTCAAGCAGGAGGACGGGCCGGACCTGCTCATCCAGGGATCGAGCGAACTCATCCAGACCTTGCTCGCCAACGACCTGATCGACGAGATCAGCCTGCTGACCTTCCCGCTGGTGCTGGGCAAGGGCAAGCGGCTGTTTGGCAGCGGCGCAATGCCGGCGGCTTTCAAGCTGAACCGCTCACAGGCATCGACCACCGGCGTCATCATAGCGAGCTATGAACGCGCCGGTGAGATCAAGACTGGCTCCTTCGCCCAGCAACAGCCATCCGAAGCCGAGATCGAGAGGCGCCGGACCTGGAAGTAGTGTGTGGTTACAGGACCTGGGTTCCTTGCTCGGCTAGATGTGAGTGGGGGGAGAGGAGCCCAAATTCTGCCTGGCAGCGCGATGAGGACAGCGCCACGCTTCTGCGATCTCCCTTTACTCCGCCGGCATGGCCACCGCCCGGGCGGCCCGGTGGCCGGCCAGCATGACGCCAAGACCCAGGATCGGGAACACCGCTGCGACCAGACCGAGATCAGCCGGCGCGCCATAGCGCAGCACCGCGCCGCCGACGACTGCGCCCAGCGCCACGCCGAGATAGAGCGCCGAAGCGTTGAGCGACAGCACGATGGGCGCTGCGTCGGGCGCCAGCCTGATGATGCGGCTGGCCTGCGCCGGCGGGAAGGCCCAGCCGACGATGCCCCACGGCACCATCATGGCCATCAGCGCCGGCCCGGCGATGCTGTGCGGCAGGAAGGCCGGAATGACCGAAAGCATCACCAGCATGACCGCACTCAGCGCCAGCGACCAGCTGACGGTGCGCGTCGCGCCGAAGCGGTCGGCGGCCTGCCCGCCGGCGATGTTGCCGATGACGGCGCCGACACCGAACGCAAGCAGCATGCCGGGCAGCGCGATCGGGCTCAAGCCGCCGCCTTCGATGGCTAGCGGCGCGACAAAGGCAAAGACCGTGAAGGCGCCGGTGAGCGCCAAAAGTGTAGTCAGCAGGATCGACGGCACGCCGGGGCGAAGCGTTGCGGCCAGCCGCTGCCTGAGCGGCAGCTTGGTGCCGATGATGCCGCGCGGCAGCCGGTACCACAGGATTGCGCCGGCCAGTGCGCCGAGCCCGGCGATGGCAAAGAACGTGCCGCGCCAGCCGGCAACCGTCGCGACAAGCGCGCCGAGCGGTGCGCCGACTGCCACCGCCACCGTAGTGCCGCCGACGACGACGGCAATGGCGCGGGCGCGGTGATGATCATCGACAAGCGCCACGGCCGTCCCCTGCGCCGTCGCCGCAAACAGGCCGGACGACAGCGCCATGACGATGCGCGCGATCAGCAGCAGTTCGAAGGAGGAACTGAGCGCCGCCGCCAGGTTGCCCAGCACGAAAAACACCAGCGTCCACAAGATGACGCGTCGCCGGTCCCATTCGCCGGTCAGCGTCGCCAGGATCGGCGCGCCGAGCGCATAGGCGAGCGCGAAGGCGGTGATCAGCGTCCCGGCGAGCGGGACCGAGATGCCGGCATCCCCCGCGATGTCGGGCAGCAGGCTGGAGATGACGAAGCCTTCGGTCGCGATCGTGAATGATCCGAGCGCAAGCCAGAAGAGGCGCTTGTCCATAGTGAAATCCTTAGTTCAAAAGTTATTGAACAATTGTACCTAATGGCGCATGTTGTCAATGAGCCGCCCGAGAATAGCCGAACCCTGCTGACAGCCCCATGTCAGGACAAGGTAGCGGGAGGTGGAAACTGAGGGCATCCACCAGGAGGAGATGCGTTGAAATCGGCCCTGATTGCGCTTAGTTCTCCGGCATGACGCTGCCCCACCCCACCGCCGACCAGATCAGCCTGCCGAACGTGCTTGCCGTGCTCGGCGATCCCACCCGGCTGGCCATCGTGCGCTATCTCGCCAGCAAGGAGGGTGTGCCGCTGAATTGCAGCCAGTTCCTCGATCTCGGCTCAAAGACCAATCTCAGTTACCACCTGGCCAAATTGCGCGAGGCCGGCGTCACCCGCACCGAGGTCGTCGGCACCAGCCGGCTGATCACGCTGCGCCGCGACGATCTCAATGCCCGCTTTCCCGGCCTGCTCGATAGCGTCATTGCCGCAGCCGTCGACGACCCGGCACTGCCCGCGGTCGGCGCCTCCGAGATCGAAGTCCGCGCCTGAGGCCGTAACTCGCCCCCGTGTAGCAGGCAGGGCAATCGCATTTTGGCTTCTTGCGAAGGTGGACCCCCACCCTAACCCTCCCCACTGTTTGGACTGGGGGAGGGTTAGGGGTGGGGATACATCGTAGAGCGAAAGCCTCGGCTTTCCAGCTGCGATAGCCCTAGTGTAACAGAGGAGAGCAACCAAAGTCCTGCCAGGTCCGCCCTTCCCGACGCGTCATTCGTCGACCCAACGGAGCTTCCCATGCGCATTGCCGTTCTCGCCGATATCCACGGCAACATCCTCGCCCTGGACGCCGTGCTCGACGATCTGCGGCAGCGCGGTGGTGCTGACCTCATCGTCAATCTCGGCGATTGCGTCTCCGGCCCGCTCTGGCCGCGCGAAACCATGGAGCGGCTTGAAGCGCTCGCCCTGCCGACAGTTCGCGGCAACCACGACCGCCGCGTCGCCCGCGATACCGCGGATGAAGCCATGTGGCCGTCCGACCGCTATGCGCAGGAACGGCTGACATCGGTCCAGCGCGAGGCACTGTTGGCCTTGCCCCTCACGCTGGAGATCGCCCCAGCCGTGACCGCCTTTCATGCCCGACCCGACCATGACGAAAAATACCTTACCGATACGATGGCCGACGGCCGGCTGGCGCGCGCGCCGCTGGTCGCCATCAAGCGGCGGCTGGCCGCGCTCGATCCCGCTTGCCGCATCGTGCTGTGTGGCCACAGCCACCGCAGCGAACTGATCCGTATCCCCGACGGCCCGGTGGTCTTCAATCCGGGCAGCATCGGCTGCCCCGCTTATGGCGACGACACGCCACCGGCGCATGTTTCCGAGCAAGGCTCTCCGCATGCACGCTACGGCATCGTCGAATTGGGTGGGCCGGGCCGCTCCGACCGCTTCGAAGCCATCGCCGTCGACTATGACCATGAGGCGGCAGCGCGGCAGGCCGAACAGGCGGGACGGCCGGAATGGGCCTACGCGCTGCGCACCGGATTTATGTCCGGCTGAACGCAACGCGTTCATGTCCGGCTGAACGCGGAACGCGTTCATGTCAGGCTGAACGCAACGCGTTCATGCCGCCCGGATTGAACGAGGGAACGAGTTCATACCCCAGGCTGAACGCAACGCGTTCATGCCGCACGCTGAGCTTGCGCATGCCGTGGACCGAACACCATTCCCCAGCCGCATTTTCCGGCTTACATAGCGCCATGTCGTCGCTTATAAAATCGTCCTGGAATGCGGCGGCGATTCTGTGCCCGGCCGCGCCTCGGAAATGCTTCTATCGCCCACGGCCAAAATGATGAGGCGCACAGTTACGCTCCGAACGACGCTGCTGATTGCCGCCCCTCTCCTGCTGACGGCGCTGCTGCCGGCCAGGGCCGAGGAGGCGCCTTTCGTCTCCATCGTGACCGACCTTGCTCCGGGCGATCTCCTGAACGTCCGCGCCACGGCATCGGCGATGGGCAAGATCAAGGCTCGGCTGCCGAATGGCACGAGCGTCAACAATCTCGGCTGCAACGACGTCAATGGCTATCGTTGGTGCAAGGTCGCAGAAATCGACAACCCGCAAGGGACGGGATGGGCTCCCGCGCGCTATCTGAACCCCGAGAATCCGGCGGCAGTTGCGGAGGTGGATATCGAAGCGACCGGCGAAAGCACGGCCGCTGCAGCCGGCGACTCGAACCCGGCAACTGCAGATCAGCCACCGCCGGACCTGACGGCGCGCCTGGATGCGACCGGTCGCGAACCCACGATGACTGCCGTTGAGGCAATCGGCAGGGTGGCCATCGAGGATGCTTACCGCCTGGCGCTTTTTGCCAGCGAAAATCCTTCGGCCGGCGAGACACAGGCGCCCGCGGCAGCGGACAAGCCCATCCGCAATCGCGCCGCCAATGCGGCGCCTCCGGCCAACGCACAAACCGTTGCGCGGCTGCAGCCGCCAGGCAGGCCCGCGCCGGCGCTGGGTGCCCGCAACGAAATTCCTTGCGCGCGCCATGTCGGCCAGCCGATGACCAGTTGCAAGGCAGGCGTTGTCCACACGGGCGACAAAGCCGAGGTCACCGTGACCTGGCCCGATGGCGGCACCCGCGTCATCAGATTCCAGGCCGGTCGGCCCGCCGGCTCGAATGCATCAGGTGAATTCCGCTACACCCGCGAGGGCAGCCTGAACATGATCCGTGTCGGCGTTTCCGAACGCTTCGAGATCACGGATCAGTTGGCGCTGGGGGATTGGTGGCTAAGGGGAATAGGGCAGTAGGGCAGTAGGGCAATATGTTTAAAGGGCGCTCGAACCACTGCCCTACTGCCCTACTGCCCTACTGCCCTACTGCCCTACTGCCCTACTGCCCTACTGCCCTACTGCCCTACTGCCCTACACTCCGCATTTTAGGGGGTTACATCCGGCAAAACTCTTCCCTATAAGGCCCTCCTAGCCTGATACCAGAATCGCGAGCACAACCGGCCGGGTCTTCCCGTCCGGTTTTTCGTGCAAGCCGCCTGCCGAACGGACCCTCGATATGCCAAGACGCACCGACATCAAGTCGATCCTGATCATCGGGGCCGGCCCCATTGTCATCGGTCAGGCCTGCGAATTCGACTATTCCGGCACCCAGGCCTGCAAGGCGCTCAAGGAAGAGGGTTTTCGCGTCATCCTGGTCAATTCCAACCCGGCCACCATCATGACCGACCCGGAACTGGCCGACGCCACCTATATCGAGCCGATCACGCCGGAAGTGGTGGCCAAGATCATCGCCAAGGAGCGGCCGGACGCGCTGCTGCCGACCATGGGCGGCCAGACCGCGCTCAACACCGCCCTGTCGCTGCGCCGCATGGGCGTGCTCGAGCGCTACAATGTCGAGATGATCGGCGCCGACGCCACGGCAATAGACAAGGCCGAGGACCGGGCGCTGTTTCGCGAGGCGATGAAGAAGATCGGCCTGGAAACGCCAAAATCGATGCTGGCCAACGCCACCGACGTCAAGAACGCCGACCGCAAGACGCATGAGGCCGAACGCGCCGCGCTGAAGGCCGAGAAGCCCGAAAACCTCGACGCCGCGCTCGACGCGCTCGAAACGCGCTGGAACCTCGGCGAGGGCGACCGCAAGCAGCGCTACATCAGCCATGGCATGGCGATCGCCGCACAGGCGCTCGACCATGTCGGCCTGCCCGCCATCATCCGCCCGTCCTTCACCATGGGCGGCACCGGCGGCGGCATCGCCTACAACCGCGCCGAATTCTACGAGATCGTCCAGTCCGGCCTCGACGCCTCGCCGACCACCGAAGTGCTGATTGAGGAAAGCGTGCTCGGCTGGAAGGAGTACGAGATGGAGGTTGTCCGCGACAAGGCCGACAACTGCATCATCGTCTGCTCGATCGAAAACATCGACCCGATGGGCGTGCACACCGGCGACTCGATCACCGTCGCCCCTGCCCTGACCCTGACCGACAAAGAGTACCAGATGATGCGCAACGCCTCGATCGCGGTGCTGCGCGAGATCGGCGTCGAGACCGGCGGTTCCAACGTGCAGTTCGCCGTCAACCCGGCCGACGGCCGCCTGGTGGTGATCGAGATGAACCCGCGCGTCTCGCGCTCGTCGGCTCTCGCCTCCAAGGCGACCGGCTTTCCGATCGCCAAGATCGCGGCGAAGCTCGCCGTCGGCTACACGCTGGACGAGTTGGAGAACGACATCACCGGCGGCGCGACGCCGGCCTCGTTCGAGCCGTCGATCGATTACGTCGTCACCAAAATCCCGCGCTTTGCCTTCGAGAAATTCCCTGGCGCCGAGCCGGTGCTGACCACGGCGATGAAGTCGGTCGGCGAGGTCATGGCCATCGGCCGCACTTTTCAGGAATCGCTGCAGAAGGCGCTGCGCGGACTGGAAACCGGCCTCACCGGCCTCGATGAGATCGAGATCCCCGGCATCGCGCACGGCGCGGCCAGCCACGCCGACGACCGCAACGCCATCCGCGCTGCCCTCGGCACGCCGACGCCCGACCGGCTGCGCATGGTGGCGCAGGCGATCCGCATGGGCACCTCTCTGGAAGACGTGCACGCCATGTGCAAGATCGACCCGTGGTTCCTCGAACAGATCGCCGGCATCCTCAACATGGAAGCCCGCATTCGCGAGCACGGCATTCCCGAAGACGCCGCCAATCTGCGCATGCTGAAGGCGATGGGTTTCTCCGATGCCCGCCTCGCGTCCCTGGTCAGGAAAGACGTCGAAGAGGTTCAAAAGATACGCGAAAAGCTAGACGTTCATCCGGTTTACAAGCGCATTGATACTTGCGCCGCCGAGTTCGCCTCGCCGACCGCCTACATGTACTCGACCTATGAGGTGCCCTTCGCCGGCGCGCTCGCCAACGAGGCGCAAGTCTCGTCGCGGAAAAAAGTCGTCATCCTCGGCGGCGGCCCGAACCGCATCGGCCAGGGCATCGAGTTCGACTATTGCTGCTGCCACGCCGCCTTTGCGCTGCGCGACGCCGGCTTCGAGGCGATCATGGTCAACTGCAACCCGGAGACCGTGTCGACCGACTACGACACCTCGGACCGGCTCTATTTCGAGCCGCTGACGCCGGAGGACGTTTTGGAGATCCTGCGCGCCGAGCAGGCGTCGGGCGAGCTGGTCGGCGTCATCGTCCAATTCGGCGGCCAGACGCCGCTGAAGCTGGCGGATGCGCTGGAGAAGGCCGGCATCCCGATCCTCGGCACTTCGCCCGACATGATCGATCTCGCCGAAGACCGCGACCGCTTCCAGAAGTTGTTGCACAAGCTCGGCCTCAGCCAGCCGAAGAACGGCATCGCCTATTCGGTCGAGCAGGCCCGCCTCGTCGCCGGCGAGCTCGGCTTCCCGCTGGTGGTTCGCCCGTCCTATGTGCTCGGCGGCCGCGCCATGCAAATCATCCACGACGAGAGCATGCTGCAATCCTATCTGCTCGACACCGTGCCCGGCCTGGTGCCGGAGGACATCAAGCAGAAATACCCCAACGACAAGACAGGCCAGATCAACACACTGCTGGGCAAGAACCCGCTGCTGTTCGACACCTATCTCTCGGGCGCCATCGAGGTTGATGTCGACTGTCTGTGCGACGGCAAGTCGACCTTCGTCTCCGGCATCCTGGAGCACATCGAGGAGGCCGGTATCCATTCGGGCGACAGCGCCTGCTCGCTGCCGGTGCACTCGCTGCCGTCGGAGCTCGTCGACGAACTGGAGCGCCAGACGGCCGCACTTGCCCGCGCGCTCAATGTCGGCGGCCTGATGAACGTGCAGTACGCGATCAAGGACGGCACCGTTTATGTGCTCGAGGTCAACCCGCGCGCGTCGCGCACCGTGCCCTTCGTCGCCAAGACCATCGGCCGCCCCATCGCGAAAATTGCCGCCCGCATCATGGCCGGCGAGAGCCTGGAAGACGCCTTCGCCCATTACGGCGCCATGCCCGACCCCAGAAATCCCGGCCACATCGCGGTCAAGGAAGCGGTGTTCCCCTTCGCCCGCTTCCCCGGCGTCGACATCTTGCTCGGGCCGGAAATGCGCTCGACCGGCGAGGTCATGGGCCTCGACCGCGACTTCGCGCTGGCTTTCGCCAAGAGCCAGCTAGGAGCGGGTGTTGATCTCCCCCGCGCCGGCACGCTGTTCGTTTCGGTGCGCGACGAGGACAAGAAGGGCATCCTGCCGGCGGTCAAGCGTCTCGCCGGCCAGGGTTTCAAGGTAATGGCCACCTCGGGCACCGCCCGCTTCCTCGCCGAGAACGGCGTCGCTGCCGAGAAAATAAACAAGGTGCTGGAAGGCCGCCCGCACATCGAGGACGCCATCCGCAATCGCCAGGTGCAGATCGTCTTCAACACCACGGACGGCCAGAAGGCGGTGTCGGACTCAAAATCGCTGCGCCGCGCGACGCTGATGCAGAAGGTGCCGTATTACACGACGCTCTCGGGTGCGGCGGCAGTGGCGGAGGCGATCGCGGCGCTGCGGGCGGGGAACCTGGAAGTGCGCCCGCTGCAGGAGTATTTTGCCTAGGCGATTAGCTGATCTCCCCCCAAGTGAGGGAGATGGCCGGCAGGCCAGAGGGGGCGCTGTCCCGCCAACGCTACAGCACCCTGATCCGTCCAGAGCACGCTGTGCCGAGCCCCGCCTCAGTTAAGAAACCCAATGAACCGTCCGGCGAAAAGCACGGACGTCCACAGCACCAGCGAGAGCACAGCCAGGATAGTGACGGTACCGCCGGGCGGCTCGTCGCCGCCTTTTGCGTGGCGCATGAAGGTGAGAAAATTGGCGACGGCGAGGAGTATGAGCGTCATCTTGGTGAGAAAAATCGGCATCGCCGCATACTCTCTCGCCCTGACTGAAAAGAGCAGCGACCCGGTGACAAGCGCGCCGGCGAACGCGGTAAATGCGGTGCGGCGCAGCAGCGTGACGAACGGCACGTACGGCAGCGAGCGGAAGGCGCCGAGGATCCTTAGGTCCATGAGCCAGACGCTGGTCAGCAGCGCGCCGATCGACATAATGTGCAGCGCATTGACTATGGGATAGGCGACGAAGGAGGCTTTCAGCCCCCTTACGATGGCGAGTTGCTCGATGCCGGCAAGGAACTCGTCCATTCAAGCCGGCGGCACGCGGTCGGGGTAGACGTCATAAGCCTTGCCGTTGACGATGACGCGGGCTGCTTTCATCCACTTCTCGGTCTCGTCGCGCGAGCGGTGGCCGATCGCGGTCACCTCGTCGCCGACCTTGGCGACCTCCTCGGTGAAGCCGGCGGCAATGGTACGGGACGGCGGCGCCAAATCCACCCGCCAGGCCTCTCCGTCGGCGTCGACATCCAATGTGGCGTGCGGATTGCCGATATAGATGGCTGTGATCTTGCCCCGGAGCTCAAAAAACCCATCCTGGGTCCACGACCAGCCGTGATGGGCGTAAGCTGCGGTGCCAGCGGCAAGGATCACTGCCGCTGCCAGCGTGACGCTCCGAATCCCGTTGAAAGGTGACTGCATCGCTCGCCTCCTCGGCTCATCCCGCCAATCGAGAGTAGGTCACGGCGCGGCAACGTCAAATCACATCGGTGCGAAGGGCATCGGCCACGCGATCGATTGTCGAAGCCGGCACGCCGCCCCTGACCCCCCTGCCGGGCACCACACGTCAAACATTCCGCAGCAGGCGCCGCCGGCGAAGCTGCCGATCTCCCCCCTTGCGGGGGAGATGCCCGGCAGGGCAGAGGGGGGGTACTGTCCCTCCGACCTGTCAACCGATTATAGCCACGCCCTCAGGCTGTTTCCGGTTGGGAATGGGTTAAAATCGAGAGGTGGCGATCCTTCCCCCTCTGTCCTGCCGGACATCCTCCCCCCAAGGGGGGAGATCGGATGCCGCGCTGGCTTTCGCCAACCACCAACGCTGAAAGGCAGGGCGGTGAGCGGCAGCGCCAACCCGAAGCGATTGCCCTGCGGAATGAACGGTCCGGGTCTTGCTTATGACATCCATGCACGCCATGTTCGGCCCCTACCGCCGCTCTTCTTCTCCATCGGATGAAGGTCGGAGACTCACACCTGAACGAGGCAAATTATGAGCAGTATGAGAGACCGTCAGGAAGGCTTCGAAAAGAAGTTTGCGATGGACGAGGACACGAAGTTCAGGGCCATGGCGCGCCGCAACAAGCTGCTCGGCCTATGGGCCGCCGAAAAGCTCGGCAAGTCAGGCGAGGACGCCGACGCCTATGCGAAAGAGGTGGTGCGCGCAGACTTCGAAGAGGCCGGGGACGACGACGTGTTGCGCAAAATACGCGCCGATTTCGACGCTGCGGGCGTCGCCCAGTCGGATGTTCAGATTCGCGGCGTCATGAACGACCTGCTGGCGACGGCTGTCGAGCAGATCAAAAACAGCTGAGAGAGCGCCAACTTAAAGCGTGTCGCGACGTGCTTTAAGTTCTCGTTTATGCGTTTCCCAAAATCGCTGCGCATCTCGGGTCAGGCCCAGGGTCAGGCCCGAGGGGCATGCGTTTGGGTGACGACATGCATTAGCTGTGTGCTGCCACCAGATCCTTTAGGCGCTCTTCGTGCATCCGCAGCGTCGGTAGCGTCTTCTTGGCGAATTCCTTCAGCGCCGGGTCTTCACCCGACTGCGCATAGGTTGAAAACAGCGCCAACGCCTGCTTGTGCGCCTCGGTCTGCAGGAGGATGAATTTCGCCTGGAATTCATCGCCATCAAGGTTCTTGAGCTGGTCCAGCATCGCCTGGTCTTTCGGCAGCAAAGCCGGGCCGCTCGCTGTCACCGAGGCCGTGATCTGGCTCTGTTCGAGAGCTGCCTTGAAATCCTCGCCAGCCTTGGTGTGATCCCTGACCATCAGCGAGGCGAAATCCTTCACATCGGCGGCGACATTCTTTTGTTCGGCCAGCTTGCTGCTTTCAATCTCGAACCGATTGGCGCTGGGGACGGTTCTGGAGAAGGTCTCGGTGTCGATCTTGGTTTGGCCGACAGCAGGTATATCGGCCGGCGTGGCGGATTGGGCTAGGGCCGCCGGCGCGCTGGCAAGCAAGGCGACCATGGCAAGCGTGAGATTTGTTTTCACAGGAAATCTCCGAGTTTGTGATCCTCGGAGAGTCCAACGCGACACCAGCGGCGAAGTTGCGCCTTCCTTCTCTCCTTTGTGGGAGAAGGTGGCCGAGCGAAGCTCGGTCGGACAAGGGGTGTTCCAGCTTGGCGGTACACTTGATGGAGCAGCCATCAGCGCAGAGACGGTGCACATTTGCCAACGCCTCATTTCTTCCAGCACCCCTCATCCATCGCGGCGCTACGCGCCGATCCACCTTCTCCCACAAGGGGACAAGGGGAGAAGGCAAGGACCCACTCAGTGGCAGCACGCGCCGTTATATTGCAACTGCTCGTCCCAGTTCGGCCGGCCCTCCGGTGTGAAATCCATCAGGTTCCACAAGGGCTCGCAAGTGCCGATGGCGCGCGGGTCCTGGCCGGGTTCGGACGGCGCGAAGCCAAGCTCCGAGCTCCAGAAATGGCGGATGCCATCGGCGTCGCGATGGAACACCGACAGCATCGGCAACTGCGCGCCGTCGTCGGCCTCGGCGTGGTAGTCGCGCTTGAAGCTGTTGCCTGCCGAGGAGAGCAGCCGCATGTTCGTCCAGCCGCGATCGCGGCCAAGCGTGATCAGGTTTTCAAGCGCGGTCTTGCCCACAACCGCGAAATTGAAGCCGGCGGCCTCGAGATGGCCGATGGCGCCGTCGAACTGGTCGAGCAGCGCCGTGCAGGACGGGCATGGCTGATCGGCCCGCGCGAGCTTGGCCGTGCCGCCGCTTGTTGCCACGTCGCGCGTCTCCTGCGGGTGGCGCGGAAACATCATCGAGTAGACGATCAGCGTGTCCTTGCCAGGCGAAAACAGCTCCGACAGTTTTATCCGGGCCGGCTTGCCATCGTCGCCAAGCCCGTCGAACACATAATCCTGAGGCACCAGCCCGCCCGGCGGCAGCCCACGGCGGGCGACGGCCACATCCTCCATGGCGCGGCGCAGCTCGATTTCCTTCTGCAAGAGGATTTCGCGGGCGGCGCGATATTCAGCGGATTCGTTGGGAAAGGTGATCATCGTCATCTCCATCTGCCGTGCTTTTGGCGGTGCGCGCCCTATGCGGCAGCGCACCTTGCCTCTCAAGGACGCATGGCGAGGCAGGGTTCCGACATTTTGCACGCCTGGCCCGGCGATAAGGCCTTAACGGCTCCGCCTTCGCCAGCGACAGAGGCTACTGCGGCGGCACCGGGCAGCTCGTGTCGCCCTCCTGGCAGTTGAGATAGCCCTGAAAATCCTTCAGCCGGTCGTTGGTGAGGCTCTCCTTGCAGCCGACGATAACCATCGGATACATGCTGCCTGTCATATCGGGCGAGCCGCCCTGGAAAGCGCATTCGGCATCGCGAAAGGCGACCCAGGCGCGCTGCGCGCCGACCAGCAGCTTCTTCGTCGCCGCGTCGTCCTTCAGCCGGCCTTCGATCTGCCTGTAGGCGTGGTTGAGCTTCTTGTCGGCTTCGGTGAACGACTTGCCGGCGCATTCGTTCATGGAAGCCTGGTCCTGTGCGTTGGCGCAATCGTCGGCGCGCGCGACGCCCGCAAGAAGCGGAAGGGCGAGGATCACCAGACCCGTTTTGGCCAGACCGGTTTTGGCCAGACCGGTTTTGAAAAGTAAAAGCCGCATCGTGTTTCTCCGGTTTCGGTCGAGACCCCGCCCGCGGCACGAAAGCCGCAGGATCGCAGCTTAACGCCCGAACGGTTGCCGGCAAGATGCAGCCTGCCGCCTTGGTGGACACTTCGTTTCCGCACCATGCTCGCTGATCGGCTCCGCCAACCGCTCCTCACCCCGCCCAGTCAACTTCGAACATCCCCAGCCGCTCGTAGAGCCTGACCGCGGCTGCATTCTCAACCGTGTTGGTTTTGAGATCGACATGCGCAGCGCTTCGTGCGTGAAAGGTGGTGAAGACGTGCCACATCAGCGCTTCGGCGATGCCTCGGCCGCGCGCCTCGGGGTGGACGGCAAGGTCTTTGACGAACGCCCTCGTCCAGCACAATGCCGCGCCTGCCAGCCGACCCTTGCTGTCGATGACCAGGAAACACAAGGCAGGGTCGAATTCCGCGTCGCTTGAAATGCGCGGCCACCATTCGTCGAACGGCCCGTCGGCGCCATCGTCGAAGACGGTGGTCAGCAGCGTATGCAAAGCCAGCGCGTCGGCGGCCTCAAAACCGCGCATGACGAAACCTTCCGGCCAGCGCGGCGGGGCGAGCGTATCGTCGAGGATCTTGCGCAGCCTTATGTCGTTCGGCGCCGGCGGGCGCGGCTCAGGCATGGCGTTCAGGCGTCGGGCTGCAGGCGACGCCGACTGCGGTCGCGGCCCAGGCCGGTTTGTTCCAGCATGCCCTTGCGCTTGGCATCGTAATAATAGCCGCTCTGGTAGAGCCGGTCGGCGCGCTTGGCGTTGCCGCCGGCCACCAGCCAGGCGCCACGCAGATATTTCACCGCATATTTCAGATTGGTCTCGGCGTCGAACAACCCGCTCGCCGGCCCGTCATAGCCCATGCCGCGCGCCGTCGCATGCTTGATCTGCATCAGCCCCCAGTGGCCGCGATTGTAGGCCTTGGGATTGAAGGTGCTCTCGCGCTTGACGACGCGGCGCACCAGATCGACCGGAACCTGATAGAGGACGGCATATTTCTCGATCAGCCGCTCGATCTCGCCGCGCGGTCCCGCGGAATACTGTTTGGCAGGGCTGGTCGAAAGCAGGGCGGACGGATTCTCAGGCAGGGTGTAGGCGACCTGCTGGACGCCTGGCATCGTCTTGCCTGTCTCGCCGGTGACCGGCATCGCAACGGCGGCGGTCGCATAGACAGGCGCTGTGCCGGCTGGCGCGGCATCGGCCGTCATGACTGAAGGTGCAGTTGCGGCCAACGGGGTCGGGCCGGCAAAGGCCGCTGGCTGGACAGGCGTCGCGGCGGGGTCGACGGCCAGCGCCGCGGTCTGGACAGGCGTGACGCCGGACGATTCCGGCAGCACCGAAACCGTGTCGGGCAGCGCCAGCGCATAGCCGGCGTCGCTACCAGCTGCGGCGGTTTCAGTCAGGGAAGGCACGGCCTTGGTCTGCGCGGTCGAAGTGCAGCCGCTGAGACCGGCCGCAGCGAGCATCACGCCGATCGCGGAAAAGATGATTTTTGCTGGCAAGCCGCGCTCGGGTCCGGTTCGTCTGTTAAGAAGTCCTTACACCAGCGGCTTTCCCCCGGCAATCCGCAGCCAGTTGGGATTTCCAATGGTTTTCGGGTGGCAACAGACCCCTGAGAATGCGATATCTCGTTCTCGATATGTACTGGATTGCCGTTCGTTCCCAGGGAAAGGAGCACATCATGGAAGACACCTCTCAAGCCATCGCCGGCCACGCCGTCTTCGAAACCGTGATCGGCTTCATCGGCATCGCCTGGAGCGAGGCCGGGCTGACGAGGCTTTGCCTGCCCCAGCGCAGCCGCGACGCCGTGGAACGGCGGTTGCTGCGCCATGCCGGCAACGCCGCTTCGAGCGCCCGACCGCAATGGGTTGCCGAGCTGATCGCGTCGATAAAGGCCTATGCCGCCGGCGAGGACGTGGATTTCTCCGGTGTGCCGGTCGATCTCACCGGTGTCGACGATTTCCGCCTCTCAATCTACGACGCGGCGCGCAAGCTCGCCTATGGCGAGACCACCACCTATGGCGAACTGGCCAGGCGCGCCGGCCATGCCGGGCTGGCGCGAGAGACGGGCGCCGCGCTCGGCGCCAACCCGGTGCCGCTGGTCATCCCTTGCCACCGCATTCTTGCCGCCGGCGGCAAGATCGGCGGTTTTTCAGCGCCGGGCGGCTCGACCACCAAAGAGAAGATGCTGACGATGGAAGGCGTGCGCGTCGGTCCGCCGCCGCCGGCGCAGGTCTCTTTTGGATTTTGAGGCCGACATTGCTAGTCCGGAAAGATGCGCCGGCGGAAATGCCGGTCTGTTTCCACGCGCTTGCACTTGTAGACGATGCAGGAGTTGGTATCGGCGCTCGGCACCGAAGCGCGTGCCCTGACCTCGCCCATGCTGCAGAAACGTTGGCTCCGCACATAACGGTCGTAGAGCGGCAGCCCCGGCGTGCGCGTCGACTGATAACGCAGGATGACGGCGCCTTCGCGTGCGATCGTCGCGCGCACCGTGCCGCAGCTCATTCGGCTCGGGTCATAGCGCGAGATCGCCTGCGCCTCGGCGGCGACCAGCGTCAGGCAGGTGGCAAACAGGACAGTTTTCATGGTCCTCTCCCCAAACAGGACCGGACGCTCGGAGGCGGCACGATCCTTCCCCGCAGCGTGCGCCATAGGCCATGCGACCCGGCGCAACGCCCGACGTTCAACGCTTTCACGCGATTGGGGCGGCCATTGGGCAGCGCCGCATCAGCGCCTTTTTTCGTGCAGTCTTGTTTTTTGCGGAGAAGCGGACTATATGAGGTCCATTGATATTTCGGCCGATCGATCCGGGCCTCGCGATATTCGCGTTTGCTGACGTCTATCCCCAAAATCTCGATACAAACCGGCTGGACTTCGGTTCAGTCAAGCTAAAGCAAACGTATAAGGACTATCGAAATGGCAACAGGTACGGTCAAGTGGTTTAATTCCACCAAGGGTTTCGGCTTCATCCAGCCTGACAGCGGCGGCGCGGACGTTTTCGTCCACATCTCCGCAGTCGAGCGCGCTGGACTGTCGACCCTGGTCGAAGGCCAGAAGATCAACTTCGAGATCGAGCAGGACCGCCGCACTGGCAAGTCGTCCGCTGGATCTCTGAGCAAGGCAGCCTGATTTTGCGAATGGCGCGCGCCAGGCGATAGCTCGGGGCGCGCGGCAAGTCACGGATGTACTGACGGTCGCGCGAGAAGCGCGCCGGAGCGGAAAGAACCCGACAAGCCGAAGCAGCAGATTGCTGCCGGCCCGGCCAAAGCGCTCCCGATCAGGCTACCAAGCATGGGAAGGCGGGATTTTGTCCCGCCTTTTTGCTGTCCGGATTTCCGGATGAAGCAGCTACCTTGGCCTTATTGTGCCAATCATGGTATTTTTAGGCGATGAGCAAGCTTGAACAGATTGAGAAATCCGTCGCCGAACTGAGCCCTGAGGAACTGAAGGCATTTGCCGCCTGGTTCGAGGCACTGAAAGCGGAGATGTGGGATCGGCAGATCGAAGCCGACGCCAAGGCTGGCAGGCTGGATAAACTTGCCGAGCAGGCCTTGGCCGACCATCGCGCCGGCCGGACCCGGTCTTTGTGAATCATGTCGCCACTCCCTTATTCTGGGAGGCTTATGCAAAACTGCCCTCATCGATCAGAGCAAAGGCGGACAAACGTTTCGCCAAGCTGCGTTCTGACCCGTTTCACCCGTCGCTGCATTTCAAACAGGTCGGACGCTATTGGTCGGCGCGGGTTGATCTCAACTACCGCGCCGTAGCTGTCCGTGACCACGATGACTTGTCTGGTTTTGGATCGGCACCCACTCCGAATATGACCGCCTCCTGAAGTAGCCGTAAGGACAGAACTACCCCAGCCACTCCATCGGCACATGCCCAGGATCAGTCTCGACCCGTTTCAGCCAGGCCGCCACCGCCGGGTAGGCGTCGAGCTGAAAACCGCCCATCTCGGCCGTATGCGTATAGGCATAGAGCGCGATGTCGGCGACGCTCAAGGCCTCGCCGGCAAAGAACGCACTGCCCGCCAGATGCTTGTTCATCACGCCGAGCGCCTTGTTGCCGCGCTCAAGCGTCAGCGCCAGCCGTTCCGGCGTCGCGTCCTTGGCCCGTTCGGGAAAGGTCAGCAGCGCCTTGCGCACCGCGATATAGGGTTCGTGGCTGTACTGCTCGAAGAACAGCCATTGATAGGCCAGTGCCCGTTCGTATTTGTCGGCCGGCAGCAACCGCGTGCCTTCGGCGAGATAGAGCAGAATGGCGTTGGATTCGGCAAGCCGCCGGCCGTCGTCGAGCTCGAGCAGCGGCACCATGGCGTTCGGGTTCTTGGCGACATAGTCCGGCTTGCGCGTGTCGCCGGTGTGCGAGCTGACCTCGACATTCGTGAAAGCGATGCCGAGCTTGGCCATCAACAGGCGCGGCTTGTAGCAATTGCCGCTGTCGATCATTCCATAGAGTATGGTCATTCTTGCTCCCATCGCCGCTCCCCTCGGCGGAGCCGCCTTTACCGGCAATTATCCTGGCAGCGACGGCTTCCTCCAGTGATTTGTTTTGGCGCAACCATCAGCGACGCCGCTGATGGATCACCCAAACAACGGCACGACGTTGTTGGCCATGCCAAGCAGCCTGTCGATGGGCAGCGGCTCCTCGTCGAAGACCGTGCCGGCCAGCGCCGGCCGGGCAAGGTAAAATCCCTGCATCAGGTCAACGCCGCCGTCCAGCGCGACGCGCAGATGCGTGGCTTGCTCGATGCCTTCGACCAGCACCTTGGCGCCGCGGTCATGCAGCGCGGAGACCAGCGGCCGGAAAAACCGTTCGGCGGCGGCATGGCGGCAGAATTCCGCGAACCAGGTGCCGTCGATCTTGACGATGTCGGGCTGGACAAGGGCGACCCGCTCTTCCGTCGAATGCCCGGTGCCGAAATCGTCGATGGCGATACGGATGCCGTCACGCCGCATCTCGCGCGCCAGGCTGACGAGCACCTTGTCTTCGGCCGCCTGTTCGGTGATCTCGCAGACCAGCATGCTGGGGTGCAGGTCGAACTCGGCGAGACGCCTGGTCATCAGCCTGATTTCTGCCAGCGCTCGCCCGGGGTCATCGTTGATCAGCGGATTGTAGTTGAAGAACAGGTCGAGCCCGCCGACGCCGATGTTGCGGAAATTCCGCAGGTGCAGCACCCGGCACATCGTCTCGACGAACAGGCGATCCGCCACGGGGATGCCCTCGAAGAATACGCGCGGCGCGACCGGCCTGCCGGCGCGGTGCGGCTCGATCAGGCCTTCGACGGCGACGGCCTTCAAAAACCTGCCGCGCGGCGCAAAGATCGGCTGGTAGGCGCTCCTCAGCCGGAACGCGCCATAGACGCCATATTCGATCCCGACTTCGTCGGCAAAGATTGCCTCGCCGACATTGCGCCGCCTGTCGGGCCGCCCGGTCATGGCACCACCTTGCGCCCGAAAGCCCGTTTCGGCCGCGGCGAAGGCGAGACGGTCGCAGGCGCCGCGCCGGTGTCAGGCGCCGTCACCGGCATCTGCCTTTCCTTGCCGAAGACTTGGCTTTCCTTGCCGAAGACTTGGCTTTCGTTGCCGAAGACGTGAAAGCTGGTCGGTGCAAGCTCCGGGCGCGCCAGCGCAAATCCCTGCACCATCGAGGCTCCCGATTTCTCGGCCAGTTCAAGCTGCCAGCCCTCCTCGATGCCCTCGAACACGGTGCGGATGCCTTGCTGTTCGAAACTTGCCACCATGGCGGTCAGCAGCGCGAAACCGGCGCCGGACTCCATCAGTTGCATGATCCAGTTGGCGTCGAATTTGACGATGTCAGGCCTGAGCTCCTTGATCCGGTTGATGTCGGACTCTTCGGCGCCGTAGTCGTCGACCGCGATGCGAAACCCGTTGGCCCTGAGCGCCTCGACGAAATTGTAGAGCGTTTCCTGCGACGCCGACTTTTGCTCGGTCACCTCGCAGACGACGCGGTTCGCATCGATCCCGGCCTCATGCAGCACCAGCCGCATGTCGCGCAGCGCACTGTCGGCGATGCTGCGATCGGTGAACACCGACGGATCGAAGTTGATGAAAATGAATGCCTCCTGCGGCAGGCAGGCGCCGGCGTTCAAAAGGTGCAGCGTCCTTGTCAGCGCCTCGATATGCAGGCGGTCGACCGTCGGACAGGCGTTGAAAAAACTCACCGGCGTCTGCGGCTCGGCGTCGCGGAACGGCCGGATCAGGCCCTCGAATCCGGTGATGGACAATTTGCCGTTGCTGAAGGCAAAAATCGGCTGGAAGGCGCTTTGCAGCGTATAATTGCCCCAGACACCGCTGGCGGTGCCGTCGTCGTGACGGACGATATGGGCAAGCCCGATGCTGCGCGACACGGTTCCTCCCGTTGCGAGACTGGTGGAATGGGTCGTGATCCAGCCACCCCGGGTTTTACCGCGGGTAAGTGAATTTATTGTTGCCGGATTTGCCGGGGGATTTGAGGTCTGGCTCATCCGACAATGCTTGCGCTTGGCGGGATGATGCGACATGAGAGACGCCGCGGTCGGACGCACCGCCAAGCCTACAGGAGACAACGCCGTCATGGCCTTTCTTGCCGACGCCCTTTCCCGCGTAAAGCCTTCCGCGACCATCGCAGTGACGCAGAAAGCGCGCGAGCTGAAAAACGCCGGCCGTGACGTGATCGGGCTGGGTGCCGGCGAACCGGACTTCGACACGCCGGACAATATCAAGAACGCTGCGATCGAGGCCATCCGCCGCGGCGAAACGAAATATCCTCCAGTTTCCGGCATCGTGCCGCTGCGCGAGGCAATCGCCCAAAAATTCAAGCGCGAGAACAATCTCGATTACCGGCCGGAGCAGACCATCGTCGGCACCGGCGGCAAGCAGATCCTGTTCAATGCCTTCATGGCGACGCTGAACCCCGGCGACGAGGTCATCATTCCGAGGCCGTACTGGGTCAGCTATCCCGAGATGGTAGCGATCTGCGGCGGCACCCCGGCATTTGCCGACACCTCCATCGACAACGGCTTCAAGCTGACGGCGACGGCGTTGCAAAAGGCGATCACACCGCGCACCAAATGGCTGTTGATGAACTCACCGTCGAACCCTTCGGGCGCCGCCTACAGCGAGGCTGAGTTGCGCGCTCTGGCCGACGTGCTGCTCGAACACCCCGATGTCTGGGTGCTGACCGACGACATGTACGAGCACCTGATCTACGGCGATTTCGTCTTCACGACCATCGCCGAGGTCGAGCCGAAGCTTTATGAGCGCACCCTGACCATGAACGGCGTGTCGAAGGCCTATGCGATGACAGGCTGGCGCATCGGCTACGCGGCCGGGCCGCTGGCGCTGATCAAGGCGATGGACATGATCCAGGGCCAGCAGACCTCCGGCGCCTGCACCATTGCCCAGTGGGCATCGGTCGAGGCGCTGAACGGTCCGCAGGACTTCATTGCGAAAAACAAGGCGATTTTCCAGGCGAGGCGCGATCTCGTCGTGTCGATGCTCAATCAGGCGCGCGGCATCACATGTCCGTCTCCCGAAGGGGCTTTCTACGTCTATCCGTCCTGTTCCCAGTTGATCGGCAAGAAGACCAAAGCCGGCAAGCTGATCGACAGCGACGAAGCCTTCTGCTCGGAACTGCTCGAGGCCGAGGGCGTGGCGGTCGTGTTCGGTTCGGCATTCGGCCTCGGCCCGAACTTCCGCATCTCCTATGCCACGTCGGAGGCGTTGCTCGAAGAGGCCTGCGCCCGCATCCAGCGCTTCACCGCCTCGCTGACCTGATCAAGCGCATCTCGAACACCAAAACCCGGCTCGCAATCGGGTTTTGGCGGTCGGCGCCAGCCTCATCCCTGGCGACTTTGATTGGTTTCGCGCGCCGAACGAGCCTCGGCCGGCGCCAGAATGGCGGCCAGAAGCCCGGCCGTGACGAACGAAACGATGGCGGCCGTCAGCATCGCCGCATGGAAGCCCCCGGCATAGGCGGCTGCGAACAGATCGCGCAGGCCGTCCTTGCCCATCGCCGCATCGGCTGCGAAATCGTGCCTTGAAACCGCGGCGCGGGCCACCGCTCCGGCATTGGCGACACCGGCATTTTCAAGATGCGCCGTCAGCAGGGCTGTTGCCCGCATGCTCATCAAGGCGCCGAGCAGGGCGATGCCGATGGCGGTGCCGCCCTGGCGGGTTGCGTTGATCACCGCCGACACCATGCCCGAACGCTCGCGCGGCGCAAACGACATCGCGGCAGCGCTGCCGGTCGGGATGGACAGCGCATTGCCGAGGCCGCCGACGGCAAACAGCAGGCCGATCGTCACATAGGGTGTCGAGGGTCCAACCCAGCACATGCCCAGCATGGAAAGACCGATCGCAAGATAGCCCGATGTCATCAGCGCCGAGTGTCCGTAGCGCTGACTGAGCCTGCCGATCGCCGGCGACACGACCATTTGGACAAGGAACAGCGGTGCCATGCGCAGGCCGGCCTGTGTCGGCGACCAGCCCTGTGCCTGCTGCAGGAACATCGAATAGAGGAAGACGCTGGTGTAGGAGGTGAGGCCGAGCGCGAACGAGGCGACATTGGCGACGGCGAAGCGAACGTCGCGGAACAGGCCAAGCGGCAGCATCGGCCGCGGTGTGCGTGCCTCGAAGGCAAGGAATGCCACTAGGCCGGCGAAGCCGACGACAAGGGCGATAACAGCCTCTCGATCGCCCCAGCCTTTTTCGCCTGCCGATATCAGGCCAAAGGTCAAGGCGCCCAGCCACAGAATGCTGAGCGCCAGGCCGACAAGGTCGAGATGGGCATGCTCGGGGTGTGAAGTCTCTACGATCGAAGCCGCACCGAGCGCGATCGTGGCCAGGCCGAGCGGCAGGTTGATCAGGAAAATGCTCTGCCATCCGGCGGTTTCGACCAGGATGCCGCCGACGACCGGGCCGGTGAGCAGCGAGACAGCTGCGAACGATGCCCAGCCTCCGATAACGCCGGCACGCTCGCGACCGTCGGGAAATGCCTGCGTCAGAATCGACAGCGCACCCGGAATGATCAGCGATCCGGCTATCCCTTGCACCACCCGGCCCACCAGCAGCACCGGCAGGTTGGGCGCGATTGCACATATGGCAGAACCAGCCACGAAGATGCCGATGCCTGCCAGCCAGGAGCGCTTGCGCCCGTAGCGGTCGCCGATCAGGCCTGCCGACAGCATGAAGGCCGACAGGCAAAGCGTGTAGGCGTCGATCACCCATTGCAGCCCGGCGAAATCGATGCCGAGCGCAATCTGGATCGTCGGCAGGGCGACGTTGACGATGCTGATGTCGAGCAGTGCGACGAATGTGCCGAGATAGACGGCGGCAACAAGAGGCAAGCGACGGTTCGACATGAAACCCAAACCTGAGTAGAAATCACCTACAATGATCAGACGCGACCAATGATCAGACGCGACGCGCTTTTAGGTCCGATCAACGCCGCCATACTGCTCGTCGGTCACCGTCTCCAGCCAGTCGGCATGGACGCCGTCGAGCGCCTCCTGCATGGCGATATGCGCCATCGCCGATTTTGGACCGGCGCCGTGCCAATGCTTTTCGTCAGGCGCAAACGAGATGACGTCGCCGGCCCTGATTGCCTGTATCGGCTCGCCCCAGCTTTGCGCCAGGCCGGCGCCTGACACGACATAGAGCGTCTGGCCCAGCGGATGCGTATGCCAGTGGGTACGCGCGCCGGGCTCGAAACCGACCATGATGGCGCGTAGCCGCGCCGGCGCTTCCTTCTCGATGATCGGCGTCTGCCACACGCGGCCGGTGAAGTACTTTTCCGGCGCAATGACGGTCGGCACGCTGCCGCAAGCAATGATCTTCATCGTCGCAAAGTCCTCAAGCTGATGGCGGATCGGTCGGCGACGATCCGCTCCTTTTTCTCGCAGGAAGCGGCACTTTCATCCGATAACCATCATGGCGCAACCGCTTTTGCTGCCGTTCGGCGACCTGTCACGGCATTGACGGAAAGCCCAGACCCGCGATCGACGCTTCGCCGATCATGGCTCAACATCCGCGACATCAGGCGATCCCCCGATTCTCAAGTCACCCGATTCTCAAATCACTTGCCCTCCCGCCTAACCCGTGGGACGATGCCTTTGGGTAGGCGGCAAACTGAAAAAGCCCCGCCCGCGACGGTCGACAGGCCGGCCGCCGCTCCCAGGGAAACGCCTGAGTGGAGGTCAGTCATGGGAACTCGCGCCGGAGGACGACGCACGGGACCGAAATGCATTGCCATCGTCGGTCCCTTTGCAAGCGGTAAGACGACACTTCTCGAAGCCATATTGGCCCGTACGGGCGCCATCCCCCGCCAGAATCAGGTCTCCTCGGGAAACACAGTTTCCGATCATTCGCCCGAGGCACGCGCCCACGCCATGAGCGTTGAGGCGACGTTTGCCACCACCGACTTCATGGGCGAGCAACTCACCTTCGTCGATTGTCCCGGCTCCATCGAATTCTCCTTCGAGGCAGAGCCGGTTCTGGCCGCCTGCGACATCGCCGTGGTCGTCGCCGAAGCCGACGAGAAGAAGATCCCTGCCTTGCAGCTGATCATGCGCAAGCTCGATGATCTTGGCGTGCCGCGCATCATGTTCCTCAACAAGGTCGACAAGGCGATATCAGGCGTGCGCGACACGCTGAAGATGTTGCAGCCGGCGAGCTCGGTGCCTTTACTGCTGCGCCAGATCCCGCTGCGCAAGGACGGCGTGGTGATCGGCTCGATCGATCTGGCGCTGGAGCGCGCCTACATCTATCGCGAATATGCCGAAAGCGAAGTCGCCCAGATCCCCAGCGACGACAAGGCGCGCGAGCTCGAAGCGCGCTTTTCCATGCTGGAGACGCTCGCCGACCATGATGATCAACTGATGGAGCAGCTGCTCGACGAAATCGAGCCGCCCAAGGACGCCATCTTCGACGACCTGGCCGCCGACTTGCGCGATGGTGCCGTGACGCCGGTGCTGATCGGCACCGCCGAGAAGGGCAATGGTGTGCTGCGGCTGCTAAAAACGATCCGCCACGACGCGCCTGATGTTGAAGCAACACACAAGCGCCTCGACGCACCAGACGGCAATGCGACCGTGGTCCAGGTGATGAAGACCATCCACACCGCGCATGGCGGCAAGCTGTCGATCTCGCGCATCCTGTCCGGCCAGCTTGCCGACGCCTCCGAGCTCTTCCTTTCGAACGGCGCGACGGCAAAGGTCTCCGGCATCTACAGAATGCTCGGCAAGGACCAGACCAAGCTCACCTCGGCCCCGGCCGGCGACACCGTCGCGCTCGGCAAGATGGACGAGGTCACGACCGGTCAGACCTTGAGCTCGGTCAAGGGCGGCATCAACCCCTTGGTCACGCTGACGCCGCCGCAACCGGTCTTCGCCTTTGCGTTGCGACCGAAGGAACGCAAGGACGAGGTCAAGATGTCGGCGGCCATCCAGCGCCTTGCCGAGGAAGATCCCTCGCTCAGCGTGCGCCACAATCAGGATTCGGCCGAAACCGTGCTGTCGGGCCATGGCGAAATGCATCTGCGTGTCGTGCGCGAGCGGCTGGAGGGCAAGAACCAGATTCCAGTCGAAGGCCATCCGCCGGCCGTGCCTTACCGCGAGACGATCCGCAAAGCGGCGCAGCAGCGTGGCCGTCACAAGAAGCAGTCGGGCGGCCATGGCCAGTTCGGCGACGTGGTGATCGAGATCAAGCCGCTGCCGCGCGGCTCCGGTTTCCAGTTCACCGACACTATCACCGGCGGCGCCGTGCCGAAAACCTATATCCAGTCGGTCGAGGCCGGCGTGCGCGATTATCTGAAATCGGGCCCGCTCGGCTTTCCTGTGGTCGACGTCGCCGTCAACCTGTCCGACGGCTCCTATCATTCCGTCGATTCGTCGGACATGGCCTTCCAGATGGCGGCAAAGCTGGCGATGAAGGAAGGCATGGCCGCCTGCTCGCCGGTGCTGCTTGAACCGATCATGAAGGTGGAAATCGTCACCCCGTCCGACGCGACATCGAAAATCATCGCCCTGATCCCGCAGCGGCGCGGCCAAATCCTCGGCTATGATGCACGGCCCGGCTGGCCGGGATGGGATGTCGTCGAGTCGACCATGCCGCAGGCCGAGATCGGCGATCTGATTATCGAACTGCGTTCGGCCACCGCGGGCGTGGCCAGCTATCGTGCCAGCTTCGACCATATGGCTGAACTCACCGGCCGCCTGGCCGACGAGGCGTTGAACGCCAATGGCAAGGCCGCCTGACACTTGAACTTGGCGACAGTCAGGCTGCAGAACACAAGGAAACGGCGTCCGGACATGATCCGGACGCCGTTCTCTTGCGGACCGTCTTCGTGGGAGGCGAAATGGCAGGTCCGCCGCACATGCCGCCAACGCTTGACAGCCTCAGCGGAAGAATAGTTCGGACGCGGTAGCCGCCTGAGCCCGGATCGTCCGAGTGATGCCCCCATCTCCCGCACGAACCACACCGCGTCCTATGATCTGCTTAGTCGATGCTGCGCGCCTGCGACATGTTACCTGAGGTTACATGTCACTGTTACATGACAATTTCGGTCGGCTTTGCGTCAGCGCCGGCAGGGATCGGGATACAAAAAAGCCGGATCAACGAAGATCCGGCTGAGTTTGATTGGAAGTGCCTGTTAAGGCTAACCTCCAGAGGGGAACACTCGAGGGCGCTAATGGGAGGAGAACGCGCCCAGGAGATGATCCATATATGTGCTCATCATGCCCAAGAAACAAGCATCTATTTTGCAACACTCGCATGCAAAATGACACAGGCTGTGGTCTAAGCCGTTGCTTGGCCTCGTAGGACCAGAAGAATCGCGAAATGCGGTGCGCAGCCAGTCAAGAATCATTGCGAAATGGCGAAACAGCGCCGATTTTCGGTCCAGAACGCAGAAAACAACGAATGATGGCGAATCAGGCAGCGCGCGTTTATTTTTGCGGCAGCCATTATTTTTGGGGCAGACATGCATCGGCCCGAGAATCGCGACCAAGGAAGCCCCGATGAGGACCCGTCAGGCGATCGCCGGCAGCGCGCTGTTCTTCATCGCAGCGCCCGGTGTGGTTGCGGGATTGCTGCCTTGGCTGTTGACCGATCGCTATCGCATGCCATGGTCGACCCTGCCCGGCCTGGTCCCGGTCGGCTGGGTCCTGATTGTCGTTGCAACGGCATTGCTGCTTCATGCCTTCGCTCATTTTGCTCTCGAAGGCCGAGGCACGCCCGCTCCGGTCGCGCCAACCGATCGACTGGTTGTCGGCGGCATCTACCGCCATGTCCGCAACCCGATGTATGTGGCCGTGCTGGCGATCATCCTTGGCCAGGCGCTGCTGTTTTCGAGCGCGGCTCTCGTCGCCTATGCCGCTATCGCCGCCGTCGCCATGGTCTCGTTCGTGAAGTTCCATGAGGAACCGACGCTCGCCCGCCGATATGGTGCCGAGTACGAGGCCTACCGCCATGCCGTTCCAGGCTGGCTCCCCCGCCTGACGCCATGGCGGCCAATAAGGGATGATCGTCCGCGATGATAGCGCACTCGATTTGCAGAAGGTTTAGAACGACCAGCTTCGGGCCTTGGCGATGATGAAATCGCGGAAGACATGCAGCTTCGCCTGGTTCTTCATCGCATCGGGATAGGCGAAATAGGTGTCGAAGGACGGCACTTCGGTCTCCGGCAGCAACTGCACCAGCCCTGAGTCCTTGCTGACCACATAGTCGGGCAGCATGGCGATGCCGGCGCCACCCTGGACCGCGCGCTTGATCGACAATATGTCGTTGATCTGCAGCGTCGGCACCCTTTGCCCGCCTTCGAAATCGCCGACCGTTTCCAGCCAGTTCAATTCCGACAGATGCGCCGGCACCGGCACGCCGAAGGTGACGATGCGATGGCTCTTCAGCTCGGCGATCGACGCCGGCTTGCCATATTTGTTGACGTAGGAAGGGGCGGCGTAGAGATGGAAATGCACGGTGAACAGGCGGCGCTGGATGAGATCGGGCTGCTGCGGCTGGCGCAGCCGGATCGCGCAGTCCGCCCGGCGCATGGTGAGGTCGAGTTCCTCGTTCGCCAGGATCAGCTGCAGGCTGATCTCGGGATAGAGCTCGATGAATTCCTGCACGCGCTCGGTCAGCCAGCCGGCACCGAGCCCCACCGTGGTCGTCACCCTGAGCACGCCGGAAGGCCGATCCTTGGCCTCGGTCAGCCGCGACTTGATCGTCTCCAGCTTCATCAGCACGTCATGCGCCGTGCGGAACAGCATCTCACCCTGCTCGGTCAGCACCAGGCCGCGGGCATGGCGATTGAACAGCGGCACGCCGACATCATGTTCGAGCGCGCTGACCTGCCGCGAGATCGCCGATTGCGACAGATGCAGTGTCTCGGCGGCATGGGTGAACGACCCAGCTTCCGCCGCAGCGTGAAACACGCGTAGCTTGTCCCAGTCCAACGCCATGATGCCCCCGTTCTGTTTTCTGGCGTCTGAATGAAAAATCAGGCTTTTGCGCGGCTTTTCTCGGCCGCTTGTTTACTCCGCCGCTTCGCGGTGAACTTCGATCCCGGCGAGGTACTTTTCCGCCTCGAGCGCGGCCATGCAGCCGAGCCCCGCCGCCGTCACCGCCTGGCGGTAGATGTCGTCGGTCACGTCGCCGGCGGCGAACACGCCCGGCACGTCGGTGCAGGTCGAATCCGGCGCCGTCCACAGATAGCCGTTCGGCTTCTGCTTCAGCTTGCCGGCGAACAGCTCGACCGCCGGCGCATGGCCGATCGCCACGAACACGCCGTCGACCGTCAGATGCATCTCCTGGCCGGTCACCAGATTGCGCAGCTTCAGTCCTTCCACCGACGGCGGCAGCGGCATCTTGCCGGACTGGCCGGTGATCTCGTCGACGACGGTGTCCCAGATGACGCGGACATTGTCCTTCTTGAACAGCCGCTCGCTCAGGATGCGCTCGGCGCGGAAGTCGCTGCGTCGGTGGATGACCGTCACGCTCTTGGCCAAGTTGGAAAGGTAAAGCGCCTCCTCCACCGCCGAATTGCCGCCGCCGATCACCGCGACATCCTTGCCGCGGTAGAAGAAGCCGTCGCAGGTGGCGCAGGCCGATACGCCGAAGCCCATGAAAGTCTGTTCGCTCGGGATGCCCAGCCATTTCGCCTGCGCACCGGTGGCGATGATCAGCGCGTCGGCGGTATAGGTTGCGCCGGAATCGCCCTTGGCACGGAACGGCCGCACGTTCAGGTCGACCTCGGTGATGATGTCGTTGATGACGTCGGTGCCGACATGCTCGGCCTGTTTCAGCATTTGCTCCATCAGCCACGGACCCTGAATCGGATCGGCGAAGCCGGGATAGTTTTCGACATCGGTGGTGATCATCAACTGGCCGCCCTGCTGCAGCCCGGCGACCAGCATCGGCTTCAGCATGGCGCGGGCGGCGTAGATTGCCGCCGTATAGCCGGCGGGACCGGAGCCGATGATGAGAACGGGTGCGTGCTTGGACGTCATGTCAGGGCTTTCACAACAACCGGACGCGAATGAAGCGTCCGGCACAGGGATCGATTTTCGGCCCTAATCTAGGTGTTGCGGGCGACGCCAGCAAGACGGCCTCGCCTTCGTCCCCGGAAAGCTTCCTCGCAAACAGACGATCCATGAACATCTTGCGCGGGCGACTGTGCCAAAATCAGCGACTGAAGGGATGGAATGGACACCAAAGTCGTTTACAAAATCACGAAAGATTCTTGCGTGAAGCGCCGAAGGTATCCATGCCGCTCAAAGCCGATCTCGATGCCATCGACTGGAAGATCCTGCGCGAGCTTCAGCACGACGGGCGCATGACCAATGTCGAATTGTCCGGCCGCGTCGGCATTTCGGCGCCGCCATGCCTGCGTCGCGTCAGGCGGCTGGAAGAGACCGGCATCATCCGCGGCTATCGCGCCTTGCTCAATGCGCCGGCGCTCGGCCTGGACGTCGTCGCCTTTTGCCTCATCGGCCTGCATCATCAGGCCGATGCGGAGCTTAAAACCTTCGCCGAACGCACCCGCGGCTGGCCGATCGTTCGCGACGCCTGGATGGTGTCGGGCGAATCTGACTTTTTGCTGCATTGCGTGGCGAGCGACCTCGGCGCCTTTCAGACTTTCGTCATCGAGGAACTGGCCTCGGCGCCGGATGTCGACACGGTGCGGACGGCACTGACCATCCGTCGCGTCAAGGACGAGGGCCTGGTGGCCTTCCCGGCTTGAACTGGGGGTGCAGGGGCAATCGCCGATCTCGGCGCCACCCCTCATCCGCCTGCCGACACCTTCTCCCCGTCTAGTGACGGGGAGAAGGAGACTGCCGCAGCCTCGACGCCAATTCTGCAGCGTTGCTGATTGGCGAAACCGTTGATGACAGCATCTTTCTCCCCGTCACTATACGGGGGAGAAATGTCCGGCAGGACAATGAGGGGCGGCGCCGAGACCGGCAATTGGCCTGAAGCAACTACCCTGACCTGGACGGATTAAGGCCAAAGCGCCTCGATCGCCGCCAGCAGCACACTCAGGTCGCTGTGGTCGCGCAGCGGCAGAACCGAAAATCCTCGCTCGCTGGACGCGTCGCCGTCGATCAGCCAGCCGCGCGACAGGCCGGCGCGTCGCCCCGCCTCCATGTCGGCCGGCTTGTCGCCGACGATGAGTGAACGCTGGAGATCGAGGCGGAGGCGCCCGGCGGCCTCGATCAGCATGCCTGGATTGGGCTTGCGCATCGGATGCTCGGCAATGGCAAGCGGCCCACTGCCTGCCTCGTGATACGCGCAGGCAAGCACCATGTCCACGAACGCGCCCTGATCGCGCAGCAGTTCCAAAACCCGGCCGTTCACGTTGGCGAAAACACTCCAGTCAAAATACCCGCGCGCGATGCCGGATTGGTTGGTCACCACGACGACAGGGATTCCGGCCCGGTTGGCGGCAGCGATCACTGGCGCGATATCTTCGCGCAGCACGATGTCAGCCGGATCGCTGGGGTAGTCGGTGTCGACATTTATGGTGCCGTCGCGATCGAGGAACAGCGCCGGCATACGCTCGGGAAAAACCTTATCGCCGATCCTCTCCACCCACAGACCCGGCTCCACCAGCGGGTGCGGATTCACCGCCCTGTCAGCCATCACAGAGGCGCGCTTCGACCATTTCGCACAGATGATGATAGAGGCACAGATGCCCCTGCTGGATGATCGGCGTCGAGCTCGAGGGCACGTTGAGCAGGATGTCGGAGACCGGCTTGAGCTTGCCGCCGCTGTCGCCGGTCAGGCTGATCACAGTCATGTCCATCATGCGCGCCTGTTCGGCGGCGGCGAGGATGCTGGGCGAGTTGCCGCTGGTCGAGATGGCGAGCAGCACGGCGCCCGCCGCGCCATGCGCCTCGACCTGGCGTGAAAACACCGTGTCGAAGCCGTAATCATTGCCCCAGGCGGTCAGCACCGCCGCATTGGCCGGCAGCGCGATGACGTTGTAGGCCTTGCGCTCCTTCAGGAAGCGGCCGACCAGTTCGCCGGCGATGTGAATGGCGTCGCTGGCCGAGCCGCCATTGCCGCAGATCAGCAGCGCCTTGCCCTGCGAAAGCGCGGCGACGACGGCGGTAACCGCCCGCTCCATCTCGCTGGTGAGGTCGCGCTTGACCATTGCGGTGATCGCGGCCGCCGAGCGGACCAGATAATCGTTCAGTTCGGACATGAAAACCTCAGTTTGTGCTGCCGGCGCGCAACTTGCCGATGGTGCCGGTGGTGCTCTTGCCGGCGACGAGATCGACCAGCACGACGCGGCCGCCCGCCTTTTGCACGATTTCGGCGCCGACCACCTGATCGATCGTATAGTCGGCGCCCTTGACCAGTATGTCGGGCTTCAGCGCCTCGATCAGCGCGAGCGGCGTGTCTTCCTCGAAGACGACGACGGCATCGACCGAGGCAAGCGCCGCCAGCACGCAGGCGCGATCATGCTCGTCGTTGACCGGGCGCCCCGGCCCTTTCAGCCGGCGCACCGAGGCATCGCTGTTGAGGCCGAGCACCAGCCGGTCGCACTGGCTGCGCGCCGCATGCAAAAGGCTGACATGGCCGGCGTGCAGGATATCGAAGCAGCCATTGGTGAAGCCGACGCTCAGGCCTTCGTCCTTCCACGTCGCCACCAGCCGTGCGGCTGCGGCAGCATCGAGAATTGCATCCTTGTGGGCAATCGGTCCATGCGAGCGAAACAGCGCGCCGGTGAGTTCCTCGACCGTCAGCCGCGCGGTGCCGCGCTTTCCCACCACCACGCCACCGGCCGCGTTGGCGATGGCCGCGGCAATGACGCGGTCGGCGCCCGCAGCCAGGGCCAACGCAAACGAAGCGATGACAGTGTCGCCGGCGCCGGAAACGTCGAACACCTCCCGCGCCTGCGTGGAAATGTGGCGGGCATCGTCGGCGTCGACGACGCTCATGCCTTTTTCGCTGCGCGTCGCAACGACGAAATCGAAGCCATGTGCCGAGATCAGCTCACGCGCCGCGGCGACGATCTCGTCATCGGCAAACACCGCGCGTCCGACCGCCTCGCCAAGTTCCTTGCGATTGGGCGTGATCGCCGTCGCCCCGGAGTAGCAAGCATAGTCGCGGCCCTTGGGATCGACCAGCACCGGCTTTCCCGCCTCGCGGCAGATCGAGATCAGCTCGCCGGCGACGCCGTCGAGCAACATGCCCTTGCCGTAGTCGGACAGGATGACGATTTCGGCTCGCGCGAGCCCGGCTCGGAAAAGCCGGATCAGCGTCGCCCGCTCGGCGTCGCCCAGCGGCTTGATTTCCTCTTCGTCGAAGCGCAGCACCTGCTGGTTGAGCGCGCTGAAGCGGCTTTTCGACGAGGTCATCCGGTTGGCGTCCTGCGCGAGACCGCCAGTGTCGACGCCAAGCTCGGTGAGCATGCGCATGAGATTGTCGCCGGCCGGATCGGCGCCGATCACCGAAACCGGTATTGCGGCAGCGCCGAGCGAGACGATGTTGGCGACGACATTGCCGGCGCCACCCATCGCCGAGGTTTCGCCACGCCCGCGCAGCACCGGAATGGGCGCTTCAGGCGAAATCCGCTCGATGACGCCGTTGACGAAACGGTCGAGGATGAAGTCGCCGACCACCAGCACGGTGACGCTGCCGAACCGCGAGATGGCGCGGTGAAGCGGTTCGGGAGAAGGCAGGTATTGCTCGCTCATGTCATCTTCGACGTGCGATGAGAGCCGGTCCCGATGCTCATGAAAACGCTGGACTGGCAGGGCTGGTCGTTCATGGCGAAGCCGATATACCGCAATTCGGCTCAGCGCAACGGCAGGCTCCGAACCGACCACAGCCAACGCCTGTTGGCCGATCAACTTTTTTGCAAAGCGACATGGACACCCAATCCGACCAGCACCGCGCCGCCCGCACGCCGCATCAGGCGTTGCGCGTGGCTCGAGCGCCGCAGCCTGGTGATCAGCGCACCCGCCAGCACCACGCACATGACATCCGCCGAGGAGAACATCAGATTGACGATCGTTCCGAGGACGAGGAATTGCAGCCAGACGGGAAACGTCGCCGATGCGTCGATGAATTGCGGCAGGAACGCCATGAAGAAGATTGCAGTTTTTGGATTGAGCACCTCGACGGTGATGCTCTCGAAAAAGGCGCGGCGGGCGGATTTCGGCTCGATGCCTGAGATAACAGCATCGTCTTGCGCCCTGGCGCGGAACAGCGACACACCCAGCCAGATCAGATAGAGCGCGCCGGCCAGCTTGACCGCCATGTAGAGCGTCGGCACGGCATGGAAAAGCACGGACAGGCCTGCAGCAGCGGCGACGACGTGCACATAGCCGCCAAGATGGATACCCAACGCCGCCGTCAGGCCGGACCAGCGGCCGCGCGCCATGGTTTGCGCAGCAGCGTAAAGCATCGCCGGACCGGGGATGTAGGCAAAGATCGCCGTGGTGGCGAAAAAGGCGATAAGCAGTTCGGTCGACGGCATTGCCTTGCTCCTGTCGTGCTTCGCCGGTGGATCGCCGACTGAAGCGAAAGCTGTGCGGCGGGCACTGAGGTCTGCAGCCAACCGCCTGATTGCGACCTGCTTTATCGACAGCCCCGCAAGCCTCCCCTATAAGGGCCGGAATCGGCACAAGATACCAGAGGCTTTCATGATCATCGTCACGGGCGGCGCCGGCATGATCGGCTCAAACATCGTCGCAGCGCTCAATGCCGAAGGGATTAGCGACATTCTCGTCGTCGACGACCTGACCGACGGCCACAAGATCGCCAATCTCGCCGACCTGCAGATCGCCGATTATCTCGACAAGGACGATTTCCTGCCGCGGATGGAGGCCGGGGACCTCGGCCGCATCGAGGCCGTCTTCCACCAGGGCGCCTGCTCGACCACCACCGAGTGGAACGGCAAGTTCATGATGGAGGTGAACTACGCCTATTCGAAGCGGCTGCTGCATGCCTGCCTGGCGCTGCGGCTCCCTTTCCTCTATGCCTCCTCGGCTTCCGTCTATGGCGGCGGCGCCGAGTTTCGCGAGGAGCCGGACTGCGAGCGCCCGCTCAATGTCTATGCCTATTCAAAGAAGCTGTTCGACGACTATGTCCGCCGCACCGTCTTCGATACCGACCATTCGCCGGTGGCCGGCCTGCGCTACTTCAACGTCTATGGGCCGCGCGAGGCGCACAAGGGCGCCATGGCCTCGGTCGCCTACCACCTGTTCAACCAGGTCGAGCAAGGCCACAACCCAAAGCTGTTCGGCGCCTATGACGGTTTTGGACCTGGCGAGCAGAGCCGCGACTTCATCCATGTCGGCGACGTTGCCGATATCAATCTATGGTTGTGGAAACGTGGCTCAAGCGGCATCTTCAACTGCGGCACCGGCCGAGCCCAGCCGTTCCGCGCCATTGCCGAAACGGTGATAAGCACGCTCGGCAAAGGCGAGATCGAGTTCATCGACTTCCCAGACCATCTCAAGGGCAGCTACCAGAGTTTTACGCAAGCTGATATGTCCCGGTTGCGCGCCGCCGGTTACAATGGTCAGTTTCGCACAGTGGAAACCGGCGTCAGAGACTATGTCGAATGGCTGAAAGCCCAACGATCCTCGTGATCGGCCCACGCTGGGTGGGCGACATGGTGATGGCGCAGTGCCTGTTCTCGGCGCTGGGAGAGCTTCACCCGAACGCCGCGATCGACGTGCTGGCGCCGGCATGGGCGGCGCCACTGGTCAAGCGGATGCCCGAAATACGCCGGCAGGTCGATCTGCCGCTGAAATCCGGAGCCCTGGAATTCCGCATGCGAAGGCGCGTCGGCCGCCTGCTGCGCGGCCACTACGACATCGCCTATGTCATGCCTGGAAGCTGGAAGTCGGCGCTGGTCCCGTTCTTTGCCCGCATTCCGCGCCGTGTCGGCTACCTCAAGGAAATGCGCTACGGGCTGCTGACCGATATCGTAGCCTTGCCCGACGATGTGAAACGGCGCACCGCGCAGGCTTATTTCGGCCTCGCGCAAGGCGGCACGTTCCATGCTCCCAAGCTCGCCGTCGACACGAAAAACCAGGCGGCATTGCTGGGCCGCTTCGGGCTGGAGGCGAAAAAATTCGTCGCGCTGATGCCCGGCGCCGAATTCGGCCCCGCCAAACGCTGGCCGAGCGACCGCTATGCCGGCCTTGCCCGCGACATGATGGAAAAAGGTTTTGCGGTCGCGCTGTTCGGGTCGAAGAACGACGCCGACGTAACGGCGGAAATCGCCACGCTTGCCCCGGGCGCTGTCGATCTCGCCGGCCAGACGCGGCTCGAGGACGCCATCGACCTGATCGCCGCGGCCAGGATTGCGGTGTCGAACGACAGTGGACTGATGCATGTCGCCGCCGCGGTCGGCACGCCGATCGTAGCCGTCTACGGATCGACCTCGCCGCACAATACGCCGCCGCTCGCCGAGCAGCGCGAACTGGTCTGGCTCGGCCTGTCCTGTTCGCCCTGCCACCGGAAAATCTGCCCGCTCGGCCACCTCAACTGCCTGAACACGCTTGAGGTGGCACAGGTCGCGGCAGCGGTGGAACGGCTATTGGAAATGCCGGCCGCCGCATGAGGGTGCTGATCGTCAAGACATCTTCGATGGGTGACGTCATCCACAGCTTTCCGGCCGTCGAGGATGCGCGCCGCAACCGGCCGGACGTGTCGTTCGACTGGTGTGTGGAAGAGGCTTTTGCCGGCATCGTGGCGCTGCATCCGGCGATCGCAACCATCCACACCGTGGCGATCCGGCGCTGGCGCACCAGCCCGCTCGTCCCCAGCACATGGCGCGAGGCAGCGGGGTTGCGCCGCGCCTTGCGGGAGTGCCGCTACGATCTCGTCATCGATGGGCAAGGATTGCTGAAGTCGGCCGTTGTGGCGAAACAGGCCGCGGCACCGATCGCCGGCTTCGACCGGTCGAGCGCTCGCGAGCCTTCGGCGACCGTGTTCTACGACCGCCGCTATGCTGTGCCGCGCGATCTGCACGCCATCGAACGCACAAGGCGGCTGTTCGGGCTGGCGCTCGGCTATGAACCGGATTTTTCCGGGCTCGACTCCGGCATCGTGCCGCCAGCCGTCGAGGCGACTTTTGTCGGCGGAAACACCGCCTTCCTGCTGCACGGCACCAGCCGCGAGGACAAGAAATGGCCGGTCGGCAACTGGATCGAGACGGCCCGGCTTCTCGTCGAAAGAGGAATGACGCCGGTCACCACCTGGTCGAACGACAGGGAAAAGGCGGTTGCCGAGGCGATTGCCCAGGCTGTTCCACAGACAGTGCTGGTGCCGAAATCACCGCTTGCCGAGATCGCCGCGATCATCGGCCGGTCGGTGCTGGTCATCGGCGCCGATACCGGCCTTACCCACCTCGCCAGTGCCTTCGGCCTGCCGACGGTGGCGGTGTTTGTGGCGACAGAACCCGGCCTGACCGGCCCGCGCGGGCCGTTCTCGTCAACGCTGCTGGCCACGCCCGGCAGTCGTGTCGCGCCTGAGGAGGTGTTGGCTGAGGCAGAGAAGTTGCTGGAGCTCAAATCGCAGGCCGCGACATAGGACCTTTTCAGAATTCGCTCTGGCGAGTCGAATAGCGTGGTTTTCGAGAACCGGAGCGGAGCGTACTTAAAGTACGTGAGCACCGGAAGCGCAGAAAACCGCGCTAGTCGGCCGCCAGAGTAGAATTATCAAAAGGCCCTAAATGAACTGCACCTGGACGATCTCGTAGCCCCGCGCGCCGCCTGGCGCGTTGACCTCGATGGCATCGCCGACTTCCTTGCCGATCAGCGCCCGCGCGATCGGTGAGGAGATCGAGATGCGGCCTGACTTCACGTCCGCTTCCTGGTCGCCGACGATCTGGTAGGTCTTCTTCTCTTCCGTGTCCTCGTCGACCAGCACCACGGTCGCGCCGAACTTGACCTTTTCGCCGCTGAGCTTGGTGATGTCGATCACCTCGGCGCGGGCGATAAAATCCTCGAGCTCGTTGACGCGGCCCTCATTGAGACTCTGCGCCTCTTTCGCCGCGTGGTATTCCGCGTTTTCAGAGAGATCGCCGTGCGAGCGCGCTTCGGAGATTGCTTCGATGATGCGCGGCCGCTCTTCCTGCTGGCGCCAGCGCAGTTCTTCCTTCAATGACGCGAACCCCTCGCCTGTCATCGGGACCTTGTTCATAATGCCTGACCTTTCCTGCCGCCGCCCCCGCATTCCGGGAGCGACCTTGTCGATGGGTACAAAAAGAAAACGGTCCGGCAGCCTCGGGCTAACGGAACCGTGTCACCGCAATTTCCTCCAATATAGCAATCTTCGCGGGTTTTTCACGCCAAAAAATCGGTTTTGAAAAATTCGCCCGCCATTTGTGGAAATGCCGTCATGGCAACCCGGCTGGCCGGGCGAGCGGCAATAAAAACCGGCTGCGATTGCTCACAGCCGGTGGTGAGGAAAAGTTCGGGCTTCTATTCAGCTCTTCATGAAACGGTCTATCTGCTCGGACAGCATGCCGTATTCACGAGATCCCTTGCCGATGCGTTTCTCGATCTCGCGGAGCTGTTCCCGGGCGCCAGCGAGATCGCCGATCTGCAGATGCGCCTCGCCGAGATATTCGCGTACCAGCGTGTAATCGGGATCGATGCGCAGCGCTTCCTCATAATAGCCGAGACCGACGGTGACGCGTCCGGAATGGCGGTGCGAGTAGCCGAGGTAGTTGAGGATACGAGGGTCTTTCTTGTCCGCAGCCAGGCTGAGCACGGCGATCGCCTCGTCATAACGTCCTGCCATCGCCAGCGCGTGGCCGGCTTCATAGATGTTGTCGTCGTCCAGCATGCCGTGCTTGGGCGCGACGCACTTCTTCAGCTTCTTGTCCCAGACCTTGCCTTTCTTGCACTGTGTCGTCTGGCTGCCATCGCCACCGCCTCCACCTTCACCGGCCGAAAACGCCGGAACAGCAAACAGCGGCAGGGCGGCAACCGCCAGAACCTGGATCAGCAATCGTCTGCGCATCGAACTCTCCTTGAAGCATGACAATGCAAGACTAACGCCGGGCAAAAGCGGTTTCATCCCGGAAAAAAGCCACGGCCAGTGAAAGCCTTTTCAACGGCCCGCGCCAGTCGGAAAATGAAAGCGCCGAACAAAACGTGACGAGCGCTGCAAATCCGCTATCATCCAGCAAACGCCAACGGAGTATGCGGAGACGGCCAGTGCAGCGGCGCCTTGAAAAAGAATGGGAGCTTTCGATCGGTCCCGACACGGTGCGCCTGTTCATCCTCAAGGCGAAGGCGTTGAGCGCCGCCGTCAACGAAGACTATGCCGATGGTGCCGAGCACGAGGTAGAACTCGATAGCGAGGCGCATGACAACCATCATCATGACGGTCTCGTCGAGGAACGTTCCGAGGACCTCACCGAAGAAGAGCTGCGCGAACTGATCAACGACCTCAATGTCGATGAGGCGGCCGAACTCGTCGCCCTCGCCTGGGTTGGACGCGGCGACTATGACGCCTCGGAATGGGCGGACGCGCTGACGGCCGCGCGCGAGCGCGCCAACAAGCGCACGGCGAAATATCTGCTCGGCATGCCGCTGTTGGCCGACTGGCTGGAGGAAGGGCTGGAAGCGATCGGTGCGTAACAACGCGGTCACCGTTTGTGATCGGCCAAAACTGTCGTTCAGGCAACTTCCGCATCCGCCCGCCGTTAAGGGCGAATGGCGGCGCTGACCCCTCCCACATCGATCAGATTGGCCGGATTGATCAGATTGGCGCTGCCTTTGGCGGCGGCGATGCTGTCCGCAGGAGCGGCCCTGGCCCAAGCTCCGGAACTGCCCGATAACGTACCCGTCCCGGAGCTCAATCAATCGCAATCAGCGCAAGAAGCTGCACCTGCCGACGTGCCGATCCCCGCGCCACGCCCTGCGGATGCGCCAGAGCCTGATCAACCCGCGACCGACAAAATGGACCAGCAGAAGTCGGACCAGCATCAGCAAGCCCGGCCGCAGCCGCCGGCAGTCGCTCCGACGCCGACCGAAAAGCCCGCCGAGGCAGAACCACCGGCCGCCGCGCCAAAACCACCGGAGATGCCGGCGCAGGCGCCGGAGAAAAAAATCCCTCCCGACCCGCGCTCGGCCGCTGTGCCGCAGGAGAAAATGCCGGACGAGGAACTGGCCTGCCGCCGGCGGCTGAAGTCGATGGGCGTCGACTTCGAGGAACGCAAAGCCGAGCACGATGCGGCGGTCGGCTGCTCTATCCCCTATCCGATCGCACTGAAGACGCTGGGCAAGTCATTGGATATCAACCCCGAATCCGAGTTGAACTGCCAGATGGCCGAGGCCGCCGCGCGCTTCGCCGCCGATATCGTCCAGCCGGCGGCCAAGGCTGAGCTCGGCGCCGAACTCAAGTCGGTCGGCCAGGCATCCGCCTTCGTCTGCCGCCACCGCAATGGCGGCGGGAAATTGTCGGAGCACGCCTTCGGCAACGCGCTCGACATCGCCAGCTTCACGCTTTCGGACGGCAGGAGGATCGACATCCGCCCGGCGCCGCCGGAAAAGGAGGCGAAATTCCTGAACGGAATACGCAAGGCAGCCTGCGGACCGTTCAAGACCGTGCTTGGCCCGGGCAGCGATGCCGATCATTCGCTGCATCTCCATCTCGATCTTGCACCGCGCCGCAACGGCGGCACCTTCTGCCAGTGATATGGTTCCGAACAGACGCGCGCCGCAATTTGGCCGCAGCTGTAAACGCAGCCGCTGATTTTTCCTTTACTGTTGGCGGGTAAGCTCCGGTTCATCTGATCATGACCCCGAAAAGTGGGATCCGGTTTTCGGAAAAAGATCATGATCAAACGATGACATGGAGCCAGATCGGCTCGGGGACCGGGAACCTGCCAATGGCCGGGATATTTCGCGCCGCGTCTGTCGCCGTGCGGCAAGTGAGACGCGCGCGCATGATTGCCGGCGGGCTTGCCATCGCAGCGATCTCGGCCTGCACCACCGGCAGCGTGCTTTCGCTGGAACCGGCCGTCGATGTCGGCAGCCAGACATCAGCTGTCCCAGAAAACGCTAGCCAGAAATACGCTGGAATGCAGCGCCTCGTCCCGTCCAACCCTTACATGACCGCCGCCTATCCGCGCATGGACGAGCCGATGGCGCCGACCGAACAGATGCCGGCCAGCGAGGTCGAATGCCGCAGGGATTTGAAGCGCCTGGGCGTCGTCTACAGCGACCTTGCGCCGATCCGCGAAGGCCAATGCGGCATCGACTATCCGGTCAAGATCTCGGCCATCGGCCGTATCGGGATGAAGCCGGCCGCGACGCTGACCTGCGACATGGCCGCCACCTTCGCCGGCTGGGCCAGGAATGAACTGGTCCCGTCCGCCCGCTGGCGCTACTTCTCCGGCGTCAGGACCATTCGCCAGGGCTCGAGCTATTCCTGCCGCAGGATCGCCGGCGAAGGCACGCTGTCGGAGCACGGCAAGGGCAACGCGCTCGACGTCATGAGCATCGAGCTTAGCAATGGCAAGGAGATCGACGTGCGCAAGCCCGGCCTGTTCGCCTTCCGCACCCGCGGCTTCCTCAACACTGTGCGCGCCGACGGCTGCCAGTATTTCACCACCGTGCTCGGTCCCGGCTACAATTACGACCACCGCAACCATTTCCATTTCGACATCAAGAACCGCAAGAACGGCTACCGCGCCTGCCGCTAGACGGCAGTTTTCCAGCGCAGACCCGAGAATCCTGCTGTTACCTGCTGTGCGGGATCCTTCGCAACGCTGGAGGGACAGTACCCCCCTCTGTCCTGCCGGACATCTCCCCCGCAAGGGGGGAGATTGGATGCCGCGAATGCTTTCGCCAATCTCCGACCTTGAAAAAGAGGCGCCGAGGCAGAAGCTGCCGATCTCCCCCCTTGCGGGGGAGATGTCCGGCAGGACAGAGGGGGGTGCGAAGGAACTCGACGGAGGGTGCTCGGTTCTGGGTCGCCGCGCATTGCGAGGGTGTCATGGTCATGGATCCTCGGGTCTTCGCAATGTCGCTTCGCTCCTTCGCCCGAGAATGACGAAGGCGTGGTAAGCTCTGGCCAGGTAGACTGGGCGTTTAGCTTTCGCATGAGCCGACGAAGCCTTCGACGACGCGCAACGATCTGGCTGGTGGCGTTCTGTGCCGGCTATCTCGTGCTCGCCTATTTCGCCGCGCCGGAATTCTGGACCCTGCGCGACCGCAACTTCCGCACGCAGCGCTTCGAAATGGTGACGCACACGCCGCAAGGCATCGCGGGCGATCCGATCAATGTCGGCCTCGTCGGCACCAAAAAAGAGCTGGTCCACGCCTTCGCCGTCGCCGGATGGGACACCGCCGACGCTCTCACGCTGGAGACGGCGATCGAGATCGGCGAAAGCGTGCTGTTCGATCGGCCCTATCCCGACGCGCCGGTCAGCCGGCTGTTGTTCGAAGGCCGTGCACAGGATCTGGCCTTCGAGAAGCCGGTCGGCGACAGTGCCGACCGGCGCCATCACGTCCGCTTCTGGCAGACCGATGCGACTGGAGACGATGGCCGGCCGCTCTGGCTGGGTGCGGCAAGCTACGATCGCGGCGTCGGGCTCAGCCACGACACCGGCCAGATCACCCACCATATCGGTCCCGACATCGACGCCGAGCGCGACTTCCTGATCCGCGACCTGTCTGCCGCTGGCATGCTGATCTCGACCAGCGAGATATCGGGCATCGGTGCGACAAAGACCGGGCGCAATGGCGGCGGCGATCCCTATTTCACCGATGGCAAGGCGGTGGTTGGCCTGCTGCGGCAGCTGCCGTAGGCACAAGACGAAGAGACGGTCCTGTCGGACTGTCTCCTCGAAGACGTCGTCATGCACGCCATCTGGCCGGTGACGCGCAGCCTGACGCCAAAAGTCCGTGTCGTCGTCGACGCCCTGATCGAGCATTTTTCGTCGCCACCATGGGATGCCGCATGAGATGGTTGCGCCCGCCGGCATGAAAAATGACGCCCGTCTATTTTCGAAGACCGCGCCGCAATGCTATTGACCTCGCATGCTCTATGCTGAAATCGCCATCGTGGTCGTCCTCATCTGCGTGAACGGCCTTCTGGCAATGTCCGAACTTGCCATTGTCTCGTCACGGCCGGCCCGTCTCAAGGCGATGATGGACCGCGGCGTCAAGGGCGCCGGCCGCGCCTTGGCGCTCGGCGCCAATCCAGGCAAATTCCTGTCGTCGGTGCAGATCGGCATCACCCTGGTCGGCGTTCTGTCCGGCGCTTTTTCCGGCGCCACGCTCGGCGAGCGGCTGTCCGTGTTCCTGGCATCGACCGGCCTCCGCGAAAGCCTTGCCGACCCGATCGGCGTCGGCATCGTCGTCGCCCTCATCACCTATTTCTCGCTGATCATCGGCGAACTGGTGCCCAAGCAGATCGCGCTGCGCGATCCCGAACGCGTCGCCGCCAGGGTTGCTCCGGCGATGACCATCCTCGCCACCGTCTCGGCGCCGCTGGTTTTTCTGCTCGACATTTCCGGCCGCGCCATGCTGTGGCTGCTTGGCCAGCGCGGTGAAAGCGAGGAGAAGGTCACCGACGAGGAAATCAAGATGCTGGTCGCCGAGGCCGAGCATCACGGCACCATCGAATCCGACGAGCGGCGCATGATCGCCGGCGTCATGCGGCTTGGCGACCGCGCCGTCCGCGCGGTGATGACGCCGCGCACCGAGGTCGACTGGATCAACCTGCAGTCCGACGACGCGGCGACCCGCAAACTCCTGATGGAGACCCAGCATTCGCGCCTGCCGGCCGGCGATGGCAGCGTCGACGCCATGATCGGCGTCGTCCAGACCCGCGACGTGCTGGCCGCGATGCTCGGCGGTCGCGCGCTCGACCCGCGCCGGCATGTGCGCACCGCTCCCATCGTCCATGACCAGGCCGACGCGCTGGATGTCCTTTCGACACTCAAGGAATCCAACGTGCCGATGGCACTGGTCCATGACGAATACGGCCATTTCGAAGGCATCGTCACCCCGGCCGACATACTGGAAGCCATCACCGGCGTCTTCCGGGCGGACCTCGACGCCGGCGACGAAGAAAACGCCGTCAAACGTGACGACGGCTCATGGTTGCTCGCCGGCTACATGCAGGCCGACGAGATGGCCGACGTTCTCGGCATCGACCTGCCCGAGAACCGCGACTACGAGACTGTCGCCGGTTACGTGCTGGCGCATCTGCACCATCTGCCGACGACCGGCGAATGCGTCGATGCGCAGGGCTGGCGCTTCGAGGTCGTCGACCTCGACGGCCGCCGCATTGACAAGCTCATCGCCACCCGCCTGCCCGGCGGCCATCGCGAAATCGTGCGGTAGCAGTCAACGCGATGGGTAGGCAAGCCGGTCCTGGATCGCGGAAGGACATGGTGGATTCTGATCGGATCGACAAGCTGATCGCAGCGGTGCCGCCCGCCTTGGCGCTTGGCGCCGGGCTGGACCTTGGCATCTTCACCCGGCTCGGTAGCAGCGCGGTGACTGCCGACAGCCTTGGAGCCGAGCTCAAAGTCGAGCCCGATCGTCTGTCGCGGCTCCTCTACGCGCTCGCCAGCATCGGTCTCCTCGAAGTCAAGGATGGTCGATTTCGCAACGGCGCCGAAGCGGCGGCCTTCCTCGACGCGTCCAAGCCGACCTATCGCGGCGGCGATCATGCGCTCCTGCGCGAGCTCTGGGGAGCCGACCTGCTGACCGCAGAGTCGCTGCGACAGAACCGGCCGGCTGCGCTGCACGACTTTTCCGAAGCCGGGCCCGAGGCAGCGGCGGCCTTCAGCCGCATGCTCGCACCGGGCGGGGTAATTTTCGGCCGCCATCTGGCCCGGGAGATGGACCTCTCGGCGATCGGCTCGGTCATCGACATCGGCGGCGGCCCCGGGACCATGCTCGTCGGACTTCGCGAGCGGCGGCCGCAGATTGCGGCGACGCTGATGGAACTCCCAACGGTCGCAGCGGTCGCGAAAGATATCCTGTCAGAATACGGTGCCGACGACGTGGTTGTCGAAGAGGGTGACATAACTGTCGCGCCGTCGATCGGTCGGCACGATCTGGCGATCCTGAAGGCCGTCGTCCAGGTCCTGCCGCCCGACCAGGCGCGCAGTTCGATCCTGAACGCGGCGCGTTGCCTCACACCCGGCGGCGAGATCGCAATTGCGGGGTGGGGTGTCGTCGATGACGACCGCCTCGGCCCGCCTGAGGGTGTGTTTCTGAATCTCACCTTCCTGAACCTCTATCGCCACGGCGAATCGTACACTGAAGGTCAGTATCGCGCGTGGATGACCGAGGCTGGATTCCGGGATATCTCCAGGTCGCGCCTGACGGACGGCTCCACCTTGTTTCGTGCGCGCCTCACGGGCTGATCGTGGCTGAATGGTCAAGCGCAATCTGCGTTCGCTCAATAAAGTCGGTCATCAACGCGGCTGCCGCCTCGGCGTGGGTTTCGAGCAGGAAGTGGCCGCCGTCGAAGATGTGCGCTTCCATACGTGGAAAGTCTTGCATCCACGACAGTGTTTCGGCGATGTCGAAGAACGGGTCGTGGCGGCCCCACAGCATGAGCGCCGGCGGCTGCCGCGTTTCGATATAGTCGGCGATGAGACTGAAGCGAGCGGCATGGTTGGCGTAGTCGGCGAGGAGCGCGCGTTGTGTTTCCATGCCGCCAGGCCGATTCATCACCCTCCAGTCTTCGATCCAGGGTTCGCCTTTGATCCGGGCAGCGACATCCTCCGGCAAGCCGCCCAAATATTGCTCGCGGGTGCCTTCCAAGGTCAAAAACGCGGTAGCCTCCCTTTCGTTCTCTTCCGTCGGGTTTGACCAGAATTCGAACGTGGCTTGCCATTGCGGTCCGAACCCTGTGCGGTGTGCGTTGGCGCTCTGAATGATGAGGCCTGAGACGAGGTCGGGGGATTGCATAGCGACCCGGAGACCAACAGGCGCGCCCCAATCATGCAGGTAGATGAAGCGCCGATCGATCGCGAGATGCCTTAGAAGCTCCTGGATTGCGCCGCTGAATGCTTCGAACGAAGGCGCGGGCAACGGCGCCGATTGGCCGTAGCCAGGCAAGTCGGGGGCGACGACGAAGGCGACGCGCGCAAGGCCGGGAATGATGCCTTGGAAGGTGCGCGACGAGCTCGGGAAGCCGTGCAGGAGCAGCAGCGCGGGATTGGACGCATCACCCGCGGTGATGAAGGAAAGCTCGGTCCCGCCGGACAGGCGCAGCCGCTGTTTTATGGGGGATGTCATGCCTGCACTCCTCGCACTGGTCCGGGATGGGCTCGATCAGGGCGCATGTCCTGTGTTCGCTCGATGAACTCGATCATCAGGGAGAGTGCTGGTTCGGCGTGCGTCTCAAGCAGGAAATGCCCGCCGTCGAAAACATGCGCTTCCATGCGCGGCAGATCCTGCATCCAGGACAGGGTTTCGGCGATATCGAAATAGGGGTCGTGACGGCCCCACAGCATGAGCGCCGGCGGCTGCCATTGCTTCAGATAGGCGGCGATCGCATCGAAATTCGCGGCATGGCTTTTGTAGTCGCCGATAAGCGCGCGGTGGGTCTCCATGCGGCTGGGAAGATTCATCACCCTCCAATCCTCGACCCACGGTTCGCCCCTGATCGTGGCGGCGACATCCTCCGGCAGGCCGCCGGTATATTGCTCGCGCGTGAACTCAAAGGTCAGGTCGGGGGTCGCGGCCGCTTCGTTCTCTTTTGTCGGTTCTGACCAGAATTTTAGCACGGCGTCCCAAACCGGACCGAAGCCGGTCCGATGCGCGTTTGCGTTCTGGATGATGAGACCTGAAACCAGCTCGGGCGCTTGCATGGCGATCTGCAGACCCACGGCGGCGCCCCAGTCATGAATGTGGATGAAGCGGCGCCCGATCGCGAGATGGGTCAGCAATTCGGAAATCGCCTCGCTGATCGCGGCGAAGGAGGGTGTCGGCGGGACGTCGGACTGGCCATGGCCCGGGAGGTCGGGCGCGATCACATAGGCTGCGCCCGCCAGACCGGGAAGCACATCGCGGAATGCATGTGCGGAGCTGGGAAACCCATGCAGGAGGAGCAAGGCGGGGTTGGATGGATCGCCCGCAGTGACGTAGGCAAGCTCGGCTCCACCGGAGAGACGCATTTGGCGTGGGGCAGGCAGTCTCATATCAGGATTCCTTTTTTGCCGTCCGGACATGGAGTAAGTCCAAACCGGTGGCGCGAGTTCCGCATGTCGCCGACAGCCTTGGCCGGCGAGACGCGGGTATTGCGGCCGAAAACGTTCCCTGAAAGTGGCTGGAAACCCGTGATCCGTTTCGGATTCGCTCGGCCGAGGATCAGCGGCCGGCTGGTGTTGCGACAACGCGCTCTATCGCCGTCGCCAGGGCGATCGTGCCGCGCCGGTGCTCGCTGCTGTCCTGGCGCGTGAGCAGGCCGTTGGCGATTCCCTCATACATGCCGAGCAGCGCATCTGCCACCTCGCCCGGCACGCCTTCCTCGGCAAGCAGCGCCGCACGCTCCTCCGGCGCAACAAGCACAGCCGTTACCGGCCGGCCGAGAACGTCCGCGAAGGCCGATGCCACGTCGCCGGCGCTCCAGTCTTCCGGTCCGCCCAGCTCCACGACCCGTTTGCCGGTCCATTCCTCGCACAGCACGGTCGCTGCCGCGCGCCCGACATCGATCGTGCTCACCATCGGGATTTTCTGGGAAGGCTCGATAAAGGTCGGCAGTATGCTTTGCGACAGGACCGATTGCGCCACCTCGCTCCAGGTTTCGACAAAATACCCCGACCGCAGGAAGGCGGTGGCCGGCGCCACGCCGTCGAGCAGCGCCTCGAAGCGGTTGAGGGTGGCGATGACCCCGGTGCCGGAGGCATGCTGCGCGCCGATGGACGACAGGACGACGGCCTTTGGCAGACCTGCACGCCGTGCCGCATCGGCCAGCGCGGCGCCGATTTCTTCCGTGCGCTGATAGGGATCACCGCTCACCGGCGGGGGGTTGAGCAGCAACGCGGCCCGCGCGCCGGTCAGCGCATCGGCCATGGCGCCGGCATCCTCCATGCTTGCGACGGCCACCTCGGCGCCGAGGGCCGTCCATTTTTCGCCCTGTTCCCTGCGACGCAGGACGACGCGCACGGCTTTGCCGCCTGCGATCAGGGCGCGCGCGACCTCGCCGCCGGCCCGTCCGTTTGCTCCAAGCACGACATACATCACTTCTTCTCCTCATCTCACTTGACGGGGAGAACGATAGGCGCAGGCTTTCCATGCGTCCAATGCATGGTGTATATAGTCACCATGCGCGAAGTGGATTTACGCCGGATCGACCTGAACCTGCTGGTGGCGCTCGAAGCGCTGCTGGACGAGAAGAACGTCACCCGCGCCGCAAGCCGGCTCGGCATGAGCCAGCCCGCCGCGAGCCGGGCGCTCGGCCGATTGCGCGCGCTGTTTTCGGACGCGCTGCTGGTCGATGGACCGGGCGGCTACATCCTCAGCGCCCGTGCGGAAGAGGTGCGCCCGGCGCTGCGCGGCATCTTGGCGGGTGTGCGAGGGATGGTCGAGGCGAACGCGTTCGATCCCGACACGGCAACCGGCCGGATCCGGCTGCTGATGCCCGATCTCCAGGCCGCCGTGCTCGCGCCGCATCTGCTCGCCCGCCTTGGGCGCGAGGCGCCGTCCCTCGACCTCGATATCGTCGCGCCGGGCACGGACGCGGTCGAAGCGCTGGAGCAGGGTAGCGCCGATGCGATGGTGGCGCTGGTCGACGAAGCCCCGGCCGGCATCCGCCGGCGCGGTCTCTATGACGAGAAGCTCGTGACGCTGATGCGGGCGGAGCACCCGGCGCTCGCCCGAAAGCTGACGCTCGAGCGTTTCCTGGCGCTTGAGCATATCGTGGTGAGCGTCACCGGCGTCGGGCCTGCGCCTGTCGACGAGGTGCTTGCCCGCATCGGGCGAACGCGGCGGGTGAAGCTGCGCGTGCCGAACTTCTTCGCGGCGGTCGAGATCGCCGCTCGCTCCGACCTGATCATGACCCTGCCTTCGAGCCTGGCGCGAGCGGCCGCCAACATGAAGCGCTTCGTGTCGTTGCCGCCGCCCCTCGATCTTGGCAGCTTCACGATGAGCCTCGTCTGGCACGCGCGCCAGCAGGACGCGCCCAGGCACATATGGTTGAGACGTGCCATTGTCACGGCGGCGGCGGATATGTCATCGGCGATCGACGTTGGAAACTGAGGCCGCAAAGCGGCTCCCTGGAGCACAACGCCTCGAGCCGACCCGCGTTCAGGAAAGATGCTCTAGAACGGTCTCAACCGAAGCCCAGGTTCGGCGCTTGCGTTTCCGCCTGCGCCTTCAATCACGGTCGGCCCCCTCCGCCTGCCAGAGTTGGATCGGGTTGCCCTCTGGATCGGCAAGCCGGGCGAACCAGCCATTAGGGTAATGTTCGGTGTCGACCTCGACCGCAATTCCGGCTGCCGTGAGCTGTGCGACCATGGCCTGGAGGTCGCGCACCCGGAAATTGATCATCCACTGCTGATCGACCCGACCGAAGTAGTCACTAGTCGCGGCAAAGGGAGCAAAGATGGTGGCGCCCTGCTGTTGCTCCCACGAGCGGTCATCATAGCTTTCTGGCGGCAGCGCAACGCCGAGATGGCCGGCATACCATCGAGCGAGCGCATCGGGCTCCTTCGCTCGGAAGAAGAAGCCACCGATGCCGAGCACCTTTTCCATTTTATCTCCTTACTGACGCGATCGCGGTGATGACCACCCCAATCCATACGCGTAGTGCCAGGCGCTACATGGCTTCTTGGTTAAAAACCTGACAATGCCGCTGCACTGTGCAACAGCTCGTGTTTGTTGGCGAACTGTTCTGGAGGTCGCGGTGCGGACCAGGCAGACATTAGCTCGGCGCGGAATTTAGCTGTCTCCAATGGTGATTTGACCCACGTTCGACTGTAGCGGAGATGACGGCCATCGGAGGGCCAGCAAATCACACCAATGGCAGGAAGATGTCGGTGATGGCCTCGTGCTCGGCAACCATCGGAACAATACTCACCCGCTGACAGTAGAGGGGAAAATCCCGAAGTGCCTCACCGCTTGCCGGCAACCAGTCGCGATACAGGAATTCGATCGCCGGCTCGACATTTTCTGCGCCGATTGCGCGAAGCACGGCACATCGTCCGGCCGGAAGAACACCGGCTTCCACGCCCTGCACGTTCAGCTCGATTTTCCGATCGGTCGCTGCACAGATGTCGAGGCGGAATTCGTCCGGCGGCGTTATGTCGGAATCCGAATGAAACACATTGTAGGTCGCACTGGACGCGGCGCTCAAACCGACAGACCTTCGCCAGGCGATGTAGTCTCGGCGACCAGGGCCGGATTGCCTCGGTGCTGCAGGACGGCGACGGGTGTTTTCGGCACGTCGATGATGTTGACGTCAGCCAATGAATACGCCGTTTTCATGAGCTTGCTCCTCGCGTTGGTCAATGGCCACAGGCCGGCAAACCACACCTCCCAGTCGGGCGTGTCCCGAAATGCGGAAGGCAATTGCCCAAAGCTTTTCCGAAACGCGCGGGCGAAGGTGTCGGGCGCATCGTAACCGACGTCGAGCGCGGTTTCGGTCACGCTCGCCTCGTACTTGAAGGCAAGCACCTGTCCCGCCCGTTTCATGCGAACGAGTTGAACGTAGCGATGCACTGATAAGCCGAAATATCCCCGGAATTGGCGGTGGAAATGGTACTTGGACAGGGCCGCAACGGCACTAAGCGTGTCCAGGCCAAGATCGTCCTCCAGATGCCGGTCGATGTAGTTCAACACCCGTTTCATACGCGTGTGGTAGGGATCTAGCGGCGTCGTCATCATGCTCTCCTGTGGTGAGAGCAATCTGCCAGCTTGCGAGACAACGCGCTCGACTGTTCTTGCTGAACACAGGCGCCGTTCGCTTCGATGCGGAGCCGTTGGCGGTGGAGCACTGCTAACCGGGTTCAGACCGGCAGGCGGAACTGTTTGCGCAAGCTCTTGTCGAACATCTCTGCGGGGGCAAAGCGGCGCAGAATGCTGACCTGGCGCGCTGCCTTGCCGGCGGTATAGCGACGCCGCGGGCGGGCATCGGTCGCCGCCTTGACCACGACAGCCGCCACCACTTCCGGCGGATCGGCTTTGGGCATCACATCGCCCAGCAGCGCCTTGAGCCCGGCGCGCGCCCGATCATATTCCTGCAACACCGAATCCGGCTCGATCCCGTTCTGGTCGAAGACGGTACGCACGAATGCCGGCTCGATGACCGAGACGCGAATACCAAAAGCACGAACCTCGTGATCGAGCGATTCCGAATAGCCCTCAAGCGCGTGCTTGACCGCAGAGTAATGGGCTGAGTATGGCGCAGGCACCAATCCCAGAATCGAGCCGATATTGATGATGTGCCCTGCGCCGCGCTGCCGCATCGACGGCAACACCGCATTGATCATGCGGATGACGCCGAACAGATTGACGTCGAACAGGGCCTGCACCTGTGCGACCGAGGATTCCTCGGCACCGCCAAGCAGACCGACGCCGGCATTGTTGACCAGGAGGTCGATCCGCCCGGTCTGCGCCAGCACGGTCGAAACGAGGGCGCCGACAGAAGCGTCATCGGTCACGTCGCAAACCAGCATGGTCACCCCGTCCGGGCCGTTGCCGACAGGGCGGCGACTTGTCCCGAAGACGGTGAATCCTGCCCGCGCAAGCGCCTCGGCGCTGGCGTGGCCAATGCCCGAGGAGGCTCCGGTCACCACAGCGGTTTTTTCGGAATTCGCATTCATTTCGTGCTCCAAATCGTCAGGGCCAGACTTCTCTCGCCGGTTGAATTATCATCATAATAACATATTACGATCATAATGCAATATCAGAAGAGAAAGGCAGTCACGTGCTACGAAAAGGGCTGAAAGAACGCGTCACGCGGCCGGATCATGGGAGTTGCCGCCCCAGCTGCGTCAGGACGAAGTGGCGTCCTGACGTGTAGGGAGCGGGCTGTCTGCCAGGGGCAGCTTTGCCGTAGATTGCAGGACGAGCGATCAGCCCGCCGGCTGGCCGCTGGGCGTCGAAGGGATGCGGGCGATGACCTTGATCTCGAAATCGAAGCCGGCAAGCCAATTGACGCCCACTGCCGTCCAGTTCGGATAGGGAGGTCCGCCGATCTCCTCCGCCCGGACCGCCAACACCGTTTCGATCTGTTGGTCCGGGTTGGTGTGGAAGGTGGTGACGTCGACAACGTCGTCGAAGCTGCACCCGGCGGCGGCCAGGACCGCGCGCAGATTGGCAAAAGCCCGCCGAACCTGATCCTCGAATGCGGGCTCGGGCGAGCCGTCCTCACGGCTGCCGACCTGCCCCGAGACGAAGAGAAGATCGCCGGAGCGAATGGCCGCGGAATATCGATGGATATCGTATAACGCGTGGCGTTTGGCCGGATAGATGGCGTCACGTGCAGGCATTTCGTATTTCCTTTCTGTCTTGATGACGGGAGCGGACCGCCCGGAGCCGTCGAGTTGATGCAAGCAGGAGATAAGGCAATCGCATTACGCGCATTAGCCGTTGAAATCGGCATGAGGTGATGCAAAATTGCCATCAATGTCCCGCTCGTCCCTCAACGATCTCACCGCCTTCGTGGCCGTTGCCACGCACCGGAGCTTCCGCCGCGCAGCGGACGAGATCGGCACGGCACCTTCCACATTGAGCCACGCCATGCGTGCGCTCGAGGAGCGCATGGGCGTGCGCCTTCTCAACCGCACCACACGCAGCGTCTCGCCGACGGAAGCCGGTTTCCAGTTGCTCGGCCGCCTTCAGCCGGCGCTCGCCTCGCTGGACGAGGCGCTCGACAGCGTCGCCGGGTTCAGGGGCAATGTCGCGGGCACCGTCCGCATCAACGCACCGCGACTGGTGGCCGGGCTTCTCGTTCGCGGGGTTCTTCAGCAGATGGCGGAGCGCCATCCGGACGTGATCGTGGACATCGTCGTCGAGGGGCGGCTCATCGACATCGTGTCCAGCGGCTTCGATGCCGGCGTGCGCCTCCTCGGATCGGTCCCCAAGGACATGATCGCCGTGCCGCTTGCACGCGCGTTGACGTTCATCTGTGTCGCCTCGCCCGCCTACCTCGATCGCTTCGGCGACCCGAAAACCCCGGAGGAATTGCAACGCCATCATTGTATCGGCCACCGCATGCCCAGCGGCAAGCTTTACCGATGGGAGTTCGAACGCGCCGGCCAGGAACTCGTGATCGAGGCAAACGGCCCCGTCGTCCTCGACGACGAGGAACTGATGGTCGAAGCCGCAATTGAGGATCTGGGCGTCGCCTACGTGGCCGATTGGGCCGCCGAAGCGGCCTTGTCCGGCGGCCGGCTGCGCAAGGTCCTGACCGCGTGGATGCCCGCTGCGGAAGAAGTTGCGGTTTACTACCCCGGACATCGAGCCGTACCGCCCGCACTGCGGGCCTTTCTCGATGTCGTCAAAGACCTGCGGAAGAAAGAACCTTAGCGACGAGCAGCCGCGCCATGACCGGTCGTTGGGCCAGCGGATTTGGGGTGCTCGGTTGGTTGCTATTGCGTCAATGAACCAGTGTTCTGCCTCCGATCGTGGTGCGGACGAATCCTGCATTGGGCCGATGACCAGTTCGATCGGTCAGGCTGAAGCAGGGGATGACGAAAGTTGGGGCCGAAAGCGGTCAGGCAGCTTCTAATCTGAGATGTAAGTGAGCAGACATTCAGCTCGGCGCAGGCTCGGTCCTAAGCTGAACCCAATGCGGACCTTCATGCCCGACCCCAACCCGGTGCAGGAGGCCGTGCTGGGCCATTGGGGCATAACGGTGCTCAGCGAGCAAGCTGATGACCCCCGAACAGATCTTGTACACGTTCCTTTTGAAACTCATGCAACATCTGGATCAACTTTAACGCGCCAGCGGTGAGTTGGCCACATTCGTCGGCCCATTGGGTAAGGGACAGAGCTGGAGTACGAACCAGCGCCGAACATCTGGACCGACTCGGTGGGCTCTGGTGATTGCCGGTGCCGGTTGAGCCCTGCCTGCCAGGCGAAAAGCGGAATAGCATCGGCGGTTTCTCGCCAGTCTTGGAATCCGATCAATCCGTCTTCCGCATCGCCTGCGCGATCAGTCCGCCGGCAGCCAAGCCCAGAGCAAGCGCGACATACGTGGCGGCAATCGAGCGCTTCGAAAGCACGGTCTCCCAGCCTGGGGTGAGCCGCTTCGGTACGACGAGATAATCCACGACGGCTGCAATCATGGCCACTGCCGAGGCATCGCGCAGCATCGGGAGCGGCGACCGCTGAGGGTTTCGGGCGAGCCAAGCCTCGAACGGAGCGGCCCAGAACATGGCCGAGGCATGGTGGGTGCCGAAACCCACCGCAGTGTGTGCGAGGTCGGCTTTCCTGACCGCACCGGCCTTACCGCCGTGCAGCCAATGGCTGGTGGCGTTGGTCGGCTGCAGTGCGGATTTGCCTTCGGCTTTGGCCAGAAGGGCTAGGATCGCCGCCGTCACAAAGCTTGCGACCGTGCCCGTCACGGCCGTCGAAAGTCCCACATTCAAGAGCCCGTTCACCTCAAACCTCCGTAAAACCAGTTCGCCCTCCTTTAATCACCGAACCGAACCTCGGTTCCGGATGTCGGCGATGCCGTGGCCTGAGCTGCTGGACCGCCCGTCGCCGGACAGGCCTGGCGCGAGGCTAGGCACCGATTGCCGTAACCGGCTCGTGCGCGAGCACCACGATAATTTAATCATAAAGGATCCCAGCATGCCCCTAGCGCCGGGCTTTCCATCAGAATTCGCAACGAGATTCAGAGTTCGAGGCAAACGGTGCCTTGCGGCCGGCTGCAGCAGGCCAACACATAACCAGCCGCCTTCTCTTCAAGGCTGAGCCCTCCAAGGTCGTCCATCGCGACTTCACCCGAGAGCTTGACCGTCCGGCAAGTTCCGCAAATACCCTGCTGGCATGCGGTGGGAATGTGGAGCCCGCAATTGCGCGCCGCATCGAGCAGGGTCTCTCCGGGCGCACAAAGATGCTCTACGCCGGACCGGACGAAGCGGACGCGCGTAAGACCAGCGACAGCCGATTGCAGAGGCATGGAATTGCCCACGGCGCCGCCGAAACTTTCCTCGTGATACTGCGAGGGTGCGATGCCGATCTCCGCGAAGCAGGCCCGAACCGTCTGCATAAACGGCTCGGGGCCGCAAACGTAAGACGTGCGCTGGTGAAGGTCCGGAGCCAGCCGCAAGAGCATGGGGCCGTCGATCCGACCCCTAGGGCCCTGCCACGCCGAACCTTCCTGGCTGCAGATGAAGCTTACATCGACATTGGAGAATCGCGCGGCGAGCGCCTCCAACTCGGAGCGGAAGGCGATGTCGTCAGCCGTCCGAGCGCAGTGAATGAAACGGATGTCATGGCCAGATGCCCGGTCGGTTACCGCCCGCAGCATCGACATAACGGGAGTGATGCCGCTGCCGCCCGAAAGGAAAAGCGGCTTCTCGCATGGTAGATCGTCGAAGTTGAAAAGTCCGACCGGCCCTTCGATTTCAATATCGTGGCCTGGCCGGAGATTGTCATGAAGCCAGTTGGAAACAAGCCCGCCGTTCACCCGCTTTACCGTGATCTGCAGGTCGAGCGGTCGAGTCGGCGGCGACGAAACCGAGTACGATCTCGTTACTCGGGTGCCGTCGAACGTCAGGTGCAGGACTAAATACTGGCCTGCACTGAAGCTGAACATGTGGCCAGAAGCAGCTGAAAAGACGAATGTCTTAACGTCGTGCGTCTCATCGATGACGCGCCGACAGCGCACGAACTGTCTTGAGCTCTCCGCCCATTGCCGTTGACGCATCTCCGGAACGAAATCGCTGGTCGAAAAGGGAGCGTGCGCGTTCATGATTTGACTCTGCTTGACCCGACCAGAATGGCAGCTCGGATACTTTCAAAAAAGCGACAGATGTCGGCTTTACAATCGGATATTTCGATCTAACTTTCCATGGACATAACGGCCAGATGGAGCGCGCGAATCCCTCTACGGATGATCGGCTCGTGCTTGCGGCGCGCCAAAATAGCGGTGTGAACCGGCTGCTGAAGCGCGGGCGCACCCTCGACTACAAAAGACGGCCGCTCGGCGGTATACCGCCGAGCGTCGTCACTGCGCATATAGCAAGTGCCACCCATGCGCCGCAGCATCGCTTCGGCGAGCGTTTCCGAGCCCATCGAAAGACGGCCTATCGCCAATTCCGGTAGCGCCACGGCGTGGGCTTTTTCAAGCGCGACCGTGTAGCCTGGCCGGATATAAGTATCCGGGTTGACCTCCGACAGGATCCTGGCAGACGTAGACACCATCACGTATTCTTCGACCATAAGAGGATCGTAGGAGATTTCAGGCAGGTATCGGGGCGCGTAGACCACAGCAATATCGAGGTTTCCCAAGCTCAAATCGGAAATCATTTGCGGTGAATAGTCGGATTCCACGTGAATTGACGATTTTGGCAGCACCTGGAACAGAGTTTCCACCCAACCCGGTAATATCGATCGCGTCATTCCGACCTGCGCAGCGACGCGCAAGGTGCCCTCGAACCGGTTGAACGCCCGAACGTCATGGCGGGCCTGAGACCATGTCGAAAGCATGGCTCGCGCATAGGCTTCGAAACGTCGCCCCGCCGCGGTCGGTTCGGCCCCGGCGCGTCCCCTCAGGAAGAGCTCCGAACCGATGGCCTGCTCCAGGTTCCTGATGCGGTTGCTGACCGTCGACTGCGTAACGCCAAGACGATCGGCCGTACGGTTGAAATTTCGTGACTCCATGATGTCGAGGAAGGTCTCGATGTGATCCAGCTGCATGTCGCTCTCGCAATCGAAAAATCCGATTGTATTACCCCAAATCACAAGCTTGATCAAATAATTGCCAGGGCGGAAGCTGCGGTTGAAGAAGCCGGCTAGGTCAGCCGGCCTGCCGAGCCAGGAGTTGGAGAGGGTGTTCATAGTCGATTGCGATTGTCACAATTACTGGTCGAGCGCGACGGTGCTCGAGCCCTATCTTTCCGGCGTCTGGAAAGACATGTTCACAGAAGGCGAGAAAACTGGTCCAAGAGGCGCCTTCCCGCACGGGCACCGTCCGTGGTTTCACCCGCAGGACTTCTCCCGGAAGGACGTCAGGCCCGAGACGGAGGCCGACAACTATCTCATCATGAAAGAAAAGCACCTCGACAAATACAATGTCGGGGCCGCTATCCTCACCGGCGACGAGCCGATCGAAGCCTCCACGCTGGCCAATCCCTATTACGCAAGTGCACTGGTCAGCGCCTATAACGACTACCAAATCGCCGAATGGCTTCCCAAAGACAGTCGTTTTATGGGCTCCATCATCATCGCGCCGCAGGATCCGAAGCTCGCAGCAGCCGAGATCCGCCGCCTCGGCAACCATCCGCGTATGGTGCAGGTTCTGGCCTCCCAAGGCTCGGTCAAACCCTACGGTGATCCGTTCTACCATCCCATTTTCGAGGCTTGCGCCGAAGTCGGGCTGCCATTCGCGATCCACCTGGGCGGCCATGGCGGCATCAACTGGAACGCGGTGGCACCGGCTCCCACGACCTTCTTCTGGGAGACGCACGCTATTCTTCACATGTCGGCCTTGTCGCATGTGGCAAGCATGATCGCGCATGGCGTTTTCGAAAAATGGCCGGACCTGTATTTCGTGATCATCGAGTGCGGTGTGGCCTGGGTTCCATCGGTATTATGGCGTCTGGACGCAGACTACAAAGCGCTGCGCAAGGAAACGCCGTGGCTGAAGATGCTGCCCTCCGAGTATTGCCGGCGCAACATCCGCTTCTCCACGCAACCACTGGAGCAGCCCGCGAACGTTCAGCATCTCTGGTCCACTCTCGAAGCAATGGACGGCGAGAACACGCTGATGTTTGCCTCCGACTACCCGCATTGGGATTATGACGATGCCAACACGCTGCACATCCCGCCCGCCTGGAAAAGCAAGATCATGGGATTGAATGCGCTCGAGGTCTATAAACGCATTCCCCGCACGCAAGCGGCGAATGCCGCGTGACGGGAGCAAACCATGGCTGAGAAGACATACATTTGCCGCGTCGACGAAATCGAGACCGGAACTCCCTACATCGCCAAAATCCGCAGCCTTTCAGTCGGGGTTTTCCGCATCGGAGATTCATTCCATGCCTTGCTGAACGTTTGTCCGCACCGCGGCGCTCCGCTTTGCGAGGGACCGCAATGCGGAACCACGGCGCCGGTCGACCAAGCGCAATTCATCTATCACCGCGAGAACGAGATCGTGCGCTGCGCCTGGCACGGCTGGGAATTCGACATAAAAACCGGTGCGGCCCTGGTCGATCCGGGCGTACGTGCCCGAACATTCCCGGTCACGGTGGAAGCTGGTGAAATCTATGTAACGGCGTAAGATTTGCGTCAAACCGCGGAAAAATCGAAAGGAGGCAAATCGGCTGAATCTGCAGATCTGCTCGGTAATGCCAACAACAAGAATGCGGGAAATCCGCAATGGGAGGAAGCAGTGTCGGAATCTGAATATAAACTGCGCCTGGCGCAAAACCTGATCGGCCGCGGCAAGGTTTCGCGCCGTGATTTCATCCATCTAGGGCTGGCGGCAGGCCTGACGGTCGCCGCCGCAGATATGCTCTTCGTGAGCGTGGCGCGGGCCGCACCCAAGCAAGGCGGCTTCGCCAAGCTCGGCTTGGCGCATGGCGCGACGACCGATTCGATCGATCCGGCCGGCTATCCCGATACCTTCACGCAAACCGCCTTTTCGGGTGCCATGTCCAACAGCCTGACCGAGATCGACGCGAAAGGCAGCATCCAGCCGGACCTTGCCGAGAGCTTCGAGACCTCGGACAACGCGACGACATGGGTCTTCAAGCTGCGCAAAGGTGCGACCTTCCACAACGGCAAGACCATCACGGCGGACGACGTGGTCGCCTCTATGCAATATCACATGGGAGCCGACACCAAATCGGCGGCGAAGTCGCTGCTCGAATCGGTGACCAACATCAAGGCGGACGGTCCGGAAACGATCGTTTTCACGCTAAAAAGCGGCAATGCCGACTTTCCCTACATCATGAGCGACTATCACCTTGTCGTCATGCCTGCCAAGGACGGAAAGGCGGACTGGGAATCGGGCGTCCGGACAGGTGCCTTCGTGCTTGAGAACTTTCAGCCAGGCGTCTCGGCCAAGCTCAAGCGCAATCCCAACTACTTCAAGAACGGCAAACCCTATTTTGACGAGGTGGAGTTTATCGCCATCACGGACCTCGCCGCGCGTATGGCCGCGCTGTCAACCGGCGAGGTGGATTATATCGGCCGCGCCGACCTGAAAACGCTCGGTATGCTGAAGCGAAAGCCGAATATCGATATCCTTGAGGTCACCGGCTACGGCCACTACACGCTGCCTATGAACGTGACGGTTGCCCCATTCGACAACCCCGATGTGCGCATGGCCCTGAAATGGGCGATCGACCGCGAGGAAATCGCGCAGAAGATCTTCCTTGGCCATGCAACCGTCGGGAATGACAACCCGATCGCACCGGCTATCAAGTTCGCCATCAATCCGGAGCCGCAGCATAAGTTCGATCCTGAAAAGGCCCGCTTCCATCTGAAAAAAGCGGGTATGGAAAATCTCAAGGTCGACCTTTCCGTCGCCGACGCGGCTTTCGCCGGCGCCGTGGACGCAGCCGCCCTCATCCGCGAGACGGCGGCCCAATGCGGCATCGATGTCAATGTGGTGCGCGAGGCCGAGGACGCCTATTGGGACAATATCTGGCTCAAGAAACCGTGGTGCGCCTCCTATTGGAGCGGTCGTGCAACGGCCGACTGGATGTTCACGCAGGCCTACTCGGCCGATTCCAGCTGGAACGAGACGTTCTGGAAAAATCCCCGCTTCAACGAACTGCTGATCCAGGCACGCGCGGAGACCGACGAGGCCAAGCGCTCCGCGATGTATGCCGAAATGCAGCAGTTGACGCATGACGACGGCGGCGCCATCGTCCTGGTCTTCAACAATTTTGTCAGCGCCAAGTCCAAGAAACTGGCGCATGGCGAGGTGGCGCCGAACTGGGAAAATGACGGACTGAAAATGGCCGAGCGCTGGTGGGTAGCCAACGCGTGACGTTCGCCAGGCGAACCGCCGGCAGCGCGGGCGGTTCGCTCTTTTCAGGGGAAACGCTCGAAGGCACCGCCCATGAACCCGGTCGTTAGGACGGTTTTGCAGCGCCTGGGTCTCGGCCTGATCACGCTGTTCATCGTCACCATCATCATCTTTTCGGCGATTGCCATGCTTCCGGGCGATTTCGCCAAGGCGATGCTCGGGCAATCCGCGACGCCCGAGACGGTCGCCGCATTCCAGCGCGAGATCGGCATCGATCGTCCGCCAGTTGAGCGCTATTTCGCTTGGGTCGGACAGATCGTGCAGGGGGATTTCGGCTCTTCCTTCGCAAGCCGCACCGGCTACCGGCGCACAGTCGCCGAGATCATTGCGCCCCGGCTCTACAACACAATGTTCCTTGCCGTGATGACCGCCCTTATAGCGGTTCCACTCGCGCTGGGACTTGGCATTCTCGCCGCTCTCTACCGCAACAGCTGGTTCGACCGTGTGGTGAACACGGTGACGCTGACGACGATTTCATTCCCCGAATTCTTCGTCGCCTATATGCTGGCCTACCTCATCATCTCGCGCGACACGTTCATCGGAACCGAATTCGCACAATCCCTGCCCGAGTGGCTCGCGGCTTCGATCAACTGGGTCCTGAATCTGGTTCCCAAATTTCCGACACTGGCGAACATCAGCGACCAAACGCCGTTCTGGGAGCACGTCTGGCGCGCAGCGCTGCCGTCCATCACCCTCACGCTGGTGATTGTTGCCCATATGATGCGTATGACGCGCACGGCGATTATCAACATGCTGGCAAGCCCCTATATCGATATGGCGCGGCTCAAGGGAATGTCGCCTATGACAATCGTTCTCAGACACGCCCTGCCCAATGCCTGGGCGCCTATCGTCACGGTGATTGCGTTCAACCTCGCTTATCTCATCGTCGGCGTGGTCGTAGTCGAGGTGGTGTTCGTCTATCCCGGCATCGGCCAATTGATGGTCGATGCGGTGAAGTCCCGGGATGTTCCGGTCGTGCAAGCCTGCGCCCTAATCTTCGCGGCAACCTACATCCTGCTCAACCTGACCGCCGACATCATTTCCATTGCCACCAATCCGAGGCTTTTGCACCCGCGATGACCAGCACCGAACATGTCGTGGCGGTCTCAAGACAGAGGCGCACGCGCGCCTCCCGGGTAAAAACCGCACTCAAAAAGGCTCCATTCAGCGCCTGGTTCGGCATCGTGGTCATCCTTGGCTACGTCTTCGTCGCGCTGTTAGCGCCCTGGATAGCGCCCTACGGAGAAACGCAGGTTTTCACCGAGGCTTTCGCGCCCTGGAGCCAAGAGTTCATCGTCGGGACCGACCAACTCGGTCGCGACGTGCTCACCCGGCTGATCTATGGCGCGCGCAATACGATCGGCATCGCCTTCGCGACTACGCTTCTGTCCTTCGCGGTCGGCGTCACGCTCGGTTTGCTGGCCGCGATGTACCGGGGGTGGCTCGACCAGATTCTGTCGCGCGCGGTAGACGTGCTGATGTCGATCCCGAGCCTCATCTTCGCGCTGATGTTGCTATCCATCTTCGGTTCGTCGGTCACCAGCCTGATCCTCATCATCGCCCTGCTCGATTCGACCCGCGTATTCCGGCTGGCGCGCGCGGTCGGGCTGAATGTTGCCGTCATGGAATATGTCGAAGCCGCGCAACTGCGTGGCGAAGGGCCGAGATGGATTCTGACCAAGGAGATCCTGCCCAACGTGCTGCCGCCGCTGATCGCGGAATTCGGCCTGCGCTTCTGTTTCGTTTTCCTCACCATCGCCGCGCTCTCCTTTCTCGGCGTCGGCATCCAGCCGCCGACTGCCGACTGGGGCTCGATGGTGCGGGAAAACGCTACCCTTATCACCTATGGCGACATCACTCCGCTCTTGCCGGCAGGCGCGATTGCCCTTCTCACGGTCTCGGTGAATTTCGTTGTCGACTGGTTCTTGCATGCGACGAGCGGGTTGCGCGATGAAAAGTAAGAATTCTGGCCAACGCGAAAAGGGAACGAAACTCCTCAGCGTTCGCAACCTTCACGTCGAAGGGTTTTCCGACGAGCGCTGGCATCCGATCGTTCGCGGTGTGGATCTCTCGCTAAAGCGCGGTGAGGTTCTCGGCCTCATTGGCGAGTCCGGCGCCGGAAAGTCCACCATTGGGCTTGCCGCGATGGGATATGCCAAGCCAGGCTGCCGGATCACGCAAGGATCCATCCTGTTCGACGGGATCGACCTCCTCGCCATGGCCGAAACCGCACGGCGACGGCTCCGAGGCTCGCGCATCGCCTATGTCGCGCAAAGCGCGGCCGCTTCCTTCAACCCGGCCCATCGGCTCCTCGATCAGACCGTCGAAACGGTCGTGGCGCACGGGATCGCCAGTCGCGAGGCAGCGAATCGGGATGCCATGAAACTTTATCGGCGTCTTCACCTGCCGGATCCGGACACCATCGGCTTCCGCTATCCTCACCAGGTCTCCGGAGGGCAGTTGCAGCGGGCTATGACGGCGATGGCTATGGCCTGCCGGCCCGACCTGATCGTCTTCGACGAGCCGACGACGGCGCTCGACGTGACCACACAGGTCGAGGTCCTCGCCTCGATCCGCAAGATTGTCGAAGAATTCAACACTGCCGCGATCTACGTCACGCATGATCTGGCCGTGGTTGCGCAGATGGCGAACCGGATCATGGTTCTGCGCCATGGCCGTACTGTGGAGGAGGCCGAAACACGCCAGATGCTTGCGGCGCCGGCCGAAGACTATACGAGGACGCTCTGGGCGGTGCGAAAGCTAGCCAAACCCGAAGTGCCGGCCGCGGACCATCTGCTCACGATCGATAACATCACCGCTGCCTACGCAGGGAAAGTCAAGGTTCTGCAGGATGTATCGATCAAGGTGCCGCGCGGACGGACGGTAGCGGTCGTCGGTGAATCTGGTTCCGGTAAATCAACGCTCGCCCGCGTCATCACCGGCCTGCTGCCGCCGGTCTCGGGCTCGATCTCATTTGCGGGGCATCGTCTGCCAAGAACTCTGAAAGAGAGGCCCAAAGACATTCTGCGCCGCATTCAGATGATCTATCAGATGCCTGACAACGCGCTCAATCCGCGTCAGACCGTCGAGGAAGTCATCTCCCGGCCGCTCGAGTTCTATCTCGGCCTCAAAGGGGCGGCGTGCGACCGCCGCGTTGGCGAACTCATGCACATGATCGAGATGGACGAAAACTTCCTCGACCGTCTGCCGGGCGAACTTTCGGGCGGTCAGAAGCAGCGCATCTGCATTGCCCGGGCGCTAGCTGCTAATCCGGAGCTCATCATCTGCGACGAGGTGACCTCGGCGCTCGACCAGATCGTACAGGAAGAGATCCTGAAGCTCCTTATGCGGCTGCAACAAGAATTCGGAGTCAGCTATATTTTCATCACGCACGACATCGCGACGGTGCGGGCAATCGCCGACGAAGTTGTCGTCATGCATCAAGGCAAAGTCGTCGAGCAGGGGCTCAAGACCGAAATCCTGACGCCGCCGCATGCTCCGTATACCGAACTGCTTCTCTCCTCCGTGCCGGAGATGGATCCAGACTGGCTGACGAAGCTGCTGGAAACCCGGGAGCGCAAGCGGGTCGGCGCGGCGAACTGAATCCCAACCTATTGACCGCTTGGGACTCCGGCTCCAGTTCTCGCGCGAACGTCCGAAATTGAGGGATGGCGGGGAATCACCGGTTATGCCGCAACCGCGACGTCCAGAATGGTCGCAACAATGTCTCCTTTCAGGCAGTGGCAACGGTCACCTCAACGGCTGAGATTAGGCGCAAAGCTGTCATTCGTGGCCGACCGCTTTGATCTTCGGACTTGTCGATTGGTTGCACTGGCGCTTCCGTCGGACGAAGATTGACGGCGGGATGATGTCATCCGAGTCCTGCAGGGCGATCTAACCAGCGGACCGGGCCCACGGTGTAGATAGCGAAACTACGCACTCGTCTGCATCGAGCTCAGTAGGCGTCGCTCTTCTTCGACAATATAATCGCGGATGATTGGGACATCGTCACGGCGAGCCGAGATCAGTATCTGGAAGACAAAATTTGAACCGTTTAGGAAGCCGAGTTCGGCCGACGCCAGATAGAAATCCCACATACGGCAGAAGCGTTCGCCCATCATGGCGACTGCCTCCTCGCGCCCGGCCTCATAACAGAGACGCCAATCGTGGATCGTCCAGTAATAGTGCAGCCGCAAATTTTCGCAGTCGGCGCACCAGATCCCCGTGCGCTCCAACGAGGCAAACACCTCTGACAAAGCCGGCACATACCCACCTGGAAAGATATACTTGCGGATGAACGGCGCCGTCGTACCAGGCGGTGACATGCGTCCGATCGCATGAACCAAGGCGAAGCCGCCCTCCTTCAACAATCTACTGATGGTCGTGAAATAGCTGTCGAAATGAACGACGCCCACGTGCTCCATCATTCCGATCGAGACAACACGGTCGAACTGTCCGCTGACCTCGCGATAGTCGACCTCGCGAAAATCGATCTGATGAGCGACCCCGGCCTCGATCGCTCGAAGCCGAGACGCCGCCAATTGCTCCGTCGAAACGTTGATCGCCGTGACCTTCACGTCGCAATACTTGGCGAGATAGATGGCGAGAGCGCCCCAGCCTGAGCCGATTTCCATCACATGCATGCCTGGCTCTAGCTTGAGCTTCGCGGCAATGTGGCGATGCTTGTCCATCTGCGCTTGCTGCAGACTGCTGTCCGGTGCCGTGTAATAGGCGCACGAATAGGTCATTGTCTCGTCGAGCCATAGCTCATAAAATTTCGTCGGGATGTCGTAGTGATGCTGAACGTTTTTTGCGGCGAGACCGAGCTTGTTGTTCTGCTGGCGTCGGCGCAACGCACGCCAGACTTTCCGCAACGCCTTCTGAACGGGGTGGGCTGCCATCCCAGTGCGGTTGACAGAAAAAAGTGACAAGAGGTCAAATGCTTTGCCACCGTTCTCGATCACCAAGCGGCCATCCATGTAGGCTTCGGCCGCCTTCAGTTCCGGATTGAAGAAGATCTCGCGTTCGACCGCTTTGTCGGTTAGGCGGATCGTCACGTCGGGCCCATCCTGTCCACTGCCGAAGGCTTGCCTGAAACCGTCCTCGAATATGACAGTCAGGCGCCCGTTTTTTACAAAACGGGAGAGCAGATTTGGCAGCAGACGCATTGTGGCTCGTTTCTCGTCACTTGCCCC
>NZ_FNEE01000019.1 GCF_900099905.1 Mesorhizobium muleiense | reverse complement strand
CGTCGAGCCGTTCGACTATGCCAAGGACGATCTCATCCGCCGCGTTCAGCAGCATGGCTTCGTCTCCATTCTCGGCCACAACGTGCGCCTGTGCAGGGCCTTCGCCGGAAAGTCCGTCGCCTTTCGCCCAACCGCTGCCGACGGCGTCTTCGACGCCTGGTTCAGACATCAGAAAATAGAAACCATCGACCTCAATGCCATTGATCGATAGGATGGCAAACTGTTCGCGATGTCTTCGCACACCTGTTCGCGATGTCTCCGGTCCAAACAAAGGGGAGAAGGGAAGAGCAGCCGACCATTTGCGCAAGGCCGATTCCGCGCTACCTATTTGCAACGAATCGGAAAGGGGTCGCTGATGGCATTCGCGTTGCTGGACCAGATACGCTCGATCTTCGACGGCGACCCCGGCGTGCGCAAGGTCGCGGACGATCCGGTGCTGTCGGCGGAACTGCTGATGCTGTTTCGCATGATTTTGGCCGACGGCACGGTCAACGAGAGTGAAATGGCCGCCTTCAGGCGCATCTGCCGGGAAGCCTTCGGCATTCCGGAAGCCAGCATCGACAGCGTCATCGAGTATCTCAACGAGTTCGGCTACGAGACCAACGGCTCGCAAGCCATCGCGCAGTTCCGTGACCTCGACGTCGAGAGGCGCAGCCTGCTTGCCCGCCATATGGCCGAGATCGCCAAGGCCGATTCGCAACTTGCCGGGACAGAGATGCAGCTCTTGCGCCGCACCCTCGACTTGCTCGACATCAGCCCGGCCGATGTGGTGAAGGCCGAAGAGTAAGCCTCTCCCGACGGTCGGCTGTTCACCCCTGTTCCTGTAACCGCCGGGCAATCGCGCGGTGCAGATCCGGGGCCGCAGCGACCAGCGCCTTGGCGGCTTCGGACTGCGGATGGTCGAGAACCGCGCTCGTCCTGCCGCGCTCGACGATCTTGCCGGCATGCATGATCATCACTTGGTCGGTAATGGCGCGGGCAACGGTCAGATCGTGGGTGATGAACAGATAGGCAACGCCGAGCTTCTGGTTGAGCTCGGCGAACAGATCGAGAATCTGGGCGCGGATCGAGACGTCGAGCGCCGAGACCGGCTCGTCGGCGACGACCAGCTTGGGGCGGGTGATGATGGCGCGGGCGATCGACAGGCGCTGGCGCTGGCCGCCTGAAAATTCGTGCGGATATTTGTCCATGTCGCGTGGACCAAGGCCGACCTCGTGCAAGGCCTTTGCCACCATCTCGCGCCGCTCTGCATTCGTCGGCCTTTTGTCCAGGACATGCAGTGGCTCGGCGACCAGTTTTTCCACCTTCTGGCGCGGATCGAAGGAGCCGTATGGGTCCTGGAACACCACCTGCATGTCGCGGCGCGCCGGCTTGAGCTCCGCCTCGCTCTTGTCGGTGATGACTTCGCCGCGAAACCGGATCGTTCCCGATGTCGGCCCGTCCAGCGCCAGGACCATGCGGGCAAGCGTGGACTTGCCGCAACCGGAACGCCCGACCAGCGCCACAGACTGCCCAGGATCGATCGAGAACGAGACATCGTCGACGGCGCGGGTCGGAACCGCGCGCTTCAGCAGCGATTTGCGCCGTCCCGGATAGTCCCGCGTCACGCTTTCTACCTGAAGAAGAGGTTTGGCCTGGAGCATGGGGTTGTCTTGGCCGACCTCGTTTGTCCTGGCACGCGCCGGCACATGCATCGAGGCCTGCGCAAGTTGTCTTGTGTAGGGATGAAGCTGCTCGGATAGGGTGCGGGCCGTGTCGCCGGCCTCCATCACTTCGCCGTGGCGCAGGATGGTGATGCGCTCCGCCATTTCGGTCACCACCGCGAGGTCATGCGAGATCAACAGCAGACCCATGCGGTTTTCTGAAACCAGGTCACGCAACAGGTCGAGGATCTGCGCCTGCAGCACGACGTCGAGCGCCGTCGTCGGCTCGTCGGCGATCAGCAGTTTTGGTTTCAGCGCGCAGGCAATGGCGATGACGACGCGCTGGCGCTGGCCGCCGGAAAGCTCGTGCGGATAGCGCGACAGCGGAAATTGCGCTGCGGGCAAGCCGACCCGGTCGAGCATTTTTCGAGCGCGGTCCTCGGCGTCGGCGCGGCTTGCCCTGGTGTGCCAGCGGATGCCTTCGGCGACCTGCTCGCCAATGGTCTTGACCGGATTTAGCGCCGTCATCGGTTCCTGGAAAACCATGCCGATATCATCGCCGCGCAGCGCGCACATCTGGTCTTCGCTGGCAGCGAGGATGTCGATGCCGTCGAAGACGACGCGCCCGCTGGCGCGCGCCGCCCAGGGCAGAAGCCGCATCACCGTCAATGCCGTGATCGACTTGCCCGAGCCGGATTCGCCGACCAGCCCCATCACCTCGCCGGGCGCGACGGCGAGCTCGACATCCCTCAGGATCGGCGTGTCGCCGATCGTCAGCGACAATTTCTCGATTTCGAGCAGGCTCATCGCTGCCGCCGCGATTTTGGGTCGAGGATGTCGGCAATACCGTCACCGAGCAGGTTCAGTCCAAGCACGGTGACGACGATCGCCATGCCTGGAAAGATCGCCATCCACGGCGCCATCCCCATGCGCGTCTGGGCATCGAACAGCATCCGCCCCCAGCTCGGCATCGGCGGCTGTGTGCCGAGCCCGACATAGGAAAGCCCGGCTTCGGCCAGGATGCCGAGCGCGAACTGGATGGTGCCTTGCACCAGGAGCAAAGTAACGATGTTGGGCAGCACGTGTTCAATGGTGATCAGTGCTTTGCCTTTTCCGGCGGCACGCGCGGCGAGGATGAATTCGCGCGGCCAGATCGCCAGCGCGCCGGCCCGGGCGACGCGGGCGAAGACCGGGATGTTGAAAATGCCGATGGCGACGATGGCGTTGAGCGCGCCCGGGCCGAAGATGGCGGTGATCATGATCGCCGACAGCAGGGCAGGGAAGGCGAAGACGAGATCGTTCAGCCGCATCACCGCCTCGTCGACGACGCCGCCGCGCGCCGCGGCAAGGGCGCCGAGCGGCACGCCAACGCCCATGCCGATACCGACCGCCACCAGCGCCACCGCGATCGAATTGCGGGCGCCGACCATGATCATGGAAAAAATGTCGCGGCCGAAATGATCGGTGCCGAACCAGTGCGCCGGCGAGGGTGCCTGGGTCTTGTCGGCGATGATCAGCCTGGTGACGTCAAAAGGCGTCCAGAAGAACGAGACGATAGCGACCGCCGCCACAAGTGCAGTGATGACGAAGCCGGTGAGGAACGAGCGGTTGGTGAAAGCCTTGACGAGGATGTCGGCAAAATTTTCCTCCGGGATGTCGAAGCGCAGCGTCATTGGCGGCTTCTCAGCCGCGGATCGACGACCGCATAGGAGAGATCGACAAGCAGGTTGACGGCGATGACGGCGGCGACCAGCAGCATGACGACGCTTTCGACGACGATCAGGTCGCGCTGGGTGATCGCCTGGAACACCAGCCGGCCGAGGCCGGGGAGATAAAAGACGTTCTCGATGATGATGGTGCCGGCGAGCAGGAAGGCGAACTGCAGGCCGAGAATGGTCAGCACCGGGATCATTGCGTTGCGCAGCGCGTGCCGCCACAGCACCGCGCGATAGGGCAGACCCTTGGCGCGGGCAGTGCGGATATAGTCCTCGTTCAGCACTTCGATCAGCGCCGAGCGGGTGACTCGGGCGAGGATCGCCGCTTGCGGCAGAGCGAGCGCGATCGCCGGCAGGACCAGCGATTTCAGCGCCGGCCAGACGCCGGCGCTCCATCCCGGAAAGCCGCCGGCCGGCACCAGCCGCAGCCAGACGGCAAACAGGTAGATCAGCATCAGCGCAAACCAGAAGTTCGGCACGGCAACACCAAGCTGGGCGGCGCCCATCGCGATCGTGTCGCCGGCCCGCCCGTGCCGGCCGACGGAAAACAGCCCGACCGGAATGGCGATGATGGTGGACAGCGCCAGCGCGATCAGGGCCAGCGGCAGCGAGACCACGATGCGCTCGCGGACCAGGTCGATGACTGGCACCGAATAGGTGTAGGAACGGCCGAAATCGAGGCTCAGCAAGCCGCCGGCCCAGTGCAGATAGCGCGCGGCGAGCGGCGCGTTGAGGCCCATCTGGTTGCGCAGCAACTCGACCTGGTCGGCGCTGGCATTCATGCCCAGCATCAGCCGCGCCGGGTCGCCGGGAATGATCTCCAGCACGGCGAAGACCACCATCGAGGCCAAGACCAGCGTGATGAGCGCGATGGCAAGACGCTTGAGGAGATAGGCGGTCATGGGGGGAGGACCGCAGGTCCGTTCAGCGCGGCAACTGGATGAAGGTTGCGTTCCCGCCAACCCCCCTCTGTCCTGCCGGACATCTCCCCCTCAAGGGGGGAGATTAAGCCCTCATTGATGCTTTCGCTAATCATCAGCGTTGCAGGGCTAGCACCGGCATGGCAACTGCCAATCTCCCCCCTTGAGGGGGAGATGTCCGGCAGGACAGAGGGGGGTGCCACCGGCTGCAAGCTTCGCCCCTTTGGCCAGCAGCCCCTCACTCCGTCCACTTCACCTTAGTCAAATCATTGGCCTGGATCGGCGCATTTGCCCAAAAACCCTCGAGCTTGGCGTCCCAGACGCCGACTTTCGGCAGTTCGTAGAGGAAGCCGACCACGGCATCGTCGGCCAGTATCTTCTGCGCCTCGCCGAGCAGCGTCATGCGCTTGGCCTCATCGGAGGTGAGGTTCAGATCGGCGATGATCTTGTCGAAGGTCGGGTTGTCGTAGTTGAAGTAATAATCCTTGCGCGAATAGATATCGATGTCGTTGGGTTCGGTGTGGGAAACGATGGTCAGGTCGTAGTCCTTCTTGGTGAAGACCTGGTCCAGCCACTGCGCCCATTCCACCGGCACGATCTGCAGATCGATGCCGACATCGCGAAGCTGCGACGCGATGATCTCGCCGCCAAGTCGCGCATAGGGGGGTGGCGGCAGTTTCAGCGTCGCCTTGAAGCCGTTCTCCAGGCCGGCTTCCTTCAAGAGTTCCCTGGCCTTCTCGACATTGTGCGCATAGAGACCGGTGAGGTCGACATAGGCCTTGTTGGCGGGCGACATGTGCGAGCCGATCGGCACGCCAAGGCCGGCCGAGGCGCCGTCGATGATCGCCTTGCGGTCGAGCGCAAACGAAATCGCCTGCCTGACCTGCAGCCGGTCGAAAGGCGGCTTCTTGTTGTTCATCGAAAGGATGGTCTCACCCTCGGTCGCGCCGATCACCACCTTGAAGCGCGGGTCGCCCTGGATCTGGGCGACGCTGTCGGGATCGAAGAACGGGAACGCCTGAACATCGCCGGAAAGCAGCGCCGGAACGGCGGCTGCGGCATCCGTGACGATGCGGAACTCGGCCTTGTCGAGGGAGACCGGGGCACCCCAGTAAGCGTCGGACCTGATCAGCGTGATCGACGAGCCCTTGGCCCAGTTCTGGAACTTGAACGGGCCGGTGCCGACAGGGGTTTCCTTGTTGGTGTCGGCTGTCTCCGGCGCGACGATGACCGCGTCGCCCCAGCCCATATTGTAGAGGAACGAACTTTGCGGGTTCTTCAGCGTGATCCTGACCGTCGCCGGATCGACCATTTCGACCGTATCGATGGCGGCGAACAGGCCCTTTTGTGCGTTCACGGAGTTGTCGGCACGGGCGCGATCGAGCGAGAATTTGACGTCGTCGGCATTGAAGTCGGTGCCGTCATGGAATTTCACACCGCTATGCAGCTTGAAGGTGTAGACCTTGCCGTCGTCGGAAACGGTCCAGCTTTCGGCGAGAGCCGGCAGCACCTCGCCGTTCGGGCCAATGCGGGTCAGCCCCTCGAACACATTGGCGTAAAGCACCTCGTCGATCGCCGCCGCAGCACCTGCGGTCGGATCGAGATGCGGAGGTTCGAGCGTGATGCCGATGACCAGATCGCGCGCGGCAAATGCCGATGTTTCGGCAGACAGCACCAGGGCCGCAGCGGTGAGAATGGTTTTCCACAATTTCATCGTGCAACTCCCGATATGCTCAAAAACATGCTCGAAACCCGGTGGATAGAAGCGTGATTTCACCAAGGAGTAAATTGCGTTTCGTGCTTTCCGGCGGCGCCGGCAGGAATGTTTTTCCGCCCATCACCGGCTACCGAGCGCCCGCGCCCCTCAGCAGCACGTTGAGCCCGATCGCCATCACCTTGGCCGATTCGACCATGTCTGATATCCCCACCCATTCGTCGGGCCTGTGGGCGAGGTCGAGAATGCCCGGGCCATAGGCGATGCAGTCGTAGATGTGGCCGATGCGGGCAATGTGCTTCTGGTCGTAGGTGCCGGGCGAGATCACGTAGTCGGGCTCGCGGTCGAATACCTCCATGATGCCCCGCGCCACCGCCTTGACCACCGGCGCATCGCGCTCGGTCATCAGCGGCAGCACCTCCATGAGATCGCGGATCTCGTAGTCGAATTTCTTGCGCTCGCGCTTCAGCCGGTCGAGGATATCGGTCACCTCGCGCTTGACCGTGCCAAGATCCTCTTCGAGCAGGAAGCGGCGGTCGATGGTCAGCCGGCAGGAATCGGGGACATTGGGCGAGGGCAGGCCAGGCCGGAAATCCTCGGTCTGGCCGCCATGGATCGAGTTGATGTTCATGGTCGAGCGCTTGGCCCCGTCGGGCACGACCGGCATGCGCGTCACCTTGCGGTCGAGCGCCGGGAACAGATCGTCCTCGAAAGCCCTTAGCAGGGCGCCCATATGGCGCACCGCATTGTCGCCGAGGAACGGCATCGAGCCGTGCGCGATCTCACCCTTGGTCTCGATCTCCGCCCACCAGACGCCGCGATGGCCAAGGCAGATGCGATCCTTGTTCAACGGCTCGGGGATGATGACGTGGTCGACCTTCGGCTTGGAGAAATAGCCGAGCTTTGCCAGATGGGCGACGCCGCCGAAGCCGCCGGACTCCTCGTCGACCGTGCCCGAAATCTCGATGGCGCCCGGGAAGTCGGGGAAAACCTCCATGAAGGCCTCGGCGGCGATGATCGAGGAGGCCAGGCCGCCCTTCATGTCGCAGGCGCCGCGGCCATGGACCTTGCCATCCCTGACGATGCCGGCGAAGGGATCGAGGCTCCAGCCGTCGCCGGCTTCGACCACGTCGATATGCGAGTTGAAATGCACGCAGGCGCCGGGCGAGCGGCCATCGAAGCGGGCGACCACGTTGACGCGCGGGTAGCGGTCGGTGTCGCCGGGCGTGCCTTCGGCGCGGATGAATTCGACTTCGAAGCCGCGCTTTTTCAGCCGCGCTCCGACGTATTCGGCGCATGGCCGATAGGCCTCGCCGGGCGGGTTGATGGTCGGAAAGCGGATCAGGTCCGCGGTCAGCGCGACCAGGTCGTCGACCCGATCATCGACCGCTTTCAGCAGGAGTTCGTTCATTCGACGAATTGAGCAGCCAACGGTGCGTTTTGGCAAGCCTGTTGGCGGGTCGCGCCCTAGTTATGTGGTTACATGTCGCCACGGCAACTATCGCGGGAGATCGTTCAAATTCGCTGCTTTGGATTGGTGAATTCGTCAGAGGTGTGTGGTTACCTCATTCACTTGAGATTAAAGGATGAAAAATAGCGTGAAGGCAGGCAGGCAAGGGCAATCAAAGGGGTTTGATCGCATGAAAAAGACCGTTCTCATGGCAGCGGCACTGGCAACGATGCTGTTCGGTTCTTCGGTCGAGGGCTGGGCAGCCAAGCTGGTTGCAAGGATCGACGTGTCATCGCAGACGATGACTGTAAGATACGGCCGGGCGGTCTACCGATGGCGCGTATCCACGGCGCGCAAAGGCTATATCACGCCGCGCGGCAGCTACCGGCCGCAACGAACGGCACGGATGTGGTATTCGCGCAAATACGACATGTCGCCGATGCCTCATTCGGTGTTCTACCGCGGCGGCTATGCCATCCATGGCACAGGCGCAGTAAAATCTCTCGGGCGCCCAGCGTCGCATGGCTGCGTGCGACTGCACCCGTCCAATGCCGCCGCCTTCTATTCGATGGTGCGGCAAGCCGGCTTTCGCAACACACGGATCGTGGTGACCAACTAGAGCGCGGAAAACACGCCGATCGCCCCGACCAGAACTAGACTTAGCGCCCAGATCACATCCAGATCAAACCAGCTTTTCGAAAGAAACCTTAATCCCAGCCACCGATAGACGCCGAAGGCCAAAGCGCCGCCCGCAGTGATCATCGCGCCGGTGTGGACCGCTGCCACGCCGATCGAGAGCGCTGCAGTTCGTGCAATGAGGGCGGTCGCGGCACGGTGCCCGGCATCCGTTTCAACGACGCCGCACAGGCCGAGGTAGATCGGCACCAGCATCAGGCCGGCGCCATGCGCGACGGCGACGAGAAAGGACCAGAGCGCCAGTCGCGACGGCGGCACGCGCGCCAGAAATCTAGGATGCCGCCGGTTGAAGAGCAGCCAGACTCCGAGCGCGACGACAATTAGACCTGCGCCAACGCGGATCTCGGTTTGCCAATCAACCAGCATGGTCATCAGCGCGAAGGGCAAGAGGACCACCGTCATGGCGACAAGATGCCCGAACGCCAGCGCCAGAAGTGCGCCCGGCAGCGCATAGGGTCGCCGTTCCATCAGGGCGGCCGAAACAGCAAGCGGCCAGCCCATACCCGGGTTTACGCCATGGTAAATCCCGCTGGCGACCACAGCAAACCAGAGGCCGGCTGTGGTCGAAAGGAGTTCGGGCAACACCTAGACTGATGGGTAGCAGAAACTGTCGGTAGAGCAGTCGCCGCCTTCAAGCCGGATCTGGTGCGTTCGATAGCCTTTGGGGAACTCGACGAAGAAGTTGGTGTCGAGCGTCAGGCCACCATTGGCGCCAACATCGGCCTTCACCATCGCCCCGCCGCGCTCACCGGGATAGAACTGATCGTCCCAGGTCGAGTAGAGCGAATTGGTCCAATAGACACGCTTGCCGTCGCGGCTAATCTCGACCATCTGTGGCCCATAGCCGAAGACCTTGCCACAGGGGTGCTTGGTCTTCTTGACGATCCCACCCAGTTCGACCTTGCCCGCCAGAACCGGCTTCATCGGGTCGCTGACATCGTATTGATGCATTTCACCCGTACCCCAACAAGCCACATAGAGATACTTGTCGTCGAGGCTGAGGTCGATGTCGGTGACCAGAGGGGGCACCGCCGAGAAACCCTTCAGAAGATCCGGCAGATCGTCGGCATTGGCCGGTTGAGGCGGGATGACCGCCGTCTTCTTGGCCTGGAACTTGCCATCTGCGTCGCGCCACCAAGTCCAGATCGAGCCTTCGAGATTGGTGGTATCGACCACAACGCCGCAGAAGCCGTATTGCTGGACTGGATCATGCGCCGGGCGGATTTCGAGCGCCATTTGGTGATTGGCGCCCAGATCGATCGTCTGAATGTTCTTACGCGCACGCAGATCCCAGAAATGCATGCGGTGGCCGTACTTGTTGGACAGTAGATCCTCAGGGACGATGCCGTTTTCGAACTGCGGCGGCAGGGCCCATTCGGAACTGACCATGTAGTCGCGCGGCAGGTTCCACCAGAAATCGTAGTGCTTGTCCTGGGCGCCACGATCTATCTCATAGCGGCCAATGACATCGAAGGTCTGGCAATCCATGATGAAAATGCCCGGAGGACCGTCGGTACCGTCCTTGCCGCCGCCGCCGAGGGTCGAGACATAGATGCCCTCGGGTCCGCAGTGGATCGTATGCGGGCGGGAATAGCCCGTCTTGGCAAAGACTTCTGCGGGTTCGATGATCTTGTGAATCTTGGCGGCTGTCGGCCCGCCCTTCACATCAATTATGTAGATGCGCGACGAACGAATGCCCGGAATGATCAGATAACGACGCTCCAAAAAGGCGTGGCCAGTCAGTGGTGATAGCGCCGAAGAACACGCATTCCAGCCGAAGTGATGAAACTCATCGCCCTTGTTTGGCATGATCACAGTGTGGACGATCTTGCCGAAATCCGGCGAATTTGGATCGACATTCACCACAGCCAAACCGTCGGGTTGCGAGAAGTCCGGGCTAAGCATCAACGTGTAGGCCAGAGTTTCCGGCGGCCCTTCCATAGCCAGCTTAGGTGACGGATAGAATGTGGGGTCTGGTCGCAGATTCATCGCGGTATCCTCCCTACGCGTTTGTGAAACTTTTTTTGGTGCTCTCCGTGTCGCTCCCTTTTGAAATGCGGCCCAGGTAGGGATCACAATACACCAAGTCTCCTCGTCTGTCTGACACCGCGTCGCGCTAGCACTATTTACGTGGGCAGACTTTGGGCAGAATATACGGGGTGGGAGGGAGCATTCGGAATCCTGAATAAATGCGCCCGAACGGCTTCCGACCGTTGGTTGCAAGGGAGGATAATCATGAAACGTATTTTCTCGCTCGCGGCATGTGCCGCGGCGTTATCGCTCGGCGTATCGAACGCCTACGCACAATCGGGCGGCGTCGACAAGGCGGTCGGCGGCTACAGCTTCGAAGAAGCCGCAAAGGAGGCCCCCGGTACCAAGGACTTCCATTCGGCCGATGGTCACCTCACATTCGCTATCGTGACACACACTGCCGGCAATGGCTTCTTCGATCCGGTCTACGTCGGCGCGACCGTCGCCGGCAACCTGATCGGCGCCAAGGTCCTGCTGCTCGGCTCGGAATCGCCGACTGACGACCCTGCCCGCGAGATCGAAATCCTGAACCAGATCGTGCAGGATCCGACGATCGATGGGCTGATCATGACAACGCCCCAGGTCGGCGCCTACAACGACATCGTCAAGGCTGCCGAGGCGAAGGGGATACCGGTCGCTACGACCAATTCCTTTGACGGCACGCTCCTCAACCGCAGCGGCATCGGCCACACCGGCCAGGACGCCTCCGCTGCCGCAATCGCCGGCGAGGCGCTCGTCAAGTGCCTCGCGGACAAGGGTATCGAGAAGGGTTCGATCGTCCTGCCGTCGTCGACCGCAATGGGCAACATCGAGGTGAACAACCGCGTCACTTCGGCTTTCAACGCCATCGTCAAGGGCTTGAAGGATGCCGGCAAGCTTGATGCCTTCAAGGTCGACGCGGGTCCGGAGAACACCGGTATAGACACCAATCCGAATGACCCGGTGAACGGCATCGTGACGCTGTTTGAATCGCGCGGCGACGTCGTTGGCGCGTTCGCCGGCAACAACGTGTTTACGCCGGCGCTTGCCAAGGCCGTCGCTCAGACCGGACTGACCGGCAAGATCTGCGCCTACGGTTTCGACCTCGGCCCGGCCCAGCAGGACGCGATGAAGAGCGGCGATCTGACCGGCGCGCTCGGGCAGCAGCCCTTCTTGCAGGGCTTCTGGCCGGTCATGCAGCTCTATCTGGAGATCGACCGCGGCATCGCGGCGGCCAACCTCGACACACGCGCCCAGCTGGTGACGAAGGAGACCGTCGAGGATGTCGGCAAGCGCTTCGAGAACTGAGTCCACTCGAAACGTCTGAAATCATTGCGGGAGAGCGCAGGCTCTCCCGCAATGCGGCAGCAGGAAATCAACCAGAAGAGACCATGGCGCTTACCGCGACCACATCGCTCGGCCGTGCGCCGTCCCAGATTGTCGGCGGCTGGGAGGCGGGGCTCGTTGCGTTGCTTTTGCTGCTCTATCTCGGCGGCGCTCTCGTCAATCCCGCGTTCTTCGGCTCAACAGGAGCGTTTCACTCGCTGCTCCGCGACACCTCGCGGGTTGCCATCATCGCGGTCGGAGTGACCTTCGTCATCGTCAACAAGGATCTCGATCTTTCGGTCGGTTCAACTTACGGCCTAGTCGCCGTCGTCTTCGCCAGGCTGTTCGCGCCGAACTTCCTTGACCTCGGCGTCGTCACGTCGGTGATCCTCTGCCTGCTGCTCGGCACGCTTATCGGGCTGATCAACGGCGTGCTCGTCACCATCCTGAAGGTGCCGGCGTTCATCGCCACGCTGACCGTCCTCTTCATCGGCCGCGGCTTCGTGCTGGCGCTCACTCACGGCCAAGCGATCTACTACCCTGCCAAGGCGACCGGCTATCCGGGTTTTTTTCACCTCGGCGAGACCAACCTCCTCGGCTTCAACAACCAGATCGTGATCTTCCTCGTTGTCGCCGTGATCGGCGCCTATGTGCTTGCCAAGACGCGCTGGGGCTACGAGACCTTCGCCACCGGCGGCAACGAGCAGGCGGCGTCCTATGCCGGCATCCCGACCAACTGGGTGCGCATCCGAGCCTTCCTGATCTCCTCGCTCTGCGCGGCGCTGGCCGGCTTGATGTCAGCTGCGCAGGACAAGGGCGTGACGCCGCTCTACGGCGTCAGCGGTGAGCTGACCGTCATTGCCGCCGTGATCATCGGCGGCGCCTCGATCCTCGGCGGCCGCGGCCGGGTCGCCGGATCCTGCCTTGGCGCCCTTCTGGTGGTGCTGCTCGACAAGGTATTGCGCGAGGGCTGGCCGATCACGCGCATCATCAAGATCGGCGACGAGGAGATCACGGTCAACGCCGTTTTCTCGCTACCGGTCGGCGCGGTGCCGGTGTTCCTCGGGCTGCTACTCGTCGTCGCTGTGCTCATCGAGCCCTATCTCATCCGCCGCCAGGTGGCAGGCCGCCTCTGGGCCTGGCTCCGCGGCCGGCCGCCGCCACCGGCCTACGAGATCGGCGGCATCGCGATCGAGGGGGTGCAGACCAAGGGCGCGATGGCGACCGACATGGCGTTGTCGGCCACCGGGTTCGGCAAGTTCCTCGCCCGGCGCGACGCGCTCGCCATCATCCTGACCGCGCTCCTGTGGCTGACCGGCCTCGCGCTCCGGCCGGACTACTGGTGGAACCTGTCCAACAGCTTCGCTATCTTGCTCAACTACACCGAGCTTGCGCTGATCACCATCGGGCTCACCTACGTCATCGCCGCCGGCGATATCGACCTCTCCGTCGGGGCGGTGCTTGCCCTCGCCGGCAGCACAGCCGCCTATTTCCTCAAGGTCCTCGGCGCCGACCCCGTGACCGCCGTGGCGATGGGCCTGCTGGCGGGCATGTGCGCCGGCCTCGTCAACGCGATCGTCACCGTCGGCTTCAAGCTGCCGGCCTTCATCGCCACGCTCGGCATGTTCTACATCGCCCGCGGCCTCGCCGCCTGGTTCGTCGCCGGGCAGCAGCTCACCGGCTGGCCCGAGGGCTACAACCTGCTTGGCCGCAAGGTGAACGACATCCTGCTGCACTACCGCATCTCGCTGCCGGACGGGCTGCTGCGCTCGATCGCCGAGGTGGTGAGCGTCCAGACCATCTGGATGCTGTTGGTCGCCCTCATTGCCGGCGTCGTGCTCGCCTACATGCCGTTCGGGCAGAAGGTCTATGCGACCGGCGGCAACATTCGCGCCGCCGCTTATGCCGGGATCAACACCAACCGGGTGCGGTTCTTCGCGCTCATGCTGGCGGCGCTCTGCGCGACAATGGCCGGGATCATCAACGTCGCCTACTTCCGCAGCTTCAACCCGGTGGCCGGCCAGTTCCGCGAGCTCGACGCCATCGCTTCGGTGATCATCGGCGGCGGTTCGATCTTCGGCGGCTACGGCACCGTGATCGGGGCGCTCGCCGGGGCGGCGGTGATCACCCTGATCCGGGCGCTGCTGCAGCTCAACGTCCAGGGCTTTACCATGCCGCAGCACTGGATCAACGTCTTCATCGGTGGCATCCTGATCGTGGCGGTGCTGATCGACATCTGGGTGCGCCAGGCCAACATCTTCGGCCGCCTGCGGGCGCGCCTCGCGCGGCGCACAAGGACGGCGGAAACGACCCATGCGTGACGCGACCAGGCCTGCACCGATCGTAGAAATGCGGGGCATCGAAAAAGCCTTCGGTGCGGTGCAAGCGCTCCGCAATGTCGACCTCGTGCTCTATCCCGGCGAGATCCTGGGCCTCGTCGGCGACAACTCGGCCGGCAAGTCGACGCTGATGAAGATCCTGACCGGCGCCTACCAGCGCGACGCGGGCGGCGAGATCTTCGTCGCCGGGCAGCCGGTGCACTTCAAGAGCCCGCACGAAAGCCGCGACGCCGGCATCGAGATGATCTACCAGGATTTCGCTCTTTGCGGGAATATGGATGTCGGTCAGAATATCTTTCTTGGCCGTTGGCCGCGCAGGGGCCTTTTCGTCAATCGGCGGAAAATGTACGCGGAAGCCGACAGTGTGCTGAAGCGGCTCAAGGTCGACGTGAACTCCGTCTATCAAAAGGTCGAGAGCCTTTCGGGCGGCCGCCAGCAATCGGTGGCGATTGCCCGCGCTATCTCCTTTCAGCCGCGCGTGGTGATACTCGACGAGCCGACCGCCAATCTCTCGGTGATGGCGACCGAGCGGCTGCTCGAAACCATGCTGGAACTGAAAAAGCAGGGCGTTGCCCAGATCATCATCTCCCACCGCCTCGTTGACATCTTCGCTGTGGGCGACCGCGTGATGGTGCTTAAGCGCGGCGAGAACGTCGGCGATCGCTACATCAAAAACACCGACGAGCATGAGGTCCTGGAGATCATCGTCTCCGGCACGCGAGAGCATGCACTTACGGCCGATGAGGCAATGCTTTGACCGATCAGGATCACTTTTCTCCTGGCGTCGCAGAAATGCGGCTAAAACCACCCGCTCTAAGTCCATCGAGATTGTGGCCCGAGATGGCGAAGGGACCGGTGTTGGCTGCGCTTTCTCGCCGTTGCGCCGCGATCACCACCCGAAGGTCGCATTGATTGCACCCAACGGGCGCCGAACCATTCGATGAGGATGTCAATCAGCGCACGCACCTTTCTGGGCGCAATCCCGCCAGGTGGCCGCACCACATAGATCCCCGCCTCTGGCGAGGGATAATCCGCCATCACTTGTCTCAATGTACCCTCCGCGATCGGCACGTCGGTAAGGAAGTCGGGCAGCGCAGCAATGCCCAGCCCAGCCAAGAATGCGGCGGTTCAGAATAAAAGCGCTCTGTAGTGATCCTTCGCGTCCCCGTCTGTCCTGCCGGACAGAGGGGGGCGCTGTCCGGGCGCTGTCCCTCCGCGATCAAAGGTTCTGCACCGCAGCAGCGCGAGGGCTGGCGGCAGCGGCGAGCAGGGCTGAGCCCGCCAGCAGGGCGGCGGCGAGCAGGAAGGCGCTCCACCAGCCGGCAGTGTCGAACAGCATGCCGCCCGCGGAAGCGCCGCCGGCGATGGCGAACTGGATCAATGCGACCTGCAGCCCGCCTCCAGCTTCAAGATCGTAGGGAATGATCTGAGCCATCCATGTACCCCACGCCGCCGGAATCGGGGTGTTGAACAGCCCCCAAAGAACCAGAAGCGAAGCCGTGGCCCAAAGCACCGGTCCCACTGCGATCAGGAGCAGGGCGAGGAGCGCAAGCGCGCTCGGCAGCCCGATCAGCACGGCGGTGAGGTTTCGCCGGAGAACAAAGCCGGCGATGGACAGTCCCGCCAGGCCTCCTAGGCCGAGGCCCAGCAGCACCAGCGACAGGGCGTTCACGTCGAGGCCGGTGACGCTTTCAAGGAATGGGCGCAGATAGATCGACAGCGAATTCATTCCCATGAAAGCGAGTCCAGTTGCGGCCATGCCGATGGTGAATGTCCGATTGCGCAGCAGACGGAACATGCTGGATACCGAAACGGCCTCCATTGGCGGCATCTTCGGCAGAATGGCCAGTTGCCAGACGAGCGCCGCGACGCCGACCGGGACTGTGACGAAGAAGGTGCCCCGCCACCCGATCAATTCGCCGAGGAAGCTGCCGAGCGGTGCGGCGATGACGATCGCCAATGCAGTTCCGCCCTGCAGCAGGGCGATCGCCTTGGGCAGGTCGGAGCCTGAGGCCAGGCGCGCCAAAATGGCCGTGGAGAGCGACCAGAAGCCGCCGATCGCGATCCCGACCAGGGCCCGTCCGGCCAGAAACACCAGGAAGTTGGGAGCGAGGGCAACAGCCAAACTCGATGCGACCAGCACTGCCGTGTAGAGCAGGACGACCGTTCTCCGGTCGAACCTGGCCAGCAGCGCGTTGCCGAACAGGCTGGTGATCACGGCAAAGAACCCCGACACGGCGATCGCCTGTCCGGCCTGGCCTTCCGAGATGGCCAGATCCTGCGCAATCGGAGTCAACAGGCTCACCGGCATGAACTCCAGGCCGACGAGAAGAAAGGTCAAAAGCGAGAGGCAGGTGACGGCGGCCCATGGCGTTACCGGCCCTTCAGCCGCCAGCGTGTCATCCAGTGTCAGTTCGATAGCCATTTCGTGCGCTCCTGTCCGTCGAAAGACTAGGTAGCCGGGCTGGCCTTGTCAGACTAGCAGCTATAATCTGCATGTCGTAGTGAACGGAGCTCACCAATGCCGCGTGACGAGTTCAGTGAGATGCGAGCCTTCCTTGAGGTCGCCCGGGAGCGAAGTTTTACGCGAGCGGCGACCAAATTGGGTGTTACCCGATCGGCCCTCAGCCATACGATCAGGGCAATGGAGGAACGGCTTGGCGTCCGTCTGCTCTCTCGCACGACCCGCGATGTGGCGCCCACGGCGACCGGAGAACGCCTCGTCGAAAGCATCGAGCCGCATTTCGAAAGCATTGCCGCCGGGATCAGCGCGATCAGCGCCCTGCGCGGCCAGCCCTCGGGCCAGATCCGTATCGTGTGCCCCGATGATGCCGTCAATCTGGTCTTTCGCCCCAGGCTGCCAGCGTTCCTGCGAGACTACCCGGACATCAATGTGGAGCTCATTGTCGACAACGGCTTCACCAACATCGTCGAGCGTCAGTTCGATGCCGGTGTTCGACTTGGCGAGGCAATCGCCCGTGACATGGTGGCCGTTCGCATTGGTCCCGATGTCGGTTATGCCGTCGTCGGCTCACCCGATTATTTCGCTCGTCGGGGTGCGCCGAAAAGCCCTCAGGACTTGACCGACCACAACTGCATCAACCTGCGGCTTCCCAGCTCAGGCGCGCTATATGCCTGGGAATTCAGGAAGAACGGACGCGAGTTCAGCGTCCGTGTGGACGGCCAGCTGACCCTGAACAATATCGCGCCGGCGCTTGACGCGGCCCTCGACGGCATCGGTTTGGCCTATGCACCGAAGGATCTTGTTCAACCCCATGTTGAGGGTGGTCGGCTCGAGGAAGTCCTTGCCGACTGGTGCCCGACCTTTCAAGGCTATCATCTTTACTATCCCAGCCGACGCAATCAATCGCCGGCGTTTGCAGCCTTTGTCGCGGCTTTCCGGTATCAATCTCGATAGACCCTTTCGACCCGCCCCAAGATCGCAGATCACGACGTGGGCTCGATCGGCACCGGAGCCAGGGTGCGCCGCCTGATCCTGGGGGAACATGCCCATCGGACCCGTTAGCGTCGAGGAGCGCGAGGCGAAGGACTCACGCGGCCCGTTCGGCCGTGCCCTCGAAGCTGTCGAGGTTCGTCGAAGTGAAGCCGGGGCAGGCAGCGTCGGCGCCGGCATCCTCAAATTCGATGGCGAAGGCGAGCGTCGTCGCATCGAGGGCAGTCTCCGAGGGGCTGTAAACAGGGCCGAACAACGCGCGCTGTGGACTGGACGGGTCGACGCTGACGATGCGTGCCGCCGGCGCTTCACCAAGCAGCCGCAACATCGCCTGCGTGACGGCGACGACGCCGAACACGTTGGTCTCGAACACCGCGCTTCCCTCGAGGGGCGCCGCATGCGAGATGCCCTGCTTTCCCGCATCGGAAGTGCCTGCATTGTTCACCAGGACGTCGAGGCGACCGAACTCGTTACGGATGCGCTTTGCCGCGGCGGCGATCGAGGCCTGGTTCGTGACATCGAGTTGGACGGCGCGGGCATCCGCGCCGATGCTCTTTGCAGCCGTCTCCGCATGCTCGAGCTTGCGCGACCCTACGAGCACGGTGAGGCCGTGCGTCGCCAGGTCCCTGGCGATCTGGAGGCCGATGCCCTTGTTGGCTGCAGTGACCAGGGCAATAGGTTTGACCCGCATGGTGATCTCCTCTTTTTGCATTGACGTGTAGGCAACGGCGCCATGCTGTGCTAATTTTCCCAATCGGAACTGCATTCCGTTTTATACGGAACATCGTTCCGTTTATCAAGTGGAAAAATCATGGACGACAAATCGGAGGAGCGGGGTGGTGGCTTGGAGCCCGTAAACTCGACGGATCGGCGCGTGCGTGCGGACGCGCAACGCAACTCCAAGGCGCTGCTCGAAGCAGCAATGGCAGTGTTTGCGGCTTCGGGGGTCGATGCTCCGGTGCGAGAGATCGCCGATAAGGCCGGCGTTGGCGTGGGTACGCTTTATCGGCATTTTCCGCAGCGTTCGGACCTGATCGTGGCGGTCTTCCGTAACGAAGTGGATGCCTGCGCAAATGCTGCATCTGCCATTGCCGCCGAATATGAACCCGGCGAAGCGCTCGCCCGATGGATGCAGCGTTACGTGGACTTTATCGCTGCCAAGCGTGGACTCGCCGCGGCCTTCTCCTCCGGCGATCCGGCATATGAGTCTTTGCCGCTGTATTTTCTTGAGAAACTTCGGCCCGCGCTGCAGACCTTGCTGGATGCCGCGACCGAAGCTGGCGACGTTCGCTCGGACGTTGATGCGAAAGAACTATTGTTCGCGATTGCCAGGCTCTGCTCACCAGACCGCTATGGCGGAGGCCCCGACCAGGCACGACGGATGGTTGGCTTGCTGGTGGATGGACTTCGCTATGGCGCCGCTTCGGTTGGCTGATTGGTCTTGCCAGGACAGGCCACCGAGCGATCGGTGACTAAACAAACCCGCGTCGGCAACCGGGCGGGGTCGGTGGCGCAATTAGAACATTGCCAACAATAGCATAATTGCTGTCACTCACTTCTACTCAGGCGGCTTCGCCGCGGTTCCTCGCCCGCTTGTGCTTCCCGCGCGGGCCGCTGATTTCCCATCTTTTGTGGAACCACATCCACTGGCCGGGATCCTCGCGCACCCAGCGCTCGACCACGTCGTTGAGCAGCTGGGTGGTGCCATGGACGTCGACACTGCCGGCGGCGGTGCGCGGCAAGGTCAGTTTGTCCTCGATCTCGAGCCGGAAGCGGTTGCCCGGCAGGCGCACGCAGCGCGCCGGATAGACATCGCAGTCATAGTGCCGCGCCAGGGTGCCCAGGACCCGGTTGCTCTCGCATGGGCGGCCGAAAAAAGTCGTTTCGAGCCCGCTCGAGAATTTCTGGTCGACGAGCACGCCGATATTGCCGCCTTTCTCCAGGATGGCCGCCAGCGCGAACGAAGCGCCGGTCGCGGAGGGCAGGAGCGAGCCCATGGTCGAGCGGCGTGTCGAGAGGATGTAGTCGGCAAGGTAGGGGTTGTTGGGCGGACGAAACAGCGCCGTGATGTTCATGCCGAACGTGGCTGCCGCCACCGGAAGCAGCTCGAAATTGCCGAGATGCCCGGTGAAGATGATATGCGGTTTTTGCTCGCCGGCGATTTGCACGAAGTGCTCGACCCCCTTGACCTCGATGCGGCCCGGTTTTGTCGCGGCGGGATCGTAGTCGAACAGGGCATCGAGAAAGACGTATTCCGCGGCAAGGCGAGCCATGTTGCCCCACATGTCGGAGGCGATGGCCTGGATCTCCTTGTCGCTCTTTTCCGGATAAGCCTTGCGCAGATTGGCGATGGCGACGTTATGGCGCCCCACCCAAGGGCCAATGCGGCGGGCGGCGCGGTCGGCGAAATTGAGCGCGCTGTCGACCGGCAGCCGGCGCAGCAGCCAGATCATCGTCATGGCGACGCGCGCCAGCAGCCAGTAGTTGAACTGGCGCAGCCGCCTGCCGTGGCGGAACGCCAGGTCCCGGCGGAGTTTTTTGAAGGCGGTGCCGACCATTCCTAGACGCGCAGGATGATCTTGCCGAACACGTCGCGGCCTTCCATGCGCTTCAGCGCGGCGTCGATGCCGTCGAAGCCGACTTCGGTGTCGATAACCGGAGAAACCAGCCCCGCCGCCATTTTCTGCATGGCGTCGGCCATGTTTTGCATGCGGCAGCCGAACGAGCCGAGCAGCTTCAGCTGCTGCTGGAACAATTGCATCAGGTTGATCTGCGTCGAAACGCCCGAGGTCGAGCCGCAGGTCACCAGGCGGCCGCCGCGTTTCAGGCACAGCATCGAGGCGGCAAAGGTGTCGGCGCCGACATGCTCGAAGACGACATCGACGCCCTTCTTCTTCGTCAGCTTGCGCACGACGCCTTCGAAACGGTCGTCGCGGTAGTTGATGACGTGATCGGCGCCAAGCGCCTTCGCCTTGTCGATCTTGTCGTTCGAGCCAACCGTGGTGATCACGGTGCAGCCCATTTTCTTCGCCAGCTGGATCGCGGCGGAGCCGATTCCCGAGCCGCCGGCATGGATCAGGATGGTTTCGCCGGCCTGCAGCCTGGCATTGTCGAACAGCATGTGCTCGACCGTGCCGAAGGTGACGGGCGCGACGGCGGCGCCGACGTCGGTCACGCCGGGCGGGGCAGGGACCAGCAGGCGCGCCGGCAGGTTTATCTTCTCTTGCGCAAAGCCGTCGAGATGGAAGCCGTGAACGCCCGAGACATGCTCGCAGAGGTTGTCGCGGCCTTCGCGGCAGGCGCGGCAAAGCCCGCAGGTGCGCGCGCCGTAGATCGATACAAGCTGCCCCGGCACAAGGCTGGAGACGCCGGGGCCGACCGCCTCGACCTCGCCCGAGGCTTCGGCGCCGACGACCAGCGGCAGCTTGCGCTTGGCGAAGGCCATGCCGCGCCAGCCCCAGACGTCGATATGATTGAGCGCCACGGCCTTGATGCGCAGCGTCACTTCGCCCAGCGCAGGCTGCGGCGGAAGCGGCAGGTCCACCGTTTCAAGGCGGCGGTCCTCGATAAGTTGCAATGCGCGCATGGAGCCTGTCGGTTCTGTTGGCGAAGAACGGTCGCTTAGACTGGTTCCCGCGCCATGACAAGGCAGGTGTTCTGGCCGCCGAAGCCGAAGGAGTTCGACAGCACCGTGCCGACCTCGGCGTTGCGCTTCTGGTTCGGCACCACGTCGAGCACGATCGCTGGATCGGGATTGTCGTAATTGATGGTCGGCGGGATGACGCTTTCGCGCATGGTCATCAGCGAAAACGCCGCCTCGACCGCGCCGGCGGCCGACAGCGTGTGGCCGATCATCGATTTGTTCGACGAGATCGGCATCGAGCCGATCCGCTCGCCGAACACGGTCGACAGCGACAAATGCTCCATCTTGTCGTTTTCCGGCGTTGAGGTGCCATGGGCGTTGACATAATCGATCTCGTCCTCGCCCAAGCCGGCATCGCCCAGCGCCGCGCGAACCGCCGCGATCGCCGGCGAGCCATCCGGCTTCGAGCGGGTGCGGTGGAAATCGTCGGCCTTCTCGCCGCAGCCGCGCAGGATGCCGAGAATCGTCGCGCCGCGGGCGAGTGCCGCCTCGAGCGATTCCAGCACAAGCGCGCCAGAACCCTCAGCGAGGACAAAACCGTCGCGATCCCTGGAAAACGGTTTTGACGCCTTTTCGGGGATGTCGTTGTGGGTGGAGAGTGCGGAAAGCAGCGAGAAACGGATCAGCGCCTCGGCGGTCGCCGAGCCGTCGGCGCCGATCGACAGGGCCCGGTCGCATTCGCCGCGGCGGATCGCCTCGACACCGAGCTGGATCGAGGTGGCGCCCGAGGCGCAGGCCGTCGACAGCGTGATCGGCAGGCCGCGCGTGCCAAAACGGTCGGCGAGCCGGTCGGCGATCGAACCGAACTGGGTGGTCTCGAAAACATCGAGCCCCTTCAAGCCGCGCGCCACGCGAAGCAGCCGTTCGGCGCCGACGTCGTGCTTGTCGGAATTGTACAGCGAAAAGCGCTCGCTCCAGTCGAGCTCGACCGGCGGCGAGGCGAGGAAAAGCGGCCCGCCGAAATCGCCCGAATCGAGGCCGGCTTCGGCCACGGCTTCCTGCGCGGCGATCTCGGCGAGGTCGTAGGTAAGAAGGGAAGCGCCCTTGGAGCTCGACGGCAGGAAATCGACCGTGCCGGAGATGCGGGTGTTCAGATGGTCGACCGGAAAGCGGGTGATCGGATGGATGCCGGACGTGCCCGCGGTGAGCGCTGCCCAATTGTCGGCCTTGCCGACGCCCAGCGACGTCACCACGCCGATGCCGGTGACGGCAACGATCGGCCTGCCCATGTGGTCGTTCAGATTGGCCATGTTTTTGTCCCGAAACCCTCTAGGCGGCGTTGACCAACGCCATGCCCTCGAATTGGTGATAGCCGATCGCCGTTGCAAGCACGGTCCTGGGAATGCCGTTGAACGGCTTCTCGGTGGCGGCGTCAAAAGCCGGGTAGGCGGCCTTGCGTTCGACAGCCAATGCAGCCAGCGCCACGGCGAAGGGAAACTGCGCTTCCTTCATGTGGCCGGTCAGCGTCGAAAAACCGCGTGCGGCAATCGCCGGATTGGCGTCGAGCGCCGATTTCTCGGCAGCAGTCGCGGCATGGGCACCCGAAGCGCCTGAAATCGTCAGCAGCTCGCCGTTCGGCAATGCCGCCTGGCTGAGCAGCGCGGCAATCTCGGCATCGAGCTCGCCCTGCCGGCGTATGGCGCGTCCGGATACGACCGGGCCGAGTTCGGCATAGATCTTTCGCCCGCGGCTGATCGCGTGCTCGCGCTGTTCCAGGACGAGAAACGCACCGCCCGATCCAGTCACCACGCCGCCGCCGTCCAGGCCCTGTCTCTGCCAGACCGGTCTCCAGGGGCCGCGATGCAAGTAGCCGGCCAGCTCATAGCCAAGCAGCATGTCGGAATGTTCGGTCTGGAATGCGCCGCCGACCAGGATATGCGTCGATTGGCCGGAGCGGATGCGCGCGGCGGCTGTCTCGACGGCGGCGACGCCGGCACCTTCCTCGCCCATGAAGGTGCGCGACGAGCCGGTCACCTTGTGGACGATCGAGATGTTGCCGGCGAGCAGGTTGGAAAGCTGCGCCAGAAACAGCGTCGGCCGCAATTCGGTGGTCAGTTTCTCGTTGAGCAGCACGTCGCGGTCGTTACGGCTTTCCGAAGCGGCGAGAATGTCGGCGTCGACCGCCTCGTCGCGCTCGCCGCCGCCGGCAGCCACCACCATGTCCATCGTCGTGCAGAGATCGTCATTGCCCTTGATGCCGGCGTCGTCCAGCGCCATGCCGGCGGCGTAGGTGCCAAGCCGCTGCCAGGTTTCCATCTGCCGCTGGTCGCCGCGCTTGGCGATCTGCAGGTTCCAGTCGATCTCCGGCAGCGGGTGGACGGTGTAGGGCGAGAAGCGCGCGGCTTCGAGCACCGGCTCCAGGCCGGGGTGGACGAGCTTGCGCCAATGCGCATCCGGACCTTCTCCCAGCGAAGAGACAAGGCCGATGCCTGATATGACGACGTCGTGGCGGCTCATGGGCGAGGGTTCATGGGGCGGCTGTTGTGGGTCAGGCTGGAAAACAAGCCATTTTCAGGCGTTCTTGGCCGCGACCAGCGCGTCGATCTTGGCGCACAGGTTCTTCATGACGAAGTAATCGTCGGTCGAGGCCTTGCCGTCATTGACCTCCTGCGTCCACTTTTCAAGCGGCACCTTGATGCCGAATTCCTTGTCGATGGCAAAGACGATGTCGAGGAAGTCGAGGCTGTCGATGCCGAGATCGTCGATGGTGTGGCTCTCGGGGGTGATCGTGTCGATATCGATCTCACTGGTGTCGGCGATGATCTTGGCGACTTTGTCGAACGTGGTGGACAAGGGCTTTTCCTTCGGTGGCGGGCGGACTCTGTCCGCATGTTGTTGCGCGCTGTCTAATCGGTTTTTCCGGGCAGGAAAAGGCCTGAACGCCGGGCGCAGATGGGTTACCCACTCCGTAAACGCAAGAAGAGCCGTTGGCGACCCTCCCGGCGATATGCCGCAACCACCCCATCTCTGGTGTACCCGTGGTACAGAAATCTATGACCATAGAACGCGTGCAGACCGGAGTGCGCCTCGAAAAACGATTGGTGACGGAGCTCAAGGCCCTGGCCGAGTATCGCGACATGAGCCTGGGTGACCTCATCGAGGGCATCGTGCGGCATGCCTTCGAAGGCCAGACGCCGTTTTCCGCGGCGACCCTGGAAACAATCGGCCAATTGAAGCGCATCTACGGGTTGGAGCTCAGTGCGGCAGACAGCCACCGTTTGGCGGAAACGAGCGGGGAGGGGGATCACGAACCATCTTGAGCGCAGCACAGCATCGTGCTGTCGGGGCCGGTCGACCGCGTTTTTCCGCTGTTCACGCCGACTGGGGGGACCCGGCTGACGCGGCGTGCTACTCTGCCAACAGAGGGGATCATGCAGATTATCGATCATAACCTTCAGCCGACAGAAGAGTGGCGTCCCGGCGTGTCGACCAGAATGCGCGTTTCTGCGGTCACCGAGGCAGCCACGCTCTGCATATTCGAACAGTGGGTCGCACCAGGAAGTGGCACACGTACTCACACCCATCCCGTCGAGGAAGTCTTGACCGTGCTGGAAGGCCAAGCCGAGCTGTGGTTGGATGATGAACGAGAAACAGTATCGACGGGACAATCAGTCATCGTGCCGGCCGGCCGCTGGCATGGCTTTCGCAATGCCGGAAGCGCGACATTGCACATGCAGGCCATACTGGCCGCGCCAACCTTCGAGGCCTCTTTCGAGGGGCAGCCGGAAGTGACGAGGAATTGGGCTACCGCAAAAGCGTAACACGCGCCATCTTGACGACGGGACCCGCGCCTGGCTCCAATCTGATCCGTGGATCGTGTATTGCGACGAGACGTCGGGATCGGAGATCAGCGGACATGGGCGAGGAGGGCTTGGCAGAGATCTCAACCCGGTATCTTCGCTTCGCCGACACGGAAGCTCGCAGTCGCTCACCGCTCTATGAGGAGTTGGCTCGTGCTGTCGCAGGGGACCGCGAGACACTCGGCTTCCTGTCGACCCTCCCGGACGTGAAGCGGCAACCGAATCTTCTGCTCGCCGTAGTGCGCCACCTGTTCGGCACACCGACAGGGTGGACCGAGTTTCGCCAGGCGCTTCTGGCGCACCCCGAGCTTGTCCGCTCGCTCATGCTCGAGCGCTCGACGCAAACCAACGAGCCGGGAAGGTGCGCCACACTGCTGCCCGTCCTGGCGCGCCTGCCGCAGCCGCTGGCCCTCCTGGAGGTCGGGACTTCCGCAGGGCTCTGCCTTATGCCCGACCTCTACAGCTACGACTACGGGCGCACGGTGCTCCGCACACCCGTCACGGCCTCGGAACCGCCTGTCTTCCGATGCTCAGCCAGCGAGACAACGCCATTGCCGACGGCCCCGCCGCATGTCGTCTGGCGAGCGGGATTGGACCTGAGCCCGATCGATGTTTCAAACCCCTCGCACGTCGCATGGCTTGAGACGCTGGTCTGGCCGGAGCAGACGGCGCGGCTTGCCAATCTGCGGGCGGCCCTAATGATCGCTGCCACAGTCAAGCCTCGGGTGGTGAAGGGCGACCTGCGCGGGAGCGACCTCGTGCGGCTCTGCAGCGAAGCGCCAAAGGACGCTACCCTCGTTGTCTTTCACACAGCCGTCCTCGACTATGTCTCCGATCCGGCAGAAAGAGAGGCCTTCGCAGAACAGGTGATGCGTCTTTCTCCGTATTGGGTATCGAACGAGTTCCCTCGCGTGTTCCCGTCCATCGCCACACGCGCCGGAAAAAGCTGGCCGCCAGGCCGCTTCCTCCTATCTGTGAACGGCTCCCCTGTCGCTTGGACCGACCCGCATGGCGCCTCGCTCGAATGGATCGCGGACGAGGCGTAGGCGGCTGGCAATGACAACGTCTTCAAACCGCTCGCCCAAGGTCAGCTATCGGCGCTAAGCCGACATCTCTGATGGGTGTCGCAAACGTCCGCATTGGGTCATCTGCGTAAATTCGGCCGAGGCCGAACGAACGAGCTTCCGCTAGGGGTCGGAACCGGTATTCCGTTTAGGGACCAAGCGTTAGATTTCACCACTGGCGAACGCTTAAACTAAACCGGCTCCAGCGCTGATCAAAAAGTGACGCGGCCGAGCACGCGCAGGCCGTCGCCTTGCGGCTCGACGATCACGGCTTCGCCTTCGCGCGGCGAGATGCCGGTGAGCGCCATGATGTTCTCCAGATGGGTGACCATGACAACATTGTCGGAGCCGGAATAGGCGCTGATCTCGTTCATGATCGCCTCGAGCTGGGCGGCTTTCTCGCTCGCGTCGGTTTTCAGCAGGTCAAGCGGAGCGAAGGGTTCGGGCTCTTCTCTGAAAGCGGTGCGGGCCGTGTCGAGGGCGCGGCAATAGCGGCTGGACAGCACGCGCTCGACCGGCGCCGCGCGGGCATCGAAAAGCGCGCCGATCTTGCGTGCCTGCTGCTTGCCGCGCACCGAGAGATTGACCTGGGTGGCGCATTTCTCGATGTCGAAATTCGCCGGATCGGTAGTGCCGGTGACCATGGCATGGCGAAGCAGCACGACATGTCCGCCGTCGCGCAACAGCGCCCAGCCGGCTTCGGTCGCGTGGGCCGCGGCGGGAATGACGAGCAGCAATAGAGCCAGCACAGATCGAAGCATCAGGCGTCCTTTTCCGGTCACCGGAGGTTCCGGTGACCACATATAGGGACGGCAAAGACGGCTGAAAAACAAGGCATCACCTATCCCGGCTGTTTGCGAGAACGGACCGCTTTGCAAGGCGGGGCGGTTGCGCTCAAATCCCGGCTCGCCTATCAGGGGAAAAATGTCCCCACTCATCGAAACCGTCCTTTTTGTCTTCGGCCTTGTCGCGCTCGGCTATCTGGCCGGGCTCACCGGCTATCTGAAGGCCGAGGCGGGTGGGGCCATCGCCGAATTCGCCGTCGGGGTGGCGATGCCGCTGCTTCTGTTCCGCACCATGGTCAACGCCGATTTCCATGGCACTGCGCCCTGGTTGTTCTGGGGAGCCTATTTTACGGCTGCCGCAGTGACGTGGGCCGCAGGCCACCTGGTCATCACCCGGGTGTTCGGGCGCGACTCGCGTGCCGGGGTCGTCGGCGGCGTGTCGTCGGCTTTTTCCAACCTCGTCCTGCTCGGCATCCCGTTCTTCCTCGGCACATTCGGGCCAAGTGGATTCGAAGTGCTGTCGCTGCTGATTTCCGTGCATCTGCCGACGATGATCATGGCATCGATCATCCTGTTTGAGATCTTTGGCCGCGGTGACGAGCATGTGCATCCGCTGCGCATCATCCGGCGCTTCTTTCGAAAGTTGCTCTCCAATCCGCTGATCATCGGCATCCTGGCCGGATGGGTGTGGCGTATCACCGGCCTGCCATTGCCGGCGCTGGTGGTCCGGCTGGTCGACGCGCTGGCCAACATCGCCGGACCGGTCGCGTTGTTTGCCATGGGGCTGGGCCTGTGCCGTTTCGGCATCTCCGGCAATGTGCGGCCGGCGCTGGCGCTGTCGGCGCTGAAGCTGATGCTGATGCCGGCCGTCGCGCTCTGCCTGGTCTGGCTGCTTGGCCTGCCGCCGCTGTCGGCGAAAGTCGCGGTCGTGGCGGCCGCGCTGCCATCCGGGGTGAATTCCTACCTGATTGCGACGCAGTTCAACACCGGCCAGGCGCTGGCATCGAACCAGATGACCATCGCCACCGCCTGCGCGGTCGTCACCACGGCGTTTTGGCTGACGGTGGTGGTCCACGTGTTTGGATAGGTATGATCGATATTGATGCCTGCGAAGGGCGGTTTCCTGGTGCTTCCGGTACTCATATACCCAAACGTTACGTTCCGTTCCGGTTCTCGGGAGCCGCCGGTCCGGTCGTTTCCTCACACCCTCAAGCAACAACGGGAGCGCAACGGCCTCGCCATGTGCTGGCCCAAACCCTATATGCCATCTTGCGATTGATTGCGGGGCTTGCCCTAGGTAAAGAGCAGTGGCTCCAGGCGTGCCGGCATCGATGCCAGTGCGCACGCCCGTCCAGGAAATCCAGATAGCGGCCCGTCAGTGCGCCGAACGGAGGCTAGACCATGCTTCAGAAAACCAGCCATTTCATGCGCCAGGCCAATCTCATCAACGGCGAGTGGGTGCAGGCCGACAGCGGCCAGACGGTCGACGTCAACAATCCGGCCACCCGCCTCAAGATCGGCACCGTGCCGAAGTCGGGCAAGGTCGAGACGCGCCGCGCCATCGAAGCTGCCGACGCCGCCTTCCAGACATGGCGCAAGACCACCGCGCTCGAGCGCTCGAAGCTGTTGCGCAAGCTGCATGACGCCATGATGGACAACCAGGATGTGCTGGCCGAGCTGCTGACCATCGAGCAGGGCAAGTCGCTGTTCGAATCGAAGGGCGAGATCGGTTCGGCAGCCTCCTACATATTGTGGTTCGCCGAAGAAGGCCGCCGCACCTATGGCGATGTCGTGCCGTCGCCCTGGGCGGACCGCCGCATCCTGGTGACCAAGGAGCCGGTCGGCGTCATCGCCGCCATCACGCCGTGGAATTTCCCGTCCTCGATGCTGGCCCGCAAGCTCGGTCCAGCACTTGCCGCCGGCTGCACGGCGGTGGTCAAACCGGCGTCGCAGACGCCTTATTCCGGCCTCGCCTGGGGGGCGCTCGCCGAGGAGGTCGGCTTCCCCAAAGGCGTCATCAACATCCTGACCGGCGCTGCCGGCGAGATCGGCGACGAGATCTGCGCCAACCCTCTGGTCAAGAAGATCACCTTCACCGGCTCGACCGAGGTCGGCAAGATACTGATCCAGAAGTCGTCCGTCACCGTCAAGAAGGTGTCGATGGAACTTGGTGGCAACGCGCCGTTCCTGGTCTTCGACGACGCCGATATCGAGCGCGCCGTCGCCGGCGCGATCACCGCCAAATACCGCAATTCCGGCCAGACCTGCGTCTGCACCAACCGCTTCCTGGTCCAGGCTGGTGTCTACGACAAGTTCGTCGAAAAGCTCGCCGCCGCCAGCGACGGGCTGAAGGTCGGTTCCGGCCTCGATGACGGCGTGCAGCAGGGGCCGCTGATCGACGAGAAGGCGGTCGAGAAGGTCGAGGAACTGATCGCCGACGCCACCGCCAAGGGCGGCAAGATCGTCGCCGGCGGCAAGCGCCATGCGCTCGGCGGTTCGTTCTTCCAGCCGACGGTGATTTCCGACGCCACGCCGAAGATGCGTTTTATGAAGGAAGAGATCTTTGGCCCGGTAGCGCCCGTGTTCAAGTTCGAAACCGAAGAGGAGGCGATCGCGCTCGCCAACGACACCGAATTCGGCCTCGCCTGCTATTTCTACTCCGGCGATCTCGGCCGCGCCTTCCGGGTCATGGAAGGGCTGAAATACGGCATGGTCGGCGTCAATGAAGGCCTCATCACCACGCCTGAGGCGCCGTTCGGCGGCGTCAAGGAATCGGGCCTCGGCAAGGAGGGCGGACATCAGGGCATCGAGGATTATCTCGACACCAAATATGTCTGCATCGGCGGCCTCGGCCTCTGATCGGGCAGGGGTCAATTGACTGCCAATGGACCCAAACCGGCCCGAGGGGCCGGGCGGGGATCGATCAACCAACTGGCGTTTCGGGCATGGCGATGAAGGACGGCGAGGTTTTCGGTACGACGCCAGCGGGCGAGGCCATCCGCCGCTTCAGCATCCGCGGCGGCGGCCTCACCGCCAACATCATCGGGCTTGGCGCCATCATCCAGGATCTGCGGCTGGCCGGCCACGATGCGCCGCTGGTGCTCGGCTATGACAGTTTTGAGCCCTATGAAACGGATACGGCCTTCTTCGGCGCCGTCGTCGGACGCTATGCCAACCGTATCCGCGATGGCCGCTTCACCATCGCCGGCCAGCGCTACCAGACCGAGCGCAACTTCCTCGACAAGCACACGCTGCATGGCGGCTCGCAAGGTTTTTCGCACCGGCCATGGGAGGTTTCGCTGCATGGCAGGGATTTTGTCACCCTGACGCTGCATGATCCCGACGGCACGATGGGCTTTCCCGGCGCGCTCGACGTGACCTGCACCTACAGGTTGAAGATCCCAGGCACGCTCAGCGTCGAGCTGACCGCCACCTGCGAGGAGCCGACGCTGTGCAATCTCACCCAGCATTCCTATTTCAACCTGGATGACGGCGGCGCCGGCGATGTCCTCGATCATCGGCTGATGCTGAACGCCGGCGCCTATCTTCCGGTCGATGGCGACCTGATCCCGACCGGCGTCGTGAAGCCGGTCGACGGCACGCCGTTCGATTTCCGTCAGGCGCGGCCGCTGCGCATGGAGGGCGAGGGCAAGCAACTCCCCTACGACCAGAATTTCTGCCTTGCCTCGACGCGCGGGCCGCTCAAGCTGGCGTCATGGGCGCAAGGCGCGAATTCCGGCGTCGAGATGGAGCTGTGGACCACGGAACCGGGCGTCCAGCTCTATACCGGCCAGTATCTGGCGCCAGCTTCGCCGGGGCTCGGAGGAGTTCATTACAAGGCCTATTCGGGCTTCTGCCTGGAGCCGCAGGTCTGGCCGGATGCGCCGAACCGGCCGTATTTCCCGCAGGCCACGCTATGGCCGGGCCAGATCTACCATCATGTGACGGAATACCGGTTCCGACTGCCTGGCGCCTGACGCACGGATACCGGTACCGGCTTTTGCTGTGCTTACCTTCGGTCCGGACAGGACCGTGCGCAATGTTCAAAGAACGTCCTTTGCGGCGCGGGACTGGATGGCCGCGCAGGCCGCGGATCTGCTGCCCGTGGAGTATTTCCACGTGGTTTTCACCCTGCCTGCCGAGATCGCGCAGATCGCATATTGGAACAAGAAGGCTGTCTATGACCTGCTGTTTCGGGCATCGGCCGAGACGCTGACCACGATCGCGGCCGATCCCAAGCGCCTCGGCGCACGCATCGGCATGACCAACGTGCTGCACACCTGGGGATCGGCGCTGACGCATCACCCGCATGTTCACATTATCGTGCCTGGCGGGGGACTGTCGCCGGATAGCACCCGCTGGATCGGCTGCCGCCCCGGGGTGCCGGGTCGCCATCCATGACAACCAGTCCCAAGAGAAGATATGACGCTTCTCTACGTCCCTTCGCGGCCGCCCGACGGCAGGCCGTGACCTGAGGCGGACGTGGCGATCGAAACAGAATGAGAGCCCACCGCATCGGTGCACACAGCACGACGGTTAGGTGATATGGTGCCCGTCTGGTCAGCCTTTCCAGGGATAAGCATGGAACGCCGTTTGGCCGCGATTCTGGCAGTGGATGTAGTCGGTTTTAGCCGCCTGATGGAGGTCGACGAAGCCGGCACGCTGGCTGCCCTCAAGATCCGCCGCAAGGAGGTGCTGAGGCCCCTGGTTGCCAAGCATCGCGGACGCATCTTCAAGGTCGCCGGCGATGGCGTGCTGGTGGAGTTCGCCAGCGCTGTTAACGCCGTGCAATGCGCGGTCGAGCTCCAGGAGGGCATGGCCGCCGCAAACAGCGATCAGCCTGAGGAGCGGCGGATCGTGCTGCGCATCGGCGTCAATCTGGGTGACGTCATTGTCGAAGGCAGTGATCTCTATGGCGACGGCGTCAACATCGCCGCGAGGCTCGAAAGCATCGCCGAACCGGGTTCCATCCTGGTCTCCGGGACCGCGCATGACCACATCAGGAACAAAGTCCAAGTAGGCTTCGACGATCTCGGTACGCAGAACCTGAAGAACATCGCCGAGCCGGTTCGGATCTATCGGGTCGCCGGAACACCGGCTGTTGCGGTCGTGACGCCCAGAGTCACAGCCGAGAAGCCTGCCATCGCCGTCTTGCCGTTTGTGAACATGAGCAGTGATCCCGAGCAGGAGTACTTCGCGGACGGCATGACCGAAGACATCATCACGGAACTCTCGCGCTTCAAGAGCCTCTTGGTTATCGCGCGCAATTCCTCATTTTACTACAAAGGGCGGTCGCCGAGGATCCAGGACGTCGGGCGCGAACTCGGCGTGCGCTGGATCGTCGAAGGCAGCGTGCGCAGGGCCGGGAACTGGGTACGCATAACGGCCCAGCTAATCGACGCAACGACTGGGGCGCACGTGTGGGCGGAACGCTATGACCGCACGCTCGACTCCATTTTCGAGGTCCAGGACGAGGTCGTGCAAGCAATCGTCGGTACAATACCGGGGCATCTTGGTCGAATCGCAGTCGAGCACGCGCGCCGGAGGCCGCCGGCGAACCTCACAGCCTTCGACCATTTGCTGCGGGGACGCTGGGCTCTGTTTCACTCCACTGATGGTCTGCAAAGTGCCTTGGTTCATCTGGAGAAAGCGATCGAGGCCGATCCGAACTATGCGGCCGCGCACGCGCAGATCGCCACCGCCTTTGCCTATGGCATCTATGCGTTGGGCCTTGAACCGGAGATTGCGATCGAACGCGCGTGCCATCATGCGGCGCGCGCAGTGGCGCTCGACGGCGGCGATACCGAAGTCAATGCGGCTGCCGCTTCCGCCTATATCACGAGCGGCATGCATGAGCTTGCCGATCTTCACTCCGCGCGTGCAACGGCGAGCAATCCGAATGATGCATCGGCTCTCTTCAGCCGCGGATTTGTTCTCGCCCATCTGGGTCGACCATCCGAGGCGATCGAAATCTTCTCCCAAATGCAGAGGATCGACCCTTTGGCGCCGGATGATGCCAGATCAGAGGTGCTGTGCGACTGCCACTTCATGTTGGGAGAATACGAGACAGTAATTGGGATCCTCAGGCACAGGCACGATGTGCCGGCCTATATGCACCTGATCGAAGCTGCAGCGTACGCACAGCTGGGTCGCATCGAGGAGTCGAAAGCGGCTGTCGCGGCTTTCCATCGAAGTCCAGCCCCCAAGCCGGACCCAAAGACCATGATTGCTTCGCAGATGCGCATGATCGCTCATCAAGAAGACCGCGAACGCTGGCTTGAGGGCTACCGCAAGGCAGGCCTGCCCGTATGACGCCGTCTCGTAGCCCTGACCCCGACGTGGCCCGACTACCTAGTCTGGAGGCGTGCGTCATCCTGAGCGTGATTGCCTTCCACTGAAGGCTCCTTCTGGCGCGCATCCGAGTGCTTGCCGAACGCGAAGGATTGTCTCCGGTCCGGACCTTTATGTGCCGATTTCCTTCCCCGATAGCTATCATTGGGCGCAACCAACTATGATGACCCATTGCCGTCTTCCCTGCGTTCGCGTTGGATGTCCGCTTCGCGCCGCATGGCAGAGTCTTGTCAGCGCCGGTCGACGGCGCGCTTCGGACCCGTGTGTTCGGCGATCGCCTCGACGATCCGGTCCCAATCGCCGGGGTTCAGCTCGTGCCCGCCGCCCTTGAGCTTCAAGAGCCGCGCGCCCGCGACCGCCTCGGCCAGTACTGCGCCGTGCTCAACCGGAAAGACTGGATCGGCGGTGCCGTGAATGACGAGCAGCGGTGCCTTGATCTCGTGCAGCCTTCCCTGCCAGGCCTTGCCAATCTTGAAGAGGACGCTGTGGTTGGTGGCGCTGAGATAACCGCCGGAGCGGTCGAAGTCCCGCTCGATGAAGGCTCTGGTCTCGGCTTTGTCGAATGGGTGTGTCGTTCCCGCGATTAGGCGCGCGTCCTCGAGACAGTAAGCAACCGCTTCCGCCCGGTCCGACCAGTACACGTCCACAGCCATATGTTCCAACCACGCCTTGTCGCTCTCGGGGAGGCTGGACCGGTCCACCCCAACCGGCGAGGTGCTGATCGCCGTCAGTGAAAGCACCCGCTCTGGATGTTTGAGCGCCGTACCCAGGCCGACCATTCCGCCTTGGGAGAAGCCCGCGACGTGCGCCGCCGTGATCCTGTAGCCGTCGAGCACGCGAAGGGCGTCTTCGACCGCATCGTCAAAGCCATAGCCCGGCCGACCGGGCGGATATTTGGTCGAGAGACCGGAGTCTCGCTGGTCGTAGCGGATGACGAAGCGGCCCCGTGCGGCGAGTCGACGGCAGAATTCCTCCGGCCACCAGAGCATCGAGGCCATCCCGCCCATGATGAGAAGTATCGGCGGCTGGGCCGGATTGCCGAAGCTCTGCGTTGCGAGCTCGACCCCATCGGCACGGATCACCAGCTCGTTCATGCCAGTCCTTCGCGGCGCAGAGCCGCTTGTACGGCAGGCCGCTCTTCGATGCGCGCGATGTAATCGTGAAGCGGCTCGGGCAGTTGAAATCCGAGCTCCGCCGCGCCGCGCGCCAGCTGGAGGAGATAGGGATCCGCGACGGTGAAAGTCTTTCCGAACAAATACCCCCGCTCCAGCCGGCCTGCGGCGAAGCGGAACCATCGCAGTATTTCCTGGGCGATCGGCTCCCTGACGTCTTCAGGAAGCATTAGGTAGGTGGGAAAGCGCTTGTGAATCTCGGTCGCGATGAAGCTCAGCATCTCAAGCAGGCGATAGCGGCCCAGATGACCCTGTGGCGCGAGCTCCGGCGCGCGATCCGCGACCCAAGCCAGGATCGCGACATTCTCGGTCAGCACCTCACCGTTCGTCGAACACGAGAGCGGGCACATAGCCCTTCGGATTGATATCGATATAGCGGCCACCCCATTCGGTCTGCTTGGTCTCGATATCGACCTTGACCACGTCGAACTGAATTCCAGCCTCCAGCATCGCGATATGGTCGGCCAGGCTGGTGAACCCGGGTGCAGAATAAAGCTTCATCGATCCGACTCCTTCTGCTGCTGCTTGGTTTCACAACCAGTTGAATCCTGGGTCATCTGCTCAACAACGTGCCGACAATTGGATACTCCCACCTCGGTTTGACCAAGAAACGAGCGGCGGCGAACGCGGTTCCACGATCCCCTCAGCTGCTCGCTGATTGCTCGCACATGCAGAGGCACAGGACGGGACGCGAGTATCTTCCTCGACTCTGGTTGTCGGGGCGCATGCGACGCTCGCGGAAAAGGACTGTCGGCGCTGACGGGATTGGCGTAAGCTACGGCCTTTGGGGTGCATCCATGCACCGTATCACCACCGTAGCTATTGTCGCGCTCGCGGCCGCCGCGCTTAGCTGTCCTGCGCGGGCGGAGGTGCTGATCGGGGTCGCAGGCCCGATGACCGGAAAGCTCGAATGGACTGGCACGCAATTGAAGCGCGGCGCAGAGGTGGCTGTGGCCGACATCAATACGGCGGGCGGCGTCCTCGGCGAGCCGGTGCGGCTCATCACGGTCGACGACTTCTGCGATCCCAAGCAAGCGGTGGCTGCTGCCCAAAAGCTGGTGGCTGACGGTGTAGTCTTCGTCGTCGGGCACTACTGCTCTGGAGCCTCGATTCCGGCATCGGAGGTGTACGAGGCGGCGGGAATTCTGCAGATTTCGCCGTCCTCGACCAATCCGATGTTGACCGAACAAGGCCGCGCCAACGTTTTCCGCGTCTGCAGTCGCGACGATGCGCAGGGCTTCGAGGCCGGCAACTACTTGGCCGATCATTGGAGCGACAAGAAGATCGCGATCCTTCACGACAACACGACCTACGGAAAAGGTCTCGCCGATGAAACCAGGAAGCAGCTGAACAAGCGCGGCACGACCGAAGCGATTTTCGAAGCCTACGCTCCCGGGAACGACGATTACTCGGCCGAGATCGCGGCGCTGCAGGCTGCGGATATCGCCGTGCTCTATCTGGGCGGGTATCATACCGAGGCTGCGCTTATGGTCCGTGCGGCGCGCGACCGGGGCTACTCGGTTCAGCTGATCTCGGGTGACGATACAGCGACCGAGGCATTTGGGCTGATTGCCGGCCCTGCCGCCGAGGGCACGCTCTTCACCTTTGTCCCCGACCCGCGTCGAAATGCCGAAGCGGCCAAAGTCGTCGAACGATTCCGAGCCGAGAACTTCGAACCCGATTCCTGGACGCTGCACAGTTACGGCGCCGCCCAGACCTGGGCGCAGGCGGTCGAGAAGGCAGGCTCACTAGAACTCCAAGCCGTGATTGCATCACTGCGCGGCAATCAATTTGACACTGTGTTGGGCCGTATGGACTTTGATAATAAGGGCGACCTCACTGTTCAGAGTTGGGTATGGTATGTCTGGAAGGGTGGCGAATACGTGCCGTTGGAGTAATGGACCACCGATCCGGCGAATCGCCTTGAGCCAATCTGTGCAGACCCTATCGGCCGCGCCAGCTGAATCAATGCGTCGCCGCGATGCTTAAGCGTCTCGGCATACGCGGCCGTCTGTTGCTCGCTTTTTTCGGTATCAGCACCTTCGCGGTGCTCGCGACAACAGCCGCTCTTTATGCCTTCCTCGAGGTGGGGGAGGTCGTCGACCGCATCACCAAGGAGCGTGTGCCGTCGGCGCTCGCGTCCCTCCAGCTGTCGCGCCAGGCCGAGCGGGTCGCCGCCACTGCGCCCGCCGCACTTGCTTCGACCAGCAAGGCTCAGCATTACGAGATCTCGACTGCGATCGCGGCAGAGATGACGCGCCTCGAGGAACTGCTTGCCGCTCTCAAAGGCGCCAAGCCTAGCACGGCGGTAGTGGCTGAGATCGAGGCTGCGGTGCTTGGTCTGCGGCGCAATCTCAACGCCCTCGACGACCTTGTCGCCGCCCGCCTCACCGTGGTGGCGCGCAAAGAGGAACTGTTACGTCGCCTGTCGGCTACGACAAATGCAAGCCAGCGCCTTGTGGCGCCCGGCATGCTCGTGATGAATTCCAAACTCCAGCAATGGCGGGCGGTCACGGCCGACACGCCGCTCGCATCCGATCGAGGCGCGGAGGCGACGGCCGACCTGGTCCAGTCGATAGCGGCCTACATCCCGCAGCAGAAGGCGCAGCAGGAGATCTCGGCGGTCAATGACGCGCTGGTCAACACGGCGGACGCGCCGACGCCAGGCGATCTGGCGTTGATCCTGTTTCCGCTGCGCCGGTCACTCGCCGTTCTGGACACGATTTCCAACCAGATCGACGATAGGCTGCGAACCCGTTTCCAGCAGCGGGTCAACGAGTTCAAGGCACTGATCGACGGCGGAAACAGCATCCCGAAGGCGCGGCAGGACGAGTTCGCCGTCCTGGCGCAGGGCGAAGAGCTTCTGGCCCAAAACAATCAGCTGTCGCGCAGTCTTACCGCTGCCGTCGATCGCCTGGTCGCTGCGGCAGACCGCGAGATCACCGCATCCGGTCTCGAAGCCGCGGTCGTCCAGCGCTACGGGACCGGAGTTGTCCTTGGCTCCGCCTTTCTCAGCCTCTTGAGTTCCATTCTGGTTGTTTGGCTCTATGTCGACCGCAGCCTCCTCGCCCGCCTGGGAGGGGTGAGCCAAAGCATGCTCGCAATCGCCGGCGGCAATCTTCGTGCGCCATTGCCTGTCGCGGGCCACGACGAAATCGGCCGCATGGCCGAGGCGCTCAGGCTCTTCCGGGACACTGCAGTCGAGATCGAGGAAAAGAACCTGCGCGAGGTCGCCGAAGCGCGCCAGCGGCTCATCGATGCCATCGAGAGCATCTCTGAGGGATTCGCTCTCTACGACGGCGAGGACCGGCTCATCCTTAGCAATAGTCGCTACCGCGAACTGCTCTACAGCGACCTTGCGATCGAACTGACGCCCGGCACGACATTCGAGCACATCATTCGCCGATCCGCTGAGCGCGGCTACATCAAGGATGCCGAGGGGCGGTTCGAGGAGTGGGTCGCCGAGCGGCTCTCCCGGCACCGCAACCCTGGCGAACCGTGGGTGCAGCGGCGAGGCGACGGGCGGTGGGTCCTGATAAGCGAGCGACGGATCACCGGCGGCGGCACGGTCGCGGTCTACTCGGACATCACCGAGCTGAAGCAACGGGAGGAGAACCTAGCCGAGAAATCCGCGGCCCTCGAGGCGCTTTCCAGCAAGCTGGCGAAGTACCTGGCGCCCCAGGTGTACAACTCGATATTCACCGGCCGCCAGGACGTCAGGATCGCCAGCCAGCGGAAGAAGCTGACGATATGCTTCACGGATATCGCCGGCTTTACCGAGACCACCGACAAGATGGAGTCGGAGGACCTCACCCAGCTCCTCAATCACTATCTGACGGAAATGTCGAAAATTGCTTCGGATCATGGCGCGACGATCGACAAGTATGTCGGCGACGCGATTCTGATGTTTTTCGGCGATCCGGAAACTCGCGGCGTCAAAGAGGACGCGCTCGCCGGCGTGCAGATGGCTCTCGCCATGCAGAAGCGGATGAGCGAACTTGCCGAAGCCTGGCGCGACATTGGAATTGAAACACCACTGCGCTGCCGCATCGGCATCCACACCGACTACTGCACTGTCGGCAACTTCGGCAGCGAGGACCGGATGGACTACACGATAATCGGCGGCGCCGTGAATCTCGCCTCACGTCTTGAGCAGGAGGCGCAGCCAGGGACCGTGCTCATTTCTTATGAGACGTTTGCGCAAGTGAAGGACACGATTGACTGCGACGAACTGGGGCGCATCCACGTCAAAGGGATCGCCTATCCGGTCGCCACGTATCGCGTCATCGATGTGAAGGCCAATCTTGTCGCTGCCCGTCGCGCCGTTCGAACCGAACTGCCGCATCTCAGACTGGAAGCTGAGCCCGAGCTGATGTCTGCTGACGAGCGTGACCAAGCCGCAACTGCGCTTCGAGACGTGCTCGATCGACTTTGTCACAAGCCCGGGTAGGAGGGATCGTCGGCATCGGCTCTGTGGACAAGTCCCCATTCTGAAACACGCAGGACGGCAAAGCCGTCGATCTCTACACGCTCATCAACGACAGAGGCGCGTCCATCAAGTTCATCGCTATGGCGGGTATAATCACGGCGATCAATGTGCCCGACCGCTGGGGCAAGCTCGACAACGTCGTGCTCGGCTTCAAGGAACTCGCCGACTACGAATCCTTGCCCCCCTATTTCGGCGCCTTGATCGGGCGCTACGCCAATCGCAGACCGGTGCGCGGAATGAACTGCGACGAGTTTGGAGACAATGTAGCGGTTTTGATGGCCGGAGGTCCGCTCATGGCAGCGCGATACAGACGTTCCTGTTTCTGATATCCATTGAGGCTGTGAAAAGTGCCCGTGCAATGATGTGGTTGGTGTGTGTTGATACTTCCTGCGCTTGATCAGCTCTGTTAGGCGTCGGAAGGATTTTATCGGAGCGCAACGGCATGCCGACGGCCTTCTTTATCACTCATCCGGAAGTTTCCGTTGATCCCGCCACGCCAGTTCCAGCTTGGCGGCTTTCGGACCGCGGCGTCACCCGGATGAGGGCTTTCGCGGGCTGTGCGGTGCTGTCCGGCCTGACGTCCATCTGGTCGAGTTCCGAGGCCAAGGCTATTGAAGCGGCTGGCCTGCTGGCGGCGGGATTTGGTTTGCCCGTCCAAGTGGATGAGCACCTTGGCGAGAACGACCGCTCCGCGACCGGTTTCCTTCCACCCGTCGATTTCGAACGAGTTGCTGACGCCTTCTTCGCCAATCCACATGAGAGCGTTTGCGGATGGGAGCGCGCGCTCGATGCCCAGGATCGCGTCGCGCGGGCCGTGTTTCGCATTCTTGCGACCCATCACGACGGCGACATTGCTTTCGTCTCGCATGGCGGCGTTGGCACGCTGCTGCTTTGCAAGCTGCTGAATGCGCCGGTTTCGCGCAGTCGGGATCAACCATTCCAAGGTCATTTCTTCGCTTTCTGCTTGCCAGGTTGCAAGATCATCCACGAATGGCAGCCTATCGCCGAGCGTTAACCTCAACTTTTCCCTGCAGAATTGGGCCTTGAGTACAAAGAGCCGGGGAACGAATGGAAGTAGAAACAATGACGGAATTGACTGCGTGAATGGTGACAATAACGATCGGATGCTGTTTGCGACTGCGCTGGCGCGGCGCGGCGGCGAACTCGGCCTGCAATATTTCCGACAACTGGAGACACTCACAATCGAGAGCAAGGGTCATCAGGACCTGGTCTCCGAGGCCGACCGGAATGTCGAGACGTTCATCCGCCGGGAGCTTGCGGCGCAATATCCTGAAGACGGTGTTATCGGAGAGGAACACGCCGCACTCGCCGGCGGATCGGGTTACACATGGGTGATAGATCCAATCGACGGCACTGCCAACTTTCTGCGCGGCATCCCGGCCTGGACCGTCGTCATCGCCTGCGTCAAGGAGGGTGTGGCGGTCGTGGGCGTTATCCATGAACCCTCTACCGGCGAGACATTTTATGGACGCCGCGGCGGTGGCGCTTTCCTCAACGGCCGGCCCATCAAGACAAGCCCGACGAAGAGCCTGACGCAAGGCTCGGTCGGAACCGGCTTCTCCAATCGTCGTGAAGCGCGCACCGTCGCCAAGCTGATCGATCTCCTGCTTCAGGAGGGCGGCGTGTTTTTCCGCAATGCATCCGGTGCGCTTATGCTTGCCTACGTCGCCTCGGGCAGGCTGCTCGCCTATGTCGAGGAGCATATGAATGCTTGGGACTGCCTCGCCGGCATGCTTCTGGTCGAAGAGGCCGGCGGGTCGGTCGTCACGCCCGACCCGAAAACGGTTCTCGAGGAAGGAACACTGGTCATCGCGGGCGGCAAGGGCGTGTTCGACAAGGTCCACGCGCTCTGCAAAGAGGCGTTCAGTCTGTGATCAGCACGGGTCCGCGTTCGGGAAAGCCGATGCTCACCGGCTGCCCCGCTCGAAACGCGGTATCGACATCCGGCGAGACCACGAAGACTTCGCCGAATTGCGTGGCAATTACGAACTCGAGGTGGCTGCCGACATAGGTCACTTTTTCAAGCGTGCCAGGCAAGGCGCCTGGCGCATTCGGCTCGCCAATCTCGAGGCGGCTCGGTCGCGCCGCCAGCTTGGCCGGCCCCGGTTTGCGGCCGCGAGCCGGCAGCTTCAGCACGGCAGGTCCCAGATGCACAGTGGCGCTGTCGCCCTCGACCGACACGACCTCGCATTGAAACATGTTGGCTTCGCCGATGAAGTCGGCCACGAAAGCATTCGCGGGCTGCTCGTAGAGGTCGCGTGGCGTGCCGTCTTGGGCAATCACCGCATTGTTCATGACGATGATGCGATCGGAGACGGCGAGCGCTTCCTCCTGGTCGTGGGTGACGTAGACGACGGTCAGGCCGAGTTTCTGCTGGATCTCGCGGATTTCCTCGCGCACGCGCCGGCGGAGCTTGGCATCCAGGTTCGACAAAGGCTCGTCGAAGAGCAGCACCTGCGGCTCCAGAACCAACGCCCGCGCCACCGCGACACGCTGTTGCTGTCCGCCCGAAAGCTGGCTCGGCAGGCGGTCGCCGAAATTGGAGAGGCCGACCAGTTCAAGCCCGGCTCTGGCCCTCTCGGCCGTCTCCTTCCTGTCGAATCCGGAAAAGCCCAGGCCGTATTCGACGTTCTGGGTCACGGTCATGTGCGGGAAAAGCGCGTAGGATTGAAACACCATGGAGACATCACGATCAGTGGCCGGCAGCCGGGTGACGTCGGCGCCCCCGATCAGGATCTGGCCGCTCGTTACCATTTCCAGTCCGGCTATCATGCGCAAGGTGGTCGTCTTGCCGCAGCCCGACGGTCCAAGCAGGGTGACCAGCTTCCCGGCCTCGATGAACAGCGAGATGTCGTTGACGGCGGGCGCCTTGCTCTTGCCGTAGATCTTGGTGACATTCCTGAATTCTACTGAGGCGGCATTGCCGCGAATTTCGGCCATTCATCCGCCTCCCGAGATCGCCGGCTGTGGACGCGCCACGACCGCCTGGCTGACATTGGTGCGCGACTGCGCCAGATCGCCGTCGAGACCGCGCCGGCCGATCATGCGGCTGCCAACCGCAAGCTGCATCAGGCCGATCACCGCCAGCATGACGCCGATCAGGACGGCGGAATAAGCGATGGCGATGCCATATTCGTTATTCTCGACGCGGCCGACGATGTAGCTGGTCGACATGTCGTACTGTGCGCTGACTAGAAAGATAATGGCGCTGATGGCGGTCATGGCGCGAACGAAGGAATAGACCAGCGCGGCAAGGATGGCCGGCCGCAGCAGCGGCAGCACCACCTTGCGGAACGTCTGCCAGGAGTTGGCTCCCAGCGTGAGGGAGGACTCGTCAAGGCTGCGGTCGATCTGCGACATCGATGCGACACCGGCGCGGACCCCGACCGGCATGTTGCGGAAGATGAAGGAGAGCACCAGGATAATGCCGGTGCCGGTGAGCTCGATCGGCGGCACATTGAACGCAATCACATAGGACACGCCGATCACAGTGCCGGGAATGGCGAAGGACAGCATCGTAGCGAATTCGAAGGTATCCTTGCCGGCAAAGTCCTGGCGGACCAGCAGATAGGCGGTCAAGAGTCCAATGGCCGCGGTCAACGGCGCGGAGATGACGGCTATTTCCATGGTCGTCCAGAACGAACTCCAGGCCGAGCCGCGCCAGTGGATGCCGAACTCGTTCCAGCCGATGGAGAACGCCGTCGCGTAGTGTTCAAAAGTCAGGGAGAAATCGACACCCCACAGCTTGACAAAGCTGCCGTAGAAGATCGTCGCGTAAATCAGCAAGGTAAAAAGCGTCCAGAGCGCGGCCACCGCGAACAGGACGTTGCGCAAAATTGCCGGCAGATGCGGGTGGACGCCGGCGTCGCCTTTGCCGGAGACGGTCGTGTAGGACTTCTTCCCAAGCCAGAATCGCTGGGCGTAGAACGCCCCGAGCGTGAAGAACAGGAGCACGAGCGCGAGGATCGCCGCCTGCGCCTGGTCGTATTGCGCGCCGACGATGGCGAAAAAGATCTCGGTGGACAGCACGTCGAAATTGCCGCCGAGCACCAGCGGATTGCCGAAATCAGCCATGCTCTCGATAAAGCCGAGCAGAAAGGCATTGGCCAGACCCGGCCGCATCAACGGCAGGGAGACGGTGATGAAGGTCTGCCAGCGATTGGCGCGCAGGGTCTGCGCGGCCTCCTCCATGGATGGGCTGACACCCTCGACCACACCGATCATCACCAGAAAAGCGATCGGCGTGAACGCCAGCACCTGGGCGATGAGCAGGCCAGGCAGGCCGTAGACCCATCGCGTCGGTTGGACGCCGATCAGCTCGGCGAAACCCAGATTGATGGCGCCCGAGAGGCCGAACAGAAGGATGATGGCGAGGCCGATGACGAAGGGTGGTGTGATGATCGGCAGCACGGTCAGCGCGCGCAACAGCGCGCCGTAGCGAAAGCCGGTGCGGGTCACCACCAAGGCAAAGACAAGGCCGAGCGCGGTGGTCGTCACGCCGACGAGCACGGCGAGAAGGAGCGAATTCCAGGCGACGCCGCAGCGCGGGCCACTGGTGAGGCAGCCGAGGCTCCAGAGCCGGTCGCTGGAGAGTTTCGCGAGAAAGACGGGAAGCGAATAGTCGCCCTCTTGCGTGAGCAGCGCGCTCCCCAGCATTTGACCGATCGGCATGAAGATGAAGATGGCGACCACGGCGACAACGAAGCCGATCGAGCCGGCGACGAATTCGTCGCCGGCCACCGCGCCGCGCGCCGCAAGCCCGAGGGTGAACAGGAACAAGAACGCGCAGCCTACCAGCAGTGCGCCCCAGCCCATGCCAAACTGGCGGTCGTCAAGCTCGCCAAAGAGCGAGTTCAGCCATTGCCACTGGAAGCCACGCAGGCCAATGCCGAAGCCTTGAAGCAGGAAATAGGCGCCGCCGGTCGCGCCGACGGCGATCAGCAAATAGCCAAAGAAAGGGTCGGACTTGCGCCGCCCCCATAGCATGAGCGGCGCGAGAAGCAGCGGGCCGAGGGGTGCGAGCCAGAGTTTGTCGCCTTGCAGCACAAGGAAAAGCGCCGGCGCGACGTCATCGTCAAGCGGATAGCCGTCCAACAGCCAGGACAGGGTGAAGAGATTGCTGTCCAACCCGTACCAAGGCAGCAGCGCATAGCCGAGCAAGCCGACTGCCGTCCACAGGACGACGGTCGGGTGAAGCGCGCTCGTGGCAGTGCGGACGCGCATGATCACTGCGGCAGGGTCGAGACCTCCGTATCCCACTTCTGCAGCAGGCGCTTGCGCTCGGCGCTCGATCCATACTTCTTGAAATCGTAGTCGATGAGCTTGATGGTCGACAGGTCAGGCGACAGTTCGGACGCCGTGGCGTTCTTGTTCGACGGCAACTGGAACGACTTCACGTCCTTGGCCTTCGACTGCATCTCTGCGGTCAGCGCCCAGTCGTAGAACTGCTTCGCTGCTTCCGGGTTGCGGGCGCCCTTGATCAGCGACATCGAGCCGATCTCATAGCCGGTGCCTTCGCAAGGCGCCACCGTGACGATCGGGAAGCCGGCTGCCGTCTGCGTCACCGCATCATGCATGAAAACGATGCCGATAGTCGTTTCGCCGAGACCCGCGGCCTTAATCGGAGCGGAGCCGGACTTGGTGTACTGGTTGATGTTGGCGTGGAGCGCCTTCAGGTACTCAAAACCCTTGTCCTCGCCCATCAGCTGAACCATCGTCGCGAGCATTGTATAGGCGGTGCCCGATGAGTTCGGGTTGGCCATCTGGACGTGGCCCTTGTATTCCGGCTTGGTCAAATCGGCCCAGCATTTCGGCTCCGGCAGGTTGCCCTTGGCCAACAGATCCTTGTTGTAGCCGAAGCCGAGCGCACCGGAGTAAACGCCGATCGTCTTGTTGTTGGCGGCTTCCGCCTGCTTGACCGCCCAGTCGTGCAGTTCGCCGCGCATCGGGGACATATATTCCTCGGTCAGTCCTTCCTCTGCGGCCTGGAGATGAGGATCGCCGGTGCCGCCCCACCAGACGTCGCCCTTTGGGTTTCCGGCCTCGGCGCGCACCTGGGCGTATGTCTCGCCTGAACTCTTGCGGGTCATATCGACAGTGATGCCGGTCTTTTCCTCGAAGCTGGTCTTGATTTGCTGGCACCAGGCCTCGTCGGCGGCGCAATAGAGGGTGAGGCTGTCGGCGTAAGCCGAACTGGCAGCAGAGACGAGCATTACTGCCGTTGCCGCCAGGCGGACACAGGTCTTTTTCATGTGCGAATTTCCTCCCATTGTTTCGCCGTCTAACAAGTATCAAGCATTGCTGCGGCGGCGACCAGATTGGGAGCTTTTGCGCCGATTTGCAAATCGAGTCGGCGGCGGCTGGAACAGGGCTGTCCATATATTCTCCCGCAACCGACCGTCCAATCCAGAGTGGTTCGAGCTTTTTCACGGGGTGGTAGCGTTCGGTTCTGGTCTGCTGCATTCTTCGGCTGAGATAACGGCATGATGGATCCCAGGGCTGCGCCGCGTCGCCTCGCTCCTTGCGCCGCCCGGGATGACGAAGTGGAGGGGTGTTTCGGCTAGTCCGCAAGGTTTGCGATGCCACCGACCGGAATTGTCGACGTCCGCTGCCGATCAATCTCGTTCGATCCGAAATGATCCTGACACGAACTGACAGCGTTGGCTGATCGCTCAGCTAGTGAGCAAGTTGCTTGTAGAAAAAGAGCCAAAGCCTCGCTCGCTTGTTTTGCGCTTGAAGACGGGCGTCTGTCGATTTGAGTTGTGTTTGACATGGGGGCGCTATGGCAATAGCGTGCTTAACTGGTATCAAAGGTATGCCAAGTGATCGGTGTCCTGATCAAGCAGCGGAAGCTTTCGGACGAGGTCGCAGAACACCTCGAGCGGATGATCCGCAAGGGAGAGCTGGCCGAAGCCGAGCGGCTGCCGTCGGAACGGGAACTCATGCGGCAGTTCGGGGTCGGGCGCCCCTCGATCCGAGAGGCGCTGCTGCATCTGAGCAAGATGGGCCTTGTCGAGGTGAGATCCGGCGAGCGTGCCCGCGTCACCCGCCCCACGCCCCAATTCGTAATCGACGCCCTCTCAGGGCCGGCGCGACACATGATTTCGGCCCCGGGCGGGGTTCAAGACTTCCAGAGCGCACGTTTGTTTTTCGAGGTCGGGCTTGCCCGCAACGCCGCTGTGAATGCCACGCCAGAGGACATTGAAAGCCTCAAGGCGGCGCTAGAGATGAACCGGCAGTCAATCGGCGACCTCACGCGCTTCGAACGCACTGACGTGGACTTCCATTACGTGCTGGCGGTGATCACCCGCAATCGGATCTTCACAGCTATCCATGCGGCGTTGGCCGAATGGCTGCTCGAACAGCGGCGAACGACTTTGGCCGAAGGTGAAGACCGCAAGGCCTACGAGGCCCATCGCCAGATTTTCGAGGCGATCGCGGCGCGCGATCCGGACGAGTCCGAAGCGGCGATGCGCAGGCATCTGGAATATGTGTCGAGGCGCTATCTGGAAATCGCGAGGCCCATGTGATGACCAGTTTCGTCGTCTGGGTCGATTTCCGCCTCAAGCCGGGCGCCCGAGACAGCTTCCGAAAGCTCGTCGACGCCAATGCGACCGCGTCGGTACGCAACGAGGTCGGCTGCCGCCGCTTTGATGTGACGGAGGCGCGCGGCGAACCGGACCGGGTCGTGCTCTACGAGATTTACGACAGCGAGGCCGCCTTCGACGAACACTGCCGGACGGCGCATTTCGATGAATTCAACACGCACAGCGCGCCGCTCGTCGACACCAAGTCGGTGACGACCTGCGACCTCGTTCTCGAGGCTACGCCTTGAAGAAAGCATAGCCGGATTGCGCTCTTTGGGCGAAGGGGAGGAAATGCATGTCAGAGCCTAGTCTCAAGGGGTTGGCTGCGCACCGACGGGTCAAGCTCGGCACCCTCGTCGCCGAATTCGCGACACCGGGAATCGGGCACATTCTGAAATCCGCCGGCTGCGATTTCGTCTTCTTCGATATGGAGCATTCGGGCTTCAGCCTGGAAACGGTGAAGAGCGCGATCCGCTATTTCGAGGCGGCCGACCTGCCGGTTATGGTGCGTGTGCCGTCGCAGGACTATCATTTCCTCGCCCGCGCCATGGACATGGGGGCTGAAGGCCTGATCGCGCCGATGGTGAGTACGGTCGAACAGGCGCAGCACATCATCAATTCGATGAAGTACCATCCTGCTGGCGCTCGCGGCGTAGCGCTACAGATCGCGCATGACCGCTACCGTCCGGGCTCGGTCGCAGATAAATTCGAAACGGCCAACCAGCGCTCGGTGTTCATCTGCCTGATCGAGACCGCCGACGGCGTCAACAACATCGATGGCATCGCGGGACTGGACGGGGTCGACTGTCTGTGGGTCGGACATTTCGATCTTTCGGTCTCACTCGGCGTTCCCGGCGACTTGGCCCATCCCACCTTCACCGCGGCGATGGACAAGATCGTTGCCGCCGCCAAGAAGCACAACAAATCGCTTGGACGCCTGGTACCAACCGTCCAGCAGGGTCACGACTTTTACGCGAAAGGCTTCGATTTCATCTGTTATTCGGGTGACGTCTGGGTCCTGCATGATGCGATGGCCGACGCGGTCTCGAAGATCCGGGCCGGGTGCGAGTGAGGCGGAGGAGACGATGGCCAACACAATGTTCAGGGTGGCGCTCTCTGGTGATTTCCGCAAGCCGGACGGCGCGCCGACCTATCCCGACTTCGACCTGGAGCCGCTGCGCAATGCGCCCGGCATCGAGATGGCGTTCCTGGAGCCGAACAATCCGCTGCGCGGCGATCAGCTTGAGGACTTCGATGCACTGATCCTGCTCAGCCATCGCTTCGATGCGACCAGTGTTCCCAAGAGCGACCGCCTGGCCGTCGTTGCCCGTTTCGGGGTCGGCTACGATACCGTCGACGTCGAGGCCTGCACCGCCGCCGGCATCGCCCTGGTCATCACGCCCGATGGGGTGCGGCGGCCGGTCGCCGTATCCGTCATCACCTTCATGTTGGCACTGACCGGCAAGCTGCTCACCAAGGACGCGCTGACCCGCAAGGGGCCTGCCGGGTTCAATCAGCGTTCGGAACATATGGGCGTTGGTCTCGTCGGGCGTACGTTGGGCTCGCTCGGCATCGGCAATATAGGCGCCGAGGTCTTTCGCTTGGCCAAGCCCTTCGACATGAAATTCGTCGCCCATGATCCATTCGCCGACAGCAAGGTCGCTGCCGAACTGGGCATCGAACTGGTCGGGCTGGAGGATGTGTTCCGCCGCGCCGATGTGCTGTCGGTGAGCTGTCCGCTAACGCCTCAGACCCACCACATCGTCAATGCCGAGCGGCTCGCCCTGATGAAGCCGACGGCTTACCTGATCAACACCGCGCGCGGTCCGATCGTCGACCAGGAGGCGCTGACGAAAGTGCTGCAGGAGCGCCGCATCGCCGGCGCGGGGCTCGACGTGCTGGAGCAGGAGCCGCCGGATGCCGACGACCCGATCCTCAAGCTCGAAAACATTATCCTGACGCCGCACGCGCTCTGCTGGACCGACCAGTGTTTTGCCGGAAACGGTGCTGCGGACGTCAAGGCGGTCATCGAGGTGCAGCACGGCCGCGAGCCGCGCGGCGTGGTCAATCGCGAGGTGCTTTCAAGCGAGGCATGGAAGAATCGGCTGGCCGGTTTCGCCGCCCGCTTCGGGACATAGGAGTAGGAGCATTCGGCGCGCCGCCGCGCCTTCGCGGCGGCTTCACGAGAGGAATGCTCGACCGCCGCGCCCGCGGACGAGTGAAGGCAAACGAAAATGGGAGGACCAAGCACTATGAACGATCATGAAAAACGTGACTTTCAGGCAGGCCTCGAAGCAGAGGTCGACGCCTTTATGCGCGGCGAAACCACCCGCCGAACTTTCATAACCCGCTTCGGCCAGATGACCGGCATGCTGGCGGCGTCCGGACCGATCCTCGCCATGATGACGGATTGGGCGCTGGCGCAGCAGAAGCTCGAACTGGCAGACGCCGCTTCACCGCTCGGCCAGGCGCAGGCGGCGGCCATGAAGGCGTCGATGGAAGGCCCGGCGGATGGTTCCGCCTTCCGCGCCGTCGAGGCGGCCAAGGCGCATTCGGGCGTCACGCTGAACATGACCTACGAGGCAGGCCTGCAGGCTCTCGACCCGCGCAATTTCAGTGGACCGATGTGGGAGCAGCTTACGGGCATGAAGTCGAACGTGGTCGAACTGTCGAACCCGGACCAGTACTCCAAGGCCGTTGCCGAGCACATTGCCGGCTCAGGCGCCTATGACGTCCTCGACATCTCGCCAGCCTGGACGCCGTCGCTGGCCAATGGCGGCGTCATCGCACCTCTCGACGATTACATCGCCAAATACATGAACCCGGCCGACCTCGAGGACTATCATCCGCTCTACAAGGCGCTGCCGACCTACAAGGGCAAGATCTGGGGCTTCTTCGACGACGGCGACATGTTCGCTCTCTACTACCGCAAGGACATCTTCGAGGATCCGAAGATGGTGGAGGCCTATCAGGCCAAGTTCAACGCCAAGCTGGCGCCGCCGAAGACCTGGGAGGAATATGCCCAGATCGCCCAGTTCATCACCGACCAGATGGCGCCGAACGTTTATGGCGCTGGCCATTTCCGCAAGGCGGGCAGTCCCGGCAACCAGTTCGACTTTCTGCAGCAGTACCGCGCCAACGGTGGAAAACTGTTCGGCGACGACATGAAGGCCGGCTTGGTTTCGGATGCCGGCGTGAAGACGCTGCAGAACATGATTGCAGCCAATGCGGCGTCGATTCCCGGCAACAATGAACTCGACGCCGTCTCGCTGTGGGCGGCGTTCCTGACCGGCAAGGTAGCGATGATCTACTCCTGGCCGCCGTCTGGCCGCATGGCCGCGAACTATTCGCAGTCGGCCACCGCAATCAACTTCATCCCGCAATCGCAGATCGCCGGCAAGGTCGGCTACGCGGTCGTGCCCGGCAATCCTGAACATGCGACCGGCTACAATAAGGCGCTGTCGGCGGATTCGGCGAACCCCGAAGCGGCCTACCTGTTCATGCAGTGGGCCTGCTCGCCGCCGGTCTCGCTTGCACGCTGCATGCTGCCCTACGCCCTGCGCGATCCCTACCGCATCTCCCACTTCAAATCCGAGCTTTACGGCGCGCTGTTCCCGAGCGCCAAGGAGTATCTGAGCAATCTTAACAACTCGGCCAATGTCGGCCTTCTCGACCCGATCATGCCCGGCGCGCAGGATTATTTCCTGAGCATCGACCGCATGTGCACAGCTGTGTGGGCCGGTGCGGATCCGAAGGCGTCGCTAGAAACAGCGGCGGCCGAGTGGAATGAGACGACCGACCGGCTCGGCGTGGATTCGCAGAAGGCATTCTACACCGAGTTCCTGAAACTGCCGGGCGCTACTGCCGACAACACGGTGGAGAAGCTCGGCATGGCGGTCACCCTCTGAGTTTGGCCTGCATAAAGGACGCCGGCCGGCATCCTTGACCAAAATCGGTGTTGCGGGCGCTTGGTCCGCAACACCTCGTCGCAACCGCCAGGCAGATTTTGGATGTAATTGATGCAGCATACCGCAACCATCAGTCGCTTGAAGGCAACTGGCGCCCCGCCACGACTGTCGGGCTTCGCACAATGGGCGGACCGCCACTTCAAATGGCTGCTGGTGGCGCCAGCGGTACTGCTGATCCTGGCGCTGTCGGTCTATCCGCTGCTGTTCTCGCTGGTCGTGTCTTTCATCAACTATGATTTCCAGGTGCCGGGCCACGCCTTTGTCGGATTGAAGAATTTCGAGCGCGTCGTGTTCGATCCCGTCGCGCGCTGGTCGCTTTTGCTGACAGCGTGGCTGTCGGGGATTAGCGTCGCTATCGAATTCGTTCTCGGCCTTCTGGTGGCGCTGACCATGGTTCGCAGCTTTCCGGGCCGCGGGGTGATCATGTCGATCCTGATCGTGCCGCTGTTCATCAGCCCGGTCATCGTCGGCCAGGCTTGGACGCTGCTGCTGCAGAGGCCTTTCGGGCCGACCAACTACATTTTGACGCAACTTCTGGGGCAGGAGGTGACGATCGGCTGGATGACCGAATCGCCATGGCTCTATGTTTCGCTGATTATCGCCGATGTTTGGCAGTGGACACCGTTCATGTTCGTCATCCTGCTCGCCGGGCTTACCGCCATTCCCCCGAACCTTTACGAGGCGGCGGAACTCGACGGGGTCAATGCCTGGCAAGCGTTCTGGGCGATAACCCTGCCGCATCTCGCGCCAATGATGCTGCTGGCGCTGACTTTTCGGCTGCTCGATGCAATCCGCATGTTCGATACTATTTTCATCATGACCGGCGGCGGGCCAGGCACGCGGACCTACACCGCCTCCTACTATCTCTACACCGTCGGCTTCACCCAGTTCCACCTGTCGCAGGCGACCGCCGGAAGCTGGTTGTTCCTGATCTTCACCGCGCTCGTGGTGATGCTGCTGGTGCGACGGCTTTTGAAGACGGAGCCGGTCTGATGGCGGCCGTCGCGCCTGTCCGTCGCCCGAAACGCCGGTCGATACCGGTCGGCCGCATCCTGCTGCTCGGCTTCTTCCTGGTCTTCGTGTTGTGGCCGCTCTACTGGATGTTCAACACCTCGATCAAGCCGAGCGACGACTATCTCACCGTGCCGCCGGTCTGGTTCCCAACCGCACCCACCCTTGTCCACTATGAAGCCGCGCTGTTCGCATATCGCGGCCTCGACGGGCTGATCAACAGCCTGATCATCTCGCTGTCGGCAACGGTGCTCTCGGCCCTGTTCGGCACGCTGATGGCCTACAGCCTGGCGCGCTACAACACCGGCGGCCAGCATCTGTCGTTCTGGGTGCTGTCGCAGCGCTTCCTACCGCCCATCGGCATCGTGCTGCCGGTGTTCCTGATCTACCGCGGCGTTGGCCTCTACGACACGCATATCGGCCTGATCGTCGCCTATACGGTGTTCACGCTGCCGGTGTCGGTATGGATGATGTTCGCTTATTTCCGCGGCATGCCGAAATCGATGGAGGAGGCGGCCCTTGTCGACGGCTGCACGCGGTGGGAGGCGTTCTGGCGCGTCGCAGTGCCGCTCGCCGCGCCAGGCATCGTCGCGGCGGCGGTCTTCGCCTTCATCGCCTGCTGGACGGAGTTCTTCTTCGCGCTGATTCTGACCAGCCGCACTGCTTTCACGCTGCCAACGGTGTTTCGCGCCTTCATCGGTTTCCAGGGCGCGCAATATGGCGAGGCGGCAGCCCTGGCCATCGTCTCCCTCGTGCCGTCGATCGCGCTGGGAGTACTTGCCCAACGACATCTCGTGCGCGGGCTCACGCTCGGCGCTGTTCGCGGATAGAAAGGGTCGGCATGGCCGAAGTCAGGATCACCGGCTTGCACAAGCGCTACGGCGCCTTCCATGCCGTGCGTGGCATAGACCTGGACATTCGCGACGGCGAGTTCACCGTGCTGGTCGGCCCGTCCGGCTGTGGCAAGAGTACGCTCTTGAGGACCATTGCAGGGCTGGAGGAGAGTTCGGAAGGCACGATCGAGATCGGCGGCGAAGTGGTCAACGATTTCCGACCGCGCGACCGTGACGTGGCGATGGTGTTCCAGGACTATGCGCTTTATCCCCACATGAACGTGGCGAAAAACATTGGCTTCGGCCTAAAGGCGCGAAAAATGCCGAAATCGGAGGTGGAGACGCGCGTCGCCGAGGCGGCGCGCATGCTTGGCATCACCCCGCTGCTCGGGCGCTTTCCGCGCCAATTGTCCGGCGGGCAGCGCCAGCGGGTCGCCATCGGCCGCGCCATTGTCCGCAGCCCGCGCATTTTCCTGTTCGACGAGCCGCTGTCCAACCTCGACGCGCAGCTTCGCGACGAGATGCGCGGCGAGATCAAGCGCCTTCACCAGGACATTGCGACAACGATGATCTACGTCACCCATGACCAGATCGAAGCGATGACTCTGGCTGACCGCATCGTGCTGATGCGCGACGGAATGATCGAGCAGCAGGGCGCGCCGCTCGAGCTGTTCGAGCGCCCCGCCTCGACCTTCGTCGCTGGCTTTCTCGGTTCGCCGCGGATGAGCTTCCTGCCGGGCACGCTGAAGTTGGACGGCAGCGCTGCCGCCATCCGGCTCTCCGAGGCGCTGCTTCCGGTCGCCCCCGGCCGGAGCCTGAATGGCGCCATTGACGGACAGGCGGTGCTGCTTGGACTGCGGCCAGAACATCTGACGCGCGCGCATGCTGCGACACCTGCGCAGGGCACGTTTCGCTACGACGCAACGATCGACCTGCTGCAGCCGACCGGCTCGCGCAGCTATGCGACCTTCCGCCTGGCCGGCGCGCCGGTGATGGCGGAACTGCAGGCGCACGACGTCAGTCGTCCCGGCGAGAGACTGCCGATCGACATCAACATGAACCGGGCCTCGATTTTCGACGCCAAGACCGAGAGAGCGATTTGACCACGGCAGCACCTCGAGCAATCCGCTTGTGTGGGACCGAACAGGTCGATCCGCAGTTGCGGACACTGCGCGCGGGACCCTTGTCGGTCGAGTTTGACAATGGGGCGATACGCTATGTGCGTATCGGCGGGGTCGAGGTTCTGCGCGGGATCTCATTTCTCGTACGCGACGAGAACTGGGGAACCGAAACGCCCGTTCTCGATGACCTCCAGGTCGATGAAAAGCGGGATGCGTTCAGCGTCGCCTACCGTGGAACATGCGCCGGTGCGTGCGGTCGGCTGGTCTACCAGGCGCGGATCGCAGGCGGGAGCGACGGTGCGCTGTCGTTTGTGGTGGAGGCAGAGCCCGAAACTGACGTATTGACCAACAGAACCGGCTTCGTCGTGCTGCATCCGATCGAGGGTTTGGCCGGCAAGCCGGTAAAGGTGCTGCACGAGGACGGTCGCGAAAAACTCTCGCTTTTTCCGGACACCATCGATCCTAGGTGTCCGTTCACCGACATTCGCGCGCTTTCGCACGAGATCGTGCCTGGAATCTGGGCCACATGCACCATGGAAGGTGACGCCTTTGAGATGGAGGATCAGCGCAATTGGTCCGACGCCTCCTACAAAACCTATGTCCGTCCCCTGCGTCGCCCGTGGCCCTACAGATTGCCGAAAGGCGAGAAATTCACGCAGGCCGTCCGACTTCAGCTGTTGGGAACGCTCCCTGCCGGGTCTTCCAAAAACCCCGATCCATCCATCAACCTGACGATTGGCAGAGCCATCGGTCGAGTGCCCCGCATTGGCATCGGCGTCGCTGCCGACGAGGCGAAGCACGCGTTTGAAGTCGCCGAGCTCATTCGACCATTGGCTCCGCAGTGGGTGGTCTGCCAAGTCGATCTCCGGTTCGGGCACGGCCAGGATGAACTTGAAGGTTACACCGCCCTGGCACAGTTGACCGGCGCTGGCGTCGTACTTGAGATCATCACCAAGGGCACGCTCGATCCTTTCGGCGAATTGGCGCCTCTCGCGGATGCTGTCCAAAGCCTTCGCCTCAATCCAGAAGCTGTCTCCGTCTTTCCGGCGCAGGACATGAAGTCGGTGCAGCCGGGAGCACCGTGGCCGGCGATGCCCACCTTCGAGCAAAACTACGCCGCCGCCCGCCGGGCTTTCCCCGGGGTGGCGCTGGGCGGCGGCATGGCCGCATACTTCACCGAGCTAAACCGCAAGCGTCCGCCAACCGGAGCGCTCGACTACGCAACCTTCACCACCTGTCCAAACGTGCACGCAGCAGATGACGTTTCGGTGATGGAGACGCTTCAGGCTATCCCCCATCTGATCCGCTCTACCCGTGCTTTCATGGGCGACCGCTTGCCCCTGCGTATAGGTCCCAGCCAGCTCGGCTGCCGCGAGAACCCCTACGGCAAGTCCACTGCGCCGAATGAAGCGAACGGTCGCGTCTGTCTGAGCCGCATCGATCCTCGGCAGCGCGGCCTGTTCAATGCGGCTTGGACAGTCGGCTATTTCGCGGCCTGCGCGCGCGAGGGAATCGAGGCCGTCGCATTCGGCGACTTCACCGGCCCGTTCGGACACGTCCACAGGAAGGCCGATTTCGTGCAGCCGTGGTTTGACGAACAGGATGGCCGAATGGTGTATCCCGCTTTCCATGTCATGGCAGGCCTCTCAAAGCTCAGCGGGGCCACCCTGCTGTCCGTGGGAACTTCCGGAGCTGACAACATCGCTGCGATCGCGGCCGAAAAAGATGGGCGCACGACGCTGTGGCTCTCGAATCTCACTGCCAATAAGCAATCAGTGCAGCTTTCGAATACGCCGATCAGCGCCCGCATTGCTCTTCTTGCTGCCGACCAGTTCGAGCGGGCGGCAGCCGATCCGAATTTCATGGAAAGTGCCGGAAGACGGTTGGATGACCAAGTCATCTCTCTTGACGCCTACGCCGTGGCGCGAGTCGATCTCCACCGTTCGTCTTCGGCATAGCCCGGTGGACGGTAGATTGGTGGGTTGATGCGGCCACCCGCCGCGGTTGTTTTGACCGGCGGGAATAGCGTCACACTTGTTACTCCCACTGGTCGTTTTCCGGTGCCAAACTAGTTTAGGCCCAACAACCAGCGATGAGCAGCGAATGAGCCGTGCTTCAGCGACGCGGGAATTCGCCCAGATCAGGAGGAAGCCATGACTTCAGCAGCCAAGAGCGAACGGAAAAGCGGACAGATTGCCATGCGCACACCACCGGTGGTGTCGCCGCAGGAGTGGGAAGCGGCCCACGAGCAGCTGCTCGTGAAGGAAAAGGCCCAGACCCGCGCCCGTGACGCGCTGGCCGCCGAGCGGCGGCGGATGCCGTGGATGGCGGTGGAGAAGAATTATGCGTTCGAGGGGCCCGACGGGAAGGTGAGCCTGCTCGACCTGTTCGACGGTCGGCGTCAGCTGATCGTCTACCGTGCCTTCTTCGAGCCGGGAGTGTTCGGCTGGCCCGACCATGCCTGCCGCGGCTGCTCCATGGTGGCCGACCAGGTCGCCCACCTCGCTCATCTGAACGCCCGTGACACCACTCTCGTCTTTGTCTCGCGTGCGCCGCAGGCGGATATTGCGCGGTTGAAGGCGCGGATGGGCTGGGAGATACCATGGTTCACCCTCACCGACAGCTTCGACGCCGATTTCGGTGTCGACGAGTGGCACGGCCACAACGTGTTCATCCGCGACGGCGACCGCGTGTTCCGCACCTACTTCATCAACAACCGCGGCGACGAGCAGATGGGCGGCACCTGGAACTATCTCGACATCACGCCGCTGGGCCGGCAGGAGGTCTGGGAGGACTCGCCCGAAGGCTATCCCCAGACCCCAGCCTACAAATGGTGGAACTGGCACGACAGCTACGCCGCGGATCCGGCAGCCGACAAGAAGTGGGCCGAGGTGTCGGAGGCCGGAGAGGCGGCGTTCCGGGAGGCGAGCACGAAGCAATGAACCAGACCTGATCCGCTGAGATCGACGGCGGCGGCGTCGAATCGCAGGAATCCTGTTCCCAGCGGCGCTGGCGCGGCGGCTCATGAGCGATCCGTGCGCTGTTGCCGTGTTGTTCCCCCAACCGGACAACCTCGGAGGGCGTCCGGCGGTAGTGCTGGATCAAGTCAATTGATCACGGCCGATTCACGCTGTTCGTCAGCCCATTGACGTACATGACCAGGTTCAGCGGATCGAACCTGAGGCCGTGGAACTTGGCCGCGAAGCGCCCGCCGCGGTCGATCACGTGCGTCACCAAGCCATGCATCTGCTGGCCGCCTTCGAGCGGATCGAAACGGACGTTGTATTGCTCGGACAGCTTGCGCGTCGCATCCTCCGCCTGCCCTTCGCGGGTGGTCAGGAAGGTCCAGTTGCGCGGGTCGAGCCCGTGCGCTTCGCCGTATCCCTTCATGACCTCGGGCGTGTCTGACTTCGGGTCTGTCGTCACCGTCAGGAACTGCACCAGGTCCTTCATGGGCGTTTCGTTGACCATCGCCTGGACGCGGGCGATCAGGTCGGAGTGCAGCGGGCAGACGTCGGTGCAACTCGCGAACACGAAATTGAGTACAACGACCTTGTCGGCGAAGTCCGAGAGGCGGACCGGATTGCCTTCGTCGTCGGCCAGATCGAATCCCGGCGCTGCGGGAGCATCGATCGCCTGGAAATACTTCTCCTCGCTGCCCATAAGCCTGTCGAGATCGGCGCCCGGATGATGGGCAAATGCGGGAAGCGCGAGGACAGACGTGACGGCCATCGCGGCGAGAAGTGTTTTTCTGTTCATCTCCGTTCTCCGGTTTGGTCGAGTTCTCGTACGATGATCCCTTCGAAGAAGGAAACCATCTCGGGGGTGTCCCATTCGGCGGGTCCGGCGAGCCGCGCGAGCTCGTTTCCGTCGGGGCCGATCAGAAGCGTGGCTGGCAGGCCGAACAGTCCCAACGCGCGGATCGCAGTCCCGTCCTGGTCGATGAAGACGGGGAGTTTGACCCCGATCTCGTCGAAGAACTTCCGGACTGCGCCGCCTCCCGCTCGGTCCACCGAAAGGGCGACGACATCGAATCCCTCGCCGCCGAGCCGCCCCTGAAGGCGGTTGAGCGTGGGCATTTCGGCCCGGCAGGGCGCACACCAGGTCGCCCAGACGTTGAGCAGCACCATCTTGCCGCGCCAATCTTCGAGAGATTGCGGCTCTCCCGCCTCGTCGGCGAGGATGAGCTCGGGCAAGGGCTGCGGCTCCTCGTGCAGCGGCATCACTGTCGGTTCCTGCGCGTGCGCGTTGCCCACGGCCACAACGACGGCAAGTATCAGCGCCGACAGGATCGTCTTCACTGCGTCTTCTCCTGCTCGCGGCGGCTCATCTCCGACTGGTAGGCGCGCTCCCGCTCCGGCCATGTGCTCTTGATGAAGGCGAGAACGGCGCGGATCTCCTCGTCGCTCAAAATGTCCTCGAATCCCGGCATGTCGCTAGCGTACCCGTTGCCCACCACGGCGGCTGGACCCTTTTTGGTGATCCGGAACAGCACCCCGTCCGGGTGGTGCCAGGTGTGCCCGGACGCATCGTGCGGCGGAGCGGGCATGCGTCCCGAGGGAAGCTGCCTCTTCCAGTCAGGCTGGCCTTCGAGGCTGGCCCCGTGGCAGGAGGCGCAGTTCGCGGAATAGAGCTGCCGTCCCCGCGCAACTGCCGCGGCCTCGCTTGCTCCGAACGACCAGATCAAGGCGAGGGCGGCAACTCCCAAGAGCGCCGCGAAGCCGAGGATAACAGCCTGCCTGCTCATTTGCGGCCGCTGAAGAACAGGTACTTCACCAAGGTCGCGACCGCGAGAACGAGCGCAACTGCGAGCAGAAGCCAGCCCACACCCATGCCCAGCATCATGCCGCCCATGCCTTCCATCATTCCGCCGTCCATCGTTGTCGGCTCCTTTTCCGCGTCTCGTTGCAGGCCTATTCCCGCGCGTATACGCCGCCCACGCTGCCAGACTTGGTGATCTCCAGCATCTCGAACGGCGCTTCCTTGGTGCCGCTCATTCCCGGCGAGCCCATTGGCATGCCGGGCAGCGTCACGCCCTTAATGTCGGGCCGCTCCGTGAGCAGCTTCTTGACCGTGCCGACGGGGACGTGGCCGCTGACGACGTAGCCATCCACGAATGACAGGTGGCAGCCCTGGAATTCGTCCGCGATGCCTGCCTCGCGGCTCATCTCGGCGAGGTCGTGGGTGGCCTTGCTGGTGACGGTGAAGCCGTTCTCCCGCAGGTACTCGGCATAGCCTTCGCAGCAGCCGCACTGCGGGTTCTTGTAGAGGGTGACGTCCTTCTCGCCCGCGAGCGCCGGGACGGCAGCCCAGACGAAGGAAGCGAGGGCGACGGCATTCAGGATAGTACGCATTTTCGGTTCTCCTTTTGAGGGATTGGTCAGGCGACGCGGAAGACGCCCATCATCCCGGCGGCCTGGTGTTCGAGTATGTGGCAATGGAGCATCCAGTCGCCCGGATTGTCGGCAACGAGGGCGATCTCCACCCGCTCGCGCGGAGACATGAGCACCGTGTCCTGCCACTCGCGGTGCTTGCTCGGCTTGCCGTTCCGGGAGATCACCCGGAAGGAATGGCCGTGCAGGTGGATCGGATGATGCCAGGCCGTCGCGTTGGTCATCGCGATGGCATGGCTCTTGTCCCGCGCAAGCGTCAGCATCGGGTCCATGACGTGCCCTTCCGCCGCGATGCCGTTGATGAACCAGATGCCGCCGGAGTGCATCATGTTCATCATGCCGCCCATGCTGCCCATCATGCCGCCAACCGCGCCGGGGAAATGCTTGCGCGTGTCGCCCATGCTGCCGCCCATCTCCTGCATGACCATGGCTCCCATCATGCCGCCGTTGAAGGTGACCTCGTGCCGGACGGCCGATGCAAGGTCCGGCTCCGGCAGCGGGTTGGGCGGGAGGGCGACAGGCCAGTCGGGAGCCGCCTGCCTGAGCGGATTACCGGCATAGGCTAGGTCGACCAGGCGGTATTCGAGGCCCTCGTAGAAGCGGTCGATCACGGAAACCCGGCTTCCGGCGTCAGCCGTCATGTCGAGGATGAGGTCGGCGCGCATCGCGGGCCCCAGCACGACCAGTCCGCCTTCCGGCACATGCGGCTCCACTGGCTGCCCGTCCAGCGCGATGACGGCAGGCTGATGGTTCCCGAAGTCGAGGCCGAAAATGCGGGCGGTGGCGGCGTTGATCAGCCGCAGCCGGATGCGTTCTCCGTTTCGCACCTGAAAGACATCCGGTACGCGGCCATTGATCGTGACCGTGTTTCCGACCCGGCCGTTGTGCATCATGTCATGGCGGTTGCCGAAGTCTTCCCGCATCTCGGCGGTTTTGGTCAGCCGCCAGTCGGACAGCACCCATGTGACTTCGCGGTCGACCCGGATGGGATCGGCTTCCTCCACGATCAGCGGGCCGTAGAGGCCTCTGCCGACCTGCTCGAAACTGCGATGGTGCGGATGGTACCAGAAGGTGCCTGCGTCGACGGCATCGAACTCGTAGGCAAAGGTCTCGCCGGGCCAGATCGGCGCCTGCGTGAGGTGCGGCACGCCGTCCATCGCGTTCGGGACTCGCAAACCGTGCCAGTGCACCGTCGTCTCTTCGTTGAGTTTGTTCTCGACCGCCACCCGCAGGCGTTCTCCCTGGCGGATGCGAATTTCCGGACCGGGCAGGCTGCCGTCATAGCACCAGATGGGGGTATCGCCATGCGGCTCTGGCGCGATCTGGGCGCGTCCCGGTCCGGCGCGGATCCGGAACTCGCGAAGGCCTGCGGCGTCGGATCGCGGTGGAAGCACCACGCCCGCCGAAACGGCGGCGGCCGATGCGAGGAAGGTTCGACGCGTCAGCGCCGGCACACGTGGATAGGGCATTGGATCAACCATTCCGGAATAGGCTTTTTTGACGCGCGGACGTAGCCGGGCGCGTCGACGGGTCGGTCGCGAGCGGATGCCGCGGCCGTGTCAGCTCAGGAAGGTGGTTCGGGGAGGATAGGGCTCAGGCGGACCGGTGCGGCCGTCGGACGGTTCTCCGGGAGGCAAGGATACGATACCGGCGAAATGCGGCAGCTCGGCCGCGGCAGGCGTGCAGATCGCGACAAGCGAGGTAACGCAGAACTGGTCGCATGCCGACGCCTGGCCGTCATCGCCGGGACAGTTCTGGCAGTCGGGCATGTCGCCGTCCATCTCAGCCATCGACATCTTCAGGGACATGTCCGTCAAAGCCGCGGCATGCGCCGCCGTGCCGAGGGCGAAGGCCGCGAGGAAGACGACTGCGAGGATGCGGACGAACCTGCTCATTGAGTAGACAGTAGTCCTGGCTCTGCGCCGTGTCCAGATTCGGTCGCAGGTGAACCATGACCGCCGCAAACGGATGCCGACGGGAGGCGATTTGTTGCAGGCTGCCTTGGAATGTCTGACTAGGTTCCGGAAATTGTCTGGCGTGAGATTATAACCGCCTTTGGTGCCATTGCGCTGGCTTCTGGACCGCGGCGGCATTAAGCGGTTCCGAGTAGCCTAAGACGCGAAGTCCGCTAGTTATGATTCTAGAGTGGCCGGCCGGCGCGGATCATGGAGCGTGCAATTGCGAGCTGCGCCCCGACCTCGGCGTTTCCTTTTGCGGGAGCCGCGCCGCCTTCACTGAGTTGGAAGCGGCTGTGGAAGGGCCTCCAGCATGCCGGCGAGGCGCCCAAGGAGATGAAGAAGCGGCCGACGATGCAGTGGGTTAAGCCGGGTTCACTAGCGTCACGCACCGTTGTCACCGCAAGAGCAATTCGCACTCCGAGTTCCTCGTGTCGTCAGGCAGTTATCCATCCGGCGCTAGGCTCAAAACTCAACGGAAGATCAGTTGACTTTGAGCCGCAACGGCTCATCCTTGACTTGTTGGCCTACCTTTCCGACCAACTTTTGATAGGGAGGAAGCAATGGAAGCCGTCAATCGTAGATCCACACTTGCACTCGGTCTTACAGTGGCCGCAACGCCACTGATCGCTTGGGCGACCCCAGCCGCCGCACAGACTTACGGCCCCGATGAGGGCAAGGAGGTCGGCCCCGGTGTCAGAGTTGTAGCGCTTGGTGAGCGGGCTTCGGTCATACCGGCTTATAAAACGGTCATGCTACGCGATGTTGTAATCCAACCCGGGGCGAAGACGCCGGACAACGTGATGAAGAATGACATGCTCTGCCACCTGACCGAGGGAGAACTTTCTGTCGTTCAGAACGAGAAAAAGTTCACCGTCAAGAAGGGCGATGTTTGGACCTGCGCCAAAGCAGATACGACCGAAGGCACCCAGAACACGAGCAGTGCCGTCGCAATCATGCGGGTCATCGATTTGATGCCCGCATGAAGTAAGCGATGGGTGGAAGAGTGGCTATGGCTGCCCTAAAAGAGATACCCGAGCGCCTATCTGTCGTGGTGGGGGAACGTCCAGCGACGGGCCGCCTTCCATCCCGGCCATTGTCGATCACCGGCTGATTGAGTTTTGACCCTAGTCCCCCGACAGCTGCTTGATCTGTTTCCCGATTTCCTTGGATCGCCGCGCGAAACGATGGCGATGATCGCCAGTAGTTCGGCCAGTTCGCGGCGGCGGCGCAACCGGCGAACAGCTGATCTCCCCGCGTCCAGCCTGCTCCCAGCATGCAGTCGACGATCGCCTGAAAGCTTGGCTCCATCGCCTCCTGGCAGTCGATCTCACGGTCGGGATAGTCGCCCCGTCCTTCTCGCTCGGTTCCGCCTCGCCGATGTCGAGCTGCGGTATTTGGGCGACAGCTATCGGGAGCGGCTTCGATAGGAGAGACCCCAGCAATTGGATGCACGCATTCGGCTGGGACAAAGCCGCTGGAAGCGGCGACGATCGCTTGCAGGGCTCAGATCGCTCCGCCGCCATTCATGCCGACTTGACGATCGACAATGTGCGTTTGTAGGTGGCCGGTTTGGTGCGGAAATTCGCGGCGGGAGCAGGTCGGCCGACGTGAAAGCCCTGGATCTTATCGATGTCGAAGTCGCGGATAAGGGCCAGCTGCTCGTCGGTTTCCACCCCCTCGACCAGGATTTTATGGCCGCGATTTCGCACCAGGGCAATAATGTCCTGCAGCATCGCCTTGCCCCTTGGGGTGCCGCAGTCATGCAGGAACGAGCGGTCGATCTTCACCGTATCGAAATCGATGAGACGAAGCCATGAGAGGCCCGCGAAGCCCGTCCCGAAGTCGTCAAGCCATACCCTGACGCCCAGCAGCTTCAGATCGCTGATGCAGCGCAGAATGTCGGAGTGCATCTCCATCTCCAGCCCTTCGGTGATTTCGAGGGCCAGCCTGCTGCCGGCGACGCCGGTCTCGCTCAAAATCGTCGCAACCGAAGCTGCGAAGCCGGGCGTCTTGAGCTGAATTGGAGAGACGTTGACGCTGACGACACGGACGTGATCGTCCGCCAGGAGTTCAGTGCACACTGTCCTTATGGCCCAGCGCCCGAGTTCCAGGACCGCGCCGGTTCGTTCCGCAACAGGAATGAACAGACTCGGCGGAACCGATGTGCCGTCCAGCATTTTGAGGCGCATCAGAGCCTCGACGGCTTCAACCCGGCCAGACGCCACATTCTGGATGGGCTGATAGACGAGTGAAACGAGATCCTGGCCGATCGCGATCTTCAGCAAAGCCGCAATATTCTCGCTCTCGTCGCTGCTCTGGGGATCGTTTGGATCGAACAGCCAGGTACAATTGCGACCGCCTGCTTTTGCCAGATAGAGCGCACGATCGGCCTCGTGGATGATCTTCTCCAGCTTGGCGCCGGTCTGCGGCCTGGTGAAGGCAGCGCCAACGCTCACCGTCACCACCGAGGTGCCGTCCCTGCGCTGCTGGTGGGGAAGCGCGAGGTTCTCCACCGTGCTTCGAATGGCTTCCGCGAGACCTGCAACCTGTTCCCTTTTCTCCATGCGAGCCAGGACGATGAATTCTTCCCCGCCGTAGCGGCCGATTGAGCCATTGTGCTGCTTGATCATCTCGGCAAGAGCATTGGCGACGAGTATCAGGCAGCGGTCGCCTTCCTGATGTCCGTAGTAGTCGTTGAACCTTTTGAAGAAGTCCACGTCGATGAGGATCGCCACAAAAACGCTGCCATGCCTTTGCCAATCGCTCCAGTAGTCGCGCAGCTTCTCGTCAATCGCCCGCCGGTTCTCCAGACCCGTAAGCGGATCGGTTCTCGACAGACTCAACAGCGCCTGTCCGCGCTCGGTGGCTTCCTTGTGCTGGATTTTGGCTTCGAGGGCGTTGAGGAAGACGTTGTAACGTTCCTCGTTCAGCTTCCAGTTTACGTAAGATGTAAATGTGAAGCATGATATGTAGAAAGTTCCAAATACCATCTTGTATGCTAATGCGGAAGGCACAAAGTAGTTTACAATATACAGTATTATTAGAATTATACTTGAAGTCACGATAGACAGGCTGAATTTAAACGTAAAAAATAGATTGGCGCTCATCATAAAGATGGTGCCGAAGACCATGTAATAAGAGACGCTTTCCTTGTCCGCACCCGTAACCGCTGGGGACAACCAACCAACATAGCCAAAGATGATGGCAGCGGCGCAAGTCACGTCAATCCATTCCGTGGCGACCCCCCGGCGAAGTTGTGCTTCCAGGGTCAACAGCGCCGTCACTCCGACCGCGAAGCGTGCCATGATCGTATAGAGTGCGACATCCGGAATCAGCAGCAGGTCCGTTGCCGAAAACAGCAGGTAGATGGTAACGGCGATCCAAAGCCCCGGCCTGGCGTCCATTCTTCGCTTCGCCTGGCCTTCCTCTCGGTAGAGTTTGCGGAGCTCGTCGGAGCGCGGCTCGTAGCGCTCAAGCGGTTCCGCATGGGCCATATCGGCCAATGCGGATGACGCATATTCGTTCGTCACCGTAAGCCCCATTTGAACCGGGCTTTGCATGCCGAACTCATTTCTAGCTTCTGCCCCCACGCCGGCCGACTCCTCAGGCGCGACAGCGAATTGCGGCGCCTCGCAAGCAATATGCAGTCGCGCATATAGGTTTGCGTTAACTCGTATCGGGAATCCGACCCGCAAGGCGCCCAAAAAATCAGCATGGTTGGCGGGAATTTAACGACACCGCTAAAATGCCGGAGATGTGTCTTGGCAAAGATAAAATTTTAGGCAATATCTAACTATATCTAGTTAAATGTAATTATGGAGTTCTGCGGTGGCAACCATCCTCGATGGCAAAAGTCTGATTACTGCCGAGATGATCGCCGCCAGTCTCCCTCGAAGAAAGCTCGAGCCTCATAGCGAAGCGTTCGAGACCGCTCGCGTCGAGCTCGCGCTCATTCTCCACATCACGCACCAGCAGATTGAGCAACGAAAAGACCCCGCGGAGATCATTCGCCGTCTGATGTCGCATCTCGAAGCAATGCGTTCCAAGGTTCATCCGGACGTTTGGCAAGCATTGATGCCGGTGGTGCGGGGCCACCCGGTCCTGGAGTACTTTCTTGAGGATCCGCTCACGCGGTGGTCCCACGACAAGCCCAGAGGTTATTCCGGCGACGCACAGTTGCTCGACTACATCTATTGTGATCCGCACGTGGCGGAGAGCGTGGCAAACGCCTCGGAGGTCGGCAAGGCGCTCTACAGGCATACCAAGGATGTGCCGTCGTGCGTCGCGGCGCGCGAACGACGCGATCTTTTGACCCGATATGTCGATGAGATTGCGACCAGGAATGGACCTCAAACCGAGGTCCTGGCGATTGCGGCCGGCCATTTAAGGGAGGCCAATCGCTCGGCCGCCTTACAGGAGGGCCGTCTCAAGCGCTGGGTTGCGCTCGATCAGGATCCTCAGAGCGTTGGATTGATCACGCGCGACTTTCAGGGCACTGCGGTAGAGGCCATCGACGGCTCGGTGCGAACCATGCTCACGAGGGGCCACAAGCTTGGCAAGTTCGACTTCATCTATGCCTCCGGCCTTTACGACTACCTTGCGCACAACGTCGCCGTGAAGCTCACGAAAACCTGCCTGCAGATGTTGAAGCCGAACGGGACATTTCTCTTCGCGAACTACGCAGAGGGCAACCCTGACGCCGGCTACCGGGAGACGTTCATGAACTGGGTGTTGCTGCTGCGGTCGGAGGCCGATATGTGGAACATCGTCAATGCCAGCGTCGACCGAAACACCGTCGAGGCGCAGGTGTTCTTTGGCGAGAACCGCAACGTCCTCTACGGCGTCATCGAAAAGCGCGGATAACGACCGCCCGGGCTGCAAGCTTGTGGCGGTTGGCGGCAGCCAGTCCGATTGCGTTTAATCTTCGAACGCTGCGCTTAACGTCTCGAATGGCGCCAGCGCGCCGCGCACCTGGACGACTGCGGCGGCGACGCGATGCGCGCGCAGCACCGCCTCGGTCGGGGCATGGCCGGCAAGCCGGGCGGCGAGATAGGCGCCATTGAAGGAATCGCCGGCGCCGGTGGTGTCGACCGGGGCGGCGACATGCACGGCCGGAACGGGTTGCAGGGTCCCGCTTGTGGCGATCAGCGCCGGTTCCTCACCGTTCTTGACGACGACTTCGCCGACCAGCTTTCGCAGCCGTTCCGCGGTTTTCTGCGGCGCTGCGTCGCCGAACAGCATCTGCTCGTCGGGAAAGGTCGGCAGCGCGATGTCAGTGACTGCCAGCGCATCGAGGATCGCGGTCTGTGCTTCCTCGCGCTGGCCCCACAGCCGCGGCCGATAATTGGGATCGAAGGCGACAAGCGAGCCGGCGGCGCGCGCCTTGGCCACTGCCGCCAAAAGTGTCTTGCGCGCGGCGTCGTCCAGAATTGCCAAAGTGATTCCGGAAAAGTAAACAAGCGCCTGATTTTCAAGGCTTTTCGCCAAAGCGACCGCGTCGGAGGCAAGCTGCCTCGCGGCGGCGTCGCCGCGCCAGTAGGTGAAGGAGCGTTCGGCGCCAGTCAGCGTGATTGCATAAAGGCCGGGCCGGGCGCCTGGTATAATCGGGCTGGCGCCGATGCCGATGCCGTTTCGCGCGAAGAAATCGATCTGGTCGCGCGAGAACGGGTCGTCGCCGAAGGCCGACACATAGGTCGCCGGCCGGTCACCGCTCAGCGCATGCAGCGCCCACAGCGTATTGAATGTGTCGCCGGCAAAGCCCATGCGCCAGTTCGGACCGGCCTGGCCTGAAAGCTCGAGCATGCATTCACCGATCGATGCGACGCCGTTTCCTGCCATGTATCTCTCTCCCGGTGCATGTCGCCCACAGCTTGCGCAGCGGTTTTGGGATAACGACATGCACAAACCAAGACCCGGTGCTGTAGCTTTTTGCGGGCGCCAGCGCCATGCTTGGCGGCAGCGGATTTTTGCGCCGGCGGCGTTTTCTCAGCTGCGCGACGGGACGCGATCCGCTCAGTGAGACGTTATTTCTGGAAGAGGAACAGGTTTGGCATCGTTATGGCGCTACGTTCTGGCAGGTGTTGGTCTGGCTGCCTTGCTGGCCGGCGTTCTCGCCGCCGTCTATGTGACCGCGCCGCAAGCGCCTCGGCCTGCTGGTTACGAGATGGCCGGCTCCGAGATTGCCCGGTCGAAAGAGACGGCGAACGGCCTGTTTGTAGCCAGTTTCGAGCCGGAGCGGGGCGTTATCCGTCAAGGCGAGCTGCAATCCTGGCTGCTGACCCTGAAGACAAATGCGGGCACCCCGGTGGAGGGCGCTGCGATCTCGATATCCGGCGGCATGCCGCAGCACAGGCACGGTCTGCCGACCAGCCCGCACGCGACCGATTATCTGGGCGATGGCCGCTATCGCATCGGCGGGGTGAAATTCACAATGAGCGGATTGTGGCAACTGCATTTCGCCATTTCCGCGGCGGCCGGATCCGACACGGTGGTCTTCAATGTGCTGCTCTGAGCGCTGCAGCAAGATGAACCGCTTTTCGCGACTTTTCGCGCTGCTGGCGATGGCTGTGCTTGCCGGCTGCGGCAAGCCTGAGTTTTCCGATGCCGAAAAGAAGACCATCGCCTCGCTGGCGCTGTCAGCCCTGCCGCCGCTGAAAGCCGACACCACCAACCGCTTCGCCGACGTGCCGGCCGCCGCCGCGCTCGGCGCGACGCTGTTTTTCGATGCCGGGATGAGCGGCGACGGCAAGGTTTCCTGCTCGACCTGCCACAAGATCGACCGGCAGTTCCAGGACGATCTGCCGCGAGCGGTCGGTGTCGGCCGCACCAACCGGCGCACCATGCCGCTGGCCGGCGTTGCGCATGACGCATGGTTCTTCTGGGACGGGCGGCGCGACAGTCTCTGGGCGCAGGCGCTGGCGCCGCTGGAAAATCCGCTGGAGCAGGCCGGCAACCGCGCCGCCTACGCGCATTATATCAAGGCGCGATTCGGCGAGCGCTACGAGCGCATCTTCGGGCCGCTGCCCGACCTTTCAAATGTGCCGGCCAATGCCAGTCCGCTCGGCGGCGATGCCGAGAAGGCTGCCTGGAATGCCATGTCCGGTGCGCAAGCCGAGGACGTCAACCGCGTCTTCGCCAATATCGGCAAGGCGATCGCCGCCTTCGAGCGATCGATCGCGCCACCGCAGACGCGCTTCGACCGGTTCGCTGCCGCTTTGGATACCGGTATACAGGCGCCGCAAGGCGACGATGCCTTGTCGCCCGAAGAAATCCTCGGGCTAAAGCTGTTCATCGGCAAGGCCAATTGCGTGACCTGCCATAACGGGCCGCGTTTTACGGACGGCGGTTTTCACAATACCGGCGTGCCGTCGGTGGCGAACCTGCCGCCGGATCGCGGCCGCATAGACGCGGTACGCCAAGTCGAGGCCGATCCGTTCAACTGTTTCGGCGCGTTTCGCGATGGCGACGCCGGCGCCTGCGGCGAGCTGCGCTTCATGGTCAAGGCCGGGCCGGAACTCGTCCGCGCCTACAAGACGCCGTCGCTGCGCGGCGCCGCCACCCGCGCGCCCTACATGCATGCCGGGCAGTTTTCCTCGCTCGAGGAGGTTGTGGCGCATTATTCGAAGGCGCCTGCCAGTGTCGAGGGTTTATCCGAGATCCAGCCGCTGCAGCTTTCGGACCGCGAGCGCGCGGCGCTGGTGACGTTCTTGAAGACGCTGGCGGAGTGAAGCCGGGTTTGTTTTCGACAAGAGCGGACCACTGTCTTGGGCCGCCAAGCACCGATGTAGCCCCCTTTGTTGACACGATGCAGGGTCGCTGATCATGATAACCAAGGCGCAAAGTGCGATACCTCAGGCTGTGGGAGGATAAAAATGCAGCCACTTGTCATCGACGCAAAGCCTCAACCTGTTTCAATTGACCCCGCCAAGACTGCGGTTCTCGTCGTGGACATGCAGAATGACTTCGGCTCGAAAGGCGGTATGTTCGACAGAGCCGGCATCGATATCTCCGGGATTCAACGGGCTGTCGGCCCTACTGCAAGCGTAATAGCGGCCGCTCGCAAATTGAGACTGCCCGTCATTTATCTGAAGATGGGGTATCATTCCGACCTTTCGGATCTCGGGACATCGGACGCGCCCAACCGTATCCGACACCTCCAGATTTTTGGGGTCGGTGAGAGCATGACAGCGCCGGATGGCAGCGAGAGCCGGATTCTGATCCGCGACACCTGGGGAACAGATATCGTCAACGACCTAAAGCCGGAGGCGGGGGATGTTGTCCTTTACAAAACCCGGTTCAGCGGCTTCTACCAGACCGAACTCGATGCTGTTCTGAAGTCCGCAGGCATCGAACAGCTCATCGTGACAGGATGCACGACCAGCGTGTGTGTGGAATCGACAATTCGGGATGCCTTCTTCAGGGACTATCACTGCATCCTGCTGACGGATTGCACGAGCGAGCCGATCGCGTTGGACTCCCCAAGGAGCAACCATGACGCCTCGATCACGCTCGTGCAGATACTCTTTGGATGGACATCGACGTCCGACCATTTCTTGAGGGCAATCGAGGAGCAATTCCAGGAGCGTCTTGAACGAGCCGGATGAACTGACGAGCTCATTGAGCGCCTACCGGTCCTTGACCGTCTCCATCGCCACGAAAGTCGAGGTCTGGGCGACGTGGGGCAGGGCGGAGATGCGCTCGCCGAGTACGCGGCGGTAGGCGGCGATGTCGGTGGTGCGGACTTTCAGCAGATAATCGAAGCTCGACGCCATCATGTGGCATTGCTCGATCTCCGGCACCGCCTGCACTGCGCGGTTGAAGGCGTCGAGCGCGGCCGAGCGGGTGTCCGACAGTTTCACCTGGACGAAGGCGACATGGCCTTCGCCCATGCGCTCACGGTCGACGATCGCCTGGTAGCCTCGGATGATGCCGTCCTTTTCAAGCCGCTTGACCCGCGCCTGCACCGGCGTCTTCGACAGGCCGACCTTTGCCGCGAGTTCCGACATCGAAAGCCGGCCGTCGCTGCCCAGCGCCGAAAGGATGTTCCTGTCGATGCGGTCCAATTGGTCTTCTGTCATCAAATATCTGGTCAAATTGGAGGAAATCCGGCCAAATGATAGATCAATCGACCTCTCATGTCGATTTCTTTGGACCGATCGAAACTACGCTTTGTGCTAGCTTGCGTCATTCGGTCCGGTGACCGCCGGACCGCTCCCTGATGCTCGCTCCACAGGACCGTCATGCCAGCGCTCGAAGCCATCCACCAGCAGATCCGTGCCAATTACTTGCCTGACGAAGACGAGGCCGTGAAGCGGCTGGCCGAGGCGACAGGGCTTTCGACGAAAGAGCGCAAGGCAATCTCGGCCCGCGCCGCCGATCTGGTGCGGGCGGTGCGCGGCTCGTCCGATCCGCGGCTGATGGAAGTTTTTCTGTCCGCTTACGGCCTGTCCACCAAGGAGGGCGTCGCGCTGATGTGCCTGGCCGAAGCGCTGCTGCGGGTGCCGGACACCGAGACGATGGACGACCTCATCGCCGACAAGATCGCGCCGCATGACTGGTCGGCGCATTCGGGCGGCTCGAGCTCGATCTTCGTCAATGCGTCGACCTGGGCGCTGATGCTGACCGGCCGGGTGCTCGACGAAGGCGAGGACGGCATCGAAGGCACGCTGCGCGCCATGGTGCGCCGGCTGGGCGAGCCGGTCATCCGCAGGGCGGTCGCTGCCGCCATGCGCGAAATGGGCGAGCAGTTCGTGCTCGGCCGCACCATTGCCGAGGCCGTCAAGCGCGGCCGGCCGATGACCCAGAAAGGCTATCTCTATTCCTTTGACATGCTGGGCGAAGCGGCCCGCACCGAGGCCGACGCACTGCGCTATCTCAAGGCCTATGCCGACGCCATCTCGTCGCTCGATGCCGGCGCCAACGGCCCCGACATCCGCCAGAATCACGGCATCTCGGTCAAGCTGTCGGCGCTGCATCCGCGCTACGAGGCGACGCAGAAGGAAAAAATGCTGCCTGTGATGGCCGAGCGGCTTTTGTCGCTGGCGCTGGCGGCGCGCCATTCGCGCATGGGCCTCAACATCGACGCCGAGGAGGCCGACCGCCTCGACCTGTCGCTCGAAATCATCGAGCGGGTGCTGGCCGAGCCGGAGCTTGCCGGCTGGAACGGTTTTGGCGTCGTCGTCCAGGCCTATGGCCCGCGCGCCGCCTTCGTCATCGACTGGCTCTATGCGCTGGCGAAGAAGCACGACCGCACCATCATGGTGCGGCTGGTCAAGGGCGCTTACTGGGACACCGAGATCAAGCGGGCGCAGGCGCTCGGGCTCGACGGCTATCCGGTCTTCACCCGCAAGGCCAACACCGACGTCTCCTATCTGGCCTGCGCGAAAAAGCTGCTGTCGATGACCGACCGCATCTATCCGCAATTCGCCACCCACAACGCCCACACCGTCGCCGCCGTCCTGTCGATGGCCGTTGATCGCCACTCCTTCGAGTTCCAGCGCCTGCACGGCATGGGCGAGGCGCTGCATGAGACGGTGCGGCGGGCCGAGGGCACGCGCTGCCGCATCTATGCGCCGGTCGGCGCGCATTCCGACCTGCTTGCCTATCTGGTCCGCCGGCTGCTCGAAAACGGCGCCAACTCCTCATTCGTCCACCAACTCACCGACGAGGAGGTCGAGCCGGAGGATATTGCCCGCGACCCGCTCGAAACCGTCGAGAAACAGGGGCCGGCCGCCAATCCGGCGATCCCCCGCCCGTCGGCGATCTTCGGTGCTGCCCGCCGCAATTCGAAGGGGTTCGACATCACCGATCCGGTGACGCTGGCCGCGATCGACAAGGCCAGGGCTGAATTCGCGCGTCCGGACCGCTGGCACGCCAGGCCGATCACCCGTGCCGCCGGCTACGGCAAACAGCGTCCGGTGGTCAATCCGGCAAAACCCGACGAGGTGGTCGGCACGGTCAGCGAGGCCACCGCCAAGCAGGTTGCGACCGCCGTACGCATCGCCATGGAGGCGCAACCGGCCTGGGCGAAGCGCGCCGTCGCCGAGCGCGCCGCCATCCTCAACCGCGCGGCCGACCTCTATGAGGCCAACGCCATCGAATTCTTCGCGCTCGCCACACGCGAGGCCGGCAAATCGCTGGCCGACGGCGTCGCCGAAGTGCGCGAGGCAGTCGATTTCCTGCGCTATTACGCGACCGAGGCGGCCAATGCCGAAACGGGAACCGAGGCGCGCGGCGTGATCGCGTGCATCTCGCCATGGAATTTTCCGCTCGCCATCTTCAACGGCCAGATTGCGGCAGCACTCGTCACCGGCAATTCGGTCATCGCCAAGCCGGCCGAGCAAACGCCGCTGATTGCCTTCCGCGCGGTCGAATTGCTGCGCGAAGCCGGTGTGCCGGAAGACGTCATCCAGCTTCTGCCCGGCGACGGTCCCTCGGTCGGCGGCCCGCTGACCGCCGACCCGCGCATTGCCGGCGTCTGCTTCACCGGCTCGACCGAGGTCGCCAAGCTGATCGAAAAGCAGCTGGCCGAGACCGCCGCGCCCGACGCCATGCTGATCGCCGAGACCGGCGGGTTGAATGCGATGATCGTCGATTCCACTGCGCTGCCCGAGCAGGCGGTGCGCGACATCCTGGCCTCGGCCTTCCAGAGCGCCGGCCAGCGCTGCTCGGCGCTGCGCGTGCTCTACGTGCAGAAGGACGTCGAGAAGAAGATGCTGGACATGCTGAAAGGCGCGATGGAAGCGCTCAGCCTCGGCGATCCCTGGCGGATATCGACCGATGTCGGGCCAGTCATCGACGAGGAGGCACAAAAATCGATCCGCGACTATTGCACTGAGATGGGCCTGCAAGGCCGGCTGATCGCCAAGCTCGAAGCGCCGAAGGATGGCCGCTTCGTGGCGCCGCATGTGTTTCGGGTCAAGGGCATCGAGGACATCGAGCGCGAGGTGTTCGGGCCGGTGCTGCATGTCGCCAGCTTCGACGCCGACGATATCGACGGGGTCATCGCCGCGATCAACCGCAAGGGTTATGGCCTGACCTTCGGCCTGCACACCCGCATCGAAGGCCGCGCCCAGCATTTCGTCGACGGCATCCATGCCGGCAACATCTATGTCAACCGCAACCAGATCGGCGCCGTGGTCGGCTCGCAGCCGTTCGGCGGCGAAGGACTTTCCGGCACCGGGCCGAAGGCCGGCGGGCCGCACTATCTCAGGCGGTTCCGCAAGGGGCCGCAGGCGGGCACGCCTGTTCTTGACGGCCGCAAGGTGACGGCGACCGAACTTGCCGACAATCTGCCGGACCCGACGCTCGACGGCTGGTCGACGCGGGCTGACCGGGTGGCGGTGCTGAGGAAGCATTTGCGCGGCAAGGGTGCTGCGGCCATCGGTGCCGCCGCAAGCATCGATTTCGGCCAGGTCGATTTGCCCGGACCGACCGGCGAGGCTAACACGCTGTCGCTGTCGCCGCGCGGCCGCGCGCTGTGCCTGGGACCGGACGCCGACACGCTGCTTGCCCAGACCATCCAGGCGCTCGCCGCCGGCAATGCGGTGCTGGCCGTCGCGCCGGGTGCGCCGGCAGCACTGTCATCACTGACCGGCAAGGGCCTGCCGCTGGCGGCCATCGACGGCCGGCCCGACCCGGTCGAGGCACGCGCACTGCGTGTCGACGTCGTTGCCTTTTCCGGCACGCCCGAGGCCGCTCGCATCGTGCGCAAGGTGATCGCCGACCGCGCCGGCCCGATCGTGCCGCTGGTCAGCGAAGTGCTCAACCCGGCCGCCTATGCGCATGAGCGCGCCGTCTGCGTCGACACCACGGCCGCCGGTGGCAACGCCAGCCTGCTGGCCGCGGCGTAAGGGAAGGCCGGGTGCGCTCATCTCGGGCAGGGCAATCACTTCAGGTTTGCGCTGCCGGCGAAGCTGCCGATCTCCCCCGTTGCGGGGGAGATGTCCGGTAGGACAGAGGGGGGTGTGAAGGATCGCCAACTTTCGACTTTAGCCACTCCCAACGGGAAATTCGCCTGAGGGCGTGGCTGTGACAGTTTGATAGGTCGGCGGGACAGCACCCCCCTCTGCCCTGCCGGGCATCTCCCCCGCAACGGGGGAGATCGGCAGCTTCGCCGGCGGCGACCTACTCACGCGCCCTCGACGACCGAAAAGCCCTCGAACTGCGGATGGCCGAGATAGTGCACCTTGGTGGAGCCGGCGTTGCGGTGCGCGGCGCGGAAATTCTCGGATTTGGTCCAGGCGACGAAATCCTCATGGCTCGCCCACACGGTGTGCGAGGCGAACAGCGTGTAGCCTTCGGCCTCGTTGACCGGACCACGCAGCAGATGAAATTCTTTAAAGCCTTTCATCTCCGAAAGACTTGAATCACGGTTCTTCCAGACGTCCTCGAAGGCCTCCTCGGAGCCGTTCTGGACCTTGAAGCGGTTCATGGCGATGTACATTGGCTGTCCTTTCGGGATTGGTGAATTGTGACGGTTGATGGTGGCCGAAACGATGAGGCGAGGCTGTTAAAATGGACCGATCCGCGCTTTAAACACCCAGCTTGACTTGCCGGTTTCGCTTGGAATGGGAGGGAACGGCGCCTGCTTGCGCACCAGTGTCAACGCGAATTGGTCAAGCTCCGCAGAACCTGAGCTTTCGGCAAGCTGTATATCGCTGATGCTGCCGTCGGCCATGACAACGAAAACGACCCTGGCATTGTTGCGAGCGCTCGCCTGTATCGCTTTCGAAACATGACGGTTGGCGCGGGCAAGCTTCTTCTGGACTTCACCGCTGTAGCCGGATTCGATCGCATTGCCTGCCGCTGCCTGCTCCTTGCCCTTGCTGGAAGCCACCGCGTCGCGTTCCTCGCCATCGGCGGCGCCGCGGGCCTCGTTGGTTTCGCCGGCTCCGACAGGACCTGATGTCGGGCTCGGCCTTGGCGTCGGGATCGGCGGCTGTCCGACATCGGCAGGAGGCGCCTCGGTGCTTTGCGCCGGAGCAGCCGGCTCTGCCGGCGTTTCGATCTTCGGAGCCACGCGCTGCTCGTCCAGCCGCGGGCTGTCGGCCATCATGTCTGGCGCGGCAGTGGGTTGCTCGACAATCTGCGGCAAGGGCGCGGGCGGCTGCGTGGCCATTTCCCTGATCGGCCGGTCACCGGTGGGCCGGTCGGCAGGCGGCTCTGGCTTGGTCTGGGGCTTGACCTCAGGCTTGGCTGGCCGCGGGTCGGGCACCAGGGTGACGTTCATCGCGCCCGGCACCTTACCATTCAAGGCGCTGCCGACCACATCGGCGCCGGTTCGATCGGCGCCTTCCATCTCGATTGCGTCCCCGGCATCAAACGTGCCGGCAGGTGGGATGAGAAAAGCGGCCGCCACCGCCGCATGAAACAGGCAGGAGGCGACGATCGCCGCCGTCCAATTGCGGCTCATGGCTGACGGTCGGGCAGGCGCAAGCGGTCCGGTCGGCGCAAGCGCCAGTTCGCCATCGGCGTCGGGGAGGGGACTGATGTTCTGCATGGCTCGCGGCGAGACCTGCCGCAACCGGCGCGGACTTGTCAAATCATTTGCCCTGGCGGCAACAGGCCGGCCTCGCACCCGCTTCCAGTCTGCCTTCTCAGACCCCGAAGGCGATGCCGGTCTTGGTCTCGGTCTTCAGTCCGCGCATGCAAGCGTCCGGCTTGATGCCGGTGCCGGCGCATTCGGTCGAGCTGTTGATCAGCACGCGGCTGACCTTGGCGCAGTCGGCGCCGGCAAGATCGAAACGCGTCACCTTGGTCTTGCCCGCCGGCAGGTCCTTGAAGTCGAGCACCGTCAGCCGGTCGACGACGCCGGCCTCGTTGAACAGCGCGATCTCGAACGCTGCCTTCGAGAGGTCGGCGCCGAGCGTGTTGTTGACCACGAAGGTCAGACGGCAGCCTTTTTCGGAGGCCTGCGCGCCATTAAGCTCAAGCGTGAGAGCAGGGGCCGGCGCGGACTGTTGCGCCCACGCCGGACCCATCGCAAGCGGCATGGCCAGCACCGAGGTCAGCAGGCGAAGCGATGCCGTCAAGCTTTTCATTGTCGTCAGCCTCCAAATCGCATTGTCGCCGCCAGCTTCAGCGTGACGCCAGGCTCGTAAACTACAACAGTGGCGGGTGCATTCAACGGGTTGGTGTATTTGACGCCGAACAAATTGTCAGCGCGAAAATCGACCTTGAGATTGTCGGTCGCCTGGTAGCTGGCGAAGACGTTGACCAGCGTGTAGTCCCTGGCCACCGGATTGCCCTTCGGCCTGCCATTATACTGCACCTCGCCGCCGACGGTCAGCTTGTCCTCCAGAAAGCGGAAGCCGAGTTGCCCGGTGACCTGCGAAGAGGGGACGGTGACAAGGTCTGCCCGCTCGCCGTCGTAGGAGATGGTGTGGCCATCGATGATCGACGCGGAAAGCCCGGCGAAACCCCAGCCGGCGTCATAGACGGCTTCCATTTCAAAGCCGCGGATCCTGGCTTCTGCAAAGTTCTGGTACTGGAAGCAGATCGGGATGCCGGGGCCGAACGGGCAGCCGCTGGTCGGGTCGAAGGCCGACAAGGTGACGCCTTCGATGTAGTCGTCGACATCGTTGTTGAAGTAGGCCGCCTTGAAACGAAACGCGTCGCCGGCCTCGACGATGTCGTCGTGCTTGTAGTTGACACCGAATTCGACGGTCTTGCCGGTTTCAGGCTTCAGATCGGGATTGGGGAGGAAGGGAAAGCTGACGCCTGCCGGATGATTGCCGCTGATGAGGGTTTCCGACAGCGACGGGGAGCGATATCCCTCGGCATAGGTGCCGTAGAATTGCAGTCCCGCAAGGCTGGCGGTTTCGAACGGCGAGACGCCGACGGTGATGCGCGGCGACAGCCGGTCGCCGGAGGTTTCGCCGACATCGCTTTCCAGCTTGTAGCTGTCGTAACGCAGGCCGGCGATGATTTCGAGCCAGCCCCAGGTGAGCTTGTCCTGGATGTAGGCGCCGGAAACGTTTCGATTGCCCGAAGGGGTATAGAAACTGGCGCCGCCTGCGTCGCCACCCGTCTCGACGTCGTCGCCAACCCAGTCACCGCCATAGGTCAGCTCGTGCGCAATGCCGGCGGTTTCGAACCGCGAGGTGTTCCAGATGTCGATGCCCGAAGTGCCGACATCGAAGGTCGACATCGAGCCCGCCGGCAGGACGATGGGAAGACCGGTGACTGGATCAAAGCGGTTTTGCGGAACCAGGCTCGTCATCTCCATGTTGGTCTTGTTGTAGGACGCGTTGACGTGGAGATCGAGCCAGCTCTTGTCCGCATCGGTGATGTTGTAGCGCGCCGTGAAGGTATTCGCCTCGAGGTCGACGTCATTCACCGGCGTGCCGCCGCTGACCTCGTTCCAGCCGTCGCTCGTGCCATTCCAGCCCAGCTTCAGTTCGCTGTTTTCGTTGGGGCGGATGGTTGTCTTCAGCAAGCCGCTCAAAACGTCGAAGCCGGTGCCGTCGACCGTATCGCCGCCGCCATCCTTGTAGTCGTCATAGTCGCGATAGACGATGTTGCCGAGGACATCCCAGTTTTCGTTGAAACGGTAGGCGCCGGCAGCGCTGGTCGTCCAGCCTTCGCCGTTGCTCTCATAGCGTCCGGTCGCAGACGCCGCCCATGTCTCGCCGTCGCGAAGATAGTCGTTCGCGTCCTTGGTCTCGAACAGGACAACGCCGCCAATGGCGCCCGAGCCGTAGGTGTTGGCGACCGGGCCGCGAATGACGTCGACGGATTTGATGAGTTCCGGGTCGATATAGAAGGTCGATTGCGGGCCGTGGTCGGAGCGCTGGAAATTCTGCCGCGCTCCGTCGACGATGACCGCGACGCGGCCGAAATCCTGCAAGCCACGGATGTTGACGCTGGAGCTGACGCGCCTTGCGTCGGCCTGGACCGCTACACCCGGCACACCCAACAGCATCTCGTTGGGCGTCGTCGCCATGCGGCGTTGCAATTGCTCCTGATCGATATGGCTGACCGAAGCCAGGGAATCGATCGCCGTCTCGCCAGTGCGGCTGACGACCAGGATCTGGTCGAGCAGCGTTGCGCCTGCCGCGGCCGGCTGTTCAGGCGTCTGCGCCTGTTCGGCCTGCTGCTGATCTGTTGCAGGTTGGGCGGCCTGTTGGGCATTGGCCGACGGGGTAAGCAGAGCGATCGCCGCAGCGCCCGCCAGCAATGCCGCCATGCCCGTTGCCATCGATCGATGCTCCGGATCTGGGTTGCTATTCGCCAGACCCAGCCGTCCCCAATTCCCCAACCCCATGCCCCAACTCCAAAAATCCTGGTTCGATGCTGGCCGGCTTGATGCGCCGGCATTTTTCGTCGTGTCCGGCTTCTTAAATCTTGACTCATCTAGTCCGGTATTGCACTGACTAGTAAACATGAGTATTCAAGTCAAGAAATGAATCGGCATTTCACGCACCGCCGCCCCAGCCGACCAGGCCCGGCCCAGGAAAGGGATCGAACCAGATGAACACGCACAATCCCAAGGACTTTCGGCCCAATGACTTTCGGCCCAATGACTTTCGCGATCGCGTCCGCCGTTCCGACGACAATTCGGCTCGTTTCGATCGGATTGCGTTGACGGTGAGGACCCTGTCCAGCAACGCCTTGTTCCAGGGCGAGCACGAGATCGGCATCGAGCATCACGGAGCGCTCTACCGGCTAAAAATCACCCGCCAGGGCAAGCTCATCCTCAACAAGTAGGTAATAAAAATATGGACCAGCGCGTAAGGCCCGCGCCGCACGAGATCCGGCGGGCGCGGGCAGACAATCCGAAGACGCGCGAGCGCGATCTCGCCGCCCAGCTTGGCATTTCGGAGGCCGAGTTGGTCGCCGCGCATTGCGGCGACGGCGTCCTCCGCGTCGAGCCGCGCGTCAATGATCTTTTGACCGGCCTCGAGGCCGTCGGCGAGGTCATGGCGCTGACGCGCAATGAAAGCGCCGTGCACGAGAAGATTGGCGTCTACGACAAGGTCGTGACCGGCAACCACAATGCCATGGTGCTCGGCGAGAACATCGACCTGCGCATCTTCCCGAAAGCCTGGGCGCACGGCTTTGCCGTCGAAAAGCGCGACGGCGGCGATATCAGGCGCAGCCTGCAGTTCTTCGATGCAGCAGGCGTGGCGGTGCACAAGGTGCATCTGCGGCCGGCGTCGAACCTCTATGCCTATCAGAAGCTGGTGGCCGAACTTGAATCGCCAAACCAGGAGTCGACGGTTTCGATTTCAGAAGGCGGGCTTGAAAGCGAGGCCAAGGCTTCCGCCGCTTCCGCTGACGTCGACGATCTGCGCGACCGCTGGAGCCGGCTGACCGACGTGCATCAGTTCTTCGGCATGCTGAAGACGCTGAAGCTCGACCGCCGCCAGGCGCTGCGCATGGTTGGCCAGGATTACGCCTGGCTGCTCGACAACGATGCCGTCAGCGCCATGTTCCATCATGCCGCTGAGGGCGAGATGCCGATCATGTGCTTTGTCGGCAATAGCGGCTGCATCCAGATCCATTCGGGCCCGATCAAGTCGATCAAGCCGATGGGGCCGTGGATCAACGTGCTGGACGAGACCTTCCACCTGCATCTGCGGGCCGACCACATCCAAGAGGTCTGGGCCGTGCGCAAGCCGACCAAGGATGGCCATGTCACGTCTCTCGAAGCCTATGGCGCCGACGGCAAGATGATCATCCAGTTCTTCGGCAAGCGCCACGAAGGCGAAAGCGAGCGCGAGGACTGGCGGTTTCTGGCAGAGAACCTGCCGCGCATTCCAAGCCCGACCGCAGCCTGAGGACAACCACAATGGCTGCTTTGCTTGAACGGGCGCGTGTTTTTGGAATGGCGCTTGGGGCCACGATGTGCCTTTGCGTGGCCTTCGCGCTGCCGGCCCGCGCTGCCGAAGGCACGGAGGTCTTTGCGGACCCGTCGAAGATAGCGGCCATCGGCGGTTCGATCACCGAGATTGTCTTTGCCCTCGGCGAGCAGGATCGGCTGGTCGCGCGCGATTCGACCAGCCGATATCCCGAGGCGGCGCTCAAGCTGCCTGACGTCGGTTACATGCGCCAGCTGTCGCCGGAAGGCGTGCTGTCGGTCAATCCGTCGGGCATCCTGGCGCTGCACGGCAGCGGGCCGAAGGAAACCGTCGACGTGCTGAAGAAGACGAGCATCCCGTTCATCGAGGTGCCCGAGCGCTACGACCACGAAGGCATTCTCGAAAAGATCCGCATCGTCGGCAAGGCGCTTGGCGCCGACGCCAAGGCCGCTGCGCTGGCAGCCGAGATCGACGCCAAGCTGAAGGCCGCCGAAAAGCAGACCGCCTCGATCAAGGACCGCAAGCGCGTCCTGTTCGTGCTGTCGATGCGGGGCGGCAAGATTCTCGCTTCCGGCAGCAACAGCGCCGCCGACGGCATCATCAGACTTTCGGGCGGCGTCAACGCGGTCGACGGCTATTCCGGCTACAAACAGTTGTCCGACGAGGCTGTCATCACCGCCAGGCCCGACGTGATCCTGATGATGAACAACGCCGGTCCCGGCGTGTCGGACGACGAATTGTTCGCGAACCCGTCCATCCGGTCGACACCGGCGGGCACGGCGCGCAAGGTGGTCCGCATGGATGGCGGTTATCTGCTCGGCTTCGGGCCGCGCACCGCCGACGTCATCCGCGACCTTGCCGCCTCGCTCTACGGCGGGCAGGCCGCGGACTGAGCGGGCGCCCGATGGTGGATCAATCGATCGCTGGTGCGGGCACTGTGGCGACAGCATCCGACGGCGACCGCTCGGGGCGCGCGCGCATCGCCATCCTGGCTTTGTGCCTCGGACTTGCCGTTGCCGTCCTGTTGTCGCTGACATCAGGCGCATCGGATGCCTCGGCCGTCAGCGTCGTCGGCGACTGGCTGTTGGGTGCAGCACCCGGCAATGAGGCGCTGAGCGCGCGCGACCGCCTGATCGTCTACGACATCCGCCTGCCGCGCGTCACGCTCGGTGTGCTGATCGGCGCAGCACTGGCCGTCTCCGGCGCGGTGATGCAGGGGCTGTTCCGCAACCCGCTGGCAGACCCCGGTCTCATCGGTGTTTCGGCCGGAGCGAGCCTCGGCGCGGTGTCCGTCATCGTGCTTGGCGCCACAGTGCTGGCGCCGATAACTTCGATGCTGGGCACACTCGCTCTGCCGCTGGCGGCGTTCTGCGGCGGGCTGGCGACGACATTGGTGCTTTATCAGGTGGCCACCCGGCGCGGCCAAACCTCGGTCGCCACCATGCTGCTCGCCGGCATCGCGCTGGCGGCCCTTGCCATGGCGCTGACCGGTATCCTGATCTTCATGGCCGACGACCGGCAGTTGCGCGACCTGACTTTCTGGCAGCTCGGCTCGCTCGCCGGCGCGACCTGGCAGAAAATCGGCTCCGTTGGGCCGGTGATCGTGCTGGCGTTGGCCGCGATGCCGTTCCTGGCGCGCGGCCTCAACGCGCTGGCGCTGGGCGAAGCCACCGCCGGCCATCTCGGCATTCCGGTGCAGCGGCTGAAATACACGGCCATCGTCGGCGTCTCGGCGGCGGTCGGGGCGTCTGTCGCCGTCAGCGGCGGCATCGGCTTTGTCGGCATCGTCGTGCCGCATCTGCTGCGCCTGGCCATCGGCCCGGACAATCGTTATCTGCTGCCGGCCTCGGCCCTGCTTGGCGCTTGCCTGCTGCTGCTGGCCGACGCCGTCGCCCGCACCATTGTGGCGCCGGCGGAGCTGCCGATCGGCATCGTCACCGCGATCGCCGGCGCGCCGTTCTTCCTTTGGATCCTGCTGCGCAAGCGTGGGGTTATTGACCTATGAGAGGTGACCTGTGAGAGGGGTTTGCATGATCGAAGCGCGGGATGTCTCTGTGGCGATCGGCGGCAAGGGCATCGTCGCCAATGTCGATTTCGACATGCGGCCCGGTGAGATCGCGGCCATCGTCGGTCCCAACGGTTCGGGCAAGACGACCTTCCTGAGGGCGCTGTCCGGCGATCTTGCCTATTCGGGAGAGGTCACCATCAACGGTCGCGACCTGTCGGTGATGAAGCCGGTCGAGGCAGCCATGCTGCGCGCCGTGCTGCCGCAGGCGACGACGCTGTCGTTTCCGTTCACGGTGCGAGAGATCGTCAGGCTTGGCCTGCTCGGCGGGCGCTCGGGCGCGCTGCCCGGCGAGGACGAGCGCCTGCCCGAACGGGCGCTGGCGCGCGTCGATCTCGACGGCTTTGCCGGCCGTTTCTACCAGGAGCTTTCGGGCGGCGAGCAGCAGCGCGTGCAGTTGGCCCGTGTGCTCTGCCAGGTCTGGGCGCCGGTCCTCGACGGCAAACCGCGCTATCTCTTCCTCGACGAGCCGGTTTCCAGCCTCGACATCAAGCACCAATTGATCATCATGAACATCGCCCGCGATTTCGCCAGGCGGGGCGGCGGCGTTGTCGCGATCCTGCATGACCTCAATTTGACGGCGATGTATGCCGACCGGATCTTCGTCATGCACCGCGGCAGGCTTGCCGCCACCGGCTCACCGCAGGACGTGCTGAGCGACGATCTGATCGAAAAAGTATTCGATTGCCGGCTGCGGGTCGGCGTGCTGCCGGCCGGAGACATGCCGTTCGTGCTGCCGCAGTCAGCGGTGTAAGTTCCAGCTGGCAAGGTCGGCGCCGCCCCTTCTTCCTTCTCCCCTTGTGGGAGAAGGTGGATTGGCGCGCAGCGCCAAGACGGTTGAGGGGTGTTGGACGGAACGCTGTTGGTGCCAAGCTGGAACACCCCTCATCCGACCTCGCTTCGCGAGGCCACCTTCTCCCACAAGGGGAGAAGGGAGAGTTGCAAGCGCTGTTCGGCTATGGCTCGACCCGACTCAAGCGGCCGGCGCCCTTTGCACCAGCATGTCGATGCCGAGCAGGTGGCGCACGTTCGGGCGCGCTGCCACCATGTCGGCGATCGTATAGCGCTCGAGCACGGCGAAGAAGGCGTTGAGCGCCTCGCGCAGCGACGAATTCAGTGCGCAACTGTCGACCAGCGGACATTCGGCGGCGTCGTTCTCGAAGCATTCGGCCATGGCGAAGCTCTCTTCGGTCACGCGCACGACGTCGAATAGGGTGATCGATTCGGCCGGCCGGCCGAGCCTGACGCCGCCGTTCCTGCCGCGCACCGTCTCGACCAGACCATGCTCGACCAAAGGCTGCAGGATCTTGAAAAGAAAGAGCTCGGACACCGAATAGGCGGCAGCGATCTCCGGGATGCGGCTCAGCCGGTCGGTATTCGCGGCGCAATACATCAGAATGCGCATGGCGTAGTTGGTCTGGCGTGTCAGCCGCATTGTGTCCTCACGAAGCAATAGCTCAACCCTAATATGGCCTATACCTTGGAATAATTCCAGACAAGCGCCGCATGATAGTTGAATATTTTTATCATGTTTGTGTGGGCGGTCGTGCAAACCACGACCCTGATATGGCGCGCATTCGGGTGGGCGGATCACTAAGTTAAGTCCGCGACATCGACCAGGAGCAGTTCATCCATGCCACAATCATCACCGGCTTTGGCATCCGCCCGGTTCGATGCCGACGCGGAGGCCAAGCTTTCGGCGCTTCGGCGCACAAAAGTCGTCGCCACCGCAGCGCTCGCGCTCTGCGTCCTCATCTTTGCGATGGCCAAGTCGTTCGAGGGCCGCTATCCGTGGCTGGGTTTCGTCGCCGCTTTCGCCGAGGCGGCGACGATCGGCGGGCTGGCCGACTGGTATGCGGTGGTGGCGCTGTTCAGACGGCCGCTCGGCCTGCCGATCCCGCACACCGCGATCATCCCGGAGAACCAGAACCGCATCGCCGACAATCTCGGCCGCTTCATCGAGGTGAATTTCCTGGCGCCCGAACCGGTGCGCGAAAAGCTTGCCGAGGTCGATTTTTCCGCGCTCGTTGCCGACTGGCTTGCCGACCCCAACCGCGCCGCCGATCTGTCGCATTTCGTCGGCCGGCTGGTGCCGCAGACACTGGCGGCGATCGAGCAATCCGGCCTGCGCGGCTTCGTCAGCAGCCGCATGCTGGAGCAGATCGAAAAGGTGCCGCTGGCGCCGCTCGCCGCCGAGTTGCTGTCGGTGCTGACCGATGATCGCCGCCACCAAAGACTGTTCGACGAATTCACCAAGGTCGTCGGCCGCTTCCTGAGCGACGAGGCGGCGCTGGCGACGATGCGCGAGAAGATCCGCGAGGAATTGCCGTCGCTGTTCAACCTGTTTCGCGCCGACGCCTATCTGCTGAAGAAGATCGTCGCCTCAGCCGGTTCGCTGCTCGACGAGGTGAGGGCCGATCCCGATCACCCGATGCGCGCCGAGTTCGACCGTTTTGTCCTGAGCTTCGTCGAGCGGCTGAGGACGTCCAAGCAATATGCCAAGCGCGCCGAGAAACTGAAGCGTGATTTCCTCGCCCGGCCGGAGCTGAAGGCGCTGGCCGGCGACATGTGGGAAAGCCTCAGTGTGTTCATCGAGCACGACGCCAAGGCGCCGAATTCGATGATCCGCGCCCATCTCGCCAACATGTTTGTCGAGGTCGGCCGCCATCTTGCCGGTGACGCCCAGATCAGGGCCGACATGAACCAGGGGTTTATCGTTGCGCTGTCGTCGTTCGTCGAAAGCCAGAAGAGCGGCGTCTCGAAATTCATCGCCGATCAGGTCAAGCGCTGGGACCTTGCGCAACTGACCAGGCTGATCGAAATGAACATCGGCAGGGACCTGCAATATATCCGCTTCAACGGCATGGTCATCGGCGGCCTGGCCGGCGTCGTGCTCCACACTTTGGAACGGCTGTTCCTCGTCGGCTGAGGCGCGATGTGTGCGCGGCCGAATGGACCGCGAAGCTCCGCTGTTCTATTGTTTCTCTTCAGCTGCCGAATTCGCAGCAACAGAGGAAAACCACCATGGCAAAGCGACCGGAATCTGACACCTTCATCGACATGTTCGGCAGGTTCGGCCGCGACCTGAAGCTGCCGAACGTCGATGTCGAGGCGATCCTCAGCCATCATCGCAAGAACCTCGAGGCACTCGAAAAGTCGGCCAGGGCAAGTGCTGCCGGAGCGTCGTCGATGCTCTCCAGGCAACGCGAGCTGCTGCAGGACACGCTGCACGAGATCGCCGACATGGCACAGGACTACAGGGCGCCGGGCGATCCTCGGGAGCTGATGGCCAAGCAAACGGCGTTCGCCAGGAAATCCTTCGAAACCGCATTGAAGAATGCCGGCGAGGTGGCCGAACTGGCCAGGAAATCCGGCACCGAATCGGTCGAGATCCTGCGCGAGCGCATCAAGGAGGCGATGGAGGAAATCCGCAGCGGCTACGACAAGAAGTAGGCTGTTTCCCAAGCCGCTGGACTTTTCTGTCGTCATCCCGGCTGGCGAAAGCCTTGGTGTTGGTCCCGCCGAGGCGCACAAAGTTCCTTTTGCTCGATAATCCTGTTGCCAGCTCTACACCGGCACTGGCGCGATCCGGCCGAGGATATCGCGGCGGAACACACCGAGCGAATTGACAGAGGCGGCCGGTTCGTGGTCCGGAGGCAGGGCAAGCGATCGGGAAAGCAGGAATGACGCAAATACGGCTGAGGCCGCCGCCGACCTACGAACAGCTCAGGACGATGACAGGGCAGGAGCTTGGCGTGTCGGACTGGACGACGGTCGACCAGAGCCGCATCGACCAGTTCGCCGAATGCACCGGCGACCGCCAATGGATCCATGTCGATCCAGAGCGGGCGAAGCGGCAGAGCCCGTTCCGCGCCACCATCGCGCATGGCTATCTGACGCTGTCGATGATCGGCGCGCTGGCGCTCGACATGGGCATCGTGCCGGAAAACACGCAAGCCGTCTTCAATTATGGTTTTGACAAGGTGCGGTTCCTGGCGCCGGTCAGGGCCGGCGCGCGCATCAGGCTGCGGATCACGCTGTTGTCCATGGAGGACAAGGGCCCCGGCCAGTATCTGATGAAGGCGGCCAACATCGTTGAGATCGAAGGTGAGAAGAAGCCGGCGCTGACCGCCGAAACCCTGGTCATGCTCTATGAGCGGCGGCGCAGGCGGGCAGGGCCGTGAGGGGCGAAGAGCAGCGAAAAATCAACGCGACATCGCCTCTTCGAGCGTCCTGAAAATTCTCTCGTCCGCCGACTGCGCGACGTTGAAGCGCAGGAAACGGCTGGCGGTTTGGGACAGGCTGAACGCATTGCCGGGCGCCAGAACGACATTGGCCGGCAAGGCGCGGCGGGCTATATCAGCTGCATCGACGCCTTCCGGCAGTCTGCACCACAAGAACATGCCGGTCGGCTGGTCGATCCACGGCACGATGCCGATCGCCTTCAGGCGGGTGCTTGTCTCAGCCATAGCGCGGGAAAGCCGCGTGCGCAGCAGATCGACGTGCTTGCGATAGCTGCCGTCCTTCAGCAGCGTCAGCACCAGTTGGCAGGCAAGCCTGCCGCTGCCGAAGGACGTGGCGATCTTGAGATCGGTCAGTCCTTCCATCCAGTCGCGCGGAGCCGCGATGAAGCCGCAGCGCACCGACGCCGAAAGCGTCTTGGAGAAGCTTCCGATATGGACGACGCGACTAAGCCCGTCGAACGCCGCCAGCCTGGGTGCGGGGGTGTGTTCGAAATCGGCAAAGATATCGTCTTCGATGATCGTCAGATCCGATTGGTCGGCGAGCTTGAGCAATCGATGGGCGACGACCGGCGACAGAATTGCACCCGTTGGATTGTGAAGCGCGGAATTGGTGATGTAGAGGCGCGGCCGGTGCTCGACCAGCGCCTGCGCAAACAGCTCGATATCCGGTCCCGACGGCGTGTAGGCAACGCCGACCACCTTGGCCCGGTGCGCGCGCAGCAGGGCATGGAAGTTGAAATAGCAGGGGTCGTCCACCAGCACCGTGTCGCCCGGCTCGAGCAGGAACCGGCACAGGAGATCGATGGCCTGGGTGCCCGATTCCGTCAGCATGAGCTGGTCGGGAGACGCCTCGATGCCATGCTCTGCCATGCGCCGTGCGAGCAGATGCCGCAGCGGCGGCAGCCCGAGCGGGGTGCCGTAATCGGTCAGCGTGACATCTTCGCCGCGTGCCATTGTCCGCAGCGCCCGGCGCAATCCAGCCTCCGGCATCCACGAGGCAGGCAGCCAGCCGCAGCCGGGTTTGAGCACACTGTCGCCGGCTTCCAGCGACTGGCGCGAAACCCAGAGTGGATCGACGACACGGTCAAGCCTGGGGCCGATCTCGGCCAGCGACAAGGGAGCCAGCGGTCCGGCGGCGTAAAAACCCGAGCCGGGACGCGAGCGGATGACGCCTTCTGCGGCAAGACGCTCATAGGCTTCGACCACTGTGGATTTCGAAACCTGCATGGTTTTCGCGAAAGCCCGGATCGAAGGCAATCGCGTTCCCGGTGTCAGGCTGCGCGCGGCGATCCTGTGCCTGATCGTCGTCATGACGCTTTCGACGAGCGTCCCGCTGCCCTCATTTGCCGTCGCCTGCTCGTCCATCCGTACTGCTCAAGCTACCATGACAGTTTTATCGAACTGTACCTCATTGTCTCTGGCGGTGCCATAGGTCCGGCCCGATAGAGGGCGAGAACATCAGGAGCGTGCGATGGACAAGACGGCGGGCGGCTGGATCAACGGATTCGTAGGCGTGCTGATTTTCAGCGGATCGCTTCCGGCAACGCGGGTTGCGGTGATGGATTTCGATCCGGCCTTCCTGACCGTCGCCCGCGCTGCCACTGCAGGCATACTCGGCCTCGCGCTCCTGCTCGTCTTTCGCCAGAAGCGTCCGGAACGGCAGGATCTGTTGTCGCTGGCCGTCGTGGCGCTCGGCGTCGTGGTCGGCTTTCCGCTGCTGACCGCGCTGGCGCTCAAGCACGTCACCTCGGCCCATTCCATCATCTTCATCGGCCTGTTGCCGCTGGCGACCGCGATCTTCGGCGTCATTCGCGGCGGCGATCGCCCCAAACCGGCTTTCTGGCTGTTTTCATGCCTTGGCAGCGCCCTGGTTGCCGGTTTTGCAATGACCCAAAGTGTCTCGGCCTCGCCGCTTGGCGACATGCTGATGCTGGCAGCAATCATCGTGTGCGGACTGGGCTATGCGGAAGGCGCCACGCTGTCGCGCAAACTTGGCGGCTGGCAGGTGATCTCATGGGCGCTGGTGTTGTCGCTGCCGGTCATGCTGGCGCTGACGCTCATCACCATGCCACCGTCGATCGAAAACGTCGGCAAGGCCGCCTGGATCGGCCTGGCCTATGTCTCGCTGTTCAGCATGCTGATTGGTTTTGTGTTCTGGTATCGCGGGCTGGCGCAAGGCGGCATCGCCGCGGTCGGGCAGTTGCAACTTCTGCAGCCTTTCTTCGGCCTCGGCCTCGCGGCAATGCTGCTGCACGAGCAGGTCAGCCCCGCCATGATCGCCGTCACCGCCGCCGTCGTGCTCTGCGTGGTCGGTGCGAAGAAATATGCTAGATAGGCGCCAGCCCTTCTTCCTTCTCCCCTTGTGGGAGAAGGTGGATTGGCGCGCAGCGCCAAGACGGAAGAGGGGTGCTGGCCGGAGTGCTGTCGGTGCCAAGCTGGAGCACCCCTCTTCCGGCCGCGGAGCCTGTCCTCGGGCTTGCCGGAGGCAAGACCCGTGGGCGGCCACCTTCTCCCAAAAGGGGAGAAGGGGGAGCCGCACGGCTAGAACTTCGTCACCACGCCGATGCCGATGCCTTCGAAGCCGCCCATCGCCATCAAGGCCGCGGGCGCCTCATCGAGGCTGATCCGCTTGCCGACCAGCAATTCGGGTTTCAGCTTGCCGGTGCGGATCATCTCCATCATCGCCTGGTAGCGGTAGGCTTGCATGCCGTGGCTGCCGCGGATTTCGAGCTCGAAGGCGATCACCTTGTCCATCGGGATCTGCGGCCTGGCGTTATCGCCGAGCATCAGCCCGACCTGGACATGGCGGCCGCGCCGGCGCAGGTTGGCGATCGAGTTGAACGAGGTCGTCGGATGGCCGAGCGCGTCCATCGACATGTGCGCGCCGCCATTGGTGATCTGCTTGACCGCCTTGACCACGTTCGGCGTCGTGGCGGCATTGATCGTCGCCACCGCGCCGATTTTTTTGGCGAAGTCCAGCTTCTCGTCGGTCAGGTCGATTGCGATCACGTTGGCGCCCATGGCGCTGGCGATCATGATCGCCGACAGGCCGACGCCGCCGCAGCCATGCACGGCCACCCATTCGCCTGGCGTCACCCGGCCCTGGTCGACAATGGCGCGGAACGAGGTGACGAAGCGGCAGCCAAGGCTGGCGGCGGTGGCGAATTCCATCTCGTCCGGCAAGCGGACCAGATTGGTGTCGGCATGGTCGATGGCGACATATTCGGCGAACGAGCCCCAGCCGGTGAAGCCGGGCTGGGTCTGGTGCTCGCAGACCTGATGGTTGCCGGAGCTGCATTCGAAGCAACGGCCGCAACCGACGGCGAACGGCACGGTGACGCGCTCGCCGGTCTTCCAGCGGGTCACCTGGCTGCCGGCGGCCACCACGACGCCGGCAAGCTCGTGGCCCGGCACATGCGGCAGGCGGATGCCGTCGTCGTGGCCCATCCAGCCATGCCAGTCGCTGCGGCAGAGCCCGGTCGCCTCGACCTTGATGACAACGCCGCCCAGTGCCGGCTCCGGATCGGCAACAGTCTGGATCGTCGGCACCTCGCCGAATTTTTCGAAGACAACGGCTTTCATCGTCAATTCCTCATAATTGGATAGCGCTGCTATTCGGCATCGATCTGGTTCTCCGGCGCAGCCTTTTGGAAGGCCGGCAGCGCCATGCAGGCGGCGTGGATGCGTGTGACCGTCGGGTAGGGCGCTAGGTCGACGCCGAAACGGGCGTTGCTGGTGACCTGCGCGGCCAGGCAGATGTCGGCCAGCCCCGGCGTGTCGCCATGGCAGAACGTTTTTGTTTCAGGCGATGAAACAAGAATCTTTTCAAGCGGGTGGAAACCTTCGTTCACCCAGTGCCGGAACCAGTTGGCGACGTCCTCGTCGCCGGCGCCGAATAGCGTGCGCAGCGAGGTCAGCACGCGCAGGTTGTTCACCGGATGGATGTCGCAGGCGATCATCTGCGCCAGCATCCTGACGCGGGCCCGGCCAGGCGCGTCCTGCGGCAAAAGCGGCGGTTCGGGCCTGGTCTCGTCGAGAAATTCAATGATCGCCAGCGATTGCGTCAGCAGCGTGCCATCGCCCAGGATCAGCGCCGGCACCAGTCCTTGCGGATTGACCGAGAGATAGGCGGGCTCCAGATGCTCGCCGTGGCGCAGATGATGCGGCACATATTGGTAGGTCAGGCCCTTCATCTCCAGTGCGATCCGCACCCGGTAGGAGGTGGAGGAGCGGTAGTAGTTATGCAGGACGAGGTCGCTCATTCCTGCACATTCGGCCGATTTGGACGACCGGGCAAGGCATGATGGTCCGGAAATTGCCATCTGAGAAACCGTTTGGAAATTCTACTCTGGCGGCCATCTGATGGCGTTTTCTGCGCTTCCGGTGCTCACGGACCCAAATGTCCGCTGCGCGCCGGTTCTCGAAACCACCACCATATGACTCGCCAGAGCGAATTTCGAAACAGTCTCTCCGCCCTTCGGCCAGGGATGGCGATGTACTATTTGCCAATAATCTGGCCATGGTCGCTGGGCTATTCTATCCTGCCCTGAACTGAAACGAACGCCATGACCGCAGTCAACGATCGCGCCCGGTTTCTGATCATCGACGACCACCCGCTGTTTCGCGAGGCGCTGCACAGCGCTGTGCAGATGGCCTATCCGGACGTCGACACTGTCGAGGCGCGCTCGATCACCGAGGCGTTCGAGCTCCTGGCGGACGCCAAGCCATTCGATCTCGCGCTGCTCGACCTCAGCATGCCCGACGTGCATGGCTTCGACGGACTGCTGCAGCTTCGGACCCGATATCCGCGCCTGCCGGTGGTCATCGTTTCGGGGCATGAGGAGCCAAAAATCATTTCCGAGGCGCTGTCCTATGGCGCGGCCGGCTTCATCCCGAAATCGGCGCGCAAGAGCGACCTGGCCGCCGCCATCCGTTCGGTGATGGAAGGCGCGATCTACGTGCCCGAAACCTATGAAGGCCAGCCGCCGGACGCCGACAGCACCGACCGCGCCGAGATGGTGCAGCGGCTTGCCAAACTGACGCCGCAGCAATTGCGGGTGCTGCAGATGCTGCGCCAGGGCTTGCTCAACAAGCAGATCGCCTACGAGCTGCAGGTCGGCGAAACCACCGTCAAGGCGCATGTCTCCGAGATCCTGCGCAAGCTCAACGTCTACAGCCGGACGCAAGCCGTCATCGAGGTTTCAAAACTCGACAGTGCCGAGCTGTTTCGCGGCCAGGCGGGGTTTTAGGCGCACCCGTTAGGGTGAATAAACCGTCACCGAGAACTTACCTTTCCGTCCAAGGACGAGAAATCACGGTGACAGTGCACCATTTTCCTGTCGCTCGCGGTCTTCTGCCAACGTCTTTGGGATCAAGCCAACAGATGCGCCAGCAGGGCGCGCAGCTGCGCCGGTTTCAGCGGCTTGCGCATCAACTCGATGCCGGCGGCGCGGGCGGCTTTGGCGACGGTCTCCGAACCGTCGGCGGTGACGATCAGCGCCGGCACGGCGCGGCTGAGATAATCGCGGACCTCGGCGATCGTGGTGGTGCCGAGGTCGCCGCCGTCGAGATGCTGGTCGGCGATGACGATGTCCGGCACCCAGTCCGTATCGCCGAGCATCTCGAGCGCGGCATCGGTCGAGGTGGCAGGGCGCACCAGGCATTGCCAGCGCTCGAGGAGGGATGTCATCGCCTGCAGCACCTCGACGTCGTTCTCGACCAGCAGCACCTTCGTGCCGAACAGACCGTAGCCGCGCGGCCGCTCCATGTCGGCGCTGCTGGCAATGGGATCGACGCTGGCGCCGATCCCGACCGGAACGTCGATGTGGAAAATCGTGCCGTGTCCGACTTTCGACGAGAACGTCACGGGATGGCCGAGTGCGGCGGCGATGCGGCGCACGATGGCCAGGCCCAGTCCCAGCCCACCGCCGGCTAGCCCGGCATCGGTCGGGAACGTGCCGCGGTGGAACTCCTCGAACACCGCCTCGCGCTGGTCGTCGGGGATACCGCAGCCGGTATCGGCGACATCGATGCGGATCGTGTCGCCGCGATGCCTGGTGCCGACCAGCACGCCGCCGGAGCGGGTGTAGCGCAGCGCGTTGGAAAGGATGTTCTGCAGGATGCGGCGCAGCAAGGTGCGGTCCGAGCGCACGACGGCGTTGACCGGCCGGAATTTCAGCGTCAGGCCCTTCAACTCGGCGACCGGCAGGAAATCCGAGCGCAGCGACGAAAACAGCACCTCCAGGCTGACGTCGCCGATATCGGGCTGCACGACGCCGGCATCGAGCTTGGAGATGTCGAGCAGGGTGCGGAGCAGATCCTCCATCGTCTCCAGCGACCGCTCGACCTGCCGGACCAGTTTTTTGCCTTCGTCGCTGGTCTGCACTTCGGCCAGCGCCGAGACGGAGAGATGCGCGGCGTTCAGCGGTTGCAGCACGTCGTGGCTGGCGGCTGCAAGGAATCTGGTCTTGGACAGGTTCGCCAGTTCGGCGTTTTCCTTGGCCGCGCTCAAATCGATGTTGGATTGTTCCAATCTGCGCAATGTCGAGTGCAGTTCCTCGGTGCGCGTACGCACTCGATTCTCGAGCGAAATCGCGGTCTGGAACAGCGAGAACGCGTTGCCTTGCTGGTCCATCGAGCGCTCGACGCGGCTGACAAGGGCTGCGTTGATCTTCTTCAGCTTCTCCAGGTCGTTGATGTTCCTGAGCGGCATGAAACCTCCTATTCCGCCGCCTGCCGCTCTCCGAAGGCGATGCCGGTGAACGTCTGGTTCAGATGCATCGACCGGTACTGCTCGCCATAGGTGCCGAAGCCGATGACGTTGTTGACCTTGTAGAGTTCCGAAATCTCCCGAAAGACCTGGCGGTTGCGCGCATCGAGCCTGCGCAGGACGCAGTCAAAAGCGAGGATCATGTCGATGCCGCCAAGCCTTTCCTCGACATCCCTGAAGGCGGCACGCGTCGATTCAACCATGTTCTTGGGTCGGGCGATGGACAGGACGACGCCATCGTCGATGGCGCAGAAGAACGACAGCGAGCCGTCCGCGTGCATCTTCTGGATCGAGCGGCAGTAAAATTCGCCGCCGACTTTCACCACCACCGGGTGCGAAGCGAAACTCAGCGGCGTCAGCATCTGCGGGATGACGCCGACCGAGGCGGCGTATTCCTCGGCGGCATTGGTGGCGTTGAATTCGCGCACGGTGCGGTGATCGGGATCGGACGCGGTCACCACCAGCTTCTCGTCGGTGGGCACGAAATTGTCGGTCTTGAACACGTGGAAAGGAATTTCCGTGGTGATCAGCACGATGATGGCGCAGTCGCAGGCAACCTTGCCGTTCGAGATCAGCCGCGTCGTCTCGAATTTCAAATCATCGCCGGCCGACCCGCCGATCAGTGGAATATCGTCGAGCCCCCAATGGATGGCGGAGGTGACCGCTTCCTCGGCATAGGACAGCCCGTCGATCAGGCAGAGCGCGAAAGTGGTGTCGGCTCGCTCGTGCCCGACGCGGCCGCGTAACGAACGCCTCAGCGCCTCGACTTCGCCGGTGATCCCGTCCATGGCCGAAGACGACAGATTTTCGACCATGGTGCTGGCTGCCGAAAAAGATACGGAGGGAAGCAGCATGGCCATGACCTGGCCGTCCTCCAGGCCTTTGGGCGTAATCTCGCCGGCCGTCGAGCAGCCGGCATAGCGGAGCGCCGGCGCGTGGTTCTCCAGCGCTTCCGAAAGGGCGACTGCCTCAAGCAGGCTTTGCGAGAAAAACAGCAGGGCAAACCCAGCGTCGATGGCCGCGGCTTCCACTGCCACCGCCCGGGCGAACGCATCCGCGTCGGGTTCGTCGGTGGTGAGAACCGATAGGCCGCATGCATAGCGCGTCCGTGAACTGGCCAGCGGCTTCCTCCTCTATTTCCTCCGACGCTCTTTTTGTGCGCGGCTCTTTTTTTGATCCTGGCGCGCCGGCGTCGAAGTCATTGTTGTCTTCAAGTGCTACTTTGGCAATGAGCCAACATGACGGAATTGAATTTTCTGCTGTTTTTGACGGCATCGGCGCTCAGAAACGTCAGATCCAAAACCACAGCGGAAGGGAGTTACCCATGGACGCCCAGGTCAGGAAGCTATTCGAACGCTACGAGCGGCTTTTCCGGAAATCCCTCGCCGGTGATGCCGACATGGACGAAGCCACATCGGTCTATGCTTCCGCCTTCATTGCGGCGTCGCCTGCCGGCATCCTGATCGGGAAGAAGGACGACCAGCTCAAGCAGGCTATGGAACAAGGCTATGCTCGCTATCGAGCGATCGGTACCAAGGAGATGCGAATACGCGATGTTCGCATTTCGCCGATAGACGAGCATCATTGCGTTGCCCACGTCGCCTGGACGTCGATCTTTGCGCGCAAAGGCCAGACCGACGTCACGATCGATTTCGACGTCCACTACCTCGTGCAGAAACTGGCGGGAGAGCCTAAAATATTCGGCTGGGTGTCAGGCGACGAGCAGGAGGTTCTCAGAAAGCACGGCATCGGCTGAAATCGGCCTGGCCAGCACCATTGCCGCTGATGGCCGGAAGGCGGCATCGCCAGGCGACCATGGTTCGTTACGCTCGGCCGTTTGCCTGTCTTTGCGTGACCGAAAGTACAATAGGCGGATTTTCGGCCGAACTGCATTCTCGTAATCTCGGCATTCCGCGGCACTATTTCCCGTGCTCTAAGCGGTATAAGAATAGCGGACAGATGGAGGGCTCGGGCACCACCGACGCCAAAAACGACCAAGGTAGCACCCAGGGAGGTTTCATGTCGGAGATATCATTGACGGTGAACGGAAAGCGGGTCAGCGGCGCTGCCGAAGACCGGACGCTTCTGGTTCATTTCTTGAGGGAGAATCTCGGCCTGACCGGGACGCATGTCGGCTGCGACACCTCGCAATGCGGCGCCTGTGTGATCCATGTCGACGGCAAGGCGGTAAAATCCTGCACGATGCTTGCGGTGCAAGCCTCCGGGTCGAGCGTCGTGACCATCGAAGGTCTGGCTGACGGCGCCGACCTCCATCCGATGCAGGCGGCGTTCAAGGAGCATCACGGCCTGCAATGCGGTTTCTGCACGCCGGGCATGATCATGGCGGCGACCGACATGGTCAACCGCCATCCCGAAGGCCTCGACGAGGCCACGGTGCGGGCCGAGCTCGAAGGCAATATCTGCCGCTGCACCGGCTACCACAACATCGTGAAGGCGATCCTCGCCGCATCGGAGACGATGTCTTCGAAGGGCAAGGACAAGCAAGCGGCATGACGGATGAAGGGAATAGGGGAGTAGGGGAGTAGGGGAGTAACCGATTTGGCTCTTAATCCCCTACTGCCCTACTCCCTTACTCCCCTATTCCCCTAATTTTTCGGGAGGAATTTCTGCGATGGGCATTGAAGGTGTTGGCGCTCGTGTAGCGCGCAAGGAAGACAAGCGGTTCATTACCGGCGCCGGGCGCTATGTCGACGACATGGTGGTTCCCGGCATGAAGCATGCGGCCTTCGTGCGCAGTCCGCACGCGCATGCTGAGATCAAGAAGATCGATGTCAAAAAAGCCCAGGCCATGCCGGGTGTCATCGGCGTGCTGACCGGCAAGGAGCTCAAGGCCGACGGCATCGGCAATATCATCTGCGGCTGGATGATCCATTCCAAGGACGGCTCGCCGATGAAGATGGGGGCGTGGTCGCCGCTGGCCTTCGACAGGGTCCGCTATGTCGGCGACGCGGTGGTCGTCGTGATCGCCGAGACCAAGGGGCAGGCGCGCGACGCGGCCGAAGCGGTCGACATCAGCTACGAGGAACTGAAGGCAGTCGTCGACGCTCCCAAGGCGCTCGAAAGGAGTGCGCCACAGATCCATCCGGAAGCCGACGGCAATCTGATTTTCGACTGGGAGCTCGGCGACAGCGCGGCGACCAACGCGGCAATCAAGGCGGCTGCCCACATCACCCGCATGAAGATCGTCAACAACCGGCTGGTGCCCAACGCGATGGAGCCGCGCGCAGCGCTTGGTCACTACGACAAGGCCGAGGACCACTATACCTGCTGGACGACCTCGCAGAACCCGCATCTCGCGCGCCTGGTGATGAGCGCCTTCTACAATGTCGCGCCGGAAAACAAGCTGCGCGTCATCGCGCCGGATGTCGGCGGCGGCTTCGGTTCGAAGATCTACATCTACCCGGAAGAAATCGTCTGCCTGTGGGCCTCGAAGAAGACCGGCGTGCCGGTCAAATGGGTGGCCGACCGCACCGAGAGCTTTCTCACCGACGCCCATGGCCGCGACCATGTCTCGACGGTCGAAATGGCGTTCGACAAGGACAACAGGATCACCGGGCTGAAGGTCGACACCATCGCCAATCTCGGCGCCTACATGTCGCTGTTCTCGTCCTGCGTGCCGACCTATCTCTACGCGACGCTGTTGTCGGGCCAGTACGACATCCCGGCGATCCACGCCAATGTGCGCGCCGTCTACACCAACACCGCGCCGGTCGACGCCTATCGCGGGGCAGGGCGGCCGGAGGCCACCTATCTGCTCGAACGCACCATGGAGACCGCCGCACGCGAGCTGGGCGTGTCTCCGGCGGAGCTTCGCCGAAAGAACTTCATCACCTCGTTCCCGCACCAGACACCGGTCATCATGAACTATGATGCCGGCGATTATGCCGCTTCGCTGGACGCGGCGATGGCCGCTGCCGATTATGCCGGTTTTGCCCAGCGCAAGGCCGACGCCGCCAGCAGAGGCAAGCTGCGCGGCATCGGCATGAGCTGCTATATCGAGGCCTGCGGGCTGGCGCCGTCGGCGGCGGTCGGCAGTCTTGGAGCGGGTGTCGGCCTTTGGGAAAGTGCCGAGGTGCGCGTCAACGCCGCCGGAACCATCGAGGTGCTGACCGGCTCGCACAGCCACGGCCAGGGCCATGAGACGACCTTCGCCCAGCTGGTCAACCAGCGCTTCGGCGTGCCGATCGACAGCGTCTCGATCGTCCATGGCGATACCGACAAGGTGCAGATGGGCATGGGCACCTACGGCTCGCGCTCGGGCGCCGTCGGCATGTCGGCCGTCGCCAAGGCGCTCGACAAGGTCGAGGCCAAGGCCAAGAAGATCGCCGCCCATCTGCTCGAGGCCGACGAGGGCGACATCGTCATCGAAAATGGCGCCCTGAAGGTCGCCGGCACCGACAAACAAGTGCCGTGGTTCCAGATGGCGCTTGCTGCCTACACCGCCCACAACCTGCCCGGCGGCATGGAGCCGGGGTTGAAGGAGACCTCATTCTACGATCCGTCGAACTTCACCTTCCCGGCCGGCTGCTATGTCTGCGAGGTCGAGATCGATCCCGAGACCGGCGTGACCGAGGTCGTCCAGTTCGTCGCGGCTGACGATTTCGGCAACATCATCAACCCGATGATCGTCGAAGGCCAGGTGCATGGCGGCGTCGCCCAGGGAATCGGCCAGGCCTTGCTGGAGGGCACCCGCTACGACGCCAGCGGTCAGCTTTTGACGGCGAGCTACATGGACTACGCCATGCCGCGCGCCGACGACCTGCCGTCGTTCAAGGTCTCGACCTCGAACACGCCGTGCCCGGGCAATCCGCTCGGAATCAAGGGCTGCGGCGAGGCCGGCGCCATCGGCTCACCGCCGGCCGTGATCAATGCCATCACCGACGCCATCGGCATCACCGATATCGCCATGCCCGCATCGCCGTCCACGGTCTGGGCAGCGATCCGGGCGACGAAACACTGAAAGGAGTGAATAGTGAATAGTGAATAGTGAATAGAAAAGCACTTCGCTAAGGCGGTACCTCACTACTAACTACTAACTACTACTAACTACTAACTACTAACTACTAACTACTATTCACCATTCACCATTCACCATTCACTATTCACTATCTCGCACGGGAGAATCCCATGTACCCAGTCAACTATCACCGCGCCGCCTCCGTTGCCGATGCCGCCAAGCTGCTCAAGACCGGCGATGCGAAGCTCTTGTCGGGCGGCATGACGCTGATCCCGGCGATGAAGACGCGGCTTGCCGCGCCTTCCGACCTTGTCGACCTGTCGCGAATCAAGGAATTGCAAGGCGTCAAGGTGTCGGGCAAGACCGTCACCATCGGCGCCGCCACCACGCATCACGATGTCGCCAGCGACGAGAAGCTGAACAAGGCGTGTCCGGCGCTCGCCCATATGGCGTCCCGGATCGGCGATCCTGCGGTGCGCTACAAGGGCACAATCGGTGGCTCGATCGCCAACAACGACCCCGCCGCCGATTATCCGGCGGCACTTCTGGCCCTCGACGCCACCGTCGTCACCAACAAGCGCGAGATCGCCGCCGACGCATTCTTCACGGGGCTGTTCGAAACGGCGCTGGAGGACGGCGAGATCGTCACCGCGGTGACCTTCACCGCGCCGGCCAAGGCGGCCTATGAAAAGTTCCGCAATCCGGCATCGCGCTATGCGATCGTCGGTGTGTTCGTGGCCAACGGCGCGGACGGAGTCCGCGTTGCCGTGACTGGGGCCGGCGACAGCGGCGTCTTTCGTTCGAAGGAAATCGAGGCGGCGCTTGCCACGAATTTCGACGCCGCCGCCCTCAACGGAGTGAAAGTGCCGGCGAATGATTTGATGAGCGACATCCACGCCTCGGCCGATTATCGCGCCAATCTGATCGTGGTGATGGCCAAGCGCGCAGTGGCCGCCGCCAACGCATGAAGGAGGGGAGTAGGGGAGTAGGGCAGTAGGGCAGTAGGGCAGTATGTTGACGGTGCTCGCCGGCCAGCCAATTTATCCTGTTCCCTACTCCCCTACTCCCCTACTCCCCTACTGCCCTACTGCCCTACCTGCCTTACATAGTAGCGCACCGCCTTCTTGCCGCCGTGGATCACCGCGTCACCGACCTCGACGAAGCCGAGCGCTGCGTGAAAGGCATCCGAAGCCGGGTTGGGCGGTTCGGCATTCACCTCGCAGGTGACGATGGTCTGGCCCGCACGCGAGACATGGTCGAACAGATCCTCATAGAGCCGCCGGGCATGGCCGCGGCCACGCGCTTCTTCCGCGACGACGACGCGGTCGACATAGACGAAGCGCGGATAGCGCTCGCGGAACCACAGGAAGTTCGGGCTGTCGTAGCGGGCGTCCTGGTCGAAGGTCATGATGAAGGCTTCGAGCGCGCCGATGCGGCGCGCATAGAACGCCTCGCCGAGCAGGAAGGACAGGCGTCCTGGCTCAAGCCACGACAACTCGGCCGCGTGTTCGTTGTTAAGGGCGAGGATGGCGGTCTCGTCCTGCGGCGAAACCCGGTCGATCGGCAGGCGTGCCCGTTTGTTTTCGTCCTTCGCGATCATGCTCTCGCCGCCGCAATCGTCGCCGCCATCAGCGCCGCGTCGGTCACCGTGTTGCGGTACTCGCGGTCGAGGTCGGTTCCGCCCATGCCAACCCGGGGATTGCGGTAACGCATGGCGCTCGGCACGTCTTTGAGTGCGGCGAAATGCATTTCGGTCAGTCCGGTTCTTTCCCGCACCTCGGCGATGTTGTTCGGGTCGAGCCCGCCGCAGCCGAGGATGATGATGCGCTTCCCCGCCTGCCGGACGAGGGCCGCCAGCAGGGCCGCGCCCTCCAATGCGGTGTCGCGCTGGCCGCTGGTCAGCACGCGGCCGACCTTGCTGCGGATCAGCGCTTCCAGCGCGTCAGTCGGATCGCGTGTCATGTCGAAGGCACGGTGGCAGGTGACGTTCAAATGCCCTGCCGCCTGCACAAATTCGCTCATCCGCCTTTCGTCGATGGTACCGTCGGCATTCAGGCAGCCGACGACGACACCGGCGACGCCAAGCTCGCGCAGCGCGCTCACATCGGCGAGCATCGAACCGTACTCGGCGTCACTGTAGAGAAAATCGCCGCCGCGCGGCCGCACGATGACGTGGAATGGAATCGTCGCCAGTTCGACGGCTGCGCGCACCATGCCAAAACTCGGTGTGACGCCGCCCTCGACGAGGCTGGCGCAGAGCTCGACCCGGTCGGCGCCGGCGGCTTGCGCGGCGAGCAGGCCATCGATGCCTTCGACGCAGATTTCGATCAGCGGCAGGCGAGGGCGTTCGGTGTCGGTCACAGGGCGATCCGTTGCTGATTCAAGATTTGCAGCCCTTAGCATCGGGCTCCGTGCCGCGAAAGCCGGAACTCTTGGCTCAACGCGACGGGTCGTTGCCGTTCGCAATGCGGCCAATCAACGCCTTCAACCGCCTCAACGCCGCCACCCGGCAGATGGTCGGCGCCTGGGGTGAACCGGACCGGCTCGCCGATCTGTGCCGTGGCTGGTTTCGCGGCGGCGCGTCAGATCCGCAAATTGTGGGCGTTGGCGCGGACGAAATCGATGAAGGCCCGCAGCTTTGGCGGGACGAGGCGACGGCTGGGATAATAGAGGTGGAGCGGTTCGTAGGTGGGACAGAAAGGCTCCAGCACCTTGACCAGCGCGCCTGAGGCGAGAAGCGGCGCAGCGAGGCCTTCGACGGCAAAGGCGAGGCCAAGCCCTTGCGCGGCGGCGGTGATGCAGAGCGGCAGTGTGTTCACGACCAGACATGGGTCGGGCGTGAACTCGACCTGGCGTCCATCGACAACAAACTCCCAGGGCGAGATGGCGCGGGTGCGGGTGAAGGCGAAGGCGATGCAGCGGTGGGCAGCGAGGTCGGCGGGTCGTTTTGGCGAGCCGTTACGCGCGAGGTAGTCGGGGCTGCCCAACACCACCGTCTGCAACGGCCCGCCCAGACGCGCGCCGATCATATCCTTCTCGAGAAGCTCGCCGATCCGCAGGCCGGCATCGAAGCCCTGCGCGGCGATATCGACGAAATTGTCGTCGAAGATCAGGCTAAGCCGCACCTCCGGGTAGGCATCCATGAACGGCCCCATCAGCGGCTCGATCAGCAGCGGCGCGGCGATCCACGGCAGGCTCAGGCGCAGCGTGCCGGCGGGGCGGTCGCGGGTCTCGCGCAGTGCCGCGCCGGCCGCCCGGATCTCCTCGGCCGCTGGGCGCACGTGGTCGAAATAGTGGGCGCCGGCTTCGGTCAGGCCAACGCTGCGGGTCGTGCGGTTGAGGAGCCGCACCCCGAGACGCTCCTCGAGGCCCTTGACCGCCTCGCTGAGCGAGGCCGGGGCGACGCCGAGTTCGGCAGCGGCGCGGGTGAAGCTTTTTGCCTCCGCGACCTTCACGAAGGCGACGATGCCGCTGAACTGGTCGAGTCGCATTGTGAGGATATTCCAAATAGCCTTGTCGAACTCTACGGGTTTTTCCGGTGAACCAAAAGCGTCATGTTGGTCCGACGAACGGGCTTCGCTGTCGCGACGGCCCGAAAGGCAAGACGGCCGAAAGGGAAGGAGACAGGACCGATGACCAGGCTCGCTTCGCTCGCCGCCGGCGCTCTCCTGGCGGTGTCCGCCGCCCCCGCCAACGGCGGCCCGCAGGAAGACCGCAACATCCAGTTGATCAAGGACTATTACGCAGCCTATGCGACCGGGAACCCGGAGGCGGTTCGGCCCTTCCTGGCGGCCGACATCGTGTGGCGCATTCCCGGCCACCATCCGCTAGCCGGCGACAAGCGCGGGCCGGAGGAAGTGGTCGCCTTCTTCCGTGGCCTGGCCGACGGCAAATTCAGGACTGAGCCGATCTTCTTCCAGGCGCAGGGCGATCTCGTCGTCGACATCCATCGCGGCTGGTCGAACGTCGGCTCAGGTCCCGAGATCGACCAGCTTTTCGCCCTGATGTTTCGCATCAAGGACGGCAAGATCACCGAGGCGCAGAATTTCTTGACCGACATGTACCAGTCGGACACCTTCTACTGGACGCACTACAAGCTGAAGCCACTGCCCGGCCGACTGGCGGATGACCGCTGAGACGGCGGCCTTAATCCGTCGCGCCGCGCTTTCGCTCCAGGCCAAAGGAGATTTACGATGTTGAAAATCCTGACGCTGGCCACGGCAACCGCCGCCGCCCTCGGCTCAAGCGCCTTCGCCGCATCGCGCGTCGAGCGCGTTGCTTTCGCCTCGCACGGTGAGCAGATCGTCGGCGATCTCTATCTGCCCGAGGATCTGGACGCGAAACCTCGGCCCGCGCTGGTCGTGACCGGCGCCTGGATGACGGTGAAGGAACAGATGCCGGCCCGCTATGCCCGCGAGTTGGCCGACCGCGGCTTCGTCGCATTGACCTTCGATTTTCGCGGTTGGGGCGAGAGCGGCGGCGCCCGCCGCCAGTATGAGGACCCCAGCGCCAAGGTCGCCGACATCGAGGCGGCGGTCGCCTATCTCGCGGCCCGGCCAGAGATCAGCAAGGACCGCATCGGCGGGCTCGGCATTTGCGCCAGCTCCGGCTACATGGTCACTGCCGCCGCCAAAAATGCCGCGATCAAGTCGGTCGCTTTGGTCGCGCCCTGGCTGCACGATGCCGAGGTGGTCGAGCAGACCTATGGCGGCAAGGACGGCATGGCCAGGCTTGAAGCCGTGGGTGATGCGACCGAGGCCGCCTATCGCCGCACCGGCAAGCAGACATTCCTGCCCGCCGCCAGCCTGGCCGACGAGCGGGCGATCATGTTCAAGGTGCCTTACTATACAGAGGCTGGTCGCGGCATGATCCCGGCCTGGCGCAACGAGGCCGATCCGGCCTTCTGGCGCGGCTGGCTGACATTCGATGCGATCCAGGCTGCCCGGCGCCTGCATCAGCCCTTGCTGATGGTGCACAGCGAGGCGGCTGCCATCCCGCAGGGCGCGCACAAATTTTACGGGCGGCTGACCGGGCCGAAGCAGGAGCTGTGGCTCGACAACGTCACCCAGTTCGACTTCTACGACCGCGCTGCGCCGGTGAAGACAGCGAGCGACGCCGTTGAGGCGCATTTCCGCGCCACGCTGGGCGGTGCAGGGGAGGCGGGACAATGAGCCCCGTCACCCGCCGGTTTGTTTTGGCCTTGGTAGTTTTTGCCGCGACGCTTGCCGCTCTGCCCGCCTTGAGCACCATGCAGTCCACGGCTGCGCTGACGAGCGAAGACAAGACCGCCATCGCCGAGGCGGTGGCGGGGATTGGCCTCTATGCCGATTTGCGCGAATGGGATCGGGTAAAATCCTATTTCACGACCCGCGTCACGACAGACTATAGCAGCCTTTTCGGTGGCGAAGCCGCGACCAGCGACCGCGACGCGCTGATTGCTCAGTGGCAAGGCCTGCTGCCGGGCTTCGACGCCACCCAGCACCTTATCACCAACATCGTTGTCGAAGGCGCGGGCAACGACGCGGTCGCGCGCAGCCATGTTCGCGCTAGCCATTGGATCGACACGCGGTTCTGGACGGTCGGCGCCAGCTATCTGCACCGGCTGGTGCGGACGCCCGAAGGCTGGCGCGTCAGCGCCATCTCGACCCATCGCTTGTACGAGGAGGGCGACCGCGCCGTGCTGGCCGCCGCTGCGGACCGGGTGGAGGCGGCGGCGAAATGACAACGCAAGCTTGCGTCGGGAACGGATTGGCGCCGACATTGGTGTTCCGGCCACTGTCCGATCATTTCATTTCGATGTGAACTCGTTTTGGTTCGGGAGCTTTGCCTCTCCTGAACATGCCCGGCGTCATGCCATGCATGGTCCGGAACGCACGGGAAAGATGGCTCTGGTCGGCAAAACCTGACGCAATGGCGGCCTCGGCGAGGCCGAGCCCCTGTTCGATCAAGGAGCTGGCGCGACGCAGTCTCCGGTCGCGGATATAGGCTGCAGGTGTCAGGCCAATCGCCTTCTTGAAATCCCGGATGACCTGAAACCGGGTGACGGACGCGGCGTCGGCAAGCCGCTGCAGGTCGAGCTGCGAGCCAAGGTCGCTTTCGACAAGCTCCTCGTAGAGCGAGAACCTCCGTCGCGATCCCGAGCCTTCGATCTCCTCTACCCGCCCGCTGCAATCGCCATGCCGAACGATGAGATGTCTCAAGGCGACGAGCAGCGACGTCTCGGCTTGCGTCGCGTCCGGTGAGGTCGAGCTCTGGTGCGCTGCCATCAACGCTGCGGCGAGATCGCTGTCTTCGATATTCCGATGTGAGAAGACCGGAGCGTCAGCCCTGCCCAGCTCGTGGGCGAGGCCCGCCATCAGCGGCACCGGGGGATAAAACGTCCGGTAGGCCCAGCCTTCATCCGCACCTTGTTCCCCGTCATGCCACTCCTCGGGATTGACGACAGCAATGGTGCCCGCCGGAGCGACTATTTTGTGGCGCCCGATGCGGATGCGTTCGCAGCCAGCCGTGATCAGCGCGATCACATAGGTTGGGTGCGTGTGCAGATCATAGCGATGCTGCGTGAAGCGCGCCTTGAACAGGCAAAGCTCAGGGAAGCTGGGGTGGCGCCAGTATTTCCTGGTCTCTGTCGCGTCCACGGCTTTTGTCCCTGCAGCGGTCAATCTGGTTCAAGACGCCTGTTGTGCGACCTTCTAATCGTGATCCAAACCGCCCTTTGCGGCTTGGAAGGAGAGCATCATGCTGCATAATGACCCGATCGCCGCTCTGACTCCAGAGGTCATAGCCTGGCGGCACCACATCCATTGCAATCCCGAACTCGGATTCAAGGAATATGAAACGGCGCGTTTCATTGCCGAGAAACTGCGCGCCTTTGGCCTCGACGAGGTGCATGAGGGGATCGGCGGCACCGGGGTCGTCGGCGTCCTGCGCAGCGGCACGGGCACACGCGCCATCGGTCTTCGCGCCGAGCTGGACGCGCTTCCCATCGTGGAGAGGACCGGCTTGCCCTATGCGTCCAGGAACGAGGGCGTGATGCACGCCTGCGGCCATGACGGCCACACCGCCATGCTGCTCGGCGCGGCCAGCCTGCTCAGCCAATCCCGCGCCTTCGACGGCACCGTCTACTTCGTCTTCCAGCCAGCCGAAGAAAACGAAGGCGGCAGCCTGCGCGTGATCGAAGACGGCCTGTTCGAGCGTTTCCCGGTCGAGGCGATCCATGCCGTCCACAACTGGCCGGGCCTGGGGCAGGGGACGATCGCCGCTCGCGCCGGGGCACAGATGGCGGCCGTCGACAATTTCGAGCTGACCTTCGAGGGTTTTGGCGCGCATGCCGCCATGCCGCAACTCGGCGACGATCCGATCCTGGCCGCGGGCGCCTTCGTCCAGGCCGTTCAGCGTATCGCCAGCCGCTCGGTCGATCCGCAAACCGCGCTGGTCGTCAGCCTCACCCAGATCCACGGCGGCAATGTCGGCAACATCGTGCCGGGCAGGGTCTGGCTGCAGGGCACTTGCCGGTTTTTCGAGCCCGGTCATTCCGATCATTGCGAGAAGCTGATCGGCGAGATCGCCCACGGCATTGCCGCAGCCCATGCGCTCAAGGCCACGCTCGACTACAAGAAGGGTTATCCGCCGCTCATCAACACGGCTGACGCCACGGCCCGCGCCATCGCGGCAGCCGCCGCCACCGTCGGCAGCGAGAACGTCTCGACCGAGTTCAGCCCGAGCCTCGGCTGCGAGGATTTCGCCTTCATGATCCGCGCGGCAGGCGGCTGCTACGCGTGGGTCGGCGTCGGCGATGTCGGGCCCGGCGAGGGCCTGCACGGCGACCGCTACGTCTTCAATGACGAGATCGTGCCGACCGTGCTGGGCTACTACGTCAATCTGGTCGAGCAGACGCTTCCCGCCTCGTGAACCGTCAGAGGGAAAACTGACGGCTCAGCGGGAAACCCCGATCTGAATGCGATTCGTGCGCGATAAGCCGGGAAGGAGTCAGGCGCGAACCAACCCGACACATCTCAGCCGGCTGTGGCCACGAGTTGCGTTACGCGAACAGGATTTTCCAGCACTGTCAGTGCGGTATCGGCCTGATTTTCATCGACCTGCGCCATCACAAAAATGACGCCTTGTTCAACGTTCGGCTCACCCGGCTGTTTGGCAACATCGGCAGATGCCTGGAGAAGCCCACCAGCAAGGCCGCCGCAGGCCCCACCGACGAGAGTTAGGCCAGCCACCGCTTCGACAGGATCAATGCCCGTGGCCTCAAAAGCACCCAGGCCGATTAACAGACCAGCGGCCGCGCCAAGCGCGGCACCCCCCGGACCACGCAGGACAGCCCTGATTTCGTCGTCGTAAGGTCCGATGACGCTGATCTGTTCTTGAGAAACTCCTGCCGCCTGAAGCGCGGCAACGGCACGCGCTGCCTGGTCGCGGGAATCGAAAAGTCTGCTGATTGTTCGCATTTTGACACTGCCCATCGCATAGTCGCCCGCCGCTCGTTTCGAAGCGGCGGGCGTCTCCTCCCCTCGCGTTCAGGTCACTGAATGATCTTGACGATCTTGCGTGTGCCGGGATCAACAAGAACGGTGCGATTGTCAACGACGACGTAGCGATACTCGACGTCGGGAACCTCGTGAAGCTCGACCGTCTCGGGTATCGTTGAACCGATATTGAGTTCCACCCCAGGGAGTTCCACGGATGCGAGCGGCTGCTTTTTCACATATTCCCTGATCACGGTCTCCTGTTCAGGCGCGATGATCACGTCCTGAGCGGCAACAGCGCCAACGCTGGCCAGCAGAAAAAGGCCCGCGGCTGCGGTGGAAAGATGCATTCTCATAACTGCCTCCTTTATGTCTGTGACTTGTAAGCCCATTTGCGCCGGACGGGATCAGCGCCTTGCTTATCCAAACTTGAGGCAGCCGCAAACGTTCCTTAGCTGGGCTTCGGTCCGATTCGGCAGGGCCTTTGCGTAGGACCTAAGTCTGACGCGTCGCGCCCAAAGGGCGATGCCGCGGGTTTCGGGGCGCACCGACTGCACGCTTCAATTGCTATGAACCATGGGCGCTATGAAACCGTAGGCGCTATGAACCGTAGGCGACAGCGAAACGGCAAGAAGGCCCGCCGCGTCCAAGCGGCGAGCTTCTCCTCCCCAGGCCATTTCAGTCAATCGATGATTTTAACGATCCTGCGTGTGCCTGGATCAACAAGAACGGTCCGATTGTCGACGACGACGTAGCGATATTGGACGTCGGGAACCTCATGAAGCTCGACCGTCTCGGGCAGCGCCGAGCCGATATTGAGCTCCACGCCAAGCAGGTTCACCGAGGCGAGCGGCTGCTTTTTCACATACTCCCTGATGACGGTCTCCTGTTCGGGCTGGATGATCACGTCCTGGGCAGCCACGGCGCCGACACTTGCCAGCAGCAGAAATCCTGCGGCTGCAGTGGAAAGATGCATTCTCATAAGTTTTTCCTTCCTAATGAGCTGTCTTGCGCTGGGACGCATCTTCGTCGCGCCAAGCTCGCCTTCAACAACGAGACAGCTGCAAACGTTCCGCGGCTGGGCTTCGGTCCGACCAGAGACGCCGTGCCGTTGGACCTAAGTCTGAATTGTCGTGCGCAAAGGGCGACGATGGCGTGTGGCCCGGAACCACGACTGCCAGCACTCGTTGCTCGCCGTGCGTCACGGGAGGAATCGATGGAGAATAGTGTTCACCAAGCCCGCTGGCTACTTGCACCGGTCTTCGCTGTCTCCATTGCCTTCCTGGCAATTGGAACAGTCGTCAGCTGACGAACGACCGACTTGACGATGTGGCTGATGGACGAAGATATCTGCGCAGCTAAGTCCCTTCCTGCGCCGATAAGGGACCACCCGCCATTCCTCGATTTGGCGGGTGGTCCCTCGTTTGCGTCCAATGTTCAAACGAGCTTTATTGGGAAAACGGAAATGGACGACAACAACAAAGATCGATCGTTTCTCGACCGCGACCGCCTGTCGGTGGACCAGTATTACGAGGTGGAGCATTTCGCGCGAGAAAATGGCGTTTCGCCCAGCCAGGTCAGCAGGCTGATCAAAAAGAACGGCAACGATCGGATGACCCTTACGCAAGCGGTGAGAGCATTGCGCGACCGGAAGTGAAAGTACGCAGCACCTTCCGCCGCCCTGCCAAGGGCGACAGGTGCCGGCAGCACGTGGTTGAGGCGTCATATTTGCTGCCTCGCTCAACCATGGCAGTGGCGCTTGCGCAAAAAACCGCAAGGTTGCGGTTTTCGTCCAGCCTGCAAGCCCTAAGTTCCCTTGTTATTGATCGGTGCAGATCAAAGATGGCGTCACTTAGCGTCGTTCGACGACAGATTGGCTGGTTCTCTCGAATCGTGCCGCTGGCGCGACGCGCCGCCGACCGGGCCGGTGGAGATATGGCGCCATACAGACCGACAAGATTGCTCGATCGGTGGAATGCACTGTCGCTGGCCACTCAGTTTCTGCTCGCCGGCGGGCTGTTTTCGCTGTCGGCGATGATCGTGGTTGGAATGTCCGTGACAAGCCAGATTGAAGCCGCGGTCACCCGGAACTCGGCCGCCTCTACCGCTCTTTACGTCGACAGCGTCATCGCGCCGCTGCTTCCCGACATGCGCAGGAGCGAGATGCTGGACGAGAGCGTTGCGCACGCGCTGGATGAAACGCTGGGACAAGGCGCGCTCGGCAAAAGGCTCGAATCGTTCAAGCTATGGCGCCGCGATGGCACCATCCTCTATTCAACCACTAAAAGTCTGGTCGGGAAGCGCTTTCCACTCAGCGACAATCTCCGGGCCGCATTCGCCGGCGACATGGTTGCTGAAATGGACAGGCACTACGATAACCAGGCTGAGAGGGACAGCGGCCTGCATCTTCTTGAAATCTATAATCCGATGCTTCAGCCATGGTCGGGCGAAGTCGTGGCTGTTTTGGAATTCGAGGAGATCGCCACCGATTTTGAAAAGGATCTCCGGCAGGCACTCGTTCGGACCTGGTTCGATGTCGCAGCCGTCACCGCGGGTTTTTTCCTCGGTCTTTCGGTGATCGTTTTTCGTGGCAGCCGCACGATTCGTTCGCAGAGCCGCTCCTTGAAGCAGCGCATTGCCGAACTTTCCGTCCTGGTTGCTCAAAACAGAATGTTGAGGCTGCGGGTGCAGCGTGCTTCGCAGCGCGCCACGGCACTTAACGAACGTTACCTCAGGCGGATCGGCGCTGACCTGCACGACGGGCCGGCGCAACTGGTTGCCCTCGCTGCGCTAGGGATTGACAGCCCCGTGCTAGCCGATCCTGCCACGCCGGCTGCGGCGCGCGCGCGGGAATTGCAGGTGGTCAAAGCGAATCTGGACGATGCGATGCGAGAAATCAGGAATGTCAGCAAGGGTCTTATGCTGCCGCATGTCGAGAATGCCGAGTTGACGGAAATCCTCGAGCTTGCCGTGCGAGCGCACGAAGAGCGGACTGGCGTCAAAGTGATGCTGTCCATGACCGGGAACCACACACCCTTGTCGCCAGCGGCCAAGATCTGCATCTTTCGCTTCATTCAGGAGGCGCTGAACAACGGCTTCCACCATGCCGGGGGTGCCGGTCAATCAGTCGCGAAACATTTCGACGGGGAGCGCGTTTCTATCGAGGTTTCCGACACCGGCCCAGGTTTCGACCCGAAGATCATCCACCCTGAACGGCTGGGGCTCATCGGGCTGCGTGAGCGGGTAGAAAGCCTCGGCGGCCAATTTGATGTAACATCTTCACAGGATGGCACGGTGGTGAAAATGGTTCTCAACACAGTCGAAATAGGACAGCCGTGATGGCAGCGGCCATAAAGCTCGCCATTGTCGATGACCATCCGCTGTTCAGGGAAGGCGTTGTGCGCACCCTCGAGCAGATCGGCGGGTTCGAGATCGTTGCCCAAGGCAGCAGTAGAGATGACGCCTTGCGGATATCGGAAGACCAGCAACTCGATATTCTGCTGATGGACATCTCGGTGCCTGGAGGGGGCCTCAGCGCGGTCGAACCGGCCCTGGAGCGGCACCCGGATCTGAAAATCGTGATGCTGACCGTTTCGGAGGAAAACCAGCACGTCATGACCGCCTTGCAGAGCGGGGCAAGAGGCTACGTCCTGAAAGGCGTCGGGTCGAGAACCCTGGCCGCCATACTGCGCACGGTGGCGATGGGCGAACGGTATGTTTGCCCGCAATTGTCGGCGCGCGTGTTGGTCGACCTGTCGAGCCAATCAACCGCGATCGAGAAACCCGACGTGCTGGCCGAACTCACCAGTCGCGAAAGAGAGATCCTGACGCTCGTTGCCGCGGGATTGAGCAACAAGCGGATCGGTCTTCAGCTGAACCTGCACGAGAAAACCATAAAGCATCACATGACGCGGATTCTGGCCAAGCTCAATGTGAGCAACCGGACCGAAGCCGCGATGACATTGCGCGACGCGACCGAGCATCAGCATCCGCCTGTCGGCGATCCTGCATGAAGCAAGACAGCCTTGCGGCCTGTGGAACGCGCCATCACTCGATCATCCGGAGCAGTCTTGGCCGATCGGATTTCTTTGCCTGCCGCCGAATGATGGTGCGGCCCATGGCATCGCGCATCTCATAATGGCCGCCGTCGATGCGCTCGCTGAGCCCGTTGGAATGCACCACACCCACGCTTGCCCCGCGCACCTCGATCCGGTCTCCAGTGGTCACGTTGATATACGTTTTGGGCTTGTTGCCAGGATTTAGCGCGGTAGCCGGATTTGTCGGGGGAGTGACGTTCAGTGCTTTTGTTTCGTTCGCATTGCCGTTCGGGTCCGTGGCCTGTGGGGCTGCGGCATTTCCAGGGTCTGTGGCATTTCCAGGGTCTGTCGCATTTCCAGGAGCGTTTCCAGAGTTGCCGGGGCTTTCAGTGTCTCCTGAGTTGCCGGAACCAGAGTTGCCGGAGCCAGTGTTGCCGGAGCCAGTGTTGCCGGAGCCAGTGTTGCCGGAGCCGGAGTTGCCGGAGCCGGAGTTGCCGGAATCAGAGTTGCCGGAGTCTGAGTTCCCAGCGTTCCCAGAGTTCCCTTGTGCCCAGGCGGCCTGTGGGCTTAGCGTCAGGGACAGGCCGTCCTGTGCCACACGGTAGGGGCTGACGACGAGAACCAAGGCCGATGCGCTCAGGCAGATGGCGACGCGAAGCCCTCGAAGAGATTTGAGACTGCGCTGCGATTGAGGCCGGGCAGGCCGCGCACCGGCGAGAACTCTTGTCTCACAATGCTTCGGGCGCTGCGGCCGTATTGCGTCTGTGATCAATGAATTTGCCAATAGCACGCCAGAATATCCTTTTACCGTCACACCCTATGTTGCATCTCTGCCTATTTCGAATTCGCCCAAGTCAATCCTTCGCCCAAGCCAATCTTCTGAACTGCACCGATTTGTCAGGCTTTCGCCATGATCGGGCTGTGTCAAGACCCACCAGTCTCAAGGGGGAGAACCGGTGGGTCTCGCTGGCGCAGGAAGGGACTCATGACTGCGCGAGTGCGTTGCCTTCATCGGTGGACCTCATCAGCCGATGAAAAGCCCAACGGCTGCAACCCCGAACACCAGGCCAAATATCGGAAAAAGCAGCCAACGTGCCTGGTGAATGCTGGGGTCCATTGCAGCCTCCTGTCACGGTGTCGGCATCGCAACGACGCCAGCAGGAGCTCGGTTCCTACAAACTCCCCCATTTCAGCCTTTTGCCATAGCGGTCCCGGACCAAAGCACTGCCTGGGCCAGCCCATGGTCGGCAAGCGGCCAGACCGAAGTCCTAGCTCAGGCCTTTTGAGCAGGGAGGACGCCGTCCAGATGTATCCAGGTGGGAAGCGGCTGGAAGGAACCTCGACACGCAGAAAGCCTGTCAGTTTGAAAAGGCGTAATAGCCGTGCCTTCGGTGGCAGAGACTGGTCATGCAGACGAGGGGTCCGCCGTGGGGGCAGCGGACCCCTCGTTTAGCCCGAACTAGGGCGTCAGGTCAGAATAAGGACGATCTTGAATGTATCCGGGTCGACGATGACGATACGGCCATCGGCCAACACGAAATACTGGTACTCTTCGTAAGCTGGGACGATCTCGATGATTCGCCGTGGCAGAGGACGCAGTTCAACCCTCTGCCGCGGAACCTCGACACCGACTGAGATGTCAAAGTCGACGTCGGCAACCGGTTCGACCTTTTCCTGCTTGAGGATCTGGGTGACTTGCGTTTTCTGCTCAACGGTCACATTGCTGATCGCGCCGGTCTCCGTCTCATCCTGTGACTGAGTAGTGCCCTGGGTCTGCTGCTCGGTGGCAGTACCGGCCTCGCCCTGAGTCTGTTGCTCGGTGGTGGCGCCGGCCTCGCCCTGGGTCTGCTGTTCGGTCTGCGTCTTGGCCTTGTCCTGCGCCTGTTGCTCGGTTGTGGCGCCAGCCTCGCCTTGAGTCTGCTGCTCGGTGGTTACGCCGGCTTTACCCTGGGCTTGCTCGTCGGTCTTCATCTTCGCCTTGCCTTGAGCCTGCTCCTCGGTGGTGGCGCCGGCCTTACCCTGTTCGCCCATCGCACCTTCCGGGCAACCGGCCGAGCCGGCCGGGCAGTCGGTGCCGGACTGGCTTTGGGCCGGCTGCTGTTCCTGAGCGAATGCTGCGCCACAGCCAACGCCTATGGCCAGCATACTGGTGATCAGAACTTTTTTCACGAGACGTCTCCTTCGAAAAGTCTGTCCCTTCATGGGGAAAACCACCTCTGGAATGTTTTGTTCCAAGCGAATTGACCGGGCGCGGAAGCCGCGTCCAGGCGCGCGCCGGACTGAGCCAGCAAGCGCGCCGAATAGGCCGTGTTCTTGTTCCAGCAGAGGCGCGGGCTCTCCGTTCGGCCCACTGTTCCAACTGGCGGTTGGTAGACGCCGGGCAGCCGGCACGCGAATGATTTTTCTCGGTCCGCGCGCACCGGGCACATCTCAGCCCCCAAGCCGTGCTTGGTGACCGCTTGATCGCCCCGTCGCACCTGCGGGTACGGCGGACTTTTTTTGCCTGCGCCAGCCTGTGAGGCTGGAACACTGTCCTGCGACGAAAGTTTAGTGCCAGCAGCGTAGTATTGTCCCCTCATACAATGCTGCGAGATCGGTAGCTCCGGTCAACCCGCGTCTTCTCCCCGAGGGCGCGGGCTTTTCTGCTGTTGTCCAGGCCTTCCGGCGTGACGATGCTGCCGACGGCCTTTGCGAGAGTTCGGTTTCATCGGGAGCGATGGCGTTCAGACCGTCCTCGGTTGGAGGTTGCAGCGGCACAGAGCGACGTTCCGCATGCCGTCTCTGTCCTGCGAGGCGTTTTGCTTCAGCCCTTCCTTGACAGCAAAAAGGGCGCTTCACATATTTTCCGCAGCCGTCGCTCGCGGCTCTCGTGGAAGCTCAAACACTCGTTCAGTTGAATGGAGGTTCTAATGAACGACAGGACTTTCGACCGGCCTGTTTTCGTCAGGAAAGGGGAGTTCATGGTGGAGGAAATCGAATGCCTGGCTGATGCTTTCGAGTTCCTGCAGGAATGGCCGAACAATCGCAGAGGGCCGATCTTTGACACGGCTTTCCGCGCCTGCCAGCGCGCCTATGATGGCCAGGTTCCCATTTCAGTTGCACGCGAGGCCTTCGCCGGCTTCGCGAGATCGGCCAAGATCCTTGAGGACGTCTCTGCGGCAATGCCCTGGATGACGGCACAGAAAACCGGTCGCGGTGGCGTGACTGCGTAACCGATGTAGCTGCCTGAAGCGCGTCGCGCTGGAATGGACTCATGCGACGCATGCGGCGCGCTTAGTTTTTTGAAGTTATGCACGCCGTATTGCAAAACGCTGCGCACCCTCGGTTCCAGCCCGAGGACGTGCTTTTGCGCGACATGCATCAGCGGAAAGATGGCCGGCGCCGCAGGGAGCGGGGGAGGTGGGGTTGCCGAGGTTGGCGCCGGCCAGGCGGCGTTGGGGTTCGCCACGAAGGAAGCGTAGCAAAGTTTGCCAGATCGGTTATGGCGTGATCGCGGAAGTTCGCCGGGCCTGCCTGTGCCTCAGGGGATTTCCCTTCCAACGTTGTTTGTTCGAGGGGCTTTACCTGCGCGCGCTCGCCGAATTGGAGCGGCGTGCTCGCCGATCGGAACTGCGTACTTAGAAATCGCACTTCTGGGCTTATGCAACGAACGCCAGCTAATCCGACTTTGGCACAGAGGTTATCGTCGCCGGATAGAAGCCCGAGCAAATCGAAGTCGGATCATCTCTTCACTAAGCTTTTCCGGTCGGGCTTTTTGGCCGTCCAATTCGGGAACAATTAGCGTGAAAAGAATTCTGCTCAGCGTCGCGTCCTCTGCCTTGGCCCTTCTGTCGGTATTTGTCCCTGCCTTTGCGGAGGGAGATGCTGCGCTGGGGCAAAGAGCGTTTCAACGCTGCTCAGGATGTCATTCAACCGCCGACCAGAGAAAAGCCGGCCCCGGCCTCGGCGGCATTGTCGGACGGCCCGCCGGATCTATGGAGGGGTTCCGTTATTCGGAAGCCCTGAAGTCGTCCGGATTGGTATGGGACGAGGCAACGCTCGACCGGTTTCTAGCGGCGCCCCGCGAGGTTGTTCCGAAAACGACGATGACGATGGGCGTGTCCAAGCCTGAGGACCGACAGAATATTGTCGCATACCTGAAGTCCTTGTCGCAGTAGGCTCGAATTTGCATCCCGGAATGCGGGCATCGTTTTCGAATCCGCCCGCCATCGGAAAGTGGCGAGCCACCTTCCGCAATGCGCCGGCCTCCAACCCTGAGCACACGTGCAGTCTCTGCGACCTGCGGCAACGGACCCGCTTTGTTCTGACGTCCACCCCAACATGGCCAGGTGCTTTTCGAAGGTGAGCGGTGTTCGACGCCGCGCAGGCCTGCTTCGTTCCAGACTTTGAACCGTAATGTCTTCGCCTACATGATTCCGTCCGCACGTGGTCCGTCAGAGAGGCGTCCGAGGACGTCGCGCAGGTATCCTGTTCCCCATCGGGCTGATGCTAGGCCTGCTTCTACTCCCTTTGCTTGGTGCATGGCTTATAGGCACCGCCTTTCTGCTGTCCGACAACGTCATCTATCTGTCATATTGTGAACTTCCCGAAAACTTAGCCGACGATAGACTCCCCGCCTGAACACCCCAAAGCGTGGCCAATGCTGGGCGACAGAGAAGGGGGAGGGAATGGGGAGGCAAGGCGGTGTCAATGCGACAAGGGGGGCACTTCTTGCCCTGAAATGCGCGTTGCTGCTCGCAGTGATCCTCCTCACCAATCATGGCTTTATCGACCGCATCCGTTTGCTCATTGACGATCAGCGCCAGCTGACCTTGATGATCTTCAGCATCATCTGGGTCATCTCTGTGTTGGCAGTGTTGGCCGCTGCCTTTCATCCCAACTGGATCATTCGGCTCCTGTGGGCCGTCCCCCTCGCGATATCAAGCGCCGCAGCCTATGGCTATTACCTTGTCCAAGGGTCCGAGTTCTTCATCTTCGACGTTCTCAATTTCTGGACGGTCCGTCACGAGGCTCACAGGGCGTCCGAATTTTATTCCAACGCGATTTGGTGGTCGGTCGCTGTCGCGATATTGGGTGTTGTCGCAATCGCCATGCCCCCCTCCCTTCCGCCACTGGCGACACGTAAGACCAGATACTGGTCACCACTAGTGCCCATGTTGCCGATCGTCCTCATTGCGGGCGTGGTTATTTATCGAGAGGGCAAAGGTTCAGAAGCGTTGCCAAAGCAGTTCTCGCCACTGTCCCTGGCAGCGATCGCAGCTTACAAGTTGAACAGTGGAACGTTCCCGGAGCGGGAAATCGTATCCATGACGCCGGAACGAAAACAGGCGCGGGCTATCGTGCTGCTGGTCGACGAAAGCATTCGGTCCGACTTCGTAAGTCTTGAGCCCCGTAACCCCGTCACTCCGCAACTGGCCGAACTCAGAAGCCGATTGATTGATTTTGGCCCCGCTGTGTCCGGCTCGAATTGTTCTCTTCAATCGAACGCATTGCTTCGCTTCATGGCCTATACTCGAAATCTAGTCCAGTCAGTCAAGGCGAGCCCGACAGTTTGGCAGTATGCAAAGAGGGCAGGTTATCGCACCGTGTTCATAGACGCCCAGGCAGGTTTCGTCACCGTCTATGGCAAACTGCAAAACTACATGACGCCCGCCGAAGCGATTTCGATCGACCGATTCTACAAGTTGGACAATGCAATTCGAACGCATGATCTCGACGATGAACTCGTTAATATCGTGCTCAAGGAAATGAGCGTCGGCGATCCTGTTTTTATCTACGCAAACAAGAATGGCGCGCATTTCCCCTACAGTGACGGGTCGCCTGCGGAGTTTGCATCCGACGCCGGCACCTCAGGGACGCTTCAATCCTATGCAAACGCGGTGCGCTGGTCGACAGACCGCACTTTGTCCCGTTTGATCGATGGGGCCGACTGGAGGGACGCAACGATGATTTACACGTCGGACCATGGACAAAATTTCAGCGCCGGCCGTCTCACGCACTGCAGTTCATATACGAATGTAGACCCGAACGAAGCCATAGTTCCAATGTTGGTTTCAACCGGGGATGAGGAGCTTCGGGCCCGCTTTGAGAAAGTCGCCACGCAATATCCGAACATGGCCACTCATTTTGCGATAGCGCCAACGCTGTTGGAGTTGATGGGGTACCGACCATCCGAAATATCGGCTCGATACGAAAGCTCCCTCCTTCACGGCCTTACATCGCAGCTTCAGTTCGTAACAGACGATATCCTCGGATTGTTCTCCAATCGTCCCGCTTGGCACTCCGTCGATCCAACGATTCAAAAGGGTCGCCAGCGGCTTGACCTCCTGGTTACGCTGACGAACTCGCGTCCGAATATTTGCGAGGGCGGCATTGGCTGCGTCGCAGAACCGGAACCAATCTCGAGCGAATAGCAGGGGATGGCAGAGAAAAAGGAAGATCGACAATGGCGAATGAACGCAAGTCGGCCGACGCGGCATTGAACGACGGCAAGAACACGCTATCGGATGGCCGCAAAACACATTCTCGACTTGTCCAGCAGATACCCAATGCCATAACAGCGCTGGCGCTTTGCTCGGGCTTGGCTTCCGTTCGCTTCTCGATCGAAAACGAGTTCGAATTCGCACTGTTGGCGATCGTCGTGGCAGCAGTGCTCGACGGTCTTGATGGCCGTCTGGCGAGGCGATTGCATGCGTCGTCACAGTTCGGAGCCGAATTTGACAGTCTTGCGGATTTTCTTAGCTTCGGCGTAGCGCCGATCGTCCTGCTTTTCTTTTGGGGCGAGGCATTGATGACCGGCCCGTTCAGCCTGTGCCTAATGGCATTCGCTCTTGCTTCGGCCGCGCGCCTGGCGCGCTTCAATGCGCAGTCAAATTCGGCAGCAGCGGCATGGCAGAAAGCGTATTTCACTGGGATGCCGACACCGGCCGCTGCCCTAACGGTTTTGTTGCCCATATCGCTGGCTCCGCCGACACCTGCAACTGTTCAGATTGCGGGGCTGCACGCAGCTCTGATCGCTTTCTTGATGGTTTCGACGATCCCGACTTTTTCCGGGAAGAAGTGGGCTTGCCAAGTCCCCAAGTGGATGATGATCGCGTTGTTCTTAGCAGTCGCAGGGTTAGTTGCGGCCGTCGTGCTCTACCCCAGCGAGTTTCTGGTTGTTCTGACTGTCCTTTATCTCGCCTCCATTCCGATCAGCTGGATCAGTTTCCGTCATGATGAGAAAATTCACGACGAAATCGATGTCGAAACCGCTCGGGTAGTGGAATGACATCTGGAAGCCTTGATGGCTGTCCAGGTCCCGACTCGGGCAGGCAGCAACTACCTCGCGGCAACGGCCGCCTCCCACCTATGGCGACCTTCCGAACGTCTGCAACGAGCAGGGCCGCGCCGCTCTTCCCCGATCTGTGAGGACGGTCTCGGGCGGGTACCAAGCGTTCGATTCAATCCACTCTAGCCGGGTTTATGCACAGCGCTAACGTTTGGCGGCCTAGGTGTTGATCTTCCGAAGCGGAAGCAGCAGTCCTTTTCAGGGCCGTTCGCCGCAACTGGCGCATCTACTGCTTTTCGATCCCCGTGAACGGCAATGCCGGCGCTGACCGCGCAAACGCGGACGTGCTCGCCTGTGTGACGCATTCAGAAACCACGTTTCTAAGGTCATGCAAATTGCGCTGTCTAATCCAGCATCGCCCGGCGAGCTAGCTTTAGCGCTAGAGCGGGATGAATTTAGGTTGGCGCATAGCCGGCCTCGATGAAGTAATTTCTGCATTCGGTTGACGTGACAGTGCCGAGGATTTGGCCGATGGCGTCACAGACGGTCTCGACCGTTCGCCTGGCAGCCTTGCGCAGCCAATGCTTGAGCTTGGCGAAGAATTTCTCAATAGGGTTGAGGTCGGGGGAGTATTTGGGCAGCAAGAACAGCCTGGCGCCGGCCGAGCGGATGGCACGGCGCACAGCCTTGCCCTTGTGCGAACCGAGATTGTCCATGATGACGATGTCACCGGGCTTGAGGGTGGGGACGAGAACCTTGTCGACATAGAGCTGGAAACGCTCGCCGTTGATCGGTCCGTCGATCAGCCATGGTGCATCGACACGGTCGTGGCGCAGTGCCGCCAAGAAGGTCATGGTCTTCCAATGACCGTGCGGCACCTTGGCCTTGATCCTCTCGCCGCGCGGCGCCCATCCTCTGAGCGGCGCCATATTGGTCTTGGTCCAGGTCTCGTCGATGAACACCAGGCGGGAAGGATCGATGCGGTCCTGATACTTTGCCCACTGGACCCGCCGGCGCGCCACATCGGGGCGATCCTGCTCAGCCGCGATCAGCGTCTTTTTTTGTGACTGAGCTTCTCGGCGTGAACGAACTCCCATACCGAGCGGTAATCGACCTTCAGGCCGTGATCGCCAAGCTCGGCCACAAGACCGCGCAGCGTGAACTCCGCCGCCCGGCAGCGTACCAACAGCCACTCCCGATGCTCTCCGGCAATCTTCTTCGGTCTGTGCCCACCCATCTTGCCAGGTGTCAGCTTGTTCGTCTCGCGCAAGCGGCGCACCCATCGGATGACCGTGCTGATTCCAACCCCGTAGCGCTCTGCCGCCTGACGTCGCGACAGGCCCTCCTGCTCAACCGACGCTACCACCCGCGTGCGAAGATCCATCGAGTAAGGCTTGCCCATCCATGCCGGCCTCCTGACCCAGCCAGCAGGTTGAATCAGATTTGCTCGCCTTCGGGAATCCCCTTTCGATTCAGACTCAATTCATCCCGCTCTAGCC
>NZ_FNEE01000034.1 GCF_900099905.1 Mesorhizobium muleiense | reverse complement strand
GGATGTTGCAAACAAGGATATGCCAGTCGAACCAGGCTCGGCTGTGGGAATTCCCACACCGGGGAAAACATTGGAAAAATCCGCTCCCAGTTTTGCTTTCCGGAAAGCGGGGCCTGCGGCCATCAAATTTCCTTGGATAGGGAGTAAGATGAAGTACACCTGATTGAACAAGAGGCTGTTGTGACAGGCTCTCCGGCCTTCATCTCAAGACTTTGCGATGCCGACCTCGCCGCGCTGACCAAACGGTGGCACGAGCGCAGCTATCGACACAACGAGCTAATCATTTCCCACGGCGACACTGGTCGCGATGTCTTCTTCCTGCTGGAAGGACGGGCTCGCGTGACACTGGTTTCAGCGGACGGCAGGGAGATAGCGTATCGCGATGTCGAACCGGGTGATATTTTCGGGGAGCTCGGAGGCATTGACGGGATTGCACGCTCTGCCAGCGTAGTCGCGCTGGAGGCAACCCGCGCTGCACGGCTGTCCGGCACAGCATTCCGGGATATCGTGATGACCCACCCGACTTTTGCCTGGATGCTGCTTGAGCATCTGTCTGCCCAGCTCCGGCGCATGACCGAGCGGGTATTCGAATACAGCACTCTGGTCGTGCGAAAACGGCTGATCGTCGAGCTCCTGCATCGGGCGGAGAAAGCCGCACTCGTGGACGGCGAGGTGTCCATAAGCCCGGCACCGACGCATTCCGAGCTGGCGGCAACGATGAGCACGCACAGGGAAGCGGTCTCGCGCGAAATGAGCGACCTCGCCAAGAGAGGCCTGATCGAAAAGCGCGGCAGCAGGTTATTGCTGCATGACGTCTCGGCACTACGGGCGCTGGTCGACAAGAAGGAATAGCGAAGGCTGTCGCTGCGGCGGGGGCACCGCACGTTTCATACTCCTCGGCCGCAAGCGATTATTCCTTCCGGCAAACTGCGCAACCTAGCGTGCCAGCGCGCGGGTCGGGCTTTGATCGCTTCACCCGTTGCAAGAATCATGACTCGGCTTCTTGATGCGGGCACGGAACGTCGATCGACCCAATCTCTCTCGTCGTCTCGCGATAGTCCACCAGCCACGCAAGCTGCCGCTGGTGCTGAGCGCCGAGGAGGTAGCGCGGCTGCTCGAAGCGGCGCCGGGGCCGAAATACAAGGCGGCGCTCGGCACGGCCTATGGCGCCGGGCTGCGGGTTTCCGAGGTGGCGGCGCTCAAGGTGACCGACATCGACTCGGCGCGCATGCTGATCCGCGTCGAACAAGGCAAGGGCCGCAAGGATCGCCACGCCATGCTGTCGCCGCAATGTGACGAGCATACCATTTCGCATTGAACCGGGCGACCTGCAGCCGCGATACATCACTGAACGCGAACGGCCTCCGCAAAGAGGCTGTTCGATGCATGGGCTGCTTTTCCGCGTTCCACCCGGCTGAGATGTTGAACGCTCTTTGCCTGCGCGGCTTAGGCGAATGCCTTGGCCGGCTCGGTAGCGCCATATGCGGACGTCGCTCAATGCCGGATTAGGTCTGCTTAGGACGCCGTTCGATGCCTGTGGCCGCGAGGGACTCATCAAGGTCGGGCGAGGACAGGAAGTTCAGCAACTGTCTAGCGGCGCCTGTGTTCGTGGCGGCACTTATGGCGAGGTCGAAGTCGACGTGGCTCTGGAGTTGCACAGGGAAAGGACCAATGAGAATAACGTCAGGGGCGGCAGCGAGGATGGAGGTTACCGGAACAACTGCCAACTCGGCTTCGCCACGAGCCACGCTGGTCGCCGTCTGCCCTCCCAATATAGGCACTAGTTTTGGCCTCACCTCAGCCGCCAGTCCCAGCCGTTCGAGGAGGCCGGTGAAGTAGCCACCGCTGGTTCCGTCGCTAGCGTAGGCGATCGACTTGGCATTCTTCAGGGCGTGCTCGAACGCTTCGATGGAGTCGACGCGGAACGCACGGCCGCCCGCCTTTGCCGCCACGCCCATGCTGATCCGGCCAAATGGCACTTGGCTCCCCGCCAGCACCCATCCGGTTGCAGTCAGGTCCCGAACTAGATTCGGATTGGTGATGACCAAGTCGAAGGGCTGTCCTCGTTCGATCTGAGCCTTCACCGTCGGGTTGAGTTCCCACTTGTTCGCTACGCTGAGCCCAGTCGCCGTTTCGAACGACGCGATGATAGGGAGGACTGCCGGCCGGACCGCAATGGCTCCAAAGAGCTGGATCTCATCGCCCATTAACGCGCCCCTTCTGCGCTGGATGCTCTCTCACCATATACGGAATGTCCGCATCGGGTCATCAGTGCTGGTTGCCGCGAATGTCGGCTATCGGGTAGCAAAACGGGTTGATGAAGGTCGGCTTGGGGTCAGAACTTGCCGTAGAAGTTCTCCGAACGAAGGGCAGACAAGGATTGAACTCGGTCGTTCAGAGTGATTGGATTCTGCCCTAGTCTGGAAAGAGCCGGCCGGCGTCTTCAGCCGAATGTCGCCAGAGGCTCAGTGCGAACCTCAACCCACTTGCCGTCCTAGTTGGCCTGCTAGCCGGCCTGCCTGCATCCCTCAGAGCGTCGCCAGCCGCGAATTTGTCATGGCCGTTCCATAGGCTTGCCGCAGCGTCCGCTTCTCCTCCAGCGCAATGATGACGCTTGTGGCAAAATCCGTCTTGTACATGACGGCGAGCCGTGTCAGCCCGCCTGGCGTGAAGACGTTGATCTCCAGAAGCTTGTCCCCGACGATGTCGAGCCCAACCAGAAACATGCCGTCATTGATCAATTTGGGGCGCACCATCTCGGCAATGTCCAACATCGTGCCTGTTACCTTGACTTTGCGGGCTGTTCCGGCGGCATGGATGTTGGACCGGACGTCGCCCTTGGCTGGAAGCCGGCGAAAGGCTGCGTAATTACCGTCGCGCACCAGCGGCAGACCGTTCATCAGGAAAAGACGCACGTCACCAGCCTTGGCCTCCGGAATGTAGACCTGCGCGATGAGATAGCCGTCACCGCTGGCCGCTTCGAAAATCTGGTTGAGGTTGGAATCGGTGGGCGTTGCAATATGGAAGACGTTCTTGCCACCCGATCCTTGGAGTGGCTTGACGATGCAGCCCTTCGAGTGTTTGTCGATAAATGCGCGGATCTCGGTAATGCTGCGCGATATCAGGGTAGCCGGCCTGACCGCCTCGGGAAAAGACTGAAGGTAGAGCTTGCTCTGCGCCTGTCCCAGGCCATCCGGATCGTTGACGACAATCGCGCCGCGAGCCGCCGCGAGCCGCCCGAACATAACGCCTGCGTTGGCGGCCCATGGCCGATCGGTGGCGTCCAGCGATGGATCGTTGCGCAGAAACACAATGTCGATATCGCTTATCGCCAAAGTCTTTTTCTGCTTCGCTGCATCCTTCAGGGCAGCATGCAGCCTGTCGGACGTCTTGTAGGAAGCATCCGGCAGAACCGCTACACTGACAGCCAGACCGTCATCCGGACGCAGTATGAAGTCGCCTGGTTCAACATAGACAACGGAATGGCCGCGCTGGACGGCGGCCAGCGCCAACGCTGTCGTCGTGTAGGCGGGCGTCTCGCTCTCAATGGAATTGACAAAGAACGCAATGCGCATCGAGGAGACCCCGCTCAAGTTTCAACCATATCGATCGGACCGATTCCCGCCATCGCTTTCTTGAGACGCGGACGCGCCGCGTCGGAAGAGAGGAACGCGGGCTCGAGGCGCGGCGCCCGCAGCAAGCCGCGCGCGTTGAGTTCTTGGATCGCTCCGAAATGCGCGGCGGAGATCTTGCCGATCCAGAACGGCGTGAGGCTGCCGCCGTCCTTCAGATGATCGAGGATCTGCACCATGCCCCGCAGATAGATGGCGTCCTTTGCAAGGCCACCGCCTCGATAGACACGCAGAACGACGTTGAAGGCGCCGCGATCATCGAGACCGAAATCCCTGTGGAGGATGCGGAAGGTCTCCTCGAATGTTGCTCCGTCGAGCATCGCCTGACAGGCGATAACCCTGGCCGCGATCAGCCTCAACCGCGCTGCGGTCATGCCGCCGACCAGATATTCCGCCAGCACGGCCAGTCCCTCCTGCATGCCCTCATAGCCGGCGAGTCCGTTGCGGAAAATGGCGAGCCCCTGCGCATCGCCGTTGAAATAGGTCAGCAGATGGACACCGATCTCGTGACTGAGCAGCGCAGTCAGACGCTCCGGTGGAAGGTTGGTATCGCGTGAAACCAGCAGCCGGTTTCGAGAGACGAGGAGGCCGGCCGGCAGGTCGCCGCGGATCTCCACGGAGGCATCGAATTCGGGATAGGCTGCCCGGTAGCCGGCAATCATGTCTCGCGCGGCCGCGGCGACAGCGTCGGCGCCCAGGCCCTTCTGCCGGGTGGCCGACGCAACGCTAGGCGCCTTTTCGAGAATGGCGCGTGCTCGCGCCGCCAGGCTCGGCTCGACGCTACCATAGAGAGCTCGTCCGAGTTCGACGAAGCGGGGCGTTTCGCGCGCCGCGAGCATCGACAGCTGGAGATCGAGCTCCTGCTGCTTTTGCGAGAGCAGCGTGGTCAGCAGCGGATCTTCCAGATGATCAAGCGAGACCGAATAGAGCTTCCGTTTCTGGCCGGCGACCTCGAACTCGAGCGGCCTGTAGAGCAGCACGGGCACACGCTCGAAGGCGCCTGCCTGGAATTCCAGCCAGGCTGGTTCGGCATTGATCGGTGTGACGGCAAGCAGAAAATCGAATGTCGACGCGACGTTGTCGATCGCCCGATCAGCGCGCACCACCGCGTCGATATAGGCGCGCCGCCCCAGCGAACGATGGGTTGCCGGCTGTTCCAGCCTTGATGCCTTCAGGAAGGCGCTGACGGCCTGAAGCGCGGAATCGACCATGTTGGCGACGACAAGGTCGTGGAGTTCGGGGTAGACGCGCTTGGTGCCAGGCACCCGGTAAATCGGTGCGAAGCGTACCGTCAAGCACGCCGCATCACCGAGATCATCCAGAAGCCGTGCTTCGGCGCGTGTCGTGGGGTTGAGTTCGTCGACGCGGGGCGTGCGGTATTTTGCTTCGCGTGCGGACGCAGCGGTGGCGAAGCGCTTCAGTGCCGCCTTCTCCGCCGCCGTGTCGCCGCAGGCCAGCGCAATCTCGAAGGGCGGCAGGAACGGAACATCCTCGGTCAGGAACCGGTCTTCGGCCAACTCGCCGATGTCCAGCATGAGGAAGGCGCCGCAGTGATCGCGCAGCCTTCGCACCACCAGCCGCGCGGCCTCGCGGGCGGGGCCGATGTCGGCCGCGATCAGATAGGACGCGTTGGCGGAGACGGCATGGAATGCCGCATCCTGATGCGACCCAACATGGACACACAGAAAGGGCAGCGGCCGATCCATGTGCAAACGGTTGCCATTGCCGAAATCGCGGCGGATTGGCTTGCCGTCCCGCAAAAGCGCGTCCAGGTCCGATTCGATTTGCGCCAATGGAGGCGCGGGCTCAACGAGCTTGGGCTTCATCGCATGGCCCGCAGCGCCGATTCCAGGACGGGCACCGTAAACGCCAGCATGGCGCGCAGCCGCTCGATTGTTCCCCAGTCGGGTTCGCCACTCCATTCGTTCATGAAAATCTTCTTGAACTCGACGGCGATGGCACACCCGGTTTCCGGAAAATTGGCATGGACGAAACGGGTCTGTTCGCCCTTGCCCTGGAAGGACACATTCTCGCGCACATCGATCGGCTCGCCGTTGAGACGCTGGCCGCGAAGCGTCTCGATGAAAGCGTCGACGACCGGTGCCCAGCGCTCGCGGTCCATGGAAGACGTACCGATGTTGATGTCGGGCGCGACGTCACGGGACGTAGGCATAGCCTCCCGTCCGTCGCGCCGGTGATTATAACTATGGACGTCGATGAGAACGAACCTGCCATGGCGCTTCTCGATACCGGCAAGGACACGGTTCAGCTCACTGTAGAAGGCGTCGTGAAAGGAGAGAGACTCCGTAACGATGTCCTCGTCCGGCTGCTCTCGCCAGACTTTCAGGCCCCAGGACTGGTCCGGCGACCGGTAGACCGCAGCGTCTCGCGCACGGTTCAGATCCACTTGGAAGCGTGACCGATGAACGATGATCTGGGTAGGAAAATCGGCGATGAAACGCTCGGTGAACGGGTCCTCTTCTCTACGCCGGTCGGGATCGGAGAGACACATGAGCGATCGACAAGCCCTGCCAACGTCGGTGCCGCTGTGGATAGCTGTACCGACTATAGGCGACTCTCCGAGCTTGATCGTCCAGCCTGCCGGTGATCCACCCGGATCATTGTTGCCCGGATCATTGTTGGAAGTCATCGTGTTCACAGTCCATCGAATGCGTGGAGAGTGTGGACGGTTCCAGTTCATCGAACAAGCGATCGTTGGCTCGCCCTGGATCAGCAGGCTGAACCGTCCAAAAACGTCAGCCGAAGGTGGCCGATGGCTTCAGCCGAACGTCGCCAGAGGCTCAGTGCGGACCTCGACCCACTCGCAGCGCCGGCTGTCGTGATAGAAGGACAGGAAGGGCGGCGGGAACGATGGGTCGGCGAAAGCCCCCACCGGAATGGCGATCAGACCGGGCTGGACATCGATCCGGTAATGGACAGTGGTGCCGCAATCCGGGCAGAAACTATAGATGACACGGCCGCCTTCGTCGCCAACGCGCGTGAACTCCGCCGCTCGTCCCTGGATCGACACATCATTCTCCGCAAACCGCGCATTGAAGCTGAACGCGCTGCCGGTGCGCCGCTTGCAAGCCAGGCAATGGCAGACAGAGACGCGTACAGGCTCGCCCGAACAGGTGGCTGACAGCTGACCGCAGGAACATTGGGCGCGACGCGTGACCATGGCTGGCCCCTTTCAGCGAACATCAATGGGTTTCGGCATGGGTCCTGAGCTCAGCCCTCTTCTCGTCGGAGACGACGGCAAGGTCGAGCACCTTCTGCAATTCGGCCGCGTGGCGGAACGACGGTTCGGCCTGGACGCGGTTTCGCACCGCATCGACGAAGCGCTGGTAGTTGGTCGGCACCGTTCCAGCATCGAGAACCTGCCATTTTGCGTTCTCGATGTCCTCGCCCATGCACGCTTTCAGTTCCGAGTCGGTCAGATTGTGCACGACCTCGATACCACCCTTGTCGCCATAGATGCGCAGCCGCAATTCGTTGAGATGACCGGTTGCCCAGCGGCTGGCATGGACGACGCCGAAGGCGCCGTTGCTGAAATCCAGCGCCATGGTGAAGCTGTCATTGGCGTCGAGCTCATACTCGCCGATCCGGTTGCCGGGCGCCTTGTCGAAGGACCTGAGGCGGCAGAACACATGGTCGATGTCGAGCGCCGCGCCATAGCTGGCGAAATCGAGGATATGGATGCCGACATCGCCCAGCACGCCATTGGAGCCGTGGCCGCGCGACAGCCGCCACAGCCATTTCGGATCCGTACGCCAGTCGCCCCAGAACTTGGAAACCAGCCAACTCTGCAGATAGGACGCTTCGACGTGCCTGACCGTGCCGATCTCGCCGGCAAGCACCATGGCGCGCGCCCGCTGCAGCGGGGCGACGTTGCGATAGGTCAGGTTGACCATGTTGATGATGCCGGCTTGCTCGGCGGCATCGGCCATTTCACTGGCCCGCTGGTAATTTTCGGCCAGCGGTTTCTCGCACAGCACCGGCTTGCCCGCCGCGATCAGCATCATGGTCGTCGGATGGTGGATGCGGTCTGGCGTCACGTTCGCCACCGCGTCGAACTTGTCCCATGCGAGCGCGTCTTCCAGCGACTCGAACCGGTTGGGGATTGAGTAGCTGTCCGAAAACTTGTCGACACGCGCGCGGTCCAGATCGACGGCGCCGACCAGTTCGACGCCTTCGATCCTGCTGAACTGCCTGGCGTGTTCCTCCGCCATCCAGCCGGTGCCGAGTATCAGGAGACGCATGATTCTTATCCTTAGGATGAGGCCTTATCTTCTTGTTCGATCATGGATTTTTCAGAACCGAAGCTTCGCGATAGCGGTCTAGCGAAAACCGGCTTCGCCCGCGGCATGGAGCTTTCCGCCGCGCTCGACGATCGGCTCGAGCGCCTTTTCCACCGGCACGTTCGGCGCGTCGAGGATGGCTGGATGCGCGCCCTGCGGGTTGTGCGCCCATTTCACCGCATTGCGCAGCACCTTTTGGACATGCGCGTCGTGATACGTCGGATAGGTCTCGTGGCCGGGCCTGAAATAGAAGATGTTGCCGGCGCCGCGGCGATAGGTCAGCCCCGACCGGAACACTTCGCCGCCCTGGAACCAGGAGATGAACACCGTTTCCAGCGGTTCCGGCACGGCGAACTGCTCGCCATACATCTCCTCGTTCTCAAGCTCGAAATACTCGCCGATCCCCGCAGCGATCGGGTGGTTGGGGCTCGTTACCCAGAGCCGCTCGCGCTCGCCGGCCTCGCGCCATTTCAGCGTGCAGGGCGTGCCCATCAGCAGCTTGAAGATCTTCGAGAAATGGCCGGAATGAAGCACGATCAGCCCCATGCCTTGCCAGACGCGGCGAGCCACGCGTTCGACGACTTCGTCGGCGACAGCGCCATGGTCCTTGTGTCCCCACCACACGAGCACATCGGTTTGCGTCAGACGGTCGGCCGGCAGGCCATGCTCCGGTTGCTCAAGCGTCGCCCACGATACGGAAATTTCGGGGTCGAGCTTCAGCGCGTCGGCGATCGTTGCATGCATGCCCTCGGGGTAGATCCCCGCCACCACCTGATTGGTCCGCTCATGGATATTCTCGCCCCAAACGACAGCGCGTATCGTCATGACATCCTCTTGATCGGTTGAAGCCGCCCCGGTCCGGTCAGTCATAGTATCCTCGGCCGGGATTGAAAACGGTTTCGAGGCTGACTGCTGACAATTGGCTGGAAGTCGGCGGGACAGCGCCCCCCTCTGTCCGGCAGGACAGAGGGGGGCGCGAAGGAGCGCTACATCAGCGGCTTCCTTAGCCGCGCACGACGAGGCGTTTGATCTTGCCCTTCTTGAACGCGGCGAGGAAGCTGGCGTAGTCCTTGAAGACGACGCAGCCGCTCGATTCCCCGAGGCGGCCGCGCAGCAAGTAGGTGTGCGCAAGAAAGCCGTCGCGGCCAAATTTGTTCTTGCCGTCGATAGGAGTGAGACGCAGCGCCTCCACCCCATGGAAGCGCGATTCACGCAGCCTCAGATCGTAGGTGTGGGGCGGCGTCGGGCCGGCATTCTTCCGGTTGGCGTAGCGCGCCTGGTCGGCCATCGAGCCCAGTCCCGAATGCGCCTCGAGCCGCGAGCCGTCCGGCATATAGACGGTTTTCGCCGAGATGTCGTAGACGGCGACGCCGCTGCCGGGCTTGGTGAACAGGTTGCCGAAGACCCCGCCGCCGCCCGCCGGGCTGTCGGGTTTGGCATAGGCCAGCGTGTCTGCGGCCTTCGACCGCTTGGCCGGCTTGCCCTGGCTGCTTTGCATGCCCCGGCTGCCCTGCATGCCCGGGCTGCCCTGCATGTCCTCTTGCATGCTTGGTTTCGCCGCCGGTGACGAACTCCTCGGCGACAAGGCTGGCGCCCGGGGCATCTCGACCTGCGGCGCGGCGGCGGTCTCCACCCTGTTGGCTTTGGATGGCTGAGACTGGGCTTTGGCGGCCTTCGATGCCTGGACCTTGGGCGCATTGGCCTTGGGTGCCCTAACCTCGGGTGCCTCGACCTCGGGCGCCTCGTCTGACTGGTCGATTTCCGCCTGCGGACGCCAAGTCGGCAAGGGAACGCTCCCGGGCATTGTGTCCTGCGGCGGCAGCGACGCCATCTGCACCTCGCCCTCTCGCGTGGCAGCATGATCGGCCGTCGTCGCCTGCGGCAGCACGTCGATCATCGCTTCCGGCAATGCATTCGCAAGCGCCAGCGCCAGCCGGGAGGATCGGTCGATTTCCGCAATCTCGGGCCCGAAGCGCACTGATGCGGGACCATGCTGATCGGCCAGGCGCACCGGCTCCGCAAAGCGCTGGTCCGTTGGCAGACTGACGACCGCAAACGGCGCGGCCCCGCCGGAGGCGCGGGCAAAGGCAGCAGCAATCTTTTGCGGCGACAGCGCCGCTTTCGCCACCACGCTGTCGAAGCGCGATTGCGGTGAGATTTCGGCGACAAGCTGCACAGCATCCGGCCGCGCTAACGGCTTGAGACGCGCTACCTTGCCTTCATGCTCGAAGCTCGCGGCGGCGTGCGCGCAGTCGGCATTGCATCGGCCGAGCAGCGACGCCTGACGCTGCCGGCTTGCCAGTGACGGCGCCCACGAATTGGCCCGTGGGTTGACAAGTGTGTGTCGGGGATCGGCGAGCGCCATGGAGCGCGGCGCGAGCAGGTTTTGCGGAAGACTGCTGGAGGCGGCGGTGAGCGAAGTTCCCACCGAATGGAGGCCGGCCACGGTCGCAGCCGACCACAGCGCGATCGCAGCGCCAACAACGGGAATCGCGACCCAGCGCAGGCCGGGCCTCATCGAGGGCAATCCACTATCAGGATTGTCACCCCGGTTATTCAAACGCATCAACGCCATACAACCAAACCTCAATCGGCCTTGCGGCATGCGGGCTCGCAGCCGTCACAATCACAGTCGCCTGGTGCCCCCCGGCACGCTTCACGTCTGTTGCCGATTGAATCAAAAGATGGACAAACTTGGTTAACCAATCCCTCTACCGATCGCCGATCAGGCGAAGGTCTATGTCAAAAAAGGCTCCCTCCAAAACTATGAAAATAGCGGAAATGCCCTCTGTATCAGGCTTTGCTGCCCGTTTTTGCCGGCCGAGTCAAGAAACCGAAAGGACTAGGCCGTGCCTGGGCGGGCCTCAGTTAAAGGCTGTTTCGAGTTCGAAAGCGTCGCATCACCCGTGATCGTCTGCGCGCAGGCTGCGTTGCCGGCGCTGCCTTACAGGTAAATTCGTTTGTGCTAATATACCTTAGTCATGCACATTTGTGCGCGACCAACAAAAGGGAGGATGCGATGGAAACCATGAATCGCAGGTCTGCAATAGCGCTCGGCGTCGCTGCCGCCGCGGTAGCGCCTCTATTCGCTTTGGCGAGATCCGCAACGGCCAAGGAGTACGGCCCGAATGAAGGCAAGGAGATTGCGCCCGGCGTCAGACTGGTGGAGGTCGGCACTGGGACCTCCGACATTCCCGCTTACAAGAGCATCTCAATTGTCGACATTGTCTTTCAGCCCGGAGCAGTGGCTCCTGAAGAGGTCATGGACAACGACATGGTCTGCACGATCGCTGCCGGCGAATTCACGATCAAGAAAGCGGACAAGGAATTCAAACTTAGAGAAGGCGACATGTACACTTGCGCCAAGGGCAAGACCGACGGTTCCACCAACACAAGTGCCGTGGTCGGCGTACATCGCATTGCGATCTTGATACCTGCCTAGAACAATTCCAGGCAAAGTGTGCAACGGTTTCCGCCCGGAATTGCGCAAAAAACAAATAGCTAGAGCGGTTCAGCGAACCGCTCTAGCGCATGACCCGAAAATGAGGCCCGCGTCCTCCGTCGGAGGCGCGGGCCTTGTCATGCCTGCGCAGCCTATGCGGCGCGCTGCGCTTCCATCGGCCGCAAATTCTGGTTCATGCGGAACAGGTTCAGCGGATCATATCGCTGCTTGATTTCCAACAACCGCCGATAGTTGCCGCCATAGGCTGCTTCGACCCTGTCGACCTCGTCCCCGGGCATGAAGTTCACATAGGCCGTGCCGGCGGCATAGGGCTTGGCTGCTTCATAGAGACCCCGCGCCCAGTCGATGCAGGCCTGGTCCATTTCGGGTTCGCGCCAGCGGGCGTGGACATTCATGACGTAATGCGCGCTGCGTTGCGGAAACGCCGTTGCATCCGCTGTCACCCGGCCCGCGGCACCGCCGACATGGCCGATGAAAATCTCGCATTCGGGGCCGGGAAGCCTGGGTATCGCCGCCGTGACGACCTCGACCGCGGTGTCGGAAAGCTCGGTGAAGTCGTGGCTCTTCCAGTAGTTGCGGGCGCCAGGCGTCAGCAACGGATCGAATCCCTGCTGCCAGCCGGTGAACGGGTTGGGACCGACCACGTCTGCAATCGGTGTGCCGATGGCGCGAAGCCTCTGTGTCGCCTTCTCGCCCTCCTGAAGGTCGCCGCAATAGCACATGGCCAGGACCAGCACCTCCTTGCCATGCCATTCGGCCGGCAGGAACGGCAGCGGCGGCGCCTGCCGCATGACCGCCCAGCAGGTCAACTCATTGGGCGCTGCTTCGAGCGCCGCTCGGTATTCCCGCAACACGTTTTCGGCATCGGCGAAGGGATGAACGACAAGCCCCGACAGCACCTGCGGACCGACCTGGTGGAGCTTGAACTCGAAGGCCGTGACGATGCCGAAATTGCCGCCGCCACCGCGCAGCGCCCAGAACAGGTCCGGATTTTCGGTCTGGCTGGCGCGCAGCAGCTTGCCGTCGGCGGTAACCACATCGGCGCAGAGAAGATTGTCGATGGTCAGGCCGAATTTCCGCGTGATCCAACCGAAGCCGCCGCCCAGCGTCAGGCCCGAAATGCCGGTGGTCGAGTTGATGCCGGTCGGCACCGCCAATCTGAAGGCCTGTGTCTCCGCGTCGACATCGGCGAGCGTCGCGCCAGGTTCCACCCATGCCCGCCGCGTCGCCGGATCGACCCGCACCGACTTCATCGGCGACAGATCGATCATCAGGCCGCCGTCGCAGACGGCGCTGCCGGCGATGTTGTGGCCGCCGCCGCGAACGGCGACGAGCAGCCTGTTTTCCCTGGCAAAATTGACGGCGGCGATAACGTCGGCGGCACCGGCGCAGCGCACGATCAGCCCGGGCCGCCGGTCGATCATGGCGTTCCAGATGCTGCGTGCCTCGTCATAGGCGGCGTCGCCTTCCCTCAGCACGGTGCCGCGCAATTGTGCCGAAAGCGCCTCCAGGGCCGCGGCATCGACCGTCGTCTTGCCGCGATCAAGCGTGGTGAGGCTCATGCTATCCATGGCTTTCCTCCCGATTGTTTTTGAGCCGTTTTCCCTCCACCCGTTTCCAAGTCTGCCTTTATATTAGAAGTCGCGCAAGTTCCTGATCGCTCGCTGGCCGGCATTGCGCAACCCGCACAACGGTCAGTGGAGGAACTACGCAGCGGTCCGCGGAGTTAGGCGTATGAGCAACCAATGCAGAGGAGAGCTCTGATGGCACCGCGCAAAAAACCCGACGTTTCGCCCGAAGGCCCGACCATCGAACAGCAGGATTGGGACGCGATCAAAGGCGGTAAAATTCTTCCAGACAGCGTGCCGGGAAACGCCGACATCCGCTACGAACTAGAGAAAGAGGCTGAACTGCCCGAGGAAGACGACGACAATCCATACCAGGAGAGCGACGAGGCTCTGCCGGACGACGAAGAGGAACGCGCCCTCTCGCGCAACCCCTCGAAGCAGGATATCGACGAGCCTTGAACGGGGCCGATCTGCAGCGACCAGAGCGTCACGACAGTGCAGAACCGTTGAAGGCGGAGCGAGGCGCCCCTCTCTGTCCTGCCGGACATCTCCCCCACTTGGGGGGAGATCGGCCGTCACCAGCGCCTTCGCGAACCGCCACAGTTGCAGGAGCGAGCGGTGCGCCAAAGCTGCCAATCTCCCCCCTTGCGGGGGAGATGTCCGGCAGGACAGAGGGGGCGCGAAGGATCACTACGGATCGGCTTTATCCTGAGCCGTTGCATTCTTTGGCTGGCGTAACGGCATGATCCCAGGGTCTGCGCCGCGTCCGTTCGCCAGCATTGCTGCTTGGATTGCCATCGGCCCCGACCCGTCGATCACGATTTCTGTCTGACGGAACAACTCCAAAAAAAGCTCGTTGGATAATCATGATCGCGCCCAGCGATGCAACTCCAATGGAGAGCCACCATGATGAAAAAAATTCTTTCTGCAACCGTACTCAGCATCGCCCTTGCCACTTCCGCGATGGCGCAATCAGACGGCACTGGATCCGGCACCACCGATCCGGGAGCGGCCACCGGGACAGGCACTGGCACCATGGCTCCCGGCACCGATAATGCAACTCCTGCCGATCCGAACGTAACCGGTTCAACAACCGACGGCGGCGACGGCATGGGTGATCGGTGCAAGGAAACCGCAGGCGCCGATGCGAATACAAACTCCGCCAGTGGCACTGCAACTGCGGACATGGAGAATTGCCCCAAGTGAGCTAGCGCTGTTGAGGTCGCGACTACCCTTGGGAGCGGACGAACGCGCCGCACCACCTGTCAGACAAAGCCGGGAACCGGCTTTGTCTTCCCGCTCAGTTGCGCGCCTAAGGTCAGCGCTTGTGGGAAATTCCGGACAATCGCCGCCATCCAGGTTGCGCTGCCTGGACTAACGGCAATCCCGGCAAGTGCGGCGGCGGCGTAGACCCGCGTTGAAAACAGACTTTTCCAGGCCGCCTCGTAGCGTCTGCCGGCCATCTCCCGCCCTGCGCGGCCGTCTGGCGCGCAAGAGAGTTCGCAAGCCAGCAGCCAGCCGGACTGGAGCGCCATTGAGATGCCCTCGGCGATGAGAGGGTGAGACTCTCCGGCTGCATTGCCGACGCGAAAGATGTCGCGTTCGTAGCCGGAGCGAATTCCCGGCCGGATCGGACCTGCGGCAAGCCACGGCCCGTCGACGTCAGCTGACTCTAGTGCATCCCTCACGCCCCGACATGATTCCATCAGATGACGGGAGACCGCCTCGGCGGCCGACAAATGGCTCTGGTGGCCGGGGTGTTTGCGCAACTGTGCGAGCATATCGCGCCGAATGCAGCACGAGATCGACAGCCGGCCATGATCCGCCGAAACCATGCCGCCATAACCGCCAGGAAATATCAGCAGGGGCATCAAATCAGGCGCCAGGGACGACCCGGTGAAATGCGCCTTGAAGCCGAACAGGTCCGAAGGGCGGTTGGTCTTTCCGAGCTGGCTGGGGAGCGGTCCTGGCTCCCAGGAGCCGTGTGCGGCGACAATCACCGGCGCGCGCAACATCGTCGTTTCGTTTCCGGCTTGAATTCGCACCAATTGCGCCTCGCCATCTGGGTCGATGGCGACGGCGCGGCAAGGCTGAAAGATCTCGACGCCCGCCGATCGCGCCGCCTGCAAAAGCAGACAGTCGAAAACATCCCGGCCGAGCGCCCGGCCGAAACCATCTTTTTTCGCGCGGCGCCCATCTTTTGCGGGAGGTCCGTCTTTTGCAGGAGGCCCATCCTCTGCGGGAGGCCCATCTCTTGCAGGAGGCATTGGCGCCTCGGCGCAGGTCTCGCCGGAAAACAAGCCGACGCGGCGGATTTCGGGGCCGGCATTGGCACGCCAGGCATCGCCGATCTCCAGCTGGTCCAGAAGCGCAAGATTGCTTGCCGATATATATTCGCCGCAGACCTTGCGGCGCGGGAACACGCTCTTTTCCACAATAGCCACGGCCCATCCGCGCCGGGCAAGCGTCAGCGCGACGGACGTGCCCGCCGGGCCGGCGCCTATGATGATCGCGTCATGGGTCGACAATCGCGTCATAGGACATGACCGGCGCTGGCGCCGACGAAAATGTGGGAAAAAAGGCCGGCGCGCCGTTCCTCGACCGGTTTGCCGTTTGCCGCGAGCCAGAGACCGGAAAGCTCGTTGCCGCGAAAGCCGGCACGCACACTTTGAGCCGCGTCGTTTCGTGTGACGTCATTGGCGCCGATCGCCGGGAGAAGACGGGTCGCGGCCAATGCCAGTTTGGTCCGCAACGGCTCTGTCGCCAACAGCAGCGGGGCCTTGGGCGCCATCAGCGAAAACAGACGCACGAGCCCGGCATCGTCGAAATGATGCAGAAACAGATTGACGGTGATCGCGTCGAACCGCGTGCCCTCATTCTTTCTCGCCCAGTCGAAGACATCGGCGGCGACGCCTTCGACCGTCCATCCCAGCCTGTCGAAATCACCACGCAATTGCGCGGTGATGAGGTCGACGCGGTCGAGCATTACCAGTTCGACCCCAGGCCAATGCCCGGCCATGCGCCGCGCCAACGCCAGCATGAAGGAGCCATCGCCAGCGCCGATCTCCAGAATCCGGTGCGGCGGCCCTGGCACGAACTTCTGCAGCAGCGACGCCATGATCCTGGCCTGAAACATCAGCGCGTTGATGCGACGGAGATCGCGCCGCGCCGCAAGCGCTCGCGGATCGTCGCCCGCAAGCCCGTCGAGGATTTCCGGCGCAAGCTGGCGGTGCTCCAGGCTGCTCATGACGCCGTTCGGAAAAGCATGGTTTCGGCCGCCAGCCCGGGTCCGAATGACATGCCGCAGCCGAGCATTCCTGGTGGCGCCTTCAACATCTCTTTCATCACGAACATGACGGTCGCCGACGACATGTTTCCATATCGGCGCAACACCTCGCGCGATGGCTCCAGCGCGGTGGGCGCGAGTTCCAGGGCCCGTTCGACGGCGTCGAGCACCGAACGTCCCCCCGGGTGCACGGCCCAGAGTTCGATCGCCTCGGTCGGCCGACCACCGAGGATGGCGTCGTGATTGCTCCGCAACGCGTCATGGATTGCTGCCGGGACCTGGCCGGAAAGAACCATTTCGAAACCGTGGTCACTAATGCTCCAGCTCATCAGATCCCGCCGCTCGTCCGCCACGATGCCGTAGAAGCTTTCGAGCTCGATGCCGTGCGGCTCGGCGGTGACGAGCGCAGCCGCACAGCCATCGCCCCAGAGGCAGAACGACAGCAGCTTTTCCAGTTCGCTGGTTTCCCGCAGATGCATCGTGCAGAGTTCGATATTGACCAGCAGGACCCTGGCCTGCGGATCGGAGCGGACGATGTGGCGGGCAAGCTTGAGGCCGTTGATCGCCGCATAGCAGCCCATGAAACCGATCATCGTGCGTTCGACCGTGTCCGGCAGGCCGCATCGCGCAACCAGCTCCAGGTCGATGCCTGGTGCTGAAAAACCGGTGCAGGTGGTGACGATGAGATGGGTGATGCGGGAAGCGCCGCCACCAAGCTCCAATCCGTCGACGGCTTTTCGCGCGAGAACAGGTGCGGCATGACAGAACATTGCCATTCTCTCGGCCGTTCCAGGAAAAGCGCCCCGGATGAACCTCCCGGCCAGATCTGCTGATGGTCCTTCGGGGTCGCCGGCAGGTGCAAAGCAGGAATAGCGGTGCTCGATGCCGGCAACGTCAACCATGCGTTCGAAAATTCTTCGGCGATCGGCCGCAAGCATGGAGGCGGCGAAACGCAGATAGAATTGATGAACCTCGTGCTCCGGCACCGCTGTCGCGATCCGGTTAATATACGCTTTGGCCGGCATATTCGGTCTCCTCGGCGTCGCGCACGGTATTTTTCAGGACCACCACCGGAGGTTGCTTGGTCATCGGCACCAGGTGTCGGGCAACAGGCATTGAGTGTTGTTGATGAACGTTTCTGAGAACTGATTTCATCCCGAGGTTCAGCCTGTGTGTTGCCGGTTCGCCGGCCACTAGGAACATAGGCTCCATCACCGAGGCGTCCACCGAAGTGCCCGCGCTTCGGGCCGGGGCGCCGCTGCGTCCGACCCTCTCCGGGCACTGTCTTTTTGCTGATCGATGGAACATTAGCGAATACTAACGATTGTAGGATGACAGCGAGTATCTCCCGGATATTGGCTGCTTGATCGGGCCCCCGGTCGGCCCGCGCTCCTCCAGAGGCGCGGGCCTCCAGTCCAAAGAGTAATTGGCGGCTTAAGGCTCAGTTTTGGAACGAGAATGCCGTGAGGGCGTTCGCCATAATTATCGCGAGCTGCCACAAGGCTCGCGGCAAAGAGAAGGAGAGCTGTCATGAACAATATCATCTGGCTGGTCGGGGCCGTCGTTATCGTAATTGCGATACTCAGCTTCCTTGGGCTTCGTTAGGTTTCGCCTTTAGCGACGCCTACGCCGAGCAAGTCGTAATTTGGGTCGTCTCTGGAAGCCTGAGGTTTGCAGGCGCAGCAGCTATTGGCGCTAACGAAACGACCCCGCTCTTTCACCGGCGAAGTTCCCTGCCCGATCCATACTCTCCCAGACCCAGCGCTCACGGCGATGAGCGGCGGCAGCCGGCTTGGTAAGCGGCCGGTTACGGTTGCTGCAGGACCAGATTGCGACTGGCCGGGTGCGGCGCCGATTGACGTTGCGGTGCCTTTTGTTCATTCTCCCGTTGCTGCCTGCTCCGAGATTCAGCAATGAAGCGCCGTCTCGCTTTCGGTGTGATTGTGATCGCCGTCGTCGGCGTGCTGGGCGGCGCCGCACTTTTGATTGCCGGCCAGTCCAGAGTTTCGCAAGACGCAATCCCGTCGTCGGTTACCCGCACCCCTGAATTGATCGACAGCGGCTGGAAGCTGCCCGTGGCTGCCACCTTCAATGCCGACGTCACATGGCAATCAAACGGATCAAGGTGCGGCCCGGCAAGTGTCGCAAACACATTCCGCTCCATCGGCGAGGAGGAGACAACCGAAGCCGAAGTCCTCGCGGGAACGGGAATGTGCTGGACCGGTTTTTGCGTCATTGGCCTCACGCTGGACGAGCTTGCCGAGGTCGCTCGAACGAACACCAAGCGGAAGGTTTCGGTGCTTCGGAATCTGAGCGCCGATGCGTTTCGCGAGCACATGAAGCGCGCCAACGATCCCGACCGCCGTTACATCGTCAACTTCACCCGCGAGAAGATTTTCGGCGCCGGTGCTGGCCATTTTTCCCCGGTCGGAGGATATCTGGAGGCCGAGGACATGGTCTTCGTCCTCGATGTAAACGAGGACTACAAGCCTTGGCTGGTCGAGCGTGAGCGCCTGTTCTCAGCCATGGACACAATCGATAGCGATGGCGACAAGAAACGCGGCTTGCTGCTGATCGAGTAGCATTGTCGCAAGCAGTTTCGATTGCCTTGCCTTCAATCGACCAGCACGGCGACCACGGCGGTGCAGTCGCCCGCCTTGACCAGTCCGGGGAAATGGCGGGCAGCCAGTAGACCCGACATCCTTGCCCTGATCTCCTGAGGTGCGGCACCGGTGCGGCCAATGGAGTGGATGCGCGCCAGGACCTGGCCCTGTTCGACAGGCTCGCCGAGATCGATCATCGTTTCGATCATCCCGTCGTCCTCGGCGAACGAGAAGCAATCGCCCGAAGGCATGTCCAGCCAGCGGGTCGGCTGCATCTCGACCGCACCGGCGACGATGCCGGCATGGCGCAGCACATTGAGCACGCCGCGACGGGCGATCCGCACCGTTTCCGCGCGCGAAGTCCCACCGCCGCCAAGCTCGGTGGTGATGAACAGCTTGCCCATCTCTTCGGCGGCAGTGTCGAACATGCCGACCGCATCGATCTCCAGCATCTTCATCGACCACGGCGCCGAGAACGCCTCCACCGCGGCGAAGCCCTTCGCCTCCAACTCCTTGTCGGGCCGGATATGGGCGGCGCAGAACGGCACGAAGTCGAGCGTCTTGCCGCCGGAGTGGAAGTCGAGCGCGATGTCTGCACGGGGGAGCAACTCACGTTGAAAATAATCGGCGATCTTCTCGGTCACCGTGCCGTCGGGCCGGCCGGGAAAGCTGCGGTTCAGATTGCCCTTGTCGATCGGCGAGGTGCGGGTGCCGGCGCGGAACGCCGGATAGTTCATTGCCGGCACGATGATGACCGTGCCGCTGACTTGCTTGAGATCGAGCGTGCGGGCGAGATCGTAGAGCGCCAGCGGCCCCTCATATTCGTCGCCATGATTGCCGCCGGTGAGCAATGCGCTCGGCCCGCTGCCGTTGCGGATCACGCAGATCGGGATCATCACCGATCCCCAGGCCGAATCGTCGCGGCTGTACGGCAGCCGCAGGAAGCCGTGCTGCACGCCGTCGCGGTCGAAATCGACGGTCGGCGTGATTGGCGACGGGCGAAGGCTGGACATCGGGCTCAATTCTTCACCACCAGCTTGCGCGGCACATTGGCCAGGCACTCGACGCCGGTCTCGGTGATCAGGATGGATTCGGTGATCTCGAGCCCCATCGTCTCCAGCCACAGGCCGGTCATGAAATGGAAGGTCATGCCGGGCTTCAGCTCGGTGCGGTCGCCGGGGCGCAGGCTCATCGTGCGCTCGCCCCAATCCGGCGGATAGGAAAGCCCGATCGGATAGCCGGTGCGGTTGTCCTTGACGATACCGTATCTCTTCAGCACCGCGAAGAAGGCGTTGGCGATGTCCTCGCAGGTATTGCCGGGCTTTGCCGCCGCAAGCCCGGCCTCCATGCCTTCCAGCGTCGCCTTTTCGGCATCGAGGAATTCCTGCGTGGGTTTACCGAGGAACACAGTCCGCGAAAGCGGACAATGGTAACGGTTATAGCAGCCGGCGATCTCGAAGAAGGTGCCCTCGCCCGATTTCATCGGCCGGTCGTCCCAGGTCAGATGCGGCGCCGACGCATCGGCGCCCGACGGCAGCAGCGGCACGATCGCCGGGTAGTCGCCGCCAATCTTTCCCTCTGGCCCGTCGACGCCGCGGGTGCCGGCATCATAGATCTCGGCGACCAGATCGCATTTGCGCATCCCGACTTCGATCTTGTCGACGATGCGCTGGTGCATCGCTTCGACGATGCGGGCGGCCTTGCGCATATAGTCGATTTCGGTCGGGCTCTTCACCGCGCGCTGCCAGTTGACGAGTGCTGTGGCGTCGACGAAGCGGGCATTGGGCAGGTGTTTCTGCAGCGATGCGAAGGCAGCGGCCGAGAACCAGTAATTGTCCATCTCGACGCCGATGCTGAGCTTGCCCCAGCCGCGATCGGCCAGCACCTGCGACAGAAAATCCATCGGGTGGCGTTCGGTCGACTGCACATAATGGTCGGCATAGCCAACGATGTTGTCGTGCGCGAGATAGGCGGTGCGCTTGGCGCCGTTGGCGTCCTGGCCGCGCCCGTACCACACCGGTTCGCCCGACGGCGGCACGATGACGGCCTGGTGCACGTAGAACGACCAGCCGTCATAGCCGGTCAGCCAGGCCATGTTGGACGGATCGCTGACAACAAGCAGATCGACGCCCTTTGCTGCCATGGCCTTCCGGGTCTTGGCGAGGCGATCCTCATATTCGCCGCGCGAGAATTTTAGATTGGGCTGCATTGCTCTTGGTCCTCGTTTGTTGGGCCTTGCGGCCGGTATCAGCTTTCGAAAATCGTCCCGGTGTTGGCCGCCTGGGCACGGTCGCGGGCGAGCGTGGCGATCGCAGTGTCCTGCACGCCGGTGCCGGTGAGGTCGGCAATGGTGATGTCGCTGTCCGAACGGCGGCCATGTCTATCGCCGGCGATGATCTGGCCGAGCTCTGTGATCTCGGCTTCGGCTGCCATCACCCCCGTCGCGATGGCATGATGCAATTCGCCAAGCAGCCGCGTCTGTTTCGCGCTGTCGGCGACGTAGAGATCGGCCATGCGCAGGATCGCCGGCGCGATCTCGTTCTTGTGCTCGGCGTCCGAGCCCATCGCGGTGATGTGCTGGCCGGCGGAGACGAAGCCGGCCTTGATCAGCGGTTCGGTCGACGGCGTCGTGGTGACGATGATGTCGGCGCCGGCCGCCGCCGTGGCCGCGTCGGGCTCGGCGCGCACGACGATGCCCAGTCTTTCACGCAATGCATCCGCCGCGGCTTCGGCCTTGGCGGGATCCCTGGCCCAGATCCGGGCCTCGGCGATCGGCCGCACCAGCATAAGCGCCTCGAGCTGCAGTCCAGCCTGGACGCCGGCGCCGAAGATCGCGGCGATCGAAGCGTCGGCTCGCGAAAGATGTTTCGCTGCGACCGCACCGGCCGCCGCCGTGCGGACATCGGTCAAATAACCATTGTCGAGCAGCAGCGCCTCGACCAGCCCGGTTTTTGACGACAGCAGCACCATCATGCCGTTGACGCTGGGCAGGCCGAGCTTCGGATTGTCGAAGAAGCCGGGACTGATCTTGATGGCAAAACCGTCGATGCCAGGCACGTAGGCGGTCTTGACGTCGACCTCGCCGCGATGCTCGGGAATGTCGAGCCGCAGGATCGGCGGCATCGCCACCGGCAAGGTGGCAAGCGCGCGGAACGCATTTTCGACGCAGGCGACGGCATCGAGATCGAGCTTCACGATCGCGCGCAATTCGGCTTCGGTCAGTATCGTCATCCGGCTCATGCGGCGCTCTCCTCAATTGCTTCGCCACAAACGACTTTCCTGTGCAGCGTCATGTCGATGTTGCGGCCCGACAGAACGAGCACAGTGGGGCCGCTCGCCCTGGCCTTGCCGGCAAGCACGGCGGCGATGCAAACCGCGCCGGCGCCTTCGACGATCTCGCGCTCCTGTTCATAGGCGTGGCGGATGCCGGCGGCGATCTCGTCCTCGCTGAGCAGGATAACATCGTCGAGCAGGTCGCGGCACATCGAGAAGGTCAGCCGGTTGTCGAGGCCGACACCGCCGCCGAGCGAATCCGCCAGCGTCGGCAGTTCCTCGACCAGAACCGGATGTCCGGCATCGAGGCTTGCCTTCATCGCCGCACCCCGCGTCATCGAAACGCCGATGACCTTCGTGCCGGGGCTGACGCCCTTCACGGCAGCGGCGACACCCGCCGCCAGCCCGCCGCCGGACAGCGGCACCAGCACCAGGGCGGCGTCCGCAACCTGCTCGATGATTTCCAGCCCGAGCGTGCCTTGCCCGGCGATGATATCAGGATGGTCGAAGGGCGGCAGCATGATCAGACCGTCTTCCGCGACCAGCCGGTCGACCTCCTGCTGCGCATCGTCCTGGCTGTTGCCGACGATGCGGATCTCGGCACCGAGCCGGCGGATTTCGTCGAGCTTGTTCTGCGGCACCAGTCGCGACATGCAGATCGTCGCGCGCATGCCTTCGAGCTTTGCCGCATGAGCCAGCGCCCGGCCGTGATTGCCGGTCGAGGCGGCGACCACGCCGCGCGCCTTCTCCTCGGCGTTCAGCGACGCGATGGCGTTCGAGGCGCCACGCAGCTTGAAGCTGCCGGTGGTCTGCCGATGTTCGAGCTTGAGATAAACAGGCGCGCCCAAGTGCCCGGAAAGACTCGGGGAAAGCACGGTCGGCGTGCGCTCGACCTTGCCTGCGACGCGCTCGCGGGCTGACTGGATATCGGCGAGGGTGATGGGCGCAGGTGTCATGGCCTCATTGTCCCAAAGGCAGCGTCATCAGACGGCCGAATTCGGCGCGCGGCTCGTCGTCGCCGCAAAGCCGCAGGCAGTTCCAGGCGGTTGCCTGGTTGCTGGTCACGACCGGACGGCCGATCGCCTCTTCCATGCCGACGACGGCAAGTGCTGCCCGCAGCGCCGTGCAGGAGACGAACAGTGCGTCCGCTTGCGCGTCGGTCGTATTGGCTGCCAGATCGACCAGCGTGGCCGGTGCAATCCGCGCCATCTCGCGGTCGTCGTCGAGGCCGAGACAGGTGAAGCTGGCGATCTCGAACCCGTGCGCCGCGAAATAGGCGGCCATCGGCCGGCTGGTCTCGACCGTGTAGGGAGTAAGAATACTGATCGTCCTGGCGCCCAGCGCTTTCAAGCCGCGCAGCCCTGCCATCGGCGGCGTAACCACGGGTACGCCGGGCTTGGCCGCCTGCACCGCCGCCTCGATCTCGGCATCGCCGATGACGACCGAGGCCGAGGTGCAGGAATAGCAGACCGCGTCGAGCGGCTCATCGGGCAGGATGAGCGCGGCGCCCGCCGTCAGCGACGGCTGCATCTTGCGCAAATTGTCCGGCGTCGTCGGATTGGCATAGGGGATGCGCGCGACATAGACGCCGATCCGGTCGCTTGCCACCATGCGACGAAAATCCGGTTCGGTCGTATGGTCGGTGGCAAGGATGATCAGGCCGACGCGCTTTTCCAGCGGACGCGCGTCGAGCGCCGGCCGTGTCGAGTGCAAGCGGATGTCGACTGGAGCGGTCACCATGCGCTCCTTGCCAACGGTTTGGTCGAAGGAACTGTCATTTTTCAATGCGTCCGTAGCGACGTTCCAGCCAGCGCAGCAGCACGACCGAGAACAGGCTGATGACGAGGAAGAACGCACCGACCAAGGTCATCGGCTCGACATAGCGGTAGTAGGTGTTGGCGACGCTCTTGGCCTGGTTCATCAGTTCCAGCACGGTGATCGCCGACAGCAGCGGCGTCTCCTTGAACATGGCGATGAAGTAGTTGGCAAGCGCCGGGATCATCGGCGGGATAGCCTGCGGCATGATGATGTGGGTCCAGGTCTGCCTGGCGTTGAGATTGCAGGCCTTGGCGGCTTCCCACTGACCGCGCGGCACATTGTCGATGCCGGCGCGATAGACCTCGGCCGTGTAGGTGCCGTAATGCAGCCCGAGGCCGATGACGCCCGCCACCAGCGGCGGCAGCAGGATACCGATGTCCGGCAGCACGTAGAAGATGAAATACAGCTGCACCAAAAGCGGCGTGCCGCGGATGAACTCGGCGAGGAAGCCGACGCTGCGCGACAAGCCCTTGTTCGGCGAGCGCCGCGCCAGCGCGATGGCCAACCCCACGATCGCGGCCAGGACCGAGCCGAGCAGCGTCGCCAGGATGGTGATCTTCACGCCCTCGATCAGGGTCGGCATGATCTCCCAGACGAAATTCCAATCCCACTCCATTACGAGGCCCGATCCATCAGACGCGCACCCCGTCGAGGCCGCGGGCCATGCGGCGTTCCAGCGAACGCACACCCCAGGAAATAATCAGCGCAAGGGTGAAATAGATGACGAGAATGGTGGTGAACGGCACCAGCGTGTTCCCGGTCTGCGAGCGCACCACCTGCGCCTGGAAGGTCAGGTCGGTGAGCGAGATCAGCGAAACGACGGCGGTGGCCTTGAGCAATTCGATGGCGTTGTTGCCGAAGGTCGGCAGCATGACCAGCAGCGCCTGCGGCAGGATGACATGGCGCATGGCTTGCCAGCGGCCGAGATTGACCGCGATGCAGGCCTCGTACTGTTCGCGGCCGATCGACTGGATGGCGCCGCGCACCACCTCCGCGCCATAGGCGCCGACATTGAGGCCAAGCGCCAGCACGCCGGCCTGCAGCGGCGTCAGCGAAATGCCGACGAACGGCAGCACGAAATAGGCCCAGAACAGCTGCACGAAGATCGAGGTGCCGCGGAAGAATTCGATATAGGCGGTGGCCAGCGCCCGAATGGCGAAAAAACGCGACAGCCGCCCCAACCCGGCGAGAAAGGCCATGATCAGGGCAAGCACCGACCCCATCAGCGTCAGCTCGATGGTAACAAGCGCTCCCTGCAATATCAGGCCGAAATAGCCGGACCATTGGGTCATGAAGTTCGAATTTCCAGCGTTTTACAGTTATAGTCTTGGCATCTTCTCCCTGTTCACGGGGAGAAGATGCCGGCAGGCAGATGAGGGGCAGAGCCAATTTGGCAGAACTGGCGCTGCCCCTCATCCGTCACTTCGTGACACCTTCTCCCCGTGAACGGGGAGAAGGAAAAAGGCGCCTATTTTGCCGAGCAGAGCTTGTCGCGGCTCGTCGACATCGCCGCCGCGGCCGAAAAACCGTAGGGCTCGATGATCTTGGCGAATTCGCCGGACTCCTTCAGCTTGGCCAATTCGACGTCATAGGCGTCGCGCAGCGCCTCATCGCCCTTCTTGAACGCCGCGCCGTCGCAATAGACCGGCGCGCCGACCACCGGGGCGACGACTTCGAGGTTCGGATCGTTGGCCTTCTTGACCAGATCGTTGATCGACAGCACCGGCAGGGAATAGGCGTCGATGCGGCCGTCCTGCAGCATCTTCAGGCCGCTCTGGCCATCCGGCACGACGATGACGCGGTCACGCGGCACGCCGGCAGTGAGCGCCAGCTTCTCCTCGGTGCCGCCGCCCGGCGCCCCGATCGTTGCGGTGGCATCCTTGGCGACATCCTCATAGCTCTTGAAGCCCTTCGGGTTGCCCTTCTTGACCAGCATTGCCTCGGCGTCGCACAGCACCGGCTCCGAATAAGCGACCGCCGCGCAGCGCTCCGGTTTCATGAACAGGCCGGCGGTGACGACGTCGAAACGGCCGGCCTGCAGGCCGGGGATCATCGCGCCATATTCCGAGATCGAGGCGACGATGTCGTTGACACCAAGACGCTTGAAGATTTCACGGGCCACATCGGGTGCCGCACCCGAAACCTTGCCGTCGGCCGCAACCGCCGTATAGGGCGGCTCGTTGGCGATGGCGACACGGGCGAAGCCCTGTGCCTTGAGCTCTTCGAGCTTGCTGTCGTCGGCCGACCCCGCGGTCGAAGCGGCCAGAATTGCGGTCAGTGCAACACCGGCCACGCCGGCCAGAATGCCAAGTTTCTTCATTGTTCCCAACTCCTTGTTTCTCTTTTGGTTTGGTCGTTCTTGAGTATGCGGGACGGCTTCGCCGCCCTGGAGGACGGCGTTGCCGCCCGGGGCATGGCAGTCAGACGCGATGTCCGGCCGCGATGATCTTCTTCAGGAAAGCTTGCGTACGCTCCTGCTTGGGGTTGCGAAAAATCTCGTCCGGCTTGCCTTCCTCGACGATCTTGCCGCGGTCGAAGAACAGAACCCGGTCGGCGAAATCATGGGCAAAACCCATTTCGTGGGTGACCAGCAGCATGGTCATGTCGGTCTCCGAGCAGAGCCGCCACAACACGTTCAGCACCTCCTCGACCAGTTCCGGATCGAGCGCCGATGTCACCTCGTCGAACAGCATGATCCTGGGCTGCAGCGCCAAGGCGCGAGCGATGGCAACGCGCTGCTTCTGGCCGCCGGAAAGCTGCGCCGGCATCGCTTTCGCCTTGTCGGCCATGCCGACCATGTCGAGCAGTTCCATGGCCCGCTTTTCGGCGGCGGCGCGCGGCATGCCCTTGGTCAGGATCGGCGCCAGCGTGACGTTGTCGATGACGCTCTTGTGCGGAAACAGGTTGAACAGCTGGAAGACCATGCCGATCTTCTGGCGCATTCTTGCCAGATGCCGTTCGTCGGCGGGCAGCAACTGGCCGTTGCGCTCCATGTGGTAAAGCTGCTCGCCGTCGATCTGGATGTGGCCGCTGTCGATCCTCTCCAGCGTCATCAGGATGCGCAGGATCGTCGTCTTGCCGGAGCCGGATGGGCCGATTAGCGCCAGCTTCTCGCGCGGCATGACCTGCATCGACAGTCCGTCCAGCACCTTGAAGGTGCCGAAGCTTTTCGAAATGGCGTTGATCTTGATGATGGGCGCGGACAAAGAATTTCCCCGTGCTGGAGAAGCTGTGCCTTAACGATGCGGAACGCGCCAAATCATGTCAATCAGGAAAATAAACTCATGACAATGTTTCTGACTCCGCAGAATTTCGCGGCAATGCTTGCCTAGATCGCCAGCAGCAGATGCTCCGGGTCGCCGAGCAGAAGTTTAGTGACAACACTGAGGCCTGCGCGCAGTTCCCCCTCGGTGGTCGAGCCCAGCGAGATGCGCACTGCCGGCTGCCAGGGCGCCGCCGAAATGCGAAACGATGTGCCTGGTGCGATCGCCACGCCCTGCAGGCGGGCCTGTGAGACGAAGCCCTCCTCGGCGCGGTCGCCGGGCAGTTCCAGCCACAGATGCAGCCCGTCACGATGGACGCGGTAGTCGACCCCGGCAAGCACCTGGGCGGCAATCTCCTGCCGCCGCCGCAGCGCCGACCGTTGCCAGCGGACGAGTTCCATCGCCGTGCCGTCGGTCACCCATTTTGTCGCGATCTCCGCCACCATCGGCGTCGCCATCCAGTTGGAGACGAGATGCCGGTTGGCGACGGCAGCGACATAGCGGTCGGGCGCCGCGAGATAACCGATGCGCAGGCCTGGCAGCACGATCTTGGTGAAGGAGGTGACGTAGAGCGTGCGCTCGGGCGCGAAGGCGGCGACCGGCGGCGGACGGCCCTCGACGAGCGGCCCGAGCACGTCGTTCTCGATGATGGCGATGTCGTGCCTGCGCGCCACCGCAGCGATCTGCTCGCGCCGCGCGGCATTCATCAATGTTGCAGTCGGATTGATCACCGAGGGCTGCACGAACACGGCGCGGATGTCGGAAAGCCGGCACGCCTCGTCGAGCGCCTCCGGGATCAGGCCGTTGTCGTCGATCGGCAGACCCTCAAGGTTGAAGCCGAGATAGCGCGCCAGCGGGATCAGCGTGTGATGGCCGATCGCCTCGGTGGCGACGGTCGAACCCGGCGGCGCCACGCTCATCAGCGCCACCGTCATGCCGGCCGTGGCGCCGTTGGTCAGGCTGACATTCTGCGCCGACACGTCGAGACCGCACAGCCGCAGCCATTCGACCGCCACTGCACGGTGGCGCGGAAACACCATGTTCGGCCGGAACGACAGCGCCGAGGTCGACGGCAGGTTCTCGGCGAGCCAGCCCAGCGCCTGCTTCAGCCGCTCCAGATGCATCGGCTCGCAGACCGGCTTCAGGATCGACAGGTCGATGACCTCGCCAAGGCGCTCCGGCAGATAGGGCGGTTCCGGCTCGCGGCGCTGCGTCTGCACGAAGCTGCCGCGGCCGATCTCGCCGGAGACCAGGCCCCGGCGGATCAGTTCCTCATAGGCGCGGCTGACTGTCTGCACCGAAAGCTTCAAATCGTCGGCCAGCCGGCGATGCGTCGGCAGCCGCGCGCCGTTGGCCAGCCGTCCGTCATGAATGGCGCGCGCGAACTGGTCGGCGAGCGATTGATAGGCCGGCCGCCGGATAAGCGCGGGATCTGGACGCCACAATGTCATGACATATTAGAGATCGAAATCAGTGCAATTGACAATCGAAATAATGCGCCGTCATGGTGTCGCGGAAAAAAGTGGACGCTCATGGCCGCATTGAAACTGGATCAGATCGACCTGAAAATCCTCGACGCGGTTCAGCGCGACGGGCGCATCACCAAGCTGGCGCTCGCCGACAAGGTCGGCCTGTCGCCGACGCCGTGCTGGATGCGGTTGCGCAAGCTGGAAAGGGCCGGCATCGTCTCCGGCTATCACGCCAAGGTTGCAATGCGCGCCGTCGCGCCGGTCGCCACCGTCCTGATGGAGGTGACGCTGGCCAGCCACCGCCAGGCCGATTTCGACCGTTTCGAGCGCGTCATCCGCGACGTCCCCGAAATCGTCGCCTGCTGGTCGGTAGGCGGCGGCGTCGACTATCTGCTGAAAGTGATGGCGCGCGACATCGACGCCTACCAGCGGCTGGTCGACGCCCTGCTCGAACGCGAGATCGGCATCGACCGTTATTTCACCTACATCGTCACCAAGACGGTGAAGGAGGAGGTCGCCTTGCCGGTTGCCGATCTGTTGCCGGCACAGTCGTGAGGCCTGGCAAATCGCAAAGAACCCCCTCATCCGGCCGCTTCGCGGCCACCTTCTCCCCGGCGGGGAGAAGAGAAAGGTGCCAGCGCTGCGATCTCCTCTCCCCTCGGGGGAGAGGTCGGATTGCCCCGAATTGCCCTTTGCAATTCGGTTGGCAATCCGGGTGAGGGGGCACTTCCTCGATGAGATAGCCCAGCCTATAAGCTGAACAGATTGTCTGCCCGAGCAGTCCAATAGAGACAATCTCTCTACGCGTGCGCTCCGAAACAGCCTCTCTGTCTGCGCCGCGCGCATAGTCTCTTCGCATCACTCCGAAACCGGGAGACCTCGAACATGTCCGCGCATTTTGCTCGCCCACAACGCCACGAAGCGCTTGACCGGCTCGCCGACCGCCGGCTGCTGCGCCAACTCGCCTATGTCGACGGCCAGTGGACGGCGAGTGAAGCCGCCGAGAGTTTTGGGGTGACCGACCCTGCCACAGGCGCCACCGTTGCCTGGGTTGCCGCGCTCGATGCCAGGCAGACGAGCAAGGCGATCGACGCGGCGTCGCGCGCCTTTCCCGCCTGGCGCGCCGCTCTCCCACAGGAACGCGCAAGAATCCTGCGAAAATGGTTCGACCTGATCATCGCCGCCAAGGACGATCTGGCGCTGTTGATGACGCTCGAACAGGGCAAGCCTCTCAAGGAATCGCTTGGCGAGATCGACTACGCCGCCTCCTTCGTCGAGTGGTATGCCGAAGAGGGAAAGCGCCTCAACGCCGAAAGCGTCACCAGCCATTTGCCAAACGCCGAGATGATGGTGCGGCGCGAACCGCTCGGCGTCGTCGGCGTCGTCACGCCATGGAATTTTCCGGCGGCCATGCTGACCCGCAAGGCGGCGGCCGCGCTTGCCGCCGGCTGCACCATCGTCGCGCATCCTTCGTCGGAAACGCCGCTGTCGGCACTGGCGCTGGCCGAGCTCGGCGAACGCGCCGGCCTGCCTGCTGGCGTCTTCAACGTTCTCACCGGCAAGGCCTCGACCATCGTTGGGCGGATGTGCGAAGATCCGCGCGTCCGCGCCATGAGCTTCACCGGCTCGACCGAGATCGGCAGGCTTATCGCCGCGCAAAGTGCGCCGACGATCAAGCGGCTGGTCATGGAGCTTGGCGGCCACGCGCCGCTGATCGTCTTTGCCGACGCCGATCTCGACAAGGCGGTGACGACAGCCGTCGACGCCAAATTCGCCACTTCCGGCCAGGATTGCCTTGCCGCCAACCGCATCTATGTCCAGCGCCCGATTTATGATCGTTTCTGCGCCGCCTTCGCCAGGCGCATCGAGGCACTGCGGACCGGCAATGGCCTGGCCGATGACATCGACATCGGGCCGTTGATGCACGAGCGCGGCGTCAAGAAGGTCGAGGAGCAGGTCGCCGATGCGCTCGCCCATGGCGCGCGCTGCCTAACCGGCGGCGGCAGACATCCGGCCGGACCGCTGTTCTACCGGCCGACCCTGCTCGCCGATGTCACCGACGATGCGCTGATCATGCGCGAGGAAACTTTTGGTCCGGTCGCCGCGGTGACGCCCTTCGACAGCGAGGACGAGGTCATCGCCCGCGCCAACGCCACCGAATACGGGCTCGTCGCCTATGTCGTCACCGAGAACGGCGGCCGCCAATTGCGCATGGGCCGTGCACTCGACTACGGTATGGTCGCCATCAACCGCGTCAAGATCACCGGCGCGCCGGTTCCATTCGGCGGCGTCAAACAGTCCGGCATCGGCCGCGAGGGCTCGCGCCACGGGCTCGAAGCCTTTACCGATCTCAGATATCTCTGCCTGGACGTGGCGTAAGGTGTATCGAGATTCAGGTGATGCCGGTCTGCAAATGGCGGCGTCCTGCGCTTCCGGTGCTCACGTACGAAAAAGTACGCTTCGCTCCGGTTCTCTGAAGCCACCATTGTCCACTCGGCCTGACCTGAATCTCGACACACCTTAGGCCGCGTCGGGACCATCTTTCTCCAAGGAGTCAAAAAAATGCTCGACCAGTCCAACGAACTCGCCGCCTGGGACCGCGACCACTTCTTCCATCCCTCGACCCATATGGGCACGCATGCGCGGGGTGAATCGCCGACCCGCATCATCGCCGGGGGCGAAGGCGTCACCATCTGGGACAATAACGGCCGCAAGAGCATCGATGCCTTCGCCGGCCTCTATTGCGTCAATGTCGGCTATGGCCGCCAGAAGATATCAGACGCCATCGCCGCCCAGGCCAGGAACCTTGCCTATTATCATGCCTATGTCGGCCACGGCACCGAGGCGTCGATCACCCTTTCCAAGATGATCATCGACCGCGCCCCGCAAGGCATGTCGAGGGTCTATTTCGGCCTCTCCGGCTCCGACGCCAACGAAACCAACATCAAGCTGATCTGGTACTACAACAACGTGCTCGGCCGTCCCGAGAAGAAGAAGATCATCTCACGCTGGCGCGGCTATCACGGCTCTGGCGTCATGACCGGATCGCTGACCGGGCTCGACCTGTTCCACAACGCCTTCGACCTGCCGCGCGCGCCGATCCTGCACACCGAAGCGCCCTACTATTTCCGCCGCGCCGACCGCTCGATGAGCGAGGAACAGTTTTCCCAGCACTGTGCCGACAAGCTCGAAGAGATGATCCTGGCCGAGGGCCCGGACACGGTCGCCGCCTTCATCGGCGAGCCGATCCTCGGCACCGGCGGCATCGTGCCGCCGCCCGCTCTGTACTGGGAAAAGATCCAGGCGGTTCTGAACAAATATGATGTGCTGCTGGTCGCCGACGAAGTGGTCACCGGCTTCGGCCGGCTGGGCACCATGTTCGGCTCCGACCACTACGGCATCAAACCCGACCTGATCACCATCGCCAAGGGCCTGACCTCGGCCTATGCGCCGCTGTCGGGCGTCATCGTCTCGGATAAGGTCTGGCAGGTGCTGGTCCAGGGCTCCGACAAACTCGGCAGCTTGGGCCATGGCTGGACCTATTCGGCGCATCCGATCTGCGTTGCCGCCGGTGTCGCCAACCTGGAACTGATCGATGAGATGGACCTGGTGACCAACGCCGGTGAGACCGGCGCCTATTTCCGCGCCGAACTGGCGAAAGCCGTCGGCGGCCACAAGAATGTCGGCGAGGTGCGCGGCGACGGCATGCTGGCGGCAATCGAATTCGTCGCCGACCGGGACGACCGCGTGTTCTTCGATGCCGCGCAAAAAATCGGGCCGCAGGTCGCGACCGCGCTTGCCGAGCTTGGCGTCATCGGCCGCGCCATGCCGCAAGGCGACATCCTCGGCTTTGCGCCGCCGCTATGCCTCACCCGCGAAGAGGCGGACATCGTCGTGTCGAAGACGGCCGATGCGGTGAATGGCGTGTTTGCCAGCATCTAATTATCGACCTTGGTGCCGCCGCTCATCCGCCTGTCGGCACCTTCTCGGTAGAGAAGGGTCAAGCACCCGGCGCCGGCTGCCCCCCTCTCCCCGTTGTTCACGGGGAGAGGGTAAGGGTGAGGGGCAGCGCCAACCTGGAATATCTGGAAGCAACATCAATGACCTCCAAAGCCCTCCCCGCCACCATGGCCGCCGTGCTTCTGACCGGTCACGGCGGGCCGGAAAAGCTTGTCTATCGCACCGATGTGAAAATGCCCTCGCCCGCCCCGGGCGAGATTCTGGTCAAGGTCACGGCGTGCGGCATGAACAACACCGATGTCTGGGTGCGCCAGGGCGCCTACGGCACGGAGGAAGATGCTGCCGCCGTGTCGACCTGGCGGCGTCAGGGCAATACGCTGACCTTCCCGCGTATCCAGGGCACCGACACGGTCGGCAACATCGTTGCCGTCGGCGAGGGTGTTTCTTCGGCCCGCATCGGTGAGCGGGTGATGGTCGATTTCTCGATCTACAACCGCGACGATGATTCACTCGCCGACATCGACTATATGGGCCATGGCCGCGACGGCGGCTATGCCGAGTACCAGACCGTGCCGGCCGAGAATGCCCATGTCGTCGCCACCGACCTGACCGACGTCGAACTCGCCACCTTCTGCTGCGCTTACCTTACCGGCGAACAGATGCTGGAACGCGCCGCATTGAAGGCCGGCGAGCGCGTGCTGGTCACCGGCGCCTCGGGCGGCGTCGGCTCCGGCATCGTGCAGTTGGCGCGGGCGCGCGGCGCCATTCCCTATGCCGTCGTCGGCAAGGGCAAGGAACAGGCGGTGCTCGACATCGGCGCCGAGGCGGTGATCACCCGTGGCGTCGCCGATCTGCCCGCCGCCGTGAACGACGCGACCGGCGGCCAGCCGATCGACGTGGTTGCCGACCTCGTCGGCGGCGGCATCTTCAATGACCTGTTGCGCATCCTTCGGCCCGAAGGCCGCTACACCACCGCCGGCGCGATTGCCGGCCCGGTCGTGCAGCTCGATCTGCGCACCATGTATCTCAAGCAATTGCAGCTGCACGGCTCCAGCCAAGGCACGCGACACGATTTCCGTCGTATCGTCCGCTACATCGAGGAGAAGAAGATCCGGCCGCTGGTCGGCGGTGTCTACAAGCTCTCCGATTTCCACCGCGCCCAGGCGGATTTCATCGCCAAGGATTTTGTCGGCAAGCTGGTGGTCGTTCCGGACGCCGTTGCGGACCTCGCTGCAACGCGTTGACAACCAAGACTAACAAGGCAATTGCCGCCTCCGAAGCTGCCGATCTCCCCCCTTGCGGGGGAGATGCCGGCAGGCAGAGGGGGGTGCTGTCCCTCCGACCTGTCAATCGATCGCAGCCACGCCCTCAAGCTGGGTTGGCAAGGCTGAAGTCGAAGTTGCGATCCTTCCCACCCCCCTCTGTCCTGCCGGACATCTCCCCCGCAAGGGGGGAGATTGGATGTCGCTTCGGCTTTCGCCAATCACGAGCGTCCTCCGGCCAAAGCCAAATAAGTCTCAGGTCGGGCAGAGATTGGCTTTGCTGATCTTGATGAGCAAAACCATTCTGTGATTTGGCTGCAAACAAGGATTCCTGATCCTCTCCTGCAGCGTTATAAGTTTTTCGCAATTTTCTTATAACGCCGCTTGCGTCGCTCGAGATCACGCCGTTACGCGCGCGCCAATTACGGGACCTGCTTGACCGCGGCTTCAAGCGATCTCTCAAACGCGTCGATCACCTGATCGACCTGGGGCTCGGTGATGATCAGCGGCGGGCAGAAGGCCAGTGCATCGCCCATGTTGCGCGAGATGACGCCGTTCTGCTGCATGAAACCGTTGACGAGCCCGCCCAGCGCGCCGGCCGTCTCCCACGGCGTCTTGTTCGCCTTGTCGCCGACCAGTTCGACCGCCGCGATCAGGCCGACGCCGCGCACCTCGCCGACAAGCGGGTGCGAAGCGAGCTTGCGCAGCCGCTTCTGCATATGCGCGCCGACCGTGCGCGCATTGCCGACGAGATCGCGCTCCTCGATCAGCTTCAGGTTCTCCAGCGCGACCGCCGCCGCAACGGGATGGCCGCCGCCGGTGAAGCCGTGGCCGAAGGTGCCGATGCGATTGCTTTCGTCGGCAATCGGCTCGAAAACCTTCTCGTTGATCAGCAAGGCCGAGATCGGCAGGTAGGACGAAGAGATCTGCTTCGACAGCACCATGATGTCGGGCCTGATGCCGAAGGTCTGCGAGCCGAACATTTCGCCGGTTCGGCCAAAGCCGCAGATCACCTCGTCGGCGACGAGCAGGATGTCGTATTTCGACAGCACCGCCTGGATCTTCTCCCAGTAGCCGGCCGGCGGCACGATGACGCCGCCAGCGCCCATGATCGGCTCGCCGAAGAAGGCAGCGATAGTTTCCGGTCCTTCGGCCAGGATCAGCTTTTCCAAGTCGTCAGCAAGCCGGCTCGAAAACTCTCCTTCGCTCTCATTTGGCAGCGCCTCGCGCCAGTGATGCGGCGTCGAGGTGTGCAGCACATTGGCGATCGGCAGGTCGAAGGAAGTGTGGTTGTTGGGCAGCCCGGTCAGGCTCGCCGAAGCAATGGTGACGCCGTGATAGCCGCGAATGCGGCTGATGATCTTCTTGCGCGCCGGCTGGCCGAGCGCATTCGACCGGTACCAGATCATCTTCATGGCCGTATCGTTGGCCTCGGAGCCGGAATTGGTGAAATACGCCTTGCTCATCGGCACCGGCGCCATCTGCACCAGCTTCTCGGCGAGATCGATCAGCGGCGAATGCGATTTGGAACCGAAGTCGTGATAGTAAGGCAGCCTGGACATCTGGCGCACCGCAGCGTCGACCAGCCGCTTCTCGGAGAAGCCGACCGCGACGCTCCAAAGCCCGGCCATCGCCTCGATATAGCGGTTGCCGGCGAGATCCTCGACATAGATGCCGTCGCCCTTCTCGATGACCAGCGGCCCTGCCTCTTCATGCTTGCGGGCATTGGTGTAGCCGTGCATGTGGTAGCTGATGTCGCGGGCTTCGGGGGAATTCGGTCGAGCGTCCATGATGGCTCCTGTCCTGCATGCCGGGACGTGCGTCCTGCCGCCGTTCGGCGCGCGCATCGGCCTCTGGATTAATGCTGTTTGCTGCATCCGTTTCTTGTAAGGGTGTCAAGCCCTTTCGGAAGGGCCGGCGGATGGACGGAAGACATGCAGAATTTCAGCTTCGGGGCTGCAGAACGCGGGAACCTGCGCCAAGCCGGCTGTGCGCAAGGCCAAGACTTGGTTCCCGAACGGCTCACCAGCAGGCACAACAACAAGGCTGAGGTGGCCTGATCGTGGACCACGTCGACTGCATCGTCGCCGGCGCCGGCGTCATCGGCCTCGCGATCGCGCGAGAGATGGCGCGGCGTGGCATGGACACCCTGATCCTCGAGGCCGAGAACGCCATCGGCACCGGGACGAGTTCGCGTAATTCCGAGGTCATCCATGCCGGCATCTACTATCCGGCCGGATCGCTGAAGGCCCGGCTCTGCGTGGCAGGCCGCGAAAGGCTCTACCGTTATTGCCAGGAGCGGGCGGTGCCGCATGCGCGCTGCGGCAAGCTCATCGTTGCAACAAATGCCGAACAGGAGCCGATGCTCGCTTCGATCCTGACCAATGCCGCTGCTTGCGGCGCGGGCGATTTGACGCCCTTGACCGCAGCAGAGGCGCGCAGGCTGGAGCCCAAGCTGCGCGGCACGGCCGCGCTTTTGTCTCCCGCCACCGGCATCATCGACAGCCACGCGCTGATGCTTGCGCTGCTGGGCGACGCCGAGGAGCACGGGGCAGCGCTCAGCCTCAACACCCGCATCGTCTCGGGCCGCGTTGAAGGTAGCATCGTGCTCGACACGGTCGACAGCACCAGCGGCGAGCGCTTTGAAATCGCCACCGCGCGCTTCATCAACGCCGCCGGGCTCGGCGCCACGGCACTTGCCGGCTCGCTTGACGGGTTCGATCGGCAATTCGTGCCAGAACTTCGCTACGCCAAGGGCAATTACTTTTCGGTTGCCGGCCGGGCGCCGTTCTCGCGGCTGGTCTATCCCGTGCCCGAACCCGGCGGGCTCGGCGTCCATCTGACGCTCGACCTCGACGGCGTCGCCCGCTTCGGGCCTGACGTCGAATGGACCGATCAACTCGACTATCGCGTCGATCCAATACGTGGCGAGCGCTTCTACGACGAGATCCGCAAATACTGGCCGGACCTGGCCGATGGCAGCCTGCAGCCGGCCTATAGCGGCATCCGGCCGAAGCTCTCCGGTCCCGGCGAAGCCAATGCCGACTTCGTCATCCAGGACGCGGCGGTGCACGGCGTGGAGGGCCTGGTCAATCTGTTCGGCATCGAGAGCCCTGGCCTGACCTCAAGCCTGGCGATCGCCGACCATGTCGCGCAGCGCCTCGCGCCGAACGCAAACTAGCCGAGGCGACATCGAGCGAGCGCGCCCGCTGCCAAAAGCATAATCCAAAACGCCCGTAAGCCATCCGTAAGCCCGGGTCGCGGAACCTCGGTCCGTCGATCACCGGGGCCATCGATATGAAGATCCGTTTCGAAGCCATACCGAACCCAAGCTGCCGGTTCGAGATCTGGGACAATGAGACCGGCGAGCCTGTCGTCCATCACGATCGGCTGCTCACCTTCGCCTCGGCGAAATCGGCGGCAAGGATCGCCGACTTTCTCAACAACGGCCGCAGCCACCGGCGCCGCGCCGCCGAATGGTGCGTTGCGACCCGCGATCTCGGCTGGGTAGGATGATCGCCAGGCTGCTCCACCTTGCGATCAGCATGGCGGAGCTTCCGCGGCTCGTCTTCCAACGAAACTTGGCGCAGGATCGAACGCTTTGCTACCGAGCGTCGGAGGAGTCTCGCCATGACCGATGAACCAAGCCGTGAACCGGCGCGTGATCCCCAGGATCTGGAGCGCCTGCTGATCTCCCGGCAATGGGTGAGAGACATCGACGGCATGGCCGCGCTTTTTGAGCCGCATGCCGTCGTCGACAGCGGTGACGGGCGACTGACGCGTGGTCGCGAAGCGATCCGGGCACTCTTCGCCGACATCACCGCAACGGGCCGAAAATTTGCTGCCGGAGATCAGGCTCCGGCCGTTGTCAACGGAGACCTGGCGCTGACGTCAACCCGTCTTCCCGATGGCACCGTAACCGCCGAGGTCGCCCGCCGCCAGGACGACGGAACATGGCTGTGGGTCATCGATCGATTCTCCGTTGCGTAGCGTCGGCCAGGGTGACCCCGGAAATCGATTTTCGCTGGGAATCATGCGCAAACCAAGTGCTCGCGCCTCCGGGCGTGCGGCCCTATAGCGCAAAGGGGTGACTCCAGTACGGTTGTGGATTCGAAGTTCCTGAACGCCGATGCCGTCGATCGAGCAGGAACTTCAAATCTGTTTATGATGCATCAATGCGCCGTCTGCGAATGGTCGCCGCCCGGCTGCGAGATGCCGCCCAGCGCTTCGCCGGCCCATGCGGGTTCGCCATTCGTGGCGAGGTCGCGAGCGAGACAATGCCAACCAGCCGCCGGTCGCGGCTGATCACCGGCATTCGCCGCACTTTGAGTTCGCGCATATTCTGAAGAACATCGCCGACTTCCTGGTCGTCATAGCAGCACTGTACCTCCGCGCTCATCACATCCCTGATCTTGGTGTCGGGACCTCTGCCCTCCGCGATGCCACGGACGGCAATGTCGCGGTCCGTGATCATGCCGACCAGCCGCTCATTCTCACCCACGGGCAGAACACCGGCGTCAAGATCGGCCATGACTCGTGCGGCGTCCCGCAAGGACTGGTCCGGACTGGCGACCTGAACTTTCCGTGTCATGCACTCGCTGATTCTCATGGCTTTCTCCTCAAGCTGCAGCGCCCCGCCGATCCTGTGATGAAGGTGTGATCAGGGGAGAATGTACGCCTGTCGGAATCGTTCCATCCGTGACGGACGGGAACCATAATCCGGGACAATGGTTGTGTGGTCACCAGGTGATCCTCCTCGAGCCAAACGAAAAACGGAAGGAACGATCATGCGCATGTTGACGACAATTGCCGCCCTTTCGGGATTGGCCCTGGCGCAGCCGATTCACGCGCAATCCACCGACCCGCAGCTTCCCCAGATCGCACCTCCGGCTCCGGAAGCCCTGCCCGATCCAAGCTCGCCCAACCAAACGCCTGACCAGGCCCTGCCTGACCAAGCCCTGCCTGATCAAGGTTTCACCGACCAGAATTTTACTGGCATTGCCATTGTCGCCCTCGAGGATTTGCCGCCGGAACTCAAGACGCAAGCCGAGGCCGTGATCACCCAGACCAGCGTTGAAGATCTGCTTACCCTGCAGAGCTCGATCGATGCCTCGCCACAGGCGGCATCGGTGCTGGCGGCGAACGGGCTGGATTCGTCGCAGGTTGTTGCCGCCAACATCGACGGCGACGGCATGTTGACTCTGATCATCCAGACAACCACGTGATTGGCGGGCACGTGATTGGCGGGCACCTGATCGGTGGTCCGGGCGTGGCGGGCCGGAGCACTCGGCTTCGGCCCTGAAACCCGGTACAGCGGAGCAGCGTCATGGTCGAAGCCGCAGTTCGCAACTTCACCCTCAACTTCGGACCGCAGCATCCCTCTGCTCACGGCGTGCTGCGGCTGGTGCTGGAACTGGACGGCGAGGTCGTCGATCGCGCCGATCCCCATATCGGCCTGCTCCACCGCGGCACCGAAAAACTGATCGAGTACAAGAACTATCTGCAGGCCCTGCCCTATTTCGACCGGCTCGACTATGTCGCGCCGATGAACCAGGAGCATGCGTTCTGCCTAGCCGCCGAGAAGTTGTTGGAAATCTCGGTCCCGAGGCGCGGACAGCTCATCCGTGTTCTGTTTTGTGAAATCGGCCGGCTCTTGTCGCATCTCCTCAACGTCACGACACAGGCCATGGATATCGGCGCGCTGACCCCGCCGCTCTGGGGTTTTGCCGAGCGCGAGAAGCTGATGGTGTTTTACGAGCGCGCCTCCGGCGCCCGCATGCATGCGAATTATTTCAGGGTCGGCGGCGTGCACCAGGACCTGCCTCCGAAGCTCCTGGACGATATCTGGGCTTTCTGCGATCCGTTCCTCAAGGTTTGCGGCAACCTCGACGAATTGCTCACCGAAAACCGTATCTTCAAGCAGCGCAATGTCGACATCGGCACAATCGGGCTGGAAGACGCCTGGGCCTGGGGCTTCTCCGGCGTGATGGTGCGCGGGTCGGGCGCGGCGTGGGACTTGCGCAAGGCACAGCCCTATGAATGCTACCCCGAGATGGATTTCGACGTTCCCATCGGCAAGAACGGCGACTGTTACGACCGCTACCTGGTCCGCATGGAGGAAATGCGCCAGTCGGTGCGGATCATGAAGCAATGCCTGGAGAAATTGCGATCGCCGGAAGGCCAGGGGCCGGTGGCAATTCCGAACCACAAGATCACCCCGCCGCCGCGGGCGACGATGAAACGCTCGATGGAAGCGACGATCCACCATTTCAAGCTCTACACGGAGGGCGTTCGCGTGCCCGCCGGAGAGGTCTATGCCGCGGTGGAGGCGCCGAAGGGCGAGTTCGGCGTCTATCTGGTTTCGAACGGCGGCAATACTCCCTATCGGTGCAAGATCCGGGCGCCGTCCTTTGCCCATCTGCAGGCGATGGATTTTCTGTCGCGCGGGCACATGATCGCCGATGTCGCCGCGATCATCGGCTCGCTCGATATCGTGTTCGGCGAGATCGATCGCTGACCAGGCGCGGGGTGTTCAGATTTCGAGCAGGGCATAGGGACGGCCGGTCGGCTTCGCCACGTGCATGGCGACGTTATACACCGGGGCGCCGCCGGGCGTGCGACCTTCATAGACGCCGCGATGCGCGTGGCCATGCACCACGGCGCTGACCTTGAACCGGTCGATCGTCTCCGCCAAGCGCGACGAGCCCAGGAACGGAAAAATCTCCAATGGCTCGCCGGCGACCGTCTCGACCACCGGAGCGTAGTGCAGGACGACAAGCGTGCGCTCGGTGCGGACCTGCCGCATTGCGTTTTCGAGGCGCATCGATTCGCTGACGCTTTCGGCGACCATCGCCTTGATCGCCGGCTCGCCGAAGGAGCCGAGCATGCGCGATCCAAAACCGCCAATGAACCCCTTCACGCCGACAAAGCCGACGTCCTTGATTTCCGTGGTCTGGCCGTCAAGAAGATGGACGCCCGCCTGCCGCAGGATGTGGGCGACGTCCTCGACCGCGCCGGATTCATAGTCGTGGTTGCCGAGCACGGCGACGACCGGGATTGCGCAGGCGCGCAAATCCTCCGCAAGGATTTCGGCCTCACGCGGCTTGCCGAGATTGGTGAGGTCGCCAGTGAGCACGAGGACGTCCGCTTCGCGCGAAACTTCGCCGAAGAGATCACGGCAGGAGGCCTGCGCGTCTTCCCGCACATGCAGGTCGCCGACAGCCGCAATCCTCACGGTGCGGCCTGTCTCGGTTGTTGCCATGGCAGCTTCGTTCCTCTCAGCCATCGCGAAATTCTCCTGTTCCGCCGACTCCGGCAAAGCCCCATTCCTTGACGTCGATCTCGTAGTCGGTCGGCGAAAGCAGGCGCCCGCGGCAGATCTTCATTCGGGGCGTAGGCAGCTCCCTCTGCTTGGCGAGTCGGTCAAGCAATTCGTCGAGCAGCCAAGCGGGAATGTGATCGCGCTCGCTCGGATAGATCCAGCGGAAATTCAGAAGCTGCATCAGCAGCACCTCCCAGTGAACTTCGAGGTAGGAAAGCAGCCGGCGCCAATCGATCTGATCCTGCGCCTTGAGGATGGTGTGAGCGATGTCGGCGCCGTCGTGGCGGCCTCTGTCCTGGATGAAGCATTTGGACCAGATAAGCTCGGTCGGACCGACGATCCGCACCTGACTGCCCAGCAGCTCGATCTGCCGAGCATGCTCCAGCCACTCGTCGCCGACGGGCATGGTGCCGTTCGCGGATGCGAATATGACGTCAAAGAAATGCGTGCTCTTGAAGACCTTGCCAAGCCACCGGTCGTCCACGATCTCGACCGCAAAACCGGCCTGCTTGAAATGGGCGAGGATGCGGGCAAAGTCGCCGGCCTTGCAGAAAATGTCGAGGTCTTTGGTCTGGCGCGTGACGCCCGTATAGGCGCTCACCGCGTAGGTGCCGGCGACAAGAAAGGGGATGTCCGTCGCGGCGAGTTCGCGGATCGCCTCTGTATAAAAGACCTCGGCCTCGGCGTGTTGAAGCGTCGGCGCCGCTTTCGGATCGATCGTCGGAACGGATGCCGGGATGGCGCCTCCCGTTGGAGAATCGTTGGTCATGAAATCGTGGCTCCGAGGCCCAGCAACCTGCAGCTGTCCGTCTTTTAAACAAAGCCGCCGCCGCATGGTTCCGTTGCCGAGATCATGCGTAAATGTGATGGCGGAGCCTTTTTCGCCGCTGGTGAGTTGAAGGTGTGAACAAACCAACTGCACGGAGGTGACCATGGAGAACGGGCGCAAGGCGGTACGCGTCAGACTGATGGGAAGGGTGCAAGGCGTCTCGTTTCGCGTGTGGACACGGACCGAGGCCGAGAGGCTCGGTCTGTCCGGATGGGTTCGCAATGAGGAGGATGGATCCGTAACCGCACTGATCGTCGGAGCCGACGGCGCGGTTTCGACCATGTTGGACCGGTTGTGGAAAGGGCCGACCGGAGCGTCGGTCTCCAGCGTGACATCCCACGACGTCGATGCCGGCCAGGAGCCGAACGGATTCAGGATCATCGGCTAGGAGCGTGTACAGGGCGCCCGCCGACTGAAATCCGCCCATCCCTGTGGTATCGAGCCTATGGTTCGAGCTTCGCCGATGGCGGATCGCCGCCGAAACGGCCTATCCGCTCATCAACGACCACTGATGCGAGGCGTGGAAATCACTTCGCCGCCCCCATCACCCGAACATGCCGGCCCCTGGCACAAATGCCGGCAGCGTGAATGCCCGTAGCGTCAATGCCCGAAGCGTCAGTGCATGAATATTCCTCGCAGCCAGGCGAAGAAACCAAACCTCTCGGACATTGCCGCGCGGACTCGAGAGGCAGCCCATCGCGCTCGTATCGAGGCGCCGACATGGCAATGGCAGACGATTTCGTGCAGCTGCCAGTCGGTCAGTTCGAAGAAGCGCTTGGCTTCACCGTAAGTGTCATCTCTCAAGCCTTGCGCGCGAAAGATCGGGTCCTCGAAGGCAACCGTGAGAGGCGAGTCGTTGTAACGCATTTTCTCGCGTATCTCAGGGGACTTGTATTCGGTGCCGGTCAACGCTTCGAGACGTCGATCGGGATTTTTCTCCAGCAGTTTCGCCCAACGTTCGAGACGCTGGCTTCGAGTCGCTACGAGGTCTGTTGCTTCAGCGTGAACGTCGGCAACGGTATGCAGTTGGTCAAGTGTTTGGTGCTTCACGGCCGCCTCCTATTCAGCAGGTGAGTTCGTCCCACCCTGAAATGGAAATTATGGCGCTCCACGACGCCGGCAAGGCCCTCATGCGCGGACCATTCGATCACTTTTCTGACGGCCCCGTCCGGCCACCAATGCCGATGCCTGCGTGGATCATCGGAGTTCGCGTCGGAACCATAGGCATGCGTGGTCGTTCTGCGTGCGTCAGCCCGAGCGAAAACCGATCGGGGTGGCATCAAAAATCCCAGCCGACGTCGGCGACCCGCCAGGCAGAGTGCGAGCGGAAGGAAATCACACCATGGCCATTCTTCCCACTCCCGAACCAACGCCCACTCCCGCGCCCACACCGCCGCCGTTTCCTGAACCGAAGCCGGTGCGTGAGCCGGACCCGGACAGACTTCCCGACGAAGCTCCTGTCCCCAATCCGGATGAAAATGATGCGCCGCTGAAAATCGGTCCCAAAAATCCCGGCATTTGACGGAGCGGAGACGCTCGTTCCAGATCGGCCAGTCCCGCATGGATGCCGGATGGCGTCAGCGCATTGGCTCACTGAGCGGCCAGCATGCGGGCTGCGGTCGCAGTCGTCTCGGTGCTGTCAGCGGTGATCAGGCGGCGCGGAAAATGACGGCGGAAATGCTCATCGTCGCCAACATCGCAGGCATCAGATCGAGCGCTGCGGCGAAGCGAACTCGGATGCCTGCCTTAGATGCTGGCGCAGCAGCGCCTCGGCCCATTCGATCTCGCCCGCCTCGACGGCATCGAGGATGGCCAGATGTTCCCGGCAGGACTGCTCGATGCGTTCCGCCGGCAGTTCCTCGAAACCCGCCGACTCCTGCAACCGGCGCAGATTGTTCTGCTGGCGCACCGCATCCGCCAGGAACCGGTTGCCGGAACAGGCCGCAAGCCCTTCGTGAAAGGATGCATTGATCCGGAACCATTCGTCGCCGCCGATCAGCGTCTTGCCCGTCGACACGATCGCCAGGATGCGCTGGTGAGCGCGGCGGACCGGCGCCAACTGCTGAGGATCCGCATTGAACATGGGCGACCGCAGCGCCGCGCATTCGACGGCCATCCGGAATTCATAGCTTTCCCTGTAGGCGTCCTCGCCGACCAGTGTGTCGGCGAAACGCCAGCCATGCCCCGGCAGGCGCTGCACCAGCCCTTCGGCGGCAAAGCGGAGCAAAAGCTTGCGCACGACGCCGCGCGACACCTGATAGCGCGGCATCAGTTCCGCCTCGGACACCTCCTGCGGCAGCTGGCCGAGCGCGCGCTCGCGCATCATCCTGCGGTAAAGCTCCTCGAGCGGTGAACTGGGCAGGATATCTTCAGGGTCGAGGTCGGCGACCTCGCGCGCCAATTGCAGCCCCCTCGTCTCGAACGGGCTCAAGATGCCCTGGGCGACCAGCAGCTCCAACGCCGCGCTGATCGGAGAACGCGAGACGCCGAAGGTGCGGGCAAGGTCGGGCACCGAGACGCGGGTTCCAACCGTCCAGCCCGAATCCCTGATCCGCTCCAGGATCCGCCGCGCCAGATCGATCTGCAGCGGACTGGCCGCCTCGCCGCGCGCCGGCCGGTCGATGATCGTTTCACTCATAGGCACTTCCTCAGGCGTACGCATCTTCGCATTATAGATATGCGCCACGCAGTTCGAACTGGCAATCTATCGAATTTTCCTGCTTTTCATTCAATCAAAATGCATTAGTATCCGAACTCAACGAGTTGAGGCTTCCCTTGATGACAACAGTCGCACCTTTTCCGCTTGTCGAGATCGAAGGAGCGCCGAAAGCGCGCGGCATGGCCTATGGCGAACAGGCGCGCGGGCGCATCGGCGCTTCGGTGGCGCTCTACGCCGGCCAGCTCGACCGGTTCGGCTTCGGGCGGGACGATGTCGCGCGGTTTTCCGAAATCTTCCTGCCTCGCTTGCGGCAATGGGCGCCCGATCTCGTCGAGGAAATGCAAGGGATCGCGTCAGGCGCCAATCTCGACCTGTCCTCGATCGTCCTGGTCAACGCGCGCACCGAAATCCTGCAGCTCGCCCGGCGCGAGAAAGGCATTTCCGACGACGAGCCCGACGGCTGCACGGGCGCTGTGATTTTGCCGGAGGCGACCCGCGACGGCAGGCTCATCCATGGCCAGAACTGGGACTGGAAGGCCGAATGCGCCGAGACCTCGGTGGTGCTGCGCATCCGGCGAACGGACGGGCCGGACCTCCTGACCTTCACCGAAGCCGGCGGACTGGCGCGCAGCGGCTTCAACGCCGCCGGCATCGGCATCACCGCGAACTATCTCGAATCGGACCGCGACTACCGCGACATCGGAATTCCGCTGCCCTTCATCCGGCGCCGGGCGCTTGAAGCGCAGCATTTCGCCGACGCCATCAAGGTGGTGGCGACGACACCGAAATCCGGCTCCAACAACATGATGCTCAGCACCGCCGAGGGCTTCACGGTCGATTTCGAATGCGCGCCGGACGAGGCCTTCGCCATCTATCCGGACGACGACATGATCGTCCACGCCAATCACTGGCAGAGCCCGGTGGCGTTGTCGAAGCTGCGCGAAACGGGGCTTCGCGACGTGCCGGACAGTCTCTACCGGGACCACCGCGTGCGCCGTCGCCTGTCGGCGCGGCATGGGGACGTCACGATCGACGATTTGAAGGAAGCCCTGTTCGACGATTTCGCTTCGCCGTTCAGCGTCTGTCGTCCGCGGATCAGGAAGAAAGGCGGCAACCTCTCGGCGACGGTGGCGATGATCGTCTTTGAACCAGCCGCCGGCATCATGGAGATCGCACCGTTGCCGGCCGAGAACCGCGAATTCACCCGCTACGAACTTACCCTCGACGACGAGGTCCGCGAGCGCGCCGAGAAGGCGATGCCGGCACGGGGGAGACCTTCGATATCACAGGAGAAACGATGGTCCGCTTTGTCCTGACCCGCATCGCCAGCGCCATACCGACCCTGATCCTGGTGTCGGTTGCGGTCTTCGTGATGATGCGCTTCATCCCGGGTGATCCTGCGACGCTGATGCTGGGAGACCTCGCACAGCCCGGACAGGTCGAAGCCATGCGGCATCAGATGGGGCTCGACCAGCCTGTGGTGGTGCAATATCTAATCTGGGCCGGCAACGTCCTTACAGGCGATTTCGGGCGCTCGATCGGCAGCGGGCAAGAGGTGCTGCCGCTGATCCTCGACCGTTTTGCCGTCTCCTCGATCATCGTCCTCCTGGCCGTGCTTGTCGCCTCCGCCATCGCCGTGCCGGCCGGCATGCTGGCCGCCTGGAGACAGGACAGTCTTGGCGACATCACCGTCGTCGCCACCTCGACCATCCTGCTCTCGATCCCCAGTTTCTGGCTGGGTCTGATGCTGATGCTGATCTTCGGCCTCTATCTCGGCTGGCTGCCGATCGTCGGCTACGTGCCCTTCAGCCGCGACTTCGCGCAAGCCGCTCTCTATGTGATCCTGCCCGTGGTCACCCTGGTGCTCGTCGAGTCCGGCCCGATCGCGCGCATGGCCAGGGCCAGCACGATCGAGGTGGCGCGGCTGGAATACATCACCCATGCGCGGGCAAAGGGACTTTCCGAAAGCGCTGTGATGTGGCGCCATGCTTTCAAGAACGCCTTCGCGCCCACCTTGACCCTGATCGGCCTGGTGCTCGGCAGCCTGCTTTCCAGCATCGTCGTCATCGAGACCGTCTTCACCATTCCCGGCCTCGGCCGGCTGCTGGTCGACGCCATCTATGCCCGCGACTATCCGGTGATTCAGGGAACGATGCTGTTCATCGCCTTCATCTATGTCGTGGTCAACCTTCTCGTCGACCTCGTCTATCCGCTGCTCGATCCGAGGGTCGCCGCATGATCGCCCGTGCGCGCGGCCGGCCCGGCCTGAAATTCAATGCGACCTTCGGGGTCGCCGTCACCGGGGCATTGATCCTTCTGGCTGTGTTCGGTCCATGGATCGCCCCCTACGATCCGCTCAAGCTCGATCTGCCGTCGCGGCTCAGCGGGCCGTCGCCCCAGCACCTGCTCGGTGCCGACGAGTTCGGGCGCGACGTGCTCAGCCGCCTCGCCAGCGGCGCGCGGACCAGCGCCTGGATCGCTTTTGCGACAGTCGCCTTCGCCTTGATCCTAGGCATCGTGTTCGGCGTTCTCGCCGGTTTCCTGCGCGGCTGGGTCGATCGCGTCGTCATGATGGTCAACGACGCCTTCCTCGCCTTCCCCGGCCTGCTTCTGGCGCTCGGCCTGATAGCGGTGATCGGCGCCAGCCGCGAGGGTATCATCGTTGCGCTCGGGCTTGCCTACATGCCGATCGTGGTGCGCGTGGTGCGGGCCTCGGTGATGTCCATTCGCGAGCGGGAATATGTCGAGGCCTCGCGGGTGATGGGCAACAGCGAGATCATCACCATGGCGCGGCACGTGCTGCCCAACTGCGTCGCCCCGATCATCGTGCTCGCCACCACCATGTTCGGCTGGATCATCCTGTCGGAGAGCGCGCTGAGCTTTCTTGGACTGGGCGTCCCACCTCCGGCGCCGAGCTGGGGCAACATGCTGTCGACGGCTCGGCCCTATATCGGCCAGGCGCCGCATCTGATCATCCTGCCGGGTCTCTGCATCTCGATCACGCTGCTCGGCATCAACATGCTGGGCGACGCGGTGCGCGACTGGCTCGACCCGAAAATGTAGGTCCTGGAAACATGCTCGTGCCGACCGCGGACAACAACACGATGCTTTCAGTACGCAACCTGTCGATCTCGGTCGGGCCATCGGGAAAGCGGATCGTCGACGGGCTGAATTTCGACCTCGCCCCCAGTGACATGCTGGCGCTGGTCGGGGAATCCGGTTCGGGCAAGACGATGGCGGCCCGCTCGATCGTGAGCTTGCTCCCTGCCCCGCTGGTCACGACGCCGGACAGCAGCATCCACTTCGAAGGACAAGAGCTCACCGGCCTCGCCGCAAAGGCGCTGCGCCGGATACGCGGTGCGCGGATCGGCATGGTTTTCCAGGAGCCGATGGTCTCGCTCAATCCCGCCGTCACCATCGGCGAGCAGATGGCGGAGGGTCTGCGCCTGCATGGCGCCATGTCGCGCGCCGAGATAAAGGACCGCTCGCTGGCAATGCTGGAGAGGATCCAGATCAAGGATCCCGGCAAATGCCTTGCGGCCTATCCGCACGAATTCTCCGGCGGCATGCGCCAACGCATCATGCTCGCATCGGTCATGCTGCTCAAGCCGCGCCTGCTGATCGCCGACGAGCCGACCACCGCGCTCGACACGCTGGTGCAGCGCGACGTGCTTGACCTGATGGTCGAGCTGACGCGGGAGAACGGAACCGCCGTCCTGCTGATCAGCCACGACCTCGGCATGGTGTCGCACTATGTGAACAACGTGACGGTGATGTGCGAAGGCAAGGCGGTCGAACAGGGAAGCAGCACCCAGGTGCTTCACGCACCGCAGCACGATTACACGAAGCGGTTGGTGGATGCGCTTCCCAAGCGCAGCGCCGGCGGATCGAGAAAAACCGTCGACGGCCCGCCCCTGGTCGAAATCAGCAATGTCGTCATCGACTATCCGGGCCGTCCCAGGCTGTTTGGGCGCGCGCAGCCGAAGCGCGCCGTCGACGGCGTCGACCTGACCATCCGGCGCGGCGAAACCCTGGCGCTGGTCGGCGCGTCGGGCTCCGGCAAGACGACGCTCGGGCGCGCCATTGTCGGTCTCGTCAGGCCGGCCAGTGGAACGATCTCGTTTCTTGGCACGGCGATTGCAAACGATCGATCCGCTGATGCGCGTGCGCAGCGTCGTGGCATGCAGATCGTCTTCCAGGACCCCTATTCGTCGCTCGACCCTCGCCAGTCGATTGCCGAGATCATCACCGAGCCGCTGAAGCTCGACACCGAATTGGACCGCAAGCGGCGGACCGCGCGCATGGATGAGGTCATCGAGGAAGTTGGGCTGACACGCGACCTTCTCGAGCGTTTCCCGCATCAGCTTTCGGGCGGCCAGCGCCAGCGCGTCGCGATCGCCCGGGCGATCGTCAGGCGACCGGCCTTCGTCGTCGCCGACGAGCCGGTCTCGGCGCTCGACATGACGGTGCAGAAACAGATCCTGCTTCTGATCCGGTCGTTGCAGGAACGCTACGGGTTCGCCTGCCTGTTCGTCTCGCATGATCTGGGTGCGGTGGAGCAGGTTGCCGATCGGGTCGCCGTCATGCAGGACGGAAGGATTGTCGAGATCGGCGACCGCGACGACGTCTTCGATCGACCGCGCCACGCCTACACACGCGCCCTTCTCGATGCCGCGATGCTGATCGATCGCCATTTCGCCGATGGCGCGGGCGCACGCAAGGCAGTGGCTCGATGAGGACGGCATGGCTCGTCGCCGAATCATGACAGCGTTTGGCCGTATCAAGGAGATCTGGCGATACCCCATCAGTTCGATGGGCGGCGAACGGCTGGACGGGACTGAGCTTGCGCAGGGCGGGATTCCGGGCGATCGGATCTGGGGCATCATCGACCGGCGCGACGGCGCTGTTGCCGCGCCGGAGAAGCGAAAACACTGGCGACCGCTGCCCAACCTTGTTGCAAGGCTGAAGGGCGACCGGCCGGAAATCGGCTTGGACGGCTCCTGGATCGATGCCGGCTCCAGCCTCGCAGGCGAGCTGGTTTCGGCCTTCCTCGATTTCCCGGCGGCGCTGCACCCACATGTCCGCTTCGGCTCGGAAGCCCGGGATCATATCGCGCCACGCTATCAGCGCGCCGACATCCACATCGTCACGTCAGCCCTCGATGAACAGGCTCGCCGGCCTGATTGAGGATCCTTCGCAAGTGGATTCCAGACGGTTCCGGCCCAACATCGTGATCGAAACCGACGCTTCGCGGGAAGGTTTCGTCGAGCAGCAGATCATCGGGAAAGTGCTGGCGATCGGCAAGGCGCGGATCGTGATCTCGGAACCGTGCGCGCGCTGCACCTTCACGGCGCTGGCGCAAGGCGATCTCGCCTTCGAGCCGGCAGTGCTGCAAACCATAGCGCGCCATGGCGAGGGCGGCTTCGGCGCGCTCTGCCAAATCATCGAACCGGGCAAGATCGGGCTGGGCGACCAGGTCACCTTGAAGGAAGCCTGACCTTTGTCCAGCTTTCGACGCCGGACGGCGGCACGTCGTGACGCTGGTGGTGAACATCCAACGCTTGGCGCCGGGGGCGAATACAGCTCACGATCATTTTTCTCCCCTTCCGCGGGATGTTTGGACCGGAGACATCGCGAACAGGTGTGCGAAGACATCGCGAACAGTTTTGCGCATTGCGCGCGAGGGGTTCGGGATGCCATTCAAGGACAAAAGCGCGATGAAACAGAGGTTGGAGTTCGTGAGGCTCGCCTCCGCAGAGGGGGCGAATGTGAGCGCGTTGTGTCGGCGCTTCGGTATCGGACGGACGTGCGGCCACAAGCTGCTTTTGCGCTACCGGAGCGAGGGCGAGGCAGGACTGGCCGAGCAGTCGCGGCGGCCGCGATCGAGCCCGGCGCAGTGCGCGCCGGAGGTGGAAACGGCTGCACTTGCGG
>NZ_FNEE01000047.1 GCF_900099905.1 Mesorhizobium muleiense | reverse complement strand
TGGCACGCGTCTCCCCGGCGTCGAGGATGTGCACCGGGGCGCCGAGCGCCTGCCACTGCCGAGCTCGCTCCGCGATCTCGGCAACGCCCTTCTTATCGGCTCCACAATGGATCGTGCCGGCCCGCTTCAGCTCGCACTGCAAGTTGTGCTTGTCGACGATCTCGAAGACGGTGCGTGGGGAATCGCGCAGCAAATTAAGCAAACGATCGCCATAGAGCGGACCGAGCGTCTCCTTGAGCGCCGAGGGCATAACCCAAAGGCCCGCATTCACCAACCCGGTGCTTCGCCCGGCGGCGCCAAAACCAATTTCGGCTGCCTCGATCACGACAGCGTCCAGGCCCCGCTCGGCAAGGTGGAGCGCGGTGGACAACCCGGTGTAGCCGGCGCCGACGATCGCGACGTCGGCGACGAGGTCACATCCCAGCCTCTCCGTTGCAGGCGGCGGCGGAGCTGTCCGCTCCCAAAGCCCATGGGACCGTCTGTCGTTCAGCATTCTTTCCACCCTCTCATCTTCAAAGTCCCTGCCCTAGCAGCAGCGCAACGAGCTCTCGACGTTGATCATTTTCGCGGATCAAAGGGCCATTACCGCTTTGCGAGCCTTACAAAACGGCGGTATCGGTCTGATGTGGGATCAAGGAACACCTGGGCTGGCGTACCTTCTGTCTCTCAATACTCCGCCGTAGAGAAAAATCGCGAGATCGACAGTTCTCGCGCGAATGCCATTTCAAGCATTGCTGCATGATTCTTGCCGTCGGTGAGACCCGTGATCATGAGGTCCGAGGCTCTGCGCGAACAGGTCGCATTTGACCCCATTCGCTTTTCCAATTCGGCCAACAGGTCGGGCCCAAACCCGATCAACTTTCCGTCAGGTGCCTGGCCATTAAAGGCGGAAAACGCTTCCGGGGTGATCCGAATGGTTCCCGCTCGTCGACTACCGACTGCAGCTAGGCCAGCACAAAACAAAAGCCACAAAAATGAAGGGCGGGTGTTCGGTCCCTTTGTGACTGTTTTTTGCAGCGCATCGGCTGCGCAGTCGGATTGCTGTCTCAAGCTAAGTAGAGTCTAAATATTGTCCCACTGCCCTTCTCCTCTCAAATACAATAACCCGCGAAACTCGTGAGCGCCGGTCTGGACAACGAAGGTGGATGCCAAGAGACACCAGCGCAAAGCTTGAGGAGGGCAGTCTTGCCGACCTAAGGCGGAGTGAGACTGGTTGAAGGCCCGACGCTGGCTAACGTTGCGCAGACACTCAGAAGGCCCGGCAGGAGACTGAGCTCGCTGCCGGGCCGGTGCGCCTTGGGAGGAGGCGTAGTTGCGAATCCGCTGCAAAAGTTCTGAATCACCCGCATCAAGTCGGCTTACAATAAGAGGATCGGACCAATCACAGCGCACCTGATGATTGTAGCGCATCTGAGTGGCCGATTTACGCGAATCATGCCCGATCAACGCAGGAGATCGGCGTTGTGGGTTTAAATGTGCAAAAAAACGGTGACACGCTTATTCCTTCACGGCTATCCAGTGGGAGCCCGAATAGGCCGATACTGATGACCGCGCTCAGGAAGAACGGCGCCGGCAGGAAAGCCGTCTCTCGTCGCCGAACCTGAGGGTGGATGCTGGCGGAGCTGGCAAGATTGCCGCGCACCCACGAGCCGCCAGGGCAAGCCGTACCCAGCGCATCTGGAGCGCCTAAGGGTAGGTGCCTTTGGGGATCCACGGTTAAACCTGCGCTCGTCTGGGGACAAACGCCGGATTCCTGAGATGCCCAATCGCCATAAGCTGTCAATGCAACGTTGCATGCGACTATGCTTCCGGCAATCCTTCCGCTGATCGCTATCGGCGAGCAACTTGCATATGTCCCCACTTGTGAGCCCCCAGACGTCGACCAGGCGGAAGATGGTGCGCTCCGTCATGGGGAGCCTGTTCGCAACGGTCAGAGATGAAGCGGCGCGGTGTCCCCAAGAGTCTTGCCACCCTGCGCGTCGGCGGCGGCACTGGTTGTGCGCCGAAGCTGGAGTGAGCGTCGACCGAGATGCCGCGCGTCGGCTGTTCACGCTGATCTACGCTCTGCTCACGCGCAATGCCGACTTAACAGACCTCGGACGACGCCCACAGGCAAGCAGCGATGAAACCATTGTGAAACTTACCGGCCTCGCCATGCCAGGTACGCACCATGTTATCGCTCCGGCGAGGCAGCTAACTGACTATCCTCAATCCGAGGAGGAAGCACTAAGGAATGCAAGATCACAAGGAAAGGATTCCCAATCGGTGATCAACGACGATCAGGATGCGGCGGCCGACGATCGGCAGAATCACATGCTCGCCGACGATGGACTTGTAGCGTTCCTTGTCGGGATCAACTGCGACGCGGAACTGCCGAGCATGGTCTCAGGAGGGGTGACGGCGACGACGAGAACGTCGCGCGTCGTTTAAGGTAAAAACGTCGTGCAGCACGAAGATCCTCATCCGGCCGTTCCAACGACGCTTGCCCCGCTTCGCAACCCTGCATTTCGCTCCATCTGGACTGCCACACAAATATCCAGCCTCGGGTGGCTCGTGCAAACGGTTGCCATCAGTTGGCTGATGGCCACTATTTCGGCGTCCGACCTGATGGTCGCACTCGTTCAGGCTGCATCGACATTACCGGTGTTCTTCCTCTCAATTCTCGCCGGCGCCATCGCCGACAACTTCAGCCGCAGAAGGGTCATGTTTGCGGGACACTGCTTGATCGCATTGGCGTCAACGACGCTGATGATTTCTGTGGGTCTGGGATTTGTCGATCCCTGGCTCCTACTCGGATTGGGCTTCCTGGCCGGCTGCGGCTTCGCGGTAAACGATCCGGCATGGCATGCCTCCGTCGGCGATATCCTTCACAAGCGCGACATTCCGGCTGCCGTGACGCTGATGTCTGTCGGATATAACATAGTGCGGAGCATAGGACCGGCTTTGGGGGGCGTAATCCTGGCCTTCTTTGGACCGCTGGCCGCTTTCGCCCTAGCCGCGCTGAGTGATCTGGCGCCTCTAGGCGCACTATGGCGCACGAAATGGAAAGTTCGCACTTCGCCTCTCCCTCGTGAGAGAATGGTGACGGCGATTCACGACGGCGTGCGCTTCACGGCGATGTCCTTGGAGATAAGGGCGGCGACCGCCCGTGCAGCCCTTTTCGGGCTCGCCAGCATTTCGATCCTCGCGCTGCTCCCGCTCGTCGTGCGGGATCAGTTGAAGAGCGGGCCGATCGTCTACGGCATTTTGTTGGCCGGCTTCGGAATGGGGGCTTTCATCGCGGGCATGAGCAACGGATTCCTAAGGAGGATCACGTCTCAAAACAGGCTGGTAGCATTCGCTTCTGTCGCCTGTGCAGCATGTTGCCTTTCCCTTGCACTTACATCGTCGGTCCCTGTGGCGGCAATTGCGCTATCGCTCGGTGGCGCGGGTTGGCTTATCACCTGGACGGGCATTGACGTGTCGGTGCAGCTGGCAAGCCCAAGGTGGGTTGTCGGCCGAACGCTCTCGATCTACTACGCCTTGAGCGCTGGAGGTATGGCAGCTGGCAGCTGGATCTGGGGTACAGTCGCGCAGAACTACTCCCTGACCTCAGCTTTGGAGGGCGCCGCGGGGGCTCTGCTGCTGGTTGCAGCGGCGGGAATAGTGTTGCCGGTGCGGCCTTGGGAAGAAACCGATCAAGAAAGTTCCGGTTTTCATCCACCGGAACTGGCGCTCGATCTGAAACCCAGAAGTGGCCCTATCGTTGCCAAAACTGAGTATTCCATATCCGAGGAGAATATCGAGGCCTTTCTGTCCTGCATGCGCGCAAGGCGCCACGTTCAGAGCCGGGCCGGTGCACGAAACTGGACGCTCCAAAGAAACCTTCAGACGCCTTCACTTTGGACAGAGACATTCCGCACGCCAACCTGGATGGATTTTCTTCGCCTCAATCATCGCCTCACGGCAGCGGATAAGGAAGTCGGCGATCATCTCCTGGCCCTGCATGAGGGGGAGCGGCCTCCGCATACAGTGCTTGCCATTGAGCGAACGACCGAGGCAGCTCGTTCCCGTGCCTCAACATTCGTTTCTCGTCCTCCGAGGTGACTTCATGATGATGTTGAACAAGCGCGGTGATCAACTCGTCGGCTGCAGTCGCGCGCCTGCCTGCTGCTCCCGTGCTGCCTGGCCAGGCCGTCACATTGAACCTAAACGATGGTCAAAAGTCAGCTACCGAGTTGGTAGGACAAACGTACAGCAAACGTCCGCCGGTGAACTTCGGGTGATGTGATCAGATGGCTGACAGCCACGCGGCCGTCGGTCCTTACGTTTCCCCATTGTCGAGCGGAGAAGAGCCCGCGTGTGCTCGAAACCGATGCCCTCCGCTCCCGAGCTTACACACCCAGGAAAGTTGATGCAGCGAGTCAACAGACGTGATAGCCGCCGTCCCCGACTGCACTGATGGCTGCAATAAGCCTTTCAGATTGACGGAGATCAGGGGAATGGGATTAACCCGGCGCTTGAACGAATACGGCGATCATCCGGCGCTGATCTTTCCCGGCGGCACGCCAATCACCTACCGCGATCTTGCGCGGCGTGTCACAGCGTTGGCAGCCGAGTTCGGACCGGAGAAAAAGCTGATCGCGGTAGCAGCCGAGCCGACGGAACACGCGGTCATCTCTTACCTGGCAGCCTTGCACGGCAAGCACGTCGTCGCATTGATCCCGCCCTGCAACGCGTCGGCTCTGGACGACTTCGTCGCCGAGTATGCACCCGAAATCATCTGCAGACGCGTAGACGCCCGCTGGTGCTGCCGCGCGGAACCCGGGGAGTCCAATGGCGCACTGCATCCCGATCTCGCCGTGCTGCTAGGTACCTCCGGTAGCACCGGCAAGAGCCGGTATGTTCGTCTGTCAGCCGCGCAATCGAGGCCAATGCCGCGGCCATTGTCAGCTATCTGGAACTCGACCACCGGGATCGGGCAGCGCTTATCCTGCCATTCCACTATTCCTACGGCCTCTCAGTCTTGAATTCTCACCTCGAGGCAGGTGCCAGCATCTATTTCCCGAAACACGGTGCCTCCCACACCGGCTTTGCTCAAGAGATCCGTGAAGCTTCCTGCACCAACATTAGTGGCGTTCCCTACTCCTTCGAAATGATGGACCACGCCGGCTTCCGGCGGCACGAGTTGCCAGCGTTGCGTTTCATGCCGGTAGCCGGCGGACGCATGCAGCAAGCTTTGGCCGAGACCTTTCGGCGTCATCTCGCGGACAAGTCTGCGCGCTTCTTCATGATGTACGGGCAGACCGAGGCAACCGCTCGCATCCCCTATGTTCCTCCCGGCGAGCTCGAGGGCAATCTGGGCAGCATCGGCATTGCCATCCCGGGCGGCAAACTCTGGTTGGCTGATGAAGACGGCCGGCCAATCGAACAAAATGGCGAGCCTGGCGAACTCATCTACAGAGGTCCCAATGTGATGATGGGCTATGCCCATCGACGGGCGGATCTGGCAAGGGCGTACGAAGTCGCGGATTTGCGTACAGGCGATATCGCAAAGCGTGATGATCGCGGGTTCTACTCGATAGTCGGTCGCCGCAAGCGAAGATCGCGGGCCTCCGCCTGAGCCACGACGCAATTGAAGCAGCGCTTGAGAAAGCTGGGATCGCCGCAGCAGTCGTTGGAGACGATGAACGCATTCTGGCGATGGTGACAACACCCAATGTCGACGACAACGAGGTGCTCGAGGTCTTGATGGCTGCAACCGGACTGCCAAGGCCGCACCTCAAAGTCGGCAGGGCGACGTCGTTGCGGAAACTTGCCTCGGGGAAGATCGACTATGCTTCGCTTCAGGCTCGCCTGCTAGCCCCGCGTCAGCAGATGGCCATGGATGTCCTGGACGCCTTCAGGAATGCCTTCTATCCGCGTCAAGTTGGTCCCAGCGACACATTCGAAACGCTCGGCGGCGACTCGCTGCTCTACGTGCAGCTCTCGCTAACCCTGGAACGTCAACTTGGGAGCCTGCCGGAGGGATGGGGAACCATGCCCCTTGGCGACCTTGCCCGAACCGCGGAACCGAGGAACCATAGTCGGTCCATCGACAGCCAACTGATCCTGCGTGCTGCCGCGATCCTGCTGGTTGTCATCCATCACGCAACGCTCTGGCCTATTCCGGGCGGAGCCGCCACACTCGTGATGCTGGTCGGTTTCAGCCTGGCTCGCTTTCAGCGCCAGCGGCTGTTCGCCGGCGATACGCTCGCGGTGCTGCGGCCGCTGGCAGCCAACCTCGCACTCTATGCGCCTGTCGTCGCGGGTTTCTCCCTGGCGCGGGGCGAGGTGCTCTGGCCTTCGGTCTTCCTCGTTGGCAATCTCGGCTTTACCGCACCGCCGCACATGATGCCGTATCTGTACTGGTTCGTTGAGGCCTACGCGCAGACCATTCTTCTATGGGTGATCCTGTTTTCCATTCCGCAGGCGCGGCGCATCGCACATGCAATGCCGCTCGTTTCTGGCATTTTCGTGCTGGCAATTGCAGTAGCAGCCAAGTTCCTCACGCCCCTCGTCTGGTACATCGGCGGACCGCAAATATTCACCCTTCCTGACATGCTTTATTTGGCCGTCCTGGGCTGGTGCCTGTACTTCCTCGACACGCCGCCCAAACGGAAGGCCTTCTTTTCCGTCATCGCTATTCTCTGCCTGGTGCTGGCCTGGTGGGGCGGCAATTGGACAGGTTCCTGGGTCAAGTTCATGCTGGTGCTCGGCGCGGTGTTCGTTCTGCTTTTCATTCCACGCATTACATTGCCCGGTTGGACGGCGCGCCTGATCCTGCCGGTCTCTGCCGCCAGCTATCACATCTATCTTTTTCACCGCGTAATCCCCGACTGGCTGCTTCCGCAACTCGACCTGGGCACGCACCAGCCTGCCGGCCCGGCAGCTGCCATTTCGATCGGTCTCGCATCAGGCCTGGTAGTATTCTGGTTGCAAAAACAATTGGTCGGCTGGCTCGCGTATCGGCGAGCCTCCCTGACCTTGCCCCTCTGATCTAATCCGGTTTGAAGTTCGTTCTGGCCCATCGAGAGGACCGGGACATGAAACGTAGCCGCTTCTCTGAAGAGCAGATCATCGGAATTTTGAAGGAACATGAGGCCGGGGTATCGGTTGCCGATCTGTGCCGCAAGCACGGGGTCAGCGACGCCTCTATCTATAACTGGAAGGCCCGCTTCGGCGGGATGGATGTCTCCGAGGCTCGGCGACTGAAGGCGCTGGAGGACGAGAACACGCGGCTGAAGCGGCTTCTGGCCGACGCCATGCTCGACAATGCCGCGTTGAAGGATCTTGTGGGAAAGAAATGGTGACGCCCGCGGCCAAGCGGAAAGCTGTCGCTCGCCTGAAGGAAGGCTTCGGGATGAGCGAACGGCGGGCGTGTAAAGCCATCGGCTGCTGCCGCATGACGGTTCGCTACGAGACCAGCAGGCCGGACGACCGCGAGGTTCGCGAGCGGATGAAGGCGATCGCGCAGGAGCGACGCCGGTTCGGCTACCGGCGTCTTCTCGTGATGCTGAGGCGGGAGGGCCTGGTCGTGAACCACAAGAAGCTGTTCCGGCTCTATCGGGAGGAGAAGCTCGCCGTTCGCCGCCGTGGCGGCCGCAAGCGGGCGATCGGGACCAGGGCGCCGATGCTGGTGCCGCTGAGGCCCGACGAGCGCTGGTCGCTCGACTTCGTATCGACGGGCGCCGCTTCCGCATCCTGGCCGTCGTCGACGACTGCACGAGAGAGTGCCTGCGCACTCATCGTTGATACGTCTCTCTCGGGCATGCGGGTTGCCCGCGAATTGGACCGGCTCACCACCGAGCGCGGCCGGCCCAGGATGATCGTCAGCGACAATGGCAGCGAGTTCACCTCGAACGCCATCCTCTCCTGGGCGGATCAGAACCGCGTCGAATGGCATTACATTGCGCCCGGCAAGCCGATGCAGAATGGCTTCATCGAGAGCTTCAACGGCCGACTGCGCGATGAACTGCTCAACGAGACGCTGTTTACCTCGCTGGCTCAGGCGCGCGTAGCCATCGCCCTGTGGCGCGCCGACTACAACACCGCGCGGCCGCACTCCCAAATCGCCTGGCAGACCCCGGCCGAGTTCGCCACCACCTTCAATCCGCGACGGTCGCTCGCGCTGCGCTATGCGAAAGGCTCCGCGCCAGCGCCCGTCGCTTCACCCGCCCAGCAGGGCACAACCCACGCCGGAAACGAACTCAAAACTGGATAGAAACTGGGGGCAACGTCACCACCAGGGAGTTGCCGAGCGCCGGGATCACGCGAGGAACGGCGCTGGGGCAGCAGGTCATCGATGCCGCTCCGACGCTTGTGGCTGTTGCAAAACATGACCACGTTAACCAACGCTCCAAGCGCCGCATCTTTGCCATCCACCGCAGGACTCGCTCAGTCGGATCCGCCAGCACGTCGCGCTGCTAGCTATCGATGTTCGATGCCGTGGAGTCGCTTCGGTGAGGCGTTCGCCATAGTGT
>NZ_FNEE01000049.1 GCF_900099905.1 Mesorhizobium muleiense | reverse complement strand
ACTAGTTCGCTATCGGTCATGCACGAGTACTTAGGCTTGGAGGGTGGTCCCCCCAATTTCAGACAGGATTTCACGTGTCCCGCCTTACTCGAGGACGATGATTTGCATTACGCGTACGGGGCTGTCACCCACTATGGCCCTACTTTCCAGAAGGTTCCGCTTGTCTCATCATCGCCACTGGCCTGGTCCGGGTTCGCTCGCCACTACTGCCGGAGTCTCGGTTGATGTCCTTTCCTACGGGTACTTAGATGTTTCAGTTCCCCGCGTTCGCCACTTTATCCCTATGTATTCAGGATAAGTTACCTATAACAGATACTTGGAAACCACAGCAGCCAGTCGGCCTTTCGACCACTGGCTGCTCTGATTTTCCAAGCACCTTAGGTGGGTTTCCCCATTCGGAAATCTACGGATCAAAGGGTATTCGCACCTCCCCGTAGCTTATCGCAGCGTATCACGTCCTTCATCGCCTGTGCATGCCAAGGCATCCACCAATTGCCCTTAAGACACTTGATCGTTCTCATTGCCAATACCCACCGCGCGATCCCGAAGGGATCGTCGCTTCAGCCACAAACCCAAAGGATTGTCGCCTCAGCGCGATCCAAAGGATCGTCGCTCAGCGCGATCTCGAAGAGATCGTCGCTTCAGCTAAATCCTGTGCAGGATTGTCGCCTGATGGCATTGGCACAAAAAGACCAGCTTCTCGAGATCGGTTCGAGGGTGCGGTTAGGCAAACCCATCATATGCGGGAGATTGAGCGTCTCCCGCGACAAATCACACCCCTTGCGGGCTATGAAGTTCGAACAAATCTTCTCTTTACGATGTCAAACAGAACAGGCGGAGAGCCAAGAAGGCTCGCCGCAAACTCTTAAAACGAATGACTTTTGCAACCGGTTTCACATCTCTACTCAACACCAAGGTAATGGTGGAGCCGGACGGGATCGAACCGACGACATCCTGCTTGCAAAGCAGGCGCTCTCCCAGCTGAGCTACGGCCCCTGATACCTTTTGTCGAGGAAGATCGACAATCCTTGCGGATTGCGAAGTGGTGGGCCTGGGAGGACTTGAACCTCCGACCTCACGCTTATCAAGCGCGCGCTCTAACCAACTGAGCTACAAGCCCTAAGCCCCAAGCGCAGATGGTAGCCAGCTTTCGAGGCAGAGCCTCGCAAGGCCGCCAAATCCAACTAAAACCGGCGGCCGTCGCGGCTCGTGCCGCGCCCTCGCGGAGCGCCAGGCCAAAGGCCGACACGGCGCGCGAGCGCAATCAAAGTCATTCGCGAAGAAAGAGAAACGAAGGCGGCAGACCCGCTTAAGGTATGCACGACGGTAAGAGTGACTCTCTTGCCGTCTTGTTCCAAGTAAACCAGAAGGCAGAGGCTCCACGAGTGAGCGTTTCCATTGAGGTTTATCCTTAGAAAGGAGGTGATCCAGCCGCAGGTTCCCCTACGGCTACCTTGTTACGACTTCACCCCAGTCGCTGACCCTACCGTGGTCGCCTGCCTCCTTGCGGTTAGCACAGCGCCTTCGGGTAAAACCAACTCCCATGGTGTGACGGGCGGTGTGTACAAGGCCCGGGAACGTATTCACCGCGGCATGCTGATCCGCGATTACTAGCGATTCCAACTTCATGCACTCGAGTTGCAGAGTGCAATCCGAACTGAGATGGCTTTTGGAGATTAGCTCGACCTCGCGGTCTCGCTGCCCACTGTCACCACCATTGTAGCACGTGTGTAGCCCAGCCCGTAAGGGCCATGAGGACTTGACGTCATCCCCACCTTCCTCTCGGCTTATCACCGGCAGTCCCCTTAGAGTGCCCAACTGAATGCTGGCAACTAAGGGCGAGGGTTGCGCTCGTTGCGGGACTTAACCCAACATCTCACGACACGAGCTGACGACAGCCATGCAGCACCTGTCACCGGTCCAGCCGAACTGAAGGTCTCCATCTCTGGAGACCGCGACCGGGATGTCAAGGGCTGGTAAGGTTCTGCGCGTTGCTTCGAATTAAACCACATGCTCCACCGCTTGTGCGGGCCCCCGTCAATTCCTTTGAGTTTTAATCTTGCGACCGTACTCCCCAGGCGGGAAGCTTAATGCGTTAGCTGCGCCACCGACAAGTAAACTTGCCAACGGCTAGCTTCCATCGTTTACGGCGTGGACTACCAGGGTATCTAATCCTGTTTGCTCCCCACGCTTTCGCACCTCAGCGTCAGTACCGAGCCAGTGAGCCGCCTTCGCCACTGGTGTTCCTCCGAATATCTACGAATTTCACCTCTACACTCGGAATTCCACTCACCTCTCTCGGACTCGAGATACCCAGTATCAAAGGCAGTTCCGGGGTTGAGCCCCGGGATTTCACCCCTGACTTAAATATCCGCCTACGTGCGCTTTACGCCCAGTAATTCCGAACAACGCTAGCCCCCTTCGTATTACCGCGGCTGCTGGCACGAAGTTAGCCGGGGCTTCTTCTACGGTTACCGTCATTATCTTCACCGTTGAAAGAGCTTTACAACCCTAGGGCCTTCATCACTCACGCGGCATGGCTGGATCAGGCTTGCGCCCATTGTCCAATATTCCCCACTGCTGCCTCCCGTAGGAGTTTGGGCCGTGTCTCAGTCCCAATGTGGCTGATCATCCTCTCAGACCAGCTATGGATCGTCGCCTTGGTAGGCCATTACCCCACCAACTAGCTAATCCAACGCGGGCTCATCCATCTCCGATAAATCTTTCTCCATAAGGACGTATACGGTATTAGCTCCAGTTTCCCGGAGTTGTTCCGTAGAGATGGGTAGATTCCCACGCGTTACTCACCCGTCTGCCGCTCCCCTTGCGGGGCGCTCGACTTGCATGTGTTAAGCCTGCCGCCAGCGTTCGTTCTGAGCCAGGATCAAACTCTCAAGTTTAGTAAGACTTTGATTTGGCTTTATCTGGTCACGCTTTGAATTGACGAGAACATTCACACCTGGACACTTTCATGCCCTGGTAGACTTATTCTCTCAAAACGTGTCCGCCAAAGTCTCGTTCGAACCCAACATCCCTGGCGGGATGAAAGGCTCAGCAGGACTCTGCCGCCCACGTTTCTCTTTCTTCAATATTCAATTATCAAAGAACAGACATCGCAGACGCGGTGTCGTGGCCCGTACGCTTGTGGCTCGGGGCCGTTCGAGTGTCGCTCACGCGGCTCTCTTGAATTTCGCAGAGGGCAGATCTAGAAGCGAACTTCTTCGTCGCCAGCGGCGCGCCGCCCTCGTTGGTGAGGCGTATATAGTCGGCGCCCATCCAAAGTGTCAACAACGATTTC
>NZ_FNEE01000050.1 GCF_900099905.1 Mesorhizobium muleiense | reverse complement strand
TTTGACCTCTTGTCACTTTTTTCTGTCAACCGCACTGGGATGGCAGCCCACCCCGTTCAGAAGGCGTTGCGGAAAGTCTGGCGTGCGTTGCGCCGGCGCCAGCAGAACAACAAGCTCGGTCTCGCCGCCAAAAGCCCGGATGCGCTGTATCACCCCGACTGCATTGACCTCCCGCTCAAAGAACGCTCTTTTCAGGGCCATAAGCTTTGGCGAGACGGACCATGCCTTTCGTTCGAAGGCGTTGGTACCAATAGAATAGTATCATCAAGCCGGTTGTTGTGCCGGCACCAAGGCACAGTGCAGGCGCCAACGCTGATCCGACATATAGTGCTAGAAGGGTCACGCCCGCCGCCGCGACAATGGCATTTACGAAAGCGATCATCGTCGCGGCTGTGGTCAGATGCGCCAGGAGCGGCCCGGCACGCAGCGACGGTTCGGCGTCGTTTTCTGGCCAACGGCCGAACTCTTTGGAAAACTGAAAAGCAGCATCCTCCCCCAGCGTTCGGTAGTAGGCCCTGATCCGGGCGATGCCGATATGGGCCTGCATGTTCTCGGCGGCTATATCGATCAACCTTAAGACGGTGAAGCTACCCAGCAAAAAGAGCGATGGCAGCACGGCTAGGAGAAACGGCTGAAGGAATTCAGGCGACTGCGCGACAAAGCCCGTCGCCACTAGAGCGCTCGATAGAGACATGATGTAGATGGTCGTTCGCGACGCCATTTCGCTGATGGTTGCGCTGATCGCCGATTGCTGCACGAAATGCTCTGTCGTGAGGGCCGCGAGAAGCGCGGTGTGCGGTGTTGTCGTGTCGGCCATTTTATATCTCCTGTGATGAGCATGCCGCCGCTGGCGCATCCTGAGCGACAGAGCCGTCGACACAGGCTGCATGCGCCTACGCGATTGTGCAGATGTTCAAAGAGTGTTCATCAACTTGGCAATTCCGTTTAAATGGCGCCGGAATTCGGCTTGCCCGATGCCTGTATAACGCCGGAAATCGCGGCTCGCATGGGCTTGATCGAAATAGCCTTGCTGGCGGCCAATTGCGCCAGTCCGCCGGCGGGCGCGTCGGCCAGCAGAGCCCCAACTAGTCGATAATAGGCATGACGCCCGCGTATCGTTTTGGTGAAAGGCCCACGAGGTTCCGGAACAGTCGATAGAGCGAAGAATAGGACAGCCCCAGCGCGGCCGCGGCAGTAGCAACGCCCTGGTTTGGATCGGCATCTATGAGGCGCACGGCCCCCGCAAGATTTTGAATCTGCTGGTGGGCATTGCCCACACGTCCGGATAGCGCAATAGCGCAACTACGCTCGGTCCCAAACAGTCGCGCCAATTTGGTTAAGGTCCTGGATGGGTTTAGGTTAGACGTTCGTCCTCGGCAAGATTGTCACAATTCGGTCACTCGCCGCCAAATTGCCGAATGTCCGGACATCGGCGGACTGAAGCAACGCAGCATTTTCCACTTTGAGGCGAAGTAATTCTCAACTATGGTCCGCCAGGCTTTTGGCATGGGGGGGAATATTGCCGATGGTTTTATCACGCAGGGGTGTCGTGCTCGGCGGCCTGGCGCTGGTCGCGGTGGGTGCAACCAGCAATATTGCTCAAGCCGCGGCGGCAAAATCCTTTTTCGCCGGTACCGCCAGCGACAACAATTTTGTCTATCGCAAGACCAACTTCGCCAAGATCGACAAGAGATGGCATCGCCAGATCGTCAAGTATTTCAGCAGCGAGCCGGTCGGCACCGTCGTGGTCGATACTCGCCACCACTTCCTCTACGTCATCATGGAAAACAAGACCGCCATCCGCTATGGCGTCGGCGTCGGCAAGGACGGCTTCAAATGGTACGGCCGCGCGACGATCGACCGCCGCGCGCTGTGGCCGCAATGGGTCCCGCCCCCCGAAATGCGTAAGCGCAAGCCGGACCTACCGCACATGGTCGCAGGCGGCGCGTCCAACAATCCGCTCGGGCCGCGCGCGCTCTATCTGCACCGCAACGGCGCCGACACCGGCTACCGCCTGCATGGCACGCTGGAGCCATGGAGCATCGGCACCGACGCTTCCAGCGGCTGCATCCGCATGTTCCCGGAAGACATCATCGACCTCTACCAGCGCTGCCCGATCGGCACCGCGGTGCAGGTCCTGCCGCACATCGCCGACCAGGCGCCCGCTTCCACCCTTGTCGAATGACTGGCGCCTCATGAACCGCATGATTGAAAACACGCGCCGGCTGCTCGCCGCCGGCCTGCTGGTGCTGGCCGCATCCTGCTCGACCAGCAACACGCTGGCCCCTTCCACGCCCGACATCACCAACACCGAGGTTGCCGGCTTCCAGAACGTGCAGCCGGGCAGCGAGGAGGATTTTATCCTCAATGTCGGCCGCCGCACCTATTTCACGCAAGGTTCGGCCGCGCTCGATTCTGTCGCCAAGGCCACCCTCGACACCCAGATCGCCTGGTTAGCAAAGCATCCGCGCTGGCTGCTCAAGCTGCAGGGTTTCGCCGACGATCCCGGCGCAAGTGAAACGGCGCTATCGCAGCAGCGCGCCGATGCGGTGATGGACTACCTCGCCGCCGGCGGCATAGACCGCAACCGCATGTGGGCCAAGGGCTACGGCAAGGACAGGCTCGTCCGCGACTGCCCCGACACCGCTTGCAGGTCGCAGAACCGCCGCGTTGTGTCTAATTTGCGCGATTTGAGGGACGAGCCGTAGGGGGCTGCTGTTCTGCTTGCGACCCGAAGCAGAGTCTCACACGCGACGGCGGCATGGCTGCTTTGCGCGCATGGCAGCCCTTGAGGCGATCTTTGCGATTGCCGGATAGCAGACGCTGCCGGCGACCACCCTGGACATCTTATTGCGCCAGGGCAGACATTTCCGATCGCGGGGCAGGCGGCCCCGGATGGGTCGCTACTTCGGCATTGGGAGGAGACTTCTGAAG
>NZ_FNEE01000051.1 GCF_900099905.1 Mesorhizobium muleiense | reverse complement strand
CACATCGACCAGAGCGAAGCCGTGAACAGACTCATCCGTCAATGGCACGATAGAGAGAGTGCGTCCTTTCAATCAGGCTTCCATCTATAATGCCTAACTACCGGAAGGGAAATGATCGAGATCCTGGCGGCTGAAAGATCCAGGCGCAGGTAGTTCTCTACCAGTTGTCACTTTGCGAGGTTGATCAACCACGCCCTGAACCGGAAAACTGGATCTTCGAACCAGGGGAAGGGTGCTCCCGGATGACATTGAACATATAGGTGCGGGCTCATTTCTCGGGTATCGCACATAGAGGCGGCGGAGCATTCCGCTTATCGCTGGAGCTTTGAGATGCAGGAAGTTTTCGACGGCCACAACGATGTGCTTTACCGTTTGTGGAACAACGCAACCAAGGGTGGCGATCCGGTGGCCGAGTTCGTCGAAGGCACCCAGCAGGGCCATATCGACATGCCGCGCGCTAGGAAAGGCGGCCTCGCCGGCGGCCTGTGCGCGATTTATGTGACCTCGCCCAACATGCAGGATGAAGTGCGCGACGAGAACGGCCACTATGCCATTCCGCTTTCTCAGCCGCTTGAACGCTCTCCCTCGCTCGACATCGCCGTCGACATGGCGTCGATCGCCTTCCGGATCGAGAGTGCCGGCGGCTGGAAAATCTGCCGCAGCAGTGCCGACATTGATGCCGCCGAGGCCGAATGCAAGTTCGCCGCCGTGTTGCATATGGAAGGCTGCGAAGCCATCGATGCCGAACTCGCCGCGCTCGACGTCTTTTATTCCGCCGGCCTGCGCTCGCTCGGCCCGGTGTGGAGCCGCAACACCGTCTTTGGCCAGGGAGTGCCGTTTGCCTTCCCGTCGAGCCCTGATACCGGGCCTGGCCTGACCGAAGCCGGCAAGCGGCTGGTCACGGAATGCAACCGCATTGGCATTGCCGTCGATCTCGCCCACATCACCGAAAAAGGATTCTGGGATGTCGCCAGACTCAGCGACCAACCGCTGATCGTCAGCCATTCCAACGCGCACGCCATTACCCCTATTAGCCGCAATCTGACCGACAAGCAGCTCGCGGCTGTGCGCGAAAGCAACGGCCTTGTCGGGCTGAATTTCGCCGTCACCATGTTACGCGAGGATGGCTTGAAGCGTGTCGACACCCCGCTTTCCGACATGATCCGCCACATCGACTATCTGGTCGAGCATGTCGGCATCGACGGCGTGGGGCTGGGCTCGGACTTCGACGGCACCACCGTGCCGGCTGAAATCGGCGACGTCGCTGGGCTCCAGAACCTCGTTGCGGCACTGCGGGACGCTGGATATGGCGACACCGATTTGGCGAAAATCTGCCACGACAACTGGCTGAGGGTACTACGCTCGGCTTGGCACGAAGCGGCAGCCTAACAACAAATATGCATCAAGCTGGGGAACTGAAAAATGATGATTACTGTGAGATCCTAGGAGGAATTGGACAGCGAATGTACTGTGGCAGAATGGGTCCCCTGACAATCTTTATGTGAGGCCCATCATGTTTAAGACACCTAATCAACCTTCCGGTATCTCGATCTTGGCGCAACTTTTTATCTCGCTTGAACCGAGAAAATCGGCAGGCCGGGACGTGCTTCACCGGTTAGCGAGAAGATGTCGCGCCATAGGGTCGTCGGCAATGCATTGCCGGCCTTTTCGCCTGCCTTGCCAACTTTCGCAGGTGATGTCCCGCGGCATGGTGTAGGAGCGCCGACCTTCGGAGAGGTCCGACGCTGATCAGGCGGCCACGGCGGGCAGCCTGATGGTTGGATTGTCTGTTATACGAGCGAGCGTTTGAAGTGCATGTAGCGCCGCGCCACCGCCCATTGATCATTGGTCTCCAGCATCAGTGCGCCGACAAGGCGCACGATGGCGTCGTCATTGGGAAAGATGCCTATGACGTCGCCCCGCCGCTTGATCTCGCGGTTGACGCGCTCGAGCGGATTCGTGCTGGCGATCTGCGCCCAGTGCTCGCGCGGGAAGGACATGTAGGCCAGCACGTCGTCGCGAGAGGCGTCCATCAGGGCGCCGAGCTCGGATTGCTTCTCGCGTAGCGCGTCGGCAACGACTTCCCACTGGGTTTCGGCGTCGGCTTTGGTTTCCTGGGCGAAGATAGACTTCGGCATCGCCGCAACCGCCCATGCGCCGCTTCGTCGGCGCATGGGCAAGCGCGTTGCGCATCCAGTGAATGTGGCAGCGCTGGTGCGTGGCGTTGAACACCCGGCGGCGGCCGCGCGTAAACCCTTGTCCCGTCGGCGATGACCAGCTTCACGCCACGCAGATCGTGATCGGCAAGAGACCGCAGGAAGTCGGTCCAGAACGTCTCGGCTTCGGATGGCGACGCCCAGCACCTCGCGCTTTACCGCCGCGGCGATTATCACCGCACGGCTGACGATCCTACCGCCCTCGCGCACCTTCAGGTAGGTGGCCTCGAGCCAGAGGTAGGGCCAGGCGCCCTCCAGCGGTCGCGTGAGGAAGGCGTTCACCCGTTCGTCTATGTTGGCGCATAGGCGGCTCACCTGGCTCTTCGACATGCCGCCCGCACCCATCGCCTTGACCAGATCGTCGACCGAGCGCGACGAGATCCCATGGACGTATAGTTCCTGAATCACCGCCACCAGAGCCTTCTCGGCCGTTCGACGTGGTTCGAGTAAGCTTGGGAAGTAGCTTCCTTTGGTAAGCGCTGTTCCGGTGGCACCTTTCGCGCGTTGACGTGAGGGACGATGTTCGGAGCCTTTGAGGGCTTCGACACATGACGATTTCAGAGCTTA
>NZ_FNEE01000052.1 GCF_900099905.1 Mesorhizobium muleiense | reverse complement strand
GTAAGCGCTGTTCCGGTGGCACCTTTCGCGCGTTGACGTGAGGGACGATGTTCGGAGCCTTTGAGGGCTTCGACACATGACGATTTCAGAGCTTACGCTTACATCCAGCGATCACGAGCCCGCGCGCCGGTTCGAGGTGTTCACGGGCTCCGGTCGGCGGCGCGAATGGCTGCCGGAGGAGAAGGTGCGGATCGTGGCGGAAAGCTACGAAGCCGGCGCGACCGTGAGTGCGGTGGCGCGGCGATACGCTTTGTCCCCGCAGCAGCTGTTCGCCTGGCGTCGGGCCGCTCGTCAGCCGTTGGCGGAAGCGCCGGCAGCACCGGAATCGTTGTTTGTTCCGGCGGTGATTGCAGCGTCGAGGCCTGAACCGGCGGCAAGGCGGCGGCGGAAGCAGAAAGCCGCCCGAGACGCCGGTGTGATCGAGCTGGAGATCGACGGCATCACCATGCGCGTTGGCCGGGGTGCGGATGCGAAGACCGTGACCGCAGTGATCCGCGCGCTGAAGGCGACGTCGTGATCGGGCCGACGGGCGCGGTCAAGGTCATGGTGGCGACGAAGCCGGTCGACTTCCGCAAGGGTGCGGAGGGGCTGGCTGCGCTGGTGCGCGAGACGATGGGCGCCGATCCGTTCAGCGGGGCCGTCTACGTCTTCCGGGCGAAGCGGACGGACCGGATCAAGCTGATCTTCTGGGATGGCACAGGCGTGTGCCTTTACGCCAAACGCCTGGAAGATGGGGAGTTCCGCTGGCCGAAAGTGCAGGACGGCGTGATGCGGCTGACGGCCGCGCAGCTGTCGGCGCTGCTCGAAGGTCTCGACTGGCGGCGGGTCCATGAAGCCCGCCGGACGCGTGTTCCGGTTCAGGCGAGCTGAGCCGCGACCAAGTGAATCAGCCTGGATTGCGCTGTCGCGGGCTGTCGGCGAATATGGTCTGATCCGCTCATGGCGATGACGGCTGACCAGCTTCCCGACGATCCGGACGCGCTGAAGGCGATGGTCCTGGCGCGCGACGTCGAGAATGCCCGGCTGATCCAGATCATCAAGGAATTGCAGCGTCATCGCTTCGGCCGTCGCGCCGAAAAGCTTCCCGAAGATCAGTTGCTGCTGGGGCTCGAAGAGGCCGAACAGATCGAGGCGGCCGGCGAGGAAGCGGCCGAGAGGGCTTCTCCGGACCAGCGACAGGCAAAGACTGCCAAACGCCGGGCCAACCGGGGCTCGCTGCCGGCGCATCTGCCTCGCGTGGAGATGGTCGTCGACATCGAGGACCATGCCTGCCCGGGCTGCCGCAATGGCTTGCATCGGATCGGTGAGGACGTGAGCGAGCGGCTCGACATCGTTCCGGCGCAGCTGCGTGTGATCGTCGTGCGCCGGCCCAAATATGCCTGCCGCGCCTGTGAGGACGTGGTCGTTCAGGCTCCGGCACCCGCCCGGCTGATCGAGGGCGGTTTGCCGACCGAGGCGACGGTCGCTCAGGTGCTGGTGTCCAAATATGCTGACCACCTGCCGCTCTACCGACAAGCGCAGATCTATGCCCGGCAGGGCATCAATCTCGACCGGTCCACGCTCGCCGACTGGGTCGGCCGCGCCGCCTGGCATCTGCGTCCGGTGCATGAACGCCTGCTTGGCAAGCTGAAGGCTTCGCCGAAGCTGTTCGCCGACGAAACCACGGCGCCGGTGCTCGATCCTGGCCGCGGCAAGACGAAGACTGGGCAGCTGTGGGCCTATGCCCGCGATGACCGACCATGGCAGGGGAGCGACCCGCCGGGCGTCGCCTATGTCTATGCGCCGGACCGAAAGGCCGAGCGTCCGATCGCTCATCTCGCAGGCTTCACCGGAATCCTTCAGGTCGACGGCTATGGGGGCTATCGCGTGCTGGCCGAGAAAAGCGGCGTGACGCTCGCCTTCTGCTGGGCACACGTCCGCAGGCGCTTCTATGAACTGGCAGCCGCCGGTCCCGCACCGATCGCCAGCGAGGCGCTCCGGCGCATCGCCGAGCTCTACAGGATCGAGGATGACATCCGTGGCCGGTCGGCCGACGAGCGCCGCGCAATGCGTCAGGAAAATAGCCGCGCTACCGTCGCCGATCTCGAACCCTGGCTGCGCGAGAAGCTCGGTCTGATCAGCCAGAAGACCAAGCTCGCCGAGGCGATCCGCTACACCCTCTCGCGCTGGGAAGGCCTGACCCGCTTCCTCGACGACGGCCGCATCGAGATCGACTCCAATACAGTCGAGCGCTCCATCCGTCCGATCGCGCTCAACCGAAAGAACGCCCTCTTTGCAGGCTCCGATGGCGGTGCCGAACACTGGGCAGCCGTTGCGTCGCTGATCGAAACCTGCAAACTCAATGGTGTCGAGCCGCTAGGCTATCTCGGCGATGTCCTCACCAGGATTGTCAACGGCCATCCCAATAGCCAGATCGACGAACTGCT
>NZ_FNEE01000054.1 GCF_900099905.1 Mesorhizobium muleiense | reverse complement strand
ATTAGTACCGGTAAGCTTCAAGCGTTGCCGCTCTTCCACACCCGGCCTATCAACGTGGTCGTCTTCCACGGTTCTCAGGGAATACTCGTTTTAAGGTGGGTTTCCCGCTTAGATGCCTTCAGCGGTTATCCCGTCCGGATATAGCTACCCTGCTATGCGGCTGGCGCCACAACAGGTCCACCAGAGATCCGTCCATCCCGGTCCTCTCGTACTAGGGACAGATCCTTTCAATATTCCTACACCCACGGCAGATAGGGACCGAACTGTCTCACGACGTTCTGAACCCAACTCACGTACCGCTTTAAATGGCGAACAGCCATACCCTTGGGACCTGCTCCAGCCCCAGGATGCGATGAGTCGACATCGAGGTGCCAAACAACCCCGTCGATATGGACTCTTGGGGGTCATCAGCCTGTTATCCCCGGCGTACCTTTTATCCGTTGAGCGATGGCCCTTCCACGCGGGACCACCGGATCACTATGACCGACTTTCGTCTCTGCTCGACTTGTCAGTCTCGCAGTCAGGCAGGCTTATGCCATTGCACTCAGCGAACGATTTCCGACCGTTCTGAGCCCACCATCGCGCGCCTCCGTTACTCTTTAGGAGGCGACCGCCCCAGTCAAACTACCCACCATACATTGTCCCGGACCCGGATGACGGGCCGCGGTTAGACATCCATAGTGATAAGGGTGGTATTTCAAGGGTGGCTCCACCTGAGCTGGCGCCCAGGTTTCAAAGCCTACCACCTATCCTACACATGCCACTACGAATGCCAATGTAAAGCTATAGTAAAGGTGCACGGGGTCTTTCCGTCTAACCGCAGGAACCCCGCATCTTCACGGGGAATTCAATTTCACTGAGTCTATGCTGGAGACAGCGGGGAAGTCGTTACGCCATTCGTGCAGGTCGGAACTTACCCGACAAGGAATTTCGCTACCTTAGGACCGTTATAGTTACGGCCGCCGTTTACTGGGGCTTCGATTCAGAGCTTGCACCCCTCCTCTTAACCTTCCAGCACCGGGCAGGCGTCAGACCCTATACGTCGTCTTGCGACTTCGCAGAGCCCTGTGTTTTTGATAAACAGTCGCTACCCCCTGGTCTGTGCCACCCTCCTCCACTTGCGTGGAAAAGGGTCACGCTTCTTCCGAAGTTACGCGTGCAATTTGCCGAGTTCCTTCAGCATAGTTCTCTCAAGCGCCTTGGTATACTCTACCAGTCCACCAGTGTCGGTTTCGGGTACGGTCTATAAGGAGGAGCTATTTCCTGGAACCACGCAGCAGCCCGTTCAATCCGATAAGATTGGACTACCTCAATGATCCGTCACTTCCTCCAGGCCCACGAATATTAACGTGGTTCCCATCGTCTACGCATTTCTGCCTCGACTTAGGGGCCGGCTAACCCTGCTCAGATTAGCTTTAAGCAGGAACCCTTGGACTTTCGGCGGGGGAGTCTCTCACTCCCCTTACGTTACTCATGTCAGCATTCGCACTTCTGATACCTCCACCACCCCTCACGGGTATGGCTTCATCAGCTTACAGAACGCTCCGCTACCGCTCGTGATTGCTCACGAACCCTAAGCTTCGGTGTATGGCTTGAGCCCCGTTACATTTTCGGCGCAAAGACCCTTATTTAGACCAGTGAGCTGTTACGCTTTCTTTAAATGATGGCTGCTTCTAAGCCAACATCCTGGTTGTTTTGGGATCCTCACATCCTTTCCCACTTAGCCATAACTTGGGGACCTTAGCTGTAGGTCAGGGTTGTTTCCCTTTTCACGACGGACGTTAGCACCCGCCGTGTGTCTGCCGACTAGTACTCCCAGGTATTCGGAGTTTGGTTAGGTTTGGTAATCCGGTGAGGACCCCTAGCCCATCCAGTGCTCTACCCCC
>NZ_FNEE01000058.1 GCF_900099905.1 Mesorhizobium muleiense | reverse complement strand
CGCTCATGACAATGCCGACTCCGCGCCCGTCCATTTGATGCTGCTAATTTTTTTGCCACGGCACGAAAAATGCCGATCCCCAACATGAACGCCGCGCGCACCGATTAGGCTCCCATCAAAGGAATACGCCTTATGAACAAGAGGATTGCCGCTATGAAGAAGAAATTCTCGCCTTCGAGCGATGCGAGCATCTCGATTTTTGAGCGTCTCGAATCCGAGGTACGCGGCTACATCCGGTCGTTTCCGGTCCTGTTCGATCGCGGGGTTGGCACCACCCTTATAGCTGCAGACGGTCGCGAATATCTTGACTTTTTCGCGGGGGCAGGCGCCCTCAATTACGGGCACAATAACCCGGCCTTCAAGAAACCGGTGCTGGACTATATCGAGCGGGACGGAATTGTGCACGGCCTCGACCTCGCCACCAGCGCCAAGAAGGCGTTCATCGAGGCGTTCGAGCGGTACATTCTGAAGCCACGTGGCCTGAATTATAAACTGCAGTTTACTGGTCCCACAGGTACGAACGCGGTCGAGGCTGCACTGAAGCTGGCTCGCATAGTGACCGGCAGGTCAAACATCGTCGCCTTTGCCAATTCGTTCCACGGTGTCAGCGCTGGAGCGTTGTCGGCGACCGGAAACAAGAAGTATCGAAGTGCCGCAGGGTACCCGCTCGCGCATGTCACATCTTTGCCTTACGATGGCTATCTCGGCCCGTCCGTTGACACACTCGACTACTTCGAGAAGCTGCTCAACGACCCTAGCAGTGGCCTCGATAAACCCGCCGCGGTCATTTTGGAAGCAGTCCAAGGTGAGGGGGGGATCTATCCCGCTAGCTTTCAATGGCTGCAGCGGCTCCGTGATCTGACCAAGCGACACGAAATCTTGATGATCATCGACGATATCCAGGCCGGCGTTGGTCGCACGGGGAGATTTTTCAGTTTTGAAGCGGCTGAGATCGTGCCGGACATCGTCACTCTGTCGAAGTCCTTGTCGGCGATCGGCACGCCGATGTCCCTCGTTCTTCTGAAGCCTGAACTGGATGTTTGGTCACCTGGCGCGCACAGCGGTACCTTCAGGGGCAACAACCTGGCTTTCATCGCTGCTCGTGCGGCTCTTGAGACTTATTGGGCTGACTCCAAGTTCGAGGAAGAAATCGGACGCAAATCCGCCATTCTGGCTGAGGAGCTCAACTTAATCATAGACGATTTCCCCAACCTCGGCCTGAGTGTACGGGGCCGCGGACTGATGTACGGACTCGTATTTCAAAAGCACCACTCATTACCTGTGCAAATCTCGCGGGAAGCTCTTCGTCGCGGCTTGGTGATCGAGACCTGTGGCG
>NZ_FNEE01000055.1 GCF_900099905.1 Mesorhizobium muleiense | reverse complement strand
TTCGGCAAGCATCGGATTTGGGACATGCCTATTTCGGAAGGCAGTTTCACCGGCGTAGGAATCGGAGCTGCTATCAACGGATTGCGACCGATAGTAGACCTCGGATTTGCCAGCTTTGCCTATCTCGCCTCGGATCAGATCATCAATCAGGCCTCGAAATTGCGGTATATGACTGGAGGCCAGATCGACATTCCTATCGTGATTCGTTGCTGTATGTTCTCCACGGGGTCGATGGCGGCGCAGCATGCCGACCGGCCCTATCCGCTTTTCATGAATGTGCCAGGTCTCAAGATCATCAGCCCGACCAGCCCCGCTGATATTAAAGGGCTTATGAAATCGGCCATTCGCGACGGCGATCCTGTGCTCGTCTTCGAAGAGAAAAGGCTGTGGCCGCTCAAGGGGAATGTGCCCACAGATCCGGACCATTTAGTTCCGATTGGCAAAGCGGATGTGAAACGCGAGGGAAGCAACGTCACCCTTATCGCTATCGCAGGCGCCCTTCGGCCGGCGCTGGACGCAGTTGAAGCGCTCGCCAGGGAAGGCATTTCGGTCGAAGTGATTGACCCACGGACGTTGAAGCCGCTCGACCATGAGACGTTCAAAACCTCCGTCGCCAAGACCGGAAGGGTTGTGATCGTTGAGAATGCTCACCGAGTCTGTAACGTGGGAAGTGAAATCGCTGCGGTGATGGCGGAAGAAGCTTTCGAACTTTTGAAGCAACCGATTCTACGTCTGAGCGCTCCGGACATTCACGTACCGTTCAGTCCGACCCTCGAGAAGAACTTCTACCCGACGAAGGATAGCATCATCGCCGCCGTACGGCGGCTGCTCTGAGACCTTCGAATACTCTGAATAGATCGGAAGCAAAGATGACAACGGACATTATCTTACCCTCCAGTGGAATGGGCTCAAGGAAGCTACAATCGTTCGCTGGTTAAAAAGTATCGGCGAGGCTGTTTGTCGTGGAAGTCGAGACAGCTAAGGCCACTGGAGAAGTCGAAGCACCCGCGAACCGCATTTTGACGACAATCGCTGCACCGGAAGGTGCAACGGTAGAGACCAACGCGGTCATTGGAACGATTGAAGCCTGATGTCCCGCTCTTTCACCGAGGTTCCCTTAACGCCGTTGCGGAAAGCCATAGCCGCTCGGATGACGCAGGCAAATCAGACGATTCCTCACTTCCGCCTTGTTGCCACCGAAGTTGATGCTCTTCTGCGTTGGCGGGCAGCGATCAACGAAGTGGGTCCGACAATAAGAATATCTATAAATGATTGTCTCATCAAGGCGGTTGCGATTTCGTTGGTCGACAATCCCGCCCTAAACTGCCAGATGACGGACACGGCGATCCGCCGGTTTCACTGTGCTGACATTTCGGTAGTAATCGCTGTTGAAGGTGGCCTTGATCGGCTTCGCATGAAGATGATTGCCGCCGGTTATGAGGATAGCATGATGCCCACCGGAACGCGCATTTTAGGAGATCATGGTGCCAGTTTGTGGGGGGCGCTCATGACAATGCCGACTCCGCGCCCGTCCATTTGATGCTGCTAATTTTTTTGCCACGGCACGAAAAATGCCGATCCCCAACATGAACGCCGCGCGCACCGATTAGGCTCCCATCAAAGGAATACGCCTTATGAACAAGAGGATTGCCGCTATGAAGAAGAAATTCTCGCCTTCGAGCGATGCGAGCATCTCGATTTTTGAGCGTCTCGAATCCGAGGTACGCGGCTACATCCGGTCGTTTCCGGTCCTGTTCGATCGCGGGGTTGGCACCACCCTTATAGCTGCAGACGGTC
>NZ_FNEE01000056.1 GCF_900099905.1 Mesorhizobium muleiense | reverse complement strand
CCCCCACAAACTGGCACCATGATCTCCTAAAATGCGCGTTCGTCGAGTTAAAGATTTACGATTTTTATTAACACGGTGGACTGCTGGTCGTTGCAGACCAAGCCTTCTTAGTTTCGGCCGCAACGTCGAGGCGGATCGGACAAACCGCTCAGTGGGTGCCGCATGAAAGCGCGTTGACCTGTCTGGGATCCAGATCAGCGGATTTTCATATTCATGAGGTCAAGCTTTCTCTTGCCATTTTTCTGGTTCATGTCGGGCCAGAACTCCCCGGGGGCCAGCCGCACAGCGTCAGACGAGGGGTGTGATCGTACGGTACTTCATCCTGCCACTCAGGGCCTGATCAGCGCCAGTCACAGGACTGCAGACATGGCTGTGCTCCCCTGCCCCAACGCGTCAAACCTCATGCTACTTGAAGAAGCGCCGGTGCCGAACTAGCCGGGCCGTCAATGCCGCCGTTTCATCGAACCATGTGCCATTGGCACTGTCGAGGACAGGAGACGCACGCAAACAGCAACTACACGTCGGCAACAGCCAGTGCGGTGTGAGCGGGTGAAACGAAACGAATCATAGCGGCTTTCGAGTCCTGCGTCCCGTTCCACTTGTCGGCGACTTGTTGTAACGTCGGGCGCAATAGGCTGCGGCGTCGAAGGCCTTCTCGGTGGAACTTGCCGTTCAGACAGAACGTCAACTCATTGGTATCTGCCCATTGAAGCCGAGAACGTGAAGCGTCTTGGAGCGAAGACGTTGCGTCGCAACGTGAACTTCACTGCTTGAAGTGTCACCGAACCAGGACGGAACGTCGATATTGTCGGATCTTCGACAATGTCGGATATGAGATGCAGCCCTATCACATGACCGCATTGTCTGAAGTTTTCTCGTTTGGCACTACACATCGGTTCACCCGCAAGCGGGTGCGGCATGCACTGAGGAGAAATCATCCAATGATCAAGCTCGCCTCCGAACAGGCGGTCGCTGCCGCGCAAACTGAGCTTTCCCAAGCCGACGGAACATTTTGTGCTTGCTCCAGTCGGCTTCATCCTTCGGGTTGTCCCGGGCATGACGGCTTTTGATTTTCCACCCCAACCCTGATTGCTCCCTATGATGATCCCTGTGTTCGTCTTGAAGATGTAGAACCAGAACGCGTGCTTGGGGCGCCAGCAAGTCGGCCAGGGATCCTGGAGCATTGTCGGTGGAACGCAGTCGAGCGCGACCACACGACATCTATTGGTTCAGTAGCCAAGTAGAAATGTTCGCACTCATGCTGCCGATCCTACGGGTTCTTGACGAATTTACGTACTACAAACAAGATGCAGGCAGACTCCTTTTCGGGGCGGTCGGCCCGAAGGCGAAACCGTGGGGCATGGAAGGCATCCCGAAAAGAGCTTCTGCTTTTGCCCCTAGGACTATGCTCATTGCGACGGCGGATTTTGCAATGACACCTATCCCGGGTTGGAAGGCCTGCGCTGCGGCAAGCGCCAAGCAAGCGGGTACCCAATGATTAAGATGATGCGATGGCCGGGGTTAGCCTCCCTGCCCAACGGCGTGACTGTGCCGTAGTGGCGCCTGCCGAGCTCGCGAGCTTGTGCGCCCCGCGACGGGTATTAGCGCGCCGGCGGTAGATGCGCGATCTGCGCACCGAGCTCATA
>NZ_FNEE01000057.1 GCF_900099905.1 Mesorhizobium muleiense | reverse complement strand
ATTTCCGGCAAGGCTGCCGGCACCATCAATCCGAACGGCGCCAGCGATTTTGCGCTCGACCTGGCCTCGACCGGCCCGAGCCTGCCGCTGGCGCTTGGCAGCACCGAGAGCCCGATCAAGCTCGAGTTGCAGGCGCTGTCGGTGGAGGTCGCGGGGCAGGGCACGCAATCGACGCTGAATATCTCCGCGACACTGCCGTCGGTCGCCACCAACCTCGCCAAGGCCGAAGGCATCGCGCTTGCGCTCCATTCCGACGCCTTCGATCTGAAGGGCCGAACAGGGCCGATCTCCGGCACGGTGACGGCGGACAAAATCGGCCTGGACAATCCGACCATCGCGCCGCTGCTCGCCGGAAAGATTACTGCCAAGGTCGCCGGCGATCTCGCTACCGATACCATCGTCATCGACAGCGGCTCGGTAACGAGCGAGGTACTGGACAGCGGCTTTAATGGAAGGGTCTCCCTGGCCGATGGCGCCATCGATCTCAACCTCAGGGCGGTTGCGGCTTCCGCGGCACTGCCGGCGGCAGTGCGCGGCGTGCTCGCCGAGCGGACGCAGCTCAGCGCGGCACTGAAGCGCGACGCCAACGGCAATGTTATCGCCGACGCCATCAGGCTGGTATCAGGTGCATTCAGCGCCGACGGGCAGGCCAGCCTCGCCGACAACAAGGTCAGCGCCGACGTCAAGGGCGCGCTCGCCGACATCTCGCTTCTGTCCGGGGATGCCAAGGGCGCCATCACCTTCGCGCTGAACGCGCAAGGCGCCAGCACCGCGCCCGACCTGTCGCTGACGGTCAACAGCGACCGGCTTTCGGTGGCGGCGCGAGAAATCACCGGGCTAAAGCTCACCGCGACGGGGAAGGGCGACATCGCCAGCCCGGCGGCCGATATCTCGCTCACCGGATCCGTCAATGACGAGCCACTCGATTTCAAGGCGTCGCTGGTAACGCGCCAGGGAAAGCGGTCCATAAACGGACTAAGCCTGTCACTGGGCGACAACAAAGTTTCGGGCGACCTTGCTCTCGACGATCGATTCCTGCCGCTCGGCACGGTTGCGCTGGATCTACCCGATATCAGTCCGCTCGCAGCCCTGGCGCTGGAAAAAGCTGACGGCGACGTGCGTGGCACGATCGTCTTCTCGAAGACCGGCAATGCGCCTCATGTCGCCATCAAGGCGACCACAGATTCAATTTCGCGCGGCGATCTTTCGGCAAAGACGGTCACCATCGATGCGCTGATTGCCAACTATGTCGCCGCACCGGCGATCTCCGGTAAAATCCGGGCCGACAGCGTCACCTCCGGCGGCACCGTGATCAGCGGCATCGGTGTCGATTTGAAGCGCGACGGCGACTGGACCGGGTTTTCCGGTGGCGCCACCGTCGCCGGCATTCCGGCCACCGCAGAAGGCAGGGTGAAGATCGCGGACGGCACGACAAGCGTCGAGATCGCCTCCGGCGACGCGACCATTCGCGGCATCAAGGCGGCGATCGCGCAGCCGTCGACCTTGAGCATCGCCAATGGCACCGCAAGCATCGAGAAGCTGAT
>NZ_FNEE01000060.1 GCF_900099905.1 Mesorhizobium muleiense | reverse complement strand
CATATGCGCTAAGATAGCTTTGGCATGGCCTGAAATTTGCGCTTTCGTGGTGGCTCACGCCATCGATGTCGCAAGGCACGGAGGTTTTGGCGCAGGATTGCCAAGGGGGGTTGAGTAAAGATGGCCGCGATCAGGGAGGCGACGATCTGGCGGCTGGCGCGCCACAGGAGCGGGCGCCCGTCGCTCAAGGGGGAGAGACACCAAACTCCTGCGAGAGGGGTTCGGTCACAAGCGCGATGAGGAAGTGGGCAAGAATCCAAGGCTTTGCGATCCTTGGGTCTTTGGCGGGGGGAGCGCGCAGTCCGATCAGGCTCTTGAGACGTTTGAAGGCGAGCTCGATCCGCCAGCGCATGCGATAGAGCTTGAGGACTGTGTCGGCGTCAAACTCATCCTGGTCGAGCGAGGTCACAAGGATCACGAAGCCGGCGGCAATCAGCGTCTCCTGTCGAACCTGCGTGCCCTTGGCCTTGGCTTCCTTGTTGATCTTGCGCCGCGCTTCTTGTGCGGCGGCCTCGGATTTGCGCAAGGCGATCAGGCGCATCTTCAGGGGATCGCAGTTCTTGAGGCCCAGCCAGACAGGCGTTTCGATGACCTCCTCCCGGCAGTTCTTCAGGTGGCCGATGAGATCGAATGGCTTACCGCTGGAATCGAGCCATCGCACATTCTTCCACGCCGCGCGCACGAGAACGTCGCCGCCTTGCGCTAGGACCTTTGCGATCCGCTCGGCCTGCAGATAGGCGCGGTCGCCGATGCGGATCTCGCCCGGTATCACCGGCACGCGGTCGATCAGCTCGGCCTCGCTCTGGTCGGTGATCTCGATGAAATCGAACTGCTCGCGCTCAAGCTCGAAGGCGCAGTGCATACGCCAAAGGCCATTGTTCTTCTTCTCATGCGCACCGGCCTTGGCAACCGCCGTCGCATCAAGGATGCGGATCAGCCGGCCTTTGGGCAGGCCTTTCTCCTCGCGCTTCAAAAGATACCCAATCAACTGCTGCAGCCACGGCCCTGCGTTGCGCAGCCGGCCGAGCAACGCCACGTCCGAGATGTCGGCGATCCCGCTCGCCGCCGCCCAGGCCACGACGCCCCGCATGCCCACCTTGCCAAGGCAGTAAGCCAGTGTCAGGCGCAACAGATCAGTAGCCGACCTGACGCCCCGCGGTCGCAGGAATGCCTTCGTCTCGCGAGCACTCCCTGCGATCAACTCTTCACCGCCGAGAAGCTCAATCGTCTCGGTCCAGCCGTCATCTACAAGCGATTCGTGAGTCATCGCAGCGTAGAATCACAACCGATTCCCCGCTGCAACTCCTATCTTAGCGCACATG
>NZ_FNEE01000061.1 GCF_900099905.1 Mesorhizobium muleiense | reverse complement strand
CCCTGGGCCTACATCCAACCTTCCGAGCTTAAGGCCGTGGCCTGAGAACAGCGCTTACTTCCTTTGCGCAGCTCCGGGATCTCCAACGCGATCCGCCCGGCGCGGGTATCCCAGTCCCGGTCGCGATAGCCGTTCCGCTGCACCTCCCGCAGCGGCGAGCGTGCGCCCTTCGCAGCGCCTGTACGCGCTTCCACCTCCATCTCCATGACGCGATCGGCCGCAAAGGCCAGCATGTCGCGCACGAAGGCGCTGTCGGCCTGCTTCTCAATCAGCTCGATCAGGGCCATTCTCTCGTCAGTCATCGTCGCCTCCGCTCTGTTCCAGGTGTTGCAACGGAACCTTCTCGAAGATCGGCGATGACCGCCAGCGCTGCAGTCGGCCGCGCGCTGCGCTACGCCGACGGCTCCGCGCGCGGCCTCCTACACCATCACCAGGGACACAGCCCTTTCGCAAAGGCACTGGGCCGGGTGGGTACTGGAACGTGAAGCCTGGATCGAGAATTACATTGTCGACGCTGCGTCGTTGGCAGTGTCGCGCCGTGATCTGCGAAGACGCTGCCGGCTGCCCAAGCTAATAGGGCAGCCGTTGCCACAGGGGATCTGCGCAATGTACGCGGGGGGCGAGCCGCGGGACCCTGAATAGGGCGGCGCCTCCTCGGCGTTGAACTGAAGACCCTTAGCTAGAATTCGAAGCAGGTCGTACCGAAAGTATTCATTCTCGAACGATAAAGGCGACGTCCCACTGGCTGGATGAGGATGGCGATTTGCTTGGCCGTTGCGGGAGATCTGTGTGGGCGCGCATCAACGCGATTAGCGGAAGGCCTGACGGCCGACACGTTGCTGTGACCCAAAGAATGGTAGCTCACTACAAGGATTTAACGTCCCATCTTGAAGGCTTCCCTCGCCTCCGCCTTTGCCCGCCTGCATGGTCATGGAACGAGGCCAAGTAGCGGTCCCGCAAAATCCAGATCGCGCGCGCCCGATGCGATCGGTCGACGTTTGCCGCGAACTGATCGCGAAACGCCGATTTCCTGCGTTTTCATCCGGACAATCGCATAAGACGGCCGGTCTGCGCTGCTATATTCAGAGGGCGCGGATCGGTTCGGCCCAGCCGACCTGACGCGGCCAGTTGTGCTGAGGAAATGCAACTCATGATCACTGAACATAGCATATCGGTTGGTGGTATCACGACCTCGTATTGTGAGAA